>NZ_CM151403.1:3650000-5590710 GCF_056500625.1 Planctopirus sp. SH287 | reverse complement strand
CGTGCACACCCTCCCATGCCACATCCCGTTATCAATGCGCGGACAAACAGCCTGGCCAATAAGAAGTGCTTATGGGCTTCAGAGGGTGTCAACGCATGGATTGGGGGAAGGAGCAGGCCGCTGTGGATTGTGGATCGTTGAAATCGTCAGATGTTTAACGATTCAAGGAGACTCGTTGTGGGAAAGATCTTGATGGTGAAGGAATTCGTTTCAACATTCTTCTGGCTATCGCAGGGTATTTCCTGTCTGGCTGAAGAATCATGAAAAGAATTCCAGAGAACGTCTCAAGAAACCTGCCCGGAAAGCTCTGTTGGTCTGCATCAATGCAGGCCCTCAAAGGATGACCTTGTCAGCCTCACCAGTTCTCTCTTGGGGGAGGGATTGGTCAGACCTGCGAGTCTCATTGCAGGTGCGATGCTACCCCCCGTTGGTGGGGAGTCAAACCCAAAGGGTTCATAAAAAATTGGCATCTGGCGGCCTCGTGTGGAACAGTCCGCTTTCCACAGGAAAACTCATGTTTCGCGATGACAACGTTGCCAGAATTGCCATCAACATCCTCTTCGGCTGATGTTCAAAAGGTGTCAATTACTTCCTTTAGAGGCTGTTGGTCGCCAGAGGAAAATCTCTCGCGGGAAGAGCGACACGTAGGACAATCGGACATAAAGGCTTTTAGCAAAATCGTTTGCGCTGTCGACCGCCAGCACCGCCCATTGCAGTCCTCCTGAGGCGGCCCGTTCTTCAATGGTTTCTAACAAGCGCTGCCCATAATTGTGGCCACGTTGCCCGGCCACCACCCCCAGGTAAGCCACTTCCAGCGTCGAACGGGACTCATCGGCACAAATGAGCGCCACCGCCACAGGTTCCGTCTTCATAAAGGCTACACATGACAACTGGTGACTGAAGCGGGGAAGTTGCCTCTGTCCTGCAAGAATCTGGGCACCGTTTCTTACCCCCTCCAGGCAGGGAAGATCCAGACTTCCCACCAGGGTGGCGTCGATGACCTGGGCCATGAAATCTGGCGATAGAAGCTCTCTCTCTTCGCTGAACCAGCGAACATCCCAGGCCGTTCTCTCTGCGGGTTCTTCTCGATGGGATGGAGCCGATAAGGAGAGCGGATTCAATAATGAGACTTGGGGCGAATTATCAGGATTCAATGACTTTAACTGAACAGAGGGCTGGGCTGGCTCTAGTTTTTTCCCCATGAAATCCAGCTGACCAACGTGTTGAAACCCAATCGTCGCCAGTTGGCTCCAGCGATCCCATTCTTCAGGAGCACAGATCGCTTGCGCATAAAGCGGTCTCTCTGGCAGCATGGACTGAAGACAGTCTTCAATGGCCATCAGCAGGTGAGCCTGCATTTGAATGCTCTGATCGTCAGAGAACCCCTCATTTGTTTGAGGAGGAAAACAAGGGGGCCAGACAAGACACGTCTGGTCATCCCCACTCATCACTAACGCCGCACCGAGCGGTGAATTTTCCGGGGCGGAGAGATGGTTGGCTGAATTGATGACCAGCCAGCAGGATCGCTCACCAGCGACCAGGGCCTCGGTCTGGGCGATCTGATCGCCAGAAAAGAGGATCTCGGCCGCCTGCGCGATTTCTTCAGGAGTCGTGGCCCGCTCCACACAAAAGTTGCCGGGGTGAAACCTCGTGGCAGGCTTCCAAAAAGCAGCGGCTGATCCTTTAACAGGAGTGGGCATGGCAGACTCCCAACGGAATTTTTCCCGTCTGTTTTTTATCGGCACTGTTGGTTATCAGCATCAGCCACTCCGAGCATTGTATATCCTGAAGCCACTCTCATCGGCTATCGGCTCGGTACTGTCCGTGGTTCTCGATCCCGAATGGTGCGCAGGGCCGCCGTCACGGCGCTGCGTTGAACACGGGTCAATCGCGAGGCGTCATCGGATTCTGAACGTTGTGAGGAACCGGGGCGCGATTGTTCCAGCAGTTGCTCCAGCCAGACAGCATGGCGGGAGTCGATGGGATAGCTGCGAAACAGCTGGACAGCCATGTGGCGATCCACTCCCGCAGAACTGAGCAAGCCACGACGGAGAGCCGGCTCCCACAAGTGATCAGAAGAGTCCTGCTTCCAACCCAGCATGACTTCCGCACTGGCCAGCATCACGGGAATTTCCGGGTCTGAGAGTCCTTCTTCCAGACGTTTTTTCCAGGCATGTTGCAACGCTTGCACGCTATTCACTGATGAGACAGGCGGGAGCGACAGGAGCGGGAAATGTCGCAAGCCGCGAATGATTTCTATTTGTGTCTCGACCAGCTTCGGCTCGATAGCTGTGTGTTGAAGTGCCAAGCCACTAGGACGCCCCTGGTTCAATGACTCTGCTCTCAACGTTTTCCCAGAGGCTGAATGCTCCTGACGATCAATAACAGTCTGGTCATAGACTTCCAGCAACCAGTCGGGAGGAGTTCGACGAATGCTTCCCATCGCCATCATGGCCGCAGAACGGACTTCCCTGGAAGGGTCATTGAGAAAGTGTTCGGCCAATGCGTCCTCGGCAAGTTCGGCACGTGGCCCCAAAGTTCCTAACGCCATCACGGCAGCCAGACGAATCTCAACACGGGAGTCGTCCAGTTGACGCAACACTTGCGGCAGCAGAACCTCGGCTTTCTCGCGCCAGGCGATCACTCCTTCCAAAGCCGCCAGCCGATTCGTGACAGATTGCTGAGCATGACTGAGCAACGTGCGCAGCGTCTTGATTCCAGGAGTCGTGACCCCCATTTGAACCAGTGCGCCAATCGCCGCCAGTTGCAGATTTTCGGGGCGTTGGGAATTCAGTGCCAAGGCGGCAATTTCTTCAGCGGCAGGATATGCTGGCGGGCCATACAGCCCAAGAGCTGGCAAAACCCATAACGCCTGATCATTCAATGTCTGATCATTGAAAGACTGCTCAGCGAGGGACTCCTTCAATAATTTCCTCAAGGGGGCCACCCCTTCCGGTGCCCAGCGTCCCAGTCGGCCCAGCGTGAGAGCAGCGCGACGGCGAACATGCGGTTCAACGTTCGCATCCTCGATGAGTTCAATCAGCCCGGCCAGCAATTTGGCATCAGGGCGTTGCTCATAATTCAAAGTGTCGATGGCACGCTGAATGTCGCCAATGAGCTGGCGCGTTTGATTTCTGGAAGAAGGCTGCTGTTGATCGCTTTTGGGAATCTCACAAGCCGTGGCTGGAATGTCATTCAAAGCGAATGAAGCCGCGACAAAACCTGTAACTGCCCAACACCAGATTCCATGACAAGAAAAGTGGCAAGAAACGCGGAATGCCCGCGCGATTGACCGCGGCCAATGCCGTTCTCGATGGGATTTGGTGGAAATCATGGGCCAGTTCCGGAAACCATTCACCCAGGCAGGTGCAGGAGGGTTTTCTGTGTTTTCTTGAAATGGCCGCACAGGGTCGACTGGGTCTTGGGTCTATCGAGTTGACAGGATCTTCTGCGAAGGATTTTACCACAATCCCGCCAGTGGCCCACCTTTGATCGAAAGGGTGTCGATTCGAGCCGACACCTGAGGATCCTCCACGAGCGGCGGTGCATGATGCGGTTTGATCCGCGCGTCGATAACCAGGCTCCCCCGGCATCCCCAGTGCTTCGCTTCAGTAAAAGCTCCGATGCCATCAATATCAGCGGCGGGATTTGAGCGAGTGAAGGTGATCCATAGCCAGTTGTTGAGTCTTTGTGCCGCAAATTCGCTGTCGTCCAGCACAATGATCAGCGGGAAGGCATTGATGGCGGCATCCAGTCGATATGACTCACAGAACTGGCGGATGGCATTGTCAGGCGAGGCAAAATTCGGGCCTTCAACAGCCAGCACTCCCGGCATGCAGAGACGTGGGTTTTTGAAGCCCACTGGCAGATTCAGTTCTCCCGGCAACTCGACGGGAAGCGTTCGGCACACAGGCCCCGCCGCAGCAATGACCACTTTAGAACCTTCATTCAATCCCTCCCCCGAATAGTCGAGCGTGTCGATGGTGGTTCTCGTCTGGAAATGGAGATCGCGCGTCCAGTCGACCCGCTGGAGACAATGGCCGAAAAAAGCCTCAATGTGATGAATGTCGAGCGACGGATCATCTTCACCCGAAGCAATTAACAGATATTTGGCCAGTGAAAGCTGTCCCTGGCCAAGAATGGCATTGGATTGCGTTAGAAGTTCCTGCGGCTTGCGGCGGCTGGCATAAGGAACATAACGTTCGCTCCCGATCGCCAGCAGCAAAGGGTGCACGCCCGCCGCATCCACCGCATGCACCGCCTTCACCCCTGGAATCACAGTGGGAATGATGGGGCCAGTGATTTCATGGATGATTTCGCCAAAGGAAGTATCTTCCTGAGGTGGTCTGCCTACGACGGTGAACGGCCAGATGGCATCCCGCCGATGATAAACTTTCTCAACGCGCAAAACAGGAAACGCGTGGGGCAGACTGTAGTACCCCAGATGATCACCGAACGGGCCTTCCTGCTTGGTTTGCTGTGAATCGATCGAACCCGTGATGACAAAATCGGCATCGACCCAGAAAGGTAGCTGGCCTTTCCGGGAGACCATGCGAATGGGCCGGCCTCCCAGGGCGGCACCAAAGAGCAGTTCGGAAAGACCTTCAGGGAGAGGCATGACAGCGGCCAATGTCATGGCGGGCGGCCCGCCCACAAAAATGTTCACCTTGAGTCGTTCGCCACGTTCAATGGCATGAGCATGATGGACGCCAATCGTCCGATGAATCTGATAGTGCAGGCCCACTTCACGGTTCGCAAGATAATCATTCCCGCTCAGTTGAACGCGATACATCCCCAGGTTGGATCGTGCAAAGCCCGGTTGATGTGGATCTTCACTATAAACCTGAGGCAAAGTAATAAACGGGCCACCATCCATGGGCCAGCTTTTGAGTGGCGGCAACTGGTTGAGGGTTGTCTCGCAGGCCATCACGGGGCCACTGGAAACCCGCCGAACCCACATCTTCCAGAGCGAAAACGGAACGTCCCAGTATCGCCACGGCTTACGGGCGAGTTGATTTGGGTCGATTTTCAGTTCCACCAGATGCCGGACAGCCTGCAACTCTTTACGAAACAGAAAGTGGGTTCGTTCTTTCGTCCCAAAGAGATTGGCCAACATGGGAAACCGGCATCCCACGGGGTTAGCGAAAAGCAGGGCTGGCCCCTGGGCCTGATAAACCCGTCGCTGGATTTCCGCCATTTCCAGACAGGGATCAATCGGTGCGTCGATGCGACGCAGCATGCCGTGCGTTTCCAGATCTCTGACACATGCCTGCAAACTCGCGTAACCCATGATTTTCCTGTGAGCCTGTTTTTGTGAGAGTCACCATGAGTTTATAGGACAATCCCTTGATGTGAGCAGCGGGGAACTGCATTCTGCTGAAGATCCGTGGTGATGCCAAAGCTTATCAAGAGAGAAAGTCCTAATCAGATGGCCGATAAAACGGAATTAACTGACGCCAATTTTGATGTTCCCGGATCCATCCCACCTCTCGGATAC
Organism: Planctopirus sp. SH287; assembly: GCF_056500625.1. NCBI lineage: Bacteria > Pseudomonadati > Planctomycetota > Planctomycetia > Planctomycetales > Planctomycetaceae > Planctopirus > Planctopirus sp. SH287. Next base: position 5,585,213 of record NZ_CM151403.1, on the reverse strand, counting down.
AAGTCGGCAGAGGCCCGCAGTATGCACATTGGCTGCATGATTGCTTTTGCGGTGTTTGCTGTCATTGGGCCGTTCGTTCTTCAATTTATCGATCAATTCCGACTGCAAGGCCAGATGCAGAAAGGATATACCCTCCTGCGCGAATACGTCCCCCGGATGTCGGCCCGATGGGGTGACAAACTGATCCTGGCAACGAATGACCAATATATTTCCGGCAATGCAGGGTTCAGTGAGCGAGGCTCTTTGACGGCGTTTTCTTTGAAGGATGGGTCTCCTGTCTCTTTACCGATGGATTTAGCAGAAGGCGTGGGCAATCCTCTGGCGGAATCAGAAGCACTCGCTGCTGTTGCCAACAAGGAGACAGCCTGGCTCATTACGAACGACGCTCTCTACTCCATGGAAACACACCAGGGATCGATTCAGACAGAGCGAACGGCTCAATTTGATCTGCAGGCTGAAGGGGTGCTTGTTGATCACGCCAACACGTTTCTCGGGCAACCGGCGCCGGATCAGAGTGGCCCGAAAGCGGTCATGATGATGCTGACCTCCGCAGAGAATGATCTGGTTTACCAGATTATTTCGCTGGATGATCCGACGGCCATGACAAACCAGATACTGGTTGGGCCAGTCATTCCCATGACTCCGCGTCCGGCATCGGGGGAAGGCGATGTCAAACCTGCTCAGAATGCTCCCGGCAGTAATGCTGCATCAGGTGATGCTGTACCAAGTGACGCTGTACCAGATGAGGCCACGACTCCTCCCGCTGACAGTGAGACGAAGACCACCGACCCTGCGGACACCCAAACCGATCTCTTGTCGGTCGAACTGATCGCGGCCTATGACGAGCAGGCACATTTCGCGGTAAAAACAGAGAACGCGATTTACTTTCTCTCTTTGAGTCTGGATCAACTCCCCACGCGGGATATTTCTGATCCCATGAAGATCACATCGGCTGATGTGGTTCGTCTCAGGGAAGCTCAACCTGCCTGGGAAAAGATCGTTGATCGCGACAACCTCACACTGGTCGGGTTGCTTGCGCAAGGATCAACGATCCGACTGGTGGCAATGGAGAGCGACCAGACGACCATTTTGGTGTTTGAACGGGGAGAACAGGGTTGGAACCCTGAACCCCGTCTGGTCACTCGTGACGATCTGACATTGAGCACGGACGGAGAATTCGCCGTTGTCGCGGGAGAATCTCCTGACGCATACGTTTTTGTCACGAAAGATCTTGCCCACGGCTTGCGAATGCACCGCATGGTGGATGGGAAATTACAGCCACCGGTGCTATTGGCCAGCTGGCTTTCACAACCGGCGGTCGCGTTCTATTCCCAGATGATACTCCGCAGTACGATTTTTGGCTTTTTTACTTTATTGATGATCGGATTGATCCCGACGATCTTGATGGCTTTGTTTCGCACCTCGAAGTTAGTGCTGGCCGACCAGACGGTCGAAATGGCTTCCATCCTGCGGCGTGGTATCGCCAAAACGATCGATATGTATCTGTTTTTTATCCCACTGGCAGCGACGTTGATCTACCTGGGTTTGCAGGTCGATTGGCCAACAGTTGTCAATGAGTTCGAACATTCCCCCGAGAAGCCGCTGATTGTGGGCCTTCTGGTGGTGTTCGCGTCGATGGTCTATTTCATGGCTTTCTTTATCGCTTATTGCATTCTGGAAGGGATCTGGGGAACAACGCCCGGCAAGTTCCTCTGTCGGATTGAAACTCTCCGCACCACCATGCGGCCTTGCGGCTTCTTTCGTTCGGTCCTCCGAAATGCCGCCATCATGATCGATGGTTTCTTCAACTATGTCATTGGGGTCATGCTGATTGGCCTGCAATACAAATGGCAACGAGTGGGCGATTTATTGGCCGACACCGTGGTGGTACGCACGCGACGACCGCATTCAAACTCTGATGATCTGTATCGCTGAAAAAGTAACCCCAAATGGCGCAAACCAAGGACGCTTGTCCAACGTGCCGACATCGCCCAGCGGAAAAGTGAAAGTGAAAAGCCGGATGAACACCATCTTATCCCAAGATGTTCATCCGGCTTTTGGCGTCAAGAACGCAGCACAACTGAGTGTGATTCAGTGTGTCAGCATTAGTGCATTGTCAAAGTATAAAATTCGGGGTTTTTCTGTTGTAAAGTCCGACAACGGAGGACGTGACGACGCATGAAACCCCAAGACAAAGCCGTGACACGGCCTAGACTTGTGGAGGAAGTGTGGCAATCCACTCCTGTAATGATTTAACGCTCGGCTCAGGGGATTCCTGAAGTGACTCCAGCGCCTGGACAACTGCCACGCAGCCGGGGAAGGTTGTCACGCAAGGGATCCCGTTCATCACGGCTGCTGCACGAATGCGGCCTTCATCGGATCGTGCCCCTTTGCCGCTGGGTGTGTTAAACACGAGCTGCACCTGGTGGTTCGCCATGTAATCCAGCAGGTTCGGGCGGCCTTCCTGAAGCTTGCGAACGGGTTCGGCATCGATCCCGGCTTCCCGCAAGACACGGCAAGTTCCTGAAGTGGCAATGACTTTGAAGCCCATCGCCACCAATCGTTTAGCCGAATCGATGATCCCTTCCTTATGTCGCCCTGCGAGACTGATAAAGACTGTCCCTTCAGTGGGAAGCTTGTTGCCGGCACCCAATTGTGACCGTGCATAAGCGGCGGGGAAATTGTCGTCGATCCCCATCACCTCGCCTGTGGATTTCATTTCCGGGCCGAGGATGATGTCGACACCGGCAAAGCGGGTGAACGGGAAAACGCTCTCTTTCACTGAGACATATCCAGGCACGACTTCCTTCGTGAAGCCCAGTTCTTGCAGGGTTTTGCCAACCATGATCTTAGCCGCCAGCTTGGGCAGCGGAACGTTGGTGGCTTTACTGACAAACGGCGATGTCCGGCTGGCGCGAGGATTCACTTCCAGCACATAGACGACTTGTTCGCCTCCCTGTTGCTTGACGGCAAATTGAATGTTCATCAATCCGCAAACTTGCAACTCTTTCGCGAGGGCATAGGTCGCGGTTTTGATCTCTTCCACAATGGAGGGAGAGAGTGAATATGGTGGCAGCACGCAAGCCGAGTCACCCGAATGCACACCGGCTTCTTCAATATGCTCCATCACCCCGCCAACGAGCGTCAGTGTTCCATCGGAGATGGCATCGACATCGACTTCGACCGCATCTTCAAGAAACTTGTCGATCAACACGGGGCGATCAGGCGACACGCTGACCGCTTCGATCATGTATTCACGCACCATGCGTTCGTCGTAACAGATCTGCATGGCACGGCCGCCCAGAACGAAGCTGGGACGCACAAGCACCGGATAACCGATTTCACTGGCAATCTGCACGGCACGGGCAGCGTCTGTCGCCATGCCGTTCGGTGGCTGATGCAGTCCCAGTTTGTCGAGAATCCCCTTGAAGATCTCCCGGTCTTCAGCCGCATCGATCATCGAAGGGCTGGTACCGATAATCTTTACCCCAGCCTGTTCAAGAACCCGCGCCAGATTGAGCGGTGTCTGGCCTCCGAACTGAACAATCACGCCATCTGGTTGCAGACGATCGCAGATATTCAGCACGTCTTCAGTGGTCAGAGGCTCGAAGAAGAGCAGGTCGGAGGTGTCGTAATCTGTCGAAACCGTTTCCGGGTTCGAGTTGACCATGACTGATTCGATCCCCAGTTCGCGCAGGGCAAATGACGCCTGACAACAGCAGTAATCGAACTCGATCCCTTGTCCGATCCGGTTCGGGCCGCCACCCAGAATCACGACACGCTTGCGGCCATCAGTACGGGGGCCAGGCGCTTCGTCTTCCTGCTCATAAGTGGAATAGTAATATGGCGTGTAGGCTTCAAATTCCGCCGCACAGGTATCCACCTGCTTGAAGGTCGGCAGAATACCACGCCGCTTGCGTTCACGACGAATCTCCAGATCAGAGACATCGAACCAGTCACCGATCTGCTTATCGGAGAAGCCGTAGCGTTTGACTTCTCTCAAGAGCTGATCGCTGACATCTTCGATGCGGTCGAAACTTCGGAGGCGATCTTCCATCCGGACAATGTCGCGGAGGTTCTCCAGGAACCAGGGGTCGATCTTGGTCAGATCATGAATCTCGGACGTGCTCAAGCCCGCCTTGATCGCATAGCGCAGGTAGTAAATCCGCTGATCGTTGGGAGTGGCCAGTTTCCCTTCGATCTCTTCAATGGTCGGACGATGTGCGGAATCCCACAGGTCTTTCTTGCCACCACCTAAACCAAAGTGACCTGTCTCCAGGCCGCGCAGGGCTTTTTGAAGCGATTCCTTGAACGTCCGGCCAATGGCCATCGTTTCGCCAACCGACTTCATCTGCACGGTGAGCAGAGGATCGGCTTCGGGGAACTTTTCAAAAGTCCAGCGGGGAATCTTGGTGACAACATAATCAATCGTCGGCTCAAAACAGGCCAGCGTTTCCCGAGTGATGTCGTTCGGGATTTCGTTGAGTGTGAAACCGACGGCTAGCTTTGCAGCAATTTTCGCAATCGGGAACCCCGTCGCCTTCGAGGCCAACGCGCTGGAACGGCTGACGCGAGGGTTCATCTCCACAACGACCATGCGGCCAGTCTGCGGATGGATGGCAAACTGCACGTTCGACCCGCCAGTCTCCACACCGATTTCTCGCATGACCGCAATCGTGGCATCCCGCATCCGCTGATATTCACGGTCGGTGAGCGTCTGGGCGGGAGCCACGGTGATTGAGTCACCGGTATGCACGCCCATCGGATCGAGGTTTTCGATGGAGCAGATGATCACGACGTTGTCGGCAACGTCGCGCATCACTTCCATCTCGTACTCTTTCCAACCGATGATTGATTCTTCGAGCAGAACCTCATTGATTGGAGAAAGTTCGATCCCTTTGCGAACCATCTCTTCAAATTCTTCGCGGTTGTAGGCGATACCGCCACCCATCCCGCCCAGAGTGAAACTGGCACGGATAATCAGCGGCAAACCGATTTCCTTCAGTGCTTCCCGGGCCTCTTCCATGGTGTTGACAACGCGACTGCGGCAGACATCCAGGCCAATTTTCTGCATGGCCTCTTTGAAAAGCTGCCGATCCTCAGCCTTCTCAATGACATCCGCGCGGGCACCGATCATCTGGCAGTTGTATTTTTCCAGAATCCCCCGGCGGAAAAGTTCCATCGCCGTATTGAGGCCCGTTTGCCCACCCAGCGTGGGCAGCACGGCACAGGGACGTTCTTTTTCAATGATCTTGGCAACATACTGCCAGTTGATCGGCTCGATGTAGGTCGCATCGGCCATATGAGGATCAGTCATAATCGTCGCAGGATTGGAGTTCACGAGGATCACCTCGTAACCACATTCCCGCAAGGATTTGCATGCTTGTGTGCCCGAGTAATCGAATTCACATGCCTGCCCAATAACGATCGGGCCAGAACCAATGATGAGAATCTTCTTGAGGTCGTCGCGGCGGGGCACGGCAGGGAAGTCTCCATAAGGCGGCACATAGCTGGCGAAACACCTGGCAGCATTTCAAAGCGCCGCCAGTCTGTTCAGTTGTGTTCCGGTCAGGGCAAGCCAGTGTGCAGAGGTACTGGCGCCTTGGGCGCGAAACTTCCCAAGCCTAGCAATACGCGGGAGAGAATCAAGGAATCGGGTCAACTCTGTCGCAGATGTGGGCAAAACTGTCGCTGACAGTCCGGGCAAATCGTCAGAGAGTTGATTCTATTGATGCGTTCGTTCGCGATTCCTGATTTCCCGTGAGTGGGTAGCCCTGGTTGAAATTCCGATTTCTACCGGGGTGGCACAGCCACAAGAGGTTTCTCGCTTCCAGGCGGTTCAGACCACCTGAAACTCCTTTGCTACCCTGCTGCCATGCTTGTGGCTTTGAGGCAAGCATGCTCTGCGAAACGAAGAAGGATCGACGGCAAACGCACACCCGGTATGCTCACTTAGAGCCGAGCATGGCACGAAGAGCCTTGGATTCCCCACACGGCAAGAATCTCCGACTTGCTCAGTGGGATTTGTGGAATTTCAGGCGAATGGATCTCAAGATGGATATAGTGATGACTGCGGGATGTACCAGATTGATCAACAGTTGCTCCTGCTCCTTAAATAAGTGAGACCTGATCGATGAGTGTCATGGCAACGCCGCTTTATTCCCCCGTGATCGAAAAAGCCCTTCGCCTGGCAGCCATTTCTCATCACTCACAGGTTCGCAAGGCATCGAACATTCCCTATGTGTCGCATCTGGCAGGAGTTGCGCTGATCCTTCAGCGTGCGGGATTTGCAGATGACGAACTGATCGCTGCGGCCATTCTGCATGACATTGTGGAAGATACTCCCGTGACGGTGGCTGATCTCGAACGGGATTTTTCGCCCAAAATCATCGCCGCTGTCGTCGCCTCGACCGAAGAAAAGAAAAATGCCAGCGGTGATCAACGTCCCTGGCGATCTCGCAAAGAAGACCATCTGGCGCAGGTTCGCATGTCGTCGCATGCGGCCCGGGCGATTACTCTGGCCGACAAACTGCATAACCTGGGAGCCACCTGGTTTGATTTGCAGGAAGATCCCCAGGCCCTCAGTAAATTTAACGCCAGCCCCAGCGACCTGATGTGGTACTACCGGGAAATGGTGACTGCCGCTGCGGGAATCGATAGTGATTTGCAGATTCTCGCGTCGGAATGCCGGCAAATGATCCATCGCATTCAAGAGTTTCTGGATCAGCGAAACGGCGTCGTGAGTGATCCAACTCTCGCTACGACCCGTTGATGCCGGGGAAGTCTTGCGTTGACAGCCAGCTCACTCGGCAGAATTTCGAGTCGAGAAAATTCGACAGTCGCACACACTCCCGGAAGATTGTATCGTACGCAAAGTCAATTCGTGTGACGAAGTTTCCCTCCAGTAATTGAGACCTCCCTTATGTTCTCCCTCGAAAACATCCAGTCAGCATTGAAGGCTCAGGGGATTGACGGTTGGTTGCTGTACGACTTTCGCAAGCTGAACGTGCTGGCTGAGCGGGTGCTGGGGTTGGATCAAAAGACGAGCCGTCGCTGGGCTTACTTTATCCCTCAAGTGGGGGCACCCAAGAAACTCGTGCATCGGATTGAAACGGGAGTGCTGGATTCACTTCCCGGAGAGAAGACGGTCTACCTCAAATGGGAGGAGTTTCAAGCGGGCATGGCGTCGCTGGTGGCGGGAAGCCAGGTGGTGGCCATGGAATTCGCTCCGATGGGCGGCAATCCTTATATCTCGCGGGTCGATGCCGGAACGATAGATCTCGTGCGTTCGTTTGGCGTTGATGTGGTGACTTCCGGAGATTTGATTCAGTTGTTTGAAGCGGTCTGGGATGATGACCAGATTGCCACACATCTGGCCGCTTCAGAGATTACCAACGCGGCTTATGCAGTCGCCTGGTCAACGATTGCCCATGATATCCGCACGAAGGGCGCCTCGGACGAACTTCGCGTGCAGAAGGCGATTCTGGATCATTTTGCTGCCAACAACGTCACCACCTATAGCCCGCCGATTGTCGGAGTCAACGCGCACAGCGGTGACCCTCATTTTGAAACCGGCTCGCTACCAGATACAGAAATTCGCGAGGGCGATTTCGTTCTGGTGGATCTCTGGGGCAAGCTTGATCAACCTCGGGCGGTCTATAGCGATTTAACGCGCACCGGTTTTGTGGGAGAAACGGTTCCCGAAAAATATACAAAAATCTTCAACATTGTGGCCGCAGCCCGCGATGCGGCGATTGCCTATGTCCGCGACGGTTTGGCAGCGGGGCGACGTGTCGAAGGTTACGAAGTCGACGATGCCTGCCGTCAGGTGATTGTTGATGCCGGCTATGGCCCGTACTTTGTTCATCGCACTGGCCATAACATCGGACAGGAAGTGCATGCCAACGGCGCCCACATCGATAACCTGGAAACTCACGAAACGCGTGCATTGATCCCCCGCACCTGTTTTTCCATTGAGCCGGGAATTTATCTTCCTGAATTCGGCGTGCGCAGCGAAATCGATGTCTTGATCATGCTGGATGGAGAGGTGGTCGTGACCGGTGGGCCACTACAAACCGAGATTGTGCCAATTCTGGCTGGCTCCGTGAGTCTATAGGGCACCTCGCATCATCGGCAGACAGCAGTCTGATCGATCCGGCAGTGGCTGGGAATCTGGAAAGTGCGGGAATTTCTGATGGTGGTGAGTGATCGATTTCCCGCCGTTTTGCGTTCATAGCCAGGTGCCCCCAGACGATGGGACTTGCGGGTCTTCTGCGAACATTCACGGCCCCCAATTGATTCGACTCACACGGCGGGCTACAGTCCAGCAGCGATGATTTCATTCTGACAGGGGGGAAGTGGTGTTGTGCCAAGGCCCTGGCAGGAATGTCAGCCCGAACTTAATTCATCCCACATTGTTTGCCCGACGGTGTGCGTCCCTTGCGCCGTTTCTCTGCACCGTGGAAAAGGATCTCCCGTGTCAACAGCCGATACTGATCACACCAAACCAATCTATCTGATGTCCTATCCGAAGATTGTGCTGCTGTATCCCACATTCATTGCGTCGATCGTGGCGGGGTTTGTGGCGCTCTGGCTGGGTGATGGGGCGACCTCAAGCCACTCGACGCTGGCGTTGTCATTCATGGGCATTTTAGCCGTTAATCTGGTGGTGCTGGCGTTTGATTTCCCCCGCACCACCTCGCTGACCCTCTTCTTCTGTATTATTGCGTTTGTCTTTGGTTTTATTCTGTTGATGCGATATTTCCCCACACTGTTGCCCGCGGTCTCTCACTTCTTTCGGGCACTTGATCCTCATGCCAATTCCACCTTCTATTTTCTCTTTTCTGCGGTGCTGGGCATTATCTATGTCTGTGTCTTTGTGACCGTCCGCATGGATTACTGGGAAATCCGCTCGAACGAACTGTTGCACCATCATGGTTTCCTCAGCAATCTGGAGCGTTATTCAGCGCCAAATCTGCGGATCAGTAAGGAAATCGACGACATCTTTGAGTACATGCTGATGCGTAGCGGTCGCCTGATTATTCATCCCAGCAGCGAGCCACGAGCCTTTGTGCTTGATAACGTCCCTTTTATTGATGGCAAGGAAGCTCGCATCACAAAGATGCTCAGCGCCTTGCAAGTCACTGTGCGCCAGGATGCCGCAAGCACTGGCAAAGGGGTTTAGACCAGCATTCCCCACCAAAGAATGATCACACCTTGGTCTCTGGCCTGGGTCAGCGTGACTTCTTTCATGATCTTCAGCGAAATGATTACTCTGTCGAAACGATTTCGATGAATTCTTACAGCGTGCCTCAGGGGGCCAGATGCTGACTCACGGCTTTCTCGGCTACCAGACTTCGTTCATGCTGGACTTTGTCATGGTGGCTTTGGTGATCGTCGTGCCGCTCATGGCATGGAGTCTGGTCGCCGTTAAGAAGTACCGCTATGAGCAGCATCGAAAGCTCCAGATTTTGCTGGCTGCCGTGCTGCTGGTGGCCGTCACGTTGTTCGAGATTGATCTTCAGTGGGTGCAGGGAGGCTGGAGGAATATTGTCGCCCGCCATCAGCCGCCTCTCAGTGCTGAGACGATTGTTCGTTCGACCTGGCTGCTACGCATTCATTTGATTTTCGCCATCAGCACACCGTTCTTATGGGCAGTGACATTATTTGGTGCGATGAAACATTTCTCACAGCCATCCCGGCCCGGCCCTTACAGTGGTCGTCATAAAATTCTTGGCTGGATTTCGATGATCGATCTGGTGCTGACCTCTGTCACCGGCATCATCTTTTACATCGCGACATTTGTCCTGCCCACGCTTTGAGCGTCTGGCGGTAAGTCGTTTCTCCTGAAGTGAATACGCGATATCCCGGCGCAGGTCAGGGCTGTTGCTTCAGTAAGGTACAGACTTCAAATGGCAGAACAGCCAGAAGATTTTTCGTGAGAATTTGCACGGAACATCAATTCGGTGTACCTTTAGCACATGCCGGGCGCGCTAAAATCTCGGCATTCCTACGCCAGCAACCGATTGCGAAATCTTCGTGATCGAGCATGCTGCTGGCAAATAGCTGCCGATTGATCTCCTACCGCATCGGAAGTGGCCATGCCCGAAAAGCTCCCGCCGGCTCCACGTCGTAAAGCTTCTTCTCTCCCTGTTGCTCCTCGAAGCCGCAGTCCAAAAACTCCCTCGTCCACTCGCCGCAGCAGCCAGAAGCCGCCGACCAGCTCGAATGGCCTGGTCATTCTTGGCAGCCTGGGTGGTGCAGCGGGGCTTGCTGTTCTGATTATTGGATTGATCGTTTTAACACGATCAAATTCTCAGTCTGTTGCCAGAGACGGTGAAGCTCAGGTCGCGTCGATGGCACCGGCCATTCAATCAACGGCAATCGCTTCAGTCACCGATATTTCTGCCCCAACAACCACACCTTCGGGTGGAGTTTCCGGCACTGCGGAAGAGGCATCAGGCTCTGCGGTCGCTGAAAGTCATGCCTCGTCAGCATCGCAGCGGACGATTGATGTTGAGCCGGTAGATCCTCAGGTGGAAAAGTGGTTCAGTGATTTTCCAGCGCAAGCAGCGGCCTTGCAGGCACGCGTCCAGGGACTTGACCCTGCCGCCTTGAAGGCCGATTCGCTGGATGCTGGTTTGCGGCGTGATCTGGTTCGTCATGAAATTCTGCGGCAGCTTCCGGCCAAGGATCTTCAACGATTTCTGAAGCTGCCCGCCGAGCAGGAGTTTCTTCGCGAGTTCTTTTCACAGACCCAGTGGATGGAGCAGATTGTCGGATCGGGCGGGTTCTCGAACCCTCTCACGGGAGTTTTGTCTCTGACGGCAATCGCCATCCATGATCCCGATATACGCAAGCCTTCGTTAGAACAGCGAATTGCCACTTCAGTGGCTTTGGAAACGGCCTATGCCAAAAAATCCCCTGTCAATGCCATCAAAATTTATGACTACTATCGGGATCGTGGGCGTCAGCAGCGTCTGTATCCCGGCTTTGCCAATTTTGATGTGTGGGAAATGCGGTTTGCAGTCGCGGCAGGATTCCAAATCGAAGAATTGACCTGGATCGGAGACCGGGCCAGCTTCGCCCCTTCGGAAGCTCGTTCAGCGGCCTGGCAAGTTCATTATCTGGGAGATAGTCCCTTTGGAGACACCATTCAGTCGGCATGGTACTACATGCCCTGGGCTGGAAATCTGAACTACACCCAAAAAACCGTGCGGGTAGGCGGTGTGTGTGGCTCGCTCAGCACCACTGGCGCACTCTCAGCCAAAGCGGATGGCATTCCTGCTGTCACCATGGGAGAACCTGGCCATTGCGCCTTTGCTGTCCGCCCCGAGCGTGGCAAGTGGGTGGATGGAAATAGCGTGGATGGCAACCACCGGACACCTCATCAGAAGTATTTTGAATCCAACTGGGCGGACTTGTTTGCCGGCGATCAGGCCTGGATGCACGCCGGACTCAAGGATGCTCAATACCGTGCCTGGGTTGCAGAAACATTCCCCGCCAGCGACGCGGGGAACAGACTGAAATGGCTGGCACAAGCGGTGAAAGCGGATCCTTACCACTATGGTTTTCAGGCCAGCTATTTTGACCTGATGCAGCAGCAGAATGTGGCCATGCCCGAGAAGATTGAAGCGGCCCGACTGGCAGTGGCCACCTTCGAGCGTCTCCCTGAGACCAGTTGGTTGTTGATTAAACGGCTGTGTAAAGAGTCTGTCACCGATGCCGACCGCGTGTCACTTCAGAATGTCTGGCTAGCAGGGTATGCCACGCCTGTTGAGGGACAGGTCAACCAGTTGCCGCTGGATCGCATCATCGAAGAGATGGGAAAACAGCGCGGCAAAGAACAACAGCTCAGTCTCTTCAGTGACATCCTTCAAACGACGATTTCCAACGAAAAAGTCTTTGCCCGTTTTCTGGACGCCTGCCAGAAATTTGCGGGCGACGATGCGTCACTCAAGGAAGGATTGTTGACAAGTCTGGCGGGGGCGGCTCAAAAATCAACCAGTGTCGGCAGCGATGCCCTGAAGAATTTGTGTCAGCAGGGAATTCTCCTGGCAGAAGCCGCCGCGGATAAATCAGCCTTCTGGGCGATGTCGGATCTCAGCGCCAAATTTGTCACAGAGAAGCTCAACGTCAACCATCGACCGTATCAAGGGGAACTGTTGAGCGCAGGCGGTATCCCTCGCATGTCATCAACCTGTCGTTGGGATCATCCGCTCCAACATCCGGGACTACTGAAAGAATCTGGCGGTCGCTTCCATACCGACCAGGAAACCAATCCCGCGATTACCATTGAACTCGGCAAACAAGGGACACTCAGCGGTTTGGCGATTGTGAATATCGATGGACAGAATTCGGCGCGGGCCGTTCCTTTGAAAGTCACCACATCGATTGATGGCAAGAACTGGACGCAGGTCTTTAAAACCAGCAAAAACGAGAAAGTCTGGCAGATCGATCTAGGCTCTCGCAGGCCACTGGCCAAGTATGTACGAATCGAAGGCGATTATCCGGAAGGTCGTAAGGACTTTCTTCATCTCCAAGGCATTTATGTCTATGGCAAACCTGCTCAGTAACGCTGTTTGATTATTGATCGTTGCCAAGCTTCATGTCGCCTTGGCGTTGAGAGCGATTGTCCATTTGATAGAGAAGATCTTTGCCATGCGCGTCTTTGCCATCATCGCTTCGCTCGCCTGCTGTGCTGCCATCCTGGTTTCACCTACCAGTGCCTCGCTAACACAAGCGGCGGAACCGCGGATCGCAGCCACGTTCAATGATGCCAAAGAGATGGCCAAAAAATCTCCGGGTGATATTGTCGTGCTGGTGACAGGAAGTGACTGGCATCCCGGCTCCATGAAGTTTTTGAAAGAGGTCTTTGAAACCTCAGCATTTCGTAATGCCCTGGGAAACGAAGTGATTCTTGTTCATGTGGATCACACTGAAGCGGCTGCCGCCAGCAAAGAAAAAAACAAAGAGAACAATCTCAATCGCTATCTCTTTCAGGTGCCATTAATTGGACTTTATGACACGGAAGGACGTGACATTGGCCAACTCACCGAGAACCTCGAAGAGACTCCCGTTGATGGTGTCACCAGCCAGATCAATGAACTGATTTCCAAACGCAAAAAGCGGGATGATCTCTGGAAGCAGGCAACAAAGACGCAGGGCAAAGTCCGTGCGGGCCTGCTGGGAGAGAGTCTGGAACTCATGAATGTCGGCTGGGGGATCAATGAGTCCTATCATCCCAAAATGGATGCTTATAAGCCGGTGCTGGCAGAAATCAAATCGAGCGATCCTCAGGATAGTCTGGGATGGCAGGCCCGATACGAATTCAATCCCTACAAGCTGCTGGATGAAGTGACCGAGTTGACGAAAAAAGGCCAGCACAACCAGGCCATTGCCACGATTGACGGTGTCTTGAAGAACAGGCAATTGACCGTGGAGTATCAGCAGCGTGCCCTGGCCGCCAAGTATGCGGTCTATAAACGCTGGAAGAATCACGAAAAAGAAGCCCTCAAAACGTTAGAAGAAATCCAGAAGCTGGATCCCGATTCTCTGTTGGGCTTAGGTGCTCAGGGATATGCCGAGTATTTCACCGGCCCGGTCGATCTCAAGTACGGCTGGCGGCCACATCATGTCGAAAAAGACTTCAAAGTCTGGGAGGTCGATGCGACTTCTCTCGTGAACGAGGCGGGCTTCTATCAACTCAATCTGTCTCGCCACTGGAATGTTGGAAAAAATAACATCCTTGTGAAATCTCTCGCATTGGAGATGAACGGGGAGAAAGTCTGGTCGCTTGGTCGGGAAGCCCGTCCTGAAATCGAAGAAATCATTGAATTGCCCGCAACTAACGGACGTCAGGTGACTCTCAAGATCGAGGCGAAAGGAGATCGCGGCAACGATTCCAGCGGGACAATTTCTCTCAAGCCCTATTACATTCCCGCCGCCGCTGCGAAATAACAAATTTCCTTCATCGCGCCGGCATGACGAGAAACAGAGTTTCTGATTTGTCGCAAGAAGGATTTTGAAAGAACCCGCCATCACTCAGGTATGATCTCATCGTGGTGCCGAGCTGTGCTCTGGTGTGCCGATGTCTTGTCTTCCTGAGGTCAACTGACGTGGTCATGAATTTTTTTCGCTCGATCGTCCTCATGTCTGCCATGGCGTTTGCATGGAGTTTCTTGCCGGGAATGATGGCTGAGGCTGAAGATTGGCCTCAGTGGATGGGTTCCCGCAGAGATGGACACTGGAATGAAACGGGCATTATCAGCAAGTTCCCTGATTCCGGGGCGAGAATTGTCTGGCGAGTACCAGTGGCTTTAGGATACAGCGGGCCAGCAGTGGCTGATGGCAAAGTCTATCTGACCGACTACGTTCGCAAAGCCGGCGAGGTAAAGAATGACCCCGGCACACGGAATGTTCTCGATGGTGAGGAGCGAATCCGCTGCTTCGACACCGCCGACGGCAAGTTGCTTTGGGAATATCGCTATGATGCCCCCTACTCGATCTCTTACCCTTCCGGGCCTCGATGTACTCCTACGGTCGATGGTGATCGGATTTATGTCCTGGGCGCAGAAGGTCGGCTCACATGTCTCAACACCGCTGACGGCACTCTCCTCTGGAGCAAGGATTTCAAGCAGGATTACGCAGCCGTCACGCCGATCTGGGGGTACGCCGGGCATCCTTTAGTTGAGGGTGATCAGGTGATTTGTCTGGTCGGTGCCAAAGACGGATTGCTGGTCTCCTTTGATAAGCTCACAGGGGCCGAAAAATGGAAGGCTCTGAATGCGTCAGAGCCAGGCTATGGCTCGCCAGGCATCATTGAAGCCGGTGGTGTGCGACAGGTGATCATCTGGACGCCCGAGGAAGTCGCCTCATTAAATCCTGCAAATGGGCAAGTCTATTGGAAGTTGCCATTGAGGCCCGACCATGCCATGTCGATCATGACGCCCCAGAAATCAGGAGACTTCCTTTTCGCCTGCGGAATTGGCAACACGGCGGCCGTTTTCAAGCTGGATCGCAACGTGCCTCAAGCGAGTGAACTCTGGCGGGCAAACAATAAAATGGCCATCTTCTGCGCCAACAGCACTCCGCTGATTGTCGATGGGGTGATCTATGGCAGCGACTGCCAGACGGGACAATTTCGAGCCGCTGATCTGATGACGGGAAAGCGGTTGTGGGAGTCCTTTGTTCCCACAACCAACGGCACCCGCCGCGCCTCGCACGGCACCGCGTTCATTGTCAAAAATGGTGATCAATTTTTTCTCATGAGTGAAACGGGAGAGTTGATCATCGCGAAGTTATCAGCCGAGAAGTACGAAGAATTAAGCCGCGCGCAGATTTTGAAACCAACCGGCGAGGCGTTTGGTCGCCCCGTCGTCTGGTCACATCCCGCCTTTGCGAACGGGCATATGTACGCCCGCAATGACGAAGAGCTGGTCGCCGTCGACTTGCGTCAGTCGTCGAATTCATCTGCTCCCTGACACATGGCATCCAGCGCCACCAGATAGGCAATGACTTCTTCGACTTCCGGCACCTGTGCCCCCGCGACCCGGCCATCTCGGTCGGCCCTGGCCAGTTCTCTGAGCAAATCAAAGTCAGGATGTTTGCGGAGTGACTGTGAAAACTGCCCGGTTCTCAGCCCGCCTGAAGCCGTTGGTCGTTGCTCAATGAACCATCGCGTCCGGGGAGTCAACCATTCTCCCAACACATCAAAGGTCGAAAGAATGGGTTGGCGGGGATTGATCGTCAGGCCGACATCGTGCAGCAGGCAAGCCAGCAAAAATTCTTCATCGTAAGGCTCGATGGATCGGCCAATCTCGAACACCTGCAAGGAATGATAAAGAGCATCGCCTTCAGGATGGTCAAGAGGATCCAGTCGAACAGCTTCGAGTCGATAGAGAATGGAAGCTAATCGCGTGTGAAAGTCGATCTCCGCTGCAATCGGCTCGGCATTTGAAGGAATCTCAACGGCATTCTCTGTCGCCAATTGTGCGACAGTATGAAAGTCAGGGAGCAGATCCCCTTCGGGCGCCTGCCATTCGCGCTGTAACGGTTTCAGAAGCAGGTCGATTTCCTGTTGAATTTCGTGATTACTGGGTTGATGGGCGGCTGTCAGCCTTTGTGTCGAAAGCGAGCGGGCCGCGCGTTTTCGAGCCGTGGCAAAGTTTTTGACCTTGCCGCGAACCAGTAATCGAGCCGCTTCACGGGCGAGTTCTGCCCGGAGAATTCCCGGATCATCAGAAGACGAAAATCGTCTGGTCGGCATGTTGGGACCGCCTTGCTGGCGGGATGCTGAAGTTCAAAACGCTGAAGTTCAAAACATTGATGGCAGGTCGTTGCGAACAAGCTACTCGTGTCGCAGCGCTTCAATCGGATCCATACGTGCTGCAGAACGCGCCGGATAGATCCCGAAGATCACACCGATGCCTACGGAGATTCCAAAGGCAATGGGCAGACTCCAGAAGGCAATCCTGGGCTGCATATTTCCAAATAACTGGCTGATTTCAGACGTGCCTGTGGCCCCTGCCAGCACGACATTTTCCACAATCCATTGAATACCAAGAAACGCAATGGGAGTACACAACCCCATCGCGACACCCAGTAATCCTCCCGTGCCAGAAAGAACGATCGTTTCGGTCAGGAACTGGCTGATAATATCCGACTGTCTAGCCCCCAGAGCGCGGCGAATACCAATTTCTCGGGTTCGCTCAGTCACGGTGGCCAGCATGATATTCATGATCCCGATCCCGCCCACCACCAGACTGATCGCGGCAATCGAGCCGAGAACAATATTGAAAATCTGTTTGATCTGTTCGGCCTGCTTCAGCAGTTCCAGTGGAACAACCACATCGTAATCATTTTTTCCCCGATGGTTGCGTGCGAGTGACTCCCGAACGACATCTGCCGTCCGGACGACATCTTTCGTATCGCCCACTTGTAAGGTGATCTGGTTCAACTGGACTTCTTCCGCCGAGAACGAACCGCTGATCGCAGAAACCACCCGATCGCCAATCCGTGTCTGGAATGTTCTCAGAGGGATGTAAACGTCCTTGTTAAAATCCTGTCCGGACATGCTCCCTCCGATGGCAGCAGACGCGGTGCGTGAACGTGTCACCCCCACGACGGTGAATCGGAATGACCGCAGCAGAATGGTGGCGCCGACGGGGTTTTCATAGGGGAACAACCGTTGGGCCACTTCAGAACCAATGACGGCCACGTTGGCCATTTCCTTCTCATCCTGATCACTCAAAAAACGTCCGGCAGCCATTTCCAGATGGTTCATCTCCATATAGCCGGTGGAGGTTGCGACGACTCTGGCGTTGAGAGTGTTCTGCAGATATCGGACTTCCGAGGGGATTTCGCGAATCGCGACGGTGCTCGTGATGGTCGGTACTGTTTCCGCCAGCAGACGATGGTCGGCCCGCAACAAACCATAGGCCAGAACCGACAGTCCACGCCCAGAGGAACGGGACGAATTGGCCGTGGAATCCGCCGGCGGTTTAAGACTCAGGACGATGATATTTGTCGCCCCCAGTTGCCGCACCTGGGCCTGAGCCTGTGCACTGGCCCCTTCCCCAATCGCGAGCATGGCAATCACCGAGAAGACACCAAACACGATACCAAGCATCGTCAACCCCGACCGCAGCTTATGCAGCAGTAGACTTTTGAGAGCCAGACGGATCGCGCGAATCGTGTTGAATAACATGGGGCTTGTTTGATTACTGATGAAAGAACATGGAAAGATTGTAAACGATCTTTTAGAAAAACTGTCTCTGCCAAGAGGAAATTTACTCGGAATAGGATTCTGCCAAAATGCTCTCATTCCATCATAGACAGATTTAATAGCCTGCTTGAGCAATCGTTGCGGGAGATGCACCTGAATCACGCAGAAATTCCCGGTATTCGCGATTAAGGTGCTCATCGCAACGATTCACGACAAATTCAACATCTTGAATCACCTTGAGAACAATGCCTGACTTCTGCAGTGGCTGCGGTGACATTCTCGGGCGATCACAGTTATGAATACAGTCGTGCCGGCGTTGAAAAATGATCTGAAAACGATCTGACATTTGTTCCGAAGCTCTCATCCTCCCATCACTTTTCTCTTTTCCTGACAGGCTCATATACACGTTGCCCGTCACACCAAACATCCGGACGGTGGCATCAGGATGAGTGATCCAGCGATCAAGCAGTTGTTCCTGAAAGAACTTGCGTCCTTTAGGGAGAAACTTGTTAAAGAGATTTTTGAGATGCTCAAGACTGATGACATTTTCCTTTTCCATCATTTTTCGAGCAGCCATGCGCCATCTCCAGTTCGTGTTGTCGTAAGGCTCAAGTACAGCACGAAGTGGGAATTTGATGTCGTAAAACCACTCAGGGAGAATGAGTGTTGGTTGACGGCTCTTTGAATTTGCCGTGGAAGCCACTAAGTCGGTATAAGCATCGCAGAAATAAGCATCGAGCGCACCAACCGCGAACATCCATGAACTTCGTAGCAGGTCGGATCGAAGCAATGCTTCGGAAGCTTCCTTATCTGGTAGCGAATTCGCGTGATCAAGGATGCTTCTCGCGCGGAAGATATCTTCGTGAAAATGCTGCAAAGCTGTACCCGGCAACTTGCGTTCCTGTAACAGAGTTCAATACCAGGAATGAGATATTGGCCTTAATGGTTCATAAAGAGCCGATCAGTTCTTCATCGAAATAGATTTCATCCGATTCCTCGTTGTACCAGACGTGAAAATGATCGGGAAAAACAACATTCCACAAATCGACCACCTCTTCGGCAGCAATCTGGTTCCGGATGAATTGAGCTAATTCGTTCGCAGGCGGAGGTGTGGGGTGTGGGGTTTCTGGGTGAAGTTCTGCAAAGATCTGCGCCAATTTTTCTGGCGTTGCTCTCTCAGCGACTTCCGCAAGTTTTCTCGTTGCTTCACTTTTGGAGATTGCTGGCATATTGACCTCCGTAAAACCCCTGCTCTTAAGGGGGGATATCGCTAAAACAAATCACACTTCAAATCATCAAAGAGATTGTGTCGATTTAATTAATGGAGAAACCTATTGAATCATAAGGAGTTGTACTATCTACAACTGAACCGCTATTGAAAGCTCAATAGATACCACCGTGACTGGCATTAATATCCTCTACGACAATTCCCGACAGGCGTGGACAGCAATTGACGTATTCTCAGGCTGTATTGCTTTGTCGCTTTTTTGCTTCTCCGCTTTTCTGCTCATTCACGAGACCATGATTTCCTTAATCGGCCCCGTGCTGTCTCCGAATTGTTTAACAGGGCAGCCCATGCCGTCGAGCATGGAAACATAAAGGTTACAGAGCGGCGTCTTGGCTGTGCTGGCAATATGCTGCCCTCCGGTAAACCGGCCGCCAGCATGACCACCCACGACAATTGGCAGGTTGTCCGGCTGGTGGGCGTTGCCATCAGCCATGCCGCAACCCAGCATGATCATCGAGTTCTCGAGCAGCGTCGATTCTCCCTCCCGGATCTGTGACATCTGTTCCAGCATGCGACCAAATTGCGCCACATGCCAACGATTGATCTTCTGGTATTGCTCGATCTTTTCGGGCTTCCCTTCATGATGCGAGAGTTCGTGATGAGAACCACGCACACCTTCAACGAAGGAGAAATTGTGGCCAGACACATCGTTGGCAAACATGAAGCTGGAGACACGTGTCGCGTCGGTCTGATAGGCCAGCACCATCAGATCCAGCATCAGGCGAACATGCTCCTGATAATCGCGCGGGGCGCCGGGAGCTTCCAATTCGGCCTGTGTGGCGTCGGGATGCCATTGGCGGGGATCGGGCTTATTAAAGAACTCAATCCGCTGTTCGACAGCACGGACAGCGTCGAGGTATTCATCCAGTTTGAACTGGTCGTCCCGTCCCAGTTTTTGACGAAGGCGGCGGGCATCGGACATCGCAAAATCAAGCAGGCTCTTGCGATCGGCTTCGCGCTGTGAAGCCGCATTCCCACGATTCTTCCCTGCCTGCTGCACATGTAGCAAACGGTCAAAGACAGCCTTCGGGTTAATTTCTTTAGCGACCGGGCGTTCGGCGGTCTGCCAGGAAATATGAGAGCCGTAAAGCCGGGTATAACCGACGTTGGAATCGATACCAGAAATGACCGGATCAATCCCGAGTTCCAGCGAAGGGAGCGGCGTGAGATGGCCAACCTGCCGGGCCATATACTGATCAAGCGAGATGCCGCCAGTACTGATGTTCTTGCCAGTCGTTTTTTCGACATGCAGGCCCGTCAGAAAATTGGCGGTCTTGGCATAATGCCCATCTCCGCCATGGCTGTGACGCTTATCGAGCTGCGACAGCACGGTGACGTGCTCTTTTATGCCAGCCAGTGGTTCCAGCGAAGCCGAGAGTTCAAAATCCCGGCCCGCCTGTTTGGGAATCCAGGCATCCTTCCAGACCCCATTGGGGAAGAACAGGCAACCGAAACGTACCGGTGCCGCCTTGCCCGCTTTCAGAGCATCTGCGGGGGCTGTCTCTGCATGAGCTGAGACGGGCATCCCCATCGCTTCCAGCCATGGCAGGCCAATCGCAACGCCCGCGCCGCGAAGGAATGTCCGCCGGGGAATCGACCAGGCTGATGTGGGCATCTGTCTCTCCTGTTCGCAATGGCTGCCAAAGGCTTTGACCTGACAAGGTCATAAAAGGTCATCACCTGAGAGGGTGGTCACCTGGCAACCAACAGCGGAACCTTTCATTGTACGGGAAGCGGGCACACTCTCAGGGAGAATTCTCCGTCAATTCATCCCCAAATCGCGATTTCAGTCATCACTTCTTGGTATATCGATGCCGGAAGGGGTAACTCAGGACAATTTGTTCAACAAGCACTCCCGCCCGATCATCATGCTCTTTCAAAGCTTTCATCGTGTCGCGGATGACACACTGATCAAATTTGTTCAGGCCACGGCCCAAGGCGTAGCCCAGCATTTTTTTGGTGAGATTACGGAGGAATTCATCTTTTCTCCGCAAGATGATCGTCTTCATCTCAGCCGGGTTTTTGAAGGCTTCTCCACTGGGAAGTTTTCCAGAGGCATCAATAGAAACCCCGCCCTCTTCACTACGGTATCGGCCCAGGACATCAAAGTTTTCCAGACCAAAGCCCAGAGGATCCATCCGGTTGTGACAACTGGCACAACTCGGATCTTTGCGATGCAATTCCAAGCGTTCCCGCAAAGACAGCGGTGGAGCGTTCGGATCATGTTCGGGAAGAGGCGGAACACCCGGCGGCGGGGGAGGAACTTTACCTCCCAGAACCTCTTCCAGAATCCACCGGCCCCGTAAAACAGGACTCGTGCGTAACGGGTAAGACGTGTTGACCAACACCGCCGCCTGAGTGATCACACCACCTCGAAAGCGTTGATTTTCGTCCAGCACAACTCGCGCCAACGAAGAGCTTCCGGGCTTGGGGAGACCATAATGTTCCGCCAGCCGATCATTCACAAAAACGGCATCCGAAACCAGCAGTTCCCGCAAGCTGCGATTGTTGCGGAAAACATCGGTAAAGGTCTCGATACTTTCTGCCTGCATGGCACGGGCCAGTTCGTCGTCGAATTGAGGAAACATCTGGGGATCTGGACGAGTCGACTGGCCAAACTGAGTCAAACCCAACCACTGCATCGCAAAATTCTCACCCAAACCCCGACTGCGTGGATCAGCCAGCAGACGCGTGACCTGGGCTTTGAGAACGTCGTCTTCCAGAAGTTTGCCGCTCTCTGCCAATGCAAAGAGTTCGTCATCGGGAAGGCTCGACCAGAGAAAGTAAGAAAGCCGCGATGCCAACGGATAAGGGGGTAAAGGATGGACGCCCTCTTCGGCTGGCTCTGGTTCAGCCAAAAAGAGAAACTGCGGGGAAATCAGCACTGCCATCAACGGCAATCGCATGGCTTTCTGGAAGCTGTCACCTCGCGCAATGGCCAGATCAAAGAGCTGTAACAAAGGATCAAGGTCGGCCTGATCGATGGGTCGTCGATAGGCTCGTTTAACAAGAGGTTTCAAATTTGCCAGCGCAGCATCACGTGGGCTGATGTCCTGGCCTGGCAGATGTGACAGCAGCTTCTGACGAGCCACATCGAGAAGCTGTGTCGTTACCGGCGACACAGGAGGCCAGACAAGAGATTCGGGCAGAATCTGATCGGCCACCATCGTGGCAGCGGCAAGATATTTTTCCGCCAGCATCGCTGAAATAAACAGGGATGACCCATTGGTATCAAACCCTTCACCACCGGAACCATCGGCAGGAATGTCTGCGAGAATGCCAAATTCATAGCCTAAAAGGTCTCGCACAGAGTTGGCATACTCGGCCCGTGTGAGCCGGCGACTCATGACATAGCCCTGATAGAAATTCTGCGTGGCATCCGTCGCGAGATTCCGGCACTCATGCTCTGGACGAGGCAAAGTCCCGTACCACGAAAGAAATCGCATCTGCTCTTCTTCCGTGGGTTGCGGGCTTCCTTCAGGGGGCATTTCCTTCGCTTTGACACGCTGGATGATTGTCTCCCACTTGGGAAGCGCCTCCAGAACTTTTTGAGGCTCCCGATAATGGGCCAGATCCAGTTCACCCTCTTTCTTTTTGGAGTCGTGACAACTCACACAGTATTTATTGAGATACGGCTTGGCATCTCGATCAAAAGCCACCGGGTCGGCCGCTAAAACCATCGGGCCACAGGACATGAAGGCCACGCAGCCGCAGATCAAAGACCATGCCAGAGCGGTCAGGTGACCAGGCATCGCACCCGTCAAACTCACGGCGCGTCGTTCACGAACAACTGCATGGTGGTCGCAAGAGAGGGCATCAGGCATGGTAAAGGTTATCACAAAAGTGAGAGCAGAGAGCGTTCATACAAACTCCATCACATTTCGGCGCAGTGTTGCCAAGCAAAAGCATCGTCGCTGAGCAAAAGCATCACGGCGAGAAAAAGAACCAGAGTTCAAACAGGCGAGCGTGTTAAGGCAGGAGGCGACTGGCAAGAAGACAACGGCAAGAAAGCAATTGGCAAGAAGACAATAGTGTCTGCTGATGCGTTAAACAGTCTAAGGACACCAGGCCACAAACGCAACATTCACCGCAACACAATATCCTCAAACAAGATACAGCGCGAGACGTGGTGTTCGGTGAGGAGTTTTTCCTGCCGGGAGCATTTTTTGTTAGGCCAGTTCGTGGTGATCGGGCAAAATTCGAGTGCGATTCTGAATTTGCGCCTTAGTGTTCATCACCAGTCTGATCCTGTGGTCAGTCGATGCAGGCCAGGATCTTCGTCGGTCTGTCCTTGTCGGTCTGTCCTTATAAAAATAGCGATAAGTTTATCGAGGCCAGGCATCGAGGAAACTCTTGGGGAGTCACCAGCGATGAGTTCAATTGGTTTTGGTGGATACGCATCCCCTTTTGTGGCCGGCGTGGCGGGACTTCCGGCTGCTCAGGCGGACGCCATGCAAAATCAACATGCCGCCGCCGCGAGCGAAGCAAGCCGGGATCAGACGATCCAGCAACTGAATGAAAAGTCGGTGGGGGACATTGCGGAAAATCATGGCGTGGATGATCGCGATGCCGATGGACGAATGCCAGGTTTTACGGAAGAAAACGAGCATCCCCATGAATGGATGATTGAAGACATTCCCGAAGAACACCACCAACTTCCGCCGCATCCCTTGGATGCCGAAGGAGAATTGGGCACACTGTTTGATCGTGATGCCTGATCAGTTGTTGATGGCAATCTGCCTGGCCAGAGGCTTCCTCCGAAGGATGCCGTGACACGACGCCTGACAATGATCAATGGCAAAGAATGATCAATGCCTGAGAATGACCTATGCGTTTGCCGCAAGGGACACGCCGATGCATCGGCAATGATAGAGAGAGCGCGCCATCAAGATCCATCGAGGCATTCTGCGTGAACTTATGTCCCCGATTCTCTGAAGTCCCTGTGATCAGGATGGAATCTCGACTAACCTTGTTGACCGCCTCTTCCTGTTGCTGACGAGGTGAAACTTCATGAGGGCCCGCTGACAGCATGGCTGACCAGACTTCTCCAACGCCTTCTTCCCAAACGACTGCGGCTTCACATCATGCCAGCCCGGTTGTGGGGGCAGTTGCTGTGAACTCCACTCCAGAAGGCTCACAAGGCCATGCCAATCCCGGTGGAAAGTGGCAACTTGCAGGTTTAAGCCTGGCCGCTCTGGGCATTGTCTATGGCGATATTGGCACATCACCTCTCTATGCCCTGCGTGAATGTTTTCATGGTGCGCATGGGATTGAGCCTACGCCTGATAACGTGCTGGGAGTCTTGTCACTGGTTTTCTGGTCGTTGATCGCTGTAATTTCGATCAAGTACCTGATCTTTATCCTGCAGGCCGATAATCGCGGCGAAGGAGGGATTCTGGCGCTGATGGCGCTGGCCCTGCCCACGAAACAGGACGACTCCTTCAAACGCTGGTGCCTGATCATTCTCGGGATTTTCGGCGCCGCATTACTTTATGGCGATGGTGTGATCACGCCCGCCATTTCCGTTCTGGGAGCGATGGAAGGCCTGAATGTGGCCACACATGTGTTCGAGCCTTTTGTGGTGCCGATCACTGTGGTCATTCTGTTTGGTTTGTTCGCGATTCAAAGCCAGGGAACAGCCGGGATTGGAAAGCTGTTTGGCCCCGTGATGATCATCTGGTTTACCACACTGGCTGCTCTGGGGATCGCCAGTCTGATCAATTATCCGGGAGTGCTGGCATCGTTTAATCCCTGGTACGGCTGCAAGTTTCTTCTCTTCAGCGGATGGCACGCCTATCTGGTTCTGGGTTCTGTCGTGCTCGTGGTGACAGGTGGAGAAGCTCTCTATGCCGATATGGGCCATTTTGGTCGTCGGCCCATTCGCGTGACCTGGTTTGCTTTGGTTTTTCCCGCGTTGATTCTCAACTATCTGGGACAGGGAGCCTTGCTGATCACCAACCCCGCGGCTGCTTCCAATCCGTTCTATCTGCTGGCACCGTCCTGGGGGTTATATCCGCTGGTCGGATTATCGACTCTCGCCGCTATCATTGCCTCACAGGCCCTGATTTCAGGGGCTTACTCGATCACCATGCAGGCCACGCAACTGGGGTTTCTTCCCCGCTTGCAGATTCGCCATACGTCAGTGACTCAATACGGCCAGATCTACATGCCTGCTGTGAACAGCATGCTGATGATCGGTTGTATCTTCACGGTTATTGGCTTCCGCAGTTCCAATGCGCTGGCTGCTGCCTATGGAATTGCCGTCACTTCAGCAATGGCGATTACCACCATCATTTTCTATGTCGTGGCCAGAGAACGCTGGCATTGGTCGCGGGCCATGGCGGGATCGTTTACGGGTCTGTTCCTGCTGATTGATCTGGCATTCTTCGGGGCGAATGTGACCAAAATTCCTGATGGCGGCTGGCTGCCAATCGTCATTGGAATTGTGCTTTTCACCATTATGACCACCTGGAAACGGGGACGCACGATTCTCGGCCAGCGAATGCTGGAACGTCTCTATCCGATCGATCGCTTTCTGGAAGACCTCGCCACAAAGGCTCCGATTCGCGTTCCAGGAACAGCCGTCTTTATGAGCGGCAGCGGGCAAGGAACACCTCCCGCTCTCATGCAAAATCTCGAACACAACAAAGTGTTGCATGAACAGATCGTGCTGCTCACGGTAAGAACACAGCAGACACCGCATGTGGATGATGCCGAGCGCGTCACGATTGAACCGCTCATGCCCAGTATTTTTCGTGTCGTTGTGGCTTACGGCTTCATGGAAGACCCGGATATTCCCCGGGCAATGAAACTGATCCATCACGAGAGTTTTGTGTTTGATCCCGTCCGTACAACCTATTTTCTTGGTCGAGAGAGCTTACTCGCTTCGACAACACGCAAGGGGATGGCGGCCTGGCGCGAACGTCTCTTTGCCGCCATGTCTCACAACGCCACATCGGCCACGCGATTCTTTTGCCTCCCTCCCGATCGTGTGGTGGAACTGGGTTCTCAACTCGAAATCTGAATCTGCAACTCACCGACCCCGATCATTTCATGGTCAGAAACTCGTCAAACATCAGCAGCACCGTTGATTGATCAAAGAAGTGATGGCTCAATCCAGGCGACACGGTTCCCTCTTGAGCAAAGAGAGGCAATGGCCTATACCTCTTTCACCCGGGAAGTGAAAACCATTAAGGCTGCCTCTCAGGAATGTGCTCTCGGTCGGGTAGGTTTTTCCGATTCTGCCTGAATGACTCGATCTGTCTGATTCTGCCAGCCCCCCGCCTGTCTGAAATCTTTCTCCCGTTTAACATCTCATCGCAAGAGGTTGGGCCTACCCACGCGATTGGTTCCGTGGAAAATCTGTATGCCCATCGTCACTCGTCGCGAATGGCTGCTGTTGGGATTTGTTTCGCTGGCATCATCCCATTGGGTCGGATGCGGAACGATTCTTTATCCTGAGAGGCGGGGACAACGTGGCTCCCGCTTTGACTGGGGAGTGGTGGCACTCAATGCCGTTGGCCTGCTGTTTTTCTTTATTCCTGGGGTGATTGCTTTCGCCGTCGACTTCAGTACGGGAGCGATCTATCTCCCGGAAACAGCGGGGGCGGCCATGCCAGCAATTCCGGATAAACCATCTCCAGGCCGCAAGTTGCTCAGCCGACTATTACCGAAAAGGCCAAACTCTCCTGTTGAGATTGAAGAATTTCTGACCCAATACACAGGCCGCAACATTACTTTGACTCCCGGTCAGTATGAAACCGAACCACTGGAGTCCCTTGATGACTTCTGGACAATGCACGATTTGAAAGAAAATCTGCATAGTTGATCGTGGGCAGCAACAGGGCGAAGTTGGCCCATCTGCCGATCAACAACTCACCCTGATGCGGACTTCAGTTCAGGGTCTGACGCCGCCAGTCCCTTGCGGGGCTTGGGAGCATCTGCTGTTTATCCCCATAAGTTTATTCATAAATGGGGCTGGCACGCTTTCTCAGAACTCACTGCGTATTGAGAGACAAGAAATGCCTGCCCAGAGCAGTTAGTCTGTCACGCAATCTGCCACGCAAGAAGTCGGCCAGGATGCGGAATGAACACGGAAATCTCCTAACATATTTCACCAAAAACACTTGTGGCGTTTTTCATAACCTGTGGCTTTGTGCGATTGACTTGTGGAGCATGAAGCCCTCACCTGCCAACTTGGCACACGCCATTTTTGCATGGAAGAGTTGACAAAACGATAACATGTTTCCCAAGAATGGGTTGTGAATAAAAAGCTCTCGAGCATGCCGCAATGGCACTCTGGTTGCTATAACGGGACTTTGACGACATTGACCCCCTCTGGCAGAACAAATAGACTATTCAGGCATAAGAAGTTACGTCTATTTCAGGTGGTCGGATTTTCCGGCTGACCAAGACACCCTTAAATAAAGAGTCCGCAAGACTGATGTGACCGGTCGTGCCTGCATCAAGGCATTCGCTCAAGTCGGCCTTAACACGTCTCGCCAATCACGGATGGAAGTCTGATGGAACTCATTGAGAAAATTGGCGACGCAACCAACGCGGTTCTATCTGGTGTTGAACGAACATTGACCATGCTGTTTGGTTCGTCGAACGAACGGCGTGTTCGTCAGTTGGGTTTCATCCGTGATCGTGCGGGAAACACCACGATCACCCCTGGTTCAACTCTCGATCGAATTAACCAGTTGGAATCTTCGCTGGAAATCCTGACGGAAGACGAACTGCGACAGACGACTCCACGTTTGCGAGCCAGACTCGCTGCGGGCGAGACACTCGACGATATTCTCCCCGACGCATTTGCGGCAGTCCGTGAAGCGGGAAAACGCTTCATGCGGATGCGTCATTACGACGTCCAGATGGTCGGTGGCTACATCCTGCATAAAGGGATGATTGCCGAAATGATGACTGGTGAAGGTAAGACGCTGGTTGCTACGTTACCTGCGTTCCTGAATGGTCTTGCTGGTAGCGTCCATGTCATTACCGTGAACGATTACCTGGCACTGCGCGATATGGAGTGGATGGCACCGCTCTATACCGGTCTGGGACTGACTGTCGGTGCGATTCAATCGAATATGCGTGAGCCAGAACGTCAGGCCGCCTATGCCTGCGATATCACCTATGGGACGAATAACGAATTTGGCTTTGACTATCTCCGCGATAACATGAAGCCCCGACGCCAGCTTCAGGTTCAAAACGGTCGGCGATATGCCATTATCGATGAAATTGACAACATCCTGATTGATGAAGCACGCACCCCGCTGATCATTTCGGGGCCGGCTCATGACGATGTGACGAAGTACCCCAAAGCTCATCGCGTGGCATTACAGCTTAAGCGGGATACTCACTTTGAAGTGAAAGAAAAAGAGCACACCTGCCATCTCTCTGACGAAGGGATTCGCTATGCCGAAGAGTTGGCAGGAGTCGAAAGCTTCTATACTGCGGGTAACATGGAGTGGCCGCACCTCATAGATAACTCGCTACGTGCCATCCATCTCTATAAACGAGATGTAAACTATATTGTCGAGAACGATGAAGTCATCATTATCGACGAACATACTGGCCGTAAGATGGAAGGGCGCCAATGGAGCGACGGCCTGCATCAGGCCGTACAAACTAAAGAAGGTGTCCGCATTAAGGAGGACACTCAGACTTTTGCCACGGTGACGCTGCAAAACTTCTTTAAGCTTTATCCCAAGCTGAGCGGTATGACCGGTACGGCCATGACCGAAGCTAACGAATTCTGGAAGATCTATAAGCTGGATGTCGTCGCGGTTCCAACCAACCGGCCGACTCAGCGTATTAACTATCCCGATGCGATTTACCGCACTGTCAAAGAAAAATGGGATGCGGTTATCGAAGAGGTCAAGGAAGTCCATGCCACTGGCCGGCCTGTGCTGGTGGGTACGGTTTCCATTGAGAATTCGGAGCATTTGAGCCGGAAGCTGACGCAGCAGGGTGTTAAGCACAACATGCTTAATGCGAAATACCATGAGCGTGAAGCCGAAATCATCGCTCAGGCGGGCCGGTTAGGTGCCGTCACGATTTCGACCAACATGGCTGGTCGTGGTACAGATATTATCCTTGGCGGTAACCCGGAATATCTCGCCTGGGATGAATTGAAAAACACTTATCAATCCCGTCTGGATGTTCCCAAGTCGGTCTGGAACGAGACCACGAAACGGATTGCCCAGAAGGAAGGGATGGCTGACGAAGGCCGCAAAGTCGCCGAGCTGGGCGGATTGCATGTGGTGGGGACCGAACGTCACGACAGTCGCCGTATTGACCTTCAGTTGCGTGGGCGTGCGGGTCGCCAGGGTGACCCTGGTTCAAGCCGCTTCTTCCTTTCGCTGGAAGATGACCTCATGCGGAAGTTCGGTGGCGAATGGGTGAAGGACTGGCTCACCGCCATGGGCATGCAAGAAGGGGAACGCATTGAAAGCGGGATGGTCACATCCCGTATTGAAGGTTCACAGAAGAAGGTGGAAGAACGCCACTTCGAGTCCCGCAAACACCTGCTTGAATACGACGAAGTGATGGATGAGCAGCGTAAGCGGGTTTATAACTACCGCCAGTCGATTCTCGATGGTGCTGTCTGCCGTCCGTTGATTCTCAGCATGATCGACCGTCAGCTGAACCGCTGGACGAAGATCTTCCTCAGCCCGCAGTACCGCTGGGAAACGGCGGCTAACTGGGCCGGACAGACATTCGGGATTCAGGTTGATGCCAGCGATCTTCGCGACATGAGCGAAGAGCGAATGATTGAGTATCTTCGTGATCAGTCCGAGCGTCAGGCGGAAGATCAGATTCACGAACAGATGGAAGAAAATCTACCCCTTGATCTGGATGATCGCGAACGCAACTGGTTGGCGATGAGCCGCTGGGTCAACAACCACTTCGGCTTGAACACCAACGATCGCGAGCTGCGCAAGATCGGTGTGGATGAGCTTCAGATTTATCTGTATCAGCGGGCCAAAGACGCGATTGGCCGCTACAAATTTGAGCCACTGTCTGAGTTTCTGGCCGATGACTGGGGGCGTAAATCGCTGGCTGGCTGGGTGCAACACCAGTTTGCCATTAACATTCCACCAGAAGAATTTGAAGGACTGGAGCAGTCGGCGGCTGTCGATTTGATCCGCAACCATATTCTTGCGAACTATGGCCGCAAGGAAATCACCTTCCCGGTTTCGGTGGGACTTTCTCAATTCCTCTCTGAAACAGGCAACGGATCGACAGAACGCTACGACCGGGCCGGTCTTGCCGGTTGGGCCAATGCCCGTTTCCAGACCCGGTTCTCATCGGATCAGTTTGAAAACCTGTCAAAATCCAGCATTGAGTCAGCCTTGCTGCTTAAGAGTGAGCAGTTTGCCCCTGCCCCCGGCCTGCTGGAGAGTCTTGAAAAAGAAATTATCGACGCCTGCGGAACTCTTCCAGAAACGAATGGCAAGGGACAAAAAGAACTCACACGTCCCATCAGTGCCACCGCTGCCAATCGGCTGGCTGCCTGGGCCAATGCCAAGTTCCATGCAGAGTTGGAAGCCGACGACTTCGACGACAAAGACGTCCAGGCGGCTCGGCAGGTGATGATCGAGCACTACAGCAAACGCTTCCGGCCAGAACTTCATACCGCCGAACGAATGCTGATCCTGGAATGTCTGGATAGTGCCTGGAAAGACCATCTTTATTACATGGATCACCTGCGGGCGAACATTGGCCTTGTGGGCTACGCCCAGAAAGATCCCAAGGTCGAATACCGCCGTGAGGGGATGCGTGCCTTTGAACAAATGTGGGACCGCATCGGAGATCAGGTCACTGGGGCGATCTTTAGAATTGAAGACGTCAGCCCTGATTTTGTGGGATCACTCTGGTCGGTTACCTCAGAGACGCATGCTGCTCCGGGCGGTATTCAGGATTCCGGTGACGAGGGTACTGGCATGGTGGCCCATCGCGGTGAAGGTGGTGCCGGCAGCCCTGCGATCGAAACCATTCGTAATGACAAGTCCCGTGTCGGCCGTAATGATCCTTGCCCTTGCGGGAGTGGCAAGAAATTCAAGAAGTGCTGCGGGCAGTAAGCCCCTTGACAATCAGGAGAAGCAAGAACTCTGCCCCTTCGCGATGCTGAAAATTTTCTGATCCGAGTGGCTAGGGAAACTCGTACGCAAATTGACGATTCATCCGCTATGATTTGATGGCAGCGCCGATTCCTCAACGGGATCTGCTGTCAAAAACACCACTGAGCTGACAACCAACCAAGACGAACCCGCCTGATACGCGAAGCGGATGCGCGACAACGACTGGACAATTCGGGTATGCAGACGCTCTCGGGAGCAACCGTTCATTCAACGCCAGCCGATCATCCGACTGGCGAGATGGCGTCATCGGACGCTATTCCGATCATTCTGACCGGGGGGCAGGTACGTCCCGATCTGCACGACCGTCTTTCGTCGATGAGCTTTATCAGCCTGCTGGTGGTTCAATTCCTGACGGTTCTCAACGATCACACGTTTCGGTGGCTCGTTGTTCCGCTCGCCAAGCGGCTTTTTCGTCACGATCCCGGGGTGAAGTCTCTGGGTGAAGATGCTGCCATGCTGGCATTGGGGCTAGCGGCTTTCACACTCCCGTTTCTCTTTCTGGCAGCACCGGCTGGTTATCTTGCCGACCGGTTCAGTAAAGCCAAAGTCATCACGTGGTGTAAGCTGGCAGAAATTGTGATCATGCTGGGTGGGTTCCTGGCACTGGGAACAAAAAACATTCCGCTGCTATTCACCGTGGTTGGCTTAACCGGCGTGATGAATGCGCTTTTCGCTCCCGCGCGCCAGGGAAGTATCCCGGAGCTGGTTCATGACGGGGCACTCTCGCGCGCGAATGGACTGATGGGGCTGATGAACGTCGTCCCTTGTGCATTGGGATTTCTTCTGGGAAACACACTGGCCAGTCTGGTTCAGCCAACAGCCAATGATTCCATCACCTGGAGTTCTCTTGTTCTGGCGTTTGCCGTCATCATGTCGATTGCCGTCTTCGGCTGGGTGGTCAGTCTGGGGATTCGCCGTATTCCTGCGGGCGACCCTGAGACCCGCTTCCCCTGGAATTTTCCTTTGGATACGGTGCGCAGCCTCAAGCTGCTGTCTAACGATGTGCTTCTTGCGCGAACGGCGTTGGGAATCTCATTCTTCTGGCTACTCGCTTCGATGGCTCAATTGAACATCGACACCTTCGGAGATTATGACCTGGGCCTGAGTCAATGGCAGGTCGGCATTTTCGGTATGGTGTTGGTGATTGGCGTCGGCGTGGGCAGCCTGCTGGCTGGTTATCTTTCGGGCGGGCATGTCGAACTTGGATTGGTGCCACTGGGCGCTTCAGGGATCGCCGTCTGCTCGGTCGTGCTCTATTTCGCAGGGATTCTGAGCGATGACCATCGCGTTGTGGCGTTTGAACTCTCGGTCGGTGCCCTGTTCTTTCTGGGAGTTTTCGCCGGTTTGTTTGATGTCCCCCTGGAAGCCTATTTGCAGCATCGCAGTGACCCAAAAGTTCTGGGAAAAATTCTGGCGGCTACCAACTTCCTGGCGTTTTCTGGCGCTCTCGCCGCTGCGGGAATCTTTTATCTTCTGCTCGGTATTTTGAACGTCAGTCCCGCAGCCGTATTTTTGGTCTGTGGCATCGGTACCGTCCCTGTAGCGGTCTATATCATGTTTCTGCTTCCTGGCGCCATGCTCCGTTTCTTGTTCTATGTTTTTTCGCACACCTTCTATCGCATTCGCCGCTTCGGAGTTGAGAACATCCCCGAAACTGGTGGCGCCTTGCTGGTTTCAAATCATGTGACCTGGGTCGACGGCATCCTGCTGATGACGATGACGCCTCGCCCTGTTCGGTTCATTGCCTATGCCGATTATGTCAATAACCCCAAACTCAACTGGCTGGCCCGGATTTTTGAAATCATCCCCATCAAATCAGATGGCGGCCCCAAGGCGCTGATCGAATCACTACGCACAGCCCGCAAGGCGATTGAAGAAGGTCATGTTGTCTGCATCTTTGCCGAAGGGGGACTGACCCGTACTGGCCAGATGCTTCCCTTCCAACCGGGCTTTCTCAAGATCATTCAGGGAACCAGCGCCCCTGTGATCCCTGTGTATCTGGAAGGACTCTGGGGAAGCATTTTCAGCTTCAAAGGCGGAAAATTCTTCTGGAAATGGCCCAAGCGACTCCTCTTGCCAGTCAGTATTCTGTACGGCCGGCCCGTTCATGAGCCAAAATCAGTTTACGAGGTTCGTTCTGCGGTGCAGCTTCTGGGAGTCGAAGCCATGGAAAAACGCAAAGCTCACGATCCTTCACTTCTGGCGACGTTTATCAATAACTGCCGTCGATCGGGAGGACGCAGCAAGGTTGCTGATTCCGGCGGTATGGAACTCTCAGGCAACAATCTGCTGATCGCTTCATTGGCGATGAATCGTGTCCTCCGGCGTCAGTTGGCTCCCCACGAAAAAGTCGTAGGGATCCTTCTTCCTCCGACTGTGGGTGGAGTGCTGGCCAACGTCGGCTTATCGCTGGCTGGCCGTGTGACGGCGAACCTCAACTACACGCTCTCCGATTCACAGCTCAATGCGTGCCTTGAGCAGGGCGAAATCCAGACGGTCATTACCAGTAAAAAAGTGCTGGAAAAACGGGACTTTCAGTTAACAGCCAAATTTGTCTTTCTGGAAGATCTGAAGCAGAAAATCACGACCTTTGACAAGGTCTGTGCGGCTTTCTCGGCCTATACCCTCCCCGCATCCGTGCTTCTCTCATTGATGGGACGGCCAACCCGCGGTACCGATGAACTCCTGACGCTGATCTTTACTTCGGGTTCCACCGGGCAGCCCAAGGGGGTCATGCTCACTCACAATAATCTCAAGATCACCATTGATGCGGCTGACCATATTGCCCGTCTGGAATCGACAGATACCGTGCTGGGTGTCTTGCCGTTTTTTCACTCGCTGGGCTTCAGCATTACACTTTGGCTTCCGCTATGCCTGCCGCCGCGTGTCGTTTATCACATCAATCCGCTCGATGCCCGGGTGATTGGTCAGCTTGCGGAGAAGTTTGGCGTCACGATTCTGCTGGCGACTCCCACATTCCTGCGTTCTTATCTGAAGCGATGTGAACCAGCCCAGTTTTCAAAACTTGATCTTGTCGTTGTGGGAGCGGAAAAACTTCCCAACGAATTAGCTAATGAATTCCAGACAAAGTTTGGAGTGCTCCCTTCCGAAGGTTATGGTGCCACAGAAACGACCGGCCCCGCCTTCGTGAACGTCCCTGATCACCGCTGTGAACTCACCTCTCAAAAGGGAACCAAACTCGGCACTGTAGGCCGTCCGCTGCCGGGCTTTGCCGTTCGCATCCTTGATCCTGATACGGGGAAAGAACTGGGCGTCAACACCCAGGGGCGCGTTCAGCTCAAGGGAGGCAACGTCATGGCTGGCTACTGGAAAAACCCCGAGAAGACCAGCGAAGTTCTTCAGGATGGCTGGTATGACACGGGCGATCTGGGGATCATCGACGATGAGGGTTTTCTGACACTCACGGGACGGCTGAGCCGCTTCTCCAAGGTTGCGGGAGAAATGGTTCCTCACTTGCGAATCGAAGAGCTGCTTCTGGAAATCGTGCAATTACCAGAGGACGACGGTTCGCTCCCGCTGGCTGTCACCGCAGTTCCAGACACACAACGCGGCGAGCGACTGGTTGTGATTCATCGGCCGCTATCTCAACCCATTGCTGAAATTATCAAGAAGCTTGGAGAAACAGGGATTCCCAACCTTTGGATTCCGGGGGCTGATAGTTTTATCGAAGTCGAGGCCGTTCCCATTCTGGGCACAGGGAAGCTGGATCTCAAGGGGATTAAGGACTGCGCTCTCGCCCGATTCCCCCAGCCCACAGCAGGAGCTTGATGACAGCGGGATGAACCTGACCGGCAATATCCGCTGAAACTCCCTGCAATCCAGACAACCCCTACAGTTGCATGACAGGTTCCCAACAGCTAACATCTTTCAAGTCAGCCGAACCAATCGGTCGATGATGGTGTCACCCAGATACGACATCATCAATGAACTTCGGGGATTCCTGTTCTTGTTGTTCATCACCCAAAATGGGGGATTAGCTCAGCTGGGAGAGCGCTTGCATGGCATGCAAGAGGTCAGCGGTTCAATCCCGCTATCCTCCACTTTGATGAACAAGAAGCCCTTCGATGAGCACATCGAAGGGCTTTCTTATTTCCGGGCATAGGGTTACGTCGCTCAGCGTGCAGTTCAAACAGACGATTTCCAAGATTCGACGCTTGGCGGCATAATCCGCTGTAAGCCACTGCTGCCGAAGTGTTTGAGAAAGTTCAAACACTTTCAAGGCCAATTCTGCCGTTTCATCGTGTGAGCGATCGAGCACATCGAGTTGCAGCTTGATCGAGGCCAGCCGATCCCGCAGTTCAATTTGCTTGCGTTGGAAGGTCGATTCGTCGATCTGATCTTCGATCCGCAGATTCAACAGTCGATCCTGCTGGGCCACCAGCAACGTCGCCTGACGCTGCAACTCCGATCTTTGAGCTTGTGAGTCGACCTGGGCATCTTTGGTCTGCGAGATCAGCACCGCACGGAACCAGTCCCGCACCGCATCATCTCCGATGCGGATGCGATCGAAGAGGGCTAACACCTGTCGATCAATCTCCGCTTCCGTCACGCGCGTACGGGGATGACCTGACTGGTTGTACTTCGAGCAGCGGTAGTATTGGTAAGACCTTGGCCCTGACTTAGTCTGCTTAATCTTCAACTCACCGGTGATAGGGTGTCCACAGTGCCCGCATCGCATGAACTCAGCGGCATAGGTCATGGCGTGCGATTGCTGATTGCCCGTTCCTCCCAAAAGAGCATGCACTCTCTGCCATGTCGCCAGATCAATCATCGATTCCTGACGTCCCGGATACCAACGCCCCCGATACTGAATTTCTCCCAGATACGCTCGATCATTGAGGATGTTGTGAATCGAAGTTCGTTTAAATTCAGGAGAATCGCTGCGGTACTGTGCCCCTTCCTGAACCAGCCGACGCACCACCCCCTCCAGGGTACAGTTCTCGTAGGCGTAGAGTTGGAAGATCCGCTTCACATTGACCGCTGCGGGAGAATCAACCTCCACAATGCTGCGACCATTGATCCGGACATTGCGGTAACCGTAGGGGGCTTTGCCGGGGAACCAGCCCTCCTGAACGCGGCGGTTGATCCCCTGGCTGATGTCGACGGCCATCTGTTCGGTGAAGAAGCTGGCCATGTTGGCCAGGGTCCGCCGCATCATGCGACCGGCGGGATTCGATTCGGTCGGCTGTGAGATGGAGATGAAGGGGACATCGTATTCCGTTTCCAGCCGTTCCAGTTCGACGTAATCGAACAGGTTTCGGGCGGCCCGGTCGACCTTGTAGAACAACAGCCCGTCGATCTCGGCGCAGTGGCGTTTGGTGAATGCCACCATCTCCTTGAACGTCTTCCGCTCATCCCCCTTGCTGGCGGTCTCCGCAATGCGAAAGAGGCGGAACAACGTCCCCCCATGCTGGGTGGCATACCGTCGCAACGCCTCTTCCTGAACGGCCAGCGAGAAGCCTTCCCGTTCCTGCTCCCGACTGCTGACGCGTGCCAATGCCACGAATTGCTTCATGATCTGCGTTCCTGAAATCGGTGATTCTGTGCCACCACACGAAATAACTGACCAACAGAAACGATCATGCGGATCACATCGCCACGACTCAAGGGGTTCTTATAGTAGGGCTGCCAGGTTTTGAAGGTCATGGCAATCAACGATTCCGTCACCCAGGGGGGAGCCTCGGGAGCAGTTGCATTTCCTTCGCTGTCTTGGCGTGTGCCTTCCATGGCCTGAAATCCTTCGGCGCTCCCGCCGGGTTAATTCGATTCTCGATTCGTAAGCGGATCTGTGAAGCACTGGGCGGTGTCTCACCAAATTTCACAACAGCTTCTTTTCCCGTGGCCATTCGACGAGCATCTCAGCCACATTCGGACTGGGCTGCCCAACATGGCTAGCGGAACAAATCCGCAATTTCATCGAGTGTGACATGCACTTCAGAGGTGTTGAATCTTTCAAGAATCAAACTCAGATCTCGTTGTCCGCTGAAAGAGTCATAGCCTTGATCAATCAACACACCGCGTTCCAACAATTCTTTCAAGTAATCCATTCCTTCAGCATCAGAGCCAATAAGCCGATGCTCCTTGGAAGCTAAAAATCTGGCGATGGGAAGGCAGTCTCTCATGGTCTGCATCCCACGTTCTTGATCTCGGCGTTCTTTACGTTCTCGACTCATGATTCGGATTCCTTTCCGGAGGTAGAGGTATCGATTCCTGTGACCCCGGTACTCCCCGAGAGGCCCAGTTGAATCGATTTCACAGCGAGCTTGCTTTGAAAGTCGTGCCGATCGAAATACGTCAGCACGCGATGAGAAATGGATGCCAGTGCGTCTTGCACCGTCAGTAACCGCTCTCTGGCGGCATATCCCACCAGGCAACCGGCGACGTGATTCACATACCACGTGCTGTCAGCAGTGGCAGTATTCAACGTCCGCTCCAAGTTCATGGATGGCCCGAATTGATCAGCACACGATTGCACGACTTGCCACCAGGGAAGCACAGATCGCCGAGTCGTATTGGAGTCATCATGCTTTCGCAGAGAGAACCAGTCTTCGGTGAGGTATTGCCATAACCCACCCGCCTTCTCAATCAGATCATCCACCGTATGAATGCTGAACTGCTTGAGAATCTCACGACGTAGCTGATATTCCATCCGCCAGACATGAGTTCCCGGTTCCACGTTCCAAAGGTCGTAAAACCAGAGCTTGGTGCCCCCTTTGAGGACTTCCAGGGCTTTGTCATAGATCCTTAATTGAATCGGTGACTTCTTGGCTCCGTGATAGAACGTTTCCAGAGCATCGCCGGTCATGTTGTGCGAATGCTGCACATGCTGCGGCACACGATGCCCCAGGAGAAATGGCAGAGTCAGGGGATCGCTGAGCTGAAAGTCAGCCGCGAGATCACACCGGCTGGGCTTGATGGTTCGCACCCTGCCATCCAGGAGTTCGATCCAGCGAACAACGGAATTCACCGCGCCGGAAACTCCCATTGACCAAAGCGTTTTCGCATTGATCGAAACATAACCGTTCGGCGTATTGCCGTGTGGCTCTGTGCTGCGGCTCAAATAGAGATGAAACTCCGGCCATTGAAGATGCCAGCGGTAGCTGGGAGGTTTGCCACTGGGCAACACCAGGAAGTGATCACCAACAATGGGAACACCTTGCGTTCCCGCCGCCTGCTCTTTGGCATCATCCAGGATCTCAGTCAGATCCTGCCACTGTGAACCCCATTCGATGTACAACCCGAGGTCGAGCGAATCGACGCCGCAGACCAAAGGGATGGGAAGGTGATTTTTCTCCCCATTTGTAAAGGGGGCTAGGCGTGTTACAGACTCTGCCTCGCCCCCATCGGTGCCGGGAACCAACGAAGAGGCCGGCTGTGGCACGACGGGGACGAGAGGAGAGGAATCGCCGCTTGACGGTTGATCGCCTGCGGCCACAGCGCCAGCATGCGACGAGTTCGCACTTTGCATAAAAAAGAATCCGCCCGAGCTATGGAGAAACCGCATTCGGCAAAAACCGAAGCAGCTTCAGCGGCCTGCATTGCAGGCAAGCAACAGGGGCGGAGGCGAACTCAACAACAAATCGACAACAACAACCATCAAACCAACTGGCACCGAGAGATCGTACTGGACGATTTCCATCGATCGGTGCCCACCACCACGCAAGTATCCAACCACATTCCCACGAAGCGACGTAAACAACGATCCCTTGTGCTTTGCTGAATTGTCGAAACAGGAAACGACCCTGATTCGTGGCACTTCATGAACCACCAGCTGCTCGAAAAAACCGACCATCGATCATCCGTGGGCCATGAAGTCGGCAGAAGCTTATCCGCATGAATTTTTCTGTCTAGAGGATTCCTGCGGAAATTCTGATCCGCGAACTTCTCCAAAAGTCAACGATCATCCCAGCTCTCGACTGATCCAGGCGGCTCGGTCACTCCGCTCCGATCTCCGGACTCCGCCTTCGCTCCGCCGGAATCTCCGCTGCGTTCCCTCACGCGGCACAGGACAAAAAAGGCAGAGCGGAACACGCCTCATCCCCAGCTGGCACCTTTGGGGGGTGCCCGACGCTGGGGCTGAGGGTTCCAAACCAGATGAAACAAAGTCGCCCCTGCTGTTGTTCAAAAGAAAAACAGGCCGTTGAATTATGGAAAAAGCATCTGTATCCTACTGTTCATCAGCACAAGCCACTAAAACAACACTTCTCGATGGCAACAAACTTATACACGACTACCTGCGGTTCGCATTGCAAACGAATCGCATATTCCCACCAGAAGAAAACCTTTCAGATCGGATCCTAATAACGTGAGAGTATCCGAGTACTTCGATCTTGGATTGAGCCAGCCGTCACTCGAGTTTGTTGATGTAGACATCGACAACGACATACGCCTTTATATTGACCCCAATGCGATACGTCGATTGAAATCAGACTGGGCCAGTAAGTGCGTTCAATCCCTACAGAGGTATTTTGGCCAGCTAATAACCTCAATCCAGAACAACAACCGCAATGTGTCGATGCAACTTTTAGGCCACCTGAGAGAACCTAACGAAACTCGACTCGGTCTCTCGAAGGGACGCGCCTCAGGGCGAGCAGTAGGTCGCATGCTAAGCGAAGATCTTTTTAATTCACTATCAAAAAGCGCCGCAGTCCGAAGCGGACTCATCGAGGACCTCGAAGAGACAGCACTGATGATTGCGAATGTCGGCCACGATCGTATTTCCGACATAACAACCAACATAATACGAAATCATCTTATTCAATACACAATCGAGATGGCATCCAAATACCAGCTTCCGATCGTAACACATGTCAACGTGGGTCCACTATACAATATAGAAGAGGAATGCTGGATCACTGAATTAAATCCCGCACTAATGCCATCCCACAAACCTCTCTTGTTGGTTCCAAAATCGATCGTCCGCAGAAACACGTTCTTCGACCCAGGTGACTACTACCGCCATTTCGTACTAGAGGAACTGGCAGACAGAGAGTTAAACAATCCGTCCTCAAAGCTTGTTCGGACGCTAAAGAATGGTGAGCGACGAGTAAACAAGAAAGAACTGCAAGAAACCCACCCCCGGTCAAAGGAAACGAACGAGCGAACGACACTTGAATCACCCGACATCCTGACAAACTTCCGCCTAGCCAAATCTCGAATCCCAAACCCACCTCTTACTCACGAGCAAATGTCCGAATGCGGAGGGACCGAACCCCCCAAATTGGCAATCACTACTGGACAGCCTTCTCAATATAGCACCTGGAAAAAAAGACGCACCTGCTTACGAAAAGGCTGTGCAATCACTTCTACAAGCATTATTTTACCCGTCGCTTGTCGACCCACAATCACAATCCATCATCCATGATGGACGAAAACGCATTGACATCACTTTTGAAAACCACGCAGACAAAGGATTCTTCAACTATATTTCTAAACATTACAATTCGGCAAAAATCATGATTGAATGCAAGAACTACACATCTGACCCAGCCAACCCCGAATTGGATCAATTGTCGGGCCGGTTCAACAAACACCGTGGCCGAGTAGGATTTTTATTGTGCAGATCAATTGACGACAAACCCCTATTTATACAGAGATGCCGAGACACGGTCCTGGATGACAGGGGATACATACTACCACTCGATGACCAAGATCTCGCCATCCTTATCGAGAAGCGCATCAACGGTGATTTTGAATTTTCAATGCTACACTCCCTACTAAACAAGATTGTTCAGTAGCCGTCTCGTTAAGTGATTCGACACGACCTCTCCAGCAAACAACTTATTTACACCGATAGTCTCCCCGAAAACAACCTCTGCAAACGTTGCTGATCACCCCACCCATTCCACAGCGTGCACCAGAGATGTTTTCAGGTATCAACCAGACCAAGGACCAACTCAACCGCAGCCCGTACCCTGCTTGAAGAGGGCTGCATACCTTCGCATTTTGATCTAAATGCAAACATAACGGCTGGAACGATGAAAGAAACAGCGTTAATCCTGCCTCACCTTTAATTGACGGTCCAAAGAAGGCCAGGATTTTATGAGATGTCCGTCAATAAGTGGGATCATGGCGATACGAATAATGGCTGCGATGGAAGCGGTGGTGCGTTCGCAATCCTTGGCAAGCCTGCAACGGCGACCCAACAGGCGAAGGTCTGTTCGATGATCCGCCACTTCGGTGTCAGATGAGAATCCGGAAAGGGTGCGATGGGTGAATTCCGGGAAGTCTGAAGCCATTCCCAGAACCTCAACTCGCTTCTTCAAAATGGATGGTGGCAAGTACTCTGAATGAGGTGCTAGCTCAATAAGTTTTCACCACTTTTCTTGTTTCCAGGTAGCGACTTAAGCTGAATTGATGAGAGTTCAAATAGAGCAACTTTTGAGGAAGAAGTTGACGTTATTCGCAAAGGGCAAAATGACATCAAGCCCCAGCAACGTGTACACACAAACACACATCAAGAAGCAGGGCGAATCTTATCCACATGATTACAGTTCAACAAACGCCACTCCCCGATCCAGTGACGATTTCAGTTTACACAGGAAAAGCATCCTGATTCGAGACTTTCTTTGAGTTGACTCGCGCGACAAAAATGTTAACTTAACACTCTCCACCCGCTGGTTCACAGTTAAGAAGGGACGGAAGATGACTAAACGAAGCCGCGAGAATCTGATCGACTACATCAGCACCAGGAAGATTTACAGTCAAGCTGACTTGGCGAGAGAACTGGGTGTAAGTCGGGCTCAAATCACAAAATGGAAGAATGGCGAACACCTTCCTTCAGAAAGGCAAACGCAACTTATGAAGCTTGCGGGATTATTTGATACGGTGAGTCCAGAATGGGCGATGTTCGCCGGTTCGGAGGAGAATGCCGAAGCATGGTATTCTTACTTTCTCGCTATTTGGCAGGAAGTGGAATGGGGAGACTCGCTTCGTGATCTTAGTGCAGATGCTCCCGAGATTTACTTCTGGCATGTGCTCGACGAACTTCTCGCCCTTGGTGCAGACATTCCACAAACCGCACCATCGTCGATCTGGCAGTGTGAAGAAGACTACGAAAGAACGGCATTAGCAAACTGCCTTTTCGCTGTAATCGAGACGTGGGGGCAACTGTACGACTGGATGGATCATGTTTTTGATTTCACCGATGTTGACCAGACAGCAGAATGTGAACTTTTCGAATTGACTGAAGACTTGCGATGGATCGCATCGGGAATCGCGATTGAGGAGGTTGATCAAGAATTCTTGACGGCGATTGGTTGTGAACTATCTCTGGTGCAGTCCCACATAGATAAGTCGCGCAATGATGCGGCGCGGCGACTTGCAGAACTTTGCGGTATCCGAATTAAACACGGGCTTCCAATCACGTCTGACTATTTTCAACTTCTAACGCTATCCGCCATCGACTTGGGAGAAGCTTCGTGGTTTAGTCCAAAACCGGATTCGCGGCACGCGGGTGAAGCGATCAAAGCTTTTCTGCCCTATGGCGAGAGAGTACTTTTGACACATCAGGAGTGCCAGGCGATGGCACTACAGAGCATTGAATCAAAGCTGGACCTGCTAATTGACAGATTGAAACCGGCGGACTGATCAAAATTCCGATGGTGAATCCCAGAATTGACTTTTGTAGATGACAGATGCATGTGGACACATGTCTCATACAGTAGTGTATTCTCATTGATCTCATCGGTACTTGGGTACTTGGTTCGACAAATCGCCTGTCGCAATGATGTACAAATCATTTGTCAGCCTTCAGAGGTTGACAAGAGACTCAAACGTCCTTGTCATAACAGTGCCCCATGTCGCTATGGCTCTCCAGAAAACTTCTATTGGTGTCCTCTTGCCTCCACTTCAAAACCCCTTAAACCGTTGTGGTTTAAGGGGTTTTTTCGTGTTTAAATCAGTCTCTCTTTTGGACGATCTCAAAAACGTATCTCCGGAAGAGAAGTTCCTTTATGATGGATCGATGAGCTTGTCGTCTTGATCTCTTCTCTCATACGAATCGCAATTCGACATGGTCGATTGATAGTGAGCACAATTTCCTGCGAGACGCCCAATCTTGATATGCCGCGGTCATGGCAGGTTTAGAATTCGTCAGCTGGGACACCATCGGCTTTGGACAGGATGTTTTGCCAGAGTGAATTGTTCATAATCTCAGAGAGAAAACGAACAGAGCCATCTGCGAACAGGGCCTGCGCGCCGCCGGTGTGGGCTGAGAGAACCTTTGTATGACGAGCGGTTGTCGTTGTATTACCCACGCTGCCACTATTCGGGTTGATACCCTCTTGAACCGTTGTGATGCCGTGTGACCATTGATTCGGGCCGGCAGAACCGCCATTCCATTGGCCATCATCATGGCTAAATGCGCGGCAATCCTATGTAGTCGTTGTGCATGAAGGATCGGCATTTGACTGCTCAGCCACCATTGCAGTGCTCGACGTGCCATCCGTGATTTTTATATCGACAGTATCAATAGATATAAACTCAGGTACAAAGTGGTTTATCATGCTACGCGAGCTGTAAAGTCAATTCAATCACGCAGCCCGGCTTACGCTGATTGCTCGAGCCTTTCCCGTACTATTCCCTAACCGAGGCATTTTCCGGGATGGCGGCGTCTGTACGCAGAGGGTTTGGTGTGATGGCCAGAGGAGCCGTGGTGACCGTCGCAGATCGCGGTTCGTCCTGGTTGGCAACTGTGGTGATTTGTGGCAGGCGATCTTTCCGGGCGAAGTTGTAAAACTCTCCTGATTTGACGACCGCTGGCTGAATCTGGCCTGTCTCAGAGGATTCCGTTTTATGAGTGGGGTAGCGATCGAAAATGGTCACGGCATGTTCGCCGACCACTTCCAATTGGGAACCTGTCACGATCACGGCGGTCGATTCATCAATCCCCATGGCTACGAGTTCGGGATGCCGGGTTTTCAGGTCGACCAGATCGTTCATTCTTTTGCGCTGGGTGAAATGCTGATCAATGGCAACGCCGGGGAAAAAACCAAACCCGCGCTCATACCCTTCGGCTGAGATTTCTGAATTTCCTTCGGGGTTTCCTCGAACCAGATATTCGCCCTGGATCGATGCTCCGGCTGATGTCCCGCCGATGACGCCTCCGTTCGTCAGGACTTTTTGAAAGAGGTTCATCATGGGGGTGTCGAGGTAATGGTCGACTAATCGCCACTGCCGTCCTCCGGTGAACCAGATTCCTTTGGCGTTCGCCACAGCTTTTGTGAACTCAGGGTCGTTTGTCTCGGCCCGGCTTCGCGCATGAAGCTGGCGAACCTTTTTGGCGCCCGCTTTGGTCAGCCATGAAACCACCTGACCTGAAGGGGGTGTTTCATCCCCCAGTGCATTGCTGACCACCACCATGGGAGATTCCGGGCCGCCGGCTGCTTCGATAAACTTCGCAATAGCGGCAGGGGGAGTCATGCCACCACCGACGATGACCAATGTTCCTTGAGGAACATGCGGTTCGGGCAATGATGCCAGATCACCTGTTTCACCCGGTCGATCATTTTCTGCGGATCGCTCGATCGCTGCCCGGCAGAGAGCGACGTAATCGGCATGTTTCCCTTGTTTGAGCCGTATTTCCCGCAAAGGACGCAGACGTGACTCCGGGAGATAAACCACCACTTCCGATTCACCAACGACATTGAACTGTCGATTGCGAACGACGAGAGCAGTCCCTTCGTCGACCCCGATTCCAACGTGCCCCGGACGAAGAGTCAGGGCTGTTT
The DNA here is from genome assembly GCF_056500625.1 of Planctopirus sp. SH287. NCBI lineage: Bacteria > Pseudomonadati > Planctomycetota > Planctomycetia > Planctomycetales > Planctomycetaceae > Planctopirus > Planctopirus sp. SH287. Next base: position 5,540,303 of record NZ_CM151403.1, on the reverse strand, counting down.
TCAATCGGTTTTGCCTGTTCCGTTTCAGAAAGTGCTGGTCAACCACGGCGCCATCCAGAAAGCCAAGTCCCTCGCCTAATTGGGGATGGATTTTCCCGCCTGTAATCATCACTTCGGACATGATGGCCGCGCCGGCGGAGGTTCCACCAATCACGCCGCCACGCTCCAGCAGTTTTCTGAGCTTTTCTTCCGTTTTTGTCCCGGAGTAAACGCTGGTGAGCCAATTTTGGTTACCGCCGCTGAACCAGACACCTGTGGCGTCGTCGAGCAACTTGCCAAAATCGTCGGTATTCGCGACTTCACGCGAACGGGTGTGGAGGACGCGAACTTCAGCTACGTCTCTCGCTCGCCAAAGGTCGATTTTTGACTCCATTTCCGGGGTGCCGGCATAGAGGCTGGCTGTGGGAATGATCACCAGTTTTGCTTGAGATCCCCCTGCCAAATCAATGAATTGCTGGTAAATCGACTCAGGGAGCCAGCCTCCACCGCAGATGACCAGCGAGCCTTCAATAGGCTCCGGTGTCCAGGTAGAAAAGGAAAGTCGTGCCGCAGGAAGTGGCAGTAATGCGGAAACGGGTGGCTCAAGCTCTTCAAAAGAATCATTGAAAACGGGAGGGGCGGCCCAACTGATCGTCGGGTCGTTGATGATGATTCCCATCACAAGACCAGTCACGCCGACCAAGAGAGAATACGCCATAACACGCTTTGAATAAACAGCTTGCGACGCTAAACATGTTGAGAGCGAAATCGCATTCCGCAGTAATTCAATCGTTGATGACGTCTTTCGTGGGGTCAATTCTGCATCTCCTTGCACGTCAAATCCTTGAGGCCAGCCCTAGCCAAGGCATCCGGTGTGCCAACCCAACTTAGATTTTGTGAACCGTGGGGGCAATAGGGAGTTTTGCGAGGAAAACTAAGCACGAGCTTGCAACCGGTGAATCGTCCATGTCAGTCTGAAGTTCCGGCTGCACCAAAGCGAAGCGATCCAATGGGCCGATAACCTGCCACCACGACCTGAAACACTCGACGAGATCGATCAGGAGATGCCACTGATGGCCGCCAGCGACGAGACTGCCTCTCACAACATTCTTGAGGGTTCCGAGACCAGTGATGCTCAAGTTCTTGCAAAACTGGCGAAGACGTGGCAAAGCGTGCGAGTGGAATTAAGCCAGGTTATTGTCGGGCAGGACGAAGTTCTTGAGCAATTATTTGTCGCCATGCTTTCTTCGGGGCACGCCCTGCTGGTGGGAGTTCCCGGATTGGCCAAGACGTTGATGGTCAGAACGTTGGCTGCGACACTTGATCTGAGCTTTGGGCGCATTCAATTCACCCCCGATTTGATGCCAGCGGACATTACCGGGACAGAAGTCATTCAGGAAGATCGCTCGACAGGTCATCGTTCTTTTCAGTTTCTTCGCGGCCCGGTCTTTGCCAATGTGCTGCTGGCAGACGAAATCAACCGCACTCCTCCGAAAACGCAGGCGGCCTTATTGGAGGCGATGCAGGAGCATCAGGTGACGGCGGGAGGGCAACGCCATGTGCTGCCCAATCCCTTCTTTGTGCTGGCGACGCAGAATCCGATTGAGCAGGAAGGAACGTATGCACTTCCCGAAGCACAGCTGGATCGTTTTTTGTTGCAGATTCGCGTCGACTACCCCGATGTCGAGGAAGAGTTTGAGATTTTGAAACAGACGACTCAGCCACGAATTCCCTCCGTCTCGCGGGTGGTCTCCATCGCGGATTGGATGGAGTTTCAATCATTGGCTCGTCGCATCCCGGTTGCGGACTATGTGTTGGCCTATGCGATGCGATTGTGCCGGGCGACGAGGCCACAAGATCCGTCAGCACCGGAATTCATTCGCAAATACGTTCATTGGGGAGCCGGGCCGAGAGCCGGGCAGGCGTTGATTCTGGCGGCCAAAGCGCGAGCCGCCATTCATGGCCAGCCATTCGCCGGGATTGCCGACATTCAAGCGTTGGCCGGGGCGGTTCTTCGTCATCGGCTGCTGTTGAGATACACCGCCGAGGCCGATCAAAAAACGACTGACCATCTGGTGCAGGAACTTCTGAGCGCTGTCTCCACTGAGGTTGATGAAGGGGTGACTCGCCAGCAGCTTTCCCGCGTCTTCAAGAAATGACATCGGCTCTTCAAGTTCCGACAAAGCGGCTCTCTTCTTGCTGCCTGTCGTCTGATGGGGCATACTTGAACGTGGAATCTATCTGAGAATTCTCCCTCTTCCGTAAGCGGGAGAGTTTGAAGAGAGATTCCTGGGAGAGGTGACGGGCGTGGCCTCTCTTTGATCTTATCGCCCTGGAACATGTCGCTCTGGATGATGAAACTGCGGAATCAATGACAATGTTGCGTCCTTTGGACTTTCACCGATTCACTGGTCTGACTTTTCCTCGTTCCTTTCTGTCTCGATGGGCGATTATCGGACTGGGAAGCAGCCTGGGGATGGGACTGACCACCAGTGGCTGCGGATCATCCACGCCACCACCCGCGGCTGAGCCGGCGCAATCTGTGGCGACGGAACATGCCGCACGTCCTTCTGCCGCTGCAGAGTCATCCGGGGGTGAAAAAAGCGTTGCCAGCCAGGGAACAGACGTCGAAGAAAAAGCCTCCGGCGGACGTAAATGGCTGGGCAAAATCCCTTATGACGTCTGGTTCGATGATCCACTTGCCGTCGTGGCGAACTCTCAAGCGGTCAACACGCCCAACGCCATGGCCAGCAATGCGGCCAACACGACTCCTGCACCAGCCACCACAACCCCGGAACCTGCCGCAATAGCGATGGCCAGTTCCAATGGTGGGGCGATTGAATGGGGCAAGACGATCAGCGCTGATGAGCTTCAGGAAGAAATCAAGCGGATTCGCAATCGTCTCAATCAGCAGTTGCAATCGACGGGGACCTATTCTGGAAATTACAAAGACATTCAGGCCGATGGGGCGGTGATTGCCGCTGTCGCCGCGATTGTAGAACGCCACCCTGATGACCTTTCCTGGAAATCCAACGCCAAGTTTGTCCGCGAACTGGGTGGACAACTCCGCGAGGCTTCCAAGGTATTAGGGAAAGAAGGCTATGACAAAACGAGTAACGTCTTCGAGAAGATCACTTCGGTGCTCTCTGGCAGCGTGCCGCCGGATGTTGGAAGTGCTGACCCGAATAAAGCCTTTGGCGAATCGACAAGTCGCGCCGGCGTGATGGTGCGCATGCAAAAGGCGTTTGATTGGCTGAAAAGTAATATCAACACGGAAGGAAAGCTGAAGTCGGAACAGGAAACGGTTCTTCACGAGACGATTGTCCTGTTGGCCTTGTCCGTTGTGGTGGCTGATGCGACGTATGATTCGGCTGAAGAAGACGATTACAAAAAGCATGCTCAGTCCATGATCAGTGCGGCACGGGCGGCATCCGCAGCTGCCAAAGAGCTGGACTTCGGGAAGTTCCAGCAAGCGATGGATAAAGTGAATAAGACCTGTTCGGACTGCCACAACGACTATCGTTTCGCAGATTCTTGAAATTGGCCGTATTTCAGAGAATCTCGGGCACTCGTGGAGCTTCAATTCAGATTTGACAGGCTAAGCAGTGGGTGATGAGCAGGCCAGCGAGCCTGCGGACGAGTTCAACAACCTGTCAGGACAGAGTGGTCGTACCACAAGCTCAGCGGCCCCTTAGAACATTGCCGATCACATTTCAGGTAACTCGTTATGCCGATATTCTCGCAAACGCTGCGTGGTTGTTTTTCAGGGCTGATTGTGGCCTTGGGACTCTTTGTTCCGGGGAATAGCGAGGCAACAGCAGCGGAACTGATTGAGCTGCGAACCGGGCAAAAAATTGAAGGCGATATCCTGAAAGAACAAGATGGCGCTCTTTATATCGACATTGGCGTCGACATCATCAAGGTGCCTCTTTCCCAGATTCGCCGTCGTGAGGTGATCGGGAAGGATGGTGCAGCCTCCCTGAATACGCCACTACCGGGAGCCACCAAAAAGCTCTATCAGACCGCAGAACTTCCCCGAGCGAGCATTAAAGACCTCTCTCAGAAATATGGTGAAGGGGTGGTGCTGGTTCAAACACCCGGAGGTTTGGGGTCAGGGTTCATTATTAACGATCGTGGTTTTTGCGTGACCAACTGTCACGTGATTGAAAAGGAAACCCGAATCGCGGTCACCATTTTTCATCAGGCCCCCGGGGGGGAATTCTCCCGGCGCCGGATTGATAACGTCCGAATTGTGGCGTTGAACCCGTTCTTTGATTTGGCGCTGCTGGAGATCCCCAAGCAGGATGACATTAAGTTCAAACCTGTTTATCTCACAGAAACAGACGATGAGCGGGAAGGAGATGAAGTTTTTGCGATTGGCAACCCGTTGGGTTTGGAACGCTCCGTCTCTCAAGGAATTGTCAGCACTCGCAACCGCAATGTGAAAGGGCTGGTTTACATTCAAACCACAGCGGATATTAACCCTGGAAACAGCGGTGGCCCATTATTCAACAGTCGTGGCGAAGTGGTGGGTGTGACGAACATGAAGCTGTTGTTCGCCGAAGGACTGGGATTTGCCATCCCTGTGGCTTACTTGAAACTCTTCCTCGATCACCACGAGGCCTATGCCTATGATGCGAACAACCCGAACACAGGGTATCGCTTTCTCGACCCGCCTCGTCGACGGCTGGCTGGTGCTCCTCCAGAAAAAACGGCGGAGACGCCATAATCCTGATGCCGAAATCCGTAGGATTTTTAGGGGTTGTCGATTTCCGTTTCCTGAATTACACCTCCCTGTTCCATGCCTTGTCATGGAACAGGCTCGGAGCACCACCTCGCCTTGATGCGGGATGATGACTTCTGACCTGTCGTTATTGCAATCGCCTTTCCTGTCAGGTTTTCCCTTCCTTTCCATCCCATCCTGTTGGTCTTCCAGCAAACAATCCCATCCCGGCATCGCTTGAAAGCATTGGCTTTCATGGGATTCATGGTTTCGTTTCCCAGCGTTATTTCCCTTCCACTGTATTCATCAACAACGAGTTTTGTCTGGTTTGCCTTTCAGGGATTCCCGGCCGCGCTCTTGATCCTGGTTTTGCTTTACCGCGAGGGTTCGTCATGCCCTATTTATTAGTGGCTGATCGCAGTCAACAATTTGAATTGGATCAGTTGCAAAATCCGGCAACGAAGGACGCGACCGCGCAGACAGCCAGAGAGCAAAGCCGCCGTCTGGCTTTGTTGGCGCAAACAGAAATGTTGTCGCAGCGGCGTCTGTGGGTGATCGCACTGCTCTACAGCACTTTGAGCCTGATGATTCTGGCAGGATGCAGTTCAACAGGCGGCCCTCGGCTCACGTGGGAAAAGCCTGCCAAAAAGACGGCTGACGAAACCGCCGTCGCCAGCAAAGATTCGCCCAAATCGAGCCATGCCAAGTCAGATCACGGAAAAGCATCCAGCGACGGAAAAACAGGCGACACAAAGATCGCTTCAGCGGCAGCAAAAACTGAGGCCGCTGGCAAGTCGGCCTCTGCTGCTGACAACGCCGTCAAAATCATTGATCCCGCCAAGCTGATGGCGAAAGCGGATCAAGCCGCTCCCGTCACGGATGCTTCCAAAAAGTCCGTGACTGAAACGACAAGCGAGACACCATTCCAGTCGTCTCGCGGAGTGAAAACAGCATCGGTTTCGGCACCAGAAATGCCATCTGATGTTGATCGTTCCTCCACACCAGCGCGATCTCCCGCCAGTGCTCAACCCGCTGCAATGTCCACGGAATCGACCAGCCCGGCTCTGGCAGGGAATTCAATGACACCTGCCACATTACGACTGATTGATCAGGAATTGCAGGATGCCAACGCGGACGAACGAGCGTATTGGTATGACCAGTTAAAAAAGGTCGATCCTGCTGTCATTCCTCAGATTCTTCAGGCACGCCGTATGTCGCTTCAATTAACGGCTGCCAATGGTCGCCAACCCTCTGAAACACGAGAATCTGCCGCAGCAACACTCGCGGCCACGAGTGGGCAGTCACCCTGGGGGCATTCAACGACAGCCACGCAACCGTCCCAGGCTCAGGGAGGTATGGGAGCAGCTTCTCCCTGGGGGACTCCAGAAAAATCGGCCATTGCGTCCCATCTTTCGGCTCGCCCGTCAGCCATCCAACTGGCCGGCCACAGCGATGGTCTGACCAATATCCCTGGAGCCTTCAATTCTCCTGATGGCGGAGTTGTCACAGCCGATCACCGCGTGGCTGCGGGAACCAACGACCGGGTTCGCAGTGCATTTTATCGAGTCGATGCCGACGGTCAGCCCACTGGGACGATTGAACAACAAAGCCACTCCGAGCTTTCTGGAAAGGCTTCGCCCGGCCAAAACATCTTGAACTCAACGGTCAATTCACCAGTGAATTCAACGGTTGACTCATCAGTGAGTGGGGCAATGGGTGGATCATCACCGCCGACAATGTTCCCCGGTGGCGAAACTCGTACCAGCGTGGCGACGGCTGCTTCCAGTAGTGGGAAATTTGGTGCTCAACAGACACCAATCAACAGTCAGTCCGCATTGAACATGCCTCTGCCGACTGGTGATCAGCTTGATCAATTAATTGCCAGAACCGAAGCTTCGGTCAATTTGCTCACACGGGGTGATTCCCCCGAGAGTCACGACCATTACCTTCGCCAGCATGTTTATCTTCGCTTACTGTACCTCATGGCCGATCGTCCCGAGCGAGCGTTGGCCGCGATTCCCGGGATCTCTCCTTCTGAACAGGAATTCTGGCAACAAATGCTGTGGGGCCTGTCCAACTACTTTGATACCAAACAGATTCCTCAGGCACCGGATCGCGCCAGCCAGGCTGTCGCGCAATTCCAGGCCGGTGTGTCAAAACTCAAGCAGATGGCACGCCTGGAACTTCGCAACGTGACCTTCTGCAAGCAGATCTCCTACTTTGGAAATTATGAGAAATTCCCCCGTGACGAGTTCCGGCCCGGGCAGGAAGTCCTCGTCTATGCAGAGGCTGAAAACTTTCAGAGCGAACTCACGACTGAAGGACAGTACCGCACGCTGTTGAGGTCGAAAATCGACATCATCAGTCCTGCTGGCGAAATTCGGCACCAGATTGAATTCCCACCCACAGAAGACCTGTGCCGCAATGAGCGAAGGGATTACTTCCACAACTATCAGTTCACGATTCCCGACAAGATGCCGCTGGGGCCACACACTCTGAAGCTGACGGTTTTTGATGAACTCTCGGGGCGCGTGACCAGCAGCAGCATCAATTTTGTCGTGCGGTAATCTGAGAATCAGAATTCCAACGTCAGCCCAGGTGCGTAACCGAATCCTCTTTTCTATCATCGTGTCTGCAAGAACCTGACATGGCACCATGATGTGTTGAACAGAGAGGATGGGCGTTAAATGCCTTGGATTTCAGAAGCTTCAGAATCGATTTCCCGCGCCCGTGTTGCGGAACTTCTAGAGCAGGCCGTTGCCGAAGCAAAAAAGCGAATTTGCGGCACACCCAAGCGAGTTTTGCTGCTGCCTCCTGATATCACACGTATGCACTCCGGGAGTGGCTGGATCACTGAAGTCTTTTACAACCTCCTCAAGGATGAAGCCGACGTCCATGTGATCCCGACTTTGGGCCAGCATGAGCCACATACCCGCGAACAGAATCTGCAAATGTTCGGCACAATTCCTCATGAGCGAATTCATGCTCATGACTGGCGCGGCGGTGTCGTCACCATTGGCGAAATTCCCGCCGATTATGTGAAAGAGATTTCAAAGGGGGCTGCTGACTGGGCGATTCCCATTTCTCTCAATCGTATGCTGATGGAAGAAAAATGGGATCTGATCATCAATATCGGGCATGTGGTGCCGCATGAAGTGTTGGGGTTTGCCAACCACAACAAAAATTACTTCATTGGCCTGGGTGGTAAAGACCTGATCTGCACCTCACATATGATGGCCGCCAGTTGTGGGATTGAAAACAATCTGGGAAATCTGATCACGCCCGTTCGTCACTGCTTTAATAAAGCCGAAGATGAACTGCTGTCTCATCTGCCGGATTTCTATGTGCAAGTGGTGCTGGCACGTGATGCGTCGGGCGAGTTAGTTCATACGGGCGTCCATATTGGTGATGATCTGGAAACCTATCTGGCAGCCGCCCGGCAGTCTCGCGAGCAAAACATTACCGTCTTTGACAAGCCACTGAAAAAGGTTGTCTGCGTGATGCAAGGCGACGAGTTCTTCAGTACGTGGGTGGCGAACAAAGCTGTTTATCGCACTCGTATGGCCATGGCTGATGGCGGGGAACTATTAATTCTGGCACCAGGTCTCAAGCGATTTGGTGAGCAGCATGACGTCGATGCGCTGATCCGTAAATATGGATATTGCGGGACACCCAAGGTTCTTGAACAGTATCGCGTCAACGCCGACATGCAGGATCTGGCGCATGGAACGGCCCACCTGATTCACGGGTCTTCTGAAGGCCGGTTCAACATTACTTATGCGCCGGGACATTTGACTCGTGAAGAGATGGAAGGGGTCAATTTCGGCTACGCTGACCTCAATGCCATGCTGAAAAAGTATCCTGCCGACAAGATGCGTGATGGATTCAACCAGGTTGACGGGGAAGAGATCTTCTACATCCAGACCCCTTCTGCTGGTCTGTGGTCAACACGTGATCGACTCTATAACCGTGAAACCGGTTTTGGCAGCAACTAATACGCTTGTTGCGGCTTTGAAGTGAGCGTGCTGTTTGTCTGGAAAGAGCTGGAAGACGCATGCTTGCTCGGAGTCGCAAACATGGCACGAAGGCACGATTTGAAATTGAAATACGTTTCATTCAGCCCGGACAGCATATCGCAGCTTGGCCGATGTCGAGCGGGGGTTGTCGTGCCGTTCAGTCGCGCTGGCACGAATCACGACGTTGTTGACTTCCTGATAAACTCCGCTGGACAACCCCATCTGAAATGACTTCTTCACCCGGCGATCCTCTCCCGAATGAAAGGTGAGGATCGCTGCCCGACCGCCTGGTTTCAGGCACTGAGGAATCATTTTGAGCAGCGTGTCGAGGACGCGCAGTTCATCGTTCACCGCGATTCTCAACGCCTGAAACAGCCGGCGAATCGTATTTGTCACCAGTTCGTCATCGTTCTGGCCTCTGTCAGCGAGTGCTTTGCTGATCGCTGTTGCCAGGCCTTGTGTCGTCAAGATCGGTTGCTGCCGTTGATGCTCCAGAAGACTTCTGGCCAGATGTTCGGCTGCCGGCTCATCGCCACCGTCTTCCAGCACTTGAGTCAGAGCTTGCCGATTGGTGGTTGCAAGAAATTCAGCGGCGCTGATCCCTCTTGAAGGATTCATGCGCATATCGAGAGGGGCGTCAGTTTTATAGGTAAATCCGCGTGCCGGGTCATCCAGTTGCATGGATGAAACTCCCAGATCTGCTAGCAGAAAATCGACACCCTCAGGAGCTTCTTCCATCACCACGGACAACAGTGCGGCAAAATTGGTACGACGAATCACCAGGGTGTTTTGAGGATATCCCAGCGCTCTCAATCGAGCTTCGGTTTTCGGGAGTTCGATCGGATCGGCATCCAGTGCAATCAACCTTCCCTCAGGTTGGATCGCCTGAAGAAGCTCTTTGGCATGCCCACCATAGCCGAGCGTGCAATCCACCCCAGTCTGGCCACCTGCTGGTTTCAGGACGCTCAGAATCTCGGACACCATGATGGGGCGATGCGTGCCGGCAGGAGTCCGACCGCTCCGCATGATTTTTTCAAGATCCTGCGGATACCGCTGCCCATCCAGTTCCTTGTACTTCTGATGGAACTGGCGAGGATTCTTTCCTGCATAACGCACCCGGCGAGGTGGTCGAACCGCAGGCTGCTCTCCCGGTACTGAATTGGGAGTATCATCGGGAGTGGGCGGAACGGGATGCAATGGGCTATCGGTCATGATCTGAACAGCATAACCCGCGCGTGCTGATTCTGCATAAGCTGGCGGGTTCGATCATCTCATTTCACGGGACAACCGCTCATTTCACGGAACAACCCCAGTGAAATTCAATTGCACCCATGCAAACGGACAGTCTCGTGCGAATTATCGCGTTAAAAGCGAATAACACATGCTTGCTTAGAGCCGCCGCAAACATGGCACGAAGGCTGTCATCAATGCGTTAAGAGGATGCTAGCGCATTCATCCGGCGGGCGCGGTTCTGGGCACGTTGGCGGGCTTCGACTTCGCTGTCCGTAATGGCCTTGCGACTACTGGCAGTCGCCAAGTCAGCTTTTGCTTCTGCCTTCGTTAAGCTGGAAACCGGACGGCAGGCACTGGTGAGGATCGTCACGACGTTATCGACGATTTGAACGAAACCACCTTCAATGAAATAACGCGATTCCCCGGAAGTATCGACGAAAATGAGTTCGTCACTTCCCAGCCGACCAATCAGCGGAGCACGCCCCGGCAAAGCGCCGGCCATCCCGTCATCAAGCGGGAACTGGACACTCTGCACGACCTGGTTGATGACCGGCTTTTCTGGAGTCACGACCACCAGTTGCAAATTGTCAGCTACGGCCATGATCTGCTATCCGCACAAGAGCTAGAGAAAATCGACGATCAGCAACAAGATCCAACAAAGAGATGAGGTGGCAACGATTTGCCGTGCGACCTCATCTCTTTTGATGACACGCTTTAGGCCTTGGCCATTTTTTCGGCCTGAGCAACAGCTTCTTCGATGGCGCCCACATACATGAAGGCCGATTCTGGCAGATCATCCCACTTGCCATCGCAGATTTCTTCAAAGCTGCGGATCGTATCGGCCAGCGTAGTGAAGCTTCCCTTCTTACCGGTAAAGGCTTCTGCCACGAAGAACGGCTGCGACAGGAATCGCTCGATCCGACGTGCGCGTTTCACCACAAGCTTGTCGTCTTCACTGAGTTCGTCGACCCCGAGAATCGCGATGATGTCCTGAAGCTCGCGGTAACGTTGCAGAATCTTCTGCACGCGGCGGGCACAGGTATAGTGCCGCTCGCCCACGATCTGTGGATCGAGAATACGGCTCGATGAAGCGAGCGGATCAATCGCAGGGTACAGACCCTTTTCCGCAATCTTACGCTCAAGGTAGATGAACGCATCCAGGTGCGAAAACGCAGTGGCTGGTGCGGGGTCAGTGGGATCGTCCGCAGGAACGTAAACGGCCTGCACGGAAGTGATCGCCCCACGCTTTGTCGACGTGATACGCTCCTGAAGAGCGCCCAGTTCGGTGGAGAGCGTAGGCTGATAACCCACAGCCGAAGGCATACGTCCAAGAAGTGCAGACACTTCCGAACCAGCCTGCGAGAAGCGGAAGATGTTATCCACGAACAGCAGGGTGTCGGCACCGGTTGTATCGCGGAACCATTCGGCCATGGTGAGTGCCGAGAGAGCGACACGAAGACGGGCACCAGGCGGTTCGTTCATCTGGCCGAAGACCATGCAGGTTTGCTCGATGACCGCACGACCGGTGGAACCGATCTGGGTTTCCTGCATTTCGAGCCAGAGGTCGTTTCCTTCGCGGGTTCGTTCTCCCACGCCAGCAAAGACCGAGTAACCACCGTGCGTACTGGCAATACGAGCGATCAGTTCTTGCAGAATCACGGTCTTGCCGAGACCGGCACCACCGAACAGACCGGCCTTACCACCGCGAACGAACGGAATCAGGAGGTCAACCACCTTGATCCCGGTTTCAAAAATTTCTGTCTTCGAGCTGAGGTCTTCCAGCTTGGGCGGGCTGCGGTGGATCGGCCACTTTTCGTCGGTATCAACAGGGCCGCGGCCATCAATCGGCTCACCCAGCACGTTGAAGACGCGACCCAGCGTCGCCTTACCAACAGGAACAGCCAGAGGAGCGCCGGTGTCGACCACTGGCACGCCACGGGCCAACCCATCGGTTGTTCCCAGAGCCACGCAACGGACGCGGCCACCACCTAAGTGCTGCTGAATTTCCCCCACGACCTTGATGGGTGTCCCCTTAATTTCCACGTCCACACGGACGGCATTGTAGATCGGAGGGAGCGATCCATCGGGAAACTCGGCATCGAACGTCGAACCGATGACCTGTGTAATCCGGCCAACGGCATTAGCAACAGCGGTGGACATAGCGGCTCCAAATTCTCTCTAGCCCCGATTCCGGGGAATGTGTCCCAATAGTTTTGTCTGTGATATTTCAAATTGATGAGAAGCAGACCCGTCTCTGGATTACTCCAGAGCGGCGGCTCCTCCGATGATTTCGCTGAGTTCCGAAGTGATCTGTGACTGGCGAGCACGGTTGTATCGCTGTTTGAGCGACTTGATCATGTCGTTGGCACTTTCAGTTGCCCCCTTCATGGCCACCATCCGGAAGACCTGCTCGCTCACAGCCGCATCCAGGAAGCACTTGAAGAGACGGGCCTTGAACGATGCAGGAACAATCTCTCCGAGAATCTCTTCGGGAGAAGGGAGGAATTCATAGTCAATGGAAGGAGTCGCCGGGTTCGTTGCTGCCGTATCGCTTTGAAGATTTCCGATCGGTAACAAGGTCTGCACGACCGCCTTCTGATTGGCAATCCCATGAAACTGCATGAAAGCGACATCGAACTGATCGAAGCGGCCAGCGATATACTCTTCCATCAGGCGGTTGGCGATCTCTTCGACCTGGGCAAACGTGGGTTTGTCCTCAAAGTGGGTATAAGCCTTCAAGACTGTCTGGCGCTGGAACTTGAAGAAGTTGATTCCCCGTTTGCCAGAAACTTCCAGATCCAGAGGAGTGCTGAGGTCACGTGTTTTGAGAACCTGGGCAGTCACTCGGAGCACGCCGGCGTTGTATCCGCCGCACAGTCCCCGATTAGAAGTGATCACCAGCAGCAGCCGCTTTTTCACCTGGGGACGCGACACCAGCAGTGGATGTGAAACGCTTCCTTCGTTGCCCGATTCCGCCAGACTGGCAGAGACATCGGCTACAATCTCAGCCAGCTTTTTGGTGTAAGCAGTGGCTTCCAGCGCGCGCTCCATGGCTTTTTTGAACTTGGCCGTGGCGACCAGTTCCATAGTCCGCGTGATCTTTTTGATATTGCGGACGGCTTTGAGCCGCTTGACGATTGCTCGTGCTTTGGCCATGTGACGACTCTACCTCTACGAACCACTCGCCCCAGACGCAGCCGGCTTCGCAATCTCAGCGAGGAACCGGCACCTTCTACTCCATGAACCTGAATTCGCAAATTTGACTTCGCGAAAGCTGGCAATTATTTCGGCTGCCAGCGCTTCTTGAAGCCTTCCAGAATGGTCTTCAATTGACCTTCCTGAGCGTCATCCAGCGTCTTGCTGCTGATGAGCTTCTCGCGGAATTCCGCGTGTTCATGACGAACATAGTCGAGGAGTTGCTTCTCAGCCTCAGCCACCTGGTTAACAGGAATGGTATCGAAGTAACCACGAGTTCCCGCGTAAATACTGACGACCTGGTCAGCAGCGGAGAGGGGCACATACTGGGGCTGCTTGAGCAATTCAACCATGCGGTAGCCGCGATCAACCTGCTTCTGAGTGGCAGCGTCGAGTTCGGTACCCAACTGAGCAAAGGCTTCCAGTTCGCGGAAGGCGGCCAAGTCAAGGCGAAGACTCCCAGCCACCTTCTTCATCCCCTTTGTCTGGGCGTTTCCACCCACGCGGGAGACCGAAATCCCCACGTTGATCGCCGGACGAACACCAGCAAAGAACAGGTCAGGCTCAAGATAAATCTGACCATCGGTGATCGAAATCACGTTGGTCGGGATATAGGCTGACACTTCCCCTTCAAGCGTCTCAATGATCGGCAGCGCGGTCATTGAACCACCGCCGAGTTCATCGCTCAGCTTGGCCGCGCGTTCGAGCAGGCGGCTGTGGCAGTAGAAGACGTCGCCGGGATAGGCTTCACGACCGGGAGGACGACGCATCAGCAATGACAATTGGCGGTAAGCGACGGCCTGCTTGGAAAGATCATCATAGATGACCAGTGTGTGCTTGCCCTGGTACATGAAGTACTCGGCAATGGCCGCACCGGCGTAAGGAGCAATGTATTGAACTGGAGCAGGATCGCTGGCACCGGCCGCCACCACCACGGTGTAATCCATGGCACCGGCGTTCTTGAGGGCTTCCACAACCCCGGCAATCGAGCTGGCTCGTTGACCGCAGGCGACGTAGATACAGATGACGTCGCCACCCTTCTGGTTGATAATGGCGTCGAGCGCGACGGCCGTCTTGCCGGTCTTTCGATCGCCAATGATCAACTGACGTTGACCACGACCCACCGGTGTCATGGCATCAACAGCCTTGATCCCGGTCTGGAGAGGCTGCTTGACGGGCTGACGAGCTGCCACGCCTGGTGCTGTTGTTTCAAGTGGGCGGGATGACTCAGCCATGATCGGGCCACGGCCATCCAGGGGGTTACCCAAAGGATCGACAACGCGGCCAATGAGTGCCTCACCCACGGGGATCGAGAGAAGCTGACCCGTACTGCGAACTTCATCCCCTTCAGAGATTTTGAGGTAGTCACCAAGAATGATGACCCCGACCGAGTTCTCTTCGAGGTTAAAGACCTGGCCGCGCACACCACTGGCGAACTCGACCATTTCGCCAGACATGGCGTTAGTCAGTCCGTAGACGCGCGCGATGCCGTCGCCGACTTCGACAACAGTACCGACTTCATTGGTCTGGATCTGTCCGCGGAAATCCTGGATTTCACGCTGAATGACAGAAGCGATCTCGTCCGCGTTGAATTTCATTCAGACACCTTTCGCGCAATTGGGCGCGGAGTTGTTCAAGCCGTGTACGCAGCGAGCTGTCGTATACCGTGTCCCCGACACGGACGACCAGACCGCCCACCAATTCCGGGTCGACTTTCAGTTCTAATTCAGGCACAAGGCCCAATGTTTCCGTCAGGCGATTTATCACCGCCTGTTGTTGCTCATCCGACAGCGGCTGGGCACTCGTGACCAGAACCTGCTGACGACTCTGTTGTTTCTGCAATTCAATCCCGGCGACGTGCGAAACAGCCCGGACAAGCTCTAATCGATCGTGTTGTGCCAGCACCGATAAAAAATGAACCAGTGTCTGACTGGCGCGATCGCCCAGAACCTTGTCAATAAAACTGACCTTCTCGTCGCGTCCCATGGCCTGGTTAGAGAAGACTTCGTTCATACCCGAATTGCTATTCAACAACTCGGAAACAAACGACTTCAATTCTTCAACAACCTCAGCAGCATTTTGACCAGAAGCTCCCAGCAGGGCTTCCGCGTAAATCCGCGCGACGCCCAACGACGAAGGATCGTCCAGGACGGAAGGAACACGGGTTACGGAAGCTTGTTGCACAGCAGCACTCCGGCTTGGAGACAGCACAAGGATTTCAATTAGCCAAGTAACGAAGCATGAATCTGTTGAAATAGCGATTCAGTACCGCACTTGTCTGTTATCTATCACATCAACGAAGGACGTTCACATGATTTCAGTTTCGTCGAATGTTGAGTTCGGCGAGGGCATCTTGCACTAAGCGCTGGTGATCTTCACTGTTGAGTGATCGACCGACGACGCGAGT
This sequence comes from Planctopirus sp. SH287, assembly GCF_056500625.1. NCBI lineage: Bacteria > Pseudomonadati > Planctomycetota > Planctomycetia > Planctomycetales > Planctomycetaceae > Planctopirus > Planctopirus sp. SH287. The sequence goes on along the minus strand of NZ_CM151403.1, from coordinate 5,524,750 downwards.
TGTTGCTTCCATCACATTGGTCGACAGGGTGTCGAACAATTGCTGGAGAGCGGAATCACGGGCCTGTTCGATCTCTGTCACCGCTCGTTTTCGCAATGACTGTACGTCAGCCTCGGCTTCAGCCATCAAGTCTGCACGAACCTTCTCGGCATCCTTCTTGGCTTCTGCAATCAGTTCACGAACAGTGTTCTCAGCGTTTGCCAGTCGAGTTTCGTGTTCGGCCAGCAGTTGCTGGGCCTTAAGACGAGCCGACTCGGCTTCGGCAATATCATGACGAATACGAGACTCACGCTGATCGAGACCAGCAGCGAGTGGCTTCCAGGCAAACTTGGAGAGCAGGAAGACAAACGCGGCAAAGACGATCAGCGACCACACCACAAGATCGACTTCCGGAATCAAACCCGGTGGAGTCGAGCCAGCAGCGGCATGCCCATGATCATCGGCGTGGTGAGCTGTCTCATGCTCGGTGGCCGTCTCGGTGGTCGTCTTAGCAACCTGAGCAGGTTCGTCGGCTAACAGGCTGGAGCTGCCATTGACAGCACTCAACCCCAACACCCCCAGCAAGGCAAACGCAAAGACGAACGCCTGTCCTGAGACAGCGAGTCGACCCGCAAACGGAGAAGTAACACTTCGATGAAGCTTGGCCAGCATGATGAGCGAATACCCTTCGCGATAACTGACATCCGAGGCAAACACAAGACATGAGATAAGCGGACTGAACAACAACACGTCACTGAGTGGCAACACGTCGCGATTCAAACAGCCTGTCATTTGGCATCAGAGAGAAGCGTTGCTGTAAGTGACAGGCTTCTCTCGTACTGCCTGAAAAACTAGATGAGGCAGATGATCAGAGCGAAGAGGGTGGCCCCTTCGATCAGAGCGCCAGCAATAATCATGGCTGTCTGGATGGCACCAGAAGCTTCTGGCTGGCGAGCAATGCTTTCCACAGCCGAAGAACCAATCTTGCCAATGCCCAGGCCAGCACCCAGGATCACGATCCCGGCGCCAATAGCCTTCAGAACGATGGGGCTTGAACCGCCAGCATCCTGAGCCATTGCGGGAATGGCGAGAACACAGAAGGCACCCAGAATGCGAGTCATGAGAGAAAGAGCCTGCACGTTAACACTCTCCTGCCGTAAAAATGCACCCGCCACGCGGGAAGCCAATTTGTGGTCTGCCGGGACACACGCCCGACGTCTTTTTCTATTGAGAACCAGCCGACAGCAGAAAACCAGCGGCAGGAAATCAGCCAAAACAATTGTCAAACAACCATCAGGAATCAACAGAGCCAATGATCACAAATCACCCAAAGGGAAAATCAGTGAGGATTGACAGCCGATCCGATAAACAACGAAGCCAGCAAGGCAAAGACATAAGCCTGAAGGAAAGCAACAAACAACTCGAGCGCGCCAATCGCCAACTGCCCGAAAATACTGGCAGGAGTGACGGCGTACCATAACATGCCAGAATTAGCCGTTGCGGCGATGAAACTCAGAAAAACGCCGATCACCACGTGACCTGCGAGCATGTTAGCGAAAAGTCGAATCGCCAGCACGCAGTGCTTGATAAACAACCCGGCGAGTTCGATCACAAAGATCATCGCCTTGAGAGGTGGCCCGATAATCCCGGGAACATCCATCGAAGGAACGAGTGACTTCCAGAAACCGACGGCTCCGGACTGCTTAATCCCTGCTCCGATCGTCACAGCGAGAACGCTCAGAGCCAGGACGCCCGTCACGCTGGTACTGGCAGTGGCAGTTCCGAACAGAGGGAAGGCTCCCAGCAGATTACAGAAGAGGATATAGAAGAACAATGACCAGATAAACGGCAGAAAGCGGTCGGCATAGTGAGTGCCGGTGGTATGCAACGCAGATGCTTCCGGCTCAACACTGGTCGCCATGACATGACCACCCACCGCAGCCAACTCGGGTTCCAGATGACCCCGAACATGCGTTTGGCCAGCTTCGACATAAGCATGGGCGTGGTGGTGGTGATCGTCGTGAGCATGTGGCTCACTGATCGATGAGCGAACCACTTCATCGCGAACAAAAACTGCGAGAGTTTCCCAGAAGTTCCACCAGCGACCTTTAGCCGGCTCTCCATTGGCTACCCGCATTGCCAGCCCGCGAAAAATCAGGAAGGCCAGCACAAACGCGAGCAACTGCATCACCATGAATTTGGTGATCTGGAAACCGAAAATCGACGGCAGCGCGAACAGATCCTTCGATACGACCGAGTAGACAAACTCGGGCATCTCGAACGAAGTTGCGTCCCGTACGTGATGGAAGTAGTCCGAATGTTCCGCCGACATGGTGTTCCGTCAAAAGCTGTGATGCAAAGAGCGTAACGACCGACTGACCAGCACACTTTTCTGGCATTGCGAGCGAAACACCCTCAACACCCGATCACTTTTCGTATGCCGCTTTACTATGTATGCCGCTTTATTACGAGAATGCACCCTGAAGCTTCACTAATTTCAAGCGAGATTTGAGGGCGAACTCCGTATCAAACTCAAGAGAAAATACAGAATCGTCGTGACTTGAATTGAGCCTTGCTGACTTAAACAGTTTTCTTCTGGCGAAGAGACGCCAGAAGGAAACCGGTTTCTATCACTAAAGACAGGAGGTAAACCACGAGTACGCTATAGAAGAACGGTCGCGTTTGCCAGCCTGGAACCAACTTTGGCAGAGCAAGAATTCCGAATGCGACAATTCCCATCCGCAAACCCATACCACCCAGCGCCGCCATCGGGTTGGCACCCGCAAAGGCTGCCCCCCCCTTAACCACAAACAACTCATTCCATAAAGCCGCAAGCACCCCAGGAATCAGGCAAATCGCGCCTGCCACAATCACTTCTCTGCCTGCGGAAATCCCGTTCATCAGGAGAACCCCGTAGACAGCACTGCAAGCAATGACCAAGGTGACTGTTAAGACCAGAATTTCCAGAACAACAAACCACCCCCTTGGGTCGTGCCTTGGCAACGGGGCCTGGGGAGGAATGGTGTCGATCAGGTCACTCACAACAACGACTCAACAGAAACTAACGAACAAAATTTCAAATGAGTTCAACCTTCACCAGAGGAAGACCTTTGAACCCGAATGCTTACCGAACGCACCTTAAGACTTATGTTCCGAAGATTGATGTTCCGACTGATGGGAAATCTCAGACGATTTGACCAGCGAGATTAACTGAAACAGGAACAGCACGAATCCGATGACGGCCCCTAAAAGAACCATGACTGGGCGCGTGCCCCACTGCCCATCAAGCCAGTGGCCTGCGAGCGGCGGAAGTGCTAACTGAAAGCCGATATTTCCAACTCGAGACGCCCACATATAGCCCACAGCCATTGGACTCAACCCGCGTTGCGGCGAGTGAGGTGAATCTGACTTGTGTGCCATAAGGAATTCTCGTTGTTCAAACAGCTATCGCTCTGAAATGAGAATTAACAAAGGCAATGGCTGCGGGCGGATCGTACTGGGATGACACTCGCAACGCAAATTGCCACTCTCTCTGGCCTTGATTTTCTCAGAAATGACGAAATCGACAGCCAGAATTTGCCGCTGCGTTTCCTTGATTGAGAATCGCGTGTCGAAGCGTCGTTGCTGACCCAGCCTTGGCCTGGCACCCTGGCGACAGAGATTTCCCCGCACGGGCAAATCGCAAATATCCCCCATGAAAAGGCCTCTCAATTGATTGATTAGTCAACTTTTTGAGTCAGTTCGAGGAAATTTGCTTATAAAAGGGCAGAATCGGTTGCTAGTATACTCCTGACTCCAGTATGACATATCTGAGTTTGTTGAAGTGTTGAGCGGCGGCAAGCTCTTCCCGGATCAAGGAGGGTCTCCCGAACAGACCGATTGCAGATCTCCTGCAACCGTCCTGAATCGGCGAAGCGGAAGTCATTTCCAGAGAAACATTTCCGAATCGCAACGGTTCAGCCAAGCCTGATTGGCTACTTCGGGAACTTGCACCTATGGCATCGACTCGCGTTTCCAACAAAGCGCCAGCCCCTTCACGCCCCTCATCGCCTGAAAATAAATCAAGCAAAGTTGCTTCCAAAGGGAACACTGCGGCTGTTTCACGTGCCGTGAAGCCCTCTTCTTCTTCGACGCCGAAGCCCACTTCAGCGAGAACAGCGGTTGCTCATGCCGCGACGGCATCTGGAAGCAAAACAAAACCCGTATCTAAGAAACCCGCCACAGCTGCGGCAGAAAAATCGACAAAAGCCTCCAGGACGCCCGCACGCTCCGGCAGTCGTGGAGCTGGCGAGCCAGTGTTGACAACGCTTCGGCGAACGGCAAAGCCTGCCACTGACCACATGGCGAATGCACCCACAGTCAAGAAAAGCCGACTGACCAAGACCGACGCTGCCAAGACCGACACTGCCAAAACCGACACTGTCAAAGCTGTGAAAGCACGCTCTAAAAACTCTTCAGCCGACACAGTAGCTGACGCCGACACAGTGAAGTCGACGTCTCCCCGCCGTGTTACGACGCTCGATATCACTGCGGAAAAAGCCTCAACGTCGATCAGCCGAAAAAACAAAACTGCCAAGTCAAGCACTGTCGACACGAAGCGGAAGACTGTTTCTTCGACGCGATCCGCTGCCTCGAACGCTTCTCAGAAACAGAAGCCTTCCCCCCAGGTCAAGACATCGCCAGCGACAGCGATGGTGAAGAGCAAATTAAAACAGAGAAATGGGGGAGACGATCCGTCGCAAGAAGGCATCGAGATTCGAGCGTTGAACCCTCACTGGATTCAGGTTCGCTGGCATATTTCTCGCGCGACGATTGACCGGGCCATGCTGGCGATGGCAGAGGAATGGCACGCAGCCAAGCCCACCTTACGACTGTTTGACGTCACTGATGACGACTCTGTCGTGCGTGCCAACTGTGTTGTTCGCGATATTATCGTAGGACAGCGTGACAACTTGTGGTTCACCCATGTGGATGGCCCGGGACACTCTTATCGAATTGCGATTGGCTATAGTAATGGCAATAAGTTCCACGCATTAGCAAAATCGCGGATCATCAATATGGATGATGCCGTGGCTCGTCGCGACAATAGTCACGGCACGTCTGATGAGTCGCTGCTGAATTGGAATGAACTGGAGCGTGAACCGGGACTGGCTGGTAACACGCTGACCGATTCCCAACTGGCCAGCCTGGCGGCACATCATTCCCGTGAAAACACCTCGGGACTGGCACCTGTCAATTTCCAATTGACTTTGGAATCGGAACTGATTGTCCATGGCACGACTCATCCGCTGGCCAACCTCACTTTAATGGGCCAGCCAACCCGCGTGGCCTCTGATGGCCGATTTCAATTGCGGATGAACCTGCTGCCTGGGCGCCAGGTCATTCCCGCAGTGGCGATTGACCCCCATGGCGGCGAAGAACGCACCATTGTCATGGCGATTGATATCAGCTCCCGTGAACTGGAACCGCGCAGCTACGACGATCCCAACGCGACTTAGAGCCTTCCTCCCGGACAGCCGACTCCCTATTTATCTCTTCAGCCCTGCCGGAAGCTTTATTTCTTGCCGCTTAAGTCGAAAGTAAATTCATTGCGGCCGGGTTTCACGACCACATGTTCCTGATGCTTGATGAGCATTGGTTCCTGATGGCTCTGCATGAGAATCTGTCGGTGCTCTGCGCTCATTTTGGGGGAATTCTTGAGCCTGGCCTGCGTTGTTGGCGGGACACGAAAGAGGACGGCATGTTCACCCACCAGCGCTCCCTTTTCCCGCAGTGTATAGGAAAGCTCAAAAGCTCCCTGCTCATCTGTGACTCCCGGTGAACTCCGGCCAGTCGTGGGACGGAACTCCAGGGCGACGCCCGAGACAGGCACTCCGTCCCGTACGACTTTCCCTGTGACTCGCCCAAGAGGGGGCGTATCAGAACCACCGCACCCTGCGAAAAGAGTAAGGGACAGAAAAAGCCAGCGTGGACTCAGCGACGGCTTGTTGAATCGCAGAAATCTCAATGAGGCATATTGCATGATAGAAATCGATTAACTCCGATAGGGAGGAGTTTTGTTGTCAGAGAAACGGTAACGGTCGCATTCAGCGGCATTAAGGCTTCTGAAAACAGGCGGTCACTGTGGGGATAGCTTATGTTTCGTCAGGCGAGAGTACTAAAGGTAGGGTTATTGAGCCTTATTTAGTATTCGCCAACGACTTCACTACCGCTGCGTGTGCCGAGTGATTCGTAAGCACCACCATCGATATTTTCATTGATAAACTGCACGTGGCCATCACAGAAAGCGAAGTGAGCGCCGCCGGTATGCAGGCTGCCAAAGCTGCGGTTTCGTTCCCGCTTATCGGCTCCGGTCACGCCGTTAATGGGGTAGGTGCGGCTGGTTGAAGAGTAAATCTGCTCATGCGCCCAGATGCCGTCGGTGCCAACCCAGGTTCCCGCAGTACGCATCGACAGGTTTTGAGCTCCATCGCGTTCGCCAAACAGAATCGTCGATGACGTTCCATCAGTGATATCTCTTAACCGGCTTGACCAGTTAATCGCAAATGGCCCGGTAAATAACGTGTTGTCGTAAGTCGCATCCCAGATCCGATTTTTCCCGGCGCTGGCCACATAATTGGATTTAGCCATCCGAGAGCCATCATAGGCGGGATTAATGTTGGGCATGACATCCGTTGGGCATTGAAAGACACTCAAAATGGTGGCGCCCGCTCCGTTCGTTGCCCAGTAGTTGACTTCACGGCCAAACCCGCTGGTCTCTTCTGCCAGCTTGCGATAAACCGGTTCCTGATCCAGCATCGGCAATAGCACCGCTGACCAGATATGCGCGTTGTGGCCCACGTCATAGTGATCATGCTTGATTTCGCCTGGGGGGAGGGCGCCGTAGACATCGATGTAATTGTGGACAGCCAGTGCGATTTGCTTGATATTATTTTTGCACTGGGATCGGCGAGCCGCTTCGCGGGCCTGTTGAACGGCAGGAAGCAGTAATGCGATTAACACGGCAATAATGGCGATCACTACCAGCAACTCAATCAAAGTAAAACCACGAGACTTTTGAGACATCGTTTATCACGCCTTAAATGAAGTGGGAATACAAAGGATTGAGTCGTCACCGAGAAAACGAAACGGACGATAGCGAACGCATCATGCTCGGCCTGAGTGCTGAACCGCACAGAAGCCAAGGCATTCGCCAATGCCTTGCTGGGGACATTCTTGAAGGAATTCTCAGTTCGGCATTATTGACGCTAACCTGAACAGGGTAGGCATCAATCGCGGCATCTGTCGATAGACGAAAGTGAATTTCACACCAACTTGGCCAAACTCGTTGTTAGATATCAAACGACGAAAGCTGTTTTGAGTCGATTCCAACGGGAGGAGCTATCACCACTGAAGGCCAGATCATATCGATGCATCAAGACCTAGGTGTTTATTGATATGCGAGAGAGGACAACACAACACTACAGCATCGCGTGGCTATATGTTTATATGGCCGGTGGGTTCTCGCTCTCAGAACTAAGCGTTGGAAAGCATGCCAGAGAGAAAGTCTGCTGGTCTTCTTCAGAGCACTCAATGAGATTGAAGTCTCTGAAGGGAATGAAGGAGAGGAATGAATGTCTCGATCCAGCGACATGAGGCTGACTCAAAGACCAGGGGCAGGGAGACGTCATTCAGGCGGCGTAAGACCCGAACGTGAACAGACGACCCTTACACACCGCCCCAAACCCCAAGAGGGGTTGGGGCGGCTGAAACTTTACCAGAATGAGGCATTGCGCAAGCGGTGTTAACCGAGCAGGTGCGATTCCAGGAACCAGAGTTGCTTATCAACTTCTCGCGAGATACCTGTGAACAAATCAGCCGTATTCGCGTCGCCCGCTTCGTCAGAAGTGTCGATAGCTGCGCGGGCGCTTTTGCCAAACTGGGCAAAGGCGACCACTAACGCCTGCAGGTGATCCTTCCCCGAGATGATGGTGGCAGAGTAAGCGGGGAGTGAGGTTTCTTTAGCCACTTTTTGCACGGTGCCATCAGCTGTGCCACCCAGAGCGACGGCTCGTTCGGCAATGTTATCGACGAATTCATCGACAATATCCCGCAGTCCATCAAAGAACTCATGCAGTTGCATGAACTGAGGCCCTTTCACATTCCAATGGGCCTGCTTGGTCTGAAGAGCCAGATCAATCGAGAGCACTAAATGGGTATTCAGGAGTTCGACCATCGAGAAACGGACATGTTCTGCCAGATCATTCTTCGTCGGGTGCATGTTTAAGCTTTCAGGTGTGGCATGCTTGCCGTTGGTATGGGCTGCGCCATGGGGATGGCTATCAGCAGAAGTTTTGCTTGTAGAAGCTGTTTTCGTGGTCATGAGAGAGGCTCCTGAAAAGAACGGTGACTGTCGATCGTTCAGACCTGTCTGGCTGCTGACGTCATCATACCAAGATCCCTGCACGAAAAAGATGGTCGACGCATCGATGACAAAGATTACCGCGAAGCGATTGTCAGCATGATTGGGCTGTGATCTGGCCGATCTGTGGAAACCTTTCAATGTTTACAGCGACGATGTTTCCACAGGATGAGTTCGTGAGTCAGGGAACCAGCGCTGGATCAGTGCTTCCGTCGCGCGGCTGAGAGACGCCAGATCATGCTGGCTGTGCAGCTTCTTTAAGCCCTGTTCTCCGTGGTGGTGTCGTTCAGCCGGGTGTATTAATAAATGAGCTAATTGATCGGCGAGATGATCGGTGTCGCCTGGAGTATAGAGGAGTCCGCCGGCTGTTGTGCCTCCTTCATTCTGGAGTAATTCGGGGAAGGCACCATGAGCGGGCTGAACAACCGGGAGTTGATGTGCCCAGGCTTCGAGCAGAAAGATCCCCTTGGGTTCCCGATAGGTTGTCGGTACTGAGAAGAGATCCAGCTGGCTGAGAAAAAGATTTTTCTTCTCGAGGGTTGGCGGGCTTCCCTCGTAGCGAAAGCGGTCTTTCAGGGGGGCGGCTTGCCGCATGATTTGCTTGAGATAGTTTTTTTGTGAAGCCGGTAGATAGCCGGCGGCACGAATCTCGAAATCCAGGTTTCTCTTTTGAAGTTCAAGCCCCGCTTCAATGAGGAGATGCAGCCCTTTTTCTGGACAAATTCGAGCGAAGTAACCAATCACGGGACGTTTTGTCGAGGCAGCGGCATTCGTCGTTTGATTGCCCGCTATTATCTGGTTTTGAAGTGACTGGTTTTGATGTGCCAGGCGGGCGGTATCAATCGCTAGCGGCAACCGACCGAAGCGTTGACGATCCAGTCCCAACAGAGAGGACATATGATCGGCATAATATTCACTGTGAGTGACGAAGCCATCAAAGTGTTGGGCATTTTCGCGAATCTGGTCAATGGCCTGCTGGCGATATTGAGGAAGCAGGCCATCGATAAAGATATCATCCCCCTGAAGCATACAGAGAATAGTGCCGGGAAACTGATTTCTCAGGTTAATCAGCGGGCCAGACATGAGTGCGTTGCTAAAGAAGACGACATCAGGTTTCAGTTCTCGCGAGATATAGGTGGCCAGTTCGTCAAAGCTGGCCGTATGAGGGCCGTGCGCTCCGCGTAGCATGGAAAGAGCGATATCGCCCAATTCACGGGCTTCTGTACTGGCAGGGATCTGAGCTGCCAGTTTGAGAATGCGTGGATGATCCAGCCATTTACGTAACCAGCGCGGCCAGGAACGGACGAAGGGATATTTTTGTTCGAGGTAAAGATTGATGCCCCCAATAAAGATGCGGGACATTACTGGTGGCTCGTCATCCAGTCGCAAGGGGGTATAGCAGGGGACGAGCGTTGCGTCGTGCCCGCCTGCAATCATCGCTTTAGCCCATGTGCTATCGTGCAGGCATGACCCGCAGAACATACCCGCGCCCCCCGCGGTGATCATGGCATATCGCATCACAATTCCTGTTGACGTCCTGAGTCTTTCTCGATTTCATTTTTACGCAAATTCATGACTTGGGCGATGGCTGAGTGCCGTGTCACGGCTTTGTCTTCGGGTTGATGTCGCCGCAACGTCCTCCGTTGTCGGACTTAACAACAGAAGAGACCCGAATTTTATACGTTGACAATGCATGAGTCACTTTATTTATGGAAACCTGCATGGCTACTGTACGCAATCGCTCTGTGTTGTCCTTCTGTGTTGTCCTTCTGTGATGCCATTATTTCTTTCGTCGAAAGCCAGGGTTTCTGTTGTCAATCTGGGCACGCCTCATGTTGATCGTAACGCAGACTGATGCGACTGGGGATTCTCAGAATCAGGGGGATTCCCAGCACCAGAGGGGTTCTCGGGGTGAGGCTGCCACTCAAAGAGGCTGGCAAGGTCGTGAAGAGGTGCGGCGGCGGCCGGGGCGTGTTCCCGCCGTGCTGACCGGAGCGGCATTGGCAAGTGGCATTGCGGTTGAAGCCGCCTGGGGTTTCTTTCCCAGTTTAATGTTTTGGCTGGCGGGACTGGGACTGATCGGAGGGTGGGCCGGCTTTCAACAGAGATTCGGCGGAAAACTGTCTCACCGGTGGCCGCCGATGTTCTTTTTCTCAGCCGCAGGGTTAATCGGAATTGCCGCTGCGGGAGGGCTATGGCACCAACTGACCTGGAACTGGGTGCCAGGGATTTCCTTATTACGTTTCGCGGGAAGAGAGGCGCAGGCCGTCCGACTGGAGGGAACGGTTGTGACTCCCGTGATCTACGAGCGGACAGTCGGTTCGTTTGGAACCGGTGAAACGAAAGAAGCCCCAAAGATAAAGTCAGATAGTTCCTTCGAGACAATAGACACAGCAACCGCTGAGAAACCCTCCCTGATTGTATCATCAAAAAATCTTCGTGTCGTATCGCGTTGTCTTGTTGCTGTGGAGGCGATAGGGCAACACAAGAATCGTCGGACGGTTCAAGGGAATGTTCAAGTTCATATTGAAGGAGAGACGCCTCTATTTCAGCCGGGTGATCGCGTAGTGATCTATGGAAAATTGATGCGATTGGCACCACCCATGAATCCCGGCGAATTTGATTATTCCGGGTGGTTATATAGCCAGGGGATACTGGGATTAGTACGTGCCAAACATCCAGAATCAATGCAGCGGGATCACCACATAGTGAGTTGGGCATGGTGGCCTCGCCGCGTACTTTCGTTGATACGCCAGCGGGCCGAACAGGGGATCGAACGTATCGTTCATCACGCCCCACCCGAACTGGCAAATAGCATTCTTCTGGGAGGCCGGCAACAATTAAAACCTGAGTTACGGGACGCCTTTATCCGAAGCGGACTGCTCCATATTCTGGCTGTTTCAGGTTTGAATGTCGGGTTGGTCGTCGTGCTGGCGATGATGATCTGCAAACCGTTTGTGCGACACCCCTGGACTCTGGCAGCGATAGGATTGGGGACAATTGTGCTGTTTCTGCTGCTGGCAGAAAACGACCCGCCCGTCGTGAGAGCGGCGATTTTCGGCTGCACCTGGATTGTGGGAAGCCGTATCGGGCGAATGGCTGACCCGATCAATCTGCTGGGAGTCACAGCGGTACTGATTCTCCTGGTGTCTCCCCATGATGCGTTACAACTTGGTTTTCAACTCTCTTTCCTGGCTGTGATGACATTGATTCTTGTCACCAGAGCTTTGCAGCAACCGTCCAGAAGCCTGTCATCATGGTTTGTGAATCTCCGAACATCTGATGGCGCTTCAACTCTCTTTTCAAAGTGCATTGTGAATCTGCGTATCCTGATAGCAGTAACATTAGCTATCTGGTGTTTAACAACACCGCTCATCGCAGCGACATCGGGGGTGATCTCACCGGTTGGACTGATACTTAATATTATTCTGGCACCACTAGTACCGGTCATGATGTGGAGCGGCTATCTGACGTTGATATTAGTGCTGATCCATCCGGTTTTAGGGATCCCGACAGGTTGGGTCTTTGACTACACATTATCGTGCCTGATCCTGGCTGTGGAGTCATCGGCTCACTGGACTTGGGGGCATGTTGTGGTGCCTCCACTGCCGATGGAATTAGTCGCAGGGTTTTATCTCACAATTGCGGCATGGATGGTTTTCCGTGAACATCGTGCGAGAGTGGTCGCGTTATCTCTCTTTTTAGGAACGGGTTGGTTACTGACGGGGATGATTCCCCGGGAGCAGCCCTTGCGGGTTACCTTCCTCTCAGTGGGCCATGGATTGGCCGTATTGGTGGAGACGCCCGATCGTCGGAATTGGCTCTATGACGCGGGGTCGCTGGGTCAGGCACAACGGGCAGCCCGCACCATCAGTCAGGCCATTCGTTATCGAGGATACTCCTCTCTGGATGCGTTGACGATTTCCCATGCAGATGCCGATCATGGGAACGCGGTTCCTTTATTGACAAAAGATCTCTCGATTCACTGGTTGGGATTTCCACGAAGTGCCGCTGATCCTGGCCAACGAACCATTGGTGAAGCAGCCAGCGCTGTTCAAGAAACTGGCGGGCAGATTCGGATTGTTGCCGGCGATCAACAGTTTCAACTTTCTGAGCAAGTGGCGATTGAATTTCTCTGGCCACCTGACCGAACTTCAGCAGACCTGGCCAATGCGGGCGAGAGTGATAACTCGCAAAGCCTGGTCGCAGAAATCCGGTATGCGGGGCGGATCATTCTATTAACAGGTGATGTGGAAGAGGCCGGGCTTGAGGCTTTATTGCAAAAGGAACCTCGCAAGATCGATGTCCTGCTGGCCCCGCATCACGGGGGAAACAAAAGCAATATCAAAGCGCTCAATGATTGGGCACAACCAGTGCATGTTGTCTCCAGCCAGGGGCCAGGAGATGTGACGACGCGTTTGGGGCCAACGTTCCCTGATTCGACGATCTGGGTCACTTCAAAACAAGGGGCGATCACCGTGGAGATCGATCCAAGCGGGGCGATGCGTGTGGTGCCCTACTTAAAAGAGTTTTAATGCGTTTTCCAGAAATCAACGGCGCGTTGAAAGATGCGTCAGGCATGCTTGCGGCCTTCGTGCCATGCTCACGACGGCTTTGAGTGAGCATGCCGGATGTTCCTTTGACGCCGATCTTCCATCAATCCAAAGAGCATGCTTGCTCAAAGCTGCTGCAAGCATGGCAAGGGAGTCATCAATCCTGAGCAGGCCACCCGCCCTGATTGAAGTTGTGATTGGTGTTAATTGCGGTCGGTTTTGCCGCTTGTGGTTGTTTGTTCAATATTCTCAATGGCGCGACTTTTGGGCACGCTGGAAGATCGTGAAGATTGGCCTTGTCGGAAACGTGATGATGAGTGAAAACCCACGTCGTCAAACCCGGCGTCCCAATCACGCCGGAGGTGCCAACCCTTTTCACGAGAGCCTGAATCGCTTACAGCGCATGTCTTTGCGACATGGCTGGATTCCGCTCGTTCGTATGCGACTCCACCGTCGCATGATGGGCCCGGGTTTGATTTTTTCACGCCGTGTCACGGCTTTGTCTTCGGGTTGATCTCGCCGCAACGTCCTCCGTTGTCGGACTTAACAACAGAAGAGACCCGAACTTTATACTTTGACAATGCACTGGCCAACAAATTCAGCCAGATAGGGCTTCACCAGTTTGATCCGGCTTGACCGAGTGGGTGGATTAACTGGCCGTCCATTCGCCCGCATTGGCGCGCTGCTCAATCTCCAGCAATTTTCCCAGCCGGCGGGCGTGACGTTCTTCATTGGAAAAGTTGGCGCCTAGGAACGACTGGACAATCTCCAGTGCCAGAGCTTCACCAATGATGCGTGCCCCCAGGCAGAGGACATTCATATCGTCATGCTCAACCCCCTGGTGGGCTGAATAAGTATCATGGCAGATCCCGGCGCGGACTCCAGGGACTTTATTGGCCGCCACGCTAATGCCGACCCCCGAACCGCACAGCAGAATCGCCCGTTCAGCCTGCCTGGTGGAAACAGCCAGGCCACCTTTCAGCCCATAGTCAGGGTAATCCACCGAACAGAGTGAGTCGGTTCCAAGATCAACAATCTCGTGCCCGAGTTTCACCACCAGTTCGGCGACCTTTGCCTTGAGGGGAAAGCCGCCATGATCACAACCAAGAGCAATGCGCATAACGAACATCTATCACTAATTGAAAGTAGAAAACCCATCAAATTGCGGTTGGCACCAGGCATGATAGCAATTGCCCATGACCTGACGACAAACTGCTGGCCCGGCAATATTTCGACCAGAATACATATCCGCATCATCAGGAACGAGTGCCGACATGATTGTGGCGAACTCTGAGCCAACCGTCGACGGTAAAACTTTCTTCTGCGTAGTGTGATGCCGCCTTGTCAGGAGATGGCATCCCGGAACTGTCGAGGGATCACGGCAATGGGGATCCCCGCCACTTAAGCCACAGGCCGCAGATCAAACCGCAAAAAAAGCGGTGGGATCTCGCTAATGATGCCCAGACGACTTCTTCGCTTCTGGTTTCTTGGCTCCATGTCCAGAACTGCTCGCACCATGCCCGCCAGATGCTGGTTTTGGCGCACCATGCCCACTTGATGATCCGTGCCCTGCTGCTCCATGAGCATCTCCCTTGGCGGAGCCGTGGTCGTCGGTTTCCTTTTGGGGGTGTAAACTCTGGCCGGGGGGAACTTGAGAAGGATCAGCCTTGCCGAAAAAACCGCCGGGTTCCTCGGGGTTTTCGCGATATTTACGGGCCAGTTCACCAATCAGGAAAACTTCCACACGAGCATTCTGAGCCTGATGCTCGGCATCCAGTTTTTTGGCACTGTAAGGTTCTTCCGCCCCATCCTGGCTCAAACGAATACGGCTCAGTTCGACTCCACGAGAAACCAGATAATCTTTCACAGACTGACTTCGATCCCACGCCAACTGCCAGGGGTCTTCTTGCGACGTGGAACCCCCGCGCTCCCGGCGCGAGGCATGCCCCCGGACTTCGACCTTATTTGGCTTACCCCACAAGTCAGGGAGCAGGGCTTCCAACTGATTCTTGGCCGCTTCATCCAGTTCGTGGATCTTCTCTCCAAAGAGCACCATCGTGCCGACATTCCGCATTTTTTCAATGTCGTGAAAGATCTTCAGCTCCGCTCGCGGCGGAAACAAAGAAGGCTCGGCGTCAGGATCCAGTTCTGTGGCAGCAGAACCGGGCGGTGGCTGGAAGTAGTGAGCAATGGCCACTTTGACTTCTTTGCTCTGCCCGGTAATCCACATCACCAGAAAGAAGGCCATCATGGCGGTGACAAAGTCCGCATAGGCAACTTTCCACGCGCCTCCGCCACCTGCAGCCATGTCTTCGTTCCTTCTTATGAATACTGGCCATGGGGATCAATCGGCGTGATCCCTGGCGATTACGCAGCGGCATCGGCCTCTTTGAGCAGCTTTTCCATTTCAACGCGTTCAGGACGAGCTTCGCTGCAAACCACCCGGCGAGCCTGCTCGATGATTTGCTTTGGAGCCGCTCCGCCAATGGCGGCTTCGATAATGGCGGCTGTTGTGCGGTAGAAATCCATCTCGGCCTTTCCCAGCAGATCCATGCGGGCAGCCAGCGGGCCCATGAATCCGTACGAAGCCAGAATTCCCAGGAACGTTCCTACCAGGGCCGCACCCACTTTGTGGCCGATTTCTTCGACAGGGCCATCGATGGCGCCCATGGTGATTACGATCCCCAGCACAGCCGCCACAATCCCGAAGCCCGGCATCGCATCAGCGCTCTTGGCGAGAATCCCCACCACTTGATGATGCTCTTCTTCCATCACTTCAATCTGCTTTTTCAGCAAATCATGAAGCTGCTCCTGGCTCATGCTGGCTTCGACGACTGAAGACAGGCCATCGCAGAGAAATGTCGTGAAGTGGTGATCTTTTTGAAGGCGGGGATACCTGGAAAAAATCTTGCTTTCATGAGGATCGTTCAGATGCGGTTCGAGTGCGAGCAGTCCGTCTTTTCTGGCCGTTTTCAACAGGTCATAAGACAGCTTGAAGAGATCAGCATACGCCTTTTTATTAAACGGACTCCCCTTGAGAGTCTGGATGATCGAGCGGATCAGATCCTTAATGATCTTGGGGCTTCCCATCACCAGCATGGCACCCAGCGACGCACCACCAATCGTGAGGACTTCTGAAGGGTGAAGCAGTGCACCGACGTGACCACCCGCCCAGGTGAAACCACCCAGAACGCAGCCGGTCACAACGATAAAACCAAGAATAACGAGCATGCCGCTGAATTCCGCTAAACGTGGCGTGGAGGCGAAACAAGCGATGAGGACACGAAGACGAAGAGACAAAGACCCAGTCACGAAGACACGACTGAAACATCGAAAAGCCGACGTCGTCTCTGTCATCGACCGTAAGAGCGCGGCTCTGTGGCAGGAATGGCCGCTACTTCTCACCAAAAACATAGCCCGCAGCGAATCGGAGGGTTGTACGGAGCTTGACGATCAGGCAAAGTCTGACAATTGCCTTGAGTCGTTCTCGTTGAACATCGAACCCAAAAAGCACATTTTCGCCAGTCGAATGCGCAGCCAACGGAAAAATCCTCTCGCCACATTTCACGAAATGTGACAGCCTGTCGTCCACCGGAAGCCTGATGTTGATTGCCCCCCCTTTTTGAGGGATCAGAGTTCGCGGTGATGAAGCGAATCCTCCCTCCCGGCTTATCGGGAACCGATGCAGAACACGAAAAGGATTTCATCGTTCATGGCACATCACCGGGCGACATCACTCGAACGCGAGGCAGCGACTGCAATCCATCCTTCAAGAATCGCGTCGCCCTTCAGGGCAGCCGCTCTGCTGACGATGGCCATCGTCATGACCATCTTTTCGGCTGGCAGGTGCGTGGCCGGGGAGTGTGTCTCCGAATGGGAGGAGATCACCGACCGCCACGAAAAGATCGCGATCCTGCAGAACATCATCGACCGATCCCGCGAGTCCTCCGATCGCATCCGCACCTGGAAGGGGAAGTATCGCCGGGATAGCAAATCCATCACTGATCTGGAAAAGTGGGCCAAGAGACCAGCCGCCAGTCTGCACTATCCAACGGGTTACCAGCCTCTACGCACCACGAAGAGTGAGTTGGTCTACGAGTTCTCCGCAGACTACGACCGGAAGACGTTGTTTTGCAGTGGAGCAGTCCATGAAAAGTACGCGGGCCGTGGAACCACCACTGTTGTTTACAACCAGTTGGTGACCGATCAGGAAATGGCCAAGATCAATCTTATTCGATACGCTGGAAAACTGATGGACGACCCGTTTCCTGCCAGAGAGAACGATCCCGCATTCTTCATTGAGATTCACGGACGAGACAGATCCCTCGGCGGCCCCGCCTGGCCTCAAGACACCAGTGCCTGGCGGGCGTGTGAGTTTTGCGTGTTTGACCCCAAGACACTCTCCGGGCTTGAGTATCCCGTCTGGGATCAATTGGCCATGTACGTCAAGGAACTCAGCTACGAAGACCCAGCGATCATTGAGCAAGTCCAAAAAAGGCTGGCGGTCAGCCGTCGAAAGCAAGGGAACCACACCATCGTTTCGATCAAGTCCCTCCGCCCGACATGGGTCAAGGAGCACGTCTTCTCCAGCGAACATGCCTACCTGCCGATTTCGCGACGGGATGAGGCCATCGACTCGACGGGTCAGCACACCCTTCAACAGGATTTCACCTGGGAGTACATGACGATCGACGGAATCCACATCCCCCGGAAGGCGACACTGCGAACGATCGATCCCCATCAGGCACAGGAATCGGAGATCTGTATTTGCCATGTGGAGTCGGAACTCAACAGCCCGATCGCCCCTGATTCATTTTCCCTGAAAGCACTGGGCGCCGCCGAGGGAACTCGCATCCTCGATAGGCGGGACAAGAGCATCTCGATCTACCGGGAGGGCCGGAAAATGAACCTCAAGGAATTCCAAACCCGCTTCCCGGAAACTCGTTGAGCTGCGTAGGGCAGGCTCCCGCCTGCCGGTTCGGCTACGCGCCTATGCAATATAAGGTTTGCAGGCATATCTTCGTAGAACTCGCTTCTATTGATGAGGCTGAGTTATTGCCGCAGGCTCACCGTCTGGAATCTCGACGCGGAGTGGAAGCAGCGACATGCCTTGTTTTTATCGGTCATCAGCAGATTCTCAACTCGCACATAACACATTCCACACACAACACGAGCCGGAATCGCAACGAGCCGGAAGCGTCAGCGACGGACACAACAAATTAATCACTCCGCCGCCACAAGTTCTTCTTCAACACCCTGCGACCCAAAGCATTTTTCTTGAATTCCTCTCGCTCCCGATTGCGAGATCATTAATGCGAGTGTCCGTCACTGATGCTTCCGGCTCGTTGGTACGGGACGCGAGGTGGAAGCAGCGGCAGGCCTTGTTTTTATCGGTCATCAGCCTCGACAAAAACAAAACAACCCCGAACCACTGTTGCCAATGATCCGGGGCTGCCGGAAAACTTCCGGCCTCTGTCAGGGTCTTTCCACGACATCACCCAGGTTCTTTGAATAGAACTTTGAAGAGTGCGTGATGGTGTCTTGGATTTCACCGAAGTGAGATCCCGCCGGTACGACAAATTGTCACTTTCATGACTTGTGACTCAGGTAAGGTGATCACTTGTCATGAAGGTCGAATCGTCATTGTCCATTTCTCGAATTCGAGGGGAAAGTCACGTCAGACGCGACTTCCCACCGGTGACGACTGCAACATCGCACCGGCAACAGGCCCTGACCAGGCCGGGTGAGGAGACTTCTGTCCGGAATCACAACCAGAGTTTTGCAACTCCAGTTGTAAGGCGCGCCCAAATGAAGTCCCTCACTCCATCACCTCTTGTTGCGCAAAAAAAATGGGCAGCTACGTAGGGCAGGCTCCCGCCTGCCGGTTCGGCGGAAGGTTTTCAATGCCTTGACCACAAGTCGAGCAACAACACGAGCCGGAAGCGCTACGAGCCGGAAGCGTCAGCGACGGGCATGACTTATTAATCACTCCGCCGCCACAAGTTCATCTTCAACACCCCTCCGAACCAAAACATTTTTCTTGAATTCCTCTCGCTCTTGATTGCGAGATCATTAATGCGAGTGTCCGTCGCTGACGTTTCCGGCTCGTTGGTATGGGACGCGGGGTGGCCCATGGGGGCTGGCTTATTTTTCGGTCGTCAACGCGAAGGAAATCTCGTTGTCACCGGGCTGAACATCTGCCGTCAGCACCGTTTGCGAATGATACTTCGCGGGTAAGACTTCATCTCGCGTCATCAATAACGGCTCGATGGTCTGGTAGGCCGAGGTGATCGAAACCTGATGTCGGCCAATCTGGGCACCTTTTTTACCGTCGCTATAATTCAGTTCGTAACGACCATTCACATCTGTCTCGGCGATGGAAAACCGCCCTGACTCCGGCTGGAATTTCACGGTTGCATAATCAAGTGTCTCACCATTCAGCGTCACCACCCCATGCACTCTCCCCAGAGGGGGAACATCGGAGTCGCCGCCCGTGCATCCCGCCAAACAGATCAACGATCCGAACAATCCGCATGCCAGAGGACGAAACCAGTAGGTCAACATTGTGGCCAGCCATCCGATCAGAGGACGAATAGGTGTTGGGACAGCTTTAGAATTCACCGACTACTTCCCCTTTGCCAATCGTCACAAGGGAGTTAATCACATTGAGCTGATCGACATTCTGGTTAATGAAGCGAACAGAGCCATCGGCCATCAACGCATGCATTCCACCGGTATGATAACTGCCGTTGGTGTACCAGGCGGCTGATCCAGTGACTGTGGAATTAATGCCGCTTCTGGCATTTTTCCAGAATGTGTAGGTATAGGCATTCCAGTAAGGGCCAGTCCATTGATACCCGACCTTGAGCATTTTCGCTTCCGTCATAGCGAATGTATTGCTCGTTCCATCAGCAATATCGCGAAATGACGCAGACCCGTTGGCCCCCCACATCCCTTTGAGGTTTGAGGTATCCGCGCGATAGGTTGATGAATAGCCATTGTCATCGTAGCCGGAGGCCAGAGCGTAACTGGTTCGCCAGGCACCAATCCCGCGAGAGAACCAGTCGTTATTGTTGACGTCCTGATCTCCTTTAACGGAACCTGGATCGGAAGGGCAGACAAACACAGACACGAGGCCGGTGATCAGAGCCTGCTGGTCGGTTGCCGGGTAGGTATCGCCTGTCGTTGCACAGGTACTGGCGCCGGCACCTCCTCTATACATCGACCGCCCGCTGGCCAGTCGAAAATCAAACTTGTTGTACAAAGGCCCCTGATCAAGATAAGGGAGCAGCATCTGATAAGCGGTATGATTCAGAATCGGCTTCCCACCATTCACAAGGCAGTTGTTGCCAGGATTAATCGTGCCGGGAGGCATCACGCTATGCGTGTCGTGATAGTTGTGCATCGCCAAGCCCAGTTGCTTGAGATTGTTCTTGCACTGGCTGCGACGAGCTGCTTCACGAGCCTGCTGAACGGCTGGCAAAAGCAGGGCAATCAGGATAGCAATAATGGCGATCACGACCAACAGCTCGATCAGCGTAAACCCTCGTCGGGATTCAGGCCGAATGCATGAGGCTGTGCGCGGGGAAGACGGCGGAAAACAGGTTAAGAAAACCAGAGCGTGAAAATTACTCACGAAAGACCTCCCGATGAAATGGACAATTGACAGAAAACCTGAACCATGCACGTAAAAAAGAGAGCCAAAAGTGCTCGTCGAACATAAATCCAAAAGTAAAACTGCAACTGCGGAGGTTCAGTAACATCGAAACATATTGATATGTATGGTTACTGTCAACAAAAATAATGCCGGTTCGACCCCTAACATTCCGTTCTGACCGGCCATCGCTGCCAGACGGCTTTGTTTCACTCAACGCCCGCCCTGACAAACGCTATCCAGAAATCAACGCAACATTGAGAGATGCGTAAGGCGTGTTTGCTCAGAGCCGCTGTCTGTGACACACAACTTTTATTGAGCCGTACGACTTGGCTCAATGAGTCAAGACCTCTCAAATCGTGCCTTCGTCCCACGCTTGCGGCTCTGAGCTGTCTTTTACACACATCTCCGAATCCACAGGGGGTAGCCCAGGTTGCTTTGCAACCTGGGCCGGCAAAGCCGGTGAGAGGTCGCAGCTTGAGTCAATCCGACGAGACCATATCCGGTCAAACAAAAGATGATCTGCCTCGCGTAGACAGAATTGGTGAATGAACATTTCTTACCGCAGGCAGGGAAATGGCACGAAATGACCACAGAACTGGTCATCGGTCGTGCGTCGCGGGCCAGCCAGAACCCCTTTGTTTCATTAACGCCTCCTGGAGACAACCTCCTACGGCTCTGAAAGCAACCTGGGCCACCCATGCGTGCCTTCGTGCCATGCTTGCGGCTTTGAGGCAAGCATGCTCTTTGGATTGATGGAAGATCGACATCAAATGAACATCCGACATGCTGACTCAGAGCCGCCGTGAGCATGGCACGAAGAGCGCTATTTCAAATGGGAATGCGTCTCATGGTGCCTTTGCCCTGATCTTTTAAGGAGGAGACTCCTTAATGGTGTTGCGATATCAGGGGGTTGCGATTTCAAGACCGGCTTCTTTCCAGCCGCGGAAGCCGCCGTCGACGGAAGTGATGTTTGAATAGCCCATCTTCTGAAGTGTGTCAGCAGCGAGCAGAGAACGGAAGCCGCCGCCGCAATAGAGGTAGACCTCGGTTTCCGTGTCGGGAATCAACGTTTCAATATCCCGTTCAATAATGCCTCTACCGAGGTGCCTGGCGCCCGGGATGTGTCCTTTGGCCCATTCATGATCTTCGCGAACATCATAAACCAGTACCGGTTGACCTGCTTGAAGTTTTTCCGCCAGGTCAGTGATGTTGCATTCACGGATATTCGGACGAATGGCTTCAACAAGCTGCAAAAACCGGGGGTTGTGCTGCATGGAGATGACTTCCAGAAGAGAGTGTTCAGAAATGGCGGCGATTACCAGCCGATGTCTTTCGTCAGTGCCTGTTGGGCTGCAACAAGTTTAGCATAGTGGCCACCTTGCAGCCTCAAAAGATCTTCGTGCGATCCCGCTTCGACAATCTGTCCGTGATCGAGCACTACAATCCGATTGGCCCGTCGGAGCGTGCTGAGGCGGTGGGCAATGGCAATCGTGGTGCGGTTCTTCACCAGATTTTGCAGGGCTTCCTGAATCTGTCGTTCGGTCTCGGTATCAACAGCACTGGTGGCTTCGTCGAGAATCAGCAACTTCGGATTGATGAGAAGAGCGCGAGCAATCGAAATGCGTTGGCGTTCGCCGCCGGAAAGGGATTGTCCCCGTTCACCGACCAGTGAGTCATAGCCATCGGGCAGTTGGAGAATGAATTCATGCGCGCGGGCAGCCTTCGCAGCGGCGATGATTTCATCCCGAGATGCCAGAGGATTACCGTAAGCAATGTTTTCGGCGATGGTGCCAAAGAACAAGAACGGGTCTTGCAATACGATGCCGACATTCCTTCGCCAGTCTTCGACCTTGAACGAGCGGATATCAGTGCCGTCGGCATAGATCGCACCTTCAGCCACATCAAAAAAGCGGCAGACCAGGTTAATCAGAGTGCTTTTCCCGGCACCGGTCTGGCCGACCAGTCCAATCATTTCTCCCGGAGCGATTTTGAGATTCACACCATCGAGCACCTTGCGGTTGCCGTAACGGAAGCCGACAGAACGGAGTTCAACTTCACCGCGGAAGTTGTCCAAAGGCAAAGGGCGGGCGGGTTCAGGCACACTCGAAACACGGTCGAGGATTTCAAAAATGCGCTGGGCACTGGCTGCTGCCCGTTGCGACGAGTTCACCATGCGACTCATCGATTCCAGACGACTGTAGAACCGGGCAATGTAAGCCAGGAATGCGGTCAAGACACCAACAGTAATCAGCTGTTCGTGAACGCGGTAAATCCCATAACCCCAGACGACCAGAATCCCTAATTGATTGAGGAAGATGATCATGGGCCAGAAGAACGTCCAGACGCGGTTGACCTTATCATTGGCAGAAAGCACTTCGCGGTTAGCCTGAGCGAAGCGTTCAATCTCTCGTGATTCCTGAGCAAACGCTTTCACAACGCGGATGCCGGGAATGGTGTCGGCCAGCACGCTGGTCATCTGTGCCCAGGCCCGGCCACCCTTCTGAAAGCCCGATTGCAGCTTGTCACGCGAGACATACATCAGCCAGGCGACGATGGGAAATGGAATGAGCGAGACCAGAGCCAGCCAGGGATCAATCCAGACCAGCACGACGGCCGTCCCCACGATGAGAAAGCAGTCGGCGGCAAAGTCGACGACACCATCAGAAAGGAACTGGCACAGGCGGTCAGAATCCGTACTGATGCGGGACATCAGATCGCCAGTCCGTTTACCACCAAAGTATTCGAGGGAAAGCCGTTGAAGGTGAGCATAAGAGGCGTTGCGAAGATCAGCGGCAATCCGCTCGCTCACCCAGGCGAGTAGCACCCCTTGAATCCAGCCAAGAATCCAGGCCGCAACAGCCGCCAGAAGTAATCCCAGAAGATAAAGCCCCGCCGTGGTGAGAGTAAAATTGGCTGATTCAGGGATGGGTGTCCCTGTCTCACGGGCTGCCAGAGCCGCTGTCTGATACGGGATGAGAATGTCGTCGAGCAGAGGCATGGTTAGATAGGGGGGAATCAAACCTGCAACCATTGCCAGAAACGAAAGCAGGAACCCAGCGGCTATCGCAGCGGCATGCGGACGGGCAAAGCGAGCCAGTCGCCAGAGGGCTTTGGTGGTTGGTGGTGAATGGGTCGACTCCGCTTCAGGAGGGAGGACTTCTTCGATCAGTTGATGTGATGATGAACCAGAAGTGGCCTCTTCAAATGCCTCAATCAGCAGCAGTATTGCCGGCCCGAGATCGAGCGTGTAGTGCCAGATCGCGAGTCGTCGATCCGTTGCGTAGACCTCTAATGTCCCCAACCCGGCACGGTCATTGGTGACCAGTGACGTCATTTCAGAGAAAGCCCACTGAGAGATCACCGGGGCGTCGGGAGTGCCTGAGCAAGCGATCAGAGATCCTGGCGTCAGAACTAATAGCGTCGGGTGAAAGGTGCGCGTGGCATCGATATTTGACCAGGCCCAGGCGGTGGCAGGCGTTTTGGCGTTGACGAACTCACGCAGGCACGACTGCCAGACGGCAGGGATCGGTGAACCGGGGGGAGCAACTCGCAAGTCAGCGGCATTTGCCACGTCTTTAGTTCCGAAAGTACACGCAGGGCCGTCTGAATCGCACCGGGAGGCGTCGACTGGTGAGATTATCACATTCGCCGTGTCTGAACGAAAGGGAGTCGGTTAAGGCATTGTCGGATCGGCAAGTGGCGGCATAACAACTGTCTCCCGTTCACGCTGTCCATCATGGCTGGCTGACATTTATTCACATGTGCTTTAATGACATGGAAAGTCATGTTATTCGGCGATACCCCCGACTTTCCCAGAGCCTGCCCAAAAACATTCCCTCTCCACTTGCGGGGTTTGAGGCCGGGGAGTTTCTCACTGAACCTGATGAATCCGACAGAATTAAGCGGGGAGCCGTGCGCAGCTCATGGAGGGGTTCGTTCTACTGACGATGTCATTGTTTCAGCGAGAGTTGACTGAAGCCTGCCCGGTTTCGACGCACTTCCTGAGCAGAATCTACTCATCTTCATCACTTCTTCTAAAATCGTCTTCAGGAAACAGTGCCAGTCAGGTAGATGATATGCACATGGGTGGATCTACTAGGTCAACTCGATTTCAAGAGAAAAAACGACATCCGGGAGTCAGCAGGTCTGATTGATCCTGTCATTCTCGAATTTTCTACACGAACGGGAGGTGATGGCACATTGCTTGCTTAGGTGAAGGGGTAACTCTCCCATAAACTTCCCCCCAACGGCACTGCGGCTTGAAATGATGATGTCGACCACGGCACAACCATCCGCAGTCCCTCAGACCCACTGGTCTGATTTAGAGTATCTTCTTCTCGGAGATCTCCGCCAGGTTTTAGAGGAACAGCCCAGCCTCATGAGAGACCGGTGGCTTGTCAGTCTGTTGGATGTGCTGCTTGCAGGTCGTATGCGGCGAACGACGGAGAATGGCCCCGCATCTGGACGGATTTCTTCCTGTGCCATTTCCTCTCCCCTTCATACGGGTGATTTCCGGAATGAATTTCTGCTGAGTGAGCAGGAGATTCTTTACGGGAAACTGCAACGATTAAGAGATCGGGTGGCGCATCGCACCCCATTCAGTTTGTTGTCAAACGAAATTCGCTGCGATCTGCAAGACCTGCTGTCTCTCTGTTGATAGCGGCCCCAAAGCTGTACCGGCCCCAACGCTCAGACCGGCCACAACATCAACATGATCGCCATGCCAGCTTTAAGCCGCTGATGAGTGCGATCAAAACTCGATTTCGATGACCTGTTTCTCTCTTAACAGGCGGGAATTGACGCGGATTTCGTCGCGCACCAATCGGTCAGCCCCTGGAACAAAGACCTTCAATTGGACGCCGCCATCTTTGACTTTGATGCGCGCTGGTGTATTGGCCTGCTTGATGGCGTTCTGAATGATCAACCGGAAACCATCTGTCCCGATGACATCACCCGTCAGGTCATTGGATTGATAAACGGCCTGATTTTTAGGGAGCTTCACATGGATGATGATGTGATAATTCTGATTGGCTTTAGGATCGCGCGGCTCTGTCCAGACACTGAAGCTTCCTTTAGTGATCGCAAAGGTCGGGATGCCGACATTGGGCATGCTGGTTCCTTGGCCGCCTCCTTCACCCCCTTCTCCGTCCTCTCCTGTTCCATTGGCCCCAGATGACGACTGGCTGAGTTCAAAGGGATCAAACCCTGAAGTTCCGCTTTGCATCAAATCGAGTGGTGACATTTCAATCTGAGCCGCCGGTGAGTCATCCCCACCAGAAAGAACAGTATCCAGAACCAGTGCTTCGCCATCGCCGTTTTCTAATCCGCCAAACAGATTCAGTCCCTGAGTGCTGCCCGCAGTAAAGTAGAAAAAGGAAACAGACGTGAGCAAGAAGAGATGCAGCAGCAGTGAGACTCCATACGCCGTCAGTGCGTAGGTCAACAGTCTTCGCGCCCAAGTCGTGCTGTTGTCTGCCACCACCGCCTGGCTGAGATCCAATGGAGGCACATTTTTCGTCGGATCGCTGCTTGGCTGATCGTTGTTTGGCTGGTCGCTATTTGACTGGGTCTGACGCTCTTTTCTGGCTCGCATCCAACGAGGTGCCTCGCCCGGTTTTGCGGGCAGATCACCGGCAGCGGAGGGAGACAAACCTTGAGACATCAGCCATATCTGCCGTAAGGATTCTGACAGGATTCCTTTCTTTATGTTATGCGCTTCCCCCATTCTCTACCATGGAAATTACGGAAAGTTCGTCCTGGAAATCACTTCAGGATCTTATCCGGTTTGCTGCTCCCCCTCGAAAATCGGCCATTTTCGTCGACATTCCCCCTGTTTATCGCTGACCACCCACACTGTTGTATCCTTCCCGCTTTACCACAAATGATGGTGACAGGTCACTTGGGTGTTCCTACTATTTCATAAACCTTGGGGACGCGCCGCTTAAAGTGCGAAGCCACGAAGCCGTCTGTCCCTCCGTCGACCGATCGCCAGGGGCTTGATTCTTCGTGAGTTTCGTGGGTCAGGCGATGGGCGCCGCGTCGATCAGCTATCACAAATTCTCACGTATTGCCGACGAAATCATCAACACCGCCAGCAATGCCGGGAATATGGATTTTTGTAATGACCTCTGCCACACCACCGCCAGAAGACTTGCATCTGCATGAGGTCTCCTCCGCTGATCACGACGAAGCGGAGGTTTCTCCTATTGGCAAGTTCCTTTCCAAGCTGACAGGTTCCTGCGTCAAACGTCCCTGGACGACGATGGCCATCGCAGCGGCTTCTGTCGTCGTTTGCGTTTTCATCACGGCGTTGTTTTTGAAGTTCAAGACGGATCGATCAGACCTGATTCACCCGTCAGCCGATTTTCATCAACGCTGGCTGCGATACACCCAGAGCTTTGGCGAAGGCAGCGATCTTGTTGTCGTGGTCGAAGGGTCATCCCCCGAACGCATCAAACAGGCGATGGATGATCTCGGCGCCAAATTACATAACGAGCCAGAGTATTTCAGCAACATTCTCTTCAAAGTCGAGCCAGGAGAACTGCGCAGCAAAGGCTTGCAGTATCTCTCTCCTGAACAGCTTTCCCAAGGACTGGAACGACTGGATGAATACCGGCCCATTCTTGCGGGAAACTGGGATCTTGTGCGTCTGGAAGCGATTGCGGTGATCCTCAAGACACAACTGGAAGCCGCAAAATCACCCACTCAGGTTGATGGCTTACTGCATCATGCCGATCGATTGACGGCCAGTCTTGCCAGCAGTGTTGATCAGACGGGGGAATTGACGAACCCCTGGCCCGATCTGCTCATGCTCGATCCCCAGATGAAAGCTCAGGGGAACCAGACGGTATATCTGGTCAATGACTCGGGAACGATGGGGTTTCTGAAGACGGCCCCCGTTCAAAAAGAAGCCGGTTCCTTTGAAGGGCACACCAAGGCGATTGATCGCCTTCGGGAACTGATGGACAGCGTGTGTGATCAGAACCCTCAAGTTCAAATGAGTCTGACGGGCATTCCGGTTCTGGAAAATGATGAAATGCGTCGTTCCCAGGCCGATATGGGTTGGGCGTCGATCATTTCTGAAGTGGGTGTTCTGCTGTTAATGCTGATCTGCTTTCGCGGCGTGCGGCACCCCATCATCGGCATGATCATGCTGGGTGTCGGAACGGCCTGGACATTTGGCTTCACCACACTCGCTGTTGGCCATCTCAACATTCTGTCGATTTCTTTTGTGACGATCCTGATTGGTCTGGGTGTCGATTTTGGCATCCACTTCCTGGCCCGTTATATCCAGCATCGCCAACAAGGCATGGAACTGAAGTCATCGCTGATCAATACTTCCGGGCGCATGGGGGTCAGCATTTTGACGGGGGCCATTACATCGGCATTAGCGTTCTTTTGTGCCGCTTTCACTGATTTTCTCGGTGTTGCAGAACTGGGCCTGATCGCCGGTGCGGGGATTCTGCTCTGCGTGGTCGCGACTTTCACGATCCTTCCCGCCATGCTGGTGATCTCGGATCGTCATCGTTCCGCATCACAACTCCCCTCACCCATTCGTGGCGAGTTGCTGCGACAATCCATTCTTCGGGCACCTGCCACTGTTCTGGCCGTGTCAGGCGTGCTGGTTCTGGCGCTGGTTTTTCAAACGGTGGGCTGGAAAGACGGACATCTGGTCGGGCAAGTCGAATACGACCATAACCTGCTTCACCTTCAGGCCCGCGGGCTGGAATCGGTGGAGACTCAAAGTCGGATCTTCGCCAGTGCCGATCATTCGTTACTCTTTGCCATTTCAATGGCTGATTCCCCCGAAAAAGTGCGAGAACTGAAGGCGAGGTTTGAAGCTCTCCCTCAAGTTCGCAAAGTCGAAGAACTTGCCACGCGGCTTCCCGAACATTCGCGTGATCAGACCTCGTTGCTTGTTCAGGGATTCCACGCTCACCTGAACCATTTACCGGAAAAGCCACCCATTCCCAAAACGGCCAATCCGGGTCGCGTGGGGCACGCTCTGGATGATCTTTACGCTCATCTGCGGTTACGTAAAGAACCCAAAGCCAATGAACTGGCGGCACGATTGGACAAATCGCTCAATGCTCTGGCCAGCATGGAACTCCCTGACCAGATGCAGTTGCTCACAGAATTCCAATATCGGATGTCCTATGCCCTTTTGGCCCAATTTCAGGCTTTGAAAGCGGCCTCCAACCCCACTCCGGTCTCTTTAAGTGATCTTCCTTCCGAGTTGACATCGCGGTTTGTCAGTCAGCCAAAAAATGGCAAAGACCAATGGTTGTTGCAGATTTATCCCGCAAAGCAGGTCTGGGATATGGAGCCTCTGACCGAGTTCGTCACCGCTGTGAGAGCAGTCGATCCGAATATTACAGGCACGCCCCTGCAAAACTATGAAGCCGCTTTACAGATCAAGCACAGCTATGAGATTGCGGCACTCTATGCACTGGCCGTGATCATTCTGGTGCTGCTCATCGATTTCTTGCCTGCAAACCAGATCTGGAGCTGTCTGACTCCAGGAATTATTGCTGCGATGGTGGTCGGAGCCGTTGCGTTCATTGGACAAAGCATGCCCTTTGAACAGACTCTTCTCTCTGTGGAATGGAAGTCATGGCTCCAGCAGAATGCACCGCTTGTCATGCTGGGGACAGCCAGCGGCGTGGCCATGCTCATGGCAACATGGCGATCCAGCGGCAGCGTGGGATTGACGCTGCTGGCGCTGATGCCGCCGGTTGTCAGCCTGCTGATGACTTTCGGGATTATGGTGGCTATCAAGATGCCGCTGAATCCCGCCAATCTGATCGTACTGCCGCTGATTATTGGCCTGGGTGTCGACAGTGGGGTGCATTTGCTTCACGATTTCCGGCATCGTGCCCCAGGGCCATACACCGTGACGCCCAGCTTGATGAACGCCATCATTCTGACGGTCACCACCACGATGGTAGGATTCGGCGCGATGATGATCGCTGCTCATCGGGGATTGTTTAGCCTCGGAGCGGTACTGACAATCGGCGTCACCTGCTGCCTGTTTATTTCCCTGGTGCCCCTGCCAGCCATTCTCGCACTGCTGGCTCGATACCGCCCTTCAATCCTGCAAGAACAACATCCCGAGTTCACCTTCAGGATCGAAGATTCCGACTTTGGAACTCACGACCAGCAGGCAGATCCTTCGTTGGAAACCGACATGCCCGCTGATGCCCGCGAACCAAGAATCCTCAAGCACCCCGCTCATGTCGCATGACGATACGCCACAGGGCGGTGCTTGTGACGAGAGTACGGGGTTTGTGACAAGAACGCGGCCAGGACGAATGATGGATCTGCGGAGTTTCCGGAAGCAATTGCTGAAATGGTATCGGCAACACGGCCGTCCTCTTCCCTGGCGAAAGTCACATGATCCCTATTCCATCTGGATTAGTGAAATCATGCTGCAACAAACCACCGTAGTGGCTGTTATCCCTTATTTTGAACGCTTCATGTCGAGTTTTCCAACGGTTGAAGCCTTGGCAAACGCCTCAGAAGCCAGCGTGCTCAAGCATTGGGAAGGGTTGGGATATTATTCTCGTGCCCGAAACCTGCACCGGGCGGCACAACAACTGACCCAGCAGCATGGCGGTCTGTTTCCTCGTCAGGTTGAGCAGTTGCTGGCGCTTCCCGGGATTGGGCGATACACCGCTGGTGCCATTGCCAGCTTTGCCTTTGATCTTCCCGCTCCCATTGTTGAAGCGAATACACAGCGGCTCTATGCCCGGTTGGTGGGTTATCGAGGCGATCTCAAAACGTCGGCCGGACAAAAGATCCTCTGGAAGTTCGCAGAAGAGATTGTTGAAGGCCGTGACCCTGGGCTGATCAATCAGGCTGTGATGGAACTCGGGTCGCTCATTTGCCGCCCTGCCAATCCCGAATGCGAACGCTGCCCGGTCTCCAGCCATTGCGTGGCCTTTCGAGATTCTGCCCAGCAGGAAATCCCCCTGCCAATCACTAAGCCGATCATCACACCCCAGAGCGATGCCACATTATTGATGGAGCACGAAGGCCGGCTGTTTTTAAGGCAACGCGAAAAATCTGAACGCTGGGCCGGGCTGTGGGATTTTCCACGATACGTCATGCCTGAAGAAGCTGTGACAAAAGGAGAGGCGACCTTCCCCATCGAATTGCAGGCCCGCCTTCACGAGCAATTTGGAGACTCTCCCGCATCATTTCAGATGTTTTCCCGGATCACTCACGCGGTCACACGCTATCGCATCACGCTGCATGCCTATTGGTGTGAATACCAGCCAGCACATCCCCGGAAAGATCCGTCATCCTTCTTTGACCCGCTTCATCCGTTGGGGCAGTGGTATTCATCGGTTGAGATGGACTCTCTCGCCGTTCCCATTACGACCAGAAAGCTGATCACTCAATGGCAGAAGCTCCATCACCTGCCTGCCAGATAAACCGGTGCCAGATCGCATTTCCGGCTTGCTTTTCCAGTGCCTTACCTGGTTTCATCGACAGGGAGACGGACGGAGTTTATAGAGTGCTGATCCGCTAATCGCGACGGTTTTAACCTCTTCCCCTCTCCAGAGGAGAAGCCGCCCTCAGGCTTTGAGCCATTCTTGTTAGCGGACATTCCGGTTGAACTGTGCCTGAATCGATTCCAGCATGGCACGCTCCAGAACCGTATCACGTCCTCGAGAAATCCAGCCACTGGGAGAGGATTGGCCAACCACCAAGTCAAGATCCCGTTGAAGGGGATTGTAATCCTGGAAGGTCGCCCCGCCTTCAAAGTTGGCAGCCCCTGCCACATCTTCGATTTCTTTGAAGGCTTCCACAGTCACGAAATAGCCACCCTGGGCAGGCGTGACGCTGATATAGGCTTTCCGCCGAATCGATTGCAGTGTGCTTTCCCAGCGGGAATATCCATCCGCCGAGTCACGGTGCCAGGGTTCAAGAATCCCGGCTCCCGTTTTGAATTTCGTCTCGATGATTCCATCGACCCGACTTTCTCTCTCAATCTCGAAGAGATAG
The DNA here is from genome assembly GCF_056500625.1 of Planctopirus sp. SH287. Classification (NCBI taxonomy): domain Bacteria; kingdom Pseudomonadati; phylum Planctomycetota; class Planctomycetia; order Planctomycetales; family Planctomycetaceae; genus Planctopirus; species Planctopirus sp. SH287. The sequence goes on along the minus strand of NZ_CM151403.1, from coordinate 5,493,150 downwards.
TCGTGAACGACGTCGACCGTGGTCTCCCAGGCGGTTTCGTCATTCTGAGCACGGACAAATAGTGGATTCGCTGCCGATTGCGACACTTGTGGCGGGCCACCAGCGCAGCCAATCTCAAAGCAGAGAAGACTGAACAGCAGACCGAATCTTCTAAGTGCAACATCCATGTGCACAATTCCCGACCTTCTGTACCACAAGCTGACTGAAGCGCATCAGCCGGGAATTTCGCAGAGATGCGTCATCTCAACAAGAGGAGTTACAAAGTAAGAACACGCCCTCATCTCAAAAGGGCCGCTCATCCCCCGAAAATGCAGGATGACAGCAAAAAACTGACTACTGCATTGTCAAAGTTGAAAAGCAGGGTTTAACAGGTTGTCAAGTCCGACAACGGAGGACGTTGCGGCGACATCAACCCGAAAACAAAGCCGTGATACGGCATTACAGCGTGGTCACGACGTTTTCAGCCTCAGAGGTATTTGCTGGAGCGAGTGCAGAGACTGCGGGAGCTTCTGTTGCCGCTGCCATCGCCTTGGCACGATTCAGGCTGCTGCAGCATCCCCCCTCTTCTGTTGAAGCAGCCATTGCCACGCCATGACTTAACGAGCAGCAGCTTTTCTTGGACAACGAGCAACTATTCAACTTTTCCGGCTTCCCGCTAATAGCAGCCACAATGCTGCCTTGCTCACTCCATGCCAAAGTGCCGGCGATTCCCAGCCCTAAAACCGCAAACAACAGAAGAAATGACTGGTTCTTGCGGGGAGCAGCCGTTGTTGAAGACTCAACGTAAGCGACGGAATCATCTGCCGGAGATTGTGATTGTTCTGTCATTCTTCGTTCCTCTGAAATGGGAGATACGGCAGACCGACTTCCAACTGGAATCTGGCATGATGCAAACGCCGTTGGTGGGAGAACACGGGATTCTGGAACATTCTAGGGCATGTCCGCCGTTTTCCCAAAGAAGATTTGAAAAAAAGGCTGCCCGCGTTCCTGACATGCCGTTTATCTTGAAAACAACCTGAGAAATGGCATGGGTTTGCGTGAATTACTCAACATTTGGTCGAGCACGCTTGGCGCTGCTGAACGTTGTCAGATATCCTTGGCGATGGAGAGGTGACAGAGCGGTTGATTGTGCCGGTCTCGAAAACCGGTGTACCCGCAAGGGTACCGGGGGTTCGAATCCCCCCCTCTCCGCTTTCTTGTGAAAAAGCCCTTCGACGAGGTTGTCGGAGGGTTTTCTCATTGTTACGCCGAGGTTTGTGGCTTGCGGGCTACCTGTGTGGCGCAGGCAGAAGAAGTTACGGCACTGAACAGAGAGCCATATCGCATCCCTGACCCTAAACAAGGCTGAATCAGTACCGCCGTCGACTTAAGGATGAAACCTCTTGTGGTTTTGCCACCCCGGCAGAAATCGGAATTTCAACCGGGGCCACCCAGCGGGAAATCTATGCAGCCCTGCCAGCAAATTCAGTTGTTGCACGCAGCAAATAATTCCGAACGCATTCGGTCGAGTTCATCGTTTTCTACGCCAAGAGACCCGTTTTTGTCCTGGAACACAATGTCGTTAAGTGATCCCATTCCACCATAAAGATGGCGTATATTCGCTTTAACTTCGTCTGGGTTGGAGGCGTATCTGGAAATGAGATTTCTCAACGCAGCCCCCCACGACTCTTCACCATGCTTGCTCAGGAGGTCTGTTAACCTCTGCACAAGTTCTGGAATTGTAGGCTTCATGTCGCTCCTAAAGTTTATTGAAGCGGTGTGATGCAGAGTGGCGCAGGGTGCCCGTTTTTGGGCTACCTGTGTGCTGGAAGCACAAGAGGCTGATAACAGATAAAAACAAGGTCTGCTGCTGCTTCCGCCCCGCGTCGTTGCTCGACTTGTGGCCAAGGCATTGAAAACCTTCCGCTAGCCCATTTCAATCTCGTTAACCTCTTTTGGCGTTGCCACCCAGGTAGACTGAGTACAGTCAACCTGGGCCACCCCGCCTGGGCTACGGCACTGCTGTATTGCTTAAGATTGGCGATACGGCAAATCACTCTCCCCATACGTTTCTGGGATCGTCTTTCAGGCAATCCCAGTAATCGCGATCCTTGTTGTACGGGGCGATCAACCGCCATCCCTTGAGAAACTGAAAATACTGGTTTATCAAAGGACTGATTTCTTTCACGACCCCCATCTCTTCACCGCCGACCGTTTGGCCTTGGATATTGTGGTATTCGACCGGTAAATCCTCCACAGTGAATTTCTTGGGGCGACTGATGATCTCCATACCATCTCTCCACTCAACACTGGGAGGCGGTTTACGGTGATTGCCTTCGCTATTAGAGAAATACACCTCCACTCCTTTTTCAGTAAGCAATCCGGTTCCTTCCCATTGTTCAGATGGAAAAAAGCAATATCCAAAAATACTAATCTCATCTTCAACAACGACCGCTGCCTGCTCGGCAGTCATCGTGACCAACCAATCTTTTGCAAAAAGCTCTGAAATCGTCTCTTCAATCGGAAGAGACGAAATGTTTCCATAATAGTGTCCGTAAAACCAGCCATTTTCAGCTCGTAACGCTCTGTGATGTAGTTTCGCTAGCTCTGCAAAGGTGCAACCCTCTGCTACAAGCCTCAGCAGATCACACTCCAGCATGGTCATTCGCCGGGCTTCGTCATCCCACTCACGAAAGGTGGTGTTGACGCCCAGTTTCTGAGGATCCAGCGATGCGGCGTTGTAGGCATAACTAATACGTTCTGAGATCAAGTAAACAACCTTTCAAAAAGTGATGAGCCTTTCCAGTCAAGCTTTGCAGTGCCTTTATTCATTCTTCCACATGTGACCGCGATTTCCCCGGCACTCAATTTGGAACGTAGGCCCCACGCCAGGGTGGCACAGGTTGCCCGTTTTTGGGCTACCTGTGTGCTGGAAGCACAAGAGGCTGATGACCGATAATAACAAGGCATGTCGCTGCTTCCACCCCGTGTTATTGTTCGACTTGTGGCCAAGGCATTGAAAACCTTCCGCTAGCCCATTTCAATCTCGTTAACCTCTTTTGGCGTTGCCACCCAGGTAGACTGAGTCCAGTCAACCTGGGCTACCCCGCGCCTACATTTCATGGGTAAGTCCAGTTATAACGGCAAATCATGCCATCTCCGGCATTAACTGCGGACTCTTGCACGTATCCCCTGAGTGCCACTATTGACGAGAAATGAACGTTTAAGTTTCTCATTGGCGACACCACTCATGACAAAGGGTTCTTGCTGGCGGCGTTGTAGTAAAGTAGACTTTTAACCAGAGTCCAAAGTTGCCCAGCTTTTCAACATCAGGACATCCCAATGTTTCGACAGTCTTTATGGATCCTGACCGTAATCGCTGTGGCGATGCCATTGACAGTGGCTACGGAAGTAAAACGCCCACAGACTCCGTATGGCGTCCTGTACAATGAGTGGAAAGCAGAAGTCAAATCGTTGGATGATGTGACTCCTAAGCTGGAGTCTGTCGACAAAAAGGAGAAAAAGCGGCAGATCAATTCGCGATACACGACTCGTTTTCTGGAATTGGCCAAAAACCATCAGCACGACGACTTGTGGCTTGATTGTTTGATCTGGACTACAGTCGAAGGCACGCCAGGCGCAGACTATGATGCCATGTTTGATCTGCTTGGCAGCAACGCGACAACCCTGCGAAATGTGCACCAGTTACAATTGCTGATGTCAGAATTGATTCCACTGCGATCAGACCACATTAATCCAGCATTGACGACAATTTCCGAACAGCATGATAATCATGGTCTGCAAGGCGCGGCTCTCTATGTATTAGCCGCCCGCACCAAACGTCATGCCGAGGAACACGGCGACGAGAATGGTCTTGCTACCGCCGTCAAACTTCTGGAACGAGTCATTAAGGACTACCCTCAAGTTTCTACTTATCGTGGCAAAAACCTCGATAACGCCACGACGTTGCTTGAAGATCTTCGCAGTCCCGTAGCAATTGCCAATACGGCGCCGGACACTCAGGGAAAGACAATTTCAGGAGATAAATTCGACTTGCACGAAGCGATTCAAGGTAAGGTCGCAGTCATCTCATTCTCTGGACACTGGTGTCGTCCTTGTGTTGCTATGCACCCGATCCAGAAAGAAATCATTTCCAGGTTTTCCAAAGAAACTGTCGTTATCGTCGAGATGAATAGTGATTCGCTCGATTCACTTGAGAAAGTACACAAGAAGATTGTTAACGACGGACTTGAATGGACTGTTGTTACTGATGGAAGCGATGGCCCGATTTCAAAACAATGGCGAATTGCTTCGTGGCCAACATACTTCGTCCTTGATGCCAATGGACGGATTCGTCGTCGAGTTTCTGGAAATGTTGGTCCACTGCTCGCCACTTGGGTGAATGAGTTAGTCACAGAAAACAAATAAATATTTATATAATTGTCAACGATATCCACTGTTCTTAGACAGACCTGTTATCGATAAAAATCGCTGAGTGCCCCGGTTGAAATTCCGATTTCTATCGGGGTGCGAAGCCACAAGAGGGTGCGTTGACGAGTGGACATGGACAGAGAGGTGCAAGTCCTCTTCAAGTAGATGTTCTCCGGCTTGTGGCTGACTGAAACTGCGTCGCCGTGAGACGTGGTGGGGAGCATCGGGAGGCGAATGGCCAGCTACGTAGGGCAGGCTTCCGCCTGCCATATAAGATTTGCGGGCATCTCTTCGTAGAAATTGCGGGGAGAGAAGCTCCAAAATGCCACTCAGTCTTGCTTATGCTTATGACAGGATCTCCTCGATGACATGCCCATGCACGTCGGTGAGACGTCGATCGATGCCGTTGCTGAGGAACGTGAGCTTCGTGTGGTCGATGCCCATCAGGTGCAGCATGGTAGCATGAATGTCGTAGACCTGAGTTGGATTGTCTCGATCAAGCGGCTTGTATCCCCATTGATCGGACGGGCCGTGAGTCACTCCGGGCTTGATGCCGCCGCCGCAGAGCCAGTTGGTGAAGACGTAGGGATTGTGGTCGCGGCCTTTGTTCCCTTGAGTCGAAGGCATGCGTCCAAACTCGGTCGTCCAGAGGACGATGGTGTCGTCGAGCAAGCCGCGTTGCTTGAGATCCTTAATCAGTGCGGCGGCTCCGATCGCCATGCCATTCGCGAGCGGGCCATGATCCCGTTTCACATCTTCATGACTGTCCCAGTTGCGGCGGGGAAAGCTGTTGTCGTTGCCCGACCAGATTTGGACATAACGCACGCCCCGCTCCAGCAGCCGCCTCGCAATTAAACATTTGCGACCGAAGTATTCAGCCTCTTCGGGGACGTTGATCTCGGAGCCGTACGTCTTACCCGCGGTTTCAAGCCCATACATCTTCAAGATGTGATCTGGCTCTTTGCTGAGATCGAGTGCCTCGGGCGCGCTGAGCTGCATCTTCGCCGCCAGCTCATAAGTCTTGATGCGCGCATCCAGTCGCGAGTCGCCCGGTCGTTGTTGTTCAAACCCGCGATTCAGTCGGCTGAGCAATGCGAGTCCGTCGCGGTCACTGTTCGCCGTGACGAAGTCCGACTTCGGCAACAGGTCTTCGATGGGGATGTCGCGCTGGGGAAAGATTGTCGTCCCTTGAGTGCTTGCTGGCAGAAACGCGGATGACCAATTCTTCGGCCCGTTCGACGGATAGCCACGATGATCGGGCAACACGACAAATGTTGGCAGGTTGTCGTTCATCGACCCGAGGCCATAACTGATCCAGGCCCCCATGCCGGGAAAGCCGGGATTCTGAAAGCCTGTCGCTTGCAGGAACGTTGCCTGAGAATGCACGCCCGTCTTGCCAACGACGTTATGAATGAACGTCATTTCGTCCGCGACTTCACCCAGTGGAGCGACAACATCGCTGAGCATCTTGCCGCTCTGGCCATAGGCTTTGAACTTGAACGGCGACTTCATCCACGGGCCAAGCCCATTCTGAAACGCTTCGACATGCTCACCGAAATCGGACGCTTCGCCATCATGCTTTTCGAGCGCCGGCTTGTAATCCCAGAGATCCAGATGCGATGCGGCTCCGGACATAAAGAGCTGCACAATCCGCTTGGCCTTAGCCGGATGATGCAGTGTCTTAAGCACCGCTCCCGAGCCAATATCGCCTGTTTGTGCGGCGGTCACACCATCGGCATGCAGCATCGAAGCCAACGCCAAAGCACCAAAACCATGTGCCGACTGGCTGAGGAAATCACGTCGATTGGTCATGGCAACGTCCTTTGATTCACAACTCGCAAGAGTTAGTCGACATATACGAATTCGCTGAGGTTGAAGAGGACTCGGCAGAGGTTGGCGATGCCATGCTTCTGAGCGTAGGCAGTTAGTTCGGCGAGTTCGACTTCTGTCGGCGTTCGGCCAGAAATGCGATGAAAGGCACGTGTGACCTGCTCGGGGACAGATGAGGATTCGTTCGAGAGTTTGCTCGCGAAGTGCCTGGACATCGTCAGTGAAAAGCCGTTGTTGAGCTGCGAGAGAGCTTGCAACGACGTCAGCGTTTCGTTGCGTTGCGGTGTGCTTTGAGACGAGTCCGCGCAGTCGAGCGTTGTCATGTAGGGGTCGGGCTGAGACCGAACGATGAAGCGATAAATCGAACGGCGGTGCGAGGCTGCGTCATCAGGATTGAACTTGTGGTACTCGTAGTGCGGCGAGTGCTCTGGGCGTTCGAGCACGAACAGGTAATAGCCGGGGCCGCCCATCTTGAGATCGAGTTTTCCGCTGACAGAAAGCATTGCGTCGCGGATCTCTTCGGCTTCAAGTCGGCGGCGGTTCATACGCCATAAGAATCGGTTATCGGAATCGATCGCGCTGTTGGATGCGTCATGAGCGGACGACTGCTGGTACGTCGCACTCGTGACGATGAGCCGATGCAGCTTTTTGATGGATTGGCCGTTGTCTCGAAATTCCATCGCGAGCCAATCAAGCAACTCGGGATGTGTCGGCAGTTTGCCCATGCGACCGAAATCGTTCGGAGTTTCAACGAGACCGCGACCAAAGTGATGTTGCCAAACGCGATTCACGATTGAACGCCAGGTCAGTGGATGATCGTGCCGGGTGATCCATTGAGCGAGCGCCGCTCGACGATCCCCTTCAGTGTGATCCGGCGGCAGTTTGAAATGACCGGCAGCGGAAAGTGAAGAGTCTGAACTCAGTTGAATAGGGAGCGTTCCCGGCGTGGACGGCGCGAGCGGTTGCGTCACGTTGCCGCGATGCAGCAAGTGAATCGCGCGGGGCTTGCCGTTCGTTGGGCTGAAGGCCGCAATCGGTGCGAAGTGCGTTGCGGCCGCATAGACCAGCTTGCCTGAGGGAAGGGCTTTGAGTTGCCTGTCGAACGTGGCGATCTCCTGACTGAGCCGCTTGCGTTCAGCAGTTCTCTCGGCGGTTGTGATGCGATCGAGAATGGCCTGTCGCTGCTTCTGAGCCTCTGCCAATTGCCTGATGGCGGCTTCATCACCGGCACTCGCCCAAATCCCGTCGGTGAGGTTCGACTTCCGCCATCGAACAGGGGCTTCCGTCGAATCGAGCGACATCACCTCTGACTTCAACGCGACGTTGTTGCCAGCCGCATCGAACACCTGCAGTTCGGCCAATGCCAGAATGAAATCGTTTTGTCGTGGTGCCAATCTGGTGGCGGTGACGCGGATGAATCGCGCTCTCGTCTTCGTGACCTCGACTTCATACGGAAGCAGCCCCGGATTCGGGACATCCTTTTGCGTGGCATCATGCAGCAGCGTCGCCGATGCGGCAGAGGGATCGATAGCCGACATCCCTCCGGAGACTTTGAATCGCGCCGGGAAGCCGAAGCCCGCGCCAATGTTGTTGAACTCGTCATGACAAGATCGCAGCACGATCTTTGAAATGTCGACATCGGAACCGAGATCAATCTGCACCCACTTCTCGACGTTCTGCTTGGGAGCAATGCCGCTGTGATAGCCGAACTCTGGCCGCTTGGCGGCGGGACTCGCTTTTGATTGCAGGTCGGAAATCTGCTTTTCGATTGCGACTAATTCCGGCCCGCCCTCTTTTTGGATGGCCGCATTCAACGTCACGAGTGCTGCACGAGCGGCCTTCAATTGGTTGCTCAATTGCAACCGCTGCTTTTCGATTTGTGGATCAAGGTCATACGCCCGTTCCGCGCGATCGACGGCAGCGAAGACGGATTGCAGATTGTAGTAATGTTCCTGAGTAAACGGATCGAACTTGTGGTTGTGGCACTGCGCGCATTGGATCGTCACCGAGCAAAACGTGTTGAGCGTATTGCTGACCATCTCATCGCGGTCGGTATGCCGGGCGATTTTGCCATCAATTTTGGACTCGGGCACTTCCGTATGTCCGATCCAATCCCATGGCCCCGCCGCGATGAAACCTAGCCCCAGGATGCCGTCAGCCTGGCCAGGAAACAGGACATCGCCCGCGAGTTGTTCCTGAACGAAGCGGGCATACGGCTTGTCGTCGTTAAAAGACTTGATGACGTAGTCGCGGTAAGGCCAGGCGTTCGGTCGGAGCTTGTCTTTGTCATAGCCGCATGTGTCGGCGTACTTCACGACATCGAGCCAATGGCGCGCCCAGCGTTCGCCGTAGTGCTGCGAAGCGAGTAAACGGTCGACGAGCCGCTCATACGCCGAGGGCTTCATGTCGACGGGTTCCTGTTGAGACTCCTTCACGAAGGCTTCGACGTCTTCAGGCGTGGGCGGCAGACCGATGAGATCAAAGTACAACCGCCGCACGAGCACTCGCGGATCGGCCGGTTTCGATGGAGTCAGTTTTTGCTCAGCAAGCGATTTGAGAATGAATGCGTCGATCGGGTTCCTGATTGACGATTTGACATTTGCGAATTCAGATTGGGATGTCTCCATCAACGCTTCGACGTCGGGTTTCTGCATCGGCTTGAACGACCACCAGTCCGTGTTGTCGACGACCGGCTCTTTGATCGTGAACCCCTCCGGCCACTTCGCCCCGGACTTGATCCAGTCTCGAATCACCGCGACTTCAGCAGCCTGCAGTGGTTCGCCCGATTTCGGCATTGTCGGCTTCTTCCCATTGCCAGACACCAACACCTTGAGCAACTCGCTGTCCTCTGGATTACCCGGTTCGACGTACCCGCTGTCGAGCACTTCGTCTCGCTTCTGCAGCGACAATGTTCCTGCGTGATCGACCGAGTTATGACAACTCACACAGCGGGCTTGCAGTATCGGCGCGACCGACTTCGTAAACGAATCGGACTCTGCCGCCAGCAAGTTGATCGATCCGTTGCTCACTGCAATCGACGCGACGATGAAGGGCAGGAAGACGAAGAATGCGACGCGGAAAAGCTGGCCACAATCACTGCTGAGAGATCGCAAACTCATTTTCGTCCCTTCCGCTGAGGCAGCGTTTTAATGTCTTTTCGAGCGGCCTGCACGTGTTCGAGCATCGCCGACCGAGCCGCTTTAGAGTCTCGATTCTGCACGGCTTTCAAGACAGCTCGATGTCCGAACAGCGCCGGACTCATGCCAGAACATCCTTGATCACGTGACCGTGGACGTCGGTCAGTTTTCGGTCGAGACCGTTGTGGTACCAGGTGAGTCGATCGAAGTCGTAGCCGAGCAGACGCAATACGGTGGCGTAGAATTCCCAGACGTTGGTGACTCTTTCGACGCTGCGGCGGCCGAATTCGTCGGTGGCTCCGTAGGAAACGCCCCCCTTCACTCCTGCTCCCATCATCCAGACCGTGAAGGCGTCCGGGTTGTGGTCGCGCCCGGTTGTGTTGGCCTGATGGGTCGGCATGCGGCCGAACTCGGTCGTCCACAGCACCAGCGTATCGTCCAGCAGGCCGCTTTGTTTGAGATCTGTGAGCAGCGCTGCCGTCGGCTGATCAAAGATCGGGCAATGCCGTTCGTAGTCGGATTTTAGAGTGCGATGAGCGTCCCAGTTCAACAGGCCATCGACGCCGCTGGCCCTCGACGCACAGTACAGATTGACGTACCGCACGCCTCGCTCCAGCAGACGCCGCGCAAGTAAACAGTTGCGCGCATACGCTGCGAGCAGTTTGTTGTTGCTGTCGGTGCCATAAAGCTGGTGAGTCTGTTCGGTTTCGGAGCTAAGATCCGAAACCTCGGGCGCGGAGACCTGCATGCGGGCCGCGAGTTCATAGGCCGCCATCCTTGCTGCGAGCGAACTATCGCCGGGGTTTGTCGCGATGTGCTCGGAGTTCAGCAGTTTCAAAAAGTCGCGTGAGGCGGCCTCTTCGTCGGCAGTGATCTCGGCGGGGCGTTTGAGATTGCGAATGTCGAGATGCGCCGCCATCACCATCGCCTGATGTTTGGCGGGGAGAAAGCCGTTGCTCCAGTTCGCCTTACCGTTGGGCGGTTCGCCACGAAGATCCGGTAGTGCGACGTAGGTCGGCAGATTGTCGTTGGCGCTGCCGAGGGCATATCCCAACCATGCACCGGCGCTGGCAAAGCCTTCCTGAGCATGCCCCGTATTCATCAGCACGCAACCGGGGCCGTGCGTGTTGGTCTTCGAGGTCATCGAATGAATGAAAGCGATGTCATCAACGTGCCTGGCCATGTGAGGCAGGAGCGAAGAAATCCGCTTCCCACTTTGTCCGCGTGCCACGAACTCCCACGGTGGAGCCATCAGGTTGCCGTTTTTTCCCTGAAACGACACCAGATTCTCTTCGCCGGGTAACGGTTGCCCGCTCCGTTTGACGAGTTCCGGCTTATCGTCCCAGAGGTCGATATGAGAAGCGGCTCCGGGACAAAACACTTGCAGAACACGCTTGGCTTTGGCGGGAAAGTGAGTCTGCCCGACTCCCGGCATCCAGCCTGAACCGGGTGACGACGCTTCAGAGGCGAAGCCATCGCGCTGTAATAAGTGCGACAGCCCGATCCCCGCCAAGGCAGAAAACGAATTGTTGAGGAAATCACGACGAAGGATGGAAGGCATGTTGGGTTTCCGGTTCATGTGACTGAGCCGCAAGGCGCTCGCCGTGGGTCATGGATCGCTGGCAGGGCTTCAATTGACATGGATCAGTTCATTGGAGTTGAGCATCGCTCGACAGAATGCTCGCAGGCCGTGCGTTTGGATGACCCCCACACCGGCGGCGAGTTCTCGTTCGTTCGGTTCGCGAGCGAACGACAATGCAAAAGCTCGGCGAACACGAGACGGGGCGTCGGTCTCTTCACGGTTCAATCGCTCGGCCAGCGAGCGGGCCATGTCGAGTGAGAAGTTGTGATTCATCAACGTCAGTGCCTGCAGGGGAGTCGTCGTTGTGGCCCGGCGCGGTTCGGCGAACGCCGGGTCGGGGCAGTCGAAATCGGTCATGACGTCCACGCGCGCCGCTCGCGCGTTGTGGTGATAGACTGCGCGGCGATACGTCCCCGAACCATGCACATCCAGCGGCACATAGGTCGCGACGTTGTCCTGCTGGTACTCGTACAACCGATAACCCGGCCCGCCCATGGTGAGATCGAGTTTGCCAGCCACTTGCAGCAGCGAGTCGCGGACTTCTTCGGCGCTCAGTCGTCGCGGAGGGAATCGCCACAGCAGCCGGCTGTCGGCATCTTCGCGTGCCGCAGATTCGCGCCATAAGGTGCTCTGTCGATACGTCTGCGACATCATAATGAGTCGATGTAGCGGCTTGAGCTTCCAGCCATTTCGCAGCAACTCGCGAGCCAGCCAATCAAGCAACTCTGGATGAGTCGGTCGGCCGCCCATGTAGCCGAAGTCGCTCGGCGTATCGACAATGCCAGTTCCAAAGTGATACTGCCAGACGCGATTCGCCAGCACTCGTGGAGTCAGCGGATTGTCAGCGGCGGTCAGCCACTTCGCCAAAGCGAGTCGTCTGGCGCCTTCCTCTTGAGCGATATCCAGCCGATAGGCCGACGGCAGTGATTTCAAGACGTCGAGACTCGCTGGAGTAACTTCGTCTCCGCGGCGTTGAGGATTGCCACCAATAAACACCTGAAACGGGCCTGGCGCGGGCTTGTGCGTGCCGACCCACCAGACTGGCAGAGGCGGTATTTTTGCAATGAGTGCGTCGATGCGACTGATCTCTCGCATCGCACTGGAGAGTTGTTCGGCGTCTGCTGCCGTCGTCACGAGCTTCCGCAAGCGAGCTTGCTTTCGTGATTCGGTCGGAGGAACGCGATCCGTCGAGCTGGCGACTTGATGCCACTCTTTCCCATCGGACGAGATCTCGATCCGATAGTCGCCGACGAACGTTGTGAGCGAATGATCTTCGCCGAGTGCCCGAGTTCGATCACTTGAAAAGAAGACCCGCGAGATCCGCTCTGGACTGGCAAGCGTGACGACCAACTCGTGGCCCCCCGCTTGCCAGCGTTCGCCGAACTTGCCGTCGATCGTCAAAGCCGGGCCGTAAGCCCCGGCAAAGTCTTTGGCATTGCGGGAAGCACCACTCGCTGTCGCGCCTGACGACTCCAGCGCGACGTTGCGAGAATCTGTTTCATCGGTCCAGACCTCGAACTCATCGAGCTTGAATTGAGACTGCCTGGGGTCTTTGGCATCGGTTCCTTCGACCGTGAGCCGCACGAACCTGGCGTCGATGGGAGCGAAGCGTTCTTCCGTGCCGTACCGACTGATGCGCGGTCTCGTCCAGGTTTTGGCGACGTCGCCTTCGCGCTGCTTAGCCCGTTCAGCAAGATCACGTTCAATCGCGTCCCGCCGCGCCAGATGTTGATTGCGCTCGGTTTGCAGCGGTTGGAGCTTCGCGGTTCGCTCAGCCCGCGCGGCCTGGGTACTGACTTCGCGCGGGCCGTGCACTGTGCCGGAAAACGTGGCAGACAACGCGTAGTAATCGCGAGTCGGCAATGGATCGAACTTGTGGTCATGGCATCGCGAGCAGCCGATGGTCAGCCCGAGAAACGCTTCGCCCGTCGCACGAATCATCTCATCCATCTGGTCGGCCCGGATCTGAGCCGCCGCGATGGGATCCTGATTGCCGACATCGTCATACGGGCCGGCCACGAGGAATGCTGATCCGATCTCGACATCTGGCTGATCTTTGCCGATCACGTCTCCGGCGAGATGTTCCAGCACGAGCCGATCAAACGGCTTGTCGTCGTTGAAGCTCTTGATGATGTAGTCACGAAACGGCCAGAGGTTGGTGATGATCTCGTTCCGCTCGTAACCACGACTCTCGCCGAAGCGAATGACATCGAGCCAATGCCGGCCCCAGCGTTCGCCGTACTGCGGACGTTCGAGCAGTCGGTTGACGAGTCGCTCGACAGCTGCGTCGTTCAGTCCGTCAGCACACTCGCGAACGAAGGCTTCCACTTCCTCGGGTGACGGCGGCAAGCCGATCAAATCGAACGTCGCCCGGCGAATGAATGACCTCGCGTCCGCCGCGGGATTCGGCTGCAAGCCACTCTCGCGAAGTTTGGCGAGCACGAAGCGGTCGATCGGATTCACTGCCCAGCCCGAAGGCGTGTCGTCTAATTTCGGAGGCACGACTTCACCGATGGGCTGCAACGACCAGAAGTTCGCGTCCGCTTTGGCCTTTTCTTCCAGGACGAATTTGTCTGGCCACGTTGCCCCGGCCGCAATCCAGTCGCGCAGCGATTCCGCTTCTTTTACCGTCAGCGGGTCTCCCTTCTCGGGCATCTCGGGACGCTGGCCTTCAGGAGCGATTGCGCGCGTGTAGACCGGACTCTCCGCAGCCTTACCCGGCACGAGCGAGTCTCCGCTGTCGCCGCCCTTCAGCAATCCTTCGCGCGTGGTCATGTCGAACCCGCCCTTGAGATTATCAGGCCGATGACATGCCACACACTTCGCCGCCAACGCGGGAGCGACCCTCTGAAGGAACTGTTCGCTCGGCTCAATCGACGGAGATTCCTCTGCCGCATCGACCGATGCCGGCAACAGACACACCACGATCAGACCGGCGAAATACATAGCCAATTTCATGCAGTCACCTTTTTCGTTCGTCATGGCTGTGGAACCGATCGGTCGTTCTTTTCGGCAGCAGGCGCCAGCCGATCGAGGACGGCTTGCATGTGTTGCTGCATCGCATCAGCCGCTGCGTCCGGGTCGTGTTCTCGAATGGCCTTGAGAATCGTCTTGTGCAATCGTCGACCCAGTTGGTTGTCGCGTTGTGAAGGAGTCGTGCGGGCCATCTGGGTGAGCACGAACTCGTAGATCACTTCCATCAGGTTCTGCATCAGCGCGTTGCCCGAGATGTCGAGCAACTTGCGATGAAACTGAAAGTCGAGTTCCAACGCCACCGGGTACGGCAACTCGTCGTCATCAAGTTGCTTGAGCAGCACTGCCAGTTCCGCGACCTGCTCCTCCGACGCACGCTCGGCCGCCTGACGTGCGGCTTGCACTTCAATCGCGGTCCGCAATTCGGCATACGACCGCAACTCCTGCGGCGAGATCGTGACGGCGGATCGCAATAACCGCACACAGTTCGCCAGACTTGTCGCATTTCCCACGAACGTCCCGCGCCCGCGCTGAATATCGACGAGTCCGATGCTCTGCAGTCGGGCGAGCGCTTCCCGCAACACCGGGCGGCTCACTTTCAATTGCTCGACGAGATCATGCTCACCAGGGAGTCGCTCTCCGGCCATGAGTTGGCGATCTTTAATCACCTTCGCTAACCGCTCGACGACCAGGTCTGCCGTCGTCTGGCGAGGTTCAATGGCGTCAATTTCCATGCCAGCTCCCGGAAGGGGTTGTTTACTTGTCTGACATGCTACTTATCAACACGTACGGATGCAACGATGTTACGCGAAACGCACTTTGAAATAGCGCGTTGATGACCGCAAAAACACGCTTTCTCTCAAAGCGGTCAGCATGGCACACAGATCGCTATTTCAAATGGAAATGCGTCTCAGTGTACTTCGCGTCCAGTGGAGCTTCCCAGGAATGGTGGTGCTGGGTCAGGCTTATGCGGCCTCAACCCGGCCTCAACCCGGCATCATCCAAATCGTCTGCCACGCCCCCCTACGCCAAAACTCGCTGTTAATGTCTGAGTTTCGTATCAGGTCGGGGCAACAGGCGTTATTTACAGGCGTTATTTACTGTGGGCGTCGTTGGTGAAGAGGCCGTAGCCTGCGATCAGGCCATCTTTCATGATGATCTGCTGCTTCGCGCGGCGGGCGACAGAATTTTCGTGCGTCACCATAATAATTGTGCGGCCTTCCGCATTCAGTTCTCCCAGGAGCGCCATGATCTCCTGTTCGGTGGCCGAGTCCAGGTTTCCGGTCGGTTCGTCAGCCAGGATGATTTCGGGATCGTTGATCAGAGCACGCGCAATCGCCACGCGCTGCTGTTGCCCCCCCGAAAGCTGAAAGGGGCGGTGATCCAATCGTTCAGCCAATCCGACGCGAGCTGCCAGATCCAGACAGCGGTTCATATCCTGGGGGCTAATGGTTCGTTGATCGGCCCGATAGTGAAGCGGAACCTGAATATTTTCCAGCACCGTGTACTGGGCGATCAGATTATAAGACTGAAAGATAAAGCCAATCAGCTTGTTGCGAATTTCAGACAGCTGATCGTCATTGAGTTCGCTGACATCATGGCCTGCCAGTATGTATTGTCCATCCGTTGGACGGTCGAGCGCCCCCAGCAGGTTGAGCATGGTGCTTTTGCCGCTCCCCGATGACCCCATGATGGCAACATAGTCACCTTCCGGAAAGTCGACGGAAACACCGCGCAGGGCACGCACCAGATGCTCACCAAGCTGGTACGTTTTATGGATATCAATCAGCCGGGCGGCATACTTCATGCTTCAAGACTCGGAAGAAGGAGCGTTTCCAGTTCAGTTGCCCCCGGTCAGTTGCCGCTGGCAGGCAGTTCCGGAGCAGATGTGGGCTGCTGTCGACCACGAGATACTTCAGTGGTGGGAAGCTCAGGAGCCTGCAAGCTTCCCGCACTTTCACCGCTTTTTTCACGGGGTGATCCGGGAGATGATTCAGGAGGCAACGCAAGTGGTGATCCAAGAGGTAATCCACTGGGCGTTTCACCGGCTATCGCGGCACGAGGAATTGCCGGTGATGCCGGGAATTCTGCTGGGGAACCTGCGGAAGGCGCTCCTGTGACAGGGAGACCATCAGCTGGCATTCCGCCAGTGCGGCCTTCCCCGCGTCGTGGCCCACCGGCCGCTTCACCACTGCGTGGCCCGTTACCTGGATTGCCAGGGCCAGCCGGATTAGGGCCGGCCGGATTAGGCCCGGCTCCGTTGAATCCGGGGCCACCAGCCGGGCCGCCCATGCCGCGATTGCCCATACCGGGGCCGCCCGCGCCTTGGCCACCCGGCCCACGCCCACCGGGACGACGTACTCCCTCTGCTCCGGTTTGTTCGGCTTCTTTCTTCGCTAACTCGTTTTCTAACTGGCCCACTTCTTTCGCAAAAAACGTCCGGGGATTCATGACCACACGGTCACCATCAGCCAAGCCCTCCCTGATCTCAATCTGGCGATCATTTGTGCGGCCTATCTTGATGGTCTTGCGTTCATAGCCTTCGTCCTTGCGAACCCACGAGTACTGATCACGACCAATGGTCACCACAGCCTGAACTGGAGCGAGCAGAACATCCTGAAGTTCTGAAACGACAATTTCGATATTGGCCGACAAGCCTGGACGCAGCTTATTGATCTTGGCAACGGTATCGGTCAGACGCACCGACGCTTCGTATTCTTTCACGTCGCCGCGAGCAAACGAATTGTTGGAAAGGGGGACTGAGGAAACGGTATCCACCACTCCCGCAAAAACTTCGCCCGAATAAGCGTCAATTCTCACACGGACGGGCAATCCGGTGCGAACCAGACTGATCCGGCTTTCATGAATACGGGCATTCACCTTCATCGCATCATAGTCGGGGAGATTGATGATCGCCTGACGTTCGCGAACGACAGAACCTTCTTCAATGACAGCGGTGTCCGACCGGCGAGGATCACGTGAGTTAGCCCAGACAACCTGTCCATCCTGCGGCGCGCGGATCGTACAGGCGGCAATCTGAACACGCAGCTTTTCGTATTTATCCGTCTCGACTTTGAACGTCAGTTCGCATTTGGAAAGCTCGGCCTGCTTCTGCGACAAAGCCGCCACAGACTTCCGCTTCACGCGATGAATCTCACGCTCGAATTCCTTGGCATTCGCCTGAAGCTCTTCCAACGTACGAACGTAAGTAAACTCTTTGAGCACCTTGAGCTTTTCTTCTGCCACCTTCAGATCGATCTCTGCCTTGGTCACGGCAATACGCTCGGCTTCCAGATCGTTCTGGCTGCGATAACCCTTTTGAACCATGCGGCGAACAAAAGCCTGCGATTCTTCAGCACGCGAGAGGTTTTCTCGAGCCAACGTCACGGCTCCAGACAATTCGTTGACCTGCTGAAGAAACTCACCTTCTTCAAACTTCCGCAGATCGAGCAACGCCAACGACAGTTTCAACTCAGCCGCAGCGATATCACTCTCGTTTTGTGTTTTCTGGATTTCGACGTTTTCCTGCGCTTGTGAAAGGAGCGCTTCCGCTTGCGTCAGGCTGATTTTTTGGGTGGTCTCGCGGTCAACAAGGGCAGAGGAATCCAGCTCGCAGACAATATCCCCTTCCTTTACGAATGTCCCTTCAGGGGCAATGCTGATGATGGTAGTCGTGCCTTCCACCTGTGAAGTGAGGATCGCATTGCGTGCACTGTCCAGTGTCCCGGTTTCTGTGACGAGCACCTGCATGTCGCCCAGTCGAACCGCGCTGGTCATGACTCCGTCAGCCGCTTCATCAGGGGCGGCTTTGATCATCCCGAATTGCGGGAACATGAGAACGCCACCCACTCCAGCTGCCAACAGGAGTGCCAGTGCGATCCATTTGCCCCATCCCCCTTTGCGCTTCTTCGCCAGTTCCCGTTTGGAGGCCTCCACTGTGGATGACCGGCTCGGAGCCGCTGGGGGTTTCGTAGCTGGCTTGCTGGATGCTACCGGTGGAACTTCCTGCCCGATCGCTGAGGGCGACTCCACTGCCGAAGCCGGCGTAGATGTCGATGGATGCGGGGGCTGGTGTGTCAATCCGTCCAGTTCGAGATACGACGGATCGTTCTCGCTGGAGGAGCTCTTGAGTTCCCAGGGAGACGATGCGTGCGGCTGTCGGGGGGAGGCTGGCGGTGTCATAGGCAGGCTCATTATTGGCAGAATCGGCAGGTGACAAGCGGGATTGGTAGATCTCATCGATCCAGATCCCCCGTTCGTCCACCTGCATGATATCCATGTCACGGTAAATGTTAATGCGATTACGCTCGTAATCGACCCAAATTCCAATCAGATCGTTTTGAGCACTCAGGACAGCGTTCAAGGCATTCAGCAAATTCAAACCAGTATTACCGCCCTGATTGGTACGACCGGCGTTGCCACCGGCAGCGGCTGTGGGTGCATTATTGTTCTCAATGGCCAGATCGAGCTGCATGGCGGAAAACCGCAATGTTTGTCGAGCTGTTTCAAAATTCTGGCGTAGGACAGCCAATTGCCGCCACTCGGCCCGAACATCTGCTTTGACATCATCCTCCAGGGCCATGTAATCGCGACGCGACCTCTGGTAATTAATCTGCGATTCGCGGTAATTGTTCCGCTCAATTATTTGATCAAGTGGCGCAGTCACCTGAACGCCCGCGCGGTACTGGCTGTTTGAACCCCGGAAATCGAAGGGTTTATTCCCCGCCGATGTCCCAATATCTCCTTCTGCGACGAGATTGACCTGAGCTTGTAACCGGTTGGCGGCCACTTCCATTCGTCGACGACTATCAACCACAAAGGCCCGCTGATTCATCAGGTCAAGCCGGTTTTCGATGGCCTGTTCAACGACGTTATCGAATCCCAGATCAAAATCGGCCAGTTTGATGAGTTCCACACGCAGACCCAATTGAACCACCTTAAGGCTTTGCGTCACCTGAAGCAGTTTTTCTCGGCATTTTTTGAGTTCATCAACGGCATCTTTCCACTGAGCGGGCGTCCAGACGGCGTCCTGGGGACGGCTGCGAAGGATGTCGATGCGTTCACGAATGGACGCAAAATCCTGAATTTGTGATTGGAACACCTGGGCATCGCGCTCCAGGTTCTTGCGGTATTGTTCTCGCAGTCGGGATTCTGGCAGCCGCGAGACACGATACGTTTCATTGGCAGCCACCCTTTGGAAATCGTTCCGAACTGTTTCCAGGCTGTCTCGTTCAATCCGATCCATCATTTCGACCAGACGATCAGCGACGCCGTAAAATGTCCTGGAATCCACGACTTTATCATCCAGCTGGCTGATGTCGCTGATAAAACTAATGACATCATTTTCCCGTTCGTTGAGTCGTGGATCGATCAACTCAAATTGCTTGAGCAATTCCGTCTTAATGGAAAGCTGAAAGTCGGTGGGAATGCCCAGCTGGAATTTGAACTGATCAAGGTTATCCTGGAACGATCGCTCTGCAGACCGCAGGGCGTTTTCCGAATTCGCCAGACGGGTAACCAGCTGAGCGATATCCAGGCTGATCGTTTCCGTTTCCAGTTGCCGGTACATCGACTCCACAGCGATTCGCCAGCTTGCGTTTGCAGAAAGCGCAAGTAACCGTGTCCGTGTCTCGGCCGTCATCGGGCCACTCCAACCGATTTCCAGTTTCGCGGGATTCAGAACCAGTTGCTCGGCGAATTCCGGCGGTGGGTTCAAATCCAGCGGAAAAGGTTCCACCCGAACACTGAAAACCTGCGGCTTCGCGGAATTAAGTGCCCGCAGTCGTTCAACCTGAACAATCAGCGCCTGAATGTTGTCTTTCTGGTTACGAACCTGCTGGTACTGACGCAACAGCCCCAGAAATCCACCACCTGGCCCGTTGATGACGGTGTCACTGAAGAAAATCTTCCGGAAGCGGGCTAACGACCGGACACTGTAGAGAACCTGACGCTCTTGTTGCGTCAGGTTTTCCATCACAACTTTCCGACCGGCACCGAGCAGCAATGGCTGCACAAGCGAGTAACTGAGGATCGAGACACTATTCGTCTGATTGGGGCCTGAAAACAGCCATAACGTGTTGTTCGTCAGCTCGGCAATCCACTGTCCCCCGGTGGGAAGAAATTGGCTGACGCCGAATGCGCTGCCCATGGCCAGATTGTTGGGGCCGCGGGGCGAATTGCGATATTCCAGGGAGCCATTGGGTTCACCGCCAAAGCCCAGATATCTCACGTTGAACTGGTATTGTTCAAACGTCAGGTCGAGCGCAGCCAGATAGACATCTTCGATCGTTGACTGGTAATTGCGATTGTTCAGATTCGCCAGTTCAATGGCCTGCTCCAGCGTCAGGTCATTGAGGGTCGGGACACTTCGCCCGGTGGTGAGAGCCTTGCCGTCGTCGTCTGTGGCAATCACAGGTGTCTCATTGGCCTCAGTGGCTACACCGGGCAAAGGAGCGGGTTCCACAACGGGAGTGAGAACGGGCGTGGGTGCAGAATTCACCCCCTGACCGGGAGTCTCTTCAAACCCGGGAGCCGCTGGAATGGGCAGAGGTGGCAACAGCCCGTCAAATGTGGTCTGAGCCACAACCTCATGACTGGCCAGTTGAATCTCTCCCGAAGAGGCATCTCCAGACTTTGCCGGAATTTTGGACATCGGGAGTGCGTTGATCTCAGTCGGTAAAATAGCCGGAATTTCTTGATTCAGGACATCAGCCGCCTGCTTTTCGGTGCTGACAAATTCATCGCTGCGGCCGGGAATCAACTCAGGCGAAAAGCCGAAATTGGCCAACCACTGAGGGTTCTCAACCGTGAGCGATTCGCCCAGCTTGTGCCAGCTTTTGTAGCCATTCCACCCACTGGCCCGCACCATGTATTGGGCAGCGGCGGGATCATCGGGTGGCAGTGGTTCATGATCGGGATCAAAGGGATCATAGAAGCGGCTGCGCCCGTCGGCCTCGACCGTCACGCGGGGAAGATCCCAGCGCGGATCGCGCGTCTTCTTGAGGACTTCATTATAAGTGTCGAAGTCGGCTTGCGTCCGCCAGAAATTGCGCGAACAACCAGTCAGACCACTCAGTAGCCATCCACAGCAAATGACGATGATCACCGCCTGCCGGGGGGAAGGGCTGCTCCATCGGGAAGTCTTTATTGGGGCGTGCATCAGGAAGCCTCCCTTCGCCAGAAACGTGCTGCGGGGAGTGTGGCCACTTCTTCAGGACGAAGATCTCGCAGGATGGCTTTCAGCCACATTCCCAGTTGGACTTTGCGATCTTCTCCCAGCGAACTGAGCGAGGCCTCGGCCCAGCGGTAACGCACATGCTCCACCACGTTCCAAAGTTCCAGGCCGGCCGGTGTCAGACAAAGCAGACGTTTGCGACGATCTCCCTTGGGCGTGATGCGTTCCAGCACACCATCAGCCTGAAGGCGATCCACCAGCATGGAAATATTCGATTCGGACTGCATCAGCAGCCGGGCCAACTCAGTTTGCAGGATTCCCTCAGGGTGACGATCCGCCAGAAGCTTGAGCAACCCGTACCGGGCTTCGGTCATGTTCCATTGGCTTAACTGGGAATCCAGCTCCATTTTCAGAACATGGGACGTACGGAACAGCAGTTCCAGAACCTGATCCGCAGAAAGCATTGGGGCCACGGTGAGCGACGGGGCCATCGGCAAATGTTCCACAGGGCATTCCTGTCCAGCAATGGCAGCAACCTGCGGCGGCAGAAATTGCCGTGACCGCTCAGGAAGACTGCCCTTCATCCCTTAACATTTCGGCCTCGAACCCTTCGTAACTGAAGGAAAACCACGCCTAATCGGAATCTCTGGCTGGCCGTGCTTGATTCGATCTGCCAATTTGGCCACAACAAGGTATTGCCACCAGCATTGTTCGTATTTTGCTTTATCGGAAAGTTGATTCATGTCGACGGATTCGACGGCTCCCGCCCCCGCTGCCAATAACTTCATTCACGAAATCATCGAAAGCCATAACGCCTCGGGGCGTTTCGGCGGAAAAGTACACACCCGCTTTCCGCCCGAACCCAACGGTTATCTTCATATTGGTCATGCCAAGTCGATCTGCCTGAACTTTGGCATCGCCAAAAAATTCGGCGGAAAGTGCAACCTCCGCTTCGACGACACCAACCCCACCAAAGAAGACATCGAGTACGTCAACTCCATCCAGGAAGACGTCCGCTGGCTGGGCTTTGAATGGGATGGCCTCTATTACGCCAGCGATTATTTTGAGCAGCTTTATCTGTGGGCCGAACTTCTCATTGAGAAGGGAAAAGCCTACGTCGACAGTTCCACTCTCGACGAAATCCGTGAGCAACGCGGCACCGTCACACAGGCCGGTGTCGAGAATCAATACCGCAGCCGGTCGGTCGAAGAAAATCTCGAACTCTTCCGCCGCATGCGCGCGGGAGAGTTTCCCGATGGCGCCCATGTTCTTCGCGCCAAGATCGACATGGGCCACACCAACATGCTGCTGCGCGATCCGGTGATCTATCGTATCCGGCACGCTCACCACCACCGCACGGGCGATACCTGGTGCCTGTACCCGATGTACGACTTCGCCCACGGCTACAGCGATTCCATCGAAGGGATCACGCACTCCATCTGCACGCTGGAATTCGAGATTCACCGCCCGCTCTATGACTGGTTGATTGACGCTGTTGAAATTTATCACCCGCAGCAGATCGAGTTCGCCCGCCTCAACCTGACCTATACTGTGATGAGCAAGCGCAAGTTGCTCGAACTGGTCGAAGCGAAGATCGTCGATGGCTGGGATGACCCACGGATGCCGACCATCGCGGGCATCCGCCGCCGGGGCTATACCCCCGCCGCCATGCGCGACTTCTGCGAAACGATTGGCGTGACCCGTTTCAATGGACTGACCGATCTTGTCGTGCTGGAAAACGCTGTTCGTAACGATCTCAACAAGACCGCTCCGCGTGTCATGGGCGTTTTGAAGCCACTGAAGATTGTGCTAACCAACTATCCCGAAGGTCAGACAGAAGAATTCGACTGCGTCAACAACCCTGAAGACCCTTCTGCCGGCAGCCGGAAAGTGCCGTTCAGCCGCGAGCTTTACATCGAGCGGGACGACTTCATGGAAGATCCCCCCAAGCAGTTCTTCCGTCTGGCTCCGGGGCGAGAAGTGCGGCTGCGCTGGGCCTATGTCATCAAGTGCGAAGAAGCGATTAAAGACCCCGCGACCGGCGAGATTATTGAGCTGCGCTGCACCTACGATCCCGAGACCAAAGGCGGTAATACACCCGATGGCCGGAAGATCAAGTCAACCATCCACTGGGTCTCGGCCCCGCATGCGATCAGCACCGAAGTGCGGCTCTATAGTCCGCTCTTCAGCGTGGAGGATCTGGCCTCCATTCCCGAGACAGAAGACTGGAAGACCTACCTGAGTCCAACATCACTGGTCGTCATTCCCGATGCGAAGCTGGAGCCGTCGATTCAGTCTCAACCGGCCGGCTACCGCTGCCAATTTGAACGCTTAGGCTACTTCTGCCTCGACCTCAACACCACCACTGAAAAACCCATTTTCAACCGCACCGTCACCTTGAAGGACGAATGGGCTAAGCTCCAAAAGAAGGGTGGTTGAGCCGTTTGTGGGGTGCATGAAGATGAAGTAGGGCAGGCTCCCGCCTGCCGATTCCCCAACACCTAACCAACGAGCCGGAAGCGTCAGCGACGAACACTCGCATTAATGATCTCACAATCAAAGAGCGAGAGGGGTTCAAGAAAAATGTTTTGGTTCGGAGGGGTGTTGAAGATGAACTCGTGGCGGCGGAGTGATTAATTAGCCATTCCCGTCGCTGACGCTTCCGGCTCGTGACGATTTCGGCTCGTAGCGCTTCCGGCTCGTGTTGTTGCTCGACTTGTGGTCAAGGCCTTGAAAACCTTCCGCCGAACCGGCAGGCGGGGGCCTGCCCTACATGACTTCAGCAGGTGAACGCGAAGTCCAGAAGGTACTCCCCAAGACGCTGCTGAAGTACCACCTGCACAAAGACTAAAACCTGTTTGACCGGGCGTACGGCTACATCCGGCAGTATTACTGAGGTGGGACATGGCGCTTGATCTTGCGATTCTCGGATCGAAGCTGTCCCGCTATCGGGAACAGTTTCAGGCAACCGTGGCCTACGTCGCCAGCGGGACGGGCATCCCCGTCGATGTGCTTACCGCCTATGAGTGCGGCACCCGTGAGCCGACAGGAGACCACATCTTGATCATCGCCGACTTCTACAAGTGCGATTACAAATTCTTTTTGTCGAATGAGAAGCTCGCTCCATTTGAACAGACAGACACCTTGTTTCGCATGCACGGCGACGACTTGTCAGCCGAAGACCGATGGGCGATCCAAGAAGTCCTCTTCCTTTGCGAATGCGAAGAGTACCTGATGAGCATGGTTCCGGTCTTGAATCGGAAGCCATTCGCGTTTCGCAAACGTCGGAACTACTTCAAGCAGCACGGTGTTGACGCCGCTAAAGCACTACGTACTCATCTGGGGTATCAGGTTAACCAGGTCGGAATGGATATCTTTGGTGATTTGCGAACAAGTGGTCTGCATGTTTTTCGTCGGCAGCTTACTTCTTCGACGATATCAGGCCTTTTTGTTCGCCATCCGTTTGCCGGCCCTTGTGTGCTCGTGAATTTCTCGGAAGACATCTACCGCCAACGATTCACGGCGGCTCACGAGGCCGCACATGCCATTCTGGATGATGGGAAGGACGTCAACGTATCATTCGCGACTTGGAATAAAACCGATCTTTCGGAAGTTCGCGCGAACACATTCGCTTCGCAATACCTCATGCCGCCGGACTTCTTGCGAGGCATTCCGGACGGGAACCGATGGTCAATTGAAAAGGCACTCGATTGGGCCGGTAAACTGAAGGTCAGTACCACAGCGCTGTCTTTTGCTTTGCGGGATGCAGGAATGATTGATGACGCTACCGCCATACAATTGAGGGCGGCCGCCGTTCCACCGGATGCCAAAATCGACGTGGAGTTGCCCGTGACGCTGTCCACAGCATCGCGATCCCGCAAGTTGGATATGCTCAAACGTGGGCTGTCGACCTTCTACGTTGACCTCTGTTTTCGAGCTTATCGGCAAGACGCGATCTCTGCGGGACGTCTCGCTGAGATGTTGTTGGTCTCGCCACAAACCATTCATACTGTGGCTGCGATCTACGGGGAGAGCCTTGCTCATGGCGACTGACCCATCGCAGTTTCATACACTCAATGTGGCCGACACATGCTCGCTGTGGAACGTGTTGTCGTCCCAGCGTTTGTACGCTGCCGCCCGAGACGCGAAATGTTCATTCTGCTGCACGTCATTCGTCATCTATGAGTGCCTTCACAAGCAACGAGCATCGACAATACCGGAGGAAGAAGAGCTCAAACTTCGGCTAAAGCGGGAGACTGACAGTCAACGCATCGTTGCTTACAGCCTCGACATAGCGGACCTTCAGGATGTCGCCGTGCTCGAAAGCCGCCGACGCTTGAGCAAAGGTGAACTATCCTCGATTGCGTTTGCCCGAAAAACCAGGCAGGCATTTCTTACGGACGATCAGAAGGCACGCAAGCTCGCGGAGACGGAACTCCCAAGCATGATGACACAGACCACACCGCATCTGTTTGGATGGCTGTTCTTTACATGCAGGCTTTCGGATACCGACAAAGACCATATCATCGACGAGCACGAACGACTCGATCGTCCGCTCCGGCCATATTTTGAGGCGATGTACTTGGAAGCACTGCGTTGCCGGTGTTTGGCGCAAATGACGAATGGCGATGCGAGCAATTTTTCCACGCCCACCCTCCCAGAAGCATAGAGTACGGAGATTCCAAATGACGAGTAGCCTGCCGCGACTGATCAAGTAGGAGTAGGGCAGGCTCCCGCCTGCCGATGTTTCTAGCGGCCATCATTAGCTATGGAGTACATCAAACCGGCAGGCGGGAGCCTGCCCTACGTGACTCTCGCCTGCCGATTCCCCGACACCATACCAACGAGCCGGAAGCGTCAGCGGCGGCCACTCGCATTAGTGATCTCACAATCAAAGAGCGAGAGGGATTTAAGAAAAATGATTTGGGTCGCAGGGGTGTTGAAGAAGAACTCGTGGCGGGGGAGTGATTAATAAGTCATGCCCGTCGCTAACGCGCAATGGCACTTACTTTGTTTGCTTGTTGGGATTTTTGATTTTTCCGCTGGTGGATTTGTTGCGTTTGACCAGGGCTTTTCGGGGATAGCTTCTGCCGGGGCGGTTGGGGATTTTCCGTTGGCTGGCGAGCTGTAGCACGAGGTCGAAGTTGGCTTGCCAGTCGGCGGCTGAGCGCGAGAGGCCCGACAGCAGAATTGTTCGCACGGCGCTATAGACCCTGGAAAAACTCAATTTCCGGGGAGGCACCTTCGCCCGCTCGGCGGCCAGTCGGCGAACCTGCAGCACCAGATTGTAGGCCACAATGCCCGCGGCCAGTTCCTTACGGATCATGGCCGCGTTTTTGCCGCGAAATTCCTCAAATTTCAGGACCAGCTTCAGGTCGCGGATGTCGGTTTCCACGTCTTGTCGCTGCTGGTCAATAGCAGCAGCCTGCGCGCTGGAACAGGGCCAGGTGGTCAACAGCCGCAGTCGTTTGCCATTCGCCAGCGGGATGTCGTGCAGCCAGCCATCGATGCGGGCGTCGGCGGGAAGATCGGGACGGGATTTCCGTTCCTGGGCGGTGGGAATCCAGCAGAGGACATCGTCCCGAGCTTTCTTGCGGGCGGCGGCGAACCGTTGATCCGTGAGCCGCACCAGCGTGTCGTGCCCTGCCTGTCTGGCAGCGAAGGCCACGGCGAAGATGCCAAAGTTGCGGTCGGCGACCACAATCGATCGGGCCGGCAATCGCGGCATCATCCGGATGGCCAGCGTTGTTTCGCTTTCCGCCTCGGGACCAAACTTCTGTCCCAGCCAGTTCCGGCCGTAATGCGACTCCCCCCGAAATCTCGTGTGCGACCACCAGGTGGGCGATCGGCCAGGTTCCTGGGCCGTACTGATTGGAGGCGGGCGGGAAAGAGGCTTTCAACGACTTCGTGGGCGCGAGGGCCAGTGTCGTGCCATCGACCAGGAAGACGCGCCGATTCTCCACAAGCGGAGGGGTCGCGGCCATCAACGAATCGAACACACGATCGGCGACATGGTCCGTAATTTCCGGCGTCAACCGCTGGCGGGCCTGGCTGTAAGATCCGGTCGCCGTCGACAGCGACTTGCCGCGGACACGCTTGTTGGGGGGCAGGAAATCCGGATCCGACTTGACCAGGGCATCGACAGCGGTCTGCAAGGTGCAACCGGCGTGCAGTCTCTGATAGACCATGAGCCAGGTCGTCACCGAGGCCGTGTAGACGGTCGCCGGCCCCAGCGCCAGCAGCTCGTCGACTTCCATGTGGCCGAGAAGTTCCCCAAAATGGCGGAGTGCGGCTTCCAGTTCAGGCTGGCTGGTGGGCGGATTACTGACAGACATATCGCTTCCCTGCGGATGAAGAAAAAACCCCTTCATCCGCAGGGCGCAAATGTCGTGCCAGTCCTCAGGAAAGTGAGCCGAAACCACAAAGTAAGTGCCATTGAGCGTCAGCGATGGGCAGAACTTATCAATCACTCCGCCGCCACAAGTTCTTCTTCAACAACCCTTCGACCCAAATCATTTTTCTTGAATCCCTCTCGCTCCCGATTGTGAGGTCACTAATGCGAGTGTCCGTCGCTGACGCTTCCGGCTCGTTGGTAGGGGATGCGGGGTGGAAGTGGCACTGGTCATTTGTGAAACACCAGAGTTTTTCAGGGTCATTTCTTCAGTGCCATATTGGACTTTTTGAGCAGGTCGCCTATCTTTCTCGTGAGTTTGGCTGGCTGATTGCCAGATAATAACGACCGAACTTGCGATTGCCTGCTGTTCATTGTCCTGATATTGCCGCGACGAATCCTCCCCTCGGAATGCAGTATGCCTCTGGTGAAGCGTGTGACTTTTCGAGCCGTCGCCAACGTATTTATTGACGCTGGAAGGGAGTGGTTGTCTCACAAAGGGCCCCGTTTAGGGGCTTCGCTGGCTTTTTATGCGATTCTCTCACTGGCTCCGCTGGCCGTGATCTCGGTGGGTCTGGTCAGCATGATTGTTGGCAACGATGTGGCTCGCGGTGAAGTCACCCAGCAGATGCGTGAAGTGGTGGGCGAAGAAGCCGCCCAGATTGTCGGGTCAATTGTGGCTCAGACACGTAAGTCGAGCCACGGATTTATCGCCACCGTGATCGGAGTTGTCACGCTGGTGGTGGGTGCGATGGCTGTGTTTGTCGAACTTCAGGACGCACTCAATACCATCTGGGAAGTCCCCCCTCATCGGACGGCCAGTTGGTGGAGATTTATCAAAGACCGGATTCTGTCATTCTTTATGATCTTTGGAATTGGCCTGCTGGTTCTGACTTCATTTGTGCTCAGCCTGATCGTGACATCACTCGGGAAGATCGCCACCAATGTGGTTCCTGCCACACAGTCACTGCTGCAATTCTCTGATCCCGGAATCAATTTTCTCGTCTATGTCCTGTTGTTTGCAGCCATCTTCCGCTGGTTGCCGGATGTTTCATTGACCTGGAGAGATACGGCTCTGGGGGCCACTGTGACCGCCATCCTCTTCCTGTTGGGAAAGATCGGTATCGCGTTCTATCTCCATCAAAGCGGTGTGGGCAGTGCTTACGGAGCGGCGGGTTCGATCGTCATTTTCCTGGTCTGGATGTATTACTCCATGCAGGTGATGCTGTTTGGAGCCGAGTTGACTCGCGCATTCTCTTTGAGACTGGGGAGCGGAGCCGTTGTTGGCGGTGAACGTATTCACCGATTGGGAACGGAAACCGACACCATGGAACCGGTTTCGTCACCGTCCTGAAGAAGGAGTCGCCGGCTTGATCCTCGTGATCACGGACAGAGCCAGCTAAACGTGCTGCAATCAGAAGTTAATCGCTAAAGTCGATAAACTTCAGGACGCGCTGGTCGAGATCTTCATCGGCTTCAAGGCCAGACAGTGTGCCCCGGAAAACTACTTGAGACGTTCGCCATCAAGCCAGACTCCCCCCGACTGTGTGGAGACGATGCGCGTCTGGGGCAGGGCGAGAGAGAGCTTGGCAATGGCTGGTTCCGTCAGGTTGACCCCTCCCAGTGTGATCACTGCCACGTTCGTCAGTTTTTCCAGCGGCAACAGATCCTGATCGGTCTGGCCTTGCGTCATGAGGTGCAGTTGCCTGACCCCCTTCCCGCCCGCCAGTTTGACCAGATCTTCCGGGCGATAGTGCGACTGGTCGAGCGTCAGGAAGGTGATCCCTCGTTCGGCCAGTTGCTCCAAAGCTCGGGCATTCAAACTCGCATTAAAGACCCGCAAGCTGACAATTGGAAAATTCTTGATCGAGGCAAAATTGGCTTTCCAGATCTGATTTCTGGCAAACCAGGTGACAATCTTGAGTGGAGCCTCGGGGTTCACAAAACCAAACACATCGACATCGTCCGGAAGTTCAGGAAGTCCAATGGACAGCGTCTCCAGTCGCGGAAAGTGCGTGAGGAGTTCGAGTACAGGCTGAGCCTCACTATTGACGAACAGGCTCAACGACTCCAGTGAACCGAGCGAACTTAATCGATTGATTTCTTCGGGACTGACGCGTCGGTCTCCCGTGTTGATATTCAGGATTTTCATACCGGGAAACTGAGTCAGTTTTGTCAGCACTCCAGGATCCGGCGTTGGGAATGAGGTGGTCAACGTCGTCAGATTTGGCAGGTCTTCCAGAGCGAGAATGGCTCGGGAATTGAGCGACTCAAGCTCTTCCAACCGAATGGTGTGCAGCGATGGCAGGTGCGTCAGAAGTTCGCTATCCGCGTTTTTGACCGTCGAACCCCGGTAGCATTCGACCGCCAGTAACTGGAACGGCTCCTTGGGCAATTCGTCCAGCTTGCTGCAACGCAGCGTTTTGTCTCCCACCTGCACCGTTGCGAAACCACCTCGTTCGATGAACCTGACCGCCGCTTTTCGATCATGGGATTGATCGACGTTTTCCACGGAAACAGACTGGCGTGATGCGGGAGCAGGCTGCGTGGTGGCCGTGGGCTTAGTATCAACAGTGGGGAGGGAAGTCGGTGATGGCTGACTTTGAGTCAGAACCATCGGAACGGGTAGATTTTGCGCAATACCCTTCTGAGGTAAGCTCTCAGGAGGTGTCTGTTGAATCACCAGCACCTGCTCGCCATTACGCCGCACTGTGACTTGCTGCTGTTGGAAAACCTGTCCTGATTTGACCGTATCAACCGCATGCGTCCCTGCACTGACGCGGAGTCGATGTACCCCCACTCCCGAAATGGAAAGGTCTTCTCCATCGATCACCACTTCCACATTTGGGTCTTCAATGGTCAGGATCAGCGTTCCCCGAGGCGAGACCATTTCAACCACCACGCCCGCCATCCGTGTGACACCGGAGGCTTCACTTACCCCCAGTATTCCCATCAGAAGCAGCAGCCCCACAGCGGCCAGCACGGGCTTTCTCTTCCACCTTTCTGGCAATAGGAACGATGTCGCCGGCGGTTCAGACGTTACGACAACTGCAGGCTGTCTTGTCTCTGGACTGGCCTCACGTTCGACCACAGGGGCCACGACTGTCGGAGCGGAAGATTGCCGCCGCGATTGCCGGTTAAACCGTTGGACCACTTCTTCTGCCGTCGACAATCGTTCTATCGGATCTTTGGTATGCAAGTCTTCCACAAGCTGGCAAAGCCATTCGGGAAGTTCGGGGATAATCTCCCGCATGTTCCGTGCGGGTTTTTCAACGACCCGCTTCATGACGTCAAGGATCGAAGACGCACGAAATGGCGCCCGACCCGTGCACATCGCGTATAATACGCTCCCCAGGCTGAACAAATCGGTGCGGGCATCCAGTGTGTGTCCCTGGGCCTGTTCGGGCGACATGTAGAGCGGTGTCCCCGAAATCACGGCACTTTGTGTCTGGCTCGCATCATCCGTCGTTCGTGCCAAGCCGAAATCCGTCAACTTGACCCGGCTGTCAGCACCGTTTCCCAACAGCACGTTTCCTGGCTTGATATCGCGATGAATCATCCCCGCGTTGTGGGCGGCCCTTAGCCCCAATGCCAACTGCCGACCAATGCTGACAATTTGTGAAAGCTCCAGCGGGCCTGCCTGATCCAATAATTGCTGCAACGTCAGTCCCGGAACGTATTCCATCACCAGATAAGGGAACGGCTGGTCTTCAACCGCATAAATTGCCACGACATTCTCATGACCAATCTGAGCGGCTAACCTGGCTTCCCGCAAAAATCGCTTGCGTGGTGGGGATGTGGCCGAGAACTCTGGCGAGAGCATTTTGATGGCCACTTGCCGCTCAAGCTTCGTATCCCAGGCTTCTGCGACAATTCCAAACGCCCCCTGCCCAATCACACGCATGACTTCATAATGGCCTATCCGCCCCTGCGAACCCGAACGTGTGGCAGGTTCCATCTGGCGGACAAGTTCCTGCCACTGCTCATCCTTCTCGGTGGACTCCTCTTTCACCGTCACGGGTTTCCATCCGGCGACCGGATGCTGCCCTCTCCAGTGATCTGCCGCCAGCAACTTTTCCACTCGTTTCAGTCGTTCGACATCCTTACCACAGGAACGTGTGAGAAATTCCTGGCGACTTGCGGAATCCTCGATCTCCAGAGCAGCCGCAAAAATGTCGTACTCGTTCATGGAAGCGCCACCGTTTTCAATGGAAATTTTCTTGCAAGCGTAAGGACGGTCTTCGGGCTATTCAACGAGGAAACCGCACAACGTCAAACCCTTCTCTCTGGAGTGCGATTAAGCCAATCCTGTGCTGCCAAAAAAAACAGGATTTTTTAACAACCGGCTTCATTTCAACGGGTGACAGACGCTTTTGAGCGGGATTGCGACCATGGACTTACCCATGAAAATAAAAGAGCTGTGAAACTCGCCAATAAAGGCCGCATCGCTTGGATCACTCATTTGGTGTTCTTCGCAATAGTCGGGATGCGGCTTCCGATTTTTATGCTCCCCGTGAATCTCTCGCACCATAAGGAAGGATCAGCAAATGTAGGCTTGACCCACCCGGCGTAATCTTCCGTTGCATCCCCCCACGAGGCTTGAACATAATATGGTTGAGCGTAAGTCAATTTGAGTTGATGTGCATGGGAGCCTTGGCGTGACCCTTTTGAGTGATGAACTTCGCGGACTGTCGATCGCCGACAAACTGCTGCTCATCGAGCAGCTCTGGGAAGACATCACCTCTGCCGGCGAACCGCTGCCGGTGTCGGAGGAAGTCAAAAACGAAGCAAAACGCCGGGCGGCTGAACTCTCGCTAGGTGCGAAGACTCTCACGCGCGCCGAGGTCTGGCAACAGGTTGATTCCCAACGTGGCTGACCGATTGAAGTTTCACTCTCTGGTTCCCGGTGATTTGCTGTCAGCGATCGACTGGTATAACCGGATTTCTCACGAACTGGGGAACCGGTTTCGCGGACTTGTCGATGACCGGTTTGACGCGATCGAATCTGATCCGGCACAGTTTTCGCGACTTTTCGATGATTGCTTTTTCACCAGAGTTCCAAGTTTCCCGTATTTCGTTCTTTTTCAAGTCCGGGAATCAACCGTATTTGTTCTGGGCCTATTTCATGTCGCCTCCGATCCCGCCAAATGGGATCGTCGCACAATGTGAGGCGAGGCTATGGTGCTACGAAATTGACGGAGAGAGCCAAGTCGACTCATATTCGGCATGCCTGCCCGGAACTGCGGGCACAGCACGGAGGAACGGCGAGTTTTGAATGGCGAGGATGGCCAATGTCAAGTTCATTGTTCCAACTCCACCCTCAAAGTGGCTTCGGCATATCTCCAGAGGCGGGCCGCTTTTCTTACTGAGATTTCCATTGTGTTGGCCGCGTCTGCCACGGTCATGTCTGCGAAGTATCTTAACTGAACAAGTTGTGCGGCTTCTACATCCCGGATGGCCAGTTTTTCCAACGCCTGATCGATGCCAAGAAGAAACT
Source organism: Planctopirus sp. SH287 (assembly GCF_056500625.1). NCBI lineage: Bacteria > Pseudomonadati > Planctomycetota > Planctomycetia > Planctomycetales > Planctomycetaceae > Planctopirus > Planctopirus sp. SH287. The sequence goes on along the minus strand of NZ_CM151403.1, from coordinate 5,460,156 downwards.
CGTCATCCTGTTCCTGACCAGAGTGAGAACTTTTATCAACCAGTTCCAGAGGGACTCGCTGGTGATCGCCGCCATGTCGGAGACGTTTTCGCCGGCGTGCTGAATCCACCAGAATCCGACGCATGGCCTGTGCCATCGCTCCCAGAAAATGTCCGGCATGATTCCACTGTGGGGACGCAGGCCCATCGTTCAACCGCAAGTAGGCCTGATGCACGAGGGCCGTTGCCTGGAGCGTGTGGTCTGGTCGCTCCTCGTTCATCAGTTTCTGTGCCAGCTTTCGCAAGCGGTCATAGAGAGCGGCGAGAAACTCTGCGGAAGGTTGAGGCTGATTTCGTGCTTCGTCCAGTTGCTGTAAGAGATCGAGGACTTCCCGCTCCTCCATCGAAAACCTCCGCCTGTTCTGAACTTTCGGGCACCAAAATCATTGAAAGCCGTGTTTCAACAAGTTCCTGCGACTTCCTTCTGAGCCAATTCCAGATCTGCTTCGACCATCAGCTTGACCAACCCCTGGAAGTCTGTTTTTGGCTTCCATCCCAGTTCTCGGGTGGCTTTGGAATAATCCCCCTGGAGGAGCGGCACCTCGCTGGGACGGAACAGGGATTCGTTGATCTGAACGTATTTCGCAGGGTCAAGATCGAGGTGAGCAAACGTGGCGATCAGGAATTCATGAACCGTGTGGGTTTCGTTGGTCGCCACGATGTAATCACCTGGCGTTTCCTGCTGGAGCATGAGCCACATGGCCTCGACGTAATCTCTGGCATAGCCCCAATCCCGTTTGGCGTCGAGATTTCCCAGTTCCAGCTTATCTTGAAGGCCCAGTTTGATTCTTGCGGCGGCCAGAGTGATCTTTCTCGTGACAAACTGTTCCCCGCGGCGGGGTGATTCATGATTGAAGAGAATCCCGTTGGCAGCAAACAATCCGTACGCTTCGCGATGGTTGATCGTCTGGTGATAAGCAAAGACTTTGGCACAGGCGTAAGGACTGCGCGGATTAAAGGGAGTGGCTTCCGTTTGCGGAACAGACTTGGCCTCTCCGAACATTTCACTGGAAGCGGCGTTATAGAATCGCACTTCCTGAGATTTAGCCAGTTGTGTGGCTGCTTCCAGCAGGCGCAACGTCCCCAGGGCGACAATGTCAGCCGTATAAAGGGGTTGGGAAAATGACTGATGAACGTGACTTTGGGCACCCAGATGATAAATCTCGTGGGGCTTTGAGGCTTTGAGCACTCGCTCCAGAGATGTGGTATCTGCCAGATCACCAGTGTGCAGGGTCACTTTCGGCTGGCTCTCTTCCAGCAGATGTTCGATTCGCTGGGTGCTGATTGAACTTGTTCGCCGAATCAGGCCATGAACGTCGTATCCTTTTTCGACGAGCAGATCCGCAAGGTAAGAGCCGTCCTGCCCAGTAATGCCGGTAATCAGGGCACGTTTTTGGGCGGTCATAGTCAAAGAATCCTGCAAGCGGTGCTTTCGTAACACGCTGACTCAATGCCATCCCCACGATGTCACGGCGTGCCCCAAGTCATGAGTATATCATGTGACCAGAGAGTGTTCACCGTTGTCACGGCCCTGCCACGAGGAGAGGAGTCAACTGTGAGATTGCTCTGGACATTGTCAATTCGCAGCAACTTCAAATACGCAGGGCAAGGCGTGCTTTCACACATCTTGCCCTGGAAATGATGAAAATTCATAGTGATAACATTGAGAACTTTATGTCGCTGGGGCAGCCTTTTTCTTTCCCCCCTTTTTCTTTCCCCCCTTTTTGTTGCCACCCTTCTTATTGTTGGCGTTGGGTTGATCAACAGCGCTAGGGGCGGCCTGCTCGGCACTCCACTTGTTCCAAAGTTGTTGAAGCTCAGCAGCCTTGGCAGATTCCTCTTTCGCCAGATTCTTCGATTCGGAAATATCGGTAGCCAGGTTGTAAAGTTCCGGCTCACCGCTGCCCTCTCGTGAAACAACCAATTTCCAATCGCCGTGACGGATGGCCCACTGCTCGCCGAATCGCCAATAGAGCGTTTCATGCGGCTTGGTAGCGTTTGAACCAGTGAGGTAGGGTGCCAGATCCACACCGTCCAGATTCCATGAGGGTTCGACTTTCCCGCCAGCCGCAGTGATCACGGTTGGCAGCACATCCAGATTCGCGACGGGGTTGTCGTACGTCTTGCCGGCAGGAAGCTTTCCCTTCCACTGCACGAAGAAGGGGACGCGAGGCCCTCCTTCAAAGGTCGTCATCTTGAAGCCTCGCAAGGGGCCATTCTGCGAAGTCGTTCCCCGAGTGGGGCCACCATTGTCACCGATGAAGAACACAATGGTGTTCTCTTCTTGCCCCAAGGCTTTAACCTTTCCGAGAACTTCGCCGACGGCATCATCCATGGCCGACATCATGGCGGCGAAAAGATGTCGTTTCGGTTCAGTGATATTCGGGAATCGATCAAGGTACTTTTGGGGAGCCTGAAGTGGCGCATGCTGAGCATTGAATGGCAGATACAGGAACCAGGGGGAGCCTTTCTGCTTTTCAATCCAATCGACCGAACGCTTCGCATATTCGTCGGTTGTGTAGAAGTCGTCATCAGCCACCGGTTGCACCTCATTCGAGACGCGTGAATCAATAAAGTTGGTGGGGTGGAAGAAGGGCGTGTTGGCCAGTGTGCCGAAGAATTCGTCAAACCCACGTTTTGTAGGTCGATATTCCGGGCTATTCCCCAAGTGCCATTTACCGACGCAGGCCGTCTTGTATCCCAGTTGATGCAGACGATCAGCCAGTGTGGTTTCTTTGAGATCCAGCCCCGAGACATTCGCAACACGGTTGAACTCATGGCCAAACCGAGTGGGGTATCGACCGGTCAGTAAGCCAGCACGGGAGGGACTGCAATAAGTTGCTGCCACATAACCCTGTGTGAAACGCACGCCATTTCGGGCAATGGAATCAATATGTGGTGTAGGAATCTGAGCATTTCCCTGCACACCAGTTTCACCCCAGCCCAGGTCATCAGCATAAAAAATGATCACATTGGGTTGATCGGCAGCGAAACTTGATGCCGTTGATGACACGCAAGCCAGTGCTGTCACCCAGGAAAAGAACGCAACGCGCCACGCCATACTTTTGCTCCTCAAAGTGTGATTGCCTGACGGCACCATATTTTCCATGATAGGCAGACTACAAACATTTAATCACCAATCAAGTGAACGATTTTTATTGGCTATGAAAATTGCCGGGAAAGACAGATTCAATGAAGAACGTAATTCAACACAAGTGGTTGATCATATTTCAGTTACAGCAATCTGCTGGAATTCATTGATGTAACTGAATGGTTTGACAAATCAGATTTAACAGTCTGGTTGCAGCTACAGTCTGTCGCCATGACCGCAGGCTGATCTCCGAAGGCAGTGGCTCCAGAGGTGCTGTCAGATGCCAACGTTCGCAGACGAGAGAATTGGGGCGATTGGCGAATTGGACAGCACCAAACACCACTCCGTCCAGTTCTGCGGGTTCAGCCTGGGGGCCAAGGTGGCCGGTAATCGAAGCGGCGATTCTCGCATGGGGAGTCTGACGCAGGACGCCAGTCACCATTTCGATCGCAACTTCCCGACTCACCGCAGTGAACTGACTGAGCGTCGCTTCTTGTACTCCCAGCCAGGCAACCTTCGTCTCTTCCTGATAGACCACCGCCGAACCGCATAACCAGGCGCTGATACCGGGAGTGCGGGAGAGCGTGGCGGCGACCAACCCCGCAGTGCAACTTTCCGCCAAAACGAGCCTCAACTGCTGCTCTTTGAGAACCTGAGCAAGATTCGCCGCCGCCTGTTCCAGGGGAGTTAACATGCAGCAGAACTCATCAAAAAAGGAAATATCAGGAGGGATCACTTCACTTGATGCTGCGCTTTACTCTTTGGTTTTGCGATACGCCGCCACAAAGTCATCAAGGCTCAGCGGCTTGGAGAGATCGGCCCCGGCTTTCTCGAACAAAGGTTTAAGACGCTTGCTGACACTCCATTCATCGGGATCAACGACGCTGTTTTTGTTGGTGTCCAGGCGGTCGAAGTAACCGTTGGCTTCAACTGTGATCGCGTCGGGAGGTGGCGCGTCTTTCGACGAGGCACTTCCTCTGGCGCTCCGCTCCCCGCGACCGCGATCACGACCTTCATTCACAGCGCCAGCACCCGGCGAGGTACTGCCGCTGGACACAGTCGCTACCGTGGCACCAGCAGGCAAAGCCGATTTTCCCAACAACCGAACCGCCATGGCCTCTGTGAGAATTTCCTGAGGGGTGCGTGTTGTAAATGCCGGAATTCTCAGTTCAGCAGGCGTGATAAAGCCGTCGCCGTTGTGATCGTATGACGGGAAATCTGCCCGGCGGCTGCGTGGCCACTCCGCAAATGAGAGCTGATTGTCACCATCAAGATCCAGCTCTTTATAGTCGGCTGGCAACTCACGGGGAAATTCATATTTCGGAGCGATTTGATTTTCGCGAGAGTCCCCTCGATCACGGTCTCCACCGCGTCCCCGGTCTTCGCCACCGAATCCGCCGTCACGTCCTCGCCCGCCGAATCCCCCTTCACCACGCCCCCCGAAACCACCGCCAGGTGGGCCGAAACCTCCGCCTTCGCCGCGACCACCGCCCGGTGGGCCAAATCCGCCACCGCCACCAAATCCACCACCGCCGCGACCACCAAAACCACCACCGCCGGATTCTTCCCGTTCACGACGCATCTGCGCACTGGCGGCGTCGAAGTCCTGCCGACTGACGGGGCGCGAAAGATCCACGCCGGCGTCTTCAAGTCGACCTCGCATCATTCCGGGAATTTCGTCCCCTTCCAGGACACCGTCACCATTCCGATCCATCATCGACCAGAAGCGAGACGAGCGATCTTCGTCCTGAGCACTAACAGGAACCTGTACGAAGGCCAGCAACCCCAAGACCGCGCAGGCCAGCAGCCCAGAACTTTTTTGTGGATTCTGGAACGATGTGAATTTCCAGGTTTGCTCAATGACCGAGCGATAAAGGGAATGAATGGAAAGCATGGAACAACTCCCGGCGACCGGCAGAATTCAAGACCGCAACTCTCTCTTCAAACCCGCATCAGCCTCGAAAGTATCGACACGATTGAGCTTTTGAGCGTTCATTAGCAGCAAGTTTAACGATTCTAAGGCTTGGCGAGTCCGTCCTGAAGGATTAACGAGAAGACATCGAATTTTTCCACAGGATGGTTTTTCACTGGCGAAGTTTATTGGGTTGTGACTGAACGGCCCTGAGTTTCTTTCAAACCATGAGGAACTTCAATTCGTGCATAGCTGGTGAAAGGATTGTCCATGCTGCCCAGTTCTCGAACCACCTTGGTGCCGAGTTGTGCCGACATGTTCTTCTGGTGTGAATGGCGGCTGATAATCAGGTGGTCAAATGTCTGGTTGCGCACATCATAAATGAATGGATCACATACGGCCGCCAGAACTTTTCGGCCAGAGCGATAGATATCGAAGACATGCGCTTCGTCGACAACGAAGACGCCGTCTTTGGGCAACGTTTCAATCAGCCGGCTTGTAAACTTTGGAGCCGCATACGCTTCTTCCCCCGCATGCCTGAGGTATGTCCAGCCTGCCTGAAGACCTGCTCCCGAGAGAAATAACGCCGCAATGCCCAGCGTGAAGAAGCTCGGGATAGCGACAGCCGTTGCGGATTGTTTTTCGCAGGCTAACTTCAGCATCGCATACCGGGCGACACGGATCACTCCTTCGGCCAGTACGAGGATCAGCAAACTCCCTGTGAAGCACCAATAGCCTTTGGTTGTATGGGTTCCCTGGCAGGCAATATGCAGATAGAGAGTGATCCATGTCACTCCAATGAGTGAATAGAGCCGGCGATCTTTCTTACCCGATATCCATGTCACGATACTGTAAATAGTCATCGTGACTAATGCCCCGGCGAGTGCAATAAACGCCATTGTTCCCAGATATTCCCAAAGCAGACCGATTTGCAAAACGGCCGCAGGCCACGGCCAGAGAAGCCGTGACAGCAGCCCTGGCCCCGTACGCCGAAACACGTTATTTCCGAACTGTTCACGAAACAATTCCGGGTCAATGGCGATCAGCGGGAGCCAAAGACTGAGCACTGCTCCTGCTGCAATGCCCAGCATTGTCAGATTTCCTGTGACATGGATAAGGCGTTTCCACCATCTCTTAGCGGGCGGAGTGATCGACTCGACAAGTTCTTCATTAGCACCGGGATTGGCAGGAAAGATCGTCCTCACAACCACCCACATCCCTGCCAGCCCGCCCATCACGAGAGCAAAGGGATGGGTCAGACTTGCCAGCCCCAACCATCCCCCGGCGATCAGCAGCCATCGTTTCTGTTGCGAAGACTCCCACGTCAGTAATGACAGAATCATGGCCAGACCGAAAACAGCACACAGCAGATCGGGCCGCGTCACGAGAGTCGGAAACATCAACGTCCGGGACATTGCATAGAGTCCCGCCGCCAGGAGTGGCCCCCAGATCGGGGCACTTAGCCAGTAACAGCCAATCCGCCAGACTTGTAGAATGGCAACCAGTGCCAAAACCACATTCATTGAGCGTGCAATCCCTGTTCCTGCTCCGAACAGGGCATACCAACCTGCTTGCAGGTAAAAGTAAGCCGGTGGCAGAGCGTAGAGGATTTCGTCAACCCGATAAAACGCTCCCTGAGGATAACGCGAGGGCATATAGGGGATTTGCGGCAGACCCGTTTGCAGAATGGTATATCCCGGCACCGCAAAGTAGTCTTCATCTGTTCCCGGAGGGATCTGCAGACACACCGGAAGCCTCAAGACCACAAAAGCCACACCAATCAGAAATAATGCCAAGGCAATCCCATTACGGTAGGGGGGGCGGTCACCTTCGCTGGAGATCGGGTTCATAGGCTTGTTCGTCAGGTATCAGGCGGAGTCAACAGGAGATGCTGGCCGTTTATCATTGAAGTTCATGTCACGATAATCCATCAAGGAACAGGGGCATGCCACTGTTGAAAGTGAAGATTTGCCTTTTTGCTGTCAAAGAATGAGGATCCACCCTTGAAGCGACGGGTCACCTTGAAATCGTCTCTCAATGCGGTTGCAATCGCTCGATCAACAGGCTTCATTGAATTGCAGCTTTCGTGTTGATCCCCTGGGCATCGAATGAGTGTTGCCGGGCAGTGGCCTGTCCCTTCATCACACCCCGCTTCAGGAGTTCCAATGGCCCGACGCGTTTCACGGTCATTCACTGCGGAGAGCCTGTTGGAAATGGCCAGCCAACCGATCTTTCTGGTCGGGCCGGATCGGCGATTGATCTATGCCAATCAGGCCTTAGCCCAACTGTCAGGTTTTGAAAAGTCGTCGCTGGAAGGTGAGTTTCTGCGCTATCTCACGACACCCGACGTTGATTCACCCGCAGCGTTTCTCGCGGCTCTGTCGCCTCCTCCCGATCAATCAGTGATCGGGGAAACTTCAGTAGCGGCTGTGTACCTCCCCCGTCGCAGCCGCGAGCCATTGGCTGCCCGCATTACCTTTTTGAATCTGGGAGGGTCTGATTCTCAGTCGTCGGTCTTACTGGGGATGATCGGGGCCATTCCCAAACCCACCGTCGTACGACCGGGACTGGCACAAACCCTGCATGCCGAGCTGGCAGCGGCTCGCTTCCGCTGGCGTCAGGAAACCTCTGAAAGCTCATTAATCGGTGATTCTCTTCTCTTTCGTAAGGCCCTGCGGCAAGCAGATTTGGCCGCGCAATCTTTGACACCAGTGCTGATTGTGGGTGAGCGAGGAACTGGACGCGAGCATCTGGCTCGCAGTATTCATCAGCGCAGCAGCCAGCACCGCCGTGCGTTTGTTCCTCTGGAATGTGGAACGCTATCAGAAACCAGCTTGATTGAGACCATCGAGCGAGTGGTCGACTCCTCGCGAAGTGCTTCCGGCCCGGAAACATTGGAACCGGGAACCGTGATACTGAAGTCGATCGAACGGGCCACGCCAGATGTCTGGCGGTGCCTGAAACAATATCTCTGCGTCCCCTCTTCTCAGGAACCTTCGGTGCTCCGCTGGGTCGCCAGTTCACGATTCACATCACACCAATTGCTGCAACAGAATCAATTCGACCATGAAGTCATTATGCAGCTTTCCACCACCGAGATGATTTTGCCCCCTCTGCGTGAACGCCAGCGCGATGCTCTCCTTCTGGCTCAATACTTACTTGAAGAAACGAATCGGCACGAAGAACAACAACTGGCCGGGTGGTCGCCCGCGGTGCAGAGATCGATTGGTGAATATAACTGGCCGGGGAACGTCACTGAACTGATTCGTTTTGTCAAAGAAGCCCGGCTACTGGCCCGTGGGCCGGTGATTCAGGAAGGAGAGCTTCCTCCCTTCTGGCGACTGGGCCGTGACGCGCAGGCCGAGTCGCCAAAAACAGAAATCGCCATTGGCTCTCTGGATGCGGCTCTGGAAGCTTTTGAGCGGGAACAACTCCAGAAAGCCCTGGAACTGACAAAGCAGAATCGCTCCAAAGCCGCCGATCTCCTGGGCATTCCTCGACCAAGGCTCTACCGTCGGCTGGAACAACTTGGTCTGATCACACCTGGAGCGGATCACGCCTGAGATGGATCGCGCCATGTGTGTTCTTCGTCGCATTCTTCTTCGCACTGAGCGATTAGAAACGACGCCGGGCAATGTGAGATTTCCTCGTCTGTCGTCAACAGATAGAGTTTGTGTTGCTCTCGTGATCAGATCACAGGTGCCGTTATCGTCGCACACGGAGTTGTCTCATGTCAGATCGTATGACAACGCAGCAGGCATTAAATCTTTGGAAGAGTTACACGCTTTCGCTCCGGCAGCTTTCGTTGGAGCAGGGTGATCTGATCCGTCAGGAAAACTACACCGACCTGATGCCGCTCCTGGGTCACAAGCAGCAACTGCTGGATGCGTTGACTCTCCATCGACAGGAATATGGTCGAGAGTGGCAGGCCATTCGGACGCAAGGTCAATCGCTGCCGGAAGAGGAACGCGAACCTCTCTCCCGTCTGATTCAGGAGATTACCGCATTGACTGAAGAGCTGTTGAAGCTTGAGGCATCGGCAACTCAAGCGCTTTCCCGGCATCAAAACGAGGTGCGAACAGCACTTTCTGCCGCTTCTTCGGCACTCGCCGCCGCTTCCGCCTATGATTCCGCAAATTTTGCGGAAAATCGGTCTCGCGTCGTTTGGGAAAGTTAGTTACACACCTCCTATCGCTGATGCACATCACTGTTCAGCGAGTCCTGCCGACGATTCCCATCTGCCTCTCACGTTCTGACTTTCCCTTCTGTTCTCTCTTGCTCTCACGCCAACCTGTTTCGCTTGCTCCCACGCCAACCGTTTTGTCAGCCTCAGTGAGTCTGAAATCATTGATCGCCTGTTCCGGGTGACTGATTGATTTCTGATCACATGGAGATGAATCACCTTATTTCAGTGGTGTATGGCTGTCAGTTTCTGACAACCCTGATCCTGAAACACGGTCATTCATCACCTGCATTTCTGCTTTTGCCCCTCCTCTCTCCCCTCGCCTTTCTCTTGCCTGCCGTTCACTTTCTCCCCCCTCCCTCCTGTCGAAGATCGCATATGAATCCCGACATCATTCCATTTCCACGGCGTGTGTCTGCTCCGGTGGACAGCTCGATCAGTGTCCTGGTCGTCACGAATGATCCTTCGATCGGTGACCGCCTTTCGGCTGACGTTCAGACGGCAGGCTTCCATCTGAAGCGCTGCGCCACTGTTGACGCCGCCGTTCAGATCCTGTCGACCGTCCCTTCTGACATCTGCCTTGTTGGCCCGTTGGGGATGCAGGACTCTGTATCACAACTGGCTGGCCAGATTTCACAACGAGGCTGGGCGACACAGCTTCTGCAAGTCGCCTCTCACTCCAATGAGATGTCTCAGCAGCATATGGTTGCCGGGGTCGAGCATCTCGCCTGGCCGGTCAATTCGACGGTCTTCAGCCAACTGGTTTCTGGAACGGCTCAGCGCGGTCGGCTCAGTGCGGAAAATCGTCGTCTGAAGCGGCAGATCTCCAACCGCAACCTGCGGGACATGGTTGGTCATAGCCCAGCGATGCAGACCTTCCGCCAGCAGATCCAGCATGCTGCTGAACAGGTTGGTTCGGTTCTGGTGGTTGCCGAGCCTGGTGCCGGTGCGACAATTGCTGCTCAATCGATTCATGAAGGGAGCCGCCGCGGCTCACGCCCCTTCATCCGCGTCGATTGTCATGTTCTCTCGGTTGAAGCTCTTGAAGTTGAACTGTTCGGTGCTCCCTGTCCTCCACAAGAAGATGGTCGCCAGCATCTGCCTGGTCGCATTCATCAGGCCGAAGGGGGCACACTGTACCTCGACGGGATCGATAATCTGGCTATTCCGGCTCAGCGCCGTCTGCTCAATCTTGTCCGCCAGCAGCGTCGCGAGCATCCGCTCACTGGCGAGCCGATCCGGGCCGATGTTCGCATCATGGCCTCAACTTCGATTCGCCTGACACAACTGGTCAGTCGCAATTTGTTCCGTGCCGATCTTGCTGAAGCACTTCAGGATTATGTCGTGGAAGTCCCTGCTCTGCGGGAGCGTCCCGAAGATATTGCGACTCTGGCCGAGCACTTCCTGCATCGTGCTTCTGTCCGCGAAGGACGTCCGCCGCGCATGCTGACTGTCGAAGCTCTCGATCGTCTGCGTCAGTGGAACTGGCCCGGCAACATCCGCGAACTTGAAAACGTCATGGATCGTGCCTGCTCCATCGACAGTGGCCACAAACTGACCGCTGAGATGATCGAACCCTGGATTCAGAAGCCTTTGGCTCAGGAAGAAGAAGACATTATTCCTGGCCTGACACTGGCCGAAATGGAACGCAAACTCATCGAGTCGACCTTTACCCGCTTTGAAGGAAACCGCGAAAAGACCGCGCGTGCTCTGCAAATCGGTATCCGCACTCTCTCGGGCAAGCTCCGTGAATACGGCTATCCTCCACGAGGCGGGCCTGGTTCCAACCGCATTGCTGCACCGGTTCCGATGGTAGAAACTGTCGAGCCAATCATCAGCACATTCGAAACACGTGCTGCCTGATGTCAGACCACACCAGACGCCATGCCCGCCAGACGGGTGTGGCGTTTTGGTGTTTTGTCTGGTTGGGATTTTCTGGTTTCCCCCCTTCTTCTTATTTCTTTCCTTCCCTTCTTTGCTTTTCCGCTGTTTCACTTTTCTGCTGTTCCGCTTCCCCCCGAGGCACATTTCATGTTCGATAAGCTGCTGACATCGCAATCGTCCAACCTGCTCAAGCAGACGGCGAAGTTTGCAGAGATCCGGCAGGACGTGCTGGCGGGAAACGTCGCCAACATCGACACGCCCGGCTATCGCATGCGCGACTTGCCGGTCGCCCAGTTTCAATCGGCTCTGAAGAAGGCCTATGAGTCACAAACAATCCACACGGGGAGTCTGCATCCCCCTCTCGCCAACCCGTTAGATCCTCTCAGTGATCAGCAGATGGTTGCTGCGGATGGTTCACTGAATCGGACATTTTTTCCGGACTCACTCTTTCATGCTTCAGAGAAGAGTTCGCAGCCGGGAATTACTTTTCAAGACGCCAACAATCGCAGTATTGAACAACAGATGACCCAGATCGCGAAGAACTCCATCCTTCAGAGCTTTGCCTCTGAACTGCTGAATCTGCAATACAGCCAGCTTCAAACTGTCATCAGCGAACAGGTCTAAGTCCTATGTTTCATACCCTTGATATCAGTACCAGTGCGCTCATCGCTCAACGTACGCGGATGGATACCATCGCGGGCAATATCGCACAGGTGAATACCACACAAAACGAACAAGGGAAAAACCAACCCTTTCAACGGCGGCTGGTCACGATGCAACCCACGCCTGTCGGCCAGACAGGCTTCACGGGCCAGACAGGCTCCACAGGACGGGCAAGTTCCACGGGCGGCATGGGAGTGACCTCGACCGTAGAGATTGATACGCACACGCCGCCGAGAATTGTGTATGAACCTGGCCATCCTCATGCCAACGCCGAGGGGAAAGTCGCTTATCCGAATGTGAATATCGTCACGGAATTCGTCAATGCGATGGAAGCCAGTCGGGCTTATGAAGCCAACGTCACGACAATGGAAGTGACCAAGGAAATGATCCAGAACACCTTCCGCCTGTTGGGTTAACTGATAACTCATGCTCACATCAGGCCGTAGGGTGCATGCCAATGCACCAGGAATTTTATCTTTGAAGAAAGCAGGACAAGCTCTCTTTAGCCCTCCTGCTGTGCCAATGAATTCACTTGTTGGTGCATTGGCATGCACCCTACAGGACTACAGGACTACAGGACGGTTTAGATGAGCAGCATTTCTCAGCCGCCGATTTTTCATGCCCCCGGGATGCCGTCTCCGTTTGCCGCCTGGTCGCAACCGTTGGCGATCCCGTCGCCGGCAGTCGATGTGGCTCCTCAAGCGTCGTTCGCCGAATTGTTCAGTCAGTCTTTGAATGCCGTCAACAACCAGCAGTCGCAGATGCATGCGGATATCGCAGGGAGTCTGACGGGGAATGATCTGTCGATGGTGGAAACGTTCTCAGCAGCACGAGAAGCCGATCTGGCCTTGAAGCTCACACTGCAAATTCGCAATAAGCTGATTGAGGCTTACCGCGAAATCCAGAATATGCAATTGTAAAGTGGGTCGTGAGATATTGGGCCTTCAAGCGTCTTTCAAGAGCAGGTACAACGAGAGGTTTTGCTGGTGAAACGTCTGGTCACCACCATTTCGACGGTCACATTGTTGGCGATGCTGGTCTATTGGCCATTGATGTTTTTTTTGACGCATCGCTCTACCGTCCCTCAAGTCATTCCTCGATTTCCCGACTATATTCTGCACTTTATAGGGTATGCCTGTCTGGGATTTCTGTTTGGCGTTCGTGCCAAACTGCTCCGCCGGGCCACACTCACGCGATTTGCTGTGACCATCCTGCTGATTGGCATTTACGCCGCCCTGGATGAAATCACCCAGCCTTATTTTCGTCGCCAGGCTGACTGGAAAGACTGGCTGGCTGATGTTCTTGGTGCCGTCTTTGGCTGGTGGGTGGGATACGCCGTCGTGAAATTCGGACGATGGGTTCACCAGTGGCGACGTTCTGGCGAAGTTCGCGTGCAGAACGATGACACCGGTCATTGACAAATTGTCGCCCGCTGGAATCGGCAGCCATTGCCGGTCGATATCAGCTTTAATCGTCTCAATCACACATGCCGTCTGAGAAAGCGTGACATGTCGTGGTTTTCCCCTCAAGTTGCAGCGTTATTTCGTGTGTTTTTCTGAATTTTACGAGGTTGACGGCAAGAAGTCACAAAATGTAACCGATGACTAGTGATGTACGGACTCGTCAGCCGATGCGGGCGGTCGACCATACTCATGATAATCCCGGTCAGAAGTCCCCATGGGGCAAACTGTGATGGGATGATTCGGAGTGTGCCTGTGTTCTATGTTCGTGGGGAATGACTGTCCTTGTAAGGGCAGGAGTTTCGCCCGCGTCAGAAACTCCTGAGCAAAAGGACTTGTCGCGATGAAGAGTTTCGATTTTGTGAAGAGCTTTGCAGTTGCTGTGGCAGCCGCCAGCATGGTGATGCCTGCAACCCTTGTCAGTGCCGCTCCTCCTGCTTCGGCAGCTCCTGCTGCTGTGCAGCCAGCCGTGCTGGATGTGGCCCTTGCGGGTGGTCATCTGAACGGTCGCGTGGTCGACGCTCAGGGCCTGTCCCTGAACGGCGCTCTCGTGGTGGTTCGTCAAGGTGACAAGGAAGTGGCTCGTACCACTTCTGACACTAACGGCCAGTTCGCTGTTGGCGGACTCAAGGGTGGTGTTTATCAGGTTTCTGCTGGTAACAGCGAAGGAACTTACCGCGTCTGGACAGAGCGTACCGCTCCTCCCAACGCCAAGAACGGCGTGGTGATGGTTTCTTCCGCTTCGCCAGTTCGTGGTCAGTTTGGTCCTGTGTCTGGCGCCAACGGAACCTCTTTCTGGACATGGACAGGCGTTGGCCTGGGTGCCCTTGGAACTACGCTGGGCGGCGTCGCTTTGAACGAAGCCAACAAGAACTCCAAGACGCCATAAGCTCGATGCCTGCCTTCGATTGAAGGTCTTGAGCAGCGATAAAACAGATCAGCCATCCTGAGGAACCGGGTTATCCCGTCTCAGGGTGGCTGATTTTTTTTGCCCCAATTGCGAAGGGGTCTTTTCCATTTCGCATCTCGATCTCCGTGCCATACTCACGGGTCTGAGCTGTCTTTGACACACAACGTTTTTGCCTCCTGAATCGCTGCAAGCATGGCACGGGAGTCATCAATCCTGAGCATGGCACACAGGACGCAGTGAAATCCCGGAATCCGTATCACATTTTAGCATCTTCAAATTCAGCATCTGTCTTCAATCGCTCCACATTTGATTTCATCTGATCCATGCCCTGTTTGAACTGAGCAGACAGGCTGGCATGATCCAGAATGCGACAATAATGCGTGTAGATGATCGCTTCCCGGAGTATCAGAAACTTCCGCAAACGTTCGCCTGGTAAAACTGGCAACAAGCGGACAGAACGATAGGCGTTCAGCACGATCTGGCAGCGGCGACGGTATATTGCCTGGAGTTCTGACGCCGGGACCCGGTTGAGAAGATGGCAATAAATGGCGTCGTAGAAGACGGTCGCCAGGTCTTGCACCACGGTGCCGATTTCACAGTTATCGAAATCGAACAGGCAGAGTGCCTGTCCGTCGAGAAAAGTATTGCTGAATGACACATCGCCATGAACCAGACCGGCGGGATCGTCAGCGTTGTCTTTTAATTCGTCAATGAGCTGTCGCACTTGCTTACGAAACAACTGATCGGCGGGCATGGTGTATCGAACCACATCGTCATTGAGAAGACGCGACTCATACCAGGCTGGTCTGGCGAACTGAGTCGAGGCTGCGGGATGGGAATCAAACGATGCCGCATGCAACTGGGCGATCAGTTTGCCCAGCGTCCTGTAAAGATCGTCGTCAACATCGCTCACGACGACTTGACGTCCCGTCGCCCGAGGAAAATGCGAGACGAGATACTCTTCACCATCCACAAGAATTTGCTCGCAACGTCGCCCTGATAATGACCGGATGACAGGACAAACAGGCAACCCACGGGCTGCGAGATCATCAATCCAGCGCAGCTCATTTTCAATCAATTCTTGCGTCTGGCCACGACGGTGAGAAACACGCAGTATCGAGTCATTAATGGCATAAACCACGTTTTGCGAACAGGCAATAAAAACGGCGGACTGTGCTGCCAGACCAAAAGGCTTGCAAAGGATCTCCAGCGTTGCCAGGGGAAGAGTGTTCATTGACATTCTGGTTGTGTCAGGGCTTTCTCCGGGGAGCATGCGTCATCACGTGATCCGTTGTTTGGCGTTATAGCCTGTCCCATCCCGCTTTTCAGGATTAACGAACCACTATTTAAAGCTTTGATACCTCGTCAGCAAAGGTGTCAAAGTCATTTTTCATGGTCGCGGCGTCTGTTTTGTCGGCCCAGGCCGATTTCATCGCGACGGCTTTGTCGCGAATATTGGTAAATGGCTGGCCATATTGTTTCGCATAGCTATCAAGCGATTCGATCAGCATGGTGACTTCCTCTTTAGTTCGTCGCGGCTGTTTTTTCACAGTCTCCTGTATTGATGTGATGTGTTTCTTTAATCCTTCGGAGATTTCACTTTTCTGGGGCTTGGGGGCACCACAAGCTGCGACACCAAAGCAGAGACCAAGCACCAGCATACGTAATAATACAGGGAACTGATGGTTCATCGGGAGACTCCTTTAGTCGCTTCGATTAGAACTCGTTATCTATAAATGCAGATGATTCCACTTCCAGAAAGTCGCCACTTTTATCATTCAAAGCGACTTCGCTGATCCAGAAAACAGATCAGCGACCGAGCGTGAAAGCCTGATCGCTGATCTGTTGAGTGTCATACGCAAACGTATGTGCTTCGAGCGTGATCACCCTGATTAGAATTCACCCACGGTGTTTCCATCGGACATGGAAAGAAGTCGCAGGTAGGTGGTCTGATCGATGTTGTCACTGATAAAGCGAACCGTTCCATCCCCAAATGTGGAATGAACACCGCCGGTATGGAAGCTGCGCATCGCCACGCCTGTCGTATTGGCACCATCGGGATTACTGCGCCAATTGAAGACGGTGTTGGTGGTGTCGTTGGATGAGTAAGGTGATGAATCCATCAGGGTGCGTGAATTCGGGGTGAGAACACCATTCCCAAATCCCCGACCAGAAAAAGTCGGGCCAGAGCACCAACCCCAGGCTCCGCGATCATCGGCATCGTGATTGGCTTTTACAATTTCACTGACCAGAATCACATTGGAACTGCCGTCGGTCATATCGCGGAAATTGGCGCCATACATTCTGACGGTGCTGAAAGGCCCGCGCAGGTTGCTATCTCCCGC
The DNA here is from genome assembly GCF_056500625.1 of Planctopirus sp. SH287. Classification (NCBI taxonomy): domain Bacteria; kingdom Pseudomonadati; phylum Planctomycetota; class Planctomycetia; order Planctomycetales; family Planctomycetaceae; genus Planctopirus; species Planctopirus sp. SH287. Next base: position 5,443,670 of record NZ_CM151403.1, on the reverse strand, counting down.
ATCGGCATCATGGAGTATTCGACCAGCCCCGACATTGGCAGCATAGTTCCCCTTGGCAAAACCCGTAAAGTCCTGGGTCAAAAGTGTGCGAATTTCAGGATGTGAAGGGCAGTTCATCGCCGTGAGGTTCGTTCGCGTGACGCGATTGTTTCCTGTGGTTGCATCTCCATCTCGACCAGTGACGGAAAAGTTGTAATTGTTGTAAAGGGGGCCACCGTCAATAAACGGCAGGATGGAAAGCACCCATGTCGCTGACCACGTCGCGATACGACAATCTTCGCGATTGGCGCCGACCCCAAGAGTCAAATTGACAGCGGCTGGTGGCATCCGGTTGAAGTTGTCGTGGTAATTGTGCAGCGCCAAACCCAACTGCTTGAGATTGTTGCGGCATTGAGTACGCCGTGCCGCTTCCCGAGCTTGCTGTACCGCAGGCAACAACAGGGCAATCAAAATGGCGATGATGGCAATCACCACCAGCAATTCGATCAAAGTAAAGCCGCGTTGATAGTTTTTCTGAGAGGTCAACATGAAAGACTCCGAAATGGGCGCGTGAATACGCATTTAAAAGGGGCCAGATCGGCCAAGAGAAGAAGGGATCAACTCATCATAACATACTGTCTCTTTGATGGAAGTGGCGGGGAGACAGAAATTTCCCTTTGATTCATGAGCCAGGCTCTCTTTGTGTGAATCTTATTGATCTTGCATGGTTGTTGTTCTGACCCTTTACAAACCTGTTTGAAAGGGCCATACCATTCTTTCGTGTGAGGTTGTTGATCTGTGATGCGGCCCGAAGCCATCGGTTGTGGTCGCTATCGATTTTCAGCCTGATGATTTGTCCACAGTCCTTTGGCGCCGAGGCTTATTCATGTCCCGCCCTGTCACGCTTTTCACTGGCCAGTGGGCCGACCTCAAACTGGAAGACCTCTGCAAGAAAGCCCGTGATTTCGGCTTTGATGGTCTCGAACTCGCCTGTTGGGGCGACCATTTTGAAGTCGACAAAGCACTTGCCGACGACAGCTACTGCCAACGCAAACGCGACCTGCTGGAAAAATATGACCTGCAGGTGTTTGCCATCTCCAATCACCTCGTGGGGCAGGCCGTTCTTGACACAATTGATCTGCGGCATAAAGCCATTCTCCCCGCTTACGTCTGGGGTGACGGCAACCCGACTGGCGTCAATCAACGTGCCATTGAAGAAATGAAAAACACGGCCCGAGCCGCCAGCAAGTTGGGCGTCGGTGTGGTGAATGGCTTTACCGGGTCAAGCATCTGGCACCTGACTTATGACTTCCCGCCGACTCCCAAGTCGATGATCGACGACGGCTTCAAGCTGCTCGCCGATCGATGGAATCCGATCCTGGATGTCTTTCAGGAATGTGGCGTCAAGTTTGCGCTGGAAGTTCATCCCACGGAAATTGCCTTCGACATTTATACAGCCGAGCGCTCGCTTCAGGCTCTCGAGCGGCGTGAAGAGTTTGGCTTCAATTTCGACCCCAGCCACCTGATCTGGCAAGGTGTTGACCCCGTCGAATTCATCCGGTCTTTCCCGGATCGCATTTATCATGCCCATATGAAAGACGCCAAAGTCACCCTGAATGGGAAGAGTGGAATTCTCTCCAGTCATTTGTCGTTCGGTGATCCTCGCCGGGGATGGGATTTCCGCAGTGTGGGCCGGGGGGGAGTCCAATTCGAAGACATCATTCGCGCTTTGAATCATGTCAAGTACGAAGGCCCCCTCTCGATTGAATGGGAAGATAGCGGCATGGATCGCGAGCATGGCGCCCGTGAAGCCTGCCAATACGTGAAAAATGTCGACTTCAAGCCCAGCGGTCGAGCATTCGACGCCGCCTTCAGCGACTAAGTGGTACGACCACTCTGTCCTGACAGGTTATTGAACTCATCCGCAGGCTCGCTGGCCTGCTGACCACCCACTGCTTAATCTGCCAAAATTAAATTGAAGCTCCATTGACCCGTTACCGGGTGTTGTGGCGGCTTGTGAATAAGAAAACCCCCGATCAAGGTCGGGGGTTTAATTTTGAAATGAATAGGACGCTCAATGACTGGAGCGTCGTCAATTTTCTGATGCCTCAGCGATTTGCTATGGCAAAGCTGAACCTCGACCCTCTCAGAATTCAAAGGGAGAGAAAACCATCCAGCCAAACGTGGAATGAAAATCACACCACGCCCGACTCCACGGGGTTTTAATATCACTCGAATTGAGAAACCAATTCGAGTTTAAACCAGTTCCACAGCTCGCGATTGGACGCAAGTCCCTGGCGAGCTTTCCAACGTCATGCCATCAGGAAGTTCGAGAACGATTTCCTGGCGACGAATGCTCACTTCTGCGGGAGCAGTAATTCCCAGCCGCACACGGTTTCCCTGCACAGCCACCACGGTGACCTGAACACCTTCGCCGAGAATCCCTTGGCCGATCACCAGAGACTCACCAGCCTTTCGCGACAACACCAGCATTTCAACCTCCTTGTCCTTTCGTTAGCAGTCCCTTTACATGCAGTCTTTCGTGTTGCACACAGCGACATGCGAACCCGATCCCATTCCTACCCACATCATCGACAGTGAACAGCAGATTCTGTTTCCCTCTCGACACGTGCCATCAGTCCACCGGATTCCATCCATTGGTGGCGTGGTACAACCACTCTATCCCGACAGGTCTCCGAACTTGCCCGCAGACCCGGTGGCCCGCTCGCACCTCTTCGACTTGTCAACTCAGAATGGAAGTTACTTCAATAAGTAAACGTACCCACGATTCGTCAAGGTTTACGAGAATTTTCCTTTCTTTGCAAAAAAAATCGGAAATTTTTGCCGATACCCTGGCGAACTGAAACAGTGGGAGACATGGAAAGCCCTGGGCCTTCAGGGGAATCAAGAACTCTGGAGAAGCTGCGTAAGCCGGGTTCTGTCGTGGGCAATCATTTCTCTAGGACTGCTGTTACCAGCAGCCTCCAGCAACCGACCCGAGTGGTGGTTCCAGACCGGAGAGGCCTGAAGCGGAATCAATCCGCCTTCCACTCTGCTTGGTCTTGCTCCCGGCGGGGTTTACCCTGCCAGTTCGGTCGCCCGAACCGCGGTGCGCTCTTACCGCACCATTTCACCCTTACCGCAAAAACGTAAGTTTTCCCGGCGGTATCTTTTCTGTGGCACTTTCCCGACCCTCACGGATGGTGGACGTTATCCACCGCCGTCTCCTGCGGAGCCCGGACTTTCCTCTCCGCTGTTTTTTGACCATCAAGGATGATCAATCAACTGCGCAGCGACTGCCTGCCTCTTCTCCAGAGTCGCCCCAAGTCTAGCAGATCCCAATGGGAAACATGGTGCTGATCACACGAAATTGTTGCGACAGATTGGTTTCACCGTCACCACTTCACGCTGTTTGTGAGCAGGTTGGAAAATCCAGAGCAGGAAGAACTCACGCCTTACCTTCGCCAGGTCAATAATGACTTCAAACCCTGGCCAGCAACCGCGTCCATCAACAGCAACACCAGGACGGCGAAAAGCAGGAACTGAGATAACCAATCACCGGCAGAGTTCTCTTTTAAGGCCGTCTCTGGTGCCGGGGAATCAGCGTTGGCCACACGACCAGACTCCATTCCGGGCATGACAGGAACTCTCGCTCCGCTGGCCTGCCCAGTCGCTGTCACACGATTCGCTTCTACCAACTCCACGACTTCCAGTGGTGATTCCCGAGTGTCTGGATTCACGGCAAACCATTGAGTCATCGTACGCCCTCCCGACTGGCTTCGCTGGAATAAACGATAAATCCCTGCCTGCTCGGAACGTCCCAAAGACTGGCCTGATGATGGGGTCACCAATTTTTCCTCGCCATGGGGGGCGACAAGGAACCAGGGCTGGTCATCAGTTGATGCAACAGGGTTTGGCAATCGTCCAGGCATTGCTGCGGTTAAACCCATTCGAGGCAAAACCAGCCTTCGCGGCACAAGGTCGTCGCCAGCCACCAGGCTTTGCTGGAAATCATGTGCCCCAGCGGCATATCGCACCATTTCATGCGCCAGTGGCACCAGACTGTGTCCCCATACGGCCCAGGTTCCCCACGAACGATCAAACGGTGTGGCCACAATCACCAGTCGGCCAGCACCCACCGGACTGGTGACAATCGCCGGATGACCGGATGTCAATTGCAGCGCCACCTGACTTTCCGATTGTGGTCGGGGAACGAGTTGCAAGTAAGCGAAGGTCTTGGTGGTCACCAGTCCTGTCCCCGCGTGGCCTGCAAATGGAGCCACAATGGGATGCTGGTAGCCCAACGGATCAAACTCAAAGACTTCCTCGGGATTGGCAGAATCTCCTTGAATGTCACCTAAGTCGACTGGCCACCAGGGAGCATTCGACAGACTGAGAGCGGTGCGAAAATCGGCGAGCTTTGCCTGCCCACCAAACCCCATTACCACGCCGCCTCCTTGCCGCAGATAGTCTTCTATCACGGAGACTTCCTGTGTGGAAAGCGATGGCAAGTCGCACAAACAGACCACGTCAAAGGTTTCCAGACGCGATGACAGAATCTCGTCTGCCGAAATTGTTTGTATTTGAAATTGTTGTTCGTCGTTGGCGGGATCCAGTGCCAGTCGCAGGTAATCCGTGGCGTTTTCAAAACGAACCTGAGACGGTTTGCCATCAACCAGCAACACTCGCAACGCTTCGCGCACATTTGCAATCAGAAACCGCCGGTCATCTGCCGGACGACGATCCACTCCCTCGTTGCGACGAGATTGCTCACCCGGTGCCAGATTTTGCATCTCACCCCGTGAAAGCCTGACTTCCAGTGACCGTTCTCCCGGCGTTTCAAACTGCAACTCGAATGACACTTTGATCGGCTGGCGATCAACCCGCTCCACCTGCTGTGTTTGCGACAGTTGTCCGTCCACCCAGAGTGTGGCGTTAAAGAGTGTCGCATTGAAAGCAGGAGTCACCGATGTCGTGCTTCCCCAATGTTCCAAAGTCGCTGTGACACGAAAAGGTTCTTTGCGCATCACGAGAGGCGAAGAAAGCTCCAGGTGGGTGATCGCTTCGTTGGTCACGATAGGTTCCCCCATGTTTTCCCAGCGAATCTCAGCGAACTGGCCAATCGCAGCCAGAGGTTCCCGCAGCGGAGAGCCTTCCGTCAGATTCCATGTTGCTGCCTGCAAATCGGTCAGGATCGTGACCTGCTGCCGCTCAAAACGAGAGCTGCTGGTTTGTGTTGCAGGATCAACCCAGGTGCGGATCATCCGAAGAGTTGATAATGGCTGTGCCGCTGCATCGGTCAACGACAGTCGCGGGATCTCTTCCAGCAGATCCCGCTGAGACCATGACGGATCACGGACAATCGCCTGAGGTTGATCACCTGCCAGTACGGCTATTTGAAATGCAGTGCCTGACGGCGCATGGCTGATGATGTCACTAGCTCGTTGAATGGCCGAGTCCCAGGCCGTTCTTCCAGGTTGAGAAGTTGCGGCCTCTTCCCCGGGATTCGCCAATTGGGTGCCCATGCTGAGCGTCGCGTCGATCAACAAAACATGCCGGGTGGAGACACGAGATGGCCCGCTCTGAACGGAGGACATCAGGATCGGGCGTGCCAACGCTGCGGCCGGAAGCATAATGATTGCCAACCGTAACAGCAGTCGCCATAACTCTTGAAAACGCAGGCGCCGGCGGTTTTTCTCTACCGCCGCCCGAAGAAACTGCATCGCGGCCCATGGCATTTTCACGGGCTGACGACGAGCCAGCAGGTGCATGGCCAGAGGAATCGCTCCCAGCAGCAACCCCCACAGCAGCCATGGCTCAATAAAACTCACAGTGAGTCAATCCCTCAGATCGGCAGTGGATATCATGAAAAAAGATGTCTTCGATCGCATGCAGGTCTACGAAGGATTGCCATTCAACAACCCAGCCTCGCGGCTGTGAAGGCACAAACAGCAGGCATTCAACAACCTCGTAACAATCACTGATCATACTCGCTCTGGGCAAGCCAACGGTGATTTTCCCGATGTCAATTTCTGGTGGGAGTTTTCCCAGCAGTCGCTGCTTCCCTCGCTCCGCTTGCGTTCCATCGAAGGGGCTGACAGTCTGTGAGTGATTGGGAACGAATACCGGGTTCACTCACGACTGCTCGTTCCTCTCGTGTATCATCTGGGACGATAGACCGCGAGAAGGCTTTGCTCTGGCAGGATCCTCTTGGAAAGGCGGCCCCTGCCCGCCGCTTACGAACACAATTGACCACACTCACACCGATTCATGCCAGAGGATTCTGGAAGGTTCTTGCCCATGTCGACGCTCGATGCCCTGTACTCTCCAGAGATCCCCAGGTTTCGCGTGGGAACTCACGAAATCGCTTCTCGATTGATTGTGGGAACCGGGAAATACGCCACGTTTGAAGAAATGCGGGAGTGCCTCGCATTGAGCAATGCCGATGTGGTTACGGTCGCCGTCCGACGGGAACGGCTGGTCGATCAATCCGGTCGCAATATCCTCGATTTCATCGACCTGGCTCGAACCACCATTCTCCCCAATACCGCAGGCTGCTTCACCGCAGAGGACGCAGTCCGGACAGCACGCCTGGGCCGCGAAATTCTGGAAGGTCTTGAGAACCCCGGCGCCAGTTGGGTGAAGCTCGAAGTTCTTGGCGACAAGAAGACCCTGCTCCCAGATCCTGTGGCGACCGTCGAAGCCACGCGGCAACTGGTGAAAGATGGTTTTGAAGTGTTGGTCTACACCACTGATGACCCCATCACCGCCAAGCGGCTCAAAGACGAAGGAGCCGCTTCCGTCATGCCTGCCGGCAGCCCGATCGGTAGTGGGCAAGGCATTCTCAATCCGAATAACATCCGCATCTGCCTGGAGTATCTCAAAGAAAACGATCCCGATTACCCTGTCATCGTTGATGCCGGTGTGGGGACTGCCAGTGATGTGGCGTTTGCCATGGAACTGGGTTGCGACGGCGTGCTGCTCAACACCGCGATTGCCAGTGCGCAGAACACCCGGCAGATGGCGGTCGCGATGCGACTGGCCTGTCAGGCCGGGTATCTGGCGGCTCGCGCGGGGCGGATTCCCCGGAAGATGTACGCGACTGCTTCCAGTCCCGAAGCCGGCATGATCTCACCCGGAGTTCGAGGCTAAACTTTTGCCAATGCCACTCAGGCCGTTGCTACTCAGGCCATGGCCACTCAGGATGCCAGACTCAGTCGCTGCTGGACTGAGTCAAGGACTCCTTCTCCTGTTTGGAATTGGTGACAAATTCTTCGATGATCTTGTTTGATTCAAATGAAAACAGGCCGCCTGTGGCCTGAGGCATTAACAGAAAGCATCAGATGGCTGAAGTGGTTGAAATTGGCGGAATCACCCTCCACTTATCCTCACCGGATCGCACTAACGAAGAGTGGATCGGTCAGCGGGAAGTGCTGATGCAGCTTCTGGCCTGCTGGCTGGTGGTGGACGAGCGAGACTTGCCCCTGGCGCCTCGTTTGATTGGCGCTCCCGGCATTGGCAAAACCACGCTGGCGATTGCCGCCGGTCGGCAGCGGGGGCAAGAGGTTTATATTTACCAATGCACGGCTGACACGCGCCCGGAAGATCTGCTGGTCACGCCGGTGCTCGCCGAAGATGGGAAGATTCGCTATCACGCTTCTGGCCTGGTCACAGCGATGATTCGTGGCGGCGTCTGTATTCTGGATGAAGGAAACCGGATGAACGAGAAGTCGTGGGCCAGCCTGGCTCCGCTTCTCGATCACCGCCGTTACGCGGAATCAATCGTGGCAGGGGTCACCATTCCCGCCCATCGCGACTTCCGCTGCGCTGTCACCATGAACGAAGACGAATCGACGTTTGAAATCCCGGATTACATTCTCAGCCGCCTTCAACCCACGCTGACCCTGGGGCACCCCGCACGCGAAGATGAGCTGGCGATTCTCCGTTATCACTTGCCGTTTGCCGCCGAAGATATTCTGAATCTGACCGTCGAATTCCTGCAACAATCCCATGGGCTGAAGCTCGATTTCTCCACACGAGACGGCATTAACGTTCTTCGCTACGCCATGAAGCGTGTTGCTCAAGACCCTGAGCATCCGCTTTCGCGTGATGACGCCTGGCGCCAGGCCCTCGAAGCATGCCTGGGATCAGAAGCGATGGATCTCGACCGGCTGGCGGCGAAAAACCGGCAAACGCTCGGCGGGGATGTCATGCCCATGGGACTGGGGGACTTCTTCTTTTCACCCAATGATCCCCTTCATCCCGATCGTCACGAGATCGACGATGACGATGAAGACGACATGTATGATGACGATGAAGAAGATGAGGACGACGACGATGAAGACGATCGCCCCTCACGCCGCTGATCCGATTGCTCTTGTCGGTTTGAGGCCAGCCCGAATGAGCACTCGGGCTGGCCTTGTTCACTGCAAGTGAGATTAACCTTTGTTTTCTTTGAAAACGGTATCAATCGCCAGGCCGGCGGCCAGCAGCAGTGTGGCCAGACCGGCGTTCGATTGAATCGAAGGGTTCAGTGCGACGACATAGTTATCCGCCGAGGTGAACATCTCTTTCGCCAGGCCCGCCCATTTCTTGGAGACAGTCCCCAACTCATCACCCGAAGTGCTGAGAAGCTTGAAGTTCCAGCCTTTCCAGTCCCCTTTGACATCACCCACCTGCTGATCGTTGGCATCATAGAGCAGAAAGCCGCCACCCAACGAAAAGAGCTTGGACTTGAAATAGCCGATCAACTCACCACCCGGAGCGACCACGGTCACTTTTGACCGGAAAAAGGCCACTCCGCGATGGATCTCAAAGAGCGTCCCACCGGTGGCTGTTTCTGTCACGAGAATCTTCGTCGGCATCAACTGCTTATTCACCAGCAGCCGCAAATAGGTCACCAGTGTGCCGGGCTGTTCTTCGACATCTCCGATTTTTTCGTTTGTATCAGGATCAAAAATATCATACCGATCAACCAGCTTCATAATGCCGGCATGTTCTTTGATAAAAAACGTGGAACGATCCAGTATCGACATTCAATGACCTCATTTCTGCGTAACGTCTGATAGTGGCGCAACTCACCGGCAGACCATATCACACCGACATGAGACTCAGCCAGATCTTGTTCAGTCAGATGTTGTTTGAGTGCCGATTTGTGAATAATGCGTGATCTCTGGTGCAGCACACCAGTCTTCGCCAATCCTGAGCTGACCAGTCGCCTTTTGAAGATTTTCAGTCCAGGATCTGGCGTTGATCCGCCGCATTGTCGTAAGACTTTCACAGGGCGATCAGCCGTTACGGTAGCCTGCATGTCACCGATTGTCCGCTGATTACAGCGTCGCTGAAAATTCGCCATCCTTCATCAATGATTGAGCACACTGCCATGCTGGATATCTGGATCGCCGTCGGCGTCATGATCATTGTCTCCGCAGGCGCAGGCCTGATTTCTTCGCGGTTTCTCTCCCCAGTGAGAGGCCAATGGGTCATGCTATTTCTGACGTTGTCGATTGTCGCTGCTGTCTTTTTCCTGCTCTACTTTGCCGGGCAGCTCTATTGGGCGCGAATTGTCCCCAGTTCGGCAGCCATCATCTATACCAACCTGGCAGCCATCTTTGCCGCATTGGGAGCAGGTTGGGCCTGGCGCATGCCGCGGATTGTGAAGTGGCGACGGATCGGCATGGCGATGATTCTGGCTGGCGTGTCACTCGCCGCGATCCTGTGGCCATTGCTTTCGATGGCGATTCGACGACCGCCCGAAGGTCAGGATCAGTGGGAAGGATCGGTGGCTATGCAGACCTCCTGGGCCACCTGCAGTCCGGCTGCCGCCGCCACTCTTCTCACTGCGGTGGGAATCCCGATCAGCGAACGCGACATGATCCCACTTTGTCTGACAGATTATGACGGCACGCCCACTCTGGGACTCTATCGAGGGTTGAAACTTGTCGCGTCGAGGAACAACCGGCAAGTGGAAATCACTGATCCCGGCCTGAAGCAACTGCTCCAGCAGGACGAATGGCCCGTGCTCGCTGCCGTCAGACTCCCCTTAGGCGTTGAGGATCCGCGTTTTGCCGAAGAATGGGGCTGGATTCCCGGCATGGGGCATTCGGTTGTCATCCTCAGCCGCACCCCAGGCGGCGAATTCATGATCGCTGATCCCGCCATTGGGCTGGAGCTTTGGTCGGAGGAAAAACTGGAGACACTCTGGCAAGGCAACGGCCTGCGCGTGCGATAAAAAAAAGAGACGATCCCACGCCTCTCTTCTACTAAGCATTAACCATTTAAAGGCCATCAACGTCCCCTCCTTCGTAACTCATCACGTAATTAAAGAAGGCCGGGGCAACGTTCTATCAGCCGGGATGACAAGACGTTGTTTGAACTCTTTACTACCGGCCTCTGGGGCAGGGAAGCCGAGTTGAGACGACACGTGAGTGACCGCAATTCAACGTAGGTTGAGGGTTACAAGGTACATCATCCGCCACCTCAATACTTACACGCCGGCGGTGAGTGGCCGTTCCTCTTTCACAGTGGCCGCCAAGTAAGCAGCAGCAGCCGTTCGTTTTCGGAGGAATGCCTTCGCGGAATCGGCCATCGTCACGAGGGCCGCACCCATCATGATGACATCCTTGATGACAAGTCTGCCGGCTCCACTCAAATACGGGAACCCGTGCTGGGCATCGCCGAGAGCCGGAACCCAGCATTCGGGCGTTGTGATAAGGAACGAAAGAGTGACGAACGACATCACGAAGACCAGGAAGCTACCGACCGCCGCCACTTGGGGAAACCACGGGTGCAGGCAAAGCAGCAGGCCATAAATGACGATCACGGTTCCCAATCCATAAGCGAACTCGTAAGTGCGGTTCGCTTCATGCCATGTCCGGTTCGCCGGAACCAGTGCGCCTTCCGGGTTCTTGTGGGCCTTGTAGTTGCCGGGGTCGGCATAGAAAAAACTCATCGTCGGGCTGTTGGCGACGAATGGCACAATCCCATCTGCTTCGTATCGAAATGCCTTCAATCCGCCGATCCAGAGAAGCACAATGATCAGCGCGACCCGGGTCACGATCACACCCACCTTGTCCATCCGGGACATCAGTTCAAACAGTTTCAGCACGCCCATGTTTGCTTCCTCCACAAAAGTCAGGAGCGGCTTGTTCCCGGAGCGTCCCGGTTCTCTCACCGCCATGATTCAAGTATCGGAAGCCGCAACGGATCGCAGAATGGGCGCATGATCCGAAAACATGGACAGATTGCTCCCGCCTCGAATTTCCGTCTCGAACTCACGGAAGTAGGTTGGTGAATAACCGGTCGCTTTCTTGAAGAGGCGACTGAAATACAGTTCGTCGCTGAAACCAAGCTCACGTGAAATCTCTTTCACCGGCTTGAGAGTGTGGAGCAGTTGCCACTTGGCATGAATCAGAATGCGGTTACGGATGAGATCGGTCGGCGTAGTTCCCAGATGCTCGCGAACGATTCTTCCGAGCGTCTTCGCCGTCACGTGCAACTGCCTGGCGTAGTCGGCGGGGGAATGCAAGGTGTGGAAGTTCTGCTCGATCAGATCACGCAGCTGGACAAGCATCGGATGCCGGAGGTCATTGGCCCCGGACGCATAAGTACCGGGTTTGGGTGATTTAATCCGAGCGGCGATAATCAGCAGCACCTTCAGGTAAGCCAGCATGACCTCGCCAAAGGCAAGGTCGCTATTGCTCTGTTCCTTCCGAATGCGATCGATCAGGTTCGTCACTTCCAGCTTCGCCTGTTTGTCCAGCGTGACGACAGGGATGCCGTAAGGATCGTTGAACAGGATGCCGCTGCAACCGACTTCGGCGTGGAACGTCTCCACGCAGAGGAAGTTAGCGTGAAACTGGATGACCTCACCGTGAACCGGTTCGTCCGACAGGAAGCGGATGTGCTGATACGGGACGAAGAACAGCAGTGAATCAGGACTGAATTCAAAACGGGAAGCGTCGGCCCAAAACATCCCGGAGCCGGAGTTGATGAAGTAGATGGAAAAGTAATTGGTGCGCGCCGGATCGGTGGGCTTGCAGTCGAGACGCAGGCTTTGGGTGCGAATCGCTTGATCGCCCTTACGAGGGTCATACAGGTTACCGGCGAGATGGCTCTGAGACTCTCTCCGGGTAGGCTCCCTCTCCCCTCGTGGGAAAGGATTGGGATGAGAGGGCCGATGAACCATCCGTGTTTCCAATGCCAATCCTCTGACCCCGTCCCTCACCCGCCAGCGGGAGAGGGACTTTTCTCAGACAGGCTTTCACTTCACCTGTTGGATGGCGGGCGGCTTCCATGTCCCTTCGCCAGCCGGAAGAATCGAAGGTGGCTCTGTCTTCGGCCAGTAAAGTCGCATGACAAGGTAGATCGTGTCATTGGGCGCGGGGAGCCAGTTGCTTTCCTTGTCAGCACCGGGATTATCTTTCTGGAGATAGAGCGTGAGCGAGCCGTCGTCATTCTTCTTCAAGTCTGGCAGCATCGGCGAGTTGATGAGGTAACGGTTGATCGGGTTCTTGACCAGAAGTTGACTCTTGCCGTCATACATCGTCACCGACCAGAAGGCATTCACCGGCGGAAGTTGTCCGGCGGGGAAGGTGATGGTGTAGTTATGCTTGCTGCCATCGAGCGTTTCGCCCGCGGCATCTACGCGGGTATAGGGATATGTAGCTTCGATGGCATCATTCCCATAGAGGCCCCCCTTGGATGCGCCGGCCCGCTTGAGCCAATCACCCTGATAAAAAACGGCATCCCCGAAGAAGGCCCCCACATTCCAGCCGTTGATATTCTTCATGCCGCTGCTGAGGAACTTGTCGACCTTGCCATCTCCCTCCTTCATCCCCAGCAGGACGGCAGCCTTGTGTTCGGGCGAAAGATCTTTGAAGTGGAATGGCTTGCCCGGCCCGATACCGATGGTCGCCAGTCTGGCGCGAATCTCCTGGTCGGCGGGCGTGGCGGGCACGAACTGGAGCGCAGCATCGAGATACTCGTAGAAGTTCTCCTTGATTCCTGCCGTGGTGGCGGGAAGGAAATCGATCTTCGGCGCGGCGGGCGGCGCGGGTTGTTTAAGGAAGGCCGATAGCGGCTGCAACTGATAGCCAGCCTGGACTTTTTCCACGCCCGGCATATCTTCAGCATTAAAAAGCTGAGTGCGAATCAGGGTCAGCGCGAACGGCGTTGTGGATGAGAAAACCTGCTTGATGCCCGCTGGCTTCTCGCCTTTCCAATCGGGGCCGACAACCAGATAGTCACCGGCTTCGGTGCCAGTCGCACGGCTGCCAATGTAGCCATAGTTATAGGTATTACCGTCGATCAGTTGCACGGCGTAGTAGCGTTCTTTATCGACCGCAGGAACCGAAATCACCATCGGTTCGGCGCGTAAATCCAGCCAGCCGATGGAATATGGCGTGTCGCTGTTGGGCGTGATGACCGCCGTGTCCTCGGGAGTCGCAACGCGGTGCTCGTTCTTGAGTTCATTAAAGCCTGCCTTGAACTGCCCCGAGTTCTTGTCGACGGCAAACTCCTGCATCACCGCGTAATTCATCACCAGCGGCAGCCCGTAGATAAACGCCTCTTCGGCAATAGCCTTCGTTTCCACGATGCCAGGCACGGCGATCCCCGCTTTCTTGTCAGCTTCAGCGGCTGCCGAGACAGGATCGTTTTTCTTCCCACACCCCGTGAAGAAGGCCAGAGAAACCATGCCGGTCAGCACGATGGTGAAGAGTGTTCGCTTTGGCAGATTCATGTTTTTGCTTCTTTTTCTCGATCAGCATGATATTCGCTGGGATTTCATCTTGGGCGTGATTGAACCCGCTGACACAGCTTTGGGTATCAATCCTGAAACCGTTCACGACTTTGAATTCAACAGGCATCCATCCACGACCAGCCATTGATCTTGAGCTGATCAGAAAATCTGCTGCGATAAAAATCGGCCCCTCTACCATAACAGAACTGGGTGCGCGTGTCCCGTGAAGATATCAGTAAGAGTCTAATCGAGAAGACTCCCTCTCCTTCAGGGAGAAGCCCGGGATGAGAAAGCTGGATGAGGGGCCTGTGGTGAGGGGCCGATGAATCAGCCGTGTTTCCAAAGCCAAGACCAATCCCTTTATCCAGCCCGCGCCACCTTCTCCCTCAAAGCATTAGTCTCTACACATCTCAAAAACCCCAAAATAATAGGATAAAACACGAAGCGTAGAGGGACATCACCTGAAACCCAGCCATCCTGTCTTGCCTATTCTGTGAATCTAACGATCTCTTTGAGGACGTTTTTCTACTTTTTCAGAGGATGTTTTTTCGAGTTCAATCTTGACTCAGAGATGTGTAGAGACCAATGCCCTCAAAGGAAGAAGGATTTGAGCGTTTTCGGCTAACCTCACATACGCATTCCAATTTGAAATAGCGTTCTGAGTGCCATGCTTGCAGAAACTTTGGGCACGCATGTTGATGCGATCGTCAACGCGCTATTTCAAGTGGCGATTCGTATGAGATCGTAGACAATCCTGAATCAATCACTTCAATAACGCCAGATCGACCGGTCAGTGGCGGTATCGTTTGATCAGCGGCGGGCCAGGGGATCTCCCGTTGCTTGTGACAAGCAGTCAAAGCAGTCATCAGGTCATGCGAATGATTCGCCCGAGGTACATGGCCGGCAGGAGCAATGCCACCGTTGCCAAAGAATAGATAATATTGCTGGCCGACCAGTGCGCAATCACTCCGCAAAGCACGACATAAGAAAGTAACATGAGTTTCACGTTGGATTGAATCCGGGCCGGAGTGGGTTCGCTGATGGTTTGAATCATCCGCCGCACCAGAGTGAAACCTGTGAAACCAAGGACAAGAGCGGCGGTCAATCCGTTTCCGACAGCCGGTTGCCAGGCCAAAAACAGCCACGCCATCAAACAGAGGGCGGCAACAACCCCGACCATTCCTAAATAGAGTGGACGTTGTTGCGTCGCCTTCGCTTCATCCGAAGCAAAGGTCGTGACTCCGACAATATAAAGGGCCAGGCAACCTGCAATGGCGATCTGAGGCATGTTGAAAAGATCGTTCCAGGAGGCCACTGCGCTGGCTCCCAGCAAAAAGTTGAATCCCCGGCAAAGCCCCATGCACCACGGGCCAAGAATGGTTGGCTTCAAAAGCGCGTCATAGGCGATCACACACGTGGCCAGAATCAGTGCTATTCCCAGAGAAGTGATTCCCTGCGACGCGATTCCCACCATCGCGGCACTGGCGATACCAAACATGAGCAGAAAACAGCCAACCAGCTCCGCATGAACCGCAGAAATCTTTCCTGCAGGAATTGGCCGCTCGGGGCGTTCAACACGATCCAGCTCGCGATCAAAGAAATCGTTGAGAACCATCCCCCCCAGATAAAGGGAACTGGAGGCTGCCAGTAAACCGAGGAACGCTCCCAGCGGATGAAATGATCCGTGGGTTAGCAGAAACCCGGCAAAAATATCAGCCATTGCGGTAAAAACAGCGGGAAGACGGAGCAGTCGCAGCCAGTGCTTCATGCACAAGACTCTTTTCGTTGGAACATGGTTTCATGGAAACATGCGAAGGAAACATCTCTCAGGCCACACAGATCGAAAACACCGACCAGTGGCCTGATCGTTCAATGTGAACTCGTCAATTCGATTTTGGGCCAAATCGCAACTTGAGGTTATAGGTCGTCAGCTCAACTTTTTGTCCGTCAGCCGTAATTCCAAAGGTATGAAGCCCCGATGAGGCAAAAGGCTTGGCCTGACTGAACAATTTGGCCCCAGTGGTCTTGTCAATAATGTCCAGCCAGAGCATGGAATAATGCACATCAGACTTGCGCTCCCACCCGCGAGCGGCAAAGACCAGCACCGGGGAATCGGCGATACTGTCCGTGACCAGTTGTTGATTGGCGATTTTCGTGTTCCAGAGCAATTGCCCCGTGGCCTTGCTCCAGGCAAAAAGTTCGCCGCTGGCCCGGTAGCTGGCCAGGTTATCCGAGAAGCGGGCCTCATTGAACTTCGTGTCGTTGAACATCAGGTAAATGCGTTCATTGTCACTGGAGACAAAGCGGTCGCCGCGATACTGGCTACGCACCGCCATGGGAATGTTCTTCAAAGGACGCGTCTGGCCTGTGAGGGCATCAATGAGGAGAACGTCACCCGCAGGGGCGGAAGCCAGCCAGACTCCGGGTGAGACTTCACCCAGCCCAGCCCCTGGCGAAAGTGACAGTTTCCAGGAAATCTCCCCTGTGACAGGATCTTCCCGCTGAAGCGTACATTTTCCTGTCATGAAGCCAAACAGATTTCGGCTGACCACACCATCATAGACAAGAAGAGAGTCTGCCACGGTTCCAATGGCTCGATGCAGCCGGGAGCTATCCCATTCTGTGGTCACTTTTTTCCCGGTATCCAGTTGATAGATCGCCAGATCAGATCGCTCAAAAGTGTAGACCAATAACAGCTGATCCAGCACGATGGCCCGTGATTCCTGAGGAACACTTTCCAGCTGCCATCGCAAGGTTCCTGTGGCAGGGTCATAGATATCCAGGGAGCGATTGCCATAAATCACCACTCCTCCCGAAGACGCGCCGGCAAAGCTGCCTCGTGCGTTCAATGGTTCTGACGAAATCACCGAAACCATGTTGTTCTCGGTGTCGATCAGAGGCGTTGGGGAAGCCCGATGACTGCTTCGGCCATTCGCTCCCAGATCATCCAGAGGCTGATTCCACGCGATCTGCTTCTCCAGCGGTGAGAGCTTCGTCAAGACCTGATTGGAGACGATAAAAACGGAATGGCCAACTGTCAGCGCCGTGGTAAATTGGTCTCCCCGTCGCCTGGAAACAGCCATGGCCGGCCGCCAACTCCGTTCGGGATGTTGGCGACTCTGAAAGCCGATTCGCTGGGTCTGCTGGTCAACCATGTAACGAATCGCAGCCATCGAAGGCAATTCAGAGGCCAGTGATCCGGTATGATTCTGTTGATGTGATGTGGTGCCCATCGTCTCCATGCCCCAGGGGGTCGGAGCGATGGCTGTCTTTGTCTCATGAGATCGATTGATCGCAACATTCTCAGGTACGAGGGCATCGGCTGATGTCCCCTGGCTTTGAGGACGATCTGCCGCTTCAGCCACCTTTTGTGAATTCTCTTGACGATCCCTCTGCGGTGGGCCGGCATTGTCGGCAGCAGCCTGCCCCATGAAGTCAGAGACGCCTCGTGAGAGCACCGCCAGATCTTCAGCCGCTCCCAACTGCCGGGCAATTCGTACCAGCCGCTCAGTCACGGCAGGCTGCAAATCCTTGGGCAAATTGGCTTTGAGTGTCAGCAGACGGATTTCCGCCTCGCCAAACGAGCCTTGATCGATCAGTTCATCGATCTGTTTCAGGCTGACTGGCGAAATGGTAGGCAGGAAATCGACCAGCGGGATCAGACTCCGGCTGGATGGCGAATCGTGTTGAGCGTGCGACTCAATCGCTGCCATCCATTGCCGGGCCAGTTCTAATTTCTCGGCAGGAATCTCTGCGCGTTCTGTTTCGCTCTCTTCGGAATCTTTGCCCTGTTTTGCAGCGTCGTCGCTGGTCAGTGCCAGTGTTGTCAGATCTTTCAGCAGCCCCCGAGTCCAGGCTGAGGCCGTGATTTTGAGGTTTGGATTCTGGTCATCAGGGAACAGCGTGTCGCCGTATCGACGGCAAAATTGCTCCAATGTCTCAAAGAAGTATTCATCGGGAGCCTCGTGCGATAACGCCCGAATGCGATGCGCGGTGGCCAAGGCCCGATCATCAGGTTTGACTGCCGCTCGATCTAAGCGATCAATATCAATGGTATCGAAGGTTCCCTCACGCAAACGCGCCAGAGACACAGTCCAGACAATGCGACGAAATTGCTCGCCATTTAAGGGGTAGATCGCCTGAGGGTCTAGTTTCTGAGACACTTTGGATGAAGCCGGAGGAGACGGTGGGGCTTCCAGTTCCCTCGCGGAGATGGAATCCGTCTCCTGAGGAACAAGAGGCAAGACCCGCTGGAGCCACTGTGAGTCAAATCGACTGAACGCCTGGTCGAGATGCTCGCGTGCCTTTGCCGGACGGCGTTCAACCAAAGCCAGTTGAGCACGAAGAACATCCGCTTGCGGCGTGCTTCCGCCTGGTGGCTTCAGCCATTTGGCCAATTGATCTTTTGAAGTGTAAATCACCAGTCCATCAGCACTCCAGGAAGCGAGGTGATGACCTGCTGCCACAAGATTTCCAAGCTGGTATCCCCCTTGAGGTGACAGACGAGTGCGGGTGATGCCGCCATTATTCAGATTGACTGTAAATATCTTGCCAGCCCGTGACGGCACGATGTACTCGCCGTTGGCAAGAACGCCCCGGCCGGCAAGCTGGTCGTTATCTGGCAGTTCAATTGACCAGTTCTTCATTCCCGTGGTGGGGTTAAACGACGAGAGTCCTTGCGGCTTCGCCAACAGCAGAGATTTTGAAGTCACTCCCGCGACAAACACATGATCGCCTCGATCCACTGTCCAGCGAAGCTTGCCACTGAAAAGGTCAAAGCAGAAGACTCGCTGATCCTCAACCGGAGCATAGATGACAGAGTCGTCAATAATGGTGGGAACCGACCCCTGCCATTCACTGCCCAGTGATTGAACGGGGCGTAACTCACTTCCTTGCCGTGACATTTGACGTGTTTGTTCCGGGGTTGAAAATCGTTGTCCCCAGAGAATGGAGTGCCGCTCGCGATCCACAGCAATCAACCATCCCAGGGATGTGGGACAGACAATGATCCCCTGGCTGGCGGCAATGGAACTGGAGGCCCATCGGCGGACGATGTCATCTTCGATTTTTGTATCGGGATACCCAATCAATTGTGACCAGCGAACGCTGCCCGTCAGAGGATCCAGAGCGACCAGTCGCAGTTCGCCACTCTTTTCACAGACAGCAAGTAATTCGTTCTGATCGGGAAGCGGTGCCCCATGGAAATAGCTTCCGGCCAGGGGCAGGCCCAGAGAATCCTGAACGCCGCCGCCGCCCACTGTCCATAAAATCCGCCCTGACTGCATGTCGTAGGCCGTCAGTCGATTGCTTTGCCAGTTCTGGCCCAGCGCATCCTGCTGGTTTCCTTGCTGCGACCAGAAGTTGTTCGGTGTCGAACGCGTAATCACCGCATGATCTTCCACCACAAACAGACGCTGGCCATCGGAAGACAGTGAGTGATAAACCCCTTCGCGGAAAACCAGTGCTCCTAACGGGTGATAGTCCGCCAGATCACCGGTACCGGCGAGCGAAGAGTCAAAGACCATCCCATTAGGGGCAGCACGCAGGCCTCCGCGAATTCTCCCGTTCTGGCGAAAGACCGCGCCGGCATTCTCGGGCGATGTCGTACTGAAGACATTCTCGGGAACAACCGTGGTTTCTGCCTGCCAGAGCGGTTTCCCCGTTTCAATGTCATAAACTTTCACGCTGTTCAAATCACGCACAACAATCTGATTGCCCACGACCAGCGGTTGACAGCTAAGTAGCGGGATCCGTCCCGAACGGTTCAGTTCATCCGCCATCGATTTCACTCGCTGATTCAACGAGTCACTGTTGGAAATCGGATTGGCGGAAAGTGGCAACAGGACATAATCATCAACCTTGGAAACCGAAGCTCTCGGCCCTGGCCCATAAGGCAACCACTGTTCTGTCAGCGGCTGAGGAACTCCCTGGGTGATGCTTTGCGCCTGATTGATCCATTTCAGGGGATCTTTCACCAACGCCGCCCCCACTTTGACCGCCCCTCCCTGCTCCGGCCAATTCTTCGTCAGCTTGATCAGAAATTCTTTCCGACCAGCGGCTTTGGCAGCGAGCGCCGCTCGCACCTGCCACGATAACTCCTTCGTGAAATCTGCCGATGCCAGCCAGAGCATTTCATGCCAGCGCGTTGCCAGCCCATACTCACCGCGGTCAACGCTTGCCAGAGCCAGTTCATCGGCCGTTTTCTGACCGGCAGGTGTCAATAAAAAGCGGGTTGCCACCTGGATCAGTTGTTCCCGATCGCCTGTCTGCAAGGCTTCCTTTCGCAAAGCCTCTGCCAATCCCGCGTTCCTCGCCACGTACTTCTGACGAACGGCATCGGGAGCCTGCAGCAATTGCTCAGTGGCCGACCACTTGAGCGATGTCCACGTCCCGTCGCTATTTCGCTCCAGGGAATCGCCCTCGTGATCCAGCAGCTTTTGCAGGACATCAATCGCGCTGTCCCAGTCTTTGTTATTGGTGATCGTATTGACTGCCGAGCGGTAAGCTCCCTGGAGCTTGCTGTCCTGCGGTGCCCGACTGTCAATGTGATCGCGATCCCCCAAGCCGGCTCGTGGCTTGTCACCGGCTTCCTCATCAGGCTTCTGGTTGCGACCAATCGCCTGTGGCACCAGAATCCGTTGAATGATTTTTCCCAGCGGCCCGGGCAACCCGTTCTGAGCAACCGCCTGCGAAAGACGAGTTTGGAAAACGATGCTCCCAACGAGCAACAGTCCCAAGCTTGCAATGTAGGCCAACCATCGTGTTTTTCGACTGCGAACTGGCATGTCGTCTGTCCTCTTCAATCGACGGTGCTGGCTTATCAATTGTTGTCCGGGTTGAAACGTTGTCCGGGTTGAAACACTGTCAGGAGAGGCTTCACACGACATGTTTCTCACGCAGCGATGGCAGAGCTGCACTTGGGATCAGGCCGCTGGCATCGGATCAGCCTGTTGGCGTCCACTCGACGATCATATCAGCATACCGCCGTAGTGTACGATGTTTGGCAATGGCAGTGTCGCTCTCCTTTTTTGTTGGACGAAGAAAAAATTAGAAAATTTTTTCCCGGCATACTCCCTCTTCGTGCCCTGCATGCGGGAGAGGCCCGGGTTGAGAAAGCTGGGTGAGGGGGCCGATGAACCAGCCGTGTTTTCAAAGCCAAGACCAACCCCCTCATCTGGCCTGCGGCCACTTTCTCCTCAAGGGAGAAGGATTTAAGTGCTTTCGGACAGTCTCTGAAGTCCAGCTCACCAATCTGGGGATCTGCTCAAAAAACAGCTCAGAGCAGCCCGGTTGCTGCACTTGGTTGCCAGCCAGATGGCTGGTGGTTAAACTTTTTGATTCTCTGTGGCTCATCGGGAAATCAACTGACGTGCCACGTGTTCGCATGAGGTCAGGTTGTCTGATGGGTTTATAGTCTCATTGCAACCCTTCGTGCGTCATTTTGTTGTCAAGTTCATTTGTGTGGTGGTCGCGCGCGACCGGAGTGGCTGTCATGTCTGCGGATTCAAAAGTTTCGGTGAAAAAACGACAGAAGCTGGGGACTGCCGAAACTCGCCGGCTGCGGCTGGAAGGCTTGGTTCCCGGGATTATCTACGGCCACAAGCAAGATCCACAGCCAGTCACTGTTGACGAAAAGGTGATTCACCCCATCGTTGCTTCCGGTCATAAAGTTGTGGATCTCGACGTCGAAGGTGCCCTCGAGAAGGCGATTATCCGCGACGTGCAGGTTGATCCTTTCTCACGCCTGATTCACCACATTGACTTCATGCGAATTGATCCCAACGAGCGAGTGACCGTTGACGTCACCATCGAACTCAAGGGTTCGGCTCCCGGCGTTCTCTCCGGTGGCATGCTCGAACACCAACTCCACAGCATTAAAGTGGATTGCCTGGCCTATCAGATCCCTGACTCCATCATCGTCAAGGTTGGCGAACTTCAGCTGGGCGGCGTCATTCACGTCAACCAGCTGGAAATCCCTGCTGGCGTTCATGTTCAGACTCCTGGCGACTCAATCGTTGTTCATGTTATCCAGGTGAACACCAAGGCGATTGATGCCACGCTTCCCGGAGCCGCCGAGCCAGAAGTGATTGGCAAGAAAGCTGGCGAAGCCGAAGCCGATGCTGCTCCTGCCAAGAAGAAGTAACGAGATTTCTGAAAAATGATTCTCGAGGGAGCCTGCTTGAAAAAGCGGGCTTTTCTCGTTTCGGGAAGAGGCAAATCAACTGAAAATGTCAGCTCGGCATTGCTGCGGTTTCATTGCTGGTTCACCATACGTCGCCACTGACCTGCAAAGGTAAATGCCGTCGATCTGTTGCTTTGATTGCCCAGGAACGAGCACACAATGAAATGTTTTGTCGGGTTGGGTAATCCTGGCCAGAAGTACGTGGGAACGCGACACAACATCGGCTGGGAAGTGACTGCTGAACTGGCGCGGCGAGCACTGGCGGATGCTGGCAAAGCGAGATTTGATGCACTGACGCGCGAAGTCACGCTGGGCGGTCAGTCCGCAATCCTGCTGGAGCCTCAGACATACATGAATCTCAGCGGGCGATCCGTGGGGCAGATTGCCAAATTTTACAAAATGTCCCCCTCGGATTTTCTGGTGATCTGTGACGATCTGAACCTTCCTTTAGGAAAACTTCGTTTACGAGCCAGCGGTTCAGCCGGAGGGCAAAAAGGGTTGGCGCATATCCTGCAAGCCCTTTCCACTGAGGAAGTTCCGCGATTGCGGCTCGGTGTGGATCGCCCTCCCGGAACAATGGATGCGGCCACATATGTATTGGCTCCCTTCCGGAAAGAAGAACGCATAGAAGTCGACCTGGCAGTGGCTCTGGCTGCTGATGCGGCGACCACCTGGCTGATTCATGGCCTGGATCAGGCGATGAATCAGTTCAATTCCAAAAATGGGTCTGCCAAGCCCTAAGTGATGATGGCGTCAGATGAAATCGGAAAAATAAAGGTGCGGATAGACCGGGCAGCAGGGTCGCACGGGTTGACAAAATTTGTGCAACGTCTCTGTGCGGTTGCAATCTCAGCCTGAGGCGATAAAACTGTGAGTTCACGCAAGGCATTTCACACAGGGAGGTGCCTTTTGTTCACTGGAGATTTATTTTGTCCGAGTATTTGTACGAAGGCATGTTCCTTCTCGACAGCAATCGCTACGCAGCCGACCCTGAAGCAGCGACCAACAGTGTGATGGGGATGCTGGATCGTTGTGGCGCAACGGTCGTTGCTCACCGTCCCTGGCAGGAAAATAAGCTGACTTATCCCATTAAGGGACACCGCAAGGGATTGTATTACCTTGCCTGTTTCAAGATGGATGGCAGCAAGGTTGATGAACTGACTCGCTTGAGCAAGCTCAACGAAACGGTCTTGCGTCAGATGGTCATTCACCATCCGCAAGTTGTGTTCGATGCCATGGTGGATGCGCTGTCACATGACGGTGCTATTCATAGTCCAGAACAACGGACTGATGGCTTGCAGATGCGGGACGAAATGAGTCCACGCGGCGAAAAGCCAACCGATTTCGAGTAATCGCAACTTGGCTGCGAATGATTTTCGATCTGTCTCATGATCGATTGAGTTTTGGTTTCTCGTTGAATTTGATTGCCCGGTGATTTTGTCAATATACGGAGTCGCCTCAAATGGCCAGCTTCAACCGAGTGATCCTGATGGGAAACGTCACCCGCGATCCGCAGGTTCGTTACACCACCGGTGGGATGGCTGTGACCGAACTTGGTCTGGCTGTGAACCGCCAGTGGTACGACAAAGCGACTAATCAGAAAAAAGAAGAAGTGACCTACGTGGATGTCACCCTCTGGGGACGTCAGGCGGAAGTTGCTGGCGAGTATCTGGCGAAAGGGCGACCAGTCTTTATTGAAGGTCGTTTGCAGTTAGATACCTGGGATGATAAGGAAACTGGCCAGAAGCGATCCAAGATGCGAGTTGTGGGCGAAACGCTTCAACTGCTAGGTTCGCGAGATAGTGGTGGTTCTGGCGGTGGTGGGACTGGTGGCGGTGGATTTAATCGCAGCGAAGGTGGTTCTGCTGAAGGGGGCCGTGGTGGCTTCCGAGGTGGAAATCAACGAGGAAATGCTTCAGGCCCTTCCCCCGTTGAATCATCTGATGGTGACTACGGCGATTTTGGCGGTAGTGGCAGCAGTGTGAGTGACGATGACGTTCCATTTTAAGCACCTCTGCTTGAAATGGTGATGATTCCATAGATGAAGTGATCAGCGGTTGTGAACCGGGGATCGATTGATATCGGAGGACTGCTTTTTAGCAGTTCAAGTGAATTTCAGTAGATAAGTACGGCGGTGGTGTGGCCACTTGCCAAAGTCTGAGAAGGTGGCAGTCCTCATGGCTCGTGCAAATGTTACCGCTTCGGGCATGTCCCGAATCTCCCGTCAGATTGAACTGTTGCTCGTGGAAAACATCGAACAACTGGGTGTGCAGGGGGAGATCGTCAAAGTTCGCCCAGGCTACGCTCGTAATTACCTCCTGCCTCAGGGGTTGGCCACGCTGGCAACTGCTGATAACAAGCGAGCTGTTGAACGCCATAAGAAGAACGTGGCTGAACTTCAGGCCAAGCGCATGGCTGACCTGCAGAAGCTGGCTGACTCTTTGACCAAGTACAGCGTGACCCTTGAGGCCAATGCCAACGACGAAGGGCACCTCTTTGGTTCGATCCTTGGTCACGATATCAGCAAGGCTCTCAAGGCTGCTGGTTACGCCATTGAGGCCGATCAGGTTCGTCTTGACGGGCCACTCAAAGAACTCGGTATGTACACCGTCAAGATTCATCTCTTTGGTGACATCAAGTCTGACGTGAAGGTGTGGGTGGTTCCCGCCGCCAAGAAGTAAGTCTTGGTCGTGTCAAGCATTTGCTGAATACACCAGCCTCCTTCGCGAGAATCTGGTCTGTTCGCATCGAATCTCGCAAACACCCAGGAATTCCCTGGGTGTTTGCTTTTGAGCCTGATGTGCTAACAACTCGATTCTGTGGTAGACGCACAACTGACTGCGCACATATTGATCGATCTCACCTGAAGGAATGACAAATGGCTGGTGAGAAGTCTCGATCAAAAGCGAAGCCAACGGCGGCTGACTTTGCGGGACATGTGCCGCCCCAGAATATCATTGCTGAAAAGAGCGTGCTGGGGAGCATCATGCTCCAGAACAGCGCTTTTGATGAAGTGGCCGATTTTCTGCTGGCCGACCATTTCTATCATCACGGCCATCAATTGATCTATGGGGCGATCAAATCGATCGCCGAGAACGATAAGCGTGCCATTGATGCCGTGACGATTGCCGAGCATCTTGATCAGAGGTCGGAACTCGAAGACGTCGGCGGTATTGAATATCTGCTGGATATTCTGGAAACCGTCCCCCATGCGGCCAACGCGAAAGGCTATGCAGAAATCGTCCGTGATCGTTGGATTCAACGCTCATTGACTGACGCCTGTACCGAGGTTTTAAGAGACTGCTATTCAGGCAGCGACGATACGTCAGATGTGCTGGCGAAAGCCGAGCAGAAGATCTTCGGAATTTTGCAGGAGCAGGAACGCAGCTCTCAGATCGATATGAATTCGATCATGATGCAAACGTTGCATCGCATTAATGCACGGTTCGATCGTGATGGTGCGATCAGTGGGCTAACCACCGGGTTTCATGACCTTGATCGCCAGACCAACGGCTTTCAACCCGCGGAACTTGTCATTCTGGCCGCCCGTCCGAGTATGGGAAAAACGGCTCTCGTTTGTAACCTGGCTGAAGCGTGCGCCAATCAGGGAACCTCCGTCCTGATTTTCAGCCTTGAACAGTCAAAGCTGGAATTGGCCGAACGTTTTCTGTGCATTCGTGCCAAGCTGGATGGTCACCGCTTGCGGAAAGGGGATCTTGATCAGGCCGAGCGTTTTGCACTGATGGAAGCTTCGTCAGAACTCAGCCGGGTGCCTCTGTTCATTGACGATGCGCCTGGCCGTACGGTCGGTCAGATCAGTGCGATTGCCCGCCGATTAAAACGTAAGAACAATCTTGGTCTGGTTATCATCGATTATCTTCAGCTGATTGAGCCTGAAGACAAGCGGGCACCGCGCGAACAGCAGATTGCTCAGATTACCCGTCGGCTCAAAGGGATCGCCAAGGAAAACAGCATCCCGCTGATTGCCTTGTCACAGTTGAATCGCGGCGTTGAACTGCGTGAAGATAAACGTCCCAAGCTGGCGGATCTTCGAGAAAGCGGTGCCATCGAACAGGATGCCGACATCGTTATGTTCCTGCATCGTCCTGATGCTTATAACCCTGAAGATCAACCGGGATTGGCCGAAGTCATTGTTGCCAAGCACCGTAGCGGCCCGACGGGGATTGTCCGGCTGACCTGGCGGCGTGAATTCATGCGGTTTGAAGATTACAGTTCTCTGGATGGGCCTGATATCTCCTTCTCAGAATGATGACCGCAACTGGTTGCTAAGACCGGGGAAACCAAGACTCTGGAGCCTCTATGGCACTTGATCCTCAGGCCGCTTTGTTTCTGGAAAAGTTACATTGTCTGGGTCTTCCGCCGATCTGGGAGCAAAGTCTCGAAGCCGTGCGGATGGCGCAGTGGCAAGAAGCGGCAACAGCAGCGTTCACCCCTGACGACCGGTTTGTTTCCATTTCGGATGTGACCATCTCGCGCGAGATGGAACTGATCAGCGAACAACCTGTTGATGGCATGATCGATGTCAACCCATTGGTCACCAGCCACACCTGCCTGTCAATGAGATGGTATGAGCCAGAAAATTCCACAGGGGATATTTGCCTCTATTTTCATGGGGGAGGCTGGGCGATTGGTAGCGTTGTTGCTGTCGATTCGCTTGTGAGAAAACTGGCCCTGGCCAGCGGCATGACCTTTGTTTCCGTGGCTTATCGGCTGGCACCGGAACATCCTTTTCCTGCCGCCACACTGGATGCAGAACTGGCTCTCCGCTGGGCTTATTCCCGGTTACTGAATGGTAAGAAACTGGCCGTCGCGGGCGATAGCGCCGGAGCCAATCTTGCAGCAGTCGTCTGCCTGATGGCTCGTGATAGCCATGCTCCGCTCCCTGCAGCGCAGGTGCTGTTCTATCCGGTGACCGATTGTGATTTTCAGACGGCTTCTTATCTCAAAAATCGGGAAGGCCATTTTCTCAGCCAGATGGATATGCAATGGTTCTGGAGCCAATACGCCGAAGACGCTGACGAACGACAGAACCCGTATTTGTCTCCCTTGCAAGGTGATCTCAAAGGTCTGCCTCCTGCAAGAATCTGTGTGGCGGGTCATGACCCTCTGCACGATGAAGGCGAAGCTTATGCCCGAAAACTGGTCGCGGCAGGGGGCCAGGTGGAGTTTGAAGACTATCCCGGCATGATCCATGGCTTTGTAAAACGATTCACCGATTTTGCAGCCGGGGAAATAGAAATCCAAAAGGCGGCAAACTTCCTGAAGCGCACGTTGGCATGAATGACCGGGGCGTCTCTTTGAGCGATCAGCCGGGGGTCAGCCGATCCCAGCGATTCTCAAGAACCAATGACGAAGACGTTGGGCGATCCAGCCAGATGCGTGGACATCCGAGAAGAGTCATCACCACGGCCAATGCCAATGTTGTCATGGCTACGTTGCCTGCCAGTGGAGACCCTGCAGCTTCCCATCGCCCCCAGACCAGAATCATCGAGAACTGATGCAGGCAAGTTGCGAGAGCGATCACCGGCAACCAGACCCAGGGTCGCGACTTCCCTGCTGGTAATACGGCTAGAAAGAGGAGCATCAGCAGCAGGCAACTGATCGTTTCATGTCCTAAGCGGGAAGCATTGGAAAGACCATCCAGCAGCAGCCCGAATCCCCCCGCTGAGGCGACCAGAACGGTTGGCGAAAATGTAGTCCGAAAGGATGCCATCCAAGCCAGGGTCAAGACGGGCACATTCACTGATCGAAAGAGTTCCCCCACCGACAGAAGCAGCCTGCGGCTGGAACCAGACATTCCCTCCTGCGCCTCGACAGCGGTCTCCCATGAGGTCATCACGCATGGCGCGAGATAAACCAGCAGCAGCAATGCCAACAGGGAAATTCCGTGTTTCATGACCCAGGACGCCTGTTAATAAAAAGATCGGTTCTGCCTGTCAGTCAACGTTAAAAGCTGCGTCAATTTCAGCTGCCACCCAGAGTGAGTGAAATCTTGTCAGGCTCTTTGATGGGATCAGCAGGTGAATTGATCGGATCATTAGGTGAAGAAGAGGATTCCAAACGATCCCGATTGAGTCGCATTCTCAACACATTCAATCGAGTTGGCAGGGCTGGCGATTGCGAAGCGGGTTTCTCAGAGAAGGTCGGGTGATCGCGGTTCTCTTCTGAAGCCATGGTGGCGACCGCCGGCCTCACGGTGATGTCCCAATAGCGACCTTCCGGGGGAACAGAGGCTTTTGTGATCGTCCCCAGAAACAGTGGGTGAGCCAGCACACCGTCGGCGTCAGCAGAATAAACTTCATCTCCCACACGGATGCCAATCGATTCGGAAAGATTCTCCAATCGGCAGCCTTCCTCGCCGGTTCCGCTCAAAATCGTGTGAGTGAGAACCATCGGGCGTTGCACTGTGGGCGCAGCCAATACCGTATGGGTGGCCAATGTGACTGAACCCGACTGACCAGCAGCAACTGCGGGGCGAACCACGACCGCACGACAACGAAAAGCGGGATGCGTCAAGGGAATCACGGTACTTGTCCATTGGCCGACACGTTCGATTTTCCCCACCACTGATGAACCGGCCAGCACGAGATCGGCTGTCGATAAACCGTGATCAGCTCCCAGATCGATTAATGGCTGAGGAGATTTTAACACCCAGGCCGATTCCTCTACGCCATGCAGAGTCCCTTTGGAAAGAAGATGGCCACGTTTCCAGCGAGTGGCATGTTCGCCGCCGATCAATGCGGCGTTGATCAATTCGGGAACGATCAAGCGTTCGGAAGCCATGGCCTCGTGGGATGATGGATTATCACTCTGATGATGGGGGTTCATCAGGATTGAAGTGAGTCGGCGGCGTGACTGCTGTTCATCGGCCAGTTGTTGCTTTAATCTGTCCAGTTGCCGGGCAAACTCTTGCGCTTGTGCGCTGTCAGAAATAAGACGCGGGACGTCGATTTCGAGGGAGAGCGAGGGACTTTCTGTGTCCATCGTGACCGTAACCCATTGTGAAACCGTCTGGATGGCCTGGTGTGAAAGAAGTTGCCCAGGAGCCACCGCATCTCTTGCCCAGGACTTCCAGGTATTCACCATCCCGACCGGTAAGGCCGGCAGGATTGCCGCAATGATCATCAGGATCGCGGTGCTGGAGGTGAACAGAGGTGGGCGATGCACGAAGAAAATCTCACTCTGGTATTGTCAACGTTTGAAATATGGGTCTTGTCTGGTGTGATGTCCGACAACGGAGGACGTCGACTTCGCATCGAACCTCAAGACAAAACGGTGACAAGGCATTATCGATCATGAACGCCCAGGAGCGAAGACTGCCACTGCCCGAGGTGTTCATTACAGATTGAAAGGCCGCGAACGACGGTACGATCCGGGTCTTCCGTGACAAGGACAGGGATCGCCAGCTGCTCACTGAAAAAGTCATCCAACCCGGGCAGCAGGGCGCTCCCGCCGACCAGCGTCATTCCCACATCCGCCAGATCGGCGACCAGTTCAGGATCGCATTGTTCTAGCACATGTTTGATCCCGTTGAGGATCTGTTCCAGAGGGGGCATGAGCGCCTGGCGAATTTCTCCCGTCGTGACCAGCACTTTCCGGGGGACACAACTGATGGCATCCAGCCCATTGACTTCAGCCGCCTTTTCCGTGGATTGCAACGAGGCTGACCCCACCTCACATTTGAGGTTTTCTGCGGTTTGCCGGCCGATTTTCAAACCAAAACGCTGTCTCATCCAATCGATAATGGCTTCATCAAAGGCATCCCCAGCGACACGAAGCGAGCGGGAAGCGACGGTTTCTCCTAGACTGAAAATCGCGATTTCCGAAGTACCGGCACCAATGTTACAGATCAGGCTGGCCAGTGGTTCCGAGATGGGCAGGCCGGCTCCAATGGCAGCGGCTTTCGCTGACTCCAGAAGATAGATGGAGCCTGCGCCGGCTCGTTCCGCACTACTGAAGACGGCTCGCCGCTCGACATGCGTGATGGCTTGCGGAACCGAGACCAGCACACGTGGACGAAACCCCGGTGACTGTCGGGCGGCTTTCTGAACAAAGTGACGCAGCATGGCTTCACAGAGTTCAAAATCAGTAATGACGCCGTGCCGGATCGGACGCACCGCATGAATCGAATCGGGTGTGCGTCCCAGCATTTGCCGGGCAAGTTTTCCGACTGCGGCGCCGCGTCCCAGGATCTGGCGTGCTCCTTTCTGCAACGCGACCACGGTCGGTTCTTCGAGAACCACGCCATCACCAAACAAAGCAATCCGCGTATTGGCACTTCCAAGATCGATAGCGAGATCCGGGCTGAGCCACTGCCGCAAACGATGGAACATGATGAGCTTTAGTTCGAGAGAAGTGAGAAGAAGTGGCCTGGTGGCGCGTCAACTGGTGCCGTGTCAAATTGGAAACTTGTCAAATTGGAAACGTGGGATCGAACAGGTTGCCAGGTGCACCACGGAGGATGTGGTCAATGGCATGGGAGCTATCTGGGGGCACCCGCCAGAGGAGCATTTTGCAGAATCACCGGTTGCCAGGCCTTGGCCTGGATCACATCGGTGGAATATCGGGCATCGAATTGGCGGACACCATTTATCCCAATGGGCTTGCCAATTTGATCAGCGAGTTGAACGGTCAGTTCATCCGAGGCTTCGACGTAAGCCAGTAGTTTGCCATCTGAAGTGGTGATTGCCAGCGGTGGAAAATCGATAGGACGTGGCTGCACTTTTTTGAGCACGCCTGCTCCATCAAAGTGAGGAGCACGGGACGTGGCTGCCACAGGCCGCACTGCTGCCCGGATGGGGACTGAACCTGCGGGGTTTATCGTGTGGTTCGGAGTTGCTCCGGGAGCGGGAGCCAACGTTTGATGATTCACAGGTTGAATGCCTCCCGCGAGAGAAGACGGAGCCATCCCTGGCCTCTGAAGAGCTGAGTTTTGTGCCATCTGATGTTGAGCGGCGGGTTGCTGAGCCATGGGATTCTGATTCACCGGGTTTCTGCTGGCTTGAGCCGTGACTAACTGCTGGAGTGCTGCCTGATTCATGGCCACCTGTGCTTGCAGGGCCGCGTCTTTATCACGAGCCGCTTGCATGATGGATTCAAATTCCGCGAAGTCGGCAGACACTTTTCGATAACGGGCCAGCCCTTCGATCCGTTGAGTCACCACATAGCGAAACGCGTCATCCGTCGTTTGATCGGCCAACTGGCGGAACTGCCGTTCAATGTTCGGAAGATCCCAGTGATCAGGCGTTTTGCCGACCATTTCACGTAATTGACGATCAATCTGTCCGAGTTGCTGCCGGGGTGACTGAGTCGTCGTGTCGCCGGCACCAAAGAGAGGCCGAGGCTTTCGTCCGGTTTCTGCCTGGTTCCCTTTCTCGGGATGAACCGCCAATCCGGAAGATGACCGAGTGGCAGACGAAGGGGACGAAGGGGACGAAGGGGACGTCGCAGCGGCTGTCAGTTGAATTTCAGTGGGAATCTCCAAAACAGAAGGTTCACCAGCCGATACAACAGCCGCGGATTGTTCCCGCTCGTTCGGCGACTCGGGAGGGATCTCCAGCGAGAAGGGGTTGAGTTCTTCTTCACGTGGAAGATTTGTGCCCAAGGGTTGCGGTCGGGGCTTGGCGGTTGTTGTTTCCGAACGGGCCTGTGCCTCAAAACCCGAGTCAAAACGAGTCTCTGAACCAGCCCGTGTTTCTGGAACGAGCGCCCGGACTGAGATCCAGCGGTACTCGTGAGTTGGCGGAGCAATGCGGAAATACTTCACCGCCCGATCCTCTGCGGGCAACATTGCTTCCCCCAGGATCGTCACTTGATCTCCTGTCGTGAGGCGGCGTTGAACAACCTGCCGGGACAGGTTCAATTCACTGCCGACATAGACCAGCGCCGTCCTTGAGGAGACCACTCCCTGAGACTTGCCGCCCTGTGCGACAAGACTGGCAGCGGCAGGTTCGAGACGCACATCATCGACGGAAATCCAGCTGAAACTCCCGGCAGGAGGAGTAATCATGGCCCAACCTCCGGGGTCATGCCGGTGGACAATCACCTCGGAACCGCGAGAAAGTTCTGTCGTCGTATCGTAACGCGGGCCAGGCCCACTTCGGACGGGTTCTGAATCGACATCAATCGTGGCGTGATAGGGAAAAGTTCGCTCTGCTGCAAACAAAGCTTCTGTGCGTCCGCTCGCAAGCAGCATCAGCCCGATGGCCAGGCATGGTATCTGCCAACCGCTCGTAAGGAGGGAAGGTCTGATCGTCTCGCCCATGGGACGGTTTGTCTGCTGAAAGAATCGTTTCATAGGGGCATCCTGCCACACTGGTCGATGAATCGACGTCACTCAGGCAGGCTCCTGCCGGCCATCATTCACCGGGAACGTCTCTTCATGGCAATCGTTGCCGTAAAGAATTTGACGGACTCGGTGGCGGTCATCAGCAAAATCTGCCGATTGCCACGTGACGAGGTGTAGCGGAAGGAACGAAATGCCTCAAGATGAGGTCGTGCGAGAGCGTCCCATTAACCCGCGCGCTTGCGGAAGATCATCAAAGATCGCACGGAAATGACCTGGGCACATTCTTCGTGCGGGGCCAGTTCATTGTGGATGACATGTCGCTGCCGGGCTGCTTCGCACCCGCTCATTCCGGAAAAGACGATCCAGCCACCAGGGGTGACATGCGGCACCATCTGCTTCAAAGTGCTTGCCAGTTGATCTTCCGACCATCGGGCGTTGATCGACAGGAGCGAGATGGGGTCTCGCCAATTGATTGCGGCTTCCGCCGGTTTCATCGACAGAGGCCGTAAGCGGGCCAGGATTTCCTCGACAGGAATTGGCTTCGCTTCAGTCGGAGGTAAAGGAATGACATGAGACTGTGGGGCATAGACTTCACTGACAGAAGAATCGGCATAAGTCAGATGAGCGATGCTCGCCTGTTGCGAAAAGATCTGCCACAAACGCTGGATGTCCGGCCCGATCGAGACCACCGTCAGCGGGGGGGTATGCTGTCTGGCTGCCATGGCCAACCAAGCGGCTGTATAGGTTCCTTTGTAACCAATATCCACGAGACAACCGGTGGGAGCGACTTGAGTCGCCAGCCAGGCGATCAAACGATCCTGAGAGCGATGCCCCGTCCCACACACGCTGCTGAGAATGGATTGATCAATGGGATTAAGCCACCGCGCGACATCACAGGCCGCCCGATTTTCCCATTCATAGGCTCCCGAGATCCAGCAATTCACCGCCCGGCAGAATCGCTGAGGCGTTTTGATCGCATTTGAGGCTAAACGAAGCCAGAAATCGCTGAGGCGACGACGCACCTGAGGGGTTGTGGAACCAGAGTTCGCAACGGGCATGGAACAGATCCTGCGATATTCATCTGACAGTCTGATGAACCTGACGACCGACTGATCGAGTACGAACTCGATGGCCCTTGAGTCGCAGGACGGGGATTTATCGGAAACCCCCGGTCGTCGTCCAGTGGAAGGTTTCAGGAAATCCGGGGAAAGTGGTGTCGTTCAACGAAAACACCCCGGCAAAGAACCGGGGTGCATACAAGTGATCAGGGAAAGCGTGATCGGGAAGCAACGCTCACGGGCTTTCGATTAACCAATCGGTGGGCCGAGAGGTTCTTTCTTTTCCGTGATGGGCGGACACTGTTCGGACATCTCGGCGTTCAGCTTGGTGTACTCGGCCCACTCGGCTGGCAGATTGTCTTCGTGGAAAATGGCAGCAGGAGGGCATTCGGGCACACAGGCTTCGCAATCAATGCACTCTTCAGGATGAATGAAGAGCATTGACTCGCCTTCCTTGAAGCACTCCACAGGACAGACGACAACACAGTCGGTGTACTTGCAGTTAAAACACGGTTCAGCCACGACATGGGTCATGGGTTGCGTTTCCTATGAAAGAGGCGAATTACTCTTAAGAGCAAAACTGGCCCATCGGCAAAAAATTGAGGAGAGATTCCTGCACTCATCCTCCTTAAAGCATAAGGCGATAAGAGATTTGAGCGAGAGACCCCAGATGGTTGATGGTAGTTCTCACCAAAATAATCGTCAAGGACGCTCAGGCACCGGCTCTGTTTCAAAACGCGGGGAAACCTCATGGGGCTGACACTTAAGAACAGGAAACTTTCCACGTTTTACAGAGAAACAGATTGATCCGTCGGCCTGCTTGATGCGTTTTCGGGTTAATTGGCAGGTTTGACAACAGTTCTCAGGGCAGGAATGTTGGCAGGGCAGGAAGTTTTCTCGTCCAGAGAATCTCACGACGAAGTTGGGGAAATGTTTCCTGACTCAATGTCAATTCGAGAAGAGTGATCAGGCGTTACGACCCGACATCTGGGAGACAGAGTCGATCATTGCGACTGAACAATTATGTGTACTGATCTTGCTTCGACGGCATCAAATTCCTAGACTCAAGTTGTAAGAAAATTTGTGGGAACGGTATGACTCGAGAGGGGTTTTAAAGCTCGCTCCAATAGTTCTCTCCGATAGTTCTTCAGTGAGACATGATCCTGGCTGGCCAAAACACGGCAAGTTCGTGCGAGCAGTCTTCTGCTTGTATGGCTGCCTGAGTCAGGGCCTGTTGCGGGTACGGATACAGGTGTCTTGTGATATCAGGGATGGAGTCTGGACGTCGTCTTGTGGTTAGGGCGAAATTGTGGCACTGACCGATGTGGATCGTGAACTGATTGATCGCTGCCTGCGGCGTGACCCCAGGGGCTGGCGCGAGTTCGTGGATCGCTTTCTGCCACTCTTCGCCCATGTGATTCATCACTCGGCCCAAGCCCGAAGCGTTCCTCTGCAACCAAGTGACGTGGACGATTTCTGTGCGGAAGTGTTGATCACTTTAACAGACAACGACTTCGCGGTTCTGCGTCGATTTCGGGGAAAGTCCTCACTGGCGGCCTATCTGGTTGTCATTGCTCGCCGCGTTGTTGTCCGTGAAATGATTAAGCGGCGGATGTCAGAAGCGTTTGGGCATGTCCGATCCAATATGGCCGCTGTGAATGGTGCCGCTGATGGCGCAGAAGCGGCGGCTCCTCTGGAAGCCCGTCGGATCGAGCATCAGGAAACCCTCCAAAAGATCCTCAGTGGATTGCCGACCCGTGATGCCGAAGTCGTAAGGCAGTATCATCTGGAAGGTCGCAGCTACCAGGAAATCAGTCAGCAGATGGGCATGCCTCTCAATTCCATCGGGCCGATTCTTTCCCGTGCCATTGATCGCATGCGGCTGAAAGTCGCTTCCACCTAGAGCCTGCCCGGGAACGTTCAAGCCCTTCTTCCTGAGGGATCTCTGTTATGCCTTCTCCCTAAGGGAGAAAGGCCGCAAGGCCGGATGAGGGGGAGACGCGTGGCTCTCGATGAAAGGGAGCATGTAGCTATCGATGAAGTGTTATCGAGGGCTATCTGAAACACAGAAGACTAAATACCCCTCACCCCGGCCCTCTCCCGCAGGCGGGAGAGGGAGCTATCAAATCCTTCTCCCTAAGGGTCTCTTAAGTCTTTCTCCCTGAGGGAGAAGTGCCGCAAGGCCGGTTGAGGGGGAGACGCGTGGCCCTCAATGAAAGGGAGCATGTAGCCATCGACGGATTGTGAGCTGTCAGATCGGAATCACAGGAGTTTCGTGCCATACTTGCGGCTTTGAAGCAAGCATGCTCTGTGAATTGATGGAAGATCGGCGTCAAATGAACATCCGGCATGCTCACTCTCAGAGCCGTGAGCATGGCACGAATGCCGTGAGCATGGCACACAGAGCGCTATTTTAAATGGGAATGCGTCTCAGAGGGATTGCTGCAAAAGTCGCTCGCGCAGGGCTTTTCCTGTCAGGCTGGCCATCGTCTGCTGAATTTCTTCTGGTGTCCCATCAGCGACAAGCAGGCCGCCGGCTGATCCTGCGCCAATGCCCAGGTCAAGAATTCGATCGGCCGCCCGCAAGACTTCCAGATGATGCTCCACGACCAGCACCAGATGCCCGGCTTTTGCGAGTCTTTGAAGCACATCCAGCAGACGAGCCACGTCCTGAGGATGCAATCCGGTGGTTGGTTCATCCAAAGCAAAACAGATCGGCCCGTGGTCAATCGGTTGCGTGAGATATGTCGCCAGATGAATGCGTTGAGCTTCTCCTGTGGAGACGGTTCGCATGGGCTGGCCCAGCTTCAGATACCCTAATCCCAGATCGCAAAAGAGCGATAAAGGTTGGGCAATCCTCGCAAAGTTCCTGAAGAAATCTGCCGCTTGATGGAAGTCCATTTTCAGGACATCTCCGATCGACTTCCCATGAAATCGAATGGCCAGTGTTGCGGGATTGAACCGATCCCCCCGGCATTCCGGACATACCGTTTTGAGATCCGGCAGAAAATCCAGATCCACGGCCATCTCACCATGTCCCAGACATTCTGGACAACGGGCTTCAGGCTGCCAGGGACTGAACCGGGCGGGCGTGAAGCCTCGCAGTTTGGCATCGCGGGACTTGGAAAAGATGAGTCGTATTAAATCCCATAATCCCGAAACAGTGATCGGCAACGATTTCCAGCCTCGCCCCGGCGGTGACTGCTCAACCGTCACGATTCTTGCCAGATCATGGGGGACTGAAACTTCCCATGATTCCTGTGGCGGCTTCTTGGGGCCAATCGTCTGACCACGCGAATGGGATCGCTTTCTTTCATCGCGCTCCGCCATGGCCTGTCGCATGGCGGGCAAGATCCCTTCCATCAGGAGTGTTGACTTTCCTGACCCTGAAACCCCTGACAGGCAGATCAGCTGGCCCATTTGCAGGGACAGGCCAGTGACATTCACATTGCGAATCCTTATTGGCGGCAAGTGGATCGTGGCAGCCTCATGATTTTTGGAAAAAGCCCCCTGCCTCCCGGAGATGGTGTCGTCTTCCTGTTGACTCGCTGCTGCTGGCTGTGGGGTGTTCAGACTTTTTAAATCTCCTGCGGAATTGTTGGCTCTCAGATAAGGCCCAATGACCGAGGCGGGATTGGCCGACAATTCATCTGGCGTCCCCTGTGCGACCAGTTCTCCTCCCAACAGCCCTGCTCCCGGCCCTAATTCCACGAGCCAGTCAGCACGGTTCAGCAAAGCGGTTTCATGCTCCACGATCACCACGGTATTGCCAGCATCCCGCAACTGGCATAGCGACTCTTCTAAACGAAAAAGATCCGCCGGATGCAGGCCACTGGAAGGTTCATCCAGAACAAAGCAAAAGCCACTGCGTCCGCTGGCCAATAATGTGGCCATTCTGCTGCGCGTCAATTCGCCCCCGGAAAGTGTGTTCGCTGCCCGATCCAGCGTCAGATAGCCCAATCCCAGACGATCCATGGCTTCCAGCCGTGAAACAATTTCTGGAAGCAGGTTGCGACTGATCAGCGTCTGATACCCGGCAGCCTCACGAGCTTCGCTCGATGAAGGGAGAGAGGTCATTAAGCGACGAAGCTCTGCCAGAGCCTCTTCAACCGTCAATGCGAGCCACCCATCCAACGGCCGGCCTTGCCAGAGCGTGTGCCGGGCAATTTCTCCCAGCCGACTTCCTGAGCACGTTTCACAGCGGATCACAGACGTTGGAGTTCTGGCTTTCTTCCTGTTCGTCTTACTGTTCTCAGAAGTGGTGGGAACCGTCCCGAGTCCATGGCAGGTCGAGCAGGCCCCCGCGGCGCTGAAGTGGCTGAACGTCCTCAAATGAGGATCGCTGAAATGACGCTGGCAATGTCCACAAAACCGGAGCGTGGCAAAATGCCGGTCACTTTGTCCTTCAATCGTGGCCAGGCAGCGGCCGTGCCCCATGCGCAAAGCGGCATCCAATGATTCGGCCAGTCGGGGACGCAGGCCCTCTTTGATAATGACCCGGTCAATCACTGCTTCAATGATTGTCTCCGGCGTGACCAGTTCCGGCG
This sequence comes from Planctopirus sp. SH287, assembly GCF_056500625.1. Lineage (NCBI taxonomy): Bacteria > Pseudomonadati > Planctomycetota > Planctomycetia > Planctomycetales > Planctomycetaceae > Planctopirus > Planctopirus sp. SH287. Next base: position 5,405,854 of record NZ_CM151403.1, on the reverse strand, counting down.
ATACTTCATTTGAAGTGTCCAGCATCACTCCATTGACACGAGCACGCACATATCCCGCTTGAGCAATGCGCCGGAGTGTCTCGCTGGGCGATTGTGTTTGATCAAAGTCGGCGCGGGCGAGCAGCATGACTTTGGAGCGTTCTGGTAAGCTGCAAAGTTCGTCCAGAATCTCATCGTGTGTCGACTGGGCCACCGAGTGCCCACAGGTGGGACAATGCAGTACGCCGGCCCGCAGGTAAACCACTCGGAAAAGATCATGAATTTCGGTGAGTGTGGCGAGCGTGGCCCTTGGCCCTGGTGACAATGTTCTGGCGGCCAGACTGATGACCGGCGGTAACCCCGCGATCTGATCGACATCGGCCCAAGGCTGGCCTCCCAGCCTGCGGCGGATCATTGGATTCAGCGTTTCAAGATACCGCCGCTGCCCTTCCACCATCAGGGTATCGATTGCCAGCGATGTCTTTCCTGAACCACTGACTCCCGTAATGCCAATCAGCTGCCCTAAAGGCAGATCCACCGACACATTTTGCAAGTTGTGCGTTCTCGCCCCTTGAATCCGAATGACGGAGTCGGTGTCAGTATTCATTCGGTGCCAGCATTCATCCATCTGGAGAGAGTCTCAGTCGTTGGTTTCAAACACAGGCAGCAGGAGGTTATCCACCGGGGCGTGGTCATCCGTGAGAATCAGCCCGCGAGCCAGGTTCAGAAGCGAGTCCATCTGGCCCGTGGTCGTGGTTATGTTTTCTGTCCGTGACAACGTGGCGAAAGGTCGGCCTGCCCAGTCGTCGAATGACCCCAGTGAATTCCAGTCAACTTCCCGTTTAGAAGCGGCAATGACAAATGTATCACGATTATCGTGCGGGGTGCCTTCGTCGCTACTGAAGACCGCGATATGAGGGAAGACTTCCTGAAGTGTCATCACAAAGGCCGACAGAAATCGCCCCGGAGTCAGCCGTCTGATCTGCTGCTCCAGCGTGCGGATCCCATTGACCCAGACCGAATCTTCTGGCTGAAGTGCGATCAACTGGTCTCTCAAATCGACTGGAAGACCTCCGCGAATGGAGAGCGAATAGCTCTCACCCACGCGACGGACTTCGACAAACTCAAAGGGAGCGGGAGCCGAGACCCAACTGTTGTCGTGCATCAGGTCAGGTTTCAGCTTGTCCGGCAGTTGGGTGCCAATGTCGGGCGGCAACTGACTGGCTCGGGCCAGATCGGCCACCGCCTTTCGCCATGAGGGGAGTTGAGGAGCCAACTCTTGCAACTTATCCCGGAATTCATCGGTCATGACGCCGGTGTACCGCAACGTGAAAATCTTCGTACCATGCCGCTGAATGGCAAAGTTTTTCCACCCCGGCTGATCCAGCCACTTGTGACTGTCCCATTCCTGCCAGCCGGTCAATGGCGGCTCACCATCGAAGTTCACAACGGGTGCGGGAATGGTGGATCGAGGCCAGACCGTCCGGGGATAAACATCGATCACGTTCACAAGATAAACGCCGCGTGGTGATAACAGCTTGTCGATCTTTGTGGCAAATTCTCGCGTGGTCAAATGCCAGGGGACACTGAAGTCATTAAAGGCATCGCCATAAACGAAATCGTAATGGAAGTCCTGAGTGGCCTGCTCGCGCAGCAGATCATCCACCACGTTGCGTGCGTCGCCGATCCGCGTGTCAATCTTTGTTGCAGGAGGCTTGGCCAGACCCATTTCACTAACGACGGCTGCATGGACGGCGGGGTCCAGTTCTGCAACATCAATGCGGTCGCTTCCGGGAAACCGGGCTTCGATCCAGCGAGGAAAAATGAATCCCCCGCCACCAATAAACAGAGAGCTGGCTTTACGAGCTTTCCCCTTTAAGGTGTCAAGCGCAGTGACCCATGGAAGAGAAGGGATTCCCGCCAGAATCTGCTGGCGAACTTCTGGAGTGACCGGCTTCCAGGCACTCAGCATTTCCAGCGTCTGATCGTAGCGCAGCACTTCGTTCAACGAAGGAGGGATCCGGAAGCCTTCGGGTAATGTCGCGACGGCAACCGAAGAAAAACCACCCCAGCCCGGTTTGGTCGAAAGCTGGCTCAGTTCATTGATGGCACCGATCAATTCTCCATCAGGAGCCAGCCGCAGAATGGCTGCCCAATCTCCCTGAGCCTTGGGGGCCAGTGAGAGCGTTTGCGTTTCTTCATCCCAGGTGAAGCCTTCAGGAAGGTGGGAGACCACGTGGTCTCGACCAGGGAAAGGAGCCACTGGGACAGAGACGGTCTGGACTGATGAGCCTGCCAGATGCTCCGTGATCGCTGCATAGACTTTTTCATAGTCGTAATCCAGGCGAGTCGGATCGTTAGGGTCGTAATAACTATGAATCAGCTTATCCAGACGCAGTAATTTGATCTCACGGCCATCTTCGCTGAAATCGTCTGAGACATTGATATAGGAGTAAGAGCTTTCATCGTGATATTCCCCCCGACGATCGCCGCGCAGCCCCAACGACAATCCCAGGTCATGCACCTGCTGGCCGACCATCCCGCCATAATCCCGCCAACGAGTGACTTTGGCTTCGTAGCCTCTTGACCAATCAAAGATCCCCGCGACCTGGGCCGACCATTCGGCGGCCGTCGCGACGCTCGTTTCAGAAAGTGTGGACAGCCCCCACGTCAACAGCAGCAATTGGCACCAGCCTAAAGCGACGCCTACACGAAAGACTTTGTGGCTGGAAGCAATGATCAATGCCATGCACGCCAGGGTCAGTGCGACCAGTCCCACAATCGCCCGTGTGCCGAACTGGTCAATCAGATAAAACCCGGTCAGAAAGGTTCCGACGATCGAACCCAGCGCTCCCCAGGCATAGACATTTCCCATGGCCATCCCGGTGCGGGAAGAGGACGTGACTGCCAGACTGGCCACAATCGGCGAGATCGCGCCCATGGCGCAGGCTGGCAGAAAAAAAATCAGTGACACCGTCAACAGCACCCACATGGGCCATGAAACGGACGCTGGCCGTGCGAACGAAGGGACAAGCTGATCCAGCCAGAGAACTGACCAGCAGGTGATGCTGGAAATCAAAAACATCCACGCCAGGGAGCGGCGGGGCCGCGCCAAGTCAGCCAGATAGCCGCCGATGTAATTTCCCACCGTGATCCCGGCCAGCACCACACCAATGACCGATGTCCAGGTGTAAAGAGAATTTCCCACGTGCTTTCCCACCAGCCGCGATGCCGTGAGTTCCAATGTCATGATGCAGACGCTCGTCACAAAGACGATGGCATTGAACCCCACCAGTGCGGCAATTTCTCCTTTGGCAAACGAGGTGATATTTGCCTGATATGTGCCGGATCTGGCCGTGGTTTTCCGCTTGGAAACTACAGAGCCTCGTGGCTCGTCCAATGAGGGGGGGATGGGACGCACTGGCGGGATCGGTTCGCTCCAGCTGGCGGGAGCATCTGCCAGTCGATAAGTCTCCGTTTCACCCGTCGGTAGAGAACCAAATGGGGAGGGAAGTTCGTTGGGTGACATCGAACCGGAATCATCAGCGGGCGGGCGGGATGTCAAGCGTGGTCTCCTCGGCGAAGTCTTTTTCTCCATGCTGAAGTAATGGAAGACCCGACGCAAACAAGAAGAGATGAAAACACCCTGTTTTTCAGGTGTGCTGGGGAGTACAGACGGGATCAGCCAATTCTCTGGACTGACGTTATGAAAAATCAAACAACTGCTGTTCTCCCGTTGGAAAACGCGAGTTCTGAATAATGAGACTGGAGACTTTCCAATGGGAGGGGCCAGATCAGAAGGTGCAATCTTCTGGCAACGGCGCCTGCGGGGGTTGGCATTGGCTTTGGAAATACGGCTGGTTCATCGGTCCTCACCCCAGCCCTTTTCCGCCAGCGGGAGAGGGAGTGTTTTCGGAGAGACTCTGAAAATTATGTATTGACGGTTCGGAATGTTCCGATGTATTGTATTTTTATGAAACGACAAGCTTCTCGACAAATTCTGAAACTGACGGATCTGGATGCCTTGGGGCAAGCGGCGGAGTGCTTGCGTGTGCTGGCACATCCGCATCGTCTCAGGATGCTTCAGATGATGCTGGCAGGGGAATATACCGTCGGAGAATTAGCCGAAGCCTGTGAGCTGCCCACGGCCATGGCTTCGGAACACTTGCGTTTGATGCAGCGTTGCGGCTTTCTCACCAGCCAGAAAGAAGGCCGTCATGTTTTTTATCGCGTGGTTGATCCTCACATCAAAAGCTTGATGACGTGTATTGAAAAACGATGTGAAGCGGGAGCAAGTCAGTAGATTTTTTTGCCCCTATTATCAAAGAGTTCCCGAACTATCGAACTATCAGCGCGATTGCGGGCCGCCATTTTATGGAGCATGCCATGAGCATCAAGACCATCACACCTCAACAACTCAGCAGTCTTAAAGATGCTGGACAAACGATTGACCTGATCGATGTCCGGACGCCAGTTGAATTTCAGGAAGTCCATGTCGACATTGCCCGAAATATGCCCCTCGACCGGTTGGATACTTTTGCGGTGGCACTCAGGGGAAACGACGTTGGGCAACCGCTCTATGTCATTTGTCGTTCTGGCAGCCGGGGCAAGCAGGCCTGTGAGCGACTCCAGGCTGTGGGAACGAACGTGGTTAATGTTGAAGGGGGAACGGTGGCTTGGGAACAGGCGGGCCTGCCGGTCATTCGTGGCAAGAAAGCCATTTCTCTGGAGCGTCAGATCCGTATTGCCGCAGGGTTGTTGGTCGTTACCGGCAGCGGACTGGGAGTCTTTGTTCATCCTTACTGGATGGGATTATCGGCTTTTGTTGGTGCGGGGCTGGTTTTCGCAGGCGTCACGGACACTTGTGGGATGGGGATGATACTGACCCGCATGCCCTGGAATCAGGTGAAAACACGGTGAAGGGGAGTATGTTGCCATCGACGAAGTCGTGTTGATAGCGATCTGAAACACAGAGGATTAAACACCCCTCACCCGGCTTTCTCATCCTTGGCCTCTCCCGCCAGCGGGAGAGGGAGTGTTTTCGGAGAAGTGGGACGGCGTGGCTTCATCAAGCCGCTGGACTATTTGGTTGATTCACTGGTCTGCGAACTCGCCGGGGCGATGTTTCCGATCAGCAGGATTGAACCAATGGTCCAAATTTGCGGTGCGTATTTTTCCGGGTGTTGATCATAATCCGCACGGTTGTGCTCAAAGAGAATCTCCCGCTTGTTGAGCTTATCTGCGAGAAGTTCCACACGCACATGATGCCGGCCCTCGCGGATCTCGCTCGCCAGATTTGTTTTGGCCATCCGATGATATGTGCAATGGGCATCAATCCGGTTCTGGAAGGCCGGCTTGTTTTCGTCCAATTGCACATTCAATCGCCCACCATCTGGCCCCACAAGATCGAAGACGGCGGCTGTGGTGCCGTCGAAGGTGAACTCCAGAACGGCTCCGGGTTCTTCCGCTTGATAAAGTTCGGGCATGTTGCGAGCAAACCGGCGGGAAAGTGTGTGGTCGCCGGGAAGTTTCTTCCAGCTTCCTTTCAGCATATCGGCGGTGACAGGAACCTGTTTGGCTTGCTCCCAATTGTCAGCACGTAATGGCTTGGGCAGGGTGTGCGCGGCCGGTGAACTGCTGGCCTTGATGATGGCTGGCCATGCCCGGGCGATGGTTTCGGTATAGATCTGATGTCCTGTTTCCACATGGGGATGGACACCATCGGTCGAAAAGACGAGCGGGCGGGCCGTCTTCAGATCTTTGGGCCTGGGGGCTTTGAAAATGAGTTCCCCAGCCTTCTCAAGTTCAACCACTTTGACACCAAAATGGATGGATGGGATCTGATAATGATCAGCAACATCTTCCATCGCACTGGCCGATCGTTGCATTTTCCCCGCGCGCAATTGCTCCAGAACGGGTTCGCTGAGTGTGTATACAAACACGATATCTGTCTTCGGGTTGGCTTTCCATGTTTGCCTCACGATCCCTTCCATTGTCTTGTGAATCTGAATGGGGGCCGTGCCGCCATCGTTGACGGCGAATTCCACAAACAACAGATCCGGGTGATGGCGCAGGACATCATTCCCCAGGCGGAAGGCGCCCAGGTCAGAACCTGTTCCTCCAATCGCTGCGCTAATTTCTTCAAATTTGACGCTGGGGTATTCTTTGGCCAGCCACTCACGGGAGAGGACTCGCCAGCCGGGTGCCGCGGTGATGCTGCCGCCAAAATAAGCGACTTTGACGGGTTCGCCACGTTCAATACGGGCACGGACGTTCGGCAGCCCTGCGCGGGGAATGCACTCCACGGCTTCACGCAGAGTCAATGGCTCATTGGCCATGACTGGATTGGGCAATAAGCCAAATAGAGTCAAAAACAGGCACGCGGCGACAAGGCGATATGAAGCATAAAAACGGTGTGAGCGAAGCCAAAGTGTCATGAGCAGTCAATCTGTGAAAAGGAGGCCGGTTTCAATCCGGTTCAATCGCAAGAAGTTCCCGGAAGGAACCTGACTCCACCAGATCGTCGCCGCTGATGCAACAGTGAATGTTGATTTGTGGGGCTGTCTTCAAGAAAGCCTGATCACGCAATCCTGTCATGACCGAGAGGCAGTCTCAGGATGCGGTAACAGTTGACTGCTTGAAGATGGCGATTAAAGCCAGCAGTTCAAAGGCCAGGTTCGCGCCGAGTACCGAGGTGATTGCCGCCGGGTCGTAGGGGGGGCTGACTTCGACAACATCGCCGCCGATCACGTTTAATCCGGCAAGTCCTCGCAGTAGTCCCACTGCTTCACGACTGGTCAGTCCACCAATTTCGGGCGTGCCTGTTCCGGGGGCAAAAGCGGGATCGAGGGCATCGACATCGAAAGAGAGATAGAGCGGTTTGTGGCCGACTTTCGGTCGAATCTCTTCAACAATCGACTTCACCCCCCGCTCGCCCACATCATCAGCAGATATAATTGTCGCTCCGAGGGCGCGGGCCTCTTCATAGTCGCTGGCGGCATATGTCGGGCCACGAATCCCCAATTGGAAATAGCAGTCCCTATCGATGGCTCCCGCTTCAATGGCTCGAATAAACGGCGTGCCATGGCTGAGAGGATAGCCGGGATACTCTTCAGTCCAGGTATCGCCATGAGCATCAAAATGGACAACCGCCAGTGGCCCATGGTGTTTAGCAGCCGCTTTCAAAAGAGGCAGGGCGATGGAGTGCTCACCTCCCAATCCCAGAACGATTGTTCCTGTGGAAATCCAACGAACCGCGGCTTCTTCTATGAGCGCGTGGGTGCGGGCAATATCGACGGGAATCAGATCGACATCCCCGGCGTCAACCACTTTGAGAACCTCAAAGGGAGAAATTTTCAGGGCGTTGTGATAGCCCCAGAGCATCAGTGATTGTTCACGGATGCCCCGTGGGCCAAATCGTGTTCCGCTCCGATAGCTGACCGATCCATCGAACGGGCAACCCAGAACGGCGACATCGGCGGGTTGTGCCCCCTCCGGTCGTTCCTGAATCGTCTGTCGTCCAAACGTCGCAATTCCACAAAATGGCGGTGCCGTCATGCTGGCCTTTCAGATCGGAAGCCTGTTGATGTCAGACTGTATCAAAAGCAGAGCTGAAACCACTACCAGTTGAAGCAAGTCGTGCCGTATCACGGCTTTATTTTGGGGTTTCATGTGTCGTCACGTCCTCCGATGCCGGATTTAACAACCTGTTCAACCCCGCTTTTCAACGACGGTTGCTCAATATCACGTTTTTGGCGCAACAAGGGATGATAGGTTAAAGGAGCTTTGCTGGGCGCGCCTCGTAAGCTGGTACTTTGTGCCAGACTGCGATCTGGAAGAAGCTCCTTCATTTGCGGCTGATCAGGGCCGCGTTGTGCCGGTGTTGTCGCAAGACAGTGCCGGTTTGAGAGGCCTGTGGCGCTCTCATCTCGAATTCGAGAGCTTGATCTGGTGTTCGGCCAATCGGCCAAAAACTGCTTCTGACAAGGGATTCATCCTCTGTCAGCAGGCAGGGTTTTGAAAGATAGGCCATTTCCTGTCCATCGCTGTTTCTATTGATCACAATCAGAACAACCGATTGACAGAGAAAACAAACCCGGTGGGCCAGGTGCTCAAGACCGCGGGCAGGGCTGACGTGTGACTTCACGTCGGCAACTCTCTGCGTGTCCCTGATCGGTCGTGGATTTTTGATACCCGTTTTAATAACCCGGTGGTTGCTGGTGACAGTGACTGCCGGGTTTGTTTTTTGGGAAGTTGAGAGCTGATATTGGCAGGAACTGGTGCATTGGCATGCACTCTGCTGTTTCACCTCAATTCATCATGTGGGTACCGGTTTCAGCGATTCGCTTGAGAAAATAGCCAGAAAAGGATGCTGATCCCTATAACTTTAGCCGAGGCGGATTACTACGTCGCTGGGTCACCCACGAACCGGCGGGCGGGAGCCTGCCCTACGTTGCTGCGCGATTTGCCGCGACGCTGCGATTGAACTGCTGGAAGAGGACGGCACTCTGCCGGATTGGATGGCCGAAGAGGCGATGCACGATTCGGAAGATCGATATAGAAAACGACAGCTCGAACGAACGAAAGCGGAGTAAGCATGTATACGCCATCGTACTTCGAGGAATCGCGGGTGGAGGTGCTGCACGATTTGATTGAGCGGCACTCGCTGGGCGTTCTTATCACGCATGGCGCCAGCGGGCTGGATGCGAATCATCTGCCGTTTGACTTGGAGCGCGCTGGTGGGCCGTTGGGTGTGCTGCACTGCCATGTCGCGCGGGTCAATCCGGTCTGGCGGGAGTTGACCGACGGCGATGAGGTGCTGGTCGTCTTCCGGGCAGGGGAGGCTTATATCTCACCCAACTGGTATCCCACCAAGCACGAACGCCACAAACAGGTTCCCACCTGGAATTACATGGTCGCCCATGCCCACGGAGAGGTGACCATCCGCGATGACGAAGAGTACGTCCGGGGAGTCGTCGAGCGGTTGACCCGCTGGCACGAAGCGTCGCAAATCGTTCCGTGGAGCATCACCGACAGCCCCGAAGACTTTATCAATCCCCTCCTCAAAGGGATCGTGGGCATCGAGATCAAAATTACGCGTCTGATCGGAAAATTGAAGCTGAGCCAGAACAAAGAAGTGCGGGACATCCTCGGCGCGGGTGAAGCGCTCCAGGCGCTTGGGGAAGAGGACATCAGCACAGCCATGCTGATCCATGCCCACACAGTCCAAGAATCTGAGTAGTAGGGCAGGCTCCCGCCTGCCGATGTTTCGAGCGGCCATCAGTATCTGTGAATTACATCAAACCGGCAGGCGGGAGCCTGCCCTACGTGACTCTCGCCTGCCGATTCCCCGACACCATACCAACGAGCCGGAAGCGTTAGCGACGGGCACTCGCATTAGTGATCTCACAATCAAAGAGCGAGAGGGATTCAAGAAAAATGTTTTGGTTCGGAGGGGCGTTGAAGTTGAACTTGTGGCGGCAGAGTGATTAATTAGCCATGTCCGTCGCTGACGCTTCCGGCTCGTAGTTCTTCCGGCTCGTGTTGTGTGTGAGCGGCAACAACTCGGCCTCATCAATAAAAGTGGGTTCTACAAAGACTTGTCCGCATACCTGATATGGCGTAGGCGCGTAGCCGAACCGGCAGGCAGGAGCCTGCCCTACGTTTCTGAGCCACCCAGCGAATCACTGCTTTTGTTAATAAGATTTGTTTTCTAAGAAATGGTTGCCGCAGTAGATGTGACACCATCCATTAATATGTAGTTGGCAACTGTGTCCTTCAGTCGATCAGCATACTTGTAAATATCATCAACACTTTCCAATGAAGCAAGCTCTTCCTCTTTCTTATCATTGAACAACCCAAGCCTGAGCTTTTGCAGATTATTAAACCGCAATCTGCAGATCGGCTTGCGGTTATTGTCATCCAGCAGAATAGCGCAATAGCTTTGTGCATCGCGCATGACAATTCGTTTTGAGGGAATCAGCTCACGCAGGATTGCCCGGACTGTATGAAATCCTTCAATTTCCTCGGTCGTTGTAACAATTGTCTGTTCACTTTCTCCCGGCAGCGATGAACTATCACCCACTATGGTAGAAGTCTCAACCACCGTAAGTGGCTCGGGAGACATTGCGCCTTTCAAGCGTTCGTTAATTTTCTCTCCGACAACCTGCTCAAAGGCTCGTTTTGTAATAATTGTAAATTGATCCTTAATCGCAGGCGTGAACCGACGATTACCAATTAGATCAACAGAGACCAGTCGTACAAGATCTTCAGAAGGATTGATCATCCATTCTGTCAAAAGTGTCTGGATCGAACGAGTATATTTCAGATCGTTTGCCGTCGTTAAAATCGTATCCAGGTCAAACGCACTTTTGGCAAATTTTTTTAGTTCTTCAACATCCCGTTCTTTAAAATCAAGAATATTAAATTCAAAGAAGAGCTTCTCGTCCATCTTGTTTGGCTGTTCAAAATCCGTAAAAAATCGATAGACCAACCCATTTGTCAGCACGCCAAACCGGGCATCTGTGACATGGAAATAGCGAAAAAGTTGACTGGCATGATTGATATGAAGATCCCCGCCGCATTTCTTGCACTCGAACAGCATGATCGGCTTGCCTTCGCGAAGAATGGCATAGTCAACTTTCTCGCCTTTCTTTGTGCCAACTTCTGCCACCAGTTCTGGTGTCACTTCGGTAGGGTCAAAAACGTTATATCCAAGTATTTGAATGAACGGCATAACCATCGCATTCTTGGTCGCCTCTTCCGTCTGCACCAAGCTCCTGGTCTGACTAATCCTTGTTGCAAGCACCCGAATATGATCGATGAAATCCATGAAATTCAAAACCTTCACAAAACCCTAAAATGAACGTGGATGCACGAATACACCCCAGTCAGTGGACGCAACGCCACACCCTGTCTCGGTGGATTATTAATTTCATTGAATCTGACTTCGTTTCGCTTCTGGACTTGTCCATGAAGCGTGGGCGCGGGGTTAGGGTTATACGGCTTGTTCAAACTGAACAGGCGATAGATATCCGATCGTGGAGTGTCTTCTCACACGGCGGGGTGGCGGGGGGGCGCACCGCGTAGCGGAAGCCCCCGGAATGGTCGCACGCGATCGTGAGTTTGTGGCCCTAAAAGACTGGTCAGTGACGATCGGATAGGCTCTGAAGTGCGGCCTTCGAAATCTTTTCGGGGGTTTCCGATGCCTCATCATCCACATCGTCGAGAATGGAACCTCCCTGGTCACGCTCACGAATTGACGTTCAGTTGCCACCATCGACTTCCATTGCTGTCACGCGAGCGAACTTGCCAGTGGCTGTCGCAAGCCATTGGACAAGCCCGAAAATCCCTGGGCTTTCAGGTGTGGGCCTACGTCTTCATGCCCGATCATGTTCATTTAATGATCTGGTCGCCGTCCCCGGACTATTCCGTGGCCTGGATTCTTCGCGAAATCAAATTGCCTGTGTCCCGCCGGGCTTTGGCATTTCTTCGGAGTCAGGCTCCCAGCTACCTCGACCGACTTTCCCAGACCAGGGGTCGCCGGACGGAGTACCACTTTTGGCAGCGCGGTGGAGGTTATGATCGCAACGTCACGGAAACCGAGACGTTGAGTCGGATGATCGACTACATTCATCTCAATCCCGTGCGGAAGCAGATGACAGCCCAGCCGGGCGATTGGAAGTGGTCATCCGCAGGCTGGTATCAAAGACAGACACCCAATGATCTGCCGCCCGACCCGCTGCCCCGGGAATGGTTTAACCCGATCCGCGAATAGCTGCGGATTCGGGGGCTTCCGCTATGCGGTGCGCCCCCGCCACCCTGTCGCTATGCGGTGCGCCCCCCGCCACCCTGTCGATGTTTCGAGCGGCCATCATTATCTGTGAATTACATCAAACCGGCAGGCGGGAGCCTGCCCTACGCAGTTTGGGGATCGCTCGTCGTTTACTCCATGATCTGAGGCAAATTCTCCAGTAGTTTCTGATCGGCGTGAAAGCGTTTAAGTGCCCGGTCGAAGGAACCGGTTGTTTTGGTCAGCACCAGCGTGTAGGGGCTTTTCCCCTTCTCCAAGGTGTGCGTGACATCGCATTGATGTTGATCGATTTTCATGATCAGATGCTGGCGATAATCTTCGCGGGCCGGAATACGGCCGACTTTTTGCGCGGAGCTGGACAAAAACGCATTCAACTGGGCGCAGAACTGGCACCGGCAATCCACTTCTGCGAGACGAACCCCATCGGTAGGGGGCAACGGTTCCTTTGCCGTCAATGATTTCAGGGTTTGCCGTACGCTTGCCAGCCAGGACGCCAGTTGAAGAGGAACCGCGCCGAAGCGTTTCTTCGCCCAGGGGATCAGTACCATCAGTGCGGGAACCTGGCATTCGTCCAGGCGAAAGTCCTCGGGATGTTGCTGAACGAACCCCAGCAACAGTGAGAGATCCTCGTCGCGGCCGGTGGCGGTCAACGCTTTCACCAGGAGGGGAAGCGTGGTTTCCGAGGTGGATTTGCTCCGTCGGTATCGCGAATCAAATCGTCGCTGCGGTTCAAGCGGTTCGCAGAATCGCTTCACGGCCAGCGCACACAACTCGTTGGCGAGAGACAATTTGCCAGTGTCCGCGGTCTCGTCACAACAAAAGGCCGAAAGCCACTCCATGTCCCGTGGCGGGATCACTTCACGCCCGGGCCGAGCCGATCTCGCGGAGATCAACTGTTTCAATTCCTGGTCGAAGGCGTTCCACCCAAACTCGTGGCTCGCGGCCAGAACGAGTTTGTCCAGCCGCGACGCCTGATCCTGCTCGGACAATATGGAAAGAAATGCAGCGACCGTGTCCCTGTCATGCAAGAGGAGCAACGACTCGGTGAAATCACCCTCGGGCGAGGTCTCTTCGATTTCGGAATGGCGATCCAAGTAACCTTGATAAGGCCATCTGTCGATGATGGCCCGGGCAAAGCGAATGCAATCGTTGCGGACTTCTTCCAGCCGCTTTTTCGGCGTTTTCGCCAGCCTGGTCGCCATCTTGCAAAACAGCGGGATGCTGCTGGTCGTCCCGGAACTGGCGATCACATCGAAATGATGATCTCTGTGCCAGAGGACGAGTGCCGATCGGTGATACCAGCGATCCAGAGTGTTCCCGGCATTGCCGGTGTAACCTTCAAACTGCTCGGATGTCGGTGTCCATTCCTCAAGAGGAATCGAGGAAACAATGGCCGATGGATCGAATGCCATCACTCCCCAAGGCTGCTTCTTCCCGTGAAGGTCGGTCCATTGGTCTCCGGACAGATCGTCCTCATAAGTTTCGCCGATCGTGATCTCTCGCCGGGGCGTTTTATTGTCGCGATCTCTTTTTCGGTAGCTGTATTCAAAATCGCCGTCGTCCGCGAACTGCATGAGATGGCGTTCCACTTGCGCCAGGTGGATCAGGCACCTGGCCTGTTCCGCAGCTGGCACTGCCAGATCCGCAAGCTGTCGATCTCCGCCCTTTAATAGATCCAGCGACAAGCCACGCTGGGTGTAGTGATGCTCCAGCGCGAAGACCAGTGGACTGGCAGGTTGCGTGCCGACCCATGTCCGGATGGATTGCACCAGGGAATCCACCTGAGTGGACGGGACGTCTTTCCTGGAAGTCTTTGTTCGCGGCGGCTTCAGCACCAGGTTGTATGCCAGGCAGATCCGATGGCCACGCGTGACCCGTTTGACCTCGTGTTCGCAGTCGGCATAGAACGCTGCATAGCCGGGAGCCTTGCCAGTCGCTGCGTCCTCGAATTTCAGCTTCTGTTCGGTCCCCCCGTGTCGGACAAGCAACTCCCCTCCTTCAAACTCATTGGAGAGCACAACTATCATCGAGGCCACCATCCGGTTGTGCTTTTCACTGTCCCGATGAGGCAGGAAAAATCCCCCTTTCTCGTAAACCAGAAGCTTGTATCGCCTGGCTTCCAACCCATCAGGCGGCAGCCCTAATTCGTCTGCGACGGATCGGGCCACATCGGAAATCGCCGTATCCCAGGCATCGCTCAACCGGAATTGTTCGGGATTGAGTTCATAAGTATTCCGGACATTTCTGTCGATCAGGGTCTTTGTTCCCTTTCCATAAGGAGCAACCTGACAACTGGCGATCAGCGACTTCGCCATGCGGGGCATCAACGGCAACGTGACCGGCCCCAGCCCTTCCACATGGAGACCGGGATCGACAACCGGAAAACTCCCGGAGACGCAAAATCTGGCAGACTTCGTCGCTTGGGCAATCGCTGTGGACAACCATTCGATGGTGATCGCGTTGCTCATATGATGTGCTCCCTCCCTGTCGTCAAAGCCCGATGTTTTTGCCGCAGTCCTTACCTCTGACCAAACGGCGAAGGAAATTTGCCGAGATTGTATCCTGGGAGAAATGAGGGCGATAGAAGCCCGATTTCAAAGATCTGAGAAAAGATCGCGGAGATCGGGATGTCTGGACTGACCCACGAATCGTGGCAGTGGGTCAGTAGTAGGGCAGGCTCCCGCCTGCCGATGTTTCGAGCGGCCATCATTATCTGTGAAGTGCATCGAACCGTGAAGTACATCGAACCATGAAGTACATCGAACCATGAAGTACATCGAACCATGAAGTACATCGAACCGGCAGGCAGGAGCCTGCCCTACATGTCTGAGTGTGGGTGGGCTGGGAGTCAACAAGGTGTATGGTCGAAACTCATGAGCAGACTTCCACCTGCCCGACGTTGGAGGTGCTCCCTTGCTGCATGAATTCTTCGTCGCCAGAGAAGATCGCCGGATAACCGCGAGCTTCATTATCACTGCAACACTTCGCCAAGGCGGCATCCCAGGAGCGATCAAAACAACCGCTACAATCGGAACTTCGGGGCTTGAGAAAAACTGTACCTTTGCAGCCTCACGCTGGCTTGCCAGCGGCAGAAAAACGAGGCAATCTCTGGGAAAATTGGCTCTGATCCTCCTTGAAAGCGGGCTTCTCATGCTCAGGCGTTTTTTCAGTAACTACTTGCTACGGCACCAGGATCCGGTGAATCGTGTGCTGCATGTCATTGGTTTACCCGTGACGTTTATCGCTCCGCCTTACTGTTTAATCGCCGGTGAAGGCCCGTTGCTGGCATGGGCGCTCTTTCTCACCGGGTACGCACTCCAGTTCAGTGGACATGCGTGGGAAGGAAATGACCCTGGGGAAGTCATACTTGTTCGGAAAATGCGGGGTATACCGTTCGTAGAGGTCGCACCTCAGAAGCCTGAGGTAGTGATGGTGATTTCAAACAAGTTCGTAACAACGGGGGACGATACACCCAACGACCAGTAGCAGAGGCACGCAAATCAGGGATGATCCGCCACACGCGGATTGGTGGTGCAAGGTGGAACCTTGCTCTCGCCTGCTGCCCAGGCAGCATCAATTTGTGACTGGATGGAACCAGTCACTTCCCCTGAGATTGCGTGAAGGCAAGGGGGCCTCTTCATGCAGTGGCATCGTTGGAAAAAATCAGTCGCTCTCGCGCTTACAGCAGCAGTCATGCTACCCGGATGTACGACGGGAGGCGGATCGCGCAATGTCTCCTATCTGGGGAAAGCCGAGCTTAACTATTACAAGAATGCTTCGCTGACAACCGAATATGCTGCGGTTGATCAGGCGACGCCGCAAGACATCATCAACTCGGATCGGCCGCGAACCATCCGGGATCGAACCCAGGATGAGATCTGGGATCTGCCATTGATGGATTCGATCCACATGGCGATTGCCAACAACAAGATGATCCGCACACGGACGCAGTTCCTGACTCAGTCTCAATTGATGCTGAACCCTGCGTTGGCTCCTTCGATCTATGATCCCGCCATCCGCGAGACAGGCTTCCTGTTCGGGACACGCGGCGTCGAAGCAGCTCTTTCTGATTTCGATACTCAGTTCACCACATCGATGCTCTGGGGTCGCAACGAGACCGTGAACAATAACGGGTTCCTGGGGACTCCGCTTCAGGGGGTCTCGCAAGAGACAGGGAACTTCAATGCCAGTTTGCAAAAGACGATGGCAAACGGCGGTACCGTCACGCTGAATCACTTCTGGAATTATCTGGGAACGAGCCAGCCGGGGACAAGTTACCCTTCCAGCTACACAGGTGCGGCGAACATTCAGTATTCGTTGCCTTTGTGGGCAGGTTCGGGTGTTGAATACACCCGTATCGCTGGCCCCAGTGGCGGCGGACTGGGGGCGATCACCGGAGTTTCCCAAGGGGTGGTCATCGCTCGTATCAATGAAGATATTGCACTGGCCGACTTTGAAAACTCGGTCATCAATATGGTTAAAGATGTGGAAGATCTCTACTGGGATCTTTATCTCGCCTATCGTCAATACGACGCCGACGTTGCTAACCGGGACAGTTCGCTCCGTTCCTGGCGCGAAGTGAAAGCCCGGATGGAAGTCGGGGCGACTGGTGGTAATGCGGCCGCAGAAGCACAGGCTCGGGAAAACTATTTCGATACCCGATTCCGCGTTGAGAATTCGCTGGCGACGATTTACGACCTGGAAAACCAGTTCCGACGGCTCATCGGGCTGGGCGTGAATGACGGGCGGATTATTCGTCCTGCAGATAGCCCCGTTGAAGGGGAATATATGGTGAACTGGGAAACCAGCCTGACTGAAGCGCTGGTTCGCCGAGTGGAACTTCGCCGTCAGAAATGGCAGATCAAGAGTCTGGAACTTCAGGTCATTGCTGCCAAGAGTTTGACTAATCCTCAGTTGAACTTTGTCTCGCAGTATGGTCTCAATGGGTTTGGCAACAAGCTGATTTCCGAGCAGACCAACAACTTCAATAGTGCTTATGGCACGATGAAAGATCGTGACCTGGAAAACTGGACGCTGGGCTTCCAATTGTCGATGCCGATTGGCTTCCGTCAGGCTTACGCTCAGTTACGCAACACCGAACTTCAGCTCACCAAGGCTCGTGCGGCTCTGGCGACTCAAGAACAGGATGTTTCTCACGAGTTGGCCAATGCGATTCAACGAATCGAAACGGCTTATGTTACCGCTCGCACTAACCTTGACCGCCGAATTGCTTCGGCCCGCCGTGTTGAAGCGACTCAGGCAGAATATGAAGCCGGTGTTCGTGATGCCACACTCGACCTGGTGCTGCGAGCACAAGCCAGCCAGGCTCAAGCGGAAATCGCTCTGTTCACCAGCCTGGTCAATTACAACAAGGCGATCAACGATCTGAACTACCGCAAGGGAACAGTACTCGATAACTCGAACATCTCGCTCGGTGAAGGCGAATGGACTTATGAGGCACAGCAACAGGCGTTACAAAGAGCCTGGGCACGCAGCCACGCTTTCGACAATCCTTTGCTAGAAACCAGCCCGGAAGAGTTCTCTTCACCGGTTCCTTATCCCAAGACCGATCTCACCTGGCAAGGATTGAATCGGGATGATGGACTGATCCCGCTGCCACCAGAGACCAACAATACGGTTCCTCCCAGACCTGCCGTTCATCCGACAGGGGTTCCCGTAGTGCCTCCGCATGATAACGAAACCTACGACAAGCCTTAAACACGTGTGCGGAAGTCTTGAAACTTAAACTGCTCGGGCGAATCAGCTGATTCACCCGAGCAGTTTTGCTATGCGCCTGATGCTTAATACCTGTCTGCTTAATACTTGCCAGAGGTTGTGATACGTTTTTCCGAAATCAGCGGTGCATTGAGAGATGCTGAAAGCATGCTTGCCCAAAGCTGCTGCAAGCATGGCACGAATGCGAGATGGCACACAAGGCGCCGTTAAATACCGGTCTCGTATTATCTACTCATATTACATAGAGAGCAGGGCTTCAATTTAGTAAGCGTACTCTTTGAGTTCATGCGAAAAGATGATCAGAGGCTCTGTGGCAAACGGGGCGGGGCGAACTTGATCTTCTCGACATACCGCACCAGTTGTTTGGTCTGGGGATCGACCTTTCCCGTGCAATGAGAGACCGCCTTAATGATCGATTCATAGCGAAGTTCAAAGTCGGCATCGATTTCCACTTCGATGTCTTTGATCGCCGGGTTGCCGGGAGTGCCGACCAGCTTAAGAATCTCGGCTCCTAATGATTCAAAGGCCCCATCGCCAGTTCCCAGATTGCGTTCACCCAACTTCAATTGGGTCAGATTTCCTTCGGCATCAGACGTCATGCGGATTTTGATTTCGGGAATCCGAGCCGACTCGAGTCCCTGCTGGGAAGGCTGTCCCAGAGGCATGTTCATATCGAGATGGCCTTCTGGTGCCATGATTCTCAATTGGATGATGAAAAAGACCAGTAGCAAAAAGGCCACACTGATCAAAGGTGCCAGTGGCAACTCGATCTGGCTGGCATTCTCTTTCCCTCGTTGGGTCAACATCTGGCCCGACCTTTCGGCTGGTTGATTATCGATCTCGTCATATGACCACCTCATTCAAAGCAATCCTCCCTCATCCGGCCTTCCTTCGGCAATCTTCTTCCTCAGAGAGAAGGAGATAAGAATTCGCCTCAATGATTCATCGAAGGAGAGGATGTAGTGGAGTTTCAATTCTGATTTGGCAGGTTAAGCAAAGAGTGGTGAGCAGGCCAACGAGCCTGCGGACAAACTCAACAACCTGTCAGGACAAAGCCGTGACACGGCATCAGCGGCCTGGTGGTGACAGGTTGGGCACGGCTTCATTGACCGACGGGTCGTCTGGAGCCGTTCCCTTGAGTGAGAATTGGGTAAAGCCAACCTCCTGACATTTACGGATCAATTCCTGAATTTTTCCCGTAGGAACATCGTCATCAGCCCTGAGAAGAATGGTCGTGTTTTCCAATGCACGTACGCCACCTTTCATCTCGACCAGACGCCGCTCCTGTTCAATAACCGGGCCAAAATTGGGAATGGTGATCTTTTCCTGACCCTGAAAAATCAAAGGTTCCTCAGACAGTTTTCGTCCTGAAAGATCGCGGTCGAACCCCACGATCAGGACGAGTTCTTCCATCGGTCGTATTTCAGGCGGCTTGGCCAGCAGATCCCTGGGAAGCTTGAGCCTTTCATCAGCCTTTGTGTTTCCAAAGCTGACCACGACTGCCAGAAGAACCATCAACTGAAAGACAACATCGACGACCGGCGTCATGTCCAGCTTGAATTGATGGCGGTCATGTTCCTGGCGATTGAACACGAAAACGTTCCTGTCATGAACATCAGGGCCAGCAGTCATTTTGGCCGGTGAAAATAGGGAATAACATCAGAAGGCAGGCTTCTCTCACCTCATCGGTCGCAGTAGCAAGTCCTCGATGGATCATCAAATTAAACGGCAGAGTTTGTGGTACCGGTCGGTGATGCTGTTGTCGGGCGGACAGAACTGGCCTGTTGTGCTTTGATCCCTCTGAACCGGCTCATCAAACCTTCGCTAATCACCCCTGATTCAAACATGAAACGGGCAAATCGGTTCTTATAGACCGTGAAAGCCACCATCGCAGGAATGGCAACAATCAGACCTTCCAGCGTGGTGAATAAAGCCATCGCAATACCGTCAGCGAGTTCATACGGCTTGGGCTGCTGGGTGCTGGTGGCGATGACCTGAAAGCTGAGCAACATCCCCTGCACTGTTCCCAATAGCCCCAGCATCGGTGCTAAAGTCCCGATCAGTGCGAGATAGCCGATTTTCTGCTCCATCTCGAGAGCTTCGTCATCTCCTACTTCCTGCATCCCCTTTTCGACCTCTTCATAGCCACGGGCCAGTCGCGCCATGCCGGCTGCCAGCACACGGGCCACAAACGAATCATCGCTTTTGGCTAATTCATAAGCACCGGGATAATCGCGAGCATTGAGCTTCTCTTCAAAGTCCTCCACGAGATCAGAGGGGATATAGTTAATTTTGCGCAGCTGAAGGAACAGCATCATGATGAGGGCCACCATCACGAACGCCATCAGCATGATCAGAAAGCCGAAGATGCCTGATCCATTCATCATCCAACCGAGAAAACTGACCGGTTTGCGATGATTCAGAATATCCATGGCCGGATCTTCCACGACCAATGTGCTGGCGGGGGCATCCTGAGCAACAGCGACCTGCGAACCAGCAGCGGGGAAACCGGCCAATTCAAAAGCCGCATCGAGAAGTCCAGAACCCGCTCCAAAGGCCAGGAGCGAGCACATGAGCCAGAAAGCGATCCATCGACGGTTCAAAGGGACACCTCTTGCAGAAGCTGCGAATGATTCATGAATGACTGGAAGCCACTGACACTGCTCGATCAATCAGCACTCCCGGCGGAACGATTTTCCGCAGCAGACTGAGAAAGACCTTTGAAAGTCAGTCACTCGCCAGGACGGCAAGCACGTACCACATGAGCACATCCAGACAGACGTCACATTTTGGGAATCTAGGCAAGAGTGTAAGCCTGTAGCGATTGCATTGCCAGTGGCAATTGGAATCGTCCTGGGTCATTGGGCCTTGAGTGACCCGCATTAATCAAGGCCGGGACTTGTCACACTGGGGAGCATGCCTGTCTTTTATCCACAACTTTTTCGCCTCGTGCCATGTCACGGCTTTGTCTTGGAGTTGATGTCGCAGAAACGTCCTCCGTTGTCGGACTTTCCAACCTGTTGAACTCCGCTTTTCAAGTTTGACGAACCATTCGTTTCTGCCAATGCAAATCCCAGCCAATGTTGACTGGGATTTGTGAGAAGTGGCATGGTTCAAAAGTGAATTTCAGTTGCCGGACAGTTTTTTGGCCCAGGGACTTCCGGGATAGTCGGCTTCCAATCGAGCACGGGATTCCAGTCCCCGATCGGGATGCTGAACCACTCGCCACAGATTGGTCAGGTGGTACAACGCCTCGGCACGAGCCGTTGATTCGTGAGGATAATTCAGGTCAACGTACAGATAGGACAGGACGGCATCCATGGGCTTATTCAACGCCTGCTGGCAGTTCCCCTGGAGAAGCTTGCATTCCGCGCCAATGCCACTGCTGTTTTCATTCAGTTGCGACATGACATCGTTCAGCAAAGGGAGAGCCTCGGTGTATTGATTCTTCTGAATGGCCACTCGCGCTTTTCCGAGCATGGCATCCAGTCGGCGAGGCGCCAAGGCTTCGTCCTGTCCCGAAGCAGACAGCACTTCATCAAAGGCAGCACTGGCTTCATTCAGTTTTCCCTGAGCCAGCAAGACGCGGCCAATATAACTGCGCCCCTGCAATTTCAGTGAGGGATCTGTCACTTCATCGAACGAGGCGAAAGCGCGAGCCGCTTCGTCGTATGCCCCTTTGTTGACCAGGAGATCGCCCAGCAAAATGACCGAAGGGAAGTATTGATAAAAGTTGGGGTCGCTCGACTGAATGGCTTTCAGCTCTTTCACGGCATCATCCACTTTAGCCGGGTTTGTCTGAGCGAGTTGTCCTTTAGCGCGTGCCAGGGCGTAACCCAGTTCCCGTTTGAGGTTGTCTCCCGAGACCTTGCTATCCGACTTCAATTTGGTGAGTGAATCGATGGCCTTGTCAAATCGTCCGGCAGCCAGATCACCTAAGGCAATCTTGAAGGCGGCGGGCGTGGAATCCCATTCCACCGATTGAATATCGGCCAGAGGAATCGTCACCTGATCGCCCACTTGTGGCTTCACCGTGATGCCGGATTTGGTCGATGTGGCTTCTCCACCGACACGGGTTCCCCCTTTCCGAATCACAATGTCAGCCGCATTGGCCTCGGTTGCCAACCAAAGCCCCAGTGCTGACACAGCCAGCCAGGTGCAGGAGAAAATCCGGAAACGGGTAGGGAATTGAGACATCTTGATAAGTCCGTCATCTGGGCCAGATTCACCGGCGAGTCACGCTCTGGTTGGCGAGGGATGAGTCAGTAGGAAAGTCCATTGTTTCAAACGATATGCTGTGAAATTGCGTGAGTGGTTCACGCGGTGGGATCAGCGGGTGGCTTCGGTTTAGGAGGTCTGGGAATCGGAGGCTTCACTGGCCGATCCGCAGGCTCTGCTGTTGCCACCGACTCCTGTGGTTTCGGGCGTGGTGTCGGTTTGGCTGCTGGTTTGGCTGTTGGTCTGGATGCTGACTTTGCCGCTGGCCGGCTGAGGGCATCAATATCAAACCCTTTTACGGGTGCCGGGGAAACGACAGGAACCTCGGGGGCAGCAAAGCTGGCGGCATTGAAATTGAAGTTGCTTGTCTCGGCTTTTGAGGGAGGCAGTTTTTTCGGACGCTTCTTGTTGTTCATCATCACGAAATAGCCAACCGCCGCACAGCAGCCCAAGACAACGACAGCCACAATCCCATAGCTCACGGTGTTTGATGAAGAGGCGGTGTCGACTTTCACGGGTTCGGCGGGCTTCTTTTTTGCGGTGGCTGCTGTGGATGATGCCGCTCCGTCTGCCGCATTTTCGCTGGCAGGATCTGTCTTGGCGACTTCGGCAGGAGCCGATACCAATCGGGGGAGATCTACCACCTCTTTCCCGCTCGCTTCCAGAACTTTTCGATATAAATCGTTGAAGCGTCGGCGGTCTTCCTCGTTGAGGTCTGGCAGGATGCTCAAACTGGCCACCAGTTCAATCTCGGCATTTCGCAGTTGCTGGCTTCGTTTCTGGGAATCCGTCTGTGCTTCCGCCAGGCTGACGCGGGCTGTCCCTGCGTTGTAGCGGGCATCGAGATACTGAGGCAGCAGGTCAGCTCGTCCACTGTCCATCGCCTGCTGCAATCGCTGGCCCAGTGTTCCAAAGCCCCAGACGCCATTCTGGTTATTTCCGGTCAAAGCATAAACGAGGTACTGAGAGTCACCGTTATTCCCCCAATCGAGATACAACTCAGCCGCCTGCGTCTGTATCAGCACATCGTTTCGTCGCTTGGCGATGAGTTCGTTGATGATCTTCTCACCCGCGTCAAAATTCTTCTTCATGCGATAAGCACGAATGAGCCGCACTTTGGTGGAAAGAAGCTGATTGGCGTTCGCAAAAGCGGGATCACTTTCGCTCTTACTGAGAATGGACTCAAAGGCCTCCATCGACTTGGTAAAGAACTGATCCTGTTTTTCGGTATCGCCAGCACTCGCTTCACCCAGAGCGGCATAGGTTTCACCAATCCAGGTGAGCGAAGCCCATGTCTGACCTTCCGTCCGCTTGGACAGGTCATTCATAAACTCTTCAAAGGCTGTGCGAAGCTGGTTGTATCGCTCGGTCTCGCCAGATTCTTTGAAGCGATCCAGTTCTTCTTTCAGCAGCTTGCTGATCCCGATATATAGCTGGGTCACGTCGGCACCGGCCTGACCACTGGCAATCTTTTCCAGATCCTTCATGGCCTGGTTGGCTTCCTTGGTCTGGCCAGAACCGATATAGGCACGCACCAGAAGTTTCAGGGTTTCACTGGCAAAAGGCCGACTCTGAATCCCGCGAGATGGCCGCTTCTTTTCATCAGCAACAGCGATCGCTTTGCGTGGCGAATGGGGTTCGGCGGTCAAAATTTTCACCGCTTCTTTATCCTGTCCCAGCCCCACCAGAATCTGTGCTAACGACCATTTCCCAGAGATCAATTCACTCGGAGAAACGCCTTCGGGCGGCAGGTTCTCCGACATTTTATCGATCCCCAGTTTTAATTTTTCCTGGGCAATCTTCTTCCATTGATCCCGCTTCTGAGCATCAGGACGCTCAAACTCAGGAAGCGAGGGAACTGTCAGATAAGCGTTCCAATAGGACTGGCCAGCCATCATCTGCGCTTCGGCATAGCTCCCGCCCGTTTCAGGGATTTTCAGAAACCAGTCAGCAGCTTCTTCGTTCCGTTTCAGTTGCTGGTACAGCTTGCCAATCTGCATCCGGACATCATTGGATTTCGCTGTATCAGGAAACTGCTTGATCATGCGGTTGGCCGAAGCGATGACTACATCGAGTTCGGCATCACGAATCGCTCCTTCCGACTTACTGTCGGTATACCCCTGAATCAACGACATCAACGAGAGATAAGAGGCGTTGAGTGCCAGTTCGACTTCATCCTCTCCACGGGCCATCAGGGCCACTTGTTCGTTGATCACAGCCGCTTCATAGCTGCGACCGGCCAGATACGCACTCAACCCATAGATATAGCGAGCCGAATTGATTTTCTTCGGGTCGTCCTGACGAGTGGCCAGCTTGAGCGCCAACTCAAAAGACCGCATCGATTCCAGATTGAGCAGCATCAGTTCCTGTTGCATCCGGGTCAGCTCAGCCGCTGGCTTTTTTGCAGCGACAGCGTCTTCATAGACCTTCTGCTTTTCCTGGCGTTCCTGCATTTTGGCTTGTGCGATAAAGAGAGCCGGCTCAAAGGAGTCGGGAGCTTTTTCATCTCCAGAAATTTTCTTATCGAGCCGACGGAGAATCTCAGTTCCTTCCCGGCTGAACTCGCCAAACTGAGAAACATCGCGGGCATGCGTTGCCGCCAAACGCCAGAATTTCAGTTGATCCGGCTTGATCAATTTACGGTCATCGCCCAACCCTTCATAAGCTTTGGCCAATTCCAGGCGAATCCCCAGTCCCGCACGGCTGCGAAGCTGATTGCGATGATTTTTGACCCAGTCTTCTCCCTGCTCAGTCACCGCCAGATAATCCGGCGGGGACTTCCGATTCAGGCAGAGCAACTGAAAGTGCCGAGCCTGATCTTTCAGGCTGAGCATCGAGGGAGAGTTGTCTGGCTGATCGAGAATTTCCTTATAGATCCCTAGTGCCTTGGGCAGGTCGCCCTGTTCTTCAAAGCACTTCCCTTGCCACATCCGTGCGACGAGGCCGGCCACATTCGTACGGTATTTCTGATGGAGCTTTTCATAAGCTTCGGCTGCTGTCTGCAACAACTGACGTTTCTCGGCACTGTCAGCCGGATAGGATTGTGCTTCTTCATAGCTGGAGCGGGCCAGATCCAGCTGAACGCTGATCAATTGATTTTCGGTTTCTGCACGTGCCGCAAACTTATCGGGATCAGCGGCTTTGTCGATGTGCGCAGGGAACGACTTGAGACGTTCTTCGTACTGTGTCTGAGCTGCCGTGAGCAGTGTTCGCGCTTCCCGGGCGGCCTCTCGAGCTTTTTCATTGGCCTCGTTGGCGGCAGCTCCTTGTGCCGAACGGGCATTGCCCACTTCGGCTGAGGTTCTTGCCAGCAGAATTTCTGACCGACGCAAATTCGCGGTCAACGCTTCCGGCAGGTTGGGAGATTCTTTGACGAACTGATTCAGATACGCCAGAGCCAGATCCAGCTGACCACTCTTCGACTTGGAATCACGGTTCTGTTTAGCAGCATCGAGCAGCGTAATGGCGCGCTCATAAGGAATTCGCTGTTTCAGTTCGGTCGGGATATTTGTGCGAGACTGTAACTGATCCAGAAAGTGCAATGCCGTATCGTGATAACCCCGCAGTCGCAGTCGCTCAATGAAGAGGAGATCCTCTTCCGCCGCGTGAACCACTGAGGCTGGCCCGTACAGCACAATTCCGCAAAGAACAACGCCGAAAGCCATGGTCAGCAGGAACCGCTTCCAGGAGGCCTCTCCGCTGGTTGTCGCAATTTTCTCTTGACGACAATTCTTGGTGAGCTGTTCCTCTGTCCTGCATGACAGTTGATCTTGGAGAGCTTCAAGTCGTGGCATTGTCGAACATCCCGCAGGTCACTCAAGTGGCACGAACGAACCATCCCTGCCCCGGCAGAGGCAACAAATTGATCCGTAATGAGAAATGACAGGGCGTGAAAGTGAGAATCCACGCATCTTGACATGTCTATCCACCATACACTGGTGGAAGCAGGAATCGCAAGGAGTTAGCCAGCCTGACGAGCATTGATAACGCCCAGCAGCTTGACCTGAATTTGGCCCATCAATCATGCTTACGAAAATTGTTGCCTGAGAGTTTGATCGACTCAGACCCTAAGACAAGGCTGCGTTCTTGTTCGTTTCAAACACAACGGCCCCAAGGCATGTTTCATCAACGCTCGACGCTGGCTGTCCCTGCGGAAAAATCAGTGGCGAGATTCGCAAGCCTTTTGGTATTTCGCGGCCAGATGCTGTCTAATACGGGTTAACGAATCGTTGCCGCTCACCCTTCCATCAATCCGAGATCCTGCTCATGGCAAAGCTTCTGGTGCTTTATTACTCTTCTTACGGCCACATCGAAACCATGGCGGGTGCCATCGCTGAAGGTGCCTCAAAGGTTTCTGGCGTGGAAGTGATCGTCAAGCGTGTTCCCGAACTCATGCCCCCTGAGGCAGCAGCCCGCGCTGGTGTTAAGCTGGATCAGGCAGCCCCGATTGCTGATCCTAAAGAACTTGGCAATTACGACGGCATCATTTTTGGAACACCCACCCGATTTGGAAATATGGCCGCTCAGATGCGGAACTTTCTCGATCAGACCGGCGGCCTCTGGGTCAAAGGAGCTTTGGTCGGTAAGGTGGCCAGCGTCTTTGCCAGCACGGGAACTGGCGGTGGAAATGAATCGACCATTCTGACGTTCATCCCCACCTTGCTGCATCATGGCATGGTCTATGTCGGCCTTCCCTATGCCTGTCCTGAATTGACGGATATCAGCGAACTGAAAGGTGGCTCACCTTATGGGGCTGCCACCATCGCCGGTGCCGATGGCTCACGCCAGCCCAGCGCCAAAGAACTGGCCATGGCCCGCTATCAAGGCGAACATGTCGCCAGGATCACCGCCAAAATGACGGCATAAGTTGGCCCGAGAGCCTCTTTCTCTGGCGTTCACGCCCTTACGAGGCCCTTACGGGCTTCGTGGCGGCGTATGAGGCCAGTCGTTCAGCCACGAAGGGTCTTACGCCGCCAGAGCGCGGTGATTCTCGTTAGGTTGCAGGCAGGCGAAGCCGAGTCAATGTGTAGTGTCGGTAGATAATACGGATCCCAGGATTTAACGGCGCCTTGCGTGCCATGCTTGCGGCTCTGAGACAAGCATGCTCTTTGGTCTACTTCGGGATCAACGTCAAACGCAAATCCGGCATGCTCACTCAAAGCCGTGACAAAGCACTATTCGACTTCAACGATCACCACGGCTGCCTGTCCTTTTCGCGTCACATTCATTGACGCAAAGGTCTGGTTGGCGGGAACCACGCCAGCGGTCGTGACTACATTGACAGGGCATGCGGGATCGGGGGTTTCATAGTTCAGGGTTTGCGGAACAAATCCGCTACGAACTGCCGCCAGAGAGGTAATCAGTTCCACCATCCCCGAACCGGCTGAGGAATTCCCCAGGAAGCTCTTGGGAGCAGTGACCGGGATTTGCCTGTCGCCAAACACCGAGTTGATAGCACGGGCTTCCGCCGCATCGACATCCCCCACACCAGCGGCATGAGCGTTGTAATGACCGATGTCAGAAGCTTCCAGCTGTCCGTTACGGAAAGCGGCTTTCAAGGCGCCTTCAAAGGCATCCTGGTATCGGGGAAGACCGGCAACATCGACGCATGTGGCCGCCCCTGTCGCCAGAATTCTTCCTTGAATGACGGCACCCCGCGCTTCTGCATGCGCCCGGGTTTCCAGAATCAGCGTGCCAGCCCCTTCAGCGACCACAAAACCACTGCGATGAAGGTCGAACGGGCGGGATCGTTTTTCTGGCTCATCGGGCGAACTGGCCAGAATGGTTTTCAGTAACGCCAGATGCAGCGTCCGCATCGGATGCGAATAGGAACCGGTCGCACCGGTGATCATGATGTCGGCCGCTCCGCGCTGAAGAATGCGGACGGCTTCACCAATGACGACATTCCCCGAGGCTTCATCGAGAGTCAGCGAGTTGCTGGGGCCACGAGCATCAGCCGCAATGCTGATATGGCAGGCGGGCATATTGGGAAGGTAACGGAGCAGCCAGAGCGGCTCCATGCTGGCGATTCCCGCTTTCCCCCAGCCTTCGTAATCCAGATCTCCCGTTGCCGCCTGAGTCGCGACCGCCGATGGCCCGAGGATATCTGGTTCACTCAACATGAGATTCGCGCCAAACTCGACGCCCATGCGCTCATGATCGATCTGATTCAGATCCAGCTTGGAATTATTGAGCGCCATCAAAGCACTGGCGACCCCTAATTGAATATCACGGCACATCAGCTTGATGCTGCGGCGGACTTCTTTCAGGTAAATTTTCTTGGCAGAGTCATCATCAAAATCGTGGATTTCCCCAGTCGCGGAACCCGGGCTGGCAAAGCCGGGAAAGAGCCTTGTCTTGCTCACTCCCGAAGTGCCGGCTCTCAGTTGTTCCGTGAAGCGTTCCATCCCAATGCCAATGGGACTGAGAACACCCACGCCGGTAATGACAATGTCTTCTGCACTTTTACTTCTTAAGCCCATGGCGTGTTGTCTCATCTCCGTCTGTCAATTCCAGAGGCAATCCTTGTTACCCGTAAAAACGAGCCATCGCCCCTTCCGAGAAGCATTGCTGGCTTTTTCGGACAATTGAATCAGGAAAGAGAGTCGATTTGGATCACTTTTGCAAGCCAATCTCCCAATCAGCACTGACTCATCCGTCACCTTGCCAGTTATCGCCATAAGTTGTATCGCTGCATGGCTTGAATCACACGGTCAGAAACGCCCCGATTTCTCAGTTCAATGACACCTTCCGGGGGGAGCCGAAAACGGCCTCCACGATCGGCCAGGGTGCTGATGATCAGATCGTCGCTGATTCCGGAGTGAATCATTCGCAAAACATCCTGTTCAGTCATGGCACGCCCGTACATCATGCCAACGGCATGTTGATTGGCGGCGGCCTCCAACTGGACTTCACGAGCAAAGGCCACATCATCAGCATGGCCCATGGCGGCCCCCGCCGTTGTTCCAAGTGCAGTTCCGACCACCAAACCTGTCTTAGGGTTGCCAGTCGCAGCACCGACCAAAGTCCCGGCAATCGCACCAAAAGTGCCGCCAGCAACCGCTCCGTGCCGCGTCCCATTCATATGGGTACAGCCAGAAAACAGCACCATCAGCCCCAGGCCGAGAACCGTGAAGCAGAGCCTTAGGGAAATTGTGGAAAGATCGATTGTGGAGCAACAGGTTGAGGCCGAGGTCAACGCCGCACCAGACCAATAAGACGTCCGCGGAAAGTTCATCCATGAACCTTTCACAATGACGAGAGGAGAGCCGGATCGGACAGCGATCAACTCAGAAAGTGCTCTATATCTAATGTGCTCTGAATCTAACGAACCAATGGCCCGAAGGGTGGAGGTGGCAAGATGGCTGTGATTGAACTTAATCACTGACCAGTCAAGTCATTCCCACGAATTCTGTGTATCACGAATTCTGTGTCTTCAGTCTTGGCAAGACCGGAGACGAATCCATTCCTCGGGCAGACTTATTGAGCCATGTCAGATTCGAGATGTCGCCATCCCTGATCGCCCGGAAAATCTTGCCTAAAACGCCTGACAAAACCGGTTGCGCCTGTTGAAAAAGCCGAAGCTTCGCCAATTCTCACGGCATCAGAGGTTTTATCAGAGTTTTTTAGAGACGACCAAGAACCAGACAAGCGTTGTGGCCACCAAATCCGAAGCTGTTGGAAAGCATCTTGTCGACGCGCACATTCCGAGCAATATTCGGAACATAATCCAGTTTGCAGTCGGGATCCTGATTGTCCAGATTGATTGTCGGCGGAACAACACCGTGAATACAGCTCAGGACACCCACCACAAATTCGACACCACCGCTGGCTCCCAGAAGGTGCCCCAGTTGGCTCTTTGTGCTGGAAACGCAGACCGATTTCGCCTCTTCGCCGAAGACCGTCATGATGGCGTTGGACTCAGCTTTATCCCCCAGAGGAGTGCTTGTCCCGTGAGCGTTAATGTACTGAACCTGCCCGGGGTTGATCTTGGCATCTCGCAATGAGTTTGCCATCGCCCTGGCAGCGCCGGCCCCTTCAGGATCGGGGGCCGTCATATGGTTTCCATCGGAAGACATCCCGTAACCGAGGACTTCCGCCAGGATTTCAGCGCCACGAGCCTTCGCGTGTTCATACTCTTCCAGAACCGCAACACCGGCTCCTTCCGAGAGGACAAATCCATCGCGATCGCGATCAAATGGTCGACTGGCCGTTTCAGGAGAATCAAGCCGCGTCGAGAGTGCGCCCATCCGTGCAAAGCCGGAAAGCCCCATCGGCGTGATGGCTGCTTCACTGCCCCCAGCGATCATGACATCAGCCATGTCAGACTGGATCATGCGAAAGGCGTCACCTATCGCATTTGATGCCGATGCACAGGCAGTCGCCACGGCACTACTGGGGCCTTTCAGCCCGTAATAGACCGAAAGGTTACCACTGGCAGCGTTCACCATCAGCTTGGGAATCATGAACGGCGAGACACGAGAAGGGCCGCGATCAAAGAGCCGCGCGTGCTGCTCTTCAATTTCGTTCAGCCCCCCAATGCCACTGCCGACGATGACGCCGCAGCGATAGGGATCTGTATAGGATTTGAAATCGATCCCCGACTGACGAATCGCTTTATCGGCAGCCGCCATAGCGAACTGACAAAAGCGATCCAACCGCTTCATCTCCTTGGGATCAAAGTGGTCTTCAGCGTTGAAATCTTTGATTTCCCCGCCAAAGTTCACTTTGAACTCTGAAGGATCGAAACGTTCCAGTCGAGACACACCGCTCTTACCGCTGCAAAGATTGTCCCAGAATTCACTGAGCTCGCAGCCTAAGGCGGTGACGACCGACATCCCTGTCACGACGACACGTCTAGCCATCCGTCACTGCTTCTCTGAAATGTACTTAACTGCATCACCAACCGTTTTAATCTTCTCGTAATCTTCGTCGGGAATTTGGATACCAAATTCGTCTTCGAATTCCATTACGAGTTCAACGACATCCAAGGAGTCTGCTTTTAAATCATCGATAAACGAGCTTTCCAGCTTCACATCTTCTTTGGCGATGCTGAGTTGCTCGCTGACAATTGCGATTACTTTTTCTTCTACCGACGACGACACGCCATTCTCCTAAACCGCTTGAACTGTTAGACGCCTCTCGGCCTCATCCAAAACGGGAAACTGAACTTACCGTCCCGCGTAGGTGGCGAGAGCCTAACCGCTTTTCCACATCGTGTAAACCACAACAATCACCCGTTTTGCGAGATTCGCAAAGCGGCCTGATTTACCCTGTTTTCGGCAAATTGCGCCGCTAATGCAACCCTGAGAGCGACGCGACAGCATTCCCGGTTTTCTGCCAGGTTCACTTTCCCCGACATTTCTTAACGTTTCATTCGATTTTCAAGCTGATATCAAACGACTGTCGGGTTCTCTTACACCCTAAATCGTATCGTTGACAGTTTCACACGCGACTTTGCGATCAATTCGCTTTAGCAACCCCTTGAGAACTTTTCCTGGCCCGACTTCGTAAAACGAATCAACCCCATCGGCCAATAAATTTCTGATCGACTTTTCCCAAAGCACCGGTTCAGTCACTTGTTGAACCAGGAGTTTTCGCAATTCCGCTGGATCGTGATGTGCCGTGGCATCGACGTTGGACAGCACGGGGATCCGTGGTGATTTCAATGCAACGGACTCAAGCGCACCCGACAATTGCTCACAGGCCGAGGCCATGAGCGGCGTATGAAACGCGCCCGCCACAGCCAGAGGGATCGGACGTCCGCCGGCGGCTTCAATTCGTTCGGCCGCTTTTGCACAGGCGCTTTTATCACCCGACAGAACCGTGTTCCCTGGGCAAAGATAGTTGGCAATCCAGATTTGCCCCGCCTCGCGAGACTCCTCCACAACGGCTTCAACCTGCGGAAGCTCCAGAAGCAGGGCACTGACCATTCCCGAAGGAGACGCGTCGGCTGCGGCCTGCATGGCCTGACCACGAGCCGCGACAACTTTTAATCCTTCTTCAAAGGACATGGCCCCTGCGAAAACCAGGGCGGTGTATTCTCCAAGACTCAAGCCAGCGCTGGTCGCACAGGCATCAACCAGAGCAGGGTTTTCCACCTTGAGGGATTCCAGGGCGGCCAGGCTAGTCACAAACAATGCGGGCTGGCTGATCACCGTGCTATCCAGACGCTCTTGCGGGCCGCTTTGACAAATCGCCGCCAGATCATAGCCCAGAATTTCGCTCGCCTGATCAAAGAGTGCTTGTGCCGCAGGATACTTCTGTCGTAACCCGACACCCATCCCCAGATGTTGAGCACCCTGGCCCGGAAACAAAAATGCAACTTTCGCCAACGTTGGCCTGCCTTCCGTCTTGTGCGGTTTCCCTCTTAACAGTCGCGTTCTGGCGGCGTATAAACCCGGACTTTTCAGAACAAATGACGGTCATACGCCGCCACATTCACCCGGAAACGGGTCTATCGTGGCTGTGAGCCGGCATCGCTGGCTCAAAAGATCTTCCTGCAGGTTCGCAACTCGGCAGAAAAACTGCAAGTTACACGCCTTCCAACTTGAAATCGCGCGTTGAAGATCGCAAAAACAGCTCGCTTAAAGCCGCAAGCATGGCACATAGAGCGCTATTTACAGATCGCTATTTCCAGCGGCGAACGGATGGCGCTGACCGCGTAACACTCATGGATCAGGCTAAGCCCACCAACTGGGAATCAACTTCCAGTTCGTCGCAGATCTGAGCGTTAATCCCGCGAGACTGTAACTCGTAAGCCAATTTCAAGGCGTTATACATCGAGTGGCTGTTGCTTGATCCGTGGCAGATAATGCAATTGCCATCCACACCCAGGAGAGGTGCTCCACCGGATTCGTGGTAAACGTATTTCCGCTCTAACTGCTGCAGTGCCTCAATGGCTTTCGGCCGCTCTGTATCCAGGGCCGAAATGACAGCTTTTCCCACGGTCTTGAAGAGCATGTCAACCATCCCCTCACTCGACTTCAGGATGACATTGCCGACGAAACCTTCGCAGATCACAACGTCAGTTCGACCTTCATAAAGATCGCGTCCTTCGACGTTACCGACATAGTTATACTTCTGAATCGCTTTGCTTTTGGAATAAAGCTCTTGCGCATCGCGAACCAGATCGTTTCCTTTGCCGTCTTCACTACCAATATTCATCAGACCGACGGAAGGATGCTCAACTCCCAGCATGTTGCGGGCGTAAATGGCGCCAATGACACCATACTGCAAGAGGTGCTCAGGTCGCACCGCGGGATTGGCGCCCACATCCATCAGAATGCAGCGACCACGCATGGTCGGGAGCACAACGGCAATGCCAGGGCGGCGCACATTCTTCAGGAAAAGACGTGTTCTCAGCCCGGCGGCCACCACAGCACCGGTATGCCCGGCACTCACGACGGCGTCCACACTCTTCGCAGCCATTAATTGCCAGCAGACCGATAGCGAACAATTGGGCTTTTTGCGAAGCGCCTCTGTCGGCTTTTCGTCCATGCCCACGTAGCCATCCGCCGCATGCACCGTCAGGCGACGGCCAAACTCCGGGTGTGATTCAACCTGGCCAATCAAGAGAGGTGCGTCACCCACGAGCACCACTTCGAGGTCATGAATTGCCTCGACCGCCTTGATCGCTCCATCGACGTTGGGCTGAGGAAACACATCCCCACCCATCGCGTCCAATGCGACTTTCGCCACAGATTGATCCTTACCGGTTTGACCACATACAGTCAAAAATGGGATGTTAAGCCTCTAACTCACGTGGCACGCCTCAACGAGACCGTGCCACGTTTCATTTTAGGGCCGCTACAGTGCAACATCTTCCATTGCTGGGTGTTACAAGCTGATCATCGCCGCTCTTTCACGGCGAAAGTCAATTAGTCCTGAACTTCGGTGTCAGCAACCAGCGTTCGCCCCTGGTAGTAACCGCAGGTCGGGCAAACGACGTGGGTTGGCACTTGGGTGCTGCACTGGGGGCAGCTGGCCAATTGCAGTGGAGTCAGAAAATCGTGACTACGACGGCGACGCGAACGTCCCTTGGATTGCCGTCTTTTGGGAACTGCCATGACTCATTTCCGATCAACGTAAGATACAGTGCGGAAAACAGTTGCGCCTGAAACACTCCTGCATTTGCAAGATTTCGCGTAACTGTCGGCCCCGCCGGGATTTGTTTTGGAAGAGGAAATGGTATTCCTTTCGGGAAACAACTGTCAAGCAACGCCAGAATGGGGCATCATCACTGGCCTTGCGAACAGTTCTTATTGTGGGGCTGGGGAGTGGGGAATTCCCCTCCGCAAAGGGGACGTTTCAATGGCCAATCAAATCATCTCAGTGAATTGTGACATCTTCTCACGCAAGAACTTAAAGGAGACTGGTTATTACGAGTAACGAGCTGCCGTTGCCCGTATTGTCAAACCGTATCGTCCATCATGAATCACCAGACTGACCACCAGACATCCGACATCCCGCCGTCCCACCAATCGACCACCCCGCCAACGGATTCAACAGGTCATTGGAGGTTCTGGATCGATGTGGGAGGAACATTCGCTGACATCATTGCTCAATCGCCTTCGGGTGAGTTGCAGGCAAGAAAGTGCTTAAGCTCCGGATGTGTGAAAGGTTTCTGTGATCAAACCACTCCGGCCATGCATCAATGGCATGACAGCACGCTGGGAGACTTTCCAACAGGTTTCTTCACTCAATACACCTGCCTGTTTCATGACACTCAGGGGCGACCACAACAAGTCGTCATTGCACGTCACGAGAGAATCCCTGTCCCGTCCACTGCCTCTTCGGCCATGCCCCAGAACCCTCACGATCAATCGTCTGCACCGCCAGCTTATGTGGCCCGAATGACGGCTTGTTGCCCCGCGCCAAACGGATCAGCCAAAGCTGGCCCGCTGCCTCTTTCTGGAGAGACACAGGCTGGAGAGACACAGGAAATCATCATCCCCCCTGTCGGCACACCCTACGATCTGACAGCCTACGAAGAAGCCGCCTTTCTGGGAGTGCGCCAGATCCTGAATCTTTCCCTCGATCAGCCCATTCCTGAAATCTCGCTGACGCTGGGCACCACTCGCGGCACCAACGCTCTTTTAACCCGTTCCGGAGCCAAAACCGCACTTCTGACAACTCGGGGATTCGGTGATCTTCCCTTGATCGGATCTCAGGAGCGACCGCACCTCTTTTCGCTGCAAATCCACAAGCCAGCACCTCTGTTTACCACGGTTGTTGAGATCGACGAACGACTGACGGCTAATGGCGAAGTCTTGTTGCCGCCTGATGAAGCCAAAGTCACTTTGCAATTGAAAGAACTCCGAACTCAAGGCATTGAATCCGTCGCGATTTCGTTTCTGCATGCGTGGAAGTTTCCGCAACACGAACAGCTTGTCGCCAGAATCGCCCGCGAGACAGGTTTTCAGGAAGTCTGCACATCCCATGAAACGGCTGCCGTTCCGCGT
This sequence comes from Planctopirus sp. SH287, assembly GCF_056500625.1. NCBI lineage: Bacteria > Pseudomonadati > Planctomycetota > Planctomycetia > Planctomycetales > Planctomycetaceae > Planctopirus > Planctopirus sp. SH287. The sequence goes on along the minus strand of NZ_CM151403.1, from coordinate 5,370,646 downwards.
CTGGTACCGCGAACGGAAACTACCGTTCTTGATGCATTTCTCACGCCCATTCTGCGGACATATCTGGACAGCCTGACGCAGCGCATCAACCGGGATCAGGTGCGGTTGATGACCAGTTCCGGAAAGCTGGTCAAAGCCAGCGAATTTCGAGGCAGCGACAGCGTTTTGAGTGGGCCAGCCGGTGGCGTGATCGGATTTGCCCGTGCGGCGGAAGCAGCGGGTTTTACAAAATCCATTGGCCTGGATATGGGCGGCACCAGCACCGACGTCGCCCACTATTCCGGGGAGTTCATGCACGAATTTGAAGGGATGAAAGCCGGGGTCAAGCTGGTGGGCGACCGACTGGCGATTGAAACTGTGGCGGCGGGAGGCGGAAGCCTTTGTGATGTCGCGGGACGCCAGTTGATCGTTGGCCCGCGCAGTGCCGGTGCTTCGCCTGGCCCGGCCTGTTATGGACAAGGTGGCCCGCTCACGATCACTGATTGCAATGTCTGGTTGGGGCGGATTGACGAAAGCCGCTTCCCGTTTCCGCTTGATCGAGCAGCGACCGAACGGCGTTTGAACGAAGTCTTCCAAAGGCTGCAAGAAGGATTGAATCTTTCAACAAACGACGTCTTGCCGATTCGTACCATGGAAGAACTCGCCGCAGGATTCCTCGAAATTGCCAATGCCACCATGGCACGGGCCATCCGCAAAATCTCCATCCAGAAGGGGCTGGTTCCTGAAGAGTATCTGCTGGTCGCTTTTGGCGGCGCCGCTGCTCAACATGCCTGTGGGATTGCACGCCTGCTGGAAATCCCGCGAATTCTCATCCACCCGCTGGCGGCTCTGCTTTGCGCCTACGGGTTGCGGCAAGCCGACCTCACCAAACGGGATGAGCGGCCCATTTATCGCAGCCTTGAGATCAAACCCACAACATCGATTGCCTCAAATGCTCTCAATAAAAACACCCACAATAAAAGAGTGGGAACAGGCTCCATATCGGCCAACGAGCTGGCCGATATGGTCTCCTCGCTCACGGAAGAACTGCGTCAACAGGTGGAAATGGAGCGGCGGCCCGAGCAAATCATGCAGCCCCCACGAACAACGATTGTGATTCGATATGCCGGTTCAGAATCATCACTGGAAGTCGACTGGCCCGCAGCCCCCTCGCAGGCTTCGAACGAACAGCTTTCGCACGCCTTCCGCCAATTGCACCAGCAGCGCTATGGATATGACCGAGCCGGGGCGACACTGGAAGTTGTAGCCGTTCGAGGCGAGGTTTCCGCTGGCGAACCTCGTCCTCCTGTTCCTGCCATGCCTCGATCAAAGAAGGCGGCGGCCTCTTCGGGAACATTGAAAATCTGGTTGAAAGGAAGCTGGCAAGACGCTCCCCGATACCTCCGCAGTGAACTCTCCCCAGGAGAGACGGTCACTGGCCCCGCGCTCATCTCGGATCCGACGACCACAACAGTCGTTGAGCCGGATTACACCGCGCAGCTTCTCCCAGGGGGAGAACTTTTGCTCTCTCGCTGCCCATTGGTTCCCTCAACAAATCACCATCATCATCCAGCAAACAACGGGAAGTTGTCTCCTGTGGAGATCGAAGTCTTCCATCAGCGACTGGCATCCATCGCTGATGAAATGGGAGTCAAACTCCAGCAGACTGCCCTTTCGGTCAACGTGAAAGAACGGCTCGATTACAGCTGTGCCATCTTCTCAAGCCAGGGGGAACTGGTGGTCAATGCCCCTCACGTTCCGGTGCATCTGGGAGCCATGAGTGAGTCGATCAAGTCGGTGTTAGCCGCTTATCCCGAGATGGAACCAGGTGATGTTTTCCTGACGAACGATCCCTTTGGCGGCGGTTCCCATCTGCCTGACCTCACCGTGATAACGCCGGTTTTCATCGACGAAACGCCACACAATCCACTCTCTCAAGAGGAAACAGAGTCGCGAAAACCCCGGCTGTGCGCCTTCACCGCCAATCGTGCTCATCATGCCGAGATTGGCGGAATCGTTCCGGGAAGTATGCCACCCTTTTCAAAGAGGCTGGCTGATGAAGGAGTCCTGCTCAAAAACCTGCGAATTGTCCATCGGGGCGCATTTGATGAAGCGGGCTTGCGTGAGAAACTGACCGCCCCGCCCTTCCCTTCACGGATGCCCAACCAGAATATCGCCGACCTTGTGGCACAGATGGCTTCAAACGCCCGTGGCATGGAACTGGTCAGCGAGTTTGTCCGCGAACAGTCGCTGGCCCGGTTCGAGAACTGTCTTGACCAGTTGAAGCAGATTGCCGCGACCAAGATCCGGCAAATGCTGGCCACCTTCCCTCCAGAGCCGCGCGAATTTATCGATCATCTCGATGATGGCTCCGTCATTCGCGTGACGTCTCGCATGATCAATGGTAGGGAAGATTCAGCCACCACTTCGACCCTCCGTTGCCAGCTCGATTTCACAGGAACATCACCTGTCCTTTCCAGCAACCTCAATGCCAACCGGGCGATTGTCACGTCTTGCGTAATGTATGTCATGCGGTCATTGCTCGAATGGCATGATGCGGAGCATTCCCACAATCAATTCCCGCTGAACAGTGGTGTGTTGGAACCTCTGGAATTGATCCTGCCCGAGTGTCTGTTGAACCCGCCCGCTCATTCTGATCCTCAAAACTGTGCGGCTGTCGTAGGCGGAAATGTCGAAACCTCTCAGCGGATTGTCGATGTCCTGCTGGGGTTGTTCGGAGTTGCAGCCGCCAGCCAGGGAACCATGAACAACCTGACGTTTGGCAATGCTCAGTTCGGTTATTACGAGACGATTTGCGGCGGTGTCGGCGCCACTTCGCGCGGCCCAGGCGCTGATGCCATCCATTCCCACATGACCAATACCCGACTCACCGATCCCGAGATTCTTGAACAGCGCTATCCGCTGAGAGTCCGACACTTCGGCATTCGTCAGAATTCCGGGGGCAAGGGACAGCATCGCGGAGGGCACGGCGTCATCCGCGAGATCGAGTTTTTGGAACCGCTATCACTCTCGATCCTTTCCGAGCGACGCGGCCCCTATCCACCGTATGGCCTTGCGGGAGGTGAAGCCGGAGCATGTGGAAAAAACCTCCTGACACGAGCAGAGACGGGCGAAACCATCGATCTGGGAGGCAAGGCTTCGGTCACCGTTCAACCGGGCGACACCATCACCATCCAAACCCCCGGCGGCGGCAGCTGGAATCCTCTTCCAGACAAGCATTCCCAAGAGAAATAGCACTCACCGGGTGGCACAGGTTGGTCGTCTTCGGGCTACCTGTGTGCTGTAGGCACAGGAGGGTGCGTTTGTGAGTGAGTTTGAACAGAAAGGTGCAAGTCCTTTTCAGGGAGACGTTCTCCGGCCTGTAGCCGACCGTAACTGCGTCATCGTGAGATGGGGTGGGGAGCAACGGAAGGCGAACTGCCAGTCCGCAACGCAAGTGAACTCGATTCGGCCGGTGTGTCTGGCGAGCCTGCCCTCTTAAGGTGAAGCCCAGACTCCAGTAATGGAGAAGCCGACGACGCTGATGGGTAACGTGTCAAAGCGATCGTCGAAGCACTCAGGTGATTGGAGACGGAATGGTGGGAAGTTCAGACTCATTAAGCAAAGAGACCTGTCCGGGTGACTGACCTGGGCAGGAGTCAGAGGAACCATAGTCGCGTTGAAGCCGGGTAATGCTGGGGGAGCGAAGGCCGGCGAGGCCGGTTTGTTTTTCCGCCAAATCTCTCGTTTGGTAATGCGTGAAAAGATCTCCCTCGCCGCTGCAACCGCCCGTGGCGGCAGGAAGATGAAAGGCGAGATGACCAGACGACAGGAAGCACCACCGGCGTCAGTGCCTCAGGCTCAACAAGCCGGAGCAGCAGTCGAACCACACCCGTTGTGGACGATTGCCAAACCTTGCGTCTGGACTACTCGCATGTTGACGACCCTCCTTGCGGGGGTGGAAGGACAGAAATGGTTCAGGCTCTATGACAAGGTGTTCGCGGAACGGAATCTGTTCGCTGCATATCAACAAGTGGCCAAGAACAAGGGCGCTCCCGGGTGTCGACCACGTGACCACAGAGGAGTTCGGACGGCAATTACCAGAAGCCATCTGGCAATTATCAGATACACTCCGGGACGGTACCTATCGACCTCAGGCAATTCGTCGCGTTCAGATACCCAAGCCAGGTACGAAAGAAACTCGCCCGTTAGGCATTCCTACGGTTCGGGATCGCATCGTACAGGCGGCAGTTGTGAATGTGATCGAACCCATCTTCGAACGTGACTTTGCGAAACACAGTTATGGATTTCGCCCGAAACGGAGCTGCAAAGACGCACTTCGACGAGTCGATCAATTGCTGAAAGCCGGATACGTCCACGTCGTGGATGCCGACCTCAAAGGCTATTTCGACTCGATTCCTCACGACAACCTGATGAAACGCCTTGAGGAGAAGGTCTCGGATGGCCGGTGCTGTCTCTGATCGCTTCCTTTCTGAAAGCGGGGATTCTGGATGCCACAACGGAATGGACACCGACCTCCGGCGCGCCGCAAGGCGCGGTCCTCAGTCCGCTGTTAAGTAATATCTATCTCGATCCGCTGGACCATCAAATGGTTCGAAACGGCTTTGAGATGGTTCGTTACGCAGATGATTTCGTGATCCTGTGCCGGACAGCCGACGAGGCGATCGTAGCACTGGAACAGGTGCAAACATGGGTCGCCAACAACGGCCTCACACTGCATCCCACCAAAACACGAACGTCGACGCGACCGCAGAAAGCTTTGCCTTTCTGGGCTATGAATTTCGGGGGGCACAACACGTCCCTCGCAAGAAAAGCCTCCAGAAACTGAAAGACACATTACGGCAGAAAACACGTCGAAACTCGGGAAAATCGCTGAAGAGCATTGTGACGGATGTGAACCGAACGCTCCATGGCTGGTTCAACTACTTCCAGCACAGCACGAGGCGATCAATCTACCGGGATCTGGACGGCTGGCTGCGAATGCGTTTGCGAACTCTGCTGCGTCGTCGCTTAGGCGGGCGGGGCCATGCGAATCACAAACGCGATAGTATCGCCTGGCCGATTAAGTTCTTCGCCAAACAAGGGCTGTTCAGTCTAACCACAGCCCATGCCTCGGCCTGTCAATCCTCACGAAGGTAAAACCATCAACCGGAGAGCCGGATGCGGGAAACCCGCTCGTCCGGTTCGGAGGGAGGGGGACTCAATCCAGTAAGATCTCCCTACCCCTATGGGTGTATCGCCCTGCCTCACTGAGTTGAACTTAAGATCCCTAATGATCCACAAGAGAGGTTTTCTGGCAACAAAACTCTTTTGCCTCCAACACACAGGTAGGTCGCTGACGACTAACCTGTGCTACCCAGCTGTAACCCGGCATGCGGCACCCTGTGCTTTGAACTTGAAGAGCCCTGGCAGATTAAGTGGTCACTTCTCTCCCGGCCATTTCCAGTGCCGTTGCGACAATTCCCGCAACATTCAAGCCACATTCGGCAAGCAATTCGTCGCGTTCGCCATGTTCGACAAAGCGGTCAGGCAGGGCGAGAATCTTCAGTCGATCACACGAGACCCCGCGTTGTGACGCCGCTTCCAACACAGCCGAACCAAAGCCACCGGCCAGCACATGCTCTTCGATGGTGATGACAAAGCCCTGCTCCAACACACCCAACAGGCATTCTTCATCAAGCGGCTTCGCAAAGCGGGCGTTGATAATCCCCACATCAAGGCCGTGTTCATTCCGGAGAATTTCAGTGGCTTTAACGCAACTGGCCAGCAGTGTGCCATAGGCGACCAGTGTTCCATCCAGCCCCTCACGAAGGATCTCCGCTTTCCCCAGTTCTACCGGAGTGATTGTGCGGGGAATGGTCTCAACATTGGCCTTGGGATAACGAATGGCGACCGGCCGATCGATCGACAAAGCCAGTTCCATCATCGGCTCGACATCGCTTTCATCGCCAGGCGCCATGCAAACCATGTGTGGAAAAATGCGGGTGTAAGAAATGTCATAGACGCCGTGATGCGTCGGCCCATCCGGCCCAGCGATCCCCGCGCGATCCATCGCAAAAACGACAGGCAGATTCTGAAGACAGACTTCCTGGAAGATATGGTCAAATGCCCGCTGCAGGAAGGTGCTATAGATATCAACGACAGGCCGCATGCCGGCCTTGGCCATGCCGCCAGCGAAGGCGACGGTATGGGCTTCACAAATGCCGGTATCAAAGAATCGTTCCGGAAAATCATGTCGGATGCGGCTGAGTTTGTTTCCTTCACACATGGCCGCTGTCAGCACGCAGACCTTGGGATTTTTCTCCATGGCCTGATAAAGCGAGTCGCTCATCGCGTTCGTATAGGCCCGACCCGATGATGACTTCATTTGCACGATCTGGCCGTAGATATCCCGCTGAAATGGCGGTGGTGCGTGGAAGGTGACGGGATCATCGCAAGCTGGACGGAAGCCGTTACCTTTGTTGGTGAAGACATGCAGGAGCACTGGCCCCTTCATCTTCTTGACCATCGCAAGATACTGCCGGAGGGTGGCCAGATCGTGGCCATCAATGGGGCCAATATACTTAAAGCCCATCTCTTCAAAGAGCATGCCCCCATGCAGCATCCCCTTGACGGCATCTTTGATCTGGGAAAGTGTCTGCTTGGCGCTTTCCCCCACCACAGGGACAGACTTCAAAAATCGTGAAATATCCCTCTTCAACCCATCATACATCGGTGCGCCGCGGGCTTTATCGAGATATTGAGCCAGGCCACCCACACGCGGACAGATCCCCATCTTGTTGTCGTTCAGAATGACCAGCATGTCTTTTTTGAGTTCAGCCGCGTTGTTCATCGCCTCGAAGACAACTCCCGAGGGAAGTGCCCCGTCGCCGATCACAGCAACCGATTTGCGGTCTTCTCCCTGAAGGTCATCGCCGGCTTTCAGACCGAGCACTGTCGATAGGCTTGAGCCGGCATGGCCCGTCATAAACAGGTCGTATTCGCTCTCCTGAGGGTTTGGAAAGCCCATCAATCCCCCACGCTGCCGGATGGTCGGGAATGACGCAAACCGCCCGGTAATCAGCTTGTGAGGATAGATCTGATGGCCCGTATCCCAGATCAGCCGATCGCGGGAAAAGTCGAACTCCAGATGAAGCGCAAGGCAAAGTTCCACCACGCCCAGATTGCTGGCGAAGTGCGCCGTCCGATCCGAAACGACGCCGCAGAGCGCCTCGCGAATCTCATCGGCAAGCTGAATCAACTGGGGAGGAGTCAGTCTCTCCAGATCTTTGGGAGAAGTGATCCGTGGAAGAAATTCCATCTGCATGATCGTTTTCCTGACCAGTCAGCTTGTGGCTCCCGAAGGAGTTTGGCTTGCTGAGAAAAAAGTCGATTCCATTCGTGATTTGCATCGAAATCCTGGTTTCATGTCAGCCACTGCCACTTTGATGATGCAGCAATCTTACCCATGAACCGCAGGAAAACTTCCTGGTTAACTCGTACATTGTCAAAGTATAAAATTCGGGTCTCTTCTGTTGCTAAGTCCGACAACGGAGGGCGTTACGGCGACATCAACTCTAAGACAAAGCCGTGACACGGCACCAGCCCGCCCGTCTCTCCCGAGGATCACCCCCGGAGTGTTGCCTGCTTTTTATTTGTCCTTAATGATCACGTTCGATGATGTACCGTGCCAGATGGCCCAGCCATTGGCCTCGCGGCCCGAACATTTCCAACTCTTCACACGCCTGTTTCACCAGATCCGCTGCCCGCTGCCGACTGGCCTCGATACCAAGAAAACCGGGATAAGTGGCCTTGCCGGCTTGGGCGTCTTTTTGTGTCTGTTTTCCCAGCTTTTCCGAAGTTCCCTCAACATCCAGCAAATCGTCGGCAATCTGAAACGCTAATCCGATCGCGAATCCATATCGGGAAAGTGCTTCCAATTGCTGCGCAGAGGCTCCTCCCAATCGGCCACCCATTGTCAAAGCACATGCCAGCAACCGCCCGGTTTTACGACGATGAATCTGTTCTAACTCTGACAACGTGGTGATGGGGATCGTTTCAGCTGCCAGATCAGCCGCCTGACCGCCAACCATGCCGCACCATCCTGCGGCAGATGCCAGATCAGCCACGCAGGCCAACGCCAGTTCTTTGTTGGGAATGTCAGTCGCCAGCACTTCAAAGGCCCGTGTCAGCAGGCCGTCACCTGCGAGAATCGCTGTGGCTTCGCCATAAACAATGTGGTTTGTGGGCCGCCCGCGACGCAAATCGTCGTCGTCCATGGCGGGCAGATCGTCGTGAATCAGCGAGTAACAGTGAATCATTTCCAGCGCCGCCGCCGCCGGCATTGCCTGATGAGGATCGGCTCCGCAGGCTTCACAAGCCAGCAGAACCAGCACGGGCCGCAAACGTTTACCACCACCTAAGGCACTGTAACGCATCGAATCAAACAGCGACTGCGGCACAGATCTGGTGACCTCTGGAGTCACTCCCAGAGCCGCATCCATCGCCACTTCAACCTGTTGACGTAAAGCATTCAGGTGCTGAGAAAAATCGACCGCCACGTCTTTCAAAGACGAATCCGTTGCAACAGACGATTGAGATGCATGAGCATGGGTCGCCGACATTTCGCATCCCTGCGGTACTGAATCATCAAATTGACATGAACAAATGGAGTGATTTGTTATGACAACGGGTTAAAATAAAACTTGCAAGTCCCTTTTCTGACAACAAGCTACAGCAAAATCACGGTGTTCGAAAGTCTCTGTTGTTCCCGTTTTTAAGCCGGCTCTGCTGAGAACCGATTTTATAAAGCCCACTTGGGAGATCGGCTGCTGTTCGCGCACAGTCCGTCGCGTGCTATTCTTCCGAAGCAGCCATGATTTCTGGCTTTACGGATTACGCCACCCCTCCATTCATCACGGATTGATGCAATGCCGCTCCGCGTCTACAGCACGCTCTCTCGTCAGAAGGAAACCTTCCAGACCGTCGAGCCAGGCAAGGTCAAAATGTACCTGTGCGGCCCCACGGTTTATAAGCCCGCCCACATCGGCCACATGGTCGGCCCCGTCATCTTTGATACGGTTAAACGTTATCTGGCTTATTCGGGCTATGATGTGACCTTCGTCGTGAACATCACTGACGTCGATGACAAGCTCATCAACAAAGCCAACGAAAAAGGGATGACGGTCGAAGCACTCGCCAAGCAGATGACCGACGACTATTTCGATAACCTCAAACTGATGGGTGTTGATTCCATCGATCATTTCCCCTACGCCACCAGCCATATCGGCGACATGCTCGACATGATCGGCAAGCTGGTTGAAAAGGGGTATGCCTATCCGCTCAATGGCGATGTCTACTTCCGCTGCACCAAAGACGAAGATTACGGCAAGCTGAGCCGCCGCAGTATCGAAGAAATGCTCACCGGCACCCGTGCTGAATCGCGGGATGGCAAGGAATCTCCCGCCGACTTCGCGCTGTGGAAGTCATCCAAGCCGGGTGAACCAGCGTGGGACAGCCCCTGGGGCCCCGGCCGTCCTGGTTGGCATATCGAATGCTCGGCCATGAGCAAGAAGATCCTCGGCGACTCCATCGATATCCACGGCGGTGGGCTTGACCTCATGTTCCCGCATCATGAGAACGAACTGGCTCAGAGTGAAAGCTGCACGGGCCATCCCTTCGCCCGGTACTGGATGCACAACGGATTGATGCAGGCCAGTGGTCAGGCCGGCAAGGTTGGCGGCCAACACGACAAGAAGGGCGATGTCGATTCTCAGATTGCCGGTAAGCTGGCGGGTTCCGCCGGGGCCGAATCGGTAAAGACCGCTGTTTTCGCTCATCATCACCCGGAAACCGTCCGCTTCTTCCTGCTCGCCACGCATTACCGCAGCCCCATTGATTTCAGCCTGGAACGCATCGCCGAAACGGGCAAGAGCCTCGAAGGATTCTTCCGGCTGTTCGACCTCTACGAGCGATTAACAAAGAACAATTTCTATTCCCTCAATGCGGCCACAAAACGCAGCGATTCCAAGCCATTAGCGGCCCATGCTCCCGATCAGGAAGCCATTACGGCTGAACTCAACGGGTTGAAAGATCGCTATCTCGATGCGATGGACGATGACTTCAATACTGGCGGGGCCGTGGGCGTTCTCTTTGAAATGCGCCGCGTGATCAATGGATTTATTTCGGAAAAGAAGCTCGAAACGGGGGCAGGTTCAGCAGCCGATCTCCAATTGCTGACCGACGCCATGACTCTCGTGAGAGAACTTGGCCTGCTGCTGGGTGTCTTCCGTGAACCACGGCAAAAGGAGACCTCCGCTGACGATGGACTGCTCGATGGACTCATGCAACTCATCATCCAGATCCGTGCCGACGCCCGGAAGTCCAAGAACTTTTCCGTCGCTGACCTGATCCGCAACAAACTGACAGAACTCAAGCTCACACTGGAGGATCGCCCCGATGGTACCCTCTGGCGCAAGGGTTAATCGACTGATCACGTGGAGTGACGCATGAAAAGCCTCTTCCCCGGCATGGATCCGCTCCTCGAATCATCGTGGAGCGACACCCATACCAGCTTATGCACCTATGCGAGGGATCAACTTCAAGCGAAGCTGCCGCACGAACTGCGCGCCCGTCTGGAAGAACGTGTTCAACTTTCACTTCCAGAGGACGAAGAGACAGGGCAAAAGCCTGTCATTCGGTTCATTCCCGATGTCTCCGTCTCAGAGTCTTCTCCTGCAAGATCGGGTGCGACAGCAGTTACAGATCCTCCTGCCCGTAAAGAAGCTGCGACCAGATCCCATGTGGTCTTCTTCGATCCTGTGACCAAGTCACGCCGCGTCTCCATCGTTGACAGGATTGCAGGCAAGCTCGTGACCACCATCGAGTTTCTCAGTCCTGCCAACAAAACCAGCACGGCCGGACGATTCCAGTTTCGTCAAAAGCAGCGGGAACTCCTTGATGCGGGTGTCAATCTAGTGGAAATCGATCTTGTTCGGGCAGGAAGTTGGGCCATGACTCCCGAAGAACAGTACCTCCCGGTGAAGCTTCGGAACCCATACCGAATTGTTGTCGTTCGGGCCGAATTACCCGACGAAGCCGAGTGCTATGAAGTCAAGCTTTCTGAACCACTCCCGATCATCGCGATCCCCCTCCGGCCCACGGATGAAGATGTCACTCTTGCCATTCAGCCACTCGTGAGTGAAGCCTTCGAGAAAGCCGCCTATACCGTGGCCGATTACGAACGGGCTTCTTTAGCCACATATACCGCCGAAGAAAACGCATGGGTACTCGGCCACTTAACAACAGCAGGGATCAATCGCTTACCTAGTAATTTTGATCCAAAAACCAGGTAGCACCTCTATGTTGGTCATTGGTGTCGATCCCGGTCTCAATACCACCGGCTACGCAGTTCTTAACTGCCATGGCCGATCAGTGACCTTGCGCGAAGCTGGTGTCATTCGTTCGACCAAAGGCTGCTCTCTTGCCACGAGAGTCGCCGAAATCGGTCGCGGCCTCCGCGAAGTCTTCATTGACTACACCTCTGCAGGACATGAACTCCACGCCATTGCTATTGAACAGGTCTTCTCACACACGTCGTTTCCCAAGACCGCCATCCTCATGGCCCATGCCCGCGGTGCTATCCTCTTTGCCGCAACGGAAGCCAACATCCCGATCGTCCATTACATGCCCCGGCAGGTGAAAAGCCTTCTCACCGGCAGCGGTAAAGCCAGCAAAGAACAAGTGCAGCGGGCCGTCCAGTTGGAATTGGGCCTGCCATCGATTTTGGAACCCAACGACGTGGCCGACGCCGCCGCCATCGCCATCTGCCACGCCTTCGCCACCCGCATCAGCAACCCGATCCCGTAGAATCCATGGAGCGATAGCGCAATGCACCACTCTTACCTACTCCCGATGAAAGGCCTCGCTTGATCACCCGCATCACAGGCAAGCTCGTCCGCCTCAGCGAAGATATCGTCCGCATAGAAATCGGCGCGTTTGAATACGAAGTTCTCGTCCCCGAATTCGTTCGTCGACAGCTCCAGCCAAAGCTGGGTGAGGTCGTGAGCCTTTGCACGCTGGACTATCTGGATGGCAATCCGCAACAGGGTCGTCTGGTTCCGCGGCTGGCTGGTTTTCTCAGTGAAACCGAAATGGAATTCTTCGAGATGATCTGCTCGGTGGATGGCATGGGGGTTAAGAAAACGCTCCGCGCCATGGTCCGCCCTGTGCGGGAAATCGCCGAAGCCATTGAAGAACAGAGCATTAAAGAACTGACACTTCTCCCGGGTGTCGGGCCTGCGATGGCCGAGCGGATTGTGGCGAAACTCCGCCGCAAAATGACCAAGTTCGCTCTTATGGTTGCCCGCGAAGTTCCGCGCGAAGCCGATGTTGATCGCAGCGTCCTGACCGAAGCTTATGAAGCTCTGATGGCTCTGGGTCATTCGTCGATCGAAGCGCGCGACAAGATTGATAAAGTCGCCAGCCAGAAGAAAAAATTCAAAGACGTCCAGGACGTCCTCACAGAAATCTACCTCCAGGGCCGCGGATAACCCGCCTTTCTGCCACTTGCGAACACGCACTAAGCTCTCTTTTTCAGGCAGAGATGGCATTGAAATCAAGTTTTCTCTTGTTGCCAACGCTGGCGGTCGACACAATAGCTGTTCAAACAAGTGTTGTGATCTAGCTCCTGGAAAGTTGATTCAGACACCACCAGCGGGCATATTTCCAAGCTCGTAACAAAGGATGCCATTCATGGTTACCGAAACAGATGTGATTGTCATGGGCGGTGGGCCTGCCGGGTCGACAGCAGCAACTCTCCTGGCGCAGGCCGGACATCGTGTGCTGTTGTTTGAGCGTGAGACTTTTCCCCGTTTTCATATTGGGGAATCTCTGATCCCCTGTACGTATGAAGTCTTTGCGCGGACGGGTCTGCTGGCTCGCTTGAAGGACAGTCAATTCGTCAAAAAATACAGCGTTCAGTTTGTCGGCAGCACAGGCAGAGTTTCTGCCCCGTTCTTCTTTACACAATACAAACCCGTCGAGTCTTCCCAGACATGGCAGGTTCGTCGCTCTGAATTTGATCTGATGTTGCTTGACCATGCCAAGGACTCGGGCGTTCAGGTTTTCGAGAATCACCGCGTTCTGGAGGCCCTCTTTGAAGGGGAACAATGCGTTGGCGTCCGGGTGAAAAACGAAGCCACCGGCGAAGAACGTACTGTCAAAGCCAGGGTCGTTGTTGATGGCACCGGGCAAAGCTCGGTGCTGATGGATCGGCTCAAATTGCGAGAGTGGGATAATGAACTCAAGAAGGCCGCCGTCTGGACATACTTCAAAAATGCCTGGCGAGATGAAGGGGAAAACGGCGGAGCCACTTCGGTCATTCAAGTGGAAGGGAAAAAGGGGTGGTTCTGGTATATCCCGCTCCACGACAACATCACCAGTGTCGGCGTGGTCGCCGATTACACCCATCTTTTCAAAAACCGCGATACCAAAGATCTGGGTGAACTCTACCAGCAGGAAGTCGATCGCTGTCCCGGCGTGAAAGTTCGTATCGAAGGGGCAGAGCGTTGCGATCAATTCCGTGCCGCCAAAGAATACTCTTACCGTGCGAAGCAAGCCGCCGGCCATGGATGGGTGCTGGTCGGTGATGCCTTCGGATTTCTTGACCCGCTTTACTCCTCGGGCGTGCTGCTGGCTGTGAAATCGGGATCATTGGCTGCTGACGCCGTGCATCAGGGACTGACTTCAGGAGACCTGACAGGCAAGACCTTAGGAGCCTGGGAAGGGGACTATGTTCTGGGGATGGAACGGATGCGCAAGCTGGTGCTGGCCTATTATAAGGGTCTAAGCTTCGGCAAGCTGATCACCAGATACCCGGAGACGAAGGACGATATCACCGACCTGCTGATGGGCGACCTCTTCCGTCCAGAGCTTGACGTGACGCTGGCCAAGGTGGAATCGATGCTCCAGGAAACCCCTGAACTTCCCGCAATGCGATAGGTCATGACTGGGGTTTTATGAGGGAATGAGGAAGGTTAAAGATTGCTGCAATTCGTCTGGAGGGTTGAAGTTCCGGCGGTTGGCTGCTAGGGTTCCGGTGTCGGAAAAGGCTCCTTTCACGGGGTTTTCGTGCGCAGAGACTGTCAAAAAGTCGTTGCGATTTGGGAATCATCGGCGGGCCGCATGGTTTGCAGCCGCTCTTTCGCTTTAGGGGTAGGGATTACGGTATGGCGACGAAGTACGTGTATTTCTTCGGTGATGGCAAGGCGGATGGTAACGCCAAGATGAAAAACGAGCTGGGTGGCAAGGGTGCCAACCTGGCTGAAATGACCAACATCGGGCTGCCCGTTCCTGCGGGTTTCACCATCAGCACCGAAGTCTGCACTTATTACTACGGCCACGAAAACACTTACCCGCCAGAACTCGAAGCCCAGGTCGATGCGGCGATGGTTCAGGTTGAAAAGGCCATGGGCAAGAAGTTCGGCGATACCACCGATCCTCTGCTCGTTTCCTGCCGTTCGGGTGCTCGGGAATCGATGCCCGGCATGATGGATACGGTCCTCAACATCGGCTTGAACGATGTAACTGTCGAAGCACTCACCAAGGCCTCTGGCAACGAGCGATTTGCCTGGGATAGCTACCGCCGCTTCGTGCAGATGTACGGCGACGTGGTCATGGGCCTCAAGCCAGAGAAGAAGACGGATATCGATCCGTTTGAAGACCTTCTCGAAAAGAAGAAGCATGCCGCTGGTGTGCATTTCGATAACGAACTGAGCGTCGCACAGTTGAAGGAACTCGTTGGCGAGTTCAAGGCAGCCATCAAGGCCAAGACCGGCCTGGATTTCCCCACCGATCCCAAGCAGCAGGTCTGGGGTGCTGTGGGCGCCGTGTTCAGCTCCTGGATGAACGACCGCGCGATTGTTTACCGCCGTACGTATGGTATTCCTCACGAATGGGGCACCGCTGTCAACGTCCAGGCAATGGTCTTCGGCAACCTGGGTGATGACTGCGCAACTGGCGTGGCTCTGACCCGCGACGGTGCCCTGGGAATTCCAGGCTACTGCGGTGATTACCTGATCAATGCTCAGGGTGAAGACGTGGTGGCTGGTATTCGTACCCCGCTGCGAATCGAAGAAACTCTGGCCAAGGATATGCCCAAGGCCTTTGAAGAACTCGATTCCATCGGCAAGATTCTGGAAGGTCACTACAAGGACGTTCAGGATATTGAGTTCACCGTTCAGAAGGGCAAGGTCTGGATGCTCCAGACTCGTAACGCCAAACGAACCGGTTTCGCCGCTGTTCGTATCGCTGTGGATCTCGTCGAAGAAGGCAAGATCACCGATAAGGAAGCTCTCTCACCAAAGCGTATTCCTGCTGACGATCTGAACCAGCTTCTCCAGCCTGTGTTCGATCTGGCCGGCAAGAAGGCGGCACAGGAAGGCGGCAAGCTCCTCACCAAGGGGATCAACGCTGGCCCCGGTGCAGCTTTCGGCCAGATCGTGTTCCACGCTGACGATGCAGAAGCCATTTACCTGAAGAATCCCAAGGCCGAACTGGTTCTGGTTCGTCGTGAAACGACTCCAGAAGACCTTCGCGGCATGAAGGTTGCTAAGGGCATTCTGACGGCTTTCGGCGGTGCCAGCTCTCACGCGGCTCTCGTCAGCCGCCAGATGGGCAAGGTCTGCGTGGTCGGTGCTTCCGAGCTGAACATCGATTACGAAAAGGCCACAATCGCCGTTGCTGGCAAGACGCTCAAAGAAGGCGATTTTATCTCGATCGATGGTTTCACCGGTGAAGTCTTTGAAGGCAAGGTTGATACCAAGCCCAGCGAAGTCATCCAGGTGCTCATCAGCAAAACGATGAAGCCGGAAGAGTCCGAAACTTATCAGCGATTTGCCAAGCTGATGACATGGGCCGATAAGTACCGCACTCTCAAGGTGCGTACCAATGCCGACGAGCCAAAGCAGGCCACGCAGGCAGTTTCGTTCGGTGCTGAAGGCATCGGCCTCTGCCGTACCGAGCACATGTTCTTCGACCATGTCGATGAATTCCGCGAAATGATCCTCGCTGGCGATCTGCCATCTCGTGAGAAGGCACTGGCCAAACTGCTGCCCTTCCAGCGAGAAGACTTCTATGGTCTGTTCAAGGCCATGAATGGTCTGCCAGTGACGATTCGTCTGCTGGATCCACCACTCCACGAGTTCCTGCCACACGATCACGCCTCACAGGCTGATCTGGCGGCGAAGATTGGCATTCCTGCTGATTACATCGCTCGTCGCGTGCATGAACTGCATGAGTCGAATCCGATGCTTGGTCACCGAGGTTGCCGCCTGGGGATTGTTTACCCGGAAATCACTGCCATGCAGGCTCGGGCCATCTTTGAAGCGGCTTGCCAGCTGAAGAAAGAAGGCCTGACTGTGATTCCTGAAGTGATGATCCCGCTTGTGGGTTACGTCGCTGAATTCAAGAATCAGGAGAAGGTCGTTCGCGAACAGGCTGAGAAGGTCTTCGCAGAAACTGGCGTCAGCGTCGAATACCTCGTCGGTACGATGGTTGAAGTGCCACGTGCCTGTGCGACAGCTGATCAGATTGCTGGCGCTGCTGAGTTCTTCAGCTTTGGTACCAACGACCTGACCCAGACCACTCTGGGCATCAGCCGCGATGATTACGGTGGTTTCATTAACCACTACAAGGAAAACGACATCGTCCCGAACGATCCGTTCCAGATGATCGATCAGGCTGGTGTTGGCACACTCATGAAGATGGGTGTTGAAAAGGGCCGCAGTGCTCGCCAGGGCCTGAAGATTGGTATCTGCGGCGAACACGGTGGCGAGCCATCGAGCGTCGTCTTCTGCCACAAGATTGGCCTGGACTACGTAAGCTGTAGCCCATACCGCGTGCCCATCGCCCGCCTCGCTGCTGCTCAGGCCGCTCTGGCCGACGCCAAGTAAACGGATCTGATTTATTGATACGACACCAAGCGACCGAGTTGCACGCATCTCGGTCGCTTGTGTGTTTTAGGGTCATTAATATTTCAAATTGAGATGCGTATCAGACATGCCTGCACTGAGCAGTAGCAGGCATGCTGCATGAATACCGGTGTTTGATGAAAAGTCTCACACCGGCCACTTCTTAACCGTTACCAGATCACCATACGTCGGTAGGCTGGCCGAACCCGGACGGAGTAACCACCAAGAATGGGCCGGCGGCGCGAATACACAACGTTCTTTGGTTGATAGACCACCATCGGCCCCTGAGAAACGCGGACTGGCCCCTGAGACACTGGCACCACGTAGCGAGGAGTCGGAGAGACTCTGACGGGATAATACCGGGGACTCACTCTGACTGGTCGATAGCTCCATTGAGCTTCTGCTGAAATCGCCATAGACGAAAACATCAGCATTGACAGAGCGAACACAGCGAAGGACTTCATCACAGACTCCATTGTTTTGATAAGGTACCCTGAGCAAATTGCATCTGGTGATACTCGCACTTATTGAATGCGTGTTCCCCAGATCTTCCCGAGGTGGACTATCTCTTGCGCGATTGCCATTGTCAATCAGTAGCGATTTGGCAAACTTTCCTGCCGCTGGTTGTCTTGTGAACAAGAGTTGGTGGGACACGACAAAAGCTGACAAAGAAGATCATCAAGATCTCTCACGCCCCGGAATTCATGCTCAACTTGCTGGCTTATCGCTTGCCAACTCTCGGACGAGTTGATGGAAACGTTCCTGAAGTTCCTGTGGTGCGGTCTTGATCTGTTGCCGATAGATAAGCTGCGTCGCGGTGAGCAGTTTTCGGGCCACTGGTCGGTCACCGCCCTGAACCAGAACACGCACGGTATCGGCTCTGAGATCGAGCCATTCCACAGAACCTTTCTCCAGTGTTTTCTCGGCGGCCTGAAGCCCCTTCACGACATTGGCCCGATCCGTTGGCGTGGAGTTGGTGCCAATGACTTCCAATAACTCCCGCCGACGTTCGGGCTGGCCGGCGACTTCTGACAATGTGGCAATCGCCCACTGAGTCGCCTTGGAGGAGTTCCCGCACAGCTTCCAGGCTTGAATCAAAACCGGCGTGGCCCGGCGTGATTCCTCGGGTGTCCATTGTGGTTGAAGTTGTTCCAGCCTGTCTGCAGTCTTCCGAATCAAGACGGATAATTGTGCCAGACGGGTCAAATCCTCTGTATCAGCCTGAAGCAGGAGTCCTTCCAGCAGATTGAGCGTTATCAGTGTGGAGGGGAGTTTCTCCGGTGTGATCAACTCTTCCGCTTTGGTCAATTGGCCTGTGCTTGCCAAAACCAAAATCCGGGTTGGTAATGCCAACTGAAGCAATCGTTGAACTGCTTCGGCGTCATCAAGCGCGTTACGGCCGGCTTCGGCCCATTGAAGATACTCTTCTGCTGCCTGAATCTGTGGGGGTTGCTGCCTGAGAGCCAGCCGGCTGGCTCGAAGTAATAATTCGATTTCGGCTTCTGGTAATGGGGAATTTTGAGGACGGCCAGCCACCAGTTGCGTGGCGTCTTTCCAGGTCTGGCTGACCTGTAAGGGATCTTTCTCTGGCTGTCTTTCCAGAATCTCCATCAGTCCCAGGCGAGCGACTGGCGCCAAAGAACTGGTTGCGGGAATTTTTTGGAACCATGCTTTTGCTTCGTTCCAGTTTTGTTTTTCAATCGCCTGATGCCCCAGTGATCGCATGGCTTCTTCACCCGCGCGCTCATTGGGAAATCGGGAGACGTTGGTCTTCAGCGCTTCCTGCCAGACTTGCTGATGCTCTGAGGTTGGCTCCTGACGGTAAATCTGTCCCAACGACCAGGCCCACATGGCGGCTGAAGGAGCCGTTTGCTTTGTCGATGGTTGGGAACTTGCCACCTCTTTGAAGATCCGGGCTGAGACATCGTATTCGGTGAGTTCGATGGCAATCGAGCCGGTAATAAATCCCAGTTCAGCCGCTGCGGAATGGCGATTTTCCGACCGAGCTTGCTGGAAGGCCTGTTGATACATCGCCAGCGCGTCGCTTTTTTTTCCTTCCAGATAGGCTGTTCGTGCTGCTTGCGAGAGTTTGGCCAGTTGCGGTCCCAGATCACGAACCAACGTGGCCTGATGCCACCAGCGATCGGCACGATCCCACCAGATGGGGCCCATTTGCTGCCGAATCCGCTCAAGTGTGATGGCGGCCTCAGCTTGAAGCTCACTGGCGAGGCCGGCATTCTTTTTCGTCGTGGCCAAGTCACTCGCTGCCACCAACGCTTCGAGTTGCATCAGCCAGAGAGGCCCGGTCAACGCCCCCGTTGTTTCACGGGATTGACGAATCAATTCCAGTGCCTGATCGTAATTTTGTGAGGCCATTGCCAACTCGACAAGGACTGTCACTCGTTGCTGTTCGGTCTGAGTTGTTGGCGCGGGCTTGAGGGCTGCCAGCATGGTTTCTGCCCGAGTGGCTTCACCACGTAACGCTGCCGCTGTTGCCAGTACCAGCCGTGACTCCCAGAGCAATTGATCAGAGATATTCTGCAATGCGAAATGACGAACCAGCCCTTCGGCTTCCAGAAGTTGATCAACACGTTCGGCAGTCTGGAGCGGGAAAAACCTGGCCGTCTCCAGATGCAAACGAGCCTGGCGAAGGGTCAGCAGCCCGTAAGTGACCTTGAGATCCGCCAGATTTGGTGGCTTGCCGAGTGTCGTCTCGGAGGTCGACCTGCCTGAAGAGGATGGGGGTGGCATTTTGATCGTAGCCTGCAATCGCTCTCGGGCTTCACGTAACGCCGCCGCCGCGAGCAGGAGTTGTCCTCTGGCATCACGAGCAACAGAAGCATCTTGCGAAACCACCTTGGCATCAGCGGCCAGCATCTCCGATTTTGTGGCCAGCAGGATGGCCTGCTGTGCCTGAATTAGTTGTTGCCACATGGGCGGGGGCGACATGCGCAACTGCTCGTCCAACAGCCGTCGGGCCTTCTCGATCAGTTCATCCCGCTCAGCCGGCATGACCCATTCGGCATGCTGTGCCAAAGTAGCCGCAAGTTCGACAGCCGTTCCCATGGAGGTGTCGATATTGCGTTGGGGGCGATTCAGTCGGCGTAAAAGAACTTCTTCTGCTGTTGAGAAAAGCCGACGTTCACGCAATCCCGCAAAATAGCGGGCGTCGGCATCTTCCCCCCTCACGGGAGAGAGCAGTCCAAAAGTCAGGCAGAGCGCGGCAACGCATGGGGAAACAAGAAGAAAACGCAATGCGCCCCCCGTCTGTGAGATCACGGGGCGTAACCACTGCTCCTTCCGATCCATACCTGACGATCCTTCCGGGGCCATCCCGACAATCCCCCATTTATTTTTTTTGGGGGGGCAACCCCTCTGACTTATTGAGCAGGCTTTGCGGCTGGCAGTTCGATCAGTTCCAGTTTGCGGATAGCGGATGTCGAGGTAAACGTACTGATCCCCAGTGGCTTTGATGGCGAAACTTCAATCCGGATAGAAAGTTTGACATCGGCCAATTCCTGCTCGATCACCTTCTCTTTATCAATCCAGGCGGTGATTTTGTCGTCCGTGACGCGCAGGCGGATGGTGTACCACTTGTTGTTGACCAGAGAATGGTGTGATCCCGTCTGGTTTTCGGAAGCATCCATTCCATCGATACTGGAAAGTCCGACCAGTCCACCACCCCATCCCCCAATGATTAAACTGCAAGGGTCGTTTTTGACGGGAAACGTCAGGCCGCAGAAGAAGTCACTTCCATCAACCCGCATGGCTTCGACGACGATCTCATAATTTGAAGTCGGTAGCTTACCGCCATCCCATGTGACTCCCGTCAGGGGTGACCCCACGCCCATCCGCAATTCGCCATTGACGACAGAGACTTCGCCTTCGCCGCCAAACTCGGTGGATTTCCAGTTCTTGAGCGTCTTGCCATCAAAAAGTTGCGTCACTTTCGGAGCGGGCTTGTCAGCCACTTTTTCGGCAGACTTCTCCGCTTCTGTCTGTTGAGGTTCATGGCAAATGCTGTCAGAAAAGTTCTGATGGAAAACGTCAAACAGTCCCAAGCTGTCTTCCAAAGGGCGATCGATGATCTCCGGCTCAATGAGTTCGGTCTCAATGGCTGTCGCACCGGTAGAAATTGACGGCGTCGTTGCTTCAATCGTGTTGGGGAAAGCGATGCTGGCAAAATCGGGAGCCACCGGAGGAGTAATCATGGTGTCGGTCGAACCGACGGACGCTGCTCGCAGTCCAGGAGCACCAGCGGTTGTGGCCAGCGAGACTGTTGCATTGGTGGAAATTTCACTGATCGTGCTGTTGTCAGCCACCCGCCTCTTGAGGGACATGCTCGGGGATGTCCGGGACAATTCTGCCGTCACACCAACATCGGCAATACTATCATCCTCGGCGACTCTGGCGGTTGAATTCCCGTTGCCGGAGAAATCTTCTGAAGAAGAATCGGTACTGGCCCCGGAATTGTTGGCTGCCGAATTATTGGCCGCAGGTAAAGGGGACAGGGGCTGGCAACCATTTCCGAAAACTGCCAAAGAGAGTCCGCCCGTCAGAAGGAGCGGTCGGACTGTCGACTGAAGCCACCATGACGGAGAAACCAGCAGCAGATTCATATCATGTGACATAGCGACCTGGCTCTTAATCAAGTGTGGGCAGGCTTCAGGGGTTTCGCAAGAAATCGCGGGCATTATACAGTATTGGCCGAGGAGATCGTCACACAAAGCATAACAATGTTCCCGTGATTTCCAGCGTCGAAAAATTGCGACCGCTTTCCATTGCCAGGATTTGCATTCGATTTCGCGTTTGACATGCAGTGAAGTCTTCTCTTCCTGGACTTTACAAATGGCTCAACACAACTGGCTCAACGCGAATTCATCACGATGGCAATTCACCAGACGATGGCAAAACCTGTTGTATGTGTCGCGGGCTTTATTCATTCAATAACACCAGGTGCTTCGCCAAGGCCGACTGCCAATCTTGCAGAGGTGCAATTCGCTTCGTGAAGCGAGAGGTGTCCAGCACACTGTAGCCAGGGCGATGAGCGGGAGCGTTGAATTCCGCTGTGGTGATCGATTCTACCCGTGTGGGCAAGCCTTTTAGGCGAAAGATCTCACGGGCAAAGCCGGCCCAGGTGGTCGCGCCGGTATTGGTCAGATGCCAGATTCGGTCGGTCGGACTTTGGTCATCAAAACTCAGAAAGTCTGGCGATGCAATGAGCGCCATGATCCCCTGAGCCACATCACGTGCGGAACTGGGCGTGCACCATTGATCATCCACCACTCTCAGGACTGGGCGCTGGCTCGCGAGCCTCAACATCGTTTGGACAAAGTTTCCTTTTCCCTGTGTGGGCTGCAACCCATATAGTCCACAAGTGCGAACAACATGGCCGCGCGGGCATTGCTTCAGCGTTGCCAATTCGCCATCACGTTTGCTTTGAGCATAGACCGATACCGGCACCGGGAGATCTGTTTCTTGCCAGGGAGTATCGCCCGGCTGCCCGAAGACATGATCAGTGCTGAGGTAAATCAATGGCCGGTTGTGCTCGCGGCACCAGTCGGCCACGTGGCCGGCTCCCTGGCTGTTAATTGCAAACGTGGAATCCACTTCTTGCTCAGCAGCATCCACGCGCGTCTGAGCCGCACAGTTGATTACGACATCAATCGGGCGGCTGCCGAGCTTCTTAAAGACATCCTCGCCCGAGGTAACATCCAGATCCTGTTTATTCAGCAGTTGCAATCGGGAACCTGACAGCGGTTCCAGTAACCGGCGGAACTCATGAGCAAGTTGCCCGCCCCCACCTAAAATGGCAATCGAAAGATCCATGAGCGGCTGCTCTTTCCTGGTTGTATCGTTCAATCAGCAAGAGAACGAGTGCATTGTCAAAGTTGAAAAGCAGGGTTGAACAGGTTGTTAAGTCCGACAACGGAGGACGTTGCGGCGACATCAACCCTAAGGCAAAGCCGTGACACGGCATGAGTTTGTCCCGATTGATTGAAGTGCAAGAAGTTTACGGCAGAATACAAGATCCAGAAAGCAGTGGCCTGCGCGACGCAAAGGCTGAACCACGATCGAAAATGCCGTCATTGTCGAAAGCGAGCCATGTCGACGCCCGATGAACCTTCTCAAGAGAGTCACCCTCGTCGCATGTCGATGCCGGGCTTTCGTCCAGTCGAAGCCCCCGCTGCCACATCTCAAGTTGTGAAAACGATGGCCGATTACCTGGCTTGCCTGCAAGAGGGGGATCGCTGGATTGAAATGGATGAAGGGACATTTCTTCGTCATGATCCGCCCGATGATGTTCATGGAAATATCGTGCGGAATCTGACTCAGGCGATTGCTCCTTTCTTGCGTCAGGGTGGGAAGTACATCCCCTGTTTCGAGTTGCCCCTCCTGCTGGATGCAGAGAAACCGACCATCCGCATCCCGGCTGTCAGTTTTTTTCCGGTCGCCAGAGGTTTCGGAATGATGGATGAACTGGTGACAGCGCAGGTTCCCACGCTGGTGGTCGAGATTGCGTCGTCGCGCTGGCGTCGGGAAGCGATGCCGTCCCGAGTCAAGGACTATCTCATGTGGGGCGTGCAGGCGGTCTGGGTGTTTGATCCCATTTCGCGGCATGTTCATCAGTTTGGAACCGGTGTCCCGCAAAAGATGATCAAAGAAACGGAAACGATGCTGGGCTATCCTTACTTTGAAGAACTCCAGGTGCTGGTCATCGATTTGTTTGCCGATCCGGATTGGCTGCACCCCGCCCGGCCAGCGCAGTGAGCAGTGAGCAGTGAGCAGTGAGCAGTGAGCAGTGAGCAGTGAGCAGTGAGCAGTGAGCAGTGAGCAGTGAGCAGTGAGCAGTGAGCAGTGAGCAGTGAGCAGTGAGCAGATTTTAGAACGTGAAGAAGAAAACTGTTGATATCGCTAAAGTTGATATCGCTAAAATAGGGTGCATCCGTCGTTACGCATCCGGCCCTTCTTCCGCCAGCCGCCTGAGGTAAGTGCCATAAGGGTGTTGCTTGCCAAATTCCTCCGCGAGATGAAGCAGTTCGTGCGTGGTGATCCACCCCATTCGCCAGACAATTTCCTCAATGCAGGCGATTTTCAAACCTTGCCGGGATTCGATGACGCTGACAAACGTGGAGGCTTCAATCAGGGATTCATGGGTGCCGGTATCGAGCCAGGCAATACCCCGCCCCAGCTTTTCAACCTGCAGGAGACCATCATTCAGATAGCTGCGGTTAAGGTCGGTGATTTCCAGTTCCCCACGAGGAGAAGGATTCAGTTGCCGTGCTCTGGCGGGTGCGGAACTGTCATAGAAATAGACGCCGGTGACAGCCCAGTGTGATGGCGGAACGGCGGGCTTTTCGACCAGATCAATGGCTTGCCCCAAGGCGTTCATTGTCACGACACCATAACGCTGAGGGTCGCTCACGTGATACGCAAAGACGGTTGCTCCTTGTGACTGCTGGCTGGCCTGCTGCAGAGATTGGCTCAATCGGTCGCCGTAAAAAATGTTGTCGCCAAGAACCAGACATGATGGCCGGCCAGCGATGAAATCTTCACCGATCAGCAATGCTTCAGCGATTCCTCGGGGAGCGGATTGAGTCGCGTATTGAATCGAAATCCCCCATTGCTCGCCGTTTCCCAGCAGTCGTTCAAAGAGGCTCAGGTCGTGCGGCGTGGTAATAATCAGAATGTCCCGAATGCCCGCCAGCAGATGGACGCTCAAGGAATAATAGATCATCGGCTTGTCATAGACAGGCAGTAGCTGCTTGCTGATCGCTTTGGTCGCGGGAGCCAGGCGGGTGCCAGCGCCTCCTGCCAGAAGCAATCCGACACGAGAGGTCGACGTGTCTTTTTGATCATTACTCAGTGAAAGAGATTGACCAGTCATCTGAAACTCTCGGGATCTGCGGAGAATTGAGTCGTTGAATTTGGCGTGATTGTCGTAGAGCGTAGGGGTGCGGACAAGAAAATAGGTCTGTTAAAAGGCCGCATTCATCGATTCCACATCGAGATGAGTTGGTGATGAGGTTCTTTTGGCCTTATAGTTTAAGAAAACTGCTTCAAAGAAAATCTGCTCAGGGAAAAACGGCGGGGAAAAGTTCCCTCGTTCCTGATCCGACCAGATTTTCACTTTTCAAAAACTCTAACAAAACCTCTGATGCCACAGGATCTGGAAAAGCATTTCACATTTCCAAACAAGCACAACCGGTTTTGTCAGGGCTTTTTATAATGTACTGACGATTGGCCTTTTCTGAGGACGATATCTGTGTTCGCTGGCCCTCTTGTCACGCGGGAATTGCTGACCTCTCCTCGTCAGTTGAAACATTTTGTCATTCGGGCCGGCTATCTCGGCGGGCTTTTTGTTTTGCTCTACACCGCGATTCAGGCCACTTTCGGTCTTCAGCAGGTGCGCAGCCTAGGCGAGCTTTCCCGCTTTGGTGTCCTGGCGTTTCAGATGATTTCGCTGGTGCAACTGACGCTGGTGATTTTCTTCAGTGTCCTCTTTTCAGCCGGCCGCGTTGCTCAGGAGAAAGATCGTCGGACGTTGCTGCTCTTGTTGATGACGGATCTGAAAAGCTTTGAACTTGTGGCGGGTAAGCTGGGAGCCAGCCTGTTATTGCTGGGGGTGCTGCTGGCGGCTTCTCTCCCTGTCCTATGCAGCCTGTTGTTACTGGGAGGAGTCTCGATTTCGCAGTTGATGCTCTCGTTAGTGCTCTGCCTGATGACGGGGCTGGCAGCCGGGGCCTGGGGAAATCTGGTCGCGTTCTGGCGGGAAAAGACTTTTCAGACACTGGCGATCAGCGTGCTGGGAATCGTGCTTTACCTGGGAACGGTGGAGTTGGGAAGTGCGTTGCTGTCGCTGGCTGGCATGTCAGGTTTGGCCGATTTCGTTTCTCTGATGAATCCCTATCGCGGACTGATCACGATTTTCCAGCCACTCACCCGTGAAGCCGCAGGCCAGAGCGCTGTGCAAGTGGCGTTAATCTCATCGGGCTTACAAGCGTTGCTGGCCAGTTTGCTGGTCATGACAACGACGCTTCGACTCCGCATCTGGAATCCCTCCCGCACCATGGGAGAAGCGGCCAAGTCGGAAGACGATCGCTCTTCGGCTCCAGCCCGTAAGCACCGGGAAATCTGGCACAATCCTGTGGTCTGGCGAGAAATCTGTACGCGGGCCTATGGTCGGAAAATTATCTTCATCAAGCTTGCCTATGTCGTGCTGGCCGCTTTGATGATCGGAGCCGCGCTCTATTCCACCGATCCCAATCGCAAACTGCTCGGAATGTTGCCACCAGCCGGTTTTGCGTTTGTCGGACTGGGTCTGGTCTCCATGCTTCTTGTGAATGCTCAAGCCGTGACGGCCTTTACGAGCGAACGGGATGCGGGAACTCTTGAACTGCTACTGGTCACGAATGTGACAGCGAAAGAGTTCATTCTGGGGAAACTGCTGGGAGTGCTTTACAACACGATGGAGTTGTTGATCATCCCCGTGGGGTTCCTGATCTGGTTATTGATTCAAGGGCAATTTGAAGTCCAGCATTTTATCTATCTGACAATCGGTCTGCTGGTGCTTTGCACCTTTTCAGCCATGCTGGGATTGCATTCCGGATTGACCTATCAGAGTTCCCGGACGGCTATCGCGAATAGCCTGGGAACCATTTTCTTCCTCTTCGTCGGCATCTTTATTTGTCTGATGCTGATCGTGCAGGCCAAGTCGTCGTTCTCACTGCAACTCCCCTGCTTCCTGGTCTTTATTCTGGGGGGAAGCATTGGTCTGTGGGTTTCTTTGACGCATCGCAATCCCTCACCCGCACTGACGCTGGCCGCGGGAATCCTTCCGTTTCTGACGTTCTATGCCATTACCAGTTTTCTGCTGGGGCAGACTCTAGGGGTGTGCCTGGCACTCTCGGCGGCGTATGGTTTCACCACGGTGGCCATGCTCATCCCTGCGATCAATAGCTTCGACATGGCTCTGGGACGCTCCACCTCTGAGCGAGGATAATACGCATTCCCTTTGAAATAACGCTCTGTGTGCCATGCTTGCGGCTTTGAGCTGTCGATTGCACACATCTTTCCTGAACTCCATCAGACGACGGCACGGGATTTGCGCCATGCCTGTTTACAGATTTTTATCTGTCAAATTGGCATGGAGTGCATATCATGAGCACGGAAGCAGTGACGATTACGGCAGAACTGGCAGGGATTCAGTTGGGAGATCAGCGAAGTCTTAAAGTTCTGGAAACGCTTGCCGCCAAGCCTCAAGCCAGTATTAACACCGCTTGTCAGGGCTGGGCGGAATCACAGGGAGCCTATCGTTTATTCAACGTCCGCAGGTTTCACCAGAAAAGATCTTAGCCCCGCATCTGGAGGCAACGCGCGAGCGGATGCGGCAGCTACCCGTTGTGCTGATTGTTCAAGATACCACTGAACTCGACTTTACGGCAGACCCTCCGCAAGACGTCCTCTCTCTCGATAGTGAACGCCGTTTTGATTGCGACGATCATACATCGCTCGCAGTGACGCCAGACCGTATCTGCCTGGGTGTCGTGGGTCAGGACTCTTCGATCGTGCACCGAAATCCCTCGGAAAACGGAAGAAACGAGCCTCTTTACCGATCGAAGAAAAGGAAGGCTATCGTTGGCTTAAGGGGTACTATTTAGCCTGTCAGTTAGCAAAAGAATGTCCCGACACGCGGATTGTGAGTGTGGCGGATAGCGAAGCGGATATCTATGAAATCTTCGTCGAAGGTCGAGAGTCAGAGCAGGTCGCCGACTTCCTGATTCGGGCCAAGGAAGATCGGGCCAGCCCTGAGCGGGATCGTGACGCCGGGCCTCGGGCCTACAAGAAAGTCTGGGATGAAGTGCGAGCTTCCCCACTCCGCCTGAAACAGACGATTGAACTGTCCCATACCCCGAAACGACAGGCTCGCGAGGCAAAACTGGAGATCCGTGCCAAGCAGGTGACTATCAAACCACCTCGTGCCAAGGCCGAGATGAAAGAAGTGGTTTACAACATTGTGATCGCCGAAGAGTTGCACCCGCCGGGTGATCAATCGGCGATCCAATGGCTACTCATCACAACCTTGCCAGTAGATACTGATGATCAGGTTCAGACGATCCTGGATTACTATTTAGCTCGCTGGACGATCGAAGTCTACTTTCGCGTGTTGAAGACGGGTTGCACTGTCGAGCAGATTCAACTGGAGACGATGCATCGGCTGAAGAACTGCCTGGCATTTTATAAGATTATCGCGTGGCGAGTTCTTTATACGACACACTATAGCAGAGAGTATCCAGAGTCGCCGTGTGATCTGCTGTTTTCCACCGATAAATGGCAATCGATCTGGCAGGTTGTCAAGAAGAAGTTGCCATCTAAAACCCCGCCCAGCCTGGGCGAGTTTGTCAGACTGCTGGCAGAGTTGGGCGGCTACAACAACCGGAAAAAAGACCCACCCCCAGGCCCGCAAGCCATCTGGGTGGGCTTAAGCCGGATGCTCGACTTCACCATCGCCTGGCAAGCCTTCCAGCAACTCCAGAAAAATAGTTGTGTGTAATAGACAGCGGCTTTTGGATAAGCATGTTTTTTCGATCGTCAACGCGCCATTTCAAGTTGCGATTCGTATAAGATGTTTCGCTTGCTAACGCTCTCCGACGCCGCTTAACGTGGGCGTGCGATACCATCAGTCTGGATCAAGATGCGCAGGAGTGAACGATGGCGAAATACTTGATCTCTTTCCCCGCATCGGCAATGGACGTCCCCGTCGAGGACATGGCCGAAGTCAGCGAGGCGTCACACGCCGTCATTCGAGAAGCGAAGGTCGCCGGTGTCTACGTGTTCGGTGGTGGGATCAATGCGGATACCGCGCCGCTGATGGTCGCGGCAGACGGCGCCGTCACGAATGAGACCTACCCGCAGACGAAGACGTTCGACGGCGGCTTCTGCGTCCTGGAACTTCCGTCGCGCGAAGCTGCCATCCACTGGGCAGCAAAGCTCGCCGCAGCCTGCCGCTGCTCGCAAGAACTCCGCGAATTCATGGACAACCCCGAGAGCTGACCGGCGAGATCGCCATTAGTCTGGAGGTCGCGAATTTGCCCACCCACTCGCTGCCCCTGATCGGCTTGTTTTCATCGGTTCCTGCGTCTTCCGGCACTAATCAGCGAGTCCCGGAATCCCCACTCATACTTGAAAAGCGTTGTGATTCACCGCTTTTCTGTTATGATTGGGGGGGATGAACAGCGTTCAAGGATTCGTCGATTCACAGCTTGCCCGGGGGCGGGGTTTCTTCACGAAACCAACCGCGATGGCTGAGCTTGGCCTATCGCCGGAGGCTCTGAAGGCGGCCATCGCCCGACTATCCCGTAAAGGCGGTCTCGTATCCCCGAGACGGGGATTTTACCTGATTCTGCGGCCTGAAGATCGGGTGCTCGGTGCTCCTGATCCCGCCCGATGGATTGATCCGTTGATGAAGTTTCTGGAAGTTGATTACCGCATCTCCCTACTTCGTGCGGCAGCGTTTCATGGAGCGTCTCATCAGGCCGCGATGGTCTTTCAGGTGATCGCATCACGACAACTTCCAGGCATTGAGATCGGACGCCAAAGAGTCGAGTTTCTGTTCCAGTCACCGAAAGCTTTCTCCCAGGCGAATCGCTCCGAGTGGCTGTCACAACTCAAGACGGATGCAGGGTTCGCCAGGGTTGCTGGCCTGGACTTGACCCTGCTCGACATTTGCCGCTATTTCCATCGGGCCGGTGGAATCAACGGAGCCGCGCAGGCTGTCAACGACCTGGGCCAGAAAGCCAACTCTCGCATTCTCGCCAAAGCCGCCAGCGTTTACGAGAACTCGGCAGTCCGGCGACTTGGCTACCTTCTGGAACGATTTGGGCATTCCCGGCAGGCCAATGCACTGCGGCCCTTTGCTAAAAAGGCCAAGTCTTTCAAGCCGCTCGATCCATCGGTCAAACCCATCGTTCCCGAACTGGCCGCGATGGAGGAACGAAACGCAGACTGGAAACTCCTCATTAATGTGCCGGTAGAGATTGACCAATGATCCCTTTGGCACATATCCAGCAATGGACTGCGCACGCTCCCTGGCCTGACCTGCGACAGGTGGAGCAGGATTTGATAATTTGCCGTGCGTTGTGTGATTTATTTAGCAGTGAGCAGCTACGGGGTAAAATTGCGTTCCGTGGTGGCACAGCGATCAACAAGCTGCTTTTTGATAAGCCGTTGCGGTATTCCGAAGACATCGATCTCGTGCAAACGCAACCAGAACCCATCAAGGAGACGGTAGGGGAGATACGCGACATTCTTTCCTGGCTTGGAAAGTGTAGCTATCAGGCCGCTACGCATTCCGTCCACCTGGCGTACAAGTTCACGCCGGAAACAGGCGACGGCAGCCCGCTCAAACTCAAGATTGAAATGAATACGCGGGAGCACCAGAGTCTTCTGGGCCTGAAAGCCTATCCGTTCGGAGTTGTGAGCGACTGGCATCAGGCGAAGGCCGAGATCATCTCGTTCGAGCCGTAGGAACTTTTCGGAACCAAACTGCGGGCGTTGCTCCAACGAAACAAAAACCGCGATCTGTTCGACCTCAACGAAGGGTTGCTCCAACTCGGGCTAGAACGCGATAAACTGCTTGCGTGCTTCCAGTACTATCTCGATCAGGAAGGCCATTCGATCAGCCGGGCGAACGCGGAAGAACGGATGCTCAAGAAACTCAATCAGAGCTTGACAGAAGACATCGCCCCCTTGCTTCCGGCTGGCGTAAGCTTCAACGACGATGCTGCCATTGCGGCATTTGGACGGGTTTGGGGCGAACTGATCGCTCGAATTCCGGGTGAATCATGGAAATCGTCGAAGGCCGTGATCGAAGCCATCCGCAAGGCAAAAATCCCAGCCTTACTCGACGGCATTTACGAATGATCCCCTTTGGCAGGTCACAGATCAGATACCGCCCTTCTGCGGAGTACGCGGACAGTAAACATCACCACAACGCAACTGCAATACCACTGCAACGTAGTTGGGGTAACAAGACGCCATTTGAACTTTTTCTGGCCGCTTGCAAAGGCTGGAATCATCTCACGACAAGCCTCGTTTTGGCGGCGTGAAGAGGCCCATTCACAGCCGTCTTTGCTGAGACCAATTCAGGTCTCTTTGTGAACGATCATCGGCTTCTCCATCAGAAGCACACAATGGCCATCAGGGTCGGTCACGGTTGCAGATCGGCCCCATTCAGCCGAATGCGGTTCTCGTTTAAGAGTGCCGCCATTCATCGTCGCTTCTTCCACGGCTTGGTCAACGCATGACACATGGAAGCCAAAAGTCATCGAGGAAGTCGCCTGCTGGCCTTTGCGATTTTGGCAGATTTCAAAAACGCAATCACCGTCGATGCTGGCGAAATGATCTCCGCAAGGCGGGTGAGAATGCCGTTCAAAGCGCAGCCCAAGCGATTTATAGAACGTGACGGACTTCTCGATATCCTTCGAGAAGATCACGAGCAGTCCCAAGCCTCGATTACTGAAATTTGATTTCTCGAACATCTCTGGTATCCGCAAAAACGGCTTGAATGAGAAGTTTGCCTCCCATTGCTTCAATGACTTGTCGCAAAGATGAGACCTTCACGTCTTTGCGACGCTCCAGCTTGGAATACGTTGCCTGCTTTACGCTGAGTTGTTCGGATAAAGCCTCTTGCGACATGCCCCGTTCATGCCGAATCTCAGAAATCTTCAATTGTCGTGGCTTTGTACTTCGTTGATCGAAGACGAGCGAAGCGACACGGTGGAAAGCTGCCTGCTCCGTTGCGTACCATTCATTTGGAGAGTCGAACAGTCCTTCACTCGCCGAGGAGTCATCATGGAAGGATGAAATCCCAAAGCCGTGTTCCTTCTTCCACTCGACGCCGACCTCGAACTCACCAACAAGCAGGTTCAAGAACTGGAAGCCATTCGGATCATCTGACTTCCGAGTTTCGATCTCGGCATCTGGGAATTGAGTTTTGAGGTCTTGGCTCAGTTGATCGACTGGTGACATTGGGGTGACTCCCATTTCGTATGCGCCCGTTACCGAAAAGCTAGAGATTGTCGTTGGCAAGTTTGGGACAGAATCCGTTGATATTTTGGCTATCCGAGCCAGCCTTTGAATAAAGAACTTCGATAGCTCCATTTCTGCGACGTTTTGACCGAATCTCGATGGCTCCATTCGCAGCGATGTACGTGATGTGCCTCAAGTTGTCGAAACGCTTCACTTCGCAGCCCTCGACGCTCGACATTCGATCCGATTGTGGAGGAAACATTCGATCCAAGGTCATCCATCGTTCTGGCTCGTTCGGTAGACCGCTCATCTCGTCCTCAACCTGATCGAGCGTCGAGCAGAGAAGCCGGTACGCCTCATCAAATGACGAAGCGGCCCCTGCTTCACCGAGTCGCCGAAAGAACTCAGCCAGCCGCTCTGCTTTCGACGGAGTTCCTTCCATTCGTTTAGTCTCCGAAGTCTTCCGTCTTGATCTTCGACCAGATGAATTATAGCCTTTAAAGAATAGTCAGTAAAGTGACTATCCTGACCTGTTTGCCTTCCCCATCAAATGGCCGTCAAATAAAACGCCAGCTTCTCAGTAATCCACAAGTGATTATCAGGATTGGCATTGCGATTTTTTCTCAACCGTTCGAAAAAGGCACCCTTCCTGTCAAAATGGCGTCAAAAATGCCCTTCGGCCAATAGAACCACGAAGCCATTGATTACTTGCGGTCAAACTCATTGAAATGTACGACCGTTTTTACCGAAGTGATCGAGATGAGGGTCTCGTTCAGCCCCGTGAAATCCTTGACCACCACAAAGCCCTGACCAATCTCCAAAACCACGTGAGATTGGGGCAGTTTTGAATCGCCGTCAATAACGGTCAACAGATACCTCTCGCCGGTCGCCAAGCTCACGAAGATGCGGCTCGACGATGAAATCGATCACCAGACCTACGCCGAGATGTTCCCCAAGCTGAAGGATGAAGCGGCTCGATTGCTGCTGCATCTGGAACGAAAGGCCCGCACCTGCCTCGAAATTTCGACCATTACAGTCAAAGCGTTTGATGTTTCGCAAGTCCTTCGGCAGAAGTGGGTTAGAGCAGATTACGCCGTGAAGCGTCGAATTCTCGAAATCCTCTGTTTGAACTGCCGCCTCGACGACATAAGTCTAGTCCCCACAATGAGAAAGCCCTTCGACGTTCTCGCCGAAGGGCTCATTTCTAAAAATAGTCGGAGTGGCGGGATTTGAACTTGTTGCCTGATGAGGGTGGCTTGGGCTTTGTTTCTTCTGAGGTTTTCTATGTCACGCTCAGAGCCTGGTCAGGTTGCCAGAAGGGTGGTTGAAGATGGGTTTGCTTGTGCTTTATCCCTGCACAGCAATCGCTTACACAAACGCGCCAGGCGTTTGTTCGCTGCCGGTTCTGGTGAACTCGGGATCCACCATCGGGGCGGGCTGTCGGTTGAGGCGGTGGAGGCGGTGGGGTTGTAATTCGTGAAAGATTGACGAGCAGCCAGTCGTGCTCACGACCAGCAAGCCTGCCATTGATAGCAAACAAAAAAATAATGATCGGCGGATCATGTTTTTCTCCATTCTGGCCGGCTCACAGACCACGCGGTGATCTCGATTGTTTCTCTGACATGAGCCGCTGACGGGAATTCATTGACGACCTGTCTCCATCGAATGACCTCATTCCCACAACCTGAAGTTGAGGTCAAGCGGTCTTCAGGTTGACAGTCAGGTCGCCATACAGAAAAAAGGGTGATGACTTCAATATTTCAAAACCAGAAACCGTATTCAGCAGATTTGGCCGATTTTTGAGCTGAAAACAGCCAAGGCGTGCTCTTTGCACGATGATTGAAACTATCGACTTTTCTGAATATGCGGATTAGTCAAAGTTAGGCAACTTCTTCGCCGATACTGAAAAGAAACGACGAGCAGTCAATTTCCAAACCGAGTCTGTGTGCACGTGTCTGTGGGGCATACAAATCACGCAATCGCAGGTTGGCTGCATATCGATCAATGGGCGGGAGATGTCTGCCTTATTGATCTCTTGAGGACGGGATGCCATGTCAGAACCTGAGGCAAATGAACCCGTCGATGAAACGCGCCCTCCTCAAGATGAAGGGGCGGCCCCTGTTGACAATGCTGATGGCACTGAGAATGTGGGTGATGAGATCGCCGCAACGTCGATTTCCAGCGAAATGGCTACGAAGGATTCACTTGTTAAGCCTTGGCTGGCCCATCTGGAAACACAACTCACCGCGATCAATCAAGCATTCCAGCGGGCCACTGGGCTGGAAACCACTTTTCGACTCAACAATCCGCCTTTGGATTGGCTGCCCCATCGCCTTTATTCAGAAGCGAATGAACCCGCCTGGCCGGTACTTGATGCTGCCGGACTTGTGGTGGAATTGGAATGGGAAGGACAACGGCTGCTGGCGCTGATTCCAGAATTGGTCGGCCTGCCCGGCTGGTATGCCACTCCTGATGCGACACAAGAAGCAAAATTGCAAACGCTGGCTCAGGAATGGGCCATTCTTCTGCTTCCTCCGACGATCGAAGTCAACACCTCGCGCACGGTGACAGTGGCTCGGCTGGGAACCTATCTCGATGCCATCCCCCAATTGCCCGAATCGTTAGCCAGTGCCGGAATCTCATTGCTGGAAGTGACTCAGCCCGTTGAAGGAAGCGACCTTGGTTCGTCAACCGCTGAACCGCCAGCGATCCTGCTGATCACCCCCTTGCCTTTGATGAAGCCAGCACCTCTCCCTGATCAGCCAGCGACTCCATTGGCTTCCGAGAGTGACCCGTCAGAGGACGACGCCTGGGAGGCGGCGGCAGCATCTCAGGCTCGCCCAATCTCTGCTGATGTGGAGTATTCGGTTCCTCAACTGGCCGATGAATCAGTGCGGACGACAAAGACCCCGACTGAAATCCCATCGCATTTCCCTGACAACCACCCGTTCACGGGAGGGGAACCAGCGATCAACAACTATTACATGTTGAAGCGACTCTCGGGAATTAAAGTCCAGCTCAGCGTTCGTCTGGCGGAAAAACGGGTTCCTCTATCGGCTCTGCTTCAACTGGGGCCGGGAGCACTTGTGACCTTTAACAAGCCCTGCGAAGACCTGCTGGATATTTACATCGGCAATCGTCAGTACGCACAGGGCGAAGCCGTCAAAATCG
The DNA here is from genome assembly GCF_056500625.1 of Planctopirus sp. SH287. Lineage (NCBI taxonomy): Bacteria > Pseudomonadati > Planctomycetota > Planctomycetia > Planctomycetales > Planctomycetaceae > Planctopirus > Planctopirus sp. SH287. The sequence continues at coordinate 5,335,496 of NZ_CM151403.1, read as the reverse complement.
GCGAGCATTTCGGCGTGAAGATCAATCGCCTGGGGCCGCCACCTGAAAAACCCAGCAGCCTGATTCTCGATTGAAAAGCGGTCGCCAGAATGAGTTGTGTTGTTCTTGCCATGGCCGGCCGTTCGAGATTCCGTAAGGTGACGTGCTTCTGGTCAGTGACATCAGCCGCCTGTCTCGCGGAGATGAAAAATCTCGAAATCTGCGGTCGATCCCTCGAAGATTCTTTGGTGCCGGGTGAGAAACCTGAACATAATGCGCCCGTTTCTACTGCGGGCACTCAACGATTCGCATTAGAAAGGTCAATCCTGTCGCGTCGCTGAACTTCGTCAAGTGGGCTGATGTTATGAATGCTTTGAGCACTGGTGGTTCCGCGTCTGAAGGCACCTCTGGAGAGCCTGACAAGACATTGATCGGGACTGACGCCGGACTCCACGATCCCACAGGAACCGAGATTCCCTCCGCAACCGTGATCGATCAGGTGGCAAATTCGCCTGCTGTGACTGGTCATGCCAAGCCAAACGATCCTGCTTCAGGAAAGCCGGCTGGAAGCTCTCCCAAGCTGACTCAACTGGGCGACTTTCGATTGATCCGCAAGTTGGGCGAAGGAGGGATGGGCGAAGTCTTTCTCGCTCATCAGGATAGCCTCGACCGAAAGGCGGCTATCAAGGTTCTGTCCAGGAAGCTCTCGGGGAAAGAAGACTTCGTTAAACGCTTCTATCGTGAAGCCCGTTCGATGGCCAAAATTGACCATCCCAACGCCGTTCGGGTTTATGCCGTTGATCAGGATCATGGCGTCCATTTTGTGGCCATGGAATTCATTGACGGCAAGAGCATGCAGTCATGGATGGAAACGCTGGGCCGCCTGTCGATCGGTGATGCCATCCACGTCACCTTAAGATGTGCCGAGGCGATGCACCATGCCCATGCCATGAACATGGTGCATCGCGATATCAAGCCCGACAACATCATGCTCACCGCCAGAGGGCAGGTGAAAGTGGCTGACTTTGGCCTGGCCAAGGCCATGGATGACGAAGACAACTCTTTGACTCAAAGTGGAACGGGCTTGGGAACGCCCTATTACATGGCTCCTGAGCAAGCCCGTAACGCCAAGCATGTCGATGGTCGTTCTGATATCTATGCCCTGGGAGTCACGCTCTATCATTTCCTTACCGGAAAACTCCCCTTCGGCGGGAACACCACCATTGAACTGATCATGAATAAGGAGCAGGGAAAGTTTCCCCCCGCAAAAAAATCCAACCCTGAGATCCCGGAGAAGCTGGATCTGATCATCGATAAAATGATGGCCGCTTCGCCGGAACAACGATTCAAGAACTTTGAAGAAGTGATCCGGCACCTGTCCTCACTGGGGTTGGAGAATCGTTCGCTGAGCTTCATCGCTGGAAGTGATAAAGCGGTCAGTGCCGCGACAACCACCAGTGTGCACCAGCCAATGACCAACACCAAAGCCGTCCCAGTCGTCAGCCGCAGTTCTGCCGAAGACGCTCAGCATCAAAAGCTGGCGGCTCAGGGGGATCTGGTCTATGCCATTCAGTTTATTGATGCTCAGGGAAAGCCCAGTGCTGCCAAGATGACTGCGGCGGCGATTTTGAAGGGAATCAAAGCCGGGATCATTGATCAGAGAGCCAAGGTCAAGAAACCTGGTTCGTCATCGGTGCTTCCCATTGCCCAGCTCCCGGAATTTGAAAACGCCATTCAAGGGTTACTGGTCAAGCAGGAGGCGGATAAAAAAGGACGTGACATGCAGGCGATCTATGCCCAGATTGACCGCCAGCAGCAGTGGCGAAAATTCACCCGGAAAATACAGGCGATTTTCTCAGGCGCCCTGGGCTGGGTCAGTCTGCTGGTCTGGTTGGGACTGATTGCCGCTGCGGGCTATGGCATTTATCTCCTTTTGCCAACACTACGGGGCTATCTGCCCTTTCTCGAAAAGCTCCAGGGGTAGACATCACAAAAGCGTGATCATCAAGCTGCCGCAGTCGTATGCAGTGATTTACGGCGGAAGGCCAGCAGGACAAGTTGAACAACGCTGGCAGCAAACAACACCACTGCGATCACGGTTATCCATCCCGCAGGCAAAACGAGGATCGCTGCGGCAAAAATCACAACGAGCATCGCGGTGAGCAGAAGTTCCCACCCGTTTCCTGAAGCGGGGGAAAGCCTGGTCAGCACCCAGGCCACAACAACCAGACAAATCGCCAGCCAGCCCCAACTCCACAGCGAGGTACTGCGACCAGAAGGAACAACATCCAGAGCGAGACGGGCATCACCCCCTGCCTTTGAGAACAGGAATGTCCGGCCACCTGAAGGAAGCTCAGCTTCGACAGACAGTCCCTGTTGAGAAGTTCCGGCCGACAGCGCCTCGCGAGTTGCCACAAGCCCATTGCCCCCTGCAACCTGACGTCCAAAATGAGGATCTGCTGCACCACCACTTCTCAAGCCAACTCCCCTACCGCCGCCCAGACCACCGTTCTCACCACCTCCATTAGCGGCAACACCATCTGACGCCAATCCCAAATTCCAGGGGGATATGACACCTGGCCCAGGCCCATCAACCATGGGGCCGGGGCGCCCTGAAAGCATTTGAGCAGGAGGTTTGACCATCGCTCCCCCCACAATAAGATCTCCCTGACGAAACGACAGGTCGTTTTGTGTTGCTCGTTCCTGTGTTCCAAAGCTTTTTTGGGGAAGGTTGAGGCCTTGTGAACGTCGGTTCTGAAGCTCTGCTTCATTGAGGGACTTTGTTGCGATGAATCCCTCAACCCCATTCTGATCAGACTGCCGTTTGGATCGAGACACTTCAGAAAGTGCTTCCAGTTGTTGATCGTTAAACGCCTGATATTGCCGGCGAGCATCAAACTCCTGGGCCACCTGTTGCTTGAGCTTCCCGTTTTCCTTACGTGAGGCTCCCCCTTTGAACTCCGAGGTGGGAACGAGAGCGAATCCGAACGATTCGACGGTCTGCTGGTTTCCACTTCTCGTCGAAGATCGATTCTCGGCGATAATCTGCAGAGCATTGTTACGTGCTTCAAGAACGCCCTCACTATCCTGATCAAACCACTCCTGAGCACCATTCGCCCGGGAGAGCGGATCGGAAGGGGTGGAATACCGGGTCACTTTATCGTCGAACTTGCGTTGCAACTGTTCCAGTTGAACGCGTGTTGTATTCAACGTTGACTGGTATTCATCCACCGCGGCATCGTCTTTGCCGAGGTATCGCCCCCGATAGTTTTCACCATCGGTCAAGACCGACTTCAAAAAGGCCCCATTGGCCAGTGATTGAGCCTGAAGCTGAAGGTTGGCGGAATTGTTGGCGACAGAGATCAGATCGCTCAATTCCTGCAAACGGGCCTGTTGCAAAGTCAGTTCGGATTGAACCTCTGTGGCAGAATTGAGATTGTTCCGATTCGTATCCGCCAATCCCGTCGCCGACAGATCTTCGGGCATGTGGACAGCCCAACGGGTGCGTGCCACGGGAATTCCCAGTAACTCATCCAGTTCCGGCCCGACCACTTGCGGAGCAGGAATATCCACCTGAGTGGCCCGCCATCCGCGCAGTGCGGGTAATCGTCGGGAAAGCCTCCCTGAAATCGTGACCGTGACCGTCAGCGACAGATCGGCGGCACTCGTACGGGGGAGAGCAATCAGTTGGAATTTCTGATCACCTTGTGAAGTTTCAACAGCACGGGAAGGCATTCCATTCACCAGCACGCTCAGCAGACGTGATTCTGGAGGAAAGGTGAGTGCCAGAAACTGGCGGGAACGATTCTTGAGCAAATACGCCACTCGCGTCCGATAAGTCCCGTCTCGCGCCACGATGGTTGTCAGGTCAGCCAGATTGACACTCGCCGCCGCCAGACGGGTTTGAGACAGTAACTGAGCATTCCAGATCAACGATGTTCCCGGAGTTTTCACCCGCAGGAACTCCGCCGCTCTGGCAAGTAAATCTTCGCCAACCTTCAGGCGGACATCATCACGAGTGACCGCCTCGGCTTGCTCAGGCTCTGTCCGTGTGAGCAAACTGCGCGAAGGATTCAGTAACAAAACAAAGTGAGATTGAGAAATCGCGGCGGGTGGAGTTTTCCCAGCTTCGACAGGTTTCCCCTGGATCAAGGGTTCAAATCGTAAGCCGGGGGATAACACGATCGACTTGGTAAATTCGGTCGTTGCTGTGCCAGAAAGTGACAGGCTGCCTTGGGCTGGCGTACGGAGCGAGATCGTCCAGACCGGACGACCATCGGCCCCCTTCGATGTCGCGACGGCTCGAATTTCCGGCCCCTGAAACTCCAGCTTCCCCGCAAATTCCGGGCTGGCGGAGACGGCCAGTGTCTCGACCGGCGCCAGGCCGATCTGCCAGTTCAGCAACAGAGAATGCGCAATGGAACCATCTGTCACACTGACCACACTCAAGGACTGACCAGAGATCTGCGGCTCCCATCGGGTCACGTTGAGCAGAATCGGCTCGTTGGTGCGGGCATCCGACACAAACGCCAATTGAGGAGGCTGCTTGTCTTTAAGGTTCAATAATCCCGGCTTGAGAGCCGCGACATCAATCGATCGCCACGTGCGGGGATCAACAAAACGTGCCATCAGATTGGGGGTCGTCCAGACAGCCAATTGCGAACTCAACCGCTCAACATTCAACACTTCGGGAAGATCCAGCGGGAGCGACTCTGTTCCAGCATTCCCTTCGTTGGTGGAAAGACTCACCACTGTCCCTGCGAGAACAATTTCTACCTGTCCCTCACGCGGGGTTCGCCATTCGATTGTCAGGCGCTTTTCACCATCGACGGTGGTTTCAAACCAGTCACTGAGTTCGGCACTTTCGACGCGTAACGTCTGCCAGTGGGCTGGCAAACGGAATGTCATTGTGGCGCGTGGTGACCCCGAGATCTGCGCCACCAGACGTGTGGTCTGCTGCTGACGATTCATGAGCAGCAGCACGCCATGCTGCGCTTCTGCCGTTACTCGCGAAAGCTGACGCTGAACGCGCAGATCCAAACCAAACGGACGAGCCGAAAAACGGTAAGCCAACTGAGGATTCCCACTCAACCGGCTGACAGGAACGTTGCCTGTAAACCGAGAGACATCGATCTGTGTCAGCAGGCTGACACTCTCCACGCGGACATTGAGTTGCCGCGCGGCGAAGATCCCTAATGTTCCTGTTTCATGGGTGACTCCCAACGGAATGAGTTGAGGCGTCGATAGCGAAGTGACCTCCTCAGAAATGGAGAGATCCCGGTATCCGTCAACAGTCAGTTTTGTGGTGTCACTGACGTTTCGCCTCAGGAAGACTTTTAACTTTCTTGCAGGATCTTCCCCGGTCAGTTCCCAGCTTCCCACATCTGGCCCCGAGACGGATTGAATTTTGAACGCGGGAGGAACTTTCATTTCCAGTTCAATGACACTTCCTTGTCGCACGAGGTATTCCAGCCCTGTGCTGACTTTCAGTCCCGTGTCATCCAGCGTGACGGCTGTCAGCGAATTCAACGTAATGGTGCGATTGGCGACATTCTGATCACCTTCCGGTTGCCAGGCCATGGCAACTTCCTTCAAGCCCGACAAGGAGAGATCCACCGTACGGGTCTGGTTGTCACGAGGTGGTGACAGGCGGAAGCCGGTCGTCGCACCATTGAGCCGAATGGCCAGCCCTTCGCGGGGCAATGTCCACATCAACCGCCCGCCAATCAGGGGATCAAGCTGGAATTGAAATTGACCGGCTGCGGGAGATGAGGCCCGATCGATGATGGCTTCCAGATCAAGAATCATCGGGCCTTTTTTGCTGATGACAATGTGAGTTTGTCCGTTTTGTTGAACCAGCGGAGCGATGGCATCTCCCAGTTTGGCCTGTTCCCAGGTGACACCTCTGATGGGAAGAGACTGTAGCCATTGCTCGTCAGTGTAAGAGAGAATCACCAGCCGTGCTTTGAGACGGACGTTGTGCGTCCAGGGACTTTTCTCTCCGGGAGGTTGATCGGCAGGAGCCTCCGGTTTTGCCACCAGATCCACTGCAAGCAGCACATCAGCCAAGCCCCCTTGAGTGGGCGCCTGAGCGGATGGCCGCTGTTCAGGATGAGCCTTGAGATAAAGCTCGAGATACTTTTCAGCCGGGATAAAAACCTGATTGCTTTCCGCCAGGGCGGCGGCATCGGGAACACTGCTGGAGTCCAGAGGAATCACCGTCTGCTCAACCCGTGAACCTGGCGGCTGAGGGAAAATTGCTCGACCAGCCGCCGGTGGAACCGATGTTCCTTGAACGGAAGCGGGTTGATCCTGTGCCTGAGTGACTCCCCACCCGAGGCGAGTTTCACCGCCACCAAGCAGTTCACAGGCGAGGAAGAATAAGGCCAGCGGAACCGCACGTCGTGGCAGGTGGCGACAACAGCAGGACAACGCGCAGTCACAGAGCGAAAAGAGCAGCACGCCCAGCCAGATCATCCCGGCGGCTGTGATCGCGAGAAACATTCCATCCAGCCAGAGTTGTCCGTTCGCGGAAATCAGCCCGGTTAATCCAATCACCAACGGCAGCCCCACGCCCACAATCATCAGTTTTGTCCGGGTCTTGATCGAACGGAAAAACCAGGCCATGAGTGCTCCCATACAGAAGATCCAGCGTCCCCACATCCAGGTTCGTTGCTGATCGATGTAGCCCAATTGAAGCGACGCGGGCCGATCGCTGTGGACTCTGGAATCTGTGGTTTCAGAGCCAATGGTTCCCGAATCGATGGTTCCAGAATCAGTGCCGATATAACGAAACTCCTTGGAACGCATCCCCGCAGGTGTCTGCCAATCCATCGCCAGTGACAAGCGGGCTTTCCCGGCTTGTCGATCCGCCAACAGAACCTTTTGTTCTGCCAGAATCTCTCGTTCTTCACCGGCGATGATGGGATCGGCGGGTTGATCGAAACCTGATTGTGGTTGGCCCGCAACCGGCGCATCGCCACTCTGTGATTTTCTGTCACGCGCATCGGAGAGATGATCCATGGCCTTCTCAGCGGGAACAGCCAATGAAGGAGTCGGTATAGTGGGAGCTGTCGCAGCCATCGGAGCGGCAGGAGGGGGTGAGAATACAAAATGATTCCCTTCACTGAGTTTCTTACCCTGCTCGATGAGAATTTCCTCCGGGATTTCCCCTTTTGAGAGCCGCCTCAGCGATCTCGGAGTGGCTGCTTTCGCGGTGGACTCGCCGCTGTTCTCAAAACCTGCTTTTGATTGTGGCATCGAGATCATTCCCTGAGGAGCGGGCGAGGCCAGCGGACGTGATGGTTGACGACCAGCGGTTTCTGATGTTGAGAATGCGACGTCAAAATCCCCGACGGAGGAACCGACAGAACTCACCGACACGTTTCTTTGAACACGAGGCATGAGGAGCCAGGGGACGACACACACCAGTAACAAAAGCCCCGTCAGCAGAATGCCGCTCCCTCCCGCATATCCCCAGAAGCCGGCATTTCGATGAACCGAGCAAGCCAGCACGGTCACCAGAAGTGTCACGCCTGCGAGCAACAACAGAGGGATCACCCGTCCCCAGCTTGGCTGCTGAAAGAGATGTTTCCACTTCACCAGTCCCCCCGGTTGATCCAGAGGAGTCGTGGCTTCAAGCAAGCCGGCTTGCCTGACCAGCAGCAGATTTTCGGGATAATGAACCGTCCATGACTGTTCCAGAATTTCTACCGCTTCCACAGTGCTGCTGGGAGTCACCACGCTGAGAGCAGGGATCTGCCCTTTGAAATCTCCGCCGCGTTCCAGGCTGGTGGGATGGGTAGCGGCTGCCGGAGAATCAGCCGTTGGGGCACCTGTTTCATAATAAATCTTGACCACACAGTCTGCCGTCACTGCTGACCGCGTGACATTGACCGGAAGAGGGACAAGAAAGCCATGTTCAGCACGCCGGGCTTCCACAGCCTGACCATCGACAGCGACCGCCCAGAGTCGCCCGTCAGGAGGCAGCTGAATCTTCAGATTTTGAACGTTCGCAGCACGCAGAAAGTACGTAGCCTGATGCTGTGAAGCTCCATTGCGTGGCAAATGGGAATCAATTTGAAGGAGACGGCAGATTGCGCTGGGTAAGCCGACCCGTTCAAAACGCTGCTCGCCCACAACGACCTTGGCTCCTTCGGACAACGTTTCATAGAGAGCCACTAAACGTTCACGAGGCTGCCACCTTGAAGCGGGGAGATCCAGCACATCGGCTTCTTTCAAAGACGCCCCGTCAGCACTGTTCGCTGTGATCGTTAATTTTTGTTCGGAACCCGCTTCTAAAGCAATAAAGCCGCTGTGCAATTGAGAATCGACCACTCGCAACTCGGGGACTTCAAACGTTTCTGAGTCTGGCCGGGGTTGCTCGATGGTGGCAAAGAGATTCAACAGGCCCCGAGCGCGTTCTTCAAATCGAATCAACCAGAGTTGACGTCCTTGAATCACCGGGCCGGCCTTCTGTTCGACGATTCGTCGACCTGCTCCGCTCATGTCAAAACGCAGGTTCGTCCCTGTGCTTTCCGGCAAGGTCAGCATGAGTTGACGAATCCCGCCTCCACGCACATCGATGGTGACTGAAACGAACGCCGTCATCGATTGTTGATCCAGTCGCCAACCGGTAAGCCCTTGAGTGCTCCAGCGGGAAGGGCGGCGAGAGATCGTCAGCGTCCCTTTCCAGTTGCTGACCTGTGATTGAAGCCGGAGCCGCTCGTCATCCGCTTTGAGAGGCACCAGATCGGCCCCTGTCAAGTTGTTAATGGCGACATCCTGATCATCCTCGGCTCGCACCACCAGCGCGGTTTCGGTCAGTGTGGATTCGGGAATCGGAAGAGACGGCAACACGAGGGAGACCGGGGCATTTTCTTCGACGGGCCAACCTTCCACCAGTTGCCGGGCGGTAAAGCGAATGGATCGTCTTTCTCCGGGAGTCACTGGTCGATCCAGTGCAATCCGGATGCGATTGACTCCCGCTTCACCGGGAAGAGTCTGCCACGTCAGGTTGGCACCTTCCGCCGTACTGGCCGAAATCAATGACCACTCGGCGGGGAGATCAAACTCCAGATCAAACAGGGAAACAAAACGGGTTTCCACGATCACACTTGTCGATAACTCGATCCCTCGGGTTGAAACTTCCAGCACCATGGCAATGGCGGTACTGAGTTCGCGGGCCTTGGGTTCTGTCAGAAAACTCAGATCAAAATCTTCCCGCCAGATCTCGTATTGTAAAGAGGTTTGTGTCGCACCAGAGTTGGGCGGCACGGGAGTATTGGCCAGATGAGAAGCTTCGGGAATGATGCTTTCGCTGCGGCGCACGCCGACATCGGAGACCACTCGCAATCGCACTTCAGCGGGATGCCGGACGATCAGCTTCCCTACATGATTGGTCACTCCCTGAATCTTCAGGGGAGGGACTTGCCAGGCTTCATTTTTCGACTGAGGCATCACCCCGCGAATTGAAATCGAGCGCTGGCCTTCAAAGGGCTGTGAAAACTGGAGTGACATTTTTGTCCGGCCGGGAATCTCGGGGTCATCGGACAACGTCCAGGCTTCCAATCCTGTGGCTTCGATCGCTGCAATTTCCAGAGGGGCAGGGACCGAAAGTTCCAGACGATCAATCGCCCGGCCAAAGACCTGTAAGCTGGTGACCGTCTGCCAGGTGACTTCTCCCGGGCTGCTGACCACTCCATAAGCGGTGCTGGCAAAGACCATGGCATCGCTCACTTTGGTTTCGGCCCGCTCGGTCATTCGGAGTTGAAATTTCCCCTGCCCACCGAAGGGGAGGCGATATTCATTGGCTTCAGACAACGGTTGACGCCGCTCTTGAATGACCCCCGAGGAGACCAGTTGTTTTTTAGGAGGCAGGGTTAACGTGAATTCTCCCGCGGGAACGGCTGGCAGTGTGAAGGCTGCTACCTGATCACTTCCCGCCGCCACAATCGGCGTGGTTAATGTGAGTTCTAACGAATGCGTCCCCACTCCTTCCGTCAGCAGTTTCAGTCCACCGGGTGTGGGAGGTACGATTTTTTTGGACTGTTGAAGTGGAGCACCCGGCGATCCATTGGCTGGGCCGGGGTTCGTGCCAGCAGGAAACCCGGTAACCTGAGGAATATTGGCAGAACGCTCAGTCATGCGTGTTGTATTGAGGGGAACAGGAGCAGACGACTCCCGATAAAGTAATGCCGGCTGGCCATTCAATCGTGCCGACTCAATGGAGAGTCGCTCTAAATCGGCCAGACTCCATTCCGCCCAGCCTGCGGTCAGTTGTTCTAACTCCATCTTCAACTGAATCGTCAGAATATAGCCATCCAAAGTGGCAGCAGCCGTTCCCCGAGTGATGACCTGTCCAAGAGGTGGTGCGACTGAGGGTGAATTTTTGGCGGCCTCTTTGACCAGTTGTTCATAGGCTTCACGAGTCAGCAGCACGCCCCGCTTCTGCGATTCCAGCACCGCCTGCAGATCAGCAATCGGCACAAAGACCTGACGCTGAACCACGGGAGTCTTCACGTTTTCTGACATCACTTCTTGTGCAGCGGCGAGAGATCCCGCAGGAGAGATCAGCAAAGACCCGCACAGCCAGAAGAATAAGAGAAGAACAAGCCCACGCAACGTCGGCAAAAGCATCCACGTGCGCGTCATGGTCTCTGACAACCAGACAGCGGCTCTACTCCCTCGAATGGAGAGAGGTCTGAATGCCTGGCAGGGGGATGAATCAACCGGGTGGAGAGATTCGACCGGCATGGTATGTATTCCTGACAGCTGATATCGGCAGCGTTGTTGCAGTAAGTATTCGGTATCGCAGCGGAATCGGAATTGGCCGTGACGACGGAAATGGCGATGAAAATTTTCCCGGATCTGTCTGAAAGCTGGCCGGGTGATGCCTGATCATTTTCAGGGAGTCAGCATCCCGGCCAACCGATTGAGGACAATCCCAAGTTAAGAATTGTTGCCTGGCTTCTCATGATCTTGCGGCTCGTCAGGAGACCCGCTGTCAGGCGGTAACAACGGACGATCTGGCTCGATAGCCGGATGGATTGTTGAAGAAGCTTCATGAGGAGTGGCTTCTTCTGAACCAGCCACTGTCGCAATCGTGGCAGCACTTCCCACCATGATGGGAGTCACAGTGGCAGGAGGTGGTGTGGGAGTCAGAGGATCCTGCGAAGGCAATTCCGGCGGAACAGATTGAGAGCGATTGCAATTCACGATTTCCGCAATCAACCAGATCATGATCATCACCACCAGACCATAAAACGCAGCCGCTGAAACATGCAGCACCAGATCGGCGTCAGCCAGGGCACAGGCGGCGGCAATGGTGGCAGCGAGAAGCAGCACTGTCAGTTTATTTTCCAGAGGCGTTCGTCTCAGAACCAGTGCGACCACAATCAAAGCCGCTGTGGCAATCCAGGCATAGAACGGGAGCCGCCACCAGACGACAGAGATTTCGCTGGCAGTCCCCAGTTTGCTGTAAAGTGTCCCACGACCTTCACGCGGAAAATCGAACATGCCGCTGGCTGGCTGCCCGATCCAATCGTCCAGCGGTTGCATCGCCAATGGTGCGGGCCGACGGGCGAGAACGAGATCAGAGAATTTGCGGCGCGATTCAAGTGTGTAGCCACTGGGGGAACCGACCAGCGAGTATTCTTCGGGAACCCAGATCGCCAGTTTCAATTGCTGAGTCACAATTCCTGTGGCTTCGGTTCCTCCCCAGACGGGAAGACGCAGGAGAAGCCGCCCACCGTTGCTTCCAAAAGGCCGGGGGGAAAGCGGCAGCCGGAAGAGAATGGTCACCGGGAATGGTTCATCCGCTGCCGTAGCACGAGCGACGTTCAAAAAGCAGGTTGTGTAAGGCCCTTTTTCTGACGCGCCAGGTGTCTTTTCCAGTGCCACAGGCCGGTCGCCAATCGCTGCTCCCAGGGGCTGAGCATCACCGGGAAGATCGATTCGCAACCGCTGGCGTTCGCTGCTCTTTACGGCATACCGGGCACGGTAGGTCGAGACACCGGACTTATCAACAACGACCTCGATCAGTCCCCGGGAAATCACCGTCTGCACGACACCCTGGACATCGAGCTTGTTACTGCGAATGGTCATTTCCACCGGCTGACGGAAATAGCGGAAAGCCGTAAATCCTTCAGCGACTGGTGTTGAAAGCTCACGCGTATCGAGTGTTTCCACATCTCCACCCGCGGCACTGGCATCAACGGCCAACGCGCGATCTTTTGTCACAGCCACTTCACCCACAACACGGGTGATCGCGACAGTCGCCAGCGGAACGGGTTCTGCGGCAACTTCTTCACTCTCGTCATCCGGCTTGCCTGTGGCTTTGGCGCGACTCCCCGGAGCCGGTGAATCAATAACCCTCACCAACCCGAAACTGGCCCGTTCTTCGGCTGTCCCTCCCGCTTGAGGCGACACATCAAACGAGACATTAAAAGCCTGTGACCCTGACACTTCCCGTTGAAGCACCACTGTCCATGTCACCCAACCATCCACTGCCGCGTCATCACGAGTTTTCTGCTTGATTGCCGTTTCACTCGCTGAGCTGATTTGAACACTTCCTGCGACACTTTCAGGAACCTGAAAACGGAATGTTGACAACCCGGCATATTCCACCAGAAATTTGACCGTTGATTCGTTGCGAATCTGTCCTTGCCGGACATCAAGCCGCGTGAAAACATTGGCAGTCAGGCGGGTTGGTTTGCGGATCGTTGAGACAGGAATGACCACCGGTCGCTGCTGGTACTGCCAGGCGGAAACGAGACGGGCCAATCCATTTTGAGTTGCCGGAACGCTGGAATCAGGCTGAGCCGAGACAACCTTCTCGATATCCGTAATGACTTCAATGGCTTCGGGGGCCAGGATGGAAACCTGGCCGTTTTCCACTTCCGCCGATTGTGGTGCCAGCAATGGAATCGCTCGGGGTGTCCCGCCATCCTGCCAGGGAACAAAGCCGGTGACTGTCACCGAAAGATTCCCCAGACGCTTCTCGGTGAACTGCACGACCAGTTCTTGAGTCGCTTCATTGACATCGAACTGCTTCATGCCATTAGTCGAGACGTTTTCGACCGTGAAGCCTTCGGGCAAGCCCAGCCGAATTTCAAAGAGACCGGCTCGCTCGATGGTATAATCCAGCTTGGCCACCAGACGTAATTGTTCATCACGGAAAGTGAGTTGGGACTGCTGTTGAATGGTGAGCCTTGGCTCGACGGGGCGGGCACGCAATTCGAGATCAAAATCGGGTGAGAAATACCGGAAATACGTGGCTCCCGGATGACGCAACGAGGTGGCGATACTGGCCTCGTCGGTGCGTTGTAATCCTCGCTGGGTTTCGACCGTCAGATTCGTTTCCGGGCCGCTGTAGAGGGCCAGTTGACCGCTTTCCCGCAGAACGCCCAGTGCATGAATCCCGCGTGCTTCTTCTCCGGACAGACCCGCCACATGGAAATTTTCCACAGGCACGCTTCGTTCGGTATGAACCTGAATGGTGGCAGGACGATCAACACGACCCAGCAGCGAAACGGTAATGATCTGCTGTTTTCCTTCCGTGGAAAGCTTCCATTCACGGAGCCGCACATCAGAGGTGACATCCAGCACGCGATGGTCAGTGGGCACCACAATCTTCAAGGATTCAAGCTGACCACGCAAAACCTCATATTTCAATTGGGCGTGTGTATGCACAAGCCCATCCTGAACCTGCACGCTGGTCAGGTTTGTTACGCTGGTCAACAACTCCATATCGGGGCGAGTCCCCACGCGAGGATGCCAGTTGACTTTCAGAGAATCAGTAGCCCCCAGATTGGCTCTGAGACGAGTTTCTTTGGCCCCTGGTGCACCGGCCAATGATTCAATGGCCGTGGCTGGCGTGAACTCCACCATCTGATCAGCTTCGGGGATCGTCAGTTCCAGACTGGCAATGCCTGCGGTCGGCAACTGCAAATCAAACCGTCGACCATCTGGCGAAACCGTGATCCGTGTCACCAGTTCCAGATTGACAACATGCTCTCCCGCTTCTGGCAACAGAAGTGCCAGCTTCCCTTTTCCCAACCCTTGCAGGAGCACCTTGTTGGTGCTGGAAGAGACTTTTCCGATGGCGGCATCGCCAAACGAAATCGGCAAGACGGCCCATCCCGGATTCAACGAAAGAACTTTGAGCTGGGCATCCAGACGAACAGTCTCTTTTTCAACCTTGGCGGTATACCGGGCTTCTGACACCACGGCTGCCACGGGTGGGGTTTCACCGGGCTTTAATCGTTGCTGATTCGCACGGTTCCAAAGGTCGAGATATTCATACAGCGGTAACGCGACAGTGGCATCATTCTTCCCCCAAACCTGCTTGAGGTTCTGGTAAGGGATATAGATCCAGCGCTGCATCAGAGGATCAGCGACCTTGCCATCCGGAGCCAGTGCATTGGCGGGGGGAGATCCTTCTTGTGCCATGACCCGACCGCTGGAAGGTCTGGTTCCCGGAATACGCCCTCCCTGATCCGACGGCTTGCCTGCCATAAAAGCGGCGACCATCAATAACAGTATGGAAAACGGCTGTCGCATGGTTGACTTTCTGCGATGAGGCAAACCCCATCAAATGGTTCGCCACCTGATGATAAGGCTCAAGCGTGATCGGCTGCTGAAACTCTGGGATAGCTGGGTTGCTCGTAACGATTGGCGCAAATATAGCGACTGAACGCTGCGCGTAACATAGCTGAAATGGACGGCTGTGAATCGCCTCTCAAATTTCTGGCAAGAGGTGAAGCTGGCTTTTTAGAACCGAGTTACGACGAAGAACTCATCAAGAAAAGGAGACCGCCGTCGGGGACAAGACAAACAAGGTGGTAGAAGCACCTGCCTCATGGTCAATAACACTTGGGACAATAGGGCGACGCCTCTCACGTTTGATGACAGATTCCACTCCGTGTCGTTCTGAAAAGACGGGGTCGCCCTGGTAAGACGGGAATGCCTCACAAAACTCTCCGCAAAAATGACCCCGGAAGCCGGATTTGTTCAAGAATTGTGTAAAGACATCGCAGCTTCCTGGGGGGGCAATGATGGCACTGAAATTGCGTTCAAGAATCTGCATGCATGGCGACCACACGGCGTCATCCTTCACTTCATCTGGGAATCGGGCCGCTGTATGAGCAAAACAGAGACGAATCATTGCGAACTCAAAAGAGGGTTTACACTCATTGAATTACTGGTAGTCATTGCCATTATCGCCATTCTGATCGCTCTGCTTCTCCCCGCCGTCCAACAGGCAAGAGAAGCCGCCCGGCGGACACAATGCAAAAACAATCTCAAGCAATTCGGGTTGGCGGTGCACAACTACGCAGATGTCTTTGGGCAGGTTCCCCCTGCGGCCACTTTCATTCCGGGGTCAGGCGTGGGGTCATGGTCAGTACACGGCCGGATTCTGCCCTATCTGGATCAAGGGAATCTGTTCAATCAGATCGACCTTTCCAGGGCATGGTCTGGGCAAATGGCGATTGATGGCTTGCGCATCCCGTCCTATGTCTGTCCCAGTGACCCTCGGGCCGGTGTCACCCGCACTGATACTTCACCTAAGCTCTGCCCCACGACATATGGAGTAAATTATGGGACATGGCAGGTCTATGATCCGAACACCGGCAAAGGAGGAGACGGGATGTTCGCCCCCAATGCCAGAATCACCTTTGCTGCGAATAGCGATGGCACCAGCAATACACTCATGGCCTCTGAAGTGAAGGCATGGACTCCTTACCATCGCAATACCACGCCGACTGTCACCACGATTCCTTCTTATCCAAGCACCGTTGAAGCCTATATGACGGCAACAGGTGGCAATCAGAAGGATACAGAGCATACCGAATGGGCCAATGGCCAAGTCCACCATTCGGGGTTCACAGCCACGTTCAACCCTAACGCCAAGGTCAAATGCATCGTCAATAGTGTCGATGCAACGGACTGCGATTGGACAAGCATGCAAGACGGGACATCAGCAACCGTTATCACCTACGCAGCCATAACCTCTCGCAGTTTTCATACAGGAATTGTGAACAGCGTGCTGATGGATGGCGGTGTGAAAACCATCAGTGAAAACATCGACAATGTCCTCTGGCGAAATCTCAGCACTCGCGCAGGCGGTGAAACGATCGGGGAGTTTTAGCAACTGGAAGCCACATGACTTCTGGCTCATCATTTGTCTCTCCTCTCAACACAGATCTCAGTCACTGAAGTTCTCAGTCACTAATATCCTAAAGAAACATCACTCTTTTGAATGTGTGGCGAGTTAACGCCAGTCGATTCCCAGAACAACAAAGTGTCTCATCGCGCGACATCTCGTTGTTTTTTGCGACAAACACATACTTTGCAAGGCAGCTATCAAAAACTGAAAAAGCCTTAAGAAACAAAGAGAAAACGAGAACAGAAGTTCATTTTCTACAGTGGTATCGAAACTGCTAAGGCAAATAACGAACTCGTTATCTCGCGTCGTTTGCGATGAATATTTGTCGTTGAACGTCCGGGTTGCCCCTCTGTTGAAAGTGTCCTCCATGCCGATTCCCGCCAATCACCGCCGAGTGAATAGCCACCGGAATGCCTTCACGTTAATCGAGTTACTGGTGGTCATCGCCATTATTGCGATTCTGATAGCCTTGCTGCTCCCCGCCGTTCAGCAGGCCCGGGAAGCGGCCCGCAGGACACAGTGCAAAAATCACCTCAAGCAACTGGGGCTGGCCGTCCATAACTATGTCAGCAGTATGAACGTGCTCCCTCCCAGTGCCTGTATTGATTTGTCAGTCTCTTCAACAGGAAACAACGGCTCATGGTCGGTGCATGGAAGGCTGCTCCCATTCCTTGATCAGGCCACCCTGTTTAACAAGGTGAATCTGACGCAGGGTTGGGACTTTCAGATGGTGTTGGATGGTCTGAAAGTGCCTGTTTATTCCTGCCCGAGCGATCCCAAGTCAGACCAGATTCGCAATCCTGGCCCCAGTGGCGGCCAGCCTCGACCGAATCTTTACCCAACGACTTACGGGTTCAACTACGGAACATGGTTTATCTATAACCCGGAAGATAACAGCGGCGGCAACGGGGCGTTCTTTCCCAATGCCAAACTCAGCATGGCGGCTTTCACAGATGGAACCAGCAACACGCTGTTGGCCTCAGAAGTGAAAGCCTGGACGGCCTATAATCGCAATGGCGGGACACCCACAGCCACTCCCCCTTCAACCGCCACAGAAGCGGCCAACTATGTCGCACAGGGGACCGATTTCAAAACTGACACCGGCCATACCGAATGGACTGATGGTCGCGTCCACCATGCCGGATTCACCACCTGTTTGAATCCCAACACCAATGTGCCTTATGCAAGCGGCGGCATCACCTACGACGCAGACTACAACTCCTGGCAGGAAGGGCGCGATGGCAATGCTGGCTCGCCGACCTATGCTGTCATTGTTTCAAGAAGCTGGCATGAAGGGATCGTCAATGCGGCCATGATGGATGGGTCTGTTCGTACGGTCAGCGAAAACATTGACAATCGCATCTGGCGGGCCTTGGGCACGCGAACCGCTGCCACTGGGGAACCGATTGTGGGGGATTTCTAAAGGACATGGAAACGGGATCATCGGGAATCGATATGACTGTGGTCACTTGAGTTCACTGGCCATGATCCCAGGTCATTCAGACGGCACAGCATTCGCACTCGACCAGTGCCGTGTCACGGCTTTATCTTGAGGTTTCATGCGTAGTCACGTCCTCCGATGTCGGACTTGACAACCTGTTCAACCCCGCTTTTAAGCTTTGGCAATGCACTAGGAAAAGTCCTCTGTCACTGTAGACTGAGTTGCAGGCAGACACGACCCACGTTCCCGCCTTGATTCCTGCTCAACTTCGGAGATTGCCCCATGCTGTTCTGCTCCGCCCGTACGACTTACCTGATGCTGGCCGTTGTGATGGCTGGCTTTTGTCTCACCGTGGCAGAGACGGCCACAGCCGCCACACCAGACGAAGTTGCGGCTTCGCGACAAAAAGCCATTGCCTATCTAAAGACGGCTCAGGCCGCTGATGGAAGCTGGACGACGAACCAATCGCCGGGCATTTCGGGATTGGTGGTTTACTCGGCCCTGAGTGCGGGGGCTTCTGTTGATGATCCGATGGTCGCCAAAGGTCTCAAATTTCTGGAGACTTTTGTGCAGCCGGACGGCGGGATTTATACCCCCAAGGCGCATCATGGAAACTATGAGACCGCCATTTCTCTGCTGGCGTTTTCAGCGGCAAATCAGGAGGGACGTTACAACGATCTCATCAAGAAAGCCGAAGGCTACATTCGCGGTGTGCAGTGGGATAAGTCAGAGAAAATTGACCCATCCGATGTCCGTTGGGGAGGTGCTGGCTATGGTCGTACCAACGATCGTCCCGATCTTTCCAACACCGCTTTTTTTCTGGATGCCCTGCAAGCCGCTGGTGCCAAGTCGGATGACCCTGCGGTTCAGAGTGCCCTGGTCTTTCTCTCCCGTTGCCAGAATCTCGAATCGGAGCACAACACCACGCCAGCCGCTGCTAAAGTCAACGATGGTGGTTTCTATTACACGCCAGCGCTGGGTGGGCAGTCACAGGCTGGCACCACTCCTGACGGTGGTCTCCGTTCTTATGGCAGTATGACGTATGCCGGTCTGAAGAGCATGATTTACGCCGGGCTTACCAAAGATGACCCTCGTGTGAAAGCCGCTTCGGAATGGATTCGCAAGTTCTATTCGGTCAATGAAAATCCCGGCCTGGGCGATCAGGGTTTGTATTATTATGGCCAGGCGTTCGCCAAAGCGTTGAATGCGCTGGGCGAAGAAACAATCGTCGATGCTCAGGGGAAATCACACCACTGGCGTGAAGAATTGGGAACAGCCCTGATTGCTCGCCAGCAATCTAATGGAAGCTGGGTCAATAAAAACGCCCGCTGGATGGAAGGCGATCCCAATCTGGCAACGGCTTACAGCCTCATCGCCCTGAAGTACACCCAAAAGTAGAACATGGGGCTGCCTGAAAAACTCACTGTGGGCCTGTCTGGGATGGCTCCCTCCCGCGTGCGGGAGAGGGCCAGGGTGAGGGTCTGATTTCTCCTCCGTGTTTCTCATCGCAAGAGGCATCCTCTTATCGGGAACCATGCGTCCCCCCTCATCCGGCCTGCGGCCACCTTCTCCCTCAGGGAGAAGGATTTGAGAGATCCCTCAACCAAAGAAGGACATGAGAGTTTCCGGTTAGCCTCTCAGAGATCGTCATGCCCGGCTAATTTGCGGAGAATCTCCGCCAGGGCGGCTTCCAGTTCAACCAGTCGCTCTCGCTGATCCCAGGGGATTTCCAGTTGTCTTGCGCCTGTGGCTGCTGTCCGGCCCTCACTGGCGTTTTGCAGCACTCCTCCAAGTTCATCATGGATCCAGGCGATCATGTCGGTCATCTGGACGCGTTGCAAACCGCGAAGTTCAATCGGGAGTTCCGGACGCCCATGAGGGAACATCCGCTTTCGTCCCAATTCAAAGTCCGTCGCGATGGAAAACTCCAGATCGCTGGAATCATCTGCATCGGAAAGACCAATCCGCGTTTCGGGAGCTGACTGCAGACCTGTCGCCAGAGTCACCGCTGGCGGGGGGACTTCGCCATAGAGCAGGACGCACCGCCCCACCATGATCAAGTCACCCGGTTGCAGGACGTGCATTTGAATCGGCCGTCCGTTGACCCGAGTCCCATTCGTGCTATCCAGGTCGGTCAGAATCACTCGCCCGGAGTCTTCCTGCAGCTTGCAATGAAACCGGCTGATTCGATCGTCATTCAGTTGAATGGCATTTTCGTCTTCACGGCCCATGGTGCATGGCAGAGTCAGGCGTGCATGCACCGCCCCCCTCTCCAATCCCTCAAGCACACGAATCATGACTTCCATAATGCACCGGAACACAAGTTTATCGCTTCATTTGAGGCTATGAACATGGCGTGAAGGCGTCAAGCTGGCAGGGGTACTGCGGTGCAATTAGGTCAAAAATCAGGCTCTCTCCTGAAAACGTAAGAAATTCTCCAGTCGCCGCTTCTTGCCGTCCCCTACCGCTGGATTGTACAACCCATAGTGATCATTTTTCTGCAGAGGGATATTGCCCATGAATCACCAGATGTTCTTTCCAAGCGGCCAGCTTTCACGTCCTGAACAAAGCTCGCGTCGATTTCATCAGACGCTGCCGGGCCAATGGATGCGCTATTTGTTCATTGGCTGCCTGGCCATGGGATGGCTCTCTGGATTGACCGCGAGAACCACCGTGGCTCAGGATCACGAGCCTGAAAATCGTCTGGCGGCCTATTATGGCTTCAACGCCCTTGAAGTGGTGAAGCTCGAGAGCCGCTCGAAGTTTCTGGTCGCTGCTGACCTGAACCATGATGGCCTGATTGATTTAATGGCTGTCGATAATAGTCACAATCGCATTGACCTGCTGATCCAGCAGGCGGCCCCCGTCACAGATGATTCAAATTCACGAGACGCTAATCGTGTGAACCAGAGTTCGTTATATCGGCATGTGAAACTCCCGGTTGACCACGAGATTCTTTCCCTGGCTGCGGGGGACTTTGATAAAGATGGTCGCACGGATATTGCCTATTTGGGATCACCTGACCAATTGGTGGTTCTCTACCAACCTGAAAAAGGGCCGTGGACAAAAAAAGTCACACAACGCATTCCAGAAATGAACACCTCGGCGTGGTCGCTGGCGGCTGGTGATATCAATCAGGATGGCAAAGATGATCTGGTGGTTCTGGGAGAACGGGAGACCTCGTTGTTTACCCAATTGGCGTCAGGCACGCTGGCTCCTCCCCAGAAATTGCTCAATACCTCAGAACGTCTGGGACTGGTGCAGATTGCTGATTTGAATGGCGACGGTTTGCCCGATCTGGCTTACCTTGCTGGCGAAGGAACCGACCGCAAGCTTTGTGTTCGGTTTGGACGAGGCAATCGGACGCTGGGGCCGGAATCGGTGTTCGATCTGGAACGCCCTCGTTCAGTCACGTTGGCGAATATCGATGGCCAACCCGGAAGTGAAATCATCACAATTGATTCTCGCAACGGTCGGGTGAGGCTATCGAAGATCGAGATGGAAGCTCGCAAGTCGGGTGAGCTTCGTGAACGACTGGTTCAATTTGGTTTTGGGCCGAATGGTTCTGCCAAAGATCGTTCTGTCGCTGTGGGTGATATTGATCAGGATGGACTGACGGACATTGTCGTGTCTGATGGCAATACCTCGCGATTGCTGCTCTTTCGGCAGGATGCGCGATTTGGACTTGATCTTGGAACGGGCTGGCCTTCGCTCAAAGGGGCTGATCAGCTTCGTCTGGCCAATCTCGATGGCGTTCCCGGCCTTGAAATCGTTGTCCAGAGTGTTGACGAAAAGTCTTTAGGAGTGACATCGTTCCGGAACGACCGCATCCCTTTTCCTGAACTGATGACGATTGACGCTGAACCTGTGGCGATAGAAACCTCGGATCTGGATGGCAACGGAACCGTCGAACTTCTGGTACTGGAAGCCTCCAAAGGGGCACGCGATAACTCCTGCAAGCTACGAGCCTGGTCTTATGATGGCTCCAAGTACATCCCGTTCAAGTTTGGTGATCAGGAGAGCTATACCGTGGCTCTCAAAGGTCGTCCGGAATCGATGGTGGCGGGGGATCTGACGGGGAATCACCGGTCAGAGTTACTGGTCTTCCAGGGGGCCGGAAAACCTCCTGTTGTCCTCGGTTTTGGTGAAGACGGCCGCGTGACTGAAATCACTTCGACTGGCCCATTAGGCCCGGGGATGAGCGGAGCCACCGGCACTTCTATCGCAGAGTTTGGCGGAGCGAAAGGACTGCTCGTCACGCAGGACAACCTCGTTCGCTTTGTGACTTATAGCCCCGAAAAAGGCTGGCAGATCGTCATGCAGTACACCGCACCAGAATCCAACGCCCGGTTGGTGGGGGGAACCACGCTGGAACTGGACGGTAACCCTGATCCTGAAGTGGTGCTGTTTGATGCCGGCCTGAAAAAGCTGCGAGTTTTTCGCCAGGCTCCCGAAGGTCTGGTTCCCTGGAAAGAGATTGATATGAACAACTTCCCTTTCCTCCAGTTTGGTACGGGCGACTTCAACGGTGACCACGTTCAGGATCTGCTCGTGGTGGGAACGGATCGCATGGCGATTCTTTATAGTGGCGGGTTATCGCCCAAGCTGGTGGAATTGAGTCAGTTTGAAATGACTCAGGAGAAAACCTATCCCTCGGATATCATTGTCGGCGACTTCAACGACGACGGCTGGATGGATCTCGCGGTGATCGATACGCGCAGCCAATACTTGCAGCTCGTGCAATATCGTCCGGCCACAGGTTTGGAAGCTGCCTTGAGCTTCCGCGTCTTTGAACAGAAATCGTTCGACGATGACGAAGGCGGAAGTGGTGAACCACGGGAAGGTGTTGCAGCCGATGTGACGGGTGACGGACGAACCGACCTGATTCTGCTGGCAAAAGACCGATTGCTGATCTACCCGCAGGATGCCATTTCAGGGGAAACCGGTGCGGTAAAGTCCGGTGCTCAGGCGGAAAAAACAGACTCTGCAAAATCCGCCAACCCAGGAAATTCGGTTTCCCGAGCAACAGCCAGCCCAAATACGCCAAGGACTCAACCACCAGTTGCCACAGAACGTCGACCAACTATCATCGTTCCGCCAAAAGCCGGGCCATAGAACCAGCGCTGCTGGCAGGATAGTCACTGGCAGATAGTCACAGCCAGGATGGTCACTGGCTGGGAAAGCTCGCTGAGCAGCAGGAAAAGAACTCTTATTGTGTCCGTTTCCTGCTGCTGAGCCACTTGGCCCATGCTTCCTTCTTCATATTGCGTGTGGGAGGAGTCAAACCCTCTGGCCATGAGGGCTGCTCATCCATGGGCACCAGCACTTCCAGCGTGCGGAGAATCTCGTGACTGACGCTGTCCGCGTTCTCTGTCCAGCATTGCTCAATGAGTGGTTCGACAAACCTCGGATTGCGAGTCTCTCGGATCAGTTCCATCGCTCTTAACCGGACGCGAGGGTTGTCGTGAAGCGAGCGTCTCAATAACTCGGCAACGGCCTGATCGTCCCGCAATTGTCCGAGCGTCACCAGCGTGGTCTCGACCAGTTCGTTATCGGTGGATTGCAAGAGCGGTCGCAAGGCGCCGACGCGGGAACCATCACCCACAGGCAGACCTTCAATCAACTGCGGATTCCCACACGCACCAGCCGCGCGAATGGCTGACAGCCGGACGGGTCGGTCAGTGTCTTCGATCACGGGGGCGAGCCACAGCCCCCTCTCAATTGAAGGATGTTTCAGGACATAACGACACCCCGACAGTCGAATGTCAGGCCAACGATGATGAATCGCCAGTTGTGCAATTGTGGCCGCTTCATCGCCAGAATCCTGATCAACGGCCCACATCACTTCCTGCCAGACCTGTTGATCCTGCTCTTGCGACATCGTTTCTGACAAGAGTTTGAAAGCAATAAGACTTAACGATTGTGTTGCGGCCAACTGCCTCAGGGACATGGCTCGCTTGCGTCGCTGTGTGACATCGGTGGGATTCATTTCAAGAATGAAGCGAACACCTTCATCCTGAGAAGCAAACAGATCACGCGCCAAGATCGAAAATTCTGCCGCTGGAAGCTTAAGCATGGCTTCAACGACATAAGGCTGGCTGGTGGGAAAACCCAGTGTCAGTATTTCCAGGCGATCAGCCCGCTCAGCGCTATCAGGAGGCAATTTGAGAATGCTGGCCAACTCGATCCCCACATCATGGGCTGACCAGCGGCTGGTACTTAACTGTGAAGCCGGGCCTTCTCTCGAGGAAAAACTGTCTGCATGACTGGTCAGCAAGATCGTTTCGGACAATCCCTGAAGACGAGCCAGTTCTTTGACTGCGACCTGTCGTTCCAATCGGGAACCATGTGTGGGAAAAACAGGAGTAAAACCCAGGTGATTTGAGAGTGAAATTAAGGCCACTTCGCGCGCAGGCCCCGCACCATCTGCCAGTAATTCCATGAGTAGTGGTGATGCCAGCGACAAAGGCCAGTCAGCCAACAGTCCGGCCAATTCGACCTGAACATCCAGACTGCGATCATGGATCAGTCCCCGTAGCAAGGCGGCATGCTGAGGTGATGGCTGCGTGCGGAACTGGCGAACCACCGCCGCTCGCACACGCGGAGGATAAGGTTGAAGGGAAGGGGGATTCAGCAGAATCGCCAGTCGTTCAGGATGCTTGGCCGACAACGCCACAGCAGCCAGAGTCTGATGCGTTTCATTGGTGGACTGAAGAAATCGATCTAGGGCAGCGGTTGCTTCCGACGTTTCTGTAAACCCCAGATTGAGAATCGCATCGTCGGAGACCCGCATGTCAGCATCTTGAGTCTGTGCCAGTGCCACAGCCCCTCCCTGTTCATGTTTCACGACGACTAACCATCGTCCCAGGAGGCGGCGAATCATCGGGTCACGATCAAATCGTGCCGGCATTAACCCTTCTGGCCAATCATCAGGCTGGAATGTTGCGGCCACCTGTTGAATCTCGACAGAGGACTTGCCCCACGTTCGTGAAAGTTCCTGCATTGTGGCATGAATCAGGCAAGCTTCCATCGCTCCCCGGCGGAGTGCCACCTCGGACTGTGACTCCTGTAATGTAGCTGCTAACCCCGGCAACCGATCAGGAAGGACGCGAACAGCAGTTGCCCGCCAGAGCGTTGTGCGAACTTCCGTTGATAACGTGTCATCGAGAAGCAATTCGCCAGCGGGGGTCAGCCGAGTTTCCGGGTCGCCGGGTAGTTCCAGCAATAACCGGCACCACGCTTCTGCCGCTGCAGCACGCAAGAGTGGCGACATGGTGACTTTCTCGCCTTTGATCAACACCGAGCCTTCGCGCACGATTTCACCCAGAGGAAGTTGCAATTCCCCGGCTTGACCCGGCTGATGTGATGCCAGGATCACGGCGGCATTGACACCGGCAAGTTCTTTCCCAGCCAGCAAAGAACGAATGGCCTCAAGGCTGGCCTTCCGCTCTGAAGATGTCAGCCGGAATGCTGACGGTTTGACTGCCCCTGTGGATGTTTGAGAAAGATTGGCCTCTGCTGAAGGCTCTTGACTGCTGGCATTTGCGGCTGTGTCGCTGGATTCAGCAGGTGTTTCCATTGCCTGGATCTCTGCGGGATCAGTCGATTCCTGACGTAATGTCAGTGACCGGACATCGGCAATTGGGGGGCGAGATTTTTTTCCGGGAGAGGGGCGATGGGTCGCAGTATCGGTTGGGCGCAGCACATAGCGATATCGCGACGGCCATAACAAGGAGGGGCTGATTCCTGCTTGTGGTGGAGTTGCCAGCAATTGCCAACTGATCTGGGTGACGGCCAGCTCATCTAAGGCTGGTTGCCAGGCATCTTTGCCGAAAAGATTGCGGTAATGCGCCATCAGCGGCGATGTCACTGGCGCATTGGCCTGAGGATCGGCCTGAGCCGTTTGAGTGATCGCCTCAGGCTTCTCATCCGCTGGCTTCGATTTTTCACCCGGTTGATCTTTGCCGTCGGAGTTCGCCGCTGAGGACTTATCGGCTGAAGGTTTATCCTCTGAGGTCTTGTCGGCTGGGTTCGAGGTTGCGGTTGACGAACTGGCAGCAGGAAACAGCCCTTCCATCAAACTGGGGGCTTCGAGGACTTTGCAGCCGGGTAAGCTGATGAGTGTTAGCAGACCCACCAGAGCCGCTTGCCACTTGAAATCACGTAATTCAGAAAGTGGTAAGGAACGCCTCAGCAAGCGACCCAGGTTGATCCGTGCACGAGTAGACTCCAGACTCGATTTGAGTCTGGAGACATCACGCGCGATCAATTCAACTGGCCCGCCATCCATGGCATGGCTCCTTCAAACGTTCTGTTTCATCCAGGCTTTTCTTCTGGAGGGAACCAGCCAGAAGTCTATGCTTTTCCCTGACTTCAGGTGAATAGCAACGTCTTGCTTCCCATCGTGGGAACATCACCTCATCGGGTGAGACGTGATTCATTGCGAGGAACCACTCACTCCCAGAAAAAATAATCCGGCGAACGCGGGGTTCACCGGATTGTTTGCATCAAGTTCGGAGAGATAGCGAGCTTGGGCGGTTTTTCTCTCTGTGTATGAATTCATCTCCCCGAGGAGATTCAGGCCTTCGTGGGATCGAATCCGTGAATTAATTCTTCTTCCCATTCCTGAAGCAACGGCCAGCCAGTGGCACAGGTGCCGAAATCGGCCAGATTCAGGTAAGACGTCAGGCGATCGATGGTTTTCTGAATTTGGGCGGGCTGCTTCCGGAAAACAGGGCCGTGGCTGGGGAGCAACCACTCAACATGGGAATCCCGAATCCGCTCCAGCGACTTGATGAACTCCACCAGATCTGAACCATGGTGAGCATCGATATTGCCCACACCCCCATCACGGTAAATGTTATCGCCCGAAAAGAGATAAGGCCCCATTTCAAAAGCGAGCTGACCAGTGGCATGTCCGGGAGTACTCCAGACTTTGAGCTTCAATCCACCGACTTCCAGCACATCCCCTTCGTCAATTGAGGCATCGACAGGAATCGGGCCGAGGTCAATCGAAATGCCCTGAGCACTGATTTCTGCGTAAGTCTCAATACGGTCGCCCGCTTCCATCAGCTTTCTTGCATGAGGATGAGCCACCAGTTTGGCATGCGGCAGGAGTTCTTTCGCCCGCTTCATGCCTTGAATGTGATCAACATCGGCATGTGTGCAGATCAGATACCGGCATTGTGAGAGCGCGAAATCCATCTGACGAATGGCATCGACAATTTCGTCTGTGCTGTCTTCAAAACCAATATCAATGAGCGACCATTCTCCCTGGTCATGCACTACATAAACCGAGCAGCCCATTCGCTGCCGGAACTGGTAATTCATTTCAATGATGTTTGGGAAAAGTTCACGACGGGCCAGCATGGATCACCTGATCTTCAATAACGGTCAAGGCGAGCGATCGCCTCGTTTTGGCTTTGCCCGATTCTAGGCAGGTTTTCTCTGAAGTCGAAGTCTGTGAGCGATGAACTTTTGCCTTGCGGCCAATTTGAGACTCAGTCTCTCACCAATCGCCACCATAACAAATTTTCAGGCAGCATGCGTGAAGTGGCGCGGCGAAGTGTCACGGCGTTGATCCAGGGCTTATTCACCGTCGCTTCTTCGGAGTCTCCTTACCAGATCATTGTGAAGATTTTGAAAAAACAACCCTGAGGGAAAGACTTCACTGAGGAATGGTTTAAGCCGGAAAGTTTCGCAGTACCTCCCAATTGGAACGAAATCAGCGAGCCAGGCTCCGTGAAATCCTGCTTAATCTGCAAGGTACCCTGTGGGGGCGTCGTTTTCGGCAGAATCCACCGCAAGAGTCTGGAGTTTGTCACAGGTCAACGTGGAGAGGGTATGTCCTGATGGCCGATTTGAGTTGATAGCTCAGGTCGTGTCAGGGTTGTTTTGATGAAAACAATTTCACAGCGGCCTCATTTCCAGGCACCAACAGGACGTTGGAGTTTCATTATGAATTCCCTGCTACAAAACCTGTTGGCCAAGCCTCTGCAAGAACCTGTTCGTGTTGAGAAAATCACACTCAGTTCTGGAATTCTTGAACAGGAAATCACAGAGGATGAGTTTCTCATTGGCCGGGCTGAGGCCTGTGATCTTGTGATCCATGACTCTTCTGTTGCGGATTTCGCTGCGGTCATCCGCTTGCAGGAGGGAGCCGCCTGGATTGAATCCACAGAGTTCACTGGCTCGGTCATGATTGGCGGCCGCCCTTATAAAAGATTAGCGCTGCGGGATGGTGACCGGCTTCAGTTTGGCCGTGAAACCTGGTTGATCACACTTCAGACCAATTATCAGTTGGCACAGCAATCTGGTGATGCCAGTTTCCTGAATGACGCGTTTTTGGAAAATGAGATCCGGGAATTGTTTGAAGAGATGAACTGGAACACTCCCGGCGACCAACAGCCTGCCGGCCCAGCCAGGCAAATTCTCCCGGGCACAATTCCTCATCTGGAGACGGGTTTGCAAGCACTGCTGCAAGCCGCTTTACAAACCCAGGTGGAGACCCGCCTGGATACTGACAGCCAATCGGCTGCTGGGGATGAGCGATCAGAGCATCTGGCCTTTCCCACCTCAGAAGAACATCACCTTAATGACGAGCGTTATCAGGATCTCGACGATCGGACGCGCGAAGCTCAGCTGGAATTGGAAACGCGGATTGAACAACTGCTCAATCATCTGAGCGACAGCACAGCCGCTCTGCGTGTTTCCGCTTAATGCTCCTCTTGTTCGCATAAGCCAGCCAAGCCCATTTTCTCCAAAGTCCCCGGCGCTACCCATGAGGCGTCGGGGACTTTGTTATTCAGCCTGCTCAGTTGGCTGTATTCAGTGGGCCGGTAAAAGTGGGCCAGTAGTCAGTGGGCCTGCATCTGGAATGGATTTCGGCAAAAGCTGAAGGGATTGTCAGCAATTGGATCGCCTTATCTTTGGCCATGGGCAAGCTTTTGGCCAGGTGATTGTTGTTAAAAGAATTGCCAAAGAGATCTGTTTTTCGGCGATCCTGTGAACTTGCAACTTGCCCGCTTCCGGGTGTTTGGCTATCGTCAAATTGTCAGTTGTGAAAACAATTGTTGATGCTGGTAGACAGGACGATCACTTTTACGGCCTGAAATCATTCCAAAAAATTGATCGCCACCGTACGGTGAACTTCCCACTCAAGCTGGCTTTTTCGCGTAAATCACTTTCGTAGAGTCAATCAGATATGGCATCTGCGGCTGATCGTTTGTGTTTCAATGAAGATTGAAGGCTCGATTGGCTAACATCTCGAAACTGTCGAGGTGTTCCGCAGATAATCAAAAGGGATACAGACCATTGGTTTCTCGCATGCCCCACTCTGACGCTAACTCAACTGTCATGTCACCTGCCTGGCCTGCACGGGGTTTTCGACCCCTGTCAGCGAAATCCATGCTCCGGTGGGCGATGACCATCCTGCCCCTTGTTCTCAGTCCGGCCCTGCTCAGTCCGGCTTTCCTGTGGGCAGATGATGAGCCAAAGGCTGATTCTCCTCCTCCTGGGGCCATCGCTCCTTCGTCTGCGATTGTTCACAGTCCCGTTGGCGCCATTCGTGCTGGAGACTGGCCACATTGGCGTGGGCCGGAGATGAATGGGATTTCCCGAGCGAAAAACCTTCCTGCCACCTGGTCGCCGGATGGTGAAAACGTTCTCTGGAAGAATGAGGAACTCGCCGGGCGATCCACTCCGATTGTCATGAACGGGAAGCTCTACACCCTCGTGCGGCACAAGCCGGCCACGCTGGAAGAAGCGGAGAAAGTCATTTGTGTTGATGCCGCCACTGGCAAGAAAGTCTGGGAAAACGTCTTCAATGTTTTTGAATCCGATGTTCCCGATACCCGTGTTGGCTGGTCGAGCGTTGTCGGCGATCCTCGTACGGGGCGTGTGTTTGCTTTGGGTGTTTGCGGCCTGTTTCAGGCGATTGATGCAGAAACCGGCAAGACACTCTGGCAGCGTTCACTGACCGAAGAATACGGCATGTTAACGACCTACGGGGGACGCACCAATTTCCCTGTCGTGTTCGAGCACCTCGTCATCATCGGTGGTGTTCTGATTAACTGGGGAGAACACGCCCAACCTGCCCATCGACTGTTGGCATTCGATCAGCGGAATGGAGAACTCGTCTGGCTGATTTCCACCAAACTTCGGCCCGAAGACACCACTTACAGCGCCCCCGTGTTTTCCACGATCGACGGACAGGCACAAGTCGTGATCGGTGCGGGCGATGGCAGCATGTATGGCTTCCAGCCCCGGACAGGAAAAAAGCTCTGGAACTATGACGTCTCCATCCGTGGGATCAATACCACACCAGTGATTGTGGGCAATACAGTCATTGCCGGTCATAGTGATGAAAACCTGGACGACACCAAAATGGGTGCCCTGTTTGCCATCAATGCGGCAAAAACAGGGGATCTCACCAAGGCCGGTGAACTCTGGCGCAATAAAGAACAATACATTGGCAAATGTGCCCCCATGGTCATTGGAGATCGTGTTTACGCCATCGATGACGGCGGTATTTTCTTTGTTGTCGACCTGAAGACCGGCAAGCTGATTGGCAAGCAGAAGATTGGCACGATGGCCCGGGCCAGTGCCGTTTATGGTGATGGAAAAATCTATGCCGTCGATGCGACAGGTCGATGGTTCACCTTTGAGCCTGATGAAGCTAAAGGCCTCAAAAAGGTTCATGCCATGCGGTTGGATGCCGAAGTGAATGCCTCGCCCATTATTGCTGATGGTCGCCTCTATGTGACGACAGACACCACGATGTATTGCGTTGGCAGTGCGAACCCAGAGGTCACCTATGACCCTATTCCCCCTGTTGCAGTAGAAACTCCCGTAAAAGATGATGACAAGCCTGCACAGGCTACGATCATTCCGGCAGAAGTCTTGATGAAGCCGGGACAGAAAGTTGCCTTTCAGGTTCTGCTTTACAACGCCAACGGCCAATATCTGCGGCCAGCCAAAGAAGAAGAAATTGCCTTCACTGTGGCGGGGCCAGGAGTGATTGATCCTGATGGCGAATACAGCGTGACTTCGGATGTTGGCAACACCGCGTCTGTCGTGACGGCCAAGATCGGAGAGATTGCCAGCAGTGCCCGAATTCGTGTCATTCCCGACGCCCCGTTTGAATTGACCTTCTCGGATGGTGTGGTGCCTGTGACGGGCATGGGGATGCGGTATCGCCATATTGGTCTCGATTATGACCTGTGGCGCAAGCTCTATAGCGAAAACGTGCTGGCCGCCAAATGCTATGTCTTTTTGAGCACTCAGTTCACCAATCTGGGGCGTGATCAACTCAAAATTGACGATGTGAATCCTGCTCAGCCCTGGACGAATATGCGGCGGTACCTCGGCTTATTGGAAGAGTTGACCACGCAGGAACTCTCTCAGGCCAAACTCGATCCGGCGCTCGACATTCTGAAGCGAGAAGGAATTCTGGCCAGCGCGAAATGGGTCGGAACCCCTGAAACGGGCGCGACTCTCGTTGTGGCTAAGGGGCCACGAAAAGTGGATGGGAATGGCGTGCTCTGCAAGATCACCACGATTCCTAAGGGGACTCGCAGCCAGGGATGGATTGGTCGCCCCGAGATGTCCAACTATTCCATTCAGGCCGATTTGGTCTCTGCTCCTTTGGAAACAGGTGCCGGTTCAGATCCCAATGCCCGCATGCCAGATATTGGCATCATGAATCAGCGGTATCGTGTGGAGCTGATGGGCGCCAGTCAGCAGATCAAGGCTTACTCATGGTATCCTCATGATCAGAAGGTGCACACGGTTCCTTTCCCCTGGACGGCAGATACCTGGTACACGATGAAAATGGAAGTTGATACCGTCGAACAGAACGGTTCCCCCGCTTCAAAAATTCGCGGCAAAGTCTGGAAGAAAGACGATCCCGAACCAGAAGCCTGGACCATCGAATGGATTGACCAACCTGCGAATTTTCACGGAAGCCCAGGCCTTTTTGGCAATGCAAAAGACACGGAAATCTTCTTTGATAACGTGAAAGTGCTCCCACGGAGCTAGTGGTACGACCACTCTGTTCTGACAGGTTGTTGAGCTTGTCCGCAGGCTCGCTGGCCTGCTCATGACCCACTGCTTAACCTGTCAAATCAGAATTGAAGCTCCACTAGTGCTGACTTGCCGAATTCATTTTGCTTCTCACGGCTTTGCCGCTTGTCTCAGGAATCTGAAGAATGACACGTTTCGGAATGACTTTCCCTCTGCTTGAACCAACACGTCTTCTCAATCACCGGGCGAAACCTCTTGCCTGGGCGATGGCGTTGGTGATCTCCGCAGCCTCTGCCCTTCCGGTCAGTGCTGCGGAACCCTCGGCGACCAAATTCGACCCGACCGCCGCGGCAATGAAGGAAATTGCCACACGGAAGGTCAACAAAAAGGACTGGCATCAGTGGGGAGGGAGCACTTACCGCAACAACACCCCGGACGGCACCAATATTCCGACCGAGTGGGATATCGAATCCGGTGAAAACATTCTCTGGGCCTCGCCACTGGGTTCACAGACCTATGGCAACCCGGTGATTGCCAATGGGAAGGTTTATGTCGGCACCAATAATGGTTCCGGCTACATCAAGCGTTATCCCAAGAACGTCGATCTCGGGGCACTTCTCTGCTTTGACGAAAAGACCGGGAAGTTTTTGTGGCAGCACAGCAATCCGAAACTTCCCACAGGTCGAGTCCATGACTGGCCGCTCCAGGGAGTGTGTGCTGCGGTGTATGCGGAAGCGGATCGCGTCTGGTATGTCTCCAATCGGGGAGAAGTGCTTTGCCTGGACGCAGAAGGTTTCCATGATGGCGAGAACGATGGGCCATTTACTTCAGAACCCAACCAGAATAAAGACGAAGCCGACATTGTCTGGCGTGTTGATCTGATGGGGCAACTGGGGGTTTCTCAGCACAATATGTGCAACTGTTCGATCACAGCCGTCGATGGCGTGCTGTTTGTGAATACTTCTAACGGTGTGGATGAGTCGCACATCAACCTTCCGGCTCCCAATGCTCCCAGCTTTATCGCGATGGATCAGGCCACGGGTAAAGTTCTGTGGACAGACGACAGCCCCGGGGACAACATTCTCCATGGCCAATGGTCAAGTCCCTGCCACTTTGTCCTGAACGATCAGGCTCAAGTGGTCTTTGGCGGCGGGGATGGCTGGGTCTACAGTTTTGATCCCAAGGGGGATGGCAACGGGAAATCCAAGCTCCTCTGGAAGTTCGACGCCAACCCCAAAGAATCACTCTATCTGCTGGGCGGGCGCGCCACACGCAATCATATCATCGCCACCCCCGTTTATTATGACGGGGCGATCTATGTCGGTGTGGGAGAAGATCCCGAGCACGGCGAAGGGCAAGGACATCTTTACTGCCTTGATCCGAACAAACGTGGTGATGTCAGTCCAACCCTGGCATTTGACAAAGAAGGCCAGCCGCTGGCTCCCCGGCGATTGCAGGCGGTTGATTCCAAAAAGGGCGAAGTCGAGAAACCAAACCCGAACTCTGCTGTCATCTGGCATTACAGTCAGATCGACAAAAATGGCAACAAGAAATTTGACTTTGAAGAGACCATGCACCGGACATGCGGAACGGTGGCGATCAAGGATGACCTGCTGTTCATCGCCGACTTTAGCGGGTTGTTTCATTGTCTGGATGCCAAGAAAGTCGATGCCGATGGTAATCCTGTCGTCTATTGGGTTCACGACATGTTTGCCGCGTCGTGGGGTTCCCCTCTGATTGTTGAAGGCCGCGTTTATATTGGTGACGAAGATGGCGACATCTCGATTTTCAAGCTCTCCAAGGAAATGGATCTGATTGGCGAAGTGAATATGGGTAACGCGGTTTATTCGACGCCTGTCGTGGCTGGCGATGTTCTTTTCATTGCCAACAAATCGACCTTGTTCGCCATTAAAGAAGGCGCCAAACTTGAAGGGGGTGTCAAAGAGACACCTCGCAATGATGAAGTCGCCGACTGATTTTTGTAAAGACGTCGTTCAGGTTTGGGGATTGTGTCCGATTTAGGAATCTGGTGCATTGTCATGCACCCTACAGACGACAGGCTTGTCCATGATAAGCCCAGAGACCTTCGATCGAGTGCGATCCCTCCGGGGCCACCCCACCTGAGACAAGCAGGGAAACCATTCCGGAATGATGCACGACGCTCTCTCCCAGGATCTTCTGGAACCATTTGACTACAACCCGCTGACACGTGTGGTGTATGGGCCGGGATCTATTGGCCAGCTGGGAGCCTTTTGCCGGGAATATGGGGCCTCGCGTGTGGTTCTTTTCACCGATCCGGGAATTCTGGCCACAGGTCATATTGCACGCTGCCTTGAGAGCCTGAGCACGGCAGGCATCGAAACAACGCTATTCAGTGATGTTCAGCCCAACCCTTCGACCGATGACGTTGAAGCAGGGGTCAAAGTGGCGCAAGACGCCAGAGCCGATTTTCTGGTGGCCGTTGGTGGCGGTAGCAGTATCGACTGTGCCAAGGGTGTCAACTTCGTGCTCACCAGCGGCGGCTCAATGAAGGATTACTGGGGAATTGGCAAAGCCAAAGGCCCGATGCTCCCTTTGATCGTGGCGCCCACAACGGCTGGAACAGGAAGTGAGGCTCAGTCTTTTGCGCTGATTTCTGATGCTGTCAGCCATGTGAAAATGGCCTGTGGCGATAAGCGTGCTTCTTGCCGGGTGGCGATTCTTGACCCGGAACTGGCCATCAGTATGCCACGTAGCGTGACAGCGGCCACCGGGATCGATGCCCTCAGCCATGCCATTGAATCCCATGTGACCAAAAAACGGAACAGTGTGTCTCAATCGTTCAGCCGGCGGGCCTTTCGTCTGCTGGCTCAGGCTTTACCAGTGGTCTTTGAAAAGCCTGACCATCTTTCTGCCCGTGGTGCCACGTTGCTGGGCGCTCACTGGGCGGGAGCCGCCATTGAGAACTCCATGCTGGGGGCCACCCATGCGCTTTCCAATCCCCTCACCGCCACATTCGGTACCACGCACGGTGTGGCGATTGGGGTGTTGCTTCCTCATGTGATTGGCTTCAATTCGTTGGTGGTCAATGCTCTTTATGCCGAATTGGTTGAGTCTCTTCCTCAAGACATACTGGGCCGTTTGAAGGCGTCGTTGGGGTCATCGCCCGATGCCGGCATGGTTCTGAAAAGCTATGTCGCTCAGCTTGTCAAACAGTCTGGTCAACCGGGTTCTCTGGAAGAATTGGGCGTTTCTTACGGCCAACTTCCCGAATTGGCCCAGGCTGCTGCTGCACAATGGACAGGAACGTTCAACCCCCGGCCAGTAGACGCCGCGAGTCTCGAGGATCTCTATCGATGCGCCTACGCTGCCGAATAGTGTCTTGCCTGGCATTTCTGTTTGTCGGACTGTGGCTGTGTGGCAACTCCTCTACTCACGCTGAGGAGGAAAAGCCACCGACTGATCAAGCTTCGGTCGATATCGCGGGTGATGACTGGCCCAGCTATCGTCAGAACCTTCAACAGACGGGTGTGGCCACAGGCACTCTTCCCGAAAAGCTGGAATTGCTGTGGGAGGTGAATCTTGGGGATCAGATTGAAGCGACGTGTGCGATCTCTCATGGTCATGTCTACGCCCCTTCGCTCTCGGGGCAGATCACCTGTCTGGATCTTAAGACGGGACAGAAAAAATGGGCTTATCAGTCGGTCGATGAGGTTCCTGCCAACAGCTTTGCTCCGGGATTTAAGGCTCCGGTCACTGTGCATGCGGGGGTCGTTTATGCTGGTGATGAAGATGGCCTGATGCACGCCATTGATGCGGGCACCGGCAAAAAGAAATGGATCTACAAGAGCAATGGCGAGATTTACAGCGGGGCGGTTGTCATCAAGGATCGTCTCTTGTTTGGCTCTTATGACAATGCCCTGCATTGTGTGAAGCTGGAAGATGGTTCCCCCTTATGGAAGTTTGAAACAGACGGCTACGTCCATTGCACTCCGGGCATTGCAGAGAACTCGGCTTTCATCGCGGGTTGTGACGAGCATCTGCGGCGGATTGATATCCAGACGGGTAAAGAAGTGAGCAGCCTCCCTTTGGCCACTTACCTCATTGCATCACCCGCACTTCGGGGAGATGTGCTTTATGTCGGCACTTATGCCAGTGAAGTGGTTGCGGTGAACTGGCGGGAATTAAAAGTGGCCTGGCGATACAGGCCCAGCGACAAGGAATTCCCCTTCCACTCGTCAGCCGCTCTGGGAGAAAAAATTCTGGTGATTGGCGGACGCGACAAGCAGGTTCATGGCATTGATATCGCCACGGGAAAAGGACTTTGGAGAACGCCCACTCGCGCGAGGGTCGATAGCAGCCCGGCGATTGTCGACCGCCGGGTCTTTGTTGGTTCAGATGATGGCAACCTCTATCAACTGGCGGTGGAAACCGGTGAGATTGAATGGAAGTTTAATTTGGGGAAATCCATTCACGCCGGCCCTGCCATTGCTGAAGGCTGCCTTGTTGTGGGTTCCGCTTCTTCGGACGGTCGCCTTTGCTGCTTTGGGAAAAAGTAGCCGCGATTGATCTCTTTCACGATGATGTGAGTATTTTACGGGACGGGTGTATTGCGATGCGATTTTTTCATCCGGCCTGATTTTGTCACGGAATTACGGCTTTGAATTTCACCCGGTTGTCACATCCAAAGTCCGTCAAGATTGGCATGCCCCTGTCGCACGCAATGCGAGGCTGGTTGATCATCCTTGGCTGCTTCATGAGTGCCTCGCCTGTTGAAGCTCAGTTCGATCTGGAACGTCCGCCGATCAACTACGAGACGACTCCCGTTGATGATCCTGCCACGCAACTGCAATCCCGACTGGAAGAGAAGAAAGCCGTGCTTTCCTACTCTCCCGAGCACGGTTATCTGAAGAGTTTGCTCGATCAGTTGGAAATCCCTATCTCTTCACAAGTTCTGGTCTATTCCAAAACCAGTCTGCAAACGTCAAGGATCTCTCCACGAACGCCGCGAGCGATCTATTTTAACGATGAGTCGTATGTCGGCTGGATTCCGCGCGGGGATCTGCTGGAAATCATGTCGACCGATCCTCAGCAGGGTCAGGTGTTTTACACGCTTGCGCAGGAAGAACTTGAGTCCGCCCTGCTTCAACGAGATCAGGGAAACTGTCTTGTCTGCCATGCCAGTTCAAGAACGCAAGGTGTGCCGGGTGTGCTGGCGCGGTCGGTTGTGCCAACTCGCTCAGGCCAGCCCGACTTTGCCGCAGGGACGTACAACACCGATCAATCCAGCCCTTTTGAAAAGCGCTGGGGTGGTTGGTATGTCAGCGGCACGCATGGCGATTTGCGACATATGGGAAATGTCACGTTGCCGGGCAAATCACGGCAGGAGACGCTGGATCACGAAGCAGGCGCCAATCTCACGGATCTGTCAGACCGGTTTTCTGTGGACAAGTATTTGTCACCTCACAGCGACATTGTGGCACTTCTGG
This sequence comes from Planctopirus sp. SH287, assembly GCF_056500625.1. Taxonomy (NCBI): domain Bacteria; kingdom Pseudomonadati; phylum Planctomycetota; class Planctomycetia; order Planctomycetales; family Planctomycetaceae; genus Planctopirus; species Planctopirus sp. SH287. The sequence goes on along the minus strand of NZ_CM151403.1, from coordinate 5,298,418 downwards.
TTTTGAATCATCAGGGGCCGCTTCACAATGCGATCACTCAGGCCAACTACGACGCCCGCATGGCTCAATCTACTGATCAGGCGATGAATGAGGCTCTCCAGCGTCCGGCAGATTTTCAGAGCGAAACTACCCAGCGCCGCACGGTCACTTATGGGGATAAAGTCCTGAAGACGATGCTTTTTTCCGATGAGTTTCCGCTGACTTCGCCCGTGGAGGGGGCGTCTCGATTTGCAGCCGAGTTTCAGGCGCGTGGCCCACGCGACAGTAAAGGGCGCTCTCTGCGCGACTTTGATTTGAAAACACGGATCTTCAAATATCCTTGCAGCTATCTGATCTATTCGGCTTCTTTTGATCAGCTTCCCACGTCTGTCCGAACTTATGTGATCCGCCGGTTGCATGCCATTCTGACCAATGCCGATCAGAGCGAGGACTATGCCCATTTATCAACAACCGATCGACGTGCGATTCTCGAAATTCTGACGGAAACCAAGCCAGAACTTTGGGATGTGTTGAAAGGAGAAAATCCCTCTCCTCTGAATGTCACTCTCCCGTAAGACGACGAAAATTCAGCGTTCTGAACAGCAGTGTTGTGGAGCGAAAATCGTCACTTGTTCTGGGAAGAATCCGTTTTGTTTGCAGGATCGCTCCAGATGCCGGGCGGACGAAGGCCGGCCCCTTTGCGTCCTTTCAAGCCATCACCCAGATCGGCACGAGCCTCTTCGGCATACGCCTCTAATTGTTTGACAACTTCTGGATGCTGGTCTGCAACGTTGTTGGTTTCGCCAATATCGTTCGCAAGATTGTACAGGGCCAGTTCTTTGAATGGTCGATTGACGAGCTGGCCGCGTTTTCCATCCTGACCGCGGACAGCGGGATGGACATAGCTGTGCGGAAAGACCAGCTTCCAGTCGCCGGAGCGAATCGCGATCAGATTCTGGCCATAATAAAACCACATCGCCTGATGGGGTTGTGCCTGAGACTTGCCACTTAAGAGGGGCCAGACGTCCACTCCATCAATCTTGTGAGCAGGGAGGGGCGCGTCAAGCAGACCGGCAAAGGTGGGGAATAGATCATACGCAGCGAAGGGGATGTCGGTTGTTGTTCCTTCAGGAATGTGTCCTGGCCAACTGGCAATGAAAGGCACTCTGGCACCCCCATCCCACATGGTTCCCTTCCCTTCGCGGAGTGGCCCAGTGCTCCCTGCATGATTTCCAAACAATAGCCACGGGCCATTATCTGAAGTGAAAATCACCAGCGTTTTTTCCGTGAGCTGGTGCTTCGCTAGCGTTTTGCGAATCTCGCCCACTGACCAGTCAATTTCTCCAATGACATCACGGTAGCGTTGGCTGACATCGCCGCTGTTGCGTTCGTCACTGACAAAGATCGGAGTATGCGGCATGGGGTGTGGCAGGCAGACAAAGAACGGCTTCCCGGCATGTCGCTCAATAAAATTGATGGCGTTGTGAGTGAAGTCCGTAGTGAACCGTGTTTGATCGGTGTCGTAACCCAGCACTTCTGCAGGAGCTGTTCCCTGCTGTTTCAACAGTGGAAGGGGAGGAAACTTCCCGTTCGGATTTTTCGACCACATATCGTTGGAATAAGGGATGCCCAGGTATTCATCAAATCCATGCAGGCCCGGCATGAATTGGGGATGATGGCCCAGGTGCCACTTACCGAAGATCGCCGTTGCATATCCCTTCGACCGAAACAGTTCTCCCAACGTGGTTTCGTTCTCATGAATGCCATTTTTGGAAAAATGAGATAAGGCGCCCAGAATGCCAATGCGGTTCGGCAGGCAACCTGTCAGCAGCGAGGCACGGGATGCCGAACAAACGGCTTGGGCCACATAATACGAAGTGGCTTTGATCCCCTCTTTTGCCAGTTGATCGATATTCGGTGTCTTGCAGATGGGTGCGTTAAAGCATCCCAGGTCGGCATAGCCCAGATCATCGCAATAGATCAACACAACGTTAGGAGCCGCCGTTTTTGCTGTGGAAGCCAGACGTGAATCCACGACATTGACGGTTTGTCGATCCTGACTCATGGCTTGTGAGACATTCAAAGCCCACAAACTTAACAAGACCATGAAACATCGCTGTGTGTTTGCTAAATCCAACATAACATCCTCGCAGGTCTGATCTGTCTCTTACGCACATCTCTTTATTCAGTCATTGCCATTCCGCCCAGGGTCAGGGCTGATCAGCCAGCCGTGTTTCCAAAGCCAATACCAATCCTCTCATCCCCTTGCGGGGTTTGGGCCTATCGGCCGGGACGTTGGCTAAAGATTCGCGGCCCCGTTGTGTCCGCTCCCTTATTGCCACTTGCGGAGTTTGGGGCGGCGTATGAGGTCGGTTGTTCATCCACATTTGGGGCTTACGCCGCCAGATAGCAGTTGTTATTGGAGTTGATTGATTGACTCCTCTCCCATTCCGATGGGAGAGGCTGGGTGAGGGCGAGCCGAAGCTGAAGTAGCGATCATTACATTTGCGATGCGAATAGATACCCTGCCACGTGTATTACACCGGGAACGTCGATTGGGAAATCCCTCACCCGGCACTTCGTGCCACCCTCTCCCGCCTGCGCGGGCGAGGGTTTCCACTTGCTAGAACTTAGACAGACTCTCAAACCCGGGGGCATATTGACTACGTCCCCAGAGTGCTGCAATCTCGGGGCTGGTCTTCCAGAGTTTTTCTGTACTGGGGGAGGGACTGCCGGCTGCTGGAACTTTGCTGGCATGCAGTGTCTTTCCCAGACGCCAGGAGATATTGCCCAGATGACACAGAAGCGTGCTTCGTTGGCCCACTTCAATCTCTGAATTCAACTTGGCATTTCCACGGATGGCTTCAATGAAGTTCTGGAAGTGACTCAGGTCGCCTCCTTCGCCCGAGTTTTTGGCAATCTCGGCTCCCTCCATGTTGTAAACCTTATAGCCAGCGGCCTCGATGGAGAGGGAACCATTTTCGCCGTAAAACTCGACGAAAGGGAGCTTGTCCGGGCGGCGGGCGTGAGCACTGCTGCCTTCCCACAGAATGCCATGCGTTCCATAATCGAATAGGCAGCCGCCGGTGTCCGGAGTCTGTTGCGTTGCCCCCAAATGGTAATGACCTCCGACGTAACTGACGGTTTTGAGATGCGATTCTCCGAATCCCCAGAGGGCCAGATCGAGTGCGTGAACACCGTTGTTTCCCAGTTCCCCGTTGCCATAATCCCAGAACCAGTGCCACTGGTAATGCACGAGATTGTTGACATATTCACGCCTCTTCACCGGCCCCTGCCAGAGATCAAAATTGAGGCCAGCGGGAACCTCGGCGGGTGTCTGCGGGCCAACGGGCTTGCGCAAATTGTTGTACCAGCAGCGGGCATAAGTCAGTCGACCGATCGCGCCTTCATGCAGGCGGGCAATCCCTTCCTGAATGGCGGGCCAACTGCGTCGCTGGTTTCCCATCTGCACGAGCCGTTGATGCTTGCGAGCGGCTTCCACCATCCATATGGCTTCTTGTGGATCATGACTCCCCGGCTTTTCTACATATACATGTTTGCCGGCGGCACAAGCGAGTATCGTCGCGGGCGCCTGCCAGAAATTGGGAGCTGCGATGATCAACGCATCGACTGATGAGTCATCGAGGATTTTGCGAAAGTCGCTGGTGATTTGCGGCGGTGAACGACGTTCAGACGACGCAGCCAACTGGCGCTCGATGACTTTCATTGCGCTGGTCACGCGTTTTTCATCCACGTCACAGACCCAGGCCAGTTCGACGCCCGGCGACGCCAGAGCTGACTGGACATGAGCCATGCCACGTCCCAGTCCCATCACTCCGACACGCACCGTTTCTGCAACAACAGGAACGTTCTCCTTCAATGGAACGCTATCTGGTGCCTGTGCCCGTGCTTCGCGAGAATTCTGGCCCATTGTGGACAGGAGGGCGGCTGTCGACAGGCTGGCTGTGGTGGTGAGAAAATCTCGTCGTGGAGAGCCGGAGGGAACGTCATGAGGTGGGAATGTGGTCATCAGCAGGCTCCTCGTGAATACCACGCAGCGCATCAGTTGTTATGAGCATCAGGTCATTGAGTTTCTTTTCAGAAAGGGTGGCCGACGGATCAGTGTGAAGCAAGACGGAATCTTCCGTTCTATGGACAACCTTTTGAAAATCCCTTGTAGCTCAGTCTCGACCAGTGGCATCATGAACATGCCTTGTGACGGGAATCCGGGATCAGTTTTTGCCACAACACATCGGATTGTTCCGGCTGAGTCATGCCAACCCTTTATCAATAGAAAAAAATTGCATGCACCAGGATGAACTCTCGATACGCACCTTGCAGTTCGACTGGCTGGAGGCAACCGCCACGGGCAATGTGGAACGGCTATCGTCTCTCATGACAGAGGATGTCGTCTTTCTCACGCCGGGGCGTGCCCCTTTTGGTAAAGCGGAGTTCCTTGCCGCTTGTGAACAGAATCGGCAGCAGATGCAGATCGATGCCACTGCTCAACTGGAAGAGCTGGTCATCTCGGGTGATGTGGCATACAGCCGCAGTCAATTGGCGGTTAAAGTCACGCCTCTTGATGGCCAAGCGGCCTTGCAGCTTGCAGGTTATGCGATGACCGTCTTTCGTCGACAAAAGGATGGTTCATGGCGATTGGCGCGCGATGCTAATCTGTTATCACCCGTCAATACCACAAAGCTTACGGCCACGAATAATCAACCATAAAATCCGGTTGTCGCATGACAGGGAACTTCTGATGACAGGCAGGAGAATTGGGGCGTTTACAAAAATCTGAAACCCTCGTTTGTCCCGACCGGGTGTTGTGGTTAGACTCCTCGCCTTGCACGGAAGCGCCGTGGGCCACGGCTGGCCATTTTATCTTTTTCTGCCAGTCACTCGCGAACTCATCCGCTTCAAAATTTTTGCTATCAATGAGTGTGGCGAAATTCTTTTGATGTCATCATTTCTGTGGTGGCGATGGATAGGAACGTATTACAACCACTTGGATGCATTGGTGGTCTCACCGCTTTGTCATGGCTGATTTTTGAGGTTGTTTTCAGGCTCGTTGGTCGGCTTTCAGTCCATGGCTGATGAATCTGTCAGTTCAGATTGACGCTTTCTCCTTTTGATCCCTGGGACTCTCTCATGCCGCTGGTGTGGGCTGTTGAAACGGGCCTGATCACATTCGATTCCGTGGTCGATTTTGCTCAGCGGCAAAGAGGTCGAACCTATTTTGAACCTTGCCAGCCACCAGTGATTAAAGTTTCGCAAGAACGCCTTTCTGAGGCGGTTAATCGCTGGAACTCTCGCCTCCCCTGGACTCTCGAAGAGGCTCCCGCGGGGATTGATCAATGGCACAAAGCTCAACCCTTTGCATCACAATCATTGCCTGACCGTTGGATGCGTATTCCCCCCGTCACTGATGACGCGCTTCGTCAATTCGCCGATGAACTTCACCACAATATCGGTTTGTCGGGAACGTTGGGGGTCGTCATTGATCATTACAGTCAGGGACTGTTGCTACAGAACGTCTGGAGTGAAACCAGTGGGCAGTCGCCGATTCCCGTGGCCATTCAATTGCGACTGAGTGAAGAAGCCGCTGGGATTCAGAGGGGACATGATCTTGTGAATCTGGCGCGTGGCCTTCAACGACTTTCCGGATTGCATGTGGCAGCCCTGTGGGCCGATTTTCGCTGGGTCCCTGCCGAAGAGATTGCGACTGCCTGCGAGTTGCTTGACGTTGGCCAGAAGCTTGTGGAAGAGGTTTGCGAAGGCTCTCTGCCTGTTGTATGGCATCGCCCTCCCGCTCATGACCAGCAACGACTGTGCGAAGACTCTGCCAGCAACACGCGTCTCATGCTCTCACTGCCCTTTGAGGATTGGTGGCGAGAAATTCTTCTTCAGTCACCATCTCCATTGCTGCTGTTGCAAGGGGCTGTGATCGGTCGACCGACGTTAAACGCTGTTGTTGTCAACGTCGGCCTCCGGCATCTGCGAGAGGTGACTGGAATCGCGCCAGCGCTGGCTGGGGAGGCGACTTCAATCGCCTCAGAACAGAGAGGCTGGCAACTTTTACAGGATCCGCACGGTCTCTGTCGGAAATGGCTGGAGGATGTCTCTCTCTGGGAGATTACTCCAGAAGCCGACGACCTTCGGATTGGAATGGCAGCCTGCGTCATCCCTGAATAATGCCTGGCGACTGAGACCGAACAGCCCCCCCCTCGCGGGGTTTGGGCCTATCGGCCGGGACTCGTACTAAAGATTCGCGGCCCCGTTGTGGCCGCTTTCCTTATTGTCTCTTGCGAGGTTTGGGGTGGCCTATGAAGGTCGGTCGTTCATCCACATACGGGGCTTACGCCGCCAGCCCCTTGCGGGGTTTGGGGCGGCGTATTAGGTCAGTTGTTGATCCACGAATGGGTCTTACGCCGCCAGATAGCGGTTGTGAGGTTAATGGATTTGCTCCTCTCCCATTCCGATGGGAGAGGCTGGGTGAGGGCGAGCCGAAGCTCAGGAAGCGATCATTGTGTCTGCTGTGCGAATAGGCATTCCAGGCACATTTCTCTATCGAAAACACCCACTGGAAAATCCCTCACCCAGCACTGCAGCCCCTTGCGGGGTTTGGGGCGGCGTATGAAGGTCGGTTATTTATCCACGTATGGGGCTTACGCCGCCAGAGGGCAGGCTTGCGGGTGAGGGGGGATTTGACTATCCGTGTTTCAGATAGATATAGATATCTCTTCTTCGATGACGATGTGCCCCCTTTCACCGAGAGTCACGCGTTTCCCCCTCATCCGGCCTGCGGCCACCTTCTCCCTCAGGGAGAAGGGTTGGGGAGTTTCCTGACGGTTGCTCAATTTCTCGTTTTTGGCGCAACAAGGGATGATAGGTTAAAGGAGCTTTGCTGGGCGCGCCTCGTAAGCTGGTACTTTGTGCCAGACTGCGATCTGGAAGAAGCTCCTTCATTTGCGGCTGATCAGGGCCGCGTTGTGCCGGTGTTGTCGCAAGACAGTGTCGGTTTGAGAGGCCTGTGGCGCTCTCATCTCGAATTCGAGAGCTTGATCTGGTGTTCGGCCAATCGGCCAAAAACTGCTTCTGACAAGGGATTCATCCTCTGTCAGCAGGCAGGGTTTTGAAAGATAGGCCATTTCCTGTCAGTCGCTGTTTCTATTGATCACAATCAGAACAACCGATTGACAGAGAAAACAAACCCGGTGGGCCAGGTGCTCAAGACCGCGGGCAGGGCTGACGTGTGACTTCACGTCGGCAACTCTCTGCGTGTCCCTGATCGGTCGTGGATTTTTCTCGTGAACCTTTAAACGGCCCGGTGGTTGCTGGTGACAGTGGCTGCCGGGTTTGTTTTTTGGGAAGTTGAGAGCTGATATTGGCAGGGACGGGTGCATTGGCATGCACTCTGTTTTTTCACCTCAACTCATCATGTGGGTTCCGGTTTCAGCGATTCGCTTGAAAAACAGTCAGAAAAGGATGCTGATCCCTATAACTTTAGCCGAGGCGGACTACTACGTTGCTGGGTCACCCACGAACCGGCAGGCGGGAGCCTGCCCTACGTTGCTGTTTGCAAGACGAAAACACCAATGTCCGTCGCTGACGCTTCCGGCTCGTTATGCCGTATGAGGTGATGTAAGAGTTATTTCTCGTTCGTCCCGCAGGGTGGCGCAGGTAGCCCGTTTCCAGCGACCTGTGTGCTGGAAGAACAAGAGGCTGATGGCCGATAAAAACAAGGCCTGCCGCTCTTCCACCCCGCGTCCGTTGTTCGACTTGTGGCCAGGGCGTTGAAAACCTTCAGTAGCCGAATCGGCAGGCGGGAGCCTGCCCTACGTTGCTACTACATCGCTGGCAACAAACCTCTTTTGCCTACGGCACACAGGTAGGTCGCAGACGACCAACCTGTGCTACCCAGCGCGTCAGCAGCGAGACTATCAAATACGAGACGACTGAGACAGAACAGGGTTGCAATTCTGTGGTGAGAAACATCATTTTATAAGCGTTGGTTTTCTCCCTGGAGCTTCTGGTCATGAATTTTGAGTCAACGCAAAAAAACAAGCTTCATGATGATTCTCTCGTTCCCCGTTCGCTGTCACGAAGAGCGTGTCTGGCGCAGTCGGTGGTCACTGCGGCGGCTGCCTGGGGAATGTTGGGTTCTCGCTCAGCTTCAGCCCAGGGTGTCGACTGGAACGAGACCACACCCGCCAAGCCCGCGGCTCGAACGCAGCCCATTGGAGTCTCGACCTACTCGTTCTGGCAATTTAAGCCCGACCAAAAGCTCTCGATTGAAGAGTGCATCGAGAAGTCTTCGGCCTATGGTTTTGATGGCGTAGAAATTCTGCATCGGCAGATGACGGATGAAACACCGACTGGCATCCGATCCATTAAACGGTGTGCACTCAAGGAAGGGATGCCGCTGATTGGGTTGTCTACGCATCAGACGTTTGTTTCTCCCAAGCGGGAAGTCCGGGAAAAGAACATTGCCCACACAATTCATTGCCTTCAACTGGCGCATGATTTGGGCATCCCGACAATTCGTGTGAATACCGGCACATGGGGAACAAGCAAGAACTTCGATGACCTGATGGCTCATCGCGGTATTGAACCCGTTCTTCCGGGGTCTACCGAAGACGAAGGATTCCAGTGGGTGAACGATTCATTCGCTCAATGCGCAGTTGAAGCTGAGAAACTCGGCGTGGTGATGGGATTGGAAAATCACTGGGGATTAGGACGAACGGCAGTTGGTGTTCTGCGTGTGATTCAGGCTGTCAATTCCCCCTGGCTTCAGGCGACTGTGGATACCGGGAATTTTCTTGATGATCAGTACTCGCAGTTTGAGGCTTTGATGCCTCACGCTGTCCTGGTTCAAGCAAAAACTTATTATGGGGGCGGGAACTGGTATACACTGGATCTGGACTACAAGAAATATGCCGCGTTAATGCGAGCAGCGAATTATCGCGGGTATCTCTCGCTGGAGTTTGAAGGAAAAGCACCCGCCGCTACCGCGATTCCCAAAAGTCTGGAAATGTTGCGGGCGGCTTTTGCCAACTCTTAGCGACTGTCCGAGAATACTCCCCCTCATCCGGCCTGCGGCCACCTTCTCTCTCAAGGGAGCATTAGTCTCTACACATCTCAAAAACCCCAAAATAATACGATAAAACACGAAGCGTAGAGGGACATCACCTGAAACCCAGCTATCCTGTTTTGCCTATTCTGTGAATCTAACGATCTCTTTGAGGACGTTTTTCTACTTTTTCAGAGGATGTTTTTTCCAGTTCAATCTTGATTCCGAGATGTGTAGAGACCAATGCTCAAGGGAGAAGGATTTGAGCCTTCCCAGACAGGCTCTAAACCAAGAATGTGTTGGAAACCTGTCTGCCAGCCATGATGGATGGGAAGGCGACACCCGTGAGAGTTTCGGAGACATCCCAGAGTCTTGCAGCAAGTCTCTTGTCGGCAGCCGGCGCAGGAACTTTTGCCAAAGCCGGGCCACCTCGGGTTTCGCCAAGATGTCTGGAGCCGTAATAAGCTCCTGGCATTGCCTCCGCAGACGTGGCGGCAAAGAGTGTTGGTAACGCGCCTTGTGGTGCCGGCTGAAACAGGAACCACAATAAACTACGGGCCATGCCAATCGTGCTCCATTTCCCCGGGGCGTTGTGAAGCAGGTCAGTGCGTGACACACCCGGGTGAGCAGCCATGCTGGTAACGCCCCATTCCCCGGCTTCACTGCGTCGTTGTAACTCCAGGGCAAACATGATGCAGGCGAGCTTTGATTGACTGTAGACCTTCATGGGGTGGTAGTTGTGATGGGCCTGAAGATCATCAAAATCGATCATGCCATTTCTTGCCGCAATGCTTGAGACGGTCACGACACGAGGATTCTTCCCTTTTTGCAGTAGAGGCAATAGTTGCGCCGTCAACGCAAAGTGACCAAGGTAGTTGGTGCCAAGTTGCAGTTCAAAACCATCCATCGTCAGAAGCCGTTTTGGTGGCACCATGACACCGGCATTATTAATGAGCAAATCGAGATGATCTCTCTGGTCATGCAGGCGTGAAGCAAAGTTTGCGATCGACTCAAGGCTTGCCAGATCGAGTGGCTCAAAACGGACGGTCGCTGAGGGAATTTCGCTGAGGATTCTGGATACCGCATGCTGCCCTTTTTCCGAATTGCGGCCTGCGATAATGACCTCGGCACCAGCCCTTGCCAGTGCCAGGGCATCTTCAAACCCGATACCTCCCGTGCCGGTGATGACGGCCGAACGGCCATGTTGCGTTGGGATATCGCGAGCCGTCCATTGACTCATGTGATTCATGACCTTCTCCTGCGATGGTTGTTGATGAGTCGAGACATTCTCGAATCGATTGTTGAAGCATCACGATAAATCCTTCTCTCTGAGGGAGAAGGTGGCCGGAGGCCGGGTGAAGGGGCGAATGTTGCCAGTGGTTCGCTGGTGATGCATCAGACCCTCACCCCAGCCCTCTCCCGCAAGCGGGCGAGGGAGCTTTCACGGATCGACTCTGAGACGATTCGCCATTTGAAATGGTGCATTGATCATCATGAAGTCATGATGCTTGCTCAGAGCCGCAAGCATGGCACGCATGCCGGTTTTACTTGCCTGCTGTCGTGAGGCCTGTGGCTGTTTCAGAGTGATTATTTGAATCCAGAGCAAGCTCATAACAGGCTGCCATCTCGGCATTGCGAAGGTAAAGTCGGGAACCAATGAGGACGGGATGGTTCCATGTTTTTCCTTCAATGGCCGGGACTTTGGCGAGTTCGACAGACTTCTGAGGATCAGCTTTCAACAGCACGATCTCGCCGGTATCACTGGTGACGAGGAGTTGCCCTTCATCGGGCAAGAGCAGCACTTGACCACTTCCGTAGCGACCACGCTTCCAGAGACGCTTGCCAGTTTCCAGAGAAACACAGGTGAAAATGTTGCCATCGAACCCGTAGAGGTTCCCTTGATATTCCACGAAGTCGTTGAAGTCGGCTTTGAGTTCGCGGGATGTCCAATCCTCAGTGATCATCCAGTTGGAATCGACTTTCTGGACGGTGATCTTGCGCGTGCCGTTCCCCAGGCTGGTTGTGAAGAGAATCGAGTTTCCAGAAACCAACGGTTGCAAGGCGCGATAGTTCTCGACCGGCCACGGATGGTTCCAGAGGATGTGACCATCTGCCACATCAAGAAACTGGAGTCCGGCGTTGGTACTCATCAATAGCCCTGACACCTCATCGAACTTTGCCAGTTGAGCAGAACTGTAACTGTGATCTCCCGAGGGAGCCGACCAGGCCAGTTCACCGTCAATCGCGCGATAAGCCAACACGCCTTTGTCACCCTCTCCACCGGCATACACAACCACCAGTCCTTGTGTCACCAGGGGTGAAGAGGCATAACCCCACATGGGTGGCTTACGGCCGGCATCTTTTTGTAAATCTCGCGTCCAACGTTTGATCCCTGTGAAAGGATCGAGCGCGACCAGCACTCCGTTGGCTCCCAATGCGAACAGTCCTTCATCGGCGATTGTGGGAGTGCCACGCGGGCCGGCCCCGGCTGTCGCTTCCCAGAACCGGCTGGGATAGGCACTGACCCACAGGACATCGCCCGTAGTGGCATCGAGACAGACGACAGCTTCGTCGTCGCCGCGTTGTTCCTGGGTGAAGAGCCGATTCCCAGCCACAGAAAATGACGACCATCCCGGGCCGATCGGCTTCTTCCAGATCGATTTCGGGGGAGTCTGCACCCAGTCAGTATTCAACACAATGCCCGGTTGTCGACCATCCCGCTGCGGCCCCCGAAAAGCGGGCCATTCCGCAGAAGCAACGGTAATCGTCTCTGTAAATGCAGGTGTCAGGGCAGGAACAGACGCGGCGGGAGTGGTGGCGATGGTTTGCAGGAACCTTTCTTCGGCTGTCTGCTCCCAGCGCCAGGAGAGTTGCGGCACGAATGCACCGGTCGATCCGGAAGTTTGCAGAAGATCCCAGTAGCCGACCGTCAGCGCCGTCGCGATCAGTGATAGGGGAAGGCGTAACGATGGACGTGAAGCCAGGAGACAAAGCGTGACCGCGAAGGCTGCAAAGCCGTAAGGAACTACGAACATGATGGCTCTCATCCCGGTCAGTGTGGGATGGAGGAGGAGGATCGAGATCACGATCAATGCGATCGCTCCCGCCGCGCCAACAATTCGTTCACGTCTGGTGGCCCGACTGAAAGCCAGCCACCAGACCAGGATCAAAAGACTGACTAACGCTGGCCCGAAAAAACAGGTCATGATCAACAGAATCGACGACGATTCGGCCAATGTCAGACTCATCCGCAACAGCAACATGGCAACAACCAGCATGGCCGCTGGCCACCAGCGCAGCGAGGTCTTCATGAGAGGAGGCTGAGCAGGAATCGCTGATTGTGATGTCATCGTATTTTCTCAATGATCAATGCCGGTTCATTTCACGTGAGTTGCGAAGCATGAAAGCGTCTGGAAAATTCCTGCCATTGGCGGACGTGACAATTTCTGCTGCCACCATCACGAGTTGCGATGCGTCACTTCGTGGTCTCAGCAGCCCGGCGGTACACGACCCGCCCGGAAAAATCTTTCCAGTTCCCCGCAGTCCCTGTCTTGGCCACCGTTCTTCCGCGATACTCCACCAGCGTCTTGCTCTGATCGTCGAAGACGAAATATCCTGGCTCACCCAGTGTGCGAAAAATCGGGTTTGAAGGTTCCATTCTGATTTCGGTGAAAGCCCGCCCCGACTGTGACCAGCCCTTCTCTTTCGACAACTTGAAGCCCAGAGCCTGATGACGGGCAGGAATTGGCATCGTGAACTCAACAGCCTTGCCCGCCTGAAGTTCATTCCATTTTGAAATGATGAAGTCAGGAATCGCAGGGGCCGCGACCATCTCCCCTGTGTCCTTTTCCGTGCTCTGCTTCGTCTTGCCGCCCGATGTGTGAGAGTAGGTCACTTTGCCGTGATTCATTTCGGCGGTTGAGGTCTCTCCTAACTGATGCTGGTCAAACTTCACTGTCACCAGCTTTCCGGATTCGTAAGCCGCTTCTATGGAAGTGGCAAGCTGCCCGTTCTGATCGGTGTAACGGTCAAAATAAACGCGGCCGCGCTCCGTTTCCTTCACTCCCCGCTCGACCATGAAAACCGGGGCTTGGCCTCCTTTGGCCGGAAAAGCCTCGCCTCGCAAGACAGGCTCTCCACCCAGAGCGACCAAAGCACATCCTAAAGACATTATCGACAGAATGCTGAATGTCAGACGCATGAAGACTCCCTTGACTGCGTGTATCCCAAACGCATGACGACCTGCCGGAACAGGCACGCAGGTCGCGCTCATCACTTTCCTGTCACGAACCTGCCGTACTGACAAAATAAGTCAATACGTCAGGATGATTGACGTTCTGTCGTATTTCGTCAATAAGAATTTTGAGGCATTCGGCGAAATGACGCTGCTTTGGCTCCGAAGCGTTTCCGGACACCAAGAGTCGTTCACTCCCCAATTCATCCCGTTGCGTCATGCGGATCACGCAAAGTGATGTCCCGGCAGGATCACCGTGTGAATTTCCAAAGAGGAGCCATGGCGCTCAGGAAAAGCCGGGAGATGCGGTTGTGGTTGCTGGTTGATTCAATGGCCGATATGTTCAGGGACATTGTGGTCGGGCTTTAACCCCATTTTCTTTTGGAAGTTGGGGTGACCAGCCGGATCTCGTTCAGGATCATGATGGAAACTCCCTGAAAATCAGGGATCGGCGGAAGGATATCGACGATGGGCTTGCTCACAGGCAAAAAGGGTGTGATTCTCGGTTTGGTCAACGATTACTCCATCGCCTGGGGAATCACCGAAAAGCTGCACGCTGAAGGGGCCGAACTGGCCTTCACCTTCTTGCCCGACAAAGATCCGGCAAATCCCAAGATGGAACGCCGGGTTCGCAAGCTGGTGGATCCGCTCGGTGCCAAGCATGTCATCCCCTGCGATGTTCAGAACGACGCAGATCTGGATAAGGCTTTCGCTGCCATTCACGAAGGAATGGGCCAGATTGATTTTGTCGTTCATTCGATTGCTTATGCACCGATTGACGACCTGAAGGGTGATGTCCATGCTTGCAGCCGCGAAGGCTTCAAGATGTCCATGGATATCAGCGTCTACAGCCTGCTGGCCGTCGTGCACCGTGCCCAGAAGATCATGAACGATGGCGGCAGCATCATCACTCTGACCTACCTGGGCGGTGAAAAAGTGATCCCGGGCTATAACGTCATGGGTCTGTGCAAGTCGGCTCTGGAATCAGCCGTCGAGTACCTGGCTGCCGAACTTGGTCAACGCAAAATCCGCGTCAACGCCATCAGTGCCGGCCCCATCCGCACCCTCAGTTCGTCCGCCGTCAAGGGGATCGATCTGATGCTGGCCATGTACGACACCATGTCGCCCATGCGCCAGAACGTTACCGCAGAAGATGTCGGCAAGTCAGCCGTTTATCTCCTCAGCGATATGTCAACCGGCGTCACCGGCGAGACACTCCACGTTGATTCAGGATACCACATCATGGGTGCACCTCCCCTCGACGCCTTCCCCTCCAAATCCTAACCCCCTTGCGGGGTTTGCCCCTCGCGGGGTTTGGGCCTATCGGCCGGGACGTGGGCTAAAGATCCGCAGGCTCGTTGGCCTGCTTCCCCTTGCGGGGCTTGGGGCGGCGTAGGGAGTCAGTCGTTTATTCACGAATGGGTCTTACGCCGCCAGGATGTTTTTTTCTTGGGATGTTCTTCGGGGATGTTGAACAGGCTTCTGCCTATCAAAAAGCCATGGGCAGGCGGGAGCCTGACTCTAACACTTCTAAAGAACTGATTATGGGTGTTCGCTGGAAGCGAATTGGTGTGGCGATTGTGGTTGTCGATGGCCACATTATTGTTGGTGAACGTCAGCCGGGGCAGTCGTTCGCGGGGTTGGCCGAGTTTCCCGGCGGTAAGGTTGAAGCGGGAGAAGATTTTTCATCCGCCGCCTGCCGGGAATGTCTCGAAGAGACGGGACTGGCAGTGCATCCTTTAGAGCAACTTGATGTGTGGGAACACTCGAAAGTTGTTGAAGATGGTCTGACAGAGACATTTCGCATCGAGTTCTGGAAATGTCAACCTGGCATGGAAACAACGCCAGAGACAACTCTGGAAGGGGCTTTTCGTTGGGTGCCACTGACGGACTTGCCCAAGCTCAAGTTCCCTTCAGCAAATGTCCGCATCCTTTCGATGCTTGTTGCCCGCAACGCATGAAACAGAGTCTGTCCGGTCATTGAAGCGGTGCCGGTAAGACTTCGGAATATTGGGCCAGTGTACCTGTTGTCACGAGTCCCAGTTTCAGCATCTCGCGGACGACTTCGCGAGCGATGGGGCCGGCCTGTTTTCCGCCGCTCCCTCCATGCTCCAGCACCACGGTCATCGCGTACCGGGGTTGTTTTGCGGGGACATATCCCGCGAACCAGGCATGGTCGGGCAGTCCTCCGCCAGCTTCTGCCGTTCCTGTTTTCCCGGCGATTTCAACCTCCTTGAGTCTGACCGTCTTATAGGCAGTTCCCTTGGGGTCATTCACCACCCGAAACATTCCCTCCTGAACAGTGGCGAGAGTCTGCGGTCGCAGGCGGTGTGGCGTTCCTCTGGCCGTTTGAACCAGAGACTGATCAGATGATGCCGATTCGGAATTCATCAGTTCCGTATCGACCAGTAATGGTGAGAAGTTTGATTTCAGCCTGGGGGTGATCAACTCTCCTCCATTGGCAATGGCCGCCATGAACCGGCACATTTGAATGGGCGTGACTTGCAGGCGTGATTGACCAATGGCCAGGCCCAGGGTTTCGCCGGGATACCAGGGCCGAGCTTTGGTGGCAGTGTCGGGAGTCGGCAGGAGTCCGGTCTGCTCGAAAGGAAGATCGATCCCGCTCAATTGACCAAACCCGAACTGCCGGGCCGTTTCCACAAGAGGAGTCGGGCCGGTCATGCGGGCGAGTTGAAAGAAGTAGACATTGCATGACTGGCACAGTGCGTCACTCAAAGTGGTTTCACCATGCCCAACGCCATAATGACGGAAAATCAGGCAACGATCACGGTGCGGTTGATCGAGATAGCCCACGCAGTCGATCGACGCGCCGGCCTTCATGCCAGCTTCCAGGCCGGCAATCGCCGAAAGGGGTTTGAATGTCGAGCCAGGTGCAATCGCCATGCGTGTGACGCGTTGAAAGAAGGGACGCCGTACATCGCTGGAGAGCCTCTCCCATTCTTCGGGTGTCGGCGAAGTCAGCAGATTGGCGTCGTATCCCGGAGCGCTGGCAGCAGCGATGACCTGCCCCGTACGAACATCGATCACGACAATGCTTCCTCCAGTAGGTGCCTGGTTTTTGGAGGTTGATGGGGTGGGGTTTACCTCTTCATTGGCATTCTCAGTTTTGTTCGCAGAAATCCCCATCGAGGCTTTTTCTGAGGTCGCGGCTGCTCCTGAAAGAGCGTCATTCAGCAGGGCTTCGGCAGACTTTTGAACAGCGACATCGAGCGAGAGATACAGATCCGTCCCGTGACGTGCCTGTCTGATGATCTGCTCATCAACAATGTTCCCATTGCGATCTTTTGTAATTTTTTTGAGGCCGCGCAGTCCGTGCAATTGCGCGTCATAGGAAAGCTCCAGTCCGCTGCGTCCGATCCGGTCACCCGTGCGGTAATCGAGAGGATCGCCCTCAGGCCAGCGTTCTTTTCGTTGGAGGGTTTCTTCTTCTCTCAAGGGCGTGCGGACACCCAGAAGATGGGCTGCCACGGTTTTTGCGGGATAAACCCGATGGGTCAGGACTCGCACTTCCAATCCGGGATATTGCTCCGGATGGGCACGAATAACTGAGGCCGCTTCTTCGTTGATTTTGGCGACCAGAGGATGGCTCTCCAACTCTTCGGCCAGCACAAACGGCTCATCCGACTTGCGGGCAGGGGGAGTTGTGAGTTCACGATGGAACTGTTTCCAAAGTCCATCAAGCTGGAATGTGACGGCAGCCAAATAACCTGTTGGCGTGGCATCGAATGCTGTTTTTGTCAGTTTCAGAGGGTCGTTTGCGGGAGGCGAGATCTCAAGCTTCTGAGTCTGCAGATCCAGAATGTGGGCGCGCATCCGCTCGATTCGTGATTGAATTTCCTGCCGCTGGCTGGAAAGGTCCTCTGCAGAAATTTGCAGCAGCGAAGAGAGTCGTTGCCACATTTCGGCCCGTTCGTGCAGCAATCGTGCTGACTGTGAGGCGACCATTGATGTCTCGCGGCGTTGCCGGCGAGAGAGCCGCTGATAGGCCTGCCGCTTCAACCATTCAGGATGGGGTGGTTCTTCCAGCCAGCGATAATCGGCCCGCAGTTCATAGGTTTC
Source organism: Planctopirus sp. SH287 (assembly GCF_056500625.1). Classification (NCBI taxonomy): domain Bacteria; kingdom Pseudomonadati; phylum Planctomycetota; class Planctomycetia; order Planctomycetales; family Planctomycetaceae; genus Planctopirus; species Planctopirus sp. SH287. The sequence goes on along the minus strand of NZ_CM151403.1, from coordinate 5,281,055 downwards.
GGCATCGATCGCCAGCGGTGCTCCGTCAGCGGCCAGAATCCGTCCATCGCGAGCAGGGATATCGACAGTCCTGGTGGTGGTCGCTTCAAAGACCTGAGTGAACTGCGGTTGATGGAAAATCTGCAACTGAATCAGGCGGTAAGCGACAACGGCCAATGGAATCAAAAACAGGCAAGTGATGACCTTCAATCGCGTGGCAGGATGATCCAGCCAGCCGCGAGGCGGGCCGCTGTCAGCATCGTGAAAGCAGGAATGAGGGGCATTGAACATGGGGTTGTTGTCAGTTGCCAGTTGTTGGTTGGGAAGAGTCGTTTATCCTCTTTGATTGTGGGCATGCCAGTGTGGTTTTTTGCTTTTGTCTGACTTCGCTGTTGTTCTTCCGCACTGGCCCGGTCACAACAGATGACTTAGCTGCCCATGAGTGGTGGATCGCCGGGCGCGGGGAGTTCTAATCCTTGTCTCAAGGTTTGCAAAGTTTCATTCAACGTATTGGAAACCAGAGTCGCTGGCCCGCTGAATAAGGTGACAAGCAACAGCAGGCTGACCATGGCTTTCAACGAGAAACCGACGGCCTGAATGTTAATCTGCGGCACGGTATGACTCAGAAATCCAATGGCTGCATCCACCAGGCACATGACCAGCATGATGGGAGCAGCAAATCGAATGGCGAGCGAGAAGGACGCTTGCATCAAATGGTTGAGCATTTCCACACTGGCCGGCTCCCAGAACGCTCGTCCGACAGGGATGGTTTGAAAACTCTCCACCAGTGTTTTCAGCATCACCAGATGTCCGCCGATCGGCTCGAGTACCAGAAAGATCACTGTTCCCAGCCAGAACAGCAGTTGGCCGGTTTGCGAAGCGTTTGTCTTCAAGTCGGGGTTGAAAACTTCTCCTAAACCGAAGCCGCCCTGCTGATCGATGATCTGTCCCGCCATCTGCAATCCCGACAGGATGATCTGAATTCCCAAGCCCAGAAACAGGCCAATCACCAGCTCTCCCAGCAGAAGCAGCACTAATGCTCCCAGGCTGGAAGGAGCCGAGGGCCAGGCGGTGTATTCGTCCTGAGTCAAATGAACCGGCGGATGTTGGCTCTCGGAATCATCGGGGTGATTTTCAAAGCGAGCCGCAAGAGCAGGGGAGATCTCATCGCCTGACAGAACTTCATTCTGATCGGCATCCCTCAGGGCGAAGCCCCGTTCGGTCTGAATGGCAATGGTCGGTGTGATCAATAATGCCAGTACGAAAATCAGAATCGCCCGCACATTCATCGGTACAGAAGTGCTTCCCAGCAGTGGGCCGACCAGTGCCAGGCCCGAAAGCCTGACCAGCACTAACAGAAAAATCTGAAAGTGAGCGATGGCAGCCAGCATGACGGCCTGAGGCCAGAGGGAAGAAAACATAGTGATCTGATTTGTTGGAAGTTGGTGGTTGGTGGCTGAAAGGGCGCGATGGGTGAGGTTCTATTCGCTCGACAATCGGTCGGGGATGCTTGTGTAAAGGTCGTAGGCGTAACTGTCCATCAGATTCATTGACCACGGCAGTGTGAGCAGAGCGACCAGAACCATGATCACCAGCTTGGGAACAAAGCTCAGTGTCTGTTCCTGCAACTGCGTGACGGCCTGCGCAAGACTGATCACCAGGCCCACCAGCATGGCAGACATCAGGCTGGGAAGGCAGATCATCAGTGTGATGACGACCGCGTTCCGACAGAGTTCAACGGCAGTGTCTGGGGTCATAACGAGAAGGGACTGTTTTCTGGTTGGAAAGAGCCATCAGGCGGCTCCCTCGCCCATTCCGATGGGAGAGGGTGGGGGTGAGGGCGGATTCAAATCTATTGTGTGATCAATCCATGAGAGGCCTTATTACAAATCGCCCGGCATCCCTGGGGAATATGGTTTGGCTCGCGATATCGATCGGAAAGATCCTCACCCGGCCTTGCGGCCACCCTCTCCCGAAAGACCGGGCGAGGGTTGATTTCTGGCTTCTCCGCCTTCTTATCCTGAAGGGCGGACGCTTTCGAGCAGCATGCCCACAGTGAGGAACCAGCCATCGATCATGACGAACAGCAGCAACTTGAACGGGAGTGAGATCAGGACAGGAGGAAGCATCATCATCCCCATGCTGATCAGAATGGATGAGATGACCATATCGATGATCAAAAAGGGAAGGTAAATCTGAAAAGCAATCAGAAAACTGACCTTCAATTCGCTGAGCATATAAGCGGGCAACAAGGCCACGAGAGGCACGTCTTCGTAAGTTTCTGGTTCCTGCCAGGTGCTTCGCGCGGGGCTGTCTTCCGCCGGTCGCAGGAAATCGATGAACATCCAGACGGAGTCGCTGCTGCCAGTGCGATCGATCTGTTCTGCCATGAATTTGCGAATCGGAGCGACCGTTCGGTTGAAGGCCGTCCATTCATCGATCAGAGGCTCGCCGGGCCGAGGAGAAGTATAGGGCCGCACTCCCGCTTCATAGGCTTCCGTCCAGACCGGAGCCATCACAAGAAACGTGAGAAAAAGGCAGATGGAGGTGATGACCTGATTGGGTGGCAACTGCTGGGTTCCCAGCGCTTGCCGCAATAATCCCAGCACGATCACAAACCGGATGAAGCAGGTGGTCATCATGAGGATGCTGGGTGCCAGTGTGAGCACTGTCAGCAGGAACATGATTTTGAGTGTATTTGAAAGCCCGCTGCGTGATGTCAAATTTGAAGCATCCAGCCCGGCCGGTAACAGGGGGGCAGCAAGTCCCATGGGTGTGAGACCCGGTACGGAGGTCTGACCACCAAAATTGGCAGTGGCCGGCTGACTCGGTGAATTCGTGGGGAAACTGCCAAACGCATCAGTCAATCCTGTCTGATGTGTCTCTCCCGCAGGAACCGCCCGGTCAGAACGGATCACACCGGGGCTGTTCTCACGCAGCACGGCCTGAGCGAACACGGCTTGAGCGAAGACTCCCCAGACGATGGCCATGCCCAGCAGAAGAAACGCCTGTCTCTGCCACCCCATGCCATAGGGCTGTGGCAAAGAGAAGAGCATCCAGTGCCGCACATGCTGGCCAATTGTGAGCAAATTCATGAGCGGGCCTTTCGCTCAAAGAACTGCTGGAAACTTTTGACGGTGGAAGACTCTGCGAAACTGGATCGGCAGGCACCGACCAGCACATCGACTTCAATGGGATCGTTGATTTCGCTGAGTGTGCGTGCTCCATCCGGCCCGATTCCCAGAACCAGCACGCGCGTGCCGATGCGGACAAGCTGCAATGAAACGCGGGGTTCCAGAGGACGTCGTCCCAGAACCTGAACGGCAGATTCCGGCAGCGGTTGGACAGTGCCGGGGATGTGTCGCTTCAGCCAGGGAAGCGTGATCATGGCCATGATCAGAACTGCCGCCAGTGCGCCGACCGTCCACCATAAAGATCCTGAAGACGCGGTTCGCTGTGAGTTGCTGGTCGTCGACCGGCTTGCACCTCGTGCGGGAAGTGACTTGCCTGACTCTGAACCGGTTGAGGCGGGAGTCAGGCCCTCTTGAATACCGGGTCGGAAGCTGGCTGGTTCTACGGATTGACTGCCAGTGCTGTTGCTATTGATGCTGTTGCGCTGATTGACAACAGGGATGCCTCGTGATGGCTGCGTCTCTTGAGCTGATGACTCACTTGTCAGAGAGAAACAGCCCATCAGAAACAGGGTCAACCAAACCACAAACCATCGGCCATTCTGCCTGGAAAAATCGCTGGCACCGACAAGATGCGGTCGCGAAAATCTCGTGGTTCTTTCAACTTGAAAAGCAGAGCTAAACAGGTTGTCAAGTCCGACAACGGAGGACGTGACTACTGCATTGTCAAAGTATAAAATTCGGGTCTCTTCTGTTGTTAAGTCCGACAACGGAGGACGTTGCGGCGACATCAACCCTAGGACAAAGCCGTGACACGGCACTACGCATGAAACCCCAGGATAAAGCCGTGACACGGCTTTTGTTACCTGATGATGGGAAATCGTGGTGAGCCGCATGGCCTCTCCTGAATCGAGGGTCAGCCATCCTGAGTCAAAATTTCTGCAATTCGCACGCAGAAATTGTCGTTAAGCACCAGCACTTCACCGCGAGCGAGCAACTTACCATTGACGAGAATATCGACCGGGTCGCCCGCGAGTTTATCCAAAGGCACCACGGCTCCTTCACGAAGCTGCATCACTTCATCAATGAGCAGTTCGGTTCGTCCCAGCTCGATGCGAATATCCAGCTCGACATCCTGCAAAGCATCCAGCGGAAAAATGGGACTGGAGGTTTTTTGACTTTGAGGGGGGCCAAACTCTTCAAACTGAAATGGCAGTGGCGATTCACCAGGGATGGTTCCGCGAGTCGAACGATCCGGCAGATCGGCCGCCATGGCAGCCGCCAGTTGTTGCTCAGCCTGGCGAAGTGTTCGTTCAGCAGGCGCTCCCCGGCTGGAACCATGATCTGGCGTTCGTGAGCCGAAACCCGCTGATCCGGCATTGCCAGCCAGAGGGGATCCGAACAATTCACCACCGGGTGCTCCTCCCACACTTTCCCCGCGAGCCGCTTGCATCAGGGCTTCAATTTCTTCGGGGCTGAGGAGATCACCCATATCGCCAGACACGATGTTTGAACTTCCTTTTCACGAACGGTTCTCACCACCATGATTTCATTGAGATAATGAAGTGATGGCGATGAGTCATCAGTCGGCAGTCTTTGCCGGTTTTTCTCAAGAGGTGGTGTAATCGGGAATGGAAAACGGGTCAATGTGAGGTTTCGGGCATGGAGAAACTGAGATTTGCTTTGTGTGAACCCCTGTTTTTGAACGCGAATCCCCGGCAACGGGCCGCCGAACAGGTTCTTCTTTCGCTGGGAGTGGCTGACGTTCTGGCCGAATTCACTCCTGTGCTGGCAGGGACAATCCCTCTGGAAATCGACGTTCCCGGCAGCGATCTGGATGTTCTCTGTTACGCCACTGATTTATTGATATTTGAGCAACGTGCCGCTCTGCTCAGTCCGCAACTGGAGGGATACCGTTCACGTCTTCGGACGATCCAGGGGCATGTGTCGTTTGTGGCCAATGGACGGTATGGTGAATTTGAGATTGAGATTTTCGCCCAGAATGTCCCTGTTTCTGACCAATGGGGCTATCGTCATCTGCTGGTGGAAGAGGCTCTGTTGCGGGTCGGTGGCCCGGCGCTGGGGGACGATATCCGTTCGCTGAAAGCCCGGGGAATCAAAACGGAACCGGCGTTTGCCCAGGTGCTGGGACTGAAAGGTGATCCCTACGTGGCCTTGCTGGAACTGGAACACTGGAGTCAGGAACAGCTGCAGGAACTCGTCGAAAGACGCAATTCCTGATCAATAAAACAATGACTCTCACTGACAAAAAGTCACAGCGAGGACGGGACTATCTCACTTGGAAAGCGGTTTCAACAGATTGCCAAGTCTGACAACAGAGAACGTGGCGGCGGATTGAACTTCAAAACAAAGCCGTGGTGCGGCACTATCGTTTTTTCTCGCCGCGAAGAATGGGCTGGAGTTCTTCGACGAAGTCGTTGACGTCTTTGAACTCGCGATAAACCGAAGCAAAGCGGACAAACGCGACGTGATCGAGTGTTCGTAACTGCTCCATCACCCGCTCGCCGATTTCCCGGGAAGGGACTTCACGATCAAAGTTTTCGTAGAGTTCCCGCTCAATCACCGAGATGATTTCTTCAATCCGTTGCGGTGAGATCGGGCGTTTATAGCAGGCTTTTTCCAGGCCGGCCACAATTTTGTCGCGATCGAAGGGGACACGGGAGCCATCCTTCTTGATCACGCGAATGGGCGATTCTTCAATCGTTTCGTAGGTTGTAAACCGGCGTGCGCAGCCTAAGCACTCGCGACGGCGACGGATCATATAATCCTGGCTCGTTCGCGAGTCGATGACTTTCGTTTCGCTATGTCTGCAGAATGGACACATCATGGTGAGTGGTTTCGCATCCCGGTGGATCGCTTCCCGGCCTATCCTGTGGCTGGAAGCGATGTATTCGTCCTGAGCGCCCCGCTGCACCTCTTTCCCCAGCATGAGGCTACCGCCCGCCAGCGATGTTGCCTAGTGCCGTGATGTCGCTTTATTTTGAGGTTCGATGCGATGTCACGTCTTCTGCCGTGTGACATCGCAACGGATTCAACCTCAATCTTGAATGATGACGCGGCACTAAGCGGCCTTCTTAAGAGGCGGCGCAATGGTTTCGGGAAGAGGCTGGCCTTCATCGATGGCTACGAACTGAGCCGTAATGTCCCGGAGCGTTTCAGCGGATGCTGTGCGGGACAACGCGAGAGACGATTGCAGGCGCGCCAGCGACTCTTTGACTAACCGGGTGGAGATCGGTGCCCGATGCGCCAGGAAGATTTTATCGTGGATCTTTTCGGCACTCACTTCGGATTCATAAAAGAGTTCTTCATAGAGCTTTTCGCCAGGGCGCAGGCCTTTGAAGACAATGTCGATGTCATCGGGGTATTTGAGACCAGAGAGATAGATCATATCGCGGGCGAGGTCGAGAATCTTAACAGGGTCGCCCATGTCGAGAATCATCACGCCGCCGGTGGTGCCAATAGCTCCTGCCTGCAGCACCAACTGTACGGCTTCAGGGATCGTCATGAAGAAACGCACCATGTCGGGATGCGTGACCGTGATGGGGCCGCCCTCTTCGATCTGCTGGCGAAAAGTGGGAACAACGCTGCCAGCCGAGTTCAGCACGTTGCCGAAGCGGACGGTCATAAACTGCGTCTTGGACTTCTGCGAAGTGGCCTGAAGGTATTTCTCGGCGAACAGCTTCGTCGATCCCATGATATTCGTGGGGCGAACCGCCTTGTCGGTCGAGATGAGCACAAATCGCTCGACATTAAACTCGTCGGCAGTATCAACCAGAGTTTTCGTACCAAAGACGTTATTACGGATGGCTTCCTGCGGATTCGATTCCATCAGGGGAACGTGCTTGTAGGCCGCTGCGTGGAAAACAAGTTGCGGGCGATGATCCGAGAAGACTTGCGCCAAGGCATCAGCGTCACGGATATCGGCGATTTCATAGACCAGGCGTGTGCCGCCTGTGGTGGTGGTGAGAAGTTCCTGCTCCATCGTGAAAATGCCAAACTCGGACTGATCGAGCAGCACCAGAGTTTCTGGCCCCAATGCCAGGATTTGACGACAGAGTTCCGAGCCAATACTTCCCGCAGCCCCGGTCACAAGGACACGATGGCCTGAGATATACTTTCGCATGCCGTCCATATCCAGTTTTGTCGGATCACGGCGGAGCAGATCAGAGATGGTGACTTCGCGGGTGGCCAGCCGATAACGTCCGTTGACGATTTCATCAACGGCAGGAATGACATGTGCCAACAGACCGGCATCATGGCATTGAATGAGTAATTCCCGCACGACGCGGCCGGAAGTTGAGGACGGGATCAGCAGCAGTTCGGCTCGAACCCTGGTCGCGACGGTTGCCAGATCGACCTGACCACTGAAGACCTGAGCTTCGCCAATGATTCCCGATTGTGCGTGACCTTCGGGGTCGATAAACGCGCAAATCCGGTATTCGGATTGACTGCTCTTAATGGCTCGTAGAATCGCGACCGAGTTGACATCGGCTCCATAAATGATGGCCCGACGGGTGGGGATTTCGGAGATGCCACCTAACTTGCGATGAATCCGCGGATGGACAGATTCGCAGTAGCCGCGAATGACCGAGCGCAGACCTGCAATCGCCAGCACGGTGAGCATCAGATCGATCAGTACGATTGAACGGGGAATGGTTCCCCCAGATGGGAGAAAGGCATTCATGGCCAACATCAGTATCGCGGCGAAGAAGGCGTCACCCGTGATGTAAACCACATCAATGAGCGAGGTGTAGCGGTGCTTTCGTCGCCATTGTTGAGTCAGCAGATTGACGAGACATTTGACGGCGATCACCAGAGGAATGGTGCGCATTAACGTCTGCCAGGCACTCGTTTCAATTTCAAAATCAAAACGGAGAGAAAACGCCAACACATAGGTTAGCGCATAAATTGCCAGGTAAACAGGGGGGATGATGTACTGACGAAATGGCATTTGGCGGTTTCCTCACGATGTCCGGTGAAGTTCACCGGCGAGCATCCTGCTTTGGTCGTGGGGGTTGATTCGGGAAATATCCGCTGGACATTCTTCCTGAACGTCCAGCGATGAGCCTCGTTAAGTAATGAATGATGAACAGCCTGTCGAGAGCGGTCTTCGGCAATTGCCGACGAATTTCTTGACAAAACATGCTGTCGGAATGTGGCGACATGACAGTGCGACAAGTGTCGCAAACAATCACCCCGTCATTACTTATGTTGGAAATCGTTCTGGGGAATTTGCCGACGCCTCTTTGACCGAGAATTGACGCTCACGATGTTTCAGAGGTTGGCTTCCTGTATCGGAAATGCCACTGAACGAAATTCCGTTCTGACCTGAGGGGGAACCTGCTTATTGGGCACCAACTGCTGCTCTCGCCATTCCTGATAGAGAGTCTCAATAATCTCTTCCCACTGCCTGTTTTCTTGCAGGTTTTGCTTGAGTTGAAGCAGTAAAGGCCGCAGCGCTTCTGTCTCCGCGTGTTGAGCGTTCCTGCGGAAAATCAAAGGCTTCATAGCTTACCTTCCGACTCGTTTTGGTGAAGACGAATCGGGAATTCAGTGAGTCTGTGGAGAAAGTGGTGGCTACATATTGTATCGGCAGTGAAAATGCGCAGCTTGAAGCGGATTGGAAGTGTACGTAATCCATAACCTACAGGAAGAATAGCGGGGTGAGCGTTCGGAAGTTGCTGCCGTCAAAACACCGGAGGAGTATTCAGTTTGATTTCAACAGAATCAATGTGAGCGAATCCTAAAAATGGAGGATTCGGCAATAACTGCTGAAAATAAAAGGTGTTATGGAAAACTTCTTCAGCTATGAAGCTTTGGCCCGGCCGTTGCGATTCACTTTGGCATCTCTGATCCAGAGGAAATGGATGACAGAGGTGTTTCAATGAATATTGAGAAACGGAGACGGGAAATGAAGACATTTCTGAGTATCGCGGCAGTTGGAATTGTGGCGTTGGGCCTGGCAACCGGAAGCACCGCCGAGGCGGGGCCACCTGTGCATACCGTCGGCCACCACCATGGCGGGTATCCCTCCGGTGGCCCCCATTATGGAAGAGGATCGAACAAGTCGCTCTCGATTTCCATCGGTGGCGGCGGGTTTGGTGTGGGATACAACCGAGGTTATCCCGGCCCGATCTATGGCGGTCCGGTTTATCGCCCTTATCCTCCGGTCTATCGACCAGTCCCTGTGTATCCCGTGGCACCAGTCTACCCTGCACCACGCCCCTGGTATCCCGGTTGCGGTTGGTAATCGAGTAGGTCAGTCGACGCGACAGGCTTTGATGTCACAGGGATCAGCCCCAGATCCCCCAAGGCCGAATCCCTGGTGCCATCACTCATTTCCCAGAGAGTTCGCGAATGACCTGAGACTGATCACATGTCCGCAAAAGGCTTCGAGAGCACTCCTCGAAGCCTTTTGATTTCACATGAAGCTTACCGGCCTGAAGCGGCTAACATCGCATCTCTCGGGAGCCAGGCATGGCTGGTATTATAAGCGGGAGAGCAATTCGGACTTCTTCGTCGCGTATTCGTCCTGGGTGATCATCCCCTTCTGCTGCAAACCTGCAAGACGCTCGATCTTTGCGAAAATGTCGGCTTCCTGATCACTCGTGACGCTGGAACCATTCCCGCTAGGATTTGAGTTAGAATTTGAGTTGGAATTGGGCACAAACGAGGGCGGGTTGTGGAACGGGGCCGGTTGGTTCTGCTGCTGGTTTTGCTGTGCAGAGTTCTGGGGCGGCTGTCCGTTGACGGAGACAACCGGGAGCGTTGCCACATCGATGGTGCCGTACTGGCTGGTCAGTGTCAGCGAGCCACCGGATCCCTGCTGTTGCGAGACGCCGCCAATCTGATTGTCGAGCGTGTCGTAAACCGTCACTCGCCCGCCGATATCGACAGCCAGCCGCCGGGAGTTCGAGAAGTAGGCATAGCGAATGTTGTTCTGGCCGCCGCTGCCATTGGGGCTGCCGAGTTCCGCCGGCCACCATGACCCCGACGAGTTTCCGAAAGAGCCGGGAACAAACAAACTGACATTGCCGTTGCCCTGCTGCTGGCCGTTTTGCCACTGACCTGAACCACCCTGCGACTGGGATTGACCGCCAAAGTTCTGAAACGCGGGTCGGGGAGCCGGTGGAGGCGTGGGGACAAAAGGCTGCTGCTGAAGGAGTTGCGACAGTTCGCTACACAGGCCGTCGACCTTGTTCTTGAGGCCATGATTGAACATGTCCCCGACCATTGTCATCCCGCCCTGCATCCACTGGCCGCCGCCGCCGAGTTCGGAATGAAAGAATTGGGCCATGGTTCCGCCGCCATTGGAGACCGCCTGAAGCATCGTCATGACAGCGTCCGTGCTGACGTTATAACGCTGTGAAAGTTCCAGAACTTTCTGCCAACCCTGATCGGTAAGACGCTGCATAATGAAACTCCCACGGCCCGTTAATAATGCGTGCTGACTGTCGTCCTCCCGAATGATGCGGCGACCAATCAACCCACAGTACCAGTAATCCAGGGGAATAAGTAGTGCCGTGTTACAGCGTCGCCTCGAAGATCCCTACGCGGCAACAGCCTCCATTGTGGAAATTCACCACTTGTTAACATCCGTTGGCAACGTGAAAGGTGGCTCATGACTGAGACGCATTCCCATTGGATATAGCGTTCTGTGTCCCATGCTTGCATTTTCTGGCACCAGTTGCTGGCTGGCGACATCTGGCGAAATTTTCGCTGGAAATGCGTAGGAATTGTTCCGCGCTTCGATTCCTGGCTTACTCCGATTACAATCCCCAGTTGCAATCACGGTTTCGTTCGAGTCGTGTCGTTCGGGATGAGAAGACGTCTTAGACGGGTGAATGGTTCATGGCTTTGGAAATCGTCAAATATGGGCATCCCGCCCTGCGGCATCAATCGGCTCCGGTTCAGGAGATCAACTCGGAATTGCGCAAGGCGGTTTCCGAGATGTTTGAATTGATGTACGCCGCGAATGGCGTGGGATTGGCGGCTAATCAGGTCGCAATTCCCTTACGGTTTTTTGTCTTGAATCTGACGGGTGATGCGGCTGAAAAAGACGAAGAACTGGTTTTCATTAACCCCGAAATCCTCAATCGCAAAGGAACGTGCGAAGGGGAAGAGGGCTGCCTCAGTTTTCCCGGACTTTACGCTCCCGTGAAGCGCGCCGGCGAAGTATTGATTGAAGCCTTTGACCTCGAAGGGCGTTGCTTCGAGTTCAAACTATCGGCCAGAGAAGATGATCTCGCCGTCCGGGCGGTGCAGCATGAGAATGATCATCTGGATGGAGTGCTGTTTATCGATCGTCTGGCAGAGAGTGTGAAGCGAGAAAAGCAGTCCGCGATTGACGAATATCAACGTCAATTTGTGGCTCGTCAGGCGGCTGGTGAAGTGGAGTCGACCGAGGCTCTCAAGCAAAGGCTGGTTTCATGGCCGAAATAGAGGCAAACGACGACCCCACACAGACGACCCCGGTACAGATGATTCCCTCACAGACGATCCCAGCACAGACGATCCCAGCACAGACGATTACCGTCCAGATTAATGGTCAGCCACGCGAGATCCCCGCAGCCACGACCTTGACTGCTTTGGTCAGCCTCCTGCAACTGGAGCCAAGGTATCTGGCGATTGAGCTGAATGGTCAGGTGATTTCCCGAAAAATCCATGCGACCACCCTGCTCTCTCCCGGCGATCTTCTGGAGGTTGTGACGCTGGTCGGGGGCGGTTAGTCCCTTCCGCTTCAACGCGTTGCTCGAGCATGGCACAAAAGGCATCAATCCTGAGTGCATAGTCAAAGTATAAAATTCGGGTCTCTTCTGTTGTTAAGTCCGACAACGGAGGACGTTGCGGCGACATCATCCCGAAGACAAAGCCGTGACACGGCACTGAGTATGTCCCCACCGATCTGGCGGCGTAAGACCCATCCGTTTATCAACAACTGACTTCATACGCCGCCCCAAACCCCGCAAGGGGCTGGCAGCGTAAGACCCAATCGTGGATCAATAACTGACTCTCATACGCCACCCCAAACTGCTCAAGGGTGGAGCAAGCATGTCACACACGGCGCCGTTAAATCATGGCATCCGGGTTAGAACTCGCCCATGACGTTTCCGTCGGCGCGCTGGCCGAGGTTACGCCAGATATCGCGGTTGATGTTGTCGCTGACGAAACGAACAGCACCGTCGCACAGCAGAACATGCACACCGCCAGTGTGTTTACTTCGGGATCCCGCGTTGATGTAAACGTCAAAGCGTTCGCAATCTTCGCTGTTGAAATTCGGAGTGGTGTTGGTAGTGTAAGCCCAAGTGGAAGTGTTACCCCAGATCCAGGAGTAGCCACGGCGAGCACGGACTGTTCCTGGCTGACTACAATCTATTACGTCTGTACCAGTCATTTCCTTAATGTCATGTCCAGCAATAATTTCAGCAACGCCCATGGTGTTCGATGTGCCATCAGTAATCCGTGAAAATCGGCAGTGGCTATTCGGAGCAAAGACTCCAGGTTCGGTGCCATTATTGAGTACCATGCGTGACCATTCGCCGTTTCCGGCAATCTGGCTGCCATGACCGGAAGTGGATGTCGCGACGACTCCCCCGTTGCCATGCAGGCGATAATGGTTTCCTCCAATACAGGCGGCGTAGCTCGTGGGAGCATGATCCGCATGAAGGGTTGTGCGGATAATAATATCACTTGGGCATCTGTAGGCAGGCATGTTCGTATTCCGCACATTGTTGGGATCGAAGGAGCCGCTACCTCGACGACTGAAATCAACTTTGGCGAACAGCGGGGCCTGATCGATCTGGGGCAGGATTCTGGCCATCCACGTCGTGCGGTTGGAATCGTTAGGCAAGGTGACTGATCCACGGTCTTCAAACAGGCAGCCGATGGGCAGGCAGTTGTAGATATCGTGGTAGTTATGAAGGGCCAGACCCATTTGCTTCAGATTATTCCGGCAACCGGTTCGGCGAGCCGACTCCCGCGCCTGCTGCACGGCTGGCAAGAGCAACGCAATCAGAATGGCGATGATCGCAATCACCACCAGCAGCTCGATCAGAGTAAAGGCGGATCGATGTCGTAACATCTGCGGTGAATGGGAGGACGAACGTGGAAACATGGCAATCCCTCAGTAATCAATGATCAGGAAAAGTCAGTACGGAAAATAGAGATAGGACTTAGCAGCAATCGGAGAAACAGATTTAATGGCTGACGTGATTTATCAGGAAGAGTGCATGACGAAAAGCTATTTGGTCAGTTCAAACGTGAACTCGTTGGTTCCCTTTTGCACTGTTTTTGTCAGTTCCGTGCTGGTGTTGTAACGGGGCGGAATCACCTGGGCCTGCTGGGCTTCCATGACACCATCGGGATTTTTGACTTGCTTGCCGGTGGCCTGGATGGACGTGATCTCGACTTTATTATTCCCAACCACCACACCCTGCCGGTTAGTCGAGGCAGTGGATGAATTGAATTCGCCGTCTTTGATGGGAATCTGCACCGGGGCGCCCGTGGTTCCGACTTCAGGCACAAACAGAATCAATCCCGACTCCAGCGGCTGACCATTAAAAGTGACTTTCCCTTTCACAACCGCTCGATCAATGCCATCGCCGCCACATCCGCTCAGAGACACCAGCAGGCCGCTGGCCAGAAACAAAACACCCAAACCACCGCGAATAGACCACATAATGACGCCCGTTGAGTACCAATCAAGAATATCAGAAGATTAAGAATACGTTATCCTGCCCCAGTCGGCTTAGCCAGATCATATCGACAGATTAGCATGAGAACATCAATTGTTAGCCCCTCTTTTTTGAATATCAACAAAAGTACACGTACTGAAGAGGGCTGACACGGAAGTCCGACCGTTTCAACGGCAACTTCCTTGCTTCTTTTTGGGAGATCTCTCGCCACTGCGCTGTCTGACGTTCGGGAAAGTCTGTTTTCCGGGAAGCAGAGCGAAAATCCCGAGTTGAGAGACGACAGCCCATTTCTTGTTATGATTCTTCTGTGTGAACAAAGTGACTTCTGGCGCACCGCCTTCAGGGACAGATCGCATGCGAATCCTTCTGGCAAATCCTCGTGGTTTCTGCGCCGGCGTGAACATGGCCATCGAATGCCTCGATGAAGTGATCCGGATGTTCGGCCCGAACGTCTTTGTCTACCATGAGATCGTCCACAATAAGTATGTGGTGGATCGGTTCACGCGCCAGGGGGTGACCTTCGTCAACACGATTGATGAAGTCCCGGAAGGATCGATCCTCCTTTACAGCGCGCATGGCGTCTCTCCAGTCATTCGTCAGGCGGCACGCGAGCGGAAGCTGCAAACCATCGACGCCACGTGCCCTCTGGTGACCAAAGTTCATTTGGAAGCCATTAAGTATGCACGTGAAAAATTCAACATCATTCTGATCGGCCATGAAGGACACGACGAGGTGATCGGCACGATGGGTGAGGCGCCTCAGAGCATCACGCTGGTCGAGACCGACGACGATGTGGCCAAGCTTTCCTTCACACAGGAAGACCCACTGGTTTACCTGACCCAGACCACGCTCTCGGTGGAAGAAGCCAGCCGCGTGATTTCAGCGCTTAAACGCCGTTACCCGGGGATCAAATCACCGCCGAAAGAAGATATCTGTTACGCCACCACCAATCGACAGGAAGCGGTTGCCCAATTGGCCGTAGAAGCTGATCTGGTGATTGTGCTGGGGAGCCAGAACAGTTCCAACAGTCGGCGCCTCATGGAACTGGGCGCCAACGGCGGCAAGCCTTCCTACCTCGTCGACGGCTCGAATGAACTCAAGCCCGAGTGGTTTGAAGGAGTTGAGTGCGTTCTGATCACTGCCGGTGCCAGCGCGCCTGAAGTGGTCGTACAGGATTGCATCGAATATCTGCGCACGCACTATGGCGCTGTGGTAGATGAACGCACCATTCGTGAAGAGCACGTCTCCTTCCCGCTCCCCAAAGAATTGCGAGCCATGCAACTCCAGCGCAATTAGACCCTATCCAAAAACTCCCTCTCCCGCCTGCGGGAGAGGGCCGGGGTGAGGGGCATTTAACTATCCGTGTTTCAGATAGCTATCGATCACACTTCATCGATGACAACATACTTCCGTTCACAGAGAGTCACACGTCCCCCTCATCCGGCCTACGGCCACCTTCTCGCTCAGGGAGAAGGATTAAAACTCCCTCTCCCGCCTGCGGGAGAGGGCCGGGGTGAGGGGTATTTAGTCTTCCGCTTTTTCAAGTGACTCTTCCACATCCGTTAACTTATCCCCTGCAAACTGATCCAGCCAGGCGACCACATCGGTGGCGCCTTGAATGCGTGCCAGCGAACGTGGGGTGTTGCCCAGATGATCCTGTGCCGTTGGTTTTGCCCCTCGCTCGACCAGAATTTTAGCGGCTTCCAGTTTTCCAGAAAGCGCGGCGAACATCAGCGGTGTCTGCCCGACTCCATTAGTCCGGTTGGGGTCAGCACCACGATTAATCAATTGCCTGATCAGCTCGCTTTCTCCCTTGAAAGCTGCTGCTGAGAGAGCCGTCAAACCCATACGGGTTTTGGCTTCCAGGTCGATGTCATGATGGGCCAACAATTCGTGGGCCACGCGAGAACTGCCGTTATAGACCGCGACGGAAAGCAGTGTGTCGCCGCGAGAATTCCGGACATTCGGCGTGAATCCTTCACACAGAAACTCCCGCACAGTTTCCACATCGTCTTCCCGCGAGGCTTGAAAGACCATTTCCACCAGTTGAGCCTGCTGGGCTTCATCCAGCAAGACCCCCT
This sequence comes from Planctopirus sp. SH287, assembly GCF_056500625.1. NCBI lineage: Bacteria > Pseudomonadati > Planctomycetota > Planctomycetia > Planctomycetales > Planctomycetaceae > Planctopirus > Planctopirus sp. SH287. The sequence goes on along the minus strand of NZ_CM151403.1, from coordinate 5,265,149 downwards.
GTTGAGAAACCAGCGCGGTTTTCTCGGGCATGGGGAACGACCATTCAAAGGCCGCCCATCCGGCCAACCCGACCAATATAGTAAAGACGGTTAAAGTCATGGCCGCACGGGACAGCCAGCGGAGCATTCGGTGACGAAGCATGCTCGCCTCACGTTTTATAGATATGTATTAAGTAGGGTGCACGGAGCGCAAGCGGAATGCACCAATTGAGCGGGAAATGTAAAGACTGGCGCATTCCGCTTTACTCCATGCACCTTACTAATCACTAACTATTTATCAGGCATTGCCCCGCTTTTAACGGCTTCGGATCTTGCCTTAACACTGTTAATGTCGACATTAACCGCCTTCGCCAGTCGAGTGCCATATTCAGCATCCGCCAGATAGAAATGCGTGACCATCTGGAGCTTGACTCGTTCGTCTTTCACCTTGCCCAAATCACCCGCGAGATTAGAAATCAGGTTGGTTTGCTGTTCGGGAGTGAACGATCGGTAAAGTTCACCGGCCTGTTGAAAGTTGAGCGTCTTTTCAATCGCACGCTGCTGCACAGAACCTTCTAATTTAGCCTGGCTATACTTGAACTCGGCGTTATCAACAGGCGATCCGGCTTTGATGCTAGGCTGATAGTTGACATCCGAAGTCGTGACACCAAAATTCATAAACCCGTCCTGGTTATTGTTATCGACCGCAGCCAGCGGTGCATTGACGGGGAGTGTTAAATAGTTAACTCCCACTCGGTAGCGCTGGGTATCCGCATAGGAAAAGAGACGGCCTTGCAATAAGCGGTCTTCGGAAGGTTCAATTCCGGGAACGACCATGGCAGGCGAAAAAGCGACTTGCTCTGTGAACTGAAAAAAGTTCGCAGGCACACGGTTCAGTGTCAGCTTGCCCACCTTGATTTCAGGGACTCCCGTCCAGGTCTTCGTGGCATCGAGGGGATCGAAATCAAACTTGTCCAGATCCTCCGGCTTGAGCCTCTGTACGCCCAATTCCCAACTGGGGAATTTTCCTGCATTGATATTGTCGTACAAGTCTTCCGTATGATTGCTGTGGTTCTTGGCTGTGGCAGCGGCGGCTTCAGCAGCCGTGTGTGTCGCATGGCCTTGCAGACTGTGCCAGTTGAATTTCACATAGGTCACTTTCCCTTGGGCATTGACCCATTTGAAGGCGTGAACTCCAAAGCCATCCATCTGGCGAAGGTTGGCCGGTGTCCCTTGATCCGAATAGACAAACGTCAGCATTTGCGTTGATTCAGGGAGATGTGAGAAGAAATCAAAGAAGCGATTGGGGTCTTGCTGATCCGTAATGGGTGAGGGCTTCAGCGAATGAACCATATCCGGGAACTTCATCGCATCACGAATGAAAAAGACCGGCAGGTTGTTTCCCACCAGATCCCAGTTTCCTTCTTCCGTATAGAATTTCACGGCGAAACCGCGAGGATCACGCAGTTCCTGGGGTGACCCCTTGGGGTGGATCACTGTCGAAAACCGCACGAACGTGGGTGTGACCTTCCCCTTTTGTGAGAATAAGGCCGCCCGCGTGAACTCGGAGTAGTCACCGTAGCTGACGAACTCGCCGTGAGCGCCAACGCCGCGGGCATGCACCACACGCTCGGGGATACGTTCGCGATCAAATCGCGAGAGCTTCTGAATCAGGTGGAAGTTATCCAGCAGCACACTGCCCCGCGGGCCAGCCGTCCGGCTGTTCTGATTGTCACCCACAGGCTGGGCACCATCTTCTGTTAAGCGAGGAGCTTTTGAGCTGGAGGGCGGATCTGCCGCTAAGGTGGTTAACGCGGTACCGGCTAACAATAAACTACTACCAAAGAGCGCGACCAACGATTTCAAACGACTGCTGTGCATCATGGAGTTCCTTTTTTGCCGGGTTGCTTGATTCACAAAAAAATCTGCTGCCATCGAATTGCTGTTGAATGTTGCTGTTTGCCCACCTCACTGTGAAGCCACGACAGTCCGGGCAATGAGATGTTCTTCACAACTGGCGAACGTGCCACAAATGCGGCATGCTCGCTTTTCCAGACCGAGATCACAAAACAATATCCGCCATTTCCGCTGAGCATCTCGCATCAGAACAGTGTTGAGATTACTCGCAAAACAGCGAACCGGAACCGGGGTTCGTCCTATGCGTCACAAAGGTTGTGCCTATGGAACTTCATCAACTGCGTTATTTCCTGAAGGCCGCTGAGCTGCGAAACTTTACCCAAGCGGCTGCGGAGTGCTTTGTTTCTCAGCCATCGCTCAGCCAGCAGATTATCAAGTTGGAACAGGAACTGGGACAGCCGCTTTTCGAGCGCTCAGGCCGGGGGGTGGAACTGACAGAATCAGGAAAGCTGCTTCAAAGTCGTGCCGAACAGATTGTCATGCTGGTCGATCAGGCTCGTCGGGAGATCACAGACGATGGCGAGACGGGCCAGCTTTCCATTGGGGCGATCCCGACGATTGCACCCTATTTTCTGCCGGAAATTGTCCGTCGCTTTCGTGAGACTGTCCCACGTGCCACTTTTAAGTTTAACGAGGATGTGACCGAGCAGTGCCTCAAAAAAGTTCAGACGGGCGAATGGGACTTGGCGATTGTGGCTCTGCCGGTGCGTATTGAGCATCTCGAAGTTGAACCACTGTTTGACGAAGACTTGTGGCTGGCTGTTCCTCATGGGCATCGTCTGGCAGACTTCAAGGAGGTGTCTTTTGAAGAACTTGACCGTGAAACGCTTCTGTTACTGGGTGAAGCCCATTGTCTGACGGAGCATGTGGCGCAGTATTGCCGCCGTAAAGATGCCGCCCCGCTGGAAACGGGTCGTCTGGCCCAACTGACAACCATCACCGAACTGGTCAGTCGGGGTCAGGGGGTCAGTTTTATCCCAACCATGTGCAAAGCGTTCGATCATGAAGGCCGCTGTGTTTATCTCTCACTTCAGGGAGAGCGGCCACAACGCACCATCGCGTTGGTCTGGAACAGTTATCGATATCAGACATTGCTGCTCAAGCGAGCGCTCGACTTTATTCGTAAATGGCCGAAAACATAGCGGAATCAAGCTTCCTGTCGGCGAAGTGAGCGTGGCAGCCAGTGGGCGGGAGGGAAATGCAGCATCATCCACGAGATTCCCAGCACAGCTCCCCCTCCGGCGCTGACACCGACCAGGGCCAACCAGCTGCCATGCGCCCAGGGTTGAGGACTGACAATCAGGCAATAGATGGCTAACAGAGCCAGCGGCACCATCTGAGGTCGCACAGCTTCATTCATGAGCCGCACCCACGAGATTCCCAGAATCGACAGGCCCACCGGGAGCAGAATGGCTCCTTCCAACACCACAGCCGGCACCAGCGTTCCGATCGCGACGCCCAGGCGTCCCATTGTCCAACCAAGAATCAGGCTGATCACCAGGTTTGCCAGGGCTTCAGCAAAATAGATCATGGCGGGAAATCGAATCGTCCCCTGGGCCAGCAGAAAGGATCGCAGCAGATTGCAAGGCAGGGTGACGACGGTCGCCGCCAGAAGGATCACCAGCAGTCGATGAGACTCTTCGTAGCCTCCGCCGACCCAGAGTTGAATCAGGTCGCCACCGAAGTAGTAAGCACCCAGATTGATGCCGGCTGCCAACAGGAACGTGACGCCAATGGCCTGCATAAAGAGTCGGTGCAGTTTGCCGCGATCAGCCGAACTCTGCATGGCGCCAGCGGTCGGCATGCAGATAAAGGCCACTTTTTCAATGGGTTGCCGGATAAACTGCACCAGACGCATGGCGATGTAGTAAGGGACAATGGCTTCGGCACCCATCAGGAAGCCGATGACAATGCTGTCTGTGGCATAGATCAGACTTTGCGCCAGGTTATTGAGCAGCGCCATGGAACTGAACGACGTGCATTCTTTCAGGACGGCGTATTTCCAATGGGCGCGGCCAATCCTCAGTTGAGGGAGTTCGCGCCAGGCCAGAATCATGAACGAACCGTTTTCAAGAACAGTGATCGCCATATAAATCAGAGCCATGGTCAGCAGACCATATTCCTGATGGAGAAAGACGACAATCAATGCCACACGAACCAGATCAAAGACAACGCCAACGGTTCGTTCGAGGTCAAATCGGCGTACGCCCATCAGCACGCCGCCGTAAATACTGCCCAGCAATGAGAGCGAGAGATTGAGGCCGAGAATGACAACAACCCATTGAATTTCAAAGAGTTCATGGCCACTCCAGGTGGTCACCCATGGCAACAACAGCGCGATCACCACAGAGAGAAGGAAGGCAAACAAGGCGCCCACCAGATAAACCGAGGCCACGATGGTCACGATTTCGTTCAGCTTGGTGTATTCGCCTTCGCTGTGATACTTGGCGACGTACCGGCAGATGGTTTCTCCCATCCCCATGTAAAGGAGACCGCCGTAAGCGACAAAGGAGTTAATGAAAATCCATTTCCCATACGAGGCATCCCCCAGGACGCCCATGACGTATGGCATCAGGAAAAAACCTGTCACCAAAGCTGCCAGATGAGCAGCCCACGTAAACAGGAGGTTTGCCTTAAGATTATGACCAGCCATCTCGCCATTCACTTTTCTGGGTGGTAGCCACTGACAGCCCCACATCTGACCCGCAGCTGGATTTTGGAAATCGGGATCTGCAGAATTTCCACCCAACTCGACACCGACTCACGTGTAAACTTAGGTCGAGAAACTGACACAGGCGGAATTCTCGGACTCCGGTAAGAGCGGGAATCTGGCAAAGGTCATGGGTTTTATTCGTAACCAATGAAACTGATTGAAGTTGCAACCAACGACACAACTCACGCCCTGAAAGCAAACCCTGATAATCGGCAAGAATTTCCGAATAAGAGCACTTCCTGTATTGAAGCAGCTTTGCCGAGATTTCCATGTGCGATGGCGTCTCGTCGGCCATGTTGACATTTTGCACCTTGTGAACTAACTTCGCGCTCGTGTTAAGTCGATTCTCCTTATCAGTTTGTTACAGAACTCTTTCGGTCAATTTTAAGCATCTGCGACAGAGGATGTTGGGTTTAAGCATGAGCTAGGGGATAGATCCAGAACGTGAACGTCGGCTGCAAATTCCGACGCGGATACTGCCCTAACATCAATACCAGACACAACATCAGGAGAAGAAGCCTCGGACACCCAGACCGTGGGGTTGGTGAAAACGCGTTGGCGATTAACATTAAACCTGCTTCTGGCGGCTAGGCGGGCATGACGTGGAATTCACAAAAAGTGTTTCATGTCGGGCGTATTTAGCTTGTCCGATACTGTAGATCTGGTTGAATTGATTGATGGAGAAGCCCATGGAATGGGAACATTGAACCTTTCGTTCAGTGAAGGAGCTGGCTGCTCTTGCGTAGCATGTGTTCCATCCCGTGCTGATCATCGATGCCAACTGAATTTCGATGTCAGCCAGAACCGTGGATTTGCCAGGACTTTTGGAATGATCCTCAACATGTTTCGTATGGTCGCAGTGAGCATCCCGTGCAGCATTCTGGCTGTAGGGATTGTGGCGTCTTTAATATCAGCAGCGCAGGCTCAGGAATTAAACTGGGCAACCAAGATGCTGGAGCGTCAGAACATCGACTTCGGCACGGTGGCCCGGGGGGCAGACACTGTCTACCGCCTGAAGATCCGCAACATCTATAAAGAAGATGTGCAGCTCCTTGGCACCCGCACCAGTTGCGGCTGTTCAAAGGCCGAACTAAGCACACGCCTGCTCAAGAGCGGGGAAGAAGGCTACGTCGAGATTCGCATGGACACCTACAAGTTCATGCGAGAAAAGACATCCAATGTCTTCGTCACTTTTTCCATCGCCAATGTGGGCACGATTGAAGTTCAGATTCCCTTGCGAGTTTATATTCGCACCGACGTTGTCCTGACTCCCGGGAACGTGAGTTTCGGTAACTTTGATTACGGTGCTGGCAAGGAAGCCCGCGTGACGGTGGCCTATGCAGGGCGTGCCGACTGGGCCATTACATCGATCACCTCATCACATCCCATGGTTTCCGCCACCGTGGTCGAAACATCACGCAGCGGCGGTGCGGTCAACTATCAGTTAGTTGCCAAAGCCTCACCTGAGATTCCCGTTGGCGTCTTTGGTGGCATACTGTCGGTGATGACCAACGATGGTGGGAATACTGCTGTCCCTGTCCCTTTTAATGGGTTGGTGGAATCTGAATTTGTGGTGACTCCCTCGGTGCTGACTCTGGGGAATCTGGTTCCAGGAACCACCAAATCCCTGCAAGTTGTCGTTCGCTCAAAGAATGCGTTTGCCATTGAAAAGATCGAGTGCGATGCGGCTGATGGGGTCTTCCAGGTGAAGCTTCCCACCACCACCAGCACCGTCCATGTGCTCCCCATGACATTGAAAGTTCCCAATATCAGCGGGCCATTAAACGAGACCTTCACGATCTCGCTCCCTGGTCGGCCCAATGCCATTCAGTTTAAGGCCAATGGCACGATTGTGTCGGCACCAGCCACAACATCATCACCTGCTGTCTCTGTCCCTGCCCCTGAGGGACTCCCCGCACTACCCAGCGGCATCTGAAAACCCATCCGGCAACACATAAACCCTTCTCCCTGAGGAGGGAACGTATGGCTTTCTGGCGGCGCAAGCCCCATTCGTGGATGAACAACCGGCCTTCATACGCCGCCCCAAACCCCGCAAGGGGCTGGCGGCGTAAGCCCCATTCGTGGATGAATTACTGGCCTGCATACGCCGCCACGAAGCCCGCAAGGGCACCGCGCAGGCGGGAGAGGGTGGCACGCAGTGCCGGGTGAGGGATTTTCCAATGGGCGTTCTCAATAGAGAAGTGTGCCTGGATCTCTCTCGACGAGCATGCAGGAAGACCGCTTATTTAAGTATCGGCTCGCCCTCACCCAGCCTCTCCCATCGGAATGGGAGAGGAGCAAATCCATTAACAACTGTTTTCTGGCGGCGTAAGACCCATTCGCGGATGAACGACTGACCCCCATACGCCGCCACGAAGCCCGCAAGGGCACCGCAAGGGGAGAGGGTGTGGCAAATCCGTTTACCCCCTCTTCGCTGGATGCCTGAGTTTGTCTGCGGTAGCCTCAGCAGATGGCTTCGTTTACCGGCGACAATCGTTGGCATAACGAAGCCGGAAGTTCATGAGGATTGATTGCGGGGTGAGCGGCTTATGCCGACCTGTTGTATCGCGGCGGGTGGAAATCTCGGAGACGTGGCGGAGACCTTGCGGTCGGCGTGGCAGATGCTGGCCGCAATTCCGGGAATCGCTGCGCTAAAGCCCAGCCATCTTTACCGCACTGTTCCTATCGGTGAACATGCGGGCGATGTGTTTCTTAATGCGGCCTGCCGTTTGGAAACAACGCTTCCCGCCCTGGAAATTCTGGATCATTTGCGGGCGATTGAAACTCATTTTGGCCGAACGCGTGGTGTTTGCTGGGGGCCGAGAACGATTGATCTGGATCTGATTCTTTACGGCCAGAACATCATTCGCTTACCCCAGCTTTCTGTTCCTCATCCCGCGGCATGGTACCGCCGTTTTGTGCTTGACCCACTGGTAGAGATCGCTGGTGAACTGACTCATCCCGTCCATCGCCAGACGTTCCGGCGATTGCACGAACAACTGGCCGCTCGACCGCTCAAAGTCGCTTTAGGGCCGCTGGAAGTTGACGAAGGAGTCACCATGTCTTCCCTTCGTCATCAGCTGCAAGCGGTCTTTCCTCAAGTGGAAATAACCGACCTGGAAGCGGCGCATCAGGCATATCTGGTTATCACTGGGACAGTGGGTGCCTATGATCTCCGTGATGGTTGGTTGCAACAGACCTCACCATTGCGATTGGTTGATTCCGCAGAACGTCCAGCCCGCAGTTTTCATGATGTCTACCACATCCTGCTGTCGGCGACCGACTCACCAGAACGAATTTCAGAACCCGGAGAAAATCCCTCATGACAGGTGGTAATGAGGTTCCCATTCGACGCCGGGTGACTCTGGAAATGTTGATATCTCTTGATTCATGAGCAGTGGAAAACAATGACAACACCTTCCTTTCGCGGCACGATCCTGTTTGATATCGATGGCACATTGATCGACGCCGGAGGGGCAGGACAAGCCGCGATGGAAGCCGCTTTCCGCGACGAATTCACCTCGTTGCGTGAAATCACTGGGATTCCTACTGCGGGACGTACCGACCGGGCAATCACCCGTGATTTGTTCGAATTTCACGAAGGTGTTTGTGATGACTTGTCGTTGGGTCGGATGCGTGATCTCTATCTGTCCCGCCTGCCGCAATACCTTCAGACGCATGCGGGGGAATTGTTGCCAGGAGCGGCTGAATTACTGCATCAGCTCACACTCTCCCAGCGATGGCGGCTCTCTCTGTTGACGGGAAATTTTGAAGAAGCCGCCTGGATCAAATTACGGCATTTTGGAATCGAGTCTCATTTTGTCGATGGAGGATTTGGCGACCATCACGTTGATCGGGATGATGTCGCACGGATGGTTTGGGAGAAATTGCTAAGCCGTGAGCCTCATTTGAGCCGCCATCCGGTGATCGTCATTGGTGATACGCCCGCAGATGTGAAATGTGGCCGGGCGATTGGCGCGCGTGTGGTGGCCGTGGCGACTGGTGTTTATTCGTCCGAGGCATTGAAAGCGGCTGAGCCAGACTGGCTGGTCGAAAATCTGCATGACACACGGTGGCTGACTGATTTATAACAGGGGAAAATCTTTCCATTGTTATGACGGGCCAGGTTATGTCATCTGCTGAAACTCGTCGAAATCCCCTTGGTGATCGACCCGCACAGCCACAGCCACAATTACAACCACAGGCACAGCCATGGCTTTCTCGCCGGGATTGGCTACAGACCACCTCGGGATATTTGGCTTCGAGTCTTGCAGTGGCTGCTGGTGGGTCACTTTTCCTGTCGACAGCGCAGTCTCAGCAGGTTTCTAAGCCGCAGTTATCGACGGCGAAATGGGAAGTGCTGTATCTCCCACCCCGTCAGCGTCGGGCCAGCATTCAGCCGCTTCCTGAAGGAAGCCCTTTGAAGCTGGTCAAAAGTCTGGATCTGGTGGGGCCAGCGGTCGGTCATCCTCATCAGTTAGGAAAGTTTGCGATCAATGGCGAATTTGGAATCGCCGGGGCATTGCTGACCCGCGTAACGGGGGCCAATGCGGCCATTGAGGTGGCAACTGCTGAAAACTTTGAGATGGAAGGAATGATCCAGGCCGAAGGGACAGGCGGCTGGTTCATCCTGCTTGGCTGGAAGGATGGCACCGGCAATGTCCTCTATCAGATGGGCACACGTGTGAGCGGTTCCCCCTGGTATCACTGCTATTTCAAAGATGGTGTGGCTGATAAAGACTCTCAGACGGAGTTTGGCCGGATTGAATGGAAAGGAGGGCAACCGGTAGTACTGACGGTTAGCAATCAGGCCGTCAGTCTGAAAGTGGGCACGTTCAGGCTGGCCCATGAAATGGCGCTCAGGGACTATGCCGGCGGACAAGTTCTGATTGGTACTTATGACACGCAATATGGGCCACGGGATGTGAGAATTCAGTCACTGCGAATAAAACACAACAAAACGCCCTAATACGTTCTCAGTACCTGCCCGAAAACTCTCCAACCCTTCTCCCTCGAGGGAGAAGGTGGCCGAAGGCCGGATGAGGGGGATCGCGTGACTCTCGGCGAAAGGGAGCACGTTGCTATCAACAAAGTGTTATCAGATATCTACCTGAAACACGGATAGTTAAATCCCCCTCACCCGCAAGCGTGGCCTCTGGCGGCGTAAGACCCATTCGTCAACAAACAACTGACCTTCATACGCCGCCCCAAACCCCGCAAGGGAGCGTACCGTCATTGACGAAGTGTTATCAGATATCTATCTGATAACACGGATAGTTAAATCCCCCTTACCCGCAAGCCTGCCCTCTGGCGGCGTAAGACCCATTCGTCAACAAACAACTGGCCTTCATACGCCGCCCCAAACCCCGCAAGGGAGCATACCGTCATTGACAAAGTGTTATCAGATATCTATCTGAAACACGGATAGTTAAATCCCCCTCACCCGCAAGCCTGCCCTCTGGCGGCGTAAGACCCATTCGTCAACAAACAACTGGCCTTCATACGCCGCCCCAAACCCCGCAAGGGGGTCTCAGTTAAAGTTCTGATTCTTTGCCGCGATGATCACTGATGCGACCTGTTCTTGATTTGACGTTGAAAGCAGCAGCGGCAGTCAAATGACAGTGGCGGTCAAAAGGCAAAAGACGTGGCAGGGATCGCACCCCCCGCCACGTCTTCACACACTTGCTTTGTTTCAGAGACCCAGCACGCGACAATTGTGCTTTTACTGGGCAGAGGAACGGAATCAGTTCCCTTCGGCGTAACCAATGCTGCACGAACCACAGACGAGTTCGCAGCTACTGTTGACGTCGCAATCATCGACACTATCTTTGTAGTGTGTGCCAGCGACATAGCTCTTGAGTTTACCGTTGCTGGAAGCTTTGAAGCCGGTGAAGCAGTACGACTGATCCAGGCGGCCGAAAGCGTTTGACAGATCGTTGAGTTCCGTGTTAATCGCCACCGCGACTTCACTCATGCCGACAATAACTCCCAGAACCAGCACGGTCAGAACCAGCACGAGTTCCGCAGAGATCACAGCACCCATTTCGTCACGATACATTGCAGTCAGCATTCTTAGCACTCCCGGCACCAGGGACGAGCGAGGAGTTAATCGTCGCAACACCTTGTCACAACTTTGATTGACAGCTCGTCGAGTGCTTTCCCTCTAGGCAGTCGGTGTGCCAAGAATGAGTGTTGCCAAAAATCGACGCAGGTTTTGCCTTCATCACGGCTGAATTGCAGTGCGCCACGAGTCACGATAACAAAAAACAACAAAGACAAAACTGTTGTTGGCGCGCTGCAACCTTGGCTTTGAATCACTGCGTTTCATGACATTGAAAAGATCTGTCAGTCTCCATTGGCGCCCGGTTGAATTCCGGCATCACACGAAAGAATCGTTATTCTCGGAGCCTGCCGTTGGTGCAACTGACCTGACATGACATGAACTGGAAAGGTCGCGAAGAATTTGAAACGGGGATGGACGAAAAAAGAAGCCGGCCACCAGAGAGAGAGTGGCCGACTTCAAAGATTCACCATCAACGATTCAATCACTAATTCAACGGGCTTATTCCCATTCGATCGTGCTGGGTGGTTTAGAACTAATGTCATAAACGACACGATTTACGCCGCGAACCTCGTTGATGATGCGTGTTGAAAGGACACGCATCACATCGTAAGGAAGCGGATACCAGTCAGCGGTCATGAAATCATCGGTAGAGACAGCCCGTACCGCGATTGTCTCTTCATAAGTCCGGCCATCCCCCATGACACCCACCGATTGAACGGGCAGAATGACAGCGAAGGCCTGTTGAATGTCTCGATACAAACCCGCTTTACGAAGTTCTTCCAGCACAATGGCGTCGGCTTCCCGCAGAGCTTGTAGTCGCTCGGAGGTAATTCCGCCCAGGCATCGCACTGCCAGGCCGGGGCCGGGGAAGGGATGTCGCCAGATCAACTCTTCGGAGAGACCCAGTGCCAGTCCCATTCGGCGGACTTCGTCTTTGAAGAGATCCCGCAACGGTTCGATCAGCTCAAACCCCAACTGCTCCGGCAACCCACCAACATTATGGTGATACTTAATCGTCGCGGCAGGGCCATCGGTTGAACCGCCAGATTCGATCACATCAGGATAGAGAGTTCCCTGAGCCAGAAACCGAGCATCGGTGATCGATTCGGCTTCTTTACGAAAGACTTCAATAAAGACCCGGCCAATGATCTTTCTCTTCCGCTGAGGATCGGTCACACCCGTCAGTTCTGAAAGGAACCGATGGCTGGCATCCACCACATGCAGATCTGTTTTGAAGTGATTCTGGAAGCGTTCGCGAACTTTATCCGACTCCCCTTTTCGTAGCAGACCGTTATCGACGAAAATGCAGGAGAGTTGCGAACCAATAGCCTTATAAAGCAAAGCGGCCACAACGGAGGAATCGACGCCTCCCGAGAGTCCGCAAATCACCCGACTGGTGCCGACTTGCTCACGAATGGCCGCGACTTGCTGGTCAATCAATGATTCAATCTGCCAGGTGCCGCTGCAGCCGCAGATCGAACGGAGGAAGTTTTCGAGGAGTTGCTTGCCGTACTCGGAATGCGTGACTTCGGGATGGAACTGCAGCCCATAGATTTCTCGGGACGCATGGCGGACGGCCGCCATAGGGCACGATTCGGTGTGAGCGATGGAGACAAACTGATCTCCAACTTGCTCGACCTGATCGCCGTGGCTCATCCAGACCGTCGACTTCTGAGGCATCCCGGCGAGTAAAGGATGTTCGGAGTTCACTTCCAGCGAAGTGCGGCCAAACTCGCGGGTTTTTCCGGCTTTGACCTGACCACCCAGCGCCTGGCAGGTGAGTTGCATGCCGTAGCAGATGCCAAGAATGGGGATTCCGAGGTCAAAAATCCCAGGATCACATTTGGGAGATTTTTCGCCGTAAACGCTGGCTGGGCCACCAGAAAGGATAATTCCACGTGGGGCCAGTTCACGAACACGTTCTGCGCTGATGTCGTGGCGAACCAGTTGGCAGAAGACGTTGAGGTCGCGAACGCGACGGGCAATGAGTTGGGCCGTTTGTGACCCAAAGTCCAGAACGAGAACCAGTTCAGACTGTAGCCGGCTGGCGGCATCGGTGTTGCTGGAAGATGGTGTGAACCGAGGGGCACCGGTCATGGCGGGAAATGTTCCGACATCGAGCAAACGGTTTCCCGGCCACACTTTCACGCGGCGTTCAAGGTGGACTCGGGAGCAAACCGTTATTGTGGCAACCTTGATCGCCAACGGCAAATGAACTTGAGGTTCCGTGAGAAAAAGACAAAAGCCCCCCATTCAGAAATGCAGGGCTTTTGTCATCAATCGGAAAATTCAGGCGTTTACGATCAATCCATTAGAAGTTGCCGGCAACTTCACCACCATCACGGGTTCCCAAGGCACCCCAAACGCCATAAGGGCTTGGGCCACTTGTGTTAGCGGTTGCAGCCAGGTTGCCAGTGTCGATGTTGTCCGAGATGAAACGGACGGCACCGTCGGCAAACAGGGCATGGACACCACCCGTATGATAGCTGGAAGGAGTGATGATGGCGGTCACCGAATCGGCGTCACCATTGGAACCCTCTGCACATGAGGGAGAGTTCGGAGGAAGGACGGTTGAGAAACCGGATCGTTCCAGTCGCCCATCTGTCCAGCAGGTTCCCGACCGTTCCTTCACAGATTCCGAGGAGAGGAAGTAGTTCCCACTTGCCACCGTACGGCATTGAGCAGGGTTCGTTGCTAACCCCGACTTGCCAAGAGCAATGCCCATGTTCGTACGTTTTGTATTGCCAGGCCCGGCGCCTGTGTTTCCTTTACATCGCTCGCTGATAGCAATGGTGTTGCTTGTCCCGTCGGTGCAATGGCGAACGCCGACGGTATTGGCGTAACCAAACAGACCACGGACATTTCGCAGGGAATCGGCGTTGGTAATCGTATCACCAATGGAAAAAACGTAGTTGTTCTGTGCCGGGCCTGCTGCAAAAGAATCTGAAGGGCACTGCAATGCATTAAGGCTGACGTTCCAGACGGCCCAAGCCCCACTGTTTCCCGAATTCCAACCCCAGTCACCGCCGCGGCCAACAGCAGGCGTGGCAGTGAGATCACCGGCTTCAATACGGTTATACAAAGGCCCCTGATCAATAAATGGCAGCAGGCCAATCACACCAGAACGCCGCTCTGAATTGTGATGAGGTACAGAATCCCAGGTCGGGCCATTGGTTCCACCACGACGATGGACAAACGTGCCGAAAACATCGTGGTAGTTGTGAAGAGCTAACCCTAATTGCTTCAAGTTGTTACGGCACTGCGTGCGACGTGCGGCCTCTCGGGCCTGCTGCACGGCTGGCAGCAGCAGCGCGATCAAAATCGCAATGATCGCAATCACAACCAGCAATTCAATGAGCGTAAAGCCCCGGCGTTGAAATGACATGAAACCTCCTCATCAGTCGTAAAATCTTGAAAAGTGATTGGGAGAAACTGTCAAAGGGCGAGCGACCTGTAACATTTCAAAGCCAATTGTGTGGATTTCGTGAACACCACTACAAATATAGGTGCTTCCACCAATCTCAGTCCAGACATGCTTTGGCACTGATCAATAAAAAAATGGCTTTATTTGATCGGATTGAGAGGAAGTCACGGCTGAAAAGCAGGCACAGAGAGAGTCCTGGGATCGATGGGTGCTGACGTTGCGTTTTCATAACCATTTGTGATCATTCTGGTTATGGCTTCCGTTCCGTCGGCGGAAGGCTACGAAAAAACCGCGTCAGTTCGTGAAATATCGATGGATACCGGGGATTTTCAAAGAGGCGATCTGAACCATCGCGACCACAAGACCGCCCAGGAAATCGCGAGACTTAACCTCGCACTCCAGAGAAGCCATCACAACTCTCTGATGTGAAGGGCGAGTTAAGGATGAATTTTTATTTAATGTCACAATATTCTACTGGTGGTCACATCTTGTCGCCGGTATCGTTCCGCAGCATCAACATCGTTTTCTTTTGTACTTTTCGTGGAGATGATTATGAAGAAACAATGGCTGCCGTTTAACAGAAGTGGGTTTACGTTAATTGAGCTGCTCGTCGTTATTGCGATTATCGCCGTATTGATTGCGCTGCTGCTCCCCGCTGTTCAGCAGGCCCGCGAGGCGGCGCGTCGTTCTGCCTGCGTCAACAATTTGAAGCAGCTAGGTCTGGCGATTCATAACTATGAATCATCCACAGGCTATATCCCGTGTTTTGGCCTGGGCGGAGTCAGAACCTATGATTACTCGCCACATGTGATGCTCCTCCCCTACATCGATCAGGCGCCGCGGTACAACTTGTTAGCGGCAGATGGATTTAACACTCAGCCATGGGGTGTCAATCAGGCTTGGATGGGGAACATTCCCCTGTTCTTATGCCCTTCAGATTCTGCCTCTCTTCCGACTGATGGCCGAACAGCGACGAACTATTGCTATTCCGAAGGGGATCATCAGGTTCAACAGTACAATCATGGAAGTGGTCGCGCAGGATTCTCGGGACTACAGAACCCCCGATCCGCTTTCCCGGTGGATAATATCAAACGCTTTCGAGATGTTGTTGACGGTCTTTCAAACACCGTATTTATCAGCGAACGTTGCATTTCTCCCGAGAATGCGATTGAAGATCGTATTCGTGGCGGGACACTTTTCAACGTTCAGGCCTACGATAGTGGCCCTCAAACCTGCATGACCTACCGCTCAGGAGCCAGGTATAATCTCACGCTGCCCGGCCGCAGCGGAGCCACCACGGCAAAAGGGGGCGCGGGGCATTATTTCGGCTACTGGGGAATGGGCACCGTTCGCTTTCAGACGATTATCCCGCCCAATGGGCCATCGTGTAGTTACCATGCCTCCAATGTGGCGGTTGGCCCGAGCTTTAATGCCGCTAACAGCTATCACTCGGGAGGAGTCAATGTCTGCATGGGCGATGGTTCCGTGAGATTTATCTCTGACTCTATTGATACCGGAGATATGTCGGCACTCGCAAGAAATGTCAGAAGCGGCCGGTCACCTTATGGGGTTTGGGGGGGATTGGGAGCGATCAATGGCGGCGAGGTTGTAGAATATTAAATGACGATATTTTCCGCTTACAGGAGAAACGCCATGCCATGGCGAATCTGCGCGATATTTTTATTGCAACTCAGCCTGATGACCGTACAGGTGGGATGCTGGGCACGTAGCGACTCCGGCATGGTTCCCGCTAAAGGGATTGTGAACTATGAAGGGCAGCCCGTCGAAGGAGCCGCCGTCACTTTTATCCCGACTGATGGAGGCCTCCGAACAAAGGCGGCATCGAGTTTTACAGATGCGGAAGGTCATTTTCTCATGGGAACGCGAAATCCCGGCGATGGGGTGATCCCTGGAATTTATCACGTTGTCATCTCCAAGAATATTGACAGCACTCATTACACCAAAGAAGAAATTGATGCGGGCAAAGGAGATTTGTCGAAGGGATTAAAAATGGAATTTTTACTGCCCCGAAAATATAGTGATATTAAAACATCAGGTCTGAAAGCTGAAATTGGTGAACAGGGAGAGACTCAACTGGACTTTAATCTCTCGAAGTAGTTCTCACGTTCATCCAGCATGCGGCAACGATTATCAGCTTAGAATTACAAAGACTACTCATTATTCGTTGGGGCAGGCATGATCGTTTCACGGCGGCGATTTCTTGGTCAGGCTTGTGGATGGACTGCGGGGCTTGGGTTTGGTTCAGTGGCACTGCACACGTACGCCCGAGAGTTCCCATCGTCACCTGTGCCTGCTCCTTCAGAGAGTCTTCGTATCCTGCATCTCACGGATATCCATATTAAGCCAGAAGATTTTGCGGCGGAGCGTTGCGATCGTCTTTTGAAGCGAGCCATTCAGGAGTGCGGGCAGATCGACCTTATTCTCAATGGGGGCGACTCGATCTATGCCGCTGACTATCCCCACATTTCTAAAGAACGTGTGCTGGAACAATGGCAACTATGGGATCGGGTCGTCGCCCCTCAGCTTGAAGGGCGCGTGGTGCTTTCGGCCTTGGGGAACCATGACATGTGGTGGGCTTCCCCGAACCGTTCCGATTCTATGTATGGGAAAGCCTATGCCCTGAAACGGCTGAAACAGGAAAAGGCCTATTTCAGTTACCGGTTAGGAGGCTGGCTGGTGATTGTTCTCGACGGCAATCACGACGGACTGTTTGATGCTGAACAACTCCGCTGGATGCACGAAGAAGTTCAACTCCAGGCGGACTTGCCAGTTCTCATCATGAGTCACCAGCCAATCCTGACCGCTCAGCAAGTCGCACGATCGGGCATGTCAAAACGCCAGCATGAAATTGTTGACAAACTGGTCGATTGGCGGCTTCAGTCGCGACCCATTTATTTCTTCTCGGGTCACGAGCATATCATCGACACTTTTTCTTTTGCCAACCTTAGTTTTGTATGCAATGGCGCTTTTAGTGGCGCATGGTGGGAATACCACCTGACCAATAAGCCGGGACGCTACGAAGGAAATAACAGCGTTGCAGGGACGCCAATGGGGTATGCCACGATTGATCTTAAAGCCGATGGAACGCTGTTGAATAACTACATAGAAACAACGGATTGCGCCAACGGAAAACTATTGGGCTGAAAAGCTAAAAAACCATATGCAAAATAAGTGCGGGTGACTTTGGAAAATTCACGACGAGAGGCTGTCCGAAAACCTGCATATCCTTCTCGCTGAGAACAGGCGAGGGAATATAGTTGGTATGGTCAAGTTTACTAAAATGGATTGATGTGAGTTGGCCAATTCATGCTGCGACGGCTGACCAAATCCACGACGGCTGACAAGACATCCTAAATCCCTGCGCCAGTTCTTAGATGCGAGGGATGTCAATCACGACCGGGTTCGCATCGAAGACAAACGTCTTCAGTGGGAGATCCGTTTTCTTGGCACCGGGGAGAACTAAGGTTTCCGCAGTGAAATTCTCGATGCCGGTGGCAGGATTGGTCTTCATCCGGGCACCAAAGAGGCGGGCAAACTCGGCAACCCGTGGATCGTCCTTGGACTGAAACGCTCCGACAGCGACATAGGATTCATAGCGGCCGTGATAGCAATAGGCTTCGACCCCGCGTTGACGAAGGGCGAAGGTCAACTGTTCGGCATCTTCGCCGGCGGTGTTCAGATTGACGCCGTCCGATTTGGCGAGCGAGCGATCAAATTTGACTGCGCCCTTGGCGACAGCGTCACTCCCCAGGGCACTGAGTTGTCGTCCCTGAAAGGTCGCCACTTTGACGCTGTATTTGCCTTTGGCATCAACCAGACCATGATGCATATTGGAATTCAGTTCGCGAAGGAGTGGATCGCTTTTCTGCTGTAAAGTGGAGGGATCGATCATGGGGTTGATCGACAAAAATGCGCCGGCCAATGGCCCTCTCTGACCAGGAGTCTCGCGGAAAATCGCACCGCTGGCGGGATCATCCAAAAACTTCGGTCGGAACTTTTTGACATAACGCAGTGTCTGCTGGGCGTCTTTCCCTTCAATGGAAGCATAGTTGCCAGCCAGTACCGAAATCATGCCACGTTGAGCGGCGAAGATGCGGTCATCTTCACGCCCTAATCGGTCAACTGTCTGCAGTTTTTCGACCCGGCCTTCCTGAACATGGACGTAAGCGGGAATGCCGACTTTACGCAGTTCATAGACGAGTTCATCAGCCGCCTGCCGGGCAGTGAGGCCGGTTTCAGTCCGGCGATCTTCCGGTGGCCTTTTGAAGCTGGCGACCATGATCATCCAGGGGCCATGCTCTTTAGTGAGAGGATAAGACTTGTTGCGGGCAGCGTCAGTGGCCAGCGCATCCAGACTGGACGTTGTCATCATCGCCAGAAGCAACACGGTATTCAGCAACGTTCGCACGGCAGACTCCCTTCCGAAGCGAACCCGGGGGACGGGTTAATTCACTGAATCGGCAAAAACATGCCACTTGTTCGCACCAACGGCGCATGGAAGGGCAGATCTTGCCGACTGTTTTCGAGGGGTTCTAGATTTTTTGTCAAAGTCTGTCTAGTGCATTGTCAAATGCTTAAAAGCGGGATTGAGCAGGCCGTCAAGTCCGACATCGGAGGACGTGACAACGCATGACGTCAAGCAATTCAGGAGGGTTTCCCGACGGGTGATTGTGAAAACGAGTGGTGGTGAAAACGGGTGATTGTGAAAAACGAGCCGCCCCGAAGACCGGTGATGTTTATTCCACCAATCTTCGGGGCGGTTTGCGGCCCTGGTAATAATTCTGGTTATGCGATCAAACTGGCCAATGCCTCATGCTCTGTTTCCACGAGGGGAATCAGGCGGTCAAAATGCGCAATTTCAAGGACTTCGCGAGCCACTGGTGAGGCTCCATAGAGCACCATTTTTGCTCCCTGGCGTCCAGCCTCTTCTCGGACGTGCCGCAGCACTTCCAACAGGCAGGAGCCAAAATACGGTGCCGCCGACAAATCGACGATCACCGCATCGGGAGCATGTTCCTGCATCGAGGATAAGAAGGTTTCCACTTCTTCCAGGATGCGTTCATCGGCAAGACTGCTGACTGATTTTTTCAAATGCAGCCGGAGCACATTTCCTTGCTTCCTTAATTCAAAATACCGAGCCGGGGCAACAGGGGCCGGCAACATCGGATGGCCCTCCTTCCAAAGAATCAGCGACACACTCACAAGACACCAGAGGACAACCTCCGGACAAAAAAGTTCATTGAACAAAGCCTCCTTTACGGGGATGATCCGGAGGAAAACCGCTTTCAGATCTCCTGACTCACTTCGTCATCACTTTTATATCAACAATGAAACAGCAGAAGGTTCATCAATCATCAAGCCAGACCAGATCAGATCAATCGTTAATCGCAACAAGGCGTTTGTGCAAACCATCGGTGCAAATCGTCAGTGCATTTGTCGGGCCAAATACTAAAAAACGATATACCTGAAAGGACATTTCCACGACGACAAGACACTCATCATTGGATTTACTGAGCCTGGGCTGAAGAACTTCTTACACTCCCGAGAAGACCTCGTAAAAAAGTCCGTCAGCTTTCGTTCATGGGGTGAACTTATCGCAAGCACATCCCGCTGATAAAAACAACAGACGCTTATTGACCCGCCGAGTTCCCGGAATGTTCGCGACGGTGCTTCTTCAACGTGACATAATTTCCCTGGTTCCCGTAGGTCACCTCATCCATAAACATCTGCATGAGAAGTAACCCTCGTCCACAAGGCTTCTCGAGGTTCTCAGGCTTGGTTGGATCAGGGATCATCCCAGGATCAAACCCCGGCCCTTCGTCGCGAATCTCAAACTTGGCTGTCATCGGAGAAAACTGAGCGACCACGTGGATTTTTCGGTCGCAGTAAGGAGGAATGCTCATGCGTGCGCGAGCAAGCTCATAGAACTGCCGATGATCGACTTCTCTCAGGCAGGAATCGACCTCCAGATTCCCATGAAAACAGGCGTTGGTCAGGGCTTCCTGCAACGCAATTCCCACACGAATCCGATCCGCTTCTCCACAAATCCCACTACGAGCGGTTTCTTCTTGAAGATATTGCACCAGAGCCGCAATAAGTTCCGGATCATTCTCGATAGAGAACTCAATTTTTTGTGACATGACCCGCTGAAAGAGTCGCTCCCGGGTGGCATCATCCCGGATGGCTTCCATCACATGATAAATCGCATCCATTAAGTCCTGGGCAAGACGGGACTTCGGGACATAACTCGCTGCGCCCAGCCTCAAAGCAGAGACCGCGGTTTCTTCAGTCCCGACCCCGGTCATGATGACAACAGGCAACGAGGGATGTTCCTGGTGGAGCGTCGTGACCAGTTCCAGCCCATTCAGTTCAGGCATTGCCAGGTCTGTCAGCACCACATCAGGGACTTGTACCGCAATCTGCTCAAGAGCATCCGTACCACTGATGGCTTCTGTCACACTCCAGGCGGGATTCGCCTTCAGTAGACCACAAACCAACCGGCGATCAATTGTCGAATCATCCACTACAAGGATGCGAGGCATAGCCGGATTCCGGTCACAGTGGCCTGGGTTTTTGATTTTGTTTGCCAGTGCCGTGTCATGGCTTTGTCTTCGGGTTGATGTCGCCGCAACGTCCTCCGTTGTCGGACTTAACTACAGAAGAGACCCGAATTTTATACATGACAATGCACTGGTGTCTTAAGAACGCCACAGCGTTGATTCAACGCAACAACTCAATCACCACAACATTTTGACAGCACGTAACGACCATCAAAAATTTCAAACAGCCGGCAGCCCTGCCGTGATCAACCACTCCCTGTTTTCCCAATTCTGCGATAAGAACTTCTCTGACCTGATCGGCGATCACAGGATCCGCACCTTGGGAAACTCCATTTGACATACCAATCAAAAGCAGATTTCGCTAGTGGTACGACCACTCTGTCCTGACAGGTTGTTGAACTTGTCCGCAGGCTCGCTGGCCTGCTCATCACCCACTGCTGAACCTGTCAAACCAGAATTGAAGCTCCACTTGTGCCGTGTCACCGCTTTGTCTTCGGGTTGATGTTGCAGCAATGTCTTCTGTTGTCGGACTTCACCACAGACCACACCCGAATCTTACATGATGACAATGCCATAGCGGGAGTCCCTGAGTCCCACCCGGGACCGGAAAATTAACGGGTTTCTGAACAAACGACAGGCAACTCTTCGGCAATACGCAAAATAATCGCATCAGCCACGACACGATTGGCATCGAGATTGGCTTTCTCTGGCAGTTGGCTCTTCTGTTTAATCTCCAGTTCCATCTCTTCGTATTTCTGGCTGATCCCCATGGCCCCAAAGGTACGGAACGCTCCCTTGAGAGTATGGCTGAGACGTTGAAAGGTTTTCAGATCTTTTGCTTCCTGTGCTTCATCCAGCTTATTCAGCAGCCAGGGAGTTTCTTCCAGAAAGGCACTGCCGACATCTGCCAAAAGCTCTCGATCACCATTTGTTGCACGCAGCGCTTCGCTCCAGTTGATATCCGCCAGGAGACCATCGGGCACGCCATCATTCGGTGATGAAAGAGCACTCGGTACTGAAAAGGCTTCCAGCTCTGAATCAGGCGGAGAGACTTCAACCTCTGGTAATTCGGGAATGGCTGTGGTGTCGAAGGGGATTTCGCCGGAGACCGTGCGAGTCTCTGGCGGTTGCTGAAAATCACTATTGGCGCGCTGCTCAATCATCTGGAAAAGTTGGCGGGCACGAATGGGTTTCATGAGATAGTCATCCATCCCTGCTTTCAGGCACTGTTCACGATCACCTTGCAGGGCATGTGCCGTCATCGCCACAATCGGGATATGTTTCCCCGTTCGCTTTTCGATCTCTCGGATCGCAGCGGTGGCTTCCAAGCCATCGAGTTCAGGCATCTGGACATCCATCAGAATCAGATCGAAAGATTCATGACGGAAACGCTCGATGGCCTCCCTTCCATTGTTGGCCACAAGCACCCGGTGCCCCCAGCGATCAAGCAGCCCCAGCGCCAGCTTCTGGTTGGCGATACTGTCTTCTGCCAGCAGAATCCTGCGAGGCCGGGGAGAGTGATCGGGAATCAGCGACTCTTTGCTGATGGTGAATTCCCGAGGCGATTTCCCCATGACCCCGACGATCGAATTATAAAGTTCAGACTGTTTGACGGGCTTGATGAGGTAGCCGGCGATCCCCAGTTGTTGACAACGGGAAAGATCTTCCAATCGGTCACCTGAAGTCAGCATCAGGATTTCGACGGAAGACAGGTTCGATTGAGATCTGATGGAAGCGCTGAGGCTAAAGCCATCTTCGCCGGGCATCTGCGCATCGGTGATAATCAGGGTGAAAGGTTCTCCCTGATCGATGGCATGCTGAATCTCGCGGCGAGCTTCAATCGCACTGGCAGCCATTCGCGGGCGCATTCCCCACACCAGAGTCAGTTCTTCCAGAATCTTGCGGTTGGTCTGATTGTCATCAACCACCAGCACCCGCAATCCCCGAAGTTGCGGAGGATGCGAGATGGGTGCGAGATCCCCACCCTGTGCCAGATTGATTTGAACTGTGAAATGAAAAGTGCTGCCTTTACCGATCACACTTTCGACCCAGATGCGGCCCTGCATTAATTCCACCAGACGGGACGAAATCGCCAGCCCCAGGCCCGTTCCTCCGAAGCGGCGTGTGGTTGAAGAATCGGCTTGTTCAAACGCTTCAAAAATGGTGGCGAATTTTTCTTCAGGAATACCGATGCCTGTATCGCAAACCTTGAAGTGCAGCGTCACCTGGTGATCAGACCGGTGTTCCACCGCAACATCGAGCACCACCTCGCCCCGTTCAGTGAATTTCAACGCATTGCCGACCAGATTGACAATAATTTGGCGCAGTCGACCCGCATCTCCCAGCATTTCATCGGGGACATCAGGAGGAACGTGATAAGCCAGTTCGAGCTTCTTTCGATGGGCACGATTGGCGAGCGACTTCATGGTGTCACCCAATGAATCTCTCAGACGGAAAGGCTGTTCATCGAATTGCAGCCGACCGGCTTCGATCTTGGAGAAGTCGAGAATGTCGTTAATGATTCCCAGTAGCGACTCACTCGAATCTAGCACCATCTGCAGATAGTCACGCTGCGCTGGCTTGAGTTCTGTATCCATCACCAGTTCGGTCATCCCGATAATGGCGTTGAGAGGCGTGCGGATTTCATGGCTCATATTGGCCAGAAAATCGCTCTTGGCCCGATTGGCCGCTTCAGCCGCATCCTTCGCCTCACGCAAGGCTTGCTCAGCGAGCTTCATGGGGGTGATATCACGGGAAACGCCAAAGGTGCCGACCACGTCCCCTGCGGGAGAAATGAGAGGCAGCTTGGTGGTCGACATCCAGCGGACATGCCCATCCGCCCAGACAACCCGTTCCTCTTTGCCCACAATCGGCAGGCGATTTTCCATCACCCGCAATTCATCCTGACGGGCAATATGTGCGTGCTCGGGGGTAAAGAAATCCAGATCGGATTTCCCAATCGCAAAATTGGGATCGGACAGGCCACTGGATGTGGCTTTTGCCTGGTTGATCCTCAGATATTTTCCCTCGATATCCTTGAAATAAATATTATCCGGGATGCTTTTCATCAGGCTGTTGAGAAGATCCCGTTCCTGATCCAGTGCCAGTTCGGTTCGCTTGCGATCAGTCACATCCGAAAAGACACCTTGAATGCCGATGCAGCTTCCTCGTGAATCATAAACCGGAGTTTTCATCACATGGGTGTAATGCACTTCACCGGACTGTGCCGAAAACTCTTCAATCGCCTCGAAATACAGATGCGTTTCAAAGACATAGCGGTCGTCGGCACGATACTTGTCGGCCAGTTCCGGCGGAAAAAAGTCGTAGTCCGTTTTGCCCACAATTTCGCTGGCCGGACATCCCAGAATCTCGCAGAGTTTGCGATTGGCAAATGTGACCCGACCATGCTGATCTTTCCGAAACATGGCATAAGGGAGCGTCTCGACTAATGAGCGGTAAAACGATTCGGACTCAATGAGTTTTTGCTCGGCGTATTGCCGTTTCAGCACTTCCGACATCTGTCGTTTGTGGGTCAGGTTGAGATCGTCGCAGACAGAACGAAGGGCGATCACCAACCGGTCTTGCGATGAAGTCACCGCCGGCGATTCGCCATGTCCCGCGCTGGTGATTTGCTGGACTCCCTGAAGTACATCCTGAAGCGGTCTTTCATAGGAAAAGATCAGATCGGCAGAGCCATCGACCCCTTTCAGGATGGCTGCTGTGTCACCCGCCTTGACCAGAAGCAGCACCGGGACTCGAAAATCCCACTGGGATTTGACCACCGGGAGTGCGTCCAGTGCTTCGCTTCCCAAGATGACAGCCGAAGGGGGAGATGCCAGAGCCGCAGTGAAATCACAATCCGCTTCCAGCGCCTCGACCTGATAGCCAGCATCGACCAGCGTCTGACGCAATCCCTCTCTGGCCGAGGGACGAGGTTCCACAATCAAGATGTTCGGCATGATGGAATCGGCCCGGTTAGACCCGTTTCCGGGTAAGTGCATTAGACCGCCATGGCTAACACCACTTGTTCATGACTTTCGTCATCGGATCTTCAGTCGACAACAAGAGGAGCGTGCCCTGGCTGGCAAAAACATCGGTGTCTGTTTGATTAAGGATGGCACAACCACACTGTCCTGACAGGTCGCAGAACTCATCCACAGGCTCGTGGGCCTGTTCGCTGCTCAGGGCTTGACCGGTCAGATCAGAGGGGTAGTTCCAACGGATTTTTCAGAGAGATCCTTCTTCGCTATTCCTTCATATTATCGGGATCCCTCCCCCGAAAAGATAGACCATTGTTGATCTATGACGGAACATCAGCTTGATGGAAATTTTGTATTTCTCAGAGCCACCGACAATCCCTCATCGATGACAACATGCTCCCTCTCCCGCTGGCTGGAGAGGGTCTGCCGGTCAAAGACAAATGTTTCCGCTCGCAACGTGCGTCCCGGCCTCATCAAACCCTTCTCCCTGAGGGAGAAGGTGGCCGAAGGCCGGATGAGGGGATTGGTCTTGGCTTTGGAAACACGGCTGGTTCATCGGCCCCCTCACCCCAACCCTCTCCCTCGAGGGAGAGGGCTCCTTCCCGGGCAGATTCTAAGCCCCACTGATTCCGCTTCATTTCAAGGCCCATGCCCTTAACGCCGGGAGATGATGCCTGATTTTCTGTAAGATCGCGATGACGTCATTCGTCTGGGAGGCCGTTCCCGAGAACGCGGTATGGTGCAGTTGGAGAACCTGCTGCGCCGCCTGGGTCGCATGCAGGCAGCCATCGTGAGTGCGATATCGTTTCGCAGAATGTGTTTCATGTAATGCTGAAAAACCGGCAGCAATCGGCAGCCCTTCCGCCTGAGCAGCGGCAATCCAATGCTCGCGAGTGACCCCTTCCCACGCAACAGGAACAAACCACAATCCCAGTTTGTATAACGAGACCGGCGACGGGGCGCAATCAGGCCGCAACAGACCTTCTGGCTGTTGAATGTCATCAAAAGCGCGGGCAATGCACGTAGCTTCACGATATCGGTGCTCGTCATCCTGTTTCAAATTGGCCAATTGCGGCCTTAAAGCCAGGGCTTGAAGCTCCGATAACGGATAGGATTCATTCCCTCGCTGGCAATAAAGTCGAATCCGGGCGGCTTGCCGGGGATGCGACGTCAAAACGGCTCCCCCTCGCCCAGCAGACAGTGGTTTCGATCCCCCAAAACTGAGGGTCATGAGATCCCCCTGAACCGGTTCAACCGAAGCAGAATCCTCTGCAGGAGTGAGTGGTGTGAATAGCGGCTCTGATGAGTTCCCCGAGAGTTGATACCTGCCTGGCGACTGGCAGGCGTCTTCGATCAGAACCACTTCTTTCGACCGGCACCAGTTGAATAAAGCCTGCCAATCAGGCCCTTGGCCATGGAGATGACTGGCGATCAGCGCCTTCACTTTCGGAGAACAGGCGTCATCCAGTCGATCCAGATCGATCACCCAGCGACCGGGTTCCACATCCACCAGGACCGGAGTGGCCCCCACTGTCAGCACGTTCTTGAAGTTTGCTTCAAAGTCGTATGCGGCCAGCAACACTTCGTCACCAGAACCCACCCCGGCAGCTCTGAGCGCCAGTTCGATGGCTGCGGTTCCGCTGCTCGTGAGAATGGCTTGCTTGCCAGGAAATCGACATTCCAGATCAGCGATCAAAGCCGCATGGGCGTCTCCCTGATAGACCGCCCAGCGATCACTATCCAATGACTGCACCAAAGCCTCAGCAATGGCGGCCCGCGGCAACAAACGGGGAGGGGCTCCTTGTGGCCAGATCGCGCTGCCGCCGAGAATAGCCAGCGGCAAGGCGATCCATTCTTCACGCAATACCAGTTGTCCAGAAGATGTCCGGGATTGATTCATGCCGCTGGTCTTCACAGACTATTGAGGAAAAGAAGTGGAACAGGAAACGACAACATGCTCGGGAAACCTGGTGGGTTTTCCTACTGCGACATGTTTTTCACAGCAAGGGCAGCATACGCATGGTGGATGATCTGTCTCCTCGGCCGCTGGGCGAAATTCTCAATCAACTCATGCAACTGCGTGGTTACAACCAGGTTCAGGGGGATGACAAACTTCGCGTCTACTGGAAGCAAATTGTGCCTGAGATGTATCGCCCTCTGACCCGGACAGCCAAAATCACACGAGGCGTTTTGCAGGTCTATGTCACCCATCCGGCAGCACTGAGTGAGCTATCCAGTTTCCACCGGCAGTCACTGGTGGAGCAACTCCAGACATTGATGCCCGAATTGAAGCTGAAAGATATCAAGTTTCGTCTGGGATAGCCGCAGTTTACGAGGTTTGAGAGAGATGCTGAAACAGGCGAAAGGCAAATGCCCTTTACCTGAAGGACAAAATGACCTGTAATCCATTCTGTTACTCATGATGGAGTGGTTGTCCCTCGACAGTGATGGCACACCTCGTTCAAGGATCCGAACAAGGACAATTGGTCGTGCGGGAATGGAGCCGCCTTGCGAGCCGAGTCAAACCTCACTGGAAACTTCTGGCGTTTGCCATGGGGTTTGGAGGCGCTGTTGCGCTCCTTTGGGGTGGCGCAATCCTCTTGACTTACCCTGTGATTAAGGTGTTTCTCGAAGGTGAGCATCTGAATGCCTACATTGCGAAGGATATTCAGACTTCGACCTCCCGGTTGGAAGCAGCTTACGCCGAACTTTCTGCTCTCCTGGGAGAATCTGCGCCGACGCCTTCTGAGGATGAACCTGGCAAGGAAGCTCCCGTATCCGCTTTATCCGCGATCCATCGCGATCATCAGCCTGATGCTCCGTCACCACTGCGAGTGGCGCGTCGACAGGCTTACATTCAGAAAGAAATTGACACCTGGGCCTATCGTATCTATTGGATGCGCTGGCTGGAATCGCATGTGGTTCCCTGGCTGCCCCAGGATCAGTTTCGCCTGTTAGTCGGCCTGCTGGTGTTGCTGCTGGTGGCGACATTTCTGAAAGCCGGCGCGACTGTCGTTCAGGATGTTCTGGTCGGATGTGTCGCCGAATTGACCGTCATGGATCTGAGAAAAGACCTTCATCGGCATCTGCTCAAGTCAGATCCTCTGGAAGTCGCCATGGCCGGCACGCCTAAAACCATGGCCACGTTTATGAACGACCTGCAGCTTTTGACTCAGGGATTGCTGCTGGCGGGTGGAGAAATCATCCGGGAACCTCTCAAGGCGATGGTCTGTCTGTCAGCCGCCTTGATACTGAACTTTCGGCTGACCTGCGTTTTGATCATCTTCATTCCTCTGGCAGGGGGTCTTTCATATGCCCTCAGCCTGCGGTTGAAGCGTGCCATCCATCGCATGCTCGATGCGATGTCGCGAATCTACCAGCAATTGGAAGAAACCTTTTCACTTTCCAAAGTCGTCATTTCGTTTGGAACTCAACGTGACCATCGGGCCAGATTCCGTAAAGAAAACCGCGAGTATTATCGCAAAGCGTTACAAATTGTCCGTCTCGACTCATTAAGCAGTCCTATCTCGGAATTGCTGGGGATGGGTGCGGTCATGGCTGTCCTGATTCCTGCAGGCTATCTGGTTCTGGAAGGGCAAACGTCGATCGGGCCGATTCAATTTACGAGCACGCCGATGGAATTCACTGACCTGGCGGTGCTCTATGGATTGATGGCTGGCACGCTTGATCCCATCCGGAAGATGGCAAAATATGTCACGCGCATTCGCCAGTCGGGAACATCAGCCGAGCGGATCTTTCAGGTTCTCGATACGGTTCCATCGATTCAAAACCCGGTTGTTCCCGTGTCGTTCACTCGTCATTCCGAAACCATTCGGTTTGAGAATGTGACCTTCGGCTACCCGCACCCCGAGGGCATTCCTCGCAAACCTGTGATCAACCAACTCGATCTGACGATTCACGCGGGCGAAACAGTCGCGATTGTCGGAACCAATGGCTCGGGAAAATCGACCCTGGTGAACTTGCTCCCCCGGTTTGCCGATCCGCAGGAAGGACGCATTTTCATCGATGGAATCGATTTGAAAGATCTCCAGTTGCGAGACCTGCGGTCACAGATTGGCATTGTTTCGCAGGAAACAGTGCTGTTCGACGACACGATTGCCGGGAACATTGCGGCGGGGCGCGCCTTTAACATGCCGGTTCCCAGCCAGACAGAGATAGAACATGCTGCGCGGATTGGCTCGGTGATGGATTTCGCTCAGGATCTTCCCGAAGGGTTGAACACGCCGTTAGGTTCTGGCGGTCGACAACTTTCCGGCGGACAGCGACAGCGGATTGCGCTGGCTCGGGCCATGCTGCGCAATCCGACCCTCCTGATTCTGGATGAACCGACCTCGGCCATCGATGCCCAGAGCGAGCAGGCGATTCAGCAATCGTTGCAGGAGTTCTCGAAGGGACGTACGACACTGATGATCACGCATGCGATGTCGCCTTCGCTGCTGAAATTCATCACACGGATCGTAGTGCTCGATCAGGGACGATTAGTCGCCGATGGCAACCATCATGACCTGTTAGAGACGTGCCCGATCTACCAGCGACTCTTCCAGGCTGAACCGAAGCGTGCAGCGGCGTGAAGTGAGTCCATGTAGGGCAGAAGTAGGGCAGGCCCCCGCCTGCCATTCCAGGTGTAGTAGGTCAGTCGTAGGGCAGTAGTTCCAGTAGTCGTCGGGCAGGCTCCCGCCTGCCGTCCCAGGTCAGTAGTTCCAGGTGCCGCAAACAATTCAGGAAGACAGGCGGGAGCCTGCCCGACGACAGGGACTCACGCATTCACTTCCAGCACCCAGAGAATCAGCGCCTTCGCGAGGTGCATTCGGTTCTCAGCCTGTTGGAAGACAATGCTCTGCGGGCCATCAATCACTTCATCGGTGACTTCTTTGCCGCGTTTGGCAGGCAGGCAGTGCATGAACCGGGCGGTCTTCGGAGCGAATTTGAGAATGGCCTCGTTGACCTGAAAGGGAGAAAAGACACGTTCCCGATCTTCAGCTTCGGCCTCTTGCCCCATGCTTGTCCAGACATCGGTATAGATGATAGCCGCATCTTTCAGAGCATCTTCAAAGTTTGATGTCTCTGTAATATCAATCTTGGGAAGATAGATTTTGACCCGGTCGAGAAACTCGTTGCCTAATCGATACTCATCGGGAGCACAGAGCACAAACTCCACGCCCAGCATCGAGCAGCAGGCGGCCAATGACGTGGCCACGTTGTTCCCATCGCCGACGAAGACAAACTTCTTGCCGGCAATCGATCCAAAGACTTCCTGCATCGTGAACAGATCGGTCAGCGCCTGGCAGGGATGCCGGTCATCCGACAGCCCATTGATAATAGGCACACCGGCGTAGGTCACGAAGTCGTCGATAAGTTGCTGTGAGAATGTGCGCAGCGCAATGACATCGCTGTAGCCGCCGATCACGCGGGCCACATCCTGCACGGCTTCTCGCCCACCAATGCCCGCATCTTTGGCCGAGAGGAAGATACTGCTCCCGCCCAGTTGCATCATGGCCGCATCAAAGCTGAGACGTGTTCTCAGCGAAGGCTTCTCAAAAACCTGTGTTAACACACGACCTGGCATCAACTGTGGACGGATTCCCTTGGCAACGCCGGTCTTCATTCGCTTCGTCAGGGCGAAGATCTCTTCAATTTCCGCAGTGGACAAATCCACCAACGCGTTCAAATGTCGCATATCCCAAACCCATCTACTCGCAGCTTCCTTTGATTCCTGGAAGCTTGTCACCAATAATCGAATGGTTTATTCGCCGTAGCGACTCATTCATAAGTCAGCCGGGATTCCCGACTGCGATTCAACGACAAAACACATCACATTCAAGGCACCACCAAAAACAATATTGAACGCGAAGGCAGGTCATCCGGCCTTCGCGTTCAATCGGCTTGATGGTCAAAGAAATCCTTCAGAGGTAAACGACTCCAGTGAACAGGAGTTGGGTCTCTGAAAGTCTTTCAGCAATCTCGAAAGGCATCAGACCTGCTGAGCCATCTCAGTCAGAACATCCGCCAGGACATCACACCCTTCATCGACCTGTTCGGCAGTGATGTTGAGCGGAGGGAGCAAACGAATCACTGTATCGTGCGTGGCGTTGATCAAGACGCCACGTTCCATACATTTTGCCACCGCGGGAGTGGCCGGAATGTTTAGTTCCATTCCGATCATCATGCCGCGAATACGGATTTCCCGGACAATTGGCAAAGTTTCCGCGATCTGCTCAAACCGCTGACGAAACTTTTCGCCCATTTGCAGGGCGTTGTCCAGCAACCCTTCCTCTTCAATGGTGCGAAATGTGGCAATCCCGGCGGCCATGGCCAGAGGGTTTCCACCAAATGTACTCCCGTGCATGCCTGGTTTCAGGCTGGCCGCCACATCGTCGCGGCAAATGACGGCCCCAGCCGCTACGCCAGCCGCCAGACCTTTGGCCAGCGACATAATGTCAGGATGAACGCCAGAATGCTGATAGCCAAACCAGTGACCAGTACGGCCAGAACCCGACTGAACTTCGTCAAAGATCAGCAGAATCCCTTCGGCATCGCATAGCTCGCGCAAGCCTTGGAGGAACTCAGTGGAGGCAATGTTGACGCCCCCTTCCCCTTGAACCGGCTCCAACAGAATTCCCGCTGTTTCCTTATCGACGAGTTGCTTCACCGCTTCCAGATCATTGTAAGGCGCATACCGGAAGCCCGGCAGCAGCGGATGGAACCCTTCGTGATACTTCGGTTGAGCCGTGGCTGTTAACGCACCGAACGTCCGGCCATGGAAGCCGTTTTCAAACGTAATGAACCGATAACGCCCGGCTCCCGCATGTGCTCTCGCTATTTTCAAAGCCGCTTCGTTGGCTTCTGCTCCACTATTGCAGAAAAACGCCTTGCCGAAGCTGCGGGTGCAAAGCATTTCGGCGAACTCGCCCTGGGCTTCGGTGTACCACGAGTTAGGAACATGCAACAGCTTTTCAATCTGCTCCTGAACCGCACGCACAACAGTGGGCGGGCAATGTCCCAGCACGTTGCAGCCCCAGCCGGGGAACAGGTCGAGATAACGGCGGCCTTCAGCATCCCAGACATACGAGCCTTCCCCCTGCACGATGCAGACGGGGTAGCGACGATAGTTCGACACCACATACTTGTCGAACCTGGCAATCGTTTCCTGACTGGACTGTGTGGCCATTGCATGCATTGCTGCGACTCTTAAAACATGCCGGAACACCGGCAAAACTATTTCGGCCTCAAAAGTTCGTTATCATCCCTGATGATGGCGAGATAACAGCCATCACGGAATAACGAACAAAGCTGTGCCACGCTCGAGGCCCAAGCGTAACACAAACGTCAAATACTGATCTTGCGAAGTGTACCAGAAGCACAGGTTTGCCCAAAACGGCGGTCAGTGCGAAAATCAGAAATCCGCCATATCGCTCAGACGCCCCAGTTCCTCTGCGATCAGGGAACGATTTCTGTCCCGATCCCCTGGTTAGAGTAAATCTCCAGCAGCACCGAGTGCGGGATACGGGCATCGATGATGTGCACTTTTTTCACCCCTGCGGCCAAAGCTTCCAGAGCCGCTTCCACCTTGGGAACCATCCCCGCGTCGATCGTGCCATCAGCAATCAATTCCCGACAGCGGGCCGCTGTGAGGTGGGATTGCAAGGTGGAGGGGTCTTTGCGATCAAGGAAGATCCCCGGCACATCGCTTAAAAACATCAGCTTGTCAGCCTGAATCAGGCGGGCCACGGCTGCGGCGGCTGTATCGGCATTCACATTGAGCCGTTTGCCTTCGTCATCCAGCGCAACGGAAGGAAGGACAGGGATTCGTCCGCCCCGGCAAGCCGTCAGCAGCACATCCCGGTCAATCTCAGTCACTTCTCCCACACGGCCCAGATCAATCGGCTCACCGCCAGGATTGGGAAGAAAGAGTTGCCTCCCCTTGAGGACATTGACCGACCGGTAACTGAAGCCGACCGCGTCGCCTCCCTGTCTCTCGATCTCGTCGACAAGAGAACCGCAGATCTCACCAGCAAGCGTCCTGGTGACAATCTCCAGCGTCTCGTCGTCAGTATAGCGCCGCCCTTGAACCCAGCGGGGGGTAATTCCCGCAGTGGCCATGGCCGCGTTAATGGCTTTGCCACCTCCATGAATCAGAATAGGGCGTGCGCCGACCGTTTCCATGAAGATCACGTCCGTCAGAAACTGGCGAATAGCGGTGGTTTCTTCGAGCGCGCTTCCTCCCAGTTTGATCACCACATGTCGGTCGCGGAACTGCCGAATCCAGCCCATAGCTTCCAGCAGGACATCCGCTTTGCGGATCGCTGCCTGCATGGAAGACTCCTGTTCGGTGGCCATTCCAGATGCCGTACTGTCTGTTGAGGTTGCGTTCAACGGGAATTTCCTTGCCATTTTCAATGGCGTTGTCTGGCTCGTTCATCATCAAGGAGGCACAACAGGCGGAAAGTTTACACTGACACAACCCATCATGCGAAGTTCACCCAATTTCCTTGGGTCAAGTCAGGATTTCTCCCCCGCAAAAGTGCAAAACACCGCAAACGGATTTTGAGCACTGAGAGATCAACTTGCCCATCATTTTTTGACAGTATTGCAGACAACTGCGCCAAGAATTGGCAACCGATGCAAATCGGAACAGCACTGTTAAACTGCCCCCTCGTGCATTGTCAAAGTATAAAATTTGGGTCTCTTCTGTTGTTAAGTCCGACAACGGAGGACGTTGCGGCGACATCAACCCGAAGACAAAGCCGTGACACGGCACTCGTTCGTCAACATTCTGCGATGACCAATATTTCTCCTTCAAATGCAGGCTGGAATCTCAATGCGGCTGGAAACTACCAACGAAGGACTTGTCGCCCTGGCTCCTGCGAAGCTGAACCTGTCGCTTCGCATTCTGGCTCGACGGCCTGATGGTTTTCATGAAATTGAGACGGTGATGGTCTCCATTCAGCACTACGACACACTGGTGTTTTCACTCCGCGCGGATGGTGAAATTCACCTGAGATGTGAGGATTTGACAGACAGGCAAACCTTTTCTTCCGGCTCAACAGCAACTAACGATATGTCACCTATCCCCGAGGATGACCGAAATCTGGTCGTTCGTGCGGCACGGTTGCTGAAGGAATATGCAGGGACTTCGCAAGGTGTTCAGGTTCTCTTACAGAAACGGATCCCGGCGGAAGCAGGTCTGGCGGGTGGTTCCAGCGATGCCGCCGCGACATTAATGGCGTTGAACCACTTGTGGAAACTTCCATTAAGTTTGGAAGAACTTTCGTTACTCGCAGCGAGATTGGGCAGTGACATTCCTTTCTTTCTTTGTGGGGAATCTCTGGCTGTCTGCCGTGGTCGTGGTGAGCAGATTGATCCCGTTTCTTTAAGGGAAATCCTCTGGTTTGTGGTGGCAAAGCCTGCGGTCGGGCTTTCCACGGCTCTGGTCTATCGACACTGCCAACCCACGAGCAATTCACCCACTGTCGGCCCTTTGCTGACTGGCCTGGCAGAGGGGAACCAGACAGCCGCGGCACATGCTTTGCATAATGGTCTGCAGGCAGCAGCCAGTCAGCTCTGTCCTGCCGTCAGGCAGCTCGAAGCCGAGTTCGCAAAACTTGATGTCCTTGCCCATCAAATGAGCGGAAGCGGTACGGCCTACTTCGGGTGGTGTGCCAGCAAGGTTGCTGCCGAAAAAGCAGCAGCCCAGTTAGCAGCTTTGGGAGTCGGTCAGGTCTTTGTGGCCTGTTCGGGACTTTGAACGTTATTAAGGCAGCTGTTGGATTTCGGACAGAACCCTGATGGTGTAACGAGTGTCTGTGGTCAGCAGGAACCTGTGATCAGCAGGGATCGATTAAGGTCAGCCTGAATCCACGGCAAGATGAGTTTCAGCAAAAACGCTGGCCGCAGTTTCTGCGGTGGACACGATGTCCCGAGATCACGTGCAGATCGGGAGGTCTTTGAGGCTGTCAGAGCACGTGTCGCGATTTCCTCCTGATGAAAATGATTCGGACAAGATTTCTGTCCTGGCTGGAATCAGCGATGTTTGTCGCGTTTTTCCAGGGCACAGCGAGTTTTGTCATGTCGGTGTAAAAAACAAATCACGTCTGCTTCAGACCCGGTGTTGTTTCAGACCCAGTGTCCTGGATCTTCGACGGGTTCCATCTCTTGTGGTCATGTTGAAAACTGAAAAACGGCTCAGCCATTCGTGCTGGCCTGATATGAACGCTCTTGAAAACAAAGCCCTCGATGCTGCCATCCCGTGACTCCCAGAATCACTGCCGGGTGACGGGCGCGGTGTCGACCGATTTTCTTCGATGTTCTTTTTTTGTTGTGTCGCTTGTTTTTGAACAGTTTGGTCATTGTCAACCAGTGTTCGTCATTCCGGATGATGAGGAGTACGGCCATGGAAATTACTGAAATTCGCATCAAGCTCATGGATGATCCCAGTGAGCGACTTCAGGCGTTTTGTTCGGTCACACTTGATGGGTGCTTTGTCATCCGTGATTTGAAGATCATTCAAGGGACGCGTGGCTCGTTTGTGGCGATGCCCAGTCGTAAACTGATGGATCGCTGCCCGCGCTGTTCATGCAAGAACCATCTTCGTGCCCGATTCTGTAATGAGTGCGGTTGCCAACTGCATGAAGAACGGGCGAACAAGGCCGATGACGGACGCGCCAAGCTCTATGCCGACATTGCACATCCGATCAATTCCGAATGCCGCGAGCGCATCCAGGCCAGCGTCATTGTGGCCTACTCGCTGGAACTGGAGAAAGCCAAACTCCCCGGCTACATCTGCACCTACGACGACTTCGGTGAAGAATCCTACGCCACATCAGTCGAGGAACTCGTCTATAGCGAACGCGAACCACAGATAGCACTGGTTTCCGGCTACAGCATGAATCCCGGTATGGCAGCGACAACCCCCGCTGCGGTCTCCTCCGTTGCTGTCATCGCACCTCCTTCCCGGCCAAAGCACACTTACGTCAATCGGGTGGCACAACTGGAAGAGGAAGGTTTTGGATCAGGTCTCGTTTAATGGAATTCCGGTCACGCTGTCGCATTCAGTGTACGAGCGTCGCATTCAGTGCAGTGGCACCGTACCTGTGATTTCGCTCATCAAAACCATTCAAAAAGAAGACCGTCGAGAGCAAAACCGCTTTCGACGGTCTTCTTTTTTTGATTTCTACGGCACGACTTCAGCCACATCTCTTGAGAAGAAACGGTTCTGATATGGGTATTGGAAACCGTTCTCTGGTATGCTGCCTGTCGGGTCGTGGCGAAATCTGTGCGTGCCTGCAATTTTCGCTGACTGCCGGTTGATTGAACGCGTACATGGAGGTTGTCGCGAATGTCGGTTCCTGTCCGTCAAATGTGGACGATTGCCAGCTACGTTCTTAAGCAGAAGCTCAGGGGCAACAAGCGATATCCCCTCGTGCTGATGCTGGAACCTTTGTTCCGTTGCAATCTGGCCTGTGCCGGATGCGGCAAGATTCAGCATCCCGTGGAGATTCTCCGGAAGAATCTTTCACCTGAAGAATGCTTTGCCGCTGCTGAAGAATGCGGTGCCCCCGTCATCTCGATTCCCGGTGGCGAACCGTTGCTTCATCCCCAGATTGGTGAGATTGTCGCCGGGTTGGTGGCTCGCAAAAAATTCGTCTACCTCTGCACCAATGCCATCCTTCTGGAAAAACACCTCCACAAGTTCCAGCCCAGCCCTTATCTGACGTTCTCAATCCATCTGGACGGCCCGAAGGAAGAGCACGACTTCGCTGTCTGCCGGGATGGTGTCTATGAGGTCGCGATTGATGCGATCAAAACGGCAATCGCCAAAGGCTACCGGGTGACCACCAACACCACGGTTTATAACAACGCTCAGCCGGAAGCGCTGCGGGAGATGTTCGACACGCTCGCTGATCTGGGGGTGGAAGGCATGATGCTTTCGCCAGGATATCAGTACGAAAAAGCCCCCATCCAGACGCTCTTCTTGCAGAAGCAGCAGACCATCTCGCTCTTTCGCCAGTTGTTTGCGAATGCCAAACGCCGCTGGAAATTCAATCTTTCCCCACTGTTTGTCGAATTCCTGCAAGGAGCCTGGAATCTGGAATGCACGCCCTGGGGTAGCCCGACTTACAACCTCTTTGGCTGGCAGAAGCCTTGTTATCTGATGAATGAAGGCTATGTTTCCACCTTCCGGGAGTTGATGGAAACGACCAATTGGCCCGCATACGGCCAAGCCAGCGGGAACCCCAAGTGCGCCAACTGTATGGTGCATTGCGGCTATGAACCCACAGCCGTCGCTGCCACCTTTGGCAGCTGGAATGGTCTGTATGCGACCGCCATTCGCACACTATTTGGCCCGCGCCAGAAAAACCTGCCACCATTAGAATCGTCCGTCACCACGGGTTCATCAGGTGCCACGTTGAATGTGATTGAAGCTCCGGTGGGGCAGATGGCTTGCGGCATGTCGGCCAGCAGTTCTTCCTGTGCCTCGAACAGTAATCTCGTTCAACTGGAACCTCATCCCGCGACCTTATCCCCCGGGCGGTCACGAATTGCTGCGGATTCGGTCGAGTCTGAACAGGTCTCTGTGGCCTTGCATACTTGAGTGATGAGCCACTGTTGCCATGCCGCTAATTTCTGTCACCGATCTGAGCGATCCCCGGCTGGATGTCTACCGCGATGTCAAACGCCAGGGGGTGATGCGCCATGGAAAATACTTCATTGTCGAAGGCGTTCGCACTGTGGAGCGTCTGCTTGCCAGTCGCTTTGAAGTGGAGTCATTGCTACTGACGGAAGAACGTGTCAGTCATTGGGCCGATCAACTTCCTGCTGATCTCCCGGTTTATGTCCTCCCGACGGCGATGGCGTCTCAACTGATTGGTTTTCATCTCCATGTGGGGGTCATGGGATGCGGTCGCCGCGAGCGAACATTCTCACTGGAGGCGTTGCTGGGACTTCCCGAACCACCGCCGCCCTATGCGCTGCAAACTTCTGCATTGTCAGCCACATCTTTAAGACAACCCGACATTCCCCGGCAGATGCTGTTGGTGGTCTGTCCCAATTGCGACAACCCGGAAAACCTGGGAGCCATCATCCGGATTGCCAGTGCCTTTCGTGCTCAGGGACTTTTGCTGGGTGATGCCTGCTGCGACCCATTTTCCCGGCGGGTGATCCGTGTTTCGATGGGAAACATTTTTCAATTGCCAATTCGTGAAAGCCGTAATCTGTCGCAGGATCTGGAGCGTCTTCGTACCGGGTTTGGCTTTGAAACCATGGGCACAGTCTTAAGCGATGCCGCCAGTTCATTGAAGACCATTCAGCGACCGCAACGGCTCGCCCTGCTGTTAGGGAACGAAGCAGAAGGACTGACATCGCAATGGATTGACCAGTGCGATCATCTGGTGACGATCCCCATGCCACCCGATGTTGACAGCCTGAACGTGGCTGTTGCTGCGGGAATCTTCCTTTATCAGTTTTCTTAAGCCGTGATCATTTCACAATCGCATTGACCCCGGTGGTTTGAAAAGCAGGATCCATTTCGTTGATGCAGGTCATTTCCAGCAATGAAGCGGGGGTGGCGTCATGTGGATGCCGAGATTGAAGAAGCGTCCACATGGCGGGACTGCCGGGATGTAAAGAAGGTTGAACTGAAGCAAGCCCAAGGGCCTGTTCTCCGTGGATGGTGGCTAGCGGCAGAAGATCCAAAGGGTCGGCTGAGGGATGTAATCGGCCGACTTCGCGAAGCTCATTCCAAAGCGACAGATCCGGATTGGAAGCCCGGCTGTCAGTGCCCAGCGCAACAGGAATGTTGCGTGATCGCAATTCTTGCCAGGGATAAGGATCGTGTCCAAAAGCCCGGTGCGTGCGCGGGCACCAGACCACCGACATCTGATCGTGTTGGGCGATCATGTTCATCTGGTCGGGGGTCAGATAGTTGCCATGAATGATCAGGCTGCGAGGTGCTTTTGCCAGGCACTCCAATTCCTCGAACAGGCTTCGTCCGCCGAAAAGAGCGGTCTCCCAAAGGCCAAAATCCTGCAACATTTGAGCCAGCGGGCCGGTTCCCTTTTCAAGAAGTTCCAGTTCTTCGCGGGTTTCGGCAAGGTGCATGGCGACCGGAACCTGATGAGTCTTCGCCAGCTCAACGACGTTCTCCAGCAGCGATATTGGAACCGTGTAGGGAGCATGCGGGCTGAGAGCGAAATGCCATCCTTCCTGGCCGCTGCGCGAGATCGCTTCCTGCAATTGAGAAGCTCGCGAAAGGAGTTGCTGCTGTCGCTCGGGAGAGAACCCCAGCACTTCAGCAAAGAGCATCATTCGCAGGTTTTTCGCGCGGAGGCCCAATGATGACGATTGATCTTTGAGGATGTCTGGCGAACTCAGAAGTTCCAGCCAGCCCTCGGTGGCAATCTCGCCGATCATTCGTACGCCATGTTGATGCGACTCCTGGATTCCCTGAGTGATGGCACTGACGGGAGAGTGTGACGGGCCTGAAGATGATTGGCTGGGGGCTTGTTGTCGGCCCGTGATAACGGCACGGATCCAGTCGGCGAATGTTCCCGACGTCGGATAAGGTTCCTTCAGCGCCGAAAATTCCAGGTGCGTGTGAGCATTGACCAACGGGGGAATCATGACGCGACCGGTACGACGGCTGCCGGCTGGTTGTGGTCGAAGATCAACAATCATCCCATGTTCAATAATCAGGCGGCAGTGCTCAAGGCATTCCCAGTCTTGCCGGGTGAGTGGTTTGCTCACCTCAGGATCGAACTTGGGGCGAATCAGCCAGTCGATATCAATGATCTGCTGTTCTGAGGGGGATGGCGCGGGTGCAATAGAAGGAGTGACGGCAGCGGTGGGCCGACGGGGAAGCTGAACGGGCGGTGGAGTTTGCGGCCCGACGGGGCAGGCTTTGAGAATGGCCTCCAGATCGGTTGCCACGACGGTGATCGATTCAACCGCCATTTTGAAATTGGTGTGATCGCTGATCCGGGCCGCATCTTCAGTGAACTGCTTGATGCTGGCTTTGAACTTCGGCAACTTCCTTCGGAGCATCAACAGATATTTTTCCGGAAGCTCCCGTTGTGTTTCCAGGGCACGGGAAAGATCAAAAGCGGCACGCACCATGCCCATCAGTTCGGGAAAGTCTTCCGCTTCCGGGGAATGCTTGAGGAATGTCCGCACCATCCAGGCGTGGGACATGAGTTGTTGGCAACGATGGACGGCTTCAGCAGGTGTCATACTTGCTGATTGTAATCAGATGCCGGCGGTTGCTGGCAACTCCGGCAGGTCAAGTTGAGCAGATCAAGTTGGGTTTGATCCACTTTCGATAATTACCGGCCGCTATAAAAGACACAAAGAACCTGGGCATCTGCTTGATAGGGGTTCAGCAGGCGGTGCGGCGTGGTGGCATCGAAGTAGAGACTGTCGCCCTCTTCGAGTTCCAGAATTTCGTTGTTGTATTCCAGTTGAACCTTGCCGTTGACGACTAAAAGGAATTCTTCACCTTCATGCCCCAGTGCTTCTTTGCGCTGTCCACCCACAGGCACGGTGAGCAGAAACGGATCCATCGCGCGATCGGGACGGACATGGGCGAGCGATTCGTAAACGATATTCGAGGTTTCGGGATTGCGTTCGACAAGCTGTCGTTCGCCTTTCCGGGTGATCGCCATCTGTGGCTTGCGGTCAAGCCCTTCCACGAGTTCCGCAACCGTCACCCCCAGAGCGGCGGCGATTTGTCCCAGGGATTGCAAGGAAGGCGTGATCCGAAAGTTCTCAACCTTTGACCACCAGCTCCGTGTTAATCCCGTGCGCGAAGAGACCTGATCGAGCGTGAGCCGCTGATCAATCCGGAGATTTTTGATGCGCTGAGCCAGTTCGACGAGGTTCATACCGGGAGCATACCATAAGTGGTGATATGACAACACACTCTGCTGATTGTGAATTCTTGGTGTGAGATGGTTGGGAGCGGGAGAGCACCACGTCATCACACTATTATTAATTCAGTTCCTGCCATCCTTCTCTTAAACGATCCTGCACGATTTCCAACATGAGAGGATGCAGTCCGAGATGAGGACAGAGAATCACGCTCACGTGGGGAAATTCCTTGCCAAGAACCGTTCGGTATTCCTCCAGATCTGTTGTGACATGCACCCCAGCCGAGAGGAAATAAGGGAGCATCAGCAATCGCTCAATCCCCGGAACAAGGCAGGTGCGGGCGGCTGTCAGAATGTCCGGCTGGGCAAGTTCCAGATATCCACAAGCAATCGGGCCAGCATGGCCAGCGGCTTTTAGCCAGTCGGCAATCTGCACCAGATCGGTATTGGCCACCGATCGGCGACTGCCGTGTGCAATTAGCAGAATAGCCGTCTTTTCAAAAGCGGCGCGACCATCCGCGATAAGGTTTTCCTGTTCCATGGCTCCTGCTTCTGCCGTCATTCAGCAGTTCCTGACTTAATGAAAAAATTCGCATCGTTCGCTTCAGACATCGTCATCACTGTTTAGAGTCGGCCTGCGGAGGTGTTTTCTGCCAGGTCGGCAATCATGGCCCGGGTGGCGGCTTCAGTCGCCGCTTCCCATTGGTTTTCACCGAAAGTTTCCGCGTAAGCCGGGCTGCGGAAAGCGAAGTTAATCCCTCGAGAACTGTTGACGACGGCTCCCAGACCCTGCTGGTCAAAAGCGGCGGCAACATCACTCGCGTCCCCCCCCTGCGCTCCATATCCCGGAATGAGAAGTGGCGTGTGCGGCATCTGCTGGCGAAGTTCCCCCAGTTCCTGAGGATACGTCGCACCAACAACAGCCCCGATCGCGCCGTAATGTGACGTCCCTGTCGAAGCAGCGGCCAATTGTTCCACCGTCTCTGCAACGCGTTGATACAGCGTCTGATTCTGGGAATTGACGTGGTTTTGAAATGATCCCGAACCGGGGTTGCTGGTACGAACCAGAACATAGATTCCGGCGCCTCGCTCATGACAAAGCTTAACGAACGGCGCCAGCGTGTCGTCACCCAGATAAGGACTGACGGTCAACGCATCGGCCGCATAAGGGGCCGCCTGGGGATCTTCTCCCGCGAGATAGGCTTTGGCATAGGCTTCTGCCGTCGTGCCAATGTCGCCACGCTTGGCGTCACAGATTACGACCAAACCCTGCGCCCGGCCATAACGAATGACGCGCGCCAGAGCCACGCTTCCTTCCGGGCCTAATTCTTCAAAGAAGGCGGCTTGCGGTTTGATGGCAGGAACAAGTGGTGCCACGACATCAATGACCCGCACGCAGAATTCTTCAAACGCCGCCGCCATGACCGCAGCCGGATGATCATACATCGACTCTGCCGCGGTCTTGATCTTCTGGGGAAGAAGATCCCAGCGAGGATCAAGGCCCACGAGAGCAGGCGTTTTTTTCGACTGAATCGCACGATCCAGTCGTTCAGAGAATGAGGCCATGTCGGGATCTCAAAGACAAAAAACCAAGAAAATAGACAACAGCACGGAGGCTTTATTTGGCGACTTGAGCGGGGATCAAGCCACTTGACCGCAGCCAGTCTTCACAACGAGCGGGCCAGGTAGCCGCCGGGCCGGCGTCCTTCTGCATTCCAAACCCATGCCCACCCGTGGAATAAATATGCAGGTCGAAGGGGACATTGGCACTCTTCAAAGATCGGGCATAGAAGAGGCTGCTTTCACAGGTGACGGGGTCGTTGAACGCATGTGCCAGAAAGGCAGGTGGTGTTTTGGAACTGATCGGGAATAAATCCGTCAGCTCGCCACTTTTGGTCATGTAAGCGGGATAAACCAGAATCGTAAAATCCGGACGGATACTTGGACTGGCTGTCGGTTTTTCTGCGACCTTTTCTACAACTTTTTCTGTGGGTGTCGCTTCTGGATGATCAAAACGCGTGCTGGCCAATGCCGCCAGATGGCCACCCGCCGAGAAGCCCAGAATCCCGATGCGGTCTTCACGCAGGCCCCATTCTTTGGCATGGGCACGCACCAGTTCGATCGCGCGCTGGCCATCTTCCAGAGGCGCTTTCCAGTTGGGCTGGTCTTTGCGGGCGGGAACGCGGTACTTCAGCAGGATGGCAGTGACCCCCAGCGAGTTCAGCCATTGGCAGACATCAGTCCCTTCGTGCTCAATGGCAAGGATGTTATACCCCCCGCCCGGACAGACGATGACCGAGGTTCCATTCTTGAGTTCTTGAGGGGGTTCAAAGATCGTGAGTGTGGGCTTGGCCACATTTTGCAGACGAGCCACTTTTCGCCCGGCAGTCAACGCCGGAGCCAGCCCTTCGGGAGCAGCCAGAGGGGCGTTCTGAGCCGATCCTTCCGGCCAGAGGTCAATCACCTTTTCCGTCTCTGCGGCGGTCGCTGGCACTGCCAGTGAGCATGCCAGCACCAGCGTCCAGACCCATGCCGGTTTCACAGAGTGAATAAGCTTGACCGATTGAAGAAGATTGACCGGGTGAAGAAGAGGATGGAGTCGCATATCGCCTCTGCTGAAAGGGTGTGAAATCATGAGAGATGCAACAGCTTAGGCATTTTCTTTCGTGATGGGGAGAATCTTTGTGGAAATCAGCAGTGCAAAATTTCCCCGCAGTGCGAAGTGATGAAACTCAGAGCCTGCCCGAGAAAACACCTCCGCACAGAAGAAGGCTGGAGTCAGCAGCCAGATTAATCACAAGCGCCACCACTGACAACGCCCCCCCTCGCGTACCCTTGCGGGCTTCGTGGCGGCGTATGAGAGTCAGTTGTTGATCCACGATTGCGTCTTACGCCACCAGCCCCTTGCAGGGTTTGGGGCGGCGTTTGAAAGTCAGTCGTTCATCCACGATTGGGTCTTACGCCGCCAGAAAATCGGTTGTTAATGGGGTTGATTGACTCCTCTCCCATTCCGATGGGAGAGGCTGGGTGAGGGCGAGTCCTAATGTCAAACGACGGCCATGCTCTCTACTCACCGAGAGTGATCCAGTCACGCTTTTTATTGATAACACCCACTGGAAAATCCCTCACATCAAGGGGGAAGGTGGCTTGCTGCTCCTGTCGACTTCAGCAGACAATTGTGGTC
This sequence comes from Planctopirus sp. SH287, assembly GCF_056500625.1. Taxonomy (NCBI): domain Bacteria; kingdom Pseudomonadati; phylum Planctomycetota; class Planctomycetia; order Planctomycetales; family Planctomycetaceae; genus Planctopirus; species Planctopirus sp. SH287. The sequence continues at coordinate 5,221,426 of NZ_CM151403.1, read as the reverse complement.
GAGATGAATTCATTCTGACCGATCAGTGAACGAGAGGTTGAACAATGTTGCCGCGTGTGCTTGAACCAGAAGTGATGGAGACTCTCGATGAAGCCCTCGCTTATGACCTGATGGATTTTCAAGCGGTCAACAGGTCGTTTGTGACGGATTTGCTGGCTGCCCTCCAGAAGACAAACTATTCGTTGACCTCCAGCACCTGTGTGGTGGATATCGGCACCGGGACGGCTCGGATTCCTCTGGAGTTTTGTCAGCAATCGTTACTCGGGCGAGTGGTGGCTGTTGACCTTTCTTCAGCGATGCTGGCGATTGCCCGTAAAAACGTGGCCCAGAAGGACTTTTCACAGCGCATCATCTTGCGAGAAACAACTTCCAGCCAACTCGTGAAAGAGGGGGAAAAGTTTGACGTGCTGATGTCGAACAGTCTGGTGCATCATGTGCCCGATGCGGCTGGTTTACTGCACGAATTTGCCAGTCTGTTGAAACCAGGCGGGAGGATATTTGTCCGCGATCTGGCCCGGCCAGAATCCAGCGAAGCGATCGAAGCCCTCGTCGATTTGCATGCTGCCGGCGAGACAGCACATCAGCGGCAACTCTTCCGCCAATCGTTGGCAGCGGCTCTGACATGGGAAGAAATCATCGCCATCGCCAGGACATTGCCTCTGTTAACGGAAGTCATGATGACGAGTGATCGGCACTGGACACTGGTCGGAATCTGCGAATAGCGAGACTTCTCCTTCGAGTGAACTTTGGCTCGTGGCGCTTGTCAGTCTGAAGTCTTGCCGCCATTCTTGAGAGAACATTTTTCGTTTTGTTGGTGGATTAATCCTGCCCACGGCGGGAAATGATTCCTTCACCACCTCTTTCATGCCGCGAGGCAGAACGCCTCACTTTTGACCAGGCACGATTTATGCTTTATCAACGAATTATTCCCTGCCTTGATGTTCATGCTGGCCGGGTGGTTAAAGGGGTGAACTTCCTCAATCTCCAGGATGCTGGCGATCCGGTAGAAGTGGCGGCCCGCTATGAACGTGATGGGGCCGACGAGCTGGTATTTCTGGATATTACGGCCAGCCACGAAGAACGCGGCATCATTCATGATGTTGTTCGCCGAACGTCTGAGGTCTGCTTTATGCCACTGACGGTAGGTGGGGGGATTCGGAATCTCGACGATATTCGCACTCTTCTTCAAGCCGGATGCGATAAGGTTTCGATCAACTCGGCTGCTGTTAAAGATCCTGAATTTGTCCGGGCGGCGGCGTTGAAGTTTGGCAAGCAATGTATTGTTGTGAACATTGACCCACGACGTGTGACACAGGCCGATGGATCGGTGACGTGGGAAGTTCATATTAATGGAGGCCGCAAGCCAACCGGGCTGGAAGCAGTGTCATGGGCCAAAGAAGTGGAACGACTGGGTGCCGGCGAGATCGTGTTGACCTCGATGGATGCTGATGGCACCAAGGACGGTTATGACTTTGAAATGACCCGCGCTGTGGCTGACGCGGTGGAGATTCCTGTCGTGGCCAGTGGCGGGGCAGGTCATCCTGAGCATTTGCGACAGATCCTGCAGGAAGGTCACGCCAGTGCGGCTCTGGCTGCGAGCATCTTTCACTATGGAACACATCCGATCGGTGCCACCAAGCAGTATCTGCTCGATCATGGCGTTCCCGTACGAATGAACCCTCCCATTGGCCTGGGACACCCCATGGTCTCATGAATTGGGACGGCCCACGGCTTCAGGAAATGGAAATTCCCGCCAGAGATGGCAGCGCCCACACGTCGTTCACGGCCACACTTTTATTCACTGCCAGCAGAATCCGCCTCTGCAGCATGGGCGGGCTGATCTGGCGTGGCAGGAGAGACTGCGGCTTCCCAGCTGGTTGCAACACGGATCTCATCCACTTCATAGGATGTCCCCTGTGAATAGATCATGAGATGGTCATAGGATGTCTGATCGTAGTCAGGGTTTGAGATCGCTGTCCATGCCAGGGGTTCGCTGGTCAGTGGGGTTTCGTCTTGAGAGTAGACCCTCAAAAAGACCTGATCCGGCCCGTGACTTCCCGCCACGATTTTCATGACATAGAAATACGATTCCCCGACAGATAACGGCGGAGCCACCTGAAGGTTTTGATCGTTATGCGACAGGATCGGCAGACGCTCTGAGTTCATGCCTGCCAAAATACGCCGCTGCGTATTGCCCGAGTCAGAGCAGCGGAGTGAGACACTGGCATACTGAGTTTTCCGGGGATCGATGTCTTCTATTTTCCTCAGGTAAAAACTCAGATAATAGACGGCGTCGATATCAAGTCGAACGGGCTGTTCCAACGAGCGTTTGGCCAGGTCTTTCTTGGAAGTGAGCCGAAGAAGTCCATCGCGCTCTGGTTGACGTCGCGACTCAGGTTCTAATGTGGCTTGATGATCCCATGTAACATTGGCTTTTCTAGCCGCTCCGATATGGTGCAGCCACGGGCCACTCCAGCCAAATCCCCCTTGGGAATCGTCAGATTGTTGCTCTGAACTTGAGAAACCATCATAGGCCAAAAGACCGCCTCGTTTTGGCCTCCCCGTTGCCGTTTGTTCTGGCGTCTCTCGTTGAAAATCGCCTGGATTCAATGACATGGAATCGATCTGGGTCGCGCTGATTCGTCGGGCATCCCCTGCGTCAATAATCCCTTCGCCCTCGGGCACCATGGCGGATTCAATCCGCACCTGTCCATCAAAGACATGCAGTTCGACATCCCCCTCCTGATTGACAAAAGCCCCGTATTCCGTGCCGATATCAAACACTGTTCCTCGCGGGGTGATGAGGGCAAATTCATTGGCCATTTCATGCCCATGAAGCACGACTTTTCCCGAGTCGAGATAGGCACTCTGATGAGACATGATCCTTAATTGGGCCGGGCCTTCGAGCACCAGGCGTACCCCTGAGTCGAAGCGAAATTCGGCGACACCACTTTTCAGCCGTAAATCACTGGAAAGAAGTCTTGTGCCGCCAAAGAGGGGGATCGCGTGATCCTCCCAGACGCAATCCTGAGATCGTACCAGAGTGGCAAGAAACGTCGGTGTCGTCGGTTGCACGACAATCCGTTGCTGATTGATCACTGTCGCTGGTTGTTGAGTCGTTGCCAGTAATTGAGAAACGCCCAGCGTCGAAAGAACAGAGGCTAAAACGACCGCCAGATATTTTGTTCCCAAATAGGCACGTCTCCATCGGCTGGGTGGAGCCTGTGGCGCTGCAGGCATGAGCAGGGAGGGCGGTTCACTGTCTGCCGGGTTCGACTGTGCCAGTTCGATCAATCCCTGATCAACATCGAGCAGGTGGTAATAGCTTTGGCGCGCTTCTGGGTTTTGTAAAAGAAGCTGCTCCAGTTCCTGGTGCTCCTGGCGGGTGATTTCACCCAGCATCATTCGCAAGGAAAGTTCACCGACGCGGGTGACAACCGAAGATCGCGTGGACGGCTGGGGGCTGATGTCAGTTTCCCCACGCGGTTCGGGCGGATTGGAATGAGACAAAGAGTGGTTTTCTTGAGAGTGCATGTTTTGAATATCGTCAGAAGAAGGATGGCTGGCGTTGGTCTCTGAGGACATGAGTCAGACTCCTTCCACTGAAAATTTACGTTGAACACATTCCATCAGATTTCGGCGGAGAATCCCGAGCCGGTTGTAAAGTGTCTGCACCGCTTTGCCTGTGGTTGCGGCAATGTCTTTGATCGGAAAGTTTTCGGCATACATTTGAAACAGTAATCGTTGATCACTGGTGGGAAGCATTTCGACACATGTCACCAACAGATCAAGGCGGGTTCCCTGATGAGTCAGGTGGGCCTCCCGCTCGCGCGACATCACTTCCAATAATTCTTCACTGAAAGTCACTTTGCGGCGATAAAGTGCCCGGCGATGATTGCAGACGACGAAAAAAGCGATCTTTGACGCCCACGCAAAGAAATCACGGGTGTGGTCGAACTCGTCAAATTTACTCCAGAGCGTGAGACTGACCTTTTGCAGGAGATCTTCAGCATCATGACGATGGGGAACAAGAGTCAGAATGTACCCCAGCAAGCGGGAATGTTCTTTGGTGAGCAAAGAGACAAACCGCTCACTTTTCTGGTGTGGGTTCGATCCACCGGGTCGCTGTTCCATGATACCTGTTGCTCCCATGAGATCGCGGGATTGAGCCTCTCACGCATCATCTCTTACTTCTCATTGTCCTGAGTGGCACGATACTTACCAATGAATCTTCCGGCTTTGGACGAATCGCCGTTTCCATCGAACCAGAAATGCCTGCTAAACTCCTGACTTTTCGAGTCCCATGATTCCCTCTGCTGCCATGATCGCTGCTGACGAATTAAAGCAAACCCTATTGAGGAATGGGTTTGCGATGGTAGGGATTACGCCCGCCATCAGTCCGCCCGGCGTAACGAGACTGCACGAATGGCTGGCGGCCGGCTATGCGGGGGACATGTCTTACCTGGATCGTCGCAAAGAGGCTTACTCTCATCCCGAATTTGTGCTGGAGGGTGTGGCTTCCGTGGTGATGACAGCCTGGAATTATCAGCAGCCGCTCTCACCTTCTGAAGACGTTTGTTCGAGTCCCCGAATTGCCTCGTATGCTCACCTCCCGGAAGATTATCACCATTGGCTCAGACCGAAGCTGGCGCAGGGAGTCGCTGTTCTTCACAAACACTTTTCCAAGGATAAAACGCGAGTCGTGATCGACACGGCACCGCTTCTTGAACGGGATTTTGCACGCCTTTCGGGGCTGGGCTGGTTTGGTAAAAACACCATGCTGATCAACCGGCAACAAGGGAGTTTCCTTCTGCTGGCGGCGATTCTCACGCAGACGGCGCTCCCGAGTGATGCTCCTCATGAAACGGCCCATTGCGGCAGTTGCACACGATGTCTGGATGCCTGCCCTACTTCGGCCTTTCCTGAAGCTGGCGTACTGGACGCCACCCGCTGTGTGTCGTATTTAACCATTGAACAGAAAGGTTTACCCCCAAGGGATCTCCGCTCTGGCATCGGCCCGTGGCTGTTGGGATGTGATATCTGCCAGGATGTTTGTCCCTGGAATACAAAGCAGCAAAAGCGGCATGAGCGTGAAAAACAATTCTCACCCAATGAACCTGTCTCACCCCACAAGTTTCTTCAGAGTGAGTCGTGGGCGGTACAAACGGCCGCCGATGCGAAATTGTTCCTGACAATCTCAACCGCCGACTTTAAGGCCCGGTTTCAACAAACTCCTTTGGAACGTCCCGGTCGTGTGGGCATGGCCAGGAATGCGGCGATCGTTCTGGGAAATCTTGGCTCACCAGATGACTGGCCAGTCCTGGCACACGCGTTGAATGATGAGTCACCGATTGTCAGAGGGGCCAGTGTCTGGGCTGCGGGTGAATTGGCCCGACGCCACCCCTCGCTTCGACCAATCATTGAGATATCATTGCGAAATCAATTGGAGTTGGAGGATACTTTGAGCCATTCAAACCATGATGTCCTCGACGAACTGCGGGCGGTGCTGGAGCCAGATCCTCATCTCCTTGCTAATCCCCCATAGGAAATACGTCCATGCCGGTTCTCATCCCTTCACCGACGCAGATCAAGGCGGCTGGAAATCAACCCAAGCTGATTCGGGAGTATTTCGGCCGAGTGAATAGTGACGATTCGGCGATCAGCGTGGCCCATATGCAAAGTCCCGGCGGGTGGGTGGAACCGGGGCAAACCCCACAGTTTGACGAATACACGCTGGTTCTCCATGGCGAACTGCAGGTGGAATCCAACGATGGCGTGCTGTTTGTCAAAGCGGGACAGGCCGTTCTGACACACAAGGGCGAATGGGTGCGTTACAGCACTCCGGGCGAAGCTGGCGCGGAATATGTGGCGATTTGCCTGCCCGCGTTTTCTCCAGAAACGGTTCATCGCGATGATGAAGGTTAAGTCGATCTTCACGTCGTGCCACGAGGGTTCGGTCTGAAAAATTCCTCTCTCTTCATGGAAGAGGAAGGCTGTCCCAATATTCATTTGCAGTTTCGATTTTGCCTTTATCAATCCACGAAAGCAGAGATCATGGCCGCGACGACGATTGGAGTCTTTGGAGCAACCGGGCGAATGGGGCAGCGCGTGCTGGCTTGTGCTTTGACTGATGCGGCACTGAAAGTCACCGCAGCCTATGAGCGTCCCGGGCATGGTCAGGAGGGCAAGGATGTGGGAGAACTGGCCGGTCTGGGAGCGATTGGCGTTCCCCTCACCTGCGAGATCACCACCGCGCCCGATGTGATCATCGATTTCTCAACTCCCGAAAGCTCGGTGGAACTGGCCAAAGAATGTGCTAGGCGACAGCTAAAACTGGTGCTGGCGACGACAGGCTTTACACCGGAGCAGAAAGCTGAAATCACCGCAGCGGCAGAAAAAACAGCGATTCTCTGGGCTCCCAGCATGAGCCTGGCGGTTAATGTGGCGATGAAGCTGGTGGCGGATGCCGGGAGGGCCTTGAAGGAAACATCCAGTGGGGTCGATGTTGAGATTATCGAACGACATCATCGCTTCAAGGAAGATGCCCCCAGTGGAACGGCGTTGAAGTTTGGCGAAATTGTGGCAGCCGAGATGGGTCAGACGGATCATGTTCATGGGCGTGAAGGCCGGATTGGCCAGCGACCTCGGGGCGAGATTGGTTACCATGCCTTGCGCACGGGAGACAATGTCGGTGAACACACCATTGTCTTCGGTTTGATGGGCGAAACACTGGAGGTGACTGTGCGTGGTAACTCGCGCGACAGCTATGCTCAGGGATCCCTGACGGCTGCCAAGTTTCTTGCTAAAAAATCGGCCGGACTCTATTCCATGGCCGATGCTTTGGGGTTAAATGACGCCTCGAAATAAGCCCTTGTCAGCTGGTTGTTCGTATTGTCTTAACTCACAGACTTAGCCCTGCATCGTCGCAACCTGAGTCCGGCATCGTGGAGTGATCCCTGAGGCTGGATGCTGATTCTGCGGGGCACTGATTTTGAAATCCCGTTTTATGAAGATTGTTCTGCTTCAAGCCAATCCAACTGTGGGAGATCTTGCCGGGAACGCCCGTCTGGTCAAAGAAGCAGCACAGACAGCGATTCAAAGCGGGGCCGATCTGCTTGTCACGAGTGAGTTGCTGCTTTCGGGTTATCCCCCCAAGGACTTGTTGCTTCGGCAGGGTTTTGTGGCAGCTTGCGACCGCTTGATCGAACAACTCGCTGGTGAATTGCCGCCCACATTGGGGGTAGTGATCGGGCATCCGTCTCATCGCGGGTGTCCTGCGGGGCGTGTGGCCAATGCGGCCAGTCTGGTCTGTGGTGGACAAGTCCTCGCGACGGTTCATAAGCAATTGTTACCGAACTATGACGTCTTTGACGAACGGCGTTACTTCCGTCCTGCCGCTGCGATTGTGCCGGTTCCTTTTCGGGGAGAAATGCTGGGCATTCATATCTGTGAAGATGCCTGGTTTCATGATCCATCGACGTTCTATGCGACAGATCCCGAACAACTGGGAGACCCGCTTGCGAAATTGGGGGCGCAGGGAGCGACGATGTTTATCAATCTTTCCGCCAGCCCTTTTGAAGTCGGAAAGTCGCGCCGGCGGCATGAATTGATGGCTTATCACGCCCGACACTGGAATGTGCCGTTTCTCTTTGCTGATCAGATTGGCGGAAACGATGACCTGGTATTCGATGGGCAAAGTTTTGCTCTGGATGCCAATGGGGCCTGTGTGGCGTCACTCCCTGCGTTTCGTCCGGGATTGTTACAGGTTGATACAAAACAACTGCCACCACCGCAGATCATGCTGCCCACGCGAAAAGAGTCCGACCTGCACGAAGCCATCGTTCTGGCGATACGTGACTACTGCGGCAAATCGGGTTTTACAGATTGTGTGCTGGGGCTTTCCGGCGGTGTCGACAGCGCGCTCGTGGCCTATCTGGCAGCTCAGGCTCTGGGGGCTGAGCATGTGCATGGACTGTTGCTGCCCAGCAGATACAGCACAGATCATAGCTTGAGTGATGCGATAGCTTTGGCCGAGCGGTTGGGGATTCCGCATGCAACAATCCCGATCGATCCGGTTCATCAGGCCTATGAAGGGATTCCTGTTCTCAGCGATGAACTGGCTTCCAAGCCTGCGGGACTGGCGGATCAGAACCTGCAATCGCGCATCCGCGGGGCGATTGTCATGGCGCGGAGCAATCACAATGGCTGGCTGGCTTTGGCCACTGGCAACAAGAGTGAACTGGCCATGGGCTATTGCACGTTATATGGCGATATGAATGGTGCTTACGCACCACTGGCTGATCTTTATAAGGGCGAGGTTTATGCCTTGTGTGAGTTCATCAATGAGTCTGAAGGGAAAGAAATCATTCCCAGGAACATCATTGTGAAACCCCCTTCGGCTGAGTTAGCTCCCAACCAGTTCGATCAGGATACCTTGCCAGCCTATGACATTCTGGACGGGATCTTACAAGGGCTGGTAGATCGGGAAGAATCGGTTGCTCAACTCAGCGAGAGATACCCTCGCGAGACGGTTGAATGGATTGCCCGACGATTGGATCGTAATGAATACAAACGGTGGCAGATGCCCCCCGGCGTGAAGGTATCGCCACGAGCCTATGGCGTGGGCCGCCGCATGCCGATGGCTGCAAAATGCGATGGTGACTGGGGTGTTTAATACGCATTCCAGGCGAGCGGGCACACTAAAACACATCAATTTCTGGAGCGAGGCTCAGTTGAACCAGGCGGCAAATCCGAAGAAGCGGCCACCGAAGACGCTTTGCAATTGATTCCAGGACTGCGCCGTTGAAAGCTGGCCTTCTTCCAGATAAGGACTGGCGGCGGTTCCGCTGACCCAGAGCACCAGGTCAAATCGCCCGGGCTTCTGAAAAACGTGCAACAGATTGACGCCACGCCCTGTCTGGCCGTTTGATTTCTCAAGATCGCCTCGCCAAAAGGGGATCAGTTTTTTTCCGGTGAGCAGCGCTTCCATTTCATCGAGCACCAGATGCCAGCCGGTGATCTGTTCGCGCTGGAGCCTTAAGCCGATGGCGACGTTTTTCTGGCGGTCATTGGGGAGCCATTCGTCATCATCGTCGGTTTCTGCATCAATGAGTTTCCAACTCAGGCGGCTCAATTCAATCATCTTCAGGAAATGGGCATGAGCGCTCCGCATCCGGTTCGCATCCGTCAATTCAAAATTGATGAGATGAATGAAGGCGATGGCGTCGGCAATTCGCGAGAAATCAAAGAGATGATCCCCATCGCGGTCGACTTCCTGATTCCACGGATAGGGGGTGACCGGTTTGGCATAGAACATATGGCTCGTTCGTTCAAACAATTCCTGCGTATTGTAAGCGGCTGATAAATCGCAAATGGCCATCAGGAAGTGGCAGTAACCTCTTAACCAGACGGCGTCACCCTCATCGATCTGGATCACGAATTGTTCGCGCGGGATTTGCTGAAGGGGCATCCCCATCCCTATTAACAGGTTCCAGAGCGCCTCTTCGTCAGCGATTTTCCCGACGCGATTCCAGTCAAATGAGACCAGTCCCGGTCGAAAGGGAAGCTTCACTTTCGACTGTTCCACGCCGGTCAATGTCTTTTCCGCCACAGCGAGCGATTGGCCAAGTTTTTGAAAAAGATCTTGAACATCAACATAACGCACCGGTTCAGGCTTCGGGTTTTCAGAAATCCCGCGAAAGAACGGCAGTGTCAGTGAACGAGCGGTTCCATTGCCGGCCCCATATTTGTACTGCGCTGCCGTGAACTGATTGATCGCGTCGAGAAACTGCAGTAACCCCAGTGCAAAGCGAACTTCGGCATTGTCGGGCCGATCAGCGAGTTCCTTTTCCAGTTGAGCCATTCCGCCCTTGAAATCCCCTGATGCACTCGACTTTTCCAAGACCTGTGCGGGCGAGTCATGAGCGGCAGCACTCTCTCCTTTCAGAGAGAACGCTCCCATCCAAACAACCGCAAGGCCGCAAAGACAACGCAGAAACACGCTATGAAATCGCATGGGCAGCTTCCCTGGAGACAGCATGGCAATCCCCCAAGTGTACCAAGACGCGGAGACAAAGTTTCACCAGCGATCAAATAATTGGCACACATGATCGCCTTGACCAGACAAGCCTTATCTCACGGAGATTTTCAACGAAGAATGCCGACTTTTCTGTGAACTTCTCTGGCGATTTTCAGATGCAGAGCAGCATCATGTCGGGTAGCGTAATCATTCATGTCTCCTCGTGTGTTGGCGAGGAATACGTGATTGAGTGATGGAACTATTACTTCCCCGTCAGGATGCAAATCATGGTTAATGCCGTTGAAGTTGTCAGCTCTGGAAACCTTCTGATTGTTCGTGTCACGGGTAAGCTGGATGCCGCTGCCTACGAACAGTTTGTCCCAGTGATTGAGCAAACCGTGGCCGAGTATGGCAAGCTGCGACTGCTCTTTGAAATGCACGATTTTCATGGCTGGACGATGGGTGCCCTCTGGCAGGACATTAAGTTCGACTTCAAGCATGGAAAAGATATCGAAAAGCTGGCCATTGTCGGCGAAAGTCAATGGGAAGCCGGGATGGCCACGTTCTGTAAGCCCTTCACGTCGGCATCGATCAAATACTTCGACCACACAAAAATTGAAGAGGCCAAAGCCTGGGTCGTTTCCTGATCGACATGAACGGGTTCTTGCCATAAAGACTTGTTTCCGATGACTGAGTGACGTGTCACACTGGCTGGTCCTGGGGGGCAACGGGATGTCACGTCTTCTGTTGTCGGATGAACCCCACTTGTTCAACCCGGCTGTTCAAGTTCAATAGTCCATTGAGTGCAGATTTCTTTGATTCAGAAATGCAGCAGCATTGCAGAATCAACGATTCATCACGACACTGCTGAAGAGATTCTCACACCACCTCTGTGCGTGCCGATTTTGCCGGGCATTCAGGGCGTTTCTCACAGGCACAACCGGTTGTGTCGGGCGTTCTCAGTTCTGGCCGGGTTCTTGTTGGTTGACCCCCTCGGGAAGATTGTCGTGATGGTTGATTTTGCCCTGTCCACCGGGTGGGTTCCACAGATGCTGAGCCTGGGAGCAGTCACAGAAACCGGCATTTCGGGTGTGCTGCTTCTGTGGTGCCTGATGGTTGCCTGTAGTTCACTGCTGGGAGGATGGCTCCCTTCGTTAATCCGGGTGACTCACCGTCGCTTGCAGTGGATTATCAGCACTGTGGGCGGGTTCATGGTGGGGGTCGCGCTTTTTCATCAGGTTCCCCACGCCATCCATGCTCTGGGTGATGGTGGAGTCAGTGGCCCTGTGGATGTGGCCATGCTCTGGGTGGTGATCGGCCTGATCGCCATGTTCCTGATGCTCCGGGCCTTCCACTTCCATTCTCATGCCCACGGTGAAGATGAGCCCGGACATGGACATCATCACGATCATTCGCACGATCACGATGGAGGGGTCTGCCATCACGATCATACCCCGGGGATGCTGCCAATCATGTCACCGGCGGTCGTCACGGACTCACTGCTGTCCGTGATCCAGCCTCCCGAAGGTCCTGCGCCGGTTCCTGAACCACCGCGTGCCGCTCACGATCTCAGCTGGATGGCCATGACTTTCGGACTGGTGGTTCATACGCTAGTAGATGGCATGGCACTGGCGGCTGCGGTGAAGACAGACCAATTGCATCTTCCCGGCGGAAGTCTGTTCGGGCTGGGGACTTTTCTCGCCATTGCCCTGCATAAACCGCTCGATTCTCTGTCGATTACCTCTTTGATGGTCGCTGCGGGAAGCCCTCCTCTCTGGCGGGCGATTGTGAACGTCGGCTACTCCCTGATGTGCCCGCTCGGAGCACTGCTGTTTGTGCTGGGAGTTCAACAATTGGAGGGCCAGCAGGCTTTCATTGTAGGGACGGCTCTCGCGTTCTCTGCCGGGGCTTTCCTGTGTATTGCTTTGGCAGATCTGTTACCAGAAGTGCAATTCCATTCGCATGACCGCTGGCAGCTTTCGGCTTTACTGGTCGCGGGAACGGCGGCTGCCTGGGCGATTGGTTTCCTGGAACCGGCTCACACGCATGGTGGTGGACACTCAGGACATCTTCATGATCATGCCGGGCACAGCCATGGATCAGCCGAGGATTCCCAGCAACTGCGAGTCAAAATCCAGTAGTGCCGTGTTGAGTCATGTCCAGAATTGATGACCCCCGTGCCATGTTCACGGCTCTGAGCTGTCTTTTATACACAACTTTTTCGTCTCCTGAATCGCTGCATGCAACCGCTAAAACGCGACGATTAAGAACGGAACCACCACACAATAAAATAACCCGGCAGCCACTGTCGCCAGCGCTCCGGGTTATTCTGTTGTCATCGAACGGTTGTCGTCTTCAGGTCAGTTTCGAGGAAAGCCCGAGTTATTGCTTTGGCGACTGCCGGGAGTGGGAGCCGGTTGCTGATTGCCCGCAGGAACCAGTTGAGCGTCTACCTTGGGGGGTTGCACTTCCTTGTAGCCATTCAGTTTCGGATGGAAAGGATCGCGGTCTCCGCTCCAGGCTTTGGCCAAAGCGGCTCGGATGCCCCCTTTATTGGGTTCGAGATTCTTGAAGATGTAAACCGTCTCCATCGTTCCCGCAGGATCAATCAGCTGTACCGCCGAGGGGAGATAAGTGGTGAGATCGAGCATGATGGTGGCCTTCTTGTAGTTATTGGCGTCCATCTGCAAGCGGGGAACGACTTCGATCCTGGCCACCTTATCGTTAGCCGCGACGAGTTCCAGCGTGAATCGTTTTTGAGCTTCTTCGACCTTCATCCCAAACAGGAAGGGGAGCGGGCCGTTGATGATGTTCTGCCCCTGCATGTTGGGGGGCAGGGCATAGATTTCATAAGTCTTTTCGGTGTCATTGACCTGCAAGACTTCTTGACCTGTGCAGACCCATCGTTCGCGTTTGTCAGCTTCGATACGGAATGGCTCGCCGGTATTGCCGGTTTTCTTTGATTTTTCGCCGCGAAGGGGTTCCATCCCTTCCATATCAATGCGGCCCTGATCGGGGTTCTGATAATAGAAAACGCCCGACGAGCGTCGTTCTGTCTCAAACACAAGGTTATAGACAATCCGACGATGCTCTCCTTCGAGAGTTTTAATTCGGGACGATTCGTTTTCCCAGTTGCGCATAATGGTCAGCAACTGAGGAGAAAGCGGCGGGACAATCAAGTCATTGGGTGCTGGCCGTTGCAGTTTGACCTCTCCCGCGGGTGCAGGGGGCAACTGGGCCATCGCCAAAGAGGCCGGCCAAAGGGATACAGCAAGCACAGGAGCCAGGCGTGTCAGCGTGGCCCATCGTTTGTAAAGCGCATTCATCGGAGCGCGGATCCTTCCGTAGCAAGGCGGCGGTTTGACCGAATCCATTCGGCCAGGACGCTCCCTGCGGCCCGACAATCTGATTTCCTGGATCGACTGGGATCAGGCACTTGTTCACCATCAGCAAGCAAGCGCCGGGGCGAGTCTAGCAGCGCAAGGGAAATCGGGCCAACCCCATTTTTGCACTCTCGAAAATGAACACTTCATCCTGAAAAAACACGCCACGACCAGCGCACGCCGGTGCCACGAGCGGAAATGACCCAACCCGAAAGGACAAGAGGCCATCACTCAGCACCGGGATCTGCCTCAGGCGATGGTAAAACGATCGCGTTCTTTAATATGCAGCAGGACAATCGAAAGATCGGCCGGGGTAATGCCGCTGATGCGCCCCGCCTGGCCAAGATCGGCTGGCTGAATGCGGGAAAGTTTTTCCTTGGCTTCTTTTCGCAAATGCTGGATGGCGTGGTAGTCGAATGTGGCCGGGATGCGGACGCCGCCCAGCTTGGAAGCTTTCTCGATATCGCTATCCTGCCTGCGGATGTACCCCGCATACTTGGTTTCGATCTCCAGTTGTTCAGCCGCTCGGGAAGAGATGACTTGTGCTGCCACGGCGGGGGAAAGTTCCGCCAGCGTCTGCCAGGTCACCTCGGGGCGTCGCAGGATTTCTTCGAGCGTCGCCCCTTCATGCCGCTCTTTACCAAGCAACTGGCGACCGGCCTGAAGGTCTTGTGTGTACTGTTCAAAAGCTGCCCAGCGGTCGTGATCCACCAGCCCGACATCACGCCCTTTGGCCGTCAGCCGGAGGTCGGCGTTATCGTGGCGCAGGACGAGGCGGAACTCTGCCCGGGAAGTAAACATCCGATATGGTTCATCGACGCCCCGAGTGACCAGATCGTCGATGAGTACGCCCAGGTAGGCTTCGCTACGATCGAGAATGAGCGGTTCGCGATTCTGCAGCGCGCAGGCCGCATTGATCCCCGCCAACAGGCCCTGACCAGCAGCTTCTTCATAACCCGTAGTGCCATTGATCTGGCCCGCGAAATAAAGGCCGGCTACCGTCTTTGTTTCCAGCGATGGTCGCAGTTGAGTCGGTGGGGCGTAATCATATTCGACGGCATAGCCATAGCGCATGATCTCAGCGTTCTCGAGTCCTTTCACGCTGTGAATCATCGCATCCTGAACATCACGCGGCAGGCTGGTGGAGATGCCGTTACAGTAAATTTCCCGCGTGTTATAGCCTTCAGGCTCCAGAAAAATATGGTGTGACGTTTTGTCGGCAAATCGGACAACTTTATCTTCAATCGAAGGGCAATAGCGTGGCCCACGGGAGTTGATCTGGCCCGAATACATGGGGGCACGGTGCAGGTTGGCGCGAATCACGTCATGCACCGATTCGTTCGTTTCCGTTAACCAGCAACTGAGTTGCGGCTGTGTGATCTTCGCCGTCATAAAGGAAAACGGCTGCGGATCATCGTCGCCGGGTTGCTCCTGCATGACATGATAATTGATCGTCCGGCCATTGAGCCGGGCAGGAGTGCCGGTTTTGAATCGTTCGAGCTGAAATCCGAGTTCGCGTAAAGAATCGGAGAGCGTTCCTGTGGTGCCATCGCCCGCCCGGCCGCCGGGAGTTTTGGCTTCGCCCGTGTGCATGATGGCCTGAAGGAATGTCCCAGTCGTTAAAATGACGGCCTGGGCGCGGTATGTTGCTCCGCCACGGACTTCGGCTCCACAAATGCGAGTCTGTTGTCCGGGAAGTTGCTCGATCAGCAGCTTTTCTGTGGTTTCCTGCCTCAGGGTCAGATTGGGTTGTTCTTCAATCCGCCGCTTCACATCAAACTGGTAAAGTTTCTTGTCGGCTTGAGCGCGGGGCGAGTGCATGGCTGGCCCTTTGCTGCGATTGAGCATGCGGAATTGCAGGCCGTTGGCATCGATGACTTTGCCCATTTCACCGCCCAGAGCATCGATCTCGCGGACAATCTGACCTTTCGCCACGCCACCAATGGCGGGATTGCAACTCATCTGGCCAACAGTGTCACAGTTCATGGTCAGGAGCGCTGTTTTCGCTCCCATGCGTGCCGCTGCCAGCGCTGCCTCGCATCCCGCATGGCCGGCACCAATCACCAGAATGTCATAGTCGTAGATGGACATGAGATCGTCAGCTGCTACACAAGGAAAGAAAAAGGGAGAGAAAAAGGAGGCAAAAACAAGAGCCACTCCAAGGGATTGTGCCATATTCGGGCATGGTTGTCAGTCCCGGTGCCCTTGCGGGCTTCGTGGCGGCGTATGAGGGTCAGTTGTTGATGGGGTTGATTGGCTCCTCTCCCATTCCGATGGGAGAGGCTGGGTGAGGGCGAGCCGAATGTCAAACGACGGCCATGCTCTCTACTCACCGAGAGAGAACCAGTCACGTTTTTTTATTGAGAACGCCCACTGGAAAATCCCTCACCCGGCACTGCGTGCCACCCTCTCCCGCCTGCGCGGTGCCTTTGCGGGCTTCGTGGCGGCGTATGAGGGTCAGTCGTTCATCCACGAATGGGTCTTACGCCGCCAGAAAACGGTTGTTGATGGGGTTGATTGACTCCTCTCCCATTCCGATGGGAGAGGCTGGGTGAGGGCGAGCCGGAGGTTCAGAAAGCGGTCTCCTTGCATGCTCGTCGAGAACTAACCAGTCACGATTTTTGATGAGGAACGCCCACTGGAAAATCCCTCACCCGGCACTGCGTGCCACCCTCTCCCGCCTGCGCGGGCGAGGGTTAAATGCTTAATATCAGTTTAACCTACGCCGATAGACTCGTTCACCACGGAGAGAATGATGACCAGAATTGCGGGGATGACCAGAGCCAGCATCGCCCAGACCAAACGACGGTGATGGCAACGTGGCCATAAGGCGGGGATAAGAAACAAAACCAGTCCCAGGGGAAGAACGCCGCAAACCACAAACGTCATCAATGGAAGATCGCTGTAGGTATGGGTGGCGGCTCCCAATGAGAGTGCCGGGAAGAAAACTGCTGGCCCGCTCCACTGTGCCAGACTGTTCAGTCCTCTTCCGTTTCCAGTCCATGGAGTGACTTGAGAGTTTTCGGAACTGATTGAAGCGGCAGGTGTCATCAGTGGTGCCGACAACCCACGATCAGAAAACTTTCGTTGGAGAATCCACACTCCCACGCCAACTCCCAACAGTGCAAGACTCATGGCAATCGCCAATTCGGTAAAGCGGAGGGAATGCGCATGAATCATGACGGTGCAAGCCGCACTGCCCCAGATGACACCAAGCAGAAGAGGGGCGTACTTCTCCGCAGCGTTACTCCACACGTGACTTAACAGCCACGCTAACAATAGCGAAATACCACCCAGCATGGCCGCGGCGACAGGTTGTGGGATGGCCATCTTTCCCCAGGTCAAATCCGCCGGAGCTAACCACCAGCCCGCCACAAGAATAAAGGCACTATTAACGAGAAACGACATCAAATGTGGCGACGTTGAAGCCGTGGCTGATTCACCAGTCGCGTTGGCAGATAAGGGAGCCGTTCCTGTTTGAAAGTTTTTTATGATTTCCGTCACTGCGCCCCCAATCAGACAGAGCGTCAAGGCGGGAAACAGGCTGTACCAACTGTGGTCGAGTGACCACCAGTCAAGCCGTTGATCGAACAGATTCGCTAATGCGAAACCACTCCAGATCGCCAGCGGGCCGGCAGCAGACCTCCCCCAGCGAACCCGTGACAACAACAGATAAACGATCAGGCTCCCGCCGAAAGCCGGCGTGACCAGATACAACATCTGGTCACGAATCACTTCCCATGGCGGCAGAGGGGGCAGAGGCATGATCACAACTTTCCAGGCAGAGTATCAACAACTGGCCCATGCCAGGTTCGACTTCAACCAGTCGCTGGCTCGATAGCACATCTTTCGCTTACTACCGGGAAGACGGAAAGGCCTTTCATGACAAATGGGGCACGGCGTCTTTTGTGACATCATCGAGATTCATTTTCCGATAATGTCATGGAAGCCGATAAATGCGATAGGTGTCGTTCTGATAGTCTGGCGACAGTTCGATCGGCCCCAGGCGGTCAACGATCAAAACACGAATTCCCGTCAGTTCCCGCAATTTCTGCATGGCGGCGGAAGAATAACCGCTTTGGAAATGGTCTTTGAACCAGCCTGAGAGCAACAGCAGTCGCTTGTTCCAATCGACAATTCCCTGAGCATCCTGCGGACAATCTTTGAACGACACATACTCCGGACGTTCGGCGAACCATTTGAAGGAATGGTGGCCATTCGGTGTCAGGCAGAGGGTTCCCGGCGGCGTGTTTTCAAACACCCACTGACAGGCGGCTACCCAATCGGCCTGTTTCTTTTGCGACTGACGCCAGGCGTTCCACGACCCCAGTGTCGATAGCGATGTCACCGTCAACAGGATGCCCGCTAGTATGACAAGGCCATACGATCTCATCCCATGAGTGACCCATTGGCTCATCCTGCGGTGGCGTATTGATGAGGCTCGATGGTCTGCCGCTGTCTTGCCAGAGGTTGTGATCAGCCACGCGAGGCTTAGCGCCAACAGCAAGGGGACAAAAATATCAGCCAGTCGGAAGGGATAGAACTTCAGCAGCTTCATTCGCCACTCATATCCCGGCATCCCGGAAGCGGGGCGTGGGCCAAAGCCAATGGCATATCCCGCAGCGGAAACTCCCACAGTGGCCAGTGTGATCAGGGCCAATCTCACGCAGCCACGACGCCTGACAATCGCTATGCCGGGTGAAGTGGTGCCTGAAGAAATCTCGACACCACTAAGTGCGCCGATTCGTTGTCGGCTACGGACAACCATGACGGCTGCCATGGTGAGTAACACGGCGAAAAGGCCTTTCAGCCAGACTGATGAGGAGATGGCCATCGGATCAAGATGATGGGCGAGACGGTAATAGACCTGGATGTAATTGGCTTGAAAACTGATGTTTTCGTCGGTTGTTCCCAGCAGGCTCACTTTTGCTGCCGCCCAAAGTGCCCACCCGGCCAGCGGCCAACCGGCTAACAACAGGAGATCCTGCCAGCGGAATTCGGGTGGCACGGTGCCAGGGACATTCGTTTGAGCTGACAATGGCGCCTGCCGGGAACCCATGAGAAAGCGTGTGCCGAGTTCACCCGCAATCGTGACGAAGACGCCCCAGATTCCGACAATCGGGTGCCAGGCGATCGACCAGGCGAGCCATGCCGCAGTTGCGGGGATTCGGCCCAGTCGCCTTCTACCGAATTCCTGAGGGACGTTCAATGTGGCGATGGCAGCAAACAGGCAGCCGTAGGCGGCAGTTTTGGATTCCGCGCCACCGACAATCCACTCACCCGAGACCGCAGCAATGGAGACAAAGGCTGCCATCAACCACATGCTGGCGAGTCTTCCCGAAGAAGAGAGGCCCAGCGATTTCCCCAGTTGCCAATGGCCCCACGCCAACATCCCCAGAAACGCAGCCCGCGTCAGCAGGGCGGTGACGGCCAACCCGAAGAAGGGTGGCAGCCAGCCTGTGGCGGCAAAAAAGAGGACATGCACGCTCGGGGAATCGAGAAACATGTCCCCGGCCCCCCATGACGGATTCCAGAAGTGCCGGGCTTTTCCCAGATAGTGAGGTTCATTCACTGCGGGAATGGGGGCTGTGATCAAACTTGTGACCAGCCATCCCAACCATCCGGCCACCAGCCACATCCCCGATTCTGAGGAACGACTGGCAGGCGGGTGTAAGCTTGTCTGGGCAGTTGCCACGTGGCCACCTTTTGTGGAGATATTTCCCCACCGATTTTCAGGGAACCGGGACGAATCGCAACTTGAGATGGCGCGTTGAACACCACGAAGACATGCTTGCTCCTCAGAGCCGCAAGCATGTCACACAAAACGCTATTTCAGATGAAAACGCGTTAGACAACCCCTCATCAGGAGCCACGTGCTCTCTTTTTTCAACGTGCTCTCTTTTCACTGAGAGCCTCGCGTTCCCCCCCTCATCCGGCCTGCGGCCACCTTCTCCCTGAGAGTGAAGGAAATCCGTGCTTCCGGGCAGGCTCTTAAAGTGGATTACTTGCTGGCTTTCTTAGCCGCCTTTTTAGGAGCAGCCGCTTTCGCCGCTTTTTTGACGACTTTCGTGGCTGCTGGTGGAGTGACTGCTGGCGCAGGGGAGGCCTTCTTTACCGTGGTTTTCGTAACAGTGGTTTTCGTAGTGGTCTTTTTGGCCGTCGTTGTCGGTGTGGTGGCCTTTTTGGTCGCTTTCCTGGCACCGCCGAAGATCTTGTCGAAGTTCTCGGAGTACTTTGGGCTGGCTCCGCTGCGAATAATTGGCCCACTCATAATGAATCTTTCCCTCGTCCTGAGTTGTGACAATCGAAACAGTCTCCAGCCAATTTGAAAATCGTCTGCTGGCGAGTGTCTCGGATAACTTAACCAATGTGTACGAAACCTTTCGTACAAAACGGGTTGCTGCGCGGCGATTGTTCTCGTGCAGGGGGATGCTGTCAAGCGGCAAGCTTATCAGAAGGAATTCATAAATGACGCTGCGAGAGAACCGCACAACCTGACTTTCAGAAATCCCGGCCAGGCCTCTATGATATCTGCTGACATGGAACTGTTATTGTTGACCATCCTTCCGTGCGACTGCTGCCCGGAAGCCCCTTCGCTCTTGCGTGGGGTTCACCATAAAGATCTTCCTCTCAGATACGATCACATAAGAAAGCCTGTCTCTCATGAAAGCGGTCGCTGTTTACCCTGGTAAAGCCCATAGCATTCACCTGCGTGACATTGATCCCCCCACCATCGACTCCGTCCCTGGTGGCCGTGGTGTGTTGGTGAAGTCGCTGGAAATTGGTGTGGATGCCACCGACCGCGAGATCAACGAAGCCCTGTATGGCAACGCTCCTCCAGGGTTTGATTATCTGGTGCTGGGCCATGAAAGCTTTGGCGTGGTGGAAGCCGTCGGGCCAAACGTCAAAGATCTGAAGCCTGGCGATTATGTTTCCTGCACGGTTCGCCGGCCGGGTGGTTCGATCTATGACAAGATCGGTCGCAACGACATCACCAGCGAAGAAACATACTATGAGCGCGGCATCAACCTGCGACACGGTTATCTGACCGAGCGCTGGGTCGATGACTGCGAATATATGGTCAAAGTTCCACAGCAACTCAAGCATCTGGGTGTTCTCAGTGAGCCTGCCAGCGTTTGTGCCAAGGCGATTGAGCAGGCTTATCTGGCACAGCAGCGATTGCAGGTCTGGCAGCCAGAAGTGGCGTATGTCATGGGTTCGGGCCAGATTGGCCTGCTCTCGACGATGATCCTGCGGTTGAAGGGGCTGGAAGTTTACACGGTGGCCCGGTCGAAAAAGGCTGGGAATAAGAAGGCTGAAATCGCCGAAGCTTATGGTGCCACTTATGTCAGTACGGCTGAAACACCATTGGAAGAACTTGTTAAGAAGACGGGCAAGCCCCAGTTGATTGTCGAAGCGACCGGTTCCAGCCAGCTTGCGTTTGGTGCGATGGAATTCCTTTCACACAACGGAGCACTGGTCTGGACGAGCATCACGGGTGGTCAGCAGTCGTGCACGGTTCCTTCGGACAAGATCAATCTTGAATGGGTGCTGGGGAACAAGCTGCTGGTGGGTTCTGTGAACGGGAACCGCAAGCACTTTGAATCTGGCATTCAATCGCTGGCTCATGGGGAGCTGGCGTTCCCTGGCGTCACGGAAAAGATCCTGACGACGCCGGTTGAAGGACTGGAAAACTATGCCGAACTGATTCGCAGACTGGTCGAGGACAAGGAAGCCATCAAGGTCTATATGAAAGTGGCCCAGGGCTAATTTTAAGGGGCCAGAAGTGCTGGTGCAATATCGTGCATTCTTGCGTGCTGTCCAAGCTGAAAATTCGGGTGCCACTAGCTCCGCCAGTGCGATCCAGGTCTTGCATGAATCACAAATTGCACTGGTAAAGCCAGTAGCACACAACTCGAAAATTTAGCTTGGCCAGCACACTCGGCAGAATTGTTATCTAACAGAGGCACATTTTCCTTTTCGCGTCTTCGCGGTAAAAGTCAAATGGATTAACCGCGAAGGCGCGAAGATCGCTAAGGGAAGAGTTCGTCTTTACGATTCGCTATCAACAGCAAGGAAGGACTTCAGCCCGTAGCTCACGGTTTGAAACCTACCGACTTCCCTCTGGTCGTTACACTTGAGTTTTCATCGTATTCCTTCGCGTCCTTTGCGTCTTCGCGGTGAAAGTGAAATGGATTGACCGCGAAGACGCGAAGATCGCTAAGGAAAGAGTTCGTCTTTACGATTCGCTATCGATAGCACGGAAAAACTTCAGCCCGTAGCTCACGGTTTGAAACCTACCGGCTTCCCTCTGGTCGTTACGCTTGAGTTTTCAATGTATTCCTTCGCGTTCTTTGCGTCTTCGCGGTAAAAGTCAAATAGATTGACCGCGAAGGCGCGAAGATCGCTAAGGGAAGTTTTGTCTTTACTATTCGCTATCAACAGCAAGGAAGGACTTCAGCCCGTAGTTCACGGTTTGAAACCTACCGACGTCCCTCTGGTCGTTACGCTTGAGTTTTCATCGTATTCCTTCGCGTTCTTTGCGTCTTCGCGGTGAAAGTGAAATGGATTGACCGCGAAGACGCGAAGATCGCTAAGGAAAGAGTTCGTCTTTACGATTCGCTATCGATAGCACGGAAAAACTTCAGCCCGTAGCTCACGGTTTGAAACCTACCGGCTTCCCTCTGGTCGTTACGCTTGAGTTTTCAATGTATTCCTTCGCGTTCTTTGCGTCTTCGCGGTAAAAGTCAAATAGATTGACCGCGAAGGCGCGAAGATCGCTAAGGGAAGTTTTGTCTTTACTATTCGCTATCAACAGCAAGGAAGGACTTCAGCCCGTAGTTCACGGTTTGAAACCTACCGACGTCCCTCTGGTCGTTACGCTTGAGTTTTCATCGTATTCCTTCGCGTTCTTTGCGTCTTCGCGGTGAAAGTGAAATGGATTGACCGCGAAGACGCGAAGATCGCTAAGGAAAGAGTTCGTCTTTACGATTCGCTATCAACAGCACTGAGATACGCCAATGAACCAACAGCAATCAGAGGGGTTTTCAGGAAAAATCGAAAGCATTGCAACGGTCGTCGTGGATGCAATGCTAGCAGTGCACCGAGAACTAGGGCCAGGGCTGCTAGAGTCCGCCTATCAATCCTGCCTGGCTTACGAGCTTCGCAAGCGAGGAGTCAAAGTCGACTGTGAAATCAAGCTTCCAATTCGCTATGGTGACCTGATCATTGACGCAGGGTATCGCATCGACATGCTCATTCAAGAGTGCATAATTATCGAGAATAAGTCTGTTGAAGCACTCCAGCCGATTCACACTGCTCAAATTATAACGTACCTGAAGCTTTCAGGACATCATCTGGGATTTCTCGTCAATTGGAATACCACGCGAATTAAAGACGGAATCAAGCGAGTGGTACTCAATCTTTAACCATCCATGACTCAAACTTATCTATTAACAAAAAATGAGTGAGGTGTGTAACCGGCACAACTCGCTTCTCTTATTTAGTTTTCATCGTATTCCTTCGCGTCCTTTGCGTCTTCGCGGTGAAAGTGAAATGGATTGACCGCGAAGGCGCGAAGATCGCTAAGGAAAGAGTTCGTCTTTACGATTCGCTATCAACAGCAAGGAAGGACTTCAGCCCGTAGCTCATGGCTTGAAACCTACCGACTTCCTTCTGGTCGTTACACTTGAGTTTTCATCGTATTCCTTCGCGTCCTTTGCGTCTTCGCGGTGAAATATCAATCTGGCAGCGCCGACACAAAAGTCATAAAGAAAAAAGTCTCCACACCTGATGTCCTGTCAAAGCTAAAAATTCGGGTGTCACTGGCTCCGTCAGTGCGATACAAGTAATGTCTGAATCACAAGTTGCACTGGCTTTGCCATTGTGATTCTCAATGTTGACGCCGATTGAACTTGTACTGACATAGCCAATGGCACACATCCACACAATTGGATAAGGCAGGAACTGTTGTTTATGCTTAATCGTCCACGAGTTCCCCATGAGCGGTAAGTCAGATTGCTCCATTCCCGTGGTGCTCACGGAGAAAGACCGCCAGGATGTCAACGCCACCTCAGATTCCTGATTCCGAAGTCACGCCTCCTGAACTCTATTTCAACCGCCGGCAGATCATGCGGGCGGCGGTAGGAATCGGGACGATCGGGGCATCGATCGGCCTTTATCGTGCTTTCAGGGGGCCGGTGCAGCAGCAAGCGAACACCGCTCCTCTGGAAGGCGTCGTTGCGCCCAGTGAATTGGCCGCCGATCCGGTTAAGAGTGGTTTTGTGGTGGATGAGACCAAGACGCCCGAGCAGGACATCATTAACTACAACAATTTCTATGAGTTCACCACTTCAAAAGAAGGTGTGGCCCGGTTAGCGGCGAACTTCAAAACAGAGGGCTGGACGCTGGAAGTCGGCGGGTTGGTCGACAAGCCGCAAACCTTCACGATGGACTCGCTGAAGGAGTTGGGGAAAGTCGAAGAACGCATTTATCGCATGCGGTGTGTGGAAGCCTGGTCGATGGTGATTCCGTGGGCGGGCATTCCGTTGTCCCGCATTCTGGAAGCGGTTCAGCCCAAGTCCAGCGCGAAGTATGTCGCGTTTGAAACCTTGTTTGATCCTGCGCGCATGCCTGGGCAAGCCGTCCCGATTCTTGACTGGCCTTATGTTGAAGGGCTGCGTCTGGATGAGGCCTTGCATCCTTTAACGATTCTTGCCACGGGGCTTTACGGGAAAGAATTGCCCCCGCAGGATGGTGCTCCCTTGCGGTTGGTGGTTCCTTGGAAGTATGGCTTCAAAGGGATCAAGTCGATTGTCAAAATCACGCTGGTTGATCAAGAGCCGCCGACCAGTTGGAACCGCTTCGCTACGCATGAATATGGTTTTTATGCCAACGTCAATCCCGAGGTTGATCATCCGCGCTGGAGTCAGGCGACCGAGCAGAGGATTGGCGAATTTGGGCGTCGAAAGACGCTGATGTTCAACGGTTACGAGGAGCAAGTCGCGTCGCTCTATACGGGAATGGATCTGCGTAGAAATTATTGAGAGCGACGGTCAGTTGTCTGGAGTAAGGCCGTGGTGGGTTGCGCAAAGCCTTAACACCACCCTACAACTGGACAACTGACACCAGATAAAGATGGCCTGCGTGGGATGGGGATGTGAGCGAGATTCAGTTCTGGAAGCTGCTTCTTCTGATCAACGGACTGGTTCCGCTGGCGTTGATGATCTGGGATATTTCCCAGGGAAAGACCGGTGGGAATCCGGTCTCTCAGGCGATCCACACGACGGGGTATGTCTCACTGCTGTTTCTCATGGCATCGCTGGCGGTGACACCGTTGAAGTTGGTCAGTGGGTGGGTAACGCCAGTCGCCTTTCGACGATTGCTGGGCCTGTTTGCGTTCTTCTATGCGGCCCTGCATTTTGGCATCTATTTCATCTTTGACCGCATGATGAGCTTGACCAGTACGCTGGATGAAATTGCCAAACGCCGCTTTCTGATGGTGGGGGTGATCGCCTTATTGCTGATGGTTCCTCTGGCGGTGACTTCAACCAACGCCATGATCAACCGGCTGGGGGCCGTCCGTTGGAAGCGGCTGCACCGGCTGGCTTATCTCGTGGGGGGATTGGCTGTGCTGCATTACTTGATGCAGGTGAAAGCCGATATCCGCCAACCCCTGGCTTTTACCATGGCGCTGGGGATCTTTTTCGCAATTCGCTGGCTCTGGTCTCGTGAAGTCACGATGACAGGAGACCGTTCCCCGTCTGAAACAGGGCCGACACAAGCTCGGTCTGAGGTGATCGTTGCGGCCAGCAAAGAGACTGAGAATCAGACCTTCACAGCGACGTTGGCTCAAACGGGCCAGACGTTGACCGTCTCTGGTCATGAGAGCGTGTTGGAAGCGATGGAGAAGGCCAGGATCGACTGGCCGTTTGATTGCCGGTCGGGTTACTGTGGTCAGTGCCGTGCGCGGCTGATCGCAGGTCAGGTGGAGATGAGTGTCGACGAGGCTCTTTCGGCTCAGGAAAAACAGGACGGACAGATTCTGCTCTGCCAGGCACATGCACGCAGCGACCTGACTCTGGAAGCATGATTATTGTTTCTCATTGTTATTTCCGATTGGCCAAATGAAACAAAGCCAGCCGCAACCTGTGACAGTTCCGACTGGCTTGTAGTAACTGCCCGAAAATGCTCATACCCTTCTCCTTGGGGAGAAGGTGGCCGCAGGCCGAATGAGGGGATTGGTATTGGCTTTGGAGATACTGATAGTTTATCAGACCCTCACCCCGGCCCTCTCCCGCTTGCGGGAGAAGGAGTGTTATCGGCAGGCTCCGAATTAGAATTCACCAATCACCTGATTGTCATCGCGCAGCATCAGGTTTAGGAAGACCCCGTTATCGATGTTCTGGCTGAGGGTGCGGGTTGAGCCATCGCAGAGGCTGATGTTCACGCTGGAGCCGTGAAAGCTGTAGGGCTGGGCTTTGCTCGCGTGGCCAATAATTTCGTACTTGCCGCAAGATTCAATCGTGGCTTCCCAGGCTGCTGGCCGACTGCAAACCGTGGGGTTTGCAGGGGAGTTTGGATTAGTCGGCGGATTGTCCGTGTCCCCCCCAGCGCTACCGCTATTACGAACTGAATTATCTGCGTTCGGATTATCCGAAGCATAGGCCCACATCTTGATGCCATCGCCGGCTCCAGACCATGCAAAGTTATTGCCACCAGTGGCAGCCACCTGACGGCCGCGGACATACAGTTCTGGAGATCCCACACTTTCAAAATACATGAGGGTGTTGCTCATGCCGTCGGTGATATCACGCGAAAGTGCGCCCTTGTGCGTGGGGTCGGAGTTTCTTGATCCTGGCGGGGTCATGGCGGTATTGAAGTTCATTTGAGGCTCGCCGCCTTGATAGAAAAGCGGATGGCCTTGTGGCCGGACGGCGGGGATTCTTGGCGTGGCGTAATCACTGACCCCGGCGGGATAAGCCACACCACTCACCGTGACAGTCGCTTGGCGAGTGCCGGTCGCGCTGGGGCATTGATAGGTGGGAATCTGGTGTGCCATGGCTGCCCAGAGTGCAGGCACATGATCGTTTCCTGAAGCATCTTGCCAGGCAACAGACATTGAACCGTTATAGCCCCAGCGGTATTCGTTGGCTGACGGGTTGTTGTAGTTGGGGTGGCGAGCGTCATTGAATGTCTGGAAAAGTTTTGTCTGTTCAATGAATGGAAGAACTCGCCAGAGAGAGCCGGTGCGTGAATAGGGGAAGTTGCCGTAGGTGTCGTGGAACATCAACATCCCCAGCGTGATCTGCTTGAGGTTGTTTTTGCACTGTGTCCGGCGAGCCGCTTCACGCGCCTGTTGCACTGCGGGGAGCAACAAGGCAATCAGAATCGCGATAATGGCGATCACAACGAGCAACTCGATGAGCGTGAAGCCGCGTCGGGCGTTTCGACCTGATGATTTGGCTGGCGGAGGAATTAAACCGTACACAGGAAACTCCAGAAGATGCGGTGGGAGAATAAGGCGGGAGGGGGATCAGCCCCGAGAATGAACCACCAGTTGATGTGATGCCTGGGCAGCATCTTCATCCACAGGGAGTAAATCTGAGATTAAATCTCAGTGTCGATAGTATGATGACGATTCCGTAAGTTTTCGCAATGTGACAGAATCGTCATCATCGCGATTGGTCGAGAAAACGCGTCTTCAGCGCAGATGTACAGTCGTAATTCGTTGTCTCATCGGAAGTTATTGAAATCGACATTTTTTGTGAATTTTTCTCTCCTCGCGACGCAGCAGGATGTGAAACAGAGACTCTCTCCTCCGGTTTGAGAAGGGGGAGTCATTTTCAGAGATGAAATCTCTGTCCCATTTGTCTGGTTTGTGGCCGTCTGGTTGGTTCATGACCTTATGGGCAAGGTTTCCTTGTCGCTTGCTGGGACGTGCTGACTTCAGAAGAACTTCTGGCTCTCATGAAACTTACGGGATAGGATCTCGTCGGTTTCATTTCTCTCCCACTGTTCAGTACAGAAAGTGAATTCATGGCGGGTCAGTACGAGATCAGCAAGAACGACAACGGGCAGTTTCACTTCGTGCTGGTGGCCTCGAATGGCCAGACAATCCTCTCCAGCCAGACTTACACCAGCAAAGAGGCAGCGAAGGGGGGAGTGGCTTCCGTTCAAACCAATAGCCAACTTGACGACAAATATGATCGCAAAGAAGCCAGGGATGGTTCGCCCTTCTTCAACCTTTTAGCCGCCAATGGCCAGATCATCGGCAGCAGCCAGATGTATTCGACAACACAGGCGCGTGACGGAGGGATTGCTTCGGTGAAGTCCCATGGCGCCACGACGACGGTCGTCGAAAAATAAGTTCCCGGACAGAAATCAGACGCTTGGCGCTGACAATTTCATCAGCGCCAAGCCGGCGACAATCAGTCCCGCAGCAGCCAGACGAGCCAGCGTCAGTTGCTCGCCAAGAAACAGAATTCCCACGGCAAACGCACCGACCGCACCAATCCCCGTCCACAAAGTATAAGCGGTGCCCAGAGGGATCGTTTTCATGGCCTGAGCAAGCAGACCAAAGCTCAGGAGCATGGTCACAATCGTCAGCAGTGTGGGAACTGGCCGGGTCATGCCATGAGACTGCTTCATGAAATAAGCCCAGACGATTTCAAAAAGTCCGGCTAATATGAGGCAAATCCAGGGAATCGAGAGCGAAGACATGACGGCGATCCTGCAACAGGTCGCCGGGTCGTCCCGGACACATTTTCCAGACTGGTGGGCATCTCTTCTGTGAATGCCAGCTGGCAGAGGACGTGGCCTCTCTTGGATTAACTCCCTTTATTCTATGCCAATGACCGCCAAAGACAAGCTTCCCATGGCCCAATCCTGATGCCAGAAACGGTGCCAGTCGACAGGAGTGATTACTTCACCGGAGATTCTCTCACTGAAACAGAGCATGTCCAGTTGCATGCGAGAGCCAGAGGGCTAACACTACGCACTGTCTGATGTAGCGAAAATCGTCAACGCCTCGACTGACACACACTTCAATTTCTGTCGGTTCACTGGTCAACAAGGAACTGAGAGATGGCTGAAAATCCTCCTATGACATCACCTGTGCCCTCTTCATTACCTGGCCAGCCCTCCGCAAGCCCTTCCAACAAGAACGCTGGAAAACAATCTGGCAGCTTCTTGAATGACATGAAGATTCTCTGGCACATGATTGTCCGGCAAGGACGTGGGCAGACACACGAAGAACGACTGGAAGACTTCTATAAGGGCCAGGCTTCGGGGTACGACTCGTTTCGGAAGCGGCTTCTTCACGGCAAGGAAGATCTCTTCAATCAGCTTCCCGCTCCTGAAGGGGCTGTGTGGGTCGATTTGGGAGCCGGCACGGGAGAGAACGCCGAGAAGTGGGGCGATCGCCTCTCGAAGTTCTCACAGGTCTATCTGGTTGATCTTTCCAGTTCGTTGTTGAAAGTGGCTGAAGCCCGTATTGAAAAGAGGGGCTGGCAAAATGTGAAAGCCGTGCATCACGATGCCACGACATTCCTGCCGCCAGAGAGGCTGGCTGATGTGGTGACGTTCTCGTATTCACTCACGATGATCCCCGATTGGCACAAGGCGGTTGATCAGGCGATTCGCATGCTCAAGCCAGGAGGTGTGCTGGGGATTGTTGATTTCTACGTCAGCAGGAAGTATCCGCCCGAAGGGAATGTGCGGCATCCCTGGTCAACCCGCCATTTCTGGCAGGTCTGGTTTGCCACAGATAACGTCTTTCTCTCGGGTGATCACCTGCCGTATTTACAGAGCCATCTGGAGACGGTTGTGCTCAGCGAACGACGAGGCAAAGTTCCTTATATGCCGTTCATGCGGGCACCGCACTATGTCTATGTCGGGCGGAAGCCGTTGATTGCCGAATAGAGCGAAGTGAAAGCTCGGGCCAGCCCACGCCAATCTCTTTGACCTCTTGTGGCAACGCGGCCCATACCAACGAGCCGGAAGCGTCAGCGACGGGCACTCGCATTAGTGATCTCGCAATCGGGAGCGAGAGGGATTCAAGAAAAATGTTTTGTTTCGGAGGGGTGTTGAAGGACTTGTGGCGGCGGAGTGATTAATTCGTCATGCCCGTCGCTGACGCTTCCGGCTCGTGGCGCTTCCGGCTCGTGTGTGTGAAATGCTGCTTCCACCCTGCCGATGATTGCCGAATAGGGTGGAGTGCAGCTTGAGTAGCGACACTCACCCATTTCCTGCAACCCCGATGGCATCACAGGGCGACGGCGACTCACATTCGTTACTTGAATCCCCGGCGTCGTTCGAGGCTATAACGCTCGAGAGCTTCACGGATAACCGGGAAGCAGGTTTCTGCGCAGGTCAGATCGTCCACTTCGACCTGTTTGCCTTCCAGCATTTTATAATCCTGGAAGAAACGGCGAATCATGGCCAATCGATGCGGTGGTAGTTCGGTCGCTTCATGGAACGAGTTGAATTCGGGATCGTGCGTGGCCACAGCCAGGATTTTATGATCCCGTTTGCCGCAATCGATCATGGTCATCAACCCAATGGCGCGTGCTTCCACCAGTGTGAGTGGATCCACCGGTTCCTGGCAAAGCACCAGAACATCCAGCGGATCGTCATCTTCTGCCATGGTTTGCGGAATGAAACCATAGTTCGCGGGATAATAGACGGCGGAATGCAGCATGCGGTCGAGCCGCAGCATTCCCGTCTCTTTGTCGAGTTCATATTTGACACTCGAACCGCGCGGAATCTCGATAATCGCGGTGAACTCGGAAGGAAGGTCTTCACCAGGTGTTACGTCGTGCCAGGCGTGAGTCATTCACGCAACTCCTACTCGTTGTCGACCAGTCTGATTTTGCCACGGGAAGATCCCGATGGCTCTGATCATCACCTTAACAATAAACACAGGGTGTTTCCGAGTGCGATCAGCCATCTTCATGGCAAATTGCCAGTTTCAAGAATCGGTCGTCTCTGGTGCCCCCTTTTCAGCTTAGCGACTTTTTTTCCAGAATAACGATTTTATCCCTTGGGATTCTTTCGGAATTTCCCTCTGCATTCACCTGACACGGCAGATATGCTCAGAAAAAGACAAATGATGGCCCATGATTTCTGACTCGTGATTCCTGAATTGGCCCATGGGCGGAAAAAGATCCGCTTGTCCGATTGTCCAACTGGCATTGGGCTAGGCTATCATCAACATCGAATCAGCGTCCCCTTTTGATTTTCCCTTCTCATTGACAGCTATCTTTTGATGCTTCCCGATCGCATTGGCAACTACATTATCGAGCGGCAGTTGGGTTCTGGCGGCATGGGGAACGTCTATCTGGGACGTGACGAAGCGACCGGTGCCCTGGCAGCGATTAAAGAGCTTCCCGCATCACTGGCCCGTGAGGACGGTTTTGTGGCCCGCTTCAATCGGGAAATTGAAGTGTTGCGCACTCTCAACCACCCACAAATTGTGCGGCTTTACGGAAGTGGTGCCGATCGCGACACGTACTATTATGCGATGGAATACGTGGAAGGAGAGACGCTCACTCAACGAATCAAACGGGAAAAACGCCTGCCCTGGCAAGATGTGTTGTCGCTGGGGATTCTCATTTGCGGCGCGTTGAAAGCGGCGCATGACGCGGGAGTGATTCATCGCGATATTAAGCCGTCCAATCTGCTGCTGACTCCCGACGGAAAATTAAAGTTGACCGATTTCGGTGTGGCTCAGGTCTTCGCGGGTGGGAAATTGACCGCCACAGGGGGCGTGATTGGCACTGCCGAATATATGTCTCCCGAACAGGCGCAAGGGGTCAAGTCCTCTCGCCGGAGCGACTTGTATTCGCTGGGGGCCGTGCTGTATGTGATGTTGGTTGGTCGGCCGCCTTTCAGTGGGAACGGAGCCGCTGAGGTTTTGAACAAGCATCGGTTTGGACAGTTTGACAGGCCGCGGTCTTACCTGCCGGATCTTCCGATCTGGATCGATGAGATTGTTTGTCAATTGCTGGAAAAAGATCCCTCAAAGCGACCGCCTGACGCCTATGTGCTGGGGAAAAAGCTTCAGGAGATTGAGAGAAAAATCGGCTTTCGCAATCAGTCGACCAATCCGTCACAGACTGCCATGCCTGACGAGGCTGATCTTCTGGCAACCCGCGAAAACCTGGGAGAACAAGAAGAATCCCCGCAGGTGGAGTTGGGGCCGACGTTTGTTCGTGATCTGGTGCGTGCCGAAGTGGATCGGCAGAACAAACAAGGGCCGATCTCGCGATTCTTCAACAACACTTACGTGCTGCTGAGTCTCTTTATTGCCGTTGTCGGGACGGGAACCTACCTGTTTCTCAATACAGGGATCGACCCGGAGGAACAGTTTGCCAACGCCAAGGAACTGCTGGAAGGCCCGCCCGGCCCCGGCTGGTTTCGGGCGCGCGATTTGTATCTGGTGCCGCTCCTGCAATCTGATCCCGTCCGCTGGAGAGACCAGGTCGAGCCATATCTGCAAAAAGTTGAGGTCTATCAGATTGAATCGACGATCCTTCCTTCCCGCCGTCGTGATCGCGTGGCTCCACCGGCGTCTGAGCCAGAACGATTATTAAGACTGGCGCGGGCCTTTCTCGACGCGGGTGATGTCCCGGCAGCACGCCAGACGTTTGAATCACTGCGAGTGCTGTTGGAAGGGAATGGTCAGTACGCGGTACTCAAAACCATTGTCAATAATCAGATTGAAGAGTTGGAACGCCAGCAGGTTTCCCGAGCCGAGCGTGATGCGTTTGTTATGACGGCTCTTGAACGTGCAGAAGCTCTGCGGGCGCAAGGCCAACTGGATGAAGCCCGCGTCGTCTGGGAAGGGGTGGTCTCGCTATATAGCAACGACCCTACGGCTCGCCATTGGGTATTACAGGCTCAGGGATTGCTCTCGGAAGCTGACGGCAAGGAAGACAAGCCTCAGGTAATACAGCCATAAAAGAGCATTTGACAATGCACTACTTAAAGGCAAACGTTTCTGTTCTCGGCAGGTCAGTGATGCGGCGGAGGTTAAATAGCTTCAGAAAACGAGGTGTGGTGATATAGCGAACAACCTTAGGATTGTCGGGGTCACGCTGCACAGCAATCAGTTCTCTCCGCAATAGCTGCTTCAGGAGAGAACCCGCCGGGATTTCATAGAGTTCGTTGACCTCCCTCTCTTCAATCGGCTGGTGATATGCGACCACAGAAAGCACTTCAATCGCTTCCTGGGAGAGTTTCACTTCTTTGGGGCCTTGGCCGTAAACTTTAGAACGTAACCGTTCAAAGTCAGGTCGCAGAGCCAGTCGATATGCCGAATCCTGCTGAACGACCTCATACGGCCGTTGTTCTTCATTGTAGAGAGTGCGGATTTCTATAATCGTGGATTCAATCCGCTCGTCAGTAATATCGTTGCGGAGAATCTCTTTCAGCTTGGCAACAGTGAGAGGTGGACTGCCGACAAACAGGCAGGCTTCGATCACTGATCGAACAGAGGGTTCCGCAGATGGTCTTGCTGGCCGCTGGGCTTGTGGCTCCTGCTTGCGACTTACGTTTGCTGAGAGAGATGATACCGGTTCACTACTGGACAGCTCTGGTGAAGGATCAGTGGTCTGGCCAGTCAATTGAGCCGCGACATGTTCTGCTAACGCGGTGAGAGGTGTTTCTCCCTCTGCGGGGAACATTGTCTGTCCATAGCTCTCTTCCGCGGCTTCACAGGCTTCAAGAGCACGTCGGTAGGCTGCTTCTAGGTCGTCCACATCCCATTGTGGCTCATCGCTGGCGGGCCAGGAATCTGGCGTGTTGGATGAAGCGTTTTGGGAGGTTTCTTCGTTGTCCGGGCTTGCAAGAGAAGAGTCTTCCATGAAATCGACTCCTGATTTCAAATGCCGCCTAGGGAGGGGAAGAAGAAAGGCGGGTTGCGCTAGCTGAAATCGAAACTCACAATATTAATCGAGGTGAAACAGTAGGGTACATGGAGTCCTCGGAATGCACCAGTCTTGCATTTTACATCGAATTGGTGCATTGGCATGCACCCTACTAGAAAAAAGGTGGGTTGCGCAGAGCTTTAACCCACCCTAACGAGCTTAACCCACCCTACTGTTTATCCTCGACAAATATTGTGATTTCTGATAGACCAATGGTGCATTGGCATACACCCTGCTAATTGCCGCCGCGGTTGGAATTCATTTGAGAAGCTGCGACACCAAAGAGGGCACCTTCCAGCAGATTTCTTTCTATGAATGCGCCGCAGGCTTCCAACTTGGTATATTGCAGCAGGATGTAATCCCCCGGCTGAATCACGATTCGCTCAGACGGATTACGGAGCGCCTGATAGATATTTACCTGAATCGGAACTTGTGTGCCATCTGGCATAGGCCGGAGCACAATCGCATTGGACGCGCTGATCGTCACATCATTATTGAGAGCCGATGTCCCACCAATCTGACGCGAAGACCCTTGGGATTTGCCCTGTCCCTGAGCAATCGCGATGGCACCCAGAATATCAACATTATAGTCACGGGGTAATGTATATTGACCACCCCCTAATAGTCCACCGGTATAGAAGACATCGGTATCGCGAGACTCAATAAAGATGATGTCGCCGTCATTCAGGATGACGTCATTCTGGTCAAAGCAGATCTGTTCGCCGGGCTTTAGCCGGATGGGAATGCGGATAATATCCGGATTATCGATGGTGGGGATAGAGTCTTCAGGATAGTGATCAAAATAGGCCGGCGTTGGTGCGCCAAACATTTGATGGCCGGGAGCAAACCGCTGTGTGCTATCCCAGGGAATGACCGTTTCTCCATTTGGCTCGGGCATTAACGGGAAAGCTGAAGGGTTTGAAGGAACAACGCCTGACTGGTTCCAGGCAGAGGGGCTTGGCGCTGGCTGATTATCGAGTGACGGATCAGCAACGGGTTGGCCAAATCCCGCCTGGTTTTGCAGCGGCATTCCGGGAATGATCTGGTGTGAGGCGGGCTGATAAACTGGTGGAGCGTTCTGAGAGGCGGTGCTGTGTCCTACGGCATTGACTATTCCGGCACCAACAGGCGATCTATTGTTCCGGGGGGTTCTGTCTGAGAAACTTCCTAAAGGCTGGCCCATGTGAGGGGCGTTCATTGGGGA
Source organism: Planctopirus sp. SH287 (assembly GCF_056500625.1). NCBI lineage: Bacteria > Pseudomonadati > Planctomycetota > Planctomycetia > Planctomycetales > Planctomycetaceae > Planctopirus > Planctopirus sp. SH287. The sequence continues at coordinate 5,186,893 of NZ_CM151403.1, read as the reverse complement.
TTGCTGAGGATGAGAGAATCCCTCCCGGCGTTCGGCAAATTGATCCGTGATGACAGGATCAGAGAAGCCGGTTGACTCCCGCGGGTTCTGGCGACTCACGCCGTTCCAGTCGAGCGATGAATCATGGCCGGGGGATTGGCCACGGATAGCTAGCTGTTCTTTGGCCATGTTCGCCCGTTGACGAACATTCGCCTGTTGTTTGGTGGATATTTCCTGCCTGGTGATTCCTAAAGGGGATGCATGCCGGGCACGAATGACATAGATGGCATTTTCGGCATCTAACCCTGGAAGACCGCCTGTATCGGCCAAGGCGTGCAGGACGTCATTCTTGTAAGCAGGGAGCGCGACGATCTTTCCGGTTCCGCGTTTGACGACACCCAGATTCAATTGGCCCTGGCCGGAGATTGATCCATGCTGGTTGGCTTCCTGCCGAATGACCAGCACACGGTAGAGTCTGGGCTGTTGCAATGCCAGACTGATGCGTTGATGAGGTTGCAAGATCTGTTTTGGTGTGCTGTAGGCTCTACGAACAGCGGCTTCCGCCTGGATGATCGTCATGCCGCGAACGTTCAAGGCACCAATCACGGGGAGGGAGATCGTTCCATCTTCCCGTACCGGCGTAGGATAACCCAGCGAAGGGGGAACGTCGTTGGTCAGCGGGAAATGAACGGGCGGGACATCTTCTTTGCGTCCGAGAAGCCCTTCAATATAGACCCCCAGCACATCACCGCTATCCAGAAGATAAGCTGCTGGAACTGGCTGACGTAATAGAGAGAGATCGATGGTTCGCTGATCGGCGCGCGATGGCCCGCGCAGTTCGTCGGGCAAATAGCGGGCAGGAACGCCAGACATGGGCCGAAAGGCGGCACACCCGGTCATTGGAAGGACAACGAGGCCTGCCAGCATGATCCAACGGGCCAGCATGATGCGACGTGAGAGTGTCCAGATCATGGCTGCACACTCCTTTGTTCAAAAAACTGAGTTTGATTGGGCATCATCGTCTGAGGGGTATTCCCTGGAAATTCGACTGGCGAAAATCCCCCAGTCAATTGAGGGGAGGGCTGATAAGGCGCGGGCGAATGAGCGGGGCCTGAATACGCACCTGCCGGCCCAAAGTAAGCCTGATTCACCTGAGGCGTCATGTTCTGAGGAGCATTGTAAGTCGTTTGTTGAATTCCCGTTCGAGAAACACGGGTTTGGGGTTCCGCAGACCATTGTGGAGTCGCCGGTGGCACCATTCCCTGAGGAGCACCGGCCCCTGGAATGGGAGGAATTGCGTTCAATGGTGGCTGGGAGTGAGCCGGCGGCGTGGTATAAACAGGTTCCGGCGGTAAGTGCGTCTCGGTTGGCATGATCGGTGCGGCCATGGGTGCCAAAGCCGGCGGCTGAGACCAGCCATTCTCTGGAATCGTCCCGCCACCATGGCTATTGGAATGATGTTGCTGTTCGGGAGTCAGATAAGGCTTATCGGTTGAGGCCACGCGGTTGAGGCTGGTGATCTGGCTACTCCTGGCATAATCCAGGCCGGTGGCATATCCATCAAACCAGTCTTCCACGAGAGGGCGGCCCACATCAGAACGGTAGTAGGCCTGCCAATATCGAGACGGAGGCACCGCAGGAACGGCTTCGGGAGCTCCCATAGCCACGTCTTCAAATGCCTGCTCAAAGCCGCGCCGAAAGTCCTTGCTGACGGACTGGCCGCACTTGGCACTATGGGCGGCCAAATGGCGATCGGCACACTGGCGAGCCGTATGCTTTGTCAGCAGGCCATCGCACCAGGGAAGGTATTTGTGATGAAACGGGACATGCTTTGGCGCGCAGTCGATGCAGCCATCTTCCGAGATAGTCGCGCAGCCACTGACGCATGCCCCCAGGCAACCGGCCAGTGAAAGACGTTTGATCAGCCGGCGCATATTTTCATCCAACAACATCAATCGCTGGAGTGCCCGCGGAGGTCAAGTGCCACCCCAATGCAGGTGACTGCCTGACTCGCTTGCTCCGTTCATCCATGAAGTTTCATTGACCGATACGCCATGCCTTCGTCCCAAAGGCCGAAAACATCGCGCAGGGCGAATTTGTCATTTCTGATATCGGTGAGGAGGCCGCCGGGAATGACGATTTTTCGGATTTTACCGAAAAACACCGGTGAAGCTGCGGCATGAAGAAACGCACTCAAGCTGTTTATCAGAAGTGAGTTACGTCGCTTTCAAGGCTTTCGGAAATTTTCAGGAAAGGGGGCACCTCGAACGTTCAGGCACCGGTGATGCGATCAACACGGGCACAAAGTGATCAGCATTTTGGCGGGCCGCCTGCGTCGGCGACTGGCGGCGGGGTGTCGATCATGGTGGCCACGATGGCTGTGGGCGTGGTAATGGCCGCTGCAACGACCTGTTCAGCGACGGTATGTGCATCAATGGTTTTGCTTTCGGGATCAGCCGGTGACGTTGGAGTTGGTGTCGAGAGGACTCCCTTCAATTCCTGATTGAAGATCTTCACCAGTGCATAGAGCACTGAAGCGATCATCGGGCCGAGGAAGATGCCCCACAGGCCAAAGGCTTCCAGACCGCCCAGAATGGAAACGAACCCGAGCAGTGGGTGCATCTGGACGTTGCTGCTCAGCGTGTAGGCCCGGACAACGTTGTCGATACTACTGATGATGAAAAAGCCAAACAGAAACAGCATGACGCCTGCGGTGTAATGACCTTGAACCAGAAAATAGATACTGGCGGGAACGTAGATGCCCGCGGCTCCAATCATGGGAACCATCGCTGCCACGGTGGTGACCATCCCAAACACAAACACATGTCCTAAGCCTAAAACGCCCGCCGCAAGCGACATGGCCACTCCCTGACCAATGGCGGCGACCAATGTCCCCACCACAACCGAGCGGGTCACTTTTGTAAATTGATCGAAGACTTGCTGCTGGTATTCGCGTTGCAGTGGGATCAGATTCTGGGCACCGCGTAAAATTCTTGGCCCGTCCGCCAGAAAGAAATAGAGGCCGAGCAGGCAGACCGTGAGTTGGACAAACAACTGGATGACCGTCCCGATGATGCCCCAGGTTGAAGCCGCTATTTGAGAAGCCCCAACCCCCAGTTGCTTAACCTGCTCCTGAATGGAACTGAGGATCTGGGATTTGACGACTTTGGGGTCGGTTTCTTTAGGCAGGATGGGCAGCAGCTTTTCAACAAACCAGTCAATGCGATGGGAAATATCATCTCTGGCATTGGCCCATGACTCATCGGTGAGGTTGTCCTGCACGAAGACCGACAGTTCAAGTCCCGTCAGCAGAATGGCAAAGAGCATTGGCAGCACGATCACGAACACCACCGCTGAGGTCGTGAGGCCAGCGGCGACGGGGTTCCATCCCCGGCAGAATTCCAGGCTTCTTCGGTGAATCGGCTGAGCCAGAATCGCCAGCACGGCAGCCAGCAACAACGACATCAGATACGGGGCCATCACCTGATAAAACATCAGCACAAAAACGCTGATAAAGACCAGCAGCACGGCCAGAGAAATGGCCCGCGCCATGGTATTGCCGGAGGCTTGTTCAAATCGGGGTGGCATGAATTCGGCTTTCCTTGAGATCTTTCCCAGACCAGCTTTTTCGGCTCACCAGCCAATCAGGCAAATCACGGTCATGCAAATACTGTCACGCAAATACCGTTTACCGCCTGAAGCTCAGTTGGAGATGATGAGATCAATGGGTGTTGTCCAATTTCTGAATTCCCACCCATTTCCCAAGATGGCTTTTGTGCTGGTGCTTCAACTCAGCCGGCGCATTCCTGATGCCAGGTGATTATAGTAAGGATGATTCTCGTGAAGACATTTCTCGGGCGGGGTTCGTTATCTTAACCTTGGAGAGCTTTCAATTGCTCTCAAGTCCGACCACACAAGATGTTCTCTTTGTCATTTTTATGAGTGGTGAAAATCGATATGAAGCCATAGTTTTGTGTCCACGGCATTTCCGTTTCACAAAATTCTTCTGAATCAGCACATCCGTTTTTCACTGGCCGTGACGGTCTACAGGAAACTCCTTCATGTCCAAGCCGTATGTCATGACCATGATGGCTGCTAATCGAGTCGGTGTCATGGCGGCGATCACCACGGCTCTGGATGAACTGGGGGGGAACCTGCGTGATGTCAGCCAGACAGTCACCGGCCACTATTTCACCATGTTGCTGACGGCAGATTTTCCGGACGACCGACCGATGAGCGTGATCATCGATCACATTCGTGCTTTCTGCGATCCGTTTGGCATTGAGTTGACCCTGCGGCCACTGACCCAGGGCGATATTCCCGAAGTGTCGGCTCCGGGGAAACCTCAGCAAATGGAGCGTTATTCTTTGACGGTGGTGGGGCCTGATCGTCGTGGCAGCCTGCGTCAAGTGTGCTATCGTCTGGCTCATCATGGGATTGATATCGCGGATTTGCATGCGTCGACGATGCCTGACAGCGATTATTTTGTGGCCCGATTTGCGCTCACTGTGCCGCGATCGGTCGATCGGATTCAGCTTCAACGGGAATTTGAAGAACTCTCTCAGTCCACGGGAGCCACAATAACGATGCAGCATCATCAAGTCGGGTTGGCCACGCAAAGTCCCGGGCCGATCCGCCTGCGAAACGGTTCTTGATCTCCGTTCTGTGTTTGATTCTTTCGTGTGTCATTTGTCTTTCCCTTGCCTCTGGTCTTGAAGCTCCAGGAACCTTTCATGCAGCCGACACTTCCTACGACGAGTTGGATGCATCTGGATGGGCCGGCGCAGTTTTTTGATGTTCGCACCGTGACATTGGGCATCAGCCTTGCCAATTGTGTTGACCGGTCTTTGCATCGATTCTGCGAAAACGTTTATCAACGGGTCACAACAGCGGCCGGCAAGTTTGTGGAAACGTGTCATCAGGTCTCGGGCGAATTGGGCGTCCCGATTATTCAGCGCTGGTTGAGCGTGACCTCCATTGATCATCTGGCTGATGGATTCACAGCGGAAGACCTGTTCCATATTGCCCGCACTCTGGATGGTGCTGCGGCCAATGTGCGGGTCGATGCCATTGGCGGATTCTCCGCCTGGATGCAGCATGGTCTTTCGGGCGGGGCACGCCAGCTGATTGAAAGCTTGCCACAATCGCTGTCGCAGACGGAGCGGGTGCATGCTGCGATTGTGGCAGGCACCAGTGAAGTGGGCATGAATTTCTCGGGTTTGCTACCAGTCGCCAGACAATTGCTGGAGCTTTCCAGAATGACCCCGGATCGTCCGGGAACAGCCGCCCGGATGAGCGTGGTGGCCAACCCACCCAGCGCCTGCTTCGGAAAAGCGGGCTGCCCGGATGGTATGCCGGATATGCAGCTTTATGCGGGAATCAGTGCCCCGCGAATTATCAGCCAATGCCTTAAAGCCCGGCTGACTGAAGAACCGGACTGCCCGCTGGAAGATCTGGCAGCAGAGATCCGAACGGCTGCGTTTCGCGCGACACGCGCGGCTGAACTGACCGGGCGGGAACTGGCCCGTCGCTTAGGAGCGGCCTGGGGCGGCATTGATCTGACGGTCGCTCCTTCTTTAAGGCCAGGAGACAGCGTGGCCGAGTTGATCGGCTTGATGGGGATTGAACGTTTTGGTGCACCGGGAACGGCCGCCCTGATTGCCATGTTAGATCGGGCTGTGCGTGACGGCGGGCGATTTGCCGCCACCCGGATCTGTGGCTCCTGGGGAGTGCGTTTGCCTTTGATGGACGATATCGGGCTGACCGAAGCGCTCAGGTCGGGCGAAACCAGTTTCAATCAGCTTTCGCTGCTGACAGGAGTCGGTGCCCAGGGGCTGGATCTGGTTCCTGTCCCTGGCGACACTGATGCCGAAACGTTGTCCGCTGTTCTGGCAGACCAGATGAGCATCGGGCATGTGAGTGGTCGCCCGGTGACAGTTCGGCTGGTGCCCGTGCAGGGGAAAAGCGGCGGCGACTCGATTTCCATGGGCGGCATCGATAATAAAGCCATTGTGTTACCAATTTTCTCTGCGGGACGAAGTGGTGCCATTGCCCGTCGAGGCGGCCGATTGCCTTGATCGCATGATCGCCGACTCACTTGATCACATGTTCGGAGGGCCGATTTCCTGGGGATTGTGTTCTGATGGCTTGTGAGATTCCCGGCGGTCTGTCATATTCGCCTCAGCTTGAACTCGCTTGTCAGTAACAGGTTGCGTTCAAGCACTGAACCTCATTGGCAATTCCCGCTCTTTATCATCAAGAGACAGGGAACCACCTCAGGCCAGACATCGTCCGGTAAGGGAAGGCGACCGTTCACTTCAGACTGTTTATTCGTGTCATCATTTGGGTTGGGTATGATCGCCATGCTGGCAACAGGATTGACGCTGGAGCAGTTCCTGTCAGGCTATGCCGGTGAGTCTTTGGGCTTCTTTCTGGCCGTTCTGATCCACACGGTCTTAGTGTTCCACGTGTTTGCTGTCTCCCCCGCGTTTTTCATCTGGTTGGAACGCAAGGTTTCCGGGCGAATTCAGGATCGTCTGGGGCCGACTCGTGTCGGGGGGAAATTCGGTTGGCTGCAATCGGTCGCCGACGGCATCAAGCTGATCCAAAAAGAGGATCTGGCACCGGCTGCCGCTGACCGCTGGTTGTTTCGATTAGCCCCTTATCTGGCTCTGGTCGCTTCCTTTACGGTGTTTATGGTGCTCCCTTTTTCGCGGGGGTGGGCGGCTGTCGTTATTGAATCGAGCGTCTTTCTGGCGCTGGCCATCATCTCATTGGAAGTCTTGGGGATTATTCTTGCGGGGTGGTCAAGCGGTTCTAAATGGGCCTTGTTCGGCTCCATGCGGGAAGCGGCTCAGATGGTCAGCTATGAAATCCCGCTGGCGCTCTGTGCTCTTATCCCTGTGATGGTGGCCGGGTCACTGAATTTTCAGACGATTGCCGAGATTCAGGCGGGGTTCTTCCTGACGAACTGGCTGATATTCCATGACCCATTCACATTTCTGGCTTTCTTTGCCTATTTCACGGTGGCCATTGCCAGTGTGAAACGGGCACCGTTTGATTTGGCCGAAGCCGAAAGTGAGCTGGTGGCGGGTTTTCATACGGAATACAGCGGGCTGCGCTGGTCGTATTTCTTTCTGGCTGAATATGCCAGCATGCTGGCCGTCAGTTGTGTGGCTGTGCTGCTCTTTCTGGGTGGCTGGTGGAGCGGGACAGGGCTGGAGACTTTGCTCGAACCACTGCGATCCTGGGGACAGAATTTTCCTGTCAATGGTTTCTCACTCGGGAACTATCTGATCAATCTGTTGGGAACGGTCATTTTCCTTGTGAAATCCAGCTTGCTGGTGACCGTTCAGATCTGGGTGCGATGGACACTTCCCCGATTGCGCATCGATCAGGTGATGACAACCTGTCTGAAATACTTAATCCCGATCAGTTGCGCGTTGTTCCTGGGAGCTTCTCTCTGGCCACTGACGCTGGCATCTCTCACGGGGCGACCACTACTGTTTGGTGAACCCGTTGGCGACCGCATTTTTCATGCAGCCTCACGCCTGGGAAAACCGGTTCCAGAGCAGGCTGAGAACTCATCTGCTGTAAACTCACCCACTGATAACTCGGCTATCGAAAAAATCCCCGCAGTGACAGCCACCGTGGCATCGCCGGAAAGGCCCGTATCGCCTCGTCTTGAGGAGGTGGGGCCATGACTGTTCTGCAATTCCTTTTTGGAGTCTTTGCCACCACCACCTGCCTGGGTGCGATCATGGTGGCCATCACGTCAAATATCGTTCGCATGGCCTTCTGGCTGATGGTTTCCGTCGCTTCGGCTTCTGGTCTGTTCTTTCTGCTCCATGCCGATTTTCTGGCAGCGGCTCAATTGCTGGTTTATCTCGGCGGAACCGTCGTGATTCTCGTGTTCGGCGTGATGTTGACCGCAGGAGGCAGACGCCAAAAACTGACGCCTCAAGGAGGCGAAACCATCCTGGCCGTCTCGCTCTCACTGGCCATTTTGGCCTTATTGATGTTTACCGTAGGATCTGTTGACTGGGAGAAACTCAACAGCAACCAACTCAAGGGAGAGCTGGCCACCACGTCAGACCAATCACCGGTGGCTGGATCAGGCCGACTGGGCGACACCGGTCATGCGCTGGGAAGCGCCATGATCGGCTTTCGCCCACGGTTTGATGATCAGGGGGAATTAACGTTAGGAACAGGCTACCTGCTCCCATTTGAAATCATTTCCGTTCATCTGCTGGTCGTGTTGATCGGTGCGGCTTATCTGGCCCGTGCCAAGCGGCATGTGGCATCGCGAAACCGGGGCCACTCAGGGTTGTCTCACGATCTTCAACACAACCTTCCAATGGCGGGACTGACGTTGAATGAAGGCCCCATCGCCTGGGACGCTGACTCTGCCCGGAATGTGGATCAACGCCAGCCTTCTGGCCAGGCTCATCGCGACTTGTCGGAAAATCTGGTCTCGGGAAGCGGATTTTCGGCCTTGTCGTCAGACACTTCAGACACCTTCAGGCAGGAGGGGGGCCAATGACTTTAGGAGCCTACCTCACGGTCGCTGCCGTCCTTTTTGCGGCGGGCCTGACCTGTATGATGACCAAACGGCATGCGCTGGGCGTGCTGATGGGTGTGGAACTGATTTTGAACTCGGCATGCCTTAATCTGGTCGCCTTTGCCCGATACACCCCCCTGGGAATTGACGGCCAGATCTTTGCTTTGTTTGTGATTGTGATTGCCGCCGCCGAAGCGGCTGTGGCACTCGCGATCGCTCTTAACTATTACAACAACTTCCTGACAGTCGACGTTGATCGCGGTGACGAACTGAAGCGATAGACGTTGAAACGCTCTCATTTACTTGGACGACTGTGACCTCTGATTCGCTGATACTGCTCTGCCTGACAACTGCGTTTCTGCTCCCCTTAGGTGGTGCAGTGCTGATTTCGTTGTTGCGCCTGCGGGTCAGTCGACTTTCCGCTTTGCCGGGAATGGTGGGGCTGGGATGCGTGGCGGCAGCGTTCGTCTTGGCCAGTCTGGCGGCCATCGTCTGGCTCTCGTCGGCAACGGTTGGAAATGTTCCGGTTGAACATGTTGAGGAAAGTCATCGACGATTGGTCGGCGACTGGTACACGCTGGCCGCTTTTGGTTCGTTGAAGTTCACGCTGGGCTATGCGATCGATTCTTTGACAATCGTGATGTTTGTCCTGGTGACGATGATTTCCACCGCCGTCCACCTCTATTCGCTGATCTATCTGGCGGATGAACGCACGGAATGTTATCTCGATCATCATCTCCACCAACCCAATGGCGAACCACTGGAACGTCCCGGTCGGTTTGCCCATTTTTATGCAGCACTCGGCCTGTTCACCTTCTCGATGCTGGGGATCGTATTTGCTCATGGGCTGCTCCAGATTTTCATTTTCTGGGAGCTGGTTGGTTGTTCGAGCTATCTGTTGATTGGCTTCTATCACGAACGCTGGACGGCCCGTCAGGCATCGTTCAAAGCCTTTTTGATGAATCGCGTGGGTGATGTCGGTTTCGTGCTGGGAATGACGATCCTCGCCTCGACCTGCGGGACACTTCTTCTGTTCTCTCCGACAGAATCTCCATCGCTTCCTGAAGCTTTCTCGAAGGCTGTCGAGGCGGCGACAACCTTACCGATGGGTACGGGTGATAGCATTAATGACCAGAGTACCCCAGTCAGTTATGGGCTGCTTGTCGCCGCTGGTCTGGGCTTATTGGCAGGCTGTCTGGGGAAGAGTGCACAATTCCCACTGCATACCTGGCTGGTGGATGCGATGGAAGGGCCGACCCCGGTTTCTGCGCTGGTTCATTCCGCAACGATGGTGGCGGCTGGTGTTTATCTGGCAGGCCGCGTAGTGCCGCTCCTCTTGCCCGAAGCCTTGATGATTCTGGCTTATACCGGCGTGGCAACGCTGTTGCTGGGAGCCAGCATGGCGCTGGTCGCTCGTGACTTGAAGCAGGTTCTCGCTCACTCCACCATCAGCCAGTTAGGCATGATGATGCTGGGGATTGGTGTCGGTGCCTGGGAAGCCTCGCTATTCCATCTGGTCACGCATGCCTTCTTCAAATCACTGTTGTTTTTAGGGGCTGGCAGTGTGATTTATGCCGTCCATCATGAACAGGATCTGGAACGACTGGGTGGACTGCGTGCCCGGCTCCCCGTAACCGCCTTCACGATGCTGATCGGTGTCCTCGCACTGTCGGGGCTGGCGGTTCCTTATGTCACAATTTTTGGTGAAAGCCTGGGCTTTTCCGGCTTCCACTCAAAGGATGCCATTGTGGCCGGAACGATGGCCTTTGTTTTGAAGAATCCACAGCATCTGCTGCTCTTGATAGCCGTGATTCTGGGGGCTTGCCTGACAGCGGCTTACAGTCTGCGGCTCTGGCTCAGACTCTTTGCCAGTGAGACTCCCGAACATCTGTTGGATCGCACGATCCATGAAGGCCCCTGGCCGATGATTCTCCCTTTGGTGGTTCTGGCGTTCCTTTCCGCCGTGGCAGCTTTAGGAGGCGAATCCGGATTTCTTGCCCGTCTTGTGGAAGCCGGCGGAAGCGTGGTTCCTGACTTCACTCAAGGCCCGGCAGGCCAGACATTCCCGGTGCAATGGGCCGATGCTCATGCCCGGCATGAAATCCACACGACAGCAGGGGCCATGACTTTGACAGCCGCCTGGCTGGGTGCACTGGTCGCTTGGGCGGTCTATGGGCAACGCTGGATTTCCTCAAAAGATCTCACTCGCCAGTTTGGTGTCATCACCCATCCGGCAACAGCCCGCTGGTATTTCGACCGCCTTTATAAGATGTTTATTGTTCATCCCGTTTTGGTTTTGGCAGAGTTTGTCAGTCGATGGGATCAATTGATCATTGACCCTCTGGTTGATGCCACGGCTGGGTTGATGGTGCGAGTTTCTGCCTGGAGCCGCTGGTGCGATGAAGGCGTCATCGACAAACTGGTCGACGGTTTCGGGCATAGTGTCTGGAGTTCAGGTCTGTCATTAAGAAAGGCTCAGACGGGGCATATCCGCCAATACGTGATACTGGCTGCTGCCGCTGTAGTGATGCTCTTTCTGCTATTGTTTGCCTGGATGCCGGGTGGCCGTTAGCCGGGAAAATCTCACTGTTGAATTTGGTTGCCTTTGAAGTTCCGCTCTCTTTGTGAATGTCTGTCGCTCTGATGCTTGCCGATCCACAATTTCTGCTGAGCTGTGCCATCTTCCTGCCCGTTCTCTGGGGGTTGGGACTGTTCCTTTTTCCGGCCCGTGCAGTGACCGGAATGAGGTGGTACGCGCTGACAGGAACATTGGCTGAACTGTTTATCACAGGACAGCTGGCAGGAGTCGCCCTGGGTTATATTGCCGAAGCTCCCGGAGCTATCGAACGCACATCCCGCCGCATGGATATCCTTCTGGGAATGACGCATTCCTGGATTCCCACGTGGAATGTGAACTATGCAGTGGGTGTGGATGGCTTCAGCCTGCCGTTAATCCTACTGACCGCGTTGATCTTCGTGCTGGCACTGGTGGCCTCGTGGAAAATCGACGTGCAACCGCGAGGTTTTCTGTTCCTGATGTTGCTGCTCGAAACGGGCGTGATGGGAGTCTTCTTTGCACTCGACTTCTTCCTCTTCTTTGTGATGTGGGAAGTCATGCTTCTGCCGATGTACTTCCTCATCGGCTTGTGGGGCGGCCCACGTAAAGAATATGCGGCAATCAAATTCTTCCTGTATACGCTCGGCGGCGGGATCTGCCTGCTGATCGCCATGCTCATGCTCTATTCCGGTTCCAACGGCTCCTTTGATCTGCTGGAACTGGCCCGCCTGGGGCAGGGCCGCCCTGGTATCGACCGGTTGGCCCAGTCTTTGGCGATCTGGGACGGAAACCTGCAACTCGGCGCCTTTGTGCTGCTTTTCATCGCTTTTGCCATCAAGCTGCCCGCCATCCCGTTGCATACCTGGCTTCCTGATGCCCACGTTGAAGCTCCCACGCCTGTCAGCATGATTCTGGCGGGAATTCTGCTGAAGCTCGGCGGCTATGGCTTTTTGAGAATCGCCATTCCGATCTGCCCGTTGGGATTTGCTCAATGTGCCTGGCTGATCGTGGCGCTGGGAGTCATCTGTGTGCTGTATGGCGCGTTGGCCGCTCTGGCACAAACCGACTTCAAGCGGCTGGTCGCCTATAGCTCTGTCAGTCACATGGGTTATGTGCTGATGGGATTGGGCGCGTTTCGTTTTCATGAACTGACCGGCGTGATTCAAAAGCCAGACTTCGCCATCATGGGCCTCAGCGCCGCCATGTTCCAGATGGTCTCACACGGGGTGGTTTCCGCTGGCATGTTCTTTGTGGTGGGCGTGCTTTACGACCGCGTCAAGCACCGCGATTTGCGTCAATTTGGTGGGCTGGCCTCGCTGCAACCTCACTTCTCGGGATTAGCGGCAGCGCTGTTCTTCGCGGGTCTGGGCCTGCCTGGTCTGAGTGGGTTTATCGGCGAAGTCTTCTCTATCTTCTCGGTCTGGAATGTCGATTGGCTCTTTTCTGTGGGAGGAGCACTCGGCATGATTCTCACCGCGGGATATGTCTTATGGACACTCCAGCGGGTTTATCTGGGAGCCGAGTACACCGGGCCAAATCCCGAGAAGCTGACCCCCGTGACTTCCCGCGAATTCCTCATTGGTTACATTCTCGCCGCCTTCGCCATCGGTCTGGGAATCTATCCCGCCATCGCACTGAACGTCATCGAACCGGCTTCCCGGCAACTCGTCGAGCAAATCAGCGGAAGCCAGGAACGGCTGCAAAACCTGTCTCTGGACATTGAAACCAATGCGCTAGAAACCCCATAAAGTCGCCTGACTTATCCTTGTTGAATCACTGTTCCTCCTCAATCACTATTCCCCGGCTGCTTCAATGACACTTGCGGATCTTTTTGCTGACTTTCTGGCGAATGGAACAGGCCGCTCTGTCGCGCTGCTTGCCCCTGAGCTGATTGTCTGCGTGACGATCGTGATGGCGTTGCTGGGCCGGTTGCTGAATACCGAAAGATTTTTCCCCACATCGGCGGTCGCGTTCACCGGAGTGCTGCTGGCTCTGGTCTGGTCTGGCTGGCAATTGCAGCAGAATCTTGCCACGGGCCAGTCTGTCGAAATTCTTTTTACGGGAATGGTTCGTCTCGACCGCTTTGCGCTCTTTCTGCGCGTTTATCTCCTGCTGTTTCTCGTTCTGCAGATTGTCCTCACCTCCATTGGCGGCATCCCTGATCGCGAAGACAGCCCTGATTTTTACACGCTCCTCCTTGGTGCTGTGGTCGGACTGATGCTCATGACCACAGCCCAGCATCTGCTGCTGGTCTTTCTGGCTTTGGAGATGTCGAGCGTTCCTGGATATGTCCTGGCCGGCTTTCTGAAAGGACGTCGTCAGTCGAGCGAAGCGGCTTTGAAATTTGTCATTTTTGGCTCGGCATCCGCTGGTTTGCTTCTCTTTGGAATGACGCTGATCTGCGGAATCGCCGGGACGGGGGACATGGCCTTGCTGGGTTCCCGGCTCGAAGCCGCCATTGCCATCGATGGAGCCACACTGGCGAATCCTCTCCTTCGAACATTGCTGCTGGCGCTGGTGATGGTCTTCGCCGGGATGGCGTTCAAACTCTCGCTGGTGCCGTTTCACTTCTGGTGCCCGGATGTCTTTCATGGGGCCGCTGCCGAAGTGGGTGCCTTCCTGTCGGTGGCCTCCAAAGGAGCGACATTGGGTCTGCTGGTCAGGCTGATCCTTGGGCTGGTCTCTGGCGGTCAACTGAGCGACTTCTGGAACCTTCTGGCAAGCGGGCTGGGGGTCGTGGCTGCCGTCACGGTGACCTTTGGAAATCTCGCCGCCTTTGGGCAAACCAACGTCAAACGACTGATGGCCTACTCCACCATCGCTCATGCAGGTTACCTGCTCATGCCCGTAGCAATTCTGGCGATCCCGGCTTTTGCAATCCCCCCGCAAGTGACCGCGACCGGAGACGCTGTGGCCGTTTCTGTCGCAGCCGGAGACCTCGCCTCGACTTCCGTGAGCATTCGGGCCGTCGAAGCGATGCTCTATTATCTGGCTGTGACACTGTTTATGAATCTGGGTGTTTTCACCTGCATTATTCTGGTTCGCAATCAGACACTGGGTGAGTCGGTCGAAGATTTCCGTGGGTTGGCCCTGCAATCTCCTTTAGTCGCAGTCTCGATGGGTCTGTGTCTGGCCAGTCTCATTGGTCTGCCTCCACTCGGCGGGTTTGTCGCCAAACTGATGGTCTTTGCCAGCTTGTACGAAGCCGGTTCTCAACTGCCCATCATGTATGCGGTCATGGTGGTGGGGGCTTTTAATACGCTGCTCAGTTTGCTGGTCTATCTGAAGCTGTTCAAAGCCATGTTTTTTGAAAAACGTGCCGAAGGAGTTCCTCCCATCCATATCCCGGCCATGTCAATGGCGGCGCTATTCCTGCTGGCGATCACGATTCCTGTGCTCTCGCTAGGGATTGATGTTTCGGGGATGAGCCAATTGGCACGCGGGGCGGCCATGTCACTCTGGATGGAAGAGACATAACCCTGATGTCACCCTCTCGAAATCATCATTTGCAAATATTGCATAACCGGCGGCTGAGTGAGTTGGCCATTCGCTTGAACCGAAGCTTCCTCCAGTATCTGGAATTCACCTCTCCCTATATTCCTGAAGAGTCACAGGGGGTTTGGGCCGAATTACGTTTGCTGGCCGATCGTCAGAAATCGCATGCTGAGGAACTGCTGGATTTATTGACCGAGCGGCGATTCGTTGCCGTCGATAGTGCGTTCCCTATTGAATTCGCCACACATCATTATGTCTCAATCAACCACCTGCTGACACCACTCGTGGAAGACCAGCAATTGCGAGCCGACGAGGCTCAGCATGCGGCTCATGAATTACATGATGATGAACAGGCTCTGCCATTGCTGATAAAAATCGCAGCGGGCGAAGCCCTGATTCTTCAGGAGATGGAGCGTTTTCTTACGCCCCGGCATCTCGACATTCCAATGCCAAAGCCAAAGCAATCCTGATCAACAGGACTGACAAACAGCTTCAGTTACATAGTTACGTAGGGTGAATTACGCAGGGTGCATGAAGCGAATGCACCAACTCATTGAAATCAAAACCCACATGATACAGACTCCAGGATTTCACGGCGCTTTGTGTGCTATGCTTGCGGCTTTGAGCAAGCATAGCACACGCATCTCTCAACACGCCGTCGATTTCTGAAACGCGTATCAATCAGTTTGCTAGCATATAGATAGCACCAGAGGTTTTGTTAGAGCTTTTATAGTTCAGCAGCCGGAAGACCAAACGTCCTGGCAACTGCGGCGTTAGTCACTTTACCTGCATGAATGTTAACAGCGCTCGCTAAGCCTGCATGGGACTTACAAGCAGGAATCACGCCTTCGCGCGCCAGTTTAAGAACATAGGGCAGGGTCACATTGCACAGTGCATAGGTACTGGTTCTGCCCACAGCACCTGGCATGTTGGTCACACAGTAATGGACAATCCCATCCACGACATAAGTGGGGTCTGAATGAGTGGTGGGACGAGTGGTCTCGACGCAGCCTCCCTGATCAACGGCAACATCAATGATCACGGCTCCGTGCTTCATGTATTTCAGATCTTCACGAGAAACAAGGTTCGGCGCGCGAGCACCTTCCACAAGCACAGCACCAATCACCAGATCAGCCAGCTTTAACTGCTGACGGATATTGTGTCGATCACTGAAGAGCGTATTGACGTTGGGGGGCATGATGTCTTCAAGGTATCGCAAGCGATCCACGTTGATATCAAGAATGACCACGTCGGCCTGAAAGCCGGCCGCGATCCGGGCCGCATTTTTCCCCACAACGCCACCGCCCAGAATGGCGATATGAGCAGGGGCCACACCAGGGACGCCGGCTAGCAGAATGCCTCGTCCCAACTGAGGACGCTCAAGGTACTTCGCCCCTTCCTGAATACTCATGCGGCCCGCAATCTCGCTCATGGGTGTCAGCAGGGGAAGATCACCCAATGGCCCACGCAACGTTTCATAAGCAATGGCCGTCGCGCCCGACTCGATCAGACTTTTTGTCAATGGCTCGCTGGCCGCAAAATGGAAGTAAGTGAAAATGGCCTGCCCCGCCCGCATCAGCGGCCATTCACTCGCTTGTGGCTCCTTCACCTTCACAATCAAATCGGCCTGGCCCCAGACATCAGAAGCTGAACAGAGAATCGCACCCGCTTCAGCGTACTCTTCGTCAGAAATGCCACTCCCCACGCCAGCGCCGGCTTCAATCAAAACCGTGTGCCCACTTCGCGTCAGTTCTTCAGCCCCAACAGGAAGCATCGCCACTCGGTATTCATCAACTTTGACTTCCTTAGGCACACCAATCCGCATGTGAAGATCTCCGACGACATAACATAAAGTTTGTTGAGAAGGGCAACGACGCTGTCAGACATAATCCGGGAAGCAATCTCTTGGTGTAAAGTCTATTGTTCGTTTGAAAAGGCATTTGTCCATCAAAGGGCATGATTGTGAGACCACAATTTGATGAGAGTGCGATTCTGACCAGCGGGGAGTACCAACCTCATCTGGTGATGATTTCAACGAAACAGCCGCCTACGGACAATCCCGCAGGCGGCTGTAGAGACGTTTTAATCCTGGCACTGATCAACGGCACCCTGGAAGAGAACACCATTAATCTGTGCTTTTAGTGATTATTCAACGCCAATGGCCTTCACGAGGTCAAGACCATTGAAGGTCGAACCGCTGGCGTTCGTGTAAGAACCCATCGAAGGAACGATCAGCAGTTCGCCGATTTCGAGGTTTGGCAATTCCTGATCGCGACTGACAACGTCGGTGGAGTCACAAGTTGGGCCAGCCACCACGCAAGGGAAACAGGCGCGATCCATATGGTTTTGAGCCATCAGCGTGAAGTCAGTGTGATCGTAAATCTTGCCTGAAAACGAACCATACAGGCCATCATCGATGATGTACTGTGTTGAACCGTTCGGGCGAACCGACTTACCAATCACGCTGGTGATCAACGTCTGGGTGTCAGCCGAGATCACGCGGCCAGGTTCTGCAATGACACGGACGGGAAGATCACCGAAGTGAAGTTCCAATGACTGACGGACAATGTCGCAGTAGGCTTCGAGGCTGATGATCGCCTCACGATAAGGAGCAGGCATCCCGCCACCGATATCGAGGATCTCCAGGTCGATCCCTTCGCAAGCAGCATCATCAAAAATCTGGCGAACCTTGCCTAGTGCGCGATCGTAATCACCAGGTTCGAGAGTCTGCGAACCCACGTGGAACGAGATACCACGAACGTTGAGACCCAACTCTTTGGCCTGACGGAGCAGTTCAACGGCTTCTGACGGAGCACAGCCGAACTTTGCCGACAGGTTAATCATGCTTGAAGCCGACGACATGGCCACTCGCAGCAGAAGTCCGACATCTGGCGTGAGGCGATGGATCTTCTTCAGTTCGGTGGCGTTGTCGTAGACAAACAGGCGGACGCCTGCTTCATAGCTGGTCAGCAGGTTGTCTGGAGTCTTGCAAGGGTGTGTATGCAGCATCTGATCGGGAGTAAAGCCGGCCTGCAGAGCCGCTTTCAGTTCACCAACCGAGCAGATATCGATCGAGCCGCCGAGTTTCTTCAGCGTGCGGAGGATTGTCAGATCTGGGTTGCTCTTGGCGGCGTAGAAGAGTTCTACGCCTGGGAGGCCAGCCTGAAGAATTTCGTAATTGCGAGCCACGATGGAACGTGAGACGCACATCAGAGGCGTGCCGTATTCTTCAGCCAGTTCTTTGGCCTGCTCAAACGTGACGACAGGTTCTGCGGAACGGTAAGTAACGGCGGAGGCGATACGGTCATCAAGAATAGCAGCCATGAGAACGCTCCAGCAATCAGCGGCAACCAGCGGCCGGGTGGGACTTTCGAGAGAAGGCGAAACATTAAGTCACAGACAATCAGATGCGGTGTGTGACCGGCTTTTCTGAATCCCCTGACTTTCACATTCGTCCCGTACTTCAGGATTTCTGCGAAGCTGGAAATTCACCGTCGTCCTGCTCCGTCACACCCTCAGGCGAACCTGCTGTGGGACATTTCAGAAGCTTCAGGCCAGAACAAACCCGAAGAAATCTGAAAGAGAGGAACTGTCTGGTTGCTGGGGGAGCTAATGTCGACTCAGAATATCACTACACAAGTCTTAAGACGTTGCGGAATCATTTTCAGAGACAACTGGCCAACCCAGTCAAGAAACGCCGTCTGCGAGAGAACTCACTGCAGCGACCGTTTGTTTACCCCCGCCGGCTGCGGGCAGCGCTATCATCGCTTAAGAAGCGGTGTTCGACTCAAAAGGCACAACGAACCATCCAGCCGCAATGCGTGAATGCAGGTGGAAAGGCGGGTGCGTTTGCAAACTCCATTAGCCAAAGTCATCACAACCTGGCTGGTCAGTGCCAACGACCGGATCGAGGCATCGTGACGGATCGCAGAAGCTCGACGGCGGGTATCCACCGAGAGCTTTCCGGAAAAGAATCGGGCATTCATCGCCGACAGCCAACGTCGCAGTCCGCCAAGACCGATCCCGGACTCCGCAAAACTCAGCGGAGTTGCCAGCAAGGCAGGGCGGTGTTGGAGAAGGACGTCAGGCATATTGCGGGAAAACCCCTCGATATCATTGAGACTCAGGACTGCGGGATAATACGAACGAAACCCATCGTAGCCAAGATAAACCCGCCCAATTTTTCACATAGCGGCAAAAATCGGTCACAAAACTCGATCTCCGCCCAATAATCCGTCATTTTCTGCCGATTCAATGCTTCCAATCCATTGACAATCCGTCGTTTTCCGAGGTGACGGCTTCCAGATTCACTCTTTTTGGGATTTCTCCCCTACCGGAGTGAACAAGAACCATCCGAGCCGATGGACATCGATCAGCGACTCTTGCTGCGTCTCTCACATCAGAAGAAATCGACCGCTGGCCACTTCGCAATCGAGTCGATTTTTCAGATAATTCTCTGACAACAGGCCTGCGACCGGGAACACCTGGCATCACTTCCAGCTTCCCGATCCCCAGCAAGAGACCGAGATCAGTTTCCTGGCATCTCTTCAGATCACCGTAATCAATAGTGGTTCTGCCATTCGATCTTTCACGGGAATCCTGAATTTTGCAAAGACGACACAGCAACGTTTCTGACGGCAGCCTCGCCTTAATGATCTGGTGACAATTCCAGACCCGTCGTCGTGATCGTGTAAGGGACAATGGCTTCTTCACAGGCACTGCCGCGATGCTTGGCCACATAAAGTGCCCGCCCCGTAC
Source organism: Planctopirus sp. SH287 (assembly GCF_056500625.1). NCBI lineage: Bacteria > Pseudomonadati > Planctomycetota > Planctomycetia > Planctomycetales > Planctomycetaceae > Planctopirus > Planctopirus sp. SH287. The sequence continues at coordinate 5,167,544 of NZ_CM151403.1, read as the reverse complement.
GGTTCCCCTGATGAACCTTCCCCATGAGAACAATCGTGTTGGCGTTGGCCAGTTCATCTCCGGTGGCAATTGGTCGCCGGATCAGATCTTCCAGCATCACTTCATGAGACGTGGCCAAAAGCAGGCAGGAGATTTCTTTGGCCTCATAGGAGTGCTGCATTACCAGTGGCTCAAGCTCCCGGTACTTCACACGAAAGAGATCGCGCGCCACCCAGTCATGATCTTTGCGGATCACCTGATGATAAAGATAAGAGAACATTTCAAACTGATGAGAATCAACAGACGCCGCCGATGGTTCGACGCCATCAATCACACAGCGGCGAGTCCCCGCCACAAAGTTGCGGTAGAAAAATGCGGTAGCCGATTCTAAACGATGGTTCCACTCCGCTTTCCAATCAAGCCATTCATCAGGGCTGGTCGCATCTCTCGTCACCCTGCGGCCGGTCATTTCCAGCAAATTGAGAAGTTGTGTCCGTTGATCCAGATTTTGGAAAAACGCGTCGCCAGTCGGCGGGAGTGGCGGGGCGTCCTCCTCTGTCCGGGGATGCCAATTCATAATGCGTTCGGCATACGCATTGTGATTCTGTGAGTCTCCCCGCGTGGTCAGATCGGCCAGGCAACCCAGTTCCCCTTCCTGCTGCTGACCTGCATAGGCGTACTGCAAACCCAGTTGTGTCTTACCAATCCCTGTCGCCCCCAGTACGACTGTCATCGTTCCAGGAATCAGTCCACCGCCCAGAAGTTCGTCGAGTCTTTCAATTCCCGTGGAATGACGAGATGCAGTCATGGTATTCCTAAAACCGTTAGTCAAAGTATTCAACCTGAGATCGAGCATCTTCCATCCTGACGCCCGTTCATCAACCTGCGATCATGCGGTCAGAAATGATGGTCGCGTGCGTCAGCAGAAAGCAGAGTCCGCCTGAAAATCGCTGATGCCATCCCGGCATGGCACCGACGCCAGACCACCACAACAGGTTCGCACTGGCAGCAGAATTCACTCGGCCAATCTAACAAAAGGGAGAGTGATTTAACTCCCTCTCCCGCTTGCGGGAGAGGGCCGGGGTGAGGGGTATTTATGCCTCTGTGTTTCTGATAGCTATTGATAACACTTCGTCGATGGCGATGTGCTCCCTTTTACAGAAAGTCACGCGTTCCCCCTTCATCCGGCCTGCGGCCACCTTCCCCCTCAAGGGAGAAGGACTGGTGGAGAGTTTCCGGGCAGGCAGCCGACTCAACATCAGGTTGATTTTTGTCCTGGCGACCCCAAACGCGGAGCCTCCACTGGTCGGCGAAATTCATTGAACCGCAGATACTCCCAATGCCGGTAGAGAGGTGACTCTTTCACAAGCACCGCGTGATTCCCCTGGGCTTCCACCCGCCCATGATTGATCACCACAATTTCATCGGCACGCTTCAAAGTGGCCAATCGCTGCGGCAGGAAGATCACAGTGCGTCCCGGCGTGATGCGATCATACGTGTCTTCAAGCAGAGCCTTGGTGTCATCATCCAGTGATGTGGCTGGCTCATCAAGAATCAACAGAGCTGGCCGCCTGACCAGCGCACGCGCCAATGCCAACTGGAAAATCTGCCCTTCGGTCAACTGATGGTCACGAGGATCGAGAACGGTTTCATAACCATTCAGCAGTCCCACAATAAACTGGTGAGCATGAGCTTCTTTGGTGGCATCAGTGCACTGCTGAAGAGTGAAGTCGCCCCCCGCACGAATGTTTTCCAGAATGGTGCCGGGAATGATCGCATCATGCGCCGTCACCAGCACGATCTCGGAACGAAGAGACTCCAATGTGGCCCAGGCAACATCTTCGCCATCGATCAGAACGCGCCCGGACTTCAACTCAATGAACCGGGGAATCGCCAAAGCCAACGCTCGAGCCTCCATGGGATCAATCGCTGTCACGGCATAAGTCTTTCCGGCATCCAGCAGCAGGTCAAGTTTTGTGAGCAGCTCTTTCCCTGATGTTGGCGACGTATAAACCGCTTGCTCAATTTGCAGTCGCTTTGACAGAGGGTTTAAGAAACGGGCACCTACCGCCTGACTGACCTGAGGAATACGATCCAGATATTGAAAAATACGGCTCGAAAGATCAGAGGCCTGACTCCGGATTCCGCCAATACGGAGGAGTTCTCTGACGAGGTAAATCGCCACCACCACCGCCGCCAGGAATAGCAGCGCCTCGGTAAATGTCAGATAAGGCGAATTCATCGCAATCTGAACGAGCGTGAGAAACAGCAGAAACACAATCACAGCCACCACGGCCAGATAAACAAACACTCTCAGCCAGAGAGCGTCATCAGTCGCCCGAGCCTTAAGCTTCATATTCTTGGTGTAGCGGGCCAGATGGTCATGAAACCGTTCCTGTTCGGCTTGTTCGAGTCCATACGATCGAATCATCCGGGAACGGCCCAGCGAATTGGCCAGCACTTGCAGGTCATGATTGCCGCGATCAGCTGCCAGACGACGTGCCGATTGCGCGCGACTGTAGCCATGCGCCAGGAGATACCAGCAAAGCGCCAGAGGCGGGAGCCATTCCAGCGTCAGCACAGGGTTAACTGCCAGGGCCACACCGACCACGGCCAACAATTCCAGAGGAAGCCGCAATGTTCGGTCAATGTATTCAAAGAGCAGGCTTTGCAGCGTTTCGACATCAGAAACAAATAAACGCTGGGCCGTTTCTACCGTGCTGCCCTCAATGTCCTCAACACCCAGGCGCAGATTGGAACGATAAATGTTCCGGCGAAGCTGGGCACTCATTTCCAGAGCCGCCCGGCGGGCACTCCGTTTGACTTGCCCAATACATCCCAGGCGGCACAACGTCACGATCCCTGCACTGATCAACAGGACAATCAGCGCTGAGACATTGCCTTTCAGACTTTCCAAAGAGCGATACAGGCGGGCCAGCACCTGACCATACCAGCGGTCTCGATGGTTCCAAACGGTCGGCAGAATCCCTGTATCGGTACGGAAAATGGAAATGAGGGGAGGGGCGGGCGTGCCAGAACTGTCTGCTTCGCCCATTTCGCCCATGGGGTTAGGGTTTGATGCCGCCTCTTCCGGCGTTGCTTCCGGTTGATCGACTGACTCACGGAACTCGGGCGGAATCAACTGGGCACCCGAAAGTTTTTCCAGGCGCAGGGCGTCAGTGGGATCCAGCATCACCGACAAGTTTCCATGATGCAGGCACAGACCAATGATCAGGCCGGCGATGGCAAACAGAATGACGGTCAAACAGGCCGAGATCACCGACCAGATGAGGCCGACTCGGGCTGCGCCACGAAAGAGGTCGCGATTGGCAAATGCCCGTTCAAAGGGCTTGTGCGTGGCATTACTCAAAGATCGCTCCCTGAATCTCCGCGAAAACGGTGTCGCGATGAACACGGAGATTCTCTAAATCGAAGAGGTGAACATGGAGTTCGCGTGAGAACTGGAACATGACTGCTGGAACATGATTTCGACAATTGGATTACACCACACGCGTTGTGCTGTCGCTATCCCCTGTTTCCTCATCACATTGAATGAGCAGAAGTTCCTTCCGAAGAGATTCAACAGGCGAACCTTGCCGGTCAAATGAACGGTATCAAGCCCATCGACTTCGTCGAATGGTCACGGCACCAGGCGAATCAGCCAGCCAGGATTTATCAAATTCAGAAGTTTTTCACGAAAACCAGATTTGATTTGACACGCCCTGTTCCTGTCCTAGATTTCCGTCATGAACACAACGCAACGGTGACTGCAACACAGCAAACCACCGACGCTTATTGAGCGACGAAAGAACGCGGCAGGGAGGAGCTTGGAGCTTCGAGGGGACCCTGCCGCGTTCTCCGTTTTATTCGGTCAAGTTGACACAATCTTCACCGAAAACACCTGATTTCAAGCTGTTTTTCGTTGATTCCTACTGACTTCCTCTTGTCCGTCAGTTGAGCACGGGTCATGTCTCCCACGTCTGTCTTTCTCGCGAATGCCCGACACGACGACCAATCGCGGCTCACGGCTCACACGCCAACTCGCCGGAACTCGGGCCTGTCGTTAATTGAAGCGCTCATTGCCGTCACATTGACCACCATGGTCTGTGCGGCACTCGTCAACGTGGTTCACGCACTGTGCCTGTCATCATCCGATGCTGTCAGTTCATCGATCGCACAGGGCCTGGCCCGGCAACTGATCGACGAAATCTCTTTGGCCCGCTTCCCGCAATCGAGTGACACACGCCCCCAGCTGGCGGGTTCTAACTCTCCTGCCAGCCGCACCGACTACAACGATCTTGACGATTTCGCCGGCTACGCACAGTCCCCTCCGGTGGATTGCGAAGGCTGGCCACTTGGCGGCCCCTCACTGGGGCAAACACTGACAATCTCAGGGGAAACAACGGGGAGACCCACCATTGGGCCAGTGGAAAAATTTGTTCAGGAAGTCATCGTCGAGCGTGTGCAGTCGGGAACAGGAGGGACATGGCAAGTGACTGCCAGTGAAACAGGTGTCCGCCGAATCACCGTTCGCATTCGTGAATTGAAACATCCAGCCGCCATTTCCCGCAACGCCTCGACCGCTTCACAGTCCTTGCCAAGCCAGATGAACGACGCCCCCATTGTTGCTCAATCCCAGAGGATCATGACCTATGTTCCTCCAACCCAGTAATGAATATCTGTTGCTCCAGCACAGTGATGCCTGTCATCGCAATCGAGGACGGGGAGAGAGTCTTACGGGGTCCTCTCGGTGTCTGCCTGGAAACCAACTGACCCTACTCCCCTTGGGGGAAAAAGTGGCCGCAGGCCGGATGAGGGGTCGAGCATTATCAGCGGACATTCTGGTCATTCATCAAACCCCTCACCCCGGCCCTCTCCCTCGCAGGGAGAGGGAGTTTTACCGGATAAGGAGTCGAGCATTTTTGACGGTTTCGTCTCGCTCCAAAGAGGGATTTACGCTGCCGGAACTGATCATTTCGATGATGATCTTTTCACTGCTCTCGGTGGTGATTGGCAGTCTTTCATTGGCTGTGCAGACAGCATGGAATCACAGTGATCAACTGGAACAGATTCGTTCCCAATCGGAAGCCTTCCATCGTCGTGTGGAATGGATGCTGAGCCGTGCAGGAATTTACCGGATCGAAGGGGATCACTGGCAACTGGGTGTCGCGGTTTGCCAGCAAGTCGATAGCGGAGAGACTTCAACATCTACGACATTGGCAGGCGACATGCTGGTCATCTGGAGTGGCGGCTCCCACGGAGAACTGGCCGGTGGGGCATTCTCTGGTCGCCTGCCACGCTTCAATGAAATTGTCGTCTATACGTGGGCTGTCCCTGAGATGAGTTCCACTTCAACAGGACAGACTTCAACAGCGAATACACTTCCGACGCAACTCGTGGAAATCACCTTTCCGAGCAGCACGCAAACGCTGGATTTTCAGGCCACCAATTTTGAACGCCTGCTGAGTGAGGCCCTCGCCTCGACCCAGATACGAAGAGTCAAAATCATTGATCGTCTGAGCCTGGTTCCTCCGATGTCCGAAGGAGATTCCATGGAAAGTGCCTGGCGGGGAGCAACTCATTTTCAGCTTCGCTTTTCTCCTTCCAGTGAGAGTCTCACACAGACCACGCCGGGAAGCACCGCCTGGAGCCAGCTTCCCTGGCAAGGTGGATTTTCATCGAAAACTTCCGGGTTACGTGCCGCTCATGTGACATGGCAGTTCGCGCTCGATCCTCAGAAAATGCTGAATAGTGATGATCATTCCGTTGAGGTGGAATCATCGAGTGAGACGGAAGCTCCGCGGCTGGGAGATGGCCAGAAAATTTTCTTCGGGTCAGCGATCAGGAGCTGGCTCCATGAAGCATAACACTGTTCGACCGACTGCTCAGTCTTCGATGACTGCAAACGGGCAGCTTTGCAACTCGTCCATGAGACGTTCGACACCAGCAGGGACAGCGCTCGTCATGGTGGTAGTGGCCTTGGCTTTGACCTGTGGCGTGACGATGGCGTTTCTGGAAACGCAGGCGATTTCGGCTCGATTGACCACCAATGCCGGGCACCGGCAATACGCCAGCGATGCCGCTGAATCGGGACTGCAACTGGTCTTACAAAAGATTCACTCCACCAGTTGGGCCGGAGTCAGCCAGGCGATCAATGGAACTTTATGGCGTACTTCAGAAGGGGTCACCGAGTATACGGCGACATTCCATCCCGTGGCCGTGACAGCCGAAGACTTGTCGCGGTCATTGCGGCTGGAAATCCGCTGCGTCGGACGCTTCCAGCCTGCGGGAACGGGATCTGTCGCCAGTCGCCAGATCAGCCTTATTGTGGAGTTGCAGCCACGAGTGACAGCCCCCAGCGGAACCACCAGTCCTGTGGCTGACTGGAATATTCCCAACGCTGCGACAATGGCCACACGCAATCATGCCATGACGTTGGCATCGAGTTCGTCCACCGCCTTAACGCTCGACCCCGGTGATCGGCTGGAAGGTGATGTCTGGATCCGCGGGCGACCGGTGATTTACTCCGATCCTTCATGGTCGTCATCGACCCGGCAATTAGCGCTCAGCCATCTGGCGCAGGACTTTGGATCATTAACGTCCACGGGAAAATACCCCCATCCGCTAAGTGGGACTTTTTTCTTTTCCAACAGCAGTTCTGCAACAAATTCGCAAGTGGCCGACACGTTGTCGCGGTTGGGAGTCCCCGTTTCCATCACGAACAATCATCCGCCAACGCCGACTTTTTCTCTGAATGACTGGATGCAGTATCGGCTCTTTGACAAAGGCTTTACCTACAGCGCACAAGCCCTGGGAAGTGTGGTGCAGTCGACAGAACTCGTGCCGACACCTTCCAATCCCCTGGGGATTTTCTATCGATCAGGCGATCTGAGAATCACCGGCAACACGGTCATTGTCGGGGCATTGGTTGTCACTGGCCGTGTGAAATTTGAGGGGACGAACAATGTGATCATGCCCGCTCGGCTTGACCAGATTTTTCCCAAAGATCTGCGATCCACAGCACTCCCCACACAACTTCCGACAATCCTGGCTCAACACATTGAATTTGACCGTGACTGTTACTGTCTGGCTGAGGGACAGTTGTTAGCGACCAGAACCGTCACAGGGGGTGGAGCCGCTCTCACACGCGGGCGGAATAATGTGGCCGACATTTCCCGCAGCGGGCAATTGGCGACCGCATCGCCCAGCGATCAAGCCTATTCAACAATTCAGATTGCCGACGATGTTTCTTTAGACGGTGTGTCAGGGGACTGGCAGCATCAACTCTGGCTCAATACCGGCGGTTCGGGAAGAACCCTGCCCATCGTGTCGGTCAATCGCCACCAGCGAACATTAACTGTGGTGGGGACGGTTTCCAGCAGCCAACCGGTGTCATGGCAGATTTCAAGAACACTGGCCTCAGAAGTGCGGATTGTGGGAAGAATCTGGTGCGATACCGCAAACTTTAATCGCTCCACCGCCTGGGAAATCAGTTCGCTCTCCTGGATCCTGTTGCGATCTCAATGGGAGCAGACGAACGGTTGGCTGGCAGCAGGTGGCCAGCCAACGATGACGTTGACCAAGTGGCTGGCCAATCCGGCCAACGTCAGCTGGCTGGGGAGTTATTACGCGACATTTGGCCTGACCGTTGAACCAACATTCCATGTCCAGCGTCAGCCGGTGGTCAATGAAGTGACGACTTTGCCACTGCTGGTGGCGGGAACAAATTCTTCAACAGGAGCTTCGACTCCAGGAATTGGGCAAGCTGGCTATCAGTGGCGTGTGATCTCTCGCGAGGTGGCCCCATGAAACAAATTTTGTCGAATTCTCTGAGAGCTTGTCCGGAAAAACTCCCTCTCCCTTCGAGGGAGAGGGCTGGGGTGAGGGGCTTTTTGATGAATGCCCAGCATCGCCACAGGCAATCCGCTCCCCCTCATCCGGCCTGCGGCCACCTTCTCCCTCGAAGGGAGAAGGATTTGGGCGTTTTCGGACAGCCTCTGAAACCAGCAGGCTTATCCCGGCAAGCTTACACGCTGATCGAACTCATGATTGTGATTGTGATTCTCGGCATCGTCGCAACCGTCGGGGTGACTGCGGTTGGTTCGTGGGGTCAGCAGATGCTGCCGGTCGCGGGAAGACGATTAGCCGCTGACTTGCGCCTGGCCCGGCAACTTGCCATCGAACAAAACACCACTTATGAGGTACAGTTTGACCTGACAGCGCAGACCTACGCGATTGTCCACACAGGAACAGCCATTGTTCCGCCATTGATCAATCCTTTGGCACCACCGGGGAGCCAGTCTTCGGGTTATGTGGTGCCGATGTCAGGTTTCCATACTCAATCTTCGCGCCAGTCAGGTGTCAGGATTCTGTCCGTCCGCATCCCTTCAGAAAACCGGAATGTAACGAATGTTCCGTTTGGGCCGGCCGGAGGCACGGGGCCTGTCCGAAGTGCCGATACTGAGATCACGCTCGGACACGGAGAAGGTTCGCGAATCGTGAACCTCAAACTGACAATATCGTGGATTACGGGACAGGTTTGGCTGGAGTGACGAGGTCTTGGCCCCATGTGGAACGGTCGTTCTTCGCAAGTCTCGATGGTTGGACTGCAAATGCGGCCAGGATCGCTGCGCGCCGTTCAATTCGATCGCTCGGGGAATGTCAGGGCCAATGTCGAAGAACTGGCGGTGGCCTTCTCAGCGAGCGACTCGCGCGACGATGAACGAATGATTTCCGGCATTCTTCGCCGCTGGTGGAGAAGCGGCGCGTTTCGCGGACGCCGTGTCGTATTGGCTGTCCCCTCGCACGAACTGTGGGTGCATAACGTCCGACTGCCGCAAGTGCCGTTTGAAGAGTTGCAACAGGTGGCACGATTCGAGGCCGAAGAACGGTTGCCTTATCCTCTCGACGAAGCCGAACTCCGGCTGATTCTCGCCGGTGATGTGAAGCAGGATGGTGCTACTCGTCATGAAGTGATCCTGATGGCATGCCGCAAGCAGGCGATCGAACAGCAGATTCGCATCTGTGAAACGGCAGGATTAATCCCGCATGCGATTGATACCGAGGCCACTGCACTTTTGCGGCTGCAACAGACCATCGATTCCGATGAATCACGAGCGGTCTTTCTCCACCTGGGAGAGCAGCTTTCCACCGTGCTGTTTGCCGACAACGATCGCATTCTTTTTTTTAAGTATATCCTGGTCGGCGTCAACCAGTTTGATCGCGCCATTGCCAACGAACTGGAATTGTCTGAGCTGGAAGCACGGCAACTGCGCTGCTCGGTCAGTCGGGCCGACGAACTTGATGCGGATGATGATGTTCATCGTTCTGTCATTGAAGCCATTCGTCCGCTTTTGGAGACAGTGACCAATGAAGTGGAAATGTGCTTGCGATACTGCAAAGTCACCTTCCGTGGTAAGCCAGCGGGGCAGTTGTGGCTGAGCGGAGTCAATGTTTCGATGTGGTTGGCGGACTATCTGGCGGAACGCTTCGGACTTCCTGTCACCCTTTGCCGTGAAAATGGTGATTCCAGCTCCAGCAATGATGTTTCAGGGGCAGGGAAAACGCTGGGGCCTCTGCGGCGTTTTGAGTCTAAGGGACGCCGCTTGCCCTCTACCCGGAGAGAATCCGCCAACGGGGAATGGATCATTGCACAGGGGTTGGCCCTGCGAGACTTTTCGTTGGCTGGTTCGGCGGCAATGCTCAGAAATTTCTCGATCGAAAGACCTCAGGACACTACTGCCGCGATGGCCATGAATTCCTCAGAACAATCTGCAGGAGATGCCCATGAACGGCATTGATTTCCTGCCGATGGGATATCATGAGGCCCGCGAAAAAAAACAGCGGGCACGCTGGCATGTCGCCGTTTCCGCCATATTTGCATTGCTGGTTGTTGTGGGAACCGTGGGGCAATGGTCGGCAATTTCTCGTGAACGAATCCGGTTAAGCCATCTGCATGCCACTGTTCGTCATGCGGAAGCCACGGTTCCTCCCATTGCACCTCTTCAGCAGGAACTCAACCGTTTGATCGAAGCGGAGCGCGTCCAGAAAGTGCTGGCTTCGGATCTGTCGATTGCCACACTGATCCATGAAATCAGCCTGCTGCGTCCAGAAGGCGTTCACCTTTTGGAATGGCATCTGCGACCCATGACGAATGCGTCAAACACATCGCGAAATGGAATCGGTCGGTCAGATCAGAAAGGGGCCGACCGCGGAAAGATGATTCAAGAGTCATCTGCGGGAGAACTGCTGAAAGCAGCCCTGGGTGAACTGACCGATCGACAAACGACCGTTGAAATCACAGGTTTGGCGGCAGACCATCTCGAGATCTCTGATTACTTGCACCGGCTGGGGGAATCACCCCATTTTCTGACCGCGCAGTTGGGGCTTAGTACGACCGAGGTGAAACATGATCTGGAATTCCAGAAGTTCACCATCCAATTGCAGGTGCGGCCTCTTGGAGAATTTCCTTCAGGAGAAATTCCTTCAGCCGTCATTCCCGCAGCGCCACCTGTCGGCAAAGCGAGCCTGGCGCCTTCGAGTCGCGCACAACCATCACCCAAGCCTATGACTGTTCCCAAGCCAATCACTGTTGATGAACATGAAATTGCCCGAGACATCCCCCCTCATCGGACAGCCGAGCAGCGCAGCGCTCGCCAAGGGGTGCAGAAATGAACGATTCTCGTACGTTTGAACTGATGCGCACCGGTGGTGTGCTGATGACTTTAACGCTGGCTTATCTCTTTTTTGTGCATCGGCCCGGTGTCAATGAATTACGCAAGATCGACGCCCAGATCGCGATGGCGAATCAGGAACTCCAGCAGATCCCCGTGCGATTGGCCGAGGCTGAACACTTGCGGGAACAAATCGAAACGTATCGAGAATCCTTCAGTCAACGCCCCACGCCACAAGTGTTGACGACCCGCCTGCTCAAGGCCATCGCTCAAGCAGCGAAGACTCATCAGCTCACCATTGGGCGCATGGAACCTCTGGAAATCCGCGAGCACTCCACCCATCAAGTGGCTTCCATTCGGGTGCAAGTCTCGGGAACCTTCGCTCAATGGAGCCAGCTACTGGATCAACTGGAGCAGATGCCAGAAGAGGTGGAAGTGTTTGAATGCCATCTCGCCACAGAAGGATCAGACTCTTCTTCGCGGATGCGTGTGGGTGTTCGCCCCTCATCCGCTTCACGGCCTGGCGTTCGTCTGCCCCCATCTGTCACCAATGCCACCCAAAATGAAACGGGTGGATATTCCGGGGAAAGTGGCCAGCCAGTGAAGAGTACGGGAATCAGTGCCAGTGAACTCTCACAAGGGAAGACCGAAACAGAAAGCATCCCGGCAGGAAGTTCATTCTCAGGGACACCACCGATCCTGACCGGCGAAATTCATCTGGGATGCCGTTTGTTGCCTCATCGTTTACTGCCCCATCATGATGCTGTAACCAGCCTCGCAAAACCGTGATCGACCCCGCGTCTGTTTTCGTCATTCGGTTCTGGCGGCGAGATACCAGATTCTTTGAACGATCAGTGGCGTTTCTGGTGGCGTTTGTCGCAGTGATTTGTTCCGATGGGTTCAGGAGAGCGACCCTCTTTTTCCCGCCCGATGAACAAACCTCATTGACGAAAGCAGCCCGTATGCCCGCAGCTCGAATTTTCCCCCTGATCACAGCCTCTGCCATCGCTCTGGCCGCCTGGGCCATGCCCATGACCAACGCGGCGGAAATCGTTCGCGAAACCTTCGATGATACCGGCTTTGAGTCAATCTTTGATGGAAAAACGCTGGATGGCTGGCATGTCAGCACCAAGACAGGCCACAGCCGGGCCAGCAAGAATACCACCGGCGGAAAATGGGTTGTTGAAGATGGCATGATTGTCGGTTCACAGGATATTCCCGCTAACGGCGGCATTGTCATCACCGACAAGAAGTACGGCGACTTTGAAGTCGTCCTGAAAATGAAAAATGACTATGGCCCCGACAGCGGCCTCTTCCTCCGCAGTACCGAAGAAGGGAAAGCCTGGCAGTATATGATCGACTACCACAACGGCGGCAACGTTGCTGGCATTTATGGCGAAGGTCTGGGCGGTAAGCCTCACTTGCGAAACTATGACTTCCTGGACGCTGTCACGAAGATCAAAACCAAGGACGCTCCCGTTCCTGCACCGGTTTCTGCTGAACAATGGCCCGAGTTCTGGAAGCACGGCGAGTGGAACGAACTCCGCGCCCGCATTGAAGGCAACCCACCCACCATCACCACCTGGATCAACGGCGTGAAGTTCATGAAGTGGACTGAGACCGAACTCCGCCACCCCGATGAAGGCGGCATCGCCCTGCAAGTCCACGGCGGCGGCAACTTCGTCGATCAGCATGTTCGCTACAAGGATATTAAGGTCAAAGTCCTCAAGAAGTAACTTTGAAAAAGGTGCGGGGGGCGTCAGCCCCCTTATCTTCTGCAACTCCCGGGACGGATGAAGTCCCGCAGGGTACGGCAGTCGTAGGTCGGACGATGCCTGACTCTCGTTTAGATTGTGTTGTGCAGTGCACAGCTTGCGATCAATGCGAGTGCATTAAACGTGTTTTCTGCGATTCAGGCTTCTCTGGACAGAATGAGATTATGGGATTTGATTGCAATCCGGAGAGAGGGTTAATCTTTCGCATTACGCACATCGCGAATGTACCGTGGATTTTGCAGCATGAGGGGATGGACTGCCGGAACTCGCACTTGCAGAATCCGAGTTTTGTGAGAATTGGGAACACCGAGCTTATCGACAAACGCGCACATCGCCCCGTTCCGATAGCCCCCGGCGGCATGTTGAACGATTACGTCCCATTCTATTTCACGCCATTTTCCATCATGATGTACCAGATTCACACCGGATTTGGCGGGATTCAACGGAGGGAAAATCATGACATCGTGATCTTCGTCTCCTCTGTCCATCGACTCGTCGCGCAAAACGTCCCTTTCGTGTTTACAAACCAGCATGCCTATTCAGTCGACACAGATTTTTTCGATTCCGTCGAACGTCTGGATCGCATCGATTGGCCATTGCTTCAGAAAAAGAATTTTCAACGCGACCAGAACGATCCAGGCAAGACGCTCAGATATCAGGCAGAGACGTTGGTTCACCGACGAGTGCCGCTCTTGGCATTCCATGGGATCGGTTGTTTCAATCAAGCCGTCAAAGACGAATTGGACAGACAGCTTGCCTCAACTAACGCACAAATCGATGTCAAAGTGACTTCAAACTGGTATTATTGATTCATGCAATTCAAAACCGGCAATCTCCTGGAAGCGGATGTCGAAGCCCTCGTCAACACGGTGAATACCGTAGGCGTGATGGGCAAGGGGATTGCGCTGATGTTCAAAGAGCGATTTCCTGAGAACTATCGGGAGTACGCTGCCGCATGCAAAACAGCGAAAGTTCGTGTCGGAGAAATGTTTGCTACTCCCGGCGTCGAATTCGGCGGCCCAAAATGGATCATCAATTTTCCGACAAAAGAACATTGGCGGCAACCGACAAAGCTGGAATGGATCGATTCCGGACTGTCAGCGTTAAAACAGTTCCTGATCCAAAAGCGAATTCGATCGATCGCGATTCCACCGCTCGGTTGTGGGAACGGTGGGCTGGACTGGAACATTGTCAGACCCATGATCGAAAAAAAACTTGGCGATCTAAACGATGTGGACATTCTCGTCTTCGAGCCCACTGCCCGTTACCAAAATGTCGCCAAAAAGTTCGGCGTGGAAAAGCTCACACCGGCTCGGGCGATTGTGGCCGAGATGATCCGCCGCTATCTGATTCTCGGCATGGAATGTACGCTACTGGAAGCTCAAAAGCTGGCGTGGTTTCTGGAACGAGTCATTCAGAAGCGAGGTATTGAGAACCCGCTTGATCTGAGATTCGAGGCGAACCGCTACGGCCCTTATGCTGAACGGTTGAAGCATTTGCTGAATGGTCTCGACGGTAGCTATCTTCATTGCGATAAACGGCTGGCAGACGCGACGGCCTTCGAGACAATTTGGTTCGTCGACGCCATGAAGAGCAATGTGGATTTCTATCTGAAAAGTCGACACACCAAACCATATCAGGCAGTCATTGAAGCGACCGACGAACTGATCGATGGCTTCCAGTCGCCGCTAGGAATGGAGGCCTTAGCTACGGTCGATTGGCTCATTTCCCGTGAAGGTGTCCCGCCGACGCTTTCGGACATTCGTTACGGAATTCAAAACTGGCGCGCCGGTAAAATTCACGCCGAGCGCAAGAATCGTATCTTTAGCGATCGACTTCTGGAACTGGCTATAACTCGTCTGGTCGAAGCTGAATTGGCTTAGAGGCAGACAAAAATCAAACTCATAAGCACCCGGCGATCGGCATGAGATTTGCGCCAGGTGCCATACTTGCGGCTCTGAGCAGAGCGTGCTTTACGCATCTCTCAATACGCCGTTGATTTTTGCGAAGCGTATGAAATCGCTGCTTGACACCCCGTGGTCTGTTGCCCGATAGACAGAGTCCACAGGCAAACACGACGGCATTGTCAAATGCTTAAAAGCGAGGTTGAACAGGTCGTCAAGTCCGACATCGGAGGATGTGACGACTCATGAAACCCCAGCATAAAGCCGTAACATGGCACCAGGAGTTTGTCCGAGAATACACCCTCTCCCGCTTGCGAGAGGGGTGGGGGTGAGGTAATCGATGAATCACAAGTGTTGCCAGTGGCAACGCGCCCCCCCTCATCCGGCCTGCGGCCACCTTCTCCCTCAGGGAGAAGGATTTGAGAGTTTTCGGACAGGCGCACTAGACCATCGCCATTACTCGGTGCTTGGGGGGTGGGGAGACTTTACGTGTGTAGTCTTCTAAAGCTGCGGAAGCCGCATCGGGAGCCATCAGGCCCGCCCGGACGATGGCACCGACCAAGGCGCGAGGATCTTCCTGTTGGATGGCCAGGACATAGACTGTCTCGGTGGCCGTCATCAACCCCAGTCGGACAGCGACCGAACAGAAGCGGTCACCCGTGACTTCCTGATGTTTCAGAATACTGTGAAGTTCAGCAATATCCAGGAAGCCCATGCGAACAGCCAATTCACCACACTGAAGATGCGGTGTCTGGCTATCCAGCAGAATTCGTGAAATCGAAGGAATATCGACCAGTCGCTGCTGCACCAGCCAACGACTGAATCGCGTCTGCGTGATCAACTGCTGAAGCTGACGATCCCGCTCGTCCATCACATGACGCATAATCGTCTGGTTGCGCCCGGCCCGCTTCGCTTCATAGAGACATTCATCGGCGACAGCGATCAATCGTTCGCCAATCCCGGTTTCGCCACGTCGTGGGATGGCAATCGCAGACCCCACACTGACCGTCACTTTCAATGCGGTCGAACCAAAACGGAAGGATTCCTTTTCGACATTTTCGCGAATGCGTTCTGCCAGTCTCTCAACCCCTTTTTCGGAAGGCTGACTGACAAGAACGACAAATTCTTCTCCACCGAAGCGGGCCAGTGTATCGGCCACGCGAACGGTTTCAGTAAAGATCTGCGAGATTCGCTTAAGAACCTGGTCTCCGAACTGGTGACCATAAGTGTCGTTGATCGTTTTGAAGTGATCCACATCGATAAAAATGATGGCCAGCGGCTGAGCCGTCCGGACGCAGCGATGAACTTCCCGCATGAGAACTTCATCGAAGAATTTCCGATTGTGGGCACCGGTCAAAGGATCGTGCATCGCCTGCTGCTGAAGCTCGCGATTGCGGCTTTCCAGTTCCCGTTTTTCCTGCTCAGCCACATGCTGCCGGATGGAAGCCTGCGTACTGGCGACATGCTCGCGAAGAGCCAGTTGAACGAGCTGCTCATTGGCCTGGATCATCAGATCGGCCGAGCTTTGTAATTGCGAGAAACTGACGTTGAACAACTCACCCGCCTGATGGCAGCGTTCTTCCACCGTCTTCAGGAAGACGACAAGGTCATCTTCGGTCATCGACAGACAATTGGTGCCGATTTCCCGCAGAGAATGAAGGGCCAGTCCTTTATTTGCCGAACAGAAGTAATCGGCTGAAGCAGCACTCATCGCCATGGCGGTCAGCAGAAGAGATTCGGGAGAAGCTCCCAGCGCCAAGACCTTTTCTAAAGGAGCATGATGGAATGCAGCGGCATGCACAATCGCTTCAGGAAGCTTCCATAAGGTCATCATCTGCTGACCAATTTGCACATGGGAGAAGCCAAGGACACGATCTTCTATTTGAGCAAGCGAGTCGCCGGGAAGTTTGGCTTCTTCAAGCACCGGCATGTATTCGTTGGGAATGGTTTTCAGCATGGCCAGGCGGCCAAGTTCAAGCAGCAGGCCAGTCAGGAAGTATTCACCGCGCTGGGCGGGTTCAAAACGCTGGCCAATCAGTTCGGCAGTGGCAGCTTGAACAACCGAGTGAACCCAGAAGTTCTTATAATGTTCCGCTCGCATTCCCGACTGAAGTGATTCGTCGGTGAGAGAAAAACTGAGAGCGAGCGATGTGGCAACCGTGGTTCCCAGAATGGAAACAGCCCGATCCATGGCCTTCACTTCAGTGCGGACGCCAAAATAGCTGGCATTGGCAGCTTTGACCAGCTTGGCAGAGATCGCAGGGTCAAGCTTGATGGTTTCAACGACGTCCCGAATTTCGGATTCGGGATCGCGGACAATTTCCAGCAATCGGACAGCCACTGTCGGAAGTGTGGGGAGTTGAGCAGAGTTCCAGATACGTTCAATAGGGATCATGGGGCTAACCTGTACGATTTCAAGAAACGGAAACTCAGGCAATCAAAAGCGATTGATTGGCAGAGACCGCAAGCATCAGAAAAAACTGTGCAAAACCACTGTTGCATTTAGCAGAGTTGCATTAAGCAAAGCTGCATCAGGCAAAGTTGAAAGTGTCGATCGGGGATCAGTCGCGGCTATGAACTGAAACCTTTGTCACGCATGGTCACACGTGGCATCCCACCCAGCGCTCCAGCTTTTCTCTTAAGCCATCCGGAGTGAACGGTTTGACGAGATAGTCGGAAACACCGGCTTGAATCGCGAGAACCACCCGGGCACGTTCGGCTTCCGTGGTGATCATGACGACGGGAACGGTGGTGTTTCGTTTGCGTATTTCTTTCAACAGCGACAGGCCATCCATGTTTGGCATGTTCCAGTCACTGAGAACAATGTCGAATGTTCCCGCTTCAAAAGCAGTCAGGGCCTGCACGCCATCTTCAGCTTCGACAATATCATTGACATTGAGTTTATTAAGGCATCGCTTCTGGATTGTCCGCATTGTGCCGGAATCATCGACAAGCAAAACTTTCATCGGTATGTCCTTACAGTCGACAGACAAAGATTGCAGAGGAAGCGGATTTGGCAAGTTTGTAGATCAGGGCACAGGATAGTCTTCACACTGGTTCGTCTTCACCAGGTGATGGCAACCTGTGATTTCAATTGACTGGTAAACTGGTAAAGCCCACTTCTATTGTGAAAGGGCCAAGATCAGAATCGAAGGAAAGAACCATAGGCACAACATTCGATGGAAAGTGAACGGTGTGATCGGTTCCGGAAACCACATTAGGGATGCTGATCGAGAGGGAGTATCTCGCCAGTTGCGCCTTGGCATGACCTGCGATCATGTTGGTCACTTCACCAACAGCATCACAGACATCGGCGTCGACACAGTGAGTTTTCGTTCCGATCAGACGTCTCAGAATTTCAATGGATGTTTCTGCGGAGAGGTTGAGCACCAAGGTGCCAGCCGCCTGGCCTGATAAACCGATCACGGCGCTGACGCCATAGCTGGTCACCGCTTCGGCACGAAGAGTCAGACCTGTTCTTGTCGCATTGGCACCCAACATCTTTGAAAAGACGGTTCGGGTTGCGGAAATCACAGGATTGACATACTCGGCCGTCATGCGGGACGTTGCAGAAGCAACGACGGTTGCTGTCATTTTTTAAGCTCCTTGGCCAGCCCGTGAACGTCAAAAGGGATGCTCAGTCACCAAACAACCCTAGTCCACAAATGCAGGGATGCTGCGAAAAAGCAACAAGCAGCCGTGTTTTTTGGAGAATGCGGGAAATTCCCGACATCAGCTCTTGCTACAATGGCTGACCAAACCTGCCTTACGAATTTCTCAACGCGCCGTTGATTTCTGCAAAGCGTATGAAATCGCTGCTTGACACCCCGTAGCCTGTTGCCCGATCGACGGAGGCCACAGGCAAACACGACGGCATTGTCATATGCTTAAAAGCGAGGTTGAACAGGTCGTCAAGTCTGACATCGGAGAACGTGACGACGCATGAAACCTTAAGATAAAGGTGTGACACGGCACGACGCCGCAACCATTAACTTCCAGGGCTGACAGCTGACCTCCAGAAAACCGGGAACGGTTCAAAGATCATGATGAGACCTGTTGCCCGCCTGTTCGCTTACCTCTGGGCTTCGCCTAACTCTTTTATGGGGCTGCTGTTAGGAGCTATTCTCGGGGGCCGCCACAGCGAATGGCAGCTGGTGGATGGTGTACTGGAAATCAGTGGGCCTCAATTGTCGCAGTGGCTGGATCGTCCCTGGGGCGCTCTTTCAAGCATCACGGCCATCACTTTTGGCCATGTTGTTCTGGCACAGTCCCGAATCGCGCACGAGGTCACTCGCGATCACGAGCGTGTGCATGTCCGGCAGTATGAACGCTGGGGGCCGGCGTTTCTCCCCGCTTACCTCGGAGCCAGCTTTTACCTCTGGCTCCGAGGCCGCGATTGCTATCGGGGAAATCCCTTTGAGAAAGAAGCGTATGGAGAGTAAGACGATTGGCGTTTGAAGCCGGGGATAAAGCTTTTGGAAAAGTAGAGTATGAAACAGGCTCTTTTCACTTCAGAAGTTTATTCCCATTGAGGCTTCCGGGCAGTCGCCTACCTTCAAACACTCATCTTCAAACCACCCAATACAACTACGCCATCTCGCTGCGCACAGTTTCCAGCAGTTTCTTGGTGGCCTTGATGCCATCAGCTTCTGAGAGCTTGCTGCCTTCGTATTCAATGCCGACATAGCCCTTGTAACCGAAGCTGGAGACGATTTTCATCATCTTACGGTAGTCGGTGTGTGTCTCGTTGCCGGCTTCGTCAAAGTCGTGAGACTTGGCACTGACAGCCTTGGCGAACGGCATCAGTTCTTCGACCCCTTTATAACGGTCGTACATTTCGTCCTTGGAAACCCGGAAGTTGCCAAAGTCGGGCAAGGTCCCGCAGCGAGGGTGATCAACCTTCTTCATCACGCTGGCTAACCAGGCACCGTTGGAAGAGAGTCCACCGTGGTTCTCGACAATGACGTTGATATCGAGCGTAGCGGCAAACTCGGTCAATCGACGTAGGCCATCGGCAGCGCGGGCCAGTTGCTCGTCATAACTGCCGCTGCTCTGAGCATTCACGCGGATGGAGTGGCAGCCCAGATATTTGGCAGCGGTCACCCACTTGTAATGATTTTCGATGGCCTTGGTGCGTTTTGCATCGTCGGCATCGCCGAGTGCCCCTTCGCCATCACACATGATCAGAACGCTTTTCACGCCATGGTCATCGGCCCGCTTCTTCAGGTCAGCCAGAAACGCCTGATCTTCGGCTTTTCCTTTATAGAACTGGTTGACGTACTCAATCGCGTTAATCCCAAACTCTTCTTTGGCAATTTTTGCGAAGTCCATGGGATCGGCCTTCTTATCAAAGAATGCCTTATGCAGCGACCACTGAGCCAGCGAAATCTCAAAGGGATTTGAAGCCGCTGCCGCTCGAACTGCTGTCAGGGGAGCCAGCGCCAGGCCGGCCATGGCTAGACCCGAAACCCGCAACATCTCGCGACGCGACCAACCGGCATTTACCAAACTCATTGTTGTCCCTTTTTGTTCGATGATCATCACTCCTCTTGAGGCAACAGGAGTGTCGCTTCAAAGAAGAAATTTCTGGATGGTGAATGGATCTCTCCATGGCCCAGAGCCACACCATGAAACCCCACGCATCAACGGCTGTCGATAATAACACCACCGCCGGGCAGCGTCGAATGTTCATTTGCGTGGATCGCGTCTGCTGCTCCAGCAACAGTTCTTCATTTGGCGAATTCCGGCGTTGTCATTTCAAGTACGAGAGTCTCCTCTTGAGGGGCTGTTTTTCGGCCCTGCTTCGTCCTTGCAGATTTGATGATGATCCTTCCGCCAGCCGCCGTGAAGGCCCGAAAGAGTTGGTCAAGGGAAACATCAGCTGCTGCCTGTTCGATCCTGCTGGTCAAGCATGGCACACAGAGCGCTATTTCAAATTGAAAAGCGGATAACGCAAAAAGGCCACCATCAAAAGATGGC
The DNA here is from genome assembly GCF_056500625.1 of Planctopirus sp. SH287. Lineage (NCBI taxonomy): Bacteria > Pseudomonadati > Planctomycetota > Planctomycetia > Planctomycetales > Planctomycetaceae > Planctopirus > Planctopirus sp. SH287. Next base: position 5,147,234 of record NZ_CM151403.1, on the reverse strand, counting down.
GGCCTTTTTGCAGAAAGTGACGGTCAGAGAGTTTCGTTACCGTCTTGTTTTTTGTTCATCAGTAGAGAACAAATGGCGGGGGCAGGATTTGAACCTACGACCTCGAGGTTATGAGCCTCGCGAGCTACCGGGCTGCTCCACCCCGCGTCAATTCGCAGAATCACCTGCGACAGTTGGAGTGTATCGGCATGTCGGCGTCTCGACAAGGAAACAGGCTCTCTTTCTAAAAATCTTCGCCCTCACACCATCAGAACTTCACCAAGCCTGCCTGCAAAGCCGCGATAACTGGCAAATCCCACAAGCCCCACGGGCGATGCCTGTTACTTTTCATCAGGAATCAAGGTTTCGGACAAATCGACCAGACGTCCTTTTGTGGCGCTGCGTGCGACCGCCTCGGTGAACTTCATATAGTCCAAGCCAGCAGCAAAGCTGGTGCGACGCACGGGTTCTTCTCCGCGAATTGCGCCGATAAATTCAGCCTCAACTCGCCATTTGCCAAGACGTTCCGGCGGAACAGCCAGTTCTGTCAGTGGTTGACCACAACGGCCAGCCCAGATTCGTTCGGTAGCACCAAATTCCACACGAATCGTTCCCGTACTGCCGTAAAGATGAATCTGCTTCGGGGGTGCATGCAGGGCAAGGCCTGAAAAATGGTAAACGCCACGGGCATTGTCTCCCAATTCGGAAAGGACATGCACCAGTTCGGGTGTGGTGACCGGCAGGTTGAGATCCGAGTTGGGATCAGGCCGGGTGGCTTCAAAAATCTGAGTTTGAGCGAACACCCGCGTGGTTGGCGGGCACCATCGCATGGCTGTTTCATGGAGGATGCCCATGGTCAGCGCGTTAAGGCCGCTATGCGAGGCATCCTGCCGCCAGTGCAGATTCCGGGAATAATCATAGAATTGATCATCAAGGCCAATGACCACCAGTTGGCGTAAATCGCCAATATAACTGCAACGATGAAGGTGGTCGATTTCCGCATCGACCTGAAGGCCAAACGGGCTGGGAACCAGCATGGCAGTCAGATCGGGATGGGCTTGACTGGCAGCGAGCATCGCCTGGGCTTCGGCCACATTTCTCGCCATACGGGCTTCGCACAGCACATGCTTTCCCGCTTGCAGGGCGGCACAACTGATTTCCGCATGCGTATCGGGCCATGTGCCAATGCAGACCGCATCAATGTCTGGATCAGCGATCAGATCCTGCCATTTGTCGTAGATTTTGGGGATCGCGTGCTGTGTCGCCACTTTTTGAGCAGAGGCGATTGTCCGGTTGGAAACAGCGGCCAGCGAAACGCCAGGAATCTCGCGAAAGCCAGGGATGTGACGGGCCAGCGTGTTGGCTCCCGCTCCAATAAAACCAAGACGAACAGATTGAGCGGTCATGGGCAATACTTCCTCAATGATGATGCTCCAGGAGAGAGCCGGGACACGGCGATCGTGAAGCTTCAAATCTGATGTGACATAGTAAGCAATGGGGGGCGGGCAGGCGAATGAACCTGCGAACGAGTTCACCCATCGGTCAGAACTGTGTCGTCGTTGCCCTGATTGTGCCCACTTGCTGGTTGCCACGAATGCGGAAAACTCAGCCAGAATTGCCGGTGCTTGAGATCGGGCGGCAGTTTTTGCTGCCCGCTGATTCCCATTGGCTGAAAGATTTGTGAGATTCGGTTCGGAGGACAGATGCGCGTCAAAATTCCTCTGGGCAGGGATTTTCCCAGGTGTTAAAACTCTTCATGTAAAACACTCGTTTGGAAATGCTGACCTCCATAAGCATTCTGGCATCAAAGCCTCACCCCTTCTTTCTCGCTGATTTTCTCGATCAATTTCTCTGTTTTGCCCATCAACATTTTGCCCATCAACGCCCCTTCCGCTCACGACTGACGCCCCTTCTCATCAGCCTTTCCTTTTATTCCTGAGCAGGATGAACCTGGTTGGCACTCCTTGCCAGCACCAGTTGGGTTCTTACCTCTCCTTTTCAACAGTGAAGACCGCATAATGCCGAACTTTTGGCCGTTAATGCGATTCGTGAATGAATCCGGTAAACAGCATCTATCCCTCCTTTGGTCACCACTGGCCAGAGGAATGATGTGTGCCGCGTTCCTTCAATTGTCTTTCGTGCCCCCCTGCGCCCAGGCACAAGGGCCAGGCGACATGGATTTCGCCCGACTGTCGACTCCCAGCGGCTCCGACAGTGGTGAGTATCACACACTCCCCACAATGCACCTGCAGTTTGATCCAGCACAGACGCCCCAAGATTCCAGTGCTGGAACGCAAAATCGGAGACCGTCCCGCAACTCGGGTCAGGTCTCGCCAGTCGCTTTTCAGCAGGAGAGTTTATTGTCAGAGGTTCCGAAAGGGGTCGATTTTGATTACTCCACAGGTGAAACCTCAATCAGCGGTACAAATTCTTCCCCGAGTTCACCTCAAGAGAGTGCCCTGGATGACGCCATGGGGAGCGGCCCGTTAGGTGTCTCTTCCGGAAATCCGTTTGCTGTCGAAGAAGCACCAGTGATCTGGGATCAGGCGGAACCCTGGGCGATGCACCTGCTTCCTGAAGGGCTGCTTTATAAGTCGTATATTGCCGGTGAGAAAGAACCCCGCCTTTCCACCGCATTTTTGTATCCCCGTCGAGGAGAGATCCTCTGGGATTCGGTTCTGGGAGGCCGCGTTGGCTTGTTGCGATACGGCACAGCTCGTGGCATCGATCCTGAAGGCTGGCAATGGGATGTCGAAGGGGGGGCTTTCTTGCGGATGCAACCGCAAACTGAACGTGATGTCATGGCGACCGATTACCGCATCGGCACCCCCCTCACCTATCGCGAAGGCCCATTCCAGTGGAAGCTTGGCTATTACCACATCAGCAGTCATCTGGGAGATGAATTCCTGCTGAAGCACCCTGGCTATGATCGTCTTAACTATAGCCGGGATTGTTTTGTGATGGGTTTTGGATACTTCCCCATCCCGGAGATCCGTACCTATTTTGAATTCGGCTATGCGTTCTATACCACTGGCGGCGCCCAGCCCTGGGAGACGCAGTTTGGTATCGAATACAATCCGGTTGGCCCGACAGGTTTCCGGGGTGCACCTTATGCCGCCTGCAACGTTCACCTGATGGAGGAATACAACTGGGGAGGGAGTGTCAACATGCTGGTCGGCTGGCAATGGCGCGGCGATACCAGCGATCACACCTTCCGGGCCGGCTTCCAATATTATAATGGAGCAGACAACCAGTTCTCGTTCTTTGGAAACAACACCCAGTTGACGGGCTTCGGGATTCGCTACGACTATTAAAAGCTGATGATGAAATCGATCGGGCCTGCTCCAAAACTCTTGAAGATTCGCCAGTTTTCCACAGCCACATGTTCGCGCAATTTTAGCAGGATCACTTCCGAGCGATGTCGTTTTCGCTTCTTTCACGATATTCAAATGATCCTCGCCTACTGAAGACTTTAGGTCTTCTCATGCCACCTGGAACTGATTTTGGTGAGCTAGGCGTGGCGCTATGGCGGGTATTCGCGAAACCTTTGACACAGTCTTTGACTCGTTTTCTGGTTAGATTTCCGCGTTCTTACGGCTATTTGACATCACGCAGCCTGCCATCAGGATGGCCTCCAACAAGAGAGACTGAAAGAAGACGTGTCGGCTGAGGTTATTCAGTCATTCCGAATGACGGGTGCCAAAACAGTTCTGGCCAATTCCTCCCAGAACCCCGTTATTCCCACTGAATGGGTCGATCATGTCTCTGATGCTGGTTTTCCATGTTGTGATCAGTCTGGTGGCTATTGTTGCGGGTTTTGCCGTCGCTTATGGCTTTCTGAAGAACCTGCCGAGCCATGGCTGGAACGCCGTGTTCCTCGCGACCACAATAGCAACAAGTGCATCTGGCTTTCTTTTGCCTGCCGACCGATTTCTGCCATCTCATGCCTTCGGGATCATTTCACTGCTGGTGCTGGGGATCGCCGTCGTGGCTCGATACTTCAAGCAGGAAGCTGGCCGTTGGCGGACTGCGTATGTCGTCACCGCGCTCCTGGCCTTTTATCTCAACATGTTTGTGCTGGTTGTGCAGATGTTTCTCAAACTGCCACTGCTGAAAGCACTCGCTCCCACACAATCAGAGCCTCCCTTTGCAATCGCCCAACTGATGTTACTGATCGCGTTTCTTGTCTTGGGCACACTCTCTGTTACTGGCCCGAAAAAGCGATGGGCTTGAGTGGCTTTGCGAGTAATCGAAGGTCACTCAGCAGGTCAATTTGCTCCGAATTTAATCAACCACAGTTGATTAAAAGTCAATAAAATGCCTTAATGGTGGATTTCTCGCGAGTTCTTCACGAATTCTCAAAAGAGTTGCCCTAACTTCCCAAAAGATGACGGCGGCTTATTTTTCATTGAAATTCAGATCACTTGGAGAAATCTCCCATGACCACTCAGCACCAGCCCACCCCGAACCAGTCTTCTCATTGGAATCGTCGCGAGTTTTTGAGCGCCGCGGCAGGAACGGCGGTGGTGACGGGAGCGACGCTCACCAGCGATCTTTCTGCGCTGGCAGCAGCCGATAAAAAGCCGGCAGCACCACTTCGTGAAATCATTGGGCCGGTGTTAGGGCATGTTGATCATGAAACGGCTCACTTGTTTTGTCGTGTTCCGGGCGAAGTGAAAGTGAACATGGTTCTCCGTGGGCCAAATGGGAAAGTGGTGAGTCGCCAGACCGCCACCCCATTGGCTGACAACGATTTCTGCGTCCCCTTTGCCATCAAGGATCTCGTTCCCGGCCAGTCGTATCGCGGTCAGTTAACGACAGCCGGCGGCAAGAATCTCTTCAGTGCCGAGAACAACAACGGCCAGTTTCATTTCAAAACGCCGCTGGCCCCTGAGGCACCAGCGACTGTCACGCTGGGGATGGGTTCGTGTGTTTCCAGTACGGACTTTGATGCGCTGTGGAGCCAGATTGCCTCTCAACAGGTTGATGGATTCTGCCTGTTGGGCGATACGCCTTACATTGACAGCAACGATCTCGCCAAGAACCGGACAGCTCGCAAACGATTCTGGGGAACACTGCCAACTCTTCGCGCGATGGCGACTCAGATTCCCTTCTGGAATACCTGGGATGACCATGATTTCGGAAAGAACGATTCCGATGGTCTGATGCCAAAGAAAGAAGATATTCGCAAAGCGTTTATCGAGTACAACGCCCTGGCCAGCTATGGGGAAAGCGATAACGGGATCTATACCAGCTTCCGCCGGGGGCCGGTCGAGGTCTGGTTGCTCGATGACCGCTGGTTCTCACAGACAGGCCCTTCCTGGGCAGATCCTAACCAGAAGACCTGCCTGGGCGAAGCCCAATGGAAATGGTTTCAGGAGACGTTAAAAGCCTCCACGGCTCCTTTCAAAATTCTCTGCACAGGCATGGTCTGGTATCCCAAGGGGAACAAGGAAAAAGATCACTGGGAGACATACTCTGCCGAACGGGAAGCGTTGTTCGCCTGGATCAAAGAGAAGCAGATCACAGGGGTGATGCTGGTTTCCGGTGACATTCATGTCAGCCGTCATCATGTCTATGGCGAAGAACGTGTGGGCTATCCGCTCCATGAGTGCGTCGTGTCACCAATGCACGCTTCGGTCATTCCTGCGCTGGATGTCAAACATTCGGCCCGCGTCTGGAGCAAGCCCGAGCCAAACGTTTTCATGAAACTGGTCGCCACGAACACCAGCGACAATCCCAAGTTGACCGCCACCTGGATCAACATGAAAGGGGAAGTGCTTCACCAATTTGAGATGGGCGTTTAACCGTGACTTTATCGTGAGCAGAAGAACGGCCAGCGCCTTCTGCTCACGATGTCATACAGAGCGAGATTTCAAATGGGAATGCGTATCACTTCCTGGCCTGACATTTCCCCAGGGCCACCAGTGCATAGGCGGTCGCCAGGTTGGGATCGCCTTCCATCCACCGGCTGGAACGATCATTGATCCAGCTGCCATTGGCTTTCTGAAGAGATATCAATTGACCAGCCAATTCCTTCCGCCAGTCGTGATTCTTTCCCTGGGAGTCGGCGAAGCGATCTTGGCCGTAAGCATCCATCGCTTTCGCAAATAGATAGTAGTAATAATATAGCCCACCTGCTCCCAGGCCAGGATTTTCCTCTAGTGTATAGTTTTTCTCTATCCAGTTGAGAGCGGCTTTGACACGCGGGTCATCTTGTTTCACCCCGGCATAGAGCATGCTTTTGAATCCCGCGTAGGTCATGCTGCCGTACGACCGCAGACCTCCTTCATCGGTCTTTCCTGCGGGGGAAACTCCGGGGCCGTTGGGGTTGTAATAGAATCCACCATCATTCACTTTGGCGGCTTGTGGTGTGGTGTTGAATTCGGATTCCAGATTCTGGCAACGTGAGAGGAAGATCAACGCTTTCTGCACTGCGGGGTCTTGTTCGGTTGCTCCTGTTGCCTTTAACGCATCGAGGAAAAACGCGGTGTTGGAGAGATCAGGTCGCCCGCCGCCCGCTTTATAGCCTGCCCCGCCATACGCCACATCTGATTTTTCCGTATCAGTGGCTTCGTCCATCTGCACGCCACGTATGTACTTTTCGGCTTTCTTGAGAACCTCAGTATATTTTCCATCGGCATTACCAGCAGCCAATGCCAGAATGGAAACCGACGTTTCATAGCCGGCGTGTGGACTCCCTGGAGCCGCGATCTCTCCCGAGGGTTGGGCATAGGACGCGATTCGCTCAAGCCCTTTTGCCACCACGGGATCAGACACCGGTACACCCGCATCAATCAGGCTATAGACAACAAGAGCCGTAATTCCGGATGTTCGTGGTGTCGTCCAGCTACCATCTTTCATCTGGGACGTCTTGAGATATTCAATCGCTTTCTCACGACTCTGTGCCCATGATTCCGCTGTGGTCTCAGCAGCGAGAACTGCGACCACTGGAGACGGGGTCATCAAGGAAGGCCAGGCGGCTCCGTTCAGAAGCAATGCCCCACCAGCCACACATCGATAAAGCCATTTCATCTGCATGCCAGGTTCCTCATGTCATGGTTAGGGTTTTATCCTGCCCGCGCCGAGAAATGAGTGTTCTTCACTTCTTTATGCCGCGAGGCAGAACGTCTCTCTGTTCACCGAGCACGGTATCACCAAGACACTCAAGGTACCGTTAATCGGCTCAATACCTGCCAGATTTCATGGCCCGATCATCAAGATTTCAGGCTAAAACCCTTTGATTTGTCGTATCGTGTGAGCAGTCGTAACAAGGCGCGACAAGATGTTGCGCCGCGCGGCAATAGAATGGGCTTCGTGGCTGATCTCATCGGGCCAATCAGGTCTCGATTGTCACATTCGTAAAGCCATGAGGCTTCAATTGCTCGCGCACCTGCCGCAGGATCTCGGTGCGAGGAGGGGACAATTCCGAGGTGCTGAGAACCAGTTGGCATGTCAGAACATGCTGCTCACTATCGAGCGTCCAGGCATGCAGATTCTCAACCGACTGAACCCCCTTGATCGAGAGAATGAGCGTTTCAAGCTCACTGAGGCGGGTTCCTTCCGGCACGGCTTGCAGGAAAACTTCTGCGACTCGAAACATATTCCGGATCACGTTCCACATCACGAACAACGCCAAACCGATGGCCAGCAGCGGGTCAATGATCGGTAAATTCCAGACCGACATGATCGCTCCGCCCAGCAGCACGGCGGCCCAACCGAGCGTGTCTTCCCACAAGTGCCAGCTTGCGACCTGTTCGTTTAACGACATTCCCCCATGCAACCGCCAGGCAGCGTAGCCGTTGAAGGCCAATCCCAGCAGGGCAATGAGAATCACCTTTGAAGCTTCCACCGGCTGCGGAGTCCACAACCGATCCAGCGATTCACCCGCCACAAACATCAGGCCAACAATCAAGACCACTCCCGTGATGAATGCACCTAAAGGGGACAGCCGGCCCATGCCATAGCTATACCGGGCATTGCGCGGGCGACGAGAGATGATCTGAAGCCCCCAGGCCAGCGCCAGCGACAGACAATCACCCAGGTCATGAATGGCATCCGTCGTGATCGCAATGCTGTTCGTCCAGTATCCCCCCGCGAACTCGATCAGCGTGAAAAAGAAATTCAACCCGAACGCAATCCCCAGGTTCATGCCCGCAGCATGTCCATGCCCCGCGCCATGATGATGAGCATGTCCGTGATGAGAGGGTAATTGGTAGCCATTTGTCCCTGCATCAGGGGAGGTATCGTGGTCATGGTCGTGATCATGCTGATGAAGCGGGCCTGTGGCCGAACAGGTGTCTGATGGCGGCGTGGTCGGGTCGCACATGAAGGCCTTTTCTCTCGAAGTATTTCACCGCTGAGACACAATAACGCGAATGACGGGGTACTGCTGGTGGAATCATCCTGGCTCGCCCTCATCCCAGCCTTCTCCCGTCAGAACGGGAGAAGGAGTAAGTCCCTCTCCCGCGTCTTCGTGGGAGAGGGTGGCACGCAGTGCCGGGTGAGGGTCTTTCCAATTGATGTTATCAACATAGTAACTTGCCTGGGTCACGGTCAGCGGGCATATAGACTGATCGCTGTTTGAACTACAGCTCGCCCTCATCCCAGCCTTCTCCCGTCAGAACGGGAGAAGGAGTAAGTCCCTCTCCCGCGTCTTCGTAAAAACGGGTGGTCTGGAGTCTCCCACGAATGGTGGTGCTGGCGATAACCGTTAATCGATCAGCACAGCCCAACCGAGTCGTTGGTCGGTCTTCCAGGGGTCGCCTCCGCCGTTTTTGCCTTCGGCTTTAGGTTGGAAGTCGTCAACATATTCAATCTGATCGATTTGCTTGGCTTTGAGGAGCGAATTGAGCAGTCCGTCGCGTTCTGCATCAATATCAGGACTGATGTGGTGCGTAATCTCTTCCGTCGTATGACTGAGACCAACGCGTTCATCGAATGTGACCGAACCGATCCAGAAGGGCCGATGCTGATCGTCGAGTTGCTCACACTTCCAGAGGCGCACATGGTGTCGTTGGCGGGCACTTTTTCCTACTGGCAGTTCAAAAGCCAGATCCTGCTTGCGGTCAAACAGATACAGGCTGCTGACTGGGGCGTCGGCATCGGGACGATCAAGAATCGTGCTTTCTGCAATGCCGACACTCGATCGAAGGTCGATTTTTTCCGCTTGTGTCCAACCGATGGCCTGAAATGCCTTGATCACCTGCTCTTCACTTCCCACAAGGCCAAAATCCAGCGGGTCGCCGGGAATCCCCAGTTTGGTGTGTGTCAGAGTGGGGGCGTTTTCTAAAGCCGGATGTCGCTTCTCAAACCGCCACCAGCCCATGGGAAGCACGACATAAGCAATGGCCAGATATCCCACCAGCCAGCAAACGATTCCATAACGTAAGAGGGTCAGCCCGCTGAGACTTTTTTTGTGGACAGTCCCATGGCTGGAGTGCTCAGCCGAATTGCCTGAAACATGCTTGGTCATCGTTCGCCCCTGGGTTCATTTGCCTGCCATCTGGGCGATCATCCTAATGCCGTGTCACGGCTTTGTCTTCAGTTTGATGTCGCCGCAACGTCCTCCGTTGTCGGACTTAACAACTGAAGAGACCCGAATTTTATCCTTTGACAATGTACTAAGCATTCCATTCCGTCGTGCGATACCGTTCCCGAGCCAGCTTTGCCGTTAAATCATAGGGAGGAACAAAATGTTCATCGGCCACGGCCTGCCACGCCGCAGCTATGGCTTCGGTCAGTTGTTCTCGGGTGGCTGGTACATTCATCACAAACTGATCGTGAGGCCGGCCTGCCCGGTAGTCTGGTTGCCGGCTTGGCTGATTGAGATATCGGCTGATCAAAGGGAGATCAAAGTCATAGAGGATTGACCCATGATGCAAAATGGCATTTCGGGAATACTTCTGAGCATTGCCAGAAAATTTTTGTTCCCCAACGACGAGATCGCTGGTGCCTTTGATTTGGACATCGCCCAGAAATGGCCGGAGTTCTTTGACGATTCGGCCCAGCAACTGACAGGTAGTCGCTGGCACCCCCAACTTGGTGATCACTTCAGTGACTGGCACCACCACAGTAAACATCAGACAGCCCGGCCCGGCGACAACGGTTCCCCCCCCTGAACATCTGCGAAAGATCTCGACTCCCGCGTCCGCACACGCGGCTTCGTTGACTTCTTTCTCTCGCGAGTTTGACCTGCCGAGAATCACGGCATGCTTACGCATCTCCCAGAAACGCAAGCAGGCCGCTTCCGGTTCCTCGTTGACGGTCAGCAGCAAGGCTTCATCAAACGCCAGATTATCTGGCGCGGTTGGTAGTGAAAAATCGATCCGATCGACCTCACTTGGCCAAAGATCCAGCAGACGTGTGCAAATATCCTCAGCCATGCGGCAGGTCTTCCCTCAGAGTGATGTCGATCTCACAAAAGAGATTACCCCGCGATGAACTCATTGCCCACCTTGCGTGCCCGTTGAGGCTTGTCGACGTTCAAGCCTCAAACGATTAATCAATGATGGTAGAATTAAGATGACTGTTCTCATGAGCCGGCGTCATCTCTTCCGATGCCGCATCCACCAACCGAACTTCCACTTTCATTCCTATCGCGGTCGCCATGTCGGCTAATGTCCGTAGAGTCAGATTGCGCTCACCCGACAACAATTGAGAAATTCGACCAGGCGTTTTCTTAAGACGTTTTGCCAATTCGGCCTGGTTAATGTGCTTTGATTCCATTTCCGACAAAACAGAGTGAGCGATATCGGCCAGAAGTTCTTCCTGATGAAGCAACCGGCGTCCTTCTTCACTGCCGAGAATATTGGCAATCCAATCGGCCATGAAATCCTCCTCGTGATTAATCACTTTAAAGCATGCTGTTGAATCCGTTGTCATTTTCGACAACGGAGGATGTCACTGGGCAAGCCTCTTCAAAACGAAGCAGCAAAATGGCATCAGCCATCCGATCTCTCCAGATCAGCTTTCCGACGAAAATACTCTGTTTGAATTCGGATGGCGGTATCGAAATCAGCTTCTCGCCATCGCCCGTTTTTCTGCATGCCATGAGTGCAAATCCAAATGGATTCATCGAGGAAGCAGGGAATTCGTCGTTGGTCGTACAACCGGAAAGTCCAAATCGAAGACTTTTCGTACTTAAAATCGGGACTCCGAAACCCTTCTTCACCATAGATACAAACACGTCGGGCGAGGGCGATAAATTTCGCCTGATCACCAAGGGGTGATACCGCCAGAAAATCATCAGTCCGACAGCGGCCACGCCGATCAATATAACCCGCCACCTGTCGAATCGGCTTTAAGGCACGATCATCCTCAACAAGAAAGAAATGCAATAATTCTTCCATTGAGGCACCTGAAGTTTACTCTTAAGTAAACATGTTTGCAACGACAAAACCGGGGAATTAAGACGCGATCCCTCCAGAGTATACCGAGCATAAGACCACTTGTGGAGTGCCGTCATACTCGACATGGCAAAGTCACCCTACAGCTTACCGGCATGAACCTACTGCATTGTCAAATGCTTAAAAGTGGTTGAACAGGTAGTCAAGTCCGACATCGGAGGACGTGACTACGCATGGAACCCCAAGATAAAGCCGGACACGGCATTACCCCGCGATGAACTCATTGCCCACCTTGCGTGCCCGTTGGGGCTTGTCAACGTTCACGCCCAGGGCCATGCCGATTTCGACCAGCAGGTTCCACCCGGCGCAAAGTTCCACAAAGCCAGCGAGGCTCCCTCCATCGGGAATCTGGATGTTGGGGAACATCGTTTCACGCGGCGAGATCGTCACCACCGTCAGTCCCACACCCTTCACCAGCACATCGTGGAACTTCTGCTCCGACTCGGCATAAGGATTGATCCAGACCACCACATCGTCGGCCTGCATAATTTCTTCAATGCCATGGACGGCATAAGTCCCTTCGAGAAAATCGCTCCGTTTGCGGGTGATCTCATTTGTCTTGAGTGTCAGTTCCTCGGCCACCCCATCGTTACGGCCAGCAAAATAAATCGTGCTGGCTTTGGCCAGCTTATCGACGATTTCGCGGTCGATGGATTGTGTCAGCACGGTCTGCACCTGATCGGCCAGTGTTTCCAATTGTCCTTTGAGCTGGGATTCGCCAGCGATGGATTCCACCATGGCCCGCACAACCAACGCCTGCTCAATCACGCTCTTGGTGGCAGCGACTGCTCCCTCTTTACCACATTGAAGAACATGGCCTCGTTTGGCCAAGGCTTCCAGTGGCGATTCGGCCATGGCGGTCAGGCTGTAGAGAGCGGGATGACCACCCCCTTTTAACTGTGTGAACAGGCGAATCACTTCGGCCGTCTTACCACTATTGGAAGCCGCCAGCACGGCCCAGTCTTTCAACGCATAGTCCTGCGACTGGCGGCCCGCTTCGGTGTGCAGCATCAGAGGCCACCCCTGCTGACGCGAGTGCATGATAGCGTTCTTGCCCGGAAAGAGTCGGCTTGATCCTTCACCCGTCAGCAGCAACCGGCCCACCGTTCGGACTTCATTCGCCGTGAGATTTACGACTGAAGGATCAAAATTTCGGATAACACCCGGCACAGCCAGCATATCAGCGACAAGACCAAACCCGGCGTATGGTGCACGATCAGCGAACATAGAAACGGCCTATCAAGTAGTGAAGCCCGCGTTGCGAACTCCATGGTGTGATCAAACAAAACTCAAAACGATCCGTGATGGTTGCAGATATGAGGCCAGAAATTGACCTCATATCTCTACGCCTTCCCCTTCCTGGCAGCCAGGACGCTGTATGTCGGGAGTTCACCCACCAGCGGCCTGGCGTAATCGAGGAAAGCCTTCGTGACATCAAACCCATCTTTGGAGATGAAATTATCGGGCATCGGGCGCTCGTGATTAGCCACGTCACCCAGAGGAATAGTACCAAAACCCATCTGGTAAGGATCAGCCTTTTTGTTGACACGCTGCATCGTCACCATCACCCCGCTCGTGCCTGTCAAAGCGAGACGGACGGCCTCTTTTCCACAGGCGTAGGCTTCATCCAGATCCCGTTTCAACCCACGGTCAGCCGCACACATTTGTAATGATTCGGTTACCTGGAACTCGCCACGCCAGCCGAATTCATCGGAAATCATGCGGTGCAACATCATGGCCGCACTGGTTCCGCCCATCGCGCCGAACTCGACGTTGTTAAACTTATCACGTGTCTGCGACGCACTCACGGGTTGGCCTTCGGCATCACGGATCCCTTCGCCGCAAACAATCGAGACGAAGCCGTGCTTTTCCTGAGCTTTCTTAACCGCTGCCAGAAATGCGGCTCGGTCAAAAGGACGCTCAGGGAAGAGAATCACATGCGGTGCCGTCAGGCCATGGCCGCGGGCACAGGCAGCAGCCGCAGGAAGCCAACCGGCACTCCGGCCAACGGTCTGGAAGACGACAAACTGATCGACGCGCTGCATATCCTTTGCCAGCAGTCCCCCTTGAAGCACACTCATCGCCACATAACGGGCAGCACTGGGATAGCCGGGGGTGTGATCGGTGCCGAACAGATCATTATCAACCGTTTTGGGGACACCCACGCCGATCATCTCGTGGCCGTTTTCACCCGCGTACTTCGTCACTCGATGAATGGTGTCCATCGTGTCGTTGCCGCCGATCATGAAGTAATAACGGATGTTGTACTTCTTGAGCTGCTTGAGCACCGTCGGAAAGTGTTCATCCTTCAGCTTCACCCGGCTGGAACCCAGTGCAGAACCGGGAGTGCCGCGCAGGCCCTTCATTACCGCAGGATCTTCACTGGAAAGATCGATCAGATGATCGCCCAGAACGCCTTCAATGCCGAATCGCATGCCGAACACACGGCTGATGCTCTTGCTCTTCCGAGCCGCGTCAAACACGCCCAACATCGAAGTATTGATGACAGACGTTGGCCCGCCAGACTGACCAATCAAAGCATTTCCAGACAACATACGGTTCTCGAACTTTCGCTGCTAAGGTTTGATCGGGAGTTTCACCTGATGGTGAGCCACCCGCTTGAGTCTTGGTTTTGGGATCGTTGACAGCCTGGAGCCTGATCCCACTTGTTTGATTGAAATCACAATATTGCCATGAATTGTTCTGCCATGGCTCATCACAAAAGAAGACATTCTGCTATTTCGCTATCGCCCATGTCAGGACTTGCTGAAAAAACTGGGCATAAGCACTTCCCACTTCAATCGGATGGGCGCCGGGTGCCTGAGCGCAAAATCGTTCCTCGCCCCAATCCACCAGACTGCCGACCCAATGAGGGGCAATGTCCGAAGCAAAAGCGACCACTCGTCCCTGATCGGCTTGCCCAACGACCAGCAGAGGATGATGGTCAGTCGCGTGCTCCCACGTCGTCTTGCCTTCCTCAGCATTGAACGTGGGATGCCAGACACGCACCATCAATAAGGTTTGTGTTCCCGGCCTGGCTTCAAACTGATTTAGTCCACCAACACACGTAGGACGTTCTTCCCAGGGGAGTCCTTGCAGAATCTCATGATTCAAACTCACTTGGGCCGCAGGAATCACCATGGCGGGCTGATCGAAATTCACGCGGTCATCGACAGGAGAGATCGTCACCGGTAGAAGTTCTGCGATGGGTGACTGATCCCAGTCGCCTCCTGCGCCGTGAAAACTCTCCCACCCCCCAAGCATCACCAGGCCTGTGCCACCTCGCACTTGCTGAGACATTTTGAGAGCAAGTTCGTCAGGGAGACGTGACGCGGGATAATCACTCAGAATGATCAGATCAAAGGGCTGTTCAAGATTGGCCGCTGACAGTTGGCAGTCGCTGGGGACATATTGAAATTCCCAACCCCAGGCCGTCATCAGCCCCGCCAGATAGCCTGCCGCTGTTTCCAGCGATGTATCGCCGCAGTAGAGGACACGTTGCATCGCAATCTTTCTGCATCGCCTACGACTCATCTGGTGGATCACACTCCTCCGGCCAGACCGATCACGATCGCGGAGGGATGTTTTCACACCATCAACACTGCTGTGTCCTTAAGTCTACTGGGATCTGAGTGACCATCGCAACCGACGCCAAGCAAATGGTCTATTGAGATATCCCCATGCACGAATCGATAACTCGACATCAGTAATCAAACCATTTCCAATAAACACATTTACACCATCTGAGGCGATGATTAGGATACCGCCGAGTTGGCAATTCGTTGATTCTGGGGCGATCTTCGACGCCGCGATGGGCTATCATTTTGACGTAAAGACTCACGTTCAAAACCATGACAGGGATTGTGCTCAGTAGCGTATTATGTGCGGAATCACCGGCTTTTTAACCTCTCGATTTCCAGCGACCGAAACCGAGGCCCGGCATCTGATTGAGAAGATGACCTGCCAACTCAATCATCGCGGCCCGGATGACCGTGGATACTGGTTTGATCCTGCGACTGGTATTGCCCTGGGGCAGACACGGTTGGCGATTGTCGATCTTTCGCCGCATGGTCACCAGCCGATGCACTCGGCAAACGGCCTCTGGTCGATTGTTTTCAATGGAGAAATCTATAACTTCCAGGAACTGCGAGCGGCTTTAGTTGCAACGGGTGTCACTTTTCGAGGCTCTGGGGATACCGAAGTTCTCGTCGAAGGATTTGCCCATTGGGGCATTGAAAAGACCATCGAGAAATGTATCGGCATGTTTGCCATTGCCGCATGGAACCACACCGACCGGTCGCTGACGCTGATTCGTGACCGGATGGGGATTAAGCCGCTCTACTATGGAAAGCTCGGATCAACATGGATCTTTGGGTCAGAGCTGAAACCATTTCATGCTCATCCCGAGTTTTCACCAGAACTTAACCGCGATGTGGTGCCTCTTTTTCTCCGACATAACTATGTTCCCGCCCCTTATTCCATCTACAGGCATGTCTGGAAATTACCTCCGGGAACCCTGCTGACCATCGATGCAGACGGACAATCAACCGGCCCGAGAACATATTGGTCAGTTCGCGAGAACGCCGTTCAAAGAGGACTTCGGTCTCCCTTTTCCGGAACAAACGACGAAGCCCTTGCACAGCTTGAACAACTTCTGGAAAGCTCCATCGGGCTGCGAATGATTGCTGATGTTCCTTTGGGAACATTTCTTTCAGGCGGGATCGATTCGTCATTAGTGACAGCGATCATGCAGAAGCTTTCTCCCCGGCCCATTCGGACTTTCTCGATTGGTTTTCGAGACCCACAATACGATGAGTCGACCTATGCGCGGGCCATTGCCAGGCATCTGGGAACGGATCATACCGAACAGATCGTTGAAGGGCCGGAAGCACTGGCCGTGATTCCTCATTTGCCCACGTTGTTTGATGAACCGTTCGCGGATTCCTCGCAAATTCCCACATTTCTTGTCTGTCAACTGGCGCGAAAACATGTCACGGTATCGCTGTCGGGCGATGGTGGTGACGAATTGTTTTGCGGCTATCGGCGCTATTTTCAGTCTCAGCAAATTGCCAACGCGTTGGGGTATCTTCCCCGCTCGGCCCGGCATGTTGCGGCGGCCATGTGCCGCCTGGCGGTTCCTTACGCCGGCTATGCTTCTGCGCGATGGCAAAGCCGCTTCAAACATGCCAGCAGGCTGTTTGCCTATAGCAACAGTGACGATCTCTACCAGCAGCACATGCAATACTGGACGACCGAAGACCCCGCGACATTCAAGCTGGCCTGGGCACCGACGGAGTTCATGAACCGTGATAGCTGGCTGAAATCGCCCTCACCTGAAGAACGGTGGATGGATCTCGACGCTCGGACTTACCTCCCGGATGATATTCTCACCAAAGTGGATCGCACCAGCATGGCGGTCGCGCTGGAAGCACGGGTGCCATTAATTGACCACCGCGTGGCCGAGTTTGCCTGGAGTCTGCCCCTGGCAATGAAACGAAGCGGGAATGAAGGGAAATTGCCGCTGCGGCAAATCCTCGGTAAGTATGTCCCACCAGAGCTTTTTGTCCGACCGAAAAAAGGTTTTGGTGTTCCCATGGAGCACTGGCTCTGTGTGGAATTACGTGATTGGGCCGAAGATCTGCTTTCTGAAGAGAGCCTCAACGCCACCGGTTTTTACAACACATCGCTCATCCGATCCCGCTGGCATGAGCACACCCATGGAAAGCCGGTCTGGCATTATCATCTCTGGGGCGTCCTCATGCTTCAGGCATGGCTCAGACGCTGGCCTGTTTCGCTTTGATCGCTCTCGCTCTCACCTGATCGCCTCATCAGATCACTGTGGCCTCGCCCTTCGGCCTTTCTCCCTCAGGGAGAAGGACTTGATAGCTCTTCGACAGACTCTGACTTTCAAGGAAGCTTTCGCTGGGATTATGCTGGATTCCTTGCGGATGATGCGTAAGAGTTCACATACCAGAAGGACTTGTTTCACTGAAGTTTCAGGAGGATCGTGAGATGGCAGCCGGTGGCATATTGGGACTTGTACAACTGCTGATATTGGTCGCCAGTATCGCATCACTGGTGGTCTGGATCGTTGGTATCGCGATTGGTCTCTGGGTGATCCGCTGGGATGCAGTCTCTGGCGGCTTTCTGGCCATCGGAAGCGGCCTTCCGGCCATCGCCTCATTGGGTGTCTGTGTCGCGCAGCTTATCTTGATCATGTCGGAATTCGACTCGATAAGCAGATCCAGCACCGACGGGGTTCAGATGCTCACGATTGCGAATCTGGGATTCACATTGGTCATGGCATTAGGTGGGGCGTCTTTAATGATCGGCCTTTGGCTGCTGGCAAAACGTTGCCGCAATTTACAATTAAGAGACTAATGCATTGTCAAATGCTTAAAAGCGGGGTCTTATACTCTGACAATGCACTCATACGGATCCCGGGATTTAACGGCGCATTGTGTGCCATGCTTGCGACACCTCTTAACACGCCGTTGGTTTCTAGAAAACGTATCTGACTCTGTCCGATAACACTCCCACTTCCGATGGCGGGAGAGGGTCGGGGTGAGGGGTATTTAGCTCTTCTTGTTCAGATAGCGATCTGATAACAATTCGTCGATGGAAACATGCCCCCTTTCATCGAGGGCCACGCGTTTCCCCCTCATCCGGCCTGCGGCCACCTTCTCCCTCAGGGAGAAGGGTTTAAACACTCCCACTCCCGCTGGCGGGAGAAGGATTTGAGAGTTACCGGACAGACTCTGAGACCGATGACGCACCATTTCACTTCTGGCTCAGCCAGGTATCTACAACACGCTCCAGTTCTGTCAACGGAATGGCTCCATTCTGCAGAATGATCTCGTGGAATTCGCGGATGTTGAACTGATCCCCCAGTGCGGCCTGAGACCGGCGGCGGAGTTCTTTTATCTTGAGTTCACCGATTTTATAAGCCAGTGCCTGCCCTGGCCACGAGATATAACGATCGACTTCGTTGACGATATCCAGTTCGGTCTTCGCCGTATTGTCGCGGAAATACTGAATGGCCTGCTCTCGCGTCCATTGTTTGGCATGGATACCGGTATCGACCACCAGGCGGACGGCTCGCCACATCTCGTAAGTTAACTGTCCGAATTTCGCATAAGGGTCGTTATAGACACCCAGTTCTTCGCCCAGGCTTTCGCTATAAAGTGCCCAGCCTTCAACATAGGCCGTGAAATCGGTGAAACGCCGGAATGTGGGGACGTCTTCCAGTTCTGTCGCCAGAGCAATCTGGAGATGATGACCTGGAACTGATTCATGCAGTGATAAAGCCGGTATTTCGTACTTGGGACGCATTTCGGGCTTGTAAAGATTGACGAAATAAGTCCCGGCCCGAAAACCATCGGCAGAGGGTGGCCGATAGTAGGCCGCTGTCGTATCAGGAGCCATATTAGAGGGGATCGCTTCCACACCATAGGGCGTTCGTGGCAGCTTTTTGAAGAGTTTGGTGAGCAGCGGGTCAACGCGTTTGCAGAACGCTTCATATTCTGTCAGCAGCTCTTTTTCATTCTGGAAATAGAAACGGGGGTCAGTGCGAAGCGAATCAAAAAATGCTTTTAGATCCCCTCTGAATCCGACCTGTTCGCGGATCTTTTCCATTTCAGAACGAATCCGGGCCACTTCTTTCAAGCCTGTCTGATGAACTTCTTCAGGAGTCAGATCCAGAGTGGTGAATTCACGGACACGAAAGCGATAGATGTCATCGCCGCCTGGAAGCTTCCAGACACCTTCTCCAGAATAGCAGGCAGGTAAATACCTGTTGTTGAAAAATTCCAGAAACTTTTGATAGGCCGGGACAACCTTGTTGGCAATAGCAGCCTGTGCGGCCGACTGAAGCGCATCCTGATGAGTTTCCAGTCCTTTAGGGATGTTTAACAATGGCTTGTAATAGAGGCTTTTTGTCGGGTCTGTGACAATCTGCCGCTCAATCTGATTCACGACTCGCTGCATGGTCACACGGGGTTGCAAGCGTCCTTTCTGAATACCGAGTTCCATCAATGCGATCGTTTGATCCATATAGGTAGGAAACGCATTGAGGCGGGCAATCCAGTTTTGATAATTGGAGAGCTTGGTAAAGGCGAGTGAATCGGCTAACGAGTTGTCATCTTGAATGCCTTCCCTCTGAGTCAGTGGCACCAGATGCCAGTCCGTTTTCGCCCGCTCCTGCTCCACTTCAAGCTGCTGGCGATAGAGACGGGCATTGAGTTGTGCAGCAGGCGAGAGCGGTTTCTTCTGGATCGCGTCAAGTTCCCGAGCCGCTTCCTCTAAATGCAGATGTCGTGCTTCGATAGCAGTTAATGACAGATCAGGCCAGAGGGCGTCATAGCGGTCGTCACCTAAATACGAAGCAAACGTCGGCGAGTTTTTCAGCGCCAATTCCCATTCTCGATCAAAGAAGGCATTCAGCTCTGTATCGGCGTTTTCTCCAGGAGTTGTTTTTTCTATGGATTTGTTCGCTGACTGACTGACTCTGGAACCATCAAATGTAGGGGTATTCCCGGTATGTTTCCATAAGAAGGCCAGTTCTATTGCGAGGTCTTCAATCGTCTTGCTGACAGGCCGCGCGCCGGTGTGACCCAGGGCATCGTCATACATCAGGACAATCGGCCGCTGTAAGGCAGGAACTGCTTGAAGCCGTGCCACCATTTTGCGGGCATGGTTCGGATCAACACGGGTATCGGCATCACCCGTAATGAACATGGCGGCGGGGTAGTTCACCTTTGGGTCGATATGATGATAAGGCGAATAGGCCTTCAAGACAGGATACATTTCTGGATCTTCGCTACTTCCATATTCAGGAACCCAGAACCGGGCGACTAGAAACTGGTGATACCTCAACATGTCCAGCAGAGGATAAGAGCAGACAACAGCAGCAAACAGATCCGGTCGCTGAGTCATGGCAGTCCCGACCAGCAAGCCGCCATTGCTACCACCGTTGATCGCTAAATGAGCAGGTGAGGTATAGCGATTGGCGATCAAATACTCGGCTGCTGCATAAAAGTCATCAAAGACATTCTGCTTCTTTTTAAGATTTCCCGCCGTATGCCAATCTTCTCCAAACTCGCCACCGCCCCGAAGATTGGCCACGGCATAGATGCCGCCCATTTCCATCCAGACAGCCGCTTTGGTTTGAAAGCCCGGCGTAAGATTGACGGCAAATCCACCATACCCATAAAGCAGAGTCGGGTTTGTTCCATCGAGCTTTATGTTTTTCTTGTGGGCGATAAACATGGGGACTCTGGTTCCGTCTTTGGAGGAGAACCAGACTTGCTGAAGCGTGAATTTCTCACTATCGAACGGAATCGCCGACCGATACCAGACCGTTGTCTTCTGCGTTGGGATATCGAACTGAAAGATGGTGCCCGGAACGATATAGCTACTAAAGCTATAGAAGAGTTCTGACTGATCCCACGCCCCACTGGCTGCCGAGATGGATCCCAGTGTCGGTGGATGAATCGCAAAGAGTTCTTTTCCAGCCAGATCATAGGCTTTGAGTTCAGAGACGACGTTTTTCAGCCAGCGGACGAACATCTTCCCACCGGCTAAAGTCACTCCTTCCAGCGACGCTTCCGCTTCAGGCACAATCACCTGACATTTTTCGAGCGAAGGCTCACGCAGATCGGCGAGCAGAACGCGGCCACGCGGTGATTGCCAAGTCGTACGGACAACGGCCCGATGATCGATCGCGTCCACTTCAAACTCGGCATCAATACCGACCGCAAACGGCTGAATTGATTCACCAGACTTGGCCAGCGATTGGATATAGACATCGTTCTGCGAAGAAGCACCTAAATAAACATGATAAACCAGCCATTGATCATCTTCAGACAGCCGCACGCCTAAGATGCGTTCCGGCCCCAGGTTCTCTCCGAATAGCAGTGTTTCCTGGCCGGTTTTTATGTCCCGGACATATGCTCGCGGGCCGATTTTCTGATCGTGACGAGACAGATAAAGCCGCTGTTGATCACGTGAAAACGAAAGACTCGTGTACCGGCCTTTGGGGAACTCAACGTCTGAGAATTTTCTTGTTGTGACATGAAACAGACGAGGTGTCACTTCATCTTCGCCACCCGTGCGAACGCCACAGATCAATAGCGAACCATCATGGCTGATATCCATGATGTTGACAGTAGTTTTGCCATCAGATGATAGCTTCTGAGGATCGATCAGCAATTCGTCAGGAGATGTTAGTGTCGGACGGAACCAGATACTGGGAACATCCGCGGTGGCAGATCGCTTGGAAAAGAAAGTCTTTCCCCCTCGCACGACCGGCATGCCCATGCTGTCGACTTTGAGTAACTCAGACAGCCGGGATTTGATCTGCGGAAGCTGAGGCAGAGAGCCTGTGATCGTTTGCAGATACTTCGCCTGAGCGGCGAGCCATTCACGTGTGTCAGGAGCCTTCTGGTCTTCCAGCCAGCGATAGGGGTCGACCACCATCTCGCCATGAAAAACTTCCGGGACGTTATCAATCTTTGCCTGAGGTGCCGGCAGCATTGTGTCATTAGCAAATGTCGAGGGCATCATTCCGACTCCGGCAATTCCCATCAGGTAAGCCATGTTCCACATCCATTTTGCGACAATGGAAGTCACCGTGGAAATCTCAGGGGAAGTCGGTCGGTTGCGAGGACTGAATAAGATCAAATTCGCCACGGCATCATTCCTAAATCGTCTCTATTGAAGAAGCCAGAGCCTACACCAGCACGGGAGCTGGGGGTGATGTTTTTACGAGTGTTGTTGGTTCCGGGAGGAGAACCCTCTTTGTCAGAAGTTGTTGATTCTGTACATCTGACTGACGATTTTCCTCTCCACGCACAGCATGACACGGTTGTCCACAAAATTAAACATGATGCCAGTATGGCAGGGCTTCAGTCCTGAAAAAAAATCGTGACATCAAAAGTCCAGGTGGAGTCAATTTGACGAAAGAGATTACCAGGATATCACTTAACACACATTCGTCCTGAAGGAATCCTCTGGCGACGGTGCAGTCAAAACATGAGGCCACGTGCCGTATTGACCCAACGAGCAAGTGTCATTCATGACAATCTGAAAGAGTGATCTTCTCGGAAACAGGGTTTCTGAGTATGGAAGTCATGCCCCATGGCCTTCAATGTTGATTTCTTCCTGATTGAAGCCTGATTTCCTGTTTGTTTGCATAAAACCCATGAGTGCCGACCGCATGTCGCAAGTGAACCCACCTCAAGCTCGACGGACTCTTGTCATCAATCTGGTCTTGTGCCTGCTGGTTGCCATGCCGCCAGTCCTTGCGATGGCTGCCCCCTTCTGGAGTCACGCCAAGCCGTGGAGTCAACCACTTGAAGCTGGCCCATCGCTCGCCTTCTCGCAATATGCCGTCGACCTGGGGCGGGTTCGTCCGGCTGACGAACTTCGGGCCACCTTCCGCTTCCGCAATTCGGGCGACAAGCCCGTAACGATCACCGAGATCAAGCCCAGTTGCGGTTGTCTGATGCCACGCATCGACAAGCAAACCTATGCTCCCGGCGAAAATGGGCAAATCACCTTGCGGATGCAGCCTGCCAACGAACAGCCAGGCCAAAAAGAATTCTTTTGCGATATTCTTTACACCGACACAAAGCCACGAACAGATCGCCTGACCTTCCGACTACATCTTCCCGAGCAGCGTCTGAGTGTTCGTCCTTCAGCGTTGATTATCTATCAACTCAGCCATCAACCAACGACACAGCCTTTGTTTGTGACCGACAGTCGGGGCCATGAGATCGAAATTCTTGGAATCCGCACGGGGTCTCCGTTCGTGACCGCCTCAATGACAGCCCCTGCTGGTTATCAGCCCGTCAGCCCTGAGCTTGACCCACGGAGTCCAAAATTTAATGGCCCTGTCTCTGCGTTGCGACCTGCCAATCTCACTCATGCTAACGTCACTCAACCTAATCAGACATCGGCAGCCAACCAGTCCCTGAAGCCAATCCCTGAAAGTGAAGCATTACCTGCGGTGAGTCAGTCCCATTCTTCCGATTTCCTCGTGGCCGATAACACTCACGCCACGAATGAAAAAGTGATTTACATCACGGTGGCTGCCGAGCTTCCCCCCGGTCGGCATCATGCTGTGGTCGAAATTGAAACCGCCGATCCAGAAGTCCGGTTTCTCAAAGTTCCTGTGATGATTCAGGGACGTGCGACGGAAGAACACTCCCATCAAGACGTTCCCCCCGCTCCCGGCAAATAATCTTCCCGCAGCCTGGGTGCGGCTTGCTCTCTCTCATTTCTTTATTGACCATCTGAGTGACGAAGGTCGTTGGGAACGCCATACTGTGGCGCAGATTCTCGTGCCCGATCCTTGGCAACGTGCGGTTTGACGTTGGTCTGGGAAACCCGTCCTCAACGGAAGTTTTTGCAGCGCATGGCGACTTCAAATCAAAGCCCCGAGATCGCATCATTGACGTCGGGCGGGAAGGCAGGCGTCGATGAAAGCCCTGCTGAAAAGATCCTTAATATCCCCTCCTGGGCCGAAGACCCTCGCCCCGGTGCCTGGCTTCGCGGCTGCCTGTGCGCGATGACATTCCTGATCTCCCCTTTGGGAAAGTTCATTCCCCGCCGGTTTGCCAATATGACTTCTGGCGAACGTCTCGAGCATGGCCTGGTGATTATTCTGCCGGGGATTGACAGTTTCAGTTTTCTTAACCTCGGGACATGTAGCGGGTTGAACGATGGGCGGGTGAAATCGGCCATTCGGACAATCGATTGGACGACCGGTTGGGATCTTCTTTTCTTCTATCACCTCAGAGGAAGCCGCCGAAACTGGAGAGTCGCCAACTTTATCGCCGAAGAGATTCGGGCCTATCAAAAGCGATATCCTGGGCGTCCCGTCACTCTCGTTGGCCATTCGGGAGGCGGAGGAATGGCACTCCGGGTCTTAGAAGTGCTGGGGCCTGATGATCCTGTGACGGGAGCAATTCTCCTGAATCCCGCCGTTTCAACCCGTTGTGATCTCTCTGCCGCCCGTCGCGGGGCGAAAGTCGGGATCTGGCACTTTCATTCCCTGTTCGACGCATTTTTTATTGGGGCTGGAACCATACTTCTGGGGACATTTGATGGGAAGCATGCTCCCTGCGCTGGCATGTTAGGCTTTTCCCATCCCTCGACAATCAATGGAGAAGGGGCACCGGTGCATCAGATTCCCTACACATGGGCGTTCTACCGCTGGTTTCATACCGGCGGACATCTGGGATGTGTTAACCGTGTCTTTATTGAAGCCGTCATCGCCCCTTTGGTGAAACGGTTGGAAACTCACCGAAACGATTGACAGGGAAACGATTGACAGGCGATGGTCTCTCTGGCGATGGTCTTTCTGGCGTGTCCCGATCCTCTGGTCACCATCCAGCGACCTTTGCCACACAGAGCCTTATCAACGTTAATGAGATCCCAGAGGCAATCCTGTCACGGCAGATAGGTCATTGACGCAAAGTGCCTCGCGGCTTCCGATGGGTTCGCCATAACCTTTGCCGATGGCCCAACCCCAGTAACGTGCCCGGTCACGAATATCATCCAGCACCGTTGGAAACGTCAGCGTGCGGCCAATGGTGAACTGGCTGGCATAGGCGCTGACGGATTGCATCTTTTCTTCAATCGTCTCACTGATATCCACCACAAAAGCGGGCGTTGGCTGGATCTTGAGATGCACACTCCAGTAATAAAAAATGCGTGGCGGATGGTAAGGCTCGCCAGGCATTGTGGTCTTGGACAGCTTTGACCAGAATCTGGCCGCTTCGATGAGCTGGGTTGCTGCCACATGATCGGGATGGGCATCTTCGGGCCAAGGGGCCAGGATGATGCGCGGCCGGGTTAATCGAAAAACCTCCGCAATCGCCTGGCGCGCTTCCAAAGTCGGCTCCAGCGACCGATTGAGCAGGCCGAGATTCCACCGAAAGTCGAGTTCAAGAAACTGTGTCGCCCTGGCTGTTTCAGCTTGACGAATCTCAGGGGAACCAAAGGGTGTTGGCTCACCAGAGGTCAAATCCAACACCCCCACGCGTTGCCCCATGCGGTGCCACTTAAGCAACGACCCACCGACGCTGATCTCTGCATCATCAGGATGCGGGGCCACACACAGAACATCCAGCGGCAACAGATCCCGGGGAATCTCATCAGTCGAAGGCATGACCACGCTCACATCCCTTTTGAACCCATGCACGACAGTTTTGGCAGCCTGTGATGGCTTGGCCACCTGTCATCGGAAGTTTTCTCAAATGTCACCAGCGGGCCGACATCAGGCATGATGCCCTGCCAACGAACCTGGTAACGCCTGCTTATTCTCCGAATTCACATGAGAAAATCATAACAAGTCTCCCGCGTCGTCTGCGATCAAGCGGCAGGGATCTCAGCGAGCAACCACTTGACTGAGAAGTCAGGGTGATCGCCTCCTTCAGGGCATTCGGCTGGCCTCACTCCCGGTGGACTGATATCTTGCCAGCAGAAAAAATTATCTGGTTCGCGCTGCGGCCATCGTGTTGAAATATCGTCTTGAAATTTCAGAGACTCCACATTCAAGCACTTCCAACAGTGCAGCAAGGTCTGGGGAATATGACAGGTTTGCCAGCAGCATCGACCACGCGTCCCGATTCGTTTGACTATGATGTCCTGGTCATTGGCTCGGGGCCTGGCGGGGAAGGAGCTGCCATGCAAGCCGCCAAGCATGGCAAACGTGTAGGCATGGTTGAAAAATACCATCAGATTGGTGGCAACTGCACGCATCGCGGCACCATCCCTTCCAAAGCGCTCCGTTACGCCATTTTCCAGATGATGGAAGTCAACTCGAATAAGCTGCTGGCAGAACATGGCATCGCAGCCCATCTCAGCTTTCAGAAACTGCGGCATACTGCCAAAGCGGTGATCGAGCGGCAGGTACAGATGCGTACGACATTCTACGACCGCAACGATGTCCCCCTCATCAAAGGGACAGCCAAGTTCGTTGATCCGCATACGGTTCTTGTCACTGAACATGACGAAGGCCATCGGATGGTGACAGCCGAGTATATTGTTGTCGCCACAGGTTCACGCCCGTATCGCCCGGCTGAAGTCGACTTCAATCATCCTCGCGTCTTCGATAGCGATACGATTCTTGATCTGGCCTATGACGTCCGTTCAACCACGGTCTATGGTGCGGGTGTCATTGGCTGTGAATACGCCAGCATGTTTCGTAACCTGGACTGCAAGGTCAATCTGGTGAACACACGAGATCGATTGCTGGAGTTCCTCGATGAAGAGATCGTTGATGCACTGAGTTATCACTTCCGCGATCGTGGCATGCTGATTCGCCATCATGAAGCTTATGACTTTGTCGAGCCGCGAGAAGACTCGGTCATTCTCCATCTGAAGTCGGGGAAACAACTCAAAACAGACATTCTGCTCTATGCTGCTGGCCGTACTGGCAATACGGATGATATGAACTTTGAATCGATTGGCATCACTCCCGACCAGCGCGGGAACTTGAAGGTTAATGAGCACTACCAGACCATTGTGCCTAATATCTATGCCGTTGGCGATGTGATTGGCTTCCCCGCACTGGCGAGTGCCGCCTATTCGCAAGGCCGGCATGCCGCCTCGCACCTGCTGGGGAATGAACAGCTTGTCGGAATCGGGCAGATTCCCACAGGGATCTATACCAGCCCCGAGATCAGTTCGATCGGTAAGACAGAGCGTGAGTTAACCGAAGCCAAGGTTCCTTATGAAGTGGGGCACTCACAGTTCAAAAGCCTGGCGCGTGCTCAAATTACCGGCCAGACAACGGGGATGCTGAAGATTCTTTTTCATCGCGAAACTCTGGAGATATTAGGCATTCATTGCTTCGGAGCCAATGCCAGCGAGATTATCCACATTGGCCAGGCCATTATGGAGCAGCCGTCGCCGCATAATACGATTCTCTACTTTATCAACACCACATTTAACTATCCGACGATGGCCGAGGCATACCGGGTGGCAGCCCTCAATGGCTTTAATCGCGTCTCATAACCTCAGCCTCAAAAGAAATCATGGGGTAATACGAATCGCAACTTGAAATAGTGCGGTGACGATCTCAAAAAACATGCTTGCCCCTTGCGGGGTTTGGGGCGGCGTATGAGGGCCGGTTGTTGATAGGCGGTTGGCGAGTCAGTGGGTCGGGTGGCAAAGGCACGGGATGAGTTGGTGCATTGCGCTGCGCTTCATGCACCCTACATAATTCATCCTGCATGATGCTGCGCAACAAGGGGGGTTAGGTTAGAGGGGATTCGCTGGGCGCGCCTCGTCGGTGAGGGCCATCATAGGGCCAGCCTGCGATCCGGAAGATGACCCTCGTCAGCGGCTTGATCAGGGCCGTGTTGTGCCGGCGGTGTCGCAAGATGCTGCCAGCTTGAGAGGCCTGTGGCGCTCTCAACTCGAATTCGAGAATACCTACCTGTTTTCTGACTTGTTGGCCCAAAGGATTGTCAGCGGCAAAGGAGTGATTCCCTGCCGCCAAGATGATTCTCTGGAATGTCAGGTCATTTTCTGAGCTTCACAACGGCTTCCGACAACAATTGGATCCCCGTGATTCTCAGGAAAAGCAAAACTGGTGGGACAGGTGCTTAAGTTCGCAAGCGTGGTTCTCACGAAGGAAACTTCGTGACGGCGACTCTCTGCGCGGCCCTGATCGGTCGTGGACTTTTCTTATCAAATTTTGATCAAGCCCCTTGCGGGGTTTGGGGCGGTGTATGAGGGTCGGTTGTTAATCTACATTTGGGTCTTACGTCGTCAGGGTGGTGGTGCTCGTTGGGTTGTAGATAGGCAGTTGGTTGGTCAGTGGGTCGGGTGGCAAAGGCACAGGGGAGTTGGTGCATTGCGCTTCGCTTCATGCACCCTACGTGAATGCGGTATTTGATCGTGCGGGCATGCTTGCTCAGAGCCGCAAGCATGGCACGGAAAGCGTCGTGAGTTGGTGCATTGCGCGGCCTTCGCACACATCCCGGCCGATAGGCCCAAACCCCGCGAGGGGGAGTCCTTGGCATCTGGTGGATGACTTGCGATACTTCCGGGGCTTGTCGGATCGAGCGATCCGCGATTGATGGCCATTCAAATGGGAAAGAGATTCATGAAACGTACAGCAGCGACAACGCTCAAGGGAAATCCGGTTGATCTCAAGGGACGCGCACTCGTCGCGGGCGATGTGGCACCAACATTCTCACTTCAGGCGAACGATCTCAGCGAAGTGACTTTTGGTGGCAAGACCACCATTATCGCCACCGTCCCTTCACTGGACACCTCGGTCTGTGCCCTCGAAACCAAGAAGTTCAACGACGAAGTCAAGAATCTGCCTGACGTCGATGTCTTTGTCGTGAGCATGGATCTCCCCTTCGGTAACAAGCGGTGGTGTGCTTCGGAAGGGGTCGAGAACCTGAAGACTCTCTCTGCTCACCGCTGCAACGAATTTGGCTCTGATTACGGCGTATTGATCAGCGGCGGCCCACTCGATCGCTGCTTGGCTCGAGCCGTCTTTGTGGTGGGTGCTGATGGCAAAGTGAAGTACGCTGAGTACTGCAAGGAAATCGCCGATCATCCCAACTATGACGCGGTCATTGCTGCCGCCAAGAGCTAATCGGCTTTGTTCTGAAGGTGTGAACTGAGAGGGCTATCCGAAAGGGATCAAATCCTTCTCCCTGAGGGAGAAGGTGGCCGCAGGCCGGATGAGGGGGGGGGGAACGCGTGGCGCTCGATAAGGGGTTCCATATTGCTATGAGAGAAACACGGAGGTTAATCAGCCCTCACCCCGGCCCTCTCCCGTCAACGGGAGAGGGAGCTTTCCCGGATAGGCTTTGAGTGAAAACGAACAACCCCGGCGGGTCATGCTCGCCGGGGTTGTTCGTCATGTAAGCTGATGGATATGTGCGTCTGGCGTTTTGGATCAACGACCAGTTTGCGGGTTAGCCCAGTTGATGGATCAACGATGTAGCTGCCGCACCTGGTTGCCAAGAACAGCCGTGAAAATGGGTTGAATAATGACCTGCGTCACGACACCGGGGGTGCCGCTGGTTTCGTCATCGTTGTGAGTTGCCGATGTGGCCGCTTCAGCCAACTCGGACTGACCCGTCGCCTCATAGCATCTGGCAAGTGCGAACCAGGCGCGATGATTCATCGGTGAAGGAAACATCTCGGCCGCCTTGACCAGAGGCTCAATCGCCTCTTCAAACTGACCAATTCCGGTGAGAGCCTCACCGCGAAGCAGCAGTTCAATCGCTTCAAAGGGGCCGGTTTCGGTGACCCTGGCCAACTCCGCCAATGCGGCTTGGGGAAGACCAAGTTCAAGGTATCCCTCGGCGGCAGCGAGCCGCTTCACCACGCGCTGTGAAATCTGGTTGTTCATAGCGAGCCCCTTTCTTCCTGCGAGGATAAGCAAAACCTGGTCGATTTCTGGCTGTCCATCGAACACATCAGTCAACACTAGCTGCAATTCGTGTGCCCTTTGCCCAAATCCCGCTAATGAAGATCATTTGAAGGCCTGGAACGCTGGACTCTTCGGAAAAAACGCTTTGTCCGGATCTCTCTTCGGCAGTTGTCGTCGGGAGGTCTCCCTCGTGATTGACCTCTCTCTTGGCAGGGTTGCTGTCAAAATGACAATTTGCCGATCTTTCCGACTCCTGCAGAGTCGCCTTGCGACGAACCCTGTTTTGTTTCTGTGGTCTGTTCACTTTTAAGTCTGAAACATTGATGAACGGCTTCTGCCGCTGTGGTGAATTCCGCTTTGTTTGAACGTGTCAATCATTCTGAACCTGTGCGCAACTCTGAGACCTGTCGATGAGAAGACGCTCAAAATTCCGCTGAGGTTCAGGGCTTTCTCTTCATTCCGGCCGTTGTTTCTTCAAGCTGTTAACGTCCGTTTGTTTGATCCTTGGTGACGACAGAACTGGCGGGGAAGCCAGTCCTGTCGTCTGGGGATGTCGGATGGCTTTTTTGCCCCGCCCCATAAGAATTACTACGTACAAGCAACAAACTTTCAGAGAAGTTTTTGCAATTCTCACCAGCGATTTCCGGATTCACTTTGCAAAATTCTGACGCAGGGCAATCGGGGTAGTGACAAGGCCTGCCCAGGATGCACGTAAAATGACCAGCTTTCGCCAGATTTGCAGTCAAACGAAGCCTCTCTTTCATCAGCCCTCACAAAACTTCTGATACAGCCGGTAAGGACTCGGCAACTGATGGCAACAGGCCGTCAACTCTCTGGAAAATTCCCCCATCGCTTTAGGACTGCCGCTTCGGAATTGAACTCCCGATTGAACAGCAGATGTATGGTCTTGCGTCAGTGACCAACTCTTCTGGGATGGGTCTGTCAGTTCTCACAAAATTCCTGATCAGGCGGGAATGATCGATACCAGGAACGTGACCAGAGAGCCACATCACCTTTTGCCGGGCGTTCATTGGCACGATCTCGCTTGCGGCCAACTGTCTTTCTCCCTGACAATGGCATTTCGGGAAGCAGGGTCTGTCCCGAATGACGCGCCCGTTCGTCCCGATTCGTCCCTTTGGTCTCTCAGAAAAGTGGCTGCCGCATGCTGTTGTTTGTTTGCGCTTGTCTGCTTCCCGCTTTCTGGGTTTCTTTTGCTGCTGTCGGGGCGATGCGTGTCATTGCTCCGCGGTGGGGATTGATTGACAAGCCCGCCGCCAGAAAAGTTCACCTCACTCCGAAACCCATGGGAGGAGGAATTGGCATCTGGTGTGGTGTGCTGATTCCTCTGACGATCGCGCTGGCAATCGTGTTGATCTTTCCTGAATCCTTGCCGATCCCGATCCCTGGAAAAACGATCTCGGCAGAAGGGAGCGTGCTTTACAAACTCCCTCAATTGCTGGCTGTGACCCTGGGCGCATTGGCCATGGGGTTTGTTGGCCTGGCCGACGATTTCAAACCCATCCCCTGGCAGCTCCGGCTACTCTTGCAGTTCTTCATCGCCAGTGTGGTGGTGGCCTGTGGAGTCCGGGCCACCATGTTCATCGAGAACCCCTGGATCGGAGCCATCGCCAGTGTGTTGTGGTTTGTCGTGCTGGTGAACTCGATCAACTTTCTCGACAACATGGATGGTTTGTCAGGAGGCATCTGCCTGATTGTTTCAGCCGTATTTGCCTGCATGATGTTAATGCGAGCCGATGATCCGCGCTGGATGGTCGGCGGCTTCTTCCTGCTGATGTGTGGTTCACTGCTGGGATTTCTGTGTCACAACTGGTCACCCGCCCGGATCTTCATGGGTGACGCGGGCAGTTATTTTCTGGGATTCGCCATCGCCAGCATGACGATCCTTGGCACGTTCTATACTGTGGAAGATGGCCGGACGCATGTGATTCTGGCCCCGCTCTGTGTTCTGGCGGTGCCGTTCTATGATTTATTTTCTGTCATCAGTATTCGCCTGAGAGAAGGGCGTAGTCCCTTCCAGCCCGACAAAAAACACTTTTCACATCGGCTGGTGGCGCTGGGATTAAAGCCCGTGCATGCGGTCTTGACCGTTCATCTGGCCACACTGACCACAGGACTGGCCGGACTGCTGCTGTGTTCTGTGCAGACATGGGCTGCTGCCTTTCTGGCGCTGGGCGTTGTTGTCTGTATTCTGGCGATGATTGCGATTCTGGAATCAGCCCCCCGGCCGGGTGTCTCCTCAGCAGGCTCACTCAACTCCAGGGATCTCACCACGGGGACACTTCCATTGACACTCTCAAATCTTTCTGGAAATGGGTCTTTTTCTGAAACCCAGCCCGTGGTTTCCCTGGGGAACAGCGATGGAACAGGACGGGGATTGGAATGAAGCCGGTTCAAGAAGCCGAACGATCCGTTATGAACCGAAGCGTTGCTGGACTGAGTAACCCGTGGTTTTCTGAAGGTTGCACACGGTCGTTGATTCAATCGCGCGGGGGGCGTCCGGCGTCGCGCGCTGGCGTGGGGAATCCTCCCGTGACCATCTCCAGAGAAACGGTGAACCTGCGAGCCTGGATTGAACCCGTGCTGCTCGCGGTGCTGACGGCTCTTTTTTTTGCCCGGTTCTGGACTCCCCCCGAAGCGGCAGTGATGGGGGATTCGCTCTGGCTGGCCGTGTGCATGCTGTTTATCAGTGCCGTGCTGGTCTGGGTCATCCCTGTCAGTCACAAAGTCAGAAACTGGTCGGGTTTTGATTGGGGATTGGGATTTTTAACAGCCGGACAGATCGCCGGGACGCTGGCGGTCTTCTGGGGGAGTGGCGACCGTCGGGCTGCGGCCAATCTGCTGGTGGAGTATCTGTCCATCGTCTGTTATGTCATCCTGCTGGCCCGTTTCTGGCGGGATGATGAGCGGATTCGATCCCTTCGATTTTCACGTGTCAGCCTGTTGAACTTTCAACCGTTGATCGTGACCTCGTTGTTGACGCTCTCCGGCCTGGGGATCTATCAACACCTTGTCGAATTGCCGGCCATCGCCCGCACCTATTCACAGAAGCTGCTGGAACTGGATCAACTGGAAACTGCTGCGATCACCAGCAGTGTTTCAGCAGACCAACTGGCCAAACTTCAGCAAGAATTACAGCAGGAGGGAATCCCTACAGAAGCCTCGGCTCGCAGGGCCTTTTTTCAGCGATTAACCAGCAGCGAGCCATTTGGTTTTTGTGCGTTGGCCAACACATTTGCGGCGATTCTGCTTGTCCTGTTGATCTTGAGTTTTGCACTTTGGCCGTTGCTGAACCCGGCTGGACGACTGTTGGCGATTCCCGATTTTTCACGAATCCAGACCTGGTTACTGCTGGTGACATGGCTTGGTGGATTCTGGGCACTGCTGTTGACGAAGTCACGCACAGCAGTATTAGCTCTCGGCTTATCGCTGGCATTCGTCGCCGTGATGGTTCAGTTACGCAGAGTCTGGCAACGCTCCTCTGCACATGAGAGCCAATCAACCAGCGAAGCAACGCTGACGGCGAAGACCGAAAACCCCGTTAAATCAACAACGTCACAGTCAAGTTTGACTTCCCAGCGGGGGCTTTGGGCACTGGTGGGCGCGATCCTGGGATCTGTGGGACTTCTGATTGCCGCCGTGGCCTGGGCAGGTGGCCTGGATGTGGAAGTGCTGACCGAGGCTCCCAAATCGGTGCAGTACCGGCTGGAGTACTGGTTGGGAACACTGCGGATGATGCGGGAGAATTTTGCCTTTGGGGTCGGGCCGGGAAATTTCCGCAGTGTTTATCTTTGGTACAAGTTGTCCGGCTCCAGCGAGGAAATTGCTGACCCGCACAATCTGGTTCTTGAAGCCTGGACATCGGGAGGATTGCTGTCACTCATCGGAATCATGGGATTGGGGTTGGTCGGTGTGTGGCAGGTGGTGATTCCTCGTCAGCGCGCAGTGGTTGGCGTCGCGTCTGTTGATCACTCAATGGCAACCGCCTTCTCCATGAAAAACTGGCTGGGAGGAATCATCGCAGCCAGTTTTGGCCTCGCCTGGTGGGGACGATATCTCTTTGAAGGGGTCTTTGACGATCAGTTGATCATCTTCGGGATGCTCTGGCTGGTGGTCTATTTCGTCCTGGGGCCATGCCTTGTTGCGGAATCGCTACCGGGATTTGACGCCACATTCCCCCCTTCAGATCCTGTGAAAAAAGACGCGGAAAAAAGTCAGGAAGCCGGCCGTTCTGATGTCGCTCGCATGATGCCCACGCTGATGATCGAGGCCGCTTTCCTGGCTCTTTCCGTCAACCTGCTGGCCGCTGGCGGTTTCAGTATGCCTGCGATCTGGGGTCTGTGGCTCCTGCTCGCCTGCCTGACGATCATCGGAGTCTCTTCTCGCCAGATGACGGCAATTGATGAATCGACAACCTCAATCACACGATCAAGGCGACTTGAGTCCTGGTTGTGGAGAAGCTCGATGCTTCTGGCTGCATTTCTGTCGTTGATGGTGGCGTTTCCCGTCTGGGTGGCGGCCGATTATTCCGCCCGTGGGACTGGCCGAAAAGGGATGCTCGCTTCGCGCGGGGCGGCGATCCAATACTTTGAAAAGGCCGCCCTGGCTGATCCCTGGTCACCCTCGCTCGCCGAATCTTTGGGAGAAGCAATTTTATCAAGCGACACCGGCTCAGCCGCTCTCCAGAAAAAAGGCGAGGACTGGCTGATCGCTGCCGCCCGGCGGGATACCCGGAGTTATCGCCCGCATGAACGACTCGGACGTTCCTTACTGGAACGCGCCCAATCCGTGACATTACCAGCAGCTGAGCGGCAAGAGTTGGCAAAACGGGCGGTGGCTGCCTATCGGGAAAGTTGTGCCCGTTATCAGAATTCCAGTCGTTTGCTGGCCGGTCTGGCTGAAGCACTGGCTGTTCAAGGGGAAAGGGCTGAAGCGGCTCAAATCGCTCAACGGGCGATTGATCAGGACGCGCTGAATCGTCGGCTCGGGCACTCTGATCGTTTTCTCCCCCCAGAACAGGTGCAGCGACTCGAAAGTCTGAAATTACAAAAGGTTAATGAAGATCGTCCAAACAGGGTTCCTTAGCCGTGACGCGATCCATCAATTCCGCTTAGACTGGCGTATAACGTTTCGACGCACAGGCGGGAGATTTCAGGTTCTGGCCGTTTCCCCAGTTCGTGTGATCGAAGAGTCTGTTGTTTGGGTATGGGATTTAAGTTCTGAATTCGCTTAAACATAAGTCATTTGAACATCAGTTGGCGATGCCGAGTGTCCCCATGCCTGGATTCATCAATAACAGCGTTTGGTTCCCATAAAGGTGTTTCATGAAGCCTGCTGCTGTAGTCGTCTGTGTGTTCTTGACGATGGCGATGCTTTCCGTGGTGGTTTACTACGGTCGAGGGGCTCAGACCATCCCCGTTGCTCCTTCCAAGCCTGTCCCTGAGGACGAGAAGGGGCCGAAAGTGAGTGCCGAGGGGCCTCAGCCCAAAGCGGTCACGCCGGAATCGGAATTCGACTTTGGCACCATGGAAACCGGTGACAAAGGAACACACGTCTTTATTGTCAAAAACGAAGGGGAAGCACCGCTGGAAGTGGTTGCCCTCCCTGGCGATTCCACCTGCAGTTGCACTGTAGGGAATGTGGCCGGTGATGGGAAAATTCCGCCGGGCGGAGAAACCGAAGTGACTCTCAACTGGCACATCAAGACGCCCGGCCCCAGCTTCCGTCACTATGCCGTTGTCCGAACCAATGACCCTGGCAACCGCAAAATCGAACTGGTGGTGAAAGGGGAAGTGCAGGTCGGCCTTCAGCTGAAACCTGAAGGCGAGTGGAACCTGGGATTGCTGAAAGTCGATCAGCCGACTGAAGTCACCGGTTCGATTTACAGCCCGATCTTTGACAAGTTTGAAATCACCGAAGTGAAGTCTGATCTTCCCACAACGGCCATCACCTGGGTTCCTCTTACCGAAGACCAGTTGAAAGAGCGTAATTCCAAGAGCGGCTACATGATTAAAGCCACCATCAGTGGGGATATTCCCGTCGGGCCATATTCGGATCGTGTGACCCTGAAAACGTCATTGGAAAAGTTCCCTCAGATGGAATTCGCCCTGAAGGCTCAGCGCCCGGGGCCAATTGATGTGATTGGTCGCGGTTGGGCCAATGAAGCCACCGCGTTAATGCTGGGGGACGTTCCTGCCGCTGAAGGGAAGACCGCCGAAATTTCGCTCTTTGTGAGGGAACTCGAGAACGACCTGAAGCTGGAAGGGGTTCAGACGCGGCACAATGCTGTCGAAGTCACCATGAAAAAAGATGAAAAGTACACCGGCAAAGGGGTTCAAAGATATTTCCTCACAGTTCACGTCTTGCCCGGCCCACCTGCTGATCGTCAGTTTAAGAAAGCTGAGCAGGTGATTCTGAAGCTCAATCACCCCAAAGTGCCAGAATACAAGTTTTACGTCAGCTATATGTCAACCGACCCCAATTAGACCCGTTTCCAGGTCATTGTGGCGGTGTATGTACGTCATTTGCCCCGAAAAATCTGGGTTTTTACGCCGCCAGAACGCTACAGTTAAAAGTGAAACAGCACGAATTGGTACGATGAAATCAACAGCGAACGGCATTGCCGGGAAAGCCGTTCGCTGTCAGTCTGTGCGAAGCACTCGCCCACGACAGGACGTAGGAAATTCCCGGCGCTGAGTTCGATGGGATCCCTGGCGGTTCCTTGAACATGAAGCGTCTTGATCAGAAAAAACTGAGTTTGCACATGCTGCTGTGATGGGCCATGGAAGACTGATCGCGATCATGGACGCGCGATCATAAAAAACAGCGCCACATGGCAAACTCACAATGCAGCCGTTGCACAGCTTCAGGGATGAATATTTATGCGTGATTCCGAATGGCGATCAAAGCGACCATCCGATGGTTCTGGCTTTCCCGTGGGAGATGCCGCTCCTTCTGAAGTGGTCACTTTCCAGCCAACATTCTCAAGTCATCCTGAGACCTCAAGTGCGGTGGTTATGAAAAGTCAGATGATGAGTCGAATGGTACGAATTGCCGGGCCTTTACTGTTCGGTGCGACAGCGTTTTCATTGCTGGCACTGGGCGTGGGGGTGTGGGTTGGGCAACCATCCTGGAAAGGGCAATGGGCTGGCCTGCTGAGTTCCAGCAATCGACTTCAAGCCGCGCAGGAGAGCACCCAACCTGTCGATAAAAAATCTCCCACAGGCCAGCCGGGTGAAGCAAAGGGAGCCTCACAATCGGCAATCGCCAAGGAGATTGAGCCTCCGAAATTTGCTGAAGACTGGGTGAAACCCAAAGCCGTCATGATGCTGTCCGGAGACACCAACGGCTATCTGGAACCCTGCGGCTGTTCACTCACTCAGTCAGGTGGCATGTCACGTCGACAGGACTTGTATCAGCGTCTGGTGGCCCGTGGCTGGCCAGTCTTCGGCTTGGATGCGGGTGGCTTTGTCAAACGCTCCCGGCGGCAGGATCAGATCAAGTATGAATCCATCATGACCGCCCTGCGACTGCTCAATTATCAGGTAGTAGGAATTGGCCCGTCGGACTTGCGTCTGGGCGCTGATTTTCTGCTGACCCAGCAATCAGCAGACGCCGACGAAGTTCAGAAGTCATTGGCAATCTCCGGTGCCAACCTGACGTTTTTTGACTCACCAGATATCGGAACTCCGCTGCGAACCAAAACCTTCATGGTCGGGGATATCAAAGCCTGCGTCATCGCGGTGATTGGCAATAGCAAGCGGGAAGATGTGGCTCCTCAGGGAGTCTCCAACAACATCACCTTCAGCGACCCTGACGAAGAAATTCGTAAGGCGTTGAAGCAATTCGCTGCTGAAAAACCCAACCTGCTGGTGCTGCTCAGCCATGGGACTGTGGATGAAGCCAAGGACTTTGCGAAAAAATTTCCTGCGTTTCAGGTGATTGTGTCGACCGGCGGGCCGGAAGATCCTCAGCCTCGCCCTCTGATTGAAGGCCGCACCTGGATTGTGCAGCCAGGTCTGAAAGGAAAGTATGTCGTTCTGGTGGGTTATTTCCCGGACGATGCCAAAGTCCCTTTCCGATATGAATTGGTCGATCTGGATAACAGACGTTTTCAGGCGACAAAGCCCATGGAAGACCTGATGGCCGACTACCAGAAGCGTCTGGATGCCGAGCAGATTTCCCTCTCACCAGACCTGATCATTCCTCATCCTTCGGGACGAAAATTTGTCGGTTCAGATTCGTGCGGCGAATGCCACACCAAGGCTTACGACAAATGGAAAGAGACCGGGCACGCCAAGGCGACTCAGAGCATCATTCATGGCCGGGGTGGCATTGAAGGCCAATACATCTCCCGGATTCATGATCCTGAGTGCATCAATTGCCACACCACCGGTTGGGAACCTCAACAGACCTTGCGGTTTGACTCCGGTTATAAAGACCTTGCTTCGTCAGCGAATCTTCTGGGCAACGGCTGTGAGAATTGTCACTCGCCGGGAAGTGAGCATGTCCGGATTGAAAACGGCGGAACCGCCAGTCGCGAAGAACAGGCTGCCGCCCGCATGGCGATGCGTGTGACCTTGGATCAAGCCAAGAAAACCACGTGCTACAGTTGTCACGATGGCGACAACAGCCCCGGCTTTGAGTTCGATAAGTACTGGGAAAAAATCGCGCATCCCTGGCGAGATTAGCGGGACAGTTCACTGAGAGTCTATCTGGAAAGACTCCCTCTCCCTCGAGGAAGAGGGTTGGGGTGAGGGGGCCGATGAACCAGCCGTGTTTCCAGAGCCAAGACCAATCCCCTCATCCGGCCTTCGGCCACCTTCTCCCTCAGGGAGAAGGACTTATAGGGATCCCTCAGGGAGAAGGATTTGAGCGTTTTCGGATAGCCTCTGAGCGAATCCATCAGTTCCTCAGGCCGCCTTCCGTTCAATCGGCACTCTGAGTTTTTTAGTGGAAAGAGTCCTCATGTCAGTCGATGCTCCAGAGACCATTCGTGCGCATCGCGAGCGTGGAGCCTTTGAACTGAAGTGGCGAGACACACCTGCCGTGGAAGTCTCATTTTTCAAAGTCCGTTGCGGATGTACTTGTGCGGTTTGCGTGGATGAATTCACGGGCGAACCACTGCTGGATCCTGCCAAAGTTCCTCGTGAGATTGCCCCTGTGGAACTGAGTCTGGCAGGACAATACGCACTGCGCATCCGCTGGAGCGATGGCCACGAAACGGGACTGTTCACCTGGGAGCGTTTGCAACGGCTGACGCAAACATCCCCCTGATTCATTGACCGCTCTCAACGAGTCGTCAAGTCATAGTTTTGTAGGGCATGCTCCTGCACGCCAGTGATGTCTGCGGCAGGTCTGAGATGAGGCAAATGGGTATGGCCGATATTGAAGTTGAGATCAAGTTCCCCCTGACCAGAGCCGCTGACTTTCGCGAGACGCTGCGAAGTGTGGAAGCACTCAGCGCGGGGCCGCCGGTGTTGGAAGTCGATGAATACTTTGCCCATCCCCTGCGCGACTTTGCCACGACTGACGAAGCTCTGCGGGTGCGTTGTTCTCGTACGGGAACATTGGCTTCCCCCGGCTCAGTGACCTCCATGGTTTTAACCTACAAAGGGCCACGACTGGAGAAAGCGTCAAAAACGCGTCTGGAGATTGAAGCTCCCCTGGCTCTTTTCGGTTTAGAGAATTCCATATCGGATGGCCCAACATCAAGCATTGTCACCTCTCCTGCCATCTGCCAGATTCTGACAGCTCTGGGGTTTCGTCCTGTGCTCACCGTGAGTAAAGAGCGCCAGTTTTTTACGTTGCCAGAAGACGATTTTTCCGTAGCTTGCACGATTGATCATCTCGAAGGATTAGGTGACTTTGCCGAACTGGAGATCGTCACCACTCAGGAGACCTGGATTCAGGCTCGTGAATGTTTACAGTCCTGGGCCACGCGATTAGGACTGTCTCAACCCGAGCATCGCTCTTATCTTCAGTTGCTTCTGGCGAAACTTGAAACCTGATTTCAACAGGTAAACCACAACTTGGGCCACCCATGATGAGAAGATCTCAACGAAAATCAAATCTCTCGCTGGTCAATGAACGCCCTCTTTTTTCGGTGCTCTGAAGGTGATAGCCTGCGGCTCTTAAGGCGCCCTGCCTGTTTCAGAATCTGGGATCTGCTGCCTCCCGAAAATTAGCAAGGATTTCTTGTGGCGATTGAATTTCATTGCCCCCATTGCGAGAAGTTCCTCAGCACCACCGAAGAACGGACTGGTCACAAAGCCAAGTGCCCCGGCTGCGGCGAAATCGTCCTGGTGCCATGGAGAGA
This sequence comes from Planctopirus sp. SH287, assembly GCF_056500625.1. NCBI lineage: Bacteria > Pseudomonadati > Planctomycetota > Planctomycetia > Planctomycetales > Planctomycetaceae > Planctopirus > Planctopirus sp. SH287. Next base: position 5,107,102 of record NZ_CM151403.1, on the reverse strand, counting down.
AAACACGCCATCGACTGAGGAGGTAGATGGTGATTTTCCTCCCCCACATCCAGGGGAAATGAGTCATACGCAGGCCAGAGCCACTTGTCCGATGTGCGGAGGCAAAGTCCTTGCTGCTACTAAACGCTGCAACCATTGCGGCGAAGACATGGCAGACTCCGAAGAAACCTCCGAGAGATCGATGGGCGATATCATGCCCACTAAAATCGATATCGGGGAAGTCATTTCAACAGCGTTTTCCATTGCAGGAAAAAATTATGGCATCGCAGTCGGTGGTGCCTTCATCGTAATGGGGATCCTCTTAGGGATGGTTCTTCTGATGTCTGCCGGCGCTCTTGCGTCCAACATGGCTGCCAAAGGGGGAGAACCTCCATTGGCTGCAATATGGCTGATGGTGTTTTTCATGCTGACAAATGTGGTTATAACTTTTTATTTACATGCAGGATATTCATCGCTCATTCTCAAAATTGCACAGGGCCAACCTCATACCATCACCGATCTCTTTGGTGGAGGAAAGTTTGCAGTGCGATACTTATTCGCAACGATTCTTTACGCATTGATGGTGGGGTTCGGGACGATATTCTGTATTCTTCCCGGAGTATTTCTTGCCGCTGTGTTCTGGGTTTTCACGATGGTGCTGGTGGGCGAAAATGCACCCGGCGTTTCATGCCTGTCGCGCGCACTCACCTATAGCGAAGGCAATCGGCTTCAACTTTTTCTGATTGCTCTATTGAATTGGGCGATCATCTTTACCTGTCAGATGATTTGTGGCCCGGTTTTGATTTTTATGCTCCCGTTTACCACAATGATGACTGCGGTTGCGTACCTGCGCATGGCAGGCAAAAAAACCGCTCTTGAGATGTGATGAATTGAACCCGGACGTTTATGATCCCACGGAGGGGAGCATGGCCCGAGAGAAAATTTTTACCGGCACAAATGATGTCGCTGGCGAAGCCGAGGCTCGGGAAACTGCCCGTCGAGAGCAGTCACGCGCCGCGAACACCGCAAGAATCGACGACACAGAACTCGATGAAGAGTTGCGCCCTTCGCGACTGTCGGAAGTGGTCGGTCAGCGGAAAGTCGTCGAGCGGTTGGAAATCATGCTCGCCGCCACGCGCATGCGGACGGAACCTCTCAGCCACATTCTGCTGGATGGCCCTCCCGGTTTAGGAAAGACCACGCTGGCTTTGGCGCTGGCCAAAGAACTGGATGTCGAGTGTCAGATCACCTCCGGCCCCGCTCTGGCCGCTCCCAAGGATCTGCTCCCTTACCTGACGAATGCCAGTGGGAATTCGATTCTCTTTATCGATGAAATTCATCGGCTGCCCGCAGCGGTCGAAGAGTTCATCTATCCGGTCATGGAAGATTTTCGGGTTGATATCGTACTGGGCGAAGGACTCAATGCCCGGACGATCAACATGAAGCTCAAGCCCTTTACGATCGTGGGGGCCACCACTCGTTCGGGGATGCTGACAGCTCCCTTGCGGGATCGTTTCACCTTCCGCGAACATCTTGAATTCTATGAAGAGGCTGACCTGGCCGAGATCGTTCGCAGGAATGCTCTCAAGCTGAGAACGAAGATCGAAGAGTCGTCTGCCATGGAAATTGCCCGCCGCAGCCGAGGGACACCCAGAAAATCCAACAACCTCCTCCGCTGGGCACGCGACTTCGCGACCGTCAAACAGAAAGAAGGATTGATCACGGACGACATTGCCCGGCAGGCACTGGCGATGCTGGAAATTGATGAGCTGGGATTGGAAGAACAGGACAGAAAATACCTGCGAACCATCTTGAACATTTTCGGCGGTGGCCCGGCAGGACTGGCAGCCATCGCTCACACCATGAATTGCCCCCCCGATACCTTGGAGGACGAAGTCGAACCGTTCCTCCTCCGTTGCGGCTTCATCCAGAGAACCCCTCGAGGCCGCGTCGTCACCTCCAGCGGCCTGGAACACCTCGCGGGATAACAGCACCCATTTCCTTCGTCACAACGGCGATGAGAAAGCCCGCTGCGTGACCCCAGGATCACTTTCTACCAAGGTCACTTACCACCGGGTCACGACAATCGGTTCACCCTGAGTGATGATCATGGTGTGCTCGTATTGAGCCGACAAATTGCCGCGTGTTCCCACCAGTGTCCAGCCATCAGATTTTTCGGTCACATAACGGCTTTTTGTCGAGAGGAAGGGTTCAATCGTGATGACCATGCCGGCTTTCAAAATGCGGCGGTCTGCCGGATCGTAGTACCCTGCGATGTGCTCGGGGGCTTCATGGAGCGCGCGGCCAATTCCATGGCTGCCCAGGTTCTCGAACACCTTAAAGCCGTGGGCATTCGCCGTTTTCTGGATAGCGGCCCCGATGCGATTGATAGGCTGGCCAGCGCGGGCTTGCTGCATGGCGTGGGCCAGCGCTGTCCGGGTGGCCTCACACAATCGCGTTTTTAGTGGGGACGTGGGAGGCACCACTTTTGTTCCACCGGTATCAGCGAAGTAGCCGTCCAATTCAGCGGAAACATCAATGTTCAAGACATCGCCGGGTTGAATCACGCGATCACTCGGAATGCCATGAGCCGCTTCTTCATTAATGCTGATGCAGGTCGAACCAGGAAAATCGTAGGTCAGCCGCGGCGCTGAGCGGGCGCCCTGCTTTTTCAGCAGCTGCTCGCCAATCAGATCCAGTTCGCGAGTGGTCATGCCGGGTTCTGCCGCAGCGAGCATTTTCTGAAGCACAGAAGAAACGATCTGGCCGATGCGTTTCAGTGCAGCCACATCGTTTTCGGTCTCAATGGTCATGCGGCTTCTCACTTAATCCTTTGAGACCGTTATCACAAGGGTCGCAGGTTTGATCAACGCAACAGAATTTTGGTTGTGTTTAAGCTTGAAAGGCTGCCGGATGATTCACGTTCGTGCCACACATGGGGCAATCGACAGCATAATTTTTCACCGGTTCACCACATTGAGGGCAAGCTCCCTTGGTTCTTGCGACTTGAACGCTCTGAGCATCCATCAACTGGCAGGCTCCCGAAAAGACTTTCCATGTGAAAACGCAAATGATGATCTGAAACACCGCCACCAGAATCGCCAGATAGCTCGCCATCTCCAGATATTGCAGGTTGAGCGAATTGCTTAGCCCCGCGGACACTCGCCAACAATCGCCGAGATAATGCGCAAGAACCACCAGAGCCCGACAACCATGCTCCCTTTGCCCGCCTTCCAGTTTTGCGGGCCATGCAGGCCAACCTTCCAGATTTCCTGCATTCCCGTATAGGGCAGCACGATATTGGCAATGGGAATAAAATAGCAGCCAATCGCAAAGCCCGGTGTCTGCGACAGGTTCTCGGCTCCAAGCACCCGGGCATTATGATTCAGCCGCCCGACAAGCTTGAGGAAGACGAAACTGGCGATCAATCCGAGCAGGAAATAAATGCCCAGCCATGCAGCCGTTCGCATGAGAATGTTCTGGGCTTCGGCATCCGTCGCAGGTTCACCAGCAATAGCTCGCGCGATGATTTGAAGATCCAGAACCTGATTCACAATCCCGCCAACATTGAGCATCACAAAGAGCACGAGCAAGACCAGCAATGTCTTGAGTAATGCTCCCGTTGGCAGATATCCCGCTGTTGTTTGATTGTTGGACATAAGGTGATCACTGAAAAAGAGGGGTGGGAAATGAGAGGACATGTACCGATGACATTGAAATCGCCGCCCTCTGGATTGGTGAGCATTAGAGAGAGATCTGTTGGCGATTGTACAGACTGGTTTTTGGGATTTTTTGGGCAACACAGAAAAGCCAGGGCTGATGGGAAATCACAGACTCACGAGGAGACGGTTTCTCATCACTCGCTCGCTATGTTGTTGAAATTGCCGTGCGGTGATTGCTCACAGTGGCCTGGATTCGCTCACATTGTTCACGCGCGGGCCATTGGTGCCATGCCGCCTCTAACTGTGGTTCCAATGCGGCACAAGTGGGGATTGCGACCGTCGGCCCCCATGACGATTGAGCAATGCAAGGGATCCCATGACGATGCAGATGGCGGGCCAGGTCTTCCATCAGCGGCGAGGCAAAAATACTCCCCTGAACAGCCGAAAAATGCTGCCCGACCAATTGGCCATACTCATGCAGACCCGTGGCGAATTCCTCAAAGTTCCGTGACCGAATTCCCGGCAAGATCGAAAGCAGCGTCAGTGAGGCCAGCCGATCAGTAGTGGCTTGAGGAATGGGCAACATCTCACGGAAAGCCTGTTGTTCTGCTTCACCTGACAGGCCGGTCTCGGCTCTGGGCATCACCAGCCACCAATGCCATTCCTCCGGAAAATTTTCCCGCGCCACAATCATGCGTGAAAAGGCTTCTCGCTCAGATGTGGGGGAAGTCGCAGCGTGACCTCCATGGCCGGCATCCACCAGAAAACCACCCGTGAAATAACCCGCTTGACCAACGGATGATCTGGCCCCACGCCCCGAGCGCTGGAAGAGTTCCTCTGGCGAAAGAACGTCTCCCAACAGATGTGCCCAGCCATCCACCAGCGCCATAGCCAACTGTGTTCCCGAACCCAGCCCTGCATGAAGAGGAAGTTGCCGATCAACGGTCACCAGCAGTGGAGGTCGGCCCTGGAATTGCTCCACCGACCGCAACTCCCTCAGAAGACGTTCGATCCTCTGACGGGCCTCACCCTTGGCCAGAACCGTGTCACTGGCGTGAGTGACTTCTTCCAGGCATAGCGACCACCCCGGAGAGGCGAGCATGACTCCTAACCCGCCAAAAGCGCGGCCACGTGCTAGATCCGTGCTCAGCAGCCCGAAGTGAAGTCGACAGCCAGTTTCTACGCGCGTCTTGGCATTCATAAGTCACAGCATGCAAAATTTAAGGAGCTGCCGCAATCAGAGCCTGTCCGAGAATACTCCCTCGCCCGCCTGCGGGAGAGGGCCGGGGTGAGGGCTGATTCACCAGCCGTGTTTCTCAGCGCAAGAGGCAACCCCTTGTCGAGTTCTACGTGCTCCTGCTCATCCGGCATGCGACCACCATCTCCCTCAGGGAGAAGGATTTGAGAGTTCTCGGACAGGCAATCAGTCGAGCGGCCCCTTCATCGCTGAGCTGCCATTCTGTGAAGCCAAACGGGCATGGATCACGCCCGTGACAAATTCCCACGCGGACTGCTCGCGGACTCCTGCGGTCTTTTCGACCAGCGGCTGCCACTGTTTCAGTTGATCCAGGATCAACGAAGGCTCCAGCAGTGAGGCTCGAGTCGCCAGAATAATCGCCTCCAGGACAGCATGCCGTGCCCGATGAAATCCGATAAAAGGCCGCACAACTCCCTGTCGGTGAACAGTCATCCGAATGGTGGCCCGCGGGTGGGCGGCATCGATCGACGCCACCTTCAGTTCCCACCACTGACAGCAGTCTTCAAGTCGCCAACTAGAAGGCTGGAAGTGCGGCAATGATCCCTTCATCGGTTCCTCAATAGAGACCATCGCGGGAAGCAGGAACGGCTCCGGCAAATCGTCTTTGAGGGCGGCCCGCGCAATCAACCCGACATCATCGGTGATGTGAAACGTCGCTCGGGGGACTGCCAACAGATTGGCCAGCGTGGTCGACGGATGAAAAGGCCTGAGGACAAACTCAGCAGATTCCGTGATCTTTCCCGAAGCAGATTCTTCGACCAGCGGCCCCATAGGAGCCAGGTTAAACTCTCCCAAGGCATTTTGTGTCAGCAACAACCCTTCAAGAATCACGGTCTGCTTTCTCCATTAAAGCATCGCCCCGGAGTTCATCATCATACCGTTTAGTACTGAAAGCGTTACTGGTGGCGCAGAAATTCAGAATACCCGCTACTGATTCAATATAACAAAGATGATTCAGGAGCCTTATGAAAGGTGGCTTGCTCATACCGACCTTGTTTCGTCAGAAAGAGAGAAGGAATTGGAAATCCTTGACTAAACACCAACCTTGACAAAGAACTCTTTATCAAGGTCACAACCAGTCGTAATTTCAACTGATTGTGCCTATAGAATTAACCCTCAGACTACAACGTTAATTATTTTCAAAACAGTTGTAAGTACGGAAGAGGCACCATACATGGCGTCACCTCGCCTGCAGCTAAACCTACCCAGAAAAGATTCAACTAGTGTTTAGGGACTACATGATTACCACCGACGGTTTGAATCTCCGTCCCCTCAAACACCGGTGCAAAAATTGTTTTGATATGCTTGCCACCTGCACGGGAAAGATGACTTCCATTGCGATATATCGCAACACCTTCAATAACAAGGGGGCAGAGTCCATGCTCATTAACCAAAAGAGTTAGCGGATCGATCACAGCAACTCCGTCTTCAAGTACGCTGTCAACGACCTCGATGGCGTTCTTCTGATATTGAAGATGTTCCTCAACCGTCACTCCGATGTTGCCCAATTCTGTGCCGGTAACTAACCTTGCCATTAACTCTCGCCGGGGATCGGAGGCTTGCTCGGGAGGCTGGCGAACGATCCAGACACGGGATCCTGCTATCCGTAAAGCGGCCACAGTATCACTAAGACATCGCCGAAAATCAGATGTCCCCTGATTACGTTCTTCTGCAATCCTATATCCAATCCACCTGGCAGAGAGAATAACATTCGGAATCTTTTGCTCACGAATGAAATCCAGAACTGCAGCATTATGTTCCGAGTTTCGGCGAGTCCCCACCTGTTCATATCGAAGAACAGGCGGTGTTGCACTCCGTGATACTGCAACGCACCGAACATCATATTCGGCGCAGAGCGATTGAAATGCAGGCATCAATGGACCAACAGTGCTATCACCCCACACGAGGCAGTGTATAGGGAGATGACTGTGATCAAGTGACAGTTCAGTCAGTTTGCCTTGACGAATCATCGAAACGTCAGTGATTTCCTGAGATCTTGCCACTGACCGAACAAAGTTTACGTCTTCATCAATAGCCTGGATTGCTGCAAGTGCTCGATGCGGTAACCGCCAGGCAAATCCGTCGGTTTGTGCGATTACAATCCCAACGACACATAACAATGAAAGAACAGCTGCCGAAGACAAAAAGACTGAACGCCGCGAAGACAGCACTGCTCGTGTTCGAAAAGGCGTCTCTACGAATCGGTAGGAAGCCCACGCAAAAAGCAGAGAGATCCCGATTGCCGCTAAAGCAAGACTCAATGAAAGATCCCCGTCGCTCCAGTACTTGAGATAAACAATGACCGGCCAATGCCACAAATAGAGTGAGTACGAACACAATCCAATCGCAACAAGCGGCGAAAAGCTCAATACCTGCTGCAGTACGGTTTTCACGCCTGCACCCGACCAAAGAACCAAAGCAGCACCGGCGCAAGGGACTGCCGCAATCACCCCAGGAAAGTTAATTCCTCCCTGTAACGCAAAACAGCAATATCCGATTAAGGCAATCCCAAGGATTCCTGCTGGCAATATAATCATCGATCGAGTGGAAGCAGGAATCATGCAGACCAGACCGCCGATCATGAGTTCCCAGGCACGGGTTGGCAATGCGTAGAAAGTCAGGCCGGCAAAGTTATGAGTACCGTAGTAACCGAGAGAAAAGGACATCGTCGCCGCAAGGAGAATCGTGCCCCATACCAATGCTCGCCGTTGCGAACGCATAGCAACAAGCACTAGTGGTAGTATGGCGTAGAATTGTTCCTCAACACCTAAAGACCATAAGTGGAGTAGCGGCATGGATTCAGCGCTAGATCCAAAATAGCCCGAACTTCGCCATGACTGCATATTTGATAGTAGTAATGATTGCGCGGCGACAAATTCCCCAAGAAGCTGGACATCACCGGGCAGAAGGATCACTGCTCCAAAAACAATTGTAACGAGGATCATCACAACAAGTGCTGGCAACAGCCTGCGAAATCGCCGCTCCCAGAAATTGGCCAATGAGAACCGATTTTCGTCAAGTTCTCGCAGGATCAGCGACGTGATCAGATATCCAGAAATCACGAAAAACACGTCAACGCCAACAAACCCACCGGGAAAACCAAGTCCCGCGTGAAAGAGGACGACAGGAATAATCGCGAGTGCGCGCAATCCATCGATATCCGTTCGATACGTCTGCGAACTCATTCAGCCATTCCTTTGGCAAAACGCAGGTTAATCACTGCCAGATCACAAACCGCATGAAGCTATTGGAAAAGAAACTTACATGTCAATTCCTGTTTGCAGGTGTACAGTTCCTGCTATCCTGAAATTCGCAGCGATTTCAATGAGAATTGACGGAAACAGTCGAGTAGCTAATCCGACCAAAGGGAGAGTTCTGGCAACTTCCTTCCAAATAAAGATTACAGACGAAGAGAGGATTGTTCAGAGTTAGAGAGTCGTACGGACGCGGAGAAAACCTGTTGTGGCTCTCCGACTTTGCGTAATCTTCCTTCTTTCCCCATAAAGTAAGTCCAGATGCCGGGACTTCTGTTGGCCGATCCAATCGCCAGCCCCTCAATTCTCAACCCACAAACACCCTAACCAACCCAGCCTCGACTTTTCTGTGTTCCTTCGTGTTCTCTGCGGTTCGAATTTTGAAACATCGCCTTTAGCAATGCCGCCTTGCAGACTCGTATCAAAATGGGAGAAGGCTTGGAATCTCTTACTCGCGACTTATGCGAGGGCGACTGTCTATTTTTGTGGCAGCAACGTCTGTGAAACTGAAGCGTTGTGAAATCGTTGCGTAATTTTGTAGCGAGTTATCGAGGTTTGAGGGGATTGGGAAGACTGGCGGAAAGTCTCCACAAACTGATCGTGCTGAAAATTGCGAAATTCGCTACAACAGTTCTGACCAACATGGCCTGACAAGGCGAACACACACTCTGAATGATCATCCGGGAGAGCCGATGAATACTCGATTCTTATCATTTGCCACGCTGGTGTGTCTGACAGTACTCACAGTGGGAATTGCGATCACCAATCCGCTGGCAGCGCACTCGAAAACAGAAGGAAAACTTCTGCGGCACATCGTCCTCTACAAATTCAAAGACACAACCACACCAACCCAGATTCAGGAAGTGGTTGACACGTTTTCCAGCCTGCCGGCCAAAATCTCTCAGATCGTCGATTTTGAATGCGGCGAAAATGTCAGCAAAGAAGGGAAGTCTGACGGGCTATCCCATGTTTTTGTGGTCAGTTTTCGTTCCGAAGCCGATCTCCAAACCTATCTGACACATCCCGCTCATCTGGCCTATGTCGATGTGGTGAAAGACAAACGGGAAAAAGTCGTTGTCATCGATTACTGGAAAGCGACATAGGCACCCGTACCACAAATCAGCAATGATCCTCAGTCACTGCGATGTTCAGACACAGGAATATTTAGCCGATCAACGCTTGCCGCAAAGCTTCATAGACCGGCAAGCGACGGCGGAGTTCCCAGAGAGCCTGTGAGGTTAACTCCCTGCCATCGATGGGAATTGTTGACTGACGTTTTTCTGTTCGCAGAAGTTGCTCAAGCACGTTTCCGGCGTATTCCTGAGCTTTCTCATGGCTGGCCGGTTGATCGAGCGATACCGGTACGTCCACTGTCTCGCCATCTTCATTGGTTCGATAGAGACGTCCCTGGCGATATCCCGCTAACGTCCCATCGACCATCCACCCCGTCGCAAACGGAACATGGGCATTGCGCCGAAGTTCAATTTCCGCCCGAAGGCCGTTGCTGAAAGTGATCATCAACGACCAGTCGCCGGCGGTTCCAAGAAATCGGCATTCTCTGACGGAGTGAAGGGACAAGCCAAACAGCGGATCAAGGGCGAGCGCCAGTTCCTGTTCGTGCTTCTGTTCCGCATCCGATGAAATATCGCCAGTCGCGTGCGCAGCCAACCCGTGATGAATTGGAATGGCGGAAGGCACCCAGGAGAGTGAACGGATGGCCCGAAGATCGCCGAGTTCCCCCCTCTCAACCAAAGTACAGGCTTCCTGATAATCCGGTTCCGATTCGCGAGGGGAAATCAGCCTTAAGACAGGAGGGACAGCTGCCAGACGTGCGGCTGATTCCAACTGATCCAGATCGTGGGCAGTCCACAAAGCCGGGCCAGCGAGAATGACGTTGTTTCCTTGAACGAGTGCAGCTGTCGCCAACTCTCGCTGTTCGAGGCGAGGGCCACAAAGAACGAGCCAAGGTCTCGAATGGGGCAGTAAGAGCCTGTCCGGGAAAGCTCCCTCTCCCTTAGGGAGAGGGCCGGGGTGAGGGTTCAATGAACCAGCCGTGTTTCCAAAGCTAATGCTTAACCCCTCATCCGGCCTGCAGCCACCTTCTCTCTCAGAGAGAGGAAGTGCTGAATGTTTTCGGATAGCCTCTAAATCACCGGCTTCTCTCATTAGCACCTGATGGCAGAGATCAGCGTAATAGTCGGCCCAAGGGCCTGTCCCCTGAATTTTGAACGGCAGGTTCGGTGTTCCGTCTGTTTGCCCGCCTGATGGCAATGTCATGCACCTATCCCGTCCATTCAGCTGGCTGCTGTTCCATTGATTCTCAGGGAAGGAACGTCCACGTTCCCTCCCTGAGAATGATTATGGATTAATTGGACTTGATATAGCCACTCAAACGCAGAGAGAGCTTTCCCGAACATTTCTGATTGGAAGGAGCGTTGATCTTCACAAGCAGCACACCATCCTGTTGAGGTGAGAATTCTTTATTATCCCCCACCAGAAACGGCTTGCCCGGCTTCTTGTCCGAGACAATCACGCCAATCAGAGCGCCAGCCGGTGCTCCGGGATAAAGTTCCTGGCCATTATCGGACGTGGGCAGACCACTTGCTGAGACATCCGTGGAGATCGAGAACTTATAATCACCGACCGCTTGAATCCGAAGAGGACGATCTTTGAAAACCATCCCCAGCGGTTGGCTCCAGCCACGAGCCACATCATAGTCGACTTCAGTCTCATTCGAGGAAAGAATCTGTTCATTGAGATCCTTGACCTTCTGCTGAACCGCTGAGTGATCGGGATCCAGCTTCAACAGAACTTCGTACAGCCCCTTGGCTTTTTCGAGATAACCGGCTTCTTCATATTCTTTGGCCAATGAAGCCCCGTCTCTGGTGATGGCGTCTTTCAAACGATCCGCCTTGAGATCGATCTGCTTGATGGCTCCTGGACTGATGGGCCGGGCTTTTGTCTTGGATTTACTGGTCGATGACGCGCCAGGTTTCGTTTGCTGGGCCAGCAAAGGGGACTCGACAACGACAAAAAGTGAACAAGCCAGAAATCCGGCGAAGAGAGCACGAAGTGGCAGCATAAGAAATCTCGCCAAGGGAGCAGACTCAACAGAGAACGCGGAATCGCGTGACCGCAGACATGGTGACATTGAAAAAACGGAGTTCACAAACGTCATACCGCAGGCAGCCACCCGGATCAATGACTTACCTCATGGGCCTCCCAACCATTCGTCGTAAAGCCGCTAAAGTACGGGAAGTTCTCGGGGATTCAAAAAACGTCCAGATTCCTGCAAAAAACAGTATGTCAAAAATGAAAGAGCGAGCCACCGCGAAAGGGACTCCTTCGGCAGTGGCTCGCTCTTTATCAAATGGCGATAGCCCGCAGGCATCAGAATTCAACAGGAAAATTACTCAGCGGCTTCAACAGCCAGCAGTTCAATTTCAAAAATCAACGTTTCACCAGCCAAAGGATGGTTAGCATCGAGTACGGCTTCCTGCTCGCCCAATTCAACCACCCAGACGGGGAATTCTTCTTCTTCATCGTCTTCCGCAGTGGCGGTGAGTTGGTCACCCACTTCGGCGTCTTCTGGCAAGTCAGCCCGCTCGACGGTCTGCTCAAGTTCAGGATCGTAATCACCATAAGCTTGTTCGGGTTCGATCACGACCCGCTTCTTATCGCCAACATTCATACCAATGACGGCATTGGTGAGGCCCTCAATCACTTCTTCGCCACCCGCTGTGAACTGGAGAGGCTCTTCAGGCGTGCTTTCGTCAAACACGCTGCCATCATCCAGAGTTCCGCGATAGCTGATTGTTACCAGATCGCCCGCAACTACACTCGCCATTGACATTCTCGATTCGCAAACAGACAGATCGCCCCGGCGACTGATGGAAAACTGATCCATGGCTTTCGGGACGGCAGAATTAACAAGAAACATCCTACAGCCCAGTTTCTCCCAGCGAAAGCCATCAACTGTTCATTTGTTTTAGCAAAATTTGCGGTGAAAAATCGACTGATCTGTAAAAACACGGCGCCACGAGCCAAAAGTGCCACGAGCCGGAAGCGTCAGCGACGGACATTTCCCTATGCTTCTTTGCCATCAAAGTCGGCCATCAAATCGATTTGTCATTGTTCTCGCGGTGAGAATGCGAGTACCCGTCGCTAACGCTTCTGGCTCGTTGGTATTAGGCACTGCTCCACTTGCCCATCGTTCAGGAAAAACAAATCGCTCAGCTTTTATGACTGAGAAACTGGCATATTGGTCGTGAAGGGCCGCTTGAACCCCGAAATCTCCACAACCAGCGGCAGATGATCCGAGGCATCTTTCAACAGCCGGCTTTTCGCGATCCGGCATTCTTTGATGTCCACACCATCATTCGCAAAGGCTTTATCGAGCGAACCCAGCGGCAACCAGGCGGGAAACGAACGAAACCGCGACGGCGGAGATGAAACCTGCGCCCATCCATGCACGGCAAAAGGGCCAGCAGCCAGCGTGTTCCGCCAGTCGTTGGTGTCACCAATCGCCAACGCCGGCAGCTCGCGGTGCTTACGAAAGTATTGATGTTCTAGCAGACGCCGGACTTGCCAGTGCCGCTCGTTTTCCCGCAAACCCAGATGCCAGTGGATTAAATGGAGCCAGCCAAAGGGGCTTTCTACAACCGCAAGCTGCGCCCCACGCTGTTTGTATCGCCGGCGAGTGAGAGAGATCTGATGAAGTTCCGCCAGCGGATACTTCGAGGCCACCAGATTTCCATACCCCCCCTTTTTCAGAGGGACATTCAACTGAAAGGCCATATGCGGGAGCGACAAACTTCGGCTGATCAATTCCGGCTGGTGATCGAACCGGGAACGAGCCACCCCCGAGTCCACTTCCTGAAGGCAAATGATGTCCGGCGACAGCTCTTGCAGAGCATCGATAATTCTGGGAAGTCGGTATCTGCGATCACGGCCGCCAATCCCCTTGTGAATGTTAAAACTGACAATCCGCATGGGTTCGTAATGACCTTGATGGAGTGCGCGAGTAAGTAGGCCAACGAGTCTGCCGACAAGCTCAACAACCTGTCAGACCTGTCAGAATAGAAGGTCGTACCACTATGCACCCAGTTCGAGCCAGGCCGCTCCCAGATAGTCCAGAAGATCTGATGCGATCATCCCTGGTCGAGATTGCTTCATAATAGCCAGATCACCGGCTCTCCCGTGCAGCCAGACCGCCAGCTGAGCCGCTTCAAACGGAGGGAGCTTCTGGGCCACGATCGAAGTGAGCAACCCGGTCAGCACATCGCCGGTCCCTCCCGTCGACATCCCGCTATTTCCTGTGGGGTTGATAGCCATGCGGTAGCCGTCGGTGATGACGGTTTCTTTCCCTTTGAGCACCAGCACCAGATTGTGTTTGCGTGCGAATTCGTTGGCCAGTTTTTCCCGAGACGCTTGAATGGTGGCTGTCGATTCCCCCGTCAAGCGGGCAAATTCGCCCGGATGAGGCGTCATAATGCGTGGGCCGGCGGCATCGTCGCGAGTCAGGTCATCGCCGCTGGCAGCCAGAACGTTCAACGCATCGGCATCCAGAATCATGGGGCGAACTGCTGATCGATACAAAGCCCGCACAATCTGCCGCGCCGGTTCTGCTGTTCCTAAACCGGGGCCTATGGCGAATGCTGTCGCCACGTACAACGAACGGGTGATCGATTCCATCGCACCAAAATCAATGGCGCCGTGGCTTTCTGGCAAGCCAAGAGTGAGAAAGCTAGGCTCATAGGCCGCCACGATAGGTTGAAGCGAAACCGGTGTCGCGACAGTCACCAATCCCGCTCCACCGCGTAGCGCCGCCTTCCCCGCCAGGCAAGCGGCCCCGCTCATGCCCGCCTGACCCGCGACGATCAAAGCATGACCATAATCACCCTTATGACCATCATCCCGGCGGTGAGGCACGATCGGCATGCTGGTGATGCAAATGACAGCTTGCTCATGAGTCATAATCTGACCTGCTTAATCTAAAAAATAGGTCACAAGAAACCTCCCCATCAGACTACACGCGCATTCGGCATGCTTTCCATGGTGACTCAACATGGTGAGACAAGAAGCGTCATCTTCCGCCGGGAAAACGGGGAGAATAGAATTGTTCGCCCTTTGGATGACAACGTGCTGTCAGTTCAACGGCACTCAGAGTCTCTCCGGGAAGACTCCCTCTCGCGGGAGAGGGTTGGGGTGAGGGGGCCTGCGTGCCATGCTTGCGCCTTTGAGGAGCAAGCAAGCATGCCTGACGCACCTCACTCCGTTGATTTCTGGAAAGCGGATAAGTTGCTGTTTCCACACACCGCGCAAACGATGAGACCAGCCGTCGATTCTCTGGCTGGCCTCATCGGCTAAACGTGATCTGCATCAGATAAGCATGTCTGATAGCCCGACGATTGCCAAAATGGCTCAATCAGGCTGGCAAAAAAGCGTTAACGACGCGTCGCAATAATCCACACCGCATGAATAATCCCAGGAATATAACCCAGAATGGTCAGCAAGATATTAAGCCAGAAATGGAGTCCAAAACCGACCTGAAAGAACACCCCCACAGGCGGCAATACCACGGCTAAAATAAGCCGGGGAATATCACCCAGCGTCACCGGGGATTTTGAAGTCGAAAGGTTCGCAGGATCATAAGGGTTATGTGTGTGAACAGTGGACATCATCGGCTCCTTGGTCAGATTGAGGGTTTCATTAGCCTCAAGGACTGATTACGGATCCCAGAATTTAACGGCGCTTTGTATGCCATGCTTGCGGCTTTGAGCAAACATGCCTTACGCATCTCTCAACGCGCCGTTGATTTCTGGAAAGCGTATGAGTTGTTACCCAGGAGAAAGGCAAAGCCCATGCCAGCCTGTTCAAAAACAGGAAAAGCGACTTCTCAGAAGACAACCTGTTCGCTCGCCCGCCAGAATGTTCTGGTTTTTAAGGCACTTTGAAAGGCGAATGGCCAACTCGCAACACCTCGCCAGCAAGACGGCTGTTCACGTCGAAGGAATGTGCCTCGTTGCAAGAAATTGAGGGACGACGAAAAAGCCTTTCGTACAAGGCAAGCGAAAGGCTTTTGTCCGGCTGTTCCCGATGTCCTGCGATGAAGACATCTCGATAAAGCGTCAAACCGGTGACCGAGTCTGACTATAAACTCAACTCAACGCGGGGAAAGTCCACTTCAGTCCTCGCGAAATTATTGAATGAGTTTGTCAGGACGTTGAGAGCCACATGGCCCACAATTTCCACCATCTCGGCGTCGGAAATCCCCGCAGCTCGTGCGGCATCAACTTCTTCGTCAGAGACCGACCCACGTTGATCAAGAATCTGAAGGGCTAATTGCAGAACGGCCTGAGTTTTTGGGTCATCGCTATGCCCATGACGAACAGCAATCACCTGATCTGGCTTGACTCCCTGTTTACCAGAAACCAGCGTGTGGGCAGAAAGGCAGTACTCACAACCATTCTTCTGAGAAACAGCCAACGCAATTTGCTCACGAATTTTCGCAGAGAGTTTGCCAGCTGCGAGTGCCCCGCTCAGTCCCAGATAGCCCTCCAAACCTGCTGTTGAGTTGGCCATCGTTCTCATCATATTGGGAACCATTCCCATCCGCGCCTTCACGGTGCCAAGCAATTCCTGGGTCTTGCCTTCTGTCTTGGAAACATCCACTGGAGCAATCCGGTAGCTCATCATCAACTCCTTAAAATCAGGGAAATACTGACTTGCCGTCTCAGGCGGCATCGTTCTGTTGATGAGAGTTACCGGGCCAACCAGCCTTTGTTACACGAATAATGGCCAGAGGACTTTCCTATGAATTGAACCCGATTTGCGTCGTTATTTCTTGCGGGCGGCTTCGCGCATCTGGCGGCGGGTGGTGAGGTATTCCTGCCACAGATCCAGCAGCGGCTTGCCAGTAGCTTCCTCAAAGAGGCTTTCCTGATAGGTTCCTTTTCGCATGTGGGCATTCAGTTTCGCAACAATCCCTGGCGCCTGATGATTCTCAAGCCAGAGAAAGAAGCCTCCCGTCAGACCATAGCCTTTGGTGAAACCTTTGGGGTCAGCACTGGTGGGGAACCAGGAAAGTGGTTTCCCTTCAAAAATCGCATATCGCAGATAATCTGCAATCCCTTCGGTCACCCAGCCGGGGCCGCTACGACCGGGATAAGCCTGGATGACATGCACCATTTCATGAATCACCATGCCGACATCTTCAGGATGCTTTTCGACCCAGTGCGAAGAGATCGTGATCTTATCGCGGACAGTAAAAGCCACCCCTTCATCCGTTTTCTTGAACATGATTTTCATCTGCCGGGGAGGGACATACCCTTCTGAGCCGAGCAGATTGACCATCCGTGGATACCACTCCTCCACCAGCGTCTTCGCATCATCACCCCACTTGGCAAGATCCGGCGTCTCCGTCGTGTCAACTTCCACCTGCACCATCGGCGAGAGGGCAGGTTGTTGAGCCAATGACACAGGGAGCCAGAGGCAACACACCACAAGAAAACCGGCATATCGAGCGGCCATAATGGTAGTCCTGATTAATCCACACTTAGCAATAAAAGCCTATCAACACTCCCTCTCCCGTAGGGCAGCCCAGAAAGTAGGGCAGGCTCCCGCCTGCCGATCCGGCTACCCGCGTTGCCACAAGAGGTTAACGAGATTGAAATGGGCGAGCGAAAGGTTTTCAACGCCTTGGCCACAACTCCAGCAACGACACGGGGTAGAAGCATTACGAGCCGGAAGCGTCAGCGACGGACATGATTTACAGCGACGGACACGACTAATTAATCACTCCACCGCCAAAAGAAAGTAGGGCAGGTTCCCACCTGCCGATTCGGCTACCCGCGTTGCCACAAGAGGTTAACGAGATTGAAATGGGCCAGCGAAAGGTTTTCAACACCTTGGCCACAACTCCAGCAACGACACGGGGTAGAAGCAGCGGCAGGCCTTGTTTTTATCGGTCATCACCCTCTTGTGCTTCCAGCACACAGGTCGCCCGAAAACAGGCAACCTGCGCCACCTCGCGAGCACGCGCGCTCAAGCTGCGACGCATAGCGAGAAGACGAAACCGTCTTGGGTAATGTACCGCTTGACTTAAACGCCTCAATCTCGCTGTCGATCGATTTGAGCAAAGTCAAGTCCCTGACACGCTGAGCCTTGACCCGTTCACGCTCGAGGGAACTTACAAGAGATTCACGTAGTTCGTTTATGGTTGCGGTGTATAGTTCATATGCCGCTTGAAGCTTGGCTTTACCGGAGTCCTGACCTCTCGCATAACTCGGGCAAATGAACGCGAGAACAGCCACGATCAACGTAAACCGTTTGAAGAAGGTCTGATTTATGGAGATACTCTAATTTGGATGAGGACGAGCGCCTACAATCACTGGGTTGTCGCCAGCAACGTTGATTTCAGATTCGAGCCGGACGGCAACTCCGGTGCATTGTATTGTCATCTGCCCGTTGCGATGACGGGGCTACGTACACTCATATTGTACGCTTATAGAAAAGCAGACTGGACACGCCATGAACTGGAAGTCGAAATAGCCAATCGAATCGCCAAGTCCCGGACTGTCAGGCGGACAAATGTGAGCGAGGCGCTTAGTTTTGACGCCACCTCGACAGTCAGGATTTGGGCAGTCGTCAATTCGTGAACCTTGAATCCAGTACGGATCGCCACACAGCTGCG
This sequence comes from Planctopirus sp. SH287, assembly GCF_056500625.1. NCBI lineage: Bacteria > Pseudomonadati > Planctomycetota > Planctomycetia > Planctomycetales > Planctomycetaceae > Planctopirus > Planctopirus sp. SH287. The sequence goes on along the minus strand of NZ_CM151403.1, from coordinate 5,089,255 downwards.
AGTAGTAGTAATCGGGGTCTTCAGGAGGGACTTCCAGAGAGTCGAAATAGCCCTGAAGCTTTGCCGCGTCGTGATCGGGAAGCGTTTCCTGATAACCCAAGGACCGGTGCTTTACCCACAATGCATCGATTTCGGGCGTCATGGGATACAGTCGAATGGGTTGCTGAGTGATTTCGGGTCGCGCCTCATAATGAGGAGACTCGTAGTCAAAGAGCCAGTCGAGTCCCCCGTGCGAAAAACAATTAATCTCATCGTCAGCGACTACCTGATACGAAAGTACGCTGCATTGAGAGCACACATAGAGGGGGAGTCGTTGAAGTGGGCTGTAGCCTTTTTTCAACGTTACTGGGATGTCGTCCTCTGTGAGGTCCAAGTCCCAAGTCAAAGTCACTTCTCGCCTGCATTCAGGGCAGACGGCGCCCGAGTGTTGAGTCGGGCCGCCAAGCCTGTGCGGTGAAGGAGACGTCGTGCGTTGAACGTAGAAGGCCTCGGTCGTGAGGGCTTCCGATTCTTTAGCTGGTTTGCTCACACTGCTCTCCGTGTGACATGTGCGGGGTGGCGCAGGTTGACTGTACTCAGTCTAACTGGGTAGTAACGCCACAAGAGGTTAACAAAATTGAAATGGGCTAGCGAAAGGTTTTCAACACCTTGGCCACAAGTCGAGCAACGACACGGGGTAGAAGCATTACGAGCCGGAAGCGTCAGCGACGGACACGACTAATTAATCACTCCACCGCCAAAAGATCATCTTCAACTCCTTCCAAACCAAAGCATTCCTCACAACTCCACCTCGCTCCCGATTGCGAGATCACTAATGCGAGTGCCCGTCGCTAACGCTTCCGGCTCATTGGTATAGCTTGCAGGTTGGCCCAGTAAAAAGTAGGGCAGGCTCCCGCCTGCCGATTCGGCTACCCGCGTTGCCACAAGAGGTTAACAAGATTGAAATGGGCGAGCGAAAGGTTTTCAACGCCTTGGCCACAAGTCGAACAACGACGCGGGGTGGAAGCAGCGGCAGGCCTTGTCTTTATCGGTCATCACCCTCTCGCCCTTCCAGCACACAGGTCGCCCGAAAACAGGCAACCTGAACCTTCTAGCGATGTAGCAGCGGTTGACTGATTCCCAACCGACGCGCGACCTCGGAGACGGATAAATACATAGTCAAAGACCATGTTCAAAGCTTCACGCTTAAACTCAGATGTATACTTCTGACGCTCTTTCGACATGCTCTGGACTCCTCAAGGAAAAGCATACTCTCTTTTCCCCTCGCCCACATTTCATGGGCAAGTCCAGCCGGATACGTATCAACTCAAACACTTATAAACCATTTAAAAAAGTTTAATAATTCACAATTTACGTCTAAGTCGCATAAAAATGACGTACACAACCATAATAACAACTAGTAAGTTAAAAACAATTAAAAACGACACTGCACTGGAAATACCAAATTTACGAGCGTTTATATTCTGCAGGTTTTTACTCACTGCAGGCGTCGAACTAACAATTCTTTTTCCATCCCAAACAATCGCACCTACTTCTCCAGGAGGTGACATACTGGACGTCCAGTTCACCGAAACCCCAGGCTTAATTCCTTGAATTTTTTCTAGAGAAAACTCTGTTTCTGAAAAATCCAAGTTATACTTAATTTCTGAGTAACTTGCAATTTCAGACCCTATTACTACGCTATTCTCCCTTCGAGTATAAGAAACACTTACAGGAATACTAAAATCTAAATCAGAAACGTGCCTCCATTTCGTTTCAACGCTATCCTCAAGCCCCGAGCTATCCTTGCACGACAACATAAGCACATCGTTATATACGTCATCAGAAACAATCGCCTCACACCTCCCTCCTTGCATTGAATCCCACTTGATATTTAGACACGCTATGTCTTGAAATAGACGTTTCTCTGAAGTCACCGAGCTATTGTTCTTTGGTGCCCACACAGACTGAGGGTGCCAGTACCCCGACATAGACACCGTTGATGGAAGCAGACCCTGCCACCGTAAATCAGGCACAAATGCAAGCTGCGATATACGATTGTCGGCAACATCGTAAACAGACAACGCAGATGGCTTGACTTCTACAGCATCAGATTGATCTTCAAGAAAAATCGCTACAGTTTTCATTCCTGCGCAACCAGTGCAGATAGTCTTAGGCCTTTGACCATCATCAATAACCGCCATCGACCTTGCATTGGCGTAGTCGGAATTTATATACCATTCGCCACCGTATTTTTTATCACCGTAAACACCACTAATAGAACAACGAAAACTAACAGACTTTATTTGCAAACGACGATCAACAATATTCTTTAAAATATCGCCATCAGCAGCAATGCAGACTTGTGATACCGCCAGCATGACACAAAAGACAAAGCTTGTCATGCATAAGTGGAGCCTAGACCATACATATTGCATGTTATTTCTCCGGGTAAGTACACAGTAGTTGGACTCGACTTATTTGGTGTGTTTTATTGAGATACTGCTGTGGTTCACTTTTCCGAGCAAGGAGGCTCACGCATGCCAGGTTTCAGTCCTCATCAGTTTCCCATCTTTCTCACGCCCGAGCAACGTCAATCCTTCGATGAAATCACTCGCACTTGGGCATGCCCCGGCCAAGAAAATCCGGCATGCCCAAATGCTTCTCCTCAGCGATCGGCATCGGCCAGGTGGGCGGCTTACTGCGCACTGGCCCAAGTTGACTGTACTCAGTAAAAAGTAGGGCAGGCTCCCGCCTGCCGATTCGGCTAACCGCGTTGCCACAAGAGGTTAACGAGATTGAAATGGGCTAGCAAAAGGTTTTCAACGCCTTGGCCACAAATCGAACAATAACGCGGGGCGGAAGCAGCGACATACCTTATTTTTATCGGTCATCACCCTCTTGTGCTTCCAGCACAGAAGTCGCCCAGCGTAGTGATCAGGCAAAAGATGATGAGTATCGACAACTACTGCGTACGGAGTGGCAGGTCTGATCTTCCATCTTCAATTCTCTTAAACTCAGCCACTTCCGTGGATCGGCCCTCAACGTTTGGGCTGGGCCAAACCGAAACGAAAGCCGACGTTTCCAAAATAATGCAGTTCAGACACCAGCGTAAATCCAATCGTCTCTGCCCGGAACTTCAAGTTTGCCTGACCATATGGGTCTCGAATGTTCGAGAAATCATGTTGGCCCTGCCTCAATCGCTCGATGACTGCGCCGACCATTAACCCGCGGCAAATGCCTTGTGCGTTCTCGAAATACTCTCCGATCGGTGGTTCTCCGTAACCCGCTACGAGTGGGTTGCTCGCTGCATATCGATCATAGAGTTGCACGATTTGTTTTTTTGCTTCATGAAGATCTCGATCCATCAAAGTCGAAAGTTCTTCCAAGAAAAACGACAATTCACGAAGTTCGGCGATGACTTCCTGGTTCGAAATCTTGGCAAAAGTTCGAACGCTTTCATCACTGGCAAGCCACGGGCGGGAGTGCTGTAACAGTTGTGCGATGGTCACCAGCCCGTTTTCATAAGCGTTTGTGACTGCGCGGATTCGTTCTGCCTCGGCGTTCAACATTTGCTTCTTCGGTGAAAAACTTCCCAATCGGAAATGCCGCGTCGAAAGGTCATCAAGGGCTTCACGAGGGAATTCCAGCAGATACGCAGCGGCCGTCCCATTCGCCATGTTCTCGAACATGAAGCACTGGTGTTCAAATGGCCGAGCCTGCTCCGCCATGCGCCGTGCCAGAATTCGCACCCGCTCGACATCTCGATTGCCGTCAATCCATTCACCCGCTTCGTAATGCGCGCGTGCTCGAAGTAACACAACTTGGGCGAGCGTATGAAACTGGTTGTTTATTTCGGCATCGGACCAGCTTGAACTTGTGTATCGCCCCCAATCGCAATCACGCTGGGCCGACGAGTCATCGAAACGGACGAGCGCAGAGACAACGGCTGGCTGGCGGAGGAAAGACTTCTGTTTCTCTGAAAGTCTATTCATGAACCCGTAGTCACCATCATCAGACGTGGCCGAATCCACGTAATCCGGCACGTTTCTTCCCAGTTCAAGGATTGCCAGAAGGTAACTTGTGGCAGCGTTGTGATCAGCTGATGCTACATACCTGGACATTAAGGTGACGAACAGAACTATGAACATTGTTAGTAGCACGAGTTTTGGCAGGGTCGCTGCCGTCTGGAACTTCCGTGGCGTTGTGTTGCTCATAACGGCTTTCATGGGACAGCTACGTAGTAGTAGTAGGGCAGGCTCCCGCCTGTCGGTTCGGCTACGCGCGGGGTAGCAGGGTAGCCCAGGTTGACTGTACTCAGTCTACCTGGGTGGCAACGCCACAAGAGGTTAACAAGATTGAAATGGGATAGCGAAAGGTTTTCAATGCTTTGGCTACAAGTCGAGAAACGACGCAGGGTGGAAGCGCAACGAGCCGGAAGCGTCAGCGACGGGCATGACTTATTAATCACTCCGCCGCCACAAGTTCCTCTTCAACACCCCTCCGGATCAAAACATTTTTCTTGAATCCATCTCGCTCTTGATTGCGAGATCATTAATGCGAGTGGCCGCCGCTGACGCTTCCGGCTCGTTGGTATGGGACGCGGGGTGGAAGCAGCGACAGACCTTGTTTATCGGTCATCAGCCTCTTGCGCTTCCAGCACACAGGTCGCCCGAAAACCGGCAACCTGTACCACCCTGCGACAACAGCAGTTTGCTTCAGCACGTGGTTAAGCTGAATGGTCGGATGAAGAACAAACTTCCATTTTCCGAATCAAACCTTGCGCCAGGGAGAAGCGATGATCCACGTACTCGTCGGCTAGCACCGCTCCGGATAAGTCATGCACAACCTGATGAACCTTGACGAGGATGCACCCGTCCCCCTCAAGGTGAAAAGCTATCGGCTCCACATGCGGGCTGATCTCGCTCCATTGCTCTGTCCAATAGGCGCGAACGGCTTGCTGACCATCGACAAAACCGCCCTTGAACGCTCGTGGCCAAGCGACATCCGCCGTCATGGTCGCGAGAGCGGCGTCGATATCGCGGGCATTGAAGGCCGCATATGCCACACGCAATTGCTCAAATTCTAGCGGCGCAGGTTGATTTGGCATGGCTTCGCGGTGTTGGGATGTATTGCAGAACTGAATTTGTGATGTTCAGAACGAATTGAGCTGTTGATACCCGACTGGATCGGCTCGTCCATCCCTTTGTGCTGTGTCTCACTCGGCAGCGCTCCTCTCAGATCAGGCGCACGGCAAAGGACGCCAGCCAAAACAACGCGACTGTAGCATGAGTGCAATTCGACACAATACAAGCGGAGAGGACAGGACGCCGTTTGAACTTTTCATCGCCGGGGTCCGGGGCTGGGATACTGGATTGCAACGATTTTTCAACATTTCGGCGAATGGGACATGACCGCACAAGCGATCCAACTCACCTGTCGGTGAAGAACTCGGAGCTACGAACTTGGGAAAGCGATTGCGCACCCCGTCTGCCAGACGCAGCGCCGGTTCGGCGATGGCGACAGTGCCTCAGTATGGCACGAACACCTCGGTGATGATTTGCCCATTGACTTGGCGCTGCTGTGCCTTCCGCGGCTGTCCCCAGAATGTTCCCAAAAACCCTGCCTGCGGTCCAACAGCGATTAAGACCGAAAGAGGGACTTGGGTGATGTTGTAGAACAGGTGGTGGAGAGACTCGAAGGTCGAGCCATTGGGATTCTCTGAATTGTCATTCGTTTCGATCACAAACCTGTTCGCCTGATCGGGACCGACCAAGCAGTCGATTACGAGCTGAGAAATCGTCTGGTATAGGTGCGTGACGAGATCGGCTCGTTGAACATCGCGGCCAGCCGTCCGGTTCTCTACACCGAGGAAGCGATGGCTTCCGGTGTCGGCCACGTAGTCGTAGTCGCGGATGTCAGAGACGCAGTATCCATGTTGGGTAATGAGTTGCTGGAGTCGAGTCTCGAAAGCTACTTGGTCTGCGTCGTTGATGTTAAACCGGAACCGCAAGCTTCGGTGAAATCCGCCCTGATTGGGTTGAAGAGGTTGTTTGTACTCGTCAGGAATCTCTGCAATATCACAGTCGCCAGAGTCGTCGGCGGACGACCCGTACCTGGAAAACCAGAACCAGTTGAGCGAGCCAGTGAACTGAGCTGTGATGGGTTGAAACACCCTGCCGATGAGCGTCTCTGCCCAGTCACCGTGCTGTTCATTGGACGGCACAAAGACACGGGTTTGGCGAACGCCCATAGGTCAACCTCCGGTAGCAGAACTTCTGTTATCCTCCGAACGCTTGGATAATACCACACGGCATCCACAAACCCGAACCCACTGGGCAATTGGGATGCATTGAATCGACCTCGCAAAGATCTCCGATCAAGCGCTCGGCAGGAGATGCTAGCCAGAAAAAACAACGCAATCGCAACACGAACGCTACGTCGATGCAACATCAGCGGAGAGGACAGAACGCCATTTAAACTTTTTATCGCCGGGGTGAGAGGCTGGGGATCGGAACTGCGACGATTTCTCGATGCTTTGACAGAGGGAAATGACCGTGTGAACCGTTAAACTCAAATACTGCAGTGACTTCGAAGAGCTTGATCCGTGAAAAGGCGCAAGCAAAATTGGCCGAGAAGCGGATTGCGTGAACTTGGCATGCTCATGATCGACGACGAAGCCGGTTTCAGTGATGTCGCTGACCGAACAAGTCTCATCGTCGCCTCGAGTCCTTCTTTCGTACTCGTTCCGCCTTCTTCTCCTTGCGTCGCTGCTTCTTCTCCAGGGACTTTTGTGCCTTCGCCCGCTCAATACGATGTGCTTCGATCAACGGCTTATCCAGATGGCGGTCGAGCGCTTTGAGAATATGTTCGAACGCCTGCTCCTTCGTTGAGTACGACCTTTCACCCAAGAGCAGGTTGGACTTGTCGGCCTGGTGATAGGCACCGAGTGTGCCGTGGGTTCCAGTCGTCGCCTGTGCCATCCAGTCGTCGTCAATCGTATCCCTGCAAACACAGATGGTCCAACCTCGGTGGTGAGCGAGATGGTTGTCGAGATAGAAAGCCACGTTCCCCGCCACGGAGAACAGTTCTTTCTCCTTGCGCACCGGATACACGGGTCGCTTGTATTCGTCATCCGCAATCTCCTCAAGATTCTTGACGCCACTGCCGGACGTCATCGCAATGGAGCCGTGCTGAAAGAGAAAACCGTCGGGCGACAACGGGAGATATTCACCGGACTCATGGGCATAAACGTGAATCGCGATTTCTCGTCCCTGAAATGGCTCCAGATCGAGTGGATGGTCTGCGAATGGATTGATGCAGACATGCAGTCCGTCCAGCAGTGTCTCTTCGAACTCTGCTCGCGGCTTAGAGATGTAGTGAGGGTGGAGCCCATTCTCGTTGAACCGGGCTGCCGTCAAAATGGCGTTCAGTTTCCCATTCTTGGTCAGCGCACGCACTTTGGTGATTGTGGCCGTGTTGCTGAAGATGACCGCGCTGACTTCCGGCATCATCGTTGAAGTAAAGAACCCGAGTGGGATCGTCGCTCCATTATCCTTGATGATTTCGGGTAGCGAAGATTGGCCGATCGGCATTCGCTTTCCATCTGGCGTCGGAATCCACAGCGGTTGATCGAAGCCGTACAGAACTCGTCGCAGCGCATTATCGTTCTGCATGAAGAACGTGGGCTGTTCGAACGGTGCTGCACAGATCACAAACGGCTTGCCCTTGACGTGATCGAGTTCGGCGTAGCTCTCCTTCAGCTTCTTGTATTTCGACCAGATCGCACTCGCCAACCGAATCGTCGCGATGTGGACCGTTTCTTCCCGGTCGGCATTTACCAACTGGTCGAGGGACCGCCTCCACTCGGGGCAATACCCGTCCGCGTGGCTGGCAATCACCGCTTCCGCGACGACCGGTGTACCTGCGGCCGACTGGAGGACGAAGTCAGGACGATTGAAGGAGTAGTCTGCAGTAAAACCGAGTTCTCGAAACGCGGCGTGAAGATACAGTTCCCAGAACGAAGAATTGAATGTAGTCTGGAATTCCCTGACGAACTTGCCATCGCGGTCAACGAACCCGTCTGCCCACTTGTGCAGCGTATCCCACTCTTCGTCGAAGAATCCGGGAGCGATCAATGCTCGAAAGTTCGAGTGAAGCTTGTCTTGAGTAACGAGCGGCGTCCTCAGATCCATCACATGTCCCCCACACGTCTCTTTCGGCTGACATTTCAGACGGCTAGAAGACTTTGAAAATTTTCAAACGGGCGCGTTCGACCAGCAGAATTTCTTGAAACGTTCCCCGGCTGCAAACGCGCTGTACCTCTTCAATCCACCCACGAATCACATCATCGTCTTCGAAGGAGTAGTCTCCATCAAAGGCGACGATCAGAGTGCTTTGGTCCGCGTACCGCTTGGCTTGCTTTGACTCGATGGCGTCAACGATTGCGCGAGGGAACTGCAGGTGATCTTGTGCATGCTCGAAGTAGGTCGCGGGGCTGGCACCACCCGATGCGATATCCAATCTGATCATGTGCTCGTCCTTGGGTACGGCCTGCACCACTTCCCACAATTCGGCCTCGGCGATCCGGGCATCCCAGTTCTGCTTCTCGTCTCCGAGTTCGATCTGCTGATCCTCGGGAACGCTCCGGGCGTTGAGGACGGCGAGGATCGGTAAATACTCTTCCCGTAAATATTTGTGCGGATTCGTCTTGTCCGGCATTCGCTTGTGTTTCAAGTAGTCAGCGTAGACTGCGGGATGCACGCGATCCTGGGACATGTCGGAAATCATCTGCCGGAACTCGGCAATCGTCATTGTGAATCTCCTCAGCGCAGACATTCTCCGTAATCCATTCATTCATGCGACACCGAAAGGCCTGGAAAGGTTCGGCCGTGCTCGAAATCTCCCCGTCCGCAGCCTGGCCATAATACATCAGATCGCTACGCCGCAGGTCGGCTTTCACGTAGAGGATCTTGTGTTCGCGGTGTCTTCGCTTGGGAAGAAGTTCTTCAGGCGGTTAGTCTAAAACTGGACGGGGCAGTCGATGAAGCGGTTCTGGTCGGCGCGGGTGTAGTACCAGAGCGAATTTGAGTTTCAGAACGCGAAGTACGTCGCGTCTTGGAACGCACGGAAGCCGTCACGGTATTGGGCATATTTGGCATCAGCCATAACCGCGCGGAGGTGTTATGGCGTAGATGAGCAGATGCCAACAGAAAAGAAAAACGCCTCAAGTATAACCTGCAAAAACGCTTACAGCGCAAAACCGCAGGGCAGGCTGGGACCAAGTCGGCCTGTCAAAGTGGCGGCGGGATTTGAACCGCGTAAGTACCATTCTGGTAAATAGTTGCGAAAATTATTGGCCTGTCGGTATAAAGTTGAACCGACTCGTTTGAACCGGAAAATGGTTATAAATGTGCGGAAATAGCCAATCTCAGAAAAACAAGCGGAGAGGGCGGGATTCGAACCCGCGGTAGGATTTGACTCCCACGCCGCTTTAGCAAAGCGGTGCTATCGACCACTCAGCCACCTCTCCAGCACGCAGGAATGGTGGTCAACTCCCGCGTAGACCAAAAGTGTAACGAAAAGTTGTTCCATGACAAGAGAGTTGCCGCCTGTTCATTTGTGCTGGCTTTTCTTCACGACGGAAGGACGGATCATACCGGTTATGTCAGACCGTGCCCGGTTGTGCTTCATCTGAGCTGGTCGCGATTTGATGAATATTGCGAAGGGATTGTGAAAACAGACTTCAATTTCCAAGGAAAAATCCGCCAGTTAGTCACCGTAAAAGAGATTGTCACTTCGCAGTGTGGCTTCAATCAGTGATAATCGCCGCCAAACGGGTCGTTGCCTTCCGGGCTTGCCAATAGCTGTTGGGTCAAACTCAGCCGGGCAGCGACGATCGCTCCACAGGCTGTGCTGCATTCTGTCACATCGCTTAAGGGATGGCCGATGGCCACGATGACCTCGGTTCAAAATCTGCCATCCACTTCACCGAAAGCTCGCTGGGCGATTCTGGTGCTGCTGGTGGTGGCAATGATGCTGTCGTTCTCGTGGGATCTTCTCTTCGCAAGATGGGTTCACCAGTATCCGGCAAAAGGCGTTATCGAGGACTTTTTTGAAGCCGGTGAATATTACGGCCAGGCGTTTGGGGCCTTGCTGATCGTCATCACAGTCGGCGTGCTCGACCCCGTGAAGAAGCGCCTTATTCCCTGGCTGTTGGTGGCCTCGTTAGGCGCCGGTCTCACGGCCGACGTGGCCAAGCAACTCGTGGAGCGAAAACGCCCTCGTGAACTGCAATTGAAGGATCCCCAAGTCACCAACACCGTGTTATCATTGCTCCCCATTCTGGATGGAAAATTTCATAGCCACAGCTTCCCTTCAGGCCATACCGCCACGGCTTTTGGCTTAACAGTGGTTCTATCAGCCTGTTATCCCCGAGGTCGCGTCTGGTTTCTGATATTGGCCTGCATGGTCGGAATTCAACGGATTCAATCGCTGTCACACTTCCCCAGTGATGTTCTGGCTGGAGCAGCGATCGGTCTCACGATCGGGTGGCTTGTTCTTGATCGACGATTAAAGCCGCTCCTGAGCCTCACTTCAGAAGAAACGCTGCTCCCCGTGACATCCGCCTTGATCGATAACAAACAGCCTTTGCCCCAAACCGTTGAATAAGAAGCTGTCAATCAGGAACCTGAAGACAATGTGATTCTCTGTTACAGGATTCCCGATAAAGTCGGGGTGCCCCTCTGCGGAATTCAGAGTAAACTTCTCCCAGTCAACTCATGAAGACGTTTTGTCGATAAGTCATTCCTCACGACATTTGTCGGATGATCGTAGCCCTCTGATGGGGTGAGGTTGTGATTTGGCGAAACGTGATCTCTGGCAAGTTTATTTGACCGGATGAAACGTCAACGTTGTTGCTGTGGTACAACCTGTTTCTGATGAATTCAAAATCCCGTCTGTCCATCACGGTGAGTGTCATCAATTTGAGGAGCAAACGTCGGTGGCTAGTCTGAAGGTGATCAAAGGGCCGATTGTCGGACAGGTCGTTGAGCTGATTGAAGCTCGCATGATCCTGGGACGGCATGCCTCCAGTCAGATTGTGCTGGATCATCAATCGGTCAGCCGCCATCACGCCCAGATTATCCACGAGCATGACCAGTGCCGGATTGAGGATCTGCGCAGCCTCAACGGCACGTATGTCAACAACGAATTAATTCCAGGGCCTCGTCTGCTCCGCGATGGAGACATTGTTCGAGTATGCGATTTCGTCTTTGAATTTCACACTGGCCCTCTCACGCGCCACTTGCGCAAGCGGCCATCGAATGAAAACAAGTCAACGGCGGTCGAATCACGGGAAGTTCATCGATCGGAAGGGAGTGCGCCCCCTCCCGATTCTGCCTGGGCTCATCCTGTCTTCTCAGAACACCGGGTGATTGAACACCCCGGCCGCGCGACGTTGTCTTCTGAACATGAGGCCTACACGTCGCCAGCAGAGCGAGATGATAATGACGATGGCGGCAAGTCCTCGATTATTTCCACCCTGGATGCCGCCACAAGAGAAGGAATTCGCATCAATGTGAAGCCCGAGGTCAAACTGAGCGCCATTCTGGAAATCTCGTCAGCACTCGGTGGCCTGCTCGACCTGGAAGATGTGCTGCCTACCGTTTTGAAGTCGCTCTTTCGGATTTTTCCTCAGGCGGAATACGGCTTCTTTCTATTGAAATCGGACAGCGATTTCCCCAACACCGATGCTGCCAATCAGGCCCGAACTCCGAAACTGGCGGTCAGGGCAACATGGTCTCGAAGTGGTGAGCACCAGGAAAACGTGCCCGTCAGCATGACGATCATTCAGCAGGCCATGGAGAACGGCCAGGCAATTCTCTCGGCGGATGCTTCTGAAGACACCCGGTTCAATCGGAGTGAATCGCTGGCATCAATGAGAATTCGCTCCGTCGTCTGTGTGCCTCTGATGCGTTCTCCCACGGAAGCCTTGGGTGTCATTCAATTAAGTTCCCAGGATTTAATTCAACCCTTTACCAATGAAGATCTGGAGTTGCTGGTCAGCGTCAGTACCCAGGTGACTCTGGCCCTTGATAATGCCGCCATGCACGCGGCTGTTGTCCGCAAAAAAGCGTTGGATCGCGAACTGCATTTTGCGGCTCAAGTTCAAATGGGGTTTCTTCCTTCCAGTCGCCCGACCCTCAAATCATGGAAATTCGCCGACTTTTATGAAGCAGCGCATCAGGTCGGTGGAGACTATTTCGACTATATCCCTCAACCCGAAAAATCCAGCAGTGATGAATTGGCCGTCGCCATTGCTGACGTGGCTGGCAAAGGCGTTCCCGCAGCCTTGCTGATGGCCCGACTCTATGCCTCCACCCGCTATCATGTCCTCGCAGAAAATAGCTGGCCTGAAGTCATGCAGGCGCTCAACCGCGAGATGAATTCCGGCGGGCTGGGACATCGTTTCGTCACAATGCTGCTGCTCGCTTTGCAACCGGATTCTGGTGTGGGACGTGTCGTGAACGCGGGCCATCTTCCACCGCTGATTGTTCGTCAAAATGGAGCGATTGAAGTTCTCGGACTGAAATTTTCGGGAATGCCATTAGGTTTGGCACCCATCGGCACGGCCTACCATGAGTTGGAATTTGAATTGCTGCCCGGCGAAATGATCGTGGTCTATACCGATGGCATCACCGAAGCAATGAACAGCAACGAAGAGATGTACGGCCGCGAACGTGTCGTGGCATTGCTGAAAAAACAGAAATGGGAAGCCAACGCCTTTGTAACGGCTCTGGTCGCAGAAATTGAGGCCTTTGCCGATGATCGGTCTCAACGTGACGACCTGTGCGTGGTTGTCATGCAGTATGCACCAGTGACTCTCAAGGTGGGGGGCTAAAGCGCGCGGGCATGTCCTATCGATCGATTAAACGCATGCTGGGCGAAACCAGCCTTGAACGAAAATGTCGCTTTCTCTTTGGCAGCGGGCTGTTGCTGCTGATCACAGGCAGCTTCTATCTCTATGCCCGGCAGACCACCGACCTGGTCTTTCGTCAAAACCAGACCACGGCTCGATTGCTCGTCGCTCCCATCGTCATGGAGAAGCATTGGAAGTGGTCTGACAGCGGCAATATCGGCACCGACAACGTGGAACGCATGGCGGCTGAGCTAAAACCCGAAGGACTCAAGGATTACAGCTGGACGCTCCTCAACGCCGAACTTTCCAATCCTTCTCGACCCATGGATGGTGAAGGCCACATCGCATTAGAGGCCATTCGTGGCGGAGAATCTGAAGTCATCAAGGTCATCCGCGAACGCGCCCGGCAGGAATATGTCTATTACGGCGGCGTCTATGCCACCGAATCCTGCCTCGATTGTCATCGTCAACACAACCGCAATCCCAAGCTCAGAGCCGGCGATCTCATCGGAATGGTCAAGATTTCTCTCCCGCTCGAAAAAACCCAACGTTCGCTGGCGTGGAACAACGCCATCCTGCTCACCACGGCCATTGTCACCGCTTTCCTGGCAATGCTGGCGGCCTATGCGATTGTCCGCTACGTCATTGTCAAGCCGGTGCTGCACCTGAAAGATGTCAGCGATGCCATTGCCCGTGGCAGCCTGGATATGAGGGCCGATATCCGCACCGGTGACGAATTTGAAGAACTCTCCCATGCGTTCAACCGCATGTTGCGTCATCTGGTCACGGTTCAGGAAGAGTTGCAACATGTGAACCACGACCTCGATAGCAAGGTCGATGAACTGGCACAGGTCAACTTACGGCTCTTTGAACTCAATAAAATCAAGAACGAATTCCTGGCCACCATGAGTCATGAATTGCGGACACCGCTGAACTCCATTCTGGGCTTTAGTGAAGTGCTATTGGGAAACCCTACGCTGGTCGATAAGCAGCGACGGTATGTTTCCAACATTCAAACGGCTGGCAAAAATCTGTTGAATCTGATCAACGACGTGCTCGATCTGGCCAAGATTGAAAGCGGTCGGATGGAATTGCATCCCAGTGACTTTTCAATTCACGATCTTGTCGAAAGACAGGTGGGATCTTTGATGCCGTTGGCTGAAAAGAAGCATCTGGAATTGACCAGCGATGTTTCCACCGAGATCCCCCTGCTCTGGCAGGATGCCGGGAAATTGCAGCAGGTTTTGGGAAACCTGCTCTCTAACGCGATTAAGTTTACACCCGATGGCGGCAAGGTTCGCGTGCGTGTGGAGCAGTGCACGGCCCAGCATTTTTCCGAAGAAGGCACCAACCCTTCCGACACCAACGCCGAACGCGATCACCTGGCGTTGATTGTAGAAGACACCGGCATCGGCATTCCTCTGGAAGAACAGGAACGCGTCTTTGAGAAGTTCCGTCAGGGACAATCAACACCCGGGCAGAAAGATCTGCTGACCCGAGAATATGAAGGAACAGGTCTGGGACTATCAATTGTTCGCGAATTGTCGCGATTGATGGGTGGTGAAGTTCGTCTACAAAGTGAATTTGGTAAAGGGAGTGTCTTTACCGTCGTGCTGCCAATGCACGTCACGACTCCTTTGGAGTCAGACACCATTTTGCAGCTTCCCAAACTCGAATCACCCAGCCGCCTGATCGCTCATATCGGCCGCAACCATTAAACCCGTTTCCAAGCCAGTGTGCCGGCATCTGTACGTCATTTGTCCTGCTACAGACCCCAGGTTTTAACGACACGTTGCGCGCCATACTTGCGGCGTTTGGGCAAGCATGCTTTCGAGATCATCAACGCACCCTTTCAAATTGCGATTCGGATTACTGAGCGGTTTCCTTCAGAGACTTCACGCACTGCTGAATCAATGAGCGGGCTTCGATCCCTTCGGCCTGCCCATCATAATTCAGCAGCACACGGTGCTGAAGCACTTCCTGAGCAAAAGCACGAATGTCATCAATGGCCACATAAGGCCTTCCGTCAGCCAGAGCCTTGACACGTGCTGCACGAATCAGCCCCTGGGCCGCTCGTGGACTGGCTCCCCACTGCACGAATTGTTTGACCTCTGCCGGTGCGTCCTCGGTCTGCGGATGAGTGCTGAGAACCAGCCGGCAGGCATAATCACGGATAATGTCCGTCACGACCACTTTTTCCAGCAGTTGCCGCAACTCGAGAATCCGGTCACCCGTCAGCAACTGGGGCGTTTCCACGGGCTTCTTGAGAATCGTCCGGCTGACCACTTCATTAAGCTCTGCCCGGTTCAAAAATGGAACCACCACTTTGAAGAGGAATCGGTCAAGCTGCGCTTCCGGGAGGGGATAAGTCCCTTCCTGTTCCACGGGATTCTGTGTAGCCAGCACAAAGAAGGGCTGCTGTAAATGATGAATGATCCCCCCCGTCGTCACGGAGCCTTCCTGCATCGTTTCCAGCAGGGCCGACTGTGTTTTTGGCGAGGCACGATTAATTTCGTCAGCCAGCAATAACTGCGTGAAGATCGGCCCTTTGCGAAACTCGAAGCGATATCGGCCCGCTTCATCGGTCGACATGATATTCGTGCCAATGATGTCGGCAGGCATTAAATCGGGGGTGAATTGAATGCGACGAAACTCCAGCGCCAGCACGCGCGAGAGGGCCTTGACCAATTCCGTCTTTCCCAGGCCGGGAACCCCTTCCAGCAGAACATTTCCACCAGCAAAAATCGCCACCAGCACCGATTCAATGGCCACCTGCTGGCCAACAATCACATCGCTGATCGCACGACGAACCTTTTGAAATTCTTCGGCAAAGCGATTCGCTTCGTCGCGCAGGCCCTCGACCTGAGATTCCATGAAGACTCCGTTTCAGCTGAGTGCCAGGCTAGCACAACCTTGCCGACAGCAGATTTTTGGCAAAAAAGAGGCACGAGAACTTGGGAATATCCTACTGATCATCAGGGAAAATATCGCCATTGAAGCCTGATGCTTAAGGTGCGGCAGGTTCAGCGGGGGCATTGTTGACGACTTCCAGTTTGTGCTCTGCCACGTTGTATTCGTACTTCCAGCCACCCGGAAGGACAGGCAGGCGAATGTTGTTTCGCTTGATGATCTGCTCCATGAACTCTTCATAGGTCGCGGGGTATTTTCCATTCTCCGCTTCATAAAGCCTGACTGCGTGATCAATCTGAGCCACCATCGCCCGCTCAACCATTGGCCGATACGCCTCTAGCGGGCCGGTGATGGGATTGGTCACGTTCACTTTGTGATCACTGACTTCTTTCTTCTCTTCCGGCTTGAACTCGCCCACATCCTGCGTGGTCTTGCCAATGATGGAATCGGGGGATTTCTGCATCGGTTCTGTAAACCCGGGGCCACATGCACAAAAAGTGCTGATCAGCGATAAGCCGACCAGAGAGACTGACAGCCGGCGGGTCATCATGTTTGGAATGGCGTTGAAACTCATGCTCAAAGATCTCCAGTCGGCTATTGGTGAATAGCCGTCATCGGGTTTAATCAATAAAAACTTCATAACGAGGACGCATGCCATCGGATGGCTCGACGGCGGGCACTTGACCTGATCGGCACGGCATGTCTTTTCAAACAGGCTGGCTCAAGGTTGATCTACGCTATCAGAGACTTGCGGTTGACGGAGGGGTGAAATCAGCAGCTTGTCGCCTTTAGGGAGTCTGCTTTTTTCACTGGTCGTCGCGACATCAAAGAATCGGGTGTTGTAAGCCTTTTCGGGAGCATGCTTGGCCGCATCCAACGCACCGATATCGACCAGTTGCTGCGAAAGTTTCGCCCATTCCTCCGGCTCCATTTTTCCCAGATGGCCAGCAGGAAGCCGGGCAGGTTCGCAGAGAGGCTTCAGTGTTTCCACGCCAAAATCAAGGATATCCATTCCCATATCAGGATTGAGAGAATGGATGTACTCATTCGTCGCCTGAGGATCTTTCAGATACGTCTGCCAGCCTTTCAAAGAGGCTCTGACCACTTTCTCCACCAGAGCCGGGTCTTTTTCAATCAATGCCTGACTGGTAATGAGCAGACTGGTATAAGGATTAAATCCCAGATCGGAAACCATCAGATTAACAGGTTGGCCTCCCTGCTTTTTGGCATTGAACGGCTCACTGAAATTATAAGCCTGTGTGCCGAAGTCTTTCTCAGTCAGAAACGGAACAAGACTTCCGCCATAAGGGACAATCGTGGCCCTGGAAAGATCCAGCTTCTTTTGCAGGAACATGGCAAACGGCTGCCCGGGATTCATGGCCAGTGTGTACTTGGGTTTCGCCGCCAGGTCATCAAAGGTTTTGATCCCGGAACTTTCCTGAACCATCAGACAGCGCGGGCTGTCCTGTAATGGGGCCAGCACGGCCACCGCATCTGCTTCCTGAGCACGCACCAGCAGCAGTTTATCGGCATTGTCGACACCAAACTGGGATTGTCCCGCAGCCACATATTGAACAACGGGAATATCCGGCCCCCCCGGCTTAATACTCACCGCGAGACCCTCTTCCTCATAATAGCCCTTGATCAGAGCGGCGTAATAACCTCCATGCTCCGCTTCGGGAAACCAGTTCAAAGTGATTTCCACCGGAGTGAGCGGAGCGCCATTCTTCCCTTTCGCCTCTGTGCTTTTGGCTGATATGGTCGCATCAGAAGAGCATCCCCCCGCCAGTGAAAAAAGACTCAACACCAGCCCTGCTGCCGCGAAAAGAGAGACGCGTCTCGAAACAGAAATTGTCATGTTCATACCGGTTTCCTGAAGGGAACGCGTGTGAATTGTGATCAAGGTTAACGTTGCTCGCCCGGCGCCGCCGGTGCCCAACGGGAAAGGAGAGTCATGCTGAACAGGCCCACCGCCCCGAAAATGACCAGCCCCAGCAGTGTTGAAGCCAGCACCGCAGCGAACAGGGCATCCGTTTTCACCAGATCAGTATTCTGTCGAATAATAAATCCCAACCCAAAGTGCTTTGAACCATATCCCGCATAAAACTCTCCCACAATCGCTCCCACCACGGCCAGTCCACTCGACGTCCGGGCACCGGTGCATAACGAAGGAATGCTGTTGGGCAGACGAAGCTTCAGAAGGATTTGCCATCGCGAAGCGTTGTTCAGACGAAACAAATCCAACAAGTCGGCATCGATATTGACCAACCCTGCCGTGGCATTGGCGATCATGGGGAAAAGGCTGATCACAAAAGCAACAGCCACCACTCCACCAAACCCACGCCCCAGCCACAGGATGATCAGAGGAGCGACAGCAATAATCGGCACGGTCTGCAAAAAAATCGCATAAGGATAGCCACTGTTACGGATGATCGATGATTGCGAAAACACACAACCAATCAGCGTTCCCACAACCACACTGAGCAGAAACCCCGTCACCGCAGATCCTCCCGTCAGCAGCAGTGCCTGGGTCAATTTCTCCCGGCCATCTTCCACCGCCCGCAACACCTGCAAAGGGCTGGGAAGCACGTAAGGCTTGATCTCCCACCAGCGAACAGCCCCCTCCCAGCAGACCAGCACAATCAGAAACAGCAACACCGGCGAAAGGATCGTCCATCCCCATGAAAAGAGGATTCGTTTGAAGCGGGAATTTGACCCGAAATCGCCCGACAAAACAGGAGTTGTCATCTTGCCATGATCTCCCGCAATCGTCGGCTCACCTGACCGACAAACTGAGCAAACTCCACCGTCTCTCGTAGTTCTGTTGTTCGTTGAGGGCCAAACGGCACCGGAAGCATTTCCACAATCCGCCCCGGCTTAGAACTCATCAACCCCACGCGATCCGCCACAAAGACCGCTTCAGCCACATTGTGTGTGACGAACACGCCCGTCCATTTCTTTCGCATTCGCAAATGAACAATCTCTTCATTGAGCTGTTGACGCAGGACATCATCCAGAGCGGCAAACGGTTCATCCATCAGCACCATCTGCGGATCAGTCACCAAAGCCCGAGCCAGCGAAACCCGCATCCGCATCCCACCCGAGAGATTGCGAGGCCGCTTGTACCCATCAGCCTGATTCAACCCGATTAGCGGCAAGCATTGCTCAATAGCCGCCATTTGTTGAGCATAAGGAACGCCGCGCAGTTCTAACGGTAAGCGGATGTTATCTCTGACATTTCGCCAGGGAAGCAGCGTAGGATCCTGAAAGACAAACGCCAGACGATTCGTTTTTCGGGCAGAAACGGGATTCAATCCCCCGACAGTCACTTCTCCACTTGTCGCCGGGATCAATCCGGCAATGATCCGTAACAAGGTCGACTTGCCACATCCTGATGGCCCCAACAGCGAGACAAACTCTCCTTCAGCGACCTTCAGTTGAGTCTCATCCAGAATTTTAGGGCCAGTGGCATATTGCAGAGACAGGTTTTGAACGGCAATCAGTGGCTGCGATGATTGCAGCCCTGGTAATGCCTGCGCAACCGCAGAAACCGACGGCATGACCCCGCCGGCTTTCATCGATTCACTCTGTCCGGTGATGAGACTCTCGCCCAACGCCTGCCTTCCCCGCGCAACCTGAGTTTCACTGAGAGCCTGTCTGAGAAAACTCCCTCTCCCGCTTGCGGGAGAGGGCCGGGGTGAGGGCTGATGAACCATCAGTGTTTCCAATGGCAATGCACAAAACCTCATCGAGAGCCACTTGCTCCCCCCTCATCCGGCCTGCCACCCTCTCCCTCAGGAAGAAGGATTTGATACTTCCCGACAGACTCTGAGCCACAATGCAGCACTGGTGAAGCATAACCCGGCAAACGACTCCGACCACTCCCACTTCAGCAGAACTTTGTCAATCAGCTGACAAATCCGGCTTTTGCAACCACAGCTTTCACCTTCTCCAGCCCTGTTTTAACCACCACATCAGCCGGTTGCTGCCAATAGCTTCTATTAAACAATTCCAGCGAGAGGGCACCATTGAAGCCGCTGGCATGCAGCATGGTCAGCAACTCAGTCAAAGGGCAGACACCATCACCGGGATAAACGCGGTGTTCATCCTTGATCGCTTCCCAGGGAGGATCAGCCGGATAGTCGTTGATGTGGAAACACTTCATGTGCGAACCGGCAAAAGCTCCTAATCCCCCGAATCCTGAACCTCCTTTATAAATGTGATAAGCATCCAGCAGCGCCAGAGCCTGCGTGTCCCCGCACTGAGCCAACAGGTATGCGACCTCACCCAGTTTGTGCAGAGTCTTGGAGAAGCCCCACAATTCCAGTTGAGGCCAGACTCCCTCTTCCCGGCCCACCTGCACCAGAGCAGCAAACCGTTCAGAAAGGACATCCAGATTCATGCCCGTACGATCGGTGACACCGACAGGAGGCGCAGCAATCCGGGTGCCGCCAATCGCTTGAACCAATCGCATACACCGCCGGGCTTCATCCAGACCCTTTTGCCGCTGGGCAGGATCATCCACAAGAAACGCCGCAAAACCAATCGCACTTTCAACGGTCAGCCCTGCATCAGCGATCCGTTTTTTGAGATCAGGAAGTGTCCCACCTTCTTTAACATAAGCATCGATTTCATTGATCCACGGCTCGATGCCGTCGTAACCGGCCTGACTGATGATCTCAATTTCCTGCACCAGCGGAAGCTTCTGCCCGCGAATCGTGCTGGTGTTCAGGCAATATCGAAAAGGACGCGCGGAGGTGCTGGCTTGAATCACAGCCTGAGTTTTCTCCGCATTCGCCCTGGCTTGAGCCAATTCAACCCCGCCCATCGCTACGCCCGCAGCAGCCAGAGAAGACGCAGCCAGAAAGTTTCGACGGTTCGGCATGACATCGCTTTGAATTTGAGAAGATGAAAAATGAAAACGTTGCCTGGTTGTCACCAGTTCATGGATGAGTTAGTCTCTCAATCATATCCACTGATACTGATCTGAAAGATACCGGATTTGCCACATGAAGGCATCTCCCAATCGTATTTCGCACGGCCTGCCAGTTTGTTCTTCGCCTGAAAACCCACCCAGTGGCTCGTCAAACTTAAAAAACAGGGTTGAAACAGCAGCATAGTCCAACAACGAAGGACGTTGCCGCAACATCGACCCCAGGACGAAGCCGAGACACAGCACCAGAACTTCCCCCAGCCCATAATGTTTTGAGGATTGACACCATGGAATTCAATCGACGTCTGTTTCTTGGAGCCATGGCATTGGGTCTGGGAGCCTCACGGTACTCTTCCCACAGCGTCTGGGCCAAGGAAACGGCTGCCAACCAACCGATCCCTGCCAGCCCTAAAATTGTCGCAGCTGCCAACAAGTTTCTGCAATCCCTCAGTGATGAGCAGCGCGCGATGGTGCAGTTTTCGTTTGATGATCCCGAACGAGTCAACTGGCACTTTATTCCCAAGCCCCGCAAAGGGATCAAGCTGCGCGCATTGACCGGCCCTGCTCGCAGGTCGGCATATGCTCTGATGAAAAGTGGCCTGACAGAAACCGGCTATGACCAGGCCATCAAGATCATGAGTCTGGAAGAAGTCCTCTTCCTTTATGAAGCGGGCGACCGCGAAAAACGCCGCGAACGCCGCGACCCCGAGCAATATCATTTCAGCGTCTTTGGGACTCCGGGCACCGGCCTGTGGGGTTGGCGCGTCGAAGGACATCATCTCTCGCTCAACTATGTCCTCGATGGCGACAAGGTGATTGCTTCCACCCCTGAGTTTTATGGCTGCAACCCCGCCACAATGGAGTCGGCTCCCGGTCGTGTCCTGCGAGTGCTGGGCAATGAAGAAGATTTCGCTCGCAATGTGGTTCAGAAAGCCAATGACGCCACCCGCGCCAAGTTGATCATTTCCAGTGAAGCCCCCAAGGATATCTCTGGCCCGGCCGTTGCTCAGCCAGTCGTCGGCGCCCCTCAAGGCTTGTCCCTTCCCGACATGGGAATGGAATCCGCAGCCCAGGTGCGTGCTCTGGTCGGGGAATATCTGGCAAATATGACCGAACCAGTCGCTCAGCTGCGGCAGGCCGAAATTGAACGCAACGGCTGGGATAACATCCATTTTGCCTGGTGGGGAGGAATTGATCGCTATCAGCCGCACCACTATCTCGTTCAAGGCCCCACGTTTACCATCGAGTACAACAATACTCAGGATGGCGCCAACCACATTCACTCCATCTGGCGAAATGTGGGTGGAGACTTCGGAATCTCTCGCAACAGCTAAGTCATTTCACAACATGAGGTTACGAAACACTCTTGAGCTGTAACGTCCGTTCCTGTCCGGCGTTGCAACTCGCTGGACCCTGTTTCTTTGCGGTTTTTCAGGGTGGTAAAATCATCACCTGCGCTGCCGGTCATCCCTCCACTCAGGAGGGCACTGCCGTTGATTTTCCAGAGAAACGGGGCGGGCAGCTGGTTGCAAAAAGCAGAGTCCAGAAGTTTCTGAGTTGTAATCAACTCCCGATTTGATTTGGAGTTACGGCGATCTTCGCTCGTCGCTCGCTTGACGCTTCCCGCTCGGCACATTTATTCTCTGCTCGTGGCGCTTCCATTCTGATTTGACAGGTGAAGCAAAGAGTGATGAGCAGACCAGCGAGTCTGCGGACAAGCTCAACAACCTGTCTGGACAGAGTGGTCGTACCACTTGCCGGGAACAGGCGGATGATGCTGTTCTTGCGAGTTGTCATAGACGAATTTTTTAACTCCGAACGATGAACTGGCCCCATGAAGCCTGAACCGACCATTGAAGCACAGTTACAAGAACGTGAACTTGGCAAGCTGGTGCTGAAGTCCACTGGCTTTTTCGAGAAGTACGGGATCACACTGGTGGTGGTCTTTGCCGCTCTCGTGATTGGGATGCTGGCTTATGTTGTTTACGAAACGTCGCGATCTGCCCAATTGGCATCCGCCTGGTCAGATATTGAAGGGGCCACGCTCCCAGCCGACATGGAATCGCTGGCGGAACGCTATCAAGGGACTCCCCCTGGTGATTGGGCCTTGCTGAGAACAGCCGAACTTCGTTTTGACGAAGGGATGCTTCAGGCCAACCGGAACCGTGAGGCCGCCAACAGCGAATTCAAACAGTCCAAAGAAGCCTTTGAAAAGCTTCTGGCGGGTGCCGCTTACGCTGAAGTCCTGCGCGAGCGGGCGTTGTTTGGTCTGGCCCGTGTGCTCGAAGCGACCTCCACAGGCGACACCAAACCCGCCATCACCAAATACGAAGAACTTTCGGCTCAGTTCCCTCAGTCGATCTTCAAACCGATTGCAGATGAACGGGCCAAGGCTCTTGCATCACCACAAGCTCAGGATTTCTATTCCTGGTATAGCCAGCAGAACCCCAAGCCAGATCCTCTGGCCAAGCCACGCGATGGTTTGGGGGGAGCATTTGGCTTTCCCGGGCTGGATCTCCCTGGCCTGACACCTCCCGCTGGTGCTTCAACCGAAACAACGTCTCCTGTGAAATCTCCTGCTGACGAAATCCCCCCCGCAGCCTCGACAACACCTGCTCCTGAGAAACCAGCGACAGATAAGCCAGTCACAGATAAGCCCGCTGAAGGTGCTGCGACCGGCGAACTTCCTCCCACGCCAGCACCCTCTTCCTCTGCCAAGCCCGAAACTCCAGCAGCAGAAGGCACAGCCGCTCCTCAACCCGCCAAGCCAACGACTGCTGAGCCAACCACGACTGAGCCAGCCGCTCCCGAGAAGGCTCCTAATCCTTAACGGAAACCAGCTTTAACAAAACCTCTCAAGTGTTTGCGATAACCAAACATTCCACGTTTTCCGGCATACACAACTGGTTTTGTTAGACGTTCTCAGTTTCTGATCGAATCGATCAGCATCCTGTTGATAAAATATCCGTGAGTCACTCCCGGCGAGGATGGGCCTTGGTGCCGATTCTCGCCTCTTCCATTGAACGCCCCTTATCTCTCCAGGAACTGGTTGCCATGAACGAGCCATCACTCTTTGGTCTCGCTGACAACCCACAGCTGGTGCTGACCGTAGAAGCCAGAGCGCATGGCTGGCGCGTGGATCATTACCTCAGTCGGCTTTATCCCAACTTCAGTCGTGTCGCCTTCCAGCGAACGATTGAAGAAGGTCAGGTGCTGATTAACGGCCTCCCCGTCAAAATCTCCCGACGGCTGCGAGTCAACGATGTCATAGAGTTTTCCCTACCCGCCGAGCCTGATCAGCGCGTGCAGCCGGAAGACATTCCGCTGGATATCCTCTATGACGACGAAGCCTTCTGCGTGATCAACAAGACGGCGAACATGATCGTGCATCCCGGTCGCGGCAACTACCGGGGGACATTGGCCGGCGCCCTTCAGTTCCATTTTGACAGCCTGAGCGATGTCGCCGGCCAATACCGCGCGGGGATTGTGCACCGTCTGGATCGCGATACCAGTGGTGTGCTGGTGGTGGCCAAAGACAACACCGTTCACCAGCACCTCAGCAAGCAATTTGAAGAACGCTCGGTCGAGAAGGAATACCACGCCATCGTCTGGGGCGAGATGCAATTCGACGCCGACTTTGTTGAAACGCATGTGCGCGTCAGCTTCCGTAATCGCGAACGGATGATGGTCTGTCCTCCGGGGGACAACGCCCGCCTGGCAGCCACGTTCTATGAAGTACAACAGCGGTTCAAAGGTTTCACTTATGTGAAACTGCAACCTCAGACCGGACGAACTCACCAGTTGCGGGTGCACATGCACCATCTGGGACATTCGATTATCGCCGACCGGTTGTATGAAGGCCGATCCTGTGTGAAAATCTCTGATATTCTTCCGGAAACGCCTGAAGAGTCGGACGACACTTTGATCGACCGACAGGCGCTGCATGCCCGTCGTCTGGCGTTCAACCATCCCATCACCAAAAAGCGGATGGTTTTTGAAGCCCCATTGCCGCCTGACTTTCAACGAACGCTTGATTTCCTCAAAACTCACGCCATCAAGCCCAAAAAGCCCCCTTCGACACGACTGCGATAACCATTTTCTCGCCTATCGTGGCAAGCACAGACGGTCTGTTTCCTGTCTCTGGAACTGTTGTCAGAAATCCAATCCCTGGTGAGCTGACCCATGTCATACATGCAATTTCTGGTTCAGGGGACTCCCGATTCCGTCGATCACGCCGCCCTGCTGATCAAGGATTTGAGAACCGAAATCCGGCGGCATGACCAGCTTTATTATCAGGATGCCACCAACGAGATCAGCGATCTCGACTACGATCGTCTGCTGGCAAAACTCGTCGAACTTGAAACGGCATTCCCTCAACTGATAACGGCTGACAGTCCCTCACAAAAAGTGGGAGGCCAGCCGATCGATGGCTTTGTGCAGGTCGCACATGCCATCCCCATGCTCTCCATCGACAACGTCTACACCGAAGAGGGGCTAGCCGAGTTTGGTCATCGTGTGGCCACTCGAGCCAGGGAAGTCGGCTGGAAAAAACCGATGGAATGGCTGGCTGAATTCAAAATCGATGGAGTCGCACTCTCATTGATCTATGATGAAGGAAAACTCTCACGGGCCGTCACACGCGGCGACGGCCGCATGGGTGATGATGTGACCCACAACGCCCGGACACTCAAAGGGGTTCCTCTCGTTCTGGAAGAACCCCGGCAGCAAGGATCTCTCTTCAGCGAATCCACCTTGCCGCGCCTGCTGGAAATTCGTGGTGAAGCTTATATCAGCAATCAGGATTTCGCCCATGTCCGGGCAGCTCAACTGGAACGAGGCGAAGAACCTTTCAAGAACTCCCGCAACGCCACCGCAGGTTCCTTGAAACTGTTAGACCCCAGACTCTGTGCCCAGCGAAAGCTCCGTTTTTTCGCCCATTCGATCGGCGCGATTGATCAGGACGATGCCGCTGCTTTCAAAACCCACGCCGACTATCTCAAGACGTTGAAAGCCGTCGGCATGCCCACAGTCCCGATGACAGCTTGCCACGAAAGTTTCGAGGCCGCATTTGCTGCTGCCCAGCCGATGATGGAAGCCTTGCCAACACTTGATTTTGAAGTCGATGGCCTGGTCTTCAAGGTGAACGATCTCACCTTGCGGCAAGAACTGGGTATGACCAGCAAAAGTCCCCGCTGGATCGTGGCCTATAAATGGGAACGGTACGAAGCAGCCACCAAAGTGCTGAGCATCACCGTGCAGGTGGGGAAGACCGGCGTCCTGACCCCCGTTGCCAATCTGGAGCCTGTCGCCATCGCTGGCACCACAGTCTCGCGCTCCAGCCTCCACAATCGCGATGAAATCGAACGACTGGGAATCGGTGTTAACGATACCGTCGTTGTCGAAAAAGCCGGTAAGATTATTCCTCATGTCGTACGGGTGGAAGAACATCTTCGTCCAGAGAACTACAGCCCGTTCGTGTTTCCCACGCATTGCCCTGAATGTTCCACCGAAGTGGTTCAGGATGATGGCGGAGTCTATATCCGCTGCCCGAACATCAATTGCCCGGCACGTTTCCGCGAGTCCCTCCGCTACTTTGCTTCACGACAGGCGATGGATATTGAAGGGCTGGGCACCAAGCTGGTCGAACAACTCGTCAGCAGCGGTTTGGTGAAGTCGATCAGTGATCTCTACCGTCTGAGAGAGAAGCAACAGCAACTGCTGGATCTTGATCGATTGGGCGAAAAATCGGTGACAGCTTTGCTATCAGGACTGGACAATTCCTGCCAGCAGCCTTTATGGCGATTACTGACAGCCCTGAATATCCGGCATGTCGGCCAACGCACGGCCCAGATTCTTGCCGAACGATTTGGCTCCATTGATCAGATCAAAAACCAGACAATCGAAGAACTCTCCGCCACACCCGAAGTGGGAACCGTCATCGCCGCGTCGATCCATCAGTTTTTCCAATCCGGGTATGGGCAGACGCTGATTGAAGAACTGCGTGAACTGGGCCTCAATCTGGGGACTGACAAAGAAGAGGCAGCTGCAACTGAAGAAGCTGGCGAGAAAGCATTGACCGGAAAAACGCTTGTCGTGACAGGGACACTCCCTACATACAGCCGAGAGGAAATCGAAGACCTGATTCGGCAGCATGGCGGACATGCAGCCAGCAGTGTTTCCAAAAAAACAAGCTACGTCGTGGCAGGTGAAAATGCCGGGAGCAAGCTGACCAAGGCAGAGTCCCTCGGCGTTCCTGTTCTTGATGAAGCAGAGTTCATGAAACTGATTGGCAAGGCGTAGGGAGTTATGCCCACAATAAGAACGCCCACACAACCGGTTGTGCCTGTGAGAAACGCCCTGAATGCCTGGTAAAAACGGCACGCACAGAGGTTGTGTGAGAATGCCTCAGTTTTAGCCAAGTGCCACGTTGATGTCCGCATGACCTCACTCGATGCTGAAAACACCTCCCATGCCATCATCTGATCAATTTTCCAACGAGTTCCCGAATGCGCTGATCTGTCGCAGGTCATTCGTGACAGGGACTCTTGCCGGACTGGGAGCCACTTGCCTGGGTCTGATGGGTTGTCCGACTGGGCCAAAGGCACCTGTGGGACAACCCTTGGCGGGTGTCGGCATGAGAATTGTCAGTCCCGACGATTGGGAACTGAACAAGTTCTGGGATGTACTGATTGATGAATGGCAGGCCCAGACCGGGGCCAGTGTGGAGTTTACCGAAAAAGTGGAACCACCGGGGGGAGACGCCCGCCTGATTTTCGTGGCCAATTCCCAGCTTGTCACGTTAGACGAAGCGAAGCTGCTCTCAACATTTGAACCGGTCGATGCCGACGGTACGCCGCGAAAGGTCGATGTCTTTAACGGCCTGAAGCAACGTCTGGCGACACGAGATCAGCGCATGATCGCCATGCCCATTTCTCAGCCGGTCTTTGCCCTCTATTACCGCCGCGATCTTTTGGAAAAGGCCGGAAAGAAAGTCCCGAAAACCTGGGCCGAGTATGAAGCGTTGCTGGCATCACAATCGACCTGGGCCGAAGGACTGGGAATCATTGAGCCTTGGGGCGAATCGACTCGTTCAGCCTGGCTGCACGCACAACTGATCCCCATGCTCCGCCCTGCGGGTGACTTCTCGACCTGGTTTGATATTCGCACGGGCGAGTCCAACGTCAGCCAGGCAGTCGCAGAGGCATTCTTTCAGCGACTAGCCACCAAGTGGCCATCTCTGGCTTCTGAATCGGGTCAACTCACGGCAGTCGAGGCACGCGCCAAAGTTCTGCGGGGGGAAGCCGCGATGGCCGTGGGATACGAACCGTTCAGTCACCCGGGACAACCTCTGGATATCAAAATCGTGGATCATGATTCCACGGAATCGATCAGTACCGCCGAAGTGGGTGTCGCCATGCTTCCCACAGGAGTTGATGCCTATGATCCAAAGCGAAAAATCTGGTTGAAACCGACTTCCACTGAGTACCGTCCTACGCTCGTCGGTTTTGACGGCTGGAGTGTCGGATTTCAGGTGCCCGACAACATCAACCACGGCGGCCTGACCAGTCTTTGGGAATTGCTGACCATCAGCCGAGGTTCCGAAGCCTTTCCGGGCACCACTCAATCGTTGACGCGAGAGTCGCAGATGGCCGATTTAAGCCAGTTGCCCACATCCGGATTAAATGGAACCAGTGCCAACGAAGCCTTTGATGGCATTGCTCAATCCTTGCGTTCCACCGATGTGACGAACTATCTGCCAGTCACCGGTCAGCAGGATTTTATTGACGCAACCCAGGTCGCCATTGCCGCGTTTGTTCAAGCCCCCGATCAGCCGGATAAAGCGGCTCAGTTGCTGGTCGAAGGCTTTTCCAATGCCGTAAAACGAGTAGGTGCCCAACAGATTCGACAAAGCTACTGCCGTTCATTGGGGTTGCTTGCTGATTGACTCCAGGAGTTTCCTCTGAGAGCCGAGCCGACTGTGGACAACTCCCTCTCCCGCTCGCGGGAGAGGGCCGGGGTGAGGGCTGATGCTTCACTAACCTTTCCACTGGCAATGTTCGATCTCTCAACCATAACAACGCCCTCATCATCAACCAGCCTGCGGCCATCTTCTCCCTCAGGAAGAAGGGCTTGAAAGCTTCTGGTCACTCTTAAGAAAAGACGCACGCGACTGTCCATCGCGAAGCATTATCAATCAAGACGGGCTGATTCCTCTATCTCTCCCTTGAGAAATCAAGTAAAAGAGAGGGTTCACAAGACCTGTGAAACTCCGACTTAAGCACGTCAGTTTCACAGAAAAAACGAGTGAATCAATTTGAGAAGGGCTTTTTTTGCGAGAATTTCGGCGGCGGATGATTGGTGGCCTGGCCCTGTTGGGCATGCTCTGTGGGCTGGTTCCCACATGGGCCAACTGCTGCTGTCTCCGTCGATCCCTGGAAAAAGAGGCTGTCCAGCGGGCGGTGGCAGCTCAATGCGTGACAGACAACGCCACCGGTAACGTGGCTGACGATTCGTCCGCTGTCCCGACCCTGCCAGCTTGTTGCCAGAAACGTCAG
Organism: Planctopirus sp. SH287; assembly: GCF_056500625.1. NCBI lineage: Bacteria > Pseudomonadati > Planctomycetota > Planctomycetia > Planctomycetales > Planctomycetaceae > Planctopirus > Planctopirus sp. SH287. The sequence goes on along the minus strand of NZ_CM151403.1, from coordinate 5,059,959 downwards.
GCGACGCAGACAAATTTCGCTGACGAATCGTTGAAGTCTGCAGCCAGTAAGGCCACGGTTTCACCCGAGGCGCCAGCCGGTGATCGTTTAGAAGAACCGAACTGCCAGTGTCACCTCTCGTGGCAGTTTCTGGTAGCTCCCAGAGAGCAGAAAACCGCCACTCAGCCATTCGGGCAAACACTCGCAACGCCATTGCCACTGGCCAATTGGCACCGCCTAGTGATGCCGAATCTCGTCTCTCTGACCGCCTATGCGAGGCCATCTCCTGATGGAATGGCACTCAAGACCGCGGCGCGATTATCGCGGCTGTGTCGTTGGACAATCTGAGCCGATTGTCTTTCAGCGAGACTCTCGTTTCATTGAGAGAACCTCGTTCTGCTCTCTCTGTTTTTACTCTCACGGTTTTCGATTGTGCGGGGATGATGACATCCCCTGAGGCACATCATCATTTCTCACAGCGATAATTGATCGCTGTTGATTCATCGTTATTGGGCACCAGTGTTGTGCCTCTTCTCTCAGAAAGAAACATCATGACCAAGTTCTTTGCCGCTGCTTCGTTCGTCGCTGTGTTTGCTGTGATGACTGCCACTGGTTTGATGGCCGCTGAATCCGCCAAGCTGGTTTGCCCTGTTTCCGGACAGCCTGTCGATCAGGCTCATTCCTCCACCCACAATGGGGGAAAAGTGCTGTTCTGCTGCCCCAAGTGCAAAGCGGCTTTTGATAAGGACGCCACCAAGTTTGCCGCCAAGGCCAATCTTCAACTCGTCGCTTCAGGTCAGGCTGTCCAGAAAAAATGCGTCTTCACCGGCGGCCCACTCGCTGAAGGCAAGACCGTGGACGTCTCTGGCGTAAAAGTTGGCTTCTGCTGTGAAAAGTGCCAGGGAAAAGCCTCCAAGACCACTGGCGATGAACTGACCAGTCTGGTCTTGAGCGACGCCGCCTTCAAGAAAGGTTTTGAAGTCAAAGCCGCCAAGTAAGCCTTTTTAGCGTCAGACATTTCATCGGTGGGCATTTCAAAACCGGGCTGTGCGGGTCGTTCATGACTGGCACAGCCCGGTTCTTTTCTGACGATCAATTCCCGACCGACGGAGGGTGAGCGGCTAAGGGCGACTCTTGCGCTGACTTGGCTTTTTCCACTTCAGCCACCAGGGCTTTAAGCGCGGCTTCATCCCCACGTCGGGCAATCAGCGTGGCCTGTGGCGTATGAACGATGACAAGATCGCTGACACCACTGGTCGCAATGAGATGTTGGTCGGTCGAATGAATAATGCAATGCCGCGTTTCAACGCCTACATGCTGGCCACGCACCACATTATTCAGCGCATCTTCTGGACAATGACGCGCAATCGCTTCCCATGAACCCAGATCATCCCAACCAAACGACGAACGAACGACCGCCAGCTTGGGGGCATGTTCAAGCACCGCATAATCCACCGAGATGGGGCGGAACTTCAGAAACACACGATTCCAGGCTGAGGGATCAGCCACCCGATCAATGACCGACAATTCCTCCAGCACCTCAGCGAGATCAGGAGCACTCTGCTTGAGAACGTTGAGGAACGTGCTGGCTTTCCAGACGAAGATACCGCAACTCCAGAGAAACCGCCCTGTGGCAAGATAGTTCTGAGCGGTCGCCAGATCGGGCTTTTCCCGAAATGAGGCGACTTCATGCAATACGGCCGGGCCATGATCAGCTGCAATAGCTGGCCCCATCTCCACGTAGCCATAACCCGTAGCAGGTGAAGTGGGAAGTGCGCCGATCAGCACAATGCGTTCAGGATCTTCCTCCACGGCCTTTTGAGCCAGTTGAACGGCTTCATGAAACGCCGGCAGGTCAGCGACAAGATGGTCACTGGGAAGAATGAGCAGCGTAGCATCGGGGTCTTTGGCAGCCACAATGGCAGCGGCAACAGCCAGGCAGGGAGCCGTGTCACGAGGGGCAGGTTCCAGCAGCAGGTGCCCACAAGTCATGGCAGGAATTTGTTGCAGCACCATGGCCTGAAAGGCTTCACGAGTTGATACAAGCATCTGGTCAACAGAGACCAGATCTTCCAGCCTCTCGACCGTTTCTTGCAGTAAGGTTTTTTCGCTCGCCAACGCGAGAAACTGCTTGGGATAATTCTTCTGGCTGACGGGCCAGAATCTCAACCCGCTTCCGCCCGCCAGAATGACTGCATGCAGCATGAATGATATTTCCTGTCGTTGATCCGGTTTTTGCCCGACGTTTCAAAGTCTCATTTGATTTTGAAGAGCATTGATTCGATCAACTAACGTCGGCTTACCAACGGTTTCCCCAGAATCGTCCTCGAAAGTCACTCATGATGTCCAAGAGGCACGGCGGGGGGTAGCATACAAGAGACGCCTGTTGATAATTCACCAGAAAATGTTCTTTGTTGCCGGCTCTCACCCCTGTTCATCCCGCACTCTTTAGCTGTGACCATCCCATGAGTCATGTGTTGATTGTTGATGACGAACCCGCCATTTGCTGGGGTCTGGAAAAGCTCTGTCGCAAGCAAGGAAATACCACTGCCGTGGCTTCTTCTGCAGAAGAAGCTCTGCAACTGAGCCACCGGGACGACTTCGATGTTGTCTTTCTGGATGTTCGCCTGCCGGGAAAGTCGGGCCTGGAAATTCTGGAAGCACTGCGTCAGCGAAGCTCTTTCCCACGCGTGATTGTGATGACAGCTTACGGCCAGCTTTCCACGGCTGTTGAAGCGGTACGCAAAGGGGCCTTTGAATATCTGGTGAAACCATTTTCCCTGGCTCAAGTCGAACAACTGCTGGAGCGTGTGACGCTGACATCGCAGGACACTTCCGCAAATCAGGATGAAACCACTGATTCTCTGGCAGCCAACACGAAACAACGCTCAGAAAGCCTGGTTGGTACTTCACCTGTGATGCAGGAAGTTTTCCGCCAGATCGCGCTGGTTTCAGGGTCGGAAGCTTGCGTGCATCTTTACGGGGAAAGCGGCACAGGGAAGGAACTTGTCGCCAGAGCCATTCACCGTTACAGCTTGCGGGAAAAAGGCCCCTTTGTCCCGGTCAATCTGGCGGCTCTCAACCCCGCACTGGCTGAAAGCGAACTGTTCGGCCACGTGAAAGGAGCCTTCACCGGGGCGGAAATGACACGAAAAGGCGTGTTCGATCAAGCCGCTGGCGGCACCGTGTTTCTGGATGAAGTTGCGGATATCCCTGCATCACTTCAGGTGAAACTGCTGCGGGCCTTAGAAGAGCATGAAATCTGGCCGGTCGGTGCCGATCAGTCTCATCATGTCGATTTCCGGCTGATTTCCGCCACAAATCAGAATCTGCTGGAAGCCGTCCGCAATGGCCGATTCCGGCATGATCTCTATTACCGGCTGGTCACGTTTCAACTGGAACTTCCCCCCTTGCGTGAACGAAAAAGTGACCTGCCGGAATTAGCACGCCATTTCTGTCGACAAGTGGCTCCCAAACGAGGGGAAATACATTTCAGCCAGGAGTTTCTCGATGCTCTGGAGAAACGCCCCTGGCATGGGAATGTTCGTGAACTGCGTAACGCAATCGAACACGCTCTGATCATTTCCCCGGTCGTCTCTCCCGCTCCCTGGCATTTGCCAGCACCCATGTCGCCCCTGCAACCTGGCATCACGCCAGACGTGCCTCAGTCACGTACTGAAAACTCTGTGTTGACCACAAACAAGTCGTTCACCTCACTGCCTCAAGCGGGCGAGGTCGAATCGCTGACACATGCGGTCAGGCATTGGGCACGGTCAATGACGCAAGAAGCCCGAGCGCAGAATCTGCGAAATCCCGATGCCGTTCTGGCACCGGATGGCACGGGACTGCACGCCCGGTTTCTGGAAACGGTGGAAGCGGAGTTATTTTCAACCGTTCTGGAACAATGCCGACAAAACATGTCCGAAGCGGCCCGCCTGCTGGGCATCCATCGCACAACCCTCAAGCGCAAACTCGAAGAGTACGGCCTGATTGCCGACGAAAACTGACCCCGCACCGTCGTCTGACCACTTAATTTTGACAGGCCGCTGACCTCATCCGCAGTCTCCTTGACCTGCTCAAAGGGCACCACAATTTTCGGTGACAAAGTTTGTCAGCGGCTTTCTTGTTGGAAATGCTGTTGCGCCCGATTAGCCTGCATATCGTTGGTAAATCAGTAATGTGCTGTGTTCAGAATGTCGCTCACGGAAGAATTGTTGCGTGCAATTCATCCATTGGCTGAATTTTACGTCTATTTCCATAGAGGCTTGCCACAGCAATGACGAATGCGCCCGATGCCGGTCGATCGACTCTTCCCGATTCATTGTTCACCTTTATTCGTGATGTTCGCAAAAAGGTGGGAACCGTTGTTGTCGGGCAGGATGTCGTGGTGGAACGATTGCTGATTGCCCTGTTCACAGGGGGGCATGTGCTGCTTCAGGGGGTTCCCGGATTAGCCAAAACATTATTGGTGGCGACCCTTTCCCGCTGTATCGATCTCGACTTTGCGAGAATTCAGTTCACCATCGACTTGCTCCCTTCAGACATTCTGGGGAGTGAAATTCTCGACCAGCGAAGTAACGATTTCCGCACGAACAAAGGGCCGATCTTTACGAACCTGCTGCTGGCTGATGAAATCAACCGCGCAGCTCCCAAAGTCCAAAGTGCATTGCTGGAAGCGATGCAGGAGCGAAAAGTCACCATCGGTAAAGAGACACACAAACTGCCCGCTCCCTTTGTTGTGATCGCCACACAGAACCCTGTAGAGCAAAGCGGGACTTTCGAGTTGCCAGAAGCGCAGCTTGACCGCTTCATGCTCTGCCATCGCCTGAGTTATCCCGGCCGGGCTGACGAAACTGAAGTGATCAAACGCAATATGCGACTGGGTGTTCGTCGGCAGGAAAAAGGGGCCGTTGCGCAAACGGAATTTGACGTTCTCGCCAACGAAAAAGTCGGAAGCATTGATGACCTGGTCGCCTGCATGGAAGCCGTCAACGAGGTTCACGTCAGTGACACCTTTGTTGAACATGTGGTCGAAATCATTGATCGAACGCGGCATCACCGGAACATCGAACTGGGGTGCAGTCCCCGAGGCGGGATTTCACTGGTGAAAGCAGCCCGCGCCAGAGCGCTCATTCATGGCCGTCCGTATGTGATCCCTGAAGATCTGTTCGCATTGGCGGAAGATGTCATTCTGCACCGCATCCGTTTGAACTACGAAGCCTTGGCCGATGGCCTGACACCTGCGCAGGTGCTGCGAGAAATTCTGTCCGAGCAGGAACCATCAGCCACTCGCAGAAATGGACAGCCCCTGACGATTTGACCGTTGACCGAATACGGTCGTTACCCGGCCAGAGTCAGAACTGGAGTCAGATTCAGAAAGCGGATGTCGCGGACTGTGAGTGACCGGATTACTGGGGGCGTTGCCAATTGGAAGGATTTCTGGAAACCACAGACACGCTGAGCAGTCGGCAGTTTCAAATTGCCATAAAACGCCTGGCGGATAGCTTGAGCTACGGAACAGATCGTTCCCCGTTTCTGGGGAGTGGTCTGGAGTATGTGCAATCGCGCCCCTATCAATGGGGTGATCCGATTCGTTCCATTGACTGGAGAATCACCGGAAAAACAGGCCGGATTCATGTGAAAGAATACGAAGCCCCCAAAAGACTTCCCTGTTATCTGCTCATCGATACTTCGGCCTCCATGACAGTCGCTTCAACGGGCAGAAGCAAATATGCCACCGCCCTGTTTATTGCCGGTGGACTGGCCTTTGCCTGCCTGGATCGTGCCAGCCCGGTCGGCGTGATCGGTGTCGGATCACGCGAGTTTCGCATCGAACCAAGCCTTTCCGCCGATCAGGTCATGCAATGGCTGCATCGTCTGCGGCATTATCGCTTCGATGAAACCACCGCGATTGCCACAAAAATCGGGGATCTTGCCAATCGTCTTCCCAGCCGATCTTTAATCATTCTGCTCAGTGACCTGCATCAACCCGAAGCAGAACCAGCAATCAAACTGATGGCACAGCGACATGACTGCCTGGTTTTGCAGTTGCGTGACCCGGCAGAAAACGGGCTGCCAGGGATTGGTTTTTTTCGTGGTCAAGAAGCAGAAACCGGGCGAACACTGACCGGGCATGGGCGAGTCAAATGGCTGGATCATCAGTCGATCACAGAGTCGCTCCGTCGCGCGGGAGTTGATCATTTACAGATCAATATCGACCAGCCCTATGCCCATGAACTGAGATACTTTCTGCAAGCAAGAAACGCTTTGTCGCGAGGAACCCGCTGATGCTGACTGCGCGAAAGATCCCCTTGCTGGCAAAACGCAGCCATTCAGTGATCGCAACAGGACAAGCCCTGGTGATTCGCCTGGCCTTGGGTCTGATACTGGCGTCGGGTCTGATACTAGCATCAGGCAGTGTCGCAACGGCCTGGGGGCAGGAAACCAGTGCTGCAAACTCGAAAAACATCGCCGAAAAGAAGACTCCCATTACGAATGGCGAAAAATCACCTTCAGCCACTGTGGGAATGCGGCAGCGATTGAAGCAGGTTGTGCTGCCGGGATCAGAACTCTCAGTGGTCGAAATTGATGATCGTGTTTCACCGATCATTCTCGGCATTGAACAGGTTTACCCACATGGTTCAGCCTTCCGTTATGACTTTGTCGTTCAGGGGCTGGAGCCTGGGAACTATGACCTGACCAAGTGGCTTCAGCGAAAAGACGGAACTCCCGTCGAAGGTTTACCACCGGTTCTTATCGAAGTGACCGGACTGTTGCCACCCGGCCAGATCGAGCCAAACCCTCCGGCCCCATCACTCTTTGGCCGACTGGGGGGATACAGCCTGCTGATCATGATCGGCACAATGCTCTGGCTGGCAGCGGGTTGGATGATCATGTTCTATGGCCGTCCACCCCATAGACAAACAATCGAAGAAAAGACCATCCCCCGAACATTGGCTGATCGTCTGCGGCCTGTCGTTCAGCGGGCCAGAAAAGGCGAGCTAACACAAACAGAACTGGCAGAGCTTGAACGACTGCTGCTGGCCTATTGGCGTCGTCGACTCAAGTTAGAAGACTTGCCACTGGCGGAATCCACCCGGCGATTAAAATCCGATAATGAAGCGGGGCCACTGATTCAGGCTCTGGAAAGCTGGCTGCATCAGGGCGTGACGCGCGATCAGGACAACGAGACCACCATCGCAACATTACTGGCTCCTTATGAAAACGTGCAGGCTGATGCGCTGGACACTGCGGAGGGTGGCGACATTTCCTCGACAGGACGAGCGACGCCGGTTCAGCAGGGAGCCACACGGTGAACTTCCAGCATCCTTATTTGCTGCTGTTCCTCCTGGCACCCGTCATATTGGCATGGTGGGTGTGGAATCGTCGCGACCGACGAGTGGTGTTGCCGTTTGATCATGGCCAAATGCGTTCGGGTCGTGGCTGGGCGTTTCTGATTAACAGTGTGGAAACGCTTCCCTCCCTGCTCCTGGCAGTGGTCGTGATCATTCTGGCGGGGCCACAACAATATGCAGAACCGCAAGACAAAAGGATCATGACCAATATCGAATTTTGCGTCGATATTTCGGGAAGTATGACGGCTAAATTCGGTGAGGGAAATCGCTACGACGCCTCAATGGCCGCGATTGATGGATTCTTGAACTACCGGAAGGAAGATGCCTTTGGTCTGACGTTTTTTGGTAGCTCGGTGCTGCATTGGTGCCCATTGACAAACGATGTCTCGGCGATTCGATGCGCGACACCATTCATGAGGCCCGAACGGGCGCCTCCCTGGTTTGGTGGAACAGAAATTGGCAAAGCATTGCTGGCTTGCAAAAAAGTGCTGGTGGGCCGACAGGATGGGGATCGCATGATCCTCTTGATCTCGGACGGTTTCAGTTCGGATCTGAGCAATGGCAACGATAGCGAAATTGCCCGGCAACTCGCTGAAGAAGACATTACGGTTTTCGCCGTTCTGGTCGGAGATGCGCCGGTTCAGCCCGAGTTGATCAACATCACGTCAGCGACAGGCGGAGAAGCATTTCAAGCCAGTGATCCGGGAGTCATGGAGAGCATTTTCCGGAAGATCGACACAATGAAACAGGCGCGCATGGAACGAACTGTGGCTGAGACGATGGATTTCTATTGGCCGTTTGCCTTATCGGGACTGGTGTTGCTGGCCATGAATACGCTCGGAGCCTTTGGATTGAGATACACCCCATGGTAGCTGAAATTGCCGCTGCTGGTGCGGTGCTGTTAATGCTGTTTGCCGAGTTGCTGCACGCCCGCCGGGTGAATGTGGCGGCTAGACTGGCGTTCGGCCCTGGTCGTCGACCGGCCAACTGGGTGCATGTGGCCGCTCCCTTGCGGATCGTGGCAGCAGGGGCACTGGCGTGGGGACTGGTGACGATCCTGCTGTTGCAACCCAAGGTTCATCAAATCTCTGAACCAATTTCTGAGAGCGAGCGTAAGCATCTGCTCATCGCACTGGATGTCAGTCCCAGCATGCGGCTGCAGGATGCCGGCCCCACAGGAAAACAGAGCCGGATCTCCCGTGCTTCAGATGTGCTGGCATCGGTTTTCAAGCGTATTCCCATGCAGATGTTTCGGTCATCGGTCATTGCATTTTACAGTGATGCCAAGCCGGTTGTGGTGGAGACCACCGATCTGGAAGTCGTGCGGAACATTCTCGATAACCTGCCGATGGATCATGCATTCAAAAGTGGGAAGACCGATCTGTTTGCAGGAATTGCTGAAGCCGCCAGAACAGCCAAACCTCTCCCCCCACGATCTGCCACGCTCCTGATCTTTTCGGATGGTGATTCCGTTCCCGCGACAGGGATGCCCAAGCTGCCGGCATCCATTGGACAGGTGGTGGTCGTGGGATTGGGCGACCATCTGGCGGGGCGGTTTATCGATGGAAAGCACTCCAGGCAAGAAGTTTCCACACTGAAGCAAGTCGCCTTGCGTCTGGGAGGGACATACCACAACGGAAATGAAAAGCACCTGGCGACTGATCTGCTTCGTGCGATGTCGTCGTCTCGCGGTGAGAGCCTGCTGGAACAACTCACCAAGCGGGAATACGCACTGATGGCCATCACGCTTGGCTCGCTGATCCTGTCGCTACTGCCGCTGGCGCTGCATTACGCGGGAACTCAATGGACACCCGGTGTGACGTCTCGTTCAAACAGGGATCTCCCCGGGCGAAAAATGGCAGGGAAATCACTGGCGGGACAATTGGTCAAATTTCGTCGGATCGGGTGGTGGAGTGGAAATCTCAGTGACAGTGATTAACGGACAGTGATTAAACTAAAAATGGAAGTCGCCTTCATGTAAAGATGTTGCTTGAGGGCAAATTGCCACAAAACGCTTCTTGCTATACTCCCGTTTTCTGACGAAGATATTAACCATCGCTCAAAGCGCGGAAATTGCTCAAATTCTGCGGAGTCACGTTTCACTCATTGCCAGTAGCGACACGTTGAGTGTTGCCGGAGTCTCCATTATGCGAATCGTAGCTTTGGCCATCTGGTGTCTGATTCCCTTATTCGTGCTGGGCTATCACTATGGCCCCGGTCAGCAAAGTGTGGCGCTGGATCAGGTCGACAGGTCACTTCAAAGTGCAAAAACGCTGGCTGGTGAGCAGGATTATGAAGCGGCCATTGCTGCGCTGAATGCGTCGTTAGAAAAGCTTCCTGCCGATAAATTTGACGAAGCGGCCCGGATTCGGCTGGAACGCGCGCGGCTGCAAATGCTCAATCACCAACTTCCCGAAGCCTTCAATGATGTGCAGGCTCTCGTCGATGAACTGGCTGAACGTCCTGCTGTTGATCCTCAATTGAAGTCGGAAGCTCAGGCCGTCTTTGCGAACTCACAATACTACGTGACATGGCTGATGCGATTGGAAGGCCGTTCACGGGATGACTGGGAACCACAGGTCGAATCCGCAAGGCAAATTTTCCGACAACTTGCCGAAGAAGCTGAGACCAAGGGAGACGCCGCGGCGGCAAAACTTCGCCGTGAAGATCTGGAAGCCTCGATCCGACTGGCCCGGATGGATGTGGGTGATCTCCAGGGATTGCCTTTGCCATCACAGTGCCAGTCATGCAAGAGCGGGAAATGCAATTGCAAAGGGAAAAAACCCAGCCAAAAGCAAGGCAACAAGCCACCGGAAGATGCCCGGGGCGCCAGTGCCGGCCCGCCACGCGATAACAGCGGTAACTGATTTTCACAGACTCTGATGTTCACCGCTCTGATGATTCTCTTGCGACAGTCCGTTTCTCTCCGGGACGTTGCCACTAAAGACCTTTTGTGAGTGATCAACTCTGGAAGAGTCGGGCGACGCTCTTTGGCATTCTGCACAGATTTCTCGTTCGTGACATTGAGGCGATTTCATGGTCTGTTCGTGTCGTTTTCTGTTAGTCACCGGGATGGCTCTGTCTGTTTCAGGAGGAGTTTTCCCAAGCGGGATCTTGCCGAGTGAATGGTTATCGAGTGCGGTCGCGCAATCTCCTCCCCAACCCGTCAGGATCCAGGGGGTGGGGAGCAACTCCTTGACCGGGGCAATTGTTCTGGACACCCGCGCGGCAGTTCCTGCATCAACCGTTTCTGCCAAGACTGCGGGAGCAACTGTAGCGGCCACCTCCGCAGCAGCGACACCCGCTCCTCCGACAAGACTCTCTCGCCTTCAACAACTGACATTCGATCGGCGACCTTCAGCCATTCTTAAAGCCTGGTCAACACCACCCAAGAGTGCAGACAAAACAGCGACAGAGACCACCGAAACGCCAGACCCTAAGGGAATCGCGACCACAGATTCTGCGCCAGTGGTCGATGAACCAGCAGATGCCACTGTTCCCGTCAAGACTGATGAAAAAACAGCGGTCGAAGCGGTTGCCAAAGCGGCGGAAGAGGCCCGGCTGGCCAAAGAAGCCCAGGCCAAGGCGGCCGAGTTGAGTGCTGAACTGACGCAATTTCAGCGGATGGTCACGCTGGGTGATTGGAATGCTGTCAGCAAGTACCTGAAAGGCTTGCCTGCCGATGAAGGGAAGGCTGGCTATGAGCAGATGCTGCGATCTCTCCAGGGCGGCCCACAGCGAGAGATCATGCCGGGAATGGGGCAACAGGATCCCGGACAGCAGTTCGCAGAAACAAACGTCTTTGAACCAGCCGATGTGGTGGGATTAATTGGAGCGGCTCCCTTGGCGATCGAGAAATCGCATCTTGCTTCTTTGGGAGGAATTGCGTCCATCTCGATCCGCACGACCGATGCCCCTGCTCTCTTGCGATCCCGATTGGCTGAACTGGTCGCCCAGGAAGGAAGTCCTTTGACAAAAAGGAATGCCGCCAGGTTGCTGGTCGCTGCGGGGCATCCCCAACTGGCCGATCAGTTCCTGTCAGATCTTGACACCGCAAAAGCAGCCAAAGATGCCGAAGAACTCAATCTGCTGGCAACACATTTTCTTTCGATCAACGACATTGCTGAAAAGACGGTGAATCTCGAAAAGGCATGGGCTGCTACTCAAAGCGTTCTGCTGATTAACGACGTTGCCGAAGACGAGTATCAGGTGGCCTTGCAGCGGGCGATTACTCTGGCACCCAGAGTGCGCGTTGAATTGGGAAAAGCCTGGCTGGCTGAGAGCTTTTCCAAAGATCAGGAACGAGGCAAACAAATCCTTGCCAATGTCGGCAGCAAAGTCTCACAAGGCATGCAACGGAGCGTGCGTGACTCGAACTCGCGGCTGCAGGGACTCAAGCTGCAACAGGGCGCCGTGACGGCCCTCCTGGAAAAAGACACCAAGCTGGATGAAACATGGTCACCGACATTGACGCTGCTGGTCAATAACTGGATTCGCGAAGCAGAGATCTCGCGGCTGTATGGAACATCCACCAGCTATGGGCCGCGCATGCAGCGGGACAATTTCGGCAACATCTACTTTATGAATTCCGATGGCATGATGGTGGGCGACCCGATGGGAGGCCGAGGGAATCAGGTCTCGGCGATTGCCGCAGGGGAACTGCTGGATCTCAAGCCGGGCGAAGAACAACTCCATCACGTGAATCAGGCGTTGCAGGAAAAGGTCATGCAACTCACCGCACAGCTTTATCTGAACGTCAACGCAGAAGAGGAAGCCTTTCCTTACATCGAAAAACTGGCGGCAACAAACCCTGACAAAGCCAGGATTCTGGCAGAAGAGTTTGTGCGTATCTGGACGAAAAATCACGATCCCAATGCCAATCGCCGCAACACCAACCCGTATATGTTCATGTACGGGTTTGAACAGCGGGCCGAGAGCATCCCTCTGACACGCTCCAAACAGGAACGCAATCTGAAAGAACTGTCGGACTGGATTGCCCGTCTTCGTAAACTCCCCATCGAAGATCTGGATGAGTCGCTGCTGGCGAACGCATTCACTTCCTGTCACAGTTCGGCCGAGGTTTACCGACCTGAAGCCATTGCTGCAGTCTTTGGTGGCCTGGAAACTCTCAAGCCGGAAACGCTCAGTAATCTGGTGCTCAAGATGCGGTCGAATCTGGGGACGCTCTGGCGGGCACCCGCTGTTCAGGACAATGCAAAAACCAATCGCAAGAAGCCGGATATCCAGCGGGAAGTACAACGCGGCTACGCTGTGGCAGGCGAGTTGACATCAGCCGCCATCAAAAGGTTTCCTGACGATTGGCGGCTGCAACTGGCCCAGGCGACCTTGACCCACGACGAAAACAATTACCGTCAGGAACTGGAAAAGACCTCCGAGTTTGTGCCTCGTCGGAATGAGTCCTTTGAGGAATTCGCCAAAGCAGCCAGTTTATATGCCAAGGCCGTGTTGGACATGCCCAAGGAAAAGCAGTCCGCTGAGGTCTATGAGCTGTGGTTTTATGCCAGCCTGGGAGCCGTCGATCTGGCAGCACTCGACCGGGATAAGCAACCGGATCTCAAGCAGCCTGCACTCATTAAAAAGGCTATCCAGGCTTTGCCTCCGGAAGTTGCCGAGCATCATCTGAGTATGTTTGCCAATTCGTTGTTCACGCGCATGAGTTCGGTTTCGCCCAATTCCAAGTCACGCTATCTGACCAGTGGCTTTGAAATTGTCGGTGACCACAAGCAGGCCCGTGAAGCCCGTAAAGTGTTCGACTATTACTCCGACCTGGTGTCTGAAATCAAACTGGCCACCCGCATTGATGGATCGAGTCTGGTGGGTCATGGACAACCCTTTGGCGTGTTTGTGGAACTGAAGCATACGGCCGAGATCGAGCGCGAATCGGGAGGCTTCCGTAAGTATCTGCAGAACCAGGGAAGCAGTACGAACATGTTCTATTACAACTATGGCCGGCCGTTGACCGATTATCGCGACAAGTTTGAAAAGTATGCCCGACAGGCTTTGGCCGAACATTTCGATATTAAGTCGATCACGTTCCAGGAAGAGACCGTCGCGTCGAAATCGGGAGACGAACATGGCTGGCGGGTGACGCCTTATGCCTATCTGTTGCTACAGGCAAAGGGGCCGCAGATCGATAAGCTCCCCCCATTGCGGATGGATCTGGATTTTCTCGACACGTCGGGCTTTGTCATTCTGCCCATTGAATCAACGCCAGTGACGCTGGATGCCAGCCCGACAAAGGTGGAGCCACGGCCTGCCGACAAGCTCGAAGTGGTGCAGACACTCGACGAGCGGCAAGCCAAAGAGGGGAAGCTGATTCTGGAAGTCAAAGCCACCGGATTAGGGGTCATGCCCGACCTGGATCAGTTGGTGAAAATGCCGCCAAATGAGTTTGAAGTCGTGAAGACGGAAGACAACGGGCCGCAGATTTCCCGCTTTGATAAGGAAGGCGATAAAACGGCAGTGGTCTCTGAACGACTCTGGACAATCACCTATGAGTCCGCGAAGACTACGGAAAAGCCGCCCACATCATTTATGTTTCCGCAGCCTGTTTCTGAAGCAACGAAAGCCAGCTATCAACGATATGTTGATGCCGATCTCGCGGAAGTCGAGCCTCGTGTTTCGCTGGAAGGAGCTTATCAGGCGAAGGCTTCACCCTGGCCCTGGAGAATCAGTATTGGTGGCGTGGTGGGCCTATTGGGAATGCTGTTTGTCTGGTTTGTACTTCCCAGGTCAAACACAAAAGTCACTCACACTGGTCTCTCTGTCCCTGAGCAATTAACGCCCTTCAGCGCACTGAGCCTGCTCCAGCATGTGAAAGCGTCTGCTCCTCTCAACGAGAAAGAAAAGGCGGAACTGGATCAGTCGATTGTTTCCATCGAACGCGATTACTTCGCCGAGGAAAAACCACCCTCCATTGATCTGCGGGCCACCGTGGAGCAATGGTTACGTCGCTCCAATCTCCAGACGAAGTAAAAGACAGTTTTCAGTGACGAGAAAGCAGGCAGGCGTCTCGTCGATCTGGTAACCATGGGTTGCTTTGAGTTTATACACAAGCCTGCTACTCTTCTGCCACGCTGCCAACTCATGAGTGAAGACTCACCGATGAGTGAGATCAATGAGAGGCCGATAGAACTTTTGGACTCAAACCGTGTGGAATTGGGTTGTTCGACATCTCGTGCCCGGAATGGCTGCCATCGCGACAGCAGCAGCAGTGTTGCTGCTGTCGGATCTTCCCAAAGGGGCACGTCCTCTTTCAGCGACCGATCAGCCGACAGTCCGGGTGGCGCTGTTACAGATGTCTTCCCAGACCATCATTGATGATGCCGCCAAAGAGGTGGTTGTCGCACTGGAAGAGGCGGGCTACAAAGAGGGGAGCACGCTGAAACTGTTGCGGCTCAATGCCGAAGGGGACATGGCCACAGCGAATGCCATGGCCACAGAAGTAGTGGCGGGAGAGTATGACGTGATTGTCACGCTTTCCACGCCTTGCTTGCAGGCTGTGGCCAATGCCAACCGGCGTGGCGAAAAGCGGCATGTGTTTGGACTGGTTTCCGACCCGACGGTTTCCGGAGTAGGGATTGGTGCCGATCCGCTAGCTCACCCGGCTTATATGGTGGGGATCGGTACGCTTCCACCGGCACAAAGATCTTTTGAACTGGCACGGCAGATCAATCCTCAACTGAAGCGTGTGGGAGTGGTCTGGAACCCTGCTGAAGTCAATTCTGAAATTGCTACGAAAGTAGCCAGAAAAACCTGCCAGGAAATGGGGATCGAGCTTCTCGAAGCAAATGCCGAAAACACGTCCTCAGTACGTGAAGCGGTGGTATCGTTGATTGCTCGCGATGTGGAAGCCATCTGGATCGGCGGCGATATCACCGTGCTGGCCGCGGTGGATCTGGTGGTTCAGTTGGCCGGACAAGCCAAAATCCCCGTATTCACCTGCATTCCCGGCAATGCGGCCAAAGGAACCTTGTTCGATGTCGGGGCCAATTACGCCGTCGTGGGCCATCAGGTTGGCACGCTGGCCGGACGGGTGCTGTCAGGGGAAGAGATCGCTCAGATGCCCTGGGAAGTCGCCATCCCTCCCAAACTCTTTCTGAACACTACGGTGATTGATCGGTTAGACGGCAAATGGAAATTCCCCAAAAGCCTGCTGCAAGAGGCTGATTCAATTATTGATGCCACGGGCGAAGTCCAGAAAGCCGCTCCCGAAAAAGTCCCCTCTGAGACCTCTCGACTTCAGGCTTCCCGACAGAGACAAACCTCCCCACGTCCACTGGCCAAACGCTGGGTGTTAAGGCTGCTCTCGTATGTGAATTCCATGGATGCAGAAGAAGCAGAAAAGGGAGTGCGTGAAGGGCTGAAAAAGGCAGGATTGGTCGAGAACCGCGACTTTGAATGGAAATCATTCAATGCTCAGGGAGATATGGCCAGCTTGTCGGGATTGGTCGATACGGCACTGGCCGACAAGCCTGATCTTCTGCTAACGGTATCAACTCAAGCCGTACAGGCGGCTGTGCAGAAATCTCGCGATGTACCAGTGGTCTTTACCATGGTGGCCAACCCCGTAGCGGCGGGATTGGGGAAAAGCGAAACGGATCATTTGCCGGGAATCACAGGGGCGTATGGCGTGGCTGATGCCGAAGGAATGATGCCACTGATCCATCAGTTACTGCCGCATGCCCGAACGCTGGGAACCTTGTATTCTCCTGCTGAAGTCAATTCGGTGTTTAACTTTGAGGTGCTTGGCAAGGCGGCTGAAACGTCCGGATTCAAACTGGTCTCGGGGGGAGTCAACACTTCGTCGGAAGTTCCCGATGCAGCGCAGGCTCTGTGTGGGCGAGGGATCGATGCCATCTGCCTGACGAACTCTAATCTGGTCAGTGCGGCTTTTCCGGGAGTGGTGCAAGCGGCCCGCCATGCCAAACTGCCGGTCTTTGCGTTTCTGGGAAGTGTTGCGGAAGGTGGCGCGGTCGTGGTGCTGGCCCGTGACTATCTCGAGATGGGCAAAGACTCAGGGGCCATCGCAGCAAGGATCATGCGTGGTGAGTCTCCACGTGCAATTCCCTGGCAGGCTTCAACGAGAAATCGGCTGTTAATCAACCTCGAAGCGGCTCGGGATTGTGGTCTGACAATCCCCGATTCACTGCTCAAGTCAGCCAATCGAGTCATTGGGCAGTAATATCAGCCAGTAACATTGGTTGGCAATCCTTGCTTTTGAGTCCCTCATGCAGATCACCTCGTTCCGAAATAATGACCTTCTGGAACTGCGTGTCAGCGGCCGCCTGGACGCTGAATGGGCAGATCAACTGAAGCAGGCCATTCAAAATGCTCTCCGAGATGGTTCTCATTCGGTCGTACTGGACTTTGCCGCAGTGCAGTATGTCAGTTCCGCCGGCTTGTCTGTTCTGGTTGATGCTCACAAACGATTTCAGGAAATTCGCGGATTCTTTGGCGTGGGCGGTCTGACAGAACCCGTTGAAGAAGTGATCCGTCTGACAGGTTTGGCCAAACTTCTCGTTTGTGACCTGGAGGCGATCCGGCTGTCTCACACCAGCGCACATGCCCTGAGCACGATGCACATGCCGGCAGGCATTAAGTCCACACCGCATGCGGACTATGAAGTCTATGATCTGGAAGCAACCGATCCGTTTCGCTGGCAATGCCAGGGAGATCCCGCTGCTTTTGATCGAGCGACCATTGATCCCGGTGTGGCCTGTCCCTGGTCAATTTCAGAGCAGGATTTTGTGATTGGTGTGGGAGCTTTTTCGGGCGGTTCAACGACATCCGGGATTCACCATGGCGAGTTGATCGCTGCTGCAGGAGCAGTGGCAATACAAACGGCAGGTGGCAGCGGCAGGCCCGACTATCAACTCTTGCAGGGTGGCTTTTCCCCCCGGCCAAATCTGCTCTATGGCGTGCGATGTACGGGGCAACCACGATGGCTGATGAGATTTGATCAGGAAGATCGGGAACGGCCGATTCCCTTGTCTTCGCTGGCACAGGATGCTCTGGATCAAGCAGGATCATCAACGGCGATGATTCTACTGCTTGCCGAAACAACGGGACTGGTGGGTGCCTCTTTGAGAAAATCGCCGACCGATTCATTCACCGGAAGTTCCCGTTTTGATCATCCGGCTATCCGGGAATGGCTGACGTTCACTTCAGAACGGGTCTTTGCAGAATCGTTGGCGCTGGTGGTGGGTGTTGTCGCGCGCGATTCAGCCACTCCCCAGAACTCACCATTGCGGACGTTTGTCAGGCCGCTGGCCGAATCATCAGATCTGCTGGGCCATTTTCATGCGGGTGTTTTCCCCTTCCGACCTTTCAAGAAGAGATTGCTGGAATGGGGCACAGTCATCCCGTCTCTCTTTGAAAGTGGCCAGCTTCAAGCCGTTATCCATTTATTAAACGACGATCGCCCCATTACCGGAGCAGGAGACAGCGAATTTGTTCGCGGTGCCTGTTGGGTCGGGCCATTGCAAGCGGAACAGGAGGTTCCCGAATGACACTGTTGATTGGCGCTGTCACGATGGGACTGATTCTGTCGCTACTGGCCATGGGAGTCCTGGTCAGTTTTCGCATCCTGTCGTTCCGTGACCTGACGGTTGATGGTTCGATTGCACTAGGTGGCGCAGTTGCCGCCACGCTGATTGTCAGTGGTGTTCCTCCTCTGGTGGCCACTCTGGCCGCCTTCTTTAGTGGTGCCCTTGCGGGAAGTGTGACCGGTGTGCTGGCAAGCAAACTCCGCATTAACGGCTTGCTTGCAGGGATTCTGGTGATGACCGCACTTTATTCGGTCAACTTGCGAGTGATGGGGAAAAGCAACGTCCCCTTGATGAGCCATACGACAGTTTTCACCAGTGTCCAGAAGTGGGCTGACAGTGACGACCGGTGGTCGTTTTTACTCTGGCAGGCTCCGACGCAGGATGTCTGGATGATGGTCTTCATTCTGAGCATGATCGTACTGACGGCTCTCCTGCTGTGGGCCTATTTCCAGACGCAGCATGGCCTCTCGATGCGGGCCACGGGTGATAACCTTGACATGATCCGGGCACTGGGAGTCGATGTCGGCTGGATGGTGGTCGCGGGGCTTGCACTGGCGAATGGCTTAGTGGCCCTGGCCGGTGCTCTCCTGGTGCAATACCAGGGGTTCGCGGATGTGCAGATGGGCATCGGGATGGTGGTCTGGGGTTTTGCAAGTGTCATCATTGGTGAGTCTCTGGTACGAGGAAAAAGTGTCAGCCTGCTGATCATTGGGGCGCTGATGGGTTCAGTCCTGTTCCGATTGCTGGTCGCGATTGCGCTGCGTTGGGGACTCAATCCGAACGATCTCAAGCTGGTGACGGCTCTCTTCGTGCTGGCTGCGCTTGTGCTGCCTGATGTGCTGGCCAAGCTTCGTCCTCGTTTGAAGACCACCGCGGAGGCCGCCGCAAATGCTTAAACTCAACAACCTGCGAAAGACATTCCACCCCGGAACACCCAATGAAGTTCGCGCATTGCGTGGCGTCAATCTGACGATTGAAGAGGGATCATTCGTGGTGGTGATCGGCACCAATGGTTCCGGCAAGTCAACGTTGCTCAATGCGGTTGCTGGCACTTTTCTTGTCGATGAAGGGCAGATTCATCTCGCCGGAAACGATGTGACCCGCTGGCCGGAACATCGACGGGCCAGGCACATTGGTCGTGTCTTTCAGAATCCGTTTACCGGGTCGGCACCGAATCTGTCCATCGCTGAGAATCTCGCTTTGGCGGCACGTCGTGGGCAGTCGCGCGGCCTGGGCTGGGCACTGCGAAGTTCTGAGCAAGATGACTTTCGCCAACAAGTCCGAGAGATGGGCCTGGGGATGGAAGATCGCCTCACCAATATGATTGGCAGCCTGTCCGGGGGGCAGCGGCAATCGTTGACATTACTGATGGCAGGGCTTCACCGACCCGACCTGCTTTTATTGGATGAGCATACTGCGGCTCTTGATCCCAAATCGGCTGACCAGGTCATTCTGTTAACCGAGAATCTCATTCGGAAACATCGGCTGACAACGATGATGGTCACCCATTCAATGCAACAGGCGGCTGCATTAGGCGACCGTCTGATCATGATGGTTCGTGGACAGGTCAGGTACGATTTTCAGGGGGAAGCCAAACGCCGCCTCACACCTGATGCAATTTTGGCGAAATTTGAAGAAGTCCGCCGGATGGATCAGCTGGACGAATCGGCCGCCGATCTCCTCCGCCGCCGATATGTCTAATGCGCATTCCCATTGAAAATAGCGACTGGCTTCCATGCTCGCAGTCGGAGGCCTGCTTATGGCTTTGAGCAGGCATTCCTTATGCAGTTCTCAACGCGCCGTTGAATTCTGGAAAGCGGATTAAGCGAGGGTAGCCCAGGTTGCTTTGCAACCTGGGCCGGCAAAGCCGGTGAGAGGTCGCAGCTTGAGTCAATCCGACGAGACCATACCCGGTCAAACAAAAGATGATCTGCCTCGCGTAGACAGAAGTGGTGAATGAACATTTCTTACCGCAGGCAGGGAAATGGCACGACCGATGACCACCGAACTGGTCATCGGTCGTGCGTCGCGGGCCAGCCAGAACCCCTTTGTTTCATTAACGCCTCCTGGAGACAACCTCCTACGGCTCTGCCGCCCAGGTTGCAAAGCAACCTGGGCCACCCATGTCAATTTCGTGGTGCGGTTCAGGTGGCGAAAAAGTTGTATGTAAAAGACTGCGGCTCTGAGCAAGCATGCCTGACGCATCTCTCAACACACCGATGAGTTCTGGAAAGCGGATTAAGATTACCCTCTCAGAAAGCAGCAAAGGCCGCCCTCAAAATTGATGAGGACGGCCTTTGCCTATTGATGATTCCGCCACATGGGAACACGCCCTTTCCCGCTGGCGGGAAAGGGCCGGAGTGAGGGGGATTTAACCGTCTGTGTTCCTGAGAGCCATCGGGTCAAACTCTCGTTTGCGGACGATTGGCACCCTGCACGATTGGCAACCTGTCAGAACAGAGGGTCGTACCACTTATTCCTTAGGAGTTTCAGCTGGGGCTGGTGTGCTATCAGCTGGCTTTGCGGGAGTTTCTTCAGTTGGCTTCGCTGGTGTTTCAGGAGTTGTTGTTCCGGCACCACCTGTCGAACCACCAGTGGCTGGCGCAGGAGCTGGAGTTGTGACTGGCTTAGGAGAAGAATCGCAACCAGCTGAAATCACCACGGCGAACGCACAGCAAAGACCCAATACAACCTGCTTCATTTTGTTCCCTTAAAGCGTGAGAATCATAAACCATGAACAGTCACAATCATTGGCATCTGCCGTTGCAAGATGCTCAAGAACATCTGCCGACTGGACTGTCCGATTTCATCTGACGTTGTAACATGCCTTGCAGGAGTTTTCCTGCCTCATTTTTCTATTCGTGGCAATTCAAGAAGAACAAATTTCCGGAACTCCTTCTGGTACAGTTTCCCTAACAAGAACGATCTGTTGATTTCTTTCTCTCTACTGAGACGAAAAAGTCCACTTTTGAGCCTGTTACCGTCTCTTCCTGGCGGGCTGCTGACTGGTATCTCGTGGCTGGCAGACAACACAATAGAACGTGGAACGCTGTGCCTGCACGATTCGCTCAATCACTCCATGACGGCAGGTTTGGCAGACTTCGCCGGCCTTGGCATAGACCCGATGTGAGTTCTGATACCCTCCCGCCTTGTTCAACGCATTGCGATAGGTTCCATCGGAAAGCGTGGAGCCTTCATGGAGAATGGCGGTTTCCAGGACATTCTTCGCCGATGATTCCAAACGACTCCATTGGCCTTGAGTCAGTTCTGATGCGGGCAGAAATGGCGAAATCCCCGCAGCATGCAGAATTTCACTGGCGTAGAGGTTCCCCACACCGGCCACCAGTTTCTGATCCAGCAGCGCCACTTTGATCGGGCGGGAGGTGCCACAAAATGCCAGACACCACCCAGCCGAGTCTAAACTGAGTGCATCAGGCCCCAATCTCCCTTGAGAAATCAATTCGTTGATAGCACCGTCTGGTCGCCAGGTGACCGTCCCCAGCCCTCGCCGATCCCAATACCAGACTGAAGTTGTCGCGAATTGAAATTCCAATCGCAGATGCTCTGGATCGGGTGGATCTGACATTAACATCAGCCCCGTCATTCGCGGTTCAATCGCCAAAGTTCCTCGCTGTGCGAAATCCAAGACGACACGTTTCCCCAGTCGCCAGACCCGCTCAATGGTGGCTCCTCGGACACGCCGACAGACTTCCCGCGGCGAAGGAATCAGCGTGATCGGACGATAGGGCGTTTTCATCAGCCGTAGATTAACCAGTTCCTGCTGTTCCATCGCAGACCGTACGCCACGAACCATGGTCTCCACTTCCGGCAATTCCGGCAAAACAGATCACTCCTTGCAAAAAACACGAAGAATAGCCAAGTCGAACTTGCCCAGTCGCGTCTGTTGGCCGATGTGACGACGACGGGTCTTTTCAGCAACACCTCAAGCCGGCCAGAAATGAATTGCCACGAACGATCGTAAGTCTTTCACCGATTGTGAGTAACAAATCGATCAAACCAATTCTACCTTAACAGGGCATCTCGTGGGATTCACGGAATGAGACTATCTGGCGCGAGGAGGCTGTAAATTCTCGACTCCAGCCAGAGTTTTTTACTGGCAAAGTGTCGGTGCTTTGAGGCAAACTAGGCAAAGCTGATAAATGACTCCATAAAATTTCGTTCGATTTTCAGAGATCGATCACATAGAGATCTCGCATAACTCATCGGGCTGGTGATCAACGAGCCTAATTGTTTGAACAATTTGACAATCCGAATCCACTGACTTTCAGCGAAAGAATGTGTTCCGAAGGGTGGTAAGTCGGCTACTGATAGCCATATGCCGCTTGCGGGACATGTTCGGTACGGCCTGATTCCTCGGGAGCCACGTTTCATGATTCATCCCATTTTCCGTCGCTCACTTGTTTCCTGGAGCGCTCGGGCTGCCCTGACTCTGGGAACGCTCGCTGCATCAACAACGGTGTCAGCAGCGGTTGATACGGAGATTGCCGGCCATCTTTCTGTTGGGGAATTTGGTCAAGCGACAGATCTGGCCATGGCGGTTGCTGATCAGGCGGAACGGACAGCCTTGCTCCAGCAAATTGCGGCGGCTCAGAACACGGTTGGGGAATTGCGTCCCGCCCATGCCACATTGCGACGAATCGCCAATCCTGCTGATCGCAATGCCGCCCAACGGGCTGCGGCTGGTGCGACGCACGCAGGCGGTGGCATGCAGATCGACTATGAAACCCTGATGCGTATCATTGTGGCTAACACCGGTGATCCCAGCGATCCTGGTCGTCCCGTTTGGCTGGAAAACGGTGGAACAGGCACGGTCGAGCCTTACCCCGCTGGTGTGCGAGTGGATGCCGATGGCCTGCTCCAACGCCAACCTCAATTGACGAGCCACAGCCTCAAGGCATTGAAATCAAATGCCCGTAAGGCGATCCTTAACGAAGACATGTCACAGACCAGTGGTCTGCGAATGGTCTCGCTCAAGCGATTAGAGCAGGCCGTGGCGGGTCGGTTGGCAGATGGCAACACCGTTCCCGAATCAATGGCTCATCTGGCGGGCCTGACGACGATTGAGTATGTCTTCGTCTATCCTGAAGAAGGTGACATTGTCATTGGCGGCCCTGCCGAAGGCTGGAATATTGATGCGGCTGGCCGGGCGATTGGTCAGTCGTCACAGCAGCCTGTGCTCAGCCTGGATGATTTTGTCACCATTCTTCGTGCCTATGCTCAGGGATCCAGCGATTTTGGTTGCTCGATCAACACCCGTGAGTCCGGCGTCAAAGCGTTAATGGAATACGCCGAAGCTTCGCAGCAAAAAGGGCCACTCTCACCTGCTGCTGTAAAGAGCTGGGTTAATCAACTCCAGAAGAAGCTGGGGCGGCAGGATATTGTTGTCTGGGGGATTCCCGCTGACAGCCATGCAGCACGAACGCTGGTTGAAGCCGATTATCGCATGAAACTGATCGGTGTTGACCAGCTCGATCTGGCCAAAGAAGTTCCCAGCTATTTTGACCTCCTGCCTGTCACGCTACAGAAGGGAGGCTCGATGGATGCTCTGCGATGGTGGTTGACACTCGACTGCCAGAGCTTGAGTCACTCTCCTGATCGCGATGCGTTTCAGTTACAGGGCACAGGGGTCAAGTGTCAGTCCGAAAACCAGATGTTAACGGCTGATGGGAAGCACCAATCCACCGGATTATCGGAAGGGACAAACCGCCAGTTTGCCGAAAACTTCACCAATCATTACGACAAGCTCTCGGCTAACGATCTGGTGTTCGGCGAAGCTCGCAATGTCTTTGAACTGGCCATGGCAGCCGCTGTGATTGTTCAGGAAAAGCTTGACGACAAAGCCCAGTGGAACTTTGGCGTGTTTGCTCCGGGTCAGGGCTATGAGTCAGCTCATCTTGCGGCTCCTACAGAAGTGGACTCAGTGGTCAATCACCGTGTTTACAACGGTAAGAACATTGTTGTTCAAGTGGCAGGTGGTGTAAGTGCCAACGCGGTGGCTGTTGTTCGCGACACCGCACGCAACACGGAATCTCCACGCCTGGATTCAGTTGCCAAAACTGCTGCCCGGCCCGAACTGCCAGAAGGCCGCTGGTGGTGGGACGCTGCTCGCTAATCCTCAGCACCACAAGCGATGCTTTAGCCGGCTTGCCATGACCGATTGATACGCATTATTCCGGGCAGGAAATCAAGCCCGGACAATCGATTAACCAATCACCCGTAGTTCTCCGTTCGCTGGAGATCTGCGGGTGTTTTTTTGATACGTATCGCCACTTGCCATCACGTTCTTAATGGCACGCAACTCGCCGTTGATTTCTGGAAAGAGGATGAGATTGTGAAAGGCACAACACATCAACGCGTGTGAATACTTGCAGTGGTGTGAAGCGTTACAGTAGGCTCTTCAGCGAGACTCTCTCAGGAAGGTTGCGGCTTTCCTGGGTCTTATGAACTGGCCTGCCTATTTTGTGTCACCAGGAGCCCCGCCACAATGCCTCATCAGTCATCACCTTTATTCTTCGCTCGCTCTCGAACCATTGCTCAATGGTATTCACGAGGCATCACAGCGCTTGCCGCTTGTGCCTTGTCAACAGGTTTGTTTTCCAATGACGCTCAGGCCGATGTGAAGCTTCCGTCGATTTTCAGTGACAACATGGCGTTGCAGCAAGGGCTTCCCGTCAAGGTCTGGGGTTGGGCCGATGACGGTGAAGAAGTGACAGTGACGGCCGGTGGTCACTCGGCTAAGACCACAGCGGCTGGCGGAAAATGGAAAGTCGAGCTTCCGGCCATTAAAGAGTTTGGCCCGACAACCTTTAAGGTGACTGGCAAAAACACCATTGAGCCAAAGAATGTCATCGTCGCAGACGTCTGGATGTGCTCTGGCCAGTCGAATATGGAATGGCCCGTTGCCCGTTCAAACAACCCGAAAGAAGAAGTCGCTGCGGCCAAGTATCCTTCCATCCGCGTGTTCATGGTGCCTAAGGTGGCAGCCAACGAACCCAAAGAAGACATCAATGCCCGCTGGATCGAAGTGTCACCTGAAACCGTCGGTGGCGTGACGGCTGTGGGCTATTTCTTTGGCCGGGAACTGCACACGACTCTTGATCGGCCCATTGGCCTGCTCAATGACTCCTGGGGCGGAACTCTTTGCGAAGCCTGGACAAGTGCCGCTCCTCTGGCAGCTGACCCTGACTACGCTGAGATTCTGAAGCGGGGCGAGGCAGCTAATAAAGACGACAAACAAAAGAACGGCCCGAATCGCCCTTCGGTTCTCTACAACGGCATGATTGCTCCTGTCGCTCCTTTTGCTCTCAAAGGAGCCATCTGGTATCAGGGAGAATCCAACGCCGGGCGTGCAGAACAATATCGCAAGCTGCTTCCCACCATGATTGCTGACTGGCGCAAGCAGTGGGGACAAGGTGACTTCCCCTTCTATGTCGTTCAATTGGCCAACTTCATGGCCAAGACGGAACAGCCCGTTGAAAGTCCTTGGGCCGAACTGCGGGAAGCACAATGGCTGACAGGGCAAAACGTTCCTCACTCCGGGACGGCTGTGATCATTGATATCGGTGAAGAGAAAGATATTCACCCACAGAACAAGCAGGACGTGGGTAAGCGTCTGGCTTACCTGGCATTAAAGAATACCTATGGCAAAGACATCCCGTCACAAGGCCCCGTCTATAAGGCCATGTCGGTTGATGGTTCCAGGGTGAAGCTGACCTTCGATCATGTCCATGGCGGTCTGGTGGCCAAGAACGGCGAACTCAAGGGCTTTGCTGTTTGTGGAGAAGACAAGAAGTGGGTCTGGGCCAAGGCCACCATTGAAGGCGATACGGTTGTCCTTGAAGCAGAAAAAGTCGCGAAGCCCATCGCTGTTCGCTACGGCTGGGCCAACAACCCCGACGCCACTCTGTTCAACAAAGCCAACCTTCCCGCCACCCCGTTCCGCACCGATGACTTCCGTGGCGCAACCACCGGCAACAAGTAGTGCCATGTCACGCCATTCTCTTGGGGTTCAATGCCAAGTCTTGAAATCGCCTTGAGTCTTACTGACCGTGGTGAAAACCAAACAAAGATCACCGGCTGCACGAAAGAGTGTGTTGCCGGTGATCTTGTTTTTAGCGGTCTCTATCGCTCAGAAAGCAATGGGAGATTCGAGTTCTTGCATTACTCCTGTTGTGAGAGAGCCGGGAGAATATTTCTGAACGGTGCTTCAACTCGCAGAACCGGGTAGCCGGGCTGTGAGATCAGAGGTTGTGCCAGTTCCCTTTGCAACAAACGATCCAATCCCGTCAGGGTTGCAGGAAGTGAACTCGCATTCGCTGTAGCAGCTGCTGTCGGCGCACAGCTCACGCAAGGAGGCGTGCTGGAAAGGATACCGAGTTGGATCAGAAAGTCTCCAAGATCGGTTTCTGTCTTGGTCGTTCCCACCGTCGTGACAAGCTTCATCTGCAGTTTCAAGGCGATCGGCTGCTCTGTTTGTAGCAGTTTTGTCGGACTGGGTTGCGCTGCCGCAGGAGCAGGAGTTGCCGCCCCCGCCGCAGGAGGCGCCGGTGGTGGGTTCAATACACCATTAATGATGGACTGAATTGGGAGTACTTTATCGCTTGCCGCTAATGAAACTCCCTTAAATTCACCCAGTGTCTTCTCCTTTCCAGAAATCAGAATTGCCGACAGCTTGCCTTCCAGAGTGCCACCCGGATGCTCAGCGACTTCAACCGCTGATTCCAGGGAGATGCCAGAAGCTGCACAGGCGGTGTAGAGAAGACAGCCGTGGAGTTCCCGCTTACCCACTTTGACTTCACTGGCTTTCACCGCCCCTTGATAAACAGGAATCTTGAGGTGTCCCGAAACGCCATAGGGGGTGGCGACGTGAGCATCGACAACGACTTCCTCACAGAGCATGCCGTTGATTCGTTCCTCTCTTTTTTCCGTCATGACCCCTTTCGGAACCGTGACCATCATGACATCGCGGCTGAGCAATTGCTTATCGGCACACTCCATCCCACCAATAATGACTCGCGTGGCATTGATATTGAAATGGCGTCCGACCAGGAAGAGTTGTGACGTCTTATCGGGATGGACGCCTGGCTCGCCATAGAAGCCGATGAGTTCCGGCCCCAGATGACGGGTGCCTTCCGAAAAGAGCTGGAAGCCACCCAGTGAGTTTTCAAACGGAATCTTGACCAGCGTGTCCTGCAATGGCAGCCGTTTTTCGAGTTGATCGACCGCCGTTAACAGGCGGCGGGAATCACCGGGGCGGCCAAATTCGCCATCGGTCAAACACTGAGCCTTGCATTGACGCAAATAGCCAATCTTTTCACCAATCCGGACAGAATCTTCAGTGGTAAATTCTTTCTGCTTCGGCTTGGTGAGATGGAACCAGTTGGTGCGAATATCCATGCGCATCTGTGGGACGAACGAGGGCATAATCACAATGGCGAGGAGTTCGCGAACACCCGGTTCTAATTGCCGGCGCTTGAGGTCATAATCCCGGCTGGGAGCACCGCAGAGCATCTCGCGGGTGATCGTTCTGAGGTTTCCTTCTGCGGGAGGTGCCTGAACGCGAGGATAGAATCGCCAGCCGAAGGTGTCGGAACCGTGAGAGAACCCGACAATCGTGCGGTTAAGCGAAATCGTGTCGAGTTCAAAGTCCAGACGACGGGCAAAGCGGCTGAAGTTCTGTCCGTTAATCTGGCCACTGGTGAAGGCGAGGGCCAGAGCTAACTGTGTTTCGCGGCGGCGGGCATAAGAATCCGCGACGTTCTGTTCCTGATTTTCGGGGTCGATGGCAAAGACATGGATCGGCCAGCGAACGCGAACATATTCACTAAAGATCTGCTTCGCTTCCGGGCTGGGATTGGTGTGATAGAAGGCGGGTTGCATATCACCAACAATCGCCGTCGATTTCTGCGATTCAACCCGCTTGATATCGGCAATCAACTGTTCGTTAAGCAGCGAAGACTCAACAACAATCGCCCAGGCAAGCGCGCGGGTAATATCTCCGGAGCAAATATCGTCAGCAGTGCCTTCAGGACAATCTTCTTCATGAGGCGCTGGCATTAGCTTATTCATGAACTGATTCCCAGAAGATCCCGCCGACTGATGTTTCACCATAGGCTGTATGCTTCTGTTTACAGGAACAGACGGCCCTTGCGGTGGTGTTGGAGGAATTTCTACATTATTTATATCATCTGCCGCTGGAACTAGCGGCACAGGCTCCCGCTGAAGCTGATGCGCAGAGATTTGTTTGATCTTTCCTGACGTTGGAAGAATCGTTGACTGACCATATTCTATGTCTGTTCCTGCTTTATCGAGGAAGTCTTCGCGAAGTTCCTGTAGGCCTTGAGTTCCTTGCGTGCAGGATTGAGAGTAATTGAGCATCCGCACAGATCGAACAACCAACGGTGCGTACTCTTCCCATGAGAATTTACACTCTTCTTCCATCTTACTAAGCAAGCGATGGGCAGCTTCGAGTTCTTCAGTCAGAAAACCGTGGACGTCCTGGAGGTGCAATCGATGAGCACCAGAAGATTCTCGGATGCGATCCAGATCCTGAGCAATAATCTTCAGTTCCTCAATCCCGAAGACACAAGGTATCTGTGTCGGAGAAACCGCATAGCGAGCTTTACGATCCCGAGGAGATCCGATGGAACTACTCATCGAGGAAGAAGAGATAGCTAGCTGCGATGAAATTGAGCCTGCAGCGCTATCAACAACAGAAGAGACCTTATCAATAGCCTCATTGACAGAGCTTGCAGTTAACATCACTGTTTTAGCATTACTTTGATCAGCTAAATTCTTTGCAAGCGAATCAATATCTGTTTGTGTTTGATTATCGCCTGTGATAGTGCTTTTAAGCTGATTGAAACTCATTACCATGGGTCGTTCAATGTTAATATTGAACCTACTAATATCGTTGGGCCGAACAATTACTTCGTCATCATCATCCATGACAGAATTATCGCACCCTAATGTCTGTTTAAGAGTTTCGAGAGATGGGGCTGACGTTGCAGACAAAATTAAGCAGGCAATATCATTCCTGGTCTCAATGACCTTAGGAAAGCATGATGGTGATTCCAGTATGCTAATTAATTCGCAAACTGCTATTTTTGCAGCTTCCGGATCATTAGTATCGATTTTTATGTCACGCAGCTTATCAAGGTCTGCCTTTAAGGCGACTCTTGTCTGGGGAGACATCTCCCACTTCCAGGGCCGTTGCTCGCTGAGTTTCAATACGGGAAGGCCGAGTTGGTCGATGAGGTCGTTGATGACCAGGTCTTTAAAAGTCGAGGCCAGCAGGTCGTCTGTGATTTCTGGTGTCAGCGTCATGGTGACTTCAGCGCCATAGCCCTGGCGGGTTTTATTGCCCGGCAGAATGGAGGCTGGCATCCGCATCAGGTTCAAGGCATAGCCCGGCGCGTCGGCAGTATCATCTCCTTCATTTATCCGACGAAGCTGATTGAGATGATCGACGTAGCGGGAGAGCTGATCCAGGAAGAGCGTCGGCTCAATCGAAACCCCGCCGATCGCTTCTTGTTTCGAACTTACGAAAGTTGTTCCTGAGGCCGTACGATCCACTTCGATAAACTCTGGCTGTGGAAAGCCTGTGCTGGGATCCTGATTAAAGACTTGCTGCACGCTCGCGGTCGGGGCTGTCGAGGAGCGATTAATCGCACCAGACAGCGTGGTCGCATTCAAGAGAAAGGCTGAGTCGGATTCGCGGATTTTGGCGTTGATGGTGGACTTAAACGTTGTGAGCTCTTGTTTGAGAATTTTCTCGTATTCGTCGCGGTGTTGTGTCCAGCGGGCTTCGCCCCAGACATCGGGTTGCTTGATGACAACACTGCCGTAGCCATCGATTTCCTTTTCGACCTCATCAATGGCGGCAGCCACCGCCTGAAGTGGGGTCTGGTGCTTACTGCTCCCCCACTTAATACCAGCGACTGCCGTTGAAGCACCAGGGGGAAGGAGCGTTGCCGTAATGGCAATCGCAGCTACCCAGCGACGGGTGGAGAGAGAATAGAGCTGGCCCATGAAAAGTCTTCCTTGACTCTCAACACGAGTAGACAAACGCGGAATTGTCTGGACAGCGCGCAAACCTATCGCGAAATGTCCAGTAGGCATCCTGCCTCGTGGCGAAAATCGGCTCTGTCTCCGTGTCCACTTGCCGCTATTTTTAACAGTGCATCAAAAGTTCATCTCGCCAATGGAAGACTAACGCTACGGTTTAACTATTCGTAAGGTTTAATGTGAGCTAATGGCTCTAAGTGAGTATTTCCACGATGAGTGAAAACCCTTGCGTATCCCGGAGAATTAAGAGTCTACCCGAGCGAAGTTTTGGAAACGCCACACAGTTTTCACACCTTCTTCAGCGAGGCGAACTTTTGGTTGCCGCGGAGACTGGTGACCGTGGGATTGAAGAAGTCGAGCAGCAGCAGGCCAGCGTTCTGGTCATAGAACAGTTCACAGTTTCCCGCTCGGCGCCAAGGATGCCGGCATGATGCAGTGGCTTGAGCAGATCGGAGAGCATGTCAAAATATTTGTCTCCTCCCGCTTTAGCGGCTCCCGCTGATCTGCCACTTTCCGCCCCGCCATCCTTCTCTCCTCTTCTTAAACGAAGAGGAAGAATAGCCGGCAAACCCCATGGCGCAAAAAAGCGTGCCGAACAGTATTGCCTGCGGCCGCCTTCTCCCTGAGGGAGAAGGGTTGGGTGGACACACTCGGGCAAATTCTATGCAAACAGTTCAGGCAGAACGGTGCCATCCCGCACAATCATCAGTGGTCGGCCTGTGTTGGTTTGATATTCTTTTTTCGAGTCAATCCCTAATGTGTGATAGAACGAAGCAGCCACATCATCAGGAGTGATGGCACGATGAGCCGGGGCCATCGCCTTGTCGTCACTTTCGCCAATGACCCGTCCGCCCCGGATCCCCCCGCCCGCCATTAACATAAACATGTTTCGGGCGAAGTGATCGCGGCCCACGCGAGTGTTGTTGATCTTTGGTGTGCGACCAAATTCTCCCGTCACAAAGACTGCGGTCGAATCAAGCAGGCCTTTCTGTTCGAGACCGGCGAACAACGCTGCCAACCCTTCATCGAAAGGCGGGAGCTGCTTTTCACGCAGCCGCGTCCAGTTGTCTTCGTGGGTATCCCAGCCCCCATAAGTCAGCGTGATAAAGCGGACGCCCGACTCAACCAGACGGGTCGCCAACAGACAGCTCATGCCAAAAGGTGTTGTGCCAAACTGGTTGGCAAATTGAGGGGACTCCTGGCTGACATCAAAGGCTTTTCGAGCCGAGGGAGACGTGATCATGGAGTAGGCCTGATGGGCGAACTGATCCATCCCTTCGAGCAGTTGGTTCTGCTTTTCATAGCCAGCGAATGTCCGATCCAGATCTTCCAGAAGATCTTTGCGGCGGTCGACTTCCTGAACCGTCAGATTTCCCTGAAGAGAAACCCCGCGCACGGCATAAGGCAAGCCCGCTTTGGGAGTATTGCCTGTGGCCAGAGGCGCATATTTCACACCCAGATAGCCTGACTTGGAACTGGTTTTGGGAATGGCGACATAGGCCGGGAGATCTAATTTGCCGCCCAGTTCTTTTGCTACGACCGAGCCATAGCCGGGGAACTCGAGTGACGGGATAGGCCGGTTCCCGCAGTTCACATACTGCGTTCCGAGTTCATGAGCCGCGAGTGTGTGCGACACGCCACGCAGAATGGTGAACTTGTCCATCTGCTGCGCCAGCTTGGGCAGGTGTTCGCTAATTTCAATGCCGGAAACATTCGTCTTGATCGGCTGGAATTCACCGCGGTATTCCGCAGGTGAATTCGGCTTCATATCAAAGGTGTCCATGTGGCTGGGGCCACCGCTCAGATTGATATAAATGGCGGCTTTCGCCTTGGCTTTCGATGACACTTCACCGGCCTGGCTCAATTGAAAGAAGTTGGCCAGACTCAGGCCGCCGACTCCCAGCAAGCCCGCTTTGAGTGCATCCCGGCGACGAACACCATCACAAGTAAAAGAAGTGGACATAAGAGAGAGCCTTTAGTGTTGAGTATTTATTCTGAATGATCGTGAGGTTGACCATCGGTTTAATCAGACGTCGAGTTTCGACAGCGGCAGATACGACAAACCGCTAAATGGCTTTTTTGAAAGTGCTGCGTTCTGGCGGCGTATTTTCCCATTCGTTTCCAAACAGATGGCGTCCACACGTCGCCACAATTCCCCGGAACCAGGGTTAATGATTGACGAGATATTCTTTGGTATTGAGCAATGCCCAGATCAAATCCCGGCTGCCCACTTTGACATCACTGGTTTCGTGAAAGTAAGCCATTGACCTGCGGCTTTCTTCGTTCGACGGATACCGCGAAAGTGTCCGCAAGTAGGCCGACTGAACAATCTGTGACAAGACCTGATCGCTGGGAAGCGTGCCCGCTTTTATCCCGGCGTTCGCTCCTGCTGTTTTTGAGGCTGGCGAATTCACCGCACCCTTCTGCTCGGCCCTGAGCTGCTGCTCAACCCGCTTGCGGAATTGCATCAACCCGGCAACCTGAGCCTGATTCTTCTCCTTGCGGGCCTTTTGAATTCGCTTGTCAATGCGATCCAGGGCATCGTTAAGATCGCGGCCTTTTTCATCCTGGCCATCAGCCTTGGCGGCTGGCTTGTTATCGCGGTTGGGCTTTCCTTTGCCTTCTTTCTCATCGGCCACCACAGAAGGAGCGGGAGTGACGGCATTGGCCCTGGTCACCACAGGATGCGGGCCAACCTTGATGATCTGCTCAACCCAGCCTCCTTTGCGGTCAATGGCTGCTAAAAGCTCCTGGTCGTTCTGGAGATACACCGTCTGTAGCAGACTAGGTTCCATAGATCGATCACAGTCGCAGTTGCTCTCACGGATTGAGCGGCCAAAAACGCCCAGCGCATAGACCTGAGTATTATTCCTCTTGCCACCCGCACCGACATCTTCAATGGCCCGAGCATTGAGTTGCTCGTTCCACTTGGCCAGTTCAAAATCGCTGGCGGTCGATTGCCGGATAATGTCATAGGCCACTTCGGCGGGGAGCCGACGAGGAACCGCCCGGCTGAAGTTCCGCTCATCCTGCTTGTTGGTTTCGTTAGGCTGCCATCCCAGTTGATAAGTCCGACTATTGGCAATGGTGCGATGTAACCATTTCATGTCATAGTGATGGGCGACAAACTCGCGCGTTAAATAATCCAGCAGTTCCTCGTTAGAGGGAGGATTGGCGAGGCTCAAGTCATCGGGTGGTTCAACAATCCCGACATTGAAGTAACTGGCCCAGACGCGGTTCACGAAAGAGCGGGCGAAGTAAGGATTCTCTTCCTCGCGCAACCAGTCCATGAGTGCAGTGCGGGGATCTTCCAGTTCTTCGATGACAATCTCGTCACCGCCCAGCACTTTGGCGGTTCGTCCCGACACGACCTGAGGCCGCTTGGCGTTCGGCTTGGCCTTGCTGTTCACAGGACGAGGTTTGACAGATGGCGTCACAAAGACTTCTTGGGAAGGAACCACACTCCCTTTGGCAATATAGTCTTTCAGTGCTCGATCCAGCATGTTCCCCTTCAGGTCTTTATCAACCCCCAGTTTGGTCAACATGGCGGCTTTGTCGTCACGGTTGCCGGGAACATCGCCGTAACGAACGCGGCCAAAGAAGTTTTTGAATCTGTCAAAGTCATCCTTCGTCCATTGATCGAAGGGATGTTTATGGCATTGGGCGCACTGCACCCGCAATCCCAGAAAAGTATAGGCAAATCCCAGAGCGCGCTCTTCGGGTGTGCGGAAGTTGCGACGTGCCCAATAGTGCGTCAGAGCGGGCTGATCGGCAAACGCACTTTGAGAATTCTTCGCGTAATATCCGCTGACTCGCTCGCAATACTGCTCGTAAGATTCCCTCTCCTGCCGACTGGTCGCAAGAATGATATTTTCCGCGATCTGATCGTAAGGGACGTTCTTCTCGACGCGATCATGAAGCCATTCATACCAGTCTCGGGCAGCCTGGCCAGCATTGTTTCCCACAACAGCGTTCTGGAGATATTGAGGATTATTCCCCGTGTAGTCGCACAGTTTTGTGGCCTGCCAGGCGGCATAGGCGGGGCGCTCAAGAAGTTCGTCAATCTTCTTTGAACGCTTGTCGACAGACTTCGATTTAAGAAACGCTTCCACTTCCTGCGGTGTCGGTAATGTCCCAGTGATATCGAGTGACACTCGGCGGAGAAACTCTTCATCACTGCTCAGGTCAGCCTGTACGACGCCGATCTTACGCAGCTTCTGAATGACTAACTCATCGATCTTCGTCGGAGTCGGCGTGGTGGGGTACTTGTCACCCGTCAGATTAGATACCGGCAGAATCACCGGCGAAGGGACAACCCCGTTGTCATAGAACGCCACCACATGGGAATCACCAGGGCCAGCTATCGTCACAAGACCTTCCTGAGTCACTTTGGCAATCTGATCATTATTCGACTGGAAGCGGCAGAGAGGAGTCACGTCTTCCCGTGAGCCATCCGACCAGACGGCGATGCACTGCAACTGCCAGGACTGACCAACTTTCTGGCCCAGCATCTCGCCGGGGATCACATCCAGACGCACGAACTCGGCGGTCTTTTCGGTGACTCCCTTTGCTCCCTGAGAAATCCATTTATCGAGAACGCGGTACTCCCACGTTCCCTGCTGGAGGACTTCGCCACCTTCGTGCGGAACTTGCTCAGTCGGCTTCTGTAAAATCAGACTTTTGGAACGATCTTTGAGATCCACGCGCGGCTTATCGCCCAGCACAAGGTTCTCATGATCAGATTTGAAGTCATACCCAAAGAGTGACAGCCGAAACCCACCTTGTCCCTGAAACGAACCATGGCAGGCACGGCCGTTACAACCCAGCT
The DNA here is from genome assembly GCF_056500625.1 of Planctopirus sp. SH287. Classification (NCBI taxonomy): domain Bacteria; kingdom Pseudomonadati; phylum Planctomycetota; class Planctomycetia; order Planctomycetales; family Planctomycetaceae; genus Planctopirus; species Planctopirus sp. SH287. The sequence goes on along the minus strand of NZ_CM151403.1, from coordinate 5,025,139 downwards.
TGCCCATCAGCGGGACGACATGGCGGCGAAAGTCCGGCCCATCGACCGCTTTCACCTGCATGTCATAGCGTGCGTCAATGCGGCCAAGAACTGGCTGCTCACCCGTGGCTGCGTCGGCCTTCATACCAGCTTGGCCCAAGCCTGCGGAAGAGGCCTTGGGAACGTCGGGAGTGTTCGCTCCCTGCGCGACAGAACCCGTCCAGCCCGCCGTCATCCCCATCAGGATCCACAGGCAGGCGAAGGCACGCAAAGCGTCTCGCCGGTAACGAAGACTTTGGGATGGGTTCATCGGCGGCATATTCATCAGCCCAAGGCTTTCACGAGAAGGGATCATGGTATATCAATCCTTCGGTCTTACGTTTGATTCGTGCGGCTGGGCCAGTCAGTCCGTTTCCCGTTTGTCAGAACCAGTGCCAGCATTCATGTCAGAGTCAGATTTTTGTCGATTCTTTGGTTGCAGAGCTTTGGCTGGCACGGCTTTTTGTTGGCGTGACTTGGCCTGTGAAGCATTGGATTCCAGACGATCAAGCTCTCGTTCAATCGTCTGTCGTTCTCGCTCGGAGAGATCCGCTAATTGTTTGTTGACTTTCTCCAACCGTTCAGTGAGTCGTCCCCGCTCAGCCAGCAGGGAAGACTTACGCAATTCGGATCGCTCGATCAGTAATTCGCGAATCGATTCTTTGATGGAGAGGAGTGATTCATCACCGGCGGCTTCAGCAGTCTGTGCGCCAGTCATCGCCAGTCGGGCGGCGAGCAGGCGAATCCGCGATGTCAGTTTCCAGTCTTCCAACTCCACGCGACCGCGCTCGGCATTCTTCTCACCCATGCGTTCGATCCGCTGCATGGCTTTATGGACATCTTCAATCGCAGCGATGAACGAGGTCTTGTCGTACGTCTCAAGTCGCACCAAGAGTTCACTTAACTCGGGATGATGGGTCGCAGCGAATTCTTGAGCAGCAGCGATCATTCTGGGAGTCAGCTCCGGACTTTTAACCGCAGTTGCGCCGGGCTTGGTGAAATTCTTCGTATTACGAGCCGCAGGTTTGGGATTCGCCACTGCGGTTGCGCCATCAGTCTGTTTGGCAGCTTTCGTATCATCGGCAGAGACCACGCTGCCAAACATGATGGTCGCCGCGACAAGGCCAGCCAGCGTCTTTTCCAGGCCCTTCCAGACACGTCCCCTCTGCGGCACACGGGCTGTGTGGCAGAAGAATTTCGACACGGACAGGATGGCAAAGAAAAACCGCAGCATGAGTAAGTGACTTATCCTGATAAGCGAAATAAAAAATTTGAGGTGACTGAATGTCTATCGCACTGCTACTGAATGACGCCGGTGGCTCGTGGTAAAATGGATTCTGACTCAGGTGAAGGGGCTTGATGGTTATCCGTTCGATTCCGTGGTTCGCTGGCCATCAAAGCGGCAAACATCCAATCGGGAACATGTTCGTCGGTACGGTCGTCAGCGTCGTGAGACTGGCCGCTGGTCGACGAAGCGAGACTGTGTAAGCCTGTCTCTGGAGTCAATGAGCGACCGATTGACCCGATGGTGTCATGTTGATCGGACTCAATCTCGATGGCCTCCAGATCAATCGTGCGCCAGTTTCTCAGCAGCGTGGCGGCCATCCGGGCTTCATCGCCCGTGAGGGTCTGATCTTGAGGAATCAAGCCATTCCACAGAAACAGCACCACAGCAGCAGCGGTGGTTAAACCACAGCCAGCCAGCCAGCTTTGTTGCAGCATGGAACGACGGCGAACAGGCTTCTGGATCGAAGCTGGCACAGGTACTGAGGACACTGGTTCTGGTCTCACTGGTACAGGGGACACTGGCACCTGAGCGACAACCATCACCATGCGGGAGGCTTCAGCAACGGCATCGCAAGCAGCGAGATCATCCAGCAGTCGCAATTCAAACTGAGCCTGAACTTCAGAAGTCATCTCCCCCAGGACGTAACACAAAGCATCCCACTGCAAAGAACTCAGTGAGGCCTGGAGCGCGTCGATATCATGCCGCACGGCACCGCCGGGTACGGCCAAATCAGCGGGAGCGGGGTGAGAGTGTGCTGGAGGCTTCATAGTTCTGCTGCTGTCATCAATCACAGGTGGTCATCAATCACGGCTGAAGGGATCTTTGGCAAAAATCTGCTGAAGTTTTGCCATCGCCAGTCGCATGCGTGTCAACACGGTTCCCAGGGGAACGGAGAGTTCATCTGCGATCTGCTGAAATGTCTGATCCTGTCCAATCCGCTGCTCAATCACCTGTCTCTGTTCGTTGGGCAATTTTTTGAGTGCGGCCTGCAATGCCGCCTGCTCTTCGTGTTTGATGGTCTCAGTGATGGCCGGGCCGAAAGAATGAGCAGGCTCGACTCTTGAACTGTCTCTCACTTTTTCTGCGGCCCACTCCGTTAACTTGCGAGTCTGCGTTTGTTGATTCCGTCTTAACTGCAAGGCTTCGCGGTAAGCTACCTGAAACAACCAGCCGCGAATCTTGTTCTGATCAATCGTTCGCCCCGACTCCCACAATTTGACGAATGTTCTTTGAAGGGCTTCGTCAGCAGCTTCAGAGTCCTTCAACACACCACACAAAAACGCAAACAGTTCATGAGCGAACTGGGCATGCCAGTCCGAAAGCTGTTGTTCTTCCAGCTTTTGAGGGTCAGTTGGGTGCTTGGGGATTCTGTGGGCGTCACTCACGAATGGCCGATCTGCTGACAGCTCACGGTTTCACCTTGTCGATGCGTGCCGGGCCGGCGTTATTCTCAAAAAATCGACCCTGCCAGAAAAAAAGCCGCAAGATCCATCGTAACACCCTTCTGTGAAATGGGTTGAGAAATTATCCATTTCAAGGATTTTCTCGATCACATCGCGTGTCACTTGATTTTCTCACCAAATTCGAGCGAGTCCCCGGAAATTGGGAGTTGACATATTCCTGCATGGGAATACAAATAAAGCCATGCCAAGAGCCACGACCACTTCCGACGTTTTTAACGCGATTGCTGAACCCAGGCGGCGCGAGATTATTGAGTTACTCGCACGTCACGGAACCATGGCGGTGGGTGCGATTGTGGTGGCCATGGGGTTGGCACAACCTGCTGTTTCCAAGCATCTGGCGGTGTTGCATGAAGTCGGCATCGTTTCGGTCACTCAAGAAGGGCGACAGCGACTTTACGAACTCGAACCTCAAAAGTTGAAACAAGTGCACGAGTGGATGAGCCAGTTTGAGCGACTGTGGACGAACCAGCTCGATCGCATCAAAGAGCGGGCGGAGCGCATGGCTGCCGCACAACAAACCTCTCAACAGGAGATGAGTTAGCAATGAATTCAGACTTGATGAAGCTTGCGTCGGTCGAAACGCTGGAGATCCGCAAGGAGATTTCGATCGCCGCTCCGATGGAAATTGCCTTTGAAGCCTTGTTGGAAGAATTAGGCCCTGGCAGTGTTCTGCCTGATGGCAAGCCGTTCCCGATGAAGATTGAACCCAAGCCCGGCGGCCGCTGGTATCGAGATCTGGGCCATGACGCGGGGCATCTGTGGGGTCATGTTCAAGTCATCAAGCCACCCGCTTTATTAGAGATTTCCGGGCCGATGATGATGTCCTATCCTGCCGTGAATCACGTTCAATACCGATTAAAAACGGATGGCCAGCAGACCTTGCTGACACTATTGCATCGTGCCATGGGACTGATCCCCGATGAACATCGCGAAGGCTTTTCCGAAGGTTGGGAGCACGGCTTGCAAAGAGTCCGCCTGATTGCCCAGGAAAAATTCCAGCAGCAGCAATCCTCATGAGCCGCTGCTGTCCTGCCAACCGCCAGCAGACTCGCTGTTCGCAAACTCACGGCACGCAGACTTACCACCCTCCACAAACCAGTCCCGTATTCAAACCGATCACGGGGATGGCACGCATTCGCGAGGCGTTGGCCTGGGTGATTCCCGGCGTGCTCTTAATCCTGATGCCGAAATGTCCCGCTTGTCTGGCTGTCGCGGTCATGCTTTGGACGGGCGTGGGACTCTCGCTGAGTACAGCCGCTTTCTTGAAGTGGTCATTGCTGGCCACCTGCGGCGTTGCTCTTTCGATTCTCATCGTGCAGCGCTGGCGCGGCCTTTCACATTAAGTTTCTTGATCTTCCAATTCATTTGAGAGAAATCGTTATCATGTCGCATCCTGTTGTCAGTCGCGAAGAATGGCTTGCTGCCCGGATCGAACTGCTCAAGGAAGAGAAGGAACTGACTCGCCGGAGCGATGAACTGGCCAGAAAAAGGCAGGCTCTCCCGTGGGTCAAAGTGGACAAGGATTACCGCTTTGAGACAGAGCAGGGGAGTTCTTCGCTGGCCGATTTATTTCAGGGGCGTTCTCAGCTGTTGATTTATCACTTCATGTTCGGGCCGGACTATCAGGCGGGTTGCCCCTCTTGCAGTGCGATTGCTGATGGTTTTGATGGGTTCGCGGTTCATCTGGCGAATCACGATGTGATGTTCTCCGCCGTCTCGCTTGCTCCACTGGAAAAGCTCCGGGCTTATCAAGAGCGCATGGGCTGGAAGTTCCCGTGGGCGTCATCGGAAGGGAGTGACTTTAACAGTGACTACAGCGTGTCGTTTACTCCCGAAGAGTGGCGTCATGGAACGATCTATAACTTTCAGCCAACTCCTGCCAATCCGGAGGGCGCCCTGGCAGAAAATGGCGAAGTGGCCCGGCATCAGGAGCTACGGGAAAGCATTGCTGCGATGACGGGAACCAACTGGGCCACCTATTCCCGGCAAGCCCCCGGCATGAGTGCGTTCGTCCTGGAAGATGGCGTGGTCTATCATACCTACTCAGCCTATGCCCGAGGACTGGATGTTCTCTGGAGTGCCTATCAATGGCTGGATCGTGCGCCGAAAGGCCGCCATGAGACGGGCTATTGGTGGAAGAGGCATGACGAATACCAAACCAGGTAAGCCAGCCACTGGCCGGTCGTTGCTGACACACAGAAAACCATACGATTGAACCGTGGGATTGATCGGCCAGCAAACCATTCTGGCGCTGCGATGGGCCACATAACGCAAACAACCTGGTTTGATGAGGTGAAATTCAGGTTACGTTTCTGAAACATTTCGTTGCGTTTCAGCAACACGCCCCCGCTCCTGGAGCGTCAAAAATCAGGTGAAATACTCATTTTTGTGCTGAATCTTGATGGAAAATGACTTTGGCCTGAATTGTGCTAGTCATTCCCCGGAACTGAAGGCGAAAAAAGGCCATCACACGATGAACAGGCTGTTCATCATTATTTGGGAAGGAATCATCGCCTGGAATTGTTCGGGAGACGCCGCCATGGAACCTGTGGCTGACAGCAATGATGGCAACCTATATGCGACAAGTACCATTGAGCCGAGCATGGTCTATTTGTTCGTTGGCATGGGCGTGCTGTTTTTCTTTGTACTGACCATTTTTGGCTTTAGTCAGGGAAATCAGCATGCGGGCGAGCATGCGTTCAATACTCAACCGCATGCCACCGAAAGCTCTGAAGCAACTTCAGAGCCAGCCTCTGAAATCGGCGGGATCATTCCCGTTGCTCCGAGTCCTTGACTCATTCAATGATCAAGACCTGGAGCCATTGGTTCGGGATGACCATGTTGAAAAATGGAACGACATGGGCCTGCTCACTGGTCAAGTCATGAACAATTTGCCAACTTGAAGCGTGACAACAATACTGTCTCGCCGCACTTTCGCGAGTTTGTTCCCTTATGTCTGACCAGCCTCCTGCCGACTCTCCTGACGAACAGCCACCATTTTCCTCGAATCCGGATCCCTCGAATGCAGGGGCCTCTGGTGGTGGGGGAGATCTGAATTCTGGCGATGATCTGGTGCCAGCGAGCATCTCACCCGTCTTTCACCTCAGTCCGCGAATCACGCTGTTCCCGGTGATTCATGAGAGTGGTGATTTCGCCGTCGCGATCCGTCGATTCCTGCTGCATCATTCATTTGACTGCCTGGCTGTTCCGTTGCCCCCTTCATTTGCTGAGGCGGTGGAAGAGGCCATTCTGCAATTGCCGTCGGTTTCGCTGGTGATTCAGCGTGAGCTTCCGGTTTCTGCCAGTCCCCCCTGGTCACCAGGACGTGATGGCGACAGTCTTGAAGAAGGAGGAGCAGAGCTTTCCCGGTCAGCCAGTTATGTTCCCATCGAGCCTTGCCAGCCCGTGATTGCCGGGATTCGTGCGGCCATGGAAGAACGTATTCCCCGCGCGTTTATTGACCTTGAAACCGCGAACTTCGAGTGTCATACCGCCATCTATCCTGACCCTTATTCGTTGAAGCATACCACTCCGGAAGCGTTTGCCGCAGCGATTCTGCCCGCCATTCCTCCGCCTCCAGGCGAACAGGGCTGGCAGCGCATTCATACAATGTCGCATCGGCTGCGCGAGCTTGAGAAGAAGCATGAATCGATTCTCTGTATCTGCTCGCTGACCGATTGGCCCTGGCTACGCAAAGCCTATCAGGAAAATGTCCCGCCCTCTGACGATGATCTGGTCGAACCCGTCGAGGCCTATGCCGTTACGGCCGAAACGCTCCATTTCATGCTCGGGGAATTGCCCTATATTACCGGGCTGTATGAACGGGCACGGGCGGAATTGGAATCGGATGAAAACCTCAGTATCGATGGCGTCAAAGCCATGCTCCTGGCGGCGCGTGATGAGTACCGGGAAGATCTGGGATCGCGGGGCCGCAGGATTACGCCCAAACTGTTGCGAACATACCTGCAATATGTTCGCAACCTGACGTTGATCCAGCGGCATCTGACGCCCTCGCTGTATTCGTTGATTATTGCGGCTCAGCAAATCGCGGGAGACCTCTTCGCCGTCCAGTTGGCAGACGTAGCCCGGCAGTATGGCCATGCCCCGAACCGCGAATTGCCCGCGTTACGCATGGGGATTCATCAAGCTGCACTTCCTGATGGCACGTTATTGGGGATGAAAACGCGGCTGCCCGGTCAGACACGCACCTGGACTTCCCTGCAGCTCACTCCCAAGCCCCCGAAGTTACAGCAACAGGATTGGCAATCGCGTTGGAACCCTTTCCGTCAGTGCAGCTGGCCACCAGAAGATCTGGCGATTGAGAAGTTTCGCACGCATATCAAGGATGCCGCCATTGCTCTGCTGGGAGCAGACCTTGCACGGAGTGAGAAATTCACGACCAGCCTGAAAGATGGGCTGGATATGCGCGAGACACTCCGCAACTGGCATACGGGCGAGCTTTACGTTCGCGTCAATCCCCCCGCACGCGGCAGCCTTGATTGCGTGATCATGCTGTTCGATTCCCCTGCCGATCCTCGCACATATCCCTGGCGAGTGACCTGGCACGCTGAACATCACGATGAATCGACATTGTCGTTGTTCGCAACAGATTATCGAACGAACATGCAGGGGCCGGGCATCGGGATGGCCACATACGGCGGCGCGATGTTTCTATTTCCTCCGCGTCCGATTTCCGATATCTGGCGATCCCGCCAGTTCGATCATGCGGATACGCTGGAAGAACGACTCATTATGGCGGCCTGCCATTATTCGCGGGAAAAGCACGTGGCGATGATCAGTCCTTTACCGCCGGGGCTGGCGTGGAAGAAGATTGCTCAGCGCTATGGGAAAAAACTGATTCATCTTCCGCTTTCAAGGTTCAGTCAGGAAACCATTGAAAAGCTGAGAGTCTTCCATGTCCTGAACGGCACCAGCGTCCGAAGCTATGCGGCTCATTTCATTCGCAAAGGATGAACGCTCAACAGACAGGGATCAACAGAAAGGGCAAGTCTCCCGCAACGAATTCAGCCCGTTTGATTTTTCCAGGTCATTCTTCCCGGTTCTGTTCACGGATCTGTTCCTGAAACAGGATGGGTTCAATAAGAAACGTCATCAGGCGACCGTGGCGTTCAATTTCAATGGTAGTGGGCTTGTCGATGGCGTCAGCCGTGCGACGCCAGTTTTGAATGGTGCCAACCGGTTGATCATCCACACGATAGATCCAGTCGCCGGGTTGAATGCCGGCGACGGCTGCTGGTGAAAGTGGCACGACATCGGTGACACCCACGACGCCTGGCAGGGCGGCATCGCTGCGAGTTGCCAGCCCGACACGTACGGGAATACCGGCCAGCGTGACTTGCACTGTGGTTCGAGTGCCATCGTTTTTTTCCAATGCCACGGCCACTTGTTGAGGAGCGGAAACCACTAACGATTTCATCCGCTGAGTATTCAATTCATGATAAGGGCCAAAGGCCAGAATCCGATCACCGGCTGCGATTCCTGCAGTGTCAGCAGGGCCACCCGGTCGCACGCTGTTCACAATGATTTCCCCTTGCTCTCCCGCGTCTCCATTCCAGGTCATTCCAAGCCGTGGAGGGGATGCTGCAAGTGGAGTGGTGTAGCGAACACCCTGTCGGACTTCCTCGAAGACTTCATTGCGAAAAGGGAGCAACTGATCGCGTTCCGCCAGGTCTGCCGCCAGGTGAAAGACCCAGCGGGAAATTCGCTCAATCCCGTCGAAATTGAGACGGTCAGCGTCATCGGTGGGGCGGTGGTAGTCGTCGTGCAGTTCGGTATCGATTTGAATCGCCGGAATGCGTCGGCTGTAAAAAGGCCAATGATCTGTGTCAGGAGTTACGGTGTCGTCGAACTTTACGAAGAGTTGTGTTTCGCGATTGGCATGGGCCAGGGCTTGGCGTAACCCGGGTTGTGATCGCCAGCCTTGCACTTTGACCAGATCTTTACGCATGCGGCCTATCATATCGGCATTGATCACGTTACGAACTTGACCGGCCGGCATCAGCGGACTGTTGGCCCAGTGTGTTGATCCGTGAAGGCCGTCCTCCTCGCAGTCCCAGAAGGCGAAGATGATTGTCCGCTTCAAAGGTGGCAGTGCATCCAATGCTCGAGCAACAGCCAGCAGCATCGATGTGCCACTGGCGTTGTCATCGGCTCCGTTGTGAATCTGTCCCCAGCCACCCCGGCTGTTTTCCGAATTCCCAAAGCCGACATGATCGTAGTGAGCACCGATCAGAATGATTTCGTTTTTCAGCAGGGGATCAACACCGGGCTTCTTCGCGAGAATATTTTTGCACTCGCCGCGAAACTCCTGAAACCAGAGATTCGTTCCTGCGGGTTGGAGCTTTGTCTTTTTCAGTTCCGTCACGAGATAGGCCGCAGCGGCTTTTCCTCCACGAGACCCCGCTTTCCGGCCTTCCAATGAATCACTGGCCAGCACGCCTGCCACTTGTTTGAGGTAAGTGGTTGTAATGCTGGCTTCGGCTTTAGCCATTGTGGCCGCATGTAAGGTGCTGGTGGAACCTGCCAGTTCAGGAATGCTGGACGTGACGGAAGTGGGCGTTTCTGTCGCGAAGGCAGGAACCGTTCGGCTATGGCTGATGCTCAAACTCATGACCATGCCGACAGCTAAAAACCATCGCTGGCAGAAAACTGTCCAAGCCCCTGAGAACCGCGACATGTTGCATTTCCTGATCAAGGGCTGGAGTTGAGGTCAGCGGACAGAATTGATTGACCCAATTGTTCTCTACGTCCTATTCCGCTGATTGTGACAGAAAAGTGCATGCCGTAAGAGATTTCCTGCGTCATTCCTGAAGAGAACAATCAACACAAAGCCATGCTGTTTATGAAGTTGAGGTAAATCCAATGAAGGCATGACTGCTCGGTTGCAAGTTTTCCCAAGCTTATTGATACTACACGGACGCACAAGCTATGTGCAGTTCCTTCTCCCTCGCAGCGTTTTGCTCGGGCAGAGGGTTCTTTGCGTTTCCAGAATTGCCTGGAAACGGGCCTGTCGCCCAGGTCTCCACCCGAGAGGATTTTATGGCTCAGTATACGAAGACAGAAATTAAGAAGCTTCGCAAGAAGCGTCAGCGCCTCAAGAAGAAGCTGAAGTGCCGCTTCTGTCCTGATGGTTGCGATAAGCCACCACGTCCCATTTTTGTGGACTATAAGGATCTGAAGACCCTCCGTTCGATGATCGACCGTGAAGGGAATCTGCTGGCCCGTCGCAAGACTGGCACCTGCGTGAAGTACCAGCGCGCTGTCCGCGACGCCGTTCTTCGGGCACGCTTCATGGGTCTGCTCCCATACGTTGCCGAAGAATAACCGCTGTCTATTGCGGGCATCGCAATGACGTTTTGCCGATGAGCTGTGTTTGACATCCGTTTTTGATCGATTCAGCCCACTGATTGAGGTGCAACACCTTAACCAGTGGGCTTGTTTTTTGTGAGACCTGGCCATCACCGCCTTACTGATCGCGTAAAATCAGGCCAAAGCGTTTCTTCAGAGCGAGCATGCCCAGACCAGCCAGGATTGCCAACAGGGGTTCAATGGGTGCTCTCATTCTGGCGTTACTGAAATAGACCAGATGAGGAACGGCGACCAGCACGATCGTTCCTACAGCCCAGAATCCCCACAATGAACCGCTGCGTAACTGGCTCCAGGCTCCGATCGCTGCACTGACATAGAGCGTGGCATAAAAAAACGTCAGCATCCAGCGGAAGGATTGCGGCAGTTGATGTTCTCCCTGGCTTTGCGGCACGGCACTCCAGAAGTATTTCATGCGAAGAGTGGCCCCATGCAGAAAACCAGCCGGGTTATTGAGGATGGCTTCGCGTCCCCAGGCGGCTTGCAGACGGTCGCGTTCGACTTCATCAAGCCCGACCAGCTTTGTGGCATTATCGGCTTCCCATTGAGCAAATGCTTCGGGGGGCCAGACCGATGTGCCCGAGGTTTGCTCATGCTTCTGAATGACAGGATTATTGGCCAGCCACAGGGTGTAACCGCCGTGTGTTGTCGTGGCGATGGGATGTTTCATGACAACGGCATTGCGGAGTGTCCAGATCCCGATGGGTAAACTGGCTGCCACAAGCAGCAGGAGTAATCCCGGCCATTGTGAGCGTACTCGTGTGCCCGCTTCTGCTTGGGAAGGAGACCAGACCAGGCAAATGACTGTCCAGGGAATTAATAACAGCAAGGCAGGTCGAGTGAGCGTGGCCAACCCCAGGAGGATTCCCAGCAGGCCCATGAGGAATCGTCCTTGCGAGTGCGAAGATGTTGCAGCGAATGCGACTCCGCAGGCGATGAGAGCGACGATGGTCGCTGCCAGTGTTTCGGTCATCGGCTGAGCAGCATAAACCATCAGAAGAGGATTGATGGCGACGAGCAGGCCGGCCAGCCAGCCGGCGGCGAGGTCATTCCTTCCCCTCCGGCAACACAGCCGTAAGGCGGTTTGCACCGTTGCCCAGATGAGAACCAATGAGAGTCCCAACTGGATCGTCATGACAGCTTTGGGAACAGACGTCAGTTGAAGAAGTGGTGCCAGAAGAAGCGGGAACAGCGGAGGGCGGAAGGCGGTGGGAGTGCCGTTTGTGTCAACAAACCCCAAGCCGCTGGCGATGTTTTTTGCGAGCAGAAGATAGGCATCCCGGTCGATGGAAAGGGAACCGGAGCGAAGCATCATCCCTCCCAGACGAACAGCGACCGCCAGAAGCATGAGTAACACGAGGCTGCCGGTCGTACTGGTGACCCATTTCGAGAAGGCTTCGGGAATCAGTCGACGACGTGGCGGTTGAGAAGCCGGTAGCGTCGTCATGTTGGGAGGGTCTTCCTTCAATGCGTCTCTGGAAAAATGAATGCCGGACTTTGGCAAAGGAACTTGATCATGGAAACAATTCCCGGTCAACTCTTCTCTGTCGGATTGACTTGAGGTTCATGTTCCGGCCGAGATGTTGTCGCTCACATTCTCTTATTGAGGTATTTGTCATGACACAGGCTTTCCGTTCTGGCCTGCTGGCCGGTGTGGCGTTGATGGCAGGGATCGGTGCTCAGATGTTTGGCACTGGTTCTCCTGTGTTTGGGGCGGATAGCAAAGTGAAAATCACGCCCGACGTGGTCTATGGGCATAAAGATGGATTGGCTTTGACGTTTGATGTCTTCACGCCTGCAGAGAATGCCAAAGGGATTGGCGTCATTTTCATTGTCAGTGGTGGCTGGTATTCGAACTGGTCGCCTCCCGAGAAGTTGCAAGGAATGTTTACGGCTCTGACATCCAAGGGCTTTACGGTCTTTGCCGTGAGACATGGAAGCAGTCCTCGTTACGGGATCCCTGACGCTGTTGCTGATGTTCGCCGGAGTGTGCGTTATATTCGCAAGAATGCCGCCGAGTTTGGCGTGAATCCCGATAAGTTGGGCGTGTTCGGTATCAGTGCGGGAGGTCATCTCTCGTTGACGTTGGGGACAACCGCCGATGATGGCTTGTCCCAGGATGCTGATCCCGTGAACAAGGTGAGTGACCGGGTGCAGGCTGTTGTGGCGTTTGTGGCTCCGACCGATCTCACGGTGGCTGTCAAAGGGGCGAAGGATCGATTGCCTGCCTATGATCGTTTTCCGGCATTGAACCTCGACATGTCACAGGCCAAAGTCTATTCGCCGTTGTTTCATGTCAGTGCGGATGACGCTCCCACGTTGCTTCTTGCGGGAGCCAAAGATGACCTTGTCCCGATTTTTCATAATCGAAATATTCACGCCGCTTTCGATGAAAAACAGGTTGTGAATAAGCTGATCGAATACCCTGATGCCGGCCATGGCTTCCCGCCAGCCGATATGCAAAAGGCCATGCAGGAATTAGTGGGCTGGTTTGATGAGCATCTGGTGAAATAAGTCGTCAGTATTGGACGTGTTCTGCCCTCTCCTGATTAACTTCTTTGGACATCACTAATAATGAACGTTTTGACCCGCCGCGATTTTCTGGCCACTGGCTCGGCCATGATCGCCTTGCCAGCTGTTATGGCTCAGGGGGCAGACAAATCCCAGCCGTTACGATTCGGGATCATTACTGATTTGCATCAGGACGTCATTCCCGACGCACCGGCTCGACTGAAAGCGTTTATTCAGGCGATGCAGGAGGAGAAGGTCGATTTCATTTGCCAGTTGGGTGATTTCTGTGTTCCGAAACCTGCCAATCAGGAAATCATTGACATCTGGAAGACTTTCCCCGGGCCGAAATACCATGTGCTGGGAAACCATGACATGGATGGTGGTTTCAAGCCAGAACAGACGGTCAAGTTCTATGGCATGCCCGATCGCTATTACACCTTTGTGCAAGGCGGGCTGCGATTCATAGTGCTGGATGGCAACGAGCCTGGTGGCAAGCAGAAGGGCTATAAGAGGTTCATTGGAGAGAAGCAGACGGCCTGGCTTGAGGAGCAACTGAAATCATCGAAAGAGCCAGTGATTGTGCTTGTTCACCAGCCGCTCGATACTGATTCAGGTGTCGAAAACCGGTCTTCGATTCAGAAGATTCTGGAAGCGTCACTTGGCGGCTCATCACCCGTTTTGGCTGTCTTTGCCGGGCATCTTCATCAGGACTATGTGAAGCCAGAAAACGGGATCCCTTATCTTCAGATCAATAGTGCCGCCTATTACTGGATGGGAGAGAAATATGCCCATGAAAGTTATGACGCCGAGACTCACAAGCGCCATCCTTACTTGAAAAGCACTTGTCCTTATCAAGATCCACTCTGGGCGATTGTCACCGTGGATCTGTCAAACCGCACATTGCATGTGGAGGGGCGGAAAACCGGGTGGGTGGGCAAATCTCCCTGGGATGCCGGGGCAACGGAAGCGAGTCATCCGCCAGCGATCATTCAGCCGGCTGTCAGCAATCGGGATATCAAGCTTGGCTGAAGAATCCCTTCATGAATTGCCCCAGTAGACAAAATGAAACTCGAGTGTGAGGTGAAATATCTCAAATAGTTGGACGCGAGAACTAATGGCAACGGGCTAACCTCCTTTTTAGGATACATTCGCAACAACTGATGCGTCCTGAAAGGTCTTCAAGAATGCCTGCTTGCTTGTCCAGACGTCTTGTTATCCAATGGGGAATCGTTTCACTGGCCTGTGCCTGGATGATTGGCCTGGGAGCCATCGGCTCACTTCAGGGACAGGTGATTCCTCATCGTCAGGAGAAGCCCCCCAACGATCCACGGGATGCCCAGACCGCTGCAAAAATGATGACCGTTCCTGACGGTTTTACTGTGGAAGTTGTCGCCAATGAGCCTGAGATCGTTAATCCTGTGGCGATGGCCATCGATGAAAAAGGCCGCTTCTGGATTACCGAATCACTGGAATATCCGCGGCACAGTCCTGGCCCTGGGCAAGACCGCGTCAAAGTTTTAGAAGACACCGATGGCGACGGCAAAGCGGATCGATTCTCGGTTTTTCTTGATGGGCTGAATATCCCTAGTGGTATTCAAGTGGGACATGGCGGGGTCTGGGTGGCCAACGCGCCGGATCTTCTGTTTGTTCCTGATGCCAATCGCGATGGCATTGCCGATGGCCCTGCGCAGGTTGTCGTCACTGGCTTTGGGCGCGCCGACACGCATGAAGTTCCCAACTCGCTGACCTGGGGGCCTGATGGCTGGCTTTATGGACTCAATGGCGTCTTCAATCCCAGCCATGTGCGTTATGGGAAAGACAATCCTAACCGGGCAGCCGCTGAGAGCCAGAAGCATCCCGGCTGGCAGTTCACCGTCGCCATGTTCCGGATTCATCCGCAGACTCGTGAGTTTCAGGTTTTTTGCGAAGGAACCAGCAATCCCTGGGGCATTGCCTTTAATGATGATGGCCAGGCGTTTGTCAGTGCATGTGTGATCGATCATCTCTGGCATCTGGTTGAGACGGGCTATTATCACCGGCAGGGCGGGCCTTATCCTCCGCATACCTGGAAGATCGAATCCATCGTTAAACATAAACATCAAAAGGCAGCCTATTGCGGCATTACCTGGTTTGATAGCGATAGCTATCCCGAGCAATTTCGCAAGAAGCTCTATATGGGTAATGTCCATGGCGGATGTATTAATGTTGACCGCCTCGAACGCAACGGTTCGACCTATGCCGGAACAAGTGACCCTGATTTTCTCACGGGGAATGATGCCTGGTTCATGCCGGTGGTACAGAAAACCGGGCCGGATGGCTCGCTCTATATCCTCGACTGGTACGATCGCTATCATTGCTATCAGGATGCAAATCGTGACCCGGCCGGGATTGATCGCTTAAAGGGCCGGCTCTATCGCGTCCGTTACCAACAGACGCCTCGAAAGTTCAATTTTGATCTGGCGTCACTTAAAAATGACGAACTGATGCAGAAGCTGGAAAGCGCCAATGTCTGGACTCGCGGTACTGCTCAGCGAATTCTGGAAGAAAGACTTTGGCAAGGGGGTCACGAAGGAGACTCTCTACATCAACAACTGCTGGCGCGGGCACTCGACGGGGCGACTGCGACGCCTCTTCAGCGAACACTTTTTCAAATCGCAACCTTTGCACCAGGGTTCCATCCTGAGCAAATCCGTCAGGCAACGGCTCACGCTGATCCCTTGATCCGTGTGTGGGCACTTCGCACCGCGCCGGGAAGTTTGAAGGCACCAACAGATCATCCGTCAGCCGCAGCGCTCATCGTCCAGCAGATCAGTGCCGGTTTGTCAGACGCTCAGGATACCGTGAGGTTGCAGGCATTGATTGCGATGACGCGAGCAGCAGAGCAGGGCGTGACTGATGATGCTCTGCATCGGGCGTTCAAAGCATCTCTTGCGAAACAGGGAGAGGATGCACATCTCCATCGTCTCGCCTGGCAGACTCTCAAAGCGTTTTACTCTCAGCGACAGGAACGCCTGGGTGATCTGCTGGCATCGACAGAATACCGCTCCAGCCCGCTGGCGAAATCACTGGATGGTCGCCTGATTGACTGGGTGCTATCTCAACCCCATCCCGATGCGAAAGTGTTATCGACGATTCTCACGTCCGATCCTGCCAGCAATTCTGCACGGCAAGTGCTCAATGTCCTCGCAGCGCAGATTCAAACTCGTCAATTGTCAGGCGAACGCCTTGCGACGATACGTCATGCGATCAATCCCGCAGTTCAAAAATTGGTGGCTGATCAGGCCCATGTTCATTTCGTCCCCGCAGCGTTGCTGGCGACCACATGGGGAGATCAGGAAGGCTACGCGGCTGCCCGCAAAGCGCTGGAGTCATCGAGCTTCAAGGACGAAGAGCGTTTAGCAGCCGCCGGAGCATTGGTCGCTGCTGGTCAGGATGAAGTGCTCCGCAGCATGGCCGCGATCTTTGACAGTAAGCCGCCGGTTTCCGCTGAATTCAAAGGGAAGCTGCTAGCGACGTTGTCTCGACTGGATGATCCTGAAGTCGGCCCGTTTGCCCTCCATTATTACCCTCGGCTGGAAGTTGACCTCCAGCCCAAAGCCCTTGAACTGCTGACCCAGCGGCCGGTCTGGGCCATGGCCTTGCTGTCAGCCATGGAAAAGAAGCAGATCCCTGTCGCGGCGCTGAGTTCGCTTCAAGCACGCCGCATTGCTGATCTGGGAGATGAAAAGCTTTCTCAGCGATTGGGCGAAGTCTGGGGGCAAGTGCGTACGGGGCGCGATCCTCAGCGAGAGCGAGTTGTGGCTGAAATGCGGCATCTTGTTCGTACCACTCCCGGTGATGCCGTTCGCGGGCAGTTGGTTTTCAGCAAGGTCTGCGGGCAATGCCACAAGATTTATGGCGAAGGAGCCGATGTTGGCCCGGAGATCACGCTGAACGGCCGGAACGACTATCCACAGCTTCTTTCTAATATCTTTGATCCGAACCTTGTGATTGGAGCCGGGTATCGGTCATGCACAGTGATCACTGATGATGGCCGCGCGCTGAGTGGCCTGCTGATTGAAGATTCTCCCGAACGGGTGATTTTGAAGGTTCAAGGGGGGAAGACAGAGATCGTTCCCCGGAGCACGATCGAAGAGTCCAAGCTAAGTGAATTGTCATTGATGCCGGAAGGGATTGAAAAGCAGCTTTCGCGGCAGGAAATCGCTGACCTAATGGCGTATGTCATTCTTGATAAGCCGCCCGGTGATCCCACAGCCCGGCAGCTTCCCGGTGCCTTGGAAGCTCCGCCAAAAGAAACGACGAACGCGGCGGAATTTGGCTCCATCTTCCAGACCGTGGCCCCTGGTTTTGCAGAAGTTGCCTCGGGACTGCATGGTGTGGGTCTGCTCAAGGAATATGCGGGCAAGAAAACCGTTGTTCGCACGCACCCTGTCGATCAGAAGAAACCCATGATCGCCAAAGGGGTGTTTGACCTGCCAGCGGATCAATCCAGCCGCTTGCTGGTGGATGTGGCTCATGATTCCCGTGGTGACTTCCGGTTGGTCGTCAAAGTGAATGGTCAGGTGATTCACCGCGAGATCATTGGCAAAACCACGGCAGAGAACGGTTGGGCTTTCCGTGAAATTGACCTGACGAAATTCGCAGGAACCCAGCCAGTGATTGAGGTGCTCAATGAGGCCAACGACTGGGCTTATGAGTTTGCTTACTGGGGGGAACTGCGCGTGACGAGCGACACGAAATAGTGCCGCACCAAAACCGTCCCAGCTTGATCTTTGTCACGGGAGATCGCGTTAAAGCCAGAGTTTCATGCGGCTTTTGAGTTCAGGTGGCAATCGTTTCATGACCGCCTTTTCGATGGTCGGGGTGGGATATCGCGTGCTGAAGTGCATGGCAATGATCAGTTCATTCTGGAATCGATCTTTGCGCTCGATAAAGTCATCCAGATGAAGGTGGCCAAATTTGTGAACCTTTTCGCGGCGGTGTTCTGGGCGGAAAAAGGTCATCTCGGTAATCAATACTTTGGCTTGGTAAATCGCTTCACAACGATCTAATCCTGCTGGTGCGGTGTCTCCGGTGTAGGCAATCCAGGGTGTACGGATTTCAGCCGTGACTTCATTTCCCGCCAGGCGGATATCCCGGATTTGATCGCCGGATAATCCCTGATATTCGGGCTTCAGTTTCATTCGTCGGTTCCAGACGAGATAGCCCACGGAAGGAACGGTGTGCTGCGTGGGGAAAGTGGTGACCAGCCACTCGCGTCCCAGCTCAATTTCCGAACTGGCGTTCACACCAATCAGGTTGACCAGCATGCGTCCGCGGTCGAGCTTTTGCCAGGCACGGAGCATGCGTTCGGTATCGTCGACCACTTCTTCGGGGACATAGACTGTTGGTGGATCGAGCTTCATCATTCTGCGCCGGGCCACATAAGCCGGGAGGGCGGCCATGTGATCCAGATGGGCATGCGTGATAAAGAAGGTGGGCGTGCCGATGAAGTCCCAGGGAGTTCCTCCCAGATCGAAGCCAATTTTCAGCTCAGGGATTCGCCAGTAACTCTGCACCGCCGCTCGCGACCAACCTTCAATGGTGAGGTCGCCGACAGTCAGTTGGTGGACAGGCAGGTTTTCCAGCATGAGTCTCTCAATACTCGTTCATCGACGATCAGAAATTGGCGAGGAAGGGAAGTGGCATGGACATCGCCAACTCCTCGTCAGGAGGTCATTGTGCTCACGATCCTCAGAGGATCAAGAGACTTTGACCGGCTTACCTGTGTTGACACTGGCCAGTTCTGCATGACAGAGGGCCAGAGCATCACGGGCTAACTCGGCAGATAAGCCGCGAGGCACTTGCCCGGTCTGTACGGCGGTCACAACCTGTTGAAGTTCAGCGGTGAAAGCCGAACACCATTCTGTTCCTCCCTTGAGCTTCGGCTGCGTCATTTTGCCTTTGGTCAGGACGGTCAAAGGCCGGTCGGTGCACCATTGACCTGCAAGAGTCCCTGCGGAAAAGAGAAGGGTGGCCTGCTCAAAAAAGAGTTCGTAGCCATGGGCGAAATCCAGGCCTTGTGCGCCCAATCCCCCACTGATCGAAGAGACGGCGATCCCGCTGTCTTCAAAGACATAGTTCGAGTGGACATGGTTCAGAAAACCTTCTTGAACAAATCCACGAGAGAAGACCTGCTTGGGAGTGCCGCAGATCAATGAAATCAAGTGATTGTCATGGATATGCAGGTCGATCCCCCAGCCGCCAAGCTTGGTGAAATCGGACATCCCCTCTGACCACTTGGGGCTGGAAATGACTCGTCGGAAGTTAGCAGCCAGCAATTTCCCATATTTCTGGTTCGCCACGCACTCGGCGGCGAACTGGAATTCGGGGAAGTAAGGCAGGACATGGGCGACCAGCAGCAGCTTTCCCGCCTTCTTGGCGGCAGCCAGCATGCGGTCAGCCGACTTCAGATCGATGGAGATAGGCTTTTCGACCAGGACATGTTTACCGGCTTTCAGGGCTGCAATGGCCATTTCTTCGTGCTGGTCGTTGGGCAGGCAGATATCGATCAGGTCGATATCGGGATCAGCAAACATTTCGGCAGGCTGGTCGTAAGCGCTGATTTTTGTCAGGTCGAGTTTGGCGCCGCGTGGGCCGAAGTTTCCTTGAATGCCTGTCCAATCGCCCGCCAGTTTTTCTGCGCTGCGCGTGCAGATGGCAGTGACGGCTCCCCCCTTGAGCTTTGAACCAGCCAGGCGGCCATCTTCATGAATCTTGGTAGCACCGGAAAAGTGAGTCCATCCCATAAATCCGATGCCCAGGATGCCAATACGGATCATTTGATGAGCCTTTTCCGAAGTCGGGTCGTCGTAGTGCGAATGCGATTGAGGCAGCTTTCCGAAAGCGGGCCAGTAAATCAAGCGGAGTCGACAAGTTGGCGATTGAAGCGATTGGCAACCCACCCGAAAACCCGCCATTATGGCAGCCGAAGGACTGCTGCCCAAAATCTAGGCAGCCTGTTTTTTGAGCACATCCTGTATTTTTCATTTATGAACACTAACTTCGGCAGAAATTGCGGATTTTACACTGGATTCGTCGCACCCTGCGTTGATATCTTCTTGACGACGCCATCGGAATGACCACGCAACGGCTAGAAAGAGCTTGCGGGGAGGGCGATATCGGCGGTCTAGAAGCTGTCAGCCGATTCACAGGGACGCGAATTCGGATCACGAAGGGGGTGGGTTATGTTGGTGCTGTCACGCAAGCCGGGCGAGAAGATCCTGATTGGCGAGAACGTCACAGTGACGATCGTTCGTATCGGGCCAAATACCGTTCGGCTGGGTATTGAGGCTCCCCGCGATATGAACATTGTTCGCGAGGAACTCTGCACGGACACCGATCAGGCCCCCACAACAACCCACACGATTGATATCCATCACTCCTGATTTCGCCGACTGGCCCTGCCGTTCCGACTCAGCGTGGTTCTGCTGAATCGTCGGCACGTCCAGAAAGATTGAAGGCGTTGCTGGAGAGTGCTCACCGATGATTTCTGATTCAGAAAACTTCTGATTCAATCATTGGGTTTCGAGACTTTTTATTGATTTCTGTTGATTAGCCCATACTGGGGACACCCGGTATGGGTTTTGTTTTTTATTCAGATTCAGGCTTTGCTGTGCCAATCAGGTCGCCATAGGGAAAACCTATGGCTGTTTGCGAGGTGAAATTCCCCGGCAGATCGCCTCGTGCCATGCCGTAGTGGGAATTCAAGGCTCTTCACGCCATGCTCACTGCTCTGAGTGAGCAGCCGAATGTGAGTTTGCGGTCGATCTTCCCTCGTTTCGCAGAGCATGCTTGCTCAAATCCGCAAGCAGGGCACGAAACTCCTGTGATGCTGATGTGTCAACTCAAAGCCAAAAGCATGACACTTTTGCGAAAACAGTATTCATAATGCCACATCCTGGAGGCGGTGCAGCGGCGGTATAACCGGCAAGAACGGCACGTTGGAAGGGTTCAGCTGAGATTAGCCGGAAGGATCGGGGGAGAGTTTGTCACTCAGGTTCCTTATGGACGATATCGCCAGCACGAGCTTGGGCGAAGTTCTTCCCAGGTGTTTCGAGGGATCGAAAGTAAGGACTGAAATATGCTTCGTAAGATTTGCGCGTTGGCTGTCATTGGTGCCGCTCTGGCTGTTGGTGGAACGGTTGAAGCGGCTCAGAATCGCACCGTTGTCGTTAACCGTCCTGCGGGAGGCGGATTCTTTGCCCGCCTGATGGAACTTGAACGCCGTAAAAATGAGCGGATTCGTGAATGGTTCCGCGGCAATCGCTAATTGAAGATTGCCAGAAATGGTCACGATCCTGATAACGCCTGATAAAATCCAGGCGAATTCGCTGTGGCAATCTCTGGCATCAGCAAAGTGAAAGCAGGGAGAATTTCTTCGGAAGTTCGGCCCTGCTTTTACTTTTTCCCCCATACTTTTTTCTCAGGTCGTCAGCAGAGCGGGATTTTCCATGGCGATGCGTCAGACGTGGACGACTTGCGAGAAAGGATCCTGAGCTTCCCAGTCGAGTGTTGTGCGGATGACACGGGGAGGAGTTGGCGTGGTTTCTGAATTTGTGGCCAACGGTCTTTCGACAAAAAGCGCCGCTTCATAGTGCCCGTGTGGCTGAACATCGATTAATGTCCAGCGGGTGAGTTCCGTAGCGTCACGAGCGTGCGATTTAATTGCTGGAATGCGGCAATGAGGCGTGAGCGTGTCCAGGGGAACTTCAAACGCTTCCAGCGAATAAGCCAGCCCGACACCAATCGCTTTGATATAGGCTTCTTTGCGAGTCCAACAGCGAAAAAAAGCGCGTTGCACAGAAGACTCTGGCAACGATTCCAAAGCGGAGACTTCAGCAGGGGCAAAATATCGGCGTGCAAGCCGCAGGCATTCGGTGGTGCGGGCTGCTTCTTCCAGATCGACGCCCAGCCTGCCGGGGCCAATCGCGATGAGTGCCATTTCGCCTGAGTGGCTCACGCTGAAGTCATCAGATGACCCGTTCCATGTGGGCTTACCACTTGCCGTGGGTATCAACTCGATATCCTGAACCGCGACAGGAGTTGGGGTTGCCAGGTGGGCCAGTAATGTTTTCAGAGCCGCCCGGCAGGCGATGAATCGTCGGCTCACTTCAGGAAACCGATACCGGTCGGCTCGGGCCAGTTCAGTGGGTGAGAGCAGTTTTCGCAATGCCTGCTGTCGCTCTGCGGAGATGGAGAGCGGGACGCGCACGACATGGATCGGTGTGCAGGTCACATTTTCCTGAAGAGCGATGTGAGCAGGCGCAGGTTGAGAGGCCAGACAATTGGGTGACCAACCAGGTGACCAATTGGGCCAATCCTGCTCGCCACTGGCCTGAATTTCGGCAACAGCGGACGATGGGGGTAATCTTGAAATTCTGGTGATTTTTTCCATGGGCTACCCAGGGTCGACCAGAGTCACTGGCGGTCGTTTCGGGAGAAGGGGTATTCTGTGCGATAGCTCATGTTGTCGGCAAGCGGAAGCCAACCCGTATGTCGGCGGTCAACAGATTATGCCTTCATCAACAAAGGTTGTTCATGCGGATCCAGCAGTTTCTGGAACACCACGGCCTTTCACAAAATCCCTTCAGTCAGGAAGACGCCCAGAGCGATCCGCTGTTCAAGCGGTTTTGTGCCCAGGCGACATTTCATCCGGCCTGGGATAAAATCTGTGGCAATCCCGGTGAACCCTCAACCGCCGTTGTCTTTGGCGAAAAGGGGAGCGGCAAGACCGCTCTGCGTATGCAGGTTGTCGAGCAGATTGCCGAACATAACCTGAAAAATCCCAATGACCGGGTCTATGTTATTGAGTATGACGACTTCAACCCGTTTCTCGATAATTTCCGCCGGCATGTGGCTCCGCATTCCTCGCGCCCCGAGCGTTCGCTGAATCAGTGGAAGCTGTGGGATCATATGGACGCCATCCTGTCGATTGCCACGACACGGTTGGTAGATGATGTTCTGGAAGAGAACCTTTCGTCTCGTCCCGGTGCGTTTGAAATTCATGCCGATCGTCTGGCGAGTCTGTCACGTTCACAGAAACGCGACCTGCTGTTGTTGGCGGCATTTTTTGACAAAGCCCGCAGCACTCATCCTGCGACACGGTGGAATTCTTTGCGGAGCAAGCTGCGGTTTGCCAACTGGACAAGCTGGTGGGAACTAGTCTTGGGAGCCGTGGTCACCGTGCTTCTCTTTGGGCTGCTGGCACAGAACGGATCCCTCAATCAATGGGGCCGAGTCTGGCCCTGGCTGGTTCTGCTGGTGGCGTGGGGCCCGTGGCTGGTGAAGCAGACGCGACTGCTTTGGCTCTCGTGGAAGGTTTGCAGGCAGGTTCGTGTGCTCAATCATCCGTTGATGGCCTTGAAGCAAGTGCTGGCTGGCTTTGAAACGCGCGATCTGGTCGCTCAGCCGGTTCCTGCGAAAGATCGCAGCGACGACCGTTATGAGTTTCTCTCCAAGTTGCAAAGTGTCTTACGAACACTGGGTTTCACGGGTCTGGTCGTGATTGTCGATCGCGTGGATGAACCGCATCTCATTAACGGCAATGCCGAACGGATGCGTGATCTCATGTGGCCGATGTTCGACAACAAATTCCTGAAGCACTCGGGGCTGGGTTTCAAGCTGTTGCTGCCCATTGAAATCAGTCACTTTCTGACGCGAGAAAATTCCGAGTTTTATGAACGCTCCCGGCTCGATAAACAGAACATGATCCGGTCGCTGGAATGGACAGGCGAGTCGCTCTATGACCTGGCAAATGACCGAATGAAAGCCTGCACCAGCGGCAGCACGAACCCGCCCAAACTTCTGGAATGGTTCGATGGCAGCGTGACGGAATCGGAACTGGTCAGCACTCTTTCCCAGATGCGTGTGCCCCGACACCTCTTCAAGTTCTTGCATCAACTGCTGGTTGAACATTGCAATCGCTTCACCGAGGGGAATCCTCAATGGAAGGTCGATCGGGCGACGCTCCACTCGGCTCTGGCCGTCTACCGGCAGAACCTCAAAGCTTATGATCTGGGAATGGGGCCGGGCTGATAACGACACAAAGTCCTGTCTTGTCGAGATTTTACAACTGATTCCACCCTGATTTTAAGTTTAACGAGTCAGCAGCTTGAAGCGTTGTAAACAAGACTTGCGGTCACTTCTGATAGACTGAATTGGATCGTTGGATTGCAGGAAAACCCCATGAATGCTGGCGGCCGGTCGGAATCCTTTCATCGAACGAATGGCCAGGAGCCTGTCGTTGAGCAAGCGCTTGCTCAATTGGCAGACGCTGGTTTTGTTCGATTGGAAGGTTGGTTAAAGGGATTAAAGCCTGCCAGCCAGCTCCACCTTTCGCAGCAGGTGATCTCGACCGACTGGAATGTTTTGAAGGATGCGACACGTTCCAAAGCGGTGGATCCTCAGCAAGCCCATGAATCGCCTTCCGCTCGTGCCATGGCTCCCGAGCAACTCATCCGTCAGCCCAAAGATGCCAATGATTTCTCCAGTTGGCGCGAAGCCCACCGCCAGGGATGGGAACTGCTCAAACGCGGCCAGGTTGTGATCATGGTTGTGGCGGGTGGGCAGGGAACACGGCTGGGATTCGAGCTTCCCAAAGGCCAGTTTCCGATCGGGCCACTGAGCCAGACCTCGTTGTTTCAGCAGTTTTGCGAGCAGATTCGCGCGATTGACGCAGAAACCGGATCAACGCTGCCTTACTGCCTCATGACAAGCGATGCGACCCATGATGCGACGATCGCTTACTTTGAAGCCAACAATTATCTGGGATTAAAAAAAGAGCAGGTCTATTTCTTCAAACAGGGAAATATGCCCGCACTCGACACGACTCATGGTGAGCCTCTCCTGGCTTCTGCCGATTCATTGGCCATGAGTCCCGACGGGCATGGGGGAATGCTGCAAGCGTTTCGTGAGAGTGGCTTGCTGCAAAAGTTTCTGGACGAAGGGCGAACCACTCTCTTTTATCACCAGGTTGATAATCCTGCTGCGATTCTCGCTGACCCGGCATTCCTTGGCTGGCATCAAAAATACAACTCCCAGGTCTCCACAAAAGTCGTCGCCAAGAAATCGGCCAGCGAACGAATGGGCGTGGTCGTTTCGATCGATGGGGCCAGCCAGATCATCGAATACAGCGATATGCCGCCCGAACTGGCTCAACGAGTGGATGCACTGGGCCAATTGCAGCTATGGGCCGGCAACACGGCGATTCATCTGTTCGATCTGGCGTTTCTCAAAGAATTAAGTGAGCGGTCAGCCTTGCCTGTCCATGTGGCTCACAAACCTGTTCCCTGGTTTGATCCTCAAACGGGGGAGGTTGTCGCGAAATCAGAGCCGAATGCCTGGAAATTTGAACGATTCATCTTTGATACCTTGCCACTGGCCGAGCGGTCACTGGTGGTCGAAGCGGATCGCGCGCGGGAGTTTCATCCAGTGAAAAACCGGGATGGCGCTGACTCTCCGACATTGGTGCGGCAGGCGCTGCTCGACCTTCACCGCAGTTGGCTGATTCAAGCCGGTATGAAGGTCTCTCCGGGTGTGAAAGTTGAAATCAGCCCGCTGGTCGCGCGGGATGTCGAAACGTTAGCCCGGCTGTTACCTGCGGGGACAGAGTTCAAGTCGGATCTTTATCTTGATCTGCCCGCACTCGATGCGATCTGTCGACGTTAAATCCGTTCCAGCTTCAGCGTGGCGGCGTATGGGCGTCATTTCTCCTGAAAAATCTGGATCTTTACGCCGCCAGAACGCTACATATAAGTGCATATCAGAGAGAGGAACCGCTCAAGCTTTGAATATCATCGCGGTGATTACTCGCCCTTAACAACGACTGAAACCGGGTTGGCATAGTCTTGCCAGAGTCGGTCAATCTCCGTGGTGTCGGGAGCACCCGCCTGAGCAAAAAAGCGATAGCGGGTGACGTAAGGCTGCCCCGGTTCAATGGTGAACGCCCCCAGGACAACGGGCGTGAACGAGAAGTAGGGCATACTGGGATGCAACCGGACGGGCTGAGAGAAGCGGAAGTTGCTGGGGTGATCGAAGACGGTGATCCCTCCGGCAGGAGCTTGTCCGTCACGCGCGGGGAGTTGTCCCGTGAGATTGCACCATCGCGGGCGAGTGTGGTTGCCGTCTTTGCGTGATTTGCCGTCGCTGGTGAGAAAGTCGCAAAGAGCCGGAGTCTGCCAGAGGTGGTTTCCCCGGACACAGAGGCCGCCGTAATCGTTGCGAAGCAGTTTTAGCGGTGAATCAATGGCGCAGGTAAGCGTCGATTTCCAATCGAACAGGAAGCCGTCGGTTCGTCGATAAACTTGAACTTCCCAGAGTTCATTCAAAGCCACTTTCGGGCCAGTGGGAGCCGTCTGATCAACGTGTTCCAGCGTGGTGGAAAAGCTGGCGAAGACGGGGCCGCTGGTCGATTCTTTCAGTTGCTTGTGACGAACTTCACCTTGCAACTTGTGGCTGTTCCAGAAGTCGACCTTCCGGCCTTCAAACTCGGCATTAACCCA
Organism: Planctopirus sp. SH287; assembly: GCF_056500625.1. Lineage (NCBI taxonomy): Bacteria > Pseudomonadati > Planctomycetota > Planctomycetia > Planctomycetales > Planctomycetaceae > Planctopirus > Planctopirus sp. SH287. The sequence continues at coordinate 4,998,932 of NZ_CM151403.1, read as the reverse complement.
GGCGAACATGATTCCGTGCTGGTGCATGTGATCGGCAGGCATGGCGTCGGTTAACTCGCGGCCCAGAGGATCATAGAGAGGATGAATGAATCCGCTGCGCTGATAGAAAGGCTTGGACGGATCAGCCGAAGGCATTTCAGCGATCTGATATGTCAGCACGGGCAGCCTATCAACCGAGAGCGTGATGGCCTGCCCGGTGAGCCTGGCCGTGACTGCGGCCGATTCTTGCGGATTGGCTGTTGGGGGATTGGTAGGCGGTGGATTCTGGTTGGAGTGTGGTGAAATCAGGTATTGCCGCGTTTTTCCTGCGGGAAGGTTCTCCAGCATCCAGTGAAGTCGTGGTGGGGAACCGGCTTCAAGTTGGCAGGGAACAGTCCGCTGAGAATCGACTTCAACAACCGAACAGGCAGGGGCCTTCACAAGAGATTCTGGCAACTTGACCGCGAGGGGAACGTTCTCCCGATCCCATTTTCCGGCGGCAATCTCCACAATCACCGCTTCTGCTGCTACGCCGGGCAAGGCTGTCGCAAGCAACAGTAAGACAACAACAGCCAGCCAGCCCGGAAATCGGATCATGGGAAACTCTCCTTGAGCCAGGCGAGGGTCACTGACGGAAGTCTCGAGAGGCTTCCGTTCATCAACTGACCACAATTGCCGGGCCTGTTCAGCGTCGTTGGCGGCTCCTGTTCTGAAACCTCATGCCACATTGCTTTTATGTGTTTTTGATATTGGCAATACAGAAGCTGCCATAGGTATGCACGCGGTCTTTCGCATGCAGTTCTTCTGCCAAAGCGCGGTTGTACTGAAGAGCTTCGCCGAGTGTCTTCTTCTGGCCGTTGACCGTCACTTGAATCGGATTGACGAATTCGCCATTGAGACCAGCCGACCGCCACAGGACGCGAGCGTTGGGAGCTGCTTTATCCATGATTCCTTGCCATTCCTGCGTGAGAATGGTCATCGCAGGATCGCGTGAGAGCCAGTCCATATGGTCGAGCAGAATGAACCGTGAAATCTTGTGCGGTGTTTCCTGCAAGAAGCCCAGAACATGGTTGGTATGCGTGCTGACGTTCTCAATCGCACCGGCCTTGAGCTTGGCAAAACCTTCTGGTTTCAAATACTCGGGGCAGCATTCGGGAGTATATTGGCCGGTCAGGTAGACGCGCCAGAAGTAGTTGTCTTTGAGAGGCAGCTTAGTGAAGACGGCTTCCACGCGATCCATCACAAACTGAAGGATGCCGCCGGGATACTGCTCATCAATCTGCTTGCGCTGAGCACGCGGCACCCCCAGCAAGGCCAATGTCATATCGCGGCGCATGGCCCAGCGAATGAACGGTCTCCAGAGCGATTCGGCCAGCTTGTATTGCTTAAAAATATCGCGCTGTTGTTCGACACTGCTGGCAGCAAGGATGGCGTTGACGCCGTCGCGCACCTTGGCAATCCGGTCGATATAGACGTTAATAATATAGGCAAATGTCCCCGAGGTGCAGTGGAAATAGAATGATTTCCGCCGAGTGTCACCTGTGAAAAAAGCCTTCTTCCGATCCCAGAACTTGCGAGTGGTATCGCTGAGTTGAGGACGCAATTTCTTGGTATAGACGTTTGCCCAATCCGGGTGACCGCCGCGACCAAAGATCTGAAAGAAGTCTTCGTATTCGAGAGCACGCACGCCAGCCTGCTTGAGTTCCAGCAGCGCGTTCTGGCGGAGATTCATATCGACCGCGTGAACATGGCCCGCTCCGGCCAGCACATAATCCAGGGCATTGCAGCCTGCCGAGGTAATGACGACAACGCGATCTTCCGCTGTCAGTTCGAGTGCCACCCGGTCAAGCCGGGGGTCTTCCCAGCACTGGTTGTAAACCAGATTCCGACCATGAACGAGGTTGAACCAGGTCTTGCTGAGTTTTTCGACAACCATTCGTCAGTTCCCGGCCGCAATTTTCACGCGGGGGAAAAGGCGACCTTAACAAGAAGCGGCCACCACATGAGGACTTGTCGGTTCACTGCAGGCACAGGCCAATGCCGGAAGCGACAAGTTGTGGAGACGATCTCTTGAAAGGACGTTTTCACCGCAGGGATTTGCGGTGCCCGATTCCCGCATGGAGGGGGTTTCAAAGTAGTGGATCAGTTTAAGCTGACCTGAAGCATATTCCACGAACGCCGTACAATTCTCAACCCAATCTCCAGTGTTACAATAAATGATTCCATGGCGCTGGTCGTGTGCCGGTGTGTGGATGTGTCCGCAAATGACCCCTTCACACCCTTTCTCGAGGGCATATCGGGCGAGTCGCTGCTCGAAAGAACTGATGTAACGGACGGCCTGCTTGACACTTCGCTTGATGCGACCACTGAAGGAATAGCTGCCACTTGCCGGGGCCTGAAACCAGCGACTGAACAACCAATTGGCCGAGAGGAGCAGGTCGTAACCGATGGAGGCAACGCCGGAAATCCATTGGGCGCTCTGCTCGACCACATCAAATTTGTCGCCGTGAATCACCAGATATTTCTGACCACTGGCGGATTCAAAGACAAATTCGTCTTGAATGGTGACAAAATCAAATCCCCACTGAAATCGTCGCAGGAAGGCGTCGTGATTTCCGGGAGTCAGATAAATGGTGGTGCCTCCAGCGGCTAATTCATGCAAGCGGGAAAGAATGTCATTATAAACCTGTTTCCAGGCGAATGACTTTTTGAGCTTCCACCCATCGATGATATCACCCACGAGATAAAGTGATTCTGGCTCAACACTTCGCAAAAAATCCAGCAGTTCGGTGGCATGGGCATGCCGACACCCCAGGTGGGTATCGCTGATGAACACCGTGCGGATCGGGCGATCTGTCCGGAGATCGATCGGGGAGAGTTGCCCGCGTGCTGGAAATTCTTCCGGCCAATCCGTTCGCGGGGAATCCTGACGAAGCGGACGCCAATTCCACTCCAGATGCTCGGCGGCATCCCGTGGTGGTGAAAACGGCTGTAGCTGGGACTCAGCCCCAACCGGAGAAAACCGACCCTGGCTTTCCCGATTCAGGTGTGTCCGAGCCTGGTTTGACCCAGAACGGTCGCCGTTCAACGTGTCGTTGAAAACAGCGGAAATCATGGAGGACATGCGTAACTCCCGGCAGGATGTTCCTGCAAGATGACCCGCCCTGCCATGTGCCGAAAAAACGGTCTCCAGGAACCGCCTGAACGGACAATCGGCAAAACGGCTTCACCGGGGAAGCTCGCCAACACTGCGAAAAGAATTTCCCCAGTCTCAGTTATCATCCATACCAAGATGGTTTCGCGATGAATCTCTGGTGAAAGTTCCGCGAATCCCGTGCTCACTTAAAACAGAACCAGGTCAGTAGTTACCCTAAATCACGGTCGTTAGTGGTTTCAGCAATGCTGAGAAATTCTGTGAAAGTTCTGCGGCAATATGATCCCGCCCACATAGATTCTTCATCAGAACAAGGCGTGTGTGGTGGCACGGGAGCGACCATGGATTCTAAGATGATTGCGGCCAGCGCTGGCCCGGAAAAGTGAGTATGAATCCATCGGCTCCCTGCTCAAGAGTCAGATGGGATCCAGTTCACGCGACGATCAGCGCAGGTTGGCCTTATTCCGCAGATCCATTGTCAACAGGAACCTCGGGTGGCAGACCTACACGCACTTGTCGCAAAATTAGAGCAGAACATTGGCCTGGCACTTTTGGGTAAGCCAGAGCCTGTTCGTCGGTCGTTGGTTGCGTTACTGGCCGAGGGGCATTTGCTGGTCGAAGATGCTCCCGGTGTGGGAAAGACATCACTGGCCAAAGCGATCTCGAAAAGTCTGGACTGCGCCTTCACCCGCTTGCAGTTCACCCCGGATATGCTTCCCAGCGATATCCTGGGATCGAGTGTTTATCTTCCGAATCTGGGGAATTTCGAGTTCCGCAAGGGGCCGATTTTCACCAACGTCCTTTTGGCCGACGAAATCAACCGGACAACGCCGCGTACGCAAAGTGCGCTTCTGGAAGCCATGAGCGAAGGACAGGTTTCCATTGAAGGAACCACTTATCCTTTGGTCGCTCCGTTTTTTGTGCTGGCCACACAGAACCCGTTTGAGTTTGAAGGGACTTATCCACTTCCAGAAAACCAGCTCGATCGCTTCATGATTTGTGTGGAGATCGGTTATCCCAGCCGGGATGTGGAAAAGGATGTTCTCGTGCATCACCGTAGCGGACAACCTGTCGATCGCATTGGCCCGGTCATCACTGTCGACGAGTTGCGGCAACTGCAACTGGCAACCCGTGAAGTGAAGGTTGACGATTCGATCAACGATTACATTCTGGATCTGGTGACCGCGACACGTCATCACGAAGAACTGCAGCTGGGGGTCAGCACCCGCGGGGCCATTACGCTCTATCGGGCGGTGCAAAGCCAGGCTTTTCTGAGTGGGCGTGACTATGCAACCCCCGATGACGTGAAGGCACTGGCCGAGGCGGTTCTGGCTCACCGGATTGTGTTGAAAGGCGTGATGCGAGAAGGGCAGCGTGAGCGATCGAAAGCCGTTATCCGGCAGATCCTCAATAAGACAGCCACTCCGTCCTGATCACGACGTTCGGCTAGCCCGGATATCTCACCAGGGCGTGGGGGTGGTGTTTTTTTGCTGGTTGGTAATCGGTTGGAGGGCTGGTGGGGGCCGATCGTTGGGGATTTCGTGATCGCGGAGCGGAATTGCAACGGATTTCCGGCGGGTTCATGGTTTTTTACTCTGCTCAGCGCAGAACTTCTCCCCGCTCTTCGCTGTCGAAACAGGTCTTCGACCGAAGAGGCCTTGGCAAACTCCTGATTTCTAAGCCATAGGCTGGTTACACTCGCAGAGGTGTCCGTTCCTGACGCCGGAGGTTGCCAAGGATCTCTCGGAACAGCGCCTGATACGGATACGCCTGCGACAACGACAGCACCACCCGTCGCACACTCACACTGATTCGTCCACCGATCTTGAGCAGCCTGGCCCGAATCGTGTTGACCTGAGCTGTCGCCAGCGACGTGCCTTTCAGGCCGAACTCCTTGAGCGCTTTATGCAGCACATACGCCATGGTCGAGAACAGCACCCGCAACTGATTACTGCGCATGGCGTGGGTACTCGTGCGGTCGGCGAACAGGAACAACTGCTGTTCTTTAATCCGGTTCTCCATCTCGCCGCGAGCACAATACAGATCCTCGTATAGCGGCCGGGCAGCCATGCGTCTTTCCGGCAGACTCGTCACCACGAACCGGGGGTTGCTCCCTTTCGATAAGTGCTCAGCCTTGCCCACCACCCGGCGGGCCTGCGACCAGCTTTTCCGGGTGCGATACTCAAAGTCTTTGAACACCCGGGAAGAGGCCTGAGTCTGCTCGAACAGAGCTTGCGCCTCGTGCAATTCTTTCCCGATGATGTTCAGCAATCTCTTGTTCTTGGCCAGGCCGAAGACATAATCCACGCGGTTTTGTTCACACCAGTGCAGGATCGCTTCGCGACAGAAGCCGCTGTCGCCACGCACAATGATCCGCACCTGAGGCCAGGCAGCACGCAGCTTGGGAACGATCTTCGCCAAGACCTCCACGGTGCCCGCACAGGCGTCGATATTCGAGGGTTTGAGTAAGGCCAGGAGCGGCCAGCCATCACAAAAACAGGACAGCGGCAGGTAGCAATAATTCTGGTAGTACCCGTGAAAGAACTTGCCAAGCTGATCGCCGTGAATGGGGTTGTCTGTGGCGTCGAAGTCGAGAATCAGTTCTGGCGGTACGCACAGTTTGGCCTTCATCCGAATGAAGATATCGACCAGCGTTTCCTGCAACTGGTCGATGCTGGCGACAATCTTCTTGTAGCGACTTTTCGCACTGGCTCCGGGCGGTGTGAGTTCCAGCCGGTTGAGCGTGCTCTTGCCCGCCAGCGGCTTGCCGTGATCTTGTGGATGGAGGCGATTGTGGCCAGTGATATCCTTTCGTCCACAGAGCAGCGCCAGGAGAGGATCATGGCGAAGTTGTTCGTGATCGTTGAGGTCTTCATACCCCAAAGCCAGCCCCATCACCCGCTGGAGCAGGAGTTCTTCCACGGTGAATTCAATGAGTTCTTCATCGCGATGATCGGTGAAACACCCGGCCAACTGGCGGACGATGCCGAACCGCTCTTCGACTTCGCGGAGTAAGAGCCCCCCGGCATCGGAAGTGATCTTCCCGCCGTCAAAATCAGCGACCACTTCCCGGCGATCGTGGTGCTGAAAGAGCAGCTGCTGCGTGTTACACTCTGTCATGACGAGACGTCCTTGTGCTGGCGTGGTGAGTTGTGTGGTAACAACACTTTACGCAAATCCAGGCGTCTCGTTTATGCTGCGCTGTGAGAAATCCGGGCTAGAAACTCCCCGCAAAAACCGTCACAAGATGCGAACGTCTGATACTGACGTTCGCATCTTGACGAGCCGTTCGTTTACTCGGTGACTCGCACGGCAGGCTTGGGTCGGAAGAAGACCAGAAATGCGATGAGGGCCAGGATGACGCCACCAGCCGGCACCAGCCAGAACGTTGTCCAGTTGATGACCATCGTTCCGTCAGGCCCGGGAACTTTGCTGAACTCCGCGACATATCCCGACAGAATACTTCCCATCCACATGCCCACACCGTAAGTCAGGAAGCTGAAAAGCGCCTGACCACTTCCACGGATTTCCTTGGGGGCGGTGTTATCCACATGGATAAAGCCCGCAGCGAAGAAGAAGTCAAAGCAGATCCCGTGGAGCGCCACACCAATCAGCACGAGCATGAACGGTGAAGGAATGACGGCGAAAGCATAGCCGATCTTCTGCGAAAGCGTCGCATCGGCCATCAATTCCGGGCCGGGGCCACCAAATGCGAACAGGGTGTAACGCAAGCCCCAGCAGAACATCCCCAGCGCCAGCACCCAGCGCATCTTCATGGTCTTGAGGAACCATGGCAGGAAGGGAAGGAGTGCCAATTCGGCAAACTGACCAATGGTCATGACTCCCGCCACATCTTTGACACCTGCGCCAAATTCAAGGAAAGTTCCCGTAAAGGAATAGTAAAAGGCCAGCACAATCGTGATGAGAAACGACACCAGAAAAAAGACTGCAAACGAAGGGTCTTTGAAGAGTGCCAGTGCTTTCAGGAAGGGAATGCCATCTCCGGCTTTCCCTTGAGGAGGGGTATGAGGCATGACCAGACTGATCGCCCCCAGGAGTACCGAGAAACCCGCCGCCAGATAGAACGGCTTGCTGGTCTGGAATGCGGGTTCTGTCGCAGTGGAAAGGACATTTCCAACCAGCAGACCAGCGACAATCCAGCCAATGGTGCCAAAGACACGCACACTCGGAAAATCTCGCTCACCGCTGGGAACGTGAGTAAAGGCAATCGTATTAGAGAGAGCGAGCGTCGGGTTATAGAGCAGGGCATAAGCCAACGAGATCCCCCAGAGCAGCCAGTACTCTTCCGGACTCTTGACCTGTGCCATCCAGTAGAGCAGGCCCGCTCCCGCCAGATGACAAATCGCCATCACTTTTTCACTGGCCAGAAAACGGTCGGCAATCTGACCCGCAAAGAGCGTGGCAAAGATCGCTCCCAGAGGCATCAAAGCATACATGGCTCCCACATGTGTTTCGGTGAAACCCAAGTGCTTCAGATAATTGCCAAGGATTGTGAACCAACTCCCCCAAATAGCAAACTGCAGAAACATCATCAGCGAGAGCTTGGCTCTCAGCCCCATCGGTAAGGGCGGCAGATGAGACGGAGCGGTTGAGTCCAATGTCGTCGCGACCATAGATGGTGATTCCTTGCCGCCCGTTCATTCAGAGCGTGGCAGCCTCTGTTGTCTGAAGATCAATGGGGAAGTGCTGAATCCATTCACCCGGCGAGCGACGTGTCGTTCCACTCCGCAAGCATGAACCAGTAAGCATGAACCAGTGCGTGGATCATCCGTAGGGACATCCCCCTTCGCAAGTGGGCAGACGTGAAACACGCGAATTTCCAGCCTTCTTGCTGAGAGCATTCGATCAAAACGAATAACTTTTTCAGCGCGTTCCCTGAAGGCTCTCACTGGGAAGCCGTGAATCAGCCGCAACAAATTGTCAAATCCTCTAAACACCCCATGCTTCTTAATCTTTACAAACGGTTCAAATTCAATACAATCGTTATTAGCGGAGTAATCCGCGCAATCGCACCGGCGACGTCGCCGATGTGGTCGGAACAAACCGGGTGGCAACCCATCGAGGAGACGCAAGTGATTTTAATTAAAGCACTTTGGAATGATTGTCAGGGAGCAGTGCTCTCTGCGGAACTTGTCCTGCTGGGCACAATTGGCGTGCTTGGCTCTATTGTGGGCTTGAACGCCGCCGCGACTGCGGTGAACGACGAAATGGTCGAGCTTGCCCAGAGTTTTCGCAGTCTTGATCAAAGCTATGTCGTCCGTGGTCATCGCTCATGCGGGGCCTGGACTGCGGGATCTTACTATCGGCAACCGCATGTCGAAGAGTCTGTGGCAGCGATCTGCGCGAATGGCGAATTGGATCGTGATGCTGCGGAAGAACAGATTCGCCACGAACGTGGGGAATTTCAGCAGCCAGGAGACCTGGGAACAGGGGAAGCACTGCCTGAAAACGAAATTCGCGTCACTCCGAACGACGTCTAAAACCCTTCGCTTCATTGTTACAACCTGACGATTTGCCACACGTCTTCTTGTCACTGAGCGATTGTGTCTCACCCCTGTTCTGACCAGAGGAACTTCTTCTGGAGTTCACCAGAACGGGGGTGATTTCGTTTCATGACGATTGCTGAAGCTGAACGCCCCCTTTCCCAACCTTTCAAAACGACTCGCCAAAAACTGCGAAAGTCGAACTCAGTGCCGTGTCGCGGCTTTGTCTTCGGGTTGATGTCGCCGCAACGTCCTCCGTTGTCGGACTTAACAACAGAAGAGACCCGAATTTTAGACTTTGACAATGCACTCAGGGGGAATGTGTGTTGCGGCCCAGCCAATCCCTACCGTCTGAACGATCGGCAAAACCGGAGATCAGCGGAATTTGCCGATGATCAACTCGGAAAATCTCGATACAAAAGAGCAGTGGATAGAAATCTTTCTTCTGTCATTTTGATTTCACACATCGCGTGTGACAGATTTGATGATTCAAATTCAGCCGGCCTGCTCTCACCTGCAAAGCTGCGTGCGTTCACTTTTGTTCCGTACGGCATGAGTTTTTACTGACTTCCATTGGATTTGATGTTGCGAATCATGCAGGCCCCGCAACCTGTGTGTTCTACGCCTCATCATGTCCGCTGACTGCCATCGTCGCCCTATCCCCCTCAGGACGGCGATGGCGGTCTTTTTTTGCGCGCCGTTCAAGGCTAGTCTGGAAGTGGGCGGCTATCTGATGCCGCATAAAACCAGCGGCCTGATTCTGGCAAATGACTTGTTGCCGGAACTCTGCGGACAGAAGGCATATGCAAGCACGAACCATTGTCATCTCCTCAGGATTCGTTTGCATTGCCATTATGGGAGAGGCGTGCGGAGTATTTAGCCTTTCTGTGATGGCTGCTCCGCTGGTGCAGGTTCAGCCGGGGCCACCCGGAAGCCTGGAGAATTTTAACCTGGGCGTGAGCCTGTATCGTCAAAGCCGCTGGGGGCTGGCGGTGGAGTCCTTTCAGGAATTCATTCAGTCGCAGCCTAACAACCCGCGAGTTCCTGAAGCGCAGGTTTATCTGGGACTGGCGCTCATCAATCAGCAGCGCTATGACGATGCCCGCACGGTTCTGCGTCAGTTTCTTGAAAAGTCCCCCGAAAATGGAAACGCACCGCAAGCCCGGTATCGGGTGGCCGAATGCAGCTTTCTGTTGAATGACTTTGCCAACGCCAAGGTTGAACTTCAAACCTATCTTCAAAAACATCCCAAAGACCCTCTGGCTTCCCGTGCCCTGGCTTATCTGGGTGATGTGCTGTTGCAACTGAAAGATCCTGTCGCTGCGATTGCCGTCTTTGAAGACGCACGCAAGCAGTTCCCCAACGGGCCACTGCTGTCTGATATCGAATATGGTCTGGCTCAAGCCTATGCAGCGGCTGGCAAGCCAGAACCAGCGCTGGCACTGATGACGACAATTGCGGCCAACTCCAAGCATGCCCACGCGCCTGATGCACTCCTCTTTCTGGGAACACAGGCTTCCAATGCAAAGGACTCTGTTAAGGCCGCCGGATATTTTCAGTCGTTGATCGATCAGCACCCGCAAAGCCCGCTGTTGATGTCGGCTCAAACCAATCTCGGCTACGCCCTCTTTCAAGCGGCCCAATATGCCGATGCCGCCAGGCGATTCCAGCAGATTGCCGAGGGGCTGCTTAAGTCACGAGAAACCTGGACTCCTCAACAAAAACAGCAGGCAGCCAACGCCCTCTATTGGCAGGGGCTGAGCGAGAAGAATGACGCCAGGTATGAACAGGCCATCCTTGTCTTCGGCTCGGCTGCAGAACTGGCCGGAGAAGAAGCGGCTCTTGGTGAAGTCATTCTGCATCAACTGGCTCTCACCGAACGGGCAGCGGATCGCGGCAATGATGCCCGTAAGCACGCGCTGCAACTCGTACAGAAGTGGCCCAAGGGCGACCTGGCTGATGATGCCTTGCTTCTGGCGATTGATCTGTCTCTCGACTCACAAGATGCCGCTGAAACAGAACGGCTGGCGGCTCAGTTCGCCAAAAATTATCCCGACAGCCCGTTGAAATGGCATGTCCGCCTGCTTGAAGGGCGCCGCCAGTTGGAGGCCAGCACAAAGACGACAGACCTTCCGTTACTAAAGAAGGCGCGAGCTGCTTTTGAAGAAACACTTCAAGCAAGCCAATCCGTCGAACTTCAGGATCAGGCACGCTATTTCCTGGGGCTGGCGCTGCAACTGGAAGGGGATGTGCCGGGGTCGATGAAGATGATTGCCCCGCTGGTAGCAGCCGCCACTGAGACGAGCACGCGGCCAGAGATCATCGAGTCATTGGTCATTCAAATGTCAGGCCAGCTATCACTGGGAGAATGGGCACAGGCCGTTTCTACAGCCCGGCAATATTTGAAACTTTATCCGAAGGCCACCCAGCGACGCCGGGCTTATGCCCTGCAAGGTTTGTCATTGGCGAAGATGGGGTCGTGGCCTGAAGTCGAGAAATTACAACTGGCTTTTCTGGCAGAGTTCCCCGACGACCCTGCTGTGGCTGCGGCTGTGATGGATCAGGCGGAAGTGGCGGAAGCGGCTAAAGAATGGCCCGTGGCAATGGGCTATTTCCAACGGCTCAAGACACTGGCAGAGGGAACTCCCAACGAACCTTTTGCCTGGCGGGGAGTGGCATGGTCTCAGTTGAGGCAGGATAAATATTTAGAGGCTGCGAAAGAATTCCATGAACTGGCCACACGATTCCCACAGCACCCTTTAACAGCGGAAGCAACCTATTACGAAGGGGAAGCACAACTGCTGGCGGGTGACTCCGCTAAAGCTCTGGAAATCTTCCAGGTCGCGTTTGAGAAGTTTTCTCCTCAAGAGCCGGCTGAAGCAGGGGCTGAACGCAAAGCCCCAGTCATCTTTGGGTATCGTGCCGGCTTGCAAACTGCTCGAACGCTCGAGCAAATGAATCAAATGGAGAAAGTTGATCAGGCTTATACGCTTTTGCTGGAAAAGTATCCCAAAGCCGAAGTGCTGGATCAGATTCTCAATGAATGGGCGTTACTGAACTATGAAGCCGGTCGTTTTGATAGGGCCGATCAAATTTTTGCTCGCCTGATCGCTGAACGCCCTGAAAGTGAACTGGCTGACAATGCCATGTTAAGTCTGGCGGAAAGTGCTTTGATTAAAGCTGACTTTGAAGCTGCCAGAAAAAGTTTGGAGACGCTCGTTCAAAGTGAGAAGTCCGACAACGTTGTGAAAGAGCGTGCTCTTTATCAGTTAATCGTGCTGGCCATCGAACAACGACAGTGGGCCGACGCGATCCGGCTGGCCAATGACTATCTGACGAAATATCCGGACAGTCCCCAGAAGTTGCAAATTGCTGTCTCATTGAGCGAGGCTCGGCTGGCCAACGATATGACCACCGAAACCGCCTTGGAGGTCATTGCTCAGCTTGAAGAGATTCGGGCTGCTATTACGACGGCTCGTGCTGCGGGCGATGTTCAGGAGTGGCAAGGTAGGGCCTGGGTCTTATGGGCCGAAGCGAAACTTCGGACTAAAAGCTATGAAGGAATTGCCGAAGCGGCCAAAGAGCTGTCTGACTGGAAACCACCCGTGGCAGGGGCCTGGCAGATTCAGGAGGTGCTGGGGCGTTCGTTCAAGCAGCAGGCCAGGTTCGATGCAGCGAGAGCTGCGTTTATGGCCATCACTCGTGAGCCTTCCGCCCAGCAGACGGAGTTAGCAGCGAAAGCCCAGTTTCTCATGGCAGAAACTTATTTTTTGCAGGAAAACTGGAAGCAGGCCTTTCTGGAGTATCAGAAGGTTTATGCCAATTACGCCTATCCTGAATGGCGAGCCGCTGCGTTGTTACAAGCAGGCCAGTGCGATGAGCAGCGCGGTGAGTGGAAAGAGGCCATCGCCTCTTATGAACTGCTCTTACGAGAATTTCCCCAGGCTTCCCATGCGGTGGAAGCCAAACGGCGATTGGAAGCGGCGAGAAAAAGAACGCCATAGTCAGAGCTTCTTTTCCGCTCCGATCATGGCGTTCTTAAAGAGTCAGGCTTCGTAGACCCGGGCTTCGTCACAGTGAAGCAGATGATGCACGAAACAAACTGGGCTTTCAGCCGTTATTCGACCTTGTAACCCTTGGCCAGTTCTTCAAAGACATCGACATTCTTATCTGAAAGTCCCATGTCACGAACGATCTCGGTCGTGGCTTCTCGCCCACCGACCAGTTCGCGTGCGGTAATCGCAATCCGGCCTGTCGACTCATAGCTATAGGTCACTTCGACCGGAGAACCAGCCGGCAGATTGGCTGGCAAACCGGTGATGCGGAAGTCGCCAATCTGGGTACAGGCGGCAGGATCCTTCGCATCCCCTTCGAGAATATAGACATGGATCGTCTTTTGGTTCTCGGCGTTCGTTCGGAATCGCTGCGTAAAGCTGTAAGGGATGTTGGTGTTCTTGGGGATCATGATGTGATTGACTTTCCTGGCCCGGTCTTCGGGACTCGAAACCTTCACTCCCAGCGAGTGGGAATTCACATCATGAGTGGTCACATTGTTGAGTCGGTTGCGGATGGCATCCACCACTTGAGAGTTGACCACTCCCGAACGGGCTTCCAGCAATGCTGCGTGAATGGCGGCTCCCTGTGCGACCGCTTCTTCAGGGCGAAGGTCACGCGAGGGTTGCCGACCGCAGATTTCCGTCAGCATCTTTTCGACAGAAGGCATGTAAGTCGAACCACCCACCAGCACAACGTCAGCCAGGGTTCCGATCGTGACACCAGCCTGCTGAAGCACCAGCTCGGTGGTGTCTTGCGTACGCTGGAGCAGGTCTGCCGTCATGCGTTCAAAGTCTGTTCGCGTGAGGGAGACAGAAAGCGTCTTTCCACGGAAATAAACCGTCACGGGAACTTGTGGCTTAGAACTGAGATCTCGTTTTGCCTGCTCACATTCCCGATTAAAATCACGAATCGCATCGGCATCTTCGCGCGGATCTTCACCAAACTTCCGCAAGAACTGTTCGGCCACGTGATCCACCAGACGGCGCGTCCAATCGAGACCGCCCAGCATCACGTCACCGTCTGTTGCCAGCACCCGGAACTCGGTCGGAGTGTACCGCACTACGGTCACGTCGAACGTTCCCCCGCCCAGATCATAGACCAGAATGGTCTTGGGATCCTGGATCAGATCTGTCCGGCCTAATTCCCCCTTCATCCAGGCATAGGCCAGGGTCGCTGCGGTTGGCTCGTTGATGATGTCGATCACGTTCAGGCCCGCAATCCGGCCAGCGTCTTGAGTCGCTTTACGACGAACATCATTGAAATAATAAGGAACCGTCACCACGGCATTAGTGATGGGGCCAATCTGCTTCTCAGCATCCTGCTTCATCTTCTTGAGAATCAGAGCCGAGATGAATTCCGGCGTCAGCTTCTTCCCCTGATAGACCACATAGTAGTCTTTGTTCCCCATCTGCCGCTTCACGGCTTCGACGATATGATCGGCCGATTCCAGCGAGGCTCGCTCAATCGAAGGCCCCACCACGACCGAACCATCATCTGCGAGAAGCACCACCGAGGGCGTGATGTTGCGGCCATCGGCATTTTCCAGCGAGGCTGGCTGACCATCAGGGCCAATTCGGGCAATGGCCGAGTAAGTGGTGCCCAGATCAACCCCAACCGTATTTCCTGCGAGGAACTTCATAGGTCGTGCTCTGCTCTTTCAGTTCCGGAAAAACTCGCGATACAGCGAGCAACCCGGACAAGGTAATACGTGAAACCAGCAACATCGGGAAACGTTGTGAACGATCGTCGCGGGTCAAAGGGCCTGCTGGGGATGAGAGAAAACTCGCCTGCGCCATATGACTCTGACATTCTGGTAAGCACGAACCACCAAACGCAAGTATTGCTACCTGTTTACATGGCAGGAATCCCGAGAGGACAAGGCAATAAGTCCTGTGAGACGTTTGATGAAGCCACATTGTTCTTCTGTTCAACGGATCGTATGACGATACGTACAGTGAGATTTCATTCAAGTTCACTCAGCAAAGTGCTTTACTTACTGAATCGTACGATTGTCATTTGAAATGGTGCGTTGAAAATCCAAAGCCATGCTTGTGGCTTTGAGGAGCAAGCATGCTCTGTGGATTGATGGAAGATCGGCGTCAAATGAACATCCGGCATGCTCACTCAGAGCCGCTGTCTTTTATACACAACTTTTTCGCCACCTGAACCGCACCACGAAATTGGCATGGGTGGCCCAGGTTGCTTTGCAACCTGGGCGGCAGAGCCGTGGGAGGTTGTCTCCAGGAGGCGTTAATGAAACAAAGGGGTTCTGGCTGGCCCGCGACGCACGACCGATGACCAGTTCTGTGGTCATTTCGTGCCATTTCCCTGCCTGCGGCAAGAAATGTTCACTCACCACTTCTGTCTACGCGAGGCAGATCATCTTTTGTTTGACCGGATATGGTCTCGTCGGATTGACTCAAGCTGCGACCTCTCACCGGCTTTGCCGGCCCAGGTTGCAAAGCAACCTGGGCTACCCTCGCTTGGCAAGCCTGCCAACAAATGCTCAAGAAAACTTGTGTATAAAAGACAGCTCAGAGCCGTGAGTATGGCACTATGATCGCTCTTTCAGAGGGAAACGCGTATCGGAAGTTAAGCCCTGAATTGGCCCAGAACAATCGGTTTGCTGAAGGGTTAAAAGCCAGCGACTTGCCGATCGTGCAGGTGTTCTTTAAGAACTGCGCTCTGGGTGAAGATTTCCGCATCGAGGCCGAACTCTTTCCCCTTTTCCACGTAAGCC
This sequence comes from Planctopirus sp. SH287, assembly GCF_056500625.1. Lineage (NCBI taxonomy): Bacteria > Pseudomonadati > Planctomycetota > Planctomycetia > Planctomycetales > Planctomycetaceae > Planctopirus > Planctopirus sp. SH287. Next base: position 4,983,499 of record NZ_CM151403.1, on the reverse strand, counting down.
GCAATGTCATCGGTGTAAAAGCAGTCCTCGGGCTGGCAATCGATCACCTGGAGAGCGGCTTGATAGATCTGCGGTTCCGGCTTAATCGCTCCCACTTCACACGACAAAATGCGTTCATCAAAGTCGTTCAAAACATCGAAATGGCGTTCGACAAAGCGGACATGCGAGACGCTCGTATTGGAGAGCAGCACGAGACGCAGGCCACTGGCTTTGAGCCGCGCGAGGATCGGCAGCATGCTCGAATTCTCGATAAAGATATCAGCCGTGGCTTGATCGAGAGCAGCAAGAGACAACCGCTTTCCCGAGAGTTCTCCCAGAGCTTCTCGCATTTGCTCACAGGTTAAGAGTCCGCGTTCATAGTTCCATTGAAGGCCGGATTCCATCAGATGTTTGCGGCATTCTTCTCTCGACCAGCCACATAACGCACCGATCTGTCGACACATGCGCTCATGCGAGAAAAACACGAGCACATTGCCCATATCGAACAGGCAGGTCTTCAACATCCGAGGCTCCTTCCTCTGGCAAATGATCGCGGTGAGGCCATCATCATGACCGCATCAAGAACGAGAATCCACACGCAGTCATCTTCATGAGTCTCGTTGGTTCTTGTGAGGCGTGCCGCTGAGAGTGTCACCAGTCGAGCTTATGTTGAAGCCCAATTGGCCATCGTTTCGCGTGAAGCCCGTGGTTTCCAGGCCGATTTGAGCTTGAGGAATGGCTTTTCAATCAGCAGGTGACAAGCCGCCGCTGCCAGGAACAGGCAAAGAATGTTCCATGGAAAGCCCGGCCATTGCGTCGTTGACTCGGGACGAAGAAACAGACGATGCCAGAGATAAAGACTGTAGCTCAGGCCCCCGATCAACACGAGCAGCCTTGAGCACAGGATGCGCACCCAGAAGTTGGTACGAGTAAGTGACAAATAGACCATGGCTGTCATGGCACAGGCCGTCAGAGTGTAGCCAATCGTCAGGCTGAGCTTATCGGAAATCCCAGTGGCCATGGCCATTACCAGGAGCGCAATTGTCATGGGGAGTGCCCATGGCGAACGATTCCAGCCTTCGAGACGGCTGCGCCAGGATTCCTGTCTTAAGGCCAGCGCCAGCCAGCATCCGGCAGCAATCGTGTCCCAGCGAAAGCACGTCCAGATCTCCAGCACCTCGGCATCTTCCGGGCAAGCCATTAAGAAGATCCCTCGGGCCAGCAGCGTTCCGACAATCAGCACATTGATCAACCGCCAGGCGATAAACGGGGAGAGCATCACCATTGCCAATGGCCAGAGCAGATAGAAATGCTCTTCGATAGAAAGCGACCATAAATGCCCGACATCCCAACTGCTTTCCGGGACGAAATTCACGGTATATGTCGCTGCGGAAAGCCAATTGATGCGGCTGATCTCCACCTCCGATCGGCCATCCATCCCCCAGAGGAACGCGAGCAACAGAAAATATGCAGGCAAAATCCGCAGTGATCGACGCCAGTAAAACGCAGGAAGAGAAATCTCTCCAGTCTTTGCACGTTCATCCAGCATCAGTTTGGTGATGAGATAACCACTGATGACAAAAAACAAATCAACAGAGACTGATCCCAGCGTGTGGGTCAGAAATCGTTCGCCGGGAAAATGGGGAAAGCCCGACGTCATTGACCATTTAGAGAAGAGAACTCCCAAAATGGCAACGCCACGTAATCCGTCGAGGACGGGAAGTCGCATCGGAGATTGATCAAGTGGAGTTGGCATATCGGGTAAGTATGGCAATTTTTATGCCGTAAGAATTCTTGCCACTGACCCTGCTCGTCAGCGAGGGACTTGCCAAAGACGTTTCAGAAGACGATTTGAAGGGATTTATTGAGGGAGGCAATCCCAGCACGTGCAGCAGCTTGTAACCACGTTATGATGCGACGGCCATAAAGAAGGTTTCGTCGCCACAGCGGAAATCAGCCAGTTCTGCACGGTAAGTCTTCATTGTGGCAGCCTGGTGGTGGCTGCTTGATTGCGAATTTGTTTTGAAGTCTTGTTGATGTCACAAAGCCACGCTTGTTGTGTTCTGGCAACATGGGGCTGGTTTCAGGGCGATGGGATGTGCAGAAAAGAGGCTTGCCAGGTGACAGCTTTGTTTTAGGGATAGATTCGCAGTAATGTCTTTTTTTGTCGGGTGTTGCCACGAGTTCAGCCAAACTCATTGCCATGCCCGAAGTCTTCTCTGGGAAGAAGTCTTCGCTTCTTGATGATGCAAGCTGTGGTGTGTTGATTTATCCCAGATCACAGCCACATGTCACAGCCACGTGGAATGACAGGCCTTAAAGTAACGATAGCTCCCCCTCGGTACTCGACTGGAGTGGATCTTGCTCTCCCGATTTTTCATCGATCGTCCGATCTTCGCCAACGTCATTGCCATTGTGACGATGATTCTTGGTGCCGTGGCATTGATTCGATTGCCTGTTGAACAATATCCCTCGATCACGCCGCCCACGGTTCAGGTGACAGCCACGTATCCGGGGGCCAATGCCCAGGTGTTATCCGATACCGTTGCCGCTCCGATTGAGCAGCAGGTGAACGGTGTGGAAGGCATGCTATACATGTCCTCGACCTGCGCGAGCGATGGAACATACACGCTGACGGTCACCTTTGAAGTGGGGGCCAATCTTGATATGGCTCAGGTGCTGGTGCAGAACCGTGTCGCCCAGGCCGAACCCCGACTTCCCGAAGACGTCAGACGGCAGGGGATCAACGTTAAAAAGCAGTCAACGGCCATCATTCAAGTCGTCACATTGACCAGTGATGAAGGGAAGTTTGACAGCCTCTATCTCTCGAACTATGCGACTCTTTACATTCGCGACGAACTGGCCCGTATCTATGGTGTGGGCGAAATTCAGGTTTTTGGTTCCAGCGATTACGGGATGCGTGTCTGGCTGGATCCTGAACGACTCAAGGCGAGAAATCTCTCCGCTTCCGATGTTGTGGCAGCGATTCAGGAGCAGAACGTCCAGGTTGCCGCAGGACAGTTGGGAGCCGCCCCTGCTCCCACAGGACAGGATTTCGAGTACACGATCAACACGCTGGGTCGCTTGTCTGATGTTGAAGAGTTCAAAGACATCATTGTGAAAACGGCTCCGGGGAATGGCGGTCGCCTGACTCGAATCCGAGATGTGGCCCGTGTGGAACTGGGTGGCCAGCTTTACAACCTTTATTGCGAAAAGAGTGGTGTTCCTGCGGCTGGTCTGGCGATTTTCCAGCTTCCTGGCGCCAATTCGCTCAATGTTGCCGAGGGTGTGAAAAAGGCGATGGTTCGGCTGGAGAAGAAGTTCCCCACCGGTCTTAACTATGACATTCCCTTCGACACCACGTTGTTTGTGAACGAAGCCATTCATGAAGTCTATAAGACCCTGTTTGAAGCTGGCATCCTGGTGCTGATCGTGATTCTGGTTTTTCTCCAGGATTGGCGAGCGGTTCTTGTTCCTGCGACCACGGTTCCCGTCACAATTATTGGTGCCTTTGCACTGATGTGGGCCATGGGCTTTTCGGTCAATATGCTGACACTCTTTGGACTGGTGCTGGCCATTGGTATTGTCGTTGATGACGCCATCGTGATTGTGGAAAACGCGGCCCATCATATTGAACATGACGGGTTGGCTCCGCGAGAAGCGACGATCGTGGCCATGAGTGAAATCCTCGGGCCGATTATTGGCATTACACTGGTGCTGATGGCGGTCTTTCTGCCCACGGCAGGGATGCAGGGAATCACTGGCCAGCTCTATCGTCAGTTTGCTCTGACAATTGCCGCGACGGCTTTAATCAGTGCGGTCAACGCCCTGACGCTCAAGCCGGCTCAGTGTGCCGTCTATTTACGTCCTGTCCCACCCAAGAAGAACTTCTTCTATCGCGGATTCAACCGCGTTTATGATTTCATTGAAGGGATTTATGTCAGCATTGTGCGGGTGCTGGTGCGAATTCCCCTGGTGGCGATGGCAATGTACGTGGCCATTGTCGGCTCCACACTCATGCTCTTTATCTCGCTGCCAACCGGCTTTTTGCCGACAGAAGATCAGGGCTATCTGGTCGTCGGTTGCCAACTCCCTGATGGAGCCTCTCAAGAACGAACCAAAGCGGTTCTTCAGAAGATGAACAAGATTCTGAAGAATACGCCGGGGGTCGCCAACTGGGTGACGATTGGCGGACAATCATTGCTGGATCAGGCCGCATCATCAAACGCGGCCACGATCTATGTCACGTTATCCGAATGGAGCCACCGCAAGAGTCCGCAGGAGAGCCTGTTCGGCGTGCTGGGGGCGCTCCATCATCAATTTTCTACGATCGACCAAGCGATTGTTTTTGCCTTTCCTCCTCCGGCAATTCTTGGTCTGGGTGTGGCGGGCGGCTTTGAAATGCAGCTTCAGGATCGTGGCGGGACAGGGCTGGTGCAGCTTCAGAACATGGCCCAGTTGATGGCCGCCGAAGGGAATAAGCAAACAGCATTGACGGGATTAAACAGCAGTTTCCGTGCTCAGATCCCGCAGATTTTCCTTGATATCGATCGTGTGAAAGCCAAGTCACTCGATGTTCCTCTGGCTGAAATTTTCGGCACGCTTCAAACGGAATTGGGGTCGGCCTATGTCAATGATTTCAACCTGTTTGGCCGGACATATCAGGTACGGATTCAGGCCGATTCTCAGTTCCGCGTGGAGAAGGATGACATCACCCGGTTGGAAGTCCGTAACCGTGAAGGGAAGATGGTTCCCCTGGGGTCATTGGTCGAAGTTCGCGACTCTCTGGGGCCGCAAATCATCCGCCGCTACAACCTTTATCCGTCAGCTGCGATCAACGGCCAAGCGACTCCAGGATACAGTTCGGGGCAGGCCCTGGAGATTATGGAACAAATCGCAGGGCGATTTCTGCCCAAAACGATGGATTATGAATGGACGGGGATTTCCTTTCAGGAACGGCGGGTCGGGAATGAAGCCGTGTATGTGCTGGGGCTGGCCGTGGTGATGGTTTATCTGGTGCTGGCTGCTCAGTATGAAAGCTGGACAAGCCCAGCGGCGGTGATTCTGGTGGTGCCACTGGGCCTGGTGGGATCGGGCCTGGCCCTTTTATTCCGTGGAATGGACAATAACGTCTATACGCAGATTGGTCTGGTGCTGATCATTGCTCTGGCCAGTAAAAACGCGATTTTGATCGTGGAGTTTGCTCGTGATCTTCGTCACAAAGGGCACACGATTCTTGATGCCGCCGTTGATGCGGCGCGGCTCCGTTTCCGCCCGATTTTGATGACCTCGTTCGCGTTTATTCTGGGGGTTTATCCACTGGTAGTGGCTCAAGGAGCCGGTGCCGCCAGTCGGCAGGCTCTGGGGACAGCGGTGTTCGGCGGGATGATCACCTCGACGATTCTGGCCGTTTTCTTTACGCCCGTGTTCTACGTCGTGATGCAGGGAACGAGCGAATGGTACGCCCGCATGAGAGGGAAACCGGTGAGAACAGGCCCGCCCAGTGCTTCAGGAGCTGCGGCCTCAACACCGCACTCGCCACCCTCAGAGCCTGCGACATCGCATTGATTCGCAGGAACTGTTGCGGATCCGCATATGGTGGGGAGAAACAGTAAGAAACCTATTGGGCTGTTTTCTGTACCAACGCCTGGCTGGTATAGAACTCGGGCCGGTGATGAAATCTGGCCCGAGATTCAGGGGACTCAAAGAAGTAGAGATGGTCGCCATACCAGCTGGCATAGCCCAGTTGACCCAAGCCAGAGGATGGCTGTGACGATGCCAGCTTGACGACATCACGTCCATGAGCCACGGGCAGGTATCGCTCGGGGTTGGCCTGGAAGAGTGCCAGGGTTTCCGCACTGCTGAATTGTAATTCAAGACCTTCATGCTGAAGGGCATACTCGGTTTTGGCGTCGATCATTACTCGCTGATCTCGTAGCGCGACCGGGCAGTAGCCATGAAACAAGCCACGCTGCGGTCTTTCGAGAATGGTCTGGCGATGCTCTTCAAACCAGGCGGAGTCATCGCTCATGGGCAAGCTGGCGGAAGGTGAGGATTTGGCAGGGCGCTCATTCGGAATCAGAGCTGGTTCAAGCTCTGAAAAGTTCACTGGCATTTCACGGGCCTGAGGAGGATCGAATGCTGCCGGTTGAGCAGCCACAGGGCGAACCACGGCATCGGCAGGAGTGGCTGTGGATGATTCCCGAGGAGAGTCATCACTTTGTCCCCGCACCGTGAACAGGGGAGCGTCGCCGGGGTCATCCGTTTCTTCTTCAGAGGAATTCAACGGAAAGATATGCATGGCAGAAATCTGATTCAGCACTGTTTCCTTGAGATTCTGACCAGAAACCACGGTTGTCAGTGTGAGTGATTCTGCTACGAACTGGACCACCGAAGGGTTGGGTTCAGTCATCGCTGGTGAAGCAGCGTGATGAGAAATGGGCCTGATTTCCTGCGCCATTACAGGCTGGCTGGACACAGTTTCCACTGCGGGAACTTCCATTGCCGGAACTTCCACTGCGGGAATTTGGGTGGGAGCTGTTTGTACTGGCTTGAGAGGCTGCATCTGCTGAGGCAATGCCTGGGCGACAAGTGCGGGTTGAGTTGCCACAGGTGCTGGCCATGGTGTTGGGGCAGGGGCAGGGAAAGTGACAGGAGCAGAAGTTGGGGAAGAGGCCACTGTATAAGCTGGCTGAATGATGGGTAGCAAACCTTCCGGCGGGACACTGGGCGAACGGGTGATGGAAATGGTCGCCGGTGGAATGGTTTTGGCAGTCGCTAAGACAATGGCGGGCGTGGGACTGGTTGATGCTGGTTGTGACACTTCAGAAGCGCGGGGAGTGTTCCCCATGGCCATTTGATGACCGGCAACGGCGGCCACGACAGGAACCGTGGCGATGCTGGAAACTGGTTGAGCGCCAATCGTCGGGCTGGGCGGCAAATCGGTGTCGATTGCAGTGGTACTGGCAGGAACCGGGGTATTGGCTGCCACAGGAACTGAGGCCTTCGCAGGAAGGTCAGCAGCTGGTGTCGCAGGCTTGGTGGTGCTGTCTGCTAATTTTGGTGAATCAGACGTTTGTTTGGCATTGGCTAATTGCGACTTTTCTCGAGCCGCTTTGGCTTTCTCGGGGTCTTTTCTCAGATCGTGAATTTGCGCCAGACATTCCTGGGCAGTGGCTTCATCATGGCACTGCCGAAAGAGTGCAAGCGACTCATCCAGATGTCCTTGAACACCCCGAATGAGAGCCAGGTTATTTGTGAAGCGAGTTTCATTCGGGCGCTGTTCAAGTGCCTTACGAACGTGCTGCTCAGCTTTCAGATATTCCCCCTGACGGAAGAGGCAATACCCTGCATCGCTCCAGAGGTCGGCATTTTGAGGTGCCAGGCGGAGGGCCACATCGTAATGCGTCCACGCTGTTGGCAAGTCATCCAGTTGTGTGGTCACGACAGCGAGTCGATGCCGGGCCAGGGCATGGTCAGGTTCTGTAGCACAAATTTTTGCATAGAGGTCGCGAGCCTCTTTCAACCGGCCGCCAATTTCAGCTTGCGCTGCTTGTTCCAGCCATTGAGCTGTCGCCGTGGGGGCTGAGGCCGGTTTAGTGGTTTTTGCGAGTGTCGCAGGTGTTTTTTTGGCGGCAGAGACAACCGGCGCAGGGCTTTTCCCCGAAGTCTTAGAGCCAGCCTCTTTCGATTGGAAAAACGCCAGGGGTGACTGCAATGGTTTCCCCGCACATCCCGTCACAGGAAGTGCGAAAGCCATGCTCGTGATTCCGAGTGCCAGTCGCCATGCCAATCGCGTCATTGCCCATTCCTTGGAACGATCTCAGATCGTCGAGGTTTCTCGCAGTATCACCTCGCACTTGAGAGATCCTTCTGGTTATCGGCTTGAGAGAAACCTGGCGATGACACGGGTTTTTACCGATTGCAGGGACTTCGCTGACTTTTCCGAAGAAACGGATTGCAAAACCCTTTGAATGGCAAGAACTGCCGATAGATTCCGCCTGTTACTCAGGGGAAATCCGATCTGTGCTCTGGTTTAACAAAGAGAGTCATGAGACGAGTGCCGTGTCACGGCTTTGTCTTCGGGTTGATGTCGCCACAACGTCCTCCGTTGTCGGACTAAACAACAGAAGAAACCCGAATTTTAGACTTTGACAATGCACGAGGTGTCGTTTGAGAGCTCTTTGCGGCTCCTGTTAATGGCGAATAGCATGATGAAGGAGCACGATCCCGAAGGTCTGCCGCAGAAAATTTACAGTCGCTGGAACATCACAAAGACATCGACATCGCCGTGAACCGGATGTGCAAACGCGCCGGGGAGAGTTCCCACCACTTCAAAACCCAGGCTTTTCCACAATCGGACAGCCACCTCATTGGTGCTGACCACATAGTTGAACTGGATGGCTTTGAAACCCCGAGCGCGGGCACGTTCCAAAGAGTTGAGGCCCATTAGGCGAGCGACTCCACGTCCTCTTGAATGGGCGGAGGTCATGTAGCCACAATTGGCGACATGGGCGCCGCCACCGATCTGGTTCGGTCGCAAAAAATATGTCCCCAGTAGCTGGCCATCCTCTTCCACGACATATGTTTCGCGATCAGCCTGGCACCAGTATGCCAGGGCGGATTCTCGAGACAGATCCTGCGGGAGGGCATATGTCTCACCGGCTCGGATCACGGGTTCCAGAATCGCCCAAAGCTGATCAGCATCAGCAGGTTCCGCCAATCTGATGATCATGCCGGATGGGGTTGTCTGGGAAACCTTCTCATGATCTGGCGGTGATTCCATGGGCATTGTCCTGGCAACTTCCCACATGATTTCAGCGAAGTAGCACTTCAAGTAACAGAATGGCCGTTGAAAAGTAGATCACGACCCCCAGGATATCGCTCAATGAAGAGATCAACGGGTTGGACATCAGGGCGGGATCCATCCCCATGCGATCAAATATCAGCGGGAGTGAAGATCCCAACAGTGTTCCCATGGTGACAACCAGAGCAATCGTGCCAGCCACGACTAGTGCCTCGTGCATATCTCGTTTGAAGAGAAACACAACAGCGATAAAGCTGAAAGCCGCCATACTGGATGCCAGCAGCAAACCTGTCAGCAATTCATGGCCGGCTATCTTTGATTTCTGATTCTTGGAGGAAGGGTCAACGGTGATGGCACGAATGACCAGCGTGGCGGATTGCGAACCGGTATTCCCCCCACTGGCCAGAACCAGCGGCAAGAACCACTCCAGCCATTCATGGCGACTGGCAACGCCTGAAAAACTCTGATTGAGTTTTGCAGTGACAAATCCAACTGCGGCTAGCAGCAGCAGCCAGACGCCCCGCTTTTTTGCCATCGTGAAGACGGGCGTATCCAGATAGCCGGCTTCCAAGGGTTCAATCGCCGACTGACGATAGGCATCTTCGTTGGCCTCTTCCTGCACCAGATCAAGAATATCATCGTGGGTAATGATCCCCACCAGACGGTTTTCTTCATCCACGACAGGGATGGCGATCAAGTCGAAGAGTGCCAGTTGTCGAGCGACGTCTTCGGTGTCGTCGTCGACCTTCACTGCGACGACACCACGTCGCATCAGATCGCCAAGCCGTAAGCCTGGCTTGGCAAGAATCAATTGCCGCAACGTGATCACGCCATGTAATCGTCGTTGCAGGTCAGTGATGTAGATGTAATAGATCGTTTCGCTATCAGGGGCTTGTTGACGCAACCGATCCAGCGCTTCGCGAACAGTGATCTCTTCGGGAAGAGACGCATATTCGGTGGTCATGATCGAACCGGCGGAATCTTCGCGGTAGCTTAGCATCTTACGAATTTCTTCGCGTTCCGCTTTTGCAATCAGCGGTAGCAGGCTTTCCACATGATCTTCATCCATCCGTCCCAGCAGGTCGACCCGGTCATCAGCCGACATGACTTCGATCAGCTTGGAGAGATGCTCTCGTTCAACAGTGTCGACGAGTTCCAGTTGTTGAGAGGAATCAATAAAAGCGAAGAGTTCTGCTTGTCGTTCAAGATCACAACTTTTCAGAACGCGCCAGACATCGGCAGGGTCCAGGCCATGTAGAACTTCCGCTGCCACAGCGGGATAAAGCGCATTGCAAAATTCTTTAAGCCCGTACTCATCATCCTCCATGAGCATCAGACGTAAATCGGGTTGCAGGAGCTCGCTGAACATGTGCTACGAGTCTCCTGTATCCAAAGCCAAATGTCATTGGATTTAGCGGCAAGGCAGTCAGATGATATTCTGACAAGCACAACGCACGATTTCAGCATGCCAAGTAGAAGATACACCAACCGCGAACTGATATCGCCTATGGAAAAGCAGAACCCCGGCTGATCGATTGATCCACCGGGGTCGCATGTTGCCAATTTCAGAGGCTGACGGCCCTTTGGAAAATTCCAGAAGGCAATAATTATCGCTTGGAGAACTGGAAGCTGCGGCGGGCTTTCTTGAAGCCGTATTTCTTACGTTCCACCATACGACTGTCACGTGTGAGGTATCCCCCATCGGCGAGCGTCTGGTGCAAATTAGGATAGAGAACATCGAGAGCACGAGCGATCCCGAGGATGACGGCACCGGTTTGTCCGGTTGTTCCACCACCTTCAGCACGCACCCAAATATCGACTTGGCCGTACTTTTCGCAAGCACGCAGAGGAGCTTCGATTTTCAGGCGGTCGCGCTCAATCGGGAAATAATCCTCAAAAGCCCGCTCGTTGATCTTAATGTTTCCCGAACCTGGCTTAAGACGAACACGAGCAACCGAGGTCTTGCGACGACCAGTCCCCATCGCGACACCAAAGCGGTCAATACGGCCACGACGGTGAACGGCCCGTTCTTCTTGAACTTCAGCGACAGGGGCAGCAGCAGTACCACCTAAAGTCAGCTCAGAACCAGCGGTCACTTCCGCTGGAATTGAGGCAGGTTCTGTGGGATCGGCAAGAGTGATTTCGTCTGACATATCAGAGCATTCTCAGGAATTCAGTAGTAATCGGAATCGAAAAAGCCGGATCATTTTTCAGGGTGACAAAATCAACCGAGACGTTAAACCGTCTTGTCACATTCGTGATCATGAGGCTCTGAACGCGTAATTTCCGTTAGGAAACAACCTTTGTGGGCATCAGATGAGCCGGGAAGGCTTCTGGCTTCTGGGCCTGATGGGGATGTGTGTCACCATCATAGAGCTTGAGCTTATCGAGCATGTGCCGCCCTAATGCGGTCTTCGGAAGCATCCGCTTAACGGCTAACCGAAGAATTTCCTCGGGCTTCTTTTCCCAGAGGTTAATGGCAGGGATGTTGCGAAGACCGGAAGGCCAACCTGTGACCCACCAGTACTTCTTCTTGGCCATTTTCGTTGTATAAGCGGGGTGAGATGGGTGAACCATCGAACCGCCAGTGAACTGAACCTTACCAGCGTTGAGAACGACGACGTAATCGCCCGTATCAACATGCGGGGTATATTCAGGCTTGTGCTTGCCCATCAGAACGGTGGCGATTTGTGTCGCCAGGCGGCCAACAATCTGGCCTTCAGCATCAACGACGAACCACTTGGGCTGAACGTCTGCAGGCTTAACAAATGATGTTCTATCGGGAGCAGATTTTGTGGCCGTCGTCACAACAACAATCCTCAAATACACTTGCGGAAAAAATGACTTCCGCGTCGAGGCTGAAATCACGTCAGATGACCGACCAAATCAGGCCAGCATCGTTTAAGAAACGTCTAAATTAACGACGCCACCCGGATTCATCAACCGTTGTGCGATGATTTGCGTCAGAGAAAATCGTCCGCCTGAGACGTCTGTTGCCAGGCAGCTCAAACGGACGATAGGGAATTCTTCAAAAAGGCGTCCGCTGAGCTTGATCTATTGGGGCCAGCGTCAGCTTCTCTAAGACTGTTTCAGGGGCGCGTCAATCCTTCTCGAATGGCAAAGCGTGCCAATTCCACCCGATCGTGAATTCCGAGTTTGTGCATGATGCGATATTTATGACTGTCGACAGACTTCTGTGACAGGTGCATCAATCGGGCGATCTCTTTGACACTGGCCCCATTGGCCAGATGCCGGAGAACTTCAAGCTGTCGCCCTGTGAGTGACAACAACACTGAATCGGAAATGAGCGAAAAACGACGCGTGACGGCGTCCTGAACCAAACGGTGCTTTATGCCGTCTGAGAAAGTCGATTCGCCGCGAGTGGCCCGAAAAATCGCTTCACGCACTGTTTGAACGGGTTCACCCTTGAGCAAATAACCATAACAACCTGGTTTTAGCGCCCGAGAAAGCAGGACATCGCTGACAAATCCTGTGAGGTAAATCACACGGACATCAGCCACGCGCCCGCGAATGGCTTCCGCCAGATCGAACGCGCTTCGCCCCGGAAGTTCCACATCCAACACCACAATGTGTGGTTGCAATTCAAGGATCTGTGGCAGCGCCTGTTCGGTAGAACTGGCTGCTCCTATCACCCGAATCTGCCGGTCGGTGGAAAGATAGCTCGTCAGACAATCGAGCAGCATCTGATGGTCATCCACCAGAAAAATGCGGATCGGTGCCACAGAGGCACAGTGAGCATGGGAGTCCGCGACTTGAGAAGCGTTTTGCTTTTCAGGTAACGCGGGTAAGGACAGACGTTCTGCTTCTGCAGGCAGACAGGCTGTCCCGCCAGAAGAATCTGCCCAAGGCAGAATTCCAGTAGACGAAGGATAGTCAAGGTGAGGCTGCATCACCATAGTTCAGGTCTCGCGATTAACGGAATGGATTGGCCCGACAGTCCCGGCGGCAGCTTGCGAGATGGTACTGCCGATTCAGGAAAAACTGATCCATGCGGACATCATGGACAAAATACTACCGATAATTTCATTTCACACATTGAACAATTGATGACACAATGATGAGAGTGAAATCGTTATTAGCATCGCCTGCTTAAACGACTCCGCAGCAGTTGTTCACCCAGAGATCAATTCACATTATCAAAATGGAGTGATTCACCCTAGATTATTCGCAGGCTACTCAGTTTTTTTCTGGACAGGTTTTTCCTGAACTGCCCTGGGCCACATCACCGGTCTACAGCACAAACACCTATCAGCCTCTGATGAAATGCAAAGTTCCCGGTGCCTGAAGCAGTCGCCGGGAACTTTTTGTCTGTCTGTTGTGCCGAATGCTTAAGCACTGAAGACGGGCTTTATTTGGCTTTAATCGCCAGCGTCAACTGGACGTTTTCATCAATCTTGCCGGCACCGTAAGTGATCCCCCACTGGCTGCGGGGCAGGTTGAACTTACTCGTCAGCTCAACTCCCGACGTTGTTTGGGTGATGGTGGCGGGGAAGGTGATGGAGTTGGTTTTACCGTGCAGAGTCAGGTCACCCGTGACGTTGTAACCTGCGGCGGTCTTGGTAATCGCGGTCGAAACAAATTTGGCTTCGGGATATCGCTTCACTTCAAAAAAGTCGGGGGCCTTGAGGTGGCCGGTCAGTTTTTCGTCATCTGACCAGACCGAATCCATCACAATGGTGACAGCGATCTTGCTCTTGGTGAGATCTTCAGGAGCCGAGAAGGTTCCGGAAAGCTGCTTGAAGCCGCCAGCGTGGGAACCATCCTTCTTGGTGCCCACAAACCCGACGGTGGTGTTTTCACCTGTCAGTTTGAAATCAGCCGCTTCCACGGCAGGAACCATGGTCAGAGCTGTCAGCACTAACGTGGCGGCAAAGTGTGAAGCAGAAGTCTTCAGCGATTGAATCATCGAAGTCATACGCAGGCTCTCCCTCAGGGTGAAAAAGGCATTCAAAATTCTGGTACGTGCGTGTTCTGAAATTTAAGAACAAACTCTCACAGAGAGAACGCACAAGTTTCCCGGCAGAAGACGTTCTGCCGCTGGCAAAATCCTTTACCCGCATTCTTGGGAACTCTTTCATAAACAGCAATCACATTTTGCCAAGAACGATGGATTAAGAGGCTGTGGGGGAATTCGGCGCATTTGCGATGATGAGCGGTTTCATTCAATCTGCGGGATGGTGTTGTTATGCCGCAGGCAGGAGAGCGACATTGCCGATCAAGGGTGCAGGCTGGTTCAGAATGCACCGAATAAGGGCGTGTTATGTCGATTGGTGAAGGTTGGCGGAATCTGTTTGAGAACTGGCCAGAGACGATTCCCCGTCAAGGAATTCTCGTCACAAGCTATGGCGAGACGGTTCCTTTCAAGGCGTTTCTGATCTCGGGAAGTATTCTGCTGGTCGAACGTGAACTTCCCGACACACAGGGTGCCCGCAAGCTGATGATTGCTTATGAGTGCATTAATGCTGTCAAGTTACTGACGCCACTGGATCTGCCACGCCTGATGGTGATGGGTTTTCAGTCACCCATGTAGATTCAGATGTAATTTCTGGTCAGCCTGTACCGGAGAAATCAGTCCGGGCGTGGGACTGATAATGAGACACGGTTAAAGAAACACGGCGATGGAAATATCGCAACTTCTGGGCGAAAGGCGTATGCTTTCTCCCGGAATGTCCGTTTTTCAAGCCCGCAAAGAACCTGTTGCGTCTATGTCAAAATCTTCCAAGAAGACTCCCCGTGCGAATCCGTTCCGACCGTTACCGTCTCATCCGGGGCCTGGGCATGGATGGATTCCTGCTTCGACGCCGGGCTGGGAAGTGGCGATCGCGGGTGATCTGACAGACCAGCAATCGGATTTGATTCGTACGCTGATTGAACTCCCACGGAGATCAACCGGGCTGATTTATCTCGATTCTTGCGGCGGGAGTGCTTATGTCGGCCTGGCATTGGCCTCGCTTATTCGGTTGCGGGGACTAAAGGCGACGGCAATTGTCGCTGGTGAATGCAGTTCTGCGGCTCTCATGCCGTTTGCGGCTTGCACTGAGCGGTATGTGACCGACCATGCTTCGCTCCTATTTCACCCGATTCGCTGGCAAAGCGAAGAACAGATCAAGTTGGAAGAAGCCGTCGAGTGGGCTCGTCATTTCCGATTGATGGAGACCGATCACGATCAGCTGCTGGCAAAAATGTTCGGCTGTAGTGTGGAGTTGATCGTCGAATGGTCACGTCCCGGAAGATTTCTTTCCGGGGCAGAGATCATCGCTGCGGGGCTGGCTGAGAAGCTGGATCTGTTTGAAGGGGATCTCTGGCAACAGATCGAAGGGCATCGTGTGCACCGCCAGAAGAAAAAACTGCTGGAACCTCAAACCGAACTGGCCTGGACATAAGCCTCTCAGGTGAGACCGTATGGAGTGAGAATCACTCTGTCCTGACTGCTTTAAAGCACCGGGGGCGGCACAAAATCGCAGTCTTCTCTCAAAACCGGAGTATGGCTTTTTCCCCTGACATTGCATAATGGCGGCATGCAAGATGACACAGTCAATACGGAAGCCTTGCTGCAAAATGCCCGCGAAGGGAATGACGCTGCGGTTAATCACCTTCTGGAGCGGCATCGTTCCACGCTGCGCCGGATGATTGCTTTGCGGATGGATCGTCAGATGGCTCGTCGCGTCGATGCCAGCGATGTAGTGCAGGACGTCTTCATCGAAGCCACAGGCCGGTTACGCGAATATCTCGATCATCCCAAACTCCCTTTTCATGTGTGGCTGCGCCATCTGGCACGCGATCGCATGATCGATTTGCACCGGCGGCATCGGGGGGCACAACGGCGAAGTATTGATCGGGAGCAGGCACTTCCTTCCGGCCCGGAGAATTCTGGTGACAATCTCCTCGAGCAGTTCCAGGACTCTGAATTAACGCCAGCCGCCGAGAATATCCGTAAAGAGTTTGAAGAGCGATTTCTTCAGGCTCTCGCTCAGCTTGAACCCGATGATCGCGAAATGATCCTCATGCGACATTTTGAGCAATTGGGGAATTCGGAAGTCGCTGAGATTCTGGGATTAACCCCGCCCGCTTCGGGAATGCGTTATCTGCGGGCTTTGCGGAAGCTGCGCAGTGTACTGGGAGATGGTAACTGGGGTCAGCTCAAAGAGTAGTGCTCCTACTCAAGTGAGAGCCTGTCCGAGAATTCTCATCGCAATACGCAACACCTCTTCGAGTGCTACGTGCTCCCCCCTCATCCGGCCTGCGGCCACCTTCTCCCTCAGGGAGAAGGGTTTAAGAGTTTTCAGAGAGGCACAGAGTGACTGTTCTCTACAACAATCGTAATGCGCAACAAGAACAGAAGAGATAGATGGGTGGTAGGGGATGCCATCGTTTGGGATGGACTCGTTTCTCAAGAACCCATTCAAACGAAGCCTTGAATGGCCACGCTCATGATGCCAATTGACCAATTTTTACGAGTAACCTATTCTGCCATTCCCGCAAAGTCAGAAAAGGACTGGGGCAAAGGAATTGCCTGGCAGGTCGTTTTGCGGGTGTCGGAATTTTTTGAAGTCGCAAAATTCAGGAAGGATGAGCGATGAGTGCGCGACCGGCCGCCTCTTCACCGGAAATCAACCGCCCCTTCTTGAATGCCGATTCTCAGGCGGATGCCGTCTTTTCTCATCTGGACGAACTCCGCGAGGGACGCGAAATCCTACGGACGGAAGGCCAGGCGCTGCTGGATCTCTCCCGCCGGCTGGATGCTTCGTTTTGTGCGGCGGTGGAATACCTTTCGACAACTCACGGCGCCGTGATTGTCACAGGGATCGGCAAAGCGGGACTCATCGGACAGAAGGTGACGGCCACGTTGTGTTCTACTGGAACGCGCGCCTATTTCCTGCATCCCACGGAAGCCTTGCATGGCGATCTGGGATGTGTGGGGCCAGACGATGTGGTGCTGGCGTTTTCTAACAGTGGTGAGACGGCGGAACTGCTGGCGCTGCTTCCCATTTTTGATGAACGGCAGATTCCCGTCGTCAGCGTGACGGCGTCACCTGTCAGCACGTTAGGCCGATCGTCACAAGTGGTCGTCACGATGGGACGGTTGCATGAATGCGGCGTGCAGGGGTTGGCTCCTTCGACCACCACCACCGCCATGCTGGCCATTGGTGATGCTTTGGCTTTTGTCAGTTGTCGACGTCGGCAATTTTCCGCAAGAGATTTTGCCCGGCTGCATCCCGGCGGAAACCTGGGAAAACGATTAACTCTTGTCAAGGAAGTCATGCGCAAAGCCGCCGATGTGCGTATTGCTTCCGAGACCTCAACCGTGCGTGATGTCTTTATTGGTCAATCGAAACCAGGGCGTCGCACTGGTGCGGTGATGCTGGTGGATGAGGAGGGTCTGCTGACCGGACTCTTCACGGATAGCGATCTGGCCCGGCTGCTGGAACAGAAGCGGGATCATCAACTGGATGCTGAAATTCGCGAAGTGATGACCTGTCGACCAACCACCATTGCTCCAGAAATGCTGCTGGAAGAAGTGCTGCAATTGTTCGCTGAACGCCGCTTGAGCGAGCTTCCCGTGGTGGATGACGCGGGGCGGCCACTAGGGCTGGTTGACATCACGGACATGATTGGTTTGACGCCTCACGATGATTCCGTTTCGAAGGATCGAACCCCTCATTCCCCCACGCTGGAATTCATATCGCCTGCTGTGAAGTCATCTGATGCCGAGCCAACGACATGAAGCGGTTGGTGCTGACGGGGATGATCGTTTCCGTACTCTCCTGCCTGTTTGTGGCCTATCGTGCCGCTTGCACGCAGTTGATGAGCCGGCCTGAGCGAAAGGTCGTGGCGGCGGTTGCTGCGCCGGATGATCATTTGATGAGCGACGCCGAGAATGTGCGGATCGCTCGCGAGCATTTGTCGCATGTGCCCTGGACGATGGATTCCCGCTATCAGGTCAAATCTCAACACGCCTATTTGTATGCAAATGAATGGACACCACAGGGAAATCAGGGTGAGATTCGTTTTCGCCCACTAGCCATCGTGATGGTGAGTGAGCGTAAAGGGAAGCCCGAAGTGACCACGCTGGTGGCAGAAGCGGCCGTGCTGAAGTTTGCTTCTCAGTTTGATATTCGCTCACCGAATCCTGGGCGAATTATTGCCGGGGCTTTGGAAGGTGATGTGAAGGTCAGCGGGCCGGATGGTTTGAAAATCGCTGGTCGGGATTTCTATCTGACGGAATCCGCCGGCACGATGTACAGCGATCATCCGGTGACATTTGCTCTGGGGCCGCATCAGGGGAGCGCCGGGCAATTGCAGGCGGTGCTGATCCCTGCGGAATATGCGATGCGTTCAGATCTTCCGGCGATTGTCGGCATCAAGAGCGTGCGACTCTCCCGCAATGTCAAAATGGATGTGATTCTGAAAAACAAGCAGGAGCCTCTGCCTCTGCACATTCGCACGTCTGGCAGTTTTGAATATCTCGTTGAAGATGAACTCGCGGTTTTTGAAGCTCATCGTGAACAGAAAGACGACGTTCTCGTTTATCGGGAACCAGCTCCCGGGCAGACAGACTGGCTGCGCTGCGATCGTCTGACGCTTGGTTTTGTTCCTAAAAAGAAAGGGAACCGGAACGGCCACAGTGCGTCGTTGCTGGCCGAACCTTTGACTGTTCAGGAAACAGCCGATCCTCGCGATTCCCAATTCCGGAAGGTACGTACTGACTTGCAGTTCGCCACTTTCAAAGCCGAAGGAAAATCTGTCCGGGTTGTTTCGACACAACAGCAGTTCAATGGAGAAATGACCTCGCTTGTTTATGACTCCATTGATCGCACGCTGGTGATGAGTGATCCCAAAGGCGTGCAACTCTGGCATGGCTCCAATCATCTGGAATCACCCGGAGTGCAAATTACGTTGGGAGACAATGACACCATTGGCGACGTGCTGTGTGCCGGGCCGGGGGTTCTGGAAACACGTGATGTGGCCACACAGTTGATTCAATACGCGGCGGGTTGGAAAACGCACTTAAGAAAATACAGCGATGGGGAAAGTGGACTGGATGTGATTGAGTTGGCCGAGCAGGCTTCGTTCCGGCAGCCGGGACGACAGACAGCTTTGGGGGCGGATCAGATCCGGGTCTGGGTAACTCCTTTCAGTTCTCTCTCGCTGGATCGTACGAATCAGAAAGAGAACGGTACTGATCAGGCCGCCGCGCCGGCGCGCATGGAGCTAAATATTCAGCCCAAGCGCATGCTGGCTGAGAAGAATGTCGCGATGCTTTCTCCTCAATTGGAAGCGGAAGCCGACACACTGGTCGTCAATCTGGAAGGCGACTTTACCCGCCAGACCAAAGCCGCGGGGGCAGCAAACGCTTCTCAGCCCGCATCGGAGGAGAAAAAGCTTTCCTCCAGCAAACCGTTCCGGATGAAGGCGGGTCAGCTACGTGTGCGGATGATTCCAGACGCGATCACACATGACCCGATGGTGGCGGATGTCTGGACTGACCATGATTTTCAACTGAGCCAGGCCCGGGAAGAAAACAAGCTCCCTCTTGATATCAGAGGGAAGAAGCTGCATCTGCAAAACCAGGGTGAGACACGTCAGATCGTCCATGTCTTTGGAGCGCCTGCGGAAATCCGTGATAGCGGGATGCTGATTCGTGGGCCGGCCGTTCATCTGGATCGCAGCGAAAATCTGGCTTGGGTCGATGGTGCAGGAGTTTTACAGCTTCCCATCGAGAAGGACTCCACTGGCAAAGCGTTGGATCGTCCGGAAATTCTGGATATCTCGTGGAAAGAGAAGATGATCTTCGATGGCAAGAAAGCCATTTTTAACGGTGACATTTTTGCCAGTTTTGCCAATTTCACGCCTGAAGCGATCAATCATCACCGCATGAACTGTCAGCAGATGGAAGTCGAACTGACCCATGCGATTTCTTTTGCCAGAGAACAAGGCGAGCAACCGAAAACTGACTTGTCCGTGATCATTTGCCGGGATGGAGTTCAACTGGAAAGTTATGAACGCAAGCAGGGATTACTGACACAGATCCGCCGGGCGAATGTCTGGCAGATGAGATTGGAACCGACAACCGGCGCCGCCTCTGCTGTCGGGAAAGGGCGATTGCAAGTCTGGCGACGTGAACCCGAAGCGGATGTCGTTCAAGTGGCCGCTTCCAGTGCCAGGGCCAATCGGCCTCTCAGTTCCGATCAAAGCCCGTGGGATTACACCAGCGTTGAATTCGATGGAAAAATGTCAGGCAATATCGAAACGCGATCAACGTCATTCTATGACCGGGTGCAAGTGGTGCATGGCCCGGTGAGCAGTTCGGTCGAGACCATCCATCCTGACCGACTCACCAAAGATTCCGGCTCAATGAGATGCGATTCCCTGGAATTGCGGCAACGTCAGGCAGCCGAAGGAACCCATCGGGCGGACAATCCCACCTGGATGGAAATGTTCGCTAACGGGAATGCGATTCTGGAAGGAAATGGTTTTCACGGCCGGGCCGACCAGATCAGTTATGATCAGTCCAAGGGTCTCTTTGTTTTGAAAGCGACTGGAAACCGGGCCGCGACGATCTGGCGTGAGCAGCTTGCCACTCAAAGTGGTTCGGGAGGCGTGGAAGCTCGCCGGATGGCGTTCAATCCGACCACCCGGACATTAGAAGTCATCCAGGCCACAGCGGCCGGGGGCGGTTCGTGAGGCCCTTCGGCAGCGGAAAAGCAGGGGAAGCAGGGAAGTCGGGAAGTTCAGGTGGTCATTCCAACCGGCAATTAGAGTCGTTCGCCGCTGAGGTCGTTGTTCGGGCCAACGTTGTTGTCTTCGTCGCAGAAGTCAATAGTTTCGTACCAGCTGCTGCCGCCCCAGCAGGCGTTGTGGCCGCTCAGTCCTGAGTATTGATAGGCTTGTGACATTTTGCCGTAGCTACTGCCGACGTCTTCAAGCTCGTTATTGACGTTGAGGGCGACTTCAGAAAGTCCGACCACCATGGCAAGGACAGCAATTGTGGAAACCAGCACCAGTTCGGCGGAAACGATAAAGCCGGCTTCGTCACGGTAGAGAGCGTTGATGAGATTGGTCATTTTCAGGGCCTTTCTGGCGACGTGTGTCGCAGGTGTTCGTGTGACTCGCGAGTTGAACGTTGTGTTTCGCAGAGTGAAGGATGTGTAAAGCAGCTTGAATGCCAAAAGCGTTTTACAGGGCCTGAAAATCCGGGACTCCTGCCTGCGTTTCCCCTTATCATCTTTTCAACAAAGGTGTTACGTCACATTTTCTGACCAGAGTGAATGCAGGTCACTTCCGTTTCCCGGAGTTGACGTTTGAGGTCATAAATCAACATGCATGATCCGAGTGAACAAGAAATCGCTTTAAAGTATTTCTATTATTAATGTTGTGTAGAATGATTCCGTTTTGCGACACGTTGCCGATCGGCAGCATGCAGTCTGTGTGGCCGGAAAGTGGCAGGAAGTCGTCAAAGCAAAGTCAAGGTAAGGGGCCGATTGCCTTGACGGATCAGGGCCAGCGCGTATCATGCGATACGTTGGTTTTGCGAGAAGAGTCGTCTTCTGTGATGAATCAACACCGAATTGCGGACGTAGCTCAGTTGGTAGAGCACGACCTTGCCAAGGTCGATGTCGAGGGTTCGAGTCCCTTCGTCCGCTTTGCAATCGAGTTTCTTTGAATCCGAGTTTACTTGGATTGAAGAAACTTCAATCGTTGGTCTTCTGTGTTGTTTGTTGAGAACACGGTGGAAGGCCAGCGAAAAATGACGGAATGCAAGAAGGCGGCTTGGCACGAAGTTGACCGCATGTTGGCGTGATGTCAGCCTGCGTCAGTAGTGTTCAGGGCCGCCTTTATTGTTTTCCATGTTTGCTTAAAAGTGACATGCATTATCGAGGATGGCTGGTTTTCCTCAGCCGGGTGGTCTACGGTTTTGCTGATGAGTTCCTGTCGCTGCACGGGCTATGTGATCTGAATCTGAAGAATTAAGTGATGGGGCGGTTGGCTCCTTCCTGAAGACTGTTTTTGATTTGAAGGTGGCATCTCATGTCGACTGATACTGTCTCGGAAGTGGCGGGAGCCGATGGCAAGCGCAAATTGGCTCTGGAAGTCGATGTCCAGAATATTGGCCCTTGCCGTCGCCATGTCCGGGTGAAGATTGCGGAAGCAGAAATTAAAGAAGCCCGCAGGCAGTGCGTAAAAGACTTCGGTCTTTCAGCGTCTGTTCCCGGCTTCCGCGTGGGTAAAGTTCCTTCGGGACTTATCGAACGCCGCTTCAACAAGGAAATTTCCGAGCGGATCCGCGAGAAGCTCCTGATCGAAAGTCTGGAGCAGCTTGGCGATGAAAAGTCGATCGAACCCATCGACGAGCCACAATTTGATGTAGGCAGTTTGCAGATCCCTGAATCGGGTGATTTCGAGTACGAATTCGATGTTGAAGTTCGTCCAGACTTCGAGCTTCCTGCTTACTCCGGGCTGAATATCAAGCGTCCGGTTCATACTGTGACCGATGCTGAAATCGATAAGCGAATCCGTGAATACCAGATCGAACGCGCCGCAGAACGCGTGGTTGATCGTGAGATTGCCGCTGGTGATTATGCCCGCGTCACTCTGGAGTTCCGCCATAAAGAGAACAAGCTCTCCACTGTCTCCAGCCAGCGCGTGGTGGTTCGACCTGTTCTCAAGCTGCGTGAAGGCGAAATCACTGGCTTTGACCAGTTGCTGAGCGGAGCCAAAGCTGGCGATGTGAAGACAACGTCACTCACCGTCACCTCGGAAGCAGAAAATGTCGAGCTTCGTGGTGAAACGATCGAAGTGATCGTTACGGTTGTCAGCGTTATTGAATACGACCTCAAGTCGGTCGATGAAATCTCGCAGGAATTCGCCCTGGAATCCGGTGACGAAGTTCGCAGCGAAGTTCGTAAGACCCTTGAACGCCAGGTGGTTTACCGTCAGCGACAGGAAACCCGCCGCCAGGTGCTGGAGCAAATGACAGCATCGGCCGACTGGGAACTGCCAGAATCGCTGGTTCGTCGTCAGGTGGAGAATGCTCTCCGCCGAGAAATGCTGGAAATGCAACAAGCCGGCTTCTCCAATGATGATATTCGTGCTCGTGAAAACGAACTGCGTCAGAAATCTCTGAGCACGACTCGACAGGCTCTGAAGGAGCACTTCGTTCTGGATCGCATTGCGACCAAGGAATCCATCGAAGTCGAGCCATTTGAAATTGATGCTGAAATCGGGTTGATGGCTTACCAGCAAATGGAAACGCCTCGCAAGCTGCGTGCCCGGCTTCATAAGAATGGGATGATCGAAAATCTGGAAGCCCAGATCCGCGAGCGTAAGGCCGTTGATCACATTCTGGCTCATGCGAACTTTGAAGATGTGCCGATGGAGTCCGGCGATCCCGACAATGCCTTCGCTCTGCCTCATTCGGTAGCTGGTTCAGTCTCCGGAACAATTGAGGATAGCCAAGAGGAAGACAGCGACGAATAATCGTCTGCCGACCTGGAAAAGTGCCACTTCGGAAGAGGTGGCACTTTTCGATTCAAGCCTGCTGGCTTTGCCTCTCTGCCATTCGCAAGTTGCAAAACAGCACTCGACAGGATCTGCGGTATCTTCTGTAATCCCTCGATTCCAGCAAGCCATCGACAAGACCTGACGATGATTGCTGCATCACAATTCGAGTAAAGACCGTCGGTGAATTGAAACCGCCGACAACCGACAACACACAGAAGGAGTGCCTCTCGTGGGACGACCTGATTCCGGTCTGGGTGATTGGATGGCAGCCAGTGCTGCGGGGAGTTACTCCCGGCAGCGTCAAATGGGTCTGGGTGACCTGCTTCTTGAAAATCGGATCATCTTCCTTGATGGCCCGATTCACGATGCAAGTGCGAACTCCATTGTGATGAAGCTGCTGTTCCTGCAAGCGGAAAATCGCCATCAGGATATTCACTTCTACATCAATTCCCCCGGTGGCTCGGTCACAGCGACCATGGCCATTTACGACACAATGCAGTTTCTGCAGTGCGATATCGCCACCTACTGCGTCGGTTTGGCGGCCAGTGGTGGAGCCATCGTGCTCTCTGGCGGTACTAAAGGAAAGCGCTACTGCCTCCCTCACGGCAAAGTGATGATCCACCAGCCTTATGGGGAAGTGGGTGGGCAGGTTTCTGATATTGAAATCCAGGCCCGTGATATCCTCGACACTCGTCGGGTCTTAAACGAAATTCTGGCTCATCATTGCAATCAGCCGATTGAAATCATCGCTCGCGATACCGAGCGTGATTACTACATGAATGCTTATCAGGCCAAAGATTACGGCATCGTGGATGAGGTGCTCAGCAATCCGAAGCGTCCACCCGTGGGGATTCCTCATCCTCCCAATAAGCCTGAAGGGGAGACCGCTATGGCGAACCCCTCCGGTGAGGTGCAGGCTTAACACTTCGAGCATCACCAGCGCTGCTTGCCTATAAAATGTTCGGTTGCACGAGTCATTTCATAGGCATCAGCGGGTTGATTCGAGATTTCAAATAGCACATTGGCGTGTTGATTCCGACGTTCCTTTTCTCGTGAGAGAAGTCACTATGACTGCATTGGTTCCTTACGTCATCGAGAAGAACGGTCGCGATGAGCGGGCAATGGACATCTACAGTCGCCTGCTCCGGGATCGTATCATTATTCTGGGAAGCGGCATCGACGATGCTGTTGCCAATACCATTGTCGCTCAGTTGCTCTATCTTCAATTTGAAGATAGCAAGGCCGATATTCACCTCTATATTAACTCGCCAGGTGGCTCAATCACTTCGGGGATGGCAATCTACGATACGATGCAGTATCTCTCCTGTGATGTCGCGACTTACTGCCTGGGTCAATGCGCCAGCATGGGAGCACTGCTGCTGACTGCTGGTGCCGCTGGCAAGCGTCATTCGCTGCCGAATGGCCGCATTATGATCCACCAGCCGCTGGCCGGGATGCAGGGAACAGCGACTGAGCTGGAAATTCACGCCAAGGAAGTTCTGCGAGTGAAGCGTCGCATGAACGAGATCCTGCTCAAGCACACGGGTCAGACCTATGACCAGATTGAGAGAGACACCGACCGCGATAACTTCATGATGCCCGATCAAGCCAAGGCTTACGGTCTCATCGACAAGATTCTGGAAAAGATTCCTGCCACGCCACACGTCGAAGGCTAATGCCTGTTTTTGGCTTATCCACTGGATTCTCAAGACTCTCCGGGCCTCAATCCTCGGAGAGTCTTTTTTATCAGTCGATTAAAAGCTTGAGTCGATTAAGGGAACATGCCCGAAAAACATGACCCGGTGCGGCAGTCCCGTGTTTAAAATCTGGTGGTCAAAAGCCATCGAGTGATCATCATGGCCGATGTTGCTTCCCTGGAATTGTTCTTTCGTCAGCAGACCACTGGGGATGTCTGCTTTTGGCGATCGGGAGACGAGTGGCAAGACGCTCGCATGCACCAACACATGATTCATGTGCTGGAGGGGCGTCTGGATGCGCTGCGTTTTATTGAAGCGGCTTCATCTCATCAAGTGGTGGTGGATGCACTCCCCTGGCGATCACATCCGCTGGCCAGGCGACTGTCAGAGCTGATCTCATTGAATGGAGATCACTGGGTGAACGAGAATCATTCGCCTCCTTTGGGAACCGTTCGTCGTGTGAATATCGCGATCTCTTTGCCAGCGATGAATGATTTCAATACGCTGTTGTGGCAGGGAGCGTCCACCCTCTCATTTCTGATGGGAGACCTGGAACGTTGGTCAGGTCAGACAGATGTCGTGGGGAGTTCCCAAAGCGGGAAGACATTACGCGGGACGTATTGTTCAAATGTGTGGACAGTCTCCTGGCAGGGGGTGCTGATCACTCTGGAGGTTTCCAGTGGCTTACCTCGCCGGGTCTGGTGTGAAGCGGCCGGTGATCTTGGTTCTGTCGTGGTCGATGGCTTTTTGGCACCCTCGCAGGCAGCGAAACCTCGGCTGTGGCTCCATGATCTGGATGGCAACACACGGAGCGAAGACTTTTCAACAGCTTGTGAAATGGAATTGTTTTTTCACGAAATCCAGCAAGCGACACAGGATGAATCGCTGCGGGAGGCGTGGAAATATCGACTTCGTCAGACTTCAGTCATGTTGGAACTCCTGAAAAAATCCCTGGCAGAGTCGACGAATTCTCATGATCAGAGATAATTTTCATGGAAATATTGCCAGACGAGCGGGCGATGGCTGCTGGTGCCAGCCGGCTATCCCTGATTCGTGATTCAAGTCACAGAGGCTTCGCAATGAACTTGACCCCGACGAATGTCACTTCACAAGTCGCGACATTGCCTCAGGAAATGTCACCACTGGATCGACTTGAAGAGTTGCGTAGCAAACTGGTGCAACATCCGATTTATCAGGAAGTCAACACTCTGGGGCGACTCCGGATTTTCATGCGTGAGCATGCCTTCGCGGTCTGGGATTTCATGTCGTTGCTCAAGCGGATGCAGCAACTCTGCACTTGCACGAACGTGCCTTGGGTTCCTTCGCCTCGTCCGGAACTGAGCCGCTTCATCAACGAAATTGTTCTGGGTGAAGAATGCGACGAGGATGGTCGCGGCGGGTTCATCAGCCACTATGCCCTCTATTTAGAAGCGATGCAGGGGATCAGTGCAGATGCTCTTCCCGTTAGCCACTTTGTCGAACGGATTGGCCAGGGGGCCGATATTTACCGGGTTCTTGATCAGTTGCCGATCTTGCAGGCGACCAGGGATTTCGTGCGATTCACGCTTCAACTTTGCCGCGTGGGGCAACCTCACGAAGTGGCGGCAGCATTCTTCTACAGCCGGGAAGACATCATTCCTGACATGTTCAGTCGCATGATTCCGGTAATCGCCACACAGGGTGTTTCAGTGGAACGTCTGGTGCATTACTTTGAGCGGCATGTGGAACTTGATGGCGACAGCCATGGCCCGCTCGCTCGCATGGCGATGGAATATCTTTGCGAGGGAAATGTCCACAAGCAGCAACAGGCACTGACCACGGCGGCACGGGCTATTGAACACCGCTTATTGCTGTGGGATGGTATTCTGGAGGCCGTTCGTGCGCAGGCAGATTGATGAACGCTCTCCGATCACTGAAATTCCGTGGTCTGCTGATGTGATCGAATTGTCTGCCACTTCATTGCCATCCTCTGATGATCAGGAATGATTGTGCCAAAATCTCCCTTCATGAAGGCCACCATGCCGACGGCGCTCACCGTCTCGCTGCTGGTCATCTGGATTGCCTGGCAGTTCTTCATTGATCCACCGCCATTGCGACCGCCGGTGGAACAGGGAGCAGCCACGCCAACTCAGGTTGAGAATCTTCCCACAGTGACGCCGGCAGGGAAAGAGGCGACTCCGACGGTGGCAGTGACTGAGAAACACAGGGAATCGTCATCGACGAAATTTGATCCTTCATCGGTGAGGATCTCACCCCAGGATGACGAAGTTGCGACTCCCACGACAGCAAGCCAGCGCACTGTCGATGCGAAAACCGGGAAGCGGGCGTCATCGCCTCCTTCATCACGTGCGCCACCTCATGAACAACCGCCCGCCACCCGTTCGGTCACTTCTTCGGTCACTTCTTCGGTCATTGTGGCGGGGCAGACCATCAAAGATCTCAATGGAGCGATCGCCTATCGCGGCGATATCGATCTGACCGAGACGATCAACCGCATTAAAGCCGGTCGGCGGTTGTCGCATCGGAATGACGGCAGTGTCTTTCAGAACCGTGAACGCCGACTTCCCAGCAAAGAAAACGGGTACTATCGCGAGTGGGTGCATCCCACCCCCGAGATCAATGGCCCTGGCCCGCAGCGCGTCGTCACCGGACGTTCTGGTGAAATCTATTACACCGCCGACCATTACCGCACATTCAAGAAACTCAAGTGATCAGTGTGATGATAAAAGTGCCATGCTCACGGCTCTGAGCTGTCTTTTATACATAAATTTCTCATTCCCTTGAGCAAGCGGCACGGCATTTACACCATCAAGGGGTGATGACCAGATCAACCCACGGGAGTTCCGGCCTGGGATAAACCTGCTCATCGGAATGACTCCTTTGCGTTCTTCGCGCCTTTGCGGTGAGTCAAAGAATTTTTACCGCGAAGAAAAGAAGAGCGCGAAGGAATTCGGAAGAGATCGAAGGGAGACGAACGGTATGGGGCGGGAGCCTGCCCTGCGACTTTTGGACAGTATCAATCCTATGAATTCACTGGGCTGTGTGCCAGATCTTGAGGTAACGGCCGCAAGGTGCTATGGGCCACCCATGCCAATTTCATGGTGCGGTTCAGGTGGCGAAAAAGTTGTGTATAAAAGACAGCGGCTCTGAGAGTGAGCATGCCGGATGTTCATTTGATGCTGATCTTCCATCAATCCAAAGAGCATGCTTGCCTCAAAGCCGCCGCAAGCATGGCACGAAAGCTTTGAAAGACAGAGTGTGTGATATGGCAGAAATTCCCCAGACGCTCAGTCATCTCTTTCATCCTTCCCCACAAGAGTCATTGCGGGATGGTGCGTTCGTCCTGTCGATCAAGGCCGGAATTACGACAAAACAGGAACTCATGGACGTCTATGCCCAAGGGTTGGGATGTTCCTGGTTCGGGGAAAACTGGGACGCACTGGCCGACGCTTTGAATGATCTTTCCTGGCTGGAGGGTCGCCGTGTGATCATTCAGCATCAGGACATGCCGTTTGATTCCGGCCGCCGCAGCCAGCGCGTCTATCTGGAAATCCTGTCAGAAGCCGTTGCAGGCTGGCAGGTTGATGATCCGGGCCGGCTCACCATCGAGTTCCCGGCAGCCTGCTTCTCATAGCACTCAACGTTCTCAAAGAGAGACATGAGTGTGAAGGTCGCTTCAAAACGTGACTGCCACATGCGGGTTCAGCACGAGCGGGCATCGTCGCAGAAACGCTGCATGTGCGCCAGGCTTTCGCGAGCAATCACTTCGGCACCGGGGCGGTAATCGAAGACTTCCACCGAGACCCACTTGGCATATCTGGTTTTGAAGAGTGCGTCAAAAATCGGCCCGAAATCCGTGCTGCCCATGCCGGGGCCAAGAAGATTGGCATCGTTCACATGGAAATGGGCCGTGTAAGCGGCATATTTTTCGATCAATTGGTCAATGGGCGTAGGCTCGCTCAGCATGGCTTTCACATCCTGATGCAGCCGGACATAAGGCGAACCCACCTGATCGATCAGTTCCACGGCATCTGCACAGGTGTTGAGAAAGTTTGTCTCTCGGGGCGACAACGGCTCCAGGCATAAGGTGACCCGTTGCGATTCCAGCACGGGAGCGATGGTCTCGATGACTTCCCTTGCATGCGCCATGCCGGTTTCTCGCGACATCCCTGGCTCCAGTTGCCGCTGTTGCGGTGAACCGAGAACGAGAATATCTCCTCCCAGGTCGGCACAGGCCCGCGCAAGATCCGCCAGATAATCCGCCGTTCGCAGACGAGTGGCACGATCGGGCGTTGTCAGATGGAATCCTTCTGTTTTCGCCAGTAACCAGTGCAGCCCCAGAATGGTCAAGCCGTGGGATTGTGCCACGCGGCGGTACTCTGCTCGCTGCTCAGCCGTGACTTGATCAATGCGTGGGGCCAGTGTGAACGGTGCGACTTCCAGGCCCTGATAGCCTAATTCCGCCACAAACGCGCACTGACGTTCCCAACTCCACCCTTCAAACAATTCCTGACAGATG
The DNA here is from genome assembly GCF_056500625.1 of Planctopirus sp. SH287. Lineage (NCBI taxonomy): Bacteria > Pseudomonadati > Planctomycetota > Planctomycetia > Planctomycetales > Planctomycetaceae > Planctopirus > Planctopirus sp. SH287. Next base: position 4,953,975 of record NZ_CM151403.1, on the reverse strand, counting down.
GCAAATCGCATTCTTTGTCTCCGTGAAATTCACTGCAAGCGCCGTATCACGGCACTGGCGATCTTTGAGCCATCGGTGACGACATCAATTTCGAGATACGCATAGCAGACGTTACTCGAGATTGCCAACAGGCCAGTGAAAGAAAGAGAGAGCATTCTGTGTGGTTGCGGCAGCCAGCACCTCGCGAGGAATCTGTCGCGCCTCGGCCAAAGCTCCCAATGTATACCGGACATGGGCTGGCTCATTGCGCTTGCCCCGCATCGGAACGGGAGCCAGATAGGGCGCATCGGTTTCAATCATGAGGCGATCCAGCGGAACGGTACTCGCAATGCTTCGTAACGTTTCATTGCGTTTGTAGGTGACCATGCCCGAGAACGAGAGCATCATCCCCAACTTCAGACACCGCTCGGCAGTCTCGGCATTGCCGGCAAAGGAGTGCATGGCTCCGTTCAGCGGTTGAATCTGTGACATCTCTTCCAACAGGGCCAACGTTTCCGACTCCGCATCCCGGCAATGAACCACGAAAGGCTTCTTAACCTGCCAGGAAAGTTCTATATGCCGTCGGAAGTAATCGAGCTGTTGTTCGATGGGTGTGTGATCCCAATAACGATCCAGTCCCGTTTCGCCCACACCCAGCACCACATCATTCTGAGCAAGCTGGCAAATCTCCTTCCAATCGTCAGAAGCAGCGGTGGCACAGTAGTTGGGATGAATGCCAACAATCGCCCGGACATGAGGATTCGTCCGAGCCAATTCGACCGCCCGTTGACTGCTGGCCAGCGTTGTCCCGATGGAAAGCATCCGGGTCACACCACTGGCAATCGCCCGCTTAATCACATCGTCTCGTTCGTTGGCAAACGCATCTTCATCAAGGTGGCAATGCGTGTCGATCAGTTCGTGCATGGTGAGTGTCAGGTCATTGATAGAGGGAGTCGTGCCGTGTCACGGCTTTGTCTTCGGGTTGATGTTGCCGCTACGTCCTCCGTTGTCGGACTAAATAACGGAAGAGACACGAATTTTGTACTTTGACAATGCAGTAGTTTCTTCTGCCTTCTGCTGGCCCGCTCTCAATCTCCCGCTTTCAAGCCAATTCCGGAGTACTCAAATCCCCGCTCTTTCATTAACTCGGGATCATACAGATTGCGGCCATCAAAGATGATCGGTGAGCGAAGTTTGTGCTTGATATAGTCAAAGTCCGGGTTTCTGAATTGCTGCCATTCGGTGACGATGGCCAGCGCGTCGGCCTCATTCAGTGTGTCGTAGTAATGTTCACAATAAGTGAGTTGATCGCCATAAATGGCTTTCACATTTTCCATGGCGACCGGGTCATGCACATTCACTTTGGCCCCTACTGCCAGAAGCTGATCGATGAGAACCAGAGCGGGGGCTTCGCGAATGTCATCCGTTCGTGGTTTGAAGGAAAGTCCCCAGATGGCAATGGTCTTTTTTTTGAGATCCTCGCCGAAGCGCTGTTTGATCTTGGAGAATAGCACTTCTTTCTGATGACTGTTCACGTCATCCACCGCATGGAGCATGCGCGAAGGAAGCCCCTTATCACTGGCGACAGCAATCAAAGCGCGGACATCTTTCGGGAAACAGGAACCGCCATAGCCCACGCCCGGAAAGAGAAACTGAAAACCAATTCGCTGATCGTGCCCAATGCCCCGGCGGACATCATTCACGTTGGCATTGACCGCTTCACAGAGGTTGGCCATTTCGTTGATAAAGCTGATCTTGGTGGCCAGCATGCAGTTGGCCACGTATTTCGTCATCTCGGCACTTTCCAGCCCCATGACCAGAAAAGGATTTTCCGTACGCAGGAAGGGCTTGTAAAGCTCCTCAAGGACAGCAGCCACTGATGGCTTCAGCACACCCACCACCACACGATCCGGCTTTGTGAAATCGTCGATCGCGCAGCCTTCTTTGAGAAACTCGGGGTTCGAGCAGATGTCGATTTCCCGACCCGCTTTCTCCTGAAGACGCAGCCAGGTCTTGCGGTTTGTCCCCACGGGAACCGTGCTTTTGATCACCACCACTGCACCGGGGGCGGCGTGTGGGGCCAGTTGGTCAACCACTTTCCAGAGAGCCGTCAGATTGGCGGAACCATCATCACCTTGAGGCGTCCCTACGGCGACAAAAATGCACTTGGCCTCTGGAGTCGCTGACACGAGATCTGTGGTGAATTTCAGTCGCCCCGCTTGTGAATTGCGAAGCACGAGTTCGGTCAAACCCGGCTCATAGATCGGGATGATTCCCTGTTTGAGGCGTTCCACCTTGCCGGCATCGATATCGACACACGTGACATCGTTCCCGCTTTCAGCAAAGCAGGTTCCTGTCACCAGACCAACGTATCCCGTTCCAATGACCACAATTTTCATCGCAGGACGCTTTCTGCTGGCTGAACGCGGGCCATGTCTCGCTGCCCTCGTATCTTAAAGGAATGAATGACCATGAATATCACGATCATCTTGTGTGATTACTCGTGCCGTGTCACGGCTTTATCTTCGGGGTTTCATGCGTAGTCACGTCCTCCGATGTCGGACTTGACTACCTGTTCAACCTCGCTTTTAAGCTTTGACAATGCACTAGTGCCGTGTCACGGCTTTGTCTTCGGGTTGATGTCGCCGCAACGTCCTCCGTTGTCGGACTTAACAACAGAAGAGACCCGAATTTTATACTTTGACAATGCACTAGGAAATCTTGTGGTAGTCCCGGTACCAATCAACAAATTTCTGAATGCCTGTTGCTAATGGGGTCGCGGGTTTGAAACCGACATCCTTCACGAGATCGTCGACATCGGCATAGGTGGCAGGAACATCGCCTGGCTGCATGGGGAGTAGTCGCTTTTCAGCCTTTTTCCCCAGGCATGATTCCAGAATACTGATCATTTCCATCAGGTCTTCCGGGCGATTGTTGCCAATGTTGTAAACGCGATAAGGAGCAGAACTGGTCGCAGGATCCGGCGTATCACTTTTCCATTCCTCATTGGGAACAGGAATGTGATCCGCCACTCGTACCACACCTTCGACAATGTCATCAACGAAGGTGAAGTCGCGACGCATCTTGCCTTCATTAAAGACATCGATCGGCTTGCCTTCAAGAATAGCCTTGGTGAAGATCCACATCGCCATGTCGGGGCGGCCCCAGGGGCCATAGACGGTGAAGAATCGCAGGCCCGTGGTAGGCAGTCGGTACAGATGGCTGTAAGTGTGAGCCATCAGTTCGTTCGCCTTTTTCGTGGCGGCGTACAGGCTCACGGGATGATCCACGTTGTCATGAATCGAAAACGGCATCTTGGTGTTGCCGCCATAAACAGAAGATGACGACGCATAGGCCAGATGCTTCACGCCACTATGACGGCAGCCTTCAAGAATTTCACAGAAACCAACCAGGTTACTATCGATATATGCCTGTGGATTGGTGAGCGAGTACCGCACTCCGGCCTGAGCCGCCAAGTGAATGACGACGTCGAATTTTTCTTTGGCAAACAGGCTTTTCATGGTCTCACGGTCGGCCAGTTCCACTTGGCGGAACTCGAATCCCGGCAGCGCTTTTAACTGGGCCAGCCGGTCATGTTTCAGACTGACCTGATAGTAATCGTTGAGGTTGTCCAGTCCGACGACAGTATCGCCCCGTGCGATCAGTTTGCGGGTGGTGTGAAAACCGATGAATCCAGCCGCCCCTGTGACGAGATATTTCATGATCGTGCCGACCTCATTGTTATTGAATCATCGAACCCTGTGGACTGTAAAACCGGGCGTCTCGGAGTCGCGCGTCTGCACCTCGCGCACAGGGCTTGCACGAGATGCTTTTGGGGGAAGTCCAAGGAAAAGAATGAAAACTGTCAAGAGAGGTTAGCACAATCAGGAAAGACCGGCAGTTCACGCAAGGATTTAAAGGATGCTCCTACTTTCATCCGCAGGAAGGGACGTCCCATTATTCCTGGAGATTTTCTTGCTCGTTAAGAAAATCAATGAGTTGCCTCAAGCGACCGGCTTCCCGGCGGTGAAAGTGAAATTTCAATCTTGGGAGCAGTTTCAGATGAGGTTCATCGGCTTCAAAAGGATGAGCCGTCGTGCGTTCGATTTGCCCCGCCACCACGATATCAGCGAATCTGGTGTTGAGCTGATCAAGGACTTCATCACTGATTTCATGATTCAGGCGCAGCACGAGGTTCTGTTTCACGAAACGCATACTGTTGTAGACACGGTAAAATGTCATCACTTCCCGAACGGCGTCGTCGGGACTGTTCACAAGTTTATAAAGAGAGAGATCAGCCGCAGAAATCAGGCCTCGCCCCAGAAGCTGTGATTTGATGAAATCCTGTAAGGCACACCAATAGTCGCAATCGGGCTGATCAATCAGCACCACTGGCATCAGATCACGTTTTCCCGTCTGCATGAGTGTCAGCGTTTCAAACAGTTCGTCGAGCGTGCCGAAGCCGCCGGGGAAGACCGCGACCGCATGGACTTCCTTCACGAACATCAGTTTGCGAGTGAAGAAGAACCGGAATGTGACCAGCTTGGGGTCACCGTCAATCAATGAGTGGGCCTGTTGCTCGAAGGGGAGCAAAATATTGACACCCATAGACATTGGCAGCCCCGCGCCAAGATGAGCGCCTTCCATGATACCGCCACCTGCACCGGTCAGCACCATCCAGTTGTTGGCCGCCATCTTCCGCCCGAATTCCATCGAGGCCAGATAGTCGGGATGATTGGGGGGTGTTCGTGCTGAACCGAAGACGGTGATTTTGCGATGCAGCCGGTAAGGAGTAAAGACTTTGAACGCATAGCGCAGTTCTTTTGCGGCCCGCGCAATAATCTTGATATCTCCGCGCGTGGCTCCGTCACGTTCCAGTCTGTCGGCGACCTCTTTGATCTGTGCCAGAAACGCTGATTTCCCACCAATCTCGGGTTCCTGTTCCGAAATCAGGGTATGTTCTTCGGTCTCTCCAGGGACAGGATGATGGAGTGGTTCATCCATTGAAATATCTTCCATAAGTTGGCGCGTCCTGATGAATAACAAAGTTCCTGATCAGTGAAAACGCTGTCAGGTTGTTATTGGATCACTCGACTCCGTACGGTAGGAAGCCACTCGGGAAACATTATTCACCGTCGCTGACTTTTTGCTGCGATCCATGATGTCCCCCTCCCGTTCAATTGAGTTCCCGACGGAGCCAGGCACGCGAGTAGGCCCAGAGCCGACTGGCACTGCGGACGGAAATCTGCAGGCTCTCGGCGGCTTCCTCCAGCGTCAATCCACCAAAGTAAAGCAACTGCACCAGTTCGGCTCCATCAGGTTTAATCCCCGCCAGTTTTTTTAATGCTTCATCGAGGGCCAGCACATCTTCATGCGGCTCTGCCAGGCAGGGGGGGAAGTCATCGAGGCTGTGCCGGGCAAGATCGCCGCCATGCTTGAGACTCTTCTTCTTGCGAGCATTATCGATCAGTATGCGCCGGATCGTGATCGCAGCCGCTGCAAAGAACTGGGCACGGCTTTTCCAATGCAACCGCTGACCAGGAAGTTGATCAAGTCCCATCGCCAGCTTCTCGGCGGGATTGATGGCCAGACCTTCATCGATGGAAAGTGAACCTTTCGGGAGACCAGTGGACGAAGACCCGACTGCGGGGGAATTTCCCAGGAGTCGCAAATAGGCTTCATGCACCAGTGCTGTTGGCTGGAGTGTCTGCCCGGCCGGTTCATGAGCCAACCGCGCTGCAGCCAGTTTGCGTAACTCCGTATAGACCAGCGGCAAGAGGTCGTCAGCCGCATGGGCTTCGCCGTCATCAATGGCGTGCAGCAGTCGCGTCAGGTCATCCATCATTGTCTCGAGCGAGCCATCAGCATGTCATCACAGACTTCTGCCGTGTCACGGCTTTGTCTTAGGGTTGATGTCGCCGCAACGTCCTCCGCTGTCGGACTTAACCCGGATATCTCACCAGGGCGTGGGGGTGGTGTTTTTTTGCTGGTTGGTAATCGGTTGGAGGGCTGGTGGGGGCCGATCGTTGGGGATTTCGTGATCGCGGAGCGGAATTGCAACGGATTTCCGGCGGGTTCATGGTTTTTTACTCTGCTCAGCGCAGAACTTCTCCCCGCTCTTCGCTGTCGAAACAGGTCTTCGACCGAAGAGGCCTTGGCAAACTCCTGATTTCTAAGCCATAGGCTGGTTACACTCGCAGAGGTGTCCGTTCCTGACGCCGGAGGTTGCCAAGGATCTCTCGGAACAGCGCCTGATACGGATACGCCTGCGACAACGACAGCACCACCCGTCGCACACTCACACTGATTCGTCCACCGATCTTGAGCAGCCTGGCCCGAATCGTGTTGACCTGAGCTGTCGCCAGCGACGTGCCTTTCAGGCCGAACTCCTTGAGCGCTTTATGCAGCACATACGCCATGGTCGAGAACAGCACCCGCAACTGATTACTGCGCATGGCGTGGGTACTCGTGCGGTCGGCGAACAGGAACAACTGCTGTTCTTTAATCCGGTTCTCCATCTCGCCGCGAGCACAATACAGATCCTCGTATAGCGGCCGGGCAGCCATGCGTCTTTCCGGCAGACTCGTCACCACGAACCGGGGGTTGCTCCCTTTCGATAAGTGCTCAGCCTTGCCCACCACCCGGCGGGCCTGCGACCAGCTTTTCCGGGTGCGATACTCAAAGTCTTTGAACACCCGGGAAGAGGCCTGAGTCTGCTCGAACAGAGCTTGCGCCTCGTGCAATTCTTTCCCGATGATGTTCAGCAATCTCTTGTTCTTGGCCAGGCCGAAGACATAATCCACGCGGTTTTGTTCACACCAGTGCAGGATCGCTTCGCGACAGAAGCCGCTGTCGCCACGCACAATGATCCGCACCTGAGGCCAGGCAGCACGCAGCTTGGGAACGATCTTCGCCAAGACCTCCACGGTGCCCGCACAGGCGTCGATATTCGAGGGTTTGAGTAAGGCCAGGAGCGGCCAGCCATCACAAAAACAGTACAGCGGCAGGTAGCAATAATTCTGGTAGTACCCGTGAAAGAACTTGCCAAGCTGATCGCCGTGAATGGGGTTGTCTGTGGCGTCGAAGTCGAGAATCAGTTCTGGCGGTACGCACAGTTTGGCCTTCATCCGAATGAAGATATCGACCAGCGTTTCCTGCAACTGGTCGATGCTGGCGACAATCTTCTTGTAGCGACTTTTCGCACTGGCTCCGGGCGGTGTGAGTTCCAGCCGGTTGAGCGTGCTCTTGCCCGCCAGCGGCTTGCCGTGATCTTGTGGATGGAGGCGATTGTGGCCAGTGATATCCTTTCGTCCACAGAGCAGCGCCAGGAGAGGATCATGGCGAAGTTGTTCGTGATCGTTGAGGTCTTCATACCCCAAAGCCAGCCCCATCACCCGCTGGAGCAGGAGTTCTTCCACGGTGAATTCAATGAGTTCTTCATCGCGATGATCGGTGAAACACCCGGCCAACTGGCGGACGATGCCGAACCGCTCTTCGACTTCGCGGAGTAAGAGCCCCCCGGCATCGGAAGTGATCTTCCCGCCGTCAAAATCAGCGACCACTTCCCGGCGATCGTGGTGCTGAAAGAGCAGCTGCTGCGTGTTACACTCTGTCATGACGAGACGTCCTTGTGCTGGCGTGGTGAGTTGTGTGGTAACAACACTTTACGCAAATCCAGGCGTCTCGTTTATGCTGCGCTGTGAGAAATCCGGGTTAACAACAGAAGAGACCCGAATTTTATACTTTGACAATGCATTACTCTATAGATGATGTCATGCTAACTGATGGTCTGGCTCACCGAAACAGGCGATCTCAGAGGCCAGACAGGCTTTGGGTCTCTCCTGCAAGTGGCACGAAGAGGGATGTCCTCCGCTCGATCAATGCCTTACTTGAGATGGCCGGCTTTCAATCCCTGCGTTGCGATTCCAGGGTCTGCCTGATCAATGCAGGGCGGTTGGTTGTAATGCTATCTACGCCTGCCCGTTGCATCGCTTTGGCCATCTCAGGCTGATCCACCGTCCAGACATGCATTTCGAGACCGGCGGCATGAACTTTCTTGACGAAAGGGGCATCTACCGCGTCGCAGGCTGAAACATCCACGCCGTGCACACCCAATTGCCTGGCCGTTTCAATAATGGTTTCAGCCGATGGCTTCCAACTGTTGGCCTTTTGATCCTTCTTGATACTGGCCAGGTAATAAACTTTGTATTGAGGGATCGCCTGGCGCACCGCCGCGCAGACATCTTCCTGAAAACAGATGACAACGATGGAGTCCGCAGGGACTTTGGAGCGGGCAAATTCTTCTTTAAGATAAGGGACGATCTCCGGGCCACATTTCACTTCAACCAGCATCCGCTTGCCTTGAGGAATGGTGGCCAGTGCTTCGGCCAGACGTGGCAGCTTTGTCCCTGCAAACCGGGGGGCTTTCCAGACACCGGCATCCTGAGTGGACAGTTCAGCCCATGTCTGCTGCCTGACAGCTTTATCGACGCCGGTTGTCCGTTTGGTCGTTTTGTCATGCAGGAGGACGATCTCGTTATCGGCACTGAGATAGACATCAATTTCGACGGCGTCCGCACCTTGTGCCCATCCCAGTTCAATCGCGGGAAGGGTATTTTCCGGGGCATCATGCGAGGCACCCCGATGAGCGACAATATCGACGGACAGAGGGCTTGGCTGATCAGCAGCTTCACTCATCCGAGAGTCCCACCCGCTATGAATCATGGTCAACACTCCCACGAAGCTCAGCATCCTCAGTAGCAGTCCGCGCACGCAACACCTCAGCAGTCAATTCAGTGATGAAAAACCTGGTCGCAGACCATTTCAACAAAATCACCCTGCCAATCCAGTTAGCAGGCGTTCTCTGATTGAACTGTCTTCGCTGATTTTTCACACATCAGACCGAGTTCAGGCGAAAGTGGCGTCGGATGAACGTCGTTTGCCCTGAAGAGAATGGGTTCTTACTCCGCCAGCATGCTGATGAGCCGTGGCATGGCATTAAGGAGTCTGGGGAAGAGTCGCCAGGAGATCATTCCCCAGTCTCACGATCTGCTCCATCCCTAATTCCAGCGGTTGGCGGCTTCGCGGCTGTCCGAGAACGGCTTCGTAGCGTCCCAGGAGAAATGTCCCTGATCCCAAGGTGCTCAGCCGAATTTCATAGTAGCGTTTCGATGAAGGAAGCGTGCTGGGAGGCATGGAGCGAATCAACACTTCCTGACCATCGACGTCGAATTCGAGCGGACCAAGGCTTTCCAGCAGATAATTCACCTTCTGACATAGGCCGTTGGCCCACTTTTTCAGGAGATCCATCGAGGCATTGGCCAGATGAGGAGCCTGAAGCTCCAATTCATCAATCGCGCAGCCATAAGGTTGAACTGCGAGCGTTCTTGCCGTCAGAGAGACCTGGTGTGTCCCAGAGGCAGGCAAAACTGTTGGCGAACCGGAGTGAGGGACAAGAGCTGTCACTGTCACGCTGATTGCCGGCTGATAAGGTCCACCCAGATATGACAGTAGCGCCGCCTTGAGGTCGTCTCCCAAAGTGATTATCCCCAGAGGGGCTGAAGCGGAGGAAGTCAATCCATTGGACATGAGGGTTCCATCCTACCGACCCCATGCTGGGAAGCCCGATGGCAGCAAGTCAGGAAGTCGCTATGAATCAATCTGGCTGGTCGAAGTAAGAGTCTATCCGAAAGCGCTAAAATCCTTCTTCGGTTGAGGGATCTCTAAAAGTCCTTCTCCCTGAGGGAGAAGGTGGCTGCAGGCCGGATAAGGGGATTGGTATTGGCTTTGGAAACACGGCTGGTTCATCGGCCCCTCACCCCAAACCCTCTCCCGCAAGGAGAGGGAGCCTTCCCGGCATTAACGCAAACACGGGAGATTCCTCAGTTAGGGAATTCTAGCTGGTGTCGGAGAAGTGGTTAATCCCGTTCTCCAGAGGATTGACGAGTTCCTCGAGAATTCTTTCGATTGCAGATAGCCATTTGACGGTCTCATCCTTCTGGATGAGTCGGGCAATGGGGAGAAAAGTGCTGCTTACTTATGAAGGATCAGCTTGCCATTGCGTGTTACACGCAGACGATACACTTCGCCCTGATGGTCAATGAGAATTTCTTTGCGACCTTGCATGAGCGATTGAGAATCGATCAGTTGGCCGGCGAGGGGCGAAGCCACAGGACGCACTTCAGTCTGCACACTGCTGGGCGCCTGGAGAGCAGCAGCTTCCGTCGTGGTTTCGCTGCTGATGGGCAGGGATGAGGCTTGAGAATTATCCATCAACAATGCCTTGAGTTCGATCAGGATCGGCTGTTTGTTCTGCCGCGATACTATTGATACTGAGATTCAGTGTCAATAGTATCGCGGTCGCCTCGCATCCCGCTACAAGAATTGTTGGTCTCCTGATTTGTTGATTCAAATCGATTGTTAAGAGATTCCAAAGGAAATTACGGGCGTTCCCCTTGAGACAGTCGGAGATTAATGGCCTCTACCAGCGCGGGAAGTGTGGACAACGAGTCAATGACGGCATGTGCCCCCGCGTTGAGCAAACGCTCTTTGGTCTTTGCCATCGCCACGGACTGTGCTTCCGGGGAGAGCGCTTGCCACTCAGGCAGCGTATAGCCCGTTTCACTGCTGGAATCACAGACTCCCACGCTCCAGACGCCGGCGTTCAGTCCCTCTTCAATATCAAGAATCGTATCCCCGACCTTCAGCACACTGGCTGCGGGGAATACTCCCAATTGCTGCATGACCCGATACACCATCCACGGAGCAGGCCGGCCTTGAGGGACTTCATCCCCATGGACTGAGCAGTCGGGCACAAATCCCTGTTCTTTAGCCTGTGCCAGCACCAACTGGGCGGCTGCTTCAAAGTAACCTGTGGTGCCGCCGATTTTGAGACCAGCAGTTCGGAGTTCATCAATCACAGGGAGAAGACCGGGCACCAGTTCTGCTGATTGCCGGATCGTTTCCAGCTGCAAAGGAGCCACAGCATGGTACAGCCGCTCGACATCGGCTTCTGTCCAGGCGGTTCCCTTGGTCTGCTGCCACCTGGCACCCACTTCCGGAAGCTTCAACATCTCGCGGATGTGATCTTTCTTGTGCATGCCCATGGGCGCTCTGGCTTCGGCAGAACTGACGGCCACGTTTTCTTGCCGAAACAACTCAATGAACGCCCTCACGGGAGCCATCGAACCAAAATCGATTGTTGTGCCGGCCCAGTCGAAAATGACCAGTTGTAGACCTTCAGCCATGCTGCACCCCTTGTTTTGCAAATAGTCAATTTCGTTGATCTGTCCACGTGATTATGAAACCAGAGTGACTGAAAGTCAATTTTATGGAATCAGTTCGCCGTTTTTTCACGATTGGAGCCACGGAAAGTCTTTGCAGACTGTGGGGGCTGCCGCTGTTGACTGAACGAAAGCTCAATGCAATCAGTGTGGTTTCCGCCGTGTTGGATAGCCCTTGAATTTCAGAAGGTGTTACCGGCTTTAGCCTGATTTCGGGCTGACCAGTGAAAATCAAGATGTGGCTGCCGATTGATGCTCTCTTCACCCGGGGGTTTAGGGTGATTGGGGGAAGGCTTCTTGTTGTCTGCACGAGGATAGGGGATTTCCCCCGGTTCCGCCGATGACGGCTGTATCTGAAGTGCGAGTTGCGCGGCTTTTTCTGTCGTGCGGACTCGGGTGGTTGCAGCCGCCGTTTCACTTTTCCAGTGCCCATGAAGTCTGAGCAGCAGATGGTTTTGACGATTGGCATTATCGTTCTGCTCAGTCTGCTGGCAGTGGATGTCGCTGTCCGTGTGAACTACGTCCGTATCGTTCTGTCAATGTTCGATACGAAGCCGCCGTTCAATGTTGCCCGCTCGACCCCTGTATCGGGAGCCGAGACGTTTGAGTTTCCGACGACGGATCACCTGACGCTCAGAGGTTCACTGCATCGACCAGCAGGCACAGCGCGTGGAGTGGTGCTGTTCTTCCCGGAATTGGATGGCTCGCAATGGCTGGCCCCCATGTACTGCGAAAGTCTGATCCGGGCTGGTTTCATCGTGGTCTCATTTGACTTTCGTAATCAGGGGGAAAGCGATGGCTTGCCCGGTTACGAGCCAAATCACTGGATGACCCGTTATGAAATCGAAGATGCGATTTCGGCTTTGGAATACATTGAATCCCGGCCTGATCTGAGCCATCTGCCGCTGGGCGTGATGGGGATCAGTCGCGGATCGACCGCAGCGCTGTATGTGGCTGCCAAGTATCCCCATATCCTCGCTGTCTGCTGCGATGGAGCTTATTCGATCTCAACGCTGACGTTCCACTTCGTGTCGCGGTGGGCTTCCATTTACCTTCCGTCCTGGGCCGAATCCTTCATCCCGGATTGGCATCTGCGATCAACAGGAATGATTGTCCGGTGGATCAGTGCCCGGCGGCGCCAGTGCTCCTATGTGGTCATTGAACCCTGGCTCACGAGGCTCCGACACTGTCCGACACTGCTCATTGCCGGTCAACGTGACAATTATGTCCCCGCCGACATTGGACAGCAATTGGTGCAGCGTATCCGTTCGCCACTGGCCAAACTGCTGGTCATCCCGCAGGCGAAGCATAATCGCGCTCGCCAGGTGGCTCCCGCACTGTACGACCAGGCTGTCGTCAGTCACTTTGAAACGATGCTTTCTGAAGTGGTTCTCTCGGCACCGTCACCGCAAATGCGGTCTTCCTCGGCCGCTTAAGCTTTGCCGACGCTGTCTGCAACCACGCAGCACATGGGCATGTTCGTGATGGGATCACACTTTCGCTGGCTTCTCTTAAAAAGTGGGCTTAAAGAGGGTTGAGTTTCTCCCAGTGTGAATTTCCCGGTGCGTTTCTCCTCGCATGTTGAATCCTGGCAACATGCCCTACCTCCGAAAAGCGGGAGATCAGAGCGATCCCCGTTTCTCGCCCCGACCCCGCTGATCTGCGCAACACGCCCGACCGGAGAAATTGAGTCCAATTTGGAAAGGGACTCCAAAAGCGACAAAAACACGCACAACAAGACGAACGGGTATTCTGCATAATCTGCAAAGAATTTATTGCGCGTGTACGCCGCGTCAAACTTGACCCATTTCATCAAGATTATCTGTTGGTATCCGCGAATGGACGTCTCAAGCACAGGCTGGTTCATACTTTGCGTTGACACAATCTTGAGTCATTTTTACACTCCGACCCACTTTGCCGGGCAGGATTCCGGCCTTCAGGAGGATTGGGGGAAACAGGTAAGGAGACACCTGGTGCAGGAGGGCAGCCGACTTCCGAGAGGTTTCCGCCTATTGATCTCCGGCATGATCGGGCTGGGCACAATGGCTTTGGCAGGCTGTGTCGATCTTGCCGCCCCTGCTGTTGTGACGATGACCAAAGCTTCTCTCCCGGCCCCGATTGAAATTCCCATTGAGACTTACGATGGGGGCGATGAGGAGTTTCCTAAAAGCTATGCAGCACCTCACACAGAAGACTCACGCAATGAATTGACTTTACAGCCGTATCGCGCGGCGAAAACAAGCCTTTCCGAAGAATCATCTTTACGACACATGAGTGGTCAGGAGTCTGGTGTCGTCAGTGCGGTGGGAGAAGAAAGTGATGTGACTCCGTTTGCCATACCGGCTTCGTGGTCAACTCGCTCATCAACCAGAAACTGGAAATACCTCGTCCTTCATCACTCGGCCACGAACTCAGGAGACGTTGAAAGCATTCATCAGGCACACCGAACCAATAAAGACGCAGCGGGCCGCCGCTGGTTGGGAATTGGTTACCACTTTGTGGTTGGTAACGGTTCCGGGATGCCAGATGGGGAGATTGCCCCGACGTTTCGGTGGCATGATCAGATTCAGGGAGCGCATGCCGGTCTGAAAGAGTTTAACGACTACGGGATTGGCATCGTGCTGATTGGAAACTTTGCGAAAAAACCACCCACGGAAACCCAACTCTCGGCTACCAAACGCCTCGTTTGTCATTTAGCTAGAGAGTACAAGATTGAACCTGGCAACATCATCGGCCATGGAGCAGTGAAGGCCACGGAATGTCCCGGCCGCCACTTCCCCCTGGATGACATCAAGAAGAGCCTCGTGACCAGCCAAGATGGCGGTTTCGGAGCCGCGCACCCGCATTCCACGCCGCAATGGTTTTTTGCGGTCGCGACACCCCGTCGCACGAAGGGAAGCAATTCGCAATGAACGGCAACTCGAAATCGCATTCGTCAGATGATCAATTTTTTTCTGGTGATCGCCATCAGCCAGAGCATTATCCCTTCTTTCCCGGAATGGATGAGGGATCCTCTGAGACTGATGAGATGATCTCAGACATGGCATCACTCTCCGCGGAACCTGCCAATGGTTCATCAAGCGGCCAAGGCCCGAGCAGTTCACCTGTTTGGACAGCCGAAGTCGTGCTGCCCGAAAAGCATGAACCGGGATACGCCTATCCTGTCTTGATCTGGCTGCACGGTGACGGGCAATCCGAGCAGGATGGCATTTCGACCATTCATCGGGTCAGCGATCAGAACATGATTGGCATTGCCCTGCGAGGCAACACTGCTTTGCGCCATGGCTTCACCTGGAACGCCAACCCTGAGGCGCTTTCCAAGTATGTGGACGCCTTGCTGCTGAGTCTCTCCATTCGATACCGCATCAATGCCGACCGTGTCTTCATTGGCGGTAACGACACAGGTGCCAATCTGGCCATGCAGATCCTGCTGGAGCAACCGGCAAACTACCGCGGCGCGGCTCTGCTCAGTCCACGATTGAAATCGTTGTCGCTTCCTCAGGGAATGACGCGACTGGCACGCGGCCGCCAGATTTTGGTGGCAACACAACTGACGGGCAGTCCGTCACATTTGATGGATCTGGTCGAACTGGATCGCCAGATGGAAGGCCTTGGGTTAGAAGTTCGTTCGCGGTACTACCAGCCCACCACTCGCAAGTTGACAACCCGCATGCTGCGCGATGTCGATCAGTGGATGCTCAGTTCTTTAAGCTCGGCCGTGGGTGTCTGACAGCGTTGCTCCATGTACTTGGCAGGGTAGCAACAAAAACTGAACCGCAGGATGCCCCCGGTTGAAATTCCGATTTCTACCGGGGTGGCCATGCCACAAGAGGTTTCTCATCAGGTCGACGGTGGTTTTGATTCAGCCTTATTTATGGGCAGGGATGCGATATGGCCGCTGTTCAGTGCCGTCACCTCTTTTTGCCTGCGGCACACAGGTAGCCCGCAGCGGGCAACCTGTGCCACCCCGCAGAGTTGGCAAATCTTTTCTGCTAAAAATTTCCAATGCGACCTGGATGCTCCAGAAAAGCGTTGCTACGGACCCGGTTCTTTTGCACAATGTCACGTGGAAGGAAGTTACTATACACATGGCGGTAGGACTGGCCCTTGCAGGGCAACCTTCACAGTGCAGAACGATACTGCTGAGACATAGATTATAGGCGACTGCAGCTCAGAATAATCAAGCTCTTAGATTTCTATTTTCAGTTCAAGGATGCAATCGTATGAACACAATGCCTCGGTCATTCTTGCATACTGCAATCCTACTTTTTCATGTATGCTGGTGCGCCACATATTGCTTTGCAAATAAAACTAACATTCTGGCAGAGACGGTTAATACTCGCCAAAAGATAAATAGAGTCAGCTTCAACTGTGTAGTCAACGGGAGATATGGCGACAAAGAATATTCATCGGAATGGGTGATTAAATCGGACTACGATGCCGTTCGCACTATTGCCACCACAGGGACTGGCGAAAGAGCAAGAACGATTTGCATTGGATGTGCAGGCAACAAATCGGTTGCTTTATTCGGTGGAGAAGCCCCTGCTGGAGAACATAATTTAAAGTCCGCACTTTCCATTTATGATAGCAATAACAAAGACCAACCGATTATTTTATTTGTTCCCGATATCAGGTGGCTTGGGCTTCTCCCGTCCAGTGTTGCCGGGACCATGTACTGGCACTTTAAGTCTGTTTGGTCGCATACGCCTGTTGAAGATATTGCTATTCAAGAAAGTATACTCCACGGGCTGCCTTGTATTAACGTAAAATGGTCTCCTACTATGGGCGGTGAATGTGAGGCCTTTATCACGGACGACCCCTACCATGAAGTTCTTTTGTTAATTTACAAAGACTTAAATGGCCTTGAAGAACGAGTTGAGACTGAATGGACCCGCATTGAAGAGTCAAAAGTTAGCGTGCCTGCTAAAATTATAAACACTCGTACTTCAAATGGTGAAGTCATGGCAACAGAGACAGCTCTTTTTACTAATGTCAATGTCTCGCCGGACTTTTCTAGTGATGATTTAAGCTTATCAGCTATCCCTGGATTAAAGCCTGGGGTATCGGTCAATTGGGCGTCAACTCAAGAACCACCTGGCAAGACTGGAACCATTATATGGAATGGAACGGCAATCGTTGAAGGATCAAGAGCCGCTCTAAAAGCCGCGAAAGACCCCTTGAGTGGTGCGCAGCGACTCTCTATTGCAATGTGGCTGTTCATAGCATTGAATGTCGCTGGGATATCAGGAATTGTATTTTATGCAATTCTGCGACATAGACGGCATACGCAGTAACTACCCGCAGGGTGGCCCCGGTTGAAATTCTGATTTCTGCCGGTGTGGCATAGCCATAAGAGGTTTCTCCTCAAGTCGACGGTGGTTTTGATTCAGCCTTATTTATGGGCAGGGATACGATATGGCCGCTGTCCAGTGCCGTAACATCTTTTTGCCTGCGGCACACAGGTAGCCCGCAGCGGGCAACCTGTGCCACCCCGCGGGCGGCTCTTTTTCTACTGACGGTATGAATAATCCGGGATAGAACACCCTGTCAGTCGATATTGGCGACCTCAACAGAACGAGCTTGAAACGCAACAACCTAAGGCATTCATCCGAAGAGAAACAGGACATGGCGAAGCGCGACCCGGAGAAGTCGGCTAGAAATCGGATTATTCTTGGATTGAAAAAAGAGTTGCGCACGCTTTTGCAGAGCGTCCTGAAGGAAACCGGCTTCAGGAATGAGGCATCTCTAAACGCAACTATCGGGAGCAAGAACGGTGCCTTCTTTGACCTCAAGCACGATGTCATCGTGAACCACGCAGCATTTGCAACGAAATGGATGCAGGGACTGAAGGACGCGGCAACCTTGCCCGGAAGATGCCAAAAAATGATGAGGTATCTGAAGGAATACCCATCCTTCAGAAGATACCTGCAAATCTTTATCAAGCGGTCTTACTTCAACCACTATGATGAGTTGGCGAGAAACCGCCCGCACGTGTCCGAGGCAGTATTATGGATCGGACAGGAAAACGCGAACTATGGCCTTACCGTCACACCACGATTCAAAAGCGGCGAATGGGAAAACGATAAGAGTGAGATCAGGGCTTTCAAAAACGTATACTGGACTATCGGTCACGTAATGGAGACTGGCCTCGTCGTGCCGGGAAAGAATAAGATTTTTCTATTCAAAAACGTTGATCATTACCTTCTATTCTTCACCGAGACGCTCGTCCGTAACTCCGGCTCAAAGTACGAGTACGCACTCGCTGAGAAGTATGCCAAGTTCGTGATAGATCAACCTGACCCGCTCGCGGTTCCTTTGATGATCCCGGAGTATCGTTATCGAGGGCTGGAGAAAAAGCACAAATACCGTCTCGATTTCCTAATCATCAATCCGTATACGATGGACAAGATCGGATTCGAGTTGTCACCTTGGTCGACTCACGGCTATCTGAGCAAGATTAAAGGTTTGACGCAGAAAAATGTGAACAAAATGGCGCAGGACAATTTCGAGAATGAGATGGAGAAACATCGCAAATTCTTCAAGACTCATGGAATCTACGCATTGATTTACACTGACAAAAACCTCAAAGACATCGATAAGCTATTTGACGAAGAAATCGCTCCACTGCTGTTACCCGAAAAGCCCGAAAGTATTGTGTCGTTCATCATCATGGAAGATTTGCTCGACGACTGACTCAAGCATTGGCAGGTTGCTGAAGAAGTCGTGTCTCTCTTGTGAGCAGGGATATTTCTGGTGCGATTTTGTGTCATCACAGTGGCCCTGGTTTATTGGGCCCGGCTGAAAGTTCCAATTTCGATGAGAAATCGGGGCCTTCAGTTGGAACATCCCCTCAATTCGCCGGAACCAGACGCATCATGCGTAACAGATTGTACGCCGCCGCCCCCAATTTCAGTTGTTGTCTCAGTTTCCGTAGGGTGGCCCCGGTTGAAATTCTGATTTCTAGCGAGGTGGCCAAGTGTGAGGATCGCTGGGTGGCACAGGTTGCCCGTCTGCGGGCTACCTGTGTGCGGTAAGCACAAGAGGCTGGTTGCCGATAAAACAAGTCATGTCACTGCTTCAACCTCGTGTCTTTGCTCGACTTGTGGCCAGGGCATTGAAAACCTTTCGCTAGCCCATTTCAATCTCATTGACCGCATTGATCTGTAACACGCTTATGACTGGTACGATTCGCAGTGAACAGGCCTGCTGCAGAATTTTTAGATGAGGTTCGACAGGGTATTGCCAACATTCTGATTGACCCTGCTCGTTTTGCCAGAGAACAGCGTAGTCGAAGCTACTACCAGATCCACCGTTTCTCTTATCTCATTATCTTTGAGGCAACCACGATCTCTATCGACTTCTAAGCGATCAGTCACGCCACCCGTCGCACTCAGCATTCTCAGCGGCAAATGAGTGATTGATTCTCCCACCCATATGAATTAATGTCGCCATATCAAGGCTGTTAGTGGACGGTTGGTGCGTTGCGTGATAGCGGTGCTGGAAACCAGACATCTTCGTATTTTGTAGGCCGATTTTTATTCCATCTGGAGATCGATCGATGGCGGTTCAGATTAATCAACTACTACAAAAAGCCTTAATGCAATATGCTAACTATAGTGAGAAGCAGCTCCTGAAATCTGGGCAGATTGCAGGAGCTGCCTCCCAGATTCTGCAGCGTAGGCGAAAAGTAACACAGCGAACCACATGGGCAATCATAGGGGTAGTGGCAGTGGGTATGCCAGCTATCATCTTAGTGCTTGCACTGATGATTCAGCGGACACCAGACACCAGAGACAACACCTTTGGTATGGTATTTTTTCTTATAGCTTTCGCTCAGATCCCAGTGCTCATTGAGTTGCGGTCCTTGCAAGCTCGCCTGGAAACTCTCATTATGGTCTGGCTGCTGAGCCAGCAGGAGCAGGATACATCGTCAGAACCAGAAGAGAGCATAGACGCACTGGCTCAGTTGGTTTTCACAATTAGCTAGAAAACCGAGTGTGTGAATTCAGCACTTTGCGGGAAGTACCTCTTGGATTGATCCCTATCTGGTGATTCCTTATCTCATATAGCTACCATATCGCAGGGTGGCCCCGGTTGAAATTCTGATTTCTAGCGAGGTGGCCAAGTGTGAGGATAGAGAGCAGCTATTGGTGCATTTCGCTTCGCTTCATGACACCCTACTGTTTCGACTTTGATACACAACTTTTCACCTCCTGAACCGCAGCACGAAATTGGAGACGGCTCAAGAGACGAATTGTTAGCTCTCATCTCGGCATTACAGGAGTTTCGTGCCATGCTCACGGCGGCTCTGAGTGAGCATGCCGGATGTGCGTTTGACGCCGATCTTCCATCAATTCAAAGAGCATGCTTGCTCAAAGCCGCAAGCTTGGCACGAGGCTACCCAGCGACAGAGCACAGGCTTGTGGTCAATTCAGGTGTTTTTCCTGTTACTTCTTAGCTGCCCGCAGTGAGCCATTGCGATAAGCGGCGGCCATTGCCATCGGGATCTGGGCTTCTGCCAGAACCACTTTGGCCTGGTTTTCTACGGTCAGCGCACGCATTTCCTGCTCAGCTGCCACCGCTCGCGCCCGGCGTTCTTCTGCTTTCGCCCGGGCAATTCGCTTATCGGCCTCTGCCTGATCTGCCTGCAAGCGTGCTCCGATATTGTCACCCACATCGATATCAGCGATATCGATGGAAACAATCGCATAGGCTGTCTGCGAATCCAGCCCTTTATCCAGCACGGCTTTGGCAATCAGAGCCGGGTTGGAGAGCACGTCGCGATGCGACTGGCAGGAGCCGATTGCCGAGACAATCCCTTCCCCCACGCGGGCGATCACAGTGTCTTCTGTGGCTCCACCGACCAGTTGCGAAATGTTCGTCCGGACGGTGACGCGGGCTTTGGCCTTGAGCTGAATTCCGTCACGAGCCACACCATCCAGCGATGTTCTGCCAAAGTGAGCGGGGTCAGGGCAATCAATCACCTTGGGATCCACGCTGGTACGAACGGCTTCCAGCACATTACGCCCCGCCAGATCAATGGCAGAAGCGGTGTCCCAATCCAGATCGATATTGGCCCGATGTGCCACGATCAGGGCACGGATGACGGTATTGATATTTCCGCCAGCCAGCATGTGGGCTTCAAGCTTTGATCGGGTAATCCCGTCGATCCCTGCCTGGGTCGACATGATCAGCGCGTCAACAATATGGTGGGGATTAATCTTGCGCAGGGACATGAACACCAGTGAAAAAGGGCTGATGTTCACACGGGTAAAGAATGCTCTCAGCCACAGGTTAAAGTAGGCCGCCAGCGTGATGAAAATCACAATGCCAATAATCGCCAGGAAGATCACCCCGACGATGATCAATGCGGTCATCAGTTCTTGCATGTCACCGATCCTCTGCTGGCAGTCGTTGCCGCAATATTCCTGGAGATTCTAACACAACCTCTGTGCCTGCCGATTTTGCCAACCATTCATGGCGTTTCTGACAGGCACAACCGGTTGTGTCAGGCGTTCTTAATTCAAGCGATTGATCGCAAGACACAAATCGAATCTGTGATCAACTGTTACGACTCGACGATGCCCCGGCTTTGACCAAAAGAAAGCCTGCCTCAAATGGGGTCAGAATTCTCTCGATGAAAGTCGTGCGGGCATTTCGCACCGTGAGCCGGATTCTAAGGCTTTCACAGAAGCCATCGCAAGATGCTCACCGCTGGCGCAAGAAGAATTCGCGGTGGAATCAATCACAAGCAACAAGGGGTCGTTAGAAATTGTTACGTGACTCTGAGAATTCACGCGGCTGGAAACTGCCGATTTCCTGTTGGCGAAGCACCGGTTGGCTCAGTTGTGACCGATCACGAGTGAGTTCGCCCTGCTCCGCTGGTTGGCTGTTTCCTTTTTCTGGAAGCGATGCCCGTCCGTTATTTGAGGGTTCGCCTCTGAGAAGCTGCTCCTGAGCCTGCTCTAAAGCGGCTCTTGCTGCGGCCAATCGTGGCTCAACAGGCATCGTTCGCCTGGTTGGCTGTGCCAGCGGCACGTCATCAGCCGGCGCATACCCTTCGTTCTGCGTCATGGCAGAATTCGTTCGGGAGTCTGCGAGTAACTGACTGCCCTGTGCTGCGTCTCGAGAAGAAATCTCTGGTGATTGTCCGCGCACTTGCATTTCCGCAGAGGATGCAGACGTTGCCGGTGAGGCTGATCGCCGTTCAAAAGGTCGGGTTAATGAGAAACCTCGCGGGGAAGCGCCGGGTTGCTCAGAGGAAGCGTTGCTGGCCACAACGGCGGCCACATTCCGATTGGTCGCTGGTGGGTTTGCTCGGGAATTCCCGGCTAACATTTCTTCTGGACGTGTGTAGTTGCGAGGACATCCCGCCACCACCCAGCGATCATGTTCCTGTTCAATCTGTTCGACGCTGCGATAGGCATAATGCTGAGTAAGAGCCGTGTCCCAACCTCGTTCGTGGGCTGTTTGCAGGAACAGGAGAAATTCGGCTTTACTCGACTTCGCAATCAAATAGTCGGCGAGCAGGTATCCCTGGGCATAAAGTGTCAGCACCTGCCGCTGATCCTGAGGATAGTTCTTCATGGAAAGCAGCGTGCGGAGCGGAATCTTGCGGTTTCCTCCGGTGGCTTCGATGGCCAGCTTTTCCAGTCGCATCCGTTCGCTTTCATGTTCGATCAGCGAAGCCGCCCCTTCGTCAGCCCAGCGGGGAAGCGGTCGGCGGAAGTGACAGGCGAAGATCGTATGATTGACTTCATGCGGGAGAACAGAATCCAGAATCCGCTCGGGAGTTCCCTGAACTTCCATGCTCCAGCCATAAACTTCGCCGCGATCGAAGTTGAAAGTGGTGGCTCCCCCAGCCGGGAAGTTTCCCACCTTGCAGGAGATCGGGCAAGGTTTTCCCCAGCGGGGCATGACCTGGCCGATCCAGGTCATCGAGAGATCGCGGCGATATTCCTCGGCGGCTTCTCCCACAATTCGGGCGAATTCGTCCGTGGGCGCCGTCACGATGAAATTGGGGGTTCGGTAGACGGCGGCTTGAATGGCCAGCGTCAGTGCAGGTGAGAAATAGAAAGCAATCGTAGCGAGAACGATTTTGGCCCAACTGGCATCCATGCGCAGGCTTTCTGGTCAGTGAAACAGACCCGGACAGTATCAAACAGAGGGATCAGGCAGCCCGCGTCATGCTGGCGTGCCAAATCTCTCCTAGGCGAATCATGCGCCACTTTGCCTCAATGCGCCAAGATGAATCGTAACTCACATTTCTGTAATGAGTTGTGACTAACCACTCTTTAACTCCCCTTGTTTTTTACCGAGTTTTTCGGCAGATTTTGCCTGTAAAAGTTTCAAGAATTTCCTTAAAACCGGGCATGTCGGGGAAGAAGGTGTCGTCCGATCCGCACATCTGACCAGGGTTTGCCTTGTCATCTTCCCACATTTCTTTGATATGGGTACATCCTGGTTACAGTGCCTGCCCGTTTGCGGTTCAGTGAAGAGAGGCCCTCGGGATGGTGGCCATTTCTTTTTGTGGTGATGTCCTGCGGCCCGGGATGACAAAGGATTGACCTGTGAACGCAACATTACACCCCGCCGCCGCTTCTCCACGGGAAGAAACCACTTTGGAGAAGAACGATCCCACGATTCTTTTCTTTGACGGAAACTGCGGCTTGTGCCAGAGGTCGGTGCAATTCGTTCTCAACCGTGATTCGCGGGGTGTGGTTCATTTTGCTCCGTTACAAGGCTCGACCGCTGAAGCGATGCTCCCTGTGACAGACCGCGAGCAACTCAGCTCGATGGTCGTTTCTCATCAGGGAACGCTTTATCGCCAGTCAACAGCGGCGCTGGTTGTAGCCAGCCAATTGGGGGGAGTCTGGCGACTGCTGGCTCTGCTGGGATATGGTGTTCCACGACGTTTGCGGGATTGGGCTTACCGAATTGTGGCCAGTAATCGGTATCGCCTGTTTGGCAAAGCCGACGCTTGCCGCCTTCCCCGTCCTGGGGAACGAGAACGATTTCTTGACTGAATTTGTGCCGCTATTCTTGATGGCCAAGCAGGAACCCGCGATGACAGAGTTTCCGGAACCCGTGGTGAACGATGGCCACGACTGGCCGGCAGATTTGTCCACCGTTCTGGAAGTAATTGGCGAATGGGCCACTTCCGGGATCTCGCGCGAGTTCCCGGCGGTGATGCCTCAAGTGTTGCATGCTCCCTCTCAGGTCACGCGCCCGCGCGAATTGTGGCCGGTGTTTTATGGGTGTTTTGACTGGCATTCCGCTGTTCACAGTCACTGGACACTGGCCCGCCTGGCACGCGCCTTCCCCCATCATCCTCAGGTGAAAGTCTGGGGCGAATGTTTAGTGAAAAGTCTGACTGAGGAGGGTCTGGCAGGTGAGTATGCTTATTTCGAGCAGCCGCTGCATCAGACGTTTGAACGTCCTTATGGTTGGGCCTGGTATATGACTTTAAGTCGGGAACTGCGGGATCATCCGTATGCGGAATTGCGGTCATGCTATGCGTGGGTAAAACCGCTGGAGAATCTGCTGCGCGAGCGATTCTTATCGTGGCTTAAGGGAATGAATCGCCCGATCCGGACGGGTGAGCACAATCAGACCGCGTTCGCGATGGGATTTGCCTATGACTATGCACAGGCTCTTGGCGATCAGGAATTCGGCCATGTGATTTTCGAGCAGGCATTGGCCTGGCATCAAACTGATCAGCAACTTCCCCTCGTACTGGAACCTTCGGCTCATGACTTTCTGTCACCCGCATTAGGAGTGGCTGACTTGATGGCCCGCTGTCTGCCCACTTCGGACGCCTATGGAGATTGGCTTCGAGAAGCTTTTCCCGCGTGGCATGCTGAGCCTGAGCAATTACGACAATGGCCTGTGGTGACCTCGCGGGATCGTGATGACGGAAAGGGAGCACACCTGGATGGTCTGGCATTCAGCAGAGCCTGGATGCTCTCACAAATGGCAGATCGGCTTCCTGAAAACCACCTTCTGAAGCAGCCATTGCGGGAAGCTAGCCAGTCTCAGGGGACTGCGGGGCTGGCGGTCTTTCAATCCGGTAGCTACATGACCAGCCATTGGGTTGGAAGCTTTGCTACAAAATGGCTGACCATTAAATTTGATAAGCGCCTGATATATGAAGCATGATATATAGTCAACGGCATGCTAGTCACACATAGCAACCTACCTCGTCTAAAGTTGCGAGTATGAACCATCGTTCTTTGGCAGTTTTAAACCAACTTCTAAAACAACAACTCACGTTGTTAGTCGAGTATAAACACTACTTGACCGAGTGCTTGAAAATAGACAACACTAATCAAAAGGTTGTAGGCGGCCAGAGCGAACTGAAACAATGCCATGATGAATACCCGCAGCTAAATCAAAGCGAACATCAGGTTCGCGATCCGGCAACATCAAAGCAGCGGTATGTGACGCGAAGGGAGCGAGAATTAAAACCTCACGTTGTGTCGACATGATGCTTCAAAATATACATGGAAGATGAGATCAAAATGATTCGCTAAACTAAAATTGATTTTTATTTAGCGTCGGAAAGGTCAATATCATAAACCACCTCCCTCTCACCACACTCAACTACAAGCGGCGTTGACTCCAACGATTGATATTTTTGGGCAATCCGAAAATAGTCTTGATTAAAATTCGGATCTGGAATTTGCTCGCCGTTCGCAAGTGTGACCATTTCAGGTTCAGGCAAAGTCACCACAACTTTGTATTGCCCCAAAGTAACGGGCACGTTCGGTGCAGGCTTGTAACGATAACGCCCGACGTCATCAACTTGGGTGACGAAACTTTCGTCACGATTTACGAGATAAAATGAAACTATAGTGCCTATTGGCAATGGCCTTCCTTCTGAGAGAATCGAGCCGGAAATCCCGCCGATCTGAGACACTGGACTATCACATCCATACCCCTGAATTATAATCGCAAACATAATTAATGCAGTGGCTTGCTTAGTAAATGACCTCATAGACCGCTACCCCCAGATAGATGCTAAAAGTCGCCGACCACTTGGCTATCCGCTCGGAAGCTGGCATGCTTAAGTGTATCAATGTCGATATTGTCACTGACAAAGGAAACGTGACCATCCACAAACAGACAGTTCACTCCCCCCGTGTGTTCCGAGTTAAGTGGGTTATTTCTTCCGAGGTTGATACTGATTCCCGCTTGGTCATAATTGACGGTGTTAGGGGGATATCGCATGGTAATAATGTTAGCTGTGCGATGTGGAGACCCCGGGAGTAACCCCGCTCCAGTGCTTCCCGTCGTCCAGCCGAGGCAGCCAGAACTTCCAATATAGATGCGATTACCGGAAATAAACCGGTTGTATAAAGAGTGCCCCTTGATGGTAGATATGTAAGTAGTATTTGAAGTGACAAGCCCTCCGCTTACCTCTCCGACCATGATGGTTGTAGAGGTTCCGTCGGTAACATCCCTTATACGGACTGATTTATTCGGAATTAACATTCCTTCGGCAGATAGTGTCCCCGTTGTGTTACCGTAACTGGCGTTGCTACCATTGGCGCCTGTGATACTTGACTGAGAAGGCTGAATATATAACATGGAATTGGTTGCCCCCGAGATCCCGATGTACCCGGCGCGTTTGAATTGATCATTCGATTGCTGCATAACAGTTGAGGGACAATTCATCACGGGCGGCGTCCCAATAGCCGTCAGAGTTGCAATATTGCTCGAATGATTGAAACCTCGTGAGGGCGAGGAATGATTGAGTTGACTGTAAACGGAAGAAAGATCCAAGTTGGGAAGGATTCCTACCCACCAGGAAAACCCAAACGGGTTCACCCCCCCTGGTGGCACTGCTGCTGCGGAGCCAATCGGGAACGCATTAAAAGCATCTTGATAATTGTGAAGCGCCAACCCAATCTGCCTGAGATTGTTGCGGCATTGGGTTCGGCGAGCAGACTCCCGGGCTTGCTGCACGGCAGGCAGCAGCAACGCGACCAGCAAAGCGATGATGGCAATCACGACGAGAAGTTCGATAAGAGTAAATGCCCGACGTTGTAAAGGCAGGAATTTTGCCATAGCTGTTTCTTGTTCGCTGTAAAAGGAGAGGCTCCAAGCCTATTCGAACTAATTTTCGATTCGTATCCAGCAAATTGGTCATATGCATTTTTGCGGGAAAGGCATCGCGATGGATATTTCATCCACACTGTAACCGGATTCGACGTTTGAGTCACAAGGAAGCCTGAGTCTTCACATATTATTCATGATTTCCGATAATTCTTCGAGAAAATCCGCCTAAGTGCTGTGCCTGCCAAAGAATAATACGATGACGCAATTGACCAACGACATGAACGGGCGGATCAAATATCCGGTTGTTCGGATAAGACGATAGCGTGAGTTTTTAGCCGATAAGTAGACCATCTCTTCTCAAGCAATGGCAGTAAAACATCGTTTTGCTGCTGTTTTCAAACTGACCACCGAAGCCTGAACCCACATTGATATGCGAAGTAAAACAGTAGGGTGGGTGAAATCTTAGCGCAACCCACTTTTTCACAGGATGTCGTAGTGGAAGGATTCATGAGCCAGTCGGGAACATGATCACCAATGCCATGCTCTTGCGTGCTGACATAAATGTGTTCGACGCAATATTTCAAATTCCGCCAAATCGGTTTGGCATGTTCGTACAGAACGTCGTCACATGTTCGTCTGCTCTCTCTACAATTGCGATCAGAATCACAAAACCAGTGGGTTGCGCTGAGCCTTAACACACTTGACATGACTTCGCCAAAATTGTTGACTATTAATTTTACTATAGCGTAACTACCGGCTGAAAGCCGGTAGGTTTCAAACCGTGAGCTACGGACTGAAGTCCTTCCGCTCACTTTCATATTTCAAGATCAATTGAAGACAAAGAGTTTGAATTCAATCTCAGATCAAGAACAATTCAGATGACAACCTGAAAGTTTCGCCTAAAGACGAGGGTTTTAATCCCATTGTGGGGATAACAGTTGGCACATCGGCTTCCTGAAAACCACTTTCTGAAGCAGACATTGCGGGAAGCCAGCCAGTCTCAGGGGACTGCGGGGCTGGCGGCCTTTCAATCTGGCAGCTATATGACCAACCACTGGGTTGGAAGCTTTGCTACACAATGGCTGACTATTAAGTTTGATCAGCACCTGATCTCTGAATCATGATAAATATCAGCGGGATTTCAGTTCGGACAATGCCAATTCCCAGTTGGTCTTTTGACTGGCCGTGGTGGTCTTTTTTGCCAGTTGTTCTGTCAGAAGTTTCTGGGAGACTTCTGGCCCGAGAACCTTGAGCAGCACATCACACAGCAGTTTTCGCCTCAGATCCGTCTCATCCTGGCCTAATGCCCAAACCACAGCCCCGATCGACTTCATATTGATCGGATCTTCACCGTAGACTGGCCCTCCATGGCTGACAAGCAGAGAGACTGCCGGGTATTCGCCTCGATACCACCCAAAAACAGATCCTCGAGTATCATGTTTATCAATATTCTGAATCAATCGATCAACGGTTGGAATCTCTGAAAAATCGCCAATCACAGTAAATGTATATCCAAGTTCGGTGCTGGTCAGCCGGGGGTCGTTCGCTAAATCAAACAGCGCGTTGATCACAGAACTGATCGAATGGGATGCGTCAGTCAATTGACGCTGTATTTCCGGTGCATCTCCGGCTGGGATGGTGATCACAATCTGATCAGTACGGTCTTTCCACTTCGGGCGAACAAGGTTTCTCTCATCCGCCAGGCCCGGCCAAATCGAAGCTGCCACAAACAGGAATAAAACGGAAATACTTATCTTTCGCATGGCAATTCCTTTCGTTTTTCAATTGTTCGATCTTTTGACCAAGAACAGCAAATGCTGGTGCATTCCGAAGACTTCATGCACCCTACGTCACGGTTCGATCTCTTGACCAAGGACAGTAGACAAAATGGACGTCCCAAGCTTGTGGCGGTGCGGGATTTTTTGCGCAACAAGGGCTGATGGAGTGAGGGGCCAGTTAATGGCCCGAAACTCTCAGACTTGTCTCATTTTTTGCCGAGCCAATCATGCAACGTCAATTTCGGAACCTCAAACCCGTTTTACCTAACCCGAGTTCATCTGCTGAACCAGCCCTCGTAAATCAGGGAAGTCCCCGCTTCACGCTCTGTAAAAGCGATGCGGGAGATATTGCGCGAACGGTTGCCATTGCCGGCAGTTCGGCGGCTTTGGTGGCCTTGCTGGAACTGTTTGGCACGTTCAACTTTGGAACGTGGAACACTCTTGTGACTGCCCTCGTCACGGTCGTCATTCGACTGCTTCAGCAATGGAGCGCCGACACGCGCCAACAGTTCCGCTCCCCCTCCCGGTGAGCGCAGTGAGCCAGTTAAAACCCCTCCTCTTACGCTTTCCAGAAATCAACGGCGTGTTGAGAGATGCGTCAGGCATGCTCCTCAAAGCTGCAAGCATGGCACACAAAGCACCGTTGAATCCTGGGTTCGTATCAGTCATTTCTTGTCAGGCTGAATTTCCATGTCGCTTCGCTCCACACTTTTCTGGTTTTTAATGGCCAGTGCGGCTCTGGCATTTTTTGTCGGAGTCGTGCATGCGGCTCAACTCCTCACGGGGGTCGCTCAGCGCGATCTGGGGAACTATGTGCTCACAGGATTTCCCCTCGGGCTGTCAGTCGTTCTGGCTGTTATAGGTTGGTGGATGATTCGGCCAACAGCGGCTCACAAGGATTCACCCCACCTCATACACGCCGATCCTTTTTCAGAGGTGGTGCAGGCGCTCGACGTTCTGCATCGCTTCTTTCCCGATGAATCGTCTCCTCAAGCTCTGCTGTTGCAAGTGGCGCAAGCCGCCATGTCTCAGCGATACGCCATCCCTTCCGAAACAGTGGCGCGTCGGCAGAAGAAGTCATCTCGACTTCAAGCTTCCCGCCGATAGTGCCGTGTCACGGCTTTGTCTTCGGTTTGAAGTCGCCGCAACGTCCTCCTTTTCTAAACCTGTCAAATCAGAATTGAATCTCCCCGAGTGCCCGGCTGGATTCTCTTTGTCTGCGGATATCACATCATGTTTTCGCCGTTCGTCGTGTTTGTGGGGCGGGTGTTTTGTGCGCCTGGCCCTGGCTCGCCCGTTGTGCTACCGGATGCTGGCCTTTCGTGTGTTCCCGCCTCGAGTGCTTCCGTCACTCTGACACACGCCAAGGATGGAATGCTCCGATGTTTCCGGGCTGGCAGCCTCTTCCTGGGAGTTCTCTTCTGCTCCTTAACCGGCTGCCTGGCACCCGCCCCACACGATGATGTCTCTCCCACAGATATCACCATTCCTTCGACCGACGAACACCTCTCACAGATGGCGATTGCTCATTATTCGCGACAACTGGGAGCCATTTTTAAGTCTGCGTCAACAGAACCCACACTGAACCCGGCCACTCTCCATGCTCAATTGAAAACGCGATTCGCCGCTGCTCGCCAGGAAGCGTTCGCTCCGCTGGATGCCCGACTTGAGCAGGTGATGAACCAGACGCCGCTGGATCAAAATTCTGCGCGGCAATTGCTTGTCGATTTGAGCCTGGGATTTGAAACAGCGGGGAAAGCAGAGAAGCAGAAAAGCAACAAAGCCAGAAGGGATTGAGTTTCTCTCATTCACCCCCAGCCTTACGCGCTCCTTCTCTCCCCCGTTTTTCTTTTCCTGCGACTTCGCTTCTCGGCTTTGTTGCTTTTCCGCTTCCCTGCTTTTCTGCTTCCCCAACCCAGGTTTTTCCCATGATGCAATACGGCTGGCGTGATGATCTTGAAGAGCGACAACAACTGTTGGCCACGTCACAACAGTCGCTCTATAAGCAGGCCATTACGGCGGATGCTCCTCCTGAAATTGATCCACGGCCATGGCATCGCATTGAGATGCAAGGATCGCTGGGAAGTTGTCAGGGGCATGCCCTTTCCAGTGTCGGTGAGATGGCTCATTGGATTGCTTCCGGCCTTGTAACCCAGTTTTCGCCATTGTTCGCTTATTACGCGACTCAACAGTTGGATGGCCTTCTGGGTGCCGATCAGGGAAGCACTATTCAAGGGGGTGTTCGCTGTGCCCGAGAGTTTGGTTTTTGTCCGCTGGAGGTTTTTCCGAATCCTCGTCCACTCCGCTACACAGGCAAGATCCCTGAGGGAGCCTGGTCAGCCGCCAGTCCTTTTCGCATTCGCTCTCACACGGTTTGCACGAGCTATGATGATGTCTGGACGTTCCTTGCCGCCGGACAAGGGGGCGTCTCAGCCGGTCTGGGCTGGAACGCAAGCATGACACCTCGGGGCGGGTTGATTGAAACATACCGCCCTGGTGGCGGTGGTCATGCGGTATCTTTTCTGGGTTATAGCCGGCGTCAAGATGCCTACCAGCGTCATTACCTTTGGCTGGCGAACAGCTGGTCAGAAAGCTGGGGAAATCGTGGCTGGGCGGAAGTCGCTCCGCATGCCATTGATGCCATGCTGGCTGACCGCCGTACTGTGATGGTTGGTCTTTCGGACCTCAGCCTTCCCATCCCTCGCCGCATTCCGTGGCGTGAAGATTCCGTCTTTGGGTAACGGATGGAAGAGAGGGGAAGCAGCAGAAAAGCGGAAAAGCAACAAAGCCAGAGAAGATTGCATTTTCTCGTCTTCACTTCCCGCCTTTTACGCCCCCTCTTCCTTTCCCTCTTTTTTCCTTTTCAGCTTCCCCGCTTCGTTGCTTTTCTGCTCTCTTCCCCTCTCACATCCCTATCGGTCAAATCCCATGTTCCAAGCTCTGCCTATTTCTCTGCTGTTGACACTCGCGCCTCTGTTCTGTGTGGTTGCTGAGGAAGCTCCCGCGAAACCAACATTCTCATGGACAGCTCTGTTTGAGGTGGCAGATGATCGTGAATTCGATTCCCTGAACACGGATTCTCAACAGGTCACGCCCGCGCCTGCTCGTTCCCTACAATGGGTGGTCTTTCATACAGCGACCTGCCAGCCCTGTATTGCGGCGATTCGCGATTTCCAACCCTGGCTGTCGGCCAGTGGCTGGCAAGTCGATAAGAACGTAACGGCTCATGTTCGCTTGATCGATGCTACCCGCGAGCCTGCTCTTGCGGCTCAATACCAGATCACGGCCTGGCCGACGTTTCTTCTTGTTCATAAAGGCCGGGTGCTGGAGCGGTATAGCCCTTATCCGGGGCGTCAACTTCTTGTGGATCGCTATTTGGCTGCCGCTAAATACATCCATTCGATCTCTACAATCTCTCCAGAGCCGATGGGTGCTATCTCGATTGGCTCGATTCCCCAAGGCTCGGCACAAGTCGTCAAACTATTGGAAGCGACCCGTCCTCTTCTGGAAGCCGGCGTTGATTTTGAAGGCCGCCTACTCCCCGCAGCAGACACAGGACAAAAGTCTTTACCAACCAGCACCATCATCCCCCTCACGGAGATGGCCAAGATCAAGCTCTATTGGCCGCTCATCTTTCGCATCTCCCGGCAACGCCAATCGTTACATATCAATTTCCAGAAGCCCTATCCCCAGTTCCTGCTCTCGACACCATTCCCTCTTGAACAACCCATTCAGGGGCTTACCGCCACGACCTCAGCCGTCGTGATTGAGCTTCCCAGAATGATTGATCTGAAAGTGCAACTGGAGTGACAGAAGAGTGAAAAATCAGGGTTCATTGCTCCTCTCCCATTCCGATGGGAGAGGCTGGGTGAGGGCGAGCCGTAGTTCAAATAGCGGTCTTCCTGCATGCTCGTTGAGAGCTAACCAGTCACGCTTTTTGATGGGAAACGCCCACTGGAAAATCCCTCACCCGGCCCCTTGCGGGGTTTGGGGCGGCGTTTGTGCGTCAGTTGTTTATTTACGAATGGGTCTTACGCCGCCAGGTTGATGATTGTTACTAAATCTGTTTCTACTCCTTTCCGGCACGCACATTCTATGTACCTCAATGTTAATTACCAGCTTGCGCCGCGTGTTGCGACCACTCATGCGGCCATGGTCTGCGATCATTTTGGACTCACGCTGCAAGGCCAGCAGCAGGTGATTGCTGAGAACTTTGAATTGCCGATTGCTCCCGGTCAGTTGGTGGCTTTTGTCGGCCCTTCGGGATCGGGCAAGTCGTCGCTAATGCGGGCTGCGGCAGCGCAGCTGGATCTCGATGAGTCGTCTCAAACTCTCTGGGTGGATCGACTCACTGAGCCAACGTCGCTTGTGGCGGATGCGTTGCCTCTTCCGCCCATGGAAGGCTTTCAGTTGTTATCGCAATGCGGGCTGGCGGAGCCTCAATTGTTTCTTCGTACGCCGCTGGAACTCAGCGATGGACAACGCTTCCGCTTCCGGTTGGCTTTCGCTGTTGCTCAAGCATTGGCCATGAGAAAGTCGGGCAGCAATGTCATGCCACAGTCAGCGCCATCGCAAACAACAGCCAGCGTTAATCACTGGATTGTTGCCGATGAATTCACTTCGCCACTGGATCGGACGTTAGCAAAAGTGATTGCACGAAGCTGGCGATCACTGACCCGCAAGCATGGCGTTGGTTCGCTGATCGCCACGACACATACTGATATTCTGGCAGATCTTGATCCCGATCTGATTGTGACCTGTAGCCATGAAGAACCACCGCAACTGAGTGGCCCGGCTGCCACGTCTTGTCGCCTGAATTGTCCTGTATCTTCCGTAAAAAAAAAGCGATCAGCTTCTTCGACGACCTTGCCATTACGACCGGCTCGAAGCGTGACTGGGCGTATTTTGCTCGGTGGCATTATCGATCTCACTCAGTCGGAATTGTCCGCTATGTGACTCTTCTCTGGCATGGCGATGATCCCATCGGGATCTGTGTTTTTACCAGTGCTCCCCTTTCTCTGCGTTTGCGAAACCAATACTTCGGCCTGTCGGGGCGTTGGACGCGCACGGGTCTCCAGGTTCTTGACAAACAGATCTGCCGACTGGCGCGGGTGGTGATTCATCCCACTTACCGGGGCGCGGGATTGGCGGCGCCGTTCGTCAGGGCCAGTTGCCAGCAGGTGCCCTGGCCATGGATCGAGTCGCTCGCGGAAATGGGTCAGTTCCATCCATTCTTTGAACAGGCGGGGTTTCTGAATCTGGGTGAATGTCGACCCGCCGCCGGTTCCATAAACAAGACATCAGACCGGCGTCTTCAGCATTCGCAGATTTATGGCACACGCTCGCTGACTGGTCAGAAGCGATTGCTTACCCATGAAACATTCAACAAAAGCCGATTTGCCAGTCCGACCTATTTTCTCTTCGACAATCGAGAAAACATCCAACAACATTTGAGAGACAGCTGAATTCATTATGCCATTATCTTCCGCTCATGATCAGCCAGATTTCACGCTGCTTCACCCCGCGCTCGATGAAGACCCTCCACTGCTCACCCCGGAGCAGCAGAACGAATTTCTTGAGCTTCTCACCAAGGGAGCCAGCTTTTTTGGTGCTTGTGAGAAGTTGGGATGCAGCCAGCTCCAGGTTGGCTTGACGCTGGCCCGGGATCGGGAATTTCCTGCCAAACTGTTGGCAACCAAAGAAGTGCAAGGCCAGAACGTGGTTGCTTCACTCTATCAGTCGGCTCTCAAGGGAAACGTGACGGCTCAGCAGTTCTGGCTCCGCAATCAACCGCCCGCCGACTGGCGTGAACCCGCCACGCGACTTGAAGGATCAGACCTCAGTGATGCCGACCTTATTGACCGCTGCCGAGAGGCAGGAATTGATTTCCCGCCTCAACTCGCAACGCGACTGGCAGAGGCTGATCTCTCGCCATGACCCGGCCTCTTTCCGCCGGGTGATCAAACTTTCTGCCGCTGACCGTACGGCTGGTCAAGCTCTGCTTGAACCCTGGCAGCAGGCTGATTTTCGCGCTTTGGATGCCGCCTGGCGCCAACTGGCTTTGGGATCACGAAAAGATTCATCGCCCACTTTTTCGGAAGACGAGTCCTCGTTGCCCATGATTCGCAGGGCGTATCTGGAGCGACCGCGTGGCCATTCCAAAACGTCGGATATTGCGTTGTCCTGCACGTGGATTCTGGCTTTTGCGCGGGAGCCTGTGAATGGAATCGCCGCGGCGGCTGATCGCGAACAGGCACAGCTTCTGCTTCAGGCCATGCAGCGTCTTGTTCGTCTGAATCCTCATTTACTGGGTGGGCTTCAGATCCAGCAGGAGCGGGTGATCAATTCGCTTACGAGCAGCCGGCTGGATGTCATTTCTTCTGATGTGGCCAGTTCGTGGGGATTGCTCCCGGACTTTGTGATTTGCGATGAATTGTGTCATTGGGCCAAGCCCGAGTTGTGGTATTCGCTGGTCTCGGCCGCTGCCAAGAAGCCGCAAACTCTTTTAACTGTTCTCAGCAATGCGGGGTTGGGTCGGACGTGGCAATGGGAGGTTCGAGAAGCGGCCCGGACATCTGATGACTGGTACTTCTCCACTCTGGATGGCCCGCAAGCGGCCTGGATCACCCCAGAGACCCTCGCCGAACAACAGCGACTGTTACCGGCCAGTGTTTATGCCCGGCTGTGGCTCAATCAATGGCAGCAGGCTGAGGGAGATTTTGTCACATTGACGGAAGCTCGTGCCTGTATCGATTCTGCGCTGGTGCGGCAGGAACATGGTCAGCCGGGCGTTCGTTATGTGGCAGCCATTGATTATGCCGAGAAGCGGGACTGGACAGTGGCCGTCATTCTCCATGCGGAAGGAGATCGCTTGATTGTCGACCGCATGGATGTGGCCATTCCGTCGCCCGGACGCCCAACCCCAGTGGCGTGGGTTGATCATTGGTTGACCTGGGCGGCCAGTGCTTTTGGTGGGATTGAATTTGTGCTTGATGAGTATCAGTTGCTGTCACTCATTCAGGAGCGATCAGCTGAGTTGTCTCTGGAACGATTTTCGTTCGCAGGCGGCAACGGCAACCACGCTCTGGCCATGTTGCTGCGGCAGCTCGTTATTGAACGACGGGTGGCGTGGTATCCTGGATGTGGTTCCCCCACGATTGACCAGCAGGATTTCAGTGCTGCCGCACAGCCGCGAGCCACACACGTTTCTTCTGGTCGCGATCCACATGACTTAACGGCGCCTTCAGAGCGTGACGATTCAGAACACGTCAACGATCTGGCTCAGGAGTTGGCGACGCTGATTCTTCGTCAGTCCAGCAATGGGCGGATCAGGTTTGATCATCGTCAGGAGGCTGGCTTTCACGACGATCGCGCTTTCGCGCTGGCCGCCGCTTGCTTGAAGTTGACGCAGACGCCACCGACAGAAATTTACTTCAACGCCACTCCCCCATTAGCGCAGGGTGGCTTTGCGTGGTGATGAATGATCGGGGTTGCCCGTTGTGGGTCGAAAATCAAAAGCTTGAGAATCACTCTCCTGGCGGCATAAATCTCAAGCAAGAATCAACACCCGCCACACGTGACAACAAACCGCCTGAAATCCAACACGGCCGCTCTCCCGCTCGGGGAGAGCGGCCGTGTCTGAAGAATTTCTTGCGGCAGTCGGCGGGGTGATGGGGCAGGCCAAGCAGAACGCTGTGGTTACCGATTAGAACGCACCGACAGAATCGCCACCGGATTTTGTACCAAGAGCGCCCCAGACGCCATAGGGGCTTTGTGAGGGGATCGTCGCTTGAGCTGCATTGGCGGCCTGATTGCCAGAATCAATATTTTCGCTGATGAAACGGACGGCCCCATCACCCATCAGCACATGGACACCACCGGTATGCTTACTGGTCGATGAGAAAATGCCCGGAGAAAAATCATTGGTACTACAGGAAGCCGAGTTGGGTGGGAGAATCGTGGTGATTTCACTGAACGGACCTGCTCCATCACACCAGCGAGCACCACGATACGCCTGTGGACTAGCTGTAGACACGTACTGATTTGTCGACTTATCAAAGACAGCTCGGCAAACATTAGGAATGTACGGGGCAGCTAAACTCCCATCCTGGTGCATGTTGCCCAAGTCCCTACTATTTACTGAAAAATCCATTTCGGCCATCAGAATCGTGTTACTGGTACCGTCTGTAATGTCGCCGATTCGTACACGGGATCGGTAGCCAAAAACACCACGGGGATTGCCGCGCTCTATATCACCGGATGGGACTGCATCTCCCGAGCTGAAACCATAAGAATTTCGGCCAGTGGGAGTGCCGCTGCGATGAACCCCAGTTGAGGGACATAACAACCCTGGGATTTGCGCACGCCAAGGAGCGTAATTAATGTTGTCACCGCCACCATTCCATGGGGCTGGCCCGCCGGGTGGTGCAGGTGTGGGAAGGCCACCTGTGTTTGTGAAGCCACCAGAAATCTGGTTGAACAAAGGGGCTTGATCAAAGTAAGGAAGAAGCCCGACTACCCCGCTGAGTCTTTGGATATTGCCCGTCAAATTCGAGCCACCAGAGCCTCCCTGTCGGTAAGTGAACACATTGAAGTTGTCGTGGTAGTTGTGCAGGGCCAAGCCCATTTGCTTGAGGTTATTACGACACTGTGTCCGGCGAGCCGCTTCCCGAGCCTGCTGCACCGCAGGGAGCAAAAGCGCAATCAGAATGGCGATGATCGCAATGACCACCAGCAACTCAATCAATGTGAACGCACGCCGAAAACGACGAACCGGCTGGGTCAGTGAGAAATGAGGCATCATTGCAAAGGATCCCGAGAAGAATGGCGGTCAGCAGAATGGCAACAGACGAGGCGTCAAATTCATGATTAAAACATATGATTGACACTCATAATAATATGCCAAGATGCTGATTCGTCAACCGCTTGTTCACAAAACTGATGATTTGTCTAGTGAACCATCGGCTGCTTTTGCCCACAGAGATGCTTGCTTTGCCATGAATCAATCGGGTTGGAGAGTTTTCCTTCGATCAAAATCGAACATTAAGCAGCTTGACCAGAAAACAAAGACACCCGGAATCCAGGACGGACGCCGGGTGCCTTTTCAAAAGTCAGGCAAAATCTCAAGCAGGTCATTACGCCTTGAGCGTGCCGCCGTAGCGGGCGTCTTTGCCGAGGAGTTCTTCGATTCGCAGCAACTGGTTGTACTTGGCAATCCGGTCGGTGCGGCTGGCCGAACCGGTCTTGATCTGGCCGGTGCCCAGAGCCACGGCCAAGTCGGCAATGGTGGTGTCTTCGGTTTCACCTGAGCGGTGGCTCATGATGGCGGTGTAACCATTGCGGTAAGCCAGTTGAACAGCGTCGATGGTTTCTGTCAGCGAGCCAATCTGGTTGACCTTCACGAGGATGCTGTTACCAACACCCTTGTCGATCCCTTCCTGCAATCGCTTGCTGTTGGTGACGAACAGGTCGTCGCCGACAAGTTGAACCTTCTTGCCGATGGCATCGGTCAGTTTCTTCCATGTGTCCCAGTCGTCTTCCGAAGCCCCGTCTTCGATGGAGACGATGGGATACTTTTCCGACCAGCTTTGCCAGATGCCGACGAGTTCGTCGCCGTTGACCTTCTTGCCGTCAATATCGTAGAGGCCGGTCTTCGAGTCATAGAACTCGGTCGACGCACAGTCGAGAGCCAGCTTAATCTGCTTGCCAGGCTCGTAACCAGCCTTTTCGATGGCTTCCGTAATGACCTTCAGGGCATCTTCGTTGGTCTTGAGGTCAGGAGCAAAGCCCCCTTCGTCACCCACGGCGGTGCTCATGTGCTGATCGTGCAGCACTTTTTTGAGGCTATGGAAAATCTCGGCACCGGCCCGAAGACCTTCAGAAAAAGAGGTGAAGCCGACAGGAACGATCATGAATTCCTGAAGATCAATCCCGTTGTTGGCGTGAGCACCACCGTTGATGATGTTCATCAGCGGAACTGGCAGCGTGTTGGCCCCGACACCACCCAGGTAACGGTAGAGTGGCAGGAAGCTGGCACGGGCAGCCGCATGAGCAGCAGCCAATGAGCAGGCGAGGATGGCGTTGGCACCCAGGCGCGACTTGTTGGGCGTGCCATCGAGTTCGATCATCGTATGATCGATGGCGGCCTGATCCGTCACGTTGAGATCAATCAGCGCGTCGGCGATGGTTTCGTTGACGTTTTCAACGGCTTTGCGAACACCCTTACCGAGGTAACGCTTCTTGTCGGAAGCGTCGCGGAGTTCGCAGGCTTCGTGAGCGCCGGTGCTGGCACCGCTGGGAACAGCGGCCCGGCCAATGGTGCCGTCTTCCAGTTCAATATCGACTTCCACCGTGGGATTTCCCCGGCTGTCGAGAATTTCACGGGCATGAACGCTGGTGATCGCGAGGGACATAGCCAATGCTTTCCTAAAGAGAACCTGAGACTCCACTTTGTCAGGTTTTCCTGGACAGTCAGCGGAGCATTCCAATGAACCGATGCGAGAGAAGGGAAAATTCTCCCGCGAGGTCTACACTTGTAGCGTCCCGAAGTCTCGCTGCCAATAAACTTCAGGCTCCGGCGCCACTTCCAGCAAGCGAATGAAATTTCGGAGAAGTTCAAAATGTTCACCGGGTTGGTTGAAGGCGTCGGCCTGATTCAGGGCGTGGCACTCGAAGAAGGGGGCATTTGCCTCACAATCTCACCCCCAGCGACAATGCAAACTGCTGACGATCCCGCCGTTTTGGGCGAAAGCATTGCCATTAACGGCTGCTGCCTGACTGTGGTGGCACTTTCGGAAAAGAGTTCCGGCATACCTGCCTGGTCGTTTCAGGCGGGGAGCGAGACGCTTTCCAAAACAAACCTTGGGAATTTGTCAGAGGGAAGTTTTGTCAATCTGGAACGGGCGATGAAAGCCAGTGCCCGGTTTGGCGGGCATGTGGTGCAGGGACATGTGGATGGTACGGCCAGCGTTTCCAGCATCGAACATGAAGACGAATGGGTCTTTATGGCGTTTGAATTGCCGCTGGAACTGGCCCGGCTCATCGTTCCCAAAGGGAGCATCACCGTCGATGGTGTGAGCCTGACGGTCGTCCGGGCCGAACTGAACGCGCCTGCCGGGACGGGCCTCTTCAGCGTGGCGCTCATTCCCCATACTCTCAAAGAAACGACCCTCGGCCAGCGAAAAGTGGGCGACCTTGTGAACATTGAAACGGACATTCTCGGGAAGTACGTCGATCGGCTGCTCAGCCTGCGACTTCCCGGCGCGTAACCACTCACAAACACACTGCACTCACTGTTATCGAATAGACCTCTTGATGTTTCTGCCGTGACTGGGCCATGGAATGAACCTGCTTTCCGCGACGATTCTGCTGTTTCTCATCATGGATCCGATGGGAAACGTGCCGCTGTTTCTCTCGGTCTTAAAGCATGTCGCTCCCGAGCGACGCTTGCGGATCGTCGTTCGCGAACTGTGCATTGCGCTGGGTGTGCTGTTGCTGATGTTGTTCTTTGGGCGTTATCTGTTGGTAGCACTCGATCTGCGGCAGGAATCGATCAGCATGGCAGGCGGCATCGTGCTGTTTCTCATTGGGATCAAGATGATCTTTCCGCCCCGAGATGGCATTTTTGGATCGTCACTGACGGGTGAACCGTTTGTTGTGCCGCTGGCCATTCCGAGTGTCGCCGGGCCATCGATGCTGGCGGCTCTGCTGCTGCTGGTGAATCGCGAGCCGGATCGCATCGCGACGTGGGCATTGGCATTGATCATGGCCTGGGGATTGTCGGCCGTGATTTTATGTGCTTCCACCTGGTTTTATCGTTTTCTGGGCGAAAACATTCTCACCGCCCTGGAGCGGCTGATGGGCATGATTCTGGTCGCACTGTCTGTGCAAATGTTTGTCGACGGCGTTCGCGTCTCGTTTGAAGCCAGGCCTCATTCGTCAGCAGCCGCACATGCTCCCGAAAAAACGACGCCGTTCGACGAAACCGCCGGGGAAAAAACTGTGTTGTCGGCGTCAAAACGCTAATCTATGCAGAGACTTTGATGGAACAGCGGCGTCAAATGGCCTCGCGAGACTCTGAATACCAACACACTCCACGACAAGACATCATAGAGAGACTGGTGAAAGATGCGTCGTCGCTCATTTCTGGCATCGATGGGAAGCCTGCTCACTCTGGCAGCGACCCAGCCGCAAGCATCACTCCGGGCGGCTTCTGTTCCCGTTGCGAAGCCAAAAATCCTCCTGCGGTCTTCCTGGCAAACAGTCAACATTGGTGATATCGCTCATACCCCCGGCGTCCTCCATCTGCTGGAGAAATATCTGCCCGAAGCCGATGTGGGGCTTTGGCCCAGCAGCGTCAATGATGGCGTGCGCGAACTGCTGCTTTCCCGCTTTCCCAAGCTCAAAATTGTGCAGTCCAAAGAAGAAGTGAATGCTGCTCTGAAGGAGTATGATTTTCTCTTGCACGGCTCTGGCCCATCGCTGGTCGGGGCTAAAGAAGTTGCCCGCTGGGCCGAAGAGACCGGCAAGCCTTACGGCATCTTCGGAATCACCGTCCAGTCTTTCAGTGATCAGGTCTTGCAACTGGTGAATGGGGCCAAATTCACCTACTTCCGTGACCCGGTTTCTTTGGAACTGGCGAAGTCGAAAGGGGCCAAATGCCCGATCATGGAATTCGGGCCGGATGGTGCCTTTGCCGTCGATCTGGCGAACAAACCCGCTGCCGATGCGTTTCTGGCCAAGAACAATCTCAAGGCGGGTGAATTCATCTGCTGTATTCCACGCCTGCGTTACACTCCTTACTGGCTGATCAAAAACAACAAGTTCGATGAAAAGAAAAACACCCGCAACGAGGAAATGGGCGAGCACGATCACGCACCACTGCGCGAGGCAATCATCGCTGTCGCAAAGGAAACCAAGGCCAAGATTTTGTTGTGTCCGGAAGACAGGACACAGATGAAAGTCGGCAAAGAACTGGTGCTCAGCCGCTTGCCGGAAAGTGTCCGCGACCGTGTTGTCTGGCGGGAAAATTACTGGCTGACCGATGAAGCGATCAGCGTTTACCGGCAATCGCTGGGAATGTTCGGCCTGGAGATGCACTCGCCCATCATGTGCATTGGCAACGGCATTCCGGCAATTGTGGGCCGCTTTGAAGAACAGACCAGCAAAGGCACCATGTGGAACGCGATTGGTCTGAGCGACTGGCTGTTCGACTTCGATAATCCCGATCAACTCGCCCGCCTGACCCCGACCGTTTTATCGTTGGTCAAAGATCCCGGTGCCGCCAGAGAAAAGGCAGCAGAAGCACAGAAATTTGTCGCGTCTAAACAAAAAGCCATGGTCGAGCAGGTCAGAGCCAATTTGTCGTAAACTTGCTGTCTAAGTTTACTGACAGGGTGGCCCAGACGTGCAAAGCCACGTTTGGGTCACCCTGCCAAAGAACAATTGAAACGTCGATGGAACACATGCGGATGTAGGCGGACGAGCAAACTGTGCCTGCCAGCGTTTCCCGCTTCAGGCTTGGAGGAGTAACGGCGTATTATGCTGTGACGAAAAAGCTTCCTGTTCTGACGAACCCAGACGTCCAAAGCGACGTCTGGGCCACCCCGCAGCATAGCATGGATGCCCCCACAAAAGCGAACACCGTGCGGTGTCGCCGAGGATGACCATGGGCGATCCGTCGCAACTTGTTTGAGATTCTGACGCATCCAAATTGACAAAAGACCACTCACGTCGTCAAAATTCTAAGCCATTTCGGCGGTCGAATACTTATTTAGGCGTTGCTACGAGCATTCAAATATGAACACACAAAACACTTGGATTTGCGATTCCTGCAACCAGTCAATCACAAAGATTGAGCACGGCTGGGTTGAGTGGCTAAGCCGCGATGAAGACGGCAAGCTTATTGGACGGGGCTTGCGGCTTGTTCACCATTGCTCTGCACATAATCCTCTCGACAATCGCTGCCAATACGATCAACGCGCCAATTACGTGCGCGACCGCTCCGTGCTTTGCGATGCTCCCTTGAAGGACTTTGTCGGCCCAGACGGGCTCATCACACTATTATCATTCATTGCCAGCGAGGAATTTCCCACCGTTGAGGCTCTCGAGATGATCAAGCGTCTTCACGTTCCCGGGTACGAACATGCTCGCTTCCACTTCGAGGCCGCGATTGCTAATCGTGTCTTCGAGCCCAACACGCAACCCGGATATTACTCGATGGACAACATCAACGCCGTCCTTGAATATGCCCGCAACGCCTAACCATGCGCTGCAGCGAACCCGGCTTGAGCGTCGCGGTTGCAATCATGGCATCCCACGGGTCGTTGAGCTTGGGCCGTTCGTATGACTATTTCCCATCCGCCGAAGCGTCGATAAATCGCCCCAATCCCGTTTCCCAGCTCTGGACGCCAGCAACAAAAAGTTCAAACGGCGTTCTGCCATCTTTGTCTTAATAGTAGACGGCTCGCTGCATCAACTAGCGGAGAGCCGTATTTCATTTACAGACAAGACTTACAATTTGATT
The DNA here is from genome assembly GCF_056500625.1 of Planctopirus sp. SH287. Lineage (NCBI taxonomy): Bacteria > Pseudomonadati > Planctomycetota > Planctomycetia > Planctomycetales > Planctomycetaceae > Planctopirus > Planctopirus sp. SH287. Next base: position 4,911,352 of record NZ_CM151403.1, on the reverse strand, counting down.
AGAAGACGATTCAGCAGGTTCGATTATCCAGTAGTTCCGGTGCTGCCAAACGGCGTCTTTCCGCAAGCGTATTCCAGACACATTACGGAGTCCCAATCCCATTATCTGTTGCACCGTGGCATCTGCCAATACCGCAGGGTGGCCCCGGTTGAAATTCTGATTTCTACCATGGGTGGCCTAGTGGTTGACCAACTTGATATTGCCGGGTTTTGGTGCTGGTTGTTTGTTTTCGGTGTGGGGGTAGAGGAGTAGGGCAGGCTCCCGCCTGCCGTCCTTAACTGGAATGGCTGTGGTTGGAATGGCAGGCGGGAGCCTGCCCTACTGCGACTCTTTCGAGATCCATTCGATAGAGAAGTTGCGGGAAAAGTTGCAATACCTGCATCTGAATCCTGTACGGGCCGGGTTGGTGGGGAAGGCGGTGGATTGGCGCTGGAGTTCGGCGCGGTGGTACGAACAAAGGCGAACGGTCGGCGTGCCGATTTCGTGGGTGGAATGAAGCCGATTGAATGAGAGGGGCGCCCAGTGGAGAGTTTCTTGTGACTACCGCACCCAGACGTGCAAAGCCACGTCTGGGTCACCCTGCCTGGGCCGCCCGTCATTTCTCTATTTCACCCTATCAGTCAACGAGTGTTCTCGGCAGCAGGTGTTTTCAAACGGAACCGGTAAATCGGCCAGTGAGGTTTCCCGATCACCAGCTTTTCGTTAGCTTTGGCAGCACGAGAAAACTCGACAAGACTACGTTCGGTGCAAACTGAAGTTCATGACGCTTTGTCGAGGAACTGCCATGAGATTTTCGCTGACAATTTGTATTCTGGGCCTTTTCACAGGATGTGCCGACCTCCCGGCGCTGGTCGCTAATGACCAGGCGGCTTCTCAACCGCGAGAGAAGACGACCGCCAAACGCCCGCCCAATGTGCTGTTCATTGCCGTCGATGATTTGAATCACTGGGTCGGTCATCTCGGGCGGAATCCTCAGGCCAAGACTCCCAACCTTGATCGTCTCGCAAAAATGGGGCTCTCTTTTACCAATGCTCATTGTGCGGCTCCCGTCTGCAATCCTTCCCGAGCCGCTCTGCTGTCTGGCAAACGTCCAGGGACTTCAGGCATTTATGACAACGGCCAACCCTTCCGTTGGGCCATCCGCCCGGAAGACTCATTGGTGATGCAATTCCGGAACGCCGGCTACACCACGCTTGGAATGGGCAAGCTCTGGCATGGAGGCATGGGTTGGGAGGAACAATGGGTCGTGCCCGTTCCCGCGGAAACTTCCGTCAAAGCGAAGGTCGACGACCGCAGTATTGGTGGCATCAGGTTTGGTGTCATGGAGGGGAGTGATCGCGGTGTCAGCGATACATCCATCACCGATTTTGGCGTCAAGGAATTGGCCAAATCGCACGATAAGCCGTTCTTTCTGACGCTGGGTTATCACAAGCCGCACATGCCCTGGAATGTGCCTCAGAAATATTTTGATCTTCACCCCTTGGAAAGCATTCAGTTACCTCCCACCAAAGATGATGACCTGAGTGACATTCCGGCTGAAGGGATCAAGATGGCCAAGCCCCAGGGCGATCATGCCAAGGTGCTGGAGTCGGGCCGCTGGAAGGAAGCCATTCAGGCATATCTCGCGGCCATTTCCTACCTGGATGGCCAGCTTGGGCGCGTGCTGGATGCCTATGAGGCCTCCCCTGACCGAGACAACACCATCATCTGCCTCTGGGGTGATCATGGCTGGCATCTCGGAGAGAAACAGCATTGGCGCAAGTTTGCCCTGTGGGAAGAGTCCACACGGGCACCCCTGATCTGGGTTGTACCAGGCATGACCCAACCCGGCAGCCGTTGCAAACAACCGGTCGATTTCATGAGCATCTATCCCACGCTCTGCTCGTTGGCTCAACTCCCCCGGCCTGACTGGGTCGAAGGCCATGACATCTCGGCTCTCCTGGCTCATCCTGATCGCTCATGGGAGCAACCTGCACTGACGACATATGGGCGAAATAACCATGCAATCCGGACAGACCGCTGGCGATATATCCGCTATGCCGATGGGGGAGAAGAACTATACGACCACGCCAGCGATCCTTATGAATGGACAAACCTGGCCAATCGCCCCGAATCAGCAGAGGTGAAGTCTCAATTGGCACGTTTTTTCCCGAAAGCGAATGTCCCCGTGGCAACCGCTGCCGGCAAGACGGCTATCGGTACTGACGATCCTTCCGATCAAGGCAAAAGTCAGCGAACCGACAAGAGGAAAGGGAAGGGAAAAAAGAATGCCTGGGCAAACGCCACAACATCTCAACCCACTTCTCCGCCAGCCCCTTGCGGGGTTTGGGGCGGCGTATGAGGCCAGTCGTTCATCCACGAATGGGTCTTACGCCGCCAGATAGCAGTTGTTGATGAGGTTGACGGATTTGCTCCTCTCCCATTCCGATGGGAGAGGCTGGGTGAGGGCGAGTTCGTGCTTCAGAAAGCGGTCTTCCTGCATGCTCGTCGAGAGAGATCCAGTCACGTTTTTTGATGGGGAACGTCCACTGGAAAATCCCTCACCCGGCACTGCGTGCCACCCTCTCCCGCCTGCGCGGGCGAGGGGTAATTGCTCCTCCTATTTGGATGCTGGGGCATGCTGGCACGTCAAAACGGCTTACTCAGAGCGACAAGCGGGGCACGAGCAGTTTTTGAGAGAATGTCGCTCTGCAATGGGGGCTTATCTATCCGCCGAGGTATTGCGCATAGAGTGTCCGGGCGAGCGTTGCGTCTTCAGTCCCTTCGATATAAGCCCGGCTGTCGCGAAAAACGGTGAGTTCACAGGCATGGCCATGGGGACGAAAGCGGAGAAGATAAGGATTAGGCCGGACTTCACCCAATGATGAAAGCTGAGTCGCCAGACGCGTGAGGTCGAGTGCCTGAGCAATGGCGGGGCTAATCTGGACAGCATTACGACCGCAGAGAACCGTGGTCAGTGTCGTTTGCTGACCACTGAGCCAGAGACGCTCGCCGTGTTGACATGCCCGGCAATCAGCCGTTTTGCGAAGAGAGGTCAGATCCATCGAGCGGATTTGCCCTCCCCAGGCATCGATCAGCTTGAGCTGTGAACCGATGGCATCCCACTGCCCTAAAAGCATCTGAATAGCCAGCATGGCCTGCATGGAAGAGACCAGATGAACCGCTGGCCCTGCCACGCCCACAGCATCACAAGTGGCTGGCGTCGTTTGTGAGCCGCCCGATGAAGACGCCTCATCGTCGACCGGATTCACAAGACAACGGAGGCACGGGGTGTGGTAAGGGCGAATGGCCATCGCCTGGCCACTCATGCCCACGCACCCGCCGTGAACCCACGGGAGTTGTTTATCAAGAGCGGCATCATTGAGGAGCAGACGAAGTTCAAAATTGTCGGCTCCATCGACAACAAGGTCAACATTTTCCAGCAGTTCCAGAATGTTGTCCGGACGGATGTCCGCCACACGTGGTTCTAGCCTGATATCGCTATTGATCTGCTGGAGTCGGTTGGCAGCAGCAATCGCTTTCGGTGTTCGCTCGCGAGCATCTTGCTCGTCATAGAGGGACTGCCGCTGAAGGTTGGTGAGATCGACGAAATCGCGATCTATCAGCCGGAGCGTCCCCACGCCAGCCCGTGCCAGAAGCTCAGCTGCGGCGCTCCCCAGGGCACCCAACCCCAAGATCGCCACCACCGCTCCCGAAAGCCGTTCCTGCCCGGCAATTCCGATCTCTTCAAGAAGCATTTGGCGGTGGTAGCGGCTTTGGTCAGTCATCCCCCCATTGTGTCAGGTTGGTGCGCAAGCTCACAAGGGAAGCACAAAGCTTCGGCAAACCATATTCACATTATGATGTCGAAAACATTGGAGACATGAGTTCTCTTTGAGTATACTATACGCATGAATATTTCTCAATTGGCGCAACAAGAGGCGATAGGATGTAGGGGTCACTGATTGTTCAGATCTCTGTGCACATCTTGGTCGGGAGAGTTGGGTATGTCAGCAGTGAATCAAAAAGGTCAGAAAATCGAACTTCCCAGAGATGCAGCAACTTCTTTCTGGGACGAGATCCAGAAGAACTACGCCCAGGAGGATTCTTGTAGATGGAAGCTGTTGGCTATATTAGCGTTGCGCGAAAATTGCGACTGGACATTCGAGCAGATCGGCCATGCAACCGGGCTTTCGCGCGGGCACGTGACCCGCTGCTTGAAGCGTGTGAAAGGTGAGATGCAAAAACGGTTTGTGGCAGCCCAACAGATGCGAGATCGATTCTCTCTGAGTGATTGTGACATCAATTTGAGCGATCCAGAGAGAGAAGCCATCGCCAACGAAGAAACCAACCGTACCATCGCAGCCCCGATCGCACGCATGTCACAAAGCCTCCCGGCAACCAGAATGGCTGAAACAAGCCGTTTGAATTGAAGATCAGGTCTCGCCAAATCACGGGATAGGTCACTGTCCCCATGTGGCGTTTGAGTGGCGCTTAATCTGGCTCCATCACCTCAATGGTCAGTCGCTAACCATTGGCCCTTCAACAATTGACCATGGCAGCGTTCATGAATGGCTGTCTTCCCTTCGATGAAAGTTGTCAGTGATGGAACTCCGTCAGATTGCTTTGGCCGACTTGAAGCCGGCTCCTTACAACCCGCGCAAGGTTCTCCGACCGGGGGATCAGGGATTTGCTCGACTGGCTCGTTCGTTGGAAGAGTTCACGCTGGTTCAACCCGCGGTGTGGAACAGCCGGACAGGCCACGTTGTCAGCGGTCATCAGCGGATTGAAATTCTGCGGTCGCAAGGTTCCCGGGAAATTCCCTGCGTTGTGGTGGATCTCCCTCTGGAGCGGGAAAAGGCCTTAAATATCGCTCTCAACAACCGAGAAATCGGGAGTGATTGGGACGTTTCTCAGCTGACTGGGCTAATTTCCGAATTGAACGCTGTGCCGGATTTTGATGCCACACTGACCGGCTTTGATGAGCGGCAATTGCGGGAAATGTGCCTGGTGCCAGTGGCTTCGATTAACGAGTCAAAACCCGCTCCGCGTGGGGGCAAACGACGAAAGACGTCTCGTGATGCAACGCAGGCAGCGCCTGAGGCAGCGGAGTCACAGACGGATCATCGCCGGGTGATCGTGACTCTGGAAGTGGAAGCGGAGCAATGGGACGAGATCCGCCGAAAACTGGACGAACTGCTGGAGAAACAGCCGATTCCGATTCATGTCTGCTGGAATTAAACCCGTTTCCGGGTTAAGCGTGGCGGCGCATGGGCGTCATTTGCCCTGAAAAATTTGGGGGTTACGCCTCCAGAACGCGACTGTTAAGAGAGAAACCGCATCAAATACCCCGACAACACCCATTGTGCCTGTTTGATCTCTGGGGAAAGACTTATTTGCTGCCAGTGGTCACTGCTGCCGTCACGATCAGTTCGACGCGGTAGGCGGGATTCACCAGCGGTGCGTGAATACAGGCACGTGATGGGGCGTATTCTTCAGGGATCCAGGCATCCCACTGTCGGTTGAATTCGGCCAGATCTTCTGGAGAAGGTAAATAGATCACCACTTGCAACAGACTCTTCAAGTCGGTTCCCAGTCGGGACAGCATGGCTTCTACTTGCGAAAAGACCTGTCGAAACTGATCAGAGGCCTCTTGCTGCGGGTCGGCGGCGACTTCCACAAAATAGGCCGTCCCCTGATGAACAACAGCATCAGACCAGCGGCGAGTGACTCCGTGTCGAACGATCGGCGGAATCGCTGTCTCTTTCGGTACGGTTTCTTCCAATACGGTGTCCATGAATACGTTGTCTTTCAATACCGTGACCGCCGAAACCGTGTCCGTCGAAAAAAAATCATGGCGTCAGTCACACGCCAACAGCATGAGAGCCGATTCAACGAGGACTGATCCCAGGATTCAACGAGGACTGATCCCAGGATTCAACAGAACTTTATCTTCGAGTGGTTTGTCAAAGTCAAGAAATTGGGGTTGAATCACTGGCTGCGCCCCACAGCGGGATTCGACCCGAATTCATCACCATGACGATGCACAAGCCAGCATCCGAAGAGGATCTTTCATGACGGAACCAGCGACTGTGGCCACTCGTGGCGGACATGTGCCCGCCTTCTCAACTCCCCCCAGTGCCCCTGCGGTCTATATGACCACGGCCTTCGATCAGGCGGGCTTACCGGAATTTGATGACGTAGTGGCTGGTCGGGAACCAGGATATTTCTATACCCGGGTGACGAATCCCAACCATGAAGCGTTCATCTATGATGTGGCGACTCTTGAAGGTTTTGAACACGGCGTGGCCTGCGCCTCGGGCATGGGAGCCATCGCGGCGGCCGTTCTTTCCATTGTCAAAACGGGCGACCATATCCTCTGTGCGCGGGCCATTTATGGCAGTACGCATCAGTTTCTTTCGCAACTTCAGTCCAGTTTTCAGGTCAATGTGACATTTGTCGACACTTCCGATAAGGATGCTATCCGCAAGGCCATTCGTCCCAGCACAAGGCTGGCTCTGGTTGAATCCGTCTCGAACCCTCTGCTGGAAGTGTGCGATCTGTCCCAACTTCGGGAGATTCTGGGAAAGCAGATCACGTTGATTGTGGATAACACGTTTGCCACTCCTTTTGGCCTTCGTCCCAAACAATTCGGAGCCGACATCGTCTGGCACAGCGCCTCGAAGTATCTCAACGGCCATGGCGACGCCATGCTGGGCGTGATTGTGGGGCAAGAGGAAGCGATGCGCAAAGCCCGGACATCCATGCTGCTCTATGGCCTGAATGCCAACCCCATGGAATGCTGGCTGGTCTCTCGCGGGTTGCGAACGCTCCCCCTGCGCATGGCCCGAGTGACGGAAACAGCCGGGCAACTGGCCGAATGGCTGTCCGCTCATCCGCGGATTCAGCGAGTCTTTTATCCGGGATTGAAGTCGCACCCCACGCATGAGTTGGCCAGAACTCTCCTGAATGATCGTTTCGGAGGAATGATCTCTGTCGAGGTGGCAGGCGGGGCAGAAGCCATTGACCAGATCTTCAAAAAACTGGCCCCGACAATCCCCTTCTCTCCCACGCTGGCCGACGCCCGCACCACCGTGTCCTACCCCGCCGGGACTTCACACAAATTTATGGGTGAGAAAGACCGAGCCGCCTGTGGCGTGACAGAGGGCATCTTCCGGATTTCCATCGGCCTGGAAGACTTCCAGGATCTGAAATCCGAGTTCCAGCAAGCACTGGAATAAAAGCCCTTGCCATAAACTGGCCCATTTCGATGGACAGACCCTGCGGAGGCACAATGTACGCCGGCTTCGTGCCATGCTTGCGGCTCTGATCTGTCTTTTATACACAAGTTTTCTTGAGCATTTGTTGGCAGGCTTGCCAAGCGAGGGTAGCCCAGGTTGCTTTGCAACCTGGGCCGGCAAAGCCGGTGAGAGGTCGCAGTTTGAGTCAACCTGGCGAGGCCGTACTCGGTCAAACAAGAAACGTTCTGCCTCGCGCTAGCCTGGATGATTCATACTTCTCCGGAATTTCGACATAACCCCTTTGTTTCATTAACGCCTTCTGGAGACAACCTCCTACGGCTCTGCCGCCCAGGTTGCAAAGCAACCTGGGCCACCCATGTCAATTTCGTGGTGCGGTTCAGGTGGCGAAAAAGTTGTGTGTAATAGACAGCGGCTTTGAGCAAGCATGGCACGAAGCTCCCCGTGATGCCCTGTGTGATGTTGAGTTGATGAGGAGAAGAGTGCGGGGGATTTCTGGCAGAATCTGCTGGAAAACACTCCCGCTTCTTCCGGGATTGCAGCGAAGTTGCCTCACGGAACTGGTCGATACATTCCATATTGACGGCAAAGTTTTTCACGCGCCGTGACTGGGGCTTTTACGCGCACTGTGTTGGAACCAGCCTGTTGTTGGCGATTCTCTCTCTCAGGATCAGCGTTGACCACGTCTGGCAGTCAGTCATGTTCCCCATGAACGAGACATCCTTGAAGGTCAGTCACCCCTCTCTGAAACGAGGACTGGGATTGCTCGTGGCATGCGTTCTGGGAACTTCCGGTTGCATGATGCCAGATTCGCATCAGCCCGCTGGATTTAGCAGCACTTATTTCAAAGCGTTGCAGCACCAGATGCATCCCGCACAGGCATTACCAGTGACTCAAGACCAGTATGTTCCCGGGACTCCTCCGCCCGGCATGCATCTCCCCCAGACTTCCGTGCCCCCCAATCCATCGCAGGCATATGAGCAGGAAGCAAGAGGCCCAGGGTCACTGGTCGACCCATCCATGGCAGAGCCTCTGCATTACGGAGTCACCCCCAAGCCCGGTTATTTCTTTGGGTTCACATGGCCCGATTTTTCTCCGCCAGAACCACCTGCTGGCATCTCTGAAGCCGAAAGCCGCAGGTCTTCCCTGCTGCAATTCACGCAGCCCTCGCAGAAAGCGGCGACTTCCAAATCAGGAAGAAAATAAGTTTTTCTGCCCAAAAATCTCGCGCGCCTCCCCGTAATTTCCGTGCTGATTCCTGAAAACTTTTGCCCAGTTTGTTGTCATTGCGAATCTTCTTCAGACTTCCTCTCGACACGATCTCGTGAAGCGCTTACGTTTCCCATAAGTCTTGTGAATCGGCAAGGAGTGCCGTCTTCGCAAGAACATGAATTTTAATCTCGTCGAGAAAGAGGACTTTCCCAAAGCCATTCGGCAATGGAAGAGTCTCCTTCGGACTCAAGGATGGGTTCCGAAACCACGCACCAAGGATGGTGGGTATGCGACAACTTGTCACAAGCATCTGCCTGGCGATCACTCTCGCTCTGGTTGGGTGCGCCTCCACAAAGAGCAATCTGTTCGGCGCAAAGTCAAAAAGCACTGACCCGAGCAATTCCAGTGTGGCGAAGAAGGATGACAAGTCAGCTCCTCCTGCCAAATCGGCCAAGCAGACCGAACTCGAAGAACTTCTGGCCGCTCGCAAAGACGCCCCTGTCGCTTTTCGAGGTTCATCGGGATCGACTCCCGCCAATAAATCGGCATCGGCCACAGCCAACCCCGTTCAGCCATTTGGCGACAATTCCAAGCTGGCCAGCACCCGTTCGATTCGCGATCTCATGCGGGATGGTGCCCGATATGAATCGCAACAGAAGTGGGATCTGGCCGTTGATGCCTATCAGAGCGTACTGATCACCGAAACACAGCACTCAGATGCCCATCATCGACTGGCAGTCATCGCTGACCGCCGTGAAAATTATGACCTGGCTGACAAGCATTACCGAGTCGCACTTCAGCGGAAACCGACTGATCCCAGCCTGCTGAGTGATGTCGGTTATTCGCACTTCCTGCGCGGTAACTATGACCGGGCGGAAGGATATCTGAAACAGGCGGTCGAAGCAGATCCCAAGCATCGGGTGGCTCACCTGAATCTGGGATTAGTTTATGGCAAGCAAAACCGCTACGCCGAGTCGCTGGCCACTTTTCAGGTGGTGGCCTCTGAAGAAGAAGTTCAGCGCAATATGGCCATGCTCTTTCCCAATGGCCCACCAGGCGTGAATTCCAACACACAATTGGCTGATCGCGGTTCATCCTCACGAAACCCGGCCACGCCTGCGGCAAACGCCCCTCGTGCCAATTCTGAAAACAACAGCCTTCCCGAATGGGCCGCAGCTTCCCCCAATTCTGCTCCCACAGCTTCCTCAGCCACAACGCGAGAGACATCGTCAACCCCGGACTCTTGGACGGTCTCATCGCCGGGCACATCGGCAACACCCGCTTCTCAGGTTCCGCCAACCGGACTGGCCAGTGCTCAGCCTCGCAATGACTGGCCTTCCAATCCTGCTTCAGCCGCTTCAGGGAATAGTAACTTCTGGCAAGGCCATGGAAACACGCCTTCACCTCACCAGACAACAGCTCAGGCCAGCAACACACAGCCCTTTCCCACTCGTGGCATGGACTCACCCCTTCCCTCTCGTGGCATGGACTCACAGCGCGAGATGAACACCAACTCACCGATAGCGCCCGTTGGTCATCAAACGATGACCAACGCTGGTGCAGCCTCGCAACCTTCGATGGCAGCTCGTGCTCTGGGAACTCCTGTGAGTCCCGATTCCGCCACATTAGCAGCAGAACTCGCCATGAATTCCGGGTGGGGCAACCTGTTCCCTGCGAATCTTGCGGCTGGGACTTCACCCGCCGCGTCAACTCCCAACACCGCCTGGAATTCAGCATCTCCTGCTCCAGCAACACAGTTCCCGGTCATGACGCAGCAAACGACCTGGCCAGCAGCACCGGGCGAATATCGTGACCCTGGCCCTGGGGGATGGCCAGCCGGCGCACCAACTTCCAGTGTGCCACCGACCAATCTGGCAAGCCGTCCAGATGGCGGGAATGGTACCGCAGCGGGCGTCTGGCCTTCAGCAAACAATCAAGCCAACGACAATCGCAACATGGCACCCAATGGCGGTTCATTGCCTCTAATCAACGCTGGCCCTTCCAGTCAGCAAGTGTTCCGTCAGGACACAACGCAGGCCCAACCGGAAAAGGCGCCTCTCTTCCCGTCGCCCCAATGGGCATCAACTCATGACACCGCGTGGAAAACGTCTACTGAACAAGCACCGGCCAACCCGAATGATCGGCCAGCCTCAACAATCCAGCCCGCTCATTATCAGTCACCCTCTTCCAGCAATGGCCTGACCCGTCCCAACACTGGAGGCATGCCAGCAGCCGGAAACAATGCAGCACCTAACGGGCCAGCACCCTGGCCTTATGCAACAGGAGCACAGTCTTCTGGCAGTCAGGGATCTGGTGGAAACGTCCGACCGACCGCCTCCGTCTCATGGGAAGATTCGGGAAATTCCACGAGAAACTCTCCCGCAGGATCGCCTCCACCCTGGCCACACGGAAACTGATTAAAAACTGATTTGATCCGCATCCCCAATCAAGCCAAAGCTGACATCGCTGATTGAATATGAAAGTTCGGAATCCATTGCTGATCCGTCTGGCTGCGTGGCTCGCAGTCCGCACCATGCAGGGCCTCATGGCAACCTGCCGAGTGGAGTATCGTTCTTCAAATCCCGCGACCCGTCTCGATTGTGACTTCGGCCCGGATGTCCCCGAACGATACGTGGTGCCGGTCTGGCATGACCTGCTCCTCTTCCCCACGTTTACCGCAAAGCGTTCTGATCTTTGCTGTGGTTTGGTAAGCCGCCATGAGGGGGCCTCGTTTCTCTCAGCGGCGATCGAAATTCTCGGTGGTCATACCATTCGGGGATCCAGCCGTAAAGGCGGTGCCACGGCCGTTAAACAAATGATGGAACAGTCGGCAGGCTACCATATTCTCATCACTCCCGATGGCCCGATGGGCCCGCGTCGCGAAATGAAGCAGGGTGTGGTTTACCTGGCGTCTTCATTAGGCCGCCGCGTGGTGCCAACGGCCTATTATTGCTCAAATACCTGGCGAATTCGCGGTTCATGGACAGATCTGGTGATCCCCAAACCGTTCTCGAAAATCGTGGTCGTTTCTGGCGAAGCCATGGACATCCCCGCCGAATTAAGCCGGGAAGACCTAGCTCAATGGACAGCTGATTTACAGGCCGCCATGAACGAACTTCATACCGAACTTGAAGAGTCTGCGGGACAGCGCCCTCAGTTCGCGGAAAATAAAAACACGATTCCAGAACAGACAGAGGCCACCCGAAGCGCCGCTTAAATTCTGCTGCGTCACTCGGCTGTTGAAATTGGTGATGATGTCATGCGCCGCGAATCGACTCTTCATCAACAACTCAAAGAAATCTATGCCAAGTCTGCCGAGCGACGTGAAGTCAAGGTGGAGGGATATAGGATCGATGCCATTTCTCGCGGAACTCTCATCGAGATTCAGCAGTCGGGTCTCTCAGCCATTCGAGACAAGATCCGCGATCTGGTCGATTCCCATCGCGTACTGGTCGTGAAGCCCATCGTTGCCAGCAAACTGTTGCGTACTCGTGAGACACCCACGGGAGATTATGCGTCACCACGAAAGAGTCCTTCTCAAGGAACCTGGATCGATGCGTTCGATGAATTGATGCATCTCTTTCGCGTCTTTCCTCATCCCCGGCTGAAGATCGAATTGCTGCTGGTGGATATTGAAGAAGACCGCACACGCAAAGCGAAGCATCGATTTCGCCGGGCAGATTACACCGTCGATGACCGCCGCCTGGTGGCAATCCGGGAACGTGTTCTGCTGAAAACAGCGGCTGATCTGAAAAAGCTGGTGCCACCCTTTCCGGACTCTCCTTTCACGACGGCAGATCTGGCAGCGGCCTGGGGTGTGCCACGCTGGACGGCTCAGAAAATCGCCTGGTGTTTCCGCACCGTGGGAACCTGGCAACCGGTCGGGTTTTCTCAACGAAGCGTGCTCTATCTCCCCAAAGCCGCCTGAAACCGGTCAGCATCACTCCTCTCTCTTTTATTCCGTGATCCAAAAAACGGGATCCACTTCACAACACGAGCCGGAAGTGCTACGAGCCGGAAGCGTCAGCGACGGACATGTCTTACAGCGACGGACACGGCTTATAAATCACTCCGCCGCCACAAGTTCTTCTTCAACACCCCTCCGTACCCAAAAAAAATCGCTAATGCGAGTGCTCGTCGCTGACGCTTCCGGCTCGTTGGTATGGGACGCGTTGCCACGAGAACGATCTCTCGCCATCGCCCAGCACATTACGGCTTGGCAATCTTCAGCGCTCTGGCATTCTTCTCGTCAATTTTCAGAGCTTCACTGGCTTTGGTTTTTGCCTCTTCCATTTTTCCCTGAGAAACCAGAAGCTCTCCCCAACCGGCCCAGGCATTGGCTAGCCCGGGATCCAGTTCACACGCGATCTGAAACTCTTTAAGAGCCTCTGCTGGCTGTGACCTGGTCACTCCTTCCGCCAGCAGCCAATGGGCCTTGGCATCGAGAACGTCTATCTCCAGCACCATAGCCGCATACTTGGCAATGTTTGGCAAATCATGATCTTCAAAGGCCAGTTCGCTACGTTGCAAGCGGTATTCAGGCTCGTCAGATTTAATGGACGACAGCCTTTCCAGCACGCTCTTCAACCGATCACGCTGCTCTAAATGGGGCAGAATCTTTGCGAGCGCCAGTGTTCCCAGCAGATCGTCGGGAAACGACTTCTCGGCCAGCATGGCTTGCTTCATCGCTTCCTCCCAGCGTTTCTCCACGATCAATAGTGGTAGCAAATCGCCCAGCAGAGAACGATTGGGGTGTGCTTCATCAGCAGCGGCCAACAGTCGATTAATGGCTTTGTCAGGTTCATCAGCCCGGAGATCCAATTGAGCCAGGGCCATGGCTGCCGGAGCGCAATGGGGATCAATCTCGAGAGCTTTTTTCGCGAGCTTACGAGCTTCGTCTCTCTTCCGTAGAGTCACATTCAACTGAGCACTACGGCCCATCCAGAGCGGGCTGTCAGGATGTTCTTCAAGCCCGCGCTCAATCTGTGCTGGCGTCAACTCGGGTTCAGTTCCTGTACTCTTCGCCAGTTGGGCCACTCGCTCATCCAGAAACGTCAGATAGCCTGTTTCAAACTCTTTCACAGGAGTCTTGAACAGCTTTTCCAGTGCGACTTCAGTAGTCATTCCATCGCGATAGGCTCCCAATAACTTCTGAAGTGCCTCATCACCAAATCGTTGAACAAGGTACTCGGCATACAGGTCGCTCTGGCAATAAGTGAAGTTCCAGTCATCACCATTCCTGGCACGGATAAAGCCCAGGTTCAAATTGGAAAGATCTCGCAGTTCCCGGCGGGGAACCCGCTCTCGCAGCATGTCGTTCCATTCGATGGGCCGGGTGCCTCCTTCATGACGAACGGCCAGCGCTTCAGTAAACCAGTGAGGGATATTGAAGCCCGTCTGTTGCAAGGTCAGGACATGGACGTATTCATGCCGGATGACGCGAGCCCAGTTATAAGGTTCAGCCAGGCCATTGGGCGATGCCATGGCAATCATCATCCCGGTGGACGCGCCGATCGTCTGCACCCAGGGCAGACCAATCATGCGGGCACTGAACCATTCATGAGCCGACTGCCCGCTCCCTTTGCTATAGATTTCAATCGTTGTGCGGTGGGGTGGCTCGAAACCAAACAGCTTCACTAACTGAGGGTGAACGTCGTCTTCGAGATATTTTGATAGCCGCTGTGCCAGAAGTTCATCCTGCTTCGTGTCATAGCGGATCACAAAATGGTCAGTGGAAAGAGTGTGATAGCCATCCAGGAGCTTGATGACTTTGCGCATATTGCTGACCCGCAGATGATAAGGGTCCGCTTTGAAGGCATCGTCGAGCAACTTGCGGGCTTCATCAACCCGGCTCATCTGCAAGGTGAGCATCCCCAGATTATTTCGGGCCTGGGAAAGCTGAGGCATGACCGCCAGCGCCGCCCGATAGAATCGCTCTGCCCACTCATATTTGCGGTGCATTTCGAGAGCTTCAGCCGTCGTGACCAGAACCACGCCGCAAGTGCTGTTCTGCCGGGCCGCTTCGATCAAAGTGGCCTCATAACTGGCCGGCGTCGTGGCAGACGGATCCAGCTTTTCAATCTGATCCATGTGTTCCAGAATGGCGATTAGCCGGTCTTTCGAGTGGATGCCGTCCCTCTGGATCTGAGCGGCCACGATCAGACCCAGAATTTCCGGTTGGATGGGACAAATCTTGCGCGCCTGCTCCAGATGATTCAGGGCCTCATGCGGTTGGTTAGAAAAGATGAGCGCCCGGGCAATCAACGCATGAGCCAGTGGTTCTTCGGGAGCAATCGCCAAAGCCTCGTTAGCCAGCTTGGTCGCATCATCCCAATCATAATCCTGAGCGGCGGCTTCCGCCCGACCAAGGATCACTGCCACAGCCCGTGGATTGATCGCCATGGCTTTATTGAACTCGGCCAGAGCCTGGGGTTTGTTGTACTTTTCCAACAACAGGCGCCCCCCCAACTCATGAGCCTGCCAGCAAAGCGGGTCGGCTTTAATCGCATCGTTGCACAAGGTGTTCAGCACAAAATCAAAGATCTGCGTCCCGGTGTGCCAACGCGCATATTCCAGCGACCCTTCAGCAGCGAGCATCAGTTCTTCCGCACCTTCCGGCTGCACGCGATTGTAGTACCTCACGAAAAACCGCCAGGCATCGTCAGCCTGTTTCAATCGCCCCGTCGAACGGTAAACCTCGGCAAGTGTTCGCCGCGCCCAAAGTTCATCCGGAAGTATTTTGATCGCCGCCTGAGCCTTTGACTCGGCCACATCCAGCCTTCCCACTAGAAACGCCGACCATGCCAGCTGCCCCAGCACATGAGCATCATCGGGAGACTGCCTGGAATGCCGATCCAATCGCTCAAACGCGCTATGACGCTGGCCCGTCTCGATCTCAATACGAGCCAAAGCCATCTCGGCGCGACTGACATCATTGGCAGGGCCTTCAGAGGCCGAACTGTCGGGCTTTTCATCGCTCTCTTTTACCGGTGCGACGTCTTTTTGAGCCGCATCACGCAAGGCGGTATAAGCCTCACGCGCTTCGTCATAGCGTCCCTTTTGAAGGTGCTCGCGCGCGATGCTCCATGAAGGCTCAGCTTGAGGGTCCTCCGCCAAAACGGCATTCACCATAAGCAGCAAGTAGAACGGCCACAATGCGGCAAAGTAGCCGAAAGTCAGTGTTCGTGCCCATGACAACAAATGGTGAACGATCATCGATCAGGCTGCCTGAAGGAGTTGAACAATATGGGATGCCGGCATCCCATGTCCGTTTCCGGGAAACAGGGACGAGTCGGCGTCAGGCCTCAACTTCGGTCATCACTTCAGTGTGTCCCAACCGAAGAGATAACGCCAGCGGTACAACCCTTCAATCAATACAGAAGAGGGCATGAAGTTCCGACGGAATACACCAATGAAGCAGAGGCAGAGTCTATTTGGAATGCTGGTGCATTGGCATGCACCTTACGAATTTGCACTGATCCACGAAGAGAGTTAGCGAGGCTTGATCAATAATAAAAAGAGGCAGGTCACTGTTGTGAGCCTGCCTCTTTTCGCCGCCAGGGGGTGGCGGGCTGGTGAAGGTTTTTTCAACCCGAAGGAGACTTCAGGCAGAGGAGTGACACGGCATTATTCGGCATTCTTCAGAATGACGAACCGCTTGCCGTCGGCGTTGCGGAGATTCACCACGACCCCTTCCTTCAGGTCATTGGTCTTGAGGGCTTCCTGCACGTCTTCGGGATTGCTGATGGTTTTGCCACCGATTTTTTCGATGACATCACCCACCTTGATTCCCGCAGCCTGCACGACCGAGTCTTCTTCAACCTGAGTCACCACCACGCCTTCACCTTCAACGCCAAGCTGTTTGGCAATCCGAGGAGTCAGGCGATCAACCGTAAGACCCAGGTCTTCGAGCACATGCCCCTTGGGAGATTCAGTCTGTGGAAGCCGCTTGGCAGAGAAGTCGCCAGGCATTTCTTCTGCCGTCACGTTCAGTTGCAGATCTTTCCCCTGACGCTTACCGACAATCGCGTAGCTCTTGCCGATATCCAGTCGTTCAACAGCCGATTGCAGCGAACGGGGATCGTTGACAGACACACCATTGATCGAAAGCACCACATCACCGGGTTCAAGACCCGCTTTGGCAGCAGGTGAGTTGGGCATCACTTGTTGAACGACAACTCCTTCTCCAGCCTTGGCACCGAACTTGGTGGCGATGTCGGCACCGACCGTTCGGATCGATGTCCCGAGATAGGCTCGCTTCACCTGACCATTGGCCACAAGCTGCTTGCCAACCCACTGAGCCATGTTCACAGGAATGGCAAAGCTCACACCATCATACCCGCCACTGCGTGACGAGATCGCTGTGTTGATACCGATGACTTCCCCTCGCAGGTTGATCAGCGGGCCACCACTGTTACCAGGATTCACTGCCGCATCGGTCTGAATGAAGTCTTCACGCTCGGTGATGCCCATGCCCCGGCCTTTGCCACTGACAATCCCGGCTGTCACGCTGGTGTCCAGACCGAATGGACTGCCAATCGCCATGACCCAGTCACCTGGCTGAGCCGTATCGCTGTCACCTAAAGGCAGCGCCACCAGATCGTTGGCACCTTCAATACGCAGAATGGCAACGTCAGTGCGAGGATCAGTCTTGATGTCCTTGGCGACAAATTCACGACCATCCTGCAAAGTGACAATGACTTCATCGGCTCCATCGACCACATGGTTATTGGTCATGACGATACCGCTGGCATCGATCACGAAACCGCTTCCCATCCCGCGCTGCTGAGGAATCTTCTGCTGACGCGGAGATTTCATCATGTCGCGGAATCGCGGGTCATTGCGGAAGAAATCAGGAAGCTGCATCTCTCCATCGTTGATGGGGCCACCCGTTTCCATCACCCGACTCTTGCTGAGCGTACGGATCGATACGATCGCAGGAAGGCTTTGCGTAGCAACTTCACGGAAGGCCATCGAAAACTCGCCCGGCGTCAACACACGTGGCACCGCCACCGCCTGGCCATATTCGGCATACTGCATCGCTGCCACAGCAACAATAGCTCCAGCCGACAAAGTCGCCAGACTATGGCCAAATCGAGACATAAGATTCATCGATAACTCCTCAATTTTAATCACGGCCTGAACGGCTGAGTGTGAATGGAAAACAGAAAAAAACACGTGGCTCACCAGGGATTCCAGGAGTCGTGCGGTCACTCGAGCAGACCGCATCAGTTCCAGGACTTCCGCAGTAACGCCATTGACGCGAAGCGCGTGCCATTCAGGCACATGACCTTCGGGATCAAAACCGGGAAATCAACACTAGTGCATTGTCAAAGGATAAAATCCGGGTCTCTTCTGTTGTTAAGTCCGACAACGGAGAACGTTGCGGCGACATCAACCCGAAGACAAAGCCGTGACACGGCACCAGAACGGGACGAAAGACTCGCTGGCACACGCCATCATGGCCGAGGTGCCGGGGTGAGGTCATTTCGATGCCGTCAATCAAGTTACGGCAACGCCGCGCCAAATGTGGGAGAGAAAATTTCTCAGCTTTCTACAACGTGAGAAATTTCTGCAATCCTTTTTGCCAGCAATAGCTCAGGTCGAGACTTCATGGGCCAAATCACGATAGGCCCAACGACCCAATAAAAATCACCCGTCCTCTCCTAACAAGAGAACGGGTGATGGTGAAAGCCAATGAGAGCAATCTGCGAGACTGTATTAATCGTGATAGGTAACAGTCACACCGCGACGGCCCGATTCGACTTCAACGGAATACTTGCCGTAATCGTAAGTGACCTTGTCACCACCCTTGCGAACCTTGATCTTCTCTTCGCATGAGCAAGGAGGCACGCAAATTTTCACGTAAACGCACTGACACGGGTTGCAAGGATCAGGGATCGAAACAATCTTGGGGACAGCGCACGGAGCAATGTCCTTTTCGCGGCGGTATCTCACGCACTCAAACAATGCCACCGTGGGTGAAGAGACATAAGCCGCATCGGGACTGACCGTCGTGTAGCTGCCGTCATAACTCGGATCAGCCATGGGATGCAGAACCGTCTGCTCCTCACCAGGAACAGGTGGAATCTGCCCATAAGACGACAAGCCCAGCGAAGGGCCACCACGGGCAGGAACAGGTTGTTTGGCCTGAACCTGGCCTGCCGAGGAAATAGCCAGAACCCCCGCAAGTGTCGACAGTGCCACAGCACTGGCCAGCCCACGAAGCGAGAACGGGAATACAAGGCGATTCAATTTGAGCATCCATAAGCTCCTTTATCTTGTGATGCCTCCATGACCAAAACCAAAGGGTCGCAGGACAGTCAGCAACCCCCAGTCACATCCCCACGCGGGATGCCGGCATGGAAAGACATCAGCAAGGCACGCAGCAGTCATCTCTGAAGTTTATCGGCCACACACCAGTCTCCAGCGGCAAAAATTGCCGGACGCCGCTGCGAACCCTCCATGCTATCTCGCTCTAGGCATACTGGGCAAACTTTTCCGCCGCAAGGGTCAGCCTTTTTCCCCCTTCACCAAAAAACGCTCCGACTTCGCAGGTGGCTGGAAATTCCTGACACAAAATTCGCTTTACATCCTTTCACCATCACTTGATGATGAAGCCGCTCCAGGAAAAATCGCCACGATGAAAAGTTGCTGTGTCCACTTGATCAGTGGCCTCGGACTTAGTAGTTATTAAGTTCAGACATGCAGTAGCGCCCACTGCATGTCAATGCCATCACCATGAGTGTATGGCCACTGCTCTAAGATGCTCTTAAAAACCTTCGAGACCGCTGGATCTGAAAAAGCATTTTGACATTTCCAGACAAGCGGAACCGCTTTTAATAAGAGTTTTAGGCAGCTTGGAGCAAATCCCTTTTTCCGCTTGAAAATCCGCAGATTGGGCCATCGCCGGTGAACAAACTCTCTTTTTTCTGGGTCTGGGCGGGCCTGTCTCTCGGTGCGTATCTCTTTTCAGATACGCTTGTGGTCGCTTTCTCTGCTTCTCAGCTCGCCATTTCAAGAGACGACAATAAGGCACAATCCCCGGAAGCCGACTCAGAAACAAATGCCCCATCGTCCCCTGGGGAACCGCAATCTTCCACAGTACAGGGAAAACGCGTCCGGCCCAATATCCTTTTCATTCTGGCGGATGATCTCGGCTGGCGTGATACCTCGGCTTATGGCAGTCGGTTCTATCGGACACCCCATATTGACCAATTAGCTCAACGCGGAATCCTCTTCACAGACGCTTATTCCGCCAGTTCTTTGGGATCTCCCACACGAGCCAGCATCCTCACTGGCCGCTGGCCTGCGGCCCTTCATTTCACCGAAAACGGAGATCAGGCATCCCCCAAAGGACAAAGCCCGGACGTTCCCGATTCCGCCCCGTCACATTATTCCATGGTGGCACCAAGGTTTTGTACACAGCTTCCCGGCACAGCCATGACTTCAGCCGAGCTTCTGAAAAAAGCCGGCTATTCCACAGCATTTTTCGGCAATTGGCATTTGGGGGCATCTCCTGACGATCCGACCCATCACGGATTTGAACGGATGATGGAAGGATCGCCAATCGCAGTCCCTTCTCGCGAAAATCTCCCGATGCAGCAGGGAATGAAAGCCTCGTCTCAGACGGCACCTTGTGAACATATTGATGACGTTCTGACGCGTGAGGCGATTAAATTTCTTGAGACCAAACGGGATGAACCGTTCCTGCTGAATCTCTGGTATTTTTCCGTTCACGCTCCTTTTGAGGCAAAACCAGAGCTGATCCTCGCTGCTCAGTCACGTGTTGAGTCTGCCCGCGAAGCACAAAAATGCCCCACCATGGCCGCGATGATTCAGTCTCTCGACGACAACGTCGGCCGCCTGATGGCAGCGCTGGATCGCCTGAATCTCACTGATAAGACCATGGTCGTTCTGACATCCGATAATGGCGGCAACATGCACGCAGATGTCAAAGGCCAACTCCCCACCAGCAACCAGCCGCTGCGAAGTGGGAAAGGCTCCATCTATGAGGGAGGGAACCGGGTTCCGCTGATCATTGCCTGGCCCGGTGTTGTCACCCCGCGTCGCGTGACTCAGGAAGTCGTCTCCAGCGTCGACTTCCTCCCCACCTTGATCGACGCAGCGAACGCGTCACCACAACCCCCTGTCTCTCAGGATGGCCTCAGCCTGGTGCCACTGCTTAAAGAGAACAAAACATTAGCTCGAAAAGCGGTTTTTCAACATTTCCCACATTATCACCCGGCGACCGGCCAGACACCGGCAACTTCTGTTCGCAACGGTGATATGAAGTTAATCCGCTTCTGGGGCGGTCATTCCAACGGAACAGATCGCATTGAACTTTACGACTTAAAAAACGATCCCGGTGAAAAAACAAACCTTGCCCGTTCACGCCGGGATGAAATCATCCGACTGTCCGGCATGATCAATCGCTTTCTCAATGAGACAAAAGCGCTGGTTCCCCGAAAAAATCCGCAATTTTCCCGGCCACTCCAAGGCTGGGTAACAGTGGCAGAAGCCTCGGTTGAAGATGGAACTGTCATCCTGCAACGGCGGCCCAGCCAGGAAATTGTCATGGAGACAGAGGACGTGCCGCATGTCGACCAGCAATTACTGATGCACTGGCCCCAGCGGGTGACGTCTCCCATGACGGGCACCATTGAGTGGACAACGTTAAAACACCCTGAATTCAGTTCCGAACGATCTGTTCCTTTTCATGTGAACAAACGAAACGACTGGGAAGAGATGAATGTCACGATCCCCGTGACCGACCTCCTGCGTTCTCTTCGCATCAAATTTTCTGGTGGCTCGGGAGATGTCGAAATCGGCTGGATCAAAGCCGAACTCCGTGACGGCAATCTCGTGAAAGAATGGCAGTTCGGCGAAGTGGCATCCGAGTGACTACTCAGCTTGATCTCTTCTTCTCTCAAAAGCCCGAGAATCCGCAAAATCGGGATTATTCCGCCGACCGCTACCGTTTCTGTGTGGCATACTGAATAAGGCCGGGGTTTCTTCCTCCCCGTGTGAGTCCAACCCTCATCGCTGAAATAGTCACAAGAGATCAGGTGCTCACGAGCCATTGCGAGGTCGCGTTGCGATAAGAAACTTCGCGGGATTTCCTTCAATCGTGAAGCTTCGCCATTGAAGGAATTTCCGCGGGGAGTTTTCGTCGCGGATCTTTCCTTGAGGCCTGAAGAATGGTGTCAAAAGGCGCAGTTGGCGAAGCCCCTGCCGCTTGAAAACATGCGAAAAAGCAGTCGGAAGCAAGAAGGTCAAGCAAGAAATGAGGTCTTGACAAGAGAATTGAAGTCATCGTGCCAGGAAAGCCGAAAAGAACACCCAGACGGTTTGCATCGGAACAACACGACAAACGCCTTCGGGCGCCAAATCGTGTTGTGGCGGAAACGCCGGCAAATCGTCGACAAGGGGGGCAGGATACAAGCAGGCATTTTGTCATGCACAGAGCAGGGACGCTCTGCCGGTTTGAGTACGTCCCGCCCCTCGCTCGAATTCGAAACAAAGGATCGGGTCGAATTCGATTTCCAACGTTCGGCATATTTCGAATGATTCGATCAAGCCTCCGCCAAGCGGCTTGATCGGTTTACTCGAAGGCTTACAGCAGTCAGGGTGATCGGCCCTGACTGCAACTTGGTTGCGGCCATGATAGCCACAAAAGGTCGTGCGAGGGTCAAGATCCGGAGGGTCGCGACACCCTTCTGTGTGTGAACAATAATTGGTGATTGGAGTGCCCGCGATGAGAACGATCTTCACGACTGGCCAGGTCGCTAAGATCTGCAAAGTTGCCCCTCGAACCGTCTCAAAATGGTTCGATTCAGGGCGTCTGCGCGGCTACCGCATTCCGGGATCGCAGGACCGCCGGATTCCTCGGGAGCACTTAATCCGCTTCCTCAAGGAACACGGCATGCCTTTGGGCGAACTCGAAGACGAAGCGATGGGCAAACTGCTCCTCGTGGGTCTCGATTCCCAGGTCCGCCACAACCTGACCGAACTGATGCCAATCGAAGACTTCAAAATCGAAGCAGCAGCCAGCGGGTTCGAAGCGGGCATTCAGGCAGAGTCGCTGCATCCGGACGCTGTAGTCATTGACTTCAGTATGGGACGGCATGAAGCAATGTTGATCGCTCAGAACTTGCGTAAAAACGGCGAATATGCCGACGCAGTTCTCGTAGCATTGCTGACCGATGAAGATACCGCCAGCGGCATCGACCGCTCGCTCTTCAGCGAAACATTCCGTAAACCATTCGATGCCGCGCTGCTTGCAGAACGAATTCGAACCCTGGTAGGCCGCAAAAAGCAACTGGCCTAAACCCAGAACCCTTGCCGCAGCCAAATCCAAGAGGCACTCGATACGTCGGGTGCCTCTTTTCTTTTTTTTATCTACGGCAAACTCCCAGTCCTTTTCCCCTCCAGAGAAGCTGGCCGCAAGACCAGATAAGACCTCAACCTGGCGGCGTAAGACCCAATCGCGGATGAACAGTTGGCCTTATACGCCGCCCCAAACCCCGCGAGGGGACGGGTGAGGGATTTCCCAATGGGCGTTCTTTGTGAAACACATGTGCCAGGGATGCCTGTTGATTTTGAGTATCTATAGATCGCTATTTCAGCATCGGTTCGCCCTCGAAAATTAGACACAACCGTGTCCGTGAAACCTGGGCCACCTCAATCGACTTCAACATATCCGTCCGAATATTAAATGTCATTAAGCTGACTGAGGTGGTAGCCGTTCTCGTGGAGTACCTTTGCGGCTCGCATCACTCGAGAGGCTTGCAGCACGAACAACAACAGAACGACTCCGCCGCAGCACATTGTCGGGATGGCTGCCAGTAGCATCACGGGGATCAATCCCCAGAACATGATCGGTGGCCCCAGGCGATGATGTAATAACGTCATGATCGCCCCGGCCACGGGAATGACCGAAAAGCAGGTAATACACATCGCTGTAATGAGGAGAGATGCCAGAAACCGATCTTCGGGCTGCGCTTCTGGGCCGAAAACTTGGGCACCATTAGCGGCGACAAAAATCCCCGTGAGAATCGGGATCAGGAACACGACAATCACCAATGGCAAACGCTCCTGCCGATAGCGTTTTTTGGCCTCTCGCAACTGTTTGAGAAGCTCAGCCGACAAAGGCTGCGCCAGTCGGCCATCAAAGACTTCCCCACAAGCGTCACAGGACAAGGCGGCGGGAGGCCGAGAAACGCCGCACATAGGACAGACTTTTGGTGACTCCATCACCCAACCCCTCATTAACCAGGGGGCCAGTCGAGATTTCGGCCACCCAGCAGATGAATGTGGAAATGGTGAACAGTCTGACCGCCATGTGCCCCGCAGTTAATGACAGTCCGATAACCATCATGCAAATGTAATTTGGCGGCGATTCGACTGGCCACAATCAACAGGTGCCCCAGCAGATCACGGTCAGTTTCCACCACGTCTGCAAGTGAGCGAATCTCTTTTTTTGGAATGATCAAAACATGGGTCGGAGCCTGCGGATTAACGTCCCGAAACGCCAGGCAAAGTTCATCTTCATATACGACGTCGGCAGGAATCTCTTTGTCGATGATTTTTTTGAAGATGGTCATGAAACCTCCAGGAACAACAAATCGCATAAAAACGGTGTGGTTCGTC
Source organism: Planctopirus sp. SH287 (assembly GCF_056500625.1). NCBI lineage: Bacteria > Pseudomonadati > Planctomycetota > Planctomycetia > Planctomycetales > Planctomycetaceae > Planctopirus > Planctopirus sp. SH287. Next base: position 4,887,251 of record NZ_CM151403.1, on the reverse strand, counting down.
TTACCCGGCCAGTGATCACGTTACCAGCATGCGTCCCTCAAGAAGTCAGAATCTCTTTCCGATTTTTCATGGATTTGAAGCTGACAAAACTGAAATTCAACTCTTCAATCTCAACCTGTTTTTCACACCGGATATTGGCCAATGGGTGATCATTGATGCCTGGCTCTCATCTTGGCTCAATCTGAATAATTGTGGAAATCATCTATCAGTTTGAGAATATCTTCGTTGTCGCAAAGCCTTCCGAAGCGGATACTGGAGCATCATGGCAGATGGCCATCGAAGTTCCTGTGGCTCACTGAGGCCATTTTTCGGAGAAAATAAGTGCTGCGACTTCTGCTCGTCTCGAATGTTTTTCTGGCTGCCTGGCTGTCGATGCTCCCCGTCCATGCAGCCGGGGGAGTGTGGAATGTCCCTGTTGCAGGAAATGTCTACTCAGTGGATCCGGGAAAAGACGTTCGCGTGGGTCGCCGCGAAGGGAGTGGGCTTTCATGGAGCGACACCCAAGAGAAGTTTGCGGTTTACATCCATGTCGATCGGCCTGCAACACTTGAACTTTCTTTTCAGGGAAATGTCCCAGAGGGGACATCTCAACTGCTTGTATCAAGCGGTGATCAGAAGTGGCCTGTCACGATGACCGGCAGCACGCTCGGAACTCACAAAATTGGCACGCTGGAGGTTCCCCAGGCGGGCTACTTCCGTATTGAGATTCAGGGTGAAAAGCGCACCGGCAACGTCTTTGCCCAGATTCGTGATCTGGTCGTCACGTCACCCACTGAAGATCTCAAGATCGACTATGTGCGGGATAACGAAGGGAATATGTTCTATTGGGGACGTCGCGGGCCTTCCGTCCATCTCACTTACACCATGCCCAAAGACGCCAAAATTCAATACGGCTACAGCGAACTCACGGTGCCGGAAGGGAAGGACACCATGGGGTCATACTTCATGGCCAACGGTTTTGGTGAAGGTTATTTCGGCATTCAGGTCAACGGGCCGAAGGAACGCCGGGTGCTCTTTTCGATCTGGAGTCCGTTCAGCACCGATAACCCCAAAGATATCCCGGAAGATCAGCGGATCGTGAAGCTTGCGTCGGGCGAAGGCGTGCGCGTGGGAGAATTTGGCAACGAAGGTTCTGGCGGGCAAAGTTATTTGGTTTATCCCTGGAAGGCGGGCGTCACCTATCGCTTTCTGACAGAAGTGAAACCCGATGGCCCCAATAGTACTGTCTATACCTCATGGTTCAGTGAAAAGGGGACTCAGGATTGGAAGTTGATGGCCAGTTTCCGCCGGCCGAAAACACAGACCTATCTCAAACGATTCCACTCGTTTCTGGAAAACTTTAATCCCAGCTATGGGAACATCAACCGCGGTGCCTTTTATGGCAATGTCTGGGTGCGGGATGTTGAAGGGCAATGGCATGAATGCACCCAGGCGAAATTCTCCGTCGATCCGACAGGCGGAAAACGCCATCGTCTCGATTACAATGGCGGTGCTGACGGCAATCGCTTCTTTATGAGCAATTGCGGTTTCTTCAATGATACCGGCAAAGTGGGTGAAACCTTTACTCGCGAATCCACAGCCAGCCAAAGACCAGAAATCAACCTGGAGTCTCTGCCCAGGTCGTAAATAAAAACCAGCGGGTACCGGGAAAAATCCCGAAGGTATTTCCCCTGCCCACCGGCCTCACCCCGCGTTGACATGTGAAGTCTCCCTCTCCCGCCTGCGGGAGAGGGTTGGGGTGAGGGGTATTTAACCGCCTATATTTCAGATAGCTATCAATAGCATTTCATCGATGGCTATGTGATCCCTTTCATTGAGAGTCACGCGTTCCCCCTCATCCGGCCTGCGGCCACCTTCTCCCTCAGGGAGAAGGATTTGACAGCCTTTGAATATTACGAAGCTGGTAACGCCTCAGATCCGGCAATCTCTGAGGCGTTACACATCGGCAAAAACTTGCAGGCCATTCGGCCATCTTCTTATTTCAGCGACGAACCCAATGCAGGCGAACCAGTGTTGAGCCAGATTGAAATTTGGGCCGGAAGTGCTTCGGGCGGCTGTCATCCACCGCCGTGATGGCATAAGGAGCCAGGCACAGATCCAGTTCCTCACCCTTAAGACGGTAGATCCCGTGATAGATCGGTTTACTATTGGAATCGTAGAGATCGAACTGACGTGGTTCATCGAGATACTTACCAGGATGAACCCGGAAGTTATATGTCGCGACAGGCAATCGTGAGTTCGGCTGCTCGATGCGGATAATGTTACCGTCGATACGAACCTTATAGTCTTTTCCTTCTGGTTGACCTGATCGCAGCACGTTCTTGGTCACACTATCCACTGACCAGTCACCCGAGAGTAATCTCAGATCGGGATCATTGGCCTGCGCCATGCCGATGAGAGCAAAGCTGGCCAGGGCAATACCAGCCAGTCTTGGCTGCGAAAACAGGGCTTTTGAAAACAATCCAAGCCCGCCACGAGGCCGCGTACGACCCGCAAAATCGTTTGACATGAATGACTGCCTTGAGAATACCGAAAGCCGAACGACCAGCGGGCGAAATGCCCAGAGTGTGAGTGATTCAGAATGCGAAATGGGAGAATTCCCTGAGTTCCTGAACAGAACCACCACGATCCTACCACTCTCAGAGGGCGTGAACAGGTGTTGAATCAACAAATGTCACTGATTTTTCATTTCCGTTAACAACACCTGCCGCCAGTTCCTCTCTCCCCCTACGGCATTGTCAAAGCATAAAATTCGGGTCTCTTCTGTTGTTAAGTCCGACAACGGAGGACGTTGCGGCGACATCAACCCTAAGACAAAGCCGTGACACGGCACTACAATCTTGGAAACACCGGTACTTCACACGGAATGTTGCCAATCCAGGCATGAGGAATTGCCCCACAGGAGTTGATTGATGTCCGATTCCCGACTCCGCTTTTCGCACCGTGTGGAGCACTATCGAAAGTACCGCCCTGGTTACCCGCAGGAAGTTCTCGACACGTTACGGCAGACCATCGGGCTGACCTCGCAGCATGTGGTGGCCGATCTGGGTTCGGGAACCGGGATTTCATCGCGGTTGTTTCTCAACAACGGCAACGCGGTCTACGCGATCGAACCCAACGCCCCCATGCGAGCCGCTGCTGAGAAGTGGCTGGCAGAGTTTCCTCACTTCCACAGCATTGCAGGTTCAGCCGAAGAGACCACACTGCCAGCGGCCAGTATTGATCTGGTGGTGGCAGCCCAGGCATTTCACTGGTTCGACATTCAGCCAACCCGTTGTGAAGTGGCCCGGATTCTCAAGCCGGAGGGTTGGGTCGCACTGCTTTGGAATCAACGGCAACTCGCCGGTTCACCGTTTCTTGAAGGCTATGAAAAGCTATTGAAAACGTATGGCACCAATTATGAAGCCATTCGTGATTCCCATCGTGATCCCACCCGATTGCAGGAGTTCTTTGACCCACAAGGATGGCAGCGGATGGAGCTGGAAAATCACCAGCAACTCACCTATGAAGAATTACGCGGTCGGCTGATGTCATCGTCTTATGTGCCGCTCGAAGCTCAGCCGGGACATGCCAACATGATTCTCGACCTGAGAACGCTATTCGCCCGGCATGAAAAGAGTGGAAAGATTGCGATGAACTATGTGACGGAACTGCTGGTCGGCCACGTCACTCGGTCGGTTTGAAAGACACAGTACAGGCAAAACTTCATCATCAACTGCTCACCGCCACCGGCTTATGATGGCGATTCATTGAAACTCACATCATTGATTGCACCATTCACGTCCGATGGTGAGTCGTACATGCTGAGTCTATGGAGTGGCTTCGGTTTGTGAAGGCCTGTTTTCAGCCTCGGTCTTCTCATCTGGACTGGCCTTTTCCTGGGCAACTGATTCAATCTGATTCTTTGAATGCATCTCCTCTCCCAGTTTTTTGAGTTTTTGAATTGTCGCCTTATTCCGTGCCTGCTGGGCTTGTTGTCGCAGTTTGGCTGTGTCACAACCAAGGCTGCACAATGCCAGACTAAGCAGCATCAGAAGAGTTTTTTGCATGAGTTTTTCCTGTGCGATAAACATTGTTAATCAGGCGGGTGAGTCAGGAATTTCGCGCACATTCTGAAATCACTGCGGACGTGAATGATCGGCGACCCAGCGGCTTCCAGAATCTTCATGCGGAACACGGGCCAGCTTCATCAGACGGATGAGTTCGTGCAAATCGTCTGCACTGAGATGCCCCAGTTGATGTTCATGGCATTGCCGAACCGGTTCTTCGAGTTCTTCCAGCAGCTTGAGTCCTGCTTCAGTCAGAGCAACTTCAACCACGCGCCGGTTCTCGACGCGCCGGGTTCTGACAACCAGACCCCGATCTTCCAGCCGGTCAATCAATCGGGTGATATCTGGTGCGCGACTGATGAGACGATCAGCAATCTGAAGCGTCGCCATCCCTTCCGGATAAACACTCCGCAGTAATCGAAGTGCGTTGTACTGCTGTGCGGAAAGTTCAAAACCGCTGAAGACCTCTTCTTCAATGGATTTCATCCGGTCATAGGTTCGCCACAGCTGCAGATAAGCTTCCTGCTTCAACGAATCAAATCGCAGTGGCCTGGAATCATCCGCCTCGGAAACGGATTCTTGAGGAGCTTCTCCCGGCGTTTCCTGGCGAGCAGGACGCGACGATTTTGCAGGCATGGAAAACAACCTTCCGCCACTCAAGGCGCAGAAACCAAGACACACCATCGGGACGCCATACAAAAGCACCCTTCTGATAGCCCATCAACGACCGATTCGGCGAAGACCTGAAATCGTCAGATTAACAGAATTGATATTCTTATTAACGTGCTCGTTCGTCAAAACAACATTCTAACTAACAACAGAATATCCATCTGAGCTAAGAAAACTAACACTCCTGCAAGCAGTCTGCCAGATGAGGGATCTTTCCCAAGCGATACTCAACAGCAAACTCTCGAGACTCGACTTCACTGAAAGCCTGATGAACGGCGTTTTGCTTCTGTTGCGGCGGAAGTTTTTTCATTTCATCCAGAACAAAATAAACGAGCAAAGTCGTACCAATCACCACAATTCCCATCAAAATCACAAGCACCCAATCTCGACGAACAACCGCCTTTTCAGGCTCTCCTATCGGGTACTGCATCGTCACCCTCTGACCAATCCGATGCGCCGGTGGACGGAATGACATGGAATCTTCCACTTCACATTGGCCATTTTCCGTCTCGAACCGCAGAACACTTTTTGTCAACTGGTCGCCATCACTGTCGCGATGGGTCAACTGGCGAATGACCTCGGCCTCCACAATTTGACTATTGATTCGCCTCAGCAAAACTCGAATCAACGACAATGATCCCGTAAGAATCATGAGTAACGGAATGCCGATCTTCAGCACATGAATCCACGTGATGGCCATTCCAAAAAGCTCCATCAGACACCCCTCGTGAAAATCAGCCTTTGCAGTGACGCCACTTCCCATCATAAAATCAATGCCAGACAAGATCTGCCATCAACCTCTATAATTGATCGATGAGATCACCACGTGAGTGAGAAACTGACCAGCAACCAAAATCAATGATTCTGGAATTGAACCACCATGAGCTTTGTTCAGGATGATGACGACTGGTGGAAAAAAGGGAAGAAGCCCAAAGACTGGTCGGAAGACGATGACACCTACGACACGTTCGACGACGATGGCAAACCCGAGTTCGTCATTTGCCCCCATTGTGGCGCTGAAGTCTATGAAGATTCCGTTCGATGCGCCATTTGCGGCGAGTACATGATTCGCCAGTCGAACACTGGCCCCCAAAAATGGTGGGTCTATCTGGTTGTTGGCCTCTTGCTTGTCACCATGTTTCTATGGCTCTTTCGATAATCTCGAACAGAGAGACCGATTTGTTATTTTGTAGAACTCAGAGGTGAAAATCTGACGCAAACCGGAGCACCCACACTGACCGGTTCTCCATGAGGAGTCAGTGTCCCTTTCGCTGAATCGAAACCGAAAACCTGAACCGAGTTGCTTCCCTGATTGGCTGATATCAGCCATTTCCCCGTAGGGTCAAACGCAAAATTGCGAGGGGTTTTCCCGCCCGAAGGAACATTCGCCGTTCGCGTCAGTTCCCCGGTCTCTGCTTTAATGCTGAAGACGGCCAGACTGTCGTGGCCCCGGTTCGATCCCACCAGCCAGTTTCCCGAGGGATGAACGACAATCTCAGCCGTGGTATTCCCCGACATGCTCACGTCCTTCGGCAAGGTTGAGACAGTCTGAACAGGTTCCAGATCGCCCTTTGTCGAATCATATCGGAACGCGGTGATCGTCGATGTCAACTCATTGATGACATAAGCAAACCGGCCATTGGGATGAAATGCCAGATGACGCGGGCCAGATCCTGCCGCGACGGGAGCCGAGGGAATTTCGTGTGGCACCAGCTTTCGCGTCGCAGGATCAAACTGATAAATAAAAATCTTGTCGCAACCCAGATCTGCCGCGAACGCATAGCGGTTCGAGAGATCAAGATTAATAGAATGGGCATGCGGTTTGGTTTGCCGCTGCTTATTAACGCTGGAACCTTCGTGTTCCTGAACCGAGACAGGTTTCTCCAGCAGTCCTTCAGCGTTCAAAGGCAAGGAGGCCACAGTGCCTCCTCCATAGTTGGCGACAAAAACCGCGCTCCCCGTGTGATCAACTGACAGATGACAAGGCCCCGCTCCACCAGAAGGTTGCCAGCCCAACTCTTTAAGATCACCCGAAGCAGGATCGAGCGAAAAGGCGACGACTGCTCCCGTAGGCTTCCCGGATTTATCGCCAGGCAATGCTTCAGCAACTTCGCTCACGCTATAAAGCAACGGCTTGGACGGATGGATAGCGACGAAAGACGGGTTCTTCACCTTAGCGACAAGTTGCGGTGCAGTGAGCGACCCCGTCTGAGCATCAAACGTCGAGCGATAGATCCCTTCACTGGTGCCTGAGGTATAAGTCCCGAAATAGACATGAAACAGCGAAGAGGCTTTTTCCTGGCCAACAGCCAGCGAGGAATGAACCAGGTTCCCGATCAGCAACAGACCGGCGACCAGAAGCTTGTTGACCAGCCCACAAATTGTTCCCGCCGAAAAATTTCGCATCCCTGCCCCAATCATGCTGATATACCGTGCTCGATCAACAGAAGGCGTTCTGCCTCGATGAATAAAAAGAAGTGAAGAAAGACTCATTTCTCGCTACGGGCAGGATCAGTTCCCTGAAGAAAACCCGACAGACGCACCAGCGCGAGCGCCATGATTTCTTGCTATGTCGCTCATCGTGATCGTCAATGCAGTGTGTGATGGATGCCGTAAGACTGTCAAGGACAGCAAGGAACGTCTGTCTTCTGCACCCGTCTTCCACACGGACACCTTTCCCCTGAGTTTTGTAGCTTGGTTCAGATCCCGTAGACCGTGCCCGGTCAACAGAAAGACGTTCTGCCTCGCGCATAAACTAAAGTGAAGAAGGATCCATTTCTCGCCGCGGGCAGGACAAATTTCAAAAACCTCTTGGAGAGATTGCTGGATCTTGTCAAGATTCCCCCTGCCAAGGATCAGGCCGACGGAGATTGACACGATGCCCGCTCATTTTTCATGGATGTATCCCGCGACTTCGTCGTACAGGGTCTTGCCAGCCAGCCAAACTTCCGATCATGTTCTCAAAACGAAAAATCGTCGCGAGATGAAACTGGCATGGGCCACACTGCTGGTGCTGTGCACATCGGGGCTTTGCGGATGCCAGGGTGAGAACACGGCAAAACCCGTGGCAGAAGTCTCTCAGGAAGCTCAAGAAGCCGTCGCAACTCCGTCAGAACTCGTGTCATCAGGTGGTGGCTTATTGATTCCACCATCCGACAGCCGTCCTCTGTCATCTCCCGGTGGGCCACTGCTCTTACCAGTCCCCGATTTTCCCAGCTCTGAAGGCAATAACACTTCACGATTAACGAATTCCGCTCAACGCGGGATGAATGAACAAGGTCAGCCACAAAGTTCACCGGCTGCCGAGAAAGCCTTTGCCCGACTGATCGAAGCCGCCCGAGGCAATGCCGATAACAACCAATGGCAAGCAGCAGAATCGGAACTGCAACAACTGGGAACAGCGGCACTGAGCACATTGGTGAATCATCTGTCTCACGACGAAAAGATGGTTCGAGAACTGGCCTCGATGTTCCTGGCTCAACTCGGCCCTGAAGCGGAAACCGCCAGTTCCTCGCTCGTCAAAGCCTTGCAAGATGACTCACTGTTTGTGCGTGCGAATGTCGCCTCGGTGCTCTCCACCATTCCTGCTCAAGAGGCAGTGGTCACTCCCGTGCTGATTGAACTTCTGGAATCTCCTGAAGCGAACATCCGGATGATTGCCGCAACGTCACTGGGCAACATTGCCGGGAATTCAGAACTGTTTGCAACTGTGGAACGCCCTTTACTCAAACGCCTGGGAGATGATGATTCCCAGGTGCGGTCAGCCGCCATCCGGTCGTTGTCGCTGCAATCCCCACCCGCTCCGATAGTGCGTCAGGGGCTGCTTGCCGTAGCTCGAAATCAGCGTGATCCCATGCAGGAAGAAGCAGCCGCAGCCTTACGCCGGCTCGATGGTCAACCCGCTCCCGGTGAAGCAACACAGACCGGCAATGTCGAATGACATGATACCGTGCTCGCTCAACAGAGAGACGATCTGTCTCGCGGCATAAAGAAGAAAGACTCATTTCTCGCCGCGGGCAGGATCATGCCATCATGCCACGGCTTCTGGGGGAAGCCGCAGGACGGCTGAGGTTCCATCCAGCCGTTGCAGCCGGCCAAATCGTTCAAAAAAGACTTCGTCAATCGCCAGTCGCGCCCCCAGATCCGTCACGCCGTTGTAATCGTCGAAGACAATTGTTCCACCAGAAACCATCAGTCCGTCAACAAATCGGCAGGCTTCTAACGTGCTGGCATACAAATTGGCATCAATGTGAGCGAACGAGCAGTGGCGCGCGGTCAGCCCTGAAGCCGCAAACGTTGACTCAAATAACCCCGCATGCAATCGAACACGATCGGCAATGCCTAGCGTTTCACACCGCTGCTGTAATGTGTCGACGTAATCTTCAGCCAACTCGAACTCGTTGCTCGTGCGGACACCATCGACGTTGAGAAACGTCAAAGGGATGGGCTTACCAAACAGATCGAAGAGATGCACGGTTTGATCGATCTTTTCCCGCGCGCCCAGCATCGCTAACGCCAGACCGGTTGTCCCGCGAAACGAGCCACATTCAACAACCATCGAGCCACGCCGCGCCACGCGCCACCACTCCGCGCAGATCGCAAGAAACCGGCGGGGCTTAAGACAGACGATACAGCCCGCCTGTTGCAGTTCATTAAGCACGTCTTCCATCGCATCAGGAAGCTCCAGCGGCTGCGGCCGTTGTCCAAACAGTTCAACGCCCGGATTGCTGATGACGGCCAGATCCCGACCCAGTTTTTTCTGTGCCCCCCGCAAGCGAAAATACTGGGGCACATCACTGAAGTAATAACGCGGCCCCAATTGTGCCGCCCGGTAGGCTTTCTCCCACAAAGAGGAAGCATAAAAACCATCATGGAAAATGGCATGCTTCTCGAGAGGATGTCTTTCTCCGGCATGTTGGCCCGTCATTTGTCCCACGCTTTCCACTCACGCTTTCCACGGACACTTTTTATTGACGCAAGCTGACTCAAAGAAGTTCAAAGATCGACCGGGGCCGGTGTGCCCCCCATGGGACGACGCCTGTGACGCCACAACAGTTTCAATCTCGCCAGAACACGCTCAGTAATCCGCGAGCGATCCACAAACTGCCAGCAACCTCTGGGGCCTGTGCGAAACAATTTCCACACAACGGGCATGACAGATGATGACTTCGATCGCAGTCGACCGGCCAGCGCCACATTGAGATCAATACTGATCTTCCCCAACCTGATCGGAAGCGTTCGCCCAGGGTACTGAGCCTGCCACTTTGCAGCATGCGGCTCAAACGCCTGATCCAGTTGTTGACGGAATCGCTCTAAATGATCACTGCGCTGGATTGTCTGACTGTCGTGATGAATTCGAAATCCTGCAAAAGGGTGGGGATCGTAAGCCACACTTCCCTGGCGAGTCAGCCGCATCCAGAAATCCCAATCGGCGGTGTACCAGAGTTCCGGAGCCAATGGGCCAATTTCTGACAAAGCCTGCTTACGAAAGACCGGTGCCGGGATCGACACAAAATTCTGAACCAGAAGTCGCTCAAGGCAGTCATCACCTGATGTGAGTCCCGCCGTCAAAGGGGCGCGCAAACGTCCGATGCGTCGCCCATTTTCATCGAGATAAACCACACTGTGAAAGTACCACAGCGCCTGAGGAAATCTGTCCACCAGCCGCAAAATGGCACGAAGACGACCCGGCAGCCAACAATCATCCTGATGCAGAAACCCGATCAATTCTCCAGTGGCATGTTCCAATCCGCGATTTGTCGCAGCAACCCAGCTTCCCGAAGGCTGCTGGGGAATGATTTTGATTGTCAGACGATGCTCATACTCGCGAAGGATCGCCAACGAAGAATCGGTCGAGCCATCATCAACGGCGATCAGTTCCACAGCCGCTGGATCAGACAGCGAGGCAACTTCCTGCACCACACGATCAAGGGCGAAACGAAGATATCGCTCGCCGTTATAGACCGGCATCACAATCGAAAGCCAGGGAGTCATTGCGGTCATAAGAGATTCAAAAGCATAAAAATTCTACCAGCACCCGCGTGAGCCTGCTGACATTCACGAACACTCACCTATAGACAGAATCTGATTCTCAAAGTTGTGGCAAGTCATTGTGAAAATCCGATGAGCACAGAAGTCCAGATGAAAAATTCTGGTGGAAAACCTTTCCATGAAATTGGCTGATAAAAGCAAACTCACAATTCTGAAACCTGATTCTAAAGGCAAATTTCTCTGTGAGTAACTCTTAAATACTGGAAAAACGGTCTTCACATATCAAAGAAGTCATGATCCCGCCCGGCATTTGTCATTCATGGGCTGGGCAATTTCTGCGCATGTTGGTCAAATTGCAGTCGGACAAAAGCAGATCGCCCAGTCGAACAAGCCCACGGTGATGTCCGGCGCCGGCAGATTTTTGATCGAGTAAACGTGGCAGACGCAACATCAGGTACACCCGCATCCACAGGAGGATGGACTGTCCGCAAAGTGCTGGAATGGACAACAGCCCATTTGAAAAAGCACGGAAGTTCCACCCCACGCCTGGATGCCGAACTCTTGCTGGCACATGCCCGGCACTGCCAGCGAATCCAGCTTTACACGCACTATGACACCGAACTGTCCGACGAAACACGGGCCGTCATGCGCGATCTGGTTCAACGCCGGGCACTACATGAACCTGTGGCTTACCTGCTGGGCGAGCGGGAGTTCTTCAGCCTGTCGTTCGATGTGTCCCGGGATGTCTTGATCCCCCGCCCAGACACAGAAACATTGGTGATCCAGGCCATTGAATGTCTGAAACCTCAACCCCTCGATGATGAAACTATTCCGCCAGCCGAAGCGGTTCGTTTCGCAGATCTTTGTACTGGTTCCGGCTGTATCGCAATTGCCATCGCCAAACAACTCCCACTGGCTCAGGTGGTGGCGACCGATTTGAGTGACAAGGCCCTGGCTGTGGCCCGTTCCAATGTCACGCGACACCAACTGCAAGAGCGCATCGAACTCCGGCAAGGTTCACTGCTGGAACCGCTCCAGGGGCTGGCCCCCCTGCATCTGATCACCTCCAATCCGCCATATATTCCTAAAGCCGATATTGAAACGCTCGATCCTGATGTTCGTCAGCATGAACCTCGGATGGCGTTGGATGGCGGCAAAGATGGCCTTGATTTTCTCAGACCGCTGATCCAGCAGGGCGCCGATCATCTGCTGCCCGGCGGGTGGATGTTGTTGGAATTTACCCCTGAACAAGCGGAAACGTTGCAATCAATCGCCCAAGCAACCGGCGACTGGTCGCACATTGAAATCATCAAAGATCCGGGGCACGACCCACGTGTTCTCAAACTCCAGAAAAAATCGTAAGGCCCTTTTGTACAATTCCTGCATAAGAACCCTGTGGTATGCGTCGATTTTATGTCCCTGAGTTGATGTCCTCCTGGAAGACAGGCCCGCTTTCTCTGGAAGGAAGTGAAGCTCACCACGCCCTGCATGTCTTGCGGCTCAAAGTCGGTGAAGACATCTCTCTGTTTGATGGAGCCGGACATGTCGTGGCAGCTAAAGTGACCACAGTTGGCCGCAAAAGCCTGGAATGCCAGCCACTTGGCGAACCAGAGACCACACCCGCACCATTCCCGGAGATCACCTTGATGGTCGCGGTGCCCAAAGGTGACCGCCTCGACTGGTTGATTGAAAAGGCCACAGAACTCGGGGTCACAACATTGATCCCGCTTGCGACCACGCGTTCCACCGTTGACCCCCGCGAAAGCAAACTCGATCGCCTGCGGCAAACCGTCATCAGTGCTTGTAAGCAATCCCATCGTGATTGGTTAATGACCATTCGAGAGCAGATCGATCTTTCCACCTGGTTGAAACAATCCCATGCTTCACCCGCATGGTTTGGAAGCCTGTCCACAATGGCACCAGATCTGCCCCTTGAGCCAAACCCACCTGCTGCGAACACCTTGAAGACATTGACAATTCTGGTCGGCCCCGAGGGAGGCTGGACTAGCGAGGAAGAAACTCAGTTACTTCAACAAGGGGTTCGTCCCGTCTCTCTGGGACAATATGTCTTGAGAACCGAAACAGCAGCAATTGCCCTGGTCGCCAATGCCCTCACAAGGAATAACTAATTAGTGAATATCATTATTGAGACGATTGAGACATCTCTATGGAATGAGATAGATATCTGCCACAGTCATAGAACGCACATCAAACCGGTTTCTCAAGAGGGCCTTGACGATCCAGAATCATGAACTGGTAAGGCCTCAATTCTAAAGTTGTCCCAGAAGAGATCGTAGTGCCCGACACCTGATCGATCACTGTCCGTCGCAATCCTAATCCTCTGAGAATACGACCTTCAACCACTTCAACCCGTTCAGTGAAATTGGCAAGAATCAAAACACTGGCTTGGCCGTGCGTGCGGAAATAGCCCAGGACATGATCGTTCCCTGTGCCGACAAATTCCGTTTTGCCAGGTCGAAATGCCAGATTCTGCCGCCGGATGATCCCCAGCTTGAGAATTCCATCATGAATACGAGCCGCCGGTCCTTCATGATCTGCCACCTGCTGCATCTGATCCCACTGGAATTGTGGCCTGTGAATCCAACGCGAATCAGCACTTCTTAACGGATCGTTTCGGTAATTCTCGTCATTGAGAGAACCAATTTCATCCCCTAAATAAATCAGGGGAATGCCCCCGATAGTCATCACAACACCATACAGCAATAGCACTCTTCCGATCGCCAGATCAATCTCGTCAATGTCACTATTGCGGATGGCTTTTCCCAAGCCGGCTAACGACGCACACGTCCCCGAAACCCGGGCATCACCAGTACTGGAATTTTCCTGAAATGGAACTCCTTCGGCAAAACTTCCTTCAACCCGACCTGTATAGAATTGAGTCAGAAAGCGCCGATGAGCGCTGGGGTCATACCCCGCTTCCCGAATCTCTTCGTCCGTGATCGACCAGCCGATATCATCATGACTCCGAATATAGTTAACCCAGACACACCCTTCCGGAAGAGGAAAGCGCTTTTTAACCGAGGCAAGCAGCGTACGAATATTTCGCGTCGCCAGCGACTCCCAAAGTAAAGCCATCAGCTCAGGGTTATAGCTGAGGACACATTCCGAACGATTGATATAGCTACGCACTTCATCAGGATGCACAATCGCTTCAGATTTGAAGACAACCGCTGGCGCTGCAATTTGCGTCGCCGCATTCAGGACACTGACAATCGTATGGGCTTGCGGCAGGTTCTGGCAACTCGTTCCCAATTCTTTCCAGATGAAAGCAATGGCATCGAGACGAATGATCTCAACGCCGCGGTTTGCAAGAAATAATAGCTCATCGAGCATACGCACGAGAACTTCGGGATTACGATAATTCAGATCCCATTGAGAAGTATAGAACGTCGTCCAGACCCATTGGCCCAGAGCCGTCTGATATGTAAACGCGCCAGGGTGCTCTTCTGGAAAGACTTCAACCAAAGTCCGTTCATACTGATCCGGTAACGTTCTGTCCTTAAAGAAGAGATAATAATCCTGATAGTCCCGCTCACCTTTCAAGGCCCTCTGCGCCCATTCGTGCTCATCTGAGGTATGATTAAAAACGAAATCCAGAACAAGAGATATCCCGTGTCGGCGGAGTTGCGTGGCTAAGTGTTCCAGATCCTCCATCGTGCCGAATTTTGGATTAACGGTCCGATAATCGCTGACAGCATAGCCACCATCACAATCAGTCGAATGCACTTTATAAATAGGCATCAGGTGCAGATAAGTAATCCCTAATTCAATCAGATAGGGGATCCTGGATTCAAGATTTCTTAAGGTTCCGGCAAAGAGATCAACATAGCACATCGCCCCCATCAGGCGTGGTGCCAGATACCAGTCTTTATCGGATTCACGCAGGGCATCGAATGCCTTAAGTTCTGCTGGCCTCTCGAGAACCGAGCGGAAAACAACCGCCATCAGTTCTTCCAGATGATAAAACGAGTCGAAGCGATCGCCATAGAGTTGATAGAAACTCTGAAACAGTAACCGGTGCTGCTCCTCCAGTCGACGTTCCAGGACATCCCAGTCACCATCAGGAAAGTCGGCTCCAAACCTCCTTTGCATGCGATCAATGACGCGGCTTTTCAGCTTTCGCAACTCACCTTCAGAAAGTGGTGAAACGGCCAATCGCCCGGAGACTGAAGATTCTGGTATCGATGACACGACCACGTCTCCTTCACTGGCTCAATGATGGCCATGAATTGAAACCAATAGTATTCTCTATCTGGCTATCTCAATCCGAAATGTAGCAAACCTTCAAGAATACCCGCAGCGTGATGGGCCTTGGCCAGATAAATGTCGGCGTTGTCCTGGAGAATTCGATCTCTGAGTAAAGGTTCTGAATTCCCAACAGCGATTGCACGATATGGTCTTCTTAAAAGATCCCAGTCGTTACAGGAATCCCCGGCCACGACAATTTTCAGATCATCTCGCGAAACCTGGCCCATCAGGAAGTCGAGAGCGGCCCCTTTTCCCGAACGTTCAGGCAAGATATCGACATATTGACCATGCGACGCAATGACCTGACAAGGGCAGCCTTCTGCCCATAGCTGGTCTCGTAAGAACAATTCCTCTTCCGCCGATATATCTTCGGCTGTCGCCAGATAACTCAATTTAAACGGACGCTGGGTATGAGGTTCTGTCTGAGGAACCAACCAGCCTGTTCCCGAGATAATCTCTGCAATCCGCGAAGGATGCCATGTTTCTCCCAGCCAATCCGACCATTCCGGCCAATGCTCATGCTGGTCTCCCAGCACAATTTCACTACCGACCGAAGCAATCATAATTTCAGGAAAAGGAACATCCCACTCCCGACAAACATCATAGATCAATGCGGGTGCTCGCCCTGTGGCCACTCCCAGCATCCATTTCCCTTGTTGTCCTTCAATCCAGTGGAGGAGATCCTTTAATGATTCACGATCACCCACAAGCGTGCCATCGATATCGCTGATGAGTAATCCATGAACGTTATCCAGCCGTTGATGGAGCCTTTCAATAAGGCTCGAACGATTCACCGCAGAACGTCCCGAAGTGCTATGACCCTGCAAGGCCGGCAGGTCGGGAGCAGCCGTCGAGAAAGGATGAGATAATGTGTTCCAGCCGGGATGTATCTGCGAGACAATTCGTAAATAGTGCTCGACATGGGCTTTCCAGGCATAGTTAGAGCGAACGTTTTTTATTCCGTTGGCACTAAATTCATCCCAGAGCGATCCATCAGTCAGCAGCTTCAGAATCCCGGCAGTCAGGGCCTCCTGATCAGTGACATCCAGCACAATGCCGCTATTACAGAGAGCGACAATATCTTGCGGGCCGCCATTTTCCGTCGCGACAAACGGCAGGCCTGTGGCACTGGCTTCAATCGTCGTGAGGCCAAACAATTCAATAAAAGCCGAGTTGACAAAGACCCCTCGACCGCTGGCGGCCAGTCGATAAAGTTCAGGAACATCTAATTCAGAATCGTGCCGCTTGGGAATCGCCATTTTTCCATATAAATCATAGCGATCCATTAGCAGCAGAATGTCAGTTAATACTTCGCGTTCGTTACCCGACATCGTATTAATGTCTTCACGAATACCCGCGAAAACAGCGAGATTAGCAATCGCCCGTAACTCAGGACTTTCTCCATAAGCCTGAATCAACGACTGGATATTCTTCCGGCGGTCAGGCCGACAAAGCGCCAGAATCAGCTTTTTCTGAGGATCAGCAAGAAAGCGGGCAAGTTGCCGCTGCATCCGACTGCGGGCCTGTTTGAAGCCTTCGCCAATCTCTTCTCCAGGCAATTCATAATTGTAGTAGGGAAAGAATCTTTTAAGATCCAACCCCGGCGCAATGACTTCAACCACAGTCTCCTCGGGAATTTGGTATCCCTGATATTGCGAGTGCTTTTCATGGAGTGTGCTGGTAATCACGGCAGCAGCAGCATCCAGACACAATTGCTCTTCCGAAATACGGTGATCGATGTTGAGCAGTTGATTGGCTTTGTCATGCGTCCAACCTTCAGACGCTAAATAAGCCAGTTTGGGCTTACCGAGCGAATGCCCGGTGAAAATGAATGGGACTTCGAGTTTGCGTGCCAGTTGCCTTGCAACCACGCCTGCGTCGGCATAGTGACCATGAATCCAGGCCAATGGCCAGGGTTGTGCCTGCGTAAAGGTTTCCAACGCTTGAGCCAACTGACCCAGATAAGGCCAAAGGTCTTCCTTTCGCACATATTGATCATCAGCGCACGAGATCCGCACAATCCGGCAGCGGGGCGAAAGCGTTTCAATCTCGCGGGAATATTCGCCATCCAGAGGCTGGCCATCTGTCCCATGGCCGCTTAATCGGCGAGTCACCAGATCGACTTGCGTAATCCGCGGATCCTCGGCCAGCGCAACGGCCAGATCCAGAACATAGCGAACCTGACCACCGGTATCGGCATCGCGCCCCATTTCAATGGAGTCGCCTCGAACGAGCCCATGGAGACTCAGGATTTGCACATACATCAACACCCCCCAGACCAACTATTCGTTGATTTGCCATACTAGCAGATTTTGAGAGTCAAGATGATCTCGCTCCGTCTGGAAACTCAGAAAAGTCCATAAAATCAGCCTATTTTCTTATTTTCCACCCATAACACACTGCTGATTTCTTATGTAATTCTTTTCTCACCCCCTGTCGGGTGGATCAACAAAGTGCGAAAAAGACCGGCAATTTCTGCCGATCAGTGGACGTTCGCCTGGCCTTCGATGTCATTAACTTTGCGGATTATTCGGAATAATCCAGAAGGCAGGGTCGTACCATCCGCCGGTTGTATCGGGGAGATCATAAAGGATCGCTTGCCGGCCTCCTGATTTCCGATACCCCCCTCAGATGGACGATGCCCCGCCGGATCGTTCATCCCCTGGCGGCTCAGGAGGAGACTGCCAGAACATCACACGGAAGCTGCCCGCTACGGGAGACTTTCGGGAAAGGACCAGGGATGGGTCTGACCTCTGCTCTCAATACGTCGCTGAACGGTCTCTCACTCAATGAAGTGACGATCGACGTGCTTGGCAATAACATTGCCAATGCCGGTACGAACGGCTTCAAGGCTTCGACCGTCCGCTTTCAGACCCAGTTAGCCAGAACCCTTTCGATTGGTTCACGTCCCACGACAACCGATGGCGGGACAAACCCGCGCCAGGTCGGATTAGGCGCCACCACCTCGGCCATCAGCAAAGACTTCACTCAGGGAAGTCTTTCCAACAGCACCAGCCCTTCCGATCTGGCCATTCAGGGGGAAGGCTTCTTTGTCATGGATGGTTCCAGCGGACGAACATATACCCGCAATGGAAACTTTCTCCGCAGTAGCGATAGTTATCTCATTAACGATCAGGGTCAGTTTGTTCAGGGTTATGGCATCGACGATGAATTCAACATCGTCACGACACAACTGACCCCTTTGCGTATTCCCCTGGGCGAAATGAACGTCGCGCAGCGGACATCGCGAATTACGATGGGTGGGGCACTTTTCCCAGCCGGTGATCTGTCCACTCAAGGATCGATTATCAACAGTGAAGTCCTGACCGACAGCGCCACAGGCTTGCCAGCAACCGGAACAGGTTTACTCAGCAACATCGAAAACGCAGGCGGAGCCAACTACTTCACCGTTGGCCAGACGCTGACCTTCGCCCCACGCAAAGGGGGACGTGTCGTTGAAGAGCAATCGTTCGTGGTGTCTGCCACCTCCACCATGGCCGAATATGTCGACTTCATGAACAACACCCTGGGAATCCAAAACGGCTCCGGGATACCTAACGATGCCACCACCGGCGGACAGCCAGGAATCGCGCTGGTTGCCGGACAAATCCAGATTGTCGGGAACACAGGAACCCAGAACGATATCAGCATCACTTCAGGAGATATTCAGAGTGACGGCGCCGTTGTCCCGATGGCTTTTACCAAATCGGAATCAAGCAATGGGGAAAGCGCCGCCACAGAATTTATTGTCTATGACTCGTTGGGACAAACGGTCAATGTCCGCATGACTTCAGTTCTGGAAAGCCGCGGCCCGGGAGCCACCACCTTCCGTTACTTCCTGGAAAGTGCCGAAGACAGTCGCCCGGGTGTCGCCATCGGAACCGGCCTGATCACCTTTGACAGCGAAGGAAAAATGACAGGCGATATCACCCAGATGTTTACGCTGGAACGTTCCGACACCGCAGCCGTCAGCCCCATGCAGATCGAAATGGATCTTTCCCAGATTAGCGGCATCTCGTCCGAACAATCCGGAAGTGCCTTAAACCTCTCGACCCAAAATGGTTCAAAGCCCGGCACATTGCAAAGCTATGTGATTGATGAACAAGGTTTGATCAACGGGATCTTCGACAACGGCCTCATCCGCTCACTGGGGCAAGTCGTGATGGCCCGGTTTGCCAACGCTGATGGTTTGCTGGAAGCGGGTGGAACAGCGTTTCGCGAAGGGGTCAGCTCAGGTGTTCCTCAAATTGTGACGCCAGGTTCGTTTGGAGCGGGCACAATTGCTTCTGGAAAGATCGAACTTTCCAACACCGACATCGGCCGTAATCTGGTCGACCTGATTGTCGCCTCAACCAATTACCGAGGCAACGCACGAGTCATTTCATCCGTTCAGGATCTGACCAACGAACTTCTGATGCTCGGCCGGTAATCACGAGTGAGAACGTCACTCTGGCCCGCAACTGTCAGACTTTCTCCAGATGTGAGCGATGATCTCAATCCGAAACTGGCATTCCTTCGGAATTCGCTCTTTCTGGGGTTCTTCTCTGATCTTCTTCTATAGAACTTTATGTTCTATCGGAGTAAGAGAATTAGAGGTGCCGTAAAATTGTGGAATGTGAATAACTTATTCACCGTAACTGCAATTTCAGCAGCAGTTTAGATGGGTTTTCCCACAATGCGACACTGTCAATGGCCTGTGGTAAGTCTGTTCTTCAACATGCCATATCTCGTGCTGAGTCAAAGGGTTCTCCACAGTCGGTCTGAAAAGTGATTTCAGGCTGTGGGAACCCGGCCAACTTGACCCGTACTTTCCGATACAAATCGGCCATCGCTCACCAAGTTATCGACGGTACTTCAGGTAATTTACGAGAAATTTCCGCTTTACCGATGAGTTAACCGGATGGGATATTACTGATGAATACTTGAGTTATAGTGATTTTTCTGTTTCCGGGAAGGCTCCCTCTCCTTGCGGGAGAGGGTTGGGGTGAGGGGGCCGATGAACCAGCCGTGTTTCCAAAGCCAATACCAATCCCCTTATCCGGCCTGCGGCCACCTTCTCCCTCAGGGAGAAGGATTTGAGAGCTTCCGGATAGCCTCTCAGTCAACATCATGACGAGGGAGACTGTTCCATCGCTTGAAGTGCCAATCGCAGGTTCGTTTGTGTCCATAAAAGTGGCGTAATGTCGTTGGGAATGTATTTCCCTTCTTCAGAAAAATACGACTCAGGGCATTTGAAACCACCAAAACGCGAATCCTCCGGCGTCAGTTGAGACAACGACCGCAACAGATGGAACTTCTGCATGGCCAGATCTTCTTCCCGGCCATGTGAGCGATACCACTCACCGGCAATGATTGAAATGATGGGGTCAAACAGGCACCATTGAGCCTCCTGCCCCCCCTTCAATAGCTTGTCTCGAATCGATTGATCTTCGCTGTAGTCCGTGGAGCGTTTTTCCGCACTCACCAGGGTGCGGTAGTCAGCACACCAGTAGGAATCGCCCACATAGCGTCTGACGCCGTATGGCCCCACGAGATGCTGGATCACATTGGCCACAATCGTGCGAGCCATTGGTTCCCTGGTCACTTGCAGCGGCCAGATCAGAAACAGCAGGGCTGCATCGACAGACCGTTGTTTGGTCACGTTGGCTTGAATGCACTCATTGGGAAGGATTTTTTCGAGAGCGACCTGCCCCTGTGTGGCCAACTGACTGCACAGTTCTGACGTCGCTCCCCGACCAGCAGTGCGAAATTCCGGGTGTTCGTCAAGAACGACGGCCCACATGCGGAGAGCCGCGACTACGACACCAATACTGGAGGCCTCAATTTTCCGCTGCTCTTCCCAATGACCACTGTCTTCGTCATGGGCATAATCAATCGCTTGGAAGTAATGCGGGAATTCGTTGAGGACAGCCGCATCGTCAATTGATAACGTGAGCTGCCCGGAAGTGGCCAGTTTGGCAGTCAACCATACAAAATAGGCCAACGCATCATTTTGTGCGTGCGACCATTTTTCAGCATTTTCCTGCAGCGCCAGGCCATTAAAGCGAATGTGAGGACGCTCCTGAACATTGTTCTTATCAACCCGGCCTTCAATGACATTCGCCAGGCGAGGCTTCTGGGTGGCGAAGAACTCAAGCAGCGCTTTGACATCAGCAACGGCTGTCTCAATCTCACCCCAGAGAAAATGTCCGTGGGCAACGTGAATGTTGTCACGAACCCAGACGTTCTGATACCCGGTTAAATGAAAATCTTCGGCAACAGAAGTTGCAGCAGCAAAGAGACCCGTGGGCAATGTCGGAAACTGAAATGTCCCCTTTTCCATGAGTAAACGGGTCACGTCACGAATTTGCGCAATCGACCAGGTTTCCAATGAGACATTGGGATCCAGAATGGCGGCCAGTTCGGGGAGGAGTGGCTGTGCCGGGTAATGTTCCTGCATTTGAATCCTCTTGGTTCGGGCAGACTTGCTGTTGTGAAAAGTGAGATGATTTGAGAATAACTTCACCCATCAGAAATAAAATTCCCGGGGTAGAATTGGTAGGTCATGGTGCCAACGGTGTAGCAAGACCACAGATCTCTGAAAACAGCAATCTCATGTCAACATGCAAACTGGAAAGTCATCACAGCAGGTGTGGCCAGACTACTGCTATAAATTTGGGTCGCTTGTGTTGTTAAGCCTGACAACGGAGGACGTAGCGGCGACATCAACCCGAAGACAAAGCCGTCACACGGCACGAGTGACCTCACTTATTTTCATGATCAGAGTGAGAGAATACGGTGAGATCGCATGATCATCTGACGATGAATAAGCAAGTTTTGATAGATTTCATCTGCTTTCGTTTTTTTTCTTGACGGGCAAAAAAGAAGCGTGCTCTAATTTCAATGATTTATGCCGGGAAACATGTCATTTTTTGGAAGAATGTTGTGACAAAGTACCGACCCCCCAGAATCAATTCGTGACATAACACAAACCCAAAGGTGAGAATACGTGATGCAGGAAGCGTGGAGTATCGTTGATGCCAAGAGCAAACTGAGTGAAGTGCTTAATCTCGCAGAACAAGAAGCC
This sequence comes from Planctopirus sp. SH287, assembly GCF_056500625.1. Classification (NCBI taxonomy): domain Bacteria; kingdom Pseudomonadati; phylum Planctomycetota; class Planctomycetia; order Planctomycetales; family Planctomycetaceae; genus Planctopirus; species Planctopirus sp. SH287. The sequence goes on along the minus strand of NZ_CM151403.1, from coordinate 4,865,207 downwards.
CAGTTTATTAATCATTGCAACCGTCAATATGTCGTTCTAGATGGAGATGAATACCAGAGATTGATCGGAAATCTTCCCAGTCTCAAGGAACTCATTTTGCAAGGGCCTGGTCTGGAAGACATTGATTTTGATCGCGATCAATCAGGTAGCCGGAAATTAGAATTGTGAGAACGTTGCTAGATACCTGTGTTCTTGCGGAAATTCAGCGTAAGCAAGGCTCTGCTCGAGTTCGTAGTCGATTGGAAGCAATTGCAGCCGAGGATCTCTATCTCAGCGTGCTCACACTTGGTGAAATTCGTAAAGGCATTGATAAGCTTGAAGAAAGTGTGAGGAAAAGAGCACTTGAGTTATGGCTTGATCAGGTTGTCCTCACTGCTCAGAGGCGAATTCTCCCGGTTGATCGTGAAACGGCCCTCATTTGGGGCGAAGTGACCGCCAGAGCTGAGAAGAAAGGACGTCCGATCCCTGCGGTTGATGGACTCATCGCCGCAACGGCTTTGCAACATGGTCTTCATTTAATGACGCGGAACGTGTCTGATTTTGAGGCCACAGGAGTGCTACTCATTAACCCTTGGGAATGATTTCTATAGAATTTCTTCCCTAAGCTGATTAGCCATCTATCGCTGTATCAGCATGCGGCCTTTCTCCGTCAGTCGGTATTTTTGAAGGCGGCTTCTGGGCTTATCCGGGATGGTCATTTCGATAAGACCCCAGGTAATGCCTGGTTGCTGATAGAATTCTCGAAAGTGTTTTTCATCTTTCAGGCCCAATATTACCTGAATTTCCTTTCGACCCATCTCTCCCTGGATGATAGCCAGCATCTTGATCACTTCGGGGGTGACTTCGGGGGTGACTTCGGGGGTGACTTCGGGGGTCAGATGTTCTCTGGAGATTCCTAATGGCACCGTCACCGTAAACATCTCGCTATCCTCGAAGATCGGTTTACCTGAGCCGGGAGCGTAATGCGGCAAGTATTGGTTGACGCGACGAACGCCCGAACCAAGCTCTTCATACTGGCCCATTTGCAGCATGAACTTGCAGATCGCCGGATTTTTTGGAAATGGAATGAACCGATTGGGGTTAATCTGGCCAAAGTAGTGCGGCACATTCGGGTTTTTGAACTCTACACGGTCAGCGTATATCACCAGCGTGGCTGGTGCTGCGCTCGTATAATCCCGGTGGGCAATAATGTTGGCAACCAGTTCGCGGAAGATCACTTCCCGCAGGTTGATACTTGTCACTCCTTCTTGATAGAAGGGGTTATTTAAATGCTTCTCGACAAATCCCATCATCTGATCGAACGCATCGATTAAGTTGGTACGAATGATGAGCCGGTCGTCATATCGTTCTGTATCCCGACGACGTAGCAGACAATCAAACTTATATCCCGGTGCAAGTTCCTGAATCGTCAGGTCAGTTCCAAACATTAATCCGGCCGCGAGGTTATACATCAACTGGCCGGTTTCCGGGTCTTTGCGGATAAACCCCGCCACTCTCAGCAATTCTTCCGGCGGCAGATTGGCCCAGGGGTGCTTGGGACGGTGCGAACGCATGAACTGCTTGGCTTTACGAAACAGTTTCGGGTTGAGGTCAGCCATGCCAAGATGTGGAAAGACCTTCTGCTCGGTAAAGATGCCCAGTTTGCGATTCAACAATCCCGCCAGTCGATTCACACCTTTGACGCGATAGTCACCATCTTCGCTGCGAAGATAAACAACACCGGCTGTGGAATGAACCTGTGAACTGGCCGGAATCTGCACTTTAATGACCCATTTTCCCTGGATCTCTTCTTCCTGAGGAAACAGGAGATAGGGGGGATCCAGTTTTTGTGGGTTATTCGAGAGATTGGCAATGTCAGCTTTGAGGCGAGGTATAGCGGTGGGATCAACGCCGGTGACTTCGCCGGTTTTGTCTTCGACACCGAGAAGAATCGTGCCGCCTTCCATGTTCAGAAAAGCGCAGACGGTCTCAAAGAAATTCGAGGGCAACTGGTTAGTTGCGCGCTTGAACTCCAACGAAAGTCCTTCGGAAGTTCCGAAAGGGTGCTTGGTCTTTGCGACTCTTGGCATGTGCTGATCTTTATAAGCTTAGATCAAACTTCTGATGTTGTTAGATATCAACAAAATTATGAATGATATCTGGCAGGCATCACCAGTGCCGTGTCACGGCTTTGTCTTTGGGTTGATGTCGCCGCAACGTCCTCCGTTGTCGGACTTAACAACAGAAGAGACCCGAATTTTAGACTTTGACAATGCACCATTTTGTTTGGTGTACTTATCTCTCCTTCAATAGATCATTTTCGCGACAATGCCAGATTCATCAGTTCCTCGCAACAGGATTTGTTTGACTATTGGTTCTTCAGCTTACCATTGGGCCGAAGGTGTGAGCCATGCCGCTGGAAGAGTGAGGCTGGTCGTCTCACTGGTGGTCTGTTCGGCAGGTGATTTTCCTGACACACTCAATGAAGCGGCCGCACCAAAGATCTGGCGATAACCGAGATAACTGGTACATAGTCGTGGATTAAGTTCGACAACCAGCGGATGATCGCTTCCCTCGGGCCAGATCAGATCCACACCGGTGTAACCCCAGAGATCGGGAATCGTCGCACAAGCGGCAAGGGCCAAAGCCTCCAGAGTCGCTCGTTCAGCAAGTGTAAATCCCGCAGCGGGAAGTTCGCCACCAGAATAGACCAAACGTGTGATGGTGGGGTCATCAGTTGGCTGTTCTTCAATCTTCTGAGATGCAGCAGGCCAGGCGAACGATTGCGATAGCCCTGCTTCATTTCTCTGAGTGATCACAGCGACCGAAGCATGTCTTCCCGACAGATACGGCTGTGCGATCCAGTGGGGACGACTTGCAAACTCAGGTGTGATGTTTTCCACAACCAGGAGTCCAGCACATCCCACACCGTCGGCTGGCTTGATAACCAGTCGACCGGACGATCCCGGCTCATTAAGGCGGGCGGATTCAGCAACAGGCACTGTGGGGATGGTGGCAATACCGTGTTCTTCGAGATGAGCCGCCAAGGCCAGCTTGTCGCCAGCCAGTTGAATGGCGGCAACGGATGAGTTCAGTACGTTTCCTCCCAGGAACTGGCACAGTTCGACCATGGCTCCCAGAATGCCGTCGGTCTCGGGAGCGATGAACAGAATGGCCCAGCCTCCGGTGATGGCGGAATGGACGAGTGCTCTCGCGTGATCCTCATCTTCTGTCCACAGCCAGTGAACTTTGTTGGTTTCTGATTCGTTGGTCACCCACTTTGATTTCCAGGTGCTATGAACCAGTCCTGCGACCCGCGCTCCCGATTGAGCAAGATCTTCGGCAAGACACTTCAACATGGCCGCGCCTTCTTGCAGGTTAGCATCAGAAAACGCTGAATCCTCAGAGGCATCGCCTTCAAAGGCACACAGATATTCGCAAATTAATACGGGACGATTCATCAATTCATTCTAACTAGAGATGCGATTGATCGGGTGAAGTATTCAAAATGGAAGCGTAAGACAGATGGCTTAATTGCTGGAACCGCCAGATTCCCAACCAGCAACCACAGCGTCAGGAGCCAGGACAAAAATTTCTACCCGGCGGTTTCTCTGGCGACTTTTGTCATCTGAGTTAGGAACCAGCGGCTGGAACATGCTGTAACCAGCGGCTCCCATGCGGTTATCTGTAATCCCCGATTTCTTGAGAGCCAGTACAACCGAATTGGCCCGGTCTGTCGACAAGTGCCAGTTGGTAGGATGCTTGTTAGCCACTGCTTGCCTGGAGATCGGCTTGTCGTCAGTGTGGCCCACGACCAGCACTTTGAGATGCTTGGAATCACTGCCATTCATGATCTTGGCAAACTCCTGGAGCAGAGCGAAAGCTTCAGGACGAATCTCGTCGCTGCCGGAAGCAAACAACAGATTTTCCTGGAACTTGCTGACACCTGTCTGTGGGTCGAATTCAAAGTCAGGATACTTCTTACGCAAGTCTTCCATCCGCTGGCTGGCATCGTTGGAAAGAGGATTCTTCACGCTACTGGTCAGCATGTTCTTGTACTTGTCTTCCAGGTTCTGGTTGGCAGCCATGATGTTATCCAGCCGTTGATTGGCGAGATCCAACCCATTGCGGAGCGTGACATTCTGTTGTTCCAACTGGGCCTTATCGGCAGCCAGTTGTGACAGCGATCCCTGGAACTGGTTGCGCTCCATCGCTAAGCCCTGATACTGCTGATAGAGCTGACGCGACTGAAGCTGGCTTTGGCGCAGCATGCGTTTTTCCCGGCAGTGGCAACCAGATTGTGTGGCCACCAGCAGGCAAAGAATCGCAAGGATGAGACAACGTAAATACGGGCCCATGACGGGACTCCTGCGGCTACGAACTCTGTGTTCCCTGAGAGGCAGGCCTTGAGAATCAGGCCATGGCTTCAAAGATGAGTTCACCGAAGAAAACGGGACGGGATTTCAGTGGGACAGGTCAAAGTGAAAGGCGGGATTAAGCAGAACGGAATCTCTCACAAAGCCATTGGTGCCTGTTTGAAAGCACAGATTGCTTTTTCAAACGTTGCTGCATCAGAGGTTTTACAAGAGTTGATAAAGATCAACGCCGAACAGGCCGGAGCCGATGGGTGAATCGATGAGTTGATGGGTGGGATAGTCAAAAGGTGAAAGCATTGAGCAAGTCAGTGTGATGACTTGTTTAGCCCCAATGTCAGCCAGGAAACGGGAGTAAAAATCGTCGAAGGAAGTGAAGTTGATACAGGCGGGAATAAGCCGTTGAAGGGAGATCAGCAGTCGAAACAGTGTGATAAATCCAGTGTGATCGCCAAGGACTGGCAAAATCGGCCACTGTTGCGAGGAATATGTAAAAGAATCGGCGGATTCTGCCAAGACGAGTTCGCAGAAATCTCGTGATCTGACCATCACCACATAAAAAACAGCATTTTCCGCCGATCACCAACCTGGTCAACCCGCAGGAATCTCGTGCGGTTCCCCCTTGCGGGGTTTGTGGCGGCGTATGAGAGCCAGCTGTTCAGAAACGAATGGGTCTTACGCCGCCAGAATGCGGTCGGTAATCCCGTCCAAAGCCACTGCGGGTTTGCCAGCAGTGGCTTTGGACGGGATGAAAAGCTCTTCGCCTTCTTCAAGCTTTTTCGCTTCCCCTTGCGGGGTTTGTGGCGGCGTATGAGGGCCGACTGTTCAGAAGCGAATGGGGCTTAAGCCGCCAGAATGCGGTCGGTAATCCCCCAAAGCCACTACTGGTTTGCCAGCAGTGGCTCTGGACGGGGTGAAAAGCTCTTCACCTTCTTCAAGCTTTTTTGCTTTTCCGCTTCTTCGCTTCCCCCCCCCCTCTCTCTCATCAGTCGGCGTAATTCTCGTCTTCACTGGTGGTCGGGGCGGGTGCTGGCTTCGCCACGTTGCGAATGCGTTTTTCAACCACTTCTGCTTGCAACCGGGCGATGGCGTCTGCCAGAGGAACCGCACCCAGATCGCCTTCAATGCGGTCGCGAATTGAGACGGTTCTGTTTTCCTGATCCTTACCGCCCACGACGAGCATGTAAGGCACGAGTTCTAATTGGGCGTCGCGGATCTTGCCGTTGATCTTGGCACCACGCAGGTCTGAAGTCACGCGGAAGCCAGCCGCTCGGAATTCGCGTTCGACTTCTTTTGCGTAATCTTCAAACTTGTCGCTGATCGACAACACGCGAATCTGCTCGGGAGCCAGCCACAAAGGAAACGCACCGGCGAAATGCTCAATCAGCATCCCTGTGAAGCGTTCCATCGAACCAAACGGTGCCCGGTGGATCATCACTGGCCGGTGCGTTTGATTGTCAGCTCCCACATATTCCAACTGGAAGCGTTCGGGCAGATTGTAATCCAGTTGCACCGTTCCTAATTGCCATTCACGGCCAATGCAATCCTTCACCATGAAGTCAGCCTTGGGGCCATAGAACGCAGCTTCCCCTTCACGGGCTGTGAACGGCAGATTGAGTTCGGTCAGCACCTTTCGCAAGCTGGCTTCGGCACGCTGCCAGTTCTCTTCACTGCCGACGTATTTATCGCTCTGTGGGTCACGGAGAGAAAGCTGCACGCGGTAGTCTTCTAACCCCACGCTGGCCAGCACGAATTGAACGAGTTGCAAAGTCCCCCGGAACTCTTCTTCCACTTGTTCGGGAGTGCAGAAGAGGTGAGCATCGTCCTGAGTCAAACCGCGAACTCGCAGCATCCCATTCAGTTCGCCCGATTGCTCATGGCGATAAACCGTGCCGAACTCGGCCAGTCGCACCGGCAGATCGCGATAGCTGCGATGCATCGACTTATAAATTTGAGCATGATGCGGGCAGTTCATCGGCTTCAGAAGATAGCGTTCCTGCTGCTTCTCCCAGGTGCGAAGAACTTCGCTCTTGGCTTCAGAGGTCGTGGCCTTGGCGTAATCGGGAATCTCCACCCCCAGAATTTTGGCCGAGCCGAGCAGCGACTGTTCATCGGCTTCACTGATCGCACCTTCTTGAAGCTTGCGAATCCAGAAGTCGATCAATTGGCCCCCGTCATGGCCATAAAGCGGTGTGAACTGAGAATCACGGTAGTAAGGGAAGTGACCACTGGTCTCATACAATTCCACACGCCCGATGTGCGGGGTGTAGACCGGCTGGTAGCCCCGCTTGAGGAGTTCCCCCTTGATGAACTCTTCCAGCAATGCCCGAACAGTGGCTCCCTTGGGCAGCCAGAGACAAAGCCCTGCACCGACTTCCGGACTGATCGAAAACAGGTTCAACTGCTTGCCCAGCACACGGTGATCACGACGTTTGGCCTCATTGACCTGCTCCAGATGGGCATCGAGATCTTTTTGCGAAAACCAGGCGGTGCCGTAAACCCGCTGCAATTGCTGGCCGCTGGCATCACCCTTCCAATAAGCACCAGCCACGCTCAACAAACGGAACGCCTTGATCCTTCCAGCATCCGGAATGTGCGGCCCCCGGCAAAGATCCACAAACTCACCCTGACGATAGAAGCTGACGCTTTCTTCGGCTGACAACCCCGTGCGGATATGTTCGCACTTGAGCTTCTGCCCCATTCCTTCCAGCATCGCCAGGGCTTCATCACGCCCGGTCATGAAGCGTTCAAATGGTTCGGCCAGTCCCACCAGCTTGGCCATCTCGGCTTCAATGCGGGCAAAGTCGTCTTCGCTCAGCTTATGTGGCAGATCGAGGTCATAGTAAAAGCCATGCCCAGTGGTCGGGCCGAAGGCCAGTTGCACTCCGGGAAAGACACGCATGATGGCCCGAGCCATCACGTGAGCACACGAGTGACGCAGCACGCCCAGCGAAGAGGCGTCTTTTTCTGTGAGAATCTGCACAGGCGCAGGCCGAACGTCAGTGCTCTCGGCCACAGGTCGCTTCAGATCAGTGATTTTCTCACCCACGCGAGCGGCAATGGCGGCTTGTGCCAGGCGGGGACTGATCGATTCCGCAATCGCCAGCGGAGTGACATCCGCAGGAAATTCCTTCACAGAACCATCAGGAAGTTGAATCGAAACAGGAGACGAGACTGAAGGAGTAGAAGCAATCATGAGGGAAACATCCTGACCAGACGGCGACAGGCTCTCTCCCCGGCCGACTCCGCCGGAAGGTTCCTGTCGTGACAGTCTGACCTCGTTGAAAAAATCAGGGCTATTGAAACGACTTTTGACTTATCAGGATCTGTAATGAAAAGGGGGTGAGTCGCCGCAAACACTCATTTTCATCACGAAACTCACGGACAAGATTACAAAAAACGCACCGGAAAGTCCGTCCTCACGAAAGAGGAAATTCGTGCGAAGAAGGTTCATGTACAGCAAAACATGCCGAATTGACCCGGAACATGGCCATTCTCGCCGCCATTCAAAGTGGTTCGCTTGCAGAATGTATGGCATGCTAAAAGTGGTTGATCATTGCCATTTTCCAAGTTAATCCGGCCCAGCCATGTCTCAGCAACTCTCCGAAATGTTTGACAACGTGCTCCAACCCCACGACCGGTGGATGCGGCAGGCACTCGATCTGGCACAACAGGCCTTTTCCGAAGAAGAAGTTCCCATCGGCGCGGTCATCGTCAAAAACGAGCAGATCATCGGAGCCGCATGGAATCAGCGAGAGCAACTCAAAGATCCCACCGCACACGCCGAAATCGTCGCAATCACCCAAGCGGCAGAATCCATCGGCGACTGGCGACTGGAAGACTGCACGCTCTACGTCACGCTCGAACCCTGCCCCATGTGTGCCGGCGCGATTGTCCAGGCTCGGATCCCCCGCGTGGTCTACGGCATCACCGATCCCAAAGCCGGCGCCTGCCACACGCTCTACCAGATCACCGACGACCCACGCCTTAACCACCGTTGTGCCGTCCTGGGCGGTGTCTTGGCACAAGACTGCAAAGAGATCCTCCAAGAATTCTTCCAGCTACAACGTTCCCGCGGCAAAAAGTAACCCCTCGCGGGGTTTGGGCCTATCGGCCGGGCCGTTGGCTGAAGATCCGCAGGCTCGTTGGCCTGCTGGTCGGTCGTTCATTCGCGAATGGGTCTTACGCCGCCAGAATGCAGTCGGTTAATCGCCCAGAGCACTGCGTCTTTGTCAGCAGTGCTCTGAACGTGCTGAAAAGCTCTTCTATACTCTTCTGGCTTTTTCGCTTTTCTGCTTCTTCGCTTTCCCCCCTTGCGGGGTTTGTGGCGTTGCATGAGGGTCGGTTGTTCATTCACGAATGCGCTTACGCCGCCAGAATGCAGTTGAAAGAGAGATGTGCCATGTTTAGCAAGCATGCTCTGTGAATTGATGGAACATCGGCGTCAAATGAACATCCGGTATGCTCACTCAGAGCCGTGAAGATGGCACGAAACTGAGTGTCTACTGCAAAGGTTTCCCGAGCAGTGCCCGCTTTTCGTAGGCGAACTTCAGGTGATGTTCCAGATGCCAGGTGTATTTCACCACCTGATCGGCCAGGCTGACTTTGCCCACCTCGGTATGAATCCCCGTGCGGGCAAACATTTCCGGTGAAAATCGCTTCAGATGTTCGGCCATAAACCTGCGGTTTGTACGCACGACCTCACACGCCGCGATCACATCCAGTTCGCTCATTCCCGGCAGAACATTGAACGCGGATTCGTCATAAGCACAGATCAGCGGATTATCCATCGCCGCGATCCGTTTCATCCGGTCGGTTCCGATAAGATCGCTGTCATAAATGTGCGTGGCAATCTGCTGCAGGCTCCAGGTTCCCGGTACCGGATAAGCCTGCAGTTCCTCTGATGTCAGACCAGAAAATGCCGTTACCAGTTTTTCCCCACCGGCAAGGTACGCTTCAATCTGCGAAGTTGTGATCATGGTTTCCATAGGCCTGCTTCCTTCTTGAACCTCAGATCGGCCATGATCACAAAGGTTTCTGACCGCACATTTTTCACTCAACTTTTTTTCACGTTGCAGTGATTCTGAAAGTAATCTGCAGGACAACCATTCGCTGGGAAAGTTCGCCCGCACGCGAAAATTTCTTTCCCCTATTCATGGCCAGACTCAGCAATTTGATCATCAGCCAGAAAGATCAGGATCGGGCAGGCTGTGACCCTGCCACAGGAAGTGTGTGCCACGAGTTGAGTTGATAGCCTTTCACATTGAAAGGCTGTGTTTCAGGCTGTTGATTCCCGGCTTGGTCAAAGGCTCGCACCGTGACGGTCTGGACGTCTTTGGCAGGAATTGTCAGGCTCCACAAAGCCCACGCATTGCGAGTGGGAGTCGTGGCGATCCGGGCCTGTTGCCACGTTTTTCCCAGATCTGTGCTCACTTCCACCCGCTCAATCGTATTCCCAAAACTTCCCTGAGGGACTGCATAGCCTCGAACGCGCAGTGACTTCTCAAAGGGCCGGATCTCAGTGATCGCGGAGTTAAGAATGTACTCCATGATCGGTTCGGCATTGGCCGTCGATTCCGGCTTGTCGTCGAGCACAACCTTATAAACATCCTGCACAAAAAAGTTGGGTGAAGGACGATCGCTGACAATCACCTTTGCCAGCCACTTCACACTGCGCGCTCCGATGTAGCCGGGAACCACGCCTCTTAAAGGAAACCCATGCTCGGGAAGCAACGGGTCACCGTTCATGCCCCAGGCCAGCAGTGCTTCTTCACCAACCCGCTGTTCCATCGTCTTTTCCAGTGGGATCGAGGCGCCGAAGGCAAAGGGGTCACCATGTCCTTCAACAGCGTCCAACCCTTCAAACCAGACATGCTTCGCCCCGGCTTTTAACCGGCAGAACTGAAGCACGTCGGATAACGAAACTCCCTGCCAGTCACAGTAACCAATAGCGCCGACATCCCAGGGCACACCTGGTGCCTTTCGTCCTTTCAACGCAAACTCATTCCGACGATTTCCCGCACAGATCATCATCGCGAGCGTCGATCTGGCTGGAAATCGTTCCTGCAAGTCATCCACGGTGAACGTCATCGGCTGTTCAACCAAACCGCTGATACTGACTGAAAATGATTGAGGGTCGATCCTGGGAATCTTGCCATGACTACGGACATACAGACTGCGCGTCGGTGTCATGAACTGTGACGTCAATTCAGGAGCCGGCGGTTCGGCATTAAAGGGCGTCGCCTGACGGGTGATCAGCCTTTTAATGTCGGCTGAAATCAAGTCCAGCGCCGGCTCATCAGCTCTCAGACGTTGCGAACCAACATAAGGAATCGCCGTCGATAAACCGGCCGCGGTCAACAACCCCGCTGTTTGACCAAGAAATTGACGGCGATTGGAACTGCCAAATGAGGATCGCATCAGTTGTTTCCCTGAAGTCTTTTCGTGGTGGAGTCGTGTGCGAATTGAGTTAGGAGAAATCTCGCTCTCGGTCATATTCATCGATCATCGTTGATTGAATTCTTATGTTAATCCAAACGGCAGACTCAGGATAGAACTGAACGAATGCCCGCCTGCGGTCAGTCACTCGGGCAGCTTCCCTTCAGATTCGACGTGTTAAGCAGTGAGTGAGTAGCACAGGTTGCCCGTCTGCGGGCTACCTGTGTGCCAGAGGCACAGGCGGTTCAGGCGGCCTGAACCGCCTGGAAGCGAGAAACCTCTTGTGGCTGTGCCACCCCGGTAGAAATCGGAATTTCAACCGGGGCTACCCTGCACTCGTCCGAACGCGGGAGAAGGGGCAGGAAGGACAATGCTGTCTCGCAGCCCTCGCCCGCCTTGCGGGAGAGGGTGGCACGAAGTGCCGGGTGAGGGTCTTTCCAATGGATATTTTCAATAGAGCAACGTGACTGGCTAGCTATTGGCGGGCATGTTGGATGATCGCTATTTGTCCCACGGCTCGCCCTCATCCCGGCCTTCTCCCGTCCGAACGGGAGAAGGAGCAGGACATCAGGCAGTTTCATCCTGTAGAGCTGTCGTGCAGAGGTCATCCACTGGCGGACGATGCGACTCCTTGTCACACTGTCGCTATGTCACTGATTCGACCCGTTGATCGCCCACCTGTTCATCTCCGCCTGGCCCGAGATCTTTCTCGATCCATCCGGCGGGGTCACCCCTGGGTTTATGCCGAGTCTCTGCGCGAGATCCCCAAGGTTCCTGCCGGATCGAAAGCAGTGCTGCTCGATTACAAACACAATCGGGAGATTGCCAAGGGATATCTAGACCCCGCCAGCCCGATTGCCTTTCGCGCCTGCACGGTCGAAGACAAAGACAAGCTTGATGACCGCTGGGCACGCAGACAGTTTGACCGGGCTTATCGACTGAGAAAAGCCTTGTTTCGCAGCCCATCCTCTCGCGATGGTTCCGCTCGCGATCAGGTGGAAGGCGTGACTCCGGTTGATGACATCACGGGGCGAACCAGTCAGACCACCGGTTTTCGCCTTTTCCATGGCGAAGGAGATGGCCTGCCAGGGTTGGTGGTTGATATTTATGGCGATGTCGCTGTCATTAAGCTCGATGGCCCCGCCGCAACCAGCTTCTGGGATGCAGAAGGAATCGCCGAGTGGCTCATGCAGGCCACACGGGTCAAGGCGGTCGTTCAACGGGAACGCGACCGGGGAAAAGATCCGCGCATTATTGGGGGAGAACTCGATCACCCCGCCGTCCCGTTTCTGGAATATGGCCTCAAGTTCACTTCGGATGTCCTGCACGGCCAGAAAACAGGCTTCTTTCTCGATCAACGGGAAAACCGGGCTTTGATTCGTAAGCTGGCGTACAATCGCCGGGTGTTGAACCTCTTCAGTTATACAGGCGGATTTTCAGTTGCTGCCGGTGTGGGCGGCGCCCAGCATGTCACCAGCGTTGATGTGGCTGAACCTGCGATCGAAGTTTCCCGCCAGCATTGGGAACTCAATGAGCTTCCAGAAAGCCAGCACGATGCGGTGGCAGCTGATGTTTTTGATTACCTGGCTGAAGCGAAGAAAGCTGGCCATCGTTGGGAAGTGATCATCGTCGATCCCCCTTCGTTTGCTCCTTCACAGGAAGCATTAACGCGGGCTATCGCCAGTTATGAACGGCTGTTTGGCATGGCGGCTGAGTTGGTCAGTCCGGCAGGCTTGCTGGCAACGGCTTCATGTTCCAGCCATCTTCGCGACCAGCAGTTTCTGGAAATCTGTGAAGAGTCTCTCAGCGCCGCCCGGCGTCGTGGCCGCATTCTCACCTTCAACGGCCCCCCTGCCGATCATCCGGCCCCACTGGCCCTCCGCGAATTCCGCTACCTGAAATTCGCCCTCATGCAGCTCGATTAGGATTGGCGAGAAAATAGGTGCCTTTGAAAGTGGCAGGCCGGATGAGCATTTTCAGATGTTTGCTGCCAGGACCGACACATCGACCTGGAAGTAATCTGCCAGCTTGTGGATCATCTGCCGACTGAACCGCTTCTTACCCTTCAGAACTTCGGAGATCGTGGATTTGGGAAGATCAGCGTCCCGGCTCAACTGTGCCTGAGTGACCCCTTTGGCATCAAGAAGATGCTGAAGCATTTCGGCGTCAGACGCCGGCGTGATGCTCGTCTTCATAAGCACCCACGAGATCGCTCAAGGCATCAAGGTAGGTTTCTTCGCCCTCATTCAGAGTGCCACGAGCCAGCAAAGCATCCATGACCTTCTGGGCTTCTTCCAGATGATCGTCACTCTTGATTGAAGCCAGAGGGAAATCGAGAACAAGCTCCAAATAGGAGTCTTTGTTCTTTCCCTTCAATCGAAACTGCGTCTTCGTGGCCATTTCACTTCCCTCGTTTCTTTGGCTTTGCCGTTCCTGACTTGTTCTCCGTGCTTGGTTTGGAAGGCGGAGGATCGTAGCAACCGCAGTCTTCTTTCAAATTGTCTTCGTCACCCCAATGCTGGCTCACCCGTCTTATTCTTTCGTTTCGAGAGCCTTGAGCCTGGCTTCCAGTTCCGCAATACGGCCCTGCAACTGCTCAATGACGGGAGCCACCTGCTTCTGCGAGAACCGGCGATGAATGTGCTGCGGGCAATTGACGTCCCAGGCTTCAATCTCGAACAGAATGGCCCGCTCGACCTTGCCTGGATAGGACGCATCACGCAGACGTTCGAGCAAGGCCATATCGTTTTCCACAACACGAGCCGTGCCCCAGAGCTTGATGCGTTGGCTGTGGGCGTAGTCCATCAGGAAGATGAACGCCTTGGGGTTCTCCGACAGATTGCCGAGGGTGATGTACTGGCGATTGCCGCCAAAGTCGGCAAAGCCCAACGTCTTCTCATCGACCTTCCTGAGAAAACCGGGGGAACCTCCTCGATACTGGATGTAAGGCTGCCTCTCAGCATTGGCGGTTCCCAGATAGAACATATCCAGATCAGCCAGAAACCCTTCCAACCCCGGCGTCACGGTTGTCTCCCAACCGCCGCCCATTTCCATGCGGGCGTAACTGGAACGAGAGCCTTTGTCAGCCTGAATGCCTTTCACGGCGGGCGTGAAGGCGATGTCACTCGAAAACTGACGCATGGAACGACTCCTTATTACTTCACGTTTGGGATCCCCGCGTCATCCGCTGGTCGCGGGCCGGGGGCAGGCCAGTGGAACTTCCGTTCGTGCTCTTGAATTCGCAAATCGTTGATGCTCGCCTCTCGCCGCCGCATCAGCCCGTCATCATCAAATTCCCAGAGTTCATTCCCATAAGCCCTGAACCACTGGCCGTGAGCATCGTGGTATTCGTACTGGAAGCGGACGGCGATCCGGTTCTCGGTGAAACTCCAAAGTCCCTTCGTGAGGCGGTAGTCGAGTTCCCGTTCCCATTTGCTCGCCAGAAAGGCTTGAATCTGATTCCGGCCTTGAACGAACTGATCCCGATTCCGCCATTCAGAGTCCACGGAATAGGCGAGGGACACCCGCTGCGGATCACAACTGTTCCAGGCATCTTCTGCGGCACGCACCTTGGCGGTGGCAGTTTCCAATGTGAAAGGCGGACGGATGATGGTCATGTTTTTTCCCTGACGTATTGTTGCGTTGAAAGAGGTACCGGATGCCCAGACACGGCCAGGCACCCGGTTGAGTGTCAGTTGGCTAATTTCAATAAACGATGCAGGGCTATTTTGTCAGTTGCTTGTCGAGAAAATCACGGATCAGTGTGGCGATCGTCGCCCCATCTTCTTCGAGAGCAAAGTGCCCCGTGTCGAGCAGGTGAAACTCCAGGCTCTTCAGATCACGTTTGTAAGGGAACGCACCGGCAGCAGGAAAGATTTGGTCGTTCTTGCCCCAGACGATCAACGTCGGTGGCTGGTGCTTACGGAAGTATTCCTGCCACTTCGGATACAGCGGCGGGTTGCTGCCATAGCTGTAAAAGAGTGCCAGTTGAATCTCCTGATTGCCAGGACGATCCAGGAGGGGTTGCACATGGTTCCAGGTATCAGGGCTGACCGTTTCCAGATTGCGGACGCCGGTGGTGTACTGCCACTTGGTTGCGTCGAGTGTCAGTAGCGAGCGCAGTGCGTCTCCATGTTCCTTGCTCCGGTCATTCCAGTACAACTTGACCGGCTTCCAGAATTCGTTGTCGATCCCTTCGTCGTAAGCGTTCCCGTTCTGCACGATCAGCGTTTGCACACGCTCCGGGTGCTTGGCAGCGAGACGGAATCCCACGGGAGCACCGTAGTCCATCAGATAGATCGAATACGTCTTCAACCCCACCTTTTCGGTGAACTTCTCGATCACGCTGGCCAGGTTGTCGAAGGTGTAGTCGAAGTCCTTGACGGAGGGGGCCGAACTGTAGCCGTAGCCGGGATAGTCCGGAGCGACAACGTGGTACTTGTCAGCCAACGCGGGAATCAGGTTGCGAAACATGTGCGAAGACGTCGGGAAGCCGTGCAGGAGCAAGACTGTGGGGGCATCCTTGGGGCCGGCCTCACGGTAGAAGATGTCGAGGCCGTCAATCTTCACCGTGCGGTGCAAGACTTGCGTTGGCGGTGTCTTCAGTTCATCAGCATTGGCATTCCAGCCCCACGATGCCAACAAGGCAACGGTCAGTGCGGTAGCGTAGCTTCTCAGAGTGGTCATGATTCTGTCTCCTGGGTTAGGTTAATCCACTGAGTAAACAGACAAGTCTGTCTGCTGTCTCGCAAAAAAAGAGAAACGTTTCGTTACTTTCGTTTGGCTTTCGCCACCAGGGCCACCGCAGCCTCCTTTGCCACGTCAGCCGATGCCGACGACTGTGCCATCACGGCGGTGACAATCGCCCCTTCAACCAGCAAAGCAATCGCCGAGGCTACCGTTTCCGCCGCCTTCGCTCCACTCGATTCTTCGATGATGGTTTGAAGCATCTCGTGAAATCGTACTTTGTGACAGGCCGAGAATTCCGAAGCCGGGTGCGTGGCGTCTGCCAGTTCCACCCGGGTGTTGATGAACATGCAGCCTCGAAAACCGGGACTCTCGAACCAATCCTTCAGGGCGGCGAAGAACGCTTCGAGGCGGTTCATGCGTTTGGACAAATGGCGATCCATCCATTGCGCGAACATGGCGTCAAACTTTTCTTCCCGGTACTGAAGCACGGCCAGGATCAGATCGTCCTTGGAAGTGAAGTGGTTGTAGAGCGACATCTTCGCCACTTCCGCTTTAGCGATAATGCGGTCGATGCCGACGGCCCGCACCCCTTCGGCGTAAAACAGCCGCTCGGCAGTTTCCACGATCCGTTGGCGGGCTTCGGAGGATTTGGTTCGCGTCTTGCTCATACCGATAATATACAGACCTGTCTGTTTTATGCAAGGGGCGGTGCAGGATTTTTTTTGGTTCGTCAGATTGGCCATTGTGCTGATTGTGAATAGCACATGTCGTCTCTTTTTCTTTTATTCATCCATGCAGGCGCTCAACGCCCGGGGGCGTCATAGGATTTTTTGCAGTCGTCAGGAGAAGGCGCGGGGAGAATCACCCCATGTGCTCAACGCCCGGGGGCGTCATAGGATTTTTTGCCACGTTGATCATAACTCGTTATCGCAAATTATGTTAACCCACCATCTTTCATGCACCCCGAAATACCACGGCTGATTTCCTGTTTCTAATCGGGGATGTTTCGATTCCAGAGATGCCGTTCGCATCGTATTTCCTTTCTCCATAACTGTTTAGCGTTCAATGATGGCTGGATTCATGGATCTTCGGACGATCTCTCTGCATCCTAAACCGTTACCAGGCAACTCTCTGACGACGTCTGAACGATCGGCTTAACGCACCACTCGGAGGTGCATGAAGAAGGTTAAAGCAACCGAAATCCCGGTGGAGGGGCTGTCCAGCTTGTTTGGTCGCCGGTGGAATGATGGGGAACTTTCCCTGCGCATCCATCGCACAAGGGGATCACCAGCAGTTCATCGGAGATGTCCAGCACCTTCGCAAGTTCCCAACGCAGCTTTTCGAGCGAAGGTTTGTCCAGCCGGCAGCGAAAAACGCTGAACTGTACCCGAGACCCATAGCCTTCCAACGTTTTGGCGACTCGCCTCAAGCGTTTCGGATCATGGATGTCGTATGTGATCAAATGCCAATGACGTTCGCCCATCTTCATGGATCCCCGAATTGAACCGCAGCGACCGTCGGCAGGACTTGATCTCAAGCACCCACGATTTGCGGAAAGTAAAGACAGTCAGCCGGATGCCCTGTGAGGAAATGTCACTGTGGGTTGCCAGTCCGAAAATCATCTTTGCCTTTGCCAACTCAGCGAATGCGCCAGCGGGCGAACAAGCCGGGACAACCGGTCCATTCCTTTTCAAGCAGACGACATTCCAACTCGATCATCCGGCTGTAAGAGAGGGCCTGCTTGGTCTGCGGGTGGACGTAGGAGTCCTGCAATCGCTTTTCAAAGAGGCCGATGGCTTTCTTGCGGCCTTCGTCCGACAGCCATACCTGGTTAGCAGCCACAGTGAAGTCTGCATCGACGTTCCATTGACCACGGTTAATGCTGGCGACGACGGGCATTTCCCACACGGGCGTCCGGAACAATTCCATCAAATCCAGCACGAGAGGAGGAGCAGAGGTTCGCGGCTGATGGAAGATGCCCAACGCGGGTTCCAATCCAACAGCCAGGGTACTGCGATGAACGGCTGAATGGATCAAGGCATAACCAAAGCTCAACAGGGCGTTAAACCGGTCGCGCGGCGGATGTTTGGTGCGTCCGCGGGGATGTAACCCGGCGGGCACGGACTTCCCCAATAATGAGGGGATCGCAGCGAAGTAATGCCGAGCCGCCATTCCTTCTAACCCACGCAACGAGTCCGGGTTGGTCGACAACGGAATGCGTCGGAGCGACTCGCGAATCCCTTCGATAGCCGCACGGCTGGAGGAGCGACTCTCGGGATCGCCGCGCGTGCTGCGCAACAGATATCGCAACTGTGTCTCGACCTTGGCATGGATCAATTGCCGAGCCAGGCGGAAACGCGTTTCTTCATTGGAAAGAGCCGCATATTGCCTCAGTCGTTGCTGCACGCGACCGGGGGAGGCGCTGGTTCCTGCTAGAAACTGGCCACCCGTCGTCATCCATTGCACCGAAATTCCGCGTTTGGCACAGAGCTGGATCGCTTGCGTGGTGATTTGGCCGAAACCATGGATCAGGATCGCATCGAGATCCTCGACGGGAACTTTTTCCTTGTCGTTTTCCACGGTCACGACCAGCGTCTCGGCACTGCGGGATACATAGGCTCGCGGTGAGATAATGTGGAGCGTCTGCTTCTGTCGCGTCGCAGGATAGAGTCGCGGTCGGGATGGTTCTTCTTTTATGACTTCGCCGGACGTATTTTCGGTCAACCCGCCGGCATCAGGCTGAAGGATGGGCAAGGAGCGTTCGGCTAACCGCTCCTCCTCCGGGAGGCAAACAGGGGCCAGCGAACAACGGTGGCACATCCGTTCGTTTTCATGGACAGGTGGCCTTTCGATGGTTTGCCGCAATTCACGGGCACGAGCAATCGCCAGGAACAATTCTCTGCGGGCAGCATCGTCGATGGGTACAAACGCCGTGACATTGTCGGCGTGGTAACGGACACGGGCTTCTGGAATGCGTTCACCAAGCGATTCCTCCAACAGGACGGCATAGGCGATGGCCTGGATGCGGTCGCTGGGCCAGGTTTGAGGTTTGTTGTCCTCGCTGCGCCGACAGCGACCGCGCTTATGTTCGTAAGCAACCCATTTTCCATCGCGCCGGCGGACGGCGTCGACCTTGCCGAAGATGCCCCAAGCTTCGCTGGCAACGTCGAGTGACCGAAACTCCGGCGATTCGTCGTCGAGCGGCACTATCTCCTCGTGCAACCTCCGCCCGGCATAGACCGCAGCGTCGGCGACACGGATCTCCTCGACTTCCTCCAAATAGAAGAGCCGCTCGCAATAGAGCAAAGCATGCAGCGACATCACCCGCAGCGGCGGTTCGTCAACGGCAACACCCGCTTCACCATCCCTCCCCGCGACCTCGCGAGGGACTTGATTATCAGCACCAAACGCAGCCATGAATGGGCACTCCGGTTAAGAAGGGAAACATCAACCCATCAGACGTACTCGCTCTCGATCTTGGGCATGAGAAGTGAATCTGGTGCTTCCGCGAGCGAATGTTCAACGAGATCGCCAGTCACGAATCTGGTCTTCGCGGAGCCGACATGATCGACCCACACTGGCAACGTGAGTCGTCCCCGGGGGGCGAGCAGAAAAGCCCGCCCCTTGTGTCCCGTCACGCGATGAGGAAGGTCGGCTGCCTTTTGTTCCTGCAGTACCACGCGTTCGATCAGCGTGACCTCATCAACGAGATGGGTGCTCTCACCAAATGAAAGACCGCCGAACCGCTGGATGGCGGCCGGGTTCTCCAGCGCCAACCGTACGCGATCTTCCAGGCGTTCGCCGGATTCCTGGGAGGAATCAAGCCAGATAACCAGTTCGATGTTGGTCAACAACTGCTGGTAATCGGGGCGGGTGTTGCCGGAAGAACCAAGCGGCAGCTTCTTCACCCGCCAGACCGTTCGCAGCACGACGCTGGTTGGCGGCTTGCCTTTCAAGACAGGAGAGACGCGGCACCCGAGATGGCGGCGGCGGTCGGTCTCGCCCACAAGCGACAAGAGGAAGCCGTAACAGGTCGCAGGCGGAGGGAGCGGTTCCGTTTCCAGATATTCGCGCGCCAGCCCCTTGCGGAAGCAGGCGACGGGAACGGTGACGTAAACGCCGAGCATGTGTTACGCCTTCACTTTGAGGTCTTTATTGATCTTATCGACGGCTGCAACGCAGGCTTTCTTCACACCCAGAACCTTGACTCCCCGTTCTTTCAGCGCGCTGGCGAAGGGAGAATCGAGGTCGCTGACTCCGACGATGAGTTCGCCCACCTGAATGTCCTCGGATTTCAGACGCTGGAGCAGTGACTTAGCGCCGAAGGTCTTCCCGTCGTCGGTGGTGTCGAAGCAATAGAGCAGCCGGGGAGCGGGATCTTCTGTGAGCCGGAAAATGACGGCTTCCGGGGAAAAATCGAACAGGAACCGCCCGTGGTTGCCAGCAACGGTGCCGAGTTGACATAAGGCGTCGACCGCTTTGGCGGCCCGCGATTTATCACGAAGGCGCTCGGGCGTCAGGGCGATGCCGTACTGATAGCGGGTAGCGTGCAGTTCGGTGCCATAGGGGACGGGATTCTTGCTTTTGTTCTCCCCTTTGGATGCTGAAGGAGTCGCACCGGGAGAAGCGGCATTGAATGTCACGTCGCCCGCCCATGGCGTTAGAGAAATCGCGCGGGTGACCTCAAGCACGGCCCGACGGACATTGGCCGAACCTTCAACCTCGTCTTTGGCCGCTTCCGCTTTCATAAATCCCAGCAGGTCGTCGTCGATAAAAGTCTTGCCTTTCTCTGACGCCCATCCTTTGAAGGCGTCGTCCTTCCAGCCATTCACTCTTTCTACCTCGTCCCAGGCGCGGTTCGTCTCTTCCGCGGAAGAGAGTCGCCGACGCAGGGCGAAGCGGATGGCTTCGGCAGAGACAGTGCTGTGAGTCTCCCCCATCCAGAGCACTTTTTGAAGCGTCGTGATGTTGCCCTCGGTTTCGGCGCGATTGTTCGCGGCGGTGCCGAAGGGAGTGACGAAATTCGCGAAGACATGCAGAGACATGAACGTGGATTCCTTGAAAGGAGTTGAATGTAACGTGATTACTTCGATTCGGTGGTTGCTTCGGTATCGGCCCCTCGTCCGACGTAGCTGGCGAGCGCCAGCAGGGCGAGGTCCCGCGTGTATTGCCATTGTTCGTCGCGCAGCATGGGCAGAATCTTGATCCATGCCTGTTGCAGGGGCTTGTTCGGTCCGCCGCGGCTGAAGAGGTCGCACAAGGCGGTTCGCGCCTGGGATGGCGTCTTGGCGCCTGCGAACGCGAGACGGAGTCGCTCGCGTTCGGTGTTAAACTTCTTTTTCATGCCGGACGAATTTGTTTTGTATTCATCGGCGATCTGTCCGAATCGCTGGCGGATCGCCTCGTGGACGGCTCTGACAACGAGCGATCCCCCCTCGTCGTCCAACCAAGCTTTTTCGTCGTCAACCATGTCCTTGAGTCCCTTTCGTTCAAAGTTCACCTGGTTCCGGTACGGTTTGTCCGTGGCCGGATTCGTTGCAGTCATCAGTCGGCCGAAGCCCGCATACCACCGGCGGGAACACGCGAGGTTTTCGGCGATGAGGGGTCGGACGACGCTATCGACGCGGAACGACTCCTGTTTCTCTGTGACGACCTTTGCCTTGCCCTTGCCGGCGGATTCGCGAACCGTGCGCACTGTCGACCGCGACGGCAGATGTGCACACGCTCGTTCAAATAAATCGATGTCCCGGTCGTCCAGAACCGGGATGTAGAGTGATTCGACGCGCGACTTTTGTTGCGAGGCCCACGGCGTTGGTCGAAAGGTGATCGCGTGGCAGGCCGTCAGTTGGAACTGGCGTTTCTTGAGCCGCACTTGCAACTGGAGACCTGCGTCGGCCGCGCCCGCCGTGAGTGTTTGCTTTCCGTCGACCGGAGTCAGGCCGGGCCGCTCCTCCGCGAAGTCGTTTAGATCCTCAACCTCGGGAACCAGCATCACGCCAACGCCCCGGTTGACGGGAATTGTGAAGCAGCCGACCAGTGCGAAATAGAGGGGCAACAATCGCTCGACCGGCTCGTCGATCTTCGTCGGCCCGGCGAACGCGTTGTGTCGGACGACGGCTCCTGGGTTGAGCGGGCCTTCGATGCCAACCGTCGCGGACGACAGGCATCCCGTCTTTTCGTTGATGCAGTCCTTCCAGCCGTCCTGGTGCTTGAAGCTCGAACAGGCCCGGTACTCAACAATCACGGGGGGGATGCCGTCGCCATCCGGATCATGGGTCGCGGGCGTTGATTCCTTGGCGAGCGCGCGGGTCTTCCCGTGTTGCAGGAAGGTGAGCGTGATCCCCAGTTGGAGGTCGGCCAGAACAGCCGGGTTCGGCTCCCGTTCGTATTGACCAGGAAGCCGGATGAGTCCGTCGGAATTTCCGATCTGGAAAGCCAGTTTGAAAAGCCGTTCCAGGAAAGCGGAGGCCCGCTGAGGTTCGCCAAATTTTAGCGTGATCTGGTTCGCTTCGATCTCCCAAGGTGGGCGTCCGCCTGGCCAAGGGCCACCCGGCAGCATGTCCGCTTTGAAACGCTTCGAGTTGCTTTCAATGTATTTCAGCGTGCAGGCCAACCCGCCGAGGCCCGCCCGGTGGATATGGGACATGCCAGGCGCGAACAGCCGTAGCGTGAGATGATCCGGCGCGACGGGTTTAGTGGGTTTGGCTTTCGAGATCGACTTCATGAAGTTGCATCTCAACGACTGGGGAATGATTCAATGAAAGTCCGTGATGCCGTCAGGCGTTTTTCCAGGTTGCCCCGCGGAGGAGGCAATAGTCGATCCGGTCGTGCGGGGCCAAGGGGAGGCCTTGGTGGCGCGGCCATTCCCTCCAGTCGCCGGAAAGCTGGGGCATGGGGATGGCGACGTTCACTAGCGTTTGCTCGTCCTCCCGGGGGCGACGTTCCAACTCGGTAAGCTTTTCCCCTGACAGACGGGCCTGCCTCAAACGTTGCTCATATTTCTTCACGGCAGGCAGATCGGCTTCGCGGATAACAGTGATGCCGTGTGATCCTTCGCGCAGCGCTGCCACATTCGTATTTGGCCCGCTTTGGAGCCAAGCACTATCAACAATCTGAAAATCATGGTTGCTTGTGCTTTGATTTTTCCAGGCGTCCGCCAGATGTCGCTGGCTGATGTTCGTGGCAGGCAGTTCCTCGAGCCATTCCCGCGCGGCTTGAAGTTCTTTCTCCTCATAGGGACAGTGACAGGTTTTCGGATCGTCGATCACGATGAACGGGCATGTGGGATCGCCGGCTTTTGCCTTGCGATTCAATCGGCCCAGCCGCTGGATCAGGGCCGAAATCGGTGCGAGTTCAGTCACCAGCAACGTGACCCCCTCCAGGTCGAGGCTCATTTCGCAGACTTGAGTGGTACAGGCGACAACTGGGCCGGTATGACTGCTTTTGAAGGCATCGACGACGGCCGCGTGACGCTGCACTCTATCGCAGTAGCGGAAGCGGGAATGGTAGACCTCGGGCTTGAGACCCAGTGTTGCCAGTCGATCGGCTGCATCCATGGCCCGCTGGACGATATTGCAAACCCAGAGGATTTTGCCGCCCCGGGCGAATTCCTCTGTAACGCGCCGGTCGAGGAGCGAAGACTCTGCGGGCATCGCTTCGCGGTGGTAGCGGGGTTGGTTTTCCAGTTCAGGATCGCCGGGGATCACATTCAATTTCTCGCAGCCCGTCCGCGCAAGAGATTCCTGCAACAAATTTAATCGGGCCTCGGGTAAGCTGGCGGTCATCAGCAGCGTTGGCAAACCGGGAAGGGCTTCCAGGAACCGCAGCAAGGCTCCGAACAGCCTATCGTCGTAGGCGTGGATCTCGTCGAAGACAAAGGCGGCTCCGGCTAGAGCCGGCCAGGCGTAGATGCCCCGCCGGTTGTTCTGGATCAGTCCCAGCACCGTGTCGACCGTACAACTCACGACCGGCGTCGACCAGGCGTCGAGCGATTCGATGCGATCGGCCGCCTCCGCTTCCTCGGCAGTTTCATCTTTTGAACCGGTGGCCGATCCTTGATCCCCCTTTACGATCAGCGCCATGTCGACCGCGGCGCGACCGTGGAAAAGCCGGTAGTTCCACTGTTCTTCGGGGTTGTTCAGGTAATCGCGGAAACCTTCGGTCGCGGTGCCTGTCGTGGGATAGCAGAACCAGAGACGTTTGTTTGGGTGGTTCGACGCGGCCCAGTGGTAGGCAGCCAGCGTTTTGCCCGAACCACAACCGGCCTCTGCCAGCGTGACATTGTTCTTTGAGGCGCCGATGTCTTTTTGGAACTTCCGCAGTTGGATCGACGGGTTATGTTGTTCCTCCCGCTGCTGCTCCAGTCGTCGTTCGACGATTGCTTCCAGCTCTCCGGCTTGGGGGACATTGCCAAGGGAATCGGCGATCCATGCGAGGCGTGTCTCCTCCTCCGCGACCTCGACCGGCAGTGCGGAACCGGCCACGTCGGCAGCGACGAGCGTCGCTTTCGCAGCGGCGACCAGACGGTGCTCCGATTCTTCCAAACGATCCCAGCATTTTTTGGACAGCTTTCGCCATGAGTGGTTGAGCCGGATGAAGGCGGAATCGCCGCCTGTCAGTTCGATCACCCACGGCTCAGCGAAGCGGGGAGGAGGGCCTACATCGGGAAAGGCGGATTGGACGACCTCGAGACAACCATGAAAATCGCTGTGGTTCGTGTGAACGATGACTTCGGGCGACGCGCCGTCTTGCAAGGAGAGAGATGGCGGTGTGTCGCGACCGAACTTGGGATGATGGCCACCGATGATCCATTCGACGATATTCAGATCGGTCTCGTTTCCATCAACAGCCGGTAGAAGCCACTCGCGGAGTTTCTCGCGGACAAGGAGCACCGAGATCCATTCGTGTCGCAAGCCTTGTGGTTTACTGCACCGGTCGGAAGACCAGGTGAGCATGCCCTGGAAGTGGTTGTTCGCCTTTCCCAGATCGTGCAGGACGGCGGCCAGACGCACAATACAGCGGAACCGCTCTTCGTATTCGCGGGCGGGCAGGCCGAGCGCGTGAAGTTGATCCTTTGCCGTGATGTCCAGAATCTGCACAGAAGCGGCGTGGACATCGCTGAGATGCCGCGGCAGAAATACATGGATGGGGGGTGTGCCGGGGAGCTGTTGGTTCCAGCTTTTCGCCCATAATCGCTCAGGTACCATGCCCCACCCCCTTGGCGAGCAGCGGTAGGAAGAGGCCGCAGCCCATGTGGCGGCGGCCGCCCAGGCCGTGAATCTGGATGTCGAGGGATTCTTGAGCCGCGATGCCGGAGAGGATGACTTCATGCCCGACGATCTCCTTCCCCTTGATGCGGATCGTACGCCGCGCGGGGAGGCGGGGAAGTGTCAGTTCCACATCGGGAGAAACGTTCAACAAGCCGAGTTGGCGGCGGAGTTCGCGACGGAAGTTATCGGCGTCCTCACCGTTCTTGGTCGTGGTGATCCGGCTGCGCAAGATGGTGGCCGGAACGAGGGCCTGCACACTCGGAACTCCGACCCGTATCACCCGGTCGGCCAGCGTCAATGATTGCCCCGCCAACTGGATCACTAGGGG
The DNA here is from genome assembly GCF_056500625.1 of Planctopirus sp. SH287. NCBI lineage: Bacteria > Pseudomonadati > Planctomycetota > Planctomycetia > Planctomycetales > Planctomycetaceae > Planctopirus > Planctopirus sp. SH287. Next base: position 4,840,131 of record NZ_CM151403.1, on the reverse strand, counting down.
GATGCGATCGGCGGTGAGACGGATCGCCAGTCGGCTCGTCTCGGTTGTTTGCATCATGCGACTGCCAACCAGCCGCCCGGCAATCGGATGCACCGCCATGCCATTCTCACGGTGGAGTTCGGGGAGCGTGCGCGAGAGGGCTGCGTACAGGATGTAGCCATGATCGGCGGGCAGCGGCGCCTGACTCATCACCGGAAAGAAAACATCAACGACTGGTTCCATGGGAGGCTCCGGGATCAAGAGCGATGTCTGACACATCGAAGATTATGCGCCAGGGGTATGACAGACTCTGTCACACCTGATTTTTTTATGATTTCAAAGTGCCAATAACCGCTTCGATCTCGCCGTCGAGACGTTGCAGTTGACGATAGGCACTTGATCTGGCGTCATCAGAGTGTTGCACCACATGACGCTTGGAATGAGCCGTATCGTTCTCGCCGAATAACATCGCGAGATAGGCGAAACGGCTAGCTCTTGTTCAAAACTTTCTTTGCTCTCTGTGCCATGCTTGGCGTGGTGGCATGCTCACGGCAACGGCGTTTTGTGCCATGCTTGCGGCTCTGAGCTGTCTTTTATACATAAATTTCTCATTCCCTTGAGCAAGCGGCACGGCATTGACACCATCAAGGGGTGATGACCAGATCAACCCACGGGAGTTCCGGCCTGGGGGAAAAACCTGCTCATCGGAATGACTCCTTTGCGTTCTTCGCGCCTTTGCGGTGAGTCAAAGAATTTTTACCGCGAAGAAAAGAAGAGCGCGAAGGAATTCGGAAGAGATCGAGTGCCGTGTCACGGCTTTGTTTTCGGGTTGATGTCGCCGCAACGTCCTCCGTTGTCGGACTAACAACAGAAGTGACCCGAATTTTATACTTTGACAATGCACGAGGGGAGTCGAACGGTATGGGGCGGGAGCCTGCTCTATGACTTTTGAACAGCATCAATCCCTTGGATTCCCTCGGCTGTATGCCAGATATTGAGGTAACGGCCGCAAGGTGCTATGGGCCACCCATGCCAATTTCATGGTGCGGTTCAGGTGGCGAAAAAGTTGTGTATAAACGACAGCGGCTCTGAGCAAGCATGCTCTGTGAACTGAGGAAGGATCGGCATCAAATGGATATCCGGCTCAAAGCCGTGAGCATGGCACGAAGAGTTTTGAATTCCCGACACGGCGCCCGTCTATGATCAAATTAAGCCGGAGAAAGTCGCGTATAAAAGACAGCGGCTTTGAGCAAACTTGCACTGTGAGATTGTGATTGACTGACGCTCTACACGTGCTGCGCATACTCATCTCAAGCGATGAGCAGGGCACGGAGTCTTTTGAAGACAGTACATGCGACCCACCCGGATGAAGGGGTCGAAAATGGCCTGTGGAAACACTGGTGGTTCATGGGCCACATCCCGACCCTTTTCCACAAGGGGAGGGGAGAGTGCCGGGCAGGTTTTAAGACACGCCGCTGGCGGTGATGGCTGCGGGTTCCTGGGCGCAGCAGACGCGATTGCGCCCGGCGGACTTGGCTTCATAGAGAGCGGCATCCGCTGCGGCAATCAGTGCTTCCGGGGATGTCGCATGCAATGGGCAAGTTGCCACTCCCACGCTGATCGTTACCGACATCAGGGTGGAATCCAGTGGGAAAGGATGTGCATCGATAGAGGCGCGAATTCCTTCGGCGATCCGCAGGGCACCGGCAATCCCCACACCCGGAAGAAGGATGGCCATTTCTTCGCCACCATATCGAGCAAGCAGCGCCCGATCTCCCGAACGGATCTTGCCCATTTGTTCGCGCAGGATCTGTGCCGTTTCCCGCAGGACAAAATCGCCTGCCTGATGACCATATTGATCATTGATCAATTTGAAGCGATCCAGATCGCAAAGCAGCAGCGAGCATTCCAAACCGAGTCCCTGCTGCACGCTGTCAATTTCTCGTGCCAGTTGCAGGTCAAAAGTGCGACGATTGGCCAGATCCGTTAAGCCGTCTTGTCGGGCCTGACGTTCGATCTGCAAAAAATTGATCGACTTCTGAATCGTTTCCGACAGCACATCAGCTGCCCAGTTGATCAGTTCCAGATCAACCGGCAACGGAGCCGCTGACTGACGGCGTGTGAGACACAACAGACCTGCGAATCGATGTTTATGCCGGATCGGTGCGGAAACGGCCGATTGCATGAGTGAATCAACACCAATGCGTTTGAGATGCAGTGGATCGAAGATGGTCACTTGCCCATACAGTTGGCCCATGCTGGCCAGGGTGTCTTCATGCTGGAACCAGCGGCTTTCGACGCCGGGGGGCAATTGCACTCCGCAACGAACCAGTGGTTTGCACGTGGCTGCCCCTTCCTTGGGCATGACATAAAGGGTGGCTCGTTCAGAGCCGGTGATTTGTGCCAGCCGGACGATGAACCGCTCGATCATACGCAGCGGCTGCTCGCTCTGGCTGTCGGCGATGGATCGCAACTCCAGCATTTCGCGAGTCGAACGCAATTGATGGGTATGATGCTCAAGAGTAAAGAGTTGCTTAAGAGAACCCGCCACGCAAGCCATGAGCCGGGAACTGAGTTCCAGTTGTTCGGCTTGAGGAGCAGCTGTTGGCAGTAACTGGGTGGTCGCCAGGACGGCACAAAGTTCTTGACCAATCCCTACGGGGATCAGAAAAATGCGACTGGCTTTTCGTTTATCACTGGGGCTTAGCGAAGCATGGAGCTGGGTTTTGCGGAGAACCTGATCTTCCAGTGTGGAAGGTGATCCTGACGCCAGCGTCGCCAGCAGATGCGTATCAACCGTGAATTGTGTGAGAGATTCGTCCGAGAGACCGCGCGATTCAAAGACGCTGCCGGTACTGCGATCCAGACGAATAATGGCGGCAAATCCCGAATCGGTATCAGGGATAAATCGTTTCAGGAGAACCGCGTAGGCCCGCTCGGGATCATTCTGTGTCAGAATCTCACGAAGAACCACGTTTTCCAGTCGGGTGATCATTTTGTCACGAGTGAGGTTCATCACTTCACGTTCGAGACCTTTGACCTCGCCGAGAATTCGGTTCGTGCTTCGATCAGCCCGCTGCCGCTGCAACACATGAATTCCGTGTTGGAACAGACAAACCGAGGCCAGCGCCAATAATCCGGCTGTACCGGATAGAGCACCCTCCAGTTGAGAAAGTACGTAGGCTAGACCTGACATGAATGGATTCGCCCTGCGGACACATCGCGATCAGAACCTGCCTCTTGCCTGAACCAGTCATCAGAAACATGTTGCAAAAATGCAACAATTCCGGAAGACACAGAAAGGCAATTGGCCCGTCATCAAAATGCCACCCTAGGCACCTCACTGAAACTTAGCATGGAATTCGCTCACTGCGGCGAGAATCGCGCTTTTCAATGACGATGGCTTGATCTCCAGTATTTTTTCACGTTTTTCCAGGCATTTGATCTCCAAAAAGATGGTGACGTGACCCATTTCCGCAGGAACCGCCGGTGATCCAGACTTCTGGAAAGTTGCCCAAAGGACGCCTGTCGATGTGCCGATGACTGACGATGAGATGGCAGATTGTGGAGATTCCCTGCGCTCACTGAACAGGGAATTGTCGGAGCAGGATGCTTCCGTTCACAAGCCAGAGATCTCTTGTAGTGAGGGGCAGACACGGATGTCGCGGCGAAAGCGGACTCTCCGCTGGCGATGGGTCAACTTCGTGATCATAGCGATCACGTTGCCAGGCCCAGGCTGCGCCCGTTATCAACCGACTCCTCAATCACATGTGGCCGTTGATCAATCGCACTATCAATCGATGGGGCGAAAGATTGAATATCCCCAAATTCAGCCCATGAGTGGCGAAGCGGAATTAGCCGCCACCAGTGCCCCCATTTCACTCAGTAGCGAAACGCCTACGGAATATCTCGATCTGACGCTTGAACAGGTGATGCAATTGGGTCTGGCTCAGTCCAAGGCCTTCCGTGATCTGGGCGGGCTGGTGCTGAGGTCACCGGAAATTGTTCGCACAAGAAACGATCCCGCGATTACCCAAACGGATCCCCGCTTCGGAATTGAAGCGGCACTGAGTGCGTTTGATGCTCAGGTTGCCGCCAGTGCCAATTGGGAGAAGAACGACCGGGCATTGAATAACCAGTTCTTTGGCGGCGGCACCCGTCTGCTGACTCAGGATTTTAACGTCTATCAGGCGCAGATCTCGAAGACAGCGGCCACAGGTTCCACCTTTGCCCTTCGCAATTACACGCAATACGACGCAAACAATGCTCCGGGTAACTTTTTCCCCAGCGCCTGGACAACCTGGTATGAAGGGGAGGTTCGACATCCTCTGCTTCAAGGGGGTGGCGTCGATTTTAACCGGATTGCCGGCCCTAATGCTCAGCCGGGATTGATCAATGGTGTGGTCATCGCCCGGATCAACTCGGATGTTTCGCTCGCTGATTTTGAAATGGGAGTGCGAAACTATGTGAGCGATATTGAGAACACCTATTGGGATCTTTCGTTTGCCTGGCGCGATCTGGAATCGAAAATCGCAGCCCGTGATGCGGCTCTGGAAACCTGGCGCCGCATTCAGGCGTTGTATGCTCAAGGCCGGCGCGGTGGCGAGGCGGAAAAAGAAGCGCAGGCCCGCGAACAATACTACCGCTTTCAAGAAGAAGCTCAGAATTCACTTCATGGTCGCCTGCTGGATGGCACTCGCACCAATAATGGCAGCACTGGTGGCACCTTCCGTGGTACGGGAGGTGTCTTTGTCTGTGAACGACGTTTGCGGCTGCTAGTGGGGATGCCGATCAATGATGGCCGCCTGATCCGTACCGCTGACGAACCCTCCGCTGCAAAGCTCGCTTATGCCTGGGAATCCACACTGGGTGAAGCTCTCACCCGGCGTGTAGAGCTTCGTCGACAGAAATGGCAGATCCGCAAGCGAGAGCTGGAACTTCAGGCCAATAAGAACTTCCTCAAGCCACAGCTGGATGCCATGGCTCGTTATCGTTTCCGCGGGTTTGGAAAAGACCTCCTTCCCGACGGCACCAGTGGCCGTTTTGGCGATGCCTACTCCGACCTTGTTTCGGGAGATTTTCAGGAGTGGCAACTGGGGCTGGAATTCTCCATGCCTCTGGGCTTCCGCCAGGCTTATGCGGCTGTTCGTAATGCCGAGCTTCAACTGGCGCGTGAACGATCACTCCTCTTTGAACAGGAACGGTCGGTTGTCCATGATCTCAGCAATGCGATTGCTGATGTCGATCGTTCTTACCAGATTGTCGAAACGGCTGCGAATCGTCGTATGGCGGCCCGCGAGCAGGTGGAAGCCGTACAGGCCGCATTCGATGCTGATAATGCGACTGTCGACCTGTTGTTAGAAGCTCAACGACGGATGGCCGACGCTGACGTTTCCTACTTCCGCTCGCTGATTGAATATTCGCTGTCGATCAAGAACGTCCAGCTCGAAAAAGGAACTCTCTTCGATTACAACGAGATCACGTTAGAAGAAGGGCCATGGCCGGAACAAGCCTATTGCGATGCGCTGGAACGCCAGCTTCGCACGCATCCTGCCAGCCGATTTGAGCATCCAAAACAACTGGCACCTCAAGTGAGTGCCGGGCCAATGTCGCAATCTCTGGTGCCTGGTGAATATCCACCAGAAGGGCCAACTTATCCTCCTCTGAACGGCCCGCCCACAACATCTGGCAGCTCGGCAATCTATGCCCCTGGGACTGAAGGCGTCCCGACGTTGCTCTATGACGGGTTAAGTTTGCCGCCTGGATCAAGGGATATTCCACCTGTTCCCGGTGCCGACTCGAAACTTGTCCCTTACGACGAACCGTAGACTATATGACGGAATAACGGCTTTGTCATCAGGGTTCGAGCGGTGTCGCGTCGCGCTGAGGCTTGATATTCGCATGCCATCAGCGAGGCCTTCGCGTGGGATAAGCCGCTTGACCAGCGACCATCACCAGTAACTATCAATTGATATTTAGCGATCGAGTGCCGTGTCACGGCTTTGTCTTCGGGTTGATGTCGCCGCAACGTCCTCCGTTGTCGGACTTAACAACAGAAAAGCCCCGAGTTTTCTACTTTGACAACGCACTAGCTACTTGCTCGACAATGTCGTGAATGACAGGGTCATTCTCTGGGGATTTCTGTTCGGTTTCCGTCCAGCGAGTCAGCTTCCGCTCTTTGAAGGCGATCTGATCGGCTTTTCCCAAGGCCAACAGAATGTCACGAACCAGATCCCAGCCTGCCAGCTCATCATCGACCAGCACGTGCTTGCCGTTAATATAGTGGGCCGCTTTCAACTCTGGCGGGAGTTGATCCATGGGAAGTTTTTGCAGGCGCGAGTGTTGTCGCAGTAGCGGACTCCAATAGCTCAATGAGGCGTCATAGCTTGATAGATAGACTTTTTCCAGCAGTTCCTGGCTGGGAGGCCAGATCAGTTGCTGCTGGCCTTTTGGTAGGCCTCCTGCTCGTAATCCCTGTTCTGACCAACGGGCTGTCCCTTCAGTGAACCACCGATTTTTGAAATAGGTCGCACTGTTTTGAATGACATGAAACATTTCATGAGCCGGCGTCTGGTTCTCAGCCGGTTTCACAGAAGTTGCGACATCGACACAAATGCTGATCGTTGTTGGCGGATCACTTTCCCGCTGAAATCGCCGCAGTTCATCGTATGTCAGTCCATTGGCCGATAAGGCGTCTTTATGTAGTAAATGGATATCGATCCAATTGGCCTGGGCATACCGCTCCGTCTTGAAAGGGTCTGGAAAACCCAGGCTTTTCCAAAGCGTGAGGGCTGCCCAGGATTGCATCGCGACATCTTCGACGGCATCAGGGACAGAATTTTGATTCAGATCCGCCAGAGCGACGGCATGTTCGCCCTTTGTCTCATAAAAAACGCGAATCCGCTCTTTGATCCAAACGCGAGGAAGCGACCGGCGCAGCTCGACGAATGAGGAACGACCTGCTGGCTTGTTCGCTGCCGCATTCGAGGCTGAAGAGGTTTTTGCCTGGATTGGTTCTTCCGAGCGGGCGTCCCCCGTTGACCAGCAGATCATCAGGAGAAGGACACCCTGAACACGCAGCGGAGACATGCAAGACGCCATCAGCAATTCGCCTTTCATTTTCATCGGAAGACTTCAGTGACAGATTACGCTTCTCCCGATGCGACCTCCACTGGCGTTCTGCGCAAAGTTCTTGCGGAAATACGCAATCCATTGTGAGGCACCTTTCTACTCACCAGAATGTCTCAGCCTCTCGTCACCCCGAAGCCTCAGCGGGGAAGTGACAGGGACGTCAGTGGTTCCTGGATAGGGAATCCGCAGGATAGCGGGCATCATGGCGCATTATCACAAGTCCGTTGCGGTGCTGATTGAAACCGGCGACAGCTGGGGGCGAAACGTCGTCGAGGCCGTTGCACGTTATGCCCAGAAGTATCGCTGGTCGCTGATTATCTCGCCTCGCGATGCCCACGGACGATTGCGGCTGCCGCCGAAATGGAAAGGGGACGGCGCTGTGGCCATGTTGCGAGATCTGACCATGGCTCGCCATCTTCAAGCGGCTGCCATTCCCGTTGTGGATGTGGATGTTCTGATGCAGTCAGAAAAATGGGTCGGCCGCGTCGTCACCAACGATTTGCAGCGAGTAACGATGGCCTTTGACCATTTTCGATCCAAGAATCTCAGTCAGTTTGCCTATTACGCCCCACGAGTGAATCGCTATCCCGACTATCGCTCGAAGCTATTTCAACAGGTTGTCGAGAAGGCGGGTTTTCCCTGCACGGGATTCGATCAGTCAGGACATAAAGAGTTCGGTTGGTACGCAGAACCGGAGAAGGTCGCGCGGTGGATCAGGAGGCAACCTGCACCGCTGGCCGTTTTCGCCCCCGATCCTGTCCCCGCCCGCCAGTTGGCGGAAATCTGCCAGGGGGAAGGGATTCATATTCCCGATGAAGTCGCGCTCCTCTCGGGTGATACCGATGACCTGCTCTGCAATATCGCCTCACCTCCCATTTCCAGTATTGAGCTTGATTGCCACAAGATTGGACATGAAGCCTGCGTAATGCTCAGCCGGATGATGGAAGGATCACCCGCCCCCACCCGTCCCAAGCTGATTGCTCCTTTGCAGGTGATTCCACGGCATTCCACAGACCTTCTGGCAGTGGCAGATACACAACTGGCGGAAATCCTGCGCTACATCAGATCCCGGGCTTGTGAAGGGATTCGGGTGCCCGACATCCTGCGGTTGTTTCCCATCTCCCGTCGGGGGTTGGAGCAAAAGTTTCGCAGCCTGCTGGGCCGAACACCGGCCGAGGAAATTCGCCGCACCCGGCTGGAACATGCCCGCCATCTGCTGGTAGAGAGCGAGATGCCCATCAGCGCCATTGCCACCGCCTGCAGTTTTTCCAGTGGTGTCGAACTCTCTCACGCCTTTCGGAAATACCTGGGAATCAAGCCTTCTGACCTGCGAACCCATGAGTGATCAGAAAGTGTTGATGAATCGCCCGTTGCGATTTTGCCCAACATTTCTGCGCAAAGCTCTATTGAAAGAGGCGGTTTAAGACTGCAAGATTCTTATCCAGCGCCGCACCAAATGATCTGCTTCATACTCACGACGACTTTCGATCATTCCCGGAGCCGCTGCCATGCTGTATTGCCACCGTTCGTCGCCTGGACATACCCGACGTAATATTCTGAGGCCGATGCGCCGCGTTAGAGCAGGTTTTACACTGATCGAATTACTGGTCGTTATTGCGATCATAGCCGTATTGATTGCGTTGCTACTCCCCGCCGTGCAACAGGCGAGAGAAGCGGCCCGTCGCAGCCAGTGCAAGAATAATCTCAAGCAGATTGGTCTGGCATTACATAATTATCATGACGCATATCAAAAATTGCCAGCAGGGTACGGTTATGAAGCTAACAATCTGATTCCTATCTATGGATGGGCTGTCGCGATCCTTCCTTATCTTGATCAGGGCCCACTTTATAATGCGTTAAATCCAGGGACGATTCCTTTGAGCGCACGATATGTCTCAGCCTTTACTTCAGAAGATCAGCGTCTATTACAGACACCCATTTCCGTTTTTCGATGCCCTTCAGATATCGCTCCTCCAGTCAATGAATTTGCGTTTGGTGCCTTGAATTTCTTCTATCCAGCGACATCAAATTATGTGGCATATGGTGGAGCGGGAACCACAGCCGAAACGCTGGCGAATAACAATGATGCTCATGGCGTATTCTTTGGAAATTCCTATTTAGGATTTAATGCCGTCAGCGATGGGTTGTCCAACACGTTTTTCGTGAGTGAGCGTGATTCATCACCAGTTGGCCCATCCACGAGTGGATTTACAACAACTTTTGGTGCTGCCGTTTGGGCGGGGATCGCCAGTCGCAATAATGTGCTTCGTCCTTATCGTACGCTGACACACGCGGTATACCGCATAAATTATGACTATGTTCAGGCGCTGAATGATACGACAGGAGCTTACAACGCCCGAGGAGTCAGTAGTTATCACATTGGTGGAGTCCATGTCCTCATGGGGGACGGCAGTGTGCGGCTTGTCAACGAAAATATCGATCACACGACGGTCTATCGGTATCTGGTCTGGCGGGATGATGGGCGGGCTAATCCTGAAATTTAGACATCTCGATCAATAGCGATCATGTAAAAGCAAGTCACGACCGTGTCTTATCCTTAGGGTTAATTCGTCTGAATTCTTACAGCATGTATCAGGATGCCGACTTCATGCGAATTGTTAAAAATATGAAAGAAATCCGCGTTACCGAACTTTGTAATCGCGTTCCATTCGGGAATTCACGAATCGTCCTGGTTTCAGGGATGTTGCTGGCATTGATTGTGCAGGGTTGCTCGCAATCTGTAGGGACGATTGAAGGGTTGCTCACGATTGACGGCAAACCTGCCAAGGGAATGGCTGTAACATTTAAATCATTAGATGATGAGCAGGAAGGCTTTGGGATGACCGATGAACAAGGCCGCTTCAGAATCTTTCGTGGACGTGGGAAACGGGACTTTATTACGGGTAATTACAAAATTGCTGTTGGCACGATGGACGCCGAAGGTGAAGAAGATCGTTCACGCAGATTTCCGGCGATCCTATCAGATATTAATAAGACGACTTTAGTGAAGGCTGTTCAAACAGGAAGTAATGATATTGAAATTCATCTGAATCGAGAGAGTCCTTGAAGATGTTAGGATGAGATTGATATCTGGCTCATCAGTCGTCAAGGGGTAAAAAAGTTTACGCAGGAATATCTCCATTGATCGAAATGACGAAATGGATACACAAGATGATTGGGCGAGTCGCATTTTCCGTAGCTTTGATTTTGATGGCATCGGTCGCGATAGGACAGGAGAGTTCCAGTGTTAAAGCCTCTTCAAAAGCACCGATTCCGAACCCTGCTCGACCATTAGGATTACTATCCGACGGGTGGCAGGTTGAGGCGCTACAACGTACGCTCAATTGGAAACTCGCCCCATCGCCTCAACTATCGATCAGTGGCAAATTCGATGAAGCGACAGAAGATGCTGTCAAGTCCTATCAAAAGCTGCACCATTTACCTGCCACAGGGATTGTCGATTCCCTGACCTGGCGTGCACTTGGGCCGCTGATGACCAGCGATTCGCCTATCCTTGATCCTTTACAGGATAAGCCAAATCAAGCGGAGAAATCGCCGGCCGAATCACTCAGTGGCGTCCCCTTTGTCACCTGTAAAGCCTGGGTGGTTCTCGACGCTGATACGGGCGAGATCGTGGGGGGAGAGCATCACAATGACGAACGGGAGATGGCCAGTACCACGAAGCTGATGACCGCGTGGATTGTCTTAAGAGCCGCAAAAAAAGATCCTCAGTTGCTTGATTCGCTCGTCACTGTCTCCCGCCGGGGCGATCTGACCTCGGGAAGTACGGCGAATCTCCAACATGGTGAACAACTGACGTGGCGAGATTTGCTCTATGGGTTGTTGCTCCCTTCAGGGAATGATGCGTCGGTGGTGGTTGCCGAAAATCTGGGTTCACGCTTTGCCCCGCCCGTTGATCAGCCCGATCTTAAAGATCCGTTTCGCTTGTTCATTACCGAGATGAATCGAACAGCAGAAGGGTTGGGGTTGAAGCAGACGCATTTTGCTAATCCGCATGGACTTTCATCGCCGGGTCATCATACGACCGCCCGTGAATTGGCACAATTTTCCGCGATGCTGGTGCGAGATGGAGATATTCTCCCGTTTGTCCAGACTCGACAGGCGATTGGAAAGCTGACGGGGGCGCCGGGATATGTTCGCTATGAACTATGGAAGAATTCTAATCAGTTACTCAATACCGAGGGATATCTCGGTATGAAAACCGGCACGACTCCTCAAGCTGGTGCTTGCCTGGTTGCAGTTGGTGAACGCGATTCTCGTCGATTGGTTGTCGTCGTTCTGGGGTCAACATCTCAAGACGCCCGCTATGTGGATGCTCGCAACTTATTTCGCTGGGCGTGGAATGAATGTGCGAAACAGTCATCTCGCGTCGGCGCCACATCCACAAGTGATAAATAATGTAGGGTGCATGCAGCGTAGCGAAATGCACCAATTGACTACCAGATGCGAGAGATGGTGCATTTCGCTTTGCTGCATGCACCCTACCAATGGATTTCGCTGAAAAGACAATTTTGAGTGACTAGATAATTTAGATGAATGTATCAACAACCATGATCAGTGCTACGTCCAAAGTTTCCACTTACGCACCTGCCAATGTAACGGGAGTGGCAACATCTCCGGGAAGTTCTGCCAAGCCTGTCGTCATTATTGGCGCAGGTGTTGTCGGTTCTGCCTGTGCTTATTACCTGGCATTGGCAGGATGCCGTGTGATCATGATCGATAAAGGAACATTCGGCCAAGGATGCTCCCATGGAAATTGTGGCTATATCTCTCCCAGTCATGTCTTGCCGCTCTGCCGACCTGGAGCTATTACGTCGTCATTAAAAACACTCTTTCAAAGAAACTCACCATTCAAGATTCGTCCGCGACTTGATTTAGCAACATGGCAATGGTTTTTTCGATTTGCGATGAAGTGCAATTCGAGTGATATGCTCCAAGCGGGGAAGGCCCGGCACGCACTACTGCAATCATCCCGGCGTCTTTATGAGCAATTGATCGAGGCCGAAGTTTTGGGCGAATGTGACTGGGAAACGCGTGGCCTGCTGTTTGTCCATCATGATCCGCATCATTTTGAGTCATTTGAAAAGACGAACAAGCTACTATCTGACGAGTTTGATCTTCCCGCGCGACGGATCGATGCGCCAGAATTATTAGAGATGGAACCGACATTAAAACCTGTCGTTGCGGGAGCGTGGCTCTATGACTGCGATGCTCATTTACGCCCTAATATGCTGATGAAATCATGGAAGGAGCGATTGATCCAGATGGGGGTCGAGATTCGCGAGAACTGTGAGTTTCTTGATCTGGAAGCGAAGGGTTCACAGATCCAGTCTATTCATACTTCGTTAGGACATCTGGAAACGGATCATGTCATTTTCGCGACGGGAGCATGGTCACGGCTCATCCAGAAGAAGCTCAAAGTGGCCATCCCGATTGAGCCTGGCAAGGGCTATTCGATCACCATGCCAAGGCCGGCCATGTGCCCCACCTATCCGATGATTTTTGAAGATCATCGGGTCGCGATCACTCCGATGGCCAGCGGCTACCGGATTGGCTCAACCATGGAATTCGCGGGGTATGATGCAACACTTCGCGAAGATCGTCTGGGACTATTGACCGATACTGCCAAATTCTATTTACATGATCCCGTCGCTTCGCCAGTCATCGAGAAATGGTATGGCTGGCGTCCGATGAGTGCCGATGAAGTTCCGCTGGTCGGGCGAATTCCCCGGTTAGGCAATGCCTGGATGGCCGCCGGCCATTGCATGCTGGGGCTTTCGATGGCCACCGCCACCGGAAAGCTGCTCACCGAATTGCTGACAAATACCACACCACACATTGACCCCCATCCTTATCGACTGGAACGATTCTGAGAAGCGGGGTGAATTAATCATATTTATTGGTGCATTCCGTCGGAACTTCATGCACCCTACTTGTTGAAACAAATTCATGAGATTTATGTGATGAATAAGCAGATCTTTTTGCGAACGTTCGGTTGCTTTTTCACTGTGCTTATAGTGGTTGCTTTTCCACAGAATCTGCTGGCGATTGATGATGTCGTGCTCAAAAATGGCCTGATCTATGATGGATCTGGCGGTGCCCCATTCACTGGGCATGTTTCTTTTAATAACGGGAAAATCACTTCTGTGGGTGCAGGGGATGGCCCTGATGCGACCTGGCAGATTGATATCAAAGGGCTGGTGATCGCGCCGGGATTTATTGACCTGCATACCCATAGCGATTCTTCTGTGATTTCCCCTGATCGACGCGCTTGCGTGAATTATCTCCTGCAGGGCTGCACCACGTCTGTCACGGGAAACTGTGGTAACGGCCCTGTCGATGTGGCCGAGTATTACGACAAGATCAACGCTGCGGGAGCGGGGACAAACGTCGCTCATCTGCTCCCTCAAGGATCGTTGCGATCCCGTGTCATCGGAAGTGTGAACCGTAAAGCCACACCTGAAGAACTCGAACAGATGCGGGGTCTGGCGAAAACTGCGATGGATGATGGGGCATGGGGTATGTCGACGGGCCTCATCTATACTCCCAGTTCTTATGCTAATACCGATGAGTTGATAGAGATAGCGAAGGTTGTCGCTACTGCTAATGGGATTTATGCCAGCCATATTCGTGGAGAGGATTCCAGCCTGCCAGCTTCAGTTCAGGAAGCGATTGAAATCGGTGAGAAAGCGGGTTGCCCGGTTCATATTTCGCACCTCAAATCGGCGGGGATGTCGAATTGGGGACGAATCCGCGTCGCGATTGATCTGATCGAAAAGGCCCGCGCTCAAGGGCAGAAGGTCACGGCAGACCAATATCCATACATTGCATTAAGCACATCGATACAGCCATTTCTCTTTCCCAGTTGGGCTAATTCTGGCGGAAGTAAAGGACTGATCGGTAGGCTGGATGATCCTGAGACAGGCCCGCGCATTCGCGAAACCGTTGCTAATAAGCTTAAAGATGCTGATGACGGTCATCACGTTGTGATCGCCCGCTGTGCCACGCATCCGGAATATGTCGGCAAGAGCTTGAAACAGATTGCTGAATCAGAAAAAAGCAGTGCTCTTCAGGTGGCCGAGAAAATTATTCGGGACGGTGGAGCCAGCATTGTCAGTTTTTCTATGAGTGAAGACGACGTTCGTCTGGCGATGACGCTTCCCTGGGTGGCGACAGCCTCTGATGCTTCGGCACAGATTCCAGGCGCCAACCGCCCTCATCCGCGAGGCTTTGGAACTTTCCCCCGGAAGATCGGACACTATGCGATTCGGGAGGGAGTGCTCCCTTTAGAACAAGCTATCCGCAGTGCCACGGGGCTGCCGGCAGAAATTATCGGCATGACAGATCGTGGACTTCTGAAAGTTGGCCTGGCCGCCGATATCGTGGTCTTTGATCCCAAAGCGTTCATCGATACGGCGACTTATGAAGATCCGTATCAGTACGCCCAAGGTATGCAGTACGTATTTGTGAACGGGACACCGGCAGTCAATCAGGGCACGCCGACAGGTGCTCTGGCAGGCAAGGCATTGCGAAAAACAGATCTCAAATCAGACCCTGTGCGATAACGATCAATGACCTGGCAAATGTTCTATCTGGCTTATCACTGCCATGGTTACTGTCCCAAAGGTGGTGACAATGGCAGCGGAACCTGCTGAGAATGTCTGAGATAACCCAGCAGATCACGGATCTGTTCGGGCGAGAGGGAATTCAGAATCCCTTCCGGCATGGGGGAGAGTTCTGTCGGTGAAAGTTCGGCAATTTCACTGCGTTCCAGTGTGATTCGTTCGGTCTGTGTTTGCAGCGTGATTGTTCGGGGAGATTGTTCGACAACGACGCCGGAAATGACTCGGCCATCTTCCAGCTCGGCAATCGACATCCGGTAATCCTTGGAGACGACAGCACTGGGATCGATGATGTTTTCCAACAGGTAATCCAGATTTGACCGTTGCGATCCTGTTAAATCCGGGCCGATTGCGCCCCCCTCGCCATAGAGCTTATGGCATTTGGAACAATGCTGGGTAAACAGCAGGCGACCATCCGTCAGCACGGCTTTGGCAAAGACATCCGGCGTCAATCGCCCCTTGAGATCTTCGATGGCCTTGAGCTTGTCCGCGCTGGTTTCGCGAACGCCGCCCCAATGACTCGTCAATTGTTCGTCCAGTTCGGCATCGCGTAATGATCGCATCTGACGAATATCAAAGGCGGTCAGATCGGCCACGGGAAGCTTCCCCTCAGCAACAGCTTTCATCAACGCCTTGGCGTATTCTTTGCGCGTCGTCAGTAGCGCAATGATCTGCGGTCTCACCGGTGCGCGGAAGGCCCGATAATGTCCGGCAATCTGCTGGCCAATTTGAACGCGATTCGCTTTGGCATGGTTCCATTGAGCCAGCCCACGAGCGGCAGAGACATTGAAACGGGCATCCTTGAGCAGTGGCATCAAAATTTCGGCCAGATCATCGGGGTGGCTCTCGGCCAGCGTGTCCAGTGCTGCCAGCCGGCTGGCAGGATCGGCATTCTGATCCAATGCCACCTGACGCACATCGCCCATCGCTCGGCCATCACCGAACAGGATGCTCAGATCGCGCAGACGTGATGGCAGGGAGTTCTTCTGGCTGGCATCGCCGGCAGACGCCAGATCCAGAGTTTCAACCATGGCAACAAAAGCAGGCCATGCCGCTGGGGCTTTCGCTTTTCGCCATCCCTTCAAACCGGCTGTCATCCCTGTGACAAGATCCTGAGTGAGTGAGAGGTCTTTTCTGGTTGTCACTTCCCGCAGCAATTCCTCCATCACCTGCGGGCGTGATTCAATCTCTTCTGCCAAGCGGCGAGTGATTAACTGTCGGGTCAACGGCCACTGGCTGGCCAGACAAACGGGAACCAAATCCGCAGGAGCCACCTCGGCCACAGGAATTAAGCCGTACCAGACCATCAGTGGTAAGTTGTGGTCATCTGCTTCACCTGGGTGACTCATGAGCGCGATTGCCAGATGTGGCCTCGTTGCCAGCGGGAGGCGTTGAAGTGTTGAAGCCAGCGTAAGCCGCACGAGTGAGGAGCGGTCTTCCTCGGCCAGATCGCAAAACTGGTTCAGCAGTTGTGGTGAAAGTGCCAGTGCCTGTTTTGCTGCTGCCTGAGGAGGCAGAACCCGCTGCCGGCTCATGGCATCGTCCAGCGGAAAAGCATCGGTCGCCAGGCGAATTCCCCATGCTCTGATGGACTCATCGGGCGAAGTGATCGCGTGTTCTAAAGCTTTTTTATCAAGCGTTTTTCCCTGCATGCCCAGAACCGTACCCAGTGTGGCAAGCAGCCTCAGCTTCACACGTGGTTCCGAAGCTTCAATCATCCGTTGTTGAAGTTTCGAGACTGTTTCGCTTGTGAGTGTCCCTTTCCTCGCTCGCGATGCCAATTCCAGTCGTGCCTGTCGAACAAACCATTCATTGGGATGCCCCTGCATCTCGATGAGGTCGGCATCACTTTGACTATCGATCATCAGGGATGCTGATGGCTTGACGGGGCTGGATGACTTCGAGGGAAAACTCACTTTGAAAACCCGGCCGCTGGTGCGATGGACTCCCGTGTTTTCGTGGCATTCGCCGGTATCACTCCAGTCGATGACAAACACACTGCCATCCGGGCCGTAATCTAAATCAATGCCACGAAACCAGAGATCTGGTGAAAGAAACATGTCAGGTCGATGGCGGCCCACGTAGCCGCTCCCTTCGCGATCCAGTTGTTCGACATTGATCCGCCGACCATGCAGGTTCACAGTGAAAAGCTGGTTGTGGTACTCTTGAGGCCACTGATTGCCCAGATAGATCATTGTGCCCGAGTGAGCGTGCCCGCCGCCGAGAGAATTTGCCGCGCCATCGCGCGAAGCCGTCCAGCTCTTGCCGGTATCAAAGTGAAAATGATCGGCGTGCTGATCAATCAGCCCGTAGGTTCTTGTATTGGGATCCAAAGTAAATGGTCGGGTGAAGTGAGCACCCGGAATGGCATGCCACAAGTGACCATTGACCGTGTTGACGAAGAAGGCTTCGTATTGTTCGTTCCAGTCATGGCCCCAGGGATTGGTGGTGCCAGTCGTCAGAACATCGAATTGACGACTGACAGGGTGATACCGCCAAAGTCCCCCTTCCAGTGCGGCCCTCGCTTCCGGTGGCGAATCCGGTAAGCCGATTTGTGCGGGGCAGGAACCTCCACACCGGCCATAGAGCCAGCCATCCGGCCCCCACTTCAAACCGTTTGCAAAGTTATGGTAATTTTCCTTCGCGACTTCAAAACCATCGAGCATCACCTGAGATGGCCCATCAGGGACACCATCATGATTCGCATCAGGAATGAAGACCAGTTGCGGCAAACAAAGTAACCAGACTCCGTCATGACCAACTGCCACACTGGTCAGGCAGCGGACGTTCTCAGTAAAGACCGTGCGACGATCCATCACACCATCGCCGTTCGTGTCTTCCAGCATGAGCACACGATCGCGCAGTGAGTCCTCAAAACGGACAGGGCGTTCGGCGTAGGTGTAGTTTTCAGCAATCCACAGCCTTCCCCGGCTGTCCCAACTCATGGCGATCGGGTTCTGGACATCGGGTTCAGCGGCGAAGACCGAAACCTCGAAACCAGCTGGCATCTGAGTTCCCGCCGCCGACTTCACGGCACTCATCTGCGGCTCACCCAACGACTTTTCCGTGTTGAACGGCGCGGGAAAGGTCTCTGCGGTGATTGCCGCTTCCCCACCAGAATTCTGAGCACAAGCCACGTGATCAAATAGAATTCCACCAGAGAACGCGTAGATAACCAGCGGCAGAACAGACGAAGAGAGAGTATTCCAATTCACGGGATCATATCCGCTGAAAGCACTCGAAGAACCAGACAACAACGCATCGACAGAAAAGCATATCAGAAATTTCTGCTGGAACCGAGTGATCGACGACCCGGAAAGAGATCTCGTCATTTCTCAAACCAGGCAATCAACCCTCGCCCGCGCAGGCGGGAGAGGGTGGCACGGAGTGCCGGGTGAGGGATTTTCCAGTGGGTGTTATCTATAGAGAAGTGTGCCCGGGTTTCTATTTGCATGGCAGATATGATAGTCGATGTTTTGTGGTGGATTTGTTTGCAGTTGGTGCATTGCGCTAGCGCTTCATGCACCCTACATAATACATAGGAATCCAGCAGTTATTAAGTTTCGGCTCGCCCTCACCCAGCCTCTCCCATTGGAATGGGAGAGGAGTAAATCAATGCCTACATGAAACATGATTCTGGCGGCGTAAGACCCATTCGTGGATGAACAACCGGCTGCCATACGCCGCCCCGAACCCCGCAAGGGGGCCGCCACAAACCCCGCAAGGGGATGCGAGGGGACGGTTCGCGAAAAAAACATTGATTGCTGAAAATGGTATTCGCAATGGCGTGCTGAGGGACTGTATTCTTATTCAGTCGCCATTTTGTCCAGTAGCAGCCGGGATGTGTTGCGTTGGTGGCGATTTTTGATGGTGGCGTTTTTTTACAGTCGACATCTTTGCGGGCCAGCCGATGTCATTGTCATCTCCTGTCAGGCTTGCTTCACAGTTGATTCTTGCGCGTCTGCTGATTCCGCAGGCCAAGGCACCTTCGCAGGCTGTTCTTTCCAAAGCTCTGGGGCCGCTGTTTGCTCAGCAGTATTCGGCAGGGCAATGGCGAAGTCTGTTTGAAGACGCATTGGGATCGCTTCGTTATGAAGGCGATCTCGAAGCTGATCAACTGGTGCTGACGCCAAGTGGTCTGGCGGCTGCCCGGAAATTTTGCGGTTTTTCTCCCGCAGAAGCACTTCCCAAAAATCTCCGCTGGCCTCAACTTCTCGCCAGGCAGATTGTCCCCCGGATCTGCGGCTTTGCCCTCCCCGGTTCCAAAGCCAAGACAACGGATCATCTGCTGCTGGAATATCTGAAACAGGCCTATCAACTGACAGAGCCTGTCACCACGATCAGTCAGTTGTTGCTGGCATTGGCGTGGAAAGAATTGAACGTCAGTTCGCGAAAGAAGCTGACGCCAGCGAATGTTCTGGCAACCGTTTCCTTGCAGACTGACCGCTCGCTGACATCCGCTCAGGTCATCAAACTGCTGGCTCAGCAGCAGCTGGGTGAGTCGAGTAGAGATGTGGCTCAATCGCTCATTCGTCAGCAAATCCGGCAAGCAGCAAGTGCTTCACAAGGCGATGTTTCACGGGGGGATGTTTCAAGTGGCGATGTTTCGCCAATGGCATGCACATTCACTCTGGCCGACATCCATGCCGCCTTGCCTGACATTCCTGTTGGCCCGCTTGGCTCGCATCGCGTTTTTATCGATGACCTTTGGCAGCACCTGCCTGCTGACCGACGGGGAACGCTTGACGAGTTTCGGCACGCGCTCCTGGCTCTATTCAAAAGCCACCAATTGCCACTCGGTCGTGTTGACCTCCCAGACCGTTTTGATCCCCAGACGATTGAGCGATCCCGCATCGAGGATGGGCACGTGACTTACCACTTTCTTATCAAACAGGGTGAATCACCACCACCCGTCCCGTGAGTGAGGCCGTTTGATCCATTCTTCAGGTTTTCATCCATTCTTTCACGAGGCCGGTCGATATGTCTGCTGACACTGAATCACTGCTCGCCGTTGCTGATATGGGTCTCCCCGGTGATCCTTATCTTCAGGCGTTGCTCTCTCCGCGTGGCGAGGAGGTTCTCCACGCGGTGTGCCAAAAGGATCAGATCTGGCGGCATGATAACTTCGATGTGTTTGATATCCATGAATCGGCCCGGCTGCAGTTCGACAGACTTCTTCGGCGGCTCAAAGCTGAAGGAGGTGCCCCCTACGGTCTGATCCAGTTGGTGCTGGGTGAAGCGGGGAGTGGTAAAACGCACCTGCTCCGCTTCTTTAGAAACCACGTCCATTACAGCAACGATGGCTTTTGTGGTTATCTCCAGATGACCACCGGGACACAAAATTATCCGCAGTATGTCTTGTCGAACCTCATCAATTCGCTCGATGAGATTTACTTTGAACCCGACAGTGATTTGACCGGACTGATGAAGCTGGCTGATGCTGTTGGTCAGCAGGTCGAGTTATTTCTTCCCAAAGAGATTCAACGGCTTCGCGAAGACGAAATGACTTTTGATGAGCTTGCGCAGTTGACCAATGAGTTAGCTGACTCGCTTCAGGCCCGTCCTGGGAATCGCGAACTGGATGCGGGGATTCTCCGCGCGCTCCTTTCGCTCATTCCGAGAAATCATAAAGTTCACACACGGGTGCTCAAGTATCTCCGCTGCGAGTCGTTCACTTCTTTCGATGAGAAGGTTCTTCCGGAAATGCCGCGTTGGGTGGCCGACGACGCCCCCAGCCATATGATCGAACACCTTGGCCGGATCATGCGGCAGATCACCAACAAGACTCTGGTGATTCTCGTCGATCAACTGGAAGAAATGGCGAATTTCGACGAAGACCCCACGCGGTTAGAACACCGGTTCCGTCACGCCATGCAGGCGATTTCCTCGCTGATAGGAAGAGTTCCCGGGGCGCTTTGTGTCGTGGGTTGTCTGGCGGATCTGTATTACCTGCTGGAACCGCGACTTCCAGAGCCGGTGCTTGCGCGGGTTGCCAAAGATCCCTCGACAATCCAACTGATTGCCAGTCGCACGCGTGATGAGGCGAAGCAAATCATTGAGACCCGCCTGAAGTCCGTCTATGAGCAGGCTGGGCTGGAAAATGCGGAAACGATTGCTCCCTTTACCGAGGAGTTCATTGACACGCTGGAAGGACTGACAGCCCGCGACATTCTCTTCGCCTGCCGGGCGTTTCGGGACCGTTTGGCGAAGGGTGAATCGGAGGAGCCGCTTCCACCGCCCCCACCACAAATTATGTGGCCACAGGAATGGAATGATTTTCTGTCAAGCGCGGCGCCCAGCGTCCCGGAAGATCCCGAACAACAATTGCGGCTGCTTCACTGGGCCATTGAACAATGCACACTGGAAAGACAACCCGCAGCGGAATGGTCGCCCGATCTTCATGAGGGTTCGTTGCTTGTTGGAGCCACTATCGGAGGCGTGACCAAAGAGTCCAAACTTCTGGCGGCGTTTTGTGATGAGAACGCCCAGGGCGGAAAGCTTCATAAGCGGGTCGAGTCAATTGTCAAATTGGCGGGAGACCAGCCAGCCGCCCTGTTGCGTAACACCGCATTCCCTCTGGTAAAAAAGGGAACCAAGATTGGCGGACTGCTCCTCTCGCTTCCCAACAATCAGTTCAAAAGGATTGTCTGGGAAAACAGCCACTGGCGATTTTTAACGGCTCTCCGCGCGTTTCATGAGCAGCACTCGATCCAGGGGCAGTATCTGGAATGGCGCACAACCAGCCGACCGCTGAACGATGTGAAGCCTCTGGCCGATCTGCTGGATCTCGACAAGATTCCGCTTTATCCAGAAGTAAAAGAGGAACAAAAGCCGGAGGAAACTGGCAAGAACGGTTCACACACTGAAGGAGGCCCGTTGCCGCCACCTCCTCCAGTAAAAGACCAGCCAGTGACAGGCCAGATCGTGCTGGGGATGACGCAGGGGTTGCGAGCGGCACCGGTTGAGTTGTCATCGGAAATCTTCAAGCGGCATGCGGCGTTTGTTGGTGGCGCGGGGAGTGGCAAGACGACGCTGGCGCTCAATGTTCTGGAGCAACTGTTACTGCAAGGGATCCCGGCCATTCTGGTTGACCGCAAGGGAGATCTGGCGACCTATGCCTCGGATGACTGGGGGACTGCGAACGATCCCGCCCTGCTCGAACGTGCTTCGCGCCTCAAGCAGAAGCTGGAGATTTCCGTTTACACTCCTGGCGATCCCACCGGGCACAACCTGCTATTGCCCCTGGTTCCCGAGGGTGTGGCACAGATCCCTGACAGTGAACGGATTGCAGCTCTCGACGCGACGACAGCAAGCATTCTTGGAATGCTCAACTTGTCAAAAAGCAAATGGGAGGAATACCAGCCAATCGTGCTAATGACTCTCCAGTTGTTGGTTGACGCTCCCGGAAGTGAAGTGACGTTGGAGCTTATTGAAACCGTCATCGGTCGACAAGAACAAGAACTCACCAGGCAGTTTCCTTACAATCAACCCAGTGTCTATCTTCAGTTGGCACGGCAAATCAATAATCTTCGCATCGCGCGACAAGTGCTCCTTTCGACAGAAGGGACGCCGCTGGAGGCTTCGCGGATGCTGTCAGTGACTGCTGATGGCCGCGTCCCTCTGTCGATCATCAGTCTCAAATCGCTGGTTGATCTGTCGGCTGTCCAGTTCTGGATGTCACGCTTTCTGATGACCCTTGGTCGGCATGTCAGTGCTCATCCCAGAGCGACTCTTCAGGGGGTGCTTCTGCTGGATGAGGCTGATATTTACGTCCCTGCGACCAGCAAGCCTTCGACCAAAGAACCGTTACTCAATCTGTTGAAGCGGGCCCGTTCTGGTGGTCTGGGAGTGTTTCTGGCGACACAGGCTCCCGGTGATCTCGACTCGACTTGCCGCAGCAATTGCGCGACCTGGGCGATTGGCCGCTTGAACGATAGCCTGTCCATCAACAAGGTCAAAGCGATGTTCAGCGAATCACCGCAACTGATGGATCGTGTTGCCACACAGACGGCTGGTGAATTTGCCCTGGCTTCGGAAGCCATCACCGGGCAATTGAAAGCCAGCCGCAGTGCCATGAATACTCGTCAGCTTTCCGAGCAGGAGATTCTGGCTTTGGCAAGATCTCGCACGCCATCACGATAAGATTTGCCGTTGTCCGAGGGATCAATGCAAGACAGATCAAGAGGTATCAAGTTCCCTGGGATGATCATGTCCATAGGAAAGGGCGAGTAGTCCGGGCAATCATGGAACAGTCGGCAGTAAAGTTCCGGACTTTTCCAGAAGAGGAATGTCAACCCCTCGAGGTTGCCACATTGGCCGTCCGGAGGCCTCCTGACGCTTCCGCGCATCCTCCAGTATCGCTTTCGCATCGCCGCTGAATCGTTCAAAAATCTCCCGGCGGGTCTGATGGATTTCATCAAGCACGGAATCAGTTGTCGTCGGCTTGCGGATCATTCCCAACCATCTCTTCCGGGGGGATTTCGTAGAGTACATGCTAATGCACCAATTATGGTCTGCATAAAATCAAAAGCATGCAACGCTAGATCCTAATTCTTCTCTTAGGATTCTGGACAAACACTTATTACTACAGAATTCCTTTTACACCACTCAATCAGTTCATAGACGTGCCGCAGGTAAAGTGGAAATATTGTCAAATTTGCCGTAATCTGCTCTTTGGTTTGCTTATCGCCCGAGGGGTGGCCCGCCTCATTTCTGTAAAGTCGGAGGCATGTAAACACAAAATCGAGAGATGTTTTGCAAGTCTTCCACCATTCTGAAGAAAAATGTTCCTTTAGTTTTTCTTCGCTTTTTTTGAGGTACTCCAGAAAGGCCGCTTGCTTTGTACTAATGTATCGTTGATCCAAAACCTTTTTGTCATAAGTTGTTATAACATTTTCATCCAACGTGTTTCTGAAAGCCTCGGAAAGCAGCAAAATTGCTTTTTCAGAGGCACAACCGAGTGTAACTGTGGACGATAGAAGACAATTACGCCGTAAGGTCTCTGCAGCCTCTGCAATATACATTTCGATGACCCAATCAATTTCTGGAATTTGGCTTTTCAAGTTTTGCAAGTAACCAGTTGGGTCATACGGATTAACGAGCCCTTGAAGAGCCTCTTTCCCATGTTTTGTAACATGAATGTATGGTAAATCTAGATTCTGATGACCGTCACCGGGTCGAAGCACTCCTTCAATAATGAGATCCCAAATGATATCCATGGCTGGTGCCTTTAGGGCATCGTTTAGCTCTAGGGCATCAGTCCCCTTTCTGATCCAAGCATTAGACTGATCTTTTGTCTTATAGTCTTCCTTTATCGCTACTTGTGCAATTTGCTGAAAAATAATGTCGTATTTCATCCTCCCGTCACCAGAAGGCTTAGTTTGAAGACATTTGATGATAATAGATCGCAGTATGCTCTCGTCGAGAACCATTGAGTCTACTTTCCAGAGATGTAGCGGTGAGATGCTTGCCAATACACCTATTCAGACTGTCACTGTGAAGCTGGTGCATTCCGAAGACTCCATGCACCCTACATAAAGCCACACGCCTCACCCTAACCCCAAGGACTGCGCTCCTCCCGCACCAGCATCTTGTTCGCCTCGTCATTATCGATGAACTTCTCCCCCTGCGCGTCCCACTTGGCCACCAAAGGGCCAGTTTCCGGAAAGAGGCGGATCATGGCGTTGGCGATATGGCAGAGGTTGGCAGAAGAGACGCCTACCTCCACCGGCGCCCGCGGCTCTTTCCGCGTCTTCACGCACTCCACAAAGTTTGCGAGATGGGCTGAATGCGGGTCGCTGGTTCCCTTGGCTGGTGGTGGGCAATCTTTCAAAAGGGCGGGATCAGAAGCGGTCGTTCCTTTGTAACCCGTCTGCAGCCAGCCGTTGCTCCCTTCAAAGCGGGTCTGCACCATCTCGGGGCCGCTCTCACAAAGCAGTTCAACACCATTGGCATATTTGCAGCGAAAGCGGGTTTCTGTCGCGGTATTAAAGAGGCTGCCCGTGGGGAGGAATTTGGCATCGAGGCATTCGATTTCTGTCGGGCCACCAACATCCAGCCCCATCCCCCAGTGAGCCATATCGTTGCAATGCGCCCCGAAGTTGGTGATCTGTCCGCCCGAGTAATCATAGTGAAAACGGAAACGGTAAAGGCAGCGGTCGACGTGGTACGCCGCCTCCGGTGCCGGGCCTAGCCAGGTGCGATAGTCAAACGTCGCGGGCACCGGCATCCCCTGCCAGCCTGGCCCCGGCCCCACTTTATTGTTGTAACCGACCTTCGTAATCACCTTTTGAAGGGTGCCGATTTTCCCGCTTTTTGCTGCCTCGCACACAAACTGGCTGACAGGATTGGAGCGTTCGTGGCTCCCTGTCTGGAAGACTTTCTTATGCTTCCGAACGGCGTCGATCATCGACCGTCCGTCAGCGACCGAAAATGTCAGCGGCTTCTCGCAATAAACATCCTTCCCCGCCTCCAAAGCCATCACGCTGATGATGCGATGCCAGTGATCAGGCACCACAATCACGACGGCATCAACATCCTTCCGATCCAGCACTTTCCGGAAATCGGCATAGGCGTCGCATTGTGGGACAGTGCCGCTCTTGCTTCGCTTTTTCGCGTCAGCTTCCACTACTTCTTTCGCAGGAAGGCGGCCGTAGAAATGGTCGGGTTCCTTGTAGCCGAAGCTCCCCTCATTGACGTCACAGACCGCCACCACCTGACCCATCTCGGCGGCGAGAAACCGCTTGAGCAAGCCCATCCCCTGATTCCCCGTTCCAATAAACGCCACCCGCAGCCGCTCACTGGGAGCCTGGGCACCAAACAACCGGGAAGGCAGAATGAACGGTGCACCCACAGCCAGCGAACTCTTGAGAAACGTACGGCGAGAAAGCATGGTGGCCTCACTGAAATTAGGTCCAATGCCTGTCAACGCGCCAATCGTTCATTGTAAAAATGACGCATGACAGGCAGTGATAAGTGAAATCAAACAAAACTGCTGGAAAACGCTTCACCAGCAATTCCGCTCATTCTCACATATAAACGACAGCTGCTGTATCTTGAAAGCATAGAATGCAACAAGTTCTCAAGATTGTCTCAGTGAAGGAGATGAAAGATCGACGTCTCTGAAGAGATCAACTTGTTAGCACCTTTCTCATGAGAGCATTCTTGAGCATGATACCTGCTCGCTCCACCTGATTTCGTTGTACAACCTCAAAGCCGTTTCTCAGGAAAAACGGTTCGGCTGTCAGGCTGATATGGGCGCAAATTTCTGGCAGTCCCCTTGCGGTGGCCAGTCGCTCGATATGCTTCAGCATCGCCTGGCCCACGCCTTGTTTGGCAGCGAAGGGGGCGACAAAGAAATGGTCAATCAGACCCTCTGGCTGCAAATCGGAATATCCTGCGACCTGACCACCCCACAGAGCAACGAACGGCTTGCGAGCAATCATTCTGGCATGGAATCCTTCAATATCATCCGCCCCGGTCATCCACGCCGCTCGTTCGGCCTCGCTATATTGACCGGTCGTCAACGTCGCGACGGCCGCCAGAAAGAGGTCTCTCAACAGCGGAATTTCTGCCGGCGTGGCGTCTCGAATGATTACTTCACCTGCCGACATCTTTTCCCCGTTACGGATCATTCACATTCTGGACAATATGGTGATGATATTACCGAGATCTCTTTTTTGTATCAATGTTTGCTATCGACGTGATATCAAACGAAAGACGGCAACTCTATCAATGAGCTGCCGTCTTCGTTTGATATTAGCGATGAATCGTCGGAACGATCACATCATCAATTTAGATATCATCCAGATCCTTGTCGTCAGCAGCCTTACCGCTGGCGTTTGCCTTGATTTCCCCTGTGGCAGCATTGTAGATCCAGCCAACCTTTTCGCCACTGATGACTTCCGTCATATCGGGAACGGTGCCGGCAACATCAGAAACCATCTTAATGGCTCGGCCGCCGCTATATGGGTTCACAGGAAGCTGACCCACGACATAGGGGCCGAACTGGAATCCTGCGGTGCCGGGAGGGGCTGTTGTCAGATCGGCTTTTGTGGCCATCGTCAGTTGCTCAACAACCTTGGTCGGGTCGGTGCCACCATCGCCGGGGAATTTGCCATCGTGCTGGAAGCGGAACATCTGAATCTGGCTTCGCAGCAGTTGCAGGTTCTGGCGAAGTGAGGCTTCCTTGGCATCATCCGTTGCCGCTGTAAACTGTGGCAAAACGGTGGCGGCAAGAATGCCCAGAATCACCACGACAATCAGAACTTCAACAAGTGTGAACCCACGTCGACGTGAGGTACGTGGCGAGTTTGAACGAGTCATCATCGAGCAGCTCCTGAAATAGCAAAACACCGAATGGGTTCGAGACGTTATGGCCCGCAGCTTTCAAGTCTGCTAGCGTCACGTTGACTAAAGGAAACCTAGGTTGGCATTTCAGCTTGTCAAGTCCGTTGGAGGTGTATTCACCTATCTGTTTCAATTTTTATTCGCTGTGGCTATTTTTACATGACAGAAAAATAGTTATCGACAGCAAAATCAAAGGCTTCGGGCGTCATCTGCTTGGCAAGATTTTTATAAGTGCAGTAATTCTTCACCTGAAGTAATAAATCTCGCGGCTGGCAGGCACGAAATGGGCGATTGACCGCCGTGTAATGCTTGCTAATCAGATAGGACACGGCCTGTTCGTTGTATTGAAAACCCAGATGAGGCGAGAGGCGTTGTAGGATGCCTCGAAACTCGATTTCAGTGGGATCAGGCACCTGGATTTTGTAGGGAATTCGCCGTAAAAACGCACCATCAACCAGATCACGAGGTTCCAGGTTCGTCGAAAAAATGATCAACTGATCGAACGGCACCTGAATTTTTTTCCCACTGGGTAAATTCAGGAAGTCATAGCGTTTTTCCAGCGGGACAATCCAACGGTTGAGCAGTTCAGCGACAGGCATTCGCTGGCGACCGAAGTCATCGATCACAAAGGTGCCGCAATTACTTTTCAATTGAAGCGGGGCCTCACAGATCTTGGTGGTAAGATTCTGTGTGACTTCCAGTTGATCCATCGTCAACTCACCTCCGGCGACAATCGTGGGCCGGACGATTTGAACCCAGCGTTGATCAATGCCAGTAAGATTGAACAGTCCCTGATCAGTCGGAGCAGCTTCCACCTCATCGTGCATGCCCGGATCAAACAGACGAATCACATCGCCATCAATCCCTAAAGCTCGGGGAATCCAGATGGTGCTTCCGAAACAGCGAGTAATTCGTTCCGCGATGCTGGTTTTTCCATTGCCCGGCTCACCGAACAGGAACATGCCCCGTCCCGAATTAATGGCAGGGCCTAGACGATCCAACAAGGCCGGGTTGATCAGTAGATCTTTGAAAGCCGCTTTGAGACTGGCTTCGGTGGCATAATGCCGGGTTATCGACTGAGCTTCCATGGCATGGAGATAGTCACGTAAAGAAACGGGAGCCGCTCCGAAATAGGTGCACTCCTCCATGAATCGACGTGCCCGCTCGCGGCCGACATCTGTGATGCAATATTCATAATCGCCCATCTCAGCCGTATTGCGATAGGCCAGCAGCATGTCCTGCTTAAGTCCTTTAACAATCGGTTCAATGAGACCAAATGGAAGCTTTAATTGAGTGGCCACTTGCCGGCCAGTGGCCGTTCCCTTGGCAAGTAAATACTTGAGTATCAGCCGCTCAATCTCGTCTTCTGTCAGACGTGTTTCATAGAGAGATTGCGGCTCTGGCGGGAAAAATTCATTTTGGCCGTTAGATTTCTTTGGCCCCAGCAGATTTTCGACTCGCTCAAACAGCGAATTGAGCCGGGTATCTGTGGCGTCAGTCGGGGGCACCAGTGATTCCGTTTCCCGCGAACTGATTGGATCTCGTGGGATATTAGCGCGCAGTGCGGCCGAATTGGATTTGAGCAAGTTGCGAATATCGGACTTCAACGCGTTGATCGACGCATCCGAACTGTCGCCTTGGGTGCCTGGCAATGAAGGAGCCACAGCTTGTCCAGAAAGTTTTTGATCACTACCGTGACCCGCCAGACGAGCGGCGGTGTTCCCCTGGTTTTCCTGTACAAGCGTTGATCGATTAGGAGACCCCATTGCCGGGAGACCAGTACCTCTGGAAACCGCAGGAGTCGGGCCGTTCGCACCTTGTGTGGAACCATGGGCGACTGCTGTGGCAGTGGGTGGTTTCGTGCCATCCCCAGGGACAGCAGAGGGTGAAAAAGAATTCGCGACGCTGGCGCCCACACGACGTAAGTACTCCGCCGGTGAGAGTTTACATTCCGTCGACATTAAACACTCCCAAGTCATGCAGGAACAAGGGGATCAAATCTCGTGGCCCGCAAAGCGCGAGGATCCCCTGTATGATCAACCTAGCTCATGACTTGTGTCTGGCAGGAAAATAGTTTCGGCCAATCTCAAATCAGGGCAGATGTGCCTTGGTATTCAGAAATAAACCACACGATGACACTGGCTGATGAACTCAAGTGAGTGACGACAAAACTCAATTCACCGGCAACACGGCACTTCACATCCCCCATCGAGAGCCTCCTCACCACTGGAGTTTTTACAACGGAATTGTCGCCAGGTTTCGCCATTTTGCAGAATCTACGATGATTGTGATTGAAAAATGGGTCTGGAATTTGTGTCATGGATTCTGCACCGGGAATCGGATCTCCGATCCAGATCGGTTGAGTGGCCTGCCCATCGATGACCTCGGTCGTCGTGTGAAGCTCTGCACGGGAATGTTTCTGGTCTCTTTGATCCCGTAGCGGTTAGGCTGAGCGTAGGGTTTGATCGATTTCCGGCAAAGACCGCCGATGAAAACCGCCGATGTGCCTCTCGTGAGAGATTTCGTCACTTGTAAGAAATAGTCTTTCCTGACGGTGATTCATTTCCAGGCACTGTCTGGTCTGTGAGTTCGTGGGGACTTGACTTGCTCGATTTCTGGTGGCCTTGCTCTTGCTTTCATGTCTGGAACTGCATTTGCATTGATGTTTCCTTTGTGCCGATGAGCGAAAAGTTTCACGGATTGAGGCTCACGCTGACGGCAACCCGCTTTACTAAGTTTTACAACCTTCACAAAATGATCTTGACAGGAACTTGAGATCGAAATTTGTGCGGGTTAGTATTTTGTGGATGAGGAGTCGGCAAATTCTCGGTGAACCAACGATTCTTGCCGCTTCCTCTCCAATAGTTGAGGATCTCATGAGCGAACCATTGCACGTTGACCTTTCCAGCCGCCAGTGCGAACTGCTGTTGCGTGGGCTGCGTTTTGTCCGCAGCAGCCGCATGTTGGAATTTCGTGATAGTTCTGACATGACTGATGAAGAACGAAAGCATGAGCTGGCGGAAATTCGTCAGTTGCAATCTCTTCTGGATGTCGGCGTCAGTTCCCAGCGAACATCTCGCGTCTGATGCCATCCTGTGGCGTGAATGAACTTCCGGTTTGTCAGTCTTCAATGCTGTTGCCGGTTAGAACTTCTCTCCATAGGCAGAATTCAACGAATTGGCTCTCTGCAAGGACTTCCTTGCAGGTGTGGTATACCGATTGTTCAAACGGCCTGTTCACGGCATTTCCGTGAGCAGGCCGTTTCTCATTGAAGTCGCTGCCAAACTTTTTCAGTACAGTTCCTTCCTTCGGATCTGGATGATGAGGTTGGATTCAACGAGACGAGCTGATACGATAAGTTTGCCCTGCGGAAGATCCTTGCGGCTCATCGTCGGTCTCTTCCAGCAATCGCGCACCGCAATTGTCTGCCTCCTGATCGCAGGGAAGCAGCCTTCTCGCATGTCGGTCGCGGGTCTGTTTGTCTGGCGTCAAAAGAATCGAGATTTCCGATTCGCGAGACCGCCACATCCCTCGTGACCTTCGTGAGTGTTCCATGGCAGCCTCGCAGACATCTTCTCCTGCATCCGGCAAAACGACTCCAAAAATCAAAACCCGCGATCTCTTCGATGATTCCACCATGACATTTGGGGAACATCTTGAGGTGCTCCGCGTGCATGTCTTCCGGGCAATGCTTGGGCTGATGGTTGCCGTCGTGATCACTCTCACCTTTGGTGAATATGTGGTCGCATTCATCCGGCAACCCATTGATGCCGCTCTTGTTCGTAACAACATGATGGAGTTCGTTCAGGATCAACCGAAGATGTCCTCATGGGATTTCTGGACTTATCTCCAGGAAAGCCTGGGGGCCTTTGTTGGTCGAAAGCCGGAAACCCCCGATTCTGCTGAAGCCTCCACCATGCGAAAAGAGCTGGAAAGCCTGCAAAATTCCAGTGATAAGCCCAGCCGCGCCATTGAATTGGAAATGTCAGCCTATGATCTGCTTTCTCAACTTCACAGCGCCTCCCCCGACACGCTTCCTGCACCAAAGGACGAACTCAAAGGAAAGTCGATTACCGTCAAGGTGATGAGCGACACCTTTGCCACTTTGCGCAAAGCCGCCGAAAACAGCGTTCGCCCGGTAGCGCTCAATGTGCAAGAAGCCTTCATGACCTATCTCAAAGTCGGCTTCGTTTCCGGTCTGGTGCTTGCCAGCCCTTGGGTGATTTATCAACTCTGGCTTTTTGTCGCAGCCGGTCTTTATCCACATGAGCGCAAATACGTGCATGTCTATCTGCCCGTAAGCGTCTTTCTTTTTCTGTCCGGGGCCGCCTTCTGTTATTACGCGGTCTTTCCTTTGATGCTTGATTTCCTTCTGGGATACAACGCCCGGCTGGGGATCAATCCACAAATCCGAATTTCCGAATGGATCTCTTTTGCAGTCTCATTCCCCTTGATGTTCGGGATCAGCTTTCAATTACCGTTGATCATGATGTTTTTGGCCAAGTTGAACATTCTCACCCCGCAGATTTTTCGACAGCAACGCCGCATGGCCATTCTGGTCATCGCGATTGCCTCCATGCTGCTCACTCCCTCAGGTGATCCCGCCAGCATGATCCTCATGATGGTTCCCCTTCTTCTCCTGTATGAACTGGGAATCATCTTTTGCGGAAAACCTATCCCAGAGGAAAATGCCGATCTCCCCGCCATCACATAACCCGCAAAAACGCCATTCCCCGTAGGGCAGGCCCCTGCCTGCCAGAATTGTTTCCTGAATCTGAAAAGGCAGGCGAGAGCCTGCCCTACCCACTCGCTAGGAATCATCTTTTGCGGCAAACCCGCACCTGATGCCGGTGAAGAACTTCCCGCGGTGACCTGAACCATGCCATCCGCAACTGTTCACTGTGTTAAAAATAGGCGTTTTTGCTCCCATGAGAGGCATGACGCATAAGTGTCTATTGTTCTATTGATCATTTTCCCAAGTTTCTCCGTAAGCTTTGCACATCAGAGTTGCCGGACTGGGCATGAACGATTGAAATGCGGGCACTCTGACGCATCAATTGCGATAAGAGTGCTGATTTGTTCGGTTCGCGCGAGTTTGGCGCGATGAATGCTGATAATCGACCTTAAGACCGACGCGGTGCCACTTTCACTGAATTTTCTTCAGTTTCAGTGAACAACACAGGCATCTGGCGAAGGAAGGTCAACGTCACCAATTCATTCATGGGCTGAGACGGCATGCAAATGCTGCTCACTCCTCGGGCACAATCAGCGTTCTGACAACTGTTTACTTCCAAAAGGTTCGAAGATGAAGCGGATTGCGATCCTCACCGCTGGCGGCGATACCCCAGCTTTGAATGCGACCATTTACGGGGCCGTCGAGCGTGCGAATGCACTGAATATCGAAGTTTACGGCGTGATCCGCGGCTTCGCCGGCGTGGTCGACCACCGCATGCCACACGTCCGCTTGAATCCGCTCTTCACCACCATCCCCGAACTCGATCCCTGCAAAGGAGGCACTCTTCTCGGCGCCTCCCGAACCTATGTCGACCCCACCGAAAAAGATCTCCTCGCCGATATCGGATCTCGCTTAAAACGACTCGGAATCGAAGGCCTCATCTGCGTGGGTGGTGACGGCACCATCAACGGCATGCAGCCCCTTTCCGAAATGTTCCCCTGCGTTCTGGCTCCCAAAACCATCGATAACGATCTGGGCTTGAACTATCTCGATGAAGTTCACGAATGGAACGAAGCCGGTGACCGCAAGGAACTCCTGACCAAGCCGCTACGTGAAAACATCGAACTGGACGAGATCATCAATTTCGCCACTCCCGGCTACGCCACCGCGTGCTTCGTCGTGGCTCAAGGCATCGAGCGAATCCGCACGACAGCCGAAAGTCACCGCCGCATTGCCATCGTGGAAGTCATGGGACGCGACTCCGGCTATATCCCTCTCGGCTCAGCCTATGGCCAACCCGATATCATTCTCATCCCTGAAGTTCCGCTCGATATGGACAAGCTGGAACACCGCATTGCCGAACTTTACGACCTGCAAAAGCACGTCGTGATTTCGATCGGTGAAGGGATCGTCGATTCGACAGGACATCAACTGGGAGCCGCTCATAAGAGCTTTGACCCAGCCGGCAACGTGGTCTTCAGCGGTGCTGCTGACGAACTCAAACGCATGCTGGTTAAGCGATTTGGCGATGACTTCTTCGGCAGCCGCCGTAAGCACGAATCAGGCGATTCGGCCATCTTCACACGAAAAGTTGGCCACACTCAACGAGGCGGTCGCCCCATTTTGTTTGATCGCTTCTATGCCACACAATTAGGTGGCAAGACGGTTGATCTCCTCCATCAGGGCAAGAACAACGTCATCGCCACACTCCAGTGGTCGCCCAAAGATGGCTTCCGCCTCGATTCGATCCAGGCCAACCGGCTGCGCGATCAGTGGGGACGCATCCACGCCCGGCATGTTCACCCATCGCTCTACGATGCCGATAAGTTCCAGCCATCCCGTTTAGGGAAGCAGTACCTCGCCACCATTCTTACCAGTGCCGTGGGCGCCGATGACATCGAGCAACTCTCGCGGGAAATCTTCAGCCCCGGTAAACTGGTCGCTCGCTATCAAAGCGTGAACATCGATATTCAACGCCGGATCGAAACATTCAAAGACGCTTAATTCGCTTTGAACTGACAACGAAGTTTGCTTCAAAGGCACCCGGCATTCCATAAGTCCCGGGTGCCTTTTTTCTTTCTCACAGGACAGAGTGGTCGTACACACTTTGCAAGGATTCAGACATCACGATGTTTCCCTACCGCGGTAAAACAGCCCTGATCACTGGAGCGTCTATTGGTATCGGAGCCGAGTTTGCCAGAAAGCTGGCAGCCAAAGGAATGAATCTGATTCTCGTCGCCCGTTCGGTCGAACCCATGCAGGCGCTGGCTCAGGAACTCTCTGCAGCTCACGCGATTCAAGTGCACGTCATCCCCGCCGATCTGAGCCGTGAACCCGCTGTCTCCGAAGTGGTGGCAGAAGTGGCTGCCAAAGGGCTGACTGTCGACCTGCTGATCAATAACGCCGGGTTCATGACTTATGGCCCTTTTGAAACCATCGACCCTGCGACCGAGCACGCCGAAATTATGGTCAATATCGCAGCCCTCGTGGGGCTGACACATGCCTTCCTTCCTGCCATGTTGGAACGCCGCGAAGGAGGTGTGATCAACGTCGCCTCGATTGCCGGCTTCCAGCCAATCCCCTATTTAACTGTCTATGCAGCGACCAAAGCGTTTGTGATTTCTTTCTCGGTCGCACTTTGGGAAGAATGCCGCGGCCGAAACGTGCGCGTGCTGGGCTTGTGTCCCGGCACGACAAAAACAGAACTCTTCACCCGTGGCAATGCCACCCGTGCCGCTATTGGCTCTGTTCGTACGGTCGAACAGGTCGTAACGACAGCACTCCATGGACTCGATAAGAAACGCAGCCTGATCGTTGATGGATTAATAAACAGGCTGCTGACCAACGGCCCGCGATTCATCCCACACTGGTTTGCCGCCAAGTGTTCGGGTCAAGCCGTAGGAAAAAAGTAAAACCTCCATCAACCCTCTCCCGCTCAGGCTGGAGAGGGCGGCACGCAGT
Source organism: Planctopirus sp. SH287 (assembly GCF_056500625.1). Taxonomy (NCBI): domain Bacteria; kingdom Pseudomonadati; phylum Planctomycetota; class Planctomycetia; order Planctomycetales; family Planctomycetaceae; genus Planctopirus; species Planctopirus sp. SH287. The sequence goes on along the minus strand of NZ_CM151403.1, from coordinate 4,805,394 downwards.
GCAGAGTGAAAGATTTTTATCAATAGATATCTACTACATAAAAAACGCCTACTATCGCCAAGCATTTACTACGTAGGGTGCATGAAGCGCAGCGCAATGCACCAACTCCCAACGTTCAAGTAGCCAGAGACCGTTATTAAACAGTAGGGTGGGTTAAGGCTTTGCGCAACCCACCATCTCCCTAATACCGCCCGACCAACCACGATCCGCCCCCGCAAAAAAACACTACCACCCTGGCGGCGTAAGACCCATTCGTGAATGAACAACTGGCTTCATACGCCGCCCCAAACCCCGCAAGGGGGCCGGGTGAGGGATTTTCCTGTGGTCGTTCCCAATAGAGAAGCGTGCCTGGAATGCCTAATGATCTGGAGCTTCTACGAATCGCTTATTAAGCATCGGCTCGCCCTCACCCTGCCTCTCCCATCGGAATGGGAGAGGAGTCAATCAATCAACCCCAACGAGAACCACCAACCTGGCGGCGTAAGATCCAAACGTGGATCAACAACCAGCTAGCCCGGATTTCTCACAGCGCAGCATAAACGAGACGCCTGGATTTGCGTAAAGTGTTGTTACCACACAACTCACCACGCCAGCACAAGGACGTCTCGTCATGACAGAGTGTAACACGCAGCAGCTGCTCTTTCAGCACCACGATCGCCGGGAAGTGGTCGCTGATTTTGACGGCGGGAAGATCACTTCCGATGCCGGGGGGCTCTTACTCCGCGAAGTCGAAGAGCGGTTCGGCATCGTCCGCCAGTTGGCCGGGTGTTTCACCGATCATCGCGATGAAGAACTCATTGAATTCACCGTGGAAGAACTCCTGCTCCAGCGGGTGATGGGGCTGGCTTTGGGGTATGAAGACCTCAACGATCACGAACAACTTCGCCATGATCCTCTCCTGGCGCTGCTCTGTGGACGAAAGGATATCACTGGCCACAATCGCCTCCATCCACAAGATCACGGCAAGCCGCTGGCGGGCAAGAGCACGCTCAACCGGCTGGAACTCACACCGCCCGGAGCCAGTGCGAAAAGTCGCTACAAGAAGATTGTCGCCAGCATCGACCAGTTGCAGGAAACGCTGGTCGATATCTTCATTCGGATGAAGGCCAAACTGTGCGTACCGCCAGAACTGATTCTCGACTTCGACGCCACAGACAACCCCATTCACGGCGATCAGCTTGGCAAGTTCTTTCACGGGTACTACCAGAATTATTGCTACCTGCCGCTGTACTGTTTTTGTGATGGCTGGCCGCTCCTGGCCTTACTCAAACCCTCGAATATCGACGCCTGTGCGGGCACCGTGGAGGTCTTGGCGAAGATCGTTCCCAAGCTGCGTGCTGCCTGGCCTCAGGTGCGGATCATTGTGCGTGGCGACAGCGGCTTCTGTCGCGAAGCGATCCTGCACTGGTGTGAACAAAACCGCGTGGATTATGTCTTCGGCCTGGCCAAGAACAAGAGATTGCTGAACATCATCGGGAAAGAATTGCACGAGGCGCAAGCTCTGTTCGAGCAGACTCAGGCCTCTTCCCGGGTGTTCAAAGACTTTGAGTATCGCACCCGGAAAAGCTGGTCGCAGGCCCGCCGGGTGGTGGGCAAGGCTGAGCACTTATCGAAAGGGAGCAACCCCCGGTTCGTGGTGACGAGTCTGCCGGAAAGACGCATGGCTGCCCGGCCGCTATACGAGGATCTGTATTGTGCTCGCGGCGAGATGGAGAACCGGATTAAAGAACAGCAGTTGTTCCTGTTCGCCGACCGCACGAGTACCCACGCCATGCGCAGTAATCAGTTGCGGGTGCTGTTCTCGACCATGGCGTATGTGCTGCATAAAGCGCTCAAGGAGTTCGGCCTGAAAGGCACGTCGCTGGCGACAGCTCAGGTCAACACGATTCGGGCCAGGCTGCTCAAGATCGGTGGACGAATCAGTGTGAGTGTGCGACGGGTGGTGCTGTCGTTGTCGCAGGCGTATCCGTATCAGGCGCTGTTCCGAGAGATCCTTGGCAACCTCCGGCGTCAGGAACGGACACCTCTGCGAGTGTAACCAGCCTATGGCTTAGAAATCAGGAGTTTGCCAAGGCCTCTTCGGTCGAAGACCTGTTTCGACAGCGAAGAGCGGGGAGAAGTTCTGCGCTGAGCAGAGTAAAAAACCATGAACCCGCCGGAAATCCGTTGCAATTCCGCTCCGCGATCACGAAATCCCCAACGATCGGCCCCCACCAGCCCTCCAACCGATTACCAACCAGCAAAAAAACACCACCCCCACGCCCTGGTGAGATATCCGGGCTAGCAGGCCAACGAGCCTGCGGATCATTGCCCACGTCCCGGCCGATAGGCCCAAGCCCCGTGAGGGGTTTTCAAATGGAGGGATGCCTGAGTGTCTAGTGGTGAGTGTATAAAACGTAGGGTGCATGAAGCGCAGCGCAATGCACCAATTTTCTCAAAATTGGTTATTTCGTTGAGAATTTCGCTTCGACGGCAGGAGCCTCTTTTGTCAGCTCAAACGTATCAAAAAGTTTTCCATCGGTATCATAAGCTTTGAACTGAATGGTTTTATCAAAGGCCGTGACATAGCAGTAATGATGGGCACGCTTAAAGTGGAGGCTGAACCAGGCACGTTGTGCCGCCGCCTGCTCCAGATGTCCCCCGCCTCCACCGCTGGTAACATACCGAACGCCTTTTTTCTGATTGATGGTCATCTGATAAATTGGCCAAGTCCGCTCATAGACATGAATGTGGCCGTTCCAGGCAATATCGACCCCATACTTTTCATAAAGTGGAACAAGATTCCGTGCGTTGAGATCTCCATAGCTTGGCTGGCGTTTTCCTCCGCCGGTGACGAGATCGCCATAATCATCGGAATCCGAGGTGAAGCAGGGGTGATGGTGGCAGGTGAACTTCCAGGTCGCTTTGGACTTAGCCAATTCTTTCTCTAACCATTCATACTGCTCAGTCCCAGCACCGACCGGCTTGTTGGTATCGATCATGAAAAACTGAGCATTGCCATAGCGGAATGTGTAATAATACTCCGGTTTCGGCAAACTGAAATAGTCGTAATACCAGTGAGCGTTCTGTTCGTGGTTCCCGAGAGTTGGAAACACCACCGTTTTGCTCATCAGGTTGTGGCATGGCTCAAAGAAATCTTTAAGCCATTGATTTTTGGCAAACCCATTATCAACCACATCGCCACAATGAATGACAAAATTGGGTCGCAGCGAATAGAGCCCTTCTGCACAAGCGGCGGTAATGACCGGGTTTCTTTGTGTATCACCGATAATCCCGAACGACCACGGACGATCGGCCCCGAATGCCGTTTGGAACGAATAAATATCACTATTTAAAGATTGTCCGTCGGCTGATGTGCATTGGACTTGATAATAATAAATAGTCCCCGGTGATAAATCCGCCAGCGCCACTTCCTGAATGAGTGACGCCGTGTTGCTGGTCGCCTTCATGGTGAGTGGTTGACGCTGCGCAAATTGAACAGTTGTGGTAGCCGGACGACTGGTTTCACACATGACTACGATAGAATTCTCTGTGACGGCCTGAAGATAAGGCTTCACCAGAAATTCGAGCTTTGCGTCGTTGGGAGGGTTCCATTGAACAAGATTATCGTTCTTTTTAGCAATCGCAGAAAATTCTGTAGCAGGCAACGGACGGTCGTAAACTTTGACCTCATGAAAAGCGCCTGACCATGGATAAAACTCATTGGAGTCTTTATAGGCTCCAATCACATATGGAGATCGCGCATCATAGAGAATCTCGCCACTTTGAGCGGTTGATTCACCTGCCAGCAGCCCATTGACATAGAGCTTCATGATTTTGCCGTCATAGGTACCAGCCACATGATACCAGCGTCCCGGTTGGATGGTCTCTTTTCCGGTGAGATAGGTCATCAAGCCGTTACCGTCGTCAGCCCCTTTTGTTGCCAGTGCAAAAGTGAACTTGTCGTTTTGATAGCCAAGTAGCCAGCCCTTTTCTTCATCACCCGTATCTTCCATGCAACCGGCTATCGCTCCCCAACGGCCTGTTGCCTTGAGATTGACCCAGGCCGAGACCGTCATTTCCTTTTTAGGAAGAATCTTGCCTGCCGCGGAGACGTTTTCCGCCAGGATGAGATAGTCGCTCTTGCCGTCAAGCATTAAACCTTCCGCCGGCCCGATCGTGATGGGTTTGGGCGAACCAATCAGCTTCGCTTTGGTGGAATGTGTCTGGTCTTCCAGACGGCCATTATCGATCTTGTGTCCTCCCACCACAAAGTGCGAGAGAATGCCTTCTTCATCAATATCCGGATGAGCCAGCACGAGTGAGCCAGTAACCAGACAGGCCGCCAGCAGCAGGAGCGTCCGTAAATAGGCAAGCGATGACGACGGAAACGCGAAGTGAAGCATGAACAGTCCTCCGGGCATAAGCGTGTGCATATCGTCTATTGGTAGTGACGATATACGAATCTGCTCGTTTTCTGGGGAGTTGTCAATTCATGACGGGTTGGTCATGAAAAATTCATGCTTTATCAGAGGCCGTTCAGCCGACCAATTGAAGAACAGTGGGGGTGATCGGATCAGGAAGATTGATCGAAACAACAGTATTAAGTTGAGGCTTCTGGTGACTTGGAAATGCCCGTGATCTCAGCGATCAATTCCAACGACCGCAATCGCTTTTGCGAATCAAAGAGATCTGAAACGACCATCAGTTCATCCGCGTGGGTTCGCTGAACCAACGCGTTGATCCCCTCACGAACGGTCTCCGGATTACCGACAATACTGCACGCCAGCATCTGCGAAACCTGCATCTTTTCTGTTGGTGTCCAATAAGATTCAATATCGTCGATCGGCGGCTGCATCAAACCGCGTGCTCCTCGAAAAATGCCAGTGAACGACATCTGTTGCGATGTCGCCAGACGTTGGGCTTCCGCATCGCTCTCCGCAGCGATGATATTCACACCCACAAGGACATAAGGTTTTGAAAGTTGAGCCGAAGGCTTGAACCGGTCACGGTAGATCGACACGGCTTGATCAAGGGCCTGGGGCGCGAAGTGTGAGGCAAACCCATAAGGAAGCCCCAGCTCTGCCGCCAGTTGAGCACCAAACAGACTCGACCCCAGAATCCACAGCGGCACCTGTGTCCCCGATCCCGGCACCGCTTCGATTCGCTGCTCAGGTTGAAGAGGCGCCAGAAAGGCCTGTAGTTCCAACACATCACGTGGAAATCGATCGGAATGAGATGGGTCACGCCGCAACGCGCGGAGAGTCAATTGATCCGTCCCCGGTGCCCGACCAAGACCCAGATCAATCCGGCCGGGAAACAACGTCTCCAGCGTGCCAAACTGTTCGGCAATCACATAAGGGGCATGGTTTGGCAGCATAATACCGCCCGCACCAACGCGAATTGTCTGTGTCCCCGCCGCAATATGTGCAATCACCAGCGACGTTGCCGCCGTCGTCACCGTGGGCATATTGTGATGCTCAGCCACCCAGAACCGCTTGTAGCCCCACCTCTCGGCGTGCTGGGCCAGCGTTCTGGCTTCGTCCAGCGCAGCCCGGCGATCCGAACCTTGCCGCACACGTCCCAGTTCAAGAATCGAAAACTCAACCACGCTGATTCACCCGTTATGACGGCAACAAAAATTCAACGACTGCCATCGTCTTCATAGAACCCGCGGTGAGAAAGATTCTCACTCGCACATTGTCAACGTGAAAACTCGGATCCCGTCGGTTGTTAAGTCTGGCAACGGAGGACATTGCCGCGACATCACCCGAAGACAAGGCCGTGAAAGAGCACGCAATTTGTTGCAAGCAAGACAAGCAGTCACGGAAGAGTAATACTGCCCCTGACATCTTCTTATTACAGGAAATTGTTACAGAATCCCTGTTTCGGGAAAGCCAGGGCCAGGAAAAGATTCCCACTGGCATCCCGGCATCCGTATTTGAGAAATGGCATTAAGTGGGGCGGTTATTATTTTGCGGATTAAGAATCGCATCGATAATAACGCCAGTTCCTGTGGCTCATGCCTGATAACATCAACCACTGCCGACAACCCCAACGGCTCGACTGAGCTTGCGTGTTCAAACGAAAGTCCTCCACGTGGATTCCTTACTCATTGCCCGTTGGCAAATGGCGTTTACTCTGGGTACGCACATCATTCTGGCGTGTCTGGGAGTCGGGCTGCCGGTGCTGATGCTCTGGGCAGAGAACCACGCAATTCGCACGGGCGATCCCTTATGGCGGGCATTGGCCAGACGTTGGTCAAAAGCGTTCGCCGTTTTGTTCGCTGTCGGTGCTGTTTCTGGAACAGTCTTATCGTTTGAACTGGGGATCCTTTGGCCCAGGTTCATGGGCACGTTCGGCAGTGTCATTGGCTTGCCCTTCACGCTGGAAGGTTTCGCCTTCTTTCTGGAAGCGATCTTTGCCGGAATTTACCTTTACGGCTGGGATCGATTGCCCCCGCGTGTCCATTGGTGGACGGGAGTGCCCATTGCGTTATCCGGCATGGCCTCGGCAGCATTCGTCGTCACAGCCAACGCCTGGATGAACGCACCGCGAGGCTTCACCATGCGTGATGGTGTCGTTGTGGATGTTGATCCCATTGCCGCCATGACCGGCCCGACAGCCGGCGCACAAGTCGTGCATATGCTGCTGGCGGCATATATGGTGACCGGGTTTGTCGTCGCCAGTTTCTATGCCTGTGTCCTCTGGTATCGTCAAAGCTGTGCCTATTCCCGCAACGCCATGATGCTGGGCCTCTGGATGGGAACACTAGCCAGCTTTCCTCAAGGTCTGGTGGGAGACTGGGCTGCCAAGGTTGTTGCAGAAACACAGCCGATCAAATTAGCCGCCATGGAAGGTCAGTTCAAAACGGAGGTCGGTGCTCCTTTGCGCATCGGAGGCTGGCCCAATACCACCACGCGGGAAACAAACTACGACATTGAAATCCCCTACGCCCTTTCCATTTTAGCATATGGAAATCCCCAGGCCGAAGTACGCGGGCTGGATGATTTCCCGCGTGAGGATCAGCCTCCCGTCGCGGTGGTGCACATCGCCTTTCAGATCATGGTGGGTCTGGCCACCCTGCTGATGGCTTTGGGAGGCTGGACAATTCTCTCCTGGTGGATGAAATGGCATCCCGCCAATTCCCGCTGGGTTCTGCTGGCAATTATCGCTTCCGGCCCGGCCGCCGTCATTGCCATGGAAGCCGGTTGGGTGGTGACGGAAGTCGGTCGTCAACCCTGGATCGCACATGGCGTCATGCGAACCAAAGACGCCGCCTCCAATGTGCCAGGACTTGAAGGGCTGTTCTTCACCACCATTGCCATCTATACAGGCCTCGTCGTGGGACTGGTCATTGTCCTGCGATTGCTGGCAGCACAACCCTTGCTAGCAGCTCTTCCTTCCCATGACAGTTTGCTGGAAGGAGCGGCACAATGAATCCTGACGCACAACTCCCCGCTGCGATTCTCTATGGAATTCTGCTGCTGGCGCTGACCGCCTATGCCATTCTGGGAGGAGCCGATTTTGGAGCAGGGATCTGGGAATTTAACACCAGCTTCCGACCTCGAAAACGCGACCAGATGCTGCTGCGCGAAGCAATCGGCCCCGTATGGGAAGCCAATCACGTCTGGCTGATTTTCGTGCTGGTCATCATGTGGTCATCAATGCCGCGTGTCTTCCAGCATGTCTGCCAGGTGATGTGGTTGCCGCTTTTATTGGGTCTGGCGGGAATTGTCTTTCGCGGAGCCGCGTTCATCTTCCGGGCCTATTCTCCCGTAGAGAATTCCGTCACACGCACCTCGACCGTTCTCTTTGGTTTGGCTTCAACAGCAGCCCCCTTCTTTCTGGGAACCGTTGTTGGCGGAATTCTCACCCATAACGCCACTCAAACCGGCGAATCACAGACCGCGTGGCTCGATCCTCTGGCGATTTACAGCGGCTTTTTTGGCGTAGCGGTCTGTCTCTATTTATCGGCGGTCTTTCTGCACCGGGAAGCCGCCTTGCGTCATGAACGCTGGTTGATGGATGTCTGGAGAGGCCGGGCACTGCTGGCCGGAGTGTGGACGGGCCTCTTGGCAATGGCTGGCCTGGCGTTTATCAGCAGTGAACAGCCCGAGATGGCCAGAAAGCTGGTCTGGGGAGACTCCCCCTGGGTACTGATGTCGCTTATTGGAGGCGGCTTGTCATTAGTCGCCACGTTCTTCCACAAGCCCCTCTTCGCCACGATTTGCAGCATGGGAGCCGTGGCGGGCGTGCTGATTGGCGCGGGCCTGGCCATTACACCTCAGATGATTGTGCCCGAAGTCCCACTCAATCAGCTCGTGGCGCCAGCGTCAGTCCTCTGGGCCATGATTACAGTCATTAGTTGCGGCATGCTGCTGCTCTTGCCATCGCTGATCTGGCTGTTCTGGCTCTTTAAGTCATCGTCAGCACTGGATACCGAGCTTGTCGGCTCAGGGCATTCTCACTGAAAACACGGTTAAGTAAACCCGCCCTCTGATAAAGTGGGATCAGCAGGAAAGAAGGGTTAGTGCATTGTCAAAGTATAAAATTCGGGTCTCTTCTGTTGCTAAGTCCGACAACGGAGGACGTTACGGCGACATCAACCCTAAGACAAAGCCGTCACACGGCACTAGACCACATTTCTTTGATCAATCATGATGTAGACCTGCGCACATAACCGGTTGTGTGCAACTTTCCAAGCGTGAAAAAGTCGCCCGCAGGCACTTGATGAGTGAGTCCGACAAACCACATGAGATATCACTTCCCACTTCTTCGTGATCAACGCTGGCGATTAACGCCCTTATTGTTTGTTGTTGCGCTTTTAATTCCTGAAGGCATGCACCTGTTGCCTCATAACCAATCGGTTGTGAGCACAGTCCGGGGAACAGCGCAGGCAGCCGATACTCCCAAATCTTTGGCAGCCGGCACGCTGAATACGCTTCAAAGCCAGCAACAGAAGCTGGAAACCGAATTGACTGCCAAATTAGAGGCACTGGCTGCCGATTGTGAGTCACGAGGATTGCCCGAAGCAGCCGCAGAGGTGCGCCGCGCTATAACGCCAGTCGATCGAGCGGCATTTCGCCACCGGCCACTCCCTCGCAATCTCCGTGCAGAAATCCCCCTCTCCCTCCCGGCGAACGAGCGTTTCTGGAAGACGAAATTGCAATTTGAGCAGGAAACTCACGCCAAAAACTTGTATCTCCATTCCCGCCGGGCGCTCCATGCCGGGTTTGGAAGCTACGCCCTCGATCTGGTGCGCGAAGTCGTGCAACATGATCCCGACAATAAGCCGGCCCGGAAGCTATTGGGATATGTCCAGCAGGGACAGGAGTGGATGACTTCCTTTGAAGCCGACATGCACCGCAAACAATACGTCCGACATCCCCAGTTCGGATGGTTACCCAAAAAGAATGTCGATCGCTACGAAAAAGGTGAACGGCTCGTTCAATCCAAATGGGTCTCGGCTGATAAAGAAGGCGAGATTCGCCGTGATTTTCGTCAAGCCTGGGAAATTCGCACAGAACATTTCCTCATCAAGACCAACCACAGCCTGGAAAAAGGGGTTGAACTGGGTGATGCACTCGAAGCCTTCTATGATTACTTCCATCTTCAGTTTGCGGGATTCTTTAATACTCCCGAGCAGCTAGCTCAACTCTTTGATGGGAAAACCCAGGCACGCAACGTCACTAAACCACACATTGTGCATTACTACCGTTCACGACTGGAATATAACGAACGCCTTAAGAAATATATCCCGCAGATCGAAATCACCAACGGCCTCTACCGACCTGTCGAACGGATCGCCCATTTTTTTCATGATCCGGAATCAATGTCAGATGCGACATTATTTCATGAAGCAACTCATCAATTGCTCTATGAAACAGGCCGTGATCGGGAGGTCGCTCAGTACGAAAATTTCTGGATAGTGGAAGGAATCGCCTGCTATCTGGAATCGTTCTCGGCGAAAGATCATGGAGCTTCGCTGGGTGACCCGCGTTTTGACCGCTTTCACGCGGCTCGCTATCGATTTCTCAACGATGATTACTACATGCCATTACGAGAAATGGCTCCCATGGGGATGCCCGCATTTCAGCAAAGTGAAAAACTGGCCTGGAACTATCAGCAAGCTGCCAATCTCACAAAATACCTCATGGAAACCCAGGATGGCCGCTATCGTGATGCTATCGTAAAACACCTCTCTCAGATCTATTCCACAAATGACCTGAAGCGGGAGCATGTCACATCAATCGAAGAGCTCACGGATGTCCCCTTCGAGCAACTGGATGCTGGCTATCGTGAGTTCGTCAAACAGCAGGAAGAATTAGCCCGCAGCCTGCCACCTCTCAATCCCGCGATTTCACAATAGTTGTGAAAAATGACAGCATTAAAAATGGCCGTGTTAAAAATCACAGCATTTAGCCCGGTGTGAGATCAGCGCGGCTTCTCTTTTAACTATCGCGTTCTGGCGGTGTAAAAGCCCCAGATTTGTCAGGCCAAATGGCGTAACGACACCGCCACACGGGCACGGCATTAGAACTCGCCTACCGTCTCGTGGCCATTTCGGGAACCCAGGGCACGCCAGATCTGTGTATCCATGTTTTCCGACATAAATCGGACGGTACCATCACCAAAAGCGACATGGGCTCCTCCAGTGTGAAAACTACCGAAAGAAATCTCTGCCTCGTTATGCCCTAACGATTGAGCCGTAGTATTAATGGGATGGTATGTCGAACCCAATCCCTCCGAAAAATCACCACCATTACCAGCATCAATGCTATCACTGAAGAAAAGAAAACGATCGCAGACATTGCACCAGGGATCATCAATATGCTGATGAAAGGCTTCTCCTGCCAAAACGGTATTGGAAAGGCCATCGGAAGCATCTCGAAAACGGAATGTCCGGCCAGGAGTCGTGGTCGTATTCATCTGAATGGCATTAAATAAACCGTTGGATTGATCCATCCCCCCTGAACCGAGTGCGTCATCCGTCGCATTACTCCCGGCGTTTCCGAGATAGCTGGAAATCGCACGATTTGCCAACCCATTGGTTCGCCGGGCTTCCCTTGGCCCATTCGGCTGTGAAGGGCAAAGAAACGAAGGAACACTGGTCGTGGAAATCTGCTGGATCGCCCGGCTGCGTGCATCCGTGTTCGTATCCGGAGCCGCTCCTGAATCGTTCACGGGCTGAGGCATCACCTGATATAAGGCGGTTTGTTCCATTTGCGGCAGCACTGCCCACGTCCAGAGATGTCCCCAGGCAGAATAAGCACCGATGGGCAACGTGCCATGGGTGTCGTGATAGTTATGCAGTGCCAATGAGATTTGCTTGAGATTATTACGGCACTGTGTCCTTCGTGCCGCCTCCCGCGCCTGCTGCACAGCCGGCAGCAATAACGCGATCAAAAGCGCAATAATCGCAATCACAACCAGTAGTTCAATCAGTGTGAAAGCCGGACGTTTGGAGGAAACCTGGCAGGGCATATCAAACCTCTCAAATAGATAACGCGATGTAAAAAATAGAATCTGTCAGTCTTGAGCAATGTTTCCCGACAGTCACAGAGCCTTGTCAAAATCTAAAACTCGGGTCTCTTCTGTTGTTAAGTCCGACAACAGAAGACGCTATGGCGGTGTCAGCCTGAAGACAAAGCCGTAACAGGGCACTCAGGCATCGTCGCCTGCGGGAATAGGCTCTGTCCCCTCCGGGGCCGGAGCTTCGAGTGCACCATCTGCTGTCGGAGAAATCACAGGACGGGGGACAACAACCTCACTGGCTGAATCACAACCCCACAACAGTAAAAGGAGGGAAAGGGAGAGTGCCCGTAATTTCAAATTCATCTGAAAATCCATGCGTTAGTGGCTTGCCAGACCAGGCTCACGGATTGCCCAACTGGACAACAGCCATGCAAGCAATGGCCATTATCAGCAACCCGACAGGCGGAACCTGTTCACAGAAAAATCACCCGGCGTGGCAACCGCATGTGAACAAAAGTTTCCTCGAAATCAACAACGCAAAATGTCCCACATGTTGATTAACAGTCAACAATGATTTGGTTAATAATCCATGAATAAGGGGACTGTTCTGGCAGCACATGGCGCCAAACCACAGCGATTGCTCGTCTCGCGTTCATTCTGATTTGACGGGGAAACCACTGGGCCACACACGATTTTCAGCCATCAACCGGCTGCATCGTCCCGTATCACTTCGTCCGCCCAGGTTTTGAGATTGGGATACCAGGCCGTTCCCGGCCATGGCAGACGCTCGGGCGGGGTCTTAATCCATGTCAGATGAACGACAACGACCCGGCCGGTTCCATCCAGAACAGCAAACAGCACATCGTCGTTATCCTCGCGGCGCGCCAAAGCTCTCACCGGCAAGCCGAACAGAGAATGCCCGGAAGTAAGCTCGCGGCACAACTCCCGTTCCAAAGCTTCGGCCAAAATGGCCTCGCCTTCAATCGAATACCAGGGAGCAATCCATTCCATCCTGCCAGACTCCTGTCATGCCATGCACAAGCTCACCTGAATATCAAAGTCGCGGCACATGACGAAAAAACCGGGACTCGCCAATAGACAAGTCCCGGTCGATAATAATAGCACGCGATGAAAGCTATATTGAGAAGAGAGTCAAAACAGCCTCTCGCGTCTCTCACGTCCTATTTCTTAAATACCGGGTTATCCCTCTGACCACGTGAAATAAGATAAGCCAGAAGATCAGCCGCCTCTTCCGGGGTGCAGGTGTTAATGAGACCGACAGGCATCATGGAAAGCTTTGACGGAACAATCTCTTCAATATCCACTCGCTTCACGCCGGTCTGCTTGTTTGGCTCCAGCATGTTGGTCATCACCTGAAACGACTCGCCACTATGATTCGCAATCCGCCCGCTGACCGAACGGCCATCGTTGAGAATTATCGTGACAGCTTCATATTGGTCACTGATCGCCTTGCTAGGCTCAATGATCGATTCTAGTAAATCTTTCACGCTGAAGCGGCCGCCAGCCGAAGTTAAATCCGGGCCATAGGCTCCCCCTTCTCCATCAAACCGGTGGCAGGCAAAACAACTGGTGGCGGCAAATAACTCACGACCCTTATCAAAATCCCGCCCTGACATTTTTTCGGTAACAAGCGGCGCAAGTTCGGCAACCGTCCACTCCTTGACAAACGCCCGTGGAGGCACCACCACAGGAGGAGCTTCCGCCGGAATGGTCTCTAAGAGCGGCTTTAAGAGTGTTCGTTCGCTATCACTCAACGTTTCTTCGGCGTCCTTGCGGATGTTTTCCACAAACTTGGAAAAGCTGGCACCACCCCGATACCCCGCCGCCTTCTTGAACCACTCGAAATAGGCCGTACGAAGTTCCGACGTCCAGCCTTCTCGCAGCACTCGCAAAATTCTCGCGTAATCGATCTGCTCCTCTTGAGTGCGCGCAGCGGTCAACGCCGCGACCACTTTATTCGCCGCCACTGGCGACTGGAGATAAACCAGCAGATTCGCCAGTTCAATATCCAGAGGCTTAACGCCCGAAGGGAACGCCGGCTCAAAACGGGCCAGAGCCTGCTTACGCACTTCTTCCGAAGGGTTACCAAAACGGTTAAATAAAATCGCATAGACACGACAGACATCCGTTTTCTGGCGCGATGTCAGTGACTGCCAATCCAGCCGGGCTAATGCGTTGCCAATTGAATCACCTAAAGGACGATCCACTGGCTTATCGGCATCCTTCCGATGGAAAGGATCAATCCCTCCCGCTCTCACCAAAGCCAGCAATGCAGGAATCGCTTTCGCAGGATCCGTTTCAGTAAGAGCCTTGTCTTTCCAGGTTTCTAATGGCTGATGCTCGATCGCAACACGTGCGGCCCAGCGAATGGCCCGATCATCGCTCCCCAGAGAGGGCCATGCCTCAGCAATCGCATTGATATCAACTTTGCCATGAAAAGCCTCTAGCTGATGCCGCAATGCCCGTGCCGCCGACGCGGCTTCGTTGACAACAGGCTGAGCGGGAGCTGTCGATTCGTCACCGATATAGGTTAAGCGGTAAAGCCCTGATTGTGTCTTCCGTCCGCCAATTGCGAAATAGAGCGCACCATCCACCGGGTTCACGAGAATATCAGTCAATGGTAATGGGGAACCAGCCACCATCTCTTCTAATGTTCCCGTGTAGCTCGCTCCTTCAGGAGTGAGATGAACGGCATAGAGCTTTCCATAACTCCAGTCACTAATAAAAATCGCTTGTTGATACTTCGCGGGGAATTTGGCACCAATCCCGCTACAAACCCCCGTGGGTGAGCCGGGGCCGATATTGACGACAGAATCTAAACTGTCAGGATAATAGGCCGACCACTTTCCTGCCCCATTACGCCAGCCAAACTCAGCCCCGCTGATCGCATGGCAGACACGCGTCGGACGATACCAGGGAGTATTCCAATCCCATTCCATATCGGCGTCATAAGTAAAGAGTTCCCCATCAGCGTTATAAGCCCCGTCATATTCATTACGATAGCCCGTCGATTGCAACGTCCATTCTTTTCCATCTGGACTGACTTGATAGATACTCCCTCCTGGCCCCATGACCCCTTTCATAAAGCCTCGCCCGTCAGGCATGCGAGGAAGCAGATGGTCTTCCCCCCATAACCGGGGAACAGAACTTCCCGCAAGATCAGGCAGTACAGGAACCTGATTCCCGATCAGCACTGTCAGCGAACGGCCATCAGGATTCAGCAACACCGCATGCGGGCCATGTTCTCCCGCCTTGGGGAGCGTCCGCATTTTCTCAATAGTATCAAGCTTGTCGTCGTTGTTGCTATCTGTGACCCGGTAAAGACCGCTTTCATATTTACCCCCGGAGTTCACGATGACATAGAGACTGTCAAAGGCCCAGAGCAAGCCCTGCGCCTCTCCCAGAGGAATATCGATCTTCTCAATTTGTACTTGAGGATCAGTGGCACCTATCGCCGGCACAGTCACGCGATACAGCCCCCCATATTGATCGCTGACGATCAAGCGGCCCTTGGGATCGGTGCACATGCTCACCCAGGAACCCATCTGGTCTTTGGGAACCGAGTAGAGCAGTTCGACTTTAAACCCGGGCTTCACTTTGAGCGATGCCGCCGGCGTGGCTCCATCAATCGCGATGGCCGGCACGGCAAACGCCAGCAGCATCAAACAGCCAATCATCATCGGAACACACTGCTCGAAAGGATATCGCCAGGAGTCATGATGAGATCCCTTAGCCCGTGAGGCGCTCTGTGTCATGCTGCTGATCCCAGATCCAAATTTTGCCATTACCAAATCCTGTTCACACTTCTGGAGACACATCAATAGAAGTCCACGCGTTATATCACAGGAGAGAGGCAAGGGCGAGTTGGCTTACTGGCAAATTCCCGATCAAAAAACACACTCGGAGTAATCACAACCGTGGGCCGGCTCACAACACTTTTGGATTGGTCGTGTCGAAGAATGGCAAAACAGGGTAAGATTTGCGGCAAGGAACGCCGCCCTTTGATCATGTCCCGGACGGCGAAAATACGAATCGGCAAACCGCACTATCTTGGTCGTGTTTACTGTCTTGGTCGTGTTTGAGGATGCCTTGATGCGCTTTGGTCGGTCATTTCAGGATGTCAGTTGGCTTCAGCAGGGTTTTCAAGCCCGATTGCTTCGCTGGGTGCTTTTCCTGGCCATTATTTTAGTGGTGGGTCAACTGGTCTGGTCGACGATGAAGCGGTCTCCTCAAAAATTGGCCTCATCCCAAGTAACTGAAGATGACCGACGTGTGGTGCTTGAAAGTCGTGAGCAACTCCCGCCCGAGACCGTACGCATTCTGCCATCCTCCTCGAGCCAGGCGTTATCGTTGCCTCCTGCCAGCACAGAGATCGAGCCACTCAACCTGGGGATGTCGTCGCGCCCAGTCCCTTTACCAGTGGAAACTGACAATGATCCCCTGAGCATCAACCTGGGAACCGCGACCGAATCCGTGAAGGCCGGCTCGGCACAGAATGCAGGTAGCCAGCCAGAAAACCGTCGCTTGCCAGAACAGGGGACTGACACATTCTCGGGAGAATTCTGGAATGACCGTGAGCCTGGCGGTTCACCCAACCCGGTCGCCACTCACAACCCCGCGATCATCCCCGACTTGCCTCTCGAAGAGGTCCTGGCCGAAACAACCATCGACAAGTCCATTTTGAATCCCATACGCGACAACACGCTCGGCGTTCGTGGATCAGAGTCGGATGCCTATTATCGCCTCTTGTCTCATACCCGATTATTGCCAAACAGCTATCTCACCATGGCCGCCCATCGCGATCTGGGATGGGATAACCTCATGGCTGACCCGGAAACCCATCGCGGAGAACTCGTCACCATTCGCGGAGATCTTCGGCGATTGACGAAAATCCAGGCCACCAGCAATCCCTATGGCATCACCGAATTCTATGAAGCCTGGATCTTCACCCCCGACTCGAATGACCATCCCTGGCGCGTCGTCACCACGAAAATTTCCGAAGGATTGAAACTCGGAGACAAGCAGACAACGCCAGTCAGCGTAGCGGGCTACTTCTTCAAACGGGAAGGTTACGATGCCAACGGCGGCCTGCGCGTGACACCATTACTGATTGGTCAAGAATTGGAAAGAGTGCGCGCGACCTCCATTCCTCCCGTCGACATGACCTCGGCGTTCTCTCTCGGTGCAACCATCGGTCTGGTCTTGCTGGTCATCCTGGCCCTGCTCATGTCTGTCAGCATCACCGATATGCGCCATCAAAGGGAACTGCTGGCGGCTCGCTATGAGCCATCACAAGAGACACTCCAGTCACTGCCGGAAGTCAAAATCCCCTCAATCTTTGAGCAGCTTGAACAGATCTCCGGAACCGAAATCCAGCAGGAAATGCCCGATCTCGACGAAATGACGCTCTCCCACCGTCCATAGACCGTGCCCAGCTACAAGTGAGGCGTTCTGATCAATGCGAAACGATCTGAGTCTGCCATCTCCTCTCTTCTTAACCACAGACATCCCCGGCGTCGGCGGAGAATGGAAGCAAACCCCGGAAGACTTTCTGGTCGAGGAAATTCCCGCTTACCTCCCCTCTGGTGAAGGCGAGCACTTGTTTCTCTGGATCGAAAAACGCGATCTCTCCGGAGAATTGCTCCTCGCCAGAATCTCCAAAGGTCTGAAGATCCCTCAATCAGAAATTGGCATGGCAGGGATCAAAGACCGTCGAGCCATTACACGGCAATGGGTCTCGGTTCCTGCGAAAGTCGCTTCCGCAGTCGCAGAACTCGAAAGCGACGACCTGCATGTCCTTGAGATGGCTCGCCATCGCAATAAACTCAAAACAGGGCATCTCAAAGGAAATCGCTTCACAGCCGTCTTGCGTGGCGTGCGGCCTGATCAACCTTCCATCGACGCGATTGCCCACCGGCTGAAAATAGAAGGATGCCCCAATTTTTACGGGAACCAACGATTCGGCCATCAACAGGAAACACTCGTCATGGGCCAGAACCTCCTGAGTGGCAACATCACTCCTGCTGATCTTCCCCCGGCTCGCCGACGATTTCTCCTCCGGCTCGCACTCTCGGCTGTGCAATCATCCCTCTTCAATCAGGTGTTAAACGATCGACTGTCCGATGACCTGTTCTCACGGGTGTTGAAAGGCGATCTCATGGAGATTCTCCCCGCAGGGGGAAAGTTCATTGTCACAGAACCTGATGTTGATCAGATCCGCTTTGATCAGCAGGAAATTTCCACAACAGGCCCGATGTTCGGAATCAGGATGCGTGCACCTGAAGGGGTGCCTCTTGAACGCGAGCAGCAGGTTTTCTCGCGTGCCGGTTTCACCAGAGACGCCTTCATTCCTTATTCGTCTCTGCTGGAAGGAACCCGCCGGGCGCTGCGATTCCTCCCGCATGGCCTGAGCTGTGAACTCTTCTCCGACACCTCCCCGGGATCTCTCACCACGACTTCGCTGCGTCTTTCCGTCGACTTGCCATCAGGCTCATATCTGACCGTCCTGCTTCGTGAATTTCAGAAGCCTGCGCCCTCGAATCTTCCTGCTTTGTCTGAACAGGAGTCTGTCGAATCCGCCGAATAACCGACAGGATCGGTTTTGACGCATGTTTGTCGGCAAAATCCGCAGATCGATGTTCTCTCGACTGAATCGCCGGCGGGCAAATTCCGAAGGGATCCCGAAGGGGAGTCTTTCTGTCTGCTTCCCGCAGTCACTCTCTGAAGTTCATTCCGCCTGGAGCCAGTCCAACATGTTGCGAGCCGCGTTTTTTGGGCTCGGTGTGTTCGTTGCCCTGACCGGTTATTCCTTTCTGGTTGTCGATAAATTCGTCATGACCGGCGAGCACGAAGAACGTGCCGAAGGATTCCGTGGGATGCTGACATCTCCCGAAACCATTCACCAGCACACCAAAGATGTGTTCGATCCTCCTGAATGGTGTGCGTTCGTGCTGATGTCAGTTGGCTGTATGACAATGCTGTATTCAGCCGCTTTACCGAAATCACATTAAGCATGAGAACTGCTTGATGGCGCATTATTCCTCCGTGTCAAAAAACGAAGCCGGCGGGGTCAACCATCATGGTTCCCCCGCCGGCAAGCGCTACGCGAACTCCGCCGCGTATTTCAAGTCTCCAGAACGGATCAGGTGATCCGGGAGATTGTCAGTCGAATATCGTCGTTAGAAGCCAAAGCCTCCGAAGCCGCCACCACCACCGCCGCCAAACCCTCCGCCGCCGAAGCCGCCACCGCCGCCAAATCCGTTGTTATTCCCGAAGCTGTTGTCGCCAGAACCCTGATAGACGTTCTGGTAGAACTCGGGAGCGCCTTCCAGCGAATGCTTGCCTGGCCCGTAGGATGTCGAGACGAACGTACGGTTGTTAGCGTCAGGATTACCAAGATCTGTGAGCACCTGAGCCACCAGTTGCCGACGCATCGCGTCCAGTTCGGGATCAGCGTTGTTCATGGTTCGTTCGACAATCACAGGAAACGGTGCACTGCGCATCCGCGAGGCAATTTCCAGAATCTTGTCTTTACCATCCGGAGTCAGCTCAGCACTTTCGCCCACAAAGTCGCTGTAGTGCAGAATGAAATCGGCTGCTTCTGCATTGGTTTCCATCTGATGGAAATGGGCGCGATGAACCGTCCCCAGGGCGTACTGTTCTGGGGTCGTATTACGAGCCGCAGAATGCCCCCACCACGAACAGGCCCCTGCGCAGAACCCACAGGGCTTCTTCGCGCAAGGATCGCATGAGTTGCAGTCGTTGCAGGAAGATTTCTTACACCCCCATTTATGACCGCCACAGGGTTGACCACCACAGGGCTGAATGCCACACGTGGGATCATAAGGGGATGTGCCACAAGCCCCGGTCTGGCAGTTACCGGTCTGGCAGTTTCCAGTGTCGCATGACCCGGTTTGGCAACCACCATCCGGGCCGCAGGTATTGCATGATTTATGGCCAAGTGTCATGCAGCCACTCGCCAACAGCGGTAACGCTGCCAGGCCGGCACACAACAGCTTCGTGAAGGAGCGGAGCATCCCTTCCCCCCTAACAAGTTCGTCCCTGAAGAATGAACTTATGGAATTCATTGGCAGATTGTTCAGCAGATCACCATCGCAGGCTTGGCGATCGCCCAACTGCCCTGTCATCTTTTTCTCTCAACCTCGTGCTCAGCCAGATGGCCACTTGCAGCACGATTGATTTCACCGATCAGCCCTCAATCAATCTTGCACTGCGGAACTCTCCGAGTTCGCCGCACACAATCGGTCGAGTGCCATGTCACGGCTATCTCTTCGGGTTTCATACCTGGTAACGTCCTCCGTTGTCGGACGTTACGACCTGTTGAACCCCGCTTCTCAACTTTGACTATGAATCAGGCTATCACCGACTATCGGCGAGGAACCTGGTTTCCTGCGGGACTCGTTGGCTGGCCGGAATAACCGCCATAACCGTAGGGACTCGCAGGCTGACTGTTTCCGGGAGCTGCATAAGGCATCTGTTGAACACCATTCTGTGGTGCAGACATCCCTTGTGTTTGTGGGGCAGCCTGAGACTGACCAGACGGTGCCGGATTGCCGGGATACCGGCTATTCGGTGTGTAACCCGTCTGTCGGACTTGGCTCTG
This sequence comes from Planctopirus sp. SH287, assembly GCF_056500625.1. Classification (NCBI taxonomy): domain Bacteria; kingdom Pseudomonadati; phylum Planctomycetota; class Planctomycetia; order Planctomycetales; family Planctomycetaceae; genus Planctopirus; species Planctopirus sp. SH287. Next base: position 4,785,293 of record NZ_CM151403.1, on the reverse strand, counting down.
ACTTTCATTGGCCGAAATCGGTGTCGGGCGGTTGGAAGGTCGCATAGGGGCCGGGCCTGGTGTCGGAGGATAAGAGTGCGAAGGCACTGAATATCCACCTGGTGTCGGCTGCATCCCATCAGGTTGAACATTCCCTGGCGACATTCCTCCCGGCTGTGGCCCCACGGGTTGAGGCCCATATGAGGGGTTCGCTGGCCCCGGATTGAAGTGTTGATAGCCCACATTCGTGCCGGTGCTGCCTGAACCGTATGGTGGCACCTGATAGTGCCCGGTATCGGGGCTGCCTTCGATCCGGTTGTACCAGAAGAACTCATGGTCACCGGGATAGGTCACTTCAAACCCAGGAACTGGAGGAACCTCTTCAGGATCCATTGGACGAACAATTTCAGGTGAAATCAAAATCAGCAACTCATTCTCGTCCTGTGTTTTTTCCTTGCGGCTGAACAACATCGGCCCAACCTTCGGGATGTCCCCCAGAAACGGAATCTTGGAAATGCTGGATCGCATCTGGTGCGAATACAGACCAGCAAGTGCCAGCGTCTGCCCTTCGCGCATTTCAACCACAGTATCAATGCGTCGGGCATCAGTACCCGGAATCCCTTGCACAGAGTTCGCCTGATTCAGATCGCTATATTCAGCCACAGTCGAGAGCCGGATCAGATCGCGATCCAGAACCGTTGGCGTCACCAGCACCGAGGTACCAAATCCACGGAACGTCGTCGATTGACCTTGAGCACCAGCAATACCAATGATCGTGGGAACGGCAAATTCACCACCCGCCAGGAAGCGCGCCTGGCGACCGCTCAGCACCGTCATCCGGGGTTCAACCAGAATTTTTCCCAGACCGTTTTCTTTCAACCAATCCAGCAGAACACTGACATCACCGTTCTGGAAAATACCGCCCAAATTGGCTGCCCCACTGCTCATCGAGGACATCAGCATATTGCTGCCGTTAAAGAGCACCGAAATATCCGCTCCGGCTCTGAACATTTCCGTACGATTGAGTTCTGCAATCCGTACCGTCAAAGCCACCTGAAATTCGCCGGGAACTCGCAACTCATTAATGATGTAACCAGCGGCCAGATCAAAAGCACCGCCAATGTTATTTCTGTTTCCTCCCAACGCGCCCATATCGACCGAACCCGCAGGAGTACTCCCGAAGTCGTTGTTCATGAAAGGTTGAGGCCCACCCAATGAACCTTCCTGATTGATCACTTCGCCACGAACAATACTCAGGATATGAGCGGCTTCTTCCCCATCACGAGCCTGTCCTCGCACAATGATCTTGTACGACATGGGGATCAGATAAACCTTGCTGTTAGGAAAGAGCGTTTGCAGCTTCTTTTCCAGCTTGCCGTAATCCAGACGACGTTGAAAATCCAGGGCCGGATCACGGATCACTTTAACGAGATAAATTAAAGGATCCGACATTCCTTCAAACCACAACGTGAGCGTGGTTGTGCCACGGGCAACGCCAATGATGGAAATTTCCCGTGGGCCATATTGGACGACATCAATAATCCGAGGATCAGCAATCGCAGCTCGCACAACGTTTGACCGAGTCACAATCAACTGGCTACGACGCTCAATGACCTCCAGGTCTTCTTCTGAAGAAGGCATCGATTCGATCAGCCGATGAAGCTGACGCGCTGTTTCCGACTGATTGGTGTCCTGAACAGTACGGGCCGGTGTCCCTCGCTGAGGCAACTGAATGGGGATCACCGCGGGAACAGGCTGATATTGAACCTGCTGGACTTGCGAGACCGCCTGTTGCGGCACTTGATACTGCGCAGTCTGGTGTTGCGCAGCTTGATACTGCACGGCCTGAAACTGTGGAGTATGATGCTGTGGAGCCTCATACTGCGCAGCTTGTTGGGGCACCTGATACTGGTCAGTTTGGTGCGGCACCGTTTGATGTTGCACCGTTTGATAACGGGCAGGTGGCTGACCCGAAGCGGTCTGTCCCTGGTTTGGCTGGTAAGTACCGGGGGCTGGCTGATAAGGCCCCCCCAGATGAGGTGGTGCTGCGACCGCAGTACGTGGCGCCCCACCGGGCTGGCTATTCTGAACCTGCTGGCCAGAAACCACTCCCGTGCCACTCAAGCACACCAGGAGGGCCGAGACCCCTCGGCTCAGAAAAAATCGCCACGGACAGTGCTTCGCGGCGCGGAGCGGCGAAGAAGCTTCGGCAGACAGACTCTCTGTCTTACGCAGCGTGGCCTCTGTCGGCCCTGTAACGGTCAACATCCGTGTTGCTCCTGTTCCCCCCGGAAAATCCTTTTTCCAGAGTGGACTGACATCCTGACAACAGCATGTCGCATGACGCTAATCAACGTGAAGGTTTTGCGACACATTCACTTGATAGCCCAGCGTTCCGTTAACCATCCCGACGTCCCCTAAGGACGCAACGATGGCAACGTGCTGTGCGGGAGATATCGGCCATGCGATTTTATCGTCATCATCGGAACTCAGGAGAAGACCTCTCGCACCTCACGAAAATCGCCTGCAATCGGCAAATCGAGAAAACCTCCCCCTGCTTTCCTCTTGTCTCAATCGCACCAGAATCTGCTGAAAAATCAGCAAAAAACGCCAGGCAACCTTGGCCATGTGCAACAAATCTGTCTCTTTGTACCGGTTGTTCATTCAGTCGAAATCAAATCGCACCACCGAACTACGGTATTGTCAAAGCTTAAAAGCGGGGTTGAACAGGTAGTGAAGTCCGACAACGGAGGACGTTGCGGCGACATCAACCCGAAGACAAAGCCGTGACACGGCACTACCAGGCAAAATTGGTGTCACGGTTATAAACGGCTCGGCCAGGATAGTACCAGGGCGCACGATAGCTGTAATAAGGGAACCGGTAATGGCCATGCACGTTGCTGCGTTGGAACCCAGGGCCAAAATGATCGTAGTAAGGATCGCCCGTGATCGTTCCTCTGGCGTTTCCATCATAGTAATAAGGTGAGCCAATGCGGGCATCATATCCACCTGGCTGATAGTACTTCGCACCAGATGCATATCCTGACTGATATTGTGGCCCCGGGAGTGTGGGCGAAGGCAACCGACCCGCAACACCGTTCGCGGCGACACCGTTCGCGGTCACACCTGCGCTACCCGGTGCAAAATTAGCCCCACTTCCCGCCTGTGAACCTGCACTGTAACTGGGCACATAGGTTCCTTGTGCCGCATAAGCAGGATCAGTGTAAGTCACCCCCGGATCAGCCACCGGTGCCAGCGTCGGCCCAAAGGAAGAATTCCCCATCACAGGCGATCCTGCGGCAGGAGACCCCGGATAACCTGCACCCGGATAACCTGCACCCGGATAACCTGCACCCGGATAACCTGCCCCGGGATATCCGGGTGCGGCATAACCCGGAGCGGCAAACCCTGATGTGGTGCCCCCTGCCCCCAGATTCCCCGCTCCGACAAACCCCGATGAGGTCGACAGGTTACCGCCGGATCCGAATGTCCCGGCCGTTGGCCCCCCCACAGCAAACGAACCACCTGCCACCTGGGCCGACGCTATTGAACAAGCGAAGAAGAACAGACCACCAGCACATGCCATTAATCTTTTCCGCCCAGCCGCACAGAAATGAGACTTTGTGACAGAAAGACATTTTGTCGGCGGGTTGACTGAAAAATCATCGCCGGCTTTGTCAATGTTCATCATCGCTGGCCACTCCTGAGGAAGCTGGGACATGTAAAACCTCGCTGACCCTGACGAAAAGGACGATTAAATGGCAAAGTCTTGAATGTTCTGCTTCCCTCAACGTTTCAAATATGGATCATGCACCGCTCAATAGCCGACGATAGCTGCTGCAAGGATGGATTTTTGCAGAGAGACTCCGCCATATAATCCGCGCGATCACATCAAGCGGGTCAATGCGGTTCGGCAAACTCTGCCGGTCAAATGTTTATCTCCATTTCCCTCGACTGCGCGTAAGATGCCGCAGGAAGATGCCGGAAGAACTTTGACTCTGACCAATCTCATGTGCAGGAAGCAGCGTTATGTCGGGTCTTGTTGTTCAAGTGGCCATTGCGGCGGTCATGCAGGTCGGTCAGCCCGCTCCTCAAGAAATCCCAGGCATTCCTGTCATTCCTGAGGCTTACCAGCAATCAGCGTTTGGCGGACAAGCCGAAACGCGGCACCCCTTTGATACCCAGCAAAACTGGGTTCACGGCTATTTCCAGGAAATCCCCGCTTATCGGGGACATGCCTTTTTCCGGCCTTACAACTACAAGCACGTCCTGTCGCAATCTCAGACCGCAGGGGGTTGGGGTATGAACCCCAATCTGGCCTATTCCCAACAGTTCTGGCATCGCTACCAGGACCAGGCGACCATGCTCAAAATGTCGCAGGCCACTCCAGGACAAGCGGTGCAGCCGGGCTATCCGCCTGTAGGATCTCCCTATGCTCCCCCGTCCAGCGTTCCCTATGATCCGGCACAACCCGCCATGAGCTATTACCCAAATAGTTCTGGAGCCAACATGGCCCCGGTGACTTATCATGAGCTGGTTCCCGAGTTCGCTGCTCCCGCCGGGCCAAGGGCTGGTTATGGCCCAGCCATGCCAGTGAATGTTCCTGTGAATTACAGCCACCCGGTGAATGACAGCCAGTATGTCGTGCCCGGTAATGGTCATTCATATGGGGCTGTCCCTTACTCACCGGCTCCTTATACGCCTGCCCCTTATACGCCGGCTCCGTATGGCGCCATGCCTTCCGGACAAGCCAACCCGGGATTCCAGCATCCCGGCTCAGGTTTCCAAGGCCCCATGCTGCCACTTCCTCCTTCGGCTCGTTAATGCTGTTCGACGACATCGAAGCAACGAATCAAGCTCATATCCTTCCGCAATTTTTACGCCAAAAGCCCGGAGTTGTTCATGACAACTCCGGGCTTTTCAGCATTGCACTATGACATTGGTCGATCAGACGCATTGATCGACCAACTGCGACCCATTAGCCAATCACTTCAGGGTCTGTTTCTGGAACCGCAGGGCTGGAAGCATCAAACCATTCGGGCTTGAAGACAATTCGTTTCTTGTGCTTCATCGCCAGATTTGAAGTCAGCGCCATGATGGCATCCTTCATCCCCTGCTCACCGGGACAACGCAGCCCCCCTTCGCTGGCCTTGTTGAAGTTGCCTTCACGAATACAGTGAGCGAAGTGTTCCATCTCTTCAGTGTATCCACGGCTCACCTTGCCAATGTCCGCGACGGCTGCCTGGCGCGAAGGCCCACCACTATCGCTCGCCTGAAGGACTGGCTTGCCATCGTTACCAGCCAGCACATATAGCCGCTGATCGACACCACCTCCACCCGTAGAGGGGCTGGCTTCCTTGAACAGCATCGCTTCCAGTTCCTGCTTCATGACCAGCGTTCCCCGGCTGCCAAACACGGTTTCACCGTATGGCTCCCAGCGGTTGGTGCTGATTGAGGAATAGGTCACGACGCAAACGTCGTTCTTGTCTTCCGCATAGTTTTTGCCGGGGAACTCGAACGTGACGTAAACATTGTCATCAATGTCGCGGTCATCAGCCTGCTGGTCAGCCGAACCAATTCCCTTGACGCCATAGAAGTTCTTCCCGCCAAATCCCTGGACAGCAATGGGCTGCACCTTACCCAGGAAAATGCTGGCAGCATCCAATTGATGGCTGCCAAGTTCAGCCATCAAACCGGCTCCGGTCTCATTATAGATACGCCAGTTGACCAGCTTATGTGCCGAAGGATAACCGAATTCCTTTTCAAGCAGTTCGTCAGCGGATTTGAAGCCGCGATCTTTGGCCATGGCCACCAGTGCGTCCATATCGGCGCGTGGCACACTTTTGCGCCAGCTATCGCGACCGGGGAAGCTGTTGTTACGGTGCCACTGGGCGCGGATGAACTTGATATCACCCAGCAAGCCCTTCTGGATCAGATCATTGGCGTTCTCATAGAGCACGTTGTAGTGCCGCTGGTGTCCCACAGCGAGCAGTTTTTTCGATTCACGCGCCTTAAGAATCAGATCCTTGCACTGCTTCACCGAATGACACATCAGCTTTTCGGTCAGCACATGCTTGCCAGCATTCAGGGCATCCAGAGCCACCTGATAGTGCTGGCACAAAGGAACCGCAATGACCACTGCTTCGACATTGGGATCAGCCAGCAGTTTTTTGTGGTCATCATAGAGCGTAATGCTCTGGGCCTTATCCCGACCTAACTTCTTGATCAGGCCCGTCCGCTCTTCGTTACCATCACCATGAAGCGCCCGCAGGCGGTTGGTCGGACGAATATCGGCCACCGCCACAATGTCCATATAATCCGCAGGATGCTGGGTCAGCAGGACACTGCCTTCATCACCCGTACCAATGAAACCCACTTTCACGGGGTTCCCGGAAAGTTTCTGGTAACCAAAATAAGCGGCTCCCAACCCAGTGGCAGCGGCTGTCGCACCAATCAGGATGTCACGACGACTAAAAGAAACCGCCTCGTGGAAATTATCTTTGCCCAGACGGGTCTGTTCAGGAGTCAGTTGCATGGGAGAAAACTCCTCAGATAGAAGTGAATCGAATGTTTGAGTTTTAGCCCCGGTTCCGGGGAGTTTCAGTGAAAGAAAACCAAAGTGACCATTCTGGCACGTTGTCACTTCTTCTGGAATTTCTCGAAATAGATCGATTGACCGCTCTCAAACCAGTCCGGCTAACGAACTACGTCCCAAGAGCCAAAAATGCGCGAGGAAAGTCAAAATTTCCTCTCTCACATTCTTCAGGATGTGGTTAGTCCTCTGCTTTTTTGCGACGGCACCACAATCCATAAATCAGGCTATCAACTCCGAACCAGCGACCGGTCGGCATGGCCGCAATCGCCAGAAGAGTCAATGCTTCCATATTAACCTTATTGATTATGTAGTTGTGCTCGATCCCCGGAACTTCAGGAACTCCCGGCCAGGGAGGAGCCGCCAGATAGAACAGCATTAACAAGCCCGCGCCACCAATCGCTGCAAAACGCGTCCCCAGGCCAATGATCAGCAGAATGCCGAAAATGGTCAGGCTCCACATTGTCCGCCAGCTTAATGTCCGGGCTTCCGTCCAGGCTTCAGGGACTGGCCCCATCGCCAGATGATTCGTGTTGAGCAACTTTTCAGCATTCTCGCGCAGTTCATTTTCCAGAGCCTGTACCGGACTGATGACGCGCCGCCGCAAGTCTTGAAGCTCACGCCATTGAGCCTCCAGATGGCCCCATTGGAACTTGGTATGGGCCTTCGCGCGGTTTTCTTCATACCGCAGCAACTGATCCTGGTACAGCTCGATGTCCCCGATCCGTTTTTCAATCACCGCTCCGTCTTTCTCCCGCTGAATGACGCCCACGCGCTCGGGATCTCCCTTAAGCAGAACGGCCAATCGCTCTTTATAGCTCAGCCGGGAAGACTGATCATAAAGCGCATTAACCGCATTCTTATAGGCCACCACCTGGGGGGCCTTGGGGTCTTCTGCATCATCGACCAACGACAACAGCCTGTCCCGCTCGGCAGCCAGCAGATGCTGCTTTCCATCGACGGATAAGGTTTTGTCTGCCGCGTTGTACTGAGCGAATCGACCCAGTTTTTCAGGCGTGACACCTGCAGGAAGGGCATCCAGCTTCACGAGGAACTGTTCCGGCCCATTGATCATCAGTAGCAGGCGATTCGATTCAGGCGACCCTGCCGCCAGACCATAATGGGCATGAAAGCGGTTTGCATAGTCGTCCCACTTTTTCGTCATATAGTCATAGTTGACCCAGCGAAGATCGTCGGGATCGCCCACCATGTTGCGGAACACATTCCGAAGGGGGCCGGTCGCATTTTTCAGATAACCCTCCGCAGTCCACGGCTGCGAAGTCTTCTGCGTATCGATCTTCCACCACCCCTCATAGAGCAGGTGCCAGCCGATAAACAGCCGGAGCGTGACAAGAAGGACACATGCCAAAGTCGAAATCTTGCGGTCTTCGCCGTTCACTCTCGAACCTCTCAATCCGCCTGAAACCTGCAAACGTGCTAAAACATCTGGGATTACAAGGCGGGTTCTACTCTCGGATGCAGTGACTGATGGGGATGGACTCTGTTGGAAACGATTCTTTCAAGGAATCGTCGATGCGGCGGGTTGGTTCATGCGTTATCACTGGGGATTCGGAAGAATTCGCTGTAACATCCGGATATAAAAGACGTTACTTCGTATTTATCTCGAAAATAAAGCCGTGACGCGGCACTGGCAGGCTCCCGGTTCGTACCGACGAGGATTCTGGCGGAGGCAAAAACAGTTCAGTTTCCAATACCTTTTTCGGTCGTTGGGGCCGAATCAGCGGGAAACAGAATTTCTGCCGGGATATTGATCTGCGTTGTGTCCACCGTGGCCGAGCCACTTTTTTGAACAAACAACAACACCCCGACATCTGTTGAATTATCACAGAGCTGTCGAGTCTTTTCGACCCCCAGAGCAAAAAAAGCGGTCGAAAGTGCGTCAGCAATGGCGGCTCGGTGGGTTAAAACACTGACGGACAGCATTTCCTCGACGGGCCAGCCAGTTCGTGGATCCAGAATATGCCCATAACGCCGGCCCCCGACACGAAACGACTGGGCAGCCGTTCCACTCGTGCCCATCGCCTGGTCACGGAGAAGGATTGTCCCCCACGCACGTTGAGGAATCAGGGGATCACGCAAACCAATGGGCCAACCTCCTTGTCCCGCATGATCACCACGTGCCAGGACGCTGCTTTTCCCGCCGTGAACCAACCAGTGGGCCACACCACTTTCCGTCAGTTTTTCACCGGCCCGGTCAACCGCATAACCTTTTCCAATCGCTCCCAGGTTCAATTCGACTCCAACCTGGGCATATCGGACAGTCCGGTTTGACGCATTAAAATCGATCTGCTGCATCCCACATAAGGCGCGCGCCTGAGCCAATTCCGTTTCCGTCGGCAGGCGACCTTCGTTTCTTGCCGTGCGCCAGGCGGCAATCAAAGGCCCAGTCGTCGGATCAAACGCCCCCTCCGTCTTTGCGACCAGATCACGGGCCTCTAGCAGCAGATCAAATAAATCGCCTGACACTTCGATCGGGCGATGCGGCGCCACCCGGTTGATAGTCGCAAGCTCGGCGTCTTCCCGATACACCGTCATCATCGATTCAAGGTCATGAACCAGATCTAAAGCCGCAGACGCGGCCTGCACCTGTTGAGGCGGCCCATCGGGATTCAAAATCACATCAAAATGGCAGGCCATGGCTGTGGTTTGCAGCAAAACGGTCGGCCCGCGGGAGGGAGTCACGCTCAACCCGGTTGGCCCACTCCGCAGCGCCGCCTCCGCAGCGACCTGCTGAAGCAGGCGCCCTGTCAGAAAATCACGGCGGTCAGAAGAAGGCTGCATGTCGTATGATGATCAAAAGACGATGACGGAGCAGACACCACTCAGGCCATCCGTCAGCCAAGCCATCCTGTCAATCTCTAAATAAGAGCCTTTCCGGGAAGGCTCTTTCTCCCGCAAGGGAGAGGGATTTGAGAGTTTTCGGCCAGTCTCTGACAACCCTGTCGCGGTTCAGTTAGCTTCCGCCGCTGGTTCCGCAGCACCCTCTTCGGGTTCAAATTCTGGCATCAGTGGCAGGCGGTCAGGGTACTTGTGAAACGTGGGATAAGGCCGCCCCATCGGACGCAGACACACGATCAATCCGGTCGATGTCGACAAATAGAGCCGATCTGTACGATCGTTGGCCACCCGGATCGAGAAGTGCCGTACGGGCAACGCCCCAGTGATTTTTCCATCCGAGCGGGAAACCATGACCAGATTCCGGTCTTTATCGCTGGCATAGAGGTTATTGCCTGCAACACCCACAAACTGTTCCAGTTGTTTATTCCACCATTTTTGAACGCCCGTGGATGTCGACAAGCAGTATGTTCCTCCGCGATCGGGAGAGACAAACAGCTCATTTCCAACCACAAACGGAGCTTTCCGAATCGGTAAGCCTGTCGAAATGTCCCAATGAGTTTCACCATGTTCGAGATCAATCGAATAGAAAGTGAAATCTTCCGAGGCAAAGAACAATGATCGACCAGACCAGGCCATTGGTGCAACAATCGGCCCGTCTGTCTCAAACTGAAAAGCAAGCCGGCGATCTTTCGAGGAAACGGCGTAAACCGACCCATCCCGGCTGGCAAACAGAACCAGACGCCCTGTCGACAACGGCGGCGAAGTGATCTCCGCAGCCGCTTTATACCGCCAGACAAACGCATCGTTTGACCACTTCGGTAAACGCTGCTCCAAATACAACTCACGAATGCGCTTCAAACTGAAGGCATAGACGCTTCCATCCAGCGTGCCGTAATAAACGTGGTTGTCATCAATCGTCGGGCCGGTTGATGGTGCTCCGGGCAATCGGAGAGTCCACAGAACCTGCCCCGTCTGTTTTTTCAGGCACGTCATCTCTGGCCCGACAATCACCAGGCATTCGGTTTCGTTAGCGGCAATGGGAAACATGGGGGAATCGTCGCGCCCCAGCAACACCGCCCAAAGCTTTCGCCCGTTCTCGGCATCAAACGCGGTGATATGGCCAGATGAGCACTGCACATAAACAGTGTCTTCATCTGTCACCACATGCGCGACTTTGTCCCGCGAGACATTCAGAACCGCCTGACCCCACCACGCGCGTTCCATCCCCAGCGATTGCGCCTGGTCGTGAGTGATCAGCCCCGATGTCTGTTGAGCCACAGCCACCGGCATCATCCCTGCCATCTGCGCAAAAACCGCGATCAGCATCACGCTGGTCAAAATCGCGGGCCACCAACGTTGGCGCGTTAACATGACATCATTCATGAATGAACCTGATATCGAAAAAATAATCGGTGGCTCGACGACTGATCTCGTCAGCACCGACACACAGCGAAGTCGAGAACGACTTAAAGAGAGCCGATTTCCACTCGAACATCGCCCACAGCCAAACTTACCACACACGGAAAAGCTCAAGGGCATTCTTGGAAAAAAGCAACCCCCTCCAGCAAAAACCTGTTTGCTGGCTCGTTACTTTCCACCAGAACCACCCAAAGCTCCTCACCCAAGTCTAGCCATCAGGAACAACCGAACGCCAGACGCATACATCGGTGAAACCACGGTTTCATTGAGCCTTCTCTCTACAAGAACAATGAGGGATCGCAAAATCCTTACGGCTGTATCGATTTTTCCGACTTCGCAGTCTGTGAAGCAGGATTTCACCTGTCAAATTGCAGCAAATACTGCCAGCAATCGATAACCCCTCTTTTCGGAATATCTTAAGCCAGCCATTGCGGATTGTGCCTCTTTGATCAGAACTTCGGAAGATTCTGTTGCCTCCTTCTGTGCCGAAGAGTCGAATAATAGAGTGAGTAGCCGCAGCGACCGCCCGTGAGCCTCAATCCGGCGTCCATTCTCTCGAGGGAAATATGAACGCGTTTGCAATCCATGTTTTGAAGGGAGTTCGGCTGGTCGTCGCCGGCGGACTGTTCCTCCTCTGCCCCGCAGCGGAAGCGATGGCAGACGTCATAAAACTGGTCAACGGCGGCGAACTTCGCGGGAAGCTCTCAAAACCCCTTTCTGTTGTCCAGAATGTCCCCTCACAAAACGAAACGCCATCCAAAGGAGCGTCTCAAAATAACGCCCGAACTCCGGCCAATACACCAACTCCCGACACGCCTGCACCTGATTTAGAGCCTGAACCAACACCCGAACCTGTCACCATCGTTCTTCGTGAGGGGGGCGAAATCACGATCCTGCGGTCACAAATCGCGTTCATCACTCCGCAAACACCTGCGATGGACGAGTACGACGCGAAAGCGGAACTCGTCGAACACACCACCGCCGCACGCTGGGAACTGGCCAATTGGGCTCGTCAAAAAGGACTCACCAAACAGCGGGAAGAACAACTTCTGGAAATCGTGCGGCTTGATCCCGACGATGAAAAAGCCCGACTTGCACTCAATCACACTTTTCAGGAAGGCAAATGGGTTGACCGTGATGAATGGATGCAGGCCAAAGGTTACGTCAAATACAAAGGACGCTACATCACTCTCCAGGAGTTGGAACTGCTGGAACGTTCCAAGGCAGAACTGGAGGCGGAACAGGCATGGTTTCCTAAAATCCGTTTATGGGCGAATTGGCTTGCCAGTGATAATGCTCAACGCAACACGGAAGGCTTGCTCCAGTTCGAGCAACTGACCGATCCTGCCGCTGCGACTGCCATTGAGCGATTTGTGATGAAAGACGCGCGTCGTGACTTCCGTCTGGTGGGCATCGCGGCCCTTTCCCGTCTGAAAGGAGAACGTCCCGCAGCAGTCCTGGCGAGATCTTCCCTCTTCGATGACGATCTGGAACTGCGCTACACGGCCGTAACGGCTATCCCTGAAGACCAGCTTTCCAACGCGCAGTCATACTGGCTAAGGCATCTCCGCCACGATGCCAACTTTGTTGTCTGCCGGGCCGGCCGGGCACTCTTTATTCGAGGGAAGGATGATGCCGTCGAACCGCTCATCGAAGCGCTGCTCACTAAACACCGATATCAGATCCAGGTTCCCGTGACTGACGGCGTCAGTGCCCCGGTCGAACGAGGCGGAGCCGCTCGCGGTTCAACGCCCGTTCCCGGCTTGGGTCAGCGATTTATCTTCCCGAACGGACAAGTGGTTGAAGGACAAGGACGATTGATCCCTGACCCGAATGCCCATCGTCCGATGAAGACCGTCACGATCGAAAAGGTTCATCAGAACGAAGAAGTGCGAGAAGCGTTAATGAAGCTGACCAATCAGAATTTTGGTTACGATCTGCGCACCTGGCGCCTCTGGCGCGCCGCCCAAAAAGCCGGCGCTCTCCCCCCCGGATAGTTCATGTGTTTGGAAGTCGTTCAAACCAGGATTTTTCCTGATTTTTTGAATCTCATCCTTTAGACGAATCATTTGGACAAGACGCCGACACGCTCAAGCTGATATCCTTGCCTTTCACAGATCAACACTAAGCGATATGATCCCTCGGATGTCGGCATGCAGCTGGGTTATAACACCAACGGATTAAGCGATCACCGTTGGGAAGATGCTCTCGAACTCATTGCCCGGGCGGGATATCGCTCGGTGGGCATCACGCTCGATCATCACTGCCTCGATCCTTATGCCACTGACTTTCCTCGTCAAGTCGAGCGGTACCAGCGGGCACTTCGCCGCCTGGGGCTTGCCTGTGTTGTGGAAACCGGTGCACGTTTTTTGCTGGATCCCCTCAAAAAGCATGAACCTACACTAATTACGGGCGATCCGGCAGGTCGGGCCAAACGCATTGATTATCTCAAACGGGCGATTCTTCTGGCGGATGAACTCGGTGCCCAATGTGTTTCTTTCTGGGCGGGGATTTTACGAGAACCCTGGTCCCGCGAAAAAACCATGGACATTCTGGCTCAAGGTGTTCAGGAGGTCTGCGAACATGCCGCTCTCTATGGCGTGAAGCTTGCCTTTGAACCCGAACCCGGCATGTTCATTGAAACGATGGCCGACTTCAAAGAACTGGAAAGTCGGGTCAATCATCCTCAATTGGGTCTGACAATCGATATCGGACACCTCTATTGCGTGGAAGCCCCGCACAACGGATCTTCCGAAACACCTGTCATCATCCCGCCAACTGCTTCCATGAAGGCCAGGCAGACTTTGATGCTGATCGTTCCTCATCTTCTGGAATGGGGTTCCAAAATCGTCAACATCCATATCGAAGATATGAAGCGGGGCGTTCATGAGCATCTCCGGTTTGGAGAGGGAGAAATTGATTTCGCCACGGTCATGTCCACCTTGCGTAAAATTCAATACGCAGGGGGTGTTCATGTGGAACTGAGCCGCCACTCCCATATGGCGCCCCATGTCCTCCAGGAATCATTTGAGTTTCTCAGCCAATACTGATCTCTCGAAATGACAAGGCACAGATCCTGGTTTGTGAAAACTCAGGGGAATCATCAGACTGGGTGATTGATGCCCAATGTGATCAAAATCAGGCATAACGAACAGTCGGGGGAGGTCGATGGTTTATAACCCGCGTCGTATCCGTGAACGTCGCCTGGATGCTGCCCGTGGCTATCTGCTGCTGGAAATGCCCGCGCCCGCCCTCGCAGAACTGCACAAGATCACTGATCCCGGCCCCCAGATCTTTGAATATCACCTGCTGACAGGCGATGCACTAAGGCACCTCGATCGTTTTGAAGAGGCCGCCATTCAGTTTGAAAAAGCTCATGGCCTCGACACCACCGATCTCGATGTGATGATGGGAATGGCCTGGTGTTACAAACGCACACAACGGCTCCATCAGGCCATCGATATCATGCTGGCTGCCTACCAGTCACATGATCAGGAACCCATTGTTCTCTATAACCTTTCCTGCTATTACGCCTTATCCGGTCAACGGGAACAGTCCCTCAGTTGGCTGGGCCGTGCTTTGCGCATGCGACGCGATCTGATTGCGATCGTTCCGGAAGAATCAGACTTCGACCCGATCCGTGAAGACCCTGAATTCCGCCTGCTGATACATCTCGCGAAAACACCTCGCAAAACCAGCACATAATGGTTTCATTGCCCGGAAAATCAGCGTTGACTTTTTCTCAACGGCCTCATCCCACATTCGGTCATCCTCTTTGAAAATGGGTATGAGAAACTCCTCAGCCGTGTTGCTTGTTCACAACAGGGGGTTGTGGTCACAATACGGCAAAAGGACTTCTCTGATATGGCCAAACGCAAGGCACTTGCCACTCTTGTTCCGACACCCCCCACTCCCACAGTTGATGAAGCCTGGATTGAGGCCGAAACCCAACGATTGGGGCGGCTCATCTGGACACAACTCAGTTTACGAAGCCCGTCGTTCTTTGAACGTCGCTGGTGGGATGATCGTATCATGGCTGCGGCCATGTCCGATGAATCCCTCAAGGTGCAGATGTTCCGCTTTGTCGATGTGTTGCCTCGCCTGAAAACGCATCAGGCCATCACAAGGCATCTTCAGGAATGCTTTGAGGAAGTGCGTGAGCATCTTCCCTGGGCGATTCAACTGGTTCGCTTCGGGGTCGAGCACGTCACGCCCAATTCGATTCTTTCGCGGACATTGGCCTTTAATGCTCGTAATAACGCACTGCGCATGGCCCGACGGTTCATTGCTGGCGAAACCACCGACGACATTCTCAAAGCCATCACGCGGTTGAGAACACTAGGCTTTGCCTTCACCCTCGATCTGCTGGGGGAATCCGTCATCAGTGATGAGGAAGCCCTGAAGTATCAGCAGGCTTATCTCGATCTCATCACGGCTCTGGGTTCTGAAGTCAACGCCTGGCCGGAAAATCCGTTGATCGACACCGATGATGACCATCAGGATGTCGCCCGTCTGAATGTGTCAATTAAACTCTCGGCTCTGGTCAGTAGCTTCCGGCCGCTCAATGCCGCAAAAACCAGCCAGAAGGTGGCCGATCGTCTGCGTCCCATCCTGAGGCTGGCTCGCGAGCAACAAGCCCATGTCCATGTCGATATGGAACAATACGCCTTTAAGGGGCTAACGCTCGACATCTTCCAGAAAGTCTTCATGGAAGAGGAATTCCGTGATTGGGCCGATTGCGGCATCGTGATCCAGGCTTATCTGCTGGATGCCGAGCAGGATCTGCTCCGACTGGTTGAATGGGCGAAAAAACGCGGGACACCCGTCTGGGTGCGTCTGGTTAAGGGTGCCTATTGGGATTACGAAACGGTTGTGGCCAAGGCCAAAAACTGGCCCGTTCCCGTGTTTGAAGAAAAGTGGCAGACCGATGAAAACTATGAAAAACTGACACGCATCCTTTTAGAAAATCATCAGCATCTCCGCCCGGCTTTTGCGAGCCACAATGTTCGCAGCCTGACGTACGCCGTCTCTTACGCCGCCGCACTGAAGATCCCTCCCCTCCGTTACGAATTGCAAATGCTCTATGGGATGGCTGATGAGCAGGCGCAGGCCTTTTCTGAACAAGGCCATCGCGTACGGATTTATGCCCCTTTCGGCAGCATGATTCCCGGCATGGCTTACCTTGTTCGCCGGCTTCTTGAAAACACATCCAATGATTCGTTCCTGCGGCAGGGATACTCTGCTGAAGTCTCTGTCGAGGATCTGCTTATGAACCCCACGCTGACTGGTCAACACTTGGCTTCCCAGAAATCCGCCTTACCATTTACGGCACCGCCGGTTGGTTTTCTCAATGAACCACCCACAGATTTCTCCCTTCCTGCCAATCGCGAGGCCATGCAGGCCGCGATTGAGAAGGTTGAAAATCAATTCGGCCAGACCTATTCGCTGATCATCAATGGCCGCCGTGAAGACACGCGCCAGAACCTCACGGTGCGATCACCTTCCGAAAAATCGAAGGTGCTGGGCATGGTGGCAACGGCTAACGCTGACCAGACATTGGCCGCGATTGATTCTGCCCGACGTGCGTTCTCTCGCTGGTCGATTGTTGAAGCCAGCTACCGCGCTGAGTATCTGGAACTGATCGCCCGCGAGATACGCCACCGACGGTTTGAACTTGCCGCCTGGCAAACCTTTGAATGTGGCAAGCCCTGGGCAGAAGCTGATGCCGATGTGGCTGAAGCGATTGACTTCTGCACTTACTACGCCATGCAGATGCGTGAACTGGCCGAGCCTCGCCGCTTCGATGTACCGGGTGAAGAAAACGCCTATTTCTACCGTCCACGGGGTGTTGTCGTCGTCATCGCTCCCTGGAACTTCCCGCTGGCGATCCTCACCGGCATGGTGGCAGCTGCCATGGTGGCAGGGAACACAGTGGTCATGAAACCTTCCGAGCAGGCTTCGATCACAGCGGCTAAGTTGATGGAAATCATCCAGGCTTGTGGGATCCCCGATGGTGTCGTCAGCTTCCTTCCAGGGATTGGTGAAGAGGTTGGCCCGATCCTCACAGGTAGCCCCGATGTCGACATGATTGTCTTCACCGGGTCGAAAGAAGTGGGCCTGACGATCAATCAAGCCGCTGCACAACCGCACGCTTCGGCACAATCCATCAAGCGGGTGATTGCCGAACTGGGTGGTAAGAACGCGATCATTGTCGATACCGACGCAGATCTTGATGAAGCCGTCGCTGGTGTGGTCGACAGTGCCTTTGGCTATGCCGGTCAGAAATGTTCTGCCTGCTCGCGCGTGATTGTGATCGGCGAGGCCTACGATGACTTCATCCTTCGACTCGTCGCTGCCACCAAAAGTTTGACCCTGGCCGCAGCCGAAGATCCCGCCTGCCAGGTCGGCCCCGTCATCGATCAGGAATCACAGCGACGGATTCTCGCGATCATTGAAGAAGCCAAGCAAACCTCGGAACTGGCTCTGGCTGTTGAGCCGGGGACGCTGGCCAAGAAAGGATTCTTCGTTGGGCCGCATATCTTTACGAATGTCGCACCCGATGCCCGCATTGCGCGGGAAGAAATCTTCGGCCCCGTTCTGGCCGTCATGCGTGCTCCCGATTTCAGTGAAGCACTCGCCATTGCCAACAGTGTCCCTTTCGCACTGACCGGGGGTGTTTACAGCCGCAGCCCTGCGAACCTGAAACGTGCCCGTCAGCAATTTCAGGTCGGTAATCTCTATTTGAACCGACCGATCACGGGGGCTTTGGTGGCTCGCCAGCCATTTGGCGGTTTCAAACTCTCAGGGATCGGCAGTAAAACCGGCGGCCCGGACTACCTCCAGCAATTCATGGTGCCTGTCAATGTCACCGAAAACACCCTTCGCCGGGGGTTCACTCCTCCTGAGGAATCAGAAGCCGCACCAGCAACCAGCGAATAGCGGCTCATCGAGTCTGCCAAAATTTTTCGCGCAACACCGGGTGATAGGTTGAGAGCCTTTCTTATCTCAACCCATCACCCGGATGACTCATGCTAACTTTTCTGGCCGACACACTTGCTCGCTGGCAAACCCAAGCCCGTTATCGCCGACGAGTCAGCGAACAGCTTCTCGATCTCATCGAAAAGCAAACGTCTTCAGTGGATGATGACTCACGAGGTTGGCAGCCCGTCGCCACTTCTGGTAACACATCAGGTTCCTATACACCGCTGGAACGAGGGCATCTCCGTGATCAGGCCCGTCGTCTTGTACGCGACAATCCTCACGGCCGTAACCTGTTGAGGTTAATGGAGATCTATGTCGTTGGCCCCGGACTGGAACTCACCGTTCAGGCCCTCGATCCACGGGATCAACCATTAGCCGATCAGGCGGCTCACCATTGGAAACAATTTCTCACTCTCAATGCCCAGCATTTCTCACCACGGGAATTTGCTCGCCGGGCCTGGCGCGATGGCGAAGTCTTTGTCCGCTATTTCACCGATATCAATGGCAACCTTACCGTTCGCTTCATCGATCCCGAGGCCATTGCCCCATTACCAGAAGCTCCTCACGATGAAGGGCTGGTCACCATCCCAGGTGATATCGAATCGGTGCTGGCCTATCACCACATCGACCCCGTAACGGGTGAGTGGCAAGGTGATATCCCTGCTGAGGAAATGCTCCATACCCGCATCGGTACGGATTCCAACGAGCGACGCGGCATCAGCCTGTTCGCTCCCATTCTGAATGCTCTCTCCCGCTTTGATCATTGGATGGAGACCGAATTAACTGCTCGCAAGCTGCAAGCCTCACTTGTCCTCTGGCGCAAAATTCAGGCGTCTCCTTCTCAAATCACTCAGCTGACAGACGGCCCAGGCTCACCCCGTGAACGCTATCAGCCGGGCACGATTCTGACGACATCCCACACGACCGATCTTCAGTTTCTGTCCCCCAATACCAACTTTGGCGACGCCGTTCCTTTGGGACGATTGTTGCTGCTCTGTGTCGCCGCGGGGGCGGGATTGCCGGAATTCATGCTCTCCAGCGATGCCTCCAATGCGTCTTACTCCTCCACGATGGTGGCAGAAGGGCCAGCGGTCAAACTCTTTGAAAGTGAACAGCAATTCTTCGCTCGAGAACTGGAACGATTGTGGCGGGCCGTCCTGATGGCCGCCTTTGTTCATCGTGACTGGCCGGAAGATTTGCTTGATCGCATCTCACCTCAATGGTCATTCCCGCAGCTGGTCAATCGCGATCGTCCGCGAGAACGCCTGGCGGATGTTCAACTGGTGGAAAAAGGCATCCTCAGCCGGGCAGAAGTCGCCCGCCGCGACCACGCCGATCCCAAAACCATGAGACGTGAATTGAGTGAAGAAGAATGATTTGAGGTCGGACGATGTCCACCACTGACTCTCCCTCCTCCTTTCCCCTCTTCTTTCCCACTTCTCTGCTTCCCCGCTTCTTCGCTTTTCCGCTCCCCACCCCCTTCCCCCTGATAGCTTCCCCTCTCATGCCCACACCCATTATCGAACATCTCACCGACTGGCATTCCTCCGGCTTAAAAGTTGACCGCGACACCCGCATGGTCTACGACGTCGCATTGACGGCTCCCGAATCCGCCAATGGTTACCATTACCTGCCGGCGGCTCTGGAAGCGGCCCTTCCGCTTTACGAGCACAAACCTGTCTTTCTCGACCATGCTCCTCACGCCTCCAAGCCGCGTGATCGCAGCATGCGGGATCTGGTTGGCACGATCAGTGCGCCACGTTATGTCGCAGGCCGCATCCGTGGTGATATCCAGGTGGTGGATACAGAAGCGGGCCACATCTTTCTGGGACTGGTCGCGGCACGCAGTCCCGCACTGGGCATGAGTCATGTGGTGCTCGCACAGCAGGATTCTTCGCAAAAAGCGATCACGGCGATTGTCGATGTCATCAGTGTTGATGCGGTCGCTTTTCCGGCCACAGCGGCCACCTTTTCTGAACAAGCCCCGCAGGAACTCACTCTTCCGTCAACCACCGCTCATCCCTCTTCACCAGAAGAACAGACTCCTCACGAGGAAGTGATACCCCTCGTGGTGAAGACTTGCGAACTGGATCTGTTGCGAGCCGAGAACGAGCGTCTGACTCAGGAATTGGCTCAATTTCGTGAAGCGGCCCAGATGCAAGCGCTGCTGGAAGCCGCTCGCCTTCCGCCAGAACTTCTCACATCCGATTTTCGGCAGCTTCTTGCTGTGACTCCCCCCGCCCTTCGTCCTGCATTGATTCATGAACGCAGCACGTTGGGCCAAACTCTTACTCAATCAAGGAAAGCCACACCCGCCAGTCAGACCCGTTCTCTTCTCAGTGCCACAGGCCCCAGTGATGCCTCCATCATCGAGACCATCAAACGCCGCTTGAAGTAAGAACCTGTCCGGGAAACTCCCTCTCCCGCTTGCAAGAGAGGGTTGGGGTGAGGGGCTGATGAACGACCAGTGTGACCACTGGCCACGCGATCCCTCCTCATCCGGCCTTCAGCCACCTTCGCCCCCAAAGGAGAAGGATTTGAGGGCTTCCGGACAGACTCTCACCTTCAGCAAGTATCAAACGCTCCCCCTCATTTCTGAAAGCCCCGTCTATGTTTCCCGCCCTTCGTTTCCGTTCCGGCCAGGTTCAACTTCAACGCTGGCCCGTTGCCTCAGACACTCTCATCGAACCTGGCGACCTTGTTTATTTCGATGGCACCAGCATTAAGCCCGCTTCAGCTTTCACCTGGACAACTAATCTCGTAACGACCCAGACAAACTTTGTGGCTGCCTTCGTTGGTGTCGCTCATCAAGCCTCGGCTGCCGGTCAGGTGACGCCAGTCTCTGTCGATATCAGCCCGCTGGCCACGTATGAATACGCAGTGCCAATGGGCCACTACACCGTCGGCCAGACACTCGCCATTCATGGTGCTCCGAGCGCCTTGTCCAGGCAGCAGTTAATGGCGGCTGCCAGTACCGCTGCCATCGCCCGGGCCGCAGAATCCGCGACCAGCACCACAATGTTGCGAGTCAATTTCGCCAGCGCGTTCTCCGTCGCCAGCAGCAACATCCATGCTCAACTCGGCCCCATCCCCGAATCAGGGGAATAATACGCCCAGACGTTTTCCTCTCCGTTTGAACGTTTCTGCTTTTTTGATTCTCCCCTTTTCCGCTATTCAAGAACCCCCTCATGCCTCATTTGCAACCCCTCATTGCCTCGCTCGGCCCGGAAGGCTTTTATCACAAGGTCTGCACTCTCTTGAACGAGAAGCAGCTTTCTGTTGATGATTTCAGTTACCACGAACTGGCCGAAGCGTGTGGTGTCCTGCCCGAACTCCGGTCGACCCGTCCTTTGCGGGAAGACGTCCCCGTTCCTGCACTCCTGCGTGAATCCAACCCGGGCGTCAACAGTTCGCTCTTTCAAGTCGTGACGGCCGAACTGATCGGACGGAAAGTTCTTGAAGGTTACGAAGACGATTCCGGCTTTATCGGCGACCGTCTGGTGACGGTGCTTCCCAGTCGGGGACGTTCACAGAAACTCGCCGGCTTTCGTGCCCTCAGTGGCCCGACAGAAGTCACCGAAGGCCATCCTTATGAAGAGTCGACCTTCAGCGAAAAGTTCATCACCACTGAAGAAGCCAAACGCGGCCGCATCCTGTCCATCAATGAAGAACTGATCGCTTTTGACCAGACTGGCGAGATCAACCGCCGCGCTCTCGCTCTTGGTTTTTATCTCCGTCAGGAACGGGAACGCACGATCCTCCGCGCTGTGACCGATGCCGATGCAGCCAGCAACCGCTTTGTCTACCGCCCTTCCGGCCAGGGACAATCGTTGTACAAAACCAACGGTTCTCATCAGAACTTTATCGGCCCGGGAAACACCACTTCGCCCGACTTCGATGAAAGCCTGCCCCTCACCAATTGGGCCGATATCGATACGGTTCTCAACTATCGGGCCACGCAGGTGAAAGATGACCGGATCGATGGCACGCCCCGTCCGATTCTCGTTCCGGCCCGACAGATCCTGGTTCCGGAAAAACTTCGTGGAGCCGCCCGCAGCCTGATTCATGCCAGCGAAATCGTCGTCACCACTGAAGATCGTGAAACACGTCTGGCCAATCCGATCCGTGATCAGTTTGAAGTGCTCTCGTCACCGTTCATTGATGAACAAGGCGGCGAGGCCCTTTCAAGCTGGTATGTCGGTGATTTCAAACGACAGTTCGTCTGGACAGAAATCTGGCCGGTGCAAACGTTCCTGCAACGCGAATCCAGTGAAGCCGCCTTTGAGCGCGATGTCGTCCTGCGTGTCAAAGCCCGCTACTTCGGTGGCGTCTCAGCCGTCGACACCGTCTTCGTCACCAAAATCGACGGCAGCGAAAGCTAATAGCAGCGGAAAAGCAGGAAAGCAAAGAAGGAGAAAGATCAAAGGAACGCAATCACCAACCATCAACCTTCAACTTTCCACTCCCCTCTCCCCACCATCAACCCACAAATCCCCATGCCCCTCCTGCTCCCCCGCCCCGACAGTGAACCGCTTGTCCTTGATCTTCGCCCGTTGCCGCTGGGCTTCCAGCAGCAACTCAAGCGGCATGGTCTTGTCCCGCCGATTCCTCCCGCACGGCTGGCTCGTGATAGTCACGGCAAGCCGCTCAAGGATGCCCAGGGTCAGCCGGTTCGATTCTTCGATGAAACCGATACCGACTATCAGGCCGCAGGTGAGATTTATCATCAGCGGCTGGCAGTCATTGCCGTGGCGTTTGCCTTAAAGCACGACCCACATTCTCCGCTAATTTCTGTCTGGCCAGTGAACCAGTCTCCCCCTGCGGGTGACTGGAATCACTGGGCCGATGAACTGTTCGAGACGCTGGTGAATGCGGGTTGGTTGGCGGGAGATCTCATGGCCGCTTGCGATGAAATCACCCGCATCAGCAATCTGGTCAGTGATCGGCTTCTCGCCGCTCAACGGTCTTTCTCGGCTCCGGAGGACACCACCAGTTAAACGACCCTTCCAGCAGCCGCACGCTGGCTTACCACATCCTCCGTTGCTGCGAACGCCTGCATCTGCCTGAAGCCGATTTCTGGAATCTCCCTCGAGACGAACAAGATCGACTGCTGGCTTATGAACTCCTCAGGCAAGCAGAAGAAAGGATGTAAGAAGAGATGGGGGTTGGTAGTTGCTGGTGGGGAGTCGAAATCACCCCTCTCCCGCGTCATCGCGGGAGAGGGTGGCCGCAGGCCGGGTGAGGGTCTTCCCAGTTGATATCGCAAATCAAACACCATTCCCCGGCAGGCCGCACGACGCACGATGAAACCTTCCGTTATTTGACCACCACATCCATCTGAACCCGCTTTTTCACTGTTTTCGCTTCTCTGCTTCTCTGCTTCTCCGCTCAATCCCCATCCTTCCAGGTTCTTCCATGTCCGATCTCACCGACCTCTCGACCACCAGTGGAACTTCGCTGACGGAATCACAGATTCAAGGGATTCTTGCGCAGATTGATCTTGATCTGCTCAACCTGCTGCGAGATGGCAAGCTGGCGGCTCTGAAATATTCGGCTCCCGGAGCCGGGCCTCAGGCCGACCGCGCCGCCAATCTGATGGCTCTTCTGGCAGCGAGAGACAACTATCAAAAACTGCTGACCAGCCTGCCCACATGGCAAGCCACAACGGCTGAAGTAGGTCTTTGATTTCCCCACCGCTCTGCTCTTTTTCTCCTGTTCTGCTTCTTGCCTTCTCTTTCTTTGCTTCCCAGCTTTTTTGCTTTTCAGCTCTCTCACAGTCCATCTTTCTTCCGCGACCGGTGCCCGTCATGCCGCCTACTCAAGACCGTCTCGACAAGTTGATCGACACCCTGCAGTCCCTTGCCCTGCAATTGGAAAGCCTGCGTGTTTCGCTCGAAGCCGTGGCCAATCTGACCAAGGATCATGAATCACGATTGCGGCATGTCGAAGTGACGCAACATCGACTCATGCCCCTTGTCGGCGGCCTGGTTTTCCTGCTGACCACCCTCGCCTCCATCGCGCTCACCCGCTGGCTGACCGTTGCCTAAGGAAGAAAAAGCAGAAAAGCCAAGAAGGCTCAGAAAAACAATCACGACGCACTTTCCAACTCCACAATGCCAACTCCCAAATGCCAAACCTTTCTTCTCTTCTCTCCGCCGATCTTGACCTGATGCTGACCGATTGGGGCCAACCCGCCTTGCTGGTGGCTGTTCTTGAAGAGCCACCCCATGAATCGGATTCCGACTCATCGGCCATTGTGTCTGAAAGTTTTCCATTAACCCTTCTTTGCGGCGACGTCACTGAGACAGCCGCAACGGCTCAAAGTCTTCAAGGCACACTTTCGACATCCCTTCTGGAGGCCACCTTCATTGTTCGCTCCGAGACCTGGCCCGTTACTTTGCCCGGTGCCTTACTGGAGCTTCACCTCGATGGGCGAGTCTGGGTCATCACAGGGTCTGCGCCTCATCAAAATGCCAGCTTCCTGCTCCTGAGCGCTCGCTCCATCGCATCACACTAAGAACCTGTCAATTCCTTCTCCCTGAGGGAGCAGGTGCCCGACTGGCATCATACCGTGCTGGTGGTGAGTTCCGTGACATCCGCCACGCAGGACACATTCCACCCTGTCAACATCATTTCACTGGCGGGGAGTGATCGAAATCATTTTCAAACCCTTCTCAATCAGCAAGTTGACCAGGCCCGACAGCAGGGACGAGAACCCACCCTCTTGCTTCACAACACACCTGCGCGCTGGCAACTCGACGCCTGGCCTTGCCCGGCATTTGTCTATGCTCATTCCCAGGGATCACTGGTCACTGGCGAGACCACCAAAGCTTGCTCACACTGGCTGAGCGATCAAAGGGCGAGCAATCAACGGATGAAAAATCAACGTTTGAAGCCACCGTCGCCGCCCGCGTGGCCTGTCTTGTGGCAGGGAGTTCCCGATCCACGCTCTGAACTCATCCAGATTGCGCCCCATGTCCGGCATTCGCCCCTCAAATTTCGAGTCGGCCGGCTTTGCACCCCTTCGCTCCACAAATTTCCCGAGGAACTGATCGGTCTTTATCGACGCTGGTCGCGCGAGTTCCCCCAGGTGATGTGGGAATTTGTCGGTTGCCCCACTGTCAGGCAAGCCGCTTTGTGGTCAGCCTGCCAGGGTCGCGCCATATTTCATCCCGCCAGTTGGCAGGCTCGAAGATGGCTCTGCGAATGGGATGCGTGGCTTTACACTCATCCCCACCTGACGGAAAGTTTCGGACGAGTTCTCGCTGAAGCCATGCTGGCCGGGACGATGCCGATGGTGGATGCCAAAGGCGGCTTCATCGAACAGTTTCCTGCTGATTTTCCCATCCCCATGAGATCAGACCATGCAAGTCCTCTGGCTGGACAGCGACCTCGCGGGTTGTGTGCCACGCCGGACGACTTTTCCGCAGACCTCACCTGGGCCATCGATCATCCCCACGAGCGAAGAGAATGGACGACATATCTTCAACAACACGCTCAACATCATTTTTCGCTTGAGGCGTTTGGACAACGTCTTCGTGCCTGGTTTCTCCCTCGGGGAGAATGATTCGACAACTCCCTCTCCCGCTTGCGGGAGAGGGCCGGGGTGAGGGGTATTTAACTCTCCGCATGTAGATATCTATCGATCATACTTCGTCGGTATCTACATGCTGCCTTCCATCGAAAGCCACGCATCTCCCTCTCATCCGGCCTGCGGCCACCTTCTCCCTCAGGGAGAAGGATTTAACGACTCCCTCTCCCGCTTGCGGGAGAGGGCTGGGGTGAGGGGTATTTAACTGTCCGTGCTTTAGATATCTATCGATACCCCCTCATTAATGACAACGCACTCCCTTTTACTGGGAGCCACGCATCCCCCCCCTCATCCGGCCTTGCGGCCACCTTCTCCCTGAGGGAGAAGGATTTAATGACTCCCTCTCCCGCTTGCGGGAGAGGGCCGGGGTGAGGGGTATTTAACTCTCCGTATTTCAGATAGCTATCGACCAGAATTCGTCGATAGCTATCTGACTCCCTCTTCATCAAAACCTGCGGCCACCTTCTCCCTAAACGAGAAAAATTTGACAAGTTCAGGCGTCTCGAAAGATATCCAAACCGTTGTCTTTCCCTGGAGGACGTTCACCAGCGACGAACCAGGGGACATCTCCCGTTGTCTGGCGGCGTGGTCTGTTTTGATCTTCTGGCTCAGTTGATGTGGTGGCCTTGGTCGCCGCACTGTGAGTGACAGAAGGGGCTGATTCCGGCTTGGCCTGGGAGTGCGAAAAGCCAAAGGCTGTCAGATCTTCTCCCGCAGCTCGTTCCGTTTTTTGATTGTGTTTTCGGTCAGAGGGCTTGGTCGTTGCTCGAACGGAGGGCTGGGCCATGACCTTGGGAGCAGCAGAAGGCCGGCTCTGTTGAAACTGTTTCATTCCCACCCAGACGGCCGCCATCACAGCCGCCAGTCCACCGACTCCCCAGAACAGAATTTCTCGTGGTGAAAGTGGAGTCGTATTTTTCAAAGGGGCGGGAGTAATCAGCCGAACGTGGCCAACCAATAAGGGAGCACCCCGCCGCGTTTCAAAGGCTTCGTAAGCCATGATCTTGAGGAAGTAACCCACGAATTCCACTTCGGACGAAATGTCGGCTCCTAGGGGTAAGCCTTCGGGAAGATCGGGAAAGACAATGACATAAGGAAACGACTTGGAATCTTCGGTCCAACCCCAGCCTTCGTAGAGTTGGGTGATCCCCAACGTGTTTTCGCCTGCGTCATAGGTCAACACCCGTCGAAGGTTTAGCTTGAGTCGGACAGGCAGACCTCGGTGGGTGGCTGGCGACTCCCAGAGATTCGTGAACAGTGTTGTTGTGCTCGCGCGTTGGCGCAGGTCAAGATACGGTTCACTTTGAATCCATTGCATCAGTCGCCAATAGGCAGGCATCTCTTGCGCTTGAAGGGCCTGACGATCTTCAATCGCCGCTGCCTCCTTTTGAAAGCTGGCCCATTCATCAGGCGCTAAGTTGTTGAGAACAATTGTCGCCGGGCGATCAGACGAGACCGGCAGAGCAGTCTCTGTTTGTGCAAGCAAAACAGGGGACTGTTCAGGGTGAGCAATCGAAGAAGCCTCACGATCTTCAGCGGCGAGAACAACCTGATAGGAATCATCAATCGCCATCCACGACCAGAGACCAGGATGGCTCGCGCGAAGGGTGCAGACACCGACGATCAACAAGAGCACCAGCAACGAGAAGGCTCGACCAGAAGGAATTCCCGCACCAAAAGGCCTGACGTAATACCGCCGCATATCTGAATCTTCTGCTAGAGAGATAAGGCCGAGAGATTCGTGAGCAAGCCCTTGGTCATCGGGCAGAATCGTCACTTCCAGCAGCCGTATCGCCCCTGAATTTTGTGATGTTGGCAGGTTCGATGCTGTGAGATCAATCCCAACCTGAAGTTACGCGTTTTCCTCTCAATGTGCCACGCCTGCAGCTTTGAGCAAAGAGGCTATTGCAGAGTTGTTAAAGGATCAATCGCGAAACGTGCGTGGCATGCTGATCAAAAGCTTTCAGCATGCCACGCGGATCTCATCAAATGAGAAGCGAACCCGCTCTCACTCTGGAACTCATCCACCCGAAAACAAAGCCGTGACACGGCATTATTCCTCGATCGGGCCGTTGGGCAGTTTCGCCCCGTAATAGACAGCGCGGTGGCGGTTATCGTCGTAAGCAAAGTGAAGATAACCATCCTGGCTCACAAACCCGTCGGGATAATTGAGCTTGCCCTTGGGGCCATCAGAAGATTCCTTGACCAGCACGCGGCGATAAGGCCACGTTTTCATCCCGTCATAGCTCACCCATAACGAGAGCGGGCTGCGGTGCGAAGGATTGGAGTTGTGAAGCATCGCCACGCCATTATTCGGCAGCTTATAGATCGTGGCCTTGGAACCAGGATTGGGGATATCCGACTTCTGTGCGAATTCCGGCCAGGTCTTGCCCCCATCTTTGGATTCGGCCACATACAACACGCCCCCCAGTCGATCACCACGAATGATCATCTTGATCGTGCCGTCGTCCAGTTCAACAAAGTTGTTCTCGGCCCAGCCATGGTAGCGATCATCGGTCGTGAGACGAATGTTGCCGTGCTCTGTCCAGCTTTTCCCCTGATCGTTGCTGATGAGAACCCCATTGCGGGGATTGCTCACGTAATGACCCAGAGCTTTGTGCCAGGGACGACTCTCTGCTGGAGGCGGGGGAACATTCGGCCCCGGTCCCTGATAATACTGGAACGGAATCATGATGCGTCCATCTTTGGTCACAATGTGATTGCGGATGAACGTGAACTTGCCCAATCGTCCCGGCATCAGCGTTGGGGAACTCCATGACTTGCCATTGTCTGAACTGGTCATCCACCACGATTGCCAGTTTCGGCCCCAGGTCTCGGAGTGCGTCGAGAAGAACATGGTCATCTTCTCGCCTTGAATCAGCACTTCGGTAGCCCCCTGCCCACTGGTCAAACCGCTGCGTGGCAGGCTGGTCGGAACCTCTTGAATCGGAGACCACGTCTTTCCTTCATCAGTGCTTTTCACCACACCAATGTAATTCCCCGGCGAAGGTTCAATATCATCACCAGCGAGGAGATATAGCGCCCACGACTTGTCTGGCAGTTGTCTCAGGGTGGTGTCGCAGACCATTTTGTTGGGGGTGATCCCATCATAAGCCAGTGTGGTTCGATCCTGTTTCGCATCCGCCACCGCCTGGGCACGCCACTTTTCACTCGTCCCTTCCTGTGAAGAGGATGCGGCGGGCGGGTTTGCGGTTTTGACAGGAGCCGCTGAAGCCAACCCGTTCATCGCCTTGGTGATCACGCCACGCAGACGCCCATCGGGCGAGACAATCTTCCCGGCTGCCACATCCTCTTCCCGAAAAACAGCCAACAGCACTTCCCGCTCTTTGGCCCGCTCGCGGTCATAGGAAACATAGATTCGTCCATCAGGTGCCTGAAAACCATCCGGGTAAGAAACGCCTCCCCGGTCATCCAGCATCAATCCCCCCTTCCAGGTCTTGCCTTCATCGTTCGAGAGGAACGCCATCAGTCGTATCCGATTTTTTGTGCGTTCATCAACATTCCCATGCCTGACCAGCAGCAGGTTTCCTGAGGCCAACCGCCGGATATGAAACCGCGTGGGAACATGCGGCATCGCGAGCTGCGGCGTGCTCCAGGTTTTTCCCTGATCTTGAGAGAGACTTTCAAACATCCCCTCTGTGGTGCGGGCCAGCATCCAGAGAGTGCCATCTTTTCGTTCAACAATCATGTGTTCATCAAACTGCGGGCCGGGAAAAGCGACCCCGCCACGATAGTTCCAGGTCTTTCCCTGATCGTTAGACACAAGGACGTTGGCCTTACGGAAAGGATCAAGTTCTTTGGCGGCTGTTTTCAACTCGCCGGGGCCGATCTTGCCGCGATCCCACAAGGAAACCGGGAGCATCCACTCACCCGACTTCAGAACCGTTGGCTTATTGAGCGTACAGCCATCCCAGATCCGGCGAGGAGCTGACCAGACGGGCGACTCATCATCGGGGTTATCACAAGTGATGGCCCAGTCTCCCGCGCGACCATCAAAATAGCCCATGGACTGATCAAAAAAGAGCCAGAGCCTGCCGGTGGGGTCAGTCCAGAGATTGCCTACAAGAATCCGGCGCTTCAAACCAGTGGGGGCTTCGGGGGGATCAATGACCAGCTGAGGCGATTTCCACGTCTTGCCATCGTCATCACTGCGACCCAGCACAAAGAAGCCTTTGTCGCTATCTCCACCGGCAACCCACGCCGCCCACAAACGTCCTTTGGGCGTTCGCTCAATCCCGATCGTCATCGAGTAATCAAGCTGCTCGGGTGAATACTCCGGCCCCGGACGGGTTTGAATCGTCGGCGGGACAAGCGAAAGATCCAGAATCTCCCGGCCTGGCAACGTGTCTGCCGCCAGAGAGGCGGGTTCTTCCAGTAAGAGGCCAGCTCCTCCCAACAAAAACAGGAACATCAGACTGCGGGTGAATCCCTTCATGGCATAGGGAGCAGTCATGCAAACAACGGGCGACGGAGGCATGAGCGGGTGCCTTTCTCGCGGCAAGAGGTGAGATGTCAATCGTGATGTCAGGCGGGGCCAACGGGCGGTAGGTAGAGTAAACGTCCCGACAGGGAACTTTCTAACGGTTTGCGATGTTCAATAACAGTAGCCATTTTCTGGAATTGCCTGATCTGAAGAACACGCCTTTGGCTTCTCTGACTTCGTACTGGTGAGGCCCTTTGTGTCACGCTAAACTAACCGATGAATATTCACTGATGTGATTCTCCCGGTGAATCTCTCATCCGATTTCTTCAAAAGAAAGCTGCCTGACACCATGATCGGCTTCATGAAATCTCTCCGCTCCCTGGCATTTCTGGCTCTGATGGCTGCTGGCGCCATCGCCACTGGCACCATGACCTCTGGCGTTGCTGCCGAAGTCGAAGAAGGGTTTAAGCCTCTCTTTGACGGCATGTCATTCGAGGGCTGGAAAATCAACGAAAGCCCCGAAAGCTGGAAAATCATCGATGGTGCGCTGGTCTGCAAAGGCCCACGCAGCCATCTGTTCTATGTGGGCGACGACAAGCCATTCAAGAACTTCGAGCTGAAGGCCGACGTCTGGACAGAGCCTAACAGCAACGCCGGGATCTATATCCATACCAAGTATCAGGACACCGGCTGGCCCAAGCATGGTTTTGAATGCCAGGTCAACAACAGCTATGTGAAAGATCCCCGCAAGACCGGCAGTCTCTATGCTGTGAAGGATGTCCTTGAAGCTCCTGCCAAGGATGGTGAATGGTTTACCGAGCATGTCACCGTCAATGGCAAGCACATTGTCATTAAGGTGAACGACAAGGTGGTCGTCGACTACACCGAACCCGATGATGCCAAGCCCGGTAAAGACTTCACTCGCGTGGTCGATCAAGGCACCTTTGCCCTCCAGGCCCACGATCCCGGCAGCGTCGTCCGTTTCAAGAACATCCGCGTCAAACGTCTCGACTAATCTGTCCGTTAAAACTCCCTCTCCCGCTTGCGGGAGAGGGCCGGGGTGAGGGGCATTTAACTCTCTGTATTTCAGATAGCTATCGATCATACTTCGTCGATATCTACGTGCTCCCTTTATCAAGGGCCACGCGTCTCCCCTCTCATCCGGCCTTACGAGGCCAGTTCGTTTCTGATGCGGGCCAGTTCTTCCCAGGCCGCTTCCGGAGAGAGGTCTTTCAGATCAAGCTGACGGATCTTTTCCAGAATGGGATGTTCAGCCAGTTCAAACAATGTGAGTTGCTGTTCGCGCGAGCGGCGCGTTTTGCGGGCCGGCAATCGTGATTTCTCCTGCCCGCTGGCCAACCCTTCCGTTTGCTCCGCTTCCAGTGCCTTCAGAATCACCCGGGCACGGTCAAGGACCACGCCGGGAAGTCCTGCCAGCCGACCGACATGAATGCCGTAACTTTTGTCCGCTGCACCCGGAACGATCTGATGCAGAAAGACGACATCATCGTCCTGTTCACGGACAGCCACGTTCCAGTTCATCACCGATTTCAGTGTCGCACTCAGTTGAGTCAGTTCATGGTAGTGTGTGGCAAAGAGGGTGCGGCAACCCACCGCATCATGGAGAAATTCCGTGATGGCCCATGCCAGAGAAATCCCGTCATACGTACTGGTGCCCCGGCCAATTTCATCGAGAATCACCAGACTGGAAGCCGTTGCCGAGTTAAGAATGCGAGCCGTCTCGGTCATCTCCACCATAAAGGTCGATTGACCACGTCCCAGTTCATCGCTCGCTCCCACCCGTGCGAAAATACGATCGGCCAGGCCAATCTTTGCGGCAGAAGCGGGCACAAATGAGCCAATCTGCATCAGCACGGTGAGTAATGCCGCTTGTCGGATATAGGTGCTTTTTCCCGCCATGTTGGGGCCAGTGATCAATTGGATCATCCCACTGGATCCGCCGAGACGAATGTCATTCGGCACAAAACCACCAGCAGGGAGCAACTGATCCAGTACCGGATGCCGGCCATGGCGAATTTCCAGCAATGGCTGGGTGGTGACTTCGGGGCGGACATATTGCCGACGGTTGGCCAGAATCGCAAAACCGCACAAAACATCCAGTACGGCAATCGCTTCAGCGGTATTTCTCAAACGGACAGCAGCCTGAGCCACCGTTTGCCGCAAGCTGTTGAAGAGTTCCTGCTCCAGCGCAATCGACTGGCTTTCGGCCCGCAAAACCTTCTCTTCGTATTCCTTGAGAGCAGGCGTGATATACCGCTCATAGTTCTTCAAAGTCTGCTTACGGATATACTCCGGCGGCACTTTATCCGACTGATTGGTATTACATTCCAGATAGAATCCGAAGACACGGTTATAGCCGACCTTCAGATTGGTGATCCCCGTCCGTCGGACTTCTTCGGCTTGATAACTGGCCATCCATTCCTTGCCCCCCCTGGCAAGATCGCGCCATTCATCGAGCTGCGGATGAAATCCCGGTTTGATGGCCCCCCCTTCGGTCAGGTTGAGCGGGGGTTCTTCAACCAGAGCCGACTCAATCGCCTGTCGCAAGTCCTGATGCAGCTCAATGGCGGCTTCAAGTTGTATTAGCAACGACGACCGGCGACCTGTCAGCCTTGCTTTGATCTGAGGGAGCAGTGCTAATGTTTTTGTTAAGCTGACCAGATCTCGTGGCGAGGCTCTTCCCGTGCCGACCCGTGCTGAAAGACGTTGGATGTCGTAGCTGGTTTTGAGGATTTCTTGCAGCGATTGCGTGGTTCGCAATTCGACGAGCAATTCATGAACAGCGTCCAGGCGGGCGTTGATGGGCGATAGTTCTTTGAGCGGATTGGAAAGCCACTCCATGAGCAGCCGCGCGCCCATGGGGGTGACTGTCTGGTCGATGGCCCAGAGGAGGCTCCCTTCCCGTTGATTGGAGCGCAGCGTCCGTGTCAGTTCCAGGCTCCGGCGCGTCGCTTCATCGATCAGCAGATGATGCGATGGCTCGTAGGGTTCGAGCCGGGATAAGTGCACCAGTTGCGTCTTCTGAGTTTCACGCACGTATTCCAGCAGCGCACCGGCAGCGATGATGCCAGGTTCAATGGTTGAGGCCCCGCCAGCCGTTTTGGCTCGATCCACAAACCCGAAACCTTCGAGTGTGGCGACACCAAATTGTTCAAGCAGCAGTCGATAGGCTTCATCGGGACGATAGGCCCAGGGGGGACGTTCTGAAACAGCCCATGACCCGCTGCGCAATCGTGCAACGATCAGATCATCGCGCTGACGTTCGGGAATGAGAACCTCTGCGGGGTTGAGCCGCGCCAGTTCGTCATGCAATTGAGCAATTGCCAGAGTGGCGCAGGTGAAGTGGCCGGTAGAGAGTTCGAGCCAGGCCAAGCCGCAATCCGTTTTTCCCGGAAGCACGCAGGCAAGAATGTTGGTTTCGCGGGGATCGAGCAGTGAATCATCGGTGAGAGTGCCGGGCGTGACGATCTGTGTCACTTCCCGCTTGACCATCCCTTTGGCAGCTTTAGGATCTTCGACCTGTTCGCAGATAGCCACGCGATGGCCGGCCCGGATCATCTTCTGGAGATAACCGCTCAGTGCATGATAAGGGAACCCGGCCATGGGGACGGGATTGGGTGAGTTTTTATCCCGGCTGGTCAGCGTCAGCCCCAGCACGCGAGCTGCCACTTTTGCATCGTCGTAGAAGAGTTCATAGAAGTCGCCCATACGGAAGAAAAGTATGGCCGCCGGGTGCTCGTCTTTGACCTCCATATACCGCTGCATCATGGGCGTGAGGCTTGAGCGATCGACGGGAAACGGGCTGGCGGTTTCCGCAACGTCACTGGGTAGCGCAACGGGGGATGGCAGCGCAACGGAGTCGGCTGTCACAGGAGCGTCAGTCTCAGGGACAGTGACAGATAATTCAGGGGAAAGATGGTCTTCTGGCATCATACAGGGCGTTGATTCAACGAAAAGGAACCAAGGGCAAAGGTCAAGCAGGCATCCTAGGAGTCTGCCTGAGAACTCTCAAGTCCTTCGCCCTCAATGAAAGGGGGCATGTTGCCCTTTGAAAAGAGGATTCACAGAAACGTGAATTCGCCGCCCGATTCCTGAACGATCCTCTCTTGGTATCTGATTAAATAGAAACGGATCTAATGGAACGAGAAAAGGCTGATGGCTATGGAACAACCGGATCGTCGGACATTTCTTGGGCTGACTGTAGGATCAGCCATGGCGGGCTTGCCCGGAACATGGGAAGTGCTGGGCGCGACGGGAGCAGGGGCGATTCCTGCGAAAGCCGTGATCTTCACTCCCGAAGTCAGATCCGTGATCGATGCCGGTCTGGAATGGCTGGCAGCGCAGCAACGGACTGATGGCGGATTTGGAGGTCACGCGACCTACGACAGGAATGTCGGTGTGTGTGCCCTGGCTGGCTTAGCCTTCCTTTCAGAGAGCGGACGGCTCGCGAAATATGGCCGGTCGATTCAGGGGTGCATGACCTACTTGTTAAGCCGGGCGCAATCCAGCGGATTCATTGTCGAAGCCGACATAAGGACGCATGCTCCGCTCTATGGACATGGCTTTGCGACCACATTTTTAGGCCAGACTTATGGGCTGGATTCACGCAAAGAAATTCGCGAGGCATTGAAGAAAGCCGTCGAGATGACGCTTTCTTGCCAGCAAGCCAATGGCGGCTGGCGCTATACTGAAGACCCCACCGATACTGACACATCGATCACGACCTGCATGATGATGTCACTGATTTCTGCCCGACAAGCGGGGATTGGTGTCCCTTCGGCAGCGTTGGCCCGAGCGGCTCAATTTTTGAAAGAGTGCCAGAACCCTGATGGGGGATTTCGTTATCGCCCTACAGACCCTTTGGAATCGCTCTTTCCCCGCTCAGCCGCTGCGGTGGCCACGCTCTATTTGCTGTTTGGCCCGGAGGATATCGCAGTGAAAGCCGGGCAAGCCTATCTGGCAAAAACAAAACCATATTCGCCAGCGGGAGAGTCACACGCCGAGTATTTTTATTACGGACAATTTTATGCCGCCCACGCCCATTGGCAGCAGGGGCCAAATGTCTGGAATCAGTGGTATCCGGCAGCGTGCCAGAAGCTGTTGGATCGTCGCACGACGGAGGGATTCTGGAGTGATGCGAACATTGGCAATGTCTACGCCACGTCGATGGCGCTGATTGTGCTTCAGTACCCCACAGGCCACATCCCGCTGCTGGCGTAATCTGAAAATAGTGAGCACATTTCAGAAAGCCACGCTTGGCCATTTCATAAAACAACCCGGCGCATGAAACAGCCCGGCAGGAGAGATCATCTTCCCACCGGGCTGCGACAAAATCAGATTTCACAAGGGAACCTGAGAGCGTTGATTACTCGGCGGCATCAGCCCCTTCAGCCTGGGCAGCATCGGCGAGGACAGCTTTGCGGGAGAGCTTGACGCGGTTCTGCTCATCGATGGCGATGACCTTCACCTGAATCTTTTCACCCACCTGCACCACTTCGCTGACCGACTTCACAAATCCGTCGGACAGTTCACTGATGTGGCAAAGGCCATCTTTACCAGGAGCGATTTCGATAAAGGCACCGAAGTCCTTGATCGAGCTGACAGTCCCGTTGTAAATACGGCCAACTTTGATTTCTTCAGCAATGGCTTCCACGCGAGCCAGGGCGTCTTCTGCCCCAACGCTCGATGAGCTGGCAATCACCACGGTGCCGTCATCTTCGATATCGATGGTGGCGCCGGTCTGTTCCTGGATGGCGCGGATGTTTTTACCACCCGGCCCGATCAGAAGACCAATCTTGGAAGGATCGATCTTGGTCCGAAGCAGACGCGGTGCATGTGTCGAAATCTCGGTGCGGGGACGACGAATCGTGCCCAGCATGGTCTTGAGGAGATCGATGCGTGCCTTCTTGGCCTGCTCAAGAGTCGCTCGCACGATCTCTTCGCTGATACCGTCAATCTTCAGATCAAGCTGAATGCCGGTGACACCCTTCTGAGTACCGGCCACCTTGAAGTCCATATCACCGAAGTGATCTTCATCGCCCATGATGTCGGTCAGGAGAATAAAGCGATCGGCGGCTTTCACCAGACCAATCGAAATCCCTGCCACTGGCTGACTGATGGGCACACCAGCGTCCATCAGTGCCAAAGTGGCACTGCACACCGAAGCCATTGAGCTGGAACCGTTCGATTCCAGAATGTCCGAGATCACACGGATCGTGTAGGGGAACTTTTCAGCCGGTGGCAAGACGCTGGCGACGGATCGCTCAGCCAACGCCCCGTGACCAATTTCACGACGTCCCGGGCCACGAATTGGCTTGCACTCACCCACCGAATAAGGAGGGAAGTAGTAATCGAGCATAAAGGCCTTGGCTTCTTCACCAAAGAGACCTTCGACACGCTGCACGTCACGGACGGTGCCCAATGTCACAGTGGCCAGCGACTGAGTTTCCCCACGGGTGAAGAGCGCCGAACCATGGACACGTGGCAGCACACCAGCCGAGCAGTTGACAGCACGCAGATCATCACTCTTGCGACCATCCAGACGGATGCCATCGAGGATCAGGTCACGAACAGCCTTGGTTTCAACGGCATAGAACGCCGCGGCGAACTGAGCCTTGGTCAGACCATCAGCAGTGGTTTCCGCTTCACCCGGGAAGAACTCGGCCAGCAGTTCTTTCTTGAAAGCGGAGGTCTGAGTGCTGCGTTCCTTCTTGACGCCTGACTGCTTGACTTCGCGCAGCTTCGGGTAAGCTTTTTCGAGCAGAATGGTTTCAAAAGGATTGGCCTGAGCCACTGGCAGTGTGAATCGCTCGCGGCCTGACTTGGCCACCAGTTCATTCTGAAGTTCACACAATTCAATAATGCACTTGTGGCCAAACATGATGGCATCGGCCATCTGGTCTTCTGGCAATTGCTTGCCGAAACCTTCGATCATCAGCACGGACTTGGTTGTCCCCGCGACGACCAGATCGAGTTCCGATGTGACCAATTGTTCCTGAGTTGGCATCAGGAGGAATTCGCCATTGATCAGGCCCACACGCACAGCAGCCAGCGGCCCCTGGAACGGGACAGGTGCCAGGCACAGAGCCGCACTGGCCCCAATGATCGACAGCACGTCGGGATCGTTCACGCCATCCGAGGCGAGGACGTTCGACATGACCTGAACTTCTTCAACATATCCTTCAGGGAAGAGCGGACGAATCGGACGATCCGTCAGGCGGCTGGTGAGAATTTCACGCATGGTCGGACGACCTTCGCGCTTCAAAAATCCGCCAGGGAATTTACCAGCGGCAGCCACACGTTCCCGATAGTCACAGGTCAACGGGAAGAAATCGATTCCCGGACGTGAGGGGCCATTCTGAGCAGCCACGAAAACTAATGTATCACCATATTGAACCGTCACCGAACCGGCAGCCTGCTTGGCCAGTTCACCTGTGGTAATCGATAATGTCCGTCCGGCAATTTGACGCTCAACAGTAACCTTCATAAATCTCAATCCTTCATTAAACTAACCGACTTCACTTCAACACTTGTGTTTGCATCTTAATGGGAAACTGAAACCCTGCGCGGGGAGAGATGTGGCTTGACGAAGGGGCATACCTTGCACCAGCAATTCTGACATGCCGCCATCGATTTCGATGGGTGCAACGCGCCGGAATTCCAGGCACTCTCCCTGCCCCGCCTGAACCGCCCTGCATTTTCCGTCGAAACCGGCAGGCGTCTTTGCGAGAGACTTTCCGGAACATGGGGAACATGTCCGGAGCGATAAGAGATCTGAAGCCGCAAGTTTCAGAAACGACGCAGGCTTCAAAAGCGACGCGGGCTTCAAATGCGACGACAGTG
Source organism: Planctopirus sp. SH287 (assembly GCF_056500625.1). Classification (NCBI taxonomy): domain Bacteria; kingdom Pseudomonadati; phylum Planctomycetota; class Planctomycetia; order Planctomycetales; family Planctomycetaceae; genus Planctopirus; species Planctopirus sp. SH287. Next base: position 4,747,565 of record NZ_CM151403.1, on the reverse strand, counting down.
CCGCACTGGAGAACGATTCACGACGCTCCAGATTTCTCTGACGAAAACGACGGCACAACTCAATAGTTTGCTGATCCTGCATGCCAATACCGATGAGGGCGATTTCTCAAGACCAACAAGCCATAACTCTGTACGTCATGCCTCTGAGCAAACCGCAAAGCCTCTTGCCAATCTCTCACAACTTCATAAATAACACATCTCAGACAACATGACCCAGCCCTGAACAACCATCAGAATCCGCAGAGACTTATCAGGCTCTCCCGTGCCAGCCGCCATTTTCACAGAGAATACGTGGCTGGCAGAGAGTCTTGGCAGTCCGCCCGAACCCTTGCTGTAAAACCCGGAGGCACAAAAGCTGGCAAGAGAATGAAAACCGCCCCAGACTCGAGATTGAGCTGAGGCGGTTGAAAACTACTTGCGGAGGCTCAGGCGTTCGAGCAATTCAAAGTATTTGGCAGGAGTGGTGGCTTTCACATAATCGAGCTGGCGACGGCGCTTGCTCACGAGCATCAGAAGCCCACGCCGGCTGGCATGATCCTTCTTATGGCTGCGAAGATGCTCTGTCAGTTCTGCGATTCGCGAAGAAAGCACCGCAATCTGAACTTCCGGGGAGCCGGTATCCGACTCAGTTCGCTGGAAGTCTTTGATAACCTGTGTTTTACGCTCTTTTGTGATCGACATTTTCATTCCTTTCGCTCCACCCGAAACATTTCGGGAAGCCGGTCGTCGTGACGTACCAGGGAGCAGTGATATTTTTTTCCATCCGTAACAGCCACTCAGTCTAACTTCGCGCACGAGAGTTGCAAACGAACAGACCAGAGGAAGTGTTCAAAAGAATATGTCTGGATTGAAAAATTGGTTTACTTTTCAATAGTTGTTGTTCCCCCCCCCGTTTGATTTTGCAAACTGCCCTTCGACGTCTTCGTCGAAGGGCAGTTTGCATTGTTGAGCCAAGGTTTGCGACTCCATCATCAGGTTCAATGGTTCTGGCAGGCTGATCCACGATTCCATAATGAGTAGACGTAATTCGTTTCGTGGTCAGATGTCCGCCGTTCAAATCCCGTTCACTGTTTCAGCGTTTGGTGGGTAAGCTGCTCCGTTGCATTGATCCATCGAATGGAATATGCACGCCCAAGTTTGGCTATGACGTGTGATAACCACACTTTTCAGGCAGTTTCGTACCGAGTAGAGGATCTTCATAGGAGCCAGCGTGTGGCACGCAAATTGTCAAGGCATTTTGAAATGTCGAAATTCATCGCATCTAACGCATCTTAGTAGCCCTGTTTGAGGAGGGATTTGCGAGCATAATCTGGTATCCTAAGTTCGCTCGATTCAGAGAAGCACAAGTCAGGTATCTGCGAATCTTGCCCTCAACGCTGAAACTTGAGAATCGAATGAAGTTTGCGTACGAAGATCTCAGTGACGATCAGTTCGAGCGGTTGGTTGTGCTCCTGTGCCAGCGCTTGCTGGGAATCTCCGTACAGGGCTTCGCGAAAGGGCCTGATGGTGGACGAGATGCCAAGTTCACGGGGACGGCGGAATTGCACCCGAGCAAGACGGCGCCGTGGGTCGGTACAACCATCGTCCAGGCCAAGCATACCAACGGCTATAACCGTAATTTCTCCGAATCCGACTTCTTCAGCACGACGGCCGCGAACACCGTGCTGGGCAAAGAAATTCCCCGCGTCAAGAAGCTTCGCGAGGCCAAGCAGCTGGATCACTACATGCTGTTTGCCAACCGTCGGCTGGCGGGTAATGCCGAAACGGAGATACGCGATTACATCGCGTATCAGTGCAATATTCCCACCTCGTCGATCTACCTCTGCGGACTAGAGCAACTGGAAATCTGGCTGAAACGCTTCTCTGAGGTTGCGAGGGAAGCAGACCTTGATCCGGTCGATTCGCCGTTGATCGTCAGCCCCGATGACCTGGCCGAGGTAGTGCAGGCATTGGCCCGCCAAAAAGATGGCGTGGTCACATTGCTTGACGATCCACCGACTGCGCGCGTGACCTATGAGCAGAAGAACGCACTCAACAATATGAGTGCCGATTACGCCAGGGCGCAGCGGCGAAAGTACCTGAAGGAGACCGCTCAAATTCGAGCTTTCTTGGCAGCACCGGAAAACCTCGACTTGCTACGCATGTACGAGTCTGTAGTCGATGAGTTCCAACTCAAGATCATCGCCAAGCGCAAAGACTACCAGACCTTTGACGAGGTTATGGAGTATGTGGTGGATCTGTTGTTCAACCGCGATCCTGTCTTGCGGCAGCACGCACACAAGCGATTGACTCGCGCCGTGCTGTTCTACATGTACTGGAATTGCGATATAGGGGAGGTGGGTGATGCTGCGGCCGACCAAGCACTCTCATCCTGATCGCACGGTCATCAATGTCTCGTTGCTGCTGCTGGCTCGACTGAAAGCCCGGCGAGTGGATGAGTATGACGTGCTGCGCAAGTTTGCGAAAAAAAGTGTCGTCGGCGGGGACGTACTGTTTTTGCCAGCACTGAATTTTCTGTATCTCATGGGCCTGATCGAATATCGCCCCAAAACCGACGCAGTGGAGTACATGGGGCCAAATGAAGCTGTCTAGACTTTATTCCAGCAAGCCTGACTTGTTCGAACCTGTGGAGTTCGTCCAGGGCCTTAACGTCGTCATGGCCGAAATTCGCCTACCGGAGAACCGAAACAAAGACACTCACAACCTCGGCAAGACCACGCTTGGGCGCTTGCTAGACTTCAGTTTACTTGCTAAGCGAGATCTCAAGTTCTTTCTCTTCAGGCACATCGAACTGTTCAAGGACTTCGTCTTCTTCCTGGAAATCGAGCTGGAAGATGCTTCGTTCGTGACGATCCGGCGGGGCGTGGAAGAAGCCACCAAGATTAGCTTTAAGCGCCACGAGGCCGGGCACCAGGACTTGTCGGGGCTACCGCTGCCGGAGTGGGATCACAAGGAAATGCCCTTTGAGCGGGCGCGTGAGCTGTTGGATGGATTGTTTGACTGGCGCGCACTCAAACCTTGGACGTTCCGTAAAGGCTTGGGCTATCTGCTGCGCTCTCAGGACGATTTCCGTGACGTGTTTCATCTACGCAAGTTCGCAGCTGCGCATTCGGATTGGAAGCCTTTTTTGGCTCACGTTCTCGGCTTTGACGCTCAACTCGTGGTGCAGCACTACGAGAAGCAAAAGCAACTTGCGGAGAAGCAGTCTACCGAGCAGACCATCAAGAAAGAACTGGGCGGATCCATTGAGGATATCAGCAAGATCGAGGGTATCCTGTTGCTCAAGCAGAAAGAGTCTGAGAAGAAGCAGAAACTACTCGACGCCTTCGACTTTCGCGCCCAGGACAAGGACAGCACCAAGCAGTTGGTCGATGAAATCGACGAGCGCATCGCGTCCCTCAATGCCGAACGCTACTCGCTTAACCAGAACAAGAAGAAGATCATAACCTCCTTGGAGGAAGATCAGATTCTCTTCAATCCTGACGAAGCTCAGCGTCTGTTCGAGGAAGCCGGCGTCCTGTTCAAAGGGCAAATCAAGAAGGATTTCCAACAGTTGATTGCTTTCAATCGGGCTATTACCGATGAGCGCCGCGGCTATCTTCAGGAAGAACTCGCAGAGGCAGATACGGAGCTTAAGCGTATCAATGCAGAACTGAATACCTTGGGTAAGAGACGCTCGGAGATGCTTTCATTCCTGAGCGAAACCGATATCTTTGGCAAGTACAAGCATGTCTCGGATGAGATGGTGACGGTGCGCGCTGACATCAGTTCGCTGGAGCGTCAACGCGGCTTCCTGCATCGTCTGCAGGAACTGCGAACCGAGATCAGGGCGTTGACCGAAGAGTGTGGGCACCTGCAGACTCACATCGAGGCGGATGTGGAGAAGCAAAATTCTGATCAGAACAGCCTATTCTCGGCAATTCGCGTGTTCTTCAGTGAGATTGTCGAAGAGGTGATCAACCGCAAAGCGCTGCTGAGCGTATCTCCGAACAAGGAGGGGCATCTGGAATTCAGGGCGGAAATTCTTGACGAGTCAGGCAATGCAACCAGCGCCGACCTCGGTCATACTTATCGCAAGCTTCTGTGCATTGCCTTCGACCTTGCCATCCTGCGAGCGCACCTGAGTGACAAGTTCCCGCGCTTCGTCTACCACGACGGTGTGTTCGAGTCCTTGGATGATCGCAAGAAGGAAAATCTTCTGATGGTCATTCGCCGGTACTCTTACCTAGGCCTTCAGCCGATCATCACGCTAATTGACTCGGACCTGCCTGCTCGATCTGATGGTGACGAAGCTGTGTTCAATTCCGATGAGATCGTCTTAACTCTGCATGATGAAAGCGAGTTCGGCCGACTATTCAAGATGAACGCATGGTGAAAGAATAGCACCTCACAACCGATTGCGGCGGACATGCAGCTATTTCCCATCCGCCAACTTGTCGAGAAATCGCCGCAATTCGGAATCCAAACCCCGCACCCCGGCGATAAAAAGTTCAATTGGCGGCCTGTCCACTCACAGTTTTTTTGCAAAGTTCGCCACGGGCCAATACTGTGGCTTGTTAACGAAAAGGTGTTTTCATCAATAAATAAAGATTTCTCGATTCGACTCGCAGGCCCGATTTGAAAATTCGTGCTAACAAGGCCATTGCTTCAAAGATCCCCACGACCCGCCTGAACTCTCCGAATTTCTTGATGAGTCCCACATGCCCGTGTCCCCCCTACTGAGATTGCTGCGCAGGCCATCGATTGTCGCTGGTTCTTTTCTGGTGGTCGCCGGACTGTATGGGCGAGTGTGTCTCGTTGAGACTCGTGAACTTCTCGCCGACGAACCGCAGAAAATAGCGGCGAAGGAAACAGTCTCAGCTGTTCCCAAAATTCAGTTCAATGCCGATATCCGGCCAATCCTTTCCGATCGTTGCTTTCATTGTCATGGCCCGGACAGTGCCACGCGAGCCGCAGGCTTGCGGCTTGATCAAAGGGAAGCGGCCGTCTCCGCCAACGCCATCAACCTGGATGATTTACCAAATAGCGAAATCCTCGCGCGGGTGATGTCTGACGATCCCGATCTCGTCATGCCTCCCCCCTCGATAAAGAAGCCTCTCTCCAACGATCAGAAACTAAGACTGAAAACCTGGATCGAACAGGGAGCTGAGTATCAGCCTCACTGGTCATTCATACCTGTGGCCAGGCAGGTGGAAGTGCCAGGAACGGCCTCTGGGCTTTCGACGGAAAAACATCCGATTGATGCGTTTATTGAACAGGAGTTGATAGCCGCCGGGCGTCGGGCTGCGCCACTTGCATCACGCGAGACCTGGCTGCGTCGAGTGACATTTGACCTGACCGGATTGCCGCCAACCATTCAGGAACGAACTGAGTTTCTCAAGCAACCCGACAACCGCGAATCTCGTCGGGCGGTGGTGGATCGTCTTTTTGAAACTCCGGCATATGCCGAACGCATGACGAACGACTGGCTCGACCTTGCCCGCTATGCCGACACGTTTGGCTATCAAGCCGATCGCGACATGCACATGTGGCCCTGGCGGGATTGGGTGATTGAAGCCTTTCAATCCAATCTTTCTTACAAAGATTTTCTGGTTTGGCAGGTGGCGGGAGATTTATTACCAGACGCGACGCAGGATCAGAAACTGGCCACAGCCTTTAATCGTCTCCATCGCCAGACCAATGAAGGGGGCAGCGTTGAAGAAGAGTTCCGTTCTGAATATGTCTCGGATCGTGTGCGGACATTCGGAACGGCCGCGTTGGGCCTGACAATGGAATGCTGCCGCTGTCACGATCACAAGTATGACCCGATTTCTCAGAAAGAGTTTTATGCGCTGAGTGCCTTCTTCGCCAATGTCGATGAGCATGGACTCTATTCGCACTTTACGGAAACGGCACCGACACCCACGCTGCTGCTTTATGCTGAAGGTCAGCAGGCTCAGCATGAAACTCTGCGAGCCAACATCCGTGAAGCCGAAGCTCTTCTTAAGCAGACAACTTCCGATTTGATGGCCCAGCTGGCAGCTTCATCATCCGATCAGGGCCAACTCGAAAAATTGCAGCCCGTAGCGCTCCCAGTGCCTGAAAGTTTGATCGACTTTGAAGCGGTCTCTCCGGGTGGCACCAATCGTCTTGTCGAGGGACATGCAGGTCAAGCCATCGAGTTCAGTGGCGACGACGAATATAAGCTGAAAGAAGTGGGCAACTTTTCTCGAACGGATTCCTTCTCGCTCGCCATGTGGTTAAAGCCCGGCGAGCAGAAAGCCCGCATGATTGTGGCCCATTGCTCGCAAGCGGCGGAAGACTCGGCATTTCGTGGGTATTCGTTGACACTCGATGAAGGACGCCCGACATTCTCGCTGGTGCATTTCTGGCCGGGGAATGCGATTCGAGTTCAAGCGACCGAGATTCTTCCTTTGAACGAGTGGTCGCATCTGGCGGTGACTTATGATGGATCGAGCCAGGCCTCAGGGGTGAAGATTTATCTCAATGGAAACAGGCTGTCACTCGATGTTCATCGCGACCGACTGACACGCGATATCCGCCATCGCAAAGAGTGGGGAGACTCAGCGGCGGGGGGGCTTGCTTTATCATTGGGTGCCCGTTTCCGGGACATTGGTTTTTCCAAAGGCTGCCTGGATGACCTGGCGGTTTACAATGTAACGCTATCGGCGGCAGAGATTGCGCTGATGGCGGGTGAACCTTCTGAAAAAGTGACCGAACTTTCACGGAAGGAAACGCCAAATCACTGGTTACGACAGCAGCCCGCATGGCAAGTTGCTGCTGAAAAACTTCTGGCAGCTCGAGTCGCTGAAGACGATTTCATCACGAAAATCCGTCAGATCATGGTGATGGATGAATTGTCGGTTCGTCGACCGACTTACCTGCTCAAGAGGGGGGAATACACACTGCGGGGCGAGGAAGTCGAGCCGGATGTTCCTCGGGCCATTTCTGCTTTTCAAAAGGATTGGCCTCGCAATCGACTGGGGTTGGCTCAATGGCTGGTGGATGATGCCAATCCCCTGACAGCGCGTGTGGCGGTGAATCGATTGTGGCAGATGGCCTTTGGTCGAGGACTGGTCGCCACTCCAGAAGATTATGGCAGCCAGGGGGCGCTTCCCACCCATCCGGAACTTCTGGACTGGCTGGCGCGTGATTTCATGGATCATGGCTGGGATCTCCAGCACACGTTACGGCAGATCCTCCTTTCAGAAGCCTATCACCGTTCGGCAACTCCTTTAGAGGTGAATGACTATCACTCTGATCCAGAGAATCGTTTGTTAGCTCGTGGCCCCAAGTTTCGATTGTCGGCGGAAATGCTGCGCGATCAGGCTTTGGCGACCAGTGGTCTGCTTGTGAGAACCATCGGCGGCCCCAGCGTGTATCCTTACCAGCCAGCCGGCTTGTGGGAGGAAGCGGGGACGGGGAAAAGCTATCCCCAAATGCACGGCGATCACCTTTACCGCCGAAGCATATATACCTTCTGGCGACGCATCATGCCGCCCCCGACCATGAGCACCTTCGATGCTCCCAGTCGGGAAAGCTGTACGGCTAAGCGAGAAAGAACCAGCACCCCTTTGCAGGCACTGGTGTTGCTGAATGATCCTCAATTTGTCGAGGCAGCACGTGTCCTGGCCGAACATCTGATGATCTCGCACGCCACGCCAGAGCAGCGGTTACAGGCCGCTTTCCTGACACTCCTGACGCGGGAACCTTCAGCGAAAGAGTTGAGTATTCTCAAGGCGTTTCTTGAGCAGCAAACCAGGGATTATCAACAGCATACCGAAGCCGCCAGAGAGTTGCTCAAAGTAGGTGAAAAGCCATTAAGTGGGCACGCTCCGCTTGAGGAGCATGCCGCTCTGACGCAGGCGGTCTTGCTGCTTTTCAGTCATGACGACTGTGTGTCCCGATAATGCGTGTTCCGAAAAAGTGTGTCCCGAAAAAAGTTCTGGCTGGCACAATTTGAGAGCTATCTGGCATCGTTTCGCAGTCGGGTGAATCGCTGGCGAAGATCCTGCAAGGTCTTGCGGGATGTTTCATCACTCATGAGATCGTGCTCTTCTTGCGGGTCACTTTTGAGATGGAAAAGCTCTTCCCGCTGATAGTCAGGCCAGAGGATGTATTTCCATTCGGGCGTGACCAATGCCTGCGAAGACGGGATAAATGAGACATCCCGAATGGTGGAATGCTCATAGAAGAAATCGGTACGCCAATCATGAAATGCCGTTTGACGGGACTGAGTCGACCCAAGGTACAAAGGTGAAACGTCACTCCCTTGCATGGTCGCGGGAACTTTTACGCCCGCAGCTTTGAGAATGGTTGGTGCCAGGTCAACATTCAACGTCTGGGCATGGTTCGTTGTTCCTGAGAGTGAACTGTCCATACGGGGGTCAACGACAATGAGCGGCACACGAATGCTCTCCTCGTAAGGATACCACTTGTCGGCCAGCCCTTTTTCACCATGAAAATAGCCGTTGTCGGTCGTGAAGATGATGAGCGTTGACTGATCGAGACCTTCGGCTTTTAACTGCTCCACAACGTTCCCGCAGACAGCATCGACTTCTGTGATCAGTCGGAAATAATTCTTCATGGTGGTTTGATAAGCGTCAGGGGTCGCAAATCGCAATGACCAGCGACGGCGGCCTTCCTGCTGATCGTTCGCCAGAAACGCCGGCAGTTTCCGATAAGACGCGTCATTGGCCGTGCCCGGCACTGGAATCGTGTCATTGAGATAGAGCGACTGGCTGGCTTGTTGCGGCAGGTATTGCTGAGGCGACGGGTCATCCGCGTGAGGGGCAAAGAACGACAAAGTCAGGCAGAAGGGTTGGTCTTTCGGGCGTTGTTTGAAGAAGTCGAGAGCGTCCTGTTCCTGTTGGGCCGTGACATGGATCTTCTCGCCCTGCTTGCCCGATTCGCCACGACGGGGAAGCCAATGGCGAGTGCCCGTGAGACGGCTGAAGTCATAGTTTGCCGCCGGAAATTTGCCGTTATGCCATTTTCCCACATGGGCCACGTAATAGCCTTGCTGACGCAGTAAAGCGGGATATGTCTCTGCCCAGGGCGTTTTGAACATCTCGAAGGCGGGGTTACCGTGCCGAGACATCCATTGTCCGGTCAGCAGCGTCGCGCGGGACACACCACAGATCGAGGTGGTAACGGCATTGCGAGGAAAACGAACACCCCGCCTGGCAAGCGAATCAATATGGGGCGTCTTAACAACCGGATACCCCGCGCATCCCAACGTCTCTGCCCGCCAGTCATCGGCATAAAGCAGCACGATATTCAGAGGCTTCACGGGATCGTCGTCGGCACAGGAAGAATCGCTGAGCCAGACGTTTGTCATGGCGATCACCAGTATGAAACATGGGTTGATCGCCCGAAGACCAGCAAACACAAACGCCTGGGATTTCATCAGCGAGACTCTTTAATAGATCAAATATTATGTAGGGTGCATGAAGCGACAGCGTAATGCACCACAACAAGCGAACCCACAATAAAAAATCGTCATGATACGCAAGAATTAATAAGCACCCAAACCCATTGCTTAATAGAAAACGCTCATCGAAAATCTCTCACAAGTCCGAAGAAAAATAGATGTGTATGATACTTATGAAATAGCCGAGCTTATTTCTTGTCTCTTTGGCTATTGAGATTCTTCAGGTTGAGGAGTAGCCGGGGGATATAGGGGTTGAAGCGGGCGTGGGGTGGTTTGGTTTGTTGTGGGTCAATCTTGAGGAGGGCTTCCCAAAGACTTTCCCCTTCCTGGCCGAGAGATTCCACCGCCGTCAGGGCACTGATCGACGTCAAAACGCCGGCATTTTCCGGTTGAGACAGTTCCAATAATCGCGCGAGTCCCGCCTGTTGATCTTTCGGGTCACCTGTCAGAACCATGGCTTGAGAAGCCACAATCTGCACCGCAGGAGACGGGCTTTGAATCAGTGACTCGAAATCGATCTTCTCAATCCGTTCACCGCGCTGATGCCGCATTAACAGACCCATTAGACCCCAGTAATTGACGCCAGGTTCGGGATCTTTCAATAAGGCGAGAAACTGATCATCCCATGGTGAAATGCTGGCGGCAAGGTTGGCCGCATCGATGACCCGATCAAGGGGAAGCCGGGAGTCGTCGTGGCCCAACTCATAAGGTGTTGAGTCAACGGATCGGCGATGAAACTCTTCTTCGGGAAGATAGCAAACATCACGGACGGCTTTCGCATGAGTGATCTGGACTTGGCGAAGACGTTCAAGGATCTCCCGGTGTCTGGTAGAAGTGGCCAGGTTCACAACTTCATCAGGATCATGTTTCAGATCGTAAAGTTCTTCGGGAGGACGAGGGATCGCCCACATGGCCGATTGGCTGGCATTAAGCTTTCCCGCGTCGAACAGATCTTTCCAGACACGCGTGGTGGGGGTTTGAAACTGGTATTCCAGATACTGCCCATGCGGCAGGTGCAGCAGATAATTTCGCACATAAACGTACCGTCCGTCCGTCACGCTGCGAACATGATCGGGCCGTTCGTCCATGCGTCCGCGGTCACCAAAGAGATACTGAGGAGCCTGACCAACGAACTGTCCGGCAAACGCCTGCCCCTGCATCCATTCCGGCTTGGGCAACCCCACAAGACTGAGCATCGTGGGAGCCAGATCGATGAAACTGATCAGCCGATCGGAAGTTCCTCCCGTTTGATACTCCGGTGGTGCCAGATGGAGATACCTGGGCGGGAAATAAACAACGAAGGGGACTTGCTCACCTGAATTGCCGACCCATCGCTTATTTCGCGGCATCCCGCTGCCATGGTCGGCATAGTAAAAGACAATGGTGTCGTCGTTTAAGCCGGCAGCTTCCAGTTCCGCCAGATGACGCCCCGCGTCAGCATCAGCTTCACTCACCTGATCATAGTATTGCGCCCAGTCCTGTCGCACTTCGGGAGTGTCCGGGTGGTAGGCGGGAATGCGGACTTTGGCGGGATCAGTGACTGCCACATGCGGGCGCGTCCGGATCTGGCTTTCATGACTTTTGACAGAGTTGAAAACAGCAAAGAAGGGTTGACCTGGTTTGCGATTCTTCCAATGAGCTTTGCCGTTGGATTGGTTCCAGGGGTCACCATTTCGTGGAACGTTGTAGTCCTCTTTAGAATTGTTGGTGGTGTAGTATCCCAGGTCGCGTAGGTAGGCGGGGAACAGGCGAAACTCTTTCGGCCAGTTGACCATCGATCGCATCTGTAGCGCACCGCTGGAAGACGGATAGACGCCTGTAATGATTGTGGTACGGGCCGGAGCACAGACCGGAACGACCGACCAGGCCATCCGGTATTTCATCCCTTTCGCAGCCAGTGCATCGACATGAGGCGTGCGGGCCAGAGCATCGCCATAGCAGCCCATGTGCGGCCCATGGTCTTCACTGGTCAGCCAGAGAATATTCGGGCGGGAAGACCTGGCTGTGGAGTGATCAACCGCTTGATCGGCTGCCGATACGCTGGGGAAACTCAACAGTTGGAGACTCGCCAGCAGAATTGCAGCCACAATTCGCAGCGAAGATGACCAGGGCAGCGTGCCGGATGATGAAATTCTCTGCATGATGGTGATCTTCGTTGAAGTGGTTACGCTGAAGTGAGTGCATCGGATGATCTTCAACCTATCGTGCCAGCACGTTGAGGTGATGTTCAAGCGAAATTCAGGCCAGCAAGACTGAGAGTCTGTCCGGAAGCTTTCAAATCCTTCTCCCTGAGGGAGAAGGTGGCCGAAGGCCGGATGAGGGGGGATTGGTATTAGCTTTGGAAACACGGCTGGTTCATCAGCCCTCACCCCGGCTCTTTCCCGCTGGCGAAAGAGGGAGAATTCTCCGACAGGCTCTCATGTGGCTCGTCAAACTTAAAAATCAGAGTTAAACCAGTTATTAAGTCCGAAAGCGGTGGACGTTACCACACATGAAAAATCCCCATATTAAGCCGTGACACGGCAACAGTGTATAAGTGATGCCTAAAGGCCGATTAGCCCCTTCACCCACGGGGGCACAGCATCCCGGAAATGCGCGAACGTTCCTTGTGGCCTGGCTGGCGGCCAGATCTCAGGGGTCACCGCTGGTCTGCCGCATCGAAGACATTGATTCGCCACGGGTAAAGCCCTGGGCACTCTCACAGGCTCTGGTCGATTTGCAATGGCTGGGACTCGATTGGGACGAGGGGCCGCCTTGTTTGAATGTACAAGTTTTGAATGTGCAACAAACGACCTCGCACCATCTCTCACGACCGGCGATCCCTTATATTCAGTCGCAGCGACGTGAACGCTACCAGCAAGTGTTGAGCGAACTTCAGTCGCGGGAACTGGTCTATCCCTGTACGTGCAGTCGATCAGAAGCTCAACAGGCCGCCAGTGCGCCGCATCTGGACAATGAGCCGGCTGTTTATCCGCGCACCTGTGCCCACCGACTGGCAAGTGACGCAAGCCGCCTGAGCGAAGGATCCTATAGTTGGCGATTCCGCACAGAAAGTTTTCACGCAGCTCTTTCGTGGAACGATGCCATCAAAGGAACGCAGACGGGCCATTTACCAGAACTGCTGGGAGATTTTGTCATTGCCAAAGGAGATGGGACGCCGTCCTATCAACTGGCTGTCGTGGTGGATGATCATGACATGGCCATTGAGCAGGTTGTTCGCGGGGACGACCTGATTCCCAGCACTTATCGGCAGTTAGCGATTTACCAGGTGCAGGGATGGGAGCCGCCGGCTTTTGCTCACGTTCCTTTGGTGAAAGGGCCGGATGGGTTGCGACTGGCCAAGCGGCATGGAGATTCCCGCTTGTCGATTCTCAGAGAAGCCGGCGTGGATTCTCGCCGGGTGATGGGGTGGCTCGCGCACTCGTTGGGATTTACCGAAAGCGAAGCTCCTGTAACACCTGCGGAACTGGTGGGGTTATTCGACTGGAATCGGATTCCCCAGCAGCCAGTCATTTTTCCTCGAGAGGTCTGGGATTCCTGGCTTCAGGTGACTCGTAAAGGGAAATAGCGTGCTTTCATGGCATCTGCCTCCCGGTTCTGGTCACATGGCTTCTCTCTTTTCCACTGAGCCAGATTCAGTGAGAGAAAAGTTTTCGCAGAGAACTTTCAATGGGAAATGCCGGGAAGAGAGTCAAAGGGTCGGGAAAAAGTCCCTACCCAACGGATTCTGGGGAGTTAAAATCAAACGGTATCTCGTGAATCGCGGGATTTAGTGGTGCCTGGGTGACACAATATCGATTCCCCCAGAGGGAATCTCAGTCTGGCGAATGGCATGTCAAAAGAGCGGGTCGTGCTGGCGATGAGTGGGGGAGTGGATAGCTCCGTCGCCGCCGTTTTGCTCCAGGAACAGGGATATGAGGTCATTGGCCTCTTTATGCGTTCTGGTGAACAGGCCGAGTCGGCTTGCTCGCTCCCCGCGGGAGGATTGCTGCCCATTGTCGAACGGAAGGCCCATAAGCAGGGATGTTGCAGTTCTGCCGATGCCGCCGATGCGCAGCGTGTGGCCGACATGCTGGATATCCCGTTTCATGCGTTGAACTTTCGCGACTCCTTCGATCAGATCAAGTCTTATTTTGCTGATGAGTATTTGAAAGGGCGGACTCCTAACCCTTGCGTGATGTGCAACGTCTGGTTGAAGTTTGGCCGACTCTGGGAGTTCGCACAACAGGTCGGCGCGACACGAATTGCCACCGGGCATTATGCCCAAGTCATTCCTGATGACACCGGACGGCCACGATTAACGCGGGGCGTAGATCGCGGCAAGGACCAGACTTATGTCCTGTTTGGGATCCGGGAAGAGATTCTCGCCCGAATCTTGTTCCCCGTCGGTGGGAAGTCCAAACCCGAAATTCGCGAGATTGCCCATCAAGCCAACTTGCGCGTCGCAGGCAAGCCGGACAGTCAGGAAATCTGCTTTATCCCCGATAACGATTACCGCGGCTTTCTCAAGCGGTATCGCGATGTCGGCGACACCTCGGGACGTTTCATTGATTCACAGGGGAACGTTCTTGGCCAGCATGGTGGCTATGAACAGTTCACCATTGGCCAAAGGCGAGGATTGGGAATCGCGCTGGGTGACCCGCGCTTCGTCATCAGGATCGATGCCGAAACCCATGATGTCACCTTGGGAACCGCGGCCGAACTGGGAGCGATTTCATTAATCGCCCGGGGCACCAACTGGCTTTCCTTACCACTGGCTGAGCCTTTTTCGTGTACAGCCCAGATTCGCTCCATGCACAAACCGGCTCCCGCAGTGGCGTTGGTCGATGATGCGGGAACGTTGCATGTCCGCTTTCACAAACCACAGCCCGGGGTTGCGCCAGGACAGGGGGTGGTTCTTTACGATGCCGGGGAGCGTGTGATCTGCGGCAGCTGGATTGAAGCTCCCGAATCCCCACTGGCTGATTCACTTCTCGCTGAGGCTCTTGTGAGCTTGACGACTGAACAATTGACGCAGGAGAGTCCTTCGTGACGCCCGACTGGCTGGCCGTTCTCCCGCTGCTGAAATGTCCTCGTTGCCGATCTGGTCTGGTGCCGGGAAAAGAGGCCCATAGCGATTCGTCGCTGGTCTGTACCAACGACACTTGCCGCCTGAAATACCCTGTTCGGGATGGCATTCCCGTGATGATTATGGAATTTGCTCAGGAGCTTTCGCAGACGGATTGGGAAGTCGCACAAACGAATTGACCACGCCTGGGCCGCAGTGTTGAGTTGGTTTTTCCATCAAAACAGGTCGTATTTTGAATCGAAGTCGGCGATTTTTCCGTCATGAGGTGTTTTTGCACACCAAACATGGAGACTGACTTTCGTTTCTTGACGGGTGCAATTGGTTCTTCCTGCTATACTTGCCGGAATGGACAATCGCCCCTCCCCCCAATCGTCGCGAAATTTTGACTCAGACCGTCCTGCCGGCTCCGGCCCGCGTGGCTCGCGCCCCTCGGGTGGCCGACCTGCCGGAGGGCGTCCGGGTGGTGCACGTCGGCCATATGGCCCTCCACGTCCGTCGGGCGGCGCAGCTCAAGACGGACGATCGGGCGAAAGGCGACCCGCCGGGCCGCGAACGGGCGATGGCCATCATTCGGAAGGACGCCCTTTGGATCGCGGGCCTTCCGCTGAGCGTCGTCGTGCGCGACTGGCTCCTGCCAACGAAATTCAACGGCAACTCGCGCTCTACTCTCCCGAGATTCTCAGCCCAAGGCCATTAACCGCCGAGAAAATCCCCACGATCATTGCCCGCAGCCCCAGCCGTCACCCTTACTTTTTCCGCAAGATGCTGGCTAGTGGCCTGAAAGCGGCCCAGCCCGGTGATCTGGTCAAAGTGGTTCTTGAAGAGAGCGGGCAGATACTCGGTTATGGCCTTTATAACCCTCGCGCCGAAATGGCCGTCCGGATGCTGACACGCGGTGACGTCGTTCCTGATGAAAACTGGTGGAAGGCTCAACTGGGAGCCGCCGTCCGTTTTAGAAAAGAAACGCTCGGACTGGATCAGCAAGGCGATACTTATCGGTTGATTCACGCCGAAGGGGATGGTTTTCCCGGCTTGATGGTTGACCTCTACGGCGATGTTCTCTCTGTCGAAGCCTTCAGTCTGGGGATGTACCAGCGGGCGGAATCGATTCTGGACATCCTTGTCAATCTGACCGGAGCCAAGCACGGCATCCTGCGTCCCGGCCCCTATGCAGCACTGCTGGAAGGGTTTGATACTGAACCCTTTGGCTCAGAAAACGCCCCGGAAAAAGCCAATGTCATTGAAAATGGCGTGAAGTATGAGGTCATGTTTGAAGAAGGCCATAAGACGGGCTTCTTCTGTGACCAACGGAACAATCGCGCCCGGATTGCCGAAATGGCGGCTGGCCAACGAGTGCTGGATTTGTGCTGCTACACCGGCGGCTTTGCTCTCGCGGCGGCTGTCGCCGGTGCCTCGCAGGTTCAGGGCGTTGACCTCGATGAAGATGCGATTGCCGTCGCTCGTCGCAACAGTAAGCTCAATAACGTCGAGATCCAGTGGGCGCACGCTGATTCTTTTGCCTGGATGCGTGAAGCACAAAAGACGGGCCAGTTGTGGGATCTTGTCATTCTCGATCCGCCCAAGTTTATCCGGACAAGGGAAGACTACGAAGATGGCCGTAAAAAGTATTTCGACTTAAACCGTCTGGCAGCCAGCCTTGTGGCTCCTGGTGGCATGCTGGTGACCTGTAGCTGTTCCGGATTGCTGACTCCCGCCGATTTTACCCGGGTGTCAGGCTATGCCATCGACAACGCGGGTCGATCCGCCCGCTTGTGTGAACAGACCGGTGCGGGGCCGGATCATCCCGTCAATGTCCGCTGCCCTGAGTCATTGTATCTTAAAGTGAACTGGTACTGGTTTGACGAGGCTCCCGCCAAGCCCGCTAAAGACACGGGTGAGGACTATGCCGATGAACTCGCCAACATGGAGAGCGATGAATAATCCCGACTTACGAGTCAGGAATTACTATCAACTTGGTTCTGCCCCGGCTTCCTGTTTTGATGGTGATCGTCGATTTGGCGCAGCCGAATTGCCGGGCGATCAGTTGGATCAGTTCCTGATTTGCCATGCCATCGACAGGTGGTGATTTGAGCCATGCAAGCCAGGTTCCATCAAGGTTTTGCTCCAATACGCTATCGCGGGCATTAGGCTTTACAGTGACTTTCAGAATCATGGAAAACCATCACCGTTAATACTGAGGCCATGCGATACTATGAGGCTGAGCATGACTTTAACGTGCGCATGCCAGAGTTGCTCAGTCAGAACTCGTATCTCTGATTTTCTGAGAAGAAGCGTCTTCTCAATGGGGAGGGTTCAGGCTATCTGCCTCTTGTGAATTACTTGAGGGCAACGTTTCCTGTTGATATCGCGGCAGAATCAAACAGAACGTGCTGCCGCGTCCAAGTTCAGTAGAGACATCAATCCGGCCGTTGTGAAGTTCCATAATTTCGTGACAGATGGCCAGACCTAACCCGTGGCCGGTGGTGCCAGAGGCCGTTCGAGCAGAATCGGCTCGGAAAAATCGCTCAAAGAGATGAGAGCGTTCTTCCGTAGACATGCCACGACCGGTGTCGGCTACAGAAAGACGCGCATGTTCGGCGTCTGCCGCCAGAGTGACAAAAATCATGCCGCCGGGTTGATTATATTCGATCGCATTAACAAGCAGATTGATGATCACCTGACCGAGAAAGACAGCATCTCCCAGGATCAACACGGAACTCAATTGCGTCGCGATATTGATTTGACCCGCCACCGCACGCGGCATCACAGAAGCAATGGCGTGTTCCACCACAGGAACCAGATCCACAGGCTCGTTGGCCAGTTGCAAGCGTCCTGAATCGGCCCGTGCAAGTGCCAACAGACTTTCTACCAGCGTCCGCATGCGTGATGCCGAACGATGGCAGGCTTCCAGCGCCAGGCGATAATCTTCTGCTGTTCGTTCCCTGGACAGTGCATGTTCCGTCTGGGCCAGAATGACGGCAATTGGTGTTCGCAATTCGTGAGAAGCATCTGAGGTGAACTGCACCTGACGCGCAAAACCCTCTTGCAGGCGATCAAACGTGGCATTCAACTCACGAGCCACCGATTGAAGTTCGGCTTTGAGCGGAGCCACATCGATGCGACGATCCAGCCGACTGGCGGTCAGTGTGGTCACGGTGTTTGAGATTTCTTCGAGTGGCTTCAGAACATGGTGCGCCAGAAGCCAGGTTCCCACAATTCCAATCGCCAGCGAAATGATCGCAATGATGGCTGTCCAGACAAGCAATCGTTGCAGATCGTCCCACTCTCGCTGAATAAAGCGGCCAACAACAACAGATTTTGTCCGACCGGGATCCATCAATTTCATTTCCCGGCGAGCACCAGTCTGACGCACCTGGAACGAATCTCGGGGATGAATTGGCCCTTTGACAACAATCTCAGGGAAAGGTTGAAGGGTCTCTGCTGGCAGATCGAACGATTGGTCAATGACATCCCCGTCCTCTCCCCGACGCAGGATAAAGAACATTCGGTCGGGCGGCCCACGGCGATCATGGAGGCGCCCCCCTGAACCAGGCCCTGGCCCTTGATCACCCGGAATCCGGTGATCGAAATCGCGGCGGTCACGGTTGTTAAAGTCGGGTGGTTCGCGATCAGCAGGCTGCTGGCGATCGCGATGAGGGGGCGGATTCTCACCTGGCGGGACAGGGTGGTCGAGTGGTTCGACTTCAGGTCGACCACGGCCTTCCCTGTCATTGAATGGCGGGCGAAAGGGAAATCGTCCAGCGGCAAGAATCGAAATGCCAAACGAACGCATTTCCGCATCGATCCGTTCGATGGTCAACCGGCGATTCGTTTCATAAAGCAAGCCACCAAAGAACGTCAACACCCCCATCAAGAGGACGGCCACCCACACCACCAACCCGCCTCGAATAGAACGGGAAGCGAATCGGGTTAATTGATGCAGCCAAGTGGGCGTGGCCATGTGCGGTTATCAAAAGTTGAAGTGAAAGAGGTTAAATCAGAGGTTCAAACTAAAAGAGAAAACAGACTCATACAGACAATCACCATACAAAATTCTCCCATCGCATGAATTTGTGATGGAGAGAATCTCCAGATTCCGTGTCGAGTGATTTGAGGGGGTGGAGATCACTGGTTGTGGGAGTGTCTGTGGACTGAGAGCTGATTAACTACCAGTGTCGCTGCTGGCAACGTGCTCCCCCTCATCCGGCCTGCGGCCACCTTCTCCCTCAGGGAGAAGGATTGGAGAGTTCCCGGACAGACTCTGAATGAGATAGCCAAGTCCTCGACGGGTCTCAATGAGATCTCGCCCGACTTTCCTCCTGAGGTTTGAAATGTGCACATCCAGTAAGTTGGAAAGAGACTCGTCGTTCTCGTCAAAAATGTGATCGTAAAGATCCGTGCGGGGAACGACACGACCGCGGTGCAGCGACAGATACTCGAAAATCGAATATTCACGAGCGGTCAGCACGACCTCAACAGCATCGCGATAAACTTTCCGATCAACCAGATTCATGGTGACTCCCTGACCAAGATCGAGAGTGGAAGCCGATTCCCCAGCAGCCCGTCTCACCAGTGCCCGTAGACGAGCCAGGAGTTCTTGACGGTCGAAAGGTTTCACCAGGTAGTCATCGGCTCCGTGATCCAACCCCTTCACGCGATCCTGAATGCCATCCCGGGCCGTGAGCATCAGAACGGGAGTCGATTTCTGTTTCCGCAACTCCTTCAGAACATCAAACCCCGACAGTCTGGGGAGCATCCAGTCAAGGACAATCACGTCATAAGACCAGACAAGAGCGCGATGCAGGCCAGCTTCCCCATCGGCAGCGGTATCGACCGCATAGCCTTCATCTTCCAGCATCCCCCGCAATGCGAACAGCAGGTCGGGCTGGTCTTCAACAATCAATGCACGCATTCGGAATTTAACTCGATTTCGGGGGCCGCAGGAGAACAGCAATTGAGGCCTGCGCTCGATTGCCATCCCCTGCCGGGACATCCCTGAGGAATAATACCGGCCATCAACGAATCACCTGTGTGGGATGCCCGGTCTGTCATGACAGACGGAAGATCCAGGAAAACAGGTGACTCGTTGATGCCATGAAAATTACCGCTTCTTCAGTTCTTCGATTTCTTGCCGCAAGAGTTCGAGCTGCTTCATGATTTCTGCATTGCTGGGGCCTTGAGGCTCATCACGTCGCGGCGGCATGGGACGTCCCTCACGGCGGGCGTCTCCCTCACGAGGGCCTGCATCACGCGGGCCACCTCCACGGGGAGCACCTTCACGAGGCCCCTCTTCACGGTGTCCAACTTCACGGTGCCCACCTTCTCTTGGGCCACCCTCGCGCGGGCCACGAGGGGGACCAAAGTCGAACTCACGAGGCCCCCGTTCAGGGCGTCCCTCTGGCCGTCCTTCCGGGCGGTCTCCTTCAGGCCGTCGTCCCTCGCGGTCACCACCCCAGGGGCCACGTTCTGGCCTGCCTTCTGGCCTGCCCTCTGGCCTGCGATCGTCATCGCCGCGATGCTCTGCATCTCGGCCGCGTTCTCCTGGCCCACGCCCTTCAAAGCGACCTTCTGGAGGAGGGCGATGCCCTTCAGGACGTCCTTCAGGGAATCGCGGCCCGTGTTGTTCACGCTCGCGAAGGTGGGGCGGAACAGGGGGAGTGATTTCAATCGCCTTGCCTTCACCCGCAGAAATGGTTCTCGCCATAACCAGTTCAACTCCCTGAGGAGTCGTGGTTTTGTGGCCATCCACTGAGACCACAGCGCCTGTGGCAATCTGCTCTTTCACCTGGGCTCCCACATGTGGTGGGAAGGCAATCCGTGCGCCATCCACAAGGACGAGGCCGTCGATGTCGCCACGAATATTCTCAGAGAGTCGGGCCACTTCGCCCTTCACGGTGACCGATTCATGACGGGGCGGGTGCGGTGGGCGTTCGCCTCGCGGGCCACGCCGTTCGGGCGGGCCATGTCCCTCTTCAGCCTCTGGGCGTGATTCCCGTGGGCCGCCGGGCTGTGCCCAGACAAACGCCCCGGTCATCGAGGGAATGGCAACGGCCAATCCGGTCAGCAACAACAATGATGCAGCAATTCGTTTCATGGGATGAAGTTCCTTGGTTTTCAGGCTGCCAGTTCCACTCAACACCCTGGTTCAGTAAAAGTGTTGGAGTTTTTTCTCAGTGCCAAAAGGCGGTGAGCGTTAATCTGTTCTCAGAGCCGATGATCAAGCAACCTCAATCATCAGCAGGGATGATAGATGAGCCTCCTGAAGCCAGCGTGAAGCTCTGGGTGCCAAATCTCGGTTTCTCGAAGCACGATGAATTTTTGGTTTTCTCCACGGCTGGCCAATCACGTGTTGACTTCATCCGTGGTGGTCAGCAACATGATTTCTGCTTCAGCCTGCCGCACCTTCCCACCAGCATGCCCTCTGTCTCACAACCGGAGTCGGAAACGATGGCTTCTTTATCTTCCCAACAGTCACGTCGTCAGTTCTTAAAAGTGTCGGCGACATTGGCAGCCGGTTGCTTTGTCAGCGGCCAGCGGGCGAATGCCTTCTCCAGAATGGCTAACGACAAACTCAATATTGCGATCATTGGGCCGGGTGGCCAGGGTCATGCCAACCTGACGGGTGTCTCCAGCGAAAACATCGTCGCGATTGTGGACGCCGATTTTCGACGTGCCGACCGGGCCTTCAAACTCCATCCCCAGGCCACCAAATATTCCGACTTTCGTAAACTCTTCGACAATGCCAAAGACTTCGACGCAGTCGTGATCAGCACGCCCGATCATACGCATGCTGCCCCGACAGCAACGGCCATGAAATTGGGGAAACATGTCTATACAGAAAAGCCGTTAACGCATTCCCTTTTTGAAGCGCGGACGTTACAGGAAATTGCAGCGACGGCAAAAGTCGCCACGCAAATGGGGACGCAAATCCACGCGGGAGAAAACTATCGCAAGGTGGTAGAGATCATCCAGAGTGGAGCCATCGGCCCGGTCAGCGAAGTTCACGTCTGGGTTGGCAAAGGCTGGGGCGGCGGCGACCTCCCCCCTAAACCCCAACCTGTCCCCGAAGGTGTGGCATGGGATACCTGGTTAGGCCCTGCTCCGTTCCGCGAATTCCATTCGACTTATCTGCCCGCAAACTGGCGTCGCTGGTGGGACTTTGGCAACGGCACACTCGGTGACATGGGCTGCCACTATATGGATCTCGCGTTCTGGGCCTTGGGCCTCAAGCATCCCACACGCATTATTGCCAGTGGGCCGCCGTTGAATCTCCAGACAGCACCGTTAGGAATGATCGCGACATATAACTTTCCCGCGACAGACCAACATTCAGCCTGCACGCTCCAGTGGTACGATGGCACGATGACCCCCAAACAGGTGGGCAGGCACCGTGTGGAAGGGTCGGGAGTTTATTTCGTCGGCCGGGATGGCGATCTTTTCGCCGACTACAATGGCTATAAACTTTATCCCGAAGAGAAATATATCGACTTCAAAGCCCCTGAACCCACCATTCCCCGCTCTATCGGACATCATAAGGAATGGATTCAGGCATGTAAGACCGGCAGCCCCACAACTTGCTCGTTCGATTACTCTGGCCCATTAACCGAGACCGTCCTGCTGGGCTGCCTGGCCTATCGCATGCAGACACCAATCGAGTGGGATGCGGTGAACCTCAAATGCCCTGGCCAGCCCGAGGCAGATCTCATCATCAACCGACCATATCGTGAAGGCTGGGCACTCTAAAACCCTACCCCTTGCGGGGTTTGTGGCGGCGTATGAAGGTCAGTTGTTTATTCACAAATGGGTCTTACGCCGCCAGAGGGCACGCAAGCGGGAGAGGGTTGGGGTGAGGGGTATTTCATTGCCCGTGTTTCTGATAGCTATCGACCTGTCTCAGAGAGCTATCGATCAGACTTCGTTGATAGCGATGTGCTCCCTTCCACCGAGAGCCACACGTATTCCCTCTCATCCAGCCTGCGGCCACCTTCTCCCTCAGGGAGAAGGATTGTAACTCCCTCTCCCGCTTGCGGGAGAGGGTTGGGGTGAGGGGTATTTATCTCTCCGTGTTTCAGATAGCTATCGATCAGACTTCGTCGATAGCGATGTGCTCCCTTTTATCGAGAGCCACTCGCCCCCTCATCCTGCCCCTTGCGGGGTTTGTGGTCGGTTTTTTATTTGCGAATGGATCTTACGCCGCCAGAGGGCACGCTTCCGGACGGGTAATCACGCCTGTTGGTGATATTATTTCAGTAGTGAATCGCTTTAATTTCCGATACCGTATCGCTTCATTTTATTATAGAGCGTGACGCGGCTGATTCCGAGATCTTTAGCCGTTCGAGTCCGGCTAAAACTGTTCTTGAACAGAGCTTGCTCGATGATCTCTTTTTCAGTCAATGCAATCTGCCCCTCCAGACTGCGGCGAGGTGTCACACTGGGTGACAATGATTGCCCCAGATCCACAGAAGGATCGTTCGTCGGGCCGGCGTACCCCCCCACAATGTGAGACGGCAAATGTTCGGCTCGCAGCACGCCATCGCGACAATAGATCACAGCCCGCTGAATCATATGTTCCAACTCTCGCACGTTCCCGGGCCAGGGATAGCCCAGCAGAGCTTCAAACAGGCCTGGATCGATTTCACGAATTGTCACGCCATGCTTCTGCACAAACTGACGGACAAACCGCCGGGCGAGCGGAACAATATCCATTTTGCGATGACGCAATGGCGGGATATTGAATTTCAGCATGTTCAGGCGATAGTAAAGATCGGGACGGAACCTTCCCTGCTCCACCAGCGGCTGTAACTCCAGATTGCTGGCGACGATCAGACGGGCCTGAGAATGCAGAGTCTGGTTCGATCCCACGGGTTCAAACTCGCCCGTTTCAATGACACGCAGCAGTTTCACTTGCTGTTCCAGACCAAGAACATCAATTTCGTCCAGCAGCAGTGAACCTCGCCTGGCAGCAATAAACTTCCCTTCCTTGTCAGCATGAGCACTGGTGAAAGATCCCTTCATGTGACCAAAAAGTTCACTTTCAATCAGATCGTTTGGCAAGGCTCCACAAGCCACAGGAAGAAACGGGTCGGCATGGCGGGGTGACGATTCGTGAATCAGACGGGAAAGATATGTCTTCCCTGCACCCGTTTCGCCAATCAGCATGATCGTGACATTATGTCGAGCGGCGATTTCGAGATCGGCCAGCATTTGCTGGAGTTGCGGTGAACTGGTTTCAAATCGCCGGCAGATCCCTTGAGGATTACTGACAATGTCTCCGTGAGACATGGGAGTGGCATAGTTTGACGTCGAAAGAGCAGGAACATGGGACATGGAAGGAGCGTTCGCCGGCCGGTAGTCCATGGGACTCCCCGCAGTTGATGAGTTCACAGAGGGTGGGGAGGTTTTCTGTCGTCCTTTGGGGGCTTCTGGCGGAATCGAACGATCTGCCAGTTCGCGGAACGTCTGAGCCAGGATCTGGGAATCGACCCGGCCTTTGAAATGAGTCAGTTCGGTTTCGTTCGCCCGTTGTTGCAAGAGATCGGGGCAATGATCCGGAGTCAGCATCGCAATTCGCAATGCAGGGAAGCGCACTTTGAGCAGGCCCAGCAGCCGGGCTTCTGCGACACCGTTATTGGAGAGCCGGCGAAAGTCGGCGACAAACCCCTGAGGCGTGATCGATCGAACCAGGTCGTGAACTTCTTCGGTGGAATCACAGGAGCGAACGTCCACACGTCCTTGCAACGCAGAAGGAAGTTCTACTGCCAGTTGTTGATCGCATGAGAGAACAACGATGACGGGTTTGTTCATGACGTATCGCCTGAGTCTTGTGAGACAAGAGCCAACTGATCGGTTCAGTTGACGATGCGTTACAACAGAGAAACAAACGCTGCGCCAATGATGACTCCTTTCGTGAACAATACGCTCAGTGTGATTTGTAAGTTGTTTTTTATCATAATGTTACGGCGTGTTTCCCGGTGAGGTTCCGGTGTCGTTGACAGCGAAGCCATGATGCTCAAACACCACGTTTTCAGAAGAATGACGCCAGACGAAGACAATTGTTGCCAAAAGACAACATCCAGAACTGATGGCAATCGGGCCAGATGTTGAACTGGTTCATCAATCTGTCGCACCGAGTGAAAAGCTGACAAAACAGAGATTTGTCATGATGGAATTCCCCTGCCTACGAACCTGAACCGCGTCGGACTTGTCTCTGGGTGTGCTGTTGAGCAATTCGCGCCTGCCGGGGTCGTAAAGTTTGTTAGACTCATGCCTGGTGATGGTAAGTGCCATTGGAAGTCTGTCTGTGTACCGTCAAATCCTTTTCCCGTTGAGAGTAGGGGGTTTGAATCTCCCCTGCCCTGAAACGAAGTCTTGTCTCACCCGCCTCCATTGGCCAAGCCGGCCAACATTGACTCGGAACTGATCCCACATGTCTGCTGCACTTCTCTCTGGTGAACGCACGGAAGCTGCCACTGCGTTGGAAGTCCCCCAACCGGAAATCCGCCCCATGGATCGGGAATCCGTGGGACTTTTAACCCTCGGTCACTGCACGGTGGATCTTTGTCAGGGCCTGGTGCCTGCCATGGTCTCTTATGTGGTCCTTCGCGAGCAATACACCTATTTCATGGGCGCATCGCTCGTTTTTGCGACAGCGGCCATGTCGTCGATTGTGCAGCCGGTTTTTGGACAGATGGCCGATCAGTTGAAGCTGCACTGGCTTTTGCCGGTCAGTGTTCTGACAGCCGGTGTTGCGTTGGCATTGGGGGTTCAAAGCCCGTTCTATCCCCTCCTGTTGCTGGCTTTGGCCATCAGTGGCTTTGGGATTGCCGCTTTTCATCCAGAAGCGGCTCGCCAGACTCATCTTGCGGCAGGCGATTATCGGACGACCGCCATGAGTTTTTTCTCATTGGGTGGCAGCATTGGGTTTGCTCTGGCTCCGATGATCGGCTCAGTGATTCTGGAACGATTTGGCCGACCGGGAATGCTGTTGATTTTTGTTCCCACATTTCTGGTGGCTTTGCTGCTGGCGCGACAATTTTCCATGTCCTCGTCACCTTCCAGACATCGGGCCAAGCCGCGAGAGATCAATGCGCGTGATGACTGGTTTGGTTTCAGTATCCTGACTATCAGCGTGGTTTCGCGGTCGATCGTGTTCTTTGCGGTGAATACGTTTCTGGTTCTTCTCTGGCGTCAGCGCTGGGAAGATGCTTCTGAACCATTGATAGCTGCTGAAGCGGTTTCCGCTTCAAGGATCCTGTTTGCAGGGACGTTCGCGCTGTCGGTTTTCCTCGGGTCGGGAATCTTTGGCACGATTCTCGGTGGCTGGCTGGCCGACCGGATCGGGCGGCGGGCTGTCTTGCAGATTGGCTTTGGCCTCTCCATGCTGACCTTCCCCTGGATGATCTGGTCGCCATCGCCCTGGCTGGCTCTGGCGATGGTCGCGATCACTGCCACCGTCTTCTTTTTGCCTGCCAGCCCAGTGGTGGTCATGGGACAGGAGTATCTGCCCAATCGCGTTGGTATGGCCTCTGGCGTGACGATCGGACTGGCTGTCAGCGTGGGCGGCATGGTCGTTCCCTTGCTGGGATGGCTGGGTGATCAGCAAGGTCTGGATGTCGTCTTCGTGGTCATGGAGGTCATGCTCGCCATCTGTTTCGCATCAACCCTCCTCCTACCCAACCCCAGCGAAAGCACACGCCACCGTAATCCAGCCCCTTGCGGGGTTCGGGGCGGCGTATGAACGCCAACTGTTCATCCGCGAATGGGTCTTACCCCGCCAGCCCCTTGCGGGGTTTTGGGGCGGCGTATGAGGGTCAGTTGTTCATCCGCGAATGGGTCTTACCCCGCCAGCCCCTTGCGGGGTTTTGGGGCGGCGTATGAGGGTCAGTTGTTGATCCGCGAATGGGTCTTACGCCGCCAGAGCGATGGTTCTCGTTGGGGTTGATTGACTCCTCTCCCATTCCGATGGGAGAGGCTGGGTGAGGGCGAGCCGAAGGTCAGTAAGCGATCTTCCTGCATGCTCGTCGAGAGTGATCCAGTCACACTTCTCTATTGAGAAAGCCCACTGGAAAATCCCTCACCCGGCCCCCTTGCGGGGTTTGTGGCGGCGTATGAGGGCCAGTTGTTGATTCGCGAATGGGGCTTACGCCGCCAGAGCGGTGGTTCTCGTTGGGGTTGATTGACTCCTCTCCCATTCCGATGGGAGAGGCTGGGTGAGGGCGAGCCGAAGCTGAAATAACGATTCCTGTATATTCCGAATCAATAGGCATCCCTGGCACGTGTGTTGAACCGGATACGCCCACTGGAAAATCCCTCACCCGGCACTGCGTGCCACCCTCTCCCGCCTGCGCGGGCGAGGGTTCCCACTTGCGTCCCCTTGCGGGGTTTGTGGCGCCGTATGAGAGCCGGTCGTTCATCCACGAATGGGGCTTACGCCGCCAGGATAATGTTTCTTGTAAAAATTGATCTCAATACAGTGGCTCTGCTACCTGCGCGGGCGAGGGTTAATTTTTTTCTGGCGGGAGCGGCAGGGTGATTTCAAAGACTGTCCAGGGAGTCTCCATGATGGTTTCCCGGTGCCAGGAGATCTTTCCGTCGTGGGCGTGGGCAATTTCCAACGCGACCGTCAGTCCCAGTCCGCAGCCCTCCGGGCGTGTTGTGACAAAGGGATGAAACAGCGACTCTGCCACAATGATTGAGGGGCCAGCTCCAGTATCTCTCACCTGAAGTATTAACCGATCATGACTTTGTATGGCACGCACACAAATCCGGGCTTCAATCTGTTCGTTAGTTCTATTAGCAACTTCCAAAGCCTGCTGAGATGCGGCTTCAATAGCATTGACTATTAAATTTGATAGCAATTGTTCGAGTGCCAGAACATCTCCAGAAATTTCCTCTTCCAATGCCGGCGTTGTGTCAGACTTCAGCGTCACCCGCGCATGGCGTGCCATTGGCTCAAGGAGTTGCAGAACACTCTCAATCAGTGAACCGACACGAATGGTCGATGACTGCTCAATGGAAATATGACCGTCCGGAGTGACTCGGACAGGATTGTCGCGAGGCTGGCTGAGTTTCAGGAAGCGATCCAGATAGAGTTCCATTCGTTGAAGCTGCGCCAGCGCAATCCGTAACGACTCATCCTGATCATCGGTCAGTTGATCGCGCTGATGAAATTCCAGCGCCATGCGTGCACCGAGTGCCGCATTTCGTAACTGATGAGCGAATCCGGCTCCGAGTTGCCCCAGTGTTCTCAGTTGTTCGCCATGCCGAATGGACTGATGGAGAGAGCCAAGTTCCTCAGACATGGCGTTGATGGCCACGATCAGATCGCGAAATTCATCGTTTCTGAAAGGGATTTCTAACGTGCCGCGATTTCCTCTCGCAATGAGCGTGGTCTGAGCCGCTGCCTGCTGGAGTGGTTTTGTAAACTTGTGGGCCAGCCACATGAGGATTCCCAGGCTGATAGCGGCCACCACAAGACCAGCCGCCAGTGGAGGGAGAGCGGCTCGGAACCAGAGCGTTTTCCAGTTCTCTGATGGCAAGAGAATCACGAGCCGTGAACGCGGTTTCCCCTCTGACAGCTGATCCAGATCAATCGCTGTGGCTAATGCTGTGAGATCGCCATCTTCCAGTAACTGAAACCCCTGAGCCAGGAGTGAGGGGAGCACTCGATCTGTGGTCTTGCTTAACCAGAGGCTTCTGGCTTGATCGGTCAGGTCAGAAGAGAGTGACGAACTTTGATAGGTTCTCGCTGTCTGTCGATTGCCGATGGGCTGATCGACATAAATAAAGCGGGCTGCTGTGAGTTCTTCTAATTGCCGTAACACATTGGCTGTCAGTGGGAAAGAAGCCCCCTTCAAGCTGGTGGTGAGTTGTTTTAATCGGGTTTGTTCGGCGAAGCGAGCAGTACGAACGGCCACGATGGCATTGACAATCGAGGCGACAAAAAAGCCAATTCCCAGTACGAGCAGTAGCGGGAGTACCAGTTGTTGTCGAATGGACTGGCGTGGCCCTTGCGGAAGGTCTCCTTGATTGGCCAGCGGCTGGGTCATGCCGTTGCACTTTCCATGGGGGTCGCGGCGCTGACATGTGCCGCCTGAACGTGAAGGATTACTGATTCTCCTGTCATGATATCGGCCCGCGAGATGATTCCGAGTCTGGTCAGATGGGGATTATCGCTGTTGATAGGCTTGTTGAATCCATTCTCGCCGGGTGGTGGCGGTTTTCAGTGCGTTCAGGTCGCGCAGGCGCAATTCTTTTGCCAGATTTTCCCACTGGTCTCGGAGTTGCGAATTCAACGGGAGATCGAGGCGTGCTTCATGGCCGGGGTTTGCCTGATTGTATTGGCTGGAAATTTTGGCTCCGCGCTGGCCGGGCCTGGCAGGCATCGGTTCCAGATGATGAAAGCCGCCAGCGGTGCCCCACCATTGAGCCGCCTGAAAATCCGCGTCGCCGGGAAGAACATCGGAAAAATAGATCGTGGCTGAACCCTCGGCATGCAGGCGTTGTTGCAGCAATGAAACGTCAACCTGTTGCACACTGACGTTGGAATGCCCGGGTGTTGGCTGCTGTTGAGAGAGAGCTTGTGTCTCATTTTTGATTGCGGCAGCAATCCCTGCGGCTTGTCCTAAAGACATCCAGATAGGTTCTAATCTCAACGCACAAAAACCGACGTGCGAACTGGAGACCGCTCCACAGACCAGCAGGTTCGTCATCTTTTCGGGAAGAATCGTGCCATAGGGAATCTGATAAGGCGGAACGGGATGATAGAACTCGCCGGTGTGTTTGCCGGCAAAGCGAGGCCCTTCATGGAATGTGCCATGGCAGTTATTTCCATAATCGCCCATCGCAATGGCGTCTTTGAAGTGAATGGCTCGTGCATCTCCTGGCGCGTGCGCGGAATCTCGCTGGGTAAAAATTCGCTGGCCCTGCATTCTTCGGGCTTCGCGAACATACAGTTGAGGAGGGAAATGATTTGTCTCGGTGAATTCATCGAGGCAGTAGCCCCACGTCAGCGCCTCTTTTTGAAAGATTTCGGGAACATCGGGATCGGTTTGCAGGAAGTAGACTAATCCCGCCTGATCGCGCAGATGGTCGGCATAAATTTTGGCGCGGGTGGCTTCGTCCCCATCGGGCCACGCAACATTTGCTCCCGGTAGCGAGAGACGAATCAGTCCGCTGGAAACATCATTGATGTCATACTTGCCATTCGGAAGGGGTGGCGTCTGGGCTTTGAACAGGCAGTTTTTCGGATAGTCAAACAGCTTTTTGATCTGCCCGGATTCCAGGACTTTCAAGAGAGGAAGAAAGTGTTCCCGTTGATAGCCGGGTGGTGCAATGGGGGGAGTGCGATTGTGATCTTCCTGTGTCATGCAGAAGCGGAAATTGTAAGCCTGCAATTGCTGGTCGGGCTGGGCGGGGGCGAGTGATTCACCAAATTCGTCGCGTCCTTCTCTTCCGACCCGGTAAGGAACGCCAGCCGCTGCCATCAGATCTCCTTCATAGGTCGCATCGATGACGACATCGGGAACGACGTGTTTCACCTCGCCCTTGCGATCAATCAGAGTGACTTGTGTGATTTTTTGAGTGGTGTTCTTATCAGGGTGGCCTGGCTGGTTTGATGGGTTGGAGTTCTCTGTGGGATTACGGGTGACCTGTTGGAGTTTCCAGTCGGTTTGTAACGAAACGCCAGATTTTTGTGTCGGCGAAGGGGCCACTTCCGCCAGCATTTCCTGAAAGATCAGCAGATTGACATGTGGCTCGCCGAACGTCCCTTTGAAGGACTCTTTGACTTGGGGAGAGTGTTCGCCGTATTTTTTTGCGTAGTGCTTTTCCACTCGTTTTGAGAAGTCCAGAAAGGCACCGCTCAGGCTTTCAAACGAATGAAAATCGGTATGGGAAAGGCCGCTGGTGACCAGCCCTCCGATCCGTGATGTTGGCTCGACGAGGAGCACGGATTGCTGATTTCGAGCGGCACTGATGGCGGCAGCGATTCCCGCTGGCGTGGCTCCATAGACCAGCACTTGAACTGGAATGTGTTCTTCAGAATTCCCGATTGAAGGTGACGCCAGGGGAGCAGACGTCCCTGTATGTCCAGTACGAAAATTTTCCTGAGCGTTGGCTGGCAAGTGTGTGGGCCAGCAGAGTGCGGCCAGCACTGTTCCCGCACAGGCGAGCACGCTCAGAATGTGTGTTCGCACGAAGCCTGGCCAACACTTTGTCTCATGGCCCATGATCCCGTCACGCCCCATGATCTCAACAAAGGACAACGATTTATCAAGCTGATCCGCCATGGTGGATGGCATCCTCGTTTTATTGACAGGCACAGGTTCTCAACATCGGCAGTGGCTATCCGCTGGCTTGGGTGAGAGCTTCATTGGCCAGGGTGCCCTCTATCGACTGACGCGCCAATATATCAAAAATGTCTGATCTGTTGACAGGCCCCAGAGCAGGCAATTTGAAAGACGTTTTGGGTCAACCACTTCAGGGAAAGTACAGAATGCTTTGAAAACGTGCTGGCTGATGCAGGCTCTCCTGAGTAGCATGAATTTGGCTGATCGTGGAAAGAGTGACCACAGGTTGCCGGAAGGTGCGTGCTCCGCTGGGAACGCGCCGGGCATCTGATTGAGGTGACCGTTTTCCCGATCATTGATAGACGTTCAGGCTCGCGAACGATTGTCAGTTGGCCATCATAGTTGATGAGAAAATTTCCGAGTGAAAAGGCTCTCTCAGCCTTTCTCCGGGAATGATCTCATTGGCCGATGCTGCTGCTGTGTGCGGAAATTTTCCCGGTCGTTGTTTGAATTGTCATATATCAGGTTCATGGCCTGACCATCCGGTGGTCGGCATGACTGTGCGAGCCTTTTTCCCTGCTGATTGTCCTATGATCAGCTGAATTCATTTTCTGGCAACAAGCCCGGCGTCTGTTCTCTGAGGATCGAAGATGGTACGTGCATTCTCGTCATTGGATTCATCCGGCCTGTGGCATGTTGTTTCTGCCATGTCTCGGGGGATGGCTCTGGTACTGATCACGACGGTCGTGGCACAGGCCTGCACAACGGCAGTGATCAGCGGATCAGCGACCCGTGATGGCCGCCCTTTGCTCTGGAAGAATCGGGATGCCTCCAGCCTGCGAA
This sequence comes from Planctopirus sp. SH287, assembly GCF_056500625.1. Taxonomy (NCBI): domain Bacteria; kingdom Pseudomonadati; phylum Planctomycetota; class Planctomycetia; order Planctomycetales; family Planctomycetaceae; genus Planctopirus; species Planctopirus sp. SH287. The sequence continues at coordinate 4,715,932 of NZ_CM151403.1, read as the reverse complement.
ATGAAGTCATGCTGCTGCTGCAGGAAGGGAAATATAAAGTTCTGGCGATCGTCAATGCCGGCGCCCGTAAATCCGTCTGGATGGGGATGAACAGCGCGGGCCTGTGCATTGAGAATTCTGTCACCAACGATCTGGACTTTCCCAAATCGGCGAAAGGACTTGGTAATGGCGGTTTCATGTTCAAGGTGCTGAGTGAATGCGCCACGGTGAGTGATGTCGAAGCTCTCCTGAAGGAGACCGATGCCGCTGGTCGTTCGACCAAGGCCAACTTCGGCGTGATCGATGCGTCTGGCGGAGCAGTTCTGTTTGAAACCTCTCGCAACAGCTATCGGAAGTTTGACGCGAATGATCCTTTAGTCGCCCCGCAGGGATTTATCGTTCGCTCCAATTTCTCGGTGACAGGACGCAAGCTGGAAGATCATCCCGGGACATCGGATCTTGCTGGGATCTATTCCTCTGAGCGTTATCTGCGAGCCGATGCACTGCTTCATGATCGCGCGGAACAAGGATTGGATGTCAACTATCTTTTGCGTCACGTGGCGCGCGACCTGGCGACAGCCGATGGAGTTCCCTGCCCCGGTTCGATCAATTGCCCTGCGGGGGAGTTGCCGTCGTTTATTCAGACTCAGAACACGATCAGTCGCACGACAACCGTTTCCTTTGCTGTCTTTCAGGGAGTCAAGCAGGGCGAAGACCCTCGACTGACAACAATGTGGGCCGGACTGGGCGATCCCAAATTCACATTGGCTGTCCCTTGCTGGACAAGCCTCGAAAGCATCAGCCCCGACTTGTGTGGCGAGAAAGAGGGAGGTGCGATCGGTCGGGTGGCCTATCAATTGAGGAATACGTTCTATCGGGAAACTCCCGCCGAGGATCAGGATGGTGATCAGCCCGATCAGGGAAGCACCACCGTCCCTTCAGAGAGCGAGCCAACAGAAGGTGGTGACTCCAGCGATCGCGGGAGTGGCCAGGTTCAGTTAAAGCTGAGTGGGATCGAAACGGCTGGCCTCAAAGACATCTGGAAAAGTCTTTGGACTCAAGAAGACGAACTTGTGACCCGCGTTGAGAAGCAGTTGGGAAACTGGCGGAAATCAGGTCTCAATCCCCGCTCGATGGAAGCCATCCATCTGGCCGCAGCGGAGCAGGCCCGAACGGCTCTGGCCCGGCAACATCAAAAAGCCGCGGCACAATCACGGTTGGCCTCTCCTGACTCGTCCAGTGAAACGTCAACCGCACGTGGCGGGAAGCCGGTTGTCAAACAGCCAGCAGCCAGTTCCCGATAAGTGCCCCGCTCAAGATGGATGACTCTTCGTGCCATGCTCACGGCTCTGAGAGTGAGCATGCCGAATGGGCGTTTGCGGTCGATCTTCCCCTCGTTACAGTGAGCATGCTTGCTCAAAGCCGCTGTCTTTTATACATAAATTTCTCATTCCCTTGAGCAAGCGCCGGGGCATTTACACCATCAAGGGGTGATGACCAGATCAACCCACGGGAGTTCCGGCCTGGGATAAACCTGCTCATCGGAATGACTCCTTTGCGTTCTTCGCGCCTTTGCGGTGAGTCAAAGAATTTTTACCGCGAAGAAAAGAAGAGCGCGAAGGAATTCGGAAGAGATCGAGTGCCGTGTCACGGCTTTGTCTTAGGGTTGATGTCGCCGCAACGTCCTCCGTTGTCGGACTTAACAACAGAAGAGACCCGAATTTTATACTTTGACAATGCACGAGGGGAGTCGAACGGTATGGGGCGGGAGCCTGCCCTATGACTTTTGAACAGTATCAATCCCATGAATTCCCTCGGCTGTATGCCAGATATTGAGGTAAAGGCCGCAAGGTGGTATGAGCGACCCATGCCAATTTCGTGGTGCAGTTCAGATGGCGAAAAAGTTGCGTATAAACGACAGCTCAAAGCCGCAAGCATGGCACGAGTGTCGTGAGCATCGCACATAAAGCGCCGTGAAATCCTGGGAGCGTCAGAGGAAGCTTGCTTTGGCCATCCAAACTTCTCAGGATAACGGCCTGTGTGTTGGGTCAAGAGTATTGGCTCTTCCCACGCACCCTCCCTCTTCGACCTGAAGTGCTTCTCTCCATCCCTCCTGAGCGGACAATCTCCATGCTGCCACCTTCCCGGCGAATCTCTCGAATCATTGCCACTACAACGATGTTTGGTTTATTGGCGATTGCTGGTGGTCAACACTCATTGCAAGCAGAAGAAGAATCACTGCCCAAAGCCACGATTGATGGCACCGGTATTGGTTGGCGACCTCTGGGGAAAGAAGACTTCACCAACGTCAACTGCTATGACGACACCTGGACGTGGGAGGAAGGAAGCGTCAAATGTACTGGCAAGCCCGTGGGTGTGATTCGTACGGCCAAGCCTTACACCAACTTTGAACTGGTCGCCGAATGGAAGCATCTGCGTGCCGGGGGGAATTCGGGCATTTTTGTCTGGGCCAGTGAAGAGGCTTTGAACAGTATTAAGCCAGGACAACTTCCACCGGGAGGGATTGAAGTTCAGGTGCTCGATCATGGCTACACCGAGCAATATGAAAAATCGAGTGGCAAGAAGGCCAACTGGTTTACAACCAACGGTGACGTGTTTCCTGTGGGTTCATCAAAAATGAAACCGTTTCCGCCACTTTCTCCGAATGGTGCCCGTTCATTTCCCCGCAAGAATCTGAGCAAGGGAGTTGGCGAATGGAACCATTATTATGTGCGAGGAATTAACGGCGAGGTTCGGCTGTGGGTCAATGGTGAAGAAGTCTCCGGGGGGGAGAACTGCCAGCCAGCCACGGGGTTCCTCTGCCTGGAATCTGAAGGAGCGCCGGTCGAGTTTCGTAATGTGCGAATTCGTGAACTTCCTTAATCCCTGGCAGCCACAACCCTCGCGGCAAACTCTCGTTAACCGGCAGGTTTGCCGTCTCTTGTGAAAAGTAGTGAGAGCCGGGAGTCATTCGTTACTGGCCGCCGGGTTTTCTGGCCGAAACGCGCGAGGTGAGCACTTTACCGCCCCCTTCAACCGTTGCTGATTCTGCTTCCGCCAAGCCGCAATCCCCACTGGTCGATGATCAAGACTGGTGGGGCGGCGTGGTGCTGTCTCTCTTGTTCTGGGTGCTGCTGACTCTGGTCGCAGCGGCTTTCGCAGCGTTAGTCCTTTCGCCAAAGCTGTTACGATTAGAAGAACTCCATCGATCCTACCTGGAAGGCCAGTGGCAACTCGTGACGCTTCAAGAGCAGACCAGTGTTCTTAAGCGGGTGGCGGGATCCCTTCAATCAGATAGCCGACTTCAGGCGGAACTGGCGCGAGCTCAGTTCGGAGCCATTGATCACCGTGAGGAGCGGTTTTCCGTGGAGGATCATCTGACGCTCGAACGCCCGCTGGAACCCGTCCTCCCGCTGCAACCGACCCTGCCCGCTCAATCCTGGACGTTTTTCTGGATTGAGCGGCTGGCCACTGATGATGCCCTGCGCATGACATTACTTTTGTTTTGTGCCGGAGGAATCTTGCTGGGGTTTGGCTGGCTGCATGAAGGGGCCTGGCATGGTTCCCGTCCCCGGGTGATTCGCAGAATCAGCTCCTGGTTGACCAGCCGCTATGCGAGATAATCACGTCGAGAGTGTGCCACCCCGGCCATGATACGAAACGGGAGATTATCAGGCAGGCTTGTGGGCTGGGATCGGCCTGCCACCCTGCCCTGCATTTCGCTCAGGTGCCGTGGAGCAACCACAGAGGTTTGGGAGACTCGTCAACCTGTCATTGCGAGGGAAACTCTCGTACGATGATCCAGACGCCGGGATGAAGGAATCCAAGGGATCGGTAACGGGATTGGTGATTCCGGCAGTTTTCAGGGAAGGTTCTCGATGCCTCATTTTACCACGACCCGACGTGTCGAATTCTGCGAAACGGATATGGCGGGGATTGTTCATTTTGCGAACTTTTTTCGCTATATGGAACAGGCTGAGCATGAATTGTTTCGGTCGTTGGGTCTGAAGATTGCCGGTACGACTGCCGAAGGGATTCTGATTGGCTGGCCGCGAGTGGCGACCCATTGCGAGTACCGCGCACCGGCCCGCTATGAGGATGTGATGACGGTCGAACTGACGATCCTCAAACGTTCCACGCGTTCGCTCACGATTGAATATCATTTCTCTCGCGATGGGCAGCGATTGGCTCGCGGAGAGATGACCACCGTCAGCTGTGCGATGCAGGAAGGAACCATGAAAGCCATCGAGATTCCCCCGTCCTATGTGGCAGCCTTTGAAAAAATGATCCAGACATCCGCAGGAACAACGCCGGCTGTTTGATTGATGGATATCTGCAAACGACACGGCTTCCCTGTGACGTGTTGTTCTCTGGCGGTGATGAATTCAAGGACGACGGCATTGAAGGAGGGAACGATGGAACCCGTTCACTTGTCATTAAGCGATCCTCACTGGAGTGGGGAAACCTCCAGTGGAAGAGCTTCTCGCGAAACGATCCCGCTTCAAGCAGTTGCTTCACCGGTCAAGGCGACCAGCGCAGAAAAAGTGACCCTTGCAGAAAAGGCGACCAGTGCAGAATCTGAACTGGCGAGAATTCAGCAGTCATTGAATCCGGAGCAACTGGCCGCTGCTCGCGCGGGGCGGGATCCCCTGCTGATTATCGCAGGAGCCGGGACGGGGAAGACCACCACGCTGGTGCACCGTGTGGTGCATCTCATCATGTCGGGAATCGACCCGGCGGAAATCCTGCTGTTAACGTTCACACGGCGCGCTTCTGCCGAGATGATTCATCGTGTGGAACATCTCCTTGCGGAAGTGACCAGGGCCTCTGCGGGGAAAAAGCTCCATGGCCGAAAAGTCGTGGGGGGGACATTCCATGCGATTGCCACCCGGCATCTGCGCGAGTTTGGTCAATATGTCGGTCTGGATGCCGATTTCACGATCCTTGACCGCTCTGACTCAGAAGACCTGATGAATGAGTTGCGGGCAGACATTGATGTGATCCGTAAGGAAAAACGATTTCCCCTCAAAGGGACTTGCGTCGATATTTATTCCCGCTGCGTGAATACCAGACAGCCACTTGGCACCGTTTTGAAAGAGACGTTTCCGTGGTGTGTCGAGCACGAAGCCGGACTGAAGACGCTGTTTCAACAGTATACTCAGCGCAAGGAAGAACAACGGATTCTGGATTACGACGATCTGCTGCTGTTCTGGCTGGCTCTGGTGGCAGATAGTCCTGCCGCTGATCTGATTCGGCAACGCTATCAAGCCGTTCTGGTGGACGAATACCAGGATACGAATGCTCTGCAAGGCGAGATTGTTCATGCGCTTCGTCCAGAGGGGCTGGGCTTGACCGTGGTGGGAGACGATGCCCAATCGATCTACTCGTTCCGGGCTGCCACAATCGAAAATATTCTGCGATTCGATCGGGAGTTCCCCAATACAAACGTGTTGACACTCTCGCAGAATTATCGCAGCACACCGGAGATTCTCGAGGCCAGCAATCGGGTGATGTCTCTGGCAACGGAAGGTCGCAAAAAGGAGTTGTGGACTGACCGGTCGCCTCAGGGAAAGCCACAATTGGTGAACTGTCGGGATGATGCTGAACAATGCACGCTCCTGGCAGATCGTGTGCTGGAACTGCGAGAAATGGGGCTGCCACTCAAAAAACAGGCGGTGCTTTTTCGGGCTTCGCATCATAGTGCGACATTGGAAATCGAACTGTCACGGCGCAATATTCCTTTTGTCAAGTTCGGTGGTCTGAAGTTTGTCGAATCGGCTCATGTCAAAGATGCCATGGCCTTTTTGCGGTTGGCGGAAAATCCACGCGATTCGATTTCGGCTCTCCGCGTGCTTCTGTTATTACCGGGGATTGGCCCGAAGACAGCCCGCCAGTTGACAGAGCAGTTAGGAGCGGGTGCCCAGACGTTTGATCGCTGGCGAGAGCACCGCCCCGCAGCCACAACGCAGCTTCATTGGCCGGTGTTTGTTGCGCTGCTTCGTACGTTGGTCAAAGATGGCCAGACAACGGTTCCTCTGCCTTTGCAACTAGCCCAGGTACGGCAGTTTCTGGCCCCGTTGATCGAACAGAAATACGATCATGCGATCCCTCGGCTGCGTGATCTGGAACAGTTGGAAGTGATGGCCTCCCGGTTCGAGTCCCGCGGGCAGTTTCTGGCGGAACTGGCTCTTGACCCTCCCAATTCCACACAAGATTTTGCCCAGAATCCTTTGCTGGATGAAGACTGGATGACGCTGAGCACCATTCATTCCGCCAAGGGGCTGGAGTGGGACGCTGTCTATGTGTTGCATGCCACTGATGGGAATATCCCTTCGGATATTGCGACGAGGAACCCGCGCGAGATCGAAGAAGAACGCCGGCTGTTCTATGTTGCTCTCACCCGCGCGAAATCCCACCTGCACGTCTATCATCCGCAGCGATATTACTTTCACGGACGCTATCAATCGGATCGGCACAGCTATTCGCAGCGAACCCGATTCCTGCCAGATGAAATTCTCTCTGCCTGGCAGGTTGTCGTTCCTTCCTCAGTGGGATCGACATCGCCACAACCGGTTGAAAAGGGCCTGTCGACGGCTGACGTTCGCAAAAAAATCGGGCGGATGTGGGAATAGTGCTTCGTCGCAGTGGGAATGGGGATGAAACTTCGCTGTTCCGAAACGAAGGCATCTTGCGACCTCTGGACAAACGAGTAGACTCCAGTGCGTTGCTTTTCCATTTGATCGTAACAAGAGCATTGCCATCAGAGACCTGTTTCATGCGGCTGTCGTCTTCCCACTTATCTCTGTTGATCACGCTGGGGATATGGCCTCACGTTTGTGTCGGACAAGTCGTTCCCTCGAACGAGACCGTCATCATTCGGAATGCTCAGGTGACTGTGGCCGAGCAGTTGGAGATTCCCGCCTTGGAGCAGGGGACTCTCAACGAACGCTTGTTTCGCGAGGGGGAGGTCATTGAAGAAGGGCAGAAAATTGGCCAGATCGACGATCAGGTAGCGCGATTAGCGGCTGCGAAAGCTCATGCCGAGTTAGCACTCGCTACAGCCCAGGCCGAAAGTGATCTGAAGATTCGTTACGCCCGGAAAAGTGCGGAAGTGGCCAAGGCCGAATTGACGCGATCTCTCGATTCTGTGGCCAGATATCCTAAGAGCGTGTCCCAGACAGAGATTGATCGTCTGTCTCTCGCGGCTCGCAGAGCGGAACTGGAGATCGAACAGGCGGAATTTGAACAGCGGCAGTTCTTGTTGCAGCGCGAGATCAAAGGTCGTGAACTGGCAGCAGCAGAACTGGCGGTCGGACGTCGGCAGATGATTTCGCCTTTATCGGGAACGATAGTTCAATGGAAAAAACAACGAGGCGAATGGGTGGAAGCGGGGACACCCGTGGTTCGGGTCTTGAGACTGAACCCCTTGCGAATTGATACGTTCTTGCCCGCGACCCAGGCCCGGCAGTTGCAACCTGGACAATCCGCCCTCTTTCAACTGCAATCGACAGCGAAAACCACTCTTCCGAAATCGTCCTCCAGCCCAGTCCCTGCGGCAACCAATCTGCCTGCTACAATCGAAGGACGCGTCACTTTTATTAGTCCGGAAGTCGACCCTGTCGGCCAGCAGGTTCGCATCTGGATCGAACTACCCAACCCTGATCTTCAACTGAGACCGGGAGATCGTGGTGAGGTGACGATGGTCGTCCCCCGCAATGAGAAACCGGCCACTGTGGGTTCCAAGTGAACCTGACAGAGTCGATCTCTGATCGTGCGAATCTGAGAGAAAAAGCCTTCGCAGCCGTCTGTCTCTTTGAACCTGTCTAAGCCGTGAGCCTCATTTGAGCCGCCATCCGGTCGTCGTGATTGGTGATACGCCGGCGGATGTGAAATGTGGCCGGGCGATTGGCGCGCGTGTCGTGGCCGTGGCGACAGGTGTTTATTCGTCCGAGGCATTAAAAGCGGCTGAGCCAGACTGGCTGGTCGAAAATCTGCATGACACACGGTGGCTGACTGATTTATAACAACGGAAAATCTTTTCCAATGTTATGACGGGCCAGGTTATGTCATCTGCTAAAACTCGTCGGAATGCCGCTGGTGGGCGACTCGCACAGCCATTGCCCCAACCACAGCCATGGCTATCGCGCCGGGATTGGCTACAGACCACCTCGGGATATTTGGCTTCGAGTCTTGCAGTGGCTGCTGGTGGGTCACTTTTCCTGTCGACAGCGCAGGCTCAGCAGGTTTCTAAGCCGCAGTTATCGACGGCGAAATGGGAAGTGCTCTATCTCCCACCCCGTCAGCGTCGGGCCAGCATTCAGCCGCTTCCTGAAGGAAGCCCTTTGAAGCTGGTCAAAAGTCTGGATCTGGTGGGGCCAGCGGTCGGTCATCCGCATCAGTTGGGTAAGTTTGCGATCAATGGCGAATTTGGAGTTGCCGGGGCATTACTGACGCGTGTGACGGGGGCCAATGCGGCCATTGAGGTGGCAACTGCTGAAAACTTTGAGATGGAAGGAATGATCCAGGCCGAAGGGACAGGCGGCTGGTTCATCCTGCTTGGCTGGAAGGATGGCACCGGCAATGTCCTCTATCAGATGGGCACACGTGTGAGCGGTTCCCCCTGGTATCACTGCTACTTCAAAGATGGTGTGGCTGATAAAGACTCTCAGACGGAGTTTGGCCGGATTGAATGGAAAGGAGGGCAACCGGTAGTACTGACGGTTAGCAATCAGACTGTCAGTCTGAAAGTGGGAACGTTCAGGCTGGCCCATGAAATGGCGCTCAGGGACTATGCCGGCGGACAAGTTCTGATTGGTACTTATGACACGCAATATGGGCCACGGGATGTGAGAATTCAGTCACTGCGAATAAAACACAACAAAACGCCCTAATACGTTCTCAGTACCTGCCCGAAAACTCTCCAATCCTTCTCCCGCAGGGAGAAGGTGGCCGCAGGCCGGATGAGGGGGGTATGTTGATTTGGGGGTGTTGAAATTTGCCAGGTTTTTCTCTATCCCGATTCAAAACCTGGCAATTTCTGACACCATGAAGCCGCGTTCCCGCACTAACGCCTCCCAACGCTTCACGTCGGAAGAATTGGTGAGTGGCATGGCAACCGAGAAATAACAATCGCCCCGCCGATCAGCAGAGCCACCGTTCCCAAATGTTTTATTTAAGACAACTGTGTAGTGCCGTGTCACGGCTTTGTCTTAGGTTGATGTCGCCGCAACGTCCTCCGTTGTCGGACTTAACGACAGAAGAGACCCGAATTTGATACTTTGGCAATGCCGTAGTACATAACTCCCGCCACTTGTCAGCAACAGGTAGAGCGGAAAATACGATTCGCCATTGGCCTCTCTCAATACCAAACGGTACCTCTCAAACCCACGATCTCTGCCGTTCAATCGTGATTATGCGAACCGGGATGTGCTGGTCTCCTGAGCTTGTCGGCGGGCGATCCTGCCAAGGCAAATACGTTGAAATGAGAGTGTTTCAGGCGTTACTCAGCGCTCTTGATAGAATTTTGATACTTCTCCCCGCCGTCTTGATGGAACTTTGATAGGAGACGCTCTGCTTTTGAGCCACTCTTAATACGACATCTGTTTTAATTCCTCTATCACACTCTTTGAGGAGGAATTCGTGATGGATTTGATATGGCTCCTGGCGGGAACGGCCTTCTTCGTCGCCTCTTGCGGTCTACTGCGACTCTTCGGCCTTTTGCGAGAGGAGGGCTGACCGTGGACTGGACAACCGCACTGGCTCTTTGTGTGACGGTCGTGCTGGCCGTCTTCCTGTTCGCAGCATTGCTCAAGCCGGAGAAGTTTTCATGACTCCGAATGCATTTCTTCAAATTGGCCTCTATATCGGATTGCTTCTGGTTTGTATCAAGCCGCTGGGCCTTTATATGGCTCAGGTGTACTCCGGTCAGGCATCGTTTCTAAAACGAATCTTCGGCCCAGTGGAGCGACTGCTCTACCGAATTAGCGGAGTTGAACCGGAAGCCGAAATGTCGTGGCATCAATATGCTACAGCGGTATTGATGCTGAGCCTTTTCAGTTTTGTCAGCATCTATGGAATTCAACGTTTTCAGAGTGTCCTTCCACTGAACCCGGAGTCGTTGTCAGCCGTCTCGCCCGACTTGTCATTCAATACGGCGGTGAGTTTCACAACCAATACGAACTGGCAGGGTTACGGCGGCGAGACGACGATGAGTTATCTCACGCAGATGCTCGCACTCAATGTGCAGAACTTCCTTTCCGCAGCGGCGGGCATGGCGGTACTGGTGGCACTGATTCGGGGCTTTAGTCGAAACAATACCGCAGGCATCGGCAACTTCTGGGTCGATCTCGTACGGGGAACGCTCTATATCCTGTTGCCGCTCTCTCTGGTACTCGCCATCGCTCTCGTTTCGCAAGGAGTCGTGCAGACCTTCTCATCCTACGAGGAAGTCACACTGATCGAGGCGACCGTTAATACTGACGGAAAGTCTGTTCGGACACAGCAAATTGCTGTCGGTCCAGCCGCTTCGCAGATTGCGATTAAGCAGCTTGGAACCAATGGCGGCGGGTTCTTTAACGTCAACTCGTCGCATCCTTTCGAGAACCCGACGCCGCTCTCCAACTTTCTGCAACTGTTGGCGATTCTGCTGATCCCCGCTTCCCTCTGTTACATGTTCGGCGAGATGGTGGGAGATCGGCGACAGGGGTGGGCGATCCTTGCAGCCATGTCTTTCATCTTCCTTGGCATCTTGGGAATGACTTGGGCGAGCGAGCAACAGGGAAACCCTGTTCTGGCCAATCTTGGCGTGGATCAGTCAGCCAGTGATCTTCAGCCTGGCGGCAACATGGAAGGCAAGGAAACACGCTTCGGGATCGTGAACTCGGCACTGTGGGCGGTGGCCACGACCGCCGCCTCGAACGGTTCCGTGAACTCAATGCACGACTCATACACGCCGCTGGGCGGTTTGGGGCCGATGTGGCTCATGCAGTTGGGTGAGGTCATTTTTGGCGGCGTGGGGTCGGGGCTGTATGGGATGCTGGTGTTCGCCATCGTTGCCGTGTTCATCTCCGGCCTGATGGTGGGACGGACGCCGGAATATCTCGGCAAGAAGATCGGTGCCTTCGAGATGAAGATGGCCGTACTTGTGATCCTGCTGCCGTGTGCCATGGTTCTGCTGGGGACGGCCTGTGCTGTGGTGACCGACGCGGGGCGGGCGTCCATATTCAATCCGGGGCCGCATGGCTTCAGCGAAGTGCTGTATGCGTTCTCCTCGGCAGGTAACAACAACGGCAGTGCCTTTGCCGGGCTGGGGGCCAACACGCCGTTCTATAACGGAATGCTGGGACTGGCGATGCTGGTGGGGCGTTTCTGGGTGATGATTCCGGTTCTTGCTATCGCCGGTTCACTCGCCGCCAAGAAAAGCGTTCCATCCGGGGCGGGCACACTGCCGACCCACACTCCACTGTTCGTTGTCCTGCTCGTTGCCATCGTCGTTGTGGTCGGAGCATTGAGTTTTTTCCCAGCGTTAGCCTTGGGACCGATTGTGGAACATCTTTTGTCAACAGCGAACTAAGGGAGGATCAGGGTATGTCTCAGGCAAAAACAACAGCCCGGCTCTTCGATCCGGCGATTTTCAAGCAGGCGGTTTTAGCGTCGTTCGCCAAGCTCGACCCACGGATTCAGGTTCGTAACCCGGTGATGTTTGCCGTGTATCTGGGAAGCATCCTGACGACCGTGCTGTGGGTGAACTCACTCATAGAAACGGGAGAGGAATCTTCCGGCTTCGTGCTGGGAGTGGCGGCGTGGCTCTGGTTCACGGTGTTGTTCGCCAACTTTGCTGAAGCCATTGCCGAGGGGCATGGGAAAGCTCAGGCGGCGTCTCTCAGAAAAGCTCGAACAACGGTCACGGCACACAAACTGACCGGCTCTCAACCAGGACGACACGGACTCGCCGCAGAAGTCCCGGCCACTGACCTCAAGGTGGATGACATTGTGATCGTCAAAGCAGGCGAAACCATTCCTGGGGACGGTGAAGTCATTGAAGGAGTCGCTTCAGTCGATGAAAGTGCCATCACGGGTGAAAGTGCTCCGGTCGTGCGGGAAAGCGGTGGCGACCGAAGTGCAGTGACGGGCGGGACACGAGTCATTTCGGACTGGTTGATCATCCGAGTGGCAACCCTGCCGGGGAATAGCTTTCTGGATCGCATGATTTCAATGGTGGAAGGTGCGAAACGTCAGAAGACGCCTAACGAGATCGCTCTTGCGATTCTGTTGGCGGCTCTGACGCTGATCTTTCTGCTTGTGGTTGGCACGCTGCTGCCTTACTCGATCTTCAGTGTGGAGGCGTCCGGCCAAGGGCGACCGATTAGCCTGACTGTGCTGGTCGCTCTGTTCGTCTGTCTGGCCCCCACAACGATTGGAGCACTGCTTTCCGCCATTGGGATCGCCGGAATGAATCGGCTCAGCCAAGCCAATGTCATTGCCATGTCGGGACGGGCGGTTGAAGCGGCGGGAGATGTGGACGTATTGCTCCTTGATAAGACCGGCACCATCACTCTGGGAAACCGTCAGGCGACTCGGTTCATTCCCACGCAAGGTGTGGATGAAAAGGAACTGGCGGAAGTTGCTCATCTGGCGTCAATGGCCGACGAAACCGCCGAAGGACGCAGCATCGCCGTTCTCGCCAAGAAACAATACGGCCTGCGAGGGCGAGAACTCGAACACATCAAACCTCATTTTGTACCCTTCTCGGCTCGCACACGCATGAGCGGTGTTTCACTTGATGGTCAAGAAATCCGCAAGGGAGCAACCGAGGCCGTCAAAGAACACGTCCGTTCGTTGGGAGGATCGCTTCCCGGCGATGTGCGAACCATCGTTGAGGAGATCGCCAAAGCCGGTGGGACACCCCTCGTCGTGTGCCGAGATGCTCAGGTGCTTGGCGTCATTGAACTCAAGGATATTGTGAAAGGAGGCATCAAGGAGCGATTCGCCGAACTGCGACAGATGGGCATCAAGACGGTCATGATTACAGGTGATAATCCGCTCACCGCTGGTGCCATCGCTGCGGAGGCGGGAGTCGATGATTTTCTGGCCGAAGCCACACCCGAAGCGAAGCTCTCGTTGATTCGTGATTACCAGAAAGGAGGCCGTTTGGTGGCGATGACTGGTGATGGCACCAACGACGCCCCGGCACTCGCTCAGGCGGATGTCGCCGTGGCGATGAACTCCGGCACTCAAGCGGCCAAGGAAGCCGGTAATATGGTCGATCTCGACTCAAACCCCACCAAACTCATCGAGATCGTGAACATCGGCAAACAACTGCTGATGACCCGTGGTTCACTGACGACCTTCAGCATCGCCAACGATGTTGCCAAGTATTTCGCTATTCTTCCGGCAGCATTCGCAGCGACTTATCCGGCATTGAAGACGTTGGACTTGATGAGGTTGTCATCGCCATCGAGTGCGATTCTCTCGGCGGTGATCTTCAATGCGTTGGTCATCATCGCTCTGGTTCCATTGGCTTTGAAAGGCGTGACGTATCGACCAGTCGGAGCCGCTCAACTGCTCCGCAACAATCTGCTGATTTATGGGCTGGGAGGATTGATCGTCCCGTTCATCGGAATCAAGGCGATTGACCTGATGTTGTCCATTTTGAACCTCGTGTAAGGTGACGTGATCACCAGGGAGACAAACCATGCTTCAGCAACTTCGTCCCGCAGTTATGTTATTGATTGTCCTGACGGTCGTAACCGGCATTATTTATCCGGGGATCGTGACAGTTATTGCCCAAGTGGCCTTTCCCCATCAGGCCAACGGAAGTTTGATCGGGAATGGAGACCAACTCCTCGGTTCCGAACTCCTCGGACAGAGTTTCACGAAGCCGGAATACTTTTGGGGGCGATTATCCGCCACGCAGCCTGTTGCCTACAATGCTGCGGCATCCAGCGGTTCCAACCTCGGGCCATTGAACCCCGTACTCAAGGACACTGCTGAGGCGAGAATCAAGTCTCTGCGGACGCAAGGAAGCGAGGGAAAAGATGTACCGGTCGATCTCGTCACGTCGTCCGCCAGTGGTCTTGATCCGCACATCACTCCTGCGGCGGCGGAGTTTCAGGTGCCTCGAATCGCCAAAGTGAGGAGAATGTCCGAAGAGACCGTGCGACAACTTGTTCACCAACACACGCAAGGCCGACAGTTCGGCGTTCTGGGGGAACCTGGTGTCAATGTGCTTCAGTTGAACCTGGCTCTTGATCAACAGACTGCAAAGTGACCCATCGGCATGAGCAATCAACGTCCCGATCCCGATCAACTCTTGGCTCAAGTCCAAGCGGAAGAAGCTCAAGAGAAGCATGGCTCCCTGAAAATCTTCTTTGGGTACGCCGCTGGTGTGGGGAAAACCTACTCGATGCTGGCCAACGCTCGGCTGGCGAAGTCGAACGGTCGAGAGGTCGTTGCCGGATATGTCGAACCACATGGTCGTCCCGATACGGAGGCACTCCTTGAGGGGCTGGAAGCTTTGCCCATGAAGGAAGTGCAGTATCGGGCGGTGACGCTTCGGGAGTTCGATGTTGATGCTGCCCTCGCACGTCATCCCGACTTGCTGCTCGTTGACGAACTCGCTCACACCAACGCCGAAGGATGTCGTCACGCCAAGCGATGGCAGGATGTGGAGGAACTTTTAGAGGCGGGGATCAACGTCTGGACGACGCTTAATGTTCAGCACATCGATAGTCTCAATGATGTGATCGGTCGGATCACGGGGATCATCGTGCGGGAAACGGTGCCCGACCAAGTGTTCGACATGGCGAGCGATCTCGAACTCGTGGACATCACTCCCGAAGAACTTCTGGTGCGACTGCAGGCAGGCAAGGTCTACATCCCCGAACAAGCTCAACGGGCAATGCAGCGGTTCTTTCAGAAACCGAATCTGACCGCTCTTAGAGAACTTTCGTTGCGACAGGCGGCACGCCGCATCCATAGCGATGTCGAATCAGCCCGTCGAGAAAAAGCGGTCTTGCAGCCGTGGGCGACGAATGAGCGATTACTGGTCTGCGTGGGGCCCAGCCCGACGACCGCACGGGTGATTCGGACGGCCAAACGCATGGCCGCTGCTTTGGATGCTCCGTGGTTGGCTGTCTCTGTTGATCAGATTGGCGAGACTGGAAATGAATTAGTCAACCAACAGGTAGCACAGCATTTCCGGCTTGCCGAACGGCTCGGAGCCGAGACGGTCACGCTGGCAGGCCAGAATACGGCCACGACGATTCTCGATTTTGCCCGATCCCGCAATGTCACCAAGATACTCATCGGCAAAACTGCCGTGACTCGTTGGAAACGCTTGTTCTTCGGCACGGTTGTGGACGACGTGCTGGAAAACAGCGGCGACATTGATGTGTACGTCATTCACGGGGAAAAGGAGGAAGCACATTCGATCTCTTCGATAACGCCACGCCCTCATTTACAGCGAGGGCCGTATATCGTCTCGTCACTCATTGTTGCCGTGACCGGCCTGTTGGCAGCAACATCTCGAACGCTTCAATTGGCCGATACCGAAGCCAATACGGTCATGCTGTTCCTGGCAGCCGTGGCTTTCGTTGCTTATCGACTTGGACGAGGGCCGGCCACATGGGCCAGTGTGCTGGCTGTGATGGTTTTCGACTTCTTCTTCGTCCCGCCGCTTTACACATTCACCGTTGCCGATGTGCGGTATGTTGTGACATTCGGCGTGATGCTGGCCATCGGACTTGCGATCAGCACACTGACTTCAAGGCTGAAGTCGATGGTCGAACGAACTCGACTGCGAGAACAGCGGATTGCCGCTCAATATGAGTTGGGTAAGCAATTGACCTCTTTGTATGGCAATGTGTTCCTGGTCTCTGCCGCA
Organism: Planctopirus sp. SH287; assembly: GCF_056500625.1. Classification (NCBI taxonomy): domain Bacteria; kingdom Pseudomonadati; phylum Planctomycetota; class Planctomycetia; order Planctomycetales; family Planctomycetaceae; genus Planctopirus; species Planctopirus sp. SH287. Next base: position 4,700,070 of record NZ_CM151403.1, on the reverse strand, counting down.
GGAGAGAAAATCGCCGAGATGATCGGTGGAGAAGTCGCCATCTACCTCGACGGATCATCCGGCCCACCGGATGTGGCATTTGGTTACGACGGGGCTGTTGTGCAACATCCCGTCAGTCTTTCCGCCGCTCAATGGGTTATCGGACATGATGAAATTGCGGGTGCGGGGACCAACACGCTTCCCAACGCCACGGCATTGTTTCTGCCTTTGACCGGCTCGCAGAAAACCCTTGGGGCTATCGCTGTAAAAGTCGCAGATGTCGAGCGTTTGTTGGAACCCGATCAGCGGCGTCTTCTGGAATCATGTGCCAATCAGCTTGGATTGGCATTGGAACGAGACCAATTGGCCATCGAAGCGTCAGAGGCTCGAATTGAGGCGGAAACGGAACAATTACGCAGTAGCCTTTTGAGCGGTGTTTCGCATGATCTCAAAACACCGCTGGCGGCGATTGCCGGGGCGAGTAGCAGCTTGCTCGAATCGACATCGCTCGACGATGAGACTCGACGCCAACTGCTTGAAACGGTTGCTGAAGAAGCGGCACGATTGAATCGCTTACTCGAAAACATTCTTCAAATGTCGAAGCTCGATGCAGGAGTCGCCACTCCGCATCAACAATGGCATGTCCTGGAAGAGATCGTCGGTTCGGCACTCCATCGCACTCGCAGGGAACTTGAGAAATACACGGTTCAAGTCAATCTGCCCAACGACTTGCCGCTCGTCTTTGTCGATGGTCTGCTCTTGGAACAAGTGCTGGTGAACCTTTTGGGGAATGCAGCCCGCTATACTCCCCAGGGAACACACATTACGGTCACGGCCATTGTAGAAGGTCAGTCATTGAAACTGACTGTGGCTGACAACGGCCCTGGAATTCCGCCCGGTGCAGAGGAACGAATCTTCGAGAAGTTCTACCGAGCTTCCCCTACAGCAGATGCCGGACGAGGGAGCGGATTAGGATTGGCGATCTGTCGTGCCATTGCGAAAGCTCACGGAGGGAATGTGACGGCTTCAAACCGAGCGGCAGGAGGAGCAGAGTTTGTCGTCAGGTTGCCTTTGGTTAAGGGCGCACCACAGGTTGTGATAGAATGATGCAAAACGACTCCGAGAGACAAAAAGAGAACATTTCTCACATGCAGCAAGGCGATCATTCCCTATTGATCATTGAAGACGAGCAGCCGATTCGCCGGTTTTTGCGAGCATCCTTGACGAACGAAGGGTATCGGATCACTGAAGCGGAATCGGGCGAGGAAGGTTTGCGGATTGCTGCCAGCCAGCCGCCTGATCTGGTCATTCTCGACTTGGGATTGCCTGACATGGATGGGCAAGAGGTTCTGCGTCGGCTACGGGAATGGCTGACGGCACCCATTATTATCCTGTCGGTGCGAGATCAGGAGCAACAGAAGATCGCCGCCTTCGATAACGGAGCTGACGATTACGTTACGAAACCATTTGGCATGGGGGAATTACTGGCCCGAATGCGAACGGCCTTGCGTCATGCTCACGCTGTCACCCCCACGTCATCAACCATTTCCATTGGAGAATTGCAGGTCGATCTATCCGCCCGACTCGTGTTCCGCCGAGGCAAGGAAATCCATCTGACGCCGCTGGAATACAAGTTGGTCGTCACCATGCTCAAGCATTCCGGCAAGGTTCTCACACACCGCTTCCTGTTGAAAGAAGTCTGGGGACCTCACGACACGCATGAAACGCACTATCTGCGTGTGTTCGTGGCCAGCCTGCGGCGAAAGCTGGAAGACGACCCCGCCCGTCCCCGATATCTCCTCACGGAACAGGGTGTCGGCTACCGCTTCGCTGCCGAATAATCAGATGATTCGGCCGGTCTTCACCTTTTTGAAGATCATGACCCCTGTCTTGTAGACCTGCTCGAGGCAATGCACGATGGGCCTGATGCCACGCCACCTCATGGTTCTCGCCCAGGCAATGGCGGTTCCCACGGTTCTCAGCAGCGTGCTGTTCCAGTGGTTTTCCAGAATCCCCCCGCAACGCTCTTGTCCGTCGCAGTACTTGATTGCCATCTTCGCCTGAAATTGTCGCCGCAAAATACCGGTCAATTGGCGAGCCGCCGACTGAATGGTGGCCTTCACCGACTCGGTAAGAAGTTCCAGGCTCTTCGCCTCCTCCTTGAGACTCACCATCCTCCAACACGATGGAGTGATTAACACATCACGCCCATCAGAGGTTGATCATTTCCCGCGGCATGCCTCTGTCCCAGAGCAATGACGTTGAGGAGGTGATCTTTGAATTGGCAATCGGCCTCCGATCATCTCTCGTATCCCCATCCAATACCCGCCGAAAGGGATACGTTTTTGGCGAGGCCCCCAAAGGGATATAAGTCGCCCCGATAATAAACACCATAAACCACAACGGTTTATGGTGTTTATTATCGGGGCGACAGGACACTGAGAACTTTTTCTGGCCGGTGCCGGGGCTGGGAAACCGGAGTCGGCAGGGGCTTCACGACTGGACACATTCACTACATTCGGGGCGAATTGTTATATATCGATTCCCATCGACCTAAGCACCTCGTTCGGATCGACACCGCGTGCTTTCAGGTCAGCTTCAAGTGCTCTCCGCCACTTCGAGTTGAGCTTGGGAGCACCTTCTGCGGATTCGCCGGGTCGCAGCATCCGGGAGAAGGGCGCGCCGAACGACACGAGCATCTGACCTCTGTCGGCGGGCCGAATGACGGCATTCATATGCTTCAGCGGCTTGTCCGTCTCGCTGCGCCACGTGTTTATCAACGTGGACTTGATCTGCACGAACTGGCCCACGTCCGTCGGGCCTGAGCCTGACTTGGGCATATTCGCCTTGCCCATCGTTGTCAGCGTCTCCGATAAGGCTCCGGCGGCGAGATCGGGAATGGCGACGAGGTCTTCTGCTCGGAGGTTGTCATCGAACTTGCTCGCGATGCTCAGCCTAACCTCCAAATGCTCGTCAGGGTACTTGTGGAGAATCCCACCCATCAGGTTTATGGCGTCGATCTTGGCATCCTCTGTCGAGACCGTCGAATCGTCGTCGGTGATCCAATGAATGTGTTGACTTTCCCCGCGTAGGCCATCGACCATCACGCCACCGAAGATGCAGATTTCGACTAGCTTGTTGAGCGTGTCGGCCGTCCAGTCATGCTTCTGTGGCGGGAAGTGGTCCTTGGGCAGGAAAAATCCCTTCTCCACACCGACACAGATCAGCACGCCATTTAACTGGCTTGCCGCGCGAAGGAAGTTCGGTAACGCGTTGATTCGGAGCGCGTCGTTCAGGGCCTTGAAAGACATCCGCCTCCCGTCGGCCAAGTGCTTATTTCGTATCTCAGACCGCAGTGGCTCCCAAGTGGCCACTGAGTTGTACGTAGTTATGAGAAAGGAAATGACACGAAATTCGGGCGAGGCATGCTCGCCCGAATGGTCGCATGCGAGGACGAGTGGCGAGCCATCACGAAGGTCGGGATACGAGATGTAGTCGGGATGCTCGATCTCGGCAAATTTTGCGTTGAGCGAGGAGTTGGGCCAACATTTCCAGTTCGACATTGGAAGACTCCTTTCTGTCGCTCGGACACACTCGGTACTAAAACGGTTCGGGACGAATCATCTCGCCATGCCGAAAATGGTTACTGGATTTGAACTCCACAACATACCTCCTGCCAATGATTTACAGCCAAGAGGAATTGGCAGAGTATCGAACTTGTGAGATGTTTGAACCTAAGAACCAAGCATCAATTCGCTGATTGGTAAAGAAAAACAGGCTCGTTGCAAATGAATGCAACGAGCCTGTTTTGTTCAAAATCGGGCTGGCGGGATTTGAACCCACGACCTCTTGCACCCCAAGCAAGCGCGCTAGCCAAGCTGCGCTACAGCCCGATTGTTTACTGTGAACTTCAAAATGGTCTCTGAACTTCATCAAGTCAACGGCTGGTTTATCGCAGCCGAGCCGTGTTTTTGCAAGTCCGCTGATGGTTGTGGCTCTTTCCTTCGCTCTCGCCACTGTTTTTAGAGATTCTCACACCCAAGCTTTGCGTGCAGATTTTGTCGGGTATTCAGGGCGTTTTTTACGCTTTACAGAAATCAACCTCGCCTTGAGGGGTGCGAAATCCCTGCTTGCCCAAAGCTGCAGCCAGCATGACACCAAGAGCGATATTTCAAATGGGATTCAAATCGGATTCAAATGAGAATGCGTACGATATTTTTGTGTCAGCACCTCGTCAGCACCTCGTCAGCACTTAAGTGTCAGCAGCTTGCCAGCACCTCTGTATCAGCATTTCCAGTCGGCTCTCTCACTTTCTGCTGGGAATGAAGCGAATTTGGTCAGTGGATGGCTCTGCCGGAAGTTTAGAATTCTTTTGGAACAATTTTTTGTGAGAACGTGCAAATCGGCTCGCAGGGACATTTTCTTAACGGCATGCTGCGATGTATGTTACGACGAGCTGGCTGTCGCTGCTGCCGTTTGATATCCGTGGCCAGCGAACCTCTCTATAATTCTGGCTCGCGAACTTTTCCGGCGGTGGGTCATTCTGTGTCTTAAGTCTTCTGACTCAAGGGATGGAAGAGGCTGTCGACCGAGAACGTCTCCTGATGAACCCGACTCTTGTCTTTATCGAAAGATGGCCCCGTGTACCGGACCAAGACCTGCGGCGAACTGCGTATCGAGCATGTTGGACAAGTTGCCACCCTCTGTGGTTGGGTCGACAGCTACCGAGATCATAAGGGCGTGGTGTTCATTGACCTGCGTGACCGTTATGGCATCACTCAGGTGGTCTTCCAGGCCGATACTCCCACTGATATGCAGACAATCGCTCGCGGCCTTCGCAGTGAGGATGTCATCCAGGTGACAGGCGAAGTGCTGGCTCGCGGTGCGGGGTTAGAAAACCCCAAGCTTGTGACCGGTCAGGTTGAAATCCGTGGCAGAGAACTGGTGTTGCTCAACAAGAGCAAGACGCCTCCTTTCGAGCCGCGCACGCAGGATCTTCCCAACGAAGAATTGCGGATGCAGTACCGTTATCTCGACCTGCGTCGGCCCCAGGTGCAGCAGGCTATTATTCTGCGGCACAAGCTTTCCAAAGCAACGCGCGACTATTTCGATAGGCATCAATTCCTGGAAATCGAAACGCCGATCATGGGCCGCTCCACGCCTGAAGGGGCACGTGATTACCTTGTCCCCAGTCGGGTTCATGAAGGGAGTTTCTATGCTTTGCCGCAATCGCCGCAGCTTTACAAGCAGATTCTGATGGTGGCGGGCTATGACCGTTATTTCCAGTTGGCCCGGTGTTTCCGCGATGAAGATCTGCGAGCTGATCGCCAACCCGAGTTCACGCAGATTGATGTGGAAATGGCGTTCGTCAAGCAGGATGACATCCTCTCGATGATCGATGGCCTGATGGCGCATCTTCTCAAAGAGTTGCGTGGTGAAGAGCTTTCGTTGCCCTTGCCGCGACTCACTCACCGAGAAGTGATGGAGAAGTATGGCTCTGACAAGCCAGACCTCCGCTTTGGAATGGAACTGGTCTGCCTTAAAGACATCGCAGAAAATTGCGGTTTCAGTGTGTTCAAAAACACTATTGCTAACGGGAACCGTGTGCGGGGGATTGTGGCACCTGGTGCTGCCGAGAAATACAGTCGCAAGCAGATCGATGAGCTGACCGAGTTTGTGAAGCAATACGGTGCGCAGGGTCTGGCTTTCTTCCGTGTGAAGGACGAAAGTCTCGATTCGCCGATCGCCAAGTTCTTCTCAGCGGATGATCAGCAGAAGCTCATTGCGAAGTTGGGAGCCAAGACCGGCGATTTGATCTTTTGCGTGGCCGACACCGCGAAGGTTTCCTCGGCTGCTCTGGGGGCACTGCGCAACCGGTTGGCGAAGGAGTTGTCGCTCTATGACCCGAAAGAAATGAAGATTGCCTGGGTTGTCGACTTCCCGATGTTCCAGTGGGATGATGAAGCCCAGCGGTGGGTGGCGGAGCATCATCCCTTCTGCCAGCCTCACGAAGAAGATATCGACATTCTTGAAACAGATCCGGGGAAAGTGCGAGCACAGTCATACGACCTGGTCTGCAATGGTTATGAAGCCGCCAGCGGCAGCGTTCGTATTCATGATCCTGCGGTTCAGCAGCGAATTTTCAGTATGATGGGGATTCAGCCGGAAGAAGCGGAATTGCGTTTTGGATTTCTGCTGGAGGCCTTGCGATATGGTGCACCGCCTCACGCGGGCGTGGCACTGGGTCTGGATCGCTGGTCGATGATGTTCTCTGGGACAGACAACATTCGTGATGTGATTGCCTTCCCCAAGAATCAGAAAGCGAGCGACTTGCTCACGGGTGCTCCAGCCCCTGTTGATGCCCGTCAGCTCCGTGACCTGCACATTAAGGTTGATGTGCAGGTGAAGTAGAGGTGGCCCCGTGAAGCCTTCGATCTTTGGCTTTACTGGTATGGCTGTAGTGGTTTGGCTTTACAGGGCAGCCGGAGAAGAGTTTTCTTCTCCGGCTCAATACTGACGCCCGCCGTTTCCAGTGAAAAACTGTGATATGAAACGGTGATCGGCTTTCGCGGTCTCTTCCATCTGACAGCTCATCGGGAATGCGGTTTCAGGCCGCTTTCGTGGGAATGGGTCTGTGAGTATCCATTTCATGTTGCTGAAGCTCGCTTATCCCGGCGTTTAGCATGTTGCCAAAGTGCATCAATGCGGCACAATCGCGCTAACCGGGCGGGCACCCGCTGGCAGGGGCTGAGAGATCCCTCAGGGGATGCCGCCAGACGTTGGACGATGACGTAAGCTTCGTTCGAGACTTGGATCAATCTCCGTGAGTGAACTGAGCTGCTCACATTCATGCGTCGGCCATGTTCTGCCTGATGCGCAATGATCCAGGGCCAGGGTAAGGCGTCGCGAAAATGAGTGTTTCTGTTCTGGACGAAATTGAACTTCAAATCGGGTCTCGTGACGTTGCCGTCAGCGAGCTTTCTGATCTGTTTGACCAGTACGCCGCTGATGATTCAACGATTCCTCCTCATTGGTTGACGCCGCTCAGGCTGGAGAAGTCCCGCCGGAGCACTCGCTGTCTCAGTGAAGGAACGCGTCTGGCCAAACGAATGATGGATATTTGTGGTGCTCTGTTTCTCATTGTGGCCACGGCTCCATTGATGTTACTTGCCGTGGTGCTGGTCAAATTTTCTTCACCGGGGCCGATCATTTTTCAACAGACCCGAGTGGGGTTGAACCAGCGAAAATCAGGTCGCAGGGATCGTCGTAACTTGCGGCAAGCCACTCTTCCCGATGGGATTGAACGCCGCGATCCTTGTCGGAACCGTCGTTGTGAGGGAGGCTATGGCAAGCCATTCACGCTGTATAAATTCCGCACGATGAGAACGGATGCCGAGAAAAACGGGGCGCAATTTGCCGTGAAAGGTGATTCACGTGTGACGCCTGTTGGTCGATTCATGAGGAAGACCCGGCTCGATGAACTGCCGCAATTATGGAATGTTCTTAAGGGAGAAATGTCACTTGTTGGCCCACGGCCGGAGCGTCCCGAGTTCATTGAAAAACTGACGGATGAAATTCCCAACTATATTAATCGGTTGGGGTTGAAGCCGGGATTGACGGGTCTCGCACAGATTATCAATGGCTATGACAATGACATTGAAAGCTTCCGCAGGAAGGTGAATCTTGACCTGCTTTATCTGCAAAATTGCTCGGTCTGGAATGACTTCAAAATTCTGCTGCGCACCGTGCGCGTCGTGTTGACTGGCAGCGGGGCGTTATAAGTCTGTCCTCCTTGTCTGATGCTGCTGTGTTCGTTCAGCCTGCTTTCAAATTTTCTGCTGGCCCTGGCGAATGGCCTGGGAGATTTTTGCCGCGACAACCTCGTCGCGATATGGCACCATAGCGCTATGAAGATGATCTGGCCGAATTGGGATCATTTCTTTGGGCCGTTCATCAATTTTGGGCAGGCCGGCGCAGAATGGATCACGCCCGAGAGATCGTCCGCAGGGTCGAGCACTTTTGGCAGCAGGAATGGTTGTCATGGACAAGTCTTCCGATGATGGTCAGTGGTCAAAGCCAGCAGCGAACATCAGGACTCAAAATCCAAAGCCGATACTGCGCTTATGGCTTTCCGCCTTGCTGCCAGGTTCAATTCTTGGCTTATTTGCAACGGCAGGCTTAGCAACGACGGCTTATGCTGCCCTGCCGCTTGCGCACCACAGGGCTATATTAACCGGTGCGATCACCAGTTCCTTACCTGAGGACAGCCGTTCGATTTCCCCAGTGGTGAGCCGGGAAATTCCGTTTCAGCCGCCGGTTTTCTCGGAAGATCTCCCCGCTTCACTCCGGGAGATTAATCGCCAGTTGGCCAAGGGAATCGATCCACAACAGAACGCGGTGGTGCTACTGGTTCAATCCTTTGGTGCAGATGTCTTTGAACCCGCTCTGCAAAGCCACTCGCTGGAAATGCTGGGGGTTAAGTCGGTTCCTGTCGATGCACCGCACCTGTTGTTTCTGGAGTCATACGTCGTTGCTCTTGGGACAGTTTCCCCTGTGAATACGCTGCTTGAAGCGTTTCTTCTGGAGCAGAAGATTATCACAGGATCTGGAACTCTCTGGAAGGAAGACGATCTGCCGGGATTGTCGGAATACCTGAAGAAAAACGAATCGGCACTCAATGTCATCGTTCAAGCCGCTAATCTCCCCAGCTACTATTGCCCCATGCTTCCCGATGATGAATCAGGGACGCTTCTATCGGCCTCATTGACCGTTGAACGCAGGCTTCCCTTTGTCAGCAAAGTTCTCATGGCCCGGGCGTTGGGCCGGTTGCGTGACCAGAATTTCACAGGAGCACTGAGCGATTTACAGGCTGTTCGCAAACTCTCCACCCTGCTTTCCAATGGCTCACCGTTTGATATCTCGATCGTCCGGGCCAGCGAGATCGACGGTATTGCCACTCGGGGCCTGATCGCCATGATCGCATCCCGGCAACTCACACGCTCCCAGATTTCCGAACTGAAGGCTTTGCATCAACAACTGGCTCCCCATGGGACATGTGCCATGGCGGCCAATCTTGGCGAACGCGGCATTCTGATGTGTGAAATCGAAATGACTGAAACCAGTGACCTGCTCCTCAAAGAGTTTTTTCAAACCTCAGACAAAAAAACCGGAAAAAAGATCACAAATTCGATCCCCGTTATCGACTGGGCGATAGTTCGCAAAGAAGCCCAACGTTGGCAGGATCAGTTTGCTAATGCTCTGGGAACACGGGATCGTGCCGCACAAAACAAGTTGATTGATGAACTGCTCCACCAGCACGACGAATGGAACCAAAGTGTTGATTCCACCCTTCAGAAAATTGCAAAGGAAAAAGAACCCAACATTCAGGCGGTCAGTGAATGGGTCGGAAAAACCATGGCCATGTCGCTCATGCCCAGCTTCCGCATGCGCCGCGCGACCGATGACCGGATGCGCAACCGACGCAGTTTCTCAGAACTCTGTCTGGCATTAGCGGCCTATCAAAAAGACCACGGTCGCTACCCCAAAACACTCCATGAGCTTGTGCCTGCTTGCCTCACCACAATTCCCCAAGATTCATTCAACGACACCTCCTTCATTTATGCTGTCTTGCCAGACAAATCGGCCCGGCTTACCTCGTATGGAATGAACATGACCGACGATTCCCGGCAGATATTTACCGACGACGAAACCATCTTACTCCCCTAACCCCCCTTACGGGGTTTGGGCCTATCGGCCGGGACTTGTGCGAAGACCCGCAGGCTCGTTGGCCTGCTGGTCGGTTGTTGATCCATGTTTGGGTTTTACGCCACCAGGATGGTGGTTATTGATGGATTTGCTCCTCTCCCATTCCGATGGGAGAGGCTGGGTGAGGGCGAGCCGAAGGTTAAATAGCGATTCGTAGAAGCTCCAGATCATTAGGCATTCCAGGCACGCTTCTCAATTGGGAACGACCACAGGAAAATCCCTCACCCGGCCCCCTTGCGGGGTTTGTGGCGGCGTATATGGCCAGTTGTTTGTTGATGAATGGGTCTTACGCCGCCAGGACGCCGGAAGGGGAATGGGGAAGAAGAATACTGTTTCGCGCAACAAAGGGTGATGGGGTAGAGAGGCTTCGTTTTGGGTGCACCTCGCAGGTTGAGGTCTTTTTCGCCTGTGATTCCGGACAGAAGGCTCTCCATCGGCTCGGTCAGGGCCAACCCTTTGCCAATGGGGAGTCATTCCTATTGGCGGAAGCGCCGATTGTGGACGCTTCCCTCGAATTCGAGACTGACAAACAGTTCATCAAAGGTGAGTTGCTCACGCAAAACACTTCTGATCAAAACTGAATGTTTTTTATTGGCACTTATTCATTCGCCACTTCTTGTGACGAGGGAATGCCAACACAATCACGTCTGATTCAGCAAAACTCTGAATCAGACAGGCCGACGGAATGTTTTTCAACGAGGGTGACTTCGTGGAATGATGTTTTGTGGTGGCCCTGATCATTGCTGGAATTTTCACGGCCCCCGATTGCTCGCAAGAGTGGTCGGGGGCCACTTTCGTCCCCTTGCGGGGTTTGGGGCGGCGTATGAGGGCCGGTTGTTGATATACGAATGGGTCTTACGCCGCCAGGGTGGTAGTGTTTTTTGCGGGGGCGGATCGTGGTTGGTGGGGCGGTGTTAGGGAGCTGGTGGGTTGCGTAGAGCCTTAACCCACCCTGCTGTTTAATAACGGTCTCTGGATACTTGAACATTGGGAGTTGGTGCATTGCGCTGCGCTTCATGCACCCTACGTAAATAAATAGTAGAGAATGCCGGCGGTGTAGCTGGTGGGTTGTGTGGAGACTTATCCCACTTTGATATCTATCAATCTAATTGTTTGTTGGGTGAGTGTGGATGAGTTGATAAGTCCAGTGCTCGTTTTTTCTCTGCGTTGTTTACTCTGCCGACCCCTTTCTGATCGCCGCGACTCGCAGGTGAGTGCATGCCAGGTCGAGTAAACTGATGGTTTCTTGAGGAGGCTGGGTTCGATAGTTTTGCAGGTCGTAGAGAATTTGATCGGCTTCGTTTGGGCCGCAGGCCTCTAAGTCTGTCATTAACGATGCGGTCAATGCCGACTTCGGATTCAAGACACGTCGGCTTAAGTCATCATAGACATGCTGGCGTGGTGGATAGCCCGCTAACTCGGCAATCGAACGGCACTCTTCCAATAAGCGTGCTGTCAATGCGCCGCCACCGGCGTTGACGATGTCGCCGACCGAGCCTCTCATCAGGCAGTTGATCCCCGCGAGCGTGGCCAGAAAGAACCATTTCTCCCACATCTCCAAGACGATCTGCCGGCTGTGACTTGGCCCGAACTTAACTCCAGTAAACAGTCCGTCAATCGCATCGACTTGCGTGGCCTGTTCAGGGAATCGTTCGCCATAGACAAAATCATGGACATTACTGAGATGCACGATCCGGCTTGAGGCTTCGAGACGAGTCGAGATGTGGCATTTTCCTCCCAAAACATGCTTTGAACCAAAGACTTCATCCAGGCGCTGGAGATGTTTCATGCCGTTAAGCATTGGAATGATCAGGGTGGTCGGGCCGATAGCGGGAGTGATATCACGGAGGGATTGCTCAAGGTCATATGACTTACAAGTGAGAATCACCACATCGAAAGCCGTCTGTTGATCTGTTTCCAATGACTGTGTGCTTGATGCCTGTGTCATGAGCGACTCGGCTGTGATCGTTGGCGGATTCGGGAAGTGAAAGTCGCCGAAAGGACTGACTATCGACAATCCCTGAGCCGCCAGCAGTTCGGCCCGGCGATGTCGCACAAGAAACGTGACATCCTGCCCTGCTTCCAGCAGACGTCCCCCGTAATACCCACCAATGGCACCAGCCCCAAGAACCAGGATTCGCATGCGTCTGGACTCAACTATGGGAAGAGTTTCACGATTGGCCACACCTCATGACCTTGGCATATCAGAATGCCGTACAGCGGTGGCTATCGCCAGTTGCCGACCACTGCTGTCAGGCAACCGTTTCAGAAGAAAAAGTTGATCAGACAACCATCTCCCCTTTGAATGTCTTAACAAAACGGATCCTGCGAACAATTCCTCATCGCGATTGCGATATGATTCTTTGAAAATTTTCTGGAGAAACAAAATCCCATAACAACTTTTCTCAATTGAAGATACAGAATCTTCAAACCTCCGTGATTAGTGGAAACCCCAGAGCGAATCTTGACAGAAAGATTTCCTCTGGATAAATATCACCACATCAGACGATGATTGTTATGGGTTTGTGAAATTTCATCCCTTGGCGACCCATACTACGGGAGCCTATCTCTGACTTGACTGTTGACCGGGAGAGATCCGACACACGGAATTCCCACAATTCCATTGCGGCGTCTCTTTGTCAGACAGGCCCTCCAAACGGCCACAACATCACGGTTTCTGACGCCTTGCTCCATCATGTTTTGACGCAACGCGCGACCGTGCAAACACCCGGATTTCTTCAAACAGGATGAAAGCTGAATCATGCTCCTGAACGCTGATCATCGCCACCGCGTGTCGCTTCCTCACGCCCTTTCACCTATTAGCCGTCAGCCAGCACGAGATGCCTTCACGCTGATCGAGTTACTGGTTGTGATTGCCATCATCGCGATCTTGATCGCTTTACTCCTGCCTGCTGTTCAGCAGGCCCGCGAAACGGCCAGAAGAACTCAGTGCCGTAATAACCTGAAGCAACTGGGGCTGGCACTCCATAACTATCATGATCTCTTCAATCGATTTCCGATTGGCTATCTCGATACCATTTCTGTCAATAACGCAAACACGCAGGATGGCGGTTGGAGCTGGCAGGCTTCGATTCTCTCACAGCTGGATCAAACGCCGCTCTATAACAAAATTGATTTCCGCTATCACCCGCATGGACGAGTCGGTAGTGGCACTGTTCAAGGGAACGTCGATGCGGTTTCGACTCCCCTCGCTGCTTTCTCTTGCCCTTCAGACTTGAAGCCTGCCACAAGAACCATGCATGGCCCGACATTTAATGGCTATATAGAGAACATTGCGACCAGCTCATATGCGGGAGTGTTGGGATCATTCGACGGGGAACCCTGTGAATCGAATGGCGCCAGTTCCGCTTCGGTCACCTCGCGCAACAATGGACTTTTCGTTCCAAATACCTCCCGTTCAGTGCGCGATATCACTGACGGAACATCAAACGTCATTGCTATCGGAGAAATCACTTGGGGTGTCACGACAGATGGCGGACAATCGCGTAACAACACTCTCTATGGATCTGTCACGCAGGCTGGTGGCGCCAATTGCGCTAACATAGGTGGTGACGATACGGCTGGCCCGTTTCAACACATGCGGGCCACTCGGAAAAAGCTGAACGGCCCGAATGGCCCTGAGCGTGGCTTCCACAGTCGGCATGCGGGTGGTGCCCACTTTCTTTTCGCCGATGGCTCAGTTCGCTATCTCAGTGAAAACATCCAGCACGACAATACCAATTTCACGCCATCAAACCCGAACCTGAATGGCCCTTTCGGCATCTATCAACAACTCGCTGGTATTAATGACGGTCAAGTCACAGGGGAGTATTAATCAATGCAACCTCTCTCTCGTCTCTTGCTAAATAGGCCACTACTGCTTGTTCCTTTGACCAGTTTTTTAATAACGCTCTTTTCTGGCTGCGGATACGATGATGGGCCTCAATTGGGACAGGTCAGCGGCACAATTACTCTCAATGAACAACCCGTTGTCGGAGCAGATGTTACCTTTGTTTCCACCCGACCAGGTGGCTCAACATCACATGGCCAAACTGATACTTCAGGACGCTATCACCTAAAGTTTACCCGCGACAAATGGGGAGCCATAGTTGGCGATCATATTGTCAAAGTAGAGACAGGAGACCGGCGTCAATCTTCTGATGAAAATTCAGACAAAGAGCTTTCAATCACGCCGATTCCTCGTGCATATGCTCAGAAATCAACACTCACCGCTCATGTCAAAGCGGGGTCAAACGTGATCAACTTTCCGCTCACAGGTCAGGTCACAGAATCCAGAAAGGGTCATCAAACGACCCATCGAGGACAGCGATGATTGCTCCGGAGGAATCTCAAGTGAACATAATCGATTCAACGGCTGTTGATGCCGGACATGGTCATTCAGGAGGGGAAGTTACTTCGGGGGGCTCCCGTGGTCTTCCTGGCATGTCCGCTCGCTCCAGTTCGGGGGAAGCAGTTCCCACAAATAGTGAATCAACCGTGGGAGAACCCACTGTGTTCGAGCATATCCGGACGGCAGTTCGCTCGTTGAAATTCGGTCAGGTGACCATCACGATTCACGATGGTCAGGTGGTGCAGGTTGATTGCACCGAACGTCGCCGCTTTACCAAACCGCGAAATTAGATAACCAGACGTCTGGTCATTTCAAAACCTTGTCAGCGAAGTGACCATGACACGGCCAATTTCACAGCCAGCACCGAGTCGGCTTCAGGCTGATGTCACCACTTCTTCGACCCACAAAGGAGGCGGGGCGGTAAACTCCATCCGTTCATTTTTGACGGGATGACGGAAAGCGATCTTCCAGGCATGCAAGCACAGTGGCTTGGAAGGGTCGCCCGGCTCTGTCGCTAACTCACCCTCAGAAAGGTAAAGCGGGTCACCAACAATCGGCATTCCCAAGTGCCACAGATGCACGCGAATCTGGTTGGTTCGACCTGTCAGCGGCCGGACTTCCAGCAGCGTGGTGTTGTCGTCAAACCGTTGGAGCACGCGGAACAACGTGCTCGCTGTCACGCCGCCTGCTTCATCAATCTCGCGAGATCCCATGACCCCTGCAATGTCGGTCATGGGAGCATGGCATTCAAACGAATCCTCTACCGGTACGCCCTGCACCCTCGCCAGATAAGTCTTGTCCACTTCCTGCCGCGAGAACTGGGGTTGTAATCTTCCAGCCATATGCCGCGTTCGCGAAAGAACCAGCACACCTGTGGTCATCGCATCTAAACGATGGGCTGCTCTGGGGCTTTGCGGGTCATATACCTGGGCAAGTAAATGTTGCAGTGTATTCCGGTGAAACCGCCCGCTGGCATGAATCGGAAGCGGGGCGGGTTTATTGACCACCACCACCGCTTCGTCTTCATAGAGCAAGCGAATCTCTGCGTTGACGGGCGGTTCAATTGTTCCAGGAAGCTTATGTAGATATCTCTCGCCTGCCTGCACGATTCGATCAAGTGAAACAGGTTGCTCTTGTGAATCCAGGAAGCGGGATTCTGCCGCCGCCTGCTCCCAGAGCGTTGGTTCTAAATGCGGCAGCACTTGTTCCAGAAACTGCCGCACGCTCAGGCCCTGATGCTTCTGTGAAACCTGGAGCGGGCGTAAGTTGTCGTAAGGCACACTTCCCGGAAGAGGCGTGGCGGCATCTCGCAAGGCCGCTTCCCGCTCGGCGATTTGTTCCGCCATCTTTTCGGCTGATGTCTTATAACAATAGGGGCACGAACGCGCGATTACATATCGGGGGTCAGCTTGTTCTTCTAATGTGAGTGGTGACTGACATTTCAGACATTGCGTAGTCGATGACTCGGCAAGATTGCCATCGACCCCCACGCGCTGATCAAAGACAAAGCACTCGCCGTGATAATGCGCGCTGCCGCATTCTTCAAAGTATTTAAGGATTCCACCATCAAGTTGATAGACCTGCTCGTAACCTTCTTTCACAAAGAAAGGCCCGGCCTTTTCACAACGAATGCCGCCTGTACAGAACATGACCACAGGTTGCTTCTTGAGTTCCTCAGGGAGTTTCTTGCGTGAAACATCGGGGAAATCGCGGAAGGTTTGCAGATCAAGGTCGATGGCTCCATCGAACGTCCCCAACTTGACTTCATAATCATTGCGTGTATCCAGCAATGTGACCGGGCGACCTTCATCCAGCCACGCTTTCAGTTCCCGAGGCGAAAGCTTCGGCGATGGCCGTTGACTGGGATCAATTCCAGGCACACCAAACGCAATGATTTCCTGCTTGATTCTCACCAGCATCCGCGTGAACGGCTGATGATCACTATCGCTATATTTCGCAGGCAATCCTTCAAGGCCGGGGATCTCCCGCACCGTTGCCAGCAGTTCGTCCACCTTCTCGCGCGGGCCGGCAACGAACATGTTGATCCCCTCGGTGCTGAGCAGGATTGTTCCTTTCAGTTGCCGCTCCCGACAAAACGCCAGCAATCTCTCACGCAATGGCTTTAAGTCGGTGAGCGGGGCAAAACGATACGTCGAAATATTCGTGAAAGCAGTCATTTGTCGTTACGAATTCAATTTTTTAGGCACAGAGACCATGAGCCTCGTGGTTTGGGCACCTTCTCCCCCAAGGAGAGCAGGACATGATGGTTTTCAGACAGACTCCATAGCGATGCGATTTCAGCCAGATACCGCCATTTTTGCACCAATCCCCGTCAGTCGCCATCCACTCCTCTTATTTTGAAGCCGAGTCAGCTTCACTTGTGGAGTATTCGGAGAGCATGAATAGCAGCGATTTGTTGTCTAAAAATGGCTTGAAGCCGTGAGTCGTGAAGATGACTTTCCCGTTGGGATTGATCAGAAACGTGCCATGCCGCAAATCGGCGGGGAGTTCGTCAGTTTCCGGCGTGAAAACACCATAGAGCTGAGCCACTTTATTTTCGGGATCAGAAAGAACCGTAAAATCAAACGCGCCGAATTCAGCATACTTGGCAGCCGTCTCTTCAGGGGGATCCGCACTGATCGCGACGATCTTGGCTCCAAGTTCCCGGAAGTAGGCAAGATCTTCCTGCAGACCAAACAACTGGGCCACGCAATGGCTACAGTCATAACCCATATAGAAGACCAGCACGACCGGCCCCCGGCTGTTCAACTCACTCAGAGAAACAGCCTCACCTTTGTGATTGAGCAACTGAAAATCCGGCGCCTTCTTCTTAAGTAGCGAATGAGGTTTCGACTCGGCAATCACAAATTGACCATCCGAGAGTATCTCTTTTAATGGCGCGGAAAGCGTCTGCTGTTTTGCATACTTTAAATAGGCTTTCGCATCATTAGCGACGTGGCCAGTAGGGATCAGTCCATATTGCAGGCAAAGTTCTCGGCATTGTTCAAGCACACTCGTTGAAGCGGCATTTGATGATTCTGGTGTCAGGAAATGATACGTCAGAATCACTCCATAGAAACTGGCAATCAATGCCACAATGATCGCAAAAGCACGCCGACGATATTGGGCATGTGTCAATTGCGGGATCTCTGTCATGCCGGATTTTGACGGCAATGGATTCACACTCATCAGACCTCCTGAAATTCGTTAACAAAAAGGATGGCTGGCTGAAGCTTCAATACTCCGTCAGCCATCCTCATGAACTATTCTATCACGACCCAGCCATCCCGTGGGAATACCTGGCTCAGTTTCTGTCCGAGTCAACGTTCTCGCCATCATCAAGAGCAACTCGCTCCTCACATCTGGCATTCGGACACCTTGCTCCTCAGGGAGAAGGATTCGAGAGTTTTCGAGCAGATTTTCACTTTCATAAACTCATGTTAAAAATCGCCGATCACTTCACCACCGGAGCGGGTCGCAAGATTTCGCCAGATCGTGATGTCGATGTTTTCACTTGAAAAACGGACAGACCCGTCGGCTAGCAAGGCGTGTACGCCGCCTGTGTGCAGACTTCTGGCGGCGATATGCGCATGTGAATGGTAGCTGTTATTGCAGTCTGGTGTTCTTGAGTTCGGCCCGTAGTAGTGGTTATAGAGAGTATCAGCATAGTGCCCGTTGATCCATTTCGCTCCTCGCGCACCTGACCAGATGGTTGACCCACCGACAACACAATTGGCGTCGGAGGTGACAGTCCCCATGGTCAGTTCAATGGTTTGCCGGACGGCATCCGTGGGCGTGCCCCCTGTGGAATTGGCTCCGGTTCCAAGAACGGATTCGCTGAAGGCAACGGTGTTTGAAGTTCCGTCTGACACATCACGGAAACCAATCTTTGAAATCGCGAAAATAAGACCGTTTGCGAGTGACATCGAGCCATCATTGGGGACTCCGTTGCCTACACATGCGGCATAGTTCGTTGTGCCATAATCGTTGCCAGAAATCGTCTCCCGATCAGAAGGGCAGCGGAACATGGGCAGCTTTGTCTTGGCGGCAACCGCATTGTTCGCCCCATCGGGCGCAGGTTGGCCGAATGGAAGGGGATTGTCGTTGAAATCGATCAGGTTTCTAACCGACGCTTGATCCATGTAAGGCAGTAGCTGGGCGTGAGCCGAGAACACCTTTGGAAATCCCAATTGCCCAGGAGGAAATACAGAGTGAGACGATTCGTAGTTGTGTAGCGCCAGACCGATCTGCTTGAGATTGTTCTTGCACTGGGTTCTTCTCGCCGCTTCGCGCGCTTGTTGAACGGCAGGCAATAGCAAAGCGATCAGAATGGCGATGATCGCGATCACCACCAGGAGTTCAATGAGCGTGAATGCCCGACGTAAAGCGTGTGGAATATTTATCATTATCTATTTATCTTTCTTGTGATAAGCATTTTAAGAGGTGGAACTAAAACTCACCGATCACTTCGGCTCCGGCGCGTGTTGAAAGGTTTCGCCAAACGGTGAGATCGATGTTTTCACTTACGAACCTGACTGAACCATCCGCCAGCAACGCATGCACGCCGCCGGTATGCAGGCTTCTGGCGGCGAACCAGCCGAAGCCGTTGCGGAAGACATCCGGCGTGGTGATATTCGGCCCGGCATAGGTGTTGAAGGTCGTCATGTGCTCGCGCCCCCAGATCCATGCCATCCGTCCGCGGCCGCTCCCGGTCGCTGCCCCGGTGACCGCAGTCGCCAGATTCGGGTTGTCACCCGGAGCACCTGTGAAGCCTTGGCCCGCCGTTCCCATGCCACCACCGCCGTACTGGGCCAACTGCCTTCGATAATCGAGACCGACGGCGGTCGTCGTGTCTGTTCCGTTCCCCAGTAGCGATTCAGACATCATCAATGTATTCGATGTTCCATCGACAATATCTCGAAACCTGATTCCCGAACCCCACCAGAACAGCCCGTTCGTGGCGGCGCGGGTGTCATAGTTCTTGTCAGTTCCCGTTCCGGTGCTGATGACATAGTTCGTCCCCACGAACCGGTTCGTCCCTGAGTTCGAATTCACGAAGACCGGCGATTGACCATCGCTCGGGCATAGGAACATCGGCAGAACGGTTCCTGCCACGTTTGCATGTACCGGATTCAAAACCTGACTTCCCCCCGATCCGGTCATCAGAGGTGTCTGGAAATCGATCAGGTTTCTCAGGCTGGCCTGATCAATAAAGGGAAGCAATTGGGCCTGTACCGAGAAGCCGTAGGCGCTATCCGCAGGCAGCCCCGGAAATAGCGAAGCACTACTCTCGTAGTTGTGCATCGCCAACCCCAACTGCTTGAGATTATTACGGCACTGGGTTCTTCTCGCCGCTTCGCGTGCTTGCTGAACAGCGGGAAGTAGCAACGCAATCAATATGGCAATGATTGCGATGACTACCAGAAGTTCAATCAGTGTGAAGCCTCGGTAACGATGCACTATTTCATGTTTCATAAACAACTCTTTTGAGGATATTATTAATTGATAGTCACTTAACGATGGGCGCACCTTGAGCGACAGGCTTTATCGCTAGATGCCTGGAGTATCTAGTGCGCCGTCAAAGCTTAAAAGTGGGGTTGAACAGGCAGTAAAGTCCGATAATCGAGGACGTAACTACGCATGAAACCTCAAGATAAAGACGTGACACGACACTAGAAAATGAGATCGGTCGCGAATTTCTCAGCGAGCAATATTGAGCGTCAGCGTCGCGGAGTAATGCGAGCGCTCATACTTCTCACCCGTCTCATTGTCGGCAGCATGGTGCACGACAATCAGGTAGTAATTCGCTTCCGCGGGCGTGAATGTGGCCTTCCCGGCAGCGTCCGTCTTCCGTTCAAAGTTCGGATCGAAGTCAGCGGCTAACTCGGCCCCACGAGGAATAAAAGAGACCGTCGCATCCGCGAGTGGCTTGCCTCTTAAAACCACTTGAACCGTGATCGGCTCGCCGGCTTTAGCTGTCGCCGGATTGCTTTGGGGAATGAGTTCGATGGGTTGGCCCAGTGGCTTGAGCGGATCAACACCTGCGGTTTTCCCACCGGCCTGGAAGTAGCATTTAGCATTGCGGTACGCGCGCGTTGTCCCGTGAAGCGTGTCCAGCGTTTGAGCGGCGACATAGAGGCCGGGCTGATCAGCGACCTGCCTGACCGACCAGAAGCCTTCTTTTTCAGCATAACCCATATCGGAAACATGAGACTTCAGATCCTGTTTCTTCCCGTCGGGAGAGATAAGCCCGAACTCCACCTTGTTAATACTGATCTTGCTGGCCAGCTTAAAATCCCGATGGTCGTTTCCGTGATTTCCTAGCATGAGGTCAATATGAACGGCCTCACCCGGAGCCACTTGAGCAACGTTCGTCTGTACCCAGGTATCATGGGCAAATGTATTTGCACTACTGACGGCCATCACGCCCGTGATCAACAGGCGGGCAACGGCATTGTTAATGAAATGAGAGATAGCAATAGACATAAAAACCCCTCCTCGGGATGATAATTAATCAGGTTGAAATAGAAGAATGCGAAGGTCGCGAGAGCGCCATGGTTAAATAGCACTCCGCAGGGCATCAATGACGATCCCGTGATCGCTCGTCGATACGACAAAAACGCAACACTCTTAAAAGAAGGACTTCCGGTCGGTACATCAAGAGAGCATGTGACACGAAGCCAGCACGCGGCGGGGAGGCATCCCCGTTGATGAATGAGCCGTGTCTGAGCACGTAACAGCATCACAGAGAAAAAGGCACATAGTGAAAAGCGCAGCTTGCACTCTCCGCCGTCCATGGATGGCTGCCATACGTATCAGAAGGCACTGACCAGAAGTCTTTGAGCAAGCTTCTTCAACCCGGAGGGGTCAGGCGGGCATAAGAGATTTCACAAGGAATGGCGTTTCTCCCGGTGATTTTACTGGCCAGTGACGACCATGGCTGCCAGTGAGCAGCTAAAGGGGGAGAGGCCAGCGGTTCCGAAAGCATCGTCCAGGTCGAACCTGCGCCGCGACATTTGAGCGATTTCAGCAGCGGCGACGTGCGGCTTTCAAGTTGGCTGCCGGGTTCTGAAATGGCCACCTCGCAAGAAAGAGGTGTTGGGGGCACTGTTGTCGTGGGTTTTTTTTCACAGCAGCTTGTGGGGGGGGCGCCAGCCGTGACTTTGCAGGAAAGTGTGTTGCAGGCAGAGGACTTTGCCGGGCCGCAAAGAGTCTCGGCACTCCCTCGTGCACATTCTTGACGCAAGGCCAGCAGCGAAGCGGGGATGGATGGCTTGACCTTTTCGCAGCAGCTTCCGCGAGAACTTTCACAAGCCGAAATCGCTGTTGACGGCGTTGACTGCAAGGAGTCTTCCAGCGGCTGTTGAATCAGGGTTTCAGGTAAGTGCATCCCATGATTGGCCGCCCAGGCTTGTCGCTCAGCGGGAGAATAACAGCAGCATTGTTGCCAGCATTGGGCAGCTGAAACACAGCCGCAATTGTGACCCGCACAAGGGAACGCACCAACCGCCAGCCCCAATGATGTCGTCGAAAACCCCCAGGCTCCCAGGCAATAGGCGACAATCAGAAAGAGCCGAAAACAGGCTCTGGCATCCAACCAGCTGGCATCAAATCGTGTCCACGACGAAATGCATTTCCACGAAAAAGCAGCGGGAAAATCCCCCTCCACTCCACTGTAACTCCATGTTACAGCAGGCCTTGTCAACCAGACCAGAAATGTCGACCGGCCCGAATCCATACGCGGTGCTTAACTCATCTGATGAATTGGCGGATACTGGGAAAAAACATCAACTCGGACACGAGATCAGCCTCTGAAAACATAACCGCCGCGCGAGAAGAAATCGACGCCCGAATCCCTCATAACTCATAAATTCCTGCCAATGGGAACCTGTCGTACCGCTCTGAAGTTAATCACGCTATAATCCTGCGGTTATTGAGAGATCGCCCGATATCGCCTTTGGAATGGCACTTGTCGGATGATCACGGTCGCCCCTTGAAGGGGACTTTCCGTTCCTAAAATTTCTCCTCGAGGAACAGTATCTATGGCACCTGCCACTCTGAATCAGCCCGCGAAGACAGACAAGCTCCCTTACAAGGTCAAGGACATTTCGCTGGCTGAGCTGGGTCGCCGTGAAATCGAACTCGCCGAAGTCGAAATGCCCGGCCTGATGGCACTTCGCGAAAAGTACGGCAAGACCAAGCCACTCGCTGGCGCCCGCATCGCCGGCTGCCTCCATATGACCGTGCAGACAGCCGTCCTGATCGAAACGCTGACCGCACTGGGAGCCGAAGTCACCTGGTCAAGCTGTAACATTTTCAGCACCCAGGACACCGCCGCTGCTGCCATCGCCGCCACCGGCGTTCCTGTTTATGCCTGGAAGGGGATGAACAACGAGGAATTCGACTGGTGTATCGAGCAAACCCTTTTCTTCCCGGACGGCCAGCCGCTCAACCTCATCCTCGATGACGGCGGCGACTTGACCAACATGGTTCACGACAAGTTCCCCGAACTTCTCAAGGGAATCAAAGGTCTTTCCGAAGAAACCACCACCGGCGTACATCGTCTCTATCAGATGATGGAACAGGGCAAGCTCGGCGTGCCTGCGATTAACGTCAACGACTCTTGCACGAAGAGCAAGTTCGACAACCTTTACGGCTGCCGCGAATCTCTGGCTGACGGCATCAAGCGTGCCACTGACATCATGGTTGCCGGCAAGGTGGTTGTCATCTGCGGTTATGGCGATGTGGGCAAGGGGTCTGCCGCTTCGATGAAGGGCCTGGGCGCTCGCGTCATTGTGACAGAAATCGACCCCATCTGCGCCTTGCAGGCCACGATGGAAGGCTATCAGGTCACGACTCTTGAAGAAGTCGCTCCCTATGCTGACATCTTCGTCACGACCACCGGCTGCCGCGACATCATCCGCGCCGAACACCTCGACGTGATGAAGAACAACGCCATCGTCTGCAACATTGGCCACTTCGATCTGGAGATCGAAATCGCCTACCTTAACAATCGCACGGATATCAAGAAGGTCCGCGTGAAGAGCGATCAGGACGAAGGCGGCCCGGTCGACCGCTACTCATATCCTGATGGCAAGGGGATCCTCGTGCTGGCCGAAGGTCGGCTGGTTAATCTCGGTTGCGCCAACGGTCACCCCAGCTTCGTGATGTCCAACAGCTTCACCAATCAGGTCATGGCTCAGCTGGCATTGTGGCAAGACACCGACCGCTTTGAACTGGGCGTCCACCGCTTGCCAAAGGAACTGGACGAAGAAGTCGCCCGCCTCCACTTGGGCAAACTCGGCGTCAAACTCACCAAGCTGACAAAAACCCAAGCCGAATACCTCGGCATCCCCGTAGAAGGCCCCTTCAAACCGGAGCATTATCGGTATTAAGGCAGCTTGATCGACAATTGCAATGCTGATACCGCAAAAAAAATGCCGCTCATGAACTTTTGATTCGTGGGCGGCATTTGCATTTCGGGCTTGTACATCTTTCCCATGCAAGGCCAGTAGTCGATATAAAAAACTGTTTGTTATTAATTTATGCAGTTTACTGCGGCATGCTCTTTTCAATTTCTTCAATAAGGAGGTATAAGTCGCTGCATGGGTTTTGATTTTCAGGCAGATCATCTGATCTTCGCAATTGTTTTGCTATATTCTTTGCGGTTAATACATCGCCTACGAGTACATTAAAGTCGTGTTTTCCTTTTTGATAGCCGGGGACTTTCTTTTTTAATCGGCTTACCATTTGATTGCAATTAAGTGCTGTGTCAAATTCATAAAAGTGAAGTATCAACCAGTACTCAAAGCACGGAGTGGTGACCGCCAATTTGATGTCGTTCGTTTTTGCCACCTCTCTAGCAGGGGCTATCTTCAGTTCTCCAAAGTCACCATCAATAACGCACCAAACAACATTAAACGGTATTTGGTTTTCAACGGCAGCATTCCTGATTTGAATTGCTTCTTGCACCACTTGTGATGGTTGTGTCCTGCCACCACTTCCCACGGCTTCTATTGACGAAGCTGAGAGTTGATAATGTCTCTTCAAAGCTTTGAAATAGTTTGGAGACGATTTTTGATCCTCGCATACAATCAAGAATCGTTTGGCAAGTTCTCGGGTTTCCCTTTTTCGACGTAACTGCTCGTTTAAGTGCTGCGTTTTTTTCGATATTCCTGATGTCGAAGATGATCTACCGCTCATAACAAAAACTCGTCGATGATTGGAGTGGCTCCATACAATCCGGACATGTAGCGTTTCCTTATGTTGTGCACAGGTCTAGCTTCATCTTTGAACTCTGTTAATGAGTAAATCTCTGACGCACCATCGTTCCCTTTAGACACAAAATAAACTTGATCTCTTCTGAGGGCCGGCGTTTCAGTATTCGAACCTTCAAGCAAACCTGTGTCGTGAGTCGTGAAGATAAATTGAGACTTCGGTCCTTCAGGCGAGATGTCATTGATTGCTCTGATCAATCTGTCCAAGAGTCGTGGGTGAAGGCTTGCACTGAGTTCATCAGCAAGTATTGTGATGTCTTGATTGGAGATTCTCCATAAGTCATCTGAAATATTAAATATTTTTTTTGTTCCTGAAGATTCGTCAGAGAATTCCAGAAGCCTAGAGGTTTCTCCTTGATGCATGAAAGAGACAACTAATCGATTTTCAGGAAAATTTCCATCGGGAATTGTCTTGGCTAACATTTCTCGAAAAGGCTCCGCAATTTCGAGAGGTTCTTGACTTGTGTGGACATCTTTGATTCCTACATCCGCAGCGAGAATAAGGCGTTGCATAATCCATTCTCGGTACTCTTGGTCGTCAGCAAAGCGATATTCATCATCTATACTGAACCTGTCCATGACTGTAGAAGCGGAATAGTCTTCGAGGTGGGTAGATTTGCGAATTGCTTGATAGTATGGACGTGCGGATTCTGGGCCTTTAGAAGGGCCATGTTGGGCCAATTTCGACAACACAGATACATTAGGTTGAATTTCTTTAACATACAGATTGTTTGGGCTGTCTTTTGAAAATAGGCGCCCTTTTACTTTGCTCTCATTCCGATCAATTAGCGTTTTTGAACTGTTATTTGTAAGAAGATGAAGTGATTCTGCAATAATTGTTTTTGAAGTAAATTGAATTGAGTATCTCAATATCGAATTCTTGTAGGTTACATCACAACCAAGCATAACGGGCATTGATTCTGAAGTTGAGTCGAGCAAGAACGGTTTGTATGGAGGGATTGATGAATCCGGTTTAGCCGCAAAACTGGATCGCGTGGCTATCCCTTGAAGAGCACCTGCCGCGGCAAGGATTGTCGATTTACCTGATGCGTTTGCGCCATAGATAGCTGCCACCCGCAGAAGATGAAGTGGCTCCTCTGCACCCTTTAATGGGAAAGGGATCGTTCCTCTTCCGGAGTCTCCAGGGCTGGTAAGGTCTGCGGCAACCATTGAAAGCTCAAATTTTTCACGAAGAGAGCGGAAGTTCTCTCCGAAAAGCCTGATAAGCATGATCTGTCCTGACCTTGTTGAGACCAATTGGAGCGCAGTTTTCCTGCGCTCCAATTGTATTCCGGTTCTGGTGGCCTGTCCACCGGGTGTCCACACCTCGGAAAACGCAAAGACCTCCGTGGGGGATTCCCAGTCGGAGGTCTTTGTCTGTTTTTTGAATTAGCAGCTGATTTCCTGTAGAAACCACCAGGACACCCTCATCGTTTGACTCAGGTGCGTTCGGGCTTCTTTTCCAGAATATCTGGCCTCTTCAAATCTCAGGATGCCGTGAGGGATGCAGAGGAAAGGAACAAGCGAAGCACGCTTGAACCATCTCGTACAGCCTCGCGGGTATGATGGGGAACAGGATTACTTCAGTTCGCCTGAATCGGTGACTTCAACCTTCTGAGCGGTCTTGCCGCTCTGGCTGCCGACTTTTTCAATCGCCTTTACGACGTCCATGCCTTCGACCACGGAGCCGAAGACCACATGCTTGCCGTCGAGCCATTCGGTCTTTTCGGTGCAAAGGAAAAACTGTGAGCCGTTGGTGTTCGGGCCAGCGTTGGCCATGCTCAGGATGCCTGCACCGGTGTGCTTGAGCTGGAAGTTTTCGTCGGCAAACTTGTTGCCGTAAATCGACTTACCGCCAGTACCGTTATGGTTGGTGAAGTCACCACCCTGGCACATGAAGCCGGGGATGACACGGTGGAAGCTGGAGCCTTTGAAGCCAAAGCCTTTTTCGCCGGTGCAAAGAGCACGGAAGTTTTCCGCTGTCTTGGGAACGACATCGTCACGGAGTTCCATAACGATCCGACCGGCTGGCTTTCCGCCAATACTGATATCAAAGTAGACCTTGCTCAATTTCTTGCCTTCCGCTGCAAACAGGTTGGAACCCAGAGCCACCGCAGCCACAGAGGTCGCCAGGGCTTCGCGTCGGTTCATCATGAGGAGCATCCTTTCAAAATATGGAGATCGTCCAGTTGACCAAATGAATCAAGTGTCATGCCGGCTGGGTCAAGAGAAGCCCAGCACCAGCATGTTCGTAATTACGTCTCGCCATCGTACGAAATCAGACTCTTGATCGGATAGTTGCCCAGCTTTTTTCGACCATTCAAGAATGCAAGTTCGACGACAAACCCGCAACCCACCACTTCCGCACCGGCTTCCTCAGCAAGTTTCGCGCAGGCTTCGATAGTGCCGCCGGTCGCCAGCAGATCATCAATCAAGAGAACCCTGCTGCCGGCACCGATGGCATCGACATGAATTTCGAGCGAATCGCTGCCGTATTCCAGATCATAGCTGAACTTGCGTGTCTTAAACGGAAGTTTGCCCGGTTTGCGGACGGGGATGAAGGCCGCATTCAGCGCCAGAGCCAATGGTGCTCCGAACAGAAATCCGCGAGACTCAGCCGCCAGAATGGCTGTCGGTTTTGTGCCGGCAAACGCCTCCTGGAACTGTTCAATCGCGTAGCCAAAAGCGAGCGGATTCGAGAGCAGCGGCGTAATATCGCGGAAAAGTATTCCGGGTTTGGGAAAATCCGGAATACTGCGAATGTGTTCCCGCAAATCCATGAGCCGTCACCTATTGATGGAAGATGAGAATGTGTAAATCAGCCAGCGGACACATCTTCCGGACTCTTGCCGCCCGCTGCAACCATGCTGGCCACAACAGCCGGTGGTCCTGGATGAAACTTCCATGAATCGTTCTTTTAATTCGGATGAGTGATCACATCCAGGCACGGAGTCGAATTGATTGATATTCATCTCGAAACGGCCATCTTCGGGCAGATGCCGTGATTTGGAAAAACAGACGCTCCCTGTGTGTCCATTCACAGGGAGCGTCTGAGCTAATTTTATAAGAGATCGTCGCAATACCGATGTGGCATTCAGTGGCCATACCCCGCGTCAAAAAACGTGATGGAGCAAAACACTTTTCACGAATTGACGAAGCCGTGCTCAGCGTTAGCGAGTGGTTGAAGTCTTGCGTCCGCGAGATGACTTGGCCTTTTGAGACATGAACTTTGGCTCTTTGGCCATGGCCCGGCTTTTGGGTTCTTTTGCAGGCTTGCGAGCACTGGATGGCTTGGCCATTTCGGTGCTGGTTCCCGCTTTCATATCACGCGTCTCTTCCTGATCAGCGGTGCATGACGTTTCGTGAGCGTCATCGACACGCAGAATCATGCACAGCCGCAGGATGTCCAGACGTGAGACGACGCCCACGAACTGACCTTTTTGAATGACGGCGGCTCGAGAGCAATGACCAGCCCGAAACAGATTGGTCGCCACAGCCAGATCAGTGGAGGGAGTCAGAGTTTGCACATTCGTGACCATCCAGCGTTCCACCGTCGCATGACGATCGGTTTCCGCCAGTTGAGCCTTGAGCAGTTCATAATCGGGAAGAATCCCCAGCAATTTCTTGCGAGGGCCGACCACATACAGTTCCTGCACCCCGGATTTCACGAGGAGCGCCAGAGCCGATTGCAGCGTGGCTTTGGGAGAGACGGTTATCGCGGTGGTCATCAAGTCGCCAACAGTCAGACGCATGGCCAGCAATCCTTTGAAAGCACCAGAGAAGTCATTAGCGACATCCCGCCTGGAAAGGGGAGTGGAGGTCTGCCGCTGGAGGAACAACCCTCCGCTTTCAAACCTAGTTCAGGAAAAGTCACCGTGATGCCGAAAGTCACCTCATGTTTCCAAAACAGAACACCCATGGGCGTTACAACCAGCAAACTCCGCAATCCCCCCCCCCCCTGCGGGGCTTGGGCCTATCGGCCGGGACGTGGGCGAAGACCCGCAGGCTCGTTGGCCTGCTGGTCAGTCGTTCATCCACGAATGGGCTTACGCCGCCAGAGGGCAGGCAGGTGGGAGAAGGGTTTGATGACTCCCTCTCCCGCTGGCGGGAGAGGGCTGGGGTGAGGGGGATTTAACTATCGGTGTTTCAGAGAGCTATCGATCATATTTCGTCGATAGCTATGTGTTCCCACTCATCGAGAGCCACGCGTTCCCCCCTCAACCGGCCCCCTTGCGGGGTTTGTGGTGGCGTATGAAGGCCAGTCGTTTATCCACGTATGGAGCTTACGCCGCCAGAGGGCAGGCAAGCGGAGGAAGGGTTTGATGACTCCCTCTCCCGCTGGCGGGAGAGGGCTGGGGTGAGGGGATTTAACTTCCCGCGTTTCAGAGAGCTATCGATCATATTTTGTCGATAGCTATGTGTTCCCACTCATCGAGAGCCACGCGTCCCCCCTCAACCGGCCCCCTTGCGGGGTTTGTGGCGGCGTATGAAGGCCAGTCGTTCATCCACATATGGGGCTTACGCCGCCAGGGGCCACACAAGCGGGAGAAGGGTTTGGGAGTTTCCGTAGCACTATGCTGCTGCGCGTTGCAGCGAGCCGACGATCCGTTCAAAGTCATCGTTCGAGCCGAACTCGATGACAATGCTCCCTTTGTCTTTGGCTTTGCCTTTGAGCTTGATCGAAACCTTAGCTCCCAGCATCCCCTGCAACTGCTCTTGAAGTGAGAGGATATGGTTGGAAGGGCCGGTTTGTGAGCCTTCTCCCTGACCATCATGAGACTGCGGGAAGGGGACGGTCGCGCCGTCGGCCGACTGATCAGCCGCCAGCAGGTTGCGTACTGCCTCTTCCGTTTTGCGAACCGACAAGCCCTCTTTTGCCACCTGCTGACCCAGCGTGCCCTGCTGTTCATGAGACAGGCTGAGCATGGCCCGGGCATGGCCACCCGATAACTGCCCAGAACGAACAAGATCCTGAACGTCGCTGGAGAGATCCAGCAGTCGGATAAAGTTGCTGACAGTCGAGCGATCCATGCTCAATCGACGGGACAACTCTTCGATCGAACACTGGAACTGTTGCAGGTACTGCTGGAAGGACTGAGCCTTTTCCAGCACGTTGAGATCCTGACGCTTGAGGTTTTCTTCGAGCGAGACTTCAAAGACCTGCTGATCGCTGAGTTCCATGACACGGCAAGGAACCGTCTCGCAGCCCGCTTTTCGAGCCGCAATCAATCGCCGTTCCCCGGCGATGACCTGATACATCTCACCGACCTGGCGAACAATGATCGGCTGGAGCACGCCGTGCTGGCGAATGCTGTCAGCCAGTTCGGTGATCGCGGTAATTTCAAAGTCTTTACGAGCCTGGAACGGGTTGGGTTCCAGCAGATCAATATGCACTTCGGAATGATCGCCCACAGAGGCGGCGGGTTCAAAGTCGTGATTGTTTCCGCTGCCCAGAAGTGCGTTGAGCCCGCGGCCAAGCCGACGTCGTGTTGGTTCGGGGTTCAGCTGATCATCCATGATCTTTGTTCCATCCGATGAAATTGCGAGTATCGATAAATTCGGAATCTTCGTTCCGCTAGACCGTTATTCGGCAACGCTCAGGGAGAAGATTGATATCAGTTCGGGTTCCGTGAAAACAACTTGCCAACCGTTTCACGGGGCGCTTCATAATCGTTGCAGTTTAAACTTGAGTCGAATAATCGGCAGATTCCACCATCCATGGGTTTGATTGATGAACAAGTCAACATTCGTTCGTCTGCTTTTATTAAATCGACTGAAGCCTCAGGATTGTCTGACAGCCGCTCAAAGCCGTCAGATTGATGTCTATGCCATCAAGCAATGGGGCGTCTCAAGTCTGGTCTTGATGGAGAACGCCGCTCGTTCAGCAGCCGAATGGCTGATCGAGTGGTCGACATCCTCCTCACCGCTTGACCGGGCGTCCGGATTGACCGTGATTTGCGGCCGTGGGAACAACGGTGGCGATGGCTTGGCGATCGCCCGTTTGCTGTTCTCCGCCAGTTTTCCCGTGCGAGTTTTCATTACGCATGAACTGGAAGCCATGTCACCAGATGCCCGGGCCAATGCGGTGATCTTGCAGAAACTGGGAGTCCCCCTGGAATCGACCAGTCAGCTGATTTCGCATGTTTCGTCTCTCTCACCGACCGACGGGATTGTCGACGCACTATTGGGAACCGGGCAATCGCGGCCACTGGAAGGAGAGTTGGCAGATCTCGTTCGCGCGATGAATCAAAGTTCTGCACCGATCTATGCGATTGATTTGCCGACTGGCTTTTCAGCGGATCATGGGCCGATGACAGAGAACAATGGCTGTGTCATCGCGCGGGCCACCCTCACTTTTGTAGCACCCAAAATCGGCTTCCTGCATCCTCAGGCCGAAAAATTTCTGGGACAAATCGGTGTGGCCCCGATTGGCCTCCCCAGTGATCTATTAATCAAGGCGGTTTCATGATGAAAACCATTTTGATTTGAATAAGGGTTACAGCCCGGCATTCTCTTGAATAAGCATTCACTTCAACCAGTATTCTCTGCGAGTTGGCTGAGTGGCCAGGATTTGGTTTGTCCTGATCCATGAACATCGATAGCGTCAATGGATCGCCTGACGAAGACACTCCATGGACAGCGAAAGGGATGACCGATGTCGGAATCGAAACGCTCCTCACGACGTGATTTTGTTTATTCACTCGGCGCCGTGGCGGGAATGAGCGGGTTAGCCGCGAGTTATTCCGCTCCAGCCTTTGCGGCTCTGGAGGAAGCGGTTCCTCAAGCAGACCGCTCGATGAAAGAACGCGACCCGGATCAAATTCTGGCGCGACTCATGGAAGGGAACGAACGATTCGTCAGTGGCAAAACCAAGCTCTCGCCACGCACCCCTGCCGACTTTGCCCGTGATGTTCAAGGACAGGCTCCACCAGCAATTATTCTCGGATGTGCAGACTCCCGCGTTCCTCCGGAATTTGTGTTCGATCAGCCGGTAGGCGGGCTGTTCGTGCTGCGAGTCGCAGGGAATATTGTCGGTTCGGGGCCGATTTTGAAGGGGAGCATTGAGTTTGCCGTGGCGGAACTGGGTGCTCGTCTGATCATTGTCATGGGACATAGTGAATGCGGAGCCTGCCAGGCAGCCATTACTCATATTGAAGCCAGCGATGCGTTGCCCGGTTCGATTGGTGGAATGGTCGATTACATCCGCCCGGTCGTTCGTCAGGTCGCTGCCATTCCGGGGGAAAAATCTGCTGCCGAAAAGTTGAAACTTGTCACAAAAGCCAATGCCAAAGAGAACGCCCTGCGCTTGGCCAAGCTTGATCCCATCGTTTCTGGTTTTGTCAAATCGGGTCAGGTGAAGTCTGTGGGTGCGTTTTATGATTTGGGAACGGGACGCGTCGAAATTCTGGGTTAAGCCCGTTTCCGGGTTAATTGTGGCGGCGTATGTGCGTCATTTGTCCTGAAAAGTTTGGATTTTTACGCCGCCAGAACGCCACAGAAAAAAATTGCATGACCTGGGAAGCTGATCGAGGTGTTTTTGTGCAGAGAAGGTCAAAAAACGGCCAACAAAAAGTCAGGTGACCGACTCTTTTGCATCGCACCGGGGTTTAAGTCAGGATAGATGTCTGCGGAACGTTTTTTCAGTTTCCGCCGCCGATCCCCGCTACATGCTCGCCATCACGAGTGCAACCTGCTTACTTCCGCTGATTGTCACTGAAAGGTCTCGCCTGATGATCTCCACCTCCTCTGCCCGACGAACTCTCGCATCGCATTCGTCTCCGTCCGCTTCCCGTTCTGCTTTCACCCTGATTGAAGTGTTGCTCGTGCTGGCCATTCTGGGTGTGATTGCCGCCATGGTGGTTCCCCAGTTGCTCGGTCGCCAGAAGGAAGCCATGGTCAAAGCGACCAAAGCCAGCATCAAGGGGTTGGAAGATGCCATGCAACAGTACGCTCTGGCTCACGATGGGGAATATCCGCAAGGTTCCCGGGAAGAAGTTTTCAGCCTGCTGATCAATCCGGGGGCCGACGCCGATGGACGAAAAATCAGTCCTTATCTGGATAAAGTGCCGAAGGATGCTTGGGATGTGGGCTTCTATTACGAGTACCCGAACAGCAAGGCTGCTAACGCAACCAAACCGGCCATCTGGTCGTCTGGCCCTAACAAGCAGAATGAAGACGGCGGCGGCGACGACGTCAACAACTGGGCGGCCCTGGCTCTCTAATCATCTCTCCTCGCGGGAGAGGGTTGGGGTGAGGTGGCCGATGAACCTCAATCTTTCCCAAGCCAATACCAATCCCCTCATCCGGCCTGCGGCCAACTTCTCCCTCAGGGAGAAGGATTTGAGCGTTTTTGGATAGACTTCCGGGCATGAACCGAATCTTCATACGACACTGCTGGTTTGATCCAGCAGTGTCGTTTTTCATGGGTGTCTGTTCCTTTTGTCAGTTTCCTGTGACATCAGATGTGACGGTCTCTCTCACAGTATAAACACGATTGTCAAGGAATCGTTGGCGATCGTTTCGCCGGGTGATAGGATCACAGGGGACAAAGGAAGCTCAGTGGATGGGCTTCCGGTAACCAGCGCGAGCATCTGAGGAACTGGCTGTGGCCAGCCGATCTCGTCGCGATGGTAATTCTTTACTAATGGAGTGGAACGGGATGATTCTCAGGATGGTTGACGCAACGGCAGGTCTGCGAACCGGGTTTGCAGATGACAGGCTTCGGTTGACAGCGCCGCCTTCTCCCTGCCACAAACAGACTCTCTCGCAAAGACTTCGCTGGAGTCTTGCGGCACTGGTGGCCGTCAGCCTGACTCTCTTCTGCTCCTCTAGCTTAAAAGCCGAAATGCCCATGAAAGTCACCGAGATCGAAGGGATCAGCGAGTACAAGCTGGAGAACGGACTGCGCGTCCTGCTCTTTCCGGATCCCTCCAAGCCCACCATTACCGTGAACCTGACCGTATTCGTCGGTTCGCGGCACGAAGGTTATGGCGAAGCCGGGATGGCTCATCTTCTGGAGCACATGCTTTTCAAAGGAACTCCAGATATCCCCAGCGTTCCCAAAGCCCTCCAGGCCCGCGGCGCGGATTTCAATGGAACCACCTGGCTGGATCGAACGAACTACTTCGAGACCCTTCCCGCTCAAGGTGACAATCTCGAGTTTGCCATTCGACTCGAAGCCGACCGCATGATGAACAGTCATGTGAAGGGTGAAGATCTGACTTCGGAAATGACCGTTGTCCGCAATGAATTTGAACGTGGTGAAAACAGTCCTGCTTCAATTCTCGGTCAGCGAATGATGGCCGCCGCCTTTGAATGGCATAACTATGGCAAGTCAACCATTGGCAACCGGGCCGATATTGAACGCGTGCCTGTCGAGCGTCTCAAGGCGTTCTATCAGAAGTATTATCAGCCGGATAACGCCATGCTGGTCGTGGCGGGCGATTTTGATCCTAAAGACGCGTTGCGCATCATCGGCGAAACGTTTGGAAAGATTCCCCGTCCGACGCGCGTCCTCGATGCGACTTACACCGAAGAACCTGCCCAGGATGGCGAGCGCCAAGTCGTGCTTCGCCGCGTGGGTGATGTGGCAGTGGTGGGAGCCGTGTTCCATATCCCTTCCGGTGCTCATCCCGACTTCGTCGCAGTGGATGTGCTGGAATCAATTTTGACCATGCAGCCTTCCGGCCGGCTCTATAAAGCTCTGGTTC
The DNA here is from genome assembly GCF_056500625.1 of Planctopirus sp. SH287. Lineage (NCBI taxonomy): Bacteria > Pseudomonadati > Planctomycetota > Planctomycetia > Planctomycetales > Planctomycetaceae > Planctopirus > Planctopirus sp. SH287. The sequence goes on along the minus strand of NZ_CM151403.1, from coordinate 4,665,988 downwards.
AAGGGAAGAAGGCCGCCAGTGTCTCGGGGGCGGCTTATGCCCTGCACGATCCCGGTGTTCTGCGATTCATGGCTGAAGTCGCGACTGGCAACGACCCGCAAACCGTCCTCGACAGCCTGCTGGATGTGCTTCAGGAGACAGCCGATAAGGGCGTCACTCAGGAAGAAGTCGATCGCGCCAGATTGCGTTTGCTCAAGCAACGAGAAATGGGTGCCTCAGACTCTGCGGAAATCGCCGTGGAGTTAAGCGAATGGGCAGCTCAAGGCGATTGGCGGCTTTACTTCCTCTACCGTGATCGACTCGAAGCGGTGACGGCAGATGATGTCAACCGCGTTGCCAAAGCCTACTTGCAGCCAACCAACCGCACGGTTGGACTCTATCTTCCTTCGGACAAATCCGAAAGAACACTCGTTCCGGAAACTCCTGGTCTGGCCGCAATGATCGGCGACTATAAGGGACGTGACGAAGCTTCGATTGGTGAAGCATTTGATGTCAGCCCCATGGCCATTGAAGAACGGACGATCCGGTCAAAAATCGCCGGTATCGAACTGGCCATGCTCCCCAAGAAAACACGGTCATCGACCGTAGTGCTGCGATTGACTCTCCGTTACGGCAACGAAAAATCGCTGTTCGGACTCAATAAAGACTGTGAGTTCCTGCCGCCGCTCATGCTGCGAGGCACCAAGTCGTTGACCCGTCAGCAACTGCAGGATCAGCTCGATAAGAACTTTGCTTCGATCAATGCTGCCGGAAACGCAGGGGAAGCCACCTTCGTCATTCAAACCAAGCGCCAGCATTTGCTGACCGTGCTGGGACTGCTCAAGCAGGTGCTGCGCGAACCCGCTTTCCCTGAAAGCGAACTCGCGGTGATCAAACAGCAGGTCAGGTCTGACCTCGATCAAGGGTTGACCGATCCCCAGACGCTGGCCGTTCGGGAAGTCTCACGCACATTATCCCCTTACCCCGCTGGCGACGTGCGCGCGATCCCTACGGTGGAAGAAGAATTGAAGCTGGTCGACGCCATCAATGTCGAGGCGCTACAGCGGGTCTATACCCAGTTCCTCAGTGCTCAAGCGGGCCAGATCGCGATCGTTGGCGACTTCAGTCCTGAAGAAGTGGAGCCTGCTCTGAAAGACATTCTGGCGGACTGGAAAAGCGATAATTCTTATGAACGAATCTCGCGAACAGGATCTGTCCAGGTCAAAGGCGAAGTCAAACGCATCCAGATTCCCGACAAAGCCAATGCGTTCTACTTCGGTGGTTCGGTCATGCCCATGAGCGACAATCACCCGGATTATCCCGGCATGGTCATCGGGAACTATGTGCTGGGGGCAGGAGCACTCTCGTCCCGGCTGGGAGACCGCGTGCGTCAAAAGGAAGGTTTGTCCTACGGCGTCGGGTCGGTCTTCAGAGCTTCGATGCTGGATCAGCGGGCCACGCTCTCGATCTATGCCATCGCCAACCCTGCCAACATGGACAAGGTGAATGTTGCCGTTAATGAGGAGCTGGCGAGAATCCTCAAAGAAGGCGTCACTGAACAGGAATTAGATACCGCGAAACAAGGGTATCTTCAGGCCCAACAAGTGGGACGGACAGAAGACCCGAAGGTCGCCCGACTGCTGGAAGAAAATCTCTATGCAGGGCGGACGATGAAGTATACCGCGAAGCTGGAAACAGCCATCGCAGATCTGACGCCTGAAAGCGTGGTTGAGGCGCTCCGCCGTCACATCCATCCCAACCAGATCTTCACCGTGATTGCCGGCGATCTGGAAAAGTAAGCCTGCAAGTCACCGTTGAACGCTTTACGAAACGAGCGAGGTGGGATGTCTTCATCCCGCCTCGCTCGTTTGATTTAACAGCGTGTTCGACCTGGCAATGTCGATCACTTTGCCGGCTTGTCGGCCTTCAATTCAGTGGTTAGAGAATCGGTCAATGACACAAATGAAGGATCAGGCTCCGCAGGCGATGTCACGACGCATTTCACTCCCAAAGCGTCCAGTTTTTCTTTGAGCAGCTTCCCCAGAAGAATGGAATGCGTGGGATCTTTCTGAGACTCACCCTTGCTGGCTTTTTCTTTCTGGCCGTAAAAGAGGATCATTGTGGGATCATCTTTCGAGGCATGTGAGGCGGGAGAGTATTCCTGAATCCATGGTCGGACTTTTTCATGACCAGCCAGGAACTTTTTGAATTCTTCTGGCCGACCTTGTTTGGGTTCCTGAAAACCGAACGCGTGGCCGCCATAGACCATGTTGCTTACCCAGGCGCTGGTTTCTACGGGATCGAGCGATGTCTGGGCACCACTGACGACGGCACACCACAATCGTGTTGATTCACGGGCAACTGGATCATCGCTTGCAGGTTGAGCCATATCGTCGTGCATGGCCAGCCACAATGAGGAACATGCCCCGGCGGAACCGCCGCAGGCGCCAATGCGGTCTTTATCAAGGTTCCATTCACCCGCTTTGGAACGCACAAACTGTAAAGCGCGGGCCGCGTCACTCAATGGCCATTTCACAGGAGGCTGAATACCCGCGCTGTGTGCTTGAGGAACCAATCGGTAATTGATGGTGACAACTGAAACCCCATTCTTCAGTAGTGCCGGAAGATCCAAAGTTCGGGCAGCGCTCGATTTATCACCACTGTTCCAGCCACCACCATGAATGAAGAAGACCACGGGAGTCGGCTTGTCAGACTTGGCCTGCCAGAAATCCAGCACCTGCCGTTCATGAGTTCCATAAGGGACATTGGCCGCAGTCGGAGCGACCTTGTAAGGTGCAATTGGATTAGCCGCAGGCTTGGCGGCGGGCGTTGCCGACTGGACAGCATCGACCTTCTTTGAAGCAGCCTTCGGAGTGGCAGTTCCCGCTTCCTGTGCCGCACTTGTAGCCGTAAAACAAACAGCGGCTGACAAACTGAAGGAAACTCCCCGAAACAAACGCTGGGCCTGTTGCCGTGTTGTCATGAATTCTCTCCCGCTAAGGTGTCACATTCAAAAAAGTGGGGATCGCGCTGGTCAGTCCTGAGCATGCGTCAATGCCCAGGACCATCAGGCAATTCTCTGCGCAGGCTAACCAGCGGGGACACGCGGGATCAAGGATCTTTTCAATTTGATATCATCATGCTGGCGACCATGTGACCTATAGATCGTTGGGCAAATGTTTTAACTCGACAGAATGCACTCCTTCCGAGCGGCTCAGTCGATCAAGCACTTCTCTCGCCGTCAGGTGCGAGGCCAGTTGCACACGATAGACAATCTCTAAAGCGGAGCCTTGCCGGGCCGTGCTGAGACTTTCCACTTCATAACTGCGACTTAACGAAGCCACAATCTGTCCGACTTCTTCGTCCAGTTCTTTTGACCATCCCAGCTTGAGCGTCAGCAGATAGATCCAGTTCTTCTGTTCTTTGGTCGGCGAGCGGTCTCGATAAATAACGGCCACGGCCCCCACCAGCATCGTTCCCAGCATCGCTAATAACGGTTGGCCCGCCCCAGCACACATGCCAATGACAACCGCGAAAATCACGAACGCGGTATCTTTGGTATCACGCACGACTGTCCGAAACCGGACAATCGAAAGAGCACCCACCAGACTGAAAGCGCGGGCGACATTGTCGCCAATCACCTGCGTGACCAGCGTGATCAGCAGCGTCAGCAGCACCAGTGTCGCATGAAACGAGGCGCTGGCCGCGTGAGGCTGTCGCGTCCGTTCATGGATCTGCCCAATCAGCATGCCCATTAACAAGGAGAGCGTCAACGAAGTTGCCAGCATGGGCCAGTCAATCGGTGTCCCGCGAAGCAAACCGGTATTCAACCACTCAGGCATGGTTATGGTTGATCCTTGATCACGGGACCTCGTGCATTGTCAAAGGATAAAATTCGGGTCTCTTCAGTTGTTACGTCCGACAACGGAGGACGTTGCGGCGACATCAACCCGAAGACAAAGCCGTGACACGGCACTAGCAAGGTCTTGATGGTGTGCCGATACTTGGAAAACGACCTGGGACTGGCCTTCAACTGTTCGACCAGATCCCGGAAAAAGACCGGAAAGTGGCCACGGTACTTCAACTCGAGAATCGACGCTTCCGAAGGCAAAATCTCTCTACTGCAAGCGGACTGAGGAACAACCCAGCCTGTTTCTGGCTCGCCGTGCACATCCTGATCCAGCGTCAGCCGGAGTGTCCCCTGCGGTGTCGACCACAAATAGGCCTGACGACGATAACTCACCTGGCAGGACGGACGGAGAACATATCGCTGAACACGTCGGCTGAACCACGCCCATTCGGCCATTTCACTCACCAGCACTGATTCCAATTGCTGTTCATGGATCATGACGCGGCGTTTGCGAATCTGGTCTTGATGTTTCCATTTCATTTCCAGCCACACGTTTTTCGCATCGCCGTACCGACGAATCCGAAACTTACGATGCCGGCCAATCCCATCCCTGCGGAAGATCGCACCGGTGGGAGTATCCAGATAAAGCGTACGCACGAGATAGCCATCGCCTAGCGAAGGGTCGGCATGTTCATCAGGCCGCATGTTAGCCCTTGCCCACGCCGTCACAGTTTTCACTAACTCGGCGGAAAGGACGAATTTCGTTTCCGAAACGCCGGGCGTAACCAGTCGTCGTAAAGAGTCCGGGCTTGTCGTGCTTCCCGCAACCGCCAGTATTGGCTGGTCGCGAATCATCGTATGAAACCCGCTCCGACCATTCTCTGGAACATGAAAAACGGGTTGCTGGTGGTCAATGTCAAATCGAGAATTCCGCACGCCTGAAAACTCCCTCTGAGAATCCGCTCGAACTTCCAGGTGACCAGATCAGGCCACTCTCTTGTACTGCCTCTTTAGTCCATCAACTCATTGCGATTTGGATGTTATTACCGGCCGGGAAATATCAAACCCTCTCCCTTGAGGGATCTCTATCAGTCCTTCTCCCTGAGGGAGAAGGTGGCCGCAGGCCGGATGAGGGGGGAACGCGTGACTCTCGATGAAAGGGAGCACATCTCTATCGACGAAATATGATCGATAGCTATCTGAAACACCGATAGTTAAATCCCCTCACCCCAACCCTCTCCCGCTTGCGGGAGAGGGAGTCATCAAATTCTTCTCCCGCAAGGGGGCCTTTGGCGGGGTAAGCCCCATACGTGGATAAACGACTGGCTATCATACGCCGCCCCAAACCCCGCAAGGGGCTGGTGGCGTAAGCCCCATACGTGGATGAACGACTGACCTTCATACGCCGCCCCAAACCCCGCAAGGGGGCTTGAGCGAGGACACAGGAGTCCCTTGAGAAGACCCGATGGCCTTTCGCACCTCTTCGTTACTGAGCAGAAAGTCTCGTCGCTTCTGGATCTGATCCCATAACGTCGAGCGGCTTTCGTTACTTCCTTTGGTCTCAATCCATTGGGTTTCACGCAGGAAATCGGCATTCGACCCCAGTTTTTTTCGATCAACTTCCACCAGAGTCCGAATCTGATCAAACTGACTCTGCATGCGGGGCTTCAAAAAGTCGGCTGCTAAATACTTCTCTGCAATCTCACCCACATATTTTAAGTAGCGAGCTTTCAATTCCGGGACAGCCAGCAGTTTGCTACGAAGAGGCTTGGTGGCATCGTTCAGACCAACCAGCGGATCGAGCGTTGGGCCGCCGTGTCCTGGCCCCCTCATTCCAGGGCCACCTCGCCCCGCTTGAGCATTTCCACCGCGTTGAGGCGGCCTTCCATCAGCACCATCAGGTGGTGCAAATCCGGGCGGACCAAATCCGGGCGGGCCAAAGCCACCGCGACGATCTCCTCCCGACCCACCCCCCGGGGTGCCACCGGGGCCACCACTCATAAAGATCTCATTGAAATCATGAGGAACGACCGTGAATTTTCCTTCGGGAGTCGCATAGAGACTATAGTCACTCGCGCGCGTCCAATAGCCATCGCTATTACAAAGTGCGACATCCAACGCGAGAAACTTTAAGGTGCTATCAATATCCAGCACGGGTTCCAGTTTTTCAGCCAATTGCTCGGCGGGAGTTTCATTTAAAATGCGACACAGTTGAATGAGTTTCTCCCAGGCAACCGCTTCATCAGGACTCTTGATTTCATAACGGCGTCGATACTGCTCGACATCGTTTCCAAGGTACTCTAAACCCCCTCGGCCATTCGGACTGCCAGGAACTTTCCAGCGGTATCCCTTACTGTCTTTGAAGTGAGATTTGACAAAGTCTTTATTGAATTGCTCAACGTTGGCGTAAACACCCCAGTCTTCACCATTGATCACCACACGGACAAAATTCACCTGAGGGACTGCAATCATCTCAGAAGCGATCTGCGAGTAAACAAAGGCTCGCAGGAATGAGGAATCTCCATTGGAATTCAACAGATTGAGTGTTTTATAACCTTTTAATCGCTGTTTATTATCAACGGCATCGACTGAGACATTCAATGAACGCTTAAAGCCGGCCGGCACCATCATATAGGACGACATTCCTCGAAAACTGACGCCGACATTCGGGTAGTTTTCTCCATCCACTATTAAAGTCGCAGGAACTTCAATATCGGTGTTATGAAAATCTGCTAGCTCTGATTCCCAGTCGCTATTGTCGAAGGTGAAGAAATAGGTGCGGACAACACCCGGATCATAAAGCCCTGCTTCTGAAGCGGACGCTACCTCGGAAGATCGTACGGCTTCGCCAGCTTGAGGCGTACGGTTTCCACCCATTCTCCGGCCTCCACCAGGCGGCCCACCAGCACCAGGCCCGCCAGGTGGCCCACCAAATCCAGGGCCACGAAAACCGGGGCCACCGGGTCGCGCGCCGCCGCTCCTGGCTTCTTTGCGAGCAGCAACGCGTTCTTCACCACTGAGAATGCCATTCTGATCAAGATCAAACTGCTTCAAGAGTTTGCGATCGGCTCCCATACCCGGAGGCCCGCCCATCCCGCCGGGAGGGCCAAAGCCACCAAATGGCCCACCTCGCTCAAAAGGAGGCGGATTCCTTCCCTCCTCACGTGGCGACGATTGATTTTCCGTCTGAGACCAGACCGACTCCAGCGCGACCATGGTGATTAACAACAGCAGCGTTCCCAACACAATCGACCGCATCCCGCTCCCTTTATTCTGATCCGCCCCAAGATGGAGCGCTGGTAGACGATGACAATGAACACGACCCGCAGAACGCTGCCCGGTCTTTATCTATGGCCAACAACACACCATTCGCACATGGCCGTGCGCACAAGACAGTGCGCGCAAAACTGCCCGCGCCATGACAGCGGACGGTCTTTGCGCTGGAGCGATTGATGTAAGAATGAGTCCCTGAGTCCGTCGCAACAGGCTGAAGGCTGATCGAATCAAAACCTGAACAGCGACTCAAAGTTTCGATCCGTTGGCAAGAATGTGAAATATTTGCCAACGAACCATGTTTTATCAGGGAAAACTGAATCCAGCATGAAGCTCTGGCAACAACACCGTTTTGTGTGATTGCGGAGGTGCTGGGCGCTGATCGCCTCATGAAAATAAGGCAACTCGTGAGCTTTTCAGAAAGGCGGCTCAATCCAGCCTGAGTGGTTGAGGCCAGCCCGATTGATGCCAGCGATCACGAAGCACCGCTCGAAATCACTCGGTGAAATCGCTCTGCGATCTGTGAAAGGGAGCACGTTGTCATTGATGAGAGGTTGTGTGTTGCCAGTGAGAACACTGGTGGTTCATCAGCCCTCACCCCAACCCTCTCCCGCAAGCGGGAGAGGGAGTCAATAACATGCTCAATGAGTCAGTAGAAGCTCGCTCGAATTGCTCGGCGGTTCTTTTATCAAGCAAATCACACGCTACAGAAGATCCGTTGCGAGTTCTGCCAGTTGAGATCGTTCCCCTTTTTCCAGCGTCACATGGGCATAGAGTTTCTGCCCCACCATCCGATTGATCAGATAGGACAACCCATTCGAGAGTGAATCGAGGTAAGGATGATCGATCTGATGAATGTCGCCAGTCAGCACGATCTTCGTTCCTTCACCTGCTCGCGTGATAATGGTCTTCACTTCGTGCGGCGTGAGGTTCTGCGCTTCATCCACAATAAAGAAGACCCGCTGCAAACTGCGACCACGGATATAGGCCAGTGGTGTGATTTCCAGCCGATGTTCTTCCTGCATCTGCTGAACCAGCTTGGCCGTATCGCCCTCATGGTTCTGATGTTTGATCACAGATAAGTTATCGAACAGAGGCTGCATATAAGGATCGAGCTTGGCGCTGATATCTCCGGGCAGATATCCCAGGTCTTTATTGGAAAGTGGCACCACGGGCCGGGCGAGGAGAATCTGACGATAGTTATTACGGCACTCCAGGGCAGCGGCCAGCGCGAGCAATGTCTTACCCGACCCGGCTTTCCCTGCAATAGTCACCAGCTTGATGTCATCATCCAGCAAAGCCCGCAACGCAAAATGCTGTTCGGCATTGCGGGGAATGACACCCAGGGCGCTGGTACGTTCCACGCGATGAAACGCATTTTCCTCGGCGTTATACATCGCCAGAACAGAGCGGGAACCGTTCCGAAGAATGAAGTTCTCGTTCGCTCGCGGTGTGGTCACTTCCGGCAGATGATCTGCGGAAACACGACCGCCGTCGGCATAAAACGCCGAGACACTTTCGCAAGGCATGTTGGTGACGAGTCGCTTACCCGTATAGAGCTTGTCGAAGCTCTCGACTTTGTCGGTCGAATAATCTTCTGCGGGCAGACCAAGCGACTTCGCCTTCATGCGAAGATTGGTATCTTTCGAGACCAGAATCACCGGTTGGGGAGCACAGGTTTCCTGAAGAGTCAGTGCTGCATCCAGGATGCGGTGATCCGGGCCATCGGAGAGAAACGTCTCACGCATCCGCGCGGTAAAATTCCCGCGTAACATGACGCGAATGTGGCCCAACCCCTCGCCTAGCGGTGCGCCTTCTCCAGAAAGCACATCGCCCGCGAGTTCATCCAATCGCCGGAGGAACGCACGGGCCTGAAAGTTGATATCGTCATTCCCTTTTTTGAATCGGTCGAGTTCCTCCAGCACAGTAATCGGTATCGCGATGTCGTTTTCTTCGAAGTTGAGGAGACACCCGGCATCATGAAGAATGACATTGGTGTCGAGGACGAAGAGTTTGCTTTGCGTCGAACTGTGCTCCAGTCGCATGCACTTCCCCTGTAGGTGACGAGCCGCATCATCTCGGCCGGGCCATCCGGCCAGCGTCCATCAATATGCCCAAGTGAGCGTCAATTAATCAACAGGGGATTTTCAGAAGTCGTGAATTTCGTGCGAGACCGTCGAAAACTCTCGGGGTTTTCATATTGGGATAACCGTGTCCTGTTGACTCACGAAACTGGGGGTTTGTCCGCCTTAAACCACTGCCTTAAACCACAGGGCTGAAAGTGGCAGGAAGTGAGCCGCCCGTCTTCAGCAGATGTTCAGACAAGCCCACCAACTCGTCCGACAGACCCGCCTCACGCATCTGCTGAACGGTAAGATCAATGTCATAACTCGCTGTGCGGAATTCCACCCGGCCATTTTCAATGACAGCATAATGAGCACCCGCTTCACCATGCCTGGGCTGGCCCACACTGCCGGGATTAATGACCTGAGTACGGCCAAGATCCAGGTGCAAAGGACGATGGGTATGACCAACACAAACGAAATGAGCATCGATCATGGCCAGTCGCTGTTGCCACGAGGCCGGATCGTCAGTGAGGTATTCATCCATGGGGTCGCGCGGTGTGGCATGCACGAGGAAAAACTTTTGGCCATCCAGTTCAAAGCTGCGGGTCAGCGGCATTTGTGAGAGAAACTTGCGGTGAGAGGCTGTCAACAGGCGCTCGTTGATTTCCCGCGTGGCAGCAGCCAGTCGGCGCAAAGGCGAGGCTCCTTGCGTCTGCACACGCTGGGCGGTGGAGTGATCGTGATTTCCGCGAACGACAGCGGTCGCATGCGTCCGGATCCAGTCGACACATGGCGCAGGATCAGTGCCATACTCGACGGCATCTCCCAGAAACAGACAAGCGTCGAACGACTCCCTGATCGCCGAAAGAGCGACAAAATTCGCGTGAATGTCAGCCAGTAAAAGGATCTTCATGAATCAAGAACGCCAGGAATTGCCATAAAACAGACGGCCTCATCGCCTCTGGCAGCCAAAGCTTCCTTCAGGCAACGCACCGTCTGGTAATCTCAATATATGCCGGTTGAAAAGAAGGCTTCCATAAGCCCTGTCATGAGTCGTGCGATACTCTCTCTGGATAACTTTCTGAAGTGGTTCGCAGGCTCGCCCATAGCTGATGGCTTAATCTGTCAAATTCCGAACGGAAGTTCCATCAGATTAACTTCTGATGAGGAATAACCGCAACGGGTGAGATGGACTCATTTCAGGAATCTCTGTGATCCTGTTCATGGACTTGCGAAATCTCTTATGCAGACGCTGTTCATTTGAGAAGACGTACGGTCATCAGAAAAAAAGGGAAACCGCCCGTTTGAAAAATCCCCTGTAGCATCCCGATCTCTTTCATTGGTAATTTTAAGGGTTCAGAATTTCGCTTGGGGAACTTCCCTTGCTCCTGATTCTTTTCGCCATGATTGCCACCTTGGACTGCCATCATGTTTTAATAAGAGCGTGTCCAGAGCTTGGTCTTGAAATACAAACGCAAGACGACAAGCTTCGCCACATCACTTGCTGAGTGAGACGAGCCGATGAACGAACGGCAGAAACCTGCGAAATCATGGGATCAGTTGACCTTGCGCGATAAATGTCGCGAGGTCGACCGCTTGATCCATGAATTTGAAGATCATTTGCAGCAGGGATTTCTTCCGAAGGCGAATGAGCTAAAAAAACTCTCCAAGCCTCAGGAAGCTGATTTTGGAGGTGTGTTGGACGTCTCCATTCGCAATCAGATTCAGCAGGTGATCGCCAGCGAACGGTATAGCGCCGAGATTTATGAATCGCTGGAAAATGGGTTGGTACAGATTGCCGAGGATGTGCACGATCTGTTGGAGAATCAGCACAATAGGTGACCATGACAACGCCCGGCTTGATCGCCATTTGAGATGCAGTTCATTCCCCACGTTGAATGTTGCCGTCGGTTCAGCCCGTAGCAATCGCGGTGATAATCTTCTGCCTTAACGAAGTGTACGTGCGTGCCAATTGTAAGATCTGCACTTTTTTGCGTGCAAATAAGACAGGTGCGTACAGGTCAGGCAGGCTTCAGAGTCGGGAAGCCTCTTGCATTGTCAAAGTATAAAATTCGGGTTTCTTCTGTTGTTAAGTCCGACAACGGAGGACGTTGCGGCGACATCAACCCGAAGACAAAGCCGTGACACGGCACTCTGACGGTTTCGCCGAATTGCATGGCTTTTGCCGTTTTGCTGTATGTGCCGGATTCTCCGAAGATTTGGCATTGGGATTGCATTGCTGGCATGGCTTGATTGCGCCTTAAAGGCAAATTGTGATTCGCGGGCACAGTAACAAATAGGTGCTTGTGCATGCCTCGTTGGTGTTGCCGCGATTTTTCACCACTCTTGAGAAATGCTCAGGAAGGCGTGAACTTTATCGATGATTTTCTCGTCTTTTTGACGTAGTTGAAGCACAATAGATCTGTCGTAACCGCACGCATTGGTTCATGCGTGCTTCACTGTTTTTGACTTTTCCAATAAACCAGCCATTCTGGCGAATTTCATTGGCAGGACGTTTTCTGACGGACTGCCAATTCTGATTGACCTGTCGTCACACTCGAAATTTGTGCCACGTAAGGCTTTGAACTGACAGCAAGGAGGTCTGATGTCAGATCGCGTTCCATCACCAGATTCTGCACCATCGCGTGCAGCGGGTGAAGGTGCGCGCATCTCTCGTTCCTCGACAACTGGTCGCTCAACCGGCCAGCTGCCTGATGAGTCGGCGCTCGGCTCCGGTTCAGGTAATGCGAGTTCAGGTCATGCCGGTACTGGTGATGCCGGTACTGGTGATGCCGGTATTGGTGATGCCGGTATTGGTGATGCCGGTATTGGTGATGCCGGTACAGTTGATGAAGGAACAGCGGTCATTCGTCCTGATTCCGATGCCGCCCGTTTTTCTCGCAGCGTCATGATGCCATGGTCACATGACGACCAGCCCAATGAGCCGGAAACAGTGGTTCGTTTGCCACAACCTTCAGGATCATCCCATCGTGTTCCCATGGCGGGAATCCCCGTGGCCGGAATCCCCATAACCGGATCTCGAAGTTCCAATACGCCCTCCTCGTTTGACAAGCCAGGAGAGAAAAGTGAGTCCGCGTCTTCGTACCATACGGCAGCAGGCAGTGAGCAAAACGATGTCACGACCATTTCGGATTCGTCGCAATTCCCACTGAAGTCAGAGTCACAGGAAGGTGGGGCGTCTCAAGGCAGCAGCCGGGATGTTGAGTCGGCAGAACCCCGATCAGCCCTGCAGCGTGAGCAAACGCTTCGCCGTGAAGAAGCTTCCCATGCCCGGTCGTCATCGCGAAGTGCTGCCGCTTCAGTCAATAAAGATCTGACAGGCAGTGATTCCCGTTATCGCGGCAATATGAGTGGCCCGGGATCAAGTCTTTCGCAAAGGCCGCCGGTGAAAGGCGACCCGCCACCGGTGACAAGTCGTTATGACGCAGCGGCAGATCTCTCCGGGACACAGACCATCAATGCCGACTCATTCCTGCTGCGACGATTGTTTCCCAGTTCTGGTGAGACATTATCAGCCGATGAACTGAACAATTTTGAAGGACTGACCATCGATCATTTCCGCCTGATCTCTCGATTGGGTGTGGGGGGGATGGGTTCCGTTTTTCTGGCAGAAGATGAAATTCTGCGGCGGCAGGTGGCTCTGAAGATCTTGTCCCCCGGGCAATCGCGAGATGCGTCCAGCGTGGCTCGTTTTCGGAATGAAGCCCGTGCCGCAGCCACGCTGGATCATGAGCATGTCGCCCGTGTTTTCTCGAGCGGGGAAGATAAAGGTCTGTACTACATTGCCTACGAATATGTCGAAGGGCGGAATCTGCGCGACATGATCCGTCAGTACGGTCGGCTCGACCCGGCACAAGCCGTCCATCTGACGTTGCAGATTGCCAGTGCTTTAACGCACCTCTCGGCCATGAATGTGGTGCATCGTGACATCAAGCCTTCCAATATCCTGATGACGCGACATGGACGGGCCAAACTGGTCGATCTGGGGCTGGCCCGCTGTCAGTTGGGTGAGGAATCTGTCGAACTCACCGTCGCGGGAACCACGCTGGGAACCTTCGACTATATCTCGCCCGAGCAGGCAAAAGATCCGCGAACTGTGGATATCCGCAGTGATATCTATTCGTTGGGTTGCACCGTTTATCATATGCTCACGGGCGAACCGCCCTATCCTGAGGGAACCGTACTTCAAAAGCTACTTGATCATCAGGGGCGCGAGTCTCCCGATCCCGCTGTCAAAAATCCCCGTGTCCCTGCATCGCTGTCACTGATCGTTCGTCGCATGATGGCCAGTGACCGCCGCAGGCGCTACGCCAGCGGACAGGAATTGTTGCGGGAGCTGACTCTGGTCGCCCGGCAGTTGGGCGTCCCCACGATGGGCGCCGTCGGAGCGGTGCCGCCCCGTTCCCAATGGTATGACGGTTTAAGACAAAACGCCGGTTGGATCGCAACGGCAGGACTCCTCCTGCTGGTTGTCGTGCTGCTGGATCGCTATCCCAGCCTTTTACCCGGCGGAAAAGCCCTGAATCGTCCTTCAGCAGATCAGGTCTCAGGTGTCAACGGGTCAGCAGAAAGTCCAAGCCCCCCACCAGCCCCGTCATCGATTGATCGATCACGAAGAAGCCTCTCTTCGGGACAGGCTCCCACGCGTGCTGCGGTTTCAACAGATGGTGTCCCCGCGCCTCTCGAATTGCCGCCCGTGCTGCGTGACCCACAAATCATGACTCCTCCTCCGGTGGCCAGCACATCTGTCGGGAACCCTCAGACCAGTTCTGAACTGGAAACGCTCGCCGCGACCGGTGGTTCAACTTCTGTTGGCAATATCCCCAAACCGGGAGAACTGATCTCCGTGTTGCCACCTGTGAACGCTCCACTCGATGAGCGTCCTATCGGCGTCACAACTCCCGCAGGAAATTCTCCCGTCAAAGGGGAAAGCTCGACAGAGACGGCCCCCCTGGCCAGCGGGATGGACAATGTCCCCATCACCGAAAGTAACTCGATTTCCCCCTTGTTAATCCCGACTTTGGGTGACGCTGCCATTCCCAGTTGGTTTGAAAACATCTTCTCGAATCGCTCGCTGCGTCCCTACCCTAAAATCGATGCTCGTGCGAATCAGGAACTGGCAGAAACTTCTCGCAATGGGGATCTTCTTCCGCCTCCTCTGGAGACCGGCATGACGGACAGAACGCAGCCCGTTCCGCCCAGTCTTGCGAAAGGTTCCCAGGAAAATCTGATGCCCACTGCCCAGATGCCCACTGCCCAGATGCCCACAGCCCAGATGCCTACAGCCCTGATGCCCACATCGCGGGAGGCCACTCGTCCCGCGCCGGGCAAGATTGATCTCCCTCCCTTTTCTGAAAACAGGGGAGGAGAGGATCTGGCTGGTAGCCGCAATGGAAACCAGGACTCGTTGACGACTCGCCCAGAGGCTCATGGACTGCCTTCTGCCGCGATATCCATTGTGGGGGGAAAGACGTTTGAAAGCCTGGAGGCGGCCTGTGTTTCGGCCCGATCCGGGGATGTCATTGAACTGCGATATCAGGGACGACAACTTGCGCCTGAAAAGCCATTGCGTGTGGCTGGCAAGTCGTTAACGATTCGGGCAGCCAGAGGATATCGCCCGACGATTCTCTTTGCTCCTCAGGACAGTTTGCAGCCCGCCATGGTGACTGTGGCAGGAGGAAGCTTGTCACTGGTGAACCTCGACGTTGATTTTGAGATTCCTCAGACGGTTAACGCCGACTTATGGACTTTGTTCAACACCGAGCGTACTGAAAAGCTGACATTGCAGCAGATGCGTGTGACCGTAAAAAATCCGCGCCATGTGGCGGCGACAGTCATCCAGCAAACCATGCCCGTCGGTCAGCCTGCCGCGATCATGATTCCCATGAAAATGGGTGTCGGCGCGTCAGTTCCCGAAGTCGCATTCATGGGGTGCCTTGTCAGAGGCACCACCCGGTTCTGCACACTGGATGACCCCAGCCCGGCACGCTATGTCCTGGATGAGTCGTTGATTGCGGTTGAAGATGAAGTCTTCAAAACACAAGGCCCCATGGATGTCATGGCCGAGTCAGAACGGATTGAGATTCTGATGAATCATGTCACCGTGCTGACGCGGCAACAATTCCTTTCCATTGGCGGTGGCGAAGACTTTGCCTCCTCGCTGCGGCCACTCACCTGTGCCATTCGCAATTCAATCTTTGCAGTGGGCCACGGGAAACCACTGATTCTTCAGCAGGGAATGGCCGGAGAATCGGATCTCAAACGAATGCTGAACTGGTCAGGAGAAAGAAACTTTTACGACGCGATTGAACCCATCTGGCAAAACGGCACTTCGACCTACAAGTTGCGATTTGATCGTTGGAAACAGTTCTGGAATGTCGGTGGAGAGTTGTCCAGCTCGCAAAATATTCCCATTGAATGGCGCGGCCGCTGGATGACAAAAACGTTCGAGACGATCACTCCTGAAGAGATTGAACTCGACACGACGACCGATTCCAACCCCTTGTTGAATGCTGCCACCGATGGAACCGACGCGGGAGTTTCACCCGCACGACTTCCCGGAGCCTCTGACTTAATCAAGTAATACGCATTTCAATTTGCAGTAGCACTCTGTGTACTGTGTGCCATGCTTGCCTTCGTGCCATGAATTCCCCACACGGCTCCCCGACCACGGTCAGATTAATACGCATTTCAAGTTGCGATTCGTATTACATATTCGTCTTGGCATCGCTGGCGTCACCCAGAATGCTTTGAAGGGCAGCGGTAATAGCGGCGTCGTTCGTATGTTCTCGGGAATAGACCCGGAAGACGCACAGGCTTAAGGGAAGCTGTCGGAAGAGTTCATCATCCGAGAGTTCTGCGATCCCGCCCGCCGCCGGATCAAAGAGGTGATTCTGGCCACCCACGGGAAGCCGGCCACTCGGTCGGTGATAATGCCGGGCCACATCAATCCGCATTTCAATCGACTTTTTCTCGGCAGGCAGACGGTCGCGAATGCGTTGTTCAATCAGATCAGGTTCCGAAAAGATCGACATCCTCTCAGCCGAACTGTTGTAGTAACCCATTGTCCGCTCAGTCGCCATCTTCCAATGGACTTCTCGCGAAAGAATCTTCTGCCACCGCTGACCCAGGTCGCGCGTCGCAGCATCGCTCGATTGTGAAAAGCGGTCGACATCCACCAGAAACGAGGACTCTGTCAATCGCCGATAGTTCTCTAATTGGCCAATCGGGTTTCCTTGAAACAGATGTGGCATTGTCTCAGGAAATAATTCTTCCAGCGCCAGATCAATCGCCCGTACTGTGCGATGAAAATAAACCGTACGGAACAGGTTGGCACGCGTTTCAATAAAATTGATCAACGTCGGCAATCCACGCACATGGATCGTTAATCCTTGCGGTGTAAAGAACGAGTAATGCAGCAGCCGTGAAATATCGAAGGCCCGGACGTTATAGCCTGTCATGTAGGCATCCCGCAGCACAAAATCCATGTTGTCGACGGTATAGATCCCGCTGAACATCCCGCGAAGTTTTCGCAGCCAGTCGGGATGTCCTTCATCGTCGGCGGTTCCCGGTCTGGGACGACGAATCAGCCATGCAATCTGTCGGGGATCAAGTTCTTCCAGCGGCTTAAGTTCGCCTTTGGGATTGCGACGGATGCCGCGAAGCAAATCACCTAACTCCTGCTCAATGATGGCGCCGCCGACGTCTTCATGAGTGACATGAAATTGCGAAAGATAGTGGTCATCAAAAAAGTGGCCAAACGGGCCGTGCCCCACATCATGCAAAAGAGCCGCCATCCGCAGCAGCGATTCGACATAAGGCCGCGAGGGAACATTCCGGCTGGCTTCACAGAGTGAGTCATACCAGAAATCAATCGCCACAGAAGCCAGATGCATCGCTCCCATGACATGCTGGAATCGCATGTGTTCAGCGGCTGGAAAGACCCACCAGGCGGTCTGCAATTGATGGATGTGACGCAGCCTCTGCACCCACGGATGATCAATGATGTCCTGTTCGGCCGTCTCTCCCGCAGGCAAGCCCGCGCGGGAAATGAAGGGGATGTATCCGTGAATCGGATCGTGGGACAGACTCTCACTGATGAAGTCGCGGGGCATGACAAAACCGGCCTGATGAAGGAAACAAAACGGGTGAGCGCCCCTATGATCGTTCACCAGCATCATTCTGGGAATGGTAAACGGCCTCAAAGACCGAAAACATGACAGAGTTCGTCATTTCCCATTATCAATGGGCGGGAGGGGGACTGTTCTGGAAGGCACGGTTGCGGAACAGAAATTCCACAATGTTCCCTTCGTGCGGCTGCAACCAGTTGAGTTGCACCGTTTTCACCGCACCAAGATTCAAGCGGTCGATGTGATACGCATCCAGCAACTGCTGTGAGAACTTGGCGTCATCGGTCAGGGCTGTGCAGACCAGTGTCGGGCCAATAGCCTTGAGCATCTGGTTCTGCGGACATTCCACCACCGAAACGAAGGGGAACATATACTCGGCATTGGCCAGCTTAGTTTCGGGTGACGTGCAGTGGATCACCGTCGGAAGCAGGTATTCGGACTTGCCAAGTTGACCAATCCGGCCACCCTCACGGTACTTCGCTGTGACATCGGTGCTGCCACCTGCCGCGAGGCCTTCATCGATCTGGTTTGAAACGCTTTCGGCAACACCAGCAGTCGCCGAAGCGGCCAAAATCGCTTGAGGGTCATCCGCAGGGAGCGGCACAATCCTGCTCAGCTTTTGTGCGAGCGCGTCGGCAATCGCTGCGGTATGCCGCGAAGCATAGATGCTGGAGCAGTTGATGCACCCGCGACCGCCGTTGGTTGCCACGCTGTCCGCCATCAGGTCGAGATATTCTTCCCAGCGGTCGACAACATCGTCACCCAGGATAATCTTGCTGAAGCCAGGGCCATGCACAGAAACTTTCGGATTGCCAGCATGCTGCTGAATGGTTTGCTGGCTGCCGAAAATCATGCAACGCTGGGCATCACTGAGCAGGCCGCCACCGACATCATGGCCCCCGGGATAGAGAGAAATGGCTTCGCGCGGCAGGCCGGCAGCAAAGAACGCTTCCGTCACGCGGTAAGGTGTCCAGAATTCCTGCGAGCCTGGCTTAAGCATCAAGCCGATCTGGAGCGGGATGGCCGGTAGCCACAGTGTGTGCACACCCGGTGAGTTGGAAGGCAGGACGGCAGCCAGCACGGGCGTATTGGCCTGATAACTGACCATCACGCCGCGAGATTCCATGCCATAGCCTTTCGAGAGAATCTCGTGAGGCAGGCCGCGGGTGAGAGCGTCGATGACTTCGCCCATATGCGAAAGAACATACGAGTTCTTCCGCATATTAAATGCACAGAGTGAAATGGGAATACCAGTCGTTGCCGACTGCATGCGACAGAACTGATCGGGAGTCAGCGTCCCTGTCCCGCAGGGAAGTTCGGCATTGAGATACAGGTCAGCCGCCTTCTTGCAGATCTCGATGAGCTGATCAATGGAAAACTGCCGCAACGCTTCGCGCGATTGCTGGGCCTTGCGCAAATCCATCTTGACCATCGCCCCTGTCGCCTGATGCAACAGAGCTAATGTCTCGCCGGTTTCAAAGTGGTTAATCTCCACTTTTTCCATGCTGTCGTAAGGCTTGCCAAAGCGAAGGATGGGAACATCAAACATGGGAGGACTCAGTATTTGAAAGTTTGTGAGCAAATTGCTTTTAACAGAGATCTTCCTGGTATCAGGTCAGGTGAGAATTTTCATTTTCTACCAGAGCCTCCAGGACAACCTCTCCACCTGCAATAATATTCATCCGAAGTGAAAAACCAGCGAGCAAAGCCATGCCGATCAGCGTTGAGGTGCCACCGCCGTAAGCCTCAACAGTTGCACGCCCAAACTCGGTGATAATATCGATCTGATAGATCTCACCTGTGGCCAGACTTCCGTCTGCTGTGAGATACTGACCTGTGCCAACCGGAGATAGCCCTAATTCCTGTATGACGCCATGATCCAGAACCAGATACGTCGTACAGCCTGTATCGATGATGGCTTCAACCTGAAGAGAGCGTTCGTCACTCGCCAGCAGGTAAACTGGTAAAATTGGCTCCAGCCGCTCGTTGATGTATCCCTTCAAGCCGGCTCCCTCCCACGATTACGAAACACGTCGCCACGACCCCATGGCAAATGCCAGAGGGCTGCTGACTTTTCTCAGGAATGGTCTGCTCTCCGGGTGTCTCTCACGAACTTTTTGAATAGCGACAATTCCCTTGGTATGGACTTCGTAGTCACCTGACTCCACGTCAATTGCGACGAAAGATTCAGGGCTTGCTCCGACCAGTTGATCAGCAATTTCATGCTCAAAAAGCCAGTTGGCCTTGTCAGCCGTGGCATCAGTCGCTGAGGACATCTGAAACCTCCAGGCAGAAAGTGGAAGAACGTGCCAAACTCGTGGAACTTCCATACTGATTTGACGGGTTAAGCAAAGAGTGCTGAGCAGGCCAACGAGCCTGCGGACAAGCTCAGCAACCTGTCAGGACAGAGTGGTCGTACCACTAATAAACCCCAACCGTTGTGCTTTTGGCAATCTCATGGAAGGGGCGGGTGCCGCTGATGCCGTCCCAGGGGAATTTTTCACAAGGAAGTTCACGTTCACCTTCATCACGTTCCATGAAGCCGGGGACGAAGAGTTCTTTGGTCATGGTGTAAAGCTTCACGCGGCCTGTCTGGCCGTAGTCAACCAATGTGTTGTAGTCCTTGAAGTCCACCACTTCGATCGCCGCACGCGGTTGAGGAGCGTGATAGGTAATCTTGTAATTGTCGGCAGGATCGAATGGCTTACTACAGGCCAGGCCCATCAGCGTGTTGCCATAGGTCGGCGTCATGAAAACATCGGGGCCGAGGAGTTCTTCGGAACAGTAGCGATACCACTGAGGTGAAAACTCGGTACCGCCACCAAAGATCCCCGTGATCCCTTCTTCGGCAATGCTGCTGCCGTTATCGATCAGCTTGAGAGCCAGCGCTTCGAGCAGCTTGGGCGTCATGAAGGCGCACTTGATGTTGTGGCCTCCTTTGAGGATGGTCAGCACTTGCTCGATGCAGTGGTTCTTGTAGTCTTCCGCTTCCTTGATGCGGCCCTGCTTGAGCAGTTTTACCACCCAGCGCGGATCAAGATCGATGCAGAAACAGATCCCACCACGATGCTGCGCCAGATGCTCAATGGCCAATCGCAGACGCCGCGGGCCGGAAGGGCCAAGCATCAACCAGTTGGAACCCTTGGGGAACCATTTGTCATCGAGCGTCTTGGAAAACTCTTCATAGTCGATCCAGTGATCTTCAATGACCATGCGGCTTTTGGGCAAGCCTGTGGTTCCGCCGGTTTCAAAGACATAGACCGGCTTGCCAGCCAACCCCTTGGGCACCCAGCGGCTGATCGGGCCACCACGCAACCATTCGTCTTCAAAGTGTGGAAATTTCTTCAGGTCGTCGAAGCACTTCACCTCTTTGAGGGGATCGAAGTTAAACGTCGTGGCTTTCTCCAGCCAGAACGGCGAACCCGTCTCAGGGCTGAAATGCCATTGCACCGTTTCAACCGTGTGCTGATCAAGTTGTTCTTTAGCGGCGGCAATCCTGGCAGGATCAACAGTAGACATGATGGTTCCTGGTATTGGGAGTTGGGTATTGAGAGTTGATGTGGTAATCAAACACCAACTAATCCAGATCGGTTGAAGAGGGTTCAGGTAAGAAGAAGCTCAAGGCGAAGCCAGCCAACGTCACAAAACCGGCGACACTGGCAGCGGCAATCGAGAAGGCCATCGGAGGTGAGAATCCCCCTTCAACACCTGCTTTGGCCGTGAGAAAACCGGCAATCGTAGTGGTGACCAGCGCAAAACTGGTGCCGATCATGCGACCACCAATGTTGGCCGCAAAACTTTCGCCAGTACCACGCAAGTGCAGCGGATAAACGCGAGGAAGATAATTTCCCCAGAAACTGAACTGCCCCACCACAAAGAGACCCGCCAGGAAAACGCCCAGTGAGACCGTGGTGATCGGCAACACACCCAGCAGGATCCCTTCCAGGTTCACTTCAAAGTAGGTCTGGTTTTCAACCTGAAGGAACAGGGCAAAGACAGCCGGGAGAACGATCAAACCGGGAATCTGCAGGCACCACAGCAGTTTTCGGCGACTGACAATCCGCACAGCCAACAGCGCCAGCAGAAAACGACCAACCAGACCGCCGATCTCCTGCACCTTGGTGTATTCGCTGGCAATCTTCTGCTCGTATTGCCGCATGGCGCCGATCTTGGCTTTCTTGGCCACTTCGGGATCAGGTGGCAACTTGGCTTTTTCAGCGGCTGCTGCCGCTTTGATTTTCACATCAGCCAGGCCAGGCACAATCTGAGGGATCTGCTGGATGGCACCAAAGGCGGCTCCATAGCTCATGGCGAACATCAGCGTTGTCACGATCGTCGTCTTACGCAACTGGGGCGAAAACAGCTGAGCAATGCTCGGCCGCTTGAGTGTTCCTGCGGTCGACTTTTCTTTCCAGGCCGGTGATTCTGGCAAGAAGGGCCTAATGATGATCAATGGTATCGCCGGGATCAGCCCTGACATCAGCGTGTAGCGCCAGGCCTCGTGGTGATGAGCAGGTTCAATCGCTCCCCAGAAGCCAACAGCAAACTCGGGAATGAACGTGGGCGGCAGATCAACAGCGAAACGAATGGCCAGACCATTCATCACCGCGACCAGCAACCCGCCGATCGAAGAGAAGGCCTGGGTGTATCCCAACACTTTTTCACGCTGATGAGGATTGGGAAAGAGTTCGGCCAGCCACGCGACAGCCGCCACGAACTCCACACACACGCCAATGAACATCGTGCAGCGGAAGAAAAGAAGCATCCAGATGCTTGTCGAAAAGCCGGCAAGAAAAGCAGATCCCGCATAGAGCAGAATACTCCATGTCAGCACACTGCGCCGTCCCAGCCGATCTGTGAGATACCCACCCAGCAGTCCAAACAGGCCGCCAGCAAACGCGGGAATGTAAAACAGCCGCCCCACCCACATCAAAAACTCAGGGCTACCAGGTTGAGCTCCGACAAGCTCGAGCAGCGCTGGTCGGACAATCAGCGGCAGCATGAGCAGTTCATAAATGTCGAACGCAAAGCCAATCGCTGCGATAATACAAATCAACCAGCGGGTCATATCCATGGGAACGGGAGGGGGAGGCAGCAGACCCGCAGATGAGGCAGTAGACATCCAGAAACTCCCAATGGAAAAATCAGCGTGGAAAAATCACCCGGTTGAGATCTCAGTCTTTTTGGTCAGACCATCGCGGCGCCACGAAAGCACAAACAATTGTCCAAACAAGCTTCACGTCGAGCATAGAATCTACGACGAACAAAGGCAATTGCGCCTTCAACTCCAGGTTGTTGAAAGGATCCTCAGGACGCAATAAAACGAGACACCTGCTGAACGGAGATTCAAGCCGGATTTGACGAGTCAAGCAAGAGGCCGTGAGCAGATCAGGTGAGCAGGCCAGCAGAGACGGGGAAGTTCCGGGGTCATAAAACAGCAAGCGGCGACCATCTCAAAGGTGGTCGCCGCTTGCTCGCTGTAACGAGAACTGCACATCGGAAAAAGAGAGGTCTTGCTAAAAGCGACAGAACCCCATCGTCTCAAAGTGAAACGTTTTCTCCGGTGCAGAGGTGTGTGCATCAAAACATCAAGTCAATCAGGGTTGGTCGCAGGCCGTCAGACCCGGTTGAGCGAACTCAAAGGCCAGACGAAAAAAGCTGACTAAGACAATCCTGATCCTCTTCGACACGAAGAACTCGACGCAAAGAACTTAGGAAGCGGCTGGTGTTGGTGCTGAGGTAGCCTTCTTGACAGCCTTCTTTGCGACGGCCTTCTTGGCAACTGCCTTCTTGACGACGGCCTTCTTGGCAACAGCCTTCTTTGCGACGGCCTTCTTGGCAACTGCCTTCTTGGCGACAGCCTTCTTAGCGACGGCCTTCTTAGCAACAGCCTTCTTAACGACGGCTTTCTTCACTGCGGCTTTCTTCTTGGCCACTTGCTCTTCCTCCAAATCAGAGAAAACTCGTGACCATCCTTCCCGCTGGCTTACCGGGCATCTTGCGGGAGAAAGACAGGTCACTCAAAACGTTCACAACCGACCGCCAACCTTGGCAAGCCGAGCGACTTCATCATGAACATGCCCCGCTATCGCGATCGTTGTCAGGCTTCTGTGAACAACCTTGGCAGAGGTCATTGACTCACTTGACAACAGACACATTCATCACAACGCCACCGAACTGGCGATATCCTATGAATTCCTTGAAATACTTCAAGCCATATATCTGCATGAGCAACTCAAAAGGGGATGAAATCTCAAAGGTTTCTTGATCGCGCTCATGCAGACACGATGGACAGAGCCATCAAGCCTCTTCAATTGGCATCATCATGAGGGCCTCAACATGGATGAGATCGACTCATGAAAGAACACCTTGAAGACAACCATCGATGCTCTCTCTCATCGATTGAGCCATGATGTTTAATGAAGCCTTTCACGTTCTCTTGTTGACGCAAGAGATGATGAAATCAGCCTGATTTCACGGGGTTTTCTGATGATTGATCCCGCAGCGATCTTCACAGAATCAAACCTGCGTGATCATGATCACACAGCAGACGCTGGTTGTGATCGCAGGAGAATTGATCATCGCGAAGTGAGTTGTTCGTCGCAGAGAATCAGTCATGCGCTGGTCTCTTGGCTGATCGATGAGATGATTCTTCACCATGTGACCCACAACCCGCAGAGATTGCGGACTCTGCAAAAGAAAGGTCGTCACTTTCTGGTGTCACACCATGCCACATGTCTCTTCATGCCGCTGAGAGTCTCTCCGGGAAGGCTCCCTCTCCCTCGAGGGAGAGGGTTGGGGTGAGGGCCAATGAACCAGCCGTATTCCAAAGCTAATACCAATCCCCTCATCCGGCCTGCGGCCACCTTCTCCCTCAGGGAGAAGGACTTGTAGAGATCTCTCAACCAAAGAAGGATTTGAGCGCTTTCGGATAGCCACTGAGGCTACCGCCACTTCAGCACCGCGGTGACGGGAAAGTGATCTGAAGGAACCCGCCCCTGAACTTCTGTATGATCGATGTGAGACGATTGGACATCAAAGTCTGGCGTCACAGCGATCCAGTCAATGCGGGCACCGGTACGTTGCGTGCTGACAAATCCATTAGCCGTCCCTTCTTCTTTAAGGGAGTGAGGATGCGCGACCCGAAAAACATCACGAAGAGAAAACTGTCCTTTGTCAGCCAACGCCGATGAACCGAAGAGCGATTGATAAGGCTCGGAATTCTCGCTCGCATTGAAGTCACCAGTGAGAATGACTGGCGACTTGCCGGCAATCGCGGCCATTTTCTGGCGAATGAGTTTCGCAGACTCCACACGAGCCATCTTCCCCACATGATCGAAGTGAGTGTTGAAGAAATAGAAAGGAGCAGCATCTGGCGACTGCGGACTCGCCTTCAGGTCTTTGAGCTTGACCCAACTGACCATTCGCGGAAGTGACGTGTCCCAACCCTTGCTGGCGATGACCTCTGGAGTGTCGCTCAACCAGAAGTGACCACCGTCTAATTTCTCAAAGCGGGACGTGCGGAAAAAGATGGCGGTCATTTCTCCCTGATTCCCCCCATCCTCACGCCCCACGCCAAATGAGGTGAAACCAGGGATCTTTTCCGAGATGTAATCCTTTTGAAAACCCAGAGTCTCCTGTGTTCCCAGAAGATCCGGATCGAAGGCCTTGATGGTTTCAATCAGCAAATTACGGCGGTAATCCCAATGATTCGCTCCATCTTTCGCTGTGCCATAGCGAATGTTGAATGACATCACACGCAGTTGACTATGCGCGGGATTCACTTCGTCCCCCCGTGCCGGTTGGTTCACAGCCATCAGGATGGCAGAAGCAGGCAACCAAAAGGAGAGAATTTGTGAAGCAAATGTTTGCAGTGTCATAAAATGGAGGGCTTATTCAGGAGGAGAGGGCATGAAGCGAGCAGGGAAGGTCAATCAAAATAACTTCGGCGCTGGTTTGATGTCGAGTTCCCTCAAAATTATCGCTCGCACCAGTGCGGCACAAAGCAGCGACATGCGTGAACAACCACTTCGGCCACCTTCTCCCGCTAGCAGGAGAAGGATTTGGAGACTCCCTCTCCCGCTTGCGGGAGAGGGCCGGGGTGAGGGGTATTTAATTATCCGTGTTTCAGTTAGTTATCGATCATATGTCATCGATGACAACGTGCTGCCTTTCATCAAAAGCCACGCATTCCCCCTCATCCGGCCTTCGGCCACCTTCTCCCTCAGGGAGAAGGATTGGAATGCTTCCTGAGAGTCTGGAGAATCTGAATTAATGATGAACTCTCGTGTGTCTGTTGAGAGTTTGGCTCAGGCCAACTAGCGTCACTGTTAACGAATCGTTTGGTTCATTTCCTTCGCAAGCATGATTTTATCCCTCATTCCGTCTGGTTTTGGCTGGCCCATGGAACATGAGAAATCGCAGGACCTCCTGCCAAAGAACGCTCCTGTGAAAATGGAGCCGGCAAAAAGCGGCTTGCCTCAATCATGGCTGGGGGCTTTTTTTGTCAGCCTGCTCATCGTTGCAGGATTTGTGGCTTACTGGAACATCTATCACGTGGCCTTTGTTTTCGACGGCCACACTTTCATTCTGTATTACAAACCTGTGCATCAGTTGTGGCCCCCCGCTTACTTGTGGACAACCTCCCGGCCACTCCCCTTTGCAAGCTTTGCCCTGAATTATGCACTGACCAAAGACGCCATCTGGAGCTATCAACTGGTCAATGTTCTCATCCATGTGGGCAATGCCATTCTCATTTTATTGATTGTGAAATCGGTCATTCGCTGCAGTCCCCGCTCCAGCGAAACCTCTCGCCGTGATGGTTGGCTGATTGCGTTTTTCAGCAGTCTCCTCTGGCTGGTGCATCCGCTTCAAACTCAAGCCGTGACGTATACCTATCAGCGACAGGAATCCATGGCGACGTTTTTTTACCTGCTGAGCTTGTTTCTGCTGGTCTGGAGTATTTCCTCTTCCAGCTGGCGGCCCCGGCTGGCGTTATTTTTCGCGCTGTGCGGGGGAATGCTCTGTAAAGAGATCCTGGCGACAGCCCCCTTGATGCTTGTCTGGCTGGATCGTGCTTATTTTGCCACAAGCTTCAAGGAGTTGATTCAACGTCGCTGGCGACTCCATCTGATGTGCTGGTCGACGCTACTGGTGCTGGCGGCTGTTATGGTGGGCCATGGCGAAGGATATACCAAAGCCGGTATTGGCAAAGCCAGCCAGGGCGCATGGTGGCAATATCTGCTGACTCAACCCAGTGTGATTGGCCAGTACCTCAGGCTTTTGATCTGGCCATCCCATCAGGCGATTGATACCGACTGGCCCTGGCGGATGACATGGCAGGCGGCACTCCCCGAAGGAGTCCCTTTTGCTGCCATGCTAATAGGGATTGTCTTTTTCATGTTCCGCTATCCTCGCGTGGGGTTTCTCGCGGGGGGATGGTTGTTGGTGCTGGCTCCCACCTCCAGCATTGTGCCCATCGTCGATGTTTACTTTGAACACCGCATGTATCTGCCCAGTGCGTTTCTGAGCATCCTCTTTGTGGCGGGATTCTGGGGGATCATCCGTAATCTTCCGGTTAGCTGGACGACCAGTCCCGCCTCCAATCGAATTCTCCAGAAGGCTGGTGTTGTCACACTGAGCCTTATCGCACTGGCCCTGATGCTCACGACCATTTCCCGTAATACGGCTTATGCCACCAGCGAGTCGATCTGGAAGGACACCGTCGAGAAGTATCCGCTGGCGTTTCGTCCGCGGAAAAACCTGGTACTTTTCCTGTTGGCACAGGACAAAAAAGAAGAAGCCGCTAAACAGTCAGCGATTTTGCTCAAGCAATATCCCGAACGGGCTGGCTCTTACGAGAGCTTTGGCATGGCACTCCTGGCTTTGGGTGAGAACCGGGATGCGGCGGCCATGTTTCATCAGGCGCTGCAGATTGAACCTCGAAATGTGGAATACCTGACGTCACTGGGTGAAGCCCTCATTCCGATCAATCCCGAAGAAGCCATTGCCTATCTCAAAGATTGTGAAAGTGCTGCGCCTGATCGGTTTGATATCCCCTTCAAGATTGGCAAAGCCTATTGGCACGGCATGAAAGATCCCGTGCAGGCGGAACACTATCTCCAGCGGGCACTGGCTGTGCCCGGCCCCAAGAACAGCACTCGGGAACTGCTGGCCGATGTCTATGTGCAGACAGGCCGCGTACCGGAAGCCATCGCTTTGTATGACCTGATTTTGAGAGAAGATCCTTCACGCAGGCACGTGATTAACAAGCGAAGCCATGCCATGAGCCTTCAGTGAAAGAGAGACTTAACAGACAGCACGCTGTGAAAGCTCATTGTGACAGCACGCTGAGACGTTATCCGGGAAGAACGGTCAGCCCAAACCGTTTTCTGGCACGGCCGGGTTCTGTTCCAGAAACTCGGGAAGGGGATATTGGTTGATTGGCATGGGCGGAAGTGTGCGAAGTTCCTGAAGCCGGTTGTACCCTCGCGTGACCAGTTGTTCCATACGCTGGCGCTCCACGGGATCGAAGTTCTCTTTCGAGAACGGCCCTTCCATTGAGATGGGGGGAAACTGGTCGTGCAGGATGAACTGTGCGAGAAACGGATGACAGCGAAGATGTCGCTCGGGTGCTGTCAATAGCTCGCGCACGGGGACTTCACCGATGACGAATCGGAGATACAGATCGCTTTCGCTCAGATCTTCGACCTCGTCACCGCAGACTTCGCAGAGATATCCCTGATCACATTTGGCCATTGATGTTATCCATGCTCAATTGGGGTAACTGCAAACGTATCGTTCACCCGATGCCGTTCAGCCCGCTTTTTCTTACTGACTTCAGAAAGATCATAATCATTCTCTCGACAGAGGGAGACCTGCTGAAAAAAAAGGACTGCCAGCAGGCGTTGTCGACAAAGACAAGAGGCATGGAGATCTCTCTCGACGGTTCAACAGGCTGTTGATGACGCTGAACAGGGACTGTAACCTGACACGTCGAACGAATGAAATGCTCTGCTTCTCACTGAACCGGATGTATTGAAGCCGACTGTTTCGGAGAACTTGCCCTCCTTCCATCAGCGAACTTCACTTTGGCAATCGCCTTGCTGAACGAATTCAGGCAGACTCTGGCCTGAGTTCTGGCTCTTTTCTTGTCTCTCCGTTTCTTGTCTCACTTTTTATAGAAAGGTTCTAACGATGAACTTGCGGCTTTCGCTCAACCGCTGGTCTCTCATGGTTTCATCACTTGTTTTCGTGCTGATGGCTGGCATTGCGCCAGTGGCCCATGCGCAGAACACAACCAACTTCCCCACCCTTGGGGAGGTGATTCGTGTCTCCCCTGAACTTGATGATGTGCTGGCGACCGACGCGAAAATTGAAGTCGTCTCGGGTGGTTTTGAATGGACAGAAGGCCCCGTCTGGAACCGCAAGGGGAACTTTCTGCTCTTTTCCGACATTCCTCGCAACAGCGTGATGAAGTGGGAATTGGGGAAAGGATCTTCTCTGTTCCTCAAGCCCTCGGGCTTCACGGGCATTGCCGGCTATGGCAACGAACCCGGCTGCAATGGATTGATCTTTGATGGCAAAGGCCAACTGGTTTCTGCCGAACATGGCGACCGCCGGCTTTCTGTTCTGACCCATCAGGGTGGCAAGCGAACTCTTGTCGATAATTACGAAGGAAAGCGGCTCAACAGCCCCAATGATGTTGTCATGAAGTCAACTGGTGAATACTACTTCACCGATCCTCCTTATGGCCTTCCGAAAGGGCCGCAAGACCCTGTCCGTGAACTCGATTTCTGCGGTGTTTACAAGCTGGCTTTGCAAGCCGATGGCCGCCATCAGCTCACACTGCTGACCAAAGAAATGACTCGCCCCAATGGGATTGCGTTCTCGCCTGATGAAAAATTTCTTTATGTCGCGCAATCTGACCCTAAAGCCGCCATCATCAAGAAGTTCCCTGTAAAGGAAGATGGTACGATCGGTGAGGGAAGTATTCTGGTTGATGTCACCAGTATGGTGGGGAAGCACAAGGGCTTGCCAGATGGCTTGAAGGTTGATGCCAAAGGGCGGCTCTGGGCCACCGGGCCGGGCGGTGTCCATGTCTATTCACCGGAAGGAAAGCTTCTGGGGCGGATTGACACCAAGGAAGCCACCTCCAACGTGGCTTGGGGTGATGATGGCTCGATGCTGTACATTACCGCTGATATGTATCTTTGTCGGATTCCAACGAAGACCAAGGGAGCAGGCTGGTAATGGCCATTCGCGTGATTGCTGTCGACCGTACCGATGTCCCTTCCTGTGTCATGCCGGATCGCTTTCGGCATGACGTGACCTACTTTGCCTCTCCTGCGGGGACGGGAACTGCTCCGGCGCAATTGGCGTCGAAGGAATACTGGATCAGCGAGGCCGATGCGAAGGTTTCGCTGGATGACGGTGTACTCACGATTGTCTCGCCGCTGGATAGCAGCAGCCGGACGGAATTAGAGATCACCGAAGACCAGGAACGCTGGCTCGAATGGCTGATCAAACACCAGATCCAGCACATCCGGCTGGAAACAGGTGGTTAAAGGCATCTCGCCTGGAGAGCAAATCGATGTCGTCGGAACCTCATTCCCGCCAGTGGTCACCCATTGAAGATCTGCCGGCCGACTGGCGTCAATCGCTGGTCAACAAGGCGGTTCAGGCGGGGATGCAGGCATGGATTGATCGGGCAGAAGAACTCAGACAGAGCGATGCTTACAAGGAGTTCACGGAAAGGCTGCATCGCCGCTGGTCGATTGAAACCGGAATCATCGAAGATGCTTACACCGTTTCGAGATCAGCGACAGAAACGTTGATTCAGCATGGCCTCGATGCGGCTCTGGTTTCGCACGAAGACGTGGGAAACGAAGAGCCTATCGAGGTGCTGCGGAAGATTGAAGATCATCAACGGGCGATCCAGGGTCTCTATTCCTTTGTCGCTGACCAACGCCCGCTGGGGGTGAGTTTCATTCGCGAACTTCATCAGGTGTTGATGGCTCACCAGCAGACTTATCTTGCGGTGGATCAGTTCGGAAATCGTGGCCCCAGGCAACTGAAACTGGGTGACTGGAAGACGTGGCCCAATCATGTCGATCTTCCCGGCAGTGGACGGTTCGAGTATTGCCCGCCCGAACAGGTCGCGTCGGAAATGGATCAACTGGTTGAGTGGCACCGCCAACACCTGGAAGCTGGCGTCCCCCCCGATATTGAAGCCGCGTGGTTGCATCATCGCTTCACATTGATCCATCCCTTTGAAGATGGCAATGGCCGGGTGGCGCGAACACTCGCGACGATGGTCTTGCTCAAAGGCCGTTGGCTGCCGATGGTGATTGATCGAAAGGAAAAGCCGCAATACATCGCCGCCATCCGCAATGCCGACAAAGGGGATCTTCAGCCACTGGTCAAGCTGCTTGGCAAGCAACAGCTTAAAGAGTTGCGAACGGCGGTCAGCCAGTCGTCGATTCTTATCGAGTCCAGTACTGCGATCTCAGATCGTATGGTCTCGATCGCCAAACGCCTGCGTGAGAAGTCACTGGAGTCCGGAAAGCCTTCCGATCTGGGCGTGACTCTCGCCAATCAACTCTGGTGGACGACGCGCACCCGGCTGGAGCATGTGGTCGATGAACTTGACACGGTTTTTTCAGGCGTGAGCAGTTATCAAGCACGCAGTCATGCGGCGGCTCATGACTCGGCAGCAGCTGCCACCTACGCCGAACAGGAAGTGACGGTCTCCCATGATCTGGGCTACCGTGCCAACTGGCAGGCTTATTCCTCATGGTGCTCACTGGAGATTTTTTCCAAGGAACACTTTGAAGTGATCTTTCACTTTCATGTCATTGGACGTTCGCAGGTCGGACTATTTGCCTGCCTTCCCTGGCTTCATCGACGTGAAGGAGGGGATGTTCGGGGTTTGAATACCGTTCCGTCATGGTCAAATCCCCATCCACTCGCAGAATCTCCTTTTGAATTTGCCGAATCAGAGAACACAAGCGATGTGATTGATCGTTTCACTCCGTGGCTTGAGGCTCGCATCTCTGAGGCGTTGGCGATTTGGGAGCGTGATCTCTAACGCATTGAACTCACGTTTTTTATGTTCTGTTTCCACGGTGTTCTCCCAAGGATTTTCGCTTGCTACTGTTTCTCCTCTCATTGACGAGCTTACTGCTGGCTGCCGGGCCGGCGGTGTTGTTTTTAGTGAATTGGAGGCGGTATCTCGTCCCGGCGGTTCCTGTAGGTGAGTTGCCGCCCGTCTCGATTCTGATTCCTGCCCGCAATGAAGCACGATCGATCGCACGAGCGTTAGACGGAGCGCTGTCGACAACCGGAATCGAGTTTGAAGTCATTGTTCTTGATGACGCTTCAACCGACGCCACGGCTGACATCGTCCGGGAATTCAGCCAGAAGGATGCCCGCGTGCGGCTGGAGTCGGCACCACCATTGCCACCTGGCTGGTGCGGCAAGCAGCATGCCTGCTGGGTTCTTTCCCAGTTAGCCCGTTACGATCACTTTCTGTTCATCGACGCTGATGTAACTCTTTCTCCCACCGGTGCAACCCGTGCCGTGGGGTTCCAGCAGTCAACGAAGGCCGATCTGGTCAGCGGTGTGCCGCAGCAACAATTTTCCGGATTTCTCGACCGGTTGTTGATCCCGCTGATTCATTTTGTGCTGCTGGGTTTTCTTCCCATGGGCCGCATGCGATCAACGACCGATCCCGGCGTGGGAGCCGCCTGCGGGCAGTTCGTCCTCTCCACCCGTCACGGCTATCAAGTGACTGGCGGCCATCAGTCGATTGCTCAATCACTGCACGATGGTCTCGATCTTCCCCGGTTGTATCGCCGTCAGGGATTAATGACCGATTTGTTCGATGCCACCTCGACGGCGGTTTGCCGCATGTACCATTCCGAATTGGAAACGTGGAAGGGACTGGAAAAGAACGCGACGGCGGGCCTTGGCTCACCCGTTCTTATTTTGCCCGCCACGATCATCCTGGGGATGGGGCAGGTCTTGCCGCTGGTGTGGCTTGCCTGGGCTTTTGGATTCTTCGGAATGGTTGCAGGAGGTTGCGTCTGGACAACTCTCGTCGCGACGATGGCCGTGCTTTGCTCATGGATTCCAAGAACATTGGCCCTGATCACCTACCGGCAAAGCCTTCTGGGTTGGATCTTGCATCCGGTCAGTGTGCTCCTCTTTCTGCTGATCCAGTGGTCAGCCCTGATCAAAAAACTCTGCGGCATTCCCGCGGTCTGGAAAGCTCGCAATTACAGTTAAAACACGATTACGTTTCATAACGCCTTTCGATGTCACAAGTTGAAAATGTCAACTCGATCCACGCCTTAATACGGATGCGTTACGTCGGAACGTCACGCATCCCACCGGGATGACCTCTGGTTTTTCGCAGCCATGGGGCGATGAGATCCGGTTTTTGGCACTGGTGGGCATGACAGAACCGGTTTGCAAATCGATGGCAATGAAAGCCAAAGTCCATACTCGCGTACCCTGATGTACAGGCGGCTTAATCGCTACACCCCTTAAGGTCTGAGGGTGTGCGTGGCCTTTTGGCAACAATCTGATGATACAAGCTGGTTCAAAGCAATGAGGTAAATAACTCAACCTAAGGTCACCATGTCCAATGTCCTTTGAACAATGGTGATCTATGCCCGCCAGCCCCTGTTGTGAATCTGTGTGCCCTTTGCAGGCAACTGCAGATCCTGTGCTTCCTTTCAACCGGCATGAAAATGCGTCGACATTCTTCGCCAATTTATTCGATACCAGCGATTTTCCTGCGCGCTGGTACTGCGGAACCTGGAATGCCGAACTGGGTTGGCTGCACATCATTTCGGACTTCGCGATTTTCGGTGCCTACACCGCAATTCCATTAACAATTGCCTATTTCATTCTTCGCCGGAAGGATGTCCCTTTTCCCGCCATCTTATGGTTGTTCGTCGCCTTCATTATGGCTTGCGGCATCGGACACCTGATCGAGTGCTTTATCTTCTGGTTTCCTGTCTATCGACTTTCGGGGTTGGTCAAAGGATTGACCGCTGCGGTCTCCTGGTTCACTGTTTTCGCATTGATCAGGATCATTCCTAAAGTCCTAGAGCTACCGGGTATTGCGGCTCTCAATGAACAATTAAAGCGAGAGATCGAAGAGCGAAAAAAGGCACAGGCGGAAATTGCCAAGCTCTCTCTCGTGGCGAGTAAAAGTCCTCATGGAATTTCCATTACCAATGCCCAGGGGGAAATTGAATGGGTCAATGATGGCTTCACAACCCTCACGGGTTACACGCCGGAAGAGGTGATCGGAAAGAAACCCGGCTCGTTGCTCCAGGGGGCTAATACGAATCAGGAAACTGTTCGTCAGATCAGCGTCTCACTGGCTCGTAAAGAACGTATCACAGCCGAGATTGTTAACTATGCCAAGTCTGGCCGTGAATACTGGATCAACCTGGAGATTGAACCTGTCTTCGATGATGAAGGCCAGTTCGTGCAATTCTTTGGGACACAAGTCGATATTACCGAACGTAAGCAGGTTGACCAGGCTTTACGCCGTAGCAATGCTCGATTTGAAGCTCTCCTGAAATCCGATCTGTTGGGGATTGTGGTAGCAAATACTGGGGGTGAGATTGTCAGTGCCAATGAGGAATTTCTGCGGATTGCCGGATATGCGCGGAGTGATCTGGATGCCGGTGACATCAATTGGCTCTCGATGACCTCTCCTGAATTTCTCGACGCCAGCCAGGAGGCTCGGGCTGAACTGATGGCGGACGGCAGTGCGCAGCCGTGGCGTAGTGAATTCCAACAGAAAAATGGGAGCAAGGTGTCGGTCTTGATCGGGGCGACCGCGTTGCCTAAAGATCCCGGACTGTGCCTGGGCTTCGTGCTGGATATGACCGAGCAGCAGGCCATTGAGCGGAAGCTGGAAGACGCCAGGCGCCACGCCGAGTATGCCAACGAAGCCAAGAGCAGTTTCCTGGCCAATATGAGTCATGAAATCCGCACGCCATTAAATGCCATTATCGGCTTTACCGAGCTTCTGGCCTCGGATCAGATTCATGATGCCGAGAAACGCGAGCACTACAGCACGATT
Organism: Planctopirus sp. SH287; assembly: GCF_056500625.1. Lineage (NCBI taxonomy): Bacteria > Pseudomonadati > Planctomycetota > Planctomycetia > Planctomycetales > Planctomycetaceae > Planctopirus > Planctopirus sp. SH287. The sequence goes on along the minus strand of NZ_CM151403.1, from coordinate 4,631,563 downwards.
CTCAACAGCAGTCAGCATTTATTGACGCTGATCAATGATATTCTCGACTTGTCGAAGGTGGAAGCCGGACGCATGGAGTTCGATCTTTCCTGGTGTTCTCCGCAAAATACGGTTTGTGAAGTCGCTTCGGTTCTGCGTGTGCGTGCTCATGAAAAACGGCTTCAATTAGAATGCTGTTGGGAAGGCCCGATTCCCGAACAGATCTGCACCGATCCTCATCGCCTGCGGCAACTCCTGATGAATCTGGTGGGGAACGCCATCAAGTTCACAGAAACCGGATTGATCCGAATTCGCACACTGGTGACTCGAATCAACGACGAAGACGGGGTGATTCAGGTCGAAGTGCAGGACTCAGGCATTGGCATTGCCCCAGAGAACATCGAACGGATCTTCGCTCCATTTACTCAGGCGGATGCCAGTATCACTCGGAACTTTGGCGGAACTGGACTTGGCCTGGCCATCAGTCAACGGATTGTGGAAGGCTTGGGAGGAACGATTGAGGTTCAAAGCCAATTTGGCCGCGGCAGTGTGTTTACCATCAAGTTTCCCTGCAAAATATCACCCAACAATGCTGCTGTCCGTCTCACCAGCGAAGCCATTCGCATCTCTCAACCGGAGAAAACACGAGACCAGACAAGCAGCAATCAGGCTGATCTTCAGGGGAGACGAATTCTTGTTGTTGATGACGGAGTCACCAATCGCAAGCTCATCAGTCTGATGTTGCGTAAGGCTGGAGCCACCATCGATAACGCTGAGAATGGTCTACAAGCGCTGGAATCAGTGGCACAGAACCACTTCGATCTGATTGTGATGGACATGCAGATGCCCGTGATGGATGGTTATACCGCCACAACAAAACTGCGTTCCAGTGGTTGTCAGACACCGATCATTGCCTTAACGGCCCATGCGATGCGTGGCGATCGCGAGAAGTGTCTCAACGCGGGCTGTACCGATTTCCTTTCCAAACCCGTTGACCGTGATGCCCTTTGCCGATTAGTCGCCAAACTGGTCATGACGGAAACGAGCGAAATGCCTCTCAACGTATCCAATAGCGTATCAAATACAGGTTCGTTGACTCCTCTGAACGAGATCTCGCCTCCCCTAGAGGAAATCGCCGTTGAGGGAGAAACGCCGTCACGATTTATCGACGAAATCTATCTTTCGACGCTCCCCATCGATGAAGAGTACAGGGAGATCATCCAGGAGTTTCTGGACAGCTTGCCCGAAAGATTTCGTGAGGTCATGAACGCCTTCCAACAGGAAGATTTTGCCTCGATCAGTGCCTTGGCCCACAGCCTCAAAGGATCGGCAGCCATGGCTGGATATGAAGTCTTTGCCGATGTGGCTTCACAATTGGAAGTCGCCGCCAAGCAGCAGGCTCACCGTGAAATTGGCCCGCTCGTCACCGAGATGAAATTGATCGCCGCACGGCTCGAAATTGCTCCCCATACCGCTGTAGGAGCTTCCTGATGACTATCAACAAACATCAAGAAATGACTGAAGTTCTCGATATGATCGCACAACAGCAATTACAGGTGGAATCTCATCCTGAGGCTCCGACGCTCATGTTTTCCGCAGAGTCTCCGACAGCGAAAGTGCTGATTGTCGACGACGAGGTTCTCTCGGCCAAAATCATTCGCAAGCAATTGCGTGATTCGGGCTATCTGAATGTGGATTATGTGTCCCAAGCCACTCAAGCGGTGCAGCTTCTCCGGCAGAACACTTTTGACGTGGTGCTGTTGGATGTCCAGATGCCTGGCTGTTCCGGCTTTGAGTTACTGGGCATTCTCCGTAACCAGATTGACATGCCCTGGACACCCGTGGTCATGCTGACGGCCGATACCGATCAGGAGACTAGGATTCGGGCACTGCAATTGGGAGCGACGGATTTTCTCAATAAGCCCGTCAATATCCATGAACTCTTGTTGCGTGTCCGGAACATGCTGCTGGTCAAAGAGAATTATGATCGGCAACGAACCTATGCCGCTGATCTGGAACGCGAAGTCCGTCAGCGCACACGTCAATTAGAAATCGCCCAGCAGCAAATTGTCCATGCCCTCGGGCGTGCGGCAGAGTTCCGCGATGATGATACCGGCCATCACGTCTATCGTGTCGGACGCTATACCCGCATTATTGCAGCCCGTCTGGGAATGGACGAGCAACGTCTCGACCTGCTGGAACAGGCCGCCCAGCTGCATGATGTCGGCAAGATCGGTGTCCCTGACGAAATTCTCTTAAAGCAGGGGAAGCTGCTTCCAGATGAATATGACTACATGCGACGACATGCCCAGTTTGGCAAGCAGATTATTGAGCCGCTCTCACCTCGGGAAGTCCACAAATTCCGTCATCATCCGCAGATTGGCTCTGAGATCCTCAACTTTAGTGAGTCGCCACTTTTAGGATTAGCCGCCAAAGTGGCTCTGACTCACCACGAACGATGGGATGGTGCAGGTTATCCCCTGGGACTGGCCGGTACTGATATTCCGCTGGAGGGACGAATCACGGCTGTGGCCGACGTTTTTGATGCCCTGAGCAGCAAACGCCCCTACAAGCCAGCCCTGCCCATTTCCAAATGTTTCGAGATTCTTCGTGAAGAATCGGGCAAACATTTTGACCCTGATGTGGTCAACGCCTTCTTCGATGCCAAGGACGAAATCCTGGCGATCCAGATGCAATATATTGATGAGCTACCGGTCTCATAAATACGCTGCCGATAGTTCGTCTCGCAAGTAGTAGGGTGGGGTTAAGGCTTTGCGCAACCCACCTTCGCTTTACTTGAAAGATCGTTCTGTGTGCCATGCCTTGCAGTAACTCTGAGCAAACACGTTTTGCGATCTTCAACGCGCCATTTCAAGTTGCGATTCGTCTAAGTGGCATAAAGGGAGTGGTGCCAATTCTGCTGACAGAGTCTTTCTCACGTCATACTTGACTGTTGGCGAGTGGCTTTCTTGCTGAGGCGAAGTTCGCTGCCGGTCGGCCCGTGTTCGACCGTATCAAAGAAGCTGCGAATCAGAAGCAGACCGCGCCCCGAGGGTCGTTCGAGATTATCCACTGACGTGGGGTCGGGCAGCTTTCGGGGATCGTAGCCGGGGCCTTCGTCGCGAACAACAAATTCTGCCCCTTCGCGCGACAACCGCATGAGAAACTGGACGTGCCGCTCACGAAAGGGAGCCTGATGACGCCGGGCTTCGGCTAGCTCGAAATAGGTTTTCGTCGCCCCGGCATCACGTAGCGCCGAACTGACTTCCAGATTCCCGTGAAAGATGGCGTTATCAATTGCTTCGTGCAAGCCAATGACCATGCGGGTGACGTCAGCCATTTCAAACAGACCGCTGGTCTGCAATTCATCCTCAACACCGGCTAAAACGGCGGGCGTGATCGAAGGATCGTTTTCTAGCTCATAATGAAATTCGGCCCGTACGAGAGCTTTACGAATGCGTTTCTGAGCCGTAATTCGCTGAAGCAAACCATAAGTGTTTTTGAGCGTCTGAGGCAGATCCTGCTCCAGCAGCCGCTTGCGAATATAGCTGACCGCCCCTGTTTCCAGAGCCTGTAATGCGCAGATCTCCTCGTTTCGGGAAAGCGACAAGACAATGGGAACATGCCGCTGATGCTGGTGTAACCACTTAATAAACGACATGGCATGGACATCACAGGCGGTGTCGGGCATGTCGGTGACGACAAGTTCCGGAGGCGACTTTTGACAAGCGGCAATGGCCTCTGCGGGAGTGGTTGTGGTCTCTACGGTGAAGCCTTGCTCCGTGAGGAGTTTAGCCATCCGACCGGCTTCTAAGGCATTGTGTTCGAGCAACACGACTCGTTGCATGCTGGTTCGTCCCTGAATCGCTCTGAATTTGGACATCAAAAGTCGCACTGCCGACCATGGTAACACGATTTCCGGCTGAGCATGAGGCCAGTGCGTGACGACAACCCTGCGGCGCGACAGAGGCGACCATAAGCCACGCTCAGTTCCTGGTCTAGAGAAAAAACCGCCAATGCCCCTGAAACCCGTACCGCGTCCGGGTGATTGTGTGAATTAATTGACGGTGATGGTGTACTTTTCTTCGAGGGGCTTCTTCGTTCGGTCGAAAGTCTGTTTTGAGACAACGATGTCGAGAAGTCCCGCTTCAGTGGCTTCAACTTCGTATTCAGTGACCATGGCACCAATCATCGGCCGACCATCTTTGAATGTGCGTATCGAAGATTGACGAACAAGCTTCCCGGCTCCTTTAACGGCAATGGAGAGCGATCCACCCGCGACCGTCGATCCCGTGATCCGCAGCAGACTCCCTTTCTCGACGGTCGCCTTCTGTGGCCCATCAAGAACAATCACGTGAACGATCTGCCCCGCAGGCTCGCTTTCTTGAGCCTTCACCACCGGCATGCAAAGTGAGAGTGCCGCAAGTGTCGACAGAACGGCCACTGATGATGAAATCATGCTCGGTGACGAAGTCATGCGCATAGTCAATTCTCTCGCGAAGTGTCCCTCTTGGCTCCCGTGTAAAAATCACGGGAGCAGGTATGAGCATTCTCCAGCGAGAACTTGAACGCAAGGTTCAGATGGAAACTCCCGCGATCCCCCCGCTGATTTTTCAGAATAATGGTTCCATTTTGTCGAAATGACTGGAGTCACAAGCAACATGTCTTCTCGATGAAGTGAGGTGCTGACGATTTCACGGACAGTTCAACACACACAAGAAAAATGTTCTTCGGGTCTCACTTTACCCACGGTGCGACGTCATTTGACTTTGCTCAGACATCTGACATCACTAAAAAGTTCAAATCCCGCCAACAGTCACTTTCGCAACCACTGACGAGATTTGATGTGTGAAAATCGTCGGAGTGACATGACCGGATGCTATATAAACGATTTCCAGAGAACTGTTTCCTCCAGAGAGATGTCACTGCGGGGGAACTGTGGTCGCCGGTTCTTCTGAAGACACTGGTCGGATCCTCGAATGACGCAGTCGGCGGATTCCGTAGCGTAGAAACTCCCAGGCGAACAGAGCGATAAACGAAATGCCGATCAAGGGGAAGATCAAGCTGACTAGGATCAATGAGGCGATGAGCCATCGGGAAATCGGCTGATTTTCCAGTTTTCTGGGCAGAGCACGGGATGTTTGAGAATCTCCCTTCCCTTTTTTGAGTCGCTTCCACCACCAGATCAGATAGCCAGAGACGGACAGAATCGGAACCACTAGGCATGAGAGCAGAGCAATAATTTTTGTGGGGAGGCCGAAGATTGATCCGTAATGCACCGTCAGACAGAAAGTCCAGAAACGATCCATCACATGCATCTGATTCCAGGGTTTGTGAGCCACCTGTTGACCGGTGAATTGATCGAAAGTCCAAGTCTCCAGGTCTTCCAGCCGGTGCCATTGAGGGCGATGCTCGCGAATGGTGGCGAGCACAAAATGTGCTTTATCATTCCGGGGCAGCGTGACCTGCAGAGGAGTTCTCGGTGGTAATTGTGGACGGACAACCGCCAGGAGCTGATCGATAGCGATTCGGGTTTGATCTTCCTGGCGGACGGAAGCAGGAAGCTCTTTTTTTTTAGCCGAAGTCCATTGTTTCACACTCTGATACATGCTTCCGGAATAGGTGGAGAAGACCATTCCCGTCAGGCACATCAATAGAACGGCGATCCCTGTCCAGGCTCCCAGTGTATTGTGCAGCCGCCAGTTGACTTTATAAGCACTTCCTTGAGCTGAAAGTGTCAGGCCGTGTTTCAAGGCTTTCCACGTTTTGGGCCACCAGAGATAGAAGCCGGTCAGAGTGAGAATGATCATCCATCCGGTGATCAGTTCCATGATCGTACTACCGTTCTCGCCATTGAGCAGGCGGCGGTGAAGTTGCTCAACAATGCGGACAAACGATGTTTCCCGCATTCGCTCGCCGACGATTTCCCCCGTGTACTGGTTGATCCAGACATCATGAATCCCGCCTGACCGCAGGCGTTTGGCGTTCATGAGAAACTGATAAGGTTGATCTGCCCGCTCGGCCTGTCGATAGAAGATGATCGTTTCGTCAGGATATTGCTTGATGATCGTGTCAACAATTTGTTGATCAGGCAGGACAGTTGTGGCAGCTGTGATCGGAGGAGAAATCTTCCAGAGATCCGGTCGCAGCAGTTCATCAATCTCAGGGCTGAAAACCAGAATCGCTCCGGTAACCGCAATCAGAATGATTAAGGGCCCGCCCAGCCAGCCTGCATAAAGATGCCACTTCCAGAAGAGCTGACGATATGGAAATGCTCGCGGAGGGATGACAACGGCTGATTTGTCAGGCGAGGATTTTGCAACAGTATTCGGCAGCATCGTCTGACTACTTTTTGCTATGTGGACTACGAAACGATTGTACCGTTTCAGACACTGGCTTGAATTCAGGACTCGCTGGAGGGACAGTCCGGAACCTCATCTTCCTGCCGGTGAGGGTTGCCTCATCCTTGGCATAGCAAGCGCGAATGCCATTCTGTTTGAATCGTGGACGGCATCTGCGCTGAATTGATATTACTTTTGAGGCATTGCCGTTTGTGCAAGCCGCTGCACAGCTTTCGTCACATTGGCTTCACTTGCCTGAAGTTGAAATGGAGGAACTTCTACGTTGGATTCACCCACGTTGATGCGGAAGCTGGAGTTCGCTCGGTTGGCATATTTGCCATCCAGAAAGTCTTTAAGGCTATCGCTCCCATCGTACCAGCGCATCGTGACGATGTACTCACCTGCGACGGCTCCGTCCTTCTCGCCATTGGTTGATAGCTCGTACCTGCCCTCTGCATTCGTGACGGCGATAGGTCTGGCAGCATTGCCTTTGACGGATTCATCGACGTGCTGAAGACTGAGTACCACACCGCGATACGGCTTGCCGTTGATCAGGACTTGCCCGCGAACAGGCTGTTTGACCAGCCCGTCCCCACCGCTACCACATCCACTCAATGCCAGTGCTGCGAACATCAACACGATGTGGGCGTAGTAAGAAATCGCAATCACTGGTTTCATAAGATATCTTGCTCAGCATTACGAAAGTGAGACTGATCTCGACCAAATCTTCAGTTTGGGCAACACAAGACTTTAAAACTCTCCGGTGACGCGGCCGTCGTCCCGAATGATGAGTAGTTCGACTGTTGTCACATCAATATTCGCAGACAGGAATCTGACGGAGCCATCGCCCATGGCCACGTGAGCGCCACCTGAGTGAAAACTGAAAATGTTTCCGTTGGCACTGCTGCAATTCACGACACAATTTCCACCATTCTGAACCAGGCCATCTGTGCTGAATAGACGCAACGCCAGGCGATTGAATGTTGCCCAGTTCTTGAAATTCATGACAGAAGCTGTCGGAAGAACTTGTAATTGTCGGTTGTAATTACTTCCCCCCCCAGCGATTTCGCAGAACATCATGGTGTTGCTGAGGCCGTCGGTGACCTGACTGAGTTTGACGGAATTTGTAATGTCCCCGGTGTAAGGGAACATACCGTTGCCGTTGACACCGCCAGCTGTCTGGCTGTGAGAAACAGACGCATACTCGTTGATCCCCAGGAGCAGTTGATCCCCGGCATTGATTCCCCCTGAATAAGCAGTGGTCGTGGTCCAGGTAAAAGTGCCTTGAGCCACTGAGGATGGACATCGATAGACGGCAAGCGGTGTTGCGGCTAAAGCCAGATTGGGCTGTTCAGAGAATCCCAGGCTGTAATTCCATTTGTTGCCAATCGTTGCCTGATCCAAAAATGGGAGCAATCCCAGTGACCAGGTCGTATTGATCCGGGCAGGACTATTCACCGCCCAGGACTGACAGATCGGCAAGCGGGAGTAGACATCCGCATAATTGTGAGTTGCCAATGCGATCTGCTTCAGGTTGTTCCGGCACTGACTTCTTCGAGCCGCCTCTCGCGCCTGCTGGACAGCGGGCAAAAGGAGAGCAATCAGGACTGCAATGATCGCGATGACCACAAGAAGTTCAATCAATGTGAACCCTGCGGTCGCCCGAGTTGAGTTCCGCCGGTTCGCCGAAGTGAAACTCAAAGCGGAGTCAGATGCAGAGCCAATAGGAAGGTTGAACATTGGTAGGCCATTTGTGGGGGGGCATTGGAGAGGCCATAAAAGTACTGCAACTGAATCTCAATGTCAAACACTATTCGATCCACTTCTACTTTGAACATTCCGGCCAAGGCCCGTAGTGAAAACGCCTGAAACCATTTGCTGTTTGAATGTTACTCAAAATTAATGAGTCCTCGCTGCACGCTGAAAAACTGGAATTCCCCACGCATGATGGACTCTGGGGAAAGACCTTGTTCTTCCCAGTGAGGAGAGCATGGCGTGCTCCAGTGTCGTCTCGTTTTTACAGCAGAGTTCAAGCGCCAGACACTGCAACAGATGCAGTGGGATGGCCTCTCACAGGTCGAAATGGCACGACATCGGCAGTCGATCGCTTAAAATCGGTTGGACGGGGCTTTCCTGTCCATTGTCCATCTTTCCAAACGCCGACGACGCAGCAGACTTTCAGTTTGTCGCCGTTCAGTTCGTAGATCCCCAGAGCATCCCCGCCCTTCTTCTGCGACTCGTGCGAGCGGTGATCCCAGACTTTTGGCGTCGCCGCTGGATCGAGATTGAAAGTCCCGGCCCACAGTTCCTGCCCCTCGGCGTTCAGTGCCGCGTAGGTTCGATCCTTCCGGAAGACCAATCTTTTGGCTTCCTTCGTACTTCCCGGCGGTTGCACGGCGACGATCTCCCAGGTGCCGGAGAATTGCTCGATGGCAGCCCTCGTCGCTTTCTCGGGGCCTTTTTCATCTGCAATCGCTCCAAAGCTGAGGGCGAGTAAGGCGAGTGCCGATAGGATTGGCTTCATGAAATTGCTCCCATGATTAACAGGTATTGTTATAGCGATGAGTGGATAGTGGATTAAGAACGCTCAAACGCCTTCGACGATCAAGCCACGATAGACCGCGCCGCGATGCCGATGCTGAGCCGCCTCCTGGTAGGCCGGACTGTGATAAAAGTCACGGGCCTCTTCGAAAGTCGGGAACTCGGCAACGACGGCGCCTTCAACATCAGAACCCTCCAGGGTCAAATGTCTCCCGTAGGCGGCCAGCGCCTTGAGTGGGCGGCCCTCCAAAGCTCCCTTGACCTTCTCCCAGTAGACCTCCAATTCAGATTGGTCGAGTGTCGTTTCTCGAATAAATATCATGTAGGCGGCCATCTGTCTCTCCTTGATCAATGAGTAGGAATCAGGTTTAACGCAACCCGCCGGAAGCAAAGATGACTTCGCCAGTCAGCCAGCCGGAATCGTCCGAAGCAAGAAATGCAACAACTTTGGCGATGTCAGATGGCATGCCAGTTCGCCCTAACGGGGTCATGGCCACGAGTTGCTTTTCAAAGTCGCTGCCGACCCCATACAGTCCCGCCTGTTTCGTCCCCTCGCTAAGCGTGGCTCCTGGATTGACGGAGTTCACGCGAATTCCTCGTGAAGCAAGTTCTTTCGACAACACGCCAGTCACGGCATCAAGACCTGCCTTGCTGGCCGAGTAGATCGAGTATCCCGGTGGTTGGGCACGAGAGGCAACGGAGCTGATGTTGATGATGCTTCCGCCGTCGGAACTGAAGTGCTTCAGCGACTCCTGGATGGTCAGTAGCGGCCCGAGCAGATTGATGTTGATCTCGCGGTGGAACTTTTCCTCGGTGAGTTCCGCGATAGGGACAGCCTGATAGACTCCGGCGTTGTTGACCAGAATATCGAGCGGGCCAAATGCTTCTTTCGCCTGCTCAAAAAGCCGGGCGACATCGGCGACCTTCGCGACATCCGCCTGAATCGCGATAGCACGGCCGCCGGCATTGGTAATCTCATCGACGACCACTTCCGCTCCGGCCACATCGCTTACATAGTTCACCACGACTGCCGCACCTTTTGCGGCAAGTTCTTTGGCGATTCCTGCTCCGATTCCTTTGGATGCTCCCGTGACGAGAGCCACTTTGCTTTGCAATTTCGACATGATTTGTCCTCCTTGTTGCCCCCATAGACACCCCGGGAAGGAGACTGTGACAACTCTGTTCAAATTTTTTTCAGTTGAGGTGCAGAGAGTTCCTGAAATCGCCTTTGTCGAGAAGTTGCCTCAACCAGCGGATCTGATCGTTCGGCTCCAGAAATGGATGCTCGCGGAAGAGGGCTGCGTATTGTCCCTCCACGGTCGTCTCGATGCTCCGCACGACCCCTTCTGCCGCTTCCGAAATGCGTCGCAGATGCTGAGGGATGAATTGCAGGTGATCGGGATCAACATGCCCCGCCTCGATGAAACCCCTGGTTTTTTTCGCGCAGCGGCAGGGGTTGTTCGCGTTGACCAGTCCGCATTGTCCGTGCATGAACTGGTAGAGATCACGCCGGGCGCGTGAGAGGTTCTGCCGGAAGTTATCGGCGGTCATCTCCAGGATTTCGCTGCCGACCGTGTCGCTGGCACCCAGGATCTCACCGAGCGTGAAGATCAGCCGTTGCTTGCGATCCAGGCACAGCAGCATCCCCGTGGTGCAGGAGACTTTGGTTTCTTCGACCAACAGCGGCACATCGACCGGCACGGATTTCGGGTCGGGAGGATCGAGATCAGGGGTGTCGTTGATGGCGTCGGCGTAGCTGGAGAAAGTCTGAGGCCCCCTTTCACCGCCACGGCGTTTCATGTTCAACACATGGTTCGCTGTGATGCGGTAGAGCCAGGTACGAAACTGGCTTTCCCCCTGAAAGGTACTGAGTCGAGTGATGGCCTTGATCAACACTTCCTGCGTGACTTCCTCGGCATCCTGCGGGTGAAAGACCATGCGGACAGCGATGTTGTAGATCCACGATTGATGCCGGAGAATCAGCTTTTCCAGCGCCTCACCGCTGCCATGCCTGGCTTGCTCGATCAGATCCGTCTCTGTCGATTCATCGACAATTTCGGCAAAGGGATTGTGCATTTCCGCATTCCTCGTTGAGAACATCTCATTCACCTTTTTATCGGCAGAAACTCCTTGGACACACGAGGCAATGGACTGTGACAATCGCCTGTGAAATTGCAGCAACCACCCAAAACGTTCAAATCCCGCCAGTGGTTGCCAAAGCGACTGTTGTCGGGGCTTGAGCTGATGAATCAGTCGAGGTGACAAGACTTCGTTTGAACTTTTCCTCGTTCCGAATTCGGCTTGGAAACATGCCCGGCGGGATTTGGCGCAATCGTGCAACTCCTGAATTGGAAAAGCGTTGCGATCTTGATGATCTCTCTGTTCTCCCGTGCAACGTCCGGCCCCGATCTCGTCAATGTGGCAAAGACTTGACATCGGCCCTTTCATGTAACATGATTAGTTACATGAAACGCGATAGCAGACTTTCTGGTGTTCTTCATATCCTGCTCCACATGGCGGAGCGGACGGGGCCTGTCACCTCGGAAGACCTTGCCAGGATGATGGCGACCAATCCTGTGGTTGTCCGGCGAATCATGGCTGGTCTTAGACAGCAGGGGTATCTGAGGTCTGAAAAGGGACATGGCGGCGGTTGGACGCTGGCGTGTGACCTGTCGAAGGTGACGTTGCGGGACATTTATGTTGCGATCGGAAGCCCTTCGCTTCTCGCTATTGGAAACCGAACCGAAGCTCCGGGTTGTCTCGTCGAGCAGGCTGTAAACGCTTCGCTTCAACAGGCCTTCCATGAAGCGGAAGAGTTGCTACTCACCCGCTTTGGCGAAGTCACGCTGGCCATGCTGAGCGCCGACATCCACGTGCGACTGGCTGCTCGCGGCAACTCTCAAGGTCACGAGGAATCCGTTCATGCGCCCTGAGTCACCCCATTCCCAATTCGCGTTCTCAGATCCCGAGTTCGTTGCTCAGTACGCTGAGGGGCCGCCACGGTTTGTGCCTGGCTATTTCGACTTGCACCGTATGGCGGCGATTCTCCTGGCCGAATGCGTGCCTCGAAATGGCCGGATCCTTGTCCTTGGGGCTGGTGGAGGCCTGGAGCTGAAAGCGTTTGCGGAAACGCATCCCGATTGGACGTTCGACGGTGTCGACCCCTCCTCGGAAATGCTGAAACTGGCCGTTCAGACCCTCGGTCCGCTGGAACCTCGCGTGCGTCTGCACGAAGGCTATATCGACGATGCGCCGGATGGGCCTTTCGACGGAGCCACATGCCTGCTGACCTTTCACTTCCTGAGTTCGGAGGAACGGCGGCACACGCTGGCAGAAGTTCACCGCCGCCTCAAACCCGGTGCGCCCTTTGTGACTGTTCATGCCAGCCTTCCACACGGCGACGACCAGCGTAGTCGCTGGCTCGCTCGATACGCTGCGTTTGCGAAGACTTCCGGTGTCAATTCCGAACATGCGGAAACTGCACGCAAGGGTGTTCAAACGGGCGTGACGATACTCGCTCCCGAACAAGAGGAAGAGATGCTGCGTGGAGCGGGGTTCTCGAATGTCGGCCTGTTTTATGCCGCGTTGATCCTTCGTGGATGGATTTCATATGCGTGATTCTCTCCCACGAAAGCAACAGGGGCGAACGAATCGACACCACTGTTGTGAATCGGACAAGCCATGACTGCCAGCCATGACATCAGCCGCAGAGACGCCATCACCGTCATCGCCGGTGCGACGACGGGGCTGATGATCGCCAGTTCCCAGACACACGCCAAGGAGACGAAGATGCCGCCTTTCAGGTTTGACTATGACGTGGTGATTGTTGGTGGCGGACCGGCTGGACTCAGTGCCGCCCTGGTTCTTGGCAGGGCTTGCCGCAAGGTGCTGGTGTGCGACGAGGGCAAGCCCCGGAACCACACGTCTCCTGCCGTCCACGGCTTCTTCTCACGGGACGGGATCAGCCCGGCGGAATTACTCGACATCGGGCGAGAGCAACTGAAGCCTTATGCCGTTGAGTGGCGAGACGCTCTGGTCACGGACGCAGAGAAAGTGGACGGGGGCTTTCGGATCGTGATTTCTGACGGCAAAGCGGTGACGACCCGCAAGTTGATCCTGGCGACGGGCGTTAGGGATGAACTGCCTGAAATTGAGGGACTGCCCGTCTTGTGGGGGACCGAAGTATTTCACTGCGCGTACTGCCACGGATGGGAAGTTCGGCATCAACGGTGGGCATTCATCGCGAGAGGAGATCAGGCCGTCGAGTGGGGCACTGAACTGCTGGGATGGACGACGAATTTGACTTTCTGCTCAAACGGAGCGGCGAAATTGAGCGGCGCCGATCGAGACATCCTCAATGACTTGGGCATCCTGGTTCGGGAAGAGGCAATCCAGCGATTGGAAAGCGAGAATGGCATTCTGAAAGCCATCGAATTTGATCGTGGGGAGAAGCTTGAACTCGATGCTCTATTCATCCGCACAACGATGGTGCAGCGGTCGTCCCTTCCGAAGAAGCTCGGCTGCAAGCTGGAATCGGTCGATGGAGGATTCAGGGACGCTGTGGATGCCGACCTTTTTGGAGCGACTTCCGTCCCTGGGCTGTATGTCATCGGGGATGCTTCCCGTGGCGCGCCGTCAGTGACGACCGCCGTTGCGGATGGATCGCTGGCAGCAGTGATGGCAAATAAGGCGATTGCCAAAGAAGACGCCGAACCGAAATAAAGGCCCCCTCTTTCATTCGATAGGGTTCATTCAATAGAGTTCATTCGACACGTAGAACAAGATGCAATCTCGCATGATGAACCCCATGATGGTCATTCCTGATGTGATGCCTGCCCTTATGGAAATGGCGAAGGCATTAGGGACTGCACGCGTGTCGCCGACAATATTAAGCCTCGTTAGTCTGAGGGCAAGTCAGATCAACGGAAGCAGCGTTTGCGTTGATCTGCACAACCGCAAGTCTCTCGGCGCAGGCGAAACCGATAGACGTTCGGTGGTCATAGGGGGGCCTTGGTTTTCAGTGCTCAGTAAGAAGGAAATCACTGAAAACATCCCTCACTTCTTCGGTTGCTTCTTCTTGGCTGGCTTCGATGTCTTGACGGTCTTGCGATTTTTTGGCGCAGTGAGTGCTGCCGATTCATCCGGTTGAGCCGAAGCCGATTCAGCCAGTTCGGCTTCGATTTCTTCTACCGTCGGCAGAGCTGATTTCAGGCTCGGCGGCAATGCGCGGGTCAATTCATATTCCGAGATGCCGATAGGCTTCTCGACACCACGCAGCGTATATTCAGCGACGATATGGTTGCGATCCTGACAGAGGATCAAGCCGATGGACGGCGCGTCGGCTTCGTGGCGAATCTGGTCATCGACAACGCTCAGGAAGAAGTTCATCTTGCCCGCATACTCGGGCTTGAACTCCCCTTTCTTCAGGTCGATCACAACGAAGCAACGCAGCTTCAGGTGGTAGAACAGCAGGTCGATGTAGAACTCGCGGTCGCCCACCTTCAGATAATACTGGCGGCCGACGAACGCGAAGCCTTGCCCGAGTTCCAGCAAGAAACGTTCAAGCTGGTGCAGGAGAGTGGTTTCGAGTTCCCGCTCGTGGAACGGTTCCTGGAGCGTGAGAAAATCGAAGATGTACGGGTCTTTGAGTGTCTGCTGAACAAGGTCGGACTGCGGCGACGGAAGCAACCGCTCAAAATTGGTGATGGCCTTGCCCTGGCGGGCGTGGGCATCGGACTGGATCATCGCCAGCAGGACGTTGCGACTCCATCCATTGGCGAGAGTCTGCGTCATGTACCACAGGCGAACCGCCCGGTCTTTGACCTTCTCCATCAAGACGACGTGATGCGCCCAGGGGATCGACCAGAGCAAAGAATCTGGTAATTGTGCCGCCAGCCGCGGTACTTTTTCGGATGTCTTCAATTTCGCCACAGTCGGTGGCGAAAACTCTGCTGGATCGGAATAAGTCCGATAGAAGGCAATCATCCGATCGAGATTCCGCTCGGAAAAGCCCTTTTCCTCGGGCAGTTCGTTCTTCAGTTCCCGCGCCAACCGAGGGATGACGGCAGCTCCCCAGCCTTCCAGTTGCTGCCTTGCGGCGATGATGCGGCCGATGTCCCAGTAAAGCTGGATGAGTTCGGCATTGACCGACAACATCGCCCGCGTCTGGGCCTCTTGAACGCGTCCTTTGATCTCCTTCAAGAGGTTCGGAAAGTCGGCGGGCACGGAAAGATTTGTCTTGCTCATGTGACCCTCCAGTGCCATGTGAAGATTTCGACGCACGAAGTTTGCTGCTGAAGGCGGCGGCTGATCTTATCGGGCAGGGCGTTTTTTTGCTTGCCCACATCCCGGCTGGCGGCATCATAGGCTCGCCATGAATCATCCCGTTTTGTTTCCAGTCCCCGCAGCTTCCGTTGGAAGTCGAGTTTCTCCGGCAGGTTGGGAGCCAGCCGGGCGGATTTCTTCGCCTCTTTGATGCTCTGGTCAAGTTTCTCCAGATCGGCCTTGAGCGCGGCGATCCTCGGCCCATTTCTGGGCAATGAGTAATACGAATCGCAACTTGAAATGGCGAGTTGATGACCTCAAAAGCATGCTTGCCCAAAGCTGCAAGTAGGGCACACCAAGTAGGGCACACAGAGCGCTGTTTCAAATGAGAGTGCGTAGAGGACTCTGGAGTTCACACGGGGCTTGATAATAAAAATGCCGCTCTGGCAGGCATGACCAGAGCGGCATCTGAAGTGTGATTGATCCTGCATTCACAGGAACATGAAGAGCAAATCGGATCAGGCGAAGCGATCCATATCGCAGTATTCGCCACCAGCGGCAGGGATATAGCCCTTGAGGACATAATCCATCACCTGGCGGTCGCTATTAAAGCGCCATCCCAATGTGCGAACGGAACGTTTCATGGCCTTGATCCAATGGTGCGGCTGGCCGTGTTCGTCACGGTCGTAGAACAGAGGAATGACTTCCTCTTGCAGCACTTTCATCAAAGCCTTGGCGTCGCGTTCGTCCTGGATTTCCTGATTGGAATGGATACGTCCATTGCCAATGGCAAACCCGTTCAGGCCATCATAGGCTTCTGCCCACCAACCATCGAGAATCGAACAGTTGAGGCCGCCGTTGAGCACCACCTTCTGGCCGCTGGTGCCCGAGGCTTCCAGAGGACGACGCGGGTTGTTCAACCAGACATCGACCCCCTGAACCAGATGGCGAGCCAGATTCATATCGTAGTTCTCGACAAGCACCACCTTGCCCTTGAAAGCAGGGTCTTGCGACATCTTGAAGATTCGCTGAAGAATCCCCTTACCGAAGTCGTCAGCCGGATGGCTCTTACCCGCAAACACCAGTTGCACCGGCCGCTCGGAATCGGCCACGATGCTGGCCAGTTGCTGAACATCTTTCAGCACCAGATCGGCTCGTTTGTAAGGGGCGAATCGTCGGGCAAAGCCGATGGTCAAGGCTTCGGGGTTGAGCAGCGTTTCCAGCTCTGCCAACTCTTTTTTGCTTTGATTCAACCGCTGAGCACGAGTGATCATGCGACGGCGAACCATGGCAATGAGTCGCTGCTTGAGCGCTTCGTGAGCTTCCCAGAACTCGCCGCTGGAAATGCTTTCAAAGTTCTTCCAGGTGTCGGCTTCCCCGCTGGTTGTCTTCCAGTCGGGAGGCAGCACGCGGTTGTAGACTTCTGCCAATTGCGGAGCCAGCCATGTCGAAAGGTGCACACCGTTCGTGATGTGACCAATCGGCAGTTCATGCTCGGCTTTGTTCGGCCAGAGTCCACCCCACATACGTCGGCTGACAATGCCGTGCAGAGCCGACACACCGTTCGCACGCCGACTGCATCGGAATGCCAGCACGGTCATCGTGAATGGCTCGTTGGGATCAGAGGCATTGACGCGCCCCATGCCGATCAGACCGACAGTGCCGATGCCCAATTGATCGGCCGTTGGCCCGAGGTGCTCATCGATCATGTCGTAACCGAAACGGTCGTGCCCGGCGGGCACCGGCGTGTGCGTGGTGAAGACGCACATTTCGGTGGTTTCACGCATGGCGTCGACGAAAGTCATGCCATCGTCGACCATGCGCTGGCGAATCAGTTCGAGGGTGGCGAAAGCCGAGTGACCTTCGTTCATATGGACGACGTTGGGAACGATGCCCATCTGGGCCAACGCGCGGACGCCGCCGATCCCGAGAATGACTTCCTGTCGGATGCGGATGCGGACATCACCGCCATAGAGCCGGGCGGTCAGACGGCGGTCTTCCGGGGTGTTCTGTTCGATATTGGTATCGAGCAGGAACAAGCGGACGCGACCGACATTGACTTGCCAGGCCTGTGCAAAGATGGAACCCGTGCGGGTCTCAACCTGAACAATCACGTCCTTTCCATCCAGCCCCTTGGCCTTCTGAATCGGGAGTCGATGATTGGAGACAGGATCGTAGATTTCACGCTGCCAGCCGGTCTCATCAATTTGCTGAGAGAAGTAGCCTTCGTTATAGAGCAGACCCACAGCGACCAGTGGCACGCCCAGATCAGAAGCACTCTTCAAATGGTCGCCAGCGAGCACACCCAGACCACCGGAATAATTCGGAAGTGACTCGTGAATTCCGAACTCTGCGGAAAAGTAAGCGACAGGCTTTTGCCCCAGAATCCCGGCGTTGAGGGCACCCCAGGTGTTCTTGTCGTGAAGGTACTCTTCGCAGCGACGATAGGCGTAATTCACGCGGGAATGCAGTACCGACTCACGGGCACGTTCTTCCAGCTGATCTTCGGTCATGCCTTCCAGCAGGAGGACTGGATTGTGATCCAATTCTCGCCACTTGGATGCATCCAGATCGCGGAAAATCGACGTGACGTCTGGTTGCCAGCACCACCAATAATTACGTGCTAGCGCGAAAAGCTTGTCCCGAAATGACTTGGCCATGAACCACTCATCCTCGTGAACTGAAGTGACTAAAACTGTGAATGGAGAGATCAGAGGTCGAGGATCTCATTCCGCCTGAACGATCCCACCTGAATTGGCAGGACAGTGCGGGCAGTCTAACGGCCAACTCGCCATCATGCTTGTGGGTGATGACGAATTTCCCCTGAATTACCACGAAGTGACTCATCGAACCGCAAACGGAATGCCCATTCTGTCGGCAACTCGCCAAGAAATCGATCTTTCACCTGTGCTGCACAGCCTCAGACGATTTTTCTCGCAGTGTTTTCTGGTGAAGTGATCCGCTTCACAGATGAATATGCTCGCCTTGCGGGCGAAGGCTGCCTTGTTATGTCGCAGAGACAGATTGCTCGACTTTCCTGAGCCGCTTCTCATTCCATTGGCCAGCCTTCCTTCGACTTGTTGAGTCGTATCCCCTCACCCACATCTCCTGGCGCGCAAAGAAACTCAATCCATAGATCGTGATTCACAAGTTTTTCAACAATTTCAGCATATTTTTGTCAAATTCCGGTGACTTGGGATATTAGAAATTGACGAATAGGAGTCGGTCGATACGATCACTATTGGCCTCTCTTCGATAGGTGATTCCACCTGCTGGCCTTTCAGTTTTTTTCAATTTTCCTGCCCAGGACTCTCAAATGACTCCTTCTATTCGACGCAAGACCCGCGGGTTTACATTGATTGAGTTATTGGTGGTGATTGCCATCATTGCGATTTTGATTGCTCTTTTGCTGCCCGCTGTCCAACAAGCCCGCGAGGCGGCCCGTCGGACGCAGTGCAAAAACAATCTCAAACAGCTGGGGTTGGCTCTGCACAATTACCACGACACTTTTGGTGTGTTTGCCCCCCGGCAGACCGGTTCGGGAACACCTACTTCCGGTGGAATGCGAACCCGACTCAGCGGGTTTGTCAGCCTGCTGCCTTATCTGGATCAGACCCCGCTCTTCCAGCAGATTCAGTCCGGGACGGAAACACCGTGGACAACCGGCGGTTACTGGATGAAGGATCTGCCTGCTTTATTGTGCCCCTCGGATCCGTTGGGGGCACCGCCTAACAGCAGCATGACCGGACGGTATAATTACAGTTTCTGCAGCGGTGACAGCGTCACATCCTCGGGCGGAAACGGTAGTTCAACAACACCGATCGTAGTTCGCTCTCGCGGTATGTTTGGTTCACTCATTTGTTATGGCATTCGTGATGCTTTGGATGGCGCCAGCAACACCATCGCCATGTCAGAAGGTGTTCGCGCCACAGGAGCCAATACGCTGGGGAAAATTGGCAGTCCAGGGGGCGTGACCAATCCCGCCGCTTGCAATGCCATGTTTGACCGCAGCACCCGCACCTATCCTGGCGGGGGATGGGGTTCTGATGTCGCCTGGGGCTTCCGCTGGGGCGATGGAGCCGGCTTCCATTCCGGTTTCACAACAGCTCTGGCACCGAATGGCCCATCCTGCTCCGACAATTCCACGATTGGCCACTGGAATGCCACCGTCAATACCGCCAGCAGCCGCCATACGGGTGGTGTTCACTGCCTGATGACCGACGGGGCTGTCAGGTTTGTGAGCGAGAACATCAATACTGGTGATCAATCCGCTGCCTGGGCCGGAATTAACGACGGTGGCGCATCGCCTTTCGGTGTCTGGGGGGGATTGGGATCGCGCGCCGGTGGCGAAACAGTCGGTGAGTTTTAGTTAGTAGTTATTAATTAGTAGGGTGCATGGAGTTCCGACGAAATGCACCAGCAAACGTCAATAGATATCTAGGGCGTTCACCGCCGCATATTTGAAATTGGTGCATGGGCATGCACCCTACCGGAAGATGGAATATATAAGATTTCAAACCCCGCAGGGTGCATAAAGTTCCGACAAAATTTACCAAGCGTCGTTGATCGATATTCATAGTCAACGACGATTCTGTCTCTATTGTTCAATCTGTTATGGCGAAAAAGGCTCGACATGCGTCATCTTCCAATTATCGGCTGTCTGGCCCTGGCCTGCTGTCTGGGTTGCGGCAGCGAAACAGACAAGCTGAAAGCACAGCGACCTAAAACCGCTCCCGCTTCAGGTGTCGTGACCTTCAAAGGTGAGCCGCTTGCTGGTGCGATTGTCGTTTTCGTGCCACAAACAGGTGGAACAGCAGCCTCCAGCGCAACTGATTCGTCGGGACATTTTGACGCGAAAGCCTTCGCCCCCGATCCCGGTGCCGTTCCCGGTACTTATCGTGTGACTGTCACAAAGAACGCACCTGTCCCCGATGCCCCTGCAACACCCGCCAGCCATGACTCACCGATGGCGAAGGAGACAAAGCCAGTTTCGCTCATCCCGGCTAAATATACAGACCCCAAGAAAACACCCCTCACCGTTGAAATCGGAGAGAAGGGGAATACGGATATCAAACTGGAACTGACTCCATAAGGTTGACATTACATAAACGCCAGCAAGGCCTTCTCATCATGCGCGAGAAGGCCTTGCTGGCGTTTTATATTTCACTATTGTTTATCTATTTCTTTACTTAGCCGCATGTTCGGCCATTTCCCCGGCATGGTAGCTGGAACGGACAAACGGCCCACTGGCGACCATGGAAAAGCCCAGGCCACGAGCCAGTTCGCCCAGTTCATCAAATTCTTCGGGAGGGACATATCGCTCGACGGGCAGCATGTCGGGAGTCGGCTGGAGGTACTGGCCCAGCGTCAGCATGTCACAATCGACGGCACGGAGATCTGACAACACTTCCAGCAGTTCATCACGTGTTTCCCCCAGGCCAAGCATCAGGCCCGTTTTGGTCAACATGGCGGGGGCTTCTTCTTTGACCTGAGCCAGCAGGTTCAGAGTTCTCTGGTATTCGGCATTGCGGCGAACGCGGTGATACAGCCGGGGAACGGTCTCCGTGTTGTGATTAAAGACATCAGGTCGAGCTTCAATCACGCGGGAAATCGCGGCCCGGTTCCCCTTAAAATCGGGTGTGAGCACCTCGACTTGAGCACCGGTGCGTTCTCTCACCGCAAGAATGCACTCATAGAAGTGATTGGCGCCGCCATCAGGAAGATCATCACGCGTTACCGACGTGATCACCACATGCTTGAGGCCCAACCGGGCGGCAGCTTCGGCCACGCGGCCGGGTTCATCAATCTGGACGACTTCCGTCTTACCACGAGGGACAGAGCAGAAGCCGCAGGGCCGGGTGCAGACGTTGCCCAGCACCATGAACGTCGCTGTTTTCGATGACCAGCATTCCGTGCGATTAGGGCACTTGGCGCTGTCGCAAACCGTTTCCAGGCGAAGATCAGAGATGACGTCCGAAGTGTATTGCATGCCCGCTTGCGGCAAAGGTCGCTTGAGCCACTTGGGCAATCGCAAGCGTGTGGGTGTGGTGGCCAGTTCCAAGTGAGGACTGGCTGTTGATCCACAGGAGGAGGGAACTCCGGCGCTGGCAGGCGTTTCACAGCCGCTAGGCAGAATGGGCAGCAGGTTGGGTGAAGACATAAACTTTCCTGACGGTTCGCCGGAGCAGAGGATGTCCGGTCGTCAAATGATAGCGGGGATAGTCGAGTGCGGCTGCCAAGTGGCGAACAAAAGTTTCACGAACGGATGCAATGGTGACCGGCGCGCGGCGATGTGCTGCCAGTGTCGAGACACGTCCATCATGTGTTCCCCAATCGACCAACCGCAAGGCTGGCGGGGGAATGGCCACGTTAATGAACACTCCTTGATGGGTTATCCCCCTACGGCAACCGGCTCCAATGAAGGCATATTGCCCGCTGCGGCCTGCCAGTCCCGGTGATTGAGGATGTGATAATCCAGGAGCTTTCAGCTCATTGGTCATCGCAATCAGCGCCTGTTCCAGCCGCGTACGGTACTCCAGCAGTGACCAGCCTTTACGGTCAATCGGCAGCAGGATGTAAGCGGCCAGTTGTCCCGGAGTATGCACCCAGGTTCCGCCGGGGCGATTGATCCATTGAACAGGCATTTCCCGCGAGGTGAATTCGACAGGATCTGCGAGAATATCGGCCTGGCTCCCCTGCCGACCAATCGTCACGGTGGCGGGATGTTCGCAAAAGAGGGCATAGCCCTTGGTGTCGTCGCGGGCCAGTAATTCTTCGAGCAGTTGTTCTTGCAAACGCTGGCCCGAATCGAAATCAACCATCCCCAACAGGTGGAAGTGAAGCGCGGAGGAATGTTTCGCAATCCGGCTCCAATTCGAGGAAGGGGTGGGCATCAGTTAGTCGCTTGGCCAGAAGTGAACAGGTGGTTCGTGGGGAAAATTCGCGGACACGCTTCATTTTAGCAACTGCCCAGGAGCCGATCAGTCCCTCGACACCAGTTCAATAAACTTTCTGTGATGAAATCTCTGGTTGATCGGGGGAACCCGGCGATCTTTGTCGATTGGAAGCGAACTTAATCATCGCCCGTGTCCTCTCCCTCAAGACGCTTCTGCGCCTCGATTTCCAGAAGCTGATCTTCGTCAAGATCATCGACAATCTGGTATTTACCGTCCCACCAACGAGAAAAATCGACCACTTTGCATCGTTCACTACAGAACGGGAAATAGGCGTTTACGGTGGCTTGTTGGGCGACCTTATTACAAATGGGGCAAGTTGTTGGCCGGATCATCTTGAGTCCTCTGAAGCTCGGCGCCTCAATGGTGCAGAGTCACAAACGAGCAGTTTGGGGAATGTGTGAGAACTTTGAATTATAACGCCTCCTGGAAATAATCAGTCACCTGCCAGCAGAAATCCTGTGCGGCAAGAGGTGCCTGGCAGACAATTCCAGATGTCCTTTGACGGATCGATGGCCGTTCTCTGTTTTTCGTGAGACCCCTCGTTTGTTTCCTGAAAACGGTATAGTGTCCAACGAAAACACCTGCCCGATTTCTGAATGAGCGGCTTCTCTGCCAAAAATCGGCCATCATGAAGAATGCAGGCCCACTGGAATTGTCTGACGCAAATCTTTGGCTCTGGAAAACTCTTATGCCTGCTCCCCGAACGGCTCGGATTGAACGGAATACCTTTGAAACCAGGATCAAGCTGGCCATCAATCTTGATGGCAGCGGCATCGCCAAAATTGCCACCGGCGTGGGATTTCTCGATCACATGCTCACGCTGTTTGCCAAGCATGGACTGTTTGATCTGGAAGTCACCTGCCAAGGGGACACCCACATTGATGACCATCACTCTACCGAAGATATCGGCATCTGCCTGGGGAAAGCGCTGCTGGAAGCGATTGGAGATAAGGCCGGCATCACACGGTATGGCAGCATGACATTGCCCATGGAAGAGACGCTGGTCACTTCGGCGCTGGATCTCTCGGGCCGGATGAAGTTTATCTATAAAGTGGAATTTCCCACGGAGAAAATTGGCAGTTTCGATACGGAGCTGGTGGAAGAGTTCTGGCAAGCCGTTGCTGCTAATGGCTTGATGAATCTCCATCTGGTACTGCATCACGGCACCAACAGCCATCACATCAGCGAAGCGATTTTTAAGGGAACCGCCCGCGCGCTGCGTCAAGCGGTTGCCGTCGATCCTCGCCAAACCGGCGTCCCATCCTCCAAAGGAACGCTGAACACCTAACGCTTCTGATCGCGTATCAGATGTGTAGATACCAATGCGCAAGCGGGAGAGGGCGTTTTCTTGGGCAAGCTCTGAGTGTCCCATAGAAAAGCCGGGGCGTTATGCCAATTCTTTTCCCATGCGAAGCATCGGGACAGCGGCGCCACCCCGTTCATCTTCAATGCGTTCAATGGATCGATAACCACATGCAAGATAGAGGGGTTCGCCGGCCATTGTTGCCATGAGTTCGGCTTTCGTGAATCCCTCGTCTTTGGCCGCTTTTTCACAGAGGGAGAGGATCAGCCGACCGACCCCTCTGCGAGTAAAGTTCGGGTGTGTGTACATGGCTCTGATCCTGGCAGAATCGCATCGAGGATCAAGGAGTTCTGCGCTGCGACCGGGCGTCTGGTCACCTCCATAAAGCGTTGCCCGGCGACTCCACCCTCCGCAACCAGCAACTTGCCCCTCGGCTTCGACGAGGAAATAGGTTCCATCTTCGATCAATTGGGTATCCAAGCCCATGATCGTGCGGCTGGACTGGATTTGATCCTGATCGAGAAAGGGTTTTTGCAACTCGAAAATCGCGGCGTCCATCAATGCCCGCAGCGATTCAATATCAGCCAGAGTGGCGAATCGGTGGCTGAGAGAAACATCTGTCATGTCTCTGGCATTCCACAAAGAAGGAACCCGGCAATTGCAGCAGGCAAAGCCGGGTTCCTGATGATCATGACTGAACTATCGCACGGGATCACTCATAAAGGGATCACTCATTAAACCGTGGCGGCGCCTTCGGGCTTGAGGCATTTGCCGATGGCTCGGACAGCTTGGCGCAAACGCTGTGAGTTTTCGACAAGAGCCAGACGCAGATAGCCTTCGCCTTCTTCGCCGAATCCACGGCCGGGTGAAACTGCGACGCCGGCTTCATCGAGCAGCTTCATCGAGAAATCGATGGATCCCATTTGTGCCCAAGGCTCGGGGATCTTAGCCCAGACAAACATCCCGGCTGAAGGACGTTCGATTTCCCAGCCAAGGCGCGTCAGGCCATCGACCAGAGCATCGCGGCGGTGCTCATATTCCTTGGCAATGCTTTCCACAGCCGACTCGCAATGACGCATGGCAACGATGGCGGCAATCTGAATCGACTGGAAAATACCATAGTCGTAGTAACCTTTAATGGTGGCGAGAGCACGCACCATCTCGCGGTTGCCGCAGCAAAAGCCGATCCGCCAGCCCGCCATGCTGAAGCCCTTGGACATGGTGGTCAGTTCGACACCCACGTCGATGGCACCGGGGGTGGAAAGGAAGCTGGGGGCCTTGTAGCCGTCGTAGCAGATGTCGGCATAGGCAAAATCGCTGATAACGAGGAACTTGTACTTCTTGGCCAGCGCCACCAGTTCATCGAAGAAGCTTTGCTCGATGCAGGTTCCCGAGGGGTTATGCGGGAAATTGACAATCACCAGTTTCGGCTTGGGAAAAAGGTGTTCGCAGGTGTAAGCCACGTTTTCGAGGAACTTATGTGGCTCGCGAACATCAAGCTGAATCACGTTGCCGCCGGCGAGCATGACCGAATAG
This sequence comes from Planctopirus sp. SH287, assembly GCF_056500625.1. NCBI lineage: Bacteria > Pseudomonadati > Planctomycetota > Planctomycetia > Planctomycetales > Planctomycetaceae > Planctopirus > Planctopirus sp. SH287. The sequence continues at coordinate 4,606,643 of NZ_CM151403.1, read as the reverse complement.
GCATGAATCGGGAAGGTCGGTGCCGGGACAATGGCGGTGTCACCTGGCCCCATCAGCGCCAGGCACATATGGCTGAAGCCTTCTTTTGATCCCAGGCAGGCGATGACTTCATCGTCCGGATTCAGGCGGGCGCCGTAAATGCGATGGTAACGAGCGGCGACTTCCTTACGCAGGTTGCTGATGCCGTTAGCGACCGAATACCGGTGATTGCGGGGATCGGCGAGCGACTCCTTCATCTTATCGGTAATCAGTGGATCCGGCGGATCTGTGGGGTTGCCCATGCCCAGATCGATCACATCAATCCCCGCCTGACGCTTCTGATACTTGAGCTTATTAATCCGCCCAAAGAGATAGGGCGGCAATCGCTTCAGCCGATCTGCCACAGGGATTGAAAAAGCGGAATCGGAGACGGGAACTTCAGATTCGTTACGCATGGCAGACTGAGCCTGATCATCCAGTTATGAAAAACACGGGGCATGCGGCTGACACAAAGATCAAGAGCGAGGTTCTCTCGATTCACGCCTTCCCGCCCCAGTACGGAAACATACCGTTTGCATGGATTCTATCGACGGGAACAAGTTCCGGGAATGCGACGACTTGGCGGCCTCGGCAAAGTCTACCAAGAGGGACGGCAATATTCGCCAGAATAATCAAGCAATGTGAACCCACGACCACATTGGAAATAGAGTTATCGTCCCTGCAAGGGCTTCGCGGTCGCTATTTACGGCGCCAGAGGCCGCGGTGGATGATCCAGCCGTCTTGTCGTTTGCGGCGTTCAAAGCTGGTGTGGTAATCATCGTCGCTGGCGGCTTCCTGTTCGGGAGGCGGAGGCAGCTTCTCGAAGTCCGGGTGGTGATCCATCAGGCCCTGGATCACGACAAAATAATCTTCCACATCTGTCCACGAATGAACATGACCGCCGTGCATCACCACGCGGCTGAGAAGTTCCACGAATTGATCTGTGAACAACCGCCGCCGCATATGCTTTTTCTTCCACCAGGGATCGGGGAAGTAAACGTGCGCAGCTGTCACCGAATGGGCAGGCAACTTCTTGAGGAGGACTTCGCGGGCATCGCCACCCACAATCCGGGCGTTGGGCTGTTTGCGGCGTTCCAACCGACGGGCCGCCCGGCGACCCTCTTTGAAATCAAGTTCTAACCCAAGAAAGTTGGTGTCAGGCCTGGTTGTTGATGACTTGAACATGAACAGGCCGCGGCCGCAGCCAATATCCAGTTCCAGTGGTGCTGGCTGCTCGAAGAATGTGGCCGGGTCGAGCGTCGGGCCGACATCCTCCAATGTTTGGAACCATGGTCGCAGGTCAATTTGACCGCGTTGACCACGCCCCCCGGCTGCGTCATCGTCATCAAAAGTCATGTCGAGCGAAAAGTCATTCATGTTTGCCGGCATATCAATCTGTCTGCGAGGGATTGGCACGAAGAGTCCACGTGCCATCGAAAATCATCGAATCACCCTCATTGTGGGAAAAACGGTATCTGACTCCAGACTTCTGAGCCAGGATTTCTCCCCGGATGAATAAAAAATCCGATTCCCAGCAGGAGGCCCACACCGGGAATCGGAAAAGCAGTGATCAAACACGGGCTGCTGCCGGCGGGAAACCAAGACATAATAGATTATGCCAGCAGGAGTTGCGACGTGTTAAGACATTAAGCGATGGCATCATTGCCGCCGCCAGCGGGGTCTTTCTCGATGGGGACACCAATCATTTGGCCGCTGTAAACCATGCGTTGGCCGACAAATCCCTGGAAGTCGAATTCTGCACGTTTGCCCTGGCGCAGGCGCGTCAACTTGGCCATGATCAGCAAGCGGTCGCCGGGAACGACGGGGGCGCGGAAGCGGACTTCGTTCATACCGCCAAAGCCCAGAAAATCGCCATCCAGCAGACGGTATTTTCGGGCGTAAAAACCAGCCAGCTGCGCCGCACACTCGCAGAGAATCACGCCGGGCATGAGCGGGAAACCGGGCATGTGACCCCGCACCCAGAATTCCTGATCCGTGACTTCTTTGTAGCCAATAATGCCGTGGTTTTCGGTATCGACATGCAGAATGGCTGTGAGTTGCTCCATCTCAAACCGCTGAGGATTGATTTCACGGATTTGATCGAGGTTGAACACTGGCTGATCAAAGTTAACCAGATCCATACTGTAGATGGACGGCGCAGGCATATCGAAACTCACAATTTCGGAAGAACAGAAGAGACCACATGCGTGCCACCCGAAACCCGGTTGGTCGCTCAAGCTGACAGACTATGTCAAATCAGGTGATAATGTCCAGAATCTGGCGGGGATTCGTCAAGAGTCGTTCGGGTTTCTTCACGGGATCCCGCAGATCTTCCGTCGTCGCGGCTAGGCCCAACTTCTCTGAAGCATAAAGAATTGTTTTCATTCTGGCAGTTTTTGCTGCGATGAGCACTGGCATCCGGCAACTGATCACCGCCACGTTTTCCGCCGCGAACCCAGCGGTTGCCAGAGTTTCAGCATATTTTGTCCAGAAAGATTCCGCCGTTGACCGGTAGCCCACCTGCCACGAAAGTTGACCGAGGTTCTCTTTGAGCCTCGTTGCTGAAACTGACCGACGAATCAATCCCAGTGAAAGCTGGTCGAAGGTAAATGGCTGGCCATCGCCTGCCAGCGTCTGGGAGATATTTGTCAGTTCAAGAGCCTGTGCCGCATCGGAAGTGACTTCCCAGCCTTGTAAAGACGCCTGAAAGAACCACGCGATCTTCAGGCTCAGTTCGTCCAGGTCGCCATAGAGCGATTCATCGTACGAGTAAGATTTCTGCTCCAGTTTGGCAAGCACTTTCCGCCACAATGAGGCCGTGTTCAATTCGGGAATTTCGCCCCGTTTGACACGCGCCTGCAAGCGGCTGTCTTCCACAATCTTCTGATAAATCTGCCACAGATATTCCCATGGCGCGCCGGGCTTGCGCGTCATGCTGTTCCACATGTTGAATTCTTTGAGCGTCTTATCGAGAGCCACTTCCATCCGCAACATGAGCGGAACAACCTGTTCGACCTGACCGTCAGCAATCCGGATCAGCGTGCCATAAGGATCCCAAACAACCAGCTTGATCCCAGGCAACGATTTAAGTGTCGGTGCGGCTTTAATCTCTTCTCGTTTCGGTGGAGCAGGCCAACGACGCGCAGGATCATCCAGCATCTGCAGATATTGAAGTAGCGTTTTCGACATCATCACCTGAACGCCAACAGAATTCGGACAAAGATCATTCTTCAAAAGATAGCGACCCCCACTCAGCGAAGCGACCAAACAAACGCGTCTGGGCAATCCGAAAGGGTGAGCCATCGCCCCCAGAAGAAATAAAGATGCGGCCAACTTCCTCCCGACATGAGAATTCAGCACCTGACACGATTGTTGGAGTGACACCGCCAGCGTAAACCGACAGACTCATCGTGTTGGCTTTCACTTGAAAGGAGTCCGATGAACGATCCCATCCGGCAACGGCCGCTCCAGTCGGCAGGCTTTGTGATGCTGGCCATCGCGGCAACCGACTTTATCATCAAGCTGATTGAATACATGGCAGGAGATACCCCGCTGTGGAAAATGATGCTGGGGGCTGGCATTGCCGTGCTGCTGGTGGATCTTGTCGCTTACGATCGTTCAGCGGTTGGTTCAAATCTTCGTCAAGCGACCCAATGGCTGTGGAGCGGGCTGCGTCAGGGATTTTCGACACTCTGGCGATCCATCGCTCCCTTTTTCAGAAACACACCGCCGGGTAATTAGCTTTTGTGGAAGGCATTTTTCAGGCGTCTTTGCTCCGCCGCCTCATGAGGATCAAATCCAGAGTGTCGGCATGCGACGCTTCAAGGCAAAGTGCTCGGTGTGCCGGATAATCTTTGGCGGGAATCAGCGAGCCTTCGTAACTCACACGGCGCGTCGCGATCAGTTTTCCCTGTTTCATGGCCAACCGGCAGTGAAAATCAATCCAGTGTGACGACAAATCCCGCTTGAACGGTAAGCCGTAGGGTCGCACCCCTTCGGGAAGTTCCAGTTCAAAGCGTTCGCTGGTGCTCATCACCCGCGAGAGTAACATGGGGAACTGCCGCTCCCGAGCGGCCAGCACTCCGGTTAATTCAAAAGCCCATCCCCAGGGAAGCCGTCCAATCATGATGTCTTTAGTTTTCTTGGCCCAATGCGGAATTTGAATGCGGTAGCTCACTTTGACTGGCTGCCCCAAATCCTGCAGGCCTGAAAATTCCAGTTGATCCAGGCTGGCCCCTGGCATGTCCGCTGTCACATTCTGCAACCAGAAATGAAAGCGGTCTTCAGGCGAAGCATCACAGGTTATCGAGCGAATCTGGGCCGCGAGTTCGCCTCTCATTGTTGCTCGCGCTTCGATATTCAAAGAACCGTCTGAGCCGATGGAACCTCGGTATCGCCGTTTGATGGAATGTTCGCTGGGCCGAGATGGTGGCGTGGTGAGCAATTGAGGTGGTTGCTTCCCCATGACCATGGCTTGAACCCCCTGTATGTTCCAGGGGACATCACCCAAAGTGAACGGCCCCGCCGCAGGATCAATCCACACCTCGCTGCCATCCAACTCTGTCCGAACAACGGCATGATTGAAACGGGGTGCGGGCAGGTAGTCCCCCCGGCCTTCATTGGCTGTTGTCAGCACCACCATTTCCGCTGGAATTCCCACTTCCCGCAACATTCCGACCATCAATGCCGACTTGTCCTTACAGTCGCCACGAAGTTCTTGCAGAATCTCACCCGGTGCGCGAACGCGGTGGTTGTTAAGTTCGGCAGGAGGTCGTCCGTAGCGAATTTCGTTCGAGACATGCTGATGAATCGCCAGCAGTTTCTCTCGAGGGGAATGCGAAGATTTTGTCAGCCGGCCCACCAGTTCTTTCAGCGAGTCATGGTGGATCGTGTCGAGTGTCAGTTCCTTGGAAATGAACCGGTAGACAGGGTTCCACGAAGGGAGCGTACTGAAGTCGACCCACGGCAGATGTTCTCTCCCCGGCGGCAGAAAGTCGTTAGAGATCCCTGGCGTATCATGCAAATCCCACTGAAGAACCTGGTAGCCTCCTTTTTGAAATGACGTCGGCGCAGCAGCCTCGTGGTGCAGGGCAAACTGGCAATGAAATGGTGCCGCTGCCGCTATCGTCAATCGACGGCGGCGGCAGGGAGCACCCGTCCGCAGAAAGTATTGCCCCCAAAAACACGGGCCAAATTCACTGAGCTTGAATTGATCCACCTGCTCCACCAGATCCACCGCGACACCGGGGCGCAAGGGCTTAAAGTTCAAATGCAGAAAATGGTTTCCAGCGGCATCGGTCTGGTGCTGAACTTTCTGTTTTTGCGCTGTCCCCTCAGGGGTATAGAGGACGCTTCTTGCGAACTTGATGCGGGATTGCCGGGGATGGTACCAGCGATGAAATTCATCCCAATTGGCCAGCGCCTCGCTTGACCATGGCATCGCCACCAGGTGGTATCGAAAAGTGGTTGTGCCATCGCGGTGCAGCACATAAAGGTGGTCTTCGATTAAAATATGTTCGCCGAATGGCGTGATCTGTTCGATAGGGGGTTTGTCGGCCAGCAGCGCCGCTGTATCGAGGAGGGGGGCCAATTCATCCACCGGCCGATGCCACGAAAGCCGTGTTCGCCAAAGCTTGCTTCGTGGATGAGGCAACCCACTCTCAACCATCTCGTCACTCCTGAGCCAAAAACCTGAACCTGCAATTCGCCGAGAATCAAAGCTTTTCAGCGCACACATCACCTGACAAGATGGAATTTCCTTCGTGGCAGGCTACTAAGGCGCATACTCCGAAAGTGTAGCGTTCTGGCAGAGTAAAAACCCGGACTTTTCAGGGCCAATGACGGACAGGCGCGGGCGCTCTGACCTGGAAACAGGCCTGAAGCCACCAGCAGTCAGCCATCCAGATTTTCAGGAGAGAGAATCCGGGGCGACAACTTGAAATGAGGTCGTCGTTCGCGCTGATCCGCTTATTGACCGGTTCGACCTTGTGCTGCTTTCTTCTGCAAGTTGGTCGCCACGACCCGGTTCTTTATGGCGGTGTGGAGTTGCGGATTGATTTTCAAGGCCATCTCATAAGCAACGATTGCTTGGGAGTAGCGTTTCGTGCGGACAAGAAGATTGCCATAGCTATTGTGAGCATTGGCGTTTCGCGGGTTGATTGTGATCGCTTTTTGGAAGTAAGTCTCAGCCTTTAAATAGTCCTTTTCTACCTCCTGAGTAACAATTCCCAGGTTATTAAATATTTCGCTTGATGGCGGCGGCAACTTTGCCGCACGTTCATAGCAGAACAGCGAGATTTCCGGCAAATCGTTTCGATAAGAGTTTCCGATATCAATCAGCTCGTTTTGAGAATAGGGTGATTCTAGAATTCGGGCCATTGTTAAATATTTAACTCCCTCCTGTTTTCGGCCAGCTTCCCGGAGTACATAAGCGAGGTTGCGAAAGGCGAGAGCATTCTGGCCGCGACTGCGGGTCGATTTTTCTGCTAATACGACGGCCTGGTCGAATATTTCTTGCTTCTCTTGGCTGTCAGTAAGGTTTTTCGCTCGAGTCACAAGAGCCAGGGCATAGTTTCCCATAGCGCGTCCGTTACCGGGCGATTTCTCCAGAGCATCCTGCCAGAATACTTCTTCGCTCCAGTAGACCTGATTGCGCAAGTTTGTCGTCGTAATCAGGAGTATCAGAATCATCCCCACCAGGCCTGTTAATGGCCATTGAGAGACCGTTTTTAATAAGCGAATTCCCCGAATGATCAGCACGGCACTTAACACCGCCAGTGCCATACTGGGGATGTACATGCGATGCTCGAAATAGAGATCCTGGATGGGGATCATCGAACTGGTCGGGGACAGAACAACGAACCCAACTCCGAGGAGGAATCCCCACGCCGGGCGTTTAAAGATCAAGACGACAATGGTTACGAATCCGATCAACGCAACCGCCAATGCCGGCCAGTAAGACCAGGGATCATTAACCGGCATCATCAACGCGTCGGCACATTGGCCATGGGGGAAGACCCAGAGCCATATATACCGCGCGACAGAGAAAGGCTGTGAGCGGAAGTATTGCCAGCGAGAGACTCCCTGCACTTCACCAATTCCACCAGTGGCGTACTCTCCGGCATGAGAAGCCATCACCGCAGCAAGAATCCCCAGAGTCAACCATAACCCTAAATGCCAGTACCAGCGTTTAAGCACTTCCCTGGGATGATTTGACAGCACTGCCAGATCAAGCCAGAGGATACAAAAAGGTGCCGTCACCACCACTTCTTTGGTAAGCATCCCCGCAGCACAACTGATGATTGACAAAATGAACCATACTTGTCTTGCCCGGATGACTCCAAATGAAAATGCCAGCAGTGCCCCGATAAAGAACAGTCCCGCTAACGACTCCTGCCGTTGGTAAATATAGGCCACTGCTTGTGAGTTCAAGGGATGGACGACCCAAAGCAGGCTGCTAACTAAAGCCACTTTCGCTGGCCAGTTGGCCTCACGACGACCAATTCGTGGTGATGATTCGCAAACGACTCGTACCAGCACGTATAAAACAATCGCTGTCGAGAGATGGATAATGATATTAATGACAATATAGCTGAGAGAGCCTGGGCCAAACAGAAAATGATTTAACGCGAAGCTGAAAAAGCTCAATGGCCGTGTGTATTTCCAAAGATAGTCCGGAGGCCAAAGCTGCCTCAGGACAGGATTGTCTTTAATCAACACGACGCCATCATAAGTGAAATCGACGAATAACCCTGTGAGATAAGCCGCAACTCCACTCACAACAACCAGCGCAATCGGTAGCAAATGGTGCGATAACGAAAGTCTCATCGTTCATATCTCGGGTAAGCCAACGCATTTTTGGCGAGTTGTCAGTCTTTCATGACTATAAGTTGAAATATGAAGTCGTGATGAAGACTGGTCTTTGTCGCTTTGTGAGAGAGCCTTCTATCGAGTAACGCCTGGAGACTAAAGTCCGTGGGAAATTCCCAAGAAGGGGGCAATATGCCATATCAGCGAACTTCGATGAGGCCTCTTGCATTTGATGGATGATTTGAGAAGATTTCCAAAGCTAGGTCATTCACGATTTCTGACTTTATTGAACCAGGTCTCACAACTTGCCTGTGTTTCTAGCCGCATTCATTGACATTTCTTCTATGCCGTATTGGTAAAAGGGTGAATCATGTCCCACTTCGCCAGTTTTGCTGTGATGCCCGCGGCGTCGTTGACATTGCGTCGGTTTTCATTGACCGGACGCCACTTCGCGATGGCAGTGTGGGTGTCAGGCATTTGCCTTCTGAATTTGCTTCCAGATGCTCAGGCTCAGGAAAGCCGAACCTGGACGGACACCACAGGAAAGTTCAAAATTCAAGCCAAATTTGTGTCACTGGAAGGGACGCAAGTCACATTGCAACAGACGAATGGTGACGAGATCGAAATTGACCTTTCCAAGTTAAGCCCATCCGATCGCAAAATCGCGCAGGATCTGGCGAAAAGCTCCGGAGAGAATCCTTTCCAGACCAAAGGGTCAAACCCGTTTTCCGCCAAGGGGAGTTCCAAGTCCGGTTCAGGGACGACGACAACGAGCCGTCGTGGAATGCCAAGGAATACACAGTCCAGTCCTATGTCAGCCAACTGAAGTTTCTCTGGAATGGTCAGGACGTATGGCAAGTCTCGGGCAATAACATTCCCGGATTCCTTTCGTTTGGGAAGGGAGAGTCGATCGAAGAGGCTCTCAAGAAGCACGAGAAACCCAATTATGGGTTCTTTGAGCACGCCGATGTCCCCAAACTGTTGACCAGACCCGCCGACACCTCGTCACCACAGGGAGCTTCCTCAGCGCTTGGGAAATCCACCGTGACTGCGGCCGGCTTACAATAGATACATAGACTTACGATCGTTTGGGGAAGTAAGCATTTGGTGGGCTGGGCAGGCCGTTTGAGAAGAACTCGTCATTATCTCGGCGCCCCTTACATCCAGGGCGATTGCGCCATGCTGGGCAGTTAATGAACATCATCACTATCGCACTCTGCGCCGTTATTTGCCAAACGCACTCAACGGTTGTTCTACGATGGGATTGATCAATACTTTCAAGCCTGAGTTGAGAAGGCAGGTTATGACCATGTGTTGGAGATGGCAGGCAGGATGCTATTTCAAGCTTTGATTCTCTGGATTCTCATCTTCACTCAATAAGGCTTTCCGGCCTTGCAAGAAGAGCATTGTGCCAAGTGTAGATATCAGCACAATGCAGATGATTTTCCAGATCAGAAGCCACCAAGGTCGCCACCACGCACCAGACCAGATCTCAACTGCATCTGATGCCCCGAACGCCAAAAGCCCCATCGCCAGCCACACGCGAAGAGTTTTTTCGCCGCTCAGGTCAGGAATCAACGGCCGCATCAGAACAACGGCAGCCATTCCACTCCAAATGATGACTTCGGCCGCATTGATGACCGCCGCATAATCCCACTCCTTCCAATTCATGGTATTTCCTTGCCACTGCGATGTTTACTCAGTTTCACAGTATTCCTGGTCGCCCACGTCCTATCTTGTGGTACGACCACTCGGTTCTGACAGGTGGTTGAGCCTGTCCGCAGGCTCGTTGGCCTGCTCACCATTCTTTGTTTAACCTGTCAAATCAGAAGGGAAGCTCCACGAGTGCTTCCCAGTTTATGGGTAGTCTTTCACTCCCGCACCTCATTTCTCGTTTCAGCGTTGATTGTATCGCCTCACGATGGCAATACTGTTCGCATGAGCAATATGGGGTTTGTTGTCAGTGGCGTTGAGAGAGATCTGGGCTGTGGGTTGTCCCAGTGATGGCCAGCGAAATTGATGGGGAAATGGGGATATGCTGGCACGGCTGAAGACCTATTCGCTTCTGGGAATTGATGCGGTTTCTGTTGATGTTGAAGTCGATATTTCTGCAGGGGCTCTCCCAAAAACCACGCTGGTCGGATTGGCAGAAGCCGCAGTGCGGGAAAGTATTCATCGCATTGAACGCGCGCTCGTGAACAGCGGTTATTCACGCCCTGTCGATCATGTGGTGATCAATCTTTCCCCCGCCGATCTTCCCAAAGATGCCGCTTCATTTGACCTGCCCATTGCGCTGGGAATGCTGGTCGCCAGTGGCCAGTTAGGCTCGGATCTGCTGGATCAATATGACGCTGTGGGAGAACTGGCGCTCGATGGCTCGCTTCGTCCGGTGAAGGGAGTGCTGTCGATGGCGCTGTCTTGCCGCGAGCGTGGTTGCCGGGGTTTGATTGTCCCCGTGGCCAACGTTCAGGAAGCCGCTGTTGTCGAAGGAGTGGATGTCATTCCCGTGGGTTCGCTGGCTGAAGCAGCGGGTTTTCTTTCAGGTCAGTTGCCGATTGAACCTGTTCCGTTCTCGTGGGCGGAAGCGACTCGCGAGTTCGGTGGTTATTCGGTCGATTATAGCGATGTTAAAGGTCAGGAAAGTGCCAAGCGGGCGGTGGTTGTTGCTGCCGCCGGTGGACACCATTTGTTGATGATTGGTAGTCCGGGAACAGGGAAGACGCTGCTGGCCTCCCGGTTGGCTACGATTCTGCCGCAGCTCTCTCCGGATGAAAGCCTGGAGACAACGCGTATTTATAGCTCGGTAGGACGATTGCAGCCTGGGCAACCGCTGCTGATGCAACGTCCTTTTCGGACGCCTCACCACACGATCAGCGAAGCGGGACTGGTTGGCGGCGGCAGTGTGCCATCACCGGGCGAACTTTCGCTATCGCATCATGGCGTGCTGTTTCTGGATGAGCTTCCCGAATTCAACCGCAAGACGCTGGAGGTGCTGCGTCAGCCTTTGGAAGAAGGACGGGTGACTATTTCGCGTGCCCTGGCGAGCCTCACGTTTCCCGCCAGTATCATGCTGGTGGCCGCTATGAATCCTTGTCCGTGCGGCTATCGGGGTGATCCCAGAAAATCGTGCAATTGCACACCCATTCAGGTCGAGCGTTATCTCGGGAAAATCAGCGGGCCACTGCTGGATCGGCTGGATATCCATATTGAAGTGCCACCCGTTCCCTTTCGAGATCTGTCGGACACTCAAATGGGAACATCAAGCGAGCAAATGCGGCGAGACGTTCTGAAAGCCCGCGAAATTCAGCAGGAACGTGCCAAATCGGGTGGTCAGCCTTTGAATGCCCGGTTAGCACCTCAGCAGTTGAGAAAATACTGTCAATTGAAAAGCGATGCCGAGATGTTGCTCAAGCATGCGATGGAGTCGATGGGCCTCTCTGCTCGCGCCCATGACAAAGTGCTGAGAATCAGCCGGACGATTGCGGATCTGGAAGGAGCCACCCAGATCGAGGCTCACCATCTGTCTGAAGCGATTAATTACCGGGCACTCGACCGTTCCTACTGGCGATGAACGACTGCTCACCTGATGTGGGAGTGGATGGGCACCTGGCGTTCCCAAATGTGCCCGATGACCACAAGACAGTGGTACGACCACTCTGTCATGACAGGTCGCAAGGGCCTGACAGGTTATTGAGTATGTTCGCAGGCTCGTTGGCCTGTTCACCACTCTTTGCTTAATCTGTCGATTCAGAACAGTTAATTTCTGGAAAGCGGATCAGCAGGCATGAGTTGTAAATCTCTCGAGGCCACTGCTTCTGGTTGTCTCTGTTTGGTGTTTGGCCAATGAACCTTCCATGGATTCACGCGGTGCAATCAGGTGGGGATCGATCGATCCTGGCCGGGATGCTGCGCGGTGTCACTTATGTGGCCAGTTGGGGTTATCGTGGCGTGATCGCCACGCGGAACCTGGCCTATGACAAAGGTTGGCTCCAATCGCGCCGGTTAGATGCCTTTGTGATCAGCGTGGGTAACATCACCACGGGAGGAACGGGAAAGACGCCGCTCGTGGGTTGGGTGATTCATGCCTTACGAAATGTTGTTGGCCCGGACGTTCCCCTGGCGATCGTCAGTCGTGGTTACCGTTCGGGCGATGACGGCACCAACGATGAAAAGCGGGTGCTCGACCTGATCTGCCCTCTTGTCCCTCATCTGCAAGGGCGGGAGCGTGCGAAAATTGCCAATGAGTGGATGTCTCAAGAAAAAAGAAACGGCTCACAGAACCCTCCGGCGATGGTGCTGGATGACGCGATGCAGCACCGCCAACTGGTACGTCAGGTGAATCTGGTGGTCATCGACGCCACGCGTCCGTTTGGCTATGGCTACCTGTTGCCGCGAGGAATGTTGCGGGAGTCACTATCGGCGCTGCAGCGGGCGGACTGGTTTCTCATTACGCGAGCCGAAGTGGTTTCCCGGCGAGAACTGGAACTCATTCATCAGACATTGTCTGTTATTGCACCAGGCACACCCGTCGCGGAATTAGGGTTCCATCCTTCACGGTTGATCAATGCGGCGGGGGAAACGCGAGATGTCTCCGAATTATCACAATCAAAATTCCTCCCTTTTTGCGGCATTGGCAATCCCGGCGGATTTCTGCAATTGCTGAAGCACAAGCTGGCCCCTCTGGGCGGCGTGGAATTTGGCCCGATGCAGATTTTTGCGGATCACCATCATTACTCCCCTTCAGAGATTGATGAATTGGGCCTTCTGGCCAACGCACATGGGGCTTTGAAATTGGTCACAACGGTCAAAGACCTTGTAAAAATCCCTCAGTTGTCAACACATGGCGTGGAAATCTGGGCGGTGGATATCGCCCCGGAATTTCGCTCGGGAGAGGCGGCGCTGCGAGAATTTCTGGCAGAGAAATATCATCAGTGGCAATTGGCCCGAAGCGATTTTCAACGTGTTTCTGCCAAGGAAAATGCCTGATGCCAGGGTGGGTCTTCTTCGACATTGGGAATGTTCTGTTCAACGATGATCAGCAGGCGTTTGCCGGGTATCTCTCGTTGTTTGAAACGCTGCGGGAAACTCATCCCGAACAGACTTTTGCCGAACTGATGGCAGATCGAGAAGCCGAAGCAGCCTTGGGGCGGCAATGGATCATCTCCCGGATTGCCCGCGCCCGGTTGTCCGAAACAGCTTATCAGGCATGGAGTCACCGCCTGGCGCAAACCCTGGTCGAGCGCTACGATGAATTTCACCTGGTGAATCCAGGTGTCATGGACGTGCTGACTCAATTGAAGAGAGTGTATCGCCTGGGGGTCATTGCCAATCAGACGCTTTCGTGCCGACCTTCGCTGGAACGACGAGGGCTGGCCAGTTTTTTTGATGTGATCGGGATCAGTGATGAAGTGGGTGTGGCGAAACCTGACCCGGAGTTTTTTCAGTGGGCACTTCAAAAAGCGGGATGCCGCCCCTCTGAGGCCGTCATGGTGGGAGACCGCCGGGATAACGACATTGCCCCCGCGCAGAGCCTGGGATTACGTACCTTACTGATTGAGTGGCCATCGTTTGAGCAGAAGTTCTGGCAGCCGACCGATGAATTGGCCCGGGAGTTTCTCGCATCCTGCGGTCGTGTTGCGCTGTTCCCGCAAGGATCCCCCGACATTCGCCCGGATCAAACGATTCAGGGGCTGGATGGACTTGTCGAAGCGATTGACAAGATCACGCTCAAATCATCATCACTCAACGAATCGGGTGATCAGTTTTTATAGGGTGCCTGGAGCCTGCGCAATGTACCAGCAGGCACCATAAACGGATAGATATCACCAGAGTTTGTATCAGCCATTTAGCCCCTGATTGCTCTATTTTACAGCCTGATGAAAATTCACCCGTCTCAACCAATGGTCGAATCAGTTATTTATTGACCGGGCAAGCTTCGCCTTCAACGAAGAATGTTCGCCGGGCGACTTCTTGACCCGCTGAGCGGATAACGACCTGATGGCGTCCGCCTTTCACAGTATCGCAGATGGGCCAATGGAAATTCGCGCGGTTCATTTCTCGGGTCGCCACCATATCCTGCTGCCCGACAATCAAACCCTCGGCGTCCACAATCATACATTCCAGATACATATCTTCATGCGGCGGCAGTAACTGGCACTGAACCGTCATGTTTTCTCCACTGTGATAGTGCTGCTTACGGATCGCCATTTGATCCGCCACCAGTAGCGTGCCCAAATCGACAGCGAAGAATTTATCCGTTTCCCGAAACTTAGGAGCGGGTGCCAGATACTTTCGAGCCTCTGCCTGATCCATCGGTTCCAGAACATAAGGCCCTTCGGATCGCCGGACGCCATAGCGATCCATTTGATATTCCGCAGCCATCCCCATCAGTGCCAGACAAGCACATCCGGCTGCCCAAACAGCCGGTTGTTTGAGCACTGAAAGCTTTTGAGGATTGAAGTAAGAAGAAACGCCCGACAAAGGCACCATCAGTGCGGCCTGCATCTGCCGCAGCGGAAGCTTTCGCCTGACCCAACGGGCACCAGCAGCCAGCCAGCGAGCATCATCATCATTCATGAATGCCATATAGCAGGCAAAACAGACGGGAGGAAACGAGAGCAGTCCCAGAGTGAAATAGGTGGAGACATGAAAGATGACGCCGAGTGTAATAAATGCTATTCGCCAGAACCCACGCCAGGCCAGAACGATAAACATCATTTCCCACACGACGGCGACATAGCACATTGCCACGATGACAGCCGGGTACATACTGATAAAGGCGCCCAGAGGATGCTTATAGTTCAGATCGGCCAGCATCCACCATTGGAGCTGATCTCCCGAGAAGAAGGCCGGGGTGTGAATTTTTGTAACTGCTGCGCCAAAGTAAACTGTACCAATGAGAAGCTGTAGGCAACGTCGTGGCCAAGCCGACGACTTGGGGAGATCGTTGATTGTCCATCCCAGCCAGGGGTTCGCGGGTGTCCGGCGCTTCAGCCAGGCGTCCACGGAAAAAACGCTGCCACAATCAGAGAACGCCAGCAGCAGCAGAATATGAGTGCTGATGACTGAATACTTTGTGTGAGTTGTTACATAATCGATATTGCAAAAATAGATAAACAACAGATTGCTGACGATTAATGACGCGCGTGTCTTCCAGCCAACGCAGGCGGCCAGGAATGCGAACATCATGGCGCTGAAGAGAAACGTCACGACCGAGGGGGGCAGAATCGGGAACAGCTCACCGAAGCCAAAATTCACGGCAATCGGAGCCGGGGCGCCGTCTGTCGAGTAAATCTCGCGGGCATACTGCCAACGATCTGACATTACGATAAACAGCGTTGCACAAATCACTATACGGGCCAATGCCATGCCAATCGATGATTCTTTCGCAAAAAAGAATTGATCGAGTTGTGTTCGGCAATCCTGCGCTATTTCTCGCAATGAGCGAATTGGCGAATGATTGACGGGGCTTTCAGGCGATGGAGTCATGCTGCACCTTCAACAGATAACATGGAAAACGATCACCAGATTCGGGGGGTGGTTTCCCTGCGAGAAGTCATTAAGTCGTGAGAAAAACTTCGGGCTGGAGGTTATCGCTGCCTGCCATCCTATTTTTCGTAGCTGGCGCGCTGGATTGCCGAATCGTCCGTGCTGTTGGAATAGGTATATGCCGATTGACGATGCTCGGGATTCACTGCGTAAAACGGCTTGCCACGTTTGAAGTCGGCCTGCAACCGGGGATTGGAATGCACCGATTGAACATAGAGATATGAGGGATAGTTTGGCTGATCCAGCGTCACTGTTCCATCAGGATTCACAATCATGCGGCGAGTGTGGTACGAATTCTTCTCTTTGGGTTCTTCGTAGCGGGAAGCCCATAGATAGTCAGGGATGTTGTATTTCTTCGGCCAGGCTTCTTCGATGATATGCACGCACTCAATTGGCTCATGCTGTGTGTGCTTGAGGACATTCATCGACATCGGCCCGAAAGCGTTGCCGACGGAGTCATATGTCGCACGTGTGATGTTGCCAAAGAGTTGCACATCGCCCCACGGGCCATGAGTGACATCGTAGTAAGTGCCGCTTTCACCTTCAGCAATGAAGTGATAGCGATATTCGTGGGCTGACCATCCGCAGAACATGTCCCACACAAAGTAATACATGAGGGGGCTGCTGACGTTGCCCACGCTGAACATATGCGATAGCACGCCGATGGATAGCATCGAGAAATAGACCGACATAAACCCGATGGCCAGACGCTTGCGCATGGCGGATTCCTTCCCCCAGGAACAAAGGAGACGGCAACGCGACTCAGCAATCCTTGCTGAAAAGCCACGTGGAGGCAAACCCCCAGGGGAGAACGCTCAATATCGCCTCCCCACGCCATGATCCCGAAGAAGGGGTTGTCGCAAGAGTCGGAAATTCCGTCAAGATGGGGTCTTGATCAGGTCAAAACGTGCGTTTTTTCTGCAAGTTCAGCCACTGATCGGAAATTCTGGTGAGGTGCCTGAGAAATGGTGACCGCACGCGGGAGAGGGAGTCTTCTCAGGCAGGCTTTAAGAACAAAAGGATGTCGTGGCATCAACGTTATGACGAGGATTGGATGGAAAGATCCACCCGGTAACCCAATGCCCACTGGTGGAACCCGAGTTTTTCATAAAAGGGGGCGATTTCCGGGGCGCAGTCGAGAATCACCTTATAGCAGCCGGCTTCCTGACAGACCTGAAAGAGGTGCTTCATTAACGCCAGTCCAATCCCGTGATGCTGATCGGCCTGGCGGACTGCCACATCTTCGATATGTCCTACCGAACTACCGCCATGCAGAAACTTCGGCTCAATCATTAAAGACGCCGTCCCGATCACATTGTGATCCAGCACGGCGACGTAGGTCTGAACCTTGTTTTTCAAACGCTTCTGAAAAACGGTCACTGCTGATTCATAATCAAGTTGTGTCGGCCTGAGTGCTGAAAGCGTTTCCAGGAAACCCTTTTTGAGGTCACGAGCATCCATCAGGCGGACGATGAGGCCCTCGGGCGGAGTTACGGTCATCGGTTTCATCCTGAAAATTTGGGCCATGGCGGCAATGTGAAGCTGTCTGTGCCTCTCGCCTGTGAGTCCATAGCGTCGTCAATTCCCCTGTTTTTGACAAATGTGACGACAGGATAATCAAAAATCAGCGATCTGTCCGTTTCATGACTATTGTCTTGGCTCTGGGGGACGAAAATGATAGTCTATCCATGAACGCTGATTGATGCGTTCCCGCCGGAGCCTTCCTCCATGCCTGCCGTAATTTCTGACATGCCCTACTGCCTGATCAAATGTGGATGCCCACACGGCGCGGAAATTCCGATTCCAGGGAGAGAACCCAACCCGCTTTTGGCCCTCGGGAAGCAGATCACGCTGCGCCTCATGATGGCCCTGAGCTTGATCGTGACCACATCTCTGGTGACGCGCGCAGCGGACGATGTCAAGCCGGTAGCTCCCAGCTATCGCAATGAGGTCATGGCCGCCCTTTCGAAAGCCGGGTGTAATCAGGGAGCCTGCCACGGTAATGCTCGTGGTAAAGGGGGGTTTCAGTTATCTCTTCGTGGGCAGGATCCGGCCAATGACTTTCGAGCCATTGTCAACGAGTGGTCGGGCCGCCGCGTCAATTCTTTGGAACCGGCACGCAGCCTGTTGTTGGAAAAGCCAATGATGCGCGTCCCGCATGAAGGGGGGCGTCGCTTACGTGCAGGAACCATTGAGTATCAGTTGCTCCATGACTGGATTGCAGCGGGCATGCCAAATGACCCGCCTGGCAGCCCGGTTCTGAAATCAATCGTCGTGACTCCCCCTTCCCGTGATCTGATTGTGAGTGATCTTGCTGAGGCCAAGTTTTCCTTGCAGGTGACGGCTCATTTTTCGGATGAGTCAACGAAAGACGTCACCCGGCTGACGGTGTTTGAACCTTCGCAGCCAGTGGTAGAAATCAGTCCGGAAGGCGTCGTTCTCGTTCGGGAGTTCGGCGCCTACGCCATTGTGGCCCGCTATCTCGATCAACAGTTCACGTTGCGACTGGCGGTCTTTCCTCCTCATACGGCTGCGGGGAAAACCACACGTCAGCCTCAATCACCCATTGATGAAATCGTTTTTCGTCGACTGGCAGAACTTCAGATTGAACCCTCTTCCCTGTGTGATGATGCCACGTTCGCCCGGCGATCCAGCCTCGACATCGTCGGGCTATTGCCGACCTCTGAAGAAGCCCGTCAATTTGTGGCTGACACGTCACCAGAGAAACGTCAGCAATGGATTGAAAAGTTGCTGAACCGTTCGGAATTCGCGGACTGGTGGGCGCTGAAATGGTGTGATGTTTTGCGGGTGGAAGAAAAGACGCTCGATCCTCGCGGCGTGGCTGTTTTTCATCAATGGATTCGTGATTCCATTGCCAGTGGCCGCCCCATGGATGAATTCGTCCGAGAGTTAGTTTCGGCCAAAGGAAGCTCTTACGAAGTTCCCGCTGCGAACTATTATCGTGCCTTGCGTGACCCTGCGACACGAGCCGAAGCGACGGCGCAGATCTTTCTTGGTGTCCGGCTTCAATGTGCGAAATGCCACAATCATCCATTCGATCAGTGGAGCCAGAACGATTACTACAGTTGGTCAAACGTCTTCTCGCAGATTGATTACAAGATCATTGAAAACAAGCGAAGAGATACCAATGACGAACACGAATTTCTGGGTGAACAGATCATCCAGTTGAAGCCTGCCCAGCAGTTCAATGATCCCAGGACAGGTCAACCTCTGGTGCCCAGACTGCTGGCGGCTTCCGGCGGCTCGTTATCGGTCGAAGAGGATCGACTGGTTCCGATGGCGCAGTGGCTGGCCAGTCGTGATAACCGCCGATTTATTGAAGTGCTGGTCAATCGCGTCTGGCAGCAGATGTTTGGCCAGGGGATTGTCGAGCCGATCGATGATTTTCGAGCGACCAATCCCCCCTGTCATCCGGAACTACTGGCCTGGCTCAGTGACGAGTTCATCAAGCACAATTGTGACCTGAAATGGCTGGTCAAAACGATGGCTCTTTCCGGGGTCTATCAAACGAGCGCCGTTACCAATGAATCCAATGCCCGCGACGACATCTTTTTTTCGCATGCCCTTGTCCGAAGATTAAGTGCCGAGCAGATTCTTGATGGGATCAGCACTGCAACCAATGTGCCCGTCACGTTTGCCGAACATCCGAAAGTGACTCGTGCTCAGGCCCTTCCCGGTGTTCAGGCCATGGTCTTCCGCCGGGGAAAGCCGACTGTTGCCGATCGCTTCCTGCGAGAGTTTGGCAGACCTCAGCGATTGCAGTCGTGCGATTGTGAACGGACTTCCGAAACGACACTCACACAGACATTCCAGATGATTGGCGGAACGCTGGTTCAGGAATGGGTCACTGCTCCCAAAAATATTCTGGCGGAGATCGGCCAATCAAAGTCATTGACAGAAAAACAGATTGTTGAAGAGCTTTACTGGCGAACGATTTCCCGTCCGCCGACACCGAAAGAATTGGACGCTCATCTCGGACATCTTCAAACCACCACTCCCAAGCGAGCAGGGTTGGAAGATATTCTCTGGGCGCTCCTTAATAGTGATGAATTCCTGTTGCGGCATTAAATATGTAGGTCGGTCGTTTTGTAGGGTGCATGCCAATGCACCAAGAGAAACCTTGAGTTAAATACTGGTGTATTGGCATGCAGAGCGGTGTTTCAGGTTGGAATGCGTATGGCGAAGGTGGGTTGCGCAAAGCCTTAACCCACCCTACAAAACTTGAATTGAATACTGGTGCATTGGCATGCACCCTACAAAATTGCAATACACTCTGATGATTGTTAAAGAAACGGGAACGTGATCATGTGGCCTAGCGGTAACGACCACAGCTTCAATCGGCGCCGGCTATTAACCGCCGGGGGGATGGCAGGCTTTGGACTGACGTTGCCCAGATGGCTTGCGGCACAGGAATCCCCTTCCAGCGAACTTCCTCAGGCGATCAGTTCCGCCAAGTCGGTGATTTTCCTGTATCAATTCGGCGGGCCAAGTCATGTTGATACCTTCGACATGAAACCGTTGGCACCTGACGGGACTCGCAGCCAGTTTGAGGGGATATCCACGTCAGTTCCCGGCCTGTCGATTTGTGAGCACCTGCCGAAAATGGCACAGGTCATGGATCGTGTGACGCTCATGCGCACGGTCTGGCACAACATGAAGAACCATAACAGCGCGTCCTATTATGCACTGACGGGCCATGCTCCGCCGGTGGATGACATTCGACTGCGAGATACACCAGATCTTTTTCCTGCGTATGGTTCGGTCGTTGACCGATATGCACCCAATACGAACGGCATGCCCACTTTTGTCGCTTATCCGTATGTCATGCGCGATGGCGAAGTCACCCCTGGCCAGCATGCCAGCTTTCTGGGGAAAGCCCATGATCCGCTATTAGTGACGAATAAACCCAACACTCCCGGTTTTGGACTTCCCGAATTGAGCCTCCCTGCGGGAGTATCTGCTTCTCGTCTCGAAAGCCGACGGCATTTACAGCAATTGATTAACGCTCAGGCCAGGATGGGAGATGCTGTTGCTGCGGCCCGGGGAATTGATGACTATTACACCCGCGCGATTTCGATGATCAATTCGCCCAAAATTCGCCAGGCGTTCGCTATCGACGAAGAACCAGAAAACGTGCGAGATCGCTATGGCCGTACGGAGTATGGGCAGGGCTGCCTGCTGGCCCGGCGCTTAGTCGAACGCGGCGTGAAATTTGTCAGCGTTTACTACTCTCAGGGGATCGGTGGCCGCTTCAAATCCGATGGGTGGGATACCCATGGGTTTGACAACACGCGTATGTATCCGATCCTGAAGGACTATCACCTTCCTCTGCTGGATCAGACGCTCCCCACGCTGATTCTTGATCTGGAAGAACGGGGGCTATTGGACGAAACCCTGATTGTCTGGATGGGCGAATTTGGCCGGACGCCGCGACTCAATGCGAACTTCAGCCGTGATCACTGGCCGCAATGCTACAGCGTTGTGCTGGCGGGTGGAGGGACAAAGCGCGGGTACGTTCACGGCACCTCCGACAAAAACGGAGCCTTTCCCGAGAAAGACCCTGTGGCTTTGGATGATCTGGCAGCCACTATGTTTTCTGCCGTAGGTGTTTCGCCAGAAATTGAACTGCGCGATCGAGGCAACCGCCCGCAAGCGGTCGCTCTGGGCCACGTTGTGCATGAAGTCTTCGCCTGACCGACGGCTTGGAACTCATTCGGCTTTTTTTCTTAAGGGTCGCGATCTGGTGGCGTAAAAAACAAACTGATCAGGGTAAATGATGCCCATACGCCGCCCCACCGACCCGGAAACGGCTTTAATGGCCAGCCGGTTGGCCATGTTTCCGGGGATCGCTGACGGCCCATAATTTGCCGTCTTTACGAACGACCAATTGGCTGATTGCCACTGCGGATCGCTGTGAAATTTCGTGGCCAAACGCCGCAAGATCATCACTCAGTTTTTCCAGAGGATATTCGATCACCAGCGTGTTGGGCATCCATTGGTGATGAATTCGAGGCTTACTCACCGCATCCGCTGGCGGCAGTTCATGCTCTGTCGCATTGAGCAAGACTTGAATCGTTGTCGAAATAATCCTCGGCCCGCCAGAAGCACCGACCGCCACCTCGGCTTTGCCGTCTTTCACGAACAAGGTGGGGGTCATGCTGGAGAGAGGCTTTTTCCCCGCTTGCACTTCATTGCTCGCACTCTGAATTAAACCGAAGGCGTTTGGCTTGCCGGGAACAGCGGCAAAGTCATCCATTTCATTGTTCAGCACCACTCCCGATTCTGGCAGGACGACATAGCTTCCATATGTCAGGTTGATGGTTTCTGTACAGGCCACGGCGTTGCCGTCCTGATCAATGACCGATAAGTGACTGGTTCCCCCATCATTGACCGGAGCAATCCTGCCATAATGTTCGGGAGGAAAGGTTTTGGTCAGATCAATCCTGCCAGCCAGTTTTTGAGCATGGCTTTTGGAAAGTAATTCATCCACCGGGACTTTGACAAAATCCGTATCGCCCAGGTAGGCCGCCCGGTCGGCATAGGCATGCTTCATGGCTTCGGTCAGCAGGTGTAACCCGAGTGGGGTGTTATGGCCGAGTTGCTTGAGCGTCTGCTGAGAATGTGTTTCCCCGAAGGCGTCGAGAATTTGCAGCACTTGCAGCAGGCAGATCCCTCCACTGGAAGGAGGAGGCATTGTGATGACTTGCCCGCCGCGCCAATCCATTTTGAGAGGAGTGCGTTGTCGAGGACGATAATTGGCCAGATCTTCTGCAGAGATGATCCCTCCCTGAGCCTTCATCAAGCTGACAATTTCCTTGGCGATGACACCATGGTAGAAGGCGTCCGGCCCGTCTTTCGCAATCGCTTCAAGTGCAGGAAGCTGCGGCGAATAGAACCGGTCTCCCAGTTTCCAGGGCGTTCCCTGGTTCAGATAGCGGTTTTTCAACGTTGCGAATTCGTCACCACGTGACCCCATCGATTTCAATGTTTCGGCCTGAACACCCAGGTCATGTTCATCGATCAGCACGCCATCCCGTGCCAATCGGATGGCAGGGGCTAATACCGTTGGCAGATCGAGTGTCCCGTGTTGCTTAAGAGCCTGGCACAAACCGGCCACTGTCCCTGGAACGGCTACCGCCAGCGGGCCGCGCTGGCTGGTCTTGGGATTCTTTAAGTACATCTCGGCATGAGCCTGTCCGGGAGCGACTTCGCGATAGTCCAGGGCCACAACCTGTTGCTCTTTGGCCTTCCAGATCACCATGAAGCCCCCGCCACCAATCCCGCAACTGGCTGGTCGCACGACCGAGAGAGCGAATGATGTCGCCACGGCGGCATCAACCGCATTGCCGCCTTTTCGCAGCATCTCGGCCCCGGCTTCGCTGGCAGATGGATGATCCGCAGCGACAGCCCCATGGGCGTAAGTACTGGCAAACGGCAGAGGTTCGCCCGCGAGAGCAGAGGCTGAATGCAGTTGGCCTAATAGCCAGCCTGCAATCGCCAGAAGCAGTCCACCAACGACTCGAATAGAGCCGTCGTACTGTCGAGCAATCAAAGAGGAAAGAGAAGCGTTTGACGGGAACAGAAGAGAGTTCACAACAGCTCCAGAGAATTCAAATGCAACGTGGTCGATGGCACGAGCGCGTGCCACCTGACTTTGCCACATGGAAGCAGAGATCACAAGAGTGCAAAGCGGTCGTTCATCGCTGATGTGAGCCGTCAGAGTTTGCCCGGTCAGCATTTTGAGTCGAGGCCGTTCAGTCCAATGCAGAAAAGCCTCCCGGGCTACTCGATAAAAACGCCTTGAGAATCCCGTGTGGTAAGTTTCCCTTAGCAGTTGAGCGGTTTTCTTCTTGAGAGACCGTTATTGCCTGCTGCCGAGAAAACCTAATCCTCTCATGATGGAGGTTCTGCCTTGCCTTCTTTTCTGCCCAATCGTGCCTGTGTTGTGCCTGGCTTCTGGCGTTCCGCCATTCGGTCTGTCGCATTGCTGGCGGCCTTGCCGACTCTGTCGTTTACCTTTTTTTCATCAGAAACGGTCACAGCGGGGCAGGACAACGGGTTTGTGCCAGTTCCCGCCGCACAACCCGCCGTGCCATCCTTTCCAAACCCTCCTGCGAACGGTTCTCCAGTGAATCCTCCCGTCGCCGGGGAATCGGAATCCCCAGTCATGCAGGCCCCGGTAATGACTGCCCCGCCAGTGGCACCCATGCCCGGGCTTACTCAAGAGGCGGCACCTCAAAACCAGTTTGCTGCTCCGCCTGTGACAAGATCGTTCGGAACAGCCGTGGTTCAGCCGGGAGTTCCGGTTCCTCAGGCAAACCTGGATGGACTCGCGCCACCACCGGGAACTCTGGGTATGACCTACAAGCGGCGGACGCGGCTGGTTCCTGACGACAAGCACCCCCGAACCGCGATCATCGATCTCTGGAATGTTCCTGAGTCCGCCGATATTTCGGCCCGTGGGCTGAAGCCTCGCTGGTACAACGATCACTGGCGGCTGGAGTCCGAAGCCCCACTTGTTCCGGGCGTTCCGCACATCTATGGGATTCAAGTCACCAATACGATTGCCGGCCAGAAGACCACTTCCGTTAAATGGGCACGGTTGATTATGGGCCGCATTGTGGATCTGGAATTCTAATGCCGTTTCCGGGTTAAGTAGCGTCCGGCAAGGCGTTAGACAACCCCTGAACTCTGGAAGATCGGCAACATGAGGGCGATGAGCAGAAACAGAATGGCACCCGCCATGACCACCAGCATCAATGGTTCCAGCAAACGCACCACCAGATCCAACTGACGATTGGTCGTCTTTTCCATTTTATCAGCGACACTAATCAGGACGTTCTCCAGATTGTTCGCTTCTTCTCCCACTGAGATCATTTCCAGCACGTCAACAGGGAACTGCTTCGAAGCGGCCAATGGCTGAGCCAGTGTTTTTCCGCTCGAAACGTTGTCTGCAGCCGAGGCAATCGCTTCGCTCAGCACGCGGTTTCCCGTTGCATCCTTGGCGATATTCAATGCCTGCAACAGCGGAACGCCGTTGTGCAGCAACGTTCCCAGAACGCGGCAGAAGCGAGAGATCCCCAAACTGCGGGTGACGTAGCCAATCCCCGGCGCTTTGAGCTTCACCTGATCGAGAAGCAGTTGCCCTTTGGGTGTTTTCATTGACCACATCAAACCGAAAATGGCTGCACCGATCACCATGACGATCAACCACCACCAGTTCTGCAAGGCATTACTGATGGCCAGCAACATGACCGTTGCGAACGGGAGCGTGCCACTCTCTTTCATGGACTCAAACATCGGCTCAAAGCCAGGGACGAAAAAGACAATCATCCCGATCACGACGGCTGTGCCGAGAACCATCAGCACAGCGGGATAAGACATTGCCGCCACAACTTTCGATTTTAGCTCTTCCTGATGTTCGGTGAACATGGCCACGCGAGAGAGAGAATCTTCCAGAAAGCTTCCCTCTTCACCGGCGCGAATCATGCTGATCGTTAATTGGTTGAATGCGTTGGGGTGCTCACGCATGGAATCCGCCAGGCGGCCCCCATCGGCAATGCGGCTGCGGACTGTCGACAGAACATATTTCAACGAAGGATTGCGTGTTTGACGTTCCAGCAACTCAATTGATCGGAGGAGCGGCACACCGGCACGCAGCAAATCGCTCAATTGAGAGAAGAGAGTGGCCAGCATTCGTGGGGGAATACGCCGACTCGACAACCGCTGTTCCACTTCTGTCGATTGCACAGGGGAAATTTTGACAGTGAACAGGCTACGACTAGCCAGCGACTGGAGCGCTTCACGCTCGCTCGCCGCGACCAGAGTCCCGACCACCTGCTGTCCGGAGAGTTCACGAGCCACATATTGAAAATCAGGCATCTTTGAACCACCCGTCTCCTACTAACCCATTCAGAGGCTGTTGCCACGCTGATCAACAAGCCAAGCGATCCTAATCAATGTCAGATGATCTTGTTATAGTATGCTTCATGTGTACTGCACAAAAGTAACTATCCCGGCAATCTGACACTGCGAAGAAAAATTCACTGACGGTCAATCGGTGTCTCAGAAGATTAACCCTAAGGTCAAGATGATAGCTCTCTTCATCTGGCGAGAAGCTCGTTTTTTGCGTAATTTGTCGAACCTGATATGTCTTTCAATTTGAAATAGCGCTCTGTGTGCCATGCTTGCCAACTTTGGGCAAGCATGGCTTTTGAAACGAAGGCAGATCGACGGTAAGCGCACATTCGGCATGCTCACCTCAGATCCGTGAGCATGGCACTTCGTGACTTCAATACTTGGGAGAAGGCAGCACTGGGAAGAAGGTGCGCTGAATCATGTTGTGGTTGGCTTTATGCCATCACACGACACTGTCGGCGGAAAACACAGTAGTTGGAAACAGTGGCCGGAAAACGAAAAAACCCTTGGAAACCAAGGGTTTTAACGGTGGCGACTTCTGCTGAGGACAACAGCGAAGTCAACGAAATGACCCCATGGGGATTCGAACCCCAGTTCTTGGACTGAAAATCCAATGTCCTAGGCCTCTAGACGATGGGGCCTCGTGAGGAAAAATGTATCTGCTCGACACTCTTCGGGCAAGTGTCGCGACGTCAGGAATTCTCAGATTTCTTCATGAGCTTCACAAACCAGGATTCACCCGTCAGTCGCTGACCCGGCGCCATTCGCACAACCGTCACGCACGGAGACCTTTCCCTTTTTCCGGAGTAACAGTGATTCGCTCCGTGCCGCTCCGAAACCCGCAGGTCAGTCGGAACCTCTTCACTGACGCCTGACTTCACTGAAACCGGGCTTCACTGAAACCGTCAGTCCCAAATCAGGGAGAACTGTCGGTTGAGCAAGGAGGCTCGCATGGAGAAGGGGTCGGCTGTTGCACGCCATGACTGGGGGCGTTCTGGGCAGGAGTGGTACTGGACTGAAGCTCGTTGCGGATGATTGAAACATCACGGGGTGCCTCAATCCCAATCCGTACTTTGTCGCCGCGAATCTCGACCACAGTGATTACGATCGAGTCGTTAATCACAATACTTTCGAGCTTCTTTCGGGAGAGCACCAACATGACTGACCTCCGGGATTTTCTCCCGATCGCGTGAGCGACGCCATTTCATCAACAGACACGACACATTGACCAGAGACCCAAACACCTTCCATCACATCCGACCATCATATCCGAACGATCGAATGGCAATATTCAGACGTTAAATTACGATTCTCATTGAACAATGACATGCAGAGAAAAACAGACCGCCACATTCCGGCCTTGCCACTCTGTCTCATGGCTCTGATCGCGCCGCCATGGAATTCAGTTGTCCACCAACATGATTTTTGGCATGCACGCCAGCCGCGTCAAGATGGGAAAAGCCGCTACAGGAAATATGTTGCGACTATTTCGGAAAGTTCCGGCAACCGAAATTCTCCGTCGATGCCGCAAAATCCTTTAGGAACTGGCAAGCGGAAATGGTTCGCGGCAGATCGTTCGTTGTGCCGCAGCATTTCACGGCACATCTCTGCTGGTCATTCTGACTCTGAATTCTGCTGAGAATTTCTCCTGCGATGGTCGCTCGCCAACCCGTTTGGCTTCAGAAAGACCATTTCAAGCCTTGGGGAATATAAGCGGTCTTGAGGCCTCTTTGTAAAACGCTCTCCCCTCTCAATCTTCTCTCTCACAGAGCTTTGTCTGGGATTCCGCCAGAATTTTCGTGGCAAAAATGAATTCCGTAGCTGGCGTGACCTTTGCAGAAGAATCCCGTCTTAATGGGACTGGCGCACGATTTGCCTCGCATAGGGATGTTTCATTGCTCCATGAATCTTTGTCGATACGACATTTCAGACAACAGGCGATGAGGCTCCCGGTCATGGATAAGACCTGGTTTCCACTTTAGTGATCACTGGTATGCCGCGATGGTTCGTCTCTCTTCCACAGCCAGACTCCTTCACCCCAAAAGCGTGACCGACCGGAAATTTTCGGGGGTATCACGACCGGAAGCGAAGGCGAACATTGATGGCACCTTGCGGGACACGCTGCCGGATTCTCCCCAAATGACGGGGAAGATGACTTTTTTCAGACGTCATACCGCCGAGGTTTCTCGCGGAACTGGCACTATCAACTTAAGGAGTCTGCCGGCGGATCACTTCCCTCGTCAGTTGGCTCCCTTTCCCATGAAATCTCTGGTCAACTCTCTCAGCATCAAGCATGCTCTCGCTGACGCCGGGCAGATCCCGAACAAATCCACCAGCCTGACTGCGACAGCGCCCTTTCCCAGCGTGGGTGTCTCTTTCCGCTGGCATCCCCCCCGAGCGCTCACTCATGCCGAATATCGTCGTCGCCTCTGGCATATGACCCCCGGATTACTTCCTCTCCTGCTGTGGGTGATTCCTCATACTGACCCTTGGGGATGGATTCTCTGGAGTGTGGTCTTTGGACTGATTGTCACAACAGCGCTGGTCATGTTGCAGCGCTTTCACCGCATTGCACGCCCAGGGGAAGATGAAGGTTACAGTGCGGTCGCAACCTACGCGGGGGTTGTCCTGGCCACGTTGTTCCTGTTTCCCGGCAAAGAAGAAATCGGGCTGATGACATTGGCCATTCTTGCGTTTGGTGATGGCTTTGCGACTCTTTGCGGATTGAGCCTGGGAGGCTGGTCGCTTCCCTGGAATTCACGCAAGTCGTGGACAGGTCTACTGGCCTTTATGGCCATGGGAACTCTGGGCGGTTCAATCATGTTCTGGGGAGAATCACGGCCGGGTATTTCGTGGCAATTGGCTGTGATCATCGCCGGTCTATCCAGCACAGTCGCTGCTATCAGCGAATCGTTACCATCGAAACAGAATGACAACCTTCGAGTGGGGTTGACAGCGGCCCTCATGGGTGCTGTTCTTCATTTCAGTTGGATTTAGTGTGTCGTTTGCCGTCTTACGGCGTCGTGTTTGGGATTGATCTGCCGTTGTCCTGCTTTGTGGGACATGGCCACTAACTCAACCTGAATTCCTGACTGAAACAACGTCAAAAGCGCCTCGCCCGGAGAATATTGGAGTGCCTTCTTTACTTGAAGCCCGGCATCTGAAGAAATCGTTCGGCTCACATCAGGCGGTTGTCGATGTCGGCTTTTCGGTGGAAGCAGGCGAAATTCTGGGATTGCTCGGCCCCAATGGGGCGGGCAAATCGACCACTGTCCGGATGTTGGCAGGTTTGCTGGCTCCCGATTCAGGCGAAATTCTTCTGGAAGGGAATCCCGCCTCTGAACGAATCAATCACTGGAAACGTCTGCTTGGTCTGGCTCCTCAGGAATTGGCGCTCTATCCCGAATTGACCGCTACTGAAAACCTGGCATTCTTCGGCGGGCTATATGGTCTCCAGGGGAGCCAACTCAAGTCGCGCGTTGATGAACTGCTGGCACAGGTGGGGCTGGAGGATGCCGCCAATCGGGCTGCTGGCACCTATTCGGGCGGTATGCAACGACGGCTCAATCTGGCCATTACTCTGATGCACCGCCCGAAGCTGATTATTCTGGACGAACCCACGGTGGGGGTCGATCCTCAATCGCGGGCACATCTGATTCAGTCGATCCAGCAGTTGGCTCATGAAGGAATGGGCGTGATTTACGTCAGCCACTACATGGAAGAAGTTGAGGCCCTTTGTCAGCGAGTCGCGATTATAGACCACGGCAAAGTTCTGGCTTATGGCACGCTGACTGACTTGTTGGGGAATGTCCCCGTCCAGTTAGTTCTGCATTTGAAATGCCCGACCGAGACGGCCAATTCCCAGCTTCTTAAGCACTTTGAAGAATCGTTTGGCTCGGGAAAAAACGCCGCAAAATTGGTTCCCGGCAAAGGAGATGTGTTACAGCCAGCGATTCATATGGAAACCAATGATCCCTGCTGGCCAGAGCAACTGCATCACCTTTCGACAAATCTCCAGCAGCAATCCATTGCGATTGCACGTGTCGAAACCCAGCAGCAGAATCTGGAGCGTCTCTTCCTGCAGTTGACTGGCCGTACTTTGCGGGCCTGACACCCCGACTCAGTCATGCCGGTGATGTCTCCCAGGGATGATCGATGCGCTGCTCTGTGAGCAATTCGACATAGAGTTCATGATGTGTCCGGGGAATAAGCATCGTCTCCGTGACTTCTGGTGACAGGCTTAATTGTCGAATCCGGGTTGAGTCATGGTTCGCTCCGACCTGGGCCAGATAGTCATTCAAACGTTCGGGCGTCATTCGGTCAGTTGATGATTCAGGAGGCTCGATCGCTATGACCAAGTGCTCGGAATCGTCACCGAATGGCGATTTTTTGAGTCGTTCTGTGGGAATCCGTCCTTCACTCAACCCGGCTAACAGCATTCCCCAAAGCAGTCCCAATGTCAGGTCATGACTGCCTGCCAACGAGGCCAGTGCTCGCAGTGAGGCCCAGCTTTCTGTCGGTTGGCCCTCTTTATTGAATCCTGCTCCTGCGGGGAACGGGCCGGCTGCGACCAGAGGATCAAGCAGCGCCAGAGAGTCATGACTCGAAGTCTGCATGGAGACCGTATAGCACCCGTTCGTTACTGGAAGGCTCCAGGCACTGCGGTGCCCCGCAATCCTCGGCGTGTTTTCTCCTGTCGCACAAAACTCGGCACGGCCGGTACTGGAGACGGCAAAGCCAATCAACCCTTCTTTGGCCAGCGCTGCAGCGACCAGTTCCGGACGATCAATGGCAGAACTATTCTTGATGACGATGCTGGCAATGCCCGCTGTCTTGGCCTTTTCGATGGCCATGTGAGTTGCCACCGCCATCGCCACCGGGCCAGCCGCACGGCTGCCATCCAAAACGGCCATTGCCGGTTTTTCAGAAGCCACCAGCACTCGCCCGCGCGGATCAATTTCGCCCAGATCCATCGCGCGAACCATCGCGACCAGATAAGGGAGATTGATGCCACCGCAAGATTCTCGCCATGGTGAGAGTGTCGCATCGATCACATGCTGGGCATCTGAAGCGAAGAGTCCCTGCCGGCTGAGCAAACGCGAGAGGGTCTCAGTGAGATCCGTTCTTTGAACTTCGGTCGTTACCACACTTAAGCCTACTGTATCGGATGGAGAAAATTGGCCATCTGACATGGAAAAGACTTTCTTGGAGGCATTCCGTTGAGCCGCTGATGGGCGGAGTGTGACTCAATATCTGAGAACAGGAAAATCACATGAATGAGATCAATAAAAACGAAACCATTCGCGAGCAAAAAGGAAACCTGATATCAACTTCATAGAAAGTCATAGCTCCGCAGGTGATGATTTGTCGAGCGGGTCGAAGCGATAACCGCGAATCTGCCATGGCCCTTTGCCTTTAACTTCGATCTGGTACTCCCCTCCTTTGGCAATATAAACCCCGCTTCCAGGGCGAATGGGTTTGCGATGCATGGCCACAATGGAATCTGTTTTCCCCGCTTTATCTTTCCAGGTGACTGACTCCAGCACGGTGGCTGACTTGTCTTTCGCGTCCCAATCCCAGCGAAGTTGCCAGTTGTCGGGCACTTTGAAAGACAAGATTCTTTCTGAGTCGCCAGTGCCAGCGACTTCAAAAAGCAGGCGTGATTCATCGGGAAGAATCGGTGCGAGAGTACCGGGAGACAGCGTGATACCGGCGACCACAGCAAACAGGAGTGCCGCCAGTCCGCAGGCTGCCAGTAGTTTTTGATTGTTTGACATCACCGATTCCACTGGCAGAAAAAAACATTGTCGAAGCATTCACATTGCCAACAATTTTCGTCAATAAAATTGGCACTGAGCTTTGATTTGACCAGCCATCGCCTACAAGTTTTCAAGTTGTCATGGGCGGCCACTGATTCAGTATAGTGGCGAGGCGTGCTCACGGTTATCCCTCCAGAGCGAACTTACTTCAAACTTCCTGATCGACGTCACATCCTCTCTGTTTTTACAAGGGTCATCAGCGGAAGAATCAGTCATCTTCAGTGAGCCAGGTGATCCTCGTACCCACTGGCAATCGCGCTGGCCCGTTGACGGGCAATGTTCGCGACTATCAGAAAACACGATCCTTTCACGTATTTCGCCTCGCCAAATCACTGGCATGAGTTATTCTCCAGGCCTTAGCCCGGCACGCCTGAATCCATTCTCTCAGGAATCGTGGATGGTCTTAAGGCCGTTCTTCTTAATCATTCGGGTGATAAGTTTTCAGCCAACCAACAGAAAGCAGGTGGAATCAGATGGGGTTGCTTCAGGAATTCAAAGAGTTTGCCATGCGTGGCAATGTCATTGATATGGCGGTAGGCATTGTCACCGGGGCGGCTTTCACCGGCATCGTGACCTCGCTGGTGGCGAACATCATCACGCCTCCCATTGGGGTGCTGCTGAAAGGAGTGGACTTCAAAGATCTGAAGATTCCGTTGGCGATACCAGAAGTTGCCGGGGTCAAGATTGACCCGGTGACCATCAAGTATGGCCTGTTTTTGCAGTCCTTGTTCGACTTTATTATTATCGCCTTTGTGCTCTTTATGGTGCTCAAAGGGATCAACTCTTTGAAACGCAAGCAGGCAGCCGAAGAAGCGGCTCCGCCAGTCCCCACACGCGATCAGGAACTGCTCATCGAGATTCGTGACCTGCTCAAGGCGCAATCACAGAAATCTGAATAGTGCCGTGGCACACGGCTTATTTCCCGGGAAGGAAGACGCGGGTGGTGCTGAACTCACGACGCAGCAGCAGTTCCCGCCCTTCGCCGGGTTCAATCGTGAGATATCCATTCAAAAACAACGCATCAGCCACGTCGGCGATTTCCCCGTTTTTTGACCAGTGAATTCGTTGATGCCCAACTGCACCCCGGCTGCCCGGAGATTCTGGCGTTGTCCAGCAGCGGACAATCAAGGGATAAGCTCTTGAGACATCCAAAGGCCAGGGTTCCTGTTCAATCGTCTGTCGCCAGGCAACGTCCAGAGACTGCCGATTGATTGCGACCACTTCTCCACTCAAATGCGGCTGACGGTAGCCGTGACGCAATTGAAAAATCGTGCTTTCCCGATGACTGAATTCCCCATTGGAGACCGCCACATAAAATCGTTCCTGATCGTATGTGGCAATTATTCTGCTGACCCGTTCCGGGAACTGCACCGGTATTGGTGAACCACGAACGGTTCCCGTCAGTGCATCGAGAATGAAAGCCTCACCTTGTCCAGACGTTTCGCTTCTCTGCACGACGCCGATTGTCCATAAGTCGAGCGGGAACGCAAAGGCCTGAGTGGATGATGTCCATGACCACGACTCCTGGCCGGTCACCAGATCATGGCAAATGAGTTGATACCGAACACCCGTGTCTGCTTGTGCTTCAGAAGCTGACACGGGTGATTTTGAAGCCGATGAATCGGGGTTGGAGGAACCGTGAATTTCCCGCCAGAGAGAGCGACCTTCGACCCACCACCCGCGTGGGGTCTCGCCAACGATTGTGGGGACGAGATGTTTCTTTTGATCATCTGGTGCATGTGATGGAAAATGGCCTTTCATCGATCGCGTTTCAAGGTGTTCTCCGTCAAGAGCATCGAATAATTGAATCTGCTCCTGATGGGGATCAATCACGATGACGGTATCGACATCGCCCGCGAGTAAGGCGCCGCGAGGGAAACCTCGGCGTGCCCAACGGGGAGTTCCCGAAGCGGTTTCTACCACTTCCAACAGGTTCCCGCTCATCCAGGCCGTCAGTTCGGGAGTGACCAGAGTGGCCTCTCCGATCTTGTTTCCATAAATATCGGTGACGTTATGACCCGACATATCAGCCAGATGTTTTCTCACCGATTGAGAGGGAAGCAGAGGCTCACCGACGTTCATTCGCGAACCAGCCATTTCCATCGACCACAACAAACGTGGCTGAGGTTCACCGTCCCGATTCAATGGTTCGATCGCAAAAAGTTCAGTACCAATCTGGATAACGAGAAGACGCCCCAGACCATGAGCCGCATAAAGTTGCCACAAGTGACGAAAAGGGGAGACTTCCTCGGATTTCTGCGATCCAAGACCAAAACTCCACGGGGATTCGATCCCTTCTCCCATAAAGCGCAAGGCGTTCCCGGAACGGGAAATTGACACATCCAGGCGATCGCCCAACAGGCCGGGCCATGTCTGCATGGGGACGGGAATTTGATAGACTTCGTCGTTGCGCTCTCTTGTGGACGTCAGAACCACTCCGGCACTTT
This sequence comes from Planctopirus sp. SH287, assembly GCF_056500625.1. Classification (NCBI taxonomy): domain Bacteria; kingdom Pseudomonadati; phylum Planctomycetota; class Planctomycetia; order Planctomycetales; family Planctomycetaceae; genus Planctopirus; species Planctopirus sp. SH287. The sequence goes on along the minus strand of NZ_CM151403.1, from coordinate 4,573,063 downwards.
CCGATTCCAAATCCGGGACAAGTTCACTTCCACTGGCAACATTGAGGGAAGAGTCCTTGCCAGCTTTGCTGCTGATGGTGCTCATCATCTGCTGCAGATTTTGTGCGCTCCGGACGTCTTGCAGAAGCCCGCGCCGCTTCCAGCCCTGTATCAATAATTGCCATGGCTTTTCCGAATCATCCCGCGAAAGATCCCTGGCATAGCGGCTGCGCTCAATCATGGCCAGGCAGGCCAGTTCTTCAGATGTGGAAGCCACACCTTTGGTTTTGACAGAAGGTTGTGCCAGCAGGAACCCGCTTCCCAGTTGCGTGCCGCTCCAGAATTCAATGGCCTCATCGACAGGGGAAGAGAACCATTGGGGGAAATCTCGAATGATCGTTCGTGAGACATTCGCCAATGATTTCGCGTGAGGACTTGATTTGATGAGTCGACGGGCCAATGCCAGTGCACGGCGCGAAGGACGAACCCGGTGTCGGCCCAGACCAGTCATGTGGCTTTCCCGGGTTTCAACAGACAATCCTTGTGAAGAGAGCATGGGCAGGTTCAACTGGATTGTCGGTTGATCGGCCTCCTTCAGATCTTGCCGTGACAACGACGCCAGCAATGACCTCGCTTGATCGTGATGAGCTTCATTTAACCAGAATTCCACCAATTCCAGTGTGATGTCGACGCGAGACTCTGGGACAATTTGACGAAGTGCTTCCAGTTCAACTGCGGCGACGTGACGACGTTCCTGTTCTTTGACCGGATGGCACCATGTGAGATGTTGCCGCCAGACCAGCACCTGTTGCTCGGGTGGCACCAGTTCATCGCGTCCCTTGAATTTTTGCTTTCTGGTATCGATCAGCCACTTCCCGGCCGCACGAAAATCTCCCTGTTCGCTGGCCGCTATCCAGTCATTTTGCCAATCAGGCTTCGCAGTATCCCCTGAAAGTTCTGATCTCCCCGACGAGTTAAGACGAGAGACTGGTCGGATTTTCCGGGTCAATTGCTGAGAGCTGAGTACCCATTCTTCGTCACCAGAAACCAATGTATTGATAACGACCGTGCTGGCCGATGTTTCGCCCACCGAGTTTTCACTGGCCGACATTTCGCTGGCAGAAATTTTACTGGCCGGTAGTTTGCTGGCCGGCAATTCATGGGAAGAGGATGGAAGCGACATTGTCAGGATGTCGCCTTGATCGACAGAAAGTTGAACTCTCTCACCTGTCCGCAATCGCCCGACAATCCGGGGAACCTGGCCTGCGGGTCGGGAGATCCCTGGCAATCCGGCCAGAGGAAGCCCGCTTCGTTCCCATTGAATCTGGCCATCGACAACCCGCCATGCCTGAAGTCCCGTCTCGGTTGCCGTTAGCAATGGTTCGTTTTCATGGAGTTGATCGCTCACAAGCGTGAGTCCCCCGGGGATATCGACCGTCCAGATCCCTTCCCCCGTTGTGGCCCAGCAAGAGAGTGTGCGGGTTTCCGGCGAAATCCCCACAACACGCCGACCATCCGTCAACAGTCGGGCTTCACGCCATCCAAACCACCAGTCATTGGGCTGATACCCCGCCGGCAAGTCGATGCGTTGGAGAGACGTTGTTATTGGTGTGGGCTGAAGTGTCGCTGTCCACTCGATGGAACGTGAGGCCAGATGAACCGCCAGCACTTCGCCCAAGCCTGTGGTGACCAGACAACGGGAACCATCCCAGCAAATCGCGGCTGCGGTTCGATGGAGAATGGGATTCGCCGCTGAGGGCTGCGTGAGTTGTCCCAGCGCCAATGACCATTCAATGGCACCGTGCTGACGATTGATCAGATGCAACCAGAGGTTCTGATCCTTTTCGGAAAGTGTCACCAGTTTCCGGTCAATCACCAGCGGCGGGCACAGAAACAGGCTGCCTCCCAACTCGTGAGTAGGGCCTAAGGGACGGCCTCCCACACGCCACACCACACGCCCCGTTTTGATGTTGGCAGCGCACAATAAACGGTAAGGCGGCCGACCGTCGGTTCGTGCCGCACCACGATCGATAAAATAAAACTGATCATCATCACACGTGAGACGGGTATGAAGAGTGTGTGTCTGCTCGACAGAAAATAATGTGTTCCATTCGCTGGCGGTCAGGTTAATCCCCCCAAAGATATCCGGGCGAAGAAGGGGCGATGAAAGATGCCAGCGGGCCTCGCCAGTTTGGCGGTCATGGCCACTGAATTTCAGGGGACCCCGGATGATCACGACATCGGAGGTCAATTCTGGTCGTTGAATCGACATCATCGGGATACCACGGCTGATCAGTCTCGGCCGCCAGGGAGCCACCATTTGTTCCCACGCAGGATTCAGGGTGGCCAGCCAGTCGGAACCTGGTGCAAGCTTCAAGGCATGACCTGATGCGACCGTTCTATCGGAAGACGCTTTCGCTGTTTCAAATCGGTTATTCAACATGACAAGATCATGAGAAAATCTGCGACGACTGAACGGTGCCCTGGTCAACGTCAGGGCTTCTTCAAGGATGCGAGTGGCGAGATTCTGCTGTTGCTTCTGTTCGGTGGCTGAGACAAGGGGATGGCTGGCGAGGTCGGCATGGATCGCGCTGGCCTGTTCGGCATTTCCTGTATCACGGGCAATGGCTGCCAGTTCTTTCCAGGCAAGAACTCCTGCGGGAGTCAAATCGTGGCAACGGACAAAGTGAACCAGCTTGTCACTTCGGGTTTCATCGAAAGGCATGGTGGCCAAGACCTGCTCAGCCGCAGGTTGCATGACCTTCAATAAGCTGGCCTGTTGACGGGGGTTGAGTTGGCGATACCAGGATCTGCGTATGCGCCAGAGCGAGCGAGTTGAAGACGCTTCGAGTTGTTGGGCCAACTCATGAGCACTGGAAGGTTTCACACTCTGCAATGTCGCGGGAGATGTTTTGAATCGGGGAAGACCGGCGGCAGGGATGGTTACTGACGAGTCCTGTTGCAGGACTTGATCTGCCAGAATCACCGCGCGTTCCACTTGTCCCGAATTGAGAGCATCGAGAATCTCGCGAAAAGAGCGTGATATCGCTGCCGGGGCAGGAAATCGGAGTTGTCGGGAAATGGTTTTCTCGTCGGTGTCGCTGGCCATTTCCGAAGCCACCGCTGGCATCGGACTTGTGGTGCATAATCCCATGACAAAAATGGCCAGCACGACCAGTCTGAATAATCTCCTGACAGTTTGATCAAGCATGGGAGATCTCAATGTCTGGGCCTGACCATTACCATTAGTTCCGACTGCCGCCAATAAATTTGTTACGAGTTTAATCGACCCGGCAACAAACTGCGAAGAAAATTACGAACCATCTCAACCGCTGCACCAGCCGCTTTGGCAACTCAAGAATCGCGGAGAGTTCCTGCTTTCATCAGGCGGGCGATGTGAACAGAGCAGGCTTCGTCGGATCGGCTCAACGATCTTAACAACGTGCCGAACACACGCATCGAATCACACAGGATTGACGCCTCTTCCCTCAGCCACCATCTTGGCCAGTTTCCCGCAGCAATCAAGCCACCGCTTTCCACCAGATGACGTCCCAGTTGAGCCGGTGTCTGGCCACCCGCCACACACCGGCAGCCTAACGCGGTGAATACTGGCTGCCATTCGTCGAAAATCTGGCTGGCCAGGCAGATCACGGGCAAGGCATCAGTTGCCCCAGGTCCTGACTGAGTCTCTATGATTTGCGTTGTGGCCAGCTCACTCATGAGAAGCACAGTGATTTGCTGATGACTGAGCCACTCGCCCCGCTCATCAATCGCAGCAAATGTCTCTCCATCAGCCGCAAAATAGCAACCCAGATGAGCCTGATGGGTTTTCACCGCATCCTGAAGTGCGGCAAGAGACGCGGTGGCTTGACTGGAAAGATCACGATGAGCACTGGGGAGCATCTGATGAATTAACCGGCAGGGTCGATGCTCTAATAGTCGCGAAAGCCGGTTGACGAGCAGATCATTTTCACTGGAGCAGACAATAGTCAGCGGACGTAAGGCATGAAATTCCTGCTGTAAAGAAAGATCCTGCTCCACGATACGTATCGGAAAATAGGAACCCAGCTCAGACGCATGCGAAAAATCATTGGTAGCGAAATAACGACTCACCGTTGCCAGTTGTCCCTCAGTTTCCCAGGCAAGCCCATCCTTTCTCAGAAGATCAAACCCTGTCCAGGCTGGCCCATATCCTGAACCGGTGACAAAAAGTGCTGACAAGGCATCATGAGTCGACATGGCACTGATCAGGTCAGGTTTACGGCAAAAACCAAGGTCGGAGACGGTGATTCCCTGTTGACGCAATCCTTTGACCAGACCAGCAGCAATTTCCGGGGAACTGACCCGCTCATCATGCCCGATTACAATGTGTGCGGTTGGCAGGGTGCGCGGCACTGAAGAAGTTTCACTTCGATGGCTTTGGTCGACGACAACTTCGTTCTTTGCCATTTCCCATAGCGTTTTGCCAATCGCCCTTCCCCACTGCATGGCGCGGGCACGATGCAGCACGTTGAGATAGACGGCACGAATCCCGGTCTCGGTCACAAGTTCGGTTTCACGGTTTTCCAGCTGTAATGAAACAGGAAACGATACGGGCAATGCTCCCTGATCGTTCCGGGAGGGACAATGGCGACAGACCGGATAATGCGTGGCGAGCCGAGCCAGATGAACCGAACGGCTGATGGAATAGGCTTCTCCAGGACAACGATAGCTCAGCGGCAGATCGCTTGTGGTTGTAATGTCATGTCCTGCCACCTGGGGAGGAGTTTCTCCCACAGGGATATTTTCCGCAGGATCACTCTCCGGCATTATGGCAATCCGCTGACAGGGTTTGAGTCATGGCTCGAAAAGAGACGGCAATCTCGTGGACGACATCAGTTTCTGACATGTTTCCTCATTGTCTTGAGGGATTCATCATTTTGACAATGGCAGCGACAAATTTTGGCGGGAAAATGGCGAGGATGATGTGACTGATTGGCCACATTCTTTTTGATTCATCATCCCGAAATTGAAGAGACGGCGTCACACAAGAGGCCAGCCAGACAGCAGCAGAGATTCGAGGCTTTTCATAAGCTTCCCTCCTATTTTTATCAGGTAATTGCATCATGAGCCACGAGGATCTGTCTATGAAAACGGGGCCGATTGTCTGTTTCGGCGAGGCCTTGATGCGTCTTGATCCTCCGGGCAGTGAACGTTTTCTGCAGGCCAATCACCTGAAGATGAGCTTTGCTGGCGGTGAGGCCAACGTGGCCGTGGCGCTGGCCCATTGGGGGATGAACTCACGGTATGTCAGCAAGGTGCCGGCACATGACATTGGCACAGCCTGCCTTCAAGCCTACCGCAAGCATGGCGTTGATACGTCACACGTCGCACGCGGTGGAAATCGTCTGGGGATTTTCTTCGTAGAGAACGGCACCACGCAGCGCGGCCCACAAGTGATCTATGATCGTCAGGGGAGTGCCTTCAGTCAGTCTGTCCCTGCGGATTTTGACTGGCCGGTCATTCTCAGCGGAGCCAGTTGGTTTCACTTCACAGGAACGGCACCGGCGCTGGGGGTTCCTGTGACCGAATCGCTCCTTGCGGCTCTGGAACATTGCCGCTCTCATCGGATCACCGTCAGCTTTGATGTCAGTTATCGCAGCGCGCTCTGGTCAATCGATGCGGCCAGACCAGTGTTTCAGAGTTTGCTTCCTTATGTCGATGTGCTGATCGGTAGCGAACAGGATGCTGAGCAATTCTTTGACGTGCCTTCGATCAATGCCTCACCCCCGACGAGAGAAAGTCGCGAAGCCAGCCTGCGGGCACTTCAAAAGAAACTCACGATTCCAGTCATTCTTTACTCGGATCGAGTCGTTAACGAACTTGGACATCACTTCTATGTTGCGTCGCTTTTAGTGAATGATGCCAAGAAGGGGGCGGTGACGGTGGTTCATACATCAGTGGCTGAGATCATGCCTGTGGATCGGATTGGAACAGGCGATGCGCTGGCTGCCGGGTTGATTCGTGGCCATTTACTGGGCCAGTCACCACAGGAGGCGCTGAACTTTGCGTTTGCTGCGGCCCTGCTGAAGCACACAATCCCCGGTGATTTCACGCTGGCCAGTGTCGACGAAATCGAGCGACTGGCAAGCGGTCAATCGCTCAGCCGCATTCGGCGATGAGACGCAAGCAGCTTCATTTTAAGACGCAACGCTTTTCTGAGCGATGATCTGGTCGAGTTCGGCCTTCAAGCGAGGGAGAATTTCGTCGTATTTGAAATGCCCCAGTTCCACAGGGCCTTTCTTGAGATTCACATGGTTGGGGCCGCACCAAAGCCCCAGATCCGCATCGTCCGTTTCACCCGGCCCGTTCACCCGGCAGCCCATCACAGCGATCGTGATTTTGTGATCCTGCGCGTAGGTCGTCATCTCTTTCACCTGCTGCGCGAGATCAATAAACGCTTCGTTTTCGACACGTGAACAGCTGGGACAACTGATAATGTTCATCGTCTTCAGGCCGAAGTCGACGAACGAACGGACGCGGCCCGCAGCGATATCGGCGATGATCTTGCGGCCCGCTTCAATCTCTTCGTGCTTGCGGTTGTTGGGAACCGTCAGCGAAACGCGGATGGTATCGCCGATCCCTTGACTGATGAGCTGTTCAAACGCAATCCGGGTCTTAATCACACCATCCGGTGGCAGACCGGCTTCTGTCACGCCCAGATGCAAGGGGATATCCGGACGCTTCAGGGCGAATTCTTTATTGACCAGAATCACGTTCTGGGGATCGGAGTCTTTGAGTGACACGACATAGCGTGTGAAACCGATCGAATCGAGGTAATCACAATGCTCCAGTGCGCTGGCCAGCATGGGGCCGTTTTCATCACCGCCGTAATCTTCGGCTTTCTTGGCAGGGTCGACCGAGCCGCAATTCACCCCGACACGCAAGGCACAGTCGTTATCGGCAGCGACCTTTGCAATGTAAGCGACCTTCTCCTGCCACGGCTTCGATCGCTCGTGGTGATAGAGGTGCCCCGGGTTGTAGCGAATTTTGTCGACATAAGGAGCGACTAACTCGGCCAGCCGATAGTTCTCCTGAAGATCGACCGACAGATTGGCCGTCACCTGCGAGCGGATTTCTTTAAGTGCCGCGGCATCTTTGGGGCTGTCGACGGCAATGCGGATCACATCCGCGCCAGCCTTCTGGAGATCCAGCACCTGCCCCACAGTGGCGTCGATATTTTGCGTGTGAGTCGCTGTCATGCTCTGCACAGCGATCGGCTCACCGCCACCGATGGTGCAATTTCCAACTCGGACGGCTCGCGTGGGGTTTCGTCGCAGTTCCATCGGGCGATTCCTGTGAAAAGCAGCGCTAAGCATCCTGCAATACGGGGGAGATTATCCCCATAACCGAGCTTCAGCGGCAGGATTAACCTACCGCTTGAGCTTCAGTATGACCAGATTTCCCGTCCAAGTGGACTGTCTTATCGAGAAAGCGGGGTGGAACGAGCCGTCAAGTCCGACAACGGAGGACGTTGCTGCGCATCCCACTCCAGGACAAAGCCGTGGTACGGCATTAACCAACGGCTGCCAAGCCAGCGGCGAGATCGGCGACCAGATCATCCGGATGCTCGATACCCACCGAGAGTCGCAGTGTGTTGGCCGTGATGCCCGCTGTCCGGCGGTCAGCTTCTGACATCGAAGAGTGCGTCATGGTGTCGGGATAGTCGACCAGCGATTCCACCCCACCCAGCGATTCGGCCAGTTGGAACAGTTTGAGCTGAGCCAGGAACTTCTCCACAGCAGGGCGTCCGCCGTTCAATTCAAAGCTGACCATGGCTCCAAAACCGAACTGCTGCTTTTTGGCAAGTTCGTGGCCGGGATGTGTGGGCAAGCCGGGGTAGTAAACCTTTTGAACATTGGGGTGTTCGTTGAGGAACTGAGCCACAGCCGAAGCGCCTCGCTGATGAGCTTCCATGCGTGGGCCGAGAGTCTTAACCCCACGCAGGACGAGCCAGGCATCGAATGGCGAGCAACCCAGCCCCATGGCGTTGACGACATAGCTGATGCGTTCGGCGTGCTCTTTTGATTTGCAGATCACCGCTCCGCCCACCACGTCGCTATGGCCGTTAAGGTACTTGGTGGTTGAGTGCATGACGACATCGACACCATGATCCAGTGGCCGCTGGAAATAAGGCGAGAGGAACGTGTTGTCGGCGATGGAGATGGCCCCGTGAGCCTTGGCGATTTTGGTGATCGCATTGAGGTCGACAATGTTCAACAACGGATTGGAGGGTGTTTCCAGCCAGACACATTTGGTGTTGGGTTTGAAGGCGGCTTCAACATTGGCAGGGTTCGACATATCGACGAAGGTGAAGTCGATTCCCTGTTCTCTCAGAACTTTATCGAAGAGGCGATAGGTTCCACCGTAAATATCGTGGCCGGCAATGACATGCTCGCCGGGAGAGACAAGTTGCATGGCCGCGACGATGGCTGACATTCCGGTGCAGGTGGCCCGGCAATCAATCCCTCCTTCGAGGGCTGCCAGATTTTCTTCCAGGGCTTTCCGAGTGGGGTTGCCACTGCGGGTGTAATCAAACCCGCGGTGAGTATCGAGATTCTCCCAACGGAAAGTCGAGGTGGGGTAAATCGGTGTGGTGGCGCTCAGGTAAGTCGAGTCTTTATCAACACCAGTATGGACACAGCGGGTTTCAAACTTCACGTTCAGGGATTCCTTGGCCAGGCTAAGCTGGTGGCTGAAAAAGGGATATGGTCTGGTGCCGTGTGTCGGCTTTATTTTGGTTTTGGAGTTTGCCAGTCATGCAGCAGGCTCAACCGCCGGTGGTGTTTACCGGGAAGGCCAGAGAGAAGGCGAGTGCTCCCTGGGTCTTTTGCGACATTGATTCTTGCGTCATCGATTCTACCGAACGGTGTGCTGTTTGGCAGCTAACCGCCGTGAGAGACAAGTTCGGCAGAAGAATCTCTTCTGGACAACGCCGGCCCGTACAGGTTCATGTGGGAGCTTGAGAACGGTTGCCTCTCTCTGAATCCTCACCCAAAAAAACGTCTGTCACGGTAACGCTAAGTTGTTACTGATGTTGATGTTAATTCATTTTCATTCATTCGGGGAAGATGTTTCAACGAGACGTTATCAGGCTGTGGCAATGATGGGGGCAGAGCAAATCAGGATCCGTTTTTTAATCTCGACAATCCAGCCTGAGGCCCAAACCTGGTTGCTGATGGGCACTGCATGAAGGCGAGATGAAAAGGGAAGAAATTCAGACCGGCATCTTTGATCCGACGGGAGAGACTTCACGTTCTACGAGCTAGATAAGAGGAGCGGGAGCGATGAAAACGCCAGAGACCAGTCGGGCAGCGGTCGAAGCCAGAGCGGCTGAAGCACTTAACGAAAAAGAAGAAATTCGGGAGCGATTGGCACGCACGCAAAGAGCTTCGGCAGAAATGACATTTTCGGGGTTTCTTCGTCGGGAAATCCAGTCTCAACGGGTGGTCTCGATTGTGACTCTTCTCGCGAAGACAGGCCTCTCCCGGGAACAGCTCTTTGGTTTTTTGCAGGGTGGTGAACTCAACACGACCCAAGTTGACCACATCGTCCAATGCCTGAACCTGACCATGTCCCGAGCGGAATAATTTGAAGTTGTGCCGACGTGATCAGTAGTGGTGGTGTGAAAAAAACTTTTTGACCCACTAATGCCGACCTGATCCATGGTCTTATCGAAGGCCAGATTGGAAGATGTTCCAGAACCCTCAGGCAGTGTAAGGAAGGCGATGTCCGTGGCGAATTCTCCGCACAATTTCACCGAACCCTCGAATGAAACCGCAGGCATGATGGAGTTGGGGCTGATCGTTGCGGTTTCTGTGCTCTTTCCACCGATCCTGTTATTTGGGTTTATTGTGGTGAACCCACGGGAAGAACTCGTGGTGTTGAGATTCGGGAAATATCTCACCACGTTAAAAACCGAAGGGATCCGCTGGATTCACCCCGTGGGACGATCCATTCAACGGATTTCAACCCGCGACACGACTCATAATCTCGCCACAGAAACCGTGGTGGAAAAGAATGGGAATCCGGTGCTGATCAGTGCCGTGGTGGTGTATCGCGTCGAAGACACCATCAAAGCTGCTTTGCATGTGACCAACTATCACCAGTTTCTCAGCGATCAGGCCGGTGCGGTGGTGAAGCGTGTCAGTTCGCTCTTTCCTTATGAGTCGGCTGATCCCACGATTGCCTGCCTGAAGAAAGAAAGCGAGACCGTCACAACGGCCTATGTGAGAGAACTTCAGGAAGCCGTGAACCCCGCCGGAATCCGCGTGCTGATTGTCCGGTTGAATGACCTGACCTATGCCCCAGAAATTGCGCAGGCCATGCTGATGCGGCAGCAAGCCATGGCTTTGATCGACGCCCGTAAAACGATTGTCGAAGGAGCCGTCGAGATTGTGAAAGACGCTGTTGGCCAGCTTCAGGCCTGTGGCTTTGATCTGGATGCCGGAGATCGGGATCAGTTGATTTCCAACCTGCTGGTGGTGCTTTGCAGTGGTGAACGTCCTCAACCGGTGTTGGCCGTACAGGCGGGCGGTAAGAAAAATCCATCATCACATGAGCCGGCTACAAAGACTTAATGGAAGGTCAAACCGAGACGTTGAGCCAGATTGACAGCAGCCTTCCTCCCTGCAAGGTCTTGCGAATGGCGAAGGCTGCATGGTTCAATGAATGATCTGTCCCCGAATGAGATCATACTGATGGGATGATCCAAAGAATCGGGGAGATGCCAGCAGTGAGCAGCATGATGACCAATGACTCCCGTAGCAGCTTTTTTGCAGTCGATCACTCGCGTGAGTCGCGGCGTGACTGGCTGATGAAAGCTGGCAACGGCTTTGGTGGCCTGGCGCTGGGGCAACTCCTGCTGGCCGGAAGCCGAAAGGCTCAGGGAAAGGCATTCGGTGAGCAGGCGGCACCGGCATCAGAAGGAGCACGCCCGTTTCTCACGGCTCCTCATCTCGTGCCTCGAGCGAAACGGATTATCTATCTGTTCCAAAGTGGTGGCCCATCGCAGATTGAGACCTTCGATTATAAGCCGCTCCTTTCCGAACGATTTGGTGAACCACTTCCCGATTCCGTGAGGCAAGGCCAGCGACTGACGGGAATGTCGGCCAATCAATCGACACTGGCCATGGTCGGATCAAAATTTGGCTTTGAGCAATATGGCCAGGCCGGTGCCTGGGTCAGCCATCTTCTCCCTCATACCGCCAAAATCGTCGATGACCTTTGCATCGTGAAATCGATGTATACCGAAGCGATCAATCATGACCCGGCTATCACATTTCTTCAGACGGGTTCACAGATCTCCGGTCGGCCATGTATCGGTTCCTGGTTGAATTATGGCCTGGGGAGTGATAACGAAAATCTGCCGGCCTTCGTCGTGCTGATCACTCGCGGCAAAACCGATCAACCTCTTTATTCCCGCTTATGGGGGGCCGGGTTCCTTCCCTCGCGGCACCAGGGAGTGCAGTTTCGAGCCGGGAGTGATGCGGTTCTCTACCTCAATAATCCGGCAGGAATCAGTCGGGAGCATCGACAGGCCGCCTTGCAGACCTTGGCCCAATTACAAATGGAGCGGCAACAGGAAACCCATGACCCCGAGATTTCTCAGCGAATTGCGCAGTATGAAATGGCATTTCGGATGCAGGCCAGTGTGCCGGAAGCCACCGATCTCTCGGGTGAGCCTGAGCATATTTACAAGATGTATGGCCCGGACAGTCAGAAGCCCGGCACGTTTGCTGCAAATTGTCTTTTGGCACGCCGGTTAGCCGAACGCGGGGTGAAGTTCATTCAGCTATATCATCAGGGCTGGGATCAGCATGGTGGCTTGCCGGGCGGGATCAGTAAGCAATGCCTGGAGACCGATCAGGCATCGGCAGCTCTGGTTCAAGATTTGAAGCAGCGTGGCTTGCTGGAAGACACACTGGTGGTCTGGGGTGGTGAGTTTGGCCGCACGAGTTATTCCCAAGGCCGACCATCGCCACAAAATTATGGGCGTGATCATCATCCGCGATGTTTCTCGATGTGGTTCGCCGGAGGCGGGATCAAGCCAGCCACCGTGGTGGGGCGGACTTGCGAATTTGGCTATAACATCGAAGAACGGCCGGTGCATGTCCACGACTTGCATGCCACGATGTTGCATCTGCTGGGGATCGACCACGAGCGACTCACCTATCGCTTTCAGGGACGCGACTTCCGTTTAACGGATGTGCATGGTCATGTCGTGAACGAGATGCTGGCCTGAGTGCCGTGTCACGGCTTTATCTTCGGGTTGTTGTCGCCACAAAGTCCTCCGTTGTCGGACTTAACAACAGAAGCGATCCGAATTTTGTACTTTGACAATGCACTGAGTCCGTTGGCTTCCCGATTCCTCTGATGTTCTGGCGACATTCTCGCAGCAGAAAGAGCAAAGATTCAACGCACCTTTTTCTGTTTCGTCGGGAAGGTGTCAGGCCAGGTCACTTCCCTCACCCTGCTGGCCAATAGCTGGCCCACTCTGGTGGAAAGGGAGCCGTGATTGTGACCTGATCAAAGCGGATGGGATGGGGGATTTCCAACTGCCGGGCATGCAACGCCATTCGTTGTGGAGTTGCTCTCTGAAATGGAGTGGGCATGTCAGTCGAAACTTCCGAAGGCAATTCAAGGCGGGCCTTGCCGTAGTCTTCGTCTCCCACAACCGGGCAGCCCAGGGCCGCCATCTGGACTCGAATCTGATGCATTCGTCCCGTGTGGAGATCAATTTCTACGAGAGACCGGTCAGCCCGTGATTCCAGGATCCGGTACTCCAGCGTCGCGATTTTTGCTCCGGCAGTTCCCTCGGGAACGACATGGCTTCGGGCGGAACTTTCCTCTTTGAGAAGCCAGTGGGAGAGTGTTCCACTGGGTTGAGGAGGCTGGCCCTCGACAACAGCGACATAAGTCTTGCGAACACGCCGTTCCCGAAAGACCTCGGCCAGTCTTGCGGCGGCTTTGGAATTCCGACCAAAGACAATCACGCCCGAAACCGGTCGATCGAGTCGATGAGGAATACCAAGATAGATATTCCCCGACTTCTGGTAGCGCTGCCTGATCCAGTCGCGCACCCAGGACTCCAATGTTGGTAGTCCTTCGGGCACGCCCTGAGTCAATAATCCCGCAGGTTTCCACACACCCAAAAGCGGGCCGTCTTCGAGCAGGATCAGCGGTGTTAAGCTGCCAGAAGACTCAAGATCTTCTCCCCTCGCAGTGTCAACTTCGTTCATCAGTTCTTCGCCAACGGTTCCGGTTCAGCTACCGAGAGAGGAGTTTCTCCCTTGACCCATTGGTTGTAACTGATTTCCTCACGGAAGCGACTGAATCCTCCGCCCGGCCCGGCGATTGCGGTCAGAATTCCATATTTTTTCGCTGAAAACGCCAACTCGCTCTTTTCCGAAAGATCCCATTCCTGTGCATTCAGGCCATGTGATGATGTCCCCGCTTTTCGTGACGTCACAAAGGAAATCAGCAGCTTCGAGGGATCAGATTCTGTTCCTCCGAAAAACTTGCTGAAGCTGGCCGGGTCTTTGACCTGGGCGACCAACTTTCCATTGGCTCCCACCCAGCGGGAAACATTATAGACGTTATCCCGGCCTTCCCAGGCACGCCCTTTTGTCGATCCCTCCGCAGCGAGAAGCGATGCACCCAATGAGTCACATTTCAAGGCGCAATGTAAGGCTCTGATCGTCAGACTCCCTTGAAACCGGTCGGTGGCAAACCCCTCCAGAGCATGAACCACGCTGGCAGAAAGGTTGATTGAAAGGTTCCCTGTTCCGGAAATCTGAACCCCTTTTCCCGAGAAAATGACCGAGTTATCAATGGTCACTGACTGATCATTTTGAACATCCAACTGCAAGGCCGTATTGCTGGTTGCCACCAGCGAGTTCTTGATGACCAGCGGGGCAGAACCTGTTGATCGAACCGCGACGACCCCTCGTTTGGAGCCTTCAGAAAGTGCGCAGTTGAGCAATCGCAGCTTGCCGCTGTTGACCTGAAGAATCTTCCAGGGAATCGCCGTCGTTCCTGAAGGAGGATCCATTTGCAGACGCAACCCTTCGAGCGTCAGCGTTCCCCCGTCAACCGTCAAGAGTGCCTGGGCCACTTGATCTTTCTCAGGGCGGTATCGCAAGCCATCGGCGTTATATCCCACGCCATATTCCAGAATGGGTGTGTAGCCAAACCCTGCCGAGATGGTCAGATCCTGTTTGAAAACGTCGTTCTGACAGCGATAAGGCCCGCTCCCATCAATCCGAAGTGTCTCGCCCGGCTTGGTGGCTGCAATGGCTTCCTGAAGTGTGGCAAACCGTGGGTTTCCTTCTCGTGAAGGAATACAGAACGCCATTTCAGGTTCACCATTCAGCAGGCGAGAGATATCGCTTCCCAGGTTTGCCTTACGTAAAAACAAAATGGCAAAGGCTGTATCTGCCGGGCTTTCCTTGGAATCTGGCCATGAACCGTCGGGCTTTTGAGTTTTGATAAGGGCCGTTGCCCCCTGATCAAACCAGTTGGCTTCGCCCAGTTTTTCCAGTCCCAGCAGCACGCCCAATCGCTCCACCGACCACATGAAATAGCGGGCAGACGAAGGCCCGATCCCCTTGGCGTAGTAGGCCACTTGCGTGTAGCCCTTGGAATAGATCGGGTCACCCAGCAAAGTGGCCTTCTCTCCACCCCCCGCTGTTCCCGAAGACCGTATCGTGCCTGGTTTCTGCAATTCCTGCCTGATCCGGGTGGCCCGGGCCACAGTCAGGCAAAAGAGACCCGCTGATGTCATGGACGCAGTGCTGCTGATTTTTTCTGACTTGGGGGCATAGGGCCAACCGCCATCTTCATTCTGAGTATCGACAAAGCGCGTCGCGACCAGTTGCATTGCGTCATCAATGGGAACGCCGTATCGGGAACACACCCAAAGCCCCAGCACGCCGAACTGAGTGCAACTATTGTCTCCTTCGCCAGCTTTTTTCTTGGTGGCCTTTGACACAGTCGAAAGTGTCGATCCATCAACGACAGGACAGGAATATGTCCATCCCCCACTTTCCAATTGCCCCGCAAGCAATCGGGTTCCAATCGTTCTGATCAGCTGACGATCCGACCGATCCCCGACCCGAGCCAGAAGTAATGCCGCCAGAGTCAGGTCGTAAGTCTGCTTCAAGTCTCCGTCAACACCCTTACGAACGCGCTTGTATCCCTTGTCAACCACCGGGTCATAGAGAGGGACGCCGTTCTCGATAAGGGCCAGTGTGCAGAGTGCTGTGATTCCGACCTGGTGTCCTTCATAGATCCAGCTTCCATCAGCTTCCTGCTTCGACTTCAGAAACTCCATCCCCTTGAGTCGACTGGCTTCAACCAGCGCCTCATCAATGGCCAGCGCCTCAACGCCTCCCCATCCCAGATGCAGGAAGAATGCGACCAGCCAGAAGGCCAGAAATCGGGTGGACTGCATGATTTTCATAAAAGCGCTCCACAAGGCCAAGAAAATATCAACAAATGCTTATTCATGGCGCCAGTGTACACCAATCTGCACATCATTCAACGGAGTTTGTCCCCTTTCGGGGCTTGGGCCTATCGGCCGGGTTATGGGCTAAAGATCCGCGGCCCCGTTGTGGCCGCTCCCTTATTGCCCCTTGCAGGGTTCGTGGCATCCCCTATCGGGGTTTGGGGCGGCGTATGGGGGTCGGTTGTTTGTTGACGAATGGGTCTTACGCCGCCAGAAAGACGATTGATGTTCAACACAACCGCCCTCCCACCATGACACGAAACAAGGTCTTTGCTCCCTCGCCCATTCCGATGGGAGAGGGCCGGGGTGAGGACTTTTTCTAGTAGATATTCACTACATAAAAAACGCCTGCTATCGCCAAGCATTTACTACGTAGGGTGCATGAAGCACAGCGCAATGCACCAACTCCGAACGACTCGTTACAAGTAGATATAAACTGTTATTAAACGGTAGGGTGGGTTAAGGCTTTGCGCAACCCACCATCTCTACTAAAACACCTACCAACCACGAACCGCCCCCGCAAAAAATACCACTACTCTGGCGGCGTAAGACCCATTCGCGGATGAACAACTGACCTCATACGCCGCCCCAAACCCCGATAGGGGGCGTAAGCCCCAAGCGTGGATCAACGACCGACCAGCAGGCCAACGAGCCTGCGGGCCTTCGCCCACGTCCCGGCCGATAGGCCCAAACCCCGCAAGGGGGGGGATCTTTTGGGGAGGAATGGTCTGGCGACTTCCGGGAGGTCGCCGGAATGATTATTCTCTTATGAATCAGGTACCGACCTATTTTTGATGCCCACGCTGTGGAGAAACCTCTGATGGATCCCGATGAAATTCTGCTCGACACCGAGGAACGCATGGAGAAAGCCGCCCAGGTTCTCCAGGATCAGTTGGTCGGTTTACGAACCGGGCGGGCTAACGCCAGTCTGGTTGATTCTATTCGTGTTGAGTATTACGGCTCACCTACACCCATCAAGCAGTTGGCCACGGTCAGCGTGCCTGAGCCTCAGCAGATCATGATCAAGCCGTTTGATCAGACGATTCTCAGCGAAATCGGCAAAGCGATTCAGGCCAGTGATGTGGGCTTGGCTCCGAATAACGATGGCCGCGTCATTCGTCTGAATGTCCCGCCACTATCGACGGAACGCCGCAAGCAGATTGTGGCCCGCGTGAAGGAAATGGCGGAAGACGCCCGTGTGGCGATTCGCAACATTCGCCGCGATGGCAACAAGCATCTCGATACCGCTCTGAAAGACAAACTGTTGAGCGAAGACATCCATGAGTCAACGAAAGAGGATGTTCAGGAACTGACCAAGAAGTACGAAGGACGCGTCAATTCTGTGGCAGAAGCCAAGGAAAAAGAAGTGATGGAACAATAATCAGAGTGCGGCCAGCACCTGGTGATGATTCCCTGAATAGACAAAGACTCAGCCCCTCGTCAAGGAGCTGAGTCTTTATCATTTGGGAAATCAATCCTGGAAGGCAATTCATCCGGCGACAGAACAAACGATTCAAGCGGCTTTGCTCTTGTGGTTTAGCTGATTCAAAATCGCCTGACCGGTCATGTGTTTGACTTTTTCTTCAGTGAAGATCTGCACCGATTTTTCCAGCGGCTTAAACAGGCCTCCTCCGGATGTCAGATATTCCAGCCAGCCTTTTTGCTGCAAGCGGCTACGAATCTGCTGCACTTTTTCAGAGCCGGGAAGCTGCAACGAAGTTGGCGCGGGCCTGGGTCGGAACAACATCCGCAGGTTGCTATCAAACGTTTCAACCATTTCTGGTTCAAAGAACTCACTACCGCAGGCTGATAATGTTTCAGCGGTAAAGTACAACGTGTGAGCTTTGAAATAAATATTGCTGGGGGATTGTGCCGCTGTGTCGTGCCAGGGGACTTCGATCAACAGCCAGCCGCCGGGACGAACTAACTGATAAAGTTTTTGAAACACCTCGCGAGGCGATTGCAGATGCTCAAAGACATGAAACATCGTGATAATGTCATAGACCTGATCGAGATCTTGCCAGCGCTGCTGCTCGATGGAAACGCCTAGCTCCTGGCGGGCATGTTCACAGTATCCCTGATTCGGTTCGATCCCTCGAACATCGGGGATGCCTCTCTGAGTACAGAGGTACAAAAACTCCCCTCCACCGGCCCCGATATCAAGGAGTGACCCCTGAGGGTGGCTGGGCGCATTTTGTAAGAAGTCAATGCGACCTAACGCCTTTTTCCCGGCTCGCAGAATGTGCTTGGGCTTGGGCGAATATGTCTTTTTGTAATCGAGCCGGTATTCCGTCTCGTAATAAACTCGCAGTTCTTCCAGCGTGGGCATGGGGGTCTGCTGAATCAGCCCACAGTCCAGGCAAAGAGAGACCGGAAGGGGCTTGCCAGACTTGGCATCCCGTTCTGACACAAGTTCAAAGCGATCACTTTGACACAAAGTACATGCCATTGGATTCGCTCCACTCCATTGGGTATCTTTTGTATAGATGGCTTCTTGCCAATACCGGTTTGTATCAAAGCGGTCTTCGTATCACAAGATCATGATTTTGTGACTGTTACGGGGAGCTGCCCTGCCCCACGAAAGCCGTTTTCTCTTGGTGCCACGCCCGACAAGCCTGATCTCTGCTGACGTTCCCGTCGCAGCCATTGAAAAACAAAGGCCCTACGTGTCAGCCAGATATCGCTGTGCCCCCTGAGCCAACAGCAGTTCAGCCACTCGAGTGCCCAGTTTGACGGCTACTGTCTGTGACTTGTCGATATGGAAACCCGTGGAGTCTGGCAACGACATGGCTTGCGAACTGGCAGCCGCCAACGTCTCACTTCCATCCGGAGCAATCAGAATGGCCTCCAGATGAAGTGTGCCACCTTGTGCCCCTGAATTGATCGCGCCGGCATTGATATCGACAGCCGAAGCCGCGTTGGCAGAAATGTCTTTGACCAACGATGACGGCTTCTTCCAGTAAGCCCATGTTCCCACAGGAGCGTGGCAACCCGCTTCTAAAGCTCGCAACACGGCCCGTTCGGCATCAACGGCCAAGCGCGTCTGGCGGTCTTCTAATCGGCTGACCCATGAGAACGTCAGTTCGTCATCAGCCCGGCATTCCAGCCCCAAGGCCCCCTGCCCCGCAGCAGGAAACATGAATGGAGGTTCCAGCACCAGGGAAATGCGGTCGTTCCATCCCAGACGAGAAAGCCCGGCGACTGCTAAAACCAAAGCGTCATAGTCCCCCGCATCCAGTTTTTTGATGCGAGTGTCCAGATTCCCCCGCACTTCAGAACATTCCAGATCCGGCCGGATGCGAAGAAGTTGGGCTTGCCGTCGGGGACTGCCTGTTCCCACGCGAGCACCACGGGGAAGTGTCATGAGCGAAGCCGGGCCAGCATGACTCGCCAGACTGGTGTTCCCTCTGGGAAGCAGCAATGCATCAGCGATTGGCGCGCGAGGAGGAACCGCAGCCAGGGTCAACCCTTCCGTGAGCACCGTGGGAAGATCTTTGAGACTATGGACAGCGATATCCGCCTGGCCATTGAGCAGCAGAGCCTGGACTTCCCGGGTAAAGACCCCCTGCCCGCCAAACTGCCGCAATGGTTCATTCTGCACACGGTCGCCCGTGGTGGTCACATGCACCAGTTCGACCGTCACCGACGGATCAAGAGCACGCAGGCTGCTGGCAACATGATTGGCCTGCCATAATGCCAATTGACTGGCTCGTGTGGCGATTCTCAAGAGAGGCATGATGGACGTCAATGTTTGAGGAAAGAACTCAGGAAAGAACGAAGTGCCCATAATCAATGAAACATCAGTGTAATCGGCAACGGGCCTTCATGCGCCATGAATGGCCGATTTGTTCCAGATCGCTGTTGTTCAAGCTCGCTGTTGGCAACCACGGACTCGTCAATTGCTACGCGATGAACTTGTCCCCTCTGACGAATATCGACAGCAATTGTGAGCCATGTCCGGAGTCAGATCAAATCCTGTTGCAACTCAAATCCTGTAGCACCTGAGGTTTGAACAGAGCGTTTCAAATCGTGCGGCCCCAGACAGCCATGGAAACGGCATCGGCTCCCGCCGCTTTCAATGTGCGAATACATTCGTTGGCTGTGCTCCCTGTGGTGAGAACATCATCAACGAGGAGGATGCGTCGCCCTGCGATTTTTTGGGGGAAATGGGAGCAAAAAGCATTGCGAAGGTTCTTCACCCGCTCTTTTCTGGATAATCCATGCTGAGGTGATGTGTATCGCTGTTTGCGCAGAGCACCCAGCGCGAGCGGAACATCCAGCCGCAGGCTGATCGCCAGAGCCAATTCATCCGTCGTCACACGCAGACGCAGCATGCGATGATAAAAATGCACGGGAACGGGAACAATCAGTTCAGGCTTCCAGGCAGAGATCGCTTCTCCATGAATGGTGCAGAGAAGTTGCGTCAACCCGGAAATCAGGGGCAAGCCACCCGACTTGGCCATCACAATGGCCTGGGCCAGTAGCTCATCGTAATGACCAATCGCCCATGTCCGCTCCATCTCAAGCTGGTGGCCGCGACAATGGATGCAACCCGATTCCTGAGTGGCGTATGGCCCAATCACGGCTCCGCATCGCAGACAATGGTCATCGTTCTGGCCCATCAACTGGCTTTGGCATGTTTCACAAAACGTTTGCTGCTTCCCTGACGATTGCTCAAACAGCGAAACATGACAGAGCACGCAGGCTGGCGGAAAACACCAGTCACCAACGGCAGAAATCAGCCTGCGTTCCCCCAGAGTCGACACGATCCGCTGCACGATATTGGTCATGAATACCCGATTAGTCATGAATACACTGAGAACTCGCGAGAAGATCAATCAATGATGAAGGAGATCGTATCATTTTATTCGGAAAACGGAGGCACTATCGAGAAAACAATAGCCGTTGAGAACCTGCCAGTGAGAAAGAATTCGTTAGAATCCATCACGATCATCAATGGCGACCGCGTCAATCAGGCGGGGCCACGCTCACCCTCGACATAACACCTCATCTGTAGACCCGACGAGCGAATAGAAAGCGGATATTGTGGAACGTGTGACCATCGTCGGCGGCGGCTTGGCAGGACTGGCGGCAGCAGTGGCTTTGGTTCATCACGGCGTCCCTGTGCGGGTTCTCGAATCCCGTCCGCGACTGGGCGGAAGAGCCAGTTCCTTTCGAGACCAGACCACGGGCGAATCGATCGATAATTGCCAGCATGTGGCCATGGGGTGCTGCACCAATTTTTTTCGCTTCTGTGAACTCGCCGGAATTCGGGATCAATTTGTGCCCGCCCCCGTCCTCCATTTCTTTGGGCCGGACGGAAAAATGGATCGCTTTGCAGCCAACTCGTGGCCTGCACCGCTTCATCTGGCTTCTGCCTTCTGGAAGCTTCGCTATCTGAATCTGACAGAAAAGCTGGCCATTGCCCGCGCACTCTCCCGATTGGCAATCGCAACTCAAACCGGCGTCCCTTTTTCGGCTTGGCTGCACGATCAAAAACAACCGCCGAGAACCATCGACCGCTTCTGGAATGTGGTGCTGGTCAGCGCCTTGTCAGAGTCGCTGGATCGCATCGATTTGCAGCAAGCCCGTAAGGTTTTTGTAGATGGCTTTTTGAGAAGCCGACAGGGATGGATGGTCGAGATTCCGCAGCAACCTCTGGACGATCTCTGGGCTGGCCCGGTACGTCACATGCTGGAATCATCCAGTGGGCTGGTGGAACTCGGACAAGGTGTTTCCCAAGTCGAAATGAACGAAGGACGTGTCACCGGATTGACGCTGCGGGATGCCCGCATGATACCCACCAGCGAAGTCATTGTGACTGTTCCCTGGCATCGACTCGAAGCATTGTTCCCGCCAGGATCGGCTCTGCGACCGATCATTGACCAGGCAACCCGGCTGGAAGCGGCTCCCATTTCCAGCGTTCACCTCTGGTATGACCGCCCCTTCACGTCGTTGCCTCACGCCACATTTGTTTCAGGTCTGTGCCAATGGCTATTCACCAAGTCAACAGCGACTCAGTTCCTCGATGCCGGCGTGGCATCCCCCGTGCAAACCTTTGGTTATCAAGTCGTGATCAGCGCCAGTCGCCTTCTGGCGGGACAGTCGCAGGATGAGATTATTCAGCAGGTGGAAACGGAGCTGATGACCTACTTTCCCGCGTTGAAAGAGGCCCAGCGAAAACATGCCCGCGTGGTGACCGAGCATAAGGCCGTCTTTTCTCCTCTGGTGGGCAGCGAAAAGCTCAGACCCAGACAGCAATCCCCGATTTTTAATTTGCAACTGGCCGGCGATTGGACTGAAACCGGTTGGCCCGCCACGATGGAAGGAGCTGTTCGCAGCGGCTTTCTGGCTGCCGAAAATGTTTTAGCCCGGCTGGAAAAACCCGTAAGAGTGCTGGCCGACGATCTGCCGACCAGCAAGCTTTCCCGATTGATCTGGGGACGATCTCTGTCATCCAGTAGCTTCCCATGACATTCAGTGGGCTTGATCACAGACACACTGATGCCCTGTGTGTTTGACATAATGACATCATCTGTCAATGCTGCGAAGATCTTTCTGGTGTTTCGCATGAATGAAGTGCAAATAGCGCCTCTCGCTGTTGCCAAACCTTCATCATCATGACGCAAATAGCAGGGAAGAAAAATTGCAGTCGACGAATCGCGTCAGCAATCGAAGTCGTCCTTGAACAAGCAGGCTGATGGGCAATCGCTCTCCAGATGCCGTGTTGGAAGGGCTGGAAAATGTCCTGAGAAATTGCCGGAAGAGCCAAAACATGGCAAAAGAAAAAACCGAACGGATCATTACCGCAGCCGCCCAGGTCTTCATGCGTTATGGATTCCGCCGAGTCACCATGGCCGATCTTGCGGAGGCCGCTCATATTTCTCGCCCGGCTCTCTACCTGGAGTTCCCTTCAAAAGAGCGGATCTTCATCGAAGTCGTGACTCAATTGTCGGCACGGAATCTCAACGAGATTCGTACGGGAATTCAGCAACTGAAAACGGTCGATCAAAAGTTGGAATTTGCGTTTGAAGTGTGGAATATCCGCCCTTATGAATTGATCAAGGCTTCCCCGGATGCCGCTGATCTCTATGAAAGCGTCAAAGAATTCGCTGCCGAAGCCATCACAACGACCGCCTTGGATTTTGAAGACGTCCTAGTGGAAATTCTGGAGCCACTGGTAAAAAAGCAAAAAAAACTGAAGCTATCTCCCCGGCAAATCGCACGCATCCTTCGCACCTCGGCCAAAGGATTTAAAGAGTCAGCCAAAGATGCGACCGAACTTCGAGAGTTAATCAGTAATTTGCGGCAAATTGTGCTATCCAGCTTATAAAATCGAGACCTGCTTCGCCCAGAGAAATTGCGGAAGCATCTGCGTTTCTACGAGAAATATCGCAACCACGAAGCCTCATTTTGCTGGCGGCACTTTGAGATAGTGCGTAAAGAAGTCAAATATGTTCGGACGCACTACATCGGGAGCACCGGGATAGTTGAATTCGCATTCCACGCCTTCTGCACGCAGATTTTCAGCCAGTTTCACACCAAAATTCGCCGAATGAGGCGGGTCATTCTGAGGCTTCCCCATCTCGGGAGGAGCACCATAAAATAAATAAGTCGGGGGATCATCCCGTGTGACCAGAGACACGGGCGAGTTCGCTTGAATATACGGCATCAGTTCAATGCGTCGCTTAAGAAACTCGTCGTAGCTATGCAAACCAAAGGCATGACTTCCATACAGATTATTGGGAATCCATTCCCGCATCAGCAGCGGATCGAGTGTCGTTTGTGGAACAAAAGTCATCACACAGGTCACTCGAGTCGATTCCCGCTTAATAGGGTCATCACTTTTCGGGTCGGCCATCTCGTCATGATAGGCCAGCCACAGCGCACTGAAGCCTCCCGCTGATCCCCCGCAAGCCGCAATGCGGTTTTTATCGATGTTCCATTCATGGGCATGACTCCGGGTGAATTGCAAAGCCAAAGCGGCATCTTCCAGTGAAGCTTTGACGGGAGGATTGATCCCAGCGGCGGTGGCCTGAGGCAGCAGACGGTAATTGATCGACACGACCGAGACACCCGACTTCAACGCCAGTTCCAGAAAGTCAGGGCGGGCCTTGTCGCCCACCATCCAACCCCCGCCATGAATGAAAAAGAGAACGGGAAACGGTCTTTTCTCTCCGTTGACTTTTGTTTCAATGGCTGGCGAATGGGCTTGATAAAAATCGAGCACTTGCCGTTCGTGCGGCCCGTACGAGACATTGGCTTTCGTCGGCACGATCTCAGCAGACAGCAATTGAGGAGCGAAGCACGACAGGACAACAAGCAGGGGCAGTTGATAATAAAACATGTTCAATACATTTCCGCCTAGCCCCAGGGACATGGGGTTGAGCATGTGTGTCATTGTTTTTTAATTGGTTGATACAGATTCGGTCACTTTACTGAAATTGACCCTTTTGAGCGATCATTGATGTCGACATGACAATGATTTCGCCTCAGGAACCCCCAGTGCCTGACGTTTTTGTCAGGAATCGAATTCTCTGCTCACGCGCGACTTCCTGCACGTCGCTGAGCCATGAAGGGGCGGGAGGATCTTCCCTGCAGCATCACTTCGTCTGAGTTAAAATCCTTAACTTACCGTTGGGTTTCACTAATCATGAGCCAAGCCAACTTGCTGTCGCTTCAGGTAGAGATATGATTGATTCAACAACACCATGAGTTATTGAAAATAAATATCTCGTCAGGATTGGCAACAAGATGAGCGAAGTTGAGTCTCCTTTCCGGCGTTTGGCCGCGAATTTCGGGCATTCTCAGACAAATAATCAACTGGTTATGCATTATGGTTTTCAGGCAAATATGCCCTGCACTTCTGGCTGACGTGATGCAGGAGAGTTCCAACAGTTGAGTGGCTTTATACGTAAACTATATTTCATGTGGATCAACGCGGTTGATATCGATCCAGAAACCTTCTTTGGCTCGTGTCTCCTGCGCTTTCGCCGGCTTGATCCATGTTCTCAACCTGCCAAGCCGACGAGGTTGTCTATTCCAGAGCGGAAGTCAGTATGAGAATCCTGCCGGTTCCTGCCATCCTCATGGCCATGTTATCCCTCTCTTTGCCGGCTTGCAGTACGCATGAAGAGGGGCATGAGGAAAGCCATCACGAGCATGCCCACAAGATCGTGGTCACCAGCCCTGTCGAAGATGATGTCACGCTGACGCAGCAGTATGTCTGCCAGATTCATTCACAGCGTCATATTCAGATTCGCGCCCTGGAACGGGGATACCTTGAAGCGGTTCCCATCAAGGAAGGCCAGACTGTCAAGGCGGGGGACTCGCTCTTCAAGGTTGTGCCAGTCCTCTATCAAGCCAAACTCGATGCCGAGATGGCAGAAGCACAACTCGCTCAGCTGGAATATAACTACACAAAGAAACTTAACGACGACAAGGTCGTTTCACAAAACGAAGTATTACTGCTGGAAGCGAAATTAAAGAAGGCCCAGGCTCGGGCAAAAGAAGCCGCCGCGGAATTGGCATTTACCAATGTCAAAGCCCCTTACGACGGCATTGTTGACCGGATTCAACAGCAACAGGGAAGCCTGGTCGAAGAAGGGGATGTCCTGACGACTCTCTCGGACAATAGCCTCATGTGGGTTTACTTTAACGTTCCCGAGGCTCGCTATCTTGAATATAAAGCGACCTTGGAAGAGCATGAGAATGAACTGCAAGTTGAGCTTAAACTAGCGAATGGAAAAACATTTCCACAGATGGGCAAGATTGGTGCGATTGAAGCCGACTTCAATAATGAGACCGGCAATATCGCGTTTCGTGCCGACTTCCCCAATCCTACAGGCCTGCTTCGTCATGGCCAGACAGGAACCGTGATCATCAGCCGCGTGCTGGATGATGCCATCGTGATTCCTCAGCGAGCCACGTTTGAAATTCTCGCGAAACAGTATGTTTACGTTGTCGATAAAGAGGGGATTGTCCACCAGCGCGAGATCACCATCCAGAACGAACTTGATGATATCTATGTCATCAAAGAAGGCCTCGATGATGACGATAAGATTGTGCTCGAAGGGATTCGCCAGGTTCGGGATGGCCAGAAAGTCGAATATGAATTTCTGGCCCCGAAAAAAGTTCTTAGCCAGCTTAAATATCACGCAGAATAGGCAGCACTCTCTATGTTCGCACAATTTCTGCATCGCCCCGCCTTAGCAATGGTTATCTCGTTGCTGATCCTGTTCCTGGGTGGGTTGGCAATTTCCACGTTGCCGACCTCTCAGTTCCCCTCCGTCGCGCCGCCCAGCGTGATTGTCGCGGTCTCATACCCTGGGGCCAGCGCGAATGTGCTCGTCGACTCGGTTCTTGTGATTCTGGAGCAGGCGATTAATGGCGTCCAGGATATGCGGTACATGACCTCTGCCGCGACCAGCGCAGGTGAGGCGACAATTCAGATCGTATTTGAACCGGGAACCGATCCGAATGTGGCCGTGTTGAATGTCAACAACCGCATCCAGACAGTCAAAAGTCGCCTCCCGCCGATTGTGGAACGGGAAGGGATTATCGTTCTGCAAAACATGTCCAGCATGCTGATGTATGTGAACGTGTTTAGTAAAGATAAGAACGTCGACCAGAACTTTCTCTTTAACTATGCCACAGTTAATATTCTCCCGGAAATCAAGCGTATTCGCGGGATTGGTACGGCTAACATTCTGGGAAACCGTGCATATGCCATGCGTGTAGAACTCAACCTTGAACGGTTGCGTGCCTACAGTCTGTCTGCTGCTGATGTGATGAAGGCCATTGCTGAACAGAGCATGATTGGCTCACCCGGACGATTGGGGCAAGCCACCGGCACCACTTCCCAAACCGTGGAATATGTACTCACCTGGGTGGGACGCTACAACAAACCGGATCAATACGAAAATATCATTTTAAGAGCAAATCCCAAGGGGGAGATTCTGCGACTGAAAGATGTAGCAACCGTCTCTTTAGGTTCCTCATTCTATGATCTCTATTCGGATATTGATGGGTTCCCGTCGGCAGCCATCGTGCTTAAGCAGACTCCTGGCTCAAATGCCACCGAGGTGATCGAAAAAGTCAAAGAACTGCTGCATGAGATTAAAGAGACATCATTCCCCCCCGGGATGGATTTTGAAGTTAGCTACGATGTCTCTAAATTCCTCGAAGCCTCCATCGAGAAGGTGCTGCACACGCTGTTTGAGGCTTTTATACTTGTTTCGCTGGTGGTGTATCTCTTCTTGGGAGATTTTCGTTCGACACTGATCCCGACTTTAGCCGTTCCTGTTTCGTTGATTGGAACGTTCTTTTTCATGCTGATGTTCGGGATGTCAATCAATCTTATTACGCTGTTCGCACTGGTTCTGGCCATTGGTGTGGTGGTGGACGATGCGATTGTGGTGGTGGAAGCCGTGCATGAGAAAATGCATGCGAAGCATTTATCGCCGTATGCGGCGACGAAAGAAGTCGTTCAAGAGATCAGTGGCGCGATTATTGCCATTACACTTGTGATGACAGCCGTCTTTATTCCTGTCACATTTATCCCAGGGCCGGTGGGTGTCTTCTATCGCCAGTTCGGCCTCACGATGGCTATGTCGATTGTTCTCTCGGGTGTCGTCGCTTTGACGTTGACTCCGGTTCTCTGTGCAATCCTGCTCAAGCCTCATACAAAACTTGGCCAGCAGGGCGCGCTCGTGCGTCATGTGAATCGCGGTATTAAATGGATCGCCGGGCGCTATTCCAATGCCCTGCGAGGAGCGATCTCCGTGCTGCTTGGGACAGCGGCAGGATTCCTCGTCTACTTTGTCTTAAACATTGAATTCATCCATGAATTGGTTTCCGAGCAGCTCCCTCTCAATACCAATCGCGTCATGGTCATCGCTGGTATTATGGCCGTGCTGTTCATGTTCACGTTCCGTTCGGCACTCTCTGGTAGTGATTCCAGCAATAAGAAAATGCGCGGCCCCATTGGCATGTTTCTTCATCAGTTTAACATTGCCGTTGAAAAAGTGACTGATGGCTATGTCGGCATTTTGAGACTGATCGTCACGCGTCGTCTGTTAACGATGCTCATTATTGGTGGCTTTTGTTACGGTATCTTACTTGTCAACAATGTCTTGCCATCTGGCTTTATTCCGCTCGAAGATCAGGGGATTATCTACGGAATTATTCAGACGCCGCCCGGTTCGACGCTGGAATACACCAATTCCAAGTCACATGAGTTGGCGAAAATCTGTAAAGACCTGGATGAAGTCACTTCGGTGTCTTCACTGGCAGGTTATGAAGTGTTGACGGAAGGCCGGGGTTCCAATGCAGGGACTTGCATTATTAACCTGAAGCCCTGGGCCGAGCGTAAGTTGACCTCAAAGCAGATTATTGAAGAGTTGGAAGAAAGAGGGCGAGAGATCGCGAACGTCAAGCTGGAGTTCTTTGAACCCCCCGCAGTTCCTGGATTCGGTGCAGCGGGCGGATTTTCATTGAACCTGCTGGATAAGACGAACAGCGGTAACTACACGCAACTGGGCGAAGTCACCGATTCATTTCTGAAGGCACTCTCCAAGCGTAAAGAACTCAAAGGACTATTTACTTTCTTTGCTGCTAACTATCCTCAGTATGAATTAGTCGTTGATAACGATGTGGCCATGCAGAAAGGTGTTTCCATTGCTGACGCGATGGACAATCTTTCGATTGTCGTTGGAAGTACCTGGGAACAGGGTTTTGTCCGGTTTGGACAATTTTTTAAGGTCTATGTTCAGGCACAACCCGAGTTTCGCAGGTTTCCTGAAGACCTGGACAATATGTTTGTCAAGAATGACCAGGGGGAAATGGTTCCTTATTCGGCATTCATGAAAATAAAAAAGCAGCAGGGCTTGAACGAAATCAACCGCTACAACCTTTATCCGACAGCGGCGATTCAAGGGGCACCTGCGGCGGGATACAGTAGTGGCCAGGCCATCGCGGTGATTCAGGAAGTCGCCAAAGAAACATTGCCTCGCGGCTTTGATATTGACTGGCAGGGACTCTCCTACGATGAAGCCAAGAAGGGGAATACCGCGACCTATATTTTTGTCATCGTGGTGATCTTTGTTTATCTCGTTCTGGTAGGGCAGTATGAAAGTTTCATTCTCCCGCTAGCGGTGATCGTATCATTGCCAGTTGGCCTGTTCGGATCTTTTCTGTTCCTGAAGTCGATGGGCCTGGCAAATGACGTTTTCGCTCAGATCGGCCTGGTGATGCTGGTGGGCCTATTGGGCAAGAATGCTATTTTGATTATTGAGTTCGCTGTCCAGCGTCGCCAAGACGGGTTGTCGCTCAAGAACGCCGCTCTGGAGGGTGGCAAACTTCGATTCCGCCCGATTCTGATGACATCGTTCGCGTTCATCGCCGGGCTAATTCCGCTGGTACGGGCCACAGGCCCGGGGGCGATCGGAAACCGCACCATCGGCACGACAGCTGTCGGTGGCATGCTCATTGGTACTGTGATAGGCGTGCTAGTGATCCCTGGCCTTTACTTTCTGTTTGGATGGTTGACAGAAAAGGGCGGCAAATTCATTCGTGACGAGGCCCAGGATCCTCTCAGCGAACTTGTTGAACATCATTAAGCACAGACTCCGCAATCGACATGGTTCACTTCATTTAGTCGCGAATGATGCTCCTTGAATGAGATTTCTTAACAACAACCGTTGTTCATTATTATCAATTGAGCGGTGCCCAGTGTTCCGCGACAAGTGCGTGACCTGAGTCCAATGAATAGAGACGAACTAATTTGGTGGATCCGAGAGCAGTATCAGCAATCGGGACGATCCTTGAATGAGTTGCAACGCAGGCATTGGGCGGCGTTGGAAGCGTCAAAAATTGGCTGGGGCGGCATCACCATTGTCAGCAAAGCTTTGCGTATCTCACCGAATACGATTCGTCGAGGTCTGCAAGAGATCGCCGCAGGCCAGACAGATTCACTACCGGAAGATGAGATGCGAATCCGCCGAACGGGCGGAGGGAGAAAGCCTCGGTCATCAGCACGAAACTCACCATCAACAGACAGCACCTTAAGTGATGCCTGTGACTCTCAACCTCCGCATTAACTCATCTTTAAATTCGACTTCAGTTGGCAGCGCCAGGAGTCGGTGGAATCTGGGCCGGGGTAGGCTCGGGAGGAACCACGGGAGTGGTTGGCAGGACAAACGCTGCATCAACATATTGGTCTTGTACAAGCCCCCCGCCTAAAGCTTGATAGGTATTAACAATTGCGACCAATTGCTTGCGTTTCGTCTCAATCAGTTCGGCTCGCCCATCCATGAGATCACGCTGAGAATATAGCACGTCGAGATACTCAATGCGTGTGGCATTAAAGAGTTTGCCAGCCACATCGACCGACGATTCCAGAGCTTCCAACTGCTGCTTTTTGAGCACAATGCTGTTGCTGTAGTTCTCAACCGCCGAAATCCGGTTTACCACTTCAGTAAAGGCGTTGAGCACGACCTGTTGATATTTATAGACGGCCTGAAGCTGACGTGCGTTGGCAGTACGATACTGGGCGTTGATACCCGAACGGTTGATTAATGGAGCCATCAGTTCACCAGCGGCATTGTAAATGAGCGACTCAGGACTCATGACAAGGTAACGAGGATTAAATCCTTCAAATCCGACACCCGCACGGATATTCAACTTAGGATAAAAATCGGCTCGAGCCACCAGCACGTCCAGTCCCGAGGCTGACAACTCCAGTTCTGCCTGGCGGATATCTGGTCTGTTTAATAGCAGCTCACAAGGGATCCCCAGGCTGAGTGAATGCAGATTCAATTCAAAGAAATCTGTATACATGCGTCCGACAGGTTGGGGATAACGCCCGGCCAGGAAGTTGATACGGTTCTCAACTTCTACCATTTCCTGCTGAATGATCAACTTTTCACTCTGGTTTTTGCGAACTTCAGCCTGAAATCGCTGAACGGGAAGTTCGGTTCCGCGAGCGCCTTCTTTGTTCGCCTTAGCAATTTCCAGGCTACGTTCCTGTAGAACAATGGTACGATCCAGGTTCTTCAGGCGTTCGTCAAGCGACATCAGTGTGTAGTAGTTCTCGGCGATTTCCGCGACGAGACGAGTCACGACATAGTTCCGCCCTTCGGCAGTTCCCAAGTAACGTAATGAAGCAGCATCACGCGCATTACGTAGCTGCTTCCAGATATCGATCTGCCAATTGAGATTGGCAGCGACCAGGAAGTTCGGCAAAGGAGTCGGGAAGCCCTGCCCTGGAGCAAACTGCAGGGTTTCTTCGGCTGTCCCTAAAGGTGTGTATAAGCTGGGTTTTTCAATCCCCGCACCGGCGCCGACCCCAATGAAAGGAAAGAGAACGCCTCGCCGAGCACCAACTTCATTACTGGCAATCTGAATCTCTTCTGCCAGAATCTTTAGTTCCTGATTGCCAGCCAGACCTTCACGTATCAAACTGGAAAGGACTGGGTCATTGAAAAACTCGTCAATACTCACGTCAGCCGAGTTATCGGCGCTGGTGATACCATTAAAGGTATCCGGCAGGACTCTTCCTTCCTCTGCTCCCCGAAGCTGAGGAATCCGGCAGCCTGGCATTGTCAGCAGTAGCGAACATGCCACAACAGCTGCAATGATTGACTTTTTCTTCTGTGAGTCTGAAGCTGTAACGATCAAGTTCATCGGTCTCATCCCTGAGAAGCCTCTGCTTGCGGGCAGTCGGGCTGCGCAAACCTTCAATTCCTAAAGCGACAAAAGTTTAAGTTGAGGTTCGATTCGAGTCCCTGAACCTGCACCACAACGAAACTCTATCCTTCATGCTATTTAGTTAATCGCATTTCAATATTAGGCAGAGCACCCGCGAAAGAAATGAGGCTCGCCTTGCATCGTCATCTATCTCCAGGACACGAAGGCTCGTGCCATCTGTATTCCTATTCAAACTCTGGAATAGATCGGATGATCGCTCGTGAACACGTCATCATTGGCGGAACCAGCGTCAATCTCACTGCAACTGGAAGGACCTGCCATAGACAATGGCGAAGTTCACCGATCAATCACAAAGCGGCTATCAGAACCAAGCTGTCCGGCTGCTGACGTATTTCAGCCACGCCTTGGACAATTCCCTTGAATCTCACCTCGCCGTGACGGTTTTCTTTTTTCCAAATCATGTGAACCCTTCCTTGATTCATTCAAGATTCATTACGGCGGAAGGTGTGCCCTGTCGCCGTAATTGTCGGAATGTGAGGATCAATACCTCTCCGTGGCAGATCCGGCTGCATTTTCATGCGGCGCCCTCACGTTTCATCGACGGCGGGGAATGGAAGGGAAAGTGAATTTGAGAGGTGAATGGAGAATTAAATAATTTGACGAATTGACCGCCTTTTTGCTTACATGGCTGTTATCAGTCAGGCGATTGGCATATCAAATCTCATAGAAATCGCCCGCTAAAAACCGCCAGATCGTCATGATCGGGAAAGTTTGCCAGGCACGAGGGGCGGCGGCGTTATCTCAAGCATTTGCCGGAAAACTCCCCCTAATCGGCACCGTTCCCCCGTGATATCGAGTCAGTTGATCAGGCTTTGGGAGGTTGCTGCCTGCGGAGCGATTTAATTTGCACCACCGCGCTCACGGACGTAACGAATGCGACAGCCACGGGCGATGACTTCTCCTTTGGGAGCCGGCTTGCCCGCAAGGACTGCGTCAAGGGCTTCGTTCACATATCGCGTCTGAACGTCAGCGGCTTCGGTCTTATCGTCCAGTGCCCCCATATAGGCAATCTTGCGCTGGCTATCGAGGACATAGCACTCAGGTGTGAAGATGGCACCATAGGCTTTGGCGATCTTCTGAGACTCATCATAAAGGTAAGGGAAGCTCAACTGTTTGTCTTTGACACGGGCTGTGATCGCTTCCAGACGGTCTTCTTTCACTTTATTGACACAGACCGCCACCACTTCGATTCCCTTGGGCGCATATTCCTTGCGGAGTGACTCAATACGCTGTTCATAGTCGATAGCTGTCGGACACGAGAGGCAGGTAAAGACCAGCACGACGGCTTTTTTGTCAGTGAGATCTGCCAGTGAGTGCGTGTGACCGTCGGCTCCCGGTAATTGACTCCAGGCGGGAGCCGCATCACCGATATTCAACACCGTGTTGTACTCGCCCGCATTAGCCATCAAGTGAGGGAGTACGCAGAAGGCCACCAGAACAGTCAGTCGATGGATCATTGAAGACATCCGATTCATGGAGTCAGTCCTTGATTCAGGTTGTGGACACCAGGCATCAATGAAGCTGCCCAATCAATCTACCATAAGCTGCTCTTCCACGATAATGGTTTGCTGCTTTCTCTGGTTAAAGAATTGTTATATCAGAAAAGAAGCTCGAATCACCTCTTGCCCCCCCCCCCCCCTTGCGGGGTTTGGGCCTATCGGCCGGGACGTGGGCTAAGGCCCGCAGGCTCGTTGGCCTGCTCCCCTCTCGGGGTTTGGGGCGGCGTATAAGGGTCAGTCGTTCATCCACGAATGGGGCTTACGCCGCCAGCCCCTTGCGGGGTTTGGGGCGGCGTATGGGGTCGGTTGTTTGTTCACGAATGGGTCTTACGCCGCCAGGATGATGATTCTTGTTGGGGGTGAGGGCGAGCCGGAGCTTAAATAGCGATTCGAAGATACTCCAGATCAATTGGCATTCCAGGCACGTTTCTCTATTGAGAAAGCCTATTGGAAAATCCCTCACCCGTCCCCTGTCGGGGTTTGGGGCGGCGTATGAGGGTCGGTTGTTTGTTCACGAATGGGGCTTACGCCGCCAGGACGCCGGAATGGGGGAGAAGGGTACGATTTCGCGCAACAATGGGCCATAGGGTAGAGAGGCTTCGTTTTGGGTGCACCTCGCAGGTTGAGGTCTTTTTCGCCTGTGATTCCGGACAGAAGGCTCTCTATCGGCTCGGTCAGGGCCAACCCTTTGCCAATGGGGAGTCATTCCCATTGGCGGAAGCGCCGATTGTGGACGCTTCCCTCGAATTCGAGACTGACAAACAGTCAAACAACAGAAATGAACTGCTCACGCAGAACACCTCTGATGCCCGACTGAATTTTTTTTATTGGCACTTATTCATTCGCCACTTCTTGTGACGAGGGAATGCCAACACAATCACGTTTGATTCAGCAAAACACTGAATCGGACAGGCCGACGGCATCATGCCAGCGAGGGTGACTTCGTGGAATGCTGTTTCGTGGTGGCCCTGATCGCTGCTGGAATTTTCACGGCCCCCGATTACTCGCAAGAGTGGTCGGGGCCCCCTTACGGGGTTTGGGCCTATCGGCCGGGACGTGGGCTAAAGATCCGCGGCCCCGTTGTGGCCGCTCTTTCCTTGCGCCTTGCGGGGTTTGGGGCGGCGTATGAAAGTCAGTCGTACATCCGCGAATGGGTCTTACGCCGCCAGGGTGGTGGTATTTTTTGCAGGGGCGGTTCGCGGGTGTTTTAATAGATCTGGTGGGTTGCGCAAAGCCTTGACCCACCCTACTGTTTAATAACGGTCTCTGGCTACTTGAACGTTGGGAGTTGGTGCATTGCGCTGCGCTTCATGCACCCTACGTAGTAAATGCTTGGCGATAGTAGGCGTTTTTTAGTGAATATCTATTGAAAAAGCCCTCACCCCGGCCCTCTCCCATCGGAATGGGCGAGGGGGCTAATGCCTTTGCGTTCCCTGTCGGGGTTTGGGGCGGCGTATGAGGCCGGTTGTTGATATACGAATGGGTCTTACGCCGCCAGGGTGGTAGTGTTTTTTTGCGGGGGCGGATCGTGGTTGGTGGGTGTTTTAATAGAGCTGGTGGGTTGCGCAGAGCCTTAACCCACCCTACTGTTTAATAACGGTCTCCGGCTACTTGAACGTTGGGAGTTGGTGCATTGCGCTGTGCTTCATGCACCCTACGTAGTAAATGCTTGGCGATAGTAGGCGTTTTTTATGTAGTGAATATCTATCAAATAACGCATTGCTACTGGCACCCCATGACCAATGGTGATCCCTCTCATCAGGCCTGCGGCAACCTTCTTCCTCAGGGAGAAAGGTTTAAGAGATTTCGGACATTCTTTTCAGAGATCGTCTCTTTCCAGCAGTGCCGCCATCAGGTGTCCGCCAAAGCCACTGGAGAGCTTTAATGCGGTTCGCCGTTGCAACGGAACTGCCGTTTGGGGGAGGTGACATCCTTCAAAGGCAGGGTCAATCTCTTCCAGATGAGCCGTCGGAGGGGCTTGCCCGTGGTGCAATGCCAGGACGGTGCCCACCAGTTCCACACTGCCCGCAGCGCCTAACAGATGACCAATCGTTCCTTTGAAGCTACTGATGGGGATTGTGGCGAGCGAGGCTGCTGAAATGGTCTGACGCAGCGCGTCGATCTCGATCTGATCATTCAGGCGGGTTCCTGTTCCGTGGGCATTGATGTAACCAATTTCCGCTCCATCATGGATGCCTGCATTCCGAAGAGTCTCACGGATCAGTCGTTGCAGGCTGGCGGCTTTAGGATCGGGTTGCATTAAACCGGCAGAGTCCGTGAGTTGATAGCCTCCCCGCCAGGTGGCGAGAATCGGTTGCTGCCGGGCGCGGGCCGATGAGGCTCGTTCAAGAATCAGGCAGCCCGCCCCTTCGCCCACATGGAACCCCTGACGAGACTTGTCGAATGGCCGGCACTCCACGGGTCTGTCTCGATCGCGGCGTGATATTTCACTATGAGGTAAAGACAAGCGACGCGACGCCAGCACCCCCAAGCGATGGAATGCCGCTAGAATGAGAGGGTGGATGGCTGCATCCGCGCTGCCGGTAATCACCATGTCACACAGGTCTGCTTCAATCCACTGTGCTCCTTGAATTGCCGCTGCTAATCCCGTGGCACAGGCTGCCACGGGGGAAGAACGTGGGCCTAAGGCCCCGCAAGCGTTAGCGACCAGCGTTGATGCGTGGTGAGGAAAGACCGATTCCCAGGCGCATGGCTGCCCAGACTCCAGCGGCTTTAAGTCAGAGTGTGGCAAGGAAGCTGATCGGCCGGTTGACTGTTGGTGCCTGGGGAGTGTCAACCATTCGTGGGTCGCCGCATGAACCCCTCCTTTGCTGGTGCCAAACGCACAACCAATTCGCGTGGGGTCGATGTTTCCTTCACCCCGAGCCTGTGTCCAGGCTTCTCGGACAGCGGTCAGAGCCGCCGCTTCCAGTGGATCGTGGGTTGGTGGGAAAGTGTCATCAAAAATATCTGGTAAGCGTCCGCCACGGGCATCTTCAGGCCACGGGGATGTCTGGAGCCAATCCTGCCATGACTCTGGTTTGGTTGAGACATTCATACCGATGGGGAAGGGGAGTGATTGATCTTTCAGGGAGGTCAGTAATGACCGGCCTTGAATCAGTGCGTTCCAGAATGCTGCTGCACCAACGCCAGCCGCTGTCACCGCCCCCAGGCCGGTGATGACCACTTCGCTCGCACTCCGACTCACGCAATTCGCCCAGATAAGAAGTTCACGCGGTGCCTGATCCGGCTCCATTCCCGATGTGCCGACAGTATACGCATTTCCGAAACAAACGGCTCTGAAATGGTAAGTGCGGAGGGAAACGCGGCAATTTCCAACTGCCATTTTGTGCACGCACTCAGTCAAAATGCCCCGTCATCCCAGTCTATCTGGAGTGAACTTGATATGGGGATCGATGAAGAGTTCATGCGAAACCCGGGATCATCCCCAACTTTGGAAGCCATTTTGTCGTAATCATCGTTGCGGTGTACATTTAGGGTACAAATAAAAGTGAAAGACCTGCGGTGGACGTCAGCCAGTCCAGCGCGCTATACTTAACAACAGCCAACTTGGATGCGTTCCGGCATTGCGGAATCACCGTTGGGCTCCCGCCCCGTTTCTCCTGCCCCGAAAGCCTTGCCTGCCATGCGCATTCGTGTGACATGTTCTGCTTGCGATCATGCCTTTAAGGTGGATGCTCGCTTTGCAGGCAAAAAGGCGTATTGTCCGAATCCTGATTGCCGGCAGGTGCTGCGGATTCCTCAGGCCGAGACGCCGGTGGATGAGCTGGAAGAGTTCAGTTTTTCGAGCGATGACCTGGAGGATTATGAAGAAGCCAAGCCGCTTCCTCCTTCAAAACGTGGATCGAAAGGAAGCAGTCCTGCTCCTCGTTCGTCGCGCTCTGCGCCTGCGCGCTCGGCTCCCTCCCGAATGGATTCAAAGCGGAAGAGTGCCGGTGGTGCTCGCGGGAAATCCAGCGGATCATCGGGTTCGATGGTCGGGATTGCCGTTGGGGGTGTGGCAGCTGTTGTCGTTTTGCTGGGAGCGGTGGCTTTTCTCTGGCCACGGCCTCAGGGTGGAACGTTAGCAGGTGGGAACTCCGGAGTTGCCCAGGCGGCCGAGCATCGCCTGCCGGCTTATTCAGAGCATGCGGCTCCGTTCATTAAAAAATACTGTATCGACTGCCATCAGGGTGAAGAGGCGGAAGCCGGGATCAATTTTGATAAATACTCCGACACAGCTTCGATCCTGAAAGATCGTAAGCAGTGGGAACGGATCATGCAGATCATCGACGGCCAGATTATGCCGCCGGATGATAGCGACCAGCCAACCGCTGAGGAGCGAGCCAAGCTGGTCAGTTTTCTTGATTCCACGGTCTATTATGTGGACTGTGCTACCAATCCTGATCCGGGGCGTGTGACGGTTCGCCGTTTGAACCGAACGGAATACAACAATACGGTTCGCGATCTGCTGGATGTGGATATTCGTCCGGCTGACGACTTTCCTTCTGATGATGTGGGTTATGGATTCGACAACATTGGCGATGTGTTGTCATTGCCGCCGCTGCTGATGGAGAAGTATCTCGATGCGGCTGACAAGCTGGCTCAAGCGGCGATTGTGTTGATTGATCCGAACGATCTGGCCGTTAAGCGGTGGCGTGGCCGGGAGATGGAAAAAAGCCGGGTCGTGCATGACTCGGGGCCGGAAGAAGAAGGCGCCGTGGTTCTGGTCTCGAATGGTGAAACGTCTTTCACCATGGATGCGCCCATTTCCGGGGAATATGTGCTGAAAGTGGTGGCGGCAGAGACCCCCGCCGGCACCGATCGTTCCCAAATGCCGATCAAACTGGATGGGCAGGAACTCAAGGTTTTCAATGTTTCTGCAACTGGTAATAAGCCACAGACAGTTTCATTACCGCTGACGCTGCTTCAGGGGAAGCGGAAAATTTCGATTGGTTTTACCAACGATTTATACGATGAAAAAGCCAAAGATCCCAAGAAACGGGATCGCAATCTGATTGTCGTTTCCGCCTCAATCATTGGGCCGAACAAGGTGCTTCCCGGCAGTTACCCCGCTTCTCATCAGCAGTTGGTGAAGTTCACGCCAGGTGCCCAAGGTGAGGCTGCGGGGGGTAACGCAGCCCCTGCCAAATCGATCAGCGAAGCGGCTCGCGAGAACTTGCGTCCGTTCATCACACGTGCTTTCCGGCGTCCTGCGACCGATGAGGAAGTCTCCAAGTATGTGGGGCTGGTCGAACGAGCGACGGCTGAGGGCGAGTCGTTTGAATTCGGAATGAGAGTGGCTTTGCAGGGCGTCCTGGTCTCGCCTCATTTCCTCTTCCGCATCGAGTCGGATAATACCGGCAATCCACAGAAGGCGTATATCCTCAACACATACGAACTGGCTTCGCGATTATCTTATTTCCTCTGGAGTACGATGCCGGATGAAGAGCTTTTCTCGCATGCCCAGCAGGGTGATCTGAATAATGAATTGATTCTGGATGCTCAGGTTCGCCGGATGCTGAAGGATCCCCGTTCGATGGCTTTGGTGGAGAATTTTGCCGAGCAATGGCTCAATTTGCGGATTCTTGACGAACTGACGCCAGATCCCAAAAAGTTTCCGAACTGGAACGATGACCTTCGTCGCGACATGAAACAGGAAACCCGGCTGTTCATCCGCACGATTGTGCAGGAAGACCGCAGTGTGCTTGATTTGTTGGCTGGCGATTACACGTTCGTCAATGAACGGCTGGCCAAGCATTACGGCCTGAACGATGTGAAGGGGAACGAGTTCCGGCAAGTGAGCCTGACAGGCACCAAGCGGGCGGGAGTTTTGACTCATGCCAGCGTGCTTTCCATTACTTCCAATCCCACGCGAACTTCGCCCGTGAAGCGCGGCAAGTGGATCATGGAAACGATCCTGGATTCACCGCCACCTCCCCCTCCACCCAATGTTCCTGAATTGGAAGCCGGTAAGGAACAGGCCGTCAACCTGTCGCTGCGTCAGCAAATGGAGATGCACCGGGCGAATCCGGCGTGTGCTTCCTGCCATAAGACGATGGACACACTGGGTTTCGGACTTGAGAATTTCGATGCGATTGGCCGTTTCCGGGATCAGGACGAAGGTCAACCTCTGGATACATCTGGCACCCTCCCCAGCGGGGATTCTTTCAATGGCCCGCTGGAAATGGTCAATATTCTGAAAACGAAGAAACAAAAGGCCTTCACCGAGTGTTTATCTGAGAAGCTATTGACGTATGCGCTGGGCCGGGGCCTGGAATATTACGATCGCTGCTCGGTAAACCGGATTACTGGTGAGCTAAGTGCCCAGAATTTCCGTTTCTCTGTATTGGTGAAAGAGATCGTCAAAAGCGAACCGTTCCGACTTCGTCGCAGTGAAGGGCCAGTCCTATGAAAAACTACGGAACCGCCTCCATGACCGGAGCCATCGACCGTCGACTTCTGCTCAAGGGATTGGGAGTGACAATGTCACTGCCCATTCTGGAAGCCATGCTGCCTGCCCATGTGGGGGCTGCTGAAGCGGCAATGTCGTCCGTCAAGTTGAACCGCATGGGATTCGTCTTTGTCCCTAACGGCGTGGTGATGGATGCCTGGCAGCCTGTGAAGACAGGTGCCGACTTCGATCTTCCCGGCTCGCTGGAACCGTTGTCAAAGGTGAAGAGCAAGATCAACGTCATGACGCAACTGGCTCAGAACAACGCCCGCGCGTTGGGCGATGGGCCAGGGGATCATGCCCGATCAGCCGCCACGTTCCTGACGGGTGAACATCCCCGGAAGACCGCCGGTGCGGACATTCATGCCGGCGTTTCGGTCGATCAACTGGCCGCTGCTCAAATCGGCACGAACACCAAGCTCCCTTCGCTGGAACTGGGGTTGGAAGGTGGTCGTTCTGCCGGCCAGTGCGATTCGGGTTATAGCTGCGCTTACTCGAACACGATTTCGTGGAAGTCCCCCACGACTCCCATGGCGAAAGAAATCCGTCCCAAGCTCGTCTTTGAACGCATGTTTGGCGGGGGCGCGGAAGAAATCAAGAATCGCCGGAAACGCGATCACTACCGCCAGAGCATTCTTGATATGGTTCAGGCTGATGCTGACCAGCTTAATAAAAAGCTGGGAAGCACCGACCGTCGCAAACTGGATGAATACTTCTCCAGCGTTCGTGAAATCGAGCAGCGGCTGGAACGATCCGCAAATGATTCAGCGAAAATCGTGATCCCGGAAATGGATCTCCCTGATGGCGTTCCCAAGGATCAGATTGTCCATACACGCCTGATGTTCGACCTGATGGCGCTGGCCTTCCAGACCGACACGACACGGATTGCTACGTTCATGCTGTCGAATGAAGGGTCAAACCGGTCGTATTCTGTGGTGGGTGTCAACGAAGGCCACCATCAGATTTCTCACCATCAGAAGAAGACTGACAATCTCGAAAAACTCCGCAAGGTGGATCGCCACCTCATCACGCAGTTTGCTTACTTCCTGGAGAAGCTAGACTCGATCAAGGAAGGTGACGGGACACTGCTGGATCACTCGATGATTGTTTATGGTAGTGCTATTGGCGATGGTGATCGTCATAACCACAACGATCTGCCAGTCCTCTTTGCCGGCCGGGGAAACGGGACGATCAACACAGGACGACACATCGTTTATCCCAAGGATACACCGCTCAACAACCTCTTCCTGTCGATGTTAGAGCGAATGAACGTCAATGCCGACCGCCTGGGCGACAGCACGGGCAAGCTCGACCAGTTGTCCTGATCCGGCCTGAGCAACATTGATATGAAAACGTCGACTCCGGTCTTGGGGCCGTCGCGTAGGGTGCATGAAGGTCCGACTAAATGCACCGACGTCGGCTCTCTTACAGGTTACGGTCAAACGAATCTCATATTAGCCGAATTGGTGCATTGCGCTATCGCGCTTCATGCACCCTACAAACCAAGGTTCACACACATGTGTTCATGACTCAGGCGATGTTTCATGAAGAAGAACTCCGCTCGCCTCGGGTATATCAGACAATGGCCAGATAGAAAATATTTCTTTGGTTTGCGGAGCAGTAATTATGGGGGA
Source organism: Planctopirus sp. SH287 (assembly GCF_056500625.1). NCBI lineage: Bacteria > Pseudomonadati > Planctomycetota > Planctomycetia > Planctomycetales > Planctomycetaceae > Planctopirus > Planctopirus sp. SH287. The sequence goes on along the minus strand of NZ_CM151403.1, from coordinate 4,532,182 downwards.
TTCTCAGGAAGAATGGCCCTGGGGCGGTGAAGAAGAAAACGCGCTAGATGACGCCGTTTCAAAGGCGGTGAGATCTACGTCACCTGAGGATATCACGGCGCACCTTGAGCACTTCCTGGCTATGTGTCATGAATTCGCGAAGCATGAAAGTCGGGCACTTCAATGCCTTGTATATACTCAGGTTGCATATGCCTATGCGCATGCGAATACAAACAGACCCAGTTCATTTGCAATCCCTCTGGAACAATCAATCGTTTGGAAGCAGGTTATACTGGGGTGGGTCGAGAAAGAGGCCGCGATTTTAACAGATGCCGACCGCCAAAGTGCACTCTGTATTGCTATTCTGGAACCCATGACAGAGGAGCCGATTTATGATTATGACATGGACTGGTTAATGACTTTGCTTCGAGATAAACGGACGATCTGGGCGGTGGCCTGTGCGTTTGACACTGAGGAGTTCCCTACGAACTATGTGACACAGTACGAGCGTTATGCGAACCGTCAGCTCGAAAAGGGTCTTCAGCCAGTTTGCTACCCTGAAGCGAAAAACCCCGATTGGATCATTTCAAATCAAGATCATTGGTTAGAAAGTCCCGAGGAAAGCTAGTGCTCGCTAAACATTGATGTATCTCGATGTTTTTAGATGCGTCATTAGTTTCTCTCTGTAAGCAGTAAATGACGGGACATTGCAACTTCGCTCCTTCAAGCCAAGGCGACCAGTTAATAGCGAAGATATTCTTAGCAGGAATGATCTCTACGAGACTGGCTGAGTTGGGTGGGAATCCGGCGTAGTTCTTCTTGGATCTGTCCGGCCTGCTCATCGAGCCGATGCAGTTCCGTTTCAGACAGGTGGTACTCGGCAACACGTTCGCGCAGTTGGGAAAACAAGCCGCCCGGAAGCTGTTGCTTTGCCAGTTCGGCAGCGAGAGAACGGATCTTCTGTGGCATGCCGCGTTTCAGTTTTCGTGTCAGCATCCAGAGGATCAGCCCGCACCAACTCACAAAGAAAATGGCAGCGGGGATATAGAAGCTGGTTTCTAAAAACGGCTTCCCCAGAATCAATGTTTCATAGAAAAAGTTATAACCAATCCTCAGGATCAGAAAAGCAGGGAATGCGACCAGGGCCACTTCATACCAGGCACGTGTGAACGGCCCGGCATTGGATTTGAGAAGCCTGTCAATGACCTGATCAACAGATTCTTTCGCTTGAAGGCACATGGCGAGTTGTAATCGTCCGGCTTCCTGCCTTCGTTCCTCGACAGACCAGTTAATGGGATCCAAACCGGCCCGCCGGGCATCTCCCTGACAAACGGTGGAGAGATTGCGGAGTTCGGCTTCGGATAAAGAGGCGATTCCCAGTCCATCGAGAGCTGTTTGTGCCTGGCCTTCACGCTGCCGGCGCTGCCACCAATCGGCGGCTTGCAGACTTCCGGCAATGGTCGCCTGCACGACCGTTCGTGATCGCAGCAAGGCATAAGAACCCAGGAACGTACTCCAGCGGGCGCGCAGCCGAAGTAATGCGCTCAACGGACTGAGCGGCCAGCTTTCGGCTAATGTAGCGATTAATCGTTCCTCCCAGGGTTGCTGCTCACCCAGGAGACCTTGCTCCAGTTCCGTGGTCAGGTTGTTGGTCAGTTTTCGATCCTGTTCATCGAGCCGGGTAGTGACCTGTTCAATCAGCGGACGATGCTGGACCAGGGCCTGCAACGCTTGTGAAGTGGCTGACCGGATGAGATCGACCAGATTATTATGACGCAGAAGGGGGCGAGATCCTTCAATGGACTCATTTTCCAGCATGGCCAGAAGTCTGCCAAAGTCACCGCTGGGCCGGAGGTCGCGGCGTTGTTCGTCGAGAGCCTTTCGGGAATCGACGAAGAAAATATCGGCCACATCAAAATCGCTGGCCAGCTCTTTGTCTCGCCAGTCGGCACGGATGTCGTCGTCGCGATCGGCAAAAGTTTGTACGAAGATCACGCGGGCGTGGGAAACGGCGGCCCGCAATTCGGCCCGCAGCCGGGCTTGTCGATATTTTTCCTGCGTGCTGACCACCAGCAAGACATCGCAGAGCGGGAGCATGGCCCGGACACGAGCCAGGTTATTCCCTTCAATGACTTCATGATCGGTATCGACATCGGGGAAATCGAGGAGGACGAACTGCTTGAGAATGGGGAGATTCAGGCGTTCGACATTCAGCCCGGTATTCAGGCCAGTGATTGACGTTGAAGGCAGATTGGATTCCGAAAAGCCTAACGAGATCAGCGACGTTTCCTGATGAGCCACCAGCGTGGGCACACAGGTCGTGGGGCGGGTCACTCCTGCACGGGTGACTTCTGCGCCGACCAGCGCATTGACCAGCGTGCTTTTGCCGACACCGGTTCCGCCAAAGGTGGCGATCACCAGAGGAGACTGAATGCGGTTGATGAGTTCTGGAGCCGCTTCGAGGATGCTGGTGACCAGCTGCTGTTGCTCACGGACAGGGCGTGATGTTGCCGGGTTTTTTGACCAGTGACGAAGGTCACTGAGGAGGGCTTCGATCTGGGACTGTCGGGCCAATTGTCTGAGTGTCGGGTTGGTGACAAACATGGTTGGTCATGAACTCTGAGAGCACGAACGGAGGGAGGCATCACGCATGGCGACAGTTGTAACATGCCCGGGGATGGCGGGGGGAATGTAGCCTAAATTTGAAACAGAGAATAACGGAAAGTCAGCCTCTTTGCCGTCGAGATTGACAGGGGCTTATTACTTTCAGCTTTCTGTATTTGACTCTTTTGATGACAAGACGAGGGTGGTTCCCTGAAAACTCAACTGTTAGGATCGGCCATTCAATCTTCCGCTTCCCTGATCATTTTCCATTCATCGAAGGGATGTCGCGCGAATGGCAGATCTCTATTTTCTGGCCGCTGCTGAGGCTGTTTCTACGGATGTTGTGAAGCCGTTCCTTCCGATGGTCGTTCTGGGAACGATCATGACGATCACGTTCGTGGCGATTGCGTTTGATTGGGTGCATAAGAGCGTGGCCGCTTTGACGGGAGCGATTGTTGCCGTCGGGGCTGCCATGGTGATGGGCGTCTTCCGCAACGAAGCGGGTCACTCGGCTTACGATAAAGCGGTGCATGACATTATTGGTCATGACCTGGGCGTGATCGGCGTGATTGTCGGGACGTCAGTGCTGGTGGAGATTGTGGGGCGATCGGGGCTGTTTCACTTTCTGGCGGTCAAGATCGTCAAACAAACGCAGGGTGATCCGGGACGGCTGCTGTTTCTGCTCATGCTGGCCACCATGGTTTTTGTCACTTTTCTGACCATCGCCCCCGGCACGCTGATCATGGTGTCGCTGACGCTGGTGGTGACGAAAGAGCTGAATCTCCCTGCAAAGCCTTACATTATCGCGGTGGCTATTGTTGCCAACTCTGGTGCCTTGATGACGTTTGCTTCGGGGATCTGCACGCTGATGCTCGGGACGGCGGGACGTTTGCCTTATCTGCACTTCTTTGTTGTTTCGACTCCGATGGCGCTGATTTCCGGCTGGATTGCCTATGAAGTGATCCGCCGGTACTACAAATCGGAACTCATTTCGACACTCAGTCGTGAGGAACGCCTGAGCAAGGTAGCCGCGTTTGATGAGTGGGCGCTGGTGAAAGATCGCAGGATGTTTTACCGCTGCGCTTTGTTGCTGGGGGCCACGATTCTGGGCTTTGCTTCGGCTCAGCGTCTGGGGGTGGGCCTGGACTTCATAGCCTTTGCCGGTGGGACAGCCGCGCTGCTGCTATCGGGGATTTATCCGGATGAGGCGATCAAGAAGGTCAACTGGTCAATGATCCTGTTCTTTGTTGGCCTGTTTGTCATCATCGGGTCAGTTCAGGAATCGGGCCTTCTGGTCTGGCAGGCGAATCAGATGATTTCAATGGCGGGTGGCAGCCCGATGGCGGTGTTGTTGCTGCTGACGGTATTTGCCATGATCATGTCTGGCGTTGTGGACAACATTCCCGTGGCGGCAACATTGATCCCGGTGGTGCGTTCCATGGAAGATCAAGGCATCCCTGGTGAACCGCTCTGGTGGGCATTGGTGCTGGCGTGCAACCTGGGCGGCAATTCCACACCCATTGGCAGTGTCAGTTCGGTGATCGGACTCAATGCGCTCGAGAAAGAGCGGCAGGTTAAAGTGGGTTGGGGCGAGTTCTTCAAAGTCGGCGGTACGATTCTGTTGTTTCAGACAATTGCCGTTTTTGCCTATCTGATCGTGTTCCAATACTTCAATCTCTTTCCGTCTCGTCCCGCCTGAACGCACGGAGGATCTCATCGATGCCAATGAACACCATGGAACCGTTCGAGAGTGCTGCCAACTTCAATGAAGATGTCGGCATGTTCGAGGCGGCAACGCATTGCCCTCTCATTCATCTGACACCACCCCCATTAAAGACCATTTTGGTTGCATTAGATGGGTCTTCACGAGACGAAACACTCCAGGGCTTCGCGGAAGAATTGGCCCCTCGGACTGACGCACGCATTGAAGCGGTTTCCGGTTTAAGAAGTGCTGCCGAGATTCTGGCGCAATTGACCGCACATCAACCCGACCTGTTAATTCTACCAGTCCCTTTTGGTCAGAACTATCACGATCTCGGAAACGATAGTCTCGGCTCGATTGTGGATCAGCTGCTGCTGAAGTCTCCCTGCCCGATTCTTTGCGTTCGCGAGGTTCAGGATCGGGCGGCGATTCGTGCCGCGATTCATAGCGTGATTGTTCCGATTGCCATTGCCAACGAACTGGTGCCCCGAGCCTTGGGGTGGGGATTTCTTGTCACCCCCTCAGGAGGACGCGTTGATCTGGTCGCAATCGCTGACCGGGATGTGCTGGCAGGGGCCAGTCGTCTGATTTCTGAAGGAGCCGATCCTTCGATGCTGAATGCTGACCAACTGACACGAGCCATGCTGCGGGATATTGGCGGATTGGTGGCAGCGGCACAAAAACGGGGTCAGGCAGAAAGCCGGAGCGTGCATGTGGAAACACGAGTGGGGCAGTTTGTTCCGCTCACGCTGGCTGAGCTTCATGGGCGGCCTCATCTGCTGATCTGGGGCATGACGCGAGACCACTCCTCCCAGGCGTTCCACCGCGCCGTCGATCTGCTGCTCGCTTCCACAGGCCCGGTGCTCATGGTCTGAGACCAGACACCTCACGTGGTGAACAGAAAAGCCACCAGCATCATTAACCAGACCGCGTCCAGGAAATGCCAGTAGACCGCGACCAGCTTCACACTGCTGTAATACTCATGGTCAAACCGTCCACGAAGCCCCTGTGAAATCACGACCAGCAGGGCACCCAGCCCAAACAGGAAGTGAATGGCGTGCAGCAGGATCAGAAGGAACAGGAAACCCCAGATTCTGGTCTGCCCCAGCACCTTCCAGTGGACTTCCAGCAGTTGTGTGAGGCTGTAAGTCTGAGAAATTAAAAACAGCGTTCCCATGAGGCCAGCGATAACCAGCCACCGTCGAAAGGCTTGCTGTCGTTCGCGTTTGACGGCTGACAAGGCCATCTGAATGGAAACACTTCCCGCCAGCAGAATCACCGTGGAGACCCATAGACCCACGGGAAGGCCACCTTGATTGCCCACCAGATTTTGGGTTTGGTTTCGGACAATCAGATAGGCGGCAATCGCTCCCACAAAAAAGATGGCAAGCGAAGCAATCAGCAGGTAGACGCCAATTTCGACCTGCACGATAACGCGTCTGGCAGGCACGAAGTCTCTCCGCTAAGAAGTAAGATCAGAAACCTCGCCTTTTGAGACGGTGCATTGTTAAATGCTTAAAAGCAGGGTTGAACAGGTCATCAAGTCCGACCATCGGAGGACGTTGCGGCGACATCATCCCCAAGACAAAGCCGTGACCCGTCACCCGTGATGACATCCCTCGATCAACTTCTCCATCATCTCAAGAAGAAGTTGCTTCAGTTCGGATGCTCCAGCACATACTGACGTGCTGCGACAGCCGGATGATACTCACAGGCATCAAAGAGCAGTGCACCAATAAAGAGAACAACAAACACGAGTGAGAACGTGCAGATCAGCACGTTCAGTGGCTTATCGTGTCGCATGTGCATGAAGTAAATCGCGACCATTAATGCCTTGATTGTGGCGATCCCCATCGAGATGAAGATTTCTGCCGAACCCAGCGCGACAGTCGAGAGGGCGACGGTCAGCACCGTCAAAGCGATCAGCGACGCGAAAACAGCAAACAGAATCCACAATGGCATCACATGTGAATAGGATGGCACGCCCGGATAGTGGCCATGACCATGATGATCGTGGGCGGCGTGATCGCTATGGCCGTGATGAGCAGCGGCCTGGTCTGCGTGTCCGATAACTGCGGAGGTCATGAGCCACCCTCTTATGTCTCAGCGTTTGTAACGGAAAGTCTGACCGTCTGACGCCTGTAATTGATATTGATAATTCAGAAAATCGCGATCAGCCTGCGGGAAAATCTTCGCTTGTCCGATCAGGTTAATGAATCAGATAAAGCAGCGGGAACAGGTAGATCCAGATCAGGTCGACAAGGTGCCAGTACAATCCGACATACTCGACCGGGCCGAAGTAGAGCGGTGTGAAGTGTCCTTTAATCGCGCGAACCAGCACCCAGCTGATGGCGGCAATCCCTGCGATAATGTGAATCCCGTGCAGACCTGTCAGGCAGAAGTAGATACTGAAGAACAAGCCGGCGTTAGAGGGCACCTTGACCGAAGCAATCAGTTCCCGGTCGGCAGCAGTTAAACCATGTTCATCCTTGACGTCGTCTGCATGGGAACGACCATGGCCTGCTTCATCGCCATGAGCTTTTTCGCTGTGAGCATTTTCCCCGTGAGAATCTTCCCCGTGAGATTCCGCTGCGTGTACCGTGGCATGGCCTTCAGCACCATGAGCGGCATGGAGAGCATGTGCCGCATGAAGCAAAGCTTCGTTCGTGGGAGCAAAATACCGGGCAGGAAAGAGTCCTTCGCGGAACTTTGAGGTGTACTCGACGTACTTGATTCCCATAAACACCACCGCACAGGCGATCGTGGCCACCAGCATTCCCACCAGCAGTTTCTTCTGCCCCAATTGGGCGGCACGGACACCCAGGGCCATCGTCAGACTGCTGACCAGCAGCACGACGGTGTTGATGGCGCCGAGTTCCTTGTTCAGGAACAGATGCCCAAAGGCAAAAATTTCCGGGTAAAGGACCCGGTAAACGATATAGGCACAAAACAGCCCGCTGAAGAACAGGATTTCTGTCACCAGAAACAGCCAGATCCCCATTTTACCGGCGTCAAACTGCTGCTCATAAGACTCAAAGTGGTGAGCCAGATGAGGCAAATGACCATGGCCGTGGTCGTCGTGACCGTGGTCTGCGTGGCCATGGCTATCGTGACCGTGACCGGCGTGGCCGGCCGCCGATGGAGAGGCGACGGTGGGAACGAGATCGGCGGCGGACATATGTAGGACGCTCCAACGTGCACGAAACAGCAGAGACAAACAGACTTCAGTTAATCGCAACCAGCGTCGCTGCCGCGAATTCATTCGTGACAGCACATCATCAAGAGTGACTGACGTTAATGATGACTCTCAGGGACGTAGTTCGGGTTCTTAATATATCCCTGCTCGGCATCACTCCACTTCACGGATTCGATGGCGTAAGGGTCACCCACTTCTGGTGTCGTTGCGAAATTGTCGTGAGGAGGTGGTGACGTACATTGCCATTCCAGCGTAGCTGCACCCCAGGGGTTTCTTGGTGCCTTGGGGCCTGTCCAGAGAGAGCGAACCAGAATTGCCACAGCCGCCACGAGCGAGATCCCGAGAACGAACGCGCCAATTGTTGACAACTGATGGTAGAACTGGAACTCGGGCAAGTAATCAAAGTACCGGCGAGGCATCCCACGAGCACCCATGACGAACTGGGGAAAGAACGTGAGGTTGAATCCGATAAAGACACCAATCGCCGAGATCTGGCTGCTGAACTCATGATACATGCGGCCTGTGATTTTCGGCCACCAGTAAGTCAATCCGCCCAGGAACGCGATCAGCGTCCCGCCCATCATCACATAGTGGAAGTGAGCCACAATGAAGTAGGTATCGTGCAGGTGAACGTCTACCGACAAGGCCCCGAGGAACAAACCGGTCAGGCCACCAATACTGAAGAGGAAGATGAACGAGAGAGCATAGACCATCGGTGTCGCAAAGCTGACCGACCCTTTGTACATCGTCGAGAGCCAGTTAAAGACCTTGATCGCCGAAGGAATCGAGACACTGAAGGTCAGGAAACTGAACATGGTGGCGGAAGCGGCGGACTGGCCGCTGGTAAACATGTGGTGACCCCACACGAGGAAGCCCAGCAAAGCAATCGCAATCGAACTGTAAGCGATAAAGCGGTAGCCGAAGATATGCTTACGGCTAAAGGTCGACATCAATTCGCTGACAATCCCCATCGCGGGAAGGATCATGATGTAAACAGCAGGGTGCGAGTAGAACCAGAAGAAGTGCTGAAAGAGAACGGGATCACCTCCTTGAGCAGGATCAAAAATACCAATCCCTAAAGCCCGTTCGGCAATCAGCAGCAGCAGCGTGATCCCAAGAACTGGTGTGGCTAGCACTTGAATAATGGCTGTGGCATAAGTGGCCCAGAGAAACAGAGGCATGCGGAACCAGGTCATGCCGGGGGGACGCATGGTGTGGATGGTGACAATGAAGTTCAGCCCGGTAAAGATCGAGCTGAAACCGAGGATGAAGACCCCGGTGGTGGCAAGAATCACGCTGGTGTCGGTGGTGGTGCTATAGGGTGTATAGAACGTCCAGCCGGTATCCAGTCCGCCGAAAATGATGGCGGCCACCATAAAGACGGCCCCGAAGATCCAGAGATACCAACTCCCCAGATTCATTCGCGGGAAGGCGACATCTTTCGCCCCCAGCATGATAGGCAGCACAAAGTTGCCGAGTGCCCCTGGAATGCCCGGGATGATAAACAGAAAGGTCATCACGGCTCCGTGGAGCGTGAACATCTGGTTGTACATATCAGGGCTGAGGAACTGCCGTCCGGGGAAGAAGAGTTCCGAACGGAGGATCAAGGCCATGATCCCGCCGATAAAAAACGCTCCCAGCGTCCCGAACAGGTACATCACCCCGATCCGTTTATGATCAAGGGTAAATGCCCAGCTTTTCCAACCACGAGTAAACGTTAAATAGTTATCGACGTAAGGCTCGGGATGAGCGCTTCCGCCAGCATGGGTCGGGGTTTCAACAATGGTGGCCACAACTGCCTCCTCGATGCGAATCTTGCTATTCGCGAAAATTTCCGGTGTCTTGCTAATGATTAACAGCGACTGGCAACTGCAATATGACTGTTAATCTTAAGGATCAATTTTATTGATAACTTGATGAGTAGGTGATGAGTCCAGACTCATTTTCAGCGGGTGAGAATGTGTCTTTAGTTTTTCAACGACTTAATGTAGGCAATCAGACCTTGAAGTTGCTTCTCTCGAAGCTGACCTTTGAACGAAGGCATCTGGGGATTGTAACCGGCTGCCACCTTGGCCATTGGCTCAAGAATCGATTCACGCAGATAGTTTTCGTCGACCAGACATTTCTCGCCATTGGCCAGGTCGCGAGTTGTGCCAAATGACCCCTTGAAAGACGGGCCAACCTTCTTGCTTCCATCGATGGAGTGACACTGAACACAACCGGATTTGACGAATTGCAGTTTACCCAGTTCTACGGGATCCATGTTTTCGATTTGAGCCAGCAATTCTTCCAGTTTCCGTTCCACACCACCGGCCTCATAAACGATGGCTTTTCGGTTCATGCCGGAATGTTCACGACCGCAATACTCGGCGCAGAACAGATGGTTTTCGCCAACCACTGTGGGATGAAACCAGAGCTTGTTGTAACGTCCGGGAACGACGTCCATCTTGGCCCGGAAAGCCGGGATGAACAGCGCATGGATGACATCTTCCGAGGTCATGGTCAGCACGACATCCTGATCGACCGGGAGGTGGAGATCGGTGTCCTGCATCCCGCCGGGATAGGTGAAGTTCCAGGCCCATTTCTTGGCATCGACTTGAACTTGATAAGCGTTTTCTGGCGGAGTCCGCATATCGACATAGCCGGCAAAGCCCCAGCCGAAGATCACAAACAGCAGGAGTGTTGGAAGCACCGACCAGGTGACTTCGAGAACCGTATTATGAGAAGGTGAAGGAGCCAGCACCTCCGTTTTTCCCACTCGTCGATATTTGGCAGCCAGATAAACACCAACAGCCACGATCAGCACGAAAAAGAACGTGCTGAGCCAGAAGATGAAAGTGAAAAGGGCATCGACTTCCGGGGCAAACGTCGAGTGAGGCGAAGGCATCCAGAAGCCACCGCTCGCCGCCTGGGCAAGAAGATAATTCATCGCGAGAGTCGAAACTGACATTCTGCCTTGCTCCAATACGTCGACCCGAGTTCTGTCATCATCTCGTGATCGTCAATTGTCCGTCTGTCGCTGGTTGCCTGTAATTTGCTGGTTCCCGGGTGACTGGTTGATGGCCAGTCTTGGGGAACGTCATGAATCAAAGTGTCTGCATTGTTATTCATTGATCCCGAAGAGAGAACATCAAACGGGAGTCATGGTTGCTGAAGGATTGTTAATCGTTTTGGTTTTGGAATGTCGCCAATGCCAGGTCAACCAGGTGGCCAGCAATGAGACTGTCAGCAAGCCGGCCAGTTTCATCAGGTTGAGTGCTGCCGGCCCATATTTTCCCGCCTTGGCATCATAATGGAAGCAGAACAACAGGACGCGTTCAAAAGGAGTCCCGACTTTGCCTTCGCCCGCTTCTGTCAGTGAGAGTTTCAATGTGGATGGTAACTGCTGAATTCCATAAAGATATCGAACGATCTTTCCTTCGGGACTGCACAGAACAGCCACCGCGGTGTGGGCATATTCTTTTCGCTCCGGAACATAATGGTATTTGAATCCGATGGTTCGCGCAATCCGGTCGATGGAACGCTGCGCCCCTGTCAGAAAGAAAATCCCATGTCCCGTCCCTGGGCGACCATATTCTTGCAGGTAGCGTTGCTTCGATTCTGCTGCCCGCTCGGGGGATTCTTTGGGATCGATGCTGATTGACACGACGCGGAACTGATCACCCGCCGACCAGTCAACCTCTGAAAGCCCCTTCATCAACCCGGTCAGTTGCAAATTGCACAGCATCGGGCAACCGCTGTAATTCAGCGACAGAATGACGGGACGGTCTCCCTTGATGATCTCCCGCAGCGCGATGATATCGCCATTCGAGTTGCGGAAATTAAGATCCAGCGGGATTTGCCCCCCCAACTGTTCATCCACACCCACGTCGTCGAGTTGTTTCGGCTGGCGATCATTCAAAACGACCGTTGTGTCGCCACCTGTCATGAGTCCACCACTCACAACGCTGCCATTCGCCAGTGCCCGAGATTCTGCACCGCTGGCCAAGCCCAACACCACTCCCATCACGGCCAGTACGAGACCACGACGGCTAAACAGCGACAAAGACTGTCCTGTTTTCCGTTGAGTGATCCGATCGGCAATGAGAGAGAACTCAGCGTACATCCGCTGTATCCATTTTGGTTCGTTTTGCGGCTTGTTCTTTCACAACAATCTCCATCGCACGGTCAATGGGGATCGCGACAATCTGCTTTTCTTTATCAACCCAGCCATATTCCATCAGCCGTGAACGTTGTTCTGCCAGAATGCTGTCTGACTGAACCGGTTTGGAGTCAATGACCTTTTTCTGATCTTCCTTCTGGAGATAATCGAAGTAGAGCGCCTGCGCTCCCACGATGCAGACAAACACAATGATGACCGAGGCCACCCCTGCGACTGCGATACCGCGCACATCCAGATCGTCGTATTTTGCCATGACTTACTATCCGTCATTTCTGCGTCAGCATTGATCAACGCCATCTGCGTGAAAATGCCCTCGCTGAATCATTGTAACCTGAGGAAACTTTTTGCTTTGAACAACTCACTCTTGTCCGGCAAATTCCGGAACATTGGAATCCGCCGATGCTTGAGACATTGCTGACCCCAAGAGGCCAGCTTTATCCCGGAGATGAGCATTAAATATTGTGGAAACGAAGCGATTCATCGAGACGGGGATCGTTGAGCGGCAGCAGACTCTGCTGACCGGCTGTTTTGACCATCGCCGCAACAAACAGGCCGACAAGTCCCACCAGTGCACCCAGCTCCACCAGTCCAAAAACCGGTGTCGTGGAGAACTGAGGATAGATCAGCCAGTAGAGATCAATGTAGTGCATCACCAGCAACCAGCAGGCGGCGAAGGCCAGTTGGCATTTACTGCGTTTGAATTGCCGGCGGAGCAACAGGAAAAATGGAATGAAGAAGTGGCCAAAAATCAGAATCAGCGAAACATACTGCCAGCCGCCGTTCTGACGAGGCTGGAACCACATCGTTTCTTCAGGGATATTCGCGTACCAGATCAGCATGTACTGCGAAAAACCGATGTAGGCCCAGAAGCAGGTAAAGCCAAAGAGAAGCTTTCCTGTGTCATGGCGGTGTTCAGCAGTAATTGGTGAAAGCAGACCATGCGGTTTTTGCAACACGATCATCAGCAGATTGAGCAGAGCAAACGAACCAACCATAGCCCCGGCAAAGTAGTAGACTCCAAAGATCGTGCTGTACCACTCAGGGGACAACGACATCATCCAGTCAATGGATGCAAACGTGGTCGAGAGAGCAAACAGGAAAATCAATGGGCCACCACGTTCTTCCAGGCGGATGGTGATCGCAGGATCGGCGGTCTGATCCTGCTTCAATGAGCTTTTGAGCAGGTAGCGGGTGATCAAGATCCAGATGGCGAAGTAAAGGACGGCACGAATGGTGAACCATTCCGAGTTGAGGTAACTCGATTTGCCTTCCACCAGCGGATGTTCTTTGACGAACTCCGGGTTGTTCCAGTCGTAAAGGCTGCTGTCTCCCATCAAGACCGTAATCGCGATGGGGAGAAAGAGTGCGGCTAAAGGCAGAACGGACGCCGCAATAATTTCCTGCAATCGGCGGATGACCACGCCCCACCCTGCGCGGGTAACGTGCTGCACCAGCACAAAGAGCATTGAACCCAACGTGAAGCTGAGGACATACATGAACGCGGTGAGGTATGCGAACAGAAATTGTCGCATGCCACCGCCGCCAATGGCCGCAGCGACCATGGCGACGAATAGACCGACCACACCAGTGATGATTGCCGGTAGCCAGATCTTTCCGGCGAGGGCACCCAAAGTCTGGTGCTGCTTCCACCCCGCCACGCTGTGCGCGTGGTGGTGTCCGCCGGCGTGATGGTGTTCTGGAGTTGAGGCGTGGGACATGCCGTTCACCGTAGGGCTTCAAGAGTCAGTGCGTGTGTTTGATCGATTATCGACAATGCAAAAACGGTTGCTGTTGCTGATGGTCTTGATTAAGGAACCGCATCCATCAACTGGTTCACCTTTTCAGGGGGAACATCCGACAGCGGGGCGTACTTACTCTTTTGCAAAGCACGGAAGTAGAGCAGGATGGCCCAGCGATCACGTTCAGGAATCTGGTCACCATAGGCAGGCATCTTGCGAACGCCATTGCTGATCGAGTGAAAGAGACGCCCAATGGGTTGTTGACGCAGGTTTTCTGAGTGGAAGGTCACAGGCTGTACCCAGGTTCCTTCGCCCAGTTCCATGGCACGCAGAGTAATCAGGCCATTGCCTGCTCCGCCCAATCCATGGCAGGTCGCGCAGTAGATGTTGTATCGCTCCTGCCCGCGCTTCATCAGTTCCGGAGTGACCGGGAGCGGGAAGTCCGTGATCCAGGGGAGCTTGTCCAGAGGATCAGGGGGTGGTGCCAGAGGAGCGGCAGGTTTGGGGGCGGCAGGCTCTGTCGGAGCCGCATCTTGTCCTGAAGCAGCAGGCTGTGTGGCATCTGCGGGAGCCGCAGGGGTTTCCTGTGCGAACGATGTGGGGACGGCAGCGACCTGATTCATTCCACCGGGTTGCAACCCACGATAGAACGCGTCGTCGGCCTTCAATTCTCCCTTGGCGACCGAACCGACGACCCAGGGGCGCATGGTCCGGTGATCTGCAAACAAGGTGGAGGTGGTCTGCGTCTTCTTCTTGGGTTGTGACACCATATCGAAGAGCACGCGGATCCGGGGACTGCGTGAGAAGGTGGATCGCTTCCAGGCAATCATCGATACGGGAACCATCGCCATCAGCAGGCCCAGGAAAATCGCCGTGCGAAACGCCCAGGGCAAAGGTGACGAGACTTCTTTATGGCAGGTCTCAATGAAATCGGCCCCCAGACCTGTGAGAAAATGGATTGTCTTCTCACTTTTGTACTTGGGGTCACGGGCATCGATACTCAGGAAGAACTTGTCGTTTGTCACTCGTTGGAATCGCTGACTCTGAAAGAGCGGGCTTCCAAAGAATGGCAGGTGGTTCAGTGCCAGCATTCCCAGCAACGTGGTGATGGCAGCGAACAGCACCATCAGCTCGAACATCACGGGGGCAGCCGCTGGAATTGAAAAGAGAGGCTTGCCGCTGATCAGGAAGGGATACCATTCCTTATTGGTGAAATAGATCAAAGCGGTGGCGGTGCAGAGGCCCAATCCGCCGGCAATGAGCGTAAACCAGGGAAGACGAGTGAACTTGATGCCCATCACATCGTCAATCCCGTGAATCGGGAAGGGCGAATGGGCATCAAATTTCGTGTAGCCCTGCTCGTAAGCCTGCTTGGCGGCTGACAGCAGAGCTTCAGCCGTCGGGAATTCCGCCAGGACAAATGCCACCGGCTGCTTCGGATCGGCAGCCACAGCCACACCACGTGTGGGTGTCTCTGCTCCACCGGAAGCGAGCGGGGAATTCCCTGTCGATTCATTTGTATGATCAGCAGTCGTATGGTCTGCCATAGCCAGCTTTACTTCAAATTCGAGTGACAATCAGTCAGTCTTGTCGTCGGTCGTTTATCTTCAATTGATCAGGAGGCTCGCACTGAGGCCCCCTGTCGTTTCACAGTTTTTGTCGTCGCCTTAGTGGGCATGTTCTTCGTGGTGATGAGCATTCAGATGCTTCTGCTGTTGCACCACCCCTTTGACTTCTGCCATCGCCACAATGGGCAGGAAGCGGCAGAAGAGCAGGAACAGCGTGGTAAACAGCCCGAAGCTACCGATCAGCGTGAGCACGTCGACCCAACTGGGCGAATAGTAACCCCAGCTGGAAGGAAGATAATCACGGCTGAGCGAGGTCACCACGATCACAAAGCGTTCAAACCACATCCCGATGTTCACGAAGATCGAAACGATCCACATGATCAATGGTGAAGTACGGCATTTCTTAAACCAGAAGACCTGAGGACTGAGCACGTTGCAGGCAATCATCGTCCAGTAGGCCCAGGCATAGGGGCCGAACATGCGGTTGATGAATGCGAATTGTTCGTAAGGGTTGCCGCCGTACCAGGCGATAAAAAACTCCATGGCATAGGCATAACCGACAATGGTGCCGGTGGCGAGAATCACCTTATTCATGTTTTCCATATGACGGAGCGTGATCAGGTGCTCGAGACCAAACAGGGCACGAGCAGGAACCAGCAGCGTGACCACCATCCCGAAGCCACCAAAAATCGCACCCGCGACGAAGTAGGGCGGGAAAATCGTAGTGTGCCAGCCAGGAACCTGCGAGGTCGCAAAGTCGAAGGACACCACCGTATGCACCGACAACACCAGCGGAGTTGCCAAAGCCGCCAGCAGCAGGTAAGCCCGTTCATAACGATGCCAGTGGCGGGCCGAACCTGTCCAGCCGAGTGAGAAGAAGCCATAAGCCATGTGCTTCCACTTGTTAGTGGCGCGGTCACGGAAGGTGGCCAGATCGGGGATCATCCCCATGTACCAGAACAACAGCGAAACCGTGGCATATGTGGAAACGGCGAAAACGTCCCACAGCAGAGGGCTGCGGAACTGAGGCCAGATGGCGTGCTGGTTCGGGCCATAAGGGATCAGGTAATAGATCACCCAGATACGTCCCACGTGAATGGTCGGGAACATCCCGGCACAAACCACCGCGAAGATGGTCATGGCTTCAGCAGCTCGGTTGATACTGGTTCGCCAGTTCTGCCGGAAGAGAAACAGAATCGCCGAGATCAGCGTACCGGCGTGACCAATACCGACCCAGAACACGAAGTTGACGATATCCCACGCCCAGAAGACAGGAGAGTTGTTACCCCACACCCCGATCCCTGTGAACAGCAGATACAGAACCATTAATCCCAGCATCATGGTGAGTGAAGTGGAGATCGCGAAGGCGACGTACCAGATTGCGGGGGGATGTGGCGACTCAGCCGCATAGCAGACCGAGTCTGTGATCTCCGAGAAACTGCTGTTTCGCGTGACCAACTCTGATCGGCGGCCCGGTGTCTCGATGGTGTTGTCGATATCAACATCGAGCATCGTGTGAGAAATCGCAGCCATAATATGTCGCGCTCGGTGCGAGGAAACGGAATTCAGATGAATGAACTTGCAATCAACTTTTCGCCAACTTGACCGTTCAGGTTAAGCAGCATTAAACGAGGCCGAGGATATCCTGAAGCGTGGCTTTGCGGGCAGCGGCTTCTTTCTTTGATGCGTCAGATTTGGCAGGTGACTTGGTGTCGTGATCATGGTCATGGTCGTGATCATGATCGTGCCCTTTGCCTTCGCCATGTCCGTGGTCATCATGCCCGTGATCGTCGTGGCCATGTTCCGCATGCCCATGGTCTCCGTGTCCGCCGTGAGCATGTTCGGAAGGCAAAGCCAGGTCGGGGTGCGGGTTGCGAATGCGAGCCAGGTAGACCGTGCGGGGCTTGACGTTCAGTTCAGCCAGCATGGCGTAGGCCCGAGGCGATTCATGAGCTTTTGTGACGAGGGAGTCAGGCCGTCCCAGATCCCCGAACTCAATGGCACCGGCGGGGCAGGCCTGCTGGCAGGCGGTGCGAATTTCGCCATCACGAATATCTCGTTGTTCGTTCTTGGCGACGATTTTGACCTGTTGAATCCGCTGCACGCAGTAGGTGCATTTTTCCATGACACCGCGTTCACGGACGGTCACTTCCGGATTGAGGATCATCAGTGGCAGATCGTTGCCTTCAGACTGAGCCTCATCATATTTGGCATTGTAATCGAGGAAATTGAAGCGGCGAACCTTATAGGGGCAGTTGTTCGCACAGTAGCGGGTACCCACACAGCGGTTGTACGCCATGTCGTTCAGACCCTCAGGGCTGTGAGCGGTCGCAGCGACTGGGCAAACCTGCTCGCAAGGAGCATTTTCACAATGCTGGCAAGTGACTGGCTGAGTGGCGAGCACCGGGTTTTCGTCATCGCCTTTGAAGTAGCGATCAATTCGCAGCCAGTGCATTTCACGGCCCTTGGCGACCTGATCGCGGCCAACAATCGGGACGTTATTTTCTGCGGTACAGGCAATAGTGCAGGCGTTGCAACCCACGCAGCGCGAGAGATCGATCGACATGCCCCACGCACGGTTTTCTTCCGAGCGCTTCTGCCAGTCAGGGGCCGGCCACAGCGATTCCAGCGGTGGCACGTGAACAACATGCTGGGCGAAATCCGGATGAGCCTTATAGTCTTCAATCGTCCCTTCACGAACGAGCTTACCAATACGGCCAGCAACACCCTGCATGCCGATCACATCGATGTTGTGGTGATCCTGCGTGGTGGCCAGTGTGTAGGAACCGCTGGCTTTGCTGATCTTTGCACCGGTGAGAATGTCACTTCCCACAGGCCGGATCGATGCGGCATCCACACCGACGGGCGCGATGTCGTCGGAAAGCAATCCTCCGACGTGGCCAGCGGCGGTGCGTCCATACCCCAGTGCCACTCCGATCGAACCAGCGGCCTGGCCCGGCAGGAGATAAACAGGGAGGTTGATCGATTTATCACCCAGGGCGATCTGGACAAGATTGCCCATCGTCACGCCAATTTTCCTGGCAGTGGCGGGACTCATAATGGCGGCGTTGTCCCAGACGATCTTGGTGAGATGATCCGGAGCTTCCTGCAACCAGCCATTATTGGCAAAGCGGCCATCAAAAGTGCTGCTGGAAGGAGAGAAGACAATTTCAAAGTCATCGGCTGCTGACAACTGAGACTCGGGCAATTCCAATCCGTCGACCAGAGTCACTTCGACGGAGGAGAGTTCTTCTTCTTTGAAGAAGCCATCATGAGCCAGTCGGCGGAATTCTTCGGTAAAGCCTGAAGCCGGGAGGATATCGCGAAGCGTCGTGCGGACAATATCGAGCGATACGGTATCGGAATTATCAGCAAAATAGGCCAGGACTTCGAGTTCTGACTTCGTATCAAAAATCGGCTCGATCAGTGGCTGGCGCAGGATCAGTCGCCCATCCCATGAGCGGAAGTCCGACCAGGATTCAAACTGATGGGAACGAGGCAGATGCCAGGTGGAGGCCAGTGAAGTCTCATCGACATAATCACTCAAATGGATTCGATGCTTCACCTTGGTGAATGCGTCGCCGAAGCCAATGGCGGCCGGAGCGGCGTAAACGGGGTTGCCACCAATGACAAAGGCCACATCCACGTTGCCGGCATTCATTTCCGCCGTCAGAGCCTTGAGTTGCTCAACGTAAGGAAGCTTGCCGATCTCATCGGTGGAGGCCGTGGCATTCGCGACAAACTTGACGGTTGCCCCGATGTTTTTCAGCTTGCTGTTAAGACGATGGACGCGGGCCTGGACATCCGCAGGCTGGATCATCCCGACCGTGACGACCGATTTTCCCTGAGCCGCAACAAGATCACTGGCAGCGGCGGCGATCCACCGATCCTGCTCAGAACGTCCCTCTTCTTTTTTGGCGCTGAGTGGCTGACCTGCCAATGTCTGATCAACAGCGGCTTCGAGCTTGGCGACAATCGCGCCAATATCACCGCTGCGGGCGGGAATGCGGTGATCCGCAGCACCACCGGCACTGGAATACTGGCTTTCAACCACATAGAGGCGGTTCATCGGCCCGTTGTCCGGTACCCGCCGTGGTGCCCATTCCTTCAGATTTGATGTGGCCTGGGGATGCTGCCCGAACAGGTCGGCATCAATCGCCACAATGACGTCGGCACCACGCAGATCAATGACTGTCCGCACTGGCTGACCGAAGGCTTTTTGTGTTCCCAGACGATCGTTGTCATAGCTGACGGATTCGTATTCGTACCACTTGGCTTCGGGGAAGCGGGCAAGGAAGGCGTCTTTCAGGCGAGCACGGGAAGGCGAACTGCTCGCTTCGGCCAGTACGCGAACCCCTTTTCCGCCTGAGGTGGCAGCCGCTGGCAGGAGCCTGTCGGCGAAGGCATGAAAGGCACCCCAGGAAGACATCTGAGCCTTACCCGATTTGATCTCTCCCACGGATTGTGAGCGGTCAGGATCATAGAGGTGCAGCAGGGTGGCTTGTGAGTAGCCATCGCTCCCACCACCAGACAAGGGATGCTCGGAGCTTCCGTCCACCTTGATGGGGCGACCATCGATGGAAGTGACTTCCAGTGGGCGAACCAGACCGGCAAACTCAATCGCTGAAGCGAAATACTGAGGCTCGCCCGGAATCCGATTCATCGGACGATTGACGAACGGGGCGATGATTTCCTTTTCCCATCGGCAACCGGCCACACCAGCCAATGCCAGAGAGGCACCCATCAGTTGCAGCCAGCGACGACGGCTGACACCTGTGGGAAATTCTGAGGCAGCGACAGGGAATTCGCGATGAAGGAATTCGACGAACTCGGGTGTTCGCTCCAACTGATCAATGCTGCGCCAGTATTCGTTAGGAACGTATGACTGGCTGTGAGCAGCACCAGCATCAGGCGTCAGTGGGTTGGAGGCAATCGACATGGTCGGAATGATCTCTTCAGCGGGCGTATGGCTGGCAACTTCAACAGGAGAGACCGAAGTCACCCCGCATCGTCGTTGATCATGCAATGACAACAAAACCAATCAGATAATTTATCTCGACAGGCAACTGACAACCCGGCGGCTGTCAGCAACCCACAGGGATCAGCGGTGGCAGGTCGAACAGTTTTCTTTAGTCTTCAGGTGCAATTGCTCCTGAATCCGTCTTCCCACAACCAGAGGATCTTCAGCGGGAACCCAGTCCATCTGGGTCACCAGTTCGGGAGGACGAAGGTTGGGAGCAGGATTGCGGTGACATTCCAGGCACCAGGCCATCGACAGAGGCTTTTTCTGAGCAACCTCTTCCATCTTGTCGATGCGGCCATGGCAAGAAACGCAGCCGACGCCCCGGCGGACGTGGGCACTGTGATTAAAATAAGCATAGTCAGGAAGGTCGTGAATCTTGACCCACTGAACTGAGTCACCACTGGCGTAGCTTTCCCGCAAAGGCAACAGCTTGGGGCTTTTTGATCGCACTGAGGTGGTTGCCACAATGCCATTCTCATCGGCGCCGCGATGGCATTTGATGCAGGTGGCGGTGGGAGGAATGGCTGCATAAGCCGCGACTTCCACCGTGTTATGACAGTAGCGACAATCCATTTTCAGTTTGCCGGCATGCAGGGCATGACTGAAGGGAATCGGTTGTTTGGGCTGGTAACCAACATCCAGTGTCCAGGGACTGCCTCCGACGAAAAGCAACCCGACCACATAGAGGGCACCAAACGCGACCAACCCGCCCAGCACTGGGAGTGCACGATCAAGCCATGTGGGAAAGCGAAACTTCTGCATCTACACGTACCGACTCGGTGAGTGATCCGAATATCAACCAAAGACCTGCCAGAGGCTATCATTTTGGCAAGCAGTGATTCCCGCCATTTCGTCAAAGTGGTTGGGGAAATCCCTGCGAAAAAATGAATGGCAACAGGTCACGACACAGAACGCGCCGTGCGGCGATATTGCTGTGGATCGTAGATGCCAGTGACGAGAAGAGCAATCACTGAAGGGGCCTTTCGATTCGATTTCCCGAAGTCGAAAAGAAGGATGTTTTTCACAGAAACAAGAGCGAAAAACATCGTACCGGCAAGCTTTGCCACGGCGTGTAACAGGTTTTCGCTTAATAACTTACGCGACCAGGCGCAGTTGAGATTCAGTCTCTACTTAATCGGCTTGCCAACTTGACTCCGAAACCTGGGGTCATCGCGCCATTGAGATTCCCAATAATGGGAACAACACGGGGCCTGCTGCCAGCGTCTCTCCCCCACGCGCGAGCTTCGCCCACCCGATGGCTGCGATATTCTGAAGGTGATTTTTGCGTTTAATGAGAGGAAATCGCCCTGTGTGCTGACGAAGGCTTTCTCACAGCAACTGAAACGCAACTTGTTCAACTTTTCATGGAACGATGTTGCGCTGAATCTGCTATTCAATACTCACTGGCGGCGATTCGAGGTGGCCTGACGAGACGTTGGCACTATTTTTCACGGTCTTTTGATGCAAACAAGCGGATCGAGAGCATTTCCTGCCTTGTCAGCCGCTGCCTCCCTGTTTTGCGAGTGGGGCCAGGGACGAGACTGGCATGACCTGACAGCACTGAGGGCATGTGCATTCGTTCTGTTTCTCATGATTTTTGCGGTTACTATTCATCCGGCAAACTGTTACTCCTGATGCAATCCCACTGTTGCAATCCCACTGTGTGCCCAGTGGCATCATCGATCTCTTCAGTCAACGTGAAACCGTGAGCATTGCGACAAGTCAGGCTGAGAGCAGCCTGACGTTTCCCCATTAGAAAATCAGGACTATTCATAATGCGAGTTTGGGCAGGCCGACCTTATCCTCTGGGCGCCACGTGGGATGGTGCTGGTGTCAATTTTGCCCTGTTTTCCGAGAACGCCACACGCGTGGAACTCTGTCTCTTCGACTCAGGGGATTCTTTGAGCGAGTCACAAAGAATTGAACTTCCTGAGCAGACCGATCAGGTCTGGCATGGTTACTTCCCGGAAATCCGCCCCGGCCAGCTCTATGGCTATCGTGTTGACGGCCCCTATGAGCCGGCTTCTGGCATGCGATTTAATCCGAATAAGCTGCTGCTCGATCCTTATGCCAAAGCGATCGGTCGTGACCTCTATTGGCATGATTCTGTCTTTGGCTATGAGGTAGGTCATGATCATGATGACTTGAGTTTTGATACGCGTGATAGCGCCCCTTATGCTCCTTTAGCACTGGTGGTTGAAGAAGCCTATACCTGGGGTGATGACAGGCCGCTATTAACCCCCTGGCATAACACAATCATCTATGAACTTCATGTCAAGGGATTTACGCAGCAGATGCCCGGCGTGCCCGACAGGCTCCGTGGGACTTATGCCGGCCTGGCTTCTGCTCCCGCGATTGACCACCTGAAGAAATTAGGGGTGACAGCGGTCGAACTCATGCCGATCCATCATCATATTGACGAACATGGCCTGCATCAGCGGGGGAAATCAAATTATTGGGGCTATAATACTCTCGCTTACTTTGCGCCCAGTGTGCGATTCAGTTCCGTTCGTCACCCGTTGTTTGCTGCCCATGAGTTCAAGTCGATGGTGCGCACGCTTCACGCTGCGGGGATCGAAGTCATTCTGGACGTTGTATATAATCATACGGCGGAAGGAAATCAGCTGGGGCCAACGCTATCACTGCGAGGGATTGATAACACGAGCTATTATCGCCTGGTAGGTGACAACCCCCGCTACTATATGGATTTTACGGGGTGCGGGAACACCCTGAATATGCGTCACCCGCGCGTCCTGCAACTGGTCATGGATAGTCTTCGCTACTGGGTGCAGGAAATGCATGTGGATGGTTTCCGTTTTGACCTGGCCAGCGCGCTGGCTCGCGAGCTTTATGATGTTGATAAGCTGGGTGCGTTTTTCGATATCATCCATCAGGATCCCGTACTCTCTCGCGTGAAGTTGATTGCCGAACCATGGGATGTCGGCCCTGGTGGCTATCAGGTGGGGAACTTCCCGACAGGTTGGACAGAATGGAACGGAAAATATCGCGATTGTATGCGACGCTTCTGGCGAGGTGACGGTGGGACGATCGGTGAGACCGCCACGCGGTTAACAGGCTCCAGTGACCTTTACGCCCACAGCGGAAGGCGGCCTTATGCCAGCGTCAATTTCATTACCTGTCACGATGGATTTACTCTCCATGACCTGGTGAGTTACGAGCACAAGCACAACGAAGCGAACGGCGAAGAGAATCGTGATGGAGCAAACGACAATCATAGTGCCAGCTATGGCGTTGAAGGCGAAACGACTGATGCCAATGTCAATCGCATTCGCATGCGACAAAAGCGCAATCTGATCGCCACACTCCTGTTCTCTCAGGGGGTCCCGATGATTTACTCAGGTGATGAGCTTGGGCAGACACAGAAGGGAAACAACAACGCTTATTGCCACGATAATCCGCTCTCCTGGGTCGACTGGAGCCTGCTGGAGAAGGAAAAAGACTGGTTTGATTTCTTTCGCAAGCTCATCGGTATCCGTGTATCGCAACCGGCTTTGCGCCGCCGCCGTTTCTTTTCCGGGCGTAATAAACGTGATGAAAATGGGAAAGATGTCTATTGGCTGGCCAGCGATGGCAAAGAGATGGCCGATGACTGCTGGAATCAGGACTCCATCCGCTGCTTCGGGATGCTGATGGGGGGCGACCTGGAAGAATTCGACGAGCAGGGGAATCCGATACGGGGAGATAATCTGCTTGTTCTATTCAATGCGGGAAGCGAGCCGGTTTCGTTCCATTATCCCGTCGCCGGGCCGGCTGGCCCCAGCATGGATCTGATGATTGATACGGCTCGGCCGCACGCTGTGCATGTGGCGTTTGATGCGGTTCATCCTTATCCCATGGAAGGGCGCTCGCTGGCGCTGTTCCGCTGGAAGCCATCCACGCCTGAAATTTCATAGCGATCCTGACGCCCGGCGTGTGGGGAAATCAGAGTGAAATCCTATAAAGGAGCGTCGGAAAACGCTTCCACCGGCTGAAGATCCGTCGATTCTTCCAGCGATCATCATTCTGGCCGCACGGGGTTCATCTTTTCTTCGCAGTCGCCTGTCAGCATAGACTGACCAGCGTGCCTTCAAGTTCAAAGAGGCTTTGTTTTCTTGAGATCCTCTTCCGATTTTTTGTAAACGTGTTTGACCAACTGTTATGGCCGATCTAACGCATAATCATCGGGAAGAGTCGGAATCAGGAGGAAGTTTGACGCGCGGCAGGCGTGCTTCTCCCCGGGTGACAATTTTGCCAATTGTACTGGGCGCGGTCACAACGCTGCTTTCGTTGGCGATTGTTTATGCGGCTGTGACATTACCGCAACAGATTCTCTTGTCAGATCCTATTGAAGTGGTGGGGCCGCCGCTTCTGGAGGTCTATAGTGAGAAATCGGAAAGTGCGGCGTATTTAGCAGCCAGCCTGGGAGTGATTATCTGCGGTTGGTTGCTGAGCTTATGGGTTCCTTCACTGGAGCGATGGAAGGTCAGCAGGACGGCGACGCTCACGGCAGCCGTTATTGCAGTGCAGCTGGTCAGCCTTGCGCTGTCGCGTCAGTTTTACCCCCAATTGACCGTTATGCCGTTGGCGGCATTTATGGGGGGATGCCTGGCGGCGGAACTGGCTCGTCGACAGCGGACTTTGTCGAGAGTCTTTCTGGCAGTGATTCTGGCGTTAGGTTTACTTCTCCTCTTTATGGTCGATGTGGAATCATATAGTACGTCGGCAGGCGTTCTGGGAAAGGCCGTGACGGTCTATCTTGTGGCGATCCTCGCGGCCGTTTTGGGGAGTGATGCTTCAAAAGAGTTTCGCAAGACGGGAATTTGGAATCGGGCGACGCTGGTGCTGGTTCCCATTGTGCTCTGGGTTCAGCAGCAGTCACTGATTGACTTACTGTCACCATTAATGTTGTTGAGCGCCGTCTTCACGGGAGTTGCCATCGGGGCATTTTCCGCCCCCTGGCTGACGAGGCTTGCAGGGCTTGAAGTCCGTCATGCTTTGCTTGATCGCTCTGGCATGACGCCTGATCAACAGGAACTTTCGCGACAAATCACGCCTGAGCACGTGACGCAGCCGTGGATTTATTCCCGCTGGTTTTTAACTGGTGTTGCCCTGCTATTGTTTATTGCGTTGGGGCTTCACTGGAATTCCTGGTGGTCTGCTGGCGGCTTTTTTTTGTTGCTGGCAGGGATTGGCTGGTGTTCGCTACCGACTCGCTTGATGGCCGAGAATTCTTCTGCTGGTCGATCTGAGGTTAATTCACGTTTGTGGTGGAGGGCCTACTTTCCAAGCATCAGCCGTTGGCAGCAGACATGGTGGGGGCCTGTCTGCCTGTCCTTCAGTTTGCTGTTCGTGTTTGTGCCAGTGCTGACTCTCAATAGTGGTGTTGACCCCTTTCATGATGGACAGATTCTTAGCGCGATGCGGGAATTGAAAGCCGGACGCACATTGTATGTCGATGTCTTTCCATTGAGATCCTATTATCTTCTGATCGCGTGGTTTGGCAGTTGTATTCTGCCTCCCACCGTAACCGGGTTTCAGGTGGCGGAACAACTGACCTGGGCGATACCTATTGCGGGTAGCAGTTTAATAGTGTTTGCCTGGACGCGATCCGCGATATGGGGGCTCGTTGCGGCTTTAATGACGCTGACGATTGCTGTCAATGATGTGACTACGATCAATCTTGGTTCGCGCCAGGGGATTCACTTATGGACAGCCGGGTTGGCTCTGCTTGTTCTGCGTGGCCAGTTTCTCATGCGATTGGCTGGCGTCGCTGTTCTTTCCTGTGCCACCACGGCGATTGGTTTAGACGGGTATATACCGTTTATGGCAGGGATGGTGTTGGCAGAACTCACGATCCCAGGGAGAACATCGCTAAATGATATGGCATTGTGGAAAGAGGTTGGTACACGGCTGGGAAGGTCATTTTTGTTGGGAATTACGGGACTGGTGGTTCCTTTAGTGATGCTGGGGTTGGTAGCGGGCGGTCAGGCTGTAGTGACTTACATCACAATCACGCTCGATCTGATTCGCACGCTGGATGCTTTTTATGGGCTTCCCTGGCCGACTTCTTACTTGATTTTCAGTCGGGTTTTCACGGGATTTCTTCTGCTGGCGATCTGGGGGATGGTCGGAGCGTCAATCGCGTGTCATGCGGGTTCGTCGCGCAAAGCCACGCTATGGATTTATCTATTTATTTTCTTTGTCCTGATTTGCCGGCGTTCTGTCGGACGCAGCGGTTATCAACAACTTCAAGCGATTGATTTTCCCATGTGGATCCTGGGAGTGTTAATAGTGTTTGAGATTCTGAGCTACTATCGACGGCGGGGGTGGCGTAGCGATTGGAATCGTCGTGGTATCGTCGGGTTGATTCTCATGGGCAGCCTTCTCTTGCTGAATCCCAATCGTGGGTTATCCGATCCCTGGACAGCTGCCAGGATGGTCTCACAGGTTCCCCGAGAGGAATCATTTCGCAAGATGATTCCGGCCCCACTGTTGACCTTGCCTCCTCAGACTTATATCTGGCCTATTGAGGAAGGCATTATTAATCACTTAATGGATCAACCGAATCCTACCCGGCATGCCATTGCTTATTGTATCAGTTCGACTGATGAACAGGCGCAGGCATTGAAAGACTTGAAGCACCGCCGGCCACTCCTGGTGCGGCATGAAACATTTGAAATTGACGGCATCCCGTGGTCACTGCGCTATGACCGCCTCAGCCCCTGGATCTTTGCTAACTACCGGCCATCGGCAATTAATGGGCTGCTCATTCCGCGAGAGAGAGATTGGACTCCCTCTGCGACAACACTTGAGAAATGGGGATACCCGCTCCCGATGCGCTGGCTTCCTTTGCGCTGGGGGGAAGCTCTGGCGGATCAATTGAAGGTTCCCGAACGACTGCCGCTCGATTTTGCTCCTTCGGAACAGAAATTGAGTCAAGCCGTCATCTTCCAGCCTCAGTTGGTGAACCCTCAGGCTCACAAGACACAAACAGAATCCGCGGCTGCGTCTCAAAACAGGGCACCAACTTCTGGAGCCTTGACCGCAGGCTCTCCGGTGGAAACCATGCACTGGAACGCCTTGATGATCGAAGGGGAACTATTTGCCGCAAATGCTGATGGGGAGGAAGGTTCGCAACGGCCAACTTCTGATTCCGGCCAAATGAATCCTGCGGCAAAAAACTTGTATGCCAACAACTTTTTGGGCCGACAATGGATCCAGGATGCCAGGGCAAGACAATCGCTTCAGATGGATCTGAGGTTCTCGTCACCGGGTTCATCTTCAGCAGCACTCTTATCGCAACCGGAAGTGTCAAATCCGGAGCTGTCGCAGCCAGAGAATACGAGCGGGCGTCAGTTTGACTCCACAAACGTGATCACCTGTCTGCTTTCCAACCGGCCGGGGCGATTTCGTTTGCTGATACCGATTGCGACCAGTCCCGGCTGGATCTGGCGCATTCAGGCCGATCAGTTGCGGGCGGTTCTGTCACAAACAGAAGGGGCTTCGCTGGGGGTAAAAACCATGAAAAGCGATTCCAGAACGATGGCTGGCAACGTTCAGGGCTGGGGAGTGACCCGTTGCGAGTTGTGGAGAGTGGAAGACTGGCAGCCTCCCGTACGGGAAAACACTCGATAGTCATTAATGGTGATCGCTCATCAAGACTTCAGGCCGGATGAGCGCTGTTTATTGGAGAAGTGTCTGTTCAAATGTCCCATTTTTTTGATATTGAAAAGCTGGGGGAGTCCACGATTGCCAGAAAATGGCCAGCAGATATGAAGTTTTCAAGAAACTCGTTTGGCGGGAACCAGCGATTTGGCCGTATGTTACGTATTGTCTCACGAATTCTCGCTCGAGAGTCCACTTCGCGGCATTCAACAGGTTGCGGAGAGTCCCGTCTGTGGCCATGATCCTTAAATATGTTTTCCCATTCTGAATCAGCAGTTGCTGGTGATTCTTTTTTTCCATGACCGGATTGGCCTGTTCAGATCAGAGCAGGAAATCCAGCCCCTTACAACAAGAGTCGAGTCCCTGATGAGCACAGAGTCTGCCTCCCGGACAGCATCTTCCGAATCAGTTCCCGCTCAAGGCCAGGCTGCCTCGGAGCCGGTGATTTCCATTCGTAACCTTTCCAAGGATTACCGGGACTTCTGGGGCCGGCCCAAAGTCAAAGCCTTGAAGTCGCTGACGATGGAAGTTCGCAAAGGGGAAGTCTTTGGTCTGCTGGGGCCAAACGGTTCGGGCAAAACGACCACGATGAAGCTCCTGCTGGGGCTTCTGTTCCCTACTGAAGGCGAGATTTCCATTCTCGGGCGTCCGGCGACCGATGTCTCCAAGAACGAGCGGATTGGTTATCTCCCGGAAGAATCTTACCTTTACCGTTTCCTGAACGCCGAAGAAACGCTGGACTTTTATGGACGTCTGTTCCGTTTGTCTGCTGCTGAGCGAAAGAAGCGAACCGATGAATTGCTGGAACTGGTCAAGGTCAGCCATGCCCGCAAGCGCCAATTGAAAGAGTATTCCAAGGGGATGACTCGTCGTATTGGTCTGGCTCAGGCGTTGATCAATGACCCGGAACTGATTCTTCTCGACGAACCCACCAGCGGTCTGGATCCTCTGGGAAATCGCGATATGAAGGATTTGATTCTCCGATTGAAGGATCAGGGCAAGACGATTGTCATGTGCAGTCACCTGCTGGGCGATGTTCAGGATGTGTGTGACCGCATTGCGATCCTTTACGGTGGTGAACTGAAAGTGATGGGGAAAGTGGAAGACCTCGTCAAAGAACAGAATGCCACACAAATCCGCTCCAGCAAGCTTTCACCAGAGGCGATTGCCGAGATGGAAGCTGTCCTTCGCAAGCATGGGGCGACCGACGTGCTGATCGATCAGCCGACGTCTTCTCTGGAGGATCTCTTCCTGCGAACAGTGCAGGAGAGCAAAGAGCGTCCTGGTCACCGTATTTCGGTCTGATCAATCCCCAGGGTCGATGGCTGGTTCTTGTGATCCGTGCGGATTTTTCGTACGGCCATCTGACGCTGATATTCCCTTTTTTAATGTTGTCTCTCCGTCATCCGCGTGTTCTCTTCGGTGAAATAGACCATGGACTTTTTTCCGGAAGCATTCAATTTCAAGGTGGCGATCCAGCAATGGCTGGCCGTTCTTGGACTGGGAATATCGGCCCTGCTGCTGATCACCTTTCTGACCACATTGGCATCAGATGGGGTGAAAGGGGCGAAACGCTACCTCAATTCTCTGCTGGAGAGTTTGCGAGAGATCATTTCGATCTCTCCCGCTCGCTGCTATGCGACGGCGAAGTTGACGTTTATCGAAGCCGTTCGTCGTAAAGCGCTGTATGTGTTTGTTGTGTTTGCGATTCTGTTCATGTTTGCCGGCTGGTTTATCTCCGATCCCGGCCAGCGTCCGCTCGATTCGGTGAAAGTCCACGTGACGTTCATTCTGAACTCGCTCACCTGGCTGATTTTGATTGTGATGGTGCTTCTGGCCTGTATTGGTATTCCCGAAGACATTCGCCTACGCTCGATTCACACTGTGGTGACAAAGCCCACCAGCCGGTTTGAAATCGTGATTTCCCGCATGCTGGGTTATGCCGCTGTGGGAACAGTGCTTCTGGGGGTGATGTCAGCCGTTTCGCTGGTCTGGATTTACCGGCAGGTTCCAGCAGCTGCCCAGTCGGAATTGACGGCTCGTCAACCAGTCTGGGGAGCAATCTCTTTCCTTGACCGTGTCGGTGAGAAAACCGACGCCGGTATCAACGTGGGGGATATCTGGGCCTTCCGTAGCTACATCGAAGGGGCGACCAAGTCCCGGGCCGTCTGGGTCTTCCCAAATGTCACTCCTGAGATGCTGACGACCATTCAGAATGAATCCGGGGAAAGTTACGACGCCCTGCGGCTGGAGTCCCGGTTTGAAGCCTTCCGCAGCCATAAAGGCAACATGGAGCGGGCCACAAACTTTCAGTACACCATTTTGAACCCCGAGAAAAATCTGGAAGTTCCCGCAGGGACTTTTCAGGTTCGTGAGTTCCGCGGACGGACCGATGGTATCCGTCGGAAAATCATTGCCGCTGACAGTAACAATGAGGCCAAAACCTATGACCTCTTTGATGACCTGGTGGCGAAAGATGGAAGTCTGACGGTTTCTGTGGCCTGTACAGATCCTGGTCAATACCTGGGGATGGCTCGCCCGGATTTGTTCATTCGCCTGCCGGACGCCTCTTTCACCGTCAGCTTTTTGAAGTCGATGCTTGGCGTCTGGATGTTCATGGTGCTGACCGTCGTTCTGGGGGTCACGGCCAGTACATTCGTGAAGGGGCCGTTCGCGATCATTCTGACGTTTACCTTTATCCTTGTGGGCAACATGGCTCGCGAGTTTATGAAAACCTTGCTGTCGGCCCAGTGGACGGGGGGCGGCTTGTTTGAATCGGCTTACCGTATCCTGACCTTCATGAACGACACCACAGAACTGCCTGATAATGCAGGCACGCGATTGATCAAGTATGTGGATTGGGTTTTAAACGGCTTCCTGTGGATTGTGCAGCAGATCCTGCCCAACTTCAGTTACTTCGATACCACACGCTATCTGGCAAATGGTTTTGATGTTGATAATCAGGCAGCCGTGATTCCTGCCATCATGGTGACGATTGGCTACTTAATTCCTTGTGTTCTTCTCGGCTATTACTGTCTGCGTTCGCGTGAACTGGAGGCAAAATGAACCAAATTGATTCGCAGTTCCGCAAACTGCTTTATCTGGGTCTGATCGTTGCATTACTGATTCCGATTGTCGTTCTGGGAATCCCTGGGGGTGGGCAATCCGGTAGTACCGGCGGTGTTCTGCCCAGCCTGCGATCCCAGTTTGAACTGGGGGAATCGGACATTGGCAAAATTGACCCTACCAGCTCTGCCATGAATATGGTGCTGCTGGGTTTCCGGGGCATTGCGGTCAACATGCTCTGGGCTAACGTCGAAGAGTACAAAAAGACCAAGAACTGGTCGCAAATGCGGGCCACTGCCGACGCAATTATTCGTCTGCAGCCGCACTTCATCACTGTCTGGCGATTCAACAGCTGGAACCTGGCTTTCAACGTCAGTGCCGAATTCGACGATGTGAAAGACCGCTTTTACTGGGTCAAAGAAGGCGCGAAGTTCTTGCAAAAGGGCGTCGACGTTAACGGCAAAAATCCGGATCTTCCCTGGGAAGAAGGCCGTGTGACCGGCTTCAAAATCGGGATGTCTGACGAAGCCCGCTTCTTCCGCGAGTTCTTTAAGAAAGACCCCGACGTTGAGCAGTTCAAGGGCGGACCCGATCCCAAGATCAACGAACAGGCTGTCGATAACTACCTCGTCGCTCGCGACTGGTATCTGACCGCCAACGACCGGGAACTTTCCCAGCGCCAAAGAATTCTCGACCGCACCCTGTTCCGCTCTTACCCTGCCCGTTCTTACTTTGACTATGCCTCAGCACTGCAAAAAGACGGCATGTTTGGCGAGCAAACTCGTGTGGCCTGGGATGATGCTTATCGCGACTGGACAACAAAATACGGCCGCGAAGTCTTCCGTGTTCCAGAAATCCCCGAAGCGGAAATGTGGATGGAGATGGGCGAAGACGATGTCACCTCTCAATCCAAGACACCCGACATGGAACGCAAACTGCGCAAAGCGGTGGATGACTACCAGAAGATCGTCAACTACCGTTATTGGCGCGAGCGTGCCCGATGTGAACGTGATCCTCAAATGGCTGACGCTCACCGGGAAATCTATGAAGCCCAGGTTGCTTATGGCGAGCAACGATTGACCGAAGCCAAAGCTCTCGTCGAATCGGGGATGAAAAACTTCGGCGAAATGCTCAAGAAGTATCCTGACCTCCTTGGTGTCGATGATTTGCTGGTCGAAGACGCTCTCACCGCCGTCCTGATCTGGCAATACATTCTCAGACTCAGTGGCGAAACACCCACAGACGACTTCCCACTGAAGGTCATCTGGGATGCTCAGCAGGAGCGACTGCCTGAAGTCCAGAAACGGCTTGATCGCTGGCTGCTGGAACAATCTCGCCAAGCCGCCAAAAAGTCAGCCGCTTAATCGATCTGACTGACAACTGACAATCGAAATGAATCATACGACGACGCACAAAACCAACAGGTCTTGTGCGTCGTCCCCTTTCGAGGTTTAGGGCGGCGTCTGTAGGCCAGTTAATGGGTGATATCGTTTTGTAAGTATATAGAGAGAGTTGCTGTGCGTTAGAAACAGTAGGGTGCATGGAGTCTTCGGAATGCACCAGTCTTTGCATTTGACACCGAATTGGTGCATTGGCATGCACCCTACATGAGATACTTTCTGTACGTTAGAAACAGTAGAGTGCATGGAGTCCTCGGAATGCACCAGTCTTTGCTATCGTTCTCCGACAGCTTTTCAAACGAGTCGATAAAATCCGAATCCACATGATTAACCGAGGTCAAGCACTACGTTAGCTACTCGCTGATAGATAGACGGGTATCGTTTTATCGTGTGCACATCCATAGGGGATGGGCGAGGGAGAAATTCTCCTTTGCAAGGCTAACGCCGCCAGAAAAAAAGGCGTTGCACTGTGATATCTGTCCCTGATGGGAGTTCTTGGCGATTCAGCAGCAGCCGGGATGGCCACAACCGTCATGATCATGGTCGTGATCGTGTGAACCTGTGGAGAAGTCGACGATCGACAGGTTGGGCAGCAGCTTGGAGCGAATGCCGGCCCAGCCCGCCATTTGTTTCCGTGAGGGATAGAGACCGCGCGAACGTTCTTGCCCATCCACGAAAATGACCGGCAGAACTTCAACGCCAGCCGTGGCCAGAATTGATTGAATAGCCGCATTCTCAGCAAAAGCGGCCGGTTCCTGAGCCAGTTGATATCTCTGAACAGTCACGCCTTTCGCCTTGAGCCAGTCCAGGTCGGAGGCAAACTGAGTCAGCACCGGATCTGCCTCCGGGCCGCAAACACCTGTGGGACAGCACAGAGCTTGATCAAAGATTTGAATGGTTTTCATCGGGCTGTCTTTCAGAAGTGAGAACGTAGAGCCGTGCCACAGTTTGATCTTGGGGTTTCACATTGGCGATGCAGTAAGAACGCCTGACAAAACCGGTTGTGCCCGTTGGAAAACGTTAAATGCTTCGTCAATTCCCGCTGCATCAGAGGTTTTGTTAGAGTTTTTAAGTGCCCTGGTGCCACATGGCGTCAAACGCCGTTCACGGCCAGAACGTGGCTAAACAACGCGGCTAAAACAGGCACCAGCCAATAAGCCCCGAACCGCAGTGATCATACGGCACAGAGCTTGCCAGGAGAAACTCACAAAAGACTCGCCAAAGGGGCCATCAGGGCCACAGAGAGATTCAGCGTGAAAAGGCGCTCACGTTTTTTGTGCTGAACCAGTCGGACTTCTGTTTCTCGGTGAAAAGACTGACACACTGACGGATCCACGGTTTATCATATCAGTGGGGTTTGCTACAACACAGGCAAAGCGATTTGTACAGGTCATTTTGATCGACGCAGTGCGGGGATATGCCGTGGGTATGCTGGGAATTGTTGTTATCGCGGCTGTTGTCCTTTATGCGGCCTGGCGATTATATGCACCGCTGCTGGTTCGCTTGCTGGAACTGGATGATGCGCGACCGACACCGGCTGTGACGCAGTGTGACCATCTCGACTATGAACC
This sequence comes from Planctopirus sp. SH287, assembly GCF_056500625.1. Classification (NCBI taxonomy): domain Bacteria; kingdom Pseudomonadati; phylum Planctomycetota; class Planctomycetia; order Planctomycetales; family Planctomycetaceae; genus Planctopirus; species Planctopirus sp. SH287. The sequence continues at coordinate 4,498,507 of NZ_CM151403.1, read as the reverse complement.
GATTGAGTCGGATGCGTTGCTTTCACAGCATTTTTCCGCGATTGCTGCTGCGGGGCCGATTGTGGGGCCGATCTTTGCGGGAATCGCGTTTGGCTGGCTTCCGGCTGTGATATGGATCCTTGTGGGAGCCATCTTTATTGGCGGGGTGCATGACATCACCTCGCTGGTGGCCTCTGTGCGACATAAAGCCCGGTCAATTGCCGAAGTTGTCCGTGAGCACATGAGCCGGCGGGCTTTCCTGTTGTTCCTGTCCTTCGTCTGGCTGGCGCTGGTTTATATTGTGGTCGCATTTACAGATATCACGGCCCGCGCCTTTGTGGGCGAGGTTGACTTAGGGAATGGCGAACTGGTGAATGGTGGCGGGATTGCCTCCTCTTCGCTGATCTATCTGGTGATTCCTATTATTATGGGAATCACGATGCGCTACACCAAGCTTTCGCTGGGTTGGGCCACACTCATTTTTCTGCCGCTGGTGGGAGTGTCGATCTATGTGGGGCAATTCATCCCACTGAATATGGAAGAGTTCACCGTCTGGATGGGTTGGGCCACTAACCCCGCTGAAGCCAAGTCAGCCGCCATCAAGACCTGGGATCTGCTCCTGCTCTTTTATTGCTGCATTGCCTCGGTAGCGCCCATGTGGCTCCTGCTGCAACCGCGCGGGCATCTGGGCGGGTACTTTCTTTATATGGCTCTGGGAGGCGGAGCTGCCGGTCTGGTGGTGGGTTGTTTCCTTAATCAGCAGCCCATTCAGTACCCGATGTTTCGTGGCTGGGCACCTCCCGATGCTGGCGATTCGGTTTTTCCCATGCTGTTTATCACCATCGCGTGTGGTGCCTGTTCTGGTTTCCATGCGCTCATCGCTTCGGGAACAACTTCCAAGCAATTGCGAGTGGAAACAGATGCCAAGGTTGTGGGTTACGGCGCCATGCTGCTGGAAGCGATGGTCGCTATTCTTTCTCTGGCCTGCGTCATGCGGCTATCCCAGTCTGATCCGATGTTGAAAGGTGGCGCGCTGGAACCCAACGTGATTTATGCCACCGGGCTGGGGAGTTTTCTCCAGACGTTCGGAATTCCCGCAACGCTCGCGGTCTCGTTTGCTCTCATGGCGTTCACCACGTTTGTCTATGACACGCTCGATGTCTGCACGCGGCTGGGTCGCTATATCATTCAGGAATTGACGGGGTTGCAGAACAACCTGGGGCGATGGATCGGCACGATCGTTTCCGCAGCCACACCGGCGTTTTTTGTCACACAACAAGTGACGAATATGAAAGGCGAGGTTGTCCCTTCGTGGAAGGTCTTCTGGCCGCTCTTTGGTGCCAGTAATCAGCTGCTGGCCGCTCTGACATTGTTGGGCGTGACGGTCTGGTTGTGGCAAACCCGGCGGGCGGCCTGGGTCTGGATTGTGACGGGAATTCCGATGGTCTGGATGTACGTGGTCAGCCTCTGGGCACTGGCTGTGATGACCAACGGCACCTGGCAGCAAATCCAGTCGGGTGGCAAAACCGCACCGGTCAGCTATGTGATTCTGGCCGTTTCGACCCTGCTGATGATTCTGGCAATCCTGATGCTGATTGAGGCAGGACTGGCTTTGTGGGCCTCCAGGCGGAAGCCTCCCGTTCCTGTGGTTGCCACCGCGTAATCGTTGCCATCCTGGGGTTGATGTTCATAACCTGTTTGCACTGAACAGGATCTGGCTTTCTTGGTCAGTTTCAGCAGGTCGGCACTTCATGAGAACTTACAGGTTTTCATGAAGTCGGTTAATTCCGGCATGCCGATTTCGGTTTGATTTTCAGTGAACGAAAAATTTTGTCCAAGACTGACAAAATACAGGTGATGAATCCCGTCTGCCGATGATGTCTATGTCAGTTGAGTCCCAGCAGTGATCATCCGCCCTGAGGCGCGTCACAGAGGGCGACCCATCGACTTTGGTCTCTCGGGTGCAACACGATCCCTGTGAGTTTTGTGCATGACTTACAAGGGTTTTGTGGGTGAAGTAGGAAGCTGCAATTATGGCGATGTCAAAACCACCGACGCTTGAACAGCCCCTTCAAGGCGGGCGTCTCCTGGCATCGATTGATGATTTTCTCGCAGCAGATCTGGCTGAGGTTGAGCAGATTCTGGTCAATGAACTGGAGAGTGATCAGCCCTGCGTTAAAGACATTCTTCAGCATGCGACCCGATTTCGTGGCAAACGCTTGCGACCGATTCTTGTACTGCTGGCCGCACGGGCTTGTGGCCATGTCAATTCTGCTCATAAGTTGCTGGCCGCTGTGGTGGAAATGATCCACATTGCCACGCTGGTACATGACGATGTGCTGGATGAAGCGTCCACCCGGCGGCATGTGGCGACTGTCAATGCTCGCTGGAACAACGAAACGAGTGTCCTGTTTGGCGATTATCTGTTTACCCACGCGTTTCATCTTGCCAGCGATTTGCCCACCACTTATGCCTGCCGGATCATTGGGAGAGCCACGAACAAAGTCTGCGAAGGCGAACTGACGCAGATTCACGAACGTGGCAACCTTGATCTTAATGAGGCCACGTACTTTCGCATCATTGATGGGAAGACAGCCGAGTTGACGGCCGTCAGTACCCATCTGGGAGCCTATTACGCGGATCAACCAACCGAAATTGTCTCCCGGTTGGAAACTTACGGCCGCAAGTTAGGAGTGGCGTTCCAGATTGCTGATGATCTGTTAGATCTGGTCGGGATTGAAAAGAAGACTGGCAAAACGTTGGGGTCTGATCTTCAGAAGCAGAAGCTGACTCTGCCCATCATTCGGCTGCTGAACACCGCTTCTGCGAAGGAGGCTGTGGCCATTCGCGAACTGTTAGCCCACCCGGAGGCAGGGACTCGTGAGGAACTGGCGAAGTATCTGCGAAACAGCGATGCGTTGGACTACACGGCTAAGACCGCTGGTCAACTGGTCAACGAGGCCTGCCAGCAATTGGAGGCCATCCCTGACAGCCCCGCGAGGCAGTTTCTTACGGAGATTGCCCGCTTCTCCATCGAGCGGTCGTTCTGATCGTCAGCGAGGTTCTGACCCGTCAGGCTTGATGTTCGATGGCTGATGGCATCGAATGAAGGACGTTTCGCGTCACGTCTGCCCATGCGGATTTCATTCATGTCAACATCAGGGTACTTGCTGCGCCCGACGGCTGCGGGGCTGTATTGCGAAAAGGGGGGCTTCCATATTGACCCCACGTCCCCTGTTGCCAAAGCCATTGTGACTCATGCGCATGCCGATCATGCCAGTCGGGGTCACGCCAGGTACATTACCAGTCGGTCTGGTGCTGCTCTTGTCCAGCATCGGGTCGGTCAACATGCGGTGATTGAAAGCTGGGAATTTGGCGAGCAGCACCGCGTGGGAGATGTGCTGGTTTCCTTACATCCTGCGGGCCATATCCTTGGGTCGGCTCAGGTTCGCGTGGAATGGAGCAACTCGTCGGGGATGTCAGAGGTGTGGGTCGTCACGGGAGATTATCGCCGTGAATTAGACCCCACCTGTGAACCATTTGAAGCAGTTCGCTGCGATACTCTCGTCACAGAAGCCACCTTTGCCCGTCCCCAATTTCTCTGGCCTTCTGCCGAGGGAGAATTACAAAAGCTGACGTCCTGGTGGAAAGCGAATCAGGCCAGGGGATGCACCAGTATTCTTTACGCTTATGCGCTTGGCAAAGCGCAGCGCATTCTGGCGGCGCTGGATCCTGCCGATGGGCCGATCTTTGCTCCTTCTGTCGTGCGAGACATCAGCCAGATCTATCGACAAGAGGGAATTTCCCTGCCGATGGAACTTGATCCGCAGACAGAGATGCAGCCGGAATTGTGGACACGGGCGTTGATTATTCAACCACCTTCCCGCAGGTATCGTGAGATATTCCCGCAATCGGATAAGGTGTCAACGGCCTTTGCTTCTGGCTGGATGCTCGATCACCGTGAGTGGAAAAGACGACAGGTCGATATGGGCTTCGTCATTTCGGATCATCCGGATCATCAGGAGATTTTGGACACGATTGAGCAATGCGGTGCCCGGCGAGTCTTTGCCACACATGGCGAAACCAACTGGCTGTGTGCTGTCCTCAATGGGCAGGGGATCGAGGCACATGACCTGGATTCTCTGCGCGTCGCCCGTGGCGCTCGGCCCGATCAATCCTGGTGGACGCCGTCAAACAAGAAGCCCTGATGCTTCAGATTCCGAAAGCATTAAGGAAAAAATCACTCGCCCTTGATGTGCGTCACCGAAAAAACGAGAGCGGCACGGCGAGTATGTTAGTTCCGTCATTACTCATTCGAGCAGTTGTGTAAAGATACCCCTTACATCTTATACGGTTTCCATGAAATAACTGCGCTGCTCGAATTCCACATGTCTTTTCACAGGCTGGACTTCGGAACAACGCACCGCGTAGTTTTTTCTTGTGAATGGTATTATCGTCGCGTGTTGCGCAAGCAACTTACTCTCTCCCTGGCGACCTTCGCGTCTTTTACGGGGGGAAAAATTTCGCTTTCACCGGCAAGTCTCGTCGCCTTGGTGAGCGGGGACTAAGCTTGAGAACTTCCGCATAACCGGTCACCCGTGACAGCTCAGTTATGAACAGTCAAAGAGTTTTTTTCGGCGACACTTTTTTTGTTTCGGGCGACTGGACATGATGAGGGGGCAAGCCAGAAGGCTGTCGATGTTCCACGTGGCGGCAAGGATTGGAACCACGCGAGAGAGAGGATTGCTGAGGCATGACCCATCCGAACGATGATTTTCGACTTGAATGGCACGGCAACACCGTCGTCATCACCCCCACTGGTACCGTTGAGGGCATGAACTGGGAACTGATCGAGCAGGCGGCGGAAGTCGTGCTGGGGCCGATTCGTGAACAGCATGCGGCACCCATGGTGGTGTTCGATTTATCCCAGGTCAATTATTTTGGTAGCGTGTTTCTTGCGCTGCTCCTGCGTTGCCACAAAAATGTGCGCAGCCGCGGCGGAGAACTGGTTCTCTGTGGCCTTTCCGAAACCGCGCGTGAACTACTGAAAATCACGGCACTCGATACCGTCTGGGCGATTTACGAATCGAAAGAGTCAGCACTGAAAGCGGTTGATTCGTAACCCTCTGGTTCATGAAACACCGCTGGCTTGACGGAAGATTGGCGGCGGCACGAGCTTCGTTCAGAAAGAACGGCTCACACCGCCGCCATCATGCTTTGGGCCTCGCGTTGAATTCACGTCAAACGCCCCCTTCGCTCATGGCACCACTGCGCCAGCGTTGTTGGTGAGACCTCAGGGCTGACGTTGAAATACGCCTGATTCGCTCAAGATTCCGGCCATTTTTGCCGATCACCGAGCTATGGGAGATCAGTCATCGATGAGACTGTCTCCTGACATACGGGCTTCTTACGATTCTCTCTCCCACCGGCAGGGATGCTGGCATCACTTCGTTTAAGGGTCTTCTCCACTTCGTTGCGAAGCAGAGCAGGCCTCACTGAGTTCGCCAGATGACCCACCAGACGGCCCGTCAATCTTCAGCCTGGATGCGGCTATTTCGCCCACGCATTCTGGTTGTGCTTGCTGTTTCTCTTTCCACACTGGTGATGCTGCCCACCTGGCTTCGTCATGTTCCCCGGCTGGATCAACAAACGGAATACCAGCTTTCCTGGTCACAGTTGGAACTTCCACCCGGCCCGGAAGACTTACCGCAAAATCTGGCTCAGCAGTTCGAGCAGATTGCCGGTGTCAGTTCCCTCTCTTTGTTCGATCAACGGGCCGCTGAGAAAATTGCGTGGACGCTTTCTCATCATCCCTGGATTGCTCAAGTGGAAGAGGTGCGTCTCTCTTTTCCGGCGAAAGGGCTTGTCCGTGTGGAGTATCGCCGCCCGGTGGCCATGGTCGAACGGCCGCAAGGTGTTTATCCCATCGCTGCGGATGGTGTTCTGTTACCACCACAGGATTTTCGTCGCGACGCGATTGCCAGCTTCCCTCAAATACGAGGCATCACCACTCAACCCGCCGGTGCTCCTGGCACCTCCTGGGGAGACCCGATTGTAGAAAGCGCGGCTCGCCTGGCACAGCTTTTAGAAGCCGACTGGCATCAACTCGGACTGGAAGCCATTATTCCAGCCGCTTCCACCGAATTCATGACAGACACCCGCTCACTGGGTGATCTCCCCCCAGAAGAACGACGGTCAGATCAGGATGGTTTCCGTGGGCCTGTCCTGCTGACAGAAGAAAACAAGAGCAAAGAGCCAAAGCCTTCGGCCTCAGTTCCTGAGTTCATCATTCTGACTAAGACGGGATCGCAGATCGAATGGGGCAAAGCGCCGGGTGACAGTGGCCCAGGGGAACTGACTGCCGCCCAGAAGTTGGGCCGGCTTAATCGTTATGCCACGGATGTCGGGAGCTTCGGTAGCGGCTATGCCATCGATCTGCGCCACTGGCATGAAATCAGCCGTCGCCCCATGACCGCGACTAGGCCAACAACGACGCGAAGATAGCCATTGGAATTGACAACGTCGCATCCCCTCTGCGGTTCAGTCCCTTTCGGGATTCAACAGCATCACGCCTTACGGATCTTCTCTCGTCCTTCTTTGATGTTCTTTGTCGCGTTGCGAGTATCAAGAACAAACCTGGCGTGGTTGACAATAAACTGATAGTCGTAGGCCGAGTGGTCGGTGGAGATCAGCACGCAATCCTGAGCGGCCAGAAATTCAGGTGTCAGTTCCTGACTTTCCATATGCGGCAGGTTTGGATAGTGCCGCATCTTTGGCAGAACGGGAACATGCGGGTCATTATACGTGAGATCGGCTTTTCGTTCAGCGAGGATTTTCATTAACTCGAACGACGGGCTTTCTCGCGGATCGTCGACATCCTTCTTGTAGGCCGCTCCCAGAATGCAGATCTTGCTCCCTTTAATCGGCTTACCGGCATCGTTGAGGAACTCGGCCAGGCGAGTGATCACATAATTGGGCATGTGGACGTTAATCTCGCCCGCTAGTTCGATAAAGCGGGTCTGCTCACCATGTTTGCGCGCCAGCCATGTCAGGTAAAAGGGGTCAATCGGGATGCAGTGACCACCCAATCCCGGGCCAGGATAAAAGGCCTGGAAACCAAATGGCTTGGTTTTTGCGGCATCAATCACTTCCCAGACATCGATGTTCATCTTGTCGTAGAGCATTTTCAGCTCGTTGACGAGCGCAATGTTCACCGCGCGGTAGGTGTTTTCAAGGATCTTGCAGGCTTCGGCAATCTCCATGCTTGAAACGGGCACGACCTTCACGACGGCCTTGCTATACATCGCACAGGCGAGTTCGGTGCTGACGGGATCGTAGCCACCGACAACTTTGGGAATCGCTTCGGCACTGAATGTCGGGTTGCCGGGGTCTTCGCGTTCGGGGCTGAAGGCCAGAAAGAAATCCTGGCCCGCCTTCATGCCCGTCGCTTCGAGTACGGGGAGAACGTTGACGCGCGTTGTGGTGGGATGCGTTGTGCTTTCCAGCACGATCAACTGACCGGGGCGAAGGGCCTTGGCGATAGAGTGAGCCGTCCCTTCGATATAACTGAGGTCAGGATCGCGGCTCTCATTCAGGGGAGTCGGGACACAAATAATGACACAGTCGGCCTCACTCAGGCGTGCCATATCGGCAGTCGGCTCGAACTTCTTTTCGTTAATAAGGCCCGTGATGAGGCTGGCTTCGATATGCTTGATATAGCTTTGGCCAGCCTTGAGCTTGTCGACCTTTGTCTGATCGACATCAAAGCCCATGCAGCGAAATCCGGCCGATGTGAACGCGCGGATCAGCGGCAGGCCAACATAGCCCAGACCAATGACGCCGATAGTTGCCGACTTGTCGGCCAGTTTCTTTGCAAGCTGCTGTCCGGACATGGGACTCTTTCGGTTAAAACCTGAGCAAAGGTTACGATGGGAAAAACATGTGCCAACGCCACTTGTCGAGAACATAGCTTGTATTTTTCAAACAGGGCAAGACAAGTTCCGTCACTGACGAGAGTCGAATGGATTTGCTTCGACGGCGATCAGAGGCAGTCTTGATGTTTTTCGCATGACCGTCAGGCCAGACAGAAATAGTCAGCGTTTTATAAGTTTTCTATGCGAATTCTCTGTTCTGCCGTCAAACTGGGGCTATGTGGCAAGCTTGGGGCGATCAGGGGATCTGGTGAGGGGCGGTATGTTGGTGGACAGGAAGAAAGCCGCGTCGTTCCTTTGGCAACCGCAACGTCGATCATTCTTGAACAGGAAGGCTTTGTGGTCAGGCCGGAATGGCATGTGGCTGTATGGCATGTGCCTGCATTGTGTGAGTCTGGGATGGCTGTGGCTTTGCTTTTCTTCGGTCTCGTTGGCACAGATGCCGGAACAACCACTTGTCCAAGCTCGCAAACTGCGTGAAAACTGGTCGTTCGATCTTCCCACGCCGGTCATTCGTCAGTTGGATGTGGCCAAAGAACACACTTCAGCGGGCCAATGGAGCGAGGCCATCCAGTTGTTAGACACGCTCCTGGATCAATCGGCCGGGGAGTTGCTGCCACTGGATCAGGTTCCCGTTCCACTGAACACTCTGGTTCGTGAAGAGGGCATGAGCAAAGCGATTGAACCGGCCTTTCAAAGTTGGAAGAGATATCTCAGTGTCGAACTGACGATTCGCTTCTGGTTGAGCCAATGGCCCGAAGCGGGCCGACAGGTTTATCGGAATGAACTTGATGGCCGGGCCATGCGCTGGTGGCAGGAGTATGAGACGACGGGCGAACTGGCCCTGGTGGATCGTATTGTTCAGCGGGCCTGGCTGTCGTCTGTCGGTGACGAGGCGATCAATGTGCAAGCCCATCGGGCGTTTGAACGAAGAGATTACAACGTTGCTCGCAGCCTGTGGAGTTCCTTGTTGCCTTCTCGCCTTCAGAAGGGACTGGTGGTTCATCAACGGTCAATAGAGCCTGAGGGATTACCCGCTTACCCGGACAGCCAACTCGAACCGGCGGGGCTGCTGGCCCGAGTTGTTCTTTGCGATCTCTATGGTGCCGAGTGGGCAGCGTTTGAATCAGGACGTGGCCTGCTGGAGAGGGAATTTCCACAAGCACCTGGCCGATTGGGGACGCACGAAGGTCTCTGGGGGAAGCTGATTGATGATCTGATCATCGATCTCAAGCAGCAAACCCGGGTGGTCGAGGCATTGCCAGAAGCGGTGGAGTTGCCGTTGACTGGCGTGGAACCTCTTCTCAAGGATCAGACATTACCAGTCACGTGGGCCGGGAGACCGGCTCGCACAGGAGACCGGGGGCCTGCTTTTGATCTGGGGAAAGAAGTCTGGTCAGCAGTGATCCCTCAGGAAAAGCTCTCGTTTTATAAAACGCCAGACCACCCACGGCTTCTCACGGATGTGCCGCAGTCGTATCCGGTAATCTGGAAAGATCTGGTGCTGATTCCCACAGCATCCCAGATTCTCGCCTGGAATTTGAATCGTGGAAACCCGGCCTGGAAAGTCAACACGGAAGAGGGAGCCGCGATTTACCCTCCCAACGGCAGTGACTCTCTGGTGCCACCGATTTTGCCTTCCCTGGGTCATCCGGCCTATTCCCTCACTGTGGCCGAAGACCGACTCTATGCCCGCCTGGGTTGGCCCATTGCTCTCCGGGCAGCCAACGAAACCCGTGACGTTTCCAGTTCATTAATTTGCCTGGATCTTGGGGCCAATCAGGGCAAGCTCCATTGGCGCGTGGCTCCAGAAGATTTGTTTGAAGACGGCGATGGCTGGGATTTTATCGGCACACCCGTTGTGCGGGACAATGCGGTTTATGTCATCGTTGCCAGAAGCCAGGCACTCGTCGATTGGGGGCTGGTTTGTCTCGAAGAAGAGACCGGGGATCTTCGCTGGTTGAGAGAACTCGGGCATGGCATGACCAAACTGCTGCCGAATGTGAATCAACTGGGCCTTTACTTACCCACTTTGCATGATGGAAAGGTTTACCTGTCGACCGAACTGGGAAGCGTGATGTGCGTGGATGGTCAAACCGGTCGGCTGGAGTGGGGAGTCACCTTGTCGATTCGCGAGGACGGGCCACAGCGGGCTTCCTATCTGGTGATGCCCTGCGTCGCTCACGGGAATCAGATTCTGGTCTCGCCTGTTGATGGAGAAGACCTTTATGCACTCGATGCTTCGACAGGAGCCGTGCAGTGGGTCAGGCCACAACCCGAGCCATTAACGCAACTGCTGGGAACAGCCGATGGTCAATTGATCGCAGCCGGCAAATCTCTCTGGAGTTTTGATCTGGCGACAGGCGGGACACGCTGGCGGTTTCTTCAGAGTGATCCCGAGTGGACGAGCTACGGTCGCGGAGTGTTTTCCAGAAACTCGGTCTTCTGGCCAACGCGAGATGTCCTGTTCGAGATTGATCTGTCCACGGGTCAACCCACGCGATGGCATGAATGGCAATGGAGTGGAGAGCACCAGCGGGGAGGGCATCTGGCGATCACAAAGGGACGACTGGTGGTCTCACAACCCGAGCGATTGAGCGTGTATGGCGAATTCTCTGGCTTGAAACGTGAGAAAGCCTCGCCTTCACTTTCGGCCCGCTGAACCCGTTTCCGGGTTCAGGGTGGCGGCGTATGGGCGTCATTTGTCCTGAACAGTTTGGACTTTTACGCCGCCAGAACGCCACCGTTATGAGGGAAGCCAGACATAAAGTGAAAGTCGTAGAGATCTCGCACAGAATTCCTGCCATAGACAAAACCGCGACGCGGCTTTTAAGGAGCCTCGGACATCTGGCAGACGATGGCATAGAGTTGCTTCTGCATGGCAGAGGCCGACTCGAACCGCTGTTCGGGCGATTTCTCCAGCGAACGTTGAATCAGTTCGCAAAGTGCGGGGGGGACTTCCGGACAGATTTTGCTGATCGGAGCCGGTCGTTCTTCAAGAATCGCCAGGAACTTGCAGGGATGATTGTCCAGGACGATCGGTGGTTGTCCGGCAATTAACCAGTACAACGTCGCCCCGGCTGAGTAGAGATCGGAGCCGGGCTTCGCATCCCGCGAGTTAATAAACTGATCGGGGGACATGAACGCCAATGATCCAATCACATCGCCATTGCGAGTCATCTGGCTCATGCCGGCATTGGCAAAATTCTTCGCCAGGCCGAAGTCAGCCAACTTGGCAATCAGCTTGCTACCCGTCCGGCTGATCAACAGGTTTTCGGGCTTGATATCCCGATGAACCATGCCTCGTTTGTGTGCGAAGGACAGGGCACCCAGAATTTGCAACATCATGCCGCAAGCCATCCGGATTCGCTTCGCAGGACTCCATGACGCCGACAGCTCAGCCCATGGTAACGAAGGGAAGTATTCCGTACTGAGAAACAGCATTCCCTGATGCTGGCCCATCTCGATGAGACGAATAATATGGGGATGGTTCAGTTGAGCGAGGATCGAAGCTTCCCGCATAAAGATCTGAACCGACCGGCTTTCCTGATTTGCCTCTGCGGCCAGCAATTTGACCGCACAGAGTTCACCATCGGCCTTGCGGACCGCGCGATAGATGGCTCCCAGTTCTCCCTCGCCGATCATTTCATAGAGCTGGTATCCGGGAATCTGAGGGCCAGCAACCGCTTCCAGTGACGACGGGGCAGGGGCTTGCGCCGAAGGACTGGCCATTTGTCTGAGCGGCTTGGGAGCCATCTCGACAGCGGGCTTCGCGGCGGTAGGCTTGGGGACTGTGGGCTTGGGGGCAGCCATCGGAAGTGGCTTCTCTCGCGGCTTTTGGGGCGTAGCCGGTTCCGGGATATGCACGGTCAACCTGGTTCGCCCTACAGAGACCACATCCCCATCTTTCAGATCCCGCTCCGTGACTCGCACCCCATTAACGAAGGTCCCGTTGGAACTGTTCAGATCCAGCAGAAAGCAGGAGGGAGGGTTCATCTCCAGACGAAAATGATGGCGGGAGATGCGCGGATCGTCCTTGAGGCGAAGCTGGGCATGCACTGATCGGCCCACGAGCAACGTATCGTGCTCCGTGTAAGTGAATCTCAAATCGGCATCTGTTCCCGTAGAAACGAGGAGATGCACTTCCCGCCCAGGAGTTGCCGGTGTTCCGCTTCCCGCGCCAAACAGAAGCGTGGCTTCCATCTCAGCCGGCGAATCAGAAGCCCGCGGGGAAGAAGCAGGAACCGGTGAAGAAGAGGGTGTTGGCTCGCTGGTCATGGATCGGCCCTGCTGCTGGCTGGCAAGGCCAGGTCGTGCTTGAAAAGGCTGGCGAGGTCTGGAATTGAGACCGGCCTTTAGAATCAATTCCTGTTGAAGTTGTTGCAAGAGTTCCAGCAGATTTTTGCGCTCATGCTCTCGAAACAGCGAAAGATAGTCTTCGATTTGCGGACGATTCCCGGTGCGCCATTCCGCTTCAAACTGGTCACACGCGGCATCTAATCGGCGAAGTGTATCTAAATCACCTACAAACGCGGCCAGCGAGTTCATACAACCATTCCCGAACATGACCATTCAATAGCGACCCGGAATCTCAGCGGTGTGACAGAGTTGATTGAAGTCGTAAATCTCCTCTCAGAAGTAAATGCGAAATTCCGGGGGCGATCCGACAGCCATTTTTATAAATTCCACCGGGACACTTCCTGTTGCCATACCAGTTTGACCAGATTCAACTTGCGTTCAACTTTCTTTTCTGTGCAGTCCAACTGGTCGGCAATCTCACGAATGGTATAGGCCATCAATCTTAAGATCGCATAAGGACGAAGATCCTCGTCGAGCAATTCCAGCATTTCTGCACAAAGCAACTCTGGTGCATCCCCCTGTGGAGAAGCGGGTTTCCACTCGATTCCTTGGTCAACAAAATTCTGCTGGCCCCCTCGTTTCTGGGCAAATTCGCGTTCCTGAATTTTCAACGCTTTCCGGACGGTCATCATCCCCAGAAGATTCCAGAGATCTTCACGATCCATGTCGGGGCTGAGATCACCCCGGCCGGCTTTCTCCCAGAAACTGATCACGGCACTCTGCAGAGCATCCTCGGCATCTGCCATCCGTCCTGCACGATTTTTTAACGAAGAGCGTACCAGCGCCAGCAGTCGCGGGCGGAAGTGATCCACCAGTTGACCTAAAGACTCGTCGTGCCCTTCGCGCCATTGTCGGTAGAGCAGCGTGATTGAGCCTGAAGTCCCTTCGGGCGTTGATTGTGGTTGAGTCATGAATATTTGCTGAACCGTGCCGGTTATCTTTTCAAAACACTTTATTGCGCTCAGCAAGCTCTGTAAATTCGTGAAGCTATTATTCTGGATTTCTGCCGGGTTTGATCAGCGTGAAGGAAAGCGGGATTGTCCGCTGGATTTCGCTAACGACGGTGTACCCTCTCCACGGTTTGACCCGTACAAATCCCTGAAGTCAGGGGGTGAATTTTTCCCGAGGGAAGAATTCTTGTCGGGTGAGAGACCGCTTTTCGCATTTACCAATACTGACGAAGTTATAGCGGACGACCGTATGCCTATTCGATTGATGCTGGATCGCCAATTGTTCACGTTTGATGAACCCACTGTGACGATTGGGCGGGCGCAGGATAATCTCCTGAGCTTGCCCAATGACTCCCGGCTGGAACCGCATCATCTCGTCCTGCGCTCGGTACAGGATCGCTGGATCATTGAAGTCGTGGATGTTGCCGAAGTGAGAATTTCCGGCGGGCGGCCCACACGATTCGGCTGGCTCAGTCCGGGGGACACGATCCTGCTGACCGAAGCCGGGCCAGAACTTGTATTTGAGCCTGTGGGGGCTGCCGTAAAAGCGGCCCCCCTTCCCGGAATCGTGCAGGCTGCCATCGCCAGCCAGAATGTGTTGCCATCCCAACCTGTTCCCACCCTCTCATCAGATCAGCCCTCTCCCGATGAACGTTCTGCGGGAACAAAGCTGCGACTGCCTCAGGGGGTGCTGGTCGGTCTTGCCAGCGCGGTGGTGCTGGTTCCGTTATTGTGGCTCTCCGGCATGTATCTGACACGAGGGACATCAAACGCCCAGAATGAGCCACAGGTTGTGTCGCCACAGCCTGATGCGACACAGCCTGCGGGCATGTCTGCCGTCAATCCCGTCCAGCCACCACTCGTCGCGGCAACATTAACCCCTGAACCCGCCATGGCGACTGCCGCGACTGCGGCTGCCACTTTCACGCCCACGCCTGTCTCATCCACTCCCGCGCCGCTGGTCGAAACACCGCCGGTGAAATCTCAATCCCCGCTCAATCCACAGGATCTTCTGGTGCTGGTGGGCATTGGAAATCTTCGTGATGAAGCCCGGCCTCATCTGCTGGGAATGGGCTGGCTGTGGGATGCTCAGACCGTGGTCGTCAGCCGGGATCTGGGCATGGCTCTGGAGGGAGTCATTCAACTTGTCGCCAAAGAAGGTCATTCCCTTCAGGCTTGTGTGATTCAAGGGATCCCGATCCCGATCTCATCGATTGAACATCCGGCTCACGCCTCTCAAATCTCGTGGCTCCGTTTGCAGGAACCTGCGGAACTGACCGTCGCAGGCAAAGACTGCTGGCGCTCTGTTACAGCGATTGATATTGAACGCCTGCGAGGCAAAGGCAAGAAGATCACTTACGTTTCTTACCAGGCATTTCCTCGCAATGAATCGGCTCAGGGAGGACATGGTTTGTCGCTCATGGCTTATGACCCGGAATGGATTCGGATCACCTCCCTGCCGGCCAGTTTTCTCTATGAGCAACGTCGGCATATGTTCAAACCCCTGTCAGAAGAGACTCCACTGGAACGGGGGGGGATTCTGTTGGATGAAGACCAAAAAATTGTCGGCATGGTGCTCCGCGATTCCAGCGTTATCTGGGGAGACCAGCTCAATCCGTCGCTGCTTTAAGTCCTTCCTCCAGAACTCATCTGATTGAAGGACAAGACTCTCCAGAACTTGATAGTGATTCCTACAACTTCGCCGCCTGGCATGTCCTGCAAACTTTCAAGAGACTCGATTATGTCCCTCCGCGCTGCTCTCCTCTCGATGATGTTGCCTGGACTGTTTGGGTCGCAAGCCATGGCACAAGTGATCGATATCAATCGACTGTACCGCGACATTGTGGTGGTGGAGCGTGAAGAAGCCGCTGCGAAAAAGGTTCGTCTGGAATGGATCACCAATGAGCGGACCCGCATCCACACGGAACTGAAAGAGCATGAAGGCGAACTGGAAAAGCTGAAAGAAATGGTGCCCAATCCCCGACGAGAACGGGCCTTGCTGCCTATCGAAGCCAAAAAGCGGCAACTGGAAAACCGCCAGTTCAACGAGTGGGCCAGCAAGTCAGCGACACCAGAATACCGCAATGCCGTTCTCAGTGGTCGCGGCCCGAATGCGCTCCTGAAGATGCTGGGGCCAATTGCTCATTATCGGAAACAGCGGGAAGTGAAATCTTCCAGCGAATTTCCCAGCCTGAATTCCAGCGAATACATCACTTCCAGCATGGCCGGCCAATTAAACCTCAGCCCCGCCACCATGGCGGGATCTCAACTGGTCATTCGCCTCAATCAGAACCCGTTGGAAATCCAGTGGCCTGCAGTCCTCAGTCAATTGTTTCTGCCCGATTGTCAACGCGTCGATAAACTGAGGGCCGAGTACACTCGAGTCTTAAATTCTCCGACGGGTGCCGATGCAACGGCCCGCATCGCAAGCTGGAAAGACTTTGATGAAGCCCTGGAACTGGTTCAGGCCAAGGTCATCAAGAAACGGCAGGAGGCCACGAAAGACACCGCGTTGGATGGCTCCCGCCGGGTCAAAATGTATGTCGAATTGCGGGACAGTATTCGCTATCTGGAATCGATTCGCGTCGCTGCGGAGCGGTATAAAAATGTCCCTGCCGATTACAAGGTTCGATCCTTCCCCGGTGGCTCCATCGAAGACTTTCTCGCCTTTTGTTACACGCATGGGATGATGTTGAAAGAAGCGAAGCCTGGCGATGAAGAAGCCTATATGAAGCTGGGTCGCCAGATGCAGGATTATGCACGCGATGTGCAGTACGTCGAAGACTGGAAGAAGGACATCGAAGAACGCATGGACGAGTTGTCGGCTACGGATAAGGAACTGGTCTGGCGGGCCTCGGCCAAGTAATTCCCGTTTTTGTCCGGCTGAGCGGTGTTTCTTTGTGTAGTCTTATGTCTTTGACGAATTGAGGAGGACAACAACATGGCAGAGCCTCCAGCGGGTTCCGTGCCGCCCCGGCGTGCTGCGGCTGGTTCACCGGCGCAAATCTCTGATCCACCACCAGATTCCACACGACATCCCCGCGCGGGGGATACCAGCCGGGCAGGAGATGCTGTGCCGGAATCTAAAGCCAACTTCACCGAGTTTCCATTTTTTCTGGGACGTTACCGCGTCGAAAAGTTTCTCGGCAGCGGAGCCATGGGGGCGGTTTACCTCGCCGAAGACACCAAGCTCGACCGCAAAGTGGCGCTTAAGGTGCCCAAGCTGGATGGTGTTGACGCCGAAAAGTTGTTGCGGCGCATGGAGATTGAAGCCAAATCTCTCGCCAAGATCGAACATCCGCACGTTTGCCGCGTCCTCGATTTTGATCAACACGATGGCACCCACTTCATCGCCATGGAATTCATTCCCGGCGAAGAATTGCACGATATTCTGAAACGCATCGGGAAGAAGCGCAAACCCAAGGAAGCCGTCAACATCATTCTGCAACTGGCCAAAGGGCTGGAAGCAGCCCACGCCAGCGGCATCATCCACCGCGACTTAAAGCCCGGCAACGTCCGGCGGCGCGAAGATGGCCGCATGGTCATCATGGATTTTGGACTGGCCCGTCAAACTCAAGTCTCCAGCGATGCCGAGCGAACTCAAGGGGGGACGATTCTTGGTTCTGCGGCTTACATGTCCCCCGAACAGGCCAATGGTCGGGTCGATGACATTGATGAAAGCAGCGACATCTATGCTTTAGGCGTCATGCTCTTTGAACTTCTGACAGGGCAATGGCCCTTTCAGGGGAGTGCGATGCAGGTGATCGGCCAGAAAACGGTGCTCGATCCCCCCAATCCCTTGACGCTGGTGCCTGACCTTTCCCCTCAGTTGGCGAACATCTGCCTGAAGATGATCGCGAAGAATCAAGCTGATCGCTATGCGCGCTGTGCTGATGTGACGCGCGACCTGAAGTCCATTGATTGGAAAGCCAGTGTTGCCGACGTTCCCAGCATTCTGGGTGTCAACAACCTCGACTCTCGTCAGATGGCCGTTGTGAACGCGAAAGACGCCCCCGAGGCACCTGCCATGAACATGCTTCCTGCGATGAGTGGAGAGTTTCCCACACCGAATATTTCTCTGGAGGGGATCAAGGGATGGCCGGGTGGCATTTCTGTTCCTGCCGTCCCGGTTAAGAAAAAGAAAGCGGGTGGGAAGAGTCGCGGGAAACTCGACTGGAAACCGCTGACGGCTCCAGCCTTGAAGTGGTGGGCTGCGCAGCCGGTTGCGGTCAAGTGGTTGAGTCTTGCGGGTGGGCCAGCCGCCTTGCTCATGCTGATGGTTGTGTTCTTTTTTCAGACCGAGCAGGGCGTCTTGCGGATTGAAATCGATGATCCGACGCTGGCGGTCAGTTTCGATGGTCACTTCGTGACGTTCGATCAGGCTGGCAAGTCGATTAAAGTCAGCCCGACCAAGCAGCATACGTTAGAAGTCCGTCAGAACGGCATCGCGGTCGATGGGGGGACTCGGGAAATCACTTTGAAAAGCGGTGAAAACCGTTTGGTCAAGGTCTCACTGCTCAGCGGCAAGGTGGTGATTGATGATACGCCAATCGCTTCAAGCTCCTTACCCGATGGATTGAAGGATGAGCGGGTTCCCGACGTGTTTGAAGCCCTTTTCACTACCACTAAAGGTGATTTTGTTGTCGAAGTCCACCGAGACTGGGCACCTATCGGGGCCGATCGTTTCTACGCTTTGGTGAAATCGGGTTTCTATGACGAGACCCGATTCTTCCGTGTTGTGCCGGGCTTCGTGGCGCAGTTCGGTATCGCCGCCGATCCTCAGGTGCAGGTCAAGTGGAACGATGCGACGCTCGCAGACGACCCTGTCAATCAGCCTAACGAACGTGGAACTCTTACCTTTGCGACCTCTGGCCGCAATACCCGCTCGACTCAACTCTTCATCAATTGTGCCGATAACCGCCGCCTTGATAGCAAGGGGTTCAGCCCTTTTGCCCGTGTGACCAAAGGGATGGATGTCGTTGACAAGATCAATTCCGAGTATGGTGAGACCCCAGACCAAATGCTGATCAAGCAACAGGGGAATGCCTATCTCTCGAAAGAGTTCCCCAGATTGGATGGAATCCTTTCAGCAAAGATTCTTTCATCCACAACGGCCAATTCGGCAGCCTCAGCGAAACCACTGGTCTCCCCATTCTCGACAGCTCAGGCCAAAGCCACTCAGGACGCGTGGGCCAAATCACTGGGCCAGTCGGTGGTGGAGAAGAATTCCATTGGTATGGATCTGGTGCTCATCCCCCCCGGTGAGTTCACGATGGGGGCCAGCGCGGCGGAAGCCGCCTATTCCGCAGATGAAGAAAAGCCTCATCCGGTCAGGTTGACACGGGCCTTCCGCATGGCAGCGAAGGAGATCACGCAGGCGGAGTATTTACGGATCATGGGGTCAAATCCCAGCACGTTTTCCCCCGAAGGGGTGAACAAGCACAAACTTGATGGCCGTGATCCGGGAAAACTCCCTGTGGATAACGTCTCCTGGTACGACGCCATCGACTTTTGCAACACTCTGTCATGGCGGGAAAATCTGCCGCTCTATTATGTGCTGCAGAAAGTTCAGCGGGACAAAGACAACAAAATCTTCATGGCGGAAGTCTCTGTAAAGAATAGCGGGGGCTACCGATTGCCCACTGAAGCCGAGTGGGAATTTGCCTGCCGGGCTGGCACGACCACGCCGTTTCACTTTGGTGATATCAACGATGGCAAGGATGCCAACATTGATGGCAACTATCCTTATGGAACTGTGGTTACGGGAGTTTCACTGGGCAGCACGGTCGGTGTGGGGAAGTATCGGGACAATGCCTTCGGCCTTCTGGATATGCACGGGAATGTGCGGGAATGGTGCGAGGATTGGTATGACAAGAATTTCGTCTCCCGGAGTCAGGGCATTGCGATTGACCCGTTGAACGATTTGCCGGGAAGCGTGCGTATTCTTCGCGGCGGGTCATGGAACAGCAACGGCCGCAGCACCCGCGCGGCCCATCGCCTGCGGGACGCCCCCGCCAGCACCAACAACTTCAGCGGTTTCCGCGTGGTGAAGACCGTGAATGAGCCGCCGAAACCCGCAGTTGTCGGGAGTGTTTCGGTGTCGACACCTATTACAACCGCCACTCCCATGAAGTCCCCGTTCTCGGCAGAGCAGGCGAAAACGGGTCAGGAGACTTGGGCCAAGTCGCTGGGAAAAACGGTGATCGAAAAGAACTCCATCGGCATGGATCTGGTGCTCATTCCACCGGGAGAATTCCAGATGGGATCGCCCTTCTCGGAACGGAATCGCGACAGCAATGAAACACCTCATCAAGTACGCCTGACACGGCCATATCGCTTGGGGGCCACTGAAGTCACGGTCGGTCAATTCCGTCAATTTGTCGAAGCTACCGGCTATCAAACCGAAGCCGAACGGGACGGCAAAGGCTCGGGTTGGAATGAATCGACAAAAAGCTTCGACGATAACAAAAAGGGATACTCATGGAAGTCGACAGGGTTTTCGCAAAATGACAATCATCCGGTCGTGAATGTCACTTGGAACGACACTCAAGCGTTTGTGGCCTGGCTCAGTCAGAAAGAAGGTCGGGCTTACCGTCTTCCAACTCAAGCCGAGTGGGAGTATGCCTGCCGTGCAGGAACAACGACCGCTTGGTGGCATGGAAATGACCCGAATGGTCTCGTGCAGAGCGGCAATATTGCTGATGCTTTTGGACACGCTCGTTGGGGGGGGAAGTTTCCCAAGTATGATTATCTTAAAGTCAGTGATGGAGATGTTTTTACAGCCATCGTTGGCAATCACGGTCGGACAAATGCCTTTGCTCTGTCAGACATGCACGGAAATGTCAGTGAATGGTGCGCTGACTGGTTTGATAAAGATTTTTATTCCAAGGCCACAGGTATAGAGATTGACCCATTCAACCTGACGTCCTCGGGAACTCGCGTGGTCTGCGGTTCTAGTTGGATGCATGAAGTCAAGCACAGCCGTTCTGCACTTCGCCGCGGATTAAAGCCTGATTACCGTAGCGACTTTAACGGCTTTCGTGTTGCCATGAGTGAGGACGCAACATCGTTGATGGCCTCTGCTAGCGGCAGTTCCTCGACAGTTTCTCTTTCAACGACAACGTCCACACCTCCTGCTGTCATGCCGCAAAAAACTGACGTTCCCGTGTCCGTTTCCAATGGCTCGCGCGCTGGTGAAGTGCGTGAGTTCACCGATCGGAAGATCAAATTCTGCTGGTGCCCGCCCGGGAATTTTCTGATGGGTAGCCCGGAATCGGACAATGAGGCGGCTCAGGATGAAAAGCCGCAGGTTTCCGTAACACTCACCCACGGATTCTGGATGGCGCAGACAGAAGCCACACATGATCAGTGGCAGCACGTCATCGGCACAAATCCCTGGATTGGCCAACACCATTACAAGGTCGGCCCCGACTATCCGGCGACATTTATCAGTCAGGAAGACGCGACCGTGTATTGCCAGAAACTGACCGATCAGGAACGCCGCGCGGGACGCCTGCCGGAAGGCTGTGTCTATCGATTGCCCACGGAAGCCGAGTGGGAATACGCCTGTAGAGCCGGAACCACGACCAGATACAGTTTTGGAAATGATAGCAGCCAATTGAAAGACTACGGCTGGATTCGCTCCAACGCCTTTGACATTATTAGCGAAAGGTATGCTCACCGGGTGGGACTGAAGAAACCCAATCCTTGGGGACTATATGACATTTATGGCAATGTGTGGGAATGGTGTGTTGACGGTTACACGGAGCGATTGCCGGGAGGCATTAACCCCAGAATCCCCGGTTCCAATTTGAGTGTGCTTCGTGGTGCGGGATACTTTAATGTTGCAGGTTCAGCCACTCGCAATCGGCATGCCGCTGGCGATGGCCGCTTCCGCGATGGCATTGGCTTTCGTGTCGTGCTGGCTTCGACCAGCGGTACCTCGTCTCTCCCTGCCTCTGGAGCGGCGACATCATTGCCTGCGCCGCCGAACGGAAGCGTATCCCAATCCTCATTTCCGGTTGGGATCGTCAATGGCGATTTCTCACAAGGGTGGGATGGATGGACAAGAGAAGAGGGCGCGATCCTAGGGTTTCGCTTGTTTACTCCCCCGGGCAAGAACGAAACGGCCATGACCACCTACGGTGCGATGGCCGGAGATAGTGTCACCGGTCGGATGTACCAGCAATTCGTTGTCCCCTCAAACGCACAAACTCTTGAGTTTGTGACCCATGGTTCCAGTCGCGCCGAGGTTTATACGGCACTTCGTACCGGTGATACCAGAATTCACAAAGCGAACGGCCCGAATAAACAGCAAGGCGTAAGTGTGCAATGGGACATCAGCAAGCTTCGTGGGCAACTTGTCACATTGGAAGTTGTGGATACTTCAAAACAGAATTATGGGTATGTCGGTGTTAGTGGGTTTCGCATTATAAATGCAGCCCTCTCGGATCAGAACACCGCTCAGCCATCGGTCTCTGAAGCATCTCCACCGATTGTTCCTGCGTCGCCAGTTCCAGTAAGTCCAGCCCAGTTCGTTTCCATTTTCAACGGCCGCGACTTCACCGGATGGCAAGGTGCGACCAATGAATTTGAAATCCAGAATGGCGTTCTGAGGTGCAAGGGAACCGGAATGGGGACGCTCTATACCACCAAAAGCTATGACGATTTTATCGTGCGTCTGGAATACCGCCTGATGCCCGGCGCCAACAATGGGTTGGCCATCCGGTTCCCCGGAGGAACGGAAACTCCCTCCCATGTGGGCATGGGCGAAATTCAAATCTTCGATGACGTCAACGGAGTTCCTGCGGATCGCAGCAAATCCACCTGGGATCCCCGTCAAGCCCATGGCTCCGTCTATGGAATGACCGCGGCAAACGCCCCGATTGTCGCGCGGGCCATTGGGCTGTGGAATCAAATGGAAGCGCGCGTTGAAGGTTCCCGGATTATCGTCAAGGTCAATGGCCGGCAGGTCACCAACCACAACGCCTCCCAAGTCACGAGCTTTATGGGAACGACGGAATACGTGGGCCGAAATCGCACCTCGGGCTTCTTCGGCTTCTGCGGCAACAAAGGCGTGGTGGAATTCCGCGATATCGAAATTCAGGAGCTGGGGCAGAAATTGTCTCAATCCTCCAGCGCAACGCCAGTTTCGTCAGCAACCCCATCCCCAGCGACAACGACATCCCCAGCCACGGCCACAAGTCCTGCTCCCCAAAAGATCACTCCGCCCGACGATGCTGTTGAGTTTCGTGGGAAGTCGTACAAAGTGTTCAGCGCGGTGCTCGCGTGGCAGGAAGCCAAAAAGCGGTGTGAGACGCTCGGCGGACATCTGGCAGTGATCAACAATGCCCAGGAAAACCAGTTCATTGTCGATCTGATGCAAAAATCGAATGTAGCTGAAGCCTGGTTGGGCGCAAGCGATGAAACAAAGGAAGGAGATTGGGTCTGGGTGACGGGGCAAAAAATGAACTACCGTCACTGGGGGAAACTGCAGCCTAACAACAAAGGAACCGGCGAGGATTATCTCATCATTCTGTTGTCCCAACAGGGGCAGTGGTCAGATCAACCCAACTTCTCGGCTCAGCACAAACCCGGTTTCATTTGCCAATGGGATTGAGCCTGAGGCGTCGTTGCCCGCCTTCGAGTGAACAAAAGTAGGGCAGGCTCCCGCCTGCCGTCCTTAACTGGAATGGCTGTGGCTGGAATGGCAGGCGGGGGCCTGCCCTACTGTGGCTCGCATTGCCCGATATTCGATGGGTCTGCTAGACTTTGAAAGAGTCACGACCTCAACCCGCCGAATCTCAACTGAAACTACATGGCATGGCGAAGCTTTCTCAGGCAGATCTGAACGAACTGAACCGCACTTTCGAGGAGCGTTCTCCTACCGAACTGCTGCATTGGGCCACCGAAATGTTCGGCCCCAGGGCCGCCGCCATCTCGGCCATGCAGATGGCGGGCAGCGTGCTTTGCCATATGATCAGCACCCAGAAACTTGATTTATCCGTGCTGTTCGTCGATACCGGCGTCAATTTTCAGGAAACACTCGAGACACGGGACCGCATTGCCAGCGAATACGGCGTGGATGTCCGCACGTTGAAGCCCGCTCTCTCGATGGATGAGCAAACAAAGCAGTTGGGCGTCCTCTATCTGACTCCCGATGGCCAGGAACGCTGCTGCCACCTGCGGAAATCTGTCCCACTCGCCAAAACCAAGGGGCAGTACGACTGCCTGATCAGCAGTCTTCGCCGGGCCGAAGGGGGAAAACGGGACAATGTTCCCATTCTCTCCGTTGACCCGCCCATGAATTCATTACGGCTCAATCCTCTGGCGAATCTCAAGGATGATGAGATGGATGCGTACATTGCCACGCATCAGGTCATCATTAATCCTCTGCATTATCAGGGATATTCGACGATCGGGTGCAATCGCTGCACAACCCCCGTGTTGCCGAACGAACCCAAGCGGGCCGGTCGCTGGCGGCATCTGGGGCCATGGGCCATGTATTGCGGCTTAAACGCCACTGACGTTGAGGGCGGTATCTCTCCATCGATTGAACTGGGCCAGGAAGTGGTTGACCGCATTCTGGGCCGCTCGACAGACTTTGCCATCTGAGCCAACGCTCTCTGAAACTGAGATGGCCCGCCATCGAACGAGGAACGGGGTCTAAACGACGGGCGGGAGGATCGCCTCGGAAAGCCCTGCTTTGGCCAGGCGGGTTCTCAGTTGCTGAAGGATGTGGGATTTGTGGTTGGCGACTGTCTGCTCACTGATGCCCAGCATCCGGGCCACGCGCTGGTTGGGATACCCCAGCGCAAACAGCAGTTCGCAGCATTTCAGACGTTCAAATTCACCCCGGCTCTGCCAGCGATTAACCAGTTCTGAAAGGCTGGTCGCCAGGCAGGTTTCAATCTGAGCCACCGTTTCCCGGCCACGATGCAGGCTGGAGGCTTTGTGCTGCTTCTTGTCAACATGCTGGAAGCTGCTGTCGTCCAGTCCTTCGGGTGAGTTGTTCGTCAATGAATACATGCGCCGACGACCGGCTTTTCGCAATGTGTCGATCAGCAGATGAGCCGCAATCTGGTTCAGGAAAGGTTCGAGCGGTCGGGTATCATCGAAATGAGGCAACGATCTGACGAAGGCGAGGAAAACGTCCTGGACAAGATCTTCGGCTGTCGCCGCATCTCCCAGACGAGACTTCATCCAGGCAAAAAGTCGCGGTTCATGCTGTGCGACCAGTTCCCGCCAGGCATCGGCATCCTGTCGGCGGATGCGGGCCATGAGCCAGGTCTCTGCCGAAAGACCTGCGGGGATATCAGGCAACGGAGTGTTCATGACTATCCATACAGGACATGGCGAGCGAAAAAAGCTTGATGACAAGAGTCATCGTGATGGGTCTGCTGCGTGACTGCTGCGTTGGCGACTATACAGCATTATCCCCCAGGCAAGCAAAGCGAGGAATCCTGCCGCTCCGATCACAAGCTTGATACGGCTTTGAGAAAGCAATGTTTCC
Organism: Planctopirus sp. SH287; assembly: GCF_056500625.1. Lineage (NCBI taxonomy): Bacteria > Pseudomonadati > Planctomycetota > Planctomycetia > Planctomycetales > Planctomycetaceae > Planctopirus > Planctopirus sp. SH287. Next base: position 4,473,776 of record NZ_CM151403.1, on the reverse strand, counting down.
TGCTGGAGATGCAGCTGCTGAACGACCTGAGACAGATGCAGGTTCTCTGTCGAAATCAACAGATGGACTGCGTACATCCGCCCCGTCACCGTGCCGAATTGGTGCTCGGTTTCTTCCACGACCTGCTGTGTAATGGCGCGGGTGGCGTCAGAGGTGATATCAATCGAGTGAGCCGGTGCAGGGGGAAGGCCCGGATACCGGCGGCAGACTTCTTCCACCAGCCATTGTCTCAATTGCTGATGGGCACTGTTTTCGGCATCAGCCAACGTGGCATAACGACCACTCATCAGATGGGCGTGACCGGCAGGAACTTTGCCAGGATCAATCACCCAGTCAGGAAGCGGGTTGATTCGTGTAAAAGTGGGGCTGGTGAGGGGCATCTCTTCCGGTATGGCAAGCAGTGGCTTGGCCGGTTCATTCATGGGCTGCAACGCATCAGCCGGGGTATTCTCGTGAGAGAGTTTGGCTGGCATGACTGACGAATAAAGATCGGTGGACTTGGCCGTTACGATAGAGGCAATCGTTGTCGTTTTATATGGCTCGGGGTTTACTGTTTGCCCCCGGGCAGCCGGTTCCCAGCGGGGAACATCTTTCAGCCATGAAACAGGGCTGGCTTGTTGCCGATGGCTGGTGCTTCCGGTTCCCCAACTTGTGGAGGAAGTGACGACTGACTGGGTGGATACTGTCGTGAACGCGGATCCGATGAAAATCAGCGGGAGAGCCGTGAGAGTGGCGATTGATGCCAGGACAAGCCACCGGTGACCTGACGATGTGGTGGGCGCGGAGGAAGGGGGAAAGGTCGCAGCAGTTGGCGAGACCTTCACAGGCCGAGCTGTTGCCTCACGAGAAGAAGGCTTTGTGCGAACCATGTCAAAAACGACTTTGGCAATGATCCCCCCAGCAAAACAAACGCCCCACATGGTGAGCATCCCCATTGTGAGTGGGCTGAGGCCCATCCGGGGATGCATGGGGTATGACGGTGCGCGGAAACCTACAAATGATATGGCCAGCAACAGAAACAACGAGAAAGTCGCTGCAATCATGATAGGCCCGACTGCCGTCAGATTCTTCTGCGGGCGAGGTGAAAGACCCGGCTCCCGCCTTTCAACTTCTGGAGTAACACTTTCTGGAGTAAAATAGTGCGGCAGTGACTCTTTCTGCCAATCGTCCGATTTGTGGCTGGGCGAACTGACCAGACGGCCCAGAGCAAAGAAAATAGCCACGAGAATCCCGCCCACCACGAGGGACGCAAAGAGAATCATCGCACCGAAGGCGGCAACAAAAAACAGGCCTGTGGACATGATCCCGATTCCTTCGAAACGGATTTCAAATGCTAGAGTCACTCACACGTGGAAAACTTTGGCAGCGAGATCAAGGGAGGGACTCAAGTGATTTCTTCAAATGGTGCGGCCTCTGGCGCAGGGTGGGTGACGACAGTTGCAACACACAGGAAATCCACCCCGCCATCAGGCATCCCCAAACCGGCGGGAACCAGAAAACGATGCACAACAACCAGCCAAACATCGCCGCATAGAACGTGGCGAAAATTGAAAAACTGCGTTTTCTCGCCAATTGGCTGCTTTGTGCCCAGTTTCCAAAGGCAAACAGCCCGGCGAAATAAATGATCCATGCCATGAGGACAGGGCTGCCACCAAAACCAATCAAAGGGCGGCCCAGTTGCATGACCATGGCGCGGTGGCTGCTGGCCGAGATGGCGTTTTCCGCCAGCAAGAAACTGGCCAGCAGATAGCCGCAGCTTCCGACTAATGCCCCGGCCAACGCCATGGTGCGGAAACCTAATGTCGACGGCCCACTGGTCGTCTGACGCGACCACCAGAACAGCGTCTGTAAAACAATGACGGCTATCGCAGATTGAGTGGCCAGCAAAGCCAGTCCTGACACAGTCTTCCAGGGAAGACGGTCGACAAAGAATGGCAGCCCCAGATTCAATGCCACCGCTAAACCGAACGAAAGGACAATGGCGAGCGCCACCGATTGCGACCATCCTCCCAGCAAGCCACCGGGGATGGTGTCCACCAGACGGGGTTTATTGCCAGAAGCTGCTTTGATCAATGGAGCGGTTGCCGCTGTTTTGACTGCGGGAACGGGTGCAACAGTTGCGAAAGTCGCAGCAGCAGCAGGAATTGACGGGGGTAAGAAATCCCTTAGGGGGATTGATGGGCTGCCTGTTTTCATTGTAGGGATGGTCTGACCTGACATGTGACCTGGCATCTGATGAAAGGAAGCCTGGCCATTGATGGTATGGTCAAAAGATGCGGAAACCATAGATCCGCGCGTTTCAATACCTATTGCCGCCACGACGGCTTGGCGAAAGTCCTGAAGTGTCGCAAATCGGTCGGCGGGATCTTTCGCTAAAGCTTTCGCAAGGACAGGTCTCATGGCAACCGGCAAGCCACTGACATCGGGGAGGTGGGTCAAGTGGCGCATCAGCACTTCGCCCGTCGTTTCGCCGGCAAAGGGAACACGGCCTGTCAACATCTCGAACAGGATGATCGCGAGGCTATAGAGGTCAACATGCGGGCCATACCGACCATGAGAGACTTCGGGGGCCATATAATGAACCGTTCCGATGGTCTGTGTGTGCAGACCATCGGCGCGATCAACGAGTTTCGACAACCCGACATCGCCAATTTTGACGATGCCATGAGTGCGGTAGATATTCGCCGGCTTCAGGTCGCGATGAATGAGGCCACGCGAATGGAGATATTCCAGCCCTTCAATAAGACCCACAAACCAGTCAACCACTTCTTCGGAAGGTAAGCCGCGGGGATGAGTGGAAATGACATCGTCCAGCGTGATGCCGTCGATGTACTCCATGACGATCCAGGGGTTGGCGTCAGTGTCGTGGAGAATGTCGAAGATCGTGACCAGATGAGGGTGACTCAGATTCAGGCACTGACGAACACCCCGCAGTTCAGTCTCTGTTCCCTGATGCAGCAGTTTCAGGGCCACACGTTTGCCGCCGGTGGAAACGCCTTCGTAGACCTCGCCAAATCCTCCGCGCTGGATGCCGCGAATGATCACGAATCCGGGAAGAGGCTGACTTTGAGGAGCGTACTGAAATCGCATGAACGCCCTCTCTGAAATTCGAAAGTGACAGGGTGACGGGAGTCTGTTAAAGGTGCCGTTTTGTAGCGGAATCAAGCATGAATCATCGAGAATCATTGCCCGGAATGCCAGTCGCTGTATGACATTGGCAGATCACCGGCTGATGTGTGATTCATTCTTGTCAAAGAAGCTCTGCTGGAATGATATCCACCCGCAAGTGCTGCGGGTGGATATTGCGGGTGGATTTTCAGTCGCTGATTATTCGACCTGAGCGACGCCGGAAGGTGTCTTCGATGGCACCTGGAAGTAGGCGTCAATCTGGCGGGTCAGATCATCGTTTGTCAGGGGAATGGCGACTTCTTCCACAGGGATCAAGCCCGAGATCTGGCCCGACTGATCGATCAGCTTTTCCTTGACGTCCAGTTGACGATTCAAGCCAGCAATGAGTTCGCGGGCACGGCTCAGGTTGGAGTCATCGATTGTGACCGAAGTGGCGGCTTCAGCAGCACGAACCGTCTCGACACGGGCGGTCAGTTGCTCTAGTTGCACTTCCAGATCCTGCTTGGCTTTGAGCATTGTGGCCAGTTTTTCCTGATTGGCGACGAGAGTTTGCTCGCGAGCCAGCAGGATTTTCTGATCGGCCGCCAGCGATTGCTCGGAAGCCTTGAATCGCTCAAAGCGAATCGACAGATCGCGCTGCACATCGTTCGCTGTATAAGTATGGCCCGCGTAACGGAATGTCCCCTGGCCAGCGGCCAGACTGGATTTTTGCGTCAGAATCGTCTGCTTCTGATGCCCCAGACGGTCGCTTCGCGAGGCGATTTGCTGCTTGAGATGTTCGGTATCCACCTGCTGTTCAGCAATGACTTGCATGCACTGGCGAATATCGGGAATCAGTTTTTCCACGAGTTGTCGGGCACGGGCAATTTCAAATTCGACGGGAACTTCGGCTTTGACCGCACTCCGGAAGTTGGAGGCCCCTGTCCGTAGATAGCTGGGCAGATCAGCCCCGAAGACCATGGCGCCCAGACCCAACGCCCCCACGCCGGCAATAACGAGTTTCTTCAGCATGTTTTTCCCCCCCGCACGGGTGATCAACCGAATTTACGGCAAATTTTGAATCACGAAATTTGTGGCCAAACAGAGCCATTAGCCGTAATTCGCTGAGCCGGGGGAAATCTTTGAAAAAAACTGCCGGGTTTTGAAAAGGTTTTCCCTGCACTTTTTTATGGAGGATGCGGCATCTCCCCGTGTTTTCAAAAAACCACGCCCCTCTGTGGTGGTCTTGAGACGGAGAATCGCGACAAACCGGATTATTCGGACAAGAAACACCTGAAACTGAAAATTGTGAGCTCGTTTTTTGACTTTACGGCGACATGGCGTAGGTTTCCGCTCGTTGCGGGAAAATCCTTACAGGAATTGTGTCATGTTCAGAGTATTCGGGCCGTGTCTGGTTGTTGTGATTACCTCCATGGTCGCGATGGAGCATGCCTGTGCTCAGGCGGCAAAGAATCCATTCAACCTGCCGAAGTACAGCGCCGTCCAGCAGGCGAAGTCAGATACCCGTTCCACGCAATTTTACAATTCGGTACGGCCAACATTTCAGACCTTTATTGATAAGAGTCTGAAGGAAGCCTCGCAGTTCAAGATTGCTCCCGATTATGTGCTCGACCCGACGCGCCTTTATCTCCCGCTCAGCACGCTTCAACCCGTTCGAGTCTACTTCCTGCATGAAGGGGCTGGTTATCGCAATCAGTTGGGAGTCTCGATTGTCGATGCCGGGCATGGTCGAAGCGGCTCATCAGCTCTGATTGATCCGCTGACCCAAGGGAAGCTGATTTTTGAAGACTCCTCATTTGAACTGACTCAAGTCAAAGACAAGAAGGGGAAGGTGACTTCCCAGTCAGGCGGCCTGGAGGCTGGCGATTTTGTCGAAATCGGACACATTGCCGCGGGTAAGCAGGTTGACTTCTTCCTGGCCTCCGACGGTGCGAACGGCACCAAAGCGCTGCTGCGAAACTTCAAAGAACTCAACTCAGACGGTCTGCAACACGTCATCGCGGTTTACTTCAAAGATACCCATCCCGGCTATGTTCTGATTGGTTTTGAAGACATCGTCGGCGGTGGTGACCTGGACTATAACGACACGCTATTCGTCGTTGACTTTGGCTATGACATCTCGATCGATAAAGAAGATCTGCCTCACTAATTAGCTATTGGTAGGGTGCATGAAGTTCCGACGTAATGCACCAATTGATCGAGCTATATCGAAGAACGGAAATACTGGTGCATTGGCATGCACCCTACAAGCTGATTGGCCATTGGTAGGGTGCATGAAATTCCGACGCAATGCACCAATTCACTGATTAAGTTATGCAAAAACTATCGCCTCATAACCGTCTGCAGTTACAGCACTCCCGCAAGGGAGCGGCAGCCGTAGAAATGGCGCTCGTGCTTCCTGTGCTCATTCTGGTGGTGTTTGGAACGATTGCCATTTCACAAGTCATCCACTTTCGTAAAGGGGTGGTTGCGGCAACCGCTGAAGGGATTCGGATCGCTTCCCGCCGGGATGTCAGCAGCAGCGAAGTCGATACATTGATCCGTCAGATTTTAGATGGGCGGAGGATCAATAGCGTCGCGGTCAGTATCACTCCGTCCGATATTTCAACTTTAAAGCCCGGTGATCTGATCGAAGTGAAAGTCACTGCTGACTATCAGGCGCTGGGTGTCGAACCACTTGGCTGGACAGTTCCTGCGAAGATCAGTTATCAGGCCGCTATATTACGTGAATAGCTAGTCGTTGCGAGTTGTACCTATCGCCTGGAAAGGCGTCACCATGCGTAGAGATTACACCCTGCGAAATGCGAATCGTTTGCGGCTGCATTCCCATCCGCGACGGGGTGCGATTGCTGTCCTGGCTGCCTTTGTGATGGTGGCTATTCTGGCACTGGCGGGATTCTTTCTCTCGCTCTCTTATGTAGAACTTGCACGAGCCGAATTGCGAGCTGCCACAGATGCGGCTGCCAGATCGGCTGTGATCCGTCTGGTTGAAACACAATCTGTCAGCCAGGGGCGGACAGCTGCCCGTACGGTTGCTTCGAAGTTTGAAGTCGGAGGTAAAGCTCTGAGTTTGAACAATAGCGATATCCAGTTTGGTCGCTCGACGCGACAAGCCAACGGGGCCTATTCATTTACAGAGAATGGAACTCCGACCAATGCCGCACGTGTGTATGGGCGAAAAACCAAGACATCCGCTTCCGGGGCGGTTGAGTTGCCATTTGGCAGTTTTGTCGGGGCACCCGAATACTCGACACAGCTTAATGCGATTGCGATGCGACTGGACTATGACATTGTCATTGTGCTGGATCGATCGGGGTCGATGGGCTGGGATCTGACAGGGGTGGAATATGAATACCCCGAAGCGATTCGCCAGCGCCCTTTTGTGGAAAACTATTTCAGTCCGCCTGATCCCGTGGGAAGCCGGTGGGCGATCCTTTCGCAAAGCCTGGGAAGTTTTTTGACCATTCTTGAACAGCGTCAGGTTGCTGCTCGGGTGGGGTTAGTGACATATGCCGGGAACTATACGTTCGGAAAGTATTCTTCAGTCACTGTGAAAACCGAAAGTGACCTGACGTCGGACTTGACGAGTATTCGCAACAAGATGACGGCTATTGGACAAGTCCCGTTGATTGGCGCCACGGATATTGGTGCGGGAATGACCACCGCGCAGACAATCCTGACGACATCCAGCCAGGCGCGCCTGAAAACCGGTCAGCCGATCATGGTCATCTTCAGCGATGGCATGTTTAACCAGGGGGTTGAACCTCTGGGCCTGGCGACCAGTGCTTATGCTCAATCCGGAACAATCATTCACAGCGTGACTTTTGGTGCGACAGCCGAAGGGCGGGCGACCATGGACGCTGTCGCACAAGCCGCCGGCAAAGGATTGAGCCTGCATGCCACTAATGCTGCTGAGTTGATTGATAGCTTCAAGTCGATTGCCAACGCCATTCCCATTTTGGTGACAGAATGATTTGCTCTGCGGGCCTGCATCAGAAAAATCATCGACATCAACGACGGCGCGGGGCGTTGATGGTTGAGTTCTCGCTTGTTTTTCCCGTTTTTATGACAGTGCTGCTCTTCTTTTTTGAAGCCTGGCGCGTGGTTCAATGTCAGCAAACGGTTGATCAGGCCACTTTTGAAGCAGCGAGAGTGGCAATTGTTCCCGGAAAAACGGTGGCCGAAGCCAAGGCCCGCGCGTTGATTGTTCTCTCCAGCACCAACCAGAAAGCGGCGACGATCACCATCACGCCAGATCCGATCACGGAAAAAACCGAACAGGTGACCGTGAAAATCGCCCTGCCCTTGAGTGATGTGGGGATCTTCTTTAAGTATTTCTCGTCTGGTTACATCATCGAATCGGAAATGACACTGACCCACGAGAATTCCCGCATTGGCCGTTTGTAAGGTTTTGGGTGGCAGTATTGCCCCGGAAATTGGATGGTCTGTTGATAAAAATGTGGTGTCATCGGGCAGGATTTTGTTCCTGACTGCTGGCTGGCACGGCTATCGTTTTCTCAGTGACAGTTGTTGCCCCTGACGGCTACGCCCCTGTTTCTGAGATTGATCATGACTTTGCCAACGAACGCCACTTCGATGCTTCGCCCCCCGATGCGGGAATCTACCGGCGATCTCTCCAAGCCGACAAATGGTGGCGGTCTTCTTGAGAACGGGGGGCGTCACCGGTTGCCGGTGCGGCAAAAGCGCCGGTGGTTTCAACGGGTTGTTGCCGCTGGCCTGCCACCGGGAACCATGGCCCTTTCTGATCAGATCCGGCCGGTGAAGTTGCAACTGATTTCTTACTCGCCCACGACATTTCAGGATACCACGCTGAATTCTGCCGCCGAACTCTGCCCACTCCTGGTGCCAGATCAGATCCATTGGTTGAATGTGGATGGTTATGGCAATAACGAACTTTTGAAAGAACTGGCGGCTCAGTTCAAAATCCACCCGCTGGCCATGGAAGATGTGGTCAACAATCATCAGCGGGCCAAGGTCGATAATTACGACAACCAACTCTTTATTGTCGCCCGCCGTGTCATGGGGCCACCCTTCGCCAGTGAGCAGATCAGTTTTGTACTGGCTGACAATGTTCTGCTGACATTCCAGGAGGACGTCGAAGGAGACTGCTTCGATGCTGTACGCGAGCGACTGAGAAATAACCGGGGGAGAACGCGCATCTCTGGCAGTGACTACCTGCTTTACGAATTACTGGATGCGGTCATCGACAGTTACTTCCCGGTGATCGAACGGCTGGGAGAAGATCTGGACGAAATCGAAATGATGGTTCAGCAGCATCCCAGCCCGCGTTCGCTCTCTTTGATTCACAATCACCGGGCCGATTTGCTGCAATTGAGGCGAGCGGTCTGGCCACTTCGAGAAGCGGTGCAACATCTGCTGCGCGGTGAGTTTCCTCAGATCACACGAGAAACACTCCTCTATTTGCGCGATGGTTATGATCACGTTGTGCAGATCATGGACATTCTCGACATCTACCGGGAAACCTGCGGCGATCTCAGGGATTATTACTACAACATTGTCAGCAGCCGTACGAACGATGTGATGCGCACGCTGACGATTATTTCCACGCTGTTTCTGCCGATGACATTTGTGGCCGGCGTGTACGGAATGAACTTTCGGGACATGCCCGAGCTTGTCCAGCCCTGGGGATATCCCGCGTGCCTGGCGCTGATGGCCCTGATCGGAATGGGCTTCCTCGTCTTTTTCTGGCGGAAAGGCTGGCTGGAAAATTTCGATCATGAACAGAAATCGCCCGCACGATCTTTCTCTCAAGTGCTTCCTGCGAAAAAAGATCCGTCATAATTGATGGCGGGCGGCAGTGAACTCACTCACGCGGTTTAGTGGAACGGGATCGCAGGAAGATCTGGTTTGAGACGATTGGATCCCTGCTTCCGCATAATCGGTTTCTGCGGCGTAACCCGCAGACCACCCTTCAGGTTGCGTATCCCGAAATCTTTTCTCAACATGCGAAGCCTGCCAAAATCCCCGGTTGCCGAAAAAAGGACTGGTTCGACCGGAACTTCAATGGCGGGGATCTGGTTTGAATATCTACGGGGATGCAACGACGCTCGTTTTGTGCCATTGGCATGAAAAAGTGTCCGCCTGACCATTCCTTGTCTGACTGATGAATAGAGTGCCGGGCATGATGATGTTCCGGAAAGGGTGTGAGATGGACGGGACGATTCCCCACAACAATGACCGGCGGCTTGCTGTCAGTCATGCGGAACATGCGACTTTCGGGACAACCCGATGCGCATTGACTCGCTTGTTTCTGGTCACAGTGGTTACCAGCCAGTGGCTGGCGGGCTTCAATGCCTTTGCTCAGGAACTCAAGGACGGTAACAACGACGTCAACACCACGGTGTCAGTGGCTCCCGCAGAAAGCACTGGCACGGTTCCTGTTGAGCCAGCCGCGACTCCGTCCTCTGAGTCAACCCCGCCAGTGTCCGCTCAGTCTGTGTCCGCTCAGTCTGTGTCCGCTCAGTCTGTGTCCGCTCAGTCTGTGTCCGCTCAGTCTGTGTCCGCTCAGTCTGTGTCCACTCAGTCTGTGACCACTGAGCCAGCCGCAACTGAAGCGGCGACGCCCAGTCTCCCCACCGTCAAAGCGGGTGACGTGACCACACCTACCGCAGTCAAATCACCTGCAGGAACGCCTGCAACAAACCCCACTCCACAAACGGTGGCCAGCTTTAACGCCGTAGCCGCACCGCTCCCTGCGTCAGAGGATCCCGAGCGACCCTTTTCCTTCAGCTTTCGATACGCCCCCTGGGCCGATGTGCTCCAGCTGTTCGCGACCAAAGCCAATCTGACGCTCGACCTGACGGAAGTTCCTCCAGGAACCTTTAATTACCTCGACAACCGCAAATACACACCCACTGAAGCACTGGATATCCTGAACGGATACCTGTTGCAGAAGGGATTCGTACTTGTTCGTCGGGATCAGTTTCTGGTGGTGGCGAACATTTCGAATGGGATTCCACCCAACCTGGTGCCCGATGTGCTTCCCGAAGAGTTGGAGCAACGCGGCAAGAATGAACTGATGTCTGTGGTCATTCCGCTGGTAGGATTGGATGCCGAGGTGGCTGCCAGTGAAGTGAAAGAACTGATCGGGCCGCAGGGGAAGGTCTCCTCATTGAGGAACACCAACTCCCTCATTGTGACCGATATTGGCTCAAATCTGCGACGGATTTATCGCTTGCTGACGGGGGATGGCGCCACAGGCAACCGCGAACTGACTTTCAAATCGGTTCCTCTGAAGCACATTACGGCGGCTGAAGCGGAGCGAACTGTCAGGCGATTGTTCGGGTTGCCATCGTCAACCGCGACAGTCACGTCCAGCGCTCCTGCTTTCGGTGGACGGGAAGATCGCAACCGCTGGGAAGACCGGGGCCGTGATGACCGCGGCCGGGGGGGGGATCCTCGTGAGCAGGCGCAACAGGCTTCTCGAACCACAACAGCCACCAACTCGCTGGCATCCAAGCTGCAAGTGACCGCAGAAGCACGTACCAATTCGCTGTTGATTGCTGCTCCTGTGACTCTGCTTCCAACGGTGGAAGAACTGATTAAATCCATCGATGTGGATCGCGGTGCCGATGGTCGACCATTGGCCGGTGACTCACCTGTTTCGCTGCGTGTTTATCAGGTGACCTCCAGTGATCTGACCCAGGTTGTCCGTACGATCAGCACGTTAATGCCCGGAACCGTGGTGGGTGAAGATGCCCGTTATGGAAAGATCTTCATTCAGGCCACAGAGACGGAACATGCCGAGATCGATCGGTTAGTGAAGCAGTTAGCCGGCGATGCATCGTCTTCGGTGGCAGTGATCAATCTGATCAAGCTGGATCCTGTGGCAGCGTCCAATACGCTGCGTTCGTTGTTCTCCAGCGAAGGGCGCGAAGCCCCCAGCATTGAACCCGATGCCTATGGCAGTCGCCTGATGATCCGTGGGACTCCTGACCAGTTGGCACAGGTGAAATCACTGTTGGCGGAACTCGGTGAAGATGGCTCAGGAACAGGCAAACGGACAACGGGCCAGGGAATGGTGCGATCGTTGGCACTGGGGGGACGTGACCCGGAAGAAATGTTGCCCCTGCTGCAAAAAGTCTGGTCATCAACAGACGAAAGCCCCATCCGGATCGTCGTTCCTTCCTCACGTAATCCTGTGAAGGAACTGAAGACACCCGGTGCCCGACGGATCGAACCCACACCTCGCCCGGCACCACGAGCCGCTGACCCCACAACGGCTCTCCCTTTCCGCCGGGACGAAGCTCATCAGCGTGATGAAGGACGCAATGCCACATGGGACAATGGGAATGACGTTGCTCCTGCCGTGGCGGCAATGGAACAGGGGACGCCCCGCCGGAGCCTGCTGACCGTCTCGCGAACCTCTCGCCAGCAAGCCGATTTACCGGAGACGACCCCGGTGAATGAACTGCCGGCGGTCGCTCTGGAAGATGATGAATCCGAAACGACTTCAGCCATTCTTCCGGCCACTGATGAAAATCAGGCTGATAAAGATGAATCTGATAAAGATGAAGCCGCAGATAAGGACACCCCTTCCAGTGAAGAGGCTGACTCTTCCACCAACGTCAACAACGCAAACAAAGCCGGCAGCAGCCCAGCCGTTCAGACACCTGCGGGAGTCTCAATGACGGTCAATGGGGATGAAATCATCATGACTTCTCCCGATACCGAAGCGCTGGATCGGTTAGAAGAACTGTTCGGTACGTTGTCGGAATCGATTCCTGTGCGCACCCGCTGGACGATTTTCTATCTTCGCTCTGCCGATGCCACAGAAACAGCCACCATGCTCGAACGATTGTTTCCCCAGAGCAGCGTGACAGCGTCTTCTGCCGCAGATTCGGGAGGCATGTTTGGCGGCTTCACCAGCGGCTTCTCTTCCATGGGGCGGGGCATGCTGAATGCTACAGGACTCGATTCTCTCGGATCGCCTTCGCAGCCCGTTCGCATTATCACTGATACCCGTGCCAACGCACTGTTTGTCTCCGGCCCAACCGACAAGGTTCGTGAAATTGAGCAGATGCTTGAGATTCTGGACGCTGATGAATTGCCTCAAAACGCTCGCGATCGTTTGCCACGTTCTCTTGCGGTGAATTACGCCGACGTTGAGGAAGTGGCTTCGATTGTCCAGGAAGTTTTCAAAGACAAGCTGGAAGCGCCTCAAGCGGCTCCCGGCGGTGGTGCAGGTGGACGCGGCGGACGGGGAGGTGGTGACTTCAATCCTCTTGCCATGCTGATGGGACAACAGGGGGGCGCCCAAGGCCGGGGTGCCCAGCGCGGCCCGGAAATGACATTGGGAGTCGACACCCGAACCAGCCATCTGGTGGTTTCTGCCAACGACAGCCTGTTTCAGCAGGTCTCTGAGCTTGTTGAGGATCTCGACACCCGCGCGAAAGATGCCCGCCAGACCATTCGTGTGATCACTCTGGATAAGGCTGATCCCGCCGTGCTGTCGCAGTCCATTTCCTCGTTGATGCCCAAAGTCAGCGTGAGCGGTTCCACACGCACCCGTCCTTCACGAAGTGAAACGAATTCAGGGGGAAATACACCCTCACAACCTCAACAGCAAGCTCCCAACCCCGATGACTTCCGCCGAATGATGGAACAGCGGATGCGGGAACGCACCGGTGGTGGTGGCACTCCCGGCGGTGGAGGATTTGGTGGCGGTGGAGGCAATACGGGTGGGTTTGGTGGTGGACGCGGTGGTAACACCGGCGGTGGATTTGGAGGCGGCGGTGCTGGTGGCGGTGGGCGTGGAGGAAACACTGGCGGCGGAGGAGGACGAGGCACAGGCGGTGGGCGAGGAGGCCGCTGATTCGATATCATCTCTGAAGATCAACTCATTGCTTCTTCAGCCTGATAGATCGCCTTCCACAAAAGTTCGTGCCTGGCTCTCATCTTAACGACCCGACGACCTCTTCCACGCCTGAAGACTGAATCATGAATATCGGTGCGACATTAGTCCGCAAAGGGGTCATCACTTCCGACCAACTGAAAGAGTTGGCCGTGGGGAGCGGTGCCCGTGTGGATCGGCTCGTGATCGATAAGGGGTGGGCTGACGAAGGGTTGGTTCTGCAAACGCTGGCTGCTGAGCTGGGCATGCGGTTCGTCGATGTCAAACACGAAGCTATTGACCGCGAACTGCTGATGCAGTTCCCAACCAATGCCGTGTTCCGGCACTCACTGCTTCCTCTGGGCCGCGACAACGGCAACGTCATTGTTGCCACGAGTGACCCCTTCAATCTGGAAGCCCTCGAAGAGCTTTCCAGCGTCAGTGGTTTTCATCTGGAACCGGTGCTGGCCCGCAAGCTCGATGTGATCGAGATGATCAAGGATCATCTGGGCGTCGGGGGTGATACGCTCAATCAACTGGTCGCGCAACGGGCAGCGGACGGAGTGGAATTACTCAGTGAACCGCTGGATCAGACCGGTGACCTGGAAGACGCGGCCGAAGCTGCCTCGGTGATCAAGCTGGTCAATGAATTGCTGGTCGAAGCGCTTGAAATGCAGGCGAGCGATGTCCACATCGAGCCTCAGGAAAACGGGCTGGTGATCCGTTTCCGCGTGGATGGTTTACTTCGTGTGCAACCATTGCCACCTTCGATCAATCAGTTCCAGCAGGCGATTGTGACTCGATTAAAGATCATGTCACGGTTGAACATCGCTGAAAAACGCCTGCCTCAAGACGGCCGCATCAAACTGAAAATCAAAGGCCGCGAGATCGACGTCCGCGTGTCGATCATCCCCATGCTTTACGGCGAAGGCGTCGTCATGCGTCTGCTCGATAAAGGGCGGATGGTTTTCAGCCTGAAGAACGTGGGCATGCCAGCCATCGTGGATACTCCCTTTCGGAATCTGATCAATCTTCCGCACGGGATTGTGCTGGTCACTGGCCCCACCGGGAGTGGTAAAACGTCGACGCTCTATAGTGCGCTGCACGAAATCAAAGACCCTGCCACCAAGATCATCACTGTTGAAGATCCCGTAGAATATCAGATGCCCGGCATCAGCCAGATCCAGGTGCATTCCAAGATTGGCCTGACGTTCGCAGCGGGTTTGCGCAGTATTCTTCGTCATGACCCTGACGTGATTCTGATCGGGGAAATTCGCGATAGTGAAACAGCGGAAGCGGCGATTCAGGCGTCGTTAACAGGTCACCTGGTCTTCAGCACGCTGCACACCAACGACGCACCATCGGCGTTTGCGCGACTGGTCGATATGGGCGTGGAACCTTATCTGGTCTCCAGCACAGTGGCCGGCGTGCTGGCTCAGCGGCTGGTTCGCAGGCTCTGCAAGCACTGTCGGCGCGCTGTGAAAGTCACGCCGGGAATGCTCCCCGATGATTTTCCAGAACCTGATTGCGAAGTCATTTACGAACCTGTTGGTTGCCGGGAATGTCGCGACATTGGCTTTGCCGGACGACAGGCCATTTTCGAGTTGTTGCTGACAGATGCGGAAGTTGGCCGGCTTTGTATTCGGAGAGCCGCCGCAACCGAAATTCGTACCCACGCCCTGACAGCCGGCATGGTCACGTTGCGCTACTCAGGACTTCTTCGCGTGGCTGACGGCACCACCACACTGGAAGAAGTGGATCGCCTGGCCAAGCGGGAATAGTCAGCTTTGGGCTGTCTATGACACACATCTGGCGGGTTGTAATGCTCACGGCCTTGTGGCTGTCTTTATACATAAATTTTCTCATTCCATTGAACAAGCGGCACGGCATTGACGCCATCAAGGGGTGATGACCAGATCAACCCACGGGAGTTCCGGCCTGGGATAAACTTGCTCATCGGAATGACTCCTTTGCGTTCTTCGCGCCTTTGCGGTGAGTCAAAGAATTTTTACCGCGAAGAAAAGAAGATCGCGAAGGAATTTGGAAGAGATCGAGTGCCGTGTCACGGCTTTGTCTTCGGGTTGATGTCGCCGCAACGTCCTCCGCTGTCGGACTTAACAACAGAAGAAACCCGAATTTTATACTTTGACAATGCAAGAGGGGAGTCGAACGGGATGGGGCGGGAGCCTGCCCTGTGACTTTTGGACAGTATCAACCCCATGAATTCCCTCGGCTGTGTGCCAGATGTTGAGGTAAAGGCCGCAAGGTGGTATGAGCCACCCATGCCAATTTCGTGGTGCGGTTCAGATGGCGAAAAAGTTGTGTATAAACGACAGCCCAGAGCCGTAAGCATGGCAGAGACAGGTCACAACAAAAGCATCGCTTGTGTGCGATGACTTCAGAAAAAACGGCGAGTGGCTCCATGATGTTGCAGAATTCTGTTAGCCTCTGCTGATGGATGAAACACCGAACTGCCCCTGTTTTCTCAGTTCTCAGTGGCTCATGCAGGATCGATCTTCCTCGCTCTTGAGAGCGCTTCCCTGATGACAGTATCCCACCTTCAAATCTCTGACCAGAAAAGCCCCACGCTGCCGCGACATATCGCAGTCATCATGGATGGCAACGGTCGTTGGGCACAGCGGCAGGGGCTGGAACGAATTGAAGGTCATCGACGTGGTGTTCAATCCGTCCGTGCTGTGGTCGAAGAATGTACCCGTCTGGGAATTGAACAGCTTACCCTCTATTGCCTGAGCAGCGAAAACTGGAAGCGTCCTGAAGCAGAACTCAATTTTCTCATGCAATTGCTGAGAGAGTTTCTGATCGCCGAACGTCCCGAGATCATTCGCCAGAATCTGCAATTTTCGGTGATCGGTCGAAGAACCGAGTTGCCGCAAGATGTTTTGGACGAGATCGATGCGACGGCTCACGCAGCTCGTTCACACACCGGCATGCGTTTGTGCCTGGCTATTAACTATGGCAGTCGTGCCGAGATTGTTGACGCCGTGCGATCCCTGGCCCGAGATGTAGCAGACGGGAAACTTGCTCCCGAAGCGATTGATGAGGAACTCATTTCCGCACGTCTCAACACGCAAGGAATGCCAGATCCTGATCTGGTCATTCGCACGGCTGGCGAAATGCGTCTGTCGAATTTTCTGCTTTGGCAGATCAGTTATGCTGAACTGTTCGTCACACCCACGTTCTGGCCCGAGTTTCGCGAAAAAGAACTGCATGCGGCGCTGGAAGCTTTTTCTCGTCGCCAACGACGATTCGGCGGGCTGAATCAAACTCCAACTAACCCTTCTCCCTGAGGGAGAAGGTGGCCGCAGGCCGGATGAGGGGGACGCGTGGCTCTCAACGAAAGGGAGCACACCGCAATCGACGAAATATGATCGATAGCTCTCTGAAACACCGATAGTTAAATCCCCTCACCCCAGCCCTCTCCCGCCAGCGGGAGAGGGAGTCATCAAACCCTTCCCCCGCTTGCCTGCCCTCTGGCGGCGTAAGCCCCATACGTGGATGAACAACTGGCCTTCATACGCCGCCCCAAACCCCGCGAGGGGCCTCTGGTGGCGTAAGCCCCATTCGTGGATAAACGACTGGCCTTCATACGCCGCCACGAACCCTGCAAGGGGCTGAGGGAGAAGGTGGCCGCAGGCTGGATGAGGGGGACGCGTGGCTCTCAATAAAGAGGAGCGTGTTGCTATCGAGGAAGTGTTATCGATAGCTATCTGAAATGCGTATAAATACCCCTCACCCCGGCCCTCTCCCGCAGGCGGGAGAGGGAGTGCTAACCCGGATATCTCACCAGGGCGTGGGGGTGGTGTTTTTTTGCTGGTTGGTAATCGGTTGGAGGGCTGGTGGGGGCCGATCGTTGGGGATTTCGTGATCGCGGAGCGGAATTGCAACGGATTTCCGGCGGGTTCATGGTTTTTTACTCTGCTCAGCGCAGAACTTCTCCCCGCTCTTCGCTGTCGAAACAGGTCTTCGACCGAAGAGGCCTTGGCAAACTCCTGATTTCTAAGCCATAGGCTGGTTACACTCGCAGAGGTGTCCGTTCCTGACGCCGGAGGTTGCCAAGGATCTCTCGGAACAGCGCCTGATACGGATACGCCTGCGACAACGACAGCACCACCCGTCGCACACTCACACTGATTCGTCCACCGATCTTGAGCAGCCTGGCCCGAATCGTGTTGACCTGAGCTGTCGCCAGCGACGTGCCTTTCAGGCCGAACTCCTTGAGCGCTTTATGCAGCACATACGCCATGGTCGAGAACAGCACCCGCAACTGATTACTGCGCATGGCGTGGGTACTCGTGCGGTCGGCGAACAGGAACAACTGCTGTTCTTTAATCCGGTTCTCCATCTCGCCGCGAGCACAATACAGATCCTCGTATAGCGGCCGGGCAGCCATGCGTCTTTCCGGCAGACTCGTCACCACGAACCGGGGGTTGCTCCCTTTCGATAAGTGCTCAGCCTTGCCCACCACCCGGCGGGCCTGCGACCAGCTTTTCCGGGTGCGATACTCAAAGTCTTTGAACACCCGGGAAGAGGCCTGAGTCTGCTCGAACAGAGCTTGCGCCTCGTGCAATTCTTTCCCGATGATGTTCAGCAATCTCTTGTTCTTGGCCAGGCCGAAGACATAATCCACGCGGTTTTGTTCACACCAGTGCAGGATCGCTTCGCGACAGAAGCCGCTGTCGCCACGCACAATGATCCGCACCTGAGGCCAGGCAGCACGCAGCTTGGGAACGATCTTCGCCAAGACCTCCACGGTGCCCGCACAGGCGTCGATATTCGAGGGTTTGAGTAAGGCCAGGAGCGGCCAGCCATCACAAAAACAGTACAGCGGCAGGTAGCAATAATTCTGGTAGTACCCGTGAAAGAACTTGCCAAGCTGATCGCCGTGAATGGGGTTGTCTGTGGCGTCGAAGTCGAGAATCAGTTCTGGCGGTACGCACAGTTTGGCCTTCATCCGAATGAAGATATCGACCAGCGTTTCCTGCAACTGGTCGATGCTGGCGACAATCTTCTTGTAGCGACTTTTCGCACTGGCTCCGGGCGGTGTGAGTTCCAGCCGGTTGAGCGTGCTCTTGCCCGCCAGCGGCTTGCCGTGATCTTGTGGATGGAGGCGATTGTGGCCAGTGATATCCTTTCGTCCACAGAGCAGCGCCAGGAGAGGATCATGGCGAAGTTGTTCGTGATCGTTGAGGTCTTCATACCCCAAAGCCAGCCCCATCACCCGCTGGAGCAGGAGTTCTTCCACGGTGAATTCAATGAGTTCTTCATCGCGATGATCGGTGAAACACCCGGCCAACTGGCGGACGATGCCGAACCGCTCTTCGACTTCGCGGAGTAAGAGCCCCCCGGCATCGGAAGTGATCTTCCCGCCGTCAAAATCAGCGACCACTTCCCGGCGATCGTGGTGCTGAAAGAGCAGCTGCTGCGTGTTACACTCTGTCATGACGAGACGTCCTTGTGCTGGCGTGGTGAGTTGTGTGGTAACAACACTTTACGCAAATCCAGGCGTCTCGTTTATGCTGCGCTGTGAGAAATCCGGGCTAATCCTTCTTTCTGAAAAAGAAAGGGATCACACTCCGTGATGCGTCATTACTGATTCCAGTAAATCACCACGTTGTGTGTGGCGCGGCCGCCTGTGATGAGATCGGGTTTGCCATCGCCGTTCAGGTCAGCGGCCAAGGCATCTTCCACGGCACAGCCTCCATCGTCGATGACATGTTTCTTCCATGTGGTGCCGAGTGATGCCCGGTTGTCGGGGGCCACATCATTCACCTCAAACACCATCAGCCCCGGCCCGTTGGTAAGGGCTGTCCCTTTTTCACGGAAGCCGACGATGACTTCATCACAACCATCATGGTTCAAGTCAGCCGTCCAGAGAGCATGGCCCTGCTTGAGTCCCGTCTCCAGGACAACACGTTTCCATCGGGGTTGAGTCGCATCCTCTGCCAGATAGACCACAGCATCGGTGCCGTGCATCGGTTCGATCGTTGCGAAAAATGGCTTTGATGTGTGCGAGAGCGGCTGATCATCATGCCTTTTCCCTTGAAGGATGCCGCGTTTCACTTCACCGGCTCCCTGGAGTTCGGGCTTGTTCCCTGTCGCTCCTGTTGTCAGTAGGCTTTTCATAAGCGAACCGTCAGATTTTTTGACCAGATGATGCACACCTTCCTGTGAAGCCGTGTATGTATTGTCGGCTCCGCTTTCGTTCAGGCTGACATGTGTGTGGGCGTGCAATCGGTTCAAGGTCGAGTCAATGGGAACGGGTTGCCAGCGATCTGTGGCGGGATTCCTGGGGATCTCGAAAGCTAACAGTCTGGCCCCTTCCTCGACGGATCGATTCAGAGGCGAAACAACAAGTTGCGGCTGACCAGTCCCCAGAATATCAGCAAACGACATGCGATGCGTACTGAGTTCTTTACCGATGAAGTTCACTTTCCAAAGTGCCTTGGGGTCGGCTTGGCGACTGATCCATTGGAGCGTGCCGATCTTTGTCCAGCCCGCACCGATCGCGAAATCAATCTGACCATCGCCATCAATATCGTGAGCAGCCAGACAGACATTATCACGCTCTGTCTGGTCTTCAAGAATGACATGCTTTTGCCAGGTGGGATTCTCATACCACTGGATGCGATTCTCGCTGACGGCGACGACATCGGGCCGATGGTCGCCGTTCACATCAGCCACACTGACGGCATAGCAGACCTTACCAATTTCGGGATCGATCACCTGTTTACGAAACGTGGGGAATTCGGCTGCCGAAGCAGAACCGGCAAGCAGGGCCAGGCTCAAGAGTGACTGAAGGGGGCGTGACATGGTGAGAATCCTCTGTGAAGGCGCTCCGTCCTGATGAGGGAGCTATTTTCGCGGACTCTGTGTTGTACCGCATTCCGTATTGGAAAAGACATAGGCAAGACCGCCTCGTTCTTCTGCCTGGCAAGAACCTGCACCAGCGATGGGGTGGCAAAGAAACTCTGCGAAAAGCTCCTCAAAAAGGCTTCGTGTTCAAGCTTCTTGACGTTTTGTTGTCAATCGCGCCAATTGCGATAATCGCTGCAACCCCGAGGATCGTTACAACCGCACCTTCGGGAGGATTGATTTCTCGTGGTAACTCATTCTGGTGGAGTGACTTACTGCGGCGGTTCCGATTGTAGCGATTCTGTGGATCCTCCCAATGGCACGCTCTGTGCTGATTACTCCGCCATCGGGACGTTAATCGTTCTGAACTGTGTGACGAGCGTGTGCAGGTGACCTGAGACCTCCTGAAACACGCCTTGAGACGAATGTCGTCCACGTCTGTGGCAAGCGTGGACGACTCCCGCCCGCCAGTCGCCTGGGGCAGCACAACGTTTTCTTTTCACTTTCGTGAACTGTAGTGAACAGAAAATGTGCCCCAGGCTTCTGCGGCGAACGGGACTTCGGCGTCGCCAGCACTTATTCCGGCGTTGCAGCAAACGCCATCAGCCACAAAGCAGCCATTAATCCTCAATACCTACTTTTTCGCTATCGGCAAGAAGACTTAAAGCTTCTGACGTACTGACGAATTCTCTATGCCGCACTTCTAGAGTGCCTGTCATTAAAGACTCACCGGGGTCATGCCCCCATTAGAAAATGAGATATCTACAGAGTTCACTGTTTCCCTATTGCCACGAGAGGATATTTGTTATGCGAGCTTTACTTCGCGATGAAAGCGGGTTCATTATCAGTGCCGAACTGGTGCTGATCGGAACCCTGGTTGTGTTGGGAATGATTACCGGCCTGGTCTGTTTAAGATCGGCTGTGGTCGATGAATTGGCCTCTGTCGGGGCCGCCTTACGAGGCATGAATCAGTCGTATTACACGCCGGCCTTTTTTGGATGCCGGAAGTGGTGGGGTTCCACCAGTTTTACAGCAGGCTCTTACTACCGCGACGTCAATTTTATGGGTAGTTTTCCGGCTGCCGCTGAAATTCAGGGAGGTTGGGGAGTCGGTGGTGGTGGTGGCGGTGTCATCACAACACCGAATACAGGAGCGGCAGTGATTGAGAATAACGGAACTGCTCCGGCGTCTCCTGCCCCGATCCCCGAGGATTGTGCTCCGCCTGTCGTCACTCCTTGCGATTCATGCCCGCCCATGGGGCAGGGCACTGGGGGCGGAACCTTTCAGCGTCTGGGGCCTGATGGCCGGCCAGAGATCCCTTTTGGCCCTTCGCCTCAGGCTTTACCACAGTTGTAATTGATAGATTAACACTTTGGATCGTTCTATAAAACAAGCACGTCACACGAGGCATTGAGTCGCCTGGTGTGACGTGCTTGCATTGTCTGTTGAACGGAACTTACCTGAGGGGTAAAGACCTTCAAGCCATCGTCGCGAAAGTGTTAATAGCGAATTTCGCCACCGACAGTAATACCATAGAGAAACATATTGGTGAATTTTGGGTCGAGGATCAGGTTCGATTGGGGAGGGTTCGTCTGATTCGTCGCATTGTAGTCGACGTTCATATATGGTCGGCTGACAAATCCTGTATACATCCCTTCCCAGCTCACAAAGAGTGAGAATGAATCTGACAGATGAACCTTGCCGGACACCTGCAGGTCAAGGATTGGCCCGAAAGTAGTGTCCGAGATGGTTTGGGACGTCAATGCTTCATTCGGCAGGACGTTCTCGTTTTGAAGCGTGGCCTTGTAGGAATTCAAACCGATCAAAGCTTTGGGTTCGGCTGCGATCGAGAATCGTCTCCCAACCAGTTCTGCTCTCAAACCGATCTGCGGCCCGTAGAAGTTATTGTTAACCTCGGAATCGATCGTCGTGGTGTAAGTAGGAGCCGCTGGGTCGGAAGGATCATCTAAGGTACTCACGCCTGTCTGATTGAGAGATTCCCGAAAATTCAGATAGCGGAAACCAACCAGAGGACGCACCTGAAAGAACGCGTTGGGATCAAAGGAATCGATCACATAATTCGATTCCACACCCCAGACACCAGTCTTCAAGTCGGCTTGATAGGAACGATTAAAAACTCGTAGCAGGTTTTCTCCGTCCACATCGACCGGGATGACGGGATACAATGCGTCAATAGCTCCGGGGCCAGAGGGGAGTTCCACCAAGCCTGTAACAATGCCGTTTGATGTCTGCAAACTGAAGACACTGGTTTCCAGGGTTCCGTTGCCGATCGGCAGACCCCACATACCGCGAATGCCGTTATTGTTATTGAGATCTATCTCATAGAGATTTTGAACGATCCCGTTCCCAATAAACCCGCCCGTGACAGGGTCATTGACCTCAACCTCTTCACCAATGTTTCCATTGAATCCAGACAGGTCTGTCCCAATCACCCGGTTACCTGGTTTGGAAATTGTCCAGTTCAGATATTCCAACCGGAAAAAGCCATGACGAAAGGTGTTCTTCAGCGCTTTATCGATGGGCGAGTCTTGATAGAGCCATCCCCCATCGTCGGGATATTGCTGATAGGTCGTGTTCGGCATATTTCCCTGGAGAAAGCCATCCCCCCCTGTCCCGTATGCGGGAGGAAATGGTGCCGAATACCCTGGTGGGCCATAATTGTGCCCATTACCATGAGGCCCATTGGGAACCATGCCCTGGCCGTATTGTCCGGCGCCGACAGGGCCGGGGCCAAACGATGGCTGAGCATAGCCACCGGGGCCATACACCATCTCGCCTTGGGGAAAGGCCCCCTGCTGAGCCTGGACTTCGTTCCCCAATAGCAATGGCAGCAGGCACAACATGCTGAGTGAATACCGAAGGGGCATGTTCACCTTCCCTGGTCGAGTGTCCACAGTAGGGTCATCCTGCTGGCGACGAGACAATACGTGGTCAGGCTTTTCTCTAGAGAGAATCAGCCTGCAATCCACGCGAGAATTCCGAATGTGTCGTATGTATCGGTATTGGCGGGTGGTGGACTTGCCGCTTTCCGGTCTGGCGGGGTTAAAAAACTCCGCCTGTATGAGTTGAATTGAATGTAGCGGCGGATCATGCCTTTTGCTCACCGGCAAAAACCGCCAGTGGGTCACCTGCTCTGGTTGCACCTGATATGAATCGCAACTTGAAATTACGTGTTGAGGATCGCGTAAACATGCTTGCCCCCAAAGTTGCAAGCATGGCACACAGAGCGCTATTTCAAATTGGAATGCGTATAAAGCCCCCACACCCCGGCCGCAAACGGGAGAGGGAGTGTGAAAATCTTTCTCCCTCAGGGAGAAGTTGGGCCGCAGGCCGGATCAGATGAAGGGTTAAGCATTGGCATTGGAAACACTGATGGTTCATCGGCTCTCCCACACTAGCTCTCTCTCACGTGGAAAAAGGGAATTTTCCCGGACAGTCTTTAAGCACTCGTTTCACAGGGAAACTGAGACGATTCGTCGAGCATTTGCCTTACCAGATGGCCTGGTTCAACGTGGGTGTCTCCTAGGATTGGTGATGTTGTTTTCCATTGGAGAGCAGCAAATGCTTTCCGCTAAAGATCTTCCTTCAGGCGAGGTGGAAAAGTCCATCCGAGCTTACGTTGACCAGCATCCCCAAGCTGTTATTGCCGCAACGATCATTCAACAGGGGAAAACGGCGTTTTATACGGCGGGAAAATTTGAAAAAGAGGGGCAGTTACAAGCAGTCAACGAACATTCCGTCTTTGCCATTGCTTCAGTCACCAAGACATTTACAGCCGGTTTGCTGGCTGTTCTGGTGGCTGAAAACCGCCTCCGTCTGGATGATCCAGCAAATCGATACTTGCCCGATGAGTGGCAACTTCCTCAGGAAGTATCCTCTGAAGGAACCCGCCAGATCACATTGCGAGAGCTTTCAACGCATTATTCCGGCTTGCCTGTGCAACCACCCACCATCGCTGCTTTCGCTCGCCAACATCAAACCGTGCTGAATCCTTACTCACAGTTTCAGCGGGAAGACCTCGCCAACACGATGTCGACCCTGAAATTGTCACATCCGATGGGTAGCAAATATCTCTACTCAAATCTTGGCACGGGACTGCTGGGGCATGCTCTGGCAAAAGCTGCCGGTCAACCAGACTTCGAGACCGCATTGAGAACGTCGGTACTGGCTCCCCTTTCCATGCACGAGACCGCTTTCCAGATGACGCCGGCGATGCAATCACATGTCGTTCCCACCTTCGATAAAGAGGGGACGCCGGCTCCCATGTGGGAGTTCGCTACGCTGGAAGCGGCTGGCGGTTTGAAATCGACCAGTCATGACCTGACTCGCTGGGTTCAACTTCATTGCGGCCCAAAACCAGGTGAAAAAGAAGTTCAAGCGGGCGATGGGCTTCACCCGGAAGAATCCCGCCTGGCAACGGCTTTAAGAACCACTTTGGTGGCGCAGTTTCCTCGTGAGGTTCCCGCCACATCCCGCAAACTCATCATGGGTTTGGGGTGGCATCTCATCGCTTTGCCGCCGCGCCCTGCTGCCCAGGGACAAAATTCTCTCACGGCTGATCCTGTGCAACGCATTGTGTTCCACAACGGGGGAACCACCGCATCGCGCAGCTTTGTCGCGTTTGCGCCTGACCACAGCGTTGGCATCGTCCTTCTGGCCAACGTTCCACACTCGCTGGATGACATCGGGATCTCATGGATGGCTCAGATGATGGCTTCCGATTGATACCGGGAAACGACTGAGGCCGGACGAGAAAATTCTCACCCGGCCTCAGCAACATGGCATCACTTGCGAACCACTGATCACGGCCTCTGACATGCGGGGAAGGCTGTCAGCGACGAAGAGTTAATTGCGGCGGAACCGATATTCTTCGTTGCTCGAATCAAAATCGGCCGTGGCCAACTGCTGGCGGAACTCAATTTCCGTGTAGCTATAGGCTTCTACCAGCGTGTCATCGTCGAGAGTTTCCGATGTTTCCCCACCATTTGATGGCCAGGAATAATTGCGGATGCAGACAGGAATCTTCCACTCATTATCGATCAGCGTAATCGTCTTGCGATAATCGGGTGATTGAGTCTTTGAAAGGTATTCCACCTGGAATGCCGTACAGGGACGGTCTCCAAACGTCTCGTTTTCCAGGAGGTCACACGAGGCGAGGTTATTCGATTTGAGATCAATGTTGTGGTAATGGAGGAGAAGTTTCGTTAATTCGAGCAGGCCGGCTTTGGTCACCGGGTGTCGGGATTCCGCCATCGCCAATGAGCTTTCAGGCTCTATGGAGAGAGCCGGCAAGCGGGCCTTCCAGCCACCAGCGTGAACAATCATCTTGTCCGAGTTTTCACCCGCGACATACAGCACTTCACGACCAGTGTCTCCTGTCAGCCACTTCAGATAAATACTGAACGGGGCATGACGAATCTTAACGAACATCGTCTGTTCTTCCGTCAGTTCACCAGCGACAAGTTCCTGCTTGGTGAACTGGGCGGTGTAATCAGGAACCTGCTGAAGATGCAACAGACCTTCGCTAAGCATCGCCACTTTACGGCGGAGGTTCACCATGTGAACTGGCTCAGCCTCAGCAGTGGTGGAAGGCTTTAAGGCCAGAGAAGATTCCGCTTCGGCAGAAATGGCCGAAGGATTTGCCAATGGCCCTGTTCCGCCAGAACTGGCGTTTGCCAAGGCGACACCCGTTTCGGCGTTGGCATTTTCCTGAGCCAGAGCCGGAGTGTTCCCGCCAAAAGACATTTTCAGTGGTTGTGTCTTTTTGACCACCATCTGCCGATAATCTGCACCGGCAATGGACGGGTCAAATTCGAGTCGGAGACCCACCAATGTGACAAAAGCCACTGCGATGGCCCCGCCATTGGCACGGTAAACGGATGGCAACGAAGAATAGTATCGGAAGAGTCGACGCATGCGCGAGGTGTCCTGCCTGGGATTCCATGGCCAAAATCGCGAAACAACGAAAATTGCGTCGGGGGTCGATTTTCAACGGCCATGAAGTTGGTCACAAGACGTTGAGCAACGAGCGGACAACTGGTTGCACTCAAACTGACATCAGCTTTCATCGGCCACAAAACGCGCGGACAGTAAGCAGACTGCTCGCAGCGGCTGAAAAGAATGCCAGACAGAACGCGATCAAGAAGTCGCAGAAGAGAAATCCCCACCCACCGATGAATGGGATCGGCTGAAGCTGCTGATCTTCACCAACAGAGTTTTTTTCAGCCGACTGAACGGCGCCGTTGCGACAAGCGATCCAGGCAGGAGAGTTTGCCATGCCAGTGGCAAACCCCCTCAAATCCTGGCAGATCACTGAACTCAGCCGCAGGTTCGTTGGCAGGTTCATGGCGATCGATCCCGCCCATGAAACACACTCACCCGGCATGGAGCATGCCGGGTGAGAGGAGATCGTCATCACAGATCATTCAACGTCATCGGATCGTCCGTCCCGAGAGACTGGACTGTCAACGAAGGGGATCTTCTGGAATGTCAGACACTGTCACTGCGAGACTGTGACTACGAGACCGTGGCAGCAGTGACGGTGGTGGTCATGAGCCAGCGCTCCTGATCCACAATCACCAGTTCCGCAGGATTTGATGTTGAGGGAGCGAGTTCCACTCCCGCACCTTCCAGAAGACCTGCCTGCTCGGATTCCGCAGGAATGTTCCCTTCGTTTCCGACAATGCGATACCACTGAAGGTGAGGCCAGTCACGGCGGACAGCATTCAATGCCGTCAAAAGTGCCTTGCTGGCGGCACCGGGCTTAAAGCCGCACTGTGCTGCTGCCTCGTTATGCGTGGCAAGCTTGTCGGCTCGCTTCAGGGCAAAAATCACTTCGGCAAGAGCATCGGCACGGGTTGAGGCCATGTTGAATCTCCAACGAACAAAAAAATGATAGAGGCGAGGAAATGGCCTTCCTGGCGCGGCTCTCGTCACCAGTCAAAAATGCAGTGACTCGTGAAAAGAGATCCGAGCAGGCTCTCACCTGCCACGAATCTCTCTCCACCAGCTTAATCAATTTTGCGGCTCATCTCAATGACTGAGTTCAGCACTTTGAATAGATCGTCATCTGGTAACTGGTGCGTGCGATCACTGTCTTCACACCGTTGAAGCCAGGTCCTCTTTCAATCAGCCACATCGTCTTGGCGGGTTTAGTGTTACCATACAACAACTTGCGTGAAACTTTCTTCGCTTTCGCGGTCGGGATTTGCTTCCATGTCATCACTTTCCAACACGGCCCATTTGGAAAATCATGCCCAACTTTTCCCAAGATTGGCCCGGCTGCGACAAACATTTTCCCGGCCACTCGAAGTCCATCTTCCCCAAGCCGTTCATCGGGAACTCTCCCTCCTGCGGCTGGATCAGAAGCTGGCTTGTGGCGAAACCGTCGCCATCACTGCGGGGAGTCGCGGGATTGCTTCCATCGATGTGATAATCAAAGCTGTCGTTGAATTCATTCAATCGCTGGGCGGGATCCCCTTCGTTGTTCCCGCGATGGGAAGCCACGGAGGTGCGACCGCAACGGGACAGGCGCAGCTTCTCGCAGATTATGGCATCACCCCCCAAACCATGGGTTGCGAAATCCACTCTTCCATGGAAACCGGGATTGTTGCTCACACAAAAGCTGGCGTGCCCGTGCATATCGATCGCCATGCGTTGTCAGCCGACCACGTGCTGGTTGTTAACCGGATCAAGCCGCACACGGGCTTTGTCGGAGAGATTGAATCGGGCCTGCACAAAATGCTGCTGATCGGATTGGGGAAGCATACGGGCGCGATGCTTTATCATCAGGCCATTGTCCGTTCCAGCTTTCGTGAAATCTGGTCGGAAGTGGCTCCGATTGTTTTGGAAAAAGCCAAGGTGATCGCAGGTCTGGGGATCGTGGAAAATGCGTTCGATGAGACGGCTCGCATCGCTGGTGTCCCAGTAGAGCAATTTGCCGTGAAAGAGGCTGAACTGCTGCGGCAAGCCAAAGCTTATCTTCCCAAGCTTCCCTTTGAGGAGATTGATCTACTCATTGTCGACCGCATTGGCAAGAACATCAGCGGCACGGGCATGGATACGAATATTGTCGGCAGGAAATACAACGATCACGCTGCCACCGATCAGGATGACGCCCGCGTTCGTCGCATCTTTGTGAAAGGTCTGACCGAAGCCACACACGGCAACGCCACAGGAATTGGCATCGCTGAATTTACGAACGACCGAACCGTGGCCAGCATCAATCGGGAAATCACCCAGATCAACTGCATTACCGCCAGCCACCCGACCGGTGCCATGATCCCGGTCTCATATGCAAATGATCGGGAAGTGATTGCTCAGGCATTGAAGACCATCGGCTGGATTCCCCCTAGTGATGCCCGAATCGTGCAGATTTCCGACACGCTGCATCTGGAGGACGTGCTTGTCAGCGAAGCCTTTGCAGCGGAGATTGGTTTAAGGAACGATCTCTCCCGCGTCAGCGAGTGGCAAGAAATGAACTTTGATAAATTTGGAAATCTGTCGGACGTGTGACTTGAGGCTCAGAGATTGATGCCGACAAGATGTTATTGATGAATGGAGCGGTGATGAATCAGGGCTTGAGTGGCGCGCAGCAGCGTGTGATTGATGATATTGCAAAACGGGCTGAGCAGGCTTTATCACATGATGCCAGTGGTCATGATTGGTGGCACATCCAGCGAGTCAGGCATGTGGCATTGCGCCTGGCGGAGCGGGAAGGGGCTGATGCGTTTATTGTCGAGTTAGCCGCCCTGTTGCATGATGTTGGTGACTGGAAATCTCAGGCCGATCGGGAAGACGTGGGAGGACGTATTGCCAGGGAATGGCTCACGCCATTAAACGTCGAGAGTGAGATCATTCAGCACGTCGCCGACATCATTGAGGGATTATCGTACAAGGGGGCGGGCGTTGTCACAGAGATGCCCACGCTGGAAGGAAAGTGTGTGCAGGACGCGGACCGATTGGATGCGATTGGTGCCATTGGGATTGGCCGGGCCTTTGCCTTTGGGGGATCTCGAGGCCGCGCCATGCACGATCCTCAGCGAGAAGCTGTTCTGCATCAATCGTTCGATGAATATAAGCAGAAGAGTGGTGCCACGCTGCACCATTTCACGGAAAAACTGTTGCTTTTGAAAGACCGTATGCAAACGCCCAGCGGCCGCCAATGGGCCGAACGCCGGCATCAGTTGACCCAGGAGTTCTACGATCGCTTCCTCGCCGAATGGGATTCGGTCGATATGGTTTGAGATTCTGTGGGAAGTGTTCAGCAGGGTGTAGGAAGCGAGGCGCCATGCATCGATTCAGTTGTATGACTATTTATAGATAAACGCTGGGTGGCACAGGTTGCCCGTCTGCGGGCTACCTGTGTGCCAGAGGCAAAAGAGGTTTGTATCTGCCGGGTCACGTGGCACTTTGAAAACCACTTGTGAAACCTCTTGTGGCGTTGCCACCCCGGTAGAAATCGGAATTTCAACCGGGGCTACCCTGCTGTGTTGGTGCATTCCGTCGGAACTTCATGCACCCTACATCACTACTACATTGCCATGCACCGCTGGGTGGCACAGGTTGCCCGTCTGCGGGCTACCTGTGTGCCAGAGGCAAAAGAGGTTTGTATCTGCCGGGTCACGTGGCACTTTGAAAACCACTTGTGAAAACCTCTTTTGGCGTTGCCACCCCGGTAGAAATCGGAATTTCAACCGGGGCTACCCTGCTTTTCCCCGCGCCCACATTTCATGGGTAAGTCCAAACCGTAGATCGTCTGTGTTGGTGCATTCCGTCGGAACTTCATGCACCCTACATGACTACTAAATTGCCATGCACCGCTGGGTGGCACAGGTTGCCCGTTTGCGGGCTACCTGTGTGCCAGAGGCAAAAGAGGTTTGTATCTGCCGGGTCACGTGGCACTTTGAAAACCACTGGTGAAAAGCTCTTGTGGCGTTGCCACCCCGGTAGAAATCGGAATTTCAACCGGGGCTACCCTGCTCCTCAGCCTGGTGAGCGGAGAATGAGCCAATCTTGATTTCACGCGGGATCACTTTTCGGGAGGA
Source organism: Planctopirus sp. SH287 (assembly GCF_056500625.1). Classification (NCBI taxonomy): domain Bacteria; kingdom Pseudomonadati; phylum Planctomycetota; class Planctomycetia; order Planctomycetales; family Planctomycetaceae; genus Planctopirus; species Planctopirus sp. SH287. The sequence goes on along the minus strand of NZ_CM151403.1, from coordinate 4,443,833 downwards.
GCAAAGAAAAAGCCGGCCACCATCTCTGGCAGCCGGCTTAGGGTTAATTGGGTGAAGTTTCTGGGTCACACTTATTATGATGAAACTAGACTCCAACACCTAGCCATGATAGCGGCGTGAAAACAATCACTGCTGCCGTCACAACCCAAGTAAACAGAATCAACCACAACTGACGGTAAGCGCAAGCTACAATTGTTGAGCCGATGCTCATCGCCATGCTTCCCCCAACAATTGCCAATACTAATCCATCTGTTGTCTGCCAGGAGTTCGCCAGATAGGCAATCAGAAAAGTAGCGACAATAATCGAGGAATGTGTGAGTCCCATGATAAGGGGTGTTGCTGAAAACGCAGGCACTTCTAAGTTATGTCTATTCACAAAAAACTTGCTGTTGATTCTGTTTGCCATTTTCAGTGCCTCTGCTTATAACCGCCAGCATCTTGCCATCTGCTCTGCTGCACAAGCAGCTATGGTGTTAAGCATGGCACTACATAGGTCGCTGGGTGGCACAGGTTGCCCGTCTGCGGGCTACCTGTGTGCCAGAGGCAAAAGAGGTTTGTATCTGCCGGGTCACGTGGCACTTTGAAAACCACTTGTGAAACCTCTTGTGGCGTTGCCACCCCGGTAGAAATCGGAATTTCAACCGGGGCTACCCTGCTAAACGACCCAGGGGCATGAAATCAGGGCATTAAATTATGTGCCTGCCGCTGGTTCTACAGGTGTCTTGGTGAGGAATGTTGATTCTAATTCCACAATGCGGCGAAGGCCTTCCTGTTTCTTTTCATCGGCCAGCGTCTTTAGGTTTTCCGCCAGAGCCAATGTTTCCAGCCAGTATTTCAGTCGCTCAAGCTTCACGACTTGAAGCTCTTTCTGATCGACCTCAGCCGACAAGCCTTTAATCTCTTCGAGCTTCTTTTTCATCTCGGGGTAGCGTTTGTGGTTCAAAATTTCGCTGCGAACGACGTCGGCTTCTTCTGTGATCAATCGGGCCGTTTCAGGATGCCAGGGGCTGGCGATGAACGGCCAGCGCTTTCGCACGCTGCCGGAGATCTCCCGCTTGATACTGGTGACTGCTGTTCGATGAGTACGAACTTCCGTTTCTAATCGCTGCTTTTCCTCGCGTTTGCTGCGAATGGCCTGATCAACATCCTTGGCCCGGTCAGTCCCTTTCAGATCAAATCGCTCGCTAAGCCCTTCCACCACAGCCCGTTCAATCGGACTGGCACTTGCGAGCAGATCAGCGACGGGAGAATTAGCCGTCAGGAGGCCGTCCTGACCTTTTGTTCGCGAGACGTTGCGAAGATAGATATCAGTGGTGCGCACGGGGATATCAATCGTGTCGGCATTCAGGACGGTGTAGGCGTGAGCTTCCAGGAATGATGTCTGTCCGTCTCGATTGTAATCCGGGCATGTCACCGGTTGCCCGGTGCGGGATTCACCACACAACGCTTCAAAGAAATAAGACGAATACTCACGGTAGTCCGCCTCATTGACGTTCGGCGTACAACCGGCGGCAACACGGTCTGGCACGGTCGAAAAGAACCCGCAACGCGGATGTTCTGCCAGCCCATTCGCGGGGTTTCCTCCCTTGAAGACGAAATTGCCAAAGCCACCGCTATAGCACTGCACCATGACGGCAAAGACCGGGACATCTTTGGGAAGCTGATCCAGCTTTTCTGTCCACTCAGTGACAGACAGATCCGTGCTGTTCCACAGGTGCATAATGTTATTCGCAAAAGCCGGTGGCCGATTGCCTTTCCCGCTTTCTGGCGGACGAGTGCTGGATTCCACGTTCTGTGGCCGATCGGCACTGGCGGGAGCATTCTCGGCCAGCCCACTGGAAGAACTTTTCGCGTCGCCAGAAGGGGCTTCCAGCGGCGTTGGCTCACGTCGGGAATCACTGGCAGGCGGACGTGACCCGCCCGGCCCGCGAGAGCTTCCTGCCTGTGGTCCTTCGCCACGAGCGCGGCCGCCATGGCCGGTAAAGTAGACAATCAGGCGATCACCATTGGCCAGTTGAGCACCAAATTTCTTGAACGTTTCTTCAATCGTCGCCGGAGTGGCGGAGCCATCCACAATCGGGAGCAGGCTGGTTCGATAATCGAAGTTGATTCCATTGGCAGGCCCGATGATATCAGCCAGCAGGACACGCAAGTCTTCGGGGTTTCGCTGGGCATCGAACTGCAAATCCTGCTGTTCGGCTCCCCCATCAGAAAACAGAATTTTCTGGGGAAGATCTTTCAGGTGCAGGCGATCCAGCACGCGCTGAAAATAGTGAACGTTGTTCTCGAGCGAGATCTGATTGCTCTCTGGTCTGGGGCCACCACCAATGGTGAAGATGTGATCGTTCGACCACACCTGGCTGGCACAGCCCAGGAAGACACATGATGTGAGGCACCAGGAGACACAATGTCGGAGCATGGGACGTTTTCCAATGAACAATAATCAGAGGCATGCTGTCATGGTTTGAAGTTAATAAAGTCTCGAGAAGAACTTTCTGCCAAGCAGAAATCCTCTTCGTTTCACTTTTTCAGGTGCCACGGTGCGCGCGCAGATGCCTCTGAAAAGTTAACCACAAAGTGGCCCAATTGCTTCGCACAAAATTCAAAAATAATTGCTCGGTGTACACGCGGCCTGTTTGCGGGCGAGTCAAACTTTGACTCCTCCGGTGCGTCCCATGTCCGGCTAGGCACGATCCCTCCGTGATCATCCCGCGTGACGTGTGAGCTGACATTGAAAAGATCACGGAGAGATCCACTCTGTCATTGCGTCGGTGAGAGACGATCCGAGAATGCTGAAATCCTTCTCCGTTTGAGGGAGAAGGGTCGCTGGCCGGACAAGGGGGAGGATGTCGCTCTCGATGAGAGGTTGTCTATTGCTATGAGACACGGAGGGTTAATCGGCCTTCACTTCGGTTCTCTTCCGTCAGCGGGAGAGAGAGTATTCCCGGACAGATTCTTACCCCTCAATCAGGAGAGACGTTTCCGACTCTCTCACCTGCACATCCTCGGGATGAGGTTCAGCTTCTACCGGCTGAAAAAGCCACCAACTCCCCAGCCATAATACAAAGACTACCCCCAATATGACATATATAGGCTTCGGACTGGAGAAGAGTTGGTTTTCCATTTTGTGATAACCGAGTCGATTTTAAGAAGTTCGCAAACAATGGGAAAAAGAAAGACATGGGGATCAGTATTCGCCAGTGAGTTCGCCGTCGTTGATCCCCGCCAGGGAGTAACGGATCACGTTCTGACTGACGTAGATATTAAATGGCCGGGCGGATCCGTCGGCCATGGCGAACATGCAGATCCCCACGTGTGGACTGGAGAAACGTAAACCGAGATCAGCTCCAAACCCGGTAAAAAATCTGTTGGCGATCGTGCCGGTGTGCATCGACTGGCAATTAGAGCCCATCCATGGCAGGGCCTGAGCAAGAACTCCGTTTGCGGTCTGGTTTCCGATCACCTCACCGAAGAGGAGTGTGTTGGAAGTTCCATCGGAGATCTCGCCAAGTCTGGTCTTGCTGCGTCGATAAAAGGCTCCATGATACTTGTCAACATCTTCACGTCCGGTCACTCCCCCCCAACCCGCGACTCCCACGTAGTTGGTCCGGCCAACATTACTGTTAGGCACCCCGCCAACCGTCGCGGCAGCTAAAATTCCGCTAGTGGTCAAATTGCCGTTGCCAGCAACATATGTGATGATCGATGAATACACACTGGTGGATTCATAGGGACTCGGAGAGTTCGAGGGGCAGATCAGCATGGGGAGACGGGTCAGGCAGGCTTTGCTGGTCGTGGCTTCCGTGGTCCAGAGCGTCTGGGTCGTAGCAGCGACATCAACGTTGAGCTGATTCTTGTTGATTGTGTTGTAAACCGGAGCCTGCTCGAAATAGGGGAGCAAATGAACCAAAGGACCAACGCGAGATCCGCTGACTGCGAACCCTGTTAACGTGGTGATAATCCCCGAGGATGTCGCACTGGCGGCGTTGTAACCCGGCGGCAAATGGCCGTGGGTGCTTTCAAAATTATGCGCCGCCAACGCGATCTGCTTGAGATTGTTCAGGCACTGTGTTCGGCGGGCCGCTTCGCGGGCTTGTTGCACAGCTGGCAATAATAGCGAGATCAGCATGGCGATGATCGCGATCACCACCAGTAACTCAACGAGAGTGAAGCCTGCGCGAAACCTGCGATCATTCCTCACGGAAAAAAACATAGAACCTCTCCTGGTAGAACGTGAAAATGACTCGCACCCTGAAGAACATCCCAGACAGATGTTTGGCCAGTGGATACGAGAGAACAGAAAAGACGACTTAATGGAGAGCGCGTTGAACAGTGTTGCGTGGTTTATTGTCTCTTGACAACCCGAGACTTCATCGTTTGTTGACAAATTCTTTAGGCGACAGTCGGAAGTACGGCCCGCCCTGTAAAAACTGACACTTATGTTCATGCGAACATAATTCTGCAGCGATTCTGCGTGCTTGAGAAGAGCGGCATTTTTTTGACATACCCGGATCTCCAGTTAGATAGGGATAATATCATCAGAGAGAGGCCGCCCATCTTCAGTGGTACGCGGTTGTTGCGCTTGAGGGTTTGGCTCATTGTCCGATTTTGAGAAGACCCACCAACTGCCCAACCAAAGAATCAGTGTAACCGCAAATACAAGGTAAAGCGGCTTAACTCCCAAATTGAAATCGCTCTCCATATTTAAACATATCCATAAATGAAATGATTGATTCGATTAGTAAAAAGACAGATATTTATTATGTTGAATGATGTATTCATGGTGTTGCTCTCATAGATACACGTATTTTAGTATTCACTAACCACATCTGAGTCAGACATTCCTGCTAATGATTGACGCAGAATGGCCTGGTTCATATTCACGCTGAATGGCCGCACTGAACCGTCGGCCATGGCAAACATCACAACTCCAGTATGGGGACTGGAAAAACGGTAAAGAAGCATCGTTGATTCGTTTGAAGCAACTCGATTGGCAACCAGTCCCATCCCGGTGATTTGGCAATTGGTTCCCATCCAGGCCAAGGTGTGAAGGTAGCGACCATCATTTCGTAAATCGCCAATGATCTCGCCAAATAGCAATGTATTTGATGTTCCGTCAGTAATTTCACCAATCTTTGTTTTAGTTCGACGCGAAAAGATGCCTTTGTATTTATTAAGGGTCGAGGATTCTACATTTCCTGCCCAGCCTGCCACTCCGACGTAATTTGTACGACCGAGATCGCGATAAAACTTGCCACCCAATGAATTGGTGACACCCATGCCATAGGCGTTGAAGGTCGCATTGTTCGCTGTTGCTTGATGGTAAATAATCGCCCAGTAAACATTCCCTGTGCTGTCATATGGAGAAGGGGCTGTTGATGGGCAGATAAGTAGAGGCAGACGCGTGAAAGCGGCACTACGAGTTGTGGCTTCGTTATGCCAGAATGATTGCGTCGTCAGGTCGGCATCGGGATTGATTTGATTCTTGTTAATCGTATTGTAAACCATGCCTTGGTCGAAGTACGGAAGCATATGGGGGAACGGCCCGGACTGAGAACCAGCGAGGTTAGCGCCAGTAATTGTGGGAGGAAAATGCCCGCCGGGCGTAGTCTTGTCCATGGAATTGAAACCCGGCGGGAGATGGCCGTAGGTGTTCTCGAAATTATGCGCCGCCAATGCGATCTGCTTGAGATTATTCTGGCATTGTGTTCGCCTTGCTGCCTCGCGGGCTTGCTGGACTGCTGGCAGTAGCAGCGAGATCAGCATGGCGATAATGGCAATGACGACCAGTAACTCAACGAGGGTAAAACCCGTGCGGAACTTGCGATCGTTCCTCAAGAAATGACGCATAAAAGCAGCCCCTGTTTATGAGTGAGGACTTCTCGAACTCTGGCAGAAGTTCCGAAGAACGTTTGCCAATCGTTGCGAGAGAACAGAAATCACTACTTGACGAGGAGCGCGTAGCCTGTGTTACAGTGCGCGTGAACTGTTGACAATCTGAGGTTTCACAAATTGTTGGCGGTTTCTTAAGAATGACGGTGGCAACTACGCCGCTCCTTGTAAAAACAGCTTCTGACCTGCCCCGATGACTCAATGCACCTCATTTCCTTAAGCCCGCTGCACTGCAGGAAGATGAGATGAGGCCCCACCTGATCCTTTTCTCACAAGTGACTTAACCGTGAAGTCGCCTGTGAGTTGGTTTGCTGAAATCCCATTGGAAATCGAACGATGTTTTCATTGAGAATTAATGGCTTCGAGACGATGATTTCTGGAAACAATTAAAATACTCACTGAATGAGTGTTATATTGTTGGCGAGATCATCTGCAATATTTAAATTTGTAAAATGACTTCAATTGTCAGAAATTGTGTCCACAATTCCCCTTTTCATCATAAAAATGACTTCGTGCTCTGCCATTTCCCCAATGGTGATCACGTTTTGATGAGGGGGAAGGGATGTCGGTGGCACAATTGCCAATCACAGGGCCAAACATGGATCACGATTCTCGCGGCAACACGCCGGCCGATCATTCGCCGTTTGCCTCGCATTTTCTTTCGAGGTATGTCCAGCCCTCTGTTTCGGACAGTGATTGCAGTAACGTGGAGTATCACTTTTCTGCGCGAAGGTCTCTGGCGCTTTACCAAAGCTCACGTCATGTTGCGACGCCGACAACGCCCAAGCCCGACTATATGCTGCGTCTGCATATGAATAAGACGCCCGCCTTGCATGAAGTCAACTATGGTGAGGGATGGACTCAGCGCCAGCCGGATTCTTTTTTATTGGCACCGCCCAATGTGGAAGTCTCTCGTATCCGGGGGAATGTCCATAATCATTTTACGAACCTGATTCTGGTTTTTCCGGAAATCGAATTGCGGCAGATCGCCGGTGAAATTCTGGAAACGGAGGGAGAGCATCTCCGGCGCCCTCCTTCCAAAGAATTGCAGGATCCGTTCATTCCCGGACTGATGAGACAGCTCTGGAGTTCCGTCAACGCCACCTCACCCGCTGACTCCATTCTTGTCGAAGGGACGTTTATTTCTTTAGTGGGGCGATTGCTCCTGATGGGCGAGAAAAAGCGGCTCGCTTTCCCCAAGTATGAAAGCAGTGCCGCGTTGATCACCGACAAAGCCCTCCGCTTTATGCGTGATCAATTAAGTCAAAAAATCACGCTGACCGAAATCGCGGCGGCGGCGGGTGTCAGCCGATCGTACCTGACGCAGGTCTTCTCGCAGGCCACTGGCAAAAGCGTTCATGCCCAGCTGATTGAATTGCGGGTTGAGCGTGCCAAGCAATTAATTACCCAATACGGCAAGAACATGACGTTCGATGAAATCGCCTCTCACTGTGGATTCTGGGACGGGACGCATCTCACGCGAATCTTTGTCAAACATGTCGGTGTGACACCGCAGGTCTTTCGGACAAAAACGTAAGGCCCGCGTTATACGAATCGCAACTTGAATAATCGCGTTGATGATTGCAAAAACATGCTTGCCCAAAGCTGTTGTCTTTTATGCGTAACTTTTTCGCCACCTGAACCGCACCATGAAATTGACATGGTTGGCCCAGGTTGCTTTGCAACCTGGGCGGCAGTGCCGTAGGAGGTTGTCTCCTGAAGGTGTTAATGAAACAAAGGGGTTATGTCGAAATTCCGGAGAAGTATGAATCATCCAGGCTAGCGCGAGGCAGAACGTTTCTTGTTTGACCGAGTACGGCCTCGCCAGGTTGACTCAAACTGCGACCTCTCACCGGCTTTGCCGGCCCAGGTTGCAAAGCAACCTGGGCTACCCGCTGTGGATTCGGAGATGTGTGTAATAGACAGCTCAGAGCCGTGAGCTTGGCACACAGATCGCTATTTCAAATTGGAATGCGTATCAGATACCTGTCATTTCGACTTGGAAGGCAATCGATAGGGTTTGCCGGATTTGATGGCGCTCAGAACATCTTGCGCCAGTTTTTTCTCATCGTCTGACTTGGCCAGTGTGACGGCTTCCTCCGCAGCCTTCAGGGCCGGTTCCGGTTTGCCTATCTGCATTTCGACAGCTGCGGTGGTGAGTGCGACCCGAAACTTGTTCTCCTTGCAGAACTTTTCATCCATTTTGATGAACCTCATCCAGAGGCTAGCATCTGACCCTTGCTGCTTCTCCTCATCTTTGGTCACCGCCAGCAACCAGGCCAGTTCGAGATTCTCGCTGTGTTCTCTGGCCTTGTCCGATGCCATGCGATCTTTTCGAAAGTGCTTGGCCGCCAATTCATACTCGTGCAGATTCAGATAACACTTCGCAAGCATGTAGTCCAAAGACATGACATCAAACTGGCGATCATCCAATGACTTGAGATAAGGCAAAGCCTCTTCCCATTCCTCTGCTTCGAACAGTAATTGGCCCATCGCGTTCATGTGGAACGGAGATTCCGGCATTTCCTTGAGCGCCAGAAGATGGTATTCGCGTTCCTCCTGTTTATTCATCTTCTTTGGCGGTGGGTCGATGGTTAAACGTCGGATCCGGACGTTACGAAGCTTCATGACCGCGGTCGATCCCCCGCCTTGGAGATTTCCAAAATGGAGATGATCATTGACCGGCAATTCGTAGTTCAGATCGGAATGGATCACACGATTCCAGGCAATGAATTGCAGGGCGCCGGGCCATTGGCGGATGGAAAGTGGCACAAAGCCCCTGCTGTTCCAGCGATGCTTAGGACGGTGGAATGAGGATGAGAGATCTCCTCTGATTCGCTTGTGGTATTGTTCGACAGAGACAGTGTCGCCATCCGTCCCTGAAGAGATCAACTGGGGTGACTTCGATCGGGTCCACATGTTGCTGCCCACCACAATCCCCGTATAGGCACCACCGTCCAGTGGGTTTCCCGCCCAGATTTCGGCTTCCACAACGAAAGGAGGGCGGAACCTTGCGGTTGGCTGAATGATCGTATTTTTCTTCTTGGAGGAACTGCGGAGTACGACTGTGTGATCGCCTTCCATATTCACGGATTCCGCCATGACGATCCAGCCGTGAAGTGCGTCGTCGAACGTCAGTTGAACCCATTCCCCAGCCGTATAGGTGCTCAATTGGTCAAGAACTTTTTCCGATTCCTTGAAATAGAATTCTGATGACGGGTTGGGATCTTTCTTTCTGATGGCGGCCAATTCCTGCTTCCATTCGTCAATCTCCTCTGAAGTGGGAGACGAGTCCTGCGACATAAAAACGGCGGCATGAAAATTGGCGACATCCTGAGCCGCAGGGCCGCTCAAAGCACTTGAAAGCCCATATGCCTGCCAATAATTAACACCGTTCGTTGGACTCCAGTGATTGAGGCCGCGGCTTTCCAGCAATTCAAAACACTCCTTTGCCTTTGCGAAATCAGCCGCCTCCATATGCACAGACGCGATGATGCAAAGATGAGGGAGGTAATCTTCAATGCGTGCTTTCCCAGAAGATAACACTGGTTTCAGGGCATCGAGACTGGCGTCTGCCAGTTCTTTGGCTTCAGGCATTTCCCCCAGATGTCCCCCAGGAGGAACATCTACTTGAAGTCGCCACAGGGCGTTTATTCCCAGCATCGGGATTTTTGTATCCCAGCGTTCAGTGGCCAGACATTGCCTGGCGAAATTCACCATCCCCTGGTGAGATCCACCCCAGCGAGGCAACTGTGATTGCAGATAGGAGGTATAAACATTGGGATAATCACAGCGAATGCGGATCGTCTCCATCAGCCACTGCTCTTTGCTCCAACCGGTATCGATGGCCATGAACGTCATTTCCATGAGTTCCCAGGCTGGTCGGGGGAATTCCGGATGGAGATACCACGCGCGGAGATGGTGCATCGCGGCTCGATTCATGAAGTAGTCGAGCTTTTGAAAACCCTCTTCGGTGACCGTGTTTGCATAGCCGTTGCCGCGATGGAACCAGGCCACACTCCGATAGAATCCGCCGGCGATGACGTGCAGGATCCAGGGGTCAACTTTCTGACGCGACAGGCAAGTCTCATAGAATTCGCACTGCTGTTCGAGAGGAAGTGCTTGAGGTTGCAGGATGTTGCGGGTGAAGCCCAGCAAGGCTTCCTGATTAAGCCTGTCATGATCCTTGATGAGATAATCAGCCGCCGAAGCAAACGCTTTATCACGACTCACCTTGGGGTCACTATTGCCGACAATGAGGACCCTGCGGGCGTTGAAATGCCAGGCATTCGCGATGAAGACGAATATTGCAGGCACATCTTTCGCTGCTTCCAAGCTCTTCTGGATATGCAGTGTCTGATCGTGCCTTTCATGTGTTGTCAGTTCTCCACGAAGTTGCTTGGCACGAGTGAAGAATAACTTAATCAAAGGATCCTGCTGGCGGGATTCCAGGAGCTTCCGACCTGTTTCATAGTCAGCATCGGAAATTCTGTCCCCTTCCAGATCCATTTCTGCGTAGAGGCATTGCATTAAGAACTGACGCATCTCGGCCTGGTTCTTCTTGATCGCCAGCGACGATTTGAGATATTCATCGACCACCTGCTCACGATAGGCAACGTTCTTCAGTGCATGTTGTTGCATGGTCACTGCGTCGGGCGTGACGGAGACCAGATGATCGGGATCGACCTGGGGAGCCTGCTTCTCCATCCGTTCTTCAATGGCTTTCGTATCAGCCTTGATGCCGTCGGTGAGAGACTTCTCCAATTCCTCGAAGCGTTTTGCGACCTCGGGAGGAAAAGGATCGACCTTGTCCTTTTGCTGAGCCAGCGCAACGTTCGATCCGATCAGCAGCATCGAAATAGAAAGGCCTGAAGCCAGCAGTCGTGGAAGACTCATGGTCAGCACTCACTCATGCAGTAGGAGATGTGATTACTTCTACCCCGCGACACGGACAGTCAGCGAAAAGAACCAGTGACAACTGCGAGGTTGTCCAGAACATACAGAAGTCGACTTGCGCAATGCAATATGCCACCTGTCAATTCCTGCGTACGGCATCGACCTTCGGAATTCAGCCGGAATCCCGTCGAGACGTGTGGCTTTCACAGCATCACAGGCCACACCCTCCATCCCGGAACCAATCCTGTGATTCCGAAGGGATGACCGGTTTCTGTGAATCTTTCCCAAAGTTCTGTCATTTTCTCTTGGAATGGTTGTGACCAAGGCCGGAAACTACCCTTCCTGTGTTCGGTAACTGCCGCAACGTTGATCGCTATCTCACAAGAGGAGACATCATGCCCATGAACAGAGATCTAAGGAAAAAACTGACAAAGAAGCCCTTTCGTCGGGTGGCGCGACTTGTCGGCTGCCTTGCCATGGTGATGTCGATCCTTGGTCACTCAGCCAATATCGAAGCCGTGGCACAGGAGAATGCTGGACAATCTGCGAAGAAGCCGAACATCGTTGTCATCATGGGTGATGATATCGGCTGGTTCAATATCGGAGCCTATCATCAAGGGATGATGTCGGGCAAAACTCCGAACCTCGATAAGCTCGCTTCGCAAGGAATGCGGTTCACTGATTATTATGCCGAGGCCAGTTGTACTGCGGGTCGTGCCGCGTTCATTACAGGGCAAATCCCCCTCCGTACCGGTCTGACGACAGTGGGTCAGGCGGGCGCTGATGTCGGCATGCCAGACAAGTCATCTACAATAGCAGCCGCTCTGAAAACTCAAGGCTATGCGACGGGTCAATTTGGTAAAAACCATCTGGGTGATCTCAATAAGTATCTCCCCACTCTCCACGGGTTTGATGAATTTCACGGCTATCTCTATCACCTCGATGCGATGTCGGATCCCTATTGGTTTTCGTATCCTAAAGACCCTGCCTTTCGTGCGAAATACGGCCCTCGCAACGTGCTGCACACCTGGGCAACTGACGTCGATGACCCCACAGTCATGCCACGCTGGGGAAAAGTCGGGAAGCAGAAGATCGTTGATGATGGCCCCCTGCCGCCGCACCCGGTGGAAGGGGTTAAATACAACATGGAGACCGTCGACGACGTCTTCCTGGAATCCGATTTTGCCTTTATGGATAAGGCCAAAAAAGAAGGCAAGCCTTTCTTCGTCTGGCACAACACGACGCGCATGCATATCTGGACGAATCTCTCCGAAAAGTATAAGTCCATGATGAATAGCGACACCAATTACAATCTCTATGAAGCAGGGATGGCTCAGCTTGACGACATTGTCGGTACGATCATGAAAAAGATCGAAGACATGGGAGAGGCCGACAACACCATTCTGATCTTTACGACAGATAATGGGGCGGAAGTCTTCACTTGGCCGGATGGTGGCAATACGCCGTTTAAGGGAACCAAAGGGATGGTGACGGAAGGTGGCTTCCGTGCTCCGTGCCTTGTCCGTTGGCCGGGAAAGATCAAGGCCGGCAGCATTCAGAACGAGATTTTCGGTTCCCAGGACTGGTTCCCAACGCTTCTCGCTGCTGCCGGTGATCCGAATGTCACCGACAAGTTGCTCAAGGGAGTCCAGATGGGTGATAAGTTCTATAAGAACCATCTTGATGGATACAACCAGTTGGCTCTACTTCAGGGAAAAGGCCCGTCGGCGCGTAGCGAGATTTTCTACTTTGAAGGCCCGCAGTTGGGTGCGATCCGTATCAACGAAATGAAGTTCACGTTCTATACACAGCCCACGGGTTGGGCAGGCCCGAAGTCGGTTACATCGATGCCTACAATGGTGAATCTCCGCCAGGATCCTTTTGAGCGTTATGTCATGGGAGCAGGTGAAACGACAGCCAACGGTGCCTTCGGTTACGGCAACGATTTCGCCGCCCGGGAGTTCTGGCGTTTCGTGCGGGTTCAGGAAAAAGTAGGTGCGTTGGCCATGACCGCCATTGATTATCCACCAATGCAATCCCCCGCTTCATTCAATCTGGAAGCGATTAAGAAACAGGTGGAAGAGATGATCAACAAAAGCCGCGGTCGGTAAGTTGCCACCCAGGTAGACTGAGTACAGTCAACCTGGGCTACCCCGCGGTTTATGCAAATGATATCCCGTGCCCCGGTCACTCGCCAACTGGGCAAGATTGCCGTTGTTGTCCTTGTTACTGCTGGGTTTGTTTGCCAGGCAGTTAATGAGAAATAATCGTTAGGAGTAATTTCATGATGAGGCTTATTGGAACGACAGTGTTTCTCATGTATTCTTCTGCCTCAACAATCATTTTTGGGGCGGATGTGGATCCATTCCGTCAGCTTGTTGATACAGTAGCCAAAATCCATAGCATCCACATAAAAGTTGAGAACACTGCGTCTTTTAATGGAGGGAAAGCTGAAACGACGACTATTTGCGAAGCATGGCGCAGCAGCATTTTTCAACGTAGCATTACACAAACTTTAAATCGGTTGAATGCCGATGGTGCTTTTGTTGCGGTTCCCTTGCGTAGTCAGTATCTGCAGTTTGAGTTTTCTGATAAGGAAAGTCGCAACATAAATGGGTGGAATCCATCCTTTGGGACGCATCCCACCCTCACTCTTAACCCCAGCGATGAGACAATGATGTCTATGAATGGGTCACTTGCATTTCGTGATCCTCTTGGCCCCACAACACATATATGGCAGATGGTTTTGTTAGAACCGATTTATGGTCTAACTTGGGAGGATTTTGCCAAGCAGGCAACACTTATTGAAACTGATGATGTTCAGCGGCCAATTTATCGATATCGTGTTGATCGTTGCGAGAGGGAGGTTTTGAATGGCGCTTTGTTAGATTTAGATGCTAGCCATGGCTTTATGGTATCACGCATGGAGCTTAAGTCTGGCGTGGAAACAAAAGTTGTGGAGTTTATGGAATTTGCGGGAGGGGTGTGGTTGCCTGCAAAAATAGAGCGCAAGGCTGGCCCGATCCAGGGCACGACTCGTATCGTAGAATGCAGCGTTAACGAAGAGATCGCCCCTGATGATCTGAAGATTCCGTTTCCTCGGAATATGCGTGTCGACGAGCCAGAGAAATCGTTGGTACACATCTGGGGTGATAGAAAGCCAGATAAATCATTCTCATCAGCTCAAGAGTATTTTGCATTTGTAGAGAATGCTGCCCGTGAGGCTAAAGTCAGGGTAAATCTATTGCAACCAAAGAAGCATTCATATTTTTACTTACTATTCTGGATTAGCGCATGCATCTTGGGGTTGATTGCTCTCTTGTTTGTAGTAAGGAAGCGTTTACATTGACAATAGAATTTCTCAGGGTGGCGCAGGTTGCTCGTTTTCGGACGTCCTGTATGCTGGAAGCACAGGAGGCTGATTGTCGATAAAATAAGGCATAATGTTGCATCTATTGAGTGCCATTTCTTAATATGTGAGCCAAGGCTGATCAAACCTTCTGCTAGCCCTTTTAATCACTTTGACCTCTTGTGGCGTTGCCACCCAGGTAGACTGAGTACAGTCAACCTGGGCTACCCCGCTACCCCACAAGCGGGAAGCTGTGCTACCCCGTGGATCACCAATCATGCAAAGGATTATATTAGGTTTTATTATCCTCTGTCAGTTAGGGTGCGCATATCAACAAGAGCGTGGTGGGCTGCTTCCTCACACGGAAACGGTACTTCAGTCCGGAGACACCATGATAGTGAATCATCCTCATGGCTCCTTAATAATTCAAGCTGGCGATGGGGCTTCGCGAAGCTTTAGTGGCGAAGGCTGGAAAGCGGATCGTCTGCTGATCCCTCGGAAAAGTCGCTGGTATGGTTCTGCGGGGCTCTATGATCCCGCTGCAAGCACGACGCCGCATGGGCGGATTCTGGTGGATGAAGGGCGGCAATTCTTTTCTACCGAGTCTGAGGCATTACGGTTCTTAAACATGGGCAGCGAGATATTTCGACCGGTCTATACGAGCCAAGGTTTGGTTGTTGGTTACTCTAATTCACCAGTTCCAGGAGGCGAAGTGCGATCAATCACGATCTGGCAGATTTACATCCAGGGAAAGAAGCCCGCCTTACTGCGGGGAGCCAATGATTCTTTGTTTGAATTAACTGGACGATTTGCTCCGGAAGAGGCTAGCCCGGCAAATGTAGAAGTCGGATATGAGAGAAGATTGGCCACAGAAGAATACCGACCTGAATAATCGCAAGGCGTGGCACAGGTTGCTCGTCAGCAGGCTATCTATGTGCTGTAAGTGCAAGAGGCTGATTGCCGATGATTAAAGAGGTACACCGTCACTCAAATTGAGCGTCCTGGCCTGACCTGTGAGCCAAGACTGAAAGAAAGCCATCGGCTAGCTCATTTCAATCACTTTGACCTCTTGTGGCTTTGCCACCCAGGTAGACTGAGTACAGTCAACCTGGGCTACCCCTGCCCCGCCGAACCGGCAGGCGGGAGCCTGCCCTACGTTGCTGGAGCATGGGATGAAATGAATCGTCCCATATCAACGAGCCGGAAGCGTTAGCGACGGGCACTCGGATTATTGGTTATCTCATGATCGGGAGTGAGAGGGATTCAAGAAAAAAGGTTTGATTCGGAGGGTTGTTGAAGAAGAACTTGTGGCGGGGGAGTGATTAATTAATCATGCCCGTCGCTGACGCTTCCGGCTCGTGGCGCTTCCGGCTCGTGTTGTTGCTTGAGTTGTGGTCAAGGCATTGAAAGCCTTCCGCTAGCCGAACTGGCAGGCGGGAGCCTGCCCTTCTGTTACTGGCAGGCGGGAGCCTGCCCTACTGTTACTGATCACCATCCCTGGATGGCAAAAGACACAGCAACGTTGAATCCACGACACGCGTCACCCTTTTGTACGACTTGTCGCAACTTGCGTCTTCGATGTCGCGCGGATCGACATGGCGTCTCGTGGCGATAGGTCTGGCGGGTTACTGGCGATCTTCGCTGGCTCAACAGTATCGCAGATAACGGAGCCGTGACTTCCCGTTCCATCAGGTTCGGCATGGGGATTGCCTATGTCTTCAACGAGGTTCAAAAGTTGTGAGTTATGCCGCAACTTACGACATCAATTCGAGTTCACCTCTGCGGGAGGATTTACGATTGAAGACTAGGAATAACGAGAAGTTTATCAGGTATTACCACCTGTCGACCGCTCTTCGAGGTGGGTTCACGCTCATTGAACTTCTGGTGGTGATCGCGATCATCGCGGTGTTAATCGCTCTGCTGTTGCCGGCCGTTCAGCAAGCCCGTGAGGCTGCTCGGCGAACCCAGTGTAAGAACAATCTCAAGCAGATTGGCCTGGCGACCCACAATTTTTCCGACGCGCTGGGTCGGCTGCCCTGGGGCACCCGCCATGGCCATGCCGACAGCGGGCAAACAACCGATGGGTTCAATCAATTCTATGGCAGCTTTCTGGAAGTGCTGCCATATATTGAGCAGGGCAATGTCTCGCAATTGTATGACCGTTCCAAGAGCTACAGCGATACCACCATAAACGCATCGGGTGTTTCTAACGCGCAGGTTCTGAACAATCCCTTGCCGGTCTATTCGTGTCCTTCGGATGGCCAGAATAAGGGGACGGTCACCGGATGGGGCAGCTATTCCTGGAGCGGGGGCAACAACGGTTCGGATACTCACTCCGACATTTCTTCTATTTACTATGGTTATCCCGTGGAGGGAAACACCGGGCGTAATACCTATGTGACGACCAAGAATTGGGAAGGAGGGTTCCACGACGGCGCGATCGGGAACTCGCGCGAGGGAAATAAAAGTTGGCGAGATATCACGGATGGGACAAGTAATACGCTCCTCGCCGGAGAGACAGGATGGGTGCTTGAGGAGTACATCGCGAGCGGTACTCCGGTCTACGGTGTGACGACCTGGGGGGCCGCGCACTATCCACGTTCCCATGTCTCCACCAATGTCCGGTTGAATCTCAAGGTGTCGCCCAGCGGCTGCAATCCAAACATTGGAAGCGGCCCAATGCGAACTGTTGTCTCTCTGACCGATCCCACCAATTGGATCAACAATGGTTGTTTTGGATTCCGCAGTCCTCATACCGGCATGGTGAATTTCGCGTTCTGTGATGGGTCGGTGAGGACACTGAATGAGAATATCGACCATCGCACCTACATGGCGTTGGGAAGTCGTGACAAGGGTGATCTTCCCGGTGAGTACTAATGCCTTGTTACGGCTTGATGAGACGGGCGCGTGTCGCAATAACATCGTGGCGAGATCTGCCTACTCTGCTTTGATATGAAAAGAGTTCGATTTGCCATGAGTGATAAGCCAGAGGCTCGTTCTATGAGATGTTTGTCGTGTTTCCCCCGGCACAGTCGGCGGGGAGCCGCAAGAATGGAATTGCTTGCTATTGTGGCCACGGCGATGTTCGGCATCGCGCTGTTGCCGCCGCTGATTCTGCAAGCCCGGGAAGCGGCCCGGAACGCGGCGACTTTGGACAATCTCCGCAAGATCGGTTCTGCGACAATCACATTCGAGGAATCGCGGAAGCATTTGCCCTACGGGACGTTTCATGACAAGGAGTCACCCAGCGGCACCTGTGATCCGCGGTATCACATGTTCTACAGCGGTTGGACGGCGATTCTGCCGTACCTGGATCAGGCGGAACTCTTCAACCGCTACAATCCTTCGATCTCTTATCGTGACGAGACCGATCCGGATGGTGATGGCTGGTCGAATCGTCGGATCACGGAGACACGGCCTGACGTGTTTGTCGATCCCGGAATGCCGGTACCGGAAGCACCGCCTCACTCGGGTTGGTCAAGTTATGCCTGGAGCGGTGGAAACAATGCCTATGACAACGGTGGGAATCTCACCGGTGGGTCGGGCGGAACGCATGACGGGGCCATCGTCAACGCGAAGCAGGGGCCGGTCAGACTGAGTGATATCACCGATGGCTCCTCGATGACTTTTCTGGCTGGTGAAGCGCACTACACACTCCGTGGCATGAAGCATCAGGCCAAGGATGAAAAGCTGGCCGGAAAACCCAACACCGGGCAGAATGTCTGGGGTGCGGGGCATTATCCCCGATCGCATCTTTCCACGAACACGCCGGTCAACACGCATCTCTCCGCTCACTCCAATCCCAATCTGGCCGACTGGTACAAGCAAGGCTCCTTCGGCTTTCGGAGTGCCCATGAGGGAGGCTGCCACTTCGTGTTTTGCGATGGTTCGGCGCGGATGATCAGCGAAAAGATCGCCATGCCGGTCTACAAGGCATTGGGGAGCCGGGCTGGAGGAGAAGTTGTCGAAGTCGAGGAGGTCGAGTGATCGGATTCGCCCTTCTTCGCAAGTCTTCACTTTTAGTCGGGATTTGTTTCGGCTTAATCGTCTGGTGGGGCGGTCTGTTGAATCCGCCCAATCTGGGTGCGGCTGAAACTCCGTCGTCGGCAGATCGAATCGCCGCCATCAACAGCGACTTGAGGCGTCTTTGGGCCGACACGCGATTGACCCCCGCGCCGACTTGCGATGACAGCACTTTTGTGCGGAGAGTCTCGCTCGATTTGTTGGGACGCATTCCCACACCGGCGGAGACGCAGGCATTTCTGTTGGACGCGGACACCGGAAAACGGGAAAAACTTGTCGACCGGATGTTGCGGTCGCCAGTTCATGATCGCCATTTGGCGACATTCTGGCGACGGGTCTGGTTGCCGCAAACCGATGGGGCGGGATCGGCTCAGCTGGCGCAGCATTTCGAGACATGGTTTGTCGAACAATTGGCGGCGGGAGCCAGCTACGATGAGATGGTTCATCGCGTGCTGACGCTACCAGCGAAGGGCCTCGCCCGTGTCGACAATTTGTCGAGGGAGCAGCTTGCAGGTTCGATCTTTGAAGCGGTCAGTGAGTCCCGACCAGAGACTTTGGCGGCGAACACCACACGGGCATTTCTCGGTTTGAATCTCGATTGCGCTCAATGCCACAACCATCCCTTCGCCAGCTGGAGCCAGGATCAATTCTGGGAAATGGCCGCTTTTTTCAGCAAGCCCACCTCGGCGACCGCGATTCGACCGGCGATGCTGGAGATCAAGATCGAAGGCCAAGAGAAGATGGTGGTGGCCCGCTATCTGACCGGCGAGGAGATGACGCTTCCTGAATCTTTTGATGATGCGACGGGAAAACGCCTTCTGGCCGATTGGGTTACCTCTCGCAAGAATCCGTACTTGCTGCGACATGCGGTCAACCGGATGTGGGCTAGGTTTTGTGGATCGGGACTGATGGAACCTTTGGACGACACCAGCGACGCCAATCCGCCTGTTGCTCCTGCCCTGTTGGAGACTGTGATTCAAGCCTTTCTGGCGGAAGGTCTCGATATCCGCCAACTCGAACGGATAATCGTGCTTTCCGACGCCTATCAACGTTCGAGCGCCCATGAAAACGGAATCGACGACGAGGTGATGATGTTCGCACGACACCCCGTCCGCGGACTGCACGGCGAACAATTGTACGACAGTCTCTTCACAGCGTCCGGCCACACGATTCCACGACCCGATACGGACTCGCGCGAGTCGCTGCAGCGTCGGTACGAATTTGCGATGCGTTTCCAGGTCGACCGTGCGGAATCAGCCCGGCGATCGATCCTGCAATCGCTCGCGATGATGAACGGAGAATTGATGATCGGCTCCAGCGCCGCCTCGCGGAGTCCTTTGGTGGCAGGGCTGGAAGCCCCATTCTTGTCCGACAATGAACGGATCGACCAGATGTTTCTGGCGGCTTTTTCCCGTTACCCCACCCCTGAGGAGCGGAGCCGGTTGACTGATCTGCTCGCCACAGCGGGAGCAACCGATCGTCGCCGTGTCCTCTCCAATCTTTTCTGGGCCATGCTCAATTCGAGCGAATTCAACACGAATCACTGACGGGGGTTTCGATGGGCCGTTTCGACTTGCAATTCTCCGCTTCCCGTCGAGGGTGGTTATGGAAATCGGCCGGTCTTTTGGGGATGTGCGGCTCCCGGTGGCTTCCCGCGCTGGCGGCAGCCGAACCCGGGCCGTCGTCACCCGCACGTTCCGTTATCCTGCTCTGGATGAATGGCGGACCGGCGACCATCGACCTTTGGGATCTGAAGCCCGGACATGCCAACGGCGGGCCGTTTCAAGAGATCGAAACATCGGCTCCCGGTTTAAAAATCTCGGAGCATCTTCCCGAATTGGCACGTTGGGGCCGGGAGATAGCGATCATCCGCTCGTTGACCAGCAAGGAAGGGGATCATGGGCGTGCCCGGCAATACGTGCATACTGGATACACTCCCCAGCCCGCGATCCGTTTTCCGCTACTGGGATCGTTGATCGCCCATGAATTTCATTCGGAGTCGAGCGATCTGCCGGACTTTGTCAGCATTACCCCCGAGCGGGCGCTGGTCTCCGTGGGAAGTGGCTTTCTGGGGCCTCAATTCGCACCATTGACCATCGGACAGATGGGAGACGAGGTCTCCGGGTTGGTCGTCCCCGATATTCGCCGTCATCGCGAGGTACTGGAGCAGGATCAGGCCGATCGGCTTTCGCTCTTGCGCGAGTTCGACCACCGTTTTGGAGAGCGGCACCGATCAGAAGTGATCGGCGGTATGCGGGCCGCGACCGAACGGGCCGTGCGCATGATGGAGCCTTCCGCGGCGGGGACATTTCAGCTGGAACAGGAACCCGACAAGACCCGTGAGGCCTATGGCCCCGGCGTTTTCGGGCAAGGATGTCTGTTGGCGAGAAGATTGGTTGAAAGGGGTGTCCGATTCGTTGAAGTTTCCCTCGATGGTTGGGATACGCACAACAATAATTTCGAGCGGGTCAAGACACTTTCCCAAACACTCGACAAGGCCTTCGCGGCGCTGCTCTCGGATCTCAAGGAGCGTGGGCTGCTCGATTCGACCCTGGTGATCTGCCAGGGTGAATTCGGTCGCACCCCGAAGATCAACGGCAATACGGGGCGGGATCATTGGCCCGGTTCCTGGTCCACCGTGTTCGCGGGTGGTGGTATCCGCGGGGGACAGGCGATCGGGCGAACCAGCGACGACGGGTTGACGGTCGCGGATCGGCCCGTCTCCGTGCCCGATGCAATCGCCACGGTTTGCCGCCTCACGGGGATCGATCCGAAGAAGCAGAATGCCTCCAATGTCGGTCGACCGATCCGCATCGCCGATCCTGAAGCACACGCGATTGAAGAACTGCTATGACCTATTGGACGCACGATGATCGAAGAGCAAATCCTCGCAACGGGATTCGTGCTCACTGTTCGAGTTGTTTAGGGTTGTGGCTGCTGGTGGCCTCTTTCCCGCTGTTCTCGGTTGCCGATGACGTCGCCGCCGCCCGTTCCTCTGCCGTTGAGTTACAGCTGATCACGTCGAAGATCCCGTGGCGGATTGACATTGATATCGACATCGACGGATTGCCGGTCGACATGCATTGGGGGAAGGCCTTTGAAGCCCTCCACCGGCATTATGACCGCGACCATAATGAATCCCTCAGTCTGGAAGAGGCGATGCGTCTTCCCTCCGCTTCTGCATGGAAGCAGATGCTCTGGGGGCAATGCATGCCCTGTATTTCCCGTCCTCTTCCCTTCGACGAACTGGATCGGAATCGCGATGGCGGTGTCACTCTTGATGAATTGAAGCATTGGTATGAACAGCGGGGCCTCGGTGAAGTGGTGGTCAGCCATGTGATCCCCGCAGGACTGGCGGAACTCGACAATCGACTGACGACCCTGCTTGACGGGAATCGTGATGGTGTGCTTGACGAGGAGGAGTTTTTGCATGCCGAGCAGAGGCTCATGGAGTTGGATCGGAACGAGGACTGGCTGGTGGAGATGCGGGAGCTGTCGGATCGGCTCCATGAACAAGTCGTATCAAGTGCCCGGCAGTTGAGTTCGCTGAAAGAAACTGGCAATACAGGGAAATCTGATGACAAACAGCCGATTGTCCGTTTGAAACGGCGTAGTCCCATCAAGCCGGCTCCAGATGAAGCCGCGATCGGGTCTGCCGATCACGTCCGTTGGGTCTGCGGGTTTTCTTCGGTGGAAGGCGTTCCCCACCCTGAACTGGCCCTTCCGTTGAAGCCGCTGTCAGCGCCGAATCTGCGGGTCAGCGGCGTCCGGTGGCACGGGGCGGCACCGGGGGCGATGGATCGGTTCATGCGCCTGTCGCGGGAGCGATTCACCGCTCTGGACATGAATCACGATCAGGTCGTCGACGGGGAAGAAGCCAAAGTCCCCCACGCGTTCGACATGGTCGCCTTGGTGGCCGTGGCGGATGACGATGGGGATCATCGGCTCAGCGAGGCGGAACTCGATCGTTGGCTGATGCTCCAGCAGAATTTGGCCAGGCCCATGATGCAGGTCAAAGTGATCGAGTCCGGCTCTAGCCTGTTCCAACTATTGGATGCAAACGCGGATCAGGCTCTCTCCCAGCGGGAGCTAAGGATGGCCTGGAGTCGACTCCAGGCGGAAGGCTGTGTGGTGGACGGAAAGGTCGATGTCTCGCGCATTCCCCATCAGTGGACTCTGGTGATGAGTCCCGGTCGAGCGGAGGGTGGGCACATTGACCTCCCAAAGGTTCCCGCATGGTTTCAGGCGATGGATCGCAACGGCGATGGAGATTTGTCGCTCCACGAGTTCACAGGCCCCGTCAACACGTTCCAAAAGTTGGATAGTGATCATGATGGACTACTGACAAGTGATGAAGCCGCCGCACCGCCATCGGACGTAAGCCCCTCCTGTCAGCGGATCGAGTGAAATCAACGCGCCTTTGGCTCTCAGAACAAATAGCCCTTCATCGGCCATCGTGGTGGTTCCACTTGGCCCTACCCCGGCAGCCGCTTCCCAGAACCGGCTGGGATCAGTATTGACCCACAGAACATCGCCCGTGGATGCATCCAGGCAGACGATGGCTTCGTCATCATCACGTTGCTCCTGCGTGACGGCAACCAGTGCTATTTTGACTCCAGTTCAAAATCAAATCGATTTTCTTCATCGGGTCTAACGATCACTTCCAGCTTACTTTCCTTATTGAATTCCGGTGGAATGTACTGCTCCATGTCTGGGCCTCCCAACGGATTTTTTGAGCCTGGAATTGGCCGCTGCGCAGTGATTTCCACTCGTTTGGAGCCTTGCAGCGTCTTTAACGAGAATTGCCCGTGCTGAATTAGTGATGTATCCGAGTCGCGCCCGCTGTCCATCGGATAAAAGATAATGTAGCCGTCGGAGATCGGCCTGCCCTCCCATAAGACAGATCCTTCCAACTGGTATAAACGGGGACTCGAATCGCCGCATCCAGAGATTACCATTACTAATACACCGAACAATGCGAGCGTCAGTATTCGCGGCATGAAACTTCTCTCTTTGCAAAAAACAAGGTATTTAGGTTTGAACGATCCCTAACAAATCATGCCCGATCAAAAATGAAATACGAGACTTATTCTGCGAAACAATCGCCTGAATCAATAATCAGTCGGATTGACTACTGATGCGTGAGCGAAAGTCGTGGTGTCACGATGCTTAGGAACGAGTTTCAGGCTTTCATCTATTTAATGAAAGCGGCTCGAAAACACTTATCTTCGCATAGACAACTAAACCCGTTTGGGGGTTCAGTGTGGCGGTGTATGAGCGTCGTTTTCTATGAAACATATGGGTTTTTATGCCGCCGTAACGCTACGATTCGCATGGAATTCGTATTAATACTCACCGACGACCTGGCCGTCGGCTCGGGTGCCGAGACGCTGGAATGTTGTTCGATCGATACTCGAAGAGATAAATCGAACCGAACCATCAGCCAAGGCTGCATACGCACCGCCAGGGTGATAACTACGAGCGTGCACGAGAGCACTATTTTTCGCGCAACCGCTGCATCTCGCCTGTGGGATATCTCCGCAGGCATTCCATATTTGGTCCGCGACATTTGTATTAGGTGGATTCAACGCGGTGAAGAGTACTGTGCCCCCAATGGGATTGTAATAAGCCCCTCGATAGTCGTATTGGCCAGTGTAGCAGGCAGCTGGGCCGGATCCGACATTATCTGGGACGAGCACCAGTTCGCTCGCCAGAAGTGTTGACGACGAGCCATCAGTGACGTCTCGCAGTTTTGTTTTCGAGATAGTGTAAAACATTCCATTGAGACTCTCTCCGAGAGTGCTGCCTGTGCCGATAATATCTTCCGAGCCAGCGGCCATGACATAGTTACCAAAAAATCCTTGAGTTGGATTCCCAACTCTTCCAATCTTCGGATTGGCGGGGTCAGACGGACACATCAGTCCGGGGATGATGGTGTCTTTCCCCACCCAGCGATACGCTTCGGTGGTTGAATTCATCTGGGGGACGAACTGCTGATAAAGTGGTGCCTGATCGATGAACGGGAGGATCATTTGCATCCAGCATTTTCGCCGCCCCCCAATCGTGTCCAGGGGAGTCCCGGTATTGAGCGTATAGATCCGGTTGAAGATCCCCGGAGGAAACACCAGGTGAGTGTCGTGATAGTTATGCATTGCCAGTGCCAGCTGCTTAAGGTTGTTCTGGCACTGGGATCTTCTAGCTGCTTCTCGGGCCTGTTGAACCGCGGGGAGCAGTAATACTATCAAAATGGCGATAATGGCAATAACGACCAGTAGCTCAATCAGCGTAAATGCTCTTCGGCTTTTGAAGGAGCATTCAGGATGAATGCGTGATGGCGATTCAGCAGGAGTGCTCTGTGAAACATCTCGCTGATCGCGTTGCAGTGAAGATGAGCAGAAAAATGAAATTGCCGTCGAGAACATGAAATGACTCCGCAAGATGAGGCGTGGTAGTGATCGCTGGATAACTACATTATTGGAATCTCAACTTGAAATATCGCGTTAATGATCTCGAGAGTATGCCCGCTCAAAGCTGGAAGCGTGACGCACAGATCGCTATTTCAAGTTGAAAATGCGTATTAACTACGCAAGCAACTTGTATGATAGTCGCGGATGTTAACTTTGTGTGTAGATACAGTAAATAAATATAGCGAAATTCAAGATGGTATATGGAGTTGCGAGCAGGTGATAATCAATGGGCTTGCGTTGAAGTGCGCAGAGCGATATTCGGCATATATGTATATGTCGAGCCAGAGAGGCGGCAGGGATGAATGTTGCGCCGAATGAAATTTGCAAATTACTTGTGATGCCAGTCCGCACTGGCTGCTGATAAACACGCAAAGAAAACATGCCAAGGTATCAGCTCATGGTTTTTCGTGATTTTCTACTGCTGTCGAGATATTCAAGCGTTTTCAGTTCAATCAAGAGTTATGACCTTTTTTGATGTTGTGACTGATTCAGTGAGACTTTTGAAATATCTTTCACTTCAGGCGATCTGCTGCTGCTATCGCCTTGAATTCAAATATATGAATAGATGCCAATTTACCGGGTAAGCGAATTTGTAAGTATTATTATGAAATGATCTTATGAAGCACGTTGCCGTGAACGTCCGTGAGTCGGTGGTCGCGTCCTCCATGCCGGAACGTTAATGCCGTATGGTCAATTCCAAACTGATGCAATATCGTGGCATGGAGATCATGAATATCGACACGGTCGGCAACGACTGAGTTTCCGAAGTCGTCCGTTTCTCCATACGTCATCCCCCCACGGAAACCGCCGCCAGCCATAAAGACGGAATAGCCATTCACATGGTGATCCCGGCCACAGTTCTCATTCAGCCTGGGTGTATGGGGAGTTCGTCCCATCTCGCCCGCCCAGAGGACAATTGTGTCTTCCAGCATGCCCCGCTGGTGAAGGTCAGTAATCAGTGCCGCCACAGACTGTTCGGTGATGCGGGCGTTCTTTTCGTGATTTTTTCGCAGGAAGCCGTGCTGGTCCCAGGGCGAATTATTGTTGTCGAAGCTTAGACAGGTGATCTCAACAAACCGCACCCCGGCTTCAACGAGACGTCGTGCCCGCAGCGCCTGAATTGCGTAAAACCGTTGATGTGGGTCTGGCGAATCAACGCCATAAAGCTTCTGGATATGAGCAGGTTCTGCAGAGATATCCGTGACATCCGGAATTGCACTTTGCATCCGGAACGCCGTTTCGTAGTTAGCAATCGCCCCTTCAATCGCATTCCCGTTCGAAACCCTGGCGGTGTACTCGGCATCCTGTTGAGAAAGGAGTGCCAACTTCTGCCGTTGTCTCTCTGCTGAATCGGACGGCACGATATTATCGACCAGAATCCCTTCAGAACGAATCGTCGTCGCCTGATGAGAGGCAGGCAGGTAAGAGCTGCCAAAGTTTTCCAACCCGCCATTCGGAACCCAGTTATTGTTCAGTACAACATATCCGGGAAGGTTACGATTCTCGGTTCCCAGCCCATAAGAAACCCAGGCCCCCAAGCTGGGAGCCTGCCCCAAAGGCCGACCAGTATGCAGCAGAAGATTCTGCTGCCCATGCAGCGGCAATTCTCCCACCATAGACCGAACGACACACAGATGGTCCGCGACATTCGCAATGTTTGGGAACAGGTCACTGACCCATAACCCGCTTTCCCCTCGCTGCTGGAATTTCCACGGACATCCCAGCCAGACGCGATTCGCGTTCGACGCCTGTGAAAGCTTGGAACCAGCAGAATTCCCGATCTTCTGCCCTTCATGCTGTTTCAGCAGTGGCTTGTAATCAAAGGTATCTACATGGCTTGGGCCACCGTCCATGAAGCAGAAAATGATGTTCTTGGCCCGAGGGGCATGATGCGGCGTCGGATTCGCACTCGCGGGTTTCTGATCACTTGCTAAACCAGCCAGAGCCAGCCATCCAAAACCAGCGCCTGAACGACGCAAAAAGCCGCGGCGGGACAGGTCATTGGGAACCCGCCCCGGGCAACTGCTGTTGTTTTGAGTCGCATGGAGTGTCGTCATCGTTCTACTCACCTGTAGTACAGGAATTCTTTGGTATTGAAGAGAAGATGAGCGACTTCCGACCACACCTTGGGATCGGTCATTGCGGGTGTGTCTGATGTGGAGAACACCCACACTATCTCCGTCCAGCGAGCCAGTTCCTCAACCGATGGCTCACGCCCCAGTGCCGAAAGAAACATCGTGCGTATCCGCTCTTCCGGTCGGGACAGACCGTCTTGAACAAGCTTCTCGGCCCAGCGATCAGCCGACTTCCTGACCAGGGGGTCATTCAGGAGCGTCAACGCCTGGGCGGGAACATTCGTCACGTCCCGGCGACCAGTCGGCAGCCTCAAGTCAGGCAAATTAAAGCAAACAAGAAACTTCGCCGGCTCAAGAATCGACATCTCCATGTACAACGACCGACGTCCATGGCTCTCAAGTGGCCCGGAAAACAATCGCTTTTGGGAATCTTCTGCCACACGTGGCGGCTTGATCGGAGGGCCATACAACTGTGGGGCCAATCCACCAGAGACAGTGAGCAGACTGTCGCGAATGCCTTCAGCTTCCAGTCGCCGCGTCGGATAATGATGCCACAGCCTCACGCCTGGATCGACCTCCATGCCGCGTGCTGAGGCGACCCCGGACTGCCGAAAAGTTTGCGAGAGCACAAGCCGACGAATCAGCCGCTTTGTGGACCATTCATCGTCCATAAATTGAATCGTCAGCCAGTCGAGTAGCTCCGGATGCGAAGGTAACTCACCCAGTTTTCCAAAATCATTTGGCGTCGCTACGATCCCTGCCCCAAACACCCATTGCCAGACACGGTTCACATAGACCTTGGCCGTCAAAGGATTGTCCCGGTTCACCAGATGCTCGACCAATTCCAGCCGACCACTTCCTTGCGCCCGAGCAACATGATGACTGTTGGCAAAGACCTCCAGAAAGTTGCGCTGGACTTCGTCACCTTCTTCATCCACGTTCCCGCGAATGTTGAGTCGATAGTTGATGGGTTCGACACCCCGTTCATCCATGCTGTTTACACTGCGGGAAAAACCGATGCGGGCTTCGACCTTGCGGTAACTCTCAACCAGCTCCGCCACATGCGGCAACGTCGCCGCAGAATTAGGAAGCAGGTTCTGCTCCAGCATCCAATTCAGTAATTCGACGTCACCTGGCGCGACCTTCTCTTCCGCCCATCGATCGACTGCTTCGCAAAGCCAGTCCGCAATCTGTTGCCAGGCTGCTTGTTCATGTTCAGGAGTAACTGATGAATAGAGCGAAGCGAAGGTATCCAGAGTCTTGCCGGGGGTAGCACCTTTGTCATGAGCAACGATTGCGGTCACGCTGAACCAGCTTCTCTTATCGAAGCCCAGGTCCTGGTCTGGTAACGTCACTCGTCCAGATCGTGCGACACCAGTTCGCGGCGGGAAATTCGAGTTCAATGAAGCCGTTGTCAGTTCCGTCAGTACCCGAGTGACACCATTTTTCAGATTCATTCTGGACACAGTCGTCCAGATGGACTGGGCAGCGGGGTCAAAGAAGAACGGCCTCTCACTTAGAAAGGCGTTCTGAGGTATCGAGCGAGATCCAGCCCATTCTCCACCGGCCGATTGCAGGCTCACTTTCGAGCGGGGAAATTGCTTCGGATCCGGCAGTCGCACCGCACCAGCAAGCTTTGAAGACAAGGCATGCGTATGGTATCCACGAGGCAACAGGCGTGAGACGATTCGATCCTGTTCCAATGCAATCAGCGGAGTGCCATCAGCCACGAATCCATGCGTAATCCCGTCTCCCTCAACGCTCCATCCTTCCGGAAAGCCAGGTGTCGAGAAATCCGTCAGTGTCTGGAAAGTCTCCACATTTTCTTGAAGACGAGTGCCACGAAGTTTATTCCAGTCTGAAGCCAGTTGAGTCCATGTTTTGGCGACGGACAGATCTCTTTCAGCATCCTGATGGCCCGTAGCCAACGCACTATTTGAAACTTCCGGATCGCTGCCTGGGGTCAGACGAAAATGCCCAAGCAAATGATTGTCCCCATATTCCTGCACCAGCGAGACCGTCCATGCCCCTCCAAATGGGAGCACAACCGGTTCCGCAAATGTGAACCAGGCGGTTCGATTCACGTGCGGGTTACCCGTTGTTACTCCAACGCTCCACCCGCGCTGCGATGGACGGATCGTATCTTCAATGGAGTAACCCTTCTGAGAGAAATCTGCGGTCGCCATCACAATCGGAATCCGCCGCAGCTCTCCGGTTTTCGCCCCATCCTTATCGAATGGCTCCACAGAAACTTCCAGTTGCGAAAGCACAAAGTTCCCATTGGGAGCGCGTCCGGGACCGCTCTTGCCGTCCGCCAAAGCTTCCAGCCGTAACAGCGTTGCCGTGACAGAAGCCGTCGTAAAAGTGATGGTGTAGATATCCTTCTTCGGGACATCACCCCGAAACACGATCGAAGCGTCTTCGTGAATCACAAACTCGGGCGAGTTCGCGGCATGGGCGGCAACGGCATCGGTTTTCACCCACACTGTCTGCTGCGAAGGCGACTTGATCGGATCAAGCAACTGCGAGATCGGGTAGGCCACGTCATCAACCGTCGATTTAGCGAATGTCGCTCGCCGGGCCAATGCCCACTCCTTGAGCTTCTTCGCCGTCAACGACTCCCCATGAATTGTCTCTCGCCACGCATCGGCCATCGCGTGCCGGATATCTTCCCGGAGCCGTTTAAGTTCCGCAATTTCCACATCATATATTCCAGGGGCATCGATAGAACGTGCCGTCCAGCGAGGTGTCATGAACACGCCTGCCAAGGCGTAATAATCCTCTTGGGAAATGGCATCGAGTTTATGATCATGGCATCGTGCGCACGCGACAGTTAGTCCCAGAAATGCTTTCGAAAAGGCATCGATCTTGTTGTCGACCATATCCTGGTGAATACCATTAAACTCCAGACTATTACTGTGGCGATGCTCTCCCATGTGATAGAACATAGGCCCAATCATGCTCTCATTCACACCCGCAATACGATTGATGCGAGGTGTCGGCAAAAGGTCTCCCGCCAGCTGTTCACGAATCAATTGATCGAAACCAATATCATCGTTGAAGGCTCGAATCAGATAGTCGCGATACTCCCATGAACCCTTTGCGGGAATATCCCACTCATTTCCATACGTGTCGGTATAGCGAACAACATCCATCCAGTGCCGGGCAAATCGCTCACCAAAATGCGGCGACTCCAATAGCTCGTCGACCAGAGCGATGAGAGCGGCTTCACGGTCTTTTGCAAAAGCATCACGAAACTGGAGCACTTTCTCCGGCTGGGGAGGCAACCCTGTCAACACAAACGACAATCGCCTCAAAAGCACATCAGCTTCTGCATGTTCAGCAGGAGCCAGCCCCGCAGACTTCAGTTGGCTGAGGATAAACCGATCAACGGGCTCTTTTCCCCAAAGCGGATCATCCACTTCCGGTGGCTTCACAGGCTGAGGAGGTTGCAGACTCCACCAATGACGCCGCGTGGCCAGCCGTGCCTTCCAAGCGAGATTCGCAGTCTCTGTCACCGAGGGCGGCTTGTCCCGGGGATCTATAGCTCCGTGTTCAATCCAGTGGGTAAAATCAGCAATGACAGACGCAGGCAGCTTTCCCGAAGGAGGCATCTCGAAAGATTCATATTTCAATGCATCTAAAATCAGACTTTCTGCAGGCTTACCCGGCACAACCGCCGGCCCCGATTCACCACCCCGACGAAGGCCGTCGCGAAAATCCAGTACAAACTCGCCCTTAGCGTCGCCAGTCCCGGAAGCATGGCACTCGTAACAATACTCAATCAGAACCGGACGAATCCGCGATTCAAAAAAAAACAGATCCTCCGGTGTCGTGGCGAACACCGCAGGGGAAAGGAAAATCAGACAGAATATGGCTGAAATTGATGATCGCATGGTGCGCAGATTCTAAAAAATGTCTCACCCCCTGTCTTTGAGATTTGTATCAAAAAATGGTAAAATCCTATCATGGACACTCACATTTTGCAGAGCGAATTCTTTGATGCGATGGCCAGTACCAGGGAGATACTCGACATTTTGAGTCACATTCCCGGGGCGATGTTCATGATCAAAAACCTCGACTCAAGATACATCTTTATGAGCCGGGCACTGCGGGAAGCCATCAATTTGCACCCCAGTCAGGAGGTCGTGGGGAAGACTGACTTCGATCTGTTTCCAGCCATCATCGCGGAAAGTTACCGCCAGAACGACCTTCTGGTTCTGCGTGATGGCCAGACCCTGATTAACGAAGTCCATGTCATGACTTTTTTCGCTGGTCAGGCAAAATGGTTTTTTTCCAGCAAATACCCAGTCCTGGATAAGCACCAGAAGATCATCGGGCTGGTCACGATCAACTCACTTTACGACCAGGCGATGGGGCAGGACTCTGAACTTAATCAACTCTTACCCGCTATTGACTACGTGACCAAGAACTTTGAACACAAGTTAATGATTTCCGAACTCGCAGAAAAATGTCGGATATCGGAAAGTCACTTCATGCGCATCTTCAAGCAACGCATGAAAATCACCGCCCACGACTTTCTGGAACGCGTTCGCATGTACCACGCAATCCACGCCGTAAAACACTCTCACGCTTCAATCGCGTCAATCGCCCACAGCTGCGGATTCTATGACCACAGCTCATTCATCAAACGATTCAAAAAAATGACCGGCACCACCCCCCTCCGATACCGTCACGAATTTCAGAGACAGCATCTCGATGATGCAAGGATTGTGTTTCCAGATTCATTTCCAAAGTCATAGAACTCGTCCAGTGTCAGTAAGAGACAAGGACTTTCGATAAACAAACGAGCCAGGAACGAATGGCAGGGTGGGTCAGGTTGCCCGTTTTCGAGCGACCTGTGTGCTGGAAGCACAGGTCGCAGATTGTCGATAAAACAAGGCATATTGTTGCATCTATTGAGTGCCATTTCTCAACATGTGAGCTAAGGCATTGAAAGCATTCAGATAGCCCATTTCAATCACTTTAACCTCTTGTGGCGTTGCCACCCAGGTAGACTGAGTACAGTCAACATGGCTACGCCTGCGCCGCCGAAGCGGCAGGCGGGAGCCTGCCCTACGTAGCCGGCAAACTGTTGCCGGGAAAAATGACAAACCCCACAAAACGCTGGCTTGGGGGCCATGGGGTTTTGCGGGGTTATGATGCCTGTTGATGAGGCTTGTGAAATGGCTTCGATGGGCGGTGAGGGACTCGAACCCCCGACATTCACGGTGTAAGCGTGACGCTCTAACCAACTGAGCTAACCGCCCGCATCACCAACCCCTTGACAAGGGGTTTATGGCGGACTGAAAGAAGTATAAGCGATCAGCCTCTGGCGAACAACTGCCTGCCACAACAACTGGCAACCTCTGATATCAGAATGGGTTACAGCAATTTCCCAAGAGATTCCTCCCGTTCATACGCCATTCGTGAAGGCAGGGCAAGCTGTGCTGGCCGCCCATGCTGTTGGTCTCTGGCTGTCAGATTTCCCTGCCTGGGCACAATGGGGCTTTGTATTGGCGCCTGGTGTGAGGTAACCTCCTATTTTGTCAGATGTTACAACGGGTTGAGCCACATCCCTCTCACAGCGGCTAAGTTCTCGAATTGCTGGCATTCGTCGGGCAATAACCCATGTCCGTTTTGCTTGCAACGGGGTCTTCGTGCGATGACATCCCTTCCTGATTTTTTTCGCCGTATCCTGCGTCGATCTCACTCATTTACCGATACCCATCACATGAACCGGCGGATGAATTCTCCTGTCGTACTCTGGCTTCAATTCGCGGGCGTGGCGGTCGCCACGGGGCTGTTCGCTGTCAGCGCTACGATTCAAGAGCGTCTCGCCAGCTTGGAACCATTCGTCGCCACACTCCTGTGGGCAGGTTTGTTACTCGTCATCTGGCGGCAGATTCGTCAGCGGGAACAAGCCACCAACAGGCCTGAAGTTACCCTGCTTGGCGAGAATCGTTGGTCTGCCTTCAAAACCGTGTTGGCATCAATTGTGATCACTTTTCTGTTGTTGGTGCCTGTCGCGCGGGCCTGGCAGCAGCCTTCTGTTCACGGCAGTCTGGTGGGGGGGATCCTCCCGAGAAACGACGCCGCCGGTTACTACCAGGGAGCATTGGAACTTCTGGAAGGTGAGCCTTTGGGGGCTTGGCCAAGTCGTCGACCCATCAATTCGGCCTGGCTGGCCGTTCGTTTTTGGCTGACGGGTTCATGGGAAGGGGCGATCCTGTTTCAAGTCGGGTTGTTAGCCGCGAGCTGGTTTGTCATGAACCAGGCGTTGCGGCGGGCAAGGCTCCCATTCGCCCTTCGATATGCCAGCTTTGTCTTCGTTGAACGCTTCAGCAGCGACATGTCATCCGCCATGCTGTCGGAACCGCTGGGACTGACGTTGGCCATGTTGTCCATGGCATTGCTGTTGCCTGCCATCCAGTCGGGACTGCGAGCGAAGCATGCCATTTTGCACTATTCACTGGGGAGCGGACTGTTGGCGCTGGGTTTATCGGCCCGGCCTGGTGCCATGTTCGTTCTCGTGGGACAAACCCTTTGGCCACTGCTGCTGATCCTTCCCCGTTTTGCCAGATTGGTTCCAGGGGCACCAAAGACCGAAGTTGCGGCGCGGCGGCATTTTCTGACGAAAAGCGACCCTCTCGCCATCTCGCCTTCCATCGCGGTCAGTCCACCACATCAGCAAGCCTCGCTCACCACGAAGCTCCTGGCGACAGCTTGCGCGCTGGCCATGATGGTGGCCGCTTTGACCGTGCAACCGCTTCTCAACGGCTGGTACGGGACAGGGTATTCGCTGGGACAGGGGAGTTTTGCTCATACGATCTATGGTTTGACAACGGGACAACCGGGCTGGAGCCGCGTTTTCGACGATCATCCCGAGGTGCGCACACTCCCCGATGACCGGGCGCAGGTGAAGCGGATCTACGAATTGACCTGGGACGCTTATCGGGAGCACCCTTCCCGCATCGTGCTGGGATGTTTGCGTGGCTGGCAGATGTCGGCCAAATGGATCGTGACATCGGTGATTGAGTGGCTCAAACTTCCTTCACGCTGGCTGGGGTTGCTGGTGGTTTCTGCGTGCGGATTGTGGCTGCTTTGGAAGGCCCGTATTCGACAACGAGATGATCTTTCACTGTATCTGGTGGTGCAGTGTGTGGTGACGTTCGTGTCGCTGCCGTTCTTTTTGCCGGATACCGGGATTCGTGGATTGGCAGCGACGTGGCCGCTGTGCATTCTGATTCTGCTGATGGGGCTGATCCCGTTGCACTCCACTACCCCAAAGCCAGACGTTTCTGGGAGTGATGAGACTGGGGCCGATGAGACCGGGAGCGATGAGACTGATCAGCCAAACGAACCTGTCAAACCTCTGGCCACGCAGCTTCTTACCACCGAAAAGCTTCGTGGGAAGCAGCGACTGTTACGGCATGTTTCTCTCGAAAAACTTCGAGGCTGTTTCGATACGTCTCAAATGATGGCCATGGGATTGGCCACCATGATCACAGCCAGTGCCTTGCTGCTCCCCTGGTCATGGCGAAGTGATCAAAAAGCGTCTCGCCGACAACCTGCCCAAGGCGTGGCAATTATTGTCTATGACCCTGAGAAATGTGACGACAACAAATTGAAACATGCGATGAAGTCGTCACCCTGGCCGCGATGGATCCGCTCCCAGTCACTGGTGGATAGCTGGCCCGAACCGATCCCCGGTGAACTGATTGACGCACTTCTCGAACACCCGCTCTGGCAACTGCAGGCTCAACTCGAACCGGCCGATCCCCAAAATCCTGACAGTCGCTCACGCCTGCGATGGGAACTCACACCCGGGCAATTTGAGACCCGGCCAAATTCTGTCCGCTACACCTTTGGCCCGCTGGAAACAAACAGTGAAGTGTGTTTTTTCGTCCCTGGCCTGTATCAACAGTTATGTATCAAATGGATCGATCAGAAACGCTGACATCCGTTTCTACCACAGAGTCTTCTCTCACTTGATGACGTTCATGACGAACCAGGCACAAGGCCCCTGCTCCTAATGATTCGCCGAGAAAACTGGCCAGTCGGGCGAGAATCGTCATGACGGCAATTTGTGGCGGAGTGAGCATGTCCTGCTGTGAAAGGATCTCGACCATCAACCATTCCCGTGGCCCCAGACCGCCGGGAGCAAAGAAGACCAGAAACCCGCCAACGCTGCTGATCGTCGCGGCTGCCAGACAATTTCCCAGATGCGGCCATGATTGTTCAGGCAGACTGACGCTTTGCCACAGGCATGCCAAAGCCATTCCCTGAATCAACCAACTGAGACTCAGAATCGCCAGCAGACTTAATAATTGGGGCGAGCTGATCGCGATAGGCAGCGTTCCCGTGACCGCCGAGGCCATCTTGCGCGACAGCAGGTTCATCAGCCGCGTCACCACCGGCAACGAGATCAGGAGCATGCCGACAATGGCCAGCGGCCACAGCCACCAATATCTTTCCGGCAGCATCCAGTCTTTCAACACCTCTTTCAAACCCAGGGGAAGAAACATGGCAGCCCAGAAGGCTCCTGTCGCCATGAACGCCAGCGATTCATACCCCGCTGTCAAAACGCCTAACCGCAAGGGAATGCCTGCGTCATCTCGCACCACCCAGCCGCGGATCGCCAGAACCATCGCTTTGCCGGGAACATACTTGCCAAAGTGACCCAGATAGTGAGCCTTGGCGATGGTCAACAGGGGGGCTGTCTGATGACACAATCGCAACAGGCGGCGCCACGCGA
Organism: Planctopirus sp. SH287; assembly: GCF_056500625.1. NCBI lineage: Bacteria > Pseudomonadati > Planctomycetota > Planctomycetia > Planctomycetales > Planctomycetaceae > Planctopirus > Planctopirus sp. SH287. Next base: position 4,408,373 of record NZ_CM151403.1, on the reverse strand, counting down.
AGATGGTGGGCACCCAACTGAACGCGAACAGTCCCACGGCTCCAATGAAATACCACCAGTTCACCGTCAGCGTGTGGGCCTGGCCTTCCCGCCACATGTGCAGCAACTGCCGACCCACAAAGACCAGCACTATTACAAACACAACCCACTTCAGAACATTTCGCAGAATGTGCGGTTTTTGAACCGGCACAGGGTTGAGATCAATGGCAGTCTCCGGTTCAGGCAGAGGTTCTCGTGGTGGTTCAGACTGCGGATCAGACACGACAGCATCAACTCATTCTGGGAGAAAAATTAGTCAGTTTTTGATGCATTCCGTCGGAACTCCATGCACCCGACCTGGCTCATTAATTCTGTTGGAATCGAACCAGACACGGAAAACCATCGGAGACTCGCCGGGTTTGTGCAACATCAAAACCGTGTTTCACAGGGAGAATCTTCATTCCCAGAGAAATCGGCCCTGTTCCCAAAGAGATTCTGCCGTCTGAGAGGTCAGCGATGTTTGTCCAATTGTGACAAGAACTTGACGGCCACGCACCGAAGAAAGATCCAACTCCCAGTCGACAGTCTCCTTCGGCCCGATCTCGCGGCGGGCGATTTCCTGCCCGTCCGCACGAGCCACCAACTCCAGCTTCTGGCCCGTCACTTCACTGATCCTGGCGAGATAGCGAACATCTCCCTCCAGTGGGACTTTAATGATCCGGCCCAGCACCAACTGCTGCCGGGGAGCAGACCGGAGCGAGATCCCAGAGAGTTCTGCCCGACGTCCGATGCGGCCAGAGGTCTCACCCGCCAGATCAAAGCCAGTCATCTGTTGCAGCGCCATCCGCTCGCGAGACTCGTCGTTGCCAGACCATGCCGAGGGCCAGGCCATGACCGCGCTCCATGATCGGCGAGGCTCACTTTCCGTTGAAGGCTTCAATTCCCACAAATCACGTTTCAGCTTGGTTCCCTGACCGACCCACGCAAACAACCGGGAATCCAATGAGAAAAGCTGACCGACGAACAGGTCATCTCCTTCGAAGCCTTCAATGGGGATGCGATGGGTTAAGCGTCCCGAATCTTGATCAACCCAAACCGCTTCCAAACCCATTTTTCCGTTCATTCCACGTTGCCGGCGGGTGATGATAAAACGATCCGAGTCGAGGGCAAAACCATCCAGCAGATCGGAAATCTCGGTCTGCCAGCGAATCGCGCCCGATTTGGTCTCAATCGCCACCAACCCCCGGTTCGACTTACCCAACCAGAGTCCACCTTCAATCCCCAGTCGCCCGATCAAACCATTGATGGGGGTCATCCAGCGGGTTGCGCCCGTCTGGGCATCCAACGCGATGACACCATGAGTCCCCGGCGGTTCCACAATCAGTAATTCACCATCCAAAGCGGGAGGATTTACCAGTTTGTTGTAGTCCCGGTCATCGATCGTACGAGGGATCCACGTGTGCTGCTTCAACCAGAGAATCTCTCCATGGTGTGAAAGGCAGGCACTCAGCCCGGGGGCCGAAATGTAGAGGCGGCGGTCGGCGATCGTCGATGTGATCAGGAACTGGCCTGGCAGCAGATCCCGCACACGGAAGAGAGGTGTTGCTTCCAGTAACTGGCCTGTCATCGCATCCAGCAAATGCCACTCGATGGAAACAACTTCACTTTCAATCCGTCGCTCGACAATCACGCCCAGCCTGGAAAACTGGGGCCAGGGATCAGTGAGAATGCTGGCACGCTCATTGTTTCCACTTTCAGAAGCACCACGATATGTCCAGCGTGTGTTGCCGTTCGAGAGATCCATCGCCACCAGTTCAACACCATCTTTCTCGATACGTCGCACCAGCAGTTGATTGCCTTGCCGCACGGGAGGGAACGGAAGATGTGTGTAAGCCAGCGTGGAACCTTGCTCGCCATTGACCTCGTTCTTCCATTGCTCCGCAAGGGTTGCCCGGTCATACGATCTTGTCTCAAAGCGGTTATGAACAATCAGCGACGAATCAATGACGCTGGTCGACATCTGTCGTGACCAGTGATCTCCATAGCGATGATCTTTGCGATCCGTCTCACGTCCACCCATCGGGATCAGGCTCAGAACCTGATTGGCGTTCCATTGTTGAGGGCTTGGTACGGGATTCATGGAGACAGATTCCGATGGCGTCCCTTGTGTGGCCATGACCTGCTGTTGCAGATAACCACGTGCCTGCGACAGCGTTTCCATCGAAACACCAGCCGGGAACGAACTGCGCGCCTGTTGAAACAGCGACTGAAGCTCGTCTTCTTTTGGAAGAGAAATCCCCATCAACCAGAGCCGAAGCTGGATGGCTTCCTCGACTTGAGAATCAGGAAGATGGCTCCCTGCAATAAAATGCTCCTGGGCATCCAGCCAGTTGCCGGCCGAGAACGCACGGTCTCCCAACCAGAGATGGGCCTGAGCGGCTGCGGGTGTCTGCGAGAATTGCAGCGTGATCGCTTCGATGGATGTGACATTCCCGTCGGCAATCGCCTGACGCACACGCACATCGCCCGCCGCTCCCATTTGATCCCGCATGGCCGCTAATAAGGCCGGATACTGCTTCATCACTCGTTCGACAGCAGCCGGCAACGAAACAAACAATTGAGGGTCGGTGGCGACAGGCAGCAGCTCGCCCTGATCCGTCGCCACCAGGCTGGCAATCACCCGGCAACCATCCAGAAAGGCTTCACCATCCAGTGCCGCCTGTAACTCGGCACTGGCGTTGTAACCTTCTTTGCTCAGTTGCAATAAGAGCGGATGTCGCCAGCTTCGCAGCATGACGGGCGAGTTTTCTGAATTGGCTGATAAAGCTTGCAGCCATTTCATCCGCTTCACCATCAACTCAATAGGATAGGGAGGATTCTGATCAGGGTGCACCATTTCCCAGCGGGCCAGCAGTTCGTTCGCCGTCACTTTTTGCTGGTCTAATGTCCCCAGAAGAATGGCTTCTGTGAGAGCCTGCGAATCACGACGCACCAGAGCCTGCCAGGGATTGGCATTGGTCCATAGCGGTGTCTTAGCCCAGATCGCCAGTGCGTCATTGTTTTCGACCCACGCCGGCCCTTGAACAGTGTCAACGGCGATCTCACCAAACAGATTGATGAATTCCCGGGCACGCCCTTCATCCCAGGCAGACTGCATGATCAATAGTCGGGAAGCCGCTTTCATCCGGTCGATTGCCGAACGTGGCGTTGTTTCCAACGCGGAGAGCAACCGCTTCTGAATTTTGCGGGAGAGATCTTTTGAGACATCCTGCGAGAGCGTCCAGACTGCCGACGCAACCAGCCATTCTTCAGGGGAAACACCCGTCGGGCATTGTCCGACAACCTGAGAAACCCACTGGGAATATTCCAGTGAAGGGGTCAGTGTAGGCTGCGGCCCTTCATTCTTTAGCCGGGCCAGCACTCCCTGATCCGCTATCGTTTCCATGGCTTGTGCCGGATGAATGACGATGTTTTCCAGCTCGATCATTCGCGCCTGATCGCCGCGCAGACAAAAGACTCCCAGCGTCGCTACAGGCTCCAGAGGAACATCATGATTGAATCCGTCCGGCAGGGGACTCCAGTTTACCCCGTCCGGACTGACGAACAGCATGAGGCCGCCCGAGTGACCAATCAGTCGCAGCCATTGATGATCTCGCAAATGAGTCACCGGCTGATGATTCGGGTCAGCATCCACCTCATCATGTCCATGGTGGGGATGCCCCAGTTGAACCAGATCCTTGCCAGTGCGACGATTGTGATAGACCTGCACGGTGGCCACCGGCTTCCCGCTGGCATTTCCCAGATACCAGCCGGTGCCTCGCGTGGCGGATTGTAATTGCACCGCCACATCGAACATCCCTTTGCCGGGCAGCGGTGTAAAACAGGCCGCAATCTGAGAGGGCGTATTGCCTGACAGCCGGATCGTGCCGTCCTCCTGCTTCTGCACCGTTCCGACACATTCGGGTGCGGTCTGCCATTCAAATTCGCTGGGAGTCGGCAGATCTTCCTGCCGCATCGTCACGAGAACGGCTGAGGGGTCACACATGGGAACATCCGAGACACGCAGGTAGTCCAGCCCTCTCAGACGAAACTGGCCATCCAGAGCGATTTCCTCCGGTTGTCCCTCGAATGGCGCCTCAAGCAACACCATCCGCTGTTTGATCAGTTTCAGTTTTCCGGCATCCCACGTCAGGTCAATCGTCCCTTGTCCCAATCGATTCCAGCCACTGCCATCCGTTGACAGGATGCCCATGCCAGCGGCTTTCCGCTCTAGCTTTTCCTGAACATCTTTGCGTTCCAGTTGAGTGGCAACCCACATGGCAGGCTGACGATGCGGGAACCAGCGCAGTTGCACCCCTTTCAACCCCGACCAGACGGTGATGGCCAGTTCATTGGTATCGAAGAGAGCCAGCCGCAGGCAGGTGTCAGCCTGCCAGGGGGCTTTCAGTCGAGCCGCTCCATTCATCTGGAGGGTGGGAATCCGCTGATGCTGGTGTTCCTGAAGATCCAGGCCATGTCCCGACGCCGGTTCAAACCAGTCGAGGAACGTTGATTTCTGTAATCGATCCAGCCGCATGGAGGAGAGGTTAGCTGCAAACAGCGAATCACGATAACTGACAGGAACCGCATCGTCTGCCAGCCAGGCAGCCCAAGGAGCCGGCGCGATTTCTACGATTGGGGCTTCGGCGGGAACAGATTCTTTAACCATCTCATTGAGGGCTGGTTGCGGGATGGTTGTTGAAGCCATGGCCGGGACATTGGCCGCTTCCTGCTTCACAGCAACCGCCATGTCACTCCCACGCAGGTCGGCCAGTTGCTGGCTACTGGCTTGAGCATCGACCGGGTTTGAAGTTCCCGGCGCAGGCCGTCCTTCACTTCCTTTGATCACTGCCTCGTTCTGTTCCGAGATGGCGGAGGCAAGCGGTTGATTCACAGCAGGAGGCAGCACGCGTGGCCAGACAATGAATCCCACGCCCCCCACAATCATCATGCAGGCCATCAATCCCACAAGAGTCCAGAGGCGTCGCATGTTCTTGCCAGCGGCCGCCTGCTGCTTGTCAGCCGCTCTGAGCAGGATCTTTTCCACTGACAGGTCAATCGGTGCATAGTGCGTGCTCAGTGCTTCCTGTAAAGCAATGTTCTCGCCCAGCACCTGTTGCAACTCCGTCGAGAAGGGAAGTCGCTGGCGCAACAGGGCAATCTCCTGAGAGGTCAATTCCTCGGGAGTTTTTTCCTGGACGAGTCGGAGAAGATCTTGGTCACTCGTCATGGCATACGGCTCGCAGACTGATCGAAAGAGAGAAACGACAGGAATTCATGAAGGGAAAAAGGCCAGCACTCACAATTGTTTGAGCTTGTGTTCCAGACACGTTTTGAGTGCCAATCGGGCGCGATGCACCAGAAGCTTGATCGCTCCTTCACTGCGCCGCAGCGTGGTGCCGATATCGCACAGTTTTTGTTCAGAACGGTATTTCAATTCGATCGCTTGTCGGGCACTGGGGCCAAGGGCGTCCAGGCAATGCGGCAGGTTCTCCAGAACATCGGCATCAAGCGAACTGGCTGCTCCTCCCGTGAGTGTTTCCAGTTCAAAGCAGAGTTCTGTCCAACCCACTTCGCGCCGGCGGCGGACATCGCGAATCCATTCTCTCAAGACGTTTCGGGCAATCCCTAATAGCCAGGGCCGGATGAGTGAAGCCGAATCAAACCTGGCCCTCGCTTCATAGAATCGAAGAAATACTTCCTGAGCCAGGTCATCGGCATCCACGGGTTGCGCCAACCGCGCTCGTAAAAATCCATAGACAGCCCGCTGATGAAGATCAATCACTTGAGAAAAGGCGGAACGATCCCCTTCCTGGACTCGCCGCATCAATTCCTGGTCAACCGCTGACACCATCCGCACAGGCTCAATGTTGAAGACAGATGACAATTTAACGAAAGTGCGAGGTCAAACAGTAGGGGGCATGCCAATGCACCAATTTGGCTTTTTCATCGTCACCGACGAGCATGGTGCTGCCTGGTGACTGGCCACGACTTGGGTATTGGTTACGACGACCTGAAGACCCCCAACTTAGTCATCCACTGGTGACTCTTGAATCAATTGCTCGATTCGTTTCGCCAATTCCGTGACAACCTGCTGAGGAATTCCATGTTCCCCCCCGAATGCCCAAAAGTCCAACGGAATTCCAGAGGATTCCATGAGCTGCCCTAACATCTGGGCACCCACAATCGGCAACACCGGATCATACTTTCCATGCGACTGAAAGACGGCCAACCGGGAGGAAAGATCACCCGCACTCGACAGAAACTTTGTCCACTCCGGACGGCAGATCAACGCCCCCGACATCACAACCAGCAATCGCGGCGACAGCAATCCCGTCAGCGTCAGATGCGTGGAAATCATCGCCCCCTGCGAGAATCCTCCCAGAATCAACCGATCTTCGCTCAGTCCCAACGCCGCCAGACGCTCTACAATCCCCGCTTTCAATTGAGCGGCTGCTTCCACCAATCCGGGCGGGGTCTCATCGACCAGTTCCAGCAGGTTACCTGATTGCGTGATCTGCAACAGTCGCTGCATGTTGATCGGCCACCAGGCCCGACCTCCCGGCATCCCCAACTCTGCCAGATCGTTGGGTGCCTCAGGAAATACAAACTCCACCTGCTCAGCCAGTTCCGGCACCTCATCCGCGATGACCTCCGCCAGCCCCACCAGATCAGTACCAGGAGCACCGTAGCCATGGCACAGCACCATCAACCAGCGCGGCCGTTCTGGTGAGAAAGCCACAGCCTTGAGAGAACCAAACGCAATGAACTGAGGATCTTGCATCGACAACCAGTCAGATTCGAGAAAACACAACGGGAACAGCAACAACCCCTGAGATTGGAGCAAAAACACCAGGGGAGTTTCAATTCTGATTTGACAGGTTCAGCAAAGAGTGGTGAGCAGGCCAACGAGCCTGCGGACAAACTCAACAACCGGTCAGGACAGAGTGGTCGTATCACAAAGCTGACAGAAGAAAATCACACAATCTTAACAATTTGTTTTTGAAACGTTTCTTTTTTCGTGTTTTGATCTTTCACAATATGTAAAAAGTGAATCAGCCAGCGTTGATGACATCGCACACAAGATGTCACACAGTAATCGCTTTAGTATGTATGCTAGAGGTTTTTTGAACACGTCTCACTGAAAGAGCCTGATGAAGTCAAATCTGTACCATCGCACGAGAGCCTTTACACTGATCGAGTTGTTGGTGGTGATTGCGATTATCGCCATCCTGATTGCTCTGCTGCTCCCCGCAGTTCAACAAGCCCGGGAAGCCGCCCGACGGGCGCAGTGCCAGAACAACCTGAAGCAAATGGGGCTGGCGATCCATAATTATCACGATATCTATCAGAAGTTACCTGTAGGCGCACAATACAGGCCGGGAAACGGAACACTGAGTAGCTGGAGTTGGGGATTCGCGATTTTGCCACAGTTGGAGTTGGCAGCACTCTTTAACGAGTTGGGTGGTGGAGTGATCCCTCCGGGAGCAGCGACAGGAAACATGACGCGATCACTCACTCCTTTTCGTTGCCCATCGGATGTTGCGGTCAGTGGTGTCAATCCTAATCGGGGTAACTACTCCATCAGCAACTATGTCGCCGTTAATAACAATGGCAACGTCTCACCCGGGCCACTCTCCGACAGACCGGCTGCCGATTACGGCAAGTTTTCTCCCACAAATGTCGGAGATGCCAACTACCGACGGCATATTGGAGCATTCTCGGCTGATACGAATCATTCGTTTCGCGATATCACTGACGGTATGAGTAACTCGCTGATGATTGGCGAGCGAGCAACCAGAACATCATCAACCAAAGCGAATACTGCTGGTCTGGCGCTCCTCGTGAGAGACCGTCGCAATAATGGCACCGACGTCCTGGGGGGAGGTGCCGCTGCTATCAACGGAACTGGTAGTGGCCAGATCTTTTCAAGTCCTCACACAGGCGGCGCCTTTTTCCTGCTCGGAGATGGTGGCGTGCGATTCATCAACGAAAATATCTCCCATATCCCTCACACGAGTCCTTCCGAATCAAACCTCTTGGGCAAGCTGATCGGGATCGCTGATGGACTTGTGGTCGGTGAGTTTTAATCCGTCACTCAGGGCTTGATTTTTTCCATCATCAGGGAAGAAGGCAGACGGAATGTTTGCCTTCTTCCCTGTAGGCATCGCGACCTGCTCTCCCTATCCACTTAAATTATTGATAATGACGGGCCTATGAACAAAATACGTGATTGCCAGTGTCTATTATTTTCTTTAATGATAGGGGTTCTCGGGATTTCAGGGTGTGGTAACAGTCCCAGCTTTATCTATGCTCCTGTTTCAGGAAGAGTCACCCTGGATGACAAACCCCTCGCAAAAGTCGGTGTTCTTTTCTTTCCGCAGCCAGAACCCGGTGTCAAGAATGGATTGGTTGGCAGGTATTCCTATGCACTGACAGATGATAAAGGGAACTTCACCTTAAAAACCATTGATGAAGAATCCGGCGCAAGAATAGGAAAGCATATCGTTTTTATTAAAGGAGCTGGCTGGGAAGAAAACGACATGGATAAGCCTCTACGTCAAGAATTTCTGCCTGCTCGCTATCATCAGGCAGGCAGTCTCACCTTCGAGGTTCCCGACGACGGCACTTCACATGCTTTTTTCAATTTGACGAAGGATTAGACTCAGAGTCTCTCCGGGAAGACTCCCTCTCCCGCTTGCGGGAGAGGCCAAGGATGTGAAGACTGGGGTGAAGGGCCGATGAACCAGCTGTGTGCCATGCTTGCATGCTTTGGGCTGTCTTTTATACACAACTTTTTCGCCACCTGAACCGTACCACGAAATTGACATGGGTGGCCCAGGTTGCTTTGCAACCTGGGCGGCAGAGCCGTGGGAGGTTGTCTCCAGGAGGCGTTAATGAAACAAAAGGGTTCTGGCTGGCCCGCGACGCACGACCGATGACCAGTTCGGTGGTCAATTTCGTGCCATTTCCCTGCCTGCGGTAAGAAATGTTCATTCACCACTTCTGTCTACGCGAGGCAGATCATCTTTTGTTTGACCGGGTATGGTCTCGTCGGATTGACTCAAGCTGCGACCTCTCACCGGCTTTGCCGGCCCAGGTTGCAAAGCAACCTGGGCTACCCTCGCTTGGCAAGCCTGCCAACAAATGCTCAAGAAAACTTGTGTATAAACGACAGCAGCTTTGGGGCAAGCATGTGTTTTCGATCGTCAACGTGCTATTTCAAGTTGCGATTCGTATCACACGAACCATCAACGCGAATCGCGATGAACAAAACTCAAGAGAGATCCCGAACGCCAAAAAAATAACCCGGCAGCCACTGTCACCAGTAACCACCGGGCTATTAATACGGACATCAAACAATCCACGACCGATCAGAGCCGCACGGAGAGTCGCCGTCGCAAAGTTTCCCTCGCGTCAGTCTCGCCTGCAGTCTTGAGCACCTCACCCACCGGTTTCACGTTTCTGCGGAAAGTTGCAGGTTTTCAGTTTCCTGACTACCAATAGCTAATTTCCGCACTCAGTCGGCTTCATAAAGAAGTCAACGAAACACCAGCTTCGGATTCTCTCGATCGAGCTGAGAGCGCCACAGGCCTCTCAGGTCAGCAGTATCTTCCGACACCGCCAGCACAGTGCGGCCCTGATCAAGCCGCAAACCGAGGGACTTCTTCCAGATCGCAGGCCAGCACAAGGATGTGCCACCCACGAGGCGCGCCCAGCGAAGCCCCTCTATCTCACCACCCCTTGTTGCGCCGTTTTATCCCTTTCCCCGCATCTTGCGCGGGCAAAAGTCTGAGTCAGTGGGCTTTCTTATTGAAACCGCTGGAATGGGAAGGCACCAACAAGTTTCGTCGACTGGGCCAAGACCCCGCGAAATCATCTTGCGACAAAATCCTTCACTCCCCGCTCAATCCGAAATGGTGCGCATGCCGCCGGAGGGGGCCTCGTCTTCGGTGCGCGGCCAGGCGAGGACGAAGCGGGAGCCACGGTCGACTTCAGATTCCACCGTGATTTCCCCGCCATGCTCGCGAACGATCTTCTGACTCACCGCCAATCCCAGGCCTGTCCCGCGAGAACCTTTTGTCGACTCAAACATCATGAACATCTTGGAGAGATTCTCTGGCGGAATCCCCGTGCCGTTGTCCTCCACCGAGACCCACAACAAATCTCGTGTCGAGTCATAACCGGTCTTCACCGTCACCTGAGGATGATCGGCATGTTCAACAGCATCCATCGCGTTATTGACAATATTCAAAATCGCGCGATGCAAGCCTTCTGGATCAAAGGTGCTGGTGGGGATATTAATCGCTGGCTCATAGAGCAATTGCGTCTCGCCTTCTCCCGCACGCGGCTGCATCAACTCCACCACATCCTGCACCACATCATTGACATCGGCCCGTTCCATGGCGGGCTGGCGCTCTTTGGAAAAGGTCAGCATGTCCATCACCAGGTGATAGATCTTGTTCTGGTTCTTATCAACTATCCCCCAGCCTTTGCGGATCAGTTCGGTATCCGTCTGCCCCAGACCCATATCAATCAGATAGCTTCCTCCGCGCACACCTTGCAGAATGTTCTTGATGTGATGACTGAGCGTGGCGATGGTCTGACCCATGGCGGCTAATCGTTCGGACTTCACAAACGCTTCCTGAAAACGGTGATTCTCCACCGCCAGGGCGGCCTGTCGTCCAATCGCCGCCAGAAGCCGTAATTGTTCTTCATTGAAGCGGGCTTCATCGCCTCGCAGAATCAATTCCTCAGCCGATGAGGTGATGTCCAGATAAAGAACCCCCATCAGTTCGTGACGGGCCTGAAGCGGGACACACATCGCCTCACGAATGCCGGCTCGCACAATGCTCTGGGCAGTATCAAAGCGGCTGTCATGCCGGGCATCCGATGTACGAACGGCCTGCACATTCTTCACCACATAATCCACGATAGACCTTGAGACGGGAATTCGCCCTCCCTCGCCTGAAGCCTCATCCTGTTGTGAGTCGTCATCAGTCGTGACGTCTTTGGCGACAATACTGGAATCTGAGGAGGAATTTGCCGAGCGGGCCTTTCGATAACCCACGGCTGTTGGCCGAAAGGCATCCGTTTCCGGCTCGCGGAGCAGCACACAACCCCGGTCGGCTCCTAACGTATGAATGGCCAAATCCAGCATCCGCTGAAGAATCTGCTCCATTGATGATGAAGGCCGCACCGCTTCTTCTGAAATGCGATAGAGCATTTGCAGATTGATCGCTGCCTGCTGGGAAACCTCTGGCTCTCCGAGTTGTTTGCTGCCGGTAAAAGGCATGGTGCCAAAATCTTGCAGCCCCATGCCTCCCGTCAAAGCCACATGCCCGACAATACTTGACCGATCAACAGACGGGCTTTGGCTCAGCAGATCGACTCTGGCCGCAGCCTTCTTTTGGTCATCCGAGGTTCCTTGCAGGAACTGCAACAGCGACCGCCCGATCTGTATCTGATCCCCCGGCCGGAGAACTTTTGATTTGACAACCGTCCCGTTGACATAGGTGCCATTGGAACTGTTGCGATCGGTCAGAACGTACTTCCCCCCCTGGCATTCAATCTGGGCATGCGTCCGTGAGACTTCGGTGTCAAGCAGTCGGATCAGGTTGTGCAGACTCCGACCAATCGTGATCGAGGCCTCACCCAGTTCAAACCGGGTGCCCTGATCAACTCCCTGCACAATCAAAAGTGACGCGCTGGCTGTAGGAATTTTCGATCCTCCGACCTCACTGCGGGCAGATCCTGGGGGGCAAATCACGTGGGGAAGAATGAGTCGCAATTGCGTAAAAAATGCAGACGAACCGATGTTTTTCTGTAACTCCTTACAGTGATTGCTGTTGCGAAGCAATCTCCAGAGGTTGCAATTTTCTGTCCTGATGATGAAACTATGGGTTCAGTTCCCGGAATTCAATCACAGACCGTTAAGCCGCTGTCCGGACAGGGGCCTGGCGGGTTTATCAGCATCAAGAGGATTGTGGATCATGGCACATAAGAAGGGTCAGGGGTCGAGCCGTAACGGTCGTGATTCCAATGCCAAGCGACTGGGCGTCAAGAAGTTTGGCGGCCAGTTGGTCATTGCAGGCAACATTATCATTCGTCAGCGCGGGACTCGCTGGCATGCTGGCAAGAATGTTGGCATGGGCCGCGATCATACGCTCTTCTCGCTGGTTGACGGCGTGGTTTTCTTTGATCAGGAAGGCCGTCGCGTCAACATCAAGCCACAAGAAGAAGCGGTCGCCGCTGCCGTCTAGTGCCACGCTTTTTCTTGCCAAAATCAAAGCAGGTTCAAACGCAAGCCGTTTGGCCTGCTTTCTTTATTCGTGCGATGGCATGAACATCAGCCCAACGGCCTGAATGTTTCCTCTCTCTCAGAGCGGCATTAGTCTCTACACATCTCAAAAACCCCAAAATAATAGGATAAAACACGAAGCGTAGAGGGACATCACATGAAACCCAGCCATCCTGTCTTGCCTATTCTGTGAATTTAACGATCTCTTTGAGGACGTTTTTCTACTTTTTCAGAGGATGTTTTTTCGAGATCAATCTTGATTCCGAGATGTGTAGAGACCAATGCTCAGAGCGGGAATATCAGTTCGCTGGGCGGTGGCATTTCAAGGCTTGAGATTTGGCATCGTGACGCCATCAAGAGATTGCGGCGGGCATTGTAGCACAGCTTAGTCTTGAAGTTATCGCCAAGGCTTGAGTTCTGGCAGTCGGTGCGTTGGAATGTCTTCTGAGAGATATTGAAGCCCGAAATGCCTGACGATATAGGCATGAGATGACTCAGATGGAAGGAAGAGATCGATGGCCGCCGTTGATGACGCCTATGATGCTGCAATTCGTTTGAAAGATGCCGGCGACCTGGAAGGGGCCGCAGTCGGGTTGGAGAAGGTTCTCGCCGAATACCCCGAGCACGTGCTGACCCATTCTGCGCTGGCCGTGATTCTTCAGAAGCTGGGGCGTTATGATGACGCGATCGCTTATGCGAAGAAAGTGACGGAACTCGAGCCGCACGACTCGTTTTCATACACCCAGCTTTCAGTGATCTGCCAGCGCTGCGGACGCATTCCAGAAGCGGAAGACGCTCTTGCCCGCATGCGAATGATGCAATCCAGCGGCCTGCACTAACCCCCTTGCGGGGTTTGGGGCGGCGTATGAAGGCCAGTCGTTCATCCACGAATGGGGCTTACGCCGCCAGAGGCTACGCTGGCGGGAGCGGGTTGGGAGGATTTAGGTATCTGTGTTTCAGCTAGCTATCAACAACACTTCGTCGATAGCGATGTGCTACATCTCATTGTGGGCCAGCGTGTTCCACGAGGGGACACGTTTTAACAATAGGAGAATCTGGGCCTATTCCCAAATTCTCCGGGGCATGGGATTAAGGTTCCAGCGCAAAATCGAAGACGTTATTCCCCGATTTGACTTCCGCCTCCAGAATCGATTTGGCGTTGTATTTCATCGGGAGCGGATCAATTGTCTTCTTGACTTTAACATCTCCAGTCTCGCCAGTGACAGGTTCCTGAAAAATTCGCACTGTATGTTTCCCCAGAATGGCCCCAGGATGGCCTTCGGTGTATTCCATCCGATAGCTTCCATCAGTTCCTGTGGTTCCAAAGGAGGGGCGACCATCTGTTGGCAGAAATTGCACGAGCGCGCTCTCCACAGGCTTCCCCTTGAAGGTCACTTTGCCGGTGACCTGCCCGAGTTGAGGGCCAGCATTGCTACCGCAACCAGTCACGCCCAGCATCAGTACAGCTAGAAAAACAGCGCCACGACACCATGACGAATCAACTCGCATTCTTTCATCCTTCTCTGCCACAATGATTGGGAATCTTGTCTGGCAAACGACACCTTCATGAGGTTCGATTGTCGGCTTGTGTATCAGACCGTGTGGAAAGTTGTTGTCTGTCGATCTCGCTTTCCCACGTGGCGAGATGGCGCATTCGCGCCACGTGGGACGAGAACCAAGTCTCTTTCAGACGCTGATCCGTGTCTTTGCGAGGATGTTAAATCTCAGGGATCACTTCGTCACCATCCATTGTGCCCAGAGCGGCCTGGACGCGCAGGTTGATATTCTCACTCAAGAAAATGACGGCACCGTCACCTTTGAGACAATGAGTTCCGCCCCCATGCTGACTACTGGGGTTGTAGGGGGTGGTGTTGCCGTTAATGAGGTAATCGATGTCGTTGCCACTTCGTTCCATGCGCATGCGAACCTGGAACTGAGCGACAGACCCGGTGATTGCTCCAGCCGAATCGAGATGGTAACCCACCCACAATGAGCCGGCGGGACTCCCTTTCGTTCCTCGCTCAACAACAAAAACAGTGTTGCTGAGGCCATCGGTCACATCCCGGAAATTACGGGCAAGGTTGTCGACGAAAATCGATGCTCGATCACTGCCACCGTCCGTCGCCGTAGCGTTTGTGGCATGATAATGAGCGGAGTGAACACCGACATAGTTGGATTTGGCATAGATATGCCCCGCTGTCCCGCCGCCGCCCAGATCAGGATTCAAGCCTGAACCCGGATCTGATGGGCAGACAAAAGCATTAAGAATTGTCTTGGCAAAGGGTGTTGATCCCGTTGAAACCATGGCCGGCACATTTTCCCAAGGCTGATTGAACGCGCCAGACCCTGAGATCGAGTTATAGAGCGGTCCCTGATCAATATAAGGCAAAATGAAAGTGCTCCAGGCCAGTCGGTTATTCGCAATAATACCGGGGGGCAGACGATTGTGCGTGTCGTGATAATTATGGAGAGCCAACCCCAACTGCTTGAGATTGTTCTTACATTGGCTGCGACGGGCGGCTTCACGCGCCTGTTGAACGGCCGGCAACAGCAGAGCAATCAGAATGGCGATGATCGCAATCACCACCAGCAATTCAATCAGGGTAAACCCCAAACGCCGATTTCGCATGCTTGGCTCCAGAGAAAGAAAGGAGAGAAGAAGGGAGACTGAAATGGCCATCCAATGACAGCAGCGAGACTCACCGAGCTGATCAATGATTTCAAAGTCATCATTTAATGCAGAAGAAATCTGCGAACGCATCTGTCGGAATGACAAGTAAGGATGTGTTGATTTAACTTATCGAGCAGGATGCGTCCTGTCACCTACGAATCTCAAAGAAACCATTGAGATGAGTCTTTAACCTCAAAGTGTGTCAAGGATAATCAATATGTATGATGTATATGTCGCCACGCGCACGATGTGCATGGCTTATCAATCAGCCCGTGAGATTGATGGATCGATCCTTGGGGAATCCGCAGCGGCAACTCAAGAGATGAAAGTGTCTGGCCGCCGGCAACTGGTGGCCGCGAACTCGTCGTTCGTCCAACTTGAAAAGCGGGGTTGAACAGGTCGTAACGTCCCGCAGCGCAGGACGTTACGACGCATGAAGCTCCAAGATAAAGCCGTGGCAAGGCATGAGGCGTCATGCAAGAATGTCGTGGATTACATTCCCTTCGACATCGGTCAGGCGGAAGTCTCGCCCTTGCGATCGATAAGTCAGCCGTTCGTGGTTGATCCCCAGATTGTGCAGGATCGTCGCGTTTAAATCATGAATGTGCATCTTCTGGTGCTCACTCACGATGTTGTAGCTGAAGTCGTCCGTCTCACCATACACGGTGCCGGGCTTCATGCCGCCACCTGCAAACCACATGGTGAAACAACGCGGGTGATGGTCGCGGCCATAGTTCTCTTTGGTCAAAGTCCCCTGGCTATAAATGGTGCGACCGAATTCACCACCCCAGACAACCAGCGTATCATCCAGCATCCCCCGCTGCTTGAGGTCTTTAATCAGAGCGGCACAGGGTTGATCGGCTGCCTTGACCAACTGCTTGATCTGGCCGGGCAGCCCCCCATGATGATCCCATCCACGTAAGAAAATCTGAGTAAACCGCACACCCCGCTCGGCCAGACGTCGTGCCAGAAGGCAGTTATAGGCGAACGTTCCCGGTTCGTTCACTTCCGGCCCATACATCTCCAGCGTTTCTTTCGTTTCGCCCTTAAGATCCACCAGATCCGGCACCGAAGTCTGCATGCGGAAAGCCATCTCATATTGCGCAATCCGGGCGGCAATCTCGGGATCACCCATTTCCTGAAGATGCTGCTGATTCAGTTCAGCCAGCCCATCCAGCATCTGACGGCGTGATTGCGAACTGACCCCCTTGGGGTTGGAAAGATAGAGCACAGGATCACCGCTTGAACGCAGTGCGACTCCCTGATGCTTTGTCGGGAGAAAACCTGAACCCCACAATCGTGAAAACAGAGCCTGCGTTTGGGCACCGGCGGCTAACTTGGAATGCAGCACGACAAACGCGGGCAGATCCTGATTCGGGCTGCCGATGCCGTAAGACAACCACGCCCCCAGACTCGGGCGACCAGGCAGTTCACTTCCGGTCTGGATAAAGGTGATCGCGGGATCGTGATTGATCGCTTCGGTGTGCATCGACTTGACGATCGTCAGGTCATCGACAATCCCACCCAGATGTGGCAGCAGTTCGCTGATGTAAGTGCCGTTTTCACCATGCTGATTGAACTTGAACACAGAGGGCGCGATGGGGAAGCGTGACTGGCCCGAGGTCATCGTGGTGATTCGCTGACCATTCCGGATCGATTCGGGAAGGTCTTTATCGAACCAGTCGACCATCTTGGGCTTATAGTCGAAGAGATCAAGTTGTGAAGGGCCATCCGCCATAAACAGCCAGATCACCCGCTTCGCTTTCGGCGCATGATGCAGACCGGGCAGTGTGCCGAGCGATGAGAGATCAGGAGTGGCACTGCCGGCTGAATCGGGATTTGCTGCGAATAACCGGGGATTGATCAACGACGCCAGCGCGGCGCTTCCCAACCCCGCCGACGAACGGCCAAAGAAATACCGCCGGGTCATCTGCTGCCGGAGTTGTTCGTAGAGAGACATCGTGATGATCCGGGATGTTAGATGGTTGGTCTATGAAGTATGCGAATGAAAAGGAGGCGTCTAATTGCGACCCTTGTTGGTCGATTGTCAGCCTTCCGGCGTATCAATGAGGGATTGCAAACGACGTCCAAGTTCCGGGTGGTAACGATCAGGCCAGGTGGCATCAATCAGACCGACATCAAGCATGTCTCTTAAATGGGTGCGATCTTTATCACGAAATGACGTCAGCTTCATACGGACGAGCGCTTCGAGCGAAATGACTCGATAGCTTGGGCCTGCTTCCGATTCATCGACATCCGGCGCAGTAGCCACGTATTCCTCACGAACCTTTTCGTTCGCCTTGACGATATGTACGGCATCGCGGAACTTCCCCTCCGGGCCATCCGTGAAGAAGTCAATCCCGGCAGCATGCCTATGAATAAAGCCCGCTGAGCTTAAAGCTTGGGTTGCAGCAGGAATATCATCCCGACGGAAAAGCAGATCCACATCAGCAGTGAAACGGACAGCTGCTTCATCAATTCGTGACACCCAGTTGGCGACTGCATTCCCTCCCACCACAGCGTAAGGAACATCAGCTGTTTCTAAAGCCGCTGTCGCCCGAAGCAATCGCTCCTGAATCTTGTTAATCGCCATCTCGACCCTTCTCAAATCAAACGGTTGAAGAGGTACTGTAGACATCGAGATGGTTCCTACAAGCTTCGCGAAGTATTTGCTGGATCACTGGCCTGACAGGATCTAGCGAATATGACAGTTTATCAACAATCTGTTTCCACAGAATAACTTAAATGACAAGGACTTTGTCCACTCGAGTGTCAAGTGGGGTTGAACGGTTGTAAAGCCCGGAATGAGATAACGTTACAGTTCGTGAACTCCTCCAGGATAGAGCCGTGATACAGCATTATTCCTTCGTAATGGCAGCATCCAGATTGAGCATCAGGTTAGCGATCATTGTATAGGCCGCGAGTTCAGATACTTCCATCTGGCCGGGTTTGGGAAGTGTCCCAATCGAGAGAAGTTGTTCTGCCGCTTTGCCATCCGCGCGGTAAATCTCCAACTGCTTGTCGAGCACGCGCTCAAGCACGACCAACTCTTCCGCTCTGGCTTCACGGCCCAGCACCCGACGATAAGCGTAGTTGATTCTCTCAGCAGGCGCCATGCCTCCCTCGGACATCATCTGCCCGGCGAGATGGCGGGCCGCCTCAACATACTGATCGTCATTCATCAGCGCCAGCGCCTGGAGCGGCGTGTTTGTCCTTGCACGGCGTACAGTGCAGGTCTCGCGCGATGGAGCGTCGAACGTCGTCATGGAGGGCGGCGGAGCTGTCCGCTTCCAGAATGTATAGAGGCTACGGCGGAAAAGAGCCTCGCCATTATCGCGGGTATAGGTGCGGGTATTACTGTTCTGAAACGCGATCGGTTCCCAGACGCCATCGGGCTGGTACGTTCGCACGCTCTTGCCTCCTTGCCTTTCTACTAAGAGCCCCGACGCGAAGAGAACACTGTCACGAATCGTTTCCGCATCCAGTCGGAAGCGGGGGCCTCGTGCGATGAGAAGATTTTCGGGATCTTTCGCATAGAGTTCAGGAGTCACCTTGGAAGACTGGCGATAGGCTTGTGACATGACGATCAGCTTCTGGAACTTCTTTAAGTCCCAGCCAGTTTCCATGAATTCAGCCGCCATCCAATCGAGCAGTTCCGGATGAGTCGGCCACTCGGATTGCGACCCGAAATCGTTCGATGACTTCACAATCCCGATGCCGAAATACTGCTGCCACAACCGGTTGACCGTCACGCGCGATGTTAGCGGATGATCCCGTGAAACCAGCCATGTGGCCAAACCTAACCGGTTACGCGGCAGGTCATCGGCCATAGGAGGCAGTGCGGCCGGTGTGGCCCGCGTGACCTTATCCCCCGGTTTGTCGTAAGCCCCGCGGATCAGCACGAAAGCGTCACGTGGCTGAGCCATGTCTTCACTCACCAATGTCGCAGGGATCTGCTTATCCAAAGCATCCCGCTGAGCCTGTGCTTTGGACAATTCACTATTGATCGGGCTAAAGACTTTTCGCGTTTCCGGATGAACAAACTCAACGAAGTATTCGCGAAGCTCCTTCTTCTGGGCATCGTTCCTCTTTTCAGGAGCGATCTTGATCAACTTGTTGATGTTCTCCGGCAAGGCCGGCTTCTTCTGCAACTTCTGATAGTTTTCCCACGCCAGCAGGGAGTGAAAAGACTCGCCGTTCTGGAGCGTCAGTGTCCGAATGCCCGCGTAATCCCAAAAGACCGTGCCGCCAAACTGTGTGAAGGCCCAACCGTTGATTTTGGCCCCGGAATTCAGCCCCACATGCTGGGCGTTGACCGACAACCGCACCCATTCGCCAGTTTTAGGGAGCGGCCCGCCGTGACGATGTCCGGATGTTCCTCCCTTCCCGTAAGGAATCGCGTCGTCACCAAAATAGACACGGTGTTCCCAGGAACCATCATTGAATTGGAGCATGATTGTCTTGGGCGGATTCGCGGGATCGAGATAGACATAGGCGAAGAGTTCATCTCCCTGCCCAACTTCCAGCGGCGACGCGGCACCCGTAAAAAAGTGCTGGTCAAGTCCCGGCGTCGTACGTGTCGAAGCCGTCGTGCCTGAGAATACCGGCCCTTCATTGGAAGTGATGAATTTCCACGATCCCGTATTCGATTGAGGTTGAGCACCAGGCGGCAAGACATCATCAACCCAGACAAAATCACGGCGGGTCACACTCAGCGCGTCAGCCGGGGCATCCAGTGGAGGTTCCACGTAAGGTGTCTCCGCCCGTAATTTATTTCGTTTGGATTTGATCTCGTTCAATTGTTGGTCGAAAGCCGCTAGTTGCGCGGTCTGCTCGGGAGTGGGCAGCCGCAATGTGGGCGGAGGAAGCAGCGCGTTGCCATCCATTGCCTTGTCATTAAGGCTATTGAAGAACGCATAAAGTGAATAAAACTCTTTCTGGGAAACCGGGTCAAACTTGTGATCGTGGCATGACGCACAACTGAGCGTCAGGCCCAGCCAGACCGTACCGACAGCGTCCGTCCGGTCGATGGCATAGCGAACGTACCATTCGGCATCAATCGCCCCACCTTCACTTGTCGTGACGTTGCAGCGGTTAAAGCCTGTCGCCACCCGTTGATCAATCGTGGGTGATGGCAAGAGATCGCCCGCCAGTTGATCAATCGTGAACTGGTCGAACGGCTGGTTGTCATTGAAGGCCCCGATCACCCATTCGCGATAAGGCCATAACGAACGTTCGTTATCGAGATGCAGGCCGTGCGTATCGCCATAGCGGGCGGCATCAAGCCAGTAGCGAGCCATATGTTCGCCATAACGGGGCGAAGCCAGCAATCGATCAACCGCTTTACTGTAAGCGTCTGGCGAGGCATCGCTTACGAAGGCATCCACTTCAGCAGGCGTGGGTGGCAAGCCGGTCAGATCGAACGTCACCCGGCGGATCAGTGCCAACCGATCGGCATCATCGGCCAGTGTCAATCCTTCGTTCTCTAACCGCGATTGCAGAAAACGATCAATGGGGGTGCGAACGCGGGTATCGTTCTTCACCACAGGAAGCTCGGGCCGCTCGATCCTGAGGAACGACCAGTGGGCCTGATACTCCGCTCCTTCACTCACCCAGCGTTTCAATGTCTCGATTTGTTCGGGAGTGACTGCTTTACCGCTATCCGGAGGCGGCATTTTCAGGTCAGGATCATTTGAAGTCACGCGAGCGATCATTTCGCTCATCGCGAGATCACCCGGCACAATCGATCGAATGCCTGAATCAGTTTCAGCCAGGGCGGCTTCCCGTTGATCCAGCCGCAAACCGGCTTCCCGCTTGGCACTATCCGGGCCATGACATTGGAAGCAGGTGTTCGACAGAATCGGGCGGATATCCCGATTGAACTCCAGTTTCTGAGCCGCACTCGCGTTTTCACTGACAGCGACCAGCACTATTGAAACAGCCAGCCACAACATCGGTTGTGTCAAAGACTCACGCATTCTCATCGAGTTGAATCCTCGAGGCCAACTGTCGCATTGCCATCAGGAAAATGGCAATGAATTCAGCTTGTGGGGACTGTGAAGGCGAGGGATCAGTCGCACAGAGCAAGTGATCGTCAACGGAGGGATTTCATCCTGCATTGGATCACAAACAGATAGGAAAGTCTACAATTGTCATTGTGCTCGGAGTTAAGCTTGGCGGAGTGCCCGTCATAACCCCATCGCGGACTTGCTAAAGGCGATCCGGCAAGACTCCCTCGCCCGCTTGCGGGAGAGGGCTGGGGTGAGGGTCTCATCCCTCCTCGCTTCTAACAGCTATCGACAACCTCTCATCGAAAGCGACGTACACACCCCTCATACCGCCTGTAGCCACCATCTCTCTCTTGGGAGAATGATTTGAGAGCTTCCGGACGGACACTCAAAGATCGATTCCTAATTCTTCAATCTTGCGATAAAGGCTGGAAAGGCCGAGCTTGAGCCGCTTGGCAGCCTCCCGCTTGTCCGGGCACAGTTTCAAAACCCTGAGAATATGCATCTTCTCGTAATGCCTGATGGCGGTGCGCAGGTCGTCGGTATCGGGCAACGCCTGAGTGATCCCGACAAGTTCGGGAGGGAGGTCTTTGGGCGTGATCTGTGTGGAGTCGCAGAGCATCACGGCTCGTTGAATCGCGTTATCGAGCTGCCGAACGTTCCCCTTCCAGTTCGCAGTGAGTAGCAGGCGAATGGTTTCGCTCGTGGCACTGGTGACGCGCTGGTTCATGGCCTTGCTGTGCCGGGCGATAAAGAAATCCACCAGTTCGGGAATGTCGTCCAGTCGGTCGCGGAGAGGCGGGATGGGAAGCTTCACGCCGTCGAGTCGATAGAACAGATCCTCCTGAAACCGGCCTTCCGCCACTTCAAGAGCCAGGTCGCGTGATGAAGAAGCGATGATCCGGCATTCAATCTTGGCCGCATCGGCACTTCCCAAAGGAAGCACCTCGTTGTACTCGATGGCTCGAACAAGTTTCGCCTGCATGGACAGGGGAAGAAGCGTGATTTCATCCAGAAAGACCGTGCCACTTTCGGCGGCACGAAACACACCAACCTGCTCCCCACTTCCGGAGACAGCACCCGCTGCTGCCCCGAAGAGTTGGCTTTCCAGCATCTCCACAGGTCGCATCCCACAATGAATCGCCAGAAAGCGTTCTTCTTTCTTAGGCCCCCATTTGTGAATCATGCGGGCAAAGAGTTCTTTCCCCGTTCCTGATTCCCCCGAGAGCAGGACGTTGGCATTCGCCATCCCCACCTTCCGGGCTGAATCCTGCAACTCTTTGAGAATTTTGCTGGAGCCGACAATTTCATCGCCATCTTCGCGGCGAGCGAGTTCCCGTCGCAGAACCTGATTTTCCAGATAAAGATCGCGGTACTGAAACAGCCGGGCCAGCTTGTTGGAAAGGTCATCGAAGATCACGGGCTTGACGAGGTAATCAAACGCCCCCGACTTGAAGGCCTCGACCGCATTTTCAACCGTGGCATACGCGGTAATGATCAGTCCAGAGACGCCTGGCGTGACTTGTTGCAGCTTTCGCAATAAGGCCAGACCGTCTCCATCAGGAAGCTGGACATCACAAACGGCGACCTGAAACTCACGTTCACGGGCCAGCTTCAGTGCCGTGGCGACGTTGGGAGCCGCCATCGTCTGATAGCCTTCATCGGTCAAAAACTCGAGCAGCGATGTCCGGATAATCTCTTCATCTTCGACAATCAGGACACTGCGAGCATATTTCATAATGTGGTCTTCACTCGATCACAGGAAGTCATGACTCAGAGGTCTCTCTATAGACCTGCTTAAAGTGTCTCATCACGGTATGATGTCACGCAATCGTTCGAGAGACACTGATATCAACCCAGGTATGGAACTCGGCATCGGGAGCTAACACCCGGATGCCAGACGAGATCCCCTGCTGCTCCAGATTCAAGGCGTCTGTCGGGCAAGTATAAGGTTCGACGCAAACGGCAGGACGGCCCGGCGGAGTATAGATCACCACATCCCGGAAAATCGGCGGGCAGGTCTGAACCACTTGCAAACCGGCCGCTTCATCGACCAGCACCATATCAAACTGTGGCCCGTCATAATCGAGCGACGTAAAAACATCATCCAGTTTCAGCAGCGAAACATAGGCCCCCTCCCGCAGTTCCAGATCAGGATCAATGGGATGGATCTTTCCCGTGGGGAGGCTCTCCACCAGTTCAAACTGCTCTGTCACAGGAACTTCCAGCAGGCAGTCTTCAAACCGGCTTTTCGGCGAAAGTGGCAACTTAAAATAGGGGTGTGTTCCCAATCCCCAGGGAAGCGGACGCCGCCCCGTATTGGTGATGCGGAAGTTGGCTCTCAAGCGATTATGGATCAGTTCGTAATCCACGCAGATTAAAAAGTCGCTGGGCCACAGTTCGAACCGATCGGGGGCGTCCACACTTAATTGAAACTCTCCCGTGACAAAATCACTCCCCTGCGCCGTCACGCGCCATGGCCGGTCATAACAGAATCCATGGATGGCGTTCTTCCCCTGGCTGTTCAGCGGCAACTGATATTTCTGGCCTTCCCAGGAAAATTCACCACCACGAATACGGTTCGGGAATGGGAACAGAATCGGGATCCCCCCACTCGAAGGGCGAGCTGTCCCTTCCGCAAAATCGGCAGGAGCATCCAGAACTTCCACCGGCTGATTGTCAATCACAGCCGTGAATTGGTAACAGTTGAACCCCACATCCGGGGCAATTGACGCCGTCGCACCGGTATGCTGATCGATCAATTGAATAATGCGAGTCATGAATGAGCAGCTTTCAAAGGGTGACCCCTCAGGAACGCGAATGGCAGCCACATGGATCAGAATTGCTGCCAATCACCATTTTTAAAGCATAACGATTTTTCGATAGTGAATCCCCTGTGAGTCTGGTCTGTCTCGGTGAGACCATGGCGGGATCTTCACAATTCGCAATGAAGCCTTCTGAGAACCCCATGCCCAAGCCTCATTTATTTGCTCCTCAAAATGAACAGAAGGAGGAACTGACCAATCGCCGCATGCGATGGATTGGCCTGGATGAAGCGGGATTAGGCCCCAATCTAGGCCCGCTGGTCATCACGGCGACCGTTTGGGAAACTCCGCTGGAATGGTGGCAACCTGCTTCACGTGCTGAAGCCCCTGCCTGTGCCTGGCTGGCTTCAAACCGGTTCTGGGAACAGTTACAAACAGCCATCACCTGCCAACCGGTACGCGGGGATCGCCGGTTGCATGTCGCCGATTCCAAAGAAGTCTATTCTCCGGCCAAAGGGGTGGCGTCGCTGGCGGCTTCTGTCCATGGGCTTCTGTCACTCTGGAAATCGCAGGACAGTCACACTCTGCCCACCGACTGGGCCGCCTCTCTAACCATTGGCGGGCTGATTCATGCCATTGATCACACGCTCTGCCAACTGGCATTGCAACCGCCGGCATTGAGGTCTGAACCCTGGCAAAGAGAGAGCGAACCCTGGTACACCACTCTCGGTCAGCAGTCCCTCGTGGGATGCCCCCTCACGCCAGATGATTCCAATCTTTGGCGACAATCCGCCCTGCAATGGCAGCAGTGCTGCAAACAATCGCAGATCGAGCTGAAAACCATTCAATCACGAGTGGTCTTCACGCCCGAATTAAACCACCGACTGGTTCAAACCGGGAACAAGGCGGCGGCTGTTTCTGAAGTGGCACTGGAACTCATGAAATCGGTCTGGAAAGAAGCGGCTGCTCACGATTCAGCCCCTCTTCCCACCGTGGTCATCAGTGATCAACATGGGGGACGTCAAAAATATGAAGCGTTGCTGACTCATCATTTCCCCGAAGAATGGTGGACATGCCTGTCTCAGGGAGCAGGCGGGAGCCATTACTTAACGCCCACCTCGCTTGTCAGTTTTGCCCCCCGTGCGGAAATCCATCTTCCCGTCGCAGCGGCATCGCTGATCTGCAAATACGTTCGTGAATGCTGCATGGAGATCATGAACCAATGGTGGATTAAGCGACGTCCCGAGATAAAACCCACCAAAGGATATCCTCAGGATGCCAAACGCTTCCGAACACAAATTCTCGCTGATTGTGAATCATGGAATTTACCGGAAACAGTCTGGTGGCGCATGAAATAGAAATGCTGAAGCTGCTTTCCCTCGTAAAATAACGCACTGATTATCAAGTACGACTTATCAGGCACAACTCAAAAACGACATCGGGGTGAGACCCCAACAGGTGCCACCTGGAGTTCCCGAAAAATGTACTGCCTTGCCCGCCGCTATGACTCGGGAACACCGGTCGAAGTTGTCGTGGAAAACGGCACAATTCAGTCCCTGTGGCCCGTCGTGACACGCACACCGTTGGAAGCTCTCCCGTTTGTCGCTCCTTCCTTTTTTGATTTGCAGATTAATGGCTATGGCGGCCACTGGTTCAGTGACTCCCATCTGACAACCCCGCAAGTCGTGGCCATCTCCGATGTCCTCTCGCGATTTGGGATCGGGGCCTTCTTTCCCACGGTGGTCACAAACACCACTGAAGTCATGCACCAGAGCCTCCAGGCCATTGCACAAGCCCGTCATGAAGTTCCTGCATTGCAGCGAAGAATCGCCGGGATTCATCTGGAAGGACCGTGGATTTCTCCACTTGATGGCCCGCGGGGCGCTCATCCCGTTCATGCCGTTCGCCCCCCCTCTCTCGATGAGTTTGATTCACTCCAATCGGCGGCGAATGGGTTGATCCGCTTGGTCACACTCGCTCCGGAATGGCCGGGAACGGCACCATTCATTTCCGGGTTAGTCTCACGAGGTATTGTGGTGGCCATTGGTCATACGGCTGCCACTGCCGAAGAAATTCACAAGGCCATCGATGCCGGTGCCACTCTGGGAACGCATCTGGGAAACGGGATCGCGGCTCAACTTCATCGGCATGCCAATCCTCTTTGGCCTCAACTGGCCGATGACCGCCTGACCTGCAGCCTGATTGCCGACGGGCAGCATCTTCCCCCTGATTTTCTCAAAGTCGCTCTCCGTGCCAAGTCGGCTCAGCGCGTGATTCTGACCAGTGACCTGAGTGGCTGGGCTGGTCTTCCCGCAGGACGACATCAATCAGAGTGGGGAGCCTGTGAGGTGTTGGAATCTGGCAAACTGGTCGTGGCCGGCCAACGGGAGTTTCTCGCAGGGAGCCATCTGGGACTGGGAGACTGTGTCGCCACGGCGGCCGCGCTGGGCGGAATTTCTTTATGCCAGGCGATTGAAATGGCCTCCCTCGGGCCACGCCGGTTGTTGAAACTTCCCTGTCAGGAATTAGCGCCCGGCGCTCCGGCTGACCTGATTTTCTATCGCCGGCCCGAACCTGCTTCCAGGGAGCAACACGTCACACTTCCCATTCTGGCAACGTTATCCCAGGGGGAAGTCATCTATCGCGCGAGCAGCTTTTCTGGTGATGACCACACGTCTTTTTCAAGTCGTGCTGGCATGTCGGCGAACAAAAGTGTAATTCCTTTTGAAGAGATGGCTCATGATGGCAATGGGCTTGAGATCGACACCTTAGGTGGAAAGCTTCACGATGAATCGACCTGACTTCGCTTGGTCTTCGCTGGCATTTTACGGATTTCTGGTACTGGGAACAGGAATCGGAACAGAGCTGATGGCCCAGGCCACAGCCACCGCTCCTGCTCCTCAGGCGACAGCGGCCAAACCTTCCGGCTCAGCCTCAACCACGCCTGTTCCCCGCGATGGCAATTGGATGAAACGCCATGAGTCCATGAACGCCCGCGTGGCCAAAGGAGACGTCGACCTTCTCTTTATCGGTGACTCCATTACTCAAGGCTGGGAAGGTGCTGGCAAAGACGTCTGGAAAGAACGCTTTGCTCCTCGCAATGCGGTCAATCTCGGAATCGGCGGTGATCGCACACAGCACGTTCTCTGGCGACTGGAAAACGGCAACATCAAGGGCATCAATCCCAAGCTCGCCGTCCTCATGATTGGCACCAATAACTCGGGTTCCGACTCCAGCGAAGCCATCGCCGATGGTGTGGAAGCGATTGTCGAAAAGCTCAAGACTGATCTGCCAAAAACCAAAATTCTGATCCTGGCCATTTTCCCACGCGGGGCCACTCCAGAAACTCCTCAGCGCAAGGTCAACGAAGGTGCCAACGCCATCATCGCTAAACTTGCCGACGGCGATCGCGTAGAATACCTCGATATCGGCCCCAGGTTCCTCGAAGCCGATGGCACGCTGAGCAAAGAGATCATGCCTGACCTCCTGCACCTCAACCCCAAGAGCTATGCCCTTTGGGCCGACGCCATTGAGCCACAATTGACCAAGGTCTATGGCCCACTCCCGACCGAACAGAAATAAACAGAACAGAAAAAAGCTGAAGAGAAATAAAACCTCTCTTTCAGGCGGACGAGTCCCTGTTGACACCACCCGGCAGCCTGCTGCGACTGATCCACAAACGGCTGCCGGGTGAATGATTTCACAGGGGCGAAATCATTCTCGTTGCTGGCCCTCCTTACGAGCGACTTTCTGGTGTATGCTCTTCGTGGAAGAGACGTAAAAACCGGCTTTTCAAAGCAAATGACGTACATGCCCCCACTCTGATCCGAAGACGGGTCTTGTGACGGCCTCGAAAGACTTTCATGGTTTCCGATCAACTTGCCGACACACTCGCCCGTGCTCACTCGCCACGCGAAATTCTCGAGACGCTGCTGGCCGAATTGACTGCAAACAGCACGTGGCATCAGGTCTTCGATGCAAAACTGGCGATTGCCAAACTGGAATTGAATCTCCCCCTGCTGAAGCCAACTTCTTTTGAAGACGTGCCGGCACATGTTCGGCCAGCGTTTGAAAAAGCTTATGCCGAGGCCGCCCGCTTCGTGGGAGATTCATTGCTCGCTCAGAAAGATCTTATCGGCGCCTTCCCTTACTTTCAGGCCATTCGGGATCTCGCTCCTGTCGGCCAGGTTCTGAGATCACTCCCAATCCCGACCATGTCCTCTGATGAATCACAGAATCTTGTCCAGATCGCGCTCTATCAGAAGGCAGCCCCCGAGCGTGGCGTCGAGATTCTGCTCAAGACGCAAGGAACATGCAGCACCATCACGGCTCTGGATCAAATCTTCGCGGAACTCACTTCGGCTGATCGGTCGGCCTGTGCCACCCGCATGGTTCGGACATTGCACCGCGATCTGCTGGCGAATCTCACACGGGAAGTTCAACAAAGGCTGCCGATGGTCGAGTCTCCCAGAACGATCCGGGAAGCCATCACGGGCCGCGACTGGTTATTTGCCGAGTCCAACTATCACATTGATGTGTCACATCTTCACAGCGTGGTGCGGTTCGCCCGCTCGATCATGAACAGCCCCCCGGATCTGGCACTGGCCCGTGATCTGGCCGAGTACGGCGAGATGCTCGATCCCCAGTTGCAATACGCCGCTGAAGTTCCCTTCGATGATTACTATGCGGCTCACAAGCACTTCTTTAACGTGCTGCTGGAACCTGCTTCCGAGGCTGACCTGGGATGGTTCCAGAAGAAGTTGGAAAATGAACCCGACCGCCCTGATCAAGCGCTGATTGCCTATGTCATGGTCGATCTGCTTGCCCGGTTGAAACGCACGGGCGAAGCCATTCCTCTGGCCCGCAAATACCTGCTGGATGTCGACCCGCAGTTTCTGTCCGCCTTTGCAGAACTTTGCCGTGATGCCAACGAATGGCAGGCGCTGGCAGAGGTTGCTAAAGAGCAGGATGACCCTGTCCTGCTGGCTGCCGCGCTGGCGGCCACTTGTGCTTGACCTCTCAGTAAACACGTTTCACTTCGTTCGATCTACTTCAGGGACTCTTTCAATCATGCGACATGATGGCCGCGCACCGGATCAACTCCGCCCGATCAAAATTCAGCGTCACTTCACGAAAGTGGCACCAGGCAGCGTTTTGATTCAGGCCGGAGAGACCATCCTGCTGGTGACCGCCAGTGTCGATGAAACGCTTCCCCCCTGGAAAGCGGCTGACCCTGCTGCTCAAAAGGGCTGGCTGACGGCTGAATACTGCATGCTGCCAGGCAGTACGTCGCCGCGCAAGCGACGGGAGCGTGAAAAGACAGATGGACGCTCGACGGAAATCCAACGGCTGATTGGCCGTAGCCTGAGGGCCTGCGTCGACTTTGAAGCATTGGGGCCGCGTACGATCACCATTGATGTGGAAGTCCTTCAAGCTGATGGCGGGACGCGCACGCTAGGGATTACTGGTGGTTATATTGCCCTCTGTGATGCCATCGCATCGATCCAGGAAAAGCTGCCTGTTGACCGCCCTGTAATTAAAACCAGCATCGCGGCTGTGAGTGTCGGAATTACTCATGGCACTCCCGTGCTGGATCTCGACTATATTGAAGACAGCCAGGCGGAGGTCGATCTCAATGTGGTCATGACCGGTGAAGGCGACTTCATCGAAATTCAGGGAACGGCAGAAGGCCGTGCGTTTTCACGAACACAACTCGACCAGCAACTGGCTCTGGCCGAGAGCGGCATCCGCCAACTCATGGCACTCCAGCAACAAGCCCTCCAAAGCTGAACGCTTCCTAAAAAACATCTTGCGGCTCTGCCCTTTACTCAACAAGAGCGAAGGGCAGAACGGCCTCTTGTTGTTGGTGCCTCTGCCCGGATCGATGAAAGCGACATCTCTAAAAAGGAAAATCAGAGCCACGAATGAACCCTGGTCGCGTCTATAATGCCGCTAATCGATTGACTTGTACTGGTTCGGCTTGAGGGAAAGATTGCTCAGCGGGTTACGGATTTCTGGATGGGCTTGGAGCGTTTTCTTTTTGAATCGCTGCAAGCTGCTCCTCGATAGTCTCAAAAGTCTGGTGATCAGCCCAGTTGTGGCGTTCCACCGCATAGTTGCCATTACCATTCTCGAACTGCTGAAGAAACCGGATCATTCCAGTCACTCCAAGTTTTTCACGAAGAGCATCGAGTCCATCACGGTTTATTTCGTTGAGAGTCAATGGCATCTAGATTCTCGTTTGGAGTTTTAACACGCGGGCTTTCCGTACCATATCAGAGTTCTGATTGATCTCAATAGACGCCATTTCGGAAGAAAGAGAGATCAATTGAGATTGTTCGATGGCTTCGATCAGCAGCATGGTCGCTTCTGCTTCGAGTCGATTTCGTGGTTCCGTTTGATCGTCAAAAGGGCGATTCAAGACAGACACGTCCAGATAGACTCGCTTTATTGTCATTGAAAGACCTTCGCCCACAGAAGCTTGTTACGGCAAATCTTGCGATTGGACAGAGTGTCATCTTTGATCCTGACAACTCAAAAACACACTCCAGATACCGTCCACTTGAAAACCAGGGTGAAAAAGACTCGCTGGCGTATTAGCATGGGGATTTGTAAGTCTCGCCCTATTCAAAGCACCTCATTTTAAGAGGGGTCGTCTCCAAATGGCGGGGGGTTGACTGTGAACTCTTTCAGATCCAGTTTACCGGTTTGTTCGGCTTCCATTAGTTGCTGACGCTGTTCCAGACGAGAAAGCCGCATCTCTAACTCGGGATGAGTTTGAGCCAGCTTCATGATTCGTTTGGGACGAGGAACAGCGGGAAAGTTCAGTTGTCGTTGTAATGCCGCAAAAAAATAGAGCGGATCTTTCCCGCGATTGGCGCGGGCAATGCGCCCAGCCGATTCATCGAACAGAATCTCTTCGCCCGTCGGAACGTTAGCCGGAGACTGAGTCGAATCATCTGTGGGCGGATTGTCATCGTCAGTGAGTGCCGAGCGTCGCTGAGACGCCTGCTGTTCGCGCAATCGGGCGGCCAGAGCAGAACGATGATAAACCAGTTCGGCAAAGTCGACGGTTCCCAACAATGACCTCAGGCGTTTGATCCAGACTTGCCAGGCCTTGTGATAGATCGGGTCAGCCGCGATCGCCTCAAGTCCTTTATCGTATCCCAGCCGATTTCTGGCGAGCGATTCAAACTGATAGATAAAAAGTCCTGAATCAAGAGGCTGCTTCGATTTGTAATCTGCCTCACGCTCCAGAATTTCTAGAGCGAGTCGTTGGTCAAACCGTGTCCCTTCATCTTCGGCCTGTTCGATCACATACGCCTGGAAGGGAGTAAAATAGTGACTGAGTTGCTTCATCCCCGTATGAATCACGCCGCTATGCAGTAACTCGGTTCTCAGATGATTGACAGCCAGGGGCAACCGCGTTGAAGCGAGGAGTTCATCCTGTAACGAAAGGAGAATTTCCTGTGTCGGAGAATCATCCGCTAAACGTTCGCGAAACGTCCGAAAAAAATGCGTCTGCTCAATGTATTCTTCTCGGGGGAGCATAGCGGACATGATCGGGACGAGATTCCCTCAGAGGGTCGTGGTGGATTCATCACGCTGGGTTTCTGGCTGCGGATGTTCGGCTGGTTCGACGGTATCAACGGCACTCAGGTCAACCTGAATGTTTCTCAGGGCGAAGTCCCATTCCATCCACATCCGCATGACCGACCATAAGCTGCGCATACGCATTAATTGTGCTTTGGGAAGTTGCGACGCCTGAGTCAGCCAGGTCTGGGCGGCTGCGGTTAAGCCCCACATGGCAGCCAGTTGTTTGCAGATGCCATCAGCGGAAAGGTCGGGCGTGGCATCGTCGCCTGTCAGCCCCGCTTCATAGGCCAGCTTGAACAACTGAAAAAGTTCCCGATGGAAGGGGTCGATTTCCAGCGGCCGTGTCTGCGATTCGGCTTGCTGAATGAGTCGATCAATTTCCCCAAGAATTTTCTGTGCAAAAATATCAGCAGCCGGCATGGTCATCCTGTTCAATCCATATTCGTCATTGATGCTCGATGTTCCTTTTAGTCTATCCGAACAAGGTCTCAGCCAGCCACCATCGCGTGCGGCGGCATTCGGCAGACTGACCTGTAACACACATTTTGAGGAGAGTGTCAACAGATAGAACGGTTCTTCCCGTTGGCGTTTCAAACCTGATTTAAATTTAAGAGGTTGAGCCATGAGCTGTGAACAGACTGACGCGATCAATAGCCTGTTTGGATAGAGGCTCGTACCATCTACGCCGTGCGACTGTGATTCGCACTGCTTGAAGGCAGGCGGCTGCGAATTTTTTGAAGCACTTGACGCAGTGTGGGTGTCCCCGGAAGTAATTCTTCCAGCTTCGCGCAGCCATGCGAGACCGTGGTGTGATTGCGGTCACCAAAAAATCGGCCAATCTCTTCTAATGTCGAAGCGGTCATCTGGCGAGCCAGCAGCATGGCACAATGGCGGGGCAGCACGACCGACTGATGCCGCGATTTGCTTTGAAGTGCTTCCAGTGAAACGCCAAACTCCTCGGCCACTTGCAACGCCACCTGCTCGACAGTAATTGCCTGCGAGACTACATCGCCTTGCAGATATCGCTTCACAAACAAGGCATCGACCGCCACCTGCTCCCGGCGAGCCATGACTTCGATCTGCTGGATGGCGAGCAGCAAACGCGCAGGTGAACCGGGAAGATTCTCTGCCAGCTCTAACGCTCCGGCCTCTGTTAATGGCAGATGTTTCTGATGGGCAAAATGCAACGCCAGTTGCCGACGGCTTTCAATCGAAGGCCATTTTAATGGTACGCAGAGGCCGCCGTGACATCGGTTGACCAGCCGCGCCGTCATTCCCCGAAGTTCCCCCGGCCCCTTTTCGCTGATCAGCAGCACATGCCCCCCGGTTTCGGCCATCTGGTCGAGAACCGAAAGAAGATGCTGTTGATGGTCCGCCCGATCCTGGAGTTCATCGAGTTGATCAAGCACGAGAACGTCAGTGGCACGAAGTGCATCCAGCGCTTCCAGCGAAGCTTTCTGTTCAGCGGCATCCACAAGGAAAGTGGTGAACTCGTGGGCGCGAACAAACAAAACCTTACTGCGATTCTGACGCTTGATGACTTCTCGGGAAGCCTGCCGGCAGAGATGAGTTTTACCACCGCCGGGCGGACCATAAATCACAGTGATGCGCGGGCCATGAATCCCCGCTGATCCGTTTGGCTCAGCAATCCGCATCGCTGCCGTAAAGGCAAAATGGTTCTCGGGGAGCACGAAGAACGGCTCCGGGGAAACCAGTGCAGATTGGCTGCGCGCCAACAGGCCGGCGAGCATAATCCTGGTCCGACGTCACTGCGGACAATCTTGGGGGTTGGGCAAACATCCTTTTGCCTCGGCTCATCCTTGGGGGCAGACCGCATTAGCAGCGAAGAGTCCCTCTTCATCTGCCGTGCAATTCACCCTAATGAGAAAAGCTTTCCTGGCTTTCCCCACAGCAAAGATCGTCTCGTGAGTCGGGATCCCACAACTCAAATATCCCCCATTTACCCCAAGCTGACTGAAGGGCATGGGATGTTCTGATTGTAGCGGTTTGGCCTGGAGGTCGCCTGTGAAATGTCTGGTTTATGGCGGCTCAGGTGGCGTTGAAGACCAAAATTTTGCCTGAACTACCTCGTTAGACCGGCTTCAGGAGTAAATTTCACTTTCGCTAAAGCCCGTAAAGGCGGTAAGCTGGGATTAACCGGCAGAAAATGCCGACAAAGACTTTCCCGGAAAGGATTCCGATATGCTGTTCAGGCCACTGCGGTTTCTGCATGCCGCCGGCTTGATGCTGGAGCGGCCTCTCCTTGAAACAGGCGAATTGGTAGGCGAGGTGGCGAAAACAGCCGCTCACGCGACCCTGTTCGCTTGGGAAAAACTCGTTGACATTGCCATCGCCAAAGATGTCGATTTTGTGCTCCTCTCTGGCGACACCTTTGATACCCGCGAGGCCTCCCTGGCGGCGGAAGTCGCGTTTCGCCACGGTGCAGAACGGTTGGCTGCCAAAGAAATTCCACTGGTCATTGCTCCCGGCCAGCTGGATTCGGCTGCCGCCTGGGCCGCGATTCCTTCGCTTCCGGATAATGTCGTCGTTTTTCGCCAGGCTGATGACGCCACAGTCGATCTGACATCCAATAATCAGACTTATTGTTCCATCGTCCCCATCACCGATTCAGCCAGTGTTGATCCACCCGAGTTGGAGCGTCTTCGATCGCGAACGGCCAAAAAAGGGCAGATCGAACCCTTTGTGGTGGGCGTGATGTGTCACCGTCTGCAAAACTGGACGACGACCGAGCCTTCCGCTACCCATGCCGCCCGACGATACATTTCGGTGCATTATCTGGCCCATGGTGGTCGGCAATCTCCTGAACTTCTGCCTGTCACGGAAGGGCAGGTGCATGCTCCCCCGTTGCCCGTTCCTTTCCGTCGCCGGGATGTCACCACGGGAGCCACATTGGTGGAAGTGGATGGTTCCGGCCGGGTGCAATTGGTGCTGCAACCTCTCTCTCCTGTCCGTCGCTATCAGTTCACGATTGATCTCACTCCGATTCGGTCGCGCAGTGAGCTTGTGGAAAAAATGCTGGCGATGGTGCAAGAGCAGCAACCTCTACCGCATGAATCGTTGTGTCTGGCCCATTGGTCGTTTGTGGGAACAAGCAGCGTTGTGCAGGAATTAGCCAGCGATGAAGCGGTCAAAAACACGTTGCGTCAGCTGAGCGATTGGACAGATCAACTGGAGCGGGGCAAGTGGCGGCATACCTGCTCACCCCGATACGGCAGCCATTCAGGCTGGTTGGGGAGCGAGAATTCTCTGGAAGCCAACGCCCGGGAAGTGCTTGATCGAATCGAGCCTCAGGATGACGATAGCTGGCAGGGCTGGGTGATGAATCATCTTCCCGAGCACGACGATTTTTTTGCGGGTCTTCTGGCCAGCGTAGGCCCGCTGGATGATGAACGGATTTCTGGTCAGGCGCGTCAGCTTTGCCATGAATGGCTCAGCGATCTGTCCGACATGCCCCTCGCCGGAACCTCTTCGCCGGATGTGAAGACACCGGGAGACGCCACACAGTGAAAATTTCGAATATCCACATTGATCGCTTTGGAGTCTGGGAAGACTTCGACCAGACCATCAAGCCCAATGGGCTGACCGTTTTTTACGGGACAAATGGGACTGGTAAGACGACATTGTTGCGGTTCCTGCGCGCCATGCTCTATGGCTTTACCCTGGATGACCGGCAAATTGCCGAGCGCTGGCGGGATCGCTTCAGCCGCGAAGGTTCGCTGGTGGTGCAGCATCAGGGACGCACGCACCGACTGCATCGCATGGCCACGCTGGAAGCCGATCCCGGCCGCCTGACGATTGATGGCCAGGATGCTAATGGCGTCGGAAAGCCTCTCTACGAAGATCTGGTCGGACGGCTGGATGCCCGCTTGTTTCAGTCGGTCTTCGCGTTAGGACTGCCCGAGTTACAACAACTGGGAACGCTGGAAGACGAAGTCGTCGCCCGACATATCTATGCCATGACGCTCGGGCCGCAAGGACGTCAGCTTCAAGACGCTGGCCCCAAACTTGAAAACTACCAGCGAGCCATCCGCAACCCCTCCGCCATGTCTGGTCGTTTGCTCGAGCTTTCACAACAACGGACGCGCTTGCGCGCCCTGGGCGAAGCCGAAGGCACCCGCCTGAAGAGGCACCGTGAACTGCTCCGAAAGAGGGAAGAACTCGAAACCCGGCAAGAGAATCTCACCAGTCGGCAGACATCAACACAGGCGGCACTCCTGGAATCCCGTCATCTTCAACGAGTCTGGGAACCCTGGCGGCTTGTGAATCAATGCCAGCGGGAATTGAGCGGGCTGCCCGAACTCAAGGCCATTGCCCCCGATACAATTTCTCAGCTGGATCGCATTGAAACGGAAATTGCCACGCATGGCCAGAAGCGATCGCTGGCCCGTGCACGGGTTGATCAGATCGAAGAAAAACTCAAGTCTGCCCGGAAGCTGGCTGACTTCGGACGTTATGGCCCTGCCCTGCATGCCCTCTGGGATCACAAAGAAACCTGGCAGGTGCGAGAAGCCGAAAGGCTTCGGTTAGAGCAAGAGGTCAATGCTTCTGAGCAGGAACTCTCTCGTCGTCTTAAGGAACTCGGGCCACGCTGGACGCGCCAGCGCCTGAGTGAAATCGTCAACACACCGGCTGCTCAGGCCGAACTGCTGGGGGCCGCCCGCGCATTTCAGGATATCCGATCACGTCAGGCACTCCGCCAGCATCGATATCAAAAGAAATCCAGTGTCTGCCACGACCGCGAACTCACTCTGAAAACCAGCCTGCTGGAATTGGGGATTCAGAGCGAAACCATTGAAGAACCACTTCACTTCGCCCGGCAGCGACTCGCCCATGTGGTCGAGTTGGGACGGCTCCAAATTGCCGCAGGTGAACATCTGGAGCGAATCCGCGAGCTGGAAAAACAACTGGAGCGCATCCAGGTTCGTTCCAGCATGCCCCCCTGGATTTTCACACTGCTGTTTCTGTTCTTAGCCGCTGGTGTGGGCCTTGTCTTCTGGGGAGCACTCTCTTCAGTCACCACCGGCATTTTTGTGGGCACAATCTATGCGCTGATCGGAGCGATGGCCATCAGCCTCTCGTATGGTCTGAAAGTCCAGTTCGAGCGTGATGCCGAAGATCAGGTGCGGGCCATTCGAGAAAGCCGACGTGATTATCAGGTGCGACTGCATGACGCCCGTGAGCAAATGCGCGATCTGGCCAGTCAGCACGATCTCATGGATGCCAGCGAACTGGCCC
This sequence comes from Planctopirus sp. SH287, assembly GCF_056500625.1. Lineage (NCBI taxonomy): Bacteria > Pseudomonadati > Planctomycetota > Planctomycetia > Planctomycetales > Planctomycetaceae > Planctopirus > Planctopirus sp. SH287. The sequence continues at coordinate 4,371,758 of NZ_CM151403.1, read as the reverse complement.
AGTGGATGAATGGCACCAATGATGGCGGCCTCATTGCCCAGGCTGCCTCTCGACTGGCCGATCTCGAAAAATTGCAGCGGCAATTTCAGGAGATCCGGCGCGTGCGCAAATCCCTCAGTGCTGCTCGCAAGAAATTGCAGGAAGGGCAGCGCGATCTGGCTCAGGCTCGAAACGAGTGGAGCCGCAAACTGGTCGGCATCGGTCTCGACGAATCGACGTCGATCAGCACGACTTACAACCTGTGGGACAAAGTCCACAACGCCTTTTCCCTGTTGAAAACATCACAGGATCTCGGCAGTAAACTGCAAAGTGTGCAGGGGCAGCAACTGAGCTTCCGACAACAGGTGGAAACTCTCGCCGGACGGATGCAGCGACCACTGACCCCCGCTTCACAACCCTGGAATCTGCTCGAAGGGTGGCGAGGTGAACTGGAGACAGCGCTGGTCAAACGCAAAGCCAAACGCAAGCTTGATCATCTTCTGGAACAACGGCAGGAAGTCCGCTTTCGCCTCGATCGGCAACTCGAACAGAATCACCTGGATCGCACCGCTCTGCTCAGTGCCGCTGGTGTTCGCGACCGTGACGGCCTGATGGATCGCATCCAAACCTGGGAAAAGCGTCGCGAGTGGGAATTGCGCCTGCAACAGGCCCAGCACGATCTTGAGCAAGCCATCCAGTCACAACCCACGTTAGTGATCACCGAAGACGTTCTGCGTAAGTTCAATCGCACGCAAAATGATCAGAGGATCAATGAGTTCACCAAAGATCTGGCGGTGATTGAACAGGATCTCAAGCGGCTCTATGAAGAGTTGGGAAGTGTGAAGCAAGAGACGCGAACTCTCGAAGCTGACACGTCAGGCGTCACCCGCCGACTGGAACTCGCCACGATTGAACAACAGATGCGTCGGAGCATGGAAGACTGGTACGCCGCCTCTCTGGCGCAGCAGAGTATGGACGAACTGCGTCAGCGTTTTGAACGAACAAATCAGCCACAGCTATTAGCGGAAGCTTCGCCGTTCCTCTCGCGGCTGACATGCGGGCAGTATCCCAATATCTGGACGCCGCTGGGTCAACACGCCCTGTGCGTCGACGATGATCGGCAAAATCCCTGGCCCGTCCAGATGCTTTCCGGTGGCACGCGCGAGCAACTCTTCCTCGCGATTCGGCTGGCCATGGTTCGCCGCTTCACCGCGAAGAATATCGAGCTGCCGATGATTCTCGACGATGTCACCGTCAACTTTGATGAACAGCGCTCGGGAGCAGCCGTCGATACCTTGATCGACTTCGCATCGACCGGCCAGCAGGTGCTGGTCTTCACCAGCCATTTGAACTTCGCAGAACAGTTCCAGTCCCGCGGCGTCGAACCCGTCTGGCTGTCAAGAACCGAATCACAAAGCCGCAAAGCAGGTTAGTGCCGCGCCCACCTTTATCTTGAAGTGTATTAAAAGTAGGGTGCATGTAGTCTTCGGAATGCACCAGCATCTATTTAGCGTTCAGCTAAGCTGGTAATCTCTATCTCCATGGTTTCATGATCCCCTATTGTTGGGACAAAGCGACCACAGGGGTTATCCGTGGGTCTTGATATTCTGTCGGTATTGAAGAGGTGTGGTGCCGCAGTCTCTTTTGAATTGGCGGATCATGACCTCTGGATGTGAAAAACCCACACTGTAAGCAACTTGAGTAATCGTGTAGTCGGTTTCTCTCAGCAGCTTCTTCACCTGAGCCAGCTTGCAGCGGCGAATTTCATCACTGGGGCTTCTTCTCAGTGTCTTCTTGAAAGAGAGTTCCAACGTACGGCGCGAAACGCCAAGGCTTCTGACCAGATCCGTCACTGCGTACGGCTCATTCTGATAAGCCCGGATCAATGCCACCGCTTGCCGCACCACAGGATCGCTTGTGAACATTGTATCGGTCGAGAAACTCTCAAAGACTTCCAGAGGAGGAACCGTGATCGGCGCATGGGGTGCTCCCTTCCCCTGCATCATCTCCTCCAGGAGAGCCGCTGCCCGATATCCCACTTCATGGCCATCTTGCCGAATGCTGGAAAGTGGCAATGGTGAAAGAGCCGAGACCAAAGGATCCTGCTCAATTGCCAGAATGGCCAGATCATCGGGAATTTCGATCTTCTGCCGCGCACAGGCCAGAGCCAACTCGCGGCCCGTGACATCCGACCATACCACGACAGCGGCGGGTTTTGCCAACGTCCCCACCCAGTCTTCCATCGCCTTTCGCTGAAGCACAGGATTGGTCGGGTCGACAGCCTTCTGGCTCAAATCATAGAGATAATTAGCGCAACCATGTCCCGCGAGCTTCAAGCGATCGACAAACCCGTCACGAACGGCTGTGGAATAGTTCATCGAAGGATGTGAACCACAGAAACCAAACGACGTATATTGTTTATTGAGAAGAAACTCGGCAGCCATCGTTCCCGCAGCCCGTTCATCAGAAACGACTTTAGGAATATAAGTCGCATGTTTCCCCAGCCATGAAACATTCACTGCGGGAAGCTTCGACTTTTTAATTTGCCTGGCTAACGTATCCGAGGTTAGCCGGCAGATGATTCCATCGCCTTTCCAGTCGGCGGGCAGTTCCAGCTCATCTCCCAATCCGCGCTGTTCCAGCCAGAAATCCCATCCCCCTCGCTCAAAGGCATAGCTGGCCACGCCTCGAAGCACTTCACGGCTCCAATGCGTCGCAGTCTGAACCAGTATTGCCACACGGGGGCGTTCTCGGATTTGCATGGCAAGAAGGTGACTCATTTCGTTCCGTGAAGCAATACGCACAAAACGGGCGGTTGCATGAATATTTGAAGAAGTCTGCGGTGGAAAAGTCAAAAAGATTGCGCCGCAAATCAGTGCTTATCCTTCTTGTCTCCTGGAGAATTACAGCGTCGTGGCAAATGTCAGCCAAGGTTTCATACCTCTTGGAAGGCACCGGCAACACCCTTCGCTTCCCTTTCCCGTCCTGAAAATTGTGTGTGTCGCAAGCCTGTCACGAATTACCGGCAAGGTTGATTGATTGTTCAAGTTTCTCTTGTTTTAAGGGTCAGTTCAATGAAACGCCAGGGCTTTACTTTAATCGAACTGCTGGTCGTGATCGCCATCATTGCCATCCTGATTGCGCTGCTATTACCAGCCGTCCAACAGGCCCGTGAAGCTGCCCGCCGCAGCCAGTGCAAAAACAACCTGAAACAACTGGGACTGGCACTCCATAACTATCATGATATTCACAACGTGCTCCCCTTCGGCGGGGCATACGAAGGCGCCATGTGGTCAGCCATGATTCTACCGCAAATCGATCAGGCCCCGCTTTACAACTCCATTCCTTCGTGGGGAGAACTGCCAGCAGGCGAACCGTCAAACTGGGGAAACGCAGCCGGTACGAATACGTATCCCAAGACCAAAGCTTGTGAAGTCCTGATTCCCGTTTTCCGCTGCCCCTCCGCTTCCATTCCCGAACATCATGAGGAACGTGGTGTCGGTAACGGCTATCGGATCAAGGGCCGTGTCCCTGTGACCTATCTGGCCAACGCGTGGGGTTCGGGCGGTGATCGGACTGACGACACAGCCGTGGAACCGATCTGGCAGGCCAGTGACGGAATGTTTTCTTTCAATATCCCTCGTCGCTTCCGCGATGCGACCGACGGGCTTTCGAACGTTGTCATGCTGGGTGAAGCCCTTCCCAACCTGAGCAATACATCCACCACTGTCGACGAACCAGTCTGGCCGAATGGAATTAAAGATCACTGGGCCATTGGTAGCGATGACTACGACGACAAATGCGACCTTTCGGAAGCCATGGGTTCCACGGGCGTGCGAATCAACACCAGCTTTGAAACGGCTTATGGCAGTGCCCACACCGGCGGCACCCACATCGTCCTTGGCGATGGCTCCGTGCGGTTTGTTAGTGAAAACATCGACAACACGCTCTGGGCTGACTTGGGCGCACGCAATGATGGCCGAGCCCTTGGTGAATACTAATTCGCCATCTCTATAGAACCGTAGGGTGGTTAAGTTTTGTAGGGTGCATGTAGCGGAGCGTAATGCACCAATTCGGCGTAAAATACAAAGACCGGTGCATTACGAGGACTTCATGCACCCTACTGTTTCACCTCGGTTGATATTATGGGTTTCGATTGTATCTATCTAGCAACCCACCAGCTCAGAGATTCTGATCAAATGAACGATGATCGCAGTTTTGTAGGGTACATGTAGCGGAGCGTAATGCACCAATTCGGCGTAAAATGAAAAGACCGGTGCATTCCGGGGACTCCATGCACCCTACGAAACTTTAACCGATCGTCACAAGATTGGTACATTGAATTGGCATGCACCCTGCAAGACTATTCCGAGAGCCACCCCTGGCGCACAGAATAGCGAACCAGTTCCGAACGGCCTCGAATGTTGAGTTTCTGCATGCCGCGAAATTTATAGGTCTCGACGGTCTTTAAACTGATGTCCAGGCGGGCAGCGATTTCTTTAGCCATATATCCCGAAGCCATCAGCCGTAATACTTCTTGTTCACGCTCACTTAATGCTTCTGTTTGCGGGTGAGGCAGGACAACGGCTGGGATATGTTCGTGAGGCTGTTGTATTGAGACAGCATCAGTACCGGAAGTGTGTCGTTCCCCTGCGGCAATTTTTCTGAGCGAGTGAATCAGTTCTTCGGCTGTGGCCCGCTTGGTGAGAAATCCATAGGCTCCCAATTCCAGTGATTTCTGCCGGGCGGAGGGATCTTCATTGGATGTGACCACCAGCACTTTGGGTGGTTCCCGCTGACATTGAAGTTGTTCCAGCACTTCAAAACCGTTGAAGTAAGGAATCCCCAGATCCAGCAGGACAATGGCCGGCTTGAGACGGGCCATCATTTTCAGACCAGTGACACCATCACCGGCTTCTCCCACGACAAGAAAATCGGCCTGATGCTCCAGCAGCATTTTGAAGCCGGCCCGGACAAGTTCATGATCTTCGATCAGCACGATCGGAATCGGCATGTGACGCTCTTTTCTTGCCTGTCGTAATCCTGTTTTTTGTCAATTTCGCCCTGAGGTGAAAAGTCGGCAAAATCCAACTTCTGCTTTCGTTGTAGGAACTTATGTCAGTAAAACCGGTAGTTGATTACAAATAAACAGAACCTGAATTGTTGTGTTTTGTGAAAGAAATAGGTTTGTGGCGTGCACTTTGTTGCATTATGCCACTGAATCCCTGTCACTTTGTCAGCGAATTCTTGACGGACTTTACCATTTTTCCTGACACAAAGTTGTTCTCAAATCCATGAACATTTGCCAGAATGAAATCAAATCCAAGGAGGTAGTACCTTCAGACGGATTTGATTGCCCATCAATTGGCTGTTTGAAATTCTGGAGACGCTCATGACGACCCCTATGGGAAAAATGCTGGCCTGTTTGCTTCCTTGCGCCGCATTTCTCATTGCTGCCACGCTCATCTGGAGTGAATCCCGTTCCGCAATTGCTCAGGACGATGCGGCTCCTGCCGAAGCACCGGCTGCCGCTGCCGCTGGTGAAGAAGCAGCACCGGCTGGCGAGGGACATTCCCCCCAGCGGATGTCGACACTCGCCTGGTTGATCCACACTTCGGGTTGGATCGGCGGCCTGTTGTTCGTCATGTCGATTTACCTGGTGGCTAAAATCACTCAGTTGTTCCTGCGCCTGCGACCTGAAAACGTCATGCCGGAAGATCTGACGACCGAGTGGAGCGAGATGCTGAACAAGCGGGATTACCACGGGATTTATCGCACAGCCAAAGAGAGCGACAGCGAGCTTGGCCAGTTGGTTGCCAACGGTATTTCGGCTCTGAATGGTGGTCTTGCCGAAGCACGCGACTCGATCGATCGCCAGGGGGAAGTCATCACCGTCGAGATGGAAAAGCAGATCAGTATGCTGGCAGTGATTGGATCGCTGGGGCCGCTGATTGGTCTGCTGGGAACACTCAAAGGGATGATCGCCAGCTTCAGTGTGATCGCGATGTCTGAAACCCAGATGAAAGCCAGTGAAGTGGCTGGCGGTATTTCGGAAGCGTTGCTGATTACTTTTGAAGGGGTGGCTCTTTCTGTCCCGGCGATTTTCTTCTTCGCGATTTTCCGTAATCGCGTGTCGACTCTCAGCCTGGGTGCCATCAATATGGCCAATGAAATGGTAAGGCGCATTCAGACCACCGCCGCTGCCCGAACTCCTGCCGCCACTACTTAATTCTCCAGAATGCGGGAAACGGTTTTTCATTTTTGATGACAACTCAAGTCGTCAGTCTCATCATCTGGAGGGTTATCCATGTCTGCGCATAGCAGCGAGGGGGGCGATCCCAACCTGACGCCGATCCTCGACATGGTCTTTCAGTTGATCACTTTCTTTATGCTGGTGATCAACTTCAAAGGGGCCGCATTGGATCTGTCTCTGAAGCTCCCTGTTCTGGGTTCAGCCAGGCCACTGGAATACATCGGTCACCGTGAACCCATCACGCTGAACATCTCCGAAGATGGCAATGTCTCTTCTTACGGACAAAAGATTGAACCAGAACAGTTCATTGCCACTGAGGGACGCCTGCAGAAGTTGCAGGCTGAGAGCATTTCCGGCAAGGGGGCTTCCAATGAACTGACAACGCCGGTCATTATCCGGGCGGATCAGTCGGTTCCCTTCACCAAGATCAACGAGATCATTCACCTTTGCCAGAAGAACGGCTTTCGGAATTTCGCACTCAGTGCCATGAGCGGAAAGGGGAATCGTTAGCGTGAAAAGACGTTCCCGCCGTAAAGGCCCTCGTGACGTTGAGCTGAACCTGGCTGCCATGCTTGATATGGCCTTCCAGTTGTTGGCCTTCTTTATTCTCACCTTCCGTCCCAGTCCGGTGGAAGGCCATTTGCAGTTGCAGATGCCTCCTCCGACACCAGTGACGCAAATGGAAACGGAGAAAGTCTCGCCCTCATTGGACAGCGGCGGCATTACTCCCGATCTCAAAACGCTCAACATCTTTGTGAACAGTGATCCTTCTGGCCATATTTCAGGGATCAAGGCTGGTTTACGAACTGTCGTGCAGGGGCCGCTCACACCAGCGGCCAGTGAAGCGTTGGGAGAACACCTCAAATCGTTGTTGGGGTCGGGCATTACATCGTTCGACCGTGTTCAGTTGCACGTTGACAGCCAATTGCGATACGAGGAACTGATGAAGGTTGTTGACGTCTGTACGCTACAGACCTTGCCAGATGGCACGCCTCTGAGTCGCGTCAGCTTTGTTGAAAATCTGACAGGTGGCGCAGCTGCCGGCGCGAGCGAATGAAAGCCGGGACGACATGACACGTAGAATTGTCCGCCCGTTTGGATATTCGATTCCAGCGACCCGGACACTCACATTGCTTTTCACCCTGTTGATTCTCTGGGTGATGTACGACACCATCCGCCAACCTATGGTCTGGCGATGGTTGGCGCAAGGTGAGCAGGTCTCTCGTCCTGAAGATGACGCCGAAAGCTCACCTGAAACGGTGATTGCTGGGGTCAACGATACTGACCCCGAAGAACTGGCTGAGTTCCATCGGCTTAAAGAACTCCTGAGAGATCGTGCCGACCTGCGACCGCGAGAAATGCCTCTTTACTGGCGCCTGGTCGGTTGGGCGAACTCACAAACATTTGACGAACTGGCCAAACGCGCTAAACGAGAACCCGCTTTTACGCAAATCTGGGACACTCCAGACAAGTATCGCGCCGTTCCCATCAAGATGAAACTGCACATTCGCCGTGTGTTGCAGTTCGACGCTCCCGAAAATCCTCTGGGCATCGAGAAGGTTTTTGAAGCCTGGGGGACAACCGACGACTCAAAGTCGTTCCCTTATGTGGTGGTCTTTACTCAAAAACCAAAGGGGCTACCGATTGGCCCTGATGCCTGGGCTGAGGTGGAATTTGCGGGCTATTTTCTCAAAGTGATGTCCTATAAAGCCTTCGACGTTCGCCGTGGTGCCCCGCTGTTAATTGGACGAATCCGCCTCGCTCCATCCGAGCAAATTCGCCTGAAAAAAGCTGCCGAAACCCAGGACACGTCCATCTATTGGATTTACGGCATTGCAGCCATTGCCTCGCTCGTGATGGCCACGCTTTACATCCGGAAAAACCTCGTCTATCGCGGTCGTCCCCGCGTCCCTCGAAAAGACGTCACCGATCAGGATGAACTTCCTGAAACAGCGGACGGCTTCAGCTTTGGTGCCAATGACTCGCCCACACCCGTGATCACTCCACCGCCGAACCCCGGGCTTTATCTCCCTTTCCCCATTGATTTGACGGTGGATCCGAATCAGCCGGCACCCTCGTCAGCGAACCCATTGGCCCTCGATCCAACTCTTCCCGATCCAACACTTCCCAGTGAGGGAACAGAGCCGGATTCCAAGCCGCCTTCCGTTTGAGAATCGCCCGAGCCGAGATGAGCCTGCCCGAGAACACGCCCTCTCCCACTGGCGGGAAAGGGCTGGGGTGAGGGGCATTTAGTCTTCCGTTTTTTTGATAGCTATCAATTATACTTCGCCAATGGCAACGTGCCCCTCTCTCTCATCGAGAGCCACGCGTTCCCCCCTCAACCGGCCTTCGGCCACCTTCTCCCTGAGGGAGAAGGATTGAAAAGCTCCCTCTCCCGCTGGCGGGAGAGGGCTGGGGTGAGGGTCTAATGAACCAGCCGTGTCTCCAAAGCCAAGATCAATCCCCTCAACCGAAGGAGGATTTGACTGCTTTCGGCCAGTCACCCAGTGGCCCGCCTCTCAGTGGGCAGCCACCCCCCCAAAAAAAATGGCTTTGTCTCTCGCGTCAATGTGCCTCCAGCGAGTGTGATATGCGACAGTATCGTTTGTTGGCTCTGACCTCCCATTCAGGATAAAGTGTGAACTTTGCCGAACTCATGATCCCTCTGGTTCATTCATCAAAGAGATGACGATGCCCAGCACCTCTGGCTCTTCCAAACGTGTCAAAGCTTCTGGCCATGGCAAGCAGCCCACAGCTCATACCAAGGGCAAGAAACGCCTCTCGTTTCAGGATCGTCTGGCACGTCTAACGTATGTTCAGGCTTGTCGCCTGCTGGGGGAAGAGGGGGGCGCAACTCCTGCGAAGCGGCAGTCAACGCTGGGATCTGAATTGTGAGGATCACGCCTATTTGGCCGGCGATCTTTTGCGTATCAGCATTCCAGAACAAACAATTCCTGGCGGAAAAGCGATTGTCATCCTGACGCAAATGACTGCCCGGTCGCAAGAACTGCACTTGCGCTGCGATCAGTGCGATGTTCCTTGCGTTCATGCGGGCGCGGCGCTGAATCTGCTGCTTGAACAAAAACTTCCGCTTGGTCTCTCCGCTCCTCCCGATGAAGCCGTGCCATTTGAATTGCTGACGGAGCAGGAACTTCTCGAGCGAGCCGTGGAGGAACGTCGCCAACGGGCATCGCAGGAGCGAATGACGCTCCGCTCTGGCAGCCCAGGTCATCCCTGGTGCGATTACACGCTGATGAGCCACCAGTCCGGCAAGACCTATCGTGTGTCATTACTGGGCGATGCTCCCGGGGAAGCGTTTTGCTCCTGCCCCGACTTTCGCACGAACCATCTCGGGACGTGCAAGCACATCATGCATGCCCTTGAAAAAATCAAAACGCGATTCAGTAAGCGGGATCTTCAGTACCGGCCTCGCATTTCACAAGTCTGGCTGTGGATCGATTATCGCGATGGCATTGCCCTGCGGTTCACGCTTCCTGATGAATGTCCGGACAATGTTCGTCGAATCGTTGGCCAGTGGGCCACCGAGCCTCTTGGTGATGCTCAGATTGCCATGACTTGCCTCAAGAAATTGGAACGAGCCGGGCAAGAGGTGCTGGTCTACCCGGATGCCGAAGAGTGGATTGAACGAGAATTACTGCATCAACAACTTCAAGAGCAGACGGCAGAAATTCGTCGGGATCCTCAAGGACATCCCCTTCGGACAACGCTGCTTAAGCAGCCGCTGCTTCCTTATCAGATGGATGGGGTCGCGTTTGCCGCAGGCGCGGGAAGAGCGGTTCTGGCCGATGACATGGGACTTGGCAAAACCATTCAGGGAATCGGCACGGCGGAACTGCTTTCTCGTTTGATAGGGATTCAGCGCGTTCTGGTCGTTTGTCCGGCATCGGTGAAAGGGCAGTGGCGCGACGAAATCCAACGCTTCACAGACAGTACTGTGGAGATCGTCATTGGCCGCACGGAAGAACGTCGGCAGATTTATCAGGGGAAAACATTCTTCACGATCTGCAATTACGAACAAGTCTTGCGAGATTTGGAAGCCATTGAACAGACTCCCTGGGATTTGATCATTCTTGATGAAGGGCAACGGATCAAAAATTGGGAGTCGAAGACATCGCAGGTGATTCGCTCGCTCCGTAGCCCCTTTGCGCTCGTCTTGAGCGGCACGCCTTTGGAAAATCGACTCGATGAATTGTACACCGTTGTGAAATTCGTCGATGAACGGCGGTTAGGCCCTGCGTTTCGGTTCTTTCACAAACATCGCCGGGTAGATGACAATGGCCGGGTGCTGGGATTTCGCAAACTGGACGAACTGCGAGAACAACTGAAGCCGATTCTGCTGCGAAGAACCCGGCAGGAAATCCTGCAACAGCTTCCCGAAAGAACGACTTCGGTGATCCGAATTCGACCAACGGAAGAACAGCTGGAAATGCACCAGGGTTTTATGCAGACCGTGGCTCAAATCACAAACAAAGCCTATTTCACAGAGATGGATCTGTTGCGTCTGCAAAAGGCACTTCTCATGTGCCGGCTCTGTGCGAATGGGACGGGACTGGTCAATCCGGAGGCGCCAAACTATAGCAGCAAGCTGGTTAAGCTGACAGAACTGCTGGAACAATTGTCGGAACAGTCTGACCGTAAGATTGTGTTGTTCAGCGAATGGAAGCGGATGCACGATTTGATTGAACCCGTGCTGGAACGATTGGGAATGCCGTTCGTCCGCCTGGATGGTAGTGTCTCTCAAAAGCATCGTCCCGCACTCATCCAGAGGTTCCAGCGTGACTCGGACTGCCGCGTGATCCTTCTGACCAATGCGGGCAGTACGGGTTTGAACCTGCAATCCGCCAATACGGTGATTAATGTTGATCTCCCCTGGAATCCTGCGATTTTGGAACAGCGGATTGCGCGGGCACACCGTATGGGTCAGAAGAACCCCGTCCATGTCTATTTACTGATCACGGAAGAGACTCTGGAAGAACGCCTGCTCGATACTTTGGCAACTAAAGCCGAACTCGCCGCTGCTGCGTTAGATGTGGATAGCGATATCGATGAAGTTCAGATGAAAAGTGGTATTGAAGAACTTCGCCGTCGGGTAGAACGCCTGCTTGGAAAAGCCCCCGATGCACCCATCGACTGTTCGTTACAAACCCGCGTCGAAGAAGAGGCCCGGCAGATCAAAGATCGCCGGGAGCGTGTGGCGGCCGCCAGTGGTCAATTGATTGGAGCCGCTCTTCAGCTGGTGGGAGAACTGATTTCCGAACAAGGCCGTCCCGCACCCGACCCTGCGATGGTCAGCCGGTTGCGAGAGGGTTTGAATGAGAGCGTGGAGCGTGACGAAGCCGGGCGGCCGCAATTGAGGCTCACGCTGCCCAACGATGAATCGCTCTCACAATTTGCCATGACACTTGCTCAACTTCTGGCACCACCTCAGGCTTCTTGAGCCATGTTGAGGGCATGTTAATGCACCAGTGTTTGCAATTCATACCGAATTGGTGCATTAACATGCACCCTACTAAATAGTAAAAAGTAGAGTGCATGAAGCAGAGCGTAATGCACCAGATTTACTGGTTGTGCACTACTAAATAGAATTGTCTACAGTTATGCGATATGTTTGCGGTTTTGTGCAAGTATGTTTTTGAGTTCCTTAACGCGCTGTTTTCAAGTTGCAATTCGTGTTGTTTAACTCATTAAAAAGTAGGGTGCATGAAACGCCAGTGCAATGCACCAGTTGTTGCGATTCACGCCGAATTGGTGCATTAATATGCACCCTACTAAATAGCATCGCCTAAAGCTGTGTGCCATGTTTTCAGATTTGGTAAGCAGGTTTTTTGAGATCATTAACGTGCTACTTCGCGTTGCGATTCGTGTGATTCAGCTCAGCGGTTTCTTCCAGTCGGAACCAACCCAGGCGGAGGCACCAGGCCATGGCCAGACCCAGGGCGAAGCCGATAGCAATGTTATTGAGTCCCAGGCAGGCGGCGGTCGTGAGGAGCATGGTGAAGGCATCCCCACGTGTCGTCTGATCACGGCAAACGAGCGCCAACTCCATTCCACTGAAAGCGAGCATCACCCCCAGAACACTGGCGGGAAATGACTGACAGGTCGCCATCAGCGAGGCACCCAGAAAAACCGCCAGGACGACCTTCACCGTTCCCAGAAAAAGAATCGAACCATTGGTTCGGGCACCGAAGCGATACTGACCTGCAAGGCCGCCGGCCCCGTGACACATCGGCATGCCACCAAACCAGCAGGCCACAAGATTCATCATCCCGACGGAAATCGAGACCTTGCGAGGATCAGCCGCCCGACCAGGGAATAAATCGGCAGAGAGAGCGCAAACGGCAATCACCGAATTCAGTGTCGTCAAAGGAATCTGAGGCAAAGCGGCTTTGGGGAACGATGTGATGAAATCATTCCATTGTGGCGGTGTGAATTGGGGGAAATAGATTCCCATTCCCAAGGTTTGAAGCACGTCGGGGTGCGAAATCAAAGTGATCACGATCCCGATGCCAAACAGTAATAGTGCCGCTGGCACCTTTCGTGAGAAAAAAAGGGCCAGCACGATGGCGGTACAAACCAGCCCGGTGAGATAGCCATCTAACGCCAGCCACTCTTTGGTTCCGGCAACCATCTGCATCCCCTTCATCAGGAGAGTGAGGCCCAGAGCCAGTTGCAATCCGCGAACGACTGATCGCGGCACCATGCGGTTGAGCCAAATGATCCCGCCGGAAATTCCCAGAATCAGTATGAACAGGCTGACCGTTGCTCCCGCAGCAAGAATCTGCGGCGTCGTCAGTCCCTCCGTCAACGCAACTGCCGCAATGGCCTTCATCGGTTGAACAGCCATGGGAATCGAGAAAGTCAGCCCTGTGATGATGTTGAACAACCCTGCAAAGAACAGGGCAGCTGAGAAGTTCAGACCATTCTGAGCCGACATCCCCACTAACAGGGGCAGGAATGTTCCCAGGTCACCCAATGAGCCGGCAATCTCGTAGCGATCAAGCCGTGCATCTCTCAAGGCTCGCGGTAGCAATGAGTCATACCACTTGCGAGGAGAAGCGGTGACAGTCGGACTGTCAGGCTTGAGCATGCGATCGTTTCCTGAAGGCGCATAATGCTTCAAAATCAGACGTTGCCGCCAGTCACAGAGTCGGGCAGCCTCTGAATCCGGCCTTCGCGGTCAAGGCATGCCAAGGTACTGGTGCCTGTGGCGATTTTTGTCTCACCTCGCATCAGTTGATATTCATGCTCAATTTTGCACATCGAGACCTGAGTCACGAGGGTTTTCAGAGTCAGCTCATCATCGTAATGGGCGGGTGAGTGGTAGTGGCATCCAATGCGGGCGACGACGAGAAAAATCCCCGCCGCTTCCATCTCTTTATAAGAACCGCCCTGCGCCCTCAGCAGTTCGATCCGCCCCATCTCAAAGTATTTGAAGAAGTTGGCGTGATGCAGCAGGCCCATCGCGTCGGTCTCGGAGTATCGCACGCGGATTTCAATCGAATGTTCTTGAAGCATTTGGCGTTGATTCCTGACAAAAAGCAGAGTTCCGCCCTTCAAGGATGGCCAGATGATTTCAAATTGACAACCTGACCACGTTCCAGCTTTGTGCTACGACCACTCTGTCCTGACCGGTTGTTGAGCTTGTCCGCAGGCTCGTTGGCCTGCTCACCACTCTTTGCTTGATCTGTCAAATCAGAAGGAATGCTCCACGAGTCATCGAAGCGTTGTCGTTTCAGTGAAAGAATCTCGCTTTTGTAAAACGTGGGATTGTTGACGTTCAAATCGAGGAGAAAAGTGAAAATCGACCGAAAAGGAAACGAAAAATCCCTTGACACTCAGGGCGTCTTTGTGATCAGGCTCGATGAAGACCTGCTGCAAAGCCGCGAAATGTGCCAAGGGAATCGTGAAGAGAATTTTCAGGGCGAGGAATGTTTGTTGTGTCAGATTCTCATGAACTGAAGTTGTAACGACCCTCTTTGAGATCTAGAGGATTACCGAACGTAGATACCGAAGCCTGGTGTGGAGATTCCGACTCCGCCCCGGTTCCAGCCCCGGCCATAGTATCCATTTCCGTAGTAACCGTTGCCGTAATAGCCGTTGTTGTAGTAGCCGCGATTTCCATAATAGCCGTTGTTGTAATAACCCCGGTTCCAGCCACGGTTGTTGTAAACTGGGGCGTTGTAATATCCCCGGCGGACGCCCGGGCCAACCACTCGGACTCCTGGCCCGCCCACCCGGACGCGAACGCCAGCATCGGCAACCTGCGGCGTTGCCAGGACAAATGTTCCCGCCACCATTGCGCCAACAACGGCCATACTCAGGAATGTGTTGCGAATCATGATCTGTCTCCTCTCAAATTGAGCCGATCCCTCAGTGCTTCTGACAGATCTGACTCTCTGAATCCATTAACCTGAACGTCCAGGTTTCCATGTTGTTGATAAACCCTGTTAGAGCAGTCATCGTGCCATTCCTCCGGAATTTCGGCGGGTTGCTGGCGTAACATCTTTTATTGTAGTGGGTTAGGGGGATGGAAATTTTGTCTCGTCGAGATGAAAGAGGCGTTTGATTGGCTTCTGAGCAATCAAACTGACTGCTGTTCCGTCTCTTTTTAGCGGCAGGTTTTGCCGGTTAGTTGGCTCGTATGGTTTTTGTCGTTTGGTGGCTATTGGGGTTGGTAATGTTGCTAATTCTCAACATGAGGTCGCAGAATTATTGGACTTGAAGAAAATTAGTTGCCACGATGCGTGGGCAGTTTACCTAACGAGGAAATATCAGCATGCAACTGCGTGCGGACGCATTAGAAGTCCTTCATAAACTTCGAGACAATCTGGCTGATCGAATGTCCGAAAGGATTCTCGAGACCGCTGAAGATCTGCTCGATGATGCCATGGGGGATTCGTTCCGCGGTGAGATCGAACTTCTCTATGAACAGTTCGGTGCCAAGCTGGTGTTAATCAATCAGATGATCGGTAACTTTCCTTCCGAGAATGTGGTTCCTTTGAATGGCGAGTTTGGCAACGAGAGCCTCTCGTTGAGTTCTCCAGATGCTGTTTACGAGCTTCCCCTGAATCACATGGCGTCGTTGGAGAATTCTTCATCGGAAGGCCAATCGACACCTTCTGCGTCGTCCCCCTTTGATTCACCAGAATCCGCTTGGGAACAGTTTCTTCATCTGATCCGCTCGCGTGACATCATGGCTGCTGGCGAAGTTTTTTCTTCGATCAGCGCGTTGCCCAACGAACGTGCCGAACTCGCTGCGTCACATTTCCTCAAACGAGTGGATCATGACAGCGGCTTCTTTCAGCATGCTGTTCAACTCATTGAAGATGTTCGCCTGGCTGGCGTGAATGACGCGCTGGAGATCCTTTACGGTGCTTTCGGCCTGGAAGGAGACGATGCACTGGCAACGCTGGTGGCCTTGCGGCCATTTCTTGCCCGTGAACTGAGCGCCTCGCAGGATCTCTGGGAATAATTGTCGTCACTGTCAGTCAGTCATCACGGACTCGATCTTTAAGAGTCGTGTCCCGCCAGCGAGTTTTCTTCCCTTGGGGGTGATGGCGGCGCCATTTGCCCTGGGGCCTGCCAGGTTCCCCAGTGGGCAAGATAATGCTGATAAGCCGGTGATTGAGGCGCCTGCGCCTCCAGCCATAACTTGGTCTCTCCCACCAGGTGCTGTTCCTGTTCGAGCGTTAGCTTTCCTTGCAATACCTGACTTCTCAGAAACACGAAATAGGTATCTAGCACGTCACATCGGCAATAATCATTGATCTCTTCGTCGCGGCCTGCATGGTGCATGTCTTGCACCATCGAGCCATCGATTCCGCTCTTTCCAGGCTTCCCCAGCACACTGGCCAGCAGATTCAGCCCTCCTGTCAGTCGTGTCGCTCCGAAGTTGGAAAGCAGGTCACACAAATCCAGGTGCGAAGACGAATTGTATCGGTTGCGTGGTTGTTCAAATGATCGCAGATCCAGCGAGAACCAGGCGGGGACTCCGATGCCGTAACGAAAAGCCGCCAGTTCCAGTAGCGGCACGTCATAAGATCGCCCGTTAAAACTGACGAGAGTGGGGTGCCCGTAATGCTGCCAGCCTTGCCAGAATAGCTGTGTGATTCGCGATGGCCGATACTCTGGCGCATCGAGCACGACCAAGTCCATCAATTTGTATTGCGCATCAACTTTGGCAATCGCCACAGAGACCGGAAGCATGAACGTGACGGGAAGCACATCTTTCCCGGTCGCCTCCATCAGTTCCGCACGATAGCGAGCAATGGCGGCTTCAGCCGACAGGTTCTCGCCTGGAAATCGAATGCGAGAGACAAGATCTCCGTCCGCGACCGCTTCGATATCAAAGACGAGAAACTTGACTGCAGAACGGCGTTCTTCGGCCATCACTGACTCCAACCTGGGGGATGACCGTTTCATTCTGCGACAGCATTTCACCGAAACCGACATCGTTTGAGGGCTGATTCAGTTATTGAAGCATGCCAGCAACCTGAGATTCAACTCTTCCTTGAATCAACACGACTCGGGCAATTTGAGTGATCTCGTCTTACTCAACGCATTGAACATCCCTTTTTGATTCCCATCGCGTTAAAACAACAATGAAGTTTGATGTGATAGGCACGAAGTCTGTCAGTATTTTTATGGCCATTTTTGAGGATGCGCGGGCCTGTGTCTCTCGTGGCCGGGCTGTGGAAACTGATTCAATCTCAATCTTTGACAAATCACCAGGAGTTTCTCGATGACGTTTCGTCGTGATTGTTTTCTTAGCCGAGACCTTTCTCGGCAAGCTCTCTTTGCCGGGATCCTTTCCACGGGAGTGATGCTGTGTTTGACAGGTTCTTCATTGGCCCAGTCAGCGGCCACATCCTCGAAAGCCGTTGCTCCTCGCACGGTGCCGGCTTATCGGGATCGCACTCCCAAACGCTACGACTTGACAGCCCGTGCCAGCCAGATTGATTCGCGTGCCAAGGAGCATCCCGAGATCGGCTTTATTTTTGAAAAGGATGGCAAGCCACAAGACGTCCAGCATGCTGTGGTTGATACCCGGGTCAAGCCCAAAGGAAAGCTGGTGATCTGGCTCATGGGACATAACCAGGGGTTATTCGAGAGAATTTCCAGCTATGGTTTGCATGGAATTCAGGTTCACTACGCCAATGGCTGGTTTGGCAAACTTAATAAAGAACCCGCTCCCGACAGCCTTTACCTGGGCCGTATCAGGTTGGAAGCCGCAACGGGCGAAGACTTCAGCCCGGATATCGAGATTCCTTTGGCCGATGGCATGGCCGAACGTTCGCGCCAATTTGTGAAATGGCTGGCGAAAGAAAATCCTCAGGGGGAATGGGGCCAGTTCCTCACAGACGATGGCAACGATCTTCGCTGGGATGATGTGATCATGTCGGGAATTTCTCACGGTTCCACCACAGCCGCCCGTTTTGCTGTGCATCAGAAAGTGGATCGTGTGGTCATGTTCTCTGGCCCGAGAGACCAATACGAAACGTGGTATGAACTTCCTTCTGCGACCCCACACAACCGCTTCTTTGGTTTCACCCATGTTCTGGACGGCGGTTGGACGGCCGACCACTATTGCCGCTCCTGGATTCTCCTTGGTTTGAACGAATACGGCCCGCTGGTCAACGTCGACAACTCCAGGCCACCCTTCAGTAACACCCGCCGCCTGATCACTGACGCCGATGTGAAAGGCGATGCCAACAAAGCCCACGGCGCTTCTGTTCCCGGCGGCTCATCTCCCAAGAATGCCAAGGGACAGTTTCTTTATGAAGAAGCCTGGAAGTATCTCTTCACGCATCCCGTTGACCGACTAGGCCCTGCTGTCCCTGCCGAAGCCGATTGCCAGTTGGAACTGCAAGTGAAAAAGAAGAAGTGATCTTGCCGCGTCACGGCTTCGTGTGTGTGGGAGGGGTGGCCATCATACATCCATTGCATGTGTTGTTAGGCCTGACCACTTGCCCCCCCCACCGATTTCTGATTGTCACTACAAATCCCAAGTTAAAAATCAGTCGGCCGGCTCATGATCGACAGACTGCTGCAGGGCAGCGATTAGAAGCTGCGTGGTCTTTTCGTCAAGTTGAGATGAGGTTTTTAGCCACGTGGAAATAGCAGCAAGTTGCTGCTGCTTCGGGATGGATTCCACGAGGTGAAGCTTTAACAGAATGTCATCAGCGATCATCTCAAGTGTTTGCGGCGCACTGCGGGAGGCGTCGCTGCCATGTTCGCTATGAGCACCATTTTTAGAGATCAGTCTGTCCGCTTCAGATAGAGGCTGTTTTGTGGAACGATAGCGGCTGACATATTCCTGTCCAACGATTTCAATCGTATAGGGCAATTCCTTAAGGCGACGAGTTGTCTGGTCACCCGTGTCGGTCGAACAGCCCTGCCAGCCGAACGTTAAAAGGCATAGAGCCATGCCAGAGATCTTCCCCAGGCAAGGGAACGAGAGGAGATTAGAATTCACCGATCACCTCGTTTTCTCCTTTTGTTCCCAAGGCCCACCACGCCTGCAAATCCACGCTGTTTGAAATGAAACGAACAGAGCCATCCATCATGGTGACATGCACTCCACCGGTATGTTCACTGGATGCTGTGATTCCTCCGTCACCTTCATGGCACCGGAATGTCTCATCACTATAGGATGCAATGTTTACCGTGTTGGGTGGAAAGAGATGTGCATAGACATGCTTTTGCCAGGAGTCAGAATACATCCATGAATGACCTTTGTAGGTAGTCCATGACGCATAGTTTATAGGGTTTGCCAGTCCGTCTCGTACGACGTTGTCAATATAGGCGTCGTATTGTTCGATTGCCCTGGAGCTGGTGTAAGAGAGGTTGCGTCGGCGATCTGTGTTGGTGCTGCCCCCTGAAACCAACGATTCGCTTAGCATCGCCGTGTTAGAGGTTCCATCGGTAATGTCTCTAATGCGAACAATATTGTTCGCTGTTCGCGACCAGTTTGTACTGAAGTTGCAGCCAGGCGTCATTCGTGACATTGTCACAATTCCCTTGGAAGCTGGCGGGGCTGCCCCGCCTGTCGAAGGCTGTCCCGGCATTAACAAATTCCGTGGACGCCCGGCACTTGCTACATAGTTGAAATTGGCAGCAGAAATTCCATCGGCAGTGTTGACCATTGACTCTGATGGGCACTTGAACGCCGGCATCTGAATCCGGGAAACCTTCATCTGGTTGGTTGTTCCTGCTGCAAATTCACTCCAGCCGCCACCGGCACTAAAGTCAAGCTGGTTATAGGCAGGTGCCTGATCCATGAATGGAAGAATGCTGCAATACCATGATTTTCCCCCGGCACTGCCGTTGCCTCCAGTGTAGTCATTAGCCTTTCGATGTTCATGAATGGGGGTTGTGCCATGCGTTTCAATATAGTTATGGAATGCCAAACCTAACTGCTTGAGATTGTTACGGCATTGAGTTCGGCGGGCAGCCTCTCGGGCTTGCTGAACGGCGGGTAACAGTAAAGAAATCAGAATGCCAATGATCGCAATAACAACCAGTAATTCGATCAGTGTAAAACCCGGAATATGACTTTTCTTGTGAGTTCTCATCGCCTCTCCTTGAGAGATGTATGAAGGCCGATGCCTCAGACGAAGACAGAATGAAACAGAATCAACCGCAGTCAAAATCAACCGTAGTCAAACGACAGCTTTTTCAGTCACACGGTTTTCGCTAATTCGCTCTGCTTTCCCTGCTGTCGCGGGAATGTTTCATATCAACGGCATCTTGCCGCCATAAAAGGACGCGTGCATGGCACGCTGACTTCAAATAAATAGTCACCGTGAATTTCTGAGATCCCTGTCGCGTCGCCGCTCATCCTACATGGCTGGAATGACGTGACAAGTGCTGTTGCGGAATCGCCGCGAAATTCACGTATTCCTCATGGTGTCGTGGATACGTCACTGTAGACAGTAATGCTTGTTAGATGGGCTGTTAGGAGATGCTGATTGACTTAATGCGTACGAATCATGCACGCGAGGTTTTGTATGTAATTTTTTTTAGATATGACGTGCAGTCTGAATGATCTTATGCGGATCTCAACTTGAAACTGAGAGTTGACAATGATGAAGGCATCGTTGCCCAAAGCTGAAAGCATGACACGCTGAACGCGATTTCAGTTTGGATGGCGTTTTTTGTTTGCGAGGTGCTGAGTCGTATACTTCTGTTTATAAAAACTGACCGATTCTGCTATGGCCGGTGGCAAGTGTCTCCAGCGTCGATACCAATTGATATCTGAGGCTAACAACTGTGTGAACGAGTGACGCTGGTGACTCAAAGCAGTTCAAACACGAGGATGGGCATTGATGCGATTGCAAGGTGAGCGGCGTTCAATGGTGATTGGTGGCTTGAACTGCAAGCAAATGGCAAACCATAAATGTATGGTGAACTGAATATTCGTTTCTTGGCGAATACCACCCACTCTTGGCAAATACCCATCAGGCCAGTCCCTGCCAGGGGAACGGCACCTGTTATACTTACAGGCGAAGCAAGATGTTGAGCATTCAGGCTCATTTCAAGCAAAAGTCCCGACCTGAATTCAGGCCGGGACTTTTTTAAGAGGGACAGCACAAAAATGAAAAGTGCTTTGTTCTAAGCTGACGGAGAGCGATGTTCAAACGGCTTGATGATGGTGCCTTCGGGCAATGAGAGCGGCCCTTCCAGGACAGAGTGCGAACCGATGTAGCTCCCCTTGCCAATTTCTACGGCACCGCGAATCACAACAAATGGCTCAATGACGACGTCGGCAGCAATCTTCGCTTGAGGATCAATTGAAACCAGCTTCGGGTCAACAATCGTGACTCCCTCAGCCATGAGACGTCGGTCTGTCCGATCTTTAATGACCTGTGCGACTTCAGCAAGCTGAATACGTGTGTTGACGCCCATGGCCTCTTCAATCGAGAAGCATTCTGCGGCTGCCACAATATCGCCATCGTTTTTCAAGAGAGCGGGAGCGTCTGTGAGGTAATATTCGCCCTGGGCGTTTGTTGGCTGGAGCCGTTCCAGAGCGCTTGCCAGTCGCTTGCCATCAAAGGCATAGCAGCCGGTGTTGATTTCCTGAATCTTCTTTTCGGCAGGTGTGGCATCGCGCTCTTCGACGATCCGTACGAATTCGCCATCAGGTTGTCGCACAATGCGCCCCAGGCCTTCATTGGCAGCCGTTGTGGCTGTTCCAATGACCGCCGCTGCGCCGGCCTGTTGAGCCGCCAGCAGTTTTTTCAACGACTCCGTTTTCAGTAGTGGTGTATCCCCCGAAAGGATCAGCACGGGGCCGTCATGTGATTGCAGTGCAGGTAAGCACATCATCACGGCATGGCCTGTTCCTTTCTGCTCGGCCTGCAAGGCAAATTCGACATCGGGATGATGCGACAGAATCGATTTGACCTCGTCTGCCCGGTGACCCACGACAACGACCAGGCGTTCAATCCCCGCATCACGAGCGGCATCAAAGACATATTCGACCATTGGCCGGCCGAAAAGAGGATGCACAACTTTCGGCAGTTCCGACTTCATCCGAGTGCTTTTGCCAGCAGCGAGAACGATTGCCAGAGGTGCAGCCATAAAAGGTTTCAATCCCGTAGATAGTCTCGATGTCGGGTGCATGTGAATGCGCCCTGCGAAATGACGAAACAGCCCGATAGTACAGGCTAAAACCGAATGCCAAAGCGGGCTGTGAATGTATCTGAAAGGTCGAAGTCTGGCGTACCATATTTAAAGTCGACCTTCCGTCCCAGAACGGCACCGACTTCAATAAACTTTTCGTAATATCCATGATCACTACGCAGACCTAGCATAACCCGCCAGTCGGTGAACTGGATTTGCTCAGCCATATCTGGCCCCTGCATCTGGATCTGATAGCTTTCGGCATGGAAGCCCCCAGAGACATAGAGCCAATGGCTCCCGTTGAGGAAGTTCCCCACGAAATAGCTGATCTTGCCTTGTGGGAACAGAACTTGAAATTCCCAGCGGTCGTTGGGCAACCAGATCACCCCCCCATATGGCAGCAGGAAATTATCGACGCGATCCCAATAGGTCACCCCGCCAACGATCGTGAATGTGGGAGATGCCTGATAAACCAGAGCCGCGGTTCCGTCCCAGTTAAACGCATCGGAATCGAGGCTTGCTGTCAGATCCGTGTTGATTGAAGGATTGAAACCCACACGGATTCCCCAACCGTTGACTGGAACCGTATCAAGTTGCATATCGAGGCCAAAGCGGTAGACCTGGCCAGGAAGATTGGGGGAAAGCGGGCCATCCCAGAATCGCATGCCGAACTGGGGAGCAATGGAGAACAATCCTCCCTGGCCGATAATCGTGTTGTAGCGAAGCTCACTGTCGATTTCAAAAACATCCAGTTTACCGCTGGCCCCCGGCCCGGTCGCAGTAGCCGGCGCCAAGTATCCCAGATCAAGGCTGGGGATCCAGCCAAGACGGAAAGGTTGCGGGCCATTCACGCCGAAAAACTGTTGTGGAGCACCAAAACTTCCCATCGAATCAGGAACAGTGGCTCCCGGATACTGGAGGAAAGGATCTTGATATCCTCCTTGCGGTGCCAGATAGGGAGCTTGTCCAGGAGCCGCAGGATACCCGCCACCCGGTGCTGGCTGTGCTCCCATCGTAGGGTTGTAAGGTTGATCAAAGGTCGGAGAAGGGGATTGCCCCCGAATCGAAGATTCCAGATCCTTTGACCAGCGGTAATCGATCAGGCGGTCAGATTCGGATGTTGTTGGGAAGCCGCGCGTCCACCAGTCATTCGCGGTTGCCAATGAAAGGTCAAACGCACTGATACACAATACCAGGAACGCACCAGTCAATCGGCGAAGAAACGCTCCCGATTGGCGATGAAGGGTGGCACTGCGGTATTGTGGGCATCCATGCATGACAAAACTCCTGCAACCATCGTTTGGCCCAGCAACTGACTCCGATCCATCGAAGCCAGAAGCAGCACAAAATTCCTCGTGGAAAGGCCATCCCTGCGCGAACAGTCCGCTGAATGACCCCGATTTCCGCCGATGGTAACGGTGGGAATGTTGGGAAATTTGGAGATTTCGTCAACATCATTTCCGGCAAAGATTGCCGAACGAGTGATTTACTACCAGATGTCACGAGAGAAAGCCGTGGATTCGGGTCGATCTCATCTTCCGTTAGCCAATACAGATCCGGCTCCTTCTCCGTCCACATCCCGCTCAATTGCGCTGCTGGTCGCGGCCTGTTTTTTCATGGAAAATCTGGATAGCACGGTCATTGCGACCGCTTTGCCACAAATGGCGATCAGCTTCCGTGAAAACCCTGTTGACCTGAATATGGGGATGACGGCTTACCTGTTTTCTCTTGCCGTCTTTATTCCGTTGAGTGGCTGGATTTCGGATCGATATGGCGCCCGGCGGATCTTTACGACGGCAATCTTCATCTTCACGCTGGCCTCCATCTTCTGTGGATTCAGCCAGAATTTGTGGCAGTTCACATTGGCTCGTGTCTTCCAGGGGTTTGGCGGAGCGATGATGGTGCCTGTTGGCCGGGCTGTCGTATTGCGCGCCACCACGAAACAAGACCTGCTCCGTTCGATTGCCTATCTCACCTGGCCGGCTTTGTTTGGCCCCCTGGTCGGCCCACCAATTGGCGGACTTATCACGACGTATGCCTCATGGCATTGGATCTTTTTTCTCAATGTTCCTCTGGGGATCACCGCGTTTGTGCTGGCTTATCGAATGATTCCGATCATCCCGGGTGAAGACAATGGGCGATTTGATCTGGTGGGATTCCTTCTTTGCGGGGTCGCTTCTCTCTGCTTGCTCTATGGTCTGGAAGTTGTCGGCCAGCCGGCCCATCACTGGAAAATTATTGTCGGTTTATTAGCAACCAGCTTACTGGCTGGGGGGCTGATGGTCTTCCATCTGATGAGGACGCCCACGCCCCTCTTTGACCTTCGCGTTTTCCACTACCGCACTTTTCAAGTGACAATGATCGGCGGTGGCCTGTTTCGTATGTCAGTGGGATCAACCGGATTTCTGCTGCCTCAACTTTTTCAGGTGGGGTTCGGATACGACGCGGCAAGGTCAGGATTTCTGATCCTGGCGATCTTTGCCGGCAACCTGGGAATGAAGCCTGCCACGACTTTTATGCTCAGGAAGTTTGGCTTGAAAAATGTTCTGATCGGCAACGGCCTGCTTTGCGCCTTATCACTCTGGGCTTGCATCTTCCTGAAAGCGACAACCCCCACACCATTGATCATGGCGATCCTGTTTGCGGGAGGGCTGTTCCGTTCGATGCAATTCACCTGTCTTAACACGCTGGCCTTCACAGATATTCCCCAGGAATTGACGGGGGAAGCCAACGTTCTCTTCAGTCTGGGAAGACAGCTTAACATCGGCGTCGGTATCGCGCTGGCAGCGTTGTTTCTCCGCCTTGCCTCGGTTTGGGGAGGAACCACCAACTTTCAGGAATTCCACGTCCCCGTGGTTCCCGACTTCCAAATCACTTTCGGTTTGATGGGCGTCCTTGTAGTGCTTTCTACATTCGACAGCTGGCGACTGGATTCCGATGCCGGCAAAGAAGTGACGGGCCATCAAAGCCAGGATGCCTGATATGGCCGATTGATCAGATCAGACAATTTCTCGCAAGGCATTGACACAGGCTTCTACTTCTTCCTGAGTACCGATAGTGATCCTCAATCCATCCAGGACGCGGTCGGGTGCCCAATCCACGCCGGGAAATTTCATATAGCGGACAAGGATCTTCTTCGCTTTGAGTGCCTGATAGATCTCGTGATGCTTCCCAGTGGGGTGAGTTGTCCAGACAAAGTTGGCCTGGCTGGGAGTGGGATCGAATCCCAGCTCTTTTAGCTTGGAAAACAGCCAGTTTCGTGTCGCACGGATGCGTTCGACATTGGCCAGCATCCACCGCTGATCAGAAATGGCAGCTGTCGCAACCGCTAAAGAGATCGCATCGCAGTTGTAACTATCTTTGACTTTTCTCAGTCCGGAAATCATGTCGGGCCTGGCGATCGCAAAACCAAAACGAATGCCGGCCAAACTATAGGACTTGCTGAAAGTTCTGGTCAGTATGAGCTGGTTTCCCAGGTCAGTCTCCAGCAGGCGGGCGGTCTGTGGTTCATCGGCAAAATCGGCGTAGGCACCGTCGAGCACCAGCACACCATTGGGAGGGACAAGCTGGGCGATCTGCTCATCGCTCCAACAGTTCCCTGATGGTGAATTGGGATTGGGAACAAACACCGCTTTGGCCCGGCTGAGCGCGGGGCCAACCCGTTCTGGCAGCCATGTCCAGTCAGGTTCCAGAATCAATCGCTGATGAGAGACGTTTTGCAGATCGGCCAACGTCTCGTAAAGGATATAGCTGGGGTAGGGATAACAAATCAGATCCCCCGTTCCTGTAAACGAACGGGTGATGATGGTGAGGACTTCATCGCTACCGTTGGTTGGCAGGATTTGATCCGGTTCGACGCCGTAAACTTCGGCGGCAACCTGACGAAACTTTGTTGCCAAAGGATCGGGATATAAGTTCAGTCGGCTGGTGGCTGCCTGCTGAATCGTTTCAGCGACCAAAGGGGAAGGGGGGTAAGGATTCTCGTTGGTATTGAGCTTGATCCAGCCTGAATCTTGCGGCTGCTCGCCGGGGACATAGCCAGAGATTCGCTCGATGTGTTCCAGGAAAAAGCTCATCCCACCGCCTTCATTCGTCGTTTGTCGCAGATAATTTGAATCGCCAAGTGCCGTGTCACGGCTTTGTCTTCGGGTTGATGTCGCCGCAGCGTCCTCCGTTGTCGGACTTTGCAACCTGTTCAACCCTGTTTTTCAACTTTGACAATGCCCTAGTCGCGTGTGATTCTCTCAGGAAGCGGCTGAGTGGGCAATTCACCCGCCATGCGGCTTTGATGCATGAGACACCGCGTGGAGTTGGTCAGTTCGCGACAATTCTGGCAGGGGCCGCCGCAAGGCGATATGCTTCCAAGAGAAATTGTGTCCCGACCCAGGGTATTTCACCGATCGGGAGTTCACGCCGAGACCTTCTGTTCATTTCTGACGGCTTCCATGGTTGTCATTGGGAATGGACACATTGAAAGAGTTCAGGATGTCCATTGCTCCCGGGGAAGCTCGCCAGGTTTCCGCATCTGTTCCTCCCAAGCGACGCTTTAGTCGCACCTTGCTTATTTTGGGGATCGTGGGTGCCGTGGGAATCATCGGCTGTTGCGGCCTCTGCCTGATCTTTGGCAAAGCGTTGAATCCGTCGATTGCGACCACGCCGGAAGAGATTACGGCTCAACTGGCAGAGATTATGCCGTTGACTCCGCCGGAGGGGTTCAAGCCAGACTCAGCCGAATCGATGGATAACGTGTTTTTCCTGATGCGAACGGTGTTCATACGTCAAGAGGATGGTCGGGGATGGCTCCGGATTTTCCAGTTTGATCCCCGTGCGATTGGCCCCGATGTGGGCAAAAAGCCCTCACCATTCGATGCGGCTCTTGAGCAGGTCGACAGTAAATATCCGGGTCTGGAACCATTAAATTCACCCGATGAACAGGTGATTAAGCGACTGATTGGAAATCGGGAAGTTTCGCTGCGTGTTTTGTCGGGCGAAGCCGCTGCTTCCCGGACGCGTTATGTTCAGATTCTGGCCCGATTCCCGGGGAAAGTGGGAGAAAT
The DNA here is from genome assembly GCF_056500625.1 of Planctopirus sp. SH287. Classification (NCBI taxonomy): domain Bacteria; kingdom Pseudomonadati; phylum Planctomycetota; class Planctomycetia; order Planctomycetales; family Planctomycetaceae; genus Planctopirus; species Planctopirus sp. SH287. Next base: position 4,344,824 of record NZ_CM151403.1, on the reverse strand, counting down.
CGACTTAAAATTCCAGGTGGAAGCTGCTATCTGGGACGATCAGAAGACAGCGGCGTTAATAGACCAAATCAAGTAGCCACTTCAGCCGATTAATTTTCTGAAGCATTGAAGAAGCGGTGATTTCAAGTCTTTTGCAATGATTTCACCGAAACTTGTTCGCTGAAAATCGTGTTAAGTGTCATGTCGCTGGTTCTGTTAGCAGGCTGTCTCTCAGAAACGTTGCCTGATGTCGAAGCATAGTAGAAAACTCATGCTTTGTTCGTTGAGAGGAACGCAAGTGTTTTGAGAAAACGAGCGACAGTGTCATCCTGTGCGTGTCTCTGGAGGATTTTGAAATGCTTGATCGCGAATGCCAATCCTCCTTACTTCGGGTGATTTCAATTCCTGTGGTGGCACGACGAAGCCGACGGTCACTTGTGTGGGCCAGTCTCGTGGCCTTGACGGCATTGTCTCCCGTGGTCAGTCAGGCCCAGCAACAATCCTCAGGCGGTGGGCGATCCAGCACGGGAGGGGCTACGTCTGGCCGCAGTGCTCCCAGCACGACGCAGCCATCATCGTTTGGCGGTAACACGCTTTCCGGCATGAGTGGAACCGGCGGTGGCGGTGGGATGGGTGGTCAGGGTGGACTGGGAAGTTCTGCTCTCTCGGGAATTGGTGCGGGGCTTTCGACTTTCGGCCAGCAAAGCGGTGCCGGGGGATTTATCGGGCAGAATTTTGGAACCGGCCAATTTGTTGGTCAGGCCAACGCCGGGCAAACAGGTCAGAACGGCAACCAGCGCGGCGGAGCCAACAATCGCGGTGGTGTTGACAGAAACGTGGCCCAGCAGTTGAACGGCGGTATGGGTGGTCAGAACATGGGTGGTGGCGGTGGGGCGGCACAGCAGATTACCATCCGCCCTCAGCAGCGAATCGCCTTTGATTTCCCTAAACCAATGGGCGACAAGATCGCTGTCAACTCCCGCGCACGGTTCGATAAGCTGTCTGTCAGGCAGCCTCATCTTGCTGGCGTTAACATTCGGATCAATGAGGCAGGCGAAGCCGTGCTGACGGGCAATGTTGCCAATGAGAGCCATCGCAAGCTGGCTGAACATCTGGTGCGATTAGAGCCGGGGGTTCGCAGCGTGAAAAACGAGTTGCAAATGCCACCGTCGACCACAACGCCGTAGCGTTCGGGATTCCGTACATTTTACAGTGTTCGTTTTACACTGCTCGTTTTTACTGAATAGCGTCAACAAAGCACAAAAGGATCGCATCGAGGAGTTCGATACGATCCCTTTTCATATTGATGCGCCGGAACCAGTGCCGAGCATTTCAAAATGCCCCCAGTAGGACTCGAACCTACAACAAACAGATTAAGAGTCTGCTGCTCTACCAATTGAGCTATAGGGGCCAGACGGGTGAAGTCTAAATGCTCTTCGTCAGTCTTTCAAGCGGGTGAGCATTTCCGGGCAGGGGGAATCTGACCTGGCGACGCAACCCGTTTCAATGTGATGGCTTATATCGCAGGCACTGATTCTTGCTCTACCAGAGTTCGTTGGGGCCGTTGGGGACTTTGATCAGTGCTGTTGGGATCCGGCATTCTCCTTCGCCGTGCCGCTCACGAATCTCGCCAACAATTTCATCCATCTCTTCTGGTGACTCAATGCGTCTCAATCGATCTTCCAGGTCGAGAGGAATTCCCAGCCTGGCGCCGTACCAACCTGCAAATTTACGAAATAGCTGCGTTGATTTGTCACCAAACAGATCGACTATTTCCCGAAAGTGTGTCACGAGAAACTCAATCAGCTGTTCACCCTGAGGCTCGCTATATGTTCCCGTTGTGATGTAGTCGCGGAGCTTGCAGAAAATCCACGGGTCAAGCAGCGCTCCCCGACCAATGGCCACGGCAGCACATCCGGTTTCTCGTCGCATGGAAATGGCGTCTTCAACGGTGCGAACATCTCCATTTCCAATGACGGGGATCGAGTGTACGGCATCAACCGTCGCAGCGATTCCTTCGCGGTTGACCTGCCCGCTGAATCCCTGTGCTCTGGTTCGACCATGAACGGTAATGGCAGCGGCCCCCGCTTCTTCAAATTGGCGGGCCAGATGGGGAGCTGTCAGTGAGTTGGCATCCCAGCCCAATCGCATTTTCACTGTCACGGGAATCGATACGGCTGCTACGGCGCGCGCGACAAGCGCGGTGGCCCCCAAGGGATCACACATGAGCCTGGCACCACCTCCCGCTCCATTCACTTTGGCCATGGGGCAGCCCATGTTCAGGTCAACTCCGCCATAGCCGAGATCTTCCAGCCAGCGAGCGGCCGTTGTCACATGAGCAGGATCAGCACCAAACAGTTGAACGCTGAGCGGGTGGTCATGTTGGCTGGTGGCGATGAGTTGTCGAGAAAAAAGATTGCCAGAAAGGAGTTTTCCCGAGTGAACCAGATCGGTGGTGGCTAATCCCATGCCGCCAAGTTCTCGAATGGCCACACGGAACGGTCTTTGGGTATAGCCTGCTAAAGGAGCCAGGCCATACCGGTGTTCAATTGTCCGGTTACCAATCTGCCAGGGGGCGTGACTGAGGTCGCTGGCAGGAATTAACGAGGAAGCCTGCTGGTCAGCAACCGGCTCTTTCTTCACGGAAACGATTTCAGAAGGGGCAACGTCAGACAACTTAAATCCGGCATGCGAAATTCAGAATCAAGAACCATGCACAGCCATGGTGCTGAGGATAATCCAGCGTAACAAATCGCTAATGCGAGTGCTTTTGCCGTGTAACGATTTTGAGACGATGCCGGTCTCAGTTCAATTGGGGGACTGTCCATTCGGCCAATAGTTCCAGCGGGAGGCCAATCACATTACTGAGGCTTCCTTCAATCCGTTCGACCAGCACGCTGCCTGCTCCCTGGATCGCGTAACCGCCGGCTTTGCCGTGAGATTCATTAAGTGAAACGTACCAGTCCAGCCACCGGGACACATCGGCCCGGAAGGTCAGTTCTGTCATGGAGGTTCCTTCCCGTTGCTCCCCCCATTCATTGAGCAGGCAGCAGGCGGTGATCACCCGATGCGTCCTGCGGGAAAAATGTTCAGAGAGCCATTCCCTTAAAGCGTCAACATCTCCCGGCTCCATGGGTGGCTGTCCGATGGCTCGCCAGTGGCCTGTGGCGGTTTGATAGGCCACGGTGGTGTCAGCGCACAGAACACGCTGGGGTGATGGTGGCGTTGGAGGAAGCTGTGCCAGGACATCTTGAAACTTGGCCCTCGCGATCAAAGCCAGACGATCCAGGACTTGTGGCCATGTGTTTAGGTTGTCGAAACCTGCTTCATCTGGGGATCGCGGGGGAAGAACCTGAATTTCTCCCAGTGGATCAAAAGCCTGAAGTAGATCCAAACGGCGCGGGGAGCGGCTTCCCAGAACCCATTTCACGAGTTGAACCCTCCCACGGATCGAGTGAGGGGCAGATGCCATATTTCAAAAAACGAAAAAGCCCCTGGAGAAAAGCTTCGCTGATCCGCGTGGTGTGTTCAAGAAAGAGGTCTGAAAAACAGTGTGGGTTGGGTCGTTTTTCAGTGGGTCAGGAACCACGGATTCAGTCGAGCTTGTCATTGTCTCCAGGGGCGGCTGGGGTAAGGTTGGGTCAACTTGTTGTCGACGGTGAATTCATGCTGCACTCTGCGTGCCAAGTTTTGGGCGCCGACATTCCTCTCTCTGGGAATTCACTGTGTAAGAATTCTTATGTCTTTAATTTGTATTAATTTAAGTGATGTGTATTCCAAGTTACAAAAATGTTGACGGCGCCGAAAAGTCAGGATTTTTATGAATGCTGAGACCCCGTTTGTTTTCGGCGCTAGGGAATTATCAACAAAAAATCTGGTAATCTGGGTTGTCGTTGATTTCGGCGCCGAAGGAGATAGACTGCTTCTGAGAGATTATGACTCAATTCCCTCAAGTCCATGCCTTTTGCGGATCGGAAAATCTCCATGCAGATTCAAAATCGCTGGACGAGGCCGTTCCTTGCCACGGCTGGTGGAATCTCTCTGATCTACTGTGCCATTGCGTTGGTGTATGTGGCGACAGCCCCTGACGTCCGGCTGAGATGTCTGCTGGTGGATATCCCGACACAACGAGGCAAGCCGCCTGCCATTGTGATTCAGATGACTCCGGGGATTGAGTTCAAAGGCCCACGGCCGATGCCTGGAGATGAACTCCTCCGGATTGGCGAGCAGAGGCTGGGGACATCACTCGATTACTTCCACTATATGGACTGGCTGCGGACAGCACCCACACCACCTGGCGGCGTCATGTTGGCCGGTGGCGACCCGCTGGAGCAGGAACTTCCCAAGCTGGTTCAGGAAGAAGGAGGGCCACGCTGGGTCGAAGTGGAATTTTTCCGCCCGTCCGATGGAAAAACATACGTCGCCTCGGTGGCTGTCCAGGGGGTTCCCTTTGAGGAAATTGGACTGACGCTGGTCTGGTTTCTGTTGCAGCTGGCGATTTCTTCTGTCGGAGCGGTGGCCTTCTGGAGAAGGCCATTTGATCACCCCGCCCAGCTCTTTTTTGCGATGTGTCTGGTGACCATTTCGGCGTTTGTGGGTGGCTTTCATTGGTGGGTCATTGCAGGGAATCCCTGGATTAATCTTCCCTTTGCCTTGAGCGCCATCATGGTGCCTGTGGTGACGTTTCATTTCTTTCTGATCTACCCCCGTCCCAAGCCGCCGTTTGATCGCTATCCCTTTGAAACGTTGGTGACGATTTATGCGGTGCCAGTTGCGGCGCTGGTCATGCTGTTGCTGGCGGAATGGTCAATCTGGTGGCTGATGGCCACTCCCGGCCTGTCGGTTGAAGCCCGTGCATTACAGATGACAGGTTGGCTGACCGCTCTTAAAAACGGGGTGTATATCTATGTTTCGATCGCCGGGATTTACTTTGCCGGGATCATTGCGGCTCTGGTGCATGGTGTCTGGACAACGCGCAACCCTGTGGAACGCAATCAGGTCAAATGGATCTTGTGGGCCGGCTTGTTTGCGACGCTGCTGATTGGCTATACGCTGCTGCTGGCAGGGTTCTCGCGAGCCAACTTTGCTCTGGGCGGCGGTCGTTGGCCCATGTTCTTTGCCAGCCTGCTGTTCATGCTGGCTTATGCCGTCGGGATTGGCCGTTATAAGCTGATGCTGGTTGATCAGGTTGTCAGCCGGGGGATGCTTTATTATGTCCTCAGCTTTGGAACAACACTGGCGGTCTCAGCCGCCATTTCAATGACAGCCGTTGCCGCAGTCACCTGGAGAGAGCAACTGACGTCACCTCAATTAACCGTCGTGGCGGCGATTCTTGTCGTAATTGTAGGGATGTTTCTCTGGGCACGTGATGCCTGGCAACGCCTGGTTGACCGTAAATTCTTTCGTGAAAAGTATCAACTCGATAAAGCACTTCAACGCATGAACCGTGCTGTTGGCCAACTGGCCGATACGGAAACTTTGGCCCAACGGATGGCTGGTTCTTGCCGTGATGTGATTCAGGCTGAGCGAGCCGCGATTTATTTGCGGGAAGGGCGATCCACCAATTTCCGACTGATCGCTGCAGAAGGCCCATGGATCGGCGTTTCGATGCAGGTGGCAACCTCTCCTGATTTCGTGCAGACCCTGGCCTCGGCTTCCACTTTGCAAGCTGTCCCTGCGGCTTCGCGTGACAGCATGAATGCGGTTCAGTCATTCCTGCGGGATCTGCATGCCGAATTGATCCATGCGTTGGAAGTCGAAGGGGAGTTGTCAGGCTTTGTCGTTCTTGGGCCGCGTCACACCAGTGGGATTTATTCCGCGGAAGATATCACATTCCTGACGGCCATGGGACAGATCACGGGCGTGGCTCTCCATTGTGCCAAGGTTCATAAGGATCTCAGCCGCCTGAACGAAGAACTTCGTCTCAAAGTCGACCGGATTGAACAACAGAAGCAGCAGATTCTCATGCTGCAGGCAGAAATCAATGAGTCGCAAGAACCGCTGACATTGACTCCTGAGTCCGAATTCAATCGCGGCATGATCCGTGGCTCCAGCCAGACGCTGATGGAAACATTGGAGATTGTCCGCAAGGCGGCTCCGAGCGAGTCGTCCGTGCTGATCACTGGCGAAAGTGGGACTGGCAAGGAACTGATGGCACACGCCATTCATGCCAACAGCCCCCGGCATGGGGGGCCGCTGGTCATTGTCCATTGTGCGGCACTTTCCACTGGCCTGCTGGAAAGTGAACTCTTTGGACATGTGAAAGGGGCCTTTACAGGAGCACATTCCGACAAGCCCGGCCGCTTTGAGATGGCGAATGGCGGGACACTCTTTCTTGATGAAGTGGGTGAAATTCCGTTGGAAACTCAGGTCAAACTGCTGCGAGTGCTTCAACAGCGAACCTTTGAAAGAGTCGGTAGCGGAGAAACGCTGCGTTGCGATGTCCGACTGGTCGCAGCCACTCACAAGAACCTGGAGCAGGCGATTCGTGAGGGGCGGTTCCGTGAAGATCTTTATTACCGATTGAATGTCGTCAATATCCCTCTTCCGCCGCTGCGAGAACGCAAGGACGATCTCTACGAATTGATTCGTCATTTTCTCAGACAGGCAGCCGGGAAGACAGGCAAAAACGTGGCTCAGGTTGATGAAGCCGCTCTTTCTGCCTTGTTGGCTTACAATTGGCCAGGAAATATTCGAGAGCTTGAGAACGTCATCGAGCGGGCCGTTGTCCTGTCCGAATCGAACACACTGACTTTAATTGATCTACCACAAACGCTGCGGCGACTGGAAACAGCAGCCATACGGCGAAGCGAACTGGCAGCGCCCCCATTAACCATTGATGGCCCGTTGGTGGCCATGGAACTGGGCGGCTTACAGAGAGAACAAAGGGAACCTGGAAAGCATCTGGGGGCCATTCCTGCCGGCGCTGTTGCGGGTTTCTCGTCCTCCAGTCGTGCGTTGGAATCATCCAGGCCGCGAACAGAAGTCGTTGATGTCGAAAATCGCCCATTACAAACAGGGCAAGCAGAACCCACAGAGAGTCCGTTGACAAAAGAATCTGTGATCACGACAGATTCGATGGCTGGTCGGCGTTCGCGCTCTCAACCAGAATCGCCCGTGCGGTCATCGGGGCAGAATCCGGTCACACAATCGGAGTGGGGATCATCGGCGCCGCGTCCTGCTGAGCGAATTGCGGCACCAGATTCCGGTGTCAGTGAAAAGGATGAACGCCAGATGCTGATTCATGCTCTCGAGCATTGCCGGGGGAACAAGGCCGAGGCGGCGCGAATGTTGGGCTTGCCACGAAGCACATATTTCAGCAAGTTGAAGAAGTATCGGATTGCTCAGTAACTGGTCAATCGTCGTTTTTCATACCGATGGCGTTGAGTAATTTTGAGTGATTCCCGTTTCATTATCGATCTACAGTGAGTGTTGAGCATGTCGCAGCAGACATCAGCAACGAGGCGATTTTTCCAGCGAGTGTCTCTCATGGCAGCCGGCATGGCCGTGGTCTTGATGTTGCTGGCAGCAGTCATTCTGACGTGGCCTTGTCCTGCGGTTGCTCAAGCGGACAGTAATCCAGCGGGGGGAAACCGGGCATCGACAGAAAGTGTTGTCCGGGCCGATGTTTACCTGGAATATGACCAGCTTCCTGCGGGAAGAACGTGCCGCTTTGCTGTGATTTTTGACATCAAGGAAGGGTGGCACGTGAATGCCAACCCTCCTCAACCCGAGAACCTCATTCCCATTCAAGTGAAGGTCAAATCGAAGGCCGGCTTACGCATGGTGCCTATCGATTATCCGGAAGGAGAAGAAATTCATGTGGAGTTTTCTCCGGAACCGGCGCTGTGTCACTCGGGGAGATTTGCCGTTCGCGGAGTGATTGAAGTTCCCTGTGATGCGGGTGGCCAGACAGATGACATGGAAGTGCTGATCAAGTATCAGACCTGCAACGACAAGATCTGTATTGCCCCTAAGACGGTTAAGCTCCGGGCGGCACCGGTGATTGCCGTCGCTGGTGCTCCTGTCCGACCGGTGAACCCGAAGCTGTTTACTCCGCGTGACGACGAATAGTCTGAGGCAGACTCGAGCGTGACTTTTTGAGACTGAAATTTCGCAGACTGATCGCTTTATGACTCGTGCCGAACCTGTTGATTCTCCTTCGGCATCTGTCGAAGTCTCGGCTCATGTCATAACCCCCCAAGCCTCTTTTGGTAGCTGGCGACTGGTGAGCCTGTGCACGTTTTCCAGCCGGGTATTGGGCCTGGTTCGTGATGCTGCCATGGCTGCGACATTTGGAGGTGGCCCGTTGCTGGATGCCTTTACGGTGGCGTTCCGCATTCCCAATCTGGCGCGTGTTCTTCTGGGAGAAGGGGTGCTGGCGACTGCGTTTTTGCCACAGCTTCTCAGGGAAGAACGAGAGTCGGGACGACCAGCCGCTTTCCGTCTGGCAACGGCGATCTGCATGTTGCTGATCGGCGGTTTGAGTCTGGCTGTGGTGCTGATTCAAATGCTGCTGCTGGTGGGGATTTCTCCGTTTCTAACGAACCCCAACAACCAGATTCTCTGTGAACTGACGGCTTACCTGATGCCCTATGTCGTTTTTGTCTGTGCCGCAGCACAGCTATCGACAATCCTGCATGCTTTCCACCGGTTTACGGCGGCGGCTTTAATTCCCGTGGTGCTGAATCTGGGTTGGTTACTGGCGCTTTGGGGGGTGATTCAATGGGTGGAAGATCCTCGGGCACAGCTCAAAATTCTGGCCTGGTTGATTGTGGCTCTTGGTTTTTGTCAATGCGTGGCTCTCGTGCCTTCGTTGAAAGCGGTCGGTTTTCGCTATCAGCCGGATTGGTGGCAGGCTCGGTCGGCTGTCTGGAGCAATCTTTGTCAGATGGGGCCAATCCTGGCTGCATTGCTTGTGTTGCAACTCAGTGCTGTCTGGGAAAGTGGCATCAGTTGGTTGCTCTCTCCCAATAGCAACATGGCGAGCGACATGGCGATCAGCCACTGGTTTGGAGCAGGCAACCAGACTGCACCGCTCCCCACGGGAGCCGCCTCATTTCTTTATCTGGGGCAACGTCTCTATCAGTTCCCTCTCGGGATCTTCGGTGTGGCTTTGGGAACCGTGCTCTATCCCATGCTCACGCGGTATGCGCAGATGCGTGACTGGCAGGCATTTCAGGCATCAATTCATCTGGCGACCCGGTTGGTGATGGCGATCGGGATTCCCGCCAGTGTGGGATTATTCTGTCTGGCCTTTCCGATCACGGATCTTCTCTTTGGGCGAGGGGCCTTTGGATCTGACTCGATTCGCCAGACATCGTATGTGATTCAGGCCTATGGCGTGGGCGTCTGGGCGATGTGTGGTTTAGTGGTCGTGCAGCGGGCGTTTTATGCCCTGGATGACCGTTGGACACCGCTCTATATCGCCTTTGGAGGAACAGCCGTTGGAATGGTGGTTGGTTTCATCTCGCTTTGGAAGATGGGCGTGGCAGGGTTAGCATTGGGAACCACGGTCTCTGCTGTGATTCAAGTGATCGCAAATGTTCTGGTATTGAATCAGCGCATTCGTGCGCAGACTTCCCCAAGCCACAATCAGCAGGGACTAATGGCCGGGTGGCTTCCGTTGAAACTGCTGATCACGAACCTGGCGATGGCAGGTGCCTGTTTCGCGTTGGCTCAATGGTCAAGCACGTTTTTTGAGACACATGGCTCGATTCGGGATCGGCTCCTGCTGGTGGTGATTCCCATGGCCGGAGCGATCGTGGTCTTTGCGATGACCAGCCACCTGATTGGCTATCGGGATCCCTGGCTTGTCTTGCAGCGCAAGCCTCTTTCTCTTTCGGAATCCTCAGAGACAGTTAAGAAAACGCCATAGCTGGTGCCGTGTCACGGCTTTGAGAGTCTGTTCGTCAAGACTCTCTCTCCCGCTTGCGGGAGAGGCCAGGGATGTGAAGGTGGGGTGAGGGGGCCGATGAACCAGCCGTGTTTCCAACGCCAAGACCAATTCCCTCATCCGGCCTGCGGCCACCTTCTCCCTCAGGGAGAAAGACTTATAGAGATCCCTCAGGGAGAAGGGTTTGAGCGTTTTTGGACAGCCTCTGAACAACCGGTTTCAGGTTTGACGAACACTTGTCGTTAGCCCAGCAGGCCAGCCAGCGAATTGATGATGGATGTCGCGAGGCCCGATGGTTCCGCACCATTCCACATCGTCGCTGTGGCTTCCCAGACCAGCCATCCGTTCAGGACGACGAACAATCCGCCGAGGCATAAGGCGATGGTTGTGGGCACACCAAACGAAGGAAGTGCCGGAGCATTTGCCTTGGCTTTTGCGGACTCACGAGTTGGCAACGCTTCTTCCGAGAAGTCATCGTCATCAGCAAGAACCGCGTCTTCGTCGTCTTCAAGAACGTCGTCATCACTAAAGCTGGCAACGTCATCGTCGTCATCAAAGGCTCCGACGACAACATCTTCCAGATCATCGGTCAGTTCAAGATCTTCGACCTGTTCGCCCAGATCAAGCTGGCCGCTCAAGCCGCGTTTCTGTCCACTTCCTTTGGAACCACGAATCTGGGTTGAGGCGTCATCGTCGACGTTGTCTTCGCCAAGAATCAGCATCTGGGTGACGTCTTCGTCGGACATCACCTCTTCTGCCAGTTGTGTGGCAAACAGATCTTCCTCGTGGAATTGTTCTTCCCGGGCCAGACGTCGTGTGGAGCTTGATTCCTGAAGCGAGTCTTCATCTTCCAGTGACATTTCATCACTGAGAGTGAAATCATCTTCCGGCATTCCCCCGAGATCCATGCGTTGAGTTCCCTCAACAGCAGGAGCGGGATGGTTGTCATCTGCCGAAAGATCCAGAGACAGACCGGAATCTCCCATATCGAGAGAAAGCCCGCTGTCACCGACGTCCAGTGATAAGCCACTGTCGCCGGTATCGAGTGATAAACCACTATCCCCTGTGTCGAGCGAGAGGCCGCTGTCACCGGTATCGAGTGATAAGCCACTGTCACCGGTGTTCATCCGCAAACTGCTGTCGGAAGCCCCAGAGCCATCGAGGTCACCCGTGTCGAGGATGATGCCGCTTTCGCCGGTATCACCCAGGATTTCGGAACCCGTGTCCAAAGAAAGGCCACTGTCTTCCATCCCCAGGCCCAATGACTCATCCGAGCCGGCACTCAGTTTTCCGACAAACCCTGGAGTGAAATCGTCGCTCACTTCATTGGGCAATTCGAGACGAATGCCGGTTTCGTCGCTCTCATTGTCCAGATCAAGATTTGCAGGGGCTGTGGCCATTGTTTCCGTGTGCGGAAAATCGAGGCCAATACCTGATTCGTCTGTCGACAATTCGTCATCAGGCGTGCTCATGAGTTCGGTGACAAAGCTGGATTCTTCCGACTTGGCCATCTCGTTGGCTGGTACAGGTTGGGCTTCTATCGAAGAACCCAGATCAAGATCAGTCCCCCCCGCCGTTTCATCAGGCTGGTCATCGGAAAACAGGTCGGCCATCAGTTCTGACTGGCCGCGCTGATTGGAATCTGGCGTGGCTTTTGGGGCGTCGCTGATCTGAGCGATGTTTTCGGACGAAGCATCTTCAAGCTCGGACAAAAAGCCCATGAGATCATCATCGACCGTCTCAGGAAGCGGTTTCTGAGTGACAGCATCCCCTGAGGCTCCCTGAAGTGCCTCTTCATCGATTTCCAGGAATGACAGAACATCATCGCCTTGCGATTCGAAGCCGCCATCGAAATCAAAGCTGATCACATCGGATTCTGAGGTGTTGCCGGAAACGACAGTTCCCAGCGGCGTCAATCCATCGGCCAGCAGACCTTCAATTTCTTCGCGGCGGTATTTCCATGCTCCGCGATCAGCCAACGCCTTCAGTTTTCCTTCACCGACCAGAGATTCAATCTGGTCACGGGTCAGGCCATAGGCAGAAATGATCTCTTCGGCGGTGAAAAATTTCTTATCCATGATCGATCCTGTGGCATGGTCTCAAACACAGGCGGGTGTGTTTGTGCCAATTCGTAGACGAAATGCAAGCGGTATTGATATTGGGAGCGTCTTGCCATGGAGTTGGCGAGACGTTTATGAGTTGATTTTCGTGGAACACCAGAGGCGTCACTCACCGGGATGAGAGTCGCTCCTAGCCATCGCTGACCAAAGCAGCCATGTTTTTCACTCTTCTAGGATAACTCACTCAAATCCCCTGACGCTAGAAGTCGGTTCACGAAGATGGAAACTCTGAGGAAAGTTACGGGATGTTTCCGAACAGTCCGGCAACTTCATAAAAATTCAAGTCGTGCCGGATATGTGTTGCCGTCAGAGTCGGTTTAATCGACATAACCGTCATGTTGGTTTCGAGTTACGCAAGGCAAACAGCGACATCAGGCGTGGCTTGTGTGTCTCCAGAGTCACCCAACCAGAGTCATCTTGTGACGTTTTGGTTTCTCTGCGAAACTCTGCGGGATTGCACAAGATCGGTGGATGGCAAGGAATGCCCAACCGGCATTGGGAAGTGTAAAGGGAAGCATGATGCTGCGTGGACTCGTCCTGATTCTGTTTGGTGGCACCATCGGAGCGACCGGAATGTGGGGAGCGTTCAACTTCCATGTCATCCGAACGGATGATCAGCTCCTGATTGTGCAGCGCAGCACGCCCCACCTGAAGGAAGGGTTTGCCGATGTTCGCTCCTGGGGGCGAAACGACTGGATGTCTCATCCTTATGTGACGCGTTCCATGATGGGGGCCGGGCACAAAAAGGTGATTGAAAAATCGCTTCGTAATGAAGCCGGTGATTTCCTGGACGCATCTTTGACCCAGGGGATCGGCAAACTCACGGGAAGTTCGCAATCACCATCGAGTGGCATGCTATCCACGGCGCCGGCCCTGTAATGCCCCCGGCTAATTTCCATGACTCAGGTCTCAATCGCTCACGACATGCTGGTTGAGTCTTGAGAAAGCTTCTCTCAGTCATTGCTCGACCACGTGAACAACAGATGCCAGTGGAGCTTCCGATCTTGACGGCAACATCTCAGAATCTCGCTGCGGACACCTCGACGACGTTGCCGGCGGCTCATGCCAGACAATCGACTTCCATGAATTGGGAACTCTCGCCAGAACTGAGAGATCTTCTGAGCGATGGCGCACTACCTCTGAAGTCCTGGTTGAAGGCAGGGACAGCGAAGATCGCTAACACCGACCAGAAACGAGTGCTCTACCGCGTGGAGACGCCGGATCGAGTTCTGTTCATTAAACAATTTGTGCCTGATCCAGCGCCTAAACGCCTGAAGTCATTGATTGCCCGTCCCAAGGCTCAACGTGAACGGGATGTGATTCTTGCCATGCAAAAGCAGGGGTTGTCAGTGCCCAAAGTGCTGGGCTTTGGCCATCCTTCGATTCGTTCACACTCAAAACCACACCGTGAGAGTGGCCGTTCAGAAGTTGAAAACGATCTCGGCTTTCCTGAGCTTCCTTTTCTGGACGCCCCGAAAAGCTGCTATCTGATTCTGGAAGCCATTGAACCAACGATGTCACTGGCCAACGTGGCGCTCCGATTTTCTGAAGTCATGACGCGCGATGCGTTGGGAATTCGTGGCAGGCATCATTTGACGGTGGCCTGCGCCCGCATGTTGGCACGGCTTCATAAAGCTGGCTTTTACTATCGACAACTCCAGGCGGAAAGTCTGCTGGTTGCTCCCGTTCAAAACGAAGGGCCTATGCGGCTCTGGTGGGCTGACCTCAGTCAGGTACGCCAACAATGGCTGGGTGTTTCGCAGGGGCAGATTCTTCAGAATTTCGCGATGCTTCGCCATTCGTTGCATCGCATGCTGACCCGTGCCGATCAGCTTCGGTTTCTGGCCGCCTACCTTGAAGAATTTGCCAGTGTCCAACGCCCTGATCTCACGAAAGACGCCAGTGCGGTGGGTGATGCCGTTGATTTCAGAATTCGACCTTGTCGAAAACCTCTGCGAGCTTTGTCACTTCCCCGACAGAAGGTTTCATCGGTCAGTCTGATCAAACGATTCTGTCAGCAAGCCGCGAACACGATGAGCGATCATTCACGATCTGCCTGGAAAGTGGCCGATCAGCAATGGCGTCTCGGGCACCGCAAGTTACTCATTTGTCAGCAGGGCGTTCGGAATGGTCGATCGGTCGCTGGTCTCGGGAAAGAGTATCTGGCAGAACTGGTGCGTCACCCATCACAATTGTTTAATCCCCCTTTTCTGGTGCAGTCTTTAGAAGGAACGGCACTTCAAAAATCGGCAATCATTCAGCTTCCCATTGCGAACGGAGCCATGCGGGCGGAGTTGGAAGCGAGGCCGCTCATTCGTGATCAATACGATTCATGGGCACGCCGGATGTGGGAAAACAGCTACGCGATGCTGCGTCGCGGGTTCTCGACTCCTGGCCCACTGTTGATCATTGAAACCGAGCAGGAACAACTGGTGGCTCGGGCCTATCATCATGCCCAGCAGACAGTGACCCAGTGGATTCATGAGCAGGGCCGACTCTCCTTTGCGCCGGATTCAGAAGAATGGAAAGTGGCCGAGATTCTGGTCAAAACCGTTTCCAAATTGCTTGATGCCGGTTTCCGGCCAGATGTTGCTGATCTCGACCAGTTTTTCATGCTCAAGTTAGAGACCCGATTTTTTCTGGCAGTGGCTGACCCTTCCAGATTCCACCATCAAGACAGCTTCACGTTGCGTCAAATCGCGGCGACTTTCCGTGAGTTGCACGACGTCGCCACCCGGATGACAACCGTCCGAACATCTCTTTGTGTACGGCTGTTGAAACGAGTTGCAAAATCTCATCCGCCAATGACCTGGCGCACGTTATTCGTCGAAATTCTCAAACAGCGGGCCCAACGCGTAGAGAATTATAAAAAATGGCATGCCGCATGAAATCGGCTGGATTCCCGACACACGCCTGTCGTCACTCAGACTTTTGCACTCACACTGCAATGAAGCCGCTGGAGTTCCGGGTGCAGGAGCTTTCCGGGGTTGCGTTGCGTCTTCGCCTGCTCGCAATGCTGGGAATGATCTGGGTGGGAGTGATGGTCTTTTCGGGTTGCCAGACTCAGCCCAAATATGTGGGGCTTCCTACGAAAACATCCGTTAAGAACGATGGCCTCAAGGTTCTTTCTGATCTCAAGCTTCCCAAAAATCACGAGCTTCTGGTGGATTTGGAGAACTTGCGCGACGAGATTTCCAGCGAACTCAACCTGCCGCCTCAGAAGCAGCAAGTCGTGGTTTATCTGTTTGGTTCGGAAGAACGATACCGCGGTTATATGCGAGATGCTTTCCCTCAGTTGCCGCCGCGGCGCGCCTATTTCGTGGGGTCTTCTAAAGAGCTTGCCGTCTATACCTTTTGGGGGGATCGCGTTCAGGAAGATTTAAGGCACGAATATACGCATGGGATTCTCCACGCCACGTTGAAGGATGTCCCCCTTTGGCTTGATGAAGGTTTAGCGGAATACTTTGAATTGGCGGGGCCGCCTGGCCAGATCAATCAGGAGTATGCTTCGCGACTGGGTGTGGCCGTGACGGGTGGTTGGCAACCCGATATGGATCGGTTGGAGCATTTGGAATCCGTGGGGCAAATGCAGCGGGCCGACTATCAGGAAGCCTGGGCCTGGGTGCACTTCATGCTTCATGATGGGGATGACTCACGCGCCGTCCTTTTGGGGTACCTCAAGACTCTTCAGAGTCAGAAAGATGCGGGAAGTCTTGTGGCACGGCTGAAGGATGACATTCCTTCCTTCAACGACCGCTTCACCAGTTATGTGGCTACCATCCGCATGCCAGGCAACCCGCAGCAGGCCCTGGGGCAACGTCCCGTCCCCGTCATTAAGCATGTGCTGGGCCAGCAGCCCGATGAGTAATCCTCATTGCGAAATGAAGACATTCTTAGGGAAGAGATTACATGTGAATGCCGTTTTGCCGCTTCGTTCTGGAGGCGAAGACTGGACGGTGACGTCTGCTGTCGTCAAGCTTGACCACAGGTTCCGCCTCAATTCTTGACAGTGACCAACTATTGAAATCAGCTCGCATGTCTGGTTGACCCGTCACTGGCTTTCAAGGTTTCTTTTGATATGTTCACGACCGAGATCCTGATTGCCTTTCTCACGCTGACATTGCTGGAGATTGTGCTGGGCATCGACAACATCATTTTCATTGCGATCCTGGCGGGGAAGCTACCGAAATCGCAGCAGGATTTTGCCCGCAAGCTGGGGATCAGTCTGGCGGTGGTGTCACGCATCGGACTGCTGCTGACGCTGGGATGGGTTCTCAAGCTGCGAGAGCCGCTGTTCACGGTTCTTTCAACCAGCATCAGTGGCAAGGATCTGGTCTTGATTGTGGGGGGGATGTTCCTGATCGGAAAGGCGACCTATGAGATCCACCACAAGGTCAATCTGATGCATGATGAACACGATCGCTCCAAAGCACCTCCTTCGTTGTTCTGGATGCTGGTGCAGGTGATCGCGATTGATGTGGTGTTCTCGCTGGATTCGGTGATTACAGCAGTTGGGATTACCGAGAACATCCCGGTGATTGTGGCGGCGGTGATTGTCAGCGTGATCATCATGCTGATTTTTTCCGGGCCGATTGTGCGGTTTGTCGATAAGTATCCTGCGATCAAGTTGCTGGCACTGTCGTTCCTGCTACTGATTGGGGTGTTGCTGGTGGCTGAAGGATTTCATCACAAGATTCCCAAGGGCTATATCTACTTTGCCATGGCCTTTTCACTGGGGATTGAAATGCTGCAAATGTGGCAGGAACGAAATGCCCGCCATGCGGCGCTGGATCGTGAGAAACCGCCTGAGCAACTATCCCACTGACGAGGCTTCTCCACAGCAGCGTTCCAGCACGCCGGGATTGAGGAGGTTCAAGGGGTCAAGCTGTGTTTTGACTTTCAGGCTCCAGTGAGCACCGGAGGCGATGTGGCCTGTGGTGTTGAACAATCTCAGTGCCGGTGGAGCGGAGTGGCAGACGGTTGCCGCTGGTGCTGAAGCGGGCTGAGGCCAGCGTGTCCATTCCCAGACACTGTGAGCGATGTGGTGATTCAGCGAGGCCCCTGGATCTTGCTGAAAAGCCACATCACTGAGGAATGTGAGTTCTTCCGGAGAAGGAAGATGATCCCAGGAGATTCGGAGCAGGCCATCGAGAGAATGGGCTGTCAGGCGACATTCTGCCGGAATCATGGCCGCCACAGTGGTCATCAATGAAGGTCGCGTGGCCAGAGTCAGCTCGCAAGGCCATTCGTTTTCCTGGTGAAGGATCTGAGTGAGGAACCGCCCGGCATCGGGCGTGGAGTGATCTTCATGAACTTCGATCAGGTCATGAGGCACCCAGGATGACAGTTCTTTACGAAGCCGTTCCAGTTGCCAGGCGATTGTGCCGGGGTTTCCTTCCACCATGATGGCCAGTGCCAACTGGTTGTGGATTTGTGGAAGACCGTTCCCGCGCAGTACCTCGATGGCTACTGGCCGGGCCTCCGATTGCAGGAGCCGCTCAAGAACGGCATCGATTTCTGACCAACTCTGCCAGGTTGTGATGAGCCAGGCCGATCCTTGAGGGAGAGGCTTCAGTTTGAAGGTACAGGACGTGATGGCTGCCAGAGTGCCGCGGGAACCGATGATTAATTTTGAAAGGTCATAGCCTGCCACATTTTTGACAACCCGGCCGCCTGCCTTGAAAGGGATGCCTTCCGAGGTGATCGCTTCAAAGCCCAGCAGGTAGTCGCGGAAAGTGCCATAGGTATAACGACGAGGGCCGCTGACATTCGCAGCCATCAGCCCCCCCACGGTGGCTGATGGATCAAAAACATCGATGGGAAGCTGCTGGTCTTCTACTTTAAGTTGAGCGGACAAGTCTTTCCACGCCATCCCCGCTTCAACAGTGATCGTCATATCTCTGGCGGGGTAGTCAATCGTGCGATTCAGACGGCGGAGATTGAGAGAGATGGCTGGCTGGCTGGCCTGATAAATGGCCATGCTCGACTGCCCTGCTCCCAGAGGGATCACCACATGACGATCCTTCTGAGCATTGGTGGCCAGCCAGTCCCGAACCTCTGCGGATGAATCGGGTTGAACTGCTGTCGAGGTCGAGGCGTTGAACATCAGGTGACCATCAAGAGAATAGAAGTGTGTCATGCGCATTCCAATTTGAAATGGCGCTCCGGGTGCTACGTTTGCCGTTTCAGTCTCTCTTTACAAAGGCTCTCACAAAAGCTCTGATACCGTGAGAATTGGCGAGGCATGCAACTTTTTTCAACAGGTATCACCGGTTTTGCCAAGTGACAGGTTGAGAATGGTATCAGGTGCTGGGATGAACCCAGGGGGCGCGGTAAGGTCGGGCGAGTTTTTGATTGGCTTCGTCATCGCCCACAACTTTCCCGGTTGCGGGATCCCATTGAAGAGAGCGGCCCAGTTCCAGTGAGAGATTGGCCAGAATGCAACTGATGGTTGAAATGTGGCCTTCTTCAATATCTGCCACTGGCTTTGAGCGCTGGTCAATCGCCTTTAGAAAATCTCGCATGTGCTGACGGATCGCCGGTGCAACGTGTTTCTCCAGATCTTTCTCGGTTTTATCTTCAGGAAACTCGTCCAGTTCATAGGCCACGTCTTTATGAACGGGTTCCCCTTTGCCCTGGGGGATGAAGTCATAGCCCATGACACTGGCTTTGAGTGTGCCTTTATCACCATAGATCGTGAGTCCCCAGGGATACTTACTGTCTGGTGCCGAGCCATAGCTGCGATGCTGCCAGACAACATCCAGGCCATCGAAATCAAAGGTGGCGGTTTGTGTATCAGGGATATTGGCCTGACTCTGAGGATCGACATAAATTCCACCGACCGACGCGACGGATTTGGGCCAACCAAGCCCCAGCAGGAATCGGGTGCAGTCGAGCATATGAATGCACATGTCGCCCATAATGCCGTTGCCATATTCGTTGAAGGCCCGCCAGCGGCGCGGATGAATCAACGCGGTGAAGGGACGTTTGGGTGCTGGCCCCGCCCACATTTCATAGTCCAGATTTTCAGGCGGGGCGGTCTCGGGAGGATTGTCTTTCGCCCGCATATGGTAGTAACAATAGACTTCTACTAAACCGATTTTCCCCAGCATACCAGTATCGATAAACTTTTCTTTTGCCTCCACGATGTGCGGCGTGCTGCGCCGCTGGGTTCCGACTTGAACGACGCGGCGATGCTTGCGGGCGGCGGCCAGCATGGCCTGACTTTCCACGACATCCACGCTGGTTGGCTTTTGCACATAGACATCTGCCCCGGCTTCTACCGCTGCAATCATGGCCAGTGCATGCCAGTGATCAGGTGTGGCGACCAGCACGATTTCGGGCTTGGCCTCCTTCAACATCACACGGAAGTCGCTATAGAGGGCCGGGGGCTTTTCGAGTTTCCCGCGAGCGGTAATCAACTCGCTGGCATCGGCCAGCATTTTGGAATCGACATCACATAACGCCACTACATCGACCGGTTCCACCTGCATCAGTCTCAGCAGATCGCACTTGCCATACCAACCGGTGCCAATGACAGCCACCTTGCGGCGAGGCCGGGTGGCGTTGCTGTTCGTTTGATTGGAGGCCGAGGGCTGATCAGCCGCAAAAATTTCGGCAGGAACAGTGGAGACAGCACTTAAGCCAGCGGAAGCGAGTAAGCCGGCCTGTGAGGTGGAATGGAGAAACTGTCGACGATCCATGATGCTCAAGCTCCGGGGTGTTAAGTCTTCAGTGGTTCAGGCTGTCGTGGGAGAATCTCTCTGGCAAGAGGTGTACCGTCTGTTTCTCAGATCATCACATTCCCTGAAAGAGACTTCCAGAGGCTCTGCAAAGAAGGCATGATTCAGTGGCTTGTCTACCACCCGCCAATCACTCTTTTTGCACGTCGGGATTCGGTTCCATGAGTCAGGTTGCTTCGGGGAAATCTGCTTTGTCATCGTCAACGACGGGCCATCGGCCGCATCATCATCTGAAGGCCGCCATGGTGGGGCTGGGGATGATTTTTGATGAAACGTACCGGCCTTTTTTTGAACAGGCAGGCCAGCATGGCTTCCTGGTTCCCGAGGCCGGTGTCATCTCGTGCGAGATGGCTGCGGTGGTCAGCCTGACAGGGAGTCGGGCGAATGTTTATCGTCAGAAAGCCCCCGCACCACTCGCTTCATTCGCCAGTTTTCAGGGGGATCTTGCTCTGGAAGAGTTGCTGGGAAGCGATGCAGGAAAAACTCTTGATGCCGTCTGCATTGCGACGCCGGATGATCGGCACTTCGAATCAGCCCGAGCCGCGTTACAGGCGGGTAAGCATGTTCTGATTGAAAAGCCGTCGGTGCTTTCACTGGCAGAACTTGATCAACTGGAGATGCTGGCCCATCAGCAGCAACGGCTTGTCCGGGTGGTCTATCACAAGCTGTTTGACCCGGATCATAAACGGCTCAGAACGCTGGTTGTCGATGGGGTGCTCTCACATATCAATCATGGCTATTGCTCGTTACTGGAACCCAAGTCGGTTGGGCTGGGTCAATTTGCGGCGTGGAATCAAGGCCGCAATCCGGGGACTTATGTGGCGTGTCATTATCTGAAGCTGATTGATTTCACGTTTGGTGGCCGGCTGGTTTCGGTCAGTGCCACGGGCCAGAGAGGTTTGGCAGGCCCGGCGTCGGGTAACACCTGGGACAGTACACAACTTCGCGTGACCTATGCTTTCCCTGATGATCGGCAGGCTTCATTTGACATTCATACCTCGTGGGTGACGCCCGACAATTTCCCCGGTTATGTCGAGCAGGAAGTTCAATTTCGGTTTGATAATGGCGTCTGGAATGGTCACTCCCGCAAACGAGGTGTTGAGCTGACGGTCGAAGGCCGGACTCCTCATGAACTGAAAACGACGATCAACACGCATTACAATGGCACTGCCTTTGAACCTTGGGGCGTTCGTACGCAGCGAGGGTATGGAATCGAAGCGATTGAACAGTTTTTCAAAGAAGTCGCGTTGATTGAGCATGGGGGTACTGGCAGCCGTGAAGATCGGCTGCGGCAGGTGAATGACCGGCCCTTTTCCAGTGTGGCTGCTGATCGTCCGGTCGTGGCTGCCGTTCAGGCGTTAGAAGAGATTCTGGCTGCTGCGGCAGAAGGGCACCCTGATGGTGTTGTTTATATTGATCGGCAAGAAAGGGGGCTGACGTTGTGGTTACCGGGAAACGCTGAGCCTCGCGTGCTCTATTCGCCAGCGGTCTACAGGTCATCAATGGTTTGAAGGAAGGTGGTTTGAAGAAAACGGCTTTATGAGGATCCCTTGCGTTGTGCGAGCGAGGTTGATTCCATGATATGACCTTTCAGCAATTCTTCCCCTCGAATTACAGCTTGATGATGAGATAACCTCCGGGAGCGGAACGTGGCAATTGATGTCTATAAAGAGTGGCTGGGCATTCCCGAAGGCCCTCGTCCGCCTGATCATTATGCGTTGTTGCGTGTCGTGCAGTTTGAAGACGATGCCGACAAGATTCGCAAGAATTACAAGAAGCTCAACGGGCATGTTCGTAAATACTCGACAGGGCAGTACTCGAACGAATCGCAGGAATTGCTCAATGAATTAGCTCGCGCGATGCTCTGTCTGACCGACGTGGAGCGCAAGCTGGACTATGATCGTTCACAGGGCCGGGAAATTGATGACCGTGATCCGAACACTGGTCGGCGCCCTGTGACGGCTTATCTGATGGATCAGGGCGCCATCACTCAGGATCAGGCGAAGGAAGTCAAAGCTTTTGCCGATCGGGCCGGTCTTTCTTTGAAAGATGCTGTTGTTCAATTGAAAATGGTGGATGGCGAAACCGCCGCTCGGGCCTTGGCCAGCGAACTGGGCCGGCCCTATGTTGATCTGGCGGAAATGCTGCCCGACGACTCGATTCTGGATCTGCTTCCCAGGCAGGTGGTGCGTCGTCATACCTGTATGCCACTCTTTGAAGATGATGGGCAGATTCTGGTGGCTTGCGCCGAAGATCCTACGCAAGAACTTGAAGACGAAGTTCGTCTGCGATATGGCAAGCCCATGCGGCATGTGATCGCCTCGCAACTGGGGATCAATCAGGGCATTTCCAAGTATTATGCCAATGGCATGCGTAAGGAAGTGGCTGAGCCGACTGGCAAGAAAGGGGGCAAGTCGGGCGGATCAAAATCTCAGAGTGCTGCTCCACGTCGACAATCGAACGAGAAGCTGACCGACGATGAATACGCCGAGCAGAAAAACACCGGTATCCTGATAATTTGCGGCATGTTGATTGCCGGTTTCAATCTGGATACCTGGGTTCTCTGGCCTTACCTCTTTCAGAACCGTCTTCCCAGCTGGATCTTGTTCCCACTGACATTCCTGATGGCGCCCCCCGTGATCTTCTTCGCGTATCAGACTTATCTCAAAAGAAAATAGTGTCGTGTCACGGCTTTGTCCTGACTGGTGAATGAGGTTGTCCGCAGGCTCGTTGGCCTGCTCATCGATCGTTGCTTAACCTGCCAAATCTGAATGGAAGCAACCAGTTGTAGCACCACTTTGCCCTGACAGATTAGTGAGTTTGTCCGCAGGCTGAACACGTCTCAGTGGGCGTGAGTCAGCTTTGCAAATTTGAGGAGGCACCCAGATGTCCGAATCCGCAGCATTCACAGAGTCTCAAGTGACAACGGCAAAAGCCACATTGGCTGGCGGCTGCTTCTGGTGCCTGGAAGCGGTTTTTGAAAACGTGATCGGTGTTGATGCGGTTGTTTCAGGCTATATGGGAGGCCAAATTCCCGATCCGACTTACGAACAGGTTTGCACGGGCCGGACAGGGCATGCCGAAGTGGTTGAGATCGCATTTGATTCAACAGTGATCACGTTCGACGATCTTCTGGATATTTTCTTTGCGATCCATGACCCCACGACGAAGGATCGGCAGGGAGGAGATATCGGTACTCAGTATCGCTCGGCCATTTTTTTCCATAACGCGGAACAGGAAAGTGAGGCGAAGGCCAAGATCAGCCAGCTTGAAGCGGAAGGGATCTGGCCCGCCCGGTTCGTGACGCAGGTGGTGCCTGTCGAAACATTTTATCCTGCAGAAGCCTACCATCAGGGCTATTTCCGAGCGCATCCCACACAAGGCTATTGTGCGACGGTGGTGGCTTCCAAGGTGGCCAAGTTCCGTCAGAAATTTGCCCATCGCCTTAAATCCCGCTGATCGGCCTCTGTGTTCTCAAATGGCTTTTCAGTCGGGAATCAGGGTGCAGATCATGGTGCGGGAAGTGGCCCATAGCTGCGGTCGAGTAAATCCATCACGTGCATGACGGGCAAGGGATGGCCACTTTCTGAAAGCGATGCGGCCAACTGGAGGGCACATCCCGCATTCCCGGTCAATACGGCCTGCACACCGGGAGCAGCGAGGATGTGCCGGACTTTTCGCTGTCCCAGCCGATCGGCCATTTCGGGCTGCGTGAGGTTATAACTTCCGGCAGCTCCGCAGCAGATTTCCGCTTCTTCAATGGGAAGGATTTCCAGGCCCGGCACGAGCTTTAATAAATCGCGAGGCTGCTGCCGGATCTTCTGCGCATGACACAGGTGGCAGGCATCGTGATACACCGCTTTCAGTGAAACAGGATGTGCTGGTGGGATCGGCCCCAGCGAGACCAGAAACTCGGAGATATCCCGCACATTCCCTGCGAAAGAGCTGAGTTCTTCCAGCAGGACAGGATCGATGGCGGGATCTTCTTCACCGATGTGGCCGTAATCCTTGAGCATGGCTCCGCAACCCGCCACGTTGACAACGACCGCATCGATTTCTCGCCAGGGAAAGCTGGCCAGGTTCTGCCGTGCTAATTGAAGGGCTGTTGTTCGCTCTCCGTTGTGGTAATGGATGGCGCCGCAGCATCCTTGCCCGCGAGGGATCAGGACTTCGCAGCCATTATGTTGCAGCACGCGGGCCGTGGCCCGATTGGTTTGCGAAAACATCGCTTCCGCCACGCAGCCGGTAAACAACGCCACGGTGGCCCGCTTCTTTCCAACAGGCGGTAAACGTGTCGGCAGTGGGGGGGCTGGCGGCGATAATTGAGGCAACAACCGGTGCATGCGCTGGAGAATTTCTGGTGTCATCAACCGTGCTGGCCAGCTTTTCGCCAATCCATCCAACCCGAGTTGTTGTAACCATCGAGCGGGCCACAAGGCCCATTGGGTCATGCGTGCCGACGGAAAGAGCTTCGTCAATAACGTCGACTTCAGTAAGCCTCCCGCTTTGTCGATGACTCCGCTGTCTGGCTTGCCGGAGTGATTTGCCACGGACTCCATGGCCACTTTGAACGGTTCAATCAGTCGCCCATATTTCACCCCGGAAGGACAGGCCGTTTCGCACGCCCGGCAATCCAGGCAAGCATCAAGATGAGACGTGACTTCCGGCGTGAGATTCAGTTGTCCCTCGGCCACGGCCCGCATCAAATAAATGCGACCGCGCGGGCTATCGTTCTCGTCGCCCGTTTCGAGATATGTCGGGCAGGCGGACAGGCATAACCCGCAATGAACACAATCGAGAAACCGTTGTTGAGGAATGGAAGACGCCACCTGCTGGCGTAACGCGTCATCTCCCGGAGATGGCAACATGGCGGAGGTTATTCCTGACTCTTTCGTCGTATTTCTTGTGCTCATGTAAGACAGACTCTTGTGGAGATCATCCGGGCATCATACGTATCATATCATCTGCTTCAGCGGTCGCTTGTCAGTCGCATGAGTTCTTCGCCTTGGGATTGTTTTTGCATGAAAATCGCCATTGTGGCCTGGAATGCACTGCCAGTCATTGATCCCCATGCTGGCAGTGCCATTGGTGGTCTGGAAACATTTGCCTGGTTACTTGCTCGCAGTCTGGCAAGGCGGCCTGAACTCGCTGTATCGCTTGTCATGTGGCATCCCTTTCCCCCTCAAATGTCTGCCGTCGAAGGGGTGACGTTAAGCGTTCATGTCGAACCGCTGGTGCGAGACCGGGAAATCCTGCGATCATGTCTGTCTCTTGCTCCTCATTTCCCCTGGATCAAACCGCAGGCATTCTGGCTCCCGTGGCCTGCAGCGATGTATCGCATGATCTGTGACCGATTCCAGCGTCGGTTCACTCGAAAGCGAGATCGGCTCGCGGCATTCATCAATTATCATGAAGCCGACTGCTGGATTGTTTTGGGAGGAAGTGCTGAATCCTGCCTAGTTGTTGAGCAGATTCGCTCAGCGGGGGGGATGGCCTATTTGTGGGTTCGAAGCAACGCTGAAGTCGACCAGACAATGCTGGCACATCCTGAGCAGCGAAATACGTGTGGCGTGTTATCATCGCGAGTCATCAATGCCTTACGTCTGGCGACAGGTGTGATCTGCCAAACCCGCTGGCAATGGGAGAGACTGGGGGCTTTTCGTTCAACCAACCGTTATCTCATTCGTAACCCGTTCGATCCTGCCATGGCTATATCGAAGACATCCTCGCGGCCTGTGGGAGAGCATGTGTTGTGGGTTGGCCGCTATGATCGGCTTCATAAGCGCCCACATCTGGCTTTGGCTGTGGCCCGTCTGTTGCCCCAGATTCCGTTTCTCATGGTTTTCAATGGAGGAGACGATAACGTTGAGGCTGAAGTTCGTCGCGATCTCCCTGCTAATGTGACGATCAGCAGTGCGATCCCGCGTGCGAATATGAAAGCTGCCTTCCTCGGTTCCAAACTGTTTTTCGGCACAGGTTCCTCAACGCTTGAAGGGTTTCCCAATGTGCTCTTGGAAGCCGCCGTGACGGGCACGCCCATTGTGACCGCTGAAGACTTTGATCAATTTGTCGCGATGTCAAAAGCGGGTCTGGTGACGGGTGATTCACCAGCCGAGATGGCAAAAGCCATTCAGTTTATCTGGAACGATGTTGCGACTTGGGAGCAGCACTCTTGCAATGGCCGGGAATATGTG
The DNA here is from genome assembly GCF_056500625.1 of Planctopirus sp. SH287. Taxonomy (NCBI): domain Bacteria; kingdom Pseudomonadati; phylum Planctomycetota; class Planctomycetia; order Planctomycetales; family Planctomycetaceae; genus Planctopirus; species Planctopirus sp. SH287. The sequence continues at coordinate 4,318,894 of NZ_CM151403.1, read as the reverse complement.
ACAGAGCATTACAGTGTGGAATCTGTCGTTGATGAGGTGCTTCAACTCTGTCGGCCCTCAAATTCAGAGATCCGGTAAAATCAACTTCTTTCAAAGTGGAAATTTATTCTCACATGAGTATTTCTGATGGCCCGGAAGAGTTGTTTGATGTGGTTGATGAGCATGATGTGGTTGTGGATGTTTTGCCGCGTTCGGTTGTGCATGCCCGCAAGCTGTGGCATCGCGCGGTGCATGTTTTCGTCTTTAACGGAAAGCATGAACTGCTGATTCACCAGCGGTCGGCCAATAAAGATGAAGAGCCACTCATGTGGAATTCCTCCTGCTCGGGGCACCTTTCTGCCGGTGAGGATTACGACACCGCAGCGCCCCGCGAGCTGAAGGAAGAGTTGGGGCTGGAGGCTCCGCTGGAGTTCGTTGGGCAGTTACCAGCATCGCCCTTGCTGGCATATGAACACAGCCGACTCTACCGGACAGTGACTGACACCACGCCGGTCTTCGATCCCGGTGAGATCGCTGATGGCTGTTTCAAACCTGTGGCGGAGATTATCGAGGATGTGGCTTTAAGGCCGGAGGTTTACTCGCAGCCTTTCAAGACACTGCTGGCGTGGTATCTGGCCAATGCCACACCCTTGTCGTCATAACGCCATGGCTATGCCGCGCAAGGATGTCGATGGCACTGGACTTACTCTTCGCTGGTGACGACATCGTTGGTGGAAGTCGTCAGATCGTGGGAACGATCACTGACGGCTGTCGGGTCGAGTGTGAGCCGCTTGAGGACGATGGTGGCATAGGAACCGCGTGGCAGTTCAAAATCACAGGCGACTTTGTACTTTCCAGCGTATTGTTCGTCGGGCGCCATGGCCATTTTCAAGTTATGCGGGACGATCAATGCTGGCCGTTCTCCTTTGGAGAAGAAGCTGTCACGCGGATATTTCACTCGCAATTCCCGCAATTCCACGCCCATTTCTTTCAACACTTTTTCATAATGGGCGGCGAGCGGTGAGCCTTCCAGATCGATGCGAGCCGACGGGAGGGGCAGCTTCATCTGCGAGAGAGACTCTTGCTCTTCCATGGTCAATGAGGTGCAGAAGGCGACGCGTTGAGCTGCCAGGCTGACATCATAGACTCGCTCATGCCAGACTTTGCTGCGAATCAACTCGGCGAGAATGTGGTTCCAGAGGAAGCTCTGGTAGGCGGACAGATATAACCCTCGGAGATCGACACGGATCAGTGCAAAGGCATTCTTGAAGTTGGTGGGATGGTCACACAAGTAGGTCACAATGCTGCGACGGGATGATTGTGACAACTTGGCCTTACAGGCTTCCCACTGCCCCCACATATCGCGGAGAATACGCTTTTCTTCGCGATCACCGGGACGGTCGTGAGGGTTTGGTTCGGCAAGAGCCAGCCAGAGGGCGCGTTCATAATCCCCGGCACACCAAGGCTGGGCAATGAACTCGCGCGAGGCCCCCAATGATCCAAATCGCTGATCGTCAAAGTAATTCGGCAGGCGATCAACCAGCAGGGATTCCCGCAGGCCGACATACTTCTGAGCCAGGTTCCGATTAAGATCGCGGATGACAATGTGAAAACGATTTCCCGAGATATCAGTGGGGCCGAAGTGCTGTTTGGTCTGCCCTTGATAGACCAGCGTGAAGTTCTGCTGGTTCAGGTCGCGCTTGGGGCCACGATTGATCGTGACAAACTGTTGTGTGACGGCATGTCGGTCTTTGAGGCCACCATAGCTGATCTGCTCCCGCTTGATTTTCCAGCGATGCAGAATGGCTTCAATGGCTTCGGGTGTCCCTAGCGAAGTTTTGGTGAGCTTATAGACAGCAAACGAGCCGCCTTCAATCTCGAACTCGCTGAGTTCTTCGACCTGAAAGTCCTCGGGGAGACATTTCAATTTCATGCGCGCAGCCGCTATCTGGGTAAGGCGAACAGTCGGCGTTCCAATGAACGAACTTGCCCAGTATACCGTCTGTCAGAACCGTGAGCTACCTGTGATCTTGCGTTCATGTGTTTTTCAGGTGAAGCCGTGCTCAGCAAGAACGGGCTTTATCTGTAACATCAATGATAATGATGTGTTACGGATTTGTTCCGCCAGGGGTCTCTGGAGCGTCGCCTGTCGAAATGGCAGCTGGAGAGGGTGTTTCTGCGGAATCTTTTGTGTCAGATTTTGCCGGAGTTTCTTCTGCGGGTGCCGATATGGCGGGTGAGATAATCTTTGCGGAAAGGATTCCGTCCAGTCGGGGGAAGGCTTTTGAGAGATAGGCGTTGCCCTGCTGCTCGATCAGCATCTGGTCTGGGGCCTCGCCATATTCGGCGTTGATTTTCTCAACGACATCCATCCCTTTGGTGACACGGGCGAAAGGGCTGAAACCCATCGCGTCCAGGCGTGGGTTGTCATCATAGTTGATGAAGATCTGCGTGGTTCGCGAGTTGGGGTAGCCCGGCTTGGCATAGGTCAGCGTCCCCTTGGCATTGGTCTCTTTGACGGGGTCATCTTTGAGGGAAAGGCCATCCCACATGGCATGAACTTCAGGATCAGCGGCAATTCCAAATTGCACGACAAAGCCGGGGACGACGCGGAAGAAGCGGGCATCGTTATAAAAGCCCGACTTCACCAGCGTGTAGAAGTGGTCTGCCCCCAGGGGCGCCCAGTCGCGGTGAGTTTCGACAACGAAATCCCCCTTGGTCGTCGTAAAGAGCGTCTCGAAGACATCGGGACCGCGCTCATCTTTGACAGGAATATTTAGCGTGCGACCTGTGGAGAGGGCGGGAGCCTCTGCGGTTTTGGCCTGCCCATCACCGGGAGCCGTGCCACTGTCACAGGCCAGACCTGTCCCCAGGAGAATGAACGTGAAACCGCTGTAAGCCAAAAACATCCGGCGGCGAACTGTTATTTTCGTGCTTGCATCATGCATGGCTTCGAACTTCTTGTCTCGAAGGATCATTCAATCGATCTGCGTAAGGTCTTACGCCTTGTACTCAGAAAAGATCAGTGAAACATTCTGGCCACCGAAACCAAAGCTATTCGACAAGGCGCGACGCACCTTTCGCTGGCGGGCTTCGTTGGGAATATAATCCAGATCACAGTCAGGATCGGGAGTGGTGTAGTTGATTGTCGGTGGCACCACGTTATCGCGGATTGAAAGCAGGCATGTAATGGCTTCAACGCTTCCCGCAGCAGCAATCAGGTGTCCCATCATGCTCTTGATGCTGGAGACGGGGATTTTGTAAGCCTGCTCACCGAATGTCTGGCGGATGGCGAGTGTCTCGACCTTATCGTTCACTTCGGTGCTGGTGCCGTGAGCGTTGATGTAGTCGATCTCGTCGGAATTGAGGCCGGCATCCTTCAAAGCCATTTTCATACAGGCAATGGCACCCCGGCCTTCGGGATGGATATCAGTAATGCGATAGGCATCGGCGGTTGAGCCATAGCCCATGACTTCGCCGTAGATCTTGGCACCGCGTTTTTTCGCGTGTTCCAGTTCTTCCAGAATGAGAATGCCGGCACCTTCTCCCAGAACGAAGCCATCGCGATCTTTATCGAATGGTCGGGAAGCGGTTTCCGGGCTGCTGTTTCTTGTGGAAAGCGCCGTCAGCAGGTTAAAGCCTGTCACGCCAAAGGGGTGGATCATGCTGTGCGCACCTCCCGAGATCATCACATCAGCATCGCCGCGACGGATGATTTCAGAAGCTTCGCCAATGGCCTGGCTGGAAGCAGCGCAAGCGGTCAGGCAGTTAAGATTCGGGCCTTGGGCATTGAAGACGGCCGCGAGGTGGCCAGCCGTCATGTTGGGTTCCTGCTCCATCTCCTTCTGAGGGTGCATGCGGGCCAACCCCTCACGAGTAAAGACTTCCAGGTCGACTTCGCCCGAAGCATCCTTCTGTGACTTCGCGATAATGCTCATGATCATCAGGAAGTCTTGCTGTCCTTCACCAGCTCCGAGATAAACACCCATGCGACCGGGATCAATCTGGCTATCAGTAATCCCGGAATCATTGAAAGCCTGACGAGCGGCCCCCAGGGCGAAATGGATGTTTCGGCCACTGAATTCATAGGGCTTCACATCAGAGACGAACTGATTCAGATCGTAATTCTTGACTTCACCAGCGAAGGTGGTGGGGAAGCGGCTGGCGTCGAAATGAGTGATGGGGCCGATACCGCAACGGGCAGCCTGCTGTGCTTCCCACATGGATTCGATGGAGTTCCCGATCGGAGTGATTGCCCCGATCCCTGTCACAACGACACGTCTTCGCATCTTCAGATTTCCTCAAACAGAAGCTCAACACAGGCTAAAAACTCAAGCAGTCGGCAGTGACGGATCACCGGCCTTCCCTACATCGAGAACGCCGCGCAGCAGTTCAAAGACAAAGCTTTTCTGATCCACCCGGACTGATCCCGCCTGGTCAGGCTTCACATGGGCAAACAGAATTTCGCCATCAGCGACCAATCGTTCACCGGCATGTGCTGTGGCCGAAACCATGCCACCTTCCGGGTTCGCATCTTCCAGGTTGACGCGATAGGTCAGCGTTTCACCGGGAGTGACATAGCTGTGGAAAGTCATGCGAGGAACTTTAGCCAGCACAACAACTTGTGAAAACTGGTGAGTTTCCCCCAACAGGATTCCACCGGTCTGTGCCAACCCTTCCAGAATCAGGGAGTGCGGCATGACCGGGAAGCCCGGGAAATGGTCGTGAAGATGTTCTTCCGCCATGGAGACATTTTTAATTGAGACGGCTCGTTTTCCGCTCTCAAATTCAACGAAACGATCCACCCACATCCAGCGCATGGCAATCTCAAGGTACGGACGGGGAGAGCTACGAAAAGACCAAACCCCTTCTGCACGCGAGAAGCTCCCCAGCCGTGCGTGCAGAAGGTTTTTGATTCGTTGCTTCTGATCCCATGTTGATGTTGCCCTCCGTGCGGAACACCGAACGAAGAGCGACCTCAGAACATTGGAAGATCAGGCAAGCTTGGTTTCCAGGAAGTTCACAATCATTTTGACAGTCAGGAGATCTGGCAGTTTTTCAACTTTCGGATCTGCGGCGAAGGCATCGATGTCTGCATGAGGCATCTTGGCTTTCAGTTCAGCGACACCGGCAGGAGTCAGGACGCCGTTGGCTACAAAGTTGGGATCAGCAGCTGTGACGTTATCAGGGAGAAGTTCTGCCCGAGGAATCTTGATTCCAAATCCCTTTTCCAGACGGAAGAGGATATCCAGAATATCGATTGACTCAGCCCCCAGATCGCCGAACAGTGTCGACGACTCTTTCACTTCCTCTTCGTCCACTCCCAAAGCATCGCAGAGTGTGTCACGAACTTTTTCGAAAATCTCGTCGCGTGAAGGCATCCAATCACTCCTCGTAGGATCATTTCGAATTTCACGTAGTCGAATGATCCGCAGTATTGTCCGATATCAAAGGTGTTCGCAGATCTTGGCATGTCGGACACGCTTCTGCCAGATCGAACCCACGCGAACCCTTCTGAAAATACTGATTGTGTCGCTTAGATGAACAATTCCGGCAGCTTTTGGGAACTGTACAGTGTCACTACCGGTTAGCCCATTCCCCCTAATGTTAATCCACCGTCGACTTTCAGGGTCTGGCCGGTGATGTAGCTGGCTTCGTTGGAAACCAGGAAGTGGACGGCATAGGCAATATCGTCAGGTTGCCCTAACCGCTTGCAGGGAATTGCTTTTTTGATCTGTTCACCAGCAGCATTCACCACGGCGACCGTCATATCTGTTTCGATGAAGCCGGGAGCCACGCAATTGACCGTGACGTTTCGCTTGGCTAACTCGACAGCCATGCACCGGCTGAAGCCTTCAATGCCGGCCTTACTGGCGGCGTAGTTCGCCTGTCCGGGATTGGAGAAATCAGCCGAGACGCTCGACATATTCACAATGCGGCCATATCGGGCGGACATCATGGGGCGAGTGACGGCCTGACAGAAATTGAAGACGCTTGTCAGATTGGTGTCGATGACAGCCTTCCACTGTTCAGCTGTCATTGTGGCCAGAAGACCATCGCGGATAATGCCGGCATTGTTGACGAGAATGTCGACCTTGCCCCATTTTTCCACGACTTGCTCAACGACGGCATCGCAAGCGACCTTGTCGGCGACATCGCACTTGATGGCCCAGCTTTCATGCCCGGCAGCGGTCAGTTCTTCCACAATGGCCTGAGCAGGGGCTTCGCTTGATTGATAGACAAACGCCACCTTGGCACCGGCTTTGGCCAGCTTGATCACAATGGCTCGACCAATCCCGCGGCTTCCGCCTGTGACCAGTGCGACACGTCCCGTCAAATCCATACGATATTCCTTTTTCGTCAGCCCAGTTGGCTTGAAATCGATATTGTTTGGGCACTTCAAAACGGATCTTGCGAAGAACTTAAGGCCTTTTCGATAAAGCCAGGAAAGCCCTGCTAAGATCCCAAGTTATTCCCCGCGTCTGCTGGAGACCATAACGTGGGAAACAGTTGTCGCAACCAGGCCTTTCGGGCCTCATCGGCTGGCCGGGCAGCAGCATCACGATCACCGGGATTGAACTGCGTCAGGATCACACGAGCACTTACGGCCGATTCCTGTGTGCTGGCCAGTTTGCCGGAACCCATGAATTCCCAGATGTTTTCCGACTTTTTCTTGACGGTCATGGAAATCTGCAACTGGTCACCGGGGGCCACAAAGGCGTTGTATTTTAGCGCCTTTGTCTCTTTCAGCAAAATCGTGCTGTAGGCGAAGTCGTTGCTGGCCCGCATCAGCCAGGCACCGGTTTGAGTGAGAGCTTCCAGCATGAAAACCCCTGGCAACACGGGGAAGCCGGGAAAGTGATCTGCCAGGTATTCCTCGGCAATGCTCACATTCTTGACCGCAGTAATCGACTCGTTGGGCACGAGACTGGTAATGCGATCAATCAGCAGAAAACGCATGGCGACTCATTGATAAAGGTCATTGAAATTCCGGTTGTCGTTCGCGCGGACTACTTTCCGGAAATTTCGGGTAACTTGAAATACAGAACGGCGGATCATAGGGAGTCGGCCAAGTGACCTCAAGCCCGGTCGGCGAGAGGTGTGTACTTGTTTATACTGTCTGGATGTTTTTGATCACTTCCGGGCTTGCTGTGACATCAAAGAGAATCACAGTCTCAGATCCCTCCCAGAAAAATCGTCAGGCCAAGAACGATCATCAACAAGAGGGGATCACTGATTGAGAAGGGCGCTTTCCGGGCACCGATGGCGACTCCCTGGATCGCAATGCTGAGCCAATTGAAAGCGGCAATCAGTGTCAGCCAGCTCCCTGCCAGAATCAAACAGGTGCCCGGAACGATGACCCAGCCAGAAGCCGTGACGGAATCGTCTGCCTGAACTGTCATCGGCCAGGCTTTCATGAGAATGTCGGTGCGCAGTTGCATCACGAGTGCTGTTGGAAAGCTGCTTAACAGGATGATCCCGAGAGCGACGATCACCACACCGCTTCGGCAATGGGTGACAAGCCCTCGCCATTCTTCCAGATATTCGAGTCGGCGACCCGTGGAGGTGGCCCGGTCGGTTCCCCAGAGCAGTAACAGATATCCCATGCACAGCAATGTCGCCAGATAGACAAGGAGATGCCAATAGTGCTGTTGATCAGAGACCGGCAGCGTTGGTAACAGGCTTAAGCTCCAGACCCAACTCCCGGTGGCTGTCATGAGGAGCGTGGCCCTCCATCGCCGCCAATCTTCCTGACAGATCAGCATCAACCCGCCCCACAAAGCTGTCCATCCCCCCAGAAGCGACCAGACGAGTTGGGACGTCTGATTGTCCCGTGGTTCCCAATGGGCAAGAGGGATGACAACCCCTAAAGCGGCCAACCAGCGAATAAGCTGGCCCCCTTGAAAATCCCACATCGCCTGATTCTTCTCGGCGATGGCCAAGTCGTGTAATCGCGATGATTCGGTGGAAAGGGTGGCCGTGTCGATCCAGACAAAATGTCCGGGAATGACGCAAGTACGGCCCGCCCATCCCAACACCATCAGCAACCAGCCAGCAAGCTGCCAGTTGCTGCCGGGGTTACTGATTCCAGAATCCATGATTTCGCTGGAGAATCGCCCTTCGATGCCTGAAATGGCCCATCCGCTCCAGAGAAACAGTGATGTCATGATTTGCCAGAAAGAGAGGTTCCAGCGAATCTGTTGCCGGATGTGCTGTGCCTGAATCGCATCTCCCCATGAGGGAGGCAAAATCTGCCCCGCTTGTGTCAGGGTGAGAATCTCCCACGCCAGCAACCAGCCGACGGATGTCGGCGAAGTGGCCATGATCGCGGATACTCCCCCAGCCAGCAGTAACCAGCAGGCATGAGGGGGAAATGGCCTGAGAGGCGGATCAGGCAAGGAGGCCGCATTCTCACTGAGAATGGTGACGATCCGGTGAGAAGAATAAATCTTCCCAAGAACGACCGTGACCACACTCACCATCAGAAGCATTAACCAGCGTGACTCCGAAGTCAGCACCAAAGGCTGGTTCCAGAAACCTGGCAAGCCATCAGTCAGCATGGCCATTATTCCCAGCAGCCAGCCTCCCAGAGCGATCCACAATCCTGGGGCGCGTCGAAATCCCAGCAGGCCGACCAGTGCGACCAGTGTCCAGACAATTCCCAGCAGGTTGAAGTTTCCCGTCATACAAACCACCCCAGCAGCACCTGGGCAGAAGCGACGACGATGAAAGCGATCGTTCCCATGAGTGAAAGATCCGGCATCAGCGGTTGATCATCGCGTTCCTGTTGCCTGGATGGCTGAAACGCGTGTGGCACCGTGGGGTAGCGGGAACGCCCGGAAAGCATCCGCAGCGTGACGTTCAGTTGTGTCGAGATCAGGATCATCCAACTGATGATCATGGGGAAAGACCAGCCGGATTGTTGGGCAAATCGTGTGGCGACCAACAACCAGATTCCCGAAGCCGCGGTGCCTGGTAAGCCCCCGGCCAGCAACCAGCTACTTGCACCAAACGCCTGTGACCATCGAGGAAGATGCCATGCCAATCCCCCCCAGCCATCGACTTCTCTGGCGGAAAACTGTTCTTCGAGGCAGGCGAGCAGCAGCATGAGAAAGCCGCCTGACAGGATTCCTCCAAAAATCAAACGTTGCCCAGCGAAAGCCCCGGCAGACGTCGACGTCAAGTGAGCGAGTGCCGCAAGTTGGAGTAGCGTGAGTGTGGAAAACGTGATGATCTTTCGTAGATCAGTCTGCGATAGCGCCAGGCTGGCCAGCCACAACACACCAAATCCCAGAGGCCACGCTAACCAGAGTCCCAGTTCTGGCCATTCCTTCAGAAACAATGGCCAGATCAGACGCTGCAGAATTTGCAAACTGCTTAATGCAAACCCCGATGTCAATAACACCGACAGAGGGATTGTTTGCGTGATGCTCAAATGTGACCACCACCCATGAAAAGGAAACCATGCGCCGCGAATCCAGACGGCAGCCAGCAACCCCAGTAAGATTGCTCCCGACGCCGATTGCCAGACACGCAGGGCGATCTCATTCTGACCGGTCAGCCGCACCGTTTGACTGATCAGTTCGTCATAACGAAAGCTGACTTCTGGCAGAGTCGGTACGAGGTCTGACTTCAACACCGGTGAGATCGAAGAGAGCATCACCATCGCGACAAATAATGCCAGGCTGGCCAATCCCTGCCATGCCACGACTCCTACAAGGGAATGCTGGCGATGATGCCCCGCGCCTGAGGCTTTGGCTGTTCCCGCAGGGGAATGATCCATTGCCCCCGGTGAAGCCAACAACAGTCCGACCATCCCCAGCATCCAGCCTGAATCGAACGTCGCCAGACTGACTCGCCAGTCAGCCGCCAGCCAACTGATTGTCCACAGAGTCTGGATCAGGAGGAGGAGCGACAGCCTGGACAGGTCTGCGCTGATCTGTAATCCGGTCTGTAATCTGGTCTCTAATCCGGGCGGATCGTCGGAGTGTTGTCGCACGCGTGGCACCAGAACACCCGGCGTGGCGATCAACACCGTCAGCGACAAAACCAGCAGCGATGGCCATGTCAGCGGATGAAGGTGGACGTTCTTGTTCAGCCACTGTTTCTGCCAAAGATTCAGCCACTGTGACCAGTCTGTTTGCGTCAGGAGTTCGGCCGTAGCGGCCTGACGATCAGTGCCGATCAAGACAAAGGCAACAAGTCCCAGAAACAAGGCCACGACCGTCAGCCAGGGCCAGATCATGAGCAGTCGATAGAGGTTTTGAGGACAGTTCACTGCTTTGGCAAAAACCAGCGCCAGCCCGCTGCCTAAGGCGGGAAGGATCACGACCGCAGGAATCAACCATACCCAGCCTTCACTCACCGGAAGTCCTTTTTATGGAGAGTTCTCCATGACATGTGCGTTCTGCCGGGGTGGGCAGTCATCATCCCCATCAATGATTCAATAGCAGGATCATCCAGAGGGATGCCATCAGGAACAGCACGAGAGCGTAGAGAGTGATCTGGCCTGTCTGCAATCCCCTCAACCACAACCCGCATTGCATCGAAAGGCTGCCGGCCTGTTGCCAGCAACCATCAATGAAATACCAGTCACTGAACCTCACTAATTGAGCCAATCCCCGGACGGGAAGGTTGATCCCCCAGAAGAGGATGCCTCCCAGATGGAATGACTCGCGCGCGATTTCCAGCAGAGGCCCGGCTATTTTTTGCAAGACCATGCCTGCTGCCGGAAAAGATCGGAGAAACCATGGGGCCAATTGCCCCAGCATCACGGCAACCGGCGCTATTCCTGCCAAGGGACTCCAGGGAATCGGTTTCCCAACCCACCAATGGAGCAACACCACGCCCGGCAGACCCATGCAGAAGAGTAAGACCATGTTGGGAGCGATGATTGCCCATGTACCAGAGTGGTTCTCTTGATCTGGAAGGCCAGACTCTGGAAGGCCAGAGTTCCAGAGGAGAGGGAAGACGCCTGCCGAGAACAGAAAGATGGCCAGAAAAACGGCTCCTTGCGTCCAGTTCATATCCGATGCTGTGAAAGGGAGAGGCAGCAGTGATAACCCCAGCACAAACATCGCAGCAAAGATCGGGTTGGAAGCTGAGCGTCGCGGCGATATTACCAGCAGGCAGCAGCCCAGCAACCAGGGAGCCAACAGCGACATCAGGTTCAGGGATTGAATGAATTCATCGGAGGCCACAGCCCCCGCCATCGTGTCCATACGGTCGGGAGACAAGCTGTTTAGAGGCTCGTTTTCCTGAGACGGTTTTTCCTGAATGATGGTTGATGGAGGGATCGTCTGAAAAAAAAGCCAGGCGGAGAGACTGGTGAGCGTGGCGAATAAAAGGGATACTTCGCCGCGAACCAGACCAGACTCGGGCGTTGTGTGAGCAGGTGGAGAACTTTTGACCTGGCCTGCCAGGGCCATCCAGCCACAAGCAACGCTGGAAATCGCAGCGATCTGCATTCCCAGTTGAACGGCGGCAGAATCGGTACCCATTCCCGGATGTGCATAAAGCCCGAAAGCGCGGGCGAGCAACAGAATTCCGGCCGCCGCACTGCTGATGGCCAGAGAAAAACAACGGTGACTCGCGGGCTTTCGTTCAAATTCTCTGGCGGGCAAGACCGCAGGAAACAGGAACAGCTTGGGAAGGCAGCCCATGAACCAGACGATGCCCAGGATCTCGATCAATCCCAGCTGAAAAGTTGTTGGTTCAGAGAGGGTTGAAAGCTCTGCAAAGGTTGTGGCTCCGAATCCTTGCCAAAGCAGCACACTCACAGCGACCAGCAACATGTCGCCGGGAAATTGATGAAGCAGCCAACGCTGGAGACTGATGACGCTGTCCTGGACGCGGGAATGTTCCTCGCTGGCGGGTAAGTTCCCGAGCAGCACTCCCCAGGTGATGAGATGGGAACCAAACGCCATGACGAGAACTTCGCCAGCAAGGCTCAGGAGCATTAATCCGCAAAGAATGAGGCCAGCCCCGCAGTCTCTCCAGCGAGTCATCACGAGAGAAGACTGCGAGGTGTCAACATCGATCGCTCTGCGAGATCGGCTCAGCGTGAGGGTGCCTGACAGACAAATCATGCTCAAAGTCAGCAGGAGAGGCCATTCACCAATCAGGTGCAAGCAAAGGGGAGGAGTGCTGGCTGTTCCCGAATTCTGATGTGATATCAGGGAGGAATTTTCTTTCCCCGCCATTCCCCCCGGTAGGGTGGAGATCTGTGGCCACGACTCAAAACAATTGACCGTGACCTGCAAACGCTGGCGGTTATTTGCCAACGAGCTTTCGTTTTCTGCCGTGAGTCTATCGTCTGATGGAGTTGGGGTTCCAAACGTGAGAATGGGCAAGGCCAGGGCCAACGCTCCCGCTGCTGACATTCCCCAGGCCAGCCTGAGAATGGTACCGCTTCCTGAAGTGAGGAGAGAGGATTCTGCCGATGCCCGGCTTTTTGCCATGCCAGGCCACCAGACCGGCGACCCGATCAGTGACAATGCCGCCAATCCTGCCAGTGGGAGGCAAAACAGACTCAGCAGAATCATCCAGAAGAGATTTGTCAGCATCGGAAATCAGCGATGGTTTGTGTCGTACACGATGGTCTCAGGCTGCCACCTTATACCGATTGCCGCTTGTCCCTCCAATTCTGATTCTATAAACGGGTTTCTTCAGGCAGCCGGCACGTCGTCACGGTTTTGTAAAACGGTGTTCCAAAAGAATGCGGTCGTCAATATTGATCGGTCACTCGTGAAAAGCGACGCGATCCGACAGGCATTGCTCTGCCTGCTGCTGAAGCTTCCTATCAGCACGCACGAGGTCTTGTTCCTGTTGCCACGATGAGAGGTCAGGAGAGATGGTCGAAGTGTCCAGGCTGGCTGATGGTGAAAGCTCCTGCTGGGCAGGTCTCATTGACCAGAGCCAGAGCAATACCAGCCATGCCAGAGGGGTAATTCCCGGAATCATGAGCAGCCAGCCGCTGGGGGTTCCATTGGCGACACTTAATAAAAGTAATGTCAGTCCCCAGGCGGCACATGCCAGACTGTTGTTGCGGTCACTGGGGCGCCCGCTCAAACTGCGGGCCATACCGATCAGCAGAATCAGTAGCCCGGCACATGCCATCTCCATCTGAGAATCCTTTCGGGCCTGTGGGTGAGTCTTTCAATTATGGAAGCCGCGAAGATGATGCTTGTGGCTGCGTCTCAGCCGGCGATTGGCCCATGACCCTCCAGCCGACCACCAGCAGCAGGCCGGCAAGAATCACAAATGCCGGCCATTCGTCCTGAAGCGGACGCAGCACATTTCCCAGAGAATGCGATGAAGAGAGAGGCTCCCATGTTCCCAGCCACATGACCGCCGTCAGCAACGCCACAGTTCCCAGAATCGCGCTGATTGTCATCCGAAAACGCACCAGCAGGACGGTTTCAATCGCTTTCCCCTCCGCACGTTTTTGTTCCTGTTGAGCGGCGATTTGAGCAGCGATCACGTCAGGGAATGCGACAAATTGTGGCGTATTCCAGACCACCAGGCTCAGGCATAATCCTCCCGAGATCAGAACCAGCACACTGGCGGCAAGACCTTGTGAGAGCATCGCCCCTCCCGCAGCAAGAACCACAGAGCCTGCCAGTAACAAATTGCTGACAACACGAGTTCGCGGTGTTGCACAGCGCAGCGAGGCCCAGCCACCAAAGAGAGCCACCACTCCACACCAGAGCAATTGCTGCAGAGTCATGCCAGATGAAGCGGTGCGATCGAATGACATTTCCCGCCAGAGAGCCACCATGGAAATCGCCACAACCACGCTGCCCAACCAGGAGGCCGTTAAGCGACGCGACCAACTGGCGGCTCCCCACCCTAATCCCAACACAATGGGCCAGAAGTATGCTGCACTCACCTGTGTGCTCCGCTTCAGCACCTGATGGATAACTGTTTTGTATCAGCGAGATTTTTGATTTGATACAGTTTGAAGAAGTCTGATTTACAGTGGGCCGGTGGGGGCTGGGCCGCCCAGACGCCATGCTTCGGCCGCTTCTGCACAGGCTGCAATTCGGCTGCGGATCAGTTCCAGCAGTTCATCATCCTGTTTGCGTCCAAAGGCTTCGACCTCTTCGGGAAGGATCGGCTTGCCAAACACCACGCGCACTCGCCGCGGGCGTATCATGAGCTTTCCCCGAGGGAGTGCCAGATTGGCCCCGGCAATCCCTGCGGGATAAACAGGGACTTTGGCACGTCTCAACAAGGCCAGAAATCCTGGCTTGAGTGGCCCCATGGTTCCATCAATCGAACGGGTTCCTTCGGGAAAAATGCCGACCAGGAAACCATGGTCGAGCCGCCGCTGCATCTCCCGCAAACTCCCGGCGCGAGCCGAGTCGCGGTCAATGGGAACGACATAAACTGTACGCAGGAAGTCTCCCAGAAATCGCTTTTTGAATAATGTACTGCGTGCCAGATAAGTGACCGGGCGTGCGAGTTCCAGGGGAAGAAGCAGGGGATCAAGAAAGCTTTGATGATTGCTGAGAATCAAAGCTCCGCCGCAGGTTTTGAGTTGCTCCACGCCGCGCTGCTGGTATCCAAACCAGGGGTAAAAGACGAGTTTGTAAACCATCTGACACCAGAACCAGGTGTAGTTCCGGCGGGTGGGATGTGGCAGGGGGAAAGCCTCTGCGACCGCGTTTTGGGCAGGAACTGTCGTGGCGGAAGAAGAGACAGGCTCAACCGATGCTGCAACAACATGAGGGGTTTCGGTTGATGGTGAAGTCTGAGGAGAATCCGGGGGCATACTGACTCATTCACTGTGATTTGCTCTGCTGGGCGATGTCAAAGATTTGACGTGCGAACCAGGACTGACCAGACCTTCACCCGCACTGAGTCAGCATACTCAACCACAAGAGGGATGCGTAGCCACTCCGCTTTATCTGCCGCTGGCAGGGAGTTTTGAGGGGAAGAATTCGTGATCGCGTGAGGGACTTGCTCCTTATGAGTTTGTCCAAAGGATCACCTGATAGATCGCATGCAGTCAACAAGAAGGGACGGTGGGATGTGGTGGCAGTCGGTATGCGGACACTCCTGTGTGTGTAGGTGTTTTTACTCATTCCGCGTGACCTGTTTTTGCTGGAGGCGCTCTGGCAGGTTCAATTTCTCTGTCCATCAAAGCCAAAGCATCATTTCACGACTTGCAAGCGTATCTCCATGCGTGTATATGATTACTTGTAGATGTGTTTGTCCGTCATATTCCTTTTTGCAGCGATGGGTTCTGTTTTTTCTGCGCGGATACGGCAGTCAAAACATCTTGAATCAGGCAACTGGTAAAACAGACTTCGAGTGCTTTTTTTATTTTTTTGAGAGATTCTCTATGAAAAGTCGTCAGCGCGGGTTCACGCTTATCGAGCTATTGGTTGTGATTGCCATTATTGCGATTCTGATTGCGCTGTTGTTGCCGGCTGTGCAGCAGGCACGGGAAGCCGCTCGTCGGACTCAGTGCCGCAACAATCTCAAGCAGATTGGTTTGGCGATGCACAATTATCACGACACCTTTAACGCATTTCCTCCGGGAAATATCGTAGAAAAAGCGACCTGGGCATCAACACTTCCACGCCAGCCAAATATTGGCTGGGCTGTCTTCCTGCTTCCCAATATTGATCAGACACCGCTCTATAATAAGATTGCGGCAGAATCCTCGAATTTTGCACGGGACTGGAACTCAGGTACCCAGGCACTGTTCGATCTCGCCAAAACCGCTCAACCTGCTTACATCTGTCCTTCCGATCCTTCAGGGAATCTCAACACGGATTGGGGCGTAAATCTCCAGGCTCCACTCACGGGAAGTAACCAGGTTGGCAAATCGAATTATGTTGCCAGTACCTTTTCTTCAGGAGATCCCTTGTTTCGAGAAAATAGTGTTCTACGAATCCGCGACATCACTGATGGCGCAAGCAATACATTTATGGTGGGCGAAAAGACCTCTCAAGGTTCCTACTTTGCTGGCGTTTGGATGGGTGGGCATCGGTGGGGGTCAGGTATAACCGAGTACACAACAGAATCGATTTTCGGTTATTCCAACGGAATTGCTTCGGGCATGCCTTGGCGTATCAATGGCGATGGCACTGGTTCCACCAATCAATCGCAGCACTACAAAGGCAATTACAGCAGTGTCCACACGGGTGGTGTTCACTTTGTCTTTGGCGACGGAAAAGTGATGTTCCTCTCTGAAAACATCGCTTTGGAGACCTTCAATGGTCTGGCAACAAAAGCGGGCGGGGAAGTCTTGGGTGAGTTCTAAACCAATGCTTTTTCCTTAGCCGCAAGCCGCACCCACCGAACAATAGGTGCCGCCAATTGTGAATCGACAACTTTGATGCCTTGCGAAGTCCATGAAGCCTTTCCGAAGTGCTTTATGGACTTTTTCATTGGTTCATCCCCACAACTTTAGATGAGGCGGACTACTTAGTTTTTCCGCAGCCTGATTAGAGTCGAGATTCTGCAACTTGCCTTTGGATGATGTTCAGCGGAACAAGTTCGCCGCGACCGGCTCCGGGGCAAACGTCGCAGGTGGCTTGCCACGCTGCGGGACTCTCGACCGTTTTGCCCCAGAAGGGCCAGGTGCGGCATTGGGCAGGTCTTACGGGATAGATGCGGCATTTGCGGGTGAAGCCGTCCAGGAAGACACAGTCCCCGTTGGCGTGATCGGCCAGGGAAAGCTTTCCCAACGCGGTTTTTGTGTGCATGACACGAATTTCGCCGGTGGTTGTCTGGAGGTAGTCGGCAATCTGCCGCAGTTCCACCTCACTGAGCCAGACATAACCGGGCGTTCCCGTACAACAGTTGCCGCATTGCGTGCAGTGAAATTGCAAACCCTCCGCATACCAGGGGGGTGGCGTTTCTTCTGAAACAGAGTCATTCACAGTCATTTGTTCCTGAACGACGGATAAAAACTGCATGAAATCGTAATCCAAATTTCGTTTCAGCGGAAATCGGAAGCCAGGAACCTGCGCTGCTTTGGTTCGAGCGGTGCGAAAATGGAACCCGGCAGTTACAATCCGGGCTGGCAAATTGCTGGTTTTCCAAGGGTGCTGCCCGATGGCCTCGTTGACGTATGAATCTGCTGGCGTTGATCTGAAACTTTACGACGAGGCCATGCGCCGGTTGCCGGCACTGATGGCACGGACTCACACCCCCCGTGTGGTGCCGATCAACGATGCTTTTGGCGGTTTGTTTCGACTCAACCATAGTCGAAAGCCGGGGCAACACAGCTATGAAGATCCTGTTCTGGTTTCCGGGACGGATGGTGTGGGCACCAAGCTCAAGGTGGCCATTCAACTGAAGAAGTTTGATACGGTCGGCATCGATCTGGTGGGGATGTCGGTCAATGATGTCCTATGCATGGGGGCTGAACCTCTCTTCTTTCTGGATTATCTGGCGCTGGGAAAAGATAACCCGGATCTGGTGGCCAACCTGGTTGCTGGCGTGGCCAAAGGCTGTGAAGAGTGTGGTGCGGCACTCCTGGGTGGTGAAACCGCCATTATGCCTGATATCTATGCGACGGGCGATTTTGATATGGCCGGCTTCTGCGTCGGTGTTGTCGAGCGGAAGCGATTGATTGATGGCAAAGCTGTCAAGCCGGGTGACGTGCTGATTGGTCTCCCATCCAGCGGCTTCCACTCGAATGGTTACAGTCTGGTGCGCAAGGTTGTCTTTGAACTGGCTGGCCATCAGGTCGATGATCAGATCAAGGAGCTAGGAACGACTGTCGGCGAAGCTTTGATGGCTCCGACCCGGCTGTACGTCAAACCTGTTTTGAGTGTGCTGCATCGGTACACCAGCCGCATTGCGGTCAGCGGACTGGCTCATATCACTGGGGGGGGGCTGAAGGATAATATCGAGCGATTCCTTCCACCTGGCGCGCACGTTGTCGTTGACCGGTCGTCCTGGCAGGTTCCTCCGCTGTTCACCTGGGTGCAAAAACTGGGAAAAATCGACCGCGAAGAGATGTATAAGGTCTTCAACATGGGGATCGGCTTTGTTCTGATCGTCAGACCTTCATTCGCCGCGAGTATTGAGAAACAACTGCGAAGCATGGGCGAGTCTCCTGTCCGTATTGGAGAAGTGACCGCCGGAGAAACCGGTGTGGAGTCTGTGGGATAATGGCCGAAGAGCGACCCCTCCCGGCGAACTACTTCCGTGTGCTTGCGGTTTTCTTCCGTAATGCGCTGGTGCGGGAGATGTCGTTTCGCAGTAATTTCATGATCACGCTGTTTTCACGGCTGATCTGGTTTGCCGCCCAGATTTTGATGTTTGATCTGATCTTTCGCGCGGTCTCTGAAATCAATGGCTGGACACGAGCCGAGTATTTCGGCTTTATGGCGACGGGGATGTTGATCAACGCCATTGTTGAGGCCGTTTTCATGCCCAACTGTGCGAACTTTAGCGAGATGATCCGGACAGGATCGCTGGACTTTGCGCTGTTAAAGCCAATTGATACTCAGTTCCTTGTCTCATTTGAGAAGATGGATCTGTCGATGGCGAACCAGATCGTCTTTGCGCTGGGTCTTCTGGTTTACTCATTGTATCAGAATGGTGTCTTGCCGAGTGGCTGGGTGCTGGTGATCTATCCCCTGCTGATTGTGTCGGCAGTGGCTTTTTTTTACAGCCTGATGATCTCGCTGGCAGCCGCCAGTATCTGGTTGGGGCGGAACCAGGGCCTGCTGGACTTCTGGTTCTATGTGACGGTGTTCGCCCGCTATCCCGCCAGTATTTATAGTGGTTCGCCAACTGGTGAGTTGATTCGGTTCACCTTTCAGTTTGTCATCCCGATCCTTCTGGTTGTGACGGTTCCTTCGCAGGTGATCATGTCAATGATTGAGGCTCCTTCACCTTGGATTGTGCTGACGCTGGGGTTGGCGGGGCTTTCGTTGCTGGTGGCGCGTGGGATCTTTCAATTTGCATTGACTCAATATCGAAGTGCCAGTTCTTGAGAGAAACGATGCGTGCCAGCGGAAAATCTGGCAAAATCAGCGATCGCTGGAATGTCACCCGGAGCAGACCTTTTTAAGAGAGACCTCTTTATGTCGTGATCTGACCGGCAGCTTCTGCCAGACATTCAGACAGAATAAATCGCTTTGGATCGTTTTTGTCTCTGAAATAAGGGGATTCCCCTCAATAGAATCGGGCTTGTGGGCATGAAGGGGACGCTCACAGAACACACATGAATCGTGTTCAACATCTACGGGTTATTCAGCCGAAATCACGATAGGCAGCGCTAGGGCCAGCGTTCGTCACGTGATCGATCAGGATGTTCTGGTAGACTGGGGCATCTGATTGGTCTGGCCTTCTCGTTGTGGATCATGCACGGTTCAACGGACTGGACAATGGCTTGATACTCTGTCGCGCTCAATCGGCAGTATGTCATAAAAAGACCTCTCCAGCATGGAAGGCTTGGGAATCGTATGCGGGCATCTTTCGCCACGGAAGCGTTTCGGCACACTCCTGCAAAATCAAGTGATATGAGAATTGAAGAAATGGTTAGTGGAAGCTGCTGCTTCATGGATTGGCCCAGGTGTTGCCTGAGAATGCGGTGTTGCCTGGGAGTGTTAGCCTTGGGGTTGTTCTCCCTGGGAAACATGACTTCGGGGCTGGCCCAGACGGGTGTCATCACCGGCCCGTCTTCATTGCCTCCGACTTCAGGATCGCCCGCATCAGAAGCGACGACTGGCGCAACGCAAAACACCACTCAAGCCCAGGGTGCAGTGACCACTCCTGTTGTGCCAGTGCCCGTGGTACCGCTGACGACATTCGGTGCTCCGGCGCCACCTTATCCCGCGAATGATCCTCTGAGTGATCCACTCCAGAAGCAACTTGGCACGGCCATTCAAGTGACCAGTCAGCGGTATCTGACGGCTAATGTGCACACTCCCTGGCAGATTTTTCACGGTATTCTTGCATTGCACGAGAAGTTCCAATTGAAGCTGGGGACAGAAAAAGTTTCGGCGATTGAATGGATGGCCACATCAAATCCTCAATTCGATGGTCGTCCCTGGATCTTGATCACCGCCAATGGGGGCAAGTTTCACCCCTTCACGCGCCCCTATGCCTTTGAAGGTCATCCGGCTCAATCGCTGGCTTTGCTTTCGGAGTCCAACCTGCCGCCGACGTTCGAGTTCAAGACGCCCACGCGAAACGTCACAATCACGGAGATGCTCCAGACCGCGATGCGCGATGTGAATGATCGCGAAGAAATTACCTGGGTGCTGTGGTCACTGGTGCATTACTATCCGACCAACACCCGCTGGAATAATGCTCGCAATGAACCCTGGAGCATTGAACGACTGGTGCAGATTCAGAATGCTGCCGCTGTGGAAAAAGGGGCTTGCGGCGGTAATCACGGCTTGTTCGCACTGGCTCGTGCCCGTGACAAACATATTGCTGAAGGACTCCCGCTGCAAGGTGTCTGGTTTGAAGCCGACTATAAGATCAAACGATATATTGAAACCGCACGATCGATGCAGAATCCTGATGGCACGTTTTCCAGCAAGTTCTATCAAGGCCCCGGTTACACTTCAGACCTGAACTCACGTTTGAATACGACCGGGCACACTCTGGAGTTTCTGGCAGCAGCCTTGCCCGCAGAACGCCTCCATGAAGCCTGGGTGCGAAACGCGGCGGCCGCCCTTTCCAAAGATATGATCGATCACCGCAAGGCTCCCTCCGATTGTGGCCCGCTCTATCACTCATTAAACGCCCTGCAGATCTATCACAGTCGGGCATGGCCACAGGCTGTGACAGTCGCGAAGCCACAAGTCGCTGAAGAAATCATTAAGCAGCCTGCAACAACCAATACGCAGTCCCCCACCACCCCAGGTAAGGTGGAAACGGCGGTCATTCCACAAACCGCTCCCATGCCATCAACCGTTTTACCTTCCGCACAGCCAGAACTGGCTCGTCCCGTGGTCTCTGAAAACAGTCCCATGCCTAGTGAAAACAAGCCCGTGCCAGTTCAGGTGCCGGTGGTTCCTGCGACTCCAGTGATTCCAACAACTCCAACTCCAGCGACTCCGACGCCAGCACCTGCTGCCGTCACACCGGAGATTAAAGGCAACCCGCCCGTAGTGTCACCCGAGCCACAGACTCAGTCACAGAATCCAGGGACGTCCGGCTCCACGACATTGGTTCCGGTGTCGCCACCGATTTCTGTGCAAATCTCACCACAACAAGTACCATGGTTGGATCAACCTGTGCCAACGACCGCTGCTTTGAATGAATCGCCCACCACGGCCGGGCTGCCCGTGAATGTGATGATTCCTCCGGCACCCGTTCCTTCAGCGCCTGTTCGCGTGACGAAGAAAATCGGGACAGATTACTTCGTGAATGGTCAGCTTGTTCACGAGAAGTCGATGTCATCACACTCGGGTGCTGTCGGCATTGCCCGGTTGGGTAATCAGCAGGATCCTTCAACCAAGCCTTCGGCTTTATCGACAGCCAGCGCTGTCAGTATTGAAGCGGCCTTTGACGAACCAGGACGCCTGAACGTCGCACCGGCGGCCATGCCCATTCAAAACCTGCCCGCATCGGCCATCAAGCCACACAATGAATCGTGACCATGGCAGAATCTGGCTGTGTGCCCCTTGCGGGGTTTGGGCCTATCGGCCGGGACGTCGGCTAAAGATCCGCGGCCCCGTTGTGGCCGCTCCTTCCTTGCGCCTTGCGGGGTTTGGTACGGCGTATGGGGGCCGGTTGTTGATATACGAATGGGTCTTACGCCGTCAGGGTGGTAGTAGAGATGGTGGGTTGCGCAAAGCCTTAAACCACCCTACTGTTTAATAGCGGTTCATTGCTACTTGAACGTAGTCGTTGGGAGTTGGTGCATTGCGCTGCGCTTCATGCACCCTACGTAGTAAATGCTTGGCGATAGTAGGCGTTTTTATGTAGTTAATATCTATTAAAAACAGCCCTCACCCATCGGAATCCCCTTGCGGGGTTTGGGCCTATCGGCCGGGATGTTGGCTAAAGATTCGCTGCCCCGTTGTGGCCGCTTCCCTGACGTGGATTGGGGTTGCGTGAGTATGCCGGACTTGCGTTTGATATTGATCCTGAAGAAGACTGCAGAGCATGCTTGCTCCTCAAAGCCGCAAGTATGGCACGCAAAGCAGTATGACACACAAAGTAAGCATGGCGCGCAAAGTGCCGTTAAATCCTTGGATAGTCTTATGCGGGGAGTTCGAGCAGTTCAATTGCTGTCTGGAACTGCTCTGGCTCGCCCAGCAGAACCAGCACATCTCCCAGTTCCAGCAGAAGATCGGCAGCGGGGTTGGTAAAGACCTGCCCCTTGCGCTTCACGGCTACAACCGTGACCCCGGTCAGGTTTCGCAAGCGAAGTTGTCCCAGCGTTTTGCCAATCGCATGAGACTCTGGTGTCAGCTGGCAGCTTTCAAACTGGGCATCCAGATTTCCATCTGGCGAGATAGAGAGCAGGGCACGTCCTAATGACTCGCCGCGGAAAGCCTGGTAATGATCGGTGCGGATATTGGCCACTAGCCGATTGATCATGTTTCCGGGAATATGGTACTCCCGGAGGACATGGGCGAAAATTTCCAGCGACGTTTCAAACTCCTCAGAGATAATGCTGTCCGCGCCCAGATGCTTGAGGTCAAAGGATTCAGTAAAGTAGCGGGTTCTGACCACAATATGGATATCAGGATTCATCCGCCGAGCCAGTTGCACTGTTCGTCTGGCCGAGATGGGATCGTTGATTGCGACGACCAGTGCTTTGGCTTTTTCAATCCCTACATACTCCAGCACTGTTTCCCGTCCGGAATCACCAAAATGAATCGACTGACCCAGCGCTCGTTCCCGGCGAACCGTTTGCGGGTTCATGTCGAGAACCACATAAGGGATTTTCAGTTCTTTAAGAACGGTTGCCAGATTGCGGCCATTAAAGCCATAGCCTGCAATCACCACATGATCATGAAGCTCATCCGATAGCCCTTCGTTGTCGTGCGCCGAGTTCTGCCAGCGACGAAAGAGGGGGATCTTCTCAATCAGATCGATCAAATGCGGCAAGCCATCCAGGGCTAAAGGAGTCGCGACCATCGAAAGCACGGAGACCGCAAGAAACAACTGGTACTCATCCTGATTAATCAGTTGATAATCCAGGCCACTTTTGGCCAGTACGAATGAGAATTCCCCGATCTGAGCCAGTGAAACTCCCGCCAGGATTGCGGTGCGTAAAGAGTAGCCGACCATGAGCGAAGGAATCGTGGCTGTTAACGTTTTCACCAGCAAAATAGCGGCCAGAAGCAACGTCACAGAGATCCCATGTGTCAGGAGATAATTGACGTCCAAGAGCATTCCGACCGAGATGAAAAAGAGGCTGCTCAAGGTGTCTCGAAACGGCATCACTTCTGCGAGTGTTTGGTGGCCATATTCCGATTCAGCGATCACCAGTCCGGCCAGGAAAGCGCCCAGCGGCAAGGAGAGATTAACCATATTGGTTAGAGCTGCTGTTCCAATACAGATGACAAAAATGGAGATCAGAAACAGTTCGCGATTCCTGGTTCGCACAATCTGGTAAAGCATCGGCGGGACGACATAACGCCCCACGACAATGATAGCCAGCACCATCAGCATGCCCCGCGAGACATCGACAAGAAACGAACTATGCTGCCCCGCTTCAGCAGCCAGTAAAGGAACCATCAGAACAAAGGCGACAACCAGCAGATCCTGAAGTAACAGCACTGCGACAGAAATCCTGCCATGGGGTGTCCCCAGTTCTCCCCGGTCGGCCAGCAGCTTGATGACAATCGCGGTGGATGACATGGCAACCAGCATGCCTGCGAAAAGCGACGAATTCCACGGCACCCCCACGCTCATGCAGGCCAGCATCCCCGCAATGGCAGAGAATCCCACCTGCGGCAGCCCCACCTGCATCATCAAAGGGGCCATCTTCACCACTCGAGACAGCGAAAACTCCAACCCGACGGTGAAGAGCAACACGACCACGCCAATTTCGGCCAACAGGTCAACGCGATGGACATCATCGATGATTTTCAGGCCATAAGGGCCAACCAGCACTCCTGTGACCAGAAGCCCCACGACAGTGGGTATGCGCAGCCGTTGAAAGAGATAAACAACGACACCGGCACAGAGAAAAACCAGCAACAGGTCTTTAAGAAACACAACATCATCCCTGAACAGCAAATTTCTGGCGCTGAGCACGTTCCAGGAAATGTCGTAACACAGTTGGCCACTTCTGGCGAGTCAGGCTCGTGCCAGGAAATTCGGTGATGGCGTCATTACGGTGATGTCACGGGCCTGGCTGTTCAGCAGGCAGGCGTTGAAATGCACAAGCCATGCCCGCTGACAGAACGGCGGGCATGGCTCTCATAGGTGCTGCTTTTTTGAGGAACGTCAGGCTCAAATGAGGTGAGATGTTCCAGATCGGATCAGGTGCGTGATGGTGGGGGCGGGGGAAGTTCCTGATAGCCGCGTGGTTTACCGATGGGTGGCGCGCCATGTGGTGCCGATGTGGGAACCCCCTGATTGTTCAGCCGGTATTTCTGCATATTGGGAGTTTCAACAGACGTTTCAGGAGCAACAGGCGTGCGGGCACTCTGTGTCATCAGGTTTTCCAATTCCTGAAAGCGTCGATTCTTCGCCATGGGTGAAAGCGTTTCGCCTCCCTGTCCCGCGACCGACACCATCAGTCCCTGGAGATGGCGATCGAACTCGGCGTTCGGGTCATTTCCCTGCGTCAGTCCCAATGAGACCACCTGTGCTCCGATAGTTTCATCAGCCAACACTTCCAATGATCCTGGCCAATCGGGCGACATCAGCAGGTGAGGCGTCCATTTGGCAGAGTTCATCAGGTGATTGGCAATCTCCTTGGCAGCCATGGAATGAATCACTTCCGACGTTCGAGCAGGTGTCGAGCGAAGGATGACGACGCGGTTGGGTTTATTGGAAGCCATCATTTGCAGGATGGCCCGGGTTTCCAGTTCACTGGCCGGAGCATCACCACTTCGTCTGGTTTGACCACGCGAGAAGTTCGCTGTCGGGAAATTGCGGTTCAGGTCGACATCATTTGCGTTAGTTCGCTTGCCCGCTTGCAGTCCATCAGGATTAGCCGCACGAACCAGAGTGATCCGGCAGGTGTTCAGCATCTGAGGGTTCTTGGAAAGTGCCGTTGCCAGCTTATCGACCCAGCGAACCGAGACACGGTCTGTGCCTTCAATCCCGGCGATCACCAAAGTTGAGAACTCTCCCCGTCCCATGGTGCGGACATAGATTGGCAAGCCATCGGTCGATTTGTACGCGATCTCCCATCGTCCCAGCAGTGAATCTTCTTGAGAGACAGGGCGGGCGACTGGTTCTGGAAATTTTGCTTTTTGCGTAATCACAGGTTCTGCTGGAGCGGTCGACAAAATGCCTTCGATCATTGAACCGAAGGTGGCCGCTGGTTTTTCAACAGCAGTGGTTTCTTCAACGGGAGTTTTTGTCACAGGCTGGCTGGTAAGACGGCGCGGGATGCTTCTGGTGCGTTTTGTGGCAGGTGCCTCAACAGGTGCTTCGGGTGATATTGCGGGAGTCGACCGTGTGGGCGGTGTATAAGGGGCCGCCGCAGGATCGGAAAAGACAGAATGGAGTTCAGATGTTGCCGGCAGCGGCTTGGAAAGCGCCATCAACAACGGCTCCGATTCTCCCAGTGCAACGGAAGGTGAGCCAGAGTCATCCATACTCAAAACAACATCGGATGAAGATGGTTTTTTTGCTGAAGAAATGGGCTGAATTTCTGGGAGTAGTGGCCGCGAGGCCACTGTATTGAGCCTGGCGGGGGCAGTCTCCGCAGGTTCTTCAGGGATTCGTGCCCGTGCCACGAGGAGTGGTGTGGCAACCCCATCGGGCAGCTTGATGTCGTTTTCGGATGACCACCACATCACACCCAGACCGGCAGCGGTAACAAATGACAACATGGGTAAGACTTTCAAGGATCCCTCCGTCAAAGTACATCCACCGACTTCGAGGGGCGAAGCCGATCCGACTCATGAACATGGAAACGAACGATAAAGACCATCAGGCATCGTGCGGGTGAGGCCTAAGCGACGTGCCAACCCTCTTTTGTTGGCACATTCACTCGACTACCCGATAGCGGTGGATGTGTAAGGGGCAAAGCCTCCCGCTTTATCCCTTGGGTGAATCACAGGCTCACTCGTCATCGATCCCCAGGCGGTATTGAAGCTGGCGGAACTGACGCGAGAAATCTTCTGACGACGAATGGACGTGCTCGGCTTCGGTAATGAATTTCATCTCTTCGCTACAGTTCAGGCCGTAGTCATCGAGAATGTCTTTGAAATCCACCAATTCCTGGCCGTACATAATAATGAGCTTGTGCTCATCCAGTTGAATTTCCAGGGGGATATTCGGGTTAAGAACGGCCAGTCCGGTGCAGCCATCGTTGAGCAGCAGATCCTCAAAATCGTAGAGTGTGCTTTTGAGGATCGGAATATCGATGCTCTCGCGATAGAGGTCATCATGCCCGCCCCGGCGTTCATGACTGGTCTCCAGCACGACATCGACTTCATCACCTAAAGGTGCCATCAGATCGATGAAAACATCGAGCAGCTGCTCCTTGGAAACGGAAGCCATCAGTACGGGAATTTTGATTCCCGTTTCTTTGTCATGATAAGCATCGTGACGATAGCCGGCCCTTGGCACGACTTGCAGGTCATATGAGGGACGAACGGCATCTGTCATCATAAATGAGCCATATTTGGCAATATTCAGATGAGCTTCAAGCTGTTCGTCATCCAGGTTGTCAAAGCTGCTTTTGCCGTGACGCACCCCGCCGTCGCGATAAGTATTCTTGAAGAACTTCTTCAGGAACCCCATGGTTCGTGTCTCACTTCATCCGGTGCTGTTGATCTAGTCAGGCGGCGAGAAGGGGTGTCACCGCAACATCAATGTGAACACGCAAACCTAGCACATGAATCCCGGGGCCATCGGAAATGAGATCTCGAAGAGGTCACGAATCCGTCAACGACCTGGCCGGATGATCCTACAGGGGGGAATGGTGCATGGCGGCAACAGGGGTGGAGTTTGCGGGCAACGATCCCGTGGTTTGTTGTTGCGGGAAGGCGGCGTGACTTGAGAAATCTTCTCCGTTTGCCTCATGAATGAGCGAAATCGTGATCAAAATCATCTTCAGTGAGGCGATGTCTTCGCTACAATCGGCAGCGGCAATCCAATCCGCAAACTCCTCGGCATTTGGGGCATCATGGACGAAATCTCACCGACAGGACGATGTCAGCCAGGACGATGTCAGCCAGGACGATGTCTGCCAGAACGATGTCAGCACTCTTTCGCTCGTTCGCTGATCTTCGTTCACAATCAGGGCTGGGGCTGGAAGATGAAGCGGTTGCTGGCGGTACTCTTGCTGTGGCTGGCAGCCGATCTGTCCATCACTGAGGCTCTGGCGAATCCTGAGAACCCACCAGCGACCAAAAGTCCCACGGCATCTGACAGCACACGCTCCGTCTGGGGTGTGATTTATCTGCAAGGGAAGAGGACGGGTTATCAATCGGGCACACGGACGACATTCACGTCACCGACGGGAGAGGCACTGGTTCGTTGTGAGCAATCGACCTCGTTGAAATTGACTCGCTTCGGGACACCGCTTGTTCTGGAATCCTCGACGGTCACCGTTGAGACAGACGCCGGTGAGATCCGACGTTTCACCCATAAACAGGCTAACCCTCCCGCAGACTCCGCGATTCTGGAAGGGACAATCACCGGGGACAAATGCGAGTTGATCAGTACGCTGGGGGGACAGACACAGAAGGCCACCATTCCCTGGAATCCTCAATGGCGATCACCTGCGTATCAGGATGAATTTCTGAGGTCTCAACCTTTGAAAGAAGGCGAAAAGCGACGGCTGGAGATTTTCTTTCCCGAGTTCCGCTCGGCAGGAACCCTTGATCTTCAAGCCAAAGAACTGGTGCCCATCATGAATCTGGATCGTCAGGAGAAGAAGCTACTCCGAGTGACGGCCAGGATCTCCTTGATCGAAGATTCGCCGATCACGATTTATGTCGACAGCGATGGGGAAGCCGTCGTCACCCGGATGGGGATCTTCGGAACCGAGATGTTTACCTATCTGGCATCCCGGGAACAGGCACTCCTGCCTATTGAAGGGACTGGCCCGGAAATTGGGTCGCTAACACTAATCAAGGCACAGCTCCCCAAAGATTGGCCGACGAGGAAAGAACTCACTTATGAACTCAAACTGCCGGGAGAAGATCTGGCTCGCCTGTTGAGCAGTGGCCCCGGGCAATCATTAGAAGTCATCGACCGGGAGACCGTCCGTCTGACGATTCGGGTTCCCGACTGGAATCAGGCAGGACGCCAACTCAGTCCCGTGGAATCTCCTGACAAAGTTTACCTTCAGGGGAATTTGCTGCTGCAGACAGAGGATCCGAATGTAAAACAACTGGCGAGTGCTGCCATGGCGACTGTGCGTCAGGATCGTAAGGATGATATTCGCGAGCAGGCTCTGGCAATGAGTCAGTATGTTCACAAGACCATTTCCACAAAGAACCTGTCTACGGCGCTGGCCTCAGCGGCTGAAGTCGCCAAGAGTAAATCGGGAGATTGCACCGAGCATGCGACATTGCTGGCCGCCCTGCTGAGAACACAGGGCATCCCTTCCCGGTTTGTGATGGGGCTGGTGTATGTACCCAATGAAGCGGCTTTTGGTCTCCATGCCTGGACGGAAGCCAAACTGGGAGACCAGTGGTATCCACTCGATTCAGTGGCGGCGAGCGGTCGCACCAGCATCGCCCATTTGAGAATGACGGCAGATTCACTGGATGAATCGACCGGCGATCCCGTACTGAGAATGGATGTCTATGCCCGGAAACTCCCCGGCCGACTCCAGATCCGCGTTGTGCCTTAAAAGAAACCCTCGCCCGCGCAGCTGTCTTTTACACATAAATTTCTCATTCCCTTGAGCAAGCGGCACGGCATTGACACCATCAAGGGGTGATGACCAGATCAACCCACGGGAGTTCCGGCCTGGGAGAAACCTGCTCATCGGAATGACTCCTTTGCGTTCTTCGCGCCTTGGCGGTGAGTCAAAGAATTTTTACCGCGAAGAAAAGAAGAGCGCGAAGGAATTCGGAAGAGATCGAAGGGAGACGAACGGTATGGGGCGGAAGCCTGCTCTATGACTTTTGGACAGTATCAACCCCATGAATTCCCTTGGCTGTGTGCCAGATGTTGAGGTAACGGCCGCAAGGTGGTATGGGCCACCCATGCCAATTTCATGGTGCGGTTCAGGTGGCGAAAAAGTTGTGTATAAACGACAGCCCGCGCAGGCGGGAGAGGGTGGCACGCGGTGCCCGGTGAGGGATTTTCCAATAGGCTTTCTTAATAGAGAAGTGTGCCAGGGGTGCCTATTGATCTGGAGTATTTACTAATCGCCTTTTAAGCTCCAGCTCGCCCTCACCCAGCCTCTCCCATCGGAATGGGAGAGGAGTTAATCAATCAATCCCAACGAGGAATACCGCAACCTTGGCACGCACATGCGCCGTTATATCCTGGGATTCGTATTAGAACTCGCCCAGCGTCTGGCCATCGGCAATGGTGCTGAGATTGCGCCAGGTGCCAAGGTCGATGTTCTGGCTGACGAAGCGGGCTGAGCCATCACCCAGAAGAACATGCACGCCGCCAGTGTGCCGACTGCGAGCCGAGAACATGATCGGATTCGCGGAGTCACTATTAGCACAAGGCAACTGAATCGCTGAATTGGTGGGAATACAAAAACTCATGGGTCGATCGGGAACAGTGGTGTTGGGCGGATTGTGGGCGGTGAAGCCAACAAATGGCACATACCAGATCATGCCGCGGAGATCTTGAGGAGATGGTGCAGTGTTCTGCCCCTGGCGAACTTCAGCGACCAGCATCACGTTTGTTGTTCCGTCCATGAAATCCGACATTTTAGTCGTTTTGCAGTTTTTTGAACCGACATTCCCAGGTGTCGCGTCAGTTGTTGTGTTAAACGGCGAGGCCATGTAGTTGACACCATTGAAAGGCGAGAGCCGGGTGGTGGTTGTATTCCCCAAGTTGACGGCATAGTTGTAGTTAGGAACATCGTTCCAAGTCTTGGATGCAGTGTCACTTGGGCAGAGAAAGACAGGGTACGTTTTGGTGATGATATTTCTATTAGTACCGGAATTGTATTGAATGTTTTCATTCCAGCTGTTGTAGGCTGTTGCCAGATCAATGTAAGGCATGATGGCTCGGATCCAGACACGACCACTTTGATTCTGATCGGTGATGCCGCCGGTGACGCCATTATCGGCTCCATTCCCGCCCATGGGGAACGAATTGAAGACATCATGATAGTTATGCATCGCCAAGCCGATTTGTTTTAGCGAACTGCGGCATTGAGTTCTGCGTGCCGCTTCGCGGGCCTGCTGGACTGCAGGAAGCAACAGAGCAATGAGAATCGCAATAATGGCGATAACGACCAGAAGCTCGATCAGGGTGAATCCCATTCGACGTGTGCGGAGCATGCTGTACCTCACAATTGGCAGACAAGAGAGAGAAAAAACGAAAAGGCGTGACAGGAATCAAATCAACCACCAGACAACGCAATCGCGATCTGGTGGTGAAAAATTTGGCGATAGTAGATGGGATCAGTGAGATGTTGCTGCACAAAGCCGGCTATTTTTTAGTTGGTGGAGTTAATGCAGGCTTCTCAGTCAATTCGAAAGGAAACTGGTTAGAGCCATTGGCTGCGACTTCAATCGTTAATTCACTTTTGCGATTATAGCGTTCAGGAATCAACTGTTTAGGCAGTGGTTGCTGGCTGGCTAGCGTCATGGCTTCCTCCGGATCTTTGGAGGTGATGACTGGGACTGTTTCAGTCGCAGTGATGGCGACCATGTATTTCCCAGGTGGTAGTCCTGTGCTGGCTGGCAAGGAATACGCTCCCTCTTTGATGCTCGCGCCGGATGCGGTGCGTTTATCGCCGGGTTGCAGACCCATCGGCTCGAAGCGGATTTCTCCCTGCTTGAGAGGCGCACCTTCCCAGGAGACTTTCCCTGAAACAGCTTTGCGGCCAAGAGGATCTGCGGTTCCGCAACCACTGATGCAAGGTGCCAGGCAAAGTGCGGCAAGCAACAGAAAAGGGAATTTTGTGCGGAACAACCGATGAGAGACCAGTGTGCGATTGATCATGAAAAATTGACTCACGTTGCAGAAGGCAACTTCAGATGTGACAGTAATGATATTTAATATCATTATTCGTTGATTAGTTCCTCTGAAATGTTGCGAAAAGCGCATTTTTCATAGAAGTTTGACTAACTCGCAGATGCCAGAAGAGCTTGAACAACATGGTAAACACGACGCAAAACAGGAGTAACAACTCACTTAAGAATGAGTCACTGACATCGAAGGCCATAACCGGAGGAATGGCGTATCGTTTTTTGGATATGGGTTTATAGGGTTCAAACGAACACAGATCCTTCACATGCCTGGCATATGAAGGATCTGTGGATGAGAGAAGGCGATGAGGCCAAAGCTCAAACTGGCGACGCCTCGCTTTTCAGGCCCAAGGCCTGGAAAATCTGGCTGGTGGCGTGGGCCTTATTAAGAACATAGAAGTGCAGGCCCGGGACGCCGTGATCGATGAGATCTTGGCACTGGCGGATGGAGTAGTCGACGCCAATTTCCAGCTGGGCGGCTTTGTCATCTTTTTGGTGGGCCTGTTCGAGGCGTTCCAGCAATGACTGAGGGACTTTGGTGCCGCTGATTTCGACAATCCGCTTCACGCGGGAATACTCGGTGATGGGCATGACGCCGGGAATCAGCGGGACATCAATCCCTTGAGCCAGGCAGGCTTCCCAGTACCGGTAGTAAGTGTCGTTGTCGTAAAAAAGCTGGGTGAAGACGGCATTTCCGCCGGCTGAAACTTTCTCTTTGAGAAACCCGATATCCGTCTCCAGAGAAGAGGCTTCGGGATGTTTTTCCGGATAGCCTGCCACGCCAATCCCCATATCGGGAAACTCACGACGAATGAGTTCCACCAGTTGAGTAGCGTAGCTGAAACCACCTTCCACCGCCTTGAAACTTGTTTCCCCTTTGGGGACATCACCGCGTAAGGCCATGATGTTCCGCACGCCCAACTGCCAGGCTTGTCCCAGCCAGTCGATCAACTCATCGCTGCTGCTGCCCACGCAGGTGAAGTGGGCGGTCGGAGCCGTCCCGTGCGTTTGAATAATTTCACGGCACCAGTCAAGCGTATGATTACGAGTAGAGCCACCCGCTCCATAGGTGCAGGAAACGAACGCCGGGCTATAGGAGCACAGCTCTGCGAGCGCCTGCCGGAGGGACTCTTCTCCTTCGCTGGTTTTCGGTGGAAAAATCTCAATCGAGAGCGAGAATTGGCCCGGACGATAGAGATTCTTCAAGCTGGAAGCTGGCGAAGGAGTCTGGGAAAACGGTGTCTGAGAAAACAAAGCGTTCATCAGCGCGATCCTTGCACAAAACGGTTGACGCGCTCGATGGCTTCCAGCACGTTTTCACGGCTGTTGAACGCACTCAAGCGGAAATACCCTTCACCTGAAGCGCCAAAGCCAGATCCTGGTGTACCGACCAGATGGGCTTTCGACAATAACTGGTCGAAGAAATCCCAACTGGAAAGATGGTGGGGTGTCTTCAGCCAGACATAAGGAGCGTTCACGCCACCAAAGACGGTCAGACCTGCTTTTTGGAGGCCAGCACACATCAGCTGGGCGTTTTCCATATAGAAGTCGGCCAGTTGGCGAACCTGGGCTTGTCCCTCTTCGGAATAAACCGCCTCGGCTCCCCGCTGCACGATATAGGAAACGCCATTGAATTTGGTTGAGTGACGACGATTCCATAAGCTGTGGAGTTCGATCTCGGTGCCGTCACTCGCCTGAGCTTTCAAACCCTTGGGGACAACGGTGAAAGCACAGCGAGTCCCAGTAAATCCTGCGGTTTTACTGAAGCTGCGGAATTCAATGGCGCATTCGGAGGCCCCTTCAATCTCATAGATCGAATGCGGAACATCCTCTTCGGTGATAAAGGCTTCATAGGCGGCGTCGAAGAAGATCAACGACTTGTTGGCGCGGGCATATTCCACCCACTTGGCAAGATCGGCCTTCTTAGCGGCCATCCCGGTGGGATTGTTCGGCGAGCAGAGGTAAACAATGTCAACCTTCTGATCGGGAATGGCGGGAACGAAGCCATTGGCTTCGGTCATCGGGAGGTAAACCAGCCCGGCATATTGTCCACCCGCATTCGCTTCTCCCGTGTGGCCAGCCATCACGTTGGTATCGACATAGACGGGATAAACCGGATCGGTGACGGCAATGACATTGGTCTTGCCAAGGATGTCAAGAATATTGCCCGTATCGCACTTTGAGCCATCGGAGACGAAAATTTCGTCGGCGGAAATGTTCGCACCGCGCGACTGGAAATCGTGTTTGGCAATGGCTTCCCGCAGGAAATCAAATCCCTGCTCGGGGCCGTAGCCTCGGAAGGTGGCCCGTTGGGCCATTTCATCGACGGCTTTGTGCATGGCTGAAATGACGGCGCCGGGAAGCGGCTCGGTCACATCGCCGATCCCCATGCGAATGACCTTCGCTTCGGGGTTTTCTTTGACGAACCTGGCCACACGACGGCCAATTTCAGGAAACAGGTAACCCGCTTTAAGCTTCAGGTAGTTGTCGTTGACGTGAGCCATAATCTTCAAATCAGTCAGAGTGTTGCCAAGTTGGGTTGTTCATGGGGATCACATCGTTCTGTCAAGAAGACGCCTCCCATACGCCGTAGTTTGCAATCAGCTTATTTGATCAGGAGCCAGTTCACCAGAGTGAGCGTTTTCCGACAAGTTCACAGGGAATTTCACACAGAAATTTGTCATAACAGTTTCATTATGCCAGCTTGTCCAGAAGCTGAAACGACCTGATTGCGTCCATCAGTGATCGATCAATCCCTTGATCCCACGTCTTTTGATTGATTATGCGATGTGTTCCTCTATCGCCTCGCGCTTGCGAAGCTCCCCTTATTCACTGAACAATAGGAATCTGGATAAGTTTCGATCGGGCAATTCCACGTTTTTGATGACAGGCGGTATCTCGTGACATCGACAGTGCTGGTAACTGGTGGAGCAGGATTTGTCGGCAGCCACATTTGTGACCGACTGATTGAACGTGGCGACAAAGTGATCTGCCTCGATAACTTTTTCACCGGCCGCATGGCGAACATTGCTCATTTGAAAGAGCACCCGAACTTTCAGTTGATCGAGCATGACATTGTTCATCCGATCACACTTGATGTCGACCGCATCTACAACATGGCATGCCCGGCTTCGCCAGTGGCCTATCAGTATAACCCGATCAAAACGATCAAAACCTCAACATTGGGGATGATCAACATGCTCGGACTGGCCAAGCGGTGCAAAGCACGGATTTTGCAAGCCAGCACCTCGGAGGTTTATGGCGACCCTAATATCCATCCCCAGACGGAAGATTACTGGGGGCATGTGAATCCTCTCGGCCCGCGCAGTTGTTATGACGAAGGAAAGCGTGTCGCTGAGTCGCTGTGCATGAACTATCACCTGGCCCATCAACTGGAAATTCGTATTGTGCGAATCTTCAATACGTATGGCCCACGGATGGATCCAAACGATGGGCGTGTGATCTCGAATTTCATCACACAGGCACTCAAGGGGGAACCATTGACTGTGTACGGTGAAGGGAGCCAGACACGCTCGTTCTGCTATGTGGACGATCTGGTGCGGGGGATCATGTCACTCATGGATCAGGGGGTGCATGTCGGGCCGGTCAATATCGGTAATCCCGGTGAATACACGATGCTGGAACTGGCGGAACAGGTGCTCCAGGCAACAGGTTCCACCTCAGGAATTGAACACCGTCCTTTGCCAATGGATGATCCCAGGCAACGGTGCCCGGATATTAGTCGGGCAAAAGTGATGCTCAAATGGGAACCTTCAATCCCTCTGAAAGAAGGGCTGGAAAAGACCGTGCATTATTATCGCCAGCAGTTGGGAATTGTCTGAGAACAACGCTCGTGGTTTTCATACTCCTGAATGCTACTTAACTTTTTCATGATGCCTCGCCCTGATCAGGAATACCCAATGGCGACGAACGTTCCGCTACGAACTCTGGACGAATTGGCCAGGTTTGACACACCGACCATTTGCAATGCGATTGAACTCTGGGATCTTCGCCCCCGCAACGAAGGTTACATGAACTCGACCATTGCGGCTTGCTTTCCCTCTCTTCCTCCCATGGTCGGTTTTGCTCTGACAAGCACCTTTCGCAGCCAGAAGCCGCCCAAGTCGGGAGATGCTTATGGCAGTATGGGTGCCCAGATTGACGCCATGGCCGAGATCCCCGGCCCTCCGGTGGTGGTCTTTCAGGATCTTGACCTGCCGGTGGCTTCCGCCACATTTGGCGAAGTGATGTGCACGACATACAAGAGCTTTGGCGCGACGGGAATTGTCACTTCAGGGGCCGGCCGCGACCTGGATCAGGTGGCACCCTTGAACTTCCCCGCGTTTACTTCAGGAGCGATTGCGGCTCATGGGTATTGCCATATTCTGGCAATCAATGTTCCCGTGACTGTGGGAGGGATGACCATCTATCCCGGCGATCTGCTACATGGTGACCGCAATGGGATTTCAACCATCCCTCTCGAGATTGCCAGTGAAGTGCCCGAGGTCTGCCGCGAACTTGCCAAAGCCGAAGCCATCGTACTGAATTACTTGAGGGATCCTGCGCGAACTGTCCAGGGGTTTAATGAAGCCCGGAAGGCTTGTGCGGCTCACATTGCCGAGGTCAAGGCCCGGTTATGTATCGTTAAGTAAAGGGCACGAAGTTGATACATCATGCCCCAGCATATTGACCAGTCAAAGGTCTGGGCCAGTCGTCCATGTGAGAGCCTGTCTGAGAATGCTCCCTCTCCCGCTGGCGGGAGAGGGCCGGGGTGAGGGCTGATTCACCTTCCGTGTTTCTTATTGCAATAGACAACCTCTCATCGAGAGCGGCGTGCTCCCCCTCATCCGGCCTGCGGCCACCTTCTCCCTCGAGGGAGAAGGATTTGAGAGTTTCCGGATAGGCACTTACTTGTAACCCAGGTTTCGCTCGATATCGCGAGCCTCTTTGGACATCAGCAGGTTTTTCAGCGGATCGCGTTCATCTTCGAGCGCCTTCCCGCTGCGACCCTGTTTGCCAACAAAGCCCCATTCATCTTCTTCCACGCCGTTCAATGCGTTTTCTTCTTTGGCTTCGGGATCATAGTACATGGCCCGTTTCATTTCGGTCATGGTGCATCCCACCAGAATGAAACACGTCATCATGAAGACGCTGAACAGGCTCAGCCGTCCGTAATTCTGGAATGGATTCATCGGGTCAACCTGTCGTGTTGAAGACATGATATTTGTTGGTGCGGACGCAGCCGTTGAGAACGTCGAAAGGCCTGGCAGGGATAAGCCCATGGGAGGCTGGGGACTGGTCTGAACAGAAGTGAAGACAGAGGTGAAGAGTGGCGGGGCTTGGAGTGTTGAGCGACCGTCGGGAGGCACGACGTGTTGTGGGTGGGAATTTTCTTGTGGTGTGGTGTCTCGTTTGTTCTGCCCGCTCTGTCCAGACGTGTTCTTTCGGCGGTTTTCGCGCCTGAGGAAAGTCATCGATGAAAAGCCATAAAAACGCGCGAAGACTGCCGGTCTTTCTTTGATAAGGCCTTGCGAATGGCTTCCTTTGCTCGAGAGGCCGTCAGGAATTCTTGAGCAGGCGATGGAGTTTGACCGATGCAATCCGATGGGATTCATTCTTTGCCGGATTTTTTCCTCAGTGATTCCCACCAAAAAGAACGCGAGAAGGATTTCGCGTGCGATCCAAAACACTCACACCACCCGCATGCCAACGCTTGTCCGCTCCATTGCGGCCAGAGAGAGCACATTGTGACCAACTGTTGCTGCGCTCCCGCTTCTGGTGGTTGGGGATGGTGCTCTCGTTGATCTGTCTTGTCGCGGGGGGGTGTGCAAAGAATCCTCGCGACAGCTTTGCCAAGCTCTGGGATCATGTTCCCACCAGCCGCTGGACAACGAGCAAAGACGTTGAACAGGAAAAAGTCGTCGAACATCCGACTGTCGCCGCGAATACCGCAACCGCACTGGCGGCTCGCGATGCCGCGCCTGAGGATGAAGAAAACGCCACTTCATCTAACGAAACGAAGATCCAACAGGCCGCAGGCAAGCAGGAAAATGCTCAGCCGGAGCAGGCCATTACCGCCATGGCTACTGACGAGGGATCTTCCGTCACAAAAACGACAGAAAGTTCATCCTCTCAAACGGGAGGAAAATCTCAGGAAGTACAGGAAGAAGCGGCGATCGTCAAAACAACGGGTGCCCGATTGAAAGAGGATCTTCCTGATCCTCTCACCAGTCCGCCAGACGACTGGGCAGCCGCTTTTGAAGCGGCTAATGGCCTGACACCATCAACGACAACACCGTCCTCGGGCAATTCCCGGCTGGGCCAGCTTCGCGAAACACTGGAAGAAGACGCTCATACGGCCAAAACGAAGTCCATCGCAGAATTAGGCGAGTTTCGCTTGAGAATTGAGTCTCTTGTTAAGCATGCCAGGCGCCAGTTGGAAGCGGGAGAATTAAAAACCGCCGAACGGTTTGCCCGACTCGCCAATGAATTAAGCGAAGGGGCTCGCATCGAGTTCTCTCCGACCGAAGAACGCCCATTGGATCTGCTTCGTCATATTGAGGATCTCATCTCGTTGTCCCGGCCTGAAGCCGGAACTTTAATGGCGGAGTCAACGAAAGCAGATTCCGGGAAAGAGACTAAAGCCGGCTTAACGGCTGGGTCTTCAAGTGCAAAGGATGTTTCACCCCACGGAGAAAGCCTGGCGACAGGAACCGTCATGTTGGCCGATGCAGGGGTGGCTGACATTTCTCGAGTTGAAACATTGAGCGTGGACCCCGGCGTTACGCAAGAAGGTATTGCGCCGGCAGTCATGGGAAGCGTGAGTGCGAACCGGGCGGTCGGCTTGGTAAGCCGTGAGCAGGTCTCCGACTTAGCGGCTACCGATCAAGAGGCCGCAAAAAGTTTCGATACGAAATCGGAAAACCAACGGTTCGCTGCCAATGGCCCCATGCTTCCTGCGCTTCATTTACCGGGTGTTGAACAACTGGGCAATACGTTTACTCAGGAAGCTGCGAGAGGTCGTCAGCCTGAACCTGCGAAAAGCGCTCTGACTCAGCGAAGTGTGATTATTGTTTCAGAACGTGATCGAACGGATGCGGTCAATGCCTCTCGGTTTATTCCGCCCACAGAGCCTGAGGGGTTATTTGAAGACGTTTTTGTCGACAACAATCCCTCATCTTCGGAAGCTGCCTCCTCGTCGTGGTTCTGGAGTCTTTTGCCGTGGATGTTGGCAGCGCTCTGTGCCGTTGTGTTGGTGTGGGGAGGCGTTCGTCGCATGAATCGCCGGGTGGCCCCGATTCTCCCAGAGCAAAAAAGTGCCTGAAAATTTGAATTGATAGCTGTGCCAGAGCCTCAGGCGGATGTCTTATTCCTGTTGGGCGGTCAGCTCATTTGGCAGTCAATTCATTTTGCAGTGTCGCCATTTCGGGAGTACCGCCATTTCAGGAGAGAGGTCTTTTCCGCAATGTCTCTCCTTGCGGAATACTTCTTGAGCAATCTTGCCCGCACGCTCTGACTTTGTGGGCTAAGGTTGGGTGTTGAGGCTCATTGCGTTTTCAATGCGCGCACCGGGAGTGAATGACATGGCGACGGATCCGTGGGGACGACCATCCCTGCATGACTTAAAAACTGTCCTCGAAAGCTTTGACAAGCTGGAGGGGACGAATATCCGTAATACTGAACGGATTGAATTGGCTGTTCCCGCTGAAATCACCACACGTCGTGGAAACCTGATTCCTGCCATGACGCGAGAAATCAGCCGTTATGGCGTGGGTTTATTGCATAAAGGGGCGCTCAGTCCCGGAGATGTGCGGCTCAAAATGGCCAGTGAAACACGAGAATACACTTATAACGTGACGATCGAATGGTGCACGCCCGTGGAAAAAGGCATGTTTATCAGCGGCGGCCGCTTTTTGGGCAAACCTGAAGTCGCCGAGATCAACGCCTCGGCAATCTAAATTTCAATTAGAGCCATCACCAGCGCATAGCCGTCACAAACTGTGGCGGCTGTTGGCGTTTCTGCTCTTTGCTGATGTGTTGTCATACGGATTCCACGAAGAATTCCCGAATGGCCAGCTTGTTGTGTGGTTGAGCGGTTCAGTTGGCAGGGACGACCAGTCGATCACGCGGGCCGATTTCTAACCGATCATATTTCAGAGAGGCGGGTCGCCTCTGGAGATACCAGCCCAGCCAGGCTTTGGTGGAAAGTTCCTGCCATTCTTCGCGGGGGTTGGTGAATTTTGTTCCGTTGCTACGCTCGGCACGTCTGAGCGTGTGACGCACAGGATCAATGGCCAGGCCCGCGATTCCTCCAGGTTCGCTGGCGAGCATGCACAACGCGCGGCTGGCCTCCAGCGCCACGCTGCTGTCTTCATCCGATAGGCGGCCAATCAGCAGCGGCATCGCGGCGATCTCCCCGCTCTTTCCTAATGCCCAGCAGGCCGTTCGACGAATTTCGACTCGTGGATCACTGACTAACCTCTTCAGCAGATCCAGCTGGCCAACCAATTGATCGCGGTCGCCCAGTTGAAACTGGGCAACAATGGCCTCTTGAGCCGCAGCAACTTCCTGATCTGAAAGTGATTTGGAAAGCGATTTCAACGCTTGATCCGCTTTTTGAGCAGCGTTGACAGGGTCTTTCTGAGTGGGGTTTAGTTGGCTGGCAATATCACGTCCACCGACCAGCAATCCGCCTCCCACGGATGGGGCGCGTCCTTCCTTAAACAGCGATGCGGTGGCTCGTCCCAGAAACAAAATAGAAAGGCAAGTGGCTGGGGAACTTCCCGACGTGTCTCGCCATGATCCATCTGCCTGCTGATGCTGAATCAGCCAGCGAGCGCCCGAGTCATACCAATCGACCCCGGCCAGTTCTTTTCGATCAGAAAGTGCGGCCAGGCGTTCAATGGCATAGAGATAATAGCACGTCCAGTCGTTTGGTAAGCCGCGAATTGCGAGTCTCTCAAGGGCACTGATGCTGCGTTCGATCCCTCCGTCCAGCGATTTTGGATCAAGCGTAGTGGGTCGCACGACGTTCACCGGGAGGTCGGCTTTTTCTTCGATCACAGGTTCCAGCACACCAAATCGTTTACCATTACTCGAGCGGGAGGCAAGCTTTCTTCCCGGCGATGTCGTGCCAAACAGCATCAGTCGCACGACATGCAGACTTCCGCCAGCGGCTG
Source organism: Planctopirus sp. SH287 (assembly GCF_056500625.1). Lineage (NCBI taxonomy): Bacteria > Pseudomonadati > Planctomycetota > Planctomycetia > Planctomycetales > Planctomycetaceae > Planctopirus > Planctopirus sp. SH287. Next base: position 4,278,486 of record NZ_CM151403.1, on the reverse strand, counting down.
CTGTCATGGTGGGTTTGGTTTCTGTCGAATTCATCTCTGTCGGATGATATCCCGAACCGCCATCGTTGTTTTGTGTTTTCAGGTGCCACCGGGCGGCTTGTTCCCAGGCGTCTGTCGGGATCACGACTCCGAACCTCCGGGCTGCCCAGAGACCAAGCAAGCCGTATTGTGAAATACTTGTGTCGCCGTAGTGATCGGTCTGTTCAGGGTAGTACCACCCGCCGTGAGCTTTTTGCTGATTCAGCAGATAGTCTGCGATTTTGGCCATACGGGGCCGATCGCTTGCATCACCGACTGATTCCAGCAACATGGCATCGACAGCCGCCGTATAGATGTGATGTGAGCCGGGTTGATAACGGTCACCATCACAACGGATACGAACAGCGTCAATGGCGCGAATCACTTTGGTGTCGGTGAGGTTTGACCCGGATTTGACCAGGGCATAGCCCGTCAGGCTGAGCGAAGAAGTGTCATCCGTCGATTTTTGAAGGTATGTTCGTGCCCGGTCTATCGCCTTCTGAACTTCAGGAGACTGCACTGTCAGTCGACCGGAAGAGGCTGGTTCTGCGGCAATAACCGAGACAAACCTGGAGTCTGTGGTGCTGAGAATGAAGCTGGCCAAGGCGATCAATGGAGCCAGCCACAACCAGCTTTTGCATGTAAGATCTGGCATCCGGCAGTCCCCGTATGAATTCCCGGTCGAGTGCCGTGTCACGGCTTTGTCTTCGGGTTGATGTCGCCGCAACGTCCTCCGTTGTCGGACATAACAACAGAAGAGACCCAAATCTTATACTTTGACTCTAATGCACAAGTCTGATGAACGACCAATACCACGGGTCGAGACCGTGCATGTTCCCCTGATATCATACGAAGTCATCGCCTTGCGGCAATTGGCTGTGATGGGAGATGTTGATAGAGAGAGTGATGACCATTTGATGATGAACCATGGTCAAGTTAAATTCCTGAAAACCAACTGTCGTTGTTGGCCGGTGCTCAGATGGCTGTGGGAGACGATGATTCATCACGGGAAAGTGGTTTTACCCCAAAGAGTGATTATTGATAGTGGAAGTTTTTCGCAACATGTTTCACCGTATTGCGATGCGACGTTTTTTGATGGCGGGTGATTTTCGATCCATCGTCATGGAATCGTATCGTGTCTCAGATTGGCAAACAGCGAATGGACTCTGTTGGGGTCGTTTGTCCACTTGACGGCTCGGGGTTTGCCGCGATGATCCTTTCAGCGGGACGCGGATGAGAGGCGTTGCTTTCGTTTGCTTCTTAAAATCATGAAAACAGTCAAATGACAAACACGGGAGGAAGCGTCTCTCATTGATTGACGAGCGATGGCCAGGGAATCGCACTCCCGATGGTACTGCAACAGGTGTTGGAAACGACTTTTTGATTTTCGTGGGAAGCCAGCAGAGTGACGTTATCGGGCCAATCCGCCGTTTCCTGGGATGAGCTTAAAGAGCAGGTTCGTTCCCGGACTGACATTGTTCAGTTGATTGGAGAAACTGTCTCTTTGCAACCGGCGCGTGGTGGTCGGCTTTTTCAGTGTATTTGCCCATTTCATGACGATCACAACCCCTCCATGCAGGTAAATCCTGAGCGGCAGACTTATCGCTGCTGGGTCTGCAATGAAGGAGGCGACTGTTTCTCCTATGTGATGAAACACGACAACCTCTCCTTTCCCGAGGCGTTGTCGCTGCTGGCTGAGAAAGCGGGTGTCGACCTGCCCAAACGCGGTCATCGAGACCATGGAAGTGGTTTTGATGGCGGTGATGGTTCTCCGGGTAATCGGAAAAGCGATCTGTTTGAAGTGCTGGCGTGGGCAACCAAAGAGTTTCAACAAGCGTTGAAAGGAACCGCTCAGGCCAGTGCCGCCAGAGATTACATCGCCAGCCGGGGCTTAACTCCTGAAATTGTTGAGCAGTTTCAATTAGGCTACCACCCCGACGACTGGCACTGGTTGCAAGAGCGTGCTCGTGGTCGGTATGCCGTTGATTCGCTGGCCGTGGTGCGGCTCGTGGGAGCACGTGATAACGGGCCGGGGCACTATGATTTCTTTGTCGACCGATTGTTGTTCCCGATCTGTGACGAACGCAGTCGACCCGTGGCCTTTGGCGGACGGGTGATCCCCGGCCGCCCGGTGAAAGAAGATGCCCCGAAATATTGGAACAGCCCGGAAAGTCCGCTGTTTTCTAAAAGTCGACTCTGCTACGGCCTGGATCAGGCCCGCGATGCCATTCGCAAAACAGAGACAGTCGTGGTCACTGAGGGCTATATGGACTGTATCAAGTCCCATCAGCATGGTTTGAAGAATGCGGTGGCCACTTTAGGAACGGCACTGACAGAAAACCACGTTCAGGTTTTGAAGCGGCTGGCTCGCAAGTTTGTTCTGATTTATGACGGCGATACAGCGGGATTGAACGCAGCCGAAAGATCGCTGCCGCGTTTTCTGGCTCAGGATGTGGATCTGAGAATTTTGACGTTACCGGAAGGATTGGATCCTGACGAATTTCTCGAGAAATTCGGTTTGTCCGGGTTGGAGCAGGCAATGAGCGATGCTCCTGAAGCTCTGGAATTCAAGCTTCGCCGCACGATTGAGCGATACGGCACGGCCAGCGTGGATGCCCGGCAGAGAGTGACTGATGAACTTCTGGAGACGATGGCGGTCTCTCCGGGGTTGTCGGGATCGGTGCGTGAGCGAAATCTGATCTCTCGCCTCACTTCCCGACTCGGAGTTGGCGAATCACTCCTGCAAAAACGATTGCGGGAACTGCGCGGCGATAATGCGTTCAAGACTTTTTCACAGCCACCCCGAAAAGTTGATCCAGTCGAAATCTCGCTCATTGACGATGAAACTCAGCTCCGGGAGCAGGTCAATTCCCTCCAGCGATCTCATTCAGGAGACGATCTGCTGGAAAGCGAGTTCTTTCGTCTTCTTCTCAAATTGCCGGACGTGTTTTTATGGGTTGGTCAGCGCATCGGTTCGGACGATTTTCACCATCCCGCTTTCAGGCACTTGTGGTGCCTTTGCCTTGACCTGGCAGAGAATGGTGAATTGCCGACTTTTGATCTGCTGCTGGCACAATCGGAATCAACGGCTGTGAAGGCTTTGGTGGCGTGGTTAGGTGAAAGCCACTTGAGCGCGGCCGAACTGCTGGAAATTCAGCGGCAATCTCAGATGCTCCCCGGCTTTCCCGATCTGGCTCCTCAGGATACTGCCCCTTCTGGCGATTCGGAGGCCATGATTGAAGAGAAGAACCTGATGGCGCAACTGACGGAACGGCTGATTCTCAGGCGGGAAATCAATCACCATAAAGCCGTCAGAATGCAGCAGGGGGGAGCGAGCGAGAAATTTGGCTTATCGGCAAAGGACGTTTTGGCACAGGCCATGCTACTTCATCGAAAACGTGCGGGAGGTGCACAAAACAATGTCACAGGGCAATGACTTAGCCCTAGAATTTGCCGGATAAGGCGTATTCACCACCCATGGAGCACTTCCGCAACATACAACTGCAACTTGCAAAACTTGCAACTTCCGAACAGGCGTCAAACTGAAGCACACAATAATGCGGCTGGCAACGAGTCGGCCGCACGAGATGAAATGGAGGGTTCATACTTCGTTGGCGAAGATCAACTGACACTCACGGGATGCCAGGAGATTTGCCGGCGTTTTGGTGATCTGACAGGACATTCGCCATAACTTGTATGACAATTCCGTCAAGAACATCAAGGAGGATTAAGACGGCAAGAGAAATGACCTGAGGCCGCAATTGGGGCTTTTTGCGACGTAGTGAACATTCACTCGAAACGAAAGGCTCTGAGGGCGTGTTAAAGGGTTGTGTTAAAAGACGGTGAGACAATTCTTTCCGCGCAATGAATCGCACGGAATTCGTTTTTTCCAGGGATGGGTCATGTCAGAGGGGGTGTTTATTGACAGAAACTCAAGTGCCAGAACTGGTTGTGAAGAAAAGTCCAAGTGAAAACTCCGGGAGTATGGCGAATTGCCAACAAGAATGTTCTCCCGTGCTGCTTTCTCCCCAGATCTGCTGTTTGTTTTTTGCCGTAAACATCAATGACACAAACTGATGACAAAAATGGGGGATGAGGTTCTGTAACTCTCGAGTTCAGAAACTTCTCAAACACCAGCTTCTGTGATCAGGGAAATAGAAGATTCATTCGGGTTCGTCCCGAATCATGACCAGTTGAGGAGAATTCTGTGCATCGACTCGATCAAGGCCTGAATGAGCTGATTGTCCGTGGCAAGAAGCAGGGATACCTGACCTATTCCCAGATTAATGACTATCTGCCCGATGAAGCTCTCAATCCAGAAAAGCTGGATGAACTGCTGGGATCGATCTGGGAAGAGGGCCTGAAGATCGTGACCGACGATCAGGCAGGCATTGTGGTCGAAGAAAAGAAAAAGCCACGTGCTCGTGCCAAGAATGGCAAAGACATCGTTGTTGAGGAAAAGTCGAAGAAGATCGACGATCCCGTGCGGATGTATCTGACCCAGATGGGTGAGATTCCCCTCCTGACCCGCGAGAAGGAAATTTCGCTGGCCAAGACGATCGAAGTGACTCGCAACCAGTTTCGCGAAGAACTGCTCGAGTGTGACTATGCCCTCAAGATGGCCTTCGACACGCTCTCGAAGGTCAACGTCGGGGAACTTCCTTTTGACCGCACGATCAAGGTGAGTGTCACGGAATCCAAGGAAAAGAATCAGATTCTGGGGCGAATGCCTCATAACCTCAAGACGATTGAAAACCTTCGCAAGCTGGCCATTGCCGACTTTGAAGTTTCCATCGATGCCAATGTCTCGGCGGAAGATCGCAAAAATGCCGAAAAGTCCCATCTCACCCGCCGCCGCAAGATGGTCAAGCTGATTGAAGAACTCAGCTTGCGCACGCAGCGTCTTCAGCCCACGATGAAGCGGCTGGAGCAGATTTCTCGCCGCATGTGTGATCTGCAGCGCCAGATTGATAGTCTCAAGCATCTCAAGAGTGCCCGCGACGAACGTGCGAACATTCATAAAGAGCTGCAAGACCTGATGATGATGACGCTCGAAACCCCCGAAGGGTTGCGTCAACGCGTGGAGCGGGTTCGCGAGCGGTTTGCCAAGTATGAACAGGCGATGCGGGATCTTTCCGGTGGTAACCTTCGCCTGGTGGTCTCGATTGCCAAGAAGTATCGCAACCGTGGTCTTTCTTTCCTGGATCTGATTCAGGAAGGGAATACGGGTCTGATGCGAGCTGTGGATAAGTACGAATATCGCCGCGGATATAAGTTCAGCACTTATGCGACATGGTGGATTCGGCAAGCCATCACACGAGCCATTGCGGATCAGGCCCGTACGATTCGCATCCCTGTCCATATGATCGAAACGATGTCCAAGCTCCGGAAGGTGGCGAAGAAGCTGCTTCAGGAGATGGGCCGCGAGCCAACTCTGGAAGAAACTGCGGAAGCCGCTGGCGTTTCACTCGAAGAAACCCGTCGCGTCATGAAGATCTCACGTCATCCGATCAGTCTGGATCGGCCTGTCGGCGAGAGCGAAGACAGCTACTTCGGTGACTTTATCGAAGACGACAACACCGAAAGCCCGGTGATGGCCGCGACTCAGGAAATGCTCAAGGACAAGATCGACAATGTCCTGAAGACGCTGACCTATCGTGAGCGAGAAATCATCAAGCTTCGTTATGGTCTGGGTGACGGCTACACCTACACACTGGAAGAAGTCGGCCGTATTTTCAAAGTGACCCGTGAACGCGTGCGTCAGATTGAAGCCAAGGCCGTTCGCAAGCTGCAACATCCTGTTCGCAGCAAGCAGCTCAAAGGCTTCCTGGATGGTCTGATGCTTGCCGTTGCTAAGTAGCTGAAATGTGGCTCACTGACTGCTGAGTTGATGATGCAATGGGGCTGTTGGAAACTCCGGTTTTCAATGGCCCCATTTTCAATCTGCAACAGTCCATGTAGGGCAGGCTCCTGCCTGCCTTTCCAAGGCCAGAAACCATTCAGGAAGGCAGGCGGGAGCCTGCCCTACTGATATGCGTACATCACGAAATACACTGTGCTTTGTGTGCCATGCTTGCGGCTCTGAGCAAGTATGCTTCTGTATGCCACCTCACCCCAGGCTTCAGGCGGCTGGGAGCAACGACTCAATGGCATGCAGCAGCTCGGCAATGTGAAAAGGCTTGGACAGCAGGCGGGAGCCTTCGTTGGGTTCCAGCCCCATGGAGCCGATCACCACGCGCCGATGAGCGCTCTCTGTGGACATTGCCGTCTCTGTTTTGGGGATGGTGTCCGCGTCGAGAACCACCAGATCGAACGATGCCTGTGTGGCTGACGAGGCATTGAGGTCGCTGTATCGGCGCAAGCGGGTCACGCTATGGCCACGAGGCGACAAAACCGCGTCTAGTACCGCATGCGTATCCGCACGGTCAGCAACCACAGCCAAACGACATCCCTGTTTCATCAACTTTCCCCAATTCAGCCAACAGAAAACTTCATCCATGAAGTATTCCCGCAGCGACAGGGAAGTTAGTCCACCTTTCAAAATCTGTCAAAACCAGTTTTCCCCCTTGCGGGGCCTTTACTGGCTTCGTGGCGGCGTATGAAGGCTAATCGTTCATCCACGAATGGGGCTTACGCCGCCAGAACGCGACAGATCATCAGGGAAACGGCACTGCTGAGTGGCTTTTGCCTTACGCTGGTGGAACTTACTTGCCGTCGTTGTGCCGCACCAGATTGAGAAATACCTCGGGGGAAAGAGTTGCGGAAATTTTCTGGACAGAACCGTCACCATACAGGCCGATAAACCCTTTCTCGCCGATGTTCCCGAGTGATTTCATCGGTTCATTGGGGTCGATGACCAGCCCGCCGGGCTTTGTCCAGATTTCTGCTTTGTCAGGCCCTGCCTGAATGACAATCACGGTATTGGAGAGGCCGTCTGCAAATTCTCGCATGGCAGGGGCCTTGTCCTGATCGAAAGGCGTTCCCTCTCCAGCCAGGAGATGCAGGGAGGTTTTGTTGGCCTCTGTCACTCCTCTCACTTTGTAAAGAGGGGGCATTTTCTCAGCGAGCTTCAGGTTGTGGGGGCTATCCCAAGGTTCGTTAAGACGGAACTGATTATACAGTGGGCCTTCTTCGATATAGGGCAGAATATGCACGCGCCAACTCAGAGCTTTGGAATCATCAGGGTTGCTGCTGCGAGAGGCTGAGGGAAAGCGGTTGAAAACATCATGATAATTATGAAAAGCCAATCCGATTTGTTTGAGCGTATTGCGTTCTCTTGCCGTGCTTGCGGCTTCTGCGGCAGATCGAATCGCTGAATCCAGGAATGCCGGTAAATTCTCGATTCCCGCCGGGGCCACCAGTGTCGTTGTGAAGGTATTGCCCGTCAGATCGAACTTAAGGCCAGCCGCCAGTTCGGAAACCAGTTTCCGACTGTTCTCGTCGGGGATCTCTGACAGCATGGCCGGTAAGAAAGCTTGTACCAGTTGCATCTGCTGCTTCAGTTCTTCACTTCTGGCTGCGGCGACTTTGGGATTGGTGCATGTCCCTGAGGACTTCAGGATGATGTCACCAGCTTTGAGATTGGTCACACGAAGATGCTTTGTCAGCACTTGATAATCGAGAAGCGGCGCCAGTTGGGGTTGTTGCTCGACCAATTGCTTCAACAAGGGTTTTTGAGCCTGAAGGCTGACGACCACTGAAAAATCCGCTGTCAGATCCAATTGATTGGCCAGGGGGACTGGCTTCGTGTGGGAGATGGTTCCGGCCTTCAGGCGGGCTTGCAGATCAGAAAAAGTTCCGATGACCAGAGTGGTGGGAGCCTGAGGTGTGGCGGGCCAGATGCCCATTTCCTGGGCGCGATACAGGGTCTGCCGGCCAATGACGACTTTCTCTTCAATGAGTGGTTCCAGGCGGGCCAGGTCAAATGGCTCTTTCAGTGTGACCACAATGGTCGGGAGACGCGAAGATGACGAAGCGTGGGAGCGGGAACGAATGCTTGTCAAGGCCTCTGGATTGGATGGCACGCCGCCAGCAGGGGTGACAAAGTTAGCGAAATCGGTTTCGGAGATTTTCGGATCGAGCCGACCCACTGTCCCATCACAGATCAGAACATACAGCCCGGATTCCGGGATTCGCCCAAGTAAACCTTTTGCGTTAGTAGAATCAAAAGGAAGCCCTCCGGGCTTTGTCCATTCAACGGCTGTTGCAGGGTCAGCTTGCACCGCCAGAATGGTGTTTGATGTTCCATCAGTGATGTTGCGAAAAACAGGCCCTTGGGTTGCATCATCGGGAAAGAGGGTTTTTGAACCGGTAATGACTTGAATCGAAGTTTTCCCGGTTGCTTTAACACCTTCTACAAGAAAGCACTTTGGCATTTTAGGGATCAGTTTTTTGTTGTGAGCACTATCCCAGGGTTCATCGAGTCGAAACTGTCGATAAAGAGCGTCCTCATCCAGAAACGGCAAGAGATGAACTCGCCAGCTTAATCCCGTCTGGCGACCGGCACCGTCTCCGTTCGCGCGGGGGAATCGCTGGTGTGTGTCGAGATAGTTGTGAAACGCCAAGCCGATCTGCTTGAGGTTCAGCACCGTGTCTGGCGCAGAGGACGTTTTGGTTGTGGGCGTGGGTGCCGCTGGGACTTTCAAACCTGCGTTGGCTGCGATTTCGTTGACTAACATCTGGTCAACCGCCACGACGATTCGTTCGATTTTGGTGAGATCGTCAAATGTCAGTGGCAGCGGCCTCAGATCTGCGTCTTTGAACATTCCCAGTTCATTGGCCAGTTTCACGGGTTGCCAATTGACGAGTTCGCTGACTCGCAGAGTGCCGACGGCCACCGTCTTATCAGGAAGAAAGCGAGCTTCCGAAAGCGGTTCCGCCGCCTGGCCGCAAACGCTCCAGAACAGCAGGAGGAGTGCGAGAACGCCAGATCGGCATTGCCCCACGAATAAGGTGCCAGTCTTTGTTATCTGCCCGAAGCATTTCATGGGAGAACAACGCATCGCATACCTCGTGAAGCAACCGAACAGGGAAGCTGACTGAAGACGATCGGCCATACGAATAGTGACTCAAGATCGTGACCAGAAGCGACATCATTCCGCGCAGAGCGACGCCAATCAAGAGGCTGTCGAAAGCGATCAGCACTGATAAAAGAGGCGGGGTGGGATGCTCACGATTGATAACTTTCCGCGCCATGTCCATCGCTTTGAATGAACATGCTGAATTCACGTAGCGTTTTGACACTTCAACAACATGGGGGCATGCTCGCTCAGAGTCGCAAGTATGGCACGCAAGCCGATGGCCTGATGTGGGATTGAGCGTTGGCATTGGAAACACGGCGGTTCATCGGCCTCCTCACCACAGCCTTTTTATTCCAGGCATCTTCTACGAGGGGAGAGGGCATTGCCGGACTGGTTCTCCGTGTTGATGATGGAGATTATTCTGCTTGCACCACCTTGTCGCCTTGAGCGAATTTCTCGTCCTGCAAGGCACTCCCCATGGCTTCAATCAGAACATATGGAGCGTCCGGTGAAAGGAGACTGACATTTCCATTTTCATCTGGCCTCAATGCGGCAGCAAGTGAATAGCAGTAGCGTGCAAGGATAACGCCAATCAGATATTGAGCGATCCAGAATCCCCAGATCACAGCCGGCATCAGAAAGAGAGGAATCTGTTGGGGAAAGAAGCGGATGGCAATCATGACGAGTACCAACCCGTTAATCATCTTGGCCATTTTCATATAGCCATCGATCAGGTCACCATCCATTGTGTACGCCGTAATCTTGCTGAGGGCCGTTATTGATCCCAGCCAGACAAGCATTCCCAGAACCTGCACGATCAGCCAACGCTGGTCGGGGTCGGGAAGTAAAATGACCGTGAGGGAGATTAACGGAAGCAGCAAAGCGGCAAATCGTCCTGCCATTTCGAGATGAGTGACCCTTTCTCTGGTCAGCTGCCAGGTCACCCAGGCCAAGGGAAGCGTGACAATAAAGAGCATCCCGTTACAGGCGAGAGACAGAGAGGAGAACCATTGCTGTTGCAGATGATGGTGTTCCAGCAATTTGAGGGAGCGTTCCATCCCCGCGCGATCCTGGTTCTCTTCGGCGATCTTCCACAAGTGGTACTCTTCTGAGAGCGCCACTTGTGCTGCTCGTTTTTCTCCGGAGAGCCAGTTGGAAATATCGAGGCCAACGATAATGGAGAAAAACATGACTGGCAGAAGAAGCACTGAAATCCGCCAGTATCGATAGGACGGCTGCATGTTCGTTGGCCCTGCTGATCAATGGAACCATTTAAGAGCGGTCTGCGATCACCTCAACGCGAGTGCTTCCAGAAGAAACAGGCGTCATCTTGAGGCAAGCGGGGGCAACTTTCTGTTCATTGCGATGAATGGCGATTATTGGATCAAAATTTTGACGCGTTACCAATAGTGATGAACGAAATTTCAATGGGTATAAATGATGGCCAATGAGACGATGCGTGGAGTCTATGGAACCGGTGGTCAGGCAATATGTGTGAGTGAAAACGAAAACAGGCAGCCGACCTTTGAAGTGGGCTGCCTGTGACAGGCTATCTGCTATTGTCTGATCGTCTGAGAGCTGACTGGCTGAGCTTGCTGTTGAACAGGCAGGCTTGGCAGAACTTCGTGTTGTTGGCGAGTTGCGTCTCTTCTTGAGCCAGGGGAACTTTTGCAAGAGGAGCCCCTGGAGAGAACCGAAGCTCTCTCCAGGTTTGGCCTCACGTTCCCGGATCCGCCGGGCTTCAAGTTGGATTCTTGCAAATCCACGATTTTGGATAACGACAGACTCTTGATCAGTTGTCTGCGTCAATCTCTCAAGTGCAGAAGCCGTTTTGAATGTTCTGGTTCTGATACTTATCAGGGGAACAAACCAAACGGCCGGAAGAATTCATTGCGACTTGTCAGATTGTTGAAGTGAATCACATCAGGCGGTGAACAGTTGCGGCTGAAAACCGCCCGATGTTGATCAATTCTTACTCTGACTCGTCACTTGCCAATTTAGTGGCAAGGTGTGGCCATAGGAGCGGCACATGTTGGAGCACAGGCAGCTGGAGCAGCACAGGTTGGAGCACAAGCGGCTGGAGCAGCGCAGCTTGGGGCAACTGAGCAGCAAGAGGTCTTGTGGCAGCAAGCCTTACGGAACTTGCACTTCAGGCTGGCAAACTTTTCCTTGAAACCGCAGCAGCGCTTCTTGACGCATGGGTTGCAAACTGGAGCACATGTTGGAGCACAGGTTGGGCCACAAGCAACAGGAGCAGCACAGCTAGGAGCACAAGCGGCAGGAGCTGGAGCACAGGCAGCAGGAGCGGCACATGTTGGAGCACAAGCCATAGGAGCTGGTGCACAGCAGGTTGGAGCAGCTGGAGCACAGGCAACAGGAGCGGGAGCACAAGCCACTGGAGCAGCGCAGCTAGGAGCGCAAGCAGCAGGAGCAGCACAGGTTGGAGCACAAGCGGCAGGAGCAGCGCAGGTTGGCTCAGGAGCGCAACCGCAATCGCTCTTATTGAGCCAGCGGAAACCGGCGTCAGCCGAGTTCAGACCAGCGATACACAGCAACACAGCGGAAATCCATGCAAATTTCATCTCAGACTCTCCTAAACAGATCAGAGGGAACGTGAGGAACCGGGAGGGAAACTAGACACCTTGTCCAGCCATCTGAACTTCCCGGCCCAACCCTGCGTGTCACTGAGGACATCACACCCCTAGTTTTCGGGTTTAGTAGACTCAGATGTTTAGGTGCTCTGGTTAAAAAGATTGCGATTCAGACCTGTGGCGAGAATGTGATAATTAAATCGACTATCCCGACTCTCCCTGGCTTATCTGAGAGAAATACAGCGGCAATGTCAGGAATACCTCAAGTGTTGAGACGGCCGTTTCCAGCGAATATGAATGCTCGGAGGCTGACCGAATACTTCTGAATCCGACCTCCTTTGAAAGAAGTGAGCCGGGGGCCGGATGCAGGGTTGGGCATGGGCTTTGGAAACACTGTTGGTCATCGGCCCTCATCCCAGCCCTCCTTTCTGAGGGAGAGGGAGTGGTCTTTTGCTCACATCTTCTTTTACTTGAAAAGGGCTTTGCGGCACAGATTTTTTAAGAGCCCCATCGGCACCTTGGCCAACCGCTGGTAGGATAGGGTGCATGAATGACATTGCTGCCCTGCATTCCCATGCCAGTCATCACCGGATCGCGGCTCTGAGCCGGATGCTGGAACTTGTGCTTGAACTGAACGACCTTTCCGATCTGGAAGCGGTTCTGGAGGCCGTCACCTGCGGGGCATGTGATGCCGTCGAATGCGATCGTGCGAGCCTGTTTCTCTATGATGGGCAGACTCGCGAACTCTATACTCATTCCACGACACAGTTGGAAATTGCCGAGATTCGGCTGCCGATGGATCGGGGGATTATCGGTCATGTGGCCGTTCATCAAGTCCCTTTAGTTGTCCTTGATCCCCCTCGGGACACCCGTTGGTCACCCGATTTCGACGAGCGGACGGGATATCAGACGCGGAACGTGCTTGCGGTGCCGGTGATATCAAAATCTGATGGACGGTTACTGGGCGTGCTCCAACTGCTCAACAAGAATCAGGGGCATTTCGAGAATTTTGATATTCAGTTAATGCAGGCGTTTGCGTTGCATGCCGGCTCAGCGATGGAGCGACAGCTTCTTCAGGCGGCTGCCCAGCAGGCCGAGGACTTCAAGCGGTCTATTGAAATGGCCCGGCAAATCCAGATGGGGTTTCTTCCCAAAGGCCGGCCCGAGTTCCCTCAGTATGAAGTTGCTGCCTGGTGGGAGCCGGCCGAATATGTGAGTGGAGACTATTACGACTGGCTGGTTGTGCCAGATGGCCGATTAGGAATTGTTCTGGGAGATGTCAGTGGCCACGGGATGGCGGCCAGTCTGATTATGGCCTCGGTTCGTGCGATGATTCATGTACTCGGACGTTTGGCAACAACCCCTGCTGATATGATGGAACTTTTGCAGGAGGCCGTTCAGACGGATCTGGTCGATGGCCGGTTTATTACTCTGCTCTTGCTGGCCATTGACCCGGTGACTCATTGTGTGGAGTTCGCCAATGCGGGCCATGCACCGGCGATCCATTATCAAGTGGCGAAAGAAGCCTGTCGACGACTGGAAGCAACACGCACTCCTCTGGGTTTTCCGGCCATGTCGACCGGGCGGCTTCCCATCTATCCGGTCATGCAGCAAGGCGATATTCTTGTTCTCGGGACGGACGGCCTCATTGAAATTTATGACTTAAATGGCCATATCTTCGGGATGAAACGGCTGGAACAACTCATTATCAAGTATGCACATCTGTCGGCGGAAGATTTAGCTCAGGCGCTTCGGAAAGAAGTTTTTGATTTCTCACCGGTACGCCCTTTCGCCGATGATATGACATTGCTGATCATTAAACGCAAAACGGCCGCGCGATAGATCTCATTCTGAGAGCAAGCCAGGCGACTCAGTCCGGGAGACGCATCAATAGTGATGTGTCTTTGTATTGAGTCAACATCGGACATCAATCAATACACCAGCCAAGTGTCTCGAAAAACAGCTTCCAACGTTCAATTTCTGTCTCATTAACCTCTCCTTTCATCAAACACCAAACCTCATGTACGTCAGCGTTTTTGATCTCTTCAAAATCGGTATTGGCCCGTCCAGTTCTCATACGGTTGGCCCGATGAAGGCGGCTCAGATCTTTGCTCAAAAACTGGAGCAGTCTGGCCAATTGGAAAAAGTTGCCCTGGTGCAGGTGCATCTCTTCGGTTCCCTGGCGCTGACGGGAAAAGGCCACGCCACTGACTTCGCTGTGATCTGGGGGCTTGCGGGTGAGCGTCCCGAGACCGCCCAGGGGGAACGACTGCAACAACTGCTCGCTCGTGCCCAGGCTGAGCATCGGCTCCCGTTGGGAGGAACAGATCATGAAATCGAATTTGTTCCCGAAAGAGATATTTTCTTCCATTACAATGAGGTCTTGCCACAGCATCCCAACGGCATGAAGTTTGTCGCATTATCGGATGAGGGCCAGACGCTTGAAGTCGCCAGTGCTTTTTCCGTGGGTGGTGGCTTTGTGATTTTTGAAGGAGAAGAGGCACAAGTCACGACAGGCACTTCTCAACCAGAAATCCCTTTTCCTTTCACGACAGCGGTTGAACTTCTGGAGATTGGCCTGCGGGAAAAGACGTCGATTGCAGGCATTGTCCGCCAGAATGAACGTACTTTTCGCACCGATGCCGAGATCGATGCAGGGCTTGACCGACTTTGGGAAGTGATGCAAAGTTCGATTGATCGTGGCTGCCGTACGGAAGGAATTCTGCCTGGTGGACTGAATGTGAAACGCCGGGCGGCCAGCATGTGTCGCACGCTGATGACCTCTGGCCCCAAACCCATCGACCCGTTGCAGGCGCTCGATTGGGTCAGTCTTTTCGCACTGGCAGTCAATGAAGAGAATGCTGCGGGGGGGCAAGTGGTGACCGCACCGACGAATGGAGCCTCTGGCGTCATTCCCGCGGTGATTGCGTATTATAAACGCCTTCTCTCTGGTTCAACACAAGAGGGGGTGCGCACTTTTCTGTTAACAGCGGGTGCAATTGGGATGCTCTATAAACGCAACGCTTCGCTCTCTGCCGCCGAAATGGGCTGCCAGGGGGAAGTGGGCGTGGCCTGCTCGATGGCGGCGGGCGGGTTAGCTGCCGTGATGGGCGGGACTAATGAGCAGATCGAGAATGCGGCTGAAATCGGGATGGAGCACAATCTGGGACTCACCTGCGATCCGATCAAAGGTCTGGTGCAGGTGCCATGTATTGAACGTAACACGATGGGGGCGGCCAAGGCGATTAACGCTGCCAGACTCGCTGTCCTTCACGGCGACGGTACGCACCGCGTCTCTCTCGACCGCGTCATCGAAACCATGCGTCAAACAGGTCTGGATATGCAGGTCAAGTATAAAGAAACCTCGATCGGCGGCCTCGCGGTCAATGTGGTTGATTGCTGAAGGCTGGCTATTCTGGAGCGATAACTAAAAAGAGAGGTCAGCCCCCGTGCGACCCCGAAACGGGTCTATTTCTTATCGAGATTAAAGTTGACTTCATTCTTGCCTTGTTTCACTTGAAGGGTGAGTCCCGATGTATTGAGGCCACTGTACTTCTTGGGGATGGCGGAGACAGGATAAGGTGGGCGCATTCCGGGATTGGGTCGGACTCCCGTGATGGCGACCTGGTATTCGCCGACCGGGATCGGGTCAACAGACTGATACTGACCATCTGGTTGAATGATGAAGTTCGCGCCGCTCCCCATGCTGACAGAAAAGATCGAGATTTCGCCTTCTTTGGCGGCAATTTCTCCGATTTTTACGGTTCCACGAACCATCCCCAGAGGTTGTGACGATGAGCCGCAACCGACCGTAAACATCAATAACATGCAACACGACGTGATTAAGCTGGCATGTAAAAATGTCATAGAAGATCTCGTTAAGCAGGGCGCTGATCTGTTGCGTCGCTGCCTCTATTGATAGAACCGGGAATAGCGAAACGAAAGTCTTGCCGTTTTTTGTGACCTGGTGCGTTTTCAAAGCTTAAAAGCGGGGTTGAACAGGTTATCAAGTCCGACATCGGAGGACGTGACGACGCATGAAGCCCCAAGATCAAGCCGTAATACGGCACTAGAATTCACCAACGACCTGGCCATCATTTCGAGCCGACAAATATCGCAAAGTGTCCATGTCGATATTTTGACTGACAAACCGTGCCCCGCCATCGCCCAGAAGAACATGGATTCCCCCCGTGTGTTGAGAATTCCATAATGTATTAGGGCCATAAGGAATTTCGCTGCCCGCTGCTGCGGTTGTGGCATTGATCTGGTAACGCAGACTTGAAATGCCGGTCGACCAGGCATAGCTATTTCCCGGCGCGAGGACTTCTGTATTCCCCACTGGCAAATAGAAATTGGAACCTGTGTAACCGCCATAATAGCCGGAGCGTAGATCCGTCTTGGCGGTTCCTACAGCAGCAGACTGTTCAGCGACCATAAAGGTGTTTGAAGTCCCATCCGTTGCATCACGCATCCGAGTGACATCGTTCCATTTGAAGAGGCCATTGTGTGTATAGACACCGTAATAGTTGACAAAGCCGACTGTCGTACCCGTGGGAAGTTGAGCCACTGTTCCAATGGATGCGCCGGCAACACCCACGTACATAGGCACCTGAATCCGGTTGGAATTGTGAGTGGGATTCCAGCTCACATAAGGAGATCCTGCGGGATCCAGTGAACTGGAAGGACAGGCATATGCGGGGATGAGATGGCCCTGAAGAGTTGTGATATTGGAACTGGTGCCCGTCGAGCAAAAACTCCGTGTGCTCGATGACCAATCCATTTTGTTGTAAAGTGCGCCTTGATCCAGCATGGGCCAAATGTGTGCTCGCCAGTTGGGGACAAGCATATAGTCCTCGCCGATCGTCGAGCCTCCTGTTGATCCCGGAGGAAAGCAGCTGTGTGTGTCGTGATAGTTATGTATCGCCAGACCTAATTGTTTCAGGTTATTTCGGCACTGAGTGCGACGAGCCGCTTCACGGGCCTGCTGGACAGCCGGAAGCAGTAACGCAATCAAAATGGCAATGATCGCAATGACGACCAGCAGTTCAATCAGTGTGAAACCACGTTGAAATCGTTTGGTCATAGGAAATGCCCGGGTGATTGATGGTGGAAGTATTATGTCGACCATTGTTTCAGAGCAATTGTTATTCCTTAATGAGGGTGGGGGATTTCTTGTCAGTTTGCGCGGTCGCGTTTGGAGGGAAGAATCATTGGAATTGATGCTGAATTCTGCACGGGATCATTTGAGCCAAGGCTGGTTTTTCTCTGGAAAATTGCCTGAAAGGCACGTGGCATCGCTCCCTTTTTCAGCAAGCCTGCCCATGTTGTTGCAATCGTAAAATCACGGCACATGAGCGATAAGACGCATTGATCCAGCAGCACGTTGATATGTGTCGATGGGTCTGTTCTCGTATAAAGACGAGAATATGCCAGGCGTGCCACGTTGTGATCGAGACTCTTAAGCGCGCTCTGATTCAATGCCCTGCTGTTTCAACAGCTTTCTGGCGATGGTGCAGCAGGTTGAGATGTGAACAGGATTATCCGTGAGGGACTCGCTGACTGTGAGCCTATCCAAAAATTAATAGCGTGTTGAGAGATGTCTTAAGCATGCTTGCTCAGAGCCGCAGGCATGACGCGAAGAGTCATTAATCCTAAGCATGTCACCTTGCCCCTTATCCGCGTCAGGGAAGCGGCCACAACGGGGCCGCGGATCTTTAGCCCACGTCCCGGCCGATAGGCCCGAACCCCGCAAGGGGGGCACGCAAAGCGCTGCTAAATCCTGGGATCAGCAGAGGCTTCACTCTTGATCTGGTGTGGCGGAGGAATCGGCGGCTGGAGGAGTGGCCTGGGTGCCGTCAGTCGACTCTGCCGGAGCAGCGGGTTTTTCTGGTGCTGTTTCCTGGGCTTTCTCTGGTGCTTTCTCGGAAACTTTTTCTGGGGCTTTCTCAGCAGGTTTCTCGACATCGGCGAGGGAGTTTTTCAGGAGTGTGACCAGAGTACGGTAGGGGTCTTGCGCGATTGGCGCCTCCAGCACCGATTTCGCCGCTGCTGTTTCTTTCAACTGGAGGAGTGCGCCGGCAATGACGATACGGGCGAGCGGCTTCCAGCGTCCGCGACGATAGCGATTGCTGTACTCTGTCAGCAACGTGATGCTACCTTTTAAGTCGCCACTTTCGAGCTTGCTGATGCCGCTAAAAAAGAAGGCGTCTTCCGCAGCGATCTGATGAAAACGATCGACGTTGGGAGGAAGCATGCCCGCTTGTGTGGAAAGCTGGCGAATGGTGACATAAGCCGAGATGGCCTGGCTGTAGTCGCCGCTGAGTTGCTGGATTCGCGTGCGGTATTGACGCCTTAAGGGGCGTCCGATCATCACCTGCTGCGTTTGAGGATCCCGTCCTGCTTCAAAGGGAGTTTGAAATGGCAGTAAGGCGGCTTCCAATCCCTGAGCAATGATGGGAGTCATGTTATTGATCTGCTTATACCGTCTTTCAAAGTACGGCCAGAGTGCGGGCGGAAGCTCACTCCAGGAACTGTGCATGGCGACAATCCGGTTCCAAAGACCAGGCTCTTCCTGCGTTCCAATTAATGGCTGGAAGACTAAAGCGGAGTTACCGCCCGCCAGTGAGGATTGAAGCAACGACATTCGTGGGGTCGACCAGCGGACTTCGGTGGCAGCGAGTGGTTTGAGACGTCGAATCCCTTCAATATCAAACCGGTAGGGCTGATCTTTCCGTGGTGAGAGAGCGTCCAGCCACTCGGGGTGTTCCAGCAATTCCTTCAGTCCTGCGACTGGCTGAACCGGGAGAAGGGATGGGCTGGTGCCGGCTGGAACAGGGATGCCGATGATCGGGTCATAGATGAGGACTTTTCCCTCCACAAAAACGCCGACCAGCCATTGGTCATCCAGCGAAGTTTTCGGGCTTTCGGCCAGAATACAGGCATCAATTCGGAGTTGGCGGAGAATTTCAATAAACGCGGCAGCCCGGTCAGTAGCCGTTCCGTGCCCGATAAACAGGGCATCGAAAGGCATGAAAGGAAGTTCTTCACGGTCATCGCTTTCAATAGCAATGTTTCTGAGCGTGTAGAAGAAGGCCCGGTTGGCGCGTTCTGTATCACTGGAGGCACCATCGGTGACATGGGCTGCCACCTGATCGAACATAATGCCGTCGCGGATGTGCCGCCCATCGGTTTCGTCGAACACGACTGATTCCAGCGTGGCGCGATTGGCTTCTCCAAAGACCTGCAATGTCAGTTCGGGGATCTTGGGCATGTCCATCGTGGCGCGGCGAATGCTGCCCCAGGTATTCAGCAGGGAAATCGCGCTCTTCAGGTCAGAGTCGACATCAAGATTTTCTGGCTGTAGCTGATACAGCGCTCCTTCCAGAATATCCGCAGCCTGAACGCCTTCGTCATCGTTGGCGGCGGGCTGCTTTGCAAGGGTGCTGCTCGATTCCGTGGATTTCTTTTTAGAGACGGGGCGGTTCGGACATCCGCTCGCCTGAACAATGATCAGGCCGACCAGCAGCATTCGCAGAAGCGTGGCTGCCCATCGTGCTGTGGTCAATCCCTGACAGGTCACCAACCCCCCCGTGATGCCTGACACGGATTGATGCGTGTGTGAGGGATCTGCTGAAATCATGAGCGTGGTGAACATGGGAGAATTCTGTAGGTCGCGATCGATCACGGATAGTGCTTTCGCTGAAATTCATCTCGAGAGAAATTTCGACCTGGGAGGTCTGTCAATTCAGTGCCTCTGCAGGAGAGACTCTCCTATCGTGACCAGCGCATTCATTGCGGGCAATACTGCGAGCATCGGCTGGCCGGAATTTCACGCGAAACTCAAGGAAAATGGCCTCTGCGTCCTCTTCCCCGGTTCATCCTAATTAATCCGAAAAAGGGAAGAGGGGCATCTGAGGGATTTCCTGTGAGATTTTCAGCGATGGCGTGCAAGGATTTCTGTAACCAGTGCTTCGGGGACATCTTTGACACTTTCGACATGGCCGATGCTGGTGGGCAGGATGAATCGCATGCGACCACCGACAGATTTCTTATCCAGCCGCATGGTTTCGATGACCTGTGCGGGTTCAATCTTCAGTTGAGAGGGAGGTTGCGTGGGGAGGTCACAGGCCTTGAGCAATGTTTCTAAACGATGAACGATCTTGGGGGGGATTCGGCCTAACTTCTGAGCCAACAGAGCGGCATCCACCATGCCGATGGAGACCGCTTCACCATGAAGCAGGACACCATAGTGCGAAAGCGCTTCATAGGCGTGCCCGAAGGTGTGGCCAAAATTCAGCACGGCTCGCAAGCCGGTCGTTTCGTATTCATCCTGTTCGACAACATCGGCTTTAAGCTGACAACTCCGCTCAATCACCTGAAGGAGATGGTCGGGATGGCGGCTCATGATGGAGGTGATATTGGTTTCGAGCCAGTCAAAAAAAACGGCGTCGAGGATCATGCCATACTTGATGACCTCGGCCATGCCCGCTGCAAATTCCCGCTGTGGTAATGTAGCCAGCAGATCGGTATCAATGAAAACGCTTTTGGGTTGATGGAAGGCTCCGATGATATTTTTAGCAGCAGGGTGGTTGACTCCGACCTTGCCCCCCACAGAGCTATCGACAGCTGCCAGCAGGGTGGTCGGGATTTGGACAAATGGCAGGCCGCGGGCATAACTGGCAGCGGCAAAACCAGCAGCATCGCCCACAACGCCGCCACCGACTGCGATGACGACGGTTTCACGATCCGCTTTCATAGCGATGAGTGCGTCGTAGAGTTTTTCGATTTCCCTGAGAGACTTGGCGATTTCTCCGGCGGGTTGAATGGCCAGTCTGGCATTCCAGCCGGCGGTGGCTAACTCGCGAGTGATGTGTTCGGCATAAAGAGGGGCAACGTGCGCATCAGAGACGACAAAAGCATTCCCCGGCGACTTCCGGGAAAGGACGTTTTCCAGCAGTCTGGGGACTTCACGGCTGACGCCTGCTCCCAATGTGATTTCGTAGCTGCGATTTCCCAGATTAACCTTCACCACGCGCGGCATGCCCACCACCTTTTGAAAAGTCGTTCCCGAATGGAATGCACATCGCATCATAGCGTGGGGTGGTTGTTCCCCGCACCTGTGGTGGCGGAGAGGAGGTTTGTGATGAAAATCCTGCGGTCGGGCATGGTGTTCTGGCAGAGCAATCCACTCGAACTTCGACTCGCCCTCACCCCGGCCCTTTCCTATCGGAATGGGCGAGGGAGTAGTTAACCCTCGCCCGCGTAGGCGGGAGAGGGTGGCACGCAGTGCCGGGTGAGGGATTTTCCGGTGGGCGTACTCAATAGAGAAATGTGCCCGGGTGATCATCGATAAGCATGCAGGAGGATTATGGGGCGAGGGAGTTGTTAACCCTCGCCAAATCTCGTTAATGAGGGCTGTTTCATTGTCCTAAGGTGGCCCGGTGAAGTGAGCTTGGTGAAGAATTCTCTGTGAAGAGGTTTCAACGAAGATTTCCCGGTGAAATTGGGCATATTCCGCGAAAATTGCAGCAGGAACGTGGTATAAGGCGGAGCAGGCCGGCAAAGTCATCAGAGATCATGAATGGTCTTGGTCGACGGCAGTCGTGTTTGTTGTTTTTCGTTGTTCCATGAGGGAGCAGAATTCGGTGCCCATTCCTGATTCGACTTCCAATTCGCCACTTGAGCCATCTGATTCTGGTACGGCTTCTTCTTCGTCTCTCGCCGCAGAATCGACAGTGGCTGCTGGATCTGCTTCGGCTGCAGATGATGTGGCTTCAGGCCAGCGGGTGGATCTGGTGTTGCCGAATCCGTTGCGAGACTGGGTGATTGACCAACTCATCCGATACCGTGTCTGGTGGTTGATGCTGGCCTGTGCGTTGACGGCATTGTCGATCTGGCCTGCCAATCAACTGAAGTTCGATGAATCGATTGAATCGATGTACGCACCGGGGAATCCTCATCTGGTGCGTTACCTGGAAAGCAAAGCGTTGTTTGGAGGTGATGAATTTATATTCATCGCTTATCGCGATCCCGAACTTTTCACGGAGGCTGGCGAAGAGCGGTTGGCGAAGCTGGCCGAAGAAGTGGGTGAGGTTCCTGGTGTGCTGGAATCCAGCGTTCAAAGCCTGGCGACTTACCTGCGGATTACACGACACCCTGCGTTTCGTTCCCGCCGTGACCAGGTGATTGATTTTTCGCGTGGCGTGCTGCTCGGGGACGACAACGAGACCACCTGCATTGCTGTTCGTCTGGAAGATCAGTCGCAGGCGGAAGCGAATCAGGGCGAGACTGGCGGTCAGCCCATTTCCCGTGGCGAGACGATCGCACAACTTCGGGCGTTAGCTGATCGACAGGCTCTCCCGACTTATGTGATTGGTGAACCGGTTCTGGTGCATGACATGTTCCGTTATGCGCAGGAAGACGGTGATTATATGGGCTGGGCGGCATCGGCGTTGTTGATTGCCGTGGTGCTCTTCTTTTTGCGAGATTTGCGATCGGTGATTTTGCCGTTCGTGATCGTGCAGATGACCATTCTGTGGACGAAAGCGGGGTTATGGGCGTCGCATCTGGAATTGACGATGGTCAGTTCTGTGCTGGGGTCGTTATTGACGATTATCGGTGTGTCGACCGTGGTGTATATGTCGCTCTATTACCACGAACTGCGGCAACATTGGGGCCGGGAAGCCGCTTTTCGTCGCATGTTGCAGGTCATTGGGATTGACATCATTTTTGTCTGCCTGACGACGGCTGCCGGCTTTGCGGCCCAGCTTTCGAGCCATCTGCATCCCGTGCAATCATTTGGTATCACCATGGTGCTGGGGTCGTTGCTGATTCTGGTGGCCATGACACTGGTGCTGCCTGGCGGCATGCTGATTGGCCCAGATTCGGCAGGGGCACAGAAGCCACGAGGTGACAAGCAAGTCAATCAGTCATTACTGCATCTGACGAATTGGGTGCTTTCTCACAGGTTGCTGATCGGCTTCATGACCATCCTGGCGGTGATTTATGGGGGCTTGGGGTTGTCCCGTCTGGAGATTGAGACGGACTTCACCAAGAACTTCCGGCCCTCCAGCCCTGTGGTAAAATCGCTGGATTTCCTGGAGACGCGTCTGGGAGGGGCTGGCTTGTGGGAGGTCAATTTTCCGGCTCCGAACCAACTGACGAGCGAGCATCTGGATAAGGTTCGTCAACTGGCGAATGATTTGCGCGAAATGATGAAGACCGATGGGAAAGGTCTGACGAAGGTTGTGGCGATCACCGATGGGCTTGATCTGGTGCCTTTGTTGCCATTCCTGATTCCTGATGCGGAGTCGCAGTCGCAGTGGTTGAATTCGCTTCAGCCTGAGTTTGTGCCCAGTCTTTACAATCCGGAAAAAGGCCGCATGCGAATTATGCTGCGGGGATTAGAGCGGCAATCGGCTCAGGAGAAACAGCATCTGATTGATCGTGTTGATCAACTTGCCAAGCGGGAGTTTCCCGAGTCACAGGTGACGGGGTTGTTTGTGCTGCTGAATTATCTGATCGACAGTCTGCTGCAGGATCAGCGGACGGATCTGATGGTTGGGGCTATTGGTCTGATCGCGATTATGTCACTGGCTTATCGCTCGGTGGTGATGGGCATGGTGTCGTTGGTGCCGAATGTCTTGCCTATCATGCTACTGCTGGGAACGATGGGTTGGCTCGGTGTGCGGGTTAACATCGGAACGGCGATGATCTCTAGCGATACTATGGGACTGACGATTCACGATAGCATCTTTTATATGTCGGCGTATCTGCGGGCACGTCGGGCGGGGTTAGACTTCCGGGGCGCGCTGGGTGAGGTTCAGACAGAAGTTCGTAAGCCGCTGATCTATTCTAATGTGGCATTGATATTAGGGTTTCTTGTGCTGACGACGTCGCACTTTGTTCCGTTGATTTACTTTGGGGTGTTGGTCAGCACGGCGATTGCGGGGGGGCTGATTGTGAATTTGCTGCTACTGCCGCTGTTGTTGGAGATGGTGGATCGTCCGTGGATGCGAATCGTCCCCACGCCAGCCAAACCAGTGAGAGAGCCGAACCAGCGGGAGAGCCAGACACGACCAGACAACCCAATGAGATGACCCGGTCTTGATTTTGGGATGAGTCATGCCTTCAGGCGATTCGTGTGACGAAGTTGCCGGGGAGTCGGCGGACAAGTTTGCGGATTTCCAGGACTGTCAACGTGGAGAGAGCACGCGAGGGTTCAATCCCGCTTTGAACCAGAACCTGGTCAATCGGAGTGGCTTCAGAAGCGACCAGATTGAGCAGATGTCGCTCCTGATCGCTGAGGAGGAGTTCCCGAGGTTGTTGCACAATATGTCCTGAAGGCTGCACCACGGGAGCGGCAAGATGGCCAATGGCTTCCAGGACATCTTCGACATTTCGTACCAGGATGGCCCCATCGCGAATCAGTTTCAGGCAACCGGCTGAGGCTTCCGAGTCGACCCGACCGGGGACGGCCATCACATCACGATTTTGTTCCATGGCATGCCGGGCGGTATGTAACGAACCACTTTTTTCGGAAGCTTCGATGACGAGAGTGGCTAAAGAGAGGCCGCTGATGATGCGATTTCTCTGGGGAAATTGAGGTGCGATGGCGGGGACTTCGGGGGCGTATTCCGTCATCAGGACGCCGTTCATGGCCACCTGGCTGGCGAGTTCCAGATGTTCTCGGGGGTACAACCGGTTCAAGCCGCCACCCAGGACCGCGAAAGTGCGCCCGCCGGCATGCAACGCAGCCAGATGGGCCAATCCATCGATACCCCGGGCTAAGCCGCTGACAACCGTGATTCCCGCTCGAGCCAGCCCTGCGGCAAAGTTTTTGGCCATCTGTTCGCCATAAACGCTGGGGCGGCGCGAACCAACGATGGCAACCGATAATTGATCTCCCTGAGTGATCTCACCCTGGACATAGAGAATCGGCGGCGCGTTGTCAATTTCCTTAAGGCGAAAGGGATACGAGTCATCCTGATCGTGGAGAATGCGAATTCCTGCGGAAGCGCATTGATCCAGAACTTGCCGGGCTTCGGCGCGATCGCGTGCCAGATGGACGCGGCTTGAGAGAGCGGCAGAGAGTCCCGCTTCTTCCAGGGCCGCAGTCGATGCTTCCAGCACGGAGGTGGCGTTCCCAAAGAAACGCACCAGCTTGTGGTAAGTGATGGGGCCGATTTTGGGGATCAGAGTTAATTGCAGTTCATCGATCAAGGCTTCTGTCATACGACGATGTTCCTTCATGTCGAAGTCTGGCAAGCAGCGATCGAGCGTCTCGTCGTTTTATAATAAACAGGGCGTGAACATTCATTCAATGAAAATGGACGGTTTTCGGTCATTTTTATGATCCGCCAGCGGTTGAGATTCGTTTTTCCCCGTGCGCTGTATCATGGTGTTGGGCAATGAACTGCTGCGCGAGCCGCGTGGTTGTCAGGATATTGGGTGGATTCCGGTTGATGAAGGAAGATCGCATGTTGCACGTGTCCCCCATTCAAAAGTCCTGGTCGGCACCAGCCCGTGGGGCTGTTGGCGGTCGATGGTTTTTTCTCCCACTGATGATGTGGGGGTTGGTGGCTTTTGGCGGGAGTCTGCCATCAGCGATGGCGGCTTCGCAAATTTCTGACGGGGCGAACTTCTTTTCGCCGGCGGTTGTAGCAGAGGCGAAAAAGCGGCTGAATGCGCTGGAATCAAAAACTGGTCATGAAGTGCAGATGGAGACTTTCACGACACTACCGGAACCCTGGAAAAGCCAATTGGCTTCGGGGAAATCCAAACAGTCGGTCTATGTGGATTTTGTGAAAGATCGTGGACAACTGGCTCGCGCGCGGGGCCTGTTTGTCGTCATTCTTAAAGATCCGCCTCACTTGGAAGTGGTGGCAGATCGTCATTTGCGAGACGCTGGTTTTTCAGCCGGTCAAAGAAATGCCGTGGCGGAAGCTCTGCTGACGGATTTTCGGGCTAAACGATACGATGAGGCTCTGTTGGCGGCTGTGGCCAGTGCAGAAAAGTCTTTCGCGGGATTAGCTCGCCTCGGTCAAACACGTGCCGCTCCTTCGCACCAGCCGAATGCTGCTCCCGCCCCTCATCACGGGCAGGCTCATCAGGGTCAGCCGGGACAGCAGAGTGGTCTGGGCGGTTGGGGCGCTGTCATTGTAATTGTTGGCGGAGCCATGGCCCTCATGGTGGGGATCTCCTTGATTCGAAGCTTATTTGGTGGCGGTGGTGCGGCTGGTGGTGCTGCTGCTGGCGGAGGCATGGGATGGGGCGGCTCGCTTTTGACGGGTCTCTTTGGTGCCATGGCCGGGCACTACATTTATGACAGTTTCTTTAATAGTCATGGGCATGGCAGTGCGTTTGGCAATGATGCCAATTCCCTGTCGGGGAATGACTGGCAACGAAACGACACCGGTTCGGGCGGCGATTTTGGTGATTCGAGCAATTTCAGTGGTGGCGATTTTGGCGATAGCTTCGGCGGCGGCGACAGCTTCGGCGGCGACTTTTAGTGGGACATCACTCTGAAGCCGCAGGAAATTGCCCGAAACACAACGAGCCGGAAGCGTCAGCGACGGACATTTCCCTATGCTTCTTTGCTATCAAAGTCGGCCATCAAATCGATTTGTCATTGTTCTCGCGGTGAGAATGCGAATGCCCGTCGCTGACGCTTCCGGCTCGTGGCTCGTCACGGCGGACTCGCGCATCGTACACCGACATCTGGTCTCCTTGCTCTTCCAGGATATAGACCATCGCCGCTTGCACAGACTTCGCGTCATTGAGATAACGCGTGCTGCCGTGTTGAGTCCAGCGATCACGGTCAACGTCTTCTCCAAACGTTTCCCGCAACCGACGGCTGGGCCACGCTTTCAGGTCACTCATCACTTTTTCCGGAGCGACGGACGCGACGAGCAGCACATGCACATGGTTGCTCCGGACATGGACGGCATGCAGCTCCCAGGCCCGATGGGTACACACCTCGCAAATGGTGTTCAGAACAACTTCGCGGCGGGCGTGATCCAGCAAATACGGTGCTTGGCGCAGTGACTGGCGGCGACGAGATTCCATCTGATCATCAGACGCAACGAATGGCGTGCCGGGAAGATTGTGCTGACGATCCACCGATCCAGATTCACGGCCATGCAGCCATGTGCCGTACGTCGTAAAGGTGATGAAATAAGCCAGCGGGAGGCTCATCAGCAGATCCTCAACTCATACATAACATATTGCACACACAACACGAGCCGGAAACGCAACGAGCCGGAAGCGTCAGCGACGGACATCATTTATTAATCACTCCGCCGCCACAAGTTCTTCTTCAACACCCCTGCGAATCGAAACATTTTTCTTGACTCTACCTTACGTCCATTATCGAGATCGCTAATGCGAGAGTCCGTCGCTGACGCTTCCGGCTCGTTGGGTATGGGACGATTCATGTCACCCTGCGGATTTCTTGTGTGTCCAGAGGATTGTTATCCCAGAAGACGCTTCCACCAGGACATTTTGGGAGACTGTGAGCCAGAGTTCTGTGAACCAGAATTCTGTGAGTTGGTGCTGTGATGGCTGGAGCTTCGCCGTGATGTGCTTTCGCGGGATTCTCCCGAGCTGTGGCTGGAGGCTGGATGGGGGCGATTTGGTGCGTTTCCGTTGATCTGCCGGGATTCTGAAGCTCCCCGACCGGGTTCATGGGGCGAGGTTTGGCTGCCGGGGATGATTTTCGGAGGGTTGTTTTTGGCGGCGGCTTCAACAGCACTGACAGCGCCACGATCCGTGCCGCCGAAGCTCTGGATGATCTTCCCTTCGGGAAGCAGCACGCAGCTCAATTCTCCACGAATGCCGCCGGTGGTATCGATCAGTAAGCGCTTGGGCTGCGAAATCACTTCTGGAACTGGAACATGTCCCGAAACGATGCGTCGCCAGTTGTCTGTTGGCCCGTCACTGGCCGCCAGTGCTTTGTCACAAAGCCAGGGGGGACGAACGAGCGACCAATCCTTCTCATGCAGAATTCTCAACTGCATTTCGGTGGGTTGGTTGGGATCCAGACCGGCGTGCACAAAGATATTTTCCGGGTGTTCTACCACCCAGGGAAGCCCTGTCAGCAGTTGTCGATGGCTCTGGGGGATGGCCTGGGCTAAGCCTGTCAGGTCGCCGGGTTCTACTCCATAGGATCGAAACGTGGGTTCGGAATCATAAAATTGAACCCAGCGCTGGTTCCATTCGGCAAAGTCGGGCGTCGAGACCCACCCGAGTGCTCCCAGCATGGCCAGTTCATGATTGCCGAAGATGGCTGCTGTTTTTCGATGGGTTTCACGCAGATCGATAATCCTCTGGATGACGCCGGCGCTGTCAGGGCCGCGATCGACCAGGTCGCCAATAAAGACGATCCAGGTGTCGTCATAACGAGGGAGTCGCCTTAATTGACTTAATATCGAATCCAGGAGTGACAATTGGCCGTGAAGATCGCCGATGACCGCCACTGGGCCTTGAATCCGGGTTGGCCAGGGAGTCATGAATCGTCCTCAATTCTGTTTGATGGTCGATGGAATGCCTGAACGGGATTTGTCCTGTCAGATTCGCACCGAGTGGCCTGATTCTGCATGATAGCACCCGCTGGATATCGCGATAACCTCAGCTTTTCAAATCTCCCGTGGTGCAAGCATTTGATCATGGCAAGATTGAAACATGACAAGAGAATGCTCGCCTGTTCACAATCACGTGGAAGCCCGTTCCAGGCGGTGTTTCTGATCGTTCCTCTCCGTGAGATGCTAACATCAGGATCCCCGCGTTCCTTCAGGTCATGAGCTGACTTGGTTAGGCTATAGGAAATTGGAGGCGTGTCGTCCCTTTGAGAATGTTCGCATCGATACAGATTTTGAGCAGTTTCATCACATAACGGATCAACAGTCACAGTGGAAATTTGGCCTTCTCGCATCCGTGAAGATCTCTCGGGACTGTTTCGAGGCACCCTCGATCTCAGCCCGGTCGCCTCTTCGCTGTATTCACAGGATGGGGGAGTGGGGCGAGAAACCCCGGCGGGCGTTGCCGTTCCCGAGGACGTCGAAGATCTTGAAGTTCTCATGGAGTATTGTCACGAACAGCGAATTCCCGTGACGGCTCGTGGTTCTGGGACATCGATTTTTGGCCAGTCGCTGGGAAGCGGGCTGGTGGTGGATTTCTCGACGCGCATGAACCGCATTCTGTCGATGGGTGAACGGACAGTGCGGGTTGAGCCGGGGATGACGATTGATGAGTTGAACCGCAAGCTTCGGCCATATGGTCGAGAGTTTGGAATTCTCCCGTTGGATTCAGCGACAGCCACGGTGGGCGGGGTGGTTGGTCTGGATGCCAGTGGGCCGCACGGTTTGAAGCATGGCGCGGCCCACGATCATGTGGCGACGATGCAGGTCATGCTGTCACGCGGCACGCAGTTCATGGCGGGATTGGAACCGCTCGCCATGCCGGAAAGCCATGCGACTGAAAACGCACCGCATCAAATGAAACGCACGATTGTCTGTCGCTTGGAATCGATTCTGCGCGAGCAAGCCAATCTCATCAAAACGTGTCAGCCCGGCACCACGCCGATCCGTCGCGGTGGCTATCAACTTCGCGGTGTGCTGACGGATGAGCGGCTGGATCTTTGCCGGCTGCTGGTGGGGTCGGAAGGGACGCTGGGGCTTTACACAGGCATTACTCTGCATACCGTTCCTTTGCCGCCTCATCGGGGGGTGCTGCTGCTCCTTTGTCCCTCACTGGATTCGGCGATTGAAGCTGTCTATCAGACCCGCGAACTGGAACCGGCGGCTTGTGATCTGGTGGACCGGCGAGTCTTGACATTGGCACGTGAGTTGAATGATCGTTTTCTGATGATCATTCCGCCCACCATGGAAGCGGCGGTTTTGTTGGAGGTTGTTGCCGAGACGGAAAGCGATTGCCGGTCGCAACTGACCCGATTACGCAAAAGTGTGGCCCATATTGCTGAGGGGCATCTCACGGCCTATGAAGCAAATTCTCCCAGCGATGTTGAGTTTCTCTGGTCGCTTCCTCGCCGGATTCTTCCCCGTCTGGAGCAACCGCGGGGAGGAATGCGAACGGTTCGGATTTTTGATGATCTGGTGGTTCCCCCTGAATCGCTGGCCGAGTTCCTGACGAAAGCTCATAAGGCCTTTCAAATCGCGGATATTTCCAGTGTCATGTATTCCCATGCCGGCACCGGGATCGTTCATTTTCGTCCTTTGTTGAGTGCCCATCAGGCGTGGCCTCTGGGCCAACTGGAGCAGTTGCAATCGTCACTCTTTGAACTTGTCTGGTCACTGGGAGGAAGTATCGGCAGCACGCAGGGTCTGGGAAGTCATCGCACGGCATTTCTGCGTGAACAATACGGCCCGCTGTGCCATGTCTTTAGCGAGATCAAGGAGATTTTTGACCCGCAAAAACTGTTGGGCGCAGGGCACGTCGTCTCTGATTCATCACGAGTTGTTGCGCGCAATGGGAACGGAGACGGGAATCACTCAGGCAGGCACCTGACTTCTGCAAAAATTGGCGGGATCGAACTCAAGCACTTGGCGACAGAAGGGGAAAACCAGTCACTTTCTGGCTCGGGTGAGTTGGTCGAATTGCAGCATTCCTGGTCGTTCGTTGAAGCAACACAAGCGGCAAATACCTGCAACGGCTGCGGAGAATGTCGGCGGGAAGATCGCAGCCATCGGATGTGTCCGTTCTTCCATATTGACCGGAATGAAGGGAGTTCTCCAAGGGCCAAAGCCGCGATCTTTCGGGATGTTCTCTCGGGTCGCATTGCGGCTGAAGAACTGACTCGTCCCGAAATGCTGCCAGTTCTGAACTCCTGTTTTAACTGCCAGCAGTGTGCGTCCGAGTGCCCCTCGCAGGTGGATATTCCCCGCATCGCGATTGAACTCAAGGCCCAGGCGGCTGTCCAGCAGGGAATTACCCGCGTGGACTGGTTGCTCTCCCGGCCAGATATCTGGGGCGCCTGGGGGAATACGCTGGCCCCTGTGCTGAATCGATTGCTCAATTGGCGTTTCTTCCGCCGCACTTTGGAGTGGGTCTTTGGCGTCGCGAAGGACCGCCGGCTCCCGTTGTTCGCCCGTCAATCTTTCATTGGAGCATTGCCTGATCAATGGGGAGCCTCTTCCCTGGACAAACCAGAATCACGAAAGATGATTTATTTCACGGATCATTTTGCGAACTACCATGATCCCGAATTAGCCACAGCCTGGTGCCGGATCGCTGAGCATCTGGGAATGGCCGTGCATGTTCCCAAGGGACAACTGGCTTCGGGGATGGCATTGGTCTCGGTGGGAGAACTGACTGCGGCACGAGATCTGGCGATGGAAAATGTGCGTCTGCTGGCACAGTTTGCGCGAGAGGGCTACCGGATTGTCTGTACGGAACCGACGGCTGTCCTCTGTTTGAAAAACGAATACCCGCGTCTGACAGGTCATCCGGATGCGATGCTTGTGGCTCAACAAACGATTGAAGCGGGGGCGTTATTAAGCGAATTGGCTGCCAGAGGGGAACTGCCCACCAATTTTGAGCCGCTTGCGATGTCGCCATTAAGAGCGGCTTATCACACACCCTGCCATCTAAAGGCACTGGGAGAACGCCAGCCGTTTCTCGAGATCTGCCGGTTGATTCCCGGATTGGAAATTCATGCTGTTGAACGAGGTTGTTCGGGAATGGCAGGAACGTTCGGGCTTTCGCGAACCAACTTTAACACTTCAATGAAAATCGGCCACGATCTGATGGAAACGATGCGTTCCAAGGAGTGGGATTTCGGGATTACCGAATGCAGTGGTTGTCGGCTGCAGATGCAGCAGAGGACATCCACCCCCACGCTACATCCTATTAAACTGCTAGCCATCGCTTATGGACTGATGCCCGAACTGAAAGCACGCCTGAAGCATCAGTCCAAAAAATATGTGATTCAATAGCTGCGTAGTGTGGTGTTCCTCAATATCCTCAATGGCTGACAATTCCGATGTCTTCAACTGAAATCTCTGCGGGGATGACTGTCAACGTGCAGTTGTTTGCGCTGGCCAGGGAATTGGTGGGATTGCCCTGCGTGCAGATTCTGGTCGCTGCGGGAAGCGGCTCACAGATCACGATTGGTCAGGTGCGTGATGTGCTGGTTGAGCAATACCCTCCGTTGAAGCCGTTGAAGGCACGACTCCTGTTCGCGGTGGGAACGCAGTATGCCTCTGATGCAGATTTGGTCTCTCCTCAGCAGGATGTCGCGTGTTTTCCTCCGGTGAGCGGTGGGTGATTGAATATCGCATACACTCTCAGAATTTGTTCTGCACGAGATATTGAAACCTGACTTATGGCTCAACTGACACACACTCTCATTGATACGGCTTCGCTTCTTCAGGAGGTGCAGACACCGGCAGCAGGAGCCGTTGTTCTCTTCTTGGGAACCGTGCGAGAGTTCACTCATGGAGAGCAAACCATCGCGCTCGACTATGAAGGCTTCGCTCCGATGGCGCTGGCCGAAATGGAGCGAATTGAACAGGAAGCCCGCCAACACTGGGAAATCAAAGGACTCTCTTTGATTCATCGTCTGGGTCATCTGGAACCGGGAGAGGTGAGCGTGGCAGTTGCGGTCTCGACCGCTCATCGAGCCGCTGCATTTGAAGCGGGACAGTTTGTCATTGATCAGTTAAAAATCCGCGTCCCGATCTGGAAGAAAGAGAACTGGGCCGATGGTCGGACGGAATGGATTCATCCGTAGTGGTGCAACCACTCTGTCCAATTTCTGTGGGTCTCAAGGACAATACAACCGCGATGGTCATACGAGTGATTGCGGTTAAGCCAAATCCCCCTAAAAAGGCTGCGTTAGGGCTAAGGCTTTTTAGGGGAATCAGTGGACTCGATCCGAATTTCGCAGTATCGAAAGTCGGAACATGAAAAACGCTTGGTTTCCCCCAGCCTGATGACGGCTTGAATTTCTATGGAATCTGTCTGCACTAATAGAGATTCTGGGTCATTTTCTTGAGCCACCTTAAAACCCGTACTGATTTT
The DNA here is from genome assembly GCF_056500625.1 of Planctopirus sp. SH287. Classification (NCBI taxonomy): domain Bacteria; kingdom Pseudomonadati; phylum Planctomycetota; class Planctomycetia; order Planctomycetales; family Planctomycetaceae; genus Planctopirus; species Planctopirus sp. SH287. The sequence goes on along the minus strand of NZ_CM151403.1, from coordinate 4,245,821 downwards.
AATCTCCATGGGTACATGGCCAGCGCGTGGTTGACCAAGCTTGCCGGTGACTTTTGTCCCATAGAAGAAATGGTTATCGGTACGGGCCTCGACCTTACCGCCACTTTTGTATGTCAGTAGACGTTCTGGCAGCGTCTGGATCGAAGGGTTGGCAACCACCCTCGGTTCGGAATCTTCACTCCGCTGTTCGTACACCTTGATGTGCATCGTCAACGAGTCATCAGGGCGGTTTTGAGTCGGGACTGAGCAAACGATGGTGGCTCCACAACCGATCAACACCAGGCAGATCATCAGTTTTGTCATTTTCTCACTGACTCCCTTTGTAGAAACATGACGGGCAGAGTGAACGGAATCCTGAATCAAGGGCTGTGAAGTTTTTCATAGATCAACATGATTTGGCCGCAATCAACGGACAAGCGAGTCTTGCATTCGCACAGGATTTTTCACAGAGTGCATCAACGTACTCCGATGAATTGTTGCGGCGGCTTGTAGCTCTACTTACAGGCTCAGAGGCAACGCTTCACTAGCATTCTGCTGGAAAATTACCATGAGATTCTCTTTATTGACAGTCCTGATGGGAGCCTCACTCCTACCGAGCGTCCTTGATTCGGCTGAGAAGCAAGAAGTCATGACCAATTCGGATGTTGAGACTCAGCCGTTGGGCGACCCCGAAGTCATCCACAAGACGCCGAATCTCGTGGCTTTCTGGATGTTCGGTGAAGAACCGGGCCAGCCTCGGCGTTCGACCGGCACCAAAGAAGCTCATCCGTTAACCGAGGTGGGCGGGCCGATTTCCCGTGTGCCGGGCGGGCCATTTTCCGGGTATTCCATCGACTTCAATAGCAAGCAGTATCTGCTGGCCAGGCACGCGGAATTGGGTGATCTGGATATTCATGGGCCGGAGGCTCAAGTCAGTATGTTTGCCGTGGTTCGACTGGAAGAAATGAAGCGTGGCGTGACGATTGCCGGCATCTGGAGCGAAGGCAAAGGAGCCAATGACGATAGCGGTTCACGGCAATACGCCATGCTGCTCAATATGCCGACCTATGGCGGGCCACGGCAATTGACGCCGCACGTGTCGTCCGAGGGCGGCGTGACGCGACGAGCCGACGGTTCGGCGTTCCCCTGGTGTGCCGACTACGCCGCCTCGCTCTCTCCTGTGCCTGAAAAACAGTGGGTGACGCTGGCTTTTACGTATGACTCCAAGTGGCTCAAGGCGTACTTCAATGGGAAATTAGAAGAACGATCGATCCGCCCGAAAACCGACAAGCGGGATGATCCTTACTTCATGACGGAAGGCCCCGGAGGAACATCGCGAGGGATCAATCCTTACTATCATGGGCGAGGAGTTTTTCAGTATCAGCCGGAGCTTCATTCCAAAGCTAAACCCGATGGAGCGGCTGACTTTACCGTGGCGGCACGCTATGCCGTCGGCAGCATGCTGGGAGAAGCGATGAAGGGGAAGCTTGGCGGCCTGGCGGTCTTTGACAGAGCACTCACCAGCGATGAAATCATGAGCCTTCATCATGCCAGCGCGATCGACAAGTTACCGTAAATGCGCCTGAGTCAGCTCACCGGAGTGAACAGCCCTCTTTTATGTTTGAACACAGAATTCTGGCGGAACATGTGCATGGCTATTCCTTCATGACTGAAGGACATCATCCAGGTTCGCAATTGGTGCGGTTTTTTGATCTTTATCTGCCGATAAGAACAGGTGTGCATTTTGTAAAACGCTCGATTTTTCTGGGCTGTTTTCGGGAAGTCGATTTTATAATCCGTCTTTGGCTGGTGTGGCGATGCCGTCTTCTTCCGAAATCCTCCGGTTGTTTGGCTTAACAGCGGTGATTGTCCCGTTCTTTGGCCTTTTGCTGATCTTCGTGAGTGCCGAAGGAGCCTTCTGCCAGGAACCGGCAACTTCATTGGAACAACTGCTGACGGAGCCGTCAGAAGTCTTTAGCCCAAAGGAAAAAGACGAAATCGAAACGGATCGTGACTCGTTTACGCCGGCCACGACGGTGGTGGGACGCAGCCGCGTGGTGGTGGAAACGTCATATTCGTTTCTCGATAACCCGGGGGGAGCCGAGACGCACAGTTTCCCAGAAGTTCTGACCCGCGTTGGTCTCAGTGAGAAAATTGAGTTCCGGATTGGCTGGAACTATGAAGTCGGGGGTGGCGGATCGGTCAGCAGTGTGAGTTCCCCCGATGAAGATGAATTTCTTCTGGGGGACAAGGAGCACGAAGGGAGCCTGCTCTATGGCTTCAAAGTCTCTATCACTGAACAGGATGGCTGGATACCACGAAGCGCTTTGATTATGCAGGCGAATACCCCAACGTCTGGCGAGGCGAACGCCACGCAGTTTTCAACCGGCTATGTCTTCGGCTGGACACTTCCCCACAACTGGACGCTCGATGCCTGCCTGCGGTATGCCGCCAGTTCGGAAGAGGGGGATCACTTTAACCTGTGGGCACCTTCGGTGGTGCTCAAGGTGCCGGTGCATGAGCAATGGAAGGCCCACATCGAATACTTCGGAATCTTCAGCGACAACCGTGAGTCGGCTCAGACAACGCAATATGTCAGTCCCGGCATTCACTATCTGGTGACGCCCGATTTTGAAGTGGGCGTGCGTGTGGGCTGGGGACTGAGCGATGACTCAGCCCGGTTCTTTTCCAACGTAGGTGCCGGTCTTCGGTTCTAAACAAAGATATTCAGCGACCATTACTTTTCTGATGGAAAGATCTGCTTCCAGTCAGATTTCATATCGACCACGATCCAGCCCCGCCTGGGGGCATCGGTCAGCCCGCGATCCAGTCGACCGAACGGCGATTGGCGGTCATAGGCATATTCCCGCTCGCCGTCTGTGTGATGAACGAACAACCCCAAACCGGGGCGGGTTGAGGTCGTTGTGTACTCGAGCATTTCGTAGTCACCATCCGAATTACCAAAAGCCATGATCGGCTTGCGGCCAATGTATTGATGAATACCGACCGGCTTGCCCGCTTTGTCATCGATAAAATTGATCTCCGGCAGTCGGACAATGACTGGCTGGCCATCACGTACTTCGTACTTTGTTTTGATGCTGCTGCCAATGACTTGCTCAGGGGGAACGCCATAGACTTTTTCTGCCCAGGGCCGCATGAACTCAATGCCGCCTCCCGAGACGATGTAGGTCTTGAAGCCTTTTGACCGCAGATAGGTGAGCAGTTCCAGCATCGGCTGATAGACACATTCGGTGTAAGGGCGATGGAACCTGGGATGCCGGGCGGTGGCCAACCAGTCGAGGACGATGCGCTCGAACTCGCCAGCCGTCATTCCCGCGTGGGTGGCCATGGTCAGCTCTGCCAGACCTTTCGCGCCACTGTCGGCCAATGTGGCGAGATCATTTTCCAGCACGGCCTGAAATGGCTGCTGAGTCTTCCACTCGGGATGCTGGGTGGCCAGAGCTTTGACGCGATCCAGCACGAAGGCGAGTTGCACATACATGGGCTGTTCGCACCAGAGAGTGCCATCGTTATCAAACGTAGCGATGCGTTCTGATTCTGGGATAAAATCGGGGCTTCCTTCCCGAGTCACTTTTTCGACAAATTGGATGATGGCCTGCCTGGAAGCGGTGTTATTCCACGAGGGCAGCGGGTCGGCGGCAAGGGTTTGGGAACTGGTGATGAGAATCATAACGAGTGCAAAGAGTGAAGATTTCATCGGGATGTTCTGCAAATGGGGCCAGTGAAGCAAGAGGGCCAGTGAAGCAAGGGGGCGGGAGTCGCGCTATCGCCTGCGTCTCCCGCCCTGCCACTCTTCTGAAAAGGTCTCACAAAACGTCTGACCCGGCAAGATTTGACGAAGCATGGCGTGTTTTCAACACGCGTGCTTATTCACCGGGAACGGTCATCTGCTTGATTTGCTTCTCCAGGGTGTCGAGGCTCCAGTCACCCGGCGTCTGGCTGGGCGGGAATTCCTTGAGCGTTAACAGGAATTCGCTGGCGACGGCCTGAAGCGGAATCAGCACGAAGGCCCGGTCAATCATCCAGTCGTGATAGGTGTTGGAGTTGTGCTGGGATTTCTCGAACGGATCGCGGCGAAGATTGAAGAGCAGCGGCAGACGCAGGTGGACGAGCGGCTCACGCCAGACTTGCAGTTGCTCGGCACGGTTTTCTAGGTATGTCGCTTTCCAATCGCCCACGCGGATCGACATGACATTGCCGTCGTCGCCGACGTAGATGAATGCCTTGCGGGGAGATTCTTCCACCTTGCCGGCGAGATAGTCGAGTTGGTTGTGGCCGTCGAGGTGGTTTTTGTAGGAGCGGCCATTGAGTTCTGTCCCCTTGAGCAGCTTTTCTTTGATGTCGGGTGCTCCGGCGGCGGCGGCGAAAGTTGGCAGCCAGTCTTCGTGGGAAACAATGCCGTTGAGTGTCACACCAGCCGGGAATTTGCCGGGCCACTTGATGAAACAGGGAACGCGGAAAGCTCCTTCCCAGTTGGAGTTCTTTTCGCTGCGAAAAGGCGTGGTGCCGGCATCGGGCCAGGTGTTGTAGTGCGGGCCGTTGTCGGTTGAATACTGGATGATCGTGTTGTCGGCGAGGCCGAGGTCGTCGATCAATTTGAGCAGTTCACCGACATGCAGGTCGTGCTCGACCATGCCATCGCTGTACTCATCCTGCCCTGAAATGTTGAAGTGTTCTTTCTTCACATGTGTGCGGAAGTGCATCCGGGTGGCATTCCACCAGCAGAAGAACGGTGTCTCGGCCTTGGCTTGCCGCTTAATAAAATCCTTGGCAGCGGCCATTGATTCGTCGTCGATCGTCTCCATGCGTTTCTTCGTGAGTGGCCCGAGGTTCTCGATGGTCTGTCCCCCTTTGCCATCGGATTTGCACTTAAGCACACCACGCGGCCCGAACTGCTGAAGGAACGTCTTTCCGTTCGGCAGTTTCATGTCCTTGGGATAGTCGCGGTTTTCGGGTTCTTCTTCGGCGTTCAAGTGATAGAGGCTGCCGAGGAATTCATCGAAGCCGTGCATGGTCGGGAGGTGTTCATCGCGATCTCCCTGATGGTTCTTGCCAAACTGCCCGGTGGCGTAGCCCTGGCTTTTCAAGACGGTGGCCATGGTGACATCGGATTTCTGCCAGCCTTCCTTTGCCCCAGGCATGCCGACTTTGGTCATGCCGGTACGCACCGGAACCGTGCCGCCGATGAAGGCCGCGCGTCCTGCCGTGCAGCTTTGCTGGCCGTAATAATCGGTGAAAGACACGCCTTCTCTGGCGATGCGGTCGATGTTTGGTGTTTTGTAACCCATCATGCCGCGACTGTTGTGGCTGATGTTCCAAGTGCCAATGTCATCGCCCCAGATGACGAGGATATTCGGCTTCTTGCCGGACTGGGCGAGGGCGGCTGTTGCCAGACGGTTGTGGGTGTCGAGGGCCAGTTGATCGGAGGGATTCAATCCCTTCGCCCGAGTTGCCTGGGGGACATTTTGTGGCGTGATGGCGAGGCTTGGCGGTGAAACTTCGTTTTGCGGCACAATGACCGGGGCATCAACGGGAGTATCGACTGCGGCTCGCAGGGAACGTTGCCAGTCCACGGAAGTGGCGGCATATCCCAGGAGTATTCCCAAAACTATTGCCGACAGTGAGGTCAGGATTCTCTTCATGATTGAGGCTCATCTCGGGGTTGATCGAACGATCTATGGCGACGCCAGGAAAGGCGTCAGCTCAGACCCACGTATCCTGATGCTTTTGCGTATCAGAATCCAAAAGAAATGGAACAGGCTTTCACATTTTTTAATGTGAGCGAATTCCGAAGGTTCTTAATTTGTCCGAAAACCATCAAATCCTTCTCTCTTTGAGGGAAAATGTTGCCGCAGGCCGGATGAGAGGATTGGTATGGGCTTTGGAAACACGGCTGGTTCATCGGCCCTCACCCCAACCCTCTCCCTGAGGGAGAGGGAGCCTTCGGACAGGAGGTAGAAGAGATCCTTTTATCATCCCTCTGGGCATGTCACCTGCGGTGTCGGCTTTTGCGATCACGATTTCAGCGTGGGGCTGTCGCAAGGGACAAGGTATTCTTTGAGTTCCATGAGCAAGTGCTTGGCCCGGATCTGGAATGTCGATTGTGAACGGGCATTGCCGACCGCTCGCACCGTCACGCAGATGGATTCAGGAGAATTGGGGCCGCGGCGTGAGGCATGCCCTTTATGAATATCCACCATCTCCGGAAGGACGATTTCCAGCGTGACGGGTCGCATGCTGTTCATCCATCCCCACATGCCAAAGATCGTCCCTGAACCGCATCGCATTTTCACGCGCCCCGGTTCTACGGTCAGCAGTTTCGCGTTGTGATCATCGACAAAGCCTGTCAGTTTCTGGACGATCCCCTGACCGACCCCGATATGAAATCGTTGCACCAGTTTGAAAGGATCTTCGTCGTCGTCCTGATAATCTGATGACGCAGAGGCTTTGCGACCGTTTGTTGACATCAATTGGCAGGTTCGGTTGCGCCCGGTTTGTTTGGCCTCGTAAAGGGCTTTGTCGGCCCGTTCAATTAGAGAGGCCACCGTGTCGCCGGCGATCACTTGCGTGACACCAAATGACGCGGTGATTCGCAGTGATGGTTGATCGGAAAGCCGCATCGACTGAATGCTCATCCGAAAACGTTCGCTCTTTCTCACCGCCAGATCGAGGTCTGACGCCGGGCAGACAACAATAAACTCTTCACCGCCATAGCGGCCAATAATCTCGCCGGAATAGGACTCATGCTGCAGCAACCGGGCCAGATCGACCAGCACCTGATCACCAACAGTATGTCCATATTTATCATTGATACTTTTGAAGTGGTCGGCATCAACAAAGATCACACTAAAGGGATCATTGGCCCCGGTGGATTGATACTTTTTGAGCAGCTGTTCCAGCTGACTATCAAGCTCTCCCCGATTCGCGACACGTGTTAAAGCATCCTGACTGGCCATCATTTTGAGGGCGTGTAGTTCAGGAGACGCGATGATTTCATCTTCTCGTTCTGTCCGGCGATAGATCTCGGCAATCGCTTGCAAACGATGGTTTTTATCGATTAAAGGAAAGGCCTGAATTTCCAGGCTGACCGGTTGGCCATTCCCATTGTTCATATTTAATGTGGCGGCATAGCTGGCACCGGTCGCGCAGATCGCTTCAACCGGGCATTGCGAGGCTGCCAGGGGGACACCCCGGTCATCGGCATACCCGAATAATTGCGGTTTCCAGGTTGTCCCGACAATCTCGTTGGCAGGACGTTGCAAAGTCTGGGCTGCGCCACGATCCCAGACGAGAATGCGTCGATTGGAATCAATGATCGACATGCCGTCATAGAGACCATGCAGCGTGTGGAGATAGCTAAAGAGATGACTGAGATTCGCTGCTTCTGCAAGCTCGGCATGAGAGGGAGGGGCGAAATAGTGAACCAGCGGCTCTTCTTCCGTCATCGAGCCATCTAACGCAGGTGGGCCATAGGTATGTATCCATCGCTGCATGGCGGAAACGATGTTGCCGTCGAACTGAGTTCCGGCATTTTCATTCAACAGTTTGAGAATTTCGTCGTGAGCTTTGGCCCGTCGGAACACCTGATCATGGCTGAGCGACTCGTAAGCATCCGCGACGACAAGAATTCGTGCCCCTTGATGGATTTCACTAAATGCCTTGTTGCCGCGAGGTGTGCGTGAATACCGATGGTGTGAGTCAGTGATGATGCGCAGAATCAGAGGGTCAACACGGCAGGTTTCGAGAATGTCGATCCCTAGCATGTAATGCTGGGTCATCAGACGCAGTTCGTCGGCATTCAACTTGGCGGGTTTAAACAGAATGCTGTCAGGGACACCCACTTTTCCCAAGTCATGAAGAAGTGCGGCAATTTCCAGAGCACGCAGGTTGCGATCGTCCCAGCCAAGATATTTGGCAAGCCCAGCCGCCAATCTGGCCACACGCTGACTGTGCCGCATCGTGGCGGGGTCACGAAATTGCAGTCCATTAAGCAGGCTGCGGAAAACGCGATGACTGATCAGTCCGCAAAGTTGAACATCCGCCCGGTCAGGTGTGCTGTCCCGTTCTGAGCGGCGAACAAGATTCACCAGACCCAGCAGGACTCTCGAGGAATCCAGCGGATAGCATGGCGTTGGCACAACATCAGGGCCTCCGGCTGATGCCATTAAGTCGAGCACTGCGGAATCGGAAGTCAGTGTCATTACCAATACCGAAGAAATACCATTGAGGCTGATGACTCGCGAAGAAATCTCATGCCATAATGATCGGCAAAAGTTCCTTCTGCACGATTCTGCAAATGGCCCGATCAGGCAATCTGTCCGGTCTTTCAGTGAATCGACTCGACAAATGCCTGCATTCGCATGAACCCCCAGAACCTTAGGTCATCCCGTCAGGTTGTCAAATCGCTACAAATTGACTTTCGGAAACCTGAAGAGAACACTGTTCCCAAAGAACGCTTCCTGCGCAAGAATAGGACGTGGCCATTGTCGCCCGTGTCTGAATGTGGTTCCTGATTCCTGAAAATCCATGAGTGCCCTCTTCCGGAAACGCCGCTCACTTCATCTTCCGATCACATTGAGTGTGACGCTCATTGTGCTGAATGTGAGCCTGATGATCGTGTGGATTGTGCTGTTTGCGCAGAACACGTGGTGGGCGGCATTGGTGCTTGGTGTGGTGGTATTCACACTGATTCTGACGGGGCTTTCTGTCTACATGGTGTTGATGATTAAGGAAGTGAGGCTGAATCAGCGGCAATCCAATTTTGTCGATGCCGTGACGCATGAGCTAAAGTCACCCATTGCCTCACTCAGTCTGTACCTGGAGACGCTTTCTCTGCGGACTCTTTCGGATGATCAGCGGCAGAAGTTTTATTCCACCATGTCGCGCGAGCTGGAACGGCTCGACAATCTGATTTCCCAGTTGCTGGAAGTCGGGCGTATTGACGCGATTGGCCGCCAGACGCCCACGACAGATCTGTTGCTTGATTCGCTGCTGAGATCAGTGGCTCAGGATGTGGCTGGCCACTATCAAAAGGAGGCGGGTGACATTTTTGAATTCGACCTGGAGACAGCTGTCTTACGGGCACCCCAGGTGGTGGTAGAAACGATCTTTCGCAATCTGTTTGATAACGCCATAAAGTATGGTGGTCATCCGCCGCTGGTGAAGGTTCAGGTTCGTGCACGCGATCGCGGTCGCATTGTCGTGCGGGTTACTGATAATGGTGAGGGGATTCCTCCAGGAGAACACAAACGCATTTTTCAGATGTTCTATCGGTCTGGCAATGAATTACAGAGGCGCACAAAAGGGACGGGGTTGGGCCTTTATATTGTTCAGACATTGGTCAAGCAGTTGAAGGGCAAGGTTTACGTCCATGCTTCGTCTTCGCCAGTGGGCAGTTGGGATCGAACCCCTGTTCGCGGCGGGGGAAGTGCTGTCGAAGAACTCCCCTCTCTGGTTGGTACTACGTTCGAAGTCGACTTACCCGGACGAGTCATGCAATGAAAATTCTGGTTGTTGAAGATGAAGAAGCCATTGCCGATGGCCTGAAGTTCAATTTTGAGCAGGAAGGGTATGAGGTTCTGGTCACTCCCGATGGGCATCTCGCACTGGCGGCTTTGGAGCAGTCGGGTGGTGATGAGTTTGCCTTGATTGTGCTGGATCTGATGCTTCCCGGCTTATCCGGATATGAAGTTCTTCGCGAACTCCGAAAGAAGAACGTGATGATCCCCGTACTGGTGCTTTCGGCCCGAACGCTGAGCGAGGACAAAATCCTCGCCTTCGATCTGGGAGGGGATCAATACATGACCAAGCCGTTTGCTCTCCCCGAACTTCTCAGCCGGGTGAAAAGCCTGATCGAACGGCGGCAAGCCCTGGCAGCAGCCATTGCGCTTCAGGGCGGCGTCAATGACTTGCGGGAAACTGCGGTGGAATCTGAAGCCGAGACGGCACGCCCTGATGTCAGGCACAAATTTGCGTTTGGGAAAGTGGTGGTGAACTTCCAGACTTTTCAGGTGCATGTGGGGGAGCGTGCTCACAGTCTGACAACGCTGGAACTCGAATTGCTCAAATACTTTATCGAGCATGAAGGTGAAGTTCTGTCGCGCACTCGCATTCTCAACCATGTCTGGGATGAACACGCAGAAGTCACCACGCGGACAATCGACAATTTTGTGTTGAGATTACGAAAGCTCATCGAGCCAGACTCCTCAAAACCGTCCCATATTTTGTCAGTTCGCGGAACCGGATATCGCTTCGTTGCGGAGGGATCCGCGCAAGATGAATCAGGGGAAGAGGTTACGGGATGACACAAGTTTGACAAAAGGTTTACACTCAACAGACACACTAATCACGATGTTTGGTTTATAAGACTCCCCGTCCCGTCGGGGATGCCGACGACTTAATAACCAACTCGGGAATTTTGGATATGTCTCCTTCTTCACTCTCTCCGGTTGCACCGGCCGATGAATCCTTGAAAAACGCTCCTGACTCAACGCCTTTGGCAGCTCCACAGGATGTTGCTTCACTGGAAGTCGCTTCTCAGAACCTGACGCCGTGTTGCGATGGCAAGAGCGGATCAGCTTGTGAATCGGTGGCAGCAACTACCGACGATGAGACGCTTGGCGGGTTTGATGCCAGCACCCTTCCTTCAGACGCAGCACCCAGCGAGCGAGTTGCAGCTGTCGTACCTGTCGCAGCGGTGGCGATGGCACCTGTGTCTGCTCCGCCAGTAAAACAACAAAAGTCAGCCAAAGAGATTGCCGACGCAGTCCGGGCCTCCCGCAGTGCGTCCAAGGGCGTCGTCGGTGAAAATAATCCGGCCCTGTCCACCATGTACGAATCATACAGCCCCCGCCAACTGCGATGGAGTAACATCGACTGGCCGGTGGTTGGCTGGCTGACCATTATGCACGTGGGTGCGATTGCCGCTCCCTTCTTCTTCACCTGGACAGCCTTGGGCGTCTTTCTGGTGATGCACTGGTTGACAGGCAGTATTGGGATTTGCCTGGCCTATCATCGCTGTCTCTCGCACCGCTCGTTGCGGTTGCGTCAACCCTTTCGCTTCCTCTGTACCTTGTGCGGCGTGCTTTCCGGAGAAGGTTCCCCTCTCTTCTGGACAGCCACGCATCGCCTGCACCATCAGCGTTCCGACCACGAAGGTGATCCTCACTCGCCATTCGATGGCCGGTGGTGGTCGCATATTGCCTGGTTGTTCGTGCGTCGCTCACCCGATGCCAAGGCCATGGTCATGCGACGTTATGTACCAGATCTTATCAAGGATCCCATGCTTCAATTCTTTGAACGCTATTATGGCTTGATCCTGATCGGTTCCGGTGTCTTCTTCTTTGGTCTGGGTTACCTGGCTGGTGGACTTGATCTTTACACCGGCGTGTCGGTTCTCCTGTGGGCACTCTGCCTGCGAATGACGCTGGTTTATCATGGCACATGGTTCGTGAATTCGGCGACCCATCTTTGGGGCTACCGAAATTATGACACCCGCGATGCTTCCAAGAACCTCTGGTGGGTCGCGATCTTCGCTTACGGCGAAGGCTGGCACAACAACCATCACGCTCACCCGAACGTGGCTCCTGCCGGCCACAAGTGGTGGGAATTTGACATCACCTGGTGGTCGATCAAGGCCCTCCGTGCGATTGGCATGGCCTATGATGTCGATGACCGCATTCCCCAATCTCGTTCAGCAGCAGAAGGCTGCTAACGGACGATTGGCCTGGCCTCTTTGAAAATCCGATCTGAGGCTTTTCGATTTCTGAATCAATGGAAGTGTAATCCACAACAGATCAGCCCGGCATCCACGGATGTCAGGGCTGATCCTGTTTTTTAGGGTCATCTTTGCCGGTATCAAACGCGACGCTCATTAACGATGACAATGGAAACACCATCACCCTGAACACCGCCAGCTAGTAGGGTGCATGCCAATGCACCAATTCGGCGTGCAATGCAATAGCTGGTGCATTCCGAAGACTCCATGCGCCCTTCTGTTTTACGTCATCTCGTCATGTGGGCGATGGTTTCAGTAGTTCACTTGAAAAGCAGCCGGAAAATAAGAGTTCATGCCCACAACTATCGGCGTTTCGGGCTGCTATATGACTCAGCTAGTAGGGTGCATGCCAATGCACCAATTCGGCGTGCGATGCAATAGCTGGTGTATTCCGAAGACTCCATGCACCCTACTGTTTTACGTCATCTCGTCATGTGGGCGATGGTTTCAGTAGTTCACTTGAAAATCAGCCGGAAAACAAGAGTTCATGCCCACAACTATCGGCATGGCGGTCTGCTATATGACTCAGCTAGTGGGGTGCATGCCAATGCACCAATTCGGCGTGCAATGCAATAGCTGGTGCATTCCGAAGACTTCATGCGCCCTACTGTTTTACGTCATCTCGTCATGTGGGATATGGTTTCAATGATTCACTTGAAAAGCAGCCGGAAAACAAGAGTTCATGCCCACAACCATCGGCATGGTGAGGTGCTGTATGACTCAGTGGAGCGAGATTATTACTTCTTGACTTTAATCGCGGGCCAGCGATCTTTTAATCCCTTGAGGCCGTCGTCGGTGATCTGTGTATTTTCTGCTTTGAGTTCATGCAGAAAGTAAACCGAGCTTATCTCATTTAGCCCTCTATCAGTCAGTGACGTATCGCTCAGATTCAATTTCATGAGGACGCCGCGAATATTTGTGTGGCAGATTTCAGCCATATCCTCGTCTTTGAAGTTGGTTTTGCTGAGATCAAGCTCCACAATCCGATTCAATTTATCGAGCTGAGCGAAGGTCTCTTTTGTTAAAGTCTGGCCACTCAGATTCACAATAAAAGCATCTCCTTGAGGGAATTGCTTAACCTCGATTTTCGCTCCAGTGGCTTCTAACTGGCCTTTCGCTGCCTGCAGTGTGGCTTGATCACGTTCGTACTCGCTGATTCTCGCACCTCCGCAACCACTAGCGAGAACAACGACCCACAAGCAGGCACTTGCCAATCGAAAAAAAGATTTGCGACGATACATATTGTCCCCGGTTAACGAAAATGCTCTATCAATTGAGATTAAAGGAAAATATCCGTTTGGCGATTTTACTTATTGTCAAAATCGCCAAACGGATGAGTTGAGCCGTGAATCTTTGCTCCAGGTGACGAAGCCGTGACTCACTCGTGCATTGTCAAAGTATTAAATCAGGATTGGATCAATGGTAACGTCCGGCGGCGGAGGACGTTGTTACGCATGAAACCCCAGGATAAAGCCGTGACAAGGCACGTGAGGATGTTCTAAGTAAACGCCAGACGATTCCTGGTTATCAATCTCAGATCGTATGCGAGCTATACCCAAGGTGCCGTTTAGTAATCGCTGACGGTATAACCATCAGAGATCGCACATAATTTATTGAATGTGCCCCACTGCTCCACTGTGGAGGATGTGCAAGGCAGCCAGTCAATGTTTTCATTGATAAAGCGAACGGATCCATCGCCGAAAAGGAAATGAGCGCCACCAGTGTGTGCACTGGAAAAAGCGACGTCTGGAGCATTGGTCGACGTTCTGTTATAGCCATCACCCATGCGGTAAGCCCCCAATGCCACAAAAGCGTCGCCAAAGACCAGACCATCAGTTGAGAGTTTTGGTGAGCGGCCACCAAAAAGAAGTCCGGCGTAGCCCCCCTTTTCGCTGCGGCGTTCTCCTACAAAAAAGGTATTGCTCATGCCATCGGTAATGTCCTGGATTTTTATGGAAGTGGTCGAGTTGAAAGCCCCCTTGCTTGTCAGGTTGCCAGAGCAGGCCACATAGTTGGATTTGGCGCTCGAAGTCCTGGTTCCGCTCAGGTCAAATTGGCGGTTGTCGTTAAGCGGTGGAGTCGGATCCGAAGGGCAGAGGAAAGCCGGCACAACGGTCTGGGCAGTGGTAAGGTCAGTCTGAAGGACGTCCATGAAGCGTTTGCCAGCAAATTTCTGGTACAAGTTCGCTTGATCCATGTAAGGCAGTAGAGACACTGACCAGGAGTTCAGAGATGGTCCGTTTGTGGTCTTCATACCGGACAGGGGCATACGCTGGTAAGCGTCGAGATAGTTGTGAATCGCCAGTCCGATCTGTTTCAAACTGTTGCGGCACTGAGACCTGCGGGCGGCTTCACGGGCCTGCTGGACAGCTGGCAACAGCAGCGCAATCAAGACCGCGATAATCGCAATCACCACCAGCAGTTCAATCAAAGTGAACGCATTTCTTCGCATCGGATCTTCCTTCAAATAATGTCGTTGAAATGAAAAACTCGACATTTTAGAAAGCAAAACAGATGCCTCAGAGGTTCTGTTCCTGTCGTGCCTCGACGAGATGAGCGTTCGTAAGCTTTTATGAAATCAGGCTTTGCGGCAGGTCAAAGTGGTGAGCGTGTCAGTCTGACTTTCGTTGTGGTCAGGGCGACCTGTCGGAAAAAGCGCGCCGATCAAAGAATTCCCGGTCGACCCGCCGTCATTTTCATTAAAATTTGGCAGTATCCTGCGCGAAAAATGAGCGATATGCCTCGGGGCTTATGCCAATTTGGCGTTTGAATTCACTTCCAAAATGTGACGGACTGCTGAATCCGCACTGTTGGGCGATGGCCGAAATAGAAACTTCGCGGTCAGCGGTTTGCAGTAATCGGGAAACATGTTCAATGCGAATGGTCTGATGGAATCGCTTGGGAGTCTGGCCGACGGTCTGACGGAATAGCCGTGTGAAGTGTCCGGGGACAACGCCAGCGATCACCGCCAGATCATCCCGCTTCAAATCGCGATCGGGATGCTGCTGCATGTAATCGATCACGCGTTGGATCGATTCAGGCCGCAACGTGTCATCCGAGTGAACGCCGGGCACTTCGGCCTCTGCGAGCGTCAGCAGCCGACGGAGAATATCGTCTTCCACGTCTTTCGGTGTGTGGTGAGAGCTTTCCGGATCACGAAAACTGTCCCTGAGACGATGGATCAGAATTTCGAGAGCAGGATCTCTGAGGCACTTGGAAACCAATGGTTCGAGTGACGGGATCTCCCCCTGAAGCAACTGTTCTGCCTGAGCCTCAAAGAGGTCTCGACGGATATAAATTGCGATGGAGTGATAAGGGCCAATGCCTTGAAGTCGTCTGACCGTTTTTTCATCACCAAACACAATGCGGCCCGGTTCATTGGGCCGACGATATCGGCCAGCCCCGAAATCCGCTTCGAGTTCATGCCCGCCACCGCTGCCGACGAGCAGAGAAAGAAAATAGTGCCGCCCTGGCTCGAGGAGATGGCAGGCTTCTGAAAGGAGAAATTCGTTAAGGTCCCAGCCACTGTCGCGATCGGTATAATGCTCTAATCCCAGAATGCAATCGCGATACCACGCGGGGTTCATGCGAATGCGTTCACACTGATGAACGTCACGCGACAGAAACCGGCTATTTCGTAAGAAGTTATCGATAACATTCATGGGGTTGATTCTTCACTGCCTTCTCTGAATCGAAGGCCCGTTTTGACATGAAATTTCCAGCGGATGGAGAAAGATTGTACCCGAGTGTCGCCCTCAGAATTGGCAAAATCCGTGCCTATGAAGGCGATGAAATTTGCAATATGGCCTCCAGTGCCGTGTCACGGCTTTGTCTTCAGGTTGATGTCGCTGCAACGTCCTCCGTTGTCGGACTTAACAACAGAAGAAACCCGAATTTTATACTTTGACAACGCAGTAGTTTAACTCATGACGCGGGAGGTTGATTTTAATTTCCGGCTTCGTGAAGAGCAAATCCTGAGATCGCGGACAATATTGGCGATGAAGAGAAACGAACCGATTGAACGAAGGTCTGTTTGTTCAGGTTTGGTGGCGATTGAACGAGGGTGGACTCGTGAAGTTAGGTTGTCCGGGCTATTTGTTTTTTAGAGGCTCATTTAGTGGTTTGGAAAGAATGGGGTCTTGCAGAATGGCTTGCCAGATCTTATTGGCTGCTAACTGATGGCCGGCGGCATTCAAGTGGTGGTCACCTTTGGCCAGCTTGATGGTCTCCGCGTTGACGCCTTTGGCCCAGTTTCGCAGATCAAGCACTTCAAATCCCGCCTGGCGTGCCACTTCCACGATGGGGCCAGGCTTGACGATAAGTTCTGTGACGTCAGGGATGGGAAGGTAGATCCATGCGGGCACGATGCCTCGCTGCCGGCAATCGTCGACAATCCCCCGATAAATACAAGTGGCGACTTCAGCGGATCTTTGCTGAAGCACGACATCGACCGTTCCACGAGGCGTCTGCCGGGTGACGCCTGCTTCCCTCATGATCTGGTCGAGGCACGGATAGAGAAGATCGCTTCCATTGGCCCAGTGTGAGGCAACGTGCCTGGGGGGGCCATAGAATTCTCCTTGATGTGCAATGAAGTAGAGCGCGTCAGGCTGGAAGTCAAAGACCTTGGCCCTCAAGGAAGCAGCCACATGGAGTGCATAGTATTGCCCAATCCCGAAGTTTAAGACTTCAACTCGTGGCCCCCCCTGCGGCATCGCTTCATTGAATTTTACTTCGAGAAGACGGGCAAACGACTCATCATCTTCCACGCCGTAGCCCATCGTGACACTCGAACCGACAATGGCGATCCGGTAGGTCTGTGGTAGTTTGGATTTTGAGACCGGTGGGTTTCGCATCCCGTGACTATTAATCGTCACGGTGCTGCCCGCCAGCGTTCCTTTCCAACCGGGGATTAATTCGATCTCTAAAAGGTCATCTCGTGATCGGGTCAGTTCCATAAAGATTCGGGCATTGGGCCTTAAAGACGATTTGCCTGCTCCCACGAGTGGATTAACCTGTGAGTTCACATTGACGAGTTGTTCGTAGTAGCCGCGTACATCCTGAGCCACATCGATGGCGGTCTGCATCTCGCGCTGCATTCTCACAATCATCTCGCGGCGTTTCAGATCAAAGAGATCTGCAAACCAGGGTGTAGAAAAAATCAGGAGGGCCAGCATGGCACAACAGTTGATGATTGCCGACCGCTGGATTTGTGGAGTCGTCAGTGGGATTGAAACGCCCCGTCGACTGGTTGGCTTTCTGATCAGTTGAACGAGAACACCGATCACAAAGAGGGCTGAGATGGCCACAAAAACCAGCCATCCATCTCGCCAGAACCCTTCAGTTGTCGTAGCGATCACCTGGATCGCCAGAAAGAAACCTGGCATTGTCCAGCACGCCCAAAACAGTGCGACCAAGGTGAACACGCCCATCACCTGAAAGGCATGTTGCATTGCCTGCGGGATAGTTGTCACGCCGCGATTGCGGGTTTTCGAGCGGTTGCGGTGAAAATCGATGAGCACATTGATCGTGAGCAAGATCCCCGCCAGCGACCAGATGACGATCTCGTTCGTTTCTACCGGAAAGTCACCAATCAGCCAAAAGACCTGATAGGAATGAAAGATCCAGGTGACGATAAAGACAAAAACGGTTGCTCCAACTAACCCCGCTTTTACTCCGTATTTCCGGAGTCGAAAAAAGGCGGGATAGAAGAACATCTGCTCAAGGAAAACCTTCCAGTAAATATTGATTCGTCGCCAGATATCTGTAAAGCTGGATGCGAGGAAATAGTTATTGTGTGTTCGAGGCAGGTTAAATCCAAAGAGATGCAGGATTCCTGTAATGATATGGAACGCACCGGACACACGCAGGTAGAGCATATAGTTCGTTGCCACGAACAGTGCGACATCCCCGAATGTTCGGATTTCCTCAGGGGAAGGAAGGAGAAAGTATTTAATGGCCCGGTAGAGCAGAAGCTGGATCAGTCCACGTGTGATCCAGTGAACGCCGCGCTGGGCGGTTTCATCAGCCGGTTGCTGGAACCACGACTTACAGAAAGTTCGGTAGTCGACGATCGGGTAAAATGGAAAACAGACGTTGGGAAGCATGAAAAAATAGGAGAGTCTCATCGAGAGCGGCTCGTTGGTTGTTTCCTTGCCAATCTCGCGGAAATAGATCATCAGGCGAAACATGAACATCGAGCCAATCACCGGCCAGAAGGGCATGTCGATGGATGATCGGAAGTAAGCGAGCACTCCACCAGCGGTGACGAGCAAGGCGGCCCGGGCGATTCTTGGGATCGGTAAGTGGCAGATCGCGATCAGAACTCCCCCTAACCCCCAGATCCAGGCGGAGTTCAGCCAGCCCACCACGAAAACGCACAGAGCGAGTGACATTAGCAGGAAGACAGGAAGCCGGTATCGCGATGGTGTGGCGATGAATAGCAGGAACCCGCCTGCGACGCCGTACAGCAGTTCAGTCAGTCCGCGCGACTTCTCTACCTCGAATTCCCGAACGACGAGAATGACCAGGAATAGCTGGAAGAGAACGATCAGCACCGATGGCTTCGTATATTGGTCGTCAGGCTGAAGGCTATTATCGACAGTCAGAAGTCTCTCGTTCATACAATGTCAGGTTCTCATGAGATCCGGGATGACTGGGAGCTCGCAAAAGTGATTGGACGATGATTGGTGATCTGACTGACGAAAGCAATTGGCTGGAGACAAGCGATTTCATGCCGTCACTTTTTTGAGCCTGGCAAGTCAACCGATTCATTGGGAATTCTGTGGCACGCCATCTGTTCAAAGAGGTGTTGGCGATAAACGTCAGGCGTTGTTCCCACTTGCTGGCGGAAGGTTGAGCATAAATATGATGTGTTATAGAAACCGCAGCGTGCCGCGATTTCGGAAATCGTTGTGCTTTCAGGGGCATGGCTTAACAGTTGCCTGGCCGCCTCGATTCGTAGTGCTTTCAATGACGCTTTTAATGTCATACCCATCGCCCGATGGAACTGACGTGACAGATAGGCGGGACTGATTTCTCCCACTGCCGCCAGACTTTCCAGGCTCAGGTCTTTATCAAAATGAGCTTGCATGTACCTCAGAACTTTCTGGATCTGAGGATAGGTTTTGATTTCTCTCGGGGCCAGCTTCATTTGAGGGGCTGCGATATGTATCAGTCTTCGACAGATCCCCGTCAGGATGTCTTCAATCGATTCATTTTGGCCATAATGAAATGGTTGCCGGCACTTGGCGACAAACGCCTTCAGCAGGACTTCAATAGTCTGGTCTTGAAATGACCCTGATGACAATCGCTCCAGAGAAGGTAACCACCCATCAGTGAGTTGGCAGATCCGATGATGCAGGCAGTCGTGTGTGATCGTCAGTGCAATCGAATGGTACGGCCCAACACCTTTGAGGATTTGCGGAAAACGATAATCAGCAAAGACAAGAGTTCCGGGTTGAGAGGCCCGACGGAACTTTCCTGCACCGAAATCAACTTCTAGCTGGCGAGACTGATCACCTTGCACCAGTAATGACAGGAAATACTCCAGGGACGTCGTGCCATCCGAGCAGGCCTCTGCAGCGACAGTCTGATGCAACTTCCAGCCAACACTCGGGTTCTCATAGCTTTCAATCGACATGATCCGGTCACGGATGATGTTCGACCTGGTCGTTGCTTCTGTGAACGTCGAGAAAACAGAAGAAGGAGTGGCCATCTCTTCGAAATTCCTGAGTGCCTCTATCGAAATGACGGCATGTCTGATCGTTAAGACTCATTGCAAAGCACATGATCGCCGGGAATGTCATATGTGCCATAATTCAGTGTGGCAAGACACCATACAACTTAAGAAGAGGCATTAAAAACCGCAAAGCGATGTTTGTCAAAAACAACAAACATCGCACGCAGATTGCTATTTCAGAGAAAAGCGTGTCCAGGCACTCTCTCTGTTGTTGTTATTTATCGACAGGAACTGTTTCTGGCTCCTGGGGTGTCTTCTCCTTCACTTGTTTCGGAGAGGCCGGCTTGAGTATCGACAAGACCTGGGTCGCTTTTTCCTTATCACCGAGTACCATGTAAAGATAAGTCAGCGAGACAACGGAGTTTTGCTTCACATCCCCAGTTAACTTGGGAATCATGGCTTCCAGTGTGGCTGCTAACTTTTCCAGATAGGCCTTGGGGAGCGGACTCTTCTTGTGAACTTTCTGAACCTGGGCACAGAATCGACCCAGTTCCTTCTGGTTGTTTTCGTAACGAACCAGTAATTCTTCGGCCAATTGCGTCGTTTTATCAGAATCGCCCGCTAATGCGACCGTATAGAGGTTCATCTGAATCAGGCTTTCTTTTAACAAATCCCGTGTGTCGGGTTTGTGAGCATAAGTTTCGTCGACCATGGGCAGTGCCTGATCCAGTTCGCCTTTCTTGACCATTTGAGTGACATTGGCCGTGAATTCCTTGAGATGCTGTGCGTCTTCCCATTCGATTTGAAATGCCTGGCGATCCCATGTCCCCGCGACAATAGCCGCCAATGGTTCATCAATCTTGTAAGGGTGACCGATCCATTCAATAAGCCCCGTTTTCCCAACAACGAAAGCCGTCGGAATCGTGTTGAGGTTGGCGGCATCCATATATGAGCTATAGACCGACTCATCAGGATCAGTTGTTAAACTATAAGCGGAGGTCAGTTCCCGGTAGGTCTTGTCGCTATCCTTTTGCGGCAACTTCTTTTCAAGAAACTTGGTGACTTTTTCTAAAGGCTCGTTGCTGACGCTGATGACCTGGACGTTCTTGCCGGCGTATTTGGTTTGAAGTTCCGCCAGGTGAGGCATCATCCCCACACAAGGCAGGCACCATGTGGCCCAGAACTCCACCACATAGACATGGCCTTCTTCAAACTGAGTGATCTCTGTCCGCCCAGGAGCTGCGGGACTGATCCAGTGCTCGATCTCTAATGATGGAGCAGGGCTGGAGATGGTCAGTTTTTGCTGGGAAGAAACTTTCTCTGGAGTCGTCTCAGCGGCAAACACAGAGACCGAGCGAAACGCTGTCATCAGGCAAATGGCGACGATGGGAAAAGACTTCATTCTGGTTCCTGAGTGATGAGCAAGACTGTTGTGGCGATTTGAAGCGGTTCAATGGGGTGAGACAGAATTCTGGAATCCCTCCCCGCTTTTCAGCAACTCATATTCCTTGAGCCGGCGTGGATCGACTGTTTGCTGGTGCCTCAAAGCAGAAGGTGAAACAACGCAACCCATTGATATAGATTGCGTTGAGTGCAGACAACGAGACTGGGTCAGCAAGGGGGGAATTCTGTGAGAATACGAACTGCAGCAAACGTACACGCGAAGAACTTGCGCGCCTGTGCTCATTTCGCAGGATGACACTGCCTATGAAAGAGACGTCTTTCGCTCGCTTCCGGCCATCCCGTCACCAGACAGGCTTTTACTAATAGGGGACGTTCATCGGACTTTACCCCTTGTATTTTGCGCTTTTTTGAGGGGCGTGTGGGGGCGGTTGTTCATTTGCGTTTGGGGATTATGCCGCCAGATTGGTGGTTGTTAAGGGGTTGATTTTAGTGGTTGGTGAAGTGGGTTGCAGGATCCCAGTCGCGTTGGTGCATTGCGCTGCGCTTCATGCACCCTACATCATTACATAAATATTGCTATGGTTGCGGGTTGGCTAGCTCGGGTGGCAGGGGGATTTCCTGAGAGAGGGCGTGGATGACGAGGTTGATTGCCAGTTTTACGGCATCTTCTGGAATATAGCCTTCGCAACTCACTGTCGATTGCCGCTCCAGTGCGCAGCTGATGTCGTATTTACTATAGATCACTGCCAGTCGGCCATCAATTTCAATGGCTTCTAAATAGGGTTCCGCCTCCAGAACTTGCGAACGTAAAGCTTGCCCTGGGACTGAGGAATTGACTCGCCGCCGGAGCTTGGTGATGTCCTGACCGGATTTCGCGGAAAAAACTTCATGAGTCACTGGAATTCGCGTGAGCGGATGACCGGGGAACGCTTTTTTCATCGCGTCACGGAACGATTCATCGAAGCCTTTCGCACCGCAACAGGCATCAGCCAGCAGTACGCCACCCCGTGAAAGATAGGTTCTTAAACCTTCAATCTCTGGAGGTGAAAGCTCAAAAGTTGTCCGTCCGTGCATATAGATTAATGGATACCGATAGAGATTCGGATCAGAGAGTGGCATTTGCCGAATCTTCGGGTTCGTATTGATGCCAGCAGATTTATCTAACGCGGTTAAAAGATTGCGGACTGCAGCCGGGGCGGCATCCCATTGACCCGAGTGCTGGATTCTGGCAATTTGCAGGAACGAACGCTCAATGCGATCGGTTCTTGCCGCTAGCTGGGCCTGCTCTTGAGAATCGAGTTTATTGGGCGGCTCGCGGCCTGTGGCATAGGCAATGACATTGGTGCCGATTTGCGTGGCGCGAATGATGCGTGCTTTGAAATTGGGATTGCGGGTTTTCGCATCATAGCGGCTCCAGAAATGCCAATAGCATCCGACATCTTCCGGGCAAAAAATCACCGGGGTGCGACAACCTGCATCGACGCCCCATAGCTCGACTCCCTCAGGATCGAGTAAAAATTCACTCCGATAGACCGGATGGTCAAACGTCAGTTTTTTTAAGAGACCTTCGCCGGGAGGAAAGAGGCGGGGAGTTAGTTGTCTGAAGCTTTCTTCAAACGGCCCGCTCTGGCAGCCGGCCACGGCAAAAATAAATCCCCCCTGTTCCACATACTCTTTTAATAATTCGACTTCGGCATCAGTGAAGTTAAGACGATCCTGGCCGGTAATATAAAGAACTGGCGCCTGAGCCATCGAAGCGACGCTTTGGGCCGCCACGGCTTTGGAAAGATCCACTTCCTGCGCGATCAGGAGTTTCGGCCAGAGAGGGCGGCCGCTGAGGTATTCGGTCAAATTGCGGGCATCGCGGGGATGTCGGTTCCAGTCGTCGGTGAGAGTATGTCCTGGCTGGTTCGGATCGGGTGGCCCGAATTTCAACTTGTTAATCAGTACGGGTGACAACCCTTTGGAGAGAAACAGGAGCGCAAAGGCTGTGCCGACAGTGGGTTCGGACTCATAGATACCGACGCCGACCCAGGACCCTTTCCATTGATCCTGGATTTTGAGGAGAAGTTCGGCTCCTTCCCGATACCAGTCATGTTGTCCAAAAAAGCGTTGACCACTGAGACGTCCCGCGCGTTCAACGCCATAGAGATAGTAAAGCAGCCATGTGCCCGAATTGGGATTTCGCCGGGTGGTGAAGCGGGTGGCCAGCCAGCGCAGCCCGCGATCCAGGGCTTCATTGGGTTTGGCGGAGTCACAACAAGGGGGCAATCCATCGGGGCCAATTTTCCCGTCGTCAACCAGCATCTGCTCGACAATGGCCAACGTGGCCACACCGGCTACGGTCATGCTGCCTGTGCTTTCTCCGTCGCCGGTGTAATTCCATCCGCCGTCAGGGTTCTGCTGGCTTGACCAGTGTGTCCGAATGCGTTCCCACGTTTTGC
This sequence comes from Planctopirus sp. SH287, assembly GCF_056500625.1. NCBI lineage: Bacteria > Pseudomonadati > Planctomycetota > Planctomycetia > Planctomycetales > Planctomycetaceae > Planctopirus > Planctopirus sp. SH287. The sequence continues at coordinate 4,222,519 of NZ_CM151403.1, read as the reverse complement.
GATCAATCTCCACGCCCGCTTCCGCTGCTTCGCGAAGTCCCAGTACGGCGTATTGCGCGTTGCTGCGGTCTCCTCCCAGATTGATTCCCATGCCAGGAGCGCTATAAGTCCACGAGCCGCTATTGCCTTCGCGAATCTGAGAAGATTCCAGCCGGTGTGCCCAGCGTGTGATTCGGGGAAGATCGTTGTTGGAGCTGTCTTTGGCAGCCACCAACGCCATGATCACCAGAGAGATATCGTAAGTTTGTGAAAGCTCGTCATCTGTCAGTTTTCGCAGATATTGAAGGGCTTTTTTCATTTTGGGATGGCTGGCTTCCATACCCGAATTGAGTAACGCCAGCGTGCAAAGTGCAGAGACTCCGGCGCGATGGCTGAGGTTACCACCGGCATCAAACGAACCATCAGCCTTTTGTTTTGACAGCAGAAATTCGCGGCCGGCATCAATCGCTTCAATGACGCGATGAGCAGTCAGTTCCTGAGCTGCCGCCGTTCCTGCCCACCGATTACCGGGAGCAAATAACCCAAGTCCTGCCGCGGCAATCATCAGGAAGATTTTTGTCAACCGTCGATGTCGCACTCCAGGAGGGAGTTTTGCGTGAGAAGGCCACATGACGGAGTTCCTGAACCTGCCTTGGGATGAAACCGTTCGTGGTCACGATAGCGACCTGTTTCCCAGCGCGGCAAACAGCAGTTGCAACAAAATAAACGGAGAGATCCTGATCTGTAGCGACGAAAGGCGTGCGGTTGGCCGCCGAACATTCCCGAAAGAGCAAGCATTCCCGGAAAGGGTCAAGCGGTCGTTTCCGCACGGGGGTGCGGGGTCACCGCGTTATCAAAGAGATGCTGGTAACCTGCTTTTTCCAGTTGATCACATTCGTAGCGGTGGAGTTTGGTCAGCACATAGACCAACGTGCCCACCACAGCCCCAATCATGGTCAGCATGAAGAAAATGCTCAGCATATAGGCGCGGGGCTGCTCGCTCTGCTGTTCGGCCAGCAGTTTACAGGACGGGCACGCCCAGGCCGAGGTCGACAATGTCGAACTCCACCAGGCAATCGTCATGACCAAAATGGCGAGCTTCTGTCCGGAGGCGCGGCTCATTCGCATCCTTTTCCCTTCTTCGGCTAAACTCCTCTTCAAGAGTATAGCTGTGTCAGGCTTCCTCGCGTAGGTCTTCGTTCACTTTGGTGGTCGACTTCCTGCGAGATGCCAAAATTCACCGAAATTGCGAAAGTTTGTTCCATGAAGCTGGTGCTCGTGATTCCCGATGGCTGCGCCGATGAACCACAGCCATGCCTGGATGGTAAAACTCCGCTCCAGGCCGCCCAGGTTCCCCATATGGATGAGGTCGCCCGCCTGGGGGTCGTGGGTGAAGCCGACCATGTCCCGCTGCCGTTGCCATCGGGAAGCGACGTGGGCACGATGAGCCTGTTTGGATATGACCCCCTGTTGTTCCACACAGGCCGGGCACCTCTCGAAGCAGCGGCTCAGGGGATTTCGCTGGAAGCGGAAGACTGGTGCGTGCGCTGCAATCTTGTAACCACCAGCGATGGAGTGATGAAAAGTTTTACTGCGGGACAGATTCCCAGTGAGTTGGCTGCGTCACTGCTCAAAGAGATGCAGGCGGCACTTCCTAAGGATTCCCCCTGGGAGTTTTTTCCCGGCGTCAGTTACCGCAATTTATTGAAGTTTCACGGACAAGGGCGTCCCGCTCCGTTCGATCAGAGCACACAGACCACGCCTCCTCACGATGTGACCGACCAGCCTTTTGCTCCTCACCTTCCTCATAGCAAAGGGGCACAGGAACTCCTGCAACTGATGGAATGGAGCAAATCGTTCTGCCAGCAGCATGCCGGAAATCTGGCGAGGGGAGAATCAGCCGCGACTCAAATCTGGCTCTGGGGACAAGGGCAACGGCCGGCCCTGGAAGCTTTTACTTCCAAGTATGGGCCAAAGGGGGCTGTTATTACCGCGGTGGATCTGCTTCGCGGTATTGGCCGATTGATTGGCTGGGATGTGATTGAAGTGCCGGGTGCGACTGGCTATCTCGATACCGATTACCGTGCCAAAGGCGCCTATGCGATCGACGCCCTGAAGAACGGAATGGAACTGGTTGTTGTGCATGTCGAGGCGACCGATGAGGCGTCTCATGAAGGACACGCCCATGAAAAGGTCAAAGCCCTGGAAGAGATTGACCGGCATATTGTCGGGCCAGTCCATGAGTATTTGAAATCACAGGGCGAGTACCGTTTGCTGGTCTGTCCGGATCATCCGACGTTCCTCCGAACAAAAACACATAGTCATGGCTACTCGCCGTTTGCACTCTGCGGCACCCGGGTTCCCCAGGATTCTGCCAGCACTTATGACGAAATCGAAGCCGCGCAGGTTGGAAAACGACTGGCCCGCGGCTGCGACTTAATGAGCCTGCTCGTTAAAGGCTTACCGTCATCTACGTAGAGGGCATGCCAATGCGCCAGTAATACTGAAGCGCGGATAGTTAAATGCCCCTCACTCCAACCTTTCCCGGAAGCGTGGCCTTCTGGCGGCGTAAGCCCCATGCGTAGATAAACAACTGACTTTCATACGCCGCCCCGAACCCCGCAAGGGGGCCGAGTGAGGGGGGCGTGGCTCTCGGTGAAGGGGAGCACGTTGCTGTCAATGAGGGGTTTTCTATAGTCTGTGGACGTTGTCTGTAGCCTGTAGAGAACGGATGGTTCATAAGACCCTCACCCCGGCCCCCGCCAGCGGGAGAGGGAGTCATCAAACCTTCACCCGGAAGCCTGCTCTCTGGCGGCGTAGCTCTAATGGTTGTAAGATTGTTAGAGCATTGTAGACTCCTCGAATCGCTGGTGCATGACAACACCTGCAAGAATGGACACCTCAAGAACGGATAGAGCACTCGATGAGAAGCCTGCTCCTGCTGATTGCCCTGGTCGGGATGATTCAACCCGTCTGCGCCGAGATTGGAATCGTCTCACCTGAACAGGCCCAGGCGTTAATTGCTCATGCTGACCCGGCAAAACGGCCCATCGTGCTGGATACTCGCGGAGGCTACAAAGATTACTTCCGGGGGCATCTCCCCACAGCGCATCATCTCAATTTCGATACATTGCGCGGAACAGATCGTGGAGTCCCCGTTCAGTACCTGCCAGACGAATTAACCAAAGCATTACTCGTGCGAGCAGGCGTCGATCGCAACCGGACTCATATTATCTATGCTACGGGTGAGCAACTTCCCAATGACGAGATCCTGAGCGCCAGCATGGTGGCGTATGTCCTTGAGAAATTTGGTGTGCAAGACATTCTTATTGTCGATGGTGGTCTTCCCGCCTGGAAGGCAGCCAAGCTTCCCGTCACACAGGAATACTATGGCAACGCCCCTGGAACGTTACCTGAGCAGGGATCCCCGGAGATTGCGTTGAATGTGAACGACGTGCTGGCTCGCAAGGGGCAACCGGGAGTCGTGCTCGTGGATGCCCGTCCGAAGAATGAGTATCTGGGCGACGATGATATCTGGGTGCGAAAGGGGCATATCCCTGGGGCGATCAGCTTCCATTGGGCCAGACTCATGAATGATAGCAACACCCATCAGTTCAAGCCGTTTGCTCAAGTCAAGAGCGAGTTGGAAGCTGCGGGGCTGACTCCCGATAAGGAGATTCTGGTCTACTGCGGCACTTCACGGGAAGGGAGCCTGCTGAGGTTCTATCTCAAACATGTTGCTAAATATCCCAATGTGCGTCTCTATGAAGGTTCATGGAAAGAATATGCGTCGATGAAGCAGCTTCCCGCCGAGTTGCAAGAACATGTGGCAGCGACTCCTGCCGGCAAAAGATAAGCATGACTTGAATCTCTCAGGAAGATCTCATGCTGATGGTGTTGCTGATTCTGGCGGTGGGTTTTGTTGCGTTCACGAATGGTGCGAATGCCAACTTCAAAGGAGTTGCGTCGCTCTATGGGAGCGGCACAACCACTTTGCGTCAGGCTCTCTACTGGGGGACTGCGACGACGTTTGCAGGTTCGATAGCCGCCGCCTTTCTGACGGAAGGCCTGCTCCAATCGTTTAGTGGCAAAGGGATTGTGCCTGATGCGCTGGTGCAGTCGCCGTCGTTTTTAAGTGCCGTTGCTTTGGGGGCTGCCTTGACCAGTTTTCTGGCGACGCGACTGGGATTTCCCGTCTCAACAACTCACGCACTTGTGGGCGCTTTATTTGGGGCGGGGCTGGCGGGAAGTGGCTCGAATGTGCAGTTGGCGGCTCTGGGGAAGAATTTCCTGTACCCGCTGTTTTTCAGTCCAGCCATTGCCATTGTGCTGGGCGGAGCTGTTTATCTGATTCTCAAAAGGATGAGGCTGGCTCCGGATCATCGGACTCGGACGCTGGATTTTCTGCATTTTGCCAGTGCGGGGGCAGCCAGCTTTGCAAGGGGATTAAACGATACTCCCAAAATGGTGGCTTTGCTGCTGATTGTTCCAGGCTTGCATCTTCATTGGGGTTATCTGGGAGTCGGTGTGTTGATGGCCTTGGGTGGGTTACTCGATGCCGATCGCGTGGCAGAAACACTGGGTAAGAAGGTGACGGCAATGAATCCCGGTCAAGGGTTTGCCGCCAGCCTGACGACCGCCGGCCTGGTGACCACTGCCAGCTTTCATCACCTTCCCGTTAGCACGACTCATGTGAGTGTGGGGTCATTACTGGGGATCGGCATAACGACTCACCAGGCACGCTGGCGAACCGTAGGAGAAATCTTACTGGCCTGGATAAGCACGGTTCCAGTGGGGGCACTGCTGGGGGCGTTCGTCTATACGATTCTTTCCCGCTTGTAAGGGGTGCTGGTTGTTGAGACGAATTGACTGCGTGTCTCCATGGGCATGAGTCAACTTCCGGCGAGAATCTGGAACATTCTTGCGAAGCGGGTCTGGAGACGCGCTCTGGAAAGAGTTTCTGGCTACCATGCAGGGTTCGCGGTTTTCATCGCCGTGAATTGTGCCTCTGGTCTTTGGAAATGATTGCGTCTGGAAAATGACTGTGCCTGCTCCTATTGTGCTGGTTCCGACTGTTGTTGATGCGTCTCTTGTTGGACAAACTGTGGCGGCTGGTCTGCGGAAGTTGCTTCCCGATCTGAGCTGGAGTGTGATCCACAAATTGCTGGAACAGCGCCGTGTGCTGACCAATCAATTTCCCTGCATCGATGGTGCCCGCCGACTGTCTGAACGCGATGAAATTGAAGTGTTGATCGTCCCCGCGCCACTAGCTCCCGATGAAAATCATGTGGAGCTGATTTATGTCGATGAGGCACTTGTAGTGGCGTTCAAGCCCTCTGGTATGGTGACGGAACGTCGGCATGATGACTTGCCAAACTCGCCCATGCTTCGCTGGCAGGAATTAACGCTCGATGAAGCGGTCAGTATTAAATTGATGGGAGGTCGACCGTTTTCCGCAGGGGGAGTTCCCCACAATAAAATGCGTCCCGGCCCACGCGGCAACGACCGGCCATTTTCGGGACGCAATGAAGGAAATCGATTTTCATCATCTCGCTCGCAGCCTTCAAAGAAGCCCGCGTTTTCCACCAAGGCGCCCCCTTGTCATGTTCGAGCCGCTCATCGACTTGATCGCCAGACCAGCGGATTAGTGGTGCTCACGAGGACTCCTGAAGCCGCCAGATCGCTATTAATTCAGTTCAAGTCACACGACATCCTGCGCGAGTATGAAGCGCTGGCTTGGGGGCATCTCTCTCCAAGGCGGATGGTGACGGAGCTGGCGCGTGATCGCGGCGACGGGCTTCGTGGCAGTGCCGGCGAAACTCATCCAGAACACCCCTCGCGCCCGATGATCTCCAGCCAGGCGAGTCATCCCACAAGTCAGCGAAAAGGGAAGTCGCAGGTCGCCATCACTAATGTGGTGGCTTGCCAGTCGGGACTGCTCCAGCTTGACGAATCACCTTCACTACCGGCCAGCCGCGTGACGTGCCGATTGGAAACAGGCCGAACGCACCAGATTCGAATTCATCTTTCCGAGGCTGGGCATGCGATTGTGGGAGACTTTGTTTATGGCGAACGTTCTGCGTTTCGTCCGCCTCGGCTGTTTCTTCATTCTCGCCAATTAGGGTTCTTGCATCCGGTCACCAACCGTCATGTGGAGTATATGGCCCCCTGGTCGAATGAGGATCAGGCCTGGATGGAGGCCCATTTCATTCATACGCCAAGGGAGACAGCCGTGGTGACGGAATTGTCGCAAGATTTGTCGTCTGATGTCTCTGGTTCAGGTGTCTCTGGTTCTTCTGCCACCGAATCCTGAACATCGAAATAACAGCGAGCGATAACGACCAGTGGCTCATCATCAGGAGAGATGACGAGCCACCGGGTTTGTTCACAGTCGGTGAAACGTCAGGCGTGATTGGCTGGCTTGTGGGCCAGGCCGCTAATACCAAGTGCCGCTTAGAGGTTCGTGGTAATCGAGCCAGCGAGTTTGGCCTTGGGAACGACGCCAACAAACTTGTCGACGATAATGCCACCCTTGAACACCAGGATGGTGGGGATGGAACTGATCCCGTGCATCGAAGGGACGCGTGGGTTTTCGTCGGTGTTCAGCTTGCCGATCTTGACCTTGCCGGCGTATTCGGTGGCGAGTTCATCAATCGTTGGGCCAAGCATACGGCAAGGGCCGCACCAGGGAGCCCAGAAATCAACGAGGGTCAACGAACCACTGTCCAACACTTCGGATTGGAAGTTCGCATCGGTAATTTCAACTACGTTGTCGCCAGCCATTTCATTCATCCTTTCAGATAACCGGCTGCGTCAAAGCAAACCGGCGTTTCGGCTTTCACATGGGCCGATTTTTCATAACACTCACCTGCCATCGATGACCACATGGAAGGAATCGTCGATCGTGAGAGAGTCTCACACGATGGCGTGCCTTGTGGCCACGTTTCACCAAGTCATCACCTAAAGACCATGACATGGGGCAGAAAGAACAAGTTCACTTATCGTTTTAACATTCTCTGGGGAATAAAGCATTTCCTGCCATCGGCAGGTGCTTTTTCCTCAGAGCCTTGTCAAGTATAGGGTTACCACAAATACTGTCAATTCGCCAACCTTCCCGTCCTTGAAGGGAAATCGCGACTGATCTGAGTCTCTTTCCGATTGGCTCCACTGACTCCACATTATTCAGTACACGTTTGACGGGAAAATCTTACGCATGCCGGCGGCTTCCCCTTCAAAATCTGCGCGTCAGGTGACTGGCCGCCCTACCAGCGATCCGTCGATAACCAGCGACCGGCGAAAAAATGTCGGGCTGGCGATCGTCTGGCTGATTCTTCTGATGGTGTCGATAGCGGCTGGTCTGGATTTTCTGGTGGAGACCTGGCAACCCAACCTGGCACTTCTGCAAGCGGGCCTGCTGCTGATCCTGCCGCTAGTCGTGCAGGTGAGAGAACCGGGGGCAGAGATCACGTCTACTACTGGTCAACGCTTACCAAAAGTCAGCTCAACGGATTCAACAAAAGAGACGCCGCGAAAAGAACTTTCACTGGCGATGAGTCAGGGACTGCTAGCAACCATTGCTTTCGTATTTATTGCCAGCTTTGGCATGCCTCTGTTAGGGACACCTCCTTCTTATCACGATGAATATAGCTATCTCTTTGAAGCCGAGACGATGGCGAAGGGAGCCTGGACGGCACCAGCCGCACCGATCTTTCCGGCACTCTTCGATCAGGTGCATGTCCTCAACGAAGGAACGGCAGACAGCGGGCGAATGGCCAGTCGCTATTATCCGGGAACCAGCCTATGGATGCTTCCCTGGTTAATCACCGGATTGCCAATACTGGGGCATTGGGTCGCTCAGATCTGGCTAGTGCTGGCGATTCATCTGTTGGGCCGTGAATTGAATGTTCCGCGAGCCGGTTTCATGGCGGCACTGCTGCTGGCGATGTCGCCTGGGCTGGCCACTTTCGGCAACCTGCTGTTGTCTCATCATCCCACGCTGGCAGGCTTGGCACTCTTCTGGTTATTTATCTGCCGCTGGCTGAGAAGACTTCATCCTGCGGAGGCCTTTGTGGCCATGACTGGTTTGGCGTTCGCGATGCTATGTCGACCTGCCACCGCGTTCGCCGTGGGGCTGCCTTTTGCCCTGCCGGTTTGTGCCTGGATTGTGTCATCAAAGACATTGCGGATCAGGCCAATGGTTGAACCACTTCCTGCCAGTTTGAGGCAACGATTAATAACTATCGTCGCTTTTACAGGGCCACTAATTCTGGGATGGGGCGTGATGCTGTCATATAATCATGCCACAACGGGGGCATTCTGGCAGTCGCCCTATCAGCTCTATACTTCGGTCTATACCCCGCGGCATGTGTTTGGCTTTGAAAACGGCACTCGGGGTGATCTCTCGACCAGTCCTAAAATCTGGGAAGACTATGACCAGTGGGCCGAGAATTTGACGCTCCCTCTCGCCGTTCAGAATGTGGCCATCCGACTGGCGGCCAGTTTCTTTTGGACGTTTGACCCGCTGATGGCGCTGGCATCGCTCCTGTTGGTCTGGTTCTGGTGGCCAGCCCGTGTCGCGCGCGAGTCGTCTCCAGGTCGAGTATTGAGTGAAGAAGAAAAGTCGTCATCGGTTGACCGTCGGTGGTGGTGGCTGTTCGCAGGGATTTTTACATTACATTTGATGCACTTTCCTTACTGGTATGCGGGGATTATGGGATGGCATTACACCTTTGAAACGGCCCCATTATGGGCGCTGGCGATGGGTTTGATGGTGGTGGCGCTGTGGGATCATTGGGCACGTCTGCATCGACCTGTGGCAAGGCAGTGGTTGTTGGTGATGCTGGTGCTGGCGTGGTTGGGGGCCAATGTTTCTGTTCCGGGAGTGTGGACAGGTCGCCGGGAGTTGGCTTATGGCTCGATTGAATTTCCTAAAGTCCGTGTCTATCAAGCCGTTGACGACTGGTTAGCCCGCTCTCTCCCAGATGAGCCGGCGATCGTGCTTTTCGAGCAGAGTCCGGGTGAAATCGCGATTGACCATGTCACCAACACTCCCGGCTGGACGGATAAAGTCATTCGCGGGAGATACCGCCCCCAGATCTTTGACGCTTCTAATCCGGAGGAGATTAAACGATTAGCAGCTGCATTTCCGGGCCGCAGCCTCTGGTACGCCGATCCTCAAAAGCAAAGACTCATCCCCTTCAGCTCCGAACATCCGCTTGTATTATAGGTGATGAAAAAACGGTCGGTGAGGCTGGTGCGTCATGTACACGCCCGCAAGGGCTAGCCCGGATATCTCACCAGGGCGTGGGGGTGGTGTTTTTTTGCTGGTTGGTAATCGGTTGGAGGGCTGGTGGGGGCCGATCGTTGGGGATTTCGTGATCGCGGAGCGGAATTGCAACGGATTTCCGGCGGGTTCATGGTTTTTTACTCTGCTCAGCGCAGAACTTCTCCCCGCTCTTCGCTGTCGAAACAGGTCTTCGACCGAAGAGGCCTTGGCAAACTCCTGATTTCTAAGCCATAGGCTGGTTACACTCGCAGAGGTGTCCGTTCCTGACGCCGGAGGTTGCCAAGGATCTCTCGGAACAGCGCCTGATACGGATACGCCTGCGACAACGACAGCACCACCCGTCGCACACTCACACTGATTCGTCCACCGATCTTGAGCAGCCTGGCCCGAATCGTGTTGACCTGAGCTGTCGCCAGCGACGTGCCTTTCAGGCCGAACTCCTTGAGCGCTTTATGCAGCACATACGCCATGGTCGAGAACAGCACCCGCAACTGATTACTGCGCATGGCGTGGGTACTCGTGCGGTCGGCGAACAGGAACAACTGCTGTTCTTTAATCCGGTTCTCCATCTCGCCGCGAGCACAATACAGATCCTCGTATAGCGGCCGGGCAGCCATGCGTCTTTCCGGCAGACTCGTCACCACGAACCGGGGGTTGCTCCCTTTCGATAAGTGCTCAGCCTTGCCCACCACCCGGCGGGCCTGCGACCAGCTTTTCCGGGTGCGATACTCAAAGTCTTTGAACACCCGGGAAGAGGCCTGAGTCTGCTCGAACAGAGCTTGCGCCTCGTGCAATTCTTTCCCGATGATGTTCAGCAATCTCTTGTTCTTGGCCAGGCCGAAGACATAATCCACGCGGTTTTGTTCACACCAGTGCAGGATCGCTTCGCGACAGAAGCCGCTGTCGCCACGCACAATGATCCGCACCTGAGGCCAGGCAGCACGCAGCTTGGGAACGATCTTCGCCAAGACCTCCACGGTGCCCGCACAGGCGTCGATATTCGAGGGTTTGAGTAAGGCCAGGAGCGGCCAGCCATCACAAAAACAGTACAGCGGCAGGTAGCAATAATTCTGGTAGTACCCGTGAAAGAACTTGCCAAGCTGATCGCCGTGAATGGGGTTGTCTGTGGCGTCGAAGTCGAGAATCAGTTCTGGCGGTACGCACAGTTTGGCCTTCATCCGAATGAAGATATCGACCAGCGTTTCCTGCAACTGGTCGATGCTGGCGACAATCTTCTTGTAGCGACTTTTCGCACTGGCTCCGGGCGGTGTGAGTTCCAGCCGGTTGAGCGTGCTCTTGCCCGCCAGCGGCTTGCCGTGATCTTGTGGATGGAGGCGATTGTGGCCAGTGATATCCTTTCGTCCACAGAGCAGCGCCAGGAGAGGATCATGGCGAAGTTGTTCGTGATCGTTGAGGTCTTCATACCCCAAAGCCAGCCCCATCACCCGCTGGAGCAGGAGTTCTTCCACGGTGAATTCAATGAGTTCTTCATCGCGATGATCGGTGAAACACCCGGCCAACTGGCGGACGATGCCGAACCGCTCTTCGACTTCGCGGAGTAAGAGCCCCCCGGCATCGGAAGTGATCTTCCCGCCGTCAAAATCAGCGACCACTTCCCGGCGATCGTGGTGCTGAAAGAGCAGCTGCTGCGTGTTACACTCTGTCATGACGAGACGTCCTTGTGCTGGCGTGGTGAGTTGTGTGGTAACAACACTTTACGCAAATCCAGGCGTCTCGTTTATGCTGCGCTGTGAGAAATCCGGGCTAGTCTATTTGTCTAAATAGAATTTATTGCCTCTCAAATGAACGAATTTTGTCCATAAGAAGGTCGAAATCTGTGGAGGGGTTGTGCTCAATGATAAGGCCGCTTTGATTGCTACGCCTTTCCTTCCGATGCTGGCGAGAGTGCTTGATTGCTGTTTCTACTTTCAGGTAAGTCTGAGGGAAAGCATTCATGGATTTTGTGTATGAGGGAATATGCTTTTTCAACTGCTTGACGGCAGCATTTCCGTCAGCAAGCTGTTGCAGATAAGGTTCAAAATGAAGAATGAGCCAGTATTCAAAAGACGGATTGGAAGCCGCGACTTTCATGCCTGATTGCAGGGCGCGATCACAAGCTGCAAGAATATCCTTTCGTCTTTGCCTGTTTTGTGGCCCTTCGGTATCGAAGACCACCCAGATTTCTTCAAATTGGTTTTTGTCGTCATCTGCGCTTTCTTCCAGACGTTTTTCCTGCGCTTTTTTCGCAGCGTCAATCACACTTTTCGGGGACGACCCTTGATGTTCAGCCAGGACAATCATGTTGCGAAGCCGTAAATGATTCTTCCAACCTTGAAGGTAGTCTCGCGCAGACTTCTCGTCTTCCAACGCGATCAGGATCGGGCGGCGCTGCTCGATCATGGGGTTTGGTCGAGTGAACGGCCTTTCTGCCCATTGCTTTTTGGAACTACTTTTTTTGGGCAACTTCTACTCCTGGCTATTCCAAGTCTGAAGGCCAAAATAGTCCTCTGAAAAATAGGGGGCCGCACCATATCGCCCCTTGAGATAGCCTTTCTCAAAGGGATCGTCGTCACGAACATCTTTCACATCTTGAAGTGAATAGAGATTGGTGGCTCCGCCAGGATCTTTCTCTGTGAACCAGATCTGGTCTTTGCGAAAAAGTTTCCCTGATAGCAATGTCGCATCGTGAGTCGAAAAGATGAACTGTGACCCGTTAGGGTTCAGTGCGGGGGCATGGATGATCTTGATTAACTCACGAACGAGTGCAGGGTGGAGTGTTGCACTGAATTCGTCGATCAAGATCAATTCCCCTTTCTGCAAAGCATCATAAAGCGGGAGGAGCATCGAGAAAAAGCGACGAGTTCCTGTCGATTCCTGATGAATGTCAAATTCGATGTTGGTTCCATCAGAGCCGCTATGAATAAATGATGTTTCATAAGACTCTCTAATTGCTACAGCAGGCGAGTTATTGCTATTAGCATCTATGAGATGGCTGGCAGGGTTACGAGAAAAAGGAATTTCTTTTCGAGTCGTCTTCAATCCTGCAATGCCGAAATCTGCGTGCCGAATGACGAGATTACACCAGCCCTGAAATGCTAAATCACTATGTAACCGCCGCGAGGTGTTTTCTTCGATGGCTCGCAGAGATCGTGGCGCAATAGTGGTTCCAATCCTCAGTTGAAAATTTTGAGCCAGCCATTGAGTGACGGGAGCAAGCTGAGGATGCTCCAACACTGCTGCTATAGCCATAAAGGGAGCATCTTCAGACGTTAATCTCTCCAGTACAGCTTTCTGGCCTTTCAGGTATGTCGAATTGAATTTGAAAAGTTGACGATCACGCCGAAATAAGCTTTGTGGTCGACGTTGAGGAAAAGTGATCAACTCTTCCCGAACGATATTTCCATCAACCTCAACGGCAATTTCATAGGCGTACAGGATATCTTCAACGAGAAATCGAACGCGAAAGATTGTTGGCAGACTAGAACATGCGGAATCAAGTTCAAAATAAGGGAGATATTGCCCGGAGGAGAGTCGGCGATTCATGGGAGAATCGAGCAACTCGCTCAGCGAATTCATGGCCTCGAAGAGATTGCTTTTGCCGGAAGCATTGGGACCAAACACGACTGCCGATTTCAATAGCCGAAAATCGTACTTGGGCACCTCAATGGTGTTTTCCATTAAAGCATCTGATTTTGAAGCCACCATGCTGAGGACACGCGGCTCTCGATACGACTTGAAATTTTCGACTGAAAAGTCGACAAGCATGATGAGCCACCCAATTCGACGCTGGTTTTCGAGGAAATCCCCCGAAACAAACACCGAAATTATGAAGCCCAACTCTGTCGCAGCAAGCCCGATTGCCTGCTACGCCTGGGGAATTCGCCAAGAATTACAACATTTCCGGAATAACCAGACAGATTTGCACTTTTTGTCCGGTCTGCAAATGCAGCAGGAATTCATCAAAAAGCGGAGGAAGCGACGGGGGTTAATCGTCGTTTCCTGTGTCCAGCACTGTCAGGAAGGCCTTTTGTGGGATTTCCACGGCGCCGAATTGTTTCATGCGCTTCTTGCCCTCTTTCTGCTTTTCCAGCAGTTTGCGCTTACGGCTGATGTCACCGCCGTAGCATTTGGCGGTCACATCTTTACGCACGGCGGAGATGGTTTCACGGGCAATAATGCGGGCACCCACAGCGGCCTGAATGGGGATCTCGAACTGATGTCGTGAGATCTCTTCCTTGAGCCTTTTGCAGAGTGACCGACCGCGGCGTTCGGCCTGTGAACGGTGGACGATGGTTGAGAGAGCGTCGACACGCTCTCCTTTCACAAGGATGTCCATTTTTACGAGGTCAGCGGCTCGATAGCCAATCACCTCGTAGTTCATTGTCCCATAGCCCTGAGTAATACTTTTCAGCTTGTCGTACATATCGAATACGATTTCTGCCAGCGGCAACTCCCAGACCAATTGGGCACGTTGCGGGCCGAGGAACTCGGTGGTGATATAGACGCCTCGGCGGTCAGCACACATCTGCATGACGACGCCGATCTTGTCGCTGGGCAGAATGAAGGCGACCTTCGCGATCGGCTCGCGGAATTCCTGCACAAAGCCCGCATCAGGGACTTCCTGCGGGTTATCGATAAAGGTTTCTTCGCCGTTCGTGCGAAGGATTTGATAGGTGACGTTGGGAGCCGTCTGGATCAGGTCGACGTTGGCTTCTTTTTCGAGTCGCTGCTGGATGATCTCCATATGGAGCATCCCCAGAAACCCGCAGCGGAAACCGAAGCCGAGAGCCTCGCTGGTATCGGCGGCAAAGCTGAAGCTGGCGTCGTTGAGGCTCATGCGCCCCAGTTCTTCGCGCAAGTGCTCGAAGTCTGAAGCATCGATGGGATACATCCCGCAGAAGACCATCTGCTGTGGAATTTCATACCCTGGCAGCGGCCCCGAAGGACGGCGGAGAAAATCGCAGACGGTATCGCCCACGTGGACGTTGCCCAGCACTTTAATGCCAGTAATGATGTAACCGACCTGCCCAGGCCCCAACTCTTCACAGGGAAGCATATGCGGGCGGAACTGGCCAATTTCAAGAATTTCATGGGCGGTGGCCGCCTTCATGAAGTAGATCTTCTGGCCTTTAGCAATCGTTCCTTCTTTAACGCGGATATAGGTAATCACGCCGCGATAGTGATCGTATTTACTATCGAAGACGAGTGCCCGCAAAGGATCTTCCGGCTTCCCTTTGGGAGCGGGGATCCGTTCAATAATTGCACGAAAGACGTCTTCAATACCGATGCCGGCTTTGGCGGAAACCTTCAGGGCATCGGTTGTATCGAGGCCCACCACGGTCTCGATTTCTTCCATCACTTCAGGAATACGTGTGACGGGTAAGTCGATCTTGTTGAGAACGGGAACAATTTCCAGATCGCAGCCAATGGCTGCATAAGCATTGGCGACGGTCTGAGCCTGGACACCTTGAAAGGCGTCAACCACCAGGAGCGCCCCTTCGCATGCCGCCAGGCTCCGGGAGACTTCGTAGTGAAAGTCCACGTGGCCGGGAGTGTCGATCAGGTTGATCTCGTATTCCTGCCCCTCGAATTGATAGCGAATAGCCACGGCCCGTGCTTTGACGGTGATGCCGCGTTCTCGTTCGACATCGAGATCATCAAGGATCTGCTCACGGAATTCTCGTTGTGTGATGGCCCCGCTCTTGAGCAGGAGTTGATCCGCGAGGGTGCTCTTGCCGTGATCGATGTGGGCGATGATCGAGAAATTACGAATGTTACGCTGGTCGAACATGGACTGCCTGAGCTGATGCGAAGGAAAACTGGACTTATGTGTGCAACCGAATTCACCACAGTGAGTTACGGTATGATTCCCGGAACATTTTCAAATTGTCATGTTGTCTGGGGATGAAATGCCCGGCATGCGATCACGACTCTTCTCTGTTCTTATCTGTTTAGAAGTGTCGCGAGCGCATGACGTGGGGTCAAGCCGTAGCCCTGCGGCAGAGCGCGCATTGCCGTAGAGGCCAGTAATCTCCTCTGTTGAAAGTGGAAAAGGCGAACTTGAGTGATGGATTAAAAACAAGATCCAGAGACGGGAGCCTCTGGATCTTGTTGATCGAAATAACGTATCAATACTTGCATTGCTGTTCGGCGTCATCAGAGCCATTCAGCAGATTCATGGAAAAGTCGATTGACTGTCTACTCGACGTTATTGGCAGGAACCAGTTCGGTCTGGTTACCGTTGAGTTTGCTTTCTGCTCCAACGGTTGTGGCAATTCCTTTGAGTGGGGCACGCTCCTGGTTGGCAATGGCGGTTGATGGCTGGCCTGAGCGTTGACGCAGGATGGTGCGGGCCACAGCTCGCAGATCATCGCCTTCCAATCGCTTCAGGTTGCCCAATTCCAGGAGAGGAGACAGAATTTGGAGTGATTCCGTCACCGATTTTTCAAGGCTGGCAAATTCGATAAACTGTTGACGCATGGCACCCAGGCTTTGAACATGACGACCGATTTCCAGCTCGAAATCGGTGATCAATTCCAGGTTTTCCGCAGCATCTGCCAGCAATTCGGTGCGGCCGGCCATTTCACCGGAGAGACGATCCAATCGTTCGGCGTTGGTTTCCGCTTGGGTGAGGGTCTCCAGTTCATGGATTTTTCTGGAAACAGCCACCAGACGCTGAGCTTCTTTCAGGGATGTTTCGCCGGAAACGGGGAGATTCGCAATTGTTGACTCAAGGTCGATGAGAGTCGTGCTGATTCGCTGTGCCACATCAATCTGGCTGGCGGCATCGAGCAAACCGGTGTTCAACTGGGCGACTTCCTGAGCGATCACTTGTGACTTCTCAAGCTGCTCACTCTGAGAAATGAGATCCTGATTTAATCGAGCCTGCTTTTTTAACACGCCTTCAGTGGCTACCAATTGGTCTTTTTGTGCGATTGTCCAATTCTGGATGGATTCATAGCGTTCCAGCACGCCTGCGGCCGCTGACGTGTTGCGGCCCAGTTGCACCATATCGTTCTGGAGGGTGGCTCCCTGCTGGAAAGCGACCTGAGCTTCTTTAGTCACAGGAGCCAATCCAGCCAGTTCATTGGTTAGTGAGGTCAATTGTGAGAGGCTGTGGTGAGCCGCATCAAATTGACGAGATTCTGTCATCACAGAGCTGTGAAGTTCATTCCACTGACGAAGAGCCAGTTTGGCCGCTGTCAGGTGTTCACGCTGTGCCTTGAGTTCTGTCAGCAGGCTGGTCGTGTATCCGGTGTCGACGGATTCGTTTGTCAGAGTTTCGACCTGGCTTTGGACGGTTTGCAGGCTCCGCTTCAGAGACCCGACTTCCAGTTGCATGGGGCGCGCGACCAGAAAGTGCATTCCGGCCAGACCTGCCACCACTCCCACAATCAACATGGCCCATGCCAGCCGTTGCTGATCCTGAATCTGCTGTTCCATGGCCCGTAATTTACCTTGTTCAGACATATACACAATCACATCTCCGTTGATTAAGAATGAAGACGGACGACTGGGAAGCACAGACCAGTGTCGCCGCTATTGAGGTTGACGGAGGATGTATCGGCAGTTTCTGCCACTGCGGTTGACCGTTTGGCAGATATGCTGAAAGATTAACAATTAGAATGGATGGGTAATTTTGGTCGACTTTGAAAACAGGGTGAGTTTTGTGATATCCGATAGGCGTTAAACTCTGGAAAAAAAGGACTTAGCAATGAACGCGGGATGCGGCTCCCTTGAAGTGCGGCGGGCTGTCCCTGCCGATACGGAAGTGATCGTTCGTTTTAATTTGGCCATGGCCAGGGAGTCTGAATCGCGTCTGCTTGACCCTGAAAGGCTCAAACAGGGAGTTCAGCGAATGATTGGAGAACCCGCACGAGGAGACTACTTCGTGGCTCAGAGACCTGAGGGGGAAGTGGTTGGGCAGTTGATGTGCACGCGCGAATGGAGTGACTGGCGCAATGGTGATTTCTGGTGGGTTCAGAGCGTTTATGTCGTGCCGGAATACCGCCAGCAGGGTGTTTTCCGCGAGCTTTTCAATGCCGTGAGCGAAGCGGCCAGGTCATCACCGCATTGCATCGGATTGCGACTCTATGTCGAGCGGGACAATGCGGTGGCGCAGGCGGTTTATAAAAAGCTGGGCTGGGAAACAACAGATTATCTGATGCTTGAACAGGATTGGTCGAATCAGGATTGTCAGGCTTAGAGGCTATCCGAAAACGCTCAAATCCTTCTCCCTGAGGGAGAAGGTGGCCGCAGGCCGGATGAGGGGATTGGTATTGGCTTTGGAAACACGGCTGGTTCATCAGACCCTCACCCCGGCCCTCTCCCGCAGGCGGGAGAGGGAGTAGTTCCGGATTGCCAAGCTTAGTCTCGCTGGGGACTACTGCATCGTTAAGCCCCAAGATAAAACCGTGACTGGACAGAACCGGGGTTTGGAGAGGCATCCACCAATCAAAATTAACCAAAGCTGTCCGAACCGACGGCCATCATTTCCCGGCTATCATCGCGCCGCTTGGGGCGGTTGCCGGGTAGATCGATTCCTGAATCTTCACCATGATCATTTTGAGCAAACAGATCATTGAAGAGGGGTGGAGAATCGACTTCAAGCGGGGGAAGCGACTTGTCGTCGCGAGATTTCTTCGGGAGAGAGGGGCCGCGAGGCGTGGGATGGAGATTTTCTGCGAAATTCGTGATTTCGACATCACTCTCAGGCATCGACAGCGGGAGTTCCGAACTGACTGGTGATGTTGCAGACGCACGCAATGGAGACGGGATGAGGCCGGCTGTCTGCACTTGTTTGTGATCAACCAGTTGCGGGCGATTGTGCAGCTTGAACCGCACGTCCCCGATCATCACTTCGTCGCCCAATCGCAGGCGATGCTCTTTGCGAATGCGAGCGCCGTTAATCGCGACGCCATTCGTGCTGCCCAGATCACGAATGATCCAGCGATCGTTGACCTGAGCAAAGCAGCAGTGTTTTCGGGACACTTTGCGGCTGTGCGTCAAGACAACGTCACAATCGGCCTGACGACCGACAAGAACAATCGCTTTCTCGAGCGGAACGACAGAACCGCCTTGGTCGAGTGGAATCAGGAAAGCCGGCATGGCATTACCTTAAGCCAACAGGTCAAAACTCCGAGTTGCCCGCCTTGGCACCATATTAAGTTCTAGCGCATCAGGATTCGCTGTGACAGTGGAAATTGGTATTGATTCAAGAAATCCACAGATCTTTCACCGAATGCTCCGCGCATTCATCCCGACAGAAGCATGGCATTTTTACGACAGAATGTCACCTTCTGCGACACACATTCCCTTAGCAATCTGAATGCCAATTGCATCATATCTGACTTGGGAGTCGTTCGTCATCAGGAAAACGGTCACTTCTCTTGTGAAATCTGTGAGAAGTGGACAGGCGGCAACGGCAGATTTGGTTGACCCTGTTGTGAAAGAGCAGTTATTCCCCTCCGATCAATGGCGATTCAAACAGATGCCTCAATCCCTGTTGCCGGCTGGGAGGTGGGGGGCAGGGATCTCATAGAGGCGACTGAGAGCTTGCGTCACAATCCCTTTCCTCTTAATGGATTGTGTTTTTTCTTTATCACCACCTAGCGAGTGACCGAGTCCGCGGAGCGGAATTGAAAGTTCTCCCGAGGGGATCGCGATAGAGGCAATGAACTGCTCCCATCCTGCCTGGAGAATCGATGATAGTCGGCTTCCCTGTCTCTCCAGACTGTCGGCAAAATCATCTACACGTTCACCGTCATAACCCCAATCAATCGCCGTTTCCCGTTTCTTCGAGGAGTTGGCGATCATAACGTCTGTCCAGCGTTCAAGTTGCTGGCGGTAATGATTCACCTGCGTAAAGGTCAGTTTTCGAGTCTCTGGCAGGACATCGGCGACAAAATCGTCAGAATTCGCCTGTTCCATTTGATTTTGGAGGGTTCGATACGTCCAGGTCATCAATTGTTGCTGCGATCTCCATGAGGAGACAATCAGTCGCTCGACCGCGATCAGATCGTCGGTCATCGCTGACTGATGATCGGCCAATGTGGTGGCTGCCCAGACACGCAGCACGGCATCAGTTATGAGAATGTGGGCTGCCAACTCTGCCGGATGTGATTGATCATCCTTTGCGGCAATGGCAGTGACGCGGACGATTTCCGCTTGCCAGGATTTCTGGCAGGCTCGCATCGCCATCCAGACCTGGTCTGTCTGTAATGTCCGCTCGCCCGAAGGCAACAGCGTCCAACGAAGCAGACTGTTCAATAATATGCGATGGCTACTCGCCCGTGCTGAGTCGCTTCCGTTCAACGCATCCCCCTCCTTTCGTTTAGTTCAGAGCTGTTTTTCACTGGATTGTGACGCTTTGCCCTGATGTCGTTTTCGGTTCCATCGCTTTCTACTACGGCGACGACCTGCGTCAGGAAGCTGACACGATCGACGAATCTGTACATTATGGAACCACATTAAGCACTATTGAGAATGCTTGAGAGTCATTGCAATTGCCAGAAAAAAGTAGGCATTCATCAAATATTTGATGTTGACAAATGGCCACAAATCCTCCGCTTCGATTTCATCTTCCGGATGATCAAAGCCCACCGGGCGGATGTTGCCGGGCTGACGAAATTTAGCGAAACCGAGGAGCAAATTTTCATGCTGCACAAAGGGGTTTGACCAAAAAGAGTTTGGTGAGTAGCTTGCCGCGATAGATGCAGGAAATTTGTTCACCACGCATGAAAGGGCTGAAGCATGTTTGATCTGAATTTCGCTTTGTTGGCACAAAACGACGCGGGGGGGCAAGAAGCCGCGGCGGCAGTTGGAATGGTCTTTTCGCTGGTTTACCTGGTCATTCTCGTCTTAATGATTATTGGCCTCTGGAAGGTCTTCGTTAAAGCGGGCAAGCCCGGTTGGGCAGCGATTATTCCGATCTATAACGGGATCGTGCTACTGGAAATTGTGGGGCGCCCCATTTGGTGGATACTGCTGATGCTCATCCCATGCGTGAACATCATTTTCAGCGTGATTGTCTGTATTGATCTTGCAAAAGCCTTTGGAAAAGACGTGGCGTGGGCGATTGGAATCATTCTCCTGCCATTCGTCTTCATCCCGCTGCTGGGCTTTGGTGATGCGAAATATGTCGGGCCAGTTGCCCGCTAAATCGCTCGAGTTATTTACCTGATCGATCCCGTCCAAAAAAACAGCCAGCTGATGATCGACTGATCGTCAGCTGGCTGTTTTTGTCAGGCCCAATGGTTGTTGCAGCAGAACCAGGGATTGTCGCAGAAAACCCCGTCAGTGCGCACACTCAAGATAAGAGGCAACGTCACTCATACCGGGATAGAACAATGGCGATGGAGGGACTCGAACCCACGACACACGGCTTATGAAGCCGCTGCTCTAACCGACTGAGCTACATCGCCAAACGCACTTCAGGAGCAGCGAAAACGATCAAGAAAATCCTCTTCCGCCCTGAGTTGTCAGTGAGAATGGTAT
Source organism: Planctopirus sp. SH287 (assembly GCF_056500625.1). NCBI lineage: Bacteria > Pseudomonadati > Planctomycetota > Planctomycetia > Planctomycetales > Planctomycetaceae > Planctopirus > Planctopirus sp. SH287. The sequence goes on along the minus strand of NZ_CM151403.1, from coordinate 4,201,758 downwards.
TCCAAGTGCCCTACGCCTCGCAAGGCAGCCAAGGGTGACTCATGCTGATCCAGAAATTGTTTCTCAACTCAAGATGTTACAATGACTTAGGATTCGTAAGCTGAGAAAATTGATGTCAGTAAATGCTTTTCCTCTCTCCGGACAATGACAAACAGCCTGCGGTTCACCTGAGGGACTGCTGAAAAACTGGTAAGTTGCCGCACCATCTGGCGGCGCTCAAGTGAGACCGGCTTAAGTGTTCTGGACATGGATCTCGAAATGAATTCAGAGGAGTGAATGAGGACTGATGATGGCTCCCCTTTACTTTGCCTATGGTTCAAACCTCAATCTTGCGGATCTGGCAATCTGGTCGCATGAGCAACAGCGACCGCTTGGCCAGATGAGACCGGTGGGGAGAGCCTGGCTTCCTGATCATCGGCTGGCCTTCAGCATACACTCTTCTCGTCGACAAGGAGGTGTGCTTGATATCCAGCCGCTGGTGGGAAGCGTCGTTCCCGGCATGCTCTATGAAATGGATCACGTTGCGTGGGAAGCGATTGACCGCAAAGAAGGGGTGAATACTTCGGGAACTGGCCTGTACGAGCGGTTCCCTGTGACCGTCATTGACGAGGCCGGTTTGTTACAGACGGTGGAAACTTATGGAGCCAATCCGCTCCATCGGAAACTTTTTGTTAAGCCGCATGCCTCTTACGTTGATGTGGTGCTGAAAGGTTATGACGACTTCTGTTTGAATGATGTATTCTCTCAAGGAATATGGACTGAGCGACTGCGCCGTGTGGCGGAAACCGGGGAGCCGATGAGTCATGTGGCTGACCTGTTCATCTATGGCACCTTGATGGCGGGAGAATGCCGGCGATGTTTTCTGGATGAGGTCGGCTGTCTTTCTGTTGGTAATGGACAGGTTCGCGGTCAACTGGTCAATCTGGGGACGTTTCCTGCTCTCAAGCTGCCGGCGATGAATTCGGAAAACGCGCTGAACTCAGGTGTTGTTCCCGGTGAGATGGTGCAGATTCTTCACCCGGAAAAGGCGTGGCCGGTGCTTGATGCAGTCGAAGATTTTCCAGGCTATGACGCCGTTCGTAATGGCCAGCGGGCGATGTATCACCGCACGCTGGTTTTCGTCGATCTGCCGGTGGCAAGCCCGGAAGATCCTTCAACGAGCCGCCGTCTGGCCTGGACTTATGCCTTGGCTGATGAATCGTTGAAATCAACTCCCATTTCTTCCAATTCCTGGCGAGAGCACACCGGGTCGTCTGTTTGAAAACACCATTCCTCTCGTGGGTGTGGGCCGCCAGCCGGATGAGGTCAAGCCTCATTTCGTGGAGAAATAAGGGCACCACAAGTTCTGGTCAACAAGTCTTTCCTGCGGAGTTGTCACGGGGCGAGTTGAAAGAACAAGCTCCTTGATGACCGCTCAGAGGAAGAGACTCATGGCAAATCACTCCCTAACCCGGATATCTCACCAGGGCGTGGGGGTGGTGTTTTTTTGCTGGTTGGTAATCGGTTGGAGGGCTGGTGGGGGCCGATCGTTGGGGATTTCGTGATCGCGGAGCGGAATTGCAACGGATTTCCGGCGGGTTCATGGTTTTTTACTCTGCTCAGCGCAGAACTTCTCCCCGCTCTTCGCTGTCGAAACAGGTCTTCGACCGAAGAGGACTTGGCAAACTCCCGATTTCTGAGCCATAGGCTGGTTACACTCGCAGAGGTGTCCGTTCCTGACGCCGGAGGTTGCCAAGGATCTCTCGGAACAGCGCCTGATACGGATACGCCTGCGACAACGACAGCACCACCCGTCGCACACTCACGCTGATGCGTCCACCGATCTTGAGCAGCCTGGCCCGAATCGTGTTGACTTGAGCTGTCGCCAGCGACGTGCCTTTCAGGCCGAACTCCTTGAGCGCTTTATGCAGTACATACGCCATGGTCGAGAACAGCACCCGCAACTGATTACTGCGCATGGCGTGGGTACTCGTGCGGTCGGCGAACAGGAACAACTGCTGTTCTTTAATCCGGTTCTCCATCTCGCCGCGAGCACAATACAGATCCTCGTATAGCGGCCGGGCAGCCATGCGTCTTTCCGGCAGACTCGTCACCACGAACCGGGGGTTGCTCCCTTTCGATAAGTGCTCAGCCTTGCCCACCACCCGGCGGGCCTGCGACCAGCTTTTCCGGGTGCGATACTCAAAGTCTTTGAACACCCGGGAAGAGGCCTGAGTCTGCTCGAACAGAGCTTGCGCCTCGTGCAATTCTTTCCCGATGATGTTCAGCAATCTCTTGTTCTTGGCCAGGCCGAAGACATAATCCACGCGGTTTTGTTCACACCAGTGCAGGATCGCTTCGCGACAGAAGCCGCTGTCGCCACGCACAATGATCCGCACCTGAGGCCAGGCAGCACGCAGCTTGGGAACGATCTTCGCCAAGACCTCCACGGTGCCCGCACAGGCGTCGATATTCGAGGGTTTGAGTAAGGCCAGGAGCGGCCAGCCATCACAAAAACAGTACAGCGGCAGGTAGCAATAATTCTGGTAGTACCCGTGAAAGAACTTGCCAAGCTGATCGCCGTGAATGGGGTTGTCTGTGGCGTCGAAGTCGAGAATCAGTTCTGGCGGTACGCACAGTTTGGCCTTCATCCGAATGAAGATATCGACCAGCGTTTCCTGCAACTGGTCGATGCTGGCGACAATCTTCTTGTAGCGACTTTTCGCACTGGCTCCGGGCGGTGTGAGTTCCAGCCGGTTGAGCGTGCTCTTGCCCGCCAGCGGCTTGCCGTGATCTTGTGGATGGAGGCGATTGTGGCCAGTGATATCCTTTCGTCCACAGAGCAGCGCCAGGAGAGGATCATGGCGAAGTTGTTCGTGATCGTTGAGGTCTTCATACCCCAAAGCCAGCCCCATCACCCGCTGGAGCAGGAGTTCTTCCACGGTGAATTCAATGAGTTCTTCATCGCGATGATCGGTGAAACACCCGGCCAACTGGCGGACGATGCCGAACCGCTCTTCGACTTCGCGGAGTAAGAGCCCCCCGGCATCGGAAGTGATCTTCCCGCCGTCAAAATCAGCGACCACTTCCCGGCGATCGTGGTGCTGAAAGAGCAGCTGCTGCGTGTTACACTCTGTCATGACGAGACGTCCTTGTGCTGGCGTGGTGAGTTGTGTGGTAACAACACTTTACGCAAATCCAGGCGTCTCGTTTATGCTGCGCTGTGAGAAATCCGGGCTAAAACCACCGGTGGAACCAGAGACTGGCAAGTTCCTTGAATCATTGGCCGGTGAGTCGCCTCTTCATTCTTTACCCGATGATAGCGCCCCTGTTGTGCTCACTGATCTTCAGGCAAAGCCGATTGATCTTCTCAAAGCGGTGATCGCGGAGGCATCGATGGCAGAACTTCTATCGAACTGCAATTGCTAAATTCAGGGTTATAAGCCGCTTCGCACGGGTGTCGCGGGAACAAGTCCCCTGGTTGATTGCCTGCCACATTTCGCCCACACGCGTAATTCAAATCGCCGAAAAACCGAGCATGCCTGTGCAATTATTGTGCGTTGTATTGGCAGGAAAAATTATTGAGTTGGTTGGATTTCGGAGAGAGACCCCTGAGGTGATTCGTGCTTATGGTTATGTGTGTGTTGTTTTTTGCACAAATCTGTAAATGTGAATATCGACGCAATGATATATTAGTAAATAAGATACGGCAATATGATTGAAAAATCGGTTATTTTTTATTGTGCATTCAAAAACAAAATGGCATGCTCCTTGCTTGGAAGTGTCTTCCGAATCCCTTTTTTCTCCTTTTGTTTTCGTGGAGTGCCTGTATGTTTTTATCTGCTCGTTCACTGCGTCGAGGATTTACCCTGATCGAATTACTGGTTGTTATTGCGATCATTGCGATTTTGATTGCGCTGCTCCTTCCGGCCGTGCAGCAGGCTCGAGAAGCCGCTCGCCGTACCCAATGCCGCAATAACCTCAAACAACTGGGTCTGGCAATTCACAACTACGCTGATGTTCACGGCTGTTTTCCTTCAAACTTGCGTAAAAATAGCCAGAACTATTCCCAGCGGTCATGGCTTTGTGCTCTGTTGCCTCAGGTAGACCAGGCGGCTGCCTACAACTCCCTCACATTTGCGGGAACAGATTTCGATAATCGCTCGGACGGGGGGCCTAACCTCAACTGGTCGATCACTTCCCGGCTTCGCGTTCCCGGCATAAATTGCCCGAGTAGCCCTTTGCCGATCACTTACAACGCCACTCCCAGCGCCGGAACCACGACTGCCGGTGCGACAGGGCCGTATCCGTTTCAGGTTGCTGACTATGCCGGAATTTCCGGGGCATTCTATGTTCCCGGGACAACGACCCTCACTTCGCCTGCCGTTGAAGGGAACGGCATCAAAAATGATTCCGGGATCATCACGCATGTGGTGAATGCCACAACTTATTGGACAGGTGCTCGTGGAGCAGTGCGATTTTCTGATGTGACCGATGGTATGTCGAACACCGTCATGGTGGGGGAAGTCTCCAACTTCTTACGTTCGGCGGCCGGTGATCAGTGGGATGTCCGGCCCAGTATTCAAGCTGTCGGGTTTGCCTATAACTCATCCTGCGGTTATGGAGCGACAACTGGCGTCTACAGTGGCGGCATGATGTCCTCTGGTCGTTTTTCTGGCACGGCCAATAACAGCGACGAGGTCACTCACAATCTGGTGATTCCACGAGTGCCCATCAATGACACGATCAACACCAACTGGTGGCAGTGTCTCTCCATCGTCAATAATGGTGCCCTGCGTTCAGCCCACACGGGTGGTGCCCATGTTCTTCTGGGGGATGGCGGTGTGCGGTTTCTCTCGCAAAACATCGATTTCAACCGAACTTTCATGGCTCTGATGGGCAAGAGCGACGCCGCTGTTGTCGGCGAGTTCTAATGCCGTGTCACGGCTTTGTCTTCGGGTTGATGTCGCCGCAACGTCCTCCGTTGTCGGACTTAACAATCTGTTCAACTCCGCTTTTAAGCTTTGATAATGCACTCGTGGAGCTTCAATCCTGATTTTTACAGGTTGAACAAATGCCACGAGCAGGCCAACGAGCCTGCGGTCAAGCCCAACAACCTGTCAGAACAGAGTGTCGCATCACCAGAAACAACGGTGATCCTTTTCAATTGGCAGCTCCTGATGCCTTCTTCGGCGTCGGGAGCTTTTTGTTCGACCTCGCGTTTATCTCATACATGGATTCAATTCGGAACAGATCATGTCCTCTTCAGTCCTTAGTTTCCGCCATTTCTTTGATGTCACTCTCATTATGGGAGCGATGATGATTACCGGGTGTGGCGGCGGAAGCAAGATGCCACCACTCGCACCAGTAACCGGTGTGGTTTCAAAGAATAATAAGCCTATCGCGGGAGCGGTTGTTTCGTTCTTGCCCATGGCCGGTGGACGCCCTTCATCAGCCACGACTCAGGCCGATGGCAGCTTCTCTCTGCTATATCTCGCAAATACATCCGGAGCCGTACTTGGCCTACATACGGTGACCATCGAACTGCCTCCTCCCCCTGTTTCTGATCGGCCCAATGCGGCTCCGTCCGTTCCCAGCCCTCCCGTCACCTGGCCGGAAAAAGTGGAAGTTCAATCAGGTGAGAACACTTTTCAGTTCACCCTGACGAAGTGAAAGACGTCGTTCTGCGCTTTGCCTCGTGCATCTGACACAATGGCCTGACGAGAGAAGCCTCCTGTATCACTCGGCAGTCTTGGCAAAAGTGGCTCAAAACTGGCGATTCGATGCCGTGGAGATGAGTTTTGTTCGTGACCTGTGTTATGCGCACGCGGCACCGGGCTGTGTGAACTCGACCGGGTCGTCGAGAAGTCGAACTTAGTGGGGGTTTCGCTCCACGAAGCCAATTTCTTGAAGTGGTTTCCCGGAACCCAGTTTTTGCCGGGAGACAACTTCTACCACCTGCATCAGGTCGCCGTAGTGAAGCGTGCGATCAGAAGCAATTTGTACTTGATGGAAAGGGGAATCCTCGTTTCCGAAAATTTCATGGAGCCGTTCTTTGAGCAAGGCGGCATTCTGAGCATTCCATCGTCCCATAAAGACCGGCTGGTCTTCCAGAGTGACCCCGGCAAGCTGGCCCTCTGCGTCAGCCAATAAACCAAGATGGACGGCCTGGAGGTTTTCCAGTGCTTCTTCGGGATCGGCCACGTTTGTCAGGTTTTCTGGCCTGGTTTGTGCCACAGGCGGTGGCAAGCGAAGAGCAAACTGCCCTTCAATCGGTGTCGGTGCGAACGTCAGAATGAAGAAAGCCAGAAGCTGGAAGGCCATGTCGAGCATGGCGGCCATATTCAGCTCGACATTTCCATGGGAAAAGCGATTGCGGTGCCTCATGGGTGGAGTTTCCCGAGAGGCTGGTTGGAATCTAGAGCCGCAGGCTGAACTTGGGGGGCGGGGGCAGGCAAGGCGGAGGCCGTTGCGCTGAAGGCCAGATCCTGAAATCCGTTTTCCCGACAGAGTGTCATCAGGTCGTTAATTTGAAAAAATGGGACATCGCGATCTGCCCGCAGGATGACGGGCGAACGAGCAGCCGGCTGTCCCGGCTTAACCGATTGATCCCTCTTCTGCGCGAGTGAAGGGAAGAATTCGGCGGGGTCGACGATCTCGCCGTAAACCTGGACGGTTCCGTCGTCTCGCAGGTTCAGGACGATGGGTTCAACACCCTTTTTCCATTCAATTGGCCTGGCAGAACCAAGAACCGGGAGCTTCAGGCTCATGTCCAGCGCAGCTCCTTTGAAGTTGATTACCAGCATAAAAAAGGTAATCAACTGGAAGACAAGATCCAGCAACGGAGTCAGATTGGGTTCCAGTTGTCCCTCGGAACCATGGGAGTGTCGCTGGATCGGCATGGAATAGGTCTTCTGGAGAACTCCGGTCAATCGTTGGCAATGCCGTTCTGAAAAGCCATGCTTTGAGGCTTAAAACAATCAAGATCGTGAGGCGGTAGAGAGGGGCGGAGTTTGCTCAGGCCGAGTTTTTTGCTGCCAGATAAACACGTTTGACGATATCGTCAGCCGTATTTTGAACGGCCATTGTCAGGTTAGCGACGCGGTTTCGGAAGAAGGCAAAGAAGTAGATTGCGGGAACGGAAAGAGCGACTCCTTCAAAGGTCAGAATGAGCGCTTCTGAAATCCCGCCAGCCACCTGACTGGCCTTCATTTGTTGGTCAGACAAAGCAATCACGCTGAAGCTGGAAATCATCCCTTTCAGAGTTCCCAGGAGACCGATCATTGGCCCCAGTGACCCGATGACCGCCAGCATGCTGATTTTGGTTTCCAGGTTTACGGCTAACGTATCGGCCCCACGATCCACCGCTTCCCGGGCTTCGGCAATCCCGATCGATAAGCCGGAGAAGGCCGTTGCCAGCACTCGGCCAATTTCCGACTCTTCCGCTTTTGCGGCAATGAGCAGTGCCGAGAATTCACGATTGGCAATGTGCTGATTGCACTTCGCCAGAAAAGCGGGAGAAATCATCACTGACTCGCGAAGTTCCAGAAAGCACTGGGTGATTTTGGCAACGAAATAAAGCGAGATCACCAGCAGAGCAAAGCCGATCCAGCCAGATGTTTCAATGATCCACCAGAAGGCTGATCGGGGTGCTGACTCGGGGTCGGCTGTGGGAGGATCGGTTGCTTGAACGACCGGCTGCGCCGCATCCTGCGCCATCGCAAAATCAGTACGAACCACCACACAGAGAACCAGCAGCAGCGCACACGCTGCATAGCTCTTGAGAGTGAGTGGAAAATAAGAACGCATCGGAGCACACCTTTCCGAATTGTCTCATCCGGCTCAGGGAATCAATATCGTCAGGATTTTTTGAGTCATGATCAATGAGTTTCCCGGCTTGAGGAATCAGTGATCTTTCCTGAGAACTATGAATCCAAACAGAATTTCCCACAACCCGAGTTCTTTGCCCCAGGTTTTCTCTTCAAGCTTTTTTGAATCGAGGGATGCCGCTGGTGGTGTGTGGAGGGGCTTTATTCACCCGATGGTTTTACCCCTCATACTGCCGGGATGCAGAACTGCGAGAGGATGATTCTTCGTCGCGAGTTTCAGGCTTTATCCATCAACTGATCGATTTTCGTGGCCAGGATGAAATCGTTTTCAGAGAGACCACCAATGGCGTGCGTCCAGATTTCAACCGTCACATCCCGGTAGTTGGTCAGATGAAAATCGGGATGATGACCTTCTTCCTCTGCCAGCGACGTGATCTGCTGCAATTGTTCCATGGCTTGCACAAAATTTTTGGCACGCCATGACCGACGAATCTGTAAGCCGGTGGGAACTAATTCCCAATGAGGTGTTGCTGCCAGACCAGTCGCAATCTCCGCTTGAGTCAACAGGGGCACGCCTCCTTCACAGGGGACACATTTTTTGGCTCGAAGCGTTTGGCCGGTCATGTGGCATGAATCGTCGGTGGACGTCTGAGATAATGTGGATGACGATGCTGGTGGTGTCTTGGTCATGATTGTCGCTCCCGGCGGGTTCGATTCAGGCTTGCTGAAAGTGGCGGTCTCATACAAGAGATCCCTTTCATCAAGCCATGGCTTTCCCCTTACAGGATACCAACGCCAAAGCGGAAATCGGCACAAAAACAGCCTGTCATCTCACACGAGATAAAACGCCCAGATGCGATTACGTGCTCGCTGGCGGATTTTTGGCGAGGCGCAGCAGAACTTCCACGCCTCGTTCGAGGGTTTTGTCATCCGTGGCAAAAGAAATCCGGAAGTGGGTGTCGCGCTGGCTGAAGACATTGCCGGGAATGATGAGCAGTTCATTTTGAATGGCTTCTGCAACGAACGTGGTGCCTGTTCCCCAGGGGGCTTTAACAAAGAGATAAAATGCTCCTTGAGCACTATGGATTTCAAAGTAGGGACTCAACTCCTTCAGCATGTAATCCCGTTTGCGTTTGTAATCCGCCACACGATCAAAAACGTCGGTCGTCCAGGCTTCAACGCCCGCCCATTGCACCGGTTGCGGCGCACAGACAAACGTAAACTGCTGGAGCTTGATCATCTGTTGAATAATGGCCTTTGGCCCATGTGCAAACCCCAGACGCAAGCCCGTCATTGAATGAGACTTGCTGAAACCATCAATCACTATGGTGTCCGGGTTCCATTTCGCCGGGCTGACGAAAGGTTCGTCGTATTGAAAGGCGCGATAAATTTCGTCACTGAGCAGGGCAATATTGTGGCGGGCCGCCAGTTTGGCCAACCCTTCCAATTCTGCAGCGCTGGCAACGGCTCCTGTGGGGTTTCCCGGCGAATTGCAGATAATCACTTTGGTTTGAGGAGTAATTGCCGCTTCGACTTTATTCAGGTCGATACGGAAGTCCGGGTAGGTATCGATCAATTTCGCGACACCACCGCAGAGCGTGACGATGTGCTTATACATCACGAAGTAAGGGTCAAAGATCAGGACTTCTTCGCCCGGATTGACCAGCGTCATCAGTGTCAGCATCAGGCCGCCGCTGGTGCCGCTGGTGACGAAAACTTCCCGGTTCGCATCCTGATATTCCTGCTGAATGCTGGCGTTGAGAACCTCCAGCAAAGGTTTGATCCCCTGCGATTGGCTATAGACATTCCGTCCGGCATCGACAGCCGCCTTGAGAGCCGTCTTTACGCTTTCGTGAGTATCAAAATGAGGTTGACCAATACTCAGATTGATCGGATTTTTCATGGTCGCTGCGAGATCAAATACCTTACGAATGCCCGAGGCATCAATTTGGCGCAGGCGGTCGGAAATCCACTGTTCGCTCATCATAGAACTTTAATTTGTGGGATGAAAATGGAGATAAAAAAACAGACGGGCATCGGCCTTCAGGCCACGGGGGCGCCTGGGAACAGATGATAAAGCATGAAGTAGATCACCACGCCTGTCACACTGACATAGAGCCAGATGGGAAAGGTGATGACTGCGATCTGACGATGTTTTTCCCACTGACCGCGCAGTCCCCGGCTGATGGTAATAATTGCCAGTACCGGCACAAGGGCTGCCAGCGCGACGTGCGTGACCAGAATGGCAAAATAGATCGGACGGATCAGCCCCACACCCTGGAACTTACGACCGCTGGAACCAGTGTAGGTATGTAGCCCCCAGTGGTAAGCCAGATAGCAGACCAGGAAGAAAATGGAAGTCATGAAGGCGGAAAGCATCACCTGCCGATGAGCCTCACGGTGGCCCATTTTAATCAACAGATAGCCCACGATCAGCATTAATGTCGCCAGTCCGTTCAGAGCGGCATTGATTGCTGGCAGCGTGGCGACCCATCGGGGAAGGTTGTCCTCGGGTGTTAACAGAGTGACATTTCGGCCCAGCGGAAGCATTTTCTCTTCGGGAAGTGGCGCAGGCTCAACGCCAGTGGCCAGCGTGATCAGATGCCGCCTTAAGATGGCCATTTCGGCGGGATTGGTCGACGTGTATTTCCCACGGACTTTTCCTTCGGCATCCACCAGCATGACATTGGTTGTATGGACGAACTCATTCCCCAGTTCTCGCTCGGGGCCTTTATCTTCTTCCACCGGCATCAGGAAGCTTCCCATGATCAAGGGGAAAACAGCCTGTTGTGGGCCGGTCAGAAAATGCCAGCGCGACGTATCAGCTCCGAACGTTTTTGCGTATTCACGGAGAACTTCGGGCGTATCGCGTTCGGGATCAATCGAAAGGGAAACCAGATTCACATCATGCTTGGCCACACGATCTGCCAGTTCACGCATGGCCCCTGTGACCATCGGACAAGGGCCGCGACACTGGGTGAAAATGAATGAAATCGCGTAAGGCTTCCCTTTGAGCGTCTCGTTGGTGACCTTGTTGCCGTCCTGATCAATCAGTTCAAACGGAGCCACCCCTTCTTTGGGCCAGATGGTGAATTGGCCCGTGACAGGATCTTTGGGAATCGGCTTCCCATCCTGATCGGTCATCACGTCGTGCGGGGATTTCGCCAGCGCCGACGTATCGATGATAGTGGTTTGTCCGGGTTGAACTTTCAGTAGTGCCCCCGATGACTCCTGCTCCTGAGCCAGCCCTGGCGTTGTCACCATTCCCACGACAACGCCAAGAATCATGCCAACTTTCACGAAATGAACGAACCGACGACGGAGAGTTCGTGATGAGGCTCTGTCATTCAGAGATTTGACATCCAGAGTGACGGTTTGTGAGAAGACAGGTGTCATGGCCGGAACCAGTGGGGATAGAAGTTTGCAGAGAGAAACGAGAGAGGCCCCTGGGGATCTCAGCGAACATTTCGGGCTGACCGCTGGCTGGTTTGCCAGCAGGCAATCACCACGCAGGTCGTTGCAAAGAGTATGGTCACGCTCAGGCAAATTGGCCACGATGGCAAGTCGGTGGCTGTTTCGGGCCTGAGAATCTGGCGAAGGCCTGCGACGCCGTAAGTGAGAGGATTGGCAGCCACAACCCACTGAAGCCAGCCTTCTTTTGCAGGAAAGAACGCTCCGCTGAGCAACCACATGGGCATCAGGAAAATGCTCATGATGGCATGGAAGCCATGGGTGGAGGTCATTTGCCACGCAATCATGTAGCCCAGCCCGGTCAATGCGAACGCCAGAAGTGTCAGAAATCCCAACACCGGGAAAAAGTTCGTCCAGGTCAACCCCATTGAAACGCTTTGCGTCAGGCCAATGGTCGATAAGAGCGGCCCAAAAGTGAGAAAGAGGATCGCCTGCGAAATGGCCAGAATGGATCCCCCGATCAGTTTTCCCAACACAATTGCCAGGCGCGAGACCGGCGCTGCGAGGACACCTTGAAGAAAACCTTCACGCCGGTCTTCAATGATGGAAATGGTGGAGAAGATCGCTGTAAACAGCACGATCATGACCGCGATGCCGGGAAGAAAATATTCCTGGAAGGATTCCCCGCTCGACGACTGAAATGACCCTCGCAAACCGGCTCCAAACAGCACCCAGAACAAGATTGGCTGCACCAGAGCGCCAATCAGCCGCGATCTCTGACGGAGAAATCGCGTTACCTCGCGCTGGGCGAGCGTGATCACGGCGGGCCAGAAAACCGGAGCCGGCGAGGATGTCAGGGGGAACGATGTTGTCATGGAAAAATTATATCACGCGACAACTCACTTCGCTTACCCGGCCATTGTCACAAATTAAGCACGAAACAAAGCGTCATCAACTCTCAACCCTCAGTTCCCAACCTTCACCTGACTCCGAGCATCCGGAGTCGAAGCATGTTCAGAGCCGCTTTCGCCGTCCGGCTTTTTGCAATGGCGGGATCACCAAAGTGCGTGACTTCCTGAAACACCAGATCCCGTTTTGATGCCAACGCAATGAAGGAAGAGGGAACAGCGCGGGTGGGGTCATCAGCCGTAAAGCTGGGCCACTCGGTGACAGCCAGGGCGTAGTCCGATCCAAAGCGAGTCCGGCAACCGCTGGCCATCGCCATGGCAGTCTGAGGACTGATCGCTCCGTAGTGCTGCATCACACGAGGGTCGACATCGAGCATGGCCAGGCGGGCCGCCGTGGTGGGCAGGACATAACCTCCGCCATAGTTGGCTTCAAACCCTTTGACTCCCGTCAGTCGATCGGCGAGCAGTCCACCCGTTCCCGATTCCACCGTCGATAGCGTTTTTCGCTGCTGGCCCAGAAGTCGAATGACCGCGTGTTCCAACTCCTCGTCTTCTTCGCCAAAGACCAGTGTGCCCAACCGGTTGAGAATGATTTCCCGCGTTGTGCTGATCTTCTGATCGCATTCGAGCAGGCTGCTTCCTGTGGCGACGATTCGTAACGTGATGGTCGCTTCATGAACTGTGATTCCCACTTCCGGATCACGACCACGGGCTGTCAGATCGCCGAGAAGTTGCTCAGCGGCCGATTCCCCTACACCAAAACAGTTAATCCGTGCCCGGCGGATGACATTCACGCCCGTTTCCAGTCGTGGCACCACCTGCTCGCGAAACATCGGTTTCATTTCGCTGGGAACACCGGGAAGTGCCGCGATGCGACATGGTGGCCGGCCCTCGCGAGGAATTTCCATCCAGAAGCCGGGAGCTGTTCCGCGCGTGTTGGGAATCGGCTCGGCCCCTTGGGGGAACTGGGCCTGAATGACATTCCGTTCGGGCATGACACGCTGCCGGCGTGTGAACATCGCCTGGATCTGCGACAGCGAATGAGGATCAAGCACCAGCGGGACTCTGGCAAAGCGGGCCACCGCCTCACGGGTCAGGTCATCCAAAGTCGGCCCCAGGCCGCCACTGATGATCACGACATCAGCGCGAGCGACAGCCGCATTCAATGCTGCCACCATCCAGTCCAGCTCATCGGCGACTGTGGTGTGGAACAGCACCGGAATGCCCATGTCAGCCAGGGCAAGGCTCAGCCATTGGCTGTTGGTATCAAGCTTGGCCCCTGTGGTCAGTTCAGACCCGACAGCCAGAATTTCGGCGTTCATAAACAGTTTTCAAAAAAATGAGGCAGGTCAGGCGTCATTTCCATCCGGGCGTGGCGTCTCTGGAGGAGCAGCATCATGAGAGATCTGACTGATCAGCAGTCGATCAACACGAGGCCCATCCATATCGACGATTTCAAATCGTAACTGACTCCACACCACGGTATCGGCAATCTTGGGAGGACGCTTCAGTAGCGCCACAACAAGCCCGGAGACAGTCGCAATCCCGCGCGGAGGAGGCTCACTCCATTTCACAATGTCAAGAACTTCCTGCAACTCATGCAGGTTAAGTGAGGCGTCAGCCAGCAGGCTTCCATCGTCTCGTTGCGCAACCCGCTGTTCTTCATCTTGCCGGTGCTCGTCATGGATGGAGCCGACCAGAATTTCCATCACATCTTCTAATGTGACCATCCCTTCGGTGCCGCCATATTCATCAAGCACAATGGCCAGTTGAGTTCGCTCCTGCTGAAAAAGTTCCAGCAGCCGGGAAATTGTGACCGTTTTGGGGATGAAAAGGGGTGCCCTCATGATGCGGCGGATGTCGAGCGTGCGTCCCAGATAATTTTCGAGAAAGACATCCTTGATGTATACAAACCCGACAATCTGATCGATGCCCCCTTCACAGACAGGAACTCTGGAAAAGCCAGACATGGCAATGGCGCCCAGGACTTCTTCTGGAGGTGTATCAACATCAATGGCGTCGATATCGATCCGCGGCCGCAGGATTTCGGCAACCGTTCGTTCACGCATCCGCAGTGCCTGCTGCGCCATCTGCTGTTCGGCTTCCTGCAAAACTCCTGCTTCATGTCCCGCATTGATCAGGTGCTGGATATCTTCCACCGAGACGTTGTCCTGGATCTCACTTTTCTGGCCAAGAATCAGCAGCGCAGACTTTGTGCATAGCCTGAGAACCCAGACAAATGGCTGGGCAATCGTTTGCAGTAACTGCATCGGTATGGCGACCCATCGGGCCATGAACTCGGCGTTCTGCAATGCCACCCGCTTGGGAACCAGTTCGCCCAGAATTAACGAAAAGAAGGCGATTCCAATGGAAATGAGGCCCAGTGAAATGGTGGCGCTGCGTTCCTGAATCCAGCTAATGGGAATCAGATCGACCATGGCCGAGACTTTGGTGATGAAGCTGGCACCACCAAACGCGGCGGCAAAGGTTCCCACGAGAGTAATCCCGACCTGCACGGTGGGGAGAAAGCGGTCAGCATCGGCAGAAAGTTTGAGAGCCGACTTAGCGCCCCGGTCACCTTGTTGAGCAAACTGCTCCAGTCGTCCCCGTTTGGCCGTGAGGATGGCGATTTCCGCGCCTGCAAAAAAACCATTCAGCAGAATCAGCAAGAGGATTAACGCCATCTCGCCGAAGAGTCCCCACTCCACCCTTGTCTCCAAACATGTGAATTAACGGCACTGCCAAGAAGTTCAGCAGTTGCCCCTGCGAACGATTGGTACGCCGGGCATAGCACTATGTCGACAGCTTGTGCCGTTGTCCATGCCCAATTCGGCAGGATCGATTATTCATTGGACTGGGTCGCAAGCGACTGGCGAATTCTGTCCATCAGGCCGCGAACTCCCTGCTGGCGTGTCATTCCCAATGCCGTCGCCAGGTGAAGTTTCGCTAGAAGGTCATCAGGAAGATCAGCCAGATCGTGTACCGGGCGACCATCAAGAGATGTCACGACCAGTGCCACCAACCCTCGCACAATGGGCGACTTTCTGGGAACATCCGCCTCCAGTCGCAATTTCCCCTCTTGAACGTCAGCGAAGAGATAGACGGGGGTCTGGCATTCCTGCACCCGGCACGATTCCGGCAAGGGCGAGGCCTGCCGTTGTGACGACAGAGGGGGCAACGTCTCTGCCAGCTCGACAATCGTTTCCATCCGATCACGGTCATCCAGATCCGCGAGTTCATCTGCCCAGTCATCAAGTGTCATCGCCTTGGCCATCCTCTGTCTCAATTCCATCCTGCGGGAAAATTTAACCCCTGCGTGCCAGTACAGTTTAACTGATGGAGTTCCCATTCGCGGCCAGGCGGCCAATTTCTCGACAAAGAATTGTGATCCTCAGGAGACTCAAATTGAGTATAGACCTGATTCCAGGCAGCCAACGCCCCAAAGGGACAATCCGATCAATTGCACAGCTTCTGGCGATCGTTCGACAAGTCCGGAAAAAAACTCCTTGCGACAGAGCGAACCGATGTGGTTAGAGTGTATGCGTTGAAAAATCAGCGTGAACTGCGGACACGGCGGAAGTGTCGGCAATCTCGCTGAAAAGTCTCTGGTTGGACACGGCTGGCGGTGGCCGAATCGAAGGGCGTGTGAAAACGACGCGGAATAAGAAATCCCGTGTGTTTCACAGATCTTCGTCGCGGCCCTCGCCACTCTTGTCGGCCTCGACCTTCAACATTCGGTGTGTACCAGAAAAAACCTCTGGTCGCAGGTCTGAGGTAAAACCGCAGCGACGCTTGATGAATTCCTGGATGTTCCGGATTCATCAGCCGACAGGAGCACATATGCATGATGACGCCAGACCATCGTACATCGATGAGTGCGAACGACTGCTGGGCTATCGTTTTCAATCTCTCCAGTTTCTGACGCAGGCCCTCTCCCACGCTTCGGCCGCCAAAACGCGGCTCGATTCCAACGAGCGGCTGGAATTTCTCGGAGACTCCATTCTTGGGGCCGCTGTCTGCGACCTTCTCTTTCAAAAATATCCCAAGTCGACCGAAGGGGAATTAACGCGAATCAAGTCGTTCGTCGTCAGCCGACATGTCTGCGCCCTGTTGGCGAAGGAACTGGAACTTGATCGATTCGTCATCATTGGCAAGGGCCTGAGCGGAAGCCCCACTGTGCCACATTCTATCCTGTCGGCAACATTTGAATCCGTCATCGCGGCCGTCTATCTGGATGGCGGATTCACATCGGCTCGTGCCCTGATTGTCCGGCTGATTGAACCCCATATCGAACAGATGGTGGGAGCCGAGTACGGTCGAAACTACAAGAGTGTCTTGCAGCAATACTCACAAAAAACCTTCGGGCAAACTCCCCGTTATGACTTGCTGGAAGAACACGGGCCGGATCATCTCAAGTATTTCAAAGTGAGCGCTGCGCTGGGCGAAACAATCTATGCGGCAGCTTGGGGGATCAACAAAAAAGAGGCCGAACAGAAGGCGGCAGCCAATGCCCTTTCTGAGTTAGAAGGTCGACCGGCTCCGCACATTGCCACGCCTTTGCCGCCCACAACAGACACTCATTCTGAAGGTCTGGAAGATCGCGACGACACTCACAGCCATCACGAACATTCGGTAGAAGATCACGATTAAAGCGCGATCGCCGGAACAGGCTGCCTGGGTGATTTACAGCACATTTCTGAATTCAACGGATATCTATCATGATGGGAGAATGGGATGCAACCCTGTGGTTTCCTCTACCGGTCGTGCAGATCAAGGTTTGTGGAAAGCATCGCGCATCATTTCTGCAAAACTTCTGCACGAACGATGTTTTGAATCTGACTGAGGGGACGGGGCGGGAAGTTTTTTTTCCGAATGTCAAAGGCCGCATTATCGGGCACGGGTGGATCTATGCCCTCGAGAAGGAAATGCTGCTGACTGTGGCAGCCGGAAGTTGTGAAGCCTTACTGGCGCATCTCGAACGCTACGTGATCACTGAAGATGTGAGTTTTGAACAGATCAAACCATCGGCTGCCGGCCTGGCCATAGGGAACGAGGCCATGGCACAGTTGGAATCATTGATTCAAACGACAATCCCTTCTCTGAGCAACGCGACGCTCTCGCCTCATCGAATGATCATGGGCGAGGGTTGGAATCTGTCCAGTTTGCCGGGATGGGGGATGCCTGCAACCGCCGTCATTCTGAGCCATTCGCATCTTGACAGTTCAGCAGAACAGGCGAAGCTGCGGTCGGAACTGGATGAAATCATTACTGGCTTATCTCGCACGCGAGCCGATTTTGACACGCTGCGCGCACGCGTCGGCATGGGCTGGATGGGGGTGGACTTCAGTGATGCGAACCTGGCGCAGGAAGCGGGGCGAACTGAGCAGGCGATATCGTTTCGTAAAGGGTGTTACCTCGGCCAGGAACCCATTGCCCGGCTCGATGCTATGGGACATACCAATCGGGAACTCATCCGGCTGGAAGCAGAATTTATCGAAGGACATCCTCCCGCAATCGATTGTTGCCATGCAGAACTCTATGCCGAAGGGGAGTCGAAAAGCGTGGGGAGCCTCACCACCTTTGCGCTGGATGAAAGCCGCCAGCAGTGGGTGGGTCTGGGTTATGTTCGCACCAAATGGCAGGTTGAGGGCACGTTGCTCCAATGTGGATCGCCAGAAGGTGCCAAAGTCACCGTCCGTCACCCTCTGATCCCCGTATGAACCCATTAAGATGTTTTAAGCAGGTCGAGTAGATCGTCTTTCCGTAGCTATTATCACCAGCAATGCTGGTGGGTTGCGCAAAGCCTTAATCCACCCTACATAGATGCTATATGGTTTGGCTCAGTTGGGTGTATACTATATAGGCCGATTACCAGATTTCGTCATATTCCAGTTGCGTGGTCTTGTGGCGGATCAGATATTCCAGGACGGCGATGAACGAGAGGGGGCGTTCGACTTCAAAATCCAGCGTTCTTTCCGTCCGGGAGACGAGAGTCCGCGAAGGCTGCACAAAGGGGTGAATCGCGGCCCATGAAGGGAAATCGATCGCGCGGATTCGATTTTCACCGGGTGCGCCCAGGCCTGTGAGATTGGAGTAAGCCGTTAGTTGTGGCCATAAGCTGGCAAGTTGTTTGATCACTTGAGGGCTGTCCATCCAGGCAAAGACCATGACGTTGACGCTCTTTGGTAAGGCTTTATCGGCTGTCATTGACTGAGAAAAATTCGGGCCGCCCTCCTGAATGAATCGAAGATGAGCTTTAATCATCTGCGGCTGCGGCGCCACCAGCAGATGACGATCTGTCAGGCAGAAGGCCCATGCCGTCCGATGCTCATCATATTGCGATTGCTCGATGGTATAGATGGTTCGATCCATGAATTCGGTCTGGCGCACTACGGTGGATTCATCGATACTCACGCTGTTTGTGAGCACCTTCATCAACTCGGCAAAGACGGCGACCGCTTTTCGGGGATCACGGACTTCCCAACAACCCAGCAGATGTCCTTTTAGCAGTGATCCCTGCCCGCTGGTTGAAGTGAGGACAAAAGTGTCTCCAAAGGCCGAAAAGAGATCCTGTTCGATGGTCACCCCCAGTTCCGTATCGACCTGACGAAGTGTGTCATCAAACTGCCTGGAACCATCGGGGACGCTGGTTGATACGAACTTGCGGAATGATTTCATCCACAGCATGGGGCTGAGCTTCCCTGCGATGACGAGTTCGGCATCAGCGGGAATTCTTTCAAAATCTCGCGGGGTGAGCGATGGTGTTTCCAGGGCCTCCCAAAAGCCGGTGGGCTTTTCGTTGAATGTCAACTGGCCTTTGATCACGAGCTTGCCATTGGCCACGCCGGTGGCTGTGGCCAGAGTGTCTATCGACTTCAAGCCAGCGAGATCCGCCAGAAGCAATAATTCATGGGGTTGAGCGGAAGGTGTGCCAGTAAGACCCGCTCTCAGCCCTTGAAAATCAATGAACTGAGTCATGCCAACACGAGTGACGCCCAGTGAACTGACGGCTTTCTGATAGCGAGACGGCGTCACGGGGATTGATTTCGGAGTTTCCGCCAGAGTGGCCTGTGAACGCTCAATGGCTTGTCGCAGCGCCTGTTCGCCAATGGCCAGCCAGAGGTTGTTTTTTTCACGGTGAAAGATGATTTCCCTGTTGAGCAAGCGGGATCTGGAGAACGAGTCGCTGGTGGCATCCGTTTCTTCAGTGAGCGAGAGGCAGGTTCGCAGAATCTTTTCCAGAAAATCCGCGTCATCCTCGGCCCGCATCAGCATGACCATTGAAAACTTCTTCCAGAAATGAGGGATCATCTCTGGATGGGGCAGGGCTTCCTCTTTGCCGGTGATGACGGGACGCGCTGTCTCGTCAAAAGCTGGCTGGGGTTCGATCCAGATGCTCCCCGCATGGCGCAGTACGACGTGCCGTGCCAGTTTGACACGAAACAGCAGGCTTTCCGGGTTTTGCCATTCGTGGAAGGTCTCGGCCAGATCGTTGAGTGATTCGTTCGTCTGATCGCGATGGGAACGATGGAATGTTTCGAGGAAGGAACGGATTTCGACATCGCCGAAAAGTCCTTCGATGCCCGGTGCCCCGTGATCGCCTGTGCCGGGCGCTGTCCAGTCACAGCGAATGACTGCATTGTTCGCAACGGCCCGGGTCACAACCTGATCGGGAGGGCCAGGGGGGAGTCCCGGTTGATCCACGCCAAACAGCAACATCAGGAGTTCTAACAACACCATTGTCGGTGACTCGAATTCCATCGGCAAATTTCCCTGGAGATGTTCATCCCATTGGGCAGTGGCAGGATGCCAGCATTTTCCCCTCGATGACGATCATTCCCATTTGAAATCGTACTTCGTTGCCAACCCTCCCGCCAATTGTAGTTTGCAGTTTGCGAGTTGAACGTGCTTCATTCAAACATGGTTGTCGCCAATGGCAGGCGGGTGTGGCAGACTCTACTGGTACGACCACTTTGTCCCGATATGTTGTTGAACTCGTCCGCAGGCTCGCTGGCCTGCTCATCACCCACTGCTTAATCTGTCAAATCAGAATTGAAGCTCCACTACGCTGCATTCACCGACTGATGACTGTTTTGTCGGCTGCCAATGCTCCAGAGTCTGTGATGATCACCTTTTGAATTTCCCTTTGATTTTCTCTTTGATATTGCAGAGGTTCCCATGCTTGCCCGCGATACTCTCGTTTGCCGACCCACGATTCAGAGCTTGATGGTTGTTTTCAGCATGCTGGGGTTTGCTATGGCGTCTCCTGGTATGGCGGATGAACCGGTTGGTTTGTCACCGGTTGATTTTTCTCAGTCGCCTGCTGCGGGGAAGCAGGTTGCCCAGAAGCTGGAACTCAAGGATCTGCCGGCCAAGTCCATTTCGTACTGGCTTTATCTTCCGAAAGATTATGTGGCGGAAAATGCCAAAAAAAAGTGGCCCGTCATGTTGTTTCTGCATGGAGCCGGTGAGAGTGGTCAGGATCTGCAGAAAGTAAAGAAGCATGGCCCGTCGAAATTGGTCGGAACCAAGCCGGAACTGGATCAATTCATTGTCATTTCTCCCCAGGCGAGTGAGGTGGGTCGGCCGATCTTTGACCGCTGGAATGCCGACGAATTGAACGCCTTGCTGGAACATGTGATGTCAACGACTCAGGCTGATCCTGCCCGTGTTTATCTGACAGGCCTGAGTATGGGAGGCTTTGGTTCGTGGCGGATGGCGGCGAAATATCCGGGGAAATTTGCCGCTGTCGTGCCGATTTGTGGCGGGGGGAAAGCCGAATACGCGGAAGCCCTCAAATCGTTGCCGATCTGGGCTTTTCATGGAGATGCTGACCGTGTGGTGGCCCTTAGGGCTTCGACCGACATGATTGATACCATTAAGGCTGCTGGAGGAACACCCAAGCTCACTGTGTATCCCGGAGTGGCACACGATAGCTGGACTGCCACGTATGACAACCCCGAGCTTTATCAATGGCTTCTTGAACAGCATCGTTAATGGGCCTGCCGGGTGGCAACTGGCTTCTGTCTGGTTCTGGACTTTTTACCGCCGAAGGATCGCCCGGTGTTACAGCCGCACTCTTTCCTGATGGATCAATCCGCTGAGCAGGAAGATTCTCTGGTGACTTTCAACGCTGGGTGCCCGGATGATGGCCAGAGCAGTCAATTGGACGCGGCACGGGAGCTTTTAAGAAAGCTCTGGGGGTATCGTGATTTTCGGCCTCTTCAGGGGCAGATTATTGAGTCGCTGCTGGCGGGCGAAGAGAGTGTGGTGGTGCTGCCCACAGGGGGCGGAAAATCATTGTGCTATCAGATCCCGGCGCTACTTCAGCCGGGACTGGCGATTGTGCTTTCTCCGCTGATTTCCTTGATGCAGGATCAGGTGGCATCGCTTCAGGAATTGGGCGTCGCCGCGGCGGCTGTGCATAGTGGATCAAGCCCTCAAGAGCGCCAGCGGATTGCCCAGCAGATCCGTGCCGGGGAATTGAAACTGCTTTATCTGTCGCCCGAACGTCTGATGTCGTCCCGGATGCTGGATTTTCTGGAGCAAGTGCCGGTCACGCTGGTGGCGATTGATGAAGCTCATTGCATCAGTGATTGGGGGCACGATTTCCGGCCTGAATACCGCATGCTGAGTGAATTGAAAGACCGCTTTCCCAAAGTGGCACTGCATGCGTTTACAGCCACCGCGACGGATGCCGTGCGTCGTGATATTGCGGCTCAGCTTCAATTAACCTCACCCCGGTATCATGTCGGTTCGTTCGATCGTCCCAATTTGATCTACCGGGTGATTCCCCGCACGGATCGTGATCAGCAGATACTTAATGTCATTAAACGTCATCCGGGTGAGTCGGGTGTAATCTATTGTCCTCGTCGTAAAGATGTGGATGACGTGACGGCCTATTTATGTCAGAAAGGATTCAAAGCGCTGCCTTATCATGCAGGGCTACCGGATGTTGACCGGCAGGAGAATCAGTCGGCGTTTCTGAATGATCGCGTGGATATCATTGTGGCGACGGTGGCTTTTGGGATGGGGATCGACAAGTCGGATGTTCGTTATGTTATTCATGCGGGGGCGCCCAAATCGCTGGAAGCTTATCAGCAGGAAAGTGGCCGGGCGGGACGTGATGGTCTGGATGCGGAATGCTGGCTGTTTCATTCGCCGGCAGATTTTGTTCTCTGGCGAAAATTTCAAAACGATTTACCGTTAGAGGCTCAGCAGACGGCCGCGCAGGTTCTGGCCGGGATCGAGCGATTCTGCCAATCAGCGACATGCCGACATCGGAGCATTGTCGAGTATTTTGGCGAGGCTGGCAGTGAAGAATCCTGCAATGCCTGTGACCTGTGTCTGGGGGAAGTTCAGCGTGTGGCTGATCCATTGGTGATATCGCAGAAGATTCTTTCGTGTGTGGTGCGATGCGAGCAGAATTATGGAGCCGACCATATCAGCAAGGTCTTGGTGGGGTCGCGTTCAGAGCGGATCATTTCGCGTGGCCATCATCAGTTGAGTACCTTTGGACTTCTCAAAGGGACGGATGTCAAAACGATTCGGCTCTGGATCGAGCAACTTGTCGGGCAGCAGTTTCTCGCGAAGTCGGGTGAATATAGCGTGCTGCAACTGACGCCTTCAGGGCGTCAGGTTTTGAAGGGTGAAATCATCCCTCAATTATTTGCGGCGGAAACGGATGTTCCTCACAAGTCCAAAGTGACGGAAGTCTCGTGGGCAGGAGTCCATCGCGGGTTGTTTGAGGCATTAAGGGAACTGAGAAAGACTCTGGCGACCGAGCGTGGCGTCCCACCGTTCATTGTCTTCGGCGACGCTCCGTTGCGCGAGATGGCCCGAGTGAGGCCAATGACTTTGGATGCGTTCCGGGCGATTGCGGGAGTGGGTGAGAAGAAGACGGCTCACTATGGCGAGACCTTTATTGAAGCGATTGGCAGTTATTGCCGAGAGCATGAGGTTTGAGATGGTTTTTTCTTTGGGAGTTGTTGCGGTGTGGAGTGCGGGGGCATTGGGCTTGAAGAAAGTTTTTGTGAAACCGGATAATCCTGCGAAAAAATGAAAAACTGATCTTTGCACCGGCGAAATCTTCCGATACACCCCGCCTTGCCGTCGGTGATGTTCCCCGCAAAGCCGCGGTCAGGTTCGTTGAGGTTGATCCAGAAAGATTCCTTTCTGGTGACTCCCGCTTCGCTCCTGTTGTCATATCCGCACTGTGATTTCCACACATCGCGTGGTCGCTGTCCTTTGACCACCAGCATCAGTTCACAATCCCCTCTCAGGCCTGGGCCGATGGCCTTTTGGCCAACCCCTATCTCCCCCTCGTTCGATCCTAAGGAAAACGTCCATGTTGAATCGTATGGCCTTGGCACTGGCTGGTCTGGCGATCGCTGTTTCTGCTGCGGGTTGCTGCTGCGGAGCCAATCGTTGCTCGCCTTGTGGCGCAGCTCCTTCACCCTGCTCGACAGGCAACTGCTCACCCAGTTTCTATCCACCCGCTGGTGGTGGCGGCGGTGGTGGTCAGTTCTATCAGGGAGCTGATGCTTCCGGGATGAACTTTGGCGGTGCAGGCTCAATGGCCTCTACCCAACCCATGGGCTACCCTGCCACTGCCATGGCACCTACCGCACTACTGCCAAACTAATGCCGCACAGCGGCTCTGTCTTGGCAGGTTATGGAACTCGTCCGCAGGCTCGTTGGCCTGCTCGCTATTTACTGCTTAACATGCCGAGCAAGAATGTAGGTTTCATGAGTTGGTTGTTCCATGGCGTCTTCTTATTGGATGAGAAGGCCGCGATGATCTGGCGCAACCATGTTTGTCTGATGTTTTCTCTGAACGAGCCGGGATGATTCGTCATCGAATGACAAGGTTCCCGCGGGCCAAACCTTGAAACGGTTTCAATGCAGGTTCAGGCATGTTGCCTGACTTCGCAAAAATTGTCGCACTCACATACCGCTTCAGGTGATGTGCCCTGATTTCTGTGTCTTGAGCTGATTCCCTTTGTGGCTGGCTCATTCATGGAGATGGCATTTCTTTTTTTGTGATCGGTTTTTTGAGCATGTCTCATCACTTCATGTCAACGACCTCGGTCTATTCACTTGAGCATCGCCATCGATCGAACCTTGGCCGGTTCTCGACATATGGCATGACATTTCTCTGGATTTTTGCCGCCGGGATTGGTGTCTGGCTGGCGAGTTGCGGGCCATTACAAGTTCTTCAAGCCGAGACGGTCAAAGCCAAGGCGCCACGCCTGTATGAACTGCGAACCTATACGGCTCTGCCCGGAAAGCTGGATGCACTTCACCAGCGATTCCGTGATCACACGGTGAAACTCTTTGCCAAACATGGCATGGTGAACGTGGTCTATCTCACTCCTGTGAAGACCGAGAACAAGCTGGTCTATCTTCTGAGTCACGAGAATGAAGCCGCTGCTGCTGCCTCATGGAAAGCCTTCCGTGAAGATCCGGACTGGCAGACGGCGCGTGAAGCCTCGGAAGCTGATGGGAAGATTGTGGAGAAGGTCGAGTCGGTCTTTTTCACTCCCACTGACTACTCGCCCATGCAATAAAATCGTCTGTACGGTTGTGCGTCCACTCTTGTTTTTGCCTGAAGCCCGGCCAGTCTTCTCAAGACTTCCGGGCTATTTTTATTATCTTCTGGCAAATGACGCCCCGGAATACGTATCAAATGCTTGTGATGGGTTTGGCGGTCAGGGTAATCTCAAAGGTGTGAGTTGCAGCCAGGATAATTTCTGGTGTGGCACTCGTGTTTTTTTGTTCCGGGGTCTGTCAGAAAATCATCCGATCCTTCTGCCTTTGGAGAGAAGGTGGCCGCAGGCCTGGATGTTGGCGGTGGAGATATTGGTGATTGATTGCCCCTCACCCCGGCCCTCTCCCTGAGGGAGAGGGAGTTTGGAAGAGAGAACCTTGACAGCTGAGATTTGAAACGACTTGAGACCCTAACCGCCTGAAACACCTCGTATCGACTCCTTCCTCAACGCTACTAAGGATTGACCGTATGTCGCTGCCGCCGTCTTCATTGACCACCGATCAGAGTCCCTCTCACGTTTCCCGCCGTGATATTTTGAAGTCGACCGGGGCATTGGCCACGGCTTCCGTACTGGCCAATATGGCCATTCCTCAGAATGTTTATGCGGGAGAAAACAACACGATCAACGTGGCCCTGGTGGGTTGCGGCGGTCGTGGTACGGGTGCGGCATCGAATGCCCTCTCAGTCAAGAACAACGGCCCGATCAAGCTGGTCGCTATGGCCGATGTCTTTGAAGATCGGATTACTAATGCTTATGAAAACCTGAAGGGTCGCCATAAGGATCAGATGGATGTTCCTGCTGAACGCCGCTTCACGGGATTTGATGCGTATCAGAAGGCGATGGACTGCCTGAATGCAGGCGACGTGGTGATTCTGGCGACTCCTCCCGCGTTCCGCTGGCCCCAGTTTACTTATGCGATTAACAAAGATCTGAACACGTTCATGGAAAAGCCGGTGACGGTGGATGGCCCGTCCACTCGCCGGATGCTCCAGTTGGCGGAAGAGTCAGAAAAGAAGAATCTGAAGGTCGGTGTGGGCCTGATGTGCCGTCATTGCGATGCCCGCGGCGAGCTTCATAAGCAGATTCAGGATGGAGCCATTGGCGATATTCTGCTGTTGCGTGCCTACCGTGTGGTGGGGCCTACTGGAAGTGCCTTCGCTCCCAAGCGAAAAGAAGGCATTGAAGAAGTGATGTACCAGATCAAGAACTTCCACGGGTTCCTCTGGGCGTCGGGCGGGGCATACAGCGACTTCCTGATTCACAACATCGATGAATGCTGCTGGATGAAGAATGCGTGGCCTGTCGAAGCTCAGGCTCTGGGTGGTCGCCATTACCGTGGTGACAACGTGGATCAGAACTTTGACTCATACGCTGTGGAGTACACCTTTGCCGACGGCACCAAGATGCTTTTGGAAGGCCGGACGATGGCTGGGTGTCATCAGGAGTTTGCCAGCTACGCGCATGGCACCAAGGGGTCAGCGGTCATTTCCACGGCCTCACACACTCCTGCCAAGCCCCGTATTTACAAGGGGCAGAACATGTCTGACAAGAATGACATTGTCTGGCAGTATGGCAAGAAAGAGCCGAACCCGTATCAGCTCGAATGGGATCATCTGATTGAAGCCATTCGTAAGGATCAGCCTTACAATGAAGTTCGCCGGGGAGCGGAAGCCAGCCTTGTCACGAGCATGGGCCGCATGGCTGCTCATACCGGTCAGGTGGTTACGTATGATGCCATGCTGAATTGCGAGCATGAATTCGCGCCTAATGTCGATACCTTGACGGCTAATGGGCCAGCTCCGGTTGTGGCCGATGCCAACGGGAAGTACCCCATCCCAATGCCAGGCCTGAAGCCGACCCGCGAATATTAATCGTCGTGTCTGGCAAATGCTGAATTGATGAGTCTGAACGAATAAAAGAGTCAGGGCCGTGGTGAGTTCTCTCAACCACGGCCCTGATTCTATTTATACAATACTATATGATGCGGTCTTTTACTGCTGGGCAGCGGCTCGCTTAATGTGGCCACTGGCGGCTGAATCGAGCACAGGAGCGGGAGGAAGAATATCTCCTGCGGGTGGAACCGGAACTGGTTGCAGTCCGCTACCGTCAATGGGAGTCGGCATGGCGCCATTGGTTGATGGTGTCATTACGGGAGTGGTGGAGTCGATGATGTATCCGCCCGAAGATCCATCAACAAACTGTGCCTGGTTTGCGTGCATGCGGTGATGGTTTGTTGAATAAACCACCGGTGCATGAATATGCCACTGTGAAGGAATTGGCCGGGCAGGCAGCATGTTGGGATTTGGCCGCCAGAACGGAACGTGCTGGTAATAGAAGCCCAACTGAGTGGTATCCGTCGGTGTATAAACCATGGGATAGGCTTGTTGATATGTCAGGCCAGCCCCGTACCACTGCTGTGGGAAGTAGGTATCATATTCGACCCCACGGCGTTGTAGTGGTGATTTCGCAGGGACCGAATAGCCATGGTCAGGTGGTAAGTGCATTCGCCAGACTTTATGGCCAGGGACACCGCCTTGACCGTTGCCGTAGCAGTTGGGGCAGTTAGGATCGAATGATCCGCTGTCGGTGGTCATCACGGGGCCATGTGCCAGATGGCCATGACCGACGGTGGTGGCCTGAACTGACCGGGAACGATCAGAGATGCGAACCATCCCGACCTCCTGAGCCATGGCCGACGAACCGACCAGATCGCAGGTCAATCCGACAGCAGTAGTCAGGGCTGCTGCAGCCAGCCACCGGGTGTCCCTATGATTCATGGCTCGATCCTCTTTGCGATGGCCAGGCAGAGGCCGCTGAGTTCCGTGTGATGTCTATTGTCAGCAAATCATTGTCAGAACAAACAGAACGTCTGACGTTGCTGACATGTAACCGGCGTTGCGTCGATCTCGGAATTTTACCTGTGTCATGACCACTTTGTTCTGACAGGTCTTGATTTCACCTGACTGAATCAGAGAGGGCCCGCCACAGGTTGATATCTCACTTTAGTTCGCAGGGTGAGAAATCGGAGTCAGGCGGCTGGAAGGAATTCCCCAGCCATAATTGTATTGATGAGAAACGACTGGGGCTAAAGGAACCGCTACCGGCACGCCATAGCCCTGGGCCGAATAGAGCTGCCCATCTCTCTGATCGAAGTAAGCGGGATCCTGAGGATAGACGCGGTGGTATTTTCCGAAGATCGGTGTGCCCGTGCCGCCGTTGCCGGTGGGGATGAAATAACCAAACTTGTATCTCAGCCAATCATGGAAGTCGTGCTTCTTGCCATGGCAACGGCCATCAGGACAGTCACTATAGACCACATCCCCAGTTGTCGCTGGATAGTTTTGAACTTCTACAGGGTAGGATTGAGCATAGCCGGCACCACCATAAGTCGTGGGCTGAGCCTGGTAGTAGTTTTGTGTCATGGCGGCGGGCTGAGCGGGAGTCTGGAATCGCTCCATCCCTTCTTCAATCGCGTCACGGAAACCCACCGGTGCCACGGGTTGTGCGACAGCTGCGGGGGTTGCCGACACTGATCGTTCTTTACGAATGCGAACGACACCAGCAGCATTCCCTGTGGCGGAAGCCGCAACGACGGGCGTAGGAGCCGTGTTGGCAGGTTCGCTGGCGGAACTGCCCGGAAGCTCACAAGCACTACATAATGCGAGTGCAAGAGCAAGCCTGGTTGTAGGATGTTTGAGTGCGTTCATGACGAATCAGTTCCTGTGGGACATCCGAAACAGTGGCAGTCGTAAGGACATTCCAGTTTGTGGTGCCGTCGATTTCATATCACCCGGTCACTTCCGGGATTCCGTACCGATGACTCCGCTTCGCAGGCGTGGCACGGGAATTTCAGTCAGAATTATCATTTCACGTCAAAGAAACGTTACCGCCAGGGGCCTTTGTTTTGTGGTGTGTGTGGCCGGGCAAAACCTGGGAGCAATGGGTAATGACTGTGATAGTTCACTTCGACCATTGTGCCCTGGAGTTCCCAGCGCTCATGCGACTTCACGCCAAACGGAGTGAGCAGCCAGTGCCCTTTCACCCGGTGGTAGTAAGGGGGATAGAGAGCTTTATATTTATGAGCATAGAGCATTTCATGAGGAGCAAATGCCTGGTTGGTAATCATGCTACCCCCCGTCCAGATCGGGGTATTGGGTGATGGCGAAGGATACATGGGAGCACCCAGGCGGACATAACCACCCTGTGGAGCACCTGTCACAACATTGCCTTGAATTTCAGGAGCCATCGTGACACCGGGCTGGGCGACCTGACGGGTCATCACAGGCTGGTGCATGGCTGGCTGGCGGAGAACAGGGGAGTACCCTGAATCAACGGCTGTGGTCATCGCGTTGATCGGAGCTGGTGCGGGTGGGATGTTGTCTGTTGGTGAGCCAACAGAAGGCATGCCGCCGTCAACGATAAATTGTGAAGGAGGTGCCACGACTTCGGCTGGCAGATAGATAGTGTCGTTGGCAATTGCCGAGTAGCACAAGACAGTGGGCAGGAGCAGGACGGCTGCGCCTTGCACACGGGAGGTTTTCATCAGCAAGCCCAGGAGAGCAGTGCCGGTTGCCGTAACTTGGCAGAAGGATGGTCGGATCGAAGGCATTTCATCCCCTCCATGGGACGGATTTCGTGACGCAAATTCTGGTTCGTGATTGTGGGCATGGTGATCCACAGCCTTCGTGGCCATGATGAAAACCAAACCTTCACACGCTCAGCCTTCTGTTTCGGATGTTCAACCGCTGAGGATTAAATGAATCCCGTCCCGGCAGGATGACTTCTGAAAACCGTCAAGATGTTGGCAGTTCATGCCTTACGGCGAGTTGCAAAACTGCTGTGACTGCTGTATTTCCGCTTATCGGTGCATTCGGATTATCTGGAAAATCTTGCCAGGAAGGAATTCTCGAGGCAGGTTCTGGCAACGGGAGTTACTAGCCGATAACAGGCGTATTCCTTGTTATTGACGCACAAATTCTCTCAAGTGGCAGAGATCAATCAAACAATTGGTGTTTTCCGGCAGAGATACCAATTGATGGAGAACATGGCATGCCTGAAATACCGAATGGCCATGTTCTCTCCGAAATTAGAAGGTAACTGTTGTGGTGAAAAAAAGCGGAACTGGTTCTGAGTTAACGACTTCCGGCGAACAGGAAGACCGCATTCAGTTTCGGGAGATTTCGGCAGAAACTCGCCGGCGGTATCTGAATTATGCTATGTCAGTCATCCAATCGCGTGCGTTGCCGGATGTCCGGGATGGGCTGAAGCCCGTTCAACGCCGCATTCTTTATGTGATGTATGAAGAACTGCGACTGACGGCAGATGCGAAAACCCGTAAGTGCGCGAAAATCTCGGGCGATACCACGGGAAATTATCATCCGCACGGTAATCAATCCGTGTACGACACACTTGTCCGGTTGGCCCAGGACTTTACGCTTCGCTATCCGCTGGTCGATGGGCAGGGAAATTTTGGTTCAATTATGGGCCTGCCAGCGGCAGCCGAACGGTATACCGAAGCCCGGTTGACTGGCATTGCCGAACAACTGATGAGCGAGTTGCGGTTCGATACCGTCGATATGCGGCCCAATTATGACGGCACGCGAAAGGAACCGGTCGTTCTGCCCACGCGGTTTCCTAATCTTCTGGTCAATGGGACTGCGGGGATTGCTGTGGGGATGGCGACCAATATGCCACCTCATAATCTTAAAGAGGTGCTTGATGCCTGTATTCATCTGATCGCACAACCGGGGGCATCAACGAAAGATCTGCTCAAGTACATTAAGGGGCCGGACTTCCCACTTGGCGGGCGAATGATCACTGACCGTAAAGCGATGCTGCCTATTTATGAAGAGGGGCGAGGGGCGTTCAAAGTCCGGGCGGAATGGAAGCTTGATAAAGAAAAACGGACTGAAGTCGATGATCGTATTGTCGTGTATTCCGTCCCCTATGGAGTTGAAACGGGGCCATTGCTCACGGAAATTGGTAACGTCATCGCCAGTCGCAAGTTGCCTCAACTGATCAATGCTGCGGACGAAACTGATGATCAGCACGGGTTGCGTGTAGTGCTGGAATTGAAAAAGGGGAGTGATCCCGAATCTGTAATGGCGTTCCTCTATAAGAAGACGCCGCTTGAACAGAACTTTAATTACAACAGTACCGTGCTCGTTCCAGATGATCATGGGGTTCTCACTCCGGCGCGTTTGCCACTGAATCAGCTATTGAAAGAGTTTCTCAAGTTCCGCTTTCAAGTCGTCCAGCGGCGTTTCCGCTATCAATTGGCTCAGCTTGAAGCAAGGATTCATATACTCCGCGGTTTAGAAATTATCTTTAACGGGATTGATAAGGCCATCAAAATCATCCGGGGTAGCAACGGAAAACGGGATGCCTGCGACAAACTAATGGCGGCTTTTCCTTTGGATGAACCGCAAACGATGGCGATTCTGGAAATGCAGCTCTATCGGATTTCCCAGTTGGAAATTGATACCGTGCTGGCCGAGTTAAATGCCAAGCGTAAAGAGGCGGATCGTATTTCAAGGATTCTTGCCAAAGACGATCGCGTCTGGAATGTGATCGAAGGGGAGTTGCGTGAGCTTGGCGATCAGTTTGGCGATAAACGTCGAACGACGCTCGGGTCAGCTGATGAAGTGGCCGAGTTTGATGAGTCGCACTATATCGTTCGAGAAAACACAAACGTTGTCTTAAGTAAGGATGGCTGGATCAAGCGTGTTGGCCGTCTGCAAAGTATTGAGTCGACTCGCGTTCGTGAAGGGGATCGCGTGCTGGATGTGCTTCCCGGCAGCACGGTTGACCATATTATCTTTTTCGCCAGTGATGGTATTGCTTATACCATGCCGATTTCGCAAGTTCCGATTTCATCAGGATATGGCGAGCCGCTGACGAAGCACTATAAATTCAAAGACGGTGTTCAAGTCATAGCTGCTATTACGACTGATCCTCGTTTTACTGATGTCGCTCAGGAAGTGGAGGAGGGGGCCGAGCCTTCACCGCCTCATGTCTTTGTGACGACGGTTCAAGGGCAGGTCATGCGGGTGCCGCTCCAGCCATTTCGAACGACCAGCACACGGGCCGGACGTAAATACTGTAAGCTGCAGGACGGGGATACGGTGTCGCAAGTTTCACTGGTCACCAATCAGACGAGTGTCTTCCTGGCGACACGGGAAGCCCGGCTTATTCACTTCTCTTTAGAGGAAGTGCCCGTTCTTTCAGGGGCCGGAAAAGGTGTCCGGGGGATCCGACTGGACGAAAAGGACAATGATATTGTTCTGGGGGCGGCTCTCATGTCTCGACCGAGCGATACTTTGAGGCTCAAGCTGACCAGCGAAAAAGAGCTGACTTGTGGCCAAATGAAATATGCTCAGACGACTCGGGGAGGCAAAGGGATTCGTGTGAGCCACCGAAATAGTGTGAGTGAAGTGATTAAACCGGAAATTGTGCTCGTGGACTGGAACACGATCGGCGATTAATCGCGATAGACCTTCAAGCTGATTTATGTGAATTGATCAAAGAGATTATTAAATCATTTTCCGTCAGTCGACTGACGCAGAGAATTGATAGAGACAGGAAGCGACATGGCAACGGCCTATACCGCATCAGATATTGAAGTGATTGAAGGTCTGGAAGCCGTTCGACGCCGGCCCAGTATGTATATTGGTGGTGTTGATATTCGTGGCCTGCATCATCTGCTGTGGGAAATAGTCGACAACAGCGTCGATGAGTGTCTGGCGGGCGAGGCGACTGAAATTACCGTCACACTTCATAAAGATGGCGAGTCGTGCACGGTGTCGGATAATGGGCGTGGGATCCCGGTTGACATGCATCCGAAAACCAAGAAGTCGGCGCTGGAGACTATTCTCACGACGCTTCATTCTGGTGGGAAATTCGGCAAAGGCGCGTATGCTCGTAGTGGTGGTTTACATGGGGTTGGTTCCTCGGTCGTGAATGCTTTGTCTGAAGAAATGGTAGCGGTCATTCACCGTGATGGATTTGAATGGCAGCAGCGTTTTAAGCGAGGCAAGCCGACGACACCACTCAAGCAGGTGAAGCCCTTTCGCGGACGTGGGACTGAGATCTTCTTCAGGCCAGACAAAGAAATCTTCACTCGAACAGTCTTTAATAGCGAAACCATTCGCGCGCAGCTGGAAGACATTTCTTATATCCATGCTGGCTTGAAAATTGTATTTATTGATGAAGCCAAGAAAGAAACCCTGGTACTCCATCATCCCGATGGACTTCAGACCTATTTAGCTCGGCTGATGGGTGAAGGGCAGCGTAAGCCGATCCATGAGAATGTCTTTGCATTTTCCAAGGATGATGGCGCCTATAAAATTGAATGTGTTTTTCGCTGGACGGAATCAACCGACGAGCATATCCGCAGCTATGTCAACGGCATTCGGACTCACGCCGGGGGGACGCATGAAAGCGGATTAAAAGGGGCGATCGGGAAAGCGGTGCGGAACTACATGGAAGTCCATGATATTAAAATCAAAGGACTGACTATCCAGAATGATGATATTCGTGAAGGGATAGTAGGTTTGCTTTCGGTGTTTCTGGGAGAACCGATGTTCCAGGGACAGACCAAGGAAAAGCTGAATAACCCGGAAATGGTCAGTGTGGTGGAAGGGCAGGTTCGGCCCGCGATTGAAAACTGGCTCTCTGGTAATAAGACGACGGCAGATGCGATTGTGGGGCGGATTGTGCTGGCGGCCCGCGCGCGGCAGGCAAGCCGGGAGGCCGCGAGTGAAGTGCGCCGCAAGTCACCTGCGGCCCGCCGGCTCAGTCTGCCGGGAAAACTGCTTGATTGCCGGGCGACGAATGCTGCAGAGTCAGAACTGTTTATTGTCGAAGGATTGTCGGCCGGTGGCACCGCGGGCATGGGGCGCGATAGTCGGACTCAGGCTGTCTTGCCACTTCGCGGCAAAGTGCTAAATACCGAGAACCTGAGCACGGCGAGAATTCTCGATAATCAGGAAATTAAAGATCTCGTCGAGACGTTGGGGACAGGCATTGGCCCCAGTTTTGACGCTCATCGTTTGCGCTATGGAAAAATCATCCTGATGATGGATGCTGACTCCGACGGCTATCATATCAGTACATTACTGCTGACATTTTTCTTTCGGCATATGCCTCAATTGATTTCGCAAGGACGGCTCTATCTGGCGCAACCGCCGCTCTATCGCATTCAGTCGGGTAATCAGATTTTCTATGCCCGTGACGATCTCCATAAAGAAGAGATTCTTGAGTCGTTGCCGTCGAATCGTAATCCGGATGTTCTTCGCTTTAAGGGGCTGGGGGAAATGACACCTGCTCAATTGAAGGAGACAACGCTTCATCCCGGAACAAGGATCTTGTTGCGGATCGATGTTGAGAACGCTTTGGAAGCCGACCAGACCTTTCAAAAGCTTCTGGGGAAAGATCCTGCCGAACGATACAAACTGATCATGGAACAGGCGACACAGGTTGACGACCTCGATGTCTAATGTTTGAAGTCTGTTCTTACAAAAATCTCGCAGTAGAAATGATCCCGGCTTTATGTCGGGATCATTTCATAGATACGGTTAGAGAAAATCAGCAGCGTGATGATTAAGCCGCCAGCGATGGCCATGAAACTTGCCGCATAGCACAATGATTCACATTGTCGCACGATCATGTCGGCGTCGGAATGATCTTCGATTTTAAGGCGTTCGAGTGCTGCGAGATGTCGAATCGCCTGGCTGACCAATTCAATGCTCAGCACTGCTGACAGCGTGCCAATCAGCACAACCCATTGCCAGGTGTGCAGGCCAATGACAGCAGCGACGGCAAGAATCATGGAGTCGGCGAACAGGTGCATAAATAGCGTACTATCTGTGCGAAGGCCCGTCGCCAGCCCTTTCTCAATATCGACCAGCCATTGGCGCCATTCCGCCCGACTGGATGCAGGGCGGTGAATCCGGATCGTGGGTGAATCATGACCTGGTGCTTCGCTTTTCTCTGGATTGGCAGAGAGGACTGGCCGCTCGGAGAGTAGCAACAGATTCGGTGAATCGTTGGTGCATTCTTTGCTGGAGTCAAATCCCAGCGTGGCTGGTAATGGCGTCATCAATTCGTTTCCTGATGGCCCGGCACAAAGAGAGCGTGAGAAGTCGATGGGAGAGTGGAATCTTAGGAAGGTCGGTGCTGATGATAAAAGACAGGTGTTGCCAATGAGGTGAGATATGATTTTGCGAGATCGAAAGAATAAAGAAGACTATCTATTTAGAAGCCGGCTCCCATCAGTGGGCTGACCATGGTGGGGGATGTTTTGCGGTTGCCTAATTTCGGTTCAATGGAAATGGCGATGCCGGGATTGTTCTTACTGGCGTCGTAGCTGGCTCCGAAATGGAAGAGGAACGATTCCCCCACGCGGGTGACGGTGAGTGACTGGCCGCGATTCTGTCCTTCCCCGACATCGTAGGCTGTGCCAAAAGTCGAAATCCACTTGGGACTCATCTGATAGCTATAGCTGGCGGTCAGAATCTGACTGAGGAGCGGGCCACCTTCAATCTGGCGGAAGCCCAGGTAGGCGCTGCCTCTCACGCTTCGTTGAGTCAGCAGGCCAATGTTATAGATTTTCTGTCCTTCGTCGAAGAAGTCGAGCAGAGTGCTGGCATGAACGCTGGTGCGATCGCCAACATACCAGGCGTAGCGGGCGCTAAATAATCCGAAGCTTTCGCCGAAGTTGTCGCGGGAGGCTTCGGGGTAGTAATTGACTCCCAGATCAAGGGTCATCCAGTCTTTAATGCGTGTTCGTTCTGGTGGGCCGACTTTTGTTTGCAGGCGATGTGACCAGTTCAATGCTAACATCTGCTGATCATCGACGAGTTCATGATAAGGGTCGCTGACCCCTGTGGCTGCGCCAGATCGAACTGCGTAGTTTCTCGGTTCAAAGACGTTGGGAAGAATACCGCCGAAGGTGTTGACAACCAGTCGTTCGCGGAATCGTTCTTGTGAGTTGTCGTCGAACTCATTCCATTGCGAGATCTCGCTCAGATCGCGACTACTTGCTGCGTAACCATAGTCGGCCCCTAATGTCATTCGATGAGCCAGGCCATTCAGGTTGTAAAGGTCGCTTTGTACATAGGGGTAGACCTTCCACATCTGCACGCTGGCCCGAATGCCTGCTCGCCCGTAAAGACGATCAACAGATTCGTCAGTAAAGCTTTCGCTCCAGTAGGCCGCTTCGCCCATGGCATAGGGAGTGACTTTTACTTGTCCCAGATTAAATGGCATTTCGAGGGAGTGCCGAGTCATCGCAGCTAGTCCGTTGGAACTGGCGTAGTATGGCAGCGGTGTGAACAGATCATTGGGGTCTGTGGGTGGAGACGCCTGATTGACTTCTCCGTAGCCGACAGAAGTGTGCGAACTGTAGCTGAGCAGATTTGATAGAAGAGGCGTTCCAAGAATATAGAGGTCGCCTCGTGGCAGCCATTGTGTGGTATATTCAAAGTCGTTGACCTTGGGGCGACCGATGACCGACCAGGCCATCTGATCGTATTGCTGGGTCAGTGCGAGGTATGTTTCGAGGTCTTTGCCGCGATCAAACTGTTGTTCGTAATACTGTTCGCGGAAGTTTCGATCGCTGGCGTAACCGGCTTCTCCCTGAAGCTGCATGCCATTGAGAAACTGGTGTCGGTGGTGAGCATCAATGATTCCCCGATTGTCGTTAGGGAAAGTCAGATCACGGCGTCCCAAGCCCAGGTTGTCCAGGCCATGGTCGTTGATGTAAGAGGCCAGGCCGTCGCCGAAGAATGAGTTTCCGTATTGATCGATTCCTTTGTAATAGCCATCGGTTGCCAGAAATGCCCCTCGCGCAGAGAGATAATCGGCTTCCAATGTCCATTTGGTGTCGGCCGGCTTCTGGAGGCCAAAGATTTGAAACGCATCCCAGCGTGTGCGGATTTGTGAGCCGAAGATGGAATCCTGACTGAACGTCAAACCCTGCACGGGAATGTTGGGATCTTCTGCCGGCCCGGAAATGACTGGGGCATAAAAGAGGGGCACACTTCCGAACACAAAGGCGCTGTTCTGAGCAGTGATCCAGGGCGTGGTGCGGTATTTCGTTTGCCCGGTCTGAGGATCAATGGTGGGTTGTGACCAGGGAGACCAGGTTCGTTGATCAACGAAAATGTCGCTGGATTGAATTCGATAGATTGGCTCACCCATCTGGCTGGTGGTGACCCAGGCATTGCTGGCGTGAAATGAGTCACGCGATAGCTGACGAATGGCTTCAGCCCGGACGCGGACGGTCAAGCCATGTTGATCGGGGATGACGCTTCGCAGTTCGGCGTCGAGGATAATGGCCCGGTCTTCGCGCGCATCGTAGAAGGCTCGTGATGCCGTCACGACGTTTTCGCCCTGACGAATGACAATGTTTCCTTCGAGATAGACCTGATAAGGAGTGTCGCGTGTCTGGATTGATTCTGTGGAAAATTCACCGCTGCCCAGTGCTGTTGTCCAGATGACGGCACTGTCGGCAGAGAGGTCGACCACTCCCACTTGCTCGACGCCGTCCATGATAATGGTCACGCCACCGGTGAGTTGCACGACCTGCTCGGGAGGAAGCGTGTTTTCGTTGCGGAAGCTGCGGACGTCAAAGGGGAGGGCACTTCGCGGAAACACCCGGACACGCCGCATGGCGGCCGGCGGTGGAGATGCGGTGGGGTTAATTCCCGGCTGAGGATTGAATGTGCCCGGGAAATTTCCGGCAGGGGGGAAGGCCCCAGGATTTCCGGGATTGCCGGGTGGCAACATTAACGCTGGCTGGTCGATGGTCAGTTGGGTTTGAATTAATTCACTGCGGGTGCGGATGGTTTCTGAGCTTTGGGCGTGTCGCTGCTTGAGCGCTCTTAAATAGAAGGCATCCTGAGGCGAGGGCGAATCGCTGTCTCGACCACGGACTGAGAGATCGACCCCCTGAATGGTGGTCAATTTGAGAAGACGCGTGGAATCGGAGCGGTGGCCGGACTCCGAGGTTTCCTGGACGTTTCCTTCCATCCAGATGGTCAGGCGATCTTCGGTGGTGGTTACGTTGATATCAGCGCTCTCCACCCAGACCACCATTTTGTCAGCTTGCCAGGTTGTGGTTCCTTGGCGAATCCGGCAGGTTCCCCGGAAGAGGCCGATGTGTTCGCGACCCTGTTCCCATTCCTGAAGCCAATCGGCGGAGAGGCTGATGGCATTTTGAGGCAAGGAATTCTTGGCCAGCAGGCGCGCACCGCCCCCGAAGCTCGCGGCTGCTATCAGCAGTCCAACGAGTCCCAGAGAGACCCAGATAGTTGGTCTTTGGTAGCCCTTCACGGGCGCTCCTGTACTGTCACATTCATCATGAATGTGTCACCGAAAGAACTCGGCGATGACTGGCAAGAGCTGCCAGCCCATTACCTTCCTTGGAAATATTGCAGGGAATCGCTTCCGTCCCGAAGCCGGAGACTTCAAGATTTGGCAATGCTGCAACGTGCGGGAGTATATGTCTGGCTCAGAAAAAGGGTCAATCTGGGTTCCGGACAGGAAATCAGGTTGGAAAAAGATCTGAAAAAAGTTTGTAACCGACTGAAATGTCTGTGGTTACGAAACGGAACGTTTGCTGACTGCGACAGGAAACTGAGGCGAGATGGCGACCTCTTCTGGTGGAAACGAGGACAAATCTTCAATGAGTGACTTCCCGACGACCGGTTGTCTTCTCGGGGTCGACTATGGCCAGAAGCGGATTGGATTGGCCTTGACAACTTCTGAGCAGTCGATGGCCATGCCGCTGGAGGTCTATCTGCGGAGGAACGAGCGTCTCGACGCGCAGTGGTTGAAAGAACTGTGCGTCGACTACCGGATTGTGGGGTTGGTTGTGGGCTTGCCGCTGCATACCAGTGGAGAAGAAAGCGAACTGTCTGGCGAGGCCAGGGCATTCGGCAACTGGCTGGCAGAGCTGACCAGTCTGCCTGTTCGCTTCTGGGATGAGCGATACACCTCAGTCTCAGCCGAACTGTTGCTCTGGCAGGACGGCGTTCACCCACGTCCTGGACAAAGTGCGGCTTCCTCCAAAAGTTCAAAGAAGCCGAACTCATCGCCGAATCGTGCGAAGAAAAAAGCGGCGATCAGCCCGGTGGATAAGCTGGCCGCCCAGATGATCCTGCAGGCGTTTTTAGCGTCGGGGGATCGTGATCAATGGACGCCCCTTCGTCCGAAGAGTGACGAGCAATAATGCGATTTCGCGCAACAAAGGGCGTTAGGGTAGAGAGGCTTCGTTTTGGGTGCACCTCGCAGGTTGAGGTCTTTTTCGCCTGTGATTCCGGACAGAAGGCTCTCTCTCGGCTCGGTCAGGGCCACCCTTTGCCAATGGGGAGTCATTCCTATTGGCGGAAGCGCCGATTGTGGACGCTTCCCTCGAATTCGAGACTGACAAACAGTTCATCAAAGGTGAGTTGCTCACGCAAAACACTTCTGATCAAAACTGAATGTTTTTTATTGGCACTTATTCATTCGCCACTTCTTGTGACGGGGGAATGCCAACACAATCACGTTTGATTCAGCCAAACACTGAATCAGACAGGCCGACGGAATGTTTTTCAGCGAGGGTAACTTCGTGGAATGATGTTTCGTGGATTGGCCCTGATCGATGCTGGAATTTTCACGGCCCCCGACTGCTCGCAAGAGTAGTCGGGGGCCCCCTTACGGGGTTTGGGCCTATCGGCCGGGTCGTAGGCTAAAGATCCGCGGCCCCGTTGTGGCCGCTCTTTCCTTGCGCCTTATGGGGTTTGGGGCGGCGTATGAGGCCGGTTGTTGATATACGAATGGGTCTTACGCCGCCAGGGTGGTAGTGTTTTTTTGCGGGGGCGGTCGTGGTTGGTAGGTGTCTTAGTAGAGATGGTGGGTTGCGCAGAGCCTTAACCCACCCTACCGTTTAATAACGGTCTCTGGATACTTGAACATTGGGAGTTGGTGCATTGCGCTGCGCTTCATGCACCCTACGTAAATACATAAGATTTGATTTTCAGTAGATAGCTGGCGTGTGTTCGTAGTAGGTGCCGCTAATATCTTTTGAACGGCGGCTCGCCCTCACCCCAGCCCTCTCCCATCGGAATCCCCTTGCGGGGTTTGGGGCGGCGTATGAAGGCCGGTTGTTGATCCGAGTTTGGGGCTTACGCCGCCAGGGAGATGGTGTTTTTTTGCGGGGGCGGTTCGTGGTTGGTGGGTGTTTTAGTAGAGCTGGTGGGTTGCGCAGAGCCTTAACCCACCCTACTGTTTAATAGCGGTTGCTGGCTACTTGAACGTTGGGAGTTGGTGCATTGCGCTGCGCTTCATGCACCCTACGTAATTCAAATGCGTTTTCTGGGGTGGTTGATATTCCTGCTCTCCACCTTGCTATCGCTGGTCTTTCGGCTTAAACACCCACGGGAATCGCATGTCGGCCTGAGGAATTGCCAGCGGGTTTATCGCTCGTCTTGATGGGTTCCTGTGGCGCTTCTTCTCCCAGCACTCTCGCTACATGCTGCTCGCTGACGCCCATGGAAAGTGTCATGCCGTTGCCGCCAATGCCGGTGAGAATTTCGACGTGCGGCTCGGCTGAGGTTTCAAACCACAGCTTTTTCGGATGCTTCAAATAAACGCCAAACCAGCGCTGGGCGATTTCCAGATCCGGGGCGACCATGATGGTTCGCAGGTAGTCCATGATCAGTTGATCGATGAGCTGCGTATTAAAAGGAGAGATGGGGCCGAAGGGTTCTTCCGGCGGGTTGTATTCGTGAGAGTCTCCAATCGTCAGTTCGCCACGTCCATTTTGTGAAGCCATGACATGGATGCCGTAGGTATCCATCAATGGCATTGTGCGGCTGACTCGCTCCTTCAATGCCGCCAGTGTGGGGCAACTGGCGAATGAGGTGTAATGGCGAAGAGTCAATCCGCCAGCCAGATGTGGCCCGATCTTCCATCCTTCCGTCTGAGCCACGGTGCGCAGCATTTGAAGCTTGCAGGGAAACATCCCCTGCTGTGTCAGAATCTCGGGGTAGAGAATCTGGGTTTCATCGCCACTGCAAATCCACACCCGGCGAGCCGTCCATTCTCCGGCGGAAGTTGTGACGCGATGACCATCGATGCTGCGAACCATCTGGCCAAATTCAAAGCGAACGCCCCAGGCCTTTTGCAGATATGCCGGCAGTGT
Source organism: Planctopirus sp. SH287 (assembly GCF_056500625.1). Classification (NCBI taxonomy): domain Bacteria; kingdom Pseudomonadati; phylum Planctomycetota; class Planctomycetia; order Planctomycetales; family Planctomycetaceae; genus Planctopirus; species Planctopirus sp. SH287. Next base: position 4,160,891 of record NZ_CM151403.1, on the reverse strand, counting down.
GGCGATGACTTCCCGGGGATCGACGGCTGCTTCATGGGAACTATAGAGCGAGGCTTGTAAGCCTGTTGCGTTGACGGCTGATGAGTGGCGGAGGGTTTCAGCGGCGTCGAGCATTTTCAGGTCATAACCCTGCTCGATCGCCTGTGCATGAAACTCCTTCAGAATCTGGGCTTCATCCTCATGATGAGCCACATGCAGCGAGCCGCCAGCATGGTGCCAGATGTCCGCGTTGCGGAGTAGCTCCAGCCAGATGTCCCGGCTGCGCATTCCGAGGTTCATATTGGTGCCGAGCGTCTGACCGATTGGCCAGATCATTCCGAAGTTCCGCACCGAGGCACCCAGCGCGCGGGCGTGCCGCTCACAGACAAGCACTTTACGACCACGTCTGGCCAGGGCATAGGCATGTGCCAGACCAATCACGCCCGCTCCCACAACGAGATCGTCGTATTGAGCCGACGCTGAAGAAGTCGCAGTTGGGGATGAGGACTGTTCTAAACGCTGGGGATCAAAAATCACAAGGTCACCTGTGCAAGAAAAGGATTCACAGTTTAATGCGATCAGTTCAATGCGATCTGGTCAATTGGCTCTGCCGGGAGCTGTTTCAGTCATTCATGCTAATTCCGTCATCTGGATTGATCATTGACGTAATGCGCAGTTTGGTTGACTGTGGCCGGAATTTTTTTGCTGGCCGGGAGGATCGCCTGCGTTGGTTAACCTCAGATTGTGAGAGAATGTCCGTCGGGAAATTGGCTCTGTGATTTTGTGCTGACGTTGTACTGCCTCCTTCCCAGGAGAGCCAGACTCGAATGAAGCGCATGGAACACCAGAGTTTCGTAGGATGAATAGGTGGGGCTGACGGCCAATTCACTCGATGGTTCATTCTGCGGTTGAGGTTTCCATGAGTTCACAAGGAGCCACCCGACTCACTAACACACGCCTGATTCGGGCCAGCATTGCTCACTATTGGCGCACGTCGCTGGCTGTCTGGCTGGGTGTCATTGTGGCGACCGCGGTGATTACCGGTGCCTTGTTGGTGGGAGATTCCATGCGTGGGAGTCTTCGGGCGATGACGCTCCGCCGGTTAGGACAGGTGGACGCGGTGATTACCGGGCCACGGTTTGTGCGCGAGCAATTAGCCGCCGGTCTGGAAATGGCGCTGACGTCTCAATCGTTGAGCGTGGCTCCGGCACTCGTTCTGCGGGGCGGTGTGGTGCGGGAAAGTTTTTCGGCCACCGGCACTTCTTTAGAGACGGCCACTTCTTTAGAGGCTGTGCAAAAACTCTCAAATCCTTCTCTCCTTTTGGGAGAAGGTGGCCGCAGGGCGGATGAGGGGTTGCAAGTTGCCGGAGGAAATACGGCTGGTTCATTGGCCCCCTCATCCCGGCCCTCTCCCACGAGGGGAGAGGGGGAGTTTCCGGACAAGCTTTTAGAGACTGCCACTTCTTTAGAGGCTGTGCAAAAACTCTCAAATCCATCTTCCCTTGTGGGGGAAGGTGGCCGAAGGCTGGATGAGGGGTCGCAAGTTTCCGGAGGAAATACGGCTGGTTCATTGGCCCCCTCACCCCGGCCCTCTCCCACGAGGGGAGAGGGGGAGTTTCCGGACAAGCTTTTAGAGACCGCCACTGCTTCGGATAGCTCCACGGTAACGGCCAGTTCCAGTTCCTCTTCCAGTTCCAGCCCGTCTGTCAGTTCCTCTTCAGTGTCCCGTTCTTCCGCACGTCGGGCGGGAAATGTGATGGCCTATGGGGTCGATGAGCGTCTGTGGAGTTGGCTCACCGTTCCCTCTGAGCCGCATCCTTCGACCTTTGAAACACTACCGGTCTTGCCGCCGCAAGGTCGTGAAGCACTACTGACACACGCCTTGGCGGACGCATTGGATGCACAGGCTGGTGATCAGATCACGCTCTGGATCGAACTGCCTTCCGCTGTTCCCCGTGATACGCTGCTGGGGCAAAAAGATCATGATTCGCAGGAGGTGACGCTCACCGTTCGTGAGGTTCTGGATGACCAACTGACAGCCGCACATTTTGGGCTGTCTCCCAGTCAGTTGGAACCGATGAGCCTGTTTGTGAATCTGCAAACGCTCCAGAGCGATTTGAATCTGGCCGAAGTCCGTCCCAACCGCCGGGATCCACGGGGTGCTCCCGCACGCGTGAATGCTCTCTTCTTTCATCAGTCGGGAACGGATCGATCCAACGCGGTTACTATGGAATCGATTCTGGCCAGTGATGATTCTCTTGAAGCTGTGAACGCGGCTCTGCGTGAGTCGCTCACGCTGGCTGATCTTCAACTGCGTCTTGTCCCTGATCCTGTGGTCAAAGGTCTTTCTCTTGATAGCGAGCGAATGCTGCTGGAACCTTCGCTGGTCACGGCGGCTACCAAAGCTAGTTCCGACCTTCAGGCTGCGGCCTCGCCTGTGATGGTCTATCTGGCCAATACGATTCGCAAAGCGGGGGGGACGCCCCAGCAGTATTCCATGTACTCGACGGTGGCGGGGATCGATCTGGAAGCGTTGTCGCCTCCTTTCGGCCCCTTCCCGGTGATGCCCCCTGAGTCAGAATCAGGGAAAGAAGTGTCGACTTCTCCGCTGAAATTGTCGCCGCGTGGGGTGATGATCAACGAGTATCTGGCGACTGACCTTGATGCCAAAGTCGGCGATGAACTGGAACTGACCTGGCACAAAGTGGGTTCTCATGGAGAGCTTCCTGAAGAGACGGGTCTTTTTCGAGTGGAAGCGATCACCCGGCTGGAAGGTGTCGCTGCGGATAAAGCTCTGACGCCGGAAGTCAAAGGGATCACCGATGTCGATTCGCTTTCGGATTGGGATCAGCCGTTCCCCATGAAGCTCAATCTGGTCACGACTCGCGATGATGAATATTGGGACGAATACAAAGCACTTCCAAAGCTCTTTCTGCCATTGAGCACGGCTCAGGAACTCTGGCCCAATCGGTATGGGACACTCACGTCGATTCGTCTGGCGCCGCCGGAAGGTGAGTCGCTGGAGAGTTTCAAAGAAGTCTTCGAACAGGGGTTGATCTCGCGGCTGGATCTCAGTGCGGCGGGGTTGTCGCTTCAGCCTCTGAAAGCTTATGGCTTGCGTGCGGCTGCCGGTGCCACCGACTTCAGCGGGCTGTTTGTGGGATTCAGTTTCTTCCTGATTCTGGCTGCCTTGATTCTGATCAGCCTGCTTTTTCGTCTGGGGGTTGAACAGAGAACGCGAGATCTGGGATTGCTGGCTGCGACCGGTTTCTCCCCCGTTTCCATTCGCTGGCTGTTGCTCAGTGAAGGGTTCTGGCTGGCGATTTCAGGATCGATCATCGGTGTGCTGCTGGGGATTGGCTATGCCCAGGGAATGATCTATGGGCTGACCAACTGGTGGCAGGCCGCCATTCAAACCACGGCTATTGAACTGTATGTCACGCCAACGAGCCTGGTACTGGGGGCCGGCATCGCGGTGTTCGGGGCGATGATCAGCGTCTGGTGGGCTTTGCGAGACCTTCGGCAATGGGAAATTCGCGAGCTGCTGGCTGGCCAATCCAACCTGCAGGAGAGCCAGCCTTCACGCTATCAATGGTCACGGGCCAAGGCCCTCTTCGGGGGAAGTGCCGCCCTTTTGTTCGTGGCATTGCTGGCCACGGGATGGGTTCCCGCCAGTGAAGCCTTTGGTGGTCTTTCATGGCAAATTGTGGGGTTCTTCCTTTCGGGGATCCTGTTGTTGATGACCTCGCTGTGGTCGCTCAGTGCGTGGCTGGAACGCCCTGTGATCAATGCTCTTGTGGGTCATGGGTTCGTGGCGACGACGCGGTTGGCAGAACGGAACGTGACACGTGCGCGCCGCCGCAGTGTGCTTACAGTGGGGATGATCGCCTCGGCGATGTTTGTAATCACAACGGTCGCTGCTGGCCAAAGAAACCCGGTGACTGATCGGCTCGACAAGTTCAGCGGCAACGGCGGCTTCACGCTGGTGGGGGAATCGGCCAGTCCCATTCTCTACGACTTCAATACCGTTGAAGGTCGCAACTCACTTCAACTGACGCCTCCCGCAGGTTCACCCGAGGCGGATCTTCTGGCCCAGACAAGGGTCTTTCAGTTTCGCATGAAGCCGGGCGAAGAAGCCAGTTGCGTCAATCTCTTCCAGACGACCGCTCCCACGATCCTTGGCGTCCCACGAGATTTCCTCGAACGGGGGGGATTCAAGTTTGCCGGGATGTCAGCGGCCAAGCCCTGGAGCCTGCTGGAAGCTCCCGCTGAAGACGGAACGATCCCGGTCTTTGGTGATGTCAACACGCTGATGTTCAGCCTGAAGAAAGGGCCAGGAGCGACATTGGCCGCTCCGCAAACTGCGGATGATGCACCACGTTTGAAGGTCGCCGGCATGCTCGACGGAGCCGTGCTCCAGGGGGTGCTCCTGATGTCCGAAGAGAACTTTCTTCGGCTCTACCCCGAACAGAAAGGGTTCCAGTATTTTCTGATGGAACTGCCGCTGGCTGACACGCAGGCCGCGATCGACTTCTTTGAATCCCGGCTTACGGAATACGGCCTCGACCTGGAACCGGTCGGCGTGCGGATCAGCCGGTTTCTTGCTGTCCAGAACACCTATCTGGCGGCCTTTCAGGCGTTGGGGGGATTGGGCCTGTTGTTGGGAACCATCGGTCTGGCCACCGTGATGCTGAGAAATATCTGGGAGCGGCAAGCCGAACTCTCGGTGATACGAGCCATCGGTTTTGGGAACCGGCAGATCACAGAAATGATTCTCTGTGAGAACGCGCTGCTGTTAGGGTGGGGGTTGTTCTTCGGCACAGTCTCGGCTCTCGTGTCGATGCTTCCGCAACTTCTCTCAACCGGGGCCGATGTCCCGTGGCTGGCAGGCGCCTTATGGCTGATGGTTGTCTTCGCTGGCGGGATGCTGTCTGCTGTCGCCGCAATTCGGCTGGCCCTTCGCTTGCCACTCCTCGTAAAGACGTGATCCACTGCCCCTCTCAAAAAATGGGGTGTTGAAGCCAGATGGTAAGTGGTACGTTGAATGTCAGATTCTTCTTGCCTTGGGAACGGGGTGCCTTGGGAACAGTGATCATGGCGATTGCAGAGCATCCTCAACGTCTCCAGAAACTGATGACGGCCGGTGAGTTCCTGGCTCTCCCGGAGGAGATGCGCTGCGAACTGGTGAAGGGAGAACTTATCGAAGTGAATCCACCATCTCCGCGCCATGGCATCGTTGTGTCAAATCTCTTTTTCCTGCTGAAGCTCTGGACTCGAGAGTTTCAGTGTGGGATTGCTGGTGGTCATGAGACGGCACTCCAGACGTCGTCCCATCCGGACAGCATTCGCGGTGTGGATGGTTACTATATCTCCTTCAAGCGGTTGGGAGGGGAAGTCTCTCCTGATGGCCCGTTGCTCCCCGTTCCGGAACTGTGTATTGAGGTGCGCTCGCCGGGTAACCGCTGGTTAGATCTTCTCGAAAAAGCGGTTGAGTATCTGAAGGCCGGAGCGGAGGAAGTCTGGCTGGTCGACCCGACGTTGCCTCCTGCGGAACGTTTCATTGAGTCGCATCGGCTGGATCGCGACCCGATCCGTTTTTTGCTTGGGGATGAAATCACATCGCCAAGTCTCCCCGGATTTCACGGGCAGGTCGCTGACGCATTCTTGGGAGTCTGACCACCTCTGTCTTGACGACGCCTTGACGACACAGACTTCCGCGGATCAGTTCCACGTGGAACTCATCCGCACAGGTTGGGGTTTCTAAACCCACTGGTCAGTGGTACGTTGAATGTCGGATTCTTCTTGCCTTGGGAACGGTGAGCCTTGGGAACAGTGATCATGGCGATTGCAGAGCATCCTCATACTCTCCAAAAACTGATGACTGCTGGCGAGTTCCTGGCTCTCCCGGAGGAGATGCGCTGTGAACTGGTGAAGGGAGAACTTGTCGCAGTGAATCCACCATCGCCGCGCCACGGCCGTGTCATTACCAATCTGATTATCTTGTTGGAAGCCTGGGCCGAGGCCCATCAGTGCGGAATGGCGGCAGCCTATGAGACGGCACTTCAGACCAGTACCAATCCGGACAGCATTCGCGGGGTGGATGGTTACTTCATCTCCTTCAAACGTCTGGGAGGGGATGTCTTTCCCGCGGGGCCGCTCCTCCCTGTCCCCGAGCTTTGCATTGAAGTCCGCTCGCCGGGTCATCGCTGGTTAGATCTTCTCGAAAAGGCGGTTGAGTACCTGAAGGCAGGAGCGGAGGAGGTCTGGCTGGTCGACCCCACGTTGGCTCCCACAGATCGTTTCATCGAGTCCCACAGGCAGGATCGCGACCCGATCCGTTTTTTGCTCGGGGATGAAATCACATCGCCAAGCCTCTCCGGATTTCACGCCGAGGTAGTGCGAGCTTTCCGTGGAATCTGATCTCGGCGTTCCACGTGGAACTGGCTTGGGGATGACGCCGGGCGTTTACTGTGCCTAGAATCTTCTGGTGGGGCTTCCATTCTCATCTGACGGGTTAAGTCATGATCCGCGAGCAGGCCAACGAGCCTGCGGGTGGGTTCAACAACCTGTCAGGACAGAGTGGTCGTACCACGGGTTGATTCAACGCAGGTACGAGAACACATCATGGTCAGTCATAATCAGCAAACGACAGCCCGCCCCGATGACCCACGGTTTCTTGAGATCGTCCGCAAGGTCAGGCAGAAAGAACGTCTGACTCTGGAGGATGGTCTCTTCCTCGACCGCGAGGCCGACCTGCTGGCCATGGGGCGATTGGCGAATGAAGTGCGCGAGCAGCGGCACGGGAACGCGACTTACTACAACACCAACATTCATCTGAACCCGACGAACGTCTGCGTCTACCGTTGCCGGTTCTGTGCCTTCCGATCTGATCTGCGGGAAGAAAAGGCGTATGCCGTTTCCGATGATCAGGCCCGCGAGCGGATCCTCGAAGCCCGTTCTCGGGGAGCCACCGAAATTCATGTTGTCGGTGGTCTGCACCATCAGAAGAAATTCGACTGGTATCTCAACCTCATCCGTGTGCTCCATGAGACCTGCCCCGAGATTCACATCAAGGCCTGGACCGCGGTGGAGATTGCGTGGTTCTCATTTCTCACCAAGCAGCCGGTCGACTGGGTGCTGTCCGAGATGAAGGCTGCGGGGCTGGGGAGTATGCCGGGCGGTGGAGCCGAGATCTTCCACGATGACGTCCGCCCGCAGATCTGCGAGCACAAGGCCGATGGCGAGAACTGGATTCACATCCATCGCGAGGCTCACAACCTGGGCTTGCGATCCAACGCCACCATGCTCTATGGCCATGTCGAGAAGGCCGAACATCGACTCGATCACATCCTCAGATTGCGGGCGCTTCAGGATGAAACGGGCGGCTTCCAGACCTTCATCCCGCTGGCCTTTCATCCTGACAACACGAAGCTGGCACACATCCCCAAGCCCACCGCACGGATGGATCTGCGGATCGTGGCCCTTGCCCGGCTGATGCTCGACAACTTCGACCACATCAAGGCTTACTGGATCATGCTGGGTGAAGAGACTGCTCAGGTGGCTCAGAGCTTCGGGGCCGATGACCTGGATGGCACCGTGGTGCATGAACTCATCTATCACGACGCGGGGGCCAAGACGCCTGAAGGGCTGACCGTTTCCAAACTCCACCGCCTGATTCAAGAGGCGGGGCGAGTGCCTGTTGAACGCGACACACTTTACCAGCGTGTCGTTCGGGAGGGAGCCAAATGGTGGGTGGAAGGAAATGTGTCCACACAGGTTGGTGCTTGAGAACTTGCGGATTCGCCCTCGCCGGTAAAAGCCGGAGAGACGCATCTCAGAGTCTATGCGGAAACTTTCCAATCCTTCTCCCTGAGGGAGAAGGTGGCCGAAGGCCGGATGAGGGGGAGTGGGTGACTATTGGTGAGAGGTTGTTGATGGCCTATAGAAAACGGCTGGTTCATCAGGCCCTCACCCCAACCCTCTCCCGCAGGCGGGCGAGGGAGCATTCTCAGGCAGGCTCTAACACCACCAATCCTCAACCTGCAACGGACAACTCCCAACCAACAACTGACCAATGACAACTGACCAATGAGAAACCCAACCTCCCCATTCCACGTGAAACAGATCGACCATGTCACCATCGTTGTGAGCGATCTGACAAAGAGCCGCCGGTTCTACCGCGACCTCCTCGGGATGCAGGAGGTCGCCCGGCCAAACTTTTCGTTTCAGGGGCAATGGTTCCAGGCCGGCTCCACTCTCATTCACACCATCCTTGAGTTTGAAGGTTCCGGGCCAGCCGGCCAAAGTGGGGGCTTCTCCTCCCGGGGACACCACATCGCCTTCACCGTTGAAGACGTCCGGGCAGCCGAAGAGTTTCTTCAGATGGAAGGAGTCCCTGTAGTCGTGCCCTGTAAGCTGCGGCCAGATGGGGCGCTACAGTCGTTCGTTCATGACCCCGACGGTCACCTGATTGAATTGACCTCCCCACCAACTTAACCGCATTCCACGAAAGTGTTGCGTCCTGGTGGCATAAGATCCCATACTCTTCAGGACAACTGACGCACCTTCGACACCACAATGTTCTACGCCACCAAGTGATCCGGAACCGGATCTGAAGGCCCTTCTCATGAGCAGTACGCCAGAAGAACCCATTGCGGAAACGGCCACTGCGTCCACTAAAACCGGGATTGTCGGGATCGTGGTCTCTGCGCTTCTTCTGGTGTTGTTGGCCGCAGTCTTCATTCAGACGGTCTTTATTGTGACCGCATTAACCGGCGGCCCCCTCGATCAAAGCTATCTGCTCCTGATCTCGACTCTGTCCCCGGTCGTTGTGGGTGTCTGCATTGTGACCTCACTGATCAGTTTCCTGCTCCCACCTTCGCGGCTCCGTTCCTACACGCCCAAGGCCTGTTCGGTTCTGGTCTTCATTCAGCTTGTCCTGGTTCTGGCGGGCTGACCCCGTGGTACGCCCCTCTCTCCTGACAGGTTGTTGAGCTTGTCCGCAGGCTCGTTGGCCTGCTCACAACTCTTTGCTGAACCTGTCAAATCAGAATTGAAACTCCACGAGCCATGAACGGCTCGTCATCAGATTCTTGTTGAAGGCATGTCCCCGGTCGGAGTAGTCTGAAGCTTCCATTCAGACGCCCACCTTGAAACACTGCCGACGAGATTCCGATGACGTTTCCGCACTTTCTGAAAATCTCCCCACTGATCACGGCCGCTCTGCTGCTGGTCGCATCCCCTTTAACCGCAGCCGATGCTCCCGCACCGAAAAGTATTTCCGGGATCTATCCGCACCTGACCATGTTCAACGATGAAGGGGAATGCGGCACCGGGGCCGTCGTTCCCTTCGCCGGAAAACTCTGGGTCATCACCTATGGCCCTCATCTCCCGTTGGCTTCATCCGATCGACTCTACGAAGTCACTCCCAACCTTCAGCAGATCATCCGGCCAGAAAGCGTCGGCGGTACGAACGCCAACCGCATGATTCATGAGCCAACCAACCAGCTGGTCATTGGCAGCCATGTGATCGACTCGGACGGGAAGGTTCGCACCATTCCGCGAAAAGCCATGCCCGGCCGCCTGACAGGAAACGCCACGCACCTCACTTGTCCCGATGGAAAAATCTACTTTGCGACCATGGAAGAGGGACTCTATGAAGTCGACCTCAAGACGCTGGATGTCAACTGCCTCATCCGCGATGGGAACAGTTTCAAACCGGAGCAGCTTGCCATTGACCTGACGAAAGCGGTTTCGTCAAAGCTCCCCGGCTATCACGGCAAAGGGTTATTCACGTCGCAGGGAATCGTCGTCTATGCCAACAACGGTGATCACGATCCACGCGTCGTCAAAGACCCCACAGTTCCCAGCGGCGCTTTGGGGTTCTTTAATGGTGAAGCCGGCACCGATTGGAAACTGATCCGCCGAAATCAGTTCACCGAAGTGACCGGGCCATCGGGCATTGTCTCAGCCGATCCGAATTCCAGACAACCCATCTGGAGTCTGGGCTGGGATGCCAAGTCGCTGCTGCTGATGGTTTACTACGAAGGGACGTGGCAGGCCTACCGTCTTCCCAAAGCCTCTCACAGTTACGATGGTGCCCATGGCTGGAACACCGAATGGCCACGTATTCGCGACATCGGCGAGGACTCATTGCTGGCCACCATGCACGGCACCTTCTGGAAATTCCCCAAAAACTTTTCTCCCAAATCTTCCGCCGGGATCTCGCCCCGTTCCAACTATCTCAAGGTCGTGGGTGACTTCTGCCAATGGAACGGTCAACTGGTGCTGGGTTGCGATGACACCGCCAAGAGCGAGTTTTTGAACCAGCGCAAAGCCAAAGGGAAAATTGCCGGCCCGGGTCAATCGCAGTCCAATCTCTGGTTTATTGATCCGGCACAGCTCGACCACTTCGGCCCTGTGATTGGCCGGGGTTCGGTCTGGCTCAATGAAGACGTGGCTGCCAACACCCCCAGCGACCCCTTCCTCTTCGCGGGTTACACTCACCGCCAACTGGTCGTCAAAGGGACGAGTTCTCAGCCTGCAAAGATCACCCTGCAAGTCGACAAGCTGGGTAATGGGGAATGGGCAACGCTCAAGGAGATCCCGCTTCCCGAATCTGGAATTCTCGTCGAGACCTTTTCCCCCGAAACTCAGGGCGTCTGGCTGCGGCTACTTTCCGATCAGAAACTGGCAGCCGCCACAGCCAGTCTGAATTTTTCCAACCCCTCTCCAGCCATTGATCCTGCCGCAGCCCAGATCTTCAGTGGGCTATCCCCCCAGGGAAATAACAAACGTGCGGGTGGCCTGATTCATTCCCGAGGAGGCCAGCTCAAGACGCTCAGGTATGTCGCGAAGACTTCAGACGGAGCCACGGGGTGCTATGACCTGACGACCAACCCCACGACTGGCAGCCTCACTCTGGCCAAGGTTGATGACCCCCATGGCCTGGAATGGACAGCCACGAATGTCGCCGTTCCCGAGAATGTGATCTCGCGAGATGATGCCTCAATTCTCTATGAGGATGGCTCAGGCCGATGGCGGCTCCCCGTAGGAGACTGGACGGTTCCTCTGGCTCAGGGGTCATTTGGCCCACAGCGTGTTTGCCGGGAAGTCTGCACTGAACGGGATCTGTTCCATGCCGGCCAGACCTTCTTTGAGCTTCCCGCTGAAAACGCCGCCGGGATCTCGAAGATCCGCCCGATCACTACGCACTCCTACAGCATTGACGACTACGCCAGCCATCGCGGCTTGCTGGTACTCACCGGCGTGCTGGATGGAACTGAAGGAGGGCACCACCTGATTCGCTCAACAGACAAGGCTTGCGCATTGTGGGTGGGCGCTGTTGACGACCTCTGGGCCATGGGCCGCCCTCACGGAACAGGCGGGCCATGGAAGAACACCGCCGTTGAGAAGGGCGTTCCCAGCGATCCTTATCTCTTCACGGGCTATACCAACAAAGTGGTGGAACTCTCCCACGATCAGCCACACGACGTGAAGATCACGCTGGAGATCGACGTGACGGGGACAGGAACCTGGGTGCCATACCACTTCACCGTACCGGCTGGAAAAACACTCCGTCACGAGTTCCCCGATGCAACCAGCGGCTACTGGATCCGTGCCACATCAGACAGCAATGGCCGGATGACCGCCTGGTTCACCTACGGCCCCTTTCGGGGTTTGGGCCTATCGGCCGGGTCGTAAACTAAAGATCCGCGGCCTCGTTGTGGCCTCTCCTACCAGCGGGTAGCCCAGGTTGCTTTGCAACCTGGGCCGGCAAAGCCGGTGAGAGGTCGCAGTTTGAGTCAACCTAGCGAGACCGTACCCGGTCAAACAAGAAACGTTCTGCCTCGCGCTAGCCTGGATGATTCATACTTCTCCGGAATTTCGACATAACCCCTTTGTTTCATTAACGCCTTCTGGAGACAACCTCCTACGGCAGTGCCAATTTCATGCTACGGTTCAGGTGGCAAAAAGTTGTGTGTAAAAGACAGCTCAAAGCCGCAAATATGGCACACAAAACGCCGTGAAATCATGGCTTCCTCTCACTCAACTCGCTCATCATTATGGGCGAGGAGAGGTTGGTCTTCGTCCGCCACCAGACTCGCGTTCTGATTTGGAAATCCCATGCACCTGATGATCGTCTTCCGGTGTTTTCCCCAGCACCATGTCAAACTTGGCGGCCAGTTCGCCAATCGGTGAATCCGGGATCCTGGCAAAATCGGCCATCAGCAATTCTCGTTCGGCTTCGTTGCGAACGCTACGGAACACGCCATCCCGATCATTCTGGGGATGTCCCTTGATCAGCAGTTGCGTTGTCAGCACTCGCTTGCCTCCCAGGCTGACACCGAAATGAATGTGCGGCGTACGGCCAGGGTAAGGGACAGGCTTGAGCGTACGGAAATAATAGCTTCCATCGCTGCCCGTCAAGAACCGGCCGTATCCCTGAAAATTCTTATCGTACGAACCATGACGGCTGTCGCCCGAATGGAGATAGGCCCCGTTGCCATCGACCTGCCAGATTTCAATGAACGCATTGCGGATGGGTTCGCCAGCAGCACTGAGCAGTTTGCCGGAAAGGTGCGTGATCTCGCCAATCGCGGGAGTCAACGAGTTGTTCATCACCAGCAGATCATTGTCGGTATCGAGTGGCAGTTTGTCGGGATAGAACGGCCCTTCGGTCAAGGCGGGCGTTCGCATCAGTTCTTCCGCCAACACTCCTGAAACTTGCATCGCAGCAGCAGCGAAGCCCGTTGCCCGTAAAAACGACCGTCGATTGATCACATGGCTCATCGGATGTCCTCTCGTGAATGCTGCCTGGAAGGTTGCGTCTGAGACAGATCCCAGGATCTAACGGCGCGTTGTGTGCCAGGCTTGCGGCTTTGAGCCAGCATCCTTTTCTCACCTCTCAACGCGCTGTTGATTTCTGGAAAGCGTCTTATTCCATTGAACACGAGCGGTCAGGAATTGCGTTCAAACTTCATCGGGAATTCAGGGAAATCTGAAAAGATTCGTCGTGTTAAGCTCCTGAAACTCAGCACGACGAATACCTTTTTTTAGAAGACCGATTGCGACAAAGTCGCTATTCACTGGCCCACGGACTGGACGGAAGTTCGATGCTTTGAGTCAGCCGGTCGATCATTTGAAGTTCTTCCCGGGTGAACGTGAGATTTTTCACGCAGGCGACGTTTTCCGTCACTTGTTGGGGAGAACTGGCCCCGATCAATGCCGTCGTCACCCGGTCATCGCGCAGAACCCATGACAGTGCCATCTGCGCCAATGTCTGACCACGTTCAGCAGCAATGCCGGCGAGCTGACGGACGACATCGATCACTTCCGGACGCAGGTCGCCTTCTCGCAATAATGACCCTTGCACAGTGGCCCGCGAACCCGCAGGAATCCCTTGAAGATACTTGTCGGTGAGAAGTCCCTGATACAGCGGACAGAAGGCAATCACGCCCAGTCCCTGTTCCCCCGTGACATTGAGCAACCGCTTTTCAATCCAGCGATTGAGCAGTGAGTAATTGGGCTGATGAATAATCAGCGGCTGAAAGTTTCTTGCGGTACACGTTTGGATCGCTGCGATGGTCTGATCGGAGGTGTAGCTGCTGATTCCTGTGTAAAGCGCTTTCCCCTGGCGGACGGCGGTTTCTAAAGCCCCCATGGTTTCTTCGAGGGGCGTCTGGCCATCGAAACGGTGACTGTAAAAGATATCAACATAGTCCATCCCCAGCCGTTTCAGGCTTTGATCCAGGCTGGCAAGGAGGTATTTGCGAGACCCATATTCGCCATAAGGCCCCGGCCACATGAGATAGCCCGCCTTGGATGACACGATGATTTCATCGCGAGGCAAGTCTTTCAGCAGTTTGCCAACGTTGGTTTCCGCAGAGCCTGGCGGTGGGCCATAATTGTTGGCCAGATCAAAATGAGTAATGCCCGCATCAAATGCGGCATGAATGATGGCCCGCTGAGTGGCGGTTGGTTGATCACCACCAAAGTTGTGCCAGCAGCCCAGAGTGATCGCCGGCAGCTTGAGTCCCCAGCGGCCACATTTACGATAAGGCATCCGTCCGTCGTAGCGATTCATTTCAGTCATCTCAGCAGCCTGTTCATGGAGAATGGACAAAGGGAATCTGGTTGATTCAAGGTGTTTTGATGGGAGCCAGTGTGCCGGCGCTTCCCGCTCCAGACCCCGGTGCATCAGGACGAAAACCGAGCGTGGCCCGTTCAATGCGTGAGCGAGTCCCCGCATCGCGCTGCATGCGTTCGGTGGCCAGTTCCAGCCCTCGCTCCATTTCCTGACGCAGGGTGAATCGTGCGTCACCCCAGGTCAATAAAATCACCACGAGACTTTTCGGCTGATCGATCGACTTGAAGAGACCATACAAATTCTCAGCAACCTGATCGGCGCTGGTGACACGAATCATCGACGGAGGCTGGCCCTGCCCGGTCTCCACACTCAACACGCCATCGCTGTTCATATGCAGTTGCCAGAGATCGATCCGCTTGCGCATTTCCTCATGAGTCAGCAAATGCCGGATGACACCTTCACGCAGGCGTTGTTCTTCACGGGGAGTCCGCGAGAGGGAATCGGTCAAGTCAATCAGCGGCTGAAGTTCAGGAGGAGCCAGCTTTTTCAGATCGTCAGGAGCAAGGTGAAAGATCTCCGAGACGATATTGACCAGCCGTTGAAACTGCTGCCGTGAGAGTGACGCTTCTGTGGAACGTTGCCAGATTTCCCGTTCAAAAGCCTGCTTCTGAGCGGACATCGACGCGACCAGCTCGTCTTCCTGAACACGCATTTCCAGATACTGGGCGAACATGACGATCAGCAGCAGGTCAAGCAAAGAGGCCAGTTGAAACACCATTCTCCGGGGAGTCATGACACCACTCCCGACGTTCCCGGTGTCTGCTTGATCTCTGCCATAGTGATGGGCCTGGCTGGCTCACCGGGAGAGATTGTCAGTTCGCGACGGGCCAATGCGACAGTTTCCCGAGCCGCCTCGCGATTTTCTGTCAGCCGACGAAATTTGGTTTCCAGCATGCTGTTGATAAACATCAGAATGATCGCGGCACTGAGACCGGCAAATGTGGCCCAGATGGAATTTCCAAAAAACTGGACAATCGCCTGGATCGTTTGTCGTCCATCGCCATTGGTGGTTTGTTGCAGAGCACAGCCAATCGCGATCACCGTCCCGAGAACACCCGCCATCGGATAGGCTTCGACCATGTTGCGAGCCACGTTATAGACAGTCTCAAAGCTCTGGGATTGGAGGTATTTACGATGTTCATCCAATGTCACCAGCCGATCGAGCAGCATTCGCCGCTCACCGGTTCGCGCAGGGTTTTCCAGCACATCGCGTACATCGGCCAGAAAGGCGTCGATCTGATCCGACAGACTCGAATAAGGTTCCAGAACACTGCGATGATTAAGCCCTCTCGTAAATCGATCAAACTCCGCCGTAATGCGACGAAGGTCACGATTCGACCAGGCATTGAGATAGAGGAACACCAGAAAATGCAGGACAGCGGCCCCACAGATAAACGGGGTCGATAACCGGGAAATTTCTTCCAGAACTTCAGTCGGGAACATTCAGGTGCCTTCGGAACTCTGCATTTCAAACGCGGCGTTCGGAGATCACGATCTGGCGAACAAATGACCAACGCCAGTCTATGCTTGCGGGACTCTTGAATCGAGAGTTGAAAGGATGTTCTTGGAGAGGATTGCCTTTCACACAAGAAATCAGCAACCTCGATCAATAAAAGATCATCAGGCTTTATTGCCCGGAATGTCACAGATCCCTGCGGAAAAAAGATCAAATACGCTCTCTTCGTGCCCTGCTCACGGCTCTGAGATGTCTTTTATACACAACTTTTTCGCCACCTGAACCGCACCATGAAATTGGCATGGGTGGCCCATAGCACCTTGCAGCCTTTACCTCAACATCTGGCACACAGCCCAGTGAATTCATGGGGTTGATACTGTCCAAAAGTCATAGGGCAGGCTTCCGCCCCATACCGTTCGTCTCCCTTCGATCTCTTCCGAATTCCTTCGCGCTCTTCTTTTCTTCGCGGTAAAAATTCTTTGACTCACCGCAAAGGCGCGAAGAACGCAAAGGAGTCATTCCGATGAGCAGGTTTATCCCAGGCCGGAACTCCCGTGGGTTGATCTGGTCATCACCCCTTGATGGTGTCAATGCCGTGCCGCTTGCTCAAAGGAATAAGAAATTTATGTATAAAAGACAGCGGCTCTGAGTGAGCATGTCGGATGTGCGTTTGACGCTCCTGTCAACCACAGAGCATGCTTGCCTCAAAGCCGCAAGCATGGCACGAAGGCCGCTTTGGGCAAGCATGTTTTTGAGATCATCAACGCGTCATTTCAAGTTGCGATTCGTCAAAGAGGGATTGATGACGACTTCGGAAAATTCACCCGCAGGCCTGATCTGGCGGATTGCCGTTACTTCGCTGCTCTGGCAGGCGGGCAGCACATTGACCAGTGGTGTCTTTTTCAATTGGTTTGTGCAGGAGGTCGGCGCGCAGGGACTTCTCTTTGGACTGATTCTGGCCCTGCCCGATCTTTGTGGAATTGCCGGCCTCTCGGCGAGAACAGCATTTTGTCATGGTCTGGGCCGCAAGCGAATCTGGTGGGTTGGCACACTCCTTTCCCGTGGTGCTTTTCTCGCCGTCCCGGCTATCGCCCTGAGCATGCACGCCTTTTCTCATGAGTCGTTAGCCCTCTGGCTGATTCTGTTGACAGTCTCATTAGCCAGCGCGTTTCAGGGAGTCGCGTTTGCGGCCTGGAGTGACTGGGTCAGCATCCTGGCTCCAGCGAAGGTCTGGGGACGCATGCTGGCCGTTCGTTCCATCGCCATGGTGGCCACACAACTTCTGGTGCCCATGGTTGCCGGTGCGATTCGTGATTATGCGCAGTTCCAATCCCGAACGACCGGCTCCAACCAATGGCTGATCACCATCTATGGTGGAGTCTTTATTGTGGGCGTGGGATTTCAACTGGCTTCGCTGCTCCCCATGATTTCCTTAAATGAGATCAAGCTTCCCCACGAGCGGCGAGGCCTTTCCCTGGGGCGGGTTCTGAGCGAGACGTTTCATCAGCCGGCATTTCGATGGCTGGTCGCCCATGCCTGGTGCCTGGGGGCTGCGAACGGACTGACACAAGCCGTCCTTTCGCAATATCAGTATCAAATTTTGAAGCTAAACATCGTGCCGATGCAGTTAATGTTCACCACGATGTATCTGGTGCAGATTCCTTCCGCCTGGCAGGGAGGCATGAACTCTACTCGTCGTCGCGAAGGACTGGTGCTGACGTTCGGAACCGCGATCACCGCGTGCTCAATGCTGTTTTTCTATGCCTCAACACCTTCCACCTGGTGGCTGCTGTTCGGAGCTTATCTTTGCTGGGGAGCCTTTGGTGGAGTGAATGTGGCAGGGCCGCATTTGGCTTTGCGATTAAGTCCTCACGATGACCGCAGTCTTCCCTTTGCCGTGTTCCGATTGGGCGGGGGTGTGGCAGCCGGCGTGGCGGGAATTGTCGGAGCATGGTGGTTGAGCCATCTGCTGGCAGGGCGTCCCGCTCAGGAAAATGTCTGGGCGTTTCAGTGGCTCTTTCTATTTTCATTCGCTGGCCGTCTGATGGCCTCGCTCCTGGCGGCAATGGCGTGGCGCGCCGATGCTTCCCGCGTTTGAATTATCTCTGCACCTCAACATGGCCGCGTTGCGAAACCGAGACGCCCCGGGAAGCTCCGTGGAATATTGGCCACATGAGGTTTTACGTCAACAATCCGCGTCGAGCAGATGCACCAGTGTCGTCACGACCCGACGATTTAACGCAAGGGAAAAATTTTTCCCGGCACATCCAGTTTGACTCTAGGAAAAACTGACTTAGGTTTCGGATGTAACCGTCAATCTGGCCGCTGAGCCAGTTGGGGGGGTGTGAATGCGACATCCAATGGCCAACTACAGATTGCCGTCTGGGTCTTTGGAGATTGCAAGCCGGTGGTGTGGGATCGAAGACTCTTTGGCTGTAACTCAGGTGAGTTCAGTGGGTCATCCGACTACATACCGGTCAATGTCATTCTTTCATAGGGTGTGTGGAAATGCAGATTCTCAACAGCGTTAAGAAATTCATCGTCTCGGAAGATGGCCCGACAGCCGTGGAATACGCGGTCATGCTGGCCCTGATCGTGATCGTTTGCCTCACCGCCGTGCAGGCCATCGGCACCAACGCCTCGACAAAGTTCCAGGAAGTTGCTGACAAGCTCGCCGAGTAATTTCAGCGAAATCCGATTTCATCGCCAGCCACCGCAAGGCCATCAAGGTCTTGCGGTGGCCTCGATGCGTGTCATGTCTTGTTCTTTTTTGACAGTATGAAACAGGCTTTCCTTCATGTTCCCATTCTGGATTGAGTTCACCGCTTCCGGAGCGACCGAAATCGTCACCACCGCCTTAGCTGGCCTGATGGTGGCCATCACCGTGCTGATGGGGCGATAAGAGTCTGTTCGGCAACTCTCAAACCATTTTCCCTGAGCGAGCAGACAGCGCGACAGGTCAGATGAGGTCGCGCATTCGTGCCAAGCTTGCGGCTCTGAGGCAGAGCATGCCTTGCACATCTCTCAACGCGCCGTTGTTTTCTGGAAAAACATAGTCAGGCAGATTGAGTCGCCCGCTTTTCTGTGCCCTGCATTTTCGCAGCCCCATAAATGGCAAGAAGCCCACATTTCCCGAAGGAGATGTCGGCTTCTTTGCAATGTTGTTTCGTCGACGGGGATCAGTGAATCAGCACTGATCGAGAGTTGAACCACCGGGGATCTGCCAATTGCACGAAGTCTGCCGCACGAGTCGGCAGCTTGCAACGACTGGAGCTTCCATTCTGTTTTAAGAGGTTAAGCAAAGCGTTGTGAGCAGACCAACGAGCCTGCCGACAAGCTCAACGACCTGTCAGGACAGAGTGGTCGCAACACTACTTGGCAGCCTTAGGGGCTGCTGGCTTGGCGGCCTTCGGAGCCTTGGCTGGCTTGGCAGCAGGGGCAGCCTTGGGCTTGGTGGACTTCGCTGGCTTCACAGCAGGTTCAGCCTTGGCAGCCTTTGGTGCTTTGACAGCTTTAGCAGCCTTAACAGCTGGCTCGGCCTTAACTGGCTTTTCAGCCTTGGGCTTAGTCGACTTCGCTGGCTTGGCTGCTGCGGTCTTGGCGGCGGCGGGAGCAGCCTTCTTTTCAACTGGCTTCTTCGCGGGAGCGGCCTTCGTCGTCGTTTTTGTCGCCATGCTCATTAACTCCTGAAACGTCTGGACGCCCTGATCTCACACATGGAGTTCGCTCTTGCGTCCCTGGAGCGAGTTTTGCGTCAAACAATCACACTCCATCCGAGGAGTGATGTTCATCCTTGAAAACTTAGAACGTACCGACAACTTCTTTTTTAGGATGCTTCGCGAAACAGGTCAATCGGAATCTGTTCCATTGCAAGACTTTGTTGCCAATAGACCGGCCGCAACTCCCTGATCAATCAACAATGCGGGTCGACGTAACTCAAACATCAACTTTCTTTGACCAGTTCTATCGGCTATTCTGGCTGGTGAGGATTGGGCGATCTGTAGGGGATTTACAGATTTTCCGGAAGATAGTTAGCTGAGAGCTTGCAGGGGGAGTATGGAATTAAGGCTCCATGGGCCTTTTCCCCCACAATGGCGCGAACATCTGGTCGCCAACAGCGTCCTGCTATAACCGTCCCGAATTCTTTTCTCAAAGATTCCCTCAGTGCATTGTCAAAGGATAAAATTCGGGTCTCTTCTGTTGTTAAGCCCGGCAACGACGGGCGCTTTCGTCACAACGTACCCGTGGATAAAGCCCTGACAGGGCACTTAGAAGCATTTGCAGCCAGAAATTGTCGCCATGAAACGCCTTTCCTTGACGCTGGCACTGACACGGCTGACAATTCCATTGAGTGCTAATTTTGATCGACCTATGGAAATATGCCTGCCATGCCTGCCATGACCTTGTCGCCGCTTGTTGAAGCCCTCAAGCCTTCTGCTACTTTGGCCGCCGCTGCAAAAGCGCGGGAGTTGAAGAATAAGGGAATCAAGGTTCTCGATTTCACACTGGGTGAACCCGACTTCAACACCCCCGAGCACATTCAGGCCGCCGCGATTACTGCCATGCAAGCGGGCAAAACGCATTACACACCATCTGGCGGTATTCCCGAGCTGAAAGAAGCCGTCTGCCGCGCGTACAAACGCGATTACAATCTCGACTACACCCCCGCCCAGGTTTTGATCTCCAACGGTGCCAAGCACTCCATTCATAACGTCCTCGCAACGCTCTGTGGCCCCGGCGATGAAATCATTATCCCCACACCCTACTGGGTCAGCTATGGGGCGCTGGTCGAACTCACTGGTGCCACGACGGTGCTCGTCGACACCACCGAAGCCAGCGGTTTTGTGATGACCCCCGAGCAGTTCCAGGCCGCCATTTCGCCGCGAACAAAACTGCTCCTCCTCAACAATCCCAGCAATCCCACAGGGGCCGCTTACACTCCCGCACAACTGGAAGCTTTGGCAAAGGTGGCCGTCGAGAACAACATCCCTGTCCTCTCCGACGAAATTTATGAAAAGCTGATCTATCCCGGCAGCGAATTCCGCTCCTTCGCCAGTTTTGGCTCTCAGGCCAAAGACCTGACCATCATCATCAGTGGTGTCAGTAAAGCCTATGCCATGACCGGCTGGCGAATCGGCTGGACAATCGGGCCGGCTCCGATCATCAAAGCCATGGATAACCTGCAAAGCCAGGAAACATCCAACCCCTGCAGCATCAGCCAGTACGCAGCTGTGGCGGCTCTCGATGGCCCGCAGGAATCCGTCGAAGCCATGCGGGTCGTGTTTGAACGACGCCGGGAATATGCGTTGAGCCGCTTGCGCCCTTGGCAGGAAAAATTTGGTGTCACCTGTGCCGAGCCAGGGGGCGCATTCTATCTCTTCTTCAATGTGTCATCAGTTCTCGGGAAGCAGCTTCCCGGCGGCACAGTCGCCAAAGACGCCTCCGAGTTCTGCACCATTCTGCTGGAACAGGCTCACGTGGCCCTCGTCACTGGTGATGCTTTTGGTGCTCCGGGCTTTGTTCGGCTTTCCTTTGCCACCGACGATACAACTCTCAAGCTGGGATTTGATGCCATAGAACAGTTTCTGGCCACGACCGTCTAACCAGTGCCGTCTAGCCACTGCCACTGACCAGACCCGTCTGAACAGGCATTGGCTTTCCAACGCCTGAGTGCCATGTAAGAATTAAGAAGACCCGCAACGGGTTAATCAATGGGCTTTTGCAGGGGATCTTGATGCTCCCGAACAAAAACCTGCCCCGATTCATGTCGGGGAAATCGAATTTCCTTAGTCGGGGTGATCAGCCCGGCGCAGTTGAAGATGTGGGGCGGTTTGCTCTGCATCAAAGAATGTCAACGTCATGCAACCGCTTCAAAACGTCAACATCCGGGATACTGTGCCATTGATTGCCCCCCGTTACCTCATGTCGGAAGAAACCATTTCCGACGCCGCCATGCGCACGGTGGTTGAAGGCCGTGAGACGATTAAGCGCATCCTCACGGGCGAAGACACGCGGCTGTTCGTCACCGTCGGCCCCTGCTCCATTCATGATCATGTGGCCGCTCTCGATTACGCACGCAAACTCCGTAGTCTGGCCGAGAAGGTCAAAAGCCACATCTTCATTGTTATGCGGGTTTACTTTGAAAAACCTCGCACAACCGTCGGCTGGAAAGGTCTCATCAACGATCCCCATCTCAACGAAACCTTC
The DNA here is from genome assembly GCF_056500625.1 of Planctopirus sp. SH287. NCBI lineage: Bacteria > Pseudomonadati > Planctomycetota > Planctomycetia > Planctomycetales > Planctomycetaceae > Planctopirus > Planctopirus sp. SH287. The sequence continues at coordinate 4,139,100 of NZ_CM151403.1, read as the reverse complement.
GACATCGCGACGGGTCTTCGGGCCGCACGCCGCATTCTGCTCGAAGTCAATGACATGGGCTTGCCAGCAGCGACCGAACTGCTGGAATCGATCACACCGCAATACATTTCAGATCTCATCTCATTCGCAGCAATTGGTGCCCGGACAACCGAATCACCCACACACCGCCAGATGGCCAGTGGGTTATCCATGCCCGTCGGTTACAAAAACGGCACCGACGGCAGCCTGCAAGTCGCTTTGGATGCCATGCAGGCGTCACGGGCATCGCATAGCTTCCTGGGGATTGATGCCGAAGGAAAAACCTGCATCATCAATACGGCAGGGAACTCGTGGGGCATGCTCATTCTTCGCGGCGGTCGCACAGGCCCGAACTACGCTTGTGAATACGTCGATGAGGCGGTCAATAAATTGCGAAAGCTCAACCTGAGTGACCGCCTGATGGTCGATTGCAGCCACGCCAATTCAAACAAGGATTTCACTAAGCAGCACATTGTCTGGAACGACATTATCGAACGGCGTTTAGCAGGGGAAACCGCGCTGGCCGGCGCCATGGTGGAAAGCAATCTGCTTCCCGGTGCCCAGCCACTGACAGATCCCACCCAGTTAAAATACGGCGTGTCAATTACCGATGGGTGCATCGGCTGGGAAGAAACTGAAGAACTCATCCTTTCCGCCTACGAAAAAATGAACCCCACCCCCGCCGAAACCCTCGCCTGAACCAACTCCCCATCATAACACACCCCATCTGCCAAGCAACCCGGTAGCTCGGCAACCCGGTAGGGTGCATGAAGCGCAGCGCAATGCACCAATTAATATGCCTAATTTAATATATATGATTGTTGTGTATTCGAGTGACTTTGTAGTCTCTGCGTAGGGTGAGCTAACACACCCAACTTCAAACATCTATATGTCTACGTGGTTATGATATATTCGCGTCTGTATGTAGTCTCTATGCAAGGTGGGTTAAGGCCCTGCGCAACCCACCAGCCTTGCTGTTTCAATAACCGAAGAGCCACTTGTGTCGCACTTTCTCTTTGACAATTGTCACCGAGAGCCATCGGCCATCCTGGCCACTGATACCGGCAGGCACTGCTGTCGCCAAGCCTCCGCAATGTTCAATAGAAGTAGCCTTCGTGCCATGCTCTCGGCTCTGAGTAAGTGGGCGGCCCAGATTCTGGGCTACCAACAATACCTATACGGAAAAACGCATCTAAATGGGATCGAGCTTCAGCTTGCGAATGGCGTGCATTGGCAGGAAGAGATGGCGGGGATCATCCAGGAGGGATTGAAACCCGAACTTCAAATAGAAGTTTCGGGCAATGTCATCCATTGCATCCACTTCCACAGCCCGAATTCCGATTTGTTCGGAAATATGTACTGATCTCCGCAAGGCGTCAATCAACAGTAACGCCCCCAACCCTTGCCCCTGTAAGTTCTGATCGACGGCCAACCGACCAATCAGCACCACAGGAACATCTATCCGAGGCAATCCCTTGGCCTCGACACCAGGCAGCGCATCGTAGGTGACTCGATGCGTGGAGATGGCATAATAACCAAGAACGGAGACTTCATTGGGGCGAGTGGCAACAAACGTGCGGGAGAGATCACGACGGTCGAACTGACCGGCCCGCTCCTTCAGCCACTCGTTTAAAATCGGTTGGCCGCAATTAAACGCCGAACGCTCATGGTTTTTATCCAACCGACAGATCGCCTCAGGTCATCATCAGTGAACCTGCTTCTTGTACCGCTTGGCCGCATTAATGAGAGCATCATTGGGCTTGATTGACTTGTTATCCACAATCGCCATGAACAGTTGCCTATCCTGTTCACTGAGTTGGGTGACTTGCTGCTCATGAAGAATCTTGCGAGCCGTCTGTACCAAGGTGGAAATGGCAAAATCACTGATAGATTGCCCCATTTCTGCAGCAGCGTCTTCAATCGTTTTTTTCAGGTCACTGCTGAGTCGAAAGTTGATCCGGGCGTCGCTATCGGTTGTTGCCACGACTTGGCCTCCTCACATGTGTGCGGCAGTATAACACAATATTGTACGTCATATTGCCACATTAAGAAAGACGGAATTTCGAGGGGCGTCACCTCATGGTCTGCTTTTTTGATCGGCAGCGAACCTTTGAAAGCTGGGTAGCCCCGGTTGAAATTCCGATTTCTACCGGGGTGGCAACGCCATGAGAGGTTTTTACCCCTTGGTCGACACCGATTCTGATTCAACCCGGTAGGGTGCATGCAGCGCAGCGCAATGCACCAACTAACACACCCATCTTTAAGCGTCTAGATGTCTGCGTGGCTATTATGTATTCGCGTCTCTATGTAGGGTGGGTTAAGGCCCTGCGCAACCCACCAGCTTTGCTATGCCAGTGACCGAAGAACCGCTAGTGTCGAACTTTCTCTTTGGCAGTTGCCACCGCTGGGTAGCCCCGGTTGAAATTCCGATTTCTACCGGGGTGGCAACGCCATAAGAGGTTTTTACTCCTTGCTCGACGCCGGTTCTGATTCAGTCTTGTGTAGGCTGGGTGATCCCGGATGGCTAGCTAGATCGCAAGTTTTCATTTACCTGTACGCATGTGCTTGCTTTTCACAAGCGTGCCCCAGGCAACGTCGCATATCTGGCCACAAACCACAACACCCTGTGCGATCCAAATGTAAATAATTAAAAACGCACCTTGAGCATCATGAAAAACCTGAGGCAACAATAATTCTCCTGCCCCAAGCAACGCCACAACAAAACACATAGTTGCCTGAGGAAGAACCGATCGCCTTATTGTAATAGAAGCCAGCAACATGATGAATGAGGCAACATACCGTCCACTATGATTGAATATCGCTGAAACGGTCAGATTGTCGGCATCTCCATATTCAATAATGGATATGGTTGATATAGAAATGTAAATAAATGCCACCACAAGTAGGGCAATCATTTTGTGAGCAAATTCGCTTGATTCATGGGCAGGCACACTGTTCCCTCTGAGAATCGTTCCATCTGGGTAGCCCCGGTTGAAATTCCGATTTCTACCGGGGTGGCAACGCCATAAGAGGTTTTTACGTCATGGTCGACACTGATTCTGATTCAACCCGGTAGGGTGCATGCAGCGCAGCGCAATGCACCAACTAACACACCCATCTTCAAGCGTCTATATATCTGCGTGGCTATTATGTATTCGCGTCTCTATGTAGGGTGGGTTAAGGCCCTGCGCAACCCACCAGCTTTGCTTGGGACAACGCCTGCCAATAGCCCGGAGACGGAACTCGCATCTCTAGCGAATGTGTAGAACTGTGTTTTTTCAGAATAGAGGTGGGTTGAGCAAAGCCCTTGCGCACCGTTGTCTACCTATTTGGTTTTCAGTGCAAAATCGACAGTGTTGGAGCCGCCTTTAATATCTGCGGTCAACTCTGTTTTAGCATGATACTTGGCGGGTAATAATTCTTTTCGCTCTTCGATTTTTGGCTGTGACCCCTCGCCGCCGCTTCCGAGCCGAGCAGACGTGATTCGTACTTTATGAGGGCCGATTTTGGCTCCATTTTCACTCATTGTATAAGCCAGTGTGTAGATCCCTCGAGAGTTTGTTATTCCTGAGGATGCTCGGCCGTCAGCAGGTTGAAAGATGACCTCAGCGCCTTCGAGTGGATTGCCGTCTATAGTGACTGTCCCTGAGACGGTACCTAACGGAGGAGAATTACTACCGCCACCACAGCCTGTGATCACTAGGAATACTGTGGAAAGGCAGCCCCAACTCAACCATGTTGCTGACAATTGACGGACGATTGATGCTTGTTTCATAATTACAGCCCTTGTCACTTGGTGGATAATAAATCCCGAACAGACCTGCGTGTTGTTGGCGTGCAGGTCTGGTCGGGAAGCGAGCACAGCGAACAGGGGTTTCTGAAAAGAAAAACCAACATGCTGGTGCTGACGAGGATGTTGAGTGTAGATGGCAACGCGTGTAGCCGAGGGCGTGTTCACGCTATCTCCTGCCTCCACATTCCCCGGAAATCACGATTAGTATTCACCAATCACGCCGCCATCTGAGATGGAGACTAATCGTTCCAGAGTGCTATCTGTGCCGTTTGACTGATCGTTATTGATGTTTTCACTGATAAACTTGACTGCCCCATCTGCCATTACAAAATGAGCACCTCCGGTATGTAAGCTGCTATATGACGGCATGCGATCATTGTTGTTGCTGGTTGTCAGTACGGCATTAATACCCCAATGACAACTGGCAGAAATAGTGTGAAGCCCGCGATCATAATAGCGGGTGGATGACGCGTGAACCTGATGCTCAGGCCCCAGCATATCACGATCCCGAACGGCATAAAGCGTACCAGCCCTTTGGATAAATCCATTCCGAATGTGCGCTTTCTCGCCAGCCAGAATGGTGTTGCTGGAACCATCTGTCAGGTCTGACATTGAGATACGACTGTCTCTAAAAAACATGCCCGTCGCTCCTGTCGTTCCATCCTGTGGATTCACCGCACGGTTTTGACGCACCTGCTTGGTGTTTCCTGAAACCAGATAGTTGGACAATGGAAGACCTCGCTCGGTACCGCCTGTGTCAGTAATACAATATCCCGCCGAATCTGTCGGATTATACAAGGTCGGCCCTGTGTCTGATGGACATCGAAATGCCGGCAAGCTGGTCTGCATGTTTGCCAGTTGATTAGTCATGGCTTGCGTGGCCGACTGCGGCCCGGGATTCAAGCGTGAGTAGAGAGGCGTTTGATCGACGAATGGCAACAGAAACACTGACCATGCCCAATGGCCATGAGTGTCGGCCAGTGTCGCTTGTGAACCAGTGTTTCCACGAAGATCAACATAAGCTGGCGGGAACACCCGATGAGTATCGAGATAGTTATGCATCGCCAAGCCAATCTGCTTGAGGTTGTTCCGGCATTGTGTCCGACGGGCAGCTTCTCGGGCCTGTTGAACAGCAGGAAGTAGCAACGCAATCAGAATGGCAATGATCGCAATCACCACCAGAAGCTCGATCAGTGTAAACCCTGGGCGACACATGTTTGGTTGCCGAGGCGCTGGAGATGGCATTGTTCAATTCCTTTAAACGTGGCGGAGAAAATTAGGAAAACTTGATTTGCCAATCCCGCCATGAGATGGGCTATATAATGATATGAGATTCCCTGGATGTTTCCATTGGTGGATCCCCCCCCTTTCCGTGAGTGCATGCACCTTTCTAAGGCTCTTGGAGCATGTCTGTTGGCATGATCATTGCCTATTGACAGCGATTTCTGCTTCCCAAATTTCAATGTGATTTCTCTGTTCACTTGGACGACCTGAAGACTGACGATTAGACTTCCGCTTAGTCTGTCGGGCGTTGTGGTTGCTTTCTCAAAGGAGCGACTGCAACAGGAAGCTGGTGAAATTCCGGCACGGGACCGCCGCTGTGAACAGGGAGGTCTTCGGACAGAGCACGTTCGCTCAAACATGAGTCGAAGGTGTTCAGCCACTGTGAAAGTTTCTTGCAGCCTTTAAGGGATGCGGGAAAGGATCGTGGGAAGGCGTCTGGAGACTGTTGATCTGTGAGTCAGAATACGGCCCGACATGACCATCCCATGATGCTTCGGCCTTAAAGCATCTCGGTGAGGCATGTTTCGGCGTCCGGTGTTGGTGCCGATGTCTTTCCGCGCGGCCGTCGCCATGGGCCAGCCCAGAAAGCCCGCCCAATGCCTTTGATCACACCCCGCCTTTGCCCGCTTCAGACTTCGCAGCGAACTTCTCGCAATGGCTTCACGCTCATTGAATTGCTGGTCGTTATCACGATCATCGCCATTCTGATCGGCCTGCTCCTCCCCGCCGTTCAACAAGCCCGCGAAGCCGCCCGCCGCACACAGTGTAAAAACAATCTCAAACAGATCGGGCTGGCCACCCACAATTATCATGACGTCTATCAGGTGTTCCCCAAAGGAGGACCGGGACTGGGCTCAGCCCCTATAGCTACGACCATTGCGATCGGTGGCAAATTGAGTTGGGGAGCTGCACTCCTTCCGTTCCTTGATCAAGCAGGCATGTACACAGCTTTTAATAAGGACGAGTGGTATACCTCTCCCACGAACATGCCCATTGCGCAAAAGAACCTTCCGTTTTTTGTTTGCCCCTCCAATCCGGATTCCTATTTGCCAAAGCCGGAAGGGATTTCCCCCACTGCCGCGACCCCTGCGACAGTCCTCTATGGTCGGAATGATTACGGAGCAAACTATGGGGATGAAGGACTCCGGTGCGACCCTTCTCCCGTAGGATCTACTAATCGTCCTTGTAGCAATAACCCACCCCGTGGGCCCGCCGTCATCGGCAATAGCAAATGCCTGGGGATGAAACACATCACTGACGGGACAACCAATACGATCTGGATTGGTGAAGCTCCTCGCGCCTGGTTTGGCCTGTGGGCTGGCGTCAAGAACATGCATGCCCAATCGGTGCCGCTAAATGCACGCCGGGGATTTATTGATATCCAGGCAGGACGTGCCTGGCAGGGGTGTGAGGTTCAAACCAATGCGGTCCAACTAAGAAATCTTCCCACTGGAATCGCAGCCTGTGACATCGGTGAACAGGAATTCCATTCTCACCATGAAGGCGGTGTCCACTTCCTCTTTCTGGATGGCAGCTCTCGTTTTGTTTCAGAAAACATTGACCACAAACTCTACGCCGCGATTCTCTCCTATCAGGGCGGAGAGGTTGTCGGAGAATTCTGATCGGTCTTGGCAGCTTGCCTTATGATTCAGCAGCGAATTTATGTAGGGCGGGTTAAGGCTTTGCGCAACCCGCCTGTTCACTAGCAACCGGGCCCTCAAAAACAGATTGTCTTTTATCTGTTCGCTGAGGCAGATGGCAATTGGGGATCGTAGCCATACTTGTCAAAGAAGAATTTCACCCGGTCATAGATCGTTTTCCGGGTCGCTTCATCGAGAGTAAATTTGTTCTTCTTATACTCAGACATCGCGATGGCTTCGTGTTCAAAAACCGGCTGCATGCGATCCCAACCCTCAAAGCCCAGTTCGTCATAGACCCGTTTCATTTGCTCGACCGGATTTTGTTCCAAGTCGGTGTAACGAATTTCGCAGAGTTGACCAGCAGGGATCAGACTTCGCGTTTCTTCGTAAGTTTTGAAGCAGACACCCAAAGTTTCCAGCGTGTCCTCATATAAAGACTTATCGCTGGGAGCAAGGAATGAATTCTCCATAAACATCGTTCGCCGGAGATGGAGGCTTGACGAATAGACCGCGTAAGGATCACGATGGATGTAAACAAACTTCGCGTTAGGGAATAACTCGAGAAGAGTCGCGATACGGAACGTGTGCGTCGGAGACTTCATCACGATCGGTTTGTTTGAGCGAACGGTCAGTTTCTTCATGAAGTTGACCAGGACTTTTTTCCACCGGGCCTGTTTCGGCGGCGACATGTCGCGAATATCGAAGGTTTCGCCGTAATACTCCCGTTCATTGGGAAACGCGACCATGAGATATGGCGAATCCAATGTTTCCAGCAGGAGAGCGACTTCATCTTCTTGTGGAAGCTTCCACCCCGCAGGCATATTGTCCATGGGACGGGTCTTTGGAAGAAAGGGTTCCATCAAGCCGGAAATCAATCGTTCCGTCAGGAGGAAATGCTGAGGATACATCACCTGATACAGATTCGGATAAGTGAACTGCGAATCCATGGTCATCAGGTTGTGAAGCAGCGTGGTTCCACTACGCCAATGGCCCAGAATAAACACCGGAGGGTGGGCGATCTCTGTCTGTCGAACTTTGCCACCAAAGATCAGACCAGACCAGAAGGCATAAAAGGAGTTAAATGGACAAATCACAAACAAAGACAGAATTCTTAATGTGCGCGAATAGTGCATTCGCGGACGCATCCACATCAGTCGCAACAACTGACCGAATGTCAGGCCGTGCCAGACGGTAAATAGACCTTGCCCGGTCGATTTCAGTTTGGTGGTCTCTGCTGGCTTGGAAGCCGCAAGCGGCGAACTGGTGGTGCTTTTTTCCACGCTCGAATTCAATGTTTGAGTCTCAGCGGAGAAGGCAGATTTCTGGCTCTCGTTGTTGCCAGAACCATCATGGGTGGTCGTTGAAAAAACACGAACCTGGGGAGTTGTCGTCACTCGTTCATGTCTCCTGGCCCTTGGGAAAAGAGGTTCCCACAGCTTCCGGTATCGTTCAAAAAAACTCGCTGATGTGGCCCACCATAAAAACTATCCAGCTTACGGTATAAGTCAGTTCTGCTCTCACCGCAACCGCAACTCAAGGGGCTTTTAGCAACGCAATGAAGACGGCATGCAACTTGCCATTAGGAGAATGACCGCCACACGAGGCGGACTCAGTTGCAAAAACACCTCATTTGAGGAATTAACGGCAACGACTGTTGTAAGGAGTCAACGTCATGTCCACGAAACATCCCTCTCTCAGTCAATCGCACACGCCGATTTTTCTTACCAGGAAAAAGAGCGCTCACTCGATTTCAGCAGGCAGACTGAAAAAGGATCGGGGAGGAATCTTCTCCCCGCAAAGCAAAATTTTGGGCCTCATCGCTCTGGTAGCCTTTTGCCTGATACAAAGCCAAACCGTAATGGCCGAAGACTGGATCTTCAAAAGGTCTTACTTCAGCCATACCCCACCGGAAGGCGCGGCTGCTGAACCATGGCTCCCCAAAAGCCGCTCAGCCTACCGCACGGCCTATTATGGGGAAATCCCCTCGCTGAGCTTCCGTAGCGAACTTCGGATCAACAATCGGGTTCTACGAAATGGCCCTCGAACAGATCATTCGATCCAGGCCGAGGGCTTTATTCAGTTCCAACCATAAGAGCGCGAGCACCGCATCCCGACGGGTTGTGTGTCCCGCCGGGTGGCTTGAACTCGTCCTCAGACGCTGGAATCAAAAGCGGCAGCCTTTTCACCAAAGCTGACAGGCCACCGCTGTTTCATTGAGATGCCAGAGTTTCGTTGAGATATCAGAGATTCGATTAGACACCTGAGAACGGGTGCTTGGCGGTATCCTTCTTGGCAATCATTTCATCCGCGCTGGGTTCATTCTTCATGGCGCGGGCAATAGCAAGCTTTGTCGCTTCGTAGTTGTACTCGACGATCTTCTTGTCGTCAGCAGCTTCCCAGTGAATAAACACGCCACAAACAATGACCAGCTTCTCAGCCTGATCCTTGGGAATCACGCCTTCAGCAACGGAGTCTGCCACAGCCTTGGCCACAGCATACTGGGCTGGGCCGAACATCTGCACCGCTTGACGGGCACCTTTGATCGTGACCTTGGTGATCATCACCGTCGCAGGTTTAACGGCCAGGTTCGGTGTAAGCACGGCCAGCAGATTGCTATGGCCAGCCTTCTGGTCAGCCAGCGCATTGGCAAAGGCAATCCCTACTGGGCCTGACTTCTCACCGATCATCAGATCGATGTGGGCAATTTCATTTCCTTCACCAGCCAGTGCTTCACCGATGTAGAACGACATATGACAAGCCTTTCGTCTCTTCAAATTTCCACAAGCATCAGGAAAGCAGGTCGGTTCCGGGGAGCTGGTCACATTCGCCCAAGCGGACATGCCGAGAATTCCGTTGCCGGAAACCTCCCGTCAATACAATTACAACCCGCCGTTGTGAATCTGATGCGTTGAGTTCAGTTGTACCAACCGAATTTCAAACGAACTCAGCACGAAAAATGCGTGCGAAATTCTTCTGATGATCCATCCGCTTTCTATCACAGCCCTCTGTTAAAAACCAGTGGGCACAAGTCGTGACCTTGCGACACAGCCTTCTCCAAGGGAGATCCAGCTTTCTCCAAGAGGAATGCACCGAGACCTTCTCACACCCCTGCTGATCGTGCCAATGAGATCGGCAGGGCTGTTTTGCTGGCCTGATGGGGCAAGATCAACGTCATTTACTTCCAGCGGATCTTGTCGAAATTCTCAGCAGCCGCCGTCATGGATGCCGCTTGTGACTGATGCCCCAGCACAATGAGATCGTGCTTTCTCAAAAATCGTGGAAAGCGGTGAAGAATGGTCACGTCCTGCGGCAGCGCCTCGATCATGCTTTCTAACCGATCAGCCCGCGTAATGAGATACGCCTCGGGTGACTTCTGAAAGAATTGAGTCACATCCTCTGGCGTCCTGAGACCTTCAATGCGTTGCTTCGCATAAAAAACCAGGTTTGGTGCAGAATAACTGTGAGTGGCAATCCGTACGGGGCGGTCGCCGGCCTGCAATCGAATCAGCTTTGCCAGATAAGGCGAATCCTGATAGCGACTGATCCGGGGAGCCGCAACGCCCATCATCCCTAGCGAAAGTAATAACGCGGCAGCACAACAGACCATAACTGCACGCCGCCGCTTGGCATTCTGGGCAGCACTGAATGCCAGAATCCCGCCAATCAATGGAATCAGCCCCAACCCACCCAGCCAGGTTTCATCCGGTAAATAGATGCTGGTGGCATAGAGGAACCCCGGAATCGCAATCGCACCGACAATTGCCAGCATACGGCAGGCATGGCGAAAGCCCAGTGACCGCAGGTTCGGTGCCTCGGCCATCCACTGACTTAAGTAGCTGGCAACCAGCAATGCCAACGCCGGATAACTGGGCAGGACATAGTTAGGCAGCTTCGTACTCGCCAGCGAGAAGAAACCGATCCAGACACAGGCCCAGGTCGCCAGAAACGTCGCGGCGGGTCGATCCGTCACACCAGGCCTCAGGCTTCGCATCACCTGAGCAATCCCGGCCGGCAAAAAGACTGACCAAGGAAAGAACCCCAATGCAATCACAGGAATGTAATAGATGAATGGCCCCGAGTGATTCTCCATCGGTCGCATGAAACGGTCGACATTGTGGCCACCCAGGAATCCGGCAAGCCACGCGCCGTTCGTCGCCACTCCCACCGTCACATACCAAGGCAGCGCAACGAGGGCGACGATCAGGATCCCCATCGGAAATCGCATTTCTCTCAATGCGGCCCAGAACGCTTGAGGATGATAGATATCCCAAAGTGTCAGAAAATAGCGACTCAGCCAGTGCTGAGCCGGATTCACCACGCTATTTCCCCGCTCGGTTCGATCACGATGCCGCTGGAGCAGCAGGAACTGACCCCAGATGGCGGTTGGCAACAGAAAACCAATCGGCCCTTTGGCCAGAACAGCCAGGCCCATCGCACCATAGATCGCAGCAAACCCCAGACGGGTCTGAGGGACATATTCACTCCAAAGCCGTTCGGCAACGGTGGTTCCCTCCATATCGGGCAGGCCGAAACGCCCGCCATGTCGACGAGCCACCGTCGTGACATAGGCAGTCATCGATAGCAGAATGCAGAAAATCAGCGTGGCATCAGGCGTGACGGATCGTCCCACTGCGGCAAACATCAGGCTGGTGCCAAGAATCAATCCCGCCAGCAGTCCGGTCTCCGCACGAAACAGCGATCGACCCATCTGCCAGACCAGCAGGACACTTCCCAGAGAAAGAATCGAAGAGTGCAGTCGGGCCGTCAGTTCCGACACGCCAAACAAGTGAAACGAGGTCAGCATCAACCAATAGATCAGGATCGGTTTGTCGGTTCGCAACTCTTCGTTGAATGTCGGTACGAGCCAGTCGCCGCGAACAAACATTTCGCGGCCGCACTCGGCATTCTTGGGTTCATCTTCATCAAATAGCCAGGGGCTGCCCAGACCGGCAAAAAAGACCAGGCCAACAGCCACCAGCAGCCCGAATTGTTGTCGTAATGTCAGCGTCATCAGGCAGAATCCATTCCGCGCAGACGGGAAAAAAAGCAGTCATGAGCAACAGAGCATCTTAAAGCCGTCATCTTCAAGGCACTCTGAGACTGAATAAGCCGCAGAATGTATCTCGACGCCCGCTTCAGGAGCAACGGCACTTTTCCTGAGGACTGCTTCTATTCCTGAGAGATACTCTCCGTGATCCCGCTTCTGGCATCCTGAAAGGCTGTCCGAAAACCATCAAATCCTTCTCCCTGAGGGAGAAGGTGGCCGAAGGCCGGATGAGGGGGGAACGCGTTGCTCCCGATGAGAGATCGTGCATTGCCATTGGAAACGCGGATGATTGATCAGCCCTCACCCCGACTCTCTCCCGCAAGCGTGTCTTCTGGCGGCGTAAGCCCTGTCTTTTATACACAACTTTTTCGCCACCTGAACCGCACCATGAAATTGGCATGGGTGGCCCATAGCACCTTGCGGCCGTTACCTCAATATCTGGCATACAGCCGAGGGAATTCAAGGGGTTGATGCTGTTCAAAAGTCATAGAGCAGGCTCCCGCCCCATACCGTTCGTCTCCCTTCGATCTCTTCCGAATTCCTTCGCGCTCTTCTTTTCTTCGCGGTAAAAATTCTTTGACTCACCGCAAAGGCGCGAAGAACGCAAAGGAGTCATTCCGATGAGCAGGTTTTTCCCCCAGGCCGGAACTCCCGTGGGTTGATCTGGTCATCACCCCTTGATGGTGTCAATGCCGTGCCGCTTGCTCAAAGGAATAAGAAATTTATGTATAAAAGACAGGGCGTAAGCCTCATTCGTGGATAAACAACTGACCTTCATACGCCGCCACGAACCCCGCAAGGGGGGCACGCCATCGACGAAGTGCTAATTGGTATCTCTCTGAAACACAGATGCCTCAATACCCCTCACCCCGATTCTCTCCTGCAAGCGTGTTTTCTGGCGGCGTAAGCCCCATTCGTGGATAAACAACTGACCTTCATACGCCGCCACAAACCCCGCAAGGGGGGCATTCACGAGATTGCGTCGATCAGCAATCTTTGCCGATATTTCTGCTCAAGTTCCTCTTGTCCGCAGCGTTCTGGTGAATTACATATCACTTTGAAGTCGGGTGATCTGATGAAAGAAAACCGGCTTCTCCTGCCTCACACCCCGCCCGTTTGCGACATTCGCTCGCACAAAGCCTTGCTGATCCCTTTCAGTGGCTTCTGTCCTGTCATTCCAGCCTTTCCATCTGCATCCCACCTCAACGCAGAGTTCTCCGGAGTTTTCCGATGCCAGTTCGTACCTTCAATGTACGCCGCTATGCGCTTGCGGCCGGTTTGGCCATGACTTTAGGCACAGCTGTGGGTTGTTCTCCCGTCCATGGCTGGGTCATGAACAGTTCAGGGGCGGCGTACTACCAGCGTGGCGAATTCGATATGGCTCGCAACGAGTTTGCTCGAGCCGTTTACGATGATCCCTCAAATCCCGACTACCGCTTTAACCTGGCTATTGCCCAGTCTCGCCTGGGGCAGACGGCCGAAGCTGAGCAGATTCTTCAGCACAATCTGACTATCGATCCCGCACACGAACCGACCTACGATGCCCTGGCACGACTGATGATCGACTCAGGCCGATCCGGTGAAGCCGTTGGAGCGATGCAAACCTGGGTGGGTTCACAGCCTTACAGCCCGGAAGCCTATGTCGGGTTAGCCAAAGCCCAGCGAAAAGCCGGCGATACCGCTGCCGCCGAACAGTCATTACAGCAGGCTCTGCGACTTCAGCCTCAACAGCCGAAAGCCCTGGCCCAACTGGGAGAAATTCATCAGGAACGAGGCAACATGACAGCTGCCACACAGATGTATCAGCAGTCGTTGGCCGCTCAAAGTCACCAGCCTGATGTCCAGGCCAGACTGGCATTGGCCAACAATCAGATTGGCCCCAAAGCCAACATGCAGAATCTCCTGAAGTCTGCTCCGCACACTCAGGCAACTCAGCTTCAGCCTCTGGCCGTTGCTGGTTCTCCTGCCGTCATCGCACGGAATGCACCACGACCGGTTCCTCAGAATGCTCATCAGGCCGTGGCGATGCACGCCGTCGCACCGCAGCAGCAAGTGGCTCAGCGGGCACCCGCTTTGCAGCCAATTCCTGCTCGCCAGCCAACACCACTGGCAGTTCCCCAGTCTGCACAGACCATCCAGCAGGTGGCCTATGCCCCTGTTCCAGCGGCACCAGCCCCACGTCCTGTTCAGTCAGTGCAGATGGTTGCCCAAGCCCCGGCTTATCAGTATGCCGTGGCTCCACAGCCCACACAGATGATGATGCCTCAGCAGTATGTTCGAGTCCAGCCAACGGCTCCTCAGCAGGTCATGACGTCGCAGCCTGTGGTCTATTACATGCCCGCTCCTCAGCCACAGGCCATTCCTCAACCACAAGTAGCTCCTCAGCAATACACCTGGGGGCCACCGGTTTATCAGGCACAGCCAGCTCAGCCTGTCACCGCTTATTCACAGCCAGTGCAACACATGTTGCAGCAGCCTGTGATACAACAGCAACCCATGATGCAGCAACAAGTCGTCATGCCACCAGTGCTCATGCAATCGGTGTCGGCTCAGCCAGCGGCGACTCAAAATCACGCCACCACATTCACACCGCCACTTTATCAGCAGCCAGCAGCTCCGGCCGCGATTCAAGCCGCATCGCAGGCCTCGACTGCCACCGTCTTCCCCATCAGCTATCAGCCACAAGCTGAGATGAGCGGACGCGGACGTCAGGTGGCCTCACCCGCATCAAATGTCGTCCAGGCTCCAGCTGTCTCGCCATCCGTCGCAAAATTCACACCACCGCTCACCGAGCCAACCATTGTCAGTGCGGCTCACACGTCCATGGCACCCGCCAATACGGTTGAGAAGTCACCCGCTTCCGTTCAGGTTCTCTCCGTCCCCACAGAAACTCTGGTTGTTCCTGGAATGATCGACGCCCTCCCTCCGGTCAATCCACCGCTGGAGACCAGCTCAAACAACACAGTCATTCCGCCCTCTCCCGTGAGTGCCTTGCAGCCTTCGCCAGTCCCACAGGCAGCGTCGCTGGTCAGCCAGACAAATACAGAACTTCCCGCAGGATTCTAATTCTCACAGAGCCTGCGACCGTCTCCAAAGACTCTGTTCTCCAAGGCTCTTTTTTGTAGGAACGGTTGATCCTGACCGTTCAAAAACTTGATAGCCCGTTCGATTGGCTCAAAGCCTTTTGAACGGGCTGTCTGCATTTTCTGTGAAGGTTTGATTATGCTCAGTTCAGGTTTTGTTTGAGGGAATGATGGACAAGAACGGAGAGAAACTTGTCGGCTGGCGAATTACCGAAATTGACTGTGTCGCAACTCTCTGATTGCCTGCGGGAAATTGTTGAGCTTTCGTTTCCTCGTTTGATTGTCACGGGGGAAATTTCAGGGTTAACCCGCGCCAGTTCCGGCCATCTCTATTTCACGCTCAAGGATGACGCGTCTCAGATCAAAGCCGTCATGTGGCGGTCTTCTGCACAGAAAATGCGGTTCGATCTCAAAGAAGGGTTAGCAGTCGACGCCATTGGCGGCGTCGAAGTTTATGCCCCGCGTGGTCAGTACCAGCTCATGGTCGAGCGGCTGATTCCCCAGGGGATTGGGCCACTCGAACTGGCGTTTCGTCAGTTGCAAACCAAACTGGCAACGGAAGGCCTTTTTGATCTGGCACGCAAACGGCCGTTGCCAGCCTTGCCAAGACGGATTGCCTTAGTCACCAGCCCGGCCGGTGCGGCTTTGCATGACATGCTGCAAATTCTTTTGAGGCGTTGGCCAGGCGTACGTGTGATCATTCTGCCTGTTCCCGTTCAGGGGTCAGAGGCAGCTCCAAAAATTGCTGCTGCTCTGAAAATGGTGCATCTGGTAGACGACGTGGATGTCGTCATTTGTGGTCGCGGTGGCGGGAGTCAGGAGGATCTCTGGGCGTTCAACGAAGAGGTTGTGGCCCGTGCGATTGCTGACTGCAAGGTTCCCGTCATCAGTGCCGTGGGACACGAGACCGATGTCACGATTGCCGATCTGGTGGCCGATCAGCGAGCTTTGACACCCAGCGAAGCGGCCGAACGGGTGGTTCCTGTCAAAGCCGAGTTGCGGGCACGCGTGGAACAGTTAAAGCAACGACTCTCCCTCAGTTTGACCGGACGAATCACACAAAGTCGAAAGGAGCTGGAACGCTGCGCCAAGCGGCGACCATTAGCCAAACCTCTGGAGACGATTCACCGCTTTTCCCGACAACTCGATGAACTGGAAGTCCGCTTAAGGCAAGGCTGGGGACGAAAGCTGGAGCGGTCTCAGGCCGGGCTGGAAAGCCTGGGACGGGCGCTCCAGGCCCTGAGTCCTCTGGCAGTTCTTGAACGTGGCTTCTCAATTTCCAAAAAAGTTCCTACAGGTGAATTGATCAAGTCGGCCTCTCAGCTGAAAGTGGGAGATCGTCTGGCCACCCTGCTGGCTGACGGTCAAGTTCTCAGCCAGGTCCTCGAAATCGATGACGGCAGTGATGACTCAATGTCAGACACACCACACGAGTAACAAAAGCAGCGATTTTAACGATTGTGCCGACGGAGCTTTCCCACCGGTGACAGGAAGAAGCGATTGAGCGTCGATCCGGGAAACCACCCTCTCCCGCTTGCGGGAGAGGGCCGGGGTGAGGGTCTGATGAATCACCAGCGTAATCCCTGGCAACGTTCGTCCCCACAACCGAAGAAAGATCGAGAGGTGGCGGATTTCACTACCAACCCGAGAAACACTTTGTCCACCTGATCCTTCGCCCCTCTTTTGCGTTTGCGCCTGGGAACACGGACTTCCCGTTGGACGACATCACAAACGTGACCTACGGTTCCATTGCTTCGAGAGTTGTTGCCTTTTTGCCACGAGCAAAGAGCAATGACATTGGAGCTTGAGCAACGTGGGTTTTGATTTGCATGAGGTTGTCCGATGTCGAACTCCAATCCCTCTCAGTCATCGACTCGCCTCCTGCAACTCATGCGGGGAGACCTTCCCGCGCTTGATGCTCGTCTCAATGCAATTTCGAGTGAAATCGATATCCCTCCCGAAAAGAAGCCCGGTTCACCCAGCCCGTCTGAAAAAGGGAAAGTGGCGCCGGCCCGAGCAGAATCTTCCTCTCGAACAGAAGCCGTTGCCTCAGAAAAAAAGCCCAGATCAAGTGCTGCCGTCGCGGCTCCGGCCAAATCGGATTCGACAATCAGTAAGTTGATTCCTCGTGATTACCAGGCTCATTATTCTGTCCTGCTGCCACTGATGATTCCGGTGGCAGTCTTTGGTCAGACTGCAGTTCTGCTCTGCATTCTGCTGTTTGGGACACCCATTAGTGCACTGATCGTCTTTTTCTGCTGTCTGGGTGGCGTGCTGATTAGCGCCATGATCGCGGCTCGCCACGAGGCGGATGCTGCCAGGCGTTTGGGACAACCCGAATCTCGCCATCAATTAACCGCAGACCTGGTTCTGTTCCGGAATATCATTTCCGAAGCCAATCATCTGCTTCAGCAGGCAGAAAAACGAACTGAAGAAGCCGTACATGCCCGGGCGACTGTCGAAGCGAGGTTCAAAGTTCAAAAGCGACATGTCCGCCGTCTGGAAATGGCGTTAGATGATGTCGAGCAACCGATTCTTGTGACAGATACCAACGGGCATGTGCTGTTTCAGAATGCTTTGGCAAAGCAGCTTTCCCAGAAAATGATCGCGAATCCAACGGTGGATGCGTCGGAATCGGGCCTGCTGGATTCATTGGAAGGAATCCGGTCGCTGCTCAACGAAACGTTGTCCCGCCGTGTGGCGAGTGACCGTCGGACGGCGGATGTTCCTTGCCTTGCCACCACTTACCGAATTCATGCACATAATTTGAAAGAAGGTGACAGCGTCCTTCTAGGGGCAACCCTCGTGCTTCAGGACGTGGGTCGGGAAGTTCAGGATCGCAGTCGACATGCGGAGTTTGTTTCCTCGGTCTGCCATGAGTTCAAAACTCCCATGTCGAGTATCAAAGCTTATGCCGAACTGCTCCGGGACGGGGAAATTGAAGAACCAGAAGAACAGCAGAAGGTGCTGACATTCATCGATGCTCAGGTCGATCGTCTGGTGCGACTGGTTGATAACATGCTCAATCTCGCCCGCATCGAAAGTGGCGTGATCCGGGTGCAGCGAAAAGATGTCGAAATCAACAAGCTCCTCAAAAGTGCGATGAAAGTCGTCACACCCCAGGCGGGAACCAAGTCACAGACCGTGATCTCGGAACTGAGCGATCTTTACATCCCTGGACATGTGGATGAGGATCTCTTCAGCCAGGCCATCGTGAATCTCTTGTCGAATGCCGTCAAGTACACACCTTCCGGCGGCAAGATCACCCTGAAAAGCCGCCTTGAAGAAGACCGCGTAATCATTGAAGTTCGGGATAATGGCATGGGGATTCCTGCCGCCAGTCTTCCCCGACTCTTTGAGCGATTCTATCGCGTGCCGGAAAACATGCAGGCTGCGGCTGGCACCGGGCTGGGTCTGGCCCTTGTGAAATACATCGTCTCCAGTATTCATGATGGATCGATCAGTGTCGCTTCGACACACGGACAGGGAAGTTGTTTCACGATCAGTATCCCCGCTGGCCACCGCGTTCGCAAATCGCAACGTGTTAATGACCATGTCCTGCTGGATCATTGAGAGTGGTTGCGTCTCAACACTTCTGCCTGTCCTTCTGTCGGATCTGATTTTCCATGACCTATCAAATTTTGCTTTGTGATGATGAACCCCACGTGCTTTTGCCACTGTCGTTGAAGTTCCGGAAATCGGGCTTTGATGTCATTCTGGCAGAACATGGGGCGGATGCCTGGGCAAAGATCATCGCATCAGTCCCCGATATGGTGATTACTGACTGCAATATGCCTCACATGAATGGGTTGGAACTCATTGAGAAAATTCGCACAACACCAGAAACAATGCACTTGCCAGCCATCCTGCTAACGGCCAAAGGCTATGAAATGGATGAACTCGACCTGCAGGAACGCCTGGGAGTTTCTGCTCTGGTGGTGAAACCCTTCAGTCCCAAAGAAGTCGTTCAGACCGCGCTGCGACTCCTGAATATTAACGAACATGATTCGGTAGAGGTTCAGGATCTGACGAACTACATCCGCCCTGAATAACCCGCCATCTGGAGAATTTGCGGCGTTCTTAATGGACTCTCTTCAAGTAGTCGATTTTCAGTAAACGGCAGACCATGCAAGTGAATACCGAGACCTTTGGTGACGTTCTGGTTGTCCACACTCCCGAGGATCTGACGGAAGAAACAACCCGCATGTTTCATGAAGCGATTGAGACGCACCTGGATACAGGCCTCAATCGCATCGTCCTGCAAATGGATCGCAGTGAAACGCTGGATGGAGCAGGTCTGACAGCACTGGTCGATCTCCATGAGAAGCTTCGCACACAGGGAGGCAATATCAAGATTTGCGGCTTAACCGATACTGGTCGGAAGATCTTCCGTGTCACCCGACTGGATGAAGAGTTTGATCTGTTTGATTCCATGATCGATGCGGTCGGCAGTTTTCAATAATCGTTCCAAGAGTCTGGCTTCTCCTATAAAGATTCATTCGTCATGGCTGGCCTCCTTCTCAATAAGCCCAAACTCGGTGACCTCCTGGTTCAGAAGGGATTTCTGACCGGAGAAGATCTGGATGAAGCCCTGGCCATGCAGCATGCCAGTGGTGGTGAGCAACTACTGGGCGAGATCGTTGTCGCGCGGGGATTATGCACCGAAGACCAGGTGCTGGAGTGCGTCGCCGCCGATTGCCAGATTCCCTACATCCGCCTCGACAGCCGCCTCTTTGATCCGCGTGCAGTCGAGCTCATTCCACGTGAGTTCCTGGAAAAAAACTGCGTCCTGCCACTCTTCAAAGTGCGGCAGACGCTGACAGTGGCCACGTCTGAACCATCGAACATTTTTGTCATCGACCAGTTGCGGCAGCTCTCGGGCTGTGAAGTGCAACTGGCAGTCGCGAACAGTCGCGATATTCGCCGCACGTTTCAGATGTATCTCCCGAACACCAAAGTGTTCGTCATTGATGACATCATCGACGATGTGAACACGGAAGCGGTCGAACTGATCGAGGAGTCGATCGACGACATTTCGTTTGACATTGATCTGGCCGGCCAGAGTCCGATTATCAAGCTGGTGAACTACATCATTTTCAGTGCCGTCCGCGATGGTGCCAGCGACGTGCATATTGAACCCACCGAGCGACAGATTCGCGTCCGTTACCGGGTGGATGGTGCGCTACATCAGGCCCTCGAACTCCCTCTGCACATTGCGCCCGCAATTTCTTCCCGCATTAAAATCATGGCCACGCTGGACATCAGCGAACGCCGCTTACCACAGGATGGGAGGATTCATGTGCTCATGGAAGGTCGGCCAATCGACCTCCGCGTCAGCACGCTTCCCTTACCCCACGGCGAGAAGGTCGTCATCCGGATTCTCGACAGCCAGAAGATCAACCTGACGCTTTCCCAGCTTGGTTTCAGTGCTGAAGTGCTGGATAAGTTTGTCGCCCAGATTCATCAGCCCAACGGGATTGCATTGGTTACTGGCCCGACAGGAAGCGGCAAGAGCACCACGCTATACTCAGCGATCAATGCGGTGACAACGATGGAAAAGAACGTCTGCACGGTCGAAGACCCTGTGGAATTTCAGTTGCCGCTGGTGAATCAGTTTCAGGTCAATGAAAAGATCGGACTATCGTTTGCCACGGTCTTAAGAAGCCTGTTGAGACAAGATCCCGACATCATCATGGTCGGGGAAATTCGAGACAACGAAACGGCTCGTATTGGTATTCAAGCCGCGTTGACAGGGCATCTGGTCTTCAGCACCCTCCATACCAACGATGCCTGCTCAGCGGTGACGCGTCTGATTAACATGGGGATTGAAAGTTATCTCCTGGCAGCCAGCTTGAATATGGTGCTTTCACAACGGCTTTGCCGCAGGATCTGCACGAAATGCCGGCAAGCGTATGAACCTCCCAAGGCGATGCAACTGGCCATGGGACGGATGGGCATGGAAGTCAAAGAATTTTTCCGGGGCGTAGGCTGTAAGAAGTGCCGCAACACAGGCTTTTCCGGGCGTGTGGCGATCCATGAACTGCTGGTGATTGATGATGGCCTGCGCGATCTGATTTCTCAGGAACCGGCTTTAGGTGAGTTGAAAACCTATGCCCAGAAACAGGGGATGATGCCCTTGCGTTACGATGGTTTTCGCAAAGTGCGCGAAGGCTTGACAACCATTGAAGAAGTCTTCCAGGCGAGCGACGAAGGCTGGATTCCTTTGCGGACATAAAGGGCAGTTCACAAGCACACGCAGGCGCCCTGACGCCATGAGATTGTCATAAGTCCCTCTAAAGAATTCCCCATGAGTCTGGTTCGATGAGCACGTTCACCTACACCGCACGAGACCTTCAGGGAAGTACCCATACGGGGAATTTGCAGGCCGAATCGTCGGCTATGGCAGTTCGCCAATTGCGTGCTGACGGGCTTTATCCCATCAATCTCATTGAAGCGGCGGTGAAGCATCCTTTTCAGGAATGGATGGTTCGTCAGCCCGGTCGTGCGGATGTTGTCAGCATCACCTGCCAACTGGCAGTCATGGTGGATGCCGGCGTCGCACTTTCTACCGCATTAGAAGGTCTGGTGCTGCAAGCCACATCACCCGTGTTAAAGAACATGCTGTCCTCCATTCAGGACAGCGTGCAGGGAGGAGACGATCTATCGACGGCACTGGCCCAGTTCCCCCGCACGTTCGACGCACGATTCATCAACTTGGTTAAAGCAGGAGAAGCGACCGGCGCCCTGGGGCCGATTCTCAGTCGTCTGGCAGAGCAGTTGCAGCAGGAAGCCGAAACACGCCAGCGCGTGCAGGGAGCCATGATGTATCCCGCCGCCATGTTGATCATGTGCGTGGGAGCCTGTGTTTTTCTGCTGGCCTATGTCTTTCCCAAAATCATGCCCATGTTTGCCGGTCGAGGGATTGAACTTCCAACCGCAACACGGATTCTCATGGCCGTATCAGCCTCTTTTACGGGATATTGGTGGGCCTGGATTCTCGGCGTCATCGCGCTGGGGGCCACCTATGTCTGGACAATGCAGCAGGAATGGGGACAGCGGGGAAAAGACCAGATTCTGCTGAAGCTCCCTGTCATTGGAACACTGGTTCAAAAGACCGTGCTCGCCCGCATTGCCAGAACACTCTCAGCCACAGTCACTGCCGGAGTCCCTGTCCTGTCATCACTGGAACTGGCTGCGAAAGTAGCGGGAAACCGGCTGTATCAGGAGGCCATGGAGGATGTGGCTCATCAGGTCACGTCGGGAAAAACCATCGCCAGCGTGATGGAAAGCAATCCCCTCTTTCCCCGCTCGGTCGTGCAGATGATTGGTGCTGGCGAACAGACAGGTCAATTAGGGCCGGTGCTCAAAAAGTTGAGTGACCATTACGACCGCGAAGTCGCCAATGCGATCAAGTCCGCAACCAGCCTGATTGAACCCGTGATGGTCGCCGTGATGGGACTGGTCATTGGCACCATTGCCCTGGGAATGCTGCTGCCAATCTTCAAACTCAGCACGCATCACTAAGACTCTCTCCAGAAAGACTCCCTCTCCCGCTCGCGGGAGAGGCCAAGAATGTGAAGGTGGGGTGAGGGTCTGATTAGCATTCGTGCCATGCTCACGGCTCTGAGAGTGAGCATGCCGGATGTTCATTTGACGCTCCTATCAATTCACATGCTTGCTCAAAGCCGCTGTCTTTTATACACAACTTTTTCGCCACCTGAACCGCACCATGAAATTGGCATGGGTGGCCCATAGCACCTTGCGGCCTTTACCTCAATATCTGGCATACAGCCGAGGGAATCCATGGGATTGATGCTATTCAAAAGTCACAGGGCAGGCTCCCACCCCATACCGTTCGTCTCCCTTCGATCTCTTCCGAATTCCTTCGCGTTCTTCTTTTCTTCGCGGTAAAAATTCTTTGACTCACCGCAAAGGCGCGAAGAACGCAAAGGAGTCATTCCGATGGGCAGGTTTTTCCCCCAGGCCGGAACTCCCGTGGGTTGATCTGGTCATCACCCCTTGATGGTGTCAATGCCGTGCCGCTTGCTCAAGGGAATGAGAAATTTATGTATAAAAGACAGCTCAGAGCCGTGAGCATGGCACGAAACTCCTGCATGCAGCGATTCAGGAAACGAAAAAGTTGTGCATAAAAGACAGCGGCTCTGAGCAAGCGTGCTTTATGAATCTCTCAACACGCCGTTGATTTCTGGATAACGTATTCTCAAGAGCAACGCCATTCCTCCTCATCCGGCCTCCGCCCACCTTCTCACTCAAGGAGAAGGGTTGGAGAGATTCCGGACAGGCAATGATACCGGTGATGCGGTCTGGATTAATGGCCGGATTCCGGTGTCCAATAGTCACCGGTCATCCACTGCACCAGCATTTCCAACTGTCGCGGGGGAAGATCATTGAAGGCCGGCATCGCGTTGTTCTCTCCAAAGAACTCTTCACCACCCGTGGCAACCAGAAAGCGTTTTAACCATTCAGTTCCCGCATAGCCCGTGAGTGTCGGAGCACCCGTCCCCGCATTATCGGCCAACGCCTCGGTTTCTCCGAGAACATGCATCGAATGGCAATCAATACAGCTTGAGGAGAGGCTCCCCTTGGCCAGTTCTCCCGTCGCAAAGACTTTTCTCCCAGCCGCTGCCAACTCGCTGTTAATCGGATTCAAATTCGCCCGGCCACTTTGCTGAGCCATGAACTCGACCAGTGCCTGCAGGCTTTGAGCATTCTCGGGGGCGAGCAGCAGTTCTCGATTTTCCTCTGACCAGCTGGCCATATCTCCTTCAAGAAAATGGGTCGCGACTTGAGGGTTGCCATGATTTTTTAACGGAGAGAAAACGGTGCCGTAATCGACCAGAATCGTTTTCATCCATTCGCGGGAACCAAAATTCGCCAGATCAGCCGCAGTATGTTTTGTCGCATGAGCAGCATCGGAATGAGCCGTTAAAGCGGGATCACTCCAGCCGTGACATGAGGCACAATGTCTGGCAAACAGCTTAGGCCCCTGCGTCATGGGATCATCAGCCAATAGCGAAACAATGCCGGTCGCAGGGATGCCTGAATGAGATGCCAGAGCCACCGCACGATGGCTCAGTTTTTCACTGGCATGTAACGCGGCTTGATGGGATGGATTAGCTGCATCATCTTGCAAGGTGGTAATCGTCAGGTAACTCACCACGCCCAGTACAACCGCCAGGAATCCCACGTTAAAGCGGTGTCCCCACAGCGTTCGGCCAGTCCAGGGCATGAGCGCGATGATCACACCGATTGCAGTGGGAACATAGATGGCTCCAAAGACCAGACCACCTAACTGCTGCACAAACTCGTACTTGAGAAACCGGAACAGAAACAGGAAATACCATTCAGGACGAGCGGCTGCAAAAGACTCAGCCGGGTTCATGGGAGCACCGAACTCAGCCGGAATCGTGAGCGTTAACCCCAGCACAACGCCCACAGCCAGCAACGAAAAAATCCCGTTACGAACAGCCTGTTGTGGCCAGAAAGCGGCACTCTGCAAAGGGTCGGGAATCTCGGCGCGAATCGCACGAGCCGTGGCACGGCGGACAAGTGCCTGGGCCAGCAATGTCCCCAGATAAGCCAGCGGCAGAATACCCACATGGAGCACAAACAGGCGGCTGAGTGTCAGATTTCCATAACGAGGGCCACCCTGAACCAGTTCCTGAAGAGATGGCCCCACCACGGGAGACGACGCCATAATATTCAGAAACACGCCCGATGCCGAGTAAGCACGTTGATCGCCCGGTAGTTGGTAACCCGTATGAGAAAGGCCAAGAATGCACAAGCCGCCCGCAAGAGTGATCCAGAAGCTCAGTTCCCGCGGCGCCGTATACCATCGATCCCAGACCAACTGCAAAACTTGCAAGACCAGCGCCACAATCATGGCCTGTGCCGCATAATGATGAATCCCGCGAACCAGCCAGCCCCAGGTCATCTGGTGCTGAATATAGAACGTGCTTTCCCAAGATGACAAACGGCCGGGGGAATAGGTTCCCGCCAGCGCCAGTCCTGTCACCATCTGCGTTAAAAACAGGATAACCAGCACCGTCCCCCAGGAGTATCGCCACTTTGGCCCGCCCGGAACAGGCCGTGAGCCGACTTCCCGAGCCATGGTGATCAGGCCCGTTCGATCATCGAACCATTGCTTCAATCGCTGCATGTTTCAGGCTGCCTCACGAGCACAACTCTGGGATGATCCGTGTCTGATTCACAGAGGGGCACACTTCATAAACTTCGATGATCATGAATCCATTCGAGAATGCTTCGCTGTGGCTTATACGGGAATCTGTTCGGCAATTCCCGTACGGAATTCCTGATAAAGCACCCAGACCAGCCCCTCAGCATCAATTCTAGCCTGAAGGCGATCCATCGCGCGGGGTGCCACCTTGCCCTCGACCGCTCCATCAAGTGAGAACGCACTCATGTGGCAAGGGCAGAAGAATCGGTGCTTGTCACCTTCGTACTCGACCTTACACCCCAGATGAGGGCAAATGTCACTGAAAACCACAACATTTCGATCCGGAAAACGTCGGAGATAGATCGTTCCCACAGGCTGATTTTTGAAAACCTGCCAGGCATCATGAACATCAGTACTCACCGTCACTCGCACGGGAGTCCCATCTTCAGGAAGTTCATCGAACGTGATGACCGGAAGGAATCCCGCAGGAATCGCGTCCTCATTTTCTGTCGATGGCGTGGAAGAAGCCCCACCGGATGATTTTCGCCTGCGAAGCAACGGATCCAGCGTCATGCCACTTCCCGCCGCCACAGGAATGGCTATGGCAGCCAGCATTGAACCACAAGCTGTGATGGCGGCCAGGGCGTGACGGCGATCGGTTTTGACCGGATGTTCCCCGACTGTTGCCGAAGGGGAGGGAGATGGCAAAGATGGACTGACAGCGGCTTCTGCGGGAACGCGGGGCGCTATCGGTGGAGTCGACATGTCGTTAATCACCAGGTGGGACGTGAGATCACGGAAGCCAGGTTGGTGCCAGGGCCGGGGAAAATAATTATACACCCCATAACGACAAGTCGACACTCTTTGATGGCTGATTGATCGGGAAAACGACACATCCCTGACAGTCACAACTCCTTAAGAGGTTCTAACACAACCTCTGTGCAGACAGATTTTGTCGAACATTCAGGGCGTTTTTAGCAGAGGCAGTCAGGATGTCAGGCATTCCAGAAACTCAGCTCTAAAGGGGAGTTGTCGCATCGGGAAGTGACGCTAATCCCTTGAGCATCGCTTCTTGAACCCGATTGCGGGCAACATCCAGTGGGCCGGGAAGCGTGGCACCCGCCGCCTGCTTGTGTCCGCCACCACCAAACTGCTCCGCAATGGCGGCGACATTCAACGCGCCCCGACTGCGGAAACTGAACTTGATCTGGCGATTCATTTGTTCGACACCGATATAAGCCGCACGTGTCCCCGCAATACGCAGGCATTCATTCACCAGATCTTCAGTGTCCGCAGGAACGGCACCCAGCTCGACAAAGTCTTCCCAGCCCACCGTTGTGGAAGCTAATAGACCTTCAGCGCTCAGTTCAACCCGTCCGAGCACCCGCCCACAAAGGTGAACACGCGAGAGAGTCGACTGTTCGTACAGTTGACGATAGATGTCGGTGGGATTGGCCCCACGTTCCATGAGCGCCCCGGCAATCTGCATGGTCTGTGCATTGGTGGCAGGAAAACGGAACCAGCCAGTATCGGTGGCAATCGCGGCATAGAGTGCTGTCGCTGCGACTGGCGTCAGCGGAGCATTCATGTATTCGCAAAGACGGAAAATCAAAGATCCCGTCGCTTCAGATTTCGTATCTTTGAGTTCCAAAGCTCCCAGATCGTCGCTGCTGACGTGATGGTCGATCACAACGCGGGGAATGGAAGTCGTTCGCATCCACTTGCCAATGTCGCCCAACTGCTGCCACGCGCTGGTATCGACAACAAAATGGAGATCTGTCTGGGCCAGATCGGCTCCAGTAACCTGACCGCCAAAAGTTTCGACCATTTGCTCGGGATCAATCCAGAGCAGGTTGGCGGGGGGGAACGACGGATTCACAATCCGCACAGACTTGCCGAGCGATGTCAGTAGACATGCCAAACCCAGCGCCGAACCGATGGCATCTGCATCGGGGCGGACATGGCTGGAAATCAGAAACCGCTGGTGTTTTTCAATCAGCGGAACAAGGGGTTGCCAGTCGATCGTGCTCATGGCGAGCATCATAAAACGCCAATAGGGCCTCTCACCAGTACAGACTGGTCAGAAATTGATCCTGCGAGAGTTTCTGAAACCACCCAAACGCACGATAGGCACAATCCCACACTTTATGTCGCGGGAAAAATCCCGATAACCCGACGGCCTGAAATTGTCTTTCCCTGTTTTCAGAAGGCCTCCTGTTCACTTGTGGGGAAATGATTGGCCCGGCGACGTTCCCGCTCAGCAGGTGACCATTCCGACTGAATCTGCTGACACATCAAAGAGATCGCTTCAGGAGAAGGGTCTGCCGTCAAAGGAGTTCGTGACGATTCATCGCAGCGTGACCGACGGGGAGATGCTTTTACTGCTGGCCTTTGGATGATGGGACGATCACCTTCTCTGCGATGGCAACCTTCTACAAAGGGCGTCACCTCATCTTCCGCTTGACGAGTCACCGACTCAAATGGGGCGTCGCGAAAGAAATCACGCGATTGAAGGCTTTGTCGACGCTTGCCGGACTTCCCGTCGTCGTAATGATCCTGACGAGCGGGACGCGATCCCTGACGGGTTGAAATCTGTCCTGGCTTTTTTGATCCACTCACAGCTGAAATCATGGGGGAGACCTTCCTGTTCACAATGACAAACGCGAGGGGTGCCAACCTGTTGGCTGGCCACGTGCCTGAATCAATCCCTCGCATGCCTGAATCAACCGAATAGGGAAGCAACCGCCGTGCCGTCACCCTTCACGGATTCTTTCGAGTCGCCATCCCGGATCTTCGTTATCACACGACAGATCAGAATATGCGTGTTTTCCCGCAGATTAAGGGGAGGGTTGATTCGCAGGGCTTATTATCGGGTGTCTGAAATCAGGTCGCGAAAATGTCGCCACCGGTTCAAGCTTCAAGTTTGATGGGTCATCAAGTTCGTGGATTGGTCGATCATCGCTCATTTTTTTACGAAACGTCTGCCAATCCTCCGAAATTCCGGCGGGTGATCGAACGTTTTAGATTCTCCACCCGTTTGGCACGATCCATGCGATAGAGGGATTTCACAAATCGGCAACAACCGTTGCTGAACCTTCCCTTAGAAGTGTTGGAGAGAATCATGTTAAGCTGGGCACTGACTTTTCTGATTGTGGCTTTGATTGCAGCGGCTTTGGGTTTTGGTGGGATCGCCGGTACTGCGGCCGGGATCGCCAAGCTGTTGTTTGTAGTGTTCATCGTGCTGTTTTTGATCAGCCTCGTGATGGGTGGTGTGCGTCGCCCATCGGTTTAGGCCGTGTCGCAGCAACTTGAACAGATCGGCTTCCGTCGTTCGTGTCCTGTGGGGTGCGCCGACGGCTTTCATGAAATCAAAACGGTCTCCGCTGGCTTTAAGTGTGGCTGCCAGACGATCGGAGATCACAAAAAAACAGGTTTGCCGGCGAGCAATATCTGCCCGTCCGACGAACTTAAATTCGAGGGAGCAGTTCAATGATTACTCGTGAAGAAATCCAAGGGAAATGGACACAACTTAAGGGCCAGATTCGTGAACGCTGGGGCCAGATCACAGAAGATGAACTGCAACAGGCTCATGGAAACACCGAACAATTGATCGGTCTTCTGGAGCAAAAGACGGGGGAATCCCGTCGACAGATCGAGCAATTCGTCAATAGCGCGGTGAAGGAAGGGCAAGGGGTACTCGACCGGGCTTCACAAGCTGCCCGTGGCTATGCCCAATCGGCTTCTCAAGTCGCGGGAGATCAGTACCACGCCATTGAGCAGGGACTCGAATCCGGGATCAATGAAGCTCAGAAGATGGTGAAAACTCGCCCCATGGAATCGATGGCCACGGCTTTCGGTGTGGGCTTGGTTGCCGGTGTCCTGGTAACGTTGTTGCTGCGTTCCGACCGGGCATAACTCAGGTTTGAGCCAATCGTTAGAATAATTTCAGAAGCTGAAACGCCTGGCAATTCATCCACTTGTCCAGGCGGGTTTCGACGAAAGCACAGGTTTCTATGTCGACCGAGTCCGAAAGCGAAGCAATTCGCCAGAAGATGCACCGATTGCGACGACGGATCGACCATGACGCCACCCGTTGGTCAGCAGATGCTCATCGCTGGCTGGATTGGAAGTACCATGTCCAACAGCATCCGTTTCTGACGGTGGCGGCTGCTGTCACGGTAGGGTATCTGCTGGTGCCGGGCAGACGGAAAACACCGTCAGTCCGACTGGATCCTCAAAGCCGTGAAGAACTCATCAAAGAACTGGGATCGCGTGAAGCGGCGGAAATTCCGCCTCAACCGTCGCTATTGAGTAACGCGATGAATCTGGCGACCAACCTGGCAATCCGCGCAGCGATCACATACGCGGGTCAACAGGTGGGGAAAGTCATCGGGAAATCCGCCTGGCTGGCCAGTTTTGACCACGAAAATGCGGCATCTCAGACAGCCAGACACAAGGGCGATTGGCATGGCTTGGCAGCCAGTGACCAACAGGTCGCGACGGAAATGCAGGAATCCCCCGGAACCCCTTTCGGGGTGTTTCGGGGTGATTCTTCCGAACGCTTAAAATCTTACGGTGAGTGATAAAGCCAGACTCGACTCGTTCAGGCAATTAGGGCTTCCGTTGAGTCACTTTAATGTCCAAATCGCGAGAAAGAGGGAGACAGTGTGATTAGTACGCAAACCAATGGCTATCGCCTGGTTCCTGAACAACGGCCTGCTGCCAATCGCCGGGATGGAGTTTTATCCGCTCCCTCTGAGATTGCTGCAAACTTACGCGGCCAGGTCTCTCCGCAAGAGGTAGAATCATGGATCTCGAACAACGCCGTACTGAGCGTGGGCCTGGCTTTAGCGATGGGAGTCGGAATCGGATGGATTTTCAAACGACACCTGTAATTGATCGCCAGCCAATGCCAGGATCAAAAGCGAAGCCGATTGATTATCAACGAACACCTTCGCTGGCGAATCTGACATTAGATGGTTTGAAGCTCGCCGATCTTCAATTGCAACTCCTTCAGATCGATGTTGTTGAGTTCTGGCATCGATCACAACTGGCACTGATGCTGCTCACAATTGGAGCGGTGCTGTTTGTCAGTGCCATGCCAGTCGCACTGCTGGGACTGGCAGGTTGGGTTGGTCAGCACACTTCTCTGACGCGTGATGGGGCCATGGTCGTCGTTGGTGGCGTGGTGATCGTCATCGCTTCCGGATTATTGGCTTGGGCGTGTCGGCGAATCGGACGTGCGATCAAGCCTTTAGGTCGCAGCCATGAAGAGTTGAGAGCAAACCTGGCCTGGATGCGACACCTGCTCCACAACCATGATTCAGAGTCCTGATCTGACAACTCAATCAATGAATCTGACGTACGTTCGCTGCGAGTAATCAACCTCATCTCGCGGACGATCTTCAGCAGAAGGTACTGCTGATCCTGCGTCACCAATTATCAATTATCCTGTGAATGAAAGGGAGTTTCTATGGTGACTTCTGCCCCACATGTCTCGTCTTCAGATCGTCAAACGTCATCACCCAACGCGACAGTAACGACACCTGTTGCTACTGAGGAATGCCTTCAGCCGATTGAAGACTTTGGCCAATATCTCAAGCAATATGCCCGTGAAAAGCCCGAAATGGCGGCCCTCTGCTGCCTGGGGATTGGCTTCTTCCTCGGCTGGAAACTACGTCTTTGGTAAGACCGTGATGACTGATACGCGTTTCAATCTGAGATGTCGTTCAGTGCGCCATGCTGATGTGGCACGAAGAGTCGTCATTCCCGAACATGCGACCCCGCCCAAAACCCCGCAAGTGGAGCAAGGAAACCCTCGCCCGCGCAGGCGGGAGAGGGTGGCACGCAGTGCCGGGTGAGGGATTTTCCAATGGACGTTCTCAATAGAGAAGTGTGTCTGGGACATCTATTCGCATCGCAGTGAGAATGATCGCTATTTAAGCATCGGCTCGCCCTCACCCAGCCTCTCCCATCGGAATGGGCGAGTGGCAAATCAATCAATCTCAACAAGAAACCCCGCCATCTGGCGGCGTAAGCCCCATTCGTGAACAAACAATTGACGTACATACGCCGCCCCAAACCCCGTAAGGGGGGGATTAGATGTTGCGAGGGGTCAGCGGGTGAGCGGCGATGACCCGATACATCGGCTTGCCTGTGCGATCTCGCAAATTGGGATCAACCACGCCTTCCACCTGCATTAAAGAACGATCATTCAGCTTGATGGTTTGCGGATCCATCACCAGCGACACACTGCCCCCCAGTTCGTCATCCTGTCCAGGCGCGAGGTTATAGATAATGTGCCAGCTCTGATCGCTCGGCTCATAATCCACGACCCCCCGTAGCCAACTGTATCCCTTGCGATCGAAGTCGTAAGGATGTGGCCGCGCCGGATCAACCACAGGTTGGGGAATCGCACGACTCTCCGAAGCCGCTCGCATCGCACCGCCGGGTGTTGCCGTAGCAGCCATGGTGGGGTTGCCTCTGCTGGCCTCGATTTCCTGACCCAAAGTGACCGGGGCACTTCCCGGAGCAGAACCAAACGCTGGCGGATTCTGAGGGAAAGGTTCTGCCGGCCGATTCAGTCCCGTCTTGGGAAACGGATCCTTACTGGCGCCAGGCGTAATATCGAAAGGCGTGTCAACAGGGTTCGGCACCAGTCGATCCGATGGAGGCGTATTCAACGTCGGATTCGGCTTATAAGGCTGGTTATTAAAGGTCGGCGCACTACCGCCTGCCGCAGGATCAGGCCGCCAGGTGGGCGTTTGATTCAATGGGGTGGGGCCATTCAGTGGAGTCGGGCCACCATTGGGAACCGTTCCTTCAGGGACATAAGTCCCCCCATTTTGAGGAACATACATCCCTCCCGGCGGCGCATAAGTTCCCGAGGGCGATCCAAAAGTCGTTCCCGGTTGAACATACCCTGAAGACGGCGTTCCACCGCTGAAACCCGGAGAATTGTAGTATTGAGGCTGAGGCCCGTAGTAAGGCGAAGAATGGCATCCCGCCAGCAGCGTGAGGCACCCCCCGGCGAATAAGCAAATAATTGTTTTCATGGGTGCCCTTGTCGGATGAAGCAGGAACCACACTGGGGAGGACCAGGACGGTTCATCGCAGCTTCGTCGGCTATTCTGGACGACGCTGGCGGGATTCTTAATCAAGTCGCCAAACGTGTCCAGCCCGAATTCTCTACATCACCCACACTCTATCAGAGCAGCATTTTCCTATAAAAAACGGCATTTTTCGCCATCTCTCGCTCCAGACACGCTGCTGAACGAAAGAAACTCCTGCAAAAAATGCGGCAATCAGAGATTTCCAACAGACCGATTGAGCGTGACACACCGCGCGCTCGCCTCCCATTAATGGGCGATCATTTTTTCGCTCACTCTTAAGCTGTCGGACGATAAACAGCATAGTTTTTGGCGGTCTCCCACAGCCCCACTTCCAGGACAGGAAGCCCTGCGGCAAATGTCTTCTCGTAAATTAAGCGAGCCAAGTTTTCTGCCGTGGGATTGAATGGGACAATATAAAGGGGTTCTCCCGCGTCCCGCAGCAGCTGCACCATGGGGTCGCGTTCACACAAGACCATACGATGATCCAGATTCTCATCGATCCAGGTGGCAACATCCCGCTTCAAATCCCCAAAATCCACCAACATGCCCCGATCATCCAGTTTGTCGCCCGTCAGTGTGATAATCGCCTTTCCGTTATGGCCATGCAGATGTCGGCATTTCCCGGAATAATTGAGCAAACGATGGCCATAACAAAATTGAATTTCTGAAGAGATCTGAAACATCGCTTGTGCCTCTGCTGGAGTGACAAAAAGTTCAAATTCGCTGGTAAGCAACGCGTCCATCGCGTTAGTGCCGTGTTGAGGCTTTTTTTAGAGGTTTGATGCGTAGTAACGTCCTTTATTGTCGGACTTTACAGCCTATTTGACCTGGCTTTTCAAGTGGCATGAACCACGAGTTTCTGAGAGCAATTCTACACTCGCTCTGGTTTGAACGTGAGGTGCCGAGAAATATCTCAATGAATTTGGTGCACACTCACAATTTAACCATTCGCACCAGACACCTCATTTCACGCTGAACACTTATTCCTCGGAAACCATTATCTCGTTGCTGTTCTTCCACGCGCTCGAACAGGGTCTGTGTGTGGGAAAACATGCCGGAATCTAAAACTGCCGATTCTCATTGTGTCTTTTGTTGAGTAGTCTTTGATGCAGGCAGAACTGTTCGCTGCTGATATTGTCTCGTGTGATTCACTTAAAGAGCTTAGTTGGAAAAGTCTCCGGCTGGTCTCCATCGCACCTGACAAGCATGACACCCTTCCGTCATCGCTGAGTTCGTTCCACTGGAGTGGGATCAGACATGAAACGCAGATCAGACTTGGGACAGGATTCCGTGGGTTGGGGCTGGATGAGAACAGCAGGTTGCTGGCTGGCCTGGGGCAGTCTGAGCAGTGCTGTGGTGCTCACTGGCCTGAATGTCACGCTGGCGGCCGGCCCACGAGCGGAAGCTCGCCGCCAGGCGCGTCTGGCGGCTCAAAACGCCGCCCCCGCCCCCTGGAGTTGGGGAGCACCCTACACTCCAGCGACTCCTGTTCCCTGGGGACAGACCATCAATGGACAGCCAATTTATGGACAACCGGTCGATCCTTACACCGGCTATCCTCTGGCACCCTATCCCGCTGGCACTGGCGGCATGATCGGCTCTCCCACAGGTTCCATTTCCGGCACCCAGTACCCGGTAACCCAATCCCCTGCCTCCCAGTATCCCGGCTCGCTTTATCCCCCTTCCGTTGATCCTGCCAATTCTTACACAACACCGGGGGCTGCCCCAGCAAATCCCTCCCCATCATCTGGAACAACGGCCTCGGGCTATCCCTCGCCTTACACGCAGCCAGTGATGATCGATCCCTACACGGGCCAGCCGATTCCAACACAGGTTCTGCCTGTTCAGGGGCAGGCACCAAGTCAGGCTTACGGTCAACGCCAGGGGCCAATCCCCCAAGGACAAATGCAGCCACAGGGACAACCGCCACTCACACCGATTCCTGAAAATCCCGGCTCACCTGCCACCGGACAATCGTCGAATAACAATCGACCGCTCACACCGGCTCAACGACGGCGTCGGGATCGCTTTGGCGATAATGCCAATTCCGACATCGCATCACGTTCAACGGGAGACGGCCTCCCTCCCTTTTCCGCCAATCGCAACTTGAATTCCGGCAATGCGGTCGATGACGGCCCGGCTCTGCCTGGTCTCACCCCAACAGCCAATGGCGGTGGCCTCCCTCCCTTCCCCGCGAATGGCTCATTGCCCGAAGGCGTGGCCAATGTCAACGTGCAAATTGGCCCGTCCGTAGCCGCTCCTTATCAGGTTTATGTACTGATGCAGGAAGGCTTCATCAACCGGTTTGTTTCACAGACCCGGAAAGAACCTGGCAAAGTTCGTGATTTCATCATGGGCGCAGATGTGGTCGGTGAGCGCGAAACCACGTCTCATGCCTGGTTGAATTTGCTGCCATCGGTCGAGACAGCCCGTGGTCAATTTGTGCTGGAAGGACGCGGCCAAAGCCGGACCACTGGCTATACCTCTCAAGCTGCTGTGAATACCCAGGGAGTGCAGGAGTTTCGCGGAACCAAAGATGTCCAATTCGATGGACTCAAGCTCGCCACCCGCGCGGCTGTCATTCAGGCTCGTGCCCGTAATGTGCCCATCAGCGCACAAACCACCTATAGCAACCGACCGTTCATTGGGCCGATTGCTGATCGCATTGCGATGAGCGTCGCGCAGCGGCATCAACCTCAAGCAGAAATCATTGCCCGTGACCGTGTGGCAGAACAGGTTTTTGAAAGCTTCAACAAAGAAGTTGATAATGAACTGGCGAGTGCCAATGCTGAACTTAAACAACTGAAAACCACTCTGGATGACCTGACCTTGATGCCGTCAGTCCAACGATGGTCATCGACCCACCAGCACCTGCAATTTGCCGGACAGTTTGGCAGCGATGCCCCCGTCCTTCAGCCCATGCCGGTGGAGGCACTGCAAGATCATGCCGCCACCCTGTTCCTGCACGAAACGGTACTCAATCGAGCGGCTGAGCGGGCCAATCTCAATGGGAAAGTCACTTCGGATAAGCAACTCAAACAGCTGGCCAAATGGCTGCATGAGATGGTTCCCGGTGCCGGGGAAGTGCCACTGCCTGCGGGAACCAAATTCCCCATGGCCAGTATTGAAACCAGGATCGTCTTTGATGACGAGGAACCCCTTCGATTCAAGATTGATGGCGACAGCTTGCTCATCATTTTGAAAGCGCAATTTCAACCAGGCGGCCAGGCTGTCCTCCCTCAGATGGAAGTCACGATCCCCGCTCATCTGGAAATTGATGAGCAAACGGTTCATCTGGTCTTCGACACTATTAAAGTCGTCTCGCTCACCGATGAAAGAACCGCCACGCTGGGAATGGCGGAAGGGATGGTGCAGCAGTCGATTCAAGCCAACTTCCCGCGACTCTCTCTCCCACGGCAATTACCACCCGAACTCTGGAATCGCAGTGGAACGCCACCATCCTTCAATTACGCCCGAGCTGCTGATGGCTGGCTGGGAATCGGCATCGATTAAAAGCGATCAGCCATTAACCCTCGCCCACGCAGGTGGAAAAGGGTGGCACGCAGTGCCGGGTGAGAGATTTTCCCGGTTGATTTTCTCAATGTCGTAGCATGCACGGCCATCTATCGGCGACATCAACCAGAAGACAAAGCCGTGACACGGCACATGTCTCGCAATTCTTGCGGCGTAAGACCCAAACGCAAATCAACAACCGCCCCTCATACGCCGCCTCTATAACCGCGATAATCACGATAACCGCTAAATAGCGGATTTCAGGCTTGATGAGTTCGGGATGACACCTGAATTTCTTCCGTTCACATGACCGCACCTGACGTAAGTTAGCCGTGTGAGAAAGTGTCGGTTGCTCCCCCTGCGCCGTCTCTGCTCTCCAAACCGGTATTGATCGACACCAGGATGTGTCAATCCTGATCCGGCAGATCGCGAGAGTTTGATAGATTGATTGCAAGGGGCTTTGATTGAAATCTGTTCTCCCATCGATGCCCCGCCACCGACACTCTGTACCTCACTTCCGACGTGGGGCTGCGACAATCGAGCTGGCGATTTGTCTGCCAATCATCATGTTGGTGGTCTTTGGGTCGATTGAATCCGCCAATGCGATTTTTCTGAAAACGACGCTGACACAGGCCAGCTACGAAGCGGCACGCACTGTTACCTCCACCGGAGGGACAATTGAGTCGGCCGAGGCCCGCGCTAAGGAAGTCCTGGCCAGCCGGAATGTGACCGGAGCCAGGATCCGATTTATCCCCACAGTCGATGTCAACACTGCCGCTGGCACGATGATTCGTGTGGAAGTGGAGTCCCCCGTCAGCAGCCTTTCCGGGATGTTTGACTGGTTCACAAAGTTAAACAAGCTTCAGGCTACCACCTCGATGGTCAAGACCTGACCAGAAGGGAAAACATGCGGGCATGTTCCTCAATAACCTCTGTGCTCCGTGTTCGATCAATGTCTGAATTTTCAATCGTTTGCTGATACCGTTTGCTGATACTGAGATCTTTGCCATGCGTCGCTCTTTACTCTCTGAATACCAGCGTTTTTTGATGGTGACAACTCACGGGAATGTCATTGGCAAGAGGAATCGCCGGGGCGCGATGCTGGTGCTGGTGGCTGTCGTCATTGTGGCCTTGCTGGCCATGACGATGTTCACCGTAGACGTGGCCTATATGCAATTGGTGAGGACAGAGCTTCGAGCCGCAACCGATGCGTCGGCCAAGGCCGGGATGGAAGCCCTGCGCCGTACCCAGGATCCCGATATGGCGGTCTCCGTTGCGATTTCCACTGCCGCTGCCAACTCGGTAGGAAGTAAGCCGCTGGCAATCACGGCTGACCAGGTCGAACTGGGGACTGCGGTACGAAACGCTGACAACTCCGTCTTATTTGCCAAAGACCAATTCCCTTACACCGCGGTTCGTGTGAACTCGGCCATGACGAACGATTCTGCCGCCGGCCCCGTCGCCCTCTTTTTTGGTGGTGTCTTCGGCATTAATCACTTTCAACCCACGCGTTCAGCAGTAGCAGCCAGCACCGAAGTCGAAATCTGCTTTGCTATCGACCGCTCGCACTCCATGTGTTTCGACCTCACCGGCATCGACTGGTCATATCCACCCGGAATCCCAAAGTTGCCCGATCCTATCATTTATCCGCCCCACCCCACGTTGAGTCGCTGGGCGTCATTGTCAAAAGCCATGCAATCGTTCGTAAATATCACAGCCACGCATGAACCTAAGCCGCGTGTGGCCATGGCAACCTGGGCTTCCAAAATCACACAAGCCAACTATGAAGGCAAGCTGACCAAAACCAACAGCCCGGAGGTCGCAATTGATCTCCCTCTCACCACGAATCTTGCGGCCCTCAACTCAGCCATCGTCGTTCGTTCTTCCAATGTCATGCTGGGGGCAACCAACATGTCTGCAGGAATTGACGAAGCAAGAAAGATCCTCGTCGCAACCAGAGCCACAAGGCCATATGCCCATCGCATTATTATCCTGATGACGGACGGCCTTTGGAATCAGGGACGCAATCCGTTGCTCGCCGCTGAGGATGCCCGAGCCGAAAATATCGTCATTCACTCCGTCAGCCTGTTGCCTCGTAAAGGTGACATCACGCCCCAAGTCTCGGCCATTACCGGAGGAACTAACTACCCCGCCACCAATGCGGCGGCTTTGGAAGCGGCCTTTGCAGAAATCGCCCGCACTTTGCCAATTGTGCTGACGGAATAGCACGATTTCTGTCTTTGATGGAATGCCGGAACAGGCCCAGACCTCTCAGGATCCTTCCCGAAAATCATGCGCCGCTCACGATTGAATTCAGTACGCACGTTTGAAAACTCACCCGCCCGGCAAGGAGCGCTTTCCGTAGAAATGGCGCTGACAATCCCCATTCTCTTTGCCATCTTCTTTGGATCCGTCGAGATCACACGCCTCAATATGCTCCGCCATACGATTGAGAACGCCGCCTACGAAGGAGCACGGCAGGGGATCGTTCCCGGCGCTTCAGCCGACTCCGCTCAAGCAGCAGCGTTATCCGCGCTCGCAGCCATTGATGTCCGTGGTGCTGTCGTCACGGTCGAACCATCGGAGATCCTGGCCACCACACAGCGGGTCACAGTCAGTATCGAGGTTCCCGTTAATCGCAACAGTTGGGGAACGTCATCGTTTGTTGGGCTGCATGAGTTGAATCGTTCCTGCACCCTCTCAAGAGAAGTTCTGGCTTTTTGATAAGACTCCCCATACTTCAAGCAGCGATTAATACGGCTCCCAGGTTTTAACGACGCGTTGTCTGCCATCGTTGCGGCCTTCGTGCCATGCTTGCGGCTCTGAGCAAGCATGCTTTACGCATCTCCCAACGCGATGTTGATTTCTGGAAATCGTATCGCCCTGCCCTTCTTTTTTACGGAGGTGTTGGCTGAGACGCGGGAGCCAGTGACGATGGCAGCCGTGACTTCTTGCGTGCTGCCAGGGGATGGGCCGAGAAAGGCGTATGATCGTCCAGCCCCATCACCTTTAAGCTCTTTCCCTGCTGTTCACAACTGGCCTCTAATTCTTGCAGTTTCTGCATCACGGAATGATCGACAAACGTCGTCTCGGTCATGTCAAGAATCACCAGATCCGCTGTCGCAAATTGTTCGTGAATGCGACGCTGAATTCGTAACCAGTTGCTGAAAACCACAGCTCCGCTCAAAGCCAGAGTCACCGTTTTTCCGTCACCACAATCGACTGAAAGCTGAGGACTCAGCAGGCTGCGCGGCGACCGGCTATGCCACAGATGCAGCATCAGCTCAAAGGCAATCCCCGTCGCAATCCCGATTAAAAGATCGGTCGCCAGTGTCGCGACAATCGTCACAATAAAGATCGCCAGCTGCTCGCTACCCACGCGATATGTCCGCATGAATGTGGCAGGCGATGCCAGGCGAAATCCCGTATAGATCAGCATCGCAGCCAGTGCGGC
The DNA here is from genome assembly GCF_056500625.1 of Planctopirus sp. SH287. Lineage (NCBI taxonomy): Bacteria > Pseudomonadati > Planctomycetota > Planctomycetia > Planctomycetales > Planctomycetaceae > Planctopirus > Planctopirus sp. SH287. Next base: position 4,099,958 of record NZ_CM151403.1, on the reverse strand, counting down.
CAGCGGGATGCTATGGATCAATCCGGGAAACAACAGCACAAAGGCCAGCAGGAACAAGCCATGCCACATGTTCGCATAGCTCGATTTCGCGCCATTGGCAATGTTGGCAGAGGAACGCACAATTTCGGAAATCATCGGGAGGCCACCGATCAGCGCAGCCAACGTGTTAGCAACACCGACCGACAATAAATCCCGATTAAAGCTGGTCTTGCGCCGTTGAGGATCCAGCAGGTCGATGGCCTTCGCACTCAACACGGATTCCAGACTTCCAATCAGGGAAAACAGCAGCACATATTTCCAGCCGATAAAAGTTGTTAAGCCGCGAAAATCAGGGAAAACGATCGCTGAAAGCGGATCACTTAAAACATTGGGGATCGTCACGAGAAACATCGGCCCGACGACATATTCCTGAACGCTTCCTCCGGCAAACGCACTCAGCGGAAAGAGGTATTTGTGCTCGTGGCCCAAATCAAACCACAACCCCATACCCATCGCGATGACAATGACCACCAACTGGGCCGGAACCATTTTCAGCGGCTTCCAGATTGACCCCAGCAAAGGGAGCGAAAACATGATCAGCAGGCTCACCAGACCAATCAGCAGTATCTCAGGATTGGATTGAGCAATCGATACGGGAATACTGGCCAACAGAGCCAGAGGCGTAGCCGGTTCTCCGCCATGTCCAGCCGGCGCATCCACCCCCATGACGGAAAAAATCTGCTTGGCAATCACAATCAGACCGATTGAAGCCAGCATTCCATGCACTGGAGTGGAGGGAAACAGCTCAGACAATCTTCCCAATCTCAACATGCCAAAAAGAATCTGGATGACACCCGCCGCCACACCGATTCCCAGAGCCAGTTGATAACCCTGCATCAGTCCTTGCGGGCTGCGAATGTCTCCTCCAAAAGCCAGAGACAGTTCGGCAACAGCACCAGCCACAATGACAATCAAGCCAGCCGCAGGCCCTTTAATCGTCATCTGAGAATTGCTGATGAAAGAGCAGATCACCCCGCCGATCACAGCCGTCCAGATCCCCGAAATGGGAGGAAACTGACTCGCCTTGGCAATCGCCAGACAAAGTGGCAACGCGATCAGAAAAACCAGAAACCCCGAGAGAATATCGGCTCGTTGAAAAGGGCCGCCCGACGCGGAGAAATGCGGCTTCATTGCCGAAAAATTTTCATCCGGATTCGCAGGGACACTGGCCATTCCATCGATTCTCTTGATACCTGGGGCTGTCAAACTTGAAAACTGGGGTTAACGACGCCTCCCGATTTGAAGCAGCACTTTGTGTGCCAGCTTTGGGCAAGCATGTTCTGGTGACTTTCAAGGCGCCACCTCAGCACGAACTGTTGATAATGATCTTCAACAAACGCTGAGGACTCTGCGACCCCGCCAGATCAGACCTGACGAACCTTACAGGAATTTGATGTGGCAAATCACGTTAGCATCGCTAACAGTGGGCGCAATCTCGCCCCACATTCCTGCCAGCGGCACACAAGAGAAGGCCGCACTCAGATTTTCAACCAGTGATGAGTCGTTACTCGAGGACTCAATCGACCTTGGCTGATCGGGACTTGCCGGGAATCCACAGAACATCGGCCTTGCCTCCGTCATTGCACAGACGGGCCAGACAGAACAGCAGATCCGACAATCGATTCAAATAACAGACACAGTTAGGGCCGACTGTCTCCTGTTCTGCCAAATCAATCACGCCAATTTCGGCGCGACGGCAGACGGTTCTGGCCACATGCAACGCCGCTGCTGCGGCTGTTCCTCCAGGCAACACAAAACTGGTCAATGGAGAAAGCTGATCAACCGCCTCGTCAATCGCCAACTCCAGACGCTCCACTTGAGCCTCCTTCATCCGTAAAGCGGCTTCCGGTTCTTCCTGCTCCTGAGGAGGAACACACAGATCCGCCCCCAGATCAAACAGGTCGTGCTGGATCGACGTCAAGAGCGTCCGCATTTCCTGAGACATCTCGGAATTGAGTGCCACGCCGATTGTCGCATTCAATTCGTCCACGCCCCCATAGGCCACAATTCGGGGGCTGGTTTTGGAAACACGCTGACCATTACCCAAACTGGTCAGGCCACCATCCCCTGATTTGGTATAGATCCGATGGAGATAAACCATGGGGCAAGACACCTTTCTCTCCCACGATGCTCGCAATTTCTTCCAGAGAAGAAGTCACGTTGACCATGGGGAAATTCTTCAAAACAGGAGCACCACTCGAATCGCAGTAACGGATCATTGCCATCAATGGCGACGCCGGTACTCACCCGGAGTCACGCCCAGTTCCCGACGGAAAGTTCTCACGAGAACTTCCACATGATTAAAACCCGTCAACTGGGCAATGCGTGCCAGCGGAAGTGTTGTTTCACCGAGCAAACGCTTCACGTTTTGCAACCGCATTCGCCGCAGCACATTGGCAGGCGTGTCATCCAGCACCTTATGAAATCGATGCTCAAGAACGCGACGGGAAACATTCAACGCCTTTTCAACGTCGGCAATCTGAATCGGTTCCCCTAGATGGTCACGCATGAACCGGACAGCCAGATCCACCAGCGGATCATCCACCGCGGACGTCTCTGTGGAACGACGCTGCACCACACCCACGGGAGGAACCAGAATCGGTTCTTCAGGAACAGGCTCACCATTCATCAACTTGTCAAGTAACGTGGCCGCCTCATACCCCACACGCACCGGTGCCTGATCGATGTTGGAAAGGGGAACAGGAGCCAGTGCCGAAAGCAGCGGGTCGTTCTCACCAACCAGCAGGGCAATGTCGTCGGGAATCCGGAACCGGCTCAACCGCGCACAAGTCATCAATTCCCGACCGACTTCACCACTCCAGGTAAAAATGGCCGTCGGTTTGGGAAGCATCTTCAGCCACTGAAGAAAGCCCTTGCGCTGCGTCAATAAGTCAGGAACAGGAATCGGAACCGTCGGCTGATAAATACTGGTCTGATGACCGGCCTGCAAAAGAACGTTCACATAGTTCTTCCCCAGCAGATCCTCATACCCGCCACGATGAATCGGACCAATATAAGCAAAACTGCGAAAGGATTGTTCGAGGAAGTGTTCGGCTGCCAAACGCCCACACGCCCCTTCATCGGAAACCACCTTGGGAATACGAGTCGTATGCTGACCCATCCAGGAGACATTCACACAAGGAATGCCGCTCTTGAGGATCTGCTTTTCTAAAGCCGGGTGCGTCAGGCGGGCAATGATTCCATCACCGCTCCATCCCTTGGGAATCAGCAGCTTTTCATCGTGCCCGCGTGGCTCAATAAAGAAATCCCAAAACCCATGCTCACTGGCATATTGAGCAATCCCCCTCAGAACCTGTCGCGTCCAGTCAGAGGAGGTATGAACAATCAATGCCACACTGCGATGCACCGTGGGGGGCATTGATCCCGGAACCGCCAGGTGACGCGCGGGAGCCGAAGAAGAAGTGTCCGGCGAAGAGTTGTCGCTTGTCATGTCGCCTCGACTAAAGATCAACGAATGGAACTGCGTGTCAGTGATTCAGGAAACATTTTTAATTTACAAGGCTTTGTGAGCAGAGCTTCATAAATTCGTGCAAACAGTCAAAATAATTGCGCAAACACTCATTGGAGCAAATCGGCGAGAGGTGCACAATATTCCTCATTGAGACACCTGCGTCAGTGGCCACTGATTCACGCAGACCCTCATTTCTCTGGGAAAAATCGTCTTCTCCCGTCATCTCCCTTACTATTTTTGGGGCAGTGTACAATGAAAATGCGCATTCGCAAAGGGTTTACTCTGATTGAGCTTTTAGTCGTCATCGCAATTATCGCGATTTTGATCGCCTTGCTGCTTCCAGCGGTGCAACAAGCCCGGGAAGCCGCTCGAAGAACGCAGTGCCGCAACAATCTTAAGCAGTTGGGACTGGCGGTTCACAACTTCCACGACCAGTTCAGCAGCCTGCCCCCGGCACTTAACAGTGGCTCAAGTACCGGGGTTGCCCGGGGCGAAGCCTGGTCAGCCTTTCTGTTACCAATGCTTGACCAGGCCCCGCTCTATAACACGCTGGAAACCAGCGCACTGGGAACCAACTACAACAACGGAAATCAATGGGCCAATGGCTCGTCGACCTATGCCGCCACAGGGACATCGCAAACGGATAAGAATATCCGCGCCTGCCGGGCCGTCATCCCCGCCTTCCGTTGCCCTTCACTTCCCGGCCCAACCAACGCTCTCGATCGCAGCACCGACAACTGGTATGTCATCGATCGCTTTATTGCCACCTATATTGCCTGTGCTTCGGGAACCGAACTGAACGATGGCAACCGATTTCTTGATGGCAATGGCATGCTCTTTCCTCGTAACTGGATCACTCCCACAGGAGGCGGTGTCGAGCGAGTCCCAGTCAATAACTTTCGCGACATCACAGACGGACTCTCCAACACCGTTCTTATTGGTGAAACACGCCCGCAAACTGAAGATCTGACAGGCAGCTAGGAACCTGATGACGCGGCAATAACCGGACAGCGATACGATCACTGGATCATTGCTGGCGATGGCGTGGATGCTGGTGGTGTGAGAACCGATGCCTCCGAATTCTTCGGTTCCATGGGCGTGGGCATTAACCTCTGGGATCGTGCAGGCGCCGACAGCCGACAGGTTGAAGTCTCCTTCGGCAGCACACACGAAGGGGGTTGCCACATTCTCATGGGCGATGGCTCTGTCCGCTTTATCAGCGAAAACATCGACAGCGGCATTCGCACTGCCATCGGTACTCGGGCCAATTCGGAAGTCGTCAGTGAGTTCTAATCCCTAACTTCTTCAGCATGAAAAACAGTCGCAGCCATTGCCCGTTAATCTCAAACAGGCAACTGGCTGGCGACTTGCTGGGAAAGTTCAGGCACAACCGATTGCTGCAACGCCGTGCGGCAGATGCGAGAGAGCGGGTAATCATTACGAACACCCAGTCCCATCGCCTGATGGGCCTCATCCACTTTTTGAATAATCTCGGCCAACCGAAATGCCGGCCACTTGGTTTCCAATAGCACCAACTGATCCAGCCCCGAATACTGTTGACGAAGCTGATCTGGGAGCAGCGATGAGATCGCAATCGCCGCGACCGACGTGCGCCGCAAGACGGGATCCGCCAGAAGTCGCAATCCCTGATGATGCAGCAGGATGCCACAGATCAAGTCGTCAGGCAGTTTCCATTGATGAGCTAATCCCGCCGCGATCATGGCATGATCCCAGCCAAACTCCCGTTGTTCAAACTCGTGAAGACCGTCGGGTTGCGCCTTTCGATCATTGATGAAATAGGCATAACGATCGAACAGATCGTTCGTCAAAACGGGCAGCAGAAAATCCTGCATCACCGCGCCAGCAAACGCACCGTCTTCGTCAGTTCCCAGTAACCTGGCCACTTCTCGAGCAAAAAGTGCCCTTTGCAGGCTGGTGTTCCAGAAACTGGCCTGATGGATCAGCCTGGATTTGCGTGACCGGATCGCGGCTTGCGCTCCCGTGGTCAAAACAAACAACTTACTCTGTCGAAACCCTAGAAGTGACAACGCTTGCTCGGTCGACCGTACCTTTGATTTCAAGCCCATAAACGACGAATTGATGTATCGCAGCAACTCGACTGTCAGGCCAGAATCCGTTTCAATGATGGCTGCCAACTCGCGAAGCTCAACATGTTCATCACGAGTCTTTTCCAGAAAAGCAGCGACCGCATGCGGTAGCGCAGGCAACTGCAAAGTTGTGGGTAATACCGACAACCGAAACGGCCCCATCACCCGTTCACGAATGCCCGCCCAATCAATGTTCGACTTACTCATGATCTTATCCGAACACGGCAGTCACTGTCAGTTTTTCCAGACGCCGGGAGAGAGGAAATGGATTCTTCAAGCCCTGCCCCAGATCTGCAAACGATTTCTGCACCGCTTCCGCTGTTTCTTTTAATGAGAACTCAGGGATCAGGCCCTCAAGTTCCAACAATTGTGACACGCCTCCAGGCGATTGCTTCAAAGAATCGGGAATTAACGCAGCAGAAGCCACGACCGCACAGGCGGTTGACTTCAATTGCGGATGTTTGATCAGTGCCAGACCCGCATGGTGCAACAACACGGCACAAACCAGATCATCAGGAAAGTTCCACGCATGCATCATCTGGCCCATGGCCAGAGCATGATCCCAGCCAAATTGCTTTCGCTCGAACTGGATCAGCGGAAGCTGAGACACTTCGGGTAATTCCAAAAACTTGACGTAGGTATTAACCAGTTCATTGCTTAACGATGGTAAAAGAAAATCGGTCAGCATAGAGGCCGCAAAGGCAAGCTCCGCATCGGCTTCCAGCGTTCGCGCCAGTTCGCGGGAAAAAATCGCCCGTTCCAGATTCGCAGCCGAAAATGCTTGAAAGTTGACCAGTTTCGATTGAGACGCTTTCAACGCCCGCTCCACACCTGACGAAATCAGCAGCAGCTTGACGGCCCGAATCCCCAAGACCGAGAGCGCCTGTTTCGCCCCCGTCACTTTGCTCCGCAAGCCCACCGATGCAGAATTCACATGCCGGAGCAATTCACACGTCAACCCCGCATCCGCTTCAATAATGCGGGATAACTCCTGAGCACTGACATCCGGGTCATCCGCTTTACGGCCGAATTCAATCACCGCCGCAGGCAATACGGGCAATTTAATTTGAGGCGGCAAAACCGCTTTCGGTGCCCTACCCAAAAGTGACTGTCGCAGTTCCGTCCAATTCATGATGAATATCTGTCTTCCTGATGTACACCCAGAGAACGTACCGGAAAACTACTTCGCAGAAACAATCAATAACTGGATCACCTCACCTGAGAGATTGATTCTTGAGTGAAAAACCTTAAGAAAATGTTTTGTGACGGTCATAAGTGCTTGGTCACCCTTTTGCGACATGCTCGCTATGGCGGTTCAATGGGGATCTGGCCATTTTCAAGGCGTTGGAATTCGCGAAAAACTCCATCGAATCAATGAGTGAATGTCGTTTCCCGGCTCATCTCCTTGTGCAAAGCCGGTTCAAACACATGGTTTGTTGATGGCTCGCTGGAACGGCTATATTCCGCGTAATAACCCAGTTCTTCGCGATCGTTGGCTTCTACCCCGTTGGCCACAACACCCAGAATCGGGATGTTATGAGACACGAGCAGTTCGCGTGATTTGCGGAGCATCGGACGACGGTTCTTGCCCAACCGGACGGTCAGCAAGTAGCCATCCACATGTTTCCCAATGATGCAGGCATCACTGACAGCCAGAACGGGAGGTGCGTCGATAAGGACAATATCGACCATCTCTCGAGCCGTTCGCACCAGCTGACGCAAGACACCGCTTTCCAACAGTTCAGCCGGATTTTCGGGAGGCTGCCCTGAAGGAAGAATCGTTAATCCTGAAACCACCGTTTCGACAATCGCATTTTCGAGAGCCACGTCTCCTCGCAGAACGTCGACCAGCCCCACATTCTGCCGCATGCCAAACAGGCGCGTGGCCATCGGACGTCTCAGGTCAGCATCGATCAACAGAACCCGTTTCCCCGAACTCGCCAAAGCCAGCGCCAGATTGGAAATCAGCGTGGTTTTTCCATCGCCAGGCTCAGGACTCCCCACCTGAATCACCTGCATCTTGTGGGCATCAGCCGTGACCAGCAACGACGTGCGGATCGTGCGATAGTTTTCGGCTTCTGTCGAGGCCGGTGCACGCAGATATCTCAAGGACGGATTCACGTTTTGCACAGGATCGGTGTGGTTCTTCTCCGGGTTGAAAGTGACCACCGCTCCCAGATAAGCATCGGGAAGCAACTGCCGAACTTCACGCACAGTACGAACCTGATTACTGAGAAGTTCCTTCAGGAAGATCAGTCCCATCATCATGCCAATCCCGGCGGCAATCCCTGCACCAACAATTTTGAGCAGGCGTTTCATCACCCACTCGTCTTTGATCGGCCCGGTTTGTCGCAAGGTGTAGCCGCTCGATTCCTTATCGATTGTGAGCTGGCTCATGCGGTCGACCAGTTGTCCCCATAAAGCACGCAGGCGATTAAGCTCCGCCATCATGGCCTGATCTTCGGCTTGAAAACGGGCGTATTCTTTGGCTTTGGTTGATTCCAGATCAAACAGCACATTCAATTGCTGGGCGCGAATATCCAGTTCTTTCAGTTGCTGATTCAATGTTTCCATATAGTTCTGCACAAGATTGGCACGCTCCCGGTTGATGGGTTTGCCATCCGGCCCGGGAGTCATGTCATCTGGCATTCGCAGACCATGTTTGCGATAAAACTCCAGCGTGGTATCAATCGATTTACGAACCGCCAGCACATCGGGATGATCCGGGCCAAAGTCGCGCGACAGCTTCTCTTCTTCCAGAATCAAAGGGAGCAGGCGGTTTTCAAAAGCCGACATTTCCTGCTGCTGTTGCTGCAGTTCGGCACCTGAACCATCGTTCGCAATAAAACGACGGATCAGCATTTCCATGGTCGCCGTTGACTCCCCACTCTCGATGGCTTTCTGCAAAGCTTCGATGCGGGAGTTGATTTCGGTTTTTCGCAGCAGGTTCAGGCGACGCTGCTCTTCCACCGCAATCACTCGTTCCTGATGAACGTTCGTGGCGCCAGAGGTGCCATCAGCCGAGACCGCTCCAATCGGGGCACGCCATTGTAAAGGAGCCGATTCGCGAAACTTGAGATAGGCCTCTTCTTTCTCTCGTAGCGATTTTAATAACGTGTTATGTGCATCTTCAGCGGTCTTGAAGACCTCAGATGTCTTTTCGCTACGAGAATCACTCAGATAACCCGCATAGGCATCAATCACCGCCTTTACCACGCGGCGGGCGTCCTCGGCACTGGCACTTTGAAACGTGATATCCAGCACATTCAAGTAAGATCGATCCTGCCCCGCCACGCGTTTGACCTTTAAGTCATCCAGCACCATCTGGGTAGGGTCACTCTCACCGGCGAACGTCCTGAGCTTGTCGAGTTGACCAATCCGGACAGCTTCACTGGCAATCATCGGACTCATGATCAGGGCAAAGTGCTCGCTACGCTCACCCCAATCGCCGATGGCGCTTTGCTCTTTTAACGGAACCGCATTGCGACGGGAAACCATGATCTGGCCAATGGCCATGTACTCAGGCCCCAGCTTCCAATAGCCGGCAATCCCTAATCCTAGACCCAGGACAATCCCTGCGCAAAGATACCAGCGATATCGAAAGATCAGATTCATCCAGTCGATCGACAAGCCCCCTTCGGCCTCATTGTCGAACCCTGCTGATGCTCCCTGATCGGTTGGTTGATTCCGCATAATTTCGTCCTGCACGTTCAATGAGAACGCGATGATTCGTCAGTTCCAGTCGATCAATTCCAGTTCCGTCGCCACCATCCGATGGTCAGAACCGTTTCTTTGGCCAGTCACAAATTGCAAAAATCGCCAATCCGGTGAAGCACGGATATGATCCACACGCGACCACGGCCATGTGCCTGGCCAGAAGCTGATGGGACGGCAAGGAGCCGTATGCGAAGGGCCGATGGCACATGTTTCAAACGCCCCCGCCAGATCACCCCAGGCTTCGCGAAATAAATGGCTGCTGGCAGGAGTATTGAAATCCCCCATGACCAACAGCGGCAAGTCACCCCGATGCTGTTCAATAAAGAGCCGGAGTCGCTGCATTTCCTCGCCACGCAGCATGGTCTGGGCATTTAACTCAGCCGGCCCTTCACCAGAAAGAATGGAACCGGGGGACAGCAGTCTCAGGCTGGGCCGTGCTGTCATCAGATGGATATTCGCCAGCACAAACGGTTGTTCGGGATGTTCCACCCGCACCACCAGCCCCGAACTGCGCTCAAAAGGTGAGTCATCACAGTGGCCTAGCACGGTCAAAGGCCACCGGGAAGCCACAAAGAAATATTCAACCTGCACCTTATGCCACTCAGCGAAATAGCTTTCGCATTGCGGATTGATGGAGCGTGATTCCTGAAACGAGACCACATCAGGTGGCAGCAATTCCAGATCGCGAATCACATCACCAAACCGTGGTTGATAATCCTGAACATTGCAGGAAGCCACCCGCAACTTTCGCGGCGCCGTTGTACGGGAACCGGCGGGCAAATTGATCTCCTCACCGGTCGACAAGGTGCCAGCCTCGTCTTCTGTTGGCCCGTTGTCGGATGTCTCGCCCGGCATCAGCCAGGACATGAACCAGCCTGGCGCGCGGGAATCGAGTGCCGGGGCCAACGACCAGTCCACGACACCGACAATCACCCAGAGTACCGCAAAACCATGAAAAAACAGCGACGGACGATGCCACAGGAGGCTCGCCACAGCCAGAATCAATGTCGAAACCAATAACAACTCACGCGGTGCGAATGTGGCCACACTCCCCAGCCACCATGTCTCGGAAACACTCCAGACCAACCAACTGGTGAACACCACCGCCACAAGATTGAGAATCGCCAGAATGGCAACGATTCGCGTTGTCCAGGTCGGGGCAGGATCGGCTGTTGCTGCTCGATTTAACGACGAATGAGCTGCTCTGCGGGGTGAGGAACGGGACGCGTCCCCTTCAGCAATCAATGCCCCGGCAGTCCATGACTCTGTAATCAATGGCCAAACGACCGGAGACTTTCCAACCGGGGGCTGTCCAACCAGTTCTTGTCCAACCAGAGGCTGGACAAGAACTGGCGGGCTTTGCAGTCGTGGGGAATTGGCAACCGGCAACCTGCTCACGCGTAGGCCCAAGGGTGGAATTGTGGCAATCCCGATCCCTGGGAATCTTGCATTCATGTGTGCAGTTTCGCTCAGCAAACCTGCGTATCAGCTACCTTCGACCACTCGAAAATCTCGCTGAAGTGGAACCACCCCGTGTCAGCGATTCCTGCCGATCTCCTCATGGTTTCATCCTTCAGAACGATACGTCCGGAAATGTCTCTCTGCGGGGATGTTTTTGCGTACTCGTCACACTTTGCCTCAGTGTCATAAGCTTCACTGATGGCGCCATTGGCTGATCAAAGCCGCCCCCCTGGAAAAATCCCACTGGAAAAGTCCCCCTGAGATGCCACTCGATCATGGCCCAGACAGCGCATGTCTATCGGCACAGCAACGTCCCTGCGTCTGTCCAGCCATTTCGTACCCGACAGCTTCATGTTCGGTGAATGCAGGCTTTTTCTTGCCGCGTGCCAGTGTCCGCATTTCCCGAATTTGTTCGGTACTCGTCCATTCGGGATGCTTCTGGGCAATTCGCACCAGCAAGGCCATCTCCCAGGCCGTCACATAGTGCAATTGAACTTGCGGATTTTTCTGACAGTACCGTGCCAGGTCAGTATGAAACTGCACCACCTTTTCGCTAAGCCACATTTCCAGATTCACCGGCTTACAACCATGAGTATGAAGCTTGATGAATCGCCAGTTGGGCTTCCCTTCAATCGTCACTCCTGCCTTCATCCATTGCGGCAATCGACGGATCGACGGAGCATGACTGGAGAGAACATCTCCATTTTCGATCTTGGGGATGACACCGAATCTGGCGCGGGAAAAATCCGGCACCAGCGGCCCCTGAATCATCAGCAGGCTGTTCTCTGGTGAGGGTCTCCCGACAGCCGCACGCGTGCCCGTATTGTGGGAATTGCGTCCCGGTCGGTCGACTGCATGATAAATGCTGTTGATCGTCTTCGTTTGCGTATCACTCGGTGCACTGGGCATGGTGAAGTCGGCATAACAACCGGTTTCCAGCAGGATGGGGGTCTCATGATCCACCCCGCACCAGCGGCCATCGCGTCGACTGTTATTAAGACACCAGTTGCCATGGATAAACCCATAGACCGTCCGGCCAGTGTCGGGATCTTTGCGGAGAAGCCCGTGCTCATGCTCCAGACTCTCCCGGAACGAATTCAATTTTTCTCGCAATCCGTCCGGCGTGTCATGATCGTGATGGAGATGCACATCGACATCGCCAAACCCCTGATGGCACAAAGGAGCCAGAGCATCGAGATATTCCGGTCGATATTCATCCTGCGGAAAAAAGAATGTGTGCTGAGGCGCCACGCCATCAGCATCAGTAAACTGGCTAAAAAGCTGTGGATACCGCTCGACCCAGTGATGAACTCGCGACAAAGCATCACTCACGCTCGGCCGGCCCCATTGTGGCTCGTAATGATCACACACGGAAAGAAACAGATCGATCGGCTCATCAGGATGAATCACCGGCGTCTGATGGTTAAGCAGATAAGCGGGTAACCAGTTGGTCAGGCCGATGTTTTTCGCACGACGATAACCCACCATCGAGGCGGCGGCGGTCATCGCCAATGCACCGGTTGCCAGAGATTCCAGAAGCATCTTGCGCTACCCCACTCTCTTCCACGTCACCTGATAGCGATTGCGTAACGCATCCCATTCCGCCAGCAGCGTTGTCCAGTTAAGTGTGGCGAACATCAGGAACGGAGCGCAATAACGAAGCTGCCCACCCCATGTCTGCGCCATGGCTCCTGCCAAAGCCAGCAGCCAGGCCAGCATCTGAGCTGCAAAGATCCACGCATAGAGCGGCTGCTCAATCGCCAGCAACAGATTGGTTGTCATCGCGATCAACAACAGCCAGGGACTGGCAAGTCGCAGTAACTTATGAGAGACGAATTCAAACCACAGAGGATTGCGCCAGGGAAGAATCAACTCTGGTCGCAAGACCACCAGTTGCACGTTCCCGGCAATGGTTCGACGTTTCCTTGTCGATTCATGGTGTGTGGTCTTGGCGGGGGTGTCCCAGGCAGTGGCATTGGCTTCAAACACACAGCGGCCACCCTGCATCACAGCCTGCATGGGAATGAGCACATCATCAAGGATCGTCTCGGGAGGAATCGCTTGAAAAGCTGACCGACGCAGGGCGTAACACGCTCCCGTGGCTCCGGGGACACCACGAAACGCACTCTCTTGCCGGCGGATGAACTTTTCATATTTCCAATAGAAACCGACCCCTTCGCTGGCGGTGGTTTCCTCGCCGGAAGAACGAAACTTCAACTCTCCCGAAACAACCACAACCTGTGGATCATCAAAACGTCGCAACAGTTTTTCGATGGTGTCTGGTTCAAACGTCTGCCGGGCATCCACAAACAACAGGATCTCGCCGGTCGCTAGCCGGGCCAGATCATTCAGCACTGAGGGTTTCCCGCGACGCTCAAAAAACGGCACCACATGAAGCAGTGGATCCTGAATTTCATTGAGAGCAGCCTGTGTCGCTTCGTCGGCTCCATCCAATCCCACCAGAATCTGCACGATCGGCCCCGAGGTGCGGGACTCCAGCAGATTGCGGATCTTGAGTGGCAATGTGGTCGGTTCATGATGGGCCGCCAGCAAGACCGTGACAGTACGCGAGACTTCAGTTGTCTGAGCGGCTGAAAGAAGTCGTGAACGACGGTTCTTCCACCTGGCGCACAGGGCAATGAACAGCGGATAACCAGCATAGATGTATGCCAGTAACGCCATGCTGCTCCAGAACAAGATCGTCAAAATCAGCGAACTCATGAGGCACCTCGTGAGGAAGCGAAGGCCACGCGAGACAGAAGTTCGGCCAGTTGTATGGTCTGTGACCGACGACTGAAACGTTGTAACGGGTCATCAACTGATAAAGCTGTAGCCTGTGATGGCTCACTCTGCTCTGACGTTTCAAACTGGATGCGCGACAGATGTTCGCCCAGCCATTGGGCAATCCCAACGCGATCCCCAGGAACAAAGTGTCCCTCGGGATGAAACTCTTGAATGATGTCGGCAGTCTCACCGTTCGGTATCACCGCCAGAATTTCTTTGCGCGTGGCAAGGTATTCAAAGAGCTTTGCGGGAACAACACGTTCGGCTCCGGGAACATCGCTCAAGAGCAGCAGCAGGCTGTCGGCCCGCGATTGTTCATCCAGAACCTGCTCGTGCGGACAATAGTCCCTCAATGAAACGTGGCAAGGCAACGCCTCCAGTTCCTGAAGGACACGCAACTGGTCAGGTGTTTTGCGACCAATGACGACGAACTCCAGCCAGGGCATTAACTCGGGTGACTGTCGCCCGAGTTCCTGAATGGCCTGCACGACCGGGCTGATATCGGTGAGGTTCCAGAGTGTCCCCGTATAGACCAGGCGGAATCGCTTGAATGCCTGTCCGAGATTACACCCTCTCCCGCTTGCAGGAGAAAGCTGGGGTGAGAGAATCGATGATTCACAAGTGTTGCCACTGGCAATGCTCTCCCTCTCATCCTGCCTGCGGCCACTTTCTCCCTCAGGGAGAAGGATTTGAGAGCCGCTTACGGAGAAGGATTGGTGAGTTTCCGGACAGGCTCTTAAGGCCACAGGGCTTTCCGAAGTCGCAGAGACATGTTCTTTCAACTCAGCAGGTGATGTGGAAAAATCTTCGGTATCAAAACCGTTGTAAATGGTTTCCACAGGAGTCTGAAGCCCCAGCGCGTGCAATCGCTGCCTCAGAGCCTCGCTGCTCGCTTTAGTCGTGGCGATGACCGCGTCGGCTGCTCGCAGAACGCCCCGTTGCATCCGTTCCTGAATCGTGTGACTGAACCAGTGACCGCCCGAATTTTCCAGGTATTTGCTGCTCAGATCCCATTCATCGCGGTAATCCAGCACGAGCGGAATGCCGAATCGCGCCTTCAGTCGCCTGCCCAGCAGAAAACTGGAATAGGGTGGGGCTGTCACCAGAATGGCATCATGTGGTAACACGCTGAGAGTCTGACAAGCGGCTTTCCAGGCAGAAGGCAACCACAGACGCTGGGCATCAGGTTGTAGCAACGTCGTGGCAGCCGATCTGGCCATTTTTTTTGCCAGAGAAACCACGGGGGCAATGGCACCATGAAAGAGACGGCGAAGCATGTTGCCTCGCGAAGGTGCCGCTGTTTTTGCCGAACCCGTGACTGCTTGTTTGAAACGGTATCCTGGCTCGAATGTCTTGGCTTTGATGACGCGGATATGGCGAGGAATCTCTGAGAGAAGACTCTCATCAAGCAGAGGAACTGAAGGATTTTCCACCGTCAATACGGTGACCTCCCAACCCAATTGATCGAGATACTTCACCCACTTGGCGGGCCGCTGGACTCCCGCGCCACCGACTGGAGGAAAACTGTACGCCACCAGCAGAACTCGTGGCCGGACACTCTTTTCTTCTGGCGATGTCAGCGATGTGCGCTGAATGCCATAACCCGCCGCAAAACGCGGAGGTTCAGCCAGCGATTGTAACCATTCAGGTACAGGGCGAGCGGCCGTCACCACTGGATCTTCTCCGGATCAAGGGGGGATGAGTCGAACATGTCGATGGCGATCTGCTCCTCCACCAGTCGCTGATGAGACGCCCGACGTGCAGGTTGCTCGGCAGGCTCACGCCCCCCAAAACTGCTGACGGGGATTTCATCCAGACTGACAGTCTGAAGGATCAGATTGTCTGTCGATGCAGGAATGAAGGGGCGAGAGTCGGTCTCTGGTTGTTGCTGATTTTCATAGAACTCAGATTCTGTCTGTCGCGGAGAATTTGTTCGCGGCACAAGTTGACTGAGCGTCACCGCTTCCCATTCGCGGTACCAGCCTTCGCGTGCCCACAAACGGACAGCAATCCCGGCAAAGCGATGGACATCATGCAGCAGCACCACATCTCCCCGGCGGGGCATCGTGGCTTCGCTCCAACTGACAAGCTCATCAGCAGAGATCATCCGCCAGTCTTTGGGATCGAGCGACCATAAGGCGATGGAAAGTTGCTTTTGCACCAATCCTCGCCATTTGCCGATCGTCAGCGCACCTTTGGGAGGACGCATCCAGCGGGGACGAACCCGTGTCAATCGCTCCAGCCAGTCTTGAGTCTGCTCGACTTCATCCAGAAACTTCTGTGTCGAAGTCTGGGCCGGTTCGCTGTGTGTCCAGGTATGGTTTCCCAATTCATGCCCCTCGGCCACGATCCGTCGCACCAGATCGGGATACCGGGCGGCACGTTCTCCGACCACAAAGAATGTGGCCCGTGCTCCCACTTGATGGAGAGCATCCAGAACGAACGGCGTGTGAATCGGATCCGGGCCGTCGTCGAACGTCCAGGCAAACTGATTGGCATCAGCGCGCGCTTTCACCAGCCAGTCTTCGGGCGAAGAAAACTGCGTCATCACCATTTTGACAATTTGTTTCACAGGGTTCATCGCAGACCTCCTGCAATGCCCAGTGAAAGATAGGCGTATTCATCCGCGATGGACGTTTCGCTCGTGCGCAGCAGTTGTTGTAATTCGTCGTCAACCATGCCACGCACACAACCATCATGAGTGTGAAATCGCTCGATGCACGCCTGGAGTGTTTGCTCCAGGCGGCAGGTCGATTCCTCCAGCGAAAGAGGCCGCCAGCGACGCGGAATGTCAGACTCGACATCCGCGGCTTTCGCATGATTGAGCAGGTCTTCGATGGCGTTGGCCAATGAGAGAGGTTGTGCCGGAGGCACCAGACGATCCCGATGGGGATCAGCGATTTCCGGAATGCCGCCCACTTCACTGGCGACAAAGTTCGCTCCACAGGCCATGGCTTCCATCAGCACATTGGGCACCCCTTCAGAGATGCTGGGAAGCACCACGGCATCAGCCACACGGTACCAGTCTGCCAATCTTTCCTGAGAACAGGCACCCGCAAATGTCACCAGATGAGAAATCTGCAACTCTGCAGCCTCGGTTTCCAAAGCCTTCTGAAGTGGCCCTTTTCCCACGAAAACACACCGAAAACGCATACCGCGATCTGCCAATGAGCGGCAAGCCCGCAAGAGATATTCCCACCCTTTGACCGGTGCCAATCGACCAGGAGCCACCAGCAGTGGCACATCCTGCGGTTGCTGAAGCCTGGCACGCGCTTCACGTCTTGAACCGGGAGAAAAGAGCGAAGTGTCAACACCGCGACGGACAACATGCAGCTTCTGTTGAGGAACTCCATCTTCCATCAGAACACACGAGAGATCGCGACTGACAGTGATAACCATGTCGGCCTGATGTAATGCCGTGAGAATGGCCCGCCTTCGAGCGCCACGGCGCCCCAGCAGAAGCACATCGCTCCCCCCGGTCATGACGGCTGAAGGAATCCCCGCGCGGTGGGCGTATTCGTTGGCCACCGCACCATCGGGATGAGACCAGTAAGACAGAATAATCTCAGGCGAAAACTCGCGTATCACCTGCGGTAGCACCTTGCGGCACGACCACGAGAGGCACTGGTGATACTGTGATCGCAAAATTTTTGGCGGATAAAAAAAAGGGAGATAAGTCGTTTCCACCCCAGGGACTGCACAGAACTGGCTGGGCGAAATTTGAGGCCGACCACCCGGAAGAATACCCCGATACCACTGATTCCAGGGGACGGGACAAACGACACGAACTTGATGTTGGCGGGATAATTGTTCGACCGACGCGGACGCTGTCCTCGACTGATCACTCAATCCCGCTAACATCGTGCGGTTGAACGTTCCCAGTCCCGGATTCCACGGGTTCGGAAAATTGTGTGAGAAAAACAGGACTCTCATGCCGCCATTGTCCTTGCTACGGCCCGCAGCAAAGGGTGGAGAAACCACAAGTCAGGCCATTCGCTGCAACACGAACGCCCTGGGAAAAATATTGCAATTTGATTCAAACTCCCTCTTCCTCAGGGAGAGGCCCGGGGTGAAGGCGATCAATCACAGGTGAGGGCCTGATCAATCACCAGCGTTTCCACAAGCAACCTTCACTCCCTCATCCAAAGCAATCCCCCTGATCCGGCCTGCAGCCACCGTCTCCCACAGGGAGAGACGGATTTAATCGTCACAGGCAAACCTAGCTTGCGATTTGATCGGATGTCGGAGGTTTACCGTCCGCTGTGTCGACTTTTTGCAACCTCAATGTCCGTTCACGTTTCCAGCGGGTATAGCCATCTCGCAGTGCAGCCCCGTATCTCCGGGCGTGATTCATCAGGCAGGCACTTCCGAACAGGGCCGACGCCACACTCTGATTTGGCACGATCCAACTGGTTCCGCTACGGCTTTCTGACGTGCCGAAGATTCGTTTGTACTCGGCCTCTCCTCCTCCAAAGTCAAACCACCGGGGAGTATTCACCAGCAGCATGTCTTCCAGAACGTCAATCAGCATGAGCAGCCCGGGGGAATAGTCTCCAAAATCTTCATGGAACCCCACCTCTTCATAGTGGAACGTCTCACCAGCCTGATTCCCGACAAGGAACGCGACTGGTCGATCATCGAGCGACCACAAGTACGAGCGAAACATCCCCGCGTCGGCCATAGCCGTCATCAGTTCGCGATCCCGTTGATCGTTGCGTATCCGCAAACCCAGTTCATGAGTCTGCCACGTATGGCGGGAAATTTCTGAAGCGGCTTCCAGAAAGCGGGGAACATCGCGACGATCGGTGATGCACTCCAGCTTGCGGGAGCCGCACTTCTTTTGTTTGCGTTTGAAGCCGTTACGCGTCTTGCTGGAGAACTTGCTCCAATAGGCTGCGGCTCCTCCAGTCAGTTCAATGCGTCGTCGCGGGCGATATCCATAAGGAACCACGACGTGATAATCCGGGCCACTCATGGACTGAACCGCCCCGTAAAGAAGCGTGTCGACATCCAGATCTTCAATTTGCAGGAAGCCTCCGCGTGTTTGCTGCAAATGCGATAAAATCGCTGCAAACAGCTGCCGACACCGCCTGTTCGCTTCGTGAGATTCAGAGTGATGAGCGTTTGATTGAAGTAAGCTCCCCCCGACCAGATGCCAACCAGTCATCGTCAACGGAATTGGTAAATGGGTCAGTCGACGAGCCGTGACTTGCTTGGGCAAAAGGATCGCAAGGCTTTCCCAGTCTTCGCCGGAACTGAAAATGAAGACCTGTGGTTCCCAATCAGCACTGGTGGGTTTTTGTCCCCAGAACTTCCACTCTGCCGCCACATGCTGCGGATGAAGCACGGCATAGGCATTATCAGACCTGCTCAGCAGATCCTCCCATTGAGCAACCAGCCGGGGTTCCGCCAGCACCTGCTCCAGGGGGAATCTCTGCACCCGGCATTCTGGCAAGACCTCGTGGGCTGCCTGTGCCGATTTTTTGACAGATCCGTTACTGACAGACTGGTGATTCAGGTTCGATGGGAAATTCATCGTGACGGACATGAGGTCGCTCCTTCCCCATCGGCCACCGATTCGGCCGCAGATTTGGCCACAGATTCAGCAACAGGCTCGGCCACAGTGTGAGCGAGATGGTTGACGACCACTTTCAGTTTCCCTGCCTTGGTCAGAGGAATGTCATTCACCACTTCCAGCTTGATTCGCACGACAGGGCCAACACCTTCATGCAGGTCGCGCAGCAGGTTTTCTTCATCGGTTAGCGTCATACCACCATGAACCACCATGCGGATGACAATCTCGCTGAGTTCCGATTGAATCACCTGAAAACGGCGGATCGACCGATAGTCTTTCAACAGATGAGGGAAGAATTCGCCAGGGACTTTACGGCCATCAGGAGTGGATAAGACATCCAGTTGGCGGCCGGTCACTTTCCGCAACAGTGGCAATCCCCGACCACACGAACACTCCGTAAAGCCAGCCACAGCGCGGTCACCATTGACATAGCGAATGAACGGCAAGGCATCATTGAAAAGGTCAGTAATAACGACGTTCCCCACTTCTCCATCTGGCGTGGGGTTCCCCTCATCATCGAGCACTTCAACGAGCAGGTTTTCCATGCTCAAATGAAGTCCTTCGTGCTTTTCGCATTCGGCTCCGATCAGCATGAATTCGCGCGAGCCATAGGTTTCAAAGACCGGAGCACCGAACACCGCTTCCAGTTTAGTTCGCTGGAAGTCATGCAGTTTCTCCGCCCCGACCACAATCGATTGGGGCTTCCAGACTGAAAGCCCTTCCCGTTCAATAAAACAGGCGAATTCGTAAGCCGCATTGGTGTAAGCGACAATCACTTCCGGACGCCAGGCATTCAATCGCTGAAGCTGGCGGTGCATCATTTCCGGAGTGAATTCAAAGCAGCTCAACACGAGTTGATGATCAAAAGCATGATGCAGCGACATCTTCCATCGCTTCCAGGCCGCCAGACGCGAAGGGGGAGTTCCCCAGATATAAAGCTGGCGGGAACCCGGAGCCGCCTGCGCCCAGCCATAACCCCGATGCGTCATCGCCACACGACGATCATTGCTGTCGGCGCTGAGTTCAAAATGCAACGGTTCGCCGCTCGACCCACCGGTACTTTTCGTGATCCGTGGCATCTCGGTCGTGCTGCGCAGCTTTAAGCGATGCTGGTGAATCGTCTCGCGATGCAACAGCGGGATTTTCTGAAAGTCTGCCAGTGAGCGTATCGACTCTGCGTCAATGTCATGCAACTTGAAAAGCTGCTGATAATAGGGCGATGTCTTTTGCGCGGCGCTCAGTAAGCGACGCAGGTCAACAAGCTGCTGCCTCTCCAGTTCGGCTCGGGAGTGCCATTGCGTGGTTTCCGCCTGCGCCCAGTATTTCATGGTGTTGCGACGTTTAATCGCCCCATCAAACACCGGAAGCAGCAGATGACGATAGAGAGTCTGGTACATGGATGGCACTGCTTTTCCTGCAAGAGACGAAACCGATTGGCACGTGTTTGTTTTTTGTCAGCTGTCAGTTGTCAGCTTCCTCACCTCTTAACCTCTTCGCATTCCCTCTTCTTCGCTTTTCCGCTTCCCTGCTTTTCCGCTCTCCCCCTTTGCCTGAACGATCAGCTCATACAGCCCGGTGTAATCATCGATCATGCGGTCGATCTGGAAGAATTCATTCACGCGCTCACGGCCGGCTGTCCCCATCGCCATCCACTCGTTCCGGAGTTCACACATGCTCAACATCGCCTGAGCCAGTGCGGTGACATTCGCTGCCGGCGCCAATAGTCCGGTCACGCCTTCAAGAATGATTTCCGGATTCCCCCCAACTGATGTCGCAACGACAGGCAATCCCACAGCCATTGCTTCCAGCAGTGTCAGCGAGATTCCTTCACTCAAGGAGGAACTGACAAAGAAACCAGCTTGCCCCAACAATTCAGGAACATCGTGCCGCTCGCCCAGAAAGCGGACATTTCCCGTCAGATCCAACTCAGCCGCCAGTGCTTCCCAAGGTTTGCGTTCTGCTCCCTCCCCCACAATGACCAATCGAAACTCGGGATACTTGTCACAGACCAGCCGCACGGCTCGGAGCATCGTCCCCAGGTCTTTTTCTGCCGACAGTCGGCTGACGGTAATCGCCACCATCTCTTGTGACGAACCTTGCCAGCCGAATTGCTCCGGATCAATCCCGTTCCAGATCCGGGTCACAATGCCAGTTGGCAAACGGTCTTCGCGAATGCAGAGTCTGGCGGCATCGTCTGATACCGCCACAATGCGATCCACCAGATGGGATGTCAGACGATATTGAAGATTCGCCCGCCAGTTGTGACCCAGCCGCTGACCATGCCGGGTGTTGATGATCACTGGCACTCCCGACCAGCGAGCCGCCAGAGAAGCGTAGAGATGCGGGTAGGTATTGTGCGTGTGGATGACGTCGAATTGTTTCGACTGGAAGAACGCACTCATTTCGCGAAACTGGTTCCATCGTCCGCGTGTTTGCAGTTGATGAACGTCACATCCCGCCTCGCGGATCTTCTCAGCAAACGGGCCAATCTCACTCATGGCCAGGAAGGTCAGTTCAACGCGACTGCTGTCGTACTTACGGGCGAAATCAACCAGTAAACGTTCCAGCCCGCCCGTCTTAAGTGTCAGACTGACATGACAGACGCGCAGTGGTCGATGGGCTTCTTCTCTTGTGTTGCTTTCATTGGAATCCACTTCACGGATAACCGACGGGTAAGCACTCTTCGGTCTTTCCACAGCAACCGACATCGCTGCGACTGGCATCTCTGCAGTTGGCGTCGCTGCAGTTGGCGTCGGGGACAGAGCCATTGGTGACGTCTGTGGCGAACCCAGTGGCCTGTACCCAGGCGGAGCCAGGCAAGGAAGTGCGGTTAAAGGATGGAATGCTGTCGGGAAAGTGCTGATCGTCATTCGCTGGCCTTCTTTTCCTTCGGCGTTGATTCTGCGGCCGATGGCGATATTTCTGTGGAAGTTACTGATGATTGAACATGTCGCTGAAACTGAGACACCCACTGTCTGGAAAATTGCTTAACCTCACGGAGCCGTTCAATCACGGTTCGCTTCCAGGACGGCCTGATCCAGCGACCCCAGACAAGCTCACCAGTGTGTAATGTCAGGCGGCGCTTGTGGTATGTTTCGCCAGCCATAAAATCGAACGCCTCCAGGCCATGTTCTTTACAGGCCAGAAGTGTCAGCCAGTCGGTCAGCATCCCCGGACTGCGCTGTGATTCATGAGGAGCATGCCCGCTTTGGTAAAGCAGGCCGCGGCCCCGATCAATCAGCAGATGACTGCACCCGACGACTTCACCACCCTGCCTGATCCGTACGAAGACGGCCTTGCCCGCTGGCACCAGTTCATCCAGCAGATGGCGATGAAATTGAGTAAACGGCTCACTGGCATAGGCCCCCGGCCGCCCTTCAGCGATCCAGCGTGCCTGATGGAGCCGAATAAGATCGTCGAAAATATCTTGGGCATGTTCGACCGTGGTGGCCCATTCTGTGGAAGCTCCCTCATAGAGCCTGAGGTTGCGTCGTATGGCACGTCGGGATTGAGCCGTCAACTGCTCAATGATCGTTTCAGGAGCCTCTTCGGGATTAAATTGCGTCTGATAGCAAGGTCGCTGCCGCAAGAGAAATTGCGGAAAACTTTTGAGAACAGAGTCCAGATCGTGTGATGTAAAACCATCCAGCCGGAGTTCGTCCCAGCCGGATCTTTGGGAAAGAACAGCGACAACCTGATTCAAAAAGTGTTGGCGGTAAGGCTCAGCCACGCAGACCGTGTTGTATTCCACCACGACGCTATCGGTATCGGTTTCCCCCGCCGTTCCCAGATGCAGCGTGCGTAATCGAATGGGGCCTTCATACTGCAGCTCACTGGTCACCACCAGCAGAGCGCCCTGAACAATCCCGTTATCTTCCGCAATGACAATTTCTGGCGAAAGCCGGTCGCCATAATGCTTCAGCCAGGCACATGTCCAGGCGGTGGATGAGGTCAATCCCTGCCATCCCAGCCGGGTTTCCAACTCCTGCCATTGAGCCAGCGCTTCGGGGAATGTCTGGCGGCGGTGCCAGGTGAGGTGAAGTCCGTTTTTTGACTGACGGCATGTCGAGGCATCGGCTCCACCGCAGACACGGCTCGGGGGGAATTCAGGAATGGATTGAGTGATCGACAAGGGATCGCTTCCCAGAGTTAGAAGACCAGAACCAGGCAAACATCCTTCAGGCAAAGATCACCGTGAAGAGATACAAACCCACGAAAACAGCACCACTGGCCATCGTCAGTCGCAGAGCCTGTGGCAGATTCCAGACCACCAGCGGCGCCGGCTGCGATGACGATCTGGCGGCCAGATGCAGATAAGCCGCCGCTAGTCCCAGCACCATGTAAGTGGGCACGACATAACAACGGGAGAGCGAAAACATCGAAGTACACCACCCCGCCAGAAGTGCTCCCAGATAGGGCCTGAACCGCAATGCTTCTTTGTCGAAGTGGGGATACTGGCGGAAACCCATGCGATACAGCTGCACAAACGCGAAGAAAAACGCTCCAAAGAACAGCGTCCCTCCAAAGATTCCCAGCTCGACATAAGCGTGAATAAACGAGTTATGGGCTACCAGCCCAGCGACGTCGGGATACCCGCCATACCCAATTCCAAAGAGAAGATCGCTCGATTTGAGAGCATCAAAGCCATCGCGCCACAACTGGACTCGTTCGCCCCCCGTGCTGTCATTCAAATCGAGATTCGCCTGACGTCCTCCCACCACCGGCAAGGCACACAGTCCCAGCACTCCCAGCAAAACCGCCATCTTGATCCCGCCACGAAACACGGCCAGCGTCATGACGGCAGCAGCAGCAGCCAGCAGGCCGCCTCGCGAGCGGGTATCGACCAAACCGATCATCAAGACCACGATCGCGCCCAGCCAGCCAAATCGCAGGGGGCCAAAAGGCTTCGAGGTCAGGAAATACGTCGATAGCACACCGGCTGCCACAATCAGCATCGCCAGATCGTTAGGATCCTGAAAAATCCCCAGCCCCCGCATTCGCAGGACAAGAGAGACTTCGCCTTCGTCATCCACACCGTCAAAGTCGGCGAGATGTTCCACAAAGGTGAAGTCCACCAGTCCATGGAAGTCCGCCACACACATCGCGACGGCGATCACCGCACAAGATGTGACCGTCAAAAGGAATGCCCGCAAACGAGGGGCGCTATTCACATTCACTACCAGCAGGGCAAAGTACACCAGCACTTTGGCAAAAGCCGTAGAGGATTCGACCAGTCCCCCCACATAAGCATGTGAGGCATGGGACAGGGCAATCGCCACAAGTAATGCCAGGACACAGAGAATGACAGGTTGATATTTCAGCGTCGGCCAGCCAAATTTGGCCTGAAGTGCAGGAAATGAAAACACCAGACAGCCGCCAATCAGGGCTTCATAGATTGGCAATCCATCGAGCGCTTCAAAGATTTCTGCCGGGCGGAGAAACAGCGTGGCCGTCACTGCCAGAAGGAGAAGGAACGCCGGTTCTTGAACTCGCCCTCCCGCTTTTGTCACGTCTCAACCTTTGAAATCTTGATACACGCTTCGCCATCCCCACATCAGGTGGGCCGCCAGTAGTCAACATCTGGCGAGGCATTCAACGGACAATCCCTGAATGCGCTGACTTCTCGAAACATAGGTCACACTTGCGAATCATCCGGCTGAGGGATTAGTTGACGGGCGAAGTTCCTTCCGTAAGTGACGAATTTTCCGCCAATAACGATTCTCTGGCCGTGAGGTTTTCATCAAATATGATTGATGCGACTTGACCATTGGTTGTTGTCACTATGGGCGAACGATCAAATAGCGGTACGCAAGCCGGATGAGAGTCGATCTAGTCCGGCCAGCACCGTTGAGATGAATGTCATTAGATTTGGCCGAGAAATACGGAAAATACGGAGTTGGGGTGCAACAGCCGACGATCGGCTCGCCTCTCTCCCACTATGGAAAGTTGATTTTCATGAACGTCAAGACGTCCACTGCACCAGCAGCGACCTGGATGGGAAACTGGTTGATTGTTCCCGTGAGTGAATCCACTTCACTCAATATCCACCTGGAGGAACTGGATGTCGTAGCGGGTGGCCTGTTGACCCGATTGCGTGAAGCGGGTGATCTTCCCACCAAGTCGGCAAGCCTGTTGGCACTCAAAGGTGTCTCGGGACTGGGCGTCTCGCGCGTGTTGCTCGTCGGGTTAGGCTCTCCCGAACAAATCACTTCACAGTCGCTGGATCGGGCGTTAACAGCCGCATTCCGAAGCTTGTCAGACAAGCCGGGGCTTGATATTGGACTACTGGTTCCACCAGCGGCCATCCTCGGAAGCAAGACCGTTCCCGAGTACATTGCCAGTGGCGTCGCTGCCGGGGCCATTGGATCTTCCGGGCAAGATCTTTACCGGACAGAACGCACACGCTACGCTTTCAACAGTGTGCAGATTATTGCAAATGACAACTGGAATCAGGCCGTTGAACGTGGCCAGATTCTGGGCGAATCGATCAACCTGACACGCGAGTTGGTCAATCGTCCGCCACAAGATGTGAATCCCGTTACCGTCGCTGATCGTTGCTCGTCATTGGCGGCTGAGTATGGCCTGGCCTGCGAGATTTTTGATGTGCCTCGTCTCGAAGCCGAACGCATGCACTCACTGCTGGCTGTCGCTAAAGGGAGCAGCGTTCCCGCCAGAATGGTGAAACTTGATTACCGCGGTGCCAAGAATCAGACCAGCCACATAGCGTTTGTCGGGAAAGGCGTCACCTTCGATTCAGGTGGCCTTTCACTGAAACCCACGGATGGCATGCTTAATATGAAGTGCGATATGGCCGGGGCTGCCACAGTCCTGGGAGCCATTATCGCGATTGCCCGACTCAAGCTGCCGGTGAATGTGACGGCCTATCTCGGGCTGGTGGAAAACATGGTCAGCGGCGAGTGCTATAAGCTGGGCGACATTCTGACAGCACGTAATGGTGTCACGATTGAAGTTCTCAACACCGATGCCGAAGGACGTCTCGTGCTGGCCGATGTTCTCACCTATGCCGTTGATCAGGGAGCCGAAAAGGTCATTGATCTGGCAACACTCACGGGGGCCTGCGTGGTCGCGCTGGGAGAAGATGTTGCGGGTCTGTTCAGCAATCATGAAGAATGGAGCGGCCAAGTGGCCCAGGCGGCCAAGACTGTGGGCGAAGACATGTGGCCTCTCCCTACCTGGGATTGCTACGACGAACTGATCAAAGGGGACGTGGGAGATATTAAAAACACGGGGGGCCGCTGGGGTGGTGCTATTACTGCCGCCAAATTCCTGCAAAAATTCGTCGCCGGTAAGCCCTGGGTGCATCTCGACATCGCTGGCCCGGCGTATCTTTCCAGCGCGAAACCCTGGCGAGAAGCCGGCGCAACGGGCTTTGGTGTCCGCACACTGGTGCAGCTTGCCGAAGCCTCCAGCAACTCT
Source organism: Planctopirus sp. SH287 (assembly GCF_056500625.1). NCBI lineage: Bacteria > Pseudomonadati > Planctomycetota > Planctomycetia > Planctomycetales > Planctomycetaceae > Planctopirus > Planctopirus sp. SH287. The sequence continues at coordinate 4,073,365 of NZ_CM151403.1, read as the reverse complement.
GGGCAATAGGTTGAACTCAGCCAATCTTTGACCATGGCCATCGGAAATTCTTCAAGTTGAGGGATTTCACTGGATTTCACCTCGCCATGACCTAAGTTTTCATTTCAATGTGAACGCGAGGTCAGGCGAGGAGATGCCATGGAACGTCGACGGGAATTTGATCGCCGGGCGGTTGCGCGAAACATGGCAGGCGATATTCGCCTTTCCACAGGGCGACGTTTGCGCGATCGTCGCCAAGCCCGGCGTCATGCCTCTCCCGCTACGTTAAGGTTGATGCGACTGACGGATGGCCGCACAGTTCTCACACCCGGTCGAATCGTTGACAGTTCCTCGACCGGTGTGCGATTGCTGATGCCGACCCCCATTGATGGCCGCCATTGGCGTGTGGGAGAGCAACTGCTGATTGAACTGCAGGATCCGCTCCTACCGCCGACCACCATGGTGGTGGAGGTCATCTGGCATGAACCACTGGGTTGCGAAACGATTCTTGGCTGTCAGTTCCAGACAACTCTGGTTCTCAAACAACTGGCCGTTCTGCAACGCCTGAGCGAACCCTCCCAAGGTGCTTTTTCGATCAAGGCTTTGAAAACGGAAAAGCCCTAAAAGCTGGCGATGCGCCTCCCCATAGATACGCCCACAGAGATACGCTACAGAGATCATCGGCAGATCAAAAGTGGAGATTGTTGCTATGGAGCAGGCGGTGATTCCTGCTTGATTAGCTCTGGAGGAGTCAGCCCCTGCACCTGAAACTCGGTGGCTTCTTTGGATGTCAGATTGACCTTGAGAATCCGGTGATTGTTGGTATCTGCAATCAATAGAAAGTCACCCGCCACTGTCAGCCCTGCCGGCTCGGAGAGCTGCACAGGAGACAACGAATTCCCTGGTTTGCCTGTCCCCAGCCAGGTCTCACTGGTTTGGTTATCGGGATCGACCAGCTTGATTTTCTGATTGTAGCTATCGGCGACATACAGCTTCCCATCATGGAAGAGAATTCCCAGGGGATGTTGCAATCGCACTTTGGCCCCTTTCCCATCGACATCACCAAACTCAAACAGGCTCGCACCACGCGGAAGGTCGGATGCACCGACAACAGTGCTCACACGGCCTGTCGGACGAGCTAACGACTTTTCTTCGCTGGCGGTAATCTTCCGCACAGAAGAACCTTCGCTATCCACAATGAACAGGCTGGTTCCATCACTGGTGATTCCTGAAGGCTGTGCCAACGCCGCCTGAGCCAACCCCCCGTTGACAATGTCTTCACGTCCCGAACCTGCGTAGTTCTGGATCGTCTCACTTCCCAACTGATGTGACCAGAGTTGGTGCGGGCCGGCCATCGCGATATAGAGCACATTATTCAGAATGAAGAGATCCCAGGGACTGTTAAGTGCCGTCGTCTCGAGTTCGCCGCCGGTCTCTCGTCCCCGCGCCTGGACTCCGGTGCCGGCCAGTGTGTTGACGTCCCATGTTTCAAGATCAACCGTACGCAGCAGATGGTTCTCGGTATCAGCGACATAGAGCGTGTCACCCTTGAGAGCCATTCCCTGCGGATGATCAAATCTCGCAACCTCGGCAGGCCCATCCAAGGCGCCGATCTGACCATCACCAATCACTCTGACCAGTTGACCTTCCAGCGTCGCAACCACGATGCGATTGTGATTGCTATCAGAAATGTAGACCTGATTACGTGCCGGGTCGGCCAGGATTTTTCCGGGGAATCGTAACGGAGTGGCGGTCTCCTTCCCGCGTTCCAGATCGAAAGCGATCGGTTCTTCGTTCAATGTTCCTTTGGCGCGATGATAGTCTGCCAGCTTACCGACAACAGTATCGAGGAGTTCGCGATTTCCTTCACCGGAAGCGATGCCGCAAAATTGTCCTTCAGGATCGATCAGCACCACAGAAGGCCAGGAACGGATATTGAACTTCCGCCAGATCGTCATTGCGGCATCGTTGACAACAGGATGCTCAATTTCATATCGAAGAATGGCTTTACGGATGTTGCCAGTCTCTCTTTCGTTGTCAAACTTGGCCGAGTGGACACCGATGACCACCAGCTCTTTTCCGTACTTCTTTTCCAGATATTTGAGATCAGGCAGAACATGAATGCAGTTAATACAGCAGTAAGTCCAGAAATCCAGGATAACGACCTTCCCGCGAAGGTCTTTTAATGAGAGTGGGCCACTGGTATTCAGCCATTCGATACCACCATCGAGTGACGGGGCAGGTATCCGGTTGGGAAAGGGATTTTCCGGCTGGCCTTTTTCTGGCACAGCGGCACCACTGCCCGCTTCCTGAGCCACCGCCACGTGCGGCAAGCACATCAACCCCACGGCAACCAAGGCCATGATGCATCCCTTGATGAAAGGAAGACCATGGGCGGAACAGATCGATGGAGCAGTCAGGGCAGCGAAGGTCGCGTGCGTCGTTCGCCGGTGAATGAAGGTCAACATAAACCAACCTTTCCAGAGTCAATCATGTAATCAGGTCATTGGCAGAGACTGGCAACTGGTGGGTTCAAGATCGCCAAGCCTCGGAAAGCGTATTAAGGATACGCAAAGAGACATTGAAAATCTTCACCTCTCTTTCCAGATCATCGATATTTCTGGAAGGTGAAAGCCGTTTTGTGTTCTCAGTGATGCGAGAGTTGTAGTGGCAATGAGGTCTCCCTCTTTCAAAAAATTGCGAGAGTTTTGGCCCAAATTTGATATTGATGTCGTACAACACATTCCAACAGGTGTGGCGCTTGATTTCTGTGAATTCCCAAGCTTGACGAGATAGGCCGCAATGGGCAGTATGGCGATATGGCCATATCAGATAAACAACGAATCCGCTACGAGGCACGCGCCAGAATTGCCAAGGCAATGGCTCATCCGAGCCGCCTGCTGATGCTGGATCTACTTCAGAAAAAAGAGATGTGCGTTGGAGATCTGACCATCGCCGTCGGGGCTGACCAATCGACCGTATCCAAGCATCTGGCCATCCTCAAAGACGTCGGCCTGGTGACCCTCCGGAAAGATGGCTCAATGAATTACTACCAGCTCAAATGCGACTGTCTTGATCATTTCTTTTCTTGCCTGGAAGCCGTGCTGGTCTCTGATCTGTCTTGCCGGAAAAAAGCGGTTAACTGATTTTTTTGAAGATAATCATGGCGATATGGCGATGATGCCATGCAGTGGCGGAGTGAACGAGCAAGATGATTCAGAACAGCGATTGGCGAAAGTACATGGCAGAAGCCATGGGAACATTTGCCCTGGTCTTCGCAGGAACCGGGGCCATCGTGATCAATGATGTCAGCCAGGGGACTGTTTCGCATGTGGGCATTGCGATGACATTCGGACTCGCCGTGATGTCAATGATCTATGCTCTGGGAGACATTTCCGGTGCTCACATCAATCCTGCTGTCACGCTGGCCTTCTGGGTTGCAGGCCGATTTTCGCAGAAACAAGTCCTGCCTTACATTCTGAGCCAGTTAGCCGGTGCGTTGGTGGCGAGCGGGTTGTTGCGCCTTCTGTTTCTTGAGCATCCAGATCTTGGTGCGACATTGCCTTCCGGTTCATGGTGGCAGTCGTTCATTTTGGAAGTGGTGCTGACGTTTATGTTGATGTTCGTCATTCTCAACGTTTCGACCCAGGACAAAGAGAAAGGGATCATGGCGGGGGCCGCGATTGGAGGGGTGGTTGCCTTTGAAGCCATGTTCGCCGGCCCGATCAGTGGCGCTTCAATGAACCCCGCCCGTTCCCTCGCCCCGGCCGTTATCAGCGGGGAACTTCAAGACTTGTGGATCTACCTTCTCGCCCCTCCTCTGGGGGCATTGATCGCTGTGATCGGTTGCTGCTGTGTGCAGGGAACCGAGTGTTGCTCCTCTCAATCAACTCTTCCCAAGGACGTCATTGAATGCCACGTGTCTTAATTCTCTGTACGGGAAACTCATGCCGCTCTCAAATGGCGGAAGCTCTGTGGGAAACTCTGGGCGATGGTCAATGGGTCTCCGAGTCAGCGGGGTCGCGCCCTTCGGGATATGTGCATCCCCTCGCCATCCAGGCGATGAGTGAACTGGAGATCGACATTTCCAGCTACACCAGCAAATCACTCACTCAGTTTCAGAACGAAGCATTCGATCTCGTGGTCACTGTCTGCGATAACGCTAAAGAAGCATGCCCAGTGTTTCCCGGCGCAAAGGAAGTCCTTCACTGGCCATTTGAAGACCCCGCTGAAGCCACAGGCACAGAAGCGGAAAAAATGATCTTCTTCCGGCGCGTGCGAGACGAGATCAAAGACAAGATTTCCCATTACCTTAATACCGGCGCTTAAGAGACGGCGGGCAAAGAGACAGCAGGTGAAGAGGCCTTACGATGACCAACTGATCGGCTATCGATTTTCTGGGGAATCCTGTGTGAAGGTCGTGATCAGTTAACCCCCTTCTGTGGGAGGCATTCTTCTTAACAGGAGTGTCATGAACGAGGAGATTCGATTTTCAGCCAGGTGTCAGTAGTGGTTCGTGTGACTTCCACAGTGGGGGCAAGAATCGGTCAGTTGGCCATTTGCGAGGCGTTCAGTAATCAGCTAACTTCTCAACTCCGACTTAACCGATGGTATTTGGTGATTGTCAGGTCGGTGGCCCCATTCGGAAAGAGAACGTGGGACAATTTTTCCGTCCTGTTCTCTGAGAGGCTCTCACAAAACCTCGGCTGCCGCTGGATCTGACGAAGCTTTTGGCATTTCCAAACCAGCACCACCGGTTTTTTCAGGAGTGATTACTCTCAATTTTCGTGGAAGTCACATCATGACCCAATCGTATCGTCCGGAAACGCTTTGCCTGCATGCGGGCCAGTCGGTTGACCCCACGACGGGTTCACGCGCGGTGCCGCTGTATCAGACAACTTCATACGTGTTCAACAGCACGGATCACGCCGCCCGCCTGTTCGCACTTCAGGAATTCGGCAACATCTACACCCGGTTGATGAACCCGACCACCGATGTGCTGGAAAAGCGGCTGGCTGCTCTCGAAGGGGGCAGCGGGGCACTCTGCGTGGCTTCGGGACAGGCTGCAGAATCCATCGCATTGCTGAACCTCTGCACGGCTGGCGATAACTTTGTTTCCGGCACCAGCCTTTATGGCGGGACTTACAACCTGTTCCATTACACCTTCCCTCGTATGGGGATCAACGCCAAATTCGTTGATCAGAGCCAGCCCGAGAACTTTGCCCGGGCCATCGATGACAAGACGAAAGCGATCTATCTGGAAACTATTGGCAACCCGCGAGTCGATGTGCCTGACCTGGAAGCGATTGCTGATATTGCTCACAAGGCCGGCGTGCCGCTGATCGTCGATAACACGCTGGCTTCGCCCGTCCTCTGCCGTCCGTTTGATTTTGGCGCAGACATCATTGTGGAATCCTGCACCAAGTTCATCGGCGGGCATGGAACTTCCATCGGCGGCGTGATCATCGAAAAAGGTGGCTTCCCCTGGGATAACGGCCGCTTCCCCGAGTTCACCGAACCAGACCCCAGCTATCATGGCATGAAACTGTTTGAGACCTTTGGCCCGATGAATCTGGCTTATATTCTCAAATGCCGCGTGCAGGGACTCCGCGATCTCGGCCCCGCCATGAGTCCGTTCAACGCTTTCATGTTCTTGCAAGGTCTGGAAACGTTGCATCTCCGTATGGAACGCCACAGTTCCAACGCTCTGGCTGTGGCCAAGTTCCTGGAAGCCCATCCCAAGGTGAGCTGGGTGAACTATACCGGACTGGAGTCACATCCTTCTTATCAGCTGGGAAAGAAGTATCTGACGAAGGGCTGCGGAGCGATTCTGGGCTTCGGTATTAAGGGAGCCACCCCGAAGCAGCAGCAGGAAAACGGCATCAAGTTGATTAACAACGTCAAGCTGTTCTCGCACCTGGCGAACGTGGGTGACTCAAAGTCGCTGATCATTCACCCATCCAGCACCACTCACCAGCAACTAAACCCCGAAGAGCAGGCATCTACAGGGGTCACGCCAGACTTCATCCGCCTGTCGATCGGCACTGAAGCCATTGAAGACATCCTCGCCGACCTGACACAAGCTCTCGCTGCTGTGTGACCCCTTAATAGACAGAGCCGAAGGACCCTTTGGTACTTCTTAAAAAGGCACGGGCAATCGCATGGAAAATGTGGTTGCCCGTGTTACTTTTTGAGCGTTGGAAGGACTTTCGATATTAACGAAGCTTGATTAGGCGACTCGCGCAAAGGTGTAACTCGTCAGTATCTCTGTGCCCGAATCTGAAAATAGAATCCATTCATGCTAGCTGATAATGAAATCTCACACATAATAGAAAAACGCATTTCTGAAACTTCAGCCGTAAAAGGCTTTGTCCAAATCTGCAATTTTCTCATAGAGCATCCAGAGTTTCTTAGCTGGAGAGGGAAATCACCGAATTTAGCGACAACTGCGGGAGTGGACGCTCTTGCGCAGAAGTATGCGAGAGATTGGCTTCGTAATGATATTGCACCACCAAGTTCGACGACGGTGCCAGACGACATTGTGTCATTTCTGCTCAAAGTGGCACATGGATACGACGAATCTCAATTGAAAAACATCGAGATTGACCACAGACGCGCCATGATCGCTGAAAACTGTGTCGGCCATCTCCTTGAAAGATATATAGCGACCAGACTGCAATCTGAGGGGTGGAGTTGGTGTGCTGGCAGCTTTGTCAAAGCGATTGATTTGCTGAAAAGAAAGCCTGATGGAACATGGATCTTATTTCAGATAAAGAACCGGGATAATTCAGAAAACTCTTCCAGCAGAAAAATTCGTTCTGGAGCCGAAATCAAAAAGTGGTTTCGCAGCTTCAGTAAAACTGGCAAAACCAACTGGGGAGGTTTCCCGTTCCAAATTCAAGGCGATCCTTTAACGGAGGATGGATTCAAAGAGTTTGTTCGCCAGTATGTTGAAAAACACCAGGCACGATAGCTATCTGAAAAGAACCATTTGCTGGCCATTCATCTGCCGCCCGACTTGCTTTTTCCCAGAATGAAATTGTGATTCCCAGTCATGATCACGCGTGTTTCGATATCGAGAATACTGAAATTCTTCATATTGAATGACGGTTTGATTTTTCAGTAATTGCATAACCAGACTTCCCACGGCTGTCCCCAAACCAACGGGGACGGCATTTCCTATTTGCCGATATTGCTCTAGCAGTGATCCTGCGAGCTTCCAGGTCGGGGGGAATTCTTGGATACGGCGATATTCCTCAATCGATAACGGGCGATCTTCGACAGGGTGAGCTAAATCGGTGGCAGGCATTGCTGGATGCGTGACTAATGTCGGTGCCGGTTTATCCCAGGCCAATCGGCGGAGAAATCCAGTTTTTCCGCCACCTGCTAAATAGGATTTTCCAAGAGCTTCTTCCTGAAGTTTCACAGGCAGCGAACGCCAATTCTGCCCTTCTTTAAGAAGGCGATAGTAATGAAGTCGCTTTTCAGGGAAGTCGATATGACGATGCTCTATTAAGTCGCCGGTTGCTTCTCTAAAAGTCGTCCATTTCGGAAGGCCAAACGAACCAGTTTCGCTGTGAGTAGGCACTAAATATGGCGGTTTTTTACCATCGCGAGAACAAATCAACACGACTCTTTCTCGTATCTGCGGCGTCCCAAAGTTTGCAGAATTATAGAGATCAAAGCTGTAGCCGTAACCATTCTGCTTAAGCAGACTCAAAACAAACCTCAACGCACCACCGGGCATCTCATCTTTTGATAGCTCATCGAACTCGGGGCCACGGAATTGATGAGGACGATGTGTCATGGGGCATGACAGTAGTCCTCTTACATTCTCAATGACAAGAAATCTGGGCTTGATTTGAAACACCACTTCCAGGAATTTCAAAAAAACGTTTCCTCTGTCGTCCTTAAAGCCATTGCGCTTTCCCGCAGTGCTAAACGCTTGGCAAGGTGGCCCACCAACGACAAGGTCGATTTCTTCTGGCTTCTTTCCAACGAAATCTAATATTTCTTTAGCCGAATAACGATTTAGATCTTCAAGGACAGGGATAAATGGGCGGTTAAGAGCGATCGTTTCTCTGCAATAGCGGTCTGAATCACAGGCGAGAAGAACTTCAAATCCGGCATTTTCCAGCCCTTGATCCATCCCCATGGCGCCAGAGAAAAAACTCAGACAAGTCGCTTGATGTTTTTTTTTACTTTTTTGTGACTGCGTCATTTAAAGTTCTATTCCTGATCAATAGATATCATCAGTTTCGTTGATCAGCAGGCATCAGTTCAGCGAACATCACTCACGCATGTGCAAGCTTGGGCGTTTAATGGCAATTATCAATATCATTGGTACAAAAAGCCACCGCCGGATCAACCTGCGGTGGCTTTTTTGAGAAATGACGATGTCCGATCGATTCCAAGTCCGACCGATCCTATGAACACGCCTTACTTTGTCAAAGGTCGGATCGATACGTGGCGGAACGCGACGGGGTCGCCGTGGCCGGCGAATCCGAAGTGGCCTTTGGTCAGATCTTTGCCGGGATGAGGGGAGTTGGCCATGAATTCAGTGGCCTTGGAAAGGTCGGTATCCAGAATGACTGTTCCGTTAAGTTCCACCTTGATTGTGCTGCCGTTGACCGTCACTTCCTGAAAGTTCCATTCTCCCTGAGGACGGAGGTAACCACGAGTTGCCGCTGCCACACCATAGGCGGAGCCATGGTACTGGCGAACATCCAGCTTCTGGTATTGAGGAGCGTCATTATCGAGCACCTGGAGTTCGGTCATGCCGGTGTAGGCGGGATTGCCGTTACCGGGAAAACGAATGGCGAGACCATTATTTCCGCCGGGAGGAAGCTTGAATTCCACACGCGCCACGAAGTTGTCAAACTCCTTCTCTGTGAAAAGGTTGCCCCCTTTTCCTTTCTGGCAGCGAATGGCCCCATCGACCACTTCATATTGATCGGTGGCGCCGGCCCAGCCATCAAGGGACTTGCCGTCGAAGAGCGGTTCAAAACCCGCGTTATTTTTTGAAGCGAGAATCTGATTGGCTTCTTCGCTCCCGATTTTGCGAACAAAGATATTCTTCCAATGAATCTCACCGCCGTGGGTTTGCAACTGGATAAACCCATTGCGGCGAAGAGGCGCAGGCTTGTCCCAGTAGTTGTTCATGATGGCATGGTCGACGACAAGCTGATCGTTGAGATAAACCGTCGTACGAGCACCGACCTGAATAATGCGGAAGCGGTTCCATTCGCCAAAAGGCTTATCAGCCTTGACCAGTGGGTCTTTGCCGGGTTTTCCGGGAAGATTATTCCAAAGGCCACCCGAGCCTTTGTCAGCACCAATCGCGAACTTGGATGTTTCGGTCGTGTCCCAGATCTGAATTTGGGGGGTGGTTCGCAGATAAATGCCGCTGTCGGCTTTAGGAACAGTTTTATAGTCAACAAACAACTCGATATCGCCAAACGATTCATCGGTGGTCAGATATAACCCGTGACCATCGTTGGTGAGCACTCCGTCTTTGACCGACCAGTGCTGCGCAATGTCAGCCAGGCTTTTCTCTTTGAAGGCGGCGAACTCCTCAGGAGTCATCGCGTCGAGCTTACGGGGGTCAAATGTTCCCAGCCCCCACCAACCGGCGAGATCCTTGCCGTTAAACAGGGCGGTAAATCCCGCTGGCGGAACATTGTCCTCGGCAGCTGCGGGGAAGCCACTGGCGGCGACAATCGCAAGAACTGTAAAAACTTTGGCAAGCTGGCTGGTGCAGTGCTGAAGGCGGGGAAATAAGCGGAGAGCATGGGGCATTGATGAGTCCTCAGGCAGGGAAACAAAGACTTCAACTGAAGGACGTTGCTCGCGCCTGGCAACAATCCCGTCATGGAAGAATCATCAGCCTAATAGTTCATTTACGAAAACGCCAACGGTTTTATGTTTTGGCATACCAGGAATGGCAGACTCACCGGCAGGGACAGTCACCTGGATCGAAATGACTTTGCACGGGCTAATTGCTGGCTGGCCCATGGAGAGAGTTTTTCGCGGAAAATCTTGGAATTGTGCCGAGTGTCGACCGGGAAGGCGGGGTGCTCAAGAAAATGCTCAATCGCAGCGGTCTCTCGGCAGCCAATGGCTAATGACCGCAACTGTTCCTCCAGTTCGACAAAGGGAAGTCGGCTTCCGGACAAGCGTTCAATACACAGAACCGGAATCGTCTGGCCATTTCGATGTGCCCCGACCAATGCCGTGCGGGCGACGTCCGGATGCACGTTGAAAACGGCCTCACACTGATCGGCAAACAGCGTTTGCGCGGGTACTCCCAGGCTTTCTGGCAGCTCAACCCGCTGCGACTTTCGGCCACAAAACCAGAGTCGCCCTTCGTCATCCCGGTAACCAGCATCACCCATGCGATGCCAGACGTTTCCATTTCGAGGATCAACGATTTTTGCAAGGGCTGTCTGCTCGGGGCGAGCATCGTAAGCTTTTGTCACCACAGGGCCACACACCGCAATTTCGCCAATCACGCCGGGTTTGACCAACAGCTTTTCCGTCCACTCAGGGAGAGGTTCATCGGTCAAGCGAATAATCTCTGCCTGCATTCCTTCCACCACGTGTCCGATGCAGATCCCCGCCCCCTGTGCTGACTTTTGTTGTGTTTGGCCAAGAATCTCCTGGCTGGAAGTGATCGCGACAGGCAATGATTCCGTTGCACCATAGGGGGTAAAAATGGGTGTTCCTGATGGCAGCAGAGGCTGAAGCATTTCCAACACGCGCGGGCTGACAGGCGCCCCGGCAGAAACGGCCCGCCTGATTGTCGGAAACGTCTTGCCTTCTTTTATCGAAGCAGTGGCCAGACGGCGCATGAGGGCTGGCGAACCAAACAGATTCGTCACATTGAACTCTGCAATCGGCGTCCAGATTTCTGGCGGATTCACTTGAGCCGGGCGGGTAAAATTCATACGAGGAATGACGGCTGTCATTCCTAAGGCCGGTGCATAGAGCGCGAAAAGTGGAAAGGTGCAGAGATCCACCTCACCAGGTTGAATCCCGAGTCCCTTTTGCAGTAACGCCACCTGACTGAGAAAAATATGATGCGTATAGACGGCCCCTTTGGGAATACCCGTGCTGCCACTGGTGAAAAGGATCGCTGCGGTTACATCGGCATCCAGTTGCGCGATGGGTAAATGACCTGCCTTCTTTCCCAATTGACAAAGATCCTGAAAAGTCCGGCCCGGCCACCAGAGTTTTCGTCCCACAGTAATGTATTGCCGAAGGGTCTTTTTGGCCCAGCCGAACAAGCAGCGGGCGATGTGGGCCTTGGTCACGCCGATAAAGACCTCTGGGCGAGCTTCGCGAAAACATTGAGCCAGATTTTTTCGGCCCATGCCGGGATCAATCAGAATTGGTGTCGCGCCGCAACGAAACAGGGCGAAAGTCAAAGCAAAAAACTCGATCGAGGGAGGAACCAGCAACGCCACCCGGGTGCCGCGAGTCACGCCCATGGCATTCAGACCCGCCGCAACGTCACTGGCCAACTGATGCAGTTCGTCAAAAGTCAGCATTTGGTAACGGGAACGGTTTAATGTTCCTGAAGCCGGGGGCATGAAAATCGCGGGTTGCGTGGGCCATTGGGCCGCCGCTTCTTCCAACGTCCGGGCAATATTGACAGAGGGCATCCGGAAGAACCTATAGACGTTTGTTGATTTGTTCATCCCTGAGGATTGACTGCATGACACCGCTTTTTAGTTGACACTTCGATCTGTGGGGGGCAGGATATCAGAAGCAAATCATCAACGCCTATCTGCACAAAGAATTCTGAGTGAAGGGTGCGTGCATCACTGCCGCCGTGTTTCAGTGTCATTGTGTTTCAATGTCACTGAGCTTCTCTGTGGATTATTCACAGTGAGGGTCACAAGGTGCGGATCATTCACGAGGAATTTTTGTTGACGGAATGTCATTGAGCAACGATTTGGCTAAATTATGTTTCGGTTCAGCTTCCCGTTTCTCACCTGTCATCGCCAGCCACCCTTTAACGTGATGCTAGCCCGGCTTATCGCCTGTTGTTCTCAAACATTGCTCGCATCTCACTTTAACCACTCACGGAAAAGCCCCATCCTCGTAAAAATCACGACTGTTTATCGGGCATTGCCTGATTACTTTCTCTCTCCTGCCTTCCTGTCTTCTTTGAATTTCCAGGATATTCGTTGGTTGCCTGTATGATTCATACGGATGAAGACCTATCACAATTGATCTCCTCTCCGATTCCTACACGTCTTTAGCTCACTCTGCCGGTAACTATTCATGACATCGCACGTTGCGATTGAATCCACTCGAGTCCTTGTGGTTGGTGTGCTGGGCGGAATCGGCTCCGGCAAGAGTTTCGTTGCGCAGTCAGCGGCAACGGGCGTAACACCTCCCTGGCTTGTCCTGGATGCCGACAAAATCGGGCATCAAGTGCTGAAAAATCCCCCGATACTGGCTCAGCTGGTTCAGATCTTTGGGACAGAGATTCTGGCAGATGCCATTTCATCACAGAGTGAACAGCCTGGTCACGTGCTGAGTCATGGCCATCAATCCCTGGGAATTGTTAAGACCGAAATTGATCGCAAGCGACTGGCGCAACAGGTCTTTGGCGACTCCCCGGAGAAGTTGGCCGCTCGTCGACAACTGGAGCAGATCGTACAGCCGCAGATACGTCAGGCACTTCTGGATCGAATTGCTTCTGCTGCGAACGAAGGATATGCCGCGGTCTTGCTGGATGCCTCCGTCTTGCTGGAATCTGGCTGGAAGTCCCGTTGCGATTATCTGGTGTTTATTGAAACAGACGATGATGCTCGTCGCAGTCGAGTGGCTGAACGTGGCTGGTCGGAGCAGGATCTGGCCGCTCGTGAAGCCAGCCAGTGGCCGCTGGAAAAAAAACGAGCCTATGCAGACGCCGTCGTGGTTAATGATTACCTCAGTGATGCGGCTCCCCGGGCATTGCGGGAACTAATCCAAAACTGGCTGAGTCATAAAACCGTCTCTGACGACAGACAGCATGGCTCAACCCCTGTGACCACGACTGACCAGCCATCGGCCAATTTTTCTGCGTCAGATCCCTCTTCTGGAAACTTGCATCGATCAGCCAAAGAAGCCCGCTCCTTATTTTCTCGACGACTTCCGACTCATTCATTGCCAGTCATGATCTGGGCGTCACTTGCCACATGCTGGTCAACAACTGCTTCACGAATCAACAACCTGCTCACATTCTTCCCTCCGTTTGTCAGGCAGCCTTCGCCATGACCATGAAACCACGTGCTTCGTTCGGTCGCTCCAATGAGACCGCCATGTCCCCCGATGCTTCGCCGACTCCTCTGGGATCGCTGCGACGTGATGCCGGTACGTCACGCGCTTCGGGAACCTCCTCCTCGCTCCCTCCTCGAGAAGAAGACACATCGGCCAGCAGCGAGAAAATCGAACGAAATGAGGGAGAGCGGCCTTCCAGAAGCCGTGACGACAGAGGTCGTGACGATAGAGGTCGTGACGATAGAGGTCGTGACGACAGCGGGATGGGCGGAGGGGCGATCTCTGGTGACGACAGCCGGATTGATCAGCGACGGAATTCCGATAGTCGTTCCAATGCCGGGATTTCCACCCGTGTTTCCAGCGGTGCAGGAAGTGATGATGATCATCCGCTGCCGGGCGATGAGAAGTACGAGCTGGCCAAGAACGGTGAGAACGAAATTCATGTCGCCGAGCTTCAGCGGCTGACGATGAAGGAACTCATCGATATTGCTCGAGCCGAGAACATTACGGAATACACCGGTTTGAAGAAGCAGGATCTGATTTTCAAGATCCTGAAAGAACGAACCAAGATGAACGGCCTGATGTTCGGCGAAGGGACACTGGAGATTCTGCCGGACGGTTTTGGTTTTCTGCGCAGTCCAGACTATCACTATCTGCCGTGTCCGGACGATATTTATGTTTCTCCCAGCCAGATCCGCCGGTTCGGTTTAAGGAACGGAGCAACGGTCGCAGGACAGATTCGTCCCCCCAAAGAAAACGAACGTTATTTCGCGTTGCTGCGTGTCGAAGCCATTAACAACGAAGACCCCAACCTTCTCACCGAGAAGGTCTTCTTCGATGATCTCACGCCGCTGCATCCTGAACGACGATTACGACTCGCAGGCATCTCTTCTGACTACAGCTCGCGCGTGGTCGACATGATTGCTCCGATTGGGATGGGGCAACGTGGTCTCATTGTCTCGCCTCCCAAGGCCGGTAAGACGATTCTCTTGCAGAATCTGGCCAAAGCCGTGCTGGCCAACGAGCCGGATGTCTATGTCATCGTACTGCTGATCGATGAGCGGCCCGAAGAAGTCACCGACATGGAGCGGCAAGTTCAAGGCCCTAATTGCGAGGTGATCTCCAGCACTTTTGATGAGCCTCCCAGCCGGCATATTCAAGTTTCGGAAATGGTCATCGAAAAAGCCAAACGAATGGTGGAATATGGCCAGCACGTGGTCATTTTCCTCGACTCGATCACACGTCTGGCGCGCGCCTGGAACTCGGAAGTCCCTCACTCGGGAAAAATTCTGACCGGCGGTGTGGATGCCAATGCCCTTCAACATCCCAAGCGATTTTTCGGAGCCGCCCGCAACGTTGAAGAAGGAGGAAGCCTGACCATCATTGCGACAGCTCTCGTAGATACCGGCAGCAAGATGGACGACGTCATCTTTGAAGAGTTCAAAGGGACAGGCAATACGGAACTGCACCTTGACCGACGCATGGTCGAAAAACGTGTCTGGCCCGCGATTGATATCAACCGTTCGGGAACCCGTCGCGAAGAACTGCTGATGGGGGAAGAAGAACTCCGGAAAATCTGGATTCTTCGACGAGTTGTCGGCGATATGAATCCCGTGGAAGCCATGGACCTTTTGACCAGCCGACTCCGACGAACCAAAACCAACGAAGAGTTCTTGAATACCATGAACCTGAGTTGATGGAGAGCCAGGAAGCCAGAAGACAAAAAGCTGAAACGTCAGATAAAACACATGGCAAAAAAAGTGTGTGGTTCAATAAACTTCTCTGTCGTCTTGCTTCATGACTTTCAATGTTCTGTTCACCATTTGCTCTGAAATTATCGGTTTTTCTAATATCTCATTACCCAGAATCCCACAGCACCTCAGCCCTGAAGCCTCCCATGACTCAGATCATCGAAACCACACTGCTTGCCGCTCAAGAACCTGTTGCCATCGTTGTGTCACGATTCAATGAACTGGTGACCAACCGCCTGCTGGAAGGGGCGATCTCCACCTATCGCCGGCATGGCCTGGCAGACGACAAAATCACGGTGGTCTATGTCCCCGGCTCGTTTGAATTACCCATCGTGGCACAGAAGCTCGCACAGTCCGGGGCATATGGCGCTGTGGTTTGCCTGGGGGCCGTCATTCAGGGGGAAACCACCCACCACGAATACATCAATCAACAAGTGGCGGCGGGATTGCAGAAGATTGCCCTGGAAACAGGCATCCCTGTGGCTTTCGGCGTTTTAACCTGCCCAACGATGGATCACGCTCTGGATCGTTCTGGCGGAAAGGCCGGGAACAAAGGAGTGGAAGCTGTTCTGGCAGCTATCGAAACACGCAACGTCTTACTTGCACTGTCAGGCAGTTCCCAGTAATTCCTCTATGATCTCTTTGTCGTGCAGGTTCAGGCAGCAGCAGACGTCACCCCGATGGGGACGAATCGCATCTGCGAAATGTCCGAATGTTCCCGGTAGATAAACGCCTCGATTGGCTCTTTGGAATTCCACGCTCATGTCTCGTCGCCACAAGGCTCGCGAAGTTGTTTTGCAAATGCTGTATCTGAAGGATCTCAATCCCGATGTTGGATTTGAGCAGATCGGCAAAATGATTCAGAATGACCTGCCCGATGAAACGCTGGCACGGTTTGCGTGGAAGTTGTTTTCAGGAGTGATGGAGTTCCGCCCATCGCTTGATAAGAAAATTGAAGAAGCCGCCGTGAATTGGTCGCTGAGTCGTATGGCGCCCACCGATCGCAATGTTCTGCGTCTGGGAGCCTATGAACTGCTCCAGACTGACACACCGCATCGTGTGGTGATTGATGAATCATTAGAGTTGGCCAAGTCTTTTGGCGGTGCAAACAGCGGCTCATTTGTGAACGGTATTCTCGACCGCCTGCTCCCACCAGAAAAACGCACTCGTTCGGTCGCGAAGCCAGCGGATAGCACGTCTGAAAATCCGGCAGAAACTGTTGCTGTCAATCTCCCAGAAAATGAGAAACCCGCTCCCGAAGCCGGCGAAACCTCTTCGGAAATCAGCACTAATTCTGAAGCCAACACCGAAGAAATGACCTCGGTTTCCACCAGCCTTGATGACGATGCCAATGATTAACACCGCGGTTAACACCATGATGAGCACCGTTTGCGGGCCAGCATGGCATACCTGAGGCACTGAGTGGGCTGGCCTGGCTCACTCCACCAGAAGAAGCTCTTGCAATTCCGGCCACTGGCGCCTCCCACCGACGGAAAGCATGGTGGCACCCATTCCAGTGGCAAAGCCATGGTTCCCACATCGATTGGCTGGCAGAAGGAAGCATTCATCGGCAAGATGGTGTCGCTCGCACGCACATGGTTTACAAGGAATCACGTACGATGTTTGGATTGCGCTCAGCCAATGATCTGTTCTTTCGGATGCTCTGTACTCAGATCATCTCCATAATGGGAATCTTCATGGCGACGACATTTGGTGGGGCAGCAATGAGCAACGATCGAGGGCCGGGAAATACGGGAAGCGATCTTCTTATCGAAGATGTTATTCTCGGTGTCCATGGAGGAACCGGGATCGACAAAAAGGAAATGACTCCCGAACTCGACAAACAATTGCGTGCGGGTTTGAAAGCCGCTGTCGAAGCGGGGGCCAAACGCCTCAAAGAGGCGGGAGCCACACCGCTGGACGGCGTTGAAGCCGCCATTCGGACGCTCGAAGATGACCCGTTGTTCAACGCGGGACGTGGTGCCGTTTTCACCCACGAAGGTCGGAATGAACTTGATTCATCCATCATGGAAGGAACCACGAAAAAAGCGGGGGCCGTGGCGGGGGTGACCATCATTCGGAATCCCATTTCAGCGGCTCGGGCCGTGATGGATAAGTCCAAACATGTCATGATGATCGGCCGTGGAGCCGAAGTCTTTGCGACTCAGCAGGGGTTGGAAATCGTCGATCCTTCGTTCTTCTGGACGGAAAAGCGTTGGAACGACATCAAGCAAGCCTGGGACGCTGAAAAGGCCCGCGCAAAAACGGCGGGAGCGGAACTCCCTTCAAAAGCTTATTTTGGCACGGTCGGCGCTGTGGCACGTAACAGCCAGGGGCAACTTGCAGCTGGAACGTCGACAGGGGGAATGACCAACAAGATGTTTGGTCGCGTGGGTGATTCCCCAATCATTGGGGCGGGCACCTATGCCGAAGATGGGGCTGCTGCCGTCTCCTGCACAGGTCATGGAGAATTCTTCATTCGCTATGGAGTCTCGAAAGAGATTGTCTCTCTGGTGAAGTATAAGCAACTGAATATTCAGGAAGCCGCCCAAGAGGTGATCAATCGCCAGTTGAAAGAAGTCGAAGGTGAAGGGGCTGCTATTGTTCTAAACAGCAAAGGGCAATGGACAACCTCCCGCAACACTGAGGCACTCTATCGCGGCTGGATTAACTCCAAAGGGGAAATCACCGTCAGGCTCTATGAGGATTAAAACGCACCCGCTGGATATATAGTCAGCACGGCGCCTTATAACATAATAGCGAGTTCTATGCCCCTCTCCCATTCCGATGGGAGAGGCTGGGCGCGCGAGCTGAAGCTCAGGTAGCGATCAGTAGAGAGGGCGTATGAACAAGCAACCTCAGTTTGATCTGATACGTGTTTCAAGTTGCGATTCTTATCAGCCATTCTCAAGAACAAATTGACGTTCATTGATGATTGCCGCACAATGGCGGGACTGTCCAACAAGGAGTCTCTCAAACGCCTGTCGATTCAGGTGGCGGAGTGTCAACTGTGAGCAAATTGACGATCATCTATGGTGCCCTTCTTCTAGCGGGTTGCTGCCATTTCATTGTGAGCCAGCAAGAAGTGATCGCTGAGGATCAGCCGGCAAAAGTTCGAGAGTCTGCCGCCAAATTAAGATCTGCCCAGCGGGCTGCGATAGAAGCCGCTTTGCAAAGCCCGGCCCAGCTTGATTTTCATGACCAGAAGCACATTCGTCTCAGTGATCTTTTTCAACAGATCCGTGAGCAACATGGCATCTCTGTCAGGCTGGATCATGACCGCATCTTTCCTCTAGCTGTGGCCTTGAACCTCATTACGACCGATCAGGTTCAAGAGGAGATGTTACCGCCAGAGATTGCTCCTCAAACCACTTCACCCGAGGCGATTCAATCGACAAAAACCAGCACATCGACACCTGACCAAGTCCCTCCTGCGTCAGCTGCTGGCAGTTCTATTCCATCAGCACAGAAATCCCCGGCTGCCGGAGAAGCGCCGGATCTTATCGTAAATAAGACGGATTCAGCACCATCTCAACCGCCAGTTGTTTCGGCGTCGACCACTCCAGTGAAATCATCGCCAGCGAAGCCGGCAGTAGAACCGACTCCCGGTATGACCCTTCAATACATCCGGCGTTATATCGGCGAATTGACAGTGCCTGTCGACATGATCAACGACGATAGCCTCAGTGTAGAAGTTGTCTTGCTGAGAGCCGTGCAGGCAGCGTTGCCGATGAATTCCATCGTGAATGCCATGATGTCGTCAGACGAAATGGTGCTGCCGTTTTCTATTACGCAAGCCATTGACTGGGATTTGCTGATCGAAAACGGAGGTGTCTTGCTGACAACTCATATTCAGGCCAACCTTCACAAAGAGACGCGGGTCTATTCGATCAAAACGCTCGAAAAAAGCGGAAATTGGTCGGCTGAGGATCTTCGCCGAGTGATCGCGGCATCCATTCGCCCCTGGAGTTGGAAGCCCACTCACGAGAAGGCTTCCTCAAAACCAGCCACTGACGCGTCGGGAAAGGGAGGAGCAACGGGTGTGGAAAAACCATCACCTCACGCCTCCCCTGCGACGACTCAAAGTGCTGTGCCCGCTTTACAAAATCAGATGTTGCAAATGGCGGGTATAGACCCCAGCCAGGGAGGAATTCCCCTCGGCGACAACATCAAGATCAACCCTTCTGAACTGGATCTGGCAGAGTTTCAGAAGTTCGCGTCAGGAGCGCTGCAACTGTCGATCAGTGCCATTCAGATTTTATATCACGGGGAACCACCCACGGGCGTGATCGAAACTCTCCCGGGGATCTTGATTATCACTCAATCGCAGTCGGCTCATCGGGAAATTACAGAATTGCTCGATGCGCTGGAGCAAACTGTTAATCCGTGAGAATGCTCGCGATACCTGCTCAGGCAAGGTCAATTGCAAGCAAATGGCATGCTCCCCTCCAAAGCGGTGAGCATGCCATGATTTTGATCGAATGCGAATCTTTGAGATCACATTCTTAACGAGTCGGCATTTGCTTAAGCTGAGAAGCTACTGCCACAGCCACAGCTCTTAACAGCATTGGGGTTATCGAAAACAAATCCCCGGCGATCCAGTCCGGTGTAGAAATCGATGGTCGTGCCATCAAGGTAAAGGGCGCTCTTCTTATCGACAGCGACCTTGACCCCATGATGTTCAAAGACCTGGTCATTGGCCAGATCGGCAGCTTCTTCAAAGCCAAAGGCATACTTGAATCCGCTGCAACCACCGCCAGCAATGCCGACACGAACCAGAGTTCCGTCAGGCATCTGCTGCTCGGAAATGACTCGCTGGATTTCCTTCGCTGCGTTTTCAGTCAATGTTACGGACATCTCTTCAATTCCTCTCAAACGACCCACGGCCATCCCGTCAGTCTGATTGCGGGATTGTCATTGGTTAATTATACGGATCACCGGCCCAGAGCAATAGGTAAGTCCCTGATGTGAGCACGATCATTCCCAATTAGCATACCAATCAGAAAGCAGAATCCAACACGACGACGATTCCACGACCTGGCAGCTATTGTCATTCTCGCTTTCATCTCATGGTTGATCGCAAGGAAAACACGGCTTAAAGTAAATCTGTGAAAAGGTTTACGTCAGTAATTCAGAGGGGAAGCAGATTCTCAGCTTGAGAGAATCTGTTGTCGTTAGCGGCTGCCACTCTCAAAAGCCGCCTGCTGAGTTTTGATGGCCGACTCGTCGGTGGCGCCGTCATGAACCCACAATCCATAACGCAACGTCACGGTTTCGTTCTCTGATCCTTTTTTCAAAGTCACAGGGGCCGCTTTGCTGGCGTCATTCTGATAAGACCCTTGCCCAAAAGGACTTATCGTGAACAGTCCATAGTCGCGAACATGGTAGCGGCTGGGGCGAAAATTGGCAGGATCATCGAAGATCGTCATACCGAAAAGCTTGTCACCAACCGGCCCGGTATAATCCACCCATGCCGCTGGCTTCCCCCAAGCCTCTTTAGTCTTGGTGTCTCCATTTTTTGTCAGAATTTTGCCGCCTTGCAATTCTCGCATGGACTGAGCAATCCGAACCCCAAGAAAACCTTCCTTGGTGTCGCCAAAAACGACCGAGTCAACGAGGGGCTGCAACTTGATATCGGCAATGAACAGACGATCCTTGGTGATTGTCCAGAGTGTTGTTTCTTTCAGCTGAGCAACGCCTTCGCCGTTCAGCCATTCGTTTTCCAGCTGGATCTGGACTTCGTCACCAGAATCTTTGATCACAGTGGCTTTCCGGGTGACGATGGCTTCCCTTTCCATCCAGTGACGGGATCCATTGACTTCATCAATACTGATCCACAGTCCCTTGTGGTGAGGGTGATCTTTTTCGTTTTTTTCAATCGGCCGGGTCAGAATCGTTCCATCGCTGGCGAGAATCGGCCAGAAATAGGGCTTCTTCTGGTTAGGAGCCAGATGCAGCGTGGTGAAAGGACGCCCATCGATGGTGATCTCATAGCCTGAGTCAATCGCCTTGGCGACGACCGAGCCTTTGGCTTGAGAGACTTCCGCGTGTGCGATTACCGGAACCGGGCTTCCCAGCACACAAGCAGCGGCTAACAGCATCGCCCCCAGCCATGGTGAAAAAACGTGGGAGAAAAGAGGTTTCATGGGCCATTCCTTCGCAGCTCTAATGAAGTTAATCATGGTCTGTCATGATGGCCCAACATAAACCTCAGGATCGATGAAAGAAAGCCGCCCGATGAGATGGGCCACGATTCTACAGTTTTTCAGCCATGCGTTTGGCGATCGCTTTAATCCGGTTGGGGTCAGAAGACGAATTAAGCTGGGTATTTTCTTTGAGCAAGCTGGCCTTCAGGTTGGCGTCGGTCACGTTCTTTTCGATCGACTCCTGAATCCCCATCAAAGAGCTGCCCCCTTCACCTGAAGCAGCCACTTGCTCCAGCTTCTTTTTCAGTGCTGGTAAAGAGGAGGTCACATCTTCTGACACAACGTTGGCAGGGGATGGAATAATCACATCGCTTTTGCCGCATCCGACACTGGCCGCAGCCAGCACTCCAACACACATCATCAGAAACATGCGAGGCATGATGAGAATCCTCCGGGGGAGCCACCCCCATGATCAAATCAGGAAGTGAGAAGAATGAAGCTGAAAGAAAGACCGTCGGCCCAGGGGCAACCGACGGTCTTGGTTGTTTTTTACTAGTGAAAACTTATGGCGTGATTAGAACTCGCCCGTTGTCCGGCCGTCACTGACACCACCAATGGACTGCCAATTACCCAGATCAACATTGTCGGAGATAAACCGCACGGCTCCATCGCCCATCAAAGTATGAACGCCGCCTGTATGCCGACTGCGGGCGCCATAGACACCCTTACCATCCGTCACGCTACCTGTCGTGTAATTACAATCAGGATACTTCCAATTAGGTGGCGAAAGCGTGTTGAAAATCGTATTGCCTGTCAGGCCACTGGCCCAGTGTACTCGTCCGTTACTGTAATGGTTTGTCGCGCCAACAGTTTTACAGTCAAGCCCATAGGCTTCTACTTCCGCCGATGACCACAAGCCATTATCACCATTTGTCGTTGGCCATGCTGCTGTCCCCCCTTTAGTGATATCCGTGTTGGCATTAAAGATACTGCCATTACCGTCGCTGACGACAGACTCCATCATTGCTACTGTGTTGGAGGTTCCATCGACTACGTCACGAAAGCCAACCGAACGCAGCCGCTGAAACATCCCACGGGCATTCGCGGCACCTTGCCAAAAAGAGCATGGCCCGGCGCTGACGCCATAGTTGTTTCCCGGCCCAGACTCAAATTCACCTGTCAAGCTCGTGGTAAATGCGAGATCTGATGGGCACAAAAAAACTGCCAATTTTTGGCGAGCGTAAGTTAAATTTGTGGAATAATTCATCGTCCAGTTTTGATCAAACTTGCTATAGAGCGGAGCTTGATCCAGGAACGGCAGCATGGCCAGTAGCGCGCTGCGTGACTTGTAGTAATTGGCGTTATCGTTTCCGTTTGTGGTGACTCCTAAGGTTGTGATCCCCTGAGCCAGTGGGAACATGTTGTAGGTGTCATGATAGTTATGCAGAGCCAGCCCCAATTGCTTGAGGTTGTTCTTGCACTGGGAACGGCGGGCCGCTTCGCGGGCCTGCTGAACGGCCGGCAAAAGCAGTGCAATCAGAATGGCGATGATCGCAATCACCACCAGCAGTTCAATCAAGGTAAAACCTCGACGACAGACTGTGACGGTCGACATGGTAGAAACTCCGTGGAAAGCATAGAAAAAAGAATGGCCACTGGCCGGAGAGCAACGAATGAAAAAGAATCTTGTCTTGGGGGCAAGACCGCTGAAAGTTCTGTAAATCAGTGGAACCACTGACAAACACCCGAACAACACATGATAGATCAAACAGTTCTTATGTGCTAGTATGTTGTCGCGTCACGGCTTCAATTCCTTCAAAATATCTTCACCGGCTCTCTGCTGGTTTTTCGTAAAGAAAGAGGCTTCTATCTACTTGATCACTAGCTTTCACCGCCCTCCGAGTTCGGGGCGGCATATGCGAGCCGGTCGTTGATCCACGTTCGATCTGATACAGATCCCGGGATTTAACGGCGCTGAGTGTGCTCTGCCCACGGCCCGGAGCTGTCTTTTATCCACAACTTTTCCCAGATCAATTTGACCGTGGACGGTGTGCCGTGTTGGGAATTCAAGACTCTTCGTGTCCTACTCACCGGCTCTGAGTGAGCATGCACGAATGTGCGTTTGCGGTCGATCCTCACTCGTTTCAGAGGGCATGCTTGCTCTCAAAGCCGCAAGCATGGCACGAATGCCGCATGAATGCCGGGCACTCAACTTCTTCTCATCCCTGCTTTTTTGCTTCAAACCCGTCAAGGCTTATTGCCTTGAGGTGCCGGGCGATAAAGTGGCGCGACGCAAGAGATGCGGCTTGCGAGGACGGCGATCAAGCGTGCGGCGAATCGTTTCTTCACACAGCATGCCCAGGGATAATCCCATGCGCTGGGCTGCTTTCGGAACCAGGCTATGGTCGGTTAATCCGGGAACCGTGTTGATTTCCAAAACATAGGGTTCCCCCTGATGATCAAGCATTAAGTCGACACGGGCCAGGCCTGAAACTCCCAAAGCCTGCCGTGCCTGGAGACAGGCTGCTTCAAGCTTGGCATGAGTGACAGCAGCCAGCGGTCTGTCCAGAAGATATCGTGTGGAATCGTCTTCGTATTTGGCTGTCCAATCGAAGAATTCGCGGTCGGTCTCAATACAAATCGGCGGCAGGATCTCATCGTCGAGCAGACCGACTGTCCATTCCTGCCCGATAATGGCGGCTTCCATCAGCAGCGTGGAATCATAATGTCTCGCCTTGGCATAGGCCTCGAAGAGTTGCTCTGGATGACGAACAATTGTCACTCCCAGGCTCGATCCCTGCGATGCGGGCTTAATCACTAATGGCCAGCCGATCTCGGCAGCAATGGACGCTAATGACTGTGGTGTTTCATGTTCGGTGAGTTGACGCCAGCGGGGAGTAGGCACTCCACAGCGGTGAAAAGCCTGCTTGGACAGCGATTTATCAAAAGCGACACGAGAAGCTTCCGCATGGCTTCCGGTATAGGGAATTCCGGCCTGTTCTAGAAGTTCCTGCACTTGACCATCTTCACCAAAGCGGCCGTGGAGCGCAATGAAGACAGCGTCAAAACCATTCCAGTCAAGCCCTTGCAAAGAGACGACTGCCGGGTCAATGGGAAGGACAAAGTGGCCGCGATGACTGAGAGCAGCGGAGACGGCCTGTCCACTTTTCAGACTGATGGAACGTTCTTCGGACTCACCGCCCATGAGAACGGCAATTTTCCATTGTGGGGCAGGTGCTGTTGAGAGTTCAAACTTCTCGCGAGTCATAGCGTTACCTTCGAGACACAGCGATCAAAAAGAGCCAGCACCAAAAGGTTGATAGCGGAAGGGACGCGTTAATGTTGCTCTCGCTTTTTCAGATATTTTTCAAGGGCGTAATGGCCCGCTTCAGTCTGGCGGACGACCAGCGCCCCTGTTGAATGAAAGACACGGATGCTGCCGCTGATCGAGCCTTGCCAGGATTTGGGCTGAACCTTCGTCTGGATTTCGTTGACGAGCGCTTCAAAATCGGGCTGTCCATTGCTCAAAGGAGCGATCCCGGCCACTGGGTAAGTTCTGACGTAATAGTCTTCCGGTTTAGGCCTGAGTTGCTCAGCATGGCCAATCAGGATCACCTCATGCTTGATGGCATAGGTCAGTTCAGCGGCTGAGACCAGTTGCTCGATGACTTCATCTGCCGGTTGATTGGCGATAGCAAGACTCACTGGCAGGTCGAGGGCGGGACGTGATGAGACCAGAGCCGCGGGGTCAATAATGATGTTCACGCCAGCTTCTTGAGCAATTTTTCGCAGGGCAGAACGACGCGTCTCGTTAGAGATATTGACAGTGATCTTCCTGGACAAACGATCGAGCACCGATTCCACAACGGCCGGCGTTCCTGTGCCAATGGCTGCGGCATTGGAATTGGGTGTCAGTGGCGATGGTGTGGCTGGTAGGGTGGCATTGGCCAGTTTGGCGATTGGCTTGGCAGAGACATCGGGAAGCGATGGCATGGGCGGCAGTCCATCGACATCCAGCCGACGACTGTCACTGACCCCCGGAATTGTGGACTCCGGGGGTGCCAGGCTGCCAATTTGCGGCATGGCACCTGTTGATTCGGCAGCCTCGGTGAAGCGGTAAGGATTGGCAGCGGCGGTTCTCCCTTGAGGTGAGGGAGGGAGCGGCAGCGGATTAGCGACAAGTTCTCCTTGAGTACGGCTCAAGGAGTCAGAGATCGCCACATTGAACTCGAAACGTTGGCCGTTAGGTCGCTCCGAGACAAAACCTGCCGGCGTTCCCGTAGTCTGGATTCGCGGAGTGGCCACAACCGTCTGCACGCCCTGCTCATCAACTTCGATGACTTGCACCTGAAACAGATAGTATTTCACACGGTTAGTGGGAGTCCCGGACTGGCCAGCTGTCTGCACAATCGCTGATTTTTGTCTGTCGCCTGGAAGAGTATTTCCGGGAAGAGCCAGGGGAATGAGTCGATCCGGCTTAATGGCGAGATTTACCAAGGCAGGCGGCAACGCCGACTGATTTTCGGTACTGAGGGCGGAAACTGGCCCTTCATCCGCCATGTCGGCTGCGACGAGGGGACGGATCGATCCCCAGGACAGGGCCAGGAGAAGACCGCCAGTTGCCAGACCACAAGCCACCAGACTCGGCTTCTGAAAATGAAGCCTGGACTGCACCGTTTGTGGCTGAAAAACCGTCATTGTGACTCCTCCCTGAGTCGCTTTCCTGACGACACGATGCGCTGGCAAGTTCAAACGGCTGAAAACACCGTGATGAATTCGTCACATCCTGCCTATGGCACGGCCATCATTCCCAACCAACAACTTTTCTGCCCGGTTTTCTCCTTCATGGAGCCAACTGCGCAGCGGTCGACGGTCTCGTTGAAGCACGATTGGAAGGTGAACACGACGTCCACTTCCAGGAAATCGGCGATCTGAATGGCAAGGTCTACCAGATTTGGATTTCTGGCTCTAGATCGACCGCAAACTGTTCAGAAACCTTGCTTCGCACCAGATCCATCAGTCGTATCACATCTGACGACGTGGCGTTTCCATCCGATACGACAAAATTGGCATGTCGGTCCTGACTTCGGCCCCGCCAACCTTCGTTCCTTTGAGATTTGCCTGATCAATTAAAGATCCGGCAGACAATCCGCGAGGATTCTTAAAAATGCAGCCTGCTGATTGAGCAGCCAAAGGTTGGGACGACTTTTTCATGATCCAGGTCTTCCGGAGACGACGGACAATTTCGTCCGGCTCATCAGACGCCAGATCAAATGTTCCTTCCAGAATCACTAACTCGGTCAGGTTGCTCTGACGATATCCAAAAGAAAGTTCATCGTCGCTTCGATCAAGAACTTCACCATCGACCGTCAGCACTTTTACTGAGCGGACATATTGGCCGATATCGCCATTGCGTCCGCCCGCGTTGCCGCGAAGGGCGCCGCCAACGGTACCCGGAATGCCAGCCAGGTTTTCAAAACCAGCTAAACCGGCTTTGACCGCCAGAGAAATGGCATTGGAGAGCAGCGCGCCGCCACCAGCTACCAGCTGATTTCCCGTAATAGACACGTTCTGAAAGGCTTCGTGGGTCAACTTGATGACCGCGCCGCTGACGCCTTCTTCACGCACCAGCAGGTTCGAGCCACCACCAAGAACACGGACGGTGACCTTCTGGGCCGCGCAGGCCTTCACCACAGCCACGAGTTCTTCGAGACTACGCGGTTCGAGGAAGTACTGAGCTGGCCCCCCCAGTTTCATCCAGGTGTAAGGAGCCAGTGGCTCGTCGCGTTTGAGAATGTCTGGGAATTCGTCGAGAAAGCTCATAATGAATCCGGTCGATTTGGCCTGCGCCCGCAGTTAACAACACGTCCATCGTGCCGCGATTATGCTCTACGGCTGACCGCAGATGGTCAAGTGTCCCACAGATTTCTGTGGGAATTCCTTGTGTTTTCAACCGAGCTGCCAGCTCGGTCACCAACTGTTGTCCAGCCGCGTTTTCCCCTTCTCTAGCAGCAAATACCGGTGCGAGAAAGACTTGATCAGACATTGCCAGAGCGGTGGCAAAATTGTTCATCAAAAATTTGAGACGTGACGCCTGATGAGGCTCAAAGATCACCGCCAGACGCGAAGAACCAAACACCTGACGGACGGTTTTGATGGTTTCCCGCAGCGCGGTGGGGTGATGAGCATAGTCATCAATCATGGGAATCCCGCGCCAGACGCCCTTCCATTCAAAACGCCGACGAATGCCGCGAAATGTGCGGATGGCAGCAATCAGCGACTCATGAGGAACTCCGGTGGCGTGCGCAAGTGCCATCGCTGCCAAGGCATTGAGGGCATTGTGCTCGCCGGGAATCTGTAAAAAGACCTGTCCCAGGGAGTTTTCCTGATGGATGAGTTCAAACCTGCATCCTGATCCAAGAGGCTTGAATCCGTGGGCCTGCCAGTTCGCCTGTTGCCCACCATTGCTGCCGGAACCTTTGATCAATTCAAACGTTTCAACCGGACACGTCGCTCGAAGGGCGGCCTGCCGGGCACCTTCCGAGCCAGCAGGAATCAAAAGCTTTCCGTTGGATGCCACGTTGCTGGCAAAGCCGGAGAAGGCTTCGATTAATGATTCTTCTGTCGGGAAGCAGTCAAAATGGTCTGGCTCGCAGGAGAGGATCGCCGCAAGTTCTGGGTGATATTCCAGAAAGTGCCGACGGTACTCACAGGCTTCCGCAACCAACCAATCGCCCTCTCCGCAATGACCGGCCAGCGCCCCTTGAATGGGACATTGGCCTCTTCCCATCGCGAGATCTCTCCCCGCACCATGAGGCAGGCTGACATAAGAGGCAGAGCTTTCATTCGTGCTGTCATGCAGTGGGTCAATCAACTCTCCCCCCATGACAAAAGAGGGAGGCAAGTGGGAATTCCTGCAAGAATTGATGCCGGCGGAGCGACTGGTCTGCGACAACAGCCAAGCGACCATCGCTGTGGTCGTGCTTTTGCCGTGAGTTCCAGAAACGCAGATTCCTCTGCGTTGATTGATCAACCGGGCGAGTGCCTGATGATAACTCAAAACAGGGATCTGCTGTTCGCATGCGATCTGTAATTCGGGATTTGTCGCGGCCACAGCAGCGCTGTGAATGACGACATTCGCTGGAAGCAGTCCCGAGGATGCACAAGAGGGATTGCCGTAAGATTGAGAGAATGTTCGGGGATGAATGTGATGGCCACGGACATATCGCAAGCCGCGCGTCATCAGATTGCGGATGCCAGCTGTGGGAAGTTGCTCATCCGAACCACTGACCTGATAACCAGCGGAAAGCAGATATTCAGCAAGAGAGCGCATACCGGTGCCGCAGACGCCGACAAGATGTGCCTGGCGCTGTTGATTAGTATGCGGCCCAGGAGCAGCGGGATTCCTGAAAAGATCCCCTCCCTGGCCACTGAACGGAATGGATAGGCCGTCGAAAACATCATCCAAAGCGCACAGGTTCCTGCTAACTGTCATGAGAAGCGATGAAATTTGGCGGAGAATAAGCGGCGTAGTTATCTGCGAAATCAAATCTTTCGGCTAGCCCCGATTCAAGCCCACAACCCCTGTTTCAGCATTCGCCCTGCTCAGGCTAATCCTCGCTTGACGTAAGTCTTTTTAAGGTGAATGGTTACAGCGTGTTTTCGACTTGAACCGTGGCTTGGCGTCTGGCGAGGAATGCAAATCCGCTGGCCTTTCGCCATACTCAGTCTTCATCGAATCTGGTAAACCGAAGGAAGGCGACCGATGACCGACAGTTCCGTTTCCACAGCAGACCAGACCCCAGCGGAATGTTCACGAGCCGCCGTTGTCAGTGATCTTCGCTGGAAGAAGTTCCCGGTTCTCGATGACGGCTTTGTCTGCCTTGTGGATGTCATGGGCGATGACTCGTCGATCGTGCAAGCCGCCCGCGTCAGTTATGGCGAAGGAACCAAACGAGTCTCTGATGACCGGACTTTGATTCGCTATCTGATGCGGCACCGTCACTCGACGCCGTTCGAGATGGCCGAAGTGAAGCTGCTTGTCCGGGTGCCCATGGATTGCTGGCGTCAGTGGATTCGTCATCGCACCGCGAACGTCAACGAATACAGCACCCGGTACTCCGTCGCGATCGATTCAGCTCAAAGTACACCGATTAATGAATGGCGCAGCCAGTCGGTCTCCAACCGTCAGGGGAGTGCCGGATTCCTTCCCGATGAATTGGGAGCCGAACTGACGGCCGCTGAAACTGAGTTCCAGAATGCCGCACGTGAACTTTATGAAGCACGGCTGGCCAAAGGTGTGGCCCGGGAGCAGGCTCGCAAAGACCTCCCTTTGTGCACTTATACTGAAGCCTATTGGAAGGTCGATCTCCATAACCTTTTGGGGTTTCTCTCGCTTCGTATGGATAGCCATGCTCAATACGAGATCCGGACTTTTGCCGAAACGATTGGTGAAAAAATCATCCGGCCTCTCTTTCCCGTCGCCTGGGAAGCGTTTCTGGATTACCGCTATGAGGGGACTTTCTTCAGTCGGTTAGAAACCGGTGTGCTCAAACGACTCAACGAACAGGCAGCGACACAAAAACTGTCGCCTCCTTATTCTCATGACGCATTTCTGGCGGTGCAGGATCCCACCTGGGCAGGACTCACACGCAGCCGGGAACGGGATGAATGCCTGGCAAAGCTGATCGAACTGGGGATTGTGGAACCTCTGCCAATGTAGTGTGCATGCCAATGCTCCAATTCGATGTGAATTGCTAATGCTGGTGCATTTCACAGACTCCATGCACTCTTAAATAGCGGGAAGGCATCGCGAGGAAAGTGCGACATCCTTATCTCGACATCCCTGAACTGGCTGGGCTGCATGGCAGTGGGCCGCTGATCCGTATTCCGACACAGCAGGATGTCCCGTTTACTCCCCGCGTGCGGGCGTTAGTCGATACGACGGAATTTCAGCGGCTGGGACACATTTCACAACTGGGTTTGGCCTCACGCGTTTATCCGGGCGCCACGCATACCCGTTTCGAGCATTCACTGGGTGTTTTTCAGAACGCTCTGGAATACTTGTGGCAGCTAGGCCGCGATGAACGCTTTGCTGCAATCGTATCATCACGACAGGCTGAAATTCTGCTGGCAGCAGCCCTTTTGCATGATCTGGGGCATTGGCCCTTCTGTCATCCCATTGAAGATCTTGACCTGCCTGATGTGCCACATCACGAACATTTTGCGGCTCAGTTTCTTTCTCGCGACCGCGAAATCGGACAGGTTCTGCTGAAAGAATGGCAAATCGACCCCGATGAAGTGCTGGACTTGCTCGTCAAAAAAACGAATTCACCAGCGTTCAATCTGCTGAGGTCAATTCTTTCCGGCCCCGTCGACATCGACAAGATGGACTACCTCGAGCGTGACAGCCTGCACGCGGGTGTGCCATATGGAAGAAACTTTGATCGTCAACGGTTGATTCGCTCGCTGGTGGTGAATGAAGCCGGCGATGGTCTGGCGATCTCGGCTAAAGGACGGACGGCTGCCGAACTCATGGTCTTCGCACGCTATGTGATGTTCAGCGAAGTCTATTGGCACCACGCTGTCCGAGCCGCCACATGTATGTTCAGTCGCTCATTCTTTGAACTGCGGCAGCAGTTGGATCTGTCGGCCTTCTTTGAAAAGAGTGAGTGGGATGTCACGCAGGAGCTTCGCAAAAAAGCCCGTGGCACCATCGTCGAACCTCTCATGGAGGGGGTGTTCGGCCCTCAGCGAAAGCTGCATAAGCGAGTGGTCGAATTCAGTGAGCACCAATCGCCGGAGCTTTATCGCTTGCTGGCCGGTCGTCCTTATCAGGAACTGGTCGAGATTATGCAGCGACTGACCGAGCGAATGGGCCAGATCGCGGGCCTGAAACTCGATCCCACGGATCTCCTGATCGACGCACCGCCAGTGCATAAGGAAGTGGAATTCCGCGTGACGATCTGGTCGCCCAAAGAGAAGATCTATCAGCCACTTCGTGAAGTCTCGCCGGTGGTCGATGCTCTGGCACGCACCCAATTTGACGACTTCGTGAAGCGAGTTCGCCTGTTCGCCAAAGCCGAATGGAGAACCCCGCTTCAGGAGATCGAAGGGATCGAGACCGAACTTGCGAACATCGCCCGAGAGGTTTAAACCTAATCCCTGAATTAACACACATTCTAATTTGAAATAGCGCTCTGTGTGCCATGCTTGCAGCCAGCTTTGGGCAAGCATGTTTTTGCGATCATCAACGCGATATTTCAAGTTGCGATTCGTATAAGGAGTCGCGTTCTGGCGGCGTAAGCCCCATTCGATCCTTAACGACTGGCCCTCATACGCCGCCACAAACCCCGCAAGGGGCTGCGGATCATTAGCCCACATCCCTGCAGACAAGCCAAACCCCATAAGGAGTCGCGCTCTGGCGGCGTAAGACCCATTCGATCTTTAACGACTGGCTTTCATACGCCGCCACAAACCCCGCAAGGGGGGGGGCGCAAGGGGGTTAGAAGTCGGCGCTTTTGGGGGTGCGTGGGAAGGGGATACAATCGCGGATGTTCTGCATGCCAGTAATTAATTGAACGGTTCGTTCCAGGCCCAGGCCAAAGCCGCTGTGGGGGACGGTGCCGTATTCTCGCAATTCCAGATACCACCAGTAATCAGCGGGATCGAGGCCGCATTCCTGCATGCGTTGGATGAGGACATCATGCCGTTCTTCACGCTGGCTGCCGCCGATGATCTCGCCAATGCGAGGCACAAGCACATCCATCGCACGGACGGTCTTGCCGTCGTCATTGGCCCGCATATAGAACGATTTAATCTCGCGGGGATAGTCAGTCAGGATCACAGGTTGCTTGAAGTGCTGTTCCGTCAAAAAACGCTCATGCTCGGATTGCAGGTCTTTCCCCCAGGCGACGGGAAATTCAAATTTTTGACCCGATTTCAGCAGAATATCAACCGCTTCAGTGTACGTCAGCTTGATGAAGTCATTACCGGAAATGTTCTCTAGCGACGCCAGCAATGTCGGCTCGATCCGATCATTGAAGAACTGAAGATCATCGGGGCACTTGGCGATCACCTCTTTAATGATCGTCCGGACAAAGTCCTCGGCCAGCGCCATATTGTCTTCGAGTTCATAGAACGGCATCTCAGGCTCGATCATCCAGAACTCTGCCAGATGCCGGGTGGTATTACTGTTCTCGGCCCGGAAAGTCGGCCCGAAGGTGTAGCAGTCTCCAACCGAACACGCGAAAATTTCGGCTTCAAGCTGACCACTGACCGTGAGGCCGGCCTTCTTGCCAAAAAAGTCTTTCGTGTAGTCAATCTCCATCCCGGCAGGTGAGGCTGATGTTCCCTTGGATTGCTGAAGCTGTGATAGCTTGGCCATGTCCAAAGTGGTGACCTGGAACATATGCCCTGCCCCTTCACAGTCGCTGGTACTGATGATCGGGGAGTGAACATAAAGAAAACCACGTTCCTGAAAATAGCGGTGAATGGCATAGCAGATCGCATTTCGTACGCGAGCCATGGCACCGAAAGTATTAGTGCGGGGTCGCAAATGGGCCTTCTCGCGCAGAAACTCGAAGCTGTGTCCCTTCTTCTGCAATGGGTATTTGGCTGCGTCGGCCTGCCCCAAGACCTTCAGTGATTGAGCATGCAACTCGACTCTTTGGCCTTTGGCAGGAGACTCTTTCAGCTCACCAATCACCGCGATGCTGGCTCCCGTCTGTACCAGTTTGATCAGTGATTCATAGTCCGGAATCGACTTGTCGGCAACAACCTGCAATCCCTGAAAGGAACTGCCATCGTTGAGTTCAATGAAAGCGAATTCCTGCTTCGATTCTCGGCGAGTCCGCACCCAGCCGCGAACATCCACCACAGTCCCGGGCGCCACGCTGGTGAGGCAATCGACAATTCGAGTCCGCATCACTTGATTTCCTTCGATTGATCAATTGTCGGTGGTTCACCGAAAGCCATGGAGAATGGGCATCATGCAAAGGATGACAACTAATAGAGTTTAACTACTGATATATATCCAATCCCATTAAACCAGCGGATTAAGCACCAGGCCTGACCTTAATTTCGGATAGAAATAGGTCGATTTTGGCGGGAGCACTTCCCCTCCCTGTGCGATGACTTCCACCTGCGTCACTGTGGTCGCCGGCACCAGAACAGCCAGACCGGCCTGCTTTGTGGTAATCGCCTGAGCAGCCGCTTTGTCCTCATGGACATATTCGAGCACTGCGTCTTCTTTTTGTTCGACCAGAGGCGCCAGCCGTGGCAGGACAAGCTGATGCAGCACACTCACCGGGAGGCGGCACCAGTCCACGGATTTACCCGGTGAAGCCAAACGCATCGAGGCTTCATCTTTCAGTTCGGCAACAACCCATGTCTGGTCGGCAGAAGTGCCAATGGCCAGCGTGCAACCGTCGCCGCACGATCGCGCAAGATCCCAGGCATCTTCAGCAGCAGTGGAGTGGCTTCCCACAACATCGACTTCAAAAATCGGTGTCAACGCCATAGCCACCTGATCGGCAGTCAGACCATGCCAGTTGGATATGATGCGATGCGTAGGCAGCACCACCAACCCCGCGTCATCAGAAGAAACAAACATGCACATGACGTGATTGGCCGCATGCAGGTCGCTGGAAACGATTCCTTCGGCGATCAACTCATCGCGATAGGCCAGGGCCGTTTCATAACGATGATGCCCGTCGGCAATCACCAGTGCCCGATCCTTCATCATGGTAGCCACATCAGCCATCACGCGGGGATCACTAATTGGCCAGAGCTGATGCAGCACCCGGCGTTCATCAATGAGCTGCATGGCTGTCTGTCCCGCCAGAGCTTCTGTCAATCGATGTTCGACAGATCCTTGAGGGTCTTCATACAGGCCAAAGATGGGCGAAAGGTTGGTCTTCACCGCCTGAAAGAGTTTCAATCGATCAGCCTTTGGGGCCGCGAGCGTTTGCTCGTGAGGAAACACCTGCCCCTGGCCAAAGGCTTCCAGTTT
Source organism: Planctopirus sp. SH287 (assembly GCF_056500625.1). Taxonomy (NCBI): domain Bacteria; kingdom Pseudomonadati; phylum Planctomycetota; class Planctomycetia; order Planctomycetales; family Planctomycetaceae; genus Planctopirus; species Planctopirus sp. SH287. The sequence goes on along the minus strand of NZ_CM151403.1, from coordinate 4,039,205 downwards.
TAACCGGCCAAGAAACCCCTTGCGAACATATTCAACGCCGTCCACCTGGAATGTCTGGTGATAGACATAGAACGCGTCGGCATGATCACGAGCAAGGATGCCATCCAGCTTGAACTGCATCAGCAGGGCACCGGCCCGCTGATACCGTTCGTCAGGCGATGGGTCATCAGGTTGTGATTCGGGCAAAATGAGGTGGACGATGTTGGCCTCGTGCCGCTGCCGGTACTTGACGAGTTCCTCCGGCCCGATGACATCATAAGGGGGGGCCGTCACGTCGGCGAGATCCCCCACTTGTCCCAATTGATAGCGCCATCCACAAAACGGGCTGACATCGACCATAACATCCTAACGTATCACACAAGAAAAAACGCAATCACCCGGCAACATACGGTCATCCGCACGTAGCCTTCTTTCCCGGAAGTGTCGCAGAAGGGAGAGAGAAGTTCGACCCTACCGAAGGGATCCTGTTCACGAGAGATGTTCCGGCGCTTTCCAAGTCCGGACATGAGCCGTCATTTTGAACCGATGGCGCACACTCTCACGTTTTTATGTTCGTGCGGCGGGGCTGCACATTTCGTTTTTCACGAACGGTGCCAGGACACCATGACTTCCCGGCGGAGTTATCTCAGGTTCTCGAACAATACCGTCGACAGATACCGCTCACCCGCGTCGGGAAGGATCGCTACGACAGTCTTGCCAGCAAATTCTGGCCGGGCTGCAACTTTCAATGCTCCCGCCATCGCGGCGCCGCAACTGATCCCGCAACTGATCCCTTCTTCCACAGCCAACCGGCGAGCCATCTCAATGGATTCTTCGTCAGTGACTCCCAGAATTTCATCCACAACCGAGCGGTCGAAAATCTCAGGCACGAACCCGGCTCCGATCCCCTGAATCTTGTGGCGACCGGCTGCCCCACCCGCCAGAACGGGACTGGCCGTTGGTTCAATGGCCACCACATGCACGGGATGCTTGCGTTCAAGTTTCAGATATCGGGCAACACCCGTGATTGTCCCCCCGGTCCCCACGCCAGCAACGAAGGCATCAATCTGGCCTTCGGTATCGTTCCAGATTTCCGGGCCGGTTGTTTTCACGTGGATGGCAGGATTGGCAGGGTTCTTGAACTGTTGAGGCATGAACCAGCCAGGTTGTGACGACAACTCTTCAGCTTTGCTGATGGCCCCTTTCATCCCATCAGCTCCCGGCGTGAGCACGAGATCGGCACCGAAGCTCTTGAGCATCATACGACGCTCAATGGACATCGTTTCCGGCATGGTGAGGGTGAGTTTGTAGCCGCGGGCCGCGCAAACAAAAGCCAGGGCAATCCCGGTGTTACCGCTGGTTGGCTCGACAACGTGCATGCCGGGCTTCAGTTTCCCCGATTGCTCAGCATCCCAGATCATCGCGGCGCCAATGCGGCACTTGACGCTGTAAGCGGGGTTGCGACCTTCAATCTTTGCCAACACCCGGCTGGAAAGCCCCTTGGAAATATGATTGATCTGCACCAGCGGTGTCCGTCCGATGGATTCAGAATTGTCCTTGAAAACAGGCATGTTGGATCCTTCCGGGGAGAATCGGGGCTTGTCTTGATGTTCGTAATGCCACATCCAGGACATGCGAGCGAAGAGCGTAGAACACGCGATGTGCTCGAATGGTTCCGATGCGGCTACAACAGGTGGGATCGATTATGGCGCATCTGTGCAAACCTGCAAAGCCCGTTTGCCAGAACTTGTTTACGGCGATTTTTTTCAATCCACGAGACGGATCAACCACCAATCGAATTCATCGGCCGAAGTGGCTGGATAAACCGGGCCGTATTGATCTCGTGCCCTTCTTTTTTTGCAGCCACGGATCGCTGAATGGCCTCAACAATTTGGCTGCCTCGATCAGAAGACGGTAGACCCTGCTGCCGAAGCAATCCCCGAAGATCCGTTTCATCCAGGCTGAATAAGCAGTTTCTCAGTTTCCCGTCAGCCGTCAGTCGCAGGCGGTTGCAACTGGCACAGAAAGGCTCGCTGACCGAGGAAATAAAACCGACCTGCCCAGTTTTCGACGGATCATCGGGAGCAGAAAACTGAAAATCTGTGGCGGGTGACCCAGGTTGAGCGACCCCAATCGGAGTGAGCGGCCCGAAATGCTCGGTAAGAGCTAACCGTATTTCTTCAGAAAACAGCACTTTTTCACGTTCCCACTGGTTCTCGGCATCCAGCGGCATGTACTCGATAAAACGGACTTCTGCCCCACTCTCAAGAGCAAAGTCACCAAAAGGAACGATCTGCTTTTCTGTCAATCCGCGAACGGCCACCGCGTTGATCTTGATTGGCCCCAGACCGGCAAGGCGGGCAGCTTCAATCCCACGCAAAACATCTTCCAGGCCATCTCGCCGGGCGAACTCGCGAAACCCTTCTTCGTCGAGCGCATCTAGACTGATATTCACACGTGATAACCCCGCATCTTTTAAGGCCTGAGCATGCTCCGCCAACAGAATTCCGTTGGTCGTCAGGCCAATATCGCGAATACCGTCAATCCGACGAAGAGACTCTACCAGTTTGGGCAGATCCTTCCGAACAAGCGGTTCGCCCCCTGTCAAGCGGATTCGATCAATGCCCAACGAGACAAAAATCCGGACGAGTTCCGCGATCTCTTCAAACGTCAACAATTCCTGCCTGGGCATGAACTTCACATGGCCAGCCGGCATGCAATAGAAACAGCGAATGTTGCACCGATCAGTCACGCTGATCCGCAGGTTGTTGTGAATTCGCCCAAAAGTGTCGATAAGCGGCATGATGCTCTTTGTTCCTCAAGCACCATGATACACCCATCCCATGCTTTTCTGTACCTGAACGCAAACGACCAGTATTGCGGCTTCTCCAAATCCCGACAGGCCCGCAACTCCAGACGAGTGAAGGTCGCAAGGATGACCCAGAGAGCAGAGCGGTGTTGAGGATGCCAGCACCAGCTCAGTGCTCTCCGGTAACGTCGGCCATAAAGTCAAAAAGCGGAACCGTTGAATGCCTCCAGAAGCCATGCAAACTTCCTGGCATATTCAGGACATTGCTATTCCAGTGATGGGGTTTCACCTGCCGCAATCGTGCTAATCGCGCGGACGACGCTGATATCCATGTTGTTGCTGAGAAATCGCACCGACCCGTCGCATAGAACCGTATGAGCGCCACCCGTGTGCTGGCTTCGCATTGAATAGCGGTAAGTCGAATTGTTCCCCTGATTTCCCTGATATCCCTGGCAGGGCATATCAACAGAATCAACACACCAGAACTGCGTCGTCGAACTGTTCAGCGGCATCTGATCTTTGAGCGGTGAATTGGGAGGAAGATTTCCCGTAAAACCGGTGGTGTGCGGGAAAAACGTCAACCCTCTAAGATCTTGATCTGCTTTACCGACTCGCAATTCGCCAAGCATCATGGTGTTGGACAGTCCGTCAGTGATGTCGGCAAATCGCGTGGAAAATCCTTCCGTAGTGACTGAATAGCGGAACGGGCCAGCGGAGTAATCGGCTCCATTAATACCGGACTGCCCTCCGAAATTGGTGTTCCCCATATTGAGAACATAATTATGTTGAGGAACCGCATTAAACCAGGCGACATCGATATCACTAGGGCACCGCATCACTGGCAACCGTGTTTTTGCCAGAGGAAGGTTAGCGGCGGATGTGTAACCTGCGTTTGAGTTCCAGGAATTCGCTAATGGCGTCTGGTCAATAAATGCATAGATATTGCGAATCCAGACATAACCTGAAGTGAGCGAGTTCACTCCTGTAAAAGCCCCTGACATACAGGCAATCGGCAATCGACCGTTCGCGTCGTGATAGTTGTGCATTGCCAATCCCAACTGCTTCAGGTTGTTGCGGCATTGAGTGCGTCTGGCAGCTTCTCTTGCCTGCTGAACTGCCGGCAGGAGAAGCGCAATGAGAACGGCAATAATCGCAATCACAACGAGCAATTCAATTAAAGTAAAACCAGCGCCATGCCGGCGAGATGGCGCGGCTGCCGATAGTTCACTGGTCGACACTCGATTAATGGGTTTCAGTGATTCCGAGTGAGCATGAAAAACCATAAAATTCCTTTGAAAGATAATAGCATCTGTGTTTCAGGAGATTGTGTTTTTGATTGATAGGGATGCGGCATCTTTTCAATCAGGCTGGCTTGTTGAATGAGCGTTAGCTACTGGGATGAGAGCATAAACGTGAATTCATTGGTGTCGTCATCAACGACCTCTGCAACCAACTCTGTTTTTTCATTATATTTTTCGGGAATCAGCGATTGCGTTTTCCATGATGAGTCCATGGACATGTCATCAACTGGCGGCGCGTCATTTCCCGGTGAATTGATGATGTAAATATAGGAGTTGACAGAGACACGATACTCTCCTTTAGGAAGTCCCTGGTCAGCAGTGAGCTGAAATTGCCCCTGCTTAATAGAAGCTCCCGACACCACAGGCCCACTTGACTTGGGGACGAACGTGATTTCGCCTTCCAGCAATGGTTGGCCATCCAGCATGACCATCCCCGAAACAGGCATCCTGTCGAAAGGATCGCCCGCTGTGCCGCACCCAGGAGAAGTTGCCAATACAACTCCTAAAACAAGGGCAGAGAATCGACCATAACACTGCAAACAAGAGAACATCATGGAAACTCATCACCGGAAATTGAAATCGAACCGAATTGTGCCGCCCTCTCTGTCGTGAAAAGGGACTGATCGTTACAGCGAACAAACTGAAATTCACCGAAACTTCATCAATCAGGCAGATCTCCTATTTCCTTCAAGTGAATTGGAGAAAAGTGGGGCACATTTCTACGATTGCTGGCGTACGAATGGCACACTGGTATTTCCCTCAACCGATATTCAGTCTGCGGCCTGCAATCTCTCTGAAGTCGACGTTTTTAACTTGCAAATATGCAAAGATTATAAATTCACCAATTCTCCACAAAGCGCACTCGCTACTCTCATCGTGAATGCCACATGTCTGATCTGCCTGATCCCCATGACGCTGAAGCAAGCCTGACACCCAAGCCAGTCAGCGGTATGTCACGTGCCGAGTCGCGTGAATTGCTCACGGTCAATTGGATGCAATCACAGGCAGCTATCACAGCCATCCTGCTGGCGACGTTACCTCAGTTTTCTGATGCCGAAGATCTCTTGCAAGAAGTCGCAGCCGAAGTCGCACGACGATTTGATGATTTCGACACCAACCGGCCATTCCTGCCTTGGGCGATCTGGGTTGCCCGGCTGAAAATTGCAGATTTTTACCGTGCCCGTGAGAAGCAGCCCATGAAATTTGTGGGAGATTCCATCGACGCCTTGACGATGGTTGTCGACCGCATTCAAAGTACACTGGCAGAAGAACGTGTTGCCCTCGATAGCTGTCTTGCAAGCTTGCAAGGCAAATCTCGCCAACTTATTGAATTACGATACTTTGACGATCAGACACCACAAGAAATCAGCGGTCAGGTTGGGATGTCATCAGGGGCGGTTCGCGTGGCCTTATCGCGAATCCGCTCAGCCCTGGCAGAATGTGTCCGCTCTCAACTGAAGTCGCAGGTTCAATAATTGAAACAATACCTATTGCATTGTCAAAGTATAAAATTCGGGTCTCTTCTGTTGTTAAGTCCGACAACGGAGGACGTTGCGGCGACATCAACCCGAAGACAAAGCCGTGACACGGCACTATTCTGCTCACGCTCCAGTCCATGGATCACCGCAGGAATCTCAAGAGGTCTCCCGGGCAACTGGGATTTCCTTGTGATTTGTGTGAGACACCGCCTCTTATTGCCATCTGAAAAGCAGAGAACAGGAGACTTACAGGACAGGATCGAATTCCATGGAAATGGATGAAGCCAGAGCGCTCGAACTGATTGATGCCCATCTCGACCGGCAGCCAATCAGCGAGGAAGACTCAGACCTGCTTTCTGCATGGATCAAATCTGATCCTGACCATGCGGAAGTTCTCTTTCATCGCATTTTCCTGCACTCATTCCTTCGTCAACGAGTGCGTTCGTTGGTTAGCGCATCGCGAGTGGTGACTGACTCCTCGGCTGCATCCCTCAAAGCCATCGGAAGCACAAGTCTTGTGGTGCCATCACCTCAGGAAATCTCGATCCCACTGGATGATCTTCTCCCTCAGGCTCAGACAGCAGTACAAGCTGTTGTCAAGCAGCGCATTTCCAGGGGTTGGTGGCAACCATTGGTGGCCCTCTTGATCCTGGGGATGGCAGCAGTCATCTGGTTCCGTCCCACGCTTATTTTCCCACAATTGTCTGACCAACTCTGGGTCTATGAAGGATTCTCCTATCCGCCCACTCGTCCTGAGGTGCCTCCTGCCGACGTCAATTTGTGGCCCACGACTGGCGGAATGAATGGACTTGCCGGCGGCCTTGGTTGGATGGGGGCCTGGGAGGAACGCGGCCCTAAAGTCTCGGTCTTGATCAACGATCCATTGGCGAACGCCTGGCGCGCCGATGATCTTCGGCAGTTTCGCAGGCTCAGTTTCGTTGATTCAGAGGGGCTGGTTCTTGAATCCACGGGAATACAGCTTCGTTCCGCTGCTGGCCCTCATAGCGAGACTCTCCGACGATTATCACACTCCGCTTTCCCTGAATCGGTTCTGGATGGCAATCAATCGCTGGGCCGAGATGGGGCTGTCATTTGGCTTGGTTTTCTCGCGCAATCCTTCTCGGGAGATCCATCGACGGCCTATTTGCAACTTGGAACCCATGATGCCGGATTCCGCTTTGGAAAATTCGCAGCCGTGACTTCCGGAAACTGGGCTGCCGCGGGTGTCACGAAGAATGCAGTGATCAATCTGCGAACCAGCACCGTCTCTTCTGGTCAAGCAACCTTTGTCGCGATTCGCATGCTCTTCAAGAACGGAGCGGAACAGGCACATATCTGGCTTAATCCTGATCTGGACACAAGCCCGTTGCCTGAGCGAGCCGCCATGCAGCTTTCTGTTCCTGATTTCCGATTTGATTCTCTTTCGATCTACTCCCGTTTCAGCACTGATTTCGATGAAATCCGCTTCGGCAACTCATTCCGGGCCATCGCCCCGATCCGCTAACGATCTGTCAAAAAAATTTGTGACAAGCGAATTGGGACGCAGGGAGTGGTCGAAATTTCACGGCCAGTGAGGAAACTCGCCCGCTCAACCTGCGTTCCCAATCGGGCACAGCATCAAGTTCAACTTCCCGCAAAATTCCAGCTGTGAATCTCCGCCAACTGGCCTCAGGACACCTGATCCGACATAATTTCTTAAGTTTGCCTTCAGAGATCTCTTCCCGCCGATAGTTTTCTGCAACCATCCTCCCGCCAGCGTTTTGTTGAAGGTCTTTCCATGAACGTTGTTGATCGTCGTCAATTTCTTGGACTGAGTCTTGGTGCCGCCGCATGGGGAGTCGCATCAAACCTGTTCCCTGAGTTTGGCGGCTATCCTCACGGGACTGTCCTGGGAGCAGATGGCGTGCCGCTTGTGGCTGAGGTTGAAGGGCCTGAAACGCTCTTTCTCACATGGCCCGGTGATCCGACTTCCACCATTAGTATTCAGTGGATCGATCAGAACCATGGGCAGGAGGTCACGCTGGCTTATTCACCACTCGACAAAGAGGAATGGCAGGTGGCAAAAGTTGTCACCAAGCCTTTCCCAATGACCAATGACAAGGTGTACCGAGCCAGCCTTTCATCGCTGAAACCAGGAACCGAGTACCGGTTTCGCATTGATGCCGATGCCGCCACTTTCCGGTTTCGCACGATGCCTTCCAAAATCACCGACACCTTCCACTTTGTCACGGGAGGGGATGCGGGAACTGGCAGCCATGCCATCAAAACGAACCAGTTAGCGGCCCGGCAAGAACCTTACTTCGCTCTTATCGCCGGCGATTTAGCCTACGACAACGGCAAATCACCGAAAACCTTCGTCAAGTTTTTGAAGAACTACCGCGCTCATATGGTGGATCCCGCAGGCCGACTCATCCCGTTGATTGCCTGCCCGGGCAATCACGAGGTGAATGGCAGTTATCGGCAGCCACGCGAGAAGGCCGGATCATACCTTTCGGTCTTTGACGGCTTCTATCATGACACCACTTATGGCGTGTTCGATATTGGCGACAACTTCAGCCTGGTCTTACTCGACACCGATCATATTTCCACGATTGAAGGGGAACAGACTTCCTGGTTGGAAAAAACGCTCGCAGAACGACAGGAAAAGCAGCATCTCTTCGTTGCCAATCATGTGCCCGCATATCCTTCATATCGCAGTGCCAATATCGGCAGTGAAAAAGCGGGAACCGGATTCGCTCAACGAAAATTCTGGTGCCCGCTATTCGAGCGATACAACGTCGATGTGGTTCTGGAACATCACGACCATCTGTTCAAACGAACGCACCCCTTAACCAATGGCATGAAAGACAAGTACGGCGTCCCTTATCTGGGTGATGGCTCATGGGGCATGTTGCGACCTCTCAAAGAACCTGAAATGCGGCCTTATCTGGCCAAACTCAGCTCGTCCTATCACATGACGGCTCATCATCTGGAAGGCGAAGAACGATTCCATATCGCCCTTGAAGAGAGTGGCCGAATTGCTGACGTCTGCATGACCAGGAATAAACGGGCCGCCAAGAGAGGATAGGGTCATCGTGTAAAGGTGGAAAGCTGAACAGCAAAAAAGGGAGAGCTTTTAAGCAAAGCCGGACAACTCTCCTTAAAGTCGGCCACTGCGGAAGATGCCATAGACCAGCCAGAGTGCCAGTATTGTCGATGTGACATAGATGGGGATGCTGAACCAGAGCGATTCCATCCCCTGACGAATCACAAGTGCCGAAGCCAGAATCAGCGAAGAAACAACGACACCAACCACCAGTCGGTTACTGGCACGCTCCAGTTCCAGAATCAGTTGTCCTAACCCTTGATGTTCAAGATGGACTCTCAGGTCATCCTGGCTGAGCTTCGCAACAGCTTTATTAATGTGTGTCGGGAGTTCATGGGCCACGTTCCAGAGCTTACGGGCTTCTTCCTTGAATTCCGTTCGCATACGCCGCGGTGAAAACCGGGCCTTCACCACATTCTCAATATAAGGCTGAAGCACGGGCGCCAGATTGAATTCCGGATCAAGCCGCCGACCAATTCCTTCCAGCGTCACAATGGCACGAATCAACAGCATCAGGCTGCCGGGGCAACGGATTTGATGAGTTGTGAGCAGCGACATAAAATCGCCCAGCAATGTTCCGACGTTAAGCTTGTCCAGCGGGACGCCGTAGTAATTTCCCAGAAAGTCCCGCATATCCACTTGCAGTAATGGCTCGTCGATCGCTGTCGAACTTTCTCCGAATTTGAGCACGGCGCGAACAGCCAACGGGACATCCTGCCGACTGACGGCCACAAACAGATCGACCAGTTGCTCACGGATTTCTGCGTCCAGAATCCCAATCATGCCGAAATCGAGCAGCACTATCGTACCGCAAGGTCTCACTCTCACATTGCCGGGATGAGGGTCACCGTGAAACACTCCCAGTTGAAAGGCTTGTTTCATATAGAGCCGGGCACCACTGGCGGCCACCGCACAGGGATCGCAACCAGCAGTCACCAACGCTTCGCGGTCATCCACCTTGATTCCGTCGATATACTCCATCGTCAGGACAGCTTCAGTCGTCAGATCCATCCAGACTTTGGGAACATAAAGCGATGAATCATCGGCAAACAAACGCCGGAACTCATCCATCGTCCGGCCTTCGCGAGCAAAATTGACTTCGCGCCGGATTGAACGGGCAAAGTGTTTCACCAGCCCTGTTGGATCAAACACCCGCGTTTCTGGAACATGGGTCTCAGCCAATACCGCCATCTGCTCCAGCAACGAGACATCCCGTTCGATATCTCGCACCACATTGGGCCGACGAATTTTGACCACCAATTGAGAGCCATCAAAGGCAACAGCCCGATGAACCTGTGCCAACGATCCCGCCGCCAGCGGTTCCATGTCGAATTCACGGAAAAGCTCATGAACGGGTTTACCAAGTTCGCTTTCCACTTCACGAATGGCGGCTTCACTGCCGAAAGGCGGAACCTGCTCCTGGAGCTTTTTTAACTCCATGATCATGGCTTGCGGCACAATATCAGGCCGGGTGCTCATGACCTGACCAAACTTGATAAACGTTGGCCCGAGGCTTTCTAACGTGAGTCGCACCCGTTCAACCGTGGTACATTTCTGTAATGGCTTATGCCGTCTCCAGAAAAAAACCCGCCGGATACTATGATACCAGACTTCCCGAAGGCCAATCCGATCAACAAGATCCCCGAATCCATGGTTGAAAAGAACCGTCGCAATTTCTCGCGTGCGGCTTAAATTACGCAGAATTCGAAAGGGGCTACTGTCCAACGCCGGGGCTCCCGCACCTGATCAACGGTCTGGGGCAAGTCTATCCATTGCCATGAGCTTGAGCCAGTGGCGCTGCCAGAGACCTCACTTCAGAAGATGTCTCAACAAAAAATGAGATCACACGTGAAATCTTGCGGTGTCAATTGGCTTTCAGAGAAAGCGACCATCGACGCCTGTTCGTCAACTCCTCGTTTCACGTGCGACATCCTCTATCACCATTGAAAATATTTCACAAAGACTGGTGTATAGATCTGGTGGCCCCACAGATTGAACCACGCCGCATAGCTATAGCTGAAAATAACAACCAGATAGATCAATCGGGCATAGCGTTCAAAAGTGACTGTCACTGCCACAAGTGCGATCAGTTGAACAATCTTGGCCAGCAATGGCCCCGCCAGCGGCCCTAAACAGTAGGAAGCCAGACGAACAGCCGGATGCAACTCATCTTCAATCCGCCCACTGCTCATGAATAGCCATGTGGAAATTCCGTCAGCCGCAGCAGCAAGAGCCGCCAACAAAAACCAGCCCCCAAATCGGCTCCAGTAGCGGGGCCAATGATCCTTAAACTGTTCGTAGAGGGTCTGATGAATGGTTCGCATGCTTTGAAGCGACCTCACACTATTGGCAACATCAAGCGATGAACTTTCTCGTGTTGTCTGATGGCTTTTTTTGACGTCTGTGCGAGACAGCCTCAATTCTTACGGTAAACGATACCCGTATCAACCAGTTGAAAGCCTGCTGATATCAGGACAGCCATCGCTGCGGGGTCGTCCATGCTCGCATGAGCTTCCAGAAGATCAATCCTGTCATCCTTCAAGTGCTTGCTGACGTCACAGAGCAAGGCCTGTCCATACCCCTGGCGGCGATGCTCCGGATGAACATTCACTTCATGCAGCGAAATTGCCCGCTTTTGCCATTTCGTAGCGAAGAGATCTAACCCGCAGATAGTCAACCATCCGACCAGCACGTCGGACTTTTTCATGATCAACCCCAGGCGAGCTGTTTCCAGACGACCACGATGTGTCAGAGTCCAGAAATCCTCTGGGACAGGATCATCAATCAGGCGTAATTCGGTGCCTCGACGAACACGAACCAGACGCAGGCTGATCGGGTCACGCTGCCCAATCGGGCGTTGAAATACCCCGATCATACGGACAGGACGATACTGCAAGGCTGTCAGGAATGGCTTCGACAGGCTGTCAGACTCCAGAAACCCGGCGCACTCACTCCCCCCGTAGAGACCATTCCAGAAAGGATTGGCAGGATCTGATGGCCCTGCCAGAATAATTTGAGCACCACGTTCCCGCAGATAATTTTCTGCTCGTTGGATAAGCTCGCGGCCCAAACCACGACGGCGGTACTCGGGATGAACAACAACCGCACAGATCACACCAGTCTGGTAATCAAGGCGTTGACGGTCTGATGAAATACTAAATCCTGCATGCACAAAGCCCACAATTCGAGGGCCATCCGTCACCAGAATCAGGCCATGTCGGTCAAAGTGTGGCTGGGCAAAAACCAGATAATCCAGTTCATCCGTTCCCTGAAGAATCGCTGCACCACGACCAAGGCCAGCACTGTTCCACAGTTCGGCAATCTGCGGCAGATCTTGATTCTGGAACGACCGAAACTCCAAGGAACTACCCTTTATTGGATCTGGCTGTCTTTGTCACGGTCTTTTCCATCATCCAGCACTTTATTCCATCATGCAACAAGGTCGCGTGGATACTCCACGCGACCTTGAGAAGTTTCGATCAACTTTTCTCTTTTTACGGGTTAGCGGCTGCAAACCTTCTCAGCGGCTTTCACGATGGCTTCAGCGGTGAGGCCGTACTTGACGAGCAGGCCTTCGGGATCGCCACTCTCAGCATAAGTGTTGCCAATGTTGACGAACTCGATGGGGCAAGGAGCCAACTGAGCGGTGACCGAAGCCACTGCCGAGCCAACACCACCGTGCGGCAGGTGCTCTTCAGCAACAACCAGGCGGCCTGTTTCCTTAACGGCCTTGACGATGGCTTCTTCATCGATTGGCGAGACCGTATGGAGATCCAGCACGCGAGCTGTAATCCCCTTGGCTTCCAATGCCACTGCAGCATCAAGCGCAATACCAACCATCAGCCCGTTGGCAATGATTGTCAGGTTCTTGCCATCGCGAAGCTGGTTGGCCTTGCCAATGGTGAGAACTGAATCCGGGCCATAAATTTCAGGCACATCAATACGACCACAACGCAGATAGACCGGGCCAACATGCTCAAGCATTGCCTTAACCAGATGCTTGGTACTTGGGGCATCTGCGGGAACAACAACGGCCACGCCAGGCAAAGCCGACATGAGAGCAATGTCTTCAATCGCCATCTGTGAAGCGCCGTCTTCACCGATCGAGATGCCCGCGTGTGAGCCGACCATCTTGACGTTGAGATGAGGATAAGCGACGCACATACGAATCTGGTCGTAGGCGTTGCAGGTCAGGAAGGCGGCGAAGCTGGAAACAACAGGGATCTTCCCGGCGGCGGCGAGACCGGCGGCAATCCCCACCATGTTGCTCTCGGCGATGCCAACATTGAATCCACGTTCGGGGAACGCCTTGGCGAAGACTTCCGTCCGCGTCGAATTGCCGACGTCGCCGTCGACGGTCACAACGTCGGGAAAGTCGTTGCCCAGTTCCTTGAGGGCGACACCGAAGGCGTCGCGTACCGCTTTGCCGAGCTTCAAACCGGCCGCTTGTCCGATAGTCATGGCGAAAATCCTGATCTACAGGCTTGAACGTATAAAAAATAGAAATCTTGGGGAACAGGCCCGTTCGTGAAATCCAGACCGGGCCATCCACCGAGGTGATTGAGTGGAGAACTAATCCGCGAGCAGGGCCAAAGCCTTCTCGGCGAGTTCCTTCGAGAGTGGCTTGCCGTGATAGTTGAGATCACCCGTGGGAGCCAGGATCGGCAGGATGCCGAAGCCCTTCTGGGTGTGCGAGACAATGGCGGTGGGATTGTCCTTCACCGAGCGGGCCACCTTGAGGGCTTCGATGACTTCCTCGATCACGTTGCCGTTGATCGTCTGGACATGCCAGCCGAAGGCTTCAAGCTTGGGCTGGAATTCGGTCAGCTTGAGGACATCCTTGGTGGCGCCCGTCTGCTGATAGCCGTTCTGATCGATGATGGCGGTGATGTTGGCGAGCTTGTACTTCTCGGCGGAGGCGAGAGCTTCCCAGACCTGGCCTTCACCCATTTCACCGTCACCCATCATGACATAGGTGTGAGCGGAGAGTCCGTCCATCCGGCAAGCCAGAGCCTGACCGATGCCGACCGAAAGGCCTTGACCCAGCGATCCGGTTGAAGCTTCGATGCAATCGAGGCGCTTCATGTTCGGGTGACCTTCCAGCCGGCTTCCCAGCTTGCGGAGAGTCATCAGTTCTTCCACAGGGAAGTAACCAGATTCAGCCAGAGCGGCGTAAAGCACAGGGACTGCATGCCCCTTGCTGAGAATAAAGCGATCACGGTTGTTCCAGCGAGGCTGGGCCGGATCGTGTTCCATGAAACCACCAAAGAACAAAGCCGTCACCATTTCCACGGCAGACATACTGCTGCTGGGATGGCCGCTTCCGGCTTCAGTGGTCATGCGCACGATGTGGCGGCGCAGTACCTTGGTCATGGCTTTAAGTTGATCCAGCGACAGCGGCTTGGAAATGGCCACTCGGTATTCCTTCGATTGGAGTCAGGAAAACGGCGAAACAATCGGTTATGGCAGATCTCGCTCGACCAGCATCCATTGTTGATTGGATGCCAGCGCAAGCTTGATTCCATGCCCGAAGAATCCTAACGCTGAAGAAATCGACCAGCAAGCCTTCACGGATGAACAAGTGGAAAGACTTCGGGCTTCCGAAGAATCCTTCACACTTTTCTGGTCAAAAATGAAGATTTCCTGTGGACTTTGAAGCGGAAAACGTCTCGCATTCACAAAATCCTTCTGGAACCAAGCCCGAAGGCGTGATAGTTCTCTCTCTGGCTGCTCCTTTGCAGGATTTTTGACCATTATGCCAGTGAAACCAACATTGTCAGAAAATTTGGCATCTATCGACTTTACCGACGAAGAAATCCGGGCCTGGCTGGACGAAACCCTTCCTCAGGAGAAAAGCGTTCTGCTGGAATCGGCCGCCCGGCAATTTCCGGAAATCCTCGCCAGAATTGAAACCCTCACACACTCGCGCGACCAGGGAGGCCTCACTATTGGCGAAGTCTGGAGGCGGCACCGCATCGGCTGCTTCTCACGCGATGTGCTGGCACGCCACCTGCGAGGAGAGACCGGTTCCGGCCTGTCCGAGCAGATCCGATTTCATCTGGAAACCGTTCAGTGCGTCTGGTGCCAGGCCACAATCGACTCCATGTCGCAGGCCGACCTCTCACGAACAACACGCGTCTTTCAAACCTCTCTGGGGGGCTTGAAACCGTAGCGCATCGTGGCTTGGTCGATGTTCAACTTCTCTCGGAATGGCGATAATCACTTCAAGACGGGCCGTTCGGTATCGCTCTCCGCGATAGGGAACACTGAGTGTGTCTGTGGCTTTCTGTTTATTCTCTACTTATTCAAGCTGCCCTGAACGACGGAAGTATTTGTCTAGCACGAGCAGAGAGATCAAATCCTCCTGGCGTGAATTCTTGAACTGCTGAACATAGGCTTTCGCGTTTTGGATAATTGCCAAGGCTTCTTCCGGGTGTGCCGAAAAATGGTCGATCTTCTCTTCCAGGTCGCTGTAGTCATCTTTAACTAGCGCATAGTGGTAATTCGGGATCAGGCGTCCTTCCATGAACCACGTTTCATAGCAAGGCTTGCTCATCAGGCAAAGAGAATTGGATGACATTATCCATTTCAGGTTGGTCGCGACATCGTTCCCTTCCACGCTGATGATAAACTTATACTCCAGTTGCCCATCACGAGACATATAGTCCTTCTGCCACGGGACAGCCGGAGTGAGATGGTTGGTTTGTCCGATATTACAGCGGGGGTTGCTGTAGTGATTCTGGACAAAACTCAGTCGAGGTTCAATATAAGCGGCGCCACGCCAGACCGCCTGTGTTTTCTTTTGCTCGTAAGGAATTCGGTCATCGACAAACACGAAGTGCCGATTCCGATCAAGCTTCATCAGCACGGAATTGGCGTTATCCCCAGCGATTGGCCGGCTTTTCAGGAACATTGGCTGGTCGGGGATGTTCGTGATATCACCCATTAAGTACAAAAAACGGTAAGCCGTCGGATAGCATCTTAAATAACGCTGGAGATCAAAAAAATAGGAACTATGTTTCGTATCTCGATAGTTTCCTACCGTTGGGCATGACTCGGGTAACGTGAAAGGCGATTCGATTTTATTGCAATAGTCGACCCGTGAGTTCAGGTACTCTTGATCATAATGAGAAATCTGGCTCAGCAGTTTGCGGCGATACTGCTGCATGAAGATTCGAGGGATCAGCATGCGAATGATGCTTTTTGAGTAATAGGTAAACTTGCTTTCCTGCCCTCGCGACCTGACACGCATTTTAATTTCAATCCTTGGTCGTGGTGGAATGGGTGTTAGAGATATCTCTCTATAATTGACAAGGACGTATGATCGAGGTGTTTTGAGTCCGTGATGCGAAACCGCAGGCCATTGGCATCAGAGAGCAGAACTCCGTTTTCACCCAACCGGCGAACGTCATCAATGGAAACAACGTCAATTGCCGTTGAGCCAGCACTGGTTTCAACTACCCATCGGCAGGGAGGAGAGACTGGCTCTGAGGAGACGATCCTTAAAATCTCGGGCACAAAATCCCGTTGGGCCAGATGCTGCTCAATCACTTGCCGGGTGGTGGGTGACAGAACGGAGACTTCCGGAATCAGCGCCCATTCCTGCCCTCGCTCATCAAGCAGGACGATATCATTCTCCGGGGAAGACCAGGGGAAACTGCGAACAGCTTCAACCGACACACAAGCATGTCCCGGCCAGTGGGCGACGAGTTTTCCAAACGCATCAACCGTCACCTCCAGCAGGTTCCAGTCGATACTTGCACCACCGGGCACCGTCGTTGTCATGGGTCTCTCGAACATAGAAGCACTGAAGCCTGTGAGTGGCATCCCGTCGACAACCACTTTCAAGGGATGATGGGCCATTTCAGATGGCAATGGTACAGGATTTCCTTTGCTTTTATATCGTGTTGCGATCCTGTGCCCAGCCAGAAATGTCACGTTCTGTTTCGTGAGCAATCGCCGTTAGCTGCTTCAATCGGCCTGTTTGCTGGCGGTATTGACTAACTGCTCAAGTCGAGTCAGGCGATGAAGGCAACGATCACGGCCAATGAGAGAGATGGCATCAAACAAGCCAATTCCCGCACTGCGGCCTGTCACACCCAGCCGGAGAGGAGCCACCACCTGCCCGATTTTTAACCCTTGAGCTTCCGCCCATTGATGAACCAGGGCATCAATGGTGGCTGCCTCGGTATCAGATGCCTCAAGGAGCAGCCGTTTGAGCGATGCAATGATCTCGGGGGACTGTGCCTGAGCGCGAGTTTTTTCAAGGGCCTTGGCCTCAAAATTTAACTCGTCGTCTCCCACAAAAAACTCGGCATAGTCGAGAATGTCGCTGAACACTTTGAGACGGTCGCCAATCGCCGGTAAAATCAATTCGAGATAACCCTCATCGGCTGACCAGCCCACCTTTTCCAGGAAGGGCTTCACGCCGGCGATTTTTTCCGGCATCGGCAAGACATTCATCCAATGAGCCTGAAGCGACTGAAGCTTGTCGGCATCAAAACCCGCGGAACTCTTCACGATACGATCAAGCGTGAAATTCTTCACGATCGTTTCGAGATCCATGATTTCGGTCTTATCGTCAAGTGACCATCCCAACCGGGCCAGCGTATTGAGAACTCCGACAGGCAAATAGCCCATTTTTTCGTAATACTCGACCATCACCGGGCTTAGCGTTTTGGAGTCTCCCAGGCCCAACTTGGGGAAAACATCATCAGCCCGGTCAAAGAGCTTTTTAAGAGCCGGAGAGTTTCGCAGCTTATCAAGATCTCGCTTGCTGAGCTTCTTGGTTGAGCCGGGAGCGGTAATGAAAGGGATATGAGCGAAGACTGGCAGTTCATGCCCAAGGGCCTGGAATAGTAGAGTCTGCACACACGTGTTCGCGAGATGTTCTTCTGCCCGGATCACATGGGTGATTTCCAGATGAGCGTCATCCACCACCGAGGCAAAGTTATAGAGAAAAGTGCCATTGGAACGCATCAGCACCGGATCTGGCATCGAATGGCATTCCCATGTGACACGCCCTCGGACAGCATCGTCGATGGTTACCGACTGATCGCGTGGCACGAGCAGACGCACCACATAGGGGGTGCCATTCGTTTCAAGTTCCTGAATTTTTTCAGGGGTGAGATCCAGCGAGCGACGGACGTTGACGTAGTTTTTCTTCGCAGCTTCGGCCTCGGCGCGATCCTGCTGAACGACATCGGCAGCGTCAAAATCTTTGAACGCTTTGCCGCTGGCCAATAACTTTTCAATAGCCTGTTGATAGAGAGGTGTCCGTTGCGATTGATAATACGGGGCGTGAGGGCCACCTTGATCCGGCCCTTCATCCCAGTCCAGTCCCAGCCATTTAAAGGCTCGGAAGATCGGTTGGAGAGCCTCGCTGACATTCCGCTGCTGGTCGGTGTCATCGATTCGCAGAATGAATGTTCCTCCCGTGTGGCGTGCCCACAGCCAGCAGAAAAAGGCCGTTCGCATGCCGCCAATGTGCATGTAACCGGTCGGGCTGGGAGCAAAACGAGTACGAACAGGTCGCGTGGCAGTCATGCGGATTATTTCTTTGCTAACAGCTTGGAGCGGCCATCAACCGGAAAACAGCTTGTGTGTGTCTATCAATACAGCCAATATTTTAGTCAATCAAACATCCGAACCCCAGTCCGAACTCTTCGCCTGCTGATTGAAGATTCACAACAGGATATTCGCTAGTTGAAGGCAGCCTTATTTGAGCTGACCTGTTTGAACTGACCAGTGATGTCCATAGCCCGCCGTGGGGCGGGTTTTTGTGATCAGCCATTCTTTTTCGCTTCTAACTCATCCCATCGCGCATAGGCGTTGGCCAATTGTTCGTGCAGTAAGGCAAGCTGGCTGGTGGCTGATGCCACTTCTTTTGCCGCCTTTTTGAAGAACTCCGGCGAGGCCATCAGCGCTTCCAGCTGACCCTGCTCTCTCTCCAGGGATTCAATTTTTGCCGGAAGCTCGTCAAGTTCTTTTTGTTCCTTGAAGCTGAGCGGCTTCCCTTTCTTCATCGCGTCTTTAGAGGCTTCTTTCGTTGTCGCAGACTGGGGAGAGGAAGCCGTGGAGCGTGAAGGGCTGGCCTTGCTGGTCGCCTTTTGTGCCAACCAGTCGTCATAGCCACCGACGTAATCGTTGACGATGCCATCGCCTTCAAAGACGAGTGTCTGTGTGACGACGTTATTCACAAACGCCCGGTCGTGGCTGACCAGCAGAACGGTTCCGGGATACTCAACGATCAGATCTTCGAGGAGTTCAAGTGTCTCTGCATCAAGGTCGTTCGTCGGCTCGTCAAGTACCAGCAGGTTGGATGGCTTCGAGAAAAGTCGGGCAAGCAGCAGCCGGTTGCGTTCACCACCCGAAAGATATTTGACCAGTGTGCGTGAGCGCTCGGGTGAAAAGAGGAAGTCTTCGAGATAGCCGATCACATGCCGCCTGCGACCATTGACATCGATCATGTCGGAACCAGGTGAGACATTTTCCTGAACAGATTCATCATCGCTCAGTTGAGCACGCAATTGGTCAAAATACGCAATTTCCAGTCGGGTTCCCAGCCTGAGGGTTCCCGATTGCGGCTGCAATTCTCCCAACAGTGTTCGCAGCAACGTCGTTTTGCCACAACCGTTTGTGCCGAGAATCGCGATCTTGTCACCACGGGTAATGAGGATCGAAACATCCCGCAGAATTGTCCGGCCGCCAATCGCATAGTTGACGTTTTGAGCCAGCGCGACAATCGTCCCCGAGCGTTCGGCTTCCTTGTGAAGTTCCACCTTCACGTTGCCCACTTTGGCTCGTCGCGCAGCCCGTTCCTTGCGCATTTCCATCAGGGCTTTCACGCGCCCCTGATTGCGGACATTGCGAGCTTTGACCCCTTTTCTGATCCAGACTTCTTCTTGAGCCAGCTTTTTATCGAAGAGCGCCTGCTCGTGTTCTTCTGCGGTGAGGGCCGCTTCTTTGCGTTCGAGAAACGTCTGAAAATCACATGTCCAGTCGAACAATCGGGCACGGTCAATCTCAATGATCCGCGTGGCCAGACGCTGAAGGAACATGCGATCGTGGGTGATGAAGATCAATGTTCCCTGATATCGCATCAAGAAATCTTCGAGCCAGCGAATGGCGTCGATATCCAGATGGTTGGTTGGCTCGTCGAGCAGCAACACATCGGGTTCAATCACGATGGATTTCGCCAGCAGAACCCGGCGTTTCATCCCCGAGGACAGGCTGGCGAATGAGGTGTGGGGATCAAGCTGCATTTTTTGCAGAATCTGCTCGACCTGATGCTCCCATTCCCAGGCATGTGAAGGGTCCAGCGTGGCGGAAAGGGCTTCCAGCTTTGCCTGTTCTTCTGGGGAGAAGGGGGTGGTGGCGTGGTGCAGTCGATATTGGGCGGCCACCGCTTCCCCATGATCACCCAGTCCTCGGGCGACTTCGTCAAAGATGGTTCCTTGCACATTTGTGGGAACATCCTGGATTTGCCGGGCGATCTTCGCCCCTGCCTGTAGTTCCACCGAGCCGGTGTCTGGCTTCAACTCTCCTAGCATCAGCTTCATGAGAGTGGATTTGCCTGTTCCATTACGCCCGACCAGGCAAACGCGTTCTCCGGCTTCCACCTGGACAGTCGCCCCCTCAATCAGCGGCTTCCCTCCATAAGTGAAACTCAGATCTTTCAGACCTAACACTGCCATCCAGAAAACACCTTGAACTGAAGATCCTGAGAATCAAACGGGGCCATCGCAACCAGCCTGACGAGCCTTGATCTGAAGGTTATCAGGATCGACACCCGCCTGCATGCCAACCGAAAAATTGGAGCATTTATCAAAACTCTTCCCAGAAGCAGTATCCTTGGCGGTATAAACATGTTCTGATGCGTTGGTTGCTATGTGTTGACCTCTGTCCAGATCATCTCGACTGGCGACATTCAAGCTCCGTTCTGCACGTCAAAAATTGCATTTCATTTTTTCAAAAGCACAAAGCACCTTTGGCGTTTTGCGGAAACCGTCTGTCTGGATTGAAGGCGTATCTTTGAAGTCATTTGATCCGAAATCACAGAAAAATGGGATGTATTT
The DNA here is from genome assembly GCF_056500625.1 of Planctopirus sp. SH287. Classification (NCBI taxonomy): domain Bacteria; kingdom Pseudomonadati; phylum Planctomycetota; class Planctomycetia; order Planctomycetales; family Planctomycetaceae; genus Planctopirus; species Planctopirus sp. SH287. Next base: position 4,018,476 of record NZ_CM151403.1, on the reverse strand, counting down.
CATTTTCTGAAAACACTGTCTCCGGGAGATGACCGTGAACACAATCAGCGCGGCCTGCGTCGACCCGGCGTTTCCTGCTTTGGCTCAGTTACAAAGTGTGCTGGAAACGGTGCCCATGGGGGCTGAGCTGATTGATTCGCAAGGCCGTGTCATTTTTGCGAACGCGAAATTCTTTCAGATGTACCGGTTCCCTCCTGAATACGCTCAGGGGACACAATGGGTCTCTCGCTTCCCTGACGCAACCCGCATGAATGCCACCGGTTTGAGTGCCACAGAGCAGTGGCTTGGCGCAAAGCTTGGCCGCCCGACTCATGGGGAACAGATTGAATATCGATCAGATGGCACCCCTCGAATGATCCGTTATCACTTTGAACGGATCATCAATGCTGATCTTCCCCCATTATGGGTTCGTTATTCCGAAGAGATCACCAGGACGTCACAGACAGAGACCGCGCCCGTCAGTCAAAATCTGCTTCCACGGGAAAGCATTCTTGAACAACTACCGGTACTTATCTGGCTGGCAGATGCTGAGCATCGCCGTATTTACAATAATTCCTATTGGCAATTTTTCACAGGGAAGTCTGCTGCCAGCTATTTAGGTCATGAATGGATCGAGCAGGTTCATCCCGATGATCAGGCACAGCTTAAAACACTCTCAACACACCAAGAGACCCAGGAACGCCAGTACCGCCTACGACGTCACGATGGAGCCTATCGCTGGATGATCGATCGCAGTCAACGATTGGCGGATTCTCAAAATGTCACCATCGGCTATACGGGGGTTTGTTTCGATATCACGGAGAGTGTTGAGCAACTGGAAGCCATTCATCGACGAAACAAACAACTCAAAGCCATTATTCATCTCGCTCCCACAGTGGCTATTCAGTGGCTCGATGAACATGGTTGTATTCTGATATGGAACGAAGCAGCAGAGACTTTGTTCGGTGTGGCGGCTTCAGAGGCCCTCGGAAAAAACTTTGATGAGGTCGTGCATACCCCACGAGAATTCCGCAACTTGTTTGCTACATTAAAACGGAGGTCAAATGGAAATGACGTTGTCGGGCCGTATGAGTTTCATATCCATCGAAAAAATGGCACTGGAGGAACAGTTCGTTCCACCATCTTTCGTATCCCCCGCGCGGACGGAGAACCAACCTATTGCTGCATGAACATTGACATTTCGGAACGCGTTAATATCGAACGGGCACTCACAAAAAGTGAAGCCAGTTTTCGTGAATTGGCCAACACATTCCCGGACGCGATTTTTATTCTTGATCCCGACATGTCAGGGGTAGAAAAAGTTCCTCTGCAAATCCTCTTTGCCAATAAATCTGTCAAAGAGGTCTATGGCTACCGTCCCGAAGAGATCATTGGGAAATCATTGCTGGCTGTGTTTGATACCCCTGAAATGGCGAGTCGCGCTGAAGGGAGAGTTCAGGAGATCCTGCGGGACAAATTTATCTGCTTTGAAGGGACACATCTTCACCGGAATGGCCATCTGGTTCCCATCAGTGTTTGTGCAGGGCACTTCCTCTGGGAAGGGCGACAGGTCGTTCTGAGTATTGTCCGTGATTTAACACGCCAACGATCTGCCGAAGAAGCGCTAAGGGAAAGTGAAGCCCGGTTCCGTTCCGCGTTTTATTCGTCTGCGATCGGCATGGCGATTGTCTCGCTAGAAGGATGTTATACTGAGGTCAACGACGCTCTCTGTTCAATGCTGGGGTATTCACGCGAGGAAATGAAGCAGCTTCGATTCGCAGCAATTACTCATCCTCGTGAGGCCAAGCGTGATACCGCCGCCATTGGTAGATTAGTCCGCGGTGAGATTCCTTATTATTCCACAGAAAAACAGTATCTCTGCAAAAACGGCCAATACGTCTCAATACAGCTCACAGCGTCTCTGGTGCGAAAGCAGGACGGAACGCCGGCCTACTTTGTCTCCCAGATCATTAATATCACAGAAAAGAAACGACTGGAGCAGGAACTCATTCAAAACCAGCGACTTTCTGTAATGCGGCAAATGGCCGCTGGCCTGACTCATGATTTCAATAATCTTCTTACCGTGATTCTGGGCTATTGCGAGACATTGTTATGTAGCCCTGAGACCACCGACGCGCAGCGAAAACTGCTCGATCCTATTAGCAATGCTGGCCAGCAGGCATCACGGATTATCCGTCAGTTACTTGCGTTTAGTCGCCGTCAGCCTCTGTCGGTTGAACGACTGAATCTGAATTCCGTGATCCAAAAATCGCACAGGATGATTCACGGTGTCATCCGGGAACAGATGCATCTCGAATTGAAGCTCGCTCAAGACCTTCCCGATATCCTGGCTGATCAACTCCAGATTGAGCAGATTCTCATTAATCTGGCGATTAACGCACGCGATGCGTCATCACCAGGCGGCCTGCTGATTATCGAGACGCAGCATGTTGAGTCGATAGATGCGATACCTAAAGGCGCGGTTCACTCGCGTGGCAACGAAAATCTCACGTTACACCCTCTTGTTCGCCTGCGTGTGACAGATTCTGGCAGCGGGATTCCCCCGGAGGTTCTCCCGCGTATATTTGAACCCTACTACACGACAAAAAGCGATGGACACGGGCTGGGGCTAGCGGTCGTTCACGGGATTGCCACTCAGTGTGGTGGTGTGATTCGTGTTTCCAGCCAGCTTCATCAGGGGACAACATTTGAAATTGATCTGCCTGCCCTCACGACACCAGAGAGTGATTGATCGGCATCTATTTATCGGGCATAGAGAGAGTGAACGGTTCCTGATGGTGACGCAACCCTCTTGCTCAGACTCTGACCGATCCAGGTTCTACTATCTTGTGTTTATCGCCTGTGACTGAAAGTAGCGAGTGATTTCTACTTCCAGCCAGCCTGGATCGACCTGGAGGGCCGCTTGAAATTTGTGCCGCCTGCGGTTGGCTGTTCTCTCTGATGAACCCTCTTCAATAGCGTCTTGTTTTGAATCGTTGATCAGGAGTTTTACATACTGCCTTGGACGTGTTTCCATCAGATAAAAAGTGACACCCCAGGCAATCGCATAAGCCGTCAGCGGGTCTTGTTCAAACACGTCGTCAGAATCAATGAACTTTGTTAGCCAACCTGTGGGCAACGACGGAAGAATCGTTTGGAGACGCTGCATTCGCTCCCGGTTCCAACGCTGTGACGAATTTGCAAACTGATTGCGTGTTCTGAGATTTTCATTCTCAAATGCCATCGCCAACCCCTCGACTAACCAGTGCGTGTTGCGATCCATCCGTGAGTGGATGCCGTGATTGAACGCCAGTTGATGAATGGCTTCGTGAACCAGAGTTGATCGTTGCGCATCTGTCGTTTCACCGGAACGAATGGGCGAGAGCAGAATTCGATTTGTGTCCAGAAAATAAGCCCCCACAAGAGTCTTGTGCGGAGACCCTCCCATTTTTTTGAGTGTTTGATCAAACTCCGAGCGACTGCCGGGCATGACCACGATCAACGGATATTCACAAGCAGGGAGTTCTTGACCATAGGCCCGGAACCAGGTGCAAAAATCACGGCGAACTTCCCCAAAAAGGTCTTTCAGTTCCGTGGCCATATCGCCCGAAGCTGCAACAATTAATCCCTCGGCGCTCGCAATTCGCAGGGAAGGCCACTCCCTGCTCAAATTGCTCCGCATTTCGACGGTTGAAAATGGCTGGAAGTTCCGTGCAAGAACTTCATATCTCGTGACATCTGAAATTCGCACCAACTGCTGTGAGCCATCAGGCTGTCGGAACCAGCAATTAGAAGGATCTTTTGCGACGACCTTACCTACGAGTTCTTCGCCCTCTACCGAAATTTTCAGGAGAGGATCAGCAGCCAGCACGGAAGACGCAGTCATCATCCACAGACAGAGCAGAAGAGAAACCCTCAGGGCAATTCCATAAGACAGATGCTGCCATCGAAAGGGGTTCCTCTCGAAAAATTGAGACTTCACGCTCTGTCCCTCCAACGGACACCACAAAGTCCGGCTATGATGATCTTCTCGCCCATGGCGTCGTCCCCGCAGGCAGATCCCTACTACAATTTCAGGGGCGTGATGGTCAGGCGAAACATCAAGGTTGAAGCCACGTTTTCCCCAAGTTGTTTGCAGATCCAGACAATCCGTGAGTCCAGCACATGTGCGTCTTTCCAGCTTACCTCACATCTTTAGCTAACTGCCGACGTTTTCGTGGGCCAGATCATCGATTGGCGATTCCTCAAAATCCCTCTCGGTGTGAACAGGAGACTCTTCCCACACAAGACAACAGTCAGGGTCTGTTTGTAGCAATCAAATGGCTTGTGATGGGCGGGGTGATGGTGTTGTTTTTGGGGGGGATGCCTGTAACTCAGGGGCAAACAACGCAGCAAGAGTCTGAACCGGTGCCGCTCACCCGGCAGGAGATGTCGGCTCAGGCAGCTCAGGCCATTCGCCAGCTTTCTGCCCGGCAGTTAGAGGTTCGTCAAGCGGCCGAACGCCGGTTGATTGCCCTGGGGCCGGAGTTGCTCCCCTCGCTGCCAGCGCCTGATGTCCTGGGGGAAAGTTCGAGCCGGGAAGCCCTGCGGCGAGTCCGCCGCCAATTAGAACTGGAATTAGCCAAACAAGCAGCAAAACCAACTCGCCTCACGTTGCAAGGAAAGCTGTCTCCTGACGAATTGTCAGCAGAGATGTTTCGTCAGACGGGAAATTCCGTGATCTTTCAACGTGAGCGTCTGGCGGAGGTCGAAGCATCATTCCCGAAACCATCCATCACTCTTCCAACTCCTGGCGGCGATCTGATCGATGTTCACTGGAATCACCTGACGTTTTGGGAAGCCATTCATGACTTGCAAGCGTCGACACGTTTTCGGGTAGACGCCACACAAACCTCCACGTCGCTGGTATTGAAAGAATATCCCGCAGGAGATGCCCCACCGATTCCGCCATCACAAGCGTCTGGGCCGTTTTTCTGGGATGTTGTCGGGATCGAGCAGAAGCCTCTCGTTAACTCTGACGACAGCTTACTACGCATCCAGTTACGCTTACGTGCCGAACCCCGGCTTGAATCGCTGTTTGTTTTTGTGGATGCCGCTGACTGGACGATCACTGCAGAGCCTGTTGTTCCAATTTCGAGTTCTGAAGACACCCGAACAGAGCAGCCGAACAATTCACACCCTTCGTTTACATCACTCCCTTTATGGAATCCGGCGGCCCGTTACGAATTGGTGGCTGGCCGAGTGAACGAGGGAACGTCATTCACCATTGATGCCATTTGCCCTGAAAGGCTGACTGGTCATTCGTATCAGATTTCTGGCAAAGCCCGCATCCACCTGGCACTTGTCCGTCAGGATTTTGACTTTCCATTGGCCGATTTAAAGCCGGGGAAATCGCTTCGTCGCGGAGGCGTGACAATCAGCATCCGTTCGCTCACGCCCTTTGATCAACGTCCTGGCATGGTGGGGATTTCTGTTGCCTACGACGTTAGCGGCCCGGCTTTTGAGTCCCACCGGGCGTGGGTCTTTCATCGACATGCCTGGCTGAAACAGACCGGGAGCGACCAGCGCGAACCGTTCCATCAATTGACGGTCAATCAGGTGACTCCCGGGGTCACCTCGGCGGAGTTTGAGTTTTCTCACGGGTTGAAAAAAGAGGAGACATTCATCTATTCAGCACCTCTCCTTCTGACAGATCTCATGGCCAACCTGAAAATCACTGTTCCTGCGACCGCAGAAACAAAAACGCCATAAGTCAATGGTGGAGAGATAAATCGAGATTTCCGGGTCATTGCATTGTGACACCACGCCTCCTTGTGGGAAGAAGGCTTCAGCGATCGGAAAATTCTCTTGACCCGACTGCGAGCCTGATTCAAAACTCCGTGTCATAATCACGTTCAGGGTGGCAGTTCCCGCTCACTTCGGGGACGATCTCACTGACAGCCATGAAACTGGCTCTTGAAGCCAGATTGATAATTGAGGACAAAGACCGGACGTCGCGCATTCTCGTTCAACCGAAATGTGACTAAGGCCATTGCCTCGCTTCACTTTTTTCTTACCAATCAGACAGACTTCAATGACTCAGCGAAACATGGACAAGATTGTGGCACTCGCCAAGCGGCGGGGGCTGATGTTCCAATCCTCCGAGATCTACGGCGGCCTCAACGGCTTCTGGGATTATGGCCCGCTGGGCGTTGAACTCAAACGCAATGTCCGTCAAGCGTGGTGGGAAGACATGATCACCCGCCACGATGAGCTGACGGTTCCCGCCGGTGCTCCCACGACATTCGATATGGTCGGCGTTGAAACCTCGATCATCATGCACCCACAGGTCTGGAAGGTCTCGGGCCACTTTGACCTCTTCTGCGATAAAATGGTCGACTGTAAGGAATCGCGCAAACGCTACCGGCTTGACCATGTGAAAGGTCGCTGGGTTGAAAGTGTGAAGCGCGTGCAGGGCGAGATTCCGGAAGGAGCCGCTCCAGAACGTGTCTTTATCACCAGTATGGCCGAACTCAATGATCGCGACGATGACATTGAAAAGAAGTCGCTCCAATACTTCGGTCTTCGCAGTAAAGATTCGGCCAAGTTGAAGTTTGTCGGCGATGTGGAAGGCTTGCCACCTTTGTCTCAGTTTGGAGATGTGATTGCTCCCGATGCGAAGACCAAAGGGACATTCACCGATCCCCGCGACTTCAACCTGATGTTCAAGACGACGCTGGGCGCCCTGGGAACCGATGACGATGCCGCCTTCCTGCGACCCGAAACGGCGCAGGGCATGTTCGTCAACTTCAAGAATGTCTGCGATTCCAGCCGCGTGAAGTTGCCTTTCGGTATCGCCCAGATTGGCAAGAGCTTCCGAAATGAGATTACGCCGAGAAACTTCACCTTCCGCTCGCGCGAGTTCGAGCAGATGGAGATGGAGTTCTTCTGTCATCCAAAAGATTCGCTGGCGTGGTACACCTACTGGCGCGACCGACGTTACAAGTGGTACACCGACCTAGGGATCTCGCAGGAGAATTTGATTCTTCGCGAGCATACTCAGGAGGAACTGGCCCACTACTCTGTGGGCACGGCCGACGTCGAATATGCCTTCCCATTCCTGGATGCTGGCGAATACGGCGAACTTGAAGGGGTGGCACATCGCGGAGATTTCGACCTGCGTTCGCACTCCCAGGGCAAGCTGCGCAAAGACGGTACTGAACTGGTTGTGGAGCAGGGAGCAGACGGCAAGCCCAAGTACGCAGGCAGCGGGAAAGATCTCTCCTACTTCGACGACCAGACCCGGGAACGCTTCTTGCCGCATGTGATTGAACCGGCGGCAGGTTGCGACCGCGCGACGCTGGCTTTCCTGTGCGAAGCCTATCACGAAGACAAACAGCCGGATGAAAAGGGGGAGATGCAGGAGCGTGTCATGCTCAAGCTTCACCCGCGGCTGGCTCCGGTGAAGGTAGCCGTCTTCCCGTTGATCAAAAAAGATGGCATGCCCGAGAAAGCGGCAGAGATCTATCGTGAATTCAAGCGAGCGGGCATTGCGGTCGCTTATGACCAGCAGGCCGCTATTGGCCGCCGGTATCGTCGCATGGACGAGATCGGTACCCCTTACTGCATCACCGTCGATGGCGACACAATGTCACAAGACACTGTCACCATCCGTAACCGCGACACTCTGGAACAAATCCGCCTGCCGGTAAAGGAAGTCATTGACCATATCGCCAAACTGGTGCGGTAGTCATATTACCACCCTGTCTTGACAGATAATTGAACTCGTCTGCGGGTGAAAGGCCTGCGGACGAGTTCGTAGCTAAACCTGTTATACATTTTTTGGTTAATACTATTGCTTTTGCATGACATTCCTTGCGGTCAGGCAAGCCATTCTCTTTTTAGCCATAGAGATGAGGAAGATCATCGTTTAGCAACGGCAGTGCTAAAACTAAGTCCAGTTTCAAATCGTGATGCGTACTTATCTCAGGGGAGCGACATCGCGAAATGTCCCGCCCAGGCGGATTTCGTCGAAATCTGTTGTATAGCGGCAGCTGACCGAGAGCTGATCGAACTGAAAATCTGGCAATGAGGTTTGAAACATCGCGGTCTCAAGAGATGGTTCTGTTTCCAGAAGTGGGTCAAACCAGACTGCGACTTCGTCTTTTCCCGGCTGAAACGTGATTCGTGCCACGAAAAAAACGGCTTTTCCCGACGACACTTCGCTGGAAATGGCCTCCGTTTCCTGGCCGTCCTGAAGAGAAGCCATCGACCAGTTTCCTGAACTGACAGAGGCAAGCTTCCCAAGGCGTAGCCCTGAGTGATCATTGCCCAATTGAAGAAAAGCAAAGTTGCTCAATCCTCGCCCATCAAATGACTGAGCCAAAAAACTGAGCCAGACCACGGAGCCATCACGGCCCACCGCCCGATCAACAATGAACGACTCGGGAAAATTCGCGACTGCCATGGAACGCACCGTTGTGCTCAGCGGGCCGGCAGCGCCGCGAAGCTGAATGCCAGTCGTCTTCAGACTATTTCCCTGAGCGTCGGTGTAGCTCAGCGGGCCAGATTTCCGCATGTCATTCGGTCGCCAGGCGTTGTTCAATACGTCGGCGATCAGTACCGACACCTTTGACGCGGTTTCGCGCCACGGTTCTGACCAGCCAATGCCGCCCGCGTGTCCCTGAATCCCTCCCATGGTCGGCCAGTAAATCTGATTCCCGACTGGAGGAGCGGGCGATGTCGGCGGATAGTCAAAACCTTCGTAAACCCATAACCCGGACGGTGCCGCTGGGGCAGTGATCACCGGCGGGGCGATGGCAGGAAGTGGCGTTTGTCGCCATGGGAAAAAAACGGCTCCCCCCGCGACAATCAACAGGATCAGCGAAACGAAAACCATGGTGAACCAATGACGATGGCGATGTGCTATGACGGAACCTGCGGGGGAGATCGGTTGCGCCTGAGGAATTGTTGTCAGCCCCTCTGGAGAAGGGAATGCCTTGGTTGGCCGGGTGATAGACAATAATCCCTGGGCATCGTCAGGAGTCGGTAGTTGGGCGTATTGCAGACGCTGTCTGAGAAACGCATGCAGGAAGATTCGGCGGAATGCGCGGTCGGCATGTTCAGGATGTTCTTTCAGCCAGGCCGCCAATGCTTCTGCCTGTTCCGGCGTAATCTCCTGCTGATCCAGGTGGGCGTCGACCAGTTCAAAGGCGTCTGATTCATCCATGGGAGACTGCCAGCCCTTGAAGTGATTTGCGTACGCACTCCGAGAGAGCCGTACGGATTCGTGATAGCGAGACGCGAACCGATGCTGACTCCATATCAAGTCGGACACCGATTTCCTGTGGTTTTAAGTCTTCAAAATACCGTAACTGAAGTAACGCGCGCGAGCGATCTGTCAGATGTCTTAAGCATTGTTCCAGTGCATGTTTTTCATCAGCCAATGATTCATGGACTCTGACACAAGCCTCTGACAGCGCCTCGATGGAGTCACCCAGAAAAACGACCTGCCCTCGTTGCCGGGCACGATAAAAGTCCGCAATTTTGACTTTTGCTATCCCTAGGGCCCAAGGCAAGAATGGCCGCGATGGGTCATAGTCGTCAAATCGCAGAGCAACGTCAGCGGCAATCTCCTGAAGCAAATCCTCGGCATCAGAGAACTGCGGCGTTGATGTCATTAAAAAAGCCATCAGCGGAGACTGGGCTTTCATCCAATTTCTGGCCAGCAATTCACGTGACCGAGATTGGGACAGGGCCTGCGACTGGGCCGTCGTGTCTTTGGGTGAAGGATCCGGGTTGTTGCTCACAATCATGCTGCCTCTTGGGGAGCAATGAGAGTAACCCGTATTGTGTGTCTCCGTCGAGGGCCAATTTGGCGTCGCAACGAGGCGTGCAGAGGCTTACCTCGTCAAGAACGCGACCTCTGATGAAACGCGTCTGAGCAGGCAAAACCGTTCGCCATGGCACAGCCTTTCCGGGAGACACTTCCCTGAAATGATCATTGCCATAAAAAACGATGCCCGCTCTTCTGGAATTTATCGCAAGAAGACAGCGGGCATCATTGGGGCATATTCTGCAAGCAGGCAGGCCGTACTACTTGGCAGCGGCAGCTTCGGCTTGCTTCAGACTTTCAGACATCACCCGAACCTGGTTGCGGAAGCGATTGGAGTGATACATGAATGTCGCGCGCTTCACCGAGCTGCCAGCAATGTTTGCGAGGTTCGCATACTTGGCTGAAAGAGCGATCTTCACTTCAATCTTGTGCTTGAGAACTTTGAGAGACATTGCATCAACCTGAAATTCGAGAGACCAAGGTATTTTTAGAGCGACTCGCTTTGGCGCTGCACTCTCGCGATGTAAAGCAAAAGTGAAGGAAGGATAACCACTCCATCTCCATCTGTCACGCTTCAAAACAAAACCAGTTGCAGGCAAAAAAAGATCGGACATGTGAAAGAGGGCCATCACAGTCCGATCAATCGGGTTTAATGCCGTTTGTGAGTGCACAAGTGATTTATGGAAAACAGTTTACGGCGTCATGACCACTGTTCGCACTTCAAACATTGGCAGCAGATTTGTCATGCGCAGCACTTCCTGAATGTCTTCACTCGGGTTGTACAACTCGACACGATCGACTTGTTTGCGAAGTGTGGTGAGCAGACCGAGCATGCCGCTGGGCATTAATTTCACTCCACTGCAATCAAAAGCAAGTACCGAACAGGTGTTCTCGGCCAGTAGTTTCGCCAGCTGTTCCCGGTAAGCCGCAATGCAGACTTCGTCGGGAACATCCTGTCCACCGAAACCAACGACGGTCAGTGGGCCAGTCTGATAAACCTGTAGCACTTCATTGCGATAGCTGGTCTGTCCGCACCCCTTGTTGGGACTGCAGGCGGTGTCACCATCGTCAAAGAAACCTTCCGCTCGTGATCCTTGAGAAAACGAACTTTCAAAACCAGAAACAGACGCCATGGGAGTCCCCTCAAAAAAGTAAATGGGGAAAAACAGGCCATTCGTGGCCAAGCAAGAAACAAAGCGGCCCAATCAGGCCAACGGAAAACGAGAAAGGGAAATGAAAAAGCTTGTCGCTAATGTAACCACATCGGGGGGAAGAGATTTGAGATGAGATAAAGCCCGCCGGTTACCGGATCAAAACGCCCGTTATCGTGACACTCCCGCTCTTGGCATGCAAGGGGTGTTTCATTGATTGAGGATCTTCCAATCAATTTGGCGAACTCCTGGTCGACAAAATCAAAAGCCAGAAAATGATCAAATCTGGCAATTCAGTGTCAGCCATTGTTGGTTCGTGGTCTGTCATGCTTGAAAAGTGGGGACTTCAGATAAATCCCATGTCCGAGAACGCACGACGTAACATGCCATCAAGCCAAGAGATAAGGCCAGGGCATGGCACTAACGCAGGTTTTTGGGTGGCTTGCGGCCAGTGATTTTGTACACATACGCCAGTATCTCGGCAAAGACAGCGTACAGGTCACTGGGGATCGGGTCGCCGACTCGTACGAGCTTGAAGAGTGCCCGGGCAACCGGCTTGCGCTCGATGATCGGCACGCCGTTTTCCGTCGCCAGCCGACGAATCTGGGCGGCCAGTTCACCGGCCCCTTTCGCAACAACAATCGGAGCGGGCATCGTCGCGACATCATATTTAATCGCCACTGCAATTTCCGTGGGATTCGTCACCACCACATCGGCGGTTTTCACAGCCTGAAGCTCACGTCCCTGACTCAGTTTGCGATGCGCTTCCCGCCGGCGCATCCGAGTGAGCGGGTCGCCATCCATTTCCTTATGTTCGTCGCGAACCTCCTGCTTGCTCATCTTCAGGTCTTGTTCGTATTTCCACCATTGGAACCCAAAATCAGCAGCGGCTGCCACGAAAATGGCCATCGCCATCCAGAAGATCAGGGAGACAAGTTCACTTCCCGCCAGAATCGCCACCATCGAAAGAGGCTGATAAGCGATGGCAGCAAATCGATGCAATCCGTCATAAACAAAATAGGCCGCAACACTTCCGAGCAGGATCAGTTTTGCAAGACTGGCACCCAACCGGGCCGCAGAGCTAATGGAAAAGAGTCGCTGAATACCGGCCAGCGGATTGATTCGTTCAAACTTTGGTTCCAGTACCTGCGGCGAAAACAGAAACCCAACCTGCATCACATTGATGGCGATGGCCGAAAGAGCCAACAAGGCCAGGATCGGCGCGATTTGCCAGCCCGCGACACCCGCTTCAGCCCACGCGCGATCCACGAGATCATTGCGGTCGAATTGAACCCAGGGGTCAGCAGACAGACTGCCTCGCATCAGACGAGCCAGATATTCTGCCACTGCTCGTCCATAAAACCACAACACACCGGCTGACCCCAGCATCAGCGCGGCGGCCGTGAGATCCTGACTTTTAACGACATTCCCCCGCTCGCGGGCTTCACTGCGCCGCCGCTCGGTGGGATCTTCTGTTTTGTCTCCGGAATCATCTTCAGCCATGACGTCTGTCTCGAGGATCTGCCGCCAGCATCATGCCAGACGACAGGGAACTGCGCGAAGATCAGTTCCTGTTGAGATCAATGAGGATGTCACAACGCAGGAGTTGATGGCGATTCGTTCTGCTTTTGGTCATGCTGACCTGGGAAAAATTCCTTTTTGAAAATGGGAAGCAACAGATGAATCCTGAGCCTTGGGTTCCTGTCAAACTCTGTCAGGTTGTCTCAGAGGGAGAAGCCTTACTGGTCATTGCGATGCTCGAAGCCGAAGGAATCAAGGCCAGGGCTGTGGGAGGATTCATTGCCGGGTTTCGTGCTGAAGCCCCTGCCAATGTTGAAGTGCTCGTTGATGAACAAGATCATCCCCAGGCAATTCAGTTACTGACCACCCATCAAAAACAGATCGAGACGATTGACTGGGATCGGATCGATGTGGGTGAACCACTCGATTAGGCACCGACAGATCTTGTCATTTCCCGGTGATTTCCTCAGCGTGATTTCATCTCTCATGCCACCTTTGTGAAGGACAGTATGATCTCTCCCTCACGTCGCCGGCTTCACTACAGATGTTGGCTTCACAACAGATGTCGCCACCAGACACAATGATGACGCCGCGAGTCAACGATTTGCATCAATTGTCGATTCTGTAGAGAATTCGCCTGGGGTGTGAATGCTCTCGGAAAAATCATTGAGTCATAAATCACTGTTGCACCCCTGTCCCCCGAGAAAACATCGCATGGATGACGTCTTTACGAAGGGAGTCGAATTGTGGCAGGCTCTCATGGCATTGGTTCTGGCGATTCTTCCTCTCCTGGCGACCGCTTTGCCCTGGGTTGTCTGGGGAGCCTTCTGTTTCACCTGCATTGACTGGCAGATTTCACGCCGCTTCCTGAATGCCCAAACGCTATTGGCCTGGCTGCTGCTCTTCCTCTTTGTCAGCGCGGCGATGGCAGCAACTCAGGGATCAGGTTCGTCTCTGGTTGATGCGACTTCAGTTGATATGACCCCGAAAGAGATGGGATCTGGCGGCCCGTGGCGATTGGCAGCCTGGACAGCTGCCATGATTCAATTGACGCTGATCCTGAGCGTGGCGATTGCAGCAGGAACTCTGCAACTCGTGATAGGGTGGCAACTTCCCAGACTCTTATCAACAGCCGACGTCTCTCCTCATGAATTGCCTCCAGGGACAACTCACTGAAATCAACTGACATTAAAAGCTCGGCCATTTCCATCGATTGGCACAGCACCTCGTCAGATTCTTCCTTCCTGATTTTTAGAGATCGACAGAAAGATCGACATGACATCAGACGCCAGGCGAAATGAAGCCCATCCAGAAATGCGGATTGAGCATGACCTGATCGGCCCCAGAGAAGTCCCCGCCAATGTCTATTATGGCGTGCAAACGGTGCGAGCCATCGAGAACTTCAGCATCTCGGGCGTCCCCATTAACCATTATCCCCACCTGATTCGGGCGCTGGCAATGGTGAAGCTGGCCTGTGCTCGTGCCAACTTTGATGTGCAGAAACTCCCCGCAGAAATTCTGACCGGCATTGAGCGCGCCTGCCGGGATCTCATGGAAGGAAAGCACCATGACCAGTTCGTACTGGATGTGCTGCAAGGCGGGGCGGGCACCTCAACCAACATGAATGCCAATGAGGTCATCGCCAATATCGCTCTGGAGCATATGGGGCATAGCAAGGGCGAGTACCGATTTTGTGACCCGCATGACCATGTCAACAAGTCACAATCGACCAATGATGTCTATCCTTCGGCTTTGCATCTGGCGCTGTTACTTGGGAATACCGATCTGATTTCTGAATTCCGCAAGTTGATCGATTCTATTCGTATGAAGGCCGACGAGTTTTCCGAAATTATCAAAATGGGCCGCACTCAACTTCAGGATGCGGTTCCCATGACCTTGGGGCAGGAGTTCCTGGGCTGGGCTAACAGTCTTGAAGACGAACTGGATGCCCTTCAGTTTGTCGAGCAGGTGCTTCATGAAGTCAATCTGGGCGGGACAGCCATCGGCACAGGCTTAAATGCCCCTCGTGGCTATTCGCAGAAAGCCGCCGAACATCTGGCTGAAATCTCCCAGAAACCGATGCACCTGGCAAGAAACCTCGTCGAAGCCACACAGGACACTCAGGCTTTTGTGCTCTATTCGTCGACACTCAAGAGTCTGGCAATCAAACTGTCAAAGATCTGCAACGACATGCGTCTGCTCTCATCCGGCCCGCGCACGGGAATCAACGAAATCAACCTGCCTGCGTTGCAGCCTGGCTCAACCATCATGCCTGGCAAAGTTAATCCGGTCATGCCGGAAGTCGTCAATATGGTCTGTTTCCGAGTCATTGGCAGTGACTTAACCGTCACGATGGCTTCTGAAGCCGGGCAATTACAACTCAATGTGATGGAACCTGTCATTGCAGCCTGTTTGCTCGAAGCCCAGACACTTTTCATCAACGCGGCCCGTTCACTCCGCGTTTTCTGCGTCGATGGCATTACCGCCAACCGGGATGTCTGTCAGCGTTATATCGAACAAAGCATCGGAGTCGTGACGGCTCTCAATCCTCTTCTGGGGTACGAAAAAGCCACCGTTCTGGCAGCCGAGGCGATGAGAACCGGCAAGGGGATCGTCCAGCTCGTTCGCGAACAGCAATTGCTGACCGAGGAACAGATTTCGCAGGTGTTGAACCCGGCTCATATGACGGGACGATCGTCCCATCGTGAATAGGATTCCTGCCGGTTCGCTTCTCAGAGCGTTAACGGTTTGAAATGATCGTTATCGAACGAACATTTCAAAGACTTCTCGAAGAATATTTCCGCATGAAGATCATCGAAGCGAGCCAACTGTCCAAGTCTTACCGTGTATTTCGCAAGAAGGACGGGCTGCTGGGATCTCTCAAGAGCCTGTTCCATCGTGAATATAAAACGGTGGAGGCTGTGCGCGATGTCAGTTTTTCCATCGACAAAGGGGAAATGGTTGCGTTTCTCGGTGCCAATGGTGCGGGAAAGACCACAACTCTCAAACTTCTCTCAGGGTTGATTCACCCCACTTCGGGAGAGGCCACCGTTCTGGGGCATATCCCCTGGAAGCGGGAAAACGCTTATCGGCGACGCTTTTCGCTCGTGATGGGACAAAAGAATCAGCTCTGGTGGGATCTCCCTGCGATCGAATCGTTTCGTCTTCATCAGGAGATTTATCGCATTGAAGGGGCCGTCTATCAACGACGTCTCGATGAACTGACGTCGCTACTTGAAGTGAGGCCCTTGATCACGCAAGCTGTACGGGAACTGTCATTGGGCGAGCGCATGCGGATGGAATTGATCGCCGCTCTGCTGCACGCTCCCGAAGTCTTGTTACTCGACGAACCCACGATTGGCCTGGATGTTGTCTCGCAGCGACGAGTGCAGGAGTTCCTGAAGCATTACCAGCAGACTCAGCAAATCACTGTCATTCTCACCAGCCACTATATGAAAGATGTGCAGGCGCTTTGCAAACGCGCCATCATCATCAGCGGTGGCACCCTCCGTTATGATGGCCCGCTGGGGGAACTCGTTGAAAAATTCAGCCAGTACAAGCTACTCTCTTTGCAATTTGCCGGGGATTTTGATGTCGCCGAAATGGCCAGCTATGGCCGAGTGATCGAACACGCTCCCCCTCGGGTCAAGCTGGAAGTTCCCCGTTATAATCTGCCGGAGCTTCTGTCGAAGTTGCTGGCGAAATACACGATCGATGATCTGGAAGTTCAAGAACGTCCTTTAGAAGACGTCATCGCTGAAGTTTTTATTGAAGCCAAAGCGGCCGGGCAAAGGAGCAGCGACCAGATCTAATGGTGTTTCAATTCTGGTTTGACAGGTTAAGCAGTAGGTGATGAGCAGGCCAGCGAGCCTGCGGACGAACTCAACAACCTGTCAGCACAGAGTGGTCGTACCATCTAGCCCACTGGTCGGCCCCGACTGGCGGTGAGTCCTGATAATTCGATCTGAACCTCCACGGACGTTTCTCATGCGAATCGGTATTTACGGCGGTACGTTCAACCCGATTCATCTGGCACATTTAGTTCTGGCGGAAAGTTGCCGCGAACAAATGAATCTGGATGAAGTCTGGCTGTTGCCGGCTGCACAACCCCCTCACAAACCAGGACAGATCATCCTGGATGCGAAGCACCGCATTCAAATGCTGAAGCTTGCCATCGCAGGGATGCCCAACTTCCGCGTGGAATTGATCGAGATTCAGCGGGGCGATGTCTCTTACACCGTTGACACCTTGCGTGCTTTACGAGAAAAGCACCCGGAGCACGAATTCTTTCTCCTCATGGGGGCCGATTCGCTGAAAGCATTGCACACCTGGAAAGATCCGGCAGCTCTTTTTGAACTGTCGACTGTCGTGGCCGTCAATCGTAGCCGAACAGCCTCTCCAGAACCGGACGACCTGACCGAACTGTTGCCACTGGTCGACATTAACGTTCTCAAGGCGATTCAATACGTTTCGATGCCAGGGATTGATCTCTCCGCGAGCGATTTAAGGGAACGCGTCGCTGAGGGGAAAAGCATTCGTTTTCTGCTTCCCCGCGCTGTTGAGGCGTACATCACGGCCAATCGTTGCTATCAGTCTTCATAAACCGGCGGACTGGGAAAATGTCGCCCACAAGTGAACTTTTTGCCACAATTAAGGCCGAATTGCCGAAACTTGTTGCTAACAACAAAGTTCCTTGTAAGGGTCAGCGAATCTCCGGTTAGACTGAGATGACAGGTTCAAGTCGCTGTTTTCAAAGGAAATCGTTGCTGAGCCTGATCGATTGCCCTGTTCCTGACCGCCGCCATTGCGAGTCAGTCACCTCCCGCCTTCTGCCAGACACCGGTGATGCCCTCCATGACAGCTTCCAGCACGCCCATCATTGAGACTCTTCCTGTTCTTTCGGCGCCCGCTTCACCGCTGCCAATTGCCGATGCCCCGAACTGTGACGATTCGTCGCCAGAAATTGCCAAGGCGCAGGCCACAGAAGTCGGCAGTTATTTTATCTCTAATTACCCGCCGTTTTCGCTTTGGAACTCGGAGAATCTGCCGCGTCTTCAAAAAGCGATGGAAGCTCCGCCATCGAACGATGTGCCATTGGGACTTTACCTGCATATTCCGTTTTGCCGTAAACGGTGCAAGTTCTGTTATTTCCGGGTCTATACGAATCAGAACGCCAAGGCCATTGAGCAGTATGTTGAAGCGTTGGCCCATGAAGTGGAACTGGTGAGCCAGCTTCCGTCGATTCGTGGCCGTAAGCTGAAGTTTGTTTATTTTGGTGGTGGTACTCCCTCTTATCTCAGCTCGAAGCAACTGCGATTTTTACGCGACAAACTCAGTGCCTATATCAGCTGGGACGACGCAGAAGAAGTCACGTTTGAATGCGAGCCAGGCACCCTGCATGAAGACAAAGTGGCCACGCTCAAAGAGATCGGCGTGACACGTGTTTCTTTGGGAGTCGAGAACTTCGAGAATACGCTGCTGGAAGAAAATGGCCGTGCCCATAAAGCTCCCGAGGTTTACAAAGCCTACGAGTGGATCAAAAACGCCGGCTTCCCGCAGGTCAATATCGACCTGATCGCCGGCATGATTGGCGAAACCGACGCCAACTGGCTACGTAACATCGAAGAGGCCCGGAAGTTCTCGGCTCAGAACGTCACTATCTATCAGATGGAACTGCCGTTCAACACGATCATTTCCAAAGAAATGAAAGAGCGGGGAATGGAATCGCCCGTCGCCGACTGGGCGACCAAGCGTCGCTGGGTCAGCGAAGCGATGGATGCTCTCATCGCCGATGGCTATCACATTTCCAGTGGCAATGAACTGGTGAAAAACCCTCAAGCCGATCGATTCATTTATCGGGATAATGTCTGGCGAGGCTGTGATCTTCTGGCCATTGGTGTCTCATCGTTTGGCCACCTGCAAGGGGTTCACTATCAGAATCTCGATCGTATTGAAGATTACCTGGCGACGGTGGAACGGGGTGAGCTTCCTGTTAACCGGGCCTTGGAACCATCGGCTCATCAGCGGTTAATTCGGGAATGGATTCTCCAGATGAAAGAAGGCCATATTGACGCGAAGCCTTTCATCGAAAAGTTTGGTGTCGATCCGCTGGTGGAGTTTGCCGACGCACTGGCTAATCAAGCTGCCAAGGGGTATCTCGAGATCGAGGGGACGACCGTCAAGTTGAGCCGTAAAGGACTGCTACAGGTCGACAGCCTGCTACCGGAATATTTTGAACCTGAGCATCGGGCAGTCCGCTATACCTGATGCCATCGACTCACTGGCGTATTTCATGGCGTGAGACGAGGGAGGGGTGAAGTAAAATCCCGGAAGCCCGTTCGATCCGTCAAACTCTCTCATCACGTGTCAATCACCATCAATTGCGGGATGATCGGCCTTCACGATGAATGCACTGCACGCTCTGGAGTCCCTGACCGCCAAGTTTCCCTCAGTGGCTCCCTTCTTTTTGAAGGCTGTTCATCAGCCTCAATTGCTCACCCCTGAGCCTTACGCCGGGCTGCTGGTGCACAATGAGCATATGACTGTGGCCATGGAGACGTACCATCATGCCTCGGTCAATGTCAACGTGCTCGACAGGTCGTTGGATGGGGACATTCTCTATCGCAAGATTATCCTGCGAAGCAGTGAGACCAATGCGGTCGTGCAGTTTGGTCTGGTTCGCTTTGATCTCAGAACCGTCTCGCAAACTGTTCGGGATGAGATCATGGCAGAAAAGACGCCATTGGGGCGCATTCTCATCAATCACAATCTGTTGCGTCAGGTCGATCTCGGTGCAATCCTCGAACTGACCCTGGGGCAGGAACTGGCAGATTTGATGCAGGTCCCGGTGGGCACCACGACATTTGGACGCCTGGCAACACTTTTCTGTGACCACCAGCCCGCCGTCGATCTGCTGGAAGTCTCCCGTCCACTCCATTCAGACAACGCCATGGATTAAGACACAACAACAGAACCCATAGGTGCTGACGCTTATACTGACTCGCTATCACCCAACCTCATCCTTCTAAATGGCGAAGAGCAACGCATCGTCATAGGCGATGCGTTGCTCTTGATGAAGGAGATCGTGTTGCTTTTGGTGAGAGGCTGTCGATTGCTATCAGAAACACGGAAGACTAAATACCCCTCACCCCGGCCCTCTTCCGCAAACGGGAGAGGGAGCTGACTCGGACTGGCGATTAGACCACTTTCGTGATACCGGGGGTCGCAATCGGATAGACGCCGTTGCTGTCGGGTTTGACAGGCATGTCAGCATCCCAGGAGAGTTCTTTCGGGAAGAGGCTGATCTCGGAGTTAATCGCATCGTTCCAGTCGATGACTTTCCCCGAGTAGGTCGCCATGCGCCCCAGAATCGAAGTCATGGTGCTGTAAGCGCCGTTGTCAGCTTCGTTGTATTCCAGGCCATTCTTGATGGCTTTGAGCAGATCGTCGTGCTCGACAACATAAGGGTTAGGCTTTGGCCCCTTATAACGCCAGTCGTTTCCAGTACCGGTGATGCTGCCCGCAGGATTGGAATTTCCTTTGGAACCATGGACAAATTCAGAAACCTGGTTCCAGGTGTTCGGGATATGGCGGCACTGTGAATAGGTGCGTGAACCGTCCTTGTACTCGAATTCGACAGCATGGTGATCGTAGATTTCACCATATCGCTTATCAACGCGAACCTGTCGGCCGCCCATGCCGTTGGCGCGAATGGGGTATTCGCCCTTGACCCAATTGCAGACATCGAGGTTATGAATGTGCTGCTCGACGATGTGATCGCCGCACAGCCAGTTGTAGTAGTACCAATTGCGCAGTTGGTACTCCATTTCGCTCTTGGCGTTTTCTCGCTTGAGAGGTGGTTCCCACACGCCGGCGCTGTTCCAGTAAGCCCGCATGGCGACGACGTTGCCGATCTCGCCATCTTTAATACGCTTGATGGTTTCGAGGTAACCGACATCATGATGACGCTGCAAACCACAGCCGACTCGCAGGTTCTTTTCCTTGGCAAGCTTGCTGGCCGCCAGCACCTGACGCACACCGGGGGCATCAGTGGCCACCGGCTTTTCCATGAAGATGTGTTTACCGGCATTGACGGCGTACTCAAACTGCTGAGGACGGAAGCCGGGAGGCGTCGCGAGAATGACCAGATCCACGCCGCTATCGATCACCTTCTTGAAGGCGTCGAAGCCATGGAAGACCTTTTCGGGAGCCACATCAACCTTGTTGCCTTTTTCACCCAGGCCACCCTTGATGCTGCCCACAGCCCGGTTGGCGCGGTCTTCAAAGACGTCGCCGACAGCGACCAGCTTCACGTTGTGATCTGTCGATAAAGCATCGCGGGCGGCCCCAGTTCCACGACCACCTGAACCCACCAGACCGATTCGGATCACGTCATCGCCTTGTGCATAAGCACGCGAGGCCAGCCCGACCTGAGCGGCGAGAATGGCACCACCGGCCAATCCACTGGTTGCCAGAAAATCCCGACGCGAAGTATTCACGTGATCCATTACCGTCTCCTCGGAAGTTCATCGAGTGCAGAGAGAATGCCATCGTTGATCACAAGCAGGGCAATAGCGCACAGGAGCCTCGAGACCCCTGAAAGCTTGTGCTCATTTTGCGTCACACGACACATCAATAGTCGAGCATGCTTTGCCACCAAAGGCAAGCCATAGTGCCAGCGAAATCCTGGCCATCACCATTTTGGAGAGCACATTTCCGATGAACTGATTCTCACCGGAAATGTGCGTTATCCGCGATTGTTCTTAAACGATTACGTGATCGAACAAGAAATCATCAATTATTTCTTGAGAATCCAGATGTTTTGGAAGTGAACCTTGTCGCCGTGATTCTGGAGGAAAATAGCGCCAGGTTTTTGATCCTTCTGGCCACCGCCAGGAGTGGGCTTGAGATCCAGATTCTCATGAATCACCACGCCATTGTGTTTGACGGTTGTGCGGGCAGGAGCCGTCACGTTTCCTTGATCATCAAATTTCGCACTGACGAAATCGACGTCATAGGTCTGCCAGGTCAGCGGCGGCAGGCACATATTAATGCGGGGCTTGGAGTTGATATAGATCCCGCCGCACTCATTGTCAGCGCCATCAAGGCCAAATGAATCGAGAATTTGCGTTTCATACTGATCACCCAGATACATGCCACTATTACCACGAGCCTGACCACGTGCGTAAGGCATAAATGGCGAGCGAAATTCCAGATGCAGCGTGTAGTCTTCAAACTTATCCTTGGTGCGGGTTCCTACATTCAGAAGATTATCTTCTGTCTTGGTCGCATTCACCCAATGATCAGTGTTGGAGCCATCAAACAGAACAATGGCACCCTGGGGGGCAGCGGCTCCCAGAGTCGGTGACTGGCGTTTCACTTTAGGGAGATCAACCGACTTCGTGCCGTAGCGAATGATCGTATGACCGTTTTCGATGACAGCCTCATAATCACTGCCCGAAAGCAGCGTCTTGCCATCTTTGGTCGAGCCAGTGAGCTTGAACTTTTCTGTCTTGCCTTCAAAGCCTGCGCCAGGAAGGCCTCCCTGGTAAAGCACACCACGGAACTTGGCATCGCCATCGGCGATCACCTGAAATCCCCAGCCCTCTGTCGCATATTCGCCTTGAATCTCAAAATCTTTGCCAGCATCCGCGCCATTGAGATAGGCCGTCTTGGGATTTGTCTTTTCCTGAGCGTGGGCCGTTTCTGCAGCGAAACCGAAACAGGTCAAGGCCAACGCCGTGGTTGCGAGTGAGTAAGTGGCCAGAGAACGCAATAGCATCGTGAAGGTTCCTCAGAGATCGTTCTGCGTGGATCGCGACATCGCTTGATGAATTCAATGTTCAGTCTCAGCGAGTGACGAGATACCAGCTTATCCGTTTATCTGTGGAGATGTCACGCATCGATTATGATTCATGTCAAATGGCGCGTTCAAAAAATCCGACAACGAGAAGACTCCGAGAGCGGTTTTTCCCGCTGGACTCGTAGCACGAATGATCGATGCCTCGCTCTCCAGCAAACGTGAATGATGATTCCGCCACGACAAAAAACGTCAGGCCACTGGCTCGGTCAGCTGCACGGGAAAGAAGACTTTCAAATGGCTGCTTGAGTTCAGGTCATAGCGTTCAAATCGCACGCTATCCAACAATTGAATCTGGGGGATGCCTTTCAACCACTGGCTGAAAGCCTGATACTCCTCGGCTGTCAGAATCTCCACATCCAGCGCCTTTGGAATGGCTGTGGCGGGGGGGGCGTTTTCGTCAGGAATGTCTCGTTCAAAGACAATATACAGGCCGGCAGCCGCTGGCCACTTGCCCATTCCTCCAGGCGTTGGCGTTTCGCGATCGACTTCGGCCCCGATCATGAACATGGGAGATGTGACCAGAGACTCTTCACTGGCGACAGGCGGTGAAGATGTTCTTGCCAGACAAATCACACGATCAGTCTGCTGGCCAGGGATCCGACGAAGCAACTGCTTTGCGGCAAACTCACCCCATGCCTTCCGGGTTTGAAGTGTCTGCTCGGCAACTTCATCAGGTAAGGCCAGAGCGTATCCCATGAGCCATACGGTCGGCAGCCGCGTTAATTGCCACCGGCCATGGAATTCTGGATCGAGGGAGCTTGTATAATCCCCGCTAAGATCCGGAAGCTGTGCGGAGTCCAGAAATTCTTCGTCGAGTAATTCGGAAGACGAATTATCCACGGTCACAGGCTTGGAATCAGACGGACGTTTCATGAGGCAACTCTTCGCGGAGATTTCTGTGCCGTGTCACGCTACTACTGGAGCTTAAATTCTCAATTGACAGCTTAAGCAGTGGGTGATGAGCAAGCCAGCGAGCCTGCGGACAAGTTCAACAACCTGTCGGGACAGAGTGGTCGTAACACTACTGAGGACGGGCACTTTCCAGCAGATCGTCCGATTGCGATGCCGTTCGATCTGGCCGAGCCTGGGGAATAAACAGCGGAGCCTCCCCGCCATCGGTGTCTTGTTGCTCCATCCCACCTTCCCGGAAACCGTCGGCCGAACGACGATCGTAAGTTCGCGACGGGAACTCCGGGGCATTCCGGTCAACATTGCGGTCGTTATTTGGGGAGGAATTGGCTGAGCCACCAAACGCATCATTCCAACCGGGAGCCGACTGTTCAGCAGCAGTCTCTCCGGGGGGTGACGATGAGGCCCGTTGCATCGTTCGATCAGTAGCCTGCCGAATCGCTGCCCGGGCCTGCAGGGTGTCTTCCTGTATCTTCTGCTTGTTGACTTCAAGCCGAACGTCCAGCTTGCCATCGGCGTGGCGTTCGCTGGTCGTTACGGCAAACCACTGCCGGTAAAAGCCGACAACAGCCAGAAGAACAACGCCAATCAGCACAAATTGAACCAAGCCCTTCATCATCAGGCTCCTTAATTTCTTTTTTTTGATCAGCGCTCGCCGAAATCATCATTTCAAAAATGGCGAGCATCGCTGAAGGAAAAACACCCTGCCCAAGCCTGTGACAGGTTGGCTCGTGGCTTATTGATCGTCATCACTGACAGGCCAGGCTCAGGGGCAACTCGCCATGAAAGACGAACCCACGCAATTCGCGCTCCATAACCCCTTCAATCACTCAGTCGCGCCAAGTGATCGGCACAATCTGCGCAAGAATTGAAACATGGCCGGATCACAGGCACTCAGGACAAGCAACTACCGGTCTGCGGGAGGGCACGCTGCGCGATCGCCAGACAATCCTCACTGATGCCGGAAAACTCAGGTTCCCAAGGAGGCCGGCGATTTGTCGAAGCATTTCCGGCTGGAGAACTTAACCACAATTCCGGCAGCAGCCCTTCAACAGGATTTCAGTCACGCTGCCGATTTTTGACCAGATCTCTTTGTTGAACTTGGGAAGCTCATCGCCATGCAGGCAAGTGACTTGTCCACAATTCACGCAGACAAAATGGGGATGTTGATCGCGATGAGGATTCTCAAGATCGTTAAGCTCAAATCGCCAGACATGATCCCCAAGCTCACTGCGGGTCACGAGTCCCGCATCGACCAGATCTGTCAGATTGCGAAAGACGGTGGCCTTATCGAATCCTGTGGGCACAAGATCCTCCGCCACTTCAGCATGAGTGACAGGGGAATTGGCCTGTTGAAGCCGACGGATGACGGCAATTCGCGCGGCCGTCGTCCGTAAATTGGCTTTACCAAGAACCTTGCGAATCTCGATGACCGAGCCCGCGTCTGTTTCAGGTTCTTTCGACATAAGCCGCCCAGCAGAATGTTGCCTATCAAAATCCCCGCAATCAATTGCAGAGTTATGCAACTATAGATCGATTAGCCCGTGGCCGCAACTTTGAGCGCTATGCCAGCTTTTTGGCGTTTGCGGCCGCTTTCTCAGCAAGAGCGCGCTCGGCCAGCCCTTCGGCAGAGATCAGTTCTACCAGATCCTGTGCTAACTGATCCATTTCAATCACCAGTGAGTCCACCCGGCCAGCGAAATACATGTACATGATCAACGCCGGAATTGCGATAATCAGTCCTGCTGCTGTTGTTAAAAGGGCCAGTCCGATCCCGGCCGCCAGATCTTCCGTACGCCCCATGGCCTGCTTGGCTGCGATGGTGTTGAAACTGACGATCATCCCCACCACTGTTCCCAGCAAGCCAATCAGCGGAGCCACAGTCGCTGCACCATTGAGAATGCGAATGTGTTTACGTAACAGACTGGTCTGACGTTCGCCGCCATCAATGATCGATTGCTCCATTTCGACACTGGGCTTCCCCCACTTTTTGACGCCATGAGCAAAAACGTCAGCGATCGGACTGCCATTATCTTCACACAATTGAAACGCCGTTTTAGGATCGAGGTTCCCTTCCTGAAGATGATCAAAGAAGCGTTTAACGAACGGCTTGGGAATCACACGACTGCGGCGTAACACCACCAGACGTTCAATCGTGACCCATAACACGATGATCGAAGTCAATCCCAGGGGATAGACAAAGATGCCCAACCCCTTCAAGACTTCTGTGGGGGATTCCGGAATATTGGTCATCTTCAGGGAAGAGTCATCTGGTGCCGCCCCCGAGGAATTGACCGGCACGGTATCACCTGGCACCTGAGTCACGCCCGGCCCCTGAGCCACAACCGGGCGGCTCACGACACCGATTGTCACAATTCCCAAGAGTGCCGCAATCGCGGCTAAACGCCACCAAGGAGCCTGGATTGAACGATTTTTGTGACGGATTTCCATAACCATCCCTGCCCCATCAGCCCGTTTTCAATCGGCGCACTGCGACGGAAGTCGTGCCGTCACTTGATTCTATCGACTCTTACCGATCAATCGGAGAGAGCTTTTCCTATTTTCCCGCCAACCCGATTCGCCAGTTTCGATCTTTGCGAAAATCCGTTTCCAACGTAAAAGACACATCATCAACGAAGGGCGATTGTCTCAAAAAAACTTTTAATATTCTCTCGGGAAGTCACTTGGACAAAGTCCGGAAGCTGTGTCACCGCTTTGTTTTATCGTTTCCTGATGGTGATATCTCCCCGGTAGATGCTGGCTGTACGAATCATGCCGCGAACTGACCATTCAATCCCTTCAGTAACACCTCTCCTCTGGTGGCCTGAAGCCGTCATGCTGCTGGCCATCGGGATGGTTCTGTTGTCTGTGGGGCTTCCAGCAATTCTTTCGGCACGGGAAAGCCAGCGGAAGCTCCTATGCCATAGCAGGTTGGAAAGGTTAGGCGTCGCCCTTTTCAGTCATGAAGCCACCCATGAGTCACTCCCTCCCGGCGTGCTGTGGGGGCGATTTCAATACGATGCACCACGCACCAATTACTATGCCCATCTGCTCCCGCTTCTGGGACAAACGGGATTGGCACCTGTGGCTGGTGTCAGTTGGTGTTCAAAGGAGAACGCAGCCATCACATCACAACCTCAACCGGAATTGCTTTGTCCTTCCGATGGTTGGGGTGGCTCGCTGAAAGACAATTTGCGATGCGGGCCACATGCCGTGACCAACTATATGGCCTGTTTTGGCCGTACGATGGCCGATGTGCTCCCCAGTCGCGGGCCGTTTTTCGCCAATTCTGGCTTAAAGCCTGGCACGGTGAAGAAAGGGCGGGCTTCCTTATTGCTGATGGCGGAATACATTTCTGGCACGCCCACTGACCTGCGCGGCGGGTTATGGGGTGATGAAGCGGGGATGAGCCTTTTATTCACAGGCTTACCGCCAAACAGCTCTCAGGCCGATTTGCTCTATCCCAATCCCCGATTGTGTGACCCGGCCAATCCTGTGCACAACAACCCCGCAGCGAACATGCCCTGTGCGATGGGAGATGGTTTTCTGCAAGACACTGTGGCAGCTCGCAGTCGGCATCACGGTGGTGTGAATGTGCTCTTTGCCGATGGACGGATTCAATTTGTCTCTAACACCATCGACCCAGCACTGTGGAGTGATTTTGGACTGGCTGCACCGGATCAATTCATGATCGGGCACGATGACGAAGCCAAGCCCGGGCCGCATTTCCTGCAATCGAACGTTCAAACATCGGCGCCGATACTTCCCACGCTCCTCACGGAGTTTCAGGAATGAAACGCGACTGTCGGAGCGAAAAAGCGAGAACATTTCTCGCGAGAACATTTCTCACAGGGCCGATTTTGATCGCAGGCTGGATGCTCGCCACGATCCCCATGAGTTCTTATCTGATCGAAGCCAAAAACCTTTTCGCTTCTGAGGTCGTAACCACCCTCACTTCAGAAAAGCCGACATATTACCGTGACATTGCTCCGATCGTTGAAAAGCACTGTGCCGAGTGCCATCGCGATGGTGGGATCGGGCCGTTCTCGCTCCAGAAATTTTCTCAGATCCGCCCATTAGCCCGCACCATGCAGCAGGTCATCGCAGATCACACCATGCCGCCGTGGCCACCTTCAGATCGTGGCCTGGAATTTCAGGGAGCACGCCGACTTTCCTTGCCAGAGAAAGAGTTGTTCTCACAATGGATCAGGAACGGCATGCCGGCTGGTGACGCCCCTGAAGACTCAAGAACTCTCTCCGATCCATCGCCAGATTCTTCAAGAGGAGCCGATCTGGGTGAACCCGATCTGGTTGTGGAAATGCCCACGGCATTTGAGGTCCCCGCTGATGGTGATGACATCTACCTTTATGTCCCGTTGCCAACGGGTTGGACAACTGACCGCTGGATTCGAGCCGTGGAATTTGTGCCGGGAGTGGCTGCGGCTGTGCATCATGCCAGCTTTATGGCTGACAACTCGGGGACAGCCCGTGCGCTGGATCAAGAAACGCCGGAGTTGGGATACCGCCGCTTTGGTGGCAGTGGTTTTTCCCCTTCCAGCACCTTGGGAGGCTGGGCACCCGGAGCCAGACCCGTCGCCTTCCCGACAGGTGTAGCCCGCAAGGTCAAAGCTCACGCGGATCTGGTTTTACAACTGCACTATCACCCTACGGGGCGTGTCGAACGAGACCAGTCAAAGCTCAAGATCTACTTCGCCAAAGAACCTGTCACACATCAGGTCATCGAACTTCCCGTCGCCAATTTTAATCTGCAAATCCCGGCGAATGCAAAATCGCATGTGCACGTGGCCGAATACCTTTTGCCAGTCGATGTGAAGGTCTATGGGATTGCTCCCCATGCCCATTTAATTGCCAGCCGTGTGGAAGTGGAGGCCGTCGATTTTGAAACCGGGACGAGCACACTGCTGGAAATTCCCCGGTGGAACATGAATTGGCAGCAGGTCTACCTTCCTGTCCAACCCCTCGCTTTGCGAGGTGGGACAAAGCTGCGAGTCACGTTTACTTACGATAATTCATCGGACAACCTGCGAAATCCGTCTTCCCCACCCCGAGATGTCGCCTGGGGCGAACAGACAGTCGATGAAATGGGCGTGGCCTTCTTCGACGTGACGACAGAAACGAGTGAGCAGCTCAAATTTCTGCAATGGCATTCTGAAATCCGTCTCAGCGAATCAGGCCATGAAGCCGCCAAGGCTCGCCGCTGACAGACATTCCATCAACAAGTGAAAGTCATCTGCCAGCTAGAAAACATCACCCGCTGTTCCTGCATCATTGGGGAAATGCAGGAAAGCGGGTGAGAAAATTCACGATGAATCGGGCCAGCGAATGAATCAAGCGCCCCAGGAGTCAAAGACGCGAACGCGCTTCCAGCTGGGCTTGTTCTCAGCAATGAACTCCAGATGCAGCGGGGCGGTCTGGTAGACGTCATGATCAGCCTTGGTCGCGAAGGCGACACATAGCGCGACCTGGAAGTCTCGCTGGTTGACGGGACGATCCAGCTCTTCCACCAACCCGCCAGCAGCAAAGTAGACCACGCCGGGGTGATCCTTCAGGTACTTGTGACAGGCTGCCACCAGTTTCTGGGTGTTCTCGGGAGTTGGCTCGTTCAATTCAAAGTAGACGACATGAACCAGAGGCGGCATGGTCATTCTCGTTTCATTTCACGAAGGTGCGGATCAGGTTTTCAGAATTCCGAGTGATACCATCCATGTAAAACAGTGGCGATTCATCGAGGCCAGATATTGTCCTCAGCGTCAAAAGTTCTTAACTGCTGTGAACTGTCTGCACCATCGTCCAGAGCCAGGTCGGCACAAAGAAGAGCGTGATTAACAGAGCCGTGCACGCAACCGAGGCAATGATCGGTGCCGGGGCATGAGAGCCGTGATGTTCGTCGAGTGGATCGCGGAGGTACATGGCTCCAACAACACGCAGGTAATACCACGAGCCAATCGCAGCGTTGATGACCATGAACAGGGCCAGCCAGCGATTCGAGACATCTCCCTGTGCCCAGGCTGCGAAGAAGAGGTTCAGCTTTGCCAGAAAGCCAGCGGTCGGGGGCATCCCCGCCAGACTGAACATAAACACCATGAGCATAAGTGCCAGACCGGGACGCACCCGGTGCAACCCTGCCAGCTGATCCAACGTTTCCAGAGGCTTGTTATCACGCTCGGCAGCAATCAGCACCGCGAACGCACCAATTGTCATGACGCCATAGACTGCGAGATAAAACAGCAGCGCTTCAATCCCATCTGGCGTGGAAGTCGTGTGATGCCCAACGATCAGGCCGACCATCATGTATCCCACATGGGCCACACCCGAGTAAGCCAGCATTCGTCGGAGATCGTTCTGAAGAATCCCGAGAAAGTTCCCCACAAACATCGTGATCACAGAAAGCCACCACAGCATCGGCAGCATGACATCTGCCAGAAGCAGACCGGGTGGTGCATCGACCACGGGTTCCAGCAGACGGATCAAAGCGATAAAGCCCGCCAGCTTGGGAACAAACGACAACAGCGCAGCACCACTGACAGATGCTCCCTGAAACACATCAGGAGCATAGAAGTGAAACGGAACCGCTGTCAGTCGGAAGGCCAGACCACAGACGATAAACACCATCCCCAGAATCGCCAGAACGGGTGTCTTGTTGCTATGGGACAGCGCTTCCTGAATGGCGGGCAGATCGGTGGTGCCAGCCATGCCGTAAATCATGCTGAAGCCGTAAAGCAGGATCGCCGACGAAAAAACGCTCAGCAGAAAATACTTAATCCCCGCTTCCTGCGTCGCGGCATCTTTCCGTGGCAGAAAGAGGAACAGATACGTTGGAATACTGATCAGTTCCAGCGCCAGGAACAATGTCGTCAGGTCGTTGGCGAGTGCCACCAGATTGACGCCGGCGGTAATCGCCAGCAGGCAAGCATGACTTTCCGCCGCCTTGCCATCTTCAATTTGCGACCAGTTCACCAGCACCAGGAGCGAAGCGGCAATCAACATTACGCCGCGAACGTACCAGACCAGGTTGTCGTGTCGGAACGGCCCGGTCGTGACGACTTCAGTTGAACCTGTCCACCACAAGTAGAGCGCGGTTGCCAGCGAGAAGATCGCAATCCCGCCCCAGCGATGACGCAGGCCAGGCAAGGCCCGCCCGGTGGGAGTCACCAGGAACGGCCCGATCAAAAAGTTCACGCACACTGTCCCCAGCAACACCAGTTCGGGAATCACCCGGCTGGCTGCACTGGTGATGGAGGAGATCATGGCGGCATCAGGCTGGCTCATGGACGCCCTCCTGTCTGATCAATGCGGGGAGTCGCCGCTTGTGGCATGGCTGTTTCAAATCTTTGTTCGGGATGGCCGATGGTTGCGGCAGGAAGAGTTCGTGAAGTCTCAGGAATTCCCGAGATCACGGGAGCATCAATGGTTGCGCTCGCCATCGTGATGGCGGGGGGACTCACATTCGATGTCGAGTCAGCCAGCATCTCATCCGGCGACTGGTAGAGGTCGGCCAACGCCTGAACTTCCGGTGCCACCAGTTCCAGCAGTGTTTGCGGGAAGAGACCAAGCCACAGGCAGATGAAGGCCAGAGGAACAATCGCCAGCCCTTCACGAACGGTGAGATCCGGAACATGGCTGAAATCCCCGGGTGGTTCACGAAGTGGGCCAAACAGACCCACCTGCACCATACGAAGAAGATACCAGGCACTGAGAACCACGCCCGTCGTCCCGATAACCGCATAGACGGCACTGACCTGGAACATTCCCAACAGCGACAGAATTTCACCGATGAAGCCGTTCAAGCCAGGAAGGCCGATACTGGCAAAGCTGACGAACACCAAGAAGGCCGACAGAACCGGCAGCCGATTGGCCAACCCACCAATGTCTGTCAGGGATCGTGTGTGATATCGCTCGTGAATCATCCCCACCAGCATGAACAGTGCCCCGGTCGAAAGACCGTGGTTAATCATCATGGCAATACCGCCACTTAAGCCTTCAGGGTTCAGGGCAAACAACCCCAGCATGCAGACACCCAGGTGAGCGATTGAACTGTAAGCCACCATGCGCTTGATGTCGGTCTGCTGATAAGCACAAAGAGAGCCATAAATCACACCAATCACCGCCAGCAGTGCGATGAGGGGTTGTCCCAGCATCAGGCTGGCATCGGGAAGCATGGGAATGGCAATTCGCAGGAAGCCGTAGCAGCCCAGCTTCAAAAGCACACCCGCCAAATCGACCGAACCAGCCGTCGGAGCTTCCACGTGAACCAGTGGCAGCCAGGTATGGAACGGAAACATCGGCACCTTGATGAGAAAGCCCGTGGCAATCAGGCAGAAGAGAATCGTCTGCATTTCAATAGGCATCGGGTTATCGACCAGAGCACGCGACATATCTGGCAATGAGAACGGCGTGCTGATGCCAGTGAGCGTCTGAGTTTCCACAACTAGCGAGACCAACCCGAGCAGCATGACCAGACTGCCAGCCAGTGTATAGATAAAGAACTTGGCAGCGGCATAACGTCGCTTTGGCCCCCCCCAGACACCAATCGTCAGGAAGAGCGGCAACAGCGTGAACTCAAAGAATGCGTAAAACAGGATCAGGTCATAGGCGAGGAATACGCCGATAAGTCCTGCTTCGAGAATCAGAATGCCAGCATAAAACTCGGCCGGGCGTTCACGAATTTCACTCCACGAAACCAGAATTGCAGAGACGCACAGAACCGTGGTCAACAGGATCATGGCCAGACCGAGGCCATCCAGTCCCAGATAAAATTCCAGATTGAGATAGTCAGCCGATTTCGGGGACGTTGTTCGGGCCGGAGCCGTACTCAGCACATCACCTGGAGCAGAAACAGCCGCGGGGGAGAGATCTGTTTCCGGTGTTTGACCGCGTACGACATTGTCTGCGGTTTCATCGTCCCTTGTCAGCTCAGTGACATTGGCAGGTGTGAAGACTGTTTTGGAGAGCGTCAGCCAGCTTTGCCGCCACTCCCAGCGCGTTGTGACAGGCCCTTCTTGCAGAGGCCGATCGGGCAATTGAGCCGCCACTCCCCACGAGAGGAGCATTGTCCCGAAGGTAGCCGCTAATGCAAAGCCGCGTGCTCGGGCCGCAGTCGCCCGCGCGTCGAGCACCAGCATCAGCACGGCGGCTAATGCCGGGAGCAAGAGCATGGCGAAGACCAGCGTCGTCATATCCAACTCACCTTCAACCAGTAATCACCTGCCGTAAAAGCGGGTGCTATCCATCGAACTCAAAAAACGTAGCAAACACAGGACTGTGATCAAACCGCAGCAATAGCACGCAAGACACTGATCAAGGCGACGATCACGCCCAGCAGCATCACGGTGGCATAGGAATTGACCAGACCGTTCTGAATCGGTCGGATCATGCCACCTGCAATCACAGGAAGCAGCCCGACAGCATCAACAATCTTGTCGAGGATCATGCGATCAATGAAGTCGGCAATGGCAGCAAGTGCCGCCATTGGTTTCACAATCAACCAGTCATACAGATCATCAAAGTACAGCCCTTTCAGGGAAAACTGTTCCCAGATGCTGATCGGTGTGCTGGTGCTGTAAGCCGTGCGAGTCACTGAACCATACAGGCCATAAGCTGCTGCAATCCCTGCCAGTGCCAGAATGCTGCTCACTGCCATCATTCCCAGGTTCATCCCGGCTGGCTCAGCCGCTGGAAAGCCGGGAGTCTTTTCAATGTAGTGGGCATAAATGTGGGTTGGCCCCAGGATGATCCCGGCAATACATGCCAGCAGAGCCAGTGTGTAGAGCGGAATGGCCATCGCTGGTGGAGCATCATGCGGATGATGCCCAGCGGCTTCCGGGAATCGCTCTGGCCCGTGGAAGGTCAGGAAGTAAGCCCGGAAAGTGTAGAAGGCTGTCAGCAATGAGGTGAGCAGACCAACGGCCAGGATCACCATAAAGAACGCGCCGAAGGGGCCAACGCGAGTGGCTTCAAAAATCACGGAGAGAATCTCGTCCTTGCTCCAGAATCCTGAGAGCAACGGGAATCCCGCCAGAGCCAATGCTCCGCAAAGGAACGTGATGTGGGTGATGGGGAGTGATTTCTTCAATCCGCTGAACTGGCGCATGTCGATCACATCACCCATCGCATGCATGACGCTGCCTGCCGCCAGAAAGAGCACCGCTTTGAAGAAGGCATGCGTCAACAGGTGAAACATTGCAAAGGTTTCGGCATGAGCCGCTAAGGCCGGGCTGGCGGCAGCGGCACCTAGCGCCATGAACATGTAACCCAGTTGACTTACTGTGGAGTAAGCCAGCACTCGCTTGAGGTCGTATTGAGTCAGAGCCGTGATGGCCGCCACCAGCGCGGTAATCGCCCCCACAGCAGCAACGACTAACTGAGCAGTGGGAGAATGCACAAACAGCGGCGTACAGCGGGCGATCAGATAGACCCCCGCAGTGACCATCGTGGCGGCATGGATCAAAGCACTGACAGGCGTCGGCCCTTCCATCGCATCGGGCAACCACACATGTAGTGGGAACTGAGCTGATTTACCAATGGCTCCTAACAGCAGCAGCAGGCAGATCGTCGTAATCAATGTGGGCTGGCTGGCGGCCAATTCCGACAACTTCACTGGGTTCAGCACCGTTTCAAAATCGACGGAACCAAATGTCTTGTAGATCAGGAAAATGGCTGTCATCAAACCGAAGTCGCCAATGCGATTGACAACAAACGCCTTGCGAGCAGCAGCGGCTGCTGACGGTTTGTGATACCAGTGACCGATCAGCAGATACGAGCAGAGACCAACGCCTTCCCAGAAGACAAAGACTTCAATGAAATTGCCTGCCAGAACGAGCATGTTCATGGAAAACACAAACAGTGCCATCGCTGCGAAGAAGCGGGGATAGCCCTTGTCGCCGTGCATATAACTTGACGCAAAAATGGCGACCAGCAGGCTGACAAAATTGACCATCACGAGCATCAGGGCTGTCATCGCATCGGCACGCAGGACGATCCGGACATCCAGCCCGCCCACCGCCATCCAGCGATAGACTTCCAGCACATAAGGTTGATGTGTGACACCATGCCCGCCGTGAGCTGCAGGATCGTTGGAAGCCTTATGCTCAGCGGTAGCGTGATCACTGCCAGCCGTATTATTCGTCGCATGAACCGCTGTTTCTGGCGTGTCGGCAATGGAGCCGGGAACCACGATCACCAGCAAAAACAGAGCGGCGACTAACGAAGCCGCCAGCGCCAGAACCACAGGCCGGTGGGCGGTAGTTCGCCTGAAAACCTGCGCGATCAAGCCGCACCAGACAGCGGCTGCCAGGGGCGCTGCAGGAATCGTTGCAAGGGCGATATCAGACCAGTTTGCCACAGCCAGGCTTCCTTACTGCATCCGCTCAATCAATCATGGACTCAATAAAACAAGACGCTTCAAAACCGCAGACCCACTAGGCTCGCGAACCTTTGCCAGCGGGTTTGCTCGAAGTCAGCACTGGGCTGGAAACCTCACCATTCAGTCCAATCGAAGGCTTTCGACCGGCAGGAACCAGTTTGGGCATCGGTTCAGCCTTTGGTTCAATTTCTCGAGAAACAGAGTCAGCCATTGGCGGCATCAGTTCCTCTTCGCCCAGCGTTGTCCAGAGTCGGATATCCAGCGAATGAGTCCGCTGATAAAGAGCCAGGATAATGGCCAGGGAAAGCCCCGCCTCACAGGCCGCAATTGTCAGGATAAAAATGGTCAATGCCTGACCATCATGCTGGCCATGGTATTGACTGAAGGCTGTCAGATTGACGGAAACACCGTGCAGCATCAGTTCGGTTGAGAGCATCATCAGAATCAGATTACGACGGGTCAAAAAACCAATCGCTCCGAGACCGAAGAGAATCGCTCCAACAACGAGATAATGAGAAGGATCGGGACTCATAAGCTCCCTTGTGGTCGGCGCGGAGCGATGGCAATAGCACCAATCGTCGCAACCAGAAGAATGGTGCCCGCCAGTTCAACGGCGAACAGATAATCAGTAAACAGCGTGCGGCCAATCCCGCGTGGCGAACCCAGGTCGTTCTCAAACGGAAGGGAAGAGACATGCAGGTTCGACCGATCAATCGCCAGCAATTGAGGCTCAGCTGAACCAAAAGTCTTATCAATGCCGAAGAGCATGGTGCCAATCAACAGACACCCGAGAACAGTGGCCAAAAGAGGCTGCTGTGGTAACCGGTCATATCCGGTGCTTTTCTCCTGCTGAGCCAGCATGATCACAAACACGAACGTCACCACAATGGCCCCGGCGTAGACAATAATCGTCACAGCGGCCAGGAACGGGGCTGAATTGATCACGAACAGTCCGCAAACCCCGAGGGTTGCCACTGCAAACCACAACGCCGCAAACACGGGATTACGTTCCGTCGTCATGAACAGGCCGCCTAGCACTGCCGTGCCTCCTGCGGCATAGAACAGAAGATCACGAACCAGATCCCCTGTGGGTTGCAGGAAGACCCATCCCAGTGCAGCGATACTGGCCAAACTCAACAGGTATCCGACGACCTTGGGCCGTCGTTTACCGGTAGGAAACAGCGTCAGGATCGTCGCCCCCAGCAGGACGAGCGTTCCGATCAGTGATGCGTTCTCGGAAACCCAGTTCATGGCGGACATTCGATCGGAAGGAACAGAACTCTTTTCGTCTTAACAACACTGCAGAATCGATCCCATCACAGGGACTGAACTGCCTCTGACATCAACTGATTTTTTTAACTCGACAGACCTTCATTTCTGAAACCAGGCGGGTTGACCGCAAGTTCCGTCCCTGAAGTACCCCATGCAGGGGGTTCCCGTCAAACGAGGTGCAGGAGATCGCGACCAAAATCATTCACGATATCACTTCAAAAACTCAATCTTGCCTCAATGACCAATCACTCCCGATGTTTCTGCATTCGCTGACTTGTCACCTTGGGGAACCTGCGTGGCAGGGCCAACGGTCGGAAGTGAAGCAAATTCAGAAGCCGGGCCTAGCACTCCCCGATGCGTACGAATCGGATCGCGCGGGTTATCTTTGGTTTTATCAAAGACTTCCAGCAGTTTTTCCTTATCGAACAACATCTCTGCGCGAGTCAGCCCTGTGAGATCATAAATGTGTGTCAGCTCAATGGAATCCACTGGGCAGGCTTCTTCGCACATGCCGCAATAAATACATTTGAGTTCATCAATCACAAACGATTTGGGGCGTTTATCACGATCAGCCCAGAGCGGATCATCTTTGGGAGCTTCTTCGGCCACGATGCTGATGCACTTGGCCGGGCAAGCCGTCGAACACATCATACAGGCGACGCATTTGACGCGGCCCTGATCGTCGCGGTTGAGACGATGAACCCCACGGTAATGCAGCGGCAGGTCGGGCTTTTCTTCCGGGTACTGCTGAGTCACAGGACGGAAGTCAGCCACATGCCGGAATGAATTTTTCAATCCGCTGAAAATCGCCGGGAGAAACGTGGACTCCCAGAAACCCATTTCGGGTTCTTCCATCCAGACGACATCGGCATCAGGAATCGGAGTTTGTTGTTCAGCCATTGGGCACCTGAAATTCTGTCAGCCAGACAAATAAAAATTGAATTCGTCGCGATCGTCATGAATGAGCGTGAGCATGACCTTCGGGGGATTCCCCGAAGGCGACGGTCTGATCACTGACAATAAATTTGCCGCTTGTCCCGATCAGGCCAGCCGCAATGAAAATCGCCAGTGACCCCACCGTCAACGACCAGACAGGCCAATCGAATTGACGTACTGTCATCACCAGCAAAATATTGAAAGCCGCCATGGGGATCAGTCCCAGCCACGCCAGATTCATCAATTGATCGAAACGGAAGCGGGGGATTGTCCAGCGAATAAACATGATCAGCAGAATCACGGTCAGCACTTTGGCGAGCAGAACCATCACCTTCACCAGAGTGGCTCCGAGATAGGCACTCTCCGCTTCCGCGATCAATGGGAACTGCCACCCCCCAAAGAAGAGAATCACCGTGAGGAAGCAGACCGTAATGATGTGGGCATATTCGCCAAGAAAGTAGAGAGCAAACTTCATCGAGCTATATTCGGTATGGAAACCGCCCACCAGTTCCTGTTCGCACTCGGAAAGGTCAAACGGCAAACGGTTGGTTTCTGCCAATGCCGAAGTAAAGAAAATCAAGAGGGCCAGAGGCTGCGTCCAGACGTTCCATCCGATGATCCCCTGGTTGGCCTGATGTTCCAGTAACGTGTTCAGATTCAGTGAACCCGTCATGAGAACCAGACCAATAATCGACATCCCCAGCGGGATTTCATAGCTCACCACTTGCGCACTGGCACGCATCGAACCCAGCGAACTGTATTTATTATTAGAGGCCCATCCTCCCAGAATCACGCCATAAACACCCAGACTGCCAATGCAGAAAATATAGACCAGCCCGATATCGACGTTGGGAGCAATCACAAATCGCATCCATGACGGAGCCTGGTCGACCGGCCCAAAAGGAACGATCGCAAAGCCGGCCATCGCGGTAAAGACTGCAATGCTCGGCCCCAGGATGTAAAGCACCTTGTTAACGTGACCTGGGATGACATCTTCTTTGAGCAGGAATTTTGCCCCGTCAGCAATCGGCTGAAGCAGCCCTGCCCAGCCGACACGGTTCGGGCCGTAACGATCCTGAATGAACGCGGCCAGTCGACGCTCTACCAGAATCAGATAAGCGATGGTGCCCATCAGGCCGCCAAAGGCGACGCCAACAGTGATCAACGTTGTCAGAAAGAAAGTCCAGGTCATTTATCGGGTTCCTCCCGCAACAACTGCGGCAGCGCCATCAGCCACACCATTCATCCCCGAATCATGAGCTGACTTCAGGAAGACCCCTTCATCACCCAAGTCGCCAACAATCAAAGCCGCGAGTGCGGGAATCTCTCCGGCGATTTCCTGGCGAATCGTCACCGCATGGAACATGCCACTTCGTCCCGCTAATTCATAAGTGATCCGGCCATCGGGCCAGGCATCTCCGGGGGAACGCAAGCCGCGATGAATGGCCTGAGCCAGGCCAGCGTGATTCACAAATGTCCCATCGCGTTCAACCCACGATGTTCCCGGCAAGACAAACGTCGCGTAAGGCAACGCAGGCGAGTCAAGCAGATCCTGCACAATCACCAGTTTCGCTGTTGCCAGCTTCTTGGCCTGATCGTCAGTCACCCATCCCATCGGATCGCCACCGACGAGATAAATGGACTCAATGGCACCGCTGGCGACTTGATCCAGCGTAGAATCCAGTGAAGACACCTCTCCGCCAAAGTGCTCCAGAACGGCCAGAACACCGATTCGATTCGGAGCCTTTTCTGCATGAATCGTGAACTTGGGAGTCCCTGTGGCGTTGCCGTAAAGGTCTTTCGGATAATTGTCGTCTTCACCGATAACGCGAGGCGGTGTCATCGATAACTTGATCTGCGGTGAAAGCGACTTGGCATACTTCGAGAGCAGGTAGGCTTCTTCCACGGTCATATAAGGGGAAAGCACCACAGCCATTTTTCCCGAAGCTCGCCTGGCAGCTTCAGTCAGTGCCTGCTTGATCGCAGGAAGAATCTGCGGCCACGAGACCGCCGACATCCCCGTGGGCAGCTTCTGCATTGGGAACTTGAGGCGATGCTCGGAATGAATGTACTTCCAGCCAAAGCGGCCGTCGTCACACATGAATTCGCTTTTGGCCAGCGGGTTGGAACGTGGCTTCAGGCGATAGACCACATCTTTGTTCTGATCGACACGGATGCTGCAACCTGTGCTGCATCCATTGCAAACAGAATTTTTCCCTTTAAGCCACCAGACCCGCTGCTCGTAGAGAAAGTCTTTGCTACACAGAGCACCGACAGGACAGAGATCAACGACGTTGCCTGCCAGTTTGTTGTTGCAGGGCTTGCCGGGGAAAATATCGATCTCTTCGCCCGAACCGCGACTGACGACCTGAAGTTCTGCCGTTCCGGAGATTTCGCGTGTGAACCGCACACAGCGAGTACACATGATGCAACGGTCAGTGAAAAGTGTGATCTGATCACCGATGTACGGCTTATCTTTTTTCTGATTCTTTGGCTCAGCCAGTCGGCTATAGGCGCGACCATAACGGTAACTGAAATCCTGCAAGCCACATTCACCGGCCTGATCACAGACAGGGCAGTCGAGCGGATGGTTCAGCAGCAGGAACTCCAGCGTACCGGCCTGGGCTGCTTTGACTTTGGGAGAATTGGTGACAATCACCGTGCCATCTTTTACTGGCGTCTGACAGCCTGGAACGACTTTGGGAACCATGGCCACTGTGCCATCAGGCTTCTTGTCGCCCACTTCGACCAGACACATGCGGCAACTGGCAACGACGGAGAGGCTGGGATGCCAGCAATAGTGCGGGATCTCGACGCCAGCCTTCTGTGCCGCCTGAATGCAATTCAGCTTCTCACCGGCACCCAGTTCGACGGGCTGATCGTTGACGTAAACTGTGGGCATGACAAGGGACTTGTTTTAGAAGGAAAAATTGTGACCCGGACGGTAGTGGAGCATTAGCTCATCTTTCAGTGCCATGGACTTTTAGGGACTGGCACCACCGGCCTGATTTTGATTCTGGAACTGGCTGTCGTTTCGAAACGGAACTCCCTGGACTTCTTCGACAATCAACTGGCAGATTGCAGCATTGGGATAGAGCATAACCGGCAATGGCCCAAGGTTAATCAGCTCCAGCGTGATTGTCCCGGCAAACCCGGAGTGAATCGTAGGTGCTGTGAAATGAACGAGTAAACCACAGCGAGCGTATGAACTCTTACCTTCGACTCGTGCTGCTAACAACGGTTTAGAGGAAACTCGGTGAATTGGCAATTCGACCCTTTCGAGTGTTTTGCCGAGTACAAATTTCCCAGGCTGTAAAGCATAGGGCTGCTCATCTGTAATCGTTCTCGATTCGGAATTGGGGCCAAACAGGTCAGAGAATTTTCCACGACGGAGATCAATGTTGAGCGGCAGACCATCTTTAAAATAAGAGATTTCATTCCCAAGTCGAAGGTCAACGGAGGTTGTCTGGTACGGACATGCGAACGGTTGCAGAACATCAGGACGCGCAGGACTTGGAGTCGGCTTGATAACTAGCCGACCATCTTCCAGCGCCTCATGAATCGCCACGTTCGAAAGGATCATTAGTTCGTCAATCTTTGCTGAGACACAGGTACTGTCTCGCGATACTCACTGGGAAGTACAACCCACGTCGCCCCATTATCCTGAAAAACATCGACCCGCACTTTGCCTTTTGTACCCAGTTCCCCACGAACAAAACTGGACGGGACAAATGTAGACGACTGATCGCCATTACTCATTTCGTACACGACAGCGCGTTCGTCACTGAACATGCCTTTGAGGACTTCGCATTCCAACCATTGAGATGTCATGATCTGTCACTCCTCTTTGGGTATTGGCGACACGAATGATTTAGTGACTACTAACCAATTCACACGGCTTGATCGTTGAGCGGCCGCTCTGGATATATTCTTCGAATTCACTACGGAACTTGCGAACTGCGTTCTTGATTGGCCAGCCGGCACCATCAGCCAGACCGCAGATGGTGGTGCCTGGCATCATGCCGATGCTGTTTGAGACTTCCAGTAGCAAGTCCAGGTCTTCCATCCGGCCTTGTCCGCTACGAATGCGGTGGAGAATCCGCTGCATCCAGTTAGTTCCTTCACGGCAAGGCGTGCATTGTCCACATGACTCGTGAGCGAAGAAACGGGCACAGTTGTAAACGACATCCACGATACTTGTCTGATCATCGATGACCACGACGGCTGCTGTTCCCAGACCCAGGCAGCCCACTTTGCCGGGGCCGTTGAAATCGAGTGGCGTGTCGAGTTCAGAGGGAGCGAGGAATCCCATGCTGATCCCGCCGGGGACGACGGCTTTGATCCCCCGGCCGCCAGGAACGCCGCCACCATATTCCTCAATCAACTGACGGGCGGTAATCCCCAGCGGGACTTCATAGCAACCGGGCTTATTGACGTGACCGGAAAGACAATAGAGCTTCGGGCCATAGCTCCCCGCATCGCGAGGGTTGTTTGGATCAGGAGGAACGCCAATCGACTTGAACCATTCGATGCCACGCTTCAGGATCTGTGTCACACAGGCCATCGTCTCAATGTTGTTGACGATTGTTGGCTTGCGGAAAAGACCTTCAATGGCCGGGAAAGGAGGCTTGATGCGGGGCCAGGCCCGCTTGCCTTCAAGGCTTTCAATCAGGCCTGTTTCTTCGCCGCAAATGTAGGCCGCTGCACCGCGATGCAGTCGGACATCGAGATCGAAGCCAGAGCCAAAAACATTCTTGCCAAAGATCCCTTTTTCGTAGCAGTCAGCAACTGCTTTTTGCAGTGTGCGCCAGGCCTGACCGTATTCGTAGCGAAGATAGAGATAAGCGGTATTTGAGCGGATGGCATAGCAACTGATGGCAATGCCTTCGAGTACCTGGTGGGGGTCTTTTTCGAGAATGACCCGGTTGTTGAATGTCCCCGGTTCACTCTCGTCACCGTTCACTGCCAGATAGATCGGGCCGGGGTGATCTTTGGGCAGGAACGTCCACTTAAGCCCCGTGGGAAAACCTGCACCGCCGCGACCACGAAGCCCTGAATCTTTGACAAGATTCGTGACATCGGCCGGAGCCATGCCAAGTGCCTTTTTGAAGGATTCATAACCTCCGTCGGCGAGATAACTGTCCAGAGTATGGCTCTGATCTTTGTTGATCCGGGCCAGCAGGACGGGTTCGTAGGTGGGCATGGGAA
Organism: Planctopirus sp. SH287; assembly: GCF_056500625.1. Lineage (NCBI taxonomy): Bacteria > Pseudomonadati > Planctomycetota > Planctomycetia > Planctomycetales > Planctomycetaceae > Planctopirus > Planctopirus sp. SH287. Next base: position 3,976,441 of record NZ_CM151403.1, on the reverse strand, counting down.
GCTTCGCTGAGGTGGCGTTGAGTGTTTGGTAGAGGGATGCTTGTTGGTTAGGAAGATTGGCTGGCGAGTTCGCGTTTGACTTGGTTGGCAATCATATTGTAGCAGGGAAAACGTTTGAGTTCTTCATCGGTCGGCCAGACGTCGATAACCTGCCCGTCACGCGAGGTGCTCGCTGGCAGGCCATGCAACCAGCTTTCCATCACGGCCTCTTGAGTCGCCTGCTGAGCAAGTTCAGTCAGTCGCTCGTCAGTTATGTGAAGAGTGTTGGCTTGCATGTTTCAATTTCCACCAGAAAACCGCATCAAAAATCTGTATCTCTGATCCGTTGATGTTTGCGATCAGTCTAGGAAATTCGATTTGACTATTTTCATACACTCGGCATTGATCAACCAGCGGTAGATACATCTCAAACAGGTTCTCTGCAGATCGAAGATATCGTCGACGAATATCTTTCTCAGGGATGTCATGGCCACCTTTGAGAACCCGATCGTGAACTCGCCGTAAAGCCAGTTCCACATGGGGCAACCAAACGTAGAACAATTCGATCCGAAAACCTTTCTCCTTATAACCTCCCCAGACGAACGGAATGAGTTCGACTCGAGAGCGTTGATTCAAACGCAAAACTTGATCTCGTTTCACTTAACTCATCGAGTCGCCGCAGCATGTGTCGACCGGCTTCCATTTGAACCCGCTCGTCAGGCTGCTTAGACATCCCTCTGGCAATCGTATCCGCGTTGACAAACTCCGTGATTCCTAGTGCTGGCAGTATCTTTTCAGCAACCGTTGATTTCCCGGCTCCATTCGGTTCCCCGAATACGACACAGAGCGGTTGGTCGGGTGGATTCATAACCTGATCATCCCGCTTAGTGTTTCATTTCAATCAAACTTTCAATTGCTCAATCATTTTGTCAGCCATTTCATGAGTCACGTTGGGCACGCAGTCTTCATCGACGAGAACGCAAGGCGCCCCATCGCAGACTCCCAGGCATTCCGCAAATTCCAGCGTAATCTTGCCGTCTTCGGTGGTGCCGCCCGGAGACAGATGAAGCTTTTCGCACATATGTGCCAGCAACTCTTCACCACCACGCAGACCGCAACTGATGCTGCGGCACACCCACACGCGGTGCTTTCCAAGAGGGTTTTCTTCGGTGCGAAAGAACTGATAGAAGCTCATCGTATCATGAACTTCTGAAGGGTGCAGTTCGAGCAGTGCGGCGATCTCTTCGATGGCACCCGTTGAGACATGACGCATTTCATCATGGACGAGATGCAATGCCGGCAGCGTCACAGCCCGCTTGTTGGGGTATTTCGGGAACTGGGCGGTGATCTTCTCCCGCAGTTCATTGGAAAGAACGGTCATCGATCAAGCTCCGCTGCAATAATGTTCAAACTCCCCAGAATCGCGGGCACATCGCTCAGCATGTAGCTGGGCATAATGTGCTGGAACGTGGCGAAGTGAATGAAGGATGGGGGACGGCAGCGAGCACGATAAGCCCGTGGTTCGCCGTCAGCGACAATATAGAAGCCAAGTTCACCATTCGGAGATTCAGTGCTGGCGTAGAGTTCTTCTACAGGGACTTTGAACCCACGATTGGGCATGACCATCTCAAAATGATGGATCAGCCCTTCGATGCTTCGGTAGACTGCGGGCTTGGCCGGGAGAACCGACTTGCCTTCCAGATCCACATTCACCGGGCCAGCAGGGATGTTCTCCACCGCCTGATTGATGATCTTGATGCTCTCCAGCATTTCCTGCATCCGCACCAGATAACGGGCGTAGCAGTCACCGCTTTTTGAAGCGGCTACTTTAAAATCCAGATCGGCATAAGCCAGGTAAGGTTCATCTTTCCGCAGATCACGCACCACGCCTGAGGCTCGGGCAATCGGCCCGGTACATCCCATGCTGATGGCATCTTCACGCGAAAGAACACCTACCCCCTTCACGCGATCCACAAAGATCCGGTTGCGGGTCAGCAGGCGATCAACTTCTGCATGAACTTTGGGGAAGCCTTTCGCGAAGGCTCGAACCTTGTCAGCCCAGACATTGTCCACATCGAACATCACTCCGCCGACACGGGTGTAGCTCGTATGGAATCGCTGGCCAGAGGCGTATTCAACGATGTCGTAAATCAATTCCCGCTGCTGGAAGAAGTAGAGAAACGCAGTAAACGCTCCAAGATCAAGGGCCACAGCTCCCAGGCACAGCAGGTGATCATGCAGCCGCATCAACTCAGCCAGGATTGTCCTCAGATAGGTGCAGCGGGGCGTGATCTGGATATCAAGGAGCTTTTCCACCGTATGATGCCAGGCGATTTCATTCGCCAGCGGCGAGATATAATTCATCCGGTCAACAATCGTGACGTACTGATTGAAGTCGAGTTCTTCCCCGAGCTTTTCAAAGCCGCTATGCAGATAGCCAATATCCGGCTCGGCTTTGACAACCCGTTCACCATCGAGCGTGAGCACCAAACGCAGTGTGGTGTGTGTCGCAGGATGCTGAGGGCCAAAGTTGAGTGTCCAGAGGAACTCCGAGTCGACAGGTTCGCGCAGATGTGAACCCGCTCCCCCTCTGGTGGAGTGGGACGCAGCCGGGTTGAGCGAAGAGGCGACAACAGGCATGGTCAACCTTCAGGAATGACGGACAGTTCAAAGAATCGTTGGTAGACAGCAGAGGGAATTCAAAGCCAGGTCAGCAGTGTGCCATCAGAGTTTGACCTCTGAAAGCAGTACAGGGAGTCACTTTCAGGGGCAGGCACGATCAGGATTAACTTTCCGCTCGAGTAATCACCGGGAAGTTGTGTCGCTCCCCGCGTCCCTTCAATGGATAATCCTTACGCAGTGCATGGCTTTCAAATTCTGGCGGGCAAAGAATCCGCTGGAGATTTGGATGGCCTGTAAAGTGAATTCCGAACAGATCGTAGACTTCGCGTTCCGTCCAGTCTGCTGTTTTCCAGAGGCTGTACATTGAGGGAAGTTTGGGAGCAGGCTCATTGACAAATGTTTTTACGATCAGGCGTTCGCGTGTGGCGGTATTCACCAGAACATAGATTACGCCAAACCGATCAACGGCACCTGGGTATTCAAGATAATCGCAACAGGTGACATCGCTCAGGAAATCGAACCCCTGGGCGTGCTTCAGATGCGACATCAGTTCTTCGAGACGGTCAGCCGGAACAATGACGCGATGGTTGTCACGAAAGGCTTCTGCCTTGAGGACGCCACCCATGTGTTCGTTGAGTGCTGCGAAGTCCACCGAAACCTACCCTTCTTGGGGAATTGTCTGCTACAACCGAACCAACGCACCAAATACCAGACTTGACCAGCATCAGTAGAAGCGACACTTTCAGGAATTGACTTGTGGCAAGCTGGCGGGACGCTTAAGTGACACGGGTAACTCCAGCGGCGTCAACTGCAACTGTCCTTCACGAATACGAATGATCTCGTCGGCATCGAATGGGGCAGGCCCGGTCGGTCGGGTGCGGTACTGAAACTCCGTCCCCTGCATGGTGCCAGTTTGCTGGACAATGTCCTGAAGCTGCATAATGCCCGCAATTAATTGCTCGGGGCGTGGTGGGCAACCCGGCACGTAGAGATCAACCGGGATAAAGCGATCAACACCCTGGACAACGGCATACGTATCAAACACGCCGCCCGTGCAGGCGCACGCCCCCATCGAGATGCACCATTTAGGTTCGGGCATCTGGAGCCAGATGCGTTGAAGCACGGGCATCATCTTCATCGCCACGCGGCCCGCCACAATCAGCAGGTCACATTGCCGGGGGGAAAATCGCATCACCTCTGCACCGAAACGGGCCAGGTCATATCGTGAAGAAGCGGTCGCCATCAATTCAATGCCGCAGCAGGCTGTTGCAAACGGCATGGGCCAAAGGCTGTTTTTGCGTGCCCAGCTCGAAGCTGCGTTTAACGTTGTCAGGAAAACGTTGTCAGGCAGTCCCTTCTGAGGATTGACAAACGGACTCGATGTTCCGGCTGTTCCGGAAGGTGGGGCTATCGCCATTTGAACACACCCTTTCGCCAGGCGTAAATGTAGGCAATTGCAAGAGTTGCAAAGAAAACCAGCATCACGCTGTAGACCGTGTTGCTAAGTGCCTGAGGAACGCCACCTTCGCCAAGATAAGCGGCAACGGCCCAGGGATACATAAAGAGAAGCTCAACGTCGAAAATCAGAAAGAGAATCGCGACGAGATAGAATTTCACATCGAATGGCTGCCGGGCATCCCCTATAGGATCCATCCCCGACTCGTACGGCATCTGCTTGACAGGCGTCCGGTTTTTAGGCCCGATGATATGCGTCAGAATCAGATTCGTGATCACGAATCCGAACAGCACCCCGGCATAAATCAGAACTGCGAATAAGCCGTCCATTCCGATCCGTTCTACTGGCTTGGCCCACAGAAAATTGCCTGTGAACGTTATTCTGGCTCCGTCTGCAATTCTTGTAAACGTCTTGCCACAAATACTTTAGTGGTCTTGTTGGAGGCTTGTTTCGACAGGATTTTCACTAAGAAAACTGGCGAGCGAAACCTCATGTTCATCGACGCAAAGCTGTAAGCCAATTCTAGTTCCACCCGCTCTTAACTTCAACCACTCCCCGAATTCAATGCCCACGTTTTCACTTCGGTGTTAAAAACACAACATAATGTGCGAAAAAGGCTTACAGCAAAAAGAGCTGGCCCCCCTTCGCTCTTTGACCCACCCTCACAAATTCGCAAGCGTGAAGCGGACTCCGCGATTCACCGGTTATTGCCAGTAGCAATCCCCGTTGTTCAAAGCCTGATTTCGTGTGACTCTTTGGATGAGGTGACTGTCTTGCAGGCCGCCCTCGATTGAAGTTGGCGCCAAGATACGGGAAACTGCCTTGCTGAGCAGCGTCAGTCACTATTGCTAACGCCTCATTGCTGACAACTCGAAGGCCACCGATCACATGTCATCTCCACGCGTCTGCATTCTGCGTGCTCCCGGAACCAACTGTGACCAGGAAACGGCCCATGCCTTTGAGATTTGCGGCGGGCAGCCCGAGGTTCTCCATCTCAACCGGATTCTGGAAAACCCTTCTCTGCTAAGCGGTTTTCAGATTCTCTGTATCCCCGGCGGCTTCAGTTATGGTGACGACATTGGCTCTGGCGTGATTTTCGCCAGTCAACTCCGAACGGCACTGGGTCAGGAGATCGGTGAGTTTCTCGCTGGCGATAAGCTGGTGCTGGGTATTTGCAACGGCTTTCAGACACTGCTGAAAGCCGGCATTCTTCCCGAGGGGGCCAACAGCTGGAATCATCAGGCCGAGCACACAGCTCCCGCTGACGCCACGCTGACATGGAACGCGAATGGTCGCTACACCGCCCGCTGGGTGCGGCTCAAAGCCACCTCCAGCAACTCTGTTTTCCTCAGAGGGATCGATGAGCTTGATCTGCCGATTGCTCACGCAGAAGGACGGATCGTCGTGCGTGACCTGTCGGTGCTTGAAAACTGGGAAGCCCGCCAGCAACTGGCGCTGACTTATCAGCCCTGGCAAAAATATCACAGTGCGGAACGAGTGGTTTCAACGGCTCAGGCGGGCGCTGCCGTGGCCACTCCCATCATGTTGCAGGCGAACCCCAATGGATCGGTTGCCGATCTTGCCGGGCTGTGTGATCCTTCGGGTAAAGTTCTGGGGTTGATGCCACATCCCGAACGCTTTCTCTTTGCGACGCAGCATCCCAACTGGACGCGATTGAACCTGAAGGGCGATGGCGCGGGGAAGCAGATCTTCCAGAACGCCATCGACTACTTCAGTTAGACCATTGTTCTTCCCTTGTGTCATACGCACGGGGCGATGGCGTGATTGGGATTGGAGTTCCTGTTCGATCAGGCCGGTTTGAAACAGTGCTGGATTTCGTGCTGATGCTCGAGCAGCCAGTCAATCGACGGCTCATGGTTCATGGCTTTCGCAATGGCTTTTGCCGTGGCCTGACGATGTGTGTCGAAGAGAATGTTATGGTCAATCTCGACCTCCGTCACACTGGGATCAAGCCAGACAGACACAATAATGCCAATGTCATTGGCTTTTTCTTTGGGGATATCTCCTTTGCGAACTGCGTCCAGCACGCCGTTTGCAATCGCTGCCTGTACTGTCCCCATGAGGATATTGGTGTAGGCCTCGCTCTTGACCGTCACCTTACTCACCATCAACGTGGCGGGACGTACCTGCACATCACAATTGAGAATCGCAAAAACTCGCGAGTGCCCCTTGATCTGGTCGCCGAGCAGATTTGCCATGGCATAACCGACGGGGCCGTCCAGTTCGCCAATGACGACTTCCGGCTCGGCTGCTGACCATGCCGGCTCAGCTTCGACAAGAGCTTCTCCGGTGCGCATGCCAATTCGAGGGAGTGCTGCCACGGGAGCGGCTGGCGCAGCCTTCTTCACGGTTTTGGCTGGAGCTGACTTTGCTGCTGTCGTTTTCCTGGGTGCTGCTGCCTTCTTCTTGGCCATGGATGTCACTTTCTGTGAAGAATGCGGTCGATGAAGCTGGAGTTGAAAAATGATCCCTCTGGGCAGGAAATCCTGTGATGAGAGAATCAACGAGACGTCTTTCCAGAGTTTCTCTGACGAGACGCAACCCGCGCGATGAAAGCATGCGAATCGGCAATATGAGTTGTCAACCAGTGGTTAAGGAAGAAAGCCACAGAGCCGGGTTGAGGCAGGCGGTTTCGATGGTTTTGATGCAGAAACGCAACAAGCCAATGTGGCTTTAAGAGGCTATCCGAAAACGCTCAAACCCTTCTCCGTCGAGGGAGAAGGTGGCCGTAGGCCGGATGAGGGGATTGGCATTGGCTTTGAAAAACACAGCTGGTTCATCGGCCCTCACCCCGGCCCTCTCCCGCAAGCGGGAGAGGGAGCCTTCCCGGATAGGCTTTAAGAGGCCTCAAGCGTCACGGATCAGAATTATCCGACACTCACATTCTGCATTTGGATCAGCTCTTCGTGAGCTTGTAATTCCAATAGTTTGCGGTGTTGCAGTCGTCGATATTCAGCCAGTCGGTGAACGGCATCCCGATACTGTAATGCCGCCCGATGCAATGCCAGACCAGCCTCTCCTTCAGCTACGAGATGGTGCAGCGTTTCATAAACAGGAAGAAACTCATTGCGAAGATATTCCAGCAATTCATACGTGGCGGCTTCTGTCTGTCGTGATAACTCACGCACAGCCAGCCGATCCTGGTGGCGCTGGATATGCGACATCTGCCGCATCACGCCCGAACTGTCAGAGGTGGGCTGCTGAGTTGTCGTTGTGGGATCAACCAGCCGACCAAACGGGCTGACCTGGCTTTTTTGCTGCTGCGTTAACTCTTCGGCTTTTTGCAGGCCGGCTTCGGCCTTGGCAAAGTCAGGCTTGACATCCAGTGCTTTCTTAAAGTTCTGAATTGCCAGAGGGTAGTTCTTTAATTCAATATAGACATTGCCCAGGTTCTGATAAGCTTCGGCAAATTTGGAATCCAACCGAATGGCTTCACGGTAAGCCGAGATGGCCATTTGCCATTGAGACAGCTTTCGATGAGCAATTCCAAGATTATAATACCCTTCGGCACAGCGTTTATCGCGAGCCAGCCCTTTACGGATCGTGTCGATCGCGCGCTGGTATTCGCCCATCCGGTTATAGATCGCGCCGGCATTGAATAGCGGTTTCCCATCAGTCGGCTTGAGTGCCCCGACTTCGAGAAAACTGTTGACCGCCTGGGGGTAGTCTCCGAGGCGAAAGCAAACAGAAGCCAATCCTTCCAGCGCTGCAATCGAAGCGGGTGTCTGAGCCAGAATGGACTGATAAAGGCGGATGGCTGATTGATAATCGCGGCTTTGAATCAGGTCGCGGGCCTGTTCCAGCAGTTCATCCTGTGAGGTGTTCGACATTTTCTGAACTCTCCAGAAGAACAGTCACGATCACATCCCGCTGATGGTACTCATCTGGCGAATGGCTTGCTCCTAGTATTCCAGGCATGGGCATTCCAGACCTTGGCATTTCAAGCATGTGAGTACAGAGGAAACCTGATTTGACTATAGACATTCTCTTCTCTTAGTCAGAAAAGAAATCCGCAGCCAAGTCATAAAATCTTCACAGTCATTCAAAAGAACGGCACAAAAGAACAGTGTGGCTTCTGCCGGAAGCGTTTATTCTTTCGCAGATTGTTCGGTGGAAAAAGGGCCTGAATCGTCACCATGGTCGGCACCATCGATGGCATCATCGGCCTGTACGCTTTTGGCAATGGCTTCCAATAATGGGCTGATGTCTTCCAACTCTTTATCCGGCCCCTGCACCAGTGTCATTAATGTTCTGTCTCCCGTGCGAAAGGCGTGGACGCCGACTGTCGTCACAATGTCCAGGCAGACGAAGTCCAACTCACGAGCGGCATGCAGGCCAGGAGCACCAGCGGCAATAAACTGAGGATACTCGTCCATCTCTGGATAGATGTCACGATAAGTCTCGACAATCTGCTCAACGACATCTTCCGGGTCTTGGGGCGGATCCATGATCACAAGTGTGAAAAAGGAGCAACCGTTGGAATTCACGGTAATCGTGATCGCATCGTCGTTGGATTCTTCCGTCAGTGCCCAGCCGCGAGGATAGCTGAAAGAAAGTCCATGACCTTCAAAGCGGGCCAAATCTGCAACCATCAAAAAAGATCCTTAGTCATGCTCCGTCGGGAGCTGTGATCTTGACTCAACGATGACCTCACGGCGAATCACCATTACGAGATACCCGGCCACATGCCACCCGATCTCGTTTCCCCGGAACAGATTCACCATTCAACGAAGGAATCTTTCGCGTGGAGTCGAGGCACCTCACCTCAGAGGATAGGATAACTGGTTGCGGTTTCGCTGAGGAGTGACCACGAGATTGTCGGAGCCACGGTCTGTGAGTGGGAAAAAAACGGTCAACGCTGAAATTCGCCAGGCCTCTTTATTGAGGTTCTGGCAAAGCCTGCAAAATTTTCTGCGAGTTCATTGGCCAGGATGCGTGCTGGGAATGGTGGCCACGCTGTGGGTTCTGTGCCAGATCGATGCCGGTGGACTGCATCCCGGTTGGCCACAAGGGCCGGGGGTGACCATTGATGAATCGTTCAATGTTCAACAGGGCGTGTTTTTGTGCAGGGCTTTTTCGGCCTATGGATTGGCGGTCATCGATCCCCGTAGCCTGCAGGAAATTTTTCAGCAGGAGGTTTACCTTCCCGATCATCCCCCACTCGGGAGAATCTGGTTGGGGATTCACCATGAGTTTCTCAGGCACATCGTTGGTATTAAGAGCCTGGGCCAAGGGCCGGCAGGGATTGACTTCACGCTGGCACGGGCTGGTTCAGCGACGGCTTTTGGCCTGACCATTGCGCTGATGACGATCTGGGGAACCTGGTGGGGAGGCCGGATTGTGGGCCTGACAGCCGGGCTGGCGCTGCTGACGATGCCGCGGGTTTTTGCTCATGCGCACCTGGCGTCTCTGGAAACCACGACGAATCTCGCATGTACCGTTTTTTGTCTGGGAGCCGCCTGGGGGCTGGTGGTGAAGCCGGTTGCTGCCACTCATCAGCCTTCGGTTCCTCTCCCCCCGATTTCTACTGGTCGGCTCCTCTTTGTCGGCGCGCTGTATGGTTTGGCGTTGTTAACCAAGATTCAGGCGATCCTGCTGATCCCGCCGGTGGTGGTGTGGCTCGCTTATGTATACCGGTTGCGATCCGCCCGCGCGATCGGGTTAGCCGCCCTGGCCTCGGCCATTGTTTTCTTCAGTTGGCCCTGGCTCTGGAGTGATCCCATTGGTCACACAATGCAATACCTGGGACGAACAACGAACCGGGCCGAGCTATCGGTCTGGTATCTGGGACGTGCTTTTTCTGATCGCGCGGTTCCCTGGCACTACCCGCTGGTGACCAGTGCCATTGTGGTTTCGCTGCCCGTTTGGCTGTTGGGGTTTTATGGCTGTTGGCTGGTCTTTCTGGGGAAACTGCCGCAAGCCATGACTGATCCTCAGACGGCTGTTGTTCGCGGCCGCATGCTGCTGCGTTTCCTGCTGGTGCCGTTAATTGTCTTCAGCTTGCCGCATGTGGCTGTTTATGACGGAGAGCGGTTGTTCCTTATTATCTATCCGATGTTTGCCCTGATGATTGGTGTGGGGGCGGCCACATGCTGGGAACAGCTTTCTCGCATTGGTTGGCTCCCCCCGATCGCCATTCGCCGGGGCATCCAGATCGCCACAGGAGCGTTACTCCTTTGGCTGGTTGTCATTCAGATTCGCAGCAGTCCTTACTGGCTGTCGAACTACGGCGGCATGGTCAGTGGTGTGCGTGGAGCGAGGTTTCTAGGGATGGAAACCAGCTATTGGGCTGATGGGCTGAGCCGCAAGTTCTGGGAAGATTGCGAAAAGACCATCCCTCGCGGTGCAACTCTCTGGGTCGCCCCTGTGCTGCATCAGTTCCAACTGGATGACTGGAAATCACAGGTTCCGTCAATTGCTCGCAATGATTGGAAGCTGATCCCCTGGTCAATGACTGAGAACTCCCCTCGTTCAACAGATGAGAACAGCTATCTGGTCGTCTTCTGGAGAAGAGCAGATCTCCCAGTGGATCTTCAACAAGCACTGGCAAACACAAAGCCTTTGGTCGTCAGCTCTTTGGCAGGAGTCCCTCTTGCGGGACTTTATCCAATGCCACAGCTTTCTTCTGCGACTGAGACAACTGCGACTCAGACAACTGACAGCGAACAGTCATCGGGGAAGTAATCTCTCGCTGATCAGTTTATACAAACAAACAGACTCACGATGCCTGTTGAGCATCGTGAGTCTGTTTGTTTGAGCTTTGAAGATCGGTCGATGGACTCACGGAGCCATGGCAGGCCCGGCACAGCGGATCAGGTGGTCATGGTCGACATAGACCACTTCGATCGATTCGTCTTTGTGCGAGAAGGGAACTGGCCATCCCGAACGGATCGTCTTATCGAAGTAAATCGTGGCTTTGTAGTGGCAGTGCTTCAATCGAGCAGGGCCGACCATGGGGAAGAAGCGGCAATCGTCGATCCGGTCGACAATTGGTTCAACCACAATGCGAACATTGTTCATGCTGGTTTCCGCCAGGAAGACCCATCCCCCGGAGGTGATGTTCGGCATGGCCCGCATCACTTCATCCTGTGAGGGGGGATCCTGACAGAAGAGAGGAGCATGCTCCCCTTCAACGGGATCCAGAACGGGCACCTTTTCATAGCGTTCTTCGCGGACATAAGCGTCCTCGATCAGTTCGCTATAGTAAGGACTGACGGGGATGATGGGTGTGGTATCCCAGAAACCGGCAAACTGAAATGCGGTTCCCAGCAAGCCATCCCACAGAAGGAGCTTGCACCCGCTGCTGGATAGCGTCGTCATGCCAATGACAGCGACGAGCGCGAGGCGCTTAAGCCATCCGTTCTTGGGCATTTTCTCACTCCGATGGAACTAACTGACGATGTAGTGGTTTGAAGTCGGTGCCCCTCGCAATCGCAAGGGATCTACCGATTGCACTTTCTGTATCGATCGTCAGGCGTGTGAAACTGTGGGGATTTTTCGGATTTAACGGCTGTGAGGCCTCAGTTGATCTTGACCGGGTCATCAATCGGCGGTCATTGCCGTAGCATGATTGAAGATGATTAAGCCGTTGAGAACGCAGTGACATCCCTGTTCTCTAACGAATCATCAGGCGGGATGGTTCTGGCCACACTTAAGAATTCACCCTCTTTTGAGGCCGGATTACAGAGTTCTGGTGGACTCTGTCCTTATATACCCGGAATAGGTCTTCAGAAAATATGCCATGACATTGTCCATTGCTGGCCGTTGCTCCCGGTGAATCTCGATGACTATTACGTTTCTCAAAACATCGAATCCAAAGCCGGACTTTCTGGCAATAACTCGAACAAGAAAACGTCAGCGTGGCACACAGGCGGTGTTGAGAACGAACCCTTTCTGAGGGAGCGGCATGAACATCGGTGCTACAGCCGGCAAACCCATGACAATGTTTGTGCCTTATCTAATGGAAGAGACAATCGTTGGTCATTGGAAAGTCGCAGTAGGGCAGGCTCCCGCCTGCCTTTTCAGGTGCCGGAATTAATTCAGGAAGGCAGGCGGGGGCCTGCCCTACTTTTGATTGCTTTGGCAGAAAGTGCGTCAGTGTGGGTTATGGGCTGTCACTTCAGCCTACCTTTTAGGTGCTGGAATTAATTCAGGAAGGCAGGCGGGGGCCTGCCCTACTTTTGATTGCTTCGGCAGAAAGTGCGTTAGTCTGGGTTATGGGCGGTCACTTCAGGTCGAAACCGGCGGATTACGCAGGCGACATAACAGGTACTCCCGAAAAAATCGGAATAGTCTGTGCCTTTGGAACGTTTCCACCCGATGTAACAGGACAGGTGGAAGTCTTGCCCGCAGGGAATGCGAAGCAGACTTCCTCGAATCATGACAGAGGCGAACTCGATCGCCTTTCCGCCAGCAGCTGAATTCGACCGAAGGCCATTCTCGGTGTGTTCCGTCTGCACGGACTTTTGAGATCGAGACATCCCGGCAGTCAGATCACAACCGGTAAGGAGACCAGTTCATGCGTAAGTACGGTCAGTGGGTGTTGACGCTGGGATTGCTGGCCAGCATCCCGAATGTCGGCACTGCCGCTCCCTGGTCGTCGAAAGACGAACCAGCGCCGACAAAGTCTGCAAACAGCAATCAGAAGATGGCCGAAGACGTTGCCGCTGCCCTGAAACAGGCCAGGCTGCAAGGTTACGACATCGAAATCGCCTGTAAAGGTGGTGTGGCGACGCTGAAGGGGAAGGTCACTGACCCTAAGCAACGCGATAAAGCCAGCCAGGTCGTGGAACGTGTTCCCGGCGTCAAGTCGGTCAACAACGAATTGATCCTGGTCGATGCCCGTGATGCGAAGTCAACCGCTGGTGCCAAGGCAGCTGCCACTGCTGCTGCCTCACGTCAGCAGGTCACTCGCAACGAAATGCCACGCGAAGAAATGGGACGTGGAGTTCAGCAGGCTGGCGGTTCGATGAGTCCTGCCCGCCGCGATATTCAGCAAGTCAATTTTGAAGCGGGTGTTTCTAACCAGCAGATGGCTGAGCAGATCGCTCAGTCACTCACATCGGCTCAACTCGATGGGTACGATATTGAGATCCGTTACCAGAATGGCGTTGTGACGCTTGATGGTTCGGTTCCGACGTCAGCTCAGAAGGCAGCCGCTTCGCGTGCCTGCCAGTCCACAGCCGGCGTCTCCCAGGTTCAGAACAACCTGGTCTGCACCGAAGAGCGTGCTCCCATGGCAGGCCCAGGCCCTGCCGGCTATCCACAGATGGCTGGTGGCCCGATGGGCGGTCAGCCAATGGGTGGTGCTCCTATGGGTGGGCCACAAGTTTATGGTGCCGCTTTCCAGGGTGGGCCACAGCCAACACCAGCCATGGGAATGCCACCAGGTGGAATGCCACCCGCCGGCATGATGGGATCAGGAGGGATGCCTCCTGCCGGTATGCCAATGGGCGGTATGGGCCCAGGGATGCCCGGCGGTGGTGCTCCAGGTGCCATGTTCAACAATGCTTCGATGCCAGATCATGCCTGGCCAAGCTATGCCCAGTATCCGAACTATGCTGCTGTGACTTATCCCCAGCAGTACAGTGCCAGTGCCTTCCCTTACATCGGGCCGTTCTATCCGTATCCTCAGGTTCCGCTCGGTTGGCGTAAAGCCAGCCTGGAATGGGATGATGGATACTGGAACTTGAAGTTCCGCTCACGGACTGACAAGTGGTGGTGGTTCCTCAGCCCGAATAATTGGTAACGACTTGATTGACTCCCTTCACCGGGAGAATCCGAGAATGGCCGGCCCGCATCAGTGATTCACTGATGCGGGCTTTTCTCGTAAATACATGCAATTTTCCGAAGCTTTGCGTCCCGTTGTAACGATTATCTGGGTCATCTTGATGGGCTGCCGATTGGTCACGTCGATTCTGGCTAGATCCTTACGAAAACGAAAGAATAGATGCTCCTATCCGACATACTTATGTCATCACAGCGTGTGATCGCCACTGATCACACGGCACAGTTGACGTATTGGGAGACGCAAGATGTCGACAACGCTCGAACCACGACCAACGATGACAAAATCCACCGGGACAGCATCTCAGGTGAAACCAACTGGTGTGGCGACAGAATGGTGGGATCGGGCTTACTTTGAACAAGGCCCGACCTCGATGGATAAACTGATCTCACGGGATGCGACGTGGGAGGAAGTGATTGGATCCGCCGAGAAAGACCTGATTGACGCGTTTGCTGTGGGCGGGATGAACCTTCTGTCAACGGGCAGCGTGGTTGAAATCGGCTGCGGAATAGGACGCCTTTCCCACGCGCTGGCCCGTCGATCCTGTTATGTCTATGGGCTGGATATTGCTCCGCGTCTGCTGGATGAAGCACGGGCCAAGCAAACATACCCCAATATCCGCTATCACCTGCTGGATGGTACGGGCCTGATCACACCAGAACTTAACGAGTCGATCCGGCTTGATGGTCACTCGGGGGGGATTCAAACAGTTTTTTCTTATGAAGTCCTCTACTACGTTCCGGCCCCATTGCTGAAAAAATACTTTTCTGATGCTCACAAACTCCTGGCTCCTGGAGGAGAACTCGTCTTTCAACTGAATTGCGAGCCGATCAGTCGGCGTACAAAACTGGGATTCAAGTTACGTGATGGCTTGTATGCTTGCGGGATCACTCAATGGCGTGGTTGGCCAACTCATCCCGATTTTCGCCGGCTGGTTCATCCCGAATTAGAAGTTCGCTCCTGGCTGCTAGATGCAGGATTTGAGAACATCACCTCTTGCGGAACTTTGAGGCAAAAATGGTTCCGTGGAATCAAGCCCTGATTTTTAACTGTGGCAATGCACTAATTCTCAATTTTTCAGACGAAGTCGATTTGAAAAACAAAAGCTGAAAGCATTGTCGAACAGGGTGGCTATCCCGGATTTCTCACAGCGCAGCATAAACGAGACGCCTGGATTTGCGTAAAGTGTTGTTACCACACAACTCACCACGCCAGCACAAGGACGTCTCGTCATGACAGAGTGTAACACGCAGCAGCTGCTCTTTCAGCACCACGATCGCCGGGAAGTGGTCGCTGATTTTGACGGCGGGAAGATCACTTCCGATGCCGGGGGGCTCTTACTCCGCGAAGTCGAAGAGCGGTTCGGCATCGTCCGCCAGTTGGCCGGGTGTTTCACCGATCATCGCGATGAAGAACTCATTGAATTCACCGTGGAAGAACTCCTGCTCCAGCGGGTGATGGGGCTGGCTTTGGGGTATGAAGACCTCAACGATCACGAACAACTTCGCCATGATCCTCTCCTGGCGCTGCTCTGTGGACGAAAGGATATCACTGGCCACAATCGCCTCCATCCACAAGATCACGGCAAGCCGCTGGCGGGCAAGAGCACGCTCAACCGGCTGGAACTCACACCGCCCGGAGCCAGTGCGAAAAGTCGCTACAAGAAGATTGTCGCCAGCATCGACCAGTTGCAGGAAACGCTGGTCGATATCTTCATTCGGATGAAGGCCAAACTGTGCGTACCGCCAGAACTGATTCTCGACTTCGACGCCACAGACAACCCCATTCACGGCGATCAGCTTGGCAAGTTCTTTCACGGGTACTACCAGAATTATTGCTACCTGCCGCTGTACTGTTTTTGTGATGGCTGGCCGCTCCTGGCCTTACTCAAACCCTCGAATATCGACGCCTGTGCGGGCACCGTGGAGGCCTTGGCGAAGATCGTTCCCAAGCTGCGTGCTGCCTGGCCTCAGGTGCGGATCATTGTGCGTGGAGACAGCGGCTTCTGTCGCGAAGCGATCCTGCACTGGTGTGAACAAAACCGCGTGGATTATGTCTTCGGCCTGGCCAAGAACAAGAGATTGCTGAACATCATCGGGAAAGAATTGCACGAGGCGCAAGCTCTGTTCGAGCAGACTCAGGCCTCTTCCCGGGTGTTCAAAGACTTTGAGTATCGCACCCGGAAAAGCTGGTCGCAGGCCCGCCGGGTGGTGGGCAAGGCTGAGCACTTATCGAAAGGGAGCAACCCCCGGTTCGTGGTGACGAGTCTGCCGGAAAGACGCATGGCTGCCCGGCCGCTATACGAGGATCTGTATTGTGCTCGCGGCGAGATGGAGAACCGGATTAAAGAACAGCAGTTGTTCCTGTTCGCCGACCGCACGAGTACCCACGCCATGCGCAGTAATCAGTTGCGGGTGCTGTTCTCGACCATGGCGTATGTGCTGCATAAAGCGCTCAAGGAGTTCGGCCTGAAAGGCACGTCGCTGGCGACAGCTCAGGTCAACACGATTCGGGCCAGGCTGCTCAAGATCGGTGGACGAATCAGTGTGAGTGTGCGACGGGTGGTGCTGTCGTTGTCGCAGGCGTATCCGTATCAGGCGCTGTTCCGAGAGATCCTTGGCAACCTCCGGCGTCAGGAACGGACACCTCTGCGAGTGTAACCAGCCTATGGCTTAGAAATCAGGAGTTTGCCAAGGCCTCTTCGGTCGAAGACCTGTTTCGACAGCGAAGAGCGGGGAGAAGTTCTGCGCTGAGCAGAGTAAAAAACCATGAACCCGCCGGAAATCCGTTGCAATTCCGCTCCGCGATCACGAAATCCCCAACGATCGGCCCCCACCAGCCCTCCAACCGATTACCAACCAGCAAAAAAACACCACCCCCACGCCCTGGTGAGATATCCGGGCTATGATCGTGTAAGGAATGTCGATGGGCGACGCTCGAACTGTGGACAGTTGAGCAGAGACCAGTGGCTTTCCTGCTCAAAGCAATCTTCTCTGAAGATTTGCATGAACTCGTTTCTGAGGGAGTGTGTCACTTTCGGGAGTGGGTCGGGCGGGAGCAGAGCCTTTCGATCGTTGTTTACTGGAAATGCTGTGCCTTATTTGCTGTTCATGCTGATTTGCACCGTCTGGGGTGGCAGCTTCATTTTGATGAAGAAAGCGAACCCGGTTTTTGACATGTTCACAATTGGTGCGTGGCGTGTCGCTGGCGGAGCGATCGCGCTGGCTTTGATCTATGCGGTGCTGGCTCCCCAGCGAACAATGAAAAAGGAGCATTGGAAGCCCTTTGCTGTTGTCACGTTCCTTGCCTTCACGTGGCCATATGTCATTCAGCCCTGGCTCGTCGAACGGAATGACAGTTTTATTGTGGGTGGCTGCGTCAGTCTCAATCCGCTGATCACAATGTTTATTGCCATCCCTATTCTGGGGGTCTGGCCTAGCCAGCGGCAGTTTGTGGGTGTGCTGGCTGCCCTGCTTTTTCTGACCATTCTCTTTGCTGGCGAAGTTCAGAAGAGCCTGCCGCTGCTGGATCTGATGCTGCTTCTCTCGATTCCTGCAGGGTATGCGGTGGCGAATGTCATTATCCGTCGCTCGTTGAAGACTGTGAATCCTCTGGAATTGACGCTGGGAGCGCTGGTTTGCTCGTCAACGGTTTTGCTTCCATTGGCTGGGTTCACGGAATCTGTGGCTGAAGGGGCGACTTTGGTTGACCTCTCCCTGGCCATTGGCTCGATCGCCATTCTGGGTGTTGCCGGCACGGGCCTGGCCATGTATGGCTTTAATATTCTGATCCGGGATCAGGGGCCACTCTTTGCGGGGATGGTCACAAATCTGGTTCCACTCTGGGCTTTTTTCTGGGCCTGGATGGACGGCGAGATGTTGACCGCTCTCCAATTTACTTGCCTCGTGGGAGTGCTGATTTCCGTGCTGGTGGTGCAGTATCGGGCCGCTGAAAAGCCGGTATTGTCACCGATCATCCCGACACCCGCCTCTCAGCCACTGGCAGGACGGGAAGCCATTAGCGAACAAGCCGAAGGGGTTGATTCTTCAGGAGCGCTGCCTGAGGTTTCCCTGCCGATCGATTCAAGAACAGAGTTGCGACCAGAGAGATTGGTGAGAGCTAAAGTCACGTCGTGAATTCCTGTCTGACAGTTCCAGCGATCTTGCCGGTTGGTTGCAGCCATTTGATGGAACTGGCAAGAAGCTCCCCGACTGCTCCACGTGAAGCAGGCTTTGGGCGGAGAAACTTGGCATGATGGTTCCACAAAGTTCCCTCAGCTTTTTGGCCAAAGTGGTGCTGTTATGACATTCCCAATGCTTCCGTTGAGTTATTGCACGAACGTCCATCCTGCCGCCACGTTGCAGGAAGTGATCAGCGGCCTCGACACGTTTGCGCTGCCGATTCGTGAAGCCAGCGGGAACGAGCTGGCTGTGGGCTTGTGGTTACAAAACTCGGTAGTGACGGAACTCATCGAAGATCCCGAAGCGGTCAGCACGCTGAAAGAGGCTTTGAGCAGCCGCCAGCTTGTTTGCTATACATTGAATGCTTTTCCGTATGGAGATTTTCATTCGGAGCAGGTCAAGGATCAGGTTTATCTTCCGGACTGGTCGTCGCCGAAGCGATATCAATACACGCTGGCCTGTGCCAAAGTGCTGGCCGAGTTGCTGCCTGAAGATCTTCAGGGGAGCATCTCAACGATGCCATTGGCTTATAAGCCTCATGAGCCGACGGGCGATTTTGTCAGCATCTGTATTCGTCAGTTGTTAGATCTGGCAGTGGCCCTGGATGATTTGCATGATTCCAGCGGTCGTCTGATTCGGATTGCCATCGAGCCTGAACCGCTGTGCCAGTTGGAAACCACCGACGAAGCAGTGCAGTTCTTTGGCCAATTGTTTACACAGGCAGAAGCGAGGGGCATCGAAGGGATCGCGCGGCAGCATCTGGGATTGTGCTACGATGTGTGCCATCAGGCTGTTGAATTTGAGGCCGCTGGGCAGGCCATTGGTCAGATTGAGCGGGCAGGGATTCGGATCAATAAAGTTCATCTGAGCTGCGCCATTGATGTTCGTAATCCCCTTCAAGCCGACGTTCAAGAGGCTCTCAAAAGCTATATTGAGCCGCGATATATGCACCAGACCATCGCCCGCTGTGTTTCGGGAGATCGGCAGGAGAGTGGTTTTGTGAGGTTCAGTGACCTGTCGGAAGAATTTCTGGCGTCACCGCCCTTAGAATTTAAGGAAGCGAACAGTTGGCGTGTGCATTATCACGTGCCCATTTCTGAAAAAACGCTGGGGCCGCTTTTTACCACACGAGCCGACCTGGATGACGCCTTGTCTGCGGTGAAGCAATTGCCCTATGCTCCTCATCTGGAAGTGGAGACATACACCTGGAATGTCATGCCCGGCCAACCACGAACAGAGGCCGTCATTGCAGGTCTCGCCAGGGAATTGCAGACCGCCCATACGCTGATTAATCCGTCATAAATTCGTGGCGTTGCAGCTATTTCCCCAGCCAGGCATGCCATGTACGAGCGTTTGGCTGAGAAGTGGCGAGAACAGTTGTGTTCTGCAAGTCGAGGGCTGGATTGCTCCGACTGACAACATGGCACGCACATGACCACAGCCGCTTTGGCCAGTGCAGCGTCACATGAAGATGTGCCAGAAGTGTGCCCCGCCCAGTAATCCTATTCGGGGAAACAAGGCGCTCGTATCTTCCTGTTTCATCGGCAATTATCATCAAATTTTAATCATATGAGATCGTGTTGTCAGGCAAGATTTGTATATTCAAACGTCCCAAAGGCATGCCATTGCCTGCCGGTGGATGTTCAAAACGTCCTTAGCTTTTAAAAATTGATTCGACTTTATTCAGAGGCTGACAGGTTCGTTCGATGCCAGTTTCAGCACCAGAAGCGAACATTACATCCAGCAGTACCGAAGCCGATTCAAATTACTCTTCGCGTCCTCGGGCATTGGTTCTGGCCAGCCTGTTTGCCGGTGTCTGTGTCATTCTTCATTTTTTCTGGGTGAGTGAAGGCTGGTACAAGCCTTTGGTGGATGGCCACGCGTTTCGTGAAACTCAAACAGCACTCAACGCACAAAGCTTGAAAAATGGTGTTCCCCTGGTGGAATACGAAACCCCAGTGCTGGGGCCGCCATGGCGAATTCCCTTTGAGTTTCCACTCTATCAGTGGTGCGTCGCCTGGCTGAGTCAAACGACGAACTGGCCCCTGGTTTCATGCGGCCGAATCGTAGGTTTGGCTTTTCTGTGGTTAACCGTTTTGCCACTTAATGTTGTACTACGCCACCTGCAAGTCAAACTGACATGGCGTATTGTCACGCTGGGACTCTTTCTCGCAAACCCATTACATTGTTACTGGGGCAAAGCCTTTCTTATTGAATCCACCGCACTATTCCTTTCGATTTCCATGTGGGCAATGGCACTCCTCGCGTTACGCAAGCCGCACTGGTTGTTATTCGCTGGTATCGCTAGCAGTATGGCTGGTGCTGTCAAGTTAACAACGGTCGCCGTTTATGTTGTCGCTTTAAGCTTAACATTACTGATGGATTACATCCGTAATCGCCCACACTATCGACAATGCCTCTGGCCACTATTTATCTTGGCAATTGTAGCAGTAAGTGCCTACTTAACGGGAAAATGGTGGACAAACTATTCCGACCTCGTTAAATCCCGCATGTTGATTTCCAGTTTGTATACATCAACGGCCCTGGAAGGGTGGAACTTCGGCACGTTGGATCAGCGGTTATCTACGGCAACATTTCTCCGCATCTGGTGGTTCAATATTGAATTTGGGATTGGCAGCCCTGCATTAGTCACAATGGTGGTACTGCTGCTGGTCACTCGCCAGTCTCGCCTGACAGGATTAATATTGATTATGGCAGCAATGTCTGGCCACATCCTGTTTACGAATCTGTATTTCCAGCACACGTACTACTGCATGGCCAGTCAAACGTTGCTCGTGATGGCTTGTGGGGTGGCGATTGCTAGTGGTTTCTCGTTTCCCTCAAGATGGCGATGGTGCGGGCCTGCGGTTGCCCTTGTGACACTCATGTCATTCGTGTTTGTGCAATTGACTGCCTATCGACCGATCATCGATCAACTGAATGAAGACTCTCTGTTGACTGCGGAATCTTGCCGCGATTGCTGCGAAGAAGACAAGCTGATTGTTCTCACGGGAGTCAATGGGTGGGATCCAACGATCCCGTTTCACGCAGGACGCCGTGCCATCTGTGCTGTTAATGCACCTGATGAAGCGTATGACCAACTGTTCGGGCAACTCAAGGATCATTCCGTTGGTGCTCTGGTACTTATCGATAGCTCGTTGTCATCACCGCATGTCAATGGATTAAAATGGTTGAAGGCTAACTTTGAGGAAATCGCGAAGCACCATGCAATCGATCAGGCCCCAGTGATCGGCCCGGGGCCACTCACGATCTACACGACTCGGGAGCGTGCTCAGTTAATCGATCTCATGCATACGGCAGAAAAACAGATTGAACAACGGAACTATAGCAAGGCCAGCCAGCAGCTCCAGGCTGTTATTCAAGTGATTCCGAAAAGTATTCGTGCCCGCAGGCTACTCGCATTAGCGGCCATGGGGTCAGGGCAAGCCGACGAGGCTCTGGAGCACATTCAAGTCATGCGCACTTCTGACACCAAGATGCCGTCAGTTTTCATATGGAATATCGAACAACTGCTGGCAATCATTCAAGCGAAAACAACACGCCAGGAGTCCATCCAACGGTTTGCAATCGAACTGGAGGACAATCTTGCTGCCTGGAAGTTACTGACACCCAATAATAGTCAATTCTTGATGGTTCAAGAATATAGCAGGCCATTTCTTCGACATTAAATATGATGTACCTGAGTGAATCGATACTGCTGACTACTTAAAGTCACGTTTTGATAGATCCCGGTGAGTGCCGTATCACGGGACTTGCAAAGCATGAGTGTCCTCTGGTGATTTCAGCTGACGCTGCCTTAGAGTTTTTTTGCTCCCGGCCAACAGATTCTCACCATCCGGCGACTGCACCACTTTCGCCATCAACATCATTCAGGAGCGACGAATGATGTTGATGGCGGTATCATGGAGGAGGTTTTCAACCTGGTGGGGAGAGTGTGGGAATGCACGCAACGGAGTTTCTGGCAGAGAAAGAGGTGTCGCCTGCTCCCGTGGTGATCATCACCGGGACACAATGGAAATTGCGGCAGAGTGTGCTTTCACGGATTGTCGATGTCGCCCTAGGGGGCGACGATGCGTCGCTGATGAAGGTGGCGGGCAAAACGGCTGATTGGCCGAACGTTCGCGATGAGCTTTCCCTGGTTTCGATGTGGGGGGATAAGCGACTGGTGCTTATCGAAGAAGCCGATGACTTCGTGTCAAAGTTTCGGGCGCAGATTGAAAAATACTTTGACCAGCCTGCGAAAAAATCGATTCTGCTGCTGGAAGTCAAAACTCTTCCCAAGACCACGCGCATTGCCAAGCTGTGTGCCGCTAAAGGGCTGGAGATTGATTGCAGTGAGCTGAAAGGGATGGCTCTGACCAAATGGCTCACCGCCACTGCCAAAAACCAGTACGGCAAAACGATTTCTCGTGATGCATTGGCTCTGCTGGTGGAGTTGGTTGGAGACGATTTGGGGACTTATGAACAGGAACTCAGCAAGCTGTCTTCCTTTGTCGGTGCTCGTCCGCAGATCGAGCTGGACGACGTGAAAGGGATGGTTGGTGGCTGGACGACTGAAACCACCTGGAACATGACCGATGCGGCCCGCGATGGGAATCTGGCTCGTGCTCTGGCGTGTCTGGAAGATCTTTTGCGGGCCAATGAAGCACCACAAAAGCTTCTGGGGGGGGTGACGTTCGTTTTTCGGAAGCTGGCCGTTGCCGCCGAGCTTTCCCGCAATATGCCGCTGGGTCAGGCCATGAAAGAGGCCGGTGTGTTCCCCCGCGACCAATCCGCCGTCGAAGCCTATTTTCGCAGGATTGGTCGACCGCGAGCCGATCAGCTCTATCAAATTCTGCTTGAAGCTGATGTGGGGTTGAAAGGGGCCAGTAAGCTGCCTGATCGGGTTCAGATGGAAAAACTGCTGGTTCAACTCGCGGGCAAGTAATCGTTTTGTCCTGATAGATCTGATCGGTGGGAGATCGTGACCAAGGCAAGACTGATGGCCTTTGCGGATCGCGAAGGGTGCTGTTCCTTCAGAGACAAGTTACCATCGTGGGGACAAGAATCCCTCGAAGCGCTGGTGAGGAAAAGTCATGATGGCAGGGCGGTTGAAGATTCGCGGGGCAAAATGCGTGCTTCCTTCAGGAACACGACTGGCCGATGTGCTGGTTGAGAATGGCAAGATTCTTGACATTGATCCTCCCGCGACCGCTGCGGCAGAGCGTGTGATTGATGCTCAGGGGCTGCATTTGCTTCCCGGTGTGATTGACGATCAGGTTCATTTCCGTGAGCCTGGGCTGACACACAAGGAAGATCTGGCCACCGCTTCGTGGGCCTGTGCCAAGGGGGGGGTGACGACCTTTTTTGAAATGCCCAACACGAAGCCGACGACGACGACGGTTGAGCGTCTGCATGAGAAATTAGCCCTCGCGGCGACCAAGTCGGTTGTTAATTATGGGTTCTATCTTGGCGCCACTCCAACCAATCTGGACGAACTGAAAGCGGCTCGGCGAACTCCGGGCATCAAGATTTTTATCGGTTCCAGTACGGGCGATCTGTTGGTGGATGAGCAGGCGGCTTTGGAGCAGATTTTCGCGGAGACCACGCTTCCTTTGTGCGCTCACTGTGAAGATGAAGCGACAGTTCGTGCGAATGCGGCTCGCCTGAACGGTGGGGCACAGATTTCCGATCATTCGCTGATCAGAGATCATAAAGCCGCCGAGATTGCGACTCGTCGCGCGCTCGATCTGGCATTTCGTCATCAGCATCGGTTCCATGTGCTGCATGTTTCCACGGCGATTGAAACTGAAATTGTCCGCGATCATCGCCAGCTGATTACGGCAGAAGCTTGCCCGCATCATCTCTTTTTCACGGTGGATGATTATCCACGATTGGGTTCGTTGATTCAGATGAATCCTTCGATCAAGACGAAGGACGATGCCGCTGCACTCTGGCAGGCACTCAACGATGGACGTATTCAAGTGATCGCTACGGATCATGCTCCGCATACGCTGGAAGAGAAGCGGCAACCTTATCCCAAGTCGCCATCGGGATTGCCGGCGGTGGAAAATTCACTGGCCCTGATGTTGGATGCTGCTCATCGGGGATTATGCACGGTCGACCAGGTGGTGAGCTGGATGTGTGATGCCCCTGCCCGAGTGTGGGATGTGGTGGGGAAAGGCCGTATTTCGCCGGGGTATGATGCGGATCTGGTGCTGGTGGATCTTCAAAAATCACAGACCATTCGGAATGAAGACCAATTGACCAAATGTGGCTGGAGTCCCTGGGCTGGCACCACACTGACCGGGTGGCCTGTGATGACGTTTGTTGGTGGAGAGCTGGTTTTTGCTGATGGCCGGGTGGATATTGAGCATCGCGGCTGTGAAGCCACCTTCGATCACTCCCGCGGCGGTTACTGGGGGAACCGGTAAAATTCTTCACTGCCCCTGTCCAACACAATTGAGTCAGAGACGGTCTTGCCAAAGACATACTGATCATGAGTGATCAATTGGTGTGCTAAGTGGTCAATGATTCGCCTGTCAGTCGCTCGTAGGCTTCGAGATACTTGTCTCGAGTTTGTGCGACCACCGTTTCGGGCAATGGGGGCGGGGGAGAATTTTTATCCCAGGGCTGTTGTTCCAGCCAATCACGGACAAACTGCTTATCGTAGGATGGCTGGTTTTTTCCGGGTTGATATTGATCCAGAGGCCAGAAACGCGAACTGTCTGGAGTTAACACTTCATCGATCAAAATGATCTGGCCTTCGAGCAGTCCAAATTCAAACTTGGTATCAGCCAGAATAATGCCTCGGGTTCTGGCGTAGTCAGCGGCACGTTGATAAATCGACAAGCTCAGGGTTTTGAGTTTTTCTGCCAGGTCATTCCCAATCGCCTGCTGCATCTGTGCGAACGAGATGTTCTCGTCGTGCCCGCTTTCCGCTTTTGTGGCTGGTGTAAAAATCGGCTCGGGAAGCTGGTCGCATTCCTTCAGGCCGGCAGGAAGTGGAATTTGACAAACGGTTTGTGACTGGCGGTATTCTTTCCAACCACTCCCCGCCAGATACCCTCGTACCACACATTCGATAGGGACAACCTGCGTTTTCTTGACGACAAGGCTCCGTCCTTCCAGTGATTTCAAATCTGTTCCTTCTGGAAGAGGCAATGAACCCGGATCAGTGGAAACCAGATGATGAGGGACTCCCAGAAAATCAAACCAGAAGCAACTCATCTTTGTTAGCAGCTTGCCTTTGTCGGGAATGCCTGTGGGAAGAACCCAGTCGAAGGCGCTGATGCGATCGGTGGCGACGAAAAGGAGTTGATCGCCAAATTCGTAAACATCACGAACTTTCCCCTGGCGGGGCTTCAATCCGGGAAGATGGCTCTCCAGAACGGGCTGAGACGCAGAAGAGAGGGAATTGGGGTGATGGGTCGTCATATTTGCGGCTTTTTTGAAGGACGTGCAGCGAGGATACGAGGGTTGTGACCAGTTAATTTTCCACTTGCGGTGAGAAATGACTCTTACATCACTCCTTGTCAGTCCTGCGAGGCAGAACATCTCACTTTCAATCGGGCAGGGTACAATCGATCATGGTCTGGCATTCAGCAGACATTGGAAAGTCTCCGTCAGCATGGCCACTGCTTGAACCGTCTGCCAGCGAGGACTAGACTTTTTAACGTGGTCTGGAGTTTAGGAAAAAACATGGGATAGAATGAACCTGGTGGAATCATGCCATTTTATCCCATGGGTTATTTGTTCTGGCGAATTCAAAAGTACCAAATCGTTCTTGCCCCCATTTCAAAGTTCCCTGCCGAGCTTCGTTCAAAAGCAGCATGCAGAGCGAGATTCAGCCAGTAGAGGATGATTGATGGGGTTGATGCGTTTTATTGTTTCCTCTGAAGAATTGCTTAAGGACTGGCCCGAGGTTTATCGCGGGTTCCTGGCAGGGGCTGATGGTCGGATCTTTCCTTCGCGTATGGAGATCGATGGCCAGATCGTCGGCTGCCGTCGTAATTCCTCGGAAAGTGGAAAGTTCCACGTCGCCTGGCCTGTTGAAGGGCATGGTCGCCAGTTGCTGGCCACGGGATCACTTCCTGAGAGAAATGAACCCTACAATCTGGCACTGGAACTGGCTCGCGGGAAGATTGTGCAGATTCGAGATCAAGCCGCTCAGTGGGAGCTGGTCGGATTGCGCATTCCCGATAAATACCGGGGATTGCTTCGTAACGCCCAGGCCCTGTTTCGACAGGCGGCACTTCAAGACGATGTGTCGACAGTTTCTTCAATCGCGACGGAGGCTATTAACGCCGCTTGCGATGCGGCATTAGAGTTGAGCACCAGTTATTCACGTCAGGCTCTGGCCAGTCGCCAGCAACGGTATCCTCATTTACCCGCTGTGCTGGGTGTTGAACTTGAGCACGCGGCCCCTTCGGAGAGCTGGTCTCAAATTGTCAGTCCGTTTCGGTCAGCCAGTTTGCGGGTCTCCTGGAAAGAAGTCGAACCGACTGAAGGAGAGTATCTTTGGGAGTTGTCTGATCAGCAGCTTGCCTGGTGTGAAGAACGGAAGATGGTCGTACGTGCCGGGCCGTTGCTGGATTTTGGCAACGATGGTTTGCCACGCTGGCTGGTGCCCTGGGAACACGATCCCTTCAATCTTCAAAGTTTTATCTGCGATTTTATTGAAACTGCCATGCTGCGTTACCAGGGGCGGGTGCGTCTTTGGGAAATTGCAACGCGGATCAACACCGGTGGCGCGATAACCCTTCCTGAGGATCAACGACTGGCACTGCTGGCGAGGGTACTTGATATTGCCCGTCAGGTCGATGAAGAAAGTCAACTCATTCTGCGTGTTGATCAACCTTGGGGCGAGTATATGGCCAAGGGGCAGCACCGCCTTTCACCGATTCAAACGGTCGACGCACTTGTCAGATCGGGTGTGGGATTGAGTGGGGCGAACCTTGATATCTCGATTGGATATCATCCTTCATCGACCATTCATCGGGATTTGCTCGATTTTTCGCGGCTGATTGATCAGTGGGGAGCGCTCGGGATTCCGCTCTACGTGACGTTGTCCTGCCCGTCTTCCACGACGAAAGATTTAGAGACTACAACCGAGATCGAGGTGGATCAGCGGTTATGGAACAATGGCCCCAGCGAAGCCCGGCAAGCTCAATGGGCGATGGAGGTCATCCAATTGCTGATCGCCAAGCCAGCGATTGTGGGAGTGACCTGGCGACATCTCAGCGATGCGACGCCTCATTCTTTACCACATGGCGGGTTGTGGAACAGCGAGGGCCAACCCAAAGAAGTTTTCAAACAGCTTCTGACCCTCACGTGACAAGCCTTTCTCTTTCGCGATTGTTGGAGAGAGCAGCAGTTTCTGCAGATGCGATGAAACCGATGGCTCTTATCGTGAGCCATGTCGCATGTCCATCAACCGGTAATTCTTGCGACTGCCAGGCCATGAGAAATTGGTAGCACGCCCGCGTTTTGGCAGTTTTTGCCACAATTGTCGGGGAGCACATCCAGATATTTTTTCCTTGGTGTGGCTTCTATTAAAGACGGTGAACGCCAAATTGGCATCGCGCAGATCTCACGGGTTTCCCCCTGTTTGAGTTTTCCGGATGTGTCGAAATGCCTGATATTGACGTCACAAACTCTCAACCCGCTGTCGGGTACAGGCCGAATAAACAGGACAAGTGCGAATAGCGTCAAAGTCGCTACGCCCGATACCAAAGGTCGCTTTGGTCGATCGCACGTGTTGCAGCCATGAACGACGACTCGATCTGGCAGGATGCTGGAGCAGCCGATGAACGTTTTAACGAAACGATTCCTGTGTGGTTTGGCAGTGTGCGGCGCCGTAGCCGGACAAGCCCAAGCGCAGGAGACCGGAACTGTCCGAATTTCGGATGATTTTTCACCCGAGGTTCGTGATTCAGAAGTTCCGGGGGTGGCCACATTCTCGGCTCCCAGTCCCGAGCCTGCCCCTTACGGGGTCGCCCGAACACCTGGAAATCAGGTGCCTCCGGGGTTCCGTACCGTTGATGAGATTTTCAATCCCATCTTCCGCGTTGATGCCCGTGGTGGCCAGTTATATGGCTATGACGAAGGCTATACGAGCATCAGTGGGTTTCTCCCCTACTTCACCGATGAAAACTCGTTGATCTTCACCGACATTCGCGGTCTGATGACCAATGGCGGCAAAGGTGGTGCCAACGTCGGTGTGGGTTACCGCAAGTATGTCCCTGAATTCGACCGGATCTTCGGTGTTTCGGGTTGGTACGACTTTGACAACGGGCATCGTCAAGCCTTCAATCAGCTTGGTATCAGCTTTGAATCGATTGGCCGTTACCTTGACTGGCGCGTCAACGGTTACCTGCCGGTTGAAGACAATGAGCTGATTTCGGATTCCATTATTGGTGCAGGCGGATTCCAGGATAACTTCATCCTGTTGAACCGCGGCCGTCAATTTGACAGTGCCTATAAAGGCTTCGATACCGAAGTCGGGGGGCCATTCCCGATTCTTGGCCGCTACGGAATGAGCGGCTATGTCGGGATGTATTATTACGCGAACACCGATGTCGGTAGCTTTACCGGCGTGAGCGGTCGTTTCCAGCAGCGTGTGAATGAAGATCTGACGATCAACGTCACGATCACAGATGACCATACCTTTGGAACGAACGCTCAGATTCAGATCATTGCCGATATTCCCAATGGCTTCCCCAGCCGCTGGGCACGGGAAAAGCCGGTTCGTCAGCGACTGCGTGATCCTGTGATGCGTAACTATCGCGTTACAGTTGAAGAACGACTGATCGTCACTCAAGAAGTTGCGATTGATCCCGAGGATGGTAATCCCTACTTCGTGGCTCATATTGATCCCAATCTGATCGGCCCCGGAGACGGTACGTTCGAGAATCAGTACGGAAGTCTGCTCGATTACACCAATCTCCAGGCAAACAAAGGGGATGTCGATTTCATCTACGTCCGCCCTCGAGCTGATGGCACCAGCACAAACCTGGACACCGGCATCACGCTGATTAATCCTGTTGCAGGAAATGACACTCAGCGGCTCTGGAGCACCAGTGTCGAGCACACGGTCGCCATTGATGCTTCTCAGGGCGGTGGAACATTCATTCTTCCCGGCTACACAGGCCCTGGGAGTGTACTCCCTGTGCTGACTAATACAGCACCGGGGAATGTTGTCACGCTGACCGCTGGTGATGGCGAGTTCGATATTTCGGGCTTCGACATCCAGTCCCGGCCCGGTACCAATGGCATTGCTGGCCTGAATAACTTCGACGTTCGCATTGATCGCAACGTGATCAGCGGCGGCGCCAACGGTGTCTTTCTGGATAATTTGACCGGAACGGGTGACTTCGGTAGCCAGTTCACTGAGAACACCTTCCGCAATAATTCGGTCGATGGTGTGCATGTCAGATCCAATGGTGCGCTGGAAGTTGCTGTCTCGGACAACTTTGCTTTTGGCAACGGCGATGATGGTTTTGAAATGGTTTCCACCGCTGGCGGCACCATTTCGGGGTCATTGGTCAATAACAGCACGGTGGGAACCACTCGCAATGGTGACGACGGATTTGTGCTGAGAGCCGAAGGCGGAAATCTCAATTTCAATAATCCTGCCAATGGATTCCTGATTACTGACAACATCTTCTCAGAAAACAACGGCGACGGTCTGGCGATTGAGATCTCAGCTGCTGGGGGAAATGTTGACGCCGGGATTTATAACAACACGTTTGCCAACAATGGCGATGGGGTGCCAGCGACTGATTCCAATGGCTTGCACTTTGAAGCTCTCGCGGGGACTGCCAACCTGATTATCGGGGCCACGGATGCCAGCAACCAGTTTACGGGCAACGAGAATGCTGGTCTGTTCCTGGAGACCGCCGGTTCTGCGGACCTGACTGCGGTTGTGGTTGGAAATACGGCGACGGAAAATGAAAACGGGTTCATGTATTCGGCCGGAGGTGCCGCTGGCTCGCCAGTGATGCAGGTGAGTTCTGCTGACAACATTGCGACTCAGAACTCGGCAGCCGGGATTGCGATTCGGGGCAGCAACGAAGGGCAGATGGACTTCCTGAGCAACCGTGACAACACGGGCAGTTCCTCCGGCTTCAATACCGGTGACGGGGTCAATATCGCTCTTACTAATAACTCAATTGTGGATGCCTGGTTCAATAACCTGACCAGCAGTTTCAATCAGGGTGATGGTCTGGACGCAAGTGCCACAAACACCTCGTTCCTGACATTGACTGTTGCCAGCCCGGATGACCCGAACTTTAATGAACTCCCACAGCCGCCTGGAAACCAGTCGACATTGGATAACAATGCCAATGGTATTGTGCTGAATTCAAGGATCAACTCGCGTATCCTGGCCAACTTCGATCAAGTGGCGGCTCGTGTGAATACCGGGGATGGTCTCCAGGCCAATCGGTTTGATGCGTCACTGATGACGGTGAACGTTACTGACTCCAATACTGCGAACACCCGACTGTCGACCTTTTCACAAAACCTGGATGACGGTATTTCGTTCAACTACACTGGTAGCGGCCCCGGAGATATTAACCAGCCACTTTCGGGCACGCCGAATGAGCTGTACATCAGCGATACGCAGGTCAACAGCAATACTGGAAATGGTCTGGAGACTGTCGGCAATGCCGATGCGATGCTGATTGCCACTGTCATCTCCTCGACATTCAATCAGAATATCCAGAACGGCGTGAGCGTCACCACACTCAATGGTTCGCAGTTCGGTGATTCCCTGGGACTGAACCGCTCGGTGTTTGATAATGTTGACGTCAATGGAAACGGCGTCAACGGCATCTTCTTCTTCGCAGAAGATGGCATCGGTGTTGAATCCGATATCTTTGCCCAGATCTCTGCAATCGATGGTGCCACAAACATCTCGAATAACCTCACCGGTTCCGGGATTGCTGTCGAAGCCTTGGGTTATGCCGATATTCTTGTGGTCGGCGACGGAGCATTGGGCGGCCCAGAAACGCTTATCCAGAACAACGCGCTGGATGGGATCGGTGCTGATGTTGACACTGGTGGTGTGATCATCAGTGTCTACGATGCTACGATCGGTGGGTCGACTCGGGCACTAGGTAATAAGCGAGATGGTATCCGGGCCAACGTGATTGCTGATGGCTATGCGGTCATCAATGTTGGTGTCGGCGGTCTCGACACTGTCGTTCAGAACAACCTGGGTGACGGTATCAATCTGGTTGTGGGGCAGGACTTGCCGGAGGGTAATGATCCAGTGGTCACAGGAACCCTTGGTTCCGGGGGCCTCTATCTCAACAATGCCGATATCCTTGACAATGGTTTAGACGGTATTAACGTTACGACCAGGGCTCGTGAAACTTCAACCGCCCCCTTGTTGCCGAATGACCTCGAAGTCATTATCGCCAACGGCAGTGTGATTGGAGGAAATGGGGACGAGGGGATTGAATTCGATCTTCGCGGTAATAACGAAAACTTTATTGTCATCGATAGTTCAACGATTCAGAACAATGGCGGGAACGGAGTCCTGTTCAACGCTGATGCAGGTGCTGGCGATTTCCGCAGGCTGCAAGGCAACTTTGCCGATGCACCGCCAGCCACCGTTTATAACCCGAACAACGTGCTCCCCGGGCAAAATAATGCTAACGGTGTCTATAACCCCGCAGGAGGTGGCAGCGCCATTGGCACGACGATCGATAACGTGATTTTCAGCCCGTTCATGAATCTGGAAACACGGAACAATACTTACTTCCAGTTCACGAACAATACCGTTCAGTTCAACGGGGCCGCTGGAGACGAACTGGCTGGAGGCGATGGTCTGTTCATGCGGATCAGCACCTCGTCTTATGTGCAGGCTGATGTCAGCGGGAACACCTTCACTGGCAACCTGTTGTCCGACTTCCGAACGGCGTCGTTCCTACGAACGTCATCTGTCGGCGGGGGGGCAGTCGACAAACCGGCCACTCCGCCTCCTGTCACAGCCCCAGCACTTGATACGGTCTATCTCGACGACACGGCTCAACTTGATCTGCGGTTCTTTGGAAACACTGGAAGCAGTATCAATAATGGTAACCCATTGTATCCATCTGAGTTTGCGATCCAGGAATACGAAGCGACACTTGATCCGTTCACTGGCCCGAATTACAACCCGAATCGACTGGTGCAACTGTTCCAGGTCAACGAAGGTGGCAACAGCTTTAATGGCACCTTTGGGCCTCAAAACGTTCCGCTCAACTTCTCGCTGGCGAACTTCAGGTTCAGTTCTGGCTGGCCGAATCCTACGTTTCCACTGGACTACGACGCTTCGCCAGGCAACCCGTTTACGCCATAACCAGTTGGCGGTATGAGTGCAGTGCAAGGCCATCGGGAGTGAGTCCCGGTGGCCTTGTGCCATTTTTGAGGTGCTGTGTTTCTTGAAGCGATGTTTTATACGAATCGCCACTTGAAATAGCGCGTTGACGATCGCAATAACATGCTTGCCCCCCAAAGCTGCAAGCATGGCACACAGAGCGCTATTTCCAATGGGAATGCGTATTACTGGAAAGCAGATTACGGTCGATGTTCTGCCAGAACTTTGGCTTTGAGTTCCTCTGCTTTGGCAATCGTCTGGTCAGGGTTGGCCTTGGCTTTTCGTTCGCAGCTCTTACAGCAGATGAACACCGCCTGATCATTGATCATCAACTTGGGAGGTGTGCCCATTGATCCCAGTGGTTCGCTGGAAACGGCACAGTAACCCTGAGCTTCAGCTAAGAGGCGGTCTTCAGCACTCAGCGAAGCCAGGCTCGTTTCGATTTCTGAGGGATCGTTACTGATGATGGCATGAGAGTTGGCGGCGGGCATTGTGGGGGCAGGGCTTTGTGCCGCACCACACCCGAAGCTGAACAGGGACAACGCTGCCAGCAGTCCCCGTGATTCGATTTTCAAGATTCTCATCATCGTTCCTTCAAGAAATGGGGACGTTGTTATTGGGCTGGTACACTACACCGGAACAGGCTTGCTCAAAGCCGCTGTCTTTTATCCATCACTTACCTTGAGCCGTACGACTTGGCTCAATGAGTCAAGACTTTTCAGATCGTGAGGATGCGGCCCCTCCCACCATTTCCACAATGTTGCTTGAAGTCGATTCTCTTGCAAGTCGTGGTTGTGATGCCCGGGAATGGCTATCATCGGGGGATGAAACGCTCCTTGTTTGTTCATCTTGTGCCGCAGTTGTTTGCTCCTTCCGAAGTGGCTGGGGGGATCGTCGTCGTTCTCGACATTCTGCGTGCCTCCACCACGATGGTGCATGCTTTGGAGAATGGTGCCAAAGCGATTATCCCGGTGGCGGATGTGGAACAGGCACGGGCGGTGGCAGCGGCCCTGCCCCAAGGAAGCTCTCTGTTGGGAGGTGAGCGCGAGGGAGTGCTCATCAGCGGTTTTGATCTCGATAACAACCCGTTTGCTTATACTTCTGAAAAAGTGGCCGGCAAGACCATTGTCTTTACGACTTCCAATGGAACAGCGGCTCTTGAACACTCCAAAGCGGCTTCCCGGATTCTCATTGGTGCGTTTGTAAATCTCTCGGCGGTGGTGAAAGAGTTGCTGGCTGTGGACGCGCCTGTTCATCTGGTTTGTGCGGGAACTCGCCGTAAAGTTTCGATGGAAGACGCACTGTGCGCGGGAGCCATCGCTCAAAAGCTGCTGGAGTTGTCTCCCTCCGGAACCTTTGATCAAACAGACGATCAGTTGCAGTTGGTGTTGCCTGCTTACAGAAATTGCTCTCAAGACTCAGCGACATTCAACCAGGCGGTTCGCGGCAGCTTCGGTGGACGCAATTGTCTGCGGCTGGGATTTGAACAGCAGGTCGACCGAGCCGCGATGCTGGATTTGTTTTGCTCAGTCCCGGAGTTCAATGCGGCTACCGGCCAGATTACGATTGAGTGACTTTGGTTGATATTCTGTGGTCGATGGGAATTTCAATCCCGCTGGCAGTGACTTCAGGGGCGGCCTGCGGCTTTGGTTGAAGTGACTTATGTCATGAGAAAGTCGAGGAAAAGGGTGGCTGGCTCTGGACTCAGGTTTTTCGCATCATAGAATGTGAAAAACTGTTTGTGCTTTTTATTCTGAGGATGGATTGTGAGCGACCGACTCGACGAGCTGTATGACGATTACATTCTCGACCACTTTGAGTCGCCCTACCATAGCGGGAATCTGGACTGTGCGACTTGTTCACATACAGATCGTAATCCGCTCTGCGGTGATCAGGTGACGCTGCAATTAAAACTCAGTGGTGATGCTGTTGAAGAAGCGTGGTTTCATGGGAGAGGCTGTGCCATCAGCCAGGCAGGCGCTTCGATTCTCTGCGAGCATATCGAAGGGAAATCAGTTGATGAACTGCGACAGATGCAAGGGCAGGACATGCTCAATCTGCTGAAGGTGCCTTTGACGGCGAGTCGGCAGAAATGCGGATTACTGGCTTTCAAGGTCCTGAAGACGCTGGTTTACTCCCATGAAGAAACTGCCAAGTCTGGGGAAACACAGGCGCCGTCTTCTGCACCGGTCAACCACCCCCGCTAGTGCCGTGTCACGGCTTCGTCTTCGGGTTGATGTCGCCGCAACGTCCTCCGTTGTCGGACTTAACAACAGAAGAGACCCGAATTTTATACTTTGACAACGCACTAGTGGTACGACCACTTTGTCCTGACAGGTTATTGAACTTGTCCGCAGGCTCGCTGGCCTGCTCATCACCCACTGCTTAACCTGTCAAATCAGGATTGAAGCTCCACTAAGATTGGCAGAGATTGCGCAACACGTCGGGTATTATTGGCCGACATGATTCACTCCTGCCGACAGACTTTCGACGATTAGGCACTGCATGATGACGGAAATTCCTGCCGACACTGTTTCCGGCCCCGGGCTGACGCAAGAAGAGGTCTGCCGTCTGCGACAGGATTTTCCGATCCTGCATCAGAATGTGCATGGTGATCAGCCGCTGATTTATCTGGATTCAGCGGCGACTTCGCAAAAGCCGCGTCTGGTCATTAACAAGCTGGTGGAAGTCTATGAACAGTATAACTCGAACGTCCATCGCGGCATTCATGCTCTTGGCGACCGCATGACGACTGAGATGGAACTCGCCAGGGAGAAAATTGCGAGGTTCATTGGTGCTGCGACTCCTGATCAGGTGATTTTTACATCGGGAACCACGATGTCAGCCAATCTGGTGGCACATGGCTGGGCGGCCCGAAGACTGCGTCCTGGCGATGAAATTTTGCTCAATGAAATGGAACATCACGCCAATCTTGTTCCCTGGCAGATGGCGGCACAGGCCTCTGGAGCAACGATCCGTTATCTGCCACTCACTGCTGATTGGCAGTTGGATATTTCCCGGCTGGGAGAATTCCTCACGCCTCACACGCGGCTCGTCGCTGTGGCGGGGATGTCGAATGTCACCGGGACGATTCATCCGCTCCAAATTTTGACGGAAGCGGCCCATCAGGTGGGCGCCCGGATCTTTGTTGATGCGGCTCAAAGCGCGGCTCACA
Organism: Planctopirus sp. SH287; assembly: GCF_056500625.1. Lineage (NCBI taxonomy): Bacteria > Pseudomonadati > Planctomycetota > Planctomycetia > Planctomycetales > Planctomycetaceae > Planctopirus > Planctopirus sp. SH287. The sequence continues at coordinate 3,940,852 of NZ_CM151403.1, read as the reverse complement.
GCTCGATCAATGTTCAAACACCGGCGGTTGATTTCCTGGCGTTTTCAGGTCACAAGCTGCTTGGGCCAACGGGTTTAGGGATTCTTTACGGCAAGCTGGATGCTCTCGAGGAAATCGAGCCACTGTTTGGTGGTGGCCATATGATTCGAGAGGTCACGAAGGCAGGATCCACATGGGCGGATCTGCCAGCACGGTTAGAAGCGGGGACGGCTCCGTTTGTGCAGACGGCGGGCATGGGAGCCGCGGTGGACTATCTTGAAGCGGTTGGAATGGAGAATATTGCGGCCTATGAGCACACGCTGCTGACGTTAGCCCGCAAGCGGCTTTCAGAAATCCCTGGCGTGAAAATTTATGGCCCCGATTCTCAGTATCAAGGGGCAATTGTCAGTCTGACAATTGATGGGGTTCATGCCCATGATCTGGCTGATCTGCTGGATCGGCAAGGGGTTGCGATCCGTGCAGGTCATCACTGTACGATGCCGCTGCATGAGCTTTTTGGTGTTGCGGCCACTGCTCGCGCCAGTTTTGCGTTCTATAACACACCCGAGGAAATTGAGCATCTGGCGGTCGGCATGGAAAAATCGATCGAGGTCTTTCAGCGACGTTCCCGGCCCCGCTCCCGAGAAGCGAGATCCTCTTGAAATCTGCCAGTGAGAGGGCGATCGGCTTTTTCTTTGAAGCCGTTCTGTCGTGACATTTTCTGCAATCACAATCTCAGCTGACTGGATTGGCCCTGACGTTTTTCCCCGTTAGGATTCCTTTTTCTTAGTTTCCGAGACTGCGAACAGACCTCGGAGTGGGAAGCTGACCTTTTAGTGCAGGGTCACCTCTTTTTGACCCATGCAAGGAATCTGTGCATGAACTCTGATCCCACGCCTGAAGTCGGCGTCATTATGGGGAGCAAGTCGGACTGGGAGACCATGCGTCACGCCACCGAAATTCTGGCGCAGTATGGTGTGGCTTTTGAGAAGAAAATCGTCTCAGCTCATCGGACTCCCGAGTGGATGTGCGAATACGCCCGATCGGCTGAAGAGCGTGGCCTGAAGGTGATTATTGCTGGCGCGGGGGGAGCGGCTCATTTGCCGGGGATGGTGGCCAGCCAGACGATCCTGCCGGTGCTGGGAGTTCCTGTGCAGAGCCGGGCCTTGCAAGGATTGGATTCACTCCTTTCGATTGTGCAGATGCCCGGTGGTATTCCTGTTGGCACGCTGGCGATTGGTGAAGCGGGCGCCAAGAATGCGGCTTTACTCGCTTTACGGATTCTGGCGATTAACTCTCCTGATCTGGCCCGGCAACTTCATCAGTTTCACGACGATCAACGCAATAAAGTCCTTTCCGAGACGCTTCCATGAGTGGGATTCAACGCCCTCAACCCATTCTTCCCGGTGCGACTTTGGGCGTTCTTGGAAGTGGTCAGTTGGGCCGCATGTTTACGATTGCTGCCCGCAGGCTGGGCTACCGGGTTCATGTCCTTTCGCCTGATGACGATACACCCACGGGGCAGGTGGCTGATGTCGAAATTCAAGCGGCATATGATGATCTGGATGCTGTTGCCCGGTTTGCACAGAGTGTCTCTGTTGTCACCTTTGAATTTGAGAATGTTCCGTCTGCTACGACAAACATCATCGACCGGTATTGCCCTGTGCGGCCGGGTGGCAATGTGCTGCATACGACTCAGCATCGGTTTCGTGAGAAGTCTTTTTTTGCCTCGCGTGGGCTGCCTGTCACTCCCTTTCGCCGGGTGACAAGTCTGGAAGAACTGGAGTCGGCGCTGGCGGAGCTAAAGACCCCTGCCGTGCTGAAGACCGCGGCCTGGGGATATGATGGTAAAGGCCAGGCAATCATCAAGTCTCCCGAGAGTGCGGCAACCGCCTGGGAAAGTCTGAAGACCGATGAAGCGATTCTGGAGGCCTTTATTGACTATGAATGTGAGGTCTCAGTCATCGTGGCTCGTGGGCCATCGGGTGAAACGGCGACTTACGGGCCATTTCGTAATCAGCACTCGAACCATATTCTCGATGTGACCACGTTCCCGGCAGGCTTGTCTGAGAAAGTTGAGCAAGCCGCTCTTGAGGTTTCGCGTCAGGCGACGATGGCGCTGGATGTTACGGGAGTTCTTTGTGTGGAACTGTTTGTGACAACCTCGGGCGAGGTCATGATCAATGAGGTTGCTCCCAGGCCGCATAACTCGGGACACTTGACGATTGACGGCCATGTGACCTGCCAGTTTGAGCAACAGGTCAGAGCGATTTGCGGTCTGCCGCTGGGATCACATCAGTCCCATGGCCCGTGCGCTATGGCGAACCTGCTGGGTGATGTCTGGATGGCTCCAGGACTTGGAGGGGTTCCCAATTGGGCTGATGCCTTTCAACTTCCGAGTGTCAAACTGCACCTTTATGGGAAACAAGAAGCTCGTCCGGGGCGGAAAATGGGCCACTTGACCTCATTGGGAGAATCGCCGATTGTTGCCGAAAAAACCGTCAGGGAAGCCCGGATACGCCTGATGACCCCTGCCGATTAAGTGGCAGGCCGATTGAGAGATAGTGGGGGTAAGTCAAATGCAGGGATGAAGCCCTCTGGCTTCAATTCTGCTTGCCATAGCGGCTGGCTGTATTCAAGTGGGTGTTAATCGTGTTTGGCGATGACAAGTGCCGTGTCACGGCTTTTTTTCGGGTTGATGTCGCCGCAACGTCTTTTGGTATTGGACTATACAACCTGTTCAAACTCTGCTTTTAAGCATTTGACAATGCCCAGGTTTCAAGCTGCCTGGCCTATGGATACAGTGGCGTGCCGTCATTTTGAACATATGGTGAGATCATTCGGCGACGCCTCCTGTGATTTCGTGTGGATGTTTGGCTGGGCGAAGGCCATGAAATCCTGATGTTCGTCATTTGCCCGGATTATTGGTACGACTTCTGCTGTAAAGTCGCCAGTAGGGAATTGACATGATGAAGATCTCATCTTCTAATGCCGATGTCGTGTTTTGCGGCTGAGTGTCCAGAGAAGTTGAGAGACTTAAGAAATCCTTCCAGTTGGCGACGGTCTGGTCGCCGATGGTTGCGAATTTCGATGGAGTTTCTCAGTTTGATCTGGTGCTCATTCACTTCCGCATTCGACCAATGCTGATTGCTTCAGCCATCGGTTCCTGCCAGAGTCCGACCAGCCATTTTCGTACGAGAGGAAAGCATCAATGCGTTCGACGTGGATCTCCTTGGCCAGCTGTGCCGCCCTGACAGCCGCTCTTGTTTGCAGCAGTACGGCTGAAGCCCGCCCGCCTTACCTGACTGCCTTCAAGGACACTTACGTCAAGCTTGCTGATAAGGCCGGTGGTGTGAAGTGCGGGGTTTGTCACTTTGGTGAGAGCAAGAAAAACACCAACGATTTCGGCACAGCCATGAAGGATGCACTGGGTGCCAAGAACGTCAAGGACGCAGAGGCCATTAAGGCTGCGCTCAAGAAGGTTGAACCTGCCAAGAGTTCCACTGAAGGGAAGACTTTTGGTGATCTGATCAAGGCAGGGGAACTTCCCGGCAAGAACCCTGCTTAGTTACAATGATGATTGAAGAATTGACAGCTCCCAAAGGCTTTGGCGATTGGGGGCTGTTTTTTTATACGTGGATGCAGCGGACTTTCACTTTGTAAAGTCTTTGCAAAAACAATCTTTATCAAATTCCGATGAATGTCCTGACAAGTGCCGTGTCACGGCTTTGTTTTCGGGTTGACGTCGCCGCAACGTCCTCCGTTGTCGGACTTAACAACCTGTTGAACCCTACTTTTAAGCTTTGACAATGCACTAGGGTTTTCTTTGCGGGGGATTTGGGGGATTGTTTTTTGACAAAATGATCAGAGCGAGAACCAGAATTCACAACAGATAAACATCTTCAGATTTTCCGTGGGACGGTCGTCGTTTGCGTTAACCGCGATGAGTGAGCCTCTCATTTCGTGGGCCATGTTTATAAGGAACCTTGCGGTTCATGGCATTAAAACTCAGGTATTGGCTGTTCAAGTCAGAACCCAGCGCGTTCTCCATTGATGATCTGGCGAACTCGCCCCAACAAACGGCTTTATGGGATGGCGTGCGCAATTATCAGGCGAGGAATTTCCTGCGTGATGATGTGCGTGTTGGGGATCTGGTTTTGTTCTATCACAGCCGTGAGGAACCACTGGGTGTGGCTGGCAGTATGAAGGTCGTTCGAGCGGGCTATCCTGACCCAAAGCAGTTTGATCCTCAAAGCCCTAATTTTGATGTCAAAAGCCCGCAGGAGGCCCCTCGCTGGGTGGGGGTTGATGTCCAGTTTTTACAGAAATTTCCGGAAGTGATCTCCCGTCAGCAGTTAGCCTCTGATCCGACCTGCGCCGAAATGCTGGTGATGAAGCGAGGCATGCGACTTTCCATTCAACCAGTCACTAAAGCGGAATGGTTGGCCGTTCATCAACTTGCGGGAGTTCGCCCGTGAAGTGGCTGCCGATTCACTGGTTCAAAACCCATTGGTTCTGGCTGAAATGGTTGTTGGCCGCCGCTCTGATGACCTGGCTGGTGCGTTCCAACTGGGAGAATCTGTCAAATCTCAGTGAGCGGACAATCCGCTGGGATTTTTTTGTGCTGGCGTTAATCACCAGTGCGAGTGGTGTTGTGCTGACATTTCTTCGCTGGCATCTGCTGGTTCGAGCCGTTGACCTGCCGATGAATCTCAAAGAAGCCTTTCGCCTGGGGTCGTTGGGGCTGATGTGCAATTATGTCGGGCCAGGTGCTGTTGGGGGGGATGTCATCAAGGGGATGATTCTTGCGAAAGATCACCCCGAGCGTCGCCCAGCCGCTGCGGCGTCAGTGATTTATGATCGCATTCTGGGGTTGATTGCGCTGACCATTGTGGGTGCGGGGGCGGCCTTTCTTCCGACGGAAATTCCTTTTAATCCCCAGTTACAACTGATTATGACGCTGACCTGGGTCGCCGCTGCTGCCGGTGTGCTGGGACTTCTCGTCATTCAGCTTCCTTATCTTCACTATTGGAAATGGGATGTCTTTTTCAGCAAATTTCCGGTGGGCGGGAATCTTGCTCACCAACTCTTTCAAGCCGCCACGCTCTATAAAAATCAGACACCGACGATTATTGCGTGTGTGATCATCAGTATTTTTGGTCATCTGGCGATGCTGCTGTCGTTTTATCTTTGCGCGGAAACCATTCGGGGAGACGACCCGATTCCTGATCTGGTCGCGCACCTGCGGTTTATCCCTGCGGCAGAAGTTTTTGGAGTCCTGATTCCCACGCCCGGAGGAATGGGTGCCTTAGAGGGCGCGATCAAGGCGTTTTATTCGTTGACGGTCGACCCTCACGATGTCGAGGCGATTTCTCGAGCGGCTGGCAATGGATTGCTGATGGCCATTACCAGCCGGGTGATTCAAGTGGCCATCGCTGCGGTGGGTTTGATCTATTATTTTGCGGCCCGGAAAGAGCTGAATTCTTTAGCTCCAATCGAAGATCCGGAAACTTCAGACACAATAAGACCTGCCGCGCCACCACAAATGTCAAATTCCATAAGCCCAACGGAATCCCCCTCGTTGACAGGGCCGTCAACATCACGCTAGAACGGATGTTTGAGATTGCGGCCCTTGGCGGAGCTAGGGGCGTCTGTGGGAGTTACGGACACGCGGCTTGCGTCAGGGAACTGGGTGGACGCACCATATGCCGTTCGCGGTTTCAACAACCGGGATCGCGATATGAATTTTGTTCGACACCCATGGGCCATGGTGACTGCTTGCATTTACAGTGTGATGGCTATTGCCTCACCAGCTGATGCAGGCCAATACTATGGAAGTTACCGTACAAGTTATGCACCGAGTTATTCCTCGGTTCCTGGCGATGGCGGCTGGGCCACATATTACTTCGGAGGGCCACAGAGCTATCCGACAACAAGTAATTACGGCTGGGTAGGAAATTCCTGCAACAGCTGCCAGACCGCTAATTATGCCGTGGCTTCCTGCGATACTTGCAGTCCCTGTGGGAATGCCTGTGCGGGAGGCTGTTTCAATGGGAATTGTGGAACCAACTGTCCCAATGGCAATTGTGCCAACGGTAACTGCACCACGAACATGGCCCCCTCAGGCACTCCCACACCCATTGCTGATCCTAATCCGCCACGTGCCAATCCGACTCGTCCCAACCCTGCTCCGCCCGTTCGCGATGATCGCCCCAGCACTTACGAACCGATCACTCCGCGAGACAGGTACACGCCACCAGCCCGCAATACCTTTGAAGACCCCATGAGCGGGAGCACACCGATGCCGCCGGTTCGCTCGACACCTGAACGCGACGGCTTTGTTCCACGTGACCTTGGTACTGATCCTCCCATGGTGGATCCTGCGAATGGTTCTCAAAACCGTTTCACAGCCCCAGTCGGCCGTGACCCCATGGGGCGAGAACCAATGGGAAGGGAATTGTTCACTCCCTCACGAACGACAGAGCCTGCTGCTGGTTCAGGAGCATCGACCCCCATGCCTCCCATGAGGCGGCCTGCTCCCACGACAGAGCCAGGCACAGGTGGAAGTGATTTTGGGGGATCTTTACGCCCGAATTACGAGACGCCAGCCGCTACTGAGTCCGGGAACTCGACTCCAAAGCCAACGCCTCCTGCCGATGCAGAAAAGGTCGCCCCGGACACAGGGAACAGCTCGATCAAGACACCAGCCCCTACGGAATTCACACCGATTCATTCGATGGAAAAGCCATTAGCCCGGCCTCTGAACCTTGACCAGAAGTTTGTGTCTTCTGGTGTCCTTGTTCGCGAACGCAAGTCTGTGAATGTCACCCGAACTTTGCCTGCTCTCGTCCGCACAGTCGTTCGCCCCCAGAACGACTGGGAACGCGACTTAGCCCCTCAAATGAGCCTTGCCGCCTCCACCCTCCAACACTAACCCCCCTATCGGGGCTTGTGGCGGCGTATGGGGTCAGTTGTTCATCCACGTTTGGGTCTTACGCCGCCCCCTCGCGGGGTTTGTGGCGGCGTATGAAGGTCGGTTGTTGATATACGAATGGGTCTTACGCCGCCAGGGCGGTGGTTCTTGTTGGGGGTGGGGGTGATTGATTTACTCCTTTCTCATTCCGATGGGAGAGGCTGGGTGAGGGTGAGCCGAAGCTTAAATAGCGATCACTACATCTGCGATGCGATATAGTTACCCAGGCACGCTTCTCTACTGATAACGTCCATTGGAAAATCCCTCACCCGGGGCACTGCGTGCCACCCTCTCCCGCCTGCGCGGGCGAGGGTTTCCCCTTGCGTCCCCTTGCGGGGCTTGTGGCGGCGTATGAGGGTCAATCGTTCATCCGCGAATGGGTCTTACGCCGCCAGAAAGCGGTGTTTCTGATACGCTTTCCAGAAATCAATGGCGCGTTGAGACATGCGTAAGGCATGTTTACTCTCAAAGCCGCAAGCAAGGCATACAAGGCTCCGTGAAAACCTGGGATCCGTATCAGTCGGTTGGCGGTGTGATGGCCAGGTCATGGCGGCGTTGTGATTTGTCCCGCACAAAGATAGGCCCCAACTTGACGACGCAATCGCTGCCACTTGCGATGACATTCGCGCAGTCCGGGCTGCCGGTGGGCTTCTTGTTGGGATAAAAGGCATGCGCCCGCTTGAGCTTAACGGGTTGACCGTTTATGCGTGGCCAGCCAAAAGTCACTTCGACGGCGGGAATGCGCGAACGAGGAATCTTTCGTGTGCTATAAACTTCAACAAAGGCCGATTGCCGTGGCCAGAATTTGAACGTCTCTCCTTCAAACCTCAAGCTTCCAATCGTTGTTGAGCAGCAATCTTTGGTCTCGACTTCGCAGGTGAACCATGTGTGTGGTTTCTCGTCGATGACTTCTGTCTCGCCCTTCTTGATTCGGTAGGTATAGGTTCCCTTTGTCCATTCCAGAGGGCGGCGGACACTGGCGAACTCTCCTTCATACCCGGCACTTTCCACGAGGCAGTTCTCACCCGCCACACGCACGTGATCCAGCCCGATCGGTGTTTTTTTGTCATTTGACCATCGCGAGAAGATGGCTCCCTTTCCGGGGAAGACCCGCTCGCGACTTTCCTTACTGGCCCAGCCATTGATGTTTGTTTGAATGCCGCCGTAGCACTGCATTCCACTGATCATCGCCACTCCCATTGGGGCGATGTAAAGATTCATCGTTGAGGGTACATCCCGATCAATCGTGACCGTTTGCTCCAGTATGGTGAAGTCATCCGTCTCGTGATCGAGTTCCCACCAGATGTTGGCCGTGTGCCAGGGAAGCGAAGGAAGAGTGACCCCTGCCGCTTTGGCCATTTCATCGGAACCGGGTTGCTCGGCGGAGAGAGGAGTTTTTTCGGCTGAAGTCTGGAGAACGCCTGGCCCGTCTTTGGCGAATGACAGACCCGTCATCAATAGCCAGGCAGCAGTGCATCGAGTCAGCAACTGATGAGAAGAACACAACCGGGCTATTATGAACGTCATCACCGAACCTCAACGCGAGTGGGAAATCAATCTCAAAATCACTCTGGTCGCACAGGCGCAGGATGTCAATTGAATTGTCGTGGCGTTCATGTCAGATCAACGGCAAAACGGAGACAGAAAACAGATGAGGAGGGGTGTTTTCGCACCGAGATCCCCGTAGATTGATTTTACTCAGAAATTCTACCGGGCTTTACTGCTAAAACTTTTGAAGAGGTCGCGTATGTCAGTTGCTCGAGTTCTCACTCTCCTGATGACCGCCATGGCTTTGGTCGTTGCGGATAGATTGGCCCTGTCGTCCGCTTTGGCAGCGCCGGAGGTGAAGGCCACTCCAAATATTGTGCTGATTTATGTGGATGATCTGGGCTTTGGCGATATTGGCTGCAACGGCGCCACGCGAGTTAAGACGCCGAACATTGATCGGCTTGCTCAAGAAGGATTGAACTTCACCGATGGTCATTCCCCCTCGGCGACGTGCACCCCGTCCCGCTATGCCCTGTTGACAGGAGAGTATGCCTGGCGGAAAAAAGGGACAGGTGTCCTTCCCGGCGATGCGCGACTGATCATTCAACCGGGCCGCCGGACGCTGGCAACGACATTGCAGAATGCGGGATATCACACTGGTGTTGTTGGGAAGTGGCATCTGGGTCTGGGTGACGCCGATCTCAACTGGAACGGCTCCATCAAGCCGGGGCCACTGCAGGTTGGCTTTAATGAGTCGTTCATCATGGCTGCGACGGGTGACCGTGTTCCCTGCGTCTATGTGGATCAGGATCGTGTACTGAATCTTGACCCGAATGATCCGATCACAGTGCAGTTCGGCAAACCCATTGATCCCAGCCTTCCCACCGGAAAATCGCACCCTGAATTACTTACGGTGATGAAGCCCAGTCACGGCCACGACATGACGATTATCAATGGCGTCAGTCGCATCGGCTATATGACCGGAGGAAAGTCTGCGCTGTGGAACGATCAGGAGATGGCGGATGTCTTTACCAACCGGGCGTTGAAATTTCTGGACGACCATCAGGCTAAAAAGAGTGAACAGCCTTTTTTTCTGTTCTTTTCACTGCATGACATTCACGTTCCCCGGTTGCCGCATCCCCGGTTTGTGGGAAGCACTGGCATGGGGCCGCGTGGTGATGTCATTGTTGAAATGGACTGGTGCGTTGGCCAGGTGATGGAAAAGCTCAAATCACTGGGAATTGACAACAACACTCTGGTGATCTTCACCAGTGATAACGGCCCGGTCGTGGATGATGGTTATCTTGATGAAGCCGTTAAAAAACTGGGTGATCACAAACCGGCTGGCCCATGGCGTGGGGGTAAATACAGTGCATTCGAGGGAGGGACGCGTGTGCCGTTCATCACGCGCTGGCCCGGTGTGATCAAGCCGGGAACTTCGCAGGCACTTGTCTGCCAGATTGATTTTCTCGCGTCTCTTGGGAAGCTGGCTGGACAACTTGTTCCTGTTGAAGAACACGGGGATAGCGAAAATGTTCTGCTTGCCCTGCTGGGGCAATCGCCGACAGGGCGGCAGACACTGGTGGAACACGCCGGTGTGCTCAGCTTGCGACAAGGCCCCTGGAAGCTGATTGAACCCGGAAAAGGGCCAGCCCGCACTGCGGCTACCAACACCGAAACCGGCCAGGCTCCCCAATACCGGCTGTTCAATTTGAACGACGATCCGGGGGAGACTCATGACGTTGCCAGCCAGTTCCCTGAGAAGGTCAAGGAGTTGGAAGCGGCTCTGAAACAGATTCGTGCCGCCTCCTGATTTTCTGATCACGTTGCAATACGGCAGCTTCCGCTCCCGTTGGTTAACTCTCCAAAGACCTGAAAATTAAAACCAGAGGCGAATGCCGTGTCACGGCTTTGTCTTAAGGGTGATGTCGCTGCAACGTCCTCCGTTGTCGGACTAAACAACAGAAGAGTCCCGAATTTTATACTTCGACAATGCACGAGGATCGCTATTTGATCCTCGCCTCTGGTTTTGAGTGACGCGAATTCGAGTCGCGTACTTATCACAAGTCTCTTCTCAAACGGCCAGTGATCGAAAAGAGGTTGTGAGTTAAGGCACCAGAATCCCGTTCACGCGAATCTGACCTAACGCATTTCCAGAGATAAACTGGAAGGCACTCCCAGGTACAGACGCATTTCCAAAGGTCACGGTGTTGTTGTTGCTCAGGTCGTCACCGCCAACAAAGGTGATGAAACCAGCCCCCGTGACGGCTTCAAAGACGATCCCTTCTTCAAAGAAGAGGCCTCCGTTATTCGTGAAATTGATATCGTTGCGAGCAATAAAGAACCGACTTCCCACACCCACGGTTTCAAACAACATCCCCTGGGAACCATCATCACTGTCGGTGGTGAAGTTGTCGGTAATATCCAGAATGGAGTTGTTACCGATATTGAATCGCATCGCGCGATTGAAGTCAGTAGCGAAGCCATTCGTTGATGTAAATTGCTCGGTATTACGTGCAATCGTGGCGTTTAATGACCCCGCATGAGAGAAGTCAAATCCGGTGGTGTTTTCCCGAGTCGAGATCAGCCGATTGTCGAGCACCGAGATCAAGTGTGGCTGCGTGGTATTGTTTGAGGCGAATCGCATGCCGATCCGCTCGTTACCGTTATTAGTCCCGGTAATCGTAATGTCGTTCCATTGAGCGTTGGCCGACATCGCATTATTCCACTGAACATTCACAGCGGCGGCACCGTCAATGTCCGAGTTGAGAGTGATCGTGTTACCTTCGCTGAACAGTGCCCCCGGACGTTGTGGAAAGAGGGTATCAAAGTTATTGGGGCCACCGATATTCAGGAACAATCCACCAACATTGGTTGCTTCCGAAACAACACGAATGGCGTCACCACCCTGTTCTGTAATGACGTTTCCTGCAACGCTCCATTGGTAAGCAACGGTTGACACTCCGGTGGGGATGGTCGTTGATGCGGTGTTAGCTCGCAGCAGAATTTCCGGTGTGTCGGTTACTCCACCGTTAGCCTGGAATAGCATCCCTCCAATTTGGACGATATCGACATTGAGAGCTTCAACCCCGTTGCCACCGTTGCCGGTGATCGTTCCGCCAATCGTGTTTCCAAACACGTCGAGCTGAACCATGTTCTGGGCATAGATTCCGTCACCAGCATTATCATTGATCGTCATACCGTTCAAACTGACGATACCGGTATTAGAAAGATAGATACCGTCTGAGTCACCATTCTCAATCACACCACCGCCAATGGTGTTTGTGTTTCCCGTGATTGTGAAAGAGGCATCGGCAGTGCCATTAATTCCTGTATTGTTTATCAATCGGATCGCGGCTTCGTCAGCACCATTGGACGAGACCGAGTCGAATGTCACACTCATGCCCGTGTTGGTAATCACTACCGCTGAGCGACCATTAGCTCCGGCACCGGAACTTTCGGTCGAGTTGATAATGCCGCCGCCGATTGCCAGGCTGTCCGCATTATCAACATAGACGGCGATACCGTCGACGGTGATAACATTCAGGGAGTTAAATGCAACGTTACTTTCGTTATTGATCAGATTTAAACCGGCTCCACCAGTGACCGGACCGGGGAGAAGGGGGCCGCCTGTTGCATTTGTGATCGATACATTACTGAAGAGAATGTCTGCGGTGATATTGTCCTGAATATCGATGGCAGGGGCCGCGCTGCCACTGGGATTATTAATGGAAATTGCGCCCAGGAATGTGACATCAGCATTGGTGTCGGTGATGCTGATGCCCGACAATCCTCGACCAGAGATATTTGTGATTGATGCGGCGGTACCGATCGTGACTGCTGCATCATCATCAGTGATTACGATGCCATGGCCAGCGATCGCTCCTCTGATATCCGTGTTCCCCGAGATGTTAAAGAGGCCTGTATTATTGCTTCCCGCCGCTGTTGAACCGATACGGATGCCGTCACCGCCACTGTCTTGAATGGTGACATTCTGGAACGACGCATTTCCAGAGTTATTTTGAAAGTCAATCCCTGCGTCGCCCACAGCTCCGCTTCCCGACATGCGGACTTCATTGAAGAAGGTTACATCACCCGCATTATTATTCAGGTTAATCCCTTGTCCACCGCGGCCGGTGATAATCAGGGATGTTCCATTGGTGCTGTTGTTGCCGGTGAATGCCACTGTGGTTCCCGCGGCGGTGTTTTGCACCACGACCGCATCATCACCAGGGTTTGTAATGTTCAACGGCCCACGGAATGTCACATTGCGGGTGACGTTGTCGACCAGCACGCTGGTGCCGGTGCTATTTGTGATCGTGGCTTCATCGACGGTCACCACGCTACCGTTGTTCAGAACTTGTACGCCCAGACCGTTGTCGTTCTGGATCTGCGAGCCTGAAAGGTTGACAGAGCCGCCTGTCATCCCCTGAACGAGCAAGGCTGCTCCGCCGGTGCTGGTGATGTCGTTCGCACTGGAATTGGCGTTTCCGGTGAATGAAATGCTGGATGATCCACCTAACACTTCCAGGGCGTTGGCATTCCCATCGGGATCACCAATCGTCGAGTTTTGAATACTCAATGCGCCCTGAGTATCCTGGAGAGAGATTCCTGCCTGACCGCTTCCCGTAACAGAGGTGTTACGGATAAATGACGCTCCCAGATTGCCTGTTCCATAGATCCCGAAACCGCTGGGGTTATCGACGAGGAAGCCGCTGAATTCCGAATTCGCGGCGAGCACGACACCATTGCCCACGGTGTTCTGGATGACAGGCCGGTTCACGCCCGTTGTGGCGTGAGGCATGAGGATATTGCCCAGTCCCTGGACGTTGATCAAATGATCAATCGTGCTGGCTTCACCCAGGACACGAATTCCGGGATCCAGATTGATCGTGCCAGGGTTATTGAACACGCTGTCGGCGTGAACGAAAATGATATCTTCGTTAAGGGCTGCCTGAGCCTGGGCAATTGTCGTCCAGGGGTTTTCTACCGTGCCATCAGAGACCCCTACAAAGTTGCTGTCAACGTGCTGGATGTTGTAAAGGTTTCCGTCTGGGTCGCGGGCCTCGATATCTTCATCAATAACTGTGTTGCGAGCGACCACGACGTTATAGCTACGCCGGACGGGGGTCGTCATGCGGTCGATTTGTGTTTTGCGTTCGCTGTCTCCCTGGCGGAAACCACCAAAAGTCCACTGCACGTTAAATGCGACGTTCGTTTTGAAAACCGCGTCGTTGGCGACTTCTAAACCGACATTAATACTGGGGATCACATTGGCAGCAAGCCGCCCTTTCCAACCCCAGATACTATCAATGCTCTCGTGCTGATAATGATAAAAACCGCCATAGGCACGAACATCATGTCGTTCAAAAAAACCATTGAAGAAGAGCGGAACCCCGACTTCGGCATCAAATCCTTTCGGAGCAATACCCACCACGCGCTGGCGATCAAACAGAATCCGGTAGTCCTGGAATTTCTGGCTTCCATTCACCACATTCTGGCTGATCATTTCCTCCGTTGAACCCACAGGGATGTAGGCATTGACACGGGCATCCCAATAACGGCCCAAAGTTTCCAGGCCAAAACCATAGTCGCTGAATTTCGCGCCGCTGGTTTCGTCATAGTCAAAGTAGGCATTCACGCCAATGATGCGGTCGATGCCTTCAATGTAGTACCTGGCACCACCGCCGACATTAGCGCCGTATTTATCAGAGTTCGAGCGGAAACCACGCAGGTCACCGAACACCATGAAGTTGTCGATGAAGCCGTAAGGCATGATTTCGACGGGAGTAATGGACTCCTGGCGGCCAATCCAGGGGCCGGTGAAGTGTCCAACCCGGAACGCGGTTCCCATGGCTTGACCACTTTGCGTTGATGCCCCTCCCTCATAGAGCGAGGAGCCAACATTCATCGTGGAGTCAGCCAGCCAGTCCTGGGCGGCAGCAGGAGTCGAAGTGGCGACCGTTACAGGAACGGTACCAGCAAGACAAATTCCAGCCGAAAGCCAGCTTGTACGGTGCTGGATCGCATGAGCAAACAATCGGCGCGCAAAATGAGACATCGAGACACCTCAGGTGGTGGCGAAGGGCAGGCTCGAACAGGTGAGACAGTTCGGACAGGGATCGAAAATCAGGAAAACCTTCATTTCGATTGTTAAGGCAGGAGATCAGCCCCAAGGCTGTGACAGGCAAGGAGAGATGTGGAAGCAATCAGGCAGAAAAATCGAGAAACAGAAGACAACCGACAATCACATTCTGCTCATGATCAACACGAGCCGACTGACGTTTGGTTTTTTAACGGGCATGAAATAAATGGGGCAACGTCAATCAGGCAAGAACGGAGCCGGAATTCAGGATTCTTGAGACCTGAAGTTTCATGACTGAAGCGATTTCGGCGTTTTTAGCCGATGGCATGCCCAAAAAGCGAAAACAGGGCCACATTTGACCCTGTTTTGCTCAGAAATCACTCATCAGCGTGACGGCTATTTCCAGTCTGCATCCAGCACAATGCGATACCGTGCCTGCCCTGATTTGAGATGATCAAAGGCTTGATTGATCTCACTGAGAGGGAATGCCTCGGTCACTGGAGCAATCTGGTGACGCTCGCAGAAGTTCAGCATCTTGGCCATGGAAACAGGGCTGCCTGTGGGAGATCCTGAGAAGGATTTTTGACCCATAATCATCGGAAAGGCAATCAGGCCAATCGGTTCGGGAACGGCGCCCACGGTGTGCAACCGTCCCCTTGGGGCCAGCAGATTGATATAAAGGGGCCAGTTGAGTGACACGTTCACCGTCGAGATGATGAGGTCAAACGTCCCCTGATGCTTGGCTAATGCCGCATCATCACGCGAATTCAAAACCCGGTGTGCTCCCAGTTCCATCGCTTCATCACGCTTGGAATCACTGGAGGTAAAGGCGACTACTTCGCAGCCCCAGGCACGGGCAAACTTCAACGCCATATGCCCCAAACCACCAATTCCAACCACTCCCACACGGTCAGTTGGCTTAATCCCAAACTGGAGAAATGGGTTAAATACCGTAATTCCCCCACAAAACAGCGGCCCGGATGTCAGAGGGGCGAGAGCTTCCGGCAGCGGGAGTGCCCATTCGGCCTGACAGTGAACTCGTTCAGCAAACCCACCATGCCGGCCAACAATGGTTCCTTCAGCCGTTGCGCACATGTTGTGATCGCCACTCAAACAAGTTGAGCATGTCATGCAGCTGCGGGATGTCCAACCCACGCCCACTCGCTGGCCAATTCGTGATGAATCCACGCCATCGCCCACGGCCACGATTTTCCCGATGGCTTCGTGCCCACCGACAAACGGGAATTGAGTCATGCCCCAGTCATTCTGAAGCATCGAGAGATCCGAGTGGCAGATGCCGCACGATTCCACCTGCACTTCCACCTGCCCGGGGGGCAGTTCTCCGAGCTTGATTTCAATCAGTTCCAGGGGCTGGCCAATCGCTGTTGCGGCATAGGCTCTGACCGTCGATGTCATATTAACCCTCGATGTTAAGGACACTTCCGTCACCATTGTCTGCTGGCGAACTCATCACAGGCAGCCATTCTTTCACAATCAAGCAATCCTGCAACTCAAAATTCTTTTACAGAGAGTGCTTTGTCAAAGTCAAAACTTCAGATTGAATCGGTTGTTAAGTCTGACAACCTAGGACGTTAAGGCGACATTAACTCCATAACATCGCCGTGATACGCAGGACTCAGCCCCTGAACCTTCTTGTGGAAAAATCCTCAAACAAAGCGATGTACTCAAGATACTCAGTAGACAAAACTATGCCTGATCCGAGAAAGCTCAAAGTGGGTGATCTGGTGCGATTCATTTCGCTGCCGGAGGAATGGCAACGCCTAGGCTATACGCTCCATCGCGAAAGTTTGTCGTTCATGAAAATCCTCATCGAAAGGCATTTTCCCTCTCGCGTCTATGAGATCGACAAATACGGAACACCGTGGATTGCCGCCCGTATCCATGGCAGAGGAAAAATCAAACATCACTCGTGGGCTATTGTCGAGTCAACGGGTTGGCGTCTCGTACGTAGACGTGTGAGCTAAATGCCACCGCATCCCAGGTGGTTTTCAAAATCATCACAAGAAAGCCCCCGCATGTGCTTCCTTCTTTATCTTGCTGCTCAGCATATCCAATCTGAGATTCCCTGGAACGAATCTGAACCTGCGCTGCATACAGCTTCGCGACTAAATCATGATGATCTTATTTGCACGGCTTTTTCACTGTCCAATGTTCGTTACATTGGATCTTCCAAA
Organism: Planctopirus sp. SH287; assembly: GCF_056500625.1. Classification (NCBI taxonomy): domain Bacteria; kingdom Pseudomonadati; phylum Planctomycetota; class Planctomycetia; order Planctomycetales; family Planctomycetaceae; genus Planctopirus; species Planctopirus sp. SH287. Next base: position 3,924,132 of record NZ_CM151403.1, on the reverse strand, counting down.
CACTGTGGATGTGGTTTTCGCCATCTCTCATTTCAAAATGGAGATTGGCCAGAAGAGTTTCTCATAGGAACGGATCCCGACTTTGGAGCCGACACACAGGCTGACCATGAGTCGCTGCATCAGTTTCTGCTCAGCCTGTTTCATCAGAACGACAAGATTGAACTGTATGGCTACTGGGATGGTAATTGCCAGTCCCCGCCCGCACGCTATGAAACTATTCATGCAAGTGACATCATTCATCACGATTTTTTCTTTCGAGAACGCTGTCATTACACAGTGATGCCGGATGAAGTCCTTGCGATTTAGAGAAGAGTCGCCCCTTCTGACTTGTCCCTATTCTGATCGGCATGAGTTTTTTGATGTGGTGATTGGTCGAACCAGTCGTGAAGGAAGTCCGGGTGGAGTGGGATTGGGCCAAGCCAGCAGAGGCATCCGAAATTTCTCTTCTGTTATTGATACGTTTCACAACAAGAGATGGCGATCAGGTGTGGCCTGTCTGCAGCTTGGGAGTCAGGCAGGCTTGGCTTCTTTCAACTCACCATTCCAGATAACGATCTGAAATAAAACGACCGAAAGAGTCTTCTTCATTGGTTGTTCTTTAAAAGTCACGCTGTCATCACATACACCCTTTCGCATATGATGTGGACTCACGTGTTTGCACCAGAGGAGAGAAAGCCATGCCGCAGCGTTTTGTCACTTCGCCCATCAGTACAACTTCCCGTCGCACTTTTCTTCAGACCAGCACAGCCGCCATTGCTGCGGCGACAATCCTTCCCGCGCATGTTCTGGGGCGTGAGCAAGCCACGGCCCCTAGCGAGAAGATCACGCTGGGAGTGATTGGCATTGGCCCGCGTTGTACTTACGACCTGAAAGCCATGCTCCAGTTTCCCGATGTCCAATGTGTCGCGATTGCCGATGTTCAGGCCAAGCGGAGGGATGCCGGTAAGAAACTGGTCGATGAGCATTACAAAACCAGCGATTGCCGACTTTACAGCGACTTCCGCGAACTCCTGGATCGTAAGGATATCGACGCTGTCATTGTGGCCACGGGTGACCGTTGGCATGCGGCAGCTTCGATCCTCGCTGCCAAGGCCGGGAAGGATGTCTACAGTGAAAAGCCCTGTGGCATTACCATTCAGGCATGTCAGCAACTGGCCGACACCATGCACAGCCAGCATCGTGTCTTTCAAGCGGGAACCCAACGGCGAAGCGTTCCCAATTTCCAGAAGGCCGTTGAATTTGCTCAGAGCGGCAAGCTTGGCAAGCTCCATACCATGCACGCATCGGTCTATTTGCCGGTGCTCGAGAACAGCTGGCTTCCTGCCGAGACCACGCCTTCCAGAAAGGATGTCGACTGGAACCTGTGGCTGGGGCCAGCAGCCTGGCGGCCGTTCAATCAGAAGTATGTCGATGGCGGCTGGCGCGGTCAGTGGGATTTTGACTCCGGTGCCCGCCTGCTCGATTGGGGCGCTCACACCATCGATCTCTGCCAATGGGCCAACCAGGCCGACGACACCACGCCAATCACCTATGAACCCCAGGAGAAGGCCATCCTTTGTACCTATGCCAATGGTGTGAAGCTGATTGTTGATTTCCTGGAAACCCCCTTTGGTGAACGCTCACCTCAATACATCACCCGCTTGGGAACCTGCCCGGTTCGCTTTATCGGAGACGAAGGTTGGGTTGAAACGGGTGACAGTGGCGAGATTGTCGTTCAACCAGAAGCTCTTGCCAAAGATCAACCTCCCGCCGAAAAACGTGTTCGCGGGCTGGATGTCTCGACACATGCCAGAAACTTTTTTGATTGCATGCGAACGCGAGAAAAAACGACGGCCAATCCCGATGTTATGCGGCGGTCACACATTGCCAGTCACGCGGCAGCAATTGCCTGGATTCTGAAACGCAAGCTCACATTCGATCCCAAGAATGAAACCTTTGTGAATGATCCTGAGGCAAACCTGCTCTGTTCACGCCCTGAGAGAAACTGGGCCGTCTAAATCTTGGTGCGTTCCATGGCTCCTGCTCGATTGCACAATCGCCATCGAGCAGGCTGCCATGATGACGCGGGAGAATTGGGACTATTTCCCGACGAAATAAAGCCGATTCAGGAATCTCTTGTCGGCAGCTCAACAAGGCTGCCGGTGAGTTAAGGAATCGGCTAAGATTGGGTTGACGCCAGCATCTCTGTCACACTGTGGGTGCAGGTTCGCGCCATGGACTCCTGGTATCCTCAGTCGTTGGATTGACCCACATGATCTTCTCACAGAAGAGAATTGAAGCATTCCGTTCATCATGCGAGCCGAAAAGTGTTAACAAAAGCTTGCCAGTCCGCCTGATTGCGGTATTGACAGTGGCGATGGCAATCGGTCTTTGCAGTGGTTGTCAGGACGAGCCTCAGTTTACCCGTGAAGATCAGGAAAAATTACCTGATCACAGCTTTCGCAAATTTGTTCGCCCTCCCCATGAACCGCCACCTGCTCCCCTTGCTTTTGATACCCCGGTTTTGCCTCGCGGGGCCACGGCTGAAGAAACAGCGCAATACCTGGTTGATGGTGTCCGTGAGCGTCAACCAGAACGGTTTATTCTCTTCATGCCGGAATCCTGGCAGAAGGATCTCAGTGAGGTCATGCGCGGCGCCGTCTGGTCAATGGATAGCCGTGTCTGGTCTCGGTTGCTTCATCTGACAGGTCGCTTCAGTTCGGCACTTGAAACCAAGTTAGATTTGTATGTCCAGACGTTGAAGCCGGCTTCACCCTCATCAGATACCAATGTCGCTCTCGTTAAACAAAATTTGAACGAAGCGTTGAGCTTGATTCATGTCGTGACATCCTCGCGCATGATCGATCTGGAACATCTTCGCCGAAGTTCATTTGCCGAACTATTGCGAGAATCTGGTCGGCGAATCATGGGCCGCATTGCCTATGAAGCCGAACTGCGCGGTGAAATTCCCTTTGAATTATTCCAGCGACTGGAGGTCAAGGCTCGAGATGCCGCAGAGGGGGCGTCCAATGAGAACACCTCTCCCCAAGCGGTTGTGATCAGTCTACATGACCCTCAAAGTGGCCACACGCAGGAAGTGGAAATGGTGCAGGTGGAAGGAGCCTGGGTTCCTCGCACCATGGCAGAGGCATGGCCCGAATTTCTGCGGTCTTCACGAGAGTGGGCAAAGACATTCGACAAGATTGACTGGGAGCAACTGAGGCCTCTGTTGAACACTCATCTTGATTTACTGGAAGAGAACATTGCCAGGTTGGAACAAGCTGGCACTCCAGATGATGTCGCCAAAAGTGTGTCTCAGGTGGGTCATGAATACGCCCAGATGGCACAGGTGCTTGCCACTCAATCCATCCGCCAGTTACCCCAAGTCGGCCCGCAGGGAAAAGTGACGATCATTTTGAATCGTCCCCTTTCAGGCCGTGAACTCACGCAGATTCTTGAACGGGCTGTCGGTGCCTCGCCTCGTCCCGATTTGACAGAATATGTCAGCAGCCTGACGAACGGGGAAACGGTCATTGAACTGGGGCCAGTGGATAATCTGGAGACATTCGTCCGAAAGCTTTCGGAATTGAAAGGTTCCTCAGTCGATGATATGTCGCTGGACAAAGAGTCTTTTCAAATCAATGCCGAGAAGCGGGAGATTCGTTGGACATTCACCACGCCTTGATTCGGTGCTCCGCGCAATTGACACTTCCACAAAAATCAACCTACACTCTCAGGTTTTAGCGTCGAGTGCTTATTTTTTGATAAGTGCTTAGAGAGCTTCTCCCAGCGGTGTATCTCGCAAGAATCAGAACGTTGAAAATGACCGGGAAACTCCGCCAGGGCGGCCGGTCATAAAAAAATCAAACGCCATGATTCTTCAGAGATGGCCAACAGATGAGCTTTCCGGGAACGCATGAATCTCGACATTTTTCGTATTTTCCCGCGACCGATAATTCATTGGCCAGACAGACTTTCAACCCCCAAAGATTGGCACTCACGGAGCGACCGTATGACGACCGCAGGCAGTATCGAAAGTTCGCTCCAGGAAACTCGCAAGTTTCATCCCTCCTCTGAGTTCACGGCCGCTGCCCATATTTCCAGCGAAGAACAGTATCAGTCGATGTGGCATCGGGCGAAAGATGACCCCGCGGGTTTCTGGGGAGATCTTTCTGCCGAACTGAAGTGGATCAACCCCTGGAGCGAAGTCCTGACAGGCCAGATGCCTGACACGCGCTGGTTTACCGGTGGACAGATCAACGCCTGCGATAATTGCGTTGATCGGCATCTCACAGGTTGGCGGAAGAATAAAGCCGCTATTATCTGGGAAGGGGAGACTGGCGAAACCCGCGTGCTCACTTACAACGATCTCCACCGGGAAGTCTGCAAGTTTGCCAATGTTCTGAAAAAGCTGGGCGTGACCACCGGTGATCGTGTCACGCTCTATATGCCCATGATTCCCGAATTGACCATCGCCACGCTCGCCTGTGCACGGATTGGCGCCGTCCATTCGATCATTTTCGGCGGCTTCAGTGCCGATGCCGTTGCTGACCGTAATAATGATGCTCAGGCCAAGGTGATCGTCACCGCTGATGGCGGTTGGCGACGTGGGAAAGAAGTCGCTCTCAAAGCGGCTGTTGATGAAAGCCTTGCCAAAAGTCCTACGGTCGAGAAAGTCGTTGTGGTTCGCCGTACCGGGCAGCAGGTGCGCATGCAGACCGATCGTGACTATTGGTGGCATGATCTGATGAGCGATGTCGACCCTTATTGCGACATTGTGCCCGTTGACAGCGAACATCCCCTGTTCATTCTATATACCTCCGGCAGCACGGGAAAACCGAAGGGGGTTCTGCACACCACGGCGGGTTATCTGCTCGGCGCAACAATGACCAGCAAATGGGTCTTTGATCTGAAAGAGGACGATACGTACTGGTGTACCGCTGATATTGGCTGGATCACCGGACATAGCTATGTCGTCTATGGCCCTCTTTCTAATGGGGCCACGGTCGTTATGTATGAAGGGGCGCCGAACTGGCCAGATGAAGGCCGCTTCTGGGAGATTATTGAAAAATACCGCGTCAGCGTTTTCTATACGGCTCCAACCGCCATTCGCGCTTTCATCAAGTGGGGGGATCATTGGCCGCAGGGGCGGGATCTTTCCAGTCTTCGATTGCTAGGCTCAGTGGGAGAACCGATCAACCCCGAAGCCTGGATGTGGTACTACCGTGTGATTGGTGGCGAACGCTGCCCGATTGTTGATACATGGTGGCAAACCGAAACGGGCGCAATCATGATCAGCCCCTTGCCAGGTGTTTCAGCTACGAAGCCCGGAAGTTGCACCCGACCACTCCCCGGCGTGGTTCCCGAAATCGTCAATAAGGATGGAGAAGCTCTCGGCCCGAACGAAGGAGGACTACTTGTCCTCAAGCAGCCATGGCCCAGTATGCTGCGAACGCTCTACGGCGACCATGATCGCTTCAAAGAGACTTATTTCAGCACTATCAAGGGGGCCTACTTTGCCGGTGACGGCGCTCGCCGGGATGCTGATGGTGACATCTGGATCATGGGGCGCGTGGACGATGTTCTCAATGTCTCTGGCCATCGCCTCAGCACTATGGAAGTAGAAAGTGCCCTGGTCGCACACCCGGCTGTCGCAGAAGCGGCTGTCGTGGGCTTCCCGCACGAAATCAAGGGAGAAGGGATCTGTTGCTTTGTCACGTTGAAGTCCGCTGATCCCGAAGGATCCGATTCTCTGACGGCGGATTTGACTCAGCATGTTCGTAAGCACATCGGTGCCCTGGCGACACCTGACAAGATCCGCTACACCACGGCGCTGCCCAAGACGCGTAGCGGAAAAATCATGCGTCGCTTGCTCCGCGATATCGCTGCCGGACGTGAATCGACTCAAGACACGTCAACTCTGGAAGACCTTTCAATCCTGGCCAAACTCCGCGATAGCGACGAAGCCTGATAACGCCTGAGCTTGTCGGTGAAAAAGCTCAATGACGTTGTCAATTTCAGGGCATTAAGGTTTCTGCGCGAGCTGATCTAAGAATGACCTCCTTGATTCCCGGCTTTCAACCGAACGCCGGGAATCAACTTTTAACCAGCTTCAGAACAATCAACTCTGTCGACGACGAATCGTCCTGCCTGTCAGTTCACTGAACCCATTCGTCTGAATGAGCGGTACGTGAATGAGCGATAGAAAATCCATTCCGAACTTCGGGTCACAGGATGTGATTTCTCAGGTGATACTCACTGGGCGTAACTCAGATTCCCGTTGTCACTTTCTGCGACTCTGTCGACAGAACCGACATCGGATCGTTGCAGATTGCCTTCTCGTCACTTTGAACTGAGCGCCAATCCGGGTTGATAGGGCGGCCAGCACTCTGGCATACCATTTGCCTCTTAAATGGTGAAGAGGTCCATCGGCTGTTGCCCATTCAAATCGCGGCTGGCTGACGGCATGCTCCGAAACACGGACTCGACTCTATTGATATGACCTGACGACCCAGAACTGGGCCCGTCATCCGGCAGACATTTTCTTTATCAGTCCGCTTGGGAAAATCGCCATCACATGATGTTCAACCAAATTAAATCGTCGGACATCTGGTCGTTTCTCACGAGTACAATGCTCCATTCTGTTTTGCTCGTCTTGCTCGCGCTCGTCACATTTGCCCCGAATCAATCAGAAGAGCAGATCTCGGCTCTTTTCACGATGGCCTCTGAAGTACCGGCAGCGGAAGACGACCTTGAGATGATTGAATTCGATCTTTCCACACGAGAGCCCGAAGTCGCGAAGGAAGAAGTTCTCGATGCTCAGGCCACAGCAACAGACAGCCTTCTGAGTCTCACAGAAATCCTGGAGCCAGGCCCCACTAAAGAAACAATACAAAGCCTGGGGATGGATATCGGTGAGGACGGGGGAAGTGGGGCATTAACGACAGTCTTTGGGATGGGAACAGAGATTCTCGAAAAAGGATCGCTGGAAGGGAAAGGACTCATCGGAAAGTTCTATGACTTTAAGCAGGATTCAAATCGAAAAAAACTTCCTTACTCGGGTTCTTTCCTTGACTATATGGAAAAAGTGAACCGTATTGCGAATGCCAGATTCTCGGAAGTTTCGACCAGACAGTATTATCAGGCTCCGACGCAACTTATTTTTTCTCAATTACTTATCCCGGCATCGACGAACGCTAACGATGCCCCAAAGGCCTTCAAAGTTGAAAAAGTGGTCGATCCCAGAGGATGGATGGTTCATTATTCCGGGACTGTCATTCCTCCCCGAAGTGGGGAATGGCGATTTGTCGGCTTCTTTGACGACTTGCTCATTGTCTATATCAATAATCAACCGGTTCTTGATGGGTCGTGGGTGCCGATGTGCAATGTCGGAAAAGGCGAGTACGACAAAACACTACGGCAGGAATTCGGTGGCCCAGGGGTTTCTGGCAACCGAACAGCATATGCAGGGAAATGGATCAATCTGCGTGGGCCGACGAAAATTGACATTCTGATCGGCGAAACACCCGGCGGGCTTGTCGGTGGTTTGCTGATGTGCCAGAAGAAGGGCGTGGAGTACAAACTCCGGCCAGATGGGACACCCATTCTCCCACTCTTCGCGACGTCTCTGACAGGCTATGAACGTATCTATCGCGATGCCTTTGCGAATAAATACCGCCTGCTGGATGACCCTCCTCTCTGGAAACCCATTCGCAAGTAAGTTCTGAACTTAGCCAATAGTGAATTTGGCAAGCATTGAACGTCATCTCTATCACTAAGCAAGCATCAGACTGAGTTAAGCTGCTACATAATGGCACGCTAAGCAATAATGTCGTGTGTCACGTGGCCGAAGACGTCTGTTAAACGCATATCCCGGCCACCAAAACGAAGCGTGAGCTTCGTATGATCCACGCCCATCAGCCAGAGCATGGTGGCATGAAGGTCATGGATCTCGAGCTTTTTATCGATAGCGTAGTAGCCATATTCATCGGTTGCGCCATAAGCCAATCCCCCTTTGACGCCACCGCCAGCCATCCAGACAGTGTAACCAAACGGGTTATGATCACGGCCATCGGCTCCTTGTGCCATCGGCGTCCGGCCAAATTCCCCGGCAAAGACAACCAGTGTTTCATCAAGCAAACCACGACTCTTGAGATCCGTCAGCAGTGCACCAATGGGTTGATCAGTCGCTTTGCAATTCAGTTCATGGCCGTTCTTTAAGCCACCATGCTGATCCCAGCGATCCACGCCGACACCGGGGCAAGTCAGTTCAATGAACCTGACGCCACTTTCCACCAATCGACGGGCTAGCAGGCATTGCCGGGCATATGTCCGGGTGCCTGCAAATGGGGAGTCCATGCCATAAAGCTTCTGAGTCGCCTCAGATTCCGTGGAAAGATCCACCAGTTGCGGCACTGTCGTCTGCATTCTGAAGGCTAATTCGTAATTCGCAATGGCTGATTCCAGAGCGTCGGGTCGGCCTGCTTTTGCCGAAGCCGCCATATCGAGCTGTTTCAGAAGATCGAGTTTGCGCCGCTGCGCAGAGACCGGCCCCGGCGCGGGTTCAAGATCAGAAATGGGCATCTTCTGGGTTTTGAGTATTGACCCCTGATGCGTTGCCGGCAGAAACCCATTGTGAAAACAATCTAATCCGCCAGGCGGAATCAACCCTCCGTTTAACACGAGAAAGCCGGGAAGGTTGTGGCACTCGGTTCCCAAGCCATAGGAGACCCAGGCTCCCATGCTGGGGCGGCCCTGAAGTCCATGGCCGGTATGAAGAAAGTAGTTGGCGTTCGTATGCTCAGAAAACGCCGACGTCATCGAGCGAATGACGCAGAGATCGTCTGCATGTGAAGCAATATGCGGGATCAGAGAACTGAAAGGTAAGCCGCTTTCGCCATGGTTCGAGAACTCCCACGGCGATTTCATGATCTTGCCGTTGTTGTCGAATTGGGTGGCCTGCACCTTCATCTTCATGGGTTCGCCATGCTCTTTGGCAAGGCGTGGCTTCGGATCAAACAGATCCATCTGTGAGGGGCCACCATCCATGTAGAGAAAGATGATGTTTTTGGCCTTGGCCGGATGGGTCAGTGCCAAAGCAATTTGTGCTTCTTCAGTCGCTTCCCCTGCAAACGCATAGCGGGGATCGGTCGCGAGGCCAGCTAAAGCCACCCCGCCAAATCCACAGGCGATTTGCGCCAGGGCATCACGACGCGAGGCAGGACGTTCACGAAATTGATGGCAGTGCTGCATGGTGGGTTCAGCGTCGAGTAGAAAATTCTGGCAAGTTAACCGACCTTCCATTCAACCATTGACCGCCGTGAGATGCCAGAGGAAGTCTCTCCACTTTGTACAGTTTGATCTCAAAGAGCCTTATTTAGGGCTTATTGCTGTTGCCATTCACGACCTTTGCAATTTGGGGAGCGAAAGAATCATTCCCCAAAGACCTAATGCGGGGATGTGCCTCGCTTCGGGGAACTCGTCCGCAAGAATCCCGGCACTTCCACCCGTCAGCAGTATCAGAGGTGCGATATTCCCTGTTGCCATCCGTCGCGTTAGTTCGTGAATGGCGCCGACATGTCCCCAATACAGACCACTCGACATGGCGGCTCGGGTATTGCGACCAACAACGGGAGGATGCGGCGCGCTCAGTTCCTGTCGACTGACCAGAGGCAAAAGGGCGGTGTATTGATGAAGTGCCCGTGCCCCTAATTCGATTCCGGGGAGAATCGCCCCGCCCGAAAAGTGACCCTCTTCGTTCAGCCAGTCAATCGTTGTCGCGGTTCCGGCATCGATTAACACTACTGGCTGGCCTGGCTGACGGATCGCGTTACCAGCCACGGCATTAAACAATCGGTCAAGCCCCACTCGTTCAGGAGCATCGACATTGATGATGAGCGGGAGTTTCAAGCCGCTGCGAACCACATGCGGTTCCGGCCAGAAATTGGCATCTGAAGGCGATCCTTCCGTTGGTCTCGGCCATTCCGCCAGCAGACAATCCAGCGCTTTGGGGTTCGATCCTCCAGCAATCACATGCAGGCAGACATGCTTTGCCTGGCTGGCATTTTTCCACCACTGACCCAAAAGTTTCACAGGGAGCGGAGCCTGAAGATCATGCGCCACAAATTCGACAGGCTCGTGGAATAATTGCCCCGGCTGACCGAGAAACAAACCGAACTTCACTCGGCTGTTTCCCGAATCGATCGCCAGAATCCATTGTTCCGGCTCGGGATGAGTCTCCCCGGCAAGCGATTCAACGGAGTCATGTTCATCGGGCGGCAGACCATCGCCAGCGTGAGGCAAAGAGGAAGACAAACCGGCCATAAAACTCTTCTTGAAAAACATATCCAGAAACAGAATTGACCCAAACGGGCAATCGCCCGATGATCCTGTCAGAATCGCACCATGGCAATCGCAGGGTGCCAGTTCTGTCAGTTGTTCTGATCAACGTCCAGAATAGTTATTTGTTTGCCTACACGGAAGGATGCCACATGGCCGAAGGACAGCCCGCAACCAGTTCTAATGGTGTTGCACAGCCTCAAGTTCAGGAACCCGCCGACCTGAAGCCGCTCTACTCGAACTTCGCACGGGTTGCCGGGACACCTGAAGAAGTTGTTGTCGATTTCGGTCTTGATCCGATGCCGTTCTCCAATGTGGGACGGAACATCAAGATTTCCGAGCGAGTGGTGATGAATTATTACACCGCCAAGCGCTTATGGGCCGCTCTGGGAGTTTCGCTTCAGCGCTATGAACAGAACTTTGGTGTCTTGGAAACCGATGTCACCAAGCGAGCCAAGCCACAAGCGCAAGCCGAAGCCAGGTAGAAGGGCATCAATCGGAGCAAAATGCACTCAGAGCCTACTTGAGAAAACGTCCTTTCCCTGCAAACGGGAGAGGGAATTTCAGGGGCTAAAAAAAAGACTGACGGCCCAGAGAAGATCTCCGGGCCGTCAGCGTGATTTCACATGAAGACTACCACTCCCGAAGGGTGGCGAGTGAAATTAGATAGCGCCGCCTTCTGTTGCTGGGATGCCGCCAGCACCGCAGACGATTTCGCAAGTTGCGTTGACGTCGCAGTCATCTGGGGTATCGAAGTAACGGCTGCCAGGTGTTGAGCTCTTCAGCTTGTCGGAGTTGGCCTTGAATCCGGTGAAGTAGTAGCTCTGGTCAAGACGACCGATAGCGTTCGAGATGTCGTTCAGTTCGGTGTTGATAGCAACAGCGACTTCGCTGAGGCCAACGATCACGCCGATGACGAGGATGGTGAGAACGAGGACGAGCTCGGCGGAGATGATCGCACCGTTTTCATCGTTGAGCAGGTTACGGAGCATGTGAGAGACTTTCTGTGTGAACTGTTTAATGAGACGCAAGGCACAGTGCGTGGCGGCACTGCCGCTTTCCCTGATGATCAGGTGAAGGCGATCCCTGAGGGCACAACCTCAAGGACAAACGAACGGGGTGCGTGATTGCCGGCCGACAAATCACACGCTGCGCAGCTGAGGACAAAAGAGAGCAATCGCTCTCGGAAGTCTGAAAGAGGCTCGTGAAAACTCATGTGCTGAGTGATTCACAGAGGTTTGCATGAAGACTCAAGAGGCTTCACACGCTTGTCAGGTGTGGCGTTCTGACGGGATGCTGGTATTGCACGGCAGGTGCCACCGCGTTGAAGTTCAGCAACGGCTAGGGGTGTTTCGTGGCAGGAGGCTCGCGTTAACCCGTTGACTTTTAACATATTAGGCCGTTGTTGAGAAAAAACGACGCTCGCCTCAACACAGGTTTCCTGAACGAACCATGCTCAAGTGATGAAACAATCCGCTAACCCGCCTGTTCAGGTTGGCAGACACCTGGTTGACAAAAAACGTGACCCAGGCAGCAAAACTAAGTTAGTGCTCGTGCCAAGGGGCATGCTGGGGTGGTGATTCGCAGGTCTTCCGGGTGAAAATGAGTGATCGCGAGGGTGGGATAGGGCGTGGAGATATTGCCAATCTCAAGAAACTGGATTGAAAGGGATATTCCTGGCGTAGGTTCGGCGTGCCAGTTTGGTTTATAATCAATGGCTGATGCGTCGCAGGGCAAAGTCTTTGTGTGGACGTGTACCGCACCAGCGGCCGCTGCCTGAGATGCCTTGCTTTCCCGCCTCCAACCCCGCAGTTCACGTTCTCATAAACATTCCCGCCTGATGACATTGTTGCCTGACAATCGAACAGGTCAGCAACAAGAGTTGCCCTGAGACATTGCTTCCAAAGATCAACTTCTATGAAACCAGCTCACTGGTCTGTCTTGAATGTGACGTGCTTGAACACAGCGTTTTCCAGAACCCTGATGGTGCTGGGGATGCTGTGCGGTGTCACAGGTAGCATTACGGGTTGTGGTGAAGGGCCGGTGATCCGGCAATACACCGTGGTTAAGCCGGAATTTGTCGAACGTGGCAGCGTGGAAATTGCAGAAGCGCCGCAAGTGGCACTGGAGCCTGCGGTGACCTGGGGAGCCATCTGGCCGCATCAAACACAGGCATGGTTTTTCAAAGCGACAACCACACCCGAAGTGGTGGATCGCTGGAAAGAGCGCTGGAAAGAGTTTGTTCAGCAGGTCAAGTTTTCTGAAAAGGGATCGCCAGAATGGGCACTTCCTGAAGGTTGGAGCCAGAAGCCGGGTGACCAGTTCCGGTATGCGACGATTGTTGTGCAGGATGAAAGCTCCGGGCCAGTGGAGTTGACAGTCTCCATGCTGCCTCGCGATGAATCGCAATGGGATTCACAGCTTGAAGCCAATCTGGCTCGCTGGAAGGGCCAGTTGGGAATCGGGCCGATGAATCGGGCTGCTGTCGTTCAGTCGACAGAGAAACTCGGGGATGATGACGTCGTCTTTGTCTCGATGACGGGTTCACGCGCTCCTGGTCAGCCTTCCATGGGGATGGGAAGACCTGCGTCTGGAATGAGTTCTTCTGCTCCGCCCAGAACAGCGCCCCCTGCGGGAAATGTGGCGATGCCTGAGAAAGCGGCTGGTGATGAGTCGTCGGTCGCCTCAGGAGTCGAGTTCAAAGCGCCCGCGGAATGGAAGCCGGGAAAAATGAACGCCTTTCGCAAAGCGGCGTTTGAAGTGACCCGTGGCACGGAAAAAATCGAGATCACATTGATTGATCTGGCGGGAGAATCGGGCGGGATTCTGGAGAATGTCAATCGCTGGCGGGATCAGGTGGGTCTGGCGGAAATGAAACTTGCCACTCTCACTTCTGAATTGAAAAACGTAGACACAGCCAGCGGGCCGGGACAAATGGTGGAACTGGTGGGGCCAGCCGGGCAAACCATTCTGGGCGTGATTGTCCCGCGAGAGGGGCGAACCTGGTTCGTTAAGCTTCAGGGAGCGAGTGAGCTGGCCCAGGCCGAAAAGCCAAGGTTTCTCGAATTTGTCTCGACTCTGAAGTTACCTCAGTAAGAAGCGGCTTCAATAAACCGGTTTGACTCACGTGACAGCAACGTGATACGCAGCAGAGAATTCATCGTCTTTACCGTTTGATCGCGCCAATACTGGCGATGTCAGGATAACGTGCAATATGGCCACAGAAGTGATTGGTCGCTCCGCTCCACTCTCCGCAACACCCGCTCTTCCTCGCAGTGGGCTGAGCCTTGTTCGTGACTTGTTGCTTCCGCTGGCCTCTTTAAAGCTGACGGTTGTTCTGTTCGCGATGGCCATCTTCATTGTGCTGGCGGGAACTTTGGCACAAGTGGAAGACGATATCTGGGTGGTGATCCGCGACTACTTCCGGACTCCTGTGGCCTGGATCAAATTTCAGATCTTCTTTCCCCCCTCATTTTTCCCTGGCTTGCCGAGAGTTCCCGGCGGTTTTTATTTCCCCGGCGGCTGGCTAATCGGCACGTTAATGGCCATCAACCTGGTGGCCGCGCACGCCGTGAGATTTACGGTTCAGGCCAAAGGAATTCGCCTGTTTTCGGGAATGGGATTGTTGCTGATCGGCGCTGCGATGACCTGGGTGGTTGTGGTCAGTGGCGATACCACGAATGGAATTCTGCCTGAAGACAAATCGCTCTATGACTTGCTATGGCTGACCTTGAAGGTCTCGGTCTACTCCATTTTTGTCATGCTGTTTGCCTCTCTGTTCTGGGTTCCCGTCTCGCGTCGTGTGACCTGGGGGCTGTTGGCCCTTGGTTTCGGAATTGCGCTGGTCGCCACGATCTGGTTGCTGATTCCCGGCAACGGAGCCACGCCCAGTCCTTCCGCCATGCGAATCCTGTGGCAATTGACCAAAGGGGGGATGGCCGGTGGATTGTTGCTCATTGGATGCCTGTTCGCCTTTGGTCAACGAGCGGGAATTGTCTTACTGCATGGCGGCATCGCGTTGATGATGCTGAGTGAAGTGCTGGTCGGGACAAAAGCTGTCGAAGCCCAGATGACACTTTCAGAAGGCCAGACGCAAAATTATGTACAGGATGTGCGGACCGTCGAACTGGCTGTCAGTCATTCTGTTGATGACAAAAATGAATCTGTGACGGTCATCCCTCGCAAGGTCCTGCTGGGAGAACCTTCTGGCTGGCGGCAATATCTTCCGGCTTTTCTGGGAGGCGGCAGCACAGGCGGTGCCAGAACACAGGTCTTTTCTGATGAGCGTTTGCCATTTCAGATTGAACTGCCGGAATTCTATGAAAACTCGAACATCGTCGAAGTGAAGTCACTGGAGAAGAACCCCGCGACGGCAGGGCAAGGTTTGAAGATTGGCCTTGTTCCCGCCAAGCCATCCGCCGGGACAGATACGGGGGGGAAAGTCGACATGCCCGGTGGGTATGTCAAACTCATTGGTAAAGATGGAACCCCGCTGGGAACCTATCTCATCTCGACGCTGCTGTCTGAAAGCGGACAAAACGATACCGTGAAGGTCGATGGCAAGGAATACACGATCGCCTTGCGCTTCGAGAGGCACTACAAGCCTTACTCCGTCACATTGAAAGACGTGCGGCGTGAGCTATATATTGGAACTACGACGCCCAAAGATTTTTCCTCGGATCTGCACATCTACGATGACTCCCGCCATGTGGATCGTGATGTGAAAGTCTGGATGAACAATCCGCTGCGCTTTGCCGGCGATACGTTCTATCAGACAGGTTACTTTTCCAATCCACAGACAGGTAACGAGTTCTCCACCATCTCTGTGGTGGCCAACGAAGGCTGGATGATTCCCTATGTCAGTTGCATGATTGTCGCGATTGGTATGCTGGCCCAGTTCACAATCACGCTGCTCCGATTTTTGAACCGGTTTCAGAAGCCCGAACCGATGCCGATGATTGACGCGGCTGAAGTTTCCGACCCGCGCCGTCGCCCGGCCAATCGTTCCCAATCCCCTAAAAATGCGAGCCAGACCAAAAATTATGGCGTCTGGGGATGGGTGCCAACAGTTCTGGTACTGCTGATTTTTGGCGGTTATGTCCTCCGCGCATCACTTCCTGCCAGAGTCGCTGAGGGGGCTTTTGACCTGCAGGCATTTGGTGAGTTGCCGCTGGTGTCACAAGGACGAACCAAGCCGTTTGATACGCTTGCGCGGACAACACTTCAGGTACTCAGCGGGAAATCAACTTATACGGATGCCAATGGAAAATCTCAGCCGGCAGTCCGCTGGTTGCTCGATCTGATTGCACAGCCTCAAGTGGGCGGGAAGCATCAGGTTCTGAGAATTGAAAACTTTGAGCTGCTGTCGCTGCTCGGTTTGGAGCGTCGACAAGGCTTCCGCTACAGCCCGATGGAAGTCTTCCCCAAGATCCAGGAGTTGGGACGTCAGTCCGATCTGGCACGTGAAAAGTCGGCTCATGAAAGAACGACCTTCGACAAAAAATTGTTGCAGTTCGAGTCGCAAATCGGGCTGTTCGATACCGTGCTTTCTTCGTTCGCGCTACCTGAAATTGGCGAAACAAATCCTGCAGAAGATCTCCGTCGGGCCATTGCCAAACAACGGGAACTGAAGAATCGAAAAGTTCCTCCTCCGCTCGTGGTTCCCCCTACGGCAGAAGACGAGGAATGGCAGACATTCACCTCAGCCTGGACGATGGAAACGATTCGGATCGCCTTGTTACGAGAATCAGACGAAGACCCGGCATTGAAGCACATGGTCTCGATTCTCTCAGCCTGGGCCAGTGATAAGCCGAAGGAATTTAACACCGCCGTCTATCAGTACCGGGATTGGCTGGCGACACAGAACTTCAAAGATTTTTCGTTTAGCAAAGTTCGGTTTGAAGCCAATTTTAACCGAGTCGACTGGTTTACTCAGGCCGCTGTGATCTATCTGGCGGGATTTGTGATGGCGGTCCTTTCCTGGCTCTTCTGGCAAAAGCCATTGGGCCGGGCCGCGATGGCGCTGCTGATTCTGGGCGTGATCCTGCACACCATTGCACTTTTCAGTCGGATGTATATTTCGGGTCGACCACCCGTGACAAACCTGTATTCCTCCGCAGTGTTTATTGGCTGGGCAGGCGTGCTGCTGGGAATTCTGCTCGAAGCAATTTATCGCAACGGGGTCGGGAATGTGATCGGTGCTGTGGCGGGTTATGCCACATTGCTGATTGCCTGGGGACTGGCGGCTGATGGCGATACGTTTGATGTGCTGCAGGCGGTGCTCGATACGCAGTTCTGGCTGGCCACCCATGTGACGTGCATCACGTTGGGATATGCAACCACATATATCGCGGGACTCCTGGGGTTCATTTATCTGGTGCGGGGCGTGTTGACACCTTCGCTGAATCCCACCATGCACCGTGAACTTTATCGAATGACCTACGGCGTACTGTGTTTCTCGATCTTCTTCAGCTTTGTGGGAACCGTGCTGGGTGGCCTTTGGGCCGATGATTCCTGGGGCCGTTTCTGGGGTTGGGATCCGAAGGAAAACGGGGCGTTGATGATCGTGCTGTGGAATGCTCTGACATTGCACGCACGCTGGGGTGGACTTGTGAAAGAACGTGGGTTGGCTGTGCTATCTGTCGCGGGGAATATTGTCGTCAGCTGGTCATGGTTTGGTGTGAATGAACTGGGTGTAGGCCTGCATTCTTATGGATTCAAAGAAGGCACACTCTTCTGGCTGGGTCTGTTTGTGCTCAGCCAGCTGGCGATTATTGCGATGGGCTTACTTCCGAAACGCTTCTGGTGGAGCGCTCATCGCTATCCTGAACTGATCAGCTATTCTGACAGAGGATAGGTCGATGGTGGGTTGCGCAAAGCCTTAACCCACCCTACTAGCTTTACAACCTGTTTAACCCTACTTTTAAGCATTTGACAATGCAGTAGTGTGCATGAAGCAAAGCGTAATGCGCCAGCTCTATGGTAATTCCGTTTAACTGGTGCATTAACATGCACCCTACTTTTCCCGAAGCCAGAATTTATTAGCCCAGATCAATCCCCATCGTTCCAAAGAACCATTTCATGTCCTGCCAGACATCTTTCTTGGCAGGCGGGTTTCTCAGAAGATAGGAGGGATGATAGGTACAGCAGACTTTGGCGCGGCCGTACTCAAACAACTTCCCTCGCAGCTTCCCAATGGCTTCCGCCGTTCCCAAGAGATTCCTGGCTGCGGTGGATCCCCAGCAGATGATGTAGTCAGGGTTCACAATCGCAATCTGCCCATCCAGCCATTCCCGGCAATTGCTCGCCTCTTCCGGAGCGGGCAGGCGGTTGCCCGGTGGTCGGCAGCGAAGGATGTTACAGATATAAATGTCTTCCCGTTTCAACTTGCAAGCCGTAATGATGCCATCCAGAAGTTGCCCGGCACGTCCCACAAAGGGGACACCGGTGGCATCCTCGTCTGCTCCTGGCGCTTCCCCAAGAAACAGGATCCTGGCCTGAGGATTCCCGACGCCAAAAACTGTTTGTGTCCGGGTGCGTGCCAGTTCAGGACACTTCACACAACCGGCAACGCACTTCTGGAGTTTTTCCAGCTGTTTCACCCGCTCGGCAAGGGACAGATTGTGAAGCTTCGGAGGTTGAGCCGCCCCCGCGACAACAGAAGCGGTCATACTCATGGCGGCAGATTTGGTGGCTCGTTTGGCCATCTCGGTGTCCTGTTCTCCACGACGCTGATTCGTGCTGACTTGTGACTCCCGCGACAAATTCTCGTGGGGGGCACGGATGCGGGTTTGTTCGATCGGAGCTTCAGCCGGACTGGTCAATAGTGGCAAAAGCTGGGTAATGTCTTTGCTCCAGTGAGTGACACCGCTGCGTCCCAGCGACTCCAGTTCTTGACGAATCGCTCGTCGCAGCCGATCGCTGGCATCGCCATGGTCGATCGTCATGCGGTCTCTCCTGTCGTGGCAACCTGAGGGATCGTCTCACTGACAGAAGAATCTATCAATGGTTCTGGCTCAGGATGCTTTTCGAGATCACTCAGATTAACGGTTGGTGGCCGGAAGATGAGCACGAGCGGCAGAAGAATGGCAGCCCCCACCCAGAAGGTGTACTGTTCGCTCAAGTTGTACTGTTTCAGCACATTAATGGAGATGATATAGATCACGCCTGCCAGCGCGATGCCAATCCAGTTGACGAGATTCATCACACCAATAATACGGCCCTTTTGCCCGGCGCTGGCCATTGCCTGAAGGAATGTTTGCAACGGAACACTGAAGAAGCCCGCAAAGAGGCCCACGCCCACCAAAGCGAAGCTGGCCGCTCCTGGGCCGAGAAGTGGTGGCCCTTGAAATCCCGCTGGCCCAGGCATTCCCAGTAACAGCAGGCATCCCATCAGCCCCACGAGGCCCACGGTCACTAGCCGGCCGCGAATTTTATCGCGGCACCACAACCCGGCAGAAACGCAGCCGACAGCAATCCCTAATCCCGTGGCAGCCGCCATCAATCCCGTCTGGGTATCTGACAGCTTATAAATGTTTTTGCCCACCGCATTGATGGCGCCAGGATAGATCATCCCCGCGACCATCCAGAAGACAGATGATGCCATCAGCACCGGCAAAAGTCCTTTTTTCTGACGGATCAGCTTCCAGGTCGATCCGGAAACGAAGATGGAACTTGCCGTAAACTTTAAGCCAGGATCAGCCACCCCCGGATCACGGATCAACAACACGGTGATCGTCCCGATTCCTGCCACCACCAGGCAGGCGAGACTGGCCAGCCAGAGTCGACCATGAAAAATATCGGCCAGGAACCCGGCAAGTGCCAAGCCAAAGATGATGGCCAGAAAGGTCGTCATCAGCAGCAGGCCGTTGGCTTTAGGGAGATCCGGCTTGTGAAAAATTTCGGGGAGAAGACCGTATTTCGGAGGGCCGAACATGGCACTATGAGCTCCCATCAGTGCCAGCACACCAATCAGCAGCGGAAGAGAGCCGATCCAAAAACCGACCAACCCCGCAAGCACCAGAAAGACTTCAGCAATTTTGCACCAGAACGCAATCGTCCGTTTGCTGAAACGATCTGCGACGAAGCCCGCAAAGCCCGACAGAAAAATAAATGGTACCGAGAACGCGATCGTCGCGAGGCCCTGGTAATCGGGTTGATTGGCCGCCTGCATGGCGACGCAAAGCAACATGACCAGCTCTTTGAAGAGATTGTCGTTAAAGGCTCCCAGAAATTGTGTCGCGTTGAGGCCCCAGAAAGCATGGTCTTTCAGCAGAGGTTTATTGGACAGTGCCGTCGTCATGAAGAAGCCCCGTTATGCGAATTTCAGAACGTGGCGAGCCACATCTGGCAGAAGTCTATCGCATCTCACAAACGATGTCTTCCCCCCCCCCCCTTGCGGGGCTTGGGCCTATCGGCCGGGACTTGTGCGAAGACCCGCAGCCCCGTTGTGGCCGCTCCCCTTAATGCCCTTACGGGCTTCGTGGCGGCGTATGGGGGTCGGTTGTTTGTTCACGTTTGGGGCTTACGCCGCCAGGACGCTGGAAGGGGAATGGGGAAGAAGAATACTGTTTCGCGCAACAAAGGGCCTTAGGGTAGAGAGGCTTCGTTTTGGGTGCACCTCGCAGGTTGAGGTCTTTTTCGCCTGTGATTCCGGACAGAAGGCTCTCCATCGGCTCGGTCAGGGCCACCCTTTGCCAATGGGGAGTCATTCCCATTGGCGGAAGCGCCGATTGTGGACGCTTCCCTCGAATTCGAGACTGACAAACAGTTCATCAAAGGTGAGTTGCTCACGCAAAACACTTCTGATCAAAACTGAATGTTTTTTATTGGCACTTATTCATTCGCCACTTCTTGTGACGAGGGAATGCCAACACAATCCCGTTTGATTCAGCAAAACTGAATCAGACAGGCCGACGGCATCATGCCAGCGAGGGTGACTTCGTGGAGTGATGTTTCGTGGTGGCCCTGATCGGCCCCCTTGCGGGGTTTGGGGCGGCGTATGGGGGGCAGTTGTTCATCCACGAATGGGTCTTACGCCGCCAGAGTGGTGGTGTTTAGTGATTGATGAGGTGGGTTGCGGGATATATGCCGAGTTGGTGCATTGCGCTGCGCTTCATGCACCCTACTTAAATGCTTACGCCGTCAGAGAAATGGTTGGTTTTCAACACAACCGCCCTCCCATGATAGCGTGAAACAAGGAGTTTGCTCCCTCGTCCCATTCTGATGGGAGAGGGCCGGGGTGAGGGCGAACCGAAGATTAAATAGCGATTTCTATATATTCCAAATCCATAGGCATCCCAGGCAAGTTGCTACACCGGGAACGCCCATGGGGAATTCTCTCACCCGGCACTGCGGCCACCTTCTCCCTCAGGGAGCATTGGTCTCTACACATCTCTGAGTCAAGATTGAACTCGAAAAAACATCCTCTGAAAAAGTAGAAAAACGTCCTCAAAGAGATCGTTAGATTCACAGAATAGGCAAGACAGGATGGCTGGGTTTCAGGTGATGTCCCTCTACGCTTCGTGTTTTATCCTATTATTTTGGGGTTTTTGAGATGTGTAGAGACTAATGCTCAGGGAGAAGGAGTTAGGTGCTTGCTGATAGTTCTTTTAGAGCAAGCTTGCGGCCCAGTCGAATGCCAGATCCAGTTGTGGCGCACTGTGAGTCAATGCCCCGACACTGATGCGATCCACACCTGTGCCTGCAATCTCCCCGACGGTGGTGAGTGTTACCCCGCCCGACGCTTCCAGTAAAATTTCTGGAGCATGGCAATCGCGATAGTGAACTGCTTCGGTTAATTGGGCGACTGTCATATTATCGAGCAGGACAATTTGCGGCTTTCCACTGAAGGCATCGATCATCTGCTCCAGTGTATCGACCTCAACTTCGACATCGATATCCTGCGAAAGAGTTTGGCGCAGATGCGTGATGGCTTCTGCAATTGACCCCGAGGGTTTCCAGGCGGCCAGATGGTTGTCTTTGATTAAAACCCCATCGTATAGCCCCATGCGATGATTGTGCCCACCTCCACAGCGAACCGCATATTTGGCAAGACTGCGGTATGCGGGAAGTGTTTTGCGGGTATCAAAGATTTTGGCTTTGGTGCCACTGGCGGCTTTGACAAACTGGCTGGTCAGCGTGGCGATCCCGCTCAAATGCGTGAGAAAGTTGAGCATGGTTCGCTCGCCGGTGAGGAGCGTGCCAACCGGCCCGGTGACATTCGCCACGACCTGCCCAGCCGCCAGCTCATCGCCATCATGGGCCAGAGCGTTCCATTCCACCGCAGGATCGATCTGTTGGTACATCAACGCGCCAATCGGCATCCCGGAAAGAAATCCGGGCTTCCTTGCCACGACCTGAACTGTGGCTTGGAGGCGCGGGTCGATCAGTCCCTGGCAGGTGAGGTCTCCCCGCTCGCCCAGATCTTCCTGAAGTCCCAGTTGAATCAAACGCAGTGCTGCGGCCCGTTCAAGTGGGCCAAAAGATGCCTCGGACATAGTGCGTCGCCAATAAAAATGAAACGAAGGAGATGCCCCTTCCAGTCTAATCGATCTGGTCATTCGATGCCGTGCCTGCGTCCAAGGGGCAACTGACCTCCCGGTTGTCATCAGCAAATTCTGCCAGAATGACCTTCTGATTCTCTCTTGCCTCTGATCCTTTTCTGAAATACACCACGTTACCGGACGTGCGAGTCCGCCAATTTCATCCTGCAAAAAAATGGCTTGTATGGGACAGTTCCACCCTCTTTTCCTGTTGGCTCTCTGCCTTCACATGACGGCTGCCTCCGTCCAGAGATGCCACGCGCAGTCTGGCTCACTCTTTACTGATGTCGATGAGAGCCAGGTGATTGTTCTGGAATACGAGGCTCTTTCCACCTTTCCCACAGACTCGATTAATCGCACGCAATTCAACAGTGCTGAACCCGATCCGTTGGAAGCATCCTTACCCGATTCAGGCGACTGGCTTCCGCAAGAAGAAAATCCCGGCCCTGGAGTCAACAGTTTCGGTAACTCTCCAGATCCATTCCGGTCTCCTTATCTGTTGTGGAAGACCGTCACACCCAGGCGGTTTTCAGCCACCACGACCTGGCTGAGCGGTGGAGGTGATGAGGGATTGGGATCTCTTGAAGTGGATCTTTCCGCCACCTGGCTGGCTCCTTTTCCCTGGTCAGAGAATTCGATTGTCAGCGTGACACCCAGTTTCAGCATCCAATCCCTCGATGGGCCAACCGGTGTTCCGCTTCCTTCTGAGTTGTATCAAGCCTCGGTGATGTTCTCCTGGGCGAAGCCGCTCAGCGAACGAACTCAAATCGCTTTTGGATTTGCGCCAGGCGTTTTCAGTGATTTTGATGGCGGGGGGAGTAATGCGTTCCGCCTGGTCGCCTTTGGAACACTGACCTGGCAATCTTCACCGACCAAGAAGTGGTCGCTGGGTGTCGTGGCAACCGGACGTGACGACATCCCCGTCTTGCCGATGGCCGGGATGATCTGGACGCCGAACGATCGATGGATCATCGAACTGACGGCTCCTCGCCCACGAATTTCTTACCGTTTGCGTGGCAGCGAAGGTTGCTGTAGCCATTGGATCTATCTGGCTGGTGAATTCGGTGGGGGAACGTGGGCTGTCAATCGCAATGGTCAGAGCGATGAACTGACTCTACGAGATTTCCGATTCATTCTTGGCTGGGAAGTCAAAGAGAACAAAGGAATCAACCCGCGTCTTGAAGCTGGTTATGTCTTTGGGCGGCGTCTGGAATACCAATCAGACAGCTATCGCTTTGACCCTTCAAACACCTTGATGGTTCGAGGCGGCTTTTCCTTCTGAAAGTCCTCTTTTTTCGTCTCTGTTGCGTTCATTTGACGACCCTTCCCTTCATTTTTCTCAGTCGCTGCTACAATCGATGCCGCAACATGGCATTAAGGCGAGACGGGAAGAGTGCATGGACAGGTTGTTAATGGGGTATCTTCAACGGATTTTGACGGCTCGTGTCTACGACGTGGCCATCGAAACGTCCTTAGACGTTGCCACCAAGCTTTCGGCGCGGACAGGGAATCGGATTCTCCTCAAGCGGGAAGACACCCAACCCGTGTTCAGCTTCAAGCTGCGTGGGGCCTACAACAAAATGGTTCATCTGACTCAGGCTGAGCGTGACCGCGGAGTGATCTGCGCCTCAGCGGGGAACCATGCGCAAGGGGTCGCGCTGAGTGCACAGCGGTTGAACTGCCGCGCCGTGATTGTCATGCCGCTAACCACCCCTCGCCTCAAGGCGGAGGCCGTTAAGGCCTTAAAAGGTGAAGTGATCCTGCATGGTGACAGTTATTCCGATGCCTATCTTCATGCACGTCAGCTCGCCGATGATCAGCAATTAACGTTCGTCCATCCGTTCGATGATCCTGATGTGATTGCCGGGCAAGGGACTGTCGGGATGGAAATTCTCCGGCAACACCAGCATCCCATCCACGCCGTTTTTGTCGCGATTGGCGGCGGAGGTCTGATTTCTGGTGTTGCTGCTTATATCAAAGCGGTTCGTCCCGAAATCAAAGTGATCGGCGTACAGATGGCGGACTCTGATGCCATGCTGCGCTCGGTGCGGGCGGGCGAACGAATCACTCTGCCTGAAGTGGGACTTTTCTCCGATGGAACGGCGGTCAAACTGGTGGGCGAAGAGACCTTCCGCCTGACGCGCGAACTGGTCGATGAGTATCTGGTGGTTAATACGGATGCCGTCTGTGCAGCCATTCAAGACGTCTTTGAAGACACACGCAGCATCCTTGAGCCAGCGGGGGCGATGGGGGTGGCTGCCGCCAAGCAATATGTCATGTCGCATGGAATTACCGATCACACGCTGGTGGCGATCACCTGCGGAGCGAACATGAATTTCAATCGGCTGCGTTTTGTTGCCGAACGGTCAGAGGTGGGTGAGAAACGCGAGGCCTTGTTTGCAGTCACGATCCCGGAGGAACGAGGTTCTTTTAAGGAACTCTGCAAAACCATTGGTGTTCGCAATGTGACCGAATTTAACTATCGAATTTCGGATAGCCGGGAAGCCCATGTTTTTGTCGGTGTCGCTATTGCTAATAACGAAGAGGCGATAGAACTGGGCCGCCAGTTTTCTGCCAGTGAATTCAAGGCCGTCAATCTTGTTGAGGATGATCTTTCTAAAGACCATGTTCGCTATATGGTTGGCGGGCGGAGTGGATTGTCTCAGAATGAGCGGATTTTTCGCTTTCAGTTTCCTGAGCGTCCGGGCGCACTCATGAAGTTTCTCTCCAGCATGCACGCGGACTGGAACATCACCTTGTTTCATTATCGGAACCAGGGTGCCGACTATGGCCGGGTGCTGGTGGGCATCCAGATTCCTCAGGACAAGACCTCAGACCTGCAAGCGTTTTTTGAGTCACTCGGATATCCCTGTGTCGAAGAAACGGAAAATCCTGTCTACCAGATGTTCCTGAGATAGATCACGTCGTGCTTTTCTGGTGGGAGACAAAAGCAGGCCAGGTATTTTCCGCAGCAATAGATGGCCTGACACAAGGATGCTATGCCTCTGTCTGGTGTCGACACTGTTTTAAGCCGAGATCTCCCGACAGGGGAAAGCGAGAGGAGCAAAATCAAACGTGCTTCCAATTCCTGCTCGGCGGTATTGCCACGAGATATCAACACTCATTGTTAGCCACGCAGCATAAATGAGTCAGAATGTTTCTCGTGCTTTGTCAACATGAAAAACATGGGTGAACCATCACGTAAGCCCGGCAACAACGGGTACTTTCGTCACAACGTCCCCGTGGATCAAGCCCTGACAGGGCCTCGACGGTTACGGGATTTCATCCCGCCAATTGGTCGTGGGCCTATCAGAGTTTAGGCTCGTTGGAATGAGCGT
This sequence comes from Planctopirus sp. SH287, assembly GCF_056500625.1. NCBI lineage: Bacteria > Pseudomonadati > Planctomycetota > Planctomycetia > Planctomycetales > Planctomycetaceae > Planctopirus > Planctopirus sp. SH287. The sequence goes on along the minus strand of NZ_CM151403.1, from coordinate 3,898,934 downwards.
CCCGCTTGTCAAAAAACTGAGCTAGGCTCAATCGGCAGATTCGGCTAGTTTCTCGCGGTGCGTTGTATGAGGTGATTACATTTCAGAAATAAACTGGAGAATTTCTCCAGCAGTTTTGTCCGTTCTTTGCTGGCCACTCATACGGCCTCTGCTATTCAGCATTGTTCATTCCTGCTTCTCGAAAGGATTCTGAAGCATGGCTTCCGCAGCGTGGACTATTCCCCAAAATCTTCAATCGCCAAAACTCATGTCACGATGCAGAAACCTCCTGCTGAGCGCTGGAGTTGTCAGTGCTGGCCTGCTTGTCGTCAGCGGCGACGCGCTGGCCCAGACTCGAACAATTCCTGCATCCATCAGCCGGGAAGAACGTGCTCGTCTTCTTGATGATCTGAGCGCGCCCATGATGGAGTTTGATCGCTCCAACTCACGCCTGCGCCCTCCGACGAACTCTGATCTGACCAGCCCGACAGCTGAACTCGAACGTCTGCGGCCTCTGGTGGCTGATGCTCAATCGGAACTCTCGAATCTGATCCTTGACCTGGGTGATGAATCGGCCCGCCGGCCCGCCTTGCGGACACTGCTGGTGGATGCCATGAATCTGCAAGCCCGGCTCACTTCGATTGTGCAGCAGGCACAGCGAACCAACGATCACCGTTACCTCACGGAAGATTTTCGTGAACTGGATGCCCAGTGGCGTGAACTCTCCTACCGCATGAGCCTGACTCGTGACCTGAGTTCTCGCACTCAGCAGCGCGTTCAGGCACTTGACGAAATTGCCAAATCGATTGGCAAATTGCTGCTCATTCAGCCACAGGTCAATTCTCGTGCTCTGATGGAAAAAGCCATCCAGATGAGCACCGATTTGCGGAATCTGACCGACGATGTTGCTTATGAAGTGACTGATCGTCGCCTGCGTGATGAACTGACGTTTGCTCTCAACCGTGTTAACCAGCAGATGCGCACGCTCTCTCTGGCGGTGCAGGATCGTGCCGATCGGGCCGTGGTCGTTGATCAGTACAAGCGATTCCAGGAATTGTGGTACCCGGAAGCAGCCAAACTTCAGACTTACACCGGTTCAGCCATGGATCGGGATCTTCGCCGCATTGCTCAGACAGACAGCGAAATCCGCCAGTTGCTGATGATGCCTCAGCAACTCGACAAGCAGCAACTCGTCTATCTCACCAACTCACTGAAGAAGGATATCGACGAATTCTTTCAGCGGACACCGTTGCTACTTTTGGTGCATCTGCCCAAATCAAGTAACGTTTTGGCGACGGCCGATGAGTTTTATGGCGTGTGTGAATACTTCGTTGACATTGTGAATCGCTCGAATACCGCCAACATGGAGGACGTTGTCGACGCATTCCACTACATCGAAAACGCCGAACGCAACTTTGCTTCGACCTTCCGCCCGATCCAGAGTGAATCAGCTCAGGCCATTCTGCGTAAAATCGAGCAGACGATTGGAACGCTCCGTTCCACATTGATGGTTCAACGTGATGACCTGAGTCGTCAGTCGGCCGTGGATCTCGCCGCTGAAATTGATGGTTTGTCTTACAACCTCCAGTTGGTCAGCCAGCGTTGGTTACAAGCCGAACGACCATCGTTTGCCAATGAATGCCAGCGGGAAATTGCTTCATTCAGTGACCAGGCCATGCGTCTGCACGACAGCCTTGTGCGTGGTTCCACTGCTGCTCAGGCCCGCCAGCAGACCGAACAACTTTACGATAGCTGGCGACGCGTCTATAGCTATCTGGTTCAATGCCGTACTGAAGACCGTACTCAATTGGGGCGAACGGCTTCGCGGATGACCCCCGCTCTGGTTGAGTTGCGAACCATGCTCTCTCAATAGTGATCGAACAGGATCGCAAGCAGGTTAGTATCAACCTGCCATTTATACGCTGATTAATAACAACGATCCCTTGGTAGAGGTTCTGCCAAGGGATCGTTTTGTATTTAGCGTATCATACCATTCACAAGAAAAAAATGCGCGGTGCGTTGTTCCGAAGTCCAGCCTGTGAAAAGACATGTGGAATTCGAGCAGCGCAGTTATTTCATGGAAACCGTATCAGGTTCTTCAATGAAGATCTGAAAGAGCGAAGATCTGCCGGAGCGATAATCTTAAGGGACGATGGAAAGATGAGGTTAACGGCCCTTCTTTTTGGCTGGTGGCTCCTCGTCTTCATCAAAGGCGTCGAACACGTCATCGGACAAGGTTTCCAGGGCTTCCATCGAATCGTTGCTTTCCAGGAACATCTCGTCAGAAGCCGCATCAGCGATAAGTTCCTCATCATCGTCGATGACCGGTTCAAATGAGGATGTGGCTTCCATGTCGTCTTCGACTTCCAGAACACCAGATTCACCAACTTCTTCCGCATCAATGGCTGAGGCGGGTTCTTTCCCCTTCTTTCCACTCGATTTGGCTGACGCTGCCGCTGATTTTCGGGCACTCTTGCCACCGAAAATCAAAATCCCAACCGGCATGAGGGCGATCACAGCTCCGCTTAGCAAGGTGAGGCCCACAAAAATCTGGGACATCAACTGCAAATTGGCCGCATGGCTGACAAAAGCCATCACCAGCAAATAGCACAGAATTCCTGCTGGCACCGCAGCGACCAGCGAAGTTAATGCAAAGGACACTTTGCCCATCACGACTCTCTCCCACCTTCATAATACCGACTCAAGGCATCTCGTTCGCTTGATATTCCAGAGCTTAAAGGTGCAAGGAAGCCGTAGACAAGCCCCTGTTGCGTGCGGCCTGGATCTTCACGTGGATGATGTCCATTCCTGACGTTTGTTCCAGCGTGTGCCAAAAAAGAGACGATCAGGTATTCCTGACCTGAAAAACAAGCGGCCTGATGCCCCATGAGAACATCAGACCGCTGGAAAACTTGTGCCGGTCAACCGGATTAAACGGACTGTGACGTCAGCCAGGGCAATGGAGTACCGGCTTTGGGTAAGTGGATAATCTGCACACTGGTGACCGCTTCGTTCGCCTGGACAGCAGCGACTGCTTCGGCTGATGGCTCGTTGTCGAGGTTCAGAATCGCGAGAGCTTCCCCACCCGGTTCATTTCGTTCACGTCCCACGGCCATGTGCGCGATGTTGACATTGAACTCCCCGCAGGCGGTGCCGATGGTTCCGATCACGCCGGGACGGTCAATGTGACGGTACAGCAGCAGCGTGCCGTCAAGATACGCATCAAGATGGAACTGGTTGACGCGCACCAGTCGCAGGAACTGGCGGCCAAAAATAGTACCGGCGACGCTGATTTCGCCTTCATCGGTCACCACGGTCGCGCTGACCATGGTGGAGAAGTCGGAGACTTCTGACGAAAGTGATTCCGTGATTTGAATTCCGCGTTCGTGGGCCAGCATTTCGGCGTTCACGATATTCACGTTCTCGGCCAATGCGGAAGAAAGCAGTCCGGCAGCGAACGCACTGGAGATCAGCTTGGTCTTCTTGGTCGCGGCTTCTCCCCGGAAAGTGAGCTTCGCACTGCGAACGCCACCCTTATTCAACTGAGCCAGAACCAGACCCAGACGCAGTCCCAGATCCAGATAAATCCGCATATCAGCCATTTCTGCCGAAGAAATCGGAGCCATGTTGACTGCATGGCGGACTTCGTTGCGAACAAGGAAGCCAGACATGATTTCTGCGGCTTCGACAGCAACCAGTTCCTGGGCTTCATCGGTAGAAGCAGCCAGGTGAGGCGTGCAGAGCACCTGAGGAAGCTTCAGCAGCGGGTTATCGGGCGGAGTTGGCTCTTTGACAAAAACGTCCAGGGCCGCGCCACCGATATGCCCCGATTCAATCGCAGCAGCCAGTTCGGCTTCGTTGATGATCCCGCCACGAGCACAGTTAATGATCCGTACGCCTTTTCGCATTTTTGCGAGACGTTCGGCATTGATCAGGTTGGTGGTTTCAGGTGACAGCGGAGTGTGTACCGTCAGGTAATCGCATTTCACGATCATCTCATCGATATCGCGATAGAGTTCGATCCCCTGCTCTGCCGCTCGTTCAGCCGACATGAAGGGATCGAATCCCAACACTTTCATTTCGAGGCCAATGGCTCGTCGGGCCACGGCCAAACCGATACGGCCAAGACCAACCACGGCAATCGTTTTTCCAGCCAGTTGGGTGCCGGTAAAGCTTTTGCGATCCCAGATACCATCCCGCAATTTGGAAGCAGCCGGAGCAATGTTACGAGAGAGAGCCATCATCATGGCAATGGTGTGTTCTGCGGTACTGGTGGTGTTTCCGGCGGGGGTGTTCATCACCACAATCCCTTCGCGGGTCGCAGCCGGAAGGTTGATATTGTCTGTCCCCACGCCAGCTCTCACAATCGCTTTGAGTCGCGGCTGGTCTTTGAGGAGTTCGGGAGTGAGCTTGGTTTCACTCCGAATAATAATGCCATCAGCCTCATGAAGTGCGAGGCGAACTTCCTCGGGAGTGAGTCCCTTGCGAAGGTCGACTTCGATGCCGGGCGTTTCGCGGAGAATTTTCAAACCAGCAGGTGACAAATTGTCTGTAATTAAAACTCGGTACATGAAATCGCCCGAAAATTGAGGGGTCAACATTTCAGAAACTCAGGCCGTATTCCATCACAAGGACACCCAGGCCAGCGCAAACCATGGCCACAGCATAGCCCTATTGCCGATCACATCAAGGCGATGCACGGAACATTTGTCCCGGTGGTGGTGTTGTGAGGAGTCAGGATGCCATACGGTTTCGCCCGGTTCGCCCAGAATTTCAGGACATCTTCAGGAAACGAAAGGTTCACTGATCTGGTATACTCGGTGACGTCTGAAAGAGTTGCAATGTGAACTGCCTGGAGTGAATGGAACGTGAGTTCAGCCGCAGTTAGTGCTCCCACTGCCGATTCGGGATACCTCCGGGATCCTGATGTTCAGCTGATGCTCCGCGCCAAGCAGGGGGACGATCATGCGTTTTCCCAATTGGTCGCCTCGTATCAGGATCGTCTTGTGGGGATTTTGAACCATCTGGTTCAGGATCAGCAGACGGCCGAAGATCTTGCGCAGGAAGTCTTTCTGCGAATTTATCGGGCGCGTGAAGGTTACGTCGCCACCGCCCGATTTTCGACATGGCTGTTCAAAGTGGCCAACAATCTGGCAAGTAACTCACGGCGGAACAAAGGGCGACGGAAGGAAATTTCGCTGTCTCCCGGTGAGTCCGGGCCGATGGGTGCACGGCCTGAAGAACAATTGGCCGTTGAAAAATCGGCTCTCATGCCTGCCCGCCAACTTGATAAGTCGGAATTGCAAGCCGCCGTGCGTCAGGCCATGGAGCAACTCAACAGTCGCCAACGGATGGCTGTGTTGCTTCATAAATTTGAAGGCATGAGCTACGCGGACATTGCCGAAACCATGGATCTGACACAACCCGCCGTCAAATCACTCCTCGCCCGCGCCCGCGAAAACCTGCGGGAACAACTGGAACGGTATGTGTCGTAAATTCGTTAAAATCTTCGTCGGGTTTTGTCAGATTGTCTGACAGGAATACCTGCCGAGTTCTATATCAAGGTGGTTGCGATGTTGACGTGGGATCATGTTCTTGTGTTTGCTCGCGAGGGGAATCCTCAGCCAACACATCGGGTCGAGAAAAGCGAAGCGGAGTGGTTGGCTCTTTTGACTCCCGAGCAGTTTCATATTGCACGGGAGAAAGGAACAGAGCGGGCACATAGCTCATCGATGTGCAATTTGTTTGAAGCCGGGCGCTATGCCTGCGTGGCTTGCCAGACCGTTCTGTTCGATTCTTCTGAAAAGTTTCAAAGTGGAACAGGTTGGCCCTCGTTTACCCAGCCTCTGGATGAAGCCGCAGTCGCTTATCATGTCGACAATAGCTACGGCCGCGAACGAGTCGAAGTGACCTGTAATATCTGTGATGCCCACCTGGGCCATGTCTTTCCTGATGGGCCGCCTCCTTCGGGGCTTCGCTATTGTATTAACGCGATTTCTCTTCAAAAAGTTGTTGAATAGTTGATTCTGTTTGCCAGGGAGAATATCAGTCCTGCGATATCAAGAAGGGGAGAGATGCTCGATCCTCAGATTTCCCTGAATTTCGTTGAGCGTATCGAACGCGAAATTGAGCCGGGTGAAAAAATCGTCTGGAGTGGAATGCCCACCCCTGCCTTTTTTACCGGGGCCAGTATCGCAGCGTTTTTGATGGGAATCCCGTGGACGGCATTTGCCATTTTCTGGACAGTCGCGGCTGCCTGGGGCACCTGGAATGTCAACAAAGACATTGGCCTTTTCAGTCTCTTCCCTCTCTTCGGAATCCCTTTCGTATTGATCGGCTTATTCATGCTGTCCACACCGATCTGGACATACTACCAATCGTTTTACACGGTTTATGTGATGACCAATCGTCGTGCGATCATCATTGAAGGGAAATTTGTTTCAACGATCCGCAGTTTTTTCCCCGAGAATATGAGTGAATACTTTCGCAGAGAACGCCGGGATGGATCCGGTGATCTGGTGCTGACGAGGCAGTATGTCCCGACGAGGCGTCGCTCTCGAAATGGACTGAGGCTGGAAGAATCCGGCTTCTTTCGTATTGCCGATGTTAAAGATGTCGAGTTGTTGCTTAAGTCTCTTATCGAGTCGTCTCGTAGCAATGCGGTATCGATCACCCGATAAGCCCCTGGCGTCATCGTGTCGTCGCGTTGATAGGTGATGACTGTTAATGTCCGAAAGTTAAAGCACGGGGCCGGGGGTCCACGGGAAGAATTCGTCGTCACCAAAGCCTTGAATTTCGCTTGCGGTACGGGTGCCACTGGCAGTGTCGAGAATTTTTTCGAGCAGTCGTGTTCCCACAGCATCAAGAGACTCACCGGTGATCACAGGGCCGGCATCAAAGTCCATTTCATCGGGCATTCTCTGAAAAAGACCGGTCGTTGACGAAATTTTCAGCGTGGGGGCGGGTTTTGAGCCATAACAACTCCCGCGGCCTGTCGTAAAGCAAACCAGATGGGCACCACTGGAAATCATCCCCGTGACGCTCGCGGGGTCGTAACCGGGGGAATCCATGAAATTTAAGCCGCGGGTGGTGACCCGGGCGCCATAATCAATGACATCAGACAGGGGGGCAGAACCCGCTTTGGTAATTGCTCCCAGCGATTTTTCTGCGATGGTGGTTAATCCCCCCTGCTTGTTCCCAACTGAAGGATTGCCATCGAGCGTGGTGCCAAACTTGGCGACATATTCTCGCCACCAGTTGACCTTGTCGAGAAGCTTTCTTGCCACGTCGCTGGAAGTGGCTCTGGCTGCCAGCAGGTGTTCCCCACCAAAAATTTCAGGGGTTTCTGCAAAGATGGTTGTGCCCCCCTGATCAATCAGCAGGTCACTGGCAATACCCAGCGCGGGGTTGGCTGTGAGACCGCTGTAGCCATCACTGCCGCCGCATTTCAGACCCACAATGAGTTCGCTGGCCGGGAGAGATTCTCTTGAGACGCGATTGGCTTCGGGAAGTAATTCACGCAGTGCGGCTAATGCACGTTCGGTCGTTTTTTTCACGCCTCCCGCTTCCTGAATGTTGATGAGCAACGGGCGTTGAGTCGGGGATTGGGGGCCATGAGAAGACGGCTGGAGTTGCACCAGATTTTCATTATCAATGAGAAAGGAACCTTGTCCAGTCTCACATCCCAGACCCATGAGCAGATAGGCTCCGATATTGGGATGCCGAGCGTATCCCGCGAGAACTCGGGCCAACTGGCGATGGTCGTGACCTCCAAATTCCATGGCACATCCGCCGGTATGAACCAGCGGGATCACCCCATCAATCTGAGGGTATTGAGCCAGTAACTCGGCGGGAATGGATCTGACAATCTGGCGAACCACGGTCGAGGAGCAGTTCACAGTGGCGATGATGGCGACATAGTTTCTGGTCGCGACTCGCCCATCACTCCGGCGGTAACCCTGAAAGGTCAGTGGCTGAGATGGTGCAAAGGTCTTTGACGTGGGCAAGCCCGCGAAATCGCCCTGATTGTTTGTGGGTGATTGAGAGGGATCGCCTGGCAGATCCTGCGATGTGATGGCCCGGACGTTATGGACATGGACATGGCATCCCGGCTGGAGATCTGTTTTCGCAATCGCGAATGGCTGGCCATATTTTTTTAACCAGGTTCCTGCGGGATAGGCCGCAAGAGCCAGTTTGTGGCCAGCAGGAAGCGGTTCGGGCAGGCACAGAGTTCGTCCTGCGATGGTGATTTCACCTGAAGGAAGATCCTGTAGCGCCACCGCCACATGGTCATGTGGCGAGAGACGCAACACCGGAGCACGCTGTGTCATGCTAGTCATCGCCCAATCCCTGAAGGAATCTGCATGTCACGAAAAGCACCTTGCTTCAGTGTGCTGACAAGTTGTCATCCACCCAGCCCAATCAAAGACAACAGCTTCCCGAACACAGCCGTAATTTTATTCCACTCGGCATAGGTCGCCAGAATGGCAATGAAGCTGAAGAAGAAGCCACTGATGCTCAGTCCAATTCGTATGCCCCAACCCGGACGAATGGGTTTAGGCAACAGGACAGAATTAACAAAGAGAGTATGAAAGCTGCTGAAGCCCAGGGCATAGTTGTAAAGCATGCCTGAAAGAACCAGCAGATCTGAGCCGTTGACCGTCATCAGCATGACAATGCCAATGCCGACGTAAGCCCATAACACGGCGAAATAGAGGGTGCCGATATGCTTGGGATCAATCTTGCGCATGTGAGCACTGGCCGTCCAGGTGACATCGACCCAACGGCGCAGGGTTCCCTCCGCCGTTGAAGCACAACTGGTGGCTAGCACCAGAAAGCCGCAAAGCAATGTCATTGTCCAGAAGATTTTTCCCCAGGTTCGTTGGCTGGTGGTGATGGGTGGCAGGTTCTTTTCAGCTTCCGCTTGTTGTTCGGGAGTCAGTTCCGTTCGATCCCCACCTCGGACAATTCGGGCTGAATCAGGGAAAAGCCGCTCGGCAGGCACGCCACTGACGGCTTCTGCCACGCCATTGGCTGTCATGCCGGCCGCTGCCCAGTTGTTTTCCAGCACTGTTCGTCGAGGCAGGAACTGCACGGAAAGCATGCTGGGAAGTGCGAGGCCAATGAAGCAGGCGGGCATCCAGATCATCAGCTGCTCACGCCGCACATGTTTTAACCACCCTGTCCAATGTTCGAGGTTTTGTTTGGTGGCTCGAAAGACCATGCCGACGTGTGACAAGGCAATTTCATGGCCGCCGACAAAACTGGGGATGGCTCCGACATGTCGGCCCATGCCCCAGCCCTGGTCGCGGGTGTAGTTGCTCATGGGGGTGTTCGTGAGGCCGCCATTGCCAGAGATTGCGGCCATCGTGGCCAGAATGCCGATCACGCTCAGGTCGATCAGCGGGAAGTCTCGTCCACCGAAGAATTCGGTGAAAATGTTCTTAACGTTGTCTCCCAACGGCTTTTCATCGGCGTCTTGAACCCCGTTTCCGTTGAGATCATTTTCTGCAACGACGGGAATGTTCCCAAACTGGAAGAAGCCTGTCCCGATCTCTTTCCATGTGTCAAAGGTCGAGAACATAAAAGCCAGAATCAACAAGAAGCCCACGACAAAGCAGAGCTTGAAAACCATGATGGCTTTCAGAGAACTATAGACCTTTCCGCCGATACTCAGGGGGAGCATGACACCCACCAGAATGACGCAGCCAATCAGACGGAGTGTGAGATCGTATTTTTTGGGATCCGGGACATATCCCAGATAAAGCCCGAGCAAGGGGATGGCGGCATTCGACGCCAGGTAAGGGAGAAATGAGCCGAAGTCGAGGATCAGATAAAACGTGAGCCAGAACATGGGGCCGGGAAAGAGTCGGAACTTTCCGGTGAAAATCGGCTCGCCGGAGTAAAGCGTGTACCGGCTGATTTCTATGTTGTAGAGCGTCTGGCAAAGGATGCTGATCGTGGAGAGCCACAAGAGGGCGCCACCAAACCGGGCCGTGTTTAACGGGCCTGTCAGCCATTCACCGCCACCAATTGCCGAAGCTCCCAGGACAATCCCCGGCCCGATGAACCAGGCGATATTTCGGAGCTTGAAAACCGGGGGAGCGGGAAGATCTCCGAGATCCCACCTCGGCATGGAGCTTACGCCGGGATGAGGAGCCAACTCCGCTGAAGAGTCCGTCGCGGAAGTGGAATTGGAAAGGTCTGGTGCCTGTGGTGAAGTCATGCAGAAGAATCTCCGTCTCAGCGTGGCCAGTTTTCAAGAGATTTTCCAGCCAGCGCAAAATACGCAAAACCAGTCAAATCCTCTCCAAAGGTGCTGTTGCTCAAGGGAAGGCTCCGTTCCTCCCTCCGCTCAGACACAAACTTATCAACGCATGAACCTAGACGAATGCGACAAGGGCTGCAATCGCACGCCCCAGGATTTGGCCATCTTGCACAGAAGCCAGGCTGCCAAAGGCCAATCGCCATCGCTCATTCAGGTTGTGACTATTATTCGTATGGCGGCGATTTGTCGGGTTAACACGGCGGCTGAGCGTTGAGAAAATATCAACAATTCTGAGGCAAACACGCTGCAGTCAGGTCGTCGGTTCCTTGATCAGCGGCAACATTTGGCATGGAGAAACCGGCCCTTGGCATAAAACTCGATAATCGATCCTTGGGGCATCTTTGTTTCGCGAGAGATTTTGATTACGCTCGCGGTGCAATTTCGGCCACCAGTGACCATTCACCCATTTCATTGTTGTTGAAAGACGTGAATGATCTCTGCGTCCTGGCCGGCGAGTCGCTGCCTGTTTGTGAATCTGGCCACCAGCTGTTGAGATCCCCGATGCATTGCTTCGCTCCAGTTACTTTTGCACGGTTGATGGCGGTTCTGATCGTTCTGTCGTCGCTGGTCTACTGTGAGCGGGAAACCTTGGCACAGGCTGGTGCTCCTGTGGTGGCGGCCCGTGCGCCGGATTCTTTTCCACCAGTGCCGGGAGGGATGTTCTACCGTGGGAATGATCCCGGGAACCCTCGTGCTGCGGGGTACTATCTCAGCCTTCCTTTGCTCGTCTTTTCGATTGCGCTGGTGACTCTTTTCGTCTGGACATTGGGTTGGATGGCTGAAGATGCCCGCAGCTTGAAAGTTCGCCCGGACTTCTGGAATACCATGGGTCTGCTGGCAAGTACCGTGGCTGTGGTCGGGCTTTATCTTTCTCCAGCGTTTGTTGTTGGCCTGCTGATCTTTGCGCTGATCTATGGGGTTGTGGTTGGCACTTATGCTGCCGAACGCAATCGCAAGGTGCCAGAGAATGCCCGCATTCTGACCAGGCGACATTTGGAAACTCTCGGGGTTCGGACACTGGCCCGACTGGGTATTCAAGTGGGAGGGGAAAAGGCTGTTCATGCTGCGATGGGCCCACCGATTGTCTTTGTGGGAAAGTCGGGGAAAGGGGCGGGAGAAGTCGATCGTTCCCGTCAAGTTGAAAGCAGTAAAGGCTATCTGTCCGCAAAAGAGCTTGTGTATGACGCCATTTTGCGACGGGCCACGGATATTCACCTGGAACCGAAAGAAGACGAATTCGCCATCCGCTTGCGTGTGGATGGTGTGATGTTCCCTGCCGAGCCGTTTGATCGTTCCACGGGCGAAGCGGTTGTGAATATCTTCAAAGTGCTTGGTGCGATGGATATCACCGAACGCCGCAAACCTCAGGACGGAAGTTTTCGTGCTGAAGTGGAGGGCCGGGATATTGACTTCCGCGTGGCGACACAGGGGACGCAATTTGGCGAAAAAATGTCGCTGCGTGTTCTGGACGGTGGCTCAAAGGTTCGCCGTCTGGCAGATCTGGGCATGCGGAAGCAGATGATCGAACAGATTGTCGAAGTGGTGAAACAACCTCACGGCCTCTTTCTTTCTTGCGGCCCCACCGGTGCTGGTAAGTCGACGACTCTGTATGCGTCACTCCAGGAAATTGACCGTTACGAAAACAACATTATCACGGTCGAAGATCCCGTCGAATACAAGATGGAAGGTGTGACTCAAATCGAGATCAACACCAAGGCTGGGCAGACATTTGCCGGTTCGCTGAGAAGTATTCTCCGGCAAGACCCTGATGTGGTGATGCTGGGGGAAATTCGTGATGGCGAGACTGCCAAAATTGCCTGCCAGGCAGCGAATACCGGTCACATGGTCTTCTCCACAGTTCACGCCAACGATACGGTCACTGCCCTTTCCCGGTTAATTGATCTGGGGGTTGAACCGTTCCTTCTTTCCGATTCGCTATCAGCGATTCTGGGGCAGCGTTTGTGCCGCAAGCTGTGTGATGATTGTAAGGAATCGTACAAGCCTTCGGCCGAACAACTGGAAAAGATTGGGCTTCCCGCAGAAAAGGCCGGGGTGTTTTATCGACCTCCCAAGGATGGCACCGATGCGTGCCCGACCTGCAGCGGCATGGGCTATATGGGGCGTATGGGGGTGTTTGAGTTGCTGGTCATCAACGACCGCATCCGGGATCTTCTGAGAGAATCGCCGAATATGACGTCGATTCGTGCTGAAGCCCGTAAACAAGGGATGCTCTATATGCGGGAAGAAGGGTTGCGGCTCGTTCTCAAAGGGGTCACCAGCCTGGAAGAATTACTGCGAGTTGTGAAATAGTTCTGTGTCATGAATGTCGGTCTTTATTTCTGATTTTTGCTTCTTCTGTTTTCGATTCTGACAAGGCTTTCTTTATGATCGATATTCTTCTTCTGGCGATTCTCGGCGTTGTCACCTGGTGCGTGGCCAGCGACGGTGCGTGGTCTGCTGTGGTGACGTTCTGGTGCACTTTGATTGCTGGTCTGGTGGCCATGAATTTCTTTGAGCCGCTGGCCATGCTGCTCGACGGTCTGCATCCGTTCTTTTCCAATCGCTCGGACACGATCGCGATGGTGGGGATTTTCATTGCTGCCGTCTTTGCGCTGCGTGTGGGTTTTGAGCAGATTGTCAAGCTGGATGTTGAAGTCATCCCCATGGCATATGACCCTCTTCGCTGGGCCTTTGGATTTCTGACCGGATATCTGACGATGGCCTTTTTGTTGACGGCATTGCATACCACCGCGTTGCCACGAGAGTTTCTGGGTTTTCGGGCTGAACGTCCCAACCTCTTCGGGATTGCCGCCCCTGATCGTCAGTGGCTGGGATTGACGCAATATGTTTCCGAACATGCGCTGTCACGTGGTGGAAATCATGCCTTTGATTCCATCAGCATGAAGCTGGGGGATCACCCGAATACCGAATGGGCTTCGTTCCCGATTCGTTATGCGACGCGTCGTCAGCGGATTGGTTCTGGAGGAATGGCCGGTGCTCCGGCGGCTGCACCCGTCCAACAGGGAAGTGGACAACCCGTTTCCACCAATCCCGGCTTCTAATCTTCCGGAATGCGCTCGGGGTTGTTGATCCGCTTTTTAGAGATCAACTGCGTGTTGAAGGAAACGTCATTTGATGCTTGCGACAAAGCTGCGGCTTTGTGTGAGCATGCCGAATGTCGATCCTCCCTCGTTTCGCAGAGCATGCTTGCTCAGTGCCGCAAGCAAGGCACGAATGCCATGGTGAGGCCAATTGCCATCTGGCCTGAGAAATAACGACCTGAGAGACGACTCAGCAACGCATTCACATAGGCTGCTGTATTTCGTCAGTCATGCTGATGATTTGTTGTGCAGAGATCGCACACCAATCGGGCATGTCATCTTGCCTTGTTAAAGATGTGCAGGGTATTTCAGTACAGATTGTGGATTGCGCATTTCTCTGATGAACCCGTCTGTGTGATCACGTTAGGGTCAGCGCTTTCTCAAATCTCTCCAGAAACGCGTGCGTATAATCAATTGTTAGATTTTATCGCCCCAGCGGTTTCATATTTGCTGAGTAGAGATACGGGGCCGAAGAATGAGTTCGCCCGCGCAGAGATTCTCTCTTTTTATTTTTCTTGGCAGGAAGTGGCATGGTCATGAACAGACGACAAGGCTTCACACTGATTGAATTGCTGGTGGTGATTGCGATCATCGCGATTCTGATTGCCCTGCTTCTTCCGGCTGTGCAGCAGGCTCGGGAAGCGGCCAGGCGTACGCAGTGCCGCAATAATCTGAAGCAGATTGGCTTGGCACTACATAACTACCACGATGTGAATCGCCAGTTTCCCATTGCCTCATTTCCACAAAGTGCGGTGGTGGCCACACGCAATCGATCCGCATCGTGGATCGTGCGAATTATGCCCATGATGGATCAGGCGCCCGCTTACAACACACTGACATTCAACGGCAATGACTTCAGTGCCCAGGATGGAGTGGCAAGGAACTGGGTCACGATGACCACAGCCCGAATTGCCGGTTTGAATTGTCCCTCCAACCCGTTGCCATCCACCCGCCCCCACACCATTAACGCCCCGACAGCCACGGCTCTTGGCATCGCGACAGGAACTTCGGCGAACATTCAGATCTCCGACTATGTCGGCATTTCAGGCTCGAACAACGACCCTGCCAACAGCAATAGTTGCTGCCCCGTTCCCTCGCATTGGAGTGGTTCTATGGGCCGGGCGAATTGGAATGGCGTGATCATTACCGCCACGGCCTACGATTCCGCAGGGAATCAAACCAGCGTACCACCCGTTGACATCGCAAAAATCACCGATGGTACCTCGAATACGGTCATGGTGGCTGAGCAGTCAAACAGCGATCCGACGTGTACTCCCACCACAAAAGATTGCCGTGCGTTTGGATACATGGGTGGACTGTGGAACGGCGGGTCAGCAGGAACAGCCGATTGGTGGCATGGAATCACAGTCACTCACGGCCTGATTAACGACAAATCAGCCGTTTCCCGCAGCACTTACCCTTATTATCGGAATACAAAAGTGCTGTCTGCTCATACCGGCGGCGCCCACGTTCTGCTGGCCGATGGCTCGGTGCGATTCGTGTCAGAAAACATGAATGAACCAACCTGGGCCAATATCTGCTCAAAGGCAGATGGCGTGACTGTTGGCGAGTTCTAAGCACCCATTACAGGGCTTACAGAAAAGCCGTCCCGCCTTTGGCTCGCTGAAAGCATAATTGCCTCAAGCCAGTCATCACACAAAATAGAACGGGGTAGCCGAGTTGAAACGTCTCTCGGGCCGACTTCTCACCCCGGTGTTTGCGGGCAAAGGCGATTGTTTGACTCTCTCAGGAAACTTGAACGATATGAAGTTTACTGTCCGTTCGATGTGCGTGTCTCCGCTGATCATTGCTTTGTGCATGATGGGATGCGGCAGTTCTGAGTCCCTTCCTCCGATGTCCTCCGTCAATGGTAAAGTTACTCTGAAGGGTGAGCCTGTTGCCGATGCGAAGGTTATTTTTAATCCCGGTAGCGGGCCAAGTTCCACAGGCATCACCGCGACTGATGGCACTTATTCACTGAAAATCACCAGCGGGCACTTGGGGGCCGTGATTGGAACCCACACGGTTAAAGTTGAGATGCCCTTGCGTCCCGATCCGAAGGCGAAGCCGGGAAACACTCCTGAAACTCAAGATGCAGGATTCTTACCCCCTGAAAACTATCTGTTTCAGGAGGGAGTCCCTGTGAATGAAGGACAGAATTCCATCGATCTTCTTCTGGAGAAGGCCCGACGAATCGTCGGCTGATCTCATGAAAAACAGGATGGCTTTCCCTCTCTGCGCGATGAATAAAGCCCGATCAACAACGACACGACTCTCGGAGCGATGAGGCGTGTCGTTGTTGATTTCTTGAGCATCAGCGAAATGCACCAGTGTGAATCAGTTTACTCCAGGCAATAGAGCCATTCCTGACGGTTGCCGCCCGCCTCTTCACCGACCCGCAGGAAGATCTCTTTCCCGACGATGGCGGGGCTGGCAAATGTGCTGTTGCCCAGTGTGTTTCTCGCCACTTCCTCATACTTTCTGGTGTTGGGCTTAAAGACATACATGGTGCCTGATTCATTGGCCCAATAGATCACGCCTCCGGCATAAACGGGAGAGGCACTGACGGGGCCGGTTAATCGCTGCTTCCACATTTCTTTGCCCGTTCTGGCATTCCAGCAGAACATGATGCCGTTATCGGTGAAGGCATAGACAAAGCCATCAATGAGAATCATCGATTGCTCATAGCACTTCTGGTTGTTTTTCCAGAGAACTTTGCCGCTGCCATCGGCTTTGATCGCGATGGTTTCCGCTTTGGGATAGCCGCCGCTGCCCACGACCAGATCATTGTCCCAGATGATTGTGCCGCAGGTGGCTGTGGTGGTTCCCGGCGTACTCCAGAGAGGCTTCCCGCTGGCGGGATCATAGGACGAGATTTTGTCTTGCCCGCTGATCAGTAACTGATCTTTTCTGGCCACATGAGCAATGACCGGCGATGAGAATGTGAGCAGCCCTTCTCGAGGTGTTTTCCAGAGCAAGCGACCTGTGGCACGATCAAACGCGGTGATGAAGCTGTCGCCTTCCCACTCCGCTGAGAGGATCACCGAGTTCTGATAGAGCAGTGGCGAGGGAGCGTAACCATACTCAAACCGCTGCGGTTTAAAGCGACCGGCGAATTTCCTCCACACGACTTTTCCCTCAAGATCCAGGGCAATGATTTCAACCTGATCGTGATGATAGAAAGCGGCAAAAAGTCGTTCGCCATCACAGGCAATCGTGGGCGACGCTTCTGTGTTTTTCGGGTGATTATTTTCAGGAAAACCACCGCGATTGATCTCGGTTTCCCAGAGCTTTTTGCCTGTCTTGCGGTCGAAAGCCAGAACGTAATGCCCTTGCTCCGACTCGTTCGCCGTCGGCAGATAGACGCGTTCTCCGACGATGATGGGTGAGCCGTGGCCGCGACCGGGAACGGCGGTTCGCCACTTGACAGCCACTTCGCTCCCGAACTCCACCGGTGGCTTGGCAGTCTTCACGGCGTGGCCATTGCGCTGTGGCCCGCGCCACCAGGGCCAGTCAGTCGCACTATTTAGTCCGGGAAAGTCATCAATGGCTTTGTCGGCAGCTTTTGCTACAGCAAAAAAAGAGGCTGCCGAGCCAATGAAAACCGTGAGAAATGCGGCAAGAACCTGAATAGTGAATCGGCGAGAACCTGTCATGAAAATGGTCACCCGTAATGTTCGCAAAAAAATCAGGCCAATGGTGTGAACGCAGAAAACAACAACCGCATGAGTTCATGCGATGAAGCTTACCTGATCAAACCGGCGCTGTTTGCTCAGAGTGCATCACGTTCCTGAGAAGATCATATGGCTTCTCTCCAGGAAAACGACATTGATTTTTTTCGTTTCATTGTGGCCTGTATTGTTCACCATCGATCATCAGTTCTGACTTGTCGAACACATCAGGATCTGGGCACTTACGTTTTATTCAGGCATCTCGACAGGGCGTTTTTGATTGGCTTGAAAGATTGCTCAAGCTGTCCGGTATTCACCCTCAAGCCGGCGCGGTGTGGTAAAGACCGAGATTGGCGAGGGGCGGCCTGTGCGTCTGACTTTGGGACGTTTCCTGTGCTCGGAACATCTGCGAAGAAGCGGTCTCCAGCCGTATCTCCTGATTTACTTGAGAGATGCACCCGTCTCTCGAGAAGGAAACAACGGGTTGCCAAGCGGCGAAGTTTCCTGCTACGTGAACTTTTCCTGAAGCCGCGAGTCCATTGAGTGAGTTGGTGGGTTGGATCAGCAGTTCGCGAATGGAGATGAGGGGTTGGGAGGGGGCCAGTGGTTCTCAACGCAGAAATCTGGAGTTGAGTGCCCGTGTGAAAAACGGTGAGGCTGACGGTTCGGCGATGCCGAAGAAGGTGCTCATCGGTTGACTTTGTACTCGGATGGAAAATGGAAACGAATACCACATTGCTATTGAGCGACACCAAGTCGCGGCTGCCAAACTGGGTGGCGACTCGGACAGATACCTGGCAAGCGGCACAAAGCCTTGAGCTTGCGGCACGGCGTGAAGTGATTGGCCAGATCCAGGAAGTGAATACGCGTCGCCTGCAGCGGGTCGCAATTTTTGCATTGGCTGCATTGGTCATGCTGGCTGCCGGCGTGTGGCTGTCGGTTCCCCATGCTTCTGTGGCATCAACAACGGGAACTGTGGCCATTCAAACAGAGCCGATTACTAACATCTTGCCATAAAAAGACTTGCGCATAAAGAGTGGCGGTGGCCCCACGTTTCGTGGCGTTGAGCAGCTTTCGCAGCCGAAAATTTTGTTAAGTGTCTCATTGGGAATGACTTAATGAATTTTTCGGCTGTGTTCTTTTTTGAAAAGAGCCTCTCTTTTTGATGGGCTTCGGCGTAACAATTCTTTGAGACAATCACCGAATCTTTGGGTCAGTCATCGATTGTTGATGGCATTGACCATAGAATCGGTCGCTCTGGTGGCGTCGATCTGTCTCGGATCGAGCCAGCCAACATCTTTGAGGGATGTGCCGGGTGCTCCAGAATTCTCCATTAACACGCGTCAGCCTGTTGATTCGTTTACGTGATACCGCCGATCGGACAGCCTGGCAGCAGTTTGCCGAGTTGTATGGCCCCGTCATTTATCGTTTTGCTCGCGGGCGCGGGCTTCAGGATGCGGATGCGGCTGATGTGATGCAGGACACGCTCCGGTCGGTTTCTTCGGCAATTGGTCGATTGGACTACGATAGCGCGAAAGGAAGTTTTCGCGGATGGCTATTCACTATTGCCCGCAACAAAGTGTTTAACTTGTTGGCCTCACGGAAGAATAAACCGAAAGCGGCAGGTGATACAGCAGCTCACGAGATGCTTCAGGCGACGCCTTCGGACGACAACACGCTCGAAGAATCCTGGGAAGACGAGTATCGACGGCGGCTGGCGGGCATTGCGATTGAGAAGATCAAAGGCGAGTTTCAGCCCAATACCTGGGAAGCATTCTGGGGAACGGCTGTGCTGGGGGAATCCGCAGCAGATGTCGGCGATCGGCTCGGAATGTCGAGTGGCGCGGTCTATGTGGCAAAAAGCCGGGTGCTCGCTCGCCTCAAAGAGCAGGTTCAGCGACTGATTGACGAAGAGGAAGCGTAAGCATGTCAGCACAACCTACAAATCATCCAAAGCAGAATCTGACCGGGGATGGTTCGTCGGTCTCCGTTCGATCCACATCAAGCACCAACGTGAAGACCTGCGATTCCCCTTGCCCTTCAATCGAGCAGC
The DNA here is from genome assembly GCF_056500625.1 of Planctopirus sp. SH287. Taxonomy (NCBI): domain Bacteria; kingdom Pseudomonadati; phylum Planctomycetota; class Planctomycetia; order Planctomycetales; family Planctomycetaceae; genus Planctopirus; species Planctopirus sp. SH287. Next base: position 3,879,803 of record NZ_CM151403.1, on the reverse strand, counting down.
TTCGTCAGGTCATGCTGGGAACACTTGATTCGCAGCAGCAGGAAGTCTGTATTTGCCATCTGGATCATTGTGTCCATTGCCAGAACGCGCTGGAAAAGCTGGCGACGGGCGACTGTGCTCTTGGCCGAAAAATGGGTCGCATCTGTCAACATGTTGATCAAGCCGTTCCTGAATCGGGATCGGCCTATTGGCCTGCGCTGCGTGAAGTGGAAGTCGATCTGGCTGAGACGTTCATTCCCGAAATCAGCCCGCTTCCCAACCCATTAAGCAGCTTGAACGGCGAGAGTTCCTCAACGGCGTCAGGGAACAACTTTTCCCATCCCAGTCGTGGAGAATTAAAACTCGATTTTCTGTCACCACCTGTTGACCCGGCTTATCTGGGCCGGTTGTCGCATTTTGATATTTCCCGCGTGATCGGTCGAGGCGGGATGGGTGTTGTTCTGGAAGCGTTTGATACGCGATTGCAGCGAGCGGTCGCGATTAAGGTACTTGATCCTGAACTGGCCTCGAATGAAACCGCCCGTCTGCGCTTCTGTCGAGAAGCCCGAGCAGCCGCTGCGATTACGCACGAACATGTGGTTTCCCTGCATCATGTGGAAACATCCGCCAATAGTGACCTGCCATTTCTGGTCATGCAGCTGGTTCAGGGAACCACGCTGGAAGCACGAATTGCTAAAGAGCATCGACTCCCCCTGCGAGACATCGTACGGATTGGCATGCAGGTGTCGGCTGGCCTGGCGGCGGCGCATGCGGAGGGCCTGATTCACCGTGATGTCAAACCAGGAAACATTCTTCTGGAAGGCCCCAGTGGTCGGGTCAAATTAACCGACTTCGGTCTGGCCCGGTGCGTTGAGGATGTGAAACTGACCCAGACGGGATTTGTGACTGGGACACCGCTTTACATGGCGCCTGAGCAGGCACTGGGTGAAGAGGTCGATGAACGGTCAGACCTGTTCAGCCTGGGGGCGGTGATGTACGAGATGTGCACGGGTGTGCCACCGTTCTCGGGGACGACGCCCCTGGCGATTCTGCGTAAAATCACCGAAGAAAACGCACGGCCCATCAGTCAGCTTAATGCGGATATTCCTTCATGGCTGGTTGAAGTGATTGGAAATCTCCTCAAGCGGAATCGTGATGACCGCTACAGCTCGGCGGCTGAAGTGGCCCATATTCTGGGATCAAAGTACCAGCAGTTAGAACACCTTTCGCCGCTTCAATTACCCTCTGTGGCAGGAGATGCGTTCAATGAGACTTCGTTGACCTGCCGGCAAGCAGAGCGGCGGCATGCTCGCAACCGATTGCTGGCGTTGATTGGCGGCATTGTGGGAGGGATGATGCTGACTCTCTCTGCTGTCAGTTTCTGGTACTGGCAGTCTGGAAGTGTTGGTTCGGGGGGGACGCAATCGGCGAGTATTCTTCCATTAGGATCGGCCGCGGGAGTCCCTGCCTCTGAAGCTGGTTCTGACATCAGTGTTACTGGCACTGCCAATGGTCGGGCGATTCGCACGAAGCCCGCGCAGACTTACACCACGAGTGCCGGGCCAGTCTGGGCATTGGCTGTGACGGCTGATGGAAAACAACTTCTCACAGCGATTGATGACGGCACCATTCGGATCTGGAATCGCGATCAGCATCGTGTTCTCGGCACCGTTCAGGCTTTCAGTGGCCCGGTGTGGGGCGTGAGCGTTTCCACGGATGGGAAGTATTTTGCCGGCGGTGGCGATGATGGCAGCGTCAAGATCTTTGATCTGGCCACGCGTCAGTTAAAGGAAACATTGAAAGCCTCGGGGCCGGTCAGAACGTTACAGTTTGCACCCAAGGGGCATCGTCTGGCCGTGGGAACACGGACGGGGCAGGTCGAGATCTGGGATGTCGATACCAGGGAACGACTGGCCATGACTCCCGGCCATACGAGTGGCGTGGTCTCGGTGGGGTGGTCGCATGATGGCCAATATCTGGTTTCCGGTGGCGGTGACAAGAATGTCTGTCTGTGGGATGCCGCCAGCGGTTCGTTACTGCTGGAAATGACGGGCCACACAGGTGGTGTCTACAGTGTGGGCTTTACAGCCGACGATCAGAAAATTGTGACTGGTGGCTGGGACAAGCGGTTACATGTCTGGGAGACTTCAACCGGTGCCAACCTGGGCAATCTGGAAGGGCATACTGCCGACATCTGGTCGTTGGATTGTTCTCCTGATTCTCATCTGGTGGCTTCGGTTGGCGAAGACCGTGTTCTGCGGTTGTGGAACCTGGACACGATGACTCCAGTGGCCACCTATGACGATCAGTCGGGGACCATGTACTCAGTCAAATTCACGAGTGATGGGAAGTCCGTCTTAGCGACAGGTCGAGATGGTATTACCCGTGAATGGCCTGTCCCTTCTGTGCTGCCTCCAGCCGCTGGGGAGTAACTCTCCTCTGATGAGGTCGCCAGTGGCTTTTCGCAAATTAACAGTGGCCAATCACAGGGTAAGTAAGAACCTGTTGCTGGAAAAACACGGTAAAATGCTGAAGACAGTCATCTGTTCTGTCCCTGATCCCAGGGACAAAGGCCGGGTTGATTGCTGAAATGAGACGGGAGGTGTACAACGATTTCACTCAAGGAGTGGGTCTTGTATGCAGCCCTCAACACCATTCAGCACACAGCACGTCGGACAGACTTCGCTCATCCGATGGTCTGTATTCGCCGGGAATGTTTCTGAAACAGGCAGAACACGCTTCTGGTGCGCGCCCTCTGAGCTTTTCGTTTCGTCCCTGATGAAGAGGTGGGCGGAATGAAGTCGACCCGCCGGACACCTCGGATCCTCTTTGCGGGGGGTGGAACAGGCGGGCATCTGTTCCCTGGAATCGCAACCGCTCAGGCCATTGAGGCCATGTGCCCCAAGGCCCGTTTTTTGTTCGCAGGAACCGAACGCCCTCTGGAGCGGGAGATCCTGGCTTCCAGTCCCTATGAGCAAACGACGCTTCCTTCAGAGCCGCTTCGTAATTTGTGGCAATCCCCGATTCGCTTTTTGAGCCGGAGTTTTTCCGCCTGGCGTTCTGCCTTACGGATTGTCGATCAGTTCAAGCCGAATGTGGTTGTGGGGCTGGGTGGGTATGCCAGCGTCCCCATGATTCTGGCGGCTCGTCGGCGTGAGATTCCTTATCTTTTATTAGAACAGAACACGATCCCCGGTCGGGCCACGCGGTGCATGGCACGCCGGGCGCATGCGATCTGCGTGACCTTTGATGAAACCCGGGCCATGCTGCCTCGGACAGCAAAAGTCATTGTCACAGGCAATCCGCTTCGTCCCGAGATCCAGGCACTCGCCGGCACCCCTTATAGCGAAGAACGACGAACGCTGATCATTCTTGGCGGCAGTCAGGGAGCCGACCGACTGAATGAAGCGGTGGCACTTCTGTTTGAACAAAACCGTGACTTGCTGCAAGGGTGGGACGTCATTCACCAGTCAGGCCCGCGTCAGGAAGTGGCACTGAAAGCCCGTTATGCCCGTCGTTCGCTGCCTTGTGAAGTGCATGCGTTTATGAAGGACATGGTGCCGGTCTATTCCCGTGCCGGTCTGGCGATTGCCCGCTCGGGAGCTACCACGCTTTCCGAATTGGCGTGTGCCGGGATTCCTTCGATCCTTGTCCCTTATCCGGAATCATCTGACGGCCACCAGTTGAGAAACGCTGAAAGTTTCGCCAGGCGTCACGCGTCACTGGTGGTGGAACAAGCCGCTGATGTTCTGGAAACAACCCGGCAACTTGAGGCTGCACTGACGTCACTGATTGGTGATTATGCCAAACGGGAAACGATGTCTCAGGCAGCACGCAGTTGGGCCAGGGGCAGCGCCACCGAACGGATTTCCCGCGAGATTATCGAAGTCACTGAAATTGCCAAGGAAGCTGCCTGATGGATCAGACAACTGGAAAAACACTGCTCGTCACGGGGGCCACCGGACTGGTGGGTCGTCATGTGATCTCGTGGGCCTTCTCACGCGGTTGGAATGTGCGGGCGCTGGTGCGGGATGAAAATGGCGCCCGGCAGATTTTCTCCCAGGCAGAGTTTCCGACGCTTCAGTTCGCCCGGGGTGATATGGAAAACGCCGCCAGCCTGCAAGCGGCGGCTCGAGGCATCACGTCGGTTGTGCATTGTGCGGCCAAGGTGGGTGACTGGGGCGCGACCGAAGATTATCGTCGGGTGAATGTCGAAGGGACTCGTGTTCTCGCTGAAGCCGCTGCCAAAGAGCCTGGCTTTCAAAAGTTTGTGCATATCAGCTCGTTGGGCGTTTTTCCTGCCAAAGACCATTACGGCACCAATGAAGAAGTGCCGGTCTCTACCAGTGGGATTGACGGTTACACACTCACGAAAATTGAATCGGAGCAGTTGGTCTCCGGGATGGCCAGCCGGGAGAACTTTCCAGCAGTCATTTTGAGGCCGGGTTTCATTTATGGGCCGGGGGATCGCTCCGTCTTACCGCGACTGATGGAGAAGCTGGCGACTCGACAGTTCGCTTATCTGGGAACACCAGAAAAGCTGATCAATAACACGTCGGTTCACAACCTGACACAGGCGATTGACCTGGCATTGGAGCAGACAATTCCGCCCGGACGAATTTTTCATGTGACCGATGGTCGGCTGGTGACCAAGCGGGAGTTTGTGGAAACCGTTGCCAAGGCAGCAAGTCTGCCACTTCCCAAGAAAGTGGTTCCGCTGGGCGTCGCCAAAGTTTTGGCTCACACGTTAGAAACCGTGTGGCGATGGCGTGGAATGAAGGAGGCCCCCCTGCTCTCCGGCGCACGCATCAAATTTCTGGGCTTGAATCTGGACTTCAGTTCTCATCGTGCACAGATGGAGTTGGGTTACCAGCCTCAGGTCGATTTTCAGGAAGCGATGCGAGAGGCTGTCGCAGAGTATTTGGCCAGCCATCCGTCTCAATCAGCCCAATTATCACCTGAGCGAAAGTCTGCCTGATGCTGGCGTGGTATCGCTCGTTGACAAGAAAGTCTGTGACGGACTGGGCCTTTTCCTGGGAAGGGATTCTGGTCTGGGGCTTTATTCCTTATGCGTTTTCGCTAGGCCCGTTTTTCTGGTCATGGTACGGCGCACTTTGGGGCTTGCGGTCGCCCTGGTGGCTGGGAGTCTACGTGCCACTTCAAGTTCAATGCCAGCTCTGCCCGATCTATGGCGAACTGCTGGATTGGTATCTGACCTGGTGGCATTAGACCTGGTGGCTTAGACCCGTTTCCAAGTCAGTGCAGAGGCAGAGGCTTACGGCTGAGTCATGTAGGGATGCGGCTGCTGAGCGGCTTTTTTGTAGACTCCGAAGTCATTGAAGAAGAGTCGTTTGGCGATCCGGTAGGCCCAGCTTTTTTCCGGGATCAACTGATCCGGTGTGGAAGTCCCTTGCGAGGGAAGTTTCTGCATGGCTTCCAGCTCGGCCAGCGCTGTTTTGCGAACGGTTCCATCGGGCGCCTGATGATCTTCTACCAGGCGTTTGAGCAGATCAGGCCGCTCAAGCACAATGCAGCCTCGTGTTGAAGAGGCTGCCAGTTTGCGAAAATCCTGAAGGAAGACCGACTGACGAAAGACTTCCCGAATCGGGCGTTCGTCATGGATGGAGTCCTTGGCAAACTGCACGATCGGGCAAGGCTCAATCCCGCCCCAGGGGCTGATATGGTGCGAAATTCCCGTGGCGGCCGGGCAGAGCGCCTGGCCTTCTCCATCATAATATGCGTCGACCACTCCGATGGGCTTGGTCGCCCGGATATTCACCACAAACCGACGGATCCGCAGTTGTTCTTCCTGTGACAGGCAAAGCTGAGGCTGTGGGTCGGGGCCCATGGGGCGATACACATGAAACCACGTGTAAAGCACACCCATTTCAATCAACCGATCGACCCAGGCTTCCGTCAACAGGTCGTCGATGTTCGTTTTGCAGATGCTCGTGCAGACGCCAACCACCAACCGCTGTTGAAGGCAGTTCTCTAACCCGGCCATGGTCTTGCTGAGCACGCCCGTCCGTCCGCGACGTTCATCGCTGATAATTTCTGTTCCTTCGACGCTGATCAGAGGGGTCACATTTCCCATCTGCCTCAGCTTCCTCGCGACCTCTTTAGTGATGAAGTGGCCGTTGGTGAAGACCTGGAAATAGCAATCAGGATGGCTAGCCAGAATTTCCAGAAGATGCGGGTGCATGAACGGTTCGCCCCCCACAATCCCAAAGAAGCTGTTCCCTTCTTTCTTGGCATCGTTAATCAGGCGGTTGGCGGCTTCAACACTCATAGCCTGCTGCTTGGCGGCCACATCCACCCAGCACCCCTGACAACGAAGGTTGCAGCTATTGATGATCGAAATATAAAGGAACGGAGGAAAGCTCTCTCCCTGCTTCAGCCGTTGTTTGAATCTGAAAACGGAGAGTCCTCCTTTGACTCCCATGTTCCACGCCAACTTCCAGGCGAGTCGTTTATCAGTCACGGTCAGTAATCGTGCGGCAAATTCGAGATACATAGGATGGCCTGAAAAACGATCGGATCAGAGTCTTTCTCAAGCAGTGATTTTCATCAGTGTTCTGAGGAAGGTTTTTTCATATACAAGCTCTCGCAAAACTGCTGCTGATGCTACTGAATCTGACGAAGCAAACAGAGTTTTCAAACACACAAACACAAATACAACAGGCTTTGTGAGGGGGATTAAACACTTGTCGCCAGCCGATGGGTCGGCTGGGGGCGGCCGGGACGAAAACTTTGTGTTTGCCTTAATTCAATCGCGATTCCGAATTCTTCCGACACACGGGCCAGGCTGTTGGTCACGCAGCTTTGCAGGTCTTCTGGATCAATCGCGACTCGTGCATTGATGACCACTTCGGCTTGCTGCACCTGACAATTCGATGGCAACGAGAGTTCCACGGAACCGTCACTACTTGTGAGATTCGCCACGCCAAAAAAGCCTTCCCACAGTCCAATCGCTTTAAGGTGAGCCGTCTCTGCTCCGGCTGTGGCAAACTGAACTTTCAACAGGTTGATAATCGCCAGCAAAAGCGCATCGAGAGCAACAGGCCGGGGACTGGAAATGGTGACGCTGGTGTTGAGCCAGCCCAGTTCGGCTTCTCCCTCGGCGTAGATATCATAGTCGATTTCCAGAATCTTTCGTCCAAAAACGCCATCCTGTTGCAGGAGTTCGTGGTAAGCGTCAAAACCTTCTCCGGTCTTGGCACTGACTCGCAACACGGGCGTTGCCGGTGTTCTGGCTTTGACCAGTGTCATTAATTCCTGCAGTTGGTCTGGGGAAAGCTCATCACAGCGATTGACCAGAATGGCGTCAGCCTCTTCCAGTTGCTTTTCCAGGATATAGGCCGCTTTCGGAGAGAAGCCACCCCCTTCGCCGCGAAGCACTTTCAGGCCATGAGAGGGTTTCAGCAAAACGGCATAAGGGGCGATGGAAAATTTAGCGGCGTACAATTGCTTCAGCGGTTGCACCACTGTGGCCACGAGATCTGTGCAGCTTCCCACGGGTTCAGCCAGAATGATCTCCGGGGCGTTCGATTGATCGAGCCGGCCCAGCGTGGCAATCAGTTCATTGAAATAGCAGCAGAAGCAGGCCCCTGCGACTTCTCCCACGTCAAAGCCTTGCGACCTCAACGAGTTGGTATCCACCAGATCTGTCGCCTGGTCATTGGTGACAATCCCGACGCTCTTCCCTTCGCTGATGAACTGGCGAGCCAGCCGGGCCAATGTGGTTGTTTTTCCCGCCCCCAGAAACCCGCCGACCATGATGAACCGGATTGTCCGGGGAGGTTCCGCCGGAGCGACTGGGGGACAAGGCATGGGCGTGTCTCCGAAGCATGTTGGTCAAGCAGGTGTCAGTCTGAGAGAAGCGTCTGACGCAAACTGAAATTTCGTATGAGGTGCGAAAGGCATGCCTGTGAGAGCCACAGGCATGCCACGCAAAAACATCGCGAATTGATGATAAAATGGCTCAGGTATCTTCTTCGGCTGGTTGGCCAGTTCTGCCCTGATTCATCAAACCATTTTCACGGTGACCCGGCTGGAGGTTTATTTTCCACCAGCAGCGGCAAAGCGAAGGGAGACTTCTGGCCAGTTCACCACATTCCAGAAAGCGCCGATGTAATCTGGCCGGCGATTCTGATATTTGAGGTAGTAGGCGTGTTCCCAAACGTCCAGCCCCAGGATCGGCGTGCGACCTTCCATGAGTGGGCTGTCCTGATTGGCGGTGCTTTCAATAACCAGCCCGCCCTTGGAATCAACACTCAACCAGGCCCAACCGCTGCCAAAGCGGGTCGTGGCGGCGGCAATGAACTTTTCCTTGAATGCGTCAAACGTTCCAAACGTATGATTGATCGCGGCTTCGAGAGCTCCGGTTGGCTTTCCGCCACCTTCAGGAGAAAGCACCGTCCAGAAGAGTGAATGATTGGCATGCCCCCCCGCATTGTTACGGATGGCAGTACGAATCCCTTCGGGAACTTTGGCCAGATCGGAAATCAGTTGTTCAGCCGTCAGCGATCCCAATTCGGGATGTGCTTCCAGGGCCTTGTTGGCGTTGTTGATATAAGCCTGATGATGTTTCCCATGATGGATTTCCATCGTCTGGGAGTCAATGTGCGGCTCAAGGGCACTGGGGGCGTAGGGCAGCGCTGGTAATGTGAAAGGCATCAAAGAATCTCCTCAGTTGACAGTTTCTGTGAACGAGACATTTCGGTGAAGGCCCGAGAATTGGCTCATTCCCACGGGCAAATTGACAAGGCAGTCAGAGTGATGTTCTCTTTGGGTGAACCCCGAAGGCTGTCGATGAGCGGTCAGCATCAGTTGCGCATCGACTCGTTCATTCTATGGCGCCAAATTTTCCGAACAACCAACATCAGGGGCATTGTCGCGAAACGGGGATCTTCTCTGTTTCCGGGATCATTCGCCACAATCGCTTTCCGACGATATAGTCCATGGTCAGAAATCAGGAGTCAGGCAACACCGTCGAATTCCTGTCAGTCGATATTCATCACGCACATCACAAGTCGTTTGGCAACGTGTTTTCTCACGGAGTCAAACTTGATCACAGGGAGACAATCAAGCATGCGACAAGTCAGGGCGTGCGGAGTCATCCTGTTTCGTAAATCTCCTCATTTAACCTTTCTGCTGCTCAAGCACCGCCATCGATTCGATCTTCCCAAGGGCCACCTTGAAGAAGGCGAAGACGATCTGCAATGTGCTCTGCGGGAAATGGAAGAGGAAACAGGCATCCCGCGAACGGACGTGGCTTTAGACCCGACGTTCTGGTATTCCGAGACTTATCATCCTGTTGAAGCCCGATTCGGCCCGGAGCCAGTCGAGAAGACGCTCATGATTTATCTGGGGTGGTTGAACCGTGATCGTCCCCTCAAGCTCACTGAACATGTTGGCTATGAATGGCGGCTCTGGACGCCACCGCATCACATTCAACGATATACGATCAACCCTTTGCTGAGCAAAATCGAAGCCCACTTCGTGGAAAACCCCCACGTTCTTCGCGTTGACCCTCTAACCCCTTGAATCCGGGACAGATGTTCTGTCCTCTCACCGTTCTCGTTGGTGAAATCCCGATGTCGGCACATTCAACAATTGATCCGCTTTCCATGATTAAGCCTCGCCGTACTCTGAAAGGGGCGTCGGCGATTCTCCTGCCTATGCAGGATGAACGAACCGTTGACTGGCTGGCGTGGGAGGCGCACCTTGTCCGTACTGCGCAAGCGGGGCTGACTCCCGCAGTCAATATGGATACGGGGTATGTCAACCTGCTGGGCGTGACGCTGGAAGAGGAAGTGCTCAGTCGCACAAAGGCGATTCTGGGAGGCAAGCCCTTCATTGCTGGTGCTTTTGTTGGTGACGAACCCGGTGCGGCTTTTCAGCTTGCTCACTATGCGGAACGCATGGAAAAGATTGCCCATGCGGGCGGCTTGCCCATTGTCTTTCAATCGTTTGGTCTGACCAGTGGTACGGGCGATGAAATCCTGCCCCGCTATGAACAACTGGCTGCCCGGTGCGATCAATTTCTGGGGTTTGAGCTGACGACCGATCTGGCACGCTTCGGCAAGGTCTATGACCTGGAAACGTTCGGTGAGCTGCTCAAAATCAGGCAATGTATTGGTGCGAAGCATTCGTCATTTCATCGATTGCCAGAATTTGAACGACTCATTGTGCGCGATCGTGAACGTCCCGACTTTGTGCTATACACGGGGAACGATCTTGCCATCGATATGGTCATGTATGGCAGTGATTACCTGCTGGGTTTGAGCACTTTTGCGCCCGAACTCTTTGCTCAAAGAGACGAATACTGGAGGACGGGTGATCCCCGTTTTTATGAGCTGAATGATCAGTTGCAGTATCTGGGGGCGTTCACTTTTCGTTCTCCCGGAGCCGCTTATAAGCACTCGGCTGCTCAATTCTTCAAAATGCGAGGTTGGGCAAAAGCCGATCTGGCTTATCCTGGCAGCCCCACTCGTCCGGAAACAGATGTTCCTGTTTTAAGGGAAATTGCGTTGATGATGGGGGTCTCTCTGGTAGATGAATAATCACCTGCTGGTTGAAAAGCGGCGATAAAGGTCGCGCTTCATTCAAAGGAAAGTCTTAGTTCCTCGCAAATTTCCGGGTACAATGCGGGTTGATCTCTCTTCCCTTCCCGATCGAAGACCACTTCTCATCTCGCGTCGCATTGGTTTTTTGCGAGAGGACTCTCGCAACGGGCAAACAAACTTCTGAATCACTGTGAGACATGATCATGAACGAAGAACTGCCATTGGAAACCAATTGTGCTGAAGTCCATCAGTGGCTTAATCAGGGACGGGAATTCCTGTTCATTGATTGCCGCGAAATTGACGAGTGCCATATTGTGAAAATCGATGGCACACTGCTGCTGCCGATGAGCGAACTTCAAGACCGTGTGGGGGAGTTGGCGGGTCAAAAGGAAAACGACATTGTGGTTCACTGCCATCACGGTGGCCGAAGTCTGCGCGTTGCGAAATGGCTTCGCCAGCAGGGATTCCCGAAAGCTGTCAGTATGGCGGGAGGGATTGATCACTGGGCCACCACGATCAATACGGATCTTCCCCGCTATTAACCCCTGCCCGAGATGCTCGCTCTCCCGCTTGCGGGAGAGGGCCGGGGTGAGGGGTATTTAACTATCCGTGTTAGATAGCTATCGGCAATACTTTGTCGATAGCTGTATGCTCCCTTTTATCAAGAGTCACGCGTTCCCCCCCCCCTCATCCGGCCTTCGGCCACCTTCTCCCTCAGGGAGAAGGGTTTGAGTGCTTTCTGACGGATCTCGGGCAAGCTTCAGAAGGCTTACGTTTCAGTGAGGTCTTCTTCCTCTGAAGCATCGGCTTCCTCAGGAAGAGATCCAGCCACTTTGCGAATGAGAGCCAATTGCATACTGCCGACACGCAGGACACGCTCGACATTCCAGCAGTCTGGCAGCGTGTAAACGGCATCTTCTGGCCCGCGAAGCACCATCAGGACATCGTCTGTCGTGAGTTCTGGCCGCGCTAATCGCGTCAGCATGCGATGCAGCGGAGTTCCCGGCTTGAGATCCTTTAGCATAACGTAAGGAGGGTCAAAGAAGACCAGCCCATAAGGAAGCCAGTCACTGCCTCGCGGTTTCAGAGACGACTGGAGCGCGCTGACCCGCCAGGGGATTGAGATTTCCGTGGCGCCGACATGCTCGATATTTCCTTTGAGCAATTCAAACGCGCGATGATCCTGCTCGATGAAAACGCAGGTTTTCGCGCCGCGGCTCAACGCTTCCAGGCCGAGTGAACCGGTGCCGCAAAACATGTCGAGGACGCGTCGGTCTTGAAAATGCCGCTCGATGTTATCGAAGAGAATCACTTTCGCCCGGTCGGTGATGGGCCGGGTGGTGTTTCCCGGATTGGCTTCGAGTTTACGCCGGCGGAAGCGTCCAGAAATAATTCGCATAGCAGATAAGAGATCCGTGAAGCCGATTGACAGAGGATGTTTTTACGAAGTGTATCAGGTGCGTGGATTTCATGGCTGAAAAATTGTGAAAGTAGCCGCTGAAAACGCTCTGTTGTTGTGTCGTGGCTGTCATGTGAGAACAGCAGGTTAGGGGCGGATTTTCTTTTCCCAATGTTGCCGGATAATTTCAGCCGCTTCGATTGTCCAGCGATTGGGAGGAAGCTGCCTTTCGCCTGGAGATTCCGTCATTTCCGGCACCGTTAATTGCGAGGGATTCTGGGGGGAAGTGGTGACGCTGGAGATTTCCGAGCGATCGCGTGACTTGGTGGAGGAACTCGATTGGGCGACGGCCCGATTGACCGCTTCGAGAACTTCAATCCCCAGTTCCGCAGTATCCTGCTTTGAAAGCCAGTCGTGAATTTCGCCTTCGGATGGCTGCTGGTTGGCCGACTTGGGACGGCTGAATGCTTCTGTCGAGATGGCTGCCCGGCTTCGGGAAGGTGTTATTTTTTCATTGGGGGCGACCAATTCAAAGACCATGGCCCCGACGCGCAGACGATCACCCGGTTCGAGCACGGTTTGGCCGGAAATCACGGCTTCGTTGATGAATGTTCCATTCTGGCTGCCAAGATCTTCCACCACCACCGCTTCCACACCAGGACGGATGTTGACCCCCGGTTGAATGCGGCAATGCTTCCGGCTCACCAGTGAAGAACTCAGCTTGATATCCGCCAGTTCGTCGCGGCCGATCAGCAATGACCGCGCGGGGAGGTTTAATCGTTGTCCTTGAGATGCCCCCGTGCAGATGAGTAATTCGGCCATGATGAATGATGTCTTTCTTGCCAACCTTTTCTTGCCAGCCCAGCCCTGTCAATTCGGCCCTGTCAATCCGGCGATTACTGAGGAGGTTAGCGTAATCTCCACAGAGGGTTGAGGGGAAGTGCCAATCAATGAACAGGGGCGACCTGCAATTTCTGGGCAACACCGTTTCCCTGGTCATTCTGACGGGTAGGGCATTCACTTTGGGATGACAGGAAGGCGATTAAAGCGAAAATCGGCTGTTTTCAGGGGTTTGAAAGGGGGGAATCAAAAAAAACTCCTGAAAAACAGGGGTTTAGGGGTCGAGGCGTCATTGACATTCAATTTTTGCGACAGTTAGATACCTGATCGTACGGGGTTTGCAGCAATGCCCTCGCATTATGAGCCAATTGCTTCCCGGAAGAGCGTGCGTCAATTGACAGACCGTTTTTCTGGAATATCACTGGCGCGTCCAAATCTGACTGCCATCAGGAGAATCGAATGACAACCGAAGAGAAGAAGCCACTGTCCAAGACCGATATTTTCGCATCGATCGCGGAAACCACCTCGCTCACCAAGAAGGACGTGCAGGCTGTCTTCACGGCGCTGAACGAATTGATCAGCAAGCAGATCGGCAAGAAAGGCCCAGGCGTGTTTGCCGTGCCGGGACTGCTCAAGATCCAGGTTGTTCGTAAGCCAGCCACCAAGGCCACACAACGGGCCAATCCGTTCAAGCCGGGCGAAATGATGGTGGTGAAGGCCAAGCCTGCCCGCAACACCGTGAAAATCCGCGCTCTGAAGAGCCTCAAGGACATGGCGTAACCTGCCTGATCACTCTCAACCCCTTCTCCCTCATGCATTGGTCTCTACACATCTCGGAAGCAAAATTGATCTCGATAAAAACGACCTCGAAAAAGGCAGAAAGATGCCATCGAAGGTGTTGTTAGATAACGCGAATTAGGTGAAACAGAGCAAATGGATGGTTGCTGATCTTGCTCTGCGATTCCGTATTTCTCTGTTATCTTCAGTTTTTTGAGATGTGTAGAGACCAATGTCTCCCTGAGGGAGAAGGATTTGAACGCTTCCGGACAGATTCTTAGCTCTTGCAAGACTCGTTCATTCATGGGGCGGGTGGAGAATTTCAATGCCATAAGCCGGAGCAATGGCCAGTAACTTCTCAATATCTGCCAGTGTGGCAGGCACAGGGATTGTTGAGCCTTCTTCCAGAGGATGCCCGACCTCGTAGAACATCTCTTCCAATCCCGCAGGAGCAATCGTGACCAGCATCCGGGCAGGTTCGTCGCTTTCATTGCTGAAACTATGCGCCGCCCCACGAGGAATGTTAATAAACATTCCCGGCCCAGCGACAACCTGCTCATCGCCGATGGTGAAGGTGATCTCTCCTTCGATAATAAAGAACCCTTCTTCCTCACGTGAATGAATGTGCGGCGGTGGCCCACCACCCGGCGGAACCGTCGCTTCCCATTGGGTGTAAGCCCCCGCAGTCTCCTTGCCTGTGGCCAGAAAGCGAAAGACGTCGCCCACCACGCTGATCGTCCGGCCTTCCCAGACATGTCGTCGAATCGCTTCACGCATGATGCCGCTTTCTGTTCATGGCTTGATTGAAAATCATTGATTGTAAACGCGAGATCATTTGTTCCGAGAAAATCCCCGGCCGAATTATGTCGGGCTTTGTCGGCGAATCATCCACGTGTGATGGGGGATTTTTGCCTTTTCGACGACAAAGCCAGGTGAAGCGGCAAAACGGTCATACGTCGTCGCCGAGCGTGCATGGTCATACTCTCCGGCATGAGCATGCAGCAGGTAACGGACGGTCAGCGGCTTGGCCTGTGTGATCAAGCGGGGTTGAGTAAAGCACAATGAGGCATTCATCCAGCCATCATTGCGGACATGCCAGTGAGCCGGATGATCAGGGTTCGACGGATGATCGAAATAGGTGATCCCTTCCATCACATCAGAGGCCGATGGATCAATGCCCGGCATGACGGGGCCGGAGTAGTCCATCCATCGCGCGGGCTTTCCAAAAATCGACTTTTCCCCTTCAGCCTGTTCGCTATTGGTCAGTTTCCCACCACCAAAAACGGCCGAAATGTTTTTGGCAACGCGAACCGCCATCAGGCCAAAGTTCGTCTTCCCCAATTCCAGTTGGGGAGAAGTCGGTGTCAGTGTGGTCTGAATTTCGACCAGCGTTTCCCCTGCGGGAAGTTGAAGGGAGTTGTCATCGCTAGCAACCGGATAAGGATGAACGGAGGCAATCACTTCCTGCTCCATCAGCGGAGCCGGATTATGGCCATCGAACCACTCAAGTTTGACTCCCATGATGGCTTCGTCATCACTGTCCATATAAGCCAGCCATTCTTTCTGACGAATGACGGGAGTCCCCCCATTGAGCCAGAAGTCGACCCCGGTCACGTTCATGTGAGCAAACCAGATCGATTGATGATGATCGTGGTTCGGAGCACCGGGATGCCCCATACGTGTCAGACTCTGGCCAGAGGGGCCAATCAGCGGGTCAAAGTAAGGGCGTGGATAATCTGTCCCAAAATGCCAGGAAAGACGATGCCAGCTATCGACCAGAAACTTCACTTCATGCCCTGAGACGGGAATCGCCTGACAGCGTGGAAACAGCTTCGACATGGTTGTATCCCGGTTGATCGTCTCAAGATCCTGTAAGTAATATTGAGACTATCAGATCATTGAGCCGAGAGCAGTGCATTGACCAAGTATAAAATTTGAATCTCACCTGCTGTTAAGACCCACAACAGAGGACGTTGCGACGATCCCCCCCCTCAAGACAAAGCCGTGACACGACAGCCGTCGAGGAGTGTCGGCCAGACTTCAGGCAACGAAAAGAAATCTCTCAGGAGAGTGGCTTGTTCTGGCTGTCAACAAGAACCACCTTCGGGGTATAGACTTTCCCTTCATCGGTACTCATGGGGGAATAGGAGCAGATAATGACCAGATCCCCCGGTTGAACAAGCCGGGCACCTGCGCCATTGATGCAGATTACCCCCGAATGAGCTTCTCCCTCAATGGCATAGGTCACAAACCGTTCGCCATTGGTAATGTTATAAATGTGAACTTGCTCATGGGGGAGAATATCCGCCATTTCCAGAAGCATGCGATCAACCGTAATGCTCCCTTCATAGTGGAGCAGTGACTGGGTGACCGTCGCACGGTGGATTTTTGACTTCAAAAATGTTCGCTGCATCGCCCATGTCCTTGCACTCCCATTGTTGTCGGGAGGGGCTTTGAAGTTCCGGGAACTCCACGTGTGAAAGATCTGGTGTGAAATTTCGTGTCGCATGTCGGGGAGGGATCATCACGATTCCCCTCTGCCCCTATTCTCGCAGATTGATGCTCTGACCGGAAAGGGATTCCACGAAAAAACTTGCTGCGATTCTCAAGCTCTGAAAAATCAACAGGGATGAGTGCATCACCGCGAAGGATTTTCTGAGGATCCTTTCCGTGGATGATTCCGTGATCCCTGTGACTGAAACGAATAATTCCCTTTGATCTTTTTTGACAAATTTCACGTATTCATGATTTGAGCGCGCCATTTGCTGGAGACAGATTCTGGCGTTCCCGACGGCCATTTTTGCAGTTGCCAAACGATCAGCGATCACTTCCTCGCCACCAGTGGCTCGTGCATTGTCAAAGGATAAAATTCGGGTCTCTTCTGTTGTTACGTCCGACAACGGAGGACGTTGCGGCGACATCAACCCGAAGACAAAGCCGTGACATGGCACTCGTGTGTTAGCCGCTGATTTGTGGTTTTTGCACTCACAGAGTCCTGTGTTTTTGTGAACCAAGAGGTTTAAGGAGAGGAGTTTTCCGCCATGATGGGTTTCGATCCGGTTTACTTCATTTTTGTGATCCCTGCCTTCTTGCTGTCATTGTGGGCGCAGCATCGGGTGAAGTCCGCATATGCAGCCGGGATGCAGGAACCGTCAAATCTGTCTGGTGCCGCCGCCGCCCGCCAGATGCTCGATGATGCCGGCCTCACCGATATTCCCATTGAGGAAACACCGGGCGAGCTTTCCGACCATTATGACCCTGGCAGTCGGGTGGTGCGTCTGAGCAGCGATGTCTATCGCTCACGAACGCTGGCCGCTGTCGGGATTGCCGCTCACGAAGTCGGGCACGCGATTCAGCATGCTCGAAATTACGCACCACTGGTGATCCGAAATGCCGCCGTTCCAGCGGCAACGGTCGGCCCTATGTTATCCATGGGCTTACTGATTCTGGGGGCGATCTTCGCTTCTCAGGGTTCGCCGTTTGGCAAATTTCTGATTCTGGGTGGCATTGCCGCCTTCGGGGCGATCGTCTTCTTCCAACTGGTCAACCTGCCGGTCGAGTTCGACGCATCGAATCGAGCCAAGCAATACCTCAACCAGATGGGTGTCGTCGATCAACGGGGAGCGGTCGTCGTCAAGCAGGTTCTCGACGCTGCCGCACTCACCTATGTGGCAGCCACGTTGCAATCATTGTTGACGCTGGCATATTACATTTTCCGTTTCAGTGGATTCTTACGATCCAACGACGATTAAATCGCAATCCGTCCTTCTCCTGCGTGGGCCAAGATGAATCGCCAGGGTGAGTTTCATCTGGCCACGCAGGAAAATCTCTGGGTGATGAATTCGCGTTAAGGCAGAAGAATCGCACGGAACAGCAAAGGAAATGTCCCTTGTGACCATGCCCGATAATGCGGGCGGAAGGCGAAGAGGTCAATCCTTCCCGCGTCTACGCGAGCCTGTACCCAGGCAGCCCGATCTGACAGAACTTCAGGCTTCGCAATAAATCCGGAAATCAGAATGTTATTGGGAGCATAGGTCAGCAGCTTGGCCATTGTGACCGGTGAATCTTTCCTCCCTTTCGCGTCACTGAATGACCATGCCATCGATCCAGAAAACATCATCGGTATCGAATCGGGCAAACCCGCTGTAAACGGGGAATCCATCGGAACGACCCGCAGGACACTCCCCGGACAGGAAAAGCCTTCGGCATCCTTTGAAATCGCGACATTCTCCAAAGGCAACTGAAATTGCTCAATCGCCCAGGCGGCTGAGCCTTCCGTCGTAATCAGCCGGCCCCCACGCCGGACAAACTGATCAATCGCCAGAACGCCATCCGCTCCCAGGCCGCCAGCAAAACGATCTTCAATCGTGCCCGGCGCACGGCCATCATTAATCGTCTTGGAAGTCACGTCGGGAAGGATCAGAACGTCCAGAAACTCGCCTAACTCACCGGCTTTCAACATTTCATTGCGGACCGTCACATAAGGAATCCCCGCGTCTTCCAGGACCCAGCGGAGCCAGCCTTCATCCATGCTGGCAGTCCAGGGAGCATAGAGTCCCACACGGGGCAACCCGCGAATTGTCAGCGTGGATCTGGCATTGGCTTTATCAAAAGGCGTGGATGAAGGTGTCAGCAACCCCTCCGCATTTCCATAAGTCGCAAAGTCCCACGATCCCCCCCGTGCCAAGCTCTGAATCAATGGTTTCCAGCTTGACGCATCACTGAGAGACAACGTTTGCGTCTCACCGACAGGAATCCGGGGATCTCCCTTGAAACCGCGCACCGCGTCATCAACAGTGGTGATTCGAGTCAGGTTGTTGGGAAATTTGCCATAGACTTCAACCCGGCGGAGACCAAACAAATGGGCGAGCGCCCAGCCGGAAACATCATAGGGCTTCTCCCCAGCCGGAAAGTTTTTAAGCTCCAGCAGATCCTTGGCATGGCGACCATAAGGCTGCCCGCGAAGCACCACTAAAGAACCCGCAGGATACTCACGGCCATCCATCTTCAATTCGGTGGGGGTGACATGCAGTTCAATTCCAGTCAGCAGCAGGATATCGGCCATCCGGCGGACGGCATGACGATCAATCTGGTTTGCGGGAACAATCCAGCCAGTCACGCCTTGAGAATCACCCTCCGCGATTGCTCGCTGGGCAGCATCAGAGGTGCCTCGCAGCCAGAAGGCTGGCTCACGACTGACGCTGGAAAGCAGCGATTTGGCAAACGACAACTGGTCATCCATGATGTCGCGCAGTCGCCACCAACCCCCGCGCCAGGGCTGAATAAACTGGTTTGATGGCTGATAGACCGGTCGGGCCAGTGGGTCTTTCAATTCCGAGGGCTTGATGAAGATGGGGGACGCCAGATTGACGGACGCCGATTCCGTCAGAATTCCCACCATATTATGGCGAGCCGGCACCGAACGGTTTCCTCCGTTCCACCAGTTGTCGTACCCAATCCCTGTCGCAATGCCCGAACGGCCATCGCGCATCATGTCAGCCACAGCTCTGGTGCCCATCACGTTGATTCCCGCCACGATATCCCGATCCAGGTTAGGATTCAGCGGATCGCGGTAAGGGGGCACAAAGAAGCGTTCGCGGGTTCCTGCTCCGTATTGATGAGCATCCCACATCACTTGCGGCTTCCACTCGTGATAAAGCAATTGGGTCATCAACCGAGCTTCTTTTTGCGTCAGAGCAAAGAAATCGCGGTTGTTGTCGTGCCCGGTATACAACTGATAGAGCTTGTTCAGCGAGGCTCCTTCATAGGGCGTTCCCACACGTTCACGATAGAACGAGACGACATGATCGACACCATCCGGATTGAGTGACGGGATCAGCACGACGACGACTTTTTCGCGAATATCCGCCCAGGGGGCCTCATCAGAGGTCGCCAGCAACCAGGCCAGTTGCATCCCCATTTCTGTGGAAGCCGGTTCATCCGAGTGCATGCTGAGCGAAATCAGCACGATGGGCTTTCCCTGTGTCACAGCCAGGTGGCGCTGCTCGGCAGTCCCCATTCGCGGATCAGCCACCAGTTGCGCATCCCGTTTGATTTCGGGAAGCCGAGCCAGATTGGCCGGGCTGCTGATCACCGCCGCCAGCAGATCGCGACCTTCCGTGGTTTTGCCCACGTTAACAAGTTGAAGAGAGTTAGCCGCTTGATCCAGTTTCTGATAGTAGCTCGCAACCTGCTTCCAGTCGGCTAATTGAAAGTCTGTCCCGATTGGCCGGCCCAGGTGAGCGGCGGGGCTGCTCGCAAAATGGAGCTGGCCTTGGGGAAAGACAACTGTGTCCTCTTGAGCAATTGCCGCTTCGTTCCCAAAGCAGGCAAACGTGACAATCAGGATGAGAGACAACCACCGAGGCAGAACCCGTCGAGACTCCATGACATCAAGGCTCACCGCACGTACAGACAAAGGCATCAACGCATTCCCTCAAAGTGATCGTGAAGCAGTACGGAACCTGGGATTCATCAAAAAAAACCAGGCAATTCCGTCAATGATCCGTGAGCGCGGTTCCCTTCTGGGATAACGCTCTCACCGGGGCATTGTCCAGCTTTAAGAATTGCTTCCAGAAAATTGGTCGCAACAGACCTGCGATGCGAGAGTCTCTCCGGGAAGACGCCCTCTCCCACCTGCGGGAGAGGGCCGGGGTGAGGGGCATTTAGTATTTCGTGTTTTTATAGATCTCTATAACACTACGTCGATCGCGATGTGCTCCCTTTCATCGAGAGCCACGCGTCCCCCTCATCCGGCCTGCGGCCACCTTCTCCCTCAGCCCCTTGCGGGGTTCGTGGCGGCGTATGAAGGTCAGTTGTTTATTCACGAATGGGGCTTACGCCGCCAGAGGACACGTTTGCGGGAGAGGGTTGGGGTGCGGGGCATTGGTCTCTGCATTTGAGATGGCTATCGATATCACATCCTCGATTGCGATGTGCTCCCTTTCATCGAGAGCCACGCGTTCCCCCCTCATCCGGCCTGCGGCCACCTTCTCCCTGAGGGAGAAGGACTGATAGAGGTCCCTCAATCAAAGAAGGAGTTGATCGCTTTCGGATCGCCTCTTACCGTGAACCGGCAGGCTTCTTCCGGGCCGACTGAAATTCCAGCGTGATGGCTGATTTTTCTTTCGGGAGATTTTGCTCGATCGTCACTGGGGTAAACTGGGCTGCGACAAGTTCCGCGGAACTGCCAGCTTCCAGTGGTTTGGGGGATAGCCGAATCCGGTGAGGCCCTCCCACGGTTCCTGAACCAGAGAGCGTGGCAAACCGCCCCTCCTGAACATCCGCAAGAACGCCCGGCCCCTGGTTTCCTTTGGTCCCATCAGGCTCAAACGAGAGGTCGGCGGACTTGACCGGTTGACCATCGAGAGTCACCGTGCCGCTCAGAGGATAGAAGACGGTTCCATCCCCTGTTCCGGAACAGCCAGCGACATAGAATCCAAGTCCCATGATGGCAAGAAAAGACCAGTATCTCATGAGTTTACTGAACGCCTCCCACAGGCAGACCATCCGCTTTAACTCCCAAAGCCCGATGGGTATCAAGATTCATATTTTCTGACATGAACTGAACGCTGCCATCTGCCATCAGCATGTGGCAACCACCGGTATGGTGGCTGCCGAAGGCGCGGCCGGGACGATCCCCCCCGCAACTGGGAGTCAGGTCGGTTTTATAGAAGTTGATCGTATCGACCGCGGCAGCCAGAGTGAAGTAGCGACGCCAGGCAGAATCAAAACGGGCGCCACCCGACCAGAAGCTCGATTTGATGGGATTTGAACATTTATCGGTCTGCATATACTTGGTCTCGCCCATTAAATAGGTATTGCTGGTACCGTCAGTAATGTCGGCCATACGGGTGCGCGAGTTCACGAAGAAAATCCCGTTCGTGTAGAGGAAGGAAGTCGTCCCGCTGACACCCGTGCAGCCGGAATTATCGACCGGGCCTCCTCCAGCACAGGCCAGATAGTTGGTATAAGGCCCAATGGCATTTGGATCCGAAGGACACAGAAACGCATTGACCTGCGTCGTGCTCTGGATCACGTAGTTCGCAGTATTGGACGGAATGAATTCGCGATCCGGGGCAAACGCAACACTGAAGTTGAAACGATTGTAGAGAGGCCCCTGATCCAGATAAGGAAGTATCATGACAGAGTAAGGAGCCCGCATGCCGGCCCGGTTTGTATCATCGTTCGGGAACCCCGGACAAGGCCCCGATCCCGTCACTGAGATGCCACACGGAAAGGTCATGTGGGTGTCATGATAATTGTGCATCGCCAATCCCAGTTGTTTGAGATTGTTCTTGCACTGACTACGGCGGGCAGCCTCACGAGCCTGCTGGACGGCGGGAAGCAGGAGCGCGATCAGAATGGCGATAATGGCGATGACCACCAGCAACTCAATCAGCGTAAATCCCTGCCTCTTATTACCAGAGTGTCTATCCGCAGAGAGTTTCGGAAAGGCCATGGTCAAACTCCTTCAAAGGCAGGGATAAATTCAGGGGGGAAAATGTGCAGAAACCAGCAACAAAGCAAAAAGTGATTATATGTGGTTTTGCCGATAATTCTATTAGTAAGTACACCTCTTTGTGTTGGTGAAATCGCCTCTCCGAGATCCCTGTGAACCCCTTCGCCATGCCCAGCATGTACAGGACGTTGAAGGCTCGACAACTTTTCAAAGCATATTTGCTCACAGCCGCATGCCTGGCAGGAAAGCCATACGGTTCACCAGGTTCTCAGCCATGAAAGAGAGCATGTTGCTTTGAGGGACCAACAAAGTGATTTGCACTTGTCGGGAAGTGAGCTTGGCATCACTTTTTCCGGCGATTCCTGACGAAGCAAGGCCATTACAATCCGCACGCCACGCACACCCCGCACAACACGCAGAGTGCTCTTTGATTTACGCAAGATCCACACTTTACGTCATCGCTACCTCTTAACACGCCTGCCAATCGCCGATTCATAGGGTGTCGCGGCGGTGACAGCAAATCTCGGCAAGTCTGCCAGCAGAGAAGCTTGCTCGTTCATTCGCCAACGGTTCCGGTCTTCCCACAGTCCTTGTGACGCTCTGCTGATGATCAGCAATCGCCATCCATGACGGATGGGGCCTATGACGGGCAACGTCACAGGACGAGGGAAGATCTGGTGCCGGAATTACCAATCATTTCGCAGAGCCACACCCCTCCAGCATCTGCAACGGACGCACATGGCCGTGCTCGATCTGGACAGCACACAGGAGAAATTCGATGCTCGTCCTCTCACGTCAACGCGATGAAAGCATTTTCATCGGAGATAACATCAAGATCACCATCGTCGATATTCGCGGCGATAAAGTCCGGCTGGGGATTGAAGCTCCCACCGAAGTGCCAGTTCACCGGCAAGAAGTTTACGAAGCGATTCAGCGAGAAAATCAGCGTGGAGTCGAAAGCGTCACCAAGCAATAAGCATCCATCGTTGGTCATCATAACATTCCGTCGGAGACCAACGATCGATTTTGGCATCCAATGATTGAGGTCAGGAGGAATCGCTTTTGAGGGGAAGCGATCAGTCTCAGTGGGAACAACGTCCGCTGGCATTCTGCCTGAGATGCCACAGGACATGACCGGACGAATTTCTTGGCCAAATTGGTCAAACGCACATTCGCCCAACACAATTGTCCCTGAGCGGGAAAGCCCGGTGTTAAACAATCCAACTCGGAACAATTCGCCCCACAAGAATTCCTGACCTGGCGATGCCATCGCTTCGACAAACCCTGATTCCCGATGCTTCAGAAGATGAAGGCGGGAATCAGGGTTTGTCGTTTTTATCTCCTCAGATTTATCTCATCAGAACCCAACGATATATGTTTTCAGTGAGCACCGTCGATCTTCACCACGGCCCTGTTCAGAGATCTCAAAGAAATTCCAGTAGTCCAGACGGGCAGAACTCTCCATAATTAAGTGTTGACCTGCCGTCCCTGAAGGAAAGGGCGTGCGTGTTCTCTTTAACCATGCGAAAATACTGCCGTGACTCTCTCTGAGTTCGGTCGGAACGCTTCAAGTGGGAGTCATTGGCTCCCAGGGAACTGATCGAAGGAGGGGTGATGTTGCCAGAATTTTTCTTACGAAAAGAGCCATCGATTCTGGCAGAGAACAATCACAAAGCGATTCAACCATCTGCCTCACAACAGAGGCCTCGATGCGATCCTCCCCTTTTCTCTTCGGGACTGATCTGGGGGCTTGCCTGGAATCTCTTTCCCATGATTCCGATTTCCTTATTAGCGATCACCATGACGTCGTCTGTCATGGCTCATCCTCAGCCTCCCTTGAAGGTGATTCAAGAATCAGAGCATGAACCGGCGGTCTCGGCACTGGCCCCCTCACAGCCTGCGATTCGTGTTCCTCAACCACTTTCTCCCGAAGTTCAGGCCGAGTTGACGCGAACCATTAAAGCTCTATCAACACAACTCGATCACCCCGATTTTTCGACTCGTGAGTTGGCACAGGATCAGTTGAGCAAAGTCACTCCCGCAGCAGTCAGCCTGATTGACCGAAATTGGCCGCAAAAGACATTAGAGCAGCGCGTGCGATGGGCTGGCATTTTGCGGGAGTGGTTTATCAAAGCCGACGACCAGATGGCCAGCGACATCAGCGATGTCATGGAAGAACTGTCCGAGACCAGCGAAGGGAGCACCAAAGACCAGATCACGGCCAGTTTCCGGGAGTTTGAAGGGCGACGCGCCGAAATTGCGACGAAGCAGTTTCAACAACTTGGCGGAGTGATCGAAAGTCAGGCTGTCGATTTCGGCGTCGCCGGGAGGCCTCTGGCCAGACCGGGAAAGAATGATGACAACGTCCGGAGCCATGCTGTCATTGGCCGACAGTGGACTGGTGGTGACGAGGGGATCAAACACCTGGCCCGTATTCCTCGCCTTGACCTGCTGTATCTGGTCAAGGGGGCACCCGTTTCACCCGCCGGGTTAGCGCGGCTGCAGGCTGCCGTTCCCGGGCTTCAGGTGCAGGAGCGCGGCGCCGCTTATCTGGGAATAACAGCCACCCAAGGGGTCACTCCTCTGGAAATTCGTGGCGTCAAAGAGGATAGCCCCGCAGCCAGAGCCGGGTTGCGGTCCGAGGATATTGTGGTACGTTTCGGCAAAGACGAAGCGGGAACATTCGAGAATCTTGTGAAGCTGATTGGAGAGAAACAACCAGGCGACAAAATCGAAGTTGATATATTACGTAACGGTCGACGTCTCATGCTGACGGTTGAATTGAGTGAATGGGTCAAATAGCCGTGATTTCAACCCCTTGAATACGACAGGGAAAACATCTCTCTCAGAATATCAAGCGTCTTAAAGGCAAGAAGGTGACTCAGCGGGAGATCACGCCCGACATGACCAGAAAATTGCGGAGAAGCTCTGTGCCGCTTTCGGTCAGGAAGCTTTCCGGGTGAAACTGGACTCCATAAATCGGATACCGCTGATGCTGTAGTCCCATGACTTCACGGGGATGGCCAGGATAGTCAACCCAGGCTGTCACGTTGAGATCAGGGCTAAGTGTGGCTTCAGGCACAATCAAACTATGGTAACGGGTGCAGGTCATCGGCTGGGGCAATCCTGCGAAAACCCCCTCACCTGTATGCTGTACCTGTGAAAGTTTGCCGTGCATCAAGCGCGAAGCCCGAATAACTTCAGAATCGAACACCTGGGCAATCGACTGATGCCCCAGACAGACTCCCAATGTGGGGATGGTCGGCCCTAACCGGCGGATCAACTCCATGGAAATCCCGGCCTCAGTCGGTGAGCAAGGCCCAGGAGAGACAACAATCGCTTGCGGCTTCATCGCAGCGACTTCATCAACCGTGATTTCGTTATTTCTCGCAATCTGCATTTCAATGGCGGGATCAATTTCCCCGAATCGCTGAACCAGATTGTAAGTGAAAGAATCATAGTTATCGAGCACGAAAAGCATGCGGTAAACCCATTCAATCCCGGACGGGCGGCTCGCGGTTCACTTTTTCCGAACATCACGGAACCAGTGGTTAGGCAATGACCTGTGAAATCTGCTTGAGAAAGCCACCCACCCAACTGTAGCGATGTTGATGAGATGCGGATACCGTCAGGCAATTCACAACATCGGCTTCATGACGATGCGGAAAACAGGACACTTCATTTCAGCAGCTGGTTCCCTCCGAGATGTGATCCACATCCCGGATTTTAAGAAATCCCTCACTATGGCTACGCCGCCTCTGACACTTGATCAATTTTTGAAACAGCAGGGATGGGTCGCCACCGGTGGCCACGCCAAGTTTATCATCCAGGAGGGTGAAGTCCTGGTCAACGGAGAAGTTGATCTTCGCCGCGGAAGAAAGATGCGCGTCGGGGATCACGTTTCATGGAACGGTGAATCAGCCATTGTTCCCCCCGATTCTGGCGCACTTCCCCCTTTGATCACCAACGAGGAATAAGGTTGATGCCTCCCGTTTTTCATCGTTCGGCATGAAAGCGAGGGTGAACAAAACGAAAAAATCCGTTGCGAACACTCGGGCCAGCAACGAATTCTTTGAGACATGACCGCAGAAGTTTTCTCTCCGGCAAGAGAGGCTGCCAACAAGACAACAGCATTCGCAGCCACGCTTCCACAGAGGCAACAAACAATTCGCACGGAAAGTTTCTTCTGCTGAGGGCCTGTCGAGAATACTCATGCCCTTCTCTCTCAAGGACAAAAGGGCGAACTCCCTCTCCCGTTGGGAGATGACTGGGGTGAGGGCCAATGAATCACCAGTGTTTCCATCCAGACCACTCTCATCAATCATAAAAGATGTATAGAGACCAATGCGCAGGCGGGAGAGGGAGTTTTTTCGATCGGGGTTTTACTGGATTTCATGATGGTCGAAGTTGACCAGCATGTTGTTACGGAAGAAGAGAATAATCACGCGGCCGTTTGCATCCGGCCCCCAGCGGTAGCCATCGTCGGTGACGAGGTAGTTCCCGCCTTTTTTGTAACGCTCTGTCTGATCGCCGGCGAACTCTCCTTCTGTTCCCAAAGCCTGATTCACATCGGCGACGGTCATGCCGTTATCAATCATGTTTTTGAGTAGCCACGAAAGGGCCTCGGGGCTTTGCTGCTCGCGCCATTCCGTCTGGCACTTTTCCTTTTTGGCTGCCAGTTCTGGATTGGCGCGGTAATACTCCATACCGGGAATGTTCAGTTTTGTGATGGACTCACATCCTGTGATGAGCACCATGGCCAGGCAGCAAACCAGGCCAATGGTCGTCAGGAGACTGGTGTCAACCAGACGACGATTCCGGGGAAAATTACGCCCGCGCATGAGGAGGCTCCTCTGGGATAAACCAGTTTCAAAAGCGGAGGAAGGGGAAATGGGAGAGGATGGAAAGGGAGAGTGAAAGTCAGGCAGGAGATTGAGGACGAGGTTCTACGAGAAGCGTTTCAAAGAGCGGGGGCATTAACGGAATGCGGAAGGAGTGCTAAACGTTTGATGACGGGCTGGAATAATGGCTTGGGTGCCAGATCGTGACTTCTGTTGTGAGCGCACCACCGCTTCGTATTGCTTGAGTAGGCTGTTGTTATTGGGCTGTTGATCCAGGCACCAACGCAAATGGGCTTCTGCTGAGTCCCAGTTTTCGAGGCGGGTATAGTGAGTGCTTAAATCCCGCCGGTGAGCGATTAATTGTGGCTTCAATTCTTCAATGCGTGTGACGACCGATTGCAGGGCATTCAGATTTTTCACCGCCCAGTATTGATGTGCCGCTGCAAGCAATTTCGAGATCGCCATGGCATGAGGTGCCTCTTGAGCTTCGGTCACATAGGCCGCAGCGAGCGCGTCAGTGACGACGGGAATATCGTTTTCGCTCTTCAAACTGGTATAGGCCGCCAGCAGATTGACCAACGCCTTACTATCAGGTTGAAATTGGAGAATCATTTGATCAGCGGGGGTCGATGACGCCAGCATGGCGATGATCTGCATTCGGATACCGGAGTGATTCGCGAAGAGGGGTTTCCAGTACTCCATGGCCTCGGGAATTTTTCCTGCCAGCAGGAGCGATTTTCCCCGCTCCAGACGCAGGACTGGTGAATGCGGCCGAACAGTCAAGCCTTGATCAAGCATGCCTTCGCATTGCTGGCCGGAAAACCCACGAACAAATCCCAGATCGTGCATTTGCAGATAAGCCATCCCTTGCAGTGGCAGGGAGAGTGTGGTTCGGCGAGCTAATTGGTGAGAAGCGTCGAGGTATTTCAGTTGTGGCCCGACCGCACGATTCAACCATTCCCGAACTTCTGCGACCGACTGAAAGCCACCCACTAAGGCCGCTTCTCGTAATTGCGAGAGTGGCATGCCATTTTCCGAGTCTTGAGTCTGGGCTAATTCAAAGGTATCCCGCAAAAAAATTGATGCCAGCAGCGCATAGCGGCCATCTTTAGGATCAGCCTTGGTGGCCGCCACGATGTGCTTCAATTGCAACTGCCTGGACTCTTGAGGCTCGATATCTGGGCGTGGCTTGAAGATCAGCAATTGGAACTGACGAAAGTGATCATAGGCCAGGACAACGGGCTTTAACTGCCACGACCAATATCCTCCCAGAAAGATCAGCAAGCCGAGGGGAACCGCATAACTCCATTGTGGCAATGTCCATCCCGGCAGCAGAGGCGTTGCGGTGCCACTCGTGTTTTGGGATGTGGCCAGCGACTCGTCTGTCGAGCGCCCCGAGGATGCTTCAGTCGATGTTGATTCGGTGGAGATGAAAGCGGTCGCCCGGCAGGCAATCGCCGCCAGTATCGCGAGAATCACCGTATTTCCAGGAGCATACCAGGCAAAATCCGTGACCGAATGGAGGGCCGTTGCGACTGTTGCCGAGAGAATCGCGGCCCCGAGCAATTGATGATCCGGGTGAGAGGTGCGAAGCAATTGAATCGAGGCCACGCTGACAAGCACTAAAGCAAACAAAGCACAGAGAAGGCCGGGAATTCCGAGTTCGACGGCAATCTGAAAATAGCCACTCTCCGCATGGGTGTATTCGGCTTCCCCTTCTTTCATTTCCAGATAGCTGGGGTAAATCTCCCGGTGGCTTCCCATGCCTGTACCGACCAGCGGAAAATCCTGAACAACCTGTGTCAGTGCGATCCAGAGTTTTCGCCGGCCATCTTCGCCGTCGATTTCGTCCAGATCCCCACCGAGAGCGATTTCGACCTTTTCATCCAGTCCCATCGTTTCCGGCTTAAAGACCACCATTCCCATCGCCACGATGGCACAACCCACCACGCCACTCAGGATCAAACGTGATGAGACGACCCGTGCGAGGCCACCGGCGACAAAAAACGTGACCGCCGCAACGACGGTGGCAATCGTTCCCATCCGGGAAATTGAACGAAGCGAAGCAAAGGCGATGATCGCGACACAGGCCATCAGGGCAAAAGACAGAATGGTTTCGAGAGAGAATTCGGGGTTTGAAGCTGTGCGTGTCCCGAAGCCAACAGCCTTTGGACGTTGTGACGATCCTTCACTGGAACGTTCTTTCAAATAATTCCAGCGGCACATCCAGGCCAGAACCGGCCCCAGGCCGATGGCCATGAAATGAGCAAAGTTATTTCGGTTTGTAAATGCCCCTTTGACGACATCCTGTGCGACACCAAAGTGATGTTCATACCACCAGAAGAACTTGCCATTGGAGGTGAAAAACTGCAGGAGGGCGAACATGGCCATGACAATGACCGAGGCACAGACAATGGCCAGCATGCGCCAGGCATCATCAGTGTTGCGGATATGCTGAAAAGTCGCTGCGAAGACGATCACTGTCGTTATAAAAAGGATCGTCCCGACTTGGGAATCATGTGGACAGACCGTCAACAGGTTCCAGGCGATCAAGCCTTGCTCAACGTCTGCGATGGGGACGAATGAGGCGAGTTTCGGGGAGATTGTCTGAATCAGACCCGCAGGGAGCGGGGTTAATTGCAACAGCAGAATCCCGATCACCACCAGAACAGGAAGATACATCCACGACCAGGCCAGCGGTGTGGGTTCATCAGTGACGACTTGGCGCAGGCACCAGATGGCCCCCAAGAACGGGCCGAGAATGGCCATGGCCATCCAGCCGTAAGGCTCGCGACCTCCCATGATCATGGGAATGCAGAAGGCCAGCAGGATGACGGCAAGATCAACCAGCGTCCAGTGTCTTGAGTTCGCGAGCAATGACGGCGACGTCTTGACAGCATGAGACGATGAACGGCTACGTGAGCGATGCCGCCTGCGAGGAGATGTCGATTGTTCGTCTGTGATGCTCGCCATCAGGCTGCCATTCGCGATGAATGTCCGGAATTGTGATAATCGACATGGTCGTGGGTGTCATCATGATCGGGTTCGATATCGCTATGACCATAGCCATAGCCGTATCCATACCCGTAGCCGTAGCCTCCTGCCCGATCATTCGACATGTTGTTGAGGACCAGCCCCAACAAGTTGCTGCCCCACATCCGGAGAGTTTCGACCGCACGGATGACTGACCGCCTCTGGTTTTTATCGGGACGAACAACAAGCACAACGCCATCAACCATACGTCCCAGAACGCCGGCATCACTCACCGCAAGAATTGGCGGTGCGTCGATGAGAATCTGGTCATACTGAGTTTCGACATACGCCAGTAATTCACTGAAACGTGTGCTGGTCAGGAGTTCGAGAGGATTGGCCGGTCTTGGGCCGGCAGGGATGATATCCAGACCGGTCAATTCGGAGACAACAATGTTTTCCCGGAGAGCTTCTTCCATCGAATCATTGCTGCGGAGAATTGTTGAAAGCCCGTAGGAACCACGGAGTTTCATGGTTTTGGAAAGTCCCGGACGCCGCATGTCACAATCGATGATCAATGTGCGTCGGCCCGACTGTGCATAAGCGACAGAGATGTTTGAAGAGACGGTGGTCTTGCCGTCGCCGGGTTCCGTGCTGGTAATCACCAGACGTCGGATATCGTCACCGGCAAACTGAATGGCTGTTCGGAGAGTTCGGAAGGCTTCTGTCGAAGAATCATTGGGTGCCATAAAGGCGTGAATCGATTCCATCCCATTGCCATCATACACGGGGAGTGTCGGAATCAGAGAAAGCACTGGTGATCCCAGTTGCAGGCTGATTTCCTCAGGCGAGCGGAATCGATCGTCGAGCAGATCCATGAGATAGACCAGTGCCAGTCCCAGAGAAACCCCCGCCATTAAAGACATGGCGACAGTCAGGGATAGCTTGGGATGCACCGGACGAGGATTGACTTTCGGTTCCCCCACCACTGCGGTTCGAATCCCTTTATCTTTTCCGAGATCGATGCCGCGAATTCGTTCGAGCACCAGATCATAGAATGACCTGAGCCGCTTGGTATCCATCTGGAGAATTTCCAGTTTGGCCAGTTCGCCATTCAGAGCCAGTGCACTTTGACGTTCGTGATCGAACTGAGTACTGACGGAATTTTCATGCTGTTGGGCATGCTGAACACGTTGTGTTGCCATTTGAAGCAGACGCGGGGTCAGTTCCTCGGTTCTCAATTTCTTGAGTCGTTCATTGTTGACTTGCTGTCGGCTGGACATCCAGAGTTCCTTAGCCGAGATGGCGTCGCGAAGCTCTACGACTTTGGGATGATTGGGGCCGTAGGTTTCCAGAGCCGACTTGAGCTTGGCCTGTTCTCCGAGAAGCTGCTCCGTCATACGTGAGACGGCATAACTTTCCTGCGAATCAAGCCCCAGTTCCCCCATGAGAAACTGCTTGCCGACCACGTCCATGCTGGCCATGGCAAACTGAAGGACATCTTCGCCACGAGAAATGGCCTGTTCGAGGGCCATCAATTGAGCACTGGCACGCAGGGTTTCCTCTTTGGCTTTCATGTACTCTTCGTTGAGTCTGACCACGCGAGCGACAGCCACGTTGGTGGCTCCGTCGTTGCCGTTGCTGACAAACGTGAGGGAGCGACTGCGCATCTCGATCAACTCGGCTTCACGAATCGCCAGCCTCTGTTCCAGTTCCAACTTTTCTTTAGAGAGAATCTGCAGGATTTCTTGCGATGTGCCTTGATGGTTCTTGTTGAGAAAATCGATTGAAGCACCAAGAACAGCATAGAGAATTGCTGCGGCGGCTTTAGGATCCTGAGACCGACAATTCAGCTCCAGCACATTGGTCTGACGCGCTGAGCGAACCGTGATCATCCTCTTCAAAACAGAAGGCCAGTCCTGGACTGCTGCTCCTTTGAAGTCTGTCCGATACTTGACGGGAAGCCTCTTGGCGGCCTCTGCCAGGACAATTTCGCCCTGCATGATACGTTCATAGGTGGGCATCAAATCTTTCATGGCGGCTCCTTCGGGAGCGCCATCCAGAACTTGTCCGCCAGTCTGAAGAATCAGCAACTCGGCTTTTGATTCATAGAAACGGGTTGAAATCAGAAAATAGATCGCGCCCAACGTGCCACAGAGTAGCACGGAAAAGATAATCAGGCCTTTCCGATATTGAATGCTCCGCCAGAAACGCATGAGCGTCTGCATGGTATTCGCCTCCGGCATCATCAGGGACGAAGACCCTGGCAGACCAGATTCATAATCGGGCGATGCAGACATCAGGGGCGGGCTTTCTCACAGTTAGAGCGAATGGGAAGATCTCGTTCTGGCCCGTTAAAGGTCTTCCCAATGCGTGTGGATGTTGATGGTCAGCAGTTTGAAGGTCTTGTTGAACCGTATTAAAAGGAGTTGCTTTAATAAGCGTGAAGCAACTTCTGTCATTAGAAAATCGCAGCACTTCCCCCAACGGTGAATCGAATCACTTGTGTAACCGTATCGAGCATGATTGTGGCGGCGGTCTGTTCGACGGATATCACATCACCGGGTTGCAACAGCAGGTTCTCCTGCCCGTTGGATTTGGCTTTCTGCATGCTGACGGTCACGACGGCCGGGTCGGATTCACTCGTACGCTTCCGGATGACATAGACCTTATTGGCCGCTTTTGAGGAAACGCCACCTGCCAGGGCAATGGCATCAAGAACATGAACATCTTTCCCGACGGGGAAGTCAAATTTGCCAGGCTTGGTGACTAATCCGATGACTTGAAGTGGCTGATAATCATGCCGTTCGACGTTAATGACCGCGCCGTCTGACAGTTTATATTCAGTCCCTCGTCCTTCTTTGACGGCTGAGACCAGATCGATTTGGATGGCCTTCTTCGCACCAACGCCTGGAGCAGGGTTTCCCAGTTCCGGGCCATCGTTGTCTGTCATATCAGAGTGCCCACTCAAGCGGGCGATTGGATCGCTTTGTGGCAGCTTTCCGGGAGCGGTGGATTCTGGATTACGAATCTCGACGTGTGTTCCTGCAACTGGTGAGAGGTTTCCAGCCGCCACAATCGCTGCCAGAAGATCACTGGCATCACGTGGCAATTCCACGACGCCAGGCTTATTGACGGCTCCCAGAACCGTGACGCGATTGAGCCTGCGGCGCTTCATGGTCACTGTCACGTGAGGTTGACGATAGAGTCCCCGGCTGACAGCAGCAGCGGCAATGACTCCTTCGGCATCAACAAGCTCAATGCCTGCCAGTTCGACCGGCCCCACAATCGGGATGTTCGCTTGTCCGTCTTCACCCACACGCGTGGGAAAAATCACCGCCTCGGTCGCACCCAGGCCAGCAGCAATGGTGACTTCCACCACATCGCCCGTGCCGATCAATTCATTGCTGGGATACTGTGTCGCCAGTTTGGAGAGATCAAGCGTCTGAGCGTTTTGAGCCTTCTGAGCAACGAGCTGCGGAGGAAGAGTCGTGGCCGAATAATGATTCGGTGAGCTGCAACCGGAAATAAAGCTCAGCACCCCCATAATCAGGATGATGGCCTTCATCGGTATTTGTTTTTCAAGCCTCATGTCGCAGTTCCATTGCGGCAATCGAAAGCGCGGCGATTCATTGCCGAGGGCATCCTGCCCACGCATACAGCGGGTATAGGTCATGCCCAGAAATTGGTCAACCCGGATTGATTTTGGCTTAAGTCTTGATCGCGTTTGGACGACATGTCAACGATCTCTATCCCAAACTCTCCATCTCGCGCAAACGACGATGCCTATTAGAAAGGTGGGAAGGACAAGTCGTTTGGGTTGGTGGGGATGACGCATGGAGGTCACGACCCACTGCGAAGTCCAGCCTGAAATTGTGATGGCCCATCCAAAACGGTGAAGGCCAGCCTAAAAAGAGTGCAAAAAACGGCCTGAAAGATCATTCTTCTCCGAAGGTCGATTTTTTTCGCAGCAGGTGGTGGTACTGCTGAGCAAAGCGGTGTGACTCATCACGAACCGATTGAAGCAAACGTAACGCATACGAATGTTTGCTGAGCACCCGTGGCTCACTTTCTCCGGGCACAAAGATTTCTTCTTCCCGCTTGGCGAGCGAGATCGTGAGCGGAGGAGTGACGCCAATCGATTTCAATGCCTCCATGGCGGCCCCTAATTGTCCTTTGCCTCCATCAATCAAAAGAATGTCAGGGAAAGGTTCGCCTTCCTGATCGAGCCGGCGAAACCTGCGGCTGACCACTTCTCGCATGGAGGCGAAATCATCGATGCCATCGACCGTACGGATTTTGAATCGTTTATATCCGTGCTTAAACGGGACACCGTCAATAAACTGCACCAGGCTGGCAACCGTTTCCCCACCCTGAAGATGGGCAATATCAACCCCTTCGATCCGTCGTGGGAGGGAACTCATGCCAAAGACTTTTTTCAGGCCTTGTAACCCTTTCTTGGGATCAACATAAAAAGCTTCAGGCTGAGCGTGATCTGCCAGATTTCCCCGTTGTTGCAGAGTCTCCAGAGCTTTGACCTGATCACGAATACGGGCGGCCTTTTCAAATTTCAATTCTTTTGACGCTGCCAGCATTTCAGCGTTCATCAGCTTGATCAAACGGTCTTTCTTGCCTTCCAGAAACATGATCAGCCGACGGACATCGCGACGGTATTCCTCTTTAGTGATCCGCTGATTGCAAGGCGCACTGCACTGACCCAGCGTGGCCAGCAGGCAGGGTCTGAACCAACGCCACTTTTCGTCTTCAGGCCGAATATCTAGCGTGCAGGTGCGAAAACGGAAAATCTTCTGCACAATCGCGATGGCCCCCCGTAGCTTGCGGGCACTGATAAAAGGGCCATAGAGCTTGACGCCACGCGAGAGCGGTTTTCGCGTAAACTCAACACGTGGAAAGGGTTCCCGTGTTGTAATCTGCAAGTAGGGAAAGGTTTTGCCATCTTTGAGCGCGGTGTTGAATCGCGGCTGAATATCCTTGATCAGCCGGGCTTCCAGCAACAACGCGTCGACCTCTGAATCAGCTGAGAGGTAGTCGATATCATGGATTTCCGGGATCAGATCGATGGTTCTCAGGTCTTCGGCTGCAATTTTTGTAAAATAGCTTCCCGCGCGATTTCGCAGATTGATGGCTTTCCCGACATAGATCACACGTCCCAGGGCATCTTTCATCAGATAGACGCCGGGAGTTGTGGGAAACTGCCTGACCTTTTCTCGTGGTAAAACTCTGGCAGGAACCAGAATTTGTTCCTCGGCTGGCAACAGTGGGAGCAAGTTCAGCCCGTCAGCCGGTAAGGGAGGGTCATTTTGTAAGTGGTCTTCTTGTCTGTGTTCGTCTTGTCTGTGGTCGTCATGATTGGGCATCGGTCATCATTCCCTACGGTGAATACCCTTATTGTAGACGGCTTTCTTTGAAATGGGATTCCACCTGGCTAACGAATCTGACGAATCTAACGAATGGATAAAAACGTCTGGGGGGCAAAACACCCAACTCTCCAACTTGATGTTGTCAACGCCCTGGCTCCAGAATCTGATATCACGAAGATCGTTTAACGTCCCGATTGGCGGCGGCGTGAGAAGATGAGATGGGATGCTGTATGTCGTTTTGGTTGTTGACGGTCAAAGATCTGAAACTGTTGCTGAAGGATCGTCGGCCTCTCGTCACTTTGTTGGTTCTCCCGATGGTTTTCATTGCCATTGTCGGGATGTCGACAGGGCAACTTCTGACCGGTGGAGATGCTCGTAAAGCTCCTCGCCTGGCGATTTCCAATGAGGACACCAGCGAATATGGTGCGCAGTTGGTGGAACGCTATCAGTCTCGCCCGAATCTAGACGTCCGCATGGTGAAAAACGCCTCAGAAGCTCTGAGCATGGTTGATCTTGGTCGTGTTGATGCAGCTCTGGTCATTGGCCCCGACTTCACCACGCGCATTGATGACCTGGGGTTAAAAGACGTGCTGGATCCTGATCATGGCCAGCTTTCTTCCGGGCTGAGTGCCATCGATTTGACGCTGGATATCCGTCAGGGACTGGTCGATGCCGACATGTTTCGCGCGGCGCTGCTTTCCGACATGCTCAAGGTGATTGCCCCCATTGTTGGCAAAAGAAACGCGCTCACCCGGCGATTCTTCATCAAGAATACTGCCAATTCTGAGGATGAAGCCGTTGATCAGCCAGCAACATCCAGCGATGGCACACCAGCGACCGAATCCTCTTCAACCGAGAATCCCTCATCCGACCCAACTGTGTCTGCTGACGAAGAAAAGTCTGCGCCACAGGCCACGGATAAGCCCACGACCGAAAAGCCGAAATCCAATTCTGCCGCGAATGTTTATCTGATTCTGGTTCCCGGCTTCACGGTGATGTTCGTCTTCTTTGTGGTGAACGTCATGGCCCGTTCATTTTTGGCGGAGCGCGACCGGGGAACGCTGGATCGCTTACGCATCGCGCCCATCCCGATTCTTGGTATTTTGCTGGGAAAAACGCTGCCATACTTTATGGTTTCGCTGGCACAGGTTTGTCTGCTTTTTGTGGCGGGAAAACTCTTCTTTCAAATGTCCTGGGGGCCAGATCCTGTCTGGCTGATCCCGATGATTCTTTGCACGTCCCTGGCAGCAACGTCTTTGGGATTGTTGCTGGCCACGGTTGTTCAGACAGACCAGCAGGTGGCGGCTTATGGGACTTCGCTGGTGATTCTTCTTGCAGCCATCAGCGGCTGCTTCATGCCACGTGACTGGCTTCCACCGATGATGCAAACCATCAGTCTGGCCACACCTCATGCCTGGTCACTCATTGGATTTGATGTGGTGCTCACACGGCGAGTTGTCGACACTCCCGTGGTTCTCCAAAGCTGCGGCATGCTGCTTGCATTTTCCCTGTGCTTTTTTTCGCTGGGCTTTGTGAGATTCCGAAGCATGACCAAAATCTGACGACGTGCTTCATGAAATCATGCTTTTCTCGCCCTGCTCTTTCCGTTCAGCGGGTAGCCCAGGTTGCTTTGCAACCTGGGCCGGCAAAGCCGGTGAGAGGTCGCAGTTTGAGTCAACTTGGCGAGGCCTTACTCGGTCAAACAAGAAACGTTCTGCCTCGCGCTAGCCTGGATGATTCATACTTCTCCGGAATTTCGACAAAACCCTTTGTTTCATTAACGCCTTCTGGAGACAACCTCCTACCCCGGATATCTCACCAGGGCGTGGGGGTGGTGTTTTTTTGCTGGTTGGTAATCGGTTGGAGGGCTGGTGGGGGCCGATCGTTGGGGATTTCGTGATCGCGGAGCGGAATTGCAACGGATTTCCGGCGGGTTCATGGTTTTTTACTCTGCTCAGCGCAGAACTTCTCCCCGCTCTTCGCTGTCGAAACAGGTCTTCGACCGAAGAGGCCTTGGCAAACTCCTGATTTCTAAGCCATAGGCTGGTTACACTCGCAGAGGTGTCCGTTCCTGACGCCGGAGGTTGCCAAGGATCTCTCGGAACAGCGCCTGATACGGATACGCCTGCGACAACGACAGCACCACCCGTCGCACACTCACACTGATTCGTCCACCGATCTTGAGCAGCCTGGCCCGAATCGTGTTGACCTGAGCTGTCGCCAGCGACGTGCCTTTCAGGCCGAACTCCTTGAGCGCTTTATGCAGCACATACGCCATGGTCGAGAACAGCACCCGCAACTGATTACTGCGCATGGCGTGGGTACTCGTGCGGTCGGCGAACAGGAACAACTGCTGTTCTTTAATCCGGTTCTCCATCTCGCCGCGAGCACAATACAGATCCTCGTATAGCGGCCGGGCAGCCATGCGTCTTTCCGGCAGACTCGTCACCACGAACCGGGGGTTGCTCCCTTTCGATAAGTGCTCAGCCTTGCCCACCACCCGGCGGGCCTGCGACCAGCTTTTCCGGGTGCGATACTCAAAGTCTTTGAACACCCGGGAAGAGGCCTGAGTCTGCTCGAACAGAGCTTGCGCCTCGTGCAATTCTTTCCCGATGATGTTCAGCAATCTCTTGTTCTTGGCCAGGCCGAAGACATAATCCACGCGGTTTTGTTCACACCAGTGCAGGATCGCTTCGCGACAGAAGCCGCTGTCGCCACGCACAATGATCCGCACCTGAGGCCAGGCAGCACGCAGCTTGGGAACGATCTTCGCCAAGACCTCCACGGTGCCCGCACAGGCGTCGATATTCGAGGGTTTGAGTAAGGCCAGGAGCGGCCAGCCATCACAAAAACAGTACAGCGGCAGGTAGCAATAATTCTGGTAGTACCCGTGAAAGAACTTGCCAAGCTGATCGCCGTGAATGGGGTTGTCTGTGGCGTCGAAGTCGAGAATCAGTTCTGGCGGTACGCACAGTTTGGCCTTCATCCGAATGAAGATATCGACCAGCGTTTCCTGCAACTGGTCGATGCTGGCGACAATCTTCTTGTAGCGACTTTTCGCACTGGCTCCGGGCGGTGTGAGTTCCAGCCGGTTGAGCGTGCTCTTGCCCGCCAGCGGCTTGCCGTGATCTTGTGGATGGAGGCGATTGTGGCCAGTGATATCCTTTCGTCCACAGAGCAGCGCCAGGAGAGGATCATGGCGAAGTTGTTCGTGATCGTTGAGGTCTTCATACCCCAAAGCCAGCCC
Source organism: Planctopirus sp. SH287 (assembly GCF_056500625.1). Taxonomy (NCBI): domain Bacteria; kingdom Pseudomonadati; phylum Planctomycetota; class Planctomycetia; order Planctomycetales; family Planctomycetaceae; genus Planctopirus; species Planctopirus sp. SH287. The sequence continues at coordinate 3,841,340 of NZ_CM151403.1, read as the reverse complement.
CATCACCCGCTGGAGCAGGAGTTCTTCCACGGTGAATTCAATGAGTTCTTCATCGCGATGATCGGTGAAACACCCGGCCAACTGGCGGACGATGCCGAACCGCTCTTCGACTTCGCGGAGTAAGAGCCCCCCGGCATCGGAAGTGATCTTCCCGCCGTCAAAATCAGCGACCACTTCCCGGCGATCGTGGTGCTGAAAGAGCAGCTGCTGCGTGTTACACTCTGTCATGACGAGACGTCCTTGTGCTGGCGTGGTGAGTTGTGTGGTAACAACACTTTACGCAAATCCAGGCGTCTCGTTTATGCTGCGCTGTGAGAAATCCGGGCTACGGCTCTGCCGCCCAGGTTGCAAAGCAACCTGGGCCACCCATGTCAATTTCATGGTGCGATTCAGGAGGCGAAAAAGTTGTGTATAAAAGACAGCTCAGAGCCGTGAGCATGGCACGAAGCGGTTTTCTTGGCCACCTGATGCCAACAGCGAGAGAGCCATTTCATCGTGTCTCCTCATCATGTCTAAAACGGCATGCCGCGTGGTTTTGCGCGACCCGCCTTCCGTTGAGGTGGTGTTCAACAAGATGAACCAGCCCATTCACTGAGTTCTACTGAGTTCTTTTGGCTGCGGACTGAGATTTCACGTCCGATTGATGCGCACCGCTTGTTCCTCTGATGGGGTGACAGCTAGAACTCACTGGGAGAACTCACTGTGGCAACCACTTCGCCGTCAGTCTGTTTGTCGGTAGCATCGTGGCGCTGGCCGAATAGAATTGAGTATTTGCCCGTCATCCCCTCTGCATTGTGAATTCCATCATCCGGGACAGTTTGATCATGTCACACGGTTCAGCATCGAAACCACCTGCCGAAAGTTCCTGCCGCTGGGGCATTCTGGGTGCCGCTGCGATTGCTCGCAAGAACTGGCAAGGCATTCGTTGGGCTGAGAACTCACGGTTGGTGGCGGTCGCCAGTCGCAGCCTGGATCGCAGCCAGAAATTCATTGCCGAGTGCCAATCCAGCGTGCCACAACCACAGCCTGTTGAGGCGATGGGAAGTTACGAAGAACTGCTCGCACGGCCAGATATCGACGCGGTTTACATTCCCATCCCCACGGGGATTCGCAAAGAATGGATTCTCAAAGCGATTGCTGCGGGAAAACATGTCTTGTCAGAAAAGCCTGTCGCGCCGCATGCCCGTGATGTCCGGGAGATTGTGGAAGCTGCTGCCGAGGCCAAAGTGCAGTTCATGGACGGCGTGATGTTCATGCACAGCGCCCGCATCGCTCCGATGATTGCCCACTTGCATGACCCGGAGGCGATGGGCGCCATTCGTCGCATCACGTCGCAATTTTCCTTTAATGCCCCTGACAGTTTTTTCCAGGATAACATCCGGGGAAGTCAATCATTGGAGCCGCTGGGCTGCCTCGGTGATCTGGGTTGGTACAACATTCGACTAACGCTGTGCGCCATGCAGGGCCAGATGCCACAGATGGTGCGCGGCCGTACGTTGCGAGCCACACGCGACGGAATTCCGACAGAGTTCTCAGCAGAGCTTGATTTTGACGGGGGAGCCACCGCAAGTTTCTATTGCTCATTCCATGCCGAAACTCAGCAATGGGGGCATTTCAGTTGCGAGAAGGGGTTTGTCGCGCTGGATGATTTTGTCTTGCCCTGGTATGGCGCCGCCAGCCGTTGGGAAACCCACCGCCCGGCGGTTGTCAATCAGGGCTGTTTTATGCGGATGGAAAATCATGCGCGATACCATGCGGTCGATGAACTTGCGACGGCTGGAGAATCGGCTCAGGAAACCGTCATGTTTCGGACGTTCTCCAAGCATGTTCTGGAAAAATCCCCGGCCTCCTATTGGCCAAGCATGTCTCTCAAAACACAGATCATTCTGGATGCCTGTTTGAAGTCAGCCCACGAAAAAGTGCCTGTGGCCCCCGAGCCTCTTTAAGCTTTTGATTTTCGTTTTGACATCACGAACAGATCTCGTGTTCAACTTGCCACTGGTGTTGAGCACAAGTTTATGACTGCGCGAGGCAAGGTGGGAATGTTCGTCTTGGATGCCTGACGAGCCGTACGTTGCTAAACTCTTCCAGAGCCAGTGAGCACAAAGGAGTTCCGTGCTCGCGCGCCACTTCAGGAGGAGAAACCATGCACGCACCGCAATTGGCTGTCGAATATCTGAATATGAGTGTTTTTGCGCTTAAGAGCTATCTCGATGACCTGAGTGATTCGGAATTTCTCATTCCGCCTGCACCGGGTTGCCACCCGGCTGCGTGGCAGGTCGGACACCTGATTGTCTCGGAAAACAGCGTGATCCGTCAGCTTCGTCCCGGCTCGGAGATACCTCTTCCTGAAGGTTTTGAGCAACGGCATTCCAAGAAGGCCGCCGCTGATCACGAACAACCTGGCTTCCTCAACAAGGCAGAATATCTCGAACTGTTCGATCAGGTGATCGTCGCGGTGAAGAAGGTGATTCTCAGCGTTACTGAGGACGAACTTGATCAACCGGCCCCACCCGGTTTTCCGGCCATGTTCCCCAAGATGTCCTCGGCCGTTGTCCTGCTTGCCAGTCATCCCTTATTGCATGCCGGTCAGTTTGTCCCACTGCGTCGCAAGCTGGGCAAACCCGTGAAAATCTAAGAAGTTCATGGTGCTGGCGCTCTCAACAGTTCATCGCTTTTCACTCGAAAACGGATTTCGCATGACTCCACAATTTGCCGTTGGTATCGATCTGGGAACAACGAACAGCGTTGTGGCTTACGTTCGATTGAGTGATGAGAAGCCCGTCGTCAATCTGCTTTCCATTCCTCAGTTGGTGGCTCCGCAGACCATTGAAGAAAAATCGTCTCTGCCTTCGTTCCTCTATTGTGGTGGGCCGCAGGATGCTCCGGGTTCACTGGATGTTCCCTGGAGCCAGGAACGGGATTTTTCAGTCGGTGAAATGGCTCGCCGGCAGTCGGCCAATTTTCCGGATCGAACCGTGGTGGCTGCCAAGAGTTGGCTGGGACATAGCAAAGTCGACCGCCATCAAGCATTTCTTCCACTGGGAAGTGATGACTCTGAAGCCGCTGGAACGATTGCCAAAGTCTCCCCCGTCACAGCATCCCGGCGTTACCTCGAGCATCTTGTCAGTGCCTGGAAAGCGGCTTTTCCAGACGCGCCGTTGTCAGATCAACTGGTGGTGTTGACAGTCCCGGCCTCATTCGATGCCAGCGCTCGCGAGCTGACTCGTGAAGCGGCCTTTGCGGCCGGGTTGCCCGATTCGTTGATTTTGATAGAAGAGCCTCAAGCCGCTGTCTATGCCTGGCTGACAAGTCAGGGTGAAAAGTGGCGAAAGCAGTTGAAAGTCGGTGAAACGCTTCTTGTCTGTGACGTCGGCGGGGGGACAACTGACCTGACCATCGTGCAGGTCAACGAAGAAGATGGCGAACTGGCATTGCAGCGAGTGGCAGTTGGTAACCATCTGCTCGTGGGCGGTGACAACATGGATCTTGCCCTGGCGTTTCATGTTGCTGAACTGTTCCGCGAGAAGGGCACGAACCTTGATCCCTGGCAGTCGATCTCTCTCTGGCATTCGTGCCGGCAGGCCAAAGAAACCCTCTTTGCCCCCGATGGCCCGAAGTCACACACCATTTCCATCAAAGGACGCGGCAGCAAACTCATCGGTGGCTCGGTGAGTGTTGAGGTCGAGCGAACGGCTCTGGCAAAACTCTTGACCGATGGTTTCTTTCCCGAATGTGTGGTTGATGCCAGGCCCGAACGTCGGCGGCAATCAGGCTTTCAGGAACTGGGTCTGCCCTACGAAACTGACACGGGCATCACGCGGCATGTGGCCGCTTTCCTCGCGACACATTCCAGCGGCGACACGACTGGCCCGACGCATCTGCTTCTCAATGGAGGTGTTTTCAAAGCGCAGCCGCTTGTGGAACGGCTCATGAATGTGCTCACGAGCTGGTATCCCGAAACACCGGTCAAGCTTCTCTCGGGTGAGGCTGATCTGGATCATGCCGTCGCTCGTGGTGCGGCTTATTACGGCTGGGCGAAGCAGCATGGCGGTGTGAGAATTCGCGGTGGAACAGCCCGGTCGTATTATGTCGGAATCGAGACCGCAGGCCTGGCGATCCCTGGTGCTCCCCGACCATTACGAGCCTTGTGCGTGGTTCCTTTCGGCATGGAAGAAGGAACAGATGTTGACATTCCTTCAGACGCCATTGGTTTGATTGTCGGTCAGCCCGCGCAGTTCCGCTTTTTCAGTTCTTCGACGAGAAAAGAAGACCGCGCCGGGAGTCGGCTAACGGCCTGGTCAAATGAAGATCTCGCCGAAACCGATTCGCTGGAAACAATGCTCACCAGCGAAGCTTCCAATGAAGAACACTACGTCCCAGTGAAGTTCCACTCCAAAATTACCGAATTAGGCGTTTTGGAACTCTGGTGCGTCAGCACACGCGGCGAAGGCAAATGGAAACTGGAATTCAGCGTCCGCGATGATGAGTAGCGGCAAGACCCGCATTGTCCCGATAAGCGACTGATCTTATCCGCAGGCTTGTTGTCCTGCTCATTGCTGATTGTTCGACCGAATCTGATCAGAATTAAAGCTTCAGTCGCCTGAGATTCAGCTTGTCGTAAAAAGAGTTGCGTCTTGGGGATTGGTGGCGTATGACGGAAGGTTCCCGCCGCTCAGATTTTGCGCCCGGCTGTGGCGAAATGATCGCAGCCGTTGCCTGGTTTCTCGTTCCCTCCGAGATGTGACATGCCGCAACGAGCTTTCTCGTCAACCGTATACTCTCTTCATTCACACCGCTTGAAAACGGTTGTATTGTGTGGGGCAATCATTGTGGCATGGGGCTTCACAACAGTGGCGTGGGCTGACGAAGTCTCCGCTTTTCCTCCTGACCAGATTGAGTTCTTCGAGAAGAAAATTCGCCCTGTACTGATTGAACATTGCCAGAGTTGCCATGGTTCCCGGCAGCAGAAGGCGGGGCTGCGGCTGGATTCCCGCGCGGGCTTTCTGGCTGGCGGAGAATCGGGCGCCTCGGTGGTGGCTCACAAACCCAATGAGAGCCTGCTGATCGAGGCGATTCGGTATGAAGCCGACGGCTATCAAATGCCGCCCAAGGGCAAGCTCCCGTTAGATGCGGTTGCCGATCTCACGCGGTGGGTTGAACTGGGAATGCCCTGGCCCAAAGAAGACAAAGTCGAGACCTCGACAGGATCAACGGGAGAATTTCCCTTTGAAGAACGGGCCAGGCATTGGTCGTTCCAGCCGATTGTTCGACCTGATGCCCCTGCTGTCAAAGAAGGCACCTGGGCCAAGGCGGCGATTGATCCTTTTATTCTTGCTCGGCTCGAAGCGGCTAACCTTCCGCACGCTCCCGAAGCTGCTCCTCTAACACGACTGCGCCGCCTGGCCGTTGATCTGACGGGCTTACCACCGACCCAGACCGAGATTACCGAGTTTCTGGCTGACCAGCGTGCCGACGCCTGGAAACATTGGGTCGATCACTACCTGGCCTCGCCTCAGTATGGTGAGCGGTTCGCACGCCATTGGATGGATCTCGCCCGCTATGCGGAAACGCACGGCCATGAGTTTGACTACCCGATCCCTCATGCCTGGGAATACCGCGATTACCTCATTCGAGCCTTCAACGCGGATGTCCCTTACGACCAGTTCCTCACGGAACATGTGGCGGGTGATCTTCTTCCTGAACCACGGCTTGATCCCGCCACGGGATTGAATGAATCTGTCGCAGCAACGGCCTTCTGGTGGCTTTCTCAAGGAAAACATTCGCCCGTCGATATCCGTTCTGAAGAGTGCGATACCGTTGATAACCAGATCGATGTCTTCAGCAAAACCTTCCTTGGTATGACTGTGGCCTGCGCACGTTGTCACGACCACAAGTTCGACCCGATCCGGATTCGCGATTATTACGCACTGGCCGGCTACCTTCAGAGCAGTCGACGCGATGTGGCGAATCGGGTTCCTCCCGAGGCTTACAAGTCCATTCTCGAGGATGCCATGCGGCATCATGATGGTCGGTGGAAAGCCATTATGGACATTAATCCGGTGCTGTTCTCGAATCCGGAAAAATGGCTGAATGCGATGGTTTCCACGCACCAGAAGCGAACTACCGCGAACCCTACCGACTGGCTGTCGGCCTGGTTACATCTGGGAGCCATCAAAAACAAAGACGATTTTGCAGCGAAGAAACAACAGGTCGCCAACACTCTTTCAGCACAGCAACAGCAGGCTCAAGCGGCCCGTGCTGCGGCGACCGTCATCGCGAATTTCAATCCTGGAACTTACAAGGACTGGATGAGTTCAGGGATGGCGTTCTCCCTTTTGGATCAGTCAGGACTGGTCGATGATCCCCAGCCAGGAGTCGGTGAAGTCTCGATGCAAGAGGCGGGGACGGCCCACTCAGGAATACTCTCTCAGAAGCTGGTGGGGGCTTTGCGTTCCCCCACGTTTGAACTGAAGCATCGCTATCTCGACCTCCACGTGGCACGCCTAGGCGGGCCAGCAAAGCCGGGGCTGGACATCAAAAATGGACAGGTTCATGTCATCATGGATGGTTTCCAGCTCATTAAGGAACCGCTGTATGGCCCCTTCACTCTCAATGTGCCGAATGATGGTCAGTGGCGATGGTTCCGGCTCGATTTGCACCGGGCGGTGGGGGCCAACGTCTATCTGGAAGTCATTGACGATATGGCCGATGGCTGGATCGCAGTCGATGAAGTGCGGCTGAGTGATGGCCCGCGACCTGTTGATGACGTTCCTCTTCCCGTTCTAACATGGCTGAATGATCCGACAGTTCTTGAGCCACGAGATCTCGCCAGAAAATATGGGGAGTGGTTTCATTCTGGAGGAGTGAATGACGCCCAGCCAGACTTCCCTTCAGGCGTTTTTTCCCAGGCCTTGCGAGATCTTTGGCAAGCGGCTGTGAAGCATGAAGATCTTGTTCCTCCAGATGCTAATTGGAAATCAAAACGAAAGAATGTGGAGCAGCAGCAAGCTCGCTGGCGTGAAGCGCTGCAAAAACTTCCCAAGCCACAGTTCGTCGTTGCGATGACCGATGGCATGGCGGAGAACGAACATGTCCTGCTTCGCGGTAACCACAAGAAGCCCGGGCCAGTGGAAGTCCGTCGCCCACTGGAAGTGCTGGGTGGTTTGGCCATCACGCCCCCTGAGCAGGGAAGCGGTCGGCTGGCACTGGCCCAAAGCCTGACCGACCCGAAAAATCCGCTGGTGGCGCGCGTCATCGTCAATCGTTTGTGGCACTATCACTTTGGCCGGGGGCTGGTTCCCACTCCCGATGATTTCGGCAAGATGGGGCACCCCCCCTCACATCCTGAACTTCTTGATTGGCTGGCAAGCGAACTCATTTCGTCCGGTTGGTCGTTGAAACACATCCATCGATTGATCCTCAACTCGGCCACCTGGCAGCAATCCAGCCAGTTGGCCTCTCCTGATCTGGAATCGCTCGATCCGCAGAACATTCTGCTGCACCGACAAAATCCGCGCAGGTTGGAAGCCGAGGCGGTTCGTGATTCGATTCTGGCGTATTCCGGACGATTGAATCTGGAGATGTACGGCCCCCCCGTGGCCACACATCTGACGCCATTTATGGAGGGGCGCGGACGTCCTCGACACTCTGGAACCCTGGATGGTGATGGACGACGCAGTCTCTATCTCTCGGTTCATCGAAACTTTCTCAATCCGCTCTTTCTGGCATTCGATTTCCCGACCCCTTTCACCACGATGGGACGACGATCAACCAGCAATGTCCCTGCACAGGCTCTGGTGCTGCTGAACAATCCGTTCGTGCTGGAAGAAGCCAGACGCTGTGCGGAGCAAACGGCGTCACTGGAAGGGACAAACCGTGTTGATGCCCTCTGGATGAGAGCTTATTGCCGCCCTCCTACCAAGGAGGAACAGGAACAGGCTCTGGCGTTTGTCGATGCTCAATCCCGCGAATACCCCGACCAGGAAAAACCACTCGCCTGGCGCGATCTGGCCCACGTGCTGATCAACAGCAAAGAGTTCTTCTTTGTACCATAGCGCCGCCGTGCCATAGCGCCCACCGCATCCCAGCATTTCAATAAAGAGCGAAGGCCATGCGTCTGACCTATCGCTTACGGAAGACGTACACGACGTCTTCCGTATCGCCGGAAATCACGATTTCTCCGTCGATATCATATCGGAAATCATGCACGGCGATGAGTTCCAGTTGCGGAACCTGCAACAGCAGCATGGCCATCTGTTGTGCGGTATAAGTCCGGAAGGTGGTCTCATCGGCAATGCGGAATTGCTTCGTCGGTGTATAGACATCGTAGTTCATCCCGATCCGTTCAATACGGGTTTTGGGGTTCACATCGATTGACCACAAACGCGAGTTCACGGTCAGGCTCCCTTTGGACGCTGACCAGCATTCCTCAGTACAGACCTGAGGCGTCAGGGGCGTCAGGTGTAGACCCAGCAGATAGAGTCCTCCTTTGACCAGATGATCGGCGACGCATTTCAAGTGACTTTCCGCAGCCGCCTCGTCGGGAAGATGGCGGAAGGTGTTGATCATGTTGAACATGGCATCCACCTTCTTCTTCAGTTTGAAGTTGGCCATGTCTCCCACGGTTGCCACCGCCTCAAATCCTTTACGGACAAAGCGATCATTACAGAACTTGACGGCATGGGGATTTAAATCGTTACCCGCCACTTCATAGCCCGCTTCGGCCAGTTTGATCAGAAGCCGACCTGTGCCACAGGCCGGTTCATAGAGGCGTGTGACAGTCTTCTTGGAGTAGCGTTCAAAGGCAGCCTGAAGAAAATCAAACTCGGCCTTCCAATCCGAACCGAAAATCAGGTCATAATACTTGGGGAAGTCGTAAAGATGCCCTTGAATCGTTTCCATGAACCTTGAGTCTGCTTTCTTGCGGCCTGACCTCACCCGGGAAAATGGATCGTGAGGATCTGTCATGCTGTCCAACCGGCGGCACTTCCGCCAGAACCGTGGCGATTGTATCGCTGGTTTGCCACGAATGTGAGCGCTCAGGTGGGAACACCGCAAATAATGGCCGTGAAGTGGAGTCAGTTTGCTGACTTTTTTCGCTCGGCCAGTTTTGCAAGCCAGCGCTCGGGATCATCTTCAAAGGCCGATTTACAGCCTGAACAGCAGACCCAGTAACTCTGTCCTTTATAGGACACACTGATGGTGCCCAGCCCTTGGGAGATAATACATTCCTTCTCGCCGTAATCGCTGTCGTTCAAGGCAAAGCTGGTTCCTTCCCGCTGCGTGTTGACGGTATCGACACGAACAAACGGGCCGGAACCTCTCTGCCGATCCAGCTCAATCAGATAGCGGTTATTATCCTGCTGGCTGAGAGCCAGTTTCCAGATTTCATCCGATGTCTGAAGGGGGATTTCAAGAAATTCCAGCTTATAAGTCCGCTGGAGTTTGTCGTCATCACCGGCCACATCTTCCACTTCCCGAGTGAATTTCCCACGCCACGAGCGAGTCTGTCCCTCGGCATCAGTGGTGGTCAATTGATAGGCTTGATCGCTCACCAGAAATGTCAGTCGACCTTCGCGGATATATTTCCCATCGGGAGATTTAATCACGAGAGCAGGCTGCCTGGGTTGACTTGTCAGATCCCAGACCCACTCAGGTTGATCGAGCAGCGCTTTGCGGGCGTTCCCTTTCCAGCGACCCAGCAGAACCTGCAATGGGCGTAAAGCCTCCATGACAGAGTCGAGCTTGTTCTCATCAGAGGTCTCTGTTTTCTGATCAGAAGAGGTGGCTTCCAATTGAATGGGCTGGAATTTTCGCCGGGGGGGAGTCGCTACGGTTTGAGAATCAGTCGATGTTTGCGAAGGCTTGATTGAAGCGGCGGCAGGCATCTTTTCCGCTTTAGAAGCAGAGGTTTCAGATGTTGGAGTAGCCGCCGGCGTAGAGGTCACAGGCGGTGCAGACGGGCCGCAGCCCCCCATCACAAACAGAAGGCCCAGCACGCCAGCATGGAAAACAGAAGAAGACTGAAAACAGGTCAACATAGGGACTCCGAGAAAATCATGCGCGAATTCCATCGCTCATGATCTTCACCTCTTAGTTAACAAAAAGCGTCGTCACAGAATCCGGGAATGGCAAAGAAATTCGGAGAAGTCTTGTGGAAATCAGGAGGGTGTCATCATGGCATCAAAAGCTCTGCATATCAGAACAACGACAGCATCCTGACGCGACAGTCTTAAAACGGATTCTTGCGAGTGCCGCTGCCTGCGGGTGAGGTTGTGGGAGTTGAAACAGAAGAATTGGGGTTCTGGGCAGGTCCCAGCCGCAATACGGTGCGGAAGCTGACATCAGGGAATTTTTCTGACATCAGGCGACCTTCTCTGGCTGTGACATTCCAGTCGGTGAGCACTCCCTTGACGGTATGCTGGTTGGTGATTTTTGGCTTTTTTGCACCAGTCCAGTTTCTCACATTATCGCGTGCCTTGGCAGCTTCAGCATGGCTGGCATCGTCGTGCCAGTCGGAAACCCATTCATGGGCATTCCCCGCCAGGTCATACACGCCATAAATGCTCTGATCACTGGAAAATGCACCGACATGAGCAATGGTCGCAGGGGTGCGAGGTGCGGGCCAGACAGCGCGAGAGTTTCCCCAAGGGGCCCGAAAGCCATCCGGGCCACGAGCCGCTTTTTCAAATTCGGCTTCTGTGGGAAGTTCCCGACCAGACCACTTGGCATAAGCATTCGCCACGCTCCAGGGAACACCCAAAGCCGGACGACGCTCGTGATCGCCCTCGTTTAACGCGGCGAAACTGTTCCTCTTTTTGGCTTTCATATCTTCCCGGTAGCGTTTGTATTCGCCAACGGTCGTTTCATAGACATTGATGTAATAACCATCCAGCAGGACAAGCACCTCGGGGCGAGCGTTGACTGGCCCTTCATTGGAACCCAGCTTGGCAGGGCCAGGAGGGACATAAACCATCAGGCTTCCATCCAGTTGACAGAGAATGCGTTGCGGCCAGCCATCGGGAGAGATCTCTGTGCCTGGTGCCGGAATAAAACCTGCTGGTAAAGGGTTCATCGTTGACGATACAGAACCCCGCGCAGTTCCAGGATTCGCAACAATCGTGGTCGCACCCTGGCGTAGCGGCACTTCGGTCACAAGAAAGTCACTAGAACCGTTGGCAGTGGCTCCATGAACGACCGCAAACTGATCTTCAACACGAGGAAGCGGAGTAGCAGAGACAACCGTTTGAACAGAACCGGGGGCGACAAACTGGAAGACGTTGGACGGATGTTCTCCCGGAGGAGCCATCGTCGGGTCAGCAGCGCCTGATGAGGCTTCCGTTTCCAATTTCGAGGCAGGGATTTCATTGGCCGCAGGAACCGGCTTAATCGTTTTGATGGCCACTGGCGGTGGCGGGGCGGGAGGAGTTGCCGCAGGTGGTGGCGTACTCCCTCCGCAACCGGAGATCATTCCTAGAATGCTCATCAGCCCAAGAATCAGCAGTGTTGTCCTGAACCACCGTCCTGCTGCCACAGAGTGAAATGGGCGGGGTCTTTGACGGCTGAATAAAAATGTCATTGCAATCACCCGGCAGCCTGTGTCAACAATTGAGAGAGACTTGTCGCCGCAGAACTCCAACGGCCGGCATGGACGATGCACTTGTCCCCTCCTCCAGTCTGATGACGCGAGAGGCGAAAGGCAATCAGCCAGACTTCGACCATCAGCTTCATGAGGAAAAGTTCACGGTCTGTGCACGAAATCGTGACGAGACTTGCCCGAGCGATTTCTCGGAGACTGTACGAAAACTCTCAAATCCTTCTCCCCGTGGGAGAAGGTGGCCGCAGGCCGGATGAGGGGATTGGTCTTGGCTGTGGAAACACTGAAGGTTCATCGGTACCCTCACCCCGGCCCTCTCCCTGAGGGAGAGGGAGCCTTACCAGACAGGCTCTCGGAGATCGCTGTCACCGAACGGAAAGGTGAGACACACTTCATAATGACTGTGCCGCTATTGAAGCAGCCAGCTCATTTGCAACCAGTCTTTGAACAGGAACTCCAGCCGCATAGTCAGCAAGGTGATTCGCCCCATGACGGTATAGGCAAAGGAGGCACCGAAAGTGATCATTAACACGAAGATCCCCATTTTCGAGACACGACCAAATGTCCCGCGATGAGCAATGGAGAAGATGAAATAGCTGAGACTGCTGATCACGCACACCACAATGGCGCTATTTTTTAACGAGAGCAGCCATTGGATTTCGAGTGGCGCCCCTTTTTGCTCACTGTCAGCGGCCACAACAATCAGAGGCAGAATCGTGCTGCGAACCTGCTCGACAAAGTCTGATTGAATGATCAAGACCAGTCTCAGGCCAGCCATGGTTCCCACAACCAGAGCCAGTGGCCAGCGAGCCAGCCAGCCGACAGAAGGGATGAGCCGGCTGAGAAGCATCGCTCCCAGCAACAAAGGAACCAGTGCCGAAATGTCCGGCTTTGTCAGCCCGCCAATCCAATGGGAATTGTCAGCAAGTTGTAATCCCGGAAGCACCGTGGCTTTGGCAAGATCCGGGAGAAGTTTCGCAAAGACCAGCGGGATCAGGCTCGACCAGAAAGCCACCACAAACCAGTAACCTGCCGACACCCCCACCATCAGGGCTTCGGCCAATTTATAAAAAACATTATCGCGAAAGATGGAGGAAAAGACGGAAAGAGTAATCGCCGCCGCCAGCCAGACACCCAGCGTCCGTTGCCACGAAATAAAAGCACCAGCTTTTTCACTGGCTTCTGCCACAGGACTGACCACAGAGAATTGTTGCAGCAAAACGCCATCATCAGTGGTGATGGTTCGCTCTTTGATCAGAACGGTGCCGTAAAAGCGTTTTTGGTAGACACCCCAGCCGATCAGAAAACTGATCACCATCCCAATGGCCAGATACTGCCCAATTTTCTTCCAGGGAATGCCCGAACCATCAGGGGCTGGCAACTCTTGATTCTGCGAGGGAGAAACGGAAGCTGAGTTCATAATTGCTCCCCTTCTGGGGACATCCCGCTATTGGCCGCTGCTCCTGAGATGGCCAGTTGGCCAACGTCACCCGTGGGAATATCTTCGGGTCGCAGGGGGAAAAACCGGGAGAGTGCAAACAGGATATTGCCCAGAACAATCAGGCCAATCATCAGCAGATGCGCCCAAAGTTGTGGCCCCATTCGCCGAAGACCTTCGTTCTCCGAAGGGGCTGCAAACTGTGGGTATTTGTCACCCAGCGCCGCTTCATATTCAGCAGCCCCCTTGATAGCAGCGAGAATTCCTAACACACGGTCGGGAATGTAAGGATAAAGCTGTGGCCCCTGGACTCCGGTACAACCCACAGCAAAGGGCGTGCGTGTCGTGGTGGTGGCAAACTGTACCCACTCCTTGGCACCGGGATAGCCGGCAGAGACATTCAACAGCAGGTCAAAGTCTCCTAAGGAACGAACCCCTTTCATCATGGGGATATTCGACAGGCTGGTTCCGCGGCTGTCAGTCGGGAAAAGAGAACTGATGTTGCTGGCCACCTGCTTGATCGCCACCTGCTCCCCCGCCTGGTAACCCAGAAACATCCAGTCCGTTCCGTAACGGAGATGCTTGTCGGCAAATTCCCCTTCGATGACCTTGTCAATCTGCCGTTCGATTAAAGGCGAAGCGCCCGGCCAGGTGGTCATCAGATAGATGCGTTGCCCTCTCAGCGCAAGGTGCCTCAGGAAGGCCGTCGCCATGGGTTCCAGTTCCGCAGCCGATGAGGGGTCATAGTCGAGTGAGACCAGAACCTTGGAGCCAGGTGGCAGGGATTCAATATAATTGAAAACCGCTTTGACATTGGCGGTAGGAATTTCCGGAAACGACGCCTTCGTGAGGACAGGAATCCCGACGGCTAAAAACATCAGCACGAAGATCCAGCGACGATCAGGATTTGATGCGCCAATTCGTGCCAGGATGCTTCGACAGCTCAGCGACGGACGAGGATCGTCAGCCGGTAAACGGGAGAGCAATTGAGAATCGTCAGGTGGCATACCGTCTACCTGTCGGTGATACATCCCAAGCCTGCGTGGCGCTCAGACTTGGGGACAATTGACGAAGCGTTGGAAGGTAATCAATCCCGGGGCCGCCCGCCACCTGAGTGATTTTTGCGTTCCCGAAGATTCTTTCAAAGCAGAGCCTGCAAGCTGCTTTCAGGTCGCCCGCCCGCGGTTTTATGGTCGCTCACCTGTGAGATCCGGGATCTCACGAATCCAGATATTCCGGAAGCGAACAGGGTTGCCATGAAACTGAAGCTGGAGCGGCGCGCGTGTGGCGTGCGGCTGATACTTGGGCGGGCTATCCCAGGCTGTCGTGCCCAGAATCTCTGTGTGATTCTGCAAAAGGACGCCGTTGTGGAGCACGGTCACATACCCGGGCTTGAGGAGGGCTTTTTCTTTGCTGAAGCGCGGTGCGGTAAAGATAATGTCATAAGTCTGCCATTCCCCCGGCTTCTTCGAGGCATTGACCAGTGGTGGCCTGGACTTGTAAAGCGACCCCGCTTGCCCATCGAAGTAAGTCGGGTTTTCATAGGAATCGAGAATCTGAATCTCGTATTGCCCCATGAGATAAACACCACTGTTGCCACGCCCCTGCCCTTTTCCCTCAACCTTTTCAGGAGAGGCCCATTCCAGATGAAGCTGGCAATCACCGAAGCTTTCTTTGGTCGTTAGCCCGCCTCCCTTAGCCGTCGCAAAACCATCCTCGATCACCCATTTCTCACCCCCTTTGAACTGGCTCAAATCTGTCCCGTTAAACAGAACCTTGGCATCAGAAGGCGGATCTGACGGTGTCGCACCGGGTGTGACCACAGGTGGTTCCTGCCACTTAATACCACTGACCCATTCGCCAGTGAGACCAACGCCGGCCATGGCCACAAGTACCACCAGACTTCCCCAGCCGATTCGTGCCAGTTTCATCGAGAAACTCCCTGTAATTATTCTCTGTGATGATTCATCTTGTTTGATAAGTCGGAAATATGTTTCGAGTGCGAATGCCGGATAGACTTTCAGAAGACAATCCGGTGTTTGTAAAGTCTCGAATGGCAAAACTCTCACACATGGTCTTGATCGTCCGCCATCAGAAGAATTGTGAGAAGCAGTCTGACATGCCCACGACCAACTTTTCAATATGCTCCGGGAAGTTCTCACCAGAAGAAGGGTTTGTTCACCGGCGATAATTCGAGAAATCATTTCTCTGGTTGCCGACAAAGCCAACGCTGCTCAGAAAAACGAGTTCTGCTGTCATGATTTATCTCGACCATAATGCGACGACTCCCCCACTTCCTGAAGTGATTGAGGAAATTGCGCGTTGTCAGCGGGACGCCTGGGCCAACCCCGGTTCACGGCATGGCCTGGGACGGAAAGCCCGCCGGGTGCTGGATGACAGCCGAGAGTTAATCGCCCGCCTGATCGGGGCCAGCCCCAACGAGCTGATTTTCACCTCAGGCGGAACCGAGTCCATCAATCTGGCGCTGCGCGGCCTGGTCGGCACCCGTCCGGGAGTGATCGTGCATGGAGCCGGCGAACATCCGGCGACGATTGAAACCTGCCGCTGGTTGGCCATGGCCATGGGCCATCGGTTAATGGAAATACCGGTCAATGCCCATGGAGAATTCTTGGTGCCGGAACAGGTCGAGATCCCTTGGGATGACGTGCGTCTGGTCACTTTATTGTGGGGCCATAATGAAACCGGTGTGGTTCAACCGGTAGAAAACTGGAGCCGGGCCTGCCGTGAACGAAATGTTCCACTTCATCTTGATGCCGTCCAGATGGTGGGGAAACTTCCCGCGAGGGTGGTCAATTTTAAGGCGACAGGCGCCACTGCCATGAGCTTCGCTTCTCATAAATTCCACGGGCCGCGTGGCGTGGGCGGGTTGGTCATTTCGTCAGCCGCACGACTGACGCCACAACTGACGGGCGGTCATCAGGAGCAGGAGCGTCGGGCCGGGACAGAATCGGTTCCCCTCGTCGCGGGGATGGCACTCGCCCTGAAATCATTTATGGATGTCGACGAAGTGGCAACCGGTCGGATGCTGGGATTGCGAGAAACTCTGGAACGGCGCCTGATCGAACTTTGTCAACCGGCTCTGGTCTTCGCCCAACGGGCATCACGACGGCTTCCCAATACCACGCAGATTGCTTTCCAGGGGATCTCTGCTGAAGCGCTGCTGGTGAATCTTGATCTGGCAGGCGTGGCCTGTTCTGCCGGCAGTACGTGTGCCAGCGGGTCAATGGAACCCGCACCGATTCTTCTGGCGATGGGCGTTCCTGGTGAGCTGGCCCTGTCGTCAATTCGTTTAACTCTGGGCCGATTGACCACGGAAGAGGAAATCAATTGTGCGATAGCGATCATTACGGAAACCGTCGCGCGACTTCGGACACTCGCCCCGTCTGTCAATGCCTGAAACATCCCAGATCAAGCCCTGTTTCCGCCGATCTCCCAGAAAGTCTCCAACGTAGGGAACATGAACCCTCGCCCGCGCAGGCGGGAGAGGGTGGCACGCAGTGCCGGGTGAGGGATTTTCCTGTGGTCGTTCCCAATAGAGAAACGTGCCTGGGTAACTATATCGCATCGCAGATGTAGCGATCGCTATTTAAGCATCGGCTCACCCTCACCCAGTCTCTCCCATCGGAATGAGAGGAGTCAATCAATCAACCCCAACGAGAACCACTACCCTGGCGGCGTAAGCCCCATTCGTATATCAACAACCGACCCTCATACGCGCCCCAAACCCCGCAAGCATTTAAGTAGGGTGTATGAAGCGCAGCGCAATGCACCAACTCCCAACGTTCAAGTAGCCGGAGACCGTTATTAAACAGTAGGGTGGGTTAAGGCTTTGCGCAACCCACCAGCTCTACTAAAAACACCTACCAACCACGAACCGCCCCCGCAAAAAACACCACCACCCTGGCGGCGTAAGACCCATTCGTGGATGAACGACTGGCCTTCATACGCCGCCCCAAACCCCGCAAGGGGGCCGATCAGGGCCACCACGAAACATCATTCCACGAAGTCACCCTCGCTGGCATGATGCCGTCGGCCTGTCCGATTCAGTGTTATCTGAATCAGACGTGATTGTGTTGGCATTCCCCCGTCACAAGAAGTGGCGAATGAATAAGTGCCAATAAAAAACATTCAGTTTTGATCAGAAGTGTTTTGCGTGAGCAACTCACCTTTGATGAACTGTTTGTCAGTCTCGAATTCGAGGGAAGCGTCCACAATCGGCGCTTCCGCCAGCAGGAATGACTCCCTGTTGGCAAAGGGTGGCCCTGACCGAGCCGATGGAGAGTCTTCTGTCCGGAATCACAGGCGAAAAAGACCTCAACCTGCGAGGTGCACCCAAAACGAAGCCTCTCTACCCTAAGGCCCCTTGTTGCGCGAAACAGTATTTTTCTTCCCCATTCCCCTTCCGGCGTCCTGGCGGCGTAAGACCCATTCATCAACAAACAACTGGCCATATACGCCGCCCCAAACCCCGCAAGGGGGCCACAAGCCCCGCAAGGGGTAAGGTTTGCCATGTCGAAAAATCTTTGCCAGTCTGCGCTGTCGGCAGGAGGGGCAATGTCGTCTGCCCATTTGGTGAGATTCTCTCAAGTTATGAACCGTCTCTTTCCCTGGCGCGGCTAGAGTCCCAAGAGAGAATATGTGTGAGGCATGAATAAAGTCATTGGGCCAGAAATTGAGTTCTAGCGAGATGGCTTTCATCGATTGCCGAGTCGCTTGGGAATAAGAGGGATCAGGGCATGCGATACGACGAGTTCCTCACATCGCTGATTCATCAGGCCATGCACGACCTGACCAAGCTGAAACGAATCAGCACGGCTCATCGTCTGGCGATGTGGGGGCTGGTGACGCCGCTGGTGTGCCTGGGGTTGGCGTCGGAAGGGTTATCCCAAGAGCCTTTTTATGGGCAGCCCCAACCCGTGGCGCCTCAGCAGCGCCAGCCGCTGCCTTATCAATCCTGGCCTTACCGATCTGCGGTGCCGCCAGGCCAACACTCTGGTCAATACTCATCTGGCCAATATTCTGGGCAGGCCCCCAATAGCCCGCAAGGCAACCCTCAAGCACCCCAGCGCGGGCTTTATCAATATCAACCTGCCAACGGAGTTCCGCCGACAGGCAACCCCTCAGCCAATGGAAATCCGCAGGCGGGTTATCGTTCAAACTACGCACCGGCTCCTTCACAGCATTATGGTCATGCCCCCTATGGGCCAAACACGCCTGCCATGCCATCGCGCGAACCGGGCTATTCTTCGATGCGATCACCGGCCTATTCAGGACAACCCGGCTCGCAGGGACAGACAGGTTTGATCGGGCCGGGCCAGCCCTCCTATCGTGATCTTCCCAGCCAGCCAGCGGCGTCAGGGACATCCCTGGCTCCGCGTACTCTCAACGAGTTGTCTTCGCCAGCCCATTCACAAATCCCTCAGTCGGCACCGGGCCACATCCACTTACAATACAGATCTGGTGGTGAATCTTCAGGAGGTAGCCGTGGGGTTGGCGGGCCAGAAGCTCCGGTTCCTCACGCGGCCCTGCAGATGATTCCTGTGGTTTGTCAATTGGGCAGCCGGGGGGCTTGCCTGATTGAGGTGAGAAACACGGGAGTCGGAGCCGCCACTGGCCTGATTCTGGAAGTGGAATCCACACCGGCACTCCCGATTGGACTGTCCCAGGATTCCATGGCAGATTCCACGGCCCGGCACAATCACCGGGAAGATTCTCGGTATGATGCCTCTCAAGCAACACGACGCCTTTCCATTCCGGTCAACAATTTGAGTTTTGGGGAAACGCGTGAGATCCCCCTGCCCATCGATGCACAGACACTTGGCGATCATGTTCTCCGCTGCTCCATTACGGCTGGTGATCAACAGTTGGACGCGGTTTCAGGAACGGTGCGGGTCATCCCTCGCCATCTGGAATTTGAACTGATTGCCGCTGATCATCGCCTCACGGATTCTCCACTGGGAACATCCATTCGCGTGAAGAATGTCACGTCACAACCCATCACGGGCATTGGGGTGAAACTGGCTTTCGATGACGCTTTTGAAGCGACACGCCCCGGAGCCGCTCAGCAACGGGAACCCGGCGTGCTGGAATGGAAGATCGAACAGCTTCAGCCCGGTGAAGTGGCTTGGCTTCCTGCAGAATTTATGGGGCGTCGCGCCTCGCAGGAATGCTGCCTCCGAGCCAAGTTAAGCCGGAATGACATTCCGCTGGATCAACTTGATCATGTGGTGACATTAACCGATGAGCGTCTCCCCATGACGCTCGATATTCTGGATCGCAATGAACCGACAGCAGCCGAGAGCAGCCGCCCCGTGGTGCTGGTGGTTCGTAATCATGGCTTTGAACCCGCTCAGCCAGCCATCGGTATCGTGATTCCTTCAGGCTGGCGGTTGGCGGGTGTGACAGACCCCAAGCCAACCCGTCAATGGAATGTCAGATCCCGTTCTGGCGAGTTGCTGCTGATTCCGTCCACCACGATTGAGGCGGGAGAAGCCGCTGTCATTGGCCTGGATCTTGTCCCCCATGCACCGGGAAATGCAGATCTGGTCGGCAGGCTCTATATGGACTCCCGTCAGACGCTTCGTCAGGGAAATGGTGCAATCGCGCCGGATCTGGAAATCCATGAAAAACTGGCCGTCCATGCCGCTTCGCGTTAGACCCGTTTCCGGGTTAGTGTGGCGGCGTAGGGACGTCATTTGCTGTTGCCAACACGTTTTTCGCTGGAACCAATCCGTATTCCAACAATCAATTACGCTTCGTGTCATGCTTGCGTATTTAAGCATTTCACGAAAGTAACGCATTCTGGCGGCGTACTTTCCCATTCATTTTTGAACAGATGTCGTCCATACGCCGCCACAATCCCCCGAACGGGGGGTTAAGCGGCTTCAAGCTGTTGTTTCGGGCCGAAGAATTCGTAGTGGATTCGGGAATCTTCCACGTGATGTGACTTCAGTCCCCGTTCAACCTGCATCATGAATCGGGCAGGGCCACAAAAATAGAACTCCGTATCTTTCGGACTACGGGACACCAGTGATTCCAGAAACTCCTGATCAATCATCCCTTCACTATCACAGTGAGCCAATTGAGCGTCGTCGGCCAGCGGCTGACTATAGCGGATGTGGGTCGACAGATGGGGACTGAGATCCGACATCGCTTTGAGTTCGTGCCGGAGGGCATGAGACTGGCTGTTGGTCGCTGCATGCACGAAATGAATGGGCTGGTGCGGGCCATGATGCACCACGCTTTTTGCCATGGAAATGAGAGGCGTTACTCCGATTCCGCCAGCAATAAAAACCAGTGGTTTTGTAGCTGCGACAGCCGGATCGAGCGTAAATTCCCCACAGGGCGGGGCGAGCTGAATCACATCTCCGACATTCACCTGATCATGAAGGTGGTTGGAGACCAACCCCGCCGCAGTCACGCCATTGGCGGCTGGCTCGCGCTTCACACTGATCCGATAATGGCCCAATCCGGGACGATCAGAAAGACTGTAGTTACGGGGGGCAATCAGGTTCGTCACACCAGAATGTCCCTGTGCTTCCGGGTTTTGAGAGCGAACCACCTGAGCGGGATCAATCTTGACGGTGATGTATTGCCCAGGAAGAAAGTGGGCCAATGGCTGGCCATCCACAGGTTCAAAGTAAAACGAGGTGACGGTTTCACTTTCAGGCACTTTTCTTGTCACAACGAAGGGACGATATCCCGTCCATCCGCCAGCTTGAGTGGCCAGTTGTTGATAGATTTCTGCTTCCCGACGAATCAAAATCTCAGCCAGCACGCCATAGGCATCGCCCCAGGCCCCGATAATATCGTCGGTCGCTGCTTCGCCCAGAACATCTCGAATGGCGATCAGCAGATATTTTCCGACAATCGGATAATGTTCAGGCTGAATCCCCAACGAACAATGCTTCTGAGCAATCAGTTCCACCGCCGGAAGCAATTTTGAAAGCTGATCAATAGACGTCGCATAGGCAATTACGGCATCTGCCAGCGCCCGCTGTTGTCGGCCCGATTGCTGATGCGCCGGGTTAAAGAAAGCAAACAATTCGGGATGAGCCGTGAGCATCAAATGATAAAACCGACGGGTAATCGCCTCGGCGTGTGTCGCCACAACCGGGGCTGTCGCTTTCACAATTTCCAAAGTGCCAGGAGCAAACATGAGAGCGCTCTCCTTGAAGAAATTTGCTGTTGAAGTTTCCTGAACGAATCACGGGAAGTGGCAGGGGCTGACCAACACCAGAACAATACCCATTGATTTCTACATGTCAAGGTGTAGAATCAAGCATCGACGACAAATGAGGCTTTCATGATTCCGAAAACAGCGGAGTACGCGCTACGTACTGTGGCTTGTCTGGCGGGAGCTGCCGATCAGGTGGTTTCTGCCGATGAGCTGTCGTTGCGCACGCAGGTTCCTCGCAGGTATCTCAATACGGTGTTGCAGGATCTTGTCCGGGGCGGAATCGTCCGATCGAAATCGGGGCCGGGCGGGGGGCACACATTGATTGTTTCTCCCCATGAGTTATCGATTCTCGATGTCGTGAATGCGGTTTCACCTCTGGAGAGGATCCGGAGTTGTCCTCTGGGTCTGCCATCTCACACCCATCTTTGCCCTCTTCATGAGCAATTGGATAAGGCTTATGCCGAGACAGAAAAAGCTTTTGCAGGAGTGACTCTGGCCCAGATTCTGGATTCGACCAATGGCGTTATTCCGCTCTGTGATGTGCCACGTAGCGCGTAAGCGCGTCCTCTCTGGACTCTTCAACTTTGGCAAGCTCCACCAAGGCTCTGGCACAGGCGGCTTCTGAACCACCCGGTGGCCAGGAGGCTTGCAGAGAGACTTGAGCATCGAGAGAAAAGCCCAGTTTGGCGGCCACACTCCGCCCGATGAATTCCCCTTCTCCCGCCAGAACAATCAGGTTCAGGGGCCTGTTCTGCCGGGCGAGCACAGCGCGGGCCGCCTGTTCGATCTGCTGGCACTGAGACTGTGCCGCCTGCTCTGCGATGATGAGCAGATTCTCTTCGCCCAGTTCTTCGACATCGGCACACCATTGCCGGGCAATACGGGCCAACGCCCATTCACGGGTGGCGGGCCGTCCGTCGGCCGTTTCACGATCAGCGGGATTATCTGCACAGACTTTCAATGCCAGGTAAACATCATGACTTGTGGCGAAGAATTCAGCACTGGCGGGTATTGAAACCTTCCCCCATCCGCTCAATTCCCCAGAAAAGACTGGCAACATCGCCCCCAGGGGAGTCCGTCGGCTGCCAGTGTAAACCAACTCACCCGCTGCCAGTCGCGTCAGGTCAGTTCGTCCAAGAGAACAGGGCTGCCCATTGCAAACGGGGATGAGATCAGCCGTGGTGCTGCCGATATCCAGCAGGAGATGAGGCTGTGTCGGGAACATCATTCCCGACAGACTGGCCAGCGCATGCCAATTGGAAGCGGCTGTCAGCAGAGGCTGGGCAACGGCTTCGTGGTGACTGACAAACCGGCCGGTCGTCTGCCAGTATTTCACGGGCAGCGCATGAGCCTGCTGCAATGCCACTTGCTCTGCAACCTGTTCAATCGCCTGACAAATCGCATTCACACCCACGGTTTTCGAGGAGTAGCAATCCGCCAGTTCCCCGGTCATTGTCACCAGTAATTGCCGGGCGGGTGGCAATCGCTTCAACAGTCCAGCCAATCGGCTTGCCAATTCTTCCGGCGATTTCCATAACGCAAAACGTTCATGCAGGCTAAAGCCCGATGAATGATATGCCTTGAGATTTGCCCCTCCGATATCCAGCCCGATACTAGCTGAGATAGGCTGTCTATCTGGCGGATGGATCGCCTCATCACCCCGCATTATTGAACAAGGCCGCGCGTCAACGACAGGAAGGCCGTTTCCAGATTGACTTCCTCTTCACGGAAGAGAGTCAGCTTAAAGCCATTTTCAATCAGCGCTGAAGGAATGGAACTGTAATCAAGAATGTCCAGTGCCAAAGTTGCCTGGATGGTTCCTTTGACGATTTCGATCTGAGAAATCTGGGGATGCTGTTCGAGTAATTTGGCGGCCGCTTCGGTTCTCTCCAGCACGCGAATTTGCAGGAGAATCTGCTGGCGGGCTTTGCGCATCACTTCATCGACATAGCCATCAACAATCAGATGGCCTTTCTCAATCATTCCGACCCGCGTACAGACATCCGCCAGTTCAGGAAGAATGTGGCTGGAGACGATGACCGTTTTATTGAGTTCCCCCAATCGCTTAAGCAGGTTACGGATTTCAATTCGGGCGCGAGGATCAAGGCCACTGGCCGGTTCATCGAGCAGCAGCACTTGCGGTTCATGAAGCAGCACGCGAGCCAAACCGATCCGCTGTGTCTGACCACGCGAGAGCTGGTTGACCATGGCATCACGCTTGAAGCTCATGTCGACCAGTTCCAGCTTTTCTTCGCAGATTTTGCGACGTGCCGGCCCGGCAATCCGGTAAGACGCGGCAAAGAATTCGAGATACTCCAGCACGGTCATGTCATCGTACACGCCAAAGAAATCGGGCATGTAACCGACCAGCCGTCGAATTTCTTCCTGATGGGTATAGATGGATTTGCCGCAAACGTAAGCTTCGCCGTAATCGGGATTGAGCAGCGTGGCCAGCATTCGCATGGTGGTCGTCTTGCCGGAGCCGTTAGGCCCGATGAAGCCGAACACATCCCCTTCGCTCAGGCTGAGATTAATCTCATTGACGGCGATCAGATCGCCGTATCGCTTGGTCAGTTGCCGGGTTTCAATCACGGAACATTCTCTTTCAAAAAGCCAGCCGCAAGTTCTCGGTCAATGTTGCGGAGAGATCATTCTCGAACCGTCATGCCGGACGACCTGCGAGGGCCAGTCTGGCGATTTCTAAGTCATCGAACCGGATTAAGGTTTGAATTTGGGAAGTGGTGCGAGATCACCCGTATTGGCTGCCACAGGAAGCAGGCAACGAATGACGGTTTCATGCCCCGCCGAGGTGACTTCAATTTTTGATTCCCCCACCGATTCCAGTTTGAGGGATGTTGCGGGGGCTGCCAGCCGCCCAATCAGAATCGCCCGGCCCAGCCGCAACTGTGCGGAAAGATCGGCCTGAGGCATAAGTTGATTGGAAAGCCCGGTATAAGACGTTCCACCAATGTCTTCGTGGAATGAAATCATCCTGAGAATGTTGACCGAATCGAGATCCAGAGGATCATAGGCGGTCTGCTCGACAGCAATTGTTCCGCCAGCACTGGAAGACGTATCCGCTTTCACCGTACGAGCACGGGCACCGGTCAGAAACCCGCGTAATTCACGCTGGATCACACCGGGCTGATCCACACGCCATAACGCATTGGGTTTCAACGGCACAATGCCATTATCGCTTTTCGAGTCCACCGCACGATAAAGCCGATTTCCATGCACAATGACCCAGTCGGTCAATTCCGTGGGAAAACGGTGCTGTATGGTTCCTGTCAATTTCCCCAGGCCGGTCGTTGCCAACTGTGCTTCAATCAGCGGTTCCGTCAATTCAAAGCGGCTGATGCCCGTCAACATCCGCACGCCCCAATGCTCCAGTGGAAGCCCGGTGACGGTTCCCTGAACAAGGTTGACCTGATAAGGAGCATTCGCAAAGAACGTTCCCGCAGGTCGCAATAAACCTCCTAATGTATCTTCCGGTGGTGCCCACCATGTGATCACCGGCTTCTGCGCAAAAACGGCAGGCATCTCATTGATGGCCTCCTTGCTGGAAGTCGCCCCCTTGTTGGAAGACACTTCTTTGGTGGCAGATGCTTCATTCGGAGTCACGTTTTTCCCGACTGGCCAGGTTCGCTCTCCCTCGACATTGAATCGGCCTGAGCGATCACTATAGACCGCGTAAAGGCTTGAAATGCGTCCCACGCCAGACACTGCATCGTAGTCCACGACATCCAGGCCACGGAAGCTTGAAGGAAGAGCATTGGTGCTGCTGGCCCAGGCAAAGATTCCCAGCGACGCCAGCACCACCAAAGTGGGATAAGTGATCCATGTCAAAACGGGACGCTTCAATATTCTATGCACAATCAGGTAATCGATCGGCCCCACCAGCACAATCAGGCCCAGCAGCAAGGCCAGGAATACGCCGGTCGATGTCCGGTTCACCCCCGGGAACTGCTCAACACTAGCCCCCAGTTGAGTCGCCAGATCTGAAATTCCCGTTGTGACAAGCTGCCGGGAGGTTGTTCGTTCATTTTCCGCTCGAGAAACCGACTCAGTGGCCAGATGCTGCCAGAACTCAGGCTGTGCCGTCCACTGCGCCAACGGAGGAAGGGTGGGATCGAGAGCCAGCACGCTGACGATCCCCAAGCCAAACGGAATGCGAGCCAGCAACAGATCATCACGACTCGCCGCCAGAGGTTCTCCTCGCTTGGCCAGAAAACGGACGATTGATGTTCGGCCTGCTGTCGGAATCCGTGAGTCCCGGGAAGCCAGCTTTTCTAATGAACCCAGCTCTCGGACGATGGCGGTTTCTGTTGTCAGCTCAATGGGTAACCATTTCTCCAGCCCACGGGAGATCATGGCTTGCCGGGTCTCGGCGGGAGCATCAGCGGGAAGAGCATTTCCCGCAGCGAGTGAAAGCGTTGTCCACAGGGAACCTCCCATCTCGACCCAGGATTTCAGCAACTGGCTGGATTGGGGCGAAAACTGGGCATTCCCCGCCGCCAGCAGGTAACGAACACTGGCGAAACCTTCGAGCGTGACAGGCAATTCGGAATCGTCATGGAGATGAAGCACAAAGAGCGGCCCCCGGCTGCGGGAACTCCCTGCACCATTCAGGGCATCCAGCATTTTTCGCGAAGCCTCCGGCAGCCCCACCGTCACGACAAACCGGTCAGTTAGAGGTAAGCCAATCGCAAACTGGGGTGATGACCCCGCATCAACGCGAAAGGAGGGCAGCCGCTGTCCGTCAGCTCCCTTTGGCTCCACCACAATGAATCCATCAGGGCGAGAGAGCCGGACAATCCCGCGCCACTTCTGATTTGAATCCTGAAACATCGGCGTCGAGACCAAAGAGCCATCAACGTCGGCCGTCGCGAGGGAAATGGCTGTTGTCCCCTGCGGAACATAGCTGTCAGTCAGGCGGCATTCCGTCCACAACCCCGCTTGCCAGGCCCCATCGATCCCCACAATCAGTGGGGGCGCGGCCTGGGGACTCTCGGGCGTTAGCTCAGATGCCGATTGTTCGGCCATGAGTGTCAATGGAAATGCGAATAAGCAAATCCCAGTCATCATGGCAAGCATTAAGCAGCGAGCAGCCAGTCGCAACGTCCTCAGGGAGTCATCCCCCGGAAACAGCTGTTCGTGATCTTGTCGACGCAAGCGGGAAGGTTCGCTCAAAGGCATCAGTCAACTCGGTAGGAACCGACTTTCACTCTGTAGTAACCGAAATCAATGCGGCTATCTCAGGAATCACATTGAATCAGCATAATTGAGACCAACGAAACAGGAACACTGCGGCCCCCTCGTCAGGAGGGGCGAAACATAGCTCGTGCCGTGTCACGGCTTTATCTTGGGGTTTCATGCTTAGTAGCGTCCTCCGATGTCGGACTTGACTACCTGTTCAACCCCGCTTTTAAGCTTTGACGCAGCACTCGGTTGTAAACCGAACTCAGGTGGAAAACGGAACTCACCGTATGAATACAGTCTGAATACGGTGAGACCCCTTAAAAAACAAAGATCATTCTGTAATTCTCCTGGCATCTTTCCTGCAGATTGTCTTTAAAGGGATTTCCCATGAATCCAATCGTCAAGCACTGTACCCAGTGCGGAAAGCAAATGGGAATCGAACAGCTGGCAGGTGGTCTGACTTCGCCAAATTTTCGCGGAATCCACCCACATGATCGAAGCCTGCTGACTCAGGAAGCCATTGCTGGAAAATCCTCATCGAGCTGGCGATTCCTTGCCGTAAAGCTGACTTGCGATCTGGCGTGAGTTGCAGATCGATCTCAGGGAAATTACACTTCTCCATTCCTCGGCAGCCTCACTGAAATAGTGACGCTTCCCATCGCTGACGCCAGCGGCACTTCATTCGCCGTAACGGTTTGATAAATTTGGAGTTAGATTGTGTCGATCGACAAAAGTCTTAAACGCAAGGGGCGCCTGGCCCGCACACGAAATGTGTTGAAGCGGAGCGAACGCATCCTTCAGATGATCGGCGAAGAAAAGCTCAGCACGGAAGAAAGCCCATTCGGTCTTCCTAAGCTTCGCATTGTGAAGATGGTCATCGGCAAGAAGAAAAAGAAGAAGACAGCCGAAGACAAGAAAGACGACAAGAAGAAGACCGCCAAGAAGAAGTAACACTTCTTTCTTGCAATTCGCTGCGTAAGCGGTTGACACAAAACAGGTTCCGAGTTCTAGACATTACTGGAGCCGGGCTGGTTTGTGAAAGCCGCTTATCGACGATCAGCATTAAAAAGCCCCGTCTGGCACCCTGCCCAGATGGGGCTTTCTTCATTCCACCACTGCCAGCTCACTTTTCTGCTAACCCGCTTTTCTTGTCACTCGCTTTTCGTGTGGGGGCCTTTCGCCGCACTTCTGCGAAAATGGATTGGCAAATTTCTTTAACCTGGAAATCTCTTCGCTTCATTCGTTTCCATCACTCAACTCAACGGGAGATTGCTCCGATATCCAGAAGACAGTCAGCCCCATTCAGGCCCCATTCGAGAGCCAGGAGGGCTGAAAACCGATCTGGAGTGAGCCATGCTACGAACAATCAGATATGTGGGCGGAAAATTCGTTCGTAGAAAATTGCAGAAGGTTGCCGATCGCTATCTGTCTCTCTGCAATGACTGTGCCCGCACGCAGCAGGAGACGCTTTCCCGCATTCTTTCGTTAAATGAAGCCAGCCAGTTTTCTAAAAAGTTTGGGCTGACCGCGCAACTCTCGCCGTCTGAGTTTCGCCACCGCTGGCCTGTCGGCGATTTCGAGAGCATTCGCCCTGCTGTCGAACAATTGAAACTTGGCCGACACGATGCCTTGCTAGGCCCGAATAATCCCCTGCTCATGTTCGCGCTGAGCAGCGGCACAACAGCAGAATCAAAATACATCCCCATCACCCGGCCATTTCTCGACGATTACCGCCGGGGATGGAATATCTGGGGCCTCCAGTTCTTCAATGAACATGAAGCGGCTAATCGCCTGGATATTGTGCAGCTTACCAGCGACTACGACCAGTTCCGTACTTCTGGGGGAACCCCCTGTGGGAACATCAGTGGTTTAGTCACGAGCATGCAGAGCCGGATCGTCCGGTCGATGTACACCGTCCCGCCAGAGGTCGCCAAAATTCGCGATATGGAGGCGAAAAGCTACATCGCGCTGAGGTGCGCCATTGCCAATCCTCATGTGGGAATGGTCACGACAGCCAATCCGAGCACACTCATTCGCTGGGCACAACTGGCGGACGAACACCGTGAAACGCTGATTCGCGATATCTATGACGGCACCGTTCATCAAATGAGCGCCATCCCGACTGAATTACGGCCTGCCTTCCGTAAAGGATACTTCCGTCGCAACCCCCGCAGAGCCTTGGAACTGGATAAGCTCGTCGCCAATTCAGGCACGCTGATTCCCGGAGAATTCTGGCCTGAGTTGCAAGCCGTCGCAGTCTGGACGGGCGGCGCCGTCAAGCATTACCTCCCTGCGATGCGGAAGCTCTATGGCAACGTCTCTGTCCGTGATCACGGACTTTCCGCCAGTGAAGGCCGCATGACCATTCCTCTCGCTGGGGAAACCAGTTCTGGTGTGCTGGATATCGGCACGCACTATTTTGAGTTTATTCCCGAAGCCGAATATGGCCGTCCGCATCCCGTGATTCTTGAAGCCCATGAACTGGAAGAAGGTCACAACTACTTCATCCTGTTGACGACCACCTCGGGCCTCTACCGCTATGATATTCGGGATGTCGTCCGTTGTACGGGGTTCTATCGCCAGACACCGATGCTGGAGTTCCTGCACAAGGGAGCTCACATCTCGAATCTGACCGGCGAGAAGATCTCTGAATCACAGGTCGTAGATGCCGTTCATCATTCGGGCAAGAAACTGCAAGTCGATGTGGGCTGCTTTACGTTGTCTCCCGTTTGGGGATCACCACCCCGTTATCGCTTGCATGTGGAGCAGAACGAGGTCGGCGCCCATCACCTCGATCTGGTCAAAGCCATCGACGAACAACTGCAGGAAAGCAACTGCGAGTACCGGGAAAAGCGCCAGTCAGGCCGACTTGATCCTGTGGATGTTGCACTTCTGCCCACAGGAACCTGGCAACGGTTTCGTCGCGAACGGCTCAAGCGACCGGGCGGTTCCGCCGAGCAGTACAAGCACCCCTGCCTCGTCCCTGACCTGGCTTTCAGCGAGGGGTTGGTGAGAACAGAAAAATTGAGCCGCGATAGCTAAAAGCCAGCCCGCAAGCACTCCAATCCTTCTCCCTGAGGGAGAAGGTGGCCGCAAGGCCGGATGAGGGGGGGGGCGCGTGGCTCGCGATGAAAGAGTGGCACGTTGCTATTGGCGAAGTCTGATTGATAGCTATCTGAAATATAGAGGCTAATGACCCTCACCTCGGCCCTCTCCCGCAAGCGGGAGAGGGAGTTCAAATCCTTCTCCCTTGAGGGAGAAGGTGGCCGAAGGCCGGATGAGGGGGAGTCGCGTGACTCTCGATGAAAGGGAGCCACATCGCCATCGACGATGTATGATCGATAGCAATCTCAAATGCAGAGACTAATACCCCTCACCCCAACCCTCTCCCGCAAGCGGGAGAGGGAGTTCAAATCCTTCTCCCTTGAGGGAGAAGGTGGCCGAAGGCCGGATGAGGGGGGAAGCGTGTGGCTCTTGATGAAAGGGAGCACATCGCCATCGAAGATGCCTGATCGATAGCAATCTCACAAGCAGAGACGAATACTCCTCACTGAGGTTGTCGATGAGAATCTCGAAATTCTGGAGAATCTGAAACCCGGAAGCCACTGCCATGGTAAAACCGGTTAGTCTTTTGCCTTCCCTATTCGCCGATGTGCCTCTAGTGCCGTGTCACGGCTTTGTCTTCGGGTTGATGTCGCCGCAACGTCCTCCGTTGTCGGACTTAACAACACAAGAGACCCGAATTTCATGCTTTGACAATGCACTAGGGAAGGCCCTGGTTTTACGCCTCCTCAATTTTTGAAGACCGTTTTTGAAGACCGCGTGAAACGGAAAGACACTACCGAGCTTGCCTGCTTCTGAGGGTTTGTGACATGCCGCGCTCCACTGTTTCCGTAATCCCTGCAACCATGATTGCCGTGCCCATGGCTCCTGTGATCCACCGGGCATCTCAGCACCGCCGCTCGTGGGGCCAGAGGCTGGCCTTGTTTCTGTTGGCTGCCGGGGTTCTGGTCAGTGGAAGCCTTTCGGTCTCAGCTCAGGAAGAACGGCCAGGAAAGTCTTCAGGCACATCAACCCGTGTCGACCAGCCGTTAATGCTGTTGCAAATTGCCAGCATCGATCGACTGGAACAGAATGGGCAGGCCCTGTTCACGAAGTGCGAACGGCTCGACATGATCGAAGCCATGACCCTCTGGATCAAAAGTGATCTTAAAGAGCTTAAGGGGATTGACCGCACGAAACCATTGGGAACGATGTTCTATCTGGGCGACACATTGACCGATCCCATATGGCCAGCCATGTATGTCCCTATTACCAATATTGACGAGTACCTGAGTTGGGTTGCCAGCCTGGGGATACCGGGCACGACTATTCGGAAAGCGGAAAACCAGAGTTATCACTCGGTTTTTGAATTAGGCAACAGTACCGATGAGCTTTATGTCATTGAAAAAGACGGATATATCATTCTGGTGTCTGAGGAATTTCAAACAACTCGCAACTTCCCTGATCCACTGAAACTGACTGACCCCTATGCCAGCCGTTACGACATCAGCTTTAGTGCACTGAGCAAGAATGTTCCTCCCGGCCTGAAAAGTGTCTTTGTCGAGTTTCTCAAAGGAACCGTTCGCGCCAGTCTGCAACAGCGTGACTCTGAAGGCGAAGCCGAGTACAAGCTGCGCCGGCTCGCTGGAGAAGGTGGCCTCAAGCAGCTTGAGCGATTTATTAGCGACACCGAAGAAGTCACTATCGGTGCCAAACTCGATCGCGACACATTGGTTGCTAAATTTGAACTCGATATCGCCGCAGTTCCCGATAGTAAACTCATGAAAGCCTTTAACGCCTTCCCTGGTCGGCATAGCCAGTTTGGCCGCTTACTAAATAACAACACCACATTGACAGTCGGCGTCTCAACCATCCTCGAGCCTGATCAACAGAAACTCCTCAACGAAACCTGGAATACGGCTGAGAAGGTCATTGCCAAAGAAATTGCTAAAGCTGTCGCTGAGGGTAAGCCCGGCCAGGCTCCCGGCGATGCTGAATACTTTAACCCCGTCTTTGCGGCACTGCGCCGCGGAACAGAAGCCGGGCTGGTGGATGTCTTCGTTCAGATGGTGGGCGATAAACGCCAGAATTATCAGATCACCGGTGGTGTTCGCCTTCCCGGAGGCGAAGAGTTTCCCATGGCGTTTCAGCGGCTGGTCAAGATGTTCAAAGAACGTCAGCCGGAAGATCAAAAACTGCAGGCTCTGGAATTGGATGTGGCCCGCATCCTCGAATTTCCTGTTCACCGGGTTCCGCTCGACAAAGGGGGGGCCAATCGCCGCCTCTATGGGGAAGATGGTGGTGAACTCGCCTTCATGGTCACACCTGAGGCTCTCTGGTTCGCAACCGCCAGTACGGGCCAGTCCATTGCCGTTTTAAGAAAGACCGTCGAAGAGTCCGCTCAGCCAGCAACGAACGCAGGGCCAGCAGAGCAAGCTCCGATTCTGGTTTCCGCCGATGTTTCCCGCTGGGTCGATCTTCTTGAACGACGGGGAAAACGCGTCGATGAGTTCAATGAGGAAGCCGCGATCGCCTTTGAAAAATCAGGCCGGAATGTCCAGTTCCGCATGCGCCCCACTGGCAATTCACTCAAGCTGCAACTTGAAGTAGACAACGGACTGGTGAAGTTATTTGGTCGAGTCATCGCCCGTCGAGTCAAAGGGGCTGAACTCTAATCGGCCCCTCAGGAATAAACGGTGCCTGTGGTGGCTGGCCTGTTGCGTTATCACCTCTAACCACGCGGGTGGCATTGCTTGTGGATCGTCTTCAATCGCGAATGTTCCACATGCGTGTAGATCTGAGTGGTGCGGATACTCGCGTGCCCCAGAAGTTCCTGCAAAGCACGAATCTCGGCTCCATGGGCCAGCATGTGTGTCGCAAACGTATGCCGTAGTGTATGGGGCGTCACATCCTGGCTCATGCCGATCCGTGCCGCATAGCGTTTCACCAGTTTCCAGACGGTGATTCTGTCGATGGATTTGCCGCTGCGAGACGTCAGCAGCGGGCTGTCGGGAGCAGTCCCTGCCCGTGCTGGTCGTTCGCGTGCCAGATAGACTTTCAAGGCTGCGACCGCGACCGGATTCAGCGAGACAATCCGCTCCTTATTCCCTTTTCCCCGGCAGCGGCAATAGCTCTCATCCAATTGCAAATCCCGCAAGGTGAGATCACAGACTTCGCTCGCCCGGCAACCCGTCGCATACAATAGCGCGAGCAGGGCACGATCCCGATAAGGACACGGATCTTGTGGTGAGGGAGCATCCAGCAGCCGATTGATGGCATCTTCACTCAAGACTTTTGGCAGATGCTCCCACAATTTGGGAGAGTTCAGAAGATCGGCAACGCTCTCCTTGAGCACCCCTTCGAGCATCAGATAGCGAAAGAACATTTTCAACGAAACAAGGTGCCGGGCAATTGTGCTTGTGGCCAACTTCATCTCATGGAGAAATCTCAGATAACCTGAAAGATCCTGCAACGTGGTATCGGTAATACGAGCGACGCCCGAATCTTGAAACCATCCGCCAAAACGGATGATGTCCCGCTCATAAGCCAGAACCGTGTTGCGAGCCAAGCCGCATTCGCCCTGTAAATAAGCGACAAAACCTTCGATATGTGTCGATGGCTGCGTGGTCGGGATCGCGCGGGCGGCAGAGTTCTGAACAGGCTTAAAGCGTGGCGGCATGACAAACTCCCCGGTGATCGCTGCTCTGCTCCCACCAGTATCGACCGGAGAAGCTCACGGAATTCGGGAAAGCCGCTCATTGAGGCCAGATGGCAGGCCATTTTTGCGGTTTTGGCGATCAGAGAGACTCTTCCGCATCGGAAGCTGTGGCACACTTCAATCGAAACCAGATGCGTAACACCGCTTTGGTAAAGGATTTGATGTGCGGCAATTTTTTTATGCCGGCATGGAGCAAAGGATTCAAACATCGCATCACCACGACGAGCCACTTGCGTTCGCCGCAATGCGACACCAAAGGCGAGGGAGGTTCTTTCCCTCAAATTCAGCGGATCTTGTACAAAAAAACAGGATTTCTCACGATGGGGGGTGGCGAGGTGTCAGTTGATGTTGCCAGCATGGACTTTCCCTGCGCTTGTTAAATTTTGTATACTTTGGTTTGTGAATTTTAGGCATGGATGCCTCTCCCTGAGTGGAGGCTATTTCGCCCATGCAGGCATCGCTCCGACTTCTGCACAAAACCGCGAACATTCAAGAAGTCCGGTTATTCGCTGAGACGGTGATTGGGCGTGCGCCTGACTGTCAGTTGAAAATTGCGTCGGCACAAATCAGCCGGCGACACTGCCGGATCATCATCCAGCGAAACCAGGTGAGTGTCGAAGACTTAGGGAGTTCCAACGGGACTCTCGTCAACGGAGTGGGCATTTCACCCGGAGAAGCCGTAATTTTGCAGCCAGGTGACGAAATCACGATTGGCCCGGCTCAGTTTGTTCTCCAGATTCAAGGCATGTCAATTCCGGTCAGGAAGGCCCCACTGGGCGAAATGCTGGTTGGTGCCCTGAGTTCTCTCAGTTCGACAATTCTTGGCCCCCCCAAGACGCAGCCAGCGCACCCGCCATCCATCGGATCATCTGCTGACGTATCCCAGAGCGCGGGCCATGACCGAGAATTGGGCATGAGTCTGTTAACGACTCCCGTAGCGCAAGATGTGAACGAGCAGGAAGCTGAAACGACCATCCCGAGTGAATCGATTAAAACTGATAAAGCTCAGGCTCTGGATGAACCGCCCCCCCTCAGTGGGGAAGTTCGTTCCACCTCAAGTTCAGCTCCTGCTGAACGAATGGTCGATCCTCCCGCCCGCCTTTTTGATTCCAGTTCATCGGGTTTTCATGACATTAACAGTGAAAAACCGCTCGATACCGAAGCGACTGATCACCAGCATCGGCATGCTTCTGAAGAGTCTCCCGCTGCTCCAAAAAATTCCCAAGAAACGTTCGACGACAATTTTGCCCAGTTTTTAGAACAGCTCGATTAGCTCGCACACTCAGAGTCTATCCGGGAAGACTCCCTCTCGCGGGAGAGGCCAAGGATGAGAAGGCTGGGGTGAGGGCCGATGAACCGGTCGTGTTTCCAAAGCCAATACCAATCCCCTCATCCGGCCTACGGCCACCTTCTCCCTCGAGGGAGAAGGGTTTGAGCGTTTTCGGATAGCCTCTCAGCATGCCATGCTTGCTGCTCTGAGCTGTCTATTACACTGCCTTTTCAGCATAAAACAGCCGGGGCCTTTTTCAAAAAAAAGAGAAAGGCCCGGCATCAAAACGGCATCTCTCCGGAAGCTTCAAACCTGTTTTGACAAGTGAAGCAACGAGTCATGAGCAGGCCAACGAGCCTGCGGACGAGTTGAGTCACCTACCAAGGCAAAGTGGCCATGCCACTAATCCCAACTGAGAGTTGAGGCGCTTTGATATTCCGTCACTCGCGTTTCAAAGAAGTTTTTCTCCTTGGAGAGATCCATCGTCTCACTCATCCAGGGAAATGGGTTGGATGAACCATACTGCGTTGGCAAACCAATACGTTCCAGCCGGCGGTCGGCAATAAATTGGACATAGTCGCGGAAGAGTTCAGAATTCAAACCCAGAATGCCGCGTGGCAAAACATCCATGGCATATTCAATTTCCAGTTCCACAGCATCTCTCACCCGCTCGATCATCGACTGCTGGAATTCTGGTGTCCATAAATCGGGGTTTTCATTACGAATGCCATTGATTAAATCGATCCCAAAATTCAGATGGATAGTCTCATCGCGGAGAATGTACTGAAACTGCTCTCCAATGCCCGTCATCAGATTACGACGATGGAACGAAAGCACCATGACAAATCCTGTATAGAAGAAAATCCCTTCCATAATGAGATAGTAACCAATGAGATTTTTCAGGAATGCCTGAGCACCTTCAAAAGTTTCTGTCGTAAAGGATGGGTCGAGAACCTCTGCCGTCAACTCCATTTCTAATTGATCTTTACGGGCAATGGCAGGTACCTCGTGGTACATATTAAAGACTTCGCCTTCATTCAGTCCCAGGCTTTCCACAATATATAAGAACGTGTGAGAGTGAACAGCCTCTTCAAAGGCTTGTCGCAACAAATACTGGCGACATTCGGCATTGGTGACATGCCGGAAAATTGCAAGCACCAGATTATTGCCCACCAGGCTCTCTGCTGTAGAAAAGAACCCCAGGTTCCGCATGATGACCCGACGCTCGTCAGCCGTCAGCTTGCTTGATTTCCAGGTCTCAATATCTTTATTCATTGGCACTTCGGTTGGCATCCAATGATTGGCGCAACCATTGAGGTAGTGCTCCCAGGCCCACTGATATTTGAGCGGCATCAACTGATTCACATCAACTTGATGGCAGTTAATCAGACGTTTTTCCCGAGCACTAATTCGCGAACTGGGAATGGAACCAGGAGCTTCTGGTGTAAGAAATGCAGCATCATTAAAAGACATCGACAACTCCGTCGTCATTGGTAGGGATGAATATAAAGGTCTGCAATGTCAGGACAGCCAGGCGAAGAGGACGAAAAGGCGGCCATACCCGACTACTGGCATGATTCGCAAGTCGGATCATCGATAGGGCATGTCTGAGCAATCGGTGCAGCTTCCAATTCCCGATGAATTTCTACATCACTGGAACTGCTGCGGTTCTTCATCCACTTCGGCTGAACCCCAAAGCGATTCACATCAAGTGTCGACTTCTCCACTTGAGTTGCTGCCAATGTGCGGAGGTAATAAGTCGTTTTAAGACCTTTCTGCCAGGCAAGCATGTACATTTCATGCATCTTACGTCCGCTAGGCTCTGCCAGATAAAGATTGAGCGACTGTCCCTGATCAATCCACTTCTGTCGACGGGCCGCACACTCAATCAGCCATTTCGGCTCAATCTCGAAAGCCGTTAAATATCTCTGTCGGATTTCTAAAGGAATGCGACCGATGTTTTGAATCGAGCCATCATAGTATTTCATCTCATCCAGCAGTTGAGCATCCCACAGGCCTAGTTGTTTCAACTCTGCCACAAGGACTTCATTCACTTGTGTGAATTCGCCGGAAAGGTTGCTCTTGGCATAGAGATGTTTATAAGCAGGCTCAATGGACTGGGAAACACCGATGATCGTTGAGATAGTGGCTGTCGGAGCAATCGCGAGAACATTGCTGTTTCGCATCCCGTATTGAGCTACTGCATCCCGTGCTGCCTGCCAATTCAATGTTGATGACCGATCAACAGGCACGTGCTCTTGGCGTTCGTCATCAAGAAACGCAAGCGTGTCGATCGGCAAGAATCCCCGCTGCCACTTGGAGCCAGCATATGTTGAATAGGTGCCACGTTCTTTGGCCAGCATGGCCGACGCTTCAATCGCAAAACAGGAAATCGCCTCCATGCTGCGATCCGAGAATTCAATCGCATCATCACTGGCAAAGCTGATGCCCAACTTGCACAAGGCGTCTTGAAATCCCATTAAACCCAACCCGATCGGACGATGCCGGCGGTTGGAGGTGCCAGCCTCAGCGGTCGGATAAAAGTTGATGTCAATCACATTGTCCAGCATTCGCAATGCGACCGTCACAGTGGACTTTAACCGTTCCAGATCGAGTTGGCCGTCCACAATATGGTTAGCCAGATTCACTGACCCTAAATTACAAACCGCTGTTTCGTCGGCTGAGGTATTAAGTAAGATTTCCGTACAGAGATTACTGCTATGAACCACACCGACATGGTCTTGTGGCGAGCGAATATTTGAGGGGTCTTTGAAGGTGATCCAGGGGTGCCCCGTTTCAAACAGCCGGGTCAGCATTTTTCGCCATAATTCAGCCGCTGAGATTCGCCGGAACAGTTCAATCTCACCTTCATCGGCCAATCGCTCGTAATGCTCGTAGCGTTCTTCAAAAGCTCGGCCATAAAGGTCATGCAAGTCAGGGACTTGATCGGGACTGAATAGCGTCCACTGCCCGTTTTGGCGAACTCTTTTCATAAAGAGGTCGGGAATCCAGTTAGCGGTATTCATATCATGAGTGCGTCGCCGGTCGTCTCCAGTGTTCTTTCGCAGATCCAGAAACTCTTCAATATCCAGATGCCAGGTTTCCAGATAACTGCAAATCGCACCTTTTCTCTTGCCGCCTTGATTAACGGCGACAGCTGCATCGTTCACCACCTTGAGAAACGGGATCACCCCCTGGCTTTTGCCATTTGTCCCATGGATGTGGGCGTTGGTCGCACGAATATTTGTCCAATCATTTCCCAGTCCACCCGCCCACTTGGAAAGCATGGCATTGTCAGAAACCACTTTGAAAATGTGGGAAAGATCATCACTGACCGTGCTCAGATAGCAAGAACTGAGCTGAGGATGTGGGGTTCCGGAGTTAAACAGAGTTGGTGTGGCGGATGTGAACCGAAATGTCGACAGTGTATTGTAAAATTCAATCGCGCGGTCTTCTCTCGCCTGCTCCTGCAGCGCGAGACCCATGGAAACACGCATCCAGAAATACTGAGGCGTTTCAATCCGGCGACCATTGACGTGTAGCAGGTATCGATCATAGATTGCCTGGAGTCCCAGGTAGCGAAACTGACTATCTCGCTGAGGCTGCATTGCCGCCGCCAGGCGAGTCAGATCGAACCCTCGAAGCTCAGGCGTCAGGCGACCGGCACGAACGCCATCAATAATATAATGCTCAAACTGATCTTGATGAAGACGGTCGAGAGTCTTTGCATCCGGGGTTTCCCCCAGCGACTCCTGATAGATCACATTTAACATCAATCGTGACGTGAGGATATCAAAAGCGGGGTCGCGCTCAATGCGAGACCGGGCGGCAAGGATTTGGGCACGGTAAATATCATTAATAGAAATTCCATCAAAGACGGAACGCAGCACTTCCTCGGCCAGTTCCTCGATATTAACGGCTTCTTCCAGTCCGCGTGCCGCTTCCGTGAGGCGCTTTCGCATCCGCCACTGATCAAATGGAACTCTCGTCCCATCATTGAGGGTTACATGCACGACTTGTGGTGATGTGTTGACTTCTTCGCCACGAATGGCTCGCATCTTCGCGTGTTCAGCACGATAGATAATATAGCGACGCGCCACGCGGTATTGACCACGGGCCATTAACCCCATTTCGACAAGATCCTGAATTCGTTCAACATCAATGCCACTTGGCTGACTGGCTAAAGGGGCAATATCATCAACCACAGATTGCACGACGCTTGCGACATCTTCAGCGGCATCTGTCTCGAGTGGCTGGCCATCAGCAAGATTTAGCTCTGCCCGAAACGCATTAGATATCGCATTGTGAATGCGGCCAAGTTCAAAGGAAACGCTTCGACCATCACGCTTCCGTACGATCCATTCGTGGGGGGCACGTCGCATAAGAAATGACCTCTTTCTGCATCGTATTGATACAGTCTGGCGAAGTCACCGGTACTTACCCGTAAGTAGGGATCGAGGAACCTGATTGCGTCGCATTGACCGATCGCACACGACACTTGTCGCAAGGACAAGGCATTTTTGTGAATAGAGTGTGTGATCAGTCGCTGGTTGCGCGCGCAGACATTCAGACAATTCATCCTCGACCGCCCTTTCCCGAGAAGGTTCGGTGAACAAGCGACTCAGGCCGATGACAGACAGTCATCGCAATCCTGTGAACTGAGTCACCCAGTTGCTGGCAGGTCTTCGGACTGACGGACATTCAGCATCTCATCGATGCTGTTTTCTACTGGTCAACGCTTCCCAACTCTGTGAAGTCAGTGCCTCTGTTGACGGTCGTTTCCGCTCACCGCTGCCGGGCAGTTCCGGAATTTCACCGGGATTCCCTCTTTTGGAAACCACATCATCTTGTGGTTAACCAGCAACGCGGCTCAACATACCGACATGGGCTGGCTTCGTCAATCAAATGTTGACGACTCAAACCAAGATGATTTGAAGTCGCCAGACATCGCTGAAAAGTCAGACTTACTTGCGCCATTCGCCCAGGCAAACACATCTTCTCAGAATGTTTTTATGGGATTGTCCAGAGGGTTGACTCCCCCGAAAAGTCAATCCACCAGATATGGCCCGGCGTAGACACCACTGGAATAATCGTTGCTGGTTGTCCCGCTCCCGCGACCCAGTTTGAAATTGTGGTAGGGGGCAGGCTGAATTTTCACATAGTTCAAAGTGGATGAAAAATTCACTTCAGTCACGACGGCCCCGACCCAGCCGACAATTACAAAATTAGTCGGTATCTGCAAGAGATCTTTAGCAGTTGTAATGACACCAGGGATTGTCGCATAGAGAAAGAGGATACGTGGCTTTCCAATAGATGCTGTCAACTGCTCTTTTAATTCGATAGGTAAATAGTATTGACCAGGAACAGAAAATGGGGTCTTCAATGTTGACCCTGTACGCCCATTGAGCGCATTGACGCCTGACACATCCTGAAAGTCCAGCCCGGTGATCAGTTGGCGTTCCAGTCTCGCAAGATTCATCACCAGTTTTGAGGAATTGGCCTGTTTACCTAGATCTACAATCACCATGTTTCCCGGTAGATACTTCACGCCGGTAAGCTTGGGGATGATAGGAATGATTGCCAGCGTTTTTTCGAGTTGATGCGGAAGAAACAGTCCTTCCCAGACACCATCCGGCCCACCGGAAATCGCCTCTTCTCCGTGATCATAAGTTTGCCGATCCATGATCATCAGCGGATTGCCAGTCAAGTCAAACGGCACACCGAGTGGGTCAAGGACCTTTTTCCCTAATGCTGTCGTCAGAATGTCGAGTATCGTTATTTTTGATAGAAAATTGCCAATATCATAAGGTACGACCTTATTCGCCAGTGTGTTACCTATCCTCATGGCAGACCAGATGGTGGCATCGACGGCAATGGGCAGAATCTCAGCACCTTCACCGATTTCTTCGGCTGGAAAAAAGGCGGCCGTTGCTTCCCGTTTCAGGTTAGCCACGTTGTAACCCGCCAGTCGAGCAAAGGTCATCGTCAACGGGCTGTTGGATTGGCCATCCCGACGGATTGTCACGCGAACGGCGTTGGATATTCCCGACCCTCCGCCAGCAGGAATGAGCACGCCGGTTTCTGAGTTAAAAGATGTGGCAAAGAACTCGATGTCGCTTGCTTCGACAGCCAGTTTTCGGCCTTGAGCCGCACCAGGATTCAATTCGGTGATCGTCTTTGCGGTGGCTCTGGCCAGGTCATAGTCGGCTTCAAGGGCTGAAGGCACCACCGAATGGACGAGTGAATGAGCTGCGGAAAGGGCCGCCGCATCAGCAGCCTGTTGAAGTTGGGCATTGGTCATTCCAATCATCCCCACATCAACCACCATCGCCACGAAGAGCAGGATTGGTGGCAAGCAGAGGGCTGACTTGAGTGCAATCACGCCACGCCGCGACGACCATTGTAGAGGTATGGCTCGTATTTGACTTTGAGTCGCTGATCGCTGTCGTGATTTTTGCGGTGTCATTATCACATCCTCTTACACCCGCTTCGGGTCAGTGTGCGCGGCATAGCTACGTGATTTGTGCTGAAAATTCCGGGGATTCATGCTGCCGGAACACGACTGTTTAGAGGGAAACCGCATGAGATACGAAGCCATAGAGAGCCATGCTCTCGTTATTCGTGAGTCATTGAACATTGGCTCTTGAGTGTGACCGCTTTGAGAAACTCACCCGGTGAATACTGTATATGCGAAACCGGAATGGCGGCTTTGACCGTCACGATGTCGCCGGGACGAGCGTTCTCGATGAGGTTTTGAGCTTCCTGACGATCCACCAAGACTGAAATCGTGAAGTTATCAACGCCAGGAGCGATGGTTTCTTTAATCTGCTTGCGTGTTTGCTCAACAATTGTCGCGGTGGTGGTGCCTTTGATAATGGCCCGTCGGCAATTATCCCGCGTCGCGGAAGTCAGGAGCTGGCTGACCGAAAGCGCCCGGCTGAACTCAATTGTCCCCAGAATCAACAGGACAAAAATCGGTGCGACAAGCGCCATTTCCACAGCGGCAGCACCTTGACGAAAGCGGTGTGTATGAGGAGCGTGAACTGTTCGGCCGCAAGGAAGAGAATTCAGTCTGTCGAAGTCACGTTGCGTTATCATCATGCTGTCTCTTACGGAAACAAGGGTCGTTCCGAGGAAACATACATTCCACCTATCAGCCAAAGCCGGAATGCCAGCCTTCTCCCTCTATTTTGTCAGCATTGAAGGGTAAAGACGCGTTCGTTGTGTTGTCTTCGCTTAAACAATTTAATGGAGTTGCCTCAGATGATTGAGTGCCAAGCCAGTTTTTAGTCAGCAAGACTCGATGTCGAGGCGACCTCACTCCTGCAAGAAACAGCACTTCAGCAGGTAAAACCCTCGCCGATTAAATGAGAAGACTTCCATGGCCGACCAGAGTGGGCATCGACGTCTTTAATACGAATCACAACTTGAAATGGCGCGTTGGCGATCGCAAAAAATGCTTGCTCAAAGCCGCAAGCATGGTACACAATGCGCCGCACATAACGCGTCGTTGAATCCCGGGATCTGTCTCAGACGGGCTTGTTTCTATTTGCCCAGATCTTGTTCGATTCTGACGGCCTCTTGAAGTTGTGTCGCAACAGATTATGGTGCGGGGGCCGCGAGGGCTTCTTTCAACACCCGGCCATCGGCCTGCGGGAGTTTGATCCCCAGGAGATGGGCAATGGTCGGTGCTACATCTACATTGCGAACCATCCCGGGTGACTTCTCGGTTCCTAATGTGGCGCCTGCCTGAATTCCACGGCCTGCCATCACCAGAATCGCGTTCATTTTGGGGTTGGTGGAAAGGAATCCATGGGTTCCCAGGGTGGTATCGCTGGCCACAATGGATTCTTCACCAGTCGCTAAAGCGCTCATGCCATAGCCATCCTGAGCCACCAGAATCAGGTCGGCCATGGCGGGGTTGTCAGCAGGGTCGGGCAACCCCAGAGCCGCATATTCCGCAGGCTGGACGATTGCGGCAATACCCTCATGATCTTTGAAAAGTTCGATCACTTTTTCCCGATCTTGAGCCTTGGTATCAGGAACGGTCAGGTAGACCATCGCGATACCTCCTTCGGGAATGGCATAGGCACGCGCTGATTCCACACGATTTCCCGCTACCGTCAGCAAGCCCGCTTCTTTGAACTTGACGTTCGGTCGAATGCTCTTGGGAATGCTGATAAAGCCGTGATC
Organism: Planctopirus sp. SH287; assembly: GCF_056500625.1. Taxonomy (NCBI): domain Bacteria; kingdom Pseudomonadati; phylum Planctomycetota; class Planctomycetia; order Planctomycetales; family Planctomycetaceae; genus Planctopirus; species Planctopirus sp. SH287. The sequence goes on along the minus strand of NZ_CM151403.1, from coordinate 3,798,681 downwards.
CGCAGTGACGATGATGGTGGTGTTCTTGCCATTGGGAGAGTCTTCAATCGCATCGATAATTCGCCCCAGGCAGGTATCGATATAGGCCACCGCCGCATCGCCGCCGGTTGTGCGGGGGCCATATTTATGATGAGTCCCATCCACATTGAGCAGGTGAATCGTCATGAAATCTGGCTGGCGATGTTTAATGACATAGACGGCGGCGGCTGTCCACATATCATCACGGACGGTGCCGCTATATTTATAAAACTGGCTGATCAATTCGTCTGAAAGGATATTGGCGGCTTTCAATTCCTCCATCAGCCGCGGTGTCGTGTAGCTAAAGAACTGAGGAACATCGGGCATGTTGTCATCAACGCTCTCGATGTTCTTTGTACATGGCCAGTTAATTCCGGCCGTCGAAAGCCCGGCCTCTTTTGCAAAGTCGAAGAGAGTGGGAACTGCCACTAAGGCCCGGCCATCCTGTTGAGCATTGGTCTTCGGTGGAAGACCCAAACCGGGGCGTTCCAGAACGCCGTTGAACAGCACGCCATGGGTGGCAGGCGTTAAACCGGTGATGAGAGTGGTATGATTGGGCCAGGTGACAGACGGATTGGAAACGGTCATTCCTTCCGCCGCGACCCCTTTTTCTGCCAATCGACGAAGATTGGGCATAGAAACACCGGGGTCACGCAGGAATGTCGCCGGAACGCCATCGAGCGTAATCAACACAACAGAGGGACGATCAGCAGGTGAAGTGCTGACTTGAGAGATGGCCGCCTTTTCGTCGCCAAGGGCGATGGTCATCAAGCTGGCAATGCTTGCAAAAACGACGAATGTGCTTCGGAGCGAAGCCTTCAAAACGCACGTTGTGTCGACGAGATCCAAGCCAAACATGGGGAAACCTTTTGGAAGAACCATCGGGGATTCAGAGACATCCCCGCCGGAAATGACAGCAGGGCCGTCCCTTGGCAATCGGTAAGAACCCAAGAAGCGTTGCATGGGTAACTTAAAAAGACAACCCACAGCAATGCCACGTTTTTGTCTGGATGTTCGAGGCGTTGTGTTGTCTTTTGTTAATGGACGTCAACACGTGTTCAAACCTGCTTTTAATTCTGACGGAACACGAGTTGTTTCTCTGCTCCTGCCAGGGCAGGGACTGTGTTGAACAAATGCGGGAGGAGGGACTCGAACCCACACGCCTTGCGGCACCAGATCCTAAGTCTGGCGCGTCTGCCAATTTCGCCACTCCCGCGAGTGTTCTTAAGCAGGCATTTGAGTCGTTGCCCGTTGCCTCTGCTCAAGTTTGACGCCGACATAATAGCGTTTGGCAATACTGCTTGTCGAATGAGGGATGAACATGCTCGCCGGCTTCAAAAAAGCCCCCTCGTGCCGTGTCACGGCTTTGTCTTCGGGTTGATGTTGCCGCAGTGTCCTCCGTTGTCGGACTTAACAACAGAAGAAACCCGAATTTTAGACTTTGACAATGCACTCGTTCGTGACATGTCTTCCCGTCGCTCCGTTCTCCACAGGCGTTAATCGAACTTGATCATGCCGACGGGGGAGGTTGGGGAAGACCCGAGAGCCGTATTTGAACTAGACGGCCAGGTGCGAACTTCTTGGGCCGGTATCGTGCGGACGGCTTTCACCGCATGCACATGATTTTTCGTAGGAATACGGTCGGTCAGTTCTGACCAAGGGATCGCCACTTCAAACCGCCAGCACTCCTCATCGCTCACCACCGCGACAAACCATTGGGGATTCCACGACGTCCGTTCCCAACAGGTGTCACGCGTGGCCCCTGATTCTGCGATTTCCAAGTGATAGGCGGTCACATAATCACGATCGATATCCAGAGAAATTCTGACCCGATCCAGCCCCTCTAATGGTGCGTCGTGGCTACGGCCGCCCATTTCTACGGGTGATGCGGCGTGGCCGGGATGCCGCGTACATTTCCCTGCCAGATAGAGATGTTCGGCGTCGTAACTGAACATCACAAAGTCGCCGGGTTCTCCGGTAGTTTCCAGGGTTGATGTGCCGTTGCGTTGCAGCTTGAGATCCTGTGCCGCTTCCCAGCATTCATCAGAGAGCAGGCCATCCAGCAAGGGGCGGCTTTCTGCCCGTCGGCACATGGCGATTGGCCCGGGAGGTGCCCCGGTGGCTGATGTTAACCACAGTTCCATGGCGGCAATCTGTTGAATCAGATCATGGGAAGGCAAGACTTCCTGCTCGGCATTCAACACCTGCTGTTGAATGAGCAACATTCGATAGACCGAATCGGCATCACCAAAGGAACCACGATGGCGCTTGAGGGCTGCGACAGGAAACTGAAACTCAGGCGTGCGATAAAGTCGTGGCTGTTGCATTTCGAGGAGTGAAAGTAACTCAGCGGCCTGTTTGAGACGTCCCTGACTTTGTTCATCCAGATAGTTGCGGCCGCGTGACTGCAACTTGCCAGTGGCTGATGCCTGAATCACTGGAGATTGGCCAATTCCGTTCAAGCCCCCTTGTTCGCGGGTGATTTCTTCGCCATTGGCTCCGACCTGTCGAATCATGGGTTGGATGTTGGCCATCGTGCGAATGGTGGTTGAGCCTTCCAGCCGGCTGCGTTGAAACGACACTTCCTGACTTGTCCAGTTGTGAACCAGCCAGCGCAGGGCGGTGGTTCCTTCGGGTGTCCCTGGGTAGCGCCGGATTAATTCCAGTTGAATCTGCTCATAGAGTTCATAATTGTCGACTTCCCGGTAATCACGGGCCAGTTGAGCCAGAAAGGCGGCCCCTTGCGGTTCGGTGAGATCAACCAGAATCGGCCCGACCTGAGCCAGCATCTGACCTGCAATGCGGGAATCGCTTAACTGCTGTGACGTGAGGGCTTCGACGTTTCTCAGTTTTTGAGCGGCCTTCATTCGGCGGGTGAGAATCGTATCATCCACTGGAGGCAACGATCGTCTGGATGCTGATCCCGGTGAGATCGATAAGCCGGAAAAGAAATCCTGCTGAGCGGTCGTTTCGACGGGAGGGAGAGAGCCAATGCCGCCGATCAACTGGGTGGGCGTGAGTCGGCGGAAGGCTTCCCGCTGCTGTGTGCCTGCCCGGAAAATCTTCAGCAGTTCATCCGCACGAGTGGCCGCCGTTTTTACGGAAATACCTGTGCGAGGCAGGAATTCAAAGCCGTCTAACTGGGCGTCGCCGACACTTCCATCCGGTAGCCTCAGCAGGACGCGAGCCACTGTCCATGGTGCCAGACAGAGCACCTCTTGCTGTTCCAGCAGTCGTGTGGCATCTGCGGCCAACGGGACAGCCCGGCACATGGCAGCAAAGAGGAGTTGGGCGACGGCATCATCTGGTGCGGGCTGATCGATCACGACGACATCGGGCCGCCATGTGCGCAGTTGCCTGACAATCTGGCCGACAAGAAACTCGGGCAGCTTGTTTTCTGTTTTTAACATCCAGTCTTTGAGAAGTGCTTCGCGGTGATGCTCCATGCCGGGTGTGACAATCGGGAAGGCCCAGCATTCTTCCAGAGCATTGCCACCGGCAGTCAACACGGCTGCCTGCCGGTCATCTTCTGCTGAAGATTGCCGAACAAGCCCTCCATCGCGTTGCTGCTGGCGATCCAAGCCGGCTGTCATCAACACGACATTGGTGCGATATCCCTGTTCGCCGCCAGATTTGGCCAATGCCCAGGTGGAAATGCGTTCGGCTCTGGCGGGGAGCAATGTCAAGGCTGCCCGTCTTCCGCCGCCGCGAAGGGCCTGCCATGTTTTTCCCGAGTTGGTTGTGCGAAGGATAAGTCCCAGTTGACCCACGGCGTAACCTGTGGCCCCCTGATTCAATTGTTCTTCCGGGCCATGGACAAATCGGATGGCTTCCAGAGGCAGCGTCTCACCGGTGGGCTGACTTTCCCATGTGGCGCCTGCATCAGGAGTGTGCCAGATCACTGAACCGGGTGAGCCTGCGATCCAGGCGTGCTGGCCCAGTGCGTAGACGCCGTGAAAATCCATTAGTCGACGTGTGGATGAAGGGAGTGATCCCGTGGGAACATCCCAGACCACGCCTCCCGTCGAAGACTTGAGGATCGTGGCCCCGTCGCCCACCAGCCAGGCGAGTTCTTCTCTGGTGGTGGCTGAGCCACGGATGGTACGGCGGTTGTCACTGGGGAATCTGGAAGGCAAAAGTTGTTCATCGCCCACGAGCGACAGGTTCAATTCACGACCAGCGACAATCCCTATCCGTCGAGTGAACCATGAGGCGGTTTCCCACTCGCCTTGTCGTTGTCCTGCGAGAGATGTCCAGGTTGTCCCGCCATCGGTTGTTCGCATGACTCCTGTGGCCGTTTCGCCCGTGGATTGAACGAGAATCGCGGCTTCATCGAGATCAAAGAACTGGATGTGTCGAATTGCCGGGAGTTGGCCTTCTCCCAGTTCGCGCCAGGTGATACCGCCATCCATGGTCAGCAGGAGAACGCCCGTCGATAAGCCAGGCGTTGACTCACCGACATGCCCTGCCACCCAGCCGAGCTTGTCGGACACGAACTGCACAGTGCGTAGATGAATGGGCTTTGAAGAACCGGGAATGCTGGCTTCGGAGAATTGCCAGTTGTTGCCGGAATCATGGGAGATCCAGACGGTGCCACGATCCCCGACAGCAAAGACATGCTGCTGACCGACTGTGCAGATAGCATGGAGTGTTGCATCGTCCTGTGTCGGCGAAGCGACTGATGACGTGATGGCATCGCTCGCCATGACGTTGTTCAATCCTCCGCAACAGAGGCTGGCCCACACCATGAATAGTGGAAACATGCGGCAGACGAGGAAATCAGGCATGGGGTGATTCTCGATGAGACGGCACGAGGAGCGGTCGAACACCTTCTTTAAAAGGAAACACGCCCTGTGGCCTCGTTGTCAGCCACCTGATCGACGGCAAAAGGATCTTCAAATCCCTTTGAGGAATTGGTCGGAGTTGCTGCTGACTTTGCTGTTGATTTCGCGGGTGCTCGAGCGGCCCCATATTCGTTGGCCATTTGACCGGGCATAACCGGTGCCATGCCACTGGAAGCCTGCATGCCATAATTCATGTTCGCAGTCCGATTGGCTGCTGCCTGAGATACTGGTGCACGTGAGGCCTGAGCCTTTGCTGATCGGCCTGAGGTCCGGTGGGATTCTCCACACGAAAATTCGTTGCTCTTGGCCGAACCCAGGAAGGGGTCTTCCATGTTCTTGTGCATGGCCGAACATCCCACCAGCCAGGCAAACGCCACAGCCAGCATGAGCCACTTCATGCTCCAGAGAACGACAGGCCGGGGATGGAAGTGACCGATCATGGGCGATCTTTCAAAGGAGTCGATTCCAACGGAGCAGAACCGGAGACAGGGAGAAGAGAAGCATCGGGCGAACCCGGTAACCGACGCAGGGCGTTGCCTTTGCGCAACTGATCGAACAGTTCGCGGCCGTGATAACGACGGTTGAACTGATCCGGATCGAACAGATCGGGCTGGATGCTGCGAGAGATTTCGCGCGTTTTTTCTTCTGATAATAACTGGTTGGGTTGACTGATATTTCCCGGCAAGAGACCACCGTCGAGTGATCGCTCTATCGGTGTGGCTGGCCCTGAGGGAAGGATTCCGGGGGCGGCTGATTCTGAGACAGGGAGTCCTCCCGGCGACTGAGGAATTTCGCCCGAGGCGACTTGCATTTGTCCCGAATAGATCGGGTCATGAGCTTTGGTGCCGCCTACTTCAATCACGTCGTTCATTCGGCCACTGACGGGTGTCTGATTGGCTGGTGTCTGGCCGGAAGTAAAACCTGCCTGGACAACTTGCCGCTGTTGGGCCAGCCTGGGGTTCCGCTCGGTCGCATAGGTCATGACCCATCGTTCCAGAGTGGCTGTCTGTTGTTTGCCAGCGGCGCCCACAAATGGAGGCTGCTTTAATCCTCCATGAATATTGCGGGCTGCTTCGAGCAGTTTGCTTTGAGAGGGATTCTGGAGGTCGATATATTCGGCCACGGTGTTGAGATTTCGCTCGGCATAGAGTCGATGGCGTCCACCTCCTACGCGCGTGGTGTCCAGTTGAAATGCCGAACTGGAGGCTGGCCCATGGCAGCTTCCCAGGCCGCATTTGTTCATCAGGATGGGATGGATTTTCAGGGCGAAATCGGTCGCTGTCGCCTGGGAAAGCCCGCCCAGCGATTCCACCACCTGGACATCGTAACCGGCCCGATCAATGGCGGGAGCGTTTTTGATAACTCGCACCGGGTCGAGCATTTCTTCGACTCGCATCAGCAATCGGCGACTGGCAGCGCGGTCAGGCTCCAATTTTAAAGCCATGCGGATTTCCTCGCGGGCTTCGCGATAAAGCCCATGAGAAATGCACCATTCAGCAATATCCAGATGCTCGTCGGTATCAGGAATGCGACTTCCCGGTTTTGTCCGTTGATCGCGCATTTTGCGATAGGCTTCGGGAAGAGAACTGGCGACGCATTCGACCTGATCTTCGGGCATCGTAATGCTATGAGCACCCCGTTCGATGGAGTAGCCGCCGGCAATTGGATGGATCTTTCCTTGCAACACTTTCCGTGTTTTCAGCACCAGCACAGTCGTTCCGGCAGACGGCGCATCGTTGGCCAGTGAACTCGATAAGAGTGTCACAGTCAGGATGGTCATTCCGAGTGTGGTGGCACGCCAGAAAGTCATGGGTTGATTCAACGAGAGAGGAAGGAGTCGACGCTGAGACACTCACGAAATGGTGGTCGCAGGTCATGCACGAATGACTGATTGATCAACAGGACAGGGAGTGGTGTGGAAATGTGGTGTAGAAATAATGATCGAATGATCGGGGAGGGGCTGGTGAGGAGTCGACAGACAGATCAGTTGATGCCAAATCAGTAGCGGGACGCAATCGCGTCATCACATAGGAAATAGCGATCAAGAGAGATTGAGAAAGGGAGGTGAGAAGTCAGCGGAGGAGTGTTGTGAGTCGTTGACAGAGTCAAAATTCAGACAGGAATGTGCGGGATAGCAGAAGTCGAAAAACGTGGCAAGAGGTTTTTGAAGAGAAAATCAGCAATGTTGTGATGAGATTCAACGGGAATTTAAGGTTCAATGACCACTTCTGACCCGTTCACCAGATAGTCATACACTTCGATGGCGTCGGCGTTTTTGAGTCGAATACATCCACGGGACGCGGCTTTGCCGATGCTGTCGGGTTCAATCGTTCCATGAATTCCATAGCTGTTCCCCAGACCCAACCAGCGAGGGCCCAGAGGGTTCCGGGAATCTCCGCCTTCGATGACACGCCCTTGAGGATCGGTGTATTGAGGGTCAGCAATTTTCTCAAGGACAAGCAGTTTCCCCTGAGGCGATGAGCGATCCTGACCAATGCCCACGTGATATTGTTTGACGACATACGACTGCAGATGAATTGTCAGCTCAAAGCGAGACAACGAGACGTGAGCAGAGAACGGGCCACGCACCACTTTGAGCTTTTTCCCCGCTTGAATCTTGCGGGGATCGACGCCGTTCAATCGCGAAAGATACTCCCATGAAAGCTGATACTTGCCAGCTATCTTTCGCAGTTGATCTCCCGGTTCAATCGTGTAGGGTTCAATGAAGTGAGGCTGTGGTTGTTCAAAGATGATCTTCGCCGTTTGCTCCAGTTCTTTCTGGAATAAAGGGCGTTCAGAGACTTCAGACCAATACAGTTGCGACAACTGTTTATGAGCCTTCAAGACTTCTCCCGCCGATAGCAAATCTCTAGCCTGCTGCAACAAGGCATTGATTGGTGCCCCTGAAGTGGTGGCTCCTGCTGCAGACTTTTCCTGATTCGCCTGTGGACCGGGCGATGACGGTTGGACTTCGGAATGTTGATATTTCTCGGGATGTGCCAGCACGGTGGTCAACGTTTCCCGGCCCAGCGGCTTTCGCTGATATCGCGTGGGGATTTCCTGAAGCTGCCCTTCGGAATTGCCGGACATCGTCACAGGTGGCGCGTTCTGAGGGGGAGGTGGTAACGCTGACGTGGCCAATGAAGGCAATACCAGCGGCATCTGGCTGATGTGATTGACCTCGCTCGTCGTCGTCGGGGGATCAACTTCTGGATTCGCTGTTGTTTCTGTTGTCTCTGTTGGCGTTTTGTCGGGACGAAATTCGGCTCCGATCAGTTCGCCGGTGGGGACGATCCCCCATTGGACGTCCAGCCGGGGCCAACTGAATTGCCATGCGGCCCAACCACCAACAACGAGAATTGCCAGTCCTGTTCCCCAGGACGTCAGCATATGTATCAGTCGGATATGTTTCCAAGGACTCACGAACTGACCTCCCTGTCAGCTTCTCAGACGTGCCGGCTTCTTGGGCCTGGCACGTTTTCAGCCTGTTCTGCAATGGGATATTCGTTGGGTTTGGCCCGAATTCCGATTGAAAGGGATATCCGAAATCGGCAATTCTCACCAGTCGAATTCCCGCAAACTGTCAGGACAGAGTGGTTGTCCACCGGGCCTTCTTGGCTGTTTTCGTTCTCTGTTATTCCTCTGTTTTGGCTGGAGTGCTTTGAGACTTTAACACCGGCAGTGATCGAAGTTCTGCCAGTGTCTTTAATTCGGCAGGAGTCAATGCCCGATCATAGACCGCGACACCGCCAATCCAGCCAGTGAATCCAACGCTTTTTGAGCTATGAATCACACGACCAATCGTGAATGGCCCGCCACTGCCATCATGGGGTGGAGAGTAAAGATCATGAGGATACCACCAGGGATTCAGCCGTAATGCCGCCAGTTGTCTGGCAGCGACCTGCCATTGTCCGTCCACTTTCTGGAATGTGACCTTCACTTTTGTATAACCGAATTCCTGAAGCTCCACTCGCTCGTCGGGTGACTCGCTGAGCACTTTTGTCGTTAGCGGCGTTTCCTCGGGCGGGTTGTAGAATTGATCGGGGGGAAAGTCCGGGTTTTCTCCGGCCTGCAATCCCGGTTGACGATGCAAATGTCCTTGAAGCCAGGCATTTGCGGCAAATGAGAGCAAGCCGTCTTTCTGAGGATTTTCCAGCCAGCGATCACCCGCACGGCCATTCAACCATCCTGTCAGCTGATCCTGTTCATGATCAAATGTCATTGCAAAACATTGCCACGAAGCATCGAGCTTTTCCTCAGAGGAATTGGCTGCCACCTTGGGTGAAACATCAGCCGAGTTGCACTTATGTAGTGCGTAACGGTTGAGGAAGGAACTGGCTCCATTTTCCGACACATGCCCGCATGCCGCGCCTTCTTTGTTCAGGCCTGCGAAGAGTGCATATTGGCGCTGGCCCCGCTGGACGTTTTTGATCCTGGCCGTGCTCTCCTGCTTGAGATCTGTCCCTTCGTGCCAGATTCCGGCCAGAGCATGATTCCCGCTTTCACGAATGGCCCAGACAACCACGGTCACGGACTTCCCCTGGCCTTTAATATCAAGGGGAGAATCGTGTAAGCGTGCACGCGGCACAGAAAGTAAAGGCCTCAACGTGGGGTCGGTTTCATGACGAATGAGAATTGCCTGTCCAAACGGGCCACGTCCTGAGAGTGGAAAGTCAGCATAAGTTGCCGCCCGGCCTTCCCCCCAGAAGTCTTTGACATAGTTCATGGCGTCGAGTGGATATTCATTGGTTACGCCAGTGGGAACATGGGCTGTGAAACGTCGCTCGCCCTGATTTTCCCGCTTCTCAAAATCCCAGAATGCCACGCAGCCCGGCATTCCTGTCACCGTTGCCACACGTTCGTGAGCGACCTCCTGAGCCAGACCCTGACTCAATAGAAAGCACAGGTTCATCAGAAAGCACAGGCCAGTAACAAACATTGCAGAACGCATCGGTAGTGAATCCTGAACTGATCGGCTGAATGTCGCATATTGACACTCTTTTCTCTGCTTCACCGGGACGAATGTCAATCGATGAAAAGGATCTGGCACTCACGCTTTTCACCGTGGGAACGGAGAAGGCTTCAAAGCATGGGAAATCAGGCAACGCCATGGGGGGGGGACGGCAGGACAAGGGACGTGAGAAGACCTGTTATCAGTGCTCAGTTCGGCCATATCCGCCGGTGTGCTCTTCAAATATCCCTGTTCAGTCCCTTCAACGCAACTTCTGCCGATTCTAGTTGCCGAAGTGGCTGGAATGGTGGTTGACCTGATTCGGCCCGATGAGCGATATCACCCGACAATCGGTGCGTTCCCGGCCGGTGTGATTGCCTCTGTTAATGTTTTTCCCGCCTCGACTCCCGTCTTCGCAGCCATTCTTCTTCGCTCCAGACCATCATTGGCCACTTCCTTCTGAGGACTTGGCCGCCCTCGATGGTGCTGATTTTTCTGTACAACAAATGACCCTGCCTGCCATCTCTTTGGTCTTGAGTCTGCCATGGCTTAAAGACCAGAAACAGGATGACGCTATGCCTTTGCTGCCCTTGAATTCCCATCTCACGACCTCTCACTCAGTTGATCACACGGGCCATGATGCCGTGTTTTTGCGTGATGCGGCGTCTCTTCAGAAAGTGGGGGCGGGTGGCCGGTCACTTTGGCAGGTGAGTTGGTGGCGATGTCTGGGAATGGCCGCTTCGCTGGCGTTGACCACAGGTGGTGTGGTGGGCTGCGCGAACATGGTCGAATCGCGGGCTATTGAGAAGTTCGCTGCGAATCTGGATGCTGCCAACCTCGCAGCTCTGAAGACGACATCGTCCAATGATTTTAACAATAAGGCGTTGCGAACCAGCGATGCGATGGACGATCTGAAGATTCTCAAACTTCCTTCGGGCAAGAATGAGATTGTGAAAGTGGAGGATCTTGACCCGAAGCGGAAACGGGTCACCGTTGAAGTGGGTGAGCAGAAGAAAGAGATCTTTTATGAACTGGTCTTTGACGAGAAATGGAAAGAATGGGTCGTCGACGACATCTTCATGAAGCAGCGAAAAAAGGGAGTGACGGCTTACAAATCGGTGATTGAGCAGATGGATCTGCTTCTCAGCGTTCGTGAAGCGGTTGAAGCCTGGAATGAAGGCGATACCTCCACCATGTGCGAGCGATGCACGCCGGAATTTGCCGCAGCGATTCGCAATCTCCCCAAGGAGTATCGCACCGAGTTGACCAGTTATGTGGCGGGGCCAAAGCGTTCGTCGAAGTCCAGCAAGCCGGAAGCGTCTCTGGATGATAAGACCGCCGTTGTCCGGATGCCTCGCGAGCGTGGTGAAACGGTCTGGACTCTTCAATTGCAGGAAGGGCACTGGCTGGTCAGTGATATCGCCATTGATTCCAAAGAAGAGGTTGAGCAGATCCCTTCCGTTTACAAGCAGGCATTGGCAGTGTTGCGTTGTGTGGAATTCCTGGATGCCTATGCCACTCATGACCGCGAAGTGATCAAGCCCTTCTGTACCAGCGAGTTCTATGAAGGAGCCATCGCTCTGGGTGAACTCAAATTGGTGAACCTGCCTCGCCCCTCGGATGAAACACACAAGATTGAAGTCAAGGTGCAGAAAACGCGTGCCGACTTCACTCTGACGGGGAAAGAAAACGTCGTCCACGTGGCAATGCACCGCCAGGGTGGAGATATCGTTATTGGCGATCAGCCACCCGTCTATGAAGCGAGTGAAGTCTCGATTTATGACATGGCCACTGGCCAGGAACAGCATCTGACAGCCGTTTTCACGGCTCAGGCCATGCTCGAACTGTTTGTCGATGCCATGTCGCAACGCGATGTCGTGACATTACGGCAACTCTCAACATATGACTTCACCAAGCGGGTCTGGAACAAAGTCAACGATCAGAATCTCCCGGGGTTGCCACTGGAGGTCTTCGACAAGCCGGAAATTCAAGTCATTGGCCGGAAGTTTGAAGGGGCACTCACACGCTTTTATGTCATGCAGGATGGCCAGGAACTCACTTATTATCTGCGTGAGCAACAGGGCCAGTTCCGCATCGATGATGTCGAGTGGAAAATTGCCGGGCGACCGGCTTCAGTGAAGTTGACTTCCGAACTTCTGCTACCCCTCCAGAACTTTGCTTGTGCCATTTCTCTCGGACGAGACCCCTCCTATCAGCAAGCGGCTCTCGACGGATTGCAGAAGTGCTGCTCCAGCGAATTCAACCGCGTGATCTGGCGGCAAACCAAGTTCGTGCCTAATTCCGGGATGTCGGCAGACACCTTCATGGCCGCCGATCTGAAGTCCATCTCATTGGGCGAAGCGGAAGCAAAAGTGGTTTTGGGAGATCACCGTTTTGGTGCGGAAGTTCATCTGCTGAAAGAAGGCGAGCAATACGCGATTGATGACATTGTCCTGATTGCTGGTGCCGAAGAGTCGCAGCGGTTGGATTTGCGACGCACCCTGCGAACACAGTTGGCCGAAGGGACAGCCCAGCCTCCCGTCATGCCTGTGCGTGAAGAAAAGATTGGCAGGTTATCACCCGATGGTCAGGTGATGCACGATAGTCAGGTGGTGCCTGCGGGCGGATTGGATCTGCTTCCCGATGAACTGCCAGTTGAGAAGCTTCCTGCTCAGACGCCAACAACTCCTCCGGCTTCCCCACCGGCCAAGCTCCCTGTTGAACCCATGATGAAGTCGAATGTGTCACCACAGTCTTCGATAAGAAACGTCTTCTCGGAAGAGGCTTCTCCATCGACCGGATTGCCCGCTCAAAGTGAGGCAGTGTTGGAGCAACCGGCTAAACCCGTTCCAGTGAAGCCAATCGCGACTGTCACAAAGAAGCCGGTTGAAGTCAGCAAGCCTGGTGCGAATGCAAGCTCTGGCACTGGCAAGTCCACTGTCACATCCTCTGGCGCATCGACAGCCGACTGGGCGAATGCTCAATTCGACGCGGCTTTTGGAGACACGCTTCCTCCTCAGCAAGCCGAACCCGTGGTCACCACTCCCTGATTGAGTGGCGTTGCGTCTCATTTGTTGATCAGTGCATCGTTCAGGAGAGGCGGTCGATTTTTACGCTGGCGGTCATTTCCAGATGGTCGGAGGCCAGTCCGCTGAACATGCCTGACACCGGCATGACTCCCCGGGGATGCAGGCTGACACCCACCACAATGTGCTTATAAGACACTGCTTCTCCCAGTGTGGGATCAAAGCCCAGCCAGCCGAGAATTGGCAGATACACCTCAGTCCAGGCGTGCATAGCCGCCCGGCCTGCTTCTGAGGCAGGGCAATCGAGATAGCCACTGACAAACCGCGCAGATAATCCCATGGCCCGGGCGGCATCCATCATCAGTGTCGCCAGATCACGGCATGAACCCGTCCCTAATTCCAGCGTCTGGGTCGGCGTCTGGACACCTTTGGCATCCCGCCGTTGATAACGAATCTTCTTATTGATGAGCGTGCAGAGTGTCATCAGCATCGCTTCCGCATCTTCTGCCCCCGTAATCTCGGGGAACTGCCGTAGCCAGTTGTTGACAGCCAGCAGATCATCGGGATACGAAACCCAGTGATAGGTCTGAGTGATCGGCAATTCCAGAACGTCATAACTGACCGGCAGGGGAATGCGCCACGGTTCCCAGGGTTCTTGCGGTGGGAAGGGAGCGATTCGCTGAACCGTGACCTTACTATGGACTTCCAGTACAGAAGAACTGGCCGTGAAATCGACGATCGCGACCGAGTTATTATAGACATCGCGCGACCAGACCAACCGGTGAGCGGGGGTAATGATCAGTTGCAACGATTCCACATGAACATCGTGTCCTTCGCGTGGGCGCAACACGAGACGGTGGCGACCAAACGAGACGGGCCGCCGATAGAGATAGGTCGTTTTATGCTCGATATTAATTCGTGACACAACTGCTTCCTAGCGAAAGTCCATTTCGACTGAGTTGCGTTCGCCCCAGTGGCTCAAAATTCTGGTTGGGGGCTAATTGGCAATCGACGGTCATGGAGGTGCATTGCACGCGTCCAAAAATACTGGCCACGGCTGAATCGGCAGCATCACGGCCTGTGCCAATCCGCACCAACCCGTTGAGAGGGGCCAGGCGTGTGGCATCGAACAGAAACCATTTCCCGCCGACATGACATTCAAAACAGGCGTGAAAGTCTGGCGGATTGAGTTGATACGCATAACCGGAAAAATACCTCGCCGGGATATTTAATGCCCGGCACAGAGCTATCCCCAGATGAGCGAAGTCACGGCACACGCCCGTTCGTTGCGTGACAGTGTCGTAGGCCGAAGTTTCTGAATCCGTGCTGCCAATGACGTATTCCACGTTGTCATGAATCCAGTCGACAATCGCCAGAACTTTGTCATAGCTGTTGGGAATCTGGCCAAAGAGATCCCACGCCAGGCGGCTCAGTCGATCAGATTGGCAGTATCGACTGGGGAACAGGAAAGGAATTGCGCTGCGATCCAACTCACTTACAGGTGTCTGATCAATTGTGTCGGCAGGAATGATCTCATGGCTGCAATCGACAAGGGCGGTGTAGTCGATGGTAAACTGCGCTACAGACCCTGTTTCCAGGCGGATGTAGCGACTGCCGCTATCTGCTAATTGAAACTCTTCCCAATACTGTACCTGAGGTTGAATCGATAAATTTTCCTGGAGGATTGTCTGCCCCGAATTCTTTTGGGCAAGAATGTTGAGAATCAGCGTGGAAGGGAAACGCACCGTGTATTCCAGATGCCCGGAAACTTGGAACTTCATGATACCCCGCGCTCCTCTCAGAGGATGAAAAACTCAACTTACGGTCACGATCAACGCCTGAACTCGTTTATGAACATCGACAAAAGAATCAAAAACGACGGGTGTTTCCCAGCTTGACTCTCGCCCGTATTTTCAGAAATTGATCGGCAGCGCCATTTGAACACCGGCTTTGAGCTTAAAGCTTAACAGGCCTGAAAGACGGTGATGACCATAAAACGGTCTGGTTGGTGAAAAATTACAACTGATCAATCACCAGGAGTGTCCGGTCATCCGATGCTGGGGCCTGTTCGGTGAATTCATCCACGGAATGCAGAATGGCGTCGCGCAATGATTCTGGCGAGCCGGTGGTGACCTGAATCAGCCGATCAAATCGTGCCAGTCCATAAAGTTCTTCCGCATTGGCAGCCTCGACGATGCCGTCGGTGTAGATCACCAGGCGGTCGCCCTGCTCCAGATGAGTGGTGGCATTCGTCCATTCCACCGAGGTGGTAATTCCCAGCGGCAAGGACGTGGCATGCTCCAGTGATTCGATCTGATGGGTCTTTTTTCTCAAAAGACGCGGAGGGTTATGACCCGCAGATGAATAGGACAACTGCCGGGAGTGCGGGTCATAAATGGCGAAGAACGCGGTGATGAAGTGGTTGGACTCGTTGGTATATCGGTTGGTGAGATGCTCATTGAGATGCCTGAGCAACTCACCGGGTTCGGAAGGAGGTTTGGATAGCATGTGCGCAATGCAATGCGTCAGCGCCATCATGACGGCAGACGGTGTTCCATGCCCACTGACATCGGCCACGAGAATTCCCAGCAGGTCGTTGGGGTAATTAAAGAAGTCGTAGTAGTCACCACCTGCTTGACGTGACGTTTGATAATGGGCGGAAACTTCCAGCCCCGCGCGTCGGGGAAGTTCTCTGGGCAGCATGGAGCGTTGAATGTCGGCGACAACCTTCAGTTCCCGTTCCACTTGCTGGTATGCCGCATCGAGTCGCTCTGCCAGAACGAGATTCTGCGTGGCCTGACCAAACAGATTGGCAACCCACACACGTTCGGGCAATTCATCTGTCGAGAAACTGCGCGGACTGGTATGGGTGATGATCACCATGTTTTGAGCACTTCCTCCATCGAATAGAGGGATGGCGATCAGACTGCGCTGGCCATCAAGAAACTCATAAGAAGGATCATCAGGCGTCACGCTAAATTCATCGAGAATCTGCGGTTCATCTGACCAGATCAATTCGGCCAGCAACCCGCCTTTGAGATGTGGCAAGCGCTCCGGTTCTTTCCAGGGATTCACGTCTTGAGTCCAGTTGCTGAACCGCGTTACCCGTACTTCGCCCTGAGGGAGTTCCCGGCGTGAGAGGGAAATTCGTCGCATGCCGGGCATCAATTCAACCATGCGTCGAGCGTATGACTTGACCATGGCCTGCGGATCGCGTTCGCGACTCATCTCCCGCATCATGTCGACAATAGTTCGCAGGCGCTTTTGCCACTCCTGTGGAGCGCCAGGAAAGATCTCATTGAGGGGTGTTGTCACGGGAATCCCTTGATCGCCATCACTGAAGCTCGATGGCATGCCCAATACTCATTCAGAGCCACCAGCATGCCCGATTCGAGCGATGGCGTCATCCCTGGCCAATTCAATTCTGATTTGGCAGGCAAAGCCATGAACAAGAGTGAGCAGGCCAACGAGCCTGCGAAAGATTCCCGGGAGGAGGGAGGAGGGGTTATTTGGGGGCAATCAGTTGTTCAGGTTTGACGAGATGAAAGTAATGCCCGTGATCAGCTGTGACGATGACCAGAGACTCGTTCCAGTCGCTATGCTTTTCCACCCAATCGGTCACCACACGGACGGCGTTATCACCGCTTTGGACGGCACCGATTGAGCAGTCGAGATTGTTATCGTGGTTGGCCCAATCGACCTCGCCGGCTTCGACCAGTAACCAGAACGGCTTCTTCCGCTCAGTCAATACAACCAGAGCCGCTTCTGTCATCTGCGCCAGCGTGGGGTTCTCGTTCAGGTCAGCGCGGGTGTATTTCTCGGCTTTACCAGACCGGCCGGGTGCAGGCTGGAAATCACCATTTGCAGTCGCAAAGGGGAGATGACCTTTATAAGCGCCCACGCCATAGAACCCTAACAATCGCTGGTTGTTTTTCGCAGCCGACTGAGCGACTTCTTTCAGGTGCTTCGCCCCATTGACACCGGGAAGCCGCTCGGCGATGGCGTACTTGCCCCTCTGTTTGACATCGACTTTCGCTTTGTCGGCATCGGTGAAATAGAGATTGCCCGGAACAAAATTCTTTCCCTGAGCCGATGCGACTGTGGCGTCGGTTCCCGCTCCACCACCGATCACAATATCCATCCCTGTTAAAGGTTCTTTGGGATGAGAAATCGAAGGTAGGCCGACCAGGTCGCGCGTGAGATCCTGATAGTCATCGCGATCCACATTATGAGCATAGGCGCAAGCGGGCGTGGCATGGGAAATGGGAACGCTGGAGACAACACCAACCAGCCATCCCGCTTCCTGACGATCATGGGCCATCGTCTCGATCAGGCTGCCATCGGGCATGGCATTGACCGAGTTGTTATAGGTTTTCTTTCCCGCAGTCATGCTGGTCGCTGAACTGGAGGAGTCGGTGTAAGCATGCTTCACCCGCTTATCTGATGAGGACGCGACGGGATACTTGGGATCAGGGGCGACCGACCAGGGATACTCACCGGCCCGCGTGACATCGAAGCCGCCCAGCATTTTTCCGCCAGGATTCAGGACGGTTTGCAGGTCGACATCAATATTGGTGCCTTCGTTATGGGGGCTGGTGACCATCCAGCCAAATTCCGACGTGCCACCCGCGGTGTAATCCTGAAAATGGAAGCCCGTCCCTCGCCCCTCGCGATAAGCAATGTTGTTGTTTTTGTAGATGGCGGCATTCCAGGTAGTCTGCCAGTCCATGCCATCGAATACAATCAGGAAAATATGCTTTTTACCAGCTTTGACTGCTGCCATTTGCAGATCATAAAGATTGGTCTGATCGCAATAATCAGCCGTAGGATTGACGGTGGCTTCTGGAAGAAAACCATAGATATTGCGGAGGGCCTGTTCCGAGCGATAGGCGCTATTTTTCCCCATGTAACCCGACAATTCTGTCGGACGCGGCGCAGCCCCGTTATCTGGAGAACCAACACGGGTTCCAAAGGTGTAAATGGGAATCAGGCGGTTCGAGTGACTCCCCCAATGGGTGTACTTTTCTGGCTTATAACCCCAATGACCGAAATCAGCCTGGTCGCGGCCGATGGCTTGCGTCTGGAGTTCCCGAATGTGATCGGAGGCCACGGCAGGGTCGGCTCCAGACACGGATGGCATTGTCAATGCTGCGGCCAATCCCAGAGCAGCCACAGACAATCCTGCGACACCAGTACGGATGGTCGGTGACTTGATCAAAGGAAGAAAGGCGGTCATGGGAACAGTCATGGAGCGGCGATTCTTGATAGGCCCGACAAGCATGCCAATTCAAACAGCTCGAACTTGAGGTCTGGCGTTGCAAGTCAGCAGGATTGGTAGGGAAGCCCAGTCGTGATGGGCCATCATAAAGGAGGGAGATCAAACACAGGGGCAATTCACGGCCTGTGATTGATGTTTTACACCAAAAATCCGACATCAGACTGACAATCATCGGCGTGGCATGCAAGTGAGATACGCCGAAGAGGCTTCCACGTGTGAATAATCTCAGGAATTTCACACAGAGGTCAGACTGGAGATTCCCATGAAATCTGACCGGTTAAGCCATGGGTAGTGACCAAGTCAACATGCCTGCGGACGAACTATCAGTCAAGAACAGGAAAGACCTCTCCACTACAGTCCGTAGGAAAGCACCCACAAAGCGGCAAATGCGATCAGCATGGCCACCAGAATTGTGGTGCAGAGCCGGAAGGCTCGCTTCAAAATCACTACGGGCAATTCGTAGCGGCTGGCGCTATAAACCAGGCTGATGGCAATGGAGAGAGGGAGCAGATACCAGGTCGGCACAATCTCGGCGAGCAGCATGACGATTCTCTTGTCGATGGCTGGAAAGAATTTGGCGAGTCATCAAGGGAAAGAACAAACGGGAAATTTGCTGCCGAAGCCGCAAAGCCCTTCATTCCGTCAGGCTTCTGATCGATTGTGTAAACGGTGTTGTTGCGATATTTCGCTGCCAATGGGGAGCGATGAGAGAAACACAGCACCCGTCACTCCTCTCTCTCTGGAGTTGGCGGCAACGGGTGAAGCTGTCATCGGGGTTGCAGTGGGTGTGGCCGCATTGGGTGTGGCAGAGTGAGACGTCTGTGGCGATCGGTCTCGCGGCTTTTCATCACCAAATCCATAAGCTGGCCCCTGCACACAATCCCAGATGGCAAACAAGTTCAGCAGGCCGGCGATCAAAGTAAAGACAACGGCCATATCGTACCGCGGGCCGAGTCGGCGATAGATCTCGTTGAGCGTTGCCCGATCTGGCGGCGCTTCAAAGGAATCCATGAGAGAGCGGGGGGTCGTGCCGATCAATAGCCTTTGAAGTTCAGGGTGATCGTTGGGGCCGCGATCGACGCTGACTTCGACCGATCGTCCGCTGCCGCCGCCAATGGGAGCGCCAAGCAGGAATCGCTGCCCGCCCAAGGGAAGATCTACCTCGCGATTTCCCACAGTTCCCTGGAAACGACCGCTCAATTGATAACCAAACGCCATACGCTCAGAGCCGATGGTGAGAGTTCCTTTGGCGGGGCCGCCCACACCATCGCGGCCGGGGCCGATGGCTTTTAATTCTCCCTCAAAGGGGATGGTGATCGTCGAACCCAGCGTGCTCAGATCAATGGCTCGGTTCTGCGGATTAGCGGCTCGGATTCCCTGAAAATAGGCCGGAATCGCGATGGCTCCTGACAAGAGTTGTGTCGCGTACCAGACGGTGGGCAAACGAGTTTCGGCTTTGTGATAGACGACGACTCCTTCGCCCATCCACAAGCCACTGATGAAAGTCCCGAGAATACAGAAAAAGTAAATCGCCCCTTTGAACCAGCGGCCCTGATAAAAATGGCCGGCTCCCGGAATCAGAAACGCCAGAATGCCTGCCACCCAGGGATTCGCTTCCAGCCACAGGGCAGGGTGTTCTGAGGGAGATCGTTCGCCGGCAGCCAGCAAAGGTGTTGATCCCGCTGTGATGGAACCACCGAGCTGACTCGGAGTGGCGTTCAATTCGATCATCTCATCCCTGCTTGCATGACGTGGAACAATTCAAAATGAGGCGGCAAATCCTCCACAAACATGAGGGGATTCGTCTGTGCGGTCAAGAGCGAGACCATCCACTGGTGCGATGTCTCGACCTGGTGAGGGTTTTCGATTTCGTCAGGTTCTCAAATAATGACCTGCCATTCATGATGCGAAGCATAAGCATCCGCCACGTTGCTGACCAGCAGACTCTGAGACTCCGCGTCGGTTCATGAAAAACTGGCGGTGGTTGTGAGAAATTTCGGTGGCCATTTCTCTTCAACGAACGGAGCAATTCACGCCGAATCCAATTGTTGGAATTCACGGGACATTGTAGCTTCGCCAGTCTCGAAAGTTGGCTGAGAGTGATCTCCATCGAGTCGGCCCCAAGTGATGACGGGAAGAAAATCTCATGATGAAGCAGCAAATTCCATTTCTGAATCAAACCGGTGCGTCAGGACACACACTCATCAAAATCGCGGATGGTTTGAAGCCCGGAGCCATGCGAGGGCCACTCATGCCACGATTGATGTTCGTGGCGGCCTTGCTGGTGCTCTGGGGGCCAGGGGCCACTCTGGGGCAGGCTCAGGTGCTGTTACAGCTGAAATTTCGCAAAGGGGACAGTTTTCAACAAACGGTCACCACCCGGACAGTTTCTGGCGGGAAGGTGGCAGACAAGGACGTGCAGACCACTCTGCAACAGGAAATGCTCATCACGACCAAGGTGGACGGTGTAACGGAATCTGGCGACGGAAATCTTTCGCAGGTGGTTGAGCGGGTCACGCTGGATATCGACCTGCCTGGTAACAAGTCGATTGCTTACGACTCAAATCAAAAGGAATTCACCGATCCCATTCTGGCCTCACTGAGCAAAACACTAGGAAAGCTGGCGGGAGCACGCTTTGAATTCACCACCACTCCTCATGGGGAAATTCTCAACTTCAAAATGCCGGAAGGGTTTGTCGAGGCGATTAAAAGTCAGCCGGGAGGAGCCATGATGGGAGATGGTCTTTCGGAAACTGGCCTCAAGCGCATGTTTGAAGAAGCGGGAGTGATGCTGCCGAAAGAAGCCGTCAAGAAGGGGGAGACCTGGAAACGGCAGACAACTATTAAGTTGCCGATTGGCGAAGTCATTAGTGATTTGACCTATACCTATGATGGGCCGGAAAATGACTCACTGGAACGCATTGTGATTTCGGGTGACGTGACGATTAAGCCTGCCGAGAAATCGCCGCTGTCGCTTAAACTGAATACGACAGAGATGAAGGGGTTGATCCTTTTTAACCGGGAACTGGGTCGCGTGGAGTCAAACGCGATTTCGCAAGTGCTGAATGTCACTGTGGCGGGTGGCGGACAATCCAATGACTTGAAGATTGAAAGCCATGTCGAAACCAAAGTGATTCCACCCAAGGAATAGAGGCCATCGCTTCCTGCCAGTGAATAGCAGATTCTGGTGTCGCATGCTCACTACCTGTTGAGGTGAGCATGCGGCCTGCCTGATTTTGTGGGCGAATGCACGCGACTTTCTGTGGAAGCGGAATCAGTAGTGCGGTGGCTTTTCGTCGATGGGACGATCAGGGTCAACCGGAGATTCCAGCGCCAGGACTTTGCCTTCCAGCTTTCCCAGTTGACGATGCGTGGCGCGTAGCTCCTGCTGCAAGGATAACAGGACTTCGTGCATCTGCTGCACATCATGCTGGAGATGGGCCAAGGCCATTTCGATGGCAACGATTCGTTCATCAGAAGATGGTGCAGTCGACATGATTTGGAGCATCCGCGTGAGACTGATAGCCAGCAGCAAAAAAAGTGATCAGAGGGGCAAGTGGCATTCTATCGCAGGGCGTCCAGTGCTCGTAACCGGAGGGCCGAGATCGACGGAAGCAAGCCACCAAACAACCCCATGAACATGGCCAGCAGCAAGCCTGAGAGCAACGTGGTGCCGGTGATCGACAGTTCTAACACGACGGATTTGCTCCCCCCCTGGGCACCGGAAACGATGCTGTTTGCTGTCCACCCATCAGCGAATAAGCCCAGAAGGCAGCCTAACAAACCGCCGAACAGAGCGAGCAAAAGCGACTCCAGAACAAACGAAATCAGGATGTGACGTCGCTTGAATCCCATCAGTTGAAGGACTCCAATATCTTTGATGCGCTGTGAGACAGCCGCATACATGGTGTTCATGACCCCAAAGCTGCCGCCGATAGCCATGATGGAAGCCACCACAATAATGGCGGCCAGAAATTGTTCATTCGTTTGAGTGAGCTTTTTATAGTACAGCGATTCAATCTCGGCACTGAGTTGGGCTTTGCCGTAATCGTTATTGAAAAAGTTCTTGAGCTTCGCTGCTGTCGCATTGTCCGCAGTTTTGGCCACCAACGTGGTGTAGTTTGGTTTACCGAACATCGGCCCGGCAATGCTCTGCTTCGCCCAGATTTCCGAGTCGAAAGCAGAGCCTGTTCGCTCCAGAATTCCTGTCACAGACCAGACCCGGTCATTCAGTTCAAAACGGTCGCCCACCTGATACGACGGGGCAGACTCTTGAGAAGACTTGGCGCGATCTTTGGCCATTTCACCCGCA
Source organism: Planctopirus sp. SH287 (assembly GCF_056500625.1). NCBI lineage: Bacteria > Pseudomonadati > Planctomycetota > Planctomycetia > Planctomycetales > Planctomycetaceae > Planctopirus > Planctopirus sp. SH287. The sequence goes on along the minus strand of NZ_CM151403.1, from coordinate 3,776,252 downwards.
ATACCAGCGCCCAGTACCACCTCAACCATCGGAGCCGCATCAGCATCGAGCGGGTCAGGGCGAATCCCGGCTTCTGAAAACCATTCTCCCGATTTCAGCGTCATCCCATGGACAGTCCCCGCTAACAGAGGATCAGCCAACCCACGGATCTGCAAAAACCGTCGTTTCACTTTCCCGTCAGGAAGCGGAATGCTTTGTGCCGCCAGCAAATAGGTTTCACGGCTGACCAGTGGGGTGCCATTGTCTCGAAGAATCCCTGGCTGGTTCGCGATATCTGAAGCATCAACAATCGCCAGACTGCTGAACGCTTCGTCAATGGCTCCTTCCGCCAGAATCATCAGGTTGCCTGGCTGGCCGCTGCTCTCTGTCAGCTTATACATCCCGTTGACGAATGACTGCATTACGGTTAGCAGTCCGATCACCATCGTAAAGGCCAGTGCCGACACTAATGTGTTCTTCCAGCGAACCACCATATTGAGAATGTTATACATCACGGGGACGCGATTCATGACAAACAATAACGCCAGGAGCGTGCCCATCCCCCAGGCGGTAAATGCCAGCCATGACGGAATCGCCCAGGAATCAATAGAGATCGCAAGAATCAGGCCCGTTGGCATGGGGCAGGTCTTTCCGGAATGACGCTGGCTGGTGAACGCCAGAGAGTTAATATCTGGTATTTATTTATGTTAATACTGACAAGGCGTTTATGTGCCGACGTTCTTCTCGACATATCTCGCTACGTCACGCGACTGAAAACATCTGACACTTTGACAGTACGGGCTGACCAGGCCGGAATAAGGCTTCCGAGCAAGGCGGTTCCTCCCCCCATCAGCGTTCCCCAGAAAATGGCGCTGGGCGGAACCTCGAATGTCGGAAGGAAGCCAATCTTAAAAGGAAGGCCACCCATCCAATAGTTAATCACAAGAAAGGTGCCTATCGAGCTGGCCAGTCCTGCTGTCACTCCGATTAATAGCGCCTCGCCAATCACGAGAAACAAAATTTGAAACGGTTGAAAGCCAAGTACCTTCATAACCGCAAATTCTTTCTGCCTTTCGCGAACGCTAATACTGATGGAATTCGCAATCACGAGCGCTAATGTTGCCATACAGGCCGGAGCGAGCAGAAAGCGCGCTCCCCAGAGCAGGTCGGCATAAGATTCAAGGAAGGCTCCGATCCCTGAAGAGGCCGTTTCGACTTTAACAGCGGGATAGGTGAACTCTGGCGAGTCGGTGATTTGCGTGGCGACCTGATTAAAAGCTTCGCGCGAGGGAACCTTCAACCACGCCAGATTGAGCGATTTGTCAGCCAGAGGATGTGGCGTTCCTTTTTCCCGCTGATACTGATCAAGGGCAGAATTCAGATAGTCTCGGCGAAAGGCTGTGGTTCCGTCATAACGTCCGGCGGGGAAGGTGCCGACAATCTCCAACTCGAGATTAATCTCTTTATAGTTACGGCTGTAGAGCGTGATGCGGTCGCCAATCTTTCGTTGAAGCATTTCAAGTTTTTCGTGGCCGACAATAATCCCCCGCTTATTCGCTTTAAGTCCTTCAACAGCGGCAGAAAGTTCGCGGTGGTCGGCTGAGCCAACGGTCAGTTCATCCAATTCATCCATCATGGTCATGATCTTTTCAGGCTCCATGACAAACGCGAACAGAAAAGAATTTAAATCACGATTGGCCGGATCGGAATCTGTTGTACCTGCGAAAAACCCCCAGGTCATATAGTCAGTCGGCTTAATGTCGTCTTTCTCGCGCGCGCCTCCTTGTGAGAGGCCATCCGCATAGCGATAGGGCAATTGGCTGGGGATCTGCCATTTCTCCGTCACGATGAGTTTGAAGTTCGACGTTTTCTCTTTCGTGATTTCGTTCAGATTGACTAGCACGGTGTTTACTAAAGTGACAACCAGCACGAGCGCGATCGTCCCCAGTGCGGTTAAAATCGTGCGCAAGGGGTTACGGAACGTGTTATCGAGAACCAGCCAAAGCAGACGAAAAGTCAGTGCGATGGTGTGCATATTGATATCGCCAGAAGTCGCAAGTCAGTAGTTATTGGAATGTCGGGCAGTTCCAGGGAACTGCGGTCATTGTGATTGAGTCGACTGGCCTTTATTGAGGCCGACTGAAATCTCAGGTCATCGGTCTCAGGTCATTACGATGGCCCGTTTGGTTTCTGTATGGATCACCTCTTCGACGAGTTGTCCTTTTTCCAGATGGAGTGTGCGATCCGCGCGGGCGGCAGCTTTCGGGTCATGCGTCACCATGACAATGGTTTTATTTAATGAGGATTTCAGTGCGACCAGGAGAGCCAGAATTTCTTCGGCGGATTTGCTATCGAGATCCCCGGTTGGTTCGTCCGCAACAATCAGGGCGGGGTCAGTGACCAGCGCGCGGGCAATGCCTACACGCTGTTGTTGCCCGCCAGAGAGTTGTCCCGGCCGATGGTGCATACGGTCGGAAAGCCCGACAATATCCAGAGCCATCTCGACCTGTTGTTTTCGCTGGGCCGATGTCATCGGCAAAAGAAGTAACGGGAGTTCGACATTACGATAGGCCGAGAGCACTGGCAGAAGATGATAAAACTGGAACACGAAGCCAATGTTTCGTGTTCGCCAGGCGGCCAACTGGCCTTCGGAAAGTTTGGAAATGGGTTCGCTTCTCACCCAGACTTCCCCCGAAGTCGGTCGATCCAGCCCGGCGATCAGATTGAGAAGAGTCGTTTTTCCAGAGCCTGAAGGCCCCATCAGCGAGAGAAACTCACCTTCAGGGACTCGCAGCGACAATTCATCCAGCACGTGGACTTCCTCGCTTCCCCGACGAAACGATTTTTTCACGTGATCAACGACAACGCAATCCGTTCGGGAAGCCATGGAGGAAACCTTTGTCTGCGCTAAAAAAGCCCAAACCTTCAAACTTTGGCACATCAGGCATGGGGCCATTTGCCCACAGTCATTTCTGCGTAGAAATAGAGACTCTGTTATAGCAGCCGCCGTTTCGAGAAACCTGTTTGGATTCCAAATACTGAGTGAAGAACAGGAATGACACGAAACGTCAGGCCACATTTTCAGCCGACCTCATCTTGTCACTGATTATGTGAACTTCGGTGAAGTAATTTCCTTCACAAGACCTGTCGGTTTGCGCATGATATTTGGCAATGGCTCGCAAAACTTGGTGGGTATGGCAGAAGTGAAGGGGGAGTGATGGGAGACCAGCAGGCCATGCGATGGTTCGCTTTTTCATATCGAGAGAGATTCCATCTGGCTTTGATCACCAGATTGGCCCCCCTGGCTTTGACTTTGGCAGGGATGGGATGCGGCGGGCAACCCCAGAAGACGGCTGCCACCCCCTCACATGGGCAGGTCTCTGGACAGGCTGATAGACAGAGTCAGGCAGCCCCATCACCAGTGAAGGCCACTGTTGTCGTGAGTGCGAACGGTCTCTTTCCTGAAAACCTCCGTGAACAATCGCTCACAGGCCGACGGGGGCGCACACTGCGTGTTGTCTGGAAAGAGGCCGACGAATCCACTTCCAGCGAAGATTCTGAGGCTGTCGCTGAAGAACCAAAGGCAGCACCTGCTGAGGAGATGCCATCAAATACAACCGCTGCCAAATCGATGACAACCGGTGATTCTCCCGACCAGCACTGGTGTGTGCTGGTCGATGGTGAACCTGTGCGAAGCGAAGCGGGAACATTGCTGGCGGTTCCTTGTGAGTTACGGGTGCTTCCCGGAATCCATCAAGTGGCTATTTCTCGACCAGGCGTCAAGGACATCCTGCAGGAAGTGAGCATTCGAGACAATCAGATTGTCTCTTTCGACAGGCCAGAAGACTCTTCAGCAGGTGTGTCGTCTCTGGATGGCCCCTGGTTTGACCTCGGGCCGGGAGAATTCAGGCCTTTAGAGAGTGTGAATTCACAGGGGCGCGAGTTTGATCCGTGGTTGTCGGCTGATGGTTGCACACTGGTTTTTGCTGGCGATCGCGCTGAAGGTCGCGGGATCTATCTGTCGACTCGCCCGACCACTTATCATGATTTTGAAGCTCCTCAGCTGATTGATGTGACTCGTTCGAGTGAAATGCCCGCTTCGCCGGTGCTTTCGCCCGAGGGATTGAGTCTGATCTATGTTCATCCCGCGAGAGCACGGATCTGGATTATTGAACGAGCTGATCTGGATGAACCATTTATCGAAAAGAAATCATTACGAAGCATCGATCGACCCGGTGTTGAGTGGGATTGTGCCCAATGGATTCCGCCAGTGGTTTCGCGCAGTCCCCAGTCGGCTGCCATAACAGATTTTGGTCAATTGTTCTGGGTTGAGCGAACGGCAGGTCGCAGCCAGTCTTATGGCGCGGAAGCCGCTTTGATCCCTGATCTTGCCAAGGCAGACGCGAAGCCGGTGGGGCTTCCCGGAGAGATGCCGTGCTTATCGGCTCAAGGTGATCGGCAATTCGTTTTATCAGAGGGCGTTCTGCACCGTTATCGCCGAGACAAAAGCCAGCGTGGCCTTTCTGATTTGCGATTTCAGACTGCGGAAACAATTGGAACTCTTCCAGAGTCGTTCCCGGCTTTGTTACCAGGGGGGCGTGCCGGATTTGTCAGCCATGACGAACAGTGGCTGTTGACCACCGTCATCTCAGCGAATGACGCCCCCAATTCTGGTGAGCAACCCGGCGACCTCGTGGCCATTCGGTTAACAGATGGGCCGCAATGGGGGCCACTTCTGGTAGGAAACTCGCTCGAACCATTGGCTGTTGCACAAAATGTGACGAATCAAAACGTCACGACTTCAGAATCGCCATTGGCGGAGATGTTAACGGAAGAAAATCCAACCTCAGGCCCAGCGACACCTGCCGATCCTCCGGAAGAAACCCTGTTCGGAACGGTAGACAACCCAGAGATGCCTGAGTCGAAAAAAACGCCGGCTCCGGCCATTGCCTCCGCGGTTCCTGCACCACTGAGTTTGTTTGACCAATACACCACCAGTTTCTCAGCTTTTCAGAAGGCACTGGCCCAAAGAGATTTCGCAGGTGCTGAACAGATTTTGAATGATGCCGAAGCTTCACCAAGCGGTGACGCATTCCGGCCCATGATCTCGGTTGATCGAGCCTGGCTGAAGGTTCTCAAAGAATTTCGTGATTCGCTGGAAAAAGGGTTGGCAAAATTAGAACCTGGTTCGACGGTGCGAATTGGTTCCGCCAAGCTTGAGTTGGAAGGGATCAAAGAGGGCAAGCTTCTTCTGAAAACACGAATTAAAATGTTGGAGAAGCCCCTTTGGGAAATTACGTCCGGCGATCTCATCACCATGTCAGAACAGGTCGATGGCGGTAACACTCAAGGCGCCGCTCTCAAAGTGTTGGCGTTTGTGAAAACTGACCCGACGTTGCCTGCTCGTGTGGTCGATTTGTGGAGTGACCGCGCGGGTCCTTCCGGTCAGGAGTTTCTTGAAACATTCGGCGTTCGCTCGCTGGAGTTGGGAAAGCTGGCGATACGAGAGAATCGCCTCCCCGAGGCCATTCAGAATTTTGATGCCTCCGTCGCCATTGGCGGAGGCGCAGGCGTCACTGCTGCAGCGGAAAAGGCCAAATTATATGGTCTGGCCAAGTGGAAAGTGATGGGGAAACGCCAATGGGAGCAGGGGGCAGACAACGAATGGGCCGCTGATGCTCAGAGGATTGATGGCGCCTATCTGGTTTCTGAAAAGGACTATGAAAACTTCGTGTGCGAGTTTGAATGGAAGGCGGACAAGCCGGGGGCACAAGGCGGCCTTTATTTCCATTATGCCGGTGAAGGGAATCCCTTCGATTTTGGCTACAAGATCCATCTGGCGGGTGATATGGATCAAAAGGGGCTTGATCAATTTTCGACAGGTGCCTTGTTTGGCTCGGATGCCCCTACGAAAAAGGTTGCCAGAAAGAATGTTTGGAACCATTTTCGTCTGACCGTGGTTGGCCCCAAGACCACGGTGGAAATCAACGATCAGGTCGTTCTGGAAACAGATGTCCCAGTTTCAAAAGCCGTGCCACGCGGATATCTGGCCATTGATGGCGTGGGCGGTTCGTTCCGCTATCGCAAAATTCTGGTCTATGAAACCAGTTCAGAGAGCGCTGCCCCTGCGGCCACTCCCGCGCAACCTGAGAACCCTTAATTTCCACTGGTTGGCAGGTTTGGAAATGCTCAACGCAAGTTATTTTGACGAGCGACTGCTGCCGCTGCGACGGCTAGTTGATCGCAGCGTTCATTTTCGGCGTGGCCAGCGTGGCCTTTAATCAGCTTGAATTGCACCTGATGTTTGGCCAGTAGTGCGTCGAGTTCTTGCCAGAACTCGACATTTTTGACCGGCTTGAAGGCTTTGCCTTCTCGCCGCCGCCAGCCGTTAGTTTTCCAGCCAGGGAGCCATTCGCTCGACCCTTTGGCGACATAACTGCTGTCAGTCACCACTTCCACACGCGAACGGTTTTTGAGAACTTTGAGTCCCTCGATAACCGCCTGCAACTCCATCTGGTTGTTTGTTGATTCTGCTAATCCACCGCTCCCTTCCCGCTCTTTTCCTGAAGCGGGGTGACGGAGAATATAGCCCCATCCCCCGGGGCCGGGATTCCCGCTGCATGCTCCATCTGTGAAAAGCTGCACGAAAGGCAACTCTCGCAGGACAGGTTCCGGTGCAGGGGAGTTCTCAGAGGACATATCAACTTTAATTTCTGGAGCTGCCAGCGAGAGCATTCGCGCGACAGAAACCCAAGTGCAGATTTGGGCAGAATGTCAGTAAGGAGAATACAACAAGCCGTACCTACACCGCCCAAGTTCTCACTATGAGGAGATCACAGATGAGAAAGTGGTGCAAATGGACGTGATCATAACGTCTTCATCAACCAGTGTTAGATCGAGCCGACAGGCCCGATCAAACAGAATGGGACTGTTAACGCTCGCGGAAGATAATCCGACCACGATTCAGGTCGTAAGGGCTGACCTCGACCTTCACTTTGTCACCTGGAACAATTCGGATGAAATGCTTGCGCATTTTGCCTGCGACGTGAGCCAGAACCTCGTGCCCATTCGACAACAGGACTCGAAACTGCGTGTTGGCCAGCGCCTCCACGACGTCGCCATCCACTTCGATGGCTTCTTCTTTCGCCATAACTCTTTGCCCGGCCTTTCGTTAACGAAAACAACCTTAAAAAACACAACACCCTGCAAGAATTCTACCCAGCTGTCTTGCAACCTGCCACCGGTGCCGCCCATTAAGAAATGATGACATCGTGGACAAAGTGACTCCATGATTGCCTTCCAAACCCTGCTGCTATGGAGGTGATTCTGCAATTCAGGTGAAGGGTCACCCTCCCCGCTCTCGTTTTACTCGGCGAATACTGGCAGTATGGAACCTTTGATTCTCCATCGGGAGGCTGTGCGTGACAGATGCCTGCCTCACGAAGATTCAGCAGTGAAATTCCCCCACATGCGGGACTCCCGTGTCTGCAGTTCAGCCAGAGGATCGAGAATTTCCGGATGCCACGTCTCATTCACAGATACGGCCCGTTACTCCTTTCCAGCCTGCCGCTCGTTGCCGCGATCGGAGCCGGTGTGCAGGAATGGATTTCACAACCTGCCTTCAGCGCCTTAGCCTGGTACACCTCTGTCTGGGCTTTCGTGAGTTGGGCACTGGCTTTGGGACTGCTGCTCCGCTGGGCTAATCAGAAGAAGCTCTTTCCGCACCCTTCGATTCGAGTCCCCTCCGGCAGTTCGGGCCATGATGAAACCGCTTGGGAAATTGTCCGAAAAACTGAAACCACCTTTGATGAACAACTGACCGCCAACTCTGTTTTAGACGACCGGATCAAACTGCTGGCCCTGAACGTCGAACAAATGGCCATGTCCATTGCGCAGGTCTATCAGCCCGGCATCAGCAAACCCTACAGTGATCGAACCGTCATTGAACTGCTGGCCATGGTGAGCCTTTCGGCACGTTCACTGCGCCATTGGTTAATGAAAGCCATTCCCGGTGTTGGCCTGCTCAGGATCAACGAGGGGACGCTGTTGCTGGGCGTTTCCGATCTTTATCGCCGGCGGCAGATCCAGATTGATCGGATTGCCGCGGTGATCTGCGGCGTCATGTTCATGATTGCCGCCATTCTTGGAACGGTACTGGATTCTGAAGTCGGACTGGTCATGGCCCGCGGGATGTTCAGCTTCCTGCTCTTGATCGTGATCCCCCGTTTCTTCTGGCGGCAATCTCACGAACGAATTTCCAAAGAATTCCTGCACGCAGTATTGCTGCAAATCAGCGGCGAAGCGGGGGCCTTGCTCATTGAACTTTCCAATGGTGGCTTGAGAAAAGGCACCCAGCCTTATCTGGAACTCGAACGGCAACTGGCTCGCTTACGGCCTGCCCCGCGTCCCACATTACCCACAACCTGGCGAGTCTGGTTAATTTATCTACTACTTATCGTGCCTTATTTATGGCTGCTGGTCGTGGGGACATACGTCCTCATTGTCGATCAATGGTGGATTCCCCTGGCCGTTCTGGCAGCCATTTCCTGGAGTGTGGCTTACTTTTGGAAAGCCTGGCGGCCAACCTCTCAGTTGCCGTCCGCTCACCTCCACCAGATCGAGCAGAAAGTGCGGTCGTTCGCCAAGGATCAGCCCTGGCCTCCATCGCGAGATCTGCCTGTCACTCTGGCCGATCTTCGCCGCCTCATGAAACTCGTTGGCACAGAACTTGGCCCGATTGGCCGATGCCAACTTGAAGACCTCACCTTGCTGGAAGCGTTGCGAGCCACCGAGCGATTGGCCATTGACTTTGAGCAGGTCGTCGCCACCTGGCCGCTGTCATCATCACTCACGATTGGTCAGGCGGAAAGCTGGTTCGTACGTGCGACACAAGTTCAGCAATCCTATGAGCAATCAAAGCCATTTCTCGAAACGCTGGGCAAGACATGGAATGCCGCGCGCTGGCTGAGAGCTTTATCACCAGCAGAGATGGTGAAAAATATCGGCTGGACAATCGCCGCCGACATTGCAGGACATTTCGCCAATCAATCTCGTGAATGGGTAGAAGACTGGATTCGTGGACAATATGTCCTCTTCTGGCAACTGACCGGTGCTCGATTGATCGATGCTCAGACCGGCCATTGGCGGCCAGCTCCTTTGACACTCGGAACGACGGGAACTTTGGTCGCCTCCCCCCTCGCAACGCCGGAGAAGGCCAGTTCCTCTTCACTCCCTTCCGGGGCACAAACGGACGCGCCCGGTCAATCCGGTTCAGAAAGCCACTGGACGGAACAAGCAACAGCCAACACCGTCACATTGGCGATTGTGGGGCAGGTGAAAGCCGGGAAGTCGAGCCTGATCAATGCCATCCTGCATCAACAGGCCGCTCTGGTCGATGTTCTGCCTGCCACCTCGGGAGTCTCGACCTATCGCTGCCATCTTCCCTTCTCCGAGGGAACCGTGACGTTGCTCGACACGCCCGGCTACACCGACGCGGGCCTCTCTCCACAGCAATATGAGGCGATTCTGGGAGCCGCCCGCAGTGCCGAAGTTGTCTTACTGGTGATGGCTGCCAACACGCCCGCGAAAGAACCGGATGTCCGCCTGGTTCAGAGACTTCACAATTATTTCGAGCAGCACCCCACACAGCGGAAACCGATTCTGGTGGGGATTGTCTCCAAGATCGACCTCCTCCGGCCTGTCAGAGAATGGTCGCCCCCTTACCAGTTCCTGTCCCCCTCTGCATCCCGGCCTAAAGAACTCGCCGTTCGCGAAGCACTGGCCTATCATCAGCAATTACTTGGAAAAAGCATCAGCCATTGGATCCCCGTCGCCACACGACTGGAGACCGCCACCACAGACAAGGCCAGTTCAAACACTCAAGACCACTCGGCCCCTGTCGACTCGACGCCGTTAGCAGACTCATCCCGGCTCTTTGGTGTGGATGAATACCTGATTCCTTTGCTAGTGGCTCAACTTCCCGACGCTCAAGGGTTGATGTTGCTCAAAGCCCACCACGCTCGCCAAAACAATTGGCGCAGCTGGTGGGATACCGCCCGCAATGAAGGAAAGAAACTTCTGAAAATCCTCGAAGCCGCCTCACAAAACCAGCCCCCCCCTTGACGGTGCCCTTACGGGCTTCGTGGCGGCGTATGCGGGTCGGTTGTTTGTTCACGAATGGGTCTTACTCCGCCAGCCCCTTGCGGGGTTTGTGGCGGCGTATGAGGGTCAGTTGTTCATCCACGAATGGGTCTTGCGCCGCCAGGGCGCCGGAATTAATGCTGTTTCGCGCAACAAAGGGTGGTAGGGTAGAGAGGCTTCGTTTTGGGTGCACCTCGCAGGTTGAGGTCTTTTTCGCCTGTGATTCCGGACAGAAGGCTCTCTCTCGGCTCGGTCAGGGCCACCCTTTGCCAACAGGAAATTCTTCCTGCTGGCGGAAGCGCCGATTGTGGACGCTTCCCTCGAATTCGAGACTGACAAACAGTCAAACAACAGATGCAAACTGCTCACGCAGAACACCACTGATGCCCGACTGAATGTTTTTTATTGGCACTTATTCATTCGCCACTTCTTGTGACGAGGGAATGCCAACACAATCACGTTTGATTCAGCCCAACACTGAATCAGACAGGCCGACGGAATGTTTTTCAACGAGGGTGACTTCGTGGAGTGATGTTTCGTGGATTGGCCCTGATCTCTGCTGGAATTTTCACGGCCCCCGATTGCTCGAAAAAGTGGTCGGGGGCCCCCTTACGGGGTTTGGGCCTATCGGCCGGGACGTGGGCTAAAGATCCGCGGCCCCGTTGTGGCCGCTCCTTCCTTGCGCCTTGCGGGGTTTGGGGCGGCGTATGGGGGCCGGTTGTTCATCCGCGAATGAGTCTTACGCCGCCGGGGTGGTGGTGTTTTTTGCAGGGGCGGTTCGCGGGTGTTTTAATAGAGCTGGTGGGTTGCGCAAAGCCTTAACCCACCCTACTATTTAATAGCGTCTCTGGCTACTTGAACGTTGGGAGTTGGTGCATTGCGCTGCGCTTCATGCACCCTACATAGATGCTTACGCCGTCAGAGAAATGGTTGGTTTTCAACACAACCGCCCTCCCATGATAGCGTGAAACAAGGAGTTTGCTCCTTCGCCCATTCTGATGGGAGAGGGCCGGGGTGAGGGCGAACCGCTGTTTAAAAGATATTAGCTGCACCCGCTATGAACACACGCCGGATATCTATCGCCAAGAATTTACTATGTAGGGTGCATGGAGCGCAGCGCAATGCACCAACTCGGCTAAAATCAAACCCTAAACAACCACCGCCCTGGCGGCGTAAGCCCCATTCGCGAATCAACAACCGACCCCCATACGCCGCCACAAACCCCGCGAGGGGACGCAGTGCCGGGTGAGGTTTTTTCTGTGGGCTTTCCCAGTGTAACGACGTGCCTGGGTATTTATTTGCATAGCAAAGGTAATGATCGCTATTTTAGCTCCGGCTCGCCCTCACCCAGCCTCTCCCATCGGAATGGGAGAGGAGCAATTCAATCAATCCCAACGAGAAACTTCTCTCTGGCGGCGTAAGCCCCATTCGCGAATGAACGACTGACTCGCATACGCCGCCACAAACCCCGCGAGGGGGGCGTAAGACCAAACGTGGATCAACAACCGACCAGCAGGCCAACGAGCCTGCGGGCCTTCGCCCACGACCCGGCCGATAGGCCCAAACCCCGTAAGGGGAATCTTTGGTGGTTTCTGTTACGATGAGCCATCAGGATGGGTGTGTTCCGTGGGAACTTGATGTCTCTAACCTGGTCTGAATCAGCGTATTGCCATGCCTTCTGCGACTCCGCTTTCTCCAGCAGATGAAGCCATTCTGGCCGAATTGATGGATCAACTGCTGCAGCGATTGCAGCAAGGGGAAACCGTTGACCTGGATGTGACTTGCCGCAATTTTCCTCGACTGGCCAGTGAATTGAGGCTGCTCTGGGGAACCCTCCTTATGACTGAAGGGCTGGCGGCCAGTTCTCAGATTGATTCGACCGATATCGCTTCTTTTGAAAAGACGTCATCTCCAAAGGAGTTATTACCGACCACGGAAAACTCTGCCTCTTTCATTTCCCCTGAAGAGGGAAACTTTGGGCAGTCGATTACGCAACTTTATGATCTGGCTGAGGCCGACCAAAGTTCGGCGACTGCCTGGGCCGCCCTTTTGGCTCAGGCCGACTTTGCCAAAAGACCGTTAGCATCTTTCTTAGCCGATGGCAGCCAGCAACCTCCGCAAATCAATGATTATGTTATCATTGAAGAACTTGGTCGCGGTGGAATGGGCGTGGTTTATCGCGCCCGGCAACGATCCCTCGACCGTATTGTCGCCCTCAAGATGATTCTTCAGGGACGCCTGGCGTCTTCTGTCGATATTGCTCGCTTTCAAGCGGAAGCAGAATCAGCCGCCCGGCTTGACCATCCGCACATTGTCCCCGTTTATGACGTGGGGATGTTTGAAGATCGTCCGTACTTCAGCATGAAGTTCATTGAAGGGTCAACGCTTGCCCAGAGGATCACATCTGGCCCGGTTCCCAATCGTGAAGCGGCTGAATTGCTGCTGCCTGTCTGCCGCGCCATTGCAGATGCTCATCGCAAAGGTGTCCTGCACCGTGATTTGAAACCATCGAATATTCTCATCGATCCTGATGGCACGCCTTATGTCAGTGACTTTGGGTTGGCAAAACGGATTTCAGTCACCGGCAGCGATAGTGATCTCCCTGCAACATTGACACAGAGCGGAGCGATCCTGGGCACGCCCGGCTACATGGCTCCCGAACAGGCGGCTGGAAAACGGGGAAATGTCAGTACGCTCACTGATGTTTACAGCCTGGGGGCTGTCTTGTATGCCCTGCTCACCGGACGCCCGCCATTCCAGGCGTCTTCTCCCGTGGATACGATTCTGCTGGTGCTGGAGCAAGACCCGGTGATGCCGCGTGTGCTCAATCCCAAGGCTGATTCTGACTTGGAAATGATTGCGCTGAAATGTCTGCAAAAGCCGGCTGACCTCAGATACAACACAGCGGATGATCTGGCCGATGATCTGGAGGCTTATCTTCATAATGAACCGATTGCAGCCAGATCGTCGCATTTCACACAGGTTATTACCCGTGCGTTTCGTGAAACACATCATGCCCAGGTTCTCGAGAACTGGGGGCTGCTCTGGATGTGGCACAGTTTTGTGGTGTTACAACTGTGCCTGATCACCAACCTGATGCACTGGAGTGGTGTTGAAACACGCTGGCCTTATGTGGCCTTGTGGTCAGTGGGCGTGGGCATCTGGGCTTTCATTTTCTGGGAACTGCGGCGACGATCCGGCCCGATCACATTTGTGGAACGTCAAATCGCCCATGTCTGGGCAGCCAGCACCATTTGCAGCACGCTTTTATTCTTCATTGAATGGATGATGAACCTGCCTGTGTTGACGCTTTCTCCCGTGCTGGCGCTGCTGGCGGGAGCCGTCTTTCTGATTAAAGCCGGTGTTCTTTCGGGGAAGTTCTATGTGCAGGCGTTCGTGCTTTATGCCACCGCGTTTGTCATGGCCGCAATGAAGCGCTGGACGGACTGGGATCTGGATCTCACGCTTTATGGCGTTGTGGTCGCCTGGAGCTTTTTTGCCCCAGGCTTAAAATATTATCGCCAGCATCTGGCCGATTGAAAATGACCGGTGAAACGAGGTGCCTGCAGAATCAGTGGCCGTCAGACTTTCACCAATGTCCAACGTCCGGCCAGGTATCTCCAGCACAATAAACCGCAGCGGAGCAGGTTGTCGGCCCCCATGCCAATCCAGGCTCCAAACAGCCCATAATCCATGAAAATTCCAAAGAACCAGGCGACAGGAACCCGCACACAAAAAGTGCCCAGCAACGCACACCACAGAGGAAACCGTGTATCGCCTGAGCCGCGCAGGGTGCTGACCAGCACGATCAAAATGGCATTGGGAACCTGATAGCAGGCCATCAATCGAAATGGAGCCACTCCCAATTCCTGCACTTCAGGATCAATGTGCATCTGCTGGTAAATTTGTGGGGCGAACGTAAAGAAGACAATCGACATGATCGCGGCATAGAGCGAAGCCTGCCCCACAGCCGCTAACCCGGATGTTCTTGCCAGATCCGGACGCTGGGCACCCAGGTATCGACCGGCCAGACTTCCCGAGGCAATACCGAATGCGACAGCCGGCAGATAAGACAGCGACTCCACCCGCACCCCCACAATATGGGCGGCAAACGCCGACTTGCCCCCTGTAACGCGGGCAATGATCATCAGAAAAAGAAAGTGGCCCATAAAGGTGGCCAACCCATCCATGGCTGCGGGGCCGCCAATTCGCATCAGGCGCAATGTGGTTTCTTTGCGAAAGACAAACTCTCTCCGCAATAACTTTAGTGACGCCCAGCCCGATGTCAGGAACCATCCCATCAGGAGGGCACCGCAACCTTGAGCCGCAACGGTTCCGTAAACGATCCCATTCACGCCCAACTGAGGAAACGGCCCCAGGCCATAGACCAGCGACGTCGAGGCAATGATGTTCACCACGCTGGTGAGGCTCAGCACATACAGAGGAGTGCGCATATCGCCCACGCCTCGCAGGCAGGCGGCACCAATCAGTGTCCAGGCCGAGAAGATTTGCCCACGCGAATCAATTTTCAGATAGCCCACAGCAATCGCAGCGGCCTCACCTTCCAATCCCAGCAGCCACGTGACATGGGGAGCCAACAGATAAAGAATGGTCGAGACGGCAACGCCCATGCACAGCGCCAGAGCCATGGCTCGTGAAGCCATCATGCGGGCCTGCTCCATCTCGCGAGCACCCCAGTAGCGTGCAATCAGCGCTGTGGCTCCCACCCCCACCAGTCCAAAGACCATCGAGGCCATCCAGCTGACATAGGCGGCCAAGCCAATGGCGGCAGTCTCTGTTTGCCCCAATCGCCCGGAGAGATAGACATCAAAAAAACCGACCGAAAAGTGAAGCACCTGTTCGAGAAGAACAGGCCATGCCAGAAAAATGACGGCCTCATGCGCCTTTCTCCAGCGGTGCTTGCCCGAAATTTCAGGAACGGTCTCAATGGCCAAAGCGGCAGCTTCGCCCGAGTCAGACCCATCTTTGAGAAGCGGACGCATTGGATCGTCTGCCGGAATTGCTTTTCCTGTATCGGTTTGTGGCGATAGTGACATCCGCGGGATCTTCTTGCTTCGCAACGGCAACCATCGTCTCTGGTCGATTTCACGCGGCGCATGGTGCCGACAAAGAGATCATAGCGACTTGAGGGAAAACCATCCTGGAAGGTTCACACGCAAATTTCACTCACAACTGTTGCATCAGCACGCTATTATGTGACGCTGGTGTTCTTGTGATCCCGATGAACAATTTGTGCCAGCAAGAACGGCCCTGATCGATTTCTCATCCCATGAGCACATGGGGGATCTCCGACATATGACAATTTTCCACGATCTCAGAGTCCTCTGTCAGACATTGATCTGTCCGACCCTGAACCGCCAGACATTGCCCCGCCATACAATTTGTCTTGTGGCCACTGTTCGCTCACAGGGTACGGTTCGCTCACTTTGCGGATGGTTGTGTCTCGTTTTCATCGCGTCATCACTTCTGGCAGCACCAAATGTGGGGCTTGCCGACGACACACAGAAGGTTAAAGACCAGTCCGCAAAGGAGTTCTTTGAAGCCAAAATCCGTCCCGTTCTGATCAAAGAATGTTACTCCTGTCATTCCAGTCAGTCGCCGGTTTTGAAAGGGGCTTTGAACCTGGAACATCGTCAGGGCTGGCAAGTTGGCGGTGATTCAGGGCCATCGATTGTGCCCGGTAACCCTGATGACAGTCTACTGTTGTCGGCCATGAAGTTTGATGGATTGGAAATGCCGCCAGCGGGACGACTTTCCGATGAAACCATTGCCGACTTTGAAGGGTGGATCAAAGCGGGAGCAGTCGATCCCCGGGAAGGGAGCGGCACCAAATCTCAGAACGCCCCCACCAGCGGGATGAGTGTCGAAGCCGGTCGGCAGTTCTGGTCATTTCTCCCCTTGAAAGAGACCCCATTCCCCGCGGTTCAAATGACTCAGTGGCCAGTGGCGGCAGAAGGATCGTCCGCCCATGTCACCAGCCATATGATTGATCGCATGATCCTGGCGCGACTGGAAGCCGCCAGCTTGACTCCGTCTCCCGATGCCGATGAACGCACGCTGGTTCGACGTCTCTATCTCGATCTGACGGGGCTGGCTCCCACAGTGGACGAACTCGCGGCCTACCTGAACGACCAGCAACCCGGACGTTACGAACGGCTGGTCGATCAGCTCATGGAGCGACCTGCATTTGCCGAGCATTGGGCTCGCCGCTGGTTGGATGTGGCCCGATATGCCGACAGCAATGGATCAGACTTCAACGCCACCTTCAAGGAAGCCTGGCGCTATCGGGATTATGTCATTGATGCCATTCAACGGGATCTTCCTTACAACGAATTCATCCGGGAGCAGATTGCAGGGGATTTGCTGGAAGCCGACAACGAAGACGATCACATCAGAAAACTGATCGCGACCAGCTTTCTGATGATCGGCCCGAAAATGCTCAGCGAGCGCGACAAGGTGAAGCTGCAATTGGATGTCGTCGACGAACAGCTCGACACACTCGGCAAAGCTTTTCTTGGGATGACGATGGGATGTGCACGTTGCCACGATCACAAATTTGATCCTGTTCCCACAGCAGATTACTACGCCATGGCAGGCATCCTGCGCAGTACGTTGTCGCTGGAAGGAGAGATCATCAAGTACGTTTCCGATTGGCCCGAAACGCCTCTCCCGGTGACTCCCGAACATCGTTTGGCCCTAGATCAATTTGAAGAGGCCCGCAAGTTACTGAATGGCCATCTGGCAACACTGAAGAAACAGCTCAGTGGCTCTTCGGACAAAATGGCCAATGCGCAGCAGCTCGATCTGGGAATTGTCATCGACGATACCCAGGCAGAATTTGTGGGTGAGTGGAAGTCAAGCACCCTCTCAAAGCCGTTTGTTGGCCAGGGATATCGGCATGATGACAACACGGCTAAAGGCGACAAGTCAGCGACATTCCGAACGACGTTGCCCGCCGCTGGAGAGTATGAGGTCCGCGTGGCTTATGTCGGCAGCAAGGGCCGGGCGAAAGAGATCCCCATTGCCGTTACCCATGCCGAGGGAGTGTCAAACGTTCTGCTCAATCAGCAGGTTCCGGGATCTCTGGGCAACCTGGTTCAGCCGATCGGTCGCTTTGAATTTCTGGCTGATCAACCCGCCGAAGTGGAGATCACCACGCAGGGAACGTCCGGCCATGTCCTTGTTGATGCTGTTCAATGGGTGTCTGTGAAAGAGATTGAAGCCCATGAGCAAATGATGAAGAAAAAGGTCAAGGCCGAGGTCTCTGATGAGAAGATGGTTCAACTCAAAGCCGAGTTGAAGCAGATGGAAGGGAAGATGGCGGAGTTGCTGAAATCAGCCCCTCCTCCTGCACCCAAAGCAATGGCGGCCCGTGAGGCCAGTGAAATGGCCGATTGCCCGATCTGTATTCGGGGTGAACCGCACCAATTGGGAAAAGTTGTCCCCCGTGGCTTCCTGCAAGTCGCCTCATGGGACAAAGCTCCTTCGATACCGGATGGCACCAGTGGCCGCAAAGAACTGGCAGACTGGATTGCTCATCCCCAGAATCCGCTGACCGCCAGGGTCTATGTCAATCGGATCTGGAAATCGCTGATGGGGCACGGCCTCGTTCGCACCACGGACAACTTCGGTGTCTTGGGAGATACGCCCACTCATCCAGAATTGCTTGACGCACTCGCCCGGCAATTTTTGAACCAGGGCTGGTCGACAAAAGCCCTGATTCGTGGCATCGTCTGCTCCCGAACCTACCAGCAATCTTCCGTCTTTCGTCCTGAAGCCGCGAAGGTTGATCCTGAAAACAAACTTCTCTGGCGATCCAACCGCCAGCGTTTGTCAGCGGAGTCCATGCGTGACAGCCTGATCCACCTGACCACCGGTTTTCAGCCTCGTCCTGAAGGTTCCCCGGTTTCACAATATGGCAAGCTGATCTCATCGAATGTTCCCGGCGGCGCCTCTGCCACCGTGTCAGAGAAAGATGTGCGGACGATCTATCTTCCCGTGATCCGCGGGGAAATCTCGCCCATGCTGGCGGTCTTTGATTTTGCTGATCCCGACTTCGTTGTTGGCGAACGCTCCTCCAGCACGGTGCCCGCTCAGGCGCTTCTGATGCTCAATAGCCCTTTTGTGAAGCGGGCTGCTCATCATCTGGCTCAACAAGTGATTGAAGACTCGCAAGTCCCCAGTGATGGCCGAGCCACTGCGATCTATCAGCGTCTCCTCAGTCGACCAGCCAGTGAAGACGAAGCCCTCGCAGCAGCTCAATTGGCCGGTGCAGGTGATCTGGCGGGTTGGACACGTGTGGCTCATGCCATCATTGCCTCAACAGAGTTTCGCTGGCGCGATTGAAAACAGCAGGTCAGAAGACTCCTGAAGAAGACAGAGTAAATAAGTGATGAATAACAACGACAGCCTCTCCGCTTCTCGTCGCGCATTTCTCTCGTCTCTGGGGATGAGTCTGGGAGGACTCTCTTTCAGCACGGGATTATCGCGATGGGCGGGAGCCTCAGAGGCGACGAACGAGGCTACTCCTACGATCACATCGGGAACGCCTCACTTCCCGGCTCGGGCCAAGCGGGTAATCTTCCTGTTCATGCACGGCGGTGTCAGCCAGGTCGACACGTTTGACTACAAACCCGCACTCGCAAAATTTGACGGCAAAACGCTTCCGTTCCCAGCAGCCGCCAACATCGATGCCAAGCCCGTGCTTATGCAATCCCCGTGGAAGTTCGCGCAACACGGCGAGTCCGGCGCGTGGTGTTCAGAACTCTTTCCACACCTTGCCAAACAACTCGATCGGCTGTGCATCATCAAGTCTATGCACAGTCGTGGGCAGTCCCATGGGCAGGCCGTTTGCATGCTGCATACCGGGAGTGACAACCTGGTACGCCCCTCGGTTGGCGCCTGGGTTTCCTATGGGGTGGGTTCTGAAAACGCGAATCTTCCCGCCTATGTTTCGATTGGCCCCTCAGCAGGTCATGGCGGCCCACGCAATTATGGCGCAGCGTTCCTTCCCGCCATTCATCAGGCCACAACCATTGGCCGACAAGGAAAACTGGGGAACGGCAAGATCGATTTCCTGAGCCAGGCCACTCCGGAACAGCTCGAACTGGTCAAAGCCATTCAGGATATGGGCGAGCGACACCTGCAACGTGTCGGCCCTGATCCCCAGATTCAAGGGGCCATCGAGACTTACGATCTGGCTTACCGGATGCAGGCCGCTGCGCCTGATGTGTTGGATCTTTCGCGAGAAACCCCCGCCACACAGGCTGCTTATGGGATTGGCCAGAAAGCCACCGATGAGTTCGGGCGTCAATGCCTCTTGGCACGTCGTCTGGTTGAATCGGGTGTGCGGTATGTGGAACTCTCGACGGGGAACGTCTGGGATCAACACGGGGGATTGCGATCCGGGCACACGAAAAACGCTCTGGCGGTTGATCAACCCATCTCGGCTCTGCTCGACGACCTGGATCAGCGCGGCATGCTGGAAGACACGCTCGTGGTCTGGAGCGGAGAGTTCGGACGAACGCCCATCGTTCAAGGGAGCGATGGCCGCGATCATCATCCGCAGGGATTTACCGCCTGGATGGCGGGGGGCGGCGTGAAAGGGGGCTTATCCTGGGGGGAAACGGATGAACTGGGATACCACGCCGTGAAAGATCGCGTCCATATGCACGACCTGCATGCCACCATGTTGCACCTGCTGGGCCTTGATCACGAACGTCTTACATTCAAATACGCCGGCCGAGACTTCCGCCTGACCGATGTGCATGGGCGGGTTGTGAAAGAGATCTTCGCCTGAAAGTCATCGCTGACTCAGGCACGGCGCTATGAATGAGAGTCTATCGGGGAATACTCCCTCTCTCGCTGGCGGGAAAGGGAGTTCAAATCCTTCTCCCTGAGGGAGAAGGTGGCCGAAGGCCGGATGAGGGGGAGACGCGTGACTCTCGGTGAAGGGGAGCCACGCCATCGACGTCGTGTTATTGATAGCTATAAAAAACACGAAAGACTAAATACCCCTCACCCCAACCCTCTCCCGCAAGCGGGAGAGGGAGTTCAAATCCTTCTCCCTGAGGGAGAAGGTGGCCGAAGGCCGGATGAGGGGGGGGACGCGTGACTCTTGGTGAAAGAGAGCACATCGCCATCGACGTCGTGTTATTGGTCTCTCTCTGGAACACAGATGCCTTCATGCGCCGCCCCGAACCCCGCAGCCGGTTAAGGGGGGAACGCGCGACTCTCGTCGCCTTTGGTCTCTTCAGGAGCAGATTTTCAGAAATTGTTCGTTGCCGGTCAGTTTTGCGTAAGCATCGCTTTCGTGAAGCGTACTAATTGATTGGCGACTCCTTTCGAGAGTCAACAAGTTCACCGGCCACTTTCGAGGAGGCCTTTGCATGCAGACTCTTCCTTTTAATGCCCAATTTGCTCAGGATTTGATTTCCCGGTTGTCGCGACGCGGGGCCACTGGCATTCAAGGATCATCCGTGACGGGCAAATCTCACACCGGTCGGCAAACCCTGATCGTCCCCGCCACTGCACGAACGGTGGAAGGGCAAGAAGCAGACGCCACGCGAGCCGAAAACCTCCAGCGCTTGCTCACCATTCAAAAGTGGGCACGTCTGCTGGACGCTCGCTTCACCATTCCCGGAACAAGTATCCGTTACGGTTGGGATTCGATTATTGGTCTGGTTCCCTGGGCAGGCGATTTACTGACGGGAGCCGTTGGCGGATGGTTGGTGTACCTGGCTTATCGGGCCGGGGTTCCGCAGTCACTGCTCTTTCAGATGATTGTGAACATCGTCATCGATTTTTCGGCCGGCAGTATTCCTGTGGTGGGAGATCTTTTCGATCTGGCCTTTAAGGCTCATATCCGAAACGCCCTCCTGATTGAGGCTTATTTGAAAAAAGAAGGCGTCACAACCGATCGCAGTTCCTCCTGAATTCCAGGCATCACTTGGCAAACCAGGGGTTGTTGATTTTTCTCTGACACCCATCGCGCGGAGATTGTTGTGCCGGAAGTTGACGGTGCCTGCGGGATTTCCGCGGAACGACGCCTCTCAAGTGCAATCGGGGAGCCGCACTCGGGAAAACGATTGCTTCCTGTCATCGATCAGGGCAGTCTGAGTCTGGTCGGTGGCCTCTGCCGCTGAGAGTTTTGGCTGCTGACAGAACGTGTCGGTCGTTTGGCAATCAGTTCTGAGGGTGTAAACCCTTTTGCCGGGCTGCCAGAGGGGTTTCCAGCGATGATCTGCCAGCAGATTCGATGTTTGGCATGCCCTGTGCTTTTGGATGATACGGAATCACTCCCAAGCCTTACTTGAGGCAATCACCGACTTCATAAAACGGGGATTGGCAATGGCCTGTCTGATGGCCGCTCTGAATGATTGACCTGTTAAGACCGTGTCGGAAGGGAAACTTGTGTATGGCATCTGAACTTGAGATGAAGTCAGCAGTGCAGGCCGGGATGGGGGCCATCCCGCACGCCGATGGTGTGGCGTTTCGAGTCTGGGCACCACACGCTGACTCGGTCGCGGTGAGCGGCACATTCAATGATTGGGACGCCACCAGCCACGCCATGCTCAGGGAGGAAACGGGGAACTGGTACATCGATATCCCCGAAGCCAAAATTGGCGACGAGTATCTTTACGCGATCAAAGCGGGTGAGAATGAGTTCACACGGATTGATCCTTATGCCCGGGAAGTAACCAATTCAGTGGGTCACGCAGTGGTCGCCGACCCTGAATTCAACTGGCAGGAGGATGATTTTCAGCTTCCGCCAAAAAACGAACTGGTGATCTATGAATTGCATATTGGCACGTTTGCCAAGGACGCCAGTGAAGATCAGCCAGGAACGATCTCAGCCGCAACCCGGCAACTCGATTACCTGAAGCGAATCGGTATTAACTGTGTTGAGATCATGCCCATCGCCGAGTTCGCGGGCGATTTTTCCTGGGGCTACAACCCGGCTCATATGTTTGCCGTGGAGTCGAGCTATGGTGGCCCGCGAGCTTTCAAAAAGTTTGTTCGGGAAGCTCACAAGCGGGGTATCGGCGTCCTTCTCGATGTGGTTTACAATCACTTCGGCCCCAGCGATTTGAGTATCTGGCAGTTTGATGGCTGGAGCGAAAATAACCTGGGCGGCATCTATTTTTACAACGACTGGCGTGCTGAAACACCGTGGGGGCAGACCCGTCCCGACTATGGGCGTCAGGAAGTTCGTCAATACATCCGCGACAATGCCATGATGTGGATGGAAGACTTCCACTGTGATGGCTTGCGATTTGACATGACCCTTTACATGAGGAATGTTCGCGGCGATGGCGATCCCGGTGGTGATCTCCCCGATGGCTGGTCTTTGGCCCAATGGGTCAATTCCGAGGTGACGGGAAAGTTTCCTCATGCCATCACAATTGCCGAAGATTTGCATAACCATTCAGGGATGACGTTATCCACGGGCGATGGAGGGGCTGGTTTCTCCGCACAATGGGACGCCCAGTTTGTTCATCCGATTCGGGAAGTCCTGATTCAACAGGACGATGCCGATCGCTCTTTGGAAAAAGTTCGCGGAGCACTCTTTGCCAGCTACAACGGCGATCCGTTCGAGCGGGTGATCTATACGGAATCGCATGATGAAGTCGCCAACGGAAAGGCCAGAATTCCTTCCGAAATCATGCCATATGAAACACGCGACTGGTTTGCACAGAAGCGTGCGACCTTAGGGTTAGCGCTGGTGTTGACAACGCCCGGCATTCCGATGGTCTTTCAAGGGCAGGAGTTTCTGGAAGACGGTTGGTTCCAGGACACGGTGCCGCTGGATTGGGAAAAAGCTTCGGATCTGCGGGGGATTGTCCGCTTATTCCATGACTTAACGAAGCTACGACTGAATCGCCAGCAGATTTCCAAAGGGCTGACCGGTTCCGGGATCAGGGTGCTGCACGAGCATCATGAAAATAAAACGTTCGCCTATCACCGGTGGCACACGCTTGGCATCCATGACGATGTGGTCGTGGTGGTCAATTTCTTCCGTGAGCCACGAACGGTTGAAGTCCCGTTCCCGCATGCCGGCCAGTGGTCACTGGAACTCAACTCAGATTCCAGCCTTTACAGCCCCAATTTCGCCAATACACCGGGGATCGAAGAATTGCACCTGTCAGAAGGCGACGACACGTCAGGCTACCCGGCCCAAGTAGAAATCGGCCCTTACTCAACGCTGATCTTTTCAAGAAAAGGCTAAAAGTTTGTCCGAAAAAACGCCCTCTCCCGCTTGCAGGAGAGGGCCGGGGTGAGGGTCTGATCATCTCTCCGCGTTTCAAGTAGCCTCTCAGCGATTTAACATCTGACTCCGATTGGCCTCCGTTCGTCAATTTCGTTTTTGTCGTCTAATGCGTAGACTCTGGAGGAAGATGTCCTGCGGGTGATTGTCGCCCGTGTGGGATTGCCGGCCCTGTTTGAACGAATTCAGATCAAGTCTGAATGACTTCAACTCAGGTGGCTGGTCTGGTTTCACGCATGGCCCACAGGCCCATGTTTTGCAACGGAGCGATTTGCGATGCCCAGTTGTGTGCTGGCTTATTCTGGTGGTTTGGATACTTCGGTCATCCTGGGCTGGTTGCAGGACGAAGGTTATGACGTACATTGTGTTTACGTCGATGTGGGGCAGCCTTGCGAGGACCGCGAAGCCATTCTGAAGAAGGCGCACGATTGCGGGGCCAAGTCGGCCCGGATTGTTGACGCTCAGGAAGAAATGTGCCGCGACTTTGCCTTCCCTGTTCTTCAGTGGCAGGCCAAGTACGAAAACATTTATCTGCTGGGAACCTCGATTGCCCGGCCACTGATCAGCAAGGTTTGCCTGCAGGTCTGCCGCGAAGTGGGGGCCGATGCTTATGCCCACGGTGCGACGGGGAAAGGGAATGACCAGTGCCGATTCCAGCTGGCCGCCGAAGCGCTCAATCCTGATATCAAGATCATCGCTCCCTGGCGCATCGAGAAGTTCCGCAACGCATTCCCCGGCCGCACCGAGTTGATCGCTTATTGCGAACAGAAGGGCATTCCCGTCAAGGCGTCGGCGGCCAAGCCTTACAGCTCTGACGAAAACTGCCTGCATATCAGCTACGAAGCCGGCAAGTTGGAAGACCCCAACGTCTGCGGCGTTGATATCGTCGATTTCGGGATGACAGTTTCGCCTCAGCAGGCACCCGATGCTGTGGAGTCTGTTTCGATTCAATTCGAGAAAGGGATTCCTGTTGGCGTGAACGGCAAGCCTCTTTCCCCGCTGCAAATCGTGCTGGAACTCAACAAGATCGCTGGCCGCAATGGCGTCGGTCGGATCGATATTGTGGAAAACCGATTCGTTGGCATGAAAAGCCGGGGTGTCTACGAAGCACCGGCGATGACCGTGCTCTACCACGCTCACCTCACGCTGGAGCAACTCACGCTTGACCGTGATCTGGTCAACCTGCGTGATCGTCTTTCGCCGGAAGTCGCCCAGATGGTTTATTACGGTTTCTGGTACGTCTCCAAGATGGATGCCCTGCTGGCATTCATTAAAGAAGCTCAGCAACCCGTGACGGGTGAAGTGGTGTTGGGACTTTACAAGGGGAACATCATCAATCAGGGCCGCACCAGCCCGAACAGCCTGTACGACGAAGCCATCGCCAGTATGGAAGGTGGCGGGTCTTACAATCAGACGGATGCCGAAGGCTTCCTGCGAATCATGGGCCTCCCCAGCCGCGTTCAAGCCAAGGCCCGTGCCCGGAAGTATTAAAAGTCTGTCTGTACGTCCTCAGTCCTTCTCCCTTAGGAATAAGGACTTGAACTCCCTCTCCTGCTTGCGGGAGAGGGCTGGGGTGTGGGTCTGATCATCCCTCCGCGTTTCAAATAGCCTCTCCGAAAACACAGCCTCTCCCCTCGTGGGAAAGGCTGTGTGCCATACTTGCAGCAGCTTTGGGCAAGCATGTTTTTGAGATCATCAATGCGCTATTTCAAGTTGCGTTCATATAAAGAAGTGCACTGACGTCTTGAATCCCCACGCTCGGAAGGCAAATTCCATTGACCGGCAGCAGACTCTGGAGACGGGCGGCTTCATCTGGCATGATAAGCAAAGGACATGAATCCTGCCGGAATCGCTGACTCTCGGGAGATTGTTCGTGGCTGCCGCCGTGAGTCTGACTGTGCCCATTGAAACGCCTGAGAACGTGCGACTGGCCTATCGGCTGGCTGGCCCGGCGTTGCGGAGTATGGCTTACGCCATTGATTACCTGATCCGTTTTGCGTTGATCGTTGCAGGTCTGATCTTTTCAGCGATCGTTTCTTTCGTACTGCCGGGGTTTGCCAGTGGCGGTTTTCTGTTGGCCCTCTTTTTTGTGGAATGGCTGTATTACATTCTTCAGGAAGGATTCTGGCGCGGGCAAACAATTGGCAAAGCGTTTGTTGGCATTCGAGTCATTCACACCAGCGGCGCCCCGCTGACACTGTGGGGAGCCATTCTTCGCAATCTGTTGCGAGTGGCCGATATGCTGCCCATTGCCATGGTCTTTGAAGAAGCCTCATGGCTGGGTGTGCTGCCTTTATATGGCCCTGGTCTGATGGCCATGATGCTGACAACCCGTTTTCAGCGGTTAGGAGATCTGGCTGCCCAGACGATGGTTGTGCAGATTCATCCGCTGACATTGCCCACCGACCCGATCATCCTTGATCGCATCGCGCCGCTGGAACGTAGTGAGTGGAATGGATTTGCCCCGGCTCAAGCCCTGCTCTCGACGATCCGGCAGTTTCTCGGTCGTCGTTCGCGCCTGACGTATGAACGTGGTCATCAATTGGCCGGTCAGCTTGCGTTGGCACTTTGCGAACGGATGGATTATCGCGGAGATCGTCATCAGGTGCATCGCTTTCCCATGGCATTTCTGGCACGTGTCTGTGCGACGTTCCAACGACCTGCGGAACAACCTCCCACGCATCCTTCGCTGTTAAGAAGTGACTCGAAAGCCTCAAGGATTCAAGCTTCCTCGCCATTGGAATCTCGGCCATCTCCCAGCTTCTTTCGTGCCACTGGCTCGCGCTCCGCCGAGGTCACACTTCAGGCTGATGAACCGGGAGGGAGGGAATGAATCGGTCTCGATTTCTTCAGCAACGCCAGCCGACATGGAAGCGATTCGAGAGATATCTCGTGCGTGTGGAAGCCAGCTGGAGCCAGCCTCTTTCTGTGGGAGAATCGTTTGAATTCGCCAAAATGCTGCGTGAGTTGGCTCACGATCTGGAAGTCGTGCGGACGCGCGACTGGGGATTGGATCTGGACGAGTATCTGAATCGACTTATCGCTCGCGGGCATGATTTTTTTCACGCCCCGCGCAATCGCAACTGGCGTCAGGCGGGCCAATTCCTTCTGGGCGAGTTTCCGCGTCTGTTTCGGAAATGGTGGGGCTATCAGCTGGTGGCCTTGCTGCTGTTTTTCGGCCCGTTGTTCATCACCTGGGCATTGATTCAAAATGAGCCAGCGCTGGCGGGACGATTACTCTCGTGGGAGATGCTGGAAACATACGACCAGATGTACTCAGAGAACGAAGACGACACACCCGATGAAATGTCGATCCTCGACTGGGGACAATTTGGTGAAGATCGATCGGCCATGGCTGGCTTTTATGTCCAGCACAACGTGGGGATTGCGCTGCAATGTTTTTCTCGGGGCATTCTTCTGGGAATCGGGACGATCTACACGTTGCTATTCAATGGAATTGTGATCGGTGCCACCGCAGGATATGTCCTGTCGCTGGGACATGGGGAACGGTTTCTGAGCTTTGTGGTCTCGCATGGTTCGTTCGAGTTAACAGCCATTGCCATTGCAGGCGGGGCAGGCCTGTTGATGGGTGATGCGATAGTACATCCCGGATCACAATCCCGTTGGGCGGCGCTGCAAGCCCGAAGCCGTGATGCAGGCAAACTGGCGGCTGGAGCAGCTGCCATGCTGGTGGTGGCCGCTTTGATTGAAGCCTTCTGGTCACCTTCACCCATGGCTGCTGAGTACAAGTATGTCATTGGGGCCGCCTTGTGGTTCGCCGTCGTGTTGTACCTGGGTTGGGTTGGGAGACGAACGGCGTGAACTCAACCATCCCCTTGATCAACGCGGAACATGCGTCGGCTGCTCATCGCCATTCCACTCGAAGGACAATGAGTCCCGGGAATGTCGAAGCCGGAATACGCCAGCCGGTTATCGAATTACGTGGTCAGTCGCTATGGAACGCCCTTGATCTGGCATTCAAAGCTTGCCGATGGCAATGGGTGGGGTTGCTGGTGACAGGGCTGGGCTTTGCCCTTCCCGTCGCGTTTCTTGTGAGCTGGCTTTCCAGACAGGACGCTCGCTTCGCCTGGATGGCGCCGGCCATCTGGTTCCTAGCATCCGGGCCTCTGGGAGTGATTGTGGCCACCACGATGGCCAGTTTGCTGATGGGTTATTCAGATAGTTTCTCTGAAGCGATTCGTCAGGTCACCGTTCGCCAATTGGGTTTTTCTCTCATGCGACGAATGTTGGCGTTCGTTGGTTTTGCGGGCTGTCTGATTGGTGGGCCGATGGTGGCTGTTCACCTGTCATTTCGAGCTGAGAACGAGTTGCTCGAATCGCGTCGCGCCGCTGGGCATGAGCATCAACTGAAACGGTTGATTCGTGACCGCTACTCGGACTTGCTCATGGAGGCCATCCAGCTGAGCCTGTGGTGTGCGGCTCTGGCGATGGTGCTCTTTCTGACTGGTGATGTCCTGTTTCAAGTCTGGTTCGGGATGTCCTATTTCCTGGGGCCAGCCATTCAAATTGCCCAGGGACTCAGCGCCACCGGAGCTGGATTCGGCGAGATCTGGCAAGCGATCTGGGCTTTCCTGCTGACCGATCCCACCATCTTGTTGATGGAGACGGTCTGCGTGCTAGCTGCTTTTGTGATAGGCCGCGTGGCCTGGCTGTGCGCGTATGTCAATCTGCGAGTCATCTCCGATTGCTGGGATCTGGAACTGGAGATGGCGCAAGCTTCGGCACAACTCAAAGCCGACACACAAAGGCTTGGTCGCCGGACAATACCTCAGTCAGGAATGACGGCACGCGATGAAGTTCCCCCGCATCATTCAGAGTCTCATCCAGAGCATCACACAGAATCTCGCCAGAGTGTCTCCGCAAAGCATGACGTCGTGGCGGAAATCCCACCGACGGTGCCCGTTTCTCAGGATCATCAAACAGGTCAACTTCCATTGCTGGTGCTATTGCTCGTGCCATGGGCCACAGATGTTTCGTTGTCATCCCACGTGATGGCTGAGGATAATTTCCCTGGCGGGGCATCCAACCGTCCCGCGGCGCATCGCATCATCCCGGAAGCACGGCGTGTCCTGGAGCAGCCCGAATTTCGCTATTTTGATCATTTTCAGACAGAGGATCTGGAAGGAATCGACAAGTTTCGTCAGAACGCGGTTTCCTCAGAAACCTCTTCCTCAGATTCATCAGGGTCTTCATCGCGATCAAACAAATCGGGGAGAGAGACGGGTCAGAACTCTGGACGAGGGTCAGACACGCAACAGGGTTCTTCCCGACCAGGGAGTTCTTCCAAAGAGGGGACAAGCGGGCAGGCCAACGGACGGGGAGAGCGCAGCTTCCCCGGCTCTTCGCGAACCTCTTCAGGTCGAGAAAAAGAGGGAAGCGATGGTCGATCTGCCAGACGAACGCGTCCTTCCCAGGGTGGTGAAGGCTCACAATCCCGGAGGTCGTCGGCATCATCTTCGGGCAGTCGCTCAAGGGCTGAATCACAGGCTGAATCGAGGTCATCGAGCCGCCGGTCAGCAAGTGACGCCTCTCCCGCGTCACAGAGTCCCAAATCAGAAAGTCCATTTTCATCGCTGTCTGGAGGGCTGGGCGCCTTAGTTCAGTTACTGGCCTATGGAATCATCGGCGCGATCGTTGTGGCCATTCTTGGTGCGGTGATCTGGTCGGTCATTTCGGCTTTTCAACGACGATCCGAGGTGGAACTGGAGAGCAGTGACCAGATTTCAGTTCAAGAGATTGATGTGGAACCGGGGTTGATCCCCGCAGATCTTTACCTTGCCAAAGCCGATGAATTGGCTGCCAGTGGCCGCTACCGTGATGCCATTGCCCAATTGCTGCTGAGCGGCATGAGCTATGCCGAACGAAATGGGCTGGTGCATTACCGCCGGGGGATGACGTTGCGGGATTATCAGCGAGGTATGGGAGTTGACGCCACGTTATACCGCAGCTTTTCCGAGGTGGTGGGAGTCTATGAGCCGATGGGGTTTGGTCGTCGCCCCGAAACGGTCGAATGCTGGGAAACCGCTCGTGCGGCTTATGCCAATTCATTTGAGCGTCTGATCATGGGGCAACCGCTTCACCCAGCCAGATCCTCAGATTTGCCCACAGAATTTCCCACAGACCATCGCGAGCCGTCCATATCGCCATCCGTGATACCATCCATGACGGCAGCCACGCAGGATGACGAGGTCAGCTCATGAGTATGGCGCCTCTTTCACCGCCACGTGGCATCCCGGCTGCTGTTCCATTCAACGGCAAAAAGAAGCCTTCAAACCGCATTCGCCCATTGATCAGGCAACCGTGGTTCTGGAGCAGTCTGTTCTGGGGCAGTCTGGTGATGGGTGGTTTGTTGTTGCACGTGTTCTTCCCCAATATCAAGCCGCCGGGAACCGCCACGAGTTACAGCGCCACGGCTGATGGATTCAAGGCACTCTTTCGGATCCTGTCTCAAGAGGGAGTCGCCACCAGATCAGAAGTTCCGTTAACTCGTGTTTCTGAAGTCTATGATCCTTCGACAACCCTGCTGCTGATTCTGAGTCCGCCACGTCCGCTTACAGCGGCAGAGTGGGGCAGCCTGACGTCATGGGTGAGTCGAGGAGGTCGATTGGTCTATGCCATGGCCCCGGAACAGGCCGATGAATGCCCGCCACTGGATGTCTCTCTGGTCACAACCGGCGGCCCGGCTGACGACCGTGTGCCGATCAGCACAAGCTTGCCACTTCGGGGAGATTTCCTGTGGTGGAGCGAAGGGGAGGTTATCAATGCCTCTGAAGAAGCAGTGCTGATCTCACAGGATGGTTCCCCCCAAGCCGTGCGGCTGTCGATCGGGCGTGGCACGCTGGTGCTGGTTGCTGGCCCCTGGATTTTCTCGAATCAGTTGATGAGCTATGGCGACAACAGCGCGCTGGCCTATGAACTGATTCAAGCAGCCAGCGAGAATGGATTTGACCGTTCTCTTGAAATTGTCTTTGACGAATCGCTGCACATTCAGGGGACACCTCAAGTGGCGGGCGTTCTGTTTCAGCCGCCGCTTCGAGGGATCGCGATTCAGATTCTGGTGGTGATGTGTCTTTATGGCTGGTGGAACAGTTGTCGTTTTGGCCCGGTTCAACCCGTGCGTGAAACTTCACGACGAGAGATTTTAGCACACACATCGGCGCTGGGGATGCTTCTCTGGCGTGCCCCGCCTCATGCGGACGTGCTGAACCGCTATTTGAAATACTGGTTGGGTGAATTTCGTTTATGGAATGTGGCTTCCCGACGTCGACGGTTGTCTGGTCTATTGAAGCAGGCGTCGCCAAAACTGGATGACGCGGTTCAGAAGATCGAGGCGGCGGAAGCGGCCACGCAAGCCAGTTCGATCACCCGCCGCGAGATTGCCAGGCATATCTGTCAACTGGCGGAACTGGGCTTGGACTTCAACCGGGTGCATATCAGAAGGAAGAACTCTGAGTCCTCAAATGACACTTGATCCGGTTTGGCTTATGAGGTGACAAAAGCCAACACCGGAAAGACGAGTTTCGCCCTGCTCTCAGCCAGAGCGAGAGAAACGGGAACGATAAAAACGCCGAAGCGTCGTCCCCCGCCTGCGAACTCGGGGGACGACGCTTCTCTCACAGGAACAGGCACGTGAATCGTGATTGTTGACTGGATTTAAAATTATCGCGGTGTCTGCGGAATGCCGTGGGATGATGGCTCACGTGTGGGGATGGGTTCCCACTCATCACGAGTCGCCGTTCGAGGAATCACACCTGGGCCAGCGACCGTTCGTGGAGCAGGAATCGAAATGGTGGGAAGTTCGAGAGTTTCAACAGTTTTTAAGCCCGAGTGAGAATTGGGAACCGAGTTCACCGTTGCTGACTGGCGGGTGGAAGTCTTTGAGGGGAGTGCTTCAGCAGGCATACGAACAATCCTCGGCTCAACCAGCGGCGCTGGCTCAAGGAGGATTGACGGCAATGTCTGATTGGAATCGGCGTTCTTAATGGCTGCGGGTTTACCAGCCATTGAACGAGCAGGCGACGGCGGAATCAGTGAGTCTCCGGTAGGGTCATTGACCGCCAGATGACGTACTTCTCCGTAAGGAAATGAAGGGATTTGTGTGGTTTCAACCGGCGCGACAGCAGGAGGCCCCTGGCAGTCGCAAGGTTCAGTGGTGCTTGATGTTGCGCTATATTGTGGAGGCAGATACGGGCGATTGACGCTCGCATGGGCCGGCCAGTTGCAAGTGGCGCAGCTCGACGATGGTCTCCACCAGTTGCGGGTCAACTGGGCTTCGGCAGTCGCCACGATTCCGCACCATAACCCGCAGGCCAAAACGGCCAACTGGCATTTTGCCCGGAAGCGTTGCTGAAACATGGATCGTTCCATCCCGGAGGGGAAATTGCCTGGAGATTTGAAGAACTGTTCTCCTGCATGAATCTCATCGGCCAGCCCCTTCAGGCAACTTGAGAAAATCTTGAATTCTTTTTTTCAGATCGTTGCAACCCCTCTTTTTTGCCCGGATTTTCCAGTCATAGGATCATTTCCCTTCAGTGCCCCTGCCAATTGAAAGGGAAAGCCAGAGACGACCACCAGTCGATCAAGAGGCTTTTTTCCGATTCGTTCTGAGAGATTGACGCCCCTGACTCGCATTGCCGGGCGAACTTCATCAGTCTGGGAGTACGTTTCCCGTGGTCTGGCCACTCTGTCCTGACAGGTTGATGAACTTGTTCTGAAGAACTTGTCCGCTGGCGGGTTGGTCTGCTCACAGCCTGTTGCATCATCTGTTTAATGAGTTTGAAGCTCCCTTGTGGTGGAACTTCTGAGTGCTGCGTCCTTATTTCATATGACAAGTGGCCATGTCAGCTGGGTATCTCATCGAGTTAGGCCACGACCTGAAGCGAGGTTTAGCACGCCTGCCACCCGCAGTGGCTCAGCGTCATGCGGACTTCATTCTGAGTCGTCAGCGGCCTGATGGCGGCTTCGGTGGACGGGTTCAGTCTCTCGATGGAGAGCATCTTCCCGCCGATGAAGATGCTTCCGATCTTTATTACGCCGCTTTCGCTGTCAGGTCTTTGGTGGCTTTAGATTCCTTCTCGACAGAAGCCGCTGCAAAGTTGCAGCCTTGGCTTCTCAAGGTCTGGTCACCTTCACTGAATGTCATTGATTTGGTGAGTTGGCTCTATTTGTCCGCAATGCTCGAGCTTGAGCAAAAACTCACGACCACCAGCCTGTCTGAGACCAGCATTCCCCTTTCCAATGAATCTGGGGCGAAAGAGCTGTCACCGATTCCATTGGCCAATGTGTTGGCAGTTGTTAATGGGATGGAGCAGTTGCGACGCCCTGATGGTGGCTATGCCAAGTCGATGGAGGGAGCTTCCAGCAGCACCTATCACACGTTCTTGGCAGCCTTGGCTTATGAATTGACCGGGCAATCTCCGCCCGCCATCGACGGGATCCTGCGGTTGGTGAACGACCGGCAGCGCGATGATGGCGGTTTTGTAGAGATCGGCCCCATGCGACGCAGCGGCACTAATCCGACAGCAGCCGCAGTGGCGTTATTGAAAATGTATGGCCACTTGACCCCGGCTTTAATCAGTGATGTTTCAGGCTTTCTATCAGATGTTAAGTCTGGTGATGGAGGGTATCTCGCCAACACCCGGATCCCTTTCCCCGATGGCCTTTCCACGTTTACGGCTTTAGTGACTTGCCGCACAATAGGGATTGAATCTCCCAGCCCGCTGCGTCGTATCGGGGGATTCCTCAAGAGTCTGGAAGTTCCCCAAGGCGGATTTCTGGCGGCAGGCTGGGATCAGGAAGCCGATGTCGAGTACACCTTCTATGGCCTGGGAATTCGGGCCATTCTGGGACTGGAGTCCCTGGATCGGGAAGCTGCCCAGCCAAATGCTTGAGCAGCGACATCTTGTCGTGAATTGCTAATTTTTCGAGCGAGCGTCATGCGGATTGGAAATGTCGGAATTGCCCATGGGATCACACTCGCTCCCATGGAAGAGCACACCAGCCTTCCCTTGCGGCTGGTCATGAAGCAACATGGTGCCAGCCTGGTCTGCAGTGAGCGGATCGATGGGATCGATGTGGCCCAGCGAGATAAGCGGGCCATCAAACTGCTGGCCACCACAGCCAGCGAACGCCCTGCCGTCGGACAGATCAGCGGGAGCCAGCCGCAGGAAATCGCCGAAGCCGCCCGGGTGATCGAAGAACTCGGATTTTCGATGGTTGATTTGAACTTTGAATGTCCCATCAAACGGCTGGTTGGTCGCGGCGAAGGAGGGGCGTTAATGGGCCAGCCCTCAAAAATTGCCGAACTGGTGGCCGCTGCGACGAATGTGGTTCGCATCCCTGTCACCGTGAAATTAAGAACCGGGCCGAAAGCGGGTGAAGAGACGGCCGTGGAAACATCCCAGCGAGTTGAGCAAGCGGGCGGGGCTGCAATTATTCTCCATGCCCGTAGCGTAGAACAAGCCTATCTGGGCGGGCCGGACTGGTCGCATGTCACTCAGGTCAAAGAGGCCGTTTCAATCCCTGTGATTGGCAGTGGAGGAATTCGCACAGCGGCGGATGCGATTGAATTCATGAAAAGTAGCGGCGCCGATGGTGCCGCGATTGGCCGTGGTTGCCTGGGGAATCCCTGGATTTTTCAACAGGCCCGCTCCCTGTTATTGGGTGGAGGCGCCGTGCGTGAACCCTCTCCGGCAGAACGAGGCAAAGTCTTGCTGGGCCTTGTCGAACATGAGTTCGAGTTTTATGGCCCGCATCTGGCGACCCGCCGCCTTCCAAGAACCGCCTGCTATTTTGCGAAATTCCTGCCCACGTTCAGCGAGTTCAAAAAAGAAATCCAAACGATCCGCAACCTTCCCCAGTTCCGCCAGCTCGTCCGCGACCGCTTTCGTTGAGCGATAGCAGGAGAAGTCTCATCTAGCCCATCGATCCTGAAGACAGTCTCGCAACGAGAAACGCCGATCCAGCGATCAACGGCATTCACAGATAACCCTCAACCCCACACGAGCATGCTGCAAGCAGCCTGGTGCATTGTCAAAGTCTAAAATTCGGGTCTCTTCTGTTGTTAAGTCCGACAACGGAGGACGTTGCGGCGACATCTACCCGAAGACAAAGCCGTGACACGGCACTGGCAACACGTGCCGGGAGCGAAGTCATTGGCGATTACTGAGTTCTTGGAACTCTGTCAAATCACGCCAAGCATAAATGATAGCATGTGCCCATGTTGGTATAAGTGCTTATTTGTGCCGAATTTATTGGGTAAGACATGCTTTGTCCTATCTGTCTGTTATCCTGTCGGTGACTTCCATCAATCGCCACACCCTCCTGGACTTTGCAATTTAACAATAGGTAGTCTCGGAAGACTCCGTAGGCGATTCACTCCACCTAATTGAAGTGTTCGCAAGAACACTGTATGTTTTCGTACAGAATATTCAATCCCAACATCGACTTATCAATGCGGGCCAACGCTGATGACAATTCGACATCACTTCTATTTATACGTCTTTTTGTGCACTTTCTGCACACTTCCCGGCTGTGGAGGGTGCAAAACTCCCGAGAAGCCCCCTGAAAAGCCCACAGAAAAACCCGCAGAGGTCGCCCCGGCTGATCCTGCGGCTGAGACACCTGAAAACCCCGAAAAAACCGCAGAAGCCGTCCCACCTGAAAAAGGTCCCGCCGAATCCACGTCCACGCAAACGGCCAATGAGCCGGCTTCATCGGCAGAATCAACTGTCGAAGGCAACTCACCCACAACAAACTCTCCCGCTTCATCGAGTGAGAAAGAAGCCAGCACAACTTCTGCTGCCAATCCAGAAGAAAGCCCTTCTGGCACATCGTCATCAGGTGGCGAACCGGCGAGTTCTCGCAAGCGATTCAACCCGGCAATGTCACTATCCGAAGCACTCGCTGAAGCCAAAAATCTCGAAGCCCGTGCCGCCACAGCCGAGAAAAAAGACAATCGCGTCTCCGAACTGTCACTCGCGACTCAGGCCTGGCAACTCATGGGCCAGTTTCCCGAAAACGCTGAGGCTCGCCAACTGCGCGGCAGGCTGGAAGCTCGCATCGAAATAGCCGCCAAAGCCGTCGGTGCAAATTCCTCAACAGCCGGCAAAGGCGACGACATCAAGCTGATTGAACGTTAATCGCTTTCTCGCGATCAGGACATCGTCTTTCTAGAGACCGCAAACCAGATTCCTGCTGGAAATCCTGCTCAACAGACGGCCTCTGTTCGCTATTGATATTTAGCTATTTACTATTAATTTTCGACTCATTCTGATCGCTACGATATGAACCGCGCCGTCACGATTCCCCGCACCTCGACTTCGCTATTGCCCCGAGTGACTTGCCCCCATTGCTGGGAGAAGTCACCGCCGCAGAATCTGCTCTGGGTCTCGGAACATACCGATCTCATGGGCGATTTCCGTCTTGGCTCCGAGCAACAGCGCCGTTTTCCGGCCACGCGTTTCACCGTCAATGGCGAAGCCCTCGATTCTCGCGGCTTCCCGTGTCACCAACTCGCCTGCCCAAAGTGCCATCTCAACATCCCCCGTTCAATGCTTGAACTGGAGCCTCTTTTTCTTTCGATTTTCGGGGCACCCGCCAGCGGTAAATCCTACTTTCTTGCTGCCATGACCTGGGAACTCCGGCGAACACTCTCACACCGCTTCCGCATGAGCTTTGCCGATGCCGACCCGGTGATGAATCAGCACCTCACCGAATATGAAGAATCCGTCTTCGCACGTTCGGATGGCGAGAAGATCGTCCCGTTGGCCAACCTCATCCGCAAAACAGAAGAGCAGGGCGATCTCTATGACAACGTGAAATTCGGCAACCAGATCGTCAGCTATCCTCAACCCTTTATTTTCACGCTCCAGCCCCAGCACGATCACATTCGCAGTGCCTTGGCTGAGCGATTGGCGAAAACCATCTGCCTTTACGACAACGCGGGGGAATCATTCCAGCCCGGCAAGGATTCCGCAGCCGCCCCCGTCACCCGACATATGGCCGAATCGCGGGCGCTCTTCTTTGTATTCGACCCCACACAAGATGCCCGCATGCAGAAACTGATCACTCAGTCAGGTTTGCCAACCTCACGTGCTTCCTTAAAAACCATGCGGCAGGAACCCATCCTGCAGGAAGCCGCTGCCCGTATCCGCCGGTTCGCAGGTCTCCGTCCTTCCGACCGCCATCGCCAACCTCTCATCGTCATTCTCACGAAGTTCGATGCCTGGTGGAAACTGCTCGGCGAAAACGTTCTGGGCGAGCCTTTCCGCAAGGTGCGTGTCTCGACCGATAATCCTCTGGAAGTGGAAGCGCTTGATGGAGAAATGATTCGCGAGCAGTCCCAGCAAGCCAGAGCACTCCTGCAACAGACCTCCCCCGAAATCATCGCCGCTGCCGAAGGCTTTGCTGAAGACGTCACCTATATCCCTGTCACCTCGGTCGGCTGGAATGTCATGGTCGATCGCAAGTCAGGCCAGCAGTCCATCAAGCCCGCTGATGCGGCACCTTATTGGGTCACCATCCCGTTCCTCTATAGCCTCACACGAGCGGTTCCGGGAGTCATTCCCGCTATTAACTTGCGATAAGCGTTTTTCATTCAACTCCCGGCTAGCCTCCTGATCAGTCGCCAGCCAGTTCTATAAATGTGGTTTTGATAGATATGACACAAGAACTTCTCTATACCTCCGCTCCTCGGGGTCTCAAACCCGGCAGCCGGGGGTTCTGCACCGTCCTCAGTACACAAGGGATGTCGGCCCCACTGGCGACCGCGCTGGAAGGCCTCTCTGGCTACCGTCCTCTCTTTCCCGCCGACAATGCCCAAACCAACCGCAATCCGGTCAACTGGTCACACCTGCGGTTGAACATCGGCGGCCAGTCCCTGCACGTCCTCTCGCGGATCGCCGATTACGGCCTCGATTATTCTCAACGGGCCAACAAGCTGGCCCATCATGTTGTGCTTGATCGGAAAGAACTCGTCCCCGCCGGCCCGGCTGCCGTTTTGGGGATTGGCAACTTCTCCCGCACTGGCTGGGAAGGTGAACCTCGGCTGGTCGCGAGCGGCCCCAAACCTCAGGGGGCTGTTCTTTCTGAAGGAGTCTGCCACAACTGGCAGGCCGCCACGGGGGATGCGGGCTGGGCGGGTGTTGTCGCCGAGTCTTATTTGAAAGATCCTCTCCGGCCCGTGATTCTCCTCTTCGCCTCCGGCCAGGAGATTCTCCCCCTGATGGCAGAAGCCATCTCGCTCCTCCCGCCGGAAAAACGCTGGGAAGTCACTTTCAGTACCTACTTCACGGGGCTGGCAGCGGGCACGCAGTGCGCGTGGCGGGCCATGATCCACGACTCAAAGGAAGCCCACGACTCGTTGAGATTCGCAAATGCTCTCCGCATCGACCTGACAAAACCCCTCCCCCTCGCCACCGGCGGCGATCTGGTCGAAGCCGCCAGAACAGGCCACCGCCCCAAACCCACCCACACACCACCACCCCAACTCGAACCAGTCCACTTACTGGAAGAAGCCGAAACGCCTGCACAGAGCAGGCTGCAACTTCCGGTTCAGCAACAGCCTGCTGCTGTAGAAACATATGGCCTGGAGCGACCTCTCCCCGCCGCCTCAATAGTTCCTACTTTGCCGAACAAATTAAGGGCCAGTAGTAACAAGCGAAAAAGCAGCCGATGGAAAGGCATACTCCTTACGGCTTGCCTGCTATTAGTGATTTGCGGAGCAGGGGCAGGCTATTACTACACGACTATAAAACCGACACGCTCCGACATTGCCGAAAAGTCGACAGAAACTGGAAACGAAGGCAAAGCGCGAGAGATTCCAAAAGAAATAGATTCTCCGGAAGCCATTGATGAGACAGCTACACCTGCCAAACCTGCTATAGGAAGGACTTCTGGAGTAGAACTTGCGGCGACTCAATCAGATGTTATCGGCTCCGTAGAGGAATCACCAAAAGAAAAAAATGGGGATGGGGTCGTTGCTGACAGCGGCAAAGGCGGCAGTGCAGTGGGCTCTCCAATGAGTGGTGACAAGAAGACAGCTAGCTCCACAGATGCGGCAAAACCAACGTTGCCTTCTACAAGCGACTCGACTTTTGCCAACGGCAATAACCTCGGAGCAACCACTGCTAACACTTTTAACAGCAATCAAGAAATTAATCATCAAACAGAAATACATGATAGATCTGTGCCAAAAATACCTTTGTACGAAAAGAGGAATGATTCCGTTACTAAAGAAGCCGAGGGTGATTCAGGCCCTACACAACGCGATGTGGAAAAATACGTTCAGGATAAAATGCCCCAGTATATATTTTATTCTCCAGAATGGCTATCGCTTCATGCCATAGAAGCGCCGTTAAGAGAATTATCCGAAAAAAATCAACCCGATAAAAAATACGCACAGGAGATTCGCATTGAAGGCAAAGAACCCTCTGCAGGAGTGATTGCTAGACTCGTTAAAAATTTGGAGCCGCATAAACGAGATTCAGAGATTAAATTGGCGATGGTTGAGTTGATGTTAGTGAATAAATCTGCCGACTTGGTGTGGTGCTTGTTGGTAGAAAACAGGAAGGGAGACGGCGGTATTGTCCATCATCGCTTTCAATCCCCTCGCCAATCTGGTGCGGCAATTCCTCCCG
This sequence comes from Planctopirus sp. SH287, assembly GCF_056500625.1. Lineage (NCBI taxonomy): Bacteria > Pseudomonadati > Planctomycetota > Planctomycetia > Planctomycetales > Planctomycetaceae > Planctopirus > Planctopirus sp. SH287. The sequence goes on along the minus strand of NZ_CM151403.1, from coordinate 3,737,186 downwards.
TCACAATTAAGATTGGTGCTTCCGGATACATTTCAATTCCAGAGCAAATCACATCCAAAGCAACCCTGCAAATAAAAGATGTGATTGTCTCAATTAATAGCAAAGAATATGTCGTCGATAAAGATAAAATAGACGTAACATCCAAGAACAGTTGGAAAGCTATTATTACCAAAACTACCTTTCCAGAGGAACACGAGTCTCTTTTCGATGATATTAATTTTTTTAATTCGGAAGTGACTATCAGTGTACCTGAGTCTAAGAATGATGGGCAAAGGAAAGATTCGCAAGTGAGTATTTCCTTGTTGAGAAATACATCACCAGCCGAGAAGGCTAAGGAACTGATCAACAAGAAAATTGAGAAGCAAGTGAACGCTGCTTGGGGGGAATTGTGCAAGCAATGCGATAAAGACCAAGTTCTTTATTTTATACGTAACACTCGCATAGACTTTAGCGCCGGTTCTAGTGGCTACAAGTTAAACACCAAAAAGCCAATTGACATACAGGCTGTCGAAAATCTGATCAGCATGCTAAGTACAGATAGAAAGACAATGTCGGAGTCTAAGGAGAAAGATCCCGACAAGAAATCGAAACTAGATCGTTACGACAAAGGCATAAACGCAATTAAAGATCTGAAGGAGAAGTTCTCCGAAGTCAACAAAATGGTGGCTGCTAGTGAAAGCTGTGTAGATGCGATGAGTCAAGTTGAAATTAAGTCGCTACGGCTTTATTACGACGTGTTTCCTGTTCCAGTAAAGGATGCAAAGGAGACCCAGCTTAATAAGGGTGTTTCCGTTGACCTTGTAACGATCGGTAGTGCTGGCCCTCCGACAACTCGCTACAACCCTTCTACTTCATCGGAGGCCCATAATGATTGAACTCCAGCGCCTCATTGATAGTCTTCGTAACTACCTGCAACGAGAATTTCTGGATCGTTCTGACGAATTGATGGAGATGGTCTCTCAATACTCCTCCACCTGCCAGGAATCCAATTCCCGGTTGCGGGATTGTGATGATCTGCTCAAGCGCGGGCTGCCGACCGAAGCGGTCTTTCTCGCCAAAGCCGAGCCAGACCTGCTCGACACCATCACGCTCCTCGACTTCCCCGAGAAGCACGAACTGACCGAGATTTGTGAACTCTATTCAATTTCCCAGCCGGAACCCCTCTTAATGGAGGTGGCCGAGGTGTTGCAGGAAGCCTACGCCTCCCGCGAAGCGATCCAGCCCCTCCTGGCCCAGCAGCAGCAGCTGGTACTGGCCCGTAAGCCGCTCCGCGAACGAATCGGCCTTCTCCGGCAACTGCGTGATCTCGATCCCTTGGCTCCCTTCTGGGAAGATGACCTCCGCGAAGTCGAAGCCCATCGTCTTCGCGAAATCGTCGAAGAGGCTCGCCACGCCAGTTCTCAGGGAGACGTCCCCGCCCTGCAATCTCTCCTCGCCGAAGCCCAGTCATCTCAATGGCTGAAAACGGTGCCGGCGACCCTGATTCAGGATCTCAAAAAACGGGGCCGCGCGACGCTCTCGCAGGACGGCCGCGCCCGCATGACCGAACTGGCCGATGAACTGCACGCCGCCTACATGTCTCAGGATGTGGCCCAGGCCCGAATCCTGCGTGACGAATGGCTGACCAAGCAGCGCGTGGTGAAAGCGGCGGCAGACGATCCACTCGTGGAACGTGTCAGCCCGATTCTGCAATGGCTGGACGATCTCGACCGCGTCGAAACGGACGACCGCAACTTCCAGCGGGCCGTCCTCCGTCTCGAGCAACTCCTCGGCGACGATCAGGCCACCATCGATGATCTGAAAAAAGCCGGCACCGATCTATTAAGGTTCGAGCGTTCTCTCCCTGCCGGGTTGGATGTGCAGTTCAACCAGAGAATGGAGCGGCTGGAACTCGGCCACTCTCGCAAGCGGCAAGCCATTTACGGGGCCGCCGGGATTGGCACGCTGGCCGTCGCGGCCTTGTTCGGTGTCGTCATTTACTTTTCCGTTCAAGCCGATCAGGCGAAGAAACTTGCTCAAGCCATTCAACAGCATGTGGAAGCCGGTCAATTGAGCCAGGCGCGCGAACTCCTCACGGGGCAGCCCGAGTATTTTTCCTCGACGGAATGGCTGGAAGCCCGCAAAGGGTTGGTTGATGCCGAACTGGCAGAGGAAAACCGTCTTTTAGAATGGAACAAATCGCTGTCAGAAGCGAAGTCACAATTGGAAGCCGTCTCAGCCAACATGACGCTGGCGAATCTTGCTCCCATCGAAGCATCGATTCAAGCCGCGAAAGAGCGTTCTGTCAGTGAAGAGGAAAAGACGGCCGTGCTGGTGGTGGAAGGGGACTGGGAGCAGAAAAAGGCGATGACCCGCCAAAACCTGCAAACGGCTTATCGTGAAAAGCTCGCAGCCGCATCGGCAGAAGTGCAGGCCCTGGAACGCCTCAAGAATCTTAATACCACCGCCGGCCGCGAGTCGATGGCTCAGACCGAACAGTCTTTAGCGGCACTTCAAGCCACCCAGGCAGGCGTTTCTCGTGACTTGACCAGTCAGGCAGAGCTTCTACAAACCCGCCTCGTCAACGCCCGCGCCCGGGCCATCGAGATGGAAACAGAAGAACGGCTTCTTTCAGCCATCACAAAGGGAGCCTTTCTCCCACCGGCGATTTCGCTCACTGAAGCAGATGGTCAGCGTTTTTCAGAAGCACTCAAGGAGTTTGCCAGGAATCTGCCAGAGCATCCGCGAGCCACGATTTTCACTGCAGCGGCTGATGTCTCTCCATTACCCGCAACGATTGCTCGCCGCCAGCTTTCGCTCCGCTGGCGAGGGAAGCTGATGCCAGCCTCTGACGACGATGCCGCCGAGCGAGCCAACGAGGTGACGGCATTCCTGGCCAAGTATCCTGACTGTCCCGACCGTGTTGTACTGGGGCGGTATCTCAAATGGCTCAACTCGCTGCAGTTGCGAAAGGCCGAAGATGGCGATGAAGACGAAGGCATGATTCAACAGGCGATCCGGCTATTTTCTTCAAAACTGATGTCGGAAACCTACACGCTCACTTCGCATGGCGGTACGAAAACTTACTATTTAGAAGCGGCTCATGAAAATAAGTATGGCAACCCTCCCGGCTTCACTCATCTCGTCGGTTTCAATGGGGAAGTCAGGAAGATTTCGCTCGATTTTACCGAATTTATACCGGCACCAACGGCACCAGCTCCCCATGAGATGTTTGCAAAAGATTCCCGCAAATTGTTGATGAGCATCCATCTGAACAATTGGAATCAGGTTTTCGAGGAGCGATCTCTCCAGTTGCTCGAAGACACAAAAATCGATCCATTCCTGCGGTATCTACTTCTCTACAAACTGGTCGAGTTTGCAGGACGGGGTGACAGCCTTCTTGAAGAGGAACTCCGCCCCATCAAGCGGCATCTCGACGAAGCCGGTATTGACCGCACTGTGGCATGGATGGATCCAGGCAACACGCGGGCTAACAAGGCCCGGGAATTAGCGACCGACTGCCTGAAGAGTTTACCCCCCATCAAGGATTGCTATCAGAAATATCTGGAGAAGCGGGCGGAGTTTGAAGCGGAGTTGTTCATCGAGCCGTTCCCCGTGGGGTGGCTGGAGCGTGTAGAAAACAACCAATGGGCATGTCGTACCGACTGGGCTTCTGACCATGATCACGACTTGCTGGTGATCGCTTCAGGAAGGGGGCCGGGTTCCAGTAGCTGGAAAAAAATTGGCGAAGTCAGGAACAAGACAATGAAGGTCGATTCGACCATCGCCGCCCCGCATGGCGAGCCTGCGATTATCTATGCCCTTCCCCGAAAGAAGGCCACCGTCGTCACAAAGACACCATAGGCACGTTGTCTTTCATTCACTCTGCCTTTCTTTCATCTGTATCATTCACTCTATCGAGGTCTTCTTCAAGCCATGATCACGCATCTTTCCCTCGGTCTATCGAGGTTTCAACGATGAGCACAGAGAGCGATGGACGATACTATATCCGCTCGCGAGGGCGTGTGACCGGCCCATATACGATAGAGCAGCTTCGTAGCTTGCGGACGCGCGGGCAGTTTGGCCGATTGCACGAGATTTCCGAAGACCGCCAGACCTGGAAATCAGCCGCTTCGCTGGACGCCTTCTTCGCGGCACCATCCCCCCGCGCCGCGAGAAATAGCGCGGCCAGCCAGTCAGAACCTCAAGCAGACACCTTCTCGATCCCCACCGGTTCGCCAAGTCCCGGCCCCGCATCGACAAGCGCGGGATCACCCCTGCCGATGAAAGCCGTCTGGCACTACGCCATTGGCAACCAGCCTTACGGCCCCGTAACACTGCTCGAAATCCGCAATTTGATCGATATCGGCCAGCTCAAATCCAAAGATCTGATTTTTCGCGAAGGGCTGGAAGACTGGCAGCCCATCTCTGAAATCCCCGAGTTTCAGGACGCTGCTCCGGGAAAAGCCAAAAGAGGAAACAGCCAGGTCGGCGGCCAGGCCTGTTTCTGCCACGCCTGCGGCCAACCCATCGACTCCCGAGCCGAAATCTGCCCTCAATGCGGTGTCTCCCAACGTCATCACGAAAACCGGCATGCAAAGAACCGAGTCACGGCAGCATTAATCGCCTTCTTTCTTGGTGGCTTCGGTAGCCACCATTTCTACCTGGGAAATACGGTACTGGGCGTTGTCTATATACTCTTCACATTACTCGTCATTCCTGTATACATCGGAATCAATAACCCCGACCTGGCTAACTTCCCGGAAATTGAAAATTGGATTCTCATTTTGTGGGCTGTCCCATGGGTCATCTCTACGATTGAATCCATTGTTTATCTGACGATGTCCGACGCACGTTTTCAGCAGAAGTATGGCAACGCTTAGCCTTTGAGTTTGACTAACGTACGGAAAGTCCCTGTCTATGAGATTGGCCAGTTCCCCGGCTACAGATGTAATGATTGGCGAAGCAGACCCCTCAGTCGCTGAGGCCGTCTCGTGGACACAAAACGACATTGAAGAACGTTTAATGTTCCGCGGAGGCCGGTTCACCAAGGTGAACTCGTGGTGCTCGTTTTTACTGGCTGCCCTATTGACGATCACCTTCTACGCCGCCCTCTTTCCCTGGCGCGAGAGTCTGTTTGGCCGCAGTTTCTATGAACGCGGAGAAATCCCCTACTTTATCGCCTTCTTCTTTTTCTGGTCGCTGGTCGTGCTATTAATTAAATGGAGAAAACTGAGCCTGCAACGATATGTCCTCCGGCTTCCCATTACCCCCGAAGACCCTGAATGGGTGTTGACACCGCAAACAGTCGACGCCGTTCGTGTGCGAATTCATCAGGCAGTCGATGATCCCCGTCAGTTTGTGGTTTTCAATCGCATCCTCACCGCACTTTCCAACTTGCGAAACCTGGGTCGCGTCACTGATGTTGAAGAGATTTTACGCGCCCAGGCCGATACAGATGAATCCGCAATGGAGACCAGTTTTCTCTTGCTGCAATCATTCGTCTGGGCCATCCCGGTGCTTGGCTTTATTGGAACGGTTGAAGGACTTTCTCAGGCCATTGGCGGGTTTGGGGATGTGCTGGCATCGACGACTGATTTTGAACAAGTCAAAGGAGCGTTAAAGGGTGTCACAAGTGGCCTCTCGACCGCTTTTGAAACCACGCTTCAGGGTTTGGTGGCCGCCTTGGTTATCCAGCTAGGTATTACCAATCAGAAGAAAAGTGAGGAAGAATTTCTAGATGCCTGTAGTGATTATTGCGGACGCCAGATTATTGGCCGCCTGAGAATCATGCCTTACGAAGCTCAGGAGGAAAGACGATGAGTCGTCGCGGACGTTCAGGGCCGGCAATTTCACTCTTCGCATTTCAAGATATTATTACCTCAGTCACCGCGATTTTGATCGTCATTGTCCTGCTACTTGTGCTGGATCTGGTTCAGCGAAATAAAGCTCAAGCTAATCCTGTCGATCAGGTCGCAAGCAGCTTGAAATCACGGATCGAGGCCTTACGTGAGGAACTTCAAAGCCTTGAAGAAAAAAGCAATCTTGGCACAGCATCTGTCAAGCAGGTGTCTGATGTCACAGAAGCCACATTAGGGGCCGATATTGAATCTTTTCAGGCAAAGATTGAACAACTGACCGCCGCAATTCAAAAAGCACAAGAACAACTGGCAGAGATCGAACGGCAACTTAATTCCAGTGAATCACTGATCACCGCGACGGAACACCTCGCGGAAAAAGCCAAATCACTGGAAGACAAAACTCAGGAGGTCAAAGCCGAGATTGAAGAAATCCAGTCGCAGGATCGCACGGTCTTTACAGCCCCCAGGGGCTTAAGTGGCCCTGGTTGGGTCATGGTTATTGAAGAAGACCGTTTACAGATCGCACCGATGGGCAAGCCCATGGTTCCGATCACCTTTCAAAGTTCTGGGGGAGGGCTTTTTAGCAAGAGTCTCACTCAGCAATTCATGGAATGGAATAGCAAACAGAACCCTCGGATTAGCTATTGGCTGTTGCTCATCCGCCCCAACGGTTCTGAGACCTTCTCCGCACTGCAAGATCGCCTCGACAGTCAGAACACAGCCTTCGGATTTGATCTGATCGATTCCCAACAGATGATCATCCATCCTGAACGTGGAGCCGCACTCTGATGGGACGTCGTCGTAATTCTAATCAAGACAGTCTGGACTTATTGCTGGATACGATTTGCAACACTTTTGGCGGCGTGTTGTTCATCGCCATTCTTGTCATTCTGCTGTTGCAACAGACGTCACCGAACAAATCATCGGGCGAGATCCCGCAACTCACCGAGTCGGAATCACAGCAAATCATTAACGATTTCAATCGGCTACAACTGCAAGTCTCTCTCCTGCGTGATTCGACTAAATCCCAGGATGACCTGCTTTCACAGTTTTCTTCCCCCCTGCTGCAAAACCTGCTTGCCCAGCAAGAGGAGCTAAAAAGCCAAAGGAACTCCTTACAGAAAGAACTCGACAATACCAATCTCGCAATCCTCAAAAATCTCGAGAGTAACGGCAAGCTTGAAGCGGAACTGAAGGTCCGTGAACAGAAGGTGAAAGACGCCAGCGTCACACTCAAAAACACTCAAGATCAGTTGAAGCAGGAAATCGCCGGACGCACCAAAGTTTCCAAGACCCCCGTTCAGAAAGTCGCCGGCTTTAAATACTCCATTGGCTTCATCATGAGGTATGGAAAAATCTATCAATGGCATAAATATGACCGGCAGGGAAACCGACTCGGGCTTAATACCGATGATTTCCTGGTCGTATTAAGCGAAACGGATAAATTAACGACGACACCTCACCCCTTACGTGGTATCGATCTGAGCGATCGTGAGGCTGCCAAGAGCAAATTAGCAAAGTCACTTGAAGCGTTCAGTCCTCAAAAATATTCGATCACCTTGGTGGTACGCCCTGACTCCTATCATGCGTTCTCTCAGGTACGCGATGCTTTGGTCGAGATGGGATTTGATTACCGCCTGATGCCAATGAACGAGTCTGACCCCGTGGCAGATCGTGGCGGTTCAAACACAAAAGTCCAGTAGCTCCCTTTTTATTGAAGATGTCCTCTTTTCTCTCGCTTCTACACACCTTCGATCTCTTGAATGAGATCTCAACCTGGGCTGTCAACCATGTCCGATCAATGGCGCGTCAAACTCGGCACGAAAGCCCATGGCCCCTTCACGGTCGCTTCCTTGGAGAAGCTCATCAGTTCCGGGAAAGTGACGCGAGAGACTTTGATCTCTGAGAGTGCAACATCGGATTGGGTGCTCGCAGGATCAGTCCCCCAGTTTTTTGCACCAATCGAAGTTGCTGAAGACTGGGATGTAGAAGAGGATTCAGACCTGCCGTTGCCACCCCAGATCATGCAGAAAAAAAAGCGACGGGATCCCTCCGATAGCAATATGGGGGCTTTGCAAGTTCAACAAAGCGATCTGCCACGCAATCTGACACTTCTTGAGGTGCTGTTCGACTCTGATTTCAAACAGTACGCCACACCCATGCTCGTCAAAATGGCGTGGAGAGTCGTCGTCACTATTGTGGCCTTGGCGGTTTTCGTCTCCAACGCCATCACAATCTTTGGCTTCTTCCAGATGATGAGAATGGGAGAAGCTTCGCCGGCAGAGCAGTTTGGAATGCTGCTATTCGTACTGCTCTATCTCTCTCTGACCGTTCTCGGTGCTGTGGTTGTCCTGGTTTACAACCGGATTCTTTGCGAAATGGCCATCGTGGCTTTCGATATCTCAGATTACTTGAAAAGCATTGACAGAACGCTCAAAAAAGCCAGCGAATAATCCACCTGCCGACTTCGAGTTCGTTGCCGCAAGGGAGTCCCGTTCACCAGCAGTCCTCTTGCCGTTTCTGACCATTCGTCCGCAGGCTCGCTTTTCTTGAAGGCCACCTTTTGCATGGAGCGTGGCAATTGGTAGTCTTTTCTGACAGCAGGCTATGGATGTCCTTAGCCGATTTCGGCAGCGATGGGCTGGCTGCCATCAGCAGAGTGGTGTTGTAGACTGTCAGCAGTGAGAAAAGAGGGATTCACCGCCTTTCAGATGATGATGAGGAGGCGAGTCTTCGTCTTTGACCGGGTGCGGTCTATAAACCACGTTTCAGGGAGTCGCATCGTGTTGCAGAGTTCTCTCGTGAGATTTGCCCGCCGGGCAATGGCTGTTGTGATGACATTAGGTGTAATAGGAGTGATGATGGGTGCCGATGGAGAAGTTCCCCTGCCAAAGTTGCCAACGGGGGCAGGTGCCGTGGATGCGAATGCACCCAAGACTTTCACCACGACCAAGTCAGGGTTGAAGTACCGCATTCTTCGTGAAGGAAAAGGGGTTAAGCCCAGCGCAAAAAGCACCGTCACGGTTCATTACCATGGCTGGCTTGATAGCGGCAAAGTTTTTGACAGCTCCTATGATCGCAAGGAGTCGATCTCGTTCCCTCTTGATCAGGTGATTAAGGGCTGGACGGAAGGGATGCAACTGGTTGGTGAAGGCGGGATGATCGAGTTGGAGATTCCCTCCGAGTTGGGCTATGGCACTCGCGGTGCCGGCGGTCTGATCCCCCCCAATACGAAGCTGCACTTCCTTGTGGAAACACTGAAGGTCAAGTAACCCTCACGACCGTTTGTGTTCTGAAAAGCCCTCCGGTTAGTCAGCCGGGGGGCTTTTTCGTTGAATGAGAAACCTTCATTGAATGGGAGTTCGCCACTCTTTCAAGAGCTGATATCGTTCTTTCGGCGAACTCGACAGCCTGCTCGGGAATTCACCTCTCATCACTGCGATTGAGTAAATCCTTATCCCTGACAAGTGAGCAGGCGATTTCTGTTTCTTGTAAACAGACACAAAGGTATGAACGCACAACCATATCTTACGATCAATTGCACCGGTCGCTGTTCCTTGATGTGAATTTGATGAAATTTTTTTCGGTAAGTTGTCAATCGCTCTGGACAACTACCTTCATCAACAAAAATCTTGAGTGACTTCCCAGACCGATTCGACCTCATTCGCCCGACACCTTTTGATTGCCCACTCTCTTCAGTCGCTTTTCTTGCGCTTAATTTTGGTGTGTCGTCCGCTTTGTCTTCGGGAGCTTTTATGAAGCCAGTTCTCATTCACGCCCGTTCGGGCAGTCGTGCGGCGTTTACGCTGATTGAATTGCTCGTCGTGATCGCCATCATTGCCATTCTGATCGCGTTACTGCTCCCTGCCGTCCAGCAGGCTCGTGAAGCCGCTCGAAGAACGCAATGCAAGAATCATCTCAAACAGTTGGGGCTTGCGCTGCATAACTATCACGACACCGTTTTGCAGTTTCCGCCTGTCTTTATTTATCAAACGGATACGACACAGTGTGCTGCCAATCCCTGTAACGAACCTTCGTGGGGTTGGACGGTCATGATACTCCCTTATCTGGATCAGGCTCCGCTTTACAATAGTCTAGAAGTCGGGCCAGTCACTCTGAAAAGCGCCATCGGCAATACCACCAAGCGGGCCTTGCTGCAAACGCCAATGGCCTCTCTCCGCTGCCCATCAGATGTTGGCATCGCACTGAGCGCCCTCGGAATTGCAGGTCAATTAACTTCACGCACCAACTATATCGGCGTCAATGGGACTGGCGTGCGAACCTATATGGTCAGTCAAGCTGGCATCTTTGGGAAACGAAACGTCGGCACCAGAATTCGAGATATCATCGATGGAACCAGCAACACCATCATGGTGGGTGAGCGGACTTCAAAGCTCAAAACGAATACCAATGATACGTATTCGCACTGGGTCGGTGTCAGTGAAGGAAATGTCGATAATAGCGGATTCAAAGGGGCGCTGGAAGTCGCCGGGTCGACCGGCTATCCGCTAAATACTCCTCAAGGTGCCAGTTGGATGTTTCAATCCTGGTTCAGCAGCAACCATACCGGTGGTGCCCATTTCCTGATGGGCGATGGCTCCATTCGTTTCGTCAGCGAAAATGTTGACCAGAGGCTCTATAACAACATTTCTACTTTCGGCGGTGGTGAAGTGACCGGCGAGTTCTAGTGGCATGTCACTGCACGACTGCGTTGTCCACACTAAATATTAGAATGATGCAAGTCGTAAGCCCGGCTACGACGGGCGTTTCCGCAATCGCGTCCCCGTAAATTAAGCCCTGACAGGGCATTAAAAAAGTCCAGGGCACTCGATTTTCGACACGCCGAATTTTTATACTGGAATCGTTGAATATAAAGGTTCGCTCGATGTCTCATAAGTTATTCGCGGTATTGCTACTCTTCGCCTCGATCACAGGTTGTGGCTCTGCAGGGGATCGTCCTGAATTAAGTCTGGTTCGCGGAAAAGTGACGCTGGATGGAGTACCGGTGGATGCCGCCACGGTCTATTTTCAACCAGCGAACGGTCGACCATCCTTCGGCACCACAAATAAAGATGGTCTATATCAGCTCATCTACCTGGCCGACACCCCGGGAGCGATCCCTGGCACGCACGACGTCCGGATCACGACTGCAAATGTGATCGAAGACCCTGGAACAGGACAGAGCAAAATGGTACCGGAGCGGCTTCCTAACATTTATCATTCCAAGTCCAACCTGAAAGCCGACGTCAAAGCGGGGAGCAATGACATCGCGTTTGAATTGAAGTCGGTGCAACGCTGACTCTTCGTGGCAGCCAGGCATCTGGCGAGCGAATCAGATAGGATGCTTGTGGGGCAGATCTTGATCTTCACGGCAAGCAAGCGAGCATCATCATGCAGGACGCTGGGGCCATTCCGGCCGGTTCACCGGCCATCGCCTTCAAGGAGTGGGCAGCGATCTGTATGGCTCTCTGCTCGGGAAAGCAGTCAATCATTCTCCGTAAAGGGGGGATTGATGAAGGGCCAGAGGGGTTTCAACCGCAGTACCCCGCGTTCTGGCTGCTCCCGACACAGTTTCATCAACAGCCGTTAGACTTAACCCCCGAGGGGGCGAAGTTCATCGAGCAGGCCTCAATTCTACAACCTCCGCCCGGGCAGATCCTGCTCCCGGCTTACGCGCAGGTTCTGGAATGTCGCAAGCTCACCGACTGGAACGACGTGATCGCATTGGAAGGGCAACATTTCTGGAGTGAAGGAACGCTCATCAAGCGATTCACTTACAAATCACCGGGATTAACTTACTTTCGTGTGCAACTCACGATCCCACCCCAGCCTCTGCTGTTGCCCGTGTGGCCTGAACTCGCCGGGTGCAAGAGTTGGGTTCCCTTGTGCTGATCAAAACGTGCTGATCGAATGTGCTGAAGATCTCGGTCGCGAGTTTCTTCACGACACGCGCAGAATCCACACCTTATACGGATCCCAAGATTTAACGGCGCAATATGTGTCATGCTTTCAGCTTTGGGCAAGCATGTTTTTGCGATCGCCAACGCGCTATTTCAAGTGGCGATTCAAATTACGCATCTCTCAACGCGCCATTGATTTCTGGAAAGCGTGCAGGAAGCAGAGAGCAAGCCACACACCCGCCAGACAGACTCCCAAGCATCCGTCCCGAAGACGTCGTCAGCGGGTGGTTGGGAAATTCTCAAGCCGTAACGCGGGAACATGACCCGCATTCGGTGGAGGCCGACCTGGCAAAAGCCATCAGCGGCCCGGCGGTTGTCAGTGCCCCAAAGCTGGGGCAGATTCCGGGGCAGTTGGGGCAGAATCCGAGGCACGCGAAAGCCATCAGGACGCCTCACGAACTGGCAACCAGTTGCCATAAAAGCGAAGGAACCCCACAAAACAAGCTGTTTTGCAGGGTTCTGACATTGACTGATGAGGCAGGCAAAGTCTGGAAAATGGACGATAGAGGACTCGAACCTCTGACCTCCACGATGTCAACGTGGCGCTCTAACCAACTGAGCTAATCGTCCGACTGAGAGCAAAGTTAGTCGCCGGCAGCGTCTGATGCAAGGGAACCGGCGTTTCTCAGGAGTCTTTCAGGCAACTTGCCAAGGTTGCCCCCCGTCAGAGCGAAAGAAATTTTTTCCAGAAGCAAAAAACAATGGGGTTTGCACCACAATCCAGCATGAGAGCCAAGGTTTTGCGCACAGAACTTCCAGCCAGATCGTCATTCAAAAAAACTTTCCCCGGCCTCACAAAATCATTTGCCTCCCAACAGGCAACATGAATCGTCGACTTGATGGTCTCTGAGAAGAGATTGTTCATTGACAGCGTCACTTGACGATTTGCCCACACTCAGAGGTCGCTGGCTCTTATTTCGCAGAGAAATGACCAAGAACAGCAACGCGTTCACATTGTGTTCACGAGGCCATGACCCGGCGACAATCGGGACTTCGCTTCATGCCATCTGGCTGGTGAATCAATTGACGCAAAGTCTGTGATAGTACAGACCAATGGAGATCACACAGGTCAAGCAAATGGCAGCCTCTCCCGACTTCGGCACATTGATTGCTTTGAAGCGATGTGTGGTTTTCATGCCGCCCCTACGAAGAGACTGACTAAACGTGAGGCCATCGGCCCCTTGAGCAAACTGAAAGCCTCCAAGCCCCCTTGGATCGATGTAAGTCTTCAAGGTTAATCGGAATGCTGCTTCATCGTTACCAAGCCATTTTTTTCTAAAAGACTCAGCGTCAATGATCGTTGAAGTCTTAAGCAATTTTATTCTACGAATTAATCAGCAATTTCCTCTGTGGGCGCATGCGTGATATGCAGCGCTAAGCATTTGCTATCAGCGTCTTTGTTCTTTTCGGTCAGTTTTGCATTCTGGAGAGATCTATGCGTATGAATCGTTCGGCGTTTACATTGATTGAGCTATTGGTGGTTATTGCCATCATTGCTGTGTTGATTGCGCTGTTGCTGCCGGCTGTTCAGCAGGCGCGGGAAGCGGCTCGTCGCACTCAATGCCGCAGCAATCTCAAGCAGATGGGCTTGGCACTACATAACTACGAAAGCACTTACGGCGGATTTCCGACCCGAACCACCGGCTTGAACGCAAACCCGAACTCCAAGCGGCATGGTGCTCAGGTTCGCTTGCTTCCGTTCCTGGATCAGGCTGCACTTTTCAATCTCTATGATTTCCGTGAGCACTGGTATATGCCAGTCAATGAACCTGCGATGAAATTTTCAGTGCCGGTCTTTCAGTGTCCCTCTGTGGCGACTAGCCATATGGATGCGACAACATTCACGGTCAGTTCGGTTTCCTACAGCCCGGTTCGGGCCACAACAGACTACGCCGAGAATCGCGGAGTCAGTAAGTTTCTCTGGGTAACTAATGGCATGGTCGATGCCGATACGGGCGCTGCTCGGGAAGGCCCCTTCGAGAGCAATTTTGCCGCTTGGCGAATGAGAGATATCACAGATGGATTGGCCAATACAATCTTCATTGGTGAGCGAGGGGCCGCACCTCTTCGATTTGACTTGGGTAAGCCCAGTACGTATGGAGAGTTCATTCCAAACACTGGCATGCTAGATGACGATCTTGGCGGCGGGGGATGGGCTGACTATCGGCAGGGTGTCCTGATGGCCGGTGCTAACCCGGCAACAGGTGGCAGGAATGGCGGTGGTCTCACATCGACACGCTGCGCACTAAACTGTACGAACAACGCTGAATATTACAGTTTTCATGAAGGCGGTGCTAATTTTCTGTTGGGTGATGGCAGCGTCCGCATGATCTCCGAAAACATTGCGATTCAGGTTATGGCCCGACTGTTAACGGTTGGTGCCGGTGAAGTGGTGGGTGAATACTGATCTCATTTAACCCCGTCGGTTTTCAGATTCTGGCTCACGATTTGCAATGAAGTGAAAGGTGGGTCAATGGCTGCTGGAGTCGCTTCCAGGTCGATCCACCTTTTACTGATTTTCTCAGGAGTTGTTTGTGAAATCTCAACGCGCTGGATTTACGTTAATTGAATTGCTGGTGGTCATCGCGATCATCGCCATCCTGATCGCACTGCTTCTTCCCGCAGTTCAACAGGCACGGGAGGCCGCTCGTCGGACTCAATGCCGCAACAATATGAAGCAGCTAGGGTTGGCTTTACACAATTATCACGATAACCATCGTTGCATGCCCGCCATGTTTTATAGCAACTACGTCCTGCTCGGTGGCGGATCTTCGACCGGTGCAAGTTATGGAACACCGGGTTGGGGTTGGGGGACAATGATTCTCCCTTATCTTGATCAGGCACCTCTGTACAACAATTTTCAGGTAGGGTCAGCCCGGCTGTCGTCCACCTTCAACGTCACGGTCAATGGCCAGACAGTGACGACAAAATCACTGGCGCAAACGCCTATGGCGGCTTATCGATGCCCTAGTGATACGGGGCCGTCATTGAATGCCAATCGGGCTGACTATGGCACTTCCAGCTACGGTGCCAACTTTGGCCCTGCCACAGACATTGGCATTCAGTCTGGTGACGATGAATGGCGGATTTACTATGCCGGCCGCAATACAGGGGTGTTTGGATTCAACTCCTCGACCCGCATTCGCGATATCACCGACGGCACCAGCAATACCGTCATGGTCGGTGAGTCATTTACCGGATCAAATGGAACCACCACAACAACGGGTGAGTTGATCACATGGCAAGGTTTTGTTTGGGCTGGACGCGGTCCGTCAGCCACAACCGCCATAGGAATCTCTCTTTGTGGCAATGGGATTCCAGCCAGCACTTATGCTTCACAACGCCGAATCAATGCCCGGTCTGGCCCTGATGGTTATGGCTTTGCCAGCCAGCATGAAGGAGGGGCACACTTCACCATGGGAGATGGTTCAGTCCGCTTTATCAGTGAAAACACAGACCTGACGGTGGTGGATCGCATTTCAGGGATGGCCGATGGACAAGTCGTCACCCTGGAATAGCAGCGCAGACGGAATAACAGAGCAGCCTCAATGCAAGCACGGTAACGGTCTCTCAGTCAACTGAAAGGCCGTTACCATTTATTTAATAATCTGTATTTCATGATTATTTCCTTTACTTACTCTACCAAAGGAGTTTGCCTCGTGCAGATCTCTTCCCGGGCCTGCCTTCTGGTTCTTGCTGTCGTTGTTTTGAGTGGGGTGCATTCATCACTCTCAGCAGCCGAGCCAATTCGCGTGGCGATTTACGATCATTCGGATGGGTCAGCAAATGGCCCTAAAAATCTGATGAAATTCCTGACCAAAGAGAACGGCTTTAACTCTTTTAAAGTAACTCCCGAACAGATTCGTGAGACTGAAATCCTTAAGGAAACGGATGTTTTAATCATTCCGGGAGGTAGCGGAAGCTTACAAGCCAAGAAACTGGAAGAGGCCGGGCGCGAGAAGGTGAAAGAATTCATTCATCAAGGTGGCGGATATGTAGGGATCTGTGCCGGCTCTTATCTTGCCAGCTCAGACTATAGCTGGTCATTGCATATTCTCAACGCCAAAGTCGTTGACCGTGCCCACTGGGCACGAGGAACCGGCCCGGTGGAATTGGAAATGAAACCCGTGGGTAAGGCGGCTCTGGGCGAAGCGAATGACAAGATTGGTGTCTATTACGGCCAAGGCCCTTTATTGGCTCCCGGCAACGCGGAAGATCTGCCAAACTATGAACCATTGGCACTCTACGCCACAGAGATTGCCAAGAAGGGTGCTCCGACAGGGGTCATGATCGGCACCAGTGCCATTGCCCGGGCCAATTATGGAGAGGGACGCGTTATTTGCTACAGTTGCCATCCTGAAGGAAAGTCAGGCCCGCAGCATTTAATCAAGGCGGGGGTTCGTTGGGCATCAGGGATCGATGAACTGCCAAAGCCTGTGGCTTCCCCTTTGAAACTCAGTAATTCAGATAACACTCAAGTCGACTAAATTTCATACCCGGGCAGATGGGGATGACTTTGAAAGTCTCAATTGAGGGCAGAGCATGCGTTACCCGGTCAGTTCCCTGGCTCAATGGCCTTGTTGGGTCAGCTATTGTTTTTTGAGTTTTGTTGGAATTTCTTTTCTGGCAACGGACTGCATGGCGCAAGCCGCACCTCCGAAAACATTAAGGGGAGGAAAGGCTCAGCAAGGTGAGTTTATCACTATCCGTGAAGGGACACTTCCTTTAATCCTTTCAGCTCCACATGGTGGGGAACTGGATCTTCCGGATTCCATGCCAAGAGAGCGAAAGAGCGGAGGGAGTCGTTTTGTTACAGTGCGCGATATCCGATCGAGCGAACTGGCTGAAGCGATTTCCCGTGAGCTAGAAGCTGAGCTTGGTCAAAAGCCTTATGTCGTCATCCTGCGGGTTTCAAGAAAATATCTGGACGCCAATCGCGAGGCGGACTTCGCTTATGAATCCGTAGAAGCTCAAGAAGTTTATGATCGCTACCACGGTGCTATTAACGACTTCAAAAAAGCCATTCTGGCGAAGCATCCTCTGGGGGGAATGTTAATTGATGTGCACGGCCAGGGCCGGGAAAAAGCTGTTGCCTTCCGGGGTACCAGAAGCGGAAAAACGGTTTCCGCGTTAACGAACCGGATTGGCAAACCTGCTGCTCCCCTCTATTCAGCTGCGATGGAGAAGTCTGGGATTCGCATGATCCCTCCTTCTTCAACCCCGGATACCCAAGAGGTGGAATTCAATGGTGGAGAGATCGTGCTGGCTCACGGCAGCCATGTTCCCGGCGGTGTTGATGCCATTCAAATGGAGTTTGGCTCCGACTTACGCTCCAAAGAGGCACTTCCCCAGACAGCCAAAGATGTGGCCAAAGGATTAACCGAATTTCTGAAAACTCATTACGGCGTGGTGAGCCATAAATAGTAACGGGATGAACCATCAAAGCCTTTCGCCGATGCCTCGGCCATCACCTTCAGGGTTCGCAGGAAATTTCCTGAAGGCTGCTTGAACCGGTTTGTCAATCGATGCAGGGCTATTTGAGGGAGATTTTCATAAGATCATCCTGGGTAAATTGTTCGCCTCGGAGACACATTCTTCATGCTCTCGGGTGATTGGGAAGGTACACTTTGACGAATGAGACCGACGTGGAGAAATGGCTTTCCACGAGCGGCTGGATTTTCCCGAAATGTTTCACCGGTTTTCCGAGAGTTACGCTTCATGCAACTGGTTTGTCCACGTGCCGCATTGGCAACCGCGTTTACGGTTGTTGGTGCCGTTGTTCCATCCCGCACTCCGCGAGAAATCCTGAAGAACGTCAAGCTGGATGCAGTGGCTTCTGGCCCCGCGTCGACTGCTTCGGCACAACTGACGGGAACAGATGGTGACGGTACAAGCGTCCGATTTCAGCTCACTGACGTTGATTGCAAAGTCGGCGGGAGCGCCCTGTTGCCCACGGCCCGCATGGCCTCCATTCTTCGCGAAGTGACCGATGAAATGGTGTCGCTGGAAGTGATTGGCGATGCCGTCTGGTTACGGTCAGGGGGTAGCGAGTTCCGCTTATCGGCTGAAGACCCCGCTGATTTTCCACCTTCGCCCGAATTTCTGGAAGAAGACTATTTTGTGATCACCGCGGATGTCTTTCGCCGGCTGATCAAACGGACGATTTTTGCCACGGATTCCGAAAGCACCCGTTACGCGCTCGGAGGGGTTCTTCTGGAAATCTCCAGCGATCAGATTCGGATGGCAGCCACTGATAGTCGTCGTCTGGCAGTGGCCGCTGGGCCGTGCACCATGGAAGGTCAGCCCGTCAGTGGCAGCCAACAGCCGGTGGTTCCTTCCAAGGCGATGTCACTCATCGACAAGTCACTGACGGATGACGCTCAGACCGTTTGCCTGGCCATTCATGCCAATGATATTGCTGTTCGGGCCGGCCGGGCGACCATTTCGACTCAGTTGGTTCAGGGGCGATTTCCGGATTACCGCAAGGTGATCCCGACTCGCTATGAAGCAGAAATCGACTTGACCACATCAACATTTCTCTCAGCTGTCCGGCAATCCCAGGTGGTGACAAACGAAGAGAGCCGGGGTGTGGATTTCACGTTCGGCGACGGGATGCTCCGCCTTTCGAGCCGAGCCGCCGATATCGGACAATCCAAGATTGAACTCCCCATCGGTTACGGTGGTGCAGAACTGGCGATTCGTTTTGACCCTCGCTACGTCGCTGACTTTTTACGAGTGCTGGAGGGTGGGTCGACTGTCCACCTAAAATTGATCAACGACGAAAGCCCCGGCGTGCTGACCACTGATGATGACTTTACCTATGTCATCATGCCGCTCAGCCGCGATAACTGATTCCTGTTTGAAATCGTGTATCAGCGGTTCATCACATCACGCCCGATTTAAGCTGCCTGGCAGGCTTCTTCAAGAGCCGGGCAGCTTTTTTCATTCATACACAATGCGGCAATCTGGCAGACTCTCAAGAAACACTTTTCCATAAGGTTTCGTGCGGACGCGTGGATCCAGAATGACGACCATGCCGCGATCCGTTTTAGTGCGGATCAACCGGCCAAATCCCTGCTTGAGTTTGATAGCGGCTTCGGGAACCTGATACTCCATAAACGGGTTTCCTCCCCGCGCGCGAATTGCCTCAACGCGTGCTTCCAAAAGTGGGTGATCCGGCACGCTGAAGGGGAGCTTCGTGATGATCACGTTTTGTAGCGCATCTCCCGGCACATCGACACCTTGCCAGAAACTGTCAGTGCCAAACAACACCGCGGCAGGATCTTTGCGAAAACGTTCGAGCATCTGCGAACGGGGGAGATCGCCGCTTTGCGAGTAGAGCGAGAGATTCTGTTGAATTAACCATCGTGTCAGGCGTCGTTCGCAGTTTTGCAACATCTTGTAGCTGGTGAAAAGCACGAACGCCCGTCCCGATGTCTCCGCGACATATCGCTGAATCTTTTCACAAACGGCGAATTCATAGTCTGAAGGCGATGTTGTCGGGTCGGGCATTCCCTCAGGGAGCACCAGCTTCATCTGTTCCTGGTAATTGAACGGGCTTCCCAGCCGCAAGCTTTGTGATCTGGTGAGTCCCAGTCGTCCCTGGATGAAGTCGAAGCTTTGCTTTCCCACGGCTAGCGTCGCGCTGGTCAGGATGACCGTCGGAACTTTATTGAACAGTTCCTCGCGAAGCACGGTTCCCACTTCAATCGGAGAGCAGCACAGTTTGACCCGTTGATTATGAGATGCTCCCGAGACTTCGACCCAATAAACGCTGTCGCCGCGGGAATGCTCCAGCCATTGCGAGATTCCGCCTGCCATCGTTTGAAGTCGCTCACTGGCACTGACGAATTCAATTTTTTCTTCATCCTGCTGGAGTCTGGCAGAGAACTCGGCCAATGTGCTTGAGAGTTTACGCAGTTCGTTGGAAAGCGTGTTCTCAATGGGCATGGGCGTGCGAACCCGGCCATTGGTCAAACCCGTTTCCTGCATGCGCCGGCGGATCTCTTCAAAGAAGCCATAAGCTTCGTACTTGATAGCCGTCACAAATTCCCGCTGAGCCTCTAACGGATAAGCAGCGAGCAAGCCCTTCTGAGTTTTTTCGTTGAACAAACGATTCAACGTATACTCGAACTGGCCACTACTGATTCCCAGTCCCAGATGATCCGCAGCGACTTGTTCCAGAGTATGGGCTTCGTCGAAGATGACCGTTTCATAATCGGGGAGCAGACTGGCTCCTTCACGACGGAGGGCCAGGTCGGCACAGAATAATGCATGGTTAACCACCAGCACATCGGCGTTCCAGACGCGCCTTCGCGCTTTGTAATAGTGGCAATCGCCATACGTGGGGCAGTTCTTGCCGAGGCAGTTGCCGTGCTCACTCCGGATCTCATCCCAGACCTGAGAATGAGGTTTGAAGTCCAGCCCAGCCAGGCTGCCATCATTCGTCTCCCCCACCCAATTGGCGATTGAACGAATCTGGTTTTCCGTTTCGCTGGTGGAAAACAGAGAGCGTGACTTTTCCAGTGCCCCTTTCAGTCGCCGAAGACTGATGTAATTGGAGCGTCCTTTGACGAGCACGGCCGAAAATTCGACCGGCAGAATGGAATTGAGCAGTGGCAAATCGCGGTTGATAAGTTGCTCTTGCAGGCTGATCGTATGCGTTGAAACAATGACCCGACGCTTTCCGCCACTGTCGCTGGCGGTACCTTGCCGTGCTGTTGCAGCGAGAATTGCAGGGACAAGGTAGGCGTAACTCTTTCCAGTTCCCGTCCCTGCTTCAACGATAAGATGCTCACCCGCCTCAATGGCAGAGGCCACGGCGTGCGCCATCTCCAATTGTTCTGATCGCACTTCATAGTGCGGCAGCCTGCGCGCCAGAAAACCATCCTGGCCCAGCACATCGTCAGCCGTCAGTTCCACGCTCGGCATTTCCCCGCAAGAGCAATCACATCAGTTGTGATCATTCGACAAGGATACCAGACCAGGGTCATCAGCGTTATCGAACTGCAAGTGTCTATCCGGCGACTCTCAAATCCTTCTCCCTCGAGGGAGAAGGTGGCCGCAGGCCGGATGAGGGGGAGTGCGTCGCTTTCGATGAGCGGTTGCCTATTACGATGAGAAACACGGAGGGTAAATCAGCCCTCACCCCGGCCCTCTCCCGCCAGCGGGAGAGGGAGTATCTCGGACAGACTCTCACAGCATTACGCCATCACACGCTCATAAATCTTGCGAATTTCGGTTGTCATATGGGCATGATCAAAGTCTGTGCGAAAAAGCTCCCGGCCCCGTTGCCCGAATTGTTCTCGCAGAACAGGGTTTGCAAGTAGCTTTCCAACCGCCTGAGACAGCCCGGCAATATCGCCACGAGGCAGGAGGTATCCCGTTTCTCCGGGACGCACAATCTCGCTCGCGCCATCAATGTCGTAGCTGATGACCGGTTTCCCTGCGAGCAAGCCTTGTGGCAGAACACGGGCTAACCCCTCCCATTCGCTGCAATGCACCACCACATCCATGGCATGAATCAATTCTGGTATGCGGGCCGGTGGCACTAATCCGGTGAAGACAAAATGATCTGTCAGGCCAAGCTTCGCGATCTCTGCCTCGAATTGCTCACGCAGAATGCCGTCTCCCACCAGAAGAAACCTGGTGCGTGGTTCCTGGCGAACAATTTCTGGAGCAGCCTCAATCAGATACTGATGCCCTTTGAGGTGAAACAGGCGTGCAATTTTTCCCACGACCAGATCATGCTCTGCCAAACCCAGTTCGGCACGCACTTCTGATCTGGAACGAGTGGGCTTGAGATATGGCTCGACATCAAACCCACTGCGAATCGTAGTAAATTTCTCACGAATTGCCACACCCGCCGCCACATATTGATCGGTCATGGCATCGCTGACACTGATGAAGTGGGCCGTCTGCTTCCCGGCTCGTCGTTCTAGCCATTGGTAAAGGTGATAAGCAGGCCATGATTGACCAAAATGAAAGGCCGCGCCATGAATCGTATGGACGACCGGAACCCCTGCATCAAACCCGGCTTGCCGTCCCATGATCCCGGCTTTCGAGGCATGGGTATGAATCACATCGGGTTTCAAATCGCGGATCAGGCGGCGCAGTTCCCGAAAAGCCCGCCAGTCCTGCCAGGGCCGGATCGCGCGATGCAACTCGGGAAGCACAATCAGGCGGGCGCCGGATCTGGCTGCCCGTGTTTCCAGCGAGCCTTCCGGCCCCAATCCCGGCCCGGTGACGAGAGTGACCTCATCACCAAAGAGCCGTACCTGATCTTCAACATTGGAAACCGTATTCTCCTGAGCACCACCAATGATCAGCCGCGTAATGAAGTGCAGTGTGTGCATATCGGATCAGGTTCTGCCGGCTAGAATGCGAAGAATAACAAGCAATGATTGCAAATGTGAACAAAAGACGGCTCTCGCGTCCCGACGAAAGTTACAGACGATGAACGATTTTGAGAGTCGTCAGCGATCCGAAGATAAGGTCGGCCATCATCCCCATCGATAAAAAACGGAAAGAGTATTGAAGGATGTTTTGGCTGCTTACCGCAGTATAATCGTTATTCCCGGAGAATTGAGAGTACCTCGATTTCCATGGGATAATCTGCTTGATAACTCATCCAGTAGCTGGCGTGAGCCTTGATCTTCAAGCCTCAGCAGTGAATAATGTTAGCCCCCGCAAGCGGAATGAGGTTTCGCGGGATTTATTGGGAGGCGGCCTGATCCGCCCATGCGGCAGGGAACTCCTGCCCGTTTTTCTGACACATCACAAAATTGGAGCACCACTGATTTTGGAGAACCACAGTGTTGGAATTACACAGTGCTGGAATGCCACCGGGTTCGTTTCAGTCCGTCGTGATCCGAATGACCTGATTTTAAGGGTGACTTTCCAGAATTGACTGGTGAATGCTGTTTGGTCGTCATGTGTGAGGAGCAGCATTGTTGCTAAATCGGTTGATTTTTTGAGTCTGCCAGCGAAAGTCCAGTGGACTGCTGTCGGTCTTCACTTGTTGGCGGATTGCTGACAGGTCAATCAATCTTAAGTTGCTGGCATTTATTAAGTTAGAGATGGAAAGATATGTTTGAGCCACGTCTTTCCAGGGTTGTACAAGCTGGGCTGGTTTGAAATCGACTCATTGAACGAAACAGGCAAAGACAAAGAAGCGAACTTTTAACAAACGTTCCCGCTTGGTTTTCACGGGGAGAGATGCCGATCAGGTTCGGCAATCTCCGAGAAACTCATGACGGGAGAGATGTCCGTGAACGAGAGTTTTCGAGGTTTTATGTCCTAGCGACGCCACGAACTTGGCATTGAGTAATTGATGCCCAAAGGAGGGTTTTGATGGAACACTTGGGTCAGCATGTGATTATTGAATTGTGGGGCTGCAACAGCGGGATCGACGACGCCGATCTGATGAAGCAAGCCATGTTGGACGCGGTCAAGGCAGCACGGGCAACGCTCTTGTATATCGACGTTCACAAGTTTGATCCGCAGGGAGTGACGGGTGTCGCTGTTCTGACGGAATCCCACCTTTCGGTTCATAGCTGGCCTGAGCATGGTTATCTGGCAGCTGACGTTTTCACTTGCGGCAACACGACTCGTCCCGTAGCCGCTGCGGAAGTCTTGTGCCAGTATTTCCAGCCTTCGCAAGTGGATGTCCAGGAAGTGATTCGTGGGGTCAGGCCAGAAACCGGTGCCAAGCCGTCGCTGCGCCGCAAGAAGCTCAATTACCAACCAGATGCCACCCCAGAGTTGGCAGCGCCCATCGGCTGATCACTTGGCGACAACGACACTGCTGCTAAAAATAACGACCACAAGCCCACCCCAATCCGAGGGTCGGGCTTGTGGCGTTTTTAGTGGTAACGCCCGCTCCTCTGAAGGCTATTTCTCCCTCAAAACAGATCCAGTGAAAAGAATTTCCGACGTGTGCGGCTATTACGCTACTGGCTTAGTGCTGCGTAGCGGCGGACGACTTCACGGGCGCTGCGCAAGCCATCAACAGCGGCGCTGACAATGCCGCCGGCATATCCCGCGCCTTCACCAATGGGATACAGGCCAGGAACACCGGGGGCTTCTCGCGTCACACGATCACGGTCAATCCGCACGGGGGAACTTCCCCGCATTTCAGGGCCAACCAGAATCGCGTGCTTCAGAAAATTGCCATGAAATTTGGCATCCATCAATGGCAGACTTTTGCGAATCGCTTGCGTCACGACAGGCGGTATCACCGCATCGAGAGCCAGAGGCTGAGTCCCTCGCTCATAAGAACATTCCACGCGATCCGAAAGAGCCGGGGCTTTCGCTTCGACAAAATCCTTCGCTCGCTGCACGGGGCAGAAATAGGATTCTCCCAGCAACCGAAAAGCGGCGGACTCGTATTGCCGCTGCAAATGGACGCCCGCCAGAGGATGACTTGAACCGAACTCATGTGTCTCCAGTGTGACCATGACACCGCTATTGGCAAACGAAGTGTCATGGCGGCTGTTGCTCATTCCGTTAGAGCAGAACATCCCCGGCTCAGAGACACTGGGGATTATGATTCCGCCCGCACACATGCAGAAAGTGAAGACATCACGTGTGGATCGCGCTTGCAGGGTGTAGTCGGCGGCTCCCAGCATTTCGAGGTATTCGGGCTTGCCGTATTTATGTTTGTTGACCTGCTCCTGAGGTTGCTCGATCCGCAGGCCGAGTTGAAACGCTTTTTGCAGAATCGGAACACCTTGTTCCAGAAGAATCTCATAGGTGTCGCGGGCGCTATGGCCAATCCCCAGGATCACAATGTTCGATAACATTGGCCCGCTGGAAGTATTGATCCCGACCACCTGACCATCGCGCAGGATTAAGCCTTCAAACCGGCAATCAAAGCGGTATTCTCCCCCGAGTGCCTCGATCTTTCGTCGGAAGTTGCGGCAGATCATGGGGAGCTTGTTACTTCCCAGATGCGGGCGGTTTTCATAGACAATCGACTCTCGGCCGCCGCATTCGACAAAACGTTCCAGCACCCAATCGACATCGGGGCCTTCCATGCGACACGTCAGTTTTCCGTCGCTGAAGCAACCAGCTCCCCCTTCGCCAAACAGGTAGTTATTTTCGCGGTCAAATTCACCACCTCGATCAAACTCGCGTACTGCGGGCACACGTTCTTTGACGGCTTTGCCACGTTCAATGACGATCGGTTGATAACCTTTGAGTGCCAGATAATGAGCTGCCAGAAGCCCCGCCGGGCCAGAGCCAATAATCAAAGGGCGTCCTGATAACTGGCGTCCACCGCCAGCAGGATCATCAAAAGGAGGCGGGGCGAAGAACATCAATTCCGGGCCAAGGCGTTTCTTCAAGGCCTTGGACTGCGCGAGATCACTATCGGATTCGACAGAGACTGATGCGGTATAGACAAAATTCAGATCATCCCGCTTGCGCGCATCGAGACTGCGTTTAAGAATCCGATACTGCGTCAGTACCTCTTTGGGTAGCCCCGAAGCACGTGCCAGATAGCGGGGAAGTTCCGACTCGGGAGTGCCGAGCGGCAAACGAAGATTGGCGATTTTCAGCGGCATGATTTTTCGGCAAACAGTGCGAACGAGTTATGTCCGGATGCCGTAAATATCTTCATTTTGCTGGCTTGGCACAAGTCGCTGGCCAGGGAAGTCGAAGATCTTCCCTTTTGATAGCAACTCGTGTGGAATACCTCATTCATGAGCAGGCGCGGTATAACCCTGAGCTGATTTCCCAGGCTGGAAAGTTTGAAACATCAAGTCATCCGAGAAATTCACCAGAAGCCGTCTGTCGATAATCGAAATTGGTTACCATGCCTCGAAAAAAAGCGGTTCTTAAAAGCACCAACTCTCGAACTGTCACTGATAAATACTCCGAAAAGCCTGCCCGGCGCTGCTCGGAAGTGACCCCGGAGACTTTATTGGCTCTCGAGACCGGTCAGCTTGCCACGCGAAATCTCGTCGAATTTCTGGCCATGGATCTCCATCGGCTGTTTGAAAATCTCCTCATCGATCAGAAAATCCAGCAGACGGATTCGCTGATCAACGAGGCGGAAACCTTGCGGGCGCTGGGCGTCATGCAGCGCGTCCGAGGGCTGGGAGATTTGCTTTATCGTCATCTCGCTCCTCAAAATCAGGCCGGAATGATGGCCTCTCAGTTAGCCGGGCACCCTTCTGACATCGCCCGAATCTGGTGCATTTCGCTAACTCAGGGGCCTGAAACCATGACGTTATCGAAACGGCTGACCGCGATTCGACCTTTTGCCACCGATGCTCACTTCGGGGTTCGAGAATGTGCCTGGATGGCGGTTCGTCCGGCCTTAATTCAGCAATTGGATAAGGCCGTTACGCAGTTGAAGTCTTGGGTCGTTTCGACAGACTCCAATATCCGACGGTTCGCTATTGAAGCCATGCGGCCGTGCGGTGTCTGGTGTGCCCACGCCCCACGATTGAAAATAGAACCAGAATTGGCATTGCCACTGTTGGAGCCACTGAAAAGCGAGCCAGCTCGTTATGTGCAGCTCTCCGTGGCGAACTGGCTGAATGACAGCAGTAAATCCCAGCCAGATTTCGTGGAAAATCTTTGCGATCGCTGGATGAGGGAATCGCCAACGACTCAGACGAAATGGATCGTCAACCATGCCCTGAGGACGCTTCGCAAGCAAGGCAAAACAAGTTAACCTTTCTGCTTTATGAAGGAAGCCGCAGGGGGCTATTTGCCTTCGCTACTGCTGGTCTTCCGTGACAATAAGGCTTCAAATTCGGGGTCTTCGCGAAGGGCTTTCAGGTCATGGTCTTTCCTGGCCCAATCGGCATCGTCAAAGCCTTTATCGAAGCTGGCTTTCAAATCCTGCAAGGCTCGATCCCGATAACTCTTGATCACCTGCTCATCCATCATTTTATTGCGGGCTGTCTCCAGTGCCCGGCTGTAGACACATGCTGCATTGTAGAGGAATTGATCATCCTGCTGATGTTTGTCGCGAATGTCTTCCAGGGTTTTAACCCCCTTATTGAGTTCACCCGTGGAGACCAGACAAATCGCATAGCCCGTCACGGCCAGTGCGTTTGATGAGTCCATGGAGATCGAACGCTCAAAATCCTTGAGCGCTTCAGGGATCCGGTTCTCCTGCAATCTCAGGTTGCCGCGGCCCGCCCATGCCTCGGGAAGGAACTCGTCAATCTCGATGGCAATTTCATAGCAGTCCATGGCTGCTTTCTTCTGCTTCTGCTGCAAATGAGATTGTGCCTGGTAAATGAACTGATAACCGGGAGACCGCTGTCGCATTGATAGCAATGCCATGGTCGCGAAATTCCTCTGTTTCTCGTCTTTGGATTCATCCCGTAACTGGATCAGCAATTCGCGGGCAGCCGGTGTACCGACTTGGCCGATCATTTGCATGATCTGTTGCTGCATGTTGACATTGGTTTGTTTACGGACACCCTTTTCCAGAATCTGCAGCAGATCGGTGGGGGATTCCTGCATCAGTCCCTGCAGGGCGCTGGTCGCTTGTGACCAGTCGTCTGACTCAATCGATTTCATCGCCAGAGGCAAAAATTCGGGGGCTCGCATCTCCCGGAGTGCTGCGATTAATTGATTGCGTTCATGTGGCTTTAATGTGTCATACTTTTCAGCCAGCGTTTTCCCCAAGCTCGCATCGCCGATCGCTCCAATGAGCATCAGTGTGCTGGATTTGTCGGTATTGGCATCTAGTCGCGAGATCAGCTTGGGGAGGACACGCGGGTCGCGTACCTGTCGGATATACTGGGTCAAAGTATTGTCCATTTCTCCACGGTCGAGTGCAGCCAACGCATACTCAATCGCCAATTCCCGGCTAGCGCGGTCATGATTATTAGCGAGGACATCGAACGCCAGCTTCCGGTTGGATGTGTCGTCTCCTCGAACAGCCTCTTGCAGCAGTTTCTTGGTAACGGGATGTCCCAGTGCGACAAGGGCACTCAGGACATCGGATCGCAATTTGCCCTTCTCATCGTGAGTATTCTCAGCAAGTGGCCCTGCCCAGGCGGCCTTAGGGGTCTTTGCCATAACGGTAATGATCGGGGCTTTCCGTTCCATGCTGACTTGTCGCAAGAGCTTCAGCAGGAGTTCCTGATTGACGGCATAACGTGAACCACCCAGCGCGTCAGCGGCGTTGGAAATCTGCTCAATCGGCCCCTCAACGATGATCTTTTCAAGATGGGATCGAGCCTCACTTTCACTGAATTCTCCCAGTGCAAGGATGGCGGCTCTTGCCAGGGCAGGGTCGTCGCTTTGCACCAGAGCAATCACTCGAGGTAATTCTTCGGAAGGAAGCCGCGAGGCACCATGCAGCAGTGCCGCAGGCCGGGCTGTGGGATGTCCCGATTCCACTTCTTTGAGAATTTCAGTCTCGGGGAGTAGACGATAGGCATCTGACAATGCTGCCGATACGGCGTCGGTCACCGTCAAATGAACCACCGGCGATTTGCTTTGATTTTTGCTGTCCCGGAACATGGGCAGGTTGGCCAGTTGTAATTCCTGGATCGAAGCAGAAATTTCCGGAAGGAAATTCATCTGCGGACGATTCCCCGGCGGTTGCTGTGCAGACGTCAAGAGCCAGCTATGCAAGCTGGAATCCAGTTGCTTGACGGTCTCATCCCAGCCAATCACAACCCGCTCGACCTTTTTGAGAGCCAACTCATCCAGCGTACGACACAGATCCTGAGCATTAATGGTGTTCAGTTTTCCGGAGATATTGATCAACCCCAACGATTTTCGCGGGCCGATCAATTCTGTTCGGTGCTGCAACACGGCCCGCATCTGCTGGGTCACATTGACTGTGATGACACCTGATGACGTCTTCAAATCAATCGTGCACTCGGGAACGTTGTTATCCATCTCCAGTTTGCCAAACAGGAACCAGGCAGAACTGGCAGAAGCTGCTGGAATCGTCCATTCGGTAAACGGCTCAGCGGCTTTCAGAGGATAGGAAGTCCCTTCGTATTGAAACTGCATGGAGGCCAATCGCTTGGGCAACTCGACAAATTCGCGATCTTTGCCACCAAGATGAGCCAACACGTCCTCGCGGCGGATCGTGATGGGTTCTGATGTTCCGTTAATCAATGTCAGCTTGAAAACGTAATAGCGCTGCTGGGTGTTTCCATCGTTCCACCAGCCGTAATGCGCCACCTCCACCAGAGGGATCACCTGGTTTTTGAAATCGTCGATGGAAGGAACCGCGCGGGGGGCATCAAAGGATGAAGGACGATCCCAAGCCTGTCGTTTCGCCCATTCTTCCAGCTGCTTTTCGAGTGCTTCCGCAGAATTCGTTGTGGAAGGCTTGTTGTTCGACCCAGGTTGCGTGGATGAAGAACTGCCGCCCGAATTGTTGATGGTCGTTTTCTGGGTGATCCCGTTAACCACAATTCGGGATTGAGCCTGAACCACACGCTTTGCACCGGGATTGGCTCGCGGTTTTTTCGGGAGGTCACCAGATGCCCGAGCGACGCTGTTGACCCCCCATGCGAATCCAACTCCGCACAGGAGAATCATCAGTAGGCCGAAAGCCTGGCGGTGTGCGATTGTATTTGGAAGGCCAGAGTTGGCCGTTGATCTGCGGAAAGTTCTTTGCCACATTGCACAGTTACTCGTCTTCAACAGGCCTGTGAGAATTTCATGGGACAGTGGGAATTCAACGGGCCAGCGGGAAAATGATTCACGAGAAAGAGAGCATTATCGCCAGATCATGTTCAGTACCATCAACAGCGACAATCCGCAGATCATCGCGCGCCCAGAATCAAGTTACCACCCGTTTTGTGGGATTTCCTGCCCTGTTTCTCCTGATCTGTGCGCGAGCTTTCCTTTCGCCAATCAGTTTTATGCGAGAAAGAGCGATGCGGGCGGGGGATTTGTCAGGAATTTCGTATCGCGATGCCCTATTTCAGGGAATCATAATGCTCACTTGTGATAAAAGTGCGGCAGAACACGGGCCTTCAACACCCCTTGGTTTGCTTCCACCAATGACTGGCGTTTCTTACTCGAACTCTGTTACTCGAACTCTTTGCCACCGGTGCAATCTGAACTATTGGCAGACATCGACCAAACCCCTCTGAATTTCCCTCTGGAGAGTCGCCGTGAAAGTCAGCCTGCTCTTTTCATTTTCGATGGCCGCATGGTTGAGCTTGTCGATGATTGGCTGGGCCACTGAAGCGGAAGACAATCTCAAAGCTTTTCCGCCAGCAGCGAAAGGAACGACCCGTCACGTGCTGTTTGTCCCGGCTCAGGCCGATGAATCGCTGTTGAAAGTCGAATTGCTGATTGGCAAGACCGTTAAAACAGATGCCCACAACCGTTTCTTTTTTGGCGGGCAGATTCAGTCACAGAACATCGATGGCTGGGGCTTTACCAAATATGTGGTTCCTCAACTGGGGCCGATGGCCGGAACGTTAATCGGAGTGGATCCCAACGAACCGCAAGTCGAACGATTTATTACTTTGGGCGGTGACCCTTTTCTTGTTCGCTATAATAGTCGGTTACCGCTGGTGGTTTATGTTCCTGAGGGAACCGAAGTTCGGCATCGCATCTGGAAAACTGAAGCCGAGGCGGTGGCAATTCCTGTTAAGTAAATCCGACACTGACAATGATCCCGAATGCCGGGTCTTATCAGTCGGGTTTGATGGATTCTCCGCGACCTTGCTCAGGAGAACAGATTTTCATACGGCGGGACTCGCCGAGTCCTGCCCGGCGTGCAAGAATCAGGAACGTACCCTCCTTTCGTATGGCTTTCTGAGATCTTTAGTAAGATGGCCTTGTGAATACATGGCTATGAAAACAGAGTGTTCTGAAAACTATCGTGTTTTATGAACATCGTGTTTTGCGAACAGAGTGCTGAAAGCCGCCTGGGGGCATGACCCACAAGTAAGAGTTGTCGGCGAACAATTGACTGGGGATTTTGATGAACGTCGCGACGAAGTCCGTATGCTTGCTGATGGCTGGTGGTGTGCTGATCAGCCTGATGACAACGGGCTGCACCAAGTCGAATGCTTACCGGGAGTCCCCTCCCCCTGAAGTCACTGTTTCCAGGCCGCTCATACATCCGGTGACACAGTATTGGGAGTTTACTGGCTCAACATCCTCTGTTGATACGGTACAGCTCAAGGCCCGTGTGACGGGATATCTGCAGTCGGTTCACTTCAAAGATGGGGCGACCATTAAAGCGGGAGATCTGCTGTTCACCATTGAACAGGATCCGTTCCGGATTGCTCTGGATGCGGCTCAAGCCAACCTGCGTAAGGCCGAAGCGGCCTATGCTCTTTCAGTGGCTGACCTGGCTCGGGTCGAAACCTTGATCAAGAAAAACGTTTCGACCGAAGCTGATCTCGATGCGAAAATCGCCGAACGCGATAGCAACAAGGCTCTGATCGAAGCGGAGAAAGCGGCTGTCGATCGGGCACAACTGGATTTGCGTTACACGGAAATTCGCTCACCGATTAATGGCCGGGTGGGCCGCCGCATGGTCGATGTCGGAAATCTCGTGCTGGCTCAGGAAACACTGCTGACAACGGTTGAAGCTTATGATCCCGTTTATGCTTACTTCAATGTGAGTGAGCGTGATTTGCTGGAATTCCGAGCCGAGCGAGCCAGGAAATCCGAAGAGCCTGACCACTCTGAACCCATCGCGCTGCAAATGGGACTGCTGAACGAAAAAGGCTACCCGCATGCGGGCTTTTCGGATTACTCCGACCCTGGCGTGGAAGCCAGCACGGGAACTTATCTTGTTCGCGGAACATTCCCCAATTCCAACGGTTCGATTCTTCCTGGCTTGTTTGTGCGGATCCGGACAGCTCATAAGGAGTTCCCCAAGGCACTCCTTGTCCCGGATGTCGCGTTAGGCTCGGATCAGGAAGGGAAGTATCTGCTTGTGGTCGGGCCTGAAAATATTGTGGAACGAAAGTCTGTTGTCACGGGAACAAAAGTGGGTGAACTCCGTGTGATCGAATCCGGAATCACCGCCGATGATCGGGTGATCATCACGGGGTTGCAGCGTGCCCAACCAGGCAATCCTGTTCAACCCAAGGACGTGGAAATCGCACCGCCACCCGCAGAATTGACAGGTTCGCCAGTTCCTCAGGCACCGGCCTCTGCTGCGCCTGGTGAGAAGACCTCACTAGCTCGTCCACAGCCGGTTTCTTCTGCAGCAGAGACTGATCAAGGAAGTGGAGAAACTGGCAAAGGAAGCTGATATCGCAGGAACTCAGAATTCAGTCCGAAAACCCTTCTCCCTGAGGGAGAAGGTGGCCGCAGGCCGGATGAGGGGGCGAGCGTTGCCAGTGGTAACACTTGTGATTCATCGACCCTCACCCCGGCCCTCTCCCGCTTGCGGGAGAGGGAGTGTTCTCGGACAGGAACTCAGAGTCAGTCCGAAAGCTCCACAATCCTTCTCCCAGAGGGAGAAGGTGCCCGTAGGCCGGATTTCACGGCAGAGATTTGTCATCCCTGTTTCGACAGAAAACATCGCTATCGATTAAAGTCGTGGGTGCTTGCTCAGCTCGGAAAGAGTATTCTTTTGGTGGGATTTCAGTGACCAGAGCCAGCTTGCTCAAAGCCATGACATGGCCTCTGTCTGGATGGTTTGGTGACGCTGACAAATATTGAAACTTTTTTAAGCAGAGGACGGTTCGTTTGTTGAATCGGGAAACAATTCCTGATTCGGCTTCGCAACATTTCCGACCTGCCGAAAGATTGAAGTGACAGGAACATTTGCGGATAGCCAGTTTGCCGTCATTGGTGGAAACCGCTTCCACTATCTCGATGCAGGAAGTGGTTCACCGGTCGTCATGCTGCATGGCAATCCCAACTGGTGCTATTATTATCGCAATCTGGTGGAGTCATTGCGATCGACGCATCGTTGTCTGGTTCCCGATCATATTGGCTGCGGCCTTTCAGATAAGCCTGTCGATCGTGCGTATCCTTATCGTCTGGAACGTCGCATTGCAGACATCACTGAATGGATGGACGGATTGGGATTAACCGAACCGGTCACTCTGGTCGTTCATGATTGGGGGGGAATGATCGGCTGTGGCTGGGCCGTTAAGCATCCCGAACGTGTTTCCCGACTGGTGATTCTTAACACGGGGGCGTTTCCACTTCCGGCAGAAAAACCGGTTCCCTGGCAACTCCGGGTCGCCCGCACGCCAGGGTTAGGAGCGCTGGCTGTTCGTGGGATGGGTGCCTTCAGTGAGGGAGCTGTTCGCAGTTGCGTGACCCGTCGGCCCATGCCGGCAGATGTGGCCCGAATGTACTGCGCTCCTTATGACAGCTGGGATCATCGACGGGCCGTCCATCGTTTTGTGCAGGATATTCCCTTGAATCGACGCCATCCCTCGTGGAAAACGGTGGTGGATGTGGCCCAGCAACTTCCGGTTCTGGAAGGGAAACCCATGCTGATCGGCTGGGGTGCCAAAGATTTTGTCTTTGACGACCATTTCCTGGCCGAATGGCGACGACGGTTTCCATTGGCAAAAGTCTATTACTATGCCGATTGCGGCCACTATGTTCTTGAAGATGCACAAGAAGAGTTGGTACCACTGATCAGCCAGTTTATCAGAGAGCCATCAGGCAAAATGGTCTAATGTGTTTTCCCTCTTAACAGTCGCGTTCTTGCGGCGTAAAAACCCATACTTTTCAGGACAAATGACGGACATACGCCGCCACACTGACCCAAATACGGGTCTAGTCCAGACGGGCTGGCCACCTTGAGTTGCCTCTTCTTGTTCACTCCCCAGGGAAATTGGCCACGATGACTTCAGAGAAGCCTCCCTCTGTCAGTGCGTGTTCTGTCACTGCGTCTTCTGCCACGACATCATCATCAATGATGCCTCCGGTTCGGTCGTCATCCGGTGAGAATAAAACGGTCGTGTCGCATTTTCAGGGATCGCGCGAACCCTGGTTTAAGCCTCTGGCGAATTTCACCGATGAGCCTGATTCCAACCGGATTCGCCGGGCCACCGAGGCCATCGAACCACCCGCATTGAGAACCTACACACCGACACAAGCCGTCTTTGCCAAGTCTGCGGGCGTCTTTCACTGGACACCTGAAGGGAAGCAGCTCTATGACTTTTCGTCTGGAGTTCTCGTTTCTAATCTGGGGCATGGCCCGTCGCGCTGGATGAAGCGATTGGCCGCCTATTGCGGCTGGCAACCCGAGATGCTTTTCAGTGCGGCAGGTGCCTCATGGAATGATGAAGCCGAGCAGTTTGTCACGACCACCACGCTGACGGCTTACAACGGCATTACGCCCATCGAAACGATGGCTTGCGAGCGGCTCCTGACCAGCCTGCGGCGCGCGCCGGGTGGTCAGCGTCTGGAGTCAATCGTCTGGGCAGCTTCGGGTTCGGAAGCCATACAAAAAGCCCTCTGGTGCTGCCTGAAGCGATCCCCTGAGCGGCAGATGATCATTGCGACTCGTTACGGATATCACGGAAAAAAAGGACTTTCCTGCGCCGTCACAGGCAGCGAGACTGATCCCGAACGCGATAGTCGCGTCTGCTTTCTCAGCTTTCCGATGGAAGAAATTCGGGATCATTCACTCTGCCATCAACCGCTCTATTTGTCGAAGTATCGTCAGGAGTTGGAAGCTCTCTGGGCCGAACATGGAACACGATTGGGTTGCCTGATCACCGAACCTTATCTGGGAGGTGGTGGAAGCTATCACCCCCCGAAAGAATACCATCAACTGCTCCAGTCGTTCTGTCGTGAGCACGACATCCTGCTGATCTTCGATGAAGTCCAGGCCAATTTCGGACGGACAGGTTCGCTGTATGCGTTTGAAACCTATGGGATAGAACCAGACTTCGTGGTGTTGGGAAAAGGGTTGGGGAACGGCGTGCCTGTGGCGGCTATCGCCGGGCCGTATGAAGTGATCCAGAAAATGGCTTATGGCGAACTCAGTGATACCTGGAGTGCCAATCCCCTCTCATGCGCTGCGGTTGTTGCGACGCTGGACGAGTATGAATCACGGGATCTCGTCGGCCATGTCCGTCGCATGGAACCTCTCATGTTCGCTGGTCTGGATCGGCTCAAAGAGACGGGGTTGATCTCTTATGTTCGTGGCGAAGGGATGGTCTACGGCATCGAATGCGCGCCATTTGCCGGTCACTCCGCCCCCGAGGTGGCCGCCGCCATTGTTCGCGGTTGTTATGAAGGTCTGCCTTCAACCAACAACACCCAGGACGGGGGGCAAATCGGGATTCACCTGCTGGGGCCACTTGCCAAGTGCGTGCTGAGAATCAGCCCGCCACTGATCATCACTGAAGCCCAGATTCATGAGTCGATGGAATTAATGTTCCAGTTACTCCTCCGGGTTCGCAACCAGTTGTCAGCCTCCTGAAGCTTTTCAGGTGTGATTATTGAATCGGGGACGCCGGGGTGACGGCCACTTCAATCTGATCTCCTGTCACGCGAAGCGGGAAGCATTCCAGTCGGATTTTGGATTTGGGATTGTCGAGCCAGCAGCCATCGCTCAGGCGAAATTTCCAGGCATGCCAGGGACAAAACACGCCCCCTTCTTCATCGACATAACCATCTGCAAGCGGTGCCCCCATATGGGGGCAAAAATCGCTGGTGGCGTAGTAATCATCACCCCGGCGAAAAATGGCAATCTGCCTCTCCGCCACGATAAACGACCGGCCTGTCCCGTCGGGAATGGTTCCCACTTTTGTCACCGGAAGATAGACCAGCACCGGGGGGGCTGGAGCGGACGCTGATTCTGACGCTGATTCTTCAGAGTCCTGTGGGCTGTTTTCGGACATTCCGGTTCCATTGTTTGCGAACACAGTGTTTCTCTCGATGATAGCCGAGCAGGCGGGTTTGATCACCTGCCGCTTTGTTGTATGTTGCTATGGAAATGTATGGATAAGATTTCCATTGGCAATTCCCCGTCTTCCGGCCTGGGGCCACCTTCTCTCTGCGGGGAGAAGGATTTGATGGTTTTTAGATAGACATCTCAGGTTTCAAAGAAAGTCGTGATCTATGTGGAGTAATCCCGTCAAGCGTGCCCTTGCGGCTGGCCAACCTCAGATTGGAACCTGGCTCTCGCTGGGAAATGTCTTTGCCGCCCGGTTGATGGCCCGCAGTGGCTTTCACTGGCTGACGGTGGATCTGGAGCATTCCCCCATTGGTTGGGACAGCGCGGGCCAACTTTTTGGTGCGATCGCCGATGCGGGTGCGGTCTGTCTGGCTCGCGTTCCCCGGGGTGATCACGACTATATCAAACGTGTTCTGGACGCCGGTGCCCATGGGATTGTTGTCCCGATGATCAATACCGTGGAAGAAGCGAAGATTGCCATCGCCGCTGCCAAGTATCCCCCTGCCGGGAATCGCTCAGTCGGCGGGTCAATGCACGCTCTTAACTTCGGCACCAGTGCCGGGGAGTATTACAAACATGCCAATGATGAGATTCTGGTCGTCCTTCAGACGGAATCACCCGAGGGTGTTGATAACGCCGATGAGATTTATTCTTTGCCGGGCGTGGATGCGATTTTCGTCGGACCTAATGATCTGGCGGCACAGATGCGTGCTCCTGAGGGAACGGAGGCAACACCGGCTGAGTTTGAGGCGATGCTGGCACGCATTCTTGCTGCAGGAAAACGACATGGTGTTCCCGTGGGCATCCATACGCAATCAGTGGAACAGGCTCTTCAGCGTGTCGAACAGGGCTGGCAGTTCCTGGCCGTTGGCAGCGAACTCAAGTTCATGGTGACCGTCGCGCAGGAAGTCGTCGCAGGAATGGGCATGCAAACCGCCGGCGACCTCGCCCGATATTAGACCCGCTTCCGGGTCTATAACCCGGCAATTTTCTTGAGCAGCTTTAACAGTGCTGGCGATTTCATTTGATCGACGGTTGTGAAAGAGAGATTGACGATTTGTGATCGGTCGTCGTCCGTTCCTATGGAAAGGCTTTCCCCTAAATCGCGGATTTCCTCCATGGTGATGGTGGCTATTCCTGCTGATGGGCCGGGGCTGAAGAGTTCAAGATCAAGGCTCTCTGTCAGCTTGGTAAAGATGTTGGCCAGTTCGCGTGGCTTCGCGCCCGCTTTGGCCTTGGCCGGAAAAAGCCGATACTTGACCAGCGTTTTCGTTGTCCAGTCAATCTCTGTGTCAGGAAAAGTGGACTCCATCAATTCAAACAGCGCTTCTGCGACGGCAGGTTCCCAGGAGATTTTTCCCACAGGAAAGCCCTTGCGCAGCAAATGCCACTTGCGTCCCAGTTTTTTCCAGGGCATCAGATCTTCAGGCTTGGTCGCCAGTTCCTTTTCACCCAGTCCCTTTTCACCCAGTGCCAGATAACTTTCCACAGCCGCCTTAAAGAAGCTCTCAAAGGCCGGCGAGGAGGCATCCTCCACCTTCGCGAGCGAGATCATCACTTCCTGTAATCCGCCCGCAATCTGGCGCACCCGCACACGCTCTGCCCGGTTGTAGATCGGCAGTTCATCCAGATCATCAATATCGAGAAGCCCCAACGACTCACTCAACTCGTCCTGATCGAACGTTCCTTTGGCAACTCGGAACTTCACCTGCAACAGCCATTCATCCCCGGTCAATGCATGGACGAACCAGCTGGGAATCCCTTTGGCCTTGGCTTCGATCACACTGCGGTCGTTCCAGGCAACGGAGAGGCGTGGCTCTGCTTCCAGAGGGTCAAAAATCTTTTCCAGTAACGCCACCGGCCATCGGGATGGTCGCCCCGAATTCGCCAGATGATCCACCAGATGCCACTTCTGGCCATCGATTTCCCATGGCATTTTCGAGTTCTTGCCGAGCGCCTTGAGATCAAGATCATCGCGACGGCGAGCGAGAGCTGCTTTGGCGTCAAAGATCTCTCTCGCTCCCTTGCGGCTGGCTTCCAGCACCGGCGCCAGGCACTCGGCGGTGAGTGACTTGAGCGTCACGCCGGCAATGGTGGCGACAGCCGGTTGATCGGACGGCGTTTCCCCCCGGGCCATTCGAGCCATGTCTTCCGGCGTACCGGTGGCCACGATATAGCCGCCTTCGCTACCGGCTGCCGGGCCAAGATCAACAATCCAGTCGCAGGTCTTGATGACATCCAGATTGTGTTCGATGACCACCACCGTGTTCCCGGAATCCACGAGGCTTTGCAGAATCTTGAGCAGTTTGCGGATATCGTCGAAGTGCAGGCCTGTCGTTGGTTCATCCAGGAGATAGAGCGTGCTGCCAGTGCTGGGCCGCGCGAGTTCCGCCGCCAGCTTGACGCGCTGAGCCTCACCGCCGGAAAGGGTGGGCGCCGGCTGGCCCAATGTTAAATAACCCAGGCCAATCGCATCGAGCACAGTCAACGGGCCGCGAATTTTCGGGAAGCTCTCGAAGAGTTTGACGGCTTCAGAGATCGGCATTTCCAGTACGTCGGCGATGTTCTTTCCGTGAAATTTGACAGCCAGTGTCTCCGGGTTATAGCGGCGGCCCTGGCAGGTATCGCACTCGACCCACAAGTCGGGAAGGAAGTGCATCTCAATCAGCTTTTGTCCGTTCCCTTCGCACACTTCGCAGCGACCGCCAGCCCGATTGAAGCTGAAGCGAACCGGCCGGTACCCGCGCACTTTAGATTCCGGCAAGTGGGCAAACAACTCGCGAATATGCTCGAACACTCCCGTGTACGTTGCCGGATTGGAAGACGGTGTGCTTCCCAGGGGCTGTTGATCAACGACGATCAGCTTGCTGAGAAAATCCAGTCCCAGCAATTCGTCATAAGGACCCGGCTGCTCGCTCGCGCGGTGCAATTTGCGGGCAATGGCACGGGCCAGCGTATCTGTCACCAGCGAACTTTTGCCACTGCCAGAAACACCAGTGATTGCGGTCAACGTACCGAGTGGAATGCGAAGGTCAACATTCCGCAAATTGTTCTGCCTTGCCCCCAGC
The DNA here is from genome assembly GCF_056500625.1 of Planctopirus sp. SH287. Taxonomy (NCBI): domain Bacteria; kingdom Pseudomonadati; phylum Planctomycetota; class Planctomycetia; order Planctomycetales; family Planctomycetaceae; genus Planctopirus; species Planctopirus sp. SH287. The sequence continues at coordinate 3,698,473 of NZ_CM151403.1, read as the reverse complement.
AGTTCCAGCCAGTGGCGGAGCTTCGCTGGTGCTGGTGCTGGAACAGTTTCGACTTTACTGGAAGCTTTTCGTTTGGGTTGACCGGTGCTCCTGGAGGCGCTCTTTCCAGAAGCTTTGGATTCATCGGAGTTCGTAAATCGCGAAGCGACTCGACGTTCTGTCGGAACGATAATGTCTTCCTTCATTGACAGGAATTTCCCTGTCAATGAGGCATCATTCTCTTCCATTTCATGGGGAGTCCCTTGAGCTGTGACCAGACCACCCAGTCGACCTGAACCCGGCCCAAAGTCGTAGAGCCGATCAGCCGCGGCGAGGACTTCGCGATCGTGCTCCACCAGCACGACGGTGTTTCCCAGATCGCGCAGCTTTTTCAGCGCGCGGAGCAACCGGCCGTTGTCGCTGGGATGCAATCCAATCGTGGGTTCATCGAGCACGTACAGCACACCCGTCAGCGCCCGACCCAACTGACCTGCCAGGCGAATTCGCTGGCTTTCCCCCCCGGAAAGTGTCGGCAATGTTCGGCTGAGCGTCAGGTAGTGCAGCCCGACATCGACAAGAAAATCAAGACGCCCGGTGCCTTCGTCCAGCAGGTCTCCCGCAATTTTTTTCTGCGAGGCATTTAACGTCAGGCTTCGCAGGAACTCCTGGGCTTTATTCAGTGGCAGTTCGCAAAGCTGCAGGAGCGATTTTCCCTGCAATCGGACAGCCGAAGCATCTTCCCGTAACCGGCTGCCACTGCACGAACTACAAGGAACTTCACCAATGAGATCGAAGAGTATCTGCCGGTAGGAATACGACACCCGCGAGGCTTCCTCCAGCGAAGGATACAGCCCCTTATACTGGAAGCGGTACTTCACCGACCCGGCTCCGGGCGTGCTTTTTCCTCTGGATTTCGCTTTGGTTGTTCCGGCTACTGCATGAGAAACGGTAAACCATTGCTCGTCAGCACCATAGAGAACAAGTCGCTGCTCAGCGGGTTCCAGTTGATTAAACGGAGTGTCCAGCGGCAAGCCAGCTTCTCGACTGAGCGCTTCCAGTAATTCCAGCATCTGGGGAGATTGCCGGGGATCGGGCCAGGCAGAGATCGCCCCTTCGCGCAGCGTGCGCGTGGGATCGCCAATCAAGGCCACCAGATTTGTCCCTTGCTGTGTCCCCAGTCCTTCGCAGCTTTCGCACCAACCCAGCGGGCTGTTGAATGAAAAGTTGTGGGGGGCCAGTGTTTCAAAGCTGCGGCTGCAATTGCTGCATGCGCGGAAGAGGCTGTAAGGTTGAACCTTCCACGCCGTTTCCGATTTGTCGTCATCGACTGTCGCGACTCGAATGACTCCCTTCCCCTGATCGAAGGCGGCTTCCACGGAATCAGCCAGACGACGACGCCCCGTCGGCGCAATCGTGACGCGATCGACGACAATCTCGACGACATGCTTGCGCCGCCGATCGATTTCGGGAACTTCATCCAGGCGGTACGTTGTGCCATCCACACGTACGCGATTGAAGCCTTGCTCGCGCAGCCGCTCCCAGACTTTGGCGTATTGCTGCCCGACCGTCACTTCCTGCGGTGCCAGCACCAGCACACGTGAACCTTCCGGCAAAGCCATCAGGCTGTCGATCACGTCGTCGGTTGTCTGCGATTTCACCGGGATGCGACAATCAGGGCAGTATTGCGTTCCTAACCGGGCATAAAGCACGCGGAGATAATCGTAGATTTCGGTTGTAGTGCCGACCGTCGAACGGGGCGTATGGCCAACCGTTTTCTGCTCAATCGCAATTGAAGGCTGCAATCCGTGGATATGCTCCACCTTCGGCTTGGGCATCTGTCCCAGAAATTGCCGGGCATAGGACGAGAGCGATTCGACATACCGCCGCTGTCCTTCGGCATAGAGTGTGTCCATGGCCAGAGAGGTCTTGCCTGAGCCACTTGGCCCACAGAAGACACTCATCTGATCGCGGGGAATATCCAGGCTGATTTTCTGTAAGTTGTGCTGAGCAGCACCACGAATAACGATGCTGGTCTGAGCGGTATTGCCCTGCTGGTTTAATGCAGGGGCCGATTGCCAGCGGCTGGAATTGGCTTTTGATGCGCCGTTCGTTGCCGGCGCCGGGAGTGAACGAGCCACGCTCTTCGGAGTGGCAGAAACATTCTGATGACCTTTCTTCGATCCCTTCTTGCCCTTACCTCCACTGGCGGTTGAGGCTGGCTGCATCCCCACCACAGAGTCACCCGTCACATGACGGCCGCTGGCTTCCAGTGCCCGTGCGAGGAACCGTCCCGTGTACGATTCCGAGCAACGGGCGATCTCTTCCGGTGTTCCCTGAGCCAGGATGCGTCCGCCCCCTTTGCCCCCTTCCGGCCCCAGATCAATCACCCAGTCGGCGGTCTTGATGACATCCAAATTGTGTTCAACCACAATGACCGTATTGCCGGCATCGACGAAGCCATGCAGCACCCGGAGCAGGTGCGCAATATCCACAAAGTGCAGGCCAGTGGTCGGTTCATCAAGGATGTAGAGCGTCTTCCCTGTGCTGCGCTTTCCTAATTCTTTAGCAAGCTTGATTCGCTGGGCTTCCCCCCCGGAGAGCGTGGGCGAGGGTTGTCCCAGCTTGATGTAATCCAGCCCCACATCATGCAGCGTTTGCAGCAGATTCTTGATCTTGGGCAGGTTCTCGAAATGCTCAAGGGCCGTCTGAACGTCCATGTCGAGCACTTCGGCAATGCTCTTGCCCTTGAAGCGGACTTCCAGCGTTTCCTTATTAAACCGGCGTCCCTGACAGACAGGACATGTCACCCAGATATCGGCCAGGAAATCCATTTCCAGCTTATTTGAGCCGTGCCCTTCGCAGGCTTCACAGCGTCCGCCCTCCACATTAAAGCTGAAACGCCCCGGCTTGAATCCTCGTGTCTTCGATTCAGGCAATTGTGTGTAGAGATCACGGATCAGATCAAACAGTTTGACGTACGTTGCCGGGTTGGATCGTGGCGTGCGGCCAATGGGTGACTGATCAATATCAATCGCTTTATCGACTAGCCCCAGGTTCGCGAAGGACTGATGGGCGCCGGGAGTCCCTTCCCCCATGTTGATTTCACGATTGAGCAGCGGCCAGAGGATGTCGTTGATGAGGGAACTCTTCCCCGACCCTGACACTCCTGTGATGCAGATGAATTTCCCCAGTGGAAACTCGGCATCCACATTTTTGAGGTTATGGTGCGTACAACCTTTGATCGAGATTGATTGGCCAAGACCTTCTCGCCGGTTTTCGCGAATTTCGATCTGTTTTCGCCCGGAAAGATAGGCCCCTGTTTCGCTCTCCATATTGGCCAGCAGGTCATCCAGCGAACCTTCAGAAACCACGCGTCCACCGCGTACACCGGGGCCTGGCCCGAAGTCGATGATATGGTCGGCGGCTTTCATCGTCTCGTCATCATGCTCGACGACAATCACGGTGTTCCCCTGATCGCGCAGGTCTTCGAGGCTACCCAGCAGCATCTCATTGTCGCGCGGGTGGAGGCCGATTGATGGTTCGTCGAGAATGTAAACCACTCCCACCAATCCACAGCCAATCTGTCCCGCAAGACGAATTCGCTGACTTTCGCCACCGCTCAGCGTCGGGGCTGTCCGGTCGAGTGCGAGGTAATCCAGACCACAGCGCAGGAGGAATCCCAGACGCCCGCGAATTTCTTTGAGAACCTCATCGGCAATCATCATCGATGTCGGGCTGAGAATGAGATCATCGAAGAAGTCATACGCTTCACTCACGCTCAAAGAGCAGACTTGCGGCAACGAATAGGCCGTCCGTCCTTCGCTTGCCGCTTTGGGAACTGCTATGGCAGTGGGAACCGCTACGGCTTTCGCTTTGGCTCCCTTCTTGCGAGAAGGCTTTACAGGTTCTGGCAACTCGTCGATGACCGGGATAAACGACTTGCTGGTGATGAAGTAGTTGCTGGCCTGCCCGTTGAGGCGGGAGCCGTGGCAGGTGGTGCAGCCAATGACTTCCATGTACTTTTCAAGCTGTTTTCGCCGCATCGGATTCTTGGCTTTGCGGTACTCTTCCAGCAGTTCACTGACGTATCCGGTGTACTTCCCGCCATGCTTCCACACGCCCCCCGAGTGTTTGAAACTGAAGGTGATCTGCTGCTCTCCCAGACCATTGAGAAACAGATCCCGTGCCTCGTCGGGAAGTTCGTTCCAGTTGGTTTTGACAAAGGTCTCGGGCTTCATCCCGACCTTTTTCTCGATGGCATTCACGACACCATCGATGAGATGTCTTCGCCAGCGGCCCAGTTTTGAAAGCTTGCCGATCAGGGCCAGAGCACCTTTTTGAATCGACACTGTTTCATCAGGGATCAGCCGCTCGAGCAGGAAATCGTGCCGCATTCCCAGGCCGTTGCAATCGGGACACATTCCTTGCGGACTGTTAAAGCTGAACAACTGAGGAGAGGGAGGATCGTAACTGATGCCGCAATGAGTGCAGGCATAGGCTGTGGCAAAGAATTGTTCGTTAGGAGCGGCATCGTCAGGAACGTCGCCCTCGTCCTGATCCTCTTTCAAAGCGGCCGACTTCAAGGCTTCTGACAAGATTTCTTCGGGGGCTTCCTGAAGAACGATCAACTGTCCATTGGCCAGTTTGAGAGCGTTTTCAACCGCTTCGGCCACTCGCTGGCGTGTCGATTTTCCTGCTACCAGCCGATCGATGACGACATCAATCGTATGCTTCATCTGCTTATCCAATTGCAGATCGTCGCTGAGAGAAATGAATTTCCCATCGACGCGTGCTCGCAGATATCCCTGCTTCAGCAGATCAATAAAGAGGTCTTTGAACTCACCTTTCTGCCGCTGGATCAGAGGAGCGAGGATCTGATACTTCACACCGGCAGGAAGCAGCAGCACCTGCTCAACGATGTTTTCCGGGGCCTGCGATGTGATCGGGCGTTGGCACTTATAACATTTCGCCTCACCCACGCGGGCATAAAGCACACGGAGATAATCGTAGATTTCCGTGATCGTGCCGACCGTGCTGCGAGGGTTCCGACCGGCTGTTTTCTGTTGAATCGAAATCGACGGAGCCAGCCCCGTAATCGAATCCACATCCGGCTTGGGCATTGAACCCAGAAACTGCCGGGCATATGTCGAAAGGGACTCGATATATCGCCGCTGGCCTTCCGCATAGAGCGTGTCGAACGCCAGTGAGCTTTTCCCTGAACCGCTGACGCCTGTCATCACAATCAACTGGTTCTTGGGCAGCGTCAAACTGACATCGCGGAGGTTATGCTCCCGCGCGCCGCGAATCACAATTTCTGATCGGGAAGTCTTATCTGAAGCGGTCATAAATGGCTCTAAGAGAAATACCTGTGCATTCGCTGGTAGCCGGTGTGGCTCACTAAAATTCATCGTGGCCACGAGTCTGGACTTTGTCGGATGCAGATCTCAACAAAGTGTAGCGCTGTTGCTCGCGATTTTCTCCGCTGCATTCAGAAAACCAAGACTTCATCAATCAGAGAGTCCCATCAACAAACCCAAGGCATTCCATTCGTTCTCCGTTTCGCCACTCCCTTTCCCTCGCAGCACGGGCTATAACAGATAATGAGGAGTGGTAAGCCGTTTCTCTGATCCATTCCGTCGTGTTTTGATTAAGACGGCTTCCACAAAATCGAGAGGTGCGGCTCTCTTGATCTTGTGGGAACAGATTTGAAGTGCTTCCCTTCTCTTGCCTCCGCAGGTTCTTTCAGCATGGAATCGATCTCTTCCCCTGTCAGTGCAGCTTCTGGCCGACAAGCCGCCCCCGCAGGCACCACAGCAGCCATGGCGGAACGCGTGCAAGGACTGCGGCTACCACCCCCGCCTCCGCGGTCAGGAATCAATGCTTCCACATCCATTGCCTGGCTGATCACCACGTTATCTATTTCAGGGTTTGTGTTCATTTTTTTATATTCATTTGTCTATCAGATCGGCGGGGCACCAGCTGCGTCTCCTGCCTTAACTACAGCAGATCAGAACAACGATTCGGCAACATCAGGCACCTCTGCTTCGATGACGACTTCAAGCGACAAGAATGAGACAAATAAGCCGGCTCTGGTGGCTGGGACTGTTGATCCCAACACAATGGTCTTGGCTGCCCAAGGCTATATTATTCCCGAGCAGCAGATTCTGGTCAGTCCTCAGGTGAGTGGCCGGATCATTGAGCTGAACATCAAGGAAGGGACACGCGTCGAGAAGGGCTTTGTGCTCGCAAAGCTGGAACCGACAGAATATCGGGCCGACTATGAAGGGGCGGCTGCAAATGTGGGGGCGGCTGAAGCCCGACTCGCAGAACTTCGTGAAGGGAATCGACCAGAAGAAATTGCTCAGGCTCAGGCCGAATTGGGCGAGGCGCGAGCAACGCTTAAACAGCTTGAGCAGACTTTTCGCCGTAATGCAGAACTCTTTGGGCAGAAGATTCTCAATCGGCAGGAATTTGAAGATTCCGAGTCGCAATTGCTGGCACAGGCTCAACGAGCGCTGAGGCTGGAAGCTAATGTCAAATTGATGGAAGACGGCTTTCGTAAGGAGCGTAAACTGGAAGGCGAAGCCAACCTCCGGAGAGCCATTGCAGAACTGGAACGGGCAAAATGGCGGCTTGATAACTGCACGATTACAGCACCGATCTCTGGCACGATTCTTAAGAAAAATGCCGAAGAGGGAAACATCGTCAACCCCGTGGCTTTCAATGGCTCTTTTAGTCTGTGCGATCTGGCTGACCTGTCAAAGCTGGAAGTCGACCTGACCATTCAGGAGCGGGATATCTCTAAGGTCTTTGCTGGCCAGAAATGTAAAGTTCGTTCGGAAGCGTTTCCCGATCGCGTCTACGAGGGTGTCGTTTCCCGACTGATGCCGATCGCTGACCGCGCTAAAGGGGCCATCCCCGTTCGCGTGGTCATTCAGGTTCCTGCTGACGAAGAGGGTGTTTTTCTGAAGCCGGAAATGAGCGCCCAAGTCACTTTTTATGCGGGAAAAGCAGAGCCGGAAGTCTCTTCAGACGCGACGCTTTCCCGCTGAGAGACAAACACGCGAGCGATTTGTCCAAGCAAACCGCTTGTCAAAGAAATCAGCCCGGTAGAGAGGATTCTCAACCGGGCTGATGTGTTCTCAAAATTTAGCGGAAAGCGCCGGGGTCACCAAACAGACCTGTGGCACCAGTATTCCCGGTAGTTCCCCCTCGCAACGGTTCTTTCCGTTTGCGTTCGTATTGCTGTCCCTTGCCGGGAGACAGATCTTCATCTTTGGGTGGAACAGGCATATCAGGCTTGGGCTTGAGAGCCTTGACGGAAAGGCTGATTCGCTGCCGTTCGGGCTGGATTTCCAGCACTTGAGCTTCGATCTGCTGACCTTCACGCAAGACATCCCCCACACGCTTCACTCGTTTGTAGTCGAGTTCGCTGATGTGGATCATCCCTTCAACGCCAGGTTCTAATTCGACAAACGCACCAAAATCTGTAATGCGGGTGACTTTGCCAGAAACATTCTTGCCGACCGCATAGGTCTCAGGTGCTGCGTTCCAGGGATTCTGGACAAGCTGCCTCATCCCCAAGCCAATCTTCTGCTTTTCGCGATCAAGCGAGAGCACGACAACATCGACTTTTTGCTGCTCAGCCACGCAGTCGCTGGGATGCTTGATGCGTGTCCAGCTCATTTCACCCACATGGAGGAAGCCGTCAACGCCACCCAGGTCAACGAACGCGCCGTAGTCCTTGATGGTTTTAATGGTTCCATTGAACTGTTGCCCCACTTCGACCTTTTCCCAGAAGCTGGCGGAAGCTTCCTTCCGCTCGGCAATCAAGATGGACTTGCGACTGACCACCAGATTTCGTTTGGCAGGATTCACTTCTGTCACTTCGACAGGGAACTTTTTGCCAACAAACGAATCCATCGACGACACGAAGCCCAGTTCGACCTGGCTGGCGGGAAGGAAGGCGCGGATCTGGCCGACAGCAACTTCCAGCCCCCCCTTATTCACGCCAGTGACATAAGCTTCGACAATCTGACCCTTCTGGAGTTCATCCCAGTTGCCACGAGCGCGGCGGGTCGACTTTGTCAGGTTGACGTGAATCAACCCTTGTTCGGCATCGTACTTTTCGACGATGACGAGATGTTCTTCACCCGCATGCGGCGGCTTGCCTTGAGGAAAGTTGCGGGTGGGCAGCATTCCCGGTACGCGGAATCCCAAGTCAACAAAGGTGTTTTCTGGCGAAACCGACTGCACCTTGGCCTTGAGCTTCATTCCGGGAACAAGCTGTTCCTCAGAAGTGATCTGGGCGGCAACCGTATGATGGTCACCCCCTCCGACAACTTCACTCGCCCCCTTGATCGTTGGGGTGTTGACGCTCATGGCGGCGGCCAGTTCCGCTTCCAGCGCAGGATCGAGATCCTCGGTTCGCGGGATTTCCACAGGAGCGGCGTTAGGAATGGTCGCCGCTTGCGGAACACCCACAGGCTGACCTTCAGCGGCATAGGTGGGAATGGCCAGCGCGTCAGTTCCCGCCACGGTGGGATTGAGTTCCACACGTCGTCGAGCAGGAGCTTCCGCTTCCGGGGTGCCTTCCGCTGCTGGGGAGTCTACCACAGCCGGAGAGTCTTCCGCTGCCGGGATCACTTCTGCTTCGCCAGCAGATTCAGACGCTGCAATTTCCGGAGGAGCATCAGGCATCCCCTCTTCAGTGGCAACTTCTGTGGCCAGCTCTGCAGGAGGCATTTCCGGGGGTGGCGTGAGATCACTCACAGGCTCACCGGCCGCAACGACTGCCTGAACTTCAGATTCGTTAAGTGCTGCCGGAGGACTGGCAGTTTCCGAAGGCTGGGCCGCCTCTCCCGAGACGACTTCATCCACGGGTTTGTTTTCACCATCGCCGCTCATCATGCGTTACCAATATCGATCAGTCTGAGTGGCAAACCGAAGCCAGTCGTGGTCGGCCACAATTCTTTGTGTTGGCTGGCAGCCAGAATGCTAGCGAAAAAAATTTGTCAATGCCACGAGCAAGTCCAGTCTCCAGAAAAAGTCGTTAAACTCTTTTCCCTGGCCAGCCTTCTGAAATGCCATGCAATTTGCCTGAAATCCCCTTTCATCGCAAATGTTTCCTTGCGGGCCTGGTTGAATTCTTCATTCAGGGCGGCAAGGATTGACTAGGCCAGAATGCTGAGTTTCTGCTTGTTTTTCTCGTTAGCTTTGTAACGAGGCGGCCATCTTCCCCGATCGTTTCTGGGGTCTGTCAGCAGAAACTCTAATCGAAATCGCTGTTGCCAAGTCTCCTTTTGAGACTGTTTTCTGTTCAATTCAAAAAATCAGGAAATTCCCTTGAGCGCGTTAAAATTGGGTGACTGTATTCAGGGAATGAGCCAGTTACCTGAAGGTTCGGTCGATCTGGTCTTTGCCGACCCGCCGTTCAACATCGGATATTCTTATGATGTCTACAGCGATACCAAACAGAGTCAGGACTATCTCTCCTGGTGCGAAGAGTGGATCAGCGGGATTCACCGGGTTCTTAAACCTGATGGCACTTTCTGGCTCGCGATTGGGGATGAATATGCTGCTGAACTGAAAGTGGCGGCACAGAAAATCGGATTTCGCACTCGTAGCTGGGTGGTGTGGTATTACACCTTTGGCGTGAACTGCAAAACCAAATTCACTCGCTCGCACGCCCATCTGTTTTACTTTGTGAAAGATCCGCTGAAATTCACCTTCCGTTCGGAAGAATTGGAAAACCGGATCCCATCGGCTCGTCAACTGGTTTACGCCGACAAACGTGCGAATCCCAAAGGGCGGCTTCCCGACGACACCTGGATTATCCCTCCGACGGTCGAGGACATGGCGCGGCAGACGAGCGCGACATGGGTTTTGAGGCCGCAAGATCTCGCTGACCGATTTACCGCTGGTGAAGACACCTGGTATTTCCCGCGAGTGGCTGGCACGTTTAAAGAACGTGAAGGATTTCATGGCTGCCAGATGCCCGAACAATTACTTGGGCGAATCATCCGGCTCTGCTCAAATCCGGGCGAGACCGTGCTTGATCCTTTCTCGGGAAGTGCCACCACGCTGGCTGCTGCCAAAAAGCTGGGCCGGGAATATTTCGGATTTGATGTCAGCGAGCAGTATGTGACACACGGCTTGAAACGACTTGACTCCATTCAAGTGGGAGACCCACTGGACGGTGCCGCAGAACCGACCATGAGCGCCCCCAGTACGGCGAAAGGAAAGGTTCTCAAGAAATCATAGACCAGAGTTTGCCTCTCCATATACCAACGATTTCTCCCACGAGGTCTTTAGAACCTTGTGGGCTGGCCTACAGGGGGAAACGACGCTCAACTTGTGTCACTCTGCGAACCGTTGTTCGCCGATAACTTGCCTCTTGTGCTTTTCTGCAGGCAGGTCACTCTCAGACGGGCAATCTGCGCTTCCCCGACGAATGCCTTTGTTCAGAAGCAGGACAAGAAAGACTCGATCAATCAGCGCAAGTCATCAAATAGAGGCGTGGAGAGATATCGCTCTCCAGTGCTGCACAAAATAGTGACAATTGTCTTTCCAGCGAATTCGGGACGAGCGGCCACCTTGGCTGCGGCGCAAACATTGGCCCCGCTGCTGATGCCTACGAATAAGCCTTCTTCACGTGCCAGTCGACGGGCCCACTCGAAGGCTTCATCATTGGTGACTGTCACAATGTCATTCACCAGTCGCGTGTCCAGATTCCTGGGAATGAAGCCTGCCCCGATCCCTTGAATTTTATGAACACCAGGAGAACCGCCACTCAGTACAGGCGAGTGCACCGGTTCTACGGCAATCGCCTGGAACTGAGGGTTGAACTTCCGGAGATAACGGGTCACGCCGGTAATTGTCCCCCCTGTCCCGACGCCGGCCACAATGGCATCAACCTTGTGTTGAGTATCTTCCCAGATCTCCGGGCCAGTTGTTGCCTCGTGAATCGCGGGATTAGCGGGATTCTCAAATTGCTGAGGCATCCACGCGCCAGGTTCTGACGCGACCATCTGATGGGCTTTGGTGATCGCCCCTTTCATTCCTTCCGCTGCGGGAGTCAGCACAAGATTAGCCCCCAATGCTTTAAGCAGTGTTCGTCGTTCAACAGACATGGACTCGGGCATGGTTAGCGACAGGCGGTAACCTCGGGCCGCGCACAGGAACGCCAGCGCAATTCCGGTATTTCCGCTGGTAGGCTCAATAATGTGCGTTTCGGGCGTCAGGAGGCCAGTTTTTTCAGCAGCATCAATCATGGCCTTTCCGATCCGGTCTTTAACACTCCCCAAGGGTTGAAAAAACTCACATTTCGCCAGCACGGTCGCATGACCTTCCGGAATCAGGCGACGAATTCGTACCAGAGGCGTGTTACCCACGGTGGTCGTGATGTCGGGAAATATCGTTCCGTAGGCCATGGCGCGATCACTTCTATTATGGATCATCAGAAGAACATTATTATGAGAACATCAAGGCAGGAGCGCAGACTAAAGTCTGATAACAGGCCAGGCAGCTATCCGTTAACAATGTTAGATGCCATCTCCACCGGCCAATTCCAAGGCAAAAACTTCCTGGTCATCAACAGGTTCCAGTTCTGTCAGTGCCGCCAGCGTCATGTTGTCGAGGTAACGAGTGGTAAAATTGCGAATTTCCAACAAGACCCGTCGGAATCGACAGATGCTCGCTTGTGAACAGGGGCGGTGCCGTGAAGTTGAGACGCATCCTACGGGAGCAATCACGCCATCAAAGAATCTGACCACTTGACCCATGGTGATTTGTTCAGGAGGTTGGGCCAGGTTGTAACCACCATTTCGGCCGGGAGAGCTGTCGATCCAGCCCTGTGATTTCAGATCCAGCACGATGTGTTCGAGGAATCGCTTGGGAGAATCGTTGAGCCGTGCCAACTCAGTAAGTGAAATAGGCCCCTCACCGCAACGGCTCGCCAGCGTGATCAGAATCCGAAGCGCGTAATCCGCTTTGCGTGAGAGCTTCACTCGTCTTCTCCCTCGGGTGGAAATATAATATCACCATTACTATCGTGTTTTATTTTTCCTGAAAAGAGAAAGAATAGTGTTTTATCAAAACGTATGTCATATCTTATTATGAAATATCATGTTACGTCTTTTTGTTTTTTTGTAAAACGCTTCACTCAAACTACCCATTCTTCCAGCGTCAAAAATCGCCCTTGTTTTTCGGCACTTCTCGACATAGAGTTCAAGTCGATACACCCACTGAGTCGATGATAATTTCGTCGCCTTAACTTCTCGAGCAAAAACGGAGCACCTGATTGATCATGGCCCACAACCGACTGACATCGATGAACCTCTTCGAACAGCGAACAATCTCTCGCTCTTTCGAAAGTGTCGGTGCGGGCTGTTGTCTGCCAGAAGGGGAGCAACGGTGGAATGCGACCGCTGGATTTGACTCAGAATTCCAAGGACAAGCCAAGTCGGACTCGATGGCAATCCCCGCGTGGGCTATCCCCATCTATGAAGCCGCTCTTTTGACGGCTCGACGGCAAGTCAGGAATCGCAAGGTTCTGGAAGGAGCACTCGCCGGAACCAATTTCAACTAATCAGGCTTCCAACCAGTCAAGATGGAGGGGCGTGCTACCAACGATGGCCGTTCTCTGCCCGAAATGACATCAGCATGATTAACTGCACTTGATGACTCTTGCATTGTCAAAGTTGAAAAGCAGGGTTGAACAGGTTGTAAAGTCCGACAACGGAGGACGTTGCGGCGACATCAACCCTAAGACAAAGCCGTGACACGGCACTCTCTCCTTCAAACGGTCACGACACTTATTGCCAATCTTTTGAGTCGCGATCGTGACGCCTCCTCCTGAACGCAATGAGAGCCGGGGGCTTGACCAGCCACCGGCTCTCATTGTTCTTCAACTCGGCTTTTAACGCAGTTGAACCGTATCGCGATAATTTTTCAGATTTGACGCGGCATTAGCAGCAGCAGACAGGCATCCCGTTGAGGCAGATGCAGCAGGTGCAGCCGCAAGCCATCAAGGCACAGCACTGATCGCAGCAAGCCTGAATCATCTTGCAGCATTCGGCATCGCCCGAAGTGCAGGTGATGCAGCAACCATCGGCAGTCATTTCGCAAGTGCATTTGCACATGGTCATGTTGCAGCAGCAGACACAATTGCCATTTTGCACGCAGCAGACACTGCACAAGCAGCCGGCGCATTGAGCACAAAGGGCCTGGATCATGCTGCAAGTGACTTCGTCATCACACTTGCAAATCATCTTCATGCCGCCAGCACACTTTTCGAGAGTGATCTTGCACTTCGGTACGGTGAGGCAATTGATCTGAGCGGTTGGGACAGCGGAGACTGGCATCTGAGTGACAGGAGCAGCGATTGTAGCCATGAGAGTCATTCCTTTTTCATGTGTTTTCAGAACTTGAAACCTTCGCTGACCATCCGTCGTCGGCTAAGGCAGCAGTGGGTGTGACTATACTCCGACGATTCGGATACACAATCTCGACAAAAACACTGTATATTTCCCTTGGCCCCTTCCCAGTGGTTCTTTGTGCCCCCCCATGCCCCTCCCAGGGTGCCACAAGTTAGCTGTACTCATACGAATCGCAACTTGAAATAGCGCGTTGATGATCTCAAAAACATGCTTGTCCAAAGCTGCAAGTATGGCACATAGAATGCTGTTTCAAATGGGAATGCTTATGAGTCAATGACGCACTGAGTTATGCATAATGCGCATAGAAAAAGGGAGTCCAGTCATCACTGGACTCCCTTGTTTATAGAGCAATGTGATTGCCCTGTTTGTCGATTGTCAACGTTTGAAATTCAGGTTTGTTCTGTTATTAAGTCCTATTGTTGAGGACTTAAGGCGACATCAACCCGAAGACAAAGCCGTGACACGGCGCTAAACTTCCAGCATGAGGCGCAGTGGGCTTTCAACACATTCCTTGATTCGCTTCAGGAAGCTGACCGCTTCTTTGCCATCCACAATGCGATGATCATAGGTCAGTGCCACATACATCATCGGACGGGCAACAATCTGGCCGTTGACAACCATCGCGCGATCCTGGATCGAGTGCATCCCCAGTACGCCGCTTTGTGGGGGATTGACGATCGGTGTCGACAGCAGTGAGCCGTAAACACCGCCGTTGCTGATGGTGAACGTGCCACCTTCCAGATCCTGCGGCTTCAGTGAGTTTTCCATCGCCCGCTTGGCCAGCTTGTTGATCGACATTTCGATTTCAGCAAACGAGAGCTTTTCCGCACTGCGAATCACAGGAACAACCAGTCCCTTGCCACCACCCACGGCGATCCCCATGTCAACATAGTCGTGCATGACGACATCGTTGCCCTGGATTTCCGCGTTAATGGCGGGATAGGCTAGCAACGCATTGATCGTAGCCTTCACGAAGAACGACATGAAGCCCAGCTTGATGCCGTACTTCTCGACGAACTTGTCCTGATATTCTTTGCGAAGCGCCATGGCGTTCGACATGTCGATTTCGTTGAACGTGGTCAATAAGGCCGCATTATGCTGGGCTTCGACCAGTCGCTGGGCAATTCGCTTACGAATCGTCGTCAGTGGCTGGCGTCGAATGACGCGCTCCCCAGCAGGAGCGGGTGTGGCAATCACATTGGCAGGAGCCGTTGCCGGCTTGGCAGGTACTGGAGCCACCGGTGCAGGTGCTGCTGGAGCAGCGGCTGGTGCTGAAGAATGACGTAGCACGTCTTCTTTCAGTAACCGTCCCCCAGGGCCACTGGCAGTGACGTCGGAGGCAGACAAACCCTTGTCAGCCAGGGCGCGGGCAGCCGACGGCATGACAATCGGATTGCCAGCCGTTGAGGCCGGTGCAGGTTGTGGCGATGGAGCAGATTGAGGGGCCGCAGCAGCCGGTGCCGGAGTTGATGGGGCAGCAGGCGCAGCAGCTCCCGCATCTCCCAGGCGAGCCACAACCGCTCCAACGGCAATCGTTTCGCCGGGCTGAGCGAGGATCTCCTGGAGCACTCCCCCGTGAGTCGCCACGATGGGTAAAGTCGACTTTTCGCTTTCGACTTCCACCAGTTCATCGTCAGGAGCGATGGTATCGCCCACTTTTTTGAACCACTGCCCGATGACGACTTCAACAATCGAATCGCCGAAACTGGGGACTTTCACTTCCACCGGCATGACAGCCTCTTGCCTTCCCTCTTGGACATGGATCTATTGTCTGAAGCGGACAGGCCGATTCCTCGTACATCGGAGGTCGACCTAACAAAATGTCTCAATCAATATCTGTAAGTCTGGAAATCAGTTCTGTATTTTTATGAGAAACGGACTCTAACCATCTTTGGCTGAGTCCGCTTCAATCTCATGATTATTTAGTTGCCAAATGCCTCGGACAGTAACCGTTCCTGTTCGATTTCGTGACTCTTTTTCGATCCGGTGGCTGGACTGGCCGATGCGGGGCGACTGACGCACCGCAAATGATGTGGCTTCAATACATTGAGTCCCCACTGTGCCAGAACAAACCGCCAGGCGCCCATGTTTTCCGGCTCCTCCTGAACCCAGGTCACAGGAGTCTGGGGAGCGTAGCGAGCTAACTGATTCTGCAACTCAGCCGTGGGCAGTGGATAGAGCTGTTCGACGCGAACGATCGCGACATCATTCCGCCCTAATTCCTGACGACGGGCCGCCAATTCGTGATAAACCTTACCGGTGCAAAGCAAGATCTGCTTCACTTCAGTATCGGGTCGGTTGTTCAGAACATCGGGAATGATGCGCTGGAACGATCCCGTCGCCAACTCTTCCAAAGTCGCCGCCACGGCAGGTGAGCGGAGATAATACTTGGGTGTCATCACTACCAGCGGCTTGCGCCACGCACGCAGCACCTGTCGGCGCAGCATATGGAAAAGCTGAGCGGCTGTGGTGGGATAACAGACCTGGATATTGTCTTCGGCACAGGCTTCAAGGAAACGTTCCAGACGAGCACTGGAGTGCTCCGGGCCTGCCCCTTCAAAACCGTGTGGCAACAGCATCGTGAGACCGCTATACCGATTCCACTTGTCTTCGGCACTAGCGATGAACTGATCGATGATCACCTGAGCCACGTTGACAAAGTCACCGAACTGAGCTTCCCAGACAGTCAGACCATCGGGGCAGTCGAGGCTGAAACCATAGTCGAAGCCGAGAACCCCGGTTTCCGACAAAGCACTGTTATAGATAAAGAATTTCGCCTGATCGGCGGCCAGATGCTGAAGCGGAACGTACTTGGCACCCGTTTCAATGTCATGCACCACGGCGTGACGATGAGCAAATGTGCCGCGTTCACAGTCTTGACCATGCAGTCGCACCGGATGCTTGGCCACCAGCAATGAGGCATAGGCCAACGTTTCTGCCGCACCCCAGTCAACCGGCCTTTCTCCGCGAGCAATGGCTTTGCGCTGATCGAGAATATTCTGAATCTTTGGATGAGGCTTATAACCATCAGGAAGTTGCGTCTGGATTTCCAGCAACTGCATCAATGTGGGAACAGGAACTCCGGTGGCAACATCGTGAGCAATGTCTTCATTGCCTCCACGGTAACTCTTCCACAACTGATTGGGTTGCTCCCAGCGATGCTGGTAATCCGAAGCCGTTGCCACCTGATACTCGGATTCCAGTTGCGACTTATGCTGAGAAACAAGTTCGTCGGCTTCCTGCTGTGTCACGCCGCCCAACTTCGTCAGATGGTTGGAATAGGTGACTCGCATTGGCTGGCGGCGATCAATCGCCTTGTACATGCCGGGGTTTGTGAATCGTGGTTCATCCTGCTCATTGTGGCCACGCAGCCGGTAGCAGTACATGTCGATCACAACATCCCGCTGGAATTCACGACGGAAGCCCATCGCCAGTTCCACCACCTGAGCCACGGCTTCAGGATCTTCCCCATTCACATGGAAGATCGGAATCTGCAGCATCTTGGCCACATCGGTTGCATAAGATGTGGAGCGTCCCTGATGCGGCGGTGTCGTGAAACCAATCTGGTTGTTCACAATCACATGGACTGTTCCCCCCGTCTTGGTCGACTCCAGTTCGCTCAGGTTGAGCATTTCCTGGGTGATCCCTTCACCGGCAAAAGCCGCGTCACCGTGGATCAGCAGGCCCATCGTCTTGCGACGAGCCGTATCGTTGCGGCGATCCTGTTTGGCACGTACGCGACCCAACGCCACTGTGTTCACAAACTCCAGATGGCTGGGGTTGAAACAGAGTGAGAGGTGAACTTTCTTGCCGTCAGCCGTGACGTAGTCGTTGCTGTAGCCCAGGTGATACTTTACGTCACCGCGCCCCAGATGCATCTGGGGATCCAGGTCGGCAAATTCACGGAAGATCGCACGAGCCGGCTTACCCATGATACTGGCCAGCACATTCAGGCGGCCACGGTGAGCCATCCCGAGGATGATTTCTTCCACACCATGTTCGGCCGATTTGTTAATCGCCAACTCCAGCAGTGGAATCAGCGTTTCGCCCCCTTCCAGAGAGAAGCTTTTGGCTCCCTGGAATTTTCGCAGAATAAAGTCTTCAAAAACAACCGCATCACTGAGTCGCTTGAGAATTCGTTTCTGTTGTTCAACGGTAAGGGAAATGCGGTTTTCGCACGCTTCCATGCGATCCTGCAGCCATTCGCGAACTTTCACGTTGTCGATGTGCATGAACTGCGCACCGATCGAACGGCAATAAGTATTGCGGAGCCACTGGAGGATCTCGCGCAATGTGCGCACATTCGGCCCGCTGGAACTGACCGTCGAAAACTGACGATCCAGATCACTGGGGCTGAATTCGCAGGAGGCCGGGTCGAGTTCGGGAATTGGCTCCCGTGGTTGACTGAGCGGGTCTATGATCGCTGCGTAATGACCCATCGCCCGATAGTTACGGATCAGACGATCGACGCGTTCCTGAAGGATCGCCGCTTCCAGCTCAACCGGTGAGACGACCTTGGTGTCGCCCATTGTGGGAGCGCGGAAGAAACTGGCTTCGTGCTCAGGGGCCTGGCGTGCGACTTCCGAAATTTGCCGGAAGTATTCCCTCCAGGCAGGGTCGACGTTCTCGGGCGACTTCACAAATTCCTGATACAGCGACTCCACATAGGAGGGGCTGGAACTGGCGACATTCTCCAGGCCGCGGGCAATTTCATCGCGACTGAGAGCATCGCCGGAAGCAACGGACAGCCCGGTATTGGAAGCGGCTCCGTTGTTGACAACCCCGGCATCACTGGCCGTCTGGCCGTTCACAGATGAACCGGAAGTGGATGAAGCAGATGGCGGTGGCGTCGGAGGAGGCGACATAAAGTTAGGGCTATTTGCCGAAGGGATCATTGCAGGATCAGGGGAGGAACTGCGTGGGGGGCGAGGAGTAGCCAGCAAGGCGTCAGAAGGACTCATCTCGATCACTTCATGGGGGATCCCGGCTCGCCAAAAATGTTCAAAGCCCCGGGTCATGCTTCAAACTGGCAACTCAGCCCGACATGGGCCAAGAATTAAGACCTTGGCGAGAATACCTGCTCTCAACGTATCAGAATTGGCAATTTTGCAACACAGGAAGTTGGGGTGAAGTTTGATTTCCCGGAAAAGTTGCATGGGTTCATCGCCTGCACTGCCGATTTTCCACAAACATTTTTCCAAAGCCACCGCAAATCACCCATCACAACGATCCGCTGCCGTTCAAAATTTTGACGACAATGAAAATCAGCACTCGACCTTATCAATTCTACGAAAGGAAATCGAAAGAGAGGGGAAAATGGATGATTGCAATCGGTAAAGCTCACTAAAAAAACAGGAATTGCCTGGCGTCCTCCATCAATCAGCGTTGAAGCCCTGCTGAAAAACAACTTTGGATAATGCAAGTAGGTCAACTTTCATCCGGCATTTCATGACCCAGTGCATTGTCAAAGTATAAAATTCGGGAATCTTCTGTTGTTAAGTCCGACAACGGAGGACGTTGCGGCGACATCAACCCGAAGACAAAGCCGTGACACGGCACTCAGGCTTCAACTTCAATGACTCAGTGGCGAAATGGCTCGCAACACGCTCTGATAAATCAACCACTGTTGATTCGTGTTGTTGCACTGCTTTTGAAACTTTACCGGCTCAGAGACATCGCCGGAAAGACAACAGCTTTTGAGGTTGAGAATGAGTTTGACTTCTCTCTTTTGCCGGGCCATGGGGAACTCTCGCGTCCTTGCGGCATTCATCACATTGACAATCGCGGGCGGGAGTTCTGTTATCGCCGACGAAACCGACAAAAAGCTCGACATCTATTTCATTGATGTCGAAGGCGGAGCGGCCACTCTGTTGGTGACGCCTGACGGGGAATCCATTCTGATTGATTCTGGTTACCCGGATTACGGCGGGCGGGATCTTCAGCGGATCTTGCGTGTGACTAAAGACATCGCACGCCGTCAACAGATCGACAAGGCCATCGTTTCTCACTGGCATCTCGATCACTACGGAAATCATGCCGCCCTTGTCAGCCAGATCCCGGTGAAGCAGTTCTTCGATCGCGGGATTCCAGACGGCTTGCCAGATGACAAAGGCTTCCCCGAGCGGATTGCCCTCTACCGCGCCGCGACACAAAACAAATCGGTCGCACTTTCTCCCGGAGATGAACTGAAATTCGCCGCTAACTCCCAAGATTCGTCATCGCCCCAATTGACCGCTCAGGTGCTGACCGGAAGTGGACAAACCATCGCCAACAACGGCCCGGCCAATCCTTTTGCCGGCGAACATGTCGCCAAGCCTGAAGACACTTCTGACAACGCAAAAAGCCTGAGTATTCTCTTCAAACTCGGCGATTTCGCTTTTTTAACCTGTGGTGATTTGACGTGGAACACAGAACATCGGCTGATGTCCCCCAACAACCCTGTGGGGCAAGTTGATTTGTTCATGGTGACACACCATGGACTGAACGTCAGCAACAATCCGGTGCTTGTGAAAGCCATTGAGCCTGTGGTGACTGTCACCTGTAATGGCCCGACCAAAGGAGGAGCGAAAGATGTCCTGGAGACTTTGGGGAAAATTCCGTCGCTGAAAGCCCAGTATCAATTACATCGTAATATTCAGTTGCCCGATCATCTCCAGCCGGCCGCCCATCGAATCGCCAACTCCAGCGACAGCGCCGACTGCAAAGGCCACTTTATTAAAGCGAGCGTGGAACCAGACGGAAAGAAATTCACCATTCAGGTGGAAGGCCAGGCTCCCGAAACGTTCAACGTGACGACAAACAATGTCGCGACAAAATAGCGTCCGTTAGCAGCAATTTTCCGGTATGAACACCCGGTATGAATCAGGGCTTGAGAAGAATTTTGCGTGTGCCGGGCTTCTGTGCATGGGCCAGAGCTTCCAATCCCTGAGCCAGCGGATAGATCTGTTCAATCAGTGGCCGCAAAACTTCGCCATGTGTCTCCAACCACTGGAGGGCCTTGGCGAAGGGGCCGCACCGTGAACCGATCACCCGGATTTCATCGATCACAAGGGATGCCAGCGACAGCTGATGTTCCCCGGCGACCGTGGTTTTCAGCACCAGAGTGCCCTCGGGTTCCACCAAAGAAATAGCAAACCCCAATCCTTCGCGTCGGCCTGTGGTTTCAATCACAACATCCCACTTTCGCCCGCTTGGTAACTCGGAGACAAGAAACGTTTCCAGCCCCAATTGACGCGAGAATTCCAGCTTGGACTGATGTTTGCCCACAACTGTCAAGGCTTTGGCGTTGGAATGCAGTGTTGCCGCACAAAGACTCCCCAGGCGACCATCTCCGACTACCAGCACACGTTTTCCCTCAAGATCGACCTGCTCTTGAACCCGGAGAGCCGCTGCCACCGGTTCAGTCAGCACGGCGATTTCATCAGGGATCTTGTCGGGGACGCGATGCAAGTTCTCTTGCGGAAGTGAAAACTGGGTGGCAAATGCTCCATCACGGTTCAAAATTCCCAACACCGTCCGATGAGGGCAATGCAGCTTCTGGCCACGCTGGCAGTATTCACAAACCTGACAACTGCAGTTGATCTCGCCGACCACACGCTGGCCGGCCAAAGGCCCAGCCTGTGCTATACCGACAAATTCGTGCCCCAGCACGCCCGAGAAAGACATGTACCCCGCCATCAATTGCAGGTCAGTTTCACAAACACCCGCAAGGCTCAGTTGAATCGGAACTTCACCCGGGCGCAGATGGCCAGATTTTTCTGTCTTCAAACTGATCTGACCACGATCAAGAACGATTTGCATCGTCGTGCTTTCGTGCCGGTATTGAATCAAGCGGCATAGGCTTGTTCTCTCTGGGCGGCATAGAGGTTTCGATAATAAGGGCAACTGCGCAGCAGCGTTTCGTGCTGTCCACTGGCGATCACCTGACCATGATCCATGACGACCACCCGATCAACCATATTAAGTAGGGAGTCGCTCAGGGAATGGGTCACAATCAGCACTGTTCGACCGGCTTTTCGCTGAGCCAGCGCTTCGTATAGGCGTTGTTCGCTCTCACGGTCAATCGCTGATGTGGCTTCGTCGAGAATCAGTATCGCTGGATTTTTCAGGAACGCACGGGCCATGGCGACACGTTGCCGTTGCCCTCCGGAAAGACGTTGTCCCCGCTCTCCCACTGAAGTTGCCAGACCATCCGGGAATTGCGAGGCAAATGAATCAATCGAGAACTCACGAGACAGGTCGGCCACTTCTTTATCACTGGCCTGAAAGCTGCCATAACGCAGATTGTCCGCGATGGAACGATGAAAAAGCTGTGTTTCCTGAGGAACCAGCGCAATCTGCTTTCGTAACATCGCCAGGCTGGTATGGCGGATATCAATCCCGTCGATCAGAACCATGCCATGTTCCGGGTCGTAGAGTCGTGGTAACAGGTTGACCAGTGTTGATTTCCCGGAACCATTCCCACCGACAATCGCCACGGTCTCACCAAAGGGAATTTTGAGCGAAACTTTATCCAATGCGGGTGGCCGAGAATCATTTGTTTCCTGAGCCACGGGATGAGTGTAGGTCACTTCACGAAACTCAATCGATTCAAAATGCCGGGGCAGCTCTTTCCAATCCCGATCCTGTTTGACACGCGAGGTCGTTTTCAGCAGAGAAAAAATCCGCTCACAAGCGGCTGACCATTTTTTCAATCCGGGATAAACGCCGGAAAGCTTTCGCGCGGGATCGAGCAACCCCCCCATCAACGTGTAAAGCAACGCCAGTTCAGCGATATCCAGCGGCCCGTCGGAAAGTTGCACTCCAAAAATTCCAGACTCTTGCCTCAGCACCAGATAAGCACCAGGCAATAGTGCGATACAGGCTCCGATCGTCGCCAGAATTTCGGTCGTTGGGCTGGCTAATGCGTCTATCCGCAGGATTTTCATCTTCTGCGCAAACGCCACTTTGTGCTCGTTATGAAAATCACGCCGACGGTAGCGTTCTAACCCAAAAGCAAGAATGGTGCGAAACGAGCGAAGGGTCTCTTCTAACTGCTCGAAAATCCGGGACATGCTTTCCATCTGGTGGCGATTGGCTTTTTTCAGCTTCTTGCCATACTTCGCGAAGAAGACCGCCCCCAGGGGAACCACAACCAGCGACAGCATTGTCAGTCGCCAGTTAACGAAAAAGCAGCAGGCCAGAATCGCCACGATTTTCATCGGTTCCGCAATCATGCGGCCACCAAACAGTCCCAGTCCGGCCCCCAATTGTGACAGGTCATACGTAAACCGTGCCATCAGTTGAGGCGTTCCCAACAGGCCCAGAGTGGGGAAATCGAGTCGCAGCACATGCTGATACATTCGCTGACGAATCATCAGCAGACAGGATTCAACGGCACTTCCGACCAGATTCTCTTGAAAATAAACGACAACTCCTTTGACCGCAGTGACCAGATAGAGCGTCATCAACAACATGACCAGCGTCGGGAAAGCTTTCTGAGGGAGCCACGATGAAAAGCCGTTCCGAAACCAGCTGAGATAGAATTGTCGTCTGTCAGAATCAATGAGATTCCGGCGAGCACGTGAAAGCCGGCTCAGTAACCCTGATTGCTCCTTCGAGGAGTGATCGGCGGAAATCTGATCGATCTGCTCCTGGTAACGCTCTGCTTCAGACTCATATGCGATCGATTTGCTGCGTGCTGACTCGATTTCCTGATCAAGATATGCCGTTAGACTCTGGCCATGCACCAGCACGTTAATCAATGGAAATGACAGCATCAGCGTGGTAGCCCACAAGACGGCAATCATGACCGCCGCGATCGACGAGCCAATCAAAGAGGCTCGAACACGCCAGAGATAAGGTGCAAGCTGAGTCAGACTTTCCATGTCACTGGCACATCCCGGTCACTGGCACATTTCTGTCACTGGCGCATCCCATCACTGGCGCACCCCTGTACAGAGAACTGCAAACTTGAAATCACTCGCGCCTTGTCAAAGCTTAAAAGCAGGGTTGAACAGGTAGTTAAGTCCGACAACGGAGGACGTTCCTACGCATGAAACCCCAAGATAAAGCCGTGACACGGCACTTAAGAAGCACAAAAACAAACCCAGAGTTCTCGCTGACTCTCGCACAAGTCGTGCAATAGGGCAAGGACAATTGCGGCTCTCGCTCACCCCTATTCTTCGCAGGGTTCCCAGTCACCCTCTGGCTCCGTGTTGATGGTCTGCCGATGTGAAAGATGTTGCCTGATAAAAGCCCGGCAGAAGCATAGATGACCGCACGATGAAAACCCTGAGTCATGGGAAAGCTGCGAAGCTGAAAAGCGGCAAAGCTGAAAAAGCTACGAAGGAAGGGAGGTTTGGCAAGAAATAGGAGCCTGTCCCCTTCGGGCAACCTCTGTAAAGAGGGTCAGGGGAGGAATATAGGGAGAGCAGCAATTTTCTCACGCCCGGAATAGCCCAGCCTTTCTCGCAGGGATCCCCAGTCGCTCGCGCGGTGAACACATCACAGGGGACAAATGTGACGATTGTCGGGACTAAGCTCGCCTCTGGCTGAGATGTTCGGCAAACAAAGCTCTGTAGCCGATCTACTAAAAAGAAAAATCGACTCGCGACAAACCAGAGGTGTGGGGTGAATAGGTTGAGTGGGTCGTTCTGGTTTCCATTTTTTCGGCACATTCTGCCACTTGCCCCAAAAAACATTTCAGTTCTGCCGAAGCCCGCTGCTCCCTCAAAAAAAAAACAGATTTTGTCTCAAGCCTCTGTGAAGGGGTGTCGATGAAGACGATGAGACAAGTTGTTGCCCGGCACCTGCGAACAAAATGCCAGACAACAGCTCTACGCCGTTCTGACAGGAACAAGGATCGAGCGATGAAAATTGCGTCCATGATGGTCGCTCTCGGAGGCCTTTTGGCTTTCGGACTGGCAAATACTGCCGAAGCGAAATACTGCGGTGCAGCCCGATATCGGTGCTGTCCAACCGAGGCTTGTGCACCGGCGGGTGATTACTGCGCCGCCAAGGCCTGCCCGACGACCTGTTACCAAACGGTTCAAGAAACCGTTTGGGACACGAAGCAGTATCAGTGCTGCCGTACGGTCTATGATCAGATCACTTGCCAGGTTCCTGTGACCTGCACCCGTACCGTTCAGGAAACGAACTATCGGGAAGAGTGCTACACCGTCTGTAAGCCGGTTTATCAGACCTGCTACCGCGAAGTGACCTGCACGATCAAAAAGCCGTGCTACCAGACCTGCTACCGCGACATCACCTGCAAGATCAAAAAGCCTTGCTATCAGACTTGCTACCGCGATGTCTGTTACACCAAGTGCAAGCCAGTCTTCCAGACTTGCTACCGAGATGTCACCTGCACTGTTAAGAAGCCAATTTGCGAAACGCATTATCGTCAGGTCTGTTGCACCACTTACAAGACCGAGACAGAAACCTGCTACCGCGACGTTTGCTACACCACCTGCAAGCCGGTCACCACTTACAAGACCGTTGAAGAATGCACCGGTGAATGGGTGACAGAATCCTTCCAGGTTCCTGGCAAAATGGTGCAGAAGTGCGTGCAAGACCCAGGCACATGGGAATGGGATGCTTGCAAATGCCGCTGCGTCTACCGTCCTGGTTGCGTTCGCACTGTCTGCGAGCAATGCCCGCCAACCACCTGCTGCAAGCGAACCTGGGTTCCCCGCAAGGTCTGCAAACAAGTCCCTTGCACGACTTATGTTCGTGAAACACAGACCTGCCGTCAGCCCTATACCGTCTGCCGCCGCGTTCCAGTTCAGTCAGTGAAGCAAGTTCCTTACACCTGCGTCCGCTGGGAAAAGGAATGCATCACCAAGCGGGTTCCTTACACCACTTGCAGTATGGTTCAGGAAACTTGCACCAAGCGAGTTCCTTACACGACCTGCACCTGGACAGAAGAGTGCATCACCAAGCGGGTTCCTTACACCACTTGCAGCTGGACAAACGAGTGCATCACCAAGCGGGTTCCTTACACCACTTGCAGCATGACTCAGGAAGTCAAGACTCGTCAGGTTCCTTACACCACCTGCCGTCAGGTCTGTGAGACCAAGATGGTGACCCGTACTCGCTGCGTCCCCAAGAAGGTTGTCGAAACCAAGACGGTCTGCGTTCCCCGTACAGTCTGCCGTCGGGTTCCTGTGACCACCTGCGCATCAGTTGACCCCAGCTGTGCTGTTCCTGCTGCCACGGCTCAAGCTCCTTGCAGCACCTGCACCAAGTAGTGCATTGTCAAAGTATAAAATTCGGGTTTCTTCTGTTGTTAAGTCCGACAACGGAGGACGTTGCGGCGACATCAAGCCTAAGACAAAGCCGTGACACGGCAGTAGTCAGTCAAAAACTTGTCTTAAAGCAGCCGGGATTATCACTTGATGATCCCGGCTGCTTTCATAGAGGCCTGTCGATAATCCCGCCTTTTGAAATCAGCATTCCTGCGTAATATCCCGCAAAAAATGGATCACAGTGCCGACCTGTGATCAGATCCGCCTGTCCAAGATCCGGGTTTTGGTTGACAAACATCCGAGTGTTTGAGGAACCTATTGTCTCAACATCGAAGATCATTGATCAAAACCGAAGTCTGCTGCCAGATTGACGTTTTGAGATAAGTCGTGCTCTTTGAATTCGTTCCCATGCCACGAGACCGATGGGATCGTTGACGTGATGCCATAACAGGCCACGCTCAACGCATTGCGGCTACTGATTACGAACAATTAGGATCCTACTTCCGAAGGGAGTCTTTTCTGTGCTGCAGTTCAACATCTCGAAATGGGCAAAAGGTTGTATTTCTGCGGCCATGATCGGCACGAGCCTCATCGCGGCATCCGCCAGCGTGCCAGCAGAAGAACCACGATTCACTTTCGTTCAGCCCGGTGCCGACCGGCTGCGAGATGATTTGAAGTATCTGGTGAACCTCGCGCCAACTCCCGCATTAAGGAAGGAATGGGAAAACCTCGACGCAACACTGGAAAGCTTTCTGGCTGGCGTCGATGGTAAAACTCCCATTCGCGTCGATGTCATTCTTGGCGATAAAGAAGTCTTCTATCAGTTCAATTTCCCCATCACGAAGCTCGAAGGCCGTGATGGCTTCAAAGAGAATGTTCAGTCATTTGGCTACAACGTCAAAAAGAATTCCGCTGGCCATTACGATCTGACCGAGATTGGTGCTTCCAAACGCAAGTATTACATGCGTGAAAATGGCAAGTATGCCATGATCGGGCAGCGGTTGCAGGACATTCCCGCGAATGCCCCTGACCCTGGCAAATACGCCGCCTCGTTGCTGAACGATTCCCAGGACATTGTGGCCGATCTCAAGAACGATCCCGCCACGCTCACTCAGCGTCAGGCTGACTTCACCAAGCTGCGCACTGAGTTAGAAGCCGCTGTGAAATTCAAGCGGGATGAAGCCAAGGAAGTTTTCGAGTTAAGACGCCTGGCAACGGTTCAGCAGTTGACGGAATTACAACGATTCATTGTTGAGTCCGAACACCTGCACGCCACATGGACGACAGAGACCAAGAGTGATACGGGAAATGGAACGCTTCTCCTGCGTGCCATCCCCGGCACTGATCTTGCCACGAGCATTGCGCTACTGGGAACAAAAGAGAGCGCTTTTTCGGCGCTCAAGCTTCACGACAAGCCCGTCATTTCCGGGAAGGTCTGTTTCGAGATCGATGAACTGAGAAAGAAGCATTCCGCCGAACTCTATCCGGTGATGAACGCCGCCATCGGCATCAATATTGATGGTCGTCCCCTGCTGACAGCCGACGGCAAAGCTGCTGCCAAGGAGTTCTCAAAAGGTCTTTTTGAGATGTTTACAGCAGCGATCCCACAGGGCCTGCTTGACGCTTATGTGGATCTGCATGCCACTGAGGGAGATGTCCATAATCTCACCTGCGGGATTCTGGTGGCGGATGCCGCACCTGCTGCCAAACTGGCTGCCATGCTTCCCAAAATTCGTGACGACTGGAAGTTTGAAGCCGATGTCGCAGAGCATGCCGGAGTTGCCATCCATAAACTGACATTCCCGCAGCGTCGCCTGGAAGGCTTTCAGTCAGTATTCGGTAAAGACCAGACCGATTTGTACATCGGAATTGGCAAGAACATTGTCTGGGGTGCCGCTGGCAAGGGTGGCCTTGAGGAATTAAAGGCGGCCATCGATACACAGGCTGCTGGCCCCAAGGCTGTCAACCCGGTGGTTCTTTCTGGGACAATCAAGTTTGGCCCTGCCGTACGTGTGCTGCAGATCTTCCGTAGCAACACACCATTGAGCAAAGAAGGCAAAACCAAGACCCAACTCGACACGATTAAGAAGATGGATAACCTCAGAAAGCTGGCAGTGGATGCTTTTGCGGAAGGGAATGACCTCTTCACTTTCAGCCTTGAACGCAAGGATAAAGACGTGATTGGCAACATTAACGCCAACCAGGGTGTCTTGCGTTACGTCGGCTCAGTCATTGCCAACTTCTCCAAGGAAGCGCTGCGATAATCCCAATGCCCGGCTGAGAGACGCTGGTTAGTCATTCTTTTGAACGCCCGGTTTCACTCCCAGAAGCCGGGTGTTCGCATTTTTGTGCAGATGGCTGAGTTGAATCGCAACTTGAAATAGCGCGTTGACGATCACAAAAACATGCTTGCCCAAAGCCGCTGTCTATTACACATAACTTTTATTGAGCCGCACGACTTGGCTCAATGAGTCAAGTCCTCTCAAATCGTGCCTTCATGCCATGCTTGCGGCATGCTCTTTGAATTGATGGAAGATCGGCGTCAAATGAGCATCCGCCATGCTCACTCAGAGCCGCTGTCTTTTATACATAAATTTCTTATTCCCTTGAGCAAGCGGCACGGCATTGACACCATCAAGGGGTGATGACCAGATCAACCCACGGGAGTTCCGGCCTGGGGGAAAAACCTGCTCATCGGAATGACTCCTTTGCGTTCTTCGCGCCTTTGCGGTGAGTCAAAGAATTTTTACCGCGAAGAAAAGAAGAGCGCGAAGGAATTCGGAAGAGATCGAGTGCCGTGTCACGGCTTTGTTTTCGGGTTGATGTCGCCGCTACGTCCTCCGTTGTCGGACTTAACAACAGACGAAACCCGAATTTTATACTTTGACAATGCACGAGGGGAGTCGAACGGGATGGGGCGGGAGCCTGCTCTATGACTTTTGAACAGCATCAATCCCTTGGATTCCCTCGGCTGTATGCCAGATATTGAGGTAACGGCCGCAAGGTGGTATGGGCCACCCATGCCAATTTCCTGGTGCGGTTCAGGTGGCGAAAAAGTTGTGTATAAAAGACAGCTCAGAGCCGTGAGCATGGCACGAAGAGCGCTATTTCAAGTTGAAATGCGTATGACAAACGGATTTCAAGGTGAGCCAATTCAGGCTGGGCAACTAGGCCGCAGCTGATGTCTGGTCGGCATCTCGGCGAGCGAGCAGTTTCAGAATCACATCAGCCGTTCGGGTAATGGCACCCGCCTGGACGACATCGCGCCGGATGCCATCCAATTCATCTAGCTTTGCC
The DNA here is from genome assembly GCF_056500625.1 of Planctopirus sp. SH287. Classification (NCBI taxonomy): domain Bacteria; kingdom Pseudomonadati; phylum Planctomycetota; class Planctomycetia; order Planctomycetales; family Planctomycetaceae; genus Planctopirus; species Planctopirus sp. SH287. The sequence continues at coordinate 3,669,531 of NZ_CM151403.1, read as the reverse complement.
TCAAAGACAGCGGGGGTGGCCAACCATGGCGAGATGGAATCCACCAGCTTGGTGACGGCCTTGGGATCATTCCCTACAAACAGATGTTCCGGAAAGACTCGTCTTCCAGCCATCAGATTCGGAAGTGAAAAATGGGGAACGTCAATCACCAGGCAGCCAATCCAATAGGTCAGCCACCCGCAAGAATAAAACGTCACATAAGGCGTACGACGGGCCAGAAGTTCCAGCGCCACAGATCCCGAAACGACCAGGGCACAATCGACCAGATCAATCACTTCCGGCGTGCGCCCCAGGAAGAAATTCATACGCAGTCCGCCGCCTGTTTTCACAAACTCTTCAATGCACCACTGCTTTTGCTTTTCTTTATAGCAAGGGACAAAGAATGTCAGATCATCGTAACGCTCATTGAGGATCCGGGCTGTTTCCAGCAACCGAGGCCAATTTTGAGTGACTTCGTGCCCCCGAGAGCCAGGTAAAAGCGCAATCGCCCGGCCATGAGAAGGCTTCCATTCACGGGTGAACGATTGATCGAGTGGATGATGGGCCACTTCATCAAAAAAAGGATGACCCACGTTTGTGACCGCAACATTCCTTTGGGCATACCATTCGGTTTCAAACTGCAGCCCAGAGAAAACGTGATCGACAGTGCGCTTCAGTTTATGAATCCGCCAACCACCCCATGCCCACATCTGAGGAGGCATGAAATAATAAACGGGAATCCCCAGCGATTTTGCTGCCTTGGCGATATGCCAGTTGAAGCCGGGAAAGTCGATCAGAATGACGGCGTCAGGTTTGTGTTTTTTCAGATGAGCACGGGCCTGACGGAACACACTGTAGAACTTGAATAGCAGCGGCAGCACACGGAAAATCCCCATGACAGCGAGATTTGTCAGAGGATAAATGACTTCACAGCCAGCCACTTCCATGGCTGGCCCGCCCAGACCGCTGACTTTCACGCCGGGAACTCGTTGCTGGATCGCGCGAATCAAATGAGCCGCATGCTGATCGCCACTGGGTTCACCCACGGAAAAGAAAAGGTGCATGCCAATCGTCCCTGACACCGTGACTTAATGCTTGCCGGAAAACAATTTCGCCATCCGTCCGGAAATCTGTTTGCGACAGATCGTCTGGCGGATGGCAATTCAGGTCAAGGTGAGTCCGTCACCAAGGCCAGCCTCAGAATTTTACACGATGAGCAGACGGCCTCTTCTGCCCTGAGAAACATGTTTCACAGAGGCAGAGTGGCGTCATCAATCATCCGCCAATTCAGGCAGCTTCGCGTTCAGAGATCGGTTGTTTACGATTCTGGAGCAAAGGAACAACCTGCCCGAGCAGTTGCCGCATTTCTGCGACGACTCCCATCTCGAGTTCATCGGTCGAAATCCCTTCGCATGCCTGAAAACAGGCGTAGATTCGTCTAACCAACTCACGGTTGCCTTCGGTGTCAACACCATGCAACTCGCCATCGGTTGAAAGAACGAACATCGGTGCAGATGTTGGTTCCATCGGAGGACTTTCTGTTGGAGGCCCATCCGCCAGAAAATGTCAGCAAGTCGAGAGACCAGTCTCGACCAGTGGCGGAAGATCGTCTTTCGTCTACATCGGCCCTGATGAGGGAGAACCCCAGCGGAAAACACCGACTTTGACGAATACACCGACTTTCGGGTGATCCCCTCAATGATTCGCCGGCAAATCATGCCGATATCGCCCCGTTATTAACCACAGCATCGGTTGCAGATAGCCCTCCAGGTCGTCGTCACTTCTGAGTTCGATCGCGACACCCCTCTTTCTTTTGCCTTGTGAAAAGGTGATTATCAGGTCTGCCATGAGTGGTTTCCATGCTTAAGGATCTGGTTCACCTTTCTGGTGTTGGACATTGCTGGATATTGAGAGGGGCGGCCCCGTGAGTCAGGAAAATCTTCGCTGGATACAGAACGGGCAGGGGCGAGTTCCCACCTGCATGTGGTCTTACACCACCGATGCCCCGTTAGCCGACATGAAGCTGGCCCGGGAAAGTGGCGAGGTGGTTGCCAGTGATCATTCGGGCGGGCTTTACCTTCTCGACGCGGATGGTCAGGTGCGGACGCTGACACGGTTAGGACAGGTCGCGCGGGAAATCTCGATTGCTGATAACGGAGCGGCTGTGGCGGTTGTTTCCGGGCCAAGCTCGCTGTCGTTCCTGACCAAGCGACTGTCATTTCTCTGGACAAGACAACTGGCTGATTCCATTCTTTCGCTGGCGATGACGCCTTATGGAGAACACGTTGCCGTTTCGTTGACGGGCGGACAGACGGTCATTTTGACGCAGGGAAACAAGAAGCATTCCAGCTTTGAAACGCCCCGCCCACTCAAGCATCTGGCATTTCTGGGAACTGAGCCATCATTGGTGGGTGCGGCAGAATATGGTCTGATTTCCAAAGTCGGTCTGGATGGATCGATCCACTGGTCAGAAACCCTCTGGTCAACGATTGGAGGACTCTCGACGACAGGAAATGGCGAGTCGATTCTGTTAGCAGGCTTCATGCATGGCCTGCAAATGTTCTCCAATGATGGCGCAGCCGCCGGGACACTGATGCTGGATGGAACTGCCAGCCATGTCGGGCAGAGCTATCACAGTCATCGGATCTATTCGGGAACTCTTGAGCAGCATCTGGCTTGTCTGACAAAAAACGGTGACCTGCTCTACCTGTTGCCCTTGCCTGAACCACTCCTGAAAATGCAGGTGACCGCACTGGGAGATGCCGTCATTATCGGGTTTTCATCCGGTCGAATCATGAAGCTGGCCATGCTTTAAAGTCATGTATTTTGCTGCCAATAACTTCTGATTTTCCAGAAAACTCTCCCCTTTTGAATTGGTGCGCAATGACTGCTATGGAAACCTGGGATCCGGTCGTTAACGTCAAAAGATGAGGGATCAGTGAGAATCGGGGCTTATGGCAAGAACAAAGAGAACAACGACTTCGTGCGAGTTCAAAAACAGACAGCATCTTCTCGCGCGGCTCATGATGATGAAGGTTGATTCATGCCTGGAAGTTCCCAGCCAGCGCCCATCCGTCAGACGCCTGCTCGTCAGGCGCCTGATAAAGCGAAGGATTCCCCCTTTTCAGGGGTGATGGAATTCACTCAAACAGAAACGGAACTCAATCAAGACCGTTGGGAAGCAGTCTGCGCGCGGCAGCTCAAGGGGCTGCAAACGTTCGTCTATGCAGTACGAACCACGGGAATCTATTGCCGACCAGGTTGCTCATCGCGGCGGCCTCGTCGCCAGAACATACAGTTCTTTGAAAACGCTGATTTTGCGCAGCGGGCGGGTTATCGCCCCTGCAAAAAATGCCAGCCACATCGTGACTTATCAGCCACAGATGAGATCGTCGACAGGGCCTGCCAATGGCTACAGCAACAAGCGGCAGGCTACTCTCTTAAAGTGATGGCTCATGAAACAGGCTTCAGCCCGGCCTACTTTCATCGATTATTTCGTAAGCGGATAGGCATCACGCCCAAAGCGTATTGGATGACCCATCAAAAGGCTCAGTTACCGACCAAACTCTTAGTGAGAAATCAAGTGAATCCCAGCGTCATCAAGAGTGGAACTCGCGCCGTCATGCCTGCCAATGTTCCCTGCTACATGACCTCAAAATCTCCTCTGGGTTGGCTGATCACGGCTGGTTCACCCCAAGGGCTATGCTTTGTGGCAATGGGCAACTCAAAATCAGAGGTGCTCGTATCACTTCAGGAGCGGTTTCCCGGTGTGAATTTCGCCCCGACTTCCCACGATTCTTCGCCAATGCCCTCAACACTCTGCCAGGACAAACTGCGGGAATGGCATCATCAGCTGGTCACGTTTCTCGAAGGGAAAATCACCAAGCTTGAGATCCCTCTGGATTGGCAGGGAACCGATTTTCAATGCCGGGTCTGGCAGGCACTGACCATGATTCCTTTGGGAGAGACACGAACTTACCTGCAACTGGCACAAGCCATCGCTCAACCCCAAGCCGTCCGGGCCGTTGCTAATGCCTGCGGTGCCAACAAGCTGGCTATTGTCGTTCCTTGCCACCGCGTCATCGGCAGCAACGGTCAACTGACTGGCTTTCGCTGGGGGATTGACCGCAAGCGGGCTTTACTCGAACTCGAACAACAAAGCCTCAAACACTAATACGGCTTCCTTCTTAACTGTCGCGTTCTGGCGGCGTAAAAAAACAGACTTTTCCGGAAAAGTGACGGACATCCGCAGCCACACTGCCCCGGAAACGGATGCCGGCAATCCTGCTCGCCAGCATCCTGGTGCCTGCCCATGGGAGTCAACAGGCATGTCTGCGTGAAACCACTATTTCACCGCAGCAGTTGCGGCTTTTCCAGCAGCCAGTTTTTTCGTCTTCCATTGCTCGAAACGATCCCAGCCTTTGTCCAGAAAGGCCGCAAACTCCCCGTCCTTCTGCTCAAGTCCTTTATAGACAGCCAGAATCGTTTTGCCATCAGGAGTCACCACGGCATAGGCGGGTAAAGACACATCGCCGAACCATTTCACTTGTAGTTCCAGATTCCGTTCAAGCAGGCTTTCTGCATATTTTTTGTCGGTGATGACCGGCACTTTGTCTGCAAAAAGTTGAGTGAGTACAAATCGCTGCAATCGGGAATGGTTGGCTTCCTGACCCATCTTCTTTTCCATCAATCGGCAGTTGATACAATTCACGCCGGTAAAATCAAAGAAGAGTGGACGCTGCTCGTTTTGGGCATGCTGAATGGCTCGGTCAACATCCAGAGCAAACTTCAGGTCTTCGTGCATCAGCACCGGGCCTAATTCTTCGCTGTCTTTTGAGGCCGACTTATTCAATTGAGGCGGCGCAAAGGCCAGAATCTGAGGCATGATGGCTCCGCCTGCTTTTTCCGGGGTTAAAACCCCCACCATCAAAAAGAGGGACAGTCCAATGAACGCGGTTCCTGCCAGTGCCTGAAGCGGCGAAATCCGATCCTGTGGCTGATCGTGGGAGAGATGAAAAACCCCCAGCAGATAAAGTCCCGCAGTGATCGCCAACACGCTCCAGGAGACCATCACAAAGACAAAGTCAAACAGGATGGGCTGAGGATTCATCGATAAATCAGCCACGCTGAAGAACTTGATGGCAGCGCCAATTTCTACAAATCCCAGCACCACCTTGAGTGTGAATAACCACCCGCCGCTCTTTGGGAGTTTCCGCAACATGCCTGGAAACAGCGCCAGAAAGAAAAATGGCAGAGCAAAAGCGGTTGAGAACGCCAGCATCCCCAGGATCGGCCACAAGACATCTCCTTGAGAGGCGGCCACGAGAATTGTCCCCGCCACCGGGAATGTGCAGGTGAACGAAGTCAGCGTGAAGGTCAGGGCCATAAAAATTACGCCCAGATAACCACCAGCAGATTCATGGTTGGCCGTATAGGTCAGAAGCCACGAAGGGGGCTGAATTTCAAACAAGCCCAGCATACTCAAACCGAAGGCGACAAAAACCGCTCCAATCGCGAAGTTCATCCAGGGATTATTGGCCAATTGGGTCAGGAACGTCGCTCCAAAGATCACCGATAACCCCACGCCCAGCATGGTGAATGTTGCGATAATTGACAGGCAGTAGACCACAGCCAGCCCCAGCGATTTTCCCTGACCCTGCTTGAGAAAAAAGCCAACTGTGATCGGCACCATCGGGAAGGCACAAGGAGTCAGCAAGGCCAGCCATCCCGCCAGAAAAGCGGTTAAAAGATAGCCCAATGTCCCAGGAGCGATGCCTCCTTCTTTGGTCAATTCGGCACTGAGTTCCCCTTCAACATCCTGTTCAATCGTTGCAACAACCGGCGCCGGTTCTGGTGATGTGGCTTCTGTCGGGTCGTCCATGGGGACGGGGGCTTTGTTTGTCGGGCTTGCAGCAGGGGTATCGCGAGGAACATCTGCTGTGGCAGCAACAATGGCTGCTTCAGCAGATGTCTGTGCGCCGAGCGCAAAAGCAAACTTGGGCATGGGCACACAACTTGACGTTGTGCAAGCCTGAGAACGCACCACGCCCCTGAGGCCATAGCCTCCTTGAGGCTGTCCCTCAGCGACCGTAAAAGGCTTCGTCCAAGTCACTTTGCCGTAATAAACCTCCAGGTCTCCTCCATCACCAAGCTCGGTCTCATGCGGGTGGTCGGCTTTAAATGGCCCAGCTTCAACAAGACCTGTCAGGTTGTCGAAATCAACCGTTGTCGCCGCTCCACCAAAACCATCCGGCTGTGTCATCGAGAACGTGTGATAGTTTGGATCAACTTTAGCGGTAATCTGAAGGGTGACTTGCTCACCGGCTTTCGCATTCGAGGGGGAGAGCCTGGCGACGAACTCCATGGGTTGTGGCTTGCCACCACGCTTCAGACGCTCTGTGATTTCCCAAGATAGCGCGGGCAATGTTGCAGCAGGTGCAGCAGCGCCCGAAGCCATCGCATTGGTCTTCTCGACAATCAGTTCACCTTCCAGCCTGGCGGTGAATTTGGCGGCGGGAATAATCGGCAAGCACTGGCCACCTTCACCCGAACTGCAATACTGGCCTTCGAGAGATCCCGAAATCGCCAATGTTTTCGCATTGACGGAAGCATCCAGTTCCAGTGTCTGTATCCAGGTGGCTTCATCGTAAATCTTGAAGAGATCCACATCGAACAGCGGCTCAAACACCTTCTTGGGTGGCACGGACGAGACAAACTCACTGACACTCTTCACACCAGCAGGAAGCTTGACAGTAATGATCGTGCGACCATCGAACTTCCCCTGAACGTCATAAATGTAATACTCCGGTGGAAGTACAGCTTTGACTTCCAGCTGAACACGGGTTTTACCAGCAACTGGTGGCAGCGGAGTGAATCGAGCCGTGATTACGGGTTTTTCTGGCGCCTCGCCAATTGCGGTGTCACCGAACAGATCATCAAACTGAGCCTGTGCTGGTGAAGTGGAAAATCCACCCAATATCAACATCGTCATCAAGGCCCAGGAAAACAGGCTCCAGGATGACCGACACACTCTCCGCGTGAAGGCCGTTTTTTTCTCGACCGCATGACCTTGCGTATTCATTTCTGCGGCGGTCACGGTCGTGACCTCTAAGGGGGCAATATCAACACTGGTATTGCGATGAAACCAGGCCGGTACAGAATGAAGACTCAAACGCATAGTGTGATCCGGATACGACAAGGTCAGGTCTATGCTGGCAAAACCCAGATCTTTGGGCTGCTGGCATTTTTTCAGAAGAGCCTTGGAAATCTGAAAAAGCCGAACGTCTCAGTCACCTCGAAGCATCCGTCAGGTGGCTCCTCCCTGACGATACGACAACTGGTGAGTAAAGTTTACACAAGTTCCACCTGTTTTGTGGAAATTGCCTAATGACTCAGCAGTAGGCACGTACTGTTCCACTTGCGGCCACTTTACCAGAATTTCCACGAAAACAGCATGAATCCCTCGTGCCGGAAAAGGTTCTCCTGAGAAACGGCCTCCGATTTTCCTTCCCCAATTGGAAAAACGATGGGTGAGCGTGCAAGAATCGAACCTGAGTCGGAGATTTTTGTTTCTTAAATAAAACGGCGACAAGCGTCCTTCAGAAGATTTCAAGAAGATTGGATTCTCGCCCGGAGAGGAACTTGCCACTCTCCCGCAAGCGCGCTACCATGAACTGGCCCTTCGGGGTTTGTGCATCCCCTGCGGTGCGCGTGATGAGCCAAATGCGTTGACCCTACAATCATTGTTTCGGATGTCGGATCCGTCTGGCCGCGTGTATATCCGATGCTGTTCACACAGCCTCTCGGCTCACACAACCTGGGCGTTCGGCATCCACCTGAACATTAAGGGTTCAGAAAACCATCAGTGCTCACACGGCTCACGCGGAGGTTGCACTTTTTTGTTTGCAGGTCTGCTTTGTTTGTGGGCCTGCTTCTGAAAACGTGGACTCCTAAGCACCCACAGCCCAGCAACTCTCAACCAGCAGACTCTGAGGTGGCCTTCTGCAAATTTTTGTAGGGGGGATGCCAATCCCCAATTCTTCTCACCTTCGATGACTGGTACGCACGACACCACACATCTGGCGCGTTCTCATAGACTGTCCACTGTTAAATGCCATAATGCCTGTGTTGACAGTCTTCTTATGCCAGGTGATTCATGTCTCTCTTTTCCAGTATTGAGGCGTCTTATCTTGAAGATGCCAAGCCACTTGCTGCCCGGATGCGTCCCCGCACGCTTGATGAATATGTTGGCCAGACACACGTTCTGGGGGAAGGGACGCTCCTGCGGCGGATGCTGATTGCGGATCGCATTCAATCCGTGGTCTTCTATGGCCCGCCCGGCGTTGGAAAAACCACTCTGGCCGAACTGATCGCCAAAAGCTCCAAGCGACGATTTGTCGCACTTAATGCCGCTGCCACCGGAGTCAAAGAACTCCGTGAAGCCCTCGACGAAGCTCGTGAACGGCTCAAAACAGGTGGCAACAAAACCCTGCTGTTTGTCGATGAACTTCATCACTTCAACAAGCAGCAACAGAATGTCCTGCTGCCCGATGTCGAACAGGGAGTTGTCTCGCTGGTTGCGGCAACGACTGCCAACCCGTTCTTCGCACTGATCGCCCCGCTTCTGAGTCGCAGCCAGATTTTTGAGTTGAAGCCGCTGACTGCGGAGGAAATCAAAGCGGTTGTCCGGCAAACGCTCACGGATGAAACACGAGGCTATGGCCGGCGAAAGCTCAATGTTCCCGAAGACGTGTTCGACTTCCTTGCCGCCAGCAGTGACGGTGACGCTCGCCGGGCGCTCCTGGCGCTGGAGATTGCCGTTGAGTCGTTAAACCCTCAGGTGCCAGATCTCACACTCGACATTGTTCAGGAATCACTGCAAAAGAAAGCCATTCGATACGACAAGAGCGGCGACGATCATTATGACGTTATCAGCGCCTTTATCAAAAGCATGCGAGGAAGCGACGGCGACGCCACGATTTACTGGCTGGCCCGTATGCTGGAAGCTGGTGAAGAACCGCGTTTTATTGCTCGCCGGATTGTGATTGCTGCCAGCGAAGATGTGGGCCTCGCCGATCCTCAGGCACTGGTCGTCGCCATGGCTGCTGCTCAGGCATTGGAGATGATTGGTATGCCTGAAGGCCGAATTCCACTGGCTCAGGCGGCTCTCTATGTGGCGATGGCCCCCAAATCAAACGCCTCTTACAATGCCATCAATCAGGCGTTGAGTGACATTCAGAAGCAGTACATCCTGCCAGTTCCCAATCATCTGCGGGATGGCCATTATCCGGGTGCCAAGCGACTGGGTCATGGAGAAGGTTATATTTATCCTCACGATACCCCTGAGGGATGGGTCAAGCAAGACTACCTCACCGAACCCCGCACATACTACACACCGACCGGCCGCGGCTACGAAGCCCGCATCATAGATCGCTTGAAAAACCGCCGGGAATAATGCAAGCCATCATAGCCTCTTCATACCGCCGCGCAGATTGTGAAAGTGACGATATTATACGAATCGCAACTTGAATTAGCCCGTGTTTAATCCTTGGCCAATCGCTTGATTAATCACTCAATCGGTGAAGGGAGAGCGTTCAAATGTTTGTCGGTCGCCGGTGAGGCGGGGGTCGCCTGTGGCGATTAATTCCTGCTCTAACAGGCGTCTCAGTCGCGTAATGGTGGTGCGGGTGAGTTCATCAGAACCGGTTTCTCCCACTGCGAGATTATTCATCTGATGAGGATCTTGCTGAATGTCATAGAGTTCGATCTCCGGGCGCGGAGCGAATGACCAGCGGAAGGCCGGGGCTGCGGCTGCCGACTTTTGATTGAGCACCAGCCAGGCTTTAGTGACACCCGCATCCAAATCGGGGAAGGTGGCCCGCGTGTCATTGGCCAGCACTTCAAACGACCAGGATCCGTTGGCTGGTTGACGTTCATCGCCCATGGGCATTCGCTCGGGATGATAATTGACGACCAGCAGATATTTGGCCGTACGGATCGCGCGCTGAGGATAAGGTAACCGCCCGGCACGCGCATCATCCACATGCCGTTCACGGCCGATCAGCACGTGATCTCGCCGGGGATCAAGCAGGCCGGACTGCTCGGATCGCAGCAGAGGAACAAGGCTGTGCGCTGTCATGACGTCGGGTTCACTCACGCCCGCCAGCTCCAGAATGGTCGGAGCCAGATCAGGTAACGACACGAGGTCATCCACGACACGAACATCGTTCGTTCCATTTTGGCTTGCAACCGGGAGGGAACTGATCCCCGGGCCGCAGATCGCCAGAGGGACTCTTGTGCCAAAGTCATAAAGATTGCATTTGCCATGGGGAAATCCGGGTGGCCCGTGATCACCGCTGATGATAAAGACGGTATTGTCCCAAAGCCCATCTTGCTTGAGGCGTTGAATCAGTACACCAACCTGAGCATCGAATGCCTGGACTTCTCCCAAGTAATCAGCCAGATCTTCTCGAACTTCGGGGACATCGGGCAGGAAGGGTGGCATCTGGCCTTTAAGTTGATCGGGATCGATCCCCCAGAGAGCCTTGCCTGAACCACGTGTCCAAAGCCGATGGGGATTGGTGGCACCGTACCAATAACAAAAGGGAGTCTCTGCGGGCCGTGCCTTGAGGAAGTCATCGAAGTTCCCCGCTGTTTCCTCCAGCAGTTTGCCTCGGGCGGCTTCAAATGTGGCTCCGTTCTGCATCTGTTTCGTCATGTTCTGCGAAAACTGATTGACCCGGCGTCCCCGCTTCTCATAAGCAAACTGACGCTTGCCATAAGGGGCATCGACCGGTTCGCCGGGACTCCAGACTTTGTGCGATTTGCCGATATGGTAGCCTGCATCGTTGAGGATCAGTGGCCAACTGGGGATCTGATCATCCCAGTGGGCACCACGTAAGATCGCCCCCAAGCCTGTCCGCCAGAAGTGTTGTCCCGACATCAACGAACTCCGGCAGGGAGTGCATGACGGAGCATTCACGAAAGCGTGGGTGAAAAGGACTCCCTGGCGCGCCACTTCGTCGAAATGGGGTGTTTTCACCATTTTGTGCAGCGAGAGAGAATCCCCCGGCCGGTCATAAATAGAAGCAATCCGGCCCCAATCATCAGCAAAAGCAAACACAAAATTGGGCTTGCCGTGCTGATCGGCAGCGAAGCATTGACTGGAAGCGAGTGAAATTCCCAAAAGCAGGGGGAATAGCCACCACTTCGTTTGGGAATTATGGCAAGGCCTGCACTGTGACAACATCTCTGTTCCTCCTCGGAAATCATGGGGAAGAATCAGACTACGGAGAAAGGAGCGAACCGGCAACAGGCTGGTTTGAGATCGCGAAACTTACGGTGCTGTCTCGACGAAAGTTTTTTGGCTCCAGTTCTTATTAAATCGTTACCCTAGCGCTTTCTAATTCTCAATGGTCTTGCTGTCACATCGGCAGGGCAGTTCTTCAATCAGTCTGTCTATTGAGAGTTGGGGTTGCTGTCGATTTAGCAGTGCCTCGCCCTCACCCGGCCCATCGGAATGGGAGAGGAGTCATTAACTCTCTCCCACACAGGTCGCGCTATCGGATTGGTTAATAGCTGGAGGAGTTCAGCCCGGTCTATCGGTCGTCTAAATTCAGTAGTAATGGGGCGATGTTGTCGTCAACTGTGACCCGGAAACCAGAACGGTGGGGGTCCGAGTATTTCACAGGAAGAAGTGATTTCGGAGGAGGAAGTGTTCTTTGAAGATCCATATGCTCCTGAGGTGATAGCGTCTCATCAATGGGCACGGTTTCCAGCTTTTGGATGCTGATCAGGTAGTCACCTTCCACGGCGCCCGGTGGTTGGTGAGCAGGCCCCAGGTATGTTGTGACGGAAAAATGGCCTTCTGAATCCGTGATGCCAGTGGCAGAATGGCCTTTGGAATTCGTGCTGGAAAGGGCGACCGACGCTCCTTCGACCGCTTCCCCTTTGTATAAAACGGTTCCTGTGACTGGAAATGTGGCTGGAAACTGGGAGTAACCACATCCTGCCACAGAAATCAGGCAAAGAATTGAAAGAACTGGTCGCAATGCTCGTGTGGACATTGTCTCTATTCCAGGGAGTACGATTGTTGAAACGTCAAGTATCTACTGGAGATTATGTCGTCAATGCCCGCTTAGAACTCTCCTACGGGATTCCCGTCTGCCCGATCACCTAATTGAGCGTATGTCATCATGGAGATGTTTTCGCTAATAAAGCGAACGGAACCGTCTCCGAGAACAAAGTGACAGCCGCCGGTATGTTTTGACTTGAAACCAAAAATTGTATTGTAGTTCAAGCCTCCTGAATTGCGCCGGCAGGGATTGGGGTCAGTTTCGCTATGATTCGGATCGTCCATACAAGTGGGATAGTTGATAGGAGCCGTGGTGGCGTACCAGAGAGCTTCAGGCCAAGCCCATCCCCATTGGCTGAAGTGTTGATTGCATGACATGCGGATTTCTCCCATCATGATCGTATTCGATAGCCCATCGGTCACATCCCGAAACTTTGCACTCCATGGGTCGAAGGTGCCGCGGGCGAACATGCCGGATATTTCCGCAGATCGGCCATAGTCAGATCGTCTGTTCCCGCGATTAAAGGGGTCTTCACCATCGCTATTGGCATCCAGACCTGCAACAGAGGCATAGGAGATGCCAATATTGGTTCTCAGGTTGCAGCCATTTCCTGATAACATTTCCTGAGCGCCAAGGCTGGGAGCATAGCTTGTGGGAGCATACCCCTGATAAAGGGCTGTCGTGGTGATTGTTGCGATGGTGTCGGGATTGCTGGGGCATTGCAGAGTCGGAATGATGTGCTTGCCCAGTTCTTTACCGTTGACCATATAGGTCGTGTAGTTTCTGGATCTCTGGTTAATACCGTTATACAACGGTGCCTGATCCATGTAGGGGAGTAATGCCGTAAATACAGTTTGGTTATTTCCTCCTCTTCGGTCGTAAAAAGTAATAGGTAACTGCCCGTGGACATCCGAGTAGTTATGGATCGCGATTCCCAGTTGTTTGAGGTTGTTCTTGCACTGGCTGCGGCGGGCTGCTTCGCGGGCTTGCTGAACTGCGGGGAGAAGTAATGCAATGAGCACCGCGATGATGGCGATGACCACCAGAAGTTCGATCAGTGTAAAGCCTTTTGGCCGGCGATCGTTTCGAGAAATCATGAGCGGCTCTCCTCTGGGGGACGAAAAACTAAAGAAAGATTGTTTTTTACTGTGCCGGGTATCTGTTGGAATATCTTAGAGAATGTGGTGTTGGGTTCTGGATCTCTTGCAAAACATGGGGATGCTATATGCTCGGATGCGGCGTGCTACATTCCCCAGGTTGTGGGCTATGTATCTGATTTCCTCTGTTTTTTGTTTGAGGTAAAGCTTGCCTCTCAAGAGCGTGGAGATGCTTCAACAGGTGGATATTTGAATCACAGTGGAGATGGACAATGTCTTCAAAACATTTGTCTGGTCGTGACGGAGACAGCTGACGTTGCCATCGCTCGACACGAATTTCGGATCATGGTAGTTCTGGAGTCCCGGCTGTTCTTGGTGAAAACCGCGATGAAATGAATGGTTATGCGCATAGACCAGACAATTCACAGAAAAATCATGTGTGGCCAGGTTGATATGTCGTTGTTGGAGTCGCTCTATGACCTGATGACCGATGTGGCTTTTTTTATCAAAAACCTGGATGGCCAATACGTGGTGGTCAATTGGTCATTGGTGGAGAGGCATGGTTTACAGCAGAAGTCTGATGTCATCGGTAAGCGGCCTTATGAAATCTGCCCAGGGATTTATGGGAGCATTCCGGCTGAACAAGATCGCAGGGTGCTGTCGGGCGGCGATTCCATCATTGAACATCTGGAGTTGCAGTGGTTTCGGCCGCATTCACCCCGATGGTGCCTGACTACGAAATTCCCCATCCGTGATGATGACGGAAGTATTACGGGATTGATTGGCCACTCGCGAGATATCAGCACTCCTGTGGACTATCACGAGATTCCGGAGGCCTTTGCCAAGGCGCTGGCAAGTTTTGAAACATCATTGGACGCAGAGGTCACGCCTGGTTGGCTGTGCCAGAAGTCTCAAATGACGCCGATGCAATTGTCTCGCCTGACAAAAAGGCTCTATGGAGTCACTCCGGGGCAATTGATTGCCAAGATTCGCATTCAGGCGGCTGTGGTTGCTTTGCGACACTCCAGCAAAAGTATTGCCGAGATCGCTCAGGCCAGCGGATACTACGATCACAGCGCCTTCACTCGCAGTTTTCGGATCGCCACGGGCTTGACACCCACTGAGTTTCGGCGTTCCGGCAGTGGGACTGGCACCGTCTAAAACTGTCAGTAGCGTTCTTGCTAACACATGATGATGCGATCGCAACTTGAAATAGCGCGTTGATGGTCTCAAAAACATGCTTGCTCAAAGCCGCTGTCTTTTATACACAACTTTTTCGCCACCTGAACCGCACCACGAAATTGACATGGGTGGCCCAGGTTGCTTTGCAACCTGGGCGGCAGAGCCGTAGGAGGTTGTCTCCAGAAGGCGTTAATGAAACAAAGGGGTTCTGGCTGGCCCGCGACGCACGACCGATGACCAGTTCGGTGGTCATTTCGTGCCATTTCCCTGCCTGCGGTAAGAAATGTTCATTCACCACTTCTGTCTACGCGAGGCAGATCATCTTTTGTTTGACCGGGTATGGTCTCGTCGGATTGACTCAAGCTGCGACCTCTCACCGGCTTTGCCGGCCCAGGTTGCAAAGCAACCTGGGCTACCCTCGCTTGGCGAGCCTGCCAGCAAATGCTCAAGAAAACTTGTGTATAAAAGACAGATCAGAGCCGTGAGCATGGCACGAATGGATGCAGACAGGGCACGAATGCCGCAGGCATGGCACGCAAGAGTGATGTTTCTCATGAGGATGCGTACGACATGATCCTCTTGAGAATTTATTGCTTGGGTTCCACAGTCCCGTCGGGGCGGCGAGTCAGCACTGGAGACGATTCACGCGGCGGGAGTGAATACGTCTTGAGGCGCAACGGTTCGTTATCGCACAGGCCTGTCAATGTCAGGAATGAGCGGCTGGAGTCGGGATTGCTGGCGCTGACGTTCCACGAGATGGCTGGAAATTCATCGAAGATCGCAGCCAGTTGACTGACTTCCAGTTCAAAGCTGGCCCCTTGCCAGTCGCCGTCGTTTTTGCCACCGACAACTTCGGTCATCCCCAGGTACATGCGAAGTTCCCAGCCTCTGTCTGTCCATTCGCATTCGTAGCCAACGCGAGCGACATCATCCAGCGAGGAAAAGGCTTCGGCGCAGCGTTCAGCCGCAGTAATCAGCCATTTGGGGCGTTTATCTTTTTTTACGGATGCCTGTTGATCCATCTGTTTGAGCAGATGTTGAATGACTAGATGAGAATGCGCCAATTGAAGTCTCCCCGTTGCTTTGTCCCATGGTTATCGGGCTGAGTGGGGGCAATTCCGAAGTGAAATCGTGGAAGTGGCAAATGTCGCCGAAGAATTGCTGGTGTCCGGAACTCTGCCAGTCACATGAGTCAAACGAACTGACGAAATTGAGATAAACAGTTATCTCAAAAAGAAGTGGTTGCCTGCTCATGAATTGTAGCCGGCATGTTTTATCAGTTGGAGAGGATGACGACCGGCTCGTTGACTTATTCCCGTTCCCATGAGCAATTTCCGTTGAAAAATTGTGCATGGTCATGTTGTTATTGGGATGCGGTCAGAATCGGCTGATTATCCTGTTTTCTGGCTGGTTCATTCTCGCGAGTCCTCCCGCTGGACGGTATCGTCTTATTCAGATGTGAGCCGATCTTCAATTCTCGGGTTGGGGATGGGTTGACAGAGCCTTTCATCAATCCACCGGGCACAATTCTCTCTGTGCTTGTTTTGAGTTCGTTTTCCGCTCCTTGTGATGGTTTGAGACTGTATATGTATCTCGAATTTGATTGTGAAAGCTGTCAGAAACGATTGAAGGTTCGTGAAGAGAGTGTGGGGGGGAAGGTTCGCTGCCCTTACTGCCACCACACCCAGGTGATTCGAGAACCTGAATCTCCTTCTGAAGAGATTTTTGACTTTACTTCTGGCGCTGGTGCTGCTGGCGGAGCGGGAGCCACATCTGGTGGAAAGCCAGCGGCAAAAAGTGGGGGATCCAAAGGACGGGCTTCGTCACATAAAGGCGACGAGGCCGAGAGTGGTACCGATGTTGATCCGATCAAATCGGGGCTGGTCGGGCTGGTCGCGTTTCTCGTGATTTATGCCGTCACTTATCCGATCCGGTTTCACTTTATCGGGCAGTTGTTTTGGGATCGCGGCTGGGTGCAGTATGCAGAAACGTTGATGGCGACGTGGGCGATGTCGATTCTGTTTTTCAAGTATCTGAAACTGAGACGTCAGAACGAATCGCTGGTGTTTGATCTTCTGCCGATGTCAATTTCGCCCCGAATTACGGTTGATAAAGTCAATCAGTTTGAGGCGCATGTTCGTGGGCTGCCGATCTCGCCTCAGGAAAGTTTTCTGGTCAACCGCGTCCTGCGAGGACTGGAGCACTTCCGTGTGCTGAAGAACAGCAGCGATGTTGGCAGCCGGCTTTCCTCCCAGTCGGATATCGATGGTAACGCTGTTGATGCAAGTTATTCCCTAGTAAAGGTTTTCGTCTGGGCGATTCCGATCCTTGGATTTATTGGAACGGTGATCGGGATCGGTGCGGCTGTGGCCAGTTTCGCAGAAACCATGGCCAGTGCCGGGGACATGGGGGCTTTGAAAGAGTCGTTTAATAAAGTGACGGGAGGGCTGGGGACGGCTTTCGATACGACGTTGCTCGCGCTGTTGCTGAGCATGATTATCATGTTCCCCATGACATCAATGCAGAAAGGGGAGTCCAACCTTCTTAACGGCGTTGATGAATACTGCAATGAGAACCTGCTGAAGCGACTGGTCGATGACAATGCCGGGGCGGCTTCTGGCAATGCGGCTTCGATCCCTCTTGATAAGAAATCGATCAAGGAAGCCATTGATCAAGCTTTGGTGCCACACCAGGCGGAGTTAGCGGCCTGGCAGAAGAAGTTGGAAGCCATTGGTTCATCGCTGACTGAGCAAATGGTCAAAGGATGGAAGACTGTTGATGAACAGCAACTTCAGCGGCATCAGGCGTTTTCCAAGCAGATTCAGAAGGCTGCAGACTCTCTCAATGAAGCTGTTCAGGCAACGAAGTCTTTGCAGGATTCTCAGCAGTCTCAAGTTTCTCAGATCGCATCAGCCACTGCTGAAACGCAGGGTCAGATTTTGGATCTCCTGAAGACCAGCAGTCAGGTGGCTCAGGATGTGGGTCAGAAATTTAACGAACAAGTTCATGCCATGAATGAAACCGCGTCGGCCCTTCAATCGACGTTGGCGACATTGGGCGGTGAAACGATTGTGGTGGAAGCGGCTCCTGTCAGTGGTTGGTCATTATTTGGCGGCGGGGGACGGAATCGTCGGAAAGCCGGTCGTGTTTAGTGGCCAGTCTCGCTGGAGAGCGTGTTTTTGGGATTTAATTTGGCTTAGCCAGAAAAGAACAGCACGAAAAAAATCAGCAGGAATTCAGAAGAATTCTGGCCATCATTCCCTGGCGATGGTCGTATCATGTTTTTGGTTCATTTGAGGTTCAACGGAGGAATTCGTTGTGGGGCGTCGCAAAAAGGAAGAAGGAGACAGCGTTTCGTTGTTTCCATTTATGAGCATTCTGGTCTGCCTGATTGGTTCGTTGACGCTCATGATTACGACCCTCATGGCGACTCAAACCGATTCTGAGCAGAGCAAAGAAGAAGTCGACCGGTATGTCCAATACACCGAGATGAAGGCGGAAATGGATGGCCGGTCGAAAGATCTGGCGGAATTGCAAACATTATTGGCTGCTGCTCAACAGCTTCGTAAAGATCTGGATCTTGCCAAAGCTGAAGTGAAAAAGCTGGAGAGTGATCAGCGATCGGGGAGTGAGGCCAATCTCAAGACGATCACCATGCTGGCCGATTTGAATCGGTTCAAAACTCGGATCAAGGATCTGGAAAAGCAGCCTGAAGTGCTTGATGCTGAAATCAAGAAGCTCAAGGCGGAGGCAGAACGGAAAAACGCCGGGCCGGAAGAAGCCGTCGTTCAGATTCGTTCGGGCGGCTCTGGCGTGGATATTGACCCCACTTTTGTCGAGTGCAATACGAGTGGGTTAGTGATTTATGGCGGGGCCAGCCCGGTGAATATTCTTAGAGGAGATATTGGCAAGGCTGATGGTGTCTTTGCCAAGCTTCTGGAAGCCACCGCTGCGAAGTCCAAAGCTCAAATCATTTTTTTGGTCAGGCCGGATGCCGTGGCGACTTATAATTCCGCACGCAATTTCTCCCGATCTCATTACGGGGTGGCAGGATATGCCAAAACCGGAAAGCTGCCGGTTCCTTCTCAGGGAAAAATTGACCTGAGTGTTTTCAAGGGGATTTAGAGTCTGTCCGGAAGCTCTCCAATTTTTCTCCCTCGGGGGAAGAGGAGGCATGTGTCTGCTTTGGCTTGGAATTGATTGTAAAGCGTAGAGACAGGTTGAAAAATGGGCCGACGTTCTTCTTCAAGTTCAGGAATGAGCTTGGATTCACTGATGGATACCCTGACCAATGTGGTGGGGATTCTCGTGATCATCCTGATTTTTGCGGTGCTGGGCGGGGCTGATGCTGTTAAACGGATTAAAGGGTTCGTCGACGCCATCACTCAGGAGCAACTAGCCACCACAGCTCAAGAGGCCGAGGAGTTGCGGAGATTGGTCGAGATGCTCCGGGCAGAGCAGCAGGAAACAGAGTCGTTAGCGGCTGTTGATCTGAAAACCCTGGAAAATCAGAAGAAGATGGCAGCTCTGTTACAAGCGGATCTTGAGCAACTGAAGTCCAAAAATCTTGATCCCGAAAAGGTCGCAAAGGATCTGGAAACACAGCGAGCAGCGGCAGAAAAACTCGAAAAGCGTGTTTCGGATCAGCAGAAGGAAATCGCCAGCTTAAAGGCCCGTCTGGCGGAAAAAGTGGCGGCTGCCGGCCCGGCTGATACCAAGGTTGTGAATCTTCCTGATCCGCGAGAAGCTCCTTCCGGTGCTAAACCAGTCGTCTTTATCTGCAAAAATGGTCGAGTCACTCCCGTTGATCCTGTGTCGTTGCAGAAAGAAGCCCAACAGCAGTTGCTGGCTTCGATTCGAGTGGTTGGCAAAGGAGATCGGATCGACTGCGAAAAGCTCAGAGAGCTTTTTGATAAACGATTTGTGGGGGATTCACTGTGCCGGGTCAGAGCGAGAATTGGTGGAGATGCCCGGGCTTATCTGGCGGTGGAGCCTCGAGAAAGTGCTGGAGAGCCAACGGGCGACATTTCTCGCCCGAACTCGCGGTTCAATGGATGGTTACGCCGAGTTGATCCGTCTCGAAATTTTGTCGAATTCCGTGTATTTTCCGACAGTTTTGATACCTATCTGGCCGCTCGAAATGAGTGTGCGAAGAGGGGGGTTCTGGCTGGCTGGATTCCTTATGATGCTAAAGCGGAG
>NZ_CM151403.1:2692500-3645000 GCF_056500625.1 Planctopirus sp. SH287 | reverse complement strand
AGTTGGCGTGGTTGCCCTGCATGGGTTTAGATGTCTGGGCCACCCCGGTCGTAGAGCGTGGTTGTCCGTTCCCTCAGCGATTGAAAGCCGCCACCATCTGGCCGTTGGCGATGCTGATCCAGCCTCGTTTAGGGGAGAGGAACGGAGATGGTTTGCTATCCGGTGCCATAACCTCCTCTGCCTGCGGCACACAGGTAGCTCGCAGACGAGCAACCTGTGCCACCCTGCGTTTCAATCTCGTTAACCTCTTGTGGCGTTGCCACCCAGGTAGAGTGAGTATAGTCAACCTGGGCTACTCTGCTGTTGAGGCATGATTTTCCATTTCAGAAGAGACCACGGTCAGATTGATTGGCATTCCCTGAATCGTTCCCAGATTCACTGTTTGGCCTAGCGGATAGGATCTTGCCGCAGCCTGTTCACGAAATTCAAATTGTGCTCTCCAATCCTCAGGGGTCAAGTCCTTCGGAAGGGGTAAGAAGAACTGTTGGTTTTCATAACGCCGTTGCTGTGAATCTGTGATGATAATCGAAACCTGAAATTTGGTGGGAACACCTTTCTGGAAACCATCAGGAAGGACCATAATAAATACTCCAATAGACGACGTTCCGTATTTTTTGTTGATATCAACCTTGAGACGACATGTATGGTTGGGGAATTCCAGGAGAACCGTCCCCTCAGACGCAAGCCTCACATCAAGGACTAAGCGATCCAACATAAATTTGGAGCGGGAACCGCCAGAATCAATTTCAATAAGTTTCGGTTTTTCCAGAATGAAATGACCAGAGGAAAGCTCCATCCTTTGAGGGGAGCCTTTTATCACTCTTGTGGTCAGTGCGGGAGTTGCAAAAAAGTTATGGGCAAAAAAGCCCAATTGAAAAACAGTGGTGATTCCAATAGCGCCAAAGCAAACGCCCCAGATAACTCGTGGAATTCGACGATAAAGATAAGCCATTGGCCGGATTGTCAGAACAAGGCAACCCATCACGGGAAGTGCCATGGCAAAACCTTGTCTACGAAAAACGGTCAGCATGTCCTCTTCAAAAGGGACATGGACTGTATAGAGATCCTGAACCATCATGTAGAATGAAATCCAAATGGCCAACGCCAGCGGTATCAAGACCTTGGTGATCAGAATCCATCTTGGAGGTGCCAGTTCGTTGACCAGATGAAGTTTAGTGGGTTTGATTTCGCCCGGTTTCAGCCAGCGTCGCCATCTGCTAAGAACGAGCACAGTTCTCCAGAGCAAAACCGAGGTTAAGAACACCAGGAGAATTGCAGTTAACCAGAATTCTCCAAAACTGCTTTCTGGCTGAGTAAGAAACCAGGGAGCGACACTCAGGGCGCTAAATATCACCATCCCGGCACAAAAGTACGACAACAGCAGTGCCCCGTCGACTGGGTATTCTGGTTCTGCAACACCGACAGCAGTACCGTTTGAACGGCAACGACGAACTTGAATCCAGATTCTGATCCCCATAAAAATCTGCCAAAATCCAGCCGTAACCAAAAGAAGTTTGCTGAGCCGAATTTCTTCAAAATACGACACAATCAGCGCTAACCCCAGTAGTTCAATTCCTGTCACAAGAAAGACCATCATCCAAATCCACCATTCCCTCGGTGTGGACGTCCAGTCCCATCGTTTGAAAGGGAAGAATGGCCAGTCATAGATATTTGGGAATTGACGCGTGTAGGAGAGCACACGAAACCATTCAGGGCGAAACCAGCCCAGATAGCAGCACATTGCGACCAGAACCAGCAGGGAAACCACTTCCCCCCAGATGATCCCTGCAATGGTGGGCAGTATGAGAAGGGAAACCACGGCCTTGATGCCCCCGATCACCCATGGTGCACAATCAGAATTTGCAGAGATCGTCGCTCCAACTCCGGACAAACTCATTTTGCCCAGTGATGAAGCCAGAGAAGGGGGAGCGGCGACCGCGGATTGGCCAGTCAGGCAAGTTACCAATAATGTCGCTGGCACAATGAGGCCTGCCTGCCGGAGTGTCTCACGAAGACAGTGAATGCCTTCAGACAATCGCCGCGAAACTGTTGACTGATGCACCCCCAGGGTGTTGGCGATATCACATTGAGAAGCACCTTCCAGATAATGCATTAAGACTGGTGCTCGTAATTGTTCCGGCAATTCAGACAAAGCCTGGTCAACCAATGGCGCTATTTCGCCCCATGATAATTCAGATGTCGCCTGCGATAACGACTTATCAGCTTGTTGCTGACTGGCCTCTTGCTCATGCGACTGCCGTCTTCGCTCACCTCTCAACCGATTGAGGGAACGATGAGTCGCTGTCTGATGGAGCCAGCCAACAAGCGATGATCGAATTTCGCCTGCCTGACGGGAGAGGTCAAAAAAACATTCCTGCGTCAATTCTTCGGCATCATGTGAATTCGATGTAATTCGCAAACACGTCCCGTATACAAGTCCCGAATGCCTCCTCACAAGTTCCAAAAATGTTTCAGGGGTTCTGCTTTTCAGATATGTGCTCAAGAGCAGATGATCTGCCAATCCCTGATTCCCAAAATTTTGAGACGCACTGGAAAATGTGTTTGTATTCATCATCGCACCTCAATAGTCCGATCTATCGAGGATATGGCACTCACTCGACATTCATTTACGAACATCAATAAGGAACCGAAAGTTTCACGAATATGCATGAGTTTGAGTGGTTCAAACGAACCATTTGAATTTACTGGGCTTTTTCGAGATTCCTTCCACCGCCGGGTAGCCCCGGTTGAAATTCTGATTTCTACGGGGGTGGCAAAGTCATAAGAGGTTTCATTCTCCAGTCGACTGCGGTTCTGATCCAGCCTCGTATTGGGTGGGAACAGAGATGGCTGGCCGTCCGTTGCCGTAACCTTTGCTGCCTGCGGCACACAGCGATAAAAACAAGGCCTGCCGCTGCTTCCACTCCGCGTCGTTGCTCGAGTTGTGGCTAAGGCATTGAAAACCTTCAGCTATCCCTTTCCATCTCGTTAACCTCTTATGGCGTTGCCACCCAGGTAGACTGAGTACAGTCAACCTGGGCTACCCTGCGAATCGGCAGGCGGGCGCCTGCCCTACGTTGCTGGAGCATGGATGACATGAATCGTTCCCTACCAACGAGCCGGAAGCGTTAGCGACGGGCGTTCGCATTAGTGATCTCATCATCGGGAGCGAGAGGGATTCAAGAAAAATGTTTTGATATGGAGGGGTGTTGAAGAAGAACTCGTGGCGGGGGAGTGATTAGTAAATCATGCCCGTCGCTGACGCTTACGGCTCGTAACGCTTCCGGCTCGTGTTGTTGCTCGACTTGTGGTCAAGGCGTTGAAAACCTTTAGATAGCCCGTTTCAATCTCGTTAACCTCTTGTGGCGTTGCCACCCAGGTAGAGTGAGTATAGTCAACCTGGGCTACCCTGCTTCCGGCTTGCGTCGTTGCTCGACTTGTGTTGGGAAGGAAACCTACAGCTATGAGCATCGCACGGAGAGTTCAGAATCACGGGCATTGCCTTTTTGTAATGGCGACCATGAATGAAATTATGGTCTCGTCATGACGAGATAGGTTAGTCCTTTATCGTTACTGACTGTGCAGGAGAGGTTGTAAGTGGGGGGGCCAGCAAGCTGGAATTCATAAGTGGCTCGATCTAGCGCGCTGAGGTAGACCCGTTTGCCAGTGGGTTTGCCGAGCAACTGAAACAGTTCGTTCGCCGGCATTCCCTGATGTAGTGGGAGGCCTAACGCTTGTAACAAAACTTCCCGCTCTTCTAATAGAAAGTCGCTCAAATCGATTGTGATCGCCCGAACGATTTTTGTGTCTGTCTCCAGTCGCAGGAACGCCGTGAAGCTTAACGTTTCTCCCACCCAGTATTGATCGAGGAATTCGTAGCCCTTTACCCGTTCGACTTCATCATCTCTGTACGTGAACTTCTTCAGACGGAGCTTCCCAAACTGTTCATAAGTGATCATGAGCGGCCGCCGTTTCACGCTGGTGCTAATAGGAAATAGCGGAGTGGCCCAGGTAGACTGAGTATAGTCAACCTGGGCTACCCTGCCGAACCGGCAGGCGGGAGCCTGCCCTACTTGTGGTGGTGGGGTGGTTAATTAGTCGTGTCCGTCGCTGACGCTTCCGGCTCGTTGCGCTTCCGGCTCGTAATGCTTCCACCCCGCGTCGTTGCTCGAGTTGTGGCTAAGGCATTGAAAACCTTCCGCCAGCCATTTCAATCTCGTTAATCTCTTGTGGCAACGCGCGTAGCCGAACCGGCAGGCGGGAGCCTGTCCTACGTAGCTGACAGACATATCGCTTCCCTGTGGATGAAGAAAAACCCCTTCATCCACAGGGCGCAAATGTCATGCCAGTCCTCAGGAAAGTGAGCCGAAACCACAAAGTAAGTGCCATTGAGCGTCAGCGACGGGCACTCGCATTAGTGATCTCGCAATCGGGAGCGAGGTGGAGTCGTGAGGAATGCTTTGGTTCGGAAGGTGTTGAAGTTGAACTTGTGGTGGGGGAGTGATTAATTAGTAATGTCCGTCGCTGACGCTTCCGGCTCGTTGCGCTTTCGCGCTCGTAATGCTTTCACCCCGCGTCGTTGCTCGAGTTGTGGTCAAGGCATTGAAAACCTTCCGCCAGCCATTTCAATCTCGTTAATCTCTTGTGGCAACGCGCGTAGCCGAACCGGCAGGCGGGAGCCTGCCCTACTACTGCCCTGGGCCACCCGGTCGTCGTCTGGGCCACCCGGGGGCATGGTGATTAAACAGCTAACGCCCGGCGCCTGTGGGGCACCGGGCGTTAGTTGGGACAGTGTTCTTCAAGTCAGTGTGAGAGAATGTGTCTGACGGTCTCACTCGTTGAAACTGTTTGATCTACGCACCAAATTTTTCAAGGCGGCCGGCGTGGGCCATGGCTTGAAGCATCAGGTACTTGGCTTCAAAGGTTCCCAGTCCGCCGCGAGCACACTGCGATTCACCGAACTTGGTCGAACCATCAAAGCGGCAGGTGTCGGCTGCCAGCAGTGTGGGCACGGGATGCCAGCTATGTGACTTCAACTTGCTGGGCGTGCTGTGATCACCAGTGACGATCACAACGGTGGGGTTTAGCTGCATGATCTTGGGGATGCAGCTATCGAGTTCTTCGGTTCGCTTCACCTTGGCGGCGAAGTTGCCGTCTTCACCGGTCGAGTCGGTATACTTGAAGTGGATGAAGAAGAAGTCGTAATCGTTCCAGGAATCTTTCAGACGTGCCATCTGGTCGTCGAGTGTCTGGCCGGCATCCAGCACATCCATCGAAACCAGTCGAGCCAGTCCGCGGTACATCGGATAGACGGCGATTGCCGCAGGCTTCATGCCGTAGACTTCCTCAAAGCGAGGAATGGCTGGCAGGGTGTCGATACCACGGAGTGTCAGAAAGTTGGCTGGCGCGTCGTTCTTGAGAACTTCCCTGGCTTGCCGCAGGAACTCATTGCAGATATCGGCCGTTTTCTTGGAGCAATCTTTCTTGGCAACGGCGGTGAGCGGAGCCACGCCGGTAGCCTGAGGATCGGTGTCGTGAACTTGCCCGCCGAGTCCTTCGCCACGGAACACAATGACCAGACGGTATTCCTTCACTGGCTGAACAAAGACTTCCACTCCGGGGATGGTGATCTTGTCGAGCTTCTCGCAGAGAGCGGCACCAATCTCGCTGCCAATGCGGCCCGCGCGACGATCGGTGATGAGGCCTGCTCCATCAATCGTGCAGAAGTTGCCGCGAATGGCGACATCGTTGGGGCCAAGTTCAAAATCGATCCCCAGAGCTTCCAGAACGCCCCGGCCAATCTGATATTGCAGCGGGTCGTAACCGAACAGCCCGAGGTGTCCCGGGCCACTGCCGGGAGCGATGCCGGGGAGCACGGGAATTGTCTGGCCCAGGCAGCCCCGAGTGGCGAGCGCATCGAGGTTGGGCGTAAGCGCGGATTCCAATTCGGTCTTACCGCCGGGAGATTGAGGCAACCCGCCCAATCCATCGCCAACGAGGAGGACGATTTTGGAGTCATTCTTCTTTTGAAGCTGCCGGGTGAGAATGTGCGGGTCAGTCATATTCGGTTCGATATGTCTCGAGCAGAGGTTCGGGTTTCCGCGAAATTTCCGCGACCGGGGTCATCTTCGGCACGGGCGCTCATTGCTGCAAGTGTGAGGAAGCAAGTCTGGCGTGGTTGTCGGTTTTGGCCTCAAATCGTTAGTCTGCACGAAAGCTGTTTTTTCTCACGACCAGACATTGTCGTTTTCGCCGAAATTTTTGAATTATGTTGCCGACAGAGTCTCTTTCTACCACGACTGCTTCATCCGGCCAGCCAGCGATCCCAACTGCTGCCGATGTGAATCTGGCTGTTCAACTGGGTCGGCTTTCTCTTGCCAATCCGATTCTGGTGGCTTCGGGAACTTTTGGTTACGCCCGTGAGATGTCGGCATTTGTCGATTTTACGAAGCTGGGGGGCGTTATTCCCAAAACCGTGACCCGTGAGCCGCGTGCGGGGAATCCTCCACCGCGAACAGTGGAAACCACCGCTGGCCTGCTCAATTCCATTGGTCTGGATAACGATGGCATCGAAGTTTTTATCACCAAGCATCTGGCGGCATTGTCGATGCTGCCAACGGCACTGATTGTCAATATTGCCGGTAAGAGCACCGAAGATTTCGTTGTGATGGCCCGCCGGTTGGATGAATTCTCTGGTATCAAAGCTCTGGAACTGAATATCAGTTGTCCGAATGTCAGCGGG
This sequence comes from Planctopirus sp. SH287, assembly GCF_056500625.1. Lineage (NCBI taxonomy): Bacteria > Pseudomonadati > Planctomycetota > Planctomycetia > Planctomycetales > Planctomycetaceae > Planctopirus > Planctopirus sp. SH287. Next base: position 3,638,258 of record NZ_CM151403.1, on the reverse strand, counting down.
GGGGTCGACTATGGCACGAACCCGAGCATGACGGCAGAAGTCGTTTCTGCTGTGAAAGAAGTGACATCCAAGCCGATCATTGCGAAGTTGACACCCAACGTGACGAGCGTGGTGGAGATTGCCAAAGCGGCCGCTGGTGCCGGGGCTGATGCACTATCGCTGGTTAATACCTTTCAGGGCTTTGCTGTCGACTGGCGGACGGGGGAACCCCGGTTAGGAAATGGCATGGGGGGCCTCAGTGGGCCGGCGATCAAGCCGTTGGCACTGCGGATTGTGTGGCAAGTGGCACAACAGGTTGATTGCCCGATTGTTGGCGTGGGAGGGATTCAATCTCTCGATGATGTGCTGGAGTTTCTGGTCTGCGGGGCGACCGCCGTTCAAGTGGGGACCGCGAACTTTTATAACCCATCGCTCTCCAGTCAGTTAACAGAGGGTTTGGCCCATGTTCTCAAAGAGCGTGGTTTGAGTCGTGTTCAGGACATGATCAAGACGGTGAAACTTCCGAAAACGCAACGGAAGTCTTGTTGATGATTTGAATGAGTGCCTCCGATCTTTCCACCGGATGTGGGGAGACGAAGGTGGGGTTGTCTCACAAAAGTGGTTTCGGTCAACGGTTTTAGTCAAGGGAATCAGCATGCGGGTGTTGTCAGGAATCCAGCCGACCGGACGATTCCACTGGGGCAACTACTTTGGCGCAATCCGCCAGTATCTGGCTCTGCAGGGGCATGAGCAGTCGTTTTATTTTATTGCTGATCTGCATGCTTTGACGACCATTCGTGATGCGGCTTTATTGAAGCAACACACGCTGGATGCCGCGCTCGATTTACTGGCGCTGGGGCTGGATCCGGATCAGGCCACGCTTTACCGCCAGTCCGATGTTCCTGAAGTCACTGAACTCACCTGGTTGCTGATGACCGTCACTCAGATGAGTCTGCTGGAGAAATGCCATGCTTATAAAGATAAGGTGGCTCGCGGGATTCCTGCCGATGCGGGGCTTTTTACCTATCCGATTCTGATGGCGGCCGACATTCTGGCTTATGACAGCGATGTGGTTCCTGTCGGTGTGGATCAGGTGCAGCATATTGAAGTGACGCGCGATGTGGCTCAGCGGTTTAACTCATTTTATGGTGGCGAGTTCCTCCATTTGCCGAATGCCCGCGTGCTGGATGACTCGGCCAAGGTGGTCGGAACCGACGGCGAGAAGATGTCCAAAAGTTATGGCAACACGATTGAAGTCTTTGAGGCGCCCAAGGCGTTGAAGAAGAAGATCAATTCCATCAAAACAGACTCCACGCCGGTGGAAGCTCCGAAGAATCCTGAGACCTGCCATATTTTCACGCTTTACAAGCTGTTTGCATCGGCTGAACAGCAGCAGGCCCTTGCCGATCGTTACCGTCAGGGTGGCATGGGATATGGCGAGGCCAAGACGGCACTTTACGAAGCTGCGATGGAGCATTTTGGAGCGGCCCGAACTCGCCGTGAAGAACTGATTCAACAACCGGAGCGAGTGGAAGCGATTCTTCAGGCGGGAGCAGCCAAGGCTCGCAAAAAAGCGCGCGAGGTGCTTGATCGTTGCCGGGCGGCCTGTGGGCTTCCTTTCCGCGCCTGAACGCCAGCGTTCCCACAAATGACCGGCACTCTTTCTTTCTGTCTCGCCGGGTTTTCCTGTTGAGTTAAGAGGTCTGTCTTCAGCTTCCTGCCAGATCATCGGGCGGAGGCAGGGGACGGATTATGGGGCAGGGACTTGTCGTTTGTTCATGTTTTCTGAGAATAAACGGGCAACTGATAAAGTTCCTTTCACGCGATCGGGCAATTCGTCGTAACTCTGAGAGCGATGATTTGTCTTCGCAGTGAAGTTGGTCTCTGTCATTCTCGCAAGTTGCCCGTCTGTGTGAATTCGATGATTCTTGCTGTTTTGCAGTGATCCAGCTTCTGTCACGGGATTTCACCGCTGCTTTTTGCGAGTTTCTGCCGTTGGTTAATCATTCTCCAAGCCTTTGAGATTGTGCAGGTTCTGTAAAGACGCATCTTGCCTGACTTTGCAAAACTGCGATACGATCATCAGGGGCACACGTTCGGTCATGGCTGCCAGTCTATGGCAGTAGTTTTAGCAACAGGGGAGTCTCCCCCTTACTCAGGGATGTTTGGAATGATGCAGCGATTGCCGTCTCGAGCGGTTGCAGGAGTCGTGGCCTGCGCGTGTTTTATGGCTGCCTCGACGATTTTCGCCCAGAACCTGGGGAAGACTTCGACCAGTGAACAAGCCACAGCCCGCCTGACCGCAGATATGATCAGCCGATATCACATTGGACAAAAACCAATGGATGATCGGATTTCCCAACTGACGTTCACGCGATTTCTGAAGGATCTTGATCCGCAGAAGCTCTATTTCACCAAGGGCGACATTGATGAGTTTTCGGCCTATAAGGACAAGCTCGACGATCTGCTCAAGGTTGGTAATGTCGATTTTGCACACTCTGTCTTCCAGCGTTACTTGCAACGCTTGACTGAGCGGGTGGCGTTGGCTCATCAACTCGTCGACATGCCTCATGATTTTACTGTGGAGGAATCCATGGTGACGGATGGCGATCTGATGGCTTATGCCGCGACTCCAGAAGAAATGAACGAACGCTGGCGCAAGCGGGTGAAATTTGAATTGCTGTCGATGAAGCTTGATGACAAACCTCTGGACGAAGCTCAGAAGCAGGTTCACAAGCGATATGAGACGCTGCTCCGCGCTGCCAAGGGGACGGAACCCTCAGAAGTTATGGAAATGTATCTTTCGTCCGTGGCTCACTCGTTTGATCCTCATTCGAGCTATATGTCTCCCCAGACGATGGAAGACTTCCAGATTTCCATGCGTCTGAGTCTGGAAGGGATTGGAGCCGCCCTGCGTTCGATCGATGGTTACACCACGGTTTCGGAAGTGGTTGCCGGTGGTGCTGCGGAAAAAGATGGTCGTCTGAAGGCCCAGGACAAGATCGTCGCTGTGGCTCAGGATGGCGAAGACTATGTCGACATTGTTGAAATGAAGCTCAACCGTGTGGTGCGTTTGATTCGTGGGCAAGGTGGTACGAAGGTCAAGCTGAAGGTGATGAATGCTGCTGGCGAAACCAGTGAGATCATCCTGACCCGCCAGAAGATCGAGCTTAAAGGCCAGGAAGTTAAGGGCGAAATCATCCCGATGGCTGACCGGGTTCCCGGTTCACGTGGCAAGATTGGTGTGATCAATATCCCTTCGTTTTACCGTGACTTTGGCGGTGCTCAATCCGGTCAGGATAACTTCAAGAGTACAGCTCGCGATGTTGCCAAGGTCTTGCAGGAGTTTGATCGGCAAGGGGGTGTGGACGCCATTGTCGTTGATCTGCGAATGAATGGCGGCGGGGCTTTAACGGAAGCCATCGAAGTCTCGGGCCTGTTCCTGGATCTGGGGCCTGTGGTTCAGATCAAGGAACCTAACGGCAAGATCAAATCCTATGACGACGAAGAACAGGGCGTGATGTACAAGGGGCCGTTGGTCGTCCTGTGCAACCGTCTGTCGGCTTCCGCTTCCGAGATCTTTGCTGCTGCTATCAAGGATTATGGTCGTGGGATTGTTGTGGGAGACACCACGACTCACGGGAAAGGAACCGTGCAGCATGTGATGCCGATCAGCAACCGGATTTTCTCAGTGCTGAACAATCAGGATCTGGGTTCGGTCAAGTTGACGATCAATCAGTTCTATCGTGTTAACGGCGACAGCACTCAGAACCGTGGCGTTCCTTCGGATGTGGTTCTGCCTTCACTGGTCGACCATATGGATCTGGGAGAATCGTTCCTGGAAAATGCGCTGGCTTTCGATCAGGTGCCGCCAGCCCGTCATCCCATGTACGACATGACGCCTCCTGTGGTGGTCTCGGCCGTCAAGGACACCAGTGCCAAGCGGATTGAAGCCAATCCCGAGTTCGACAAAATTCGTGGGGATATCAGCCGATTTGATGCCCGCAAGAATCGGAAAACGATTTCGTTGAACGAAGAAACGCTCCGCAAGGAACGTGACGAAGAGAAGGCTGTGGAAGAGATCCGCAAGGAAGAAGAAGAGCACGAAACCAAGGGGACTGATGGGCCGATCTTCAAGAAAACTCCTTACAACGACGAAGTGCTGAAAGTCGCTTCGGATTATGTGGAGTTGCTCCGTCAGGCCAAGACTGCCAAGAAATAATCGGCATCAGCCTGAATCGCTGCTCGTTCGTCAAATCAATCACCCGCGCGGAACTTTTCTCACGAAGAGTTCCGCGTTTTACTTTTGGTACTTCAGACATGACGCTTGTGACTGGTCAGCCTGGCGCAGAGTCTGGGAAAACGTGCTGTTTCCAGGGGAGGTTGGTATAACCTCATTTTTTAATATCAATCCCATGAATTAACAGCGAGTTCATGACTCTTCGTGCCATGCTGACCGGTTCTGTGTGGGCATGCCGAATGTGCGTTTGCCGTCAATTCTCTCGCTCTACAGGAGCATGCTTGCTCAAAGCCGCTGTCTTTTATACATAAATTTCTTATTCCCTTGAGCAAGCGGCACGGCATTGACACCATCAAGGGGTGATGACCAGATCAACCCACGGGAGTTCCGGCCTGGGGGAAAAACCTGCTCATCGGAATGACTCCTTTGCGTTCTTCGCGCCTTTGCGGTGAGTCAAAGAATTTTTACCGCGAAGAAAAGAAGATCGCGAAGGAATTCGGAAGAGATCGAGTGCCGTGTCACGGCTTTGTTTTCGGGTTGATGTCGCCGCTACGTCCTCCGTTGTCGGACTTAACAACAGAAGAAACCCGAGTTTTATACTTTGACAATGCACGAGGGGAGTCGAACGGGATGGGGCGGGAGCCTGCTCTATGACTTTTGAACAGCATCAATCCCTTGGATTCCCTCGGCTGTGTGCCAGATATTGAGGTAAAGGCCGCAAGGTGCTATGGGCCACCCATGCCAATTTCCTGGTGCGGTTCAGGTGGCGAAAAAGTTGTGTATAAACGACAGCTCAAAGCCGCAAACATGGCACTTTGCTGGCTTTGTTGGGCGTTATCAATGTGGCTGGCCAGCAAGTCGTGACTGGCCGATGAGTCGGAATCTCTACTTTATTTTTATGTCGGGAAGTTGAGTCAACGTGCGTCAGCCTGATTTTCTCCAGAGCCTGAGTCATGCCTGGCGTGGATTGCGAGAGACAATCTCGACACAACGCAACATGCGGCGGCACCTTGTCATCGCTTTATGTCCGATTTTGCTGGGAGCGATCCTGGGGTGCTCGACCATCGAATGGTGCCTGCTCATTCTGACCATTGCCATCGTGCTGGGTTTTGAAGTGATGAACACCGCGATCGAAGGAATCGTGGATCTGGTTTCCCCCGAGATTCATCCGCTGGCGGGCCGGGCTAAAGATTGTGCCGCTGGAGCGGTTCTGCTGGTGGCCATCGCCTCACTCTTGGTGGGCCTGCTGATCTTCGTCCCAAAGCTGCTGCTACTGGTTGCCCACTGGCGCGCCCAGTAATATCATTCACAAGAAAAAACTGCGCGGTGCGTTGTTCCGAAGTCAAGCCTGTTAAAAGACATGTGAAATTCGAGCAGCGCAGTTATTTCCTGGAAACCGTATAAGAACCTGTCCTGAAACTCTCAAATCCTTCTCCGTTGAGTGAGAAGGTGATGAGAGGATTGGTCTTGGCTTTGGAAACACGGCTGGTTCATCGGCCCTCACCCCGGCTTCACATCCTTGGCCTCTCCCGCAAGCGGGAGAGGGAGCCAGGCTTCAGCCTCAGATACTGAGCACCGTTTACTTCCACTGGCAGCTTTTGCCGAGGAACAACTGGAACAGCTCCCGTGAAGCGAAATTTAGGCGGGTTGCATCGAGAATGCGGCTTTTAACGAAAGTTTGGCCGCCAGATTGACGATGGCTCGGATACACACGCCTCTCTTCAATGCTCATCGAACGTTCTCCCCTTCCTGTTTCTCAATGGCCAGTCGGCCGCTCCCTGGAATTCCCTCAGCCTCACTTCTTGTCGATGAAATCGCGCACGTGATTGTCGTGCGATTGGGGCCTCCCCATGGCAACAGTCTCTTTTTCACAGAAACTGATGAAGGATCTTCGTGCCAGCTGGCCGAAGACGGCGATGCTGACTGCGCTGTTATGTGTGGGACTCTGGATCTGGGCGCCGATGCTTTCCGGATGGCTGGCACCTTCCCGGAAGACGCCTGGTTCTGCGTCGAATACCACCTCATCCAGCTCTCCCTCAGGAGCTTCGACGGCTTCGGGTTCCTCTTCAATGGCTCCGCAAGCATTGGGAACAGACGCGACCTCCCCGTTGCCCACAGGATCGCCAGCCACACCTCTGGATTGGTCGGCGTGGGAGCAGCGGTTGGCGAAAGATCCACTTCTTGCGGATCGCGGTCTCAAGTCAACGCCTGATCCTTTTCATCCTGCAGAAGATCATTATCCACTGCCCCTCCTGTTTGAAGACGAGCCGGTTCCTTCGCCTGTCCTGGCAGCCCCGGTAGAAAAACCGAAAGATGATCCCGCGGCCGCCATTGCGGAGGCCCGCCCCGGGCTGATGTTGCAATCGACCGTTGTTGGCACACAACGGCGGGCCGCTCTCATTAATTCCCGTTTAGTCAATGAAGGTCAGAAGTTTTCCATTCAACGGATCAATTTTCGCCTGGTTCAAGTGGAATCGGAGCGGGTCATTCTTGAAGACCGCTCGGGCCGCTTTGAACTCAAACTTCCCCGCAGCGTCGAGACTCTTGTCGGCCACGATCCCACGGAGAAAGACCGACTGGAAGACCTGGGGGTTCCTCCGCAGATGCACTTACGCCAGTTTCAACCTTGATGGCTTGTTGATCTCAGAGCCTGACCGGTTAATTACGTCATGGAAGACGTCATGCCTAATCCTTCATTTCAATTGGCTTTTCGAGCGATGGCCCTCGGGTTTGCATTGCCGGCTACGCTCTTTGTTGGCTCAGAATTCTGGCCGGCTGAATGGCAAGGTGCCAGCCTTGTGAAAGGTGGCACTTCTTCTAAAGCGTCTTCCCTGCCTGTCATGGGGGGCACTTCGCAAGCCAAACCTGCTGCTTCCGTTTCTGCTGATCAGACCGTTCCCACAGACCTTGCCCTTGCCGGGCAGCAACCCGTACGCACCGTGACCAGTTTCGCCTCTGCACCGACGGGATCACTGGCGATCAAGAGTTCGCAAGCTCGTCTGACAAAGCCAGAGCCATATGAAGCCTCAAGCCATGGGGCCTATGTTCCCGAACCACAGGAAATTGCGGACGATCGGATTGAGATCTCTCCGGCGATCACGTTTCGCGCCTTGCCTGTTGATGAAATTCCGACTGCGCCAACTTTTCGTGCATCTGCGACCCCTGCGGCTCCTTCTGTCAATCATCGTCTGGAAGCTCAGCTCACGGGATTGGAACAGAAAATTGAGCGACTGGCACAAGCCCAGAGTGATCGTCAGCAATCGGATCTTGATCGGGCCAAAGCTCTTTATGAACAGATGAGAAACACTCAGCAATTACAGCAGATTGAGAATCGTTTGACTGAGCTGTCTTTGCGTTCGGTTCAGACCAATTCAGCAGCACCCACAACATCTGGTGCCGCTCCGGTGGCTGTGCCAGGCAATTCTTCCGAGATGATTCCTCAGACGAATCCGGCTGCTCAGTCATTGCCGCCATTCACAGCACCGGTGGCTGCTCCCCCGCTTCCTCAGGCTGACTTGCCACCGGTGGAAGGGCCGAAAAGTGTGGAGCTTCCTTTGGCACCACAAATCCGACTGTTGCCTCAAATCCCTCATGCGCTGGATGGTTCATCAGAGGTCGCATCGCCAGAAGAAAAATTTGATCTTCAGGTGGAGCAGGCCGAGTTGCCTCGCGTGCTGGAGCTATTGGCACAGATGGCGGGGATCAACATTCTGGCCAGCCCGGAAGTGACGGGGAAGGTGACTGTTAATCTGCAAGGGGTGACGTTGGAAGCCGCTTTGGATGGATTGCTTCGTTCTCGTGGTTTCATCTTCCAGCGGGAAAAAGACATTGTCTTTGTGATGACAGCGCGTGAAGCCGAGGCCCGTCGTCAGGCGAGTCGTCAGGTGGTTACGAAGATTTATCAGCCCAATTATATCAACGTCAAAGAACTACAGCAGTTGATTCAGCCGATCCTGACACCCACACTCGGCAAGTTGTCAGTGACTACGCCCTCTGCGACAGGCATTCCCGAGAACGCGACTGATGGCGGTGGCGATAGTCTCTCGCAGCGTGATGCTTTGCTTGTTCAGGATTATGCAGAAGTGATTTCCGAAGTTGATCGCATCCTGATTGAAATGGATATCCCTCCCCTTCAGGTCATTATCGATGCCAAAATTCTGAGCGTGAAATTGACAGACGATATGGCTTTTGGGGTCAACCTGGCTCTCTTGGGAGGCGATAAAAATCTGCTGGTGACAGGTAATGGAGCCTCGATTGCCACGAGTAGCGGCTTCCCCGGTGGCACAGGTTCCATCGTTCCCCCGGCAGCCCAGTTTCTGGCGAATACGGCCGGCCTGAAGTATGGATTCATCGCGGGTGATATCACAGGCTTCATTCGTGCTTTAGAAACATTGGCTGATACCAGTCTCGTTGCTTCGCCTCAAATTCGGGCACTCAACAAGCAGCGAGCCGAAATGGTGATCGGTACACGGCTCAGTTATAAGACACTCGCTTTCAACAGCACTCAAACGATTGAAAATGTGAACTTTCTGGAGTCTGGAACCAAGCTGATTATCCGGCCGTTCATTGCTCCTGATGGATTAGTGCGGATGGAAGTTCACCCGGAACGATCCCGCGCGATTATCAATCAATCAACTGGTCTGCCCGATCAGGACACCACCGAAGTGACCACGAACGTGATGGTTCGCGATGGCCAGACGGTGGTGATCGGTGGTCTGATCAGCGAAGAATCGACCGAGTCCGTCGATCGCGTTCCTTTACTGGGGGCTTTGCCGCTGGTGGGGGCGGCTTTCCGAAATAAATCCAGCCGCATTGAACGAACCGAACTGATTGTGCTGATTACTCCCCGCATTGTGGATGAATTCGCAGCGGGAGTGGAAGGCGAGGTTCTTCAACAAGCCACCGAAGAGCGGGCGGCACACTTTCGTGATCATCTTTCGCCGGTCAATCGGAACAGCCTGACGCGGGCACATTATGAGCGAGCGGCATATTACTCTCAAAAGGGTGATCTGATGCGCGCCCGCCAGCATATTGATGCCGCCTTGCACCAGAACAGTTCTGATATTGATGCCCTGCAACTGCGAAACGAAATCAATACCCAGATTGAAGCCAAAACGGGGGATCTGTTCCGTTGGCCGGGACGTGGCAAAAAGTCGGCTCGGCAGGCGGCAGCTGCCGCAGCGTCACCTTCACCCGTCACTCCTAACGTCTTCTTGCCGAATAACGGTGGGGGGGCGGTCTTGTCACCAGACGTCACTCCTGTTCCCGTTCCTGTCCCCATTCCTGGCCCTGGCCCCGGTTTCTAGAAATGGCGCGATAGATTTTGGTTTGGGAAATGTCGCTCGAAGTGTCACAATGAACAGCCGGTATGTTTATCAATTGTTGACCGACTTCAAGAGACTTCTCTCATGTCATATGGAAATCAACCGAGGCGTCGTGGCTTTCGGATTCAAATTCTGATTGGTCTGGCCATCGCCGGGTTTGCCCTGGTGCGATATTTTGCCAGCATGGACGTAAACCCGGTCACGGGGGAACGGCAGTTCGTGGGGATGTCTCCCAGCCAGGAACTGGCTTTGGGGCAACAATCGGCTCCGGAAATGGCGCGTGAGATGGGCGGCCTGATTCCCGAGAACGACCCCCGGGCTGCTCTGGTGCGGCAAGTGGGACGCCGTCTGGTGGAAAATTCCAAGGCGAAAGAGAGTCCCTGGAAGTTCCAGTTTCACCTGCTGGCTGATCCTCAGACAATCAATGCTTTTGCCCTTCCCGGCGGACAGATCTTTATCACGCTGGGCCTGTTTTCCCGGCTGGAAAACGAGGCGCAACTGGCGGGTGTGCTCGGCCATGAAATTGGCCATGTCATCAATCGTCATAGTGCCGAACATATGGCGAAAGGACAGTTGGGCCAGATGCTGTCCACAGCCGCGGGAGTGGCTGCCAGTGACGAAAACAGTGGGGGACAAAACGCCCAGATGGCTGCTATGGTCGTGAACCAGATGTTGCAACTTCGCTACAGTCGGGGAGATGAATCGGAGTCTGACTCTTACGGTTTGGTGGCCATGGTCGATGCGGGCTACGATCCATCCCAGATGCTGGGTGTGATGCGAATTCTGGCGGAAGCCAGCCAGGGAAACCGTCAGCCTGAGTTCCTGGCGTCGCATCCTCATCCCGAGAGCCGCTTGGAGCAGATTCAGGCGTGGCTGAAGAAGACCTATCCCCAAGGGGTTCCCAGCAACCTCACCGATGGCAGTTCGCTGCCACATTGATCGCCCGACAGGCTGTTAATCCCTTGCAATCCTCACGATCGGCATGACCGGGCAGGTCAACTGTGGCATTCTGTCAACGAGCCGCCCACTCCCCTTCATTGAGGGGGTAAGTTGAATGCGTGGAGGGGCGTCATTGAAGCCGCTTCGCTTGAGTTCGCGCATTGCTTACGTGGAAGGGTTCTTGCTATGCCTGCTGATCTGCTGACATCTCCCCCGGCCTCTTTGCTTCCGGGAGAATCATCGGCGTCTACAGAGCAGGACTCTGCGGAAGGCTTGCCAGCCCAGGAGCATGAATCGGGGCGGCACCCGAATGTGGGCGCCGATGCTTCGATGCTGACCGACAAGACGCCCCTCTGGATGCGGGCTTCACGGCAAGTGGTGGCGATTACCGCGCTCGTCGGGGTGGTCTTCTGGTTCTTTTCTATTAAGCCGTTGTGGCATACCGACCTGTGGGGCCACCTCAATTATGGTCAATATCTATTAGCTCACGGGTTTGCGACGACGGAACCGTTAATGCCTCTGGCAACCGGCATGCCTTATATGAACACGGCCTGGCTGAGCCAGTTGTTGTTCGTTGGAGTGGATCATCTGCTGGGCGGAGCGGGACTGCAGGGTCTGCTCGGTATTCTGGTAGCCAGCATTGTGGCTTTAATCGTGGTGCCGCTGGCGAACCAGACGCACCGTTTGCTGCTCGCTGCAGCCTGTGGGATGCTGTTTGCTTTTATCAACTTTGCCGAGCTTTCGGTTCTTCGTCCCCAATTGCTGGGGATTGTGTGTTTTCTGGCAACATTGCCGCTCTGGTTTTCGGCGAAATCCTCCCGGCATGTCTGGTGGCAGTTGCCGCTGATCATGGCGCTATGGGCGAACCTTCATGGGTCATTCATTGTGGGGTTATTGGTGCCTGTGGCATTGATTACGGGGCGGGTGATTGACCATTTGATTCGCACGGGTGATGTTCGCTCCGTTCTGCGGGATCAGACTCTGTGGAAGTTCGTGCTGCTGGCGCAATTATCCGCCGTGGCGACTCTCTTGAATCCTTACCAATGGCGACTGTGGGTTGAAGTGCTCACGTTTTCGCAGAACCCGAACCTGGGGAGTCTGACCGAATGGCATCCGCTCACGTTACGTGCTCAGGAAGGCCAACTTTTCGCTGTGGTGGGATTGGCACTGCTGGCGGTTCTGCGAAGTTCGCCTCGCCGGGTTTCGACGGGAGAAATCCTGTTGCTGGTGGGATTAGCAGCTTTGGGCTGGTGGAATGTGCGAATGATCGTCTGGTGGTTTGCTGTGGCCATATGGACGATTGCCATTCATCTGGATGCAATACTGACGAAGAAGAAATGGGAAAAACGTGCTTCGCCACGAGCCGGAAAATGGACAGTCGTGCTGGTGGGTCTGATCTGGATCTTCTTCGGTTTCAGTCCACTGGGCATGCGGATTCTGCATGGAAAGCAGCCTTCAGACAGCCGGCTCTTTTCGGACTTTTCGCCGGTGGAATTGACTGAATATCTTCGCAAGAAGCCACCTGTGGGACAGGTTTTCAACCCTTATGAGTGGGGCGACTTTCTTCAGAAGTTTGGGCCACCAGGGATGCAGGTTTTCGTCAATTCCCATGCGCACAATGTCCCGCGTGAAGTCTGGCGCGATTATCTGACTGTAGTTGACCAAGGTTCCGGCTGGAGTGAACTGCTTGATCGTTACAGCGTCAATACCGTGATTCTGGATAAGCAGTTCCGTGACTCGCTCATTCGTCGCATGAAAGAAGAAGCCGCCTGGAAGCAGGTTTATGATGATGGTCGGGGTGCGATCTTTACCCGCCGTGTGATCATTGATCGTTAATGACGACGCGTTGTGTCCTGGTGCGATACTCATCAATTTCTTTACGCCCGGTTCTGGTGCCTGACGTTGCACCATAGGAAATGCAGGATTTTCTCATGTCACCGACAACTCTGGCGACACCGACCGCGCGATCCCGATTCTGGCGCATGGTGGGACTGACTCAACTGGCGACTGCCATCCTTCTGGCGACTTCGCTAGCCTGGGCCTTTTCCCCCGCTGCTCCTTTACGGCATGAACCCTTGCTGATGCCTGGGCCTCAAGTGCCTGTTCCTCCACGGACAGAGCCATTATCGATTTCGCCGCTTTATGACGATCCCGAAGTTGTCAGCGATGAAGAGCTGGCGGCTGTCCTGACGAAAATTCAGCCACGCTTCCCGAAAGAGACATTGAAACCTAACTATGTGGAGCACGCGCTGCGTACGTGGTCAATCCATGCAAAGTTCAAAGATCCGGCCGTGATGAGTGGTCAGCAGATGAAAGAATTTCTCACCAATCATGGCCAGTTTCTGGCATCATGGGGTGAGAAAACCAAGCCGATTCTGGAAGATCACAGCACGGGGGTTTCGATTCGCTGGGGAAAAGAGACCGGTGCTTCGGTGCATCACGATCACTGGCTGGCTTCGCTGACAGAAGCCGGTGTTTCGCTGCACGAACCGGTGTTCTTGCCGGGGGGGAAGCAGAAGGATATTGGCGACGTACTGCGTCAATCGCTCCTGGATTTTCGCGTTGATGAAATCGAAGTGGAATGGTCGGCCATGGCGTTTGGACTCTGGCTGGCACCGACCAACCATTGGACGAACGCGAAAGGTCGCCGGATTGATTTTGATTTGCTGGCCGAGCGATTGGTTCGGGGACACCAGCGATTTGGTGTCTGTACGGGAACGCACCGTGTCTATTCCCTGATGCTGCTGATCCGTCTGGATGATGAATTCAAGATTCTGTCTCCTGCTGGCCGCGACCTGGCATGGAAACATCTGGAGTTTATCCGTGATCAGATTTCCGTTTCTCAGTTTGAAGATGGTCATTGGCCCTCGAACTGGTCAGATGGAGCGGTGGCGTTAACATCCCCCGTGAATGATGAACTGTACAAAAAGGTCATCGCTACGGGTCATCATCTGGAATGGCTGGCCATTGCCCCGAAAGAGTTGCATCCTCCGCGCGAGCAGATTCTTAAGGCTGCTGACTGGGTGATTGCCACGACAAAATCCCAGACCGATGCGGAGATTTTGGGAAGCTACACCTTCTTCAGTCATGTGGGGAAAGCGCTGGCCTTGTGGCGAAAAACTCAGCCGCATGTGTATTTTGAGGCATGGGAAGCGAGCGGAAAATGATGGTTGCTGGGATCGTTGGCAATCATCCGTCGATCTCTGCCTGTTCTTCCCAACAACCAACTCTCCATTTTCAATAACCAACGAGTCTTTCATGCAAGTCGTCATTACCGCCGTTGGCCCGGATAATGTTGGGCTGGCCGATCCCATTGTCCACCATGTGACGGGGGCGGGTGCGAACATCCATGAGATTCAGATGTTTGACCATGACGCAGAGCGTCTTTTCGCAATGCACTTGCGCATTGAATGGCCTGGCGCGCAGGATTCGGTGGCCAAACTTCGCGAGGCGATGCGTCAAATTGGCGAAGTCAAGCAATTGGCGATCCGTGTCTGGAGTCGAGAGGAACGCATCAGTCCGCCACGTCTGGCACTGTGCACGACTTATCGCCCGGAGCCTGCATTGGCGGTTCTCCGCGCGATTCGTGATGGGCGACTCAAAGCCGAAGCGGCTGTGATGATTGGCAACCGCGAGACTTGTCGGGGTGTCGCCGAACAATTCGATATCCCTTTTATCAACATCGGTGATGCCAGGGGTGAGCCTGATTATAGCCAGTTTGTTCAAGTGCTGGATGAGGCTCAGATCGATTATGTCTTACTGGCCCGTTACATGCGTGTGCTGCCTCCGCATGTTTGCTGGCAGTTCGCAGGGCGGATTATCAACCTGCATCATGGGCTGTTGCCACCATTCCCTGGATTTCACCCTTATGAAGATGCGTATGCCCGCCGGATGCTGACGTTCGGAGCGACGGTACACTTCATTGTGCCTGAACTGGATGCCGGGAACCAGATCATTCATCAAAGCACGTTCACAGTACCGCCGGGAACGCCGCTGGTTGATATTAAGAGAATGGGCGAACGCGATCATGAACCGCAATGCCTGCTGGAAGGCGTGCGTCGCGTGGTTGATCGCGAAGTCGAACTCCACTTCCAACGCGTCATCCGCCGCCGCGTATGAGGGCAGGTTTTATCCACGAATGGGTCGCCGCCAGCCCCTTGCGGGGTTTGGGGCGGCGTATGGGGCCGGTCGTTTGCTGACGTTTGGGGCTTACGCCGCCAGGCCGCTGGAATGAGAAGGGAAAGAAGGATGCTTTTCGCGCAACAATGGGCCATAGGGTAGAGAGGCTTCGTTTTGGGTGCACCTCGCAGGTTGAGGTCTTTTTCGCCTGTGATTCCGGACAGAAGACTCTCTCTCGGCTCGGTCAGGGCCACCCTTTGCCAATGGGGAGTCATTCCCATTGGCGGAAGCGCCGATTGTGGACGCTTCCCTCGAATTCGAGACTGACAAACAGTTCATCAAAGGTGAGTTGCTCACGCAGAACACCTCTGATGCCCGACTGAATGTTTTTTATTGGCACTTATTCATTCGCCACTTCTTGTGACGAGGGAATGCCAACACAATCACGTTTGATTCAGTAAATACTGAATCAGACAGGCCGACGGAATGTTTTTCAACGAGGGTGACTTCGTGGAATGATGTTTCGTGGTGGCCCTGATCACTGCTGGAATTTTCACGGCCCCCGATTGCTCGCAAGAGTGGTCGGGGGCCCCCTTACGGGGTTTGGGCCTATCGGCCGGGACGTGGGCTAAAGATCCGCAGCCCCGTTGTGGCCGCTCTTTCCTTGCGCCTTACGGGGTTTGGGGCGGCGTATGAGGCAGGTTGTTGATATACGAATGGGTCTTACGCCGCCAGGGTAGTGGTATTTTTTGCGGGGGCGGTTCGCGGGTGTTTTAATAGAGCTGGTGGGTTGCGCAGAGCCTTAACCCACCCTACTGATTAATGACAGTTTATAGCTACTTGTAACGAGTCGTTCAGAGTTGGTGCATTGCGCTGCGCTTCATGCACCCTACGTAGTAAATTCTTGGCGATAGATAGGCGTTTTTTTGTAGTGAATATCTATTGAAAAAGCTCTCACCCTCACCCTGGCCCCTTCTGTCAGAATGGGCGAGGGGGGGATTCATTCTTGCGGGGTGTGTTGAGTTGCTCGGGAAATCGATCGCATCTCGCTTGATTTCGGGTCATTGATTATGCCAGAAGGGTTAAACCTGGGGGTAATTGGTCGCCCATCAATTGGCCAGCTTCTTCGGTGGTGAATTCGCCACCTTCTCTGACCAGTTGTTCCAGATGAGGGGCGGCCTGGTGTTGATTCAGCCATTCGGCGACTTCATCGCGGAGAGCCTGGCTGAGATCCCGGTAGCGGTCTCCCGTTTTCCGGGCGATTTGTGCCAATGACAGTGCGACCAAAGGAGTCGGGCCGCCACAGATCATGAGTGTTGTCAGATATTTTTCCACAATGGCCGGCTTCAAAACATGGTCTATCGAACCATAAGCCGGGACACGCTGGCCCAGGCGACCCAAAGACCAGATTGCGGCTTCTGATGTTCCCGGAAGTGATCCCGTACGCAGCCCCTGTTCAATCAGGTTCCCCACTTCATGACGATACGATTGAGGGAGTTGTTCAAAGGCTCCTATCAATCGCACCATCTCAGCCAGTTCATGGGACGATGGGCCGGACTTGCTGGTCTCTTTTTTTGTGCTGGACGTCCGTTTGAACGATGTTCGCAAGATCGGCAGGAGAGGGGCTGTGATGGCTCCTTGCGTGCCGGCCGTCAACCCTCCCGAGATCCGTCGCCAGAGGATGAGCAGTTCCACACGAACTTGAGGGTCAGCGCTGCTGAGCTTACCGCTGATTGATTTCCAGGTTTCCTGCACGCGCCAGTCGTCGATGGCGACGCCGTAGCCGGGTCTTAAGCTGAATCCGACAAGATTCAGCCATCGGGCTTCATGCGTGGGAGAACGACCGCGTTGAGCAGAGACATCCATGAGGGATGCCCACAACGCCCTCAAGGTGACTGGCGGCCAGTTTTCTCGGGATAACTCTAATGCCTCAGAGAGTCTGGGCATGAGTTCACGTGGGGCGAGGGCGTGGGTGCCCTGTGAGACAAAGGTCTGACGAATCAGGCCATCGGCGAGTTTCAGCAATTCTTCGTCGATCACGCCGGATTGTTCGCCTGTGCCTGTATGGGATGCCATGTCAGTGCGGGTCACGCTGCGGACATCGAAGGCGAGCTTCCATGATCGTGGGCCGCCGACTTCCTGAAATCCCAGATCCAGGGTGCCTAATTCTGTGAGACGGGCAGAAAGAGTGGCTTCCACTGTTGTGGCTTCTGTCTCGCGGCGGCTTTTCAGCACTGTGCGAATGGGGGGCAGCGGAGTGAGTTGCTCGCGATCCAGGGGGATTAAGGCGGCAGCCGCATCTGTCAGACGGGTGCTTGAACAGAAAAGTGGAAATTCCACGGGTTGAGACAGCCTGAGCAGAAATTTCCTTTGGGAAAGATCGATCTCTGCCCCTGGTTCAATGCCTGAGGGAAGAATGCATAACGCCTGTTGGGAATCACCGCCAATTTGCAGGTAATAGCTTCTCGCTAACCTGGCCACGATTTTGATGCCCAGCCCCCGCTGAACCAACCCGAAATAAGCGGCTCCCTGAGCGACGGCCAGATCGAGTCGGCCGTGATCCAGCTCTTGGATGTGCTGTGCTGCCTGCTGGGGGGAAAGGTTGGGACAGAACCAGTGGCGCAGTGTTTCCAGCACGCGGTTTTTGAGGACAGGTGATTCAAAGACGCCGCCGTTGAAGAGTACCAGATCAGGGCAGGCGGGATCTTGATTGACTAAAGCTGGAGAAGCAGACGCAGTGGGGAAGTGTTGTTCAAGCTCGGCGAGTGTCTGGCGGTGCTGGCTGAGGAACTGGCTGATATATCTGGTGACGGCGGGGTCGGCGGCGTAAGACAATCCAAATTCACGAAATCCCAGTGCCTGACTGCCCGGACGATCGGCGAGTTCGCTCTTTGGAAAGAAGCCTTCGACCAGGCATGACTGTGCCTCGTCTTTCGTGATTTCAAATTGCCGACTGCCTGCAAGAAGACGGGAACTGCCCGAAGACAAAACAAGGCTGGTTTTTTCGGGCGGATGATTACCGAGCAGGACTTCTTTGGCAACCCGGCACTTGCGGACTAATGACTGGAACTCGCGCGGGGGGAGAGTTTCTCCCAGCGAGTATTTCTGTTCGACGAAATGGGCCAGGGCGAGATCAAGATTGTCGCCGCCCAGGATCAGATGCTGTCCCACGGCGACACGATGAAATTCGCATAGCCCATCGGGCCGGCTGCGGACGCGGATCAATGTGAAGTCACTTGTTCCACCGCCGACGTCGATGACCAGGATTTTTTGGCCGGGATGAACATGGGATTCCCAGTTGTGCCGATGTCGTTCGATCCAGGCATAGAAAGCGGCTTGGGGTTCTTCAATCAGTGTGATGCGGGGAAGCCCGGCTTCACGAGCAGCCTTGACGGTGAGTTCGCGGGCAATTTCATCGAAGGAGGCCGGCAAGGTGATGACGAGATCCTGATCTGCCAGCGGGTGTTCGGGAAACTGAGCATCCCAGGCCTTGCGATAGTGCTCCAGATAGCGGCTGCTGGCCTGAACGGGCGAGAGTTTTGTCACATCGTCCTGACTCTGCCAGGGAAGGATGGGCGCGGTTCGGTCGACACTGTAATGACAAAGCCAGCTTTTGGCAGAGGAGATCAAACGTTCGGCGTTTTGTGCTCCCTGATCTCGGGCCAGAACGCCGACCACTGACAGGTCTTTAGCAGTCGGCATGGTGGCGGCAGTGGGGTTTAATTTCCCGGTGGAATGGGCATTGGCCATTGACCAGGGCAAATTCAATGAATCGACGGGAATCTCTCCCGCAGCGAACTCGTAATGGAAGGACGGGAGGGTTTCCCGTTTTTCCACCACTCCCGGCGCAACCAGCTGACTTACAGGGAAAATCTGTACCTGAGGCTCGGAACGAGAAGCCCCCTCGTTGCTGGACGTGTCGACAAACGCCATGGCACAGTTGGTTGTTCCCAGGTCAATGCCTACAACAAAGCGAGATTTGGCGGGTGATGTCGTCGCGGACGGTGTCGTCACCGGAGTTCTTTCTTGAGTGAGCAAGCCCGGTTTTCACGTGGGGTTTGAAGCCAGGGCATACAGGCTGTTATGTCGATCAGTTGTTGATCTTATTCAGGGGGATTTATCTGACTTTTTTGCTTTCATTGCTCACTGGTTGCAATTGGGCTTGGTGAGGTGTTCAATACTCAACAGATCAACACTTGCTTTTCAGTTGAAGTTTCAGTCGTTTATCTCTCTGATAGCGTTTGTCGCAGACATCGACATTCGTCCCATGAATTTTGGGACAATTGATGAATATTGCACCATGAAGGATAGCCCCGATGCACCGACTTGTCCCTCTTCTGCCAATTGAAAAACCATCGCGCTGGATTGTGGCGCTTGCATGGGTTGCCGTGCTTCCCATGCTGGTGGGGTGGGAAGCATTTTGCAGGGCTGAAGGTCAGTCCGACGAGAATGGATTTGTGTCGCTTTTCGATGGAAAAACGCTGAAAGACTGGGACGGTAACCCTGAGTTCTGGAGCGTTCAGGATGGAGCGATTACCGGAATCACCACGGCAGAAAAGCCAACCAAAGGGAACACGTTCATCATCTGGCGCGGTGGAGAAACCGGCGATTTTGAACTGCAGCTCGACTACAAAATCATTAACGGAAACAGCGGGATTCAGTACCGCAGTTTTGAAGTGAAAGACCAGCCCTGGGTTGTCGGGGGATACCAGGGGGATTTTGAAGCCGGCAATACTTACAGCGGCATCAATTACGGTGAGCGATTCCGTGGAATTCTGGCCCAGCGTGGACAGCGGACAGTGATTGGCAATGACCATAAGCCGAAGGTCAAAGAACAGTTCGCTGAAGGGGCTTCGCTTCAGAATGTTATCAAGAAAGAAGACTGGAACACCTACCGCATTGTGGCAAAAGGTTTCCAGTTTGATCATTACATCAATGACACGTTGATGAGTTCTGTCACCGATGAGGACATGAAGGATCGTCGGTCAACGGGTGTTCTGGCGCTCCAGTTACATACCGGGCCGCCCATGAAGGTTCAATTCAAAAACATCCGGATGAAAAAGCTGGATTCTGGTGAAAATAAAGTCAGCGACGCTGCCAAGAAGAAGCAGGTGCTGCTGCTTGCTGGTCGCAAAAGCCATGGATTCGGATCTCACGATCATACGGCCGGTTGCACTCTTTTGGCCAAACTTTTGAATGAAAGTGGCTTGCCTGTCACAGCGAAGATGCACTCTCTGGAATCCGAGGGATGGCCAAAACCCGAAGCTCTGGAAGCTGCTGACACGATTGTGATTTACGCCGATGGGGGTGGCGGTCATCCCTTCAATAGTCATCTGGATGAACTGCAAAAGCTGGTTGACAAGGGGACTGGCATTGTCTGCATTCATTACGGCGTGGAGACAGTGAAAGGAAAGCCGGGGGATGCCTTTCTCGATTGGACGGGGGGATTTTTTGAACCTCACTGGTCGGTCAATCCTCACTGGACGGCGAGCTATGAGAAGTTCACTCCTCATGCGGTGACATCAGGTGTTCAGCCATTCAAGATTAACGACGAGTGGTATTATCATATGCGGTTTCGAGAAGAGATGGGTGGAGTCACGCCGATCCTGACGGCTCTTCCCGGCCCAGAGACTCTCAAGCGTCCAGATGGCCCACACAGTGGAAACCCGGCTGTTCGAGAGGCGATTGCCAAGGGGGAACCTCAGCACATGGCCTGGGCGCATGAACGCGGGAATGGAGCACGTGGCTTTGGATTCACCGGCGGTCACTTTCATTGGAACTGGGGCCATCCCGAGTTCCGCAAGATTATTCTGAATTCAATTGCCTGGACGGCTCATGTCGATGTTCCTTCCAGTGGTGTCCCCGTCGGAAAAGTGACTGTGGATGATCTCCTTGTGGGACACGATGAACCTGTGCCTGCCGACTTCAATAAGGCTCGGATTGAAGCCATTTTAACTGAGTGGAATTAATGATCTGATCTTATGGGCTGACCCCGGTTTGGCCCTGTTGATGGAATCACCCATTGGTCACATGAGTGGCCAATGGGTTGCGACAATCGTTGTTTTGAGTTGTCTTTTGATAGCAAACCGTTGACTGTCCCAGTTTTCGATGTGGTCAGGCGCCTCAAAATCGCGATCACCCTGTATCACTCCTGTCATGTCTATTTCCATTTCCTGTCTTTGTGCCGATCGGCGATTTCCTGAATAGGGAAAGCCTCTTCACTACGGTGCAAGTTCTTTGCGCACTGGTGTTTGAAGACGATTAAACAAGAGTTCTTTTTGAAGTTCTTACCTATCGCGAACGTTCTCATCTTCCTTTGTCTGTTTCCCTTTGTCTGTTTCAGAGTGTCTTTGTCTCTGTTTCCCGTCTGATTTCCTGCTTTCTCATTCCTATCTTTCGCCTCATGGAACCTTCATGAACACCTTTCAAAAGCTCCTCGGCAAACGAACACCCTTTGCTGATCCTTCAGAAGAAGCGGCGCTGACACTTTTGAGAACAGCCGATCGCCTGGAATATCGCTGTGGGCAATTATTCCGTCAGTACGGCCTGACCAACTCTCAATACAACGTCCTGCGGATTCTTCGTGGCGAAGGAGAAGCCTTACCGAGTCTGGAGATTGGCCGACGAATGCTTCAACCTGTTCCGGCAATGACCGGCCTGATTGATCGCCTGCAAAAGCTGGGATTGGTTGATCGGCAGAGAATCCCCATGGATCGACGTCAGATTCTGGTGGGGCTGACCGAGCGCGGCAAAGAGCTGATTTCCGAGATTGATGAGCCGCTTAAGTCATTAATTCAAAAGATGTTCGAGCATTTGGCTGCGGAGGAATTGACACTCTTGAGCCAGCTGTTGGAAAAATCTCGCCAACAAATTGAGCTGACTGTGTAAGGAGCAAGGTGCCTCGCCGGTAATTGATGACATGTCGACAATCATCTGTTCGCATTGTCACATCCTCATGGGGTGGCACCCCTTTTTGCTCAAGTCAGGTTCCAATGATGAAACACGTTCGCTTTGCCAATCAGCGCGGCAGCTTTGATCATGGTTGGCTGAAAACCGCGCATAGTTTTTCGTTTGGACAATACTTCGATCCCGAATGGAACGGCTTTCGTTCCCTCCGTGTGATCAATGAAGATTTTGTCGCCGCTGGGCAGGGTTTTGGCCTCCATGGTCATAAAGATATGGAGATCGTGACGATCGTCCTGAGTGGAGAGCTGGAGCACAAAGACAGTTTGGGGAATGGTGAAGTTCTTCGGCCAGGGGAATTGCAGCGAATGACGGCCGGAAGCGGCATCCGTCATAGCGAGTTTAACCCCAGCGCCACCAGAGCGACGCATCTTTACCAGATCTGGCTGCTGCCGGAGGCTAAAGATCTGCCGCCCAGTTATGAACAAAAGCCGTTTGCCCCTGAAGATCAGCAGGATCGCTGGCAACTGGTCGCTTCGCGCGATGGTCGGGACGGTGCGCTGACCATTCATCAGCAGGCCGAACTTTACCTGAGCCGCATGAGCGCCGGACGTCAACTCAGCAAAGAGCTGACAGGCGGATCTTATGGCTGGCTGCAAATCCTCAGTGGGAAAGTTGTTAGTGATGGTCACACATTACAGGCCGGGGATGCCCTGTACTGGGACGATAAGGAACCTGTCACTGTCAGCGCCATCACAGATGCTCAACTGCTACTCTTTGAATTGAACTAAACACGGTTCCTCTCTGAGATCACTGGTGCATTGTCAAAGGATAAAATTCGGGTCACTTCTGTTGTTAAGTCCGACAACGGAGGACGTTGCGGGGGCTCAACCCGAAGACAAAGCCGTGACACGGCCTCGGTGTGTGTCATGCCCTGGAGTTCCAGAGGGGATCTTGTTTTCACATTTGAGAGACCGAGAGGAAATTTCATGTTTACCGCTTTTGTTTCGATGATTGGCCGTCTGGCGTTGGTCACAATTTTTCTGCTGAGTGCCTTGGGCAATAAGGTTCCTAACTACACCAAAGTGGCGGCTTATATGGCTTCTGAAGGAGTCCCTGCTGCCAAAATTCTGCTTGGCGTGGCGGTTGTCGTCATGGTTGCGGGGGCATTGTCAGTTCTCGTGGGATACAAGGCGCGACTGGGAGCGTCGATGCTGCTGGTCTTCCTGATCGCTGCGACCTATTTCTTCCACGATTTCTGGACATTCACCGACCCCGCTCGCGCTCAGGGCGAGATGGTTCATTTCCTGAAGAACGTTTCGATCATGGGAGCCATGCTCATGATTATCGCCAACGGCCCCGGTGCTGGCAGCGTGGATCAGGGCCTGTTCCGCCGTAAATAAGACCGTGGCGTTTTCTATGTCCTGGCGCAGTGCAGGTTCAGCACGATGAGAATCTCGCGGTTGCTGAAACGTCACGTTTGACAGGATTCTTTAGCGGGTCTCTCACGTTGAGATCCGTGCAGAATGGCTGACAGCTTTGCAGCGGGCCTTGTCTCTGTGGATTTGGTCGTAGCAAAAAGTTCTTACAATAAGGGTAGAGGTTATTAAATCATGAGCAATGTCTTGAGCGATGAGGGCCTGAATCTGGTCTTTCGTGATGCGAGAACACATTCAAATTGGCTGGATAAGCCAGTGGAAGACGCTTTGCTGAAAGAGGTCTATGATCTGGCTCGTCTGGGGCCGACTTCGGCCAACATGTGCCCGCTTCGCGTGGTGTTTGTGAAGTCAAAAGAGGCCAAGGAGAAGTTGAAGCCTGCTTTGGATGCGGGCAACGTGGAGAAAACCCTGGCGGCACCGGTTACTGCCATCATCGGTATGGATCTTCGCTTCTACGAATATCTGCCGAGGCTGTTCCCTCACACAGATGCCAAGGCCTGGTTCAAAGATCTGCCGGAAACTGTCCTGGAATACCTCGCCTTGCGGAATTCCTCATTGCAGGGTGCTTATTTCATGCTGGCGGCCCGTTCTCTCGGGTTGGATTGCGGCCCCATGTCGGGTTTCAACAATGGCAAAGTGGATGCCGCTTTCTTTGCAGGAACAGCGGTTAAGTCGAACTTCCTTTGCAATCTCGGTTATGGCGATGCCAGCCAACTGCGACCCCGTAATTCCCGGCTTAAATTTCACGAAGCCTGCCAAGTGGTTTAAAGGTTGTGTTGCGGCTTGATCTTGAAGGAGCATTCACCGTAAATCGTCGGCAGGCGTGGGCGCCCCTATTCATGCGGCGAAGAAAATCGGTTGCTTGCAGAACGGTGTTTTGGCAATGTTTTCTGTGACCGTGCCACCGAGATGTGCCAAGCCATGTCTCGGTCATCGTGCGAAGATGGGTTTACTGCGCTGCTCTGTTTTGCCATTGAGAATGAAAGTTGATTGAGATGAACACCTCTGCCGCCGAAGTCTTGCAGCTCAAATCGTTGTCACGTAAACAACGCCGCGTGCTGGGAACATTGGTGGAAAAAGGGATCACCACTCCCGATCAATACCCGCTGACGCTCAAGGGGACGACGACAGGGTGTAATCAGAAGAATAACCGGGAGCCGCTGGCGAATTACGACGAAGATGCCGTCTACCAGACGCTCGATGAATTGCGCGAAATGGGGCTTGTGGCCTTCGTGCAGACCGAGACGGGCCGGACAGAACGCTATCGCCATTACTGCCGTCAGAAGTTGGCCATGACGGAAGCACAATTGGCGATTCTCACCGAGTTGCTGCTGCGTGGCCGCCAGCAACTCGGTGAACTTCGCACACGAGCCGGGCGGATGTGCCCGATTGAATCGCAAGAAGAGTTGCGGCTGCAACTTCAGGGACTGATCGAACGGAATCTGGTTCGAGTCAATGGCGCGCTGGAACGTCGCGGTGTTGAAGTGGATCACAACCTCTATGCACCGGGCGAAAATCACGAATCGATGTCTCGTCTGCCCGACGAAGAGGCCGCACCACCTGTCACAGCTGCCTCTGTCACACCTGCAACAGTCCGCGATCATCGCCCCATGGCCTCACCGGCGATCACGAGTGGAACGATCACCCAAGCTTTTTCCCCGACCCAGGTGGAGCGGTTGGAGCAATCTCACGCAGAATTGCGAAACAGGATTGGTGAGCTGGAACAGCAGCTTTCTTCTTTGAAAGACCTCGTTGATGACCTGCGCCGGCAACTGGGCGTGTGAAGCTCGTTGAGTCGTTGAACATTCTCGGAGGCTATCCGAAATCGCTCAAATCCTTCTTCGGTTGAGGGATCGCTATATGTCCTTCTCCCTGAGGGATCTCTATAAATCCTTCTCCCTTGGGGAGAAGGTGGCCGCAGGCCGGATGAGGGGATTGGTATTGGCTTTGGAAACACGGATGGTTCATCGGCCCTCACCCCGGCCCTCTCCCGCAGGCGGGAGAGGGAGCCTTCACGGAGAGACAACTCAGCGTGAACGAGGTATTTCGGTCATCACCACAGGCTTGTGAACGGGGGGACGCTGGAATATCCACCATTCCCATAACAGGAAGGCCAAAGCGGCCCAGACAAACCATCGCCAGAGAGGCTGCTCCACAGGCAGTCTCTCCTCGGATGCTGAGACCTTGGCTTCGGCAAACTGCAAATCCTCCTGAACACCCAGTGAGGTTTCCAGCGGGCTTTGCATCGCCACACCCACCTGTTTGACCAGCGTGTTTTCTTCAAAGATCTGATAAATACCAGCGACAGGAACAGCGATACCAGAAAGCATCCCCAGGCTATCAGTCACAGCGTCCACTGTGCGGGTTGACAGAGAGCGACCTGCCCGAGGCTGAGCAATTGCCAGATCATTTCCAGCAGACGCCCGGAGATCTTTCGTCACCGGGCCGACCACGCGGTAAGAGGCCATGGGCTTCAGAGCGATAGGCGATAAAACCCCTGTCGGAAACGCTTGAGTTTCGTTGATTCCCGCCTGGGCCATCGCAATTTCAATGGCATTGGCCACCAAAATGGGAAAGCCGACCCGGTAAGGAAGCGTTGAGCGATCAGTGGAGAAAAGGATGTGGTATCGGATCTGACCGCCAGCCGCGCGGGAGAGAATCAATGGCCCATTGATCGCTGTGGCAATGACCTGGTAACCAATGGCCTCAAGACTCTGATCCGACTGACCTTCTGCCAATGTGGGGGCACCACCGATCTGGACATCCTGAAGCTGAACATGCCTCAGTAAGAGATCATTGCGTGACCAATCGGTCACTTCCGCCAGTTTGGCACCTTCCGCCTGACTGCCTTCCTGCAAAAGCGGTTGAAGATCCTCAGGGATCAACCCCACGGTGATCAGAACGCGTGCTTCTTTTTCCATATCAGACTGCTGGTCGGTAATCACCAGATCGATCAAAGGCGGTGTGGGAGTTCCTTCTGTGGGAAAGACAGCCACATGATTCATCGCTGAGAGAGCATGCCGGAACGTGGTCATGGCCAAAGGACAATACACAACCAGCGGGCGAACCTGCGGCGTTACCAGATAAGCGTCATTGTCACTGGAGAGAGCGTCGGTGCCATCCGGTGTCAGTCGCAACGTCACTTCACTGACTTCGGTTGAGGTCGTATGGAAAATCAGCCGCTCAGTAGTTCCTGGAGCAAGTGACAGCGATTCTGAACTGCGCAGTTCACCATTTTCAAAGAACTCGACCTGAGTTAAACCGGAAAAACCACGGGAGGCTTCGACACGGGCAAACACATCCCAGGCGGTGGAAGATCGGCGGGCGTTGAACTCGGTAATGCCGATATTGGCTGGGGCAATGGGAAGCTTCTGAAAGCTGACCCGAAAGGGAAGTTCAAGATCCAGACGTGGCGGAACATTGCCATCACTGAGCAGCACCGCGGTTTCTACGGGCAGAGTTCGCGCTAAGGCCATGGCCATGCGAAACGCGTCTTCCAGTTGACTGGTGGTCTCGGTCGCGGTCAGTTGATCGACTGCCGCACGCAGGACTCGCTGATCATTGGTGAAGTCGGTCAGCCTGCGAGCCGTGTCTGAGGCCGAGATCAGGCTGATCCGTTGATCGGGCATCAGGTTGTCGATCAGTTGCCGGGCTTCCCGCTTCGCCAGTTCAAGCCGCGTGACACCACCGGCCTGTTCAGTCCCTTCCATACTGGCAGAGACATCAATAATCACGGGAAGGTAACGGGCTGCTTGGGTCGATGACGGCAAGAACGGCTGCATTGCCGCAATAATCAGAGCGGCCAGCAACAGCATTTGTGCCAGCAGCAGCAGGTTTCTTTGAAACTTCTGGAAAGGGGAATTCACCCGCGAGTCTTTAATCACCTGTTGCCAAAGTGCCAATGACGACACTTCGACACGCGGCCGCTTCAACTTAAGAAAGTAGAAGATAATCAGAGGGATCAGCAACAGAAAGAACCATGCTGCCGAGATGGCGGCAAACCCTGGCCAGCTCATTGAATCCACCCTTTGCGCCGGAGGGATTCAAACATGATCTGTGAGGCTGAGAGGGCACAATTAAAGGAAAGTGCCCGCCCACCACGCTGCCGGCAAGCGGTTTCCAGATCGCGTTCAAGAGCAACGCGATATTGCTGATAGATCCCCAGCAGATCCCCGCCGGCTGTCACATCGAGTGTGTCGCCAGTTTCTGAATCCACGAAACGGGCATCCTGCTCGAGTGTTGGATCACATTCTTCCGCGGAAAGTAACTGGAGCGCCCAAGGCTCCAAGCCTGCACCATACAGGCGGCTCATCGCACGGTCGATCCGGCCCAAGGTGAGAAAATCAGACAGGCAGATCACCACGCCACGACCTGCATGCTGGCGAAGTGCCGCATCGATTGTGTAATCAATTTCGGCGTCGCCACCGGGAGTCAGATTTTCCAGGAACTCAAACAGTTTGCGAAAGGATGTTTTCCCCTTCATTCGTTTCATCTGGTGAGTGGCTTCATTGCGGCTCCCCAAGGCAAAAATGGAAACCGGCTCCATGTTCATCAGCCCCATGACGCCAAAGAGAGCTGCCAGTTGTCTGGCTCGTTCAAACTTCTCGCCAAATTTCATGGAAGCTGAAGCATCAATGATCAGCACAATGTGCATTTCTTCTTCATGGCGGTAGAGCTTCACATAAGGCCGGTGAAGTCGGGCAAAGATATTCCAGTCGACATAGCGGGTGTCGTCGCCGGGGCTGTAATCGCGAAAGTCCTCGAACTCGGTGCTGGCTCCTCCCCGCCCTGCGAGATGCTCACCTCGCATCCGGTTGGTTTTGCGAAAGCGGGGGGCCAACCGCAGCTTTTCGGCTTTTGACAGCACACTGTTTTCCAGCAGCAATGTCAGTTGTTTCGCGGTGGTCATCGGTCGTGAATTTCCGCGAGAAGTGAGTCAAATCGTTTGAGAAACCGGAGAACTCTGTGAGCACAGCATCCTGAAAAAAACGTCACGCCCCATCAGCGGGCATCAATGGCCTGTTGAATGGGTTTCAGAATCTGTTCCACAACACATCGCTCCATGAGTTCTTCGCTGACGCTTCTCAATTGTCGGAAGGTTTGCTCATAACTGGACGAGAGATCCAGGCTGCCGTATTGACGAATGGTGAAGTAGACACTGATGTTATCATCACCAAATTCCCCACGCCGCACCTGATGAGCACTGGTGCGGGTTTCGACGCTCAATCGGGCTTGCCGACGGCACGTTTCATCAAGTACCACGGTCATGCTGGGCTGGTAGCTCAGAGGCTGCGATCCGGGGATTGCCAACATTCCTTCAAATGCCGGGCCAGGACTGAGCACTTCCGCCAACAGGGCATCATGATTGCCGCGGTAAGCAAAATCGAAGCCCAGCGTATAATCAAGTGCTTCGCAATCGAGCGGTGAAACAGACAGCATGTAAGGAGCCAGTTGTAACATCAGTTCATGCTGGCTGGCGGCTTCATCCAGACTTTCCGGATTGATAAAACCACTGGAAATGCGCTTCGCCTCGACTGCAACCCATCGCTGATGGTTGTTGTCTTTTTCTTCTTCAAGGATGAAGTCTTTCCCCTCCCGCGAATGAAAGCTGCGCATGGACGGGAAGGCTTTTTGGATCCGTTCAAAAAAGCCCAATACGGTTTCGCGACCGGAAGGCAGCGGCATTTCCGTATGCAGATTCAGATTGGCGTAGAAGTCGTCCGCCAGATTGGCATACGCGTGCATGCGAACTCCTTCGATCAGGGGTGTCTGGGCCTCAGGAACACAGTCACAAAATTGACCTGCTGCCTTGAGGCATACCGGCGTCACTCACAAATTCAGCAAAATCATTCTATCGCTGAAGGAAGTGTGGGTCAAAGAGCGACCTGTCACAGGCCCGCTATGTTTTGCGAATGTATTGTCCCTCAGAAGTGTAGCGTTCTGGCGGAGTAAAAACCCATTCCTTTCAGGACAAATGGCGTACATACGGCGCCACACCGAACCGGAAACGGGTCTAATCAGCCGAGTTCTTTTCCTCCTCGCCATCATTGATTGACGAGCTTTTCTCTGTCAGACGTTGGCGAGCCTGACGAACCTGCGCCTCCAACTCCTGATTTCCCGAATAGAGAGTCAGGATACTGTTCCACAAGGTGCGAGCCTCGATCACTTTTCCTTTAGTCGCCAGATCGTCGGCTTTGGCCAGCGATTGCTCTATCATCTGCACGCGGTCGACCGGATCACCACCAGTGGCATTGATTTCCGCCACGCGTTGACGAGCCAGCATCACATAAGGCCTGTCCTGCACCCGATCGCTCAACAGGTTGATCATGCTTTCATATTTTTCCAGAGCCGTAATTCGATCACCGAATTTCTCATAACCATCCGCTTCGATGTAGAGTCGCTCAGCTTCCGAGCCGGGATCACGCCCTCTTTGCGCGTTGGTGCGTGCCCGCCGTTCGGCTTGGTGCATCTCCACTTTATCAACATATTCCTGCACGGCCTCTGCATGTTTCCCTTCAGGGAATTTTGCCTGGAGAGGTTTCAGATAGAGATCGTAGGCATCACCCCAATCGGTTGGCTTGTCACTCTTCATCATGGCTTCTGCCTTGGCGAAAAGTTGAGCTTCCGAAGCCGGCCAGAAAGGAATGGTGGCAAGAAACAAGAGACCGACCAATGCCGCTCCGAGAAACCAGGCCTGCTCATAAAACGGAGCACTGGCGCCGGCTTTCTTTTTCTTCTTTTTTTTCTTGGGTTCTACCGGTGTGGAAGCCACAACGGGCTGACTGACCGGACGGGTCAATTGCTCCAGAATCTGTTCAATAGAAACTTGCACCGCCAGCGCATCAAAGGGCCGTTCGTCCGGCTCTTTTTCAAGCAGACGCAAGATCAGATCTTCAACAGGCTGTGGGCAATCAGGTGCCAGCGATGTCGGACGTGGGGGTTCGTCCTGCAAGTGCATGATCAACATTTCACCGGCGTTATTCCCCTGAAAGGGAGTCTCTCCAGTGATCATCTCGAACATCACGCAGCCCAGGGCATACAGATCCGTTCGCCGATCAACGGGGGGCTTTCCACGAATCTGTTCGGGAGCCATGTAAGAATACGTTCCCACAGTGCGGCCAGCGGCCGTCAATGCGGTGGCAGTCGTATCCCGGGCAATCCCAAAGTCCGTGAGCTTCAGGACTCCCTCTTTATTACGGAGCAGATTCGCTGGCTTCAGATCCCGATGAATGACCCCCGCTTCATGAGAATGCTCCAGCGCCTTGGCAATTTGTAACGCAATCTGCAGGACTTCAACGGCAGGAAGTTTCCCCTTCTCCTTGAGATAGGTCTCCATCGACCCACCCTGGACAAGTTCCATGGCATAGAATCGCTGCGTCCCAAGTTTTCCACCGCCGTAATACCGGACGATATGGGGATGTTGCAGTTTTTTGAGAATCGCGACTTCTCGCTCAAACCGCTTCTGAAGTGACTCGGCCTGACTCAAATCTGGCGAAAGAATCTTAATAGCCACGGGGGCGCCGGTCTTCGTATAGGTGGCACGATAGACAATCCCCATGCCACCAACACCCAGGCGGTCTCCCAATTCAAATGGTCCAATCATCCGCCCGGCCATGAGACGCTTTCTGTCGACAGGTTTCGCCCAGAGAATCTTCGTTCAAATCAGCCGCAGCCCGGTGCAACAAGTCTGCCCGGTACACCACATGTGCCCGGTGCCCCAAGTGTTCAATGTGCCCCAACTGTAAGTGTGTCAGTGGAGATCATCGACTGAAAAACTTAGGGCTTGTAGGGGCCAACCAGTTCAACCAGATTGCCGTCTGGATCGCGAACATTGCAAAGGGCAATCCCTTCAGGAAAGCCAGCCGGCAAATGCTTGGGTGACTTGGCAATCGGCTTCACGTTGGCTTGTTTGAGTGTTTCCAGAGCAGCATTCACGTCATTGACATGAATCGTCAGATAGCGAATCCCATACGCCGACTGGATGTAAGACTGATCGACCCGCATCCCGGGAGCTTGTGGAACATGAATCAGTTTGAGCTTGGTGGCGTTTGGCCCTTCACCCAGCGTCAGCACGCGAACCGTCAGCGGATGCTTGTCTGAAAGTCCCACGTCAGCACTGTATTTGGCATCGACTGTGAAGCCGGGCAACTCTTTGAATCCAATCGCCTTCGTATAAAAATCGACGGACGCATCGATGTTACTGACACACAATCCGACATCAATCACCGGCGATGAGAACGCTGCTGGTTGAGCCACGCTTTTTTCTCCTTCAGGTGCAGCCAGTGCCAACGTCAGGAATGACGCCGTCACACTAAAAACAACACTACAACCACACCCGATCCAGAGCGTCGATCGATTCATGAATGTAAACCTTCATTGTCTATTCAGAACGTGATTGCGGGAAAATGGCTGCCTCTCATGAATGGCGCAGCAGTCACGGGCCATGATTACCCCATTGATCTTCATGCCCATGCCCCACATGATTGTGCCTTGTCAGTGGAGATGAAGCAATTCGCAGCCTGATCACATCGCTGCAAACCCGTGTTTTCTCTGGCAGGAATTCTCTTGGAAAAGCTGATTCTGAAAAGGCGAATTGACTTCGCGATTTTCAGGAATCTGATGGCTGTCATCCTTTCGCAAAGATCATTGTGCTGCTTTCCTTCCCTTCAAAAAACGAGCAAACGCCATGTACGCCAGAGAACTCCACCTGTACGGCAATAACTGGAAGTTCTTGCAGGAATTCGTGGTCGGCATATCGACAGAGCAATCGCAGGAACAGCCTTATTCCGGGATGAATACGGCCTATTGGATTGTCGGGCATCTGGCGATCTCGACCGACTATGCCCGCAGTTTGCTGGGAACTGACATGAAATGCCCGCAATCGTGGCATCAAAGTTTTGGCCCCGGCTCGAAACCCGGAGTGATGCACGGGCCTCCCGCTCCACTGGAAGAGTTATTGGCCGCCGTGGGTGAAGGGCATCGTGACGTGTCTGCTCTGCTTCCTACAACCAACGAGCATTGGGCCGCTCAACCTCACCCGGTTGAGTTCCTGATTGAAAACTATCCCACCACGGGCGATTTGATGGCGCACCTGCTCACCACTCACGAGGCGTTCCATCTGGGGCAATTGAGCGCCTGGCGACGCATCAAAGGATTCCCGCCGATCTCCATGGGTTAAGAGCCTGTTCGAGTAAGCTCCCTTTCCCGCTTGCGGGAGAGGGCTGGGGTGAGGGCCGATGAACCATCAGTGTTCCCAAAGCCTGTAGTGCCATGCTTGCGCCTCTGAACTGTCTTTTATACACAACTTTTTCGCCACCTGAACCGCACCACGAAATTGACATGGGTGGCCCAGGTTGCTTTGCAACCTGGGCGGCAGAGTCGTAGGAGGTTGTCTCCAGGAGGCGTTAATGAAACAGAGGGGTTCTGGCTGGCCCGCGACGCACGACCGATGACCAGTTCGGTGGTCATTTCGTGCCATTTCCCTGCCTGCGGTAAGAAATGTTCATTCACCACTTCTGTCTACGCGAGGCAGATCATCTTTTGTTTGACCGGGTATGGTCTCGTCGGATTGACTCAAGCTGCGACCTCTCACCGGCTTTGCCGGCCCAGGTTGCAAAGCAACCTGGGCTACCCTCGCTTGGCGAGCCTGCCAGCAAATGCTCAAGAAAACTTGTGTATAAAAGACAGATCAGAGCCGTGAGCATGGCACGCAGAGTCTTGAATTTCCCAATCAACAACCTGTCAGAACAGAGTGGTCGTACCACTTTCAGGGATGAAAAGAAAAGCATCACCAGCGGGCGGAAATCAGCGATAGAACTGTGTCCGCATCGTTGAAGTCGATGAGCTACCCGTCCGATTGCGCGACGAACTTCCCGTTGTGGCCAGCGTGGACGCCGATTCCGCAGGACGTGGTGGAAGATGGGCCAGCCGCGGGCGGAACATCACGATCAACATGACCGGCAGATACCACAGCACATAGATCCCTCCTTCGTGAGGATACCAGAACTGCGTGGCCACAATAATCGCGGCCGAGTGTGCCATGAGGTGTTCCAGATTTTTGCGAATCGGCCAGATGGTAATGACCGTGAGCATGATGACGAAGCCAGCAAAAACGGGAATGCGGTAAGACTGGTCGTATTGTCCCCAAAAGCCTTTGCCGGCTCCTGAATCAAACTTCAGAACGGCCCAGTCGATCGAACCGACAATCTGTCGCGTCAGCGAGTGAGAATCGGCTGCCGTCATCATCAGGCAAATAAGCATCACACAGGCAACAGCCCCCAAAGCCAGCGAGAACCGGGCGGCTCCCCGCTTCCAGTAGAACGCAATCCAGACTGGCAGCAGAAAGATCGCAAAGAACAACGATCCACACGCCAGCCCCAAAAGGACACCAGCAATACTGGGTTTTTTATAACAGGCAAAAGCCCAGACAATCAGAGCCGCAGGAAGCAGATGCGTCACTTTGTTCACATCGTAGGCCGTGACCGGTAGCAACAGGTAAAGCGTTGCCATCGCCAGCCCTAAGCGGGTGTCACTGAAGTGCCAGCGACCAACTGCGATCAATCCCAGGCAAGTCGCCAGATGAGCGAGAATCGCCAGCACACGTGTTGTCCATATTGTGACGCCACCTGTGATCCGCACGATCGGTGTGGCAAGTAGCATTCCCGCAGGGCCGGATTCAATCGGCTTGCTGGACTCGTCGGCTGCTTCCAGGCGATTTTCAACCTCACGAGATTCACCAGTTGTCGCCTGTGCCACCTCTTCATCAGAGGTTTTGGCGTCACTGGAAATACGTTCTGGTAAAATCGTTAACGTTGTTCCATCTTGCCTTCTCAATAAGTCATCGGCCCTGCGAGCCGTCTCAACGACTGCCGCATGAGGCTCCTGCGTCATTACTTTGGTGACCTGAAAAGCCAAAGCGGACACGCAGAGAAAGGCCATTCCCGAAGCGTTCAGGTTCTGCTCCAGCCTCGGACGCCGCGTGAAAAAACCATCGGCCAGTAATCGGACAAGAATGGCGCCCGTGACGACAAACAGCCAGGCGTATCCAAAGGCAGACGACGTTTCCGAATATCTGACCAGCAAAAGCCCTGGCGAAAGCGCAAGGAGCAACGCCAGATCGAGATTGCGCAGTGACCAGACCCGATTAAATTTGAAAAAGACAGCAAGAATCAACAGCAACGACAGGTAAAACCATGTCGGCGCGTTGACCTCGTAGCCTTTAAGAATCGCTTCCATCCCAATTCTCCTCGTGGACTCATCGTCCGCGCGTGAGACAAGGGTTGCATAAAACATCTTGAGGGCCTATTTCCTCACCATGTTCCAATAACGGCAAGTCTGCCTGAAGGAATCGAATGATCCCCTGTCGGCAACTTGCGTGACCGAAAACATCTGGCCAAGGCCCACTCAATAATGCCTTACTCATATGGCCGCCCGAAGACGAACATGCTGACCCATTAGCCTGATGAAAATTGACTCCCCAGCCGAATTTCATCAAGCAACCTACTCAGTAGGATACGGTTTTAAAGACAAACCGCAACTCCTGTTCAAAAAACCACAGCAAACGAAATGCCAGTTTGTGTCATTTTTTGTCGTTTTTACCATTGATCCCATGCCGCGCTATGATCGGCAAATGGTGAACTCGTGTTAGCCCTTCAATGACATGGAAACAACAAGCACTGGAGATTCCTCTGGCCATCATGTCCGACACTTCCACGAAACAGTCACGTTTTCTTCCTCATTCCGCAGCATCGGCGAACTGGACGGGAAGCCGTAATTCCAGCCGGGAATTGTGGTCAGATGCTGCGATTGCCCTCTATTTCCCCGACCCCTGGCTGCAAGTCCTTGCACAATGTGGGAATTGGAAATCGACGGAATTCGGCTTTGAAGTTCCTCCTTCGGCCTGGGCAGCGGTTCATCCCGGCACAGCGTGCGCGATGGAGTATGGCGTCTCTCTGACGCCGACTTTCTCAGCCATTAACCCGAAAAACAAGGCCGCAGATTCCACAGTCTCCCCAGATTTGCCCTCTTGGGAATCCTGGAGTCGCTGGCTGCTGGAGATCATGCAATTGGCACAGATTGCCCGAAACTCGGGCGAAACCAGTCAGCCGCAGATCTTTGCCGTCCCATTACCTCTTGAAAACGACTTACAAAAAGTCGCGTCCCCAGAAGATTTCTGGGGCGTTCCCACTCTGGTCAGCCCCGCCGAT
This sequence comes from Planctopirus sp. SH287, assembly GCF_056500625.1. Classification (NCBI taxonomy): domain Bacteria; kingdom Pseudomonadati; phylum Planctomycetota; class Planctomycetia; order Planctomycetales; family Planctomycetaceae; genus Planctopirus; species Planctopirus sp. SH287. Next base: position 3,603,109 of record NZ_CM151403.1, on the reverse strand, counting down.
TGGCCTGCTCTCTGTCACGCAGGAGTTGTGTCGCCGCAGTGTGGGGGGTCGCAAAATGTTTCAACTGATCAACAAATGGCATTCCAATCAACAAACGGAGCGATCCAGCGGATCAAAGAACACATTGACAGCACTTCCGTCAAAACAAAACAGCATTTCATAACACTGACAGCCATAAAAGCGGGCTGGCTGGAGATGCTTGGCTTTCCCGAGGAGAGTCACCAGATGAGTCAGTCAATTGAAGGGGAAGGAAACCCCAGAAGTGGAGACTACTGGCATGCGATTCATCATCGTCGAGAACCAGACGCCAGCAATGCCATGTACTGGTTTCGGCGTGTGGGGCAACATCCTGTCTTGAATCGGATGGATTTGCTTCTCAAAACGTTACGACACACCCGCTCCGCAGCCGAGATCGCTTCCTTACCAGAACAATGGACACCTCAGGAGATGATTCGCTATCTGGAACGCTGCTCTGGTTCCTCTGGTCAAATCTCCGGACATCCAGCCGGTGAGGCCATCGGAAAGTTTCTGCAATGGCAGGAAATGGCCCTGCTGCTCTCCACGTCGGCTGCCAACCCCTGATCGTGGTACGCCACCTGCCCCAAAAGTTGACTCATACGCATTTCAATTGGAAATAGCGCTCTCTGTGTCATACTTGCGGCTTTGAGGCAAGCATGCTTTTGAGATCATCAACACGCCATTTCAAGTTGCGATTCGTATTAACGCTCAGTTTCAGAGCTTCAAGGCATTCAACAAAAGAAACTCGCGTGCTCCGACAAAAGCCAGAGCACGCGAGTGAATGTCTTACATTTTTTGAGGATACAGAGAGCCTGGCACGGCGCTCGGCGGAAAAAACCTTGGAATTAAGGGCGACTATTCGTCGTCGTCCTCTTCCTCCTCTTCTTCTTCCTCGTCTTCTTCCTCTTCCTCAATCTCTTCTTCGAGTTCTTCTTCGTCCTCGAGTTCGAGTTCTTCCAGAGCAGCAGCCTGTTCGGGATCTTCCGAAACGGCCAAAGCTCCCGAAGCCACTGGGGCACCATCACCAATCAGCTCTTTAACAGGCTGAAGGAAATAGAGCTTTTTCGACTTCTGACGAAGGGCTTCCAGTCGCTCTTCGGCTTCTGTCAGTTGATCGTAAGGGAACCGGGCTTCTTCTTTCATGCTGCCATTGAAAACAACCCAGATAAGCCGCTTACGGGCCTGAACTTTTTCCTTAACCTTACGGGCACGTGGCGTAGCGGCCTTCTTTGTAGCACGCTTCTTGGGGGTGGCGGAGGTTTCATCAATACCTCGAGCTTCGGCAGCTTCCGCCATCCGACGCTGATCCAAACGACGACCGGCCATTGAGATAAACTCCAAGATTGCAAGACGTTACGTGCCGTGACCGGAAAGGATTACCCCACGATTCAGTCACTCTGAATTTGCCAGTGTAACGCGTCGCCACTTCTGATTCCATCGTTCACGAACGAACTCACAACGAAATGCTACCCGGATGACACGTCCCCGCTGGATAAATGGGTGGTTTGCGATAAATGAACCCGGGCTGACGAATGGTCACGAAATTCCAATAGGATGGCGCGCCTCTTTGACTCAACTGCTTAACCATCTCGGCTCGATTTCACGAGTGGACGAGTTACGCGAAGGAGTCGCAAGATGTATTCCACACCCCATTATCACAATGTCTCCGGGAAGTTTCCCGCACCTGCGACACAGCAGGAGAATCGCCCTTCCTGGTTTGTCAAATTTTTGGCTGGCACATTGGTGCTGACTGGCCTTTTCATGCCAGTCCCCGGTCTGTCCGTTCTCGGCATGGCAGTTCCCACTGCAGAAGCCGGGATCTGGCCGTGGGGGAAAAAGAAAGAACCGTCAGCCCTTAAAGACAAACCTCAAACGCCCCCTCCCAGCACTGATCACTTAACAAACGGCATTCGGAACCTGCTCCTCGATGCCCATGCGGCTTACCAGAAAGGGGATCTCGAAACAGCCCTGAGGTTGGCCCAAAGAGCCGAGAAACTGGCGACCGCATCATCACAAGTGAACGGCAAAGAGCTGGAAATTCAGGGCATCGCCTCTCGATTTGTGGCAGAGATCAGCCAGCAACTGGAAGCGAAACAAGCCAGCACCGCAAAGGCCGCAACATCCAAACCGGTGACGGCCAATACCGCGAATGCCAAATCCGAAGCCGACGGTTCAAAAACGGCAGCGGTAACACCAAAGCCTCCCGTCGTTGCCAAGAAAGATCCTGTAAAGCCAGAACCTCCTGAAGCCAGCCCGGCTGCTCAGTCGGCACCGGTCGTTGCCAAGGTTCAACCAGAAACTCCCGAGTGGTATCAACAGTCTCCACCGAACGAAAAGAAGTCTCTCACTCCCGCAATGGATAGCGACCAGGGACTGCGTGAAGGAAGCCTTCTCCTTCAATCAACCGACCCGATATTAACATCGCCCCAGACAAAAACGTCTCCGACAACAACCGCCTTCCAATCAACCGCCCTCCAATCAACCGGCAAGCAAACAGTCTCAGCGTCACCCTCAACCACCGAGAAAGCCGCACCGACGTCGATTGCCGCTTCTATAAGGTCACCGGCTGACATTCAAAACTCGCAGCCACCGAAAGAATTCTCCGCAGATCTTCTCCATGGGGCCACTGAAGAGGATCTGACAGATGCTCCCCTGTTTGAAGCCGCCCCTGTCGTTCAACGTTCGATGGCTTCAGCCTCTGCTGGCGTCGCTGACCGGCGTTCAAGCCAGATCAGTCCAGCGAACGATCAACAAGAACAGCACCTGGCAGAACGTCAATCAACAGCCACGACGCACCAGAAGAAAAGTCACCAGCAAAGTGACCTCTCCTCACCAGAAACCGATTGGTCAACATGGGCGAGAGAGCCTCATCCGCTCGCCGCCGTTGAATCGGCCCAGCATAAACCAGAGGGTCGCGTTCAGATTGCCGACACCTTCTCCCGGGACGAATTTGACTCAGGTAAAGCACAAAAACAGACACCAGCGTTAACCGGTGAAGCTTCAAAATTATCTGAAGCGCCTGCCAGCCAGGTTCCCACACTGGCGCAGGTCGTGGGAGAACCCCAACTTCTGGGTTGGCGGGAAATTGCTCCGGTCGACATCAATCAGCCAGCACGCATGACACCCCTGCTGCGCATGCAGGTCGAGCAGGCAGCGGCAGCCACACGGGATTTGCGTTCTCGCATTCTCTCTGAGCACAAAGAGACTCAGTCACAAGTGCCATCCGAAGGTTCTTCCCCAGAGGGAAAAATTGAACTCGCATCACGCACACTCGTAACCCTCGAAGCAACAACCGCAAACATTCCACCGGAAAATGATGCATATTCCCTGTTGCGGACACTTGAAGGAGCCTCACCAGTCCCGGCAACAGCACCTCAGATTATGCCGCCAGGATCCACTGCTCAGCAGATCACTGCCCAACAGCTTCCTGTTCCGCAACCTGCCGAGCCTCAGCAGCTGAAGGTGACATCTTCAACTTCTCTCTCTGAAACACTTCCCTCAACCGGTTGGGTTTCCGTGATTCAGACGGAAACCACCATGAAGCGCAGCCCGACTGAAAACCAGGAATTGGCGAAGGCTGAGAAAACGGCTCCCCTCAGCGACATGAGCTTCACGGAATGGTTCCGCAGCCTTGCCGTCCGGATTCGATGGGGATTGTGCGCCGCGGCGGTTTTTGTCTTCTCAAGCTTGTGGTGGTACAGCGGCACGACCGCGCGAGCGAGCCGCAAGCTGAGCCTCAGCGAAACCCGTTGAAGAGGATACTCGCCGGGCATCTTCCAGCGATCGGGCAAATCGGTCGCACCAGGGGATGCCCGAAAGCCGCAAGGTCTTTGGTTCGGTATTGGTCTCAATCACCAGATCGGCTGCACGAAAGTAAGGCGAGTAGGTCTCTGCATCAATCCGGATCTCGCGAATCTGCTCCCAACACAATTCCGTCAGGCAAGCTTGGGTTAACGCATTTTCGACCCGGATCCCCCCCGTGGTGAGGGTGTATCTCTCACCACGAACTTTCACCCAGAAATATAACCCCACAGCCAGGGGTGCTGTCGGAAGCGAAAAAATCAGGTACGACAACCTGATCCGGGGGGCAACATAAGGGAGCGATTCATACAGCGTTCCCAGAATTCGCCCCAACCCCGTGGTAGCAATGGAAGGATAAACCGTTTCCAGTGCCATGTTCTCTCCCTTGATAGAATCACTGAGGGAACCGACCTTGGGAGGGATAGTCAATGCGGCGTTCATGAGAACTCGTTTCGAGACCCGGTTAAGAGAGGCTTCAAACGCGATACTGAATCGCTCCACAGACCGGATAACAAATGGGCTGGAAAATCGATCGTTCCCAGTGTGGATCGTTTCTAGTGTCGGTCATTCCCTCAGCGCCGGCAAGGGTGAATCACTCTGAACCAATGTGATGCCCCGTCAGTTACTGTGAATCCAGGCAATTATCGCTTTCCGACAGGGGGAGGAGCCAGCCTTAAAGGGGCGGAAACGATCCTCTCCAGTCGCTGAATCAATGACTCTGGAGTCTTGGGAACGTCTGATTCAGGTGTGCTCCACCGGTCAAGTCGCCAACGTCCTGCCACCAACTGCTCCAGAATCTCATTCAGCCAGCCCTGCGTCTGCTGGAGCCATGCTTGAAGCTCAAGGGCATTGAGATCATGCCGCAGAAGCACCGTCGCCTCAGCTTCGCGCCGCCGCTGAAGTCGGGCGAGTGTCCCCCCTTGAGAGCGGTAAAGATCCGGCTCGTCATAGGCCCGGCGAACAGCATTCGTTTCATCAAACTGAACCATTCGTGACTGATCGCCATAAACGGACAACCAACCATTTGAGCGTTCACCCAGTATGATTTCCCGGCAGAAACGCTCTACATACGGCAAAGCCTTGTTTTCTGAAAAAAACTCAGGGGGTGGATCAACACGAACCCAATGCCCACGCGTGACCAGCGAGACAGCTTCGGCAAACAGATCCTCGCGATCATGTTCTTGCTTAGCCATTCTCCATCACCCACTCGATCCTTGTGTGCCGTGTCTTTTGTAAACCAGCGCCAGCCAATCCACTTGCTTACCAATAGCTGAAAACCAAACGAACGAGCAACACATCCTCGTCGCCCCAAGTCCCGATAGGGGCTTTTTAGAGACGGCCAAACAAGTACGAACGAGACTGGTGCTAGTTGAAAGCCTTCACCTCAGTTCGTTTCCGGACTCCCCATTATCTTTCCGCCCGCTTCAGCATTTCCGTTCTGGCCGGCCCTTCTTTCGCGAGGCTGGCCAGGTGAAGCAGTGCGTCTTTTTGGGAGCCTTTGGCAAGTTCCCAAAGAGGTTTCATCCGAGATTGGCTTTCATCGTCGGCATTCTCCCGAGAGAAAACATCCTTGAGCGAAGCAATGATCTCATCCGCTTTCTGATCGGCTCCATCAGCCCGATAACAGATGGCGGCGTTGAGCTTGTTCGTCAGAATATCTGCTTCTTTTTTCTCAAATGATGCGACCTTCAACAGCAGTTGCGCCCGCTGATCAAGGTTTCCTCCCGAGCGGGCAGAGGCCAGATTGCCAAAATATGCCGCCTTGTGGACAAACAAAGAATCTGGAGCCGCACTCTGGAAAACCAGTTCGGCATATTCGATGACGGCCTGATCCTGACCCGCGTAGAAAAGCTCCATCACCGCAATGGTGCGAAAATCGCTCACAGGGTCGGGCGAATTGATCTGATCCTTCACCGCTTCATAAAAAGCCTGCAAAACAGGTATCCCCTCATCGACTCGCCCCAGTCGAAAGAGTTGCTTGGCCTGGAAATCCAATGACATCGACTTCTCCAGCGAAGTGGCCCAGGGGGCATCGTGAAATTCACGGGCCACTTTAAGAGACTCTTCATATCGTCCCGCATGCGATAAATACGCGCTATACATCGGCACAAGAAACTGCAGATGCGAGGGATGAGTTTCGGCCGCCGGCAATTGGGATTCCAGATATGCCACAGCAGCCGCAGCGCCTCCCTTCTTAGCACGGAGAGCTTTGTTAAACCCCTCTTTGAGAAGATTGAGATCCCTGAGTTCAACCATATTTTTCTGTATGGCCAGCCATTTGTCATGACGCTCTTGATCGTCCTGACTGATCACCAGCAGACGATCCAGATGCGGCTGCCAGTAATCGCCCAGCAAAGAAAGTGGCAGCTTCGAGAGGAACTCTTCCAGAAGCAATGAATCCATGATCTGGTCGGTTTTTCCCAGCTTTTGAATCCTGGTATAGCACTCCCCCGCAGCAATCATCTGTTGCAAATTGCGAGTCGCTTTCGGCTTATCTCCGCCGTAACCTTCGATCTTGCCATACGGAAATTCATTCCACGAACAGGCGACTAACGTCGGATAAGACGACGCATTGAATCGATCGCAGAGCTGTTCGTTCTGTTCTATTAACTCGGCCGGCAAGCTCGTTTTTCGCGGCATATCAACAAGAATGGGGATGAAGTGCTCCTCAATGGTCTTCACCGTCTCAGGGTCATGCAGAACCTGCGCTTCAAGTTTTTTACAGTAAACGCACCAGTCTGAACCGGTAAAAAACAGCAACAGTCCCCGCCCGGATTTTTCACTTTCCACCTGGGCAGTTTTGTAATCGGTTCGCCACCGGATTGTGGCTGGATTTTCCTTTTCAACCGCAGCCTTCTCATTGGCAAAACTGAGATAGGGAAGCACGATCAAGGCGGCAAAACTGACGATCTGAACAAATCGCATCATGTTCGTGGCAAGCCTGTCATATCAGGGGAATGGAGGTGGTCGATAACCTGGGAAAAGTGATCTCGCCGATCATTCTGAGGAATGGCTGAGTTGAAATGCCGGAAACCGAATGAGTGCCTGTCCGGAAATACTCCCTCTTCCGCCTGCGGGAGAAGCCAAGGTTGAGAAAGCTGGGGTGAGGGCCGATGAACCTTCCATGTTTCCAAAGCCAATACCAATCCCCTCATCCGGCCTGCGGCCACCTTCTCCCTCAGGGAGAAGGGTTTGAGCGTTTCCGGATAGCCTCTTACTTGGGCAACTGATCCTTGGTGAGTTCAAAATGAAATTCGTTCTCACCCCGCTCCACCATCTTCACGGGATCTTTAACTCGCATGGGGGGAATGCGAGTCTCCAGCCAGTGCTGCTTCACATCGCTGGAGTCTTCAGAGTAAGTCAGCATGGCCGAGTGCTTGCCCAATTCGGCGCCTTTATAGCCATTGGTGTGATAGAGCACATAACTGCCATCACTGCTGGTGACCGCCAGTGAAGGACGACCACCGCTGGCCGGAGCGAAGACCACCATGACATCCTGGAGCGGTTCGCCATCGACAGTGACCTTGCCGAAAACGGTTCCCAACTCGGGGCCGTCATAGCGGGAACAACCCGAGAGGCTCACCATGAGCAACAGGCCCTGCATGATGGCCACTCTGCGCCAGGATCTTGTCAGGAAATTTGAAGGAAGACACATACTCTCATGTCTTTCGGGGAGTTTGGAGAAATAGAATCAACACCAATTTCTAACCAGCATTTTTTCTTGAGAGGATCAAAACTCTCCCACCGCTCGGCCATCATCAATCGACACGAGGTACTCAAAAACGCTGTCAGAGATCAGCATTTCAGCCGGTGGCTTGCTGAAGTCGTAAGGGATCCATTGAATGTTCTCGCTGAGAAACCGCACCGAGCCATCACCCATGCAGACATGGACGCCCCCCACATGCCGGCTGCTGATCGCTAATGAGCCACCAACCGGATAGTTGATTCCGCCGGCTGCGTTAAACGCGATGTCTTCCAGTTTATTCCGCGTGGCGTACATGGAAGTCGCCGTCGCCTGGCCAAACACGAGCGCCGCTTTAGACGTCTGAACCACGCTCAATCCCAGCTTTTGTTGATAAGCCCGCTCGCTCACCATGATCGTGTTCGACAGCCCATCGGTGACGTGTGAAAACTTGGCTCCCCCACCCACCATAAACATGCCATCCGCCATGAGATGAAACTGGCCTGTCCCTGTCTGCCCATTGGTGGCGACATTCCCGCGATTCTGGCTGAATTCCTGCGTCCCGTTGGCAACAACATAATTGGACAAAGACGTCTGCACGTCTGCTCCCGCTGCCGTTTTCAGCATCCGCTGATCATTGACCTTGGGCGCGGGATCGGAGGGGCAAAGGTAGACCGGATAAACCGCCGTGAGAGCCTGCAGCGCCGCCGCATTCGTGAGTTGGTTTTTCAACCGCTTGTTGCCAACTTCCAGCGCATTGAAAGTGACGGCTTGCTCCATGAAAGGCATCAGGAACGCTCCCCAACCCCATTGCGAGGTCGCAACCAGAGTCCCGCCGGGAACAACCGTCCCATTGGAAAGTTGATTCCCTTCCTCACCCGTGGTGATCATGGGAAGCTGGCGATAGGTCTCATGATAGTTGTGGATCGCCAGACCGATCTGCTTCAGGTTGTTTTTGCACTGAGAACGACGTGCCGCCTCTCGGGCCTGCTGAACAGCTGGCAACAGCAAGGCAATCAGGACCGCAATGATGGCAATGACCACCAACAGCTCAATGAGCGTAAATCCGCGCCGCGACATTCTGTGACCCCTTAAATAAATCCGGAAAAATGGTGGGAGCAACTGAACCCGCCTGCCCATTGGCAACTGACATGCCAGCACTCTTTCAGCGACATCAGGACTACGCCCCACGTATTGGCGCAAGATGTTCAAGAGAAAGAGGTTGCGTCTCCTGAACACCATTGGGGGAACCCCCCGTATTGAAGGGGCCGATTTTTCACGCTTGCATCAAAGCTGCGCAACGGCCTTCAAAGGCGATTTTCGCCAGTTTTATATGCGGCTTTTACAAGCACGAATGCTGCGCAGCCCGCCATGACGACAGATGCTCAGGTGGCATCTGCTCGGAATTGCGAAGGAGTCATCCCGAACGTCTCACTGAAACGGGTGCTGAGATGGGCGCTATGACAGAAACCACAGCGCGTGGCGATCTCTGACAATGGCAACTCCTGGGCGCGGGGATCACTCAGCAATTCCACAGCACGCTCCATACGAACTTGCATCAGGTACTGGGAAGGAGACTTCCCCACAGCGGACTTAAACATCCGGGAAAAATGTCCGCGATTGAGTTCAGCTGCCTGCGACATTTCCTCCAGTCCGATCACCTCTCCATAAGACTGATGGATAAACTCCATGGCTCGCCGAATCCCCGGCGACTTGGAATCCGCGGTGAAAAGTTCCGCCGAACTCGTATGCCCTGCCAGCGCCAGGAGGCGTCTGATCATTCCATCGAAGAGTCCATCAATCGCGGTCATTTCGCTGGCGGCATCCGGCTGGCGACATCTCATCTGCAATTGCATGAGAATCCGCTGGAGGGCCTCGTCTCTTAACACTTTGCTGTGCAAGACACTCAGATGAGGTAAGTCCTTTCCCAAAATCTGCCTTATCCGCTCATGCACGAGCGCATAAGGGAAATAGATCACAATGGAATAAAACGGCCCTTTTCCACACAACCGCTCAACGCCAAAAGGATTGCTCAACACCATGTCGCCGGGTCGGTTATGACGAAAAAAACGCCCTTCGCTGAAGTCGACTTCCAGAGGTGAACTGGCATCGCTTTGCAGCAACAAGGAAAGAAAGTACTCGTCAGTCTTTGTCGGGTTGGTGCTGACCAGGGCTTCAGAAATCAGCGAACGGCCAATCTCAAAATGATGCCGTGGCGAACTGTGGAACTCCGTGCGAATAAAACGATCGCGAATCCACCCCGGATCGGCGGCATAACGCCACCAATCATCAATATTTTGCCCAGCCAGTGAAGGGAAGGTCATCAATCATCAACCGGTGATAAAACTGACTGACAGAATCACTCACTCATTCTCACTCAACACATTTTCAAATTGCAAGAACTTTTCCCTCGTGCATTGTCAAAGTCTAGAATTCGGGTCTCTTCTGTTGTTAAGTCCGACAACGGAGGACGTTGCGGCAACATCACCCGAAGACAAAGCCGTGACACGGCACTGGGAAAATAAAGCAGCGTGCCCACACTTTCCAAGTTCGTGCGAACCCTGAAACAAGGTTGAGGGGTTCCAAGTGGGAAGCGATCGGGTATCGTGAAGGCATTAAAATTTACAGAGGGTGGCTTTTGGCTGCCAACTCTGACGGGGATTTACTGCTCACAGACGGTTACAATGGCAATGCGATCACATTTAGCGACAGCAATGAGGCCATGAAGTGACGCCACGCAAGGCATAACACCTTTTTTCTGAATTTTCAGGATGCGATGCTGCTGAATCGGCCTCGCAACAGGCAGATATCGCTGTGATGTGTCGCTGTGGTACATCCACAGTGAAGGTTTTACAGGTGAAGGTTTGATGGGGCACGATGAATCGACAGACGCGATTAACCTCTGAAGTTCGTGAAGATCTTGTCGCTTATCTTGATGGCGAACTGGAGGAAGACCGCGCACAGAATGTTGATTCGTTGCTCACCAGCAACGAAATTGCCCGGCATGAAGTCGAGGTTCTGGCCCGAACCTGGGAACTGCTGGATCTTCTCCCCGCAACCAAAGCCTCGTCCGATTTTGCTGAAAAAACGATTACCAACATCCGGATCGATGCCCAGCCCAAATTGACCCCCTGGCTGACTCTGATTCAGTCGAAGCTTCGAGAAGCCGTTCCCTGGGCCATCAGTGGGGGATTAATTCTGGCTGCAGCTTTGCTTGGATATCAGACGACCAACGCCTTAATCACGAATCCCTCTGATCGCTTGCTGGAAGAATTGCCACTGGTCAAAGATTATGACCAGTATATCGACGTGGAATCGATTCAATTTCTCAAAGAGCTACGTGCCAGCGGTTTGTTTGATGACACCCCACCGCCGCTTCTGAATCGCTCACCAGTTCAAAACGGCTTGCAAACCCCTTCCGCAGGTGGATCTGTGACATCGCCAGGAGGTTCACGTGGAAACTGAATGGCAACGTGGTCTCAACAGATGTTCGGGCGGTAGTGATCAAGAAATCTCCAGACGATCCTTGAGCAGAGGACGGGGCATCGCAGGTTATGTCCTCACTCTGCTGAGCATGTTCGTGGTCTCTTCATTCACGGCTCAGGCCGCTGAGTCGACCCACGAAAAAGTGGAAAAAGGGTTTCGGGAAATTTCCTCAATGACGGCGATTGAACGAGATCGCATTCAGCGGAACTTTGATAACTTCGAGGCCCTGCCAGACGAACGAAAAAGCCACTACCGGACGTTGCATGCAGAACTGGAGGCCGACACAAAAACCGGGGGGGAACTGCATGCCGTCATGCAGACTTACAGCATGTGGCTGAAAACCCTGACTCCCGGCCAACGCGATGATTTACGGCGGGAAGCCGATCCTCTCAAACGCATGCAACTCGTGCGGAAGTTCAAAGAAGAACAAGACGCTCGCACAGAAGCACAAGCGATGTATGTCGGTTCCTGGAGTGAGCGACGCAATCGAATGATGCGTGGCTCAGCATTAAGCGTCAATGACGTGCAGGCCATTCTGAAGATGGCTCTGAATGATCTTCCGGTTGAACTTCAGCGGGAAGCTCAGGCACTCTCTGGTCTGGCTCAGTCTCGCCGCGTGCTGGACTTGTCATTCCGTCAGGCAGGCGGACGGTTACGATGGCCCTTGGATGCCCAGTTGGAACGATTCGTGGCCACGCTCAGTGACACTGACCTGAAGCAACAATTGAACGCCAAAAAAGGGGGCGAAAAGCGACTCGCCTTCCTGGGAATGTTCTACCGTGGCCTGGGAGTGATGGTTAGCTCAGAAATTGAAAACAAGCTCCCGGATGAAGCCGTATTAAAGACGTATTTTGGTGAACTCGACAGCACCCGGCGGGATGAACTGATGCGGCTTCCGCCCGATGATGCACGCAAGCGATTGATTTTCATCTATGTGCAGGAAAAGTCTCCCGAACTGAAAGCTCTCTTTGAGATGCGCCGGGACTTCAGCCAGTTTCCTCCCATGTTTGGTGGCGGTAATGGCCCCGGTGGATCTGGCGGCCCGGGAGCACCGGGTGAACGAGGCCCCCGAAACGACGGAAACCGTGATGGCCCAGGTCGCAGTGAAGGTGGCCGCGGCGAGGGAAGACGCGGGGACAGTGGTCGTGGGGAGAGTGGCCAGAGCGACAGCAGCCGCAGCGAATCAAGCCGATGAGCAGGGTTCGCCGATCAGAACCGTTAAGCATCCGATCCCAGGCTCTTCTCCCGCTCCTCACGCTGGTACTTCGCTGGCCAATTTCTGATTAACGAGGGCTGCGTGGTTGATGATGTGGTCGATCTGCTGATTATCGGGCAGGGAGTCGCCGGTTCGGTGCTGGCCTGGCAGGCTCAATGGCAAGGTCTGCGTGTGCATGTCGCTGATCACGCGGCGGCTGACCCTGCGATTGTCACCGCGTCATCCATCGGAGCCGGCTTAATCACTCCCATTACCGGAGCAAGGCTGGCTCTGGCCTGGAGATATCACGAGTTTTTTTCTGAAGCAGAAACGTTCTACCGTCACGTGGAATCCGTCACGGGTGCTCAATTCTGGAAGCCGCTTCCCGCCATACGCTGGTTGACTCAAGAAGAGGTCATATTCTGGGAAGCCCGCACAGCGCGGCAGCCTGATTTGAATCATGTCATGCACCCATGGGTTCACCAGGGGATTCCCGGCGGCACAACGCCTTCAACAGATACCCCACCCATAATGACAGGGATGTGTCCCTATGAAATGCCTTTGGCGGCCCGTGTTCTGCTGCCCGAGTTCCTCAATGTCACCCGATTATGGCTGGAAAACCAGCAGGCGATCACGCCCGGCCGCGTCTCACCAGATGACTTGATCAAGGAGAAGGATCACTGGATCTGGTCGAAAAAATCGCTGGCTTTCCGGAAGTTAGTCCTCTGCACAGGCTATTCCCCCGAGTTGATCAGACTCCCCTTCCTGGCGGCCAAAGGCGAGATTCTGAAAATTGCCGGATGCTCATTGCCGAGAACTCACACCTGGCATCATCGCCTCTGGGCCACTCCAGAAAAGGCCGATCATTGGCTCATCGGAGCGACCTATGACCCCAAGCACCTTGACTCACTTCCCACAGGGGCCGGCCGGGAAGAAATTCTGGAGAAGTTGAGTGACTGGCCGGTCATGCCCCCAGAAGTTCTGACCCACCGCGCTGCCGTTCGTCCAGCAGTGGCTGGTCAAATGCCAGTCGTCGGCTGGGCACCACCAGCGAAGATATTGAACCCTGAATGGAGAGGGACATTTACGGTTAATGCCATGCAGGAGCCGCCAGCCTGGGGGATTCTCAATGGTTTAGGGTCACGTGGCAGCTTGTGGGCGCCCCTGCTGTCACAATGGCTTTTGAACGCGATGGAAGGGAAGGTGATTCCATCAACCATTCCGCGAGAAGTCGATTTTCAGCGATTTGTCAAAAAAATGAAGCCATGAAAAAGAAGGCCACCTGACGTAGTAGAAATCAATATGCTTTAACTGCAACGGTTCACTCGTTTGGCATCCCATGGGAATTTTGGTGGAGATGATACCGATGTGAAAGCAGCCAACAAGCCGCAAAACGTGCCCATCAACGCGAAGAGGAAGGTGTGACAGGCACTGGATTTCACTCAGTGCGTCGGTTTGAATATCTCAAGGTCGTACAGAACTCTCGGCAGGCTGAGGTGTTTCTGTAAAGACCAGAGGTCTTCGTGGACTTATTTTTTTCATAGGAACCCGCTTTTGAAGTCGACGCATCACGATATCCGTCGCAGGGGACGCTCTCTGAGCCTGTCCGAAAAAACTCCCTCTCCCCTCGTGGAAGAGGATTGGGGTGAGGGGGCCGATGAATCTCCAGTGTTTCCAAAGCCAATAGCAACCCCCTCCTCCGGCTTTCGGCCACCTTCTCCCACAAAGGGAGCAGGGTTTGGGCGCTGTCGGACAGTCACTCAGCCTCTTTTCCTGAAAGATGGGGACCAGCCTGTCTGTGGCCAGACCGTCTTTGGCCAGAGGAACTCTTCAAACAAGCTGCGTCGGGTGATGGGGTTTTCGTTGATTGAAGTGATGCTGGTGCTGGCTGTGCTGGCCATTTTAGCGGCAGTCGTCACTCCAGCGGCTATGCGTCGGCTCGGAGATGCCCGCATGCAGTCTTCTGCGGGGGAAGTGATCCGTCTGCTGACCGAAACCCGGATGATGGCGATGGAGTCCGGGGATTCCGCCGAATTCCGCTTTGAGCCTCTGGGCAGCCATTGCCTGGCCAATACACGGACAGATCTGGAGAATCAGCAGGTCGGTGCGGGCAGCAGTTATTCCTTAAGCGATGCCCTGGGGAAATCGGCTCCACCTCCACCAACCACGACGAATGTTTTCACACGTTCACTCTCGGTGAGCGGGCAACTGGCCACAGGAGTCGCGTTTGTTGATAAGAACAACATCCACCAGGATCAACCCCATTCGGAAAGAGTCGAACAGACCTGGATTTCTAACCTGACAAACGCACAAGAACTTTCAGAACTGAACTGGTCGCGTCCAATTCTGTTCCGGGCAGATGGCACCACCAGCGATACCGAGGTCGAGATCAGCGACACAGCCGGACGCACCATTGTCATTAAGGTTCGTGGTTTAACAGGAAGTGCCACAGCCCTTCCCATGACCGTGGGGGCCATCACAACAAATTCATCTCCGGGAGCGTTGCGAGAGCCGTAATCTGTGTTTTTCCCTCTGTGGAAAGCCACTATTACAATCGCCGATATTGCCCTCTCATGGCCCTGTCACGGAAATCCTGATGATGTTCAAAAAAACGGAAAGCACCATCGGCATGTGGCTTAGGCAAACGTGTCAACGAACCATAAATCCATGCCCACTGGCCAAAATTGATCAGGAGGATCAACGACTCTCTCAGAGTCTATCCGGGAAAACTCCCTCTCCCTTCGTGGGAGAGGGTTGGGGTGAGGGGGCCGATGAACCAGTCGTGTTTCCAGAGCCAATACCAATCCCCTCATCCGGCCTGCGGCCACCTTCTCCCTCAGGGAGAAGGACTGATAGAGATCCCTCAACCGAAGAAGAATTTGAGCGATTTCGGATAGTCTCTCATCCCCTTTTTAATCCCCTGTCGGCGTTGCAGCGATCTTCTGCAAATCGTTCGCAAGGCAAGCAATCAGTGAAAGCCTTCTCCAGAAAAGGATTTTCGCTGTTAGAAGTGATCTTGGCTGGCACCATCTTTCTGGGCGCCACAGTGGCGCTGTCACAACTGATCTGGAACGGCAGCCGGGCGGCGATACAGTCCCGCTTGCTGGCAGAAGCCACCTGGCGCTGCGAATCCAAAATGCAGGAAGTCATGGCCGGAGCTATCCCGATCTCCAGCGGGCAAAACGGAACCTTTACCGATGACACCAACTGGGCCTGGAACATGACGGTCGGGGAAGGGCCATACCCAGAACTTCTCGTCGTGGAGATGGATGTTTCTCGCGAAGGAAGCACTCCGCTGGCCAGCGCGGGTTTTCGCTTGAAACGCTGGATTCGGGATCCTCAATGGTTCATTGATGCCGCCGCAGAAGAAGCCGCCATTGCCGCCGCTGCGACCTCCTCCAGTTCATCCTCTTCAAGTTCATCAACATCGGGATCTTCTTCCAGTTCCGGAGGCAGCCGATGATTTCCCCATCCCGACATCACTCCCGCCGGGCCGGTTTCAATCTGCTGGAAGTGCTTCTGGCAGCCGCGTTGACAGCGATTTTAGTCGCCGGAATTACAGCCTCCCTCAACACGTTTTACCGCAGTACCGTCGCCAGTCGTGTGGAATTGGAGCGATCTCGGTTACTGCGTGCGATCCAGAGGCAAATCGCTGCCGATCTGCGGAATGTCACCTTCAGCCTTCAGGAAGCAGCGTCTGCAACGAGCACCGTTGAGTCCACAACCACCACGGGATCAACAACCGATTCCGGTCAAACAGGAACAGGTTCCGACACAGAAACCGGTAGTTCCTCCACAACCGATCAAACCACAACCGTGATTTCCATTGTGGGAACAGGAGATGAACTGGCGGCAGGCAGCATGGGAGTGGTTGGCGACAGTCTGAATCTCAAATTGCACATCAGCCTCCCCCGCCAGGAAATTCCTGTCAATCGGGCATACGACGACAACTATGTGTCGGTCTCGACCAGCGACCTGAAGCAAGTCAGCTATTTCTGGATGGCCGGTGGTTCAGTCGATTCGTTGACAGGGGAAGCCACCACCAGTGGTTTGGCCCGTTATGAAGCCGACCGCATGGAAGCCACATTTGCAGAAACCTCAGGAAAGCCTTTGGCAACTCCCGCCATTCTCGCCCCCGAAATCGCAGCCATCAGTTTTCGTTATTTTGATGGCACAGCCTGGGTTGAAAGCTGGGACAGCCCCAGCATGCAGGCTTTGCCACGGGCGATTGAAGTCACACTTCAATTCGTCGCCGCTGAAAACCGTTTAGGAAGCATCTTCAACACAGGCGTGGCGCCATTATCGGGACAGGCGACATTTGTCATCGCGGTTCCCCTCGCTGATCCGAAGCCGCCGGAGGAAACACTATGAAGCCGCCACGTTTTTCAAAATCGTCACAACGTCCATCCCAGAAGCTCTGCCATCCAGCCACAACCACTCCCGCCAGAAGGCGCGGCATGGTGCTGGTGCTGGTGCTCGTCGTGACCACATTTCTCACCTATGGAGTCGCCAATTTTTCCCGGCAGATGACCTCGGAACTGGAAGCCACCCGTTTTGATCAAACCAATGTCAGAGTCATGGCTGCGGTTGAATCGGGCGTGGAATTTCTGGCGACCATCGTGGCAGTGCAAGGAGAGACAGCCGCTGAAAGTCTGTGGCATGCTCCAGCAGTCTTTCAAGGTGTCCTTGTCCAGGATGCGGAAGCCTCGCGAGGGCGTGTTCGCTTTTCCGTCGTTTCTCCGCTTCCGCAAGACGTGGTTTTTTACGGCGTCAGGTATGGTCTGCTGGATGAGTCAGGAAAACTCAATCTCAACCGCTTGCCAGCCTTAAAGCTGACCGACGAAGAATTAACCTTCCTGCTTATGGGGATCCCCAACATGACGGAAGAAATCGCAGCAGCCATCCGTGACTGGATTGATACCGATGATGAAACGCTCCCCAACGGTGCCGAGTCCGATTACTACGAAACGCTGTCCCCTCCTTATGCGGCAAAAAATGGCCCGCTGGAATCGCTCGATGAACTGCTGATGGTCAAGGGGGTCACGCCTCAACTGCTCTATGGCGAAGATGCCAATCGCAATGGGCTGCTTGATAAAAATGAATCCGATGGGGAAATGTCACTTCCTCTGGATAACAGTGATTCCAGCCTCGATCAGGGCTGGAGCGCTTACTTCACCGTCTTCAGTCGCGAGAAGAACAAACGCCCCGATGGCACTGCAAAAATCTATCTCAATAACGACTTTCTCACAGATCTTTATGACGAACTCGAAGCCGAATATGGAGAGGATATTGCCAAGTTCGTCGTTGCTTACCGGGTGAGCGGGCCAGTTACAGAAACCACCACAGAACCTGCAACCGGAGCATCGAACTCAGCCACAATTCGCAACATTGGTGCCTCTCCTTCAGGTTCCAGTTCTCAACGTGGCCAGCAGCAGCGAGATTCTCAGGCGGCTCAATCCCTCGTCAAAGGTTTAAGTGAATTAGCCAGCAGTGAAACAGGGACTGTGACTCGTGGCGGGATTGATATCACCAAGGGAGGATCATTTAAGGTCAATTCCATCTTTGATCTCATCGGTGCCAAAGTCGCAACTACAGTCGATGGAGCGAAAACCACGCTGGAGAGCCCCTGGAAGGACGAACCCGAACAACTGGCGGCCACACTCCCCCTCCTGACAGAAGTCCTCAGCACCATTGAAGACGATTTCATTGAAGGCCGGATTAACATCAACGAAGCCCGCCCCGAAGTGCTGTCAGGGATTCCAGGGATGACAGCCGAGCTGCTGGATGGAATTATCGCGTCACAACCGGTCGACTCCTCAGGTCAGCCAAACACCAGCATGATGGCACAGCGAAAGAGCATCGCCTGGCTTTATTCAGAAGGTCTGACAGATCTGGCCATGCTCCGACAGCTTGATCCCTACATCACGTGTGGAGGAAACGTCTACCGTGCCCAGGTCTTGGGTTATACGGATGGTGGTGGCCCCATCAATCGAACTGAAGTGATCATCGATGCCACCGTCAATCCGCCACAGGTCGTTTACCGCCGTGACTTGACCTCATTAGGCCGCGGCTACCCCAGAGAATTCATCGCCCCGGCTGTAGTGGAATAGCACCAATCATCCCTTGGTTGGCACGAAGAGTCTTGAATTCCCAACTCGGAACTCCGTACACGTGTCAAATTGATCTGAAAAAAGTTGTATGTAAAAGACAGCAGTTTTGGGCAAGCATGCTTTTGAGATCATCAACGCGCTATTTCAAGTTGCGATTCGTATGACCACGAGAAATGTCAGTAAAAAAAATCCTCTCATCGCCATTCACCGGCCATGAGAGGATTGATTAATGTCTTTGAGTCTCAGCAGAATGCCCACGTCCCAGAAAAGCACGGCTCAGAAAAGCACGGCTCAGAAAAGCACCACCCAGAGGACATCCTTTCTCGGGGCCTCGACACTTTAAGGTTGGCTGCTGCTACCGCCACCACCGAACGCCCGGCTGGTTGTTCCGGTTGACGTTCTTTGAGGAAGCCGGCGAGTCCCTTCCTGGAACAGGCCCGAGGTATTACCGGTCGAAGTTCGATCACCCAGAGGTCCGCCAGAAGATCCGCTGGCAGCACCAGCTTTAAGTGTGTAAGGACGGTCATCGCCAGGGGTAAAGAGCCGTCGCTTGGGCTTGTAACCGACATAGGCAATGAAATCGCTCAACGAGATGATTCGCACCCCATAAGTTCGTGCTTCGTCCCGCATATCCTTCAGGTGTTCCGCGATTTTCTCAAAACGGGCACGTTCATCATCGGCTGAAGCATTGGCCACTTCAGGGATATCGCCAATCACAAGGAACTTGATCTTCTCAGTGATCGGGCCACCGGTTCGCTCA
Organism: Planctopirus sp. SH287; assembly: GCF_056500625.1. Taxonomy (NCBI): domain Bacteria; kingdom Pseudomonadati; phylum Planctomycetota; class Planctomycetia; order Planctomycetales; family Planctomycetaceae; genus Planctopirus; species Planctopirus sp. SH287. The sequence goes on along the minus strand of NZ_CM151403.1, from coordinate 3,584,057 downwards.
CCCAAATCATCCACTTCAATAGCCATGTTCGCACCGACCGCAGACAGAACTTCTCTCAGGAGATCCCGGTCACTGCGTTTATCGTTATCGATGTCAATGCCACCGACAAACGCGAAGCTTTCAGGACGTCCAGGACTCCAGAGTGGCGTATAGATCAAATCACCAGGGGCAATGGGGCGGTAAAGGTCTTCATCAATGATACGGGCTTCCGACAAGTGAGGGCCGACAATCCGGGTCACTTCAATCTTGCCCTTCACGTCTTCTTTACCGCGGCCAACACCGTAATTATCTTTTTCATAAACACTGAATGTCGTGCGGACTTTCAGCAGATCCGTCTCACCCAGATTGATCCAGACCAGACGGGTGTTGTTGTCGACCCGGGCAATCTTGCCATCAGGAATTTCAAAGCTGACCTGAGTGACTTTGTCGACTTCGTCCGCCAGATTGCGATTGATCAGATTCAAGTTACGAATCTGGGTGTCTCGCTTGGCAAGATCGCGAGCGCCCTGATCTCGCAAGGCATCCATTTCGACCTGAATCTGGTTGTAGTCATTCCGCAGGCGGTTAATCTCATTGTTCTTGGCATTCACTGTCTCAGCGACTTCAGCAATTTTGTTACGAAGGTCGACTTCAGCTTGCAATCGCTTCTGGTCATGCTGATCGGAACGATCACGGTAGGATTTTTCCAGTGCCAGCAAATCGCCTTGCACCTTATTCAGATTGGCGGTGGTCTGGTCACGATCAGCAGCGGTTGAGTCGAGTTCTTGCCGCAGCTTCTGGAGCGTTGCGAGGAATGTCGGTTGAGCCTGTGGCCCACCCAGATTCCGAATTTCTTCTCGCATCTTGCCAGTGACAGTCTGCGGGTTGTTGGGATTCGCCGGATCAGTCACTTCAGCCAGATCCAGACCCACCAGCTTTTTCAGCTCCACCAGATCGTTATCGACCTTCTTGTAAGCGGTATCCGAACCACGGGCTTTGGTGTCGGCAGCCAGGGCTTTCACCTGCTCCTCCGACATCCCGCGATGGAACATGTACGTGGTCACGCCCAGAATGATGCTCAGCATCACAAAGAATATGAGCGAACCCACGACGGCTGGGGACTGCTTTTCGGCCATGCTGTTCTCCACCTCAAAATCGACGCCATTCCATGGCGGACACGCGACTGAGCCTCCGGCAACAGCAGGCGAGCCAAACACCTCAATCACCATCAGACTGCCTGAAGCAGCCGGCTAGTTCGCGAAATGTCGGCAGGATTTGCCCAACAGGTCTAGTCTAATGTGCCACTGAGTCGAGTCAAGGCGTTACTGCAAAAACGGTTATAACAATTCCGCCGACCTCATGGCCTGCGGGAGGAAGGGAATCCCCCTATCCTCAAAGGGATGTGTCGAGACGACTATCGGTCATCGCCAGCCTCAAGTCTTCCCGGATCCTGTCCGGGAATATGGGTTTCTGCGAACAACTGTGGACATTGTCGGTTGTATCGCCGGCGAGAAGGGGAGAGCATGTCAAATTCATCCTTTTTAACGTCTCTCGATGGAATCGATTCTCCATGCCCCGTGATCGCTCGCCTCGCCATCTTTTCTCGGAACTCGATCAGGATGCCGAGTCGGTTCCCCCCGAAACAGAAACGCCCCCATCTCCAGAACAGCAAGTCACGCCAGCAATCACCATCGACGCCACAACACCCCCGTTTATGCCACCCTCAGAAGAATCGTTGGTTCTTCCAAACGCAATGATTCCCAATACTGCTGTGACTCCAGATGTCGCAGTGATGGGAGATGTCACAGTGACGGGAGATGTCACAGTGACGAAAGATGTCGCAGCCAGCACCCCTCTCCCAGCCAGCATGCTGGGGGAACGCGCCTGGCTGATCGATGTCTTCGGCGTCATGTTTCAGGTCTTTCATGCCATCCCCCCCATGACCAGCCCCGCCGGCCAGCCGACCAACGCGGTGTTTGGATTTTGCCGCGATCTGCTCTGGCTGATTGAATCACAAAATCCCACCTGGCTGATCTGCGCCATGGATAGCCCCGGCCCCGGCCAGCGAGAAGGATGGTATCCCGAGTACAAAGCCAACCGCGCAGAAATGCCCGAAGACCTGAGGCCGCAAATCCCGTTGCTGCGCGAGGTCTTTGAAGGCTTCGGGCTTCCCATCGTTCAATGTGAAGGCTGGGAAGCTGACGACGTTCTGGCCACCTTGGCAACACAGTTTGCCAGCCAGGGAACCAACGTGGCCATTGTCACCAACGACAAGGATGCCCGCCAGCTTCTGGCACCCAATATTCAGCTTTACAACCTCCGCAAGATGACCTGGTTCAATGAAGTCTCCCTGATGGATGATTGGGGCATTCGTCCAGATCAGGTGGTCGATTTCCAGGGACTGGTCGGTGACGCCGTCGATAACGTACCGGGTGTTCCACTGGTTGGCCCCAAGAAGGCCGCCGCGCTCTTACAACAGTTTGAAACTCTCGAAGGGGTGCTCGCCAATGCTGATAAAGCTCCGGGAGCCAAGCTGAAAGAAAATCTCAAAAACTTTGCGGATCAAGCCCGTCTCAGTCAGAAGCTGGTCAGGCTGAATACGGCGCTCCCCTTGAACTTTGTGTGCGAAACCTCTCGTCGTATCACCCCCGATATTGAAAAGCTTCAGGCACTCTTCCGCCGGTTGGGCTTCCGTAAGCTGGTGGATGATGCAGCCCGGATTTTACAGCCAGGCAAAGCGTCTGTCGTCACCGCCAATCCCAAGGGGGAAACACGATCCCGCGCCGACTCTGATACAAATGACGCCGGGACTTTGTTTGAGCAACTCGCAGCAGATACCGAACCGCCCGCATCGTCGTTTCAGCGACTGGTTCGTCGTTGGAAAACAGTGGATTCTCCCGAAGCATTAGAGGAATTGGCGAAGGTTCTGGCGGCCCAGTCAACACTTTGCATCGATCTGGAAACCACAGGCGTCGATCCACTCCGTGCCGATATCGTCGGCTGGGCCATCGCCTGGCCAGCAGAAGACCAGCAGGGCAATGAAGCCTGCTATCTTCCAGTCATGGGGCCGCCCGGATCAAAGCTGCTGAACGCACAACAGGTCATCCAGACGCTTAAACCTATTCTGGAAAATCCCCAGTGCCAGTTCATCAATCAGAACGTGAAGTTTGATCTCCTGGCGATGAGACGCGTGGGAATCAATCCCGCCAATATCGGCATGGACACCATGGTGGGCGATTATCTGCTCGATTCCGGGGCCAGATCACATAACCTGGAGGTTCTTTCGCAGAAGTATCTTCGGGCACTCACCATTCCCATCTCCGATCTCATTGGCACCGGGAAAAATCAGAAGACGATGGACGTCGTTCCTGTCGAACGAGTCGCAGAATACGCGACGGAAGATGCCGAGTTGGTTGTCCGCATGGCGCCGATCATTGAGTCACAACTCAAGGAAGCCGAACTTTGGACGCTCTATAACGAACTGGAACGCCCACTGATCCCCGTGCTGGCCGACATGGAGTTCGCCGGCATCACGGTCGATGTGGCCGAGTTAAACCGGCAGAGCGCCGATGTCACGCAAACTCTGGCTCACTTGATGACCGAGATCCATGAGTTAGCCGGCCGCGAGTTCAACATCGATTCACCGCTGCAATTGCGGAAAATCCTCTTTGAAGAACTCAAACTGCCCGTGCAGAAGAAAACAAAAACCGGCCCCAGCACCGACCAGGAAGTGCTGGAATTGCTGGCTCCTCTCCATCCCCTGCCAGCCAAAATCACAGAACACCGGCATCTCTCGAAGCTCAAGGGGACGTACCTTGACACCCTTCCTTTGCTGGTCAATCCTCACTCACAACGGATTCACACCTCGTTCAATCAGGTGGTGGCTGCCACAGGCAGGCTCAGTTCCAGCGACCCCAATCTTCAGAACATCCCCATTCGGACGCCCGAAGGAAGTCGCATTCGCAAAGCGTTTATTTCCAAGGCAGAAGACTGGCGACTCATTTGTGCGGATTACTCCCAGATCGAGCTTCGCATGCTGGCCCACTTCAGCCAGGATCCCGCCCTGGTTGCCGCATTTTCTCAGGGAGACGACATTCACCGGATTGTGGCTGCCCAAGTGCATCATGTCGCCCCCGAAGACGTCACGGCTGAGATGCGGCGGATTGCCAAAGCGGTCAACTTTGGTGTGATGTATGGACAAAGTCCCTATGGCCTCAGCACCGCTCTGGGCATTTCTCGGGAAGAAGCCACCACCTTCATTGACGAGTATTTTACGCGGTACGCCGGTGTGACCAGCTTTATGGATCAGGTTCTTGATGAATGCCTGGCGACGGGTTACGCAAAAACCATCCTTGGCCGGCGAAGACCCATTGAAGGCGTGCGCGGGCCAAGAGAACGCAACCGCAATCGGAACATGGCCGAACGTACTGGCATCAACACCGTCATTCAGGGATCAGCCGCCGACTTAATCAAAATGGCCATGATCCGGGTTCACAACCGATTAAAACGAGACCAGCATCCGGGACAGATGTTGTTACAGATCCATGATGAACTCGTTCTGGAGGCACCAGCACCTCTGGCTGAAGAGTTGGGGGCGATTGTCCGTGAAGAGATGATCAACGCTTTGCCACTCGATGTTCCTCTGGAAGTCGACGTGGCGATTGGCCTCAACTGGTTAGATGCCAAGTAGAAAATTCACTCCAGAATCAGTTTTCTCAGTTTCCGCAGGATGATTCCTCTCATATCGAGCGACGACATGTCGTGAGAAGACGTGTCTTCGCCCGATTCCCGGGAATCTTGGAACACGTGCTTTTCGAGGCTTGGTCAATCCGGTAGGTTTCTGGAATGCTCTGTGTGAAAGATCAAGAGATCGTCCACGGACTCATTGCCCGATAGTTCTGAATGGAAACGGGGTTTTCTCCATGTATCGCCTGCCGTCGAGTCGACCGTGGTGCTTCAGTCACACACTTCATTGTCGAGTCGTCGGCGCTCTGCTCTCCCTCGTTTTATTCACGGTCTATGCAAATGTGGCTGAAGCGGTGGAAGTCGTTTCAACCCGTTGGGGCATGACGGGAAACGTACGGATGAGGCACTTCAACCTGCTCTCCGTGATTCTGAAAAACAACCAGTCCGAGCCGTATGAAGGGGCGGTGCGCATTCGGAAATTTACCGGCACAAACCCCGTCGATGCCATGTATGTGGAACCGGTGTTCCTTGGCCCGAACTCCGAGCGGATTGTTCAGTTCAATGTGTTTGTCACAGATCCCTATGAAAACTGGCAGTTGTCGCTGACCAATCAGCCAGGCTGGGTGACAATCAATCCCCCCGGAACCGACGAATCACCCGTGTTCCAGATTGTGAAGAGCAGTGCTCTCAGCCAGGGACTTCCAGGCATCGCGAAGATTGAAGAATCCTTTTTTCCGGTGACAACCGCGGGAATTTCTCAAATCTCACACATCGTGCTGGATCACCAGCCTGAATGGGAAGAAGCCCGCTCCCGCGCCTTATTGGACTGGATCGCCAAAGGTGGCCAATTGCATGTGGCTCCGGGAATCTCAGGAACTCTCCCCACATTCAAAGGGGCTTTGGCAGCCTTGAACTCCCCCTTGAATCATCTGGCGTATTATGACGGCAGCGTTGTCAGGCACGATCAAAACCTCTCCAAACTCTCAGCAAGCGAAATCCATGAAATGCTGGGACTGGCCTTTGCCGAGAAAGAGAAGGGCCAGAATTGGCAGCAATACAATGTCATGAACTATGAGGGCGGCGACTATTGGGGCCAGGGTTTTTTCAACTCACTTCAAGACCTGACCAGTCCCGATCATGCCTGGGTTTTCATTCATGTCTTATCGTGGATCTATATCGCGTTAATCTTTCCCGGAGCCTGGTTGGCCGGTCAGTATTGGAAAAGTTACCGCATCACTTTTGCCGTCACATTGGGCGGGGTTCTCGTCTTTGCCTTGATCTTTCAGGTGCTGGGACAGCGAGGTTATGGCGAGCAGACGCAATTGAACACCATCGCCATTCTTCGGCCTGTGGCTGCCAATGCCTGGGATGTCGAAGGCTGGGCCAGTGCCTTTGTCACTTCGAGCGGCCAGAAAAGTCTGCAACACAAAGGAACCGGACTGCTCTATTCCACCTGTCAAACGCAAGAGTCCGTTCAGGGAGCCATTCGTGGAGGAACGGACGGCATGTTCAATCTCAACTTCCCCCCCTTTTCTCACCGTGAGTTTACGTTTCGTGAACGACTGGAGATGCCTGTTCCTCGTGTGACCCTGGTTCCTCGCGGTTCTGTCTCAGGGCACCCCATGCCCCCCGCAGTGAACTCCGTCACCACGGAATCTGACAATCTCGACACCAGCGATGATCCCGCCAGCAATGAAACCATCGACCTGGCAGCCAGTCGATTCACTCTCTTGCGAATTGAAGGAACCTTTCCCACAGAACCTCAGTCAGGATTCTTCATCAGCGGCAATCAGGTCGTCACCTTGCGTCAAACTCGAAAAGCTGCCGACTCTGATCTCGCGAATGAATCATTGCCAGAGGGTATTCCAGACAACCCAGGTAGAAAAACTCTCACGGGCAGCGACTCATCCTCGAAGAAAATCACAACCTGGGATCTTCGTCAAAGCCGTACCAAACTGGGTGATTTTATCAATGCGGGTCAACAGATGGTGGCTTTGCCGCTGCACATGCGAAAAGATCAAATGTCGCAAGAACAGTTTCTTGCCAAGGTGACTCCGCTGGTGATCGCCCGTGTGGCCGGTGTTGCGATGCGAGATTCTTCAAAAGAAGTCATGCTTCCCCCGGGGAAGGCTTACGCCGTCATGTTCGCTCCACTTCCGGAACAAGTCATGATTCGTAAAGACGATTTTCTTCAGCAAGGCTGGGTGGCCTATGTGCTTCCCGTGGCAGACAACTTAGCGATCCCATAAGCCTGATTTTTCAGTCTTTGACAGGTGCCGTTTCTGGAAGAAGACCGGGTAATGAATTGAACCTCGAGTGATCTTGTTTCTCAATTTTTACGGCCAAGAATTCTCAGAAAAACTCCCTCTCCCGCCTGCGGGAGAGGGTTGGGGTGAGGGTTGATTAACCACCATTATTTCTGACAAAAAACACCACACGCCACATCATCACCACAACGATCCATTGACGAACGTAGGAACGTTATGACAGAGGCCACCTCTCATCCAGCGGCTGATAACCATCCCCCAGAGCACCCCTCCAAGGCCACGGAGTCCGGAACTTCTGCTCAACCTGAATCTCCAGTGGATTGGGCCAGCAATAACTTTGCCATTTCACTACACAATGTGACCCATCGTTTTCAGGGAAAAAAAGCTCTCGACCGGGTCTCATTTGCCGTAGAACGAGGCTCACTGCACGGATTTGTCGGGCCTAACGGGGCCGGTAAAACGACCTCGCTCAAGTTGATCTGTACGCTGCTGCAACCGCAGACAGGACGGGTGAGAGTCTTTGGGAAAGATGTGGTTGATCACATTCGCGAAGTTCGGACTCAGATCGGCTTCATGCCGGATCATTTTAGTACCTACCGACAGATGACGGTCAATGAGTATCTCGACTTCTTTGCCGCCGCTTACGGCCTCGCTCCCAAGCGTCGTCTGGAAGTCATTGAGCAGGTTCTCACCCTGGTTGATATGCAGCATCGGGAAGGAGACTTAATTTCCGGTTTGTCGCGGGGCATGCAGCAGCGAGTCGGGTTGGCGCGTGTTCTGGTCAATGACCCAGACCTCCTGTTATTGGACGAACCGGCTTCAGGGCTGGATCCTCGGGCACGAATCGAATTGATGGAAATTCTCCGTGCCTTAAAGGGGATGGGGAAGACCATCTTCATCAGTTCGCACATCCTGTCAGAGCTTGCAGAACTCTGCGATGCCGTCACGATTATCGATCGGGGAGAGATTCGTTTTTCTGGTCGCATCAATGAACTGCTGGTTCGCCCACAAGGAAGAAATGGATTGCGGTTTGAATTCGCCCCCGGATCTCCCGAAATGACCGAATTGCTCTCGCAAGTCGAAGGAGTCATGTCCTCAGAGAAAGCGGGCGAAGGAGCGGGCTATCGCATTGAGTTCGATCCTTTGCGAACTGATGCCAACCAGTTAGTCATTAAAGTGGCATCGCTGGGAGTCCCCCTGCTCAGCTTCAGTGAAGACCGCCGACATCTCAACGAAGCCTTCATGGATCTGACCACAGCCGGGGTTCGCTGATCAAGAACTGATGAGACACAGCTTCTCTTTATTTGTCTGACACTTCGCCTTGAGCCTGTTGCGGTAAATATCTATGTACCACGGAATCGCGGCACTACTGGGCCGGTCATTACGGCTGGATGCTCGGCAACTCGGGCCGAATATCTTTCGTTTAGGCTTCGTGCTGGCGTTATATGTTTCACTACTGATTGCCCAGGCGGGAGCTGCCAGCTTCGGTGCCCCTGGCCTGCGTTTTTTTCAGATGATTGCCTGGCTCAACTTCATGGCCATTTTCTTCTCGGGGATCACCTATTTTTCGACCGTCATCACTGAAGAAAAAGAAGAATCCACGCTCGGACTCCTGCGCATGGCCGGCATTAGCCCACTGGCCATTCTGCTGGGAAAATCGACCAGCCGGATGTTGAGTGCCCTGATTTTGCTGGCGATTCAAATTCCCTTCACGCTGCTGGCCATTACGCTGGGAGGAGCCACACTGGAGCAGATCCTGGCAGCTTATGTTGCGCTGGGGGCTTTCATTGTGATGCTGGCCAATGCGGGGCTGGTTTCCTCGGTGATTTGTGCACGCGGAGGCACAGCCGCCGCGATGACAGTCTGTCTGGTGATTGCCTACTTTTTCACTCCCGTCATTGCCGGTGCCATCAATACCGAGATCCAGAATTCAGGCAGCGCTAACTCGCTATTTCTGGGAACTATCGCTTCCCTCTGCCAATTTCTCGAGCAAATCTCGATTATGAATCAGCTTTCAGTCATCGTCAGTTCCGGCTACGGAGATTTGAGTGATCTGATCGTGCTTGATGATGACGGGAATCCGATCTCTCAGTGGAGTTGGGCCATCTGGCAAAGTCGTCTCAACCTGTTGGCCACCACCCAGGTGATTTCCAACCTTGTCATCGGTTTTTTCATGTTCGGGTTCGCCTGGTTGCTATTCGACAGACTGACCCGTTACGAACGGCCGAATTTTGTGGCAGAACGAAACCTCTTCATGCCACTCGCTGTAGGAAAAAAACGACGTTCTCCATTAGGACAAGCCTGGGGAAATCCTTTTATCTGGAAAGATTTTTACTTCCTGACAGGTGGCCCACGCTGGCTAGTCCTGCGGCAGTTTCTGATCTGGGGTGTGGTGCTGCTGATCCATGTCTGGATTGTCATCATCGATAGAAATCATCAGTTGACGGATTACTTCAATCTCGAGCAGTTTTTCGTCACGGCTTTGTCGGCCTTCACCTTTGTTATGGTTCTTGAAGGAGCAATCTACAGTTCGAGAGTCTTTCAGACGGAAATCCAGTCGCAGACGCTCTCGGCCCTGCTGATGCTGCCACGATCTGTCGCGTACATCGCTTATTCTAAAGCGGCGGGATGTCTGCTGGGGGTCATCCCCACCCTGGTTTCGCTAGCCATCGCCTGGGTCGGCCTGACGATGGTCAGCGCTTCCCCTGACCGGATGTGGGATTCTTTGGCAAGAGTCCTGACAGAACCCGGATTCTGGGGAATGGCCAGCGTGGTGGTCATTTTTTACCACCTGGTTGCCACATTATCGCTGTTTCTCAAATGGGGAGCGTTGCCGCTCAGTTTTGTGATCATGATTTTCAGTAGCAGTTGCTGCCCGTTTATTTATCTGCTGATGGCTCTGAGCAACATGAATCGCGACCCTTTTTCCACGTTTGCAGGCATTTGTATTAACCTGATGGCCATTTCACTGGTCAGCCTGATCTTTCACGCCGTCATTGCGGCCAGGCTGCAAGTTCTGGGAAGCAAACTCTAGTTCCCAGACTGTTCCTCTTTTGCCAGGCAGTATGGCCCGTGGCCATGAGATGAGTTTGCCAGACTTAATCGCAATCGCGGCTAGATTTCATCAGTATGTTCCATTCGGGACAACTCGCGAGACAAGAACGTCTCACAATGCCCGCAAGATCTTTAACCCATCGTTTGCCGCTGGAAAATGACTTTTTCATGTCGCGTTTTCTGCACGTTGCCGACTTGCACCTTGACAGCCCCCGGAGTGGCCTTTCGCGCGATGCCAGCGCACCGGCGAGCGAGATTCAGCAAGCACCCAGGCGAGCTTTTGAATCACTGGTTGATGCCGCCATTCGTGAGCAGGTGACCGCCGTCGTCATTGCCGGTGATCTCTACGATGGGGACTGGAAGGATCATCAGACGGGGCTGTTTTTTGTCAGGCAGGCACAGAAACTGGCCGATGCAAAGATTCCCATTGTGCTCATTGCAGGGAACCACGATGCACAATCGGTCATGACGCGCGAACTGCGATTGCCTGCCAACGTCCGGGCACTCAGCGTCAACGAAGCGGAAACCGTCACTCTCGATCATGCCGGTCTGGCATTGCACGGGCAGGGGTTTGCGAATCGGGAAGTCTTTACCAATCTGGCCGCTCAATATCCCGACCGCATTGGCGGCCTCATTAATGTCGGCATTCTGCATACCGCTCTCACAGGACTGGAAGGGCACGCCAACTACGCCCCGTGTAATCTCGATGATCTGGCCCGCAAAAGTTACGACTATTGGGCACTCGGCCATATCCACAAACGACAGGAATTTGCACTGGCGAATGGAAGCGTCGCCGTCTTCCCCGGCAACCTTCAGGGACGACATATCCGCGAAACCGGCCCCAAAGGTTGCGAGATCGTCGACTACGACGCGACCGGGATTGTGAGCCGCAGGTCATTAGTGCTGGATGTCTTTCGGTGGGAACTCTTACCCGTCAATGTGAGTGGCGCAACAACCTGGAATGGCGTGTTAACCCTCGTCGATGAACGCTTGCGGGCATTCGGGCAAACGTGCGATCCCAGGCCTCACGCCCTGCGTGTCGAGCTATCGGGTGAGACGCCATTACATGGCCAACTGCTTGACCGCGAGCGAGATCTTCAAGCCGAAGTACAAAGCCTGGTGATGCAGCAGGGAAGTGGCCATTGGTGGCTGGAAGAGACCTCTCTTCGCACGCACCATCGTCAGCGCAATCACGCATTGTTGGGGGAATCAGACAGCATTCATCAAGAACTGCTCACACTGGCAGGGTCTCCCCGGTCTGCAGAGTCTCCTCTGTCAAACGCCACAGACTCAGGCATGGAAACCAGCACAAGGGGATTACCGGAAGCTGTGGATCAGCGACTCAAAGAAACCTGGGATGAGCTGCGGAAAAAGTTACCCCCGGAAATCTCTCTCACGGAAATTTTGCCTTCATCGGACTCAGGCTCCACCCACCAGGTTGCCTGGGAAGGGTTGCAAAATGAAGCATTGGCGATCCTGGCATCGCGGTTGACAGGACTTCACGAATCACGTTCTCAAGGAGCGCAGTCATGAAGATCACCGCGATTCATCTGGAAAACATCGGGCCATTCAAAAAAACAACCTGGCCGCTCGATCCCACCCGCGGGCTGCACCTAATTTCCGGGCCAAACGAAGCGGGCAAAAGTACCGTACTCAGAGCTTTGGGTGACGCCTTTTACGGTTACCCCAGAACCCCGGTTGATGGCGAGTTTTTTCAGTCATATCGTGACCGGCGAGTCGGGCTTTCCCTGTTGCTGGATGATGGCGAAGAACTCTCCTTCCTCCGCCGCAAAACGGCCACTCAATCACTGCGAACGCTGGACGATTCCACCGTCATCCCGGAGGCCTTGTTGCAAAACCGATTGGGCGCTGTGGATCGGCCGCGCTTCGAGCGTTTCTTCGGACTGGATCATGCCAGTCTGGTTCGCGGAGGATTGGAACTGCTCTCTTCCGAAGGGGATGTCGGAGCCATCCTGTTTGCCGGATCACAGTTGAGCGGGGTTCCGCAAGTGCTGGCGCAATTGGAGAAAGAGGCCGCTGAGCTATTTTCTCCCCGCGCCCGAAATCCTCGCTTGAATAGTCACCTCCAAGAACATGCCACCTTGACGACATCCATCAATCAGGTGGCGGTGAAGCCCCAGGCCTGGCGAGTCATTCAGCAGGAGTTTGAGTCATCACAGACCGAGCTTGAAAACCTGCGTCAGCAACGCAGCCTTGCTGAAATCCAGTGCAACCAGCTTTTGCGATTGCATGCGGCTTGCGCACCAGCCCGTGCCTGGAAACGGATTCAACAACAACTGGCCACCTTTGAAGCCTTGCCGTGGCTTGACGAAGAATTCTTTGCCAATGTTGCTCGCGTCAGTGAACAACATCGCAAAGCGAGCGAACAACGAGCCTATCTCTCAGCAGAAAAAGAACAACGAGAAACCCAGGCCAGCCAACAGACAGCCGTTGATCCCGTCTGGCTGGAGATTGAACAGCTTTTGGCCGACCTGATCGAATCACGCGGCTTCATTCGGAAGGCTCGCCAGGATTCATTGGGCATACAGGAAGAGCTGCAAAAGCAAAAGCAATCCTACGCCACAGCTTCACAACGGCTCTATGGAGTCAGTGAGGGAGCCTTTGCTCCGTTGTCTCGAAAGGTGCGTAAACAGTTTGAAACTCTTCGCTCGGAAAAAGCCGTTCTCGATGAACGGCAAAGCGCGTTGGCCCGGCAAAACCAGGCCTTGATCGACGACAAGGCCCGATTGGCCACAGGGGCGTCAGTCGATAAGGACTCGTTGAACAAGCAACAGATTGACGGCCAGACATGGCACGCCGAAGTCACTTCGTTGTTGTCGCAGGAATTGGAGGCTAACAACTGGCGAACAGAGCAACTGACCATCGAATCGGGGATTCTTCAACTGGCAAACTCTTTGAACGCGATGCACCAGCATAAGAATTCAAAGACTTTGCCCAAGTTGGCTTCGATGAATGACGCCAGTGAATTACTGGAGTTAATCTGTGGCCAGGCATGGCCAACGCTGGAGACGATCGATGCCTGTAAAGACGCAGGGGACGCAAAGCGAAGCTCGGTTCAACAGCACGAACAGTTACTGACAGATCTTCAAGCCAAATTGGATCGTCTGATCAACGAACAGCAGACGTTCCGAAATCTTGTCCTGCATGTCCATGTGGAAGATCTGACAGCAGCCCGTCAATCACGTGATGAACTGTGGAATCGCTATCAACAAAGTGAAGAACCACTGGCCACTCTGGCAGCTGAAGTGACGCAGGCCATGGAGAAAGCGGATCAATTAGCTGACGCGCTCTTCACCCATGCCGCCAACGTGAACCGTGACCTCGAATTGAAGTTGCAGATTGAACAAACCCAGTTTGCTCAGCAGCAACAGAACGAACTTTGCCAACAGGCCAAAGCAGCCGAAGCTCAAACCCTCATGCTCTGGCAGGCCGAGTGGAAAAACCTGCCTGTACCAGCCAGGTCACCTCGCGAAATGCTGGGCTGGAGAAGAACAGGAACCGAACTGACAGAGAAATATCAACAGTGGAAAGAACTCCGTCACAAGCTGGAGAGTTTCACAACGGTTGTGGATGAGTTCACACGAAGGTGGTCTCTGGACTTCCCTGATCAGTCGATTGTCTCCTTGAAAGCAAGTGAAGCTTTCCTCTCTCATCACCTTCAGCAACTCTCCGAACAGCTTCGAGCGTCAGAAATTCGCACTGTCGAGTTGCAGAGGCTCAGTACCGATCAGGAGCGAATTCATCGGACAAAGCAGGAACTGGAGACCGCGCTGTCGGCCTGGAATCTGGCCTGGGAAACCGCCTGTCAGCAAGCCGGATGGAACGAGATCCCCCCTTCCGATGAACTGGCCGAGTTGCTCGAACAGTACCGGATGATCGAGCAGGCTCGACCGGCTATCGAAGGTTTAGAACAGCGATTAGCTGGCATGCAACAGGACGAAGAAACCTTCAGGCAACGGGTACAGGCGTTGGCAATTCAATGTTGGGGTGATTCGTTCTCACCCGCTCCCGCCATGGAATTGTTGATTCAACTGGAACAACAAGCCAAGGTCGCTCGCAAGCAATTTGACCAGCAGGCCGATCATCGTTCACGAATGGAAACGATGACACATAACCTTGAGGCATTACGGCAGGAAATCGATTCCACACAAACACAACTCACGGAATTCTGCTCGCAGGCAGCTATCAATTCTCCCAGTGAGTTTCCCGAGCAACGAGAGAAGTGCCGCCAGCGCCGTGAGCTGTTGGCTAACTTACAAGTTCAGGAAGCCGAGTTATCCCGGCAATCGGGCAATCGCTCTTTAGAGACTCTTGTCGATGAAGCACTGGCCGTTGATCCTGACACTCTTCCTCCAGCGATTGCCCAGTGGCAACAAACGATTACCGAACTTCAAGCCAAAGAACGGGATGCCATCGCCCGATTTGAAAGAGCCAAGCTTGACTTGGCACAAATGAGTGGTGTCTCTCAGGCGGCGGCTCTCGCCGAGCAAGCCAGCGACTTGAGGCACGACATCATTCAGGAAAGTCGTGAATACCTGCGATTAAAAATGGCGGCAGAATTATTAAGGACTGCGATCAAGTCGTATCGCGATCAACACCAGGGGCCAGTTCTGACGCGGGCATCCGACTTGTTCACACGTTTGACCGGAGGCGTTTTCGCCGGAGTGAAGACCGACATTGATGAAGACAAACCCCGATTGGTCGTCTGCCTGCATGACGGAAGTACGCTGGAAGTGGGAGCCTTGTCGACGGGAACGGCAGATCAACTCTTTCTGGCGATCCGGCTGGCATGGATTGAAGAATATCTGACGCAGCATCCCCCCTTTCCTCTGATCCTCGATGATGTGCTGGTTCAATTTGATGACGAGCGAGCCTGTCACACACTGGCCGTCCTGGGAGAACTTGCACGAAAAACGCAGGTGATCTGCTTCACACATCACGATCATCTGAAAGAATTGGTCGTGAAGACCCTTGAACCGGATCAATACCAGATTCACCCGCTTGAGCGTTTAAGAACCATCGCTCTCTGAAAACCCCGCAAGAGTTTCATCCCTTCGCCCTCTCTTTGAGGGATATGGACTGACACCAGTTTTTTGCCAGACCTGTACAAAATGCCAGCCTCTGTGTAAAATGAGAATCAAATGGTGTGATTGATGCCACGAGGTGAGTGGGAGTCTTCACAAAGTGGCGGGTTCCTTGCAATCCAACGGTATGGCCGATTACAACTATTGCTGAATGTGGGGGGCGAAAAGCTGCCTCCGACTGCGGTGAGGCCGTGTGAACCGGGTCAGGTCCGAAAGGAAGCAGCCCTAAACATCAGGTTTTCAGGTGCAGAAGGGGGCAGCTTTCCGCCTCCCTTTTTCGTTTGATGGCGCCTTTCGTTTGATAACTGCAGTTCGTCAGGCAGAGGCTGGCGCCTGTTCAGTTGCTCTGGCCGTCGTTTCGCCCGCTCTGTGATGGCTATCTCAGGCAGAGTGGCTGAGTTTGATCTGCTGCAATTGGCGTCATTCTCCTGCGGATTGTTGCCATGTTGTCGGCGATGTCCGATGATCTGTGTCAAAACCTGATCTCGGGGTCTTCCCGACAGGTTCAAGAGATCTCAGATCGACAGGCGTGCTCAACGCAGAGGCGAAATGAACACCGAAAATTACACGGTTCTGGCCCGTCGTTTCCGGCCACAAACCTTCAGTGAAGTGGTGGGACAGGATCGCATCGCGCAAACACTTCGCAATGCCATCCTTGAAGGACGGGTGGCGCACGCCTATCTCTTCACTGGTGCCCGTGGTGTGGGCAAGACGTCGATGGCCCGTATTTTTGCCAAGGCCCTCAATTGTCCTCAAGCCGTTGATGCTGTCCCCTGCAATGAATGCGAAATCTGTACTGCTGTTTCTGCGGGGCAGGATGTCGATGTTTCCGAGATCGACGGTGCGTCAAATCGCGGGATCGACGACATTCGATCCCTGCGCGCTAACGTGAACGTCAAGTCGATGAGAACCAGGTACAAGGTTTACATCATCGACGAAGTTCACATGCTCACGAAAGAAGCGTTCAACGCCCTGCTCAAGACGCTTGAAGAGCCTCCCGCTGGTGTCAAGTTTATCTTCTGCACCACTGAACCCAACAAGCTGCCCGATACGATTCTCTCACGTTGCCAGCGATTTGATTTCGGCACCGTGAATATCGAGAGCATCGGCGAACGTTTACGACAGATTGCCTCGACCGAAGGTTTTACGGTCGATGACGCTGCCATTGAACTGGTTTCCCGTCGGGCCAATGGCTCGATGCGAGACAGCCAGTCGTTGTTCGATCAAGTGCTGGCGTTCGGCAGTCAGCATGTGACAGTCAACGATGTCCACCGACTTCTGGGCACCGCCAGCGATGACCGGGTGATTCAACTCGTTCAAGCCATGATTGACCGTAATCAGGCCCTGAGTCTGGAACTGCTGGATGCGTCATTGAATGACGGTGTTCAACTGGATGCGTTCACTGATCAACTGGTTTCCTACTTGCGCGACCTGATGCTGTCGGCTTGTGGGGCACGAGGAATTTCCTTGTTGGGAGTGAGTGAATCATCCCGTGCAACGGTTGAAGCCCAGTCGACAGCCTGGGGATTAAAGACCGCGTCAGCGGCCCTTCAGATTCTGGCTGAGGCCAAGATCAAAATGGCCCGCGCGACCTGGGGACGAGCGATTACCGAATTGGCGATTGTTCGTATCACCTTGCTGGAAGATCTGAGCCGGCTGGACGACCTGATTCTTCGCTTTCAGGGGAAGCCCGCCAGCGACACCAGTTCTTCAGGCCGGCCATTGCCTGCCCCCTCTGCTTCAAGATCACTCCCTGCTCCCGCAATCACCAAAAGTACACAGGTTGCCGCTCCTTCGACGATAATCTTGCAAGAGTCGCCACGTCTTCCGTCAGTGGCAATCATTGACGAATCAGCAGCAGCTCCCATTGAAACTCAGGCAATCAGTGATGGGCCAGAGCCAACAGCTGAGAACGCTTTGAATTCGCAGGAGGCGGATGGCTCGACCACCGCATCCTCGACCGCTGTATCCTCAACCGCTGGATTAGAGGGGTCAGAGCCACTATCAGAATCGCCGGTGAGCGAATCACCAG
Source organism: Planctopirus sp. SH287 (assembly GCF_056500625.1). Classification (NCBI taxonomy): domain Bacteria; kingdom Pseudomonadati; phylum Planctomycetota; class Planctomycetia; order Planctomycetales; family Planctomycetaceae; genus Planctopirus; species Planctopirus sp. SH287. The sequence continues at coordinate 3,566,934 of NZ_CM151403.1, read as the reverse complement.
AAGTGACTGATGCAAAGGAGATTACGTCCGTTGATGCGCCCGTATCTTCCGATGGTTCCGAACCGACATCACAAAGCGAAGAATTGCCACAACAACCGACTGTAAAAGAAGTTGAGTTTGTTTCAGGTCAGGAATCTGCGATTCTCCAGTACCTGTTAAGGCGAAACAGAGATTTGAAGGGGATGTGGCTTCAAAGAGTCTCGAAATGTGCAATTCTTGGGCCGAAACAACTGGAAATTCATATTCCAGCCAACTATGATTTTGAGTTACAGGGTCTTGATCAGCCCCCAATTATCAGTCAACTGGAACAGCAGTTGCTGGAAGCAACCGGAGTACCCGTTGGCCTGAGATTTGTTGCTGTCGAGCCATTAGAAGTGAAACACACGCTGCCCGTTGAGGAAAAGTCTCCTGCTCAAACGCTGGGGACGGGACGGGTCGCAGAAGGAGCGAACTCATCTGAAGGAACGACAGCGGCGGTTATCAGAAGAGACTCCAGCGATGCCTCAAGCCAGGAGAATCGAACCAGCGGCACCGTCAGCGGAGCACAAGTTCCTAAGGCACCGGCTGCCAAAGGTGTGACCCGCACTGTTGAAGATCCGGCGGATCAGTTTGTCAGAACCATTTCGGAAGTGTTTGGAATCAATGCCTGGCGTGTCCAGGAGCGGGAACGTATCGCTGTCGTTGTTGATCCGAGCTTGTCGCCCTCCAGCGATGACGGCCAGGATTCCGACGACTGAGGATGATTCATCACAGGAAACAGATTACAGGGAGCAGACAAATGTTTGGGCAACTGGCAGGACTCGCAGGCAATCTCTGGGCCATGCGCAATCAGGCTGGTGAACTGATGGGAAAATTCCAGAAGCTGCAGGCAGAGCTTGAAGCCCAGCGGTTCAGTGCCCTCTCCGGCCCGGTGCGTGTCGAAGTGAATGGCCTGCTCCAGATGACGGCTTGTGAAATTCGTGCTGGCTATTCCGAAGACGATATCTCTCGGTGTGTGGTCACTGCCACGAACGAGGCGTTGCGCGAAGCTCAGGCAGCGGCAGGCCGGGCAACACAGTCAGTGATGGGCGATCTATCGGCACTTCAGGGGCTACCGGGCGGAAAAGCGGGTTCGGTGTGACCCGTTCTGATGGAAATTCAATTCACAAAACAAGATAAGTCGGAACCGTAACCAAAGGATTGTTGATGCCGCGTATGATGGAACCTGCTCGACACGCCTACGGACAGCATGTGGGGATGCTTGTTCAACAACTGGCATCGTTGCCAGGCATCGGAGCAAAGTCAGCCGAGCGACTGGCGCAGCATCTGTTAGATTGCCCTGAAGAAGAGGCGTTGGAACTGGCGACCGCCATTCGCGATGTCCGCCGCGCCATTCGCCGGTGTTCGGTCTGCCATAACCTGACGGAACAGGAAGTCTGTGATATTTGTCAGGATAGCCGGCGTGATCAGGGTTTGGTCTGCATCGTGGAGCAGCCGCGTGACCTTCTGGCGCTGGAAGCCACGGGGACATTTGGTGGGGTTTATCATGTGCTGGGAGGCCGGATTGCTCCGCTGAGTGGGGTTGGCCCCGACGATTTGAATCTGGCAACGCTTGTTAAACGGGTTAAGTCTGGCCAGATTCGAGAACTGGTGATGGCGACTAATCCCACGTTGGAAGGGGACGGAACAGCCCTTTACATCGTGAATCTTCTCGCCGATGAGCCTGTCAAAGTGACCCGGCTGGCCCGAGGCATTGCCACCGGAAGCGTGCTGGAGTTTGCCAACCGGGAAATGCTTTCAGACGCCTTGCGAGGTCGCCAGAGCTTTTAAGTGGGAAAAGACCAACTCAGTTGAGATTTTTTTGTTTTGGAGAATTTATCAAAGATTCACGCCTGCCGCAGTTCACGACATGGGCTATGCGGCAAACAAGGAAGCCACTCAACTCGATAAAATTGGTGAAGATCGATCACAGTTTGTAAGAAAATGCCAGTAAAGAACGGTAATTCCTAAGAGAACAGGATCGTGGCTTTGAATTTCTCACCTTGGGGATGATTTCAAGAGCAAATCGTACGCCAATGTCGTTTTACAAGTTACATTTGGTCGTATCAACAGGTCGCTTCCCTTTAATCACCCCTTGGGAAACAGGGGTTGAGACGTCTTTCGTTCTGAGTTTATAGAAGTCGCGGAAAGGCTGCCGATCAGTGTTTGATCGTCGTCAGCATGCCGCATAAATGCCGTCTGATCGTCCGCCGGGATCCGCTCGATGCAACTTAATCTCGGTCAACATATGAAAATGAGCCAGCAAATGAGGCTGGCTCCTCGCATGATCCAATCGATGGAGATTCTGCAACTGCCCGTGATGGCATTGCAGGAACGCATCGAACAGGAGTTGTCGGAGAACGTCTGTCTGGAGATGCGTCTGGATGAACCCGACGCGCCCGGCAAGCAGGCCGAGCTGGATCACGCCCGCGAAGAAGCTTTTGATATCCCCACCAGCGCCAAGGAAATGTCTGTTGAAGGAGACGCCAACGGCGAAGCGGCCTTTGAGCGACTACTGGAAATGTCGCAGGACTGGCCTGAAGACAACTACACTTCTGGCAGCAAACCTTCTTCAAATCGTGTCGATGAAGCGGGTGACCGCGCTCACGACATGATCGCCAATATCACGCAGAAGCCGCAGTCCCTTCACGATCATCTGCTGGAGCAGTTTGGCTATTTCTCGATCGCTCGGGAGATTCGGGATTTTGGCGAGTTCCTGATCCAGAATCTTGATCATCACGGACGCCTGCAAAGCCCGCTGAATGACCTCATGCAGCTTTATGGTCGCCATATCCGGGTCGAAGATGCCCAGCAAGCTTTGTCATTGATCCAGAAGCTGGAACCGGCGGGTGTGGGGGCACGTGACGCGAAAGAATGCCTGCTCCTTCAACTGAATGACGACACCCCTTTTCGCGATGTTCTGGCCGTATTGATTGGCCAGCATCTGGAGGATCTTGCTCAGAACCGCCTTCCGTTGATCGAACGAAAAACAGGGTATTCAATCGCTTTGATCAAGGAAGCTTTCAAAGAACTTCAGAAGCTGAATCCTTATCCCGGTGCCGAGTTTGAAGAACGGCCTTCGCAAACGGTCTCGCCGGATTTGTTCCTTGAACAGGACGAAAACGGGAAGTATGTCGTTCGATTGGAAGACGAATACACCCCCAGGCTGAGAATCAGCAAGCGTTATCAGGAACTGATGCGGCAAGGGGCCTCAGATCCCACAACGCGCGAATATATCAAACGAAAAGTCGAATCTGCCAAGTGGTTAATTGAGTCCATTGAGCAGCGGCATAACACGCTCAAACGCGTGGCTCAGGCAATTGTTGATCATCAGATTGATTTTCTGGAGCAAGGCCCCGAATTCATCTGTCCGCTCAAGATGCAGCAGATCGCAGATATTGTGAAAGTTCACGTGACAACCGTGTCCCGCGCGGTCGATGACAAGTGGATTCAGACGCCTCGTGGCCTGTTTCCCCTGAAGCGATTCTTTGGTGGTGGCACGACGACATCCGACGGCGAAGAAGTCGCCTGGCATATCATCCGGCTGAAGCTGAAAGAAATTGTCGACAACGAAGATAAAGACGATCCTCTCAGTGATGACGCACTGGTTGATGAACTGGCGAAGCACGGGTTCAACCTGGCCCGCCGCACTGTGACTAAGTACCGCAAAGCGTTGGATATTCCCTCCAGCCGGCAGCGCCGTTCTTATTAAGCGGCAGGGTGAAATACTCGCGATTCAAACTCCTCGTGCCATGCTTGCCGCTTTGCGTAAGCAGGCCGAACTTGCGTTTGATACTGATTGACATTCGTAATCAGATGCTCACGTCGAGGCATTTCTCTTGAGTGAGGTAAAAACCTCTTACAGTGGACTTGTTCCTATTTTTCTCAAAAAATTTATGGACAAGTAGACAGAAAATGCACAATCTCGACTCTTGGTTGTTGTGGCGACCTTTTTCGCCCTCCCTTCTTGTTCTTTGTTAGTGGAGCTTCCCTTCTGATTTGACAGGTTCAGCAAAGAGTTGCCAGCAGGCCAACGAGCCTGCGGACAAGCTCAACAGCCGGTCAGGAGAGAGTGTTCGTACCACAGGCTCTGTCTTCGAAGGATCCCATCATGTCTCAATTGGTGGCACGTCGACATCGGAAATCGCTTGTTAAAGCGAATGCTCCCCAAGTGACAGCCGATTGGCTGAGTGACGTCTCTTCCTTTGGCTTGCAAGGATTCTTGCGGCAGCCGCTGGAGATTCTCAAAGCGGAATCCATCCAGAACTTAGCCGTATCGCTCGCACTCCGAGGCAACCGGCGGCAGATTCGCGACCCGGAATTTGTTCAGCATGTGATCTCACGGACTCCCGGGATCATGCAGGAATACCGCATCGTCCACCTGATTGAAAAGTCGTTGTGGATTCAGGGGCAGAGTGATCTGGTGATGACACTCACTAAAAACCCCAGTCAGATTCCTGACAACCCACCTCCAGAAGTGATGAATGCAGTCACTAAAGCTTATGGCCAGCATCCGGATGCCACCGTCTGGTTCGGTGTCCCACTCTTCAGTGATCAGGTCAACGGGGCCGGTTTACCAATCCCTGTGACCGCGGAAGAAGTGCGAAATGAGGCCAGAAAGCGGATTGAGACCGCACAACAGCAGGCTCTCCGCTGGGGTTGGCTCTACCGGGCTGTGGCTGGTGTGGCTTCGGTTCCCATGCTGATGCGTGGTCTATTCGCTGCCATCATGGGCCGTATCCGCCATGCTTGCTATGAATTCCAGAAAAACTGGAAACAAGCCCGTCAGGATGCCAAGCTCCGCGCCCGAGCCATGGTCCGGGCTGAGATGGAACATTGCCGGTATGGCTGTTCTTTCACCGAAATTCCGGAGCATTCAACGACGATCGGAAAAATGGGAGAGATGGGTTCAGAAACACTCTTCACCATTGATGGCCTACTGAAGCGATACGCTCCAACATTGGCCGCTGGCTTGGCACCAGGGGGCTTGATTATGCCCGCCATGTTCATCGCCAAGTTAATCCCTCTGCTCACGACGCCAGCGGTCATTATCACGGCTGATCCGTTTCTGTTTATCGAGCTCCCCGAAGAACCTGACAAGCTTCGGCATCTGGCTCATTGGTACTGGCAAGGAGAAACCTACGGCCAGCAGAAGCTTCACCTGCATGTCTAATACGAATCAGAAGGATTGATGCGGCGCAGCAGCAACTTCAGCACGATGAGTCTGTGAGGAATCTTTCAAATCCTTCTCCCTGAGAGAGAAGGTGGCCGCCGGCCGGATGAGGAGCGAGCACGTTTTCATTGGCCTGCGTAGCCATTGATCACACGCTTTCCAGAAAACAACGCGCTATTTCAAGTTGCGATTCAAGATAAGTCTGGTCTTCGCTCAAATTATTCGGTCGTAACGGCTACACTCCGAAGAATTCTGGTTCAGCAAGCAACCAGAAGGATAATCAACATGACGGACAATCAACCCAGACAATGTCCAAGTCCAAAGGGCGTCTTACTTGGATCATTCTCTCAAAGAGACGCTCAACCGCAGCTCGCCAGTGGTCGCCAATAACCCAGTGATCACCAATAACGAGGTTCAGTCAGTCTACGTCCATGTTCCGTTTTGCCGGCATCGTTGTGGCTACTGTGATTTTACACTGATTGCTGGTCGAGATGATCTGATTCCCCGGTATATCCGCGCCATTGAGTTAGAATTACGGGCATGGAGCACGCCTCATCCCGTAGACACCCTCTTCTTTGGCGGCGGTACTCCCACGCATCTTCCAGACGAAGCATTGTCTGAGTTCCTCAAAATTGTGACCACGACCTTTCCCCTGAAGTCATCAGCCGAATTTTCCGTTGAAGCGAACCCGCTTGATCTGACGGAAAACGTCGTGGAAACATTGGCCACTGCTGGCTGCAATCGCATCAGCCTGGGCGTGCAGTCATTCAGCGATCGGCATCTGGCTCTGCTGGAACGTGACCACAAAGGAATCGAAATCCTCCCCATCATTGAGCGGGTGAGGCAGTCGATCCCGAACCTTTCCCTGGATCTGATTTTCGGAGTGCCGGGACAGTCACTGAAAGATTGGGAAAACGATTTGCAAGCCGCCATGGCCTGTGAACCACAGCATATCTCAACCTATGGGCTGACTTTTGAAGAGGGAACAGCGTTCAATACCCGTCGGCAGCGTGGCCAACTGGCTCCGATCGATGAAGGTCTGGAACGTGAGATGTACGCCCTCGGGATACAATTCCTGACCAGACATGGCTACCGCCATTATGAGTTGTCAAACTTTGCCAGGCCCGGTCAGGAGTGTCGACACAATCAGGCTTACTGGAACGGTTCGTCTTATGCAGCGTTCGGGCCGGGGGCTTCCAGCTACTTAAATGGGACTCGCCAGACGAATGTCCGCAGTGTGCTGGGTTACCTCTCCAAAGTTGAGGCGAACGAATCTCTCGTTGTTGATGAAGAAACGCTGGAGCCAGACCACGCCATGCGGGAAGCTATTTACATTGGCTTGCGACGCATTGACGGAATCACGTTCACGGAATTTCATCAGCGATTTGGCGTCTCGTTGAAAGACTTTGCCGCTTCCGCGATTGCCAAGCTTACTGAGCAGGGATTACTTGAAACTGATGAGCGAGGCATTCGTTTGTCACGAGAGGGGATTTTCCTGGCAAATCGGGTGATGGAAGAGTTTCTCTAACTCCAACTGGCTCCACCTCTTGCTTTTCTGCTGCTACAAGCCACCACGAGAACTGTCTCTGTCTCGCAATTTCTTTCCGCTGGGAATTCAGGCAGATTTGCCGGATCAGATAAGCCGGAACGCTGTTCATTCGCGATGACTTTTCTGTGTGAGTCGTGGTTGTCGACAGGGCACCACAAAAAGGCCAGATCTCGACCAGTGGCGGAAGTTTCTATTAGACACACTGATCTTCGCATGGAAGAGTTCCTTGCCTCGGCGACGCAAGACGTTGAGACCGCGGCGGATGCTCTCTCCCCTATTTCACGAGGCTCTCATGGTTCGTCGTTGTCGCGTACTGGCGGCCTTTGCCGCGACACTTTCTCTCATGCTGAGTCCCCTCGCGATGACCTCACAGGCGAAAGCCTGCACGGGTATCACGATCCGGCCCAAAGATGGCTCCATCATCTATGGACGCACGCTGGAATTTGCCTTCGATTTGCAGTCCAAAGTCATCGTGGTTCCCCGCGAGATGGACTATGTGGGAACCACCCCCAGCGGGCAGCCGGGCAAGAAATGGAAAAGTCGTTACGCCGTCACGGGTGCCAACGGGCTTGACCTGCCGATGATCGTTGATGGTTTTAATGAAAAAGGCTTATCCGCAGGACTGTTTTACTTCCCGGGCTTCGCTGGCTATCAAGCCGTGACACCAGAGCAGATGGCCAACTCCATCGCTCCCTGGGAATTGGGCATTTATGTCCTGGGGACATGCGGCACCATTGACGAAGCCAGCGAGGCGATCAAGAACGTCAAGGTCACCAGCGTCGTTCAACCACTGATGGGATTCGTACCGCCGGTTCACTATATCTTTACCGACGCTACTGGCCGCAGCATTGTGGTGGAATATATCGGCGGGGAACTGAAGATTCACGAAAATCTGCTGGGGACGGTCACCAATGCGCCATCCTTTGACTGGCATCTGACCAACCTTGGAAACTACATCAACCTGACTCCACTGGGGAAGTCCTCGATTGAAGTCGGTGAACAGAAAATCAATGCCCTGGGACAGGGAAGTGGCATGCTGGGGCTTCCCGGCGATTTCACCCCGCCCTCACGTTTTGTGCGAGCCGTCGCGTTCTCCAAAAGTGCTCTCCCTGTTGATACGGCTCACGAAGGTGTCCTGCAACTCTTTCATATCCTGAATCAATTCGACATCCCCAAGGGATCTGCCCGTTCGATGGAAGGAGGAAAGGAAGTTTCCGACTACACCCTCTGGACGAGTGCTAACGATCTGAAAAACCTCCGATTCTACTTTCGCACCAATGAGAACAGCCAGATTCGTATGGTGGATCTGAAAAAGATGCCTCTCGATGGAAAGAAAGTCATTTCCTTCTCGATGGAGGGAGAAGAAGAAATTGCCGACCTCACCGCAGCCAGAGGCGTGCCAATGCAGTCATCAGTTCATGGCCAACAGCCAGCAATTTCGACCTCGGGAGTTCTCACACCTCTTAAGTCACCAGAGACCGTGGTCAGCCCTGCGACACCACGGGGAACAGTTGCCGTCCCAGGCACAGCCGTCCCAGGCACAGCCACGCCAGCGACAGCAACATCAGGAACAATGACATTGGCTCCGTCACCACGGCTGCGGCTATTGCCCTGGCCAAGAACCGCGATGCCGGGCGAATCACGCCGCAATCGATAATCCCGTCCCACCGGTCAGGTTTCCAGAAGCCGCTGGCTCACAGAAACCTGACCGTTTTTTGCTATTCCCGTTGACCTTTCGCTGCCTCGTCACGTTTCTGATCTTTTGAGTCTGGTCTGTTGAAAGAGTGCGAAACTCAGGGAAGTTGAGGTTTGATCGTCTGCCCAGAGTCAACCGGGTATTGGGCGCCGCATGCTTCCAGGCGGGAGATCAGCTTTTGCATCATGAGCCGCAGTTCGGCTGGATGAGACTCTGCCAGGTCGTGCTGCTCAGCAGGGTCTTGCTGAAGGTTGAACAACTGATACCGTTTTCCCTCTGAAGCGACGGAAGGCAGATAGTTGTAAATGACCTTCCACTCACCATCCCGATAAGTCGAGAAGTACGAGGAGTTGTGCTGGTGGGGATAATGCATCAGAAACGTTGATGGCCGGGCAGGATCAGCAACACCCGTCAGAAGTCGCTTTAATGAAGTTCCATCCTGCACATGATGTTCTGGACTGGAAACGTCTGTCACGTCCAGAATCGTGGAGAAGAGATCACAGATCGAGGCCACCTGAGGTTGAACAGCACCGGCAGCAATGGGAAGTCGCTGCTGCTGAGGATTTTTCTGATCAGGGCGGCCCCAGGAAGCGATGAAGGGAACTCGCATTCCTCCTTCGTAGCTTGTCCCCTTCTTGCCTCGTAAAGGTGACGAGCTGGAATAGCCATGCTTGTCGCCGCGTGGGGCATCGCTGCCGTTATCACCCAGAAAAATCACCAAGGTGTTTTCAGCCACACCCAGCTTTTCAAGATGATCAAGTACATCCCCCAGCGACCGATCCATTCCTTCGATCAACGTGGCGAACTTATGACTGTTGGGAAATTTGGCATCAGGGGGATAGTGATCGGCAAACCGGGGATCCAGCTGAAAAGGGCTATGAACCGCATAATGTGCCAAGTGCAGAAAAAACGGCTTTTGTTCCTGAACGGCCGACGTGATCTGAGCGTTGGCTTCCCGCGTCAGAGCCTCGGTCAAAAAGAGACCTGAGTCGTGGTATTTTTCGAGATCAGGAACGGCATTGGGGTGAGGCTGGTTCTTTTTCTTCTTGAGCGTGTTGCCGTAATGATCTTGGGAAAGATAGCTGGCGGGATGCCCCATGCCTCCCCCGGCGATATTGATGTCGAAGCCGATGTGCTGCGGAAAACCCGCTTCTCCGGGGGCAAAGTGAGCTTTTCCCACATGAATCGTACGATACCCCTGCTGCTGAAGAAGATGGGGAAGAGTGACGTCGCCATGCTTCAACCCATGCCAGTTCCAGTCACGTGGGCCGTGTGGTGTCGCGTTGTTCTGGCCGGCATGAATCCAGTTGGTCGTATGATGGCGGGCAGCATTCTGGCCCGTCATCAATGAGATCCGCGAAGGCGAGCAGACACTCATCGCGCAGAACTGATTGAAGCGGATCCCCGTGGCGGCCAATCGCTCCATGTTCGGAGTGCGGTAGTAATCGTTTAACGGATGCCGCTGAGGCAGGCCTGTTTTGCCGGTCAGAAAAGGAACGGACGTGTCCATCACCCCCATGTCATCCACCAGAAAGACAACCACATTCGGCCGCGAAGGAGACTCGCCAGCACTGTTTTCCCCAGCGCTGATAAAAGTGACCTGATTGCCACAAGAGGCCAACACCAGCGCCAAAAACAGGAAATTTCGCACGGCAAAACCTCAGCAATACGACAGAGCTATGACAGAAAGCGGAACCAGTGAAATCATCTTCGCCATAAATAACGAAGCAGTTCCCCGTTCTACTTTTTAGCAATTTCTTTGAAGGGAGATCATACTCAAAAACGGTTGGCTCTAAAAAAAATCGCCCCTCAATGGCGATCAAGATTAGTAAACGGCAGGAATCAACTCGGGAATCAGAGCGGCGTTTGCATGAAGAAGTTCAGGCAATCGATGCGAAAACGAAGGTAGCCGATAGGGATCGTCAAAAGACAATAGAACGCCACGACAATGGGTGAACTCCCCGCGGCGAACAGACGCGGCGTGTCGAGATGGTTGTCACCCGTGTACCAGGCAACTGCCAGATAAAGACCATTACTCAGAATGCAGAAGTGAGCCACCATCCAGGCCAGCCGATGACGCAAAATAGAGGCGATCATGACAGGAATGGCAATCCCCAGGAGCGGCCCGCCCCATAACGTGACGAGTGGGTACGGATTCGGATCGAAGTGGCTTTGCGGCAGATGCCAGGGGAGCAGATCGGCAGAATGAAGATGCCCGCCACTCAGCCAACCTGCCAGCAGATGTCCTAACTCATGCGTAAAGGTCATCACCACCCAGCAAACGACAAGCACCAGCACAAATGAAAGTATCCGCAGAAGCATGGCCAAGTTTCGTTCCTCACAGGGACTCAGCGAGGCGTCAACTCCGGGAACAGTGATAGCAAAACATCAGTGACAGGACTTGGCCTGCTTAATGTGACGTAACTGTTGCTTCGACGGAAGAATGACCAGTATTCACCCCTTGAGTTTTTCCTTCGTCTTCCTCGGCTCCGAGTCTTGCAGCAAGTTGCCTGAGCGCCCCCATGGCAAATACCTGAGGATAAAGCTTCTCGAAATACCAGAGTTTCGCGAAATAGAAACCAATCGGCGATGGCTCGCGCCAGGTACCCGCTTCGACTCGCGCGATCAACCAGGCAGCCCCTCGCTCCAGAACGATGCGTGTGGCGGCAAAACGCGATAAGGCAATCAAAGCCAACGACGTTTCCTCCACACTGGTCGGCTCAATCTTCTGACGATCGAGATGAGGAACCCCCGGATCAGTATCTATCGCGGCCGTTCCCGCTCCCCATCCACCATCAGGGTGCTGATGACGAACCAGCCAATCGCACCCGCGAAGTGCCTGAGGTGATGTTTCCAGATCCGCATCGGCATAAGCCATAAGGACACGTGCGGTTCCGTAAAGCGGATTTTCATCGTCCGGATTGTGCTGGTTCCCAAACCATAAGGGGAGCCAGGAACCGTCCTCCCGCTGCATCACTCTCAGAAAATCGAACCCGCGCTGAATGGCATTTCTGAGTTGCCGCCGGGTGAACGATGTGTTTTCACCGAGCAGGCAGCGGTCATCAGCCAGAGGAGAGACGCAGGTGTCATATTTCACCAGTGCCCGAATACAGTGAGCCGTAATGTCGCAGGAACTGCGATCAAACGGGAGTGCTCCCCAACCCCGGCAAAAAGTTGGCCAGCCCCCATCACGGTTCTGTAAATCGATGAGCCATTGAGCTGCTTGATCCAGCGCCCCTTTCACTTCTGGCGTGAAAGGAGATTTTTTATCTGGCACATCGGATGATGGGAACTTTGATGCTTCCTGATGATCCTGTCTCAACTCATCCCGTTCCTGATCTTCCTCCAGTTCCATGAGTGCCAGCATTGCACCAGGGGTGTCGTCGGCATCGGGAACACCTCCTATCAGGTTCGTCCAGGCCCAGCCACCGGGAGCCGCATTCGTGTAAGGATGAATGACACGATACTGCTGTTTCAGTAGCCACTCTCGAAGTTGATGACGTTCATCAGTGGTGAATGCTTCTCGCCCCAGATGATTGACCGCGAGAGTCGTCACCCAGGTGGCGAGGTTCGTATCGATTGGCCAACTGCCATCGGGGCGCACCGAGTCACGAATGAACTGAAGCCCCGCCCGCGTTACGGGGTGTTCAATCCGGCCAACGCTGGCCAGGCACATGGTCACAAAACTTGTGAGCGGGGTCGCTTCAAGGAATCCGCCGCTTTCGGGCTGAATACTGCGGAGCTTTTCCAGTGTTCCGGGAATGGCCGCCCGCCGCACCCACCACCAGGGATTCCAGGTGCGTTGCCGCAAATGCAGTGTCTGACCAATGGCAATCAAAGCGGGCAAAGCATAGCTGACGACAGGAAGCTGAATAACCTGAAAAAAACGATGCGGCAACAAGGCCAGTTCATAAGGAAGCGCGGGGATCTCTGACCACGAGACCAATCCCGCCAGTGCGGCATGTGTCAGGATCGGGACAGAGAACGTATGGTCTTTTCCATATCGCTCATGAATGGCCGCAATGCCACCCGCTTCGTGAACATAACGGTGACTTCTCAGCAAGGCCGTTTTGACACACTCGTCTTGCGCATGAGGCATTGGCAATTGCGTGTAAGTATGCAAGGTGGCGAACGACAGCATGGTCGTACTGATATTCGAAAAGCTTTTGAGCGTATCCCCCCAGCCACCGTCTGGATTTTGGTGATCGATCAGCCACTGGACTCCACGTTCCACAAGTGAGAGGTCATCTGAGGCGGGAAAACTTCCCTTCTTTTTCCGGCAAGCGGAAACATACTGGAGCAAGGCCATGACCGCTGTGGCCGTGGAAAGAGCCGAGGTTGAGAGTTCTCCCTCCCAGTGTCCTCTGGCCTTTGTGGCTAAAGGAATCAATGATTCCGGTGAAGGCAAACTTCGCTCATGCCCCGCTTCAGCCCCACGATCTGAGACAGCGGAGCAATAATCGGGAATGATGAATGCACGCTCCCCCAGCAGCGCCTCACGCACAGCTTGCAAAGCGTGACTAATTCGGGAGATGACCTCGCTCATGGGCGATATTGTGCGATCTTGGCAGGCATTTCGACAGACTCGAAATTCAGGAACACGAAAATTCTGCAAGAAGTCGTCAGAGAAAACTGAGATTTCTTACGTATCGTAACAAGGCGGGACGCTCCCTTTGTCTCCGTCAGGTCTTCGATCGAAGAGTTTGATTGAAAACAAAATGCCAGTGGAATTTGCCAACAATTCATTAGTTAGTAGTTGCTTTGTGGAGCTATTCCTAAGAAACTCATCAACAAACGTAAATCTGATCATTGCTGAATTCTAACCAACTGACGATTTGCCCAGAATGCTTAAGAGAAATCTTACCATACGAGCGTCGTGTCGTTTCTGTTGAGCTTGGAATTCCAATGAAAAGTAATTGCAAAATCATGACTGATTGTGACAGATTTTGGATCAGTATTGTCGTGACACGCATGTTAGCTGATTGACTCTGGTATCTTTGTCGAAAACAGCGTGTTGAAACTCACCTGTGTTCGCTCCTTTGAAATTTGTAGGACAACAGACGCATGAAGTTGGATCACCTCTCTCCCTGGGGCTGCTGGCTCACCCGGTTGACTGCCACCACATTGGGAATTGGAGCCATCTGGGGCTTCGGAGTTTTACCATTTGCAGATTCCACCAGCTTCGGTGTCAGCACAGGGGCCAAAGCCCTGGCTCAAGGCCCCAGCAAGGAACTGGCACAAAAGCTCCTGGCGGTTCCTGCTCGCCCCAAACGCCCTGATCTTCCTCCCAGCCAGCTCCCGCTCGACTTCATTGAAGGCGAACGCGTGGCATTCGTGGGGAACAGTTTCGCTGAGCGAATGAACCTCTTCGGCCACTTTGAAACAATGCTGCACACCCACTTCCCTCAAAAGAAGTTGGTGGTACGCAATTTCGGTCGCCCCGCAGAAGAGGTTGCCATTCACCAGCGATCCAGCGATTACACCAATCTGGATGATCCTCAACTGGCGTTTGGAGCGGACACTTATCTCTGTTTCTTCGGATTTAACGAAGCATTTGTCGGGCTGGAAAACGTCGAGAAGTTCAAAGCCGACTACAAGAAATTCCTGAACGAGACCGCCAAACGATACCCTCGTGACGATATGAAGGCTGCTCCGCGATTCATTCTGGTCACACCAATCGCTTTTGAATCTTCCGGCAGTGCGCTGCAACCCAAGGGAGAGACGGAAAACGCCAACCTTGCCGCTTACGCGCAAGCCGTTAAAGAAGTCGCTGCCGAGCAGAAACTGGCCTGTCTGGATGTTTTTGCTCCGTCCAAGGCGCTCTTTGAAGCTCAGCCCGGTTTGCAACAGACCATCAACGGCTGTCATTTGAATGAGGAAGGCGACCTCGCGGTTGCCAGGCTCCTCTTCAGTGCGGCTTTTGGTGATACCGCATTAAATAAACTGAGTTCGATCAATCAGGAACTGCGAAAAGCCATTAACGATAAATCCTGGATTCACCTTCAGGACTACCGCATGTTGAATGGGTGGTATGTCTATGGGGGACGCCGCACCTTCGACACTGAGACGTTTCCTCGCGAATACGTGAAGATCCGCAATATGGCGGCTGTTCGCGATCAGTATGTCTGGGATCTTGCTGCGGGGAAAACCGTTCCCGAGCCGAACGACGCCGCCACGGGAGAACTGATCGTTCCTCCCACCCGCTTCGGAGAACCACGTCAGGTTTACTCTGAAGCAACTGAACTGCGTTATCTCACTCCCGAGCAATTGATCGAACAGACAAAAGTTCCCGAAGGCTTTGAGATCAAAGCGTTTGCCGATGAAACCATGTTCCCTGAGCTGGCCAAACCGGTTCAACTCAACTTCGACAACAAAGGTCGCCTGTGGGTGTCGTGCATGCCCACATATCCTCAGTGGCAGCCCGGTGACAAGAAGCCGGATGATCGGCTGATTATCCTTGAAGACTCCAACAAAGATGGCAAAGCCGACAAGTGCACGGTCTTTTACGACAAGCTGCAATGTCCCACCGGCTTTGAATTCTGGAACGGTGGCGTGCTGGTTGTCGATCAGCCGCGATTGCTTTGGTTGAAGGATACCGACGGAGATGACAAGGCCGATGTTGTCGTTCATCTCATCGATGGTTGGGCCACTGACGATACTCACCACACCTGCGGTGCGTTTGAATGGTCGAATAGCGGCCAATTGCACATGCTCGAAGGGATCGCCACCAGTACCACTCTGGAAACACCGTGGGGGCCACACCGCAGTCAAGGAGCAGGGGGCGCCTATGTACTCGATCCCCGCACTTTGAAAATTCGGCAGTTTGCTCTGCCCGGCCAATACAACATGTGGTGCTATGTCTTCGATGAATGGGGACAAGGCATCGCCGGCGACGGAACCACAGCGAATCATGCCTGGGACACACCGCTCTCCGGCGCCCAGTTCCGCGGGCGCACAGGACTCAAGTTTGTCTTCAATCAGGAAGGGATGCGTCCGGCCCTGGGTTGTGAATGGCTCGTCAGTCGCCAATTCCCTGACAATGTGCAAAAGCAGTTTACCTATGCCTGCGTGATCAACATGAACGGCCTCCCCCGCTTTACAGTCGGCGATGATGGCGGTGGTTTTGCCGGCAAGCGGATGAAACTGGCCGATGGCAAGCCTGATGATCTCATCCGGTCAACCGACAAGCACTTCCGCCCTGCCGATCCTCAAATTGGGCCAGATGGAGCATTGTGGTTTGGTGATTGGGCGAACGCTCTGATTGGCCACATGCAATACTCTCAGCGCGATCCCAGCCGTGATCATACTCGCGGCCGCATCTACCGCCTGGTGGCTAAAGATCGTCCCCTGTTGGAACCCATCACCCAGCATGGCAAGTCCATTCAGGAATTGCTTGACCAGACCAAGGTCTACGAATGGCGCACGCGTTACCGTGCCCGTAATGAACTAAACAGCCGTGCGACAGAAGATGTTGTTCCCGGTGTCAAAGCCTGGTTAGCCACACTTGACCCGAAATCCGCCGACTTCCCACGCTTGCAGTGCGAAGCGATGTGGGTGCTGGCTGGGCATCATCAGTTGGATCAGGCTCTGGTCAATTCGGTGCTGGCTTCTTCCAGCCCGGAAGCCCGATCTGCTGCTGTTCACATTGTGGCTGACCATCGTGAAGAATTGCCCGATGCGATGGGGCTGCTGGTCAAGGCCTCTCAGGACGAACACCCGCGTGTCCGAACGGAAGCTGCACGTGGCCTGAGCTTCTTTAATGATCCTGCCGCTTCGGCCGCTGTGCTGGCCATGACCGAAAAGCCTGCCGATTACTGGGCGGATTACACCATTCGTCATGCCTTGGCAGCCCATGAACCGCTGTGGCGAGGGGATTATCTCACCGGCAAGATTCCAGCTCCCGAGCGATCCAAAGGGATCGTGACCGAGATTCTCTCGGCTTCAAAATCCGGTGCCGCAGCTTTGCCTTTCATTCAGACTTTATTGAGTGCAGAACTCAAACCTGAAGAAGAACGAAACAAAGCCATGACCGGGCTGGCCGGTCTGTCAGGCGATGTGGGGCGCGGGCGGGAAGTCTTTGTCCGCAACTGCACCGCTTGTCATAAAGTCGGGAACGGTGAAGGTCGCGAATATGGCCCGAATTTGGCCGGGGTTGCCAAGCGGATGAAAGCCACGAAAATTGTGGAATCCATCATCGATCCCAACGCAGAAGTCGATCCGAAATATCGTGCGACGATGCTGATTACCTCCGATGGTGTTGCCGTCTCGGGCCTGCTGGTGAAAGAGGATGACACCACAATCGAAATCTTCGATGGCAAGATCGTTCGCAAGATTGCCAAGGCAGATGTCGAAGAACGTGCTCAACAGAAGATGAGCAGCATGCCTGAAGGGACAGCATCTTCGATCGCACCTTCAGAACTGGTGGATCTGCTCAGCTATCTGAAAGCTCAGGCGCAGGATGTTAAACCCACAACCGGCGGCTAATCGACAACCCTTCTAACGTCATGGACGCTGCGCCGTGTTCATGATTGTGACCTCAGCCAGGAGCAATTGCCCTGGCTGAGGTTTTTTATGGGCAGCCTGCAAACCATCAGTACGTGACACGCCACTTTGGGCCGAAAATTCCCGTTGTTTAGAGAATGACCGAAGAGGCGGGCGGCTTGGACGGATCGTGGTGCGTGCCCTGATCGGGATGAGCCAGAATCTCGTGCTTCGGATAACCGCTTTGTGTAATCAGGCGGGCAGAGCGGCTGAATGTCAGATAATTCCAGGCCCATTGAATCATCACCAGCAGACGGCTTTCAAAGCTGACAATCTGCATCAGATGAATGAATAGCCACATTAGCCAGGCAATGATCCCTGTAAATTTCCAGCCACTGATTTCCGCGATGGCGGCTTTGCGACCAATAGTCGCCATGCTGCCCAGATCTTTATATTGAAACGCCGGGACAGTCATGTTTTGAAAGCGGGACTGGATCGCTTTGGCCACATACTTCCCTTGTTGCATCGCTGCGGGAGCCACTCCAGGAACAGGCTGACCATTGGCTTGTTTTAGGTGAGCCATATCGCCGATCACAAAGACGTTGGAATAGCCGGCCAGTGTCAGATCACCCTGGATTTCAATTCTCCCCTGACGATCTAAAGAAGCCCCAGTGGCTTCAGAAAGAAGTTTTGCAAGAGGAGACGCACTGACACCAGCCGCCCAGAGGACATTGGCAGCCCGCAGATGTTCCACACCGGCGGCCGTGAGAATTTTTGCCCCTGTTGCATCAACCTCTTGAATCTTGGTGTTCGTTCGCACTTCCACGCCCATTTCGGTCAGTTTGCGCTGGGCAGAAAGGGCCATATCTTCGGAATAGGCCATGAGAATTCGTGGGGCGGCATCAATGAGAATAATCTTCGTTTCAGCCGGGTTAATGATCCGGAAATCGTGCCGCAATGTATGGCGAGCAATTTCCGCCAGAGTTCCCGCCAGTTCCACACCCGTTGGCCCGCCGCCAACGATGACAAACGTCAGCAGCGATTCACGCTCATGGGCCGTGGGAAGTTTGTCAGCTTCTTCAAAGGCCGTCAGGATACGACGGCGGATCTCGATGGCGTCTTCAATCGACTTCAGCCCAGGGGCATCCAAAGCCCACTGATCATTGCCGAAATATCCCGTCCGTGCGCCAGCCGCAACGATCAATGAATCGAACGTTAACTCCCCTTCTTTCAACATCACCTTACGCATCGGCAAATCGAAACCAATCGCTTCATCCATCCGGACATGGACATTTCGTTGCCGGGAAAAAATCGCGCGTAACGGGGCAGCAATGTTCCCCGGGGAAAGTCCCCCCGTGGCCACCTGATAGAGCAGTGGTTGAAACAGATGGAAATTACGGCGGTCAACAAGCGTGATATCCACGGGAGCTTTGCGCAAGGCCTTGGCCGCACAGAGGCCGCCGAAACCACCGCCAATAATCACAACCCGATGTCTGCCGGAAAGACTCATAAAGGAGCTTTCATAAAGAATGAAAGGTTGTTGAACATTGAAAATTAAGCCGTTACCACCAGCATCTGTAGAATCAGGTCGTCAGCCTGCTACATTGTCAAAGTTGAAAAGCAGGGTTAAACAGGTCGTCAAGTCCGACAATGGAGGACGTGGCTAAGCATAGAACCTCAAGGTAAAGCCGTGACACGGCACTGGTGGAGCTTCAATTCTGATTTGACAGGTTAAGCAGTGGGTGATGAGCAGGCCAGCAAGCCTGCGGACGAGTTCAACAACCTGCCAGGACAGAGTGGTCGTACCACTATCGACCCTCTTGAGAAAAGAACCGAATTTCTCAGTTTGTGGCAACCAGGAATCGCGCAGAGAGCAAATCGTTTTTACGAATGAGTTGCAAGTCATTACAGTTTAACGCCTTGTAAACACTTTTCGACTTCCTTGCGACGGGATTTTCAGCAAGTTACACTCTTCCTACTCAAATTCAGTAAAAGTGTCGCATCGTCGTGATTTCCTCCATGGGGCATATTACAGACGCGACTAAGTTGGTTGATATCTGAGCGATACGGTTCTCACCCCGAATGCCTGTGATCTGCATCTTTGTGAAAGCGGACACAGGTAGCTTTTGAAGAGTTCAAGGTTGGTTCGATGAAAAAAGACATTCACCCCGAGTATCGCGAAGTTGTCTTCCAGGATATGTCCACGGGCGAAAAATTCCTCACCCGCTCGACGATCAGGACAGAAAAGACGGTCGAGCACGAAGGGAAGACCTTCCCTCTCGTCACCGTTGATATCAGTTCCGCTTCACACCCGTTCTTCACCGGGAAGCAGAAGTTCATTGATATCGCTGGTCGTGTCGAGAAGTTCCAGAAGAAGTACAACTGGGACAAGCGCGAAAAGAAGTAGCACGTCAGGCTTCATCGAGGTCGATACCAGACTCGGTCAAAAATGAGACGTTCCGCCTCGCATGTCGACAGAGGCGAAGAATGATCATCTTTGACCGTTAGCAGTATCAGACCTCATTGGATTTGCAGTTGGTTCAAGCTGCTGACCATTGTGCCTGCTCATCGCTGCCGAACCTTGGTGCCGTCGGGTCGGCTGATCCGGCGGCACTGTTGTTTTTCAGAGGTGTGTTTTCAGAGGTTCTTTCCGAGATCGATCTTCAGCGATGCTCGATGCCTCAGTCACACGGCACCGTCTTCTGTTTTATGCTCGGATGTTGTCATGACCGAACGTTTTTTTCCTACGCTTCAGGCCAAACTGGTTCGTTTTGAAGAGCTTGAAGCCCAGCTTCAGGATCCAGAGGTTCTGGCTGATATCAGCAAAATGCTCGAAATCCAGCGAGAACATGGCGGCTTGTCAAAAATCGCCTCGACCGTTCGCGAATTTAATACGCTTCAGGATGATCTGGCCGCTGCCGAAGCAATGCTTTCCGAGGCAGATGATAACGAAACCCGCGAGATCGCTCAGACAGAGATTGATGAACTCAAGCCCCGCTATGAACCTCTGAAAACTGAGTTGGAAGACATGGTCACAGCGGGGGATTCACTCACCCGCGGCAGCTTGATCATGGAAATTCGCGCGGGAACTGGTGGTGATGAAGCCGCCTTGTTTGCCCGCGATCTGTATGAAATGTACACGCGATATGTCGATATCCAGGGCTGGAAATACGAAGTCATGGAACTGGCTGGCTCTGAACTGGGCGGGCTGAAGGAAGTCGTCATCACGATTACTGGCCCTGGTGCTTATCACCGCTTACAGTTTGAAAGTGGTGGCCATCGTGTGCAGCGCGTTCCAGAAACGGAAACTCAGGGGCGCGTGCACACCAGCGCAGCCACTGTGGCGGTGATGGCCGAAGCCAGCGAAATTGACGTGGAGATCCGCGACGAAGATCTTCGTATCGACACGATGCGGGCAGGCGGCCCCGGCGGGCAGAAAGTCAATAAAACGGAGTCAGCCGTACGAATCACTCATATCCCTTCAGGACTGGTGGTTCGTATCCAGGATGAAAAGAGCCAGCACAAGAACAAGGCCAAGGCTCTGCGTGTGCTGCGCTCCCGCTTAATGGAACTGCGGGAGTCACAGGCTCATGCCGTCCGTGCCGAACAGCGGCGAACCCTCGTGGGTTCAGGTGATCGGAGCGAACGGATCCGGACATACAACTTTCCCCAGAATCGCCTCACCGATCATCGCATTGGTCTGACGGTCTATAAGCTTGATCAGATCATGCAGGGAAATCTGGACGAATTAATCCAGCCGATTCTGGCCTTTGATCGTGAAGAACGGCTTAAGGGCAATATCACCGCAGGTGCATAGTGCCGTTTTCGGGCCAGTGTGCGCGGCGTATGTCCTTCTTTGTCCTGAACATTCTGGGTTGTTACGCACTCATCAAGTTTCCCTTTTTTGCTGCGCAGCAAAAAACGTTGAGAATGTCGGGATCGCAACAAAGAGGTGTCCGCAGGTTCACATCTCCGCCTTTTTGCCTCACCCGGCAAGGCTCATAACGGTTGTAGGAACTTGTCACCGGCGGTTTTTGCCGGGAGATTGCTATTGCTTCCGCTCTGTTCGTCTTGACGCTTCAGGCCTCCTCTGAGAGATTGCGTGAACATGCGGGTTGATGTCTCGGTTGAATCACCACGAAGGTGTCCCAATCAGACAAACTTCCAAAGATAATGAAGAGTGCGCTTTGTGGTGTACTTTTCATTGTTTTTCGGGCGTAAACCGCATTGAACAGGTTCAATACCCGGCAAGCAAAGGAGTGCCCGCGCCGTGAAAATCGCGTCCCGTCCGTTTTATCGACTCGTCTGTGCGACTCTATCTGTCGCTTTGACCGCAACCCTGTTCGTCTCGGGGAACACTGCTCAGGCACAGGCTCCGGCCGAAGCCGCTCTGCCCCACAAGGTGGCGCTGATCGATATGGCAGTGATCTTCAAGCAATACAAGAAGTTTGAAGTGCTTCGGGAAGACCTGAAGGCTGAAATCGAACAAAGCGAAGCCAAGGCCAAAGAAATGGCCGGCAACCTCCAGGGGCTTCAGCAGAAGATGAAGTCTTTCAAGGAAGGCAGCCCAGAGTTCACCGCTGCTGAAAAACAGCTGGCCACCGCTTCCGCAGAGTTTGAAGCCTACCGCCGCTCGGCACAGCGTGAGTTCCTCAAAAAGGAAAGCGAAATCTACCACACCGTCTATCTCGAAGTGACTGACGCTGTGGCCAAGTACGCCGACTATTTCAAGTACACCCTTGTCTTGCGATTTAGCAGCGAAGAACTCGACCGTGACAACCCTCAGGGCTTGATCCAGGGGATGAATCGCCAGGTCGTGTACTTCAAGGCCGAAAACGACATTACTCAGCCTGTCCTTAAGTACCTGAATGGCAAGTTCGGCGGCGCAGGTAACGCCACCCCCGCTCCTGCCAACGAGGCTTCACGTCGTACAGGTGCTCCTCGCTAATTGGAACAAAGGCTCACACGATGACCGGTCTCCAGGGCTTCATCGTGTGAACCCCGTTCTATGGCCAGATCCCTGTTTCATGACAGGACTCATCTCCTGTGAATCGACTTGTTTGAGATTTTGTTGCTGACCGACGTTCGTCTCCAGATACGGAGCAGACCATGCGCGTGCCCAGACGCCAGCGAACACTGGAACGGGCCGTTGAAATGAGCGGGATCGGCTTCTTTACGAATGCCGATGTCGACATCTCGTTTCATCCGCAGGCCGAGGGAATGGGGATTCACTTTCAGAGAACTGATCTGAAGTCGACTTCTCCAATCCCTGCACGAATCGAGCAGGTCATCAAGAAAGAGCGTCGTACGGCAATCTCCAACGGAGAGGCCACCGTCGAACTCATTGAACACGTCATGGCGGCATTGGCAGGACTTCAGATTGACAATTGCCTGGTGCGTTTGAACGCTCCCGAACCACCAGGCTGTGATGGTTCAAGCCTGGATTTTGTCCAATGCCTGCTGGACGGCGGAATTGTTGAACAAAATGCCTATCGTGATCTGGTTGTGGTCAATCAACCGCAAGCGATCTCAACAGGCAGTGATGATGTGGCTCTCTCGGCAAATCCGATCAGTCGACACGGCCTCGTAATCACTTACGAACTGGATTACGGCCCTCGTTCACCAGTCAAGCCACAGTCATTCTCGCTCGAGGTGACTCCTGAAACCTTTATCACATTAGTGGCCTTCGCAAGAACGTTTGTTCTGGAGGAAGAAGTTCAGTTTTTGAAATCACAAGGTTACGGCAAGCGCGTCACTGAAAAAGATCTGCTGATCTTCGGAGCCGATGGCCCGATCGGAAATTCGCTCCGCTCTCGCGATGAATGTGTTCGTCACAAGATTCTCGATTGTATCGGCGATTTTGCCTTAATCGGCTGTGATCTTCATGGTCATTTCCGGGCCTTTCGCACAGGACATCACCACAACCATCAGATTATTGAACGTATCCAGCGGACGCATGAAGTGATCCGTGCTCCTGAATTCACTTCACACCAGCCTCATTTTCCACGAACCGGGATGGCGCTGGATT
Source organism: Planctopirus sp. SH287 (assembly GCF_056500625.1). NCBI lineage: Bacteria > Pseudomonadati > Planctomycetota > Planctomycetia > Planctomycetales > Planctomycetaceae > Planctopirus > Planctopirus sp. SH287. Next base: position 3,543,989 of record NZ_CM151403.1, on the reverse strand, counting down.
TGGCGAGATCTCATTGATTGATTAAGGAATTCTGTCGACGAGTTAAGGAGAAACGCAACGTTTCCAAATCGCTGCCCACGGTAAATGCCGATGAATAAGGCAGACTGTTTCCTGCAAAAAAGTATTAATCCCTTCGCCCCACCACAAGAATAGACGCTGCGGCTCTTCGTGAAGAAATTGCGGAATTCATTTTCCGTCAACACCACTTCTCCATCCGCCCCGCGTCATGCGTTAGACAAGGATGTCGCCGCATGGCCTCAAGAATTTCACCACTGGCACAAATCGACCCTCACGCAAAAATTGGCGAGAACGTCGAAATTGGCCCGTTCTGCGTTATTGGCCCCCATGTCACATTGGGGTCGGGATGTCGTCTCGACAGCCATGTCACCATCACTGGCCACACCATTGTCGGCCAGCGTAACCGCATGTCGCCGTTTGTTGCCCTGGGAGGCGAACCGCAGGATCTGGGTTACTCCGGTGTTCCCACATTTCTCGACATCGGTGATGACAACACCTTCCGTGAAGGGGTCACTGTTCATCGCGGAGCCGAGAAAGAAGACTACATCACACGGATTGGCAACAACAATTACCTGATGGCGAACAGCCATGTGGGTCACAATTGCCATGTGCAAAACAACATCATGCTGGCCAATGGGTCACTCCTGGCCGGGCATGTCCATGTGCATGACAACGCGTTCATTTCGGGTAACTCGGTGGTTCACCAGTTTGCTTCGATTGGCACGCATGCGTTTCTTTCCGGTGGCTGCCGTGCTCCGACAGATATTCCCCCTTATATGATCTCGGCTGGCAGTGATGCCCCCAAGATTGTTTCGGTCAATCTGATCGGTCTGAAGCGACGCGGCTTGCCGGACTCGACCATTAATATCATTCGTCAGGCCCATCGCCTGTTGTTTCGCGATCACAAGCCATTGGATGAAGCCCGGCATTTGCTGCTGGCTGCTTGCGATGATGTGATCCCCTGGGAACTCACCAATCTGCTCGATTTTCTTGAGCAGCAACGGCAAGGTAAACAAGGTCGCGCTCGTGAAGCCGTCCGTGCTCGCCCTGCCAATCCTCACCCTATCCGGAGAGCGGCATGAGCCGTGTCAGAATGGCCGTCATTGGTGTTGGCGCATTAGGCCGGCATCATGCAAGAATCCTGAGCGAACTTCCTGAAGTCCAATTGGTGGCGGTTGTTGACAGCCATGCCGAGCGGGGACAGGAAGTCGCGGAGAAATGTCGCACCCGCTGGGTCTCGAACTATCGACATCTGCTCGATCGTGTCGATGCGGTGTCGATTGTCGTACCCACCTTTGCCCACCTCAGCGTCGCAGGAGATTTTCTGCGAGCAGGTGTTCCCGTGCTTGTGGAAAAGCCATTGGCCGGCCAGCTGGGCGATGCCCAGCAGATTGCCCAATTGGCCCGGCAGATGGGCACGTTGCTGCAAGTGGGACATGTCGAGCGGTTCAACCCCGCGATGATCGCTGCCAAGCCCTACATTGAATCCCCCAGATACATTCGCGCAGAACGCGTGAGTCCTTACGCTTTCCGGTCAACAGACATTGGTGTCGTGCATGACCTGATGATCCACGATATCGATCTGGTTCATTGGCTGGCCAACTCCAGTGATGTCGTTCGCGTGGAAGCCTTCGGCGTTTCTGTGATGGGTGAGCATGAAGACATCGCTCAGGCCCGTTTGCATTTTTCCAATGGATGTATCGCCGACATCACGGCTAACCGCGTTCACCCCGTCGCTTCCCGCAAGATTGAAGCGTTTGGGATGAATGGCAGCGTCACTGTGGATATGCACACCCGGACTGTCAGCCGCATTTCCCCCTCTTTGGAACTGCTTCAGGGAGAGTCTCCACTGGCCCGATCACGGCAGCCAGGAGCGAATATCGAACAGCTTAAGAAAGAAGTCTTCACCAGATACCTTCATCCCGAAAATCTGGTCGTTGGCGAAGGGGATGCCTTAACGGCGGAACTCAAGCAGTTCGTCCGATGTGTTCAAACAGGTCGCCAACCGCTCGTGGGTGGTGATGAAGGTGTGGCTGCCATGAAAACCGCCGATATGGTTCTTCAAAGTTTGCGTTCTCATCAATGGAATGGCGAAGCTCATGGCCCCGTCGGCCCGCTTCCCTGGCAACCCGCCCCGCGACTGCGCGTTGCTGCCTGATTTATTAATGTAAAAAGATCTCCCGTAAGAAGAACTTGCGGGTCTCTTCAGAGACCAATTAACTCCCCCGGACTCATTGCAATTTGCATGAGGTCGGGGGAGTTTTACGTTATCTTCAGTCAATCAAACACAAGCTATCAGGGAGCAGCGGCATGTTGGGAATTGCTGTGGCTTTAATTCTTGTGTTGCCTGTGGTCTGGTTCTTTTCAGAATTCCAGAACAATCGAGTTCTCAGGCTTAGTTTGGGATGTCTCGCCTTAACGAGCAGTTGGGGAGTGGCGTTCGTTGTCGGGTCACTTCAAATGCTGAGCGCGGATATGTGGTATGGCAACGCAAGTAAACAGTTAATTGATGCCACAATTATCGAATTGAAGGCCGAGCGTTCCGATCATGTCATCCAAACACTGAGAACGCTGCGAGACAATTTCACCCCCAGCTATGAAAACCACGGTCACTACAACGAACTGGTCGATAAAGCGGTCAAAGAATTGCATTCGCAGTCCGAGGAGAAGCATTGATCTCGCTGTAATTTCGCGAAACACGAATCAGACTCAGTGTGGAACCCTTATGACACATGCACGAATATCTTAGACGAAAAAAAAGGCTTGATACTCAACCCCAAAGTCTGGCTTTCGTCGAATGCTATCTGGGCATTTTCTAAAAAAACAAAGCCCCTCGCGCTGTTGGCAACGCAGGGGCTTCAGATCAGGAAAAGGGATTAAAAAAGAAAGCGGCCCGATCAAGCTGTTTCTCTCCCCCACCTGAACAGCAGGAAAAAGAGACAGCCTAAGGCAGCGGTTCATGTCTCTCACTCACAAGCTGAGTCTCTTTCTGCGAGAGAAAATCGTCGAAACGACCTCTCTCTCACAGACTTATACTCCCGCATGTTGAAGCGAGCGAGGGCCATGATGAGTTGCTCGCGAGTGGTGCTTCCGACGAAGTTTCGCCAAGGCTTGCTCCATGCGGTCAACCGCTCTTGCGAGAACCCGCTGCGCATCGGAACCGGTTTCCTCTATCAACACACGCGTGCGTTTGGAATTGCCGACTCGAAGACGGCATTTTTTGTCGGCTCCCCCTTTGGGGCCATTCACATCCTCAAGAGTGATTTCGACATCTGCCGGCGTCAGTTGAAAACGATCCAAAGCAAAGGCCAGCTTACGGTCGAGAAACTCTCGTTGATTTGTGTTCAAAACCAATCCACGCGTGATGAGATTCGTATGCATCAGACGCCTTTCTGTGACAAATCACGGATGGTTTCACCGAAGCGGAGAAATCATCACAGCGAACTGGAGGCGAACCGACCTCAACAGTGACCTGGCAAGGTTCGCACCCCAGCCGCCAACAGAAACGGAAGACATCATTTGTTTTCCCTAACGGCTAAAACGAAACGCCGTCCGGAAACATGGACATAACAACCATGCCATGCCCAAAGATGTCTGCAAAAGCAAGCACAACACAGGAGGGTGTCTTCGCGCAATCAGGTCGACATCTCTCCGGGAATCCGGTAGCTCTTGCCCCGGAGTTCTCAGTGAGAAGTGCCCGTGACCTGCCTGAGTGTGTGGCGAAAGGCAAGGTCTGGCGTTTCCTGACGTGTTGTGCCTGCTATTAAGAACAACGAGAGGTCTCTTCGACTGGATGAAGAAAGTTCGAGCTTTTCATCAGAAATTATTGATATCGTCCGAACTCCCCAACTGGCCACGATTTGTGTATTCATTACCAGAAGGAATCTGCCTCGAATGACTCGCTTTTCATGACAGGACACGACTTTTTATGAACGTCCTCATCACCGGCGGCTGCGGCTTCATCGGCTCGGCCCTTGTCCGGCACCTCCTGCGACACACCGACTGGACGGTCATCAATGTCGACTGTCTCACCTATGCAGGACACGTCGAATCTCTGGAAGACGTTCTGAACCATCCACGGCATCATTTGATTCAGAAACATATTGCCGACGGTGCCGAGATGAAGGCGGTCTTCTCGAACTTTCGTCCGGATCGCGTCATGCACCTGGCAGCCGAAAGCCATGTCGACCGCTCACTGACAGGCCCAGCCGAGTTCATTCAAACCAATATTGTAGGGACATACACCTTACTGGAAGCCGCACGCGGCCACTGGGGCACAATGACCCCTTCTGAAAAAGCAGCATTTCGGTTTCTGCATGTCTCCACCGATGAAGTGTTCGGTGCGCTGGGACGCGAGGGACATTTCACCGAACAGACCCGATATGACCCGCACTCTCCCTATTCGGCCAGTAAAGCTTCTGCCGATCATCTGGCCAGGGCCTGGTTTCATTCTTATGGTCTGCCGGTGCTGGTGACCAATTGCAGTAACAACTATGGCCCCTTTCAGTTCCCGGAAAAACTGATTCCTGTCGTCATCCGCAATGCACTGGCCGAGCAACCCATTCCGGTTTATGCCCAAGGGGAAAATATCCGTGACTGGCTCCATGTGGATGACCATGTCACGGCTTTGCTCAGCGTGCTCACTGAGGGACTGATCGGCGAGACCTATGCGATTGGCGGGCGGGCAGAAGTTCGCAATATTGATCTGGTTCATCTGATCTGCGAAACGTTGGATGAACTCCGTCCGCGCGCCTCAGGCCAGCCTCATCACGAGTTAATCACCTTTGTCACCGACCGACCGGGCCATGACTTCCGCTATGCCATCGACTGCCGCAAGATCGAGCAGGAACTCGATTGGAAACCTTCGATGACATTCCGCGACGGAATACGAGCCACGGTCGAATGGTATCTGTCCCATCAGTCCTGGGTGCAAACGGTTCTAGGAAAAGCAATCACTCAAAAATGACTTCAACTTCGGCCATTTCATAAGGACTCAGAGCGACTCGTGCTTCGTTGCCATTCACGGCCAGCCATGCGGAGAGTTCCCCACCCAGCGTGAATTTGCGAGCCGCAAGCAAAGGGGCATACCAGACAAGAGGGAACGTTTTCGGCTGTCCTTCGGTTTCCATCAGTCGAATGCGACAACTTTTCTTCAAAACAGCAGGAGCCGTGGTCTCGTTAGCTTCTGGGGGCTGGGCGATTTGATTTGCCGCCTGATCTGTCTCTTCCGTGGGGAGAGGCCAGGTCACGCTGCCGGCCTGCCAACGAGTGATGACAACCTGCCTGGCGGGGCATTGGACAAAAAACGCTGATGGCCCGGTGAGAGGAGCGCTGACTTCAGGAAGTCGGATCAGTGGCGACGTCACCTCCTGAGCCAATCTGGCCGGGTGATTGTCATCAATGGCGATCGTCCATGAAAACTGGCGGGATGTCTCGCCCCCCACGACCATCAGGCCATCAAACATGCGCGGCCCCGTTTTACGGAAAAACGGACGTCCATGCGGCACCACCGTGGTTCTTAAAGTCCCGTCACAGATCTCCACAAATTCGGGCGACTCAAAGCGTTCACGCCCTGCGGAATGGACACTTCCTAGCAGAGACTGCGAAATCGACGCCATTTCATTGCCATGAGCAAAACGGGCCGCCAGATAATTATTCCAGGGATCGCCGTCAAATGGTGATAATTCCATCAGGCGCAGATCCACATCGACCCGCAATGACCCCGCTCGGAGCGTGACATCCAGCGTGTAATAGCAAATCCGCTCTCCCTTGGCCTGATCGATGACATCTCCCAATGATCGCACCGTCACAAACTGATCGCCCTGAGCCAGGATCGACAGTTCCCCGACCCGCATTTCCGAGTAAGCGGTCTTTATCACTTCGTCGTCGGGGTCTGGCCCGAGCCGAATGCTTCGTTCCCGTGAGAATCGCCGGGCAATTTGCAGGCTTAATCGATTCTCTCGCTGCTCATGGCGTCGAATTCGAGCAATACCGCCGGTCTCGGGATGAAACACGACCTCGAGAAGATCGTTTTCAAGTACACCTTCAGAAAACCTGACAGCCGGCTTGGAACTCCGTGAACCGCGAGATGTGGCTGAACGTTTGCCCGCATGATCAGGAAGCCAGAGATAACCACAAGGCGGCACCTGCTGGCCAATGTCGGCATTGAGATCATGTGGAACGTCACGGAAGAATGGCAACGGGTTAAACAGCAGTGTTCCGAGGGCCTGAGATGAGGTTACCACCTGAGAGGGTGGCGTTATTGAGGGGGCCGAAACGGCAGCCACACCCAGACATGCTGCCAGTTCCTGGCTGGCACGTGTCAGAGATTCACGATCTGACCAACTGGCAGCATTTGTGGCCGCTTCTGTGGACGAAGTGACTGAAATATCCCCGCGAAATTGAGAAAGGATGGACTCTTCCCAAAGGGAGGAGTCATTAACAGTCTCGACTTGAACACTCTGTTCATTCCGAGAGGCGGGGCGGAGCAGTTCGACGAAGCTCTGGCACCATCGCCATCCCTCAAATGATCGCTGAAGTTGCCATCCCCGAGCATATCTGGAAATCGGGTCACGCTCCCGGGCTGCGACCGACTGCACCAGCTTCGGGGAAAAATACTCGGCCGCCGCATGACGACGTATATGATCCGGATGGACGATCCCTTCCAGAAAGGAGCGGCACGTCACGAATTTCCCCAGCACTGGGGCGAAAGTCGAAGCCCGTTTCAGGTCATGGAACCATGGGGTCTGCACTTCTGGCCAACGGGCAAAAGCGATGGCGGGTTGGCCATCAGAATCAAGCGACTCCCCTAAACGCCCTGCCAATCGCAAGAACGCGCCGGCTGACTGAGCGGGAAGCGGGATGCGCGAGAAGGCAGTGACAGCCGAACCGCCACAACCTTCCCAGCGAAAGTTGCTGAATTCTTCATCGGGATAAGTGCCGTCATCAAGCAGGACATGCAAGGCCCCGACAACCGACGTCTGGCTCAGAAGTTCCGGCAGTTGAGGCACTAAACCAAAAGCCCGGCGAGCGAACACCTTTGGCGCAATCCCCCATTTCTTTCGAGCCAATTGCTGTCCAGCCAACCAGTTCGTCACCCACACTTCTAGCGGTAGCAGACTGCTGCAAAGTTCTTCCGCATCTCCTCCCAGAACATCCACCAGCCCTGCCTGGAGGTAATCGCGGAGTGTCGATCCTGTGGTTGAATCGCAGGGCACTTCCTCAGAAGCTTCGCCCTCGATGTCTTCCGAGGGAACGATGCCCACACCGCGAGATATTGAAGCCAGTGGATCATCGACCAGCGAGAGCAGCGGGGACGATTTGAGTGACCCCGGCAGAAAATTCACTGCTGGGCGCGATCCTAACGGTTCAGCCACGGGCCAATTCAAAGCACTGACCGATTGGGCCAATTGTTCTGAAGTCAGGTCGCGCGAGACCAGGCAAAGATCCAGGAGTGAAATGTCTGTGGGATAGAACCGTTCACGGGTTTCCAGCAGATTTTCAAAGCAACTGGCGATCAGATCCCGGCATTTGGAAAAATCGGCCTGCACGATGGCGCGAGCAGCCTGAACGCTCCGCTGTTGCAGCAGGATTTCATCCAGGCTGCTGAAATGTCGCATTTGCCGGGAAAGCAATTCCAACTGCAAGACCGTGGTGCCCAGCGCCAGGAAATCTGCCACAGCCTCACCAGCAGTAGAAGCAAAGTAGGCGGCTCCCTCGAAGAGGCTGGCCTCTATTCGGGCGCTCAACGGCAACTGGCTCGCATCACCGGACGTCTCTGGTTCACCGGGCTGCTCTGGTTCAACAGGCTGAGATGGTTCAACCAAAGCAATGGTTGTCTTGGGAATGACGGATTCCGGGTTGGGTGTCGTCGAAGAGATTCCTTCCAGCAACTGCTGAAGTCGCTCCAGATTCTCTTCTCGTTTTGCGACTGTCCGTAGCAGTAAGGCTCCCGCCGTGTCGAGGCGTTCCTGCCAGTCGTATGGAAACCAGTCTTCCGACGGTTGGGGAAGAATCAGCAATTGGCCCGCCAGAGGTTCGGGAGGTGAATCCGCGCGATACCACTGGGGAATCCGCCCCGTCATGGCAACTAAAGCCGGGTGCCAGGCAATCGCAAAAGCTTCCAGCAAGCTTCCAGCGGCATCTTCTCCCAAGTCTTGAGGAAAGTCTTCAAGACTGTGCGACGGGATAAGAACATAGACTTCGGTGCAGTGTTTCATGGTGCAAATGTTAGCCGGTGTCACATGCGATGTCGCCGTTGAGCAGCGGAAGGAAGAGTGGTCACAGAACAAGTTCTTAGGAACGCACGCCTGATTCTGGCCTGCTCACCGAACAATCGTTGAAACGGTCAAATCAGAACCGAAGCGCCCTGACATTAAGAACACCCGGTGGATTATGTGGGATTTTGCGAGATCGCCGGCATTTTCGGAACTTCACCTCTCCCTGGAAAGATCTAACTGATCAGGAGACGCCAATTAATTGTGGCTGCTTATTGTGGCTGTCTTCGATGCCGTAACACGGGAAATGACTCAGGTAAAACCTCAGCCGCTGGATTTTCCGACGACACGCGAATCCTCATAACCCTTTTTGCAGCAATTGGTTATTGACTTCACCCCTGGGGCGTAATTATTCTGGAAAGAGAGCAGTTTCGCATTTTTCTCTCAGAATTTCGTAGGGAAGTTGTGGAGATCATTTCTGGATAAGTGACGAGAGAAATGCGTGGATTCGAGAGTTTTTGCCAAACAGGCAGGTCTCTGAGAAAATCATGGTTTTTCCTTTCAGCACGACCAGGATGTCATTAGTTCAAGTCCATTCTGGATAATCTTTGATATTCTCCGTAAGTTTGAACCTATCTTTGCTTTCAGTTCTCAATAATTTCGTAGTTCAAGACTCATTAAACCGAGAAGTGTCCAGGCCCGACGAATGCCGGGAGGCGTTTTTTCGAAGGAGTGAGTTTTTCCTTTCGATTCATCGACTGATCTCGGGTTTCTGGTGAAATGCCATCAGATGGCCCGTTTAAAACGTAATGCACATCACGGAATGCGTACCAACGACCCCTCACCTCACATGACGCACCAAACAAGTTCGGACAGTACGCTCCTCTCCGACCTCGACCACGGGGCGACGGCAGAGATGACAAGACTGAAGGAGACTGCACCATGGCTGAATTGAAATCTGCCTGGGGTATTGAAATTGGGCAAGCAGGATTGAAGGCCATCAAGCTGAGATACGCTGAGGCTTCCCATCAAGTCTTTGCCATGGCGTTCGATTATGTGCCACATGCCAAGCTGCTCAGCCAGCCTGACGCCGATCCCGATGAACTGATTTCGGAAGCGTTAAAGACTTTTCTGGGACGCAACCAGACTCAGAATGACCTGTTGGCGATTTCTCTTCCTGGCTCCAAGTCACTGCTGAAATTTATTCAGCTTCCACCCGTCGAAGAATCTAAAGTTGCGGAAATCGTAAAATACGAAGCCCGCCAGCAGATTCCCTTCGCTCTGGAAGATGTGATCTGGGATTACCAGCCCATGGGGTCTTCGGCAGCAGAGGGTGGCTTCCTGCTGGATGCGGAAGTTGGCCTGTTCGCCATGAAGCGGGACGATATCCAGCATCACATGTGGCCGTTCAATCAGCGAAAGCTGGAATTGGAACTGGTGCAGATTGCTCCTTTGGCGGTTTATAACTTCCTTTGGTACGACCGCCTGGGATTGCGGAAAGATCCCGCAGAAGACGCCCCTGAAGCCAACGACGAAGAATACGTCGTCGCGCTTGACATGGGGTGCGACCAGACAACCCTGATTGTCACTAACGGCAAGAAAATCTGGACACGAAACGTACCCATCGGCGGGAACCATTTTACTCGCGCGCTCACCCGAGAAATGAAGCTCACCTTTGCCAAGGCCGAGCACCTCAAATGCAACGCCACCAAGTCACCCGACCCCCGGGCTGTCTTCCAGGCCATGCGGCCTGTCTTCAATGATTACGTCAACGAAATTCAGCGGTCGATCGGCTTCTTCTCCAGTGTGAATCGCTCTGCGAAAATTACCAAACTGGTGGGGCTTGGTAACGGCTTCAAGTTGGCAGGGCTGGCAAAATTCCTGCAGCAGAACCTGAACTATGAAGTCGAAAAGATCGACACCTTCCCGAGCGCTGTCGGCGACAGTGTCCTGACCGCTCCTCTGTTTCAGGATAACATCCTGACCTTTACCGGCCCTTACGGCCTGGCGCTGCAACTGTTGGGTCAGACGCAGATCCATACCTCGCTATTACCGCCAGAAATTGTGGTTGCCCGCAAGATTCGACGGAAAAAACCGTGGGCTGTCGCCACCGCAGCGACCCTGCTCTTCGGACTGGCCACTTCGGTCGCAGGTTATGGCAATGTGCTACAATCGGTCAGTACCTCCCGGTTCGGTGGCGCTGAAAAAGAAGCGAAAGACATCGCGGACTACGCCAGTTCCCTCACAGGAAAGTACACCGCCGAAGAAGGTCGTAACGCCGAAGTGAAAGGACGTGGCGAGAAACTGGTGACGGCTCTCAGTTCCCGTGCTTACTGGCTGGAAGTCTATAAAGCCATTGATGAATGCCTGCCACGTGCTGTCACTGCGGCAGAACTTGATGAGACCCGCATCGAGTTGATGAACCGGATTTCCCTGCGGTCAGTGACGGCCAAGAAATTTGACGATCTGGCAACGTGGTACAATGATCCCAGCCAGCTCGCCAAAGTCTCTCCCCAGTATTTTTCCGCCTACGATAAGACGGAAGAACGCAAGACAGGCCCCACCGGGCCGGGCTATGTTTTCACCCTTCACGGTGTTCACTTTCACCATGCCCCGGAAGATCCCGTGCGTGGACAGGGAACAGGTTATGTCGTGAGCACTTTGCTCAAAGACCTTCAAAGCTTTGTCGTGAAGCGAACCGATCCGGTGACTGGCCAGCAGATGGAAACTCCTGTAGGCCAACTGGGGATTTCCTATGCCACGGTGAAAGCCGACCCGTTTGTTCTGATTGATTACTATCCGCTCGGGCGGCCCGATATGGCCAGTGCCAGCGGTGCGGCTAATGCAGGCCGTCCCAACCGGTTTGGCATGAATTCCGGTAACCCGGGATTTGCTCCGGGTGCCGAGTCGGGGGCATATACTCCTCCCGGCGGCATGGGGCCGACAACATCCGTGGTGGGGCCAGGCGGTGCCCGCGTGATCGATACACAGCTTCCGCCGGAAGCCGTCAATGCTCCCCGCAAGATTCATATGACCAACTTTGTGGTGCAGTTCGTCTGGAAACCGACCCCGGAGAAAGAGCGTCCGGCAACTGACCCTTCAGTCAAACCTGTCGAGCCAACGGATGGTGCTGCTCCCACAGAAACAGGTGGAGAAACCGCTGCGGGTGTTTAATCGTTGCTGATGGCTTTGAATTGATTCAGAGAATTGATCGATTATTTTGACTTATCAACCCGGCCTCAAAGCGGGTGAATTGAATATCGCAGGAATGACCATGGACAAACTGGAACCCCTCATTCGTAATCGCTTCTGGATCCTTGGCGGACTGGCGCTCATCCTGGCATTAGTCGGATGGTGGATGGCGTCGGCCTCTCTGGCCAAGACGATCTCTGATCGTAACACCGCGATTGAAACTGCGGAAAAAGGGATCCCCTCAGGGGGCGTTCCCAGTGATGACTACTCGAAAAAACTGGGAGCAATCAATACGCAGCAGGATCGTCAGGTCGAACTGGCGCGAACCTTCCTTTGGGATCAGCAACGCTCCCGGATGTCCTGGCCCCGAAACATTCAACCTTATGCAGAGGAAGCCGGCTATCGCGGAGAATTCGCACCGCTGGCACGAGACATCTATCGCACCAGTTCCCCTTCCGATATTGCGAATGTCTGGCAGAAGGTTCGTCCTTTCAATGCTCAGACCGGCGAAGGTGTGGTGGTCTTTCCGTTAACCGCCATGCCTGTGAAGTATTGGCGAGATCTTCCTCCCACTTCTCAGGAAATGTGGGACGCTCAGGAAGACCTTTGGCTTTTGGATTCGTTGCTCTCCACGATTACGCATTTGAATGGTGGCACAGAAACAACAAACCGTCTGGATGCCAGCATTCACCAGATCGTGAAGTTGCAGCTACTGGGAGGAAAACGGGGTGAACCTGTCGATGCCCCGGCTCAGGGAGTCGACGGTGGTGGCGGTGATGGTTATATGCCTCCCGGTGAGAGCGGCGGTTTTGCCTCTGCTCGTGGTGGTGCCCGTATCGCTCCTCCTGCCACTGCGGAATTCCCTGTGAAAGAAGAGTTTGGTTCAGCCGGCGCAGAGACGGGGATGCCATCTGACAGCGGATTCGGAGACATGCCCGCCGACGGTGCTCCGGCGCAAGCCACCATCCGCCGTTATATCGATGATGAAGAAGGGGCTCCTTTCAAAACCCGTGGGTTTTATATGGTTCTGCTGATGGATCACCGCCGTGTGCCTGATCTTGTGGCTGAGTTGACCAGTAATGATCGATCCGTCTGGCCTGTGGAAGTGGTGCGGGTTCAGATGCTGAGAAAGAACGAAAGTGCCGGGGTCGCTGCGGCCAGTGGCGGTGCTGGCTTCGGTGGTGGAATGAATTTCGGTGCGGAATCCGGCGGAGGTGGGTTCAACCCAAGCTTTGGCGGCAGCCCGACCGATGGTGGCGGATTTGGCGGATTGGGGAACACCACCCCTCCCGATTTCATTACCCAGTCCGGAATCAACCCTCAGGATGCCAACAATCCGATGCTGGTCAGTCGGGTGCAGGCAGCCAATGTCGCCTTACAAAACGCTTTGTCTGATCCCAACATCGCCGAAGTAGCGATCGCAGGCATCTTCACTCTTTACACGCCACCAGTTCAGCCAGCGTCACCAGATGCAGCCACTGACCCCGCGGCCACAGCCCCCGCTGATCCTGCGGCGACAGAACCAGCAGCTGATACCGCTGCCACGACGGAAGGCACACCAACCCCTGCACCCGCAGCCGATGGTGCGATGCCAGAAGCTCCCGCAGCGACCACGCCTGCTGCAACAGAACCAGCCACAGCAACACCTGAGACCGTCACACCCGCTACGGTTCCACCAGGAACAGCCCCACCAGGAACAGCAGTGCCACAGGGAACGCCAGGCACAACTCAGGAAGTGCCAGCCGCTGCACCAGGGGCGCCTTGATCTGACGCTTTGATTGATGGATTGACATGCGTTGCGGGTCATTCGCGACGGCTAACCGATAATGATCGCCGCAATTTCTGAACAATTTCCGACAGCCTGACATCGAAGGAGTACGCCATGGCGCGGCTCAAAGGTTTTAACTTCAAGTCCCTGCTCGTTGATCACGGCGAAAAAATTGCGCTGGGGACGATCGGCTTTCTCGTGCTGGGTGTTTGGGCAGCGGGGACAAGCTGGATGCCCACGCCGCGATCTCCCGACGAAATGATCCGTAAGGCGAAATCGGCTCGCAAGACCATTGACGAAGGCGTCTGGCCTGCTGAAAAAGCCACAGAATACGGCGTGGTCGCCTATCTGGAGCGGTCATCGCGGTTGCTCAAGCCGATGCCAGCCATTGCAGCTTATGAATTTTCCACGCCTCTTTATTATCCGCTCTATCGTAAGCAGGAGCAGATTAAAGACCCTGACTGGCTCCCCGTGACAGATCTTATTGCTGATGCGGGGACTGCGATCATCGCCATCAGCAAGGGACTGGATTTGACATTGGCAACCACAGAGACCGGAGATCTCACCAAGTCAATCGAAGAAGTCGACACGGAGTTCGCGCTCAGAAATGGCGCAGGGGGCGCAGCAGGAACTCCGGGTGAAGGTGCACCGGGGGCCGAGGGCTATGTCCCGCCAAACCCCTATCAGGATATGCCCATTTCTTCGGATCCTTACGGGACTGAAGGGGGCGGCGGAACGGTTTCGAGCATCGAAGCCCGTGGTGTTCGTTACGTCTCTGTTCGCGGTATTGTGCCGCTTCAGCAGCAAGTCGCCAAAATTCAAAAAGCTTTGAATCTTCAAAGCCTGACTGAAGCGGAGCAGTATCTGGAAATTCTTGATTTCAAGCTCGAACGCCAGGAAGCGATTGCTGGCGAGAACCCTTGGGCTGGAAAATGGGAGTCTGTGGACATCAAGGCCGATGCCCAGGTACTCAGCGAGTCGCCATCGTTTGATATCGATCCCTTCGATGCACGCATCGTTGATGCGGCCATTACCGCTCCATTGCCTTTGCGGCTGATGGGATATTGGGGGGATCATGCCACCCACCCCAAAATCCGCAACTTTACTTTAAGTGCAGACGAGCAGAGAAAACAGGAACGCTTTCTCGACAAAATGCTGGAAGTCGCTGCCAAGGAGCGGGATCTTCTGACTCAGAACCAGCGTCCTTCCCGTCGTGGATTTGCTGTGGTACAGCGAGACTTTCGTGCCCTGCAAACGTCCATGTTGAGTTCAGGCAGTTCGGATCAGATCCTCAGCCAGATGTCGACAGCGATGGCCGTTCCCGGAGCCAATGCGCTGTCCCAACAGCAGCTTCGCAAGATGCTGGATACTGCCGGTGGCCGGCTGTTGTTGTTCCGTTACATCGACTTTCAAGTCAAGCCGGGACGTGCTTATCGTTACCGTGTCAAGTTGATGTTTACCAACCCGAATTACAACCTTCCCATCGAACAGATTGTTGATCCTTCGGTGGCAGCTGGAGCTGAACGCGAGTCTTCCTGGAGCACGATTTCCAATCCGGCAATCGTCCCCGCAGACGTGAAATATTTCCTGACCGGCAGTGAACGTGATCCCGTTCGTGATTTGACACGATCCATCCGCAAGGCCGTGGCGAATATTTCGGTTTATCAGTGGGATGCCAAACTGGGTTCTCTTTTGAACACAACGCTGGATCTCAACTCGATTGGTCAGGTCATCAAGGACAACAAAAAGCTCAAACGGGCCGACCTTGGTGCAGGAACCTATGACGAAACTGAAATCCTCATTGGAACGACGGACATTCTGCTGGATGTTTCCTCTGATCTGGAAGTGAATGTGACGACTCAATCCAAAACTCCCGTTCATATGGCAGAACTCGGACTGACCCCCGTGAGTGGCAAAGTGAATTTTGGGCTGGTGCCTGAAGCGATCATTGTGAATGAGGCAGGCCAGATGGAGTTTATTGACACTCAAACGAACCCCAAAGATCGTGCTGAGTTAAAGCGACGTCATGAGGGAGAAACCAAAGTCTACGAGACATTCACCCCTCCTCCGACACAATCCACGCTGGATGGGCTGATTTCAGGAGGGGAAGAGGGCGGTTATTATCCTCCTGGCATGGATGACCCTTCAACACGCAAGGTCAGTGCCCGAAAAAGAGCCCGTGGAAAAGCTGGTGTTCCGCAGCCAGGAATGTCTGCTCCCTGATCCAGATGTTCTGAACGGGCAAATGACTGCTCATTAAAGGCGGAATTGCCGGTTGGCAAACTCAGCACAATTCTTCCGATCCGATGGCCAGACGCTTGTGCAGGCCATCGGATCTTTGTGTTTGGTGAAGACTTCCCGGAGTTTTGCGGCTCACAGGCTTGGAGAGTGGTTCGCTGCTCCGTTATGCTCTCCACATCCTGATGAAATCTCACCGCCAAACAGGGCGGCTGAATTGAAGGTGGCTCTGTCTCGACGATAGACAGCCTGCCGGAACATTTCAGATTGCCCTGCAGTGTCGGTTCGAGAAAATTCATCCTGTCGCAAAACTTGCCCCAGTCTGGAAAGATCTTGATATGTATGACGTCACGCTGATTCCCGGAGATGGTGTTGGGCCAGAAATCGCCGAAGCCACCCGCCGTTGTGTGGAAGCGACCGGAGTAAAGATCAACTGGGACGTCCAGGAATGTGGCATCGAAGTCATTGAAAAAGTGGGCAAAGTTCCTGAATCGGTTTTGGCATCCATCCGCAAGAACAAGGTGGCTCTCAAGGCTCCGATCACGACACCGATTGGCAAAGGCTTCCGTAGCGTTAACGTCTTCTTGCGCCAGGAACTGGGACTGTTCGCCTGCCTCCGCCCTTGCAAGAGCTATAAGGGTGTCCGCAGCTATTTCTCGAACACACCGGTTGATCTCGTCGTGGTGCGGGAAAACACCGAAGACCTTTACGCAGGCGTGGAATTCCAGGCGGGCCTGCCGGCAACGGCTGAGTTAATCGAAAAGATCAACGCCCTTGCCACGGGCAAGAAGATCTCCACCGGCCTCAAGACCACTGGCGTTTCCATCAAGCCCATGAGCTATGAAGGGACGCGAAACATTGCCAACTTTGCCTTTGATTTTGCGGTGAAGAATGGCCGTAAGTCGGTCACGAGCGTCTGCAAGGCCAACATCATGAAGTTCACTGATGGCCTGTGGTATGACGAAACCCGCGCTGTCGCTTCAGCTTATGGTGCCAGGTACGAGCAGCCAGAACTGAAGGTTGCTGCCGATCCTGAACTGGCTGGTAAGGCCGGTGATGGTTCCCAGGTTGCCTATATGGAACGTCTGATTGACAACATGTGCATGCAGCTTGTCCAGAAGCCGGAACTCTACGATGTGATCCTGCTTCCGAATCTGTACGGCGATATTCTCAGTGATCTGTGTGCTGGTCTTGTCGGTGGCCTGGGTGTGGCTCCCGGTGCAAACTACGGCCCAGACGCCGCTATTTTTGAAGCCACCCACGGAAGTGCGCCCAAGTATAAGGGCCAGAACAAAGTGAACCCGACAGCACTGATCCTTTCAGCCAAGTTGATGCTGGAACACCTGGGCGAAGATAAGGCCGCTGCCCGGCTGGATCAGGCGGTTTCCGAAATTATTGCTGAAGGGAAGGACGTCACCTACGACCTGAAGACCGACCGCAATGATCCGTCGGCCGTCGGAACTCGGGAAATGGCTGACGCGATCTGCAAACGCGTCCAGTCACTCTAATCAGCTTTGATAAAACGCTGATCATCACGCTCGCAGGGTGGGTTCTGCCTGCCCTGCGACTTGGCTCGCTCAGTGCCCGTTGTGAGAACATGGCGCAGAGCTTAGGGTCAATCCCTCACCCGTCAAGGTTGAACAAGTTCATGGATATTTCGGCTCCTTCCAGTCAGTCGTGGGTCGTCCGCTATGGCGTCACACGCTTGCTGGGCGAGTTTTCGATTCGTGCTTCACACATTCCCGTGTCTCGTGGGACACAGGTCATTGTTCGTTCTGATCGTGGGATGGAATGGGGAGAAGTCCTTTGTGCAGCGACTATCAGCACACGAGAGTGGTTGGGGATCGATAAAGAAACAGGCAAAATCCAACGCTTGCCAACATTGGAAGACGAGCGGCAGAAAGACCGTGTTGCCGAACTGGAAGTTGAAGAGTTCGCCAGTTGCAAGCAGTTGATCAGTGAGATGTCGCTCCAGATGCAGCTTGTCGATTCCGAGCGGATTTTTGGCGGTGAACGAATCGTTTATTACTATGTTGCCGAGCAACGAATCGACTTTCGCGAACTGGTCAAGGTTCTGGCGAAACGACACCAATCCCGCATTGAAATGAGACAAATCGGAATCCGTGATGAGGCCCGCCTGCTGGCCGACTACGGAGATTGCGGGAAACCCGTTTGCTGCAATACTCATCTGAAGGAGATGCCGCCCGTCTCGATGAAGATGGCCAAATTGCAGAAGGCAACGCTTGATCCTTCAAAAATTTCCGGTCGGTGCGGTCGCCTCAAATGCTGCCTCAGATACGAGTACGACACTTACGAAGAGCATCGGAAAGAACTTCCCGCACCAGGAGCTGTTGTCGTCACAAAATTGGGACAGGGGAGAGTTGTTGCTCAGGAACTGCTCGCGAAAAAACTGATGGTGGCCTATGAAGGTCAGCGAACAGTTCTGACCGACCTGAAAGACATTATCACCGTGGTCGGCAAGAAAGGCTTGCCTGCTGCTGTTGAGCGAGAGATGGAGAACGAGGAGAGCGAAAACGAACACGCCCATGAGGCCGCTTCAAAACCGCCCCGCTCACCACGCCCGCCTCGAACAAACTCATAAACAACTCGTCAGGCTTCATGCCTTTGCCCACTCAATCGCATCGGCTCCAGCCGGCAAACGGATTGGACAGTTTGGATAAGTGACAGCCTGCCACACCGCCTCCGCAACATCTTGTGAACGTGTGATCGGGCCTCCATCGCTAAACATCGCAAAGAGGTTCTTTGTGAGTTCGGCATAGGCCGGGTGATCAAGACCCTGCATCCGGTTGCGGCCATTTTCAGCAAAAGAGGTTTCGGGAGCACGCCCGGGCAATACCAGGCGTACCCGGACACCAAACGAGTCCAGTTCCACCGCCAGACTTTCGGTGAACGCATTGACTGCCGCTTTGCTTGCCGCATAAGCCCCCGTCAGAGGGATTGATTTCAACGTAATGCTCGATGAGACATTCACAATCACTCCGGCTCTCCGTTCACGGAATTGTGGGATCACCGCCTGAGTCAAAGCCATCGTGCCAAAGGTATTCGTCTCGAAGACATCGCGCACCGTTGCCATTGAACCGACTTCAAAGGGAAAAGCTGTGCCAATCCCCGCATTATTGACCAAAGCATCAATCGGGCCAGCGGCTGCGACCGCTCGAAGAATGCTGTCTGGATCAGTGACATCCAAAGCCAGCACGCGCAAATGATCCGATGGTGGCAGAACATCCTCACGCGGCGTCCGCATCGTGGCGATGACTTTCCACTCGCGTTCAAGAAAATACCGGGCGATTTCAAGACCGAATCCCGACGAACAGCCAGTAATCAGAATCACGGGTTTGTCTTGCATTGTGTTTTCCCTGTCTTGCATGCTGGGGATAATGTTGTCTGATAAAGTGAGCACCGGAATCGGAACGCTGCTCCATTTTATTCGGAACATTGTTCCGATTGTCAAGAGGTGTCATTTTGAAAAAGCCAAAAAAAAGCGTGGAAAGTGGCCAGCAGTCCCATGAGCCGGCCAGTCGCCGCGTACGCGCGGATGCCCAACGCAACTTAAATGCTTTGCTGGAAGCCGCTAAGGCCGTGTTCCTGACTTCAGGCGTCGATGCTCCCGTGAGGGAAATTGCCGAGAAGGCTGGTGTCGGACTCGGCACCGTTTATCGCCACTTTCCGCAAAGGTCAGATCTGATCGTGGCTGTGATCCGATACGAAGTTGATGCTTGTGCAGATGCCGCATCGGCCCTGGCAGAGAAGCATCAACCGTTCGAGTCCCTCTCGCGATGGATGCAGCGTTTTATGGATCTTGTGGCGGCCAAACGTGGGCTGGCGACCGCGCTACACTCCGGTGATCCTGCCTATGACGCGTTGCCGGCTTATTTTCAGGATCGCCTGTGCCCCGCTCTTCAAACTCTCCTTGATGCTGCCACAGAGTCGGGCGAGATACGATCGAACGTCGATCCCTATGACCTGCTGCTGGCGGTTGCCAGTTTGTGTTGCATGTCATCTTCTCCCGCACTTGAAGCTGGCCCTGATCATGCACGACGCATGGTCACATTGCTCATCAATGGGCTTCGCTACAAGGCTGACGAAGCAAGCCGTGAGATGATCTGAGACCACGCTCAAAATTCCTGCGATGAGCCATTCCGGTCAAAATGAGAATTTTAACCAGGGCCATCTGGCAGTAATGCCTTAGCTCCCGTGGCCTTTGCGATCTTTCGTTTGAATTTGAAAAGGATCGTTCGCGTTGTGTCGGTCGATTCAAACAGATCCGGACGAGGGGCGCCAGGGTCGAGGTGGCCGCAGATCACAAGTTGGCCCTTGTCGTCGAACTGATAGATCACGCCAGTGGTCTGGCCGCGCTGTGGGCCTTCTTCCGCCGTCAGTTCGATCTGTCGCGGTTCGCGATCGGTCAAAAGCTGATAGCGAAACTTAACCGGCGCAGGCTCTGGTGAAGGCAACTCACCTTCTTTGAGTTTACGAGCCGGCGAGGGGGGATAAAGCTTCAATTCTTCTTTTTCAAAAATCACCTTCAGCCCCGCAATGTTCTCCATCGGCACAGGCAGCCCGACAAAGATGAACTCCACCGGCACCCACTCGCCCAGAACCCGCTCCCCGTCGGGTTGAGTGGCGGCTGGAACCTCGGAGTCAGCCGCACTGGCCAGATTCATTGCAAACATCAGTACCGGCATCAGAAACGTGAGCGACAGCAGGCCTCGAAAACTCATCGGGTTCATCGTTTACCTCTCCATTCAGCGATATGGAAAATTCGCGAACAGCACAACCGCTGGAATCATTTTCTGATGAGGATCTGTCAATCAACCAACGAATCCAATCATCGAATTGTACCGTGTTCGGAGTAGTCTACTGAAACACTTCCGTTACACCTCTTGGAAAATCTCATCCTCTGAGTGATCGACCATGCGAGCTGCGCCTGTCGTAATTCCGCGAATGTTAAGTTGTGGTGAATTTGCGGGAATTACCTCGCTAACGAAGTCATCAAGTTCACGATATTCCAGCGTCAGATCAGCAGGTCATGATCTGACCGCCTCACGAAAGTCAGGTTCTCGATCTGACAGTTACTGTAACGTATTTGATATCAACAAGATGCGGCAGCTGGTTGCTTTTTCAGAGATATTTCATTCATAAGGTGCGTCAATGAAGTTTGTGCGTTCTTATCGCTCAGGAGAGCCTTGTGGCTTGCCACTTCAGGCTTTCAGGTCTGGCAATTTTTCCACCCGAAAGGGATTTACGCTGATTGAGTTACTGGTGGTGATTGCCATTATTGCCCTGTTGATCGCGCTGCTTCTGCCGGCCGTACAACAAGCGAGAGAAGCAGCGCGTCGGACACAGTGTCGGAACAATCTCAAGCAATTGGGATTGGCGATGCACAATTATCATGATGTCGCCGGGACGTTGCCCATTGGTGTGATGCGGGCGGGTGCGAATCTCACGATCACGGTGAGCGGGTACACCTGGTTCCGCCGCATTCTGCCATATATCGACCAGGCAGCGATCTATAATGCCTACGATCAGAATACGAATTACTATAGTGCCAATCCGAATCGTGCGCTGAGTCAAACTGTCATTCCCATGCTCCTGTGTCCTTCAGATACGATCGCTCGCTTTTTTAACGATATTCCACAGTACAATTATCTCGTCAATGTCGGTAATACGAACATTGGTAAAGGGAATGTCAACGGAGCCGTTTATTCTGCGGGGCCGTTTGACTTTACAGATACGAGAGAAGGTAAGGCGATTTCGTTTTCAAAGATCACGGATGGGCTATCGAACACTCTGATGATGGGCGAGATTCGAGTAGGAACAGCCTCGCCGGATTATCGGGGACTGGTGCAATACGGCATGAATGCCTCATTAACCGGAAACCTGCCGCCTAACACACCGATCTCTGATCTTGTTCCCTCGGGGCAATGTGTGAGCACTATCGATCACCCTTGTGGTTTAGGCTCGAATACCGGCTACACGTATCAACTGTCGATGCGCAGTCGTCACACGGGAGGTGCTCATGCCCTCTTTTGTGATGGTTCCGTCAAGTTCATCAGCAACAATATTGACACCGCCGCGGTCCGCTCTTTAAGCACAATTGCTGGCGGCGAAATCGTTGGCGACCAGTTTTAAGGTGATTGTCAAATTCCGTCCGACGATGTCATACCTTTTAATACCTCAGTTTCGACCTCTCTGCGATATGGTGTGAAGCTGCCGTCTGTCTTGATGAGGCCAAACGTGCGGCCTCGTATCAACTGGGAGAGTTCAATTGTCACTATCGATGCGATGGATGGTCTGCTTTGGCCTCAGCCTGCTATCGCTGGCAGGCTGTGGAGCAGGCGCATCCAGTCAGCAAGAGCGTTTTGAAGTCAACG
This sequence comes from Planctopirus sp. SH287, assembly GCF_056500625.1. Lineage (NCBI taxonomy): Bacteria > Pseudomonadati > Planctomycetota > Planctomycetia > Planctomycetales > Planctomycetaceae > Planctopirus > Planctopirus sp. SH287. Next base: position 3,522,162 of record NZ_CM151403.1, on the reverse strand, counting down.
GTATCGTACGATTGAACGGGGAGTCGCTCGAAACCGGAAATATCATTTTCTATCCCGAAGCTAACGCCACAATTGTTTCTGGAACCACGATTCAGGATGGCAAGTTCCTGCTCCCCGTTTCTCAAGGGTTGCCGGCGGGAAAATATCAAGTGGCCATCACATCACTGGTTGTGGAGGGGCCTGTGTCGACCGATCCCGATGAACTGATCGAAAACCCTCCAGATACGATCTCTTTGATTCCCAATAAATATAATGTAGAGACAGAGTTGATCTCCGAAGTCACACAAGGGGTTGATAACTTCTTTATCTACGACCTGTGGACTAAATGATTTAAATGAAGCGATGGTCGAGAGAAAACGAAAACGGGCAGGTGCCTGCTTGTGCTGCACCTGCCCGAAGTGAGAGTTGATAGAGAACTGCGAAACTCTGGATGAGTATTTACTGGGTGAGTATTTAGCTGTGATTCTCGTTGGAGAGATGAGCCGAATGCTCGTGATGAGGCTGTGGTTGGGTGCCATGTTCTGATTTCTTGTGATGGGCGAACTGTGGCCCCCAGAAACGATCGGTCAGACCACGCAGCACCACATAAAACGCGGGGGTGAGGAATAGGCCGAAGATGGTGACCCCCAGCATCCCTGCGAACACGGCAGTCCCCAGTACCTGTCGCAATTCAGCCCCCGCACCATGAGCGCGTGCCAAAGGCAGCACACCCAGGATGAATGCGAAGGAGGTCATCATGATCGGACGCAACCGAAGTCGGCAGGCTTCAACCGCGGCTTCAAACCGATCTCGTCCTTCTTCTTCCAGCTGCTTGGCGAACTCAACAATGAGCACCGCGTTCTTCGCCGCCAGACCGATCAGCACCACAAAGCCGATCTGTGTGATAATGTTATTATCCATTCCACGCAGCCAGACACCTCCGAGAGCAAAAGGAAGGCAGACGGGGGCGATTAGAATAATGGCTAAAGGGAGCGACCAGCTTTCATACTCAGCCGAGTGAACAAGGAACACGAAAAGAACGCACAATGGGAAGATGTAGAGAGCCGTATTCCCGGCGATTTTTTCCTGATAGGCAAGTTCAGTCCACTCGATGGACATCCCTTGAGGCAGCACTTCTTTAGCGAGTCGCTCGATGGCCGCAATCGATTCTCCCGAGCTATGGCCCGGCTTAGTATCTCCTTGAACTTCTGCGGCGGGAAACATGTTGTACCGCACGACCCGATCCGGCCCGCTTTTCCAGTCGACACGCATGACGGAACCCAGAGGAACCATCGCGCCGTTGGCATTGCGGGTTTTTAATCGCAGGATGTCGTCGGCATTAAGTCGAAAACTTCCATCAGCCTGCGCCCGAACCTGAAATGTTCGGCCAAAGAGGTTGAAATCGTTGACATAGGCAGACCCCAGGTTGACCTGTAAAGCCTCAAAGACGTTGGCAATGGGAACGTTCAGCATACTGGCTTTGACGCGGTCAATATCGGCGTAAAGCTGTGGCGTTCCGGCACGGAAGGTGGTGAAGACAGAGGCCAGCGAAGGTTCTTTTCTGGTGGCTGCAATCAGATCATCCGTCGCTTCCTGCAAGGCCTTCGGGCCGTAACCGCCACGATCCTGAATAAGGAACTTGAAACCACCAGACGTTCCTAAACCCTGCACCGGCGGAGGGGGGATGACGAAGATGGTCGCATCGGGAATTTTGGAGAGTTCCGCCTGGACTTCAGCAAGCAACTGCATGGCGCTGGGGTCGTCGTGATGACGTTCTTCAAACGGACGGGGAATCAGGAAGATCGCGCCGGCATTGGGACTGTTCGCGCGGGTGGCTCCCGAGAACCCCACAAAGCTGACCGCATGCTCAATGGCGTGGTGTTCGAGTGCGATTTCTGTTGCCCGTTTGACTACGGCGTCGGTACGTTCCAGTGAAGCTCCATCGGGAAGCTGCACAACGGTGATCAGGTAACCGCGATCCTGAGCAGGAATAAAGCCCGTGGGAACTTCCCGAAAGCCGTAAATAGTGACCGCTACCAGCGCGACGTAAACCGCGAGTGGGAAGAACGCATAGCGAACCATCACCGCCACTGATTTTCCATAAATAGCGGTCATGGCATCAAAGACCATGTTAAAGAGCCGGAAAAACCACCCCAGGAAAAAGTCCCAGATACGGGTGAACCAGTCTTTCTTGGCATCGTGGGGCCGAAGAAGAATGGCACAGAGGGCAGGGCTTAATGTCAATGAGTTGAAAGCCGAAAGGAGCGTTGAAACAGCAATGGTCAGGGCAAACTGTTTATAGAACTGACCAGTGATTCCTGAGATAAAAGCCGTGGGAATAAACACTGCCGATAGACCGACAGCAATCGCGATGACCGCTGCTGTCACTTCGTCCATCGCTTTATAAGAGGCTTCGCGAGGCGATAGGCCCATCGCCATGTGTCGCTCGACGTTCTCGACCACCACGATGGCATCATCCACCACGATACCAATTGCCAGCACCAGACCAAACAGCGAGAGCATGTTCAGTGAGAACCCAAAGGCGGACATGGCCGCAAATGTTCCCACCAGTGACACGGGGATAGCTGCTAAGGGAATGAGCGTTGCACGCCAGTTTTGGAGAAACACCAGAATCACAATCACCACCAGGATGACGGCTTCATACAGTGTGTGCAGCACGGCTTCGATTGACTCTTCCACAAAGACCGTCGGGTTGTAAACAATCCGGTATTCAACCCCTTTGGGGAAGCTTTCCGAAAGTTTTTTGATGGTTGCCTGCACGGCCTGCGCCGTCGCAAGGGCGTTAGCACCTGGACGCAGAGCAATCACTGTCGCCACAGCGGGCTTGTTATCGAGATAACTATTGACGGCATAATCGCGAGCACCCAGTTCGATTCGGGCAATATCTTTCACACGAACCACCCGGCCATCTTCCCCGGTGCGGATGATGATATTTTCAAACTGAACGGGATCGGCCAATCGTCCCAATGTATTCACCGGCAACTGAAAATCCGCACCGCCAGGAGTCGGCGGTTGCCCGATCACGCCGGACGCCACCTGAATGTTCTGGCCTTGCATGGCACGGATCACGTCGCCAGAGGTCAGCGCCAGATGCGATAGTTTTTCGGGATCGAGCCAGACGCGCATACTGTATTCGCGCAACCCGAAGAGATTCACGTCCCCCACACCATCGACGCGAGCAATGGCGTCCCGGATCTGTATGAGCGCGTAATTTCCGACATAGAGTTGGTCGAACGAGTCATCGGGAGAGGTGATGTGAATCACCATGAGAATATCGGGAGATGTCTTCACCGTGGTGACGCCCAGGCGGCGAACGTCTTCAGGAAGACGGGGTTGTGCGACAGCCACCCGGTTCTGCACCAGCACCTGGGCCTTGTCGAGGTCAGTCCCCAGCTTGAAAGTGATGGTCAGGGACATGGCCCCGTCAGTTGTGCACTGAGAAGACATGTAGAGCATGTCTTCGACGCCGTTGACTTCCTGTTCGATGGGAGTCGCCACGGTTTCAGCAATCACCTCTGGAGAGGCACCAGGGTAAGAGGCTCGCACCACAATCGTGGGTGGCACAACATCAGGATATTGCGCTGCAGGAAGATTGAGGTAAGAAATCCCACCGAGAATCATGATCACCACAGAAACGACTGTGGCGAAAATTGGTCGATCAATGAAGAAGTGGGCAAGTCTCATTCAACCACCTCGTCACTGCTGGAGGAAATCAAACGCAATGGCGAAGCTTTCCCGCTGATCGCCTGCTGGGGACGCTCACCGGGAAGCCGCAAGGGATTCCAGGACGTCAGCGGCTTCTTGCTGGGAGCCTTGAGCCATTTTTCCTCAGGAACGGGATCAAAAGTGTCGGGAAGACCATCATCGGTCGCGATAATCGTGTCGACTTCAGTCGTGACGGTTACTCCCGGTCGCACGCGTTGCAGGCCTTTGAGGATGATCATCTCGCTTCCATCCAGCCCCGTGCGGATGACACGCAATCGATCCACAATCGGCCCCAACGTGACGGACTGGCGAACGACTTCGTTTTTCTCATTCACTTTGAGAACAAATTTTTCGGCCTGATCTGTTCCAATCGCCTGGTCGGGGATTAAAACCGCCTGATATTTAGCACTTCCGGGAATGCGGACACGGGCAAACAGGCCGGGAGTCAGTGTTAAATCTTCATTCGCCAAAATCGCCCGAGTCCTGATCGTGCCCGTTTCTTGATCGAGGCGGTTATCAATAAAGTCGGTCTGCCCCTCATGAGGGAACACTCCATGTTCGTCAGCCAGGGCGACAAACACAGGGTTCCGGACATCAACGGAGGCGTGTGGCGTCCCCTTTTTGGCTAATTGGCGGTAACGCAGAAAAGCGGCTTCATCCGCATCAAAGACCACGTGAATCGGATTGAGAGAGACAATCGTGGTCAGCAAGGTGGATTGGGATGATCCCCCGCTGATCAGATTCCCCTCAGTGACATCGCGATTGCTGATGCGTCCTGTGATGGGGGCTGTGACCTGAGTGTAGAAGAGGTTCAACCGTGCGATTTCTCGCAGGGATTTTGCCGTTTCCACGTTAGCCAATGCAGTAATCTTGTTGGCTTCTGCAGAGGCCACGCGAGCTTCAGCGGCTTCGACATTGGCTTCAGCCTGGGCAAGTTCGGCCTCTCGGGTATCAAGGTCTTCCTGTTGTGCCGCTTGCCGCGCCACCAATGAACGCCAGCGTTCTACCGTTCGCTTGGCAAGATCCAGTCTTACCCGAGCAGAGGTGGCTTCAGCCTTTGATTGGGAGAAAGCCGCTTCCGTCTGGGCAATCGCGGCTTCAGCAGCAGCGACATCGGCGTCAGACTTGTTGACTTCTGCAATAAATGGCCGCTGATCGATGGTGGCCAGAAGATCGCCCTGCTTGACAAGCTGTCCCTCTTCAAAATGGGTTTCAGAGAGATAGCCACTGACGCGAGCGCGAACTTCGACAAATTCCACAGCTTCAAACCGGCCCACATATTCGTCCCATTCCACCACAGGCTCAATAAGTGGTTTGGCAACAGTCACGTGTGGCGTGGGAGGCGGGGCGGCCGCCACTGGCTTTTTGCACCCGGAAAGCGAGGGAAGCATTCCCAAGGCTATCAGATTGAAAAGTGTGCCATAAGTTAGCCATCGCCAACGAGTTCGGAGTGGAGGCACCAACATCCTGTTGGATTGGAAAATAAGACTCATCGTACAGCCCTGTTGAACTGAAAATTTCATTTTTAGAAAGCTGATCTCGCAGGCATTGCCATCGTCATGGGAGATTTGCATGCTCGTTAGCCGTGCAAACTGTTTTATAGGATTACGACGAGAATTGCTGGATTTCGTGGGAATACCTTAAGGGAGACGCTGCTCTCAGCATTACAGCGATGAAAGACATCTCTTTCAGGGATTGGTTCTCATTGGCAATAAAAATGATGGAACATCAATCGAAGTTGTAGGTTATGCGAGCTGGCCCAAGACCGCAGGGAACAATGGTCAGAGAAAACTCAGGGTGAGTAAGTGATTTTAGGAACACTTCTTGTTTGTCGTTGCAATACAGAGAAAAATAAGGTTCAGAAAAAATTGATTAACCCTGTTAACATGCGAAAACACTTGAAATGACTGTCGTAGTCTCGTGGAAACTCGTGTCGAATATCGGTGCAGAAAAGAAATTCATGGTCAGGTCAAGGAGAAAATCGGCAAGTTTGTTGCAGGTCAAGGCATTGACGTGATACCCTCACCTGTTGCTGCGCAATCTGCGCAGAATCTGATTCGCACAAGGAGTGTTGGGTGAGCACCGGCGAAACATCGTACGATCGCGTCAATGAGTTCTCTTCGATCAAGATCAATCTGGCCAGTCCTCACGACATCAGGAGCTGGTCTTTCGGTGAAGTAAAGAAGCCGGAAACGATCAATTACAGAACGTACCGACCCGAGCGGGACGGCTTGTTCTGTGAGCGCATCTTTGGGCCTGAAAAGGACTGGGAGTGTGCTTGCGGTAAGTACCGCGGGATGAAGTACAAGGGGATGATCTGTGATCGTTGTGGCGTAAAAGTCACGCACAGTCGCGTGCGTCGCAAGCGCATGGGTCACATTGAGTTGGCCGCTCCCGTTGTGCATATCTGGTTCTTCAAGAGTATGCCCAGCCGTCTGGGGGCGTTGCTCAATGTGAAGACCACGTCGCTGGAGAAGGTCGTTTACTTCCAGGACTATCTGGTAATCGATCCTGGCGATACGACCCTTAAGATGGGTCAGTTGCTGACAGAAGAAGAATATCGTCAGGCCAAGACCAAGTTTGGTGAAGGCAGCTTCGACGCCGATATGGGTGCCGATGCTGTCAAGAAGATGCTTCTTAATCTCAATCTGGTTGAGATTTCCCAGCAGCTTCGTATCGAGCTGAAGAAGACGAACAGTCAGCAGAAGAAAAAAGAGCTGATCAAGCGTCTGAAGATTGTGGAAGCCCTGCGCGACAGCGATAACCGTCCCGAGTGGATGGTGCTTGACTGCGTGCCGGTGATTCCTCCCGATCTGCGTCCGCTCGTTTTGCTGGATTCAGGCAACTTTGCCACCAGCGATTTGAACGACTTGTACCGGCGGATTATCAACCGTAACAACCGCCTTAAGAAGCTCGTTGATCTCAACGCTCCCGAGGTGATCGTTCGCAATGAAAAGCGAATGTTGCAACAGTCGGTTGACGCCCTTTTTGATAACAACCGCTGTAAGCGTCCTGTGCTCGGTTCATCCAACCGTCCGCTAAAGTCGCTGACCGATATGATCAAGGGCAAGCAAGGTCGTTTCCGCGAAAACCTTCTGGGGAAACGCGTTGACTACTCTGCTCGTTCGGTGATTGTTGTTGGCCCGACGCTGAAGCTGCACCAGTGCGGTCTTCCCAAGAAGATTGCCCTGGAGCTTTACCAGCCATTCATTATCCGCCGTCTCAAGGAACTCGGCCACGCCGATACCATCAAGTCGGCCAAGCGAATGCTGGAACGTCGCGATGAAGAAGTGTGGGATATTCTTGAAGAAGTCATCACGAATCATCCTGTGCTGCTGAATCGTGCTCCGACGCTGCACCGTATTGGTATCCAGGCGTTTGAACCACAACTGGTGGAAGGGAATGCGATTCGTATTCACCCGCTGGTCTGTCGTGGTTTTAATGCTGACTTCGACGGCGACCAGATGGCCGTTCACTTGCCGCTTTCCATCGAAGCTCAAGTGGAAGCTCACACGCTGATGATGTCGACGCACAACATCTTCAGTCCCTCCAACGGTGCCCCCATTATCAGTCCTTCGCAGGACATCGTGATGGGTTGCTACTACCTGACGATGAAGAAGCCGGGCCTGATTGGCGATGGCATGACTTTCTCGTCAACACAGGAAGTCTTCACCGCTTTTCAGCACGGAAAGGTGCGTCTGCACTCAACCGTCCGTGTTCGCCTGCCCAAAGACAAGCGGGTTAAGGGCGAAGGCGTTGAGACCTTCAAAAAGGGTGGTCTGGTTGAAACCAGCGTGGGGCGCGTCGTGTTCAACGACATGATCTCCAGCAAGATGGCTTTCTATAACTACACCATGAAAGGCCGTGACCTGGCTGGTGTGATTTCCGATTCCTATCTGGAAATGGGCCGCCGCGAAACGATCGCGCTGCTCGACCGGATGAAGGAAATGGGCTTCCGCGAATCGACCCGCTCGGGTCTGTCTTTTGCCGCTAGCGATCTGAAGACGCCCCCTAACAAGGATAAGGTGATTTCGGATGCTGAAGCCGCCGTTCTCAAGTTCCAGAAGAACTATGAGAAGGGGATTATTACTGCTAAAGAGCGATACGAGCAGACTCTTGACCGTTGGACTCAGGCACGCGAACTGATCACCGTGGCGATGATGGAAGAGTTCAAGAGCGACGTTCGCGATGAAGGTCGCTACGTCAATCCGATCTTCCTGATGGCCGATTCCGGTGCTCGCGGTGGTGTCGAACAGATTCGTCAGTTGGCTGGTATGCGTGGTTTGATGGCTAAGCCTAGCGGCGAAATCATCGAAACCCCGATCAAGGCGAACTTCCGTGAAGGCTTGACGGTACTCGAGTATTTCAGCTCGACACACGGTGCGCGTAAAGGTTTGGCCGATACGGCACTCAAGACCGCTGATTCGGGGTATTTGACTCGTAAGCTGGCAGACATTTGTCAGAACCTGGTCATTACCTTGAATGACTGCAAAACCACCAAGGGGATTACCCGTGGTGTGATTTATCGCGGTGAAAAGGTCGAAGTCGGTTTGGCCGATGCGATCCGTGGCCGCGTCAGTCGCACAAATATTGTGAATCCCGTGACCGACGAAGTGATCGTGCGTGAAGACGAACTCATCACGATTGAAATCGCTCGCAAGATCGAAGGGATGGGCCTGGAGAAGATCCAGGTTCGCAGCCCGATGACCTGCGAGGCCGGCCTGGGCATTTGCCAATTGTGCTACGGTATGGATCTCTCGACCGGAGCGTTGGTGGAAGAGGGTCTGGCGGTCGGTACGATTGCCGCTCAGTCGATCGGTGAACCGGGTACTCAGTTGACGATGCGTACCTTCCACGTGGGGGGGACAGCCTCTCGCGATGTGGAAGAAAGCGAAATCAAATCCCGCAAGGGCGGTCGAGTTCGCTTTGCCCGCGTTCGTAGCGTGGTCAATGCTGATGGCAAGGCGGTCGTGCTCGGTCGAAATGGTGAAGTCACCGTGGTTGACAGCAAGGATCGTGAGCTTGAGAAGTACACGATTCCTAACGGGGCGATTCTGCAGGTTGCTGAAAACGATTTGATCGAATCTGGCCAGATCCTGTGCACATGGGATCCGCACTCAGTGCCAATTCTCTGTGAAGTGGGTGGTAAGGTTCGCTTTGAAGATCTGATCGAAGGCCAGACCGTTCGCTCCGAAACTGACAAAATGGGGAACGTCCGTAAGACGATTATCGAGCACAAGGGGGATCGACATCCTCAGATCGTGCTCGAAGATCAAGCGGGCAAAATCCTGGACTTCTACTACCTGCCAGAGCGGGCCACGATCGAAGTGCTGGAAGCCCAGCAGGTCGCTGCCGGTTCGATTCTTGCCAAGAACCCTCGCGAGTCGATGGGTACGCAGGACATCACGGGTGGTCTGCCTCGCGTGACGGAATTGTTTGAAGCACGAAAGCCCAAAGATCCTGCGATTATTTCTGAAATCGATGGTGAAGTGGAACTCGTCGCCGAGAAGAAACGCGGCAAGCGGATCATCAAGGTCAAGGGTGTTGACGGAACTGAACGCGAGCACATTATTCCTCACGGCAAGCAGTTGCTCGTCCACTCGGGTGAGCAGGTGAAGGCCGGGGATGCTCTGGTTCGTGGCCCGCTGGTGCCTCACGATATTCTGGCGGTCAGTGGTGAAGAGGCAGTGCATGCTTACCTCCTCCACGAAATCCAGAACGTCTATCGTTCACAGCGCGTGGGGATTGATGACAAGCACATCGAGCTGGTTGTGGCTCAGATGTTGCGTAAGGTTCGGGTTGACGACGTGGGTGACACCACCCTGCTGCCTGGCGTGTTGATTGACCGGTTTGAATTCCGCAAGATCAACCAGAAGGTTCAGCAGTGCGGTCGCGTGACCGATCCCGGCGATACGGAATTCCACGAAGGCGATATCGTTCCATTGGAAACGATCGCTCAGGTGAATGAGGAAATCGAAGCCACTGGTGGTCAGCCCATCAAGACAACGAAGCCTCGTTCGGCATCGGCCAGCACTCAGTTGCTGGGGATCACCAAAGCCGCCGTGCAGAGCGAAAGCTTCCTGTCGGCAGCCAGTTTCCAGGAAACTACCAAGGTGCTGACAGAAGCGGCAATCGCCGGCAAGTCAGATCACCTTGTGGGATTGAAGGAAAACGTGATCCTTGGTCACCTGATTCCTGCTGGAACCGGGTTCAAACTGCACCAGAAATCGGAAGTGCGTATTCGTCCGGAAGCTCTTGCCGAGCTGACAGCCGAACGCGATCGAATTCTGGCGGCCCGAGCCAATCTTCTGAACGAACCAGAGATTTCCCCGAACAGCGGTTTGGGTCGTCTCGAGTAAGTTTGATCTCCCCAGATGATTTTCGCTTTCAACAACCGGGGAGAGAAATTTCTCTCTCCGGTTGTTGGCGAAATCCGAGTTGAAAGTGAACACATTTTTCAGCTCATGCGTCTGAAAGGCAGGCATTGAGAAGAGGCGTTAATCCCGCTTCCAACAGACGTCGTGCTGATTTTGCTAAATTCATTAATGATGATCAGTTTGCGGTTTCACCTGTGTGGAGCCACATTTCAGGCTTGGTTCAAGGCTTCCAATTGCTTGCGACACGAAGTTAACAGTCGCGATGCCTGTTTGGTTGAAGTCCTGAAGAGTGGTTGCTAAACTCTTTGGTTCGCAAGTTCAAATTGTACTGTATCTGGGCGAATGAGCATCTGGATGTCGTTGTAAGCCAAGTGTTTACAGCGGCTTGCTCAATAGCTCTTGGTTTTCGCAGCTTCGCTGCGATTCGACGGATAGACCGAATCTATGCCCACGATTAATCAGCTGGTTCGTAAGCCACGTGTCAAGCAGCCAAACCGGACGAAGTCTCCGGTGCTTGAAGCTTGCCCTCAAAAGCGAGGCGTGTGCTTGATGGTAAGGACGATGACTCCCAAGAAGCCAAACTCGGCTCTGCGGAAGATCGCTCGTGTTCGCCTGTCGAACGGTAAGGAAATCACTGCGTATATTCCCGGTGAAGGCCACAACCTTCAGGAACACTCGATTGTTCTTGTTCGCGGCGGTCGTGTTCGCGACTTGCCCGGTGTGCGTTACAAAATTATTCGCGGGGTTCTCGATACCCTGGGCGTTAACAACCGTAAGCAGGCACGTAGCCGTTACGGCACCAAGCGTCCTAAATAAGCACTTTACTGAAGAAGATCACTTCGCCATCACCACGATCCCGAGGTTTGGTGTTTGTTGGTTTCTTCGGTGGCTGCTTTACTGTTGATGTGAGTGAGCTCCGTATCGATATCGTTTTTTGTTCGAGAGAGTTATGTCAAGCAGCAAGTTCACCGCCAGTGTTGATCAATTAAAGCCCGATACCCGGTACGGCTCAAAGCTCGCCTCGAAGTTCATCAACTGCCTGATGCACGACGGTAAGAAGAGTGTTGCCGAAGGCGTGTTCTACGCTGCTCTCGACATCATTGCCGAGAAGATTCCCGATCGCAGCCCGATCGAAATTTTTACGCTGGCTGTTGATAACTGCCGACCAAACGTGGAAGTTCGCTCACGCCGCGTGGGTGGAGCCAATTATCAGGTGCCAACTCAAGTGCGGCCCAAGCGACAGCAGACTCTGGCGATTCGCTGGATTCTTGCCGCTTGCCGTGGCAAAAAGGGGCGACCTATGCACCGTAAGTTGGCCGAAGAATTCATGGCCGCTTTCCGCCGTGAAGGTGCTGCAGTCACTTACCGTGAAAACGTCCACCGTATGGCTGACGCTAACAAGGCATTCGCTCACTTTGCGAACTAATGCTTGTCGATTATCGAGGGATTGAGTTCCGCTACATTCGGGGTTCTCTTCTTCTTGTGATTCGCTAAGCCTGTTCGATATTTGCATTGCACAATAATCTAGAATGCGACGCGATCCCAAGGGTTGTGTCGCATTTTTTATTTGATATTGGCCGGATAAAGACAGGCTACGACGAGTCGATTTTCTGGCAGCGTTGGTTCTGTTGATCTGGTAGCTGTCGTGTAAATCGCTATTTGACAAGATCGCCTGCATGATGGCGGTTTTAGGCTGTGGCTGTTTCTTGAATGACCGGACTTTCTGGCTTGGCTCTCGTAGAAATATTAATGCTCTGCTGTGAAGAGAGGTGAGATAATGATTCGAGACATCACCAAGATCCGTAACATTGGAATTATTGCGCACATTGACGCCGGTAAGACGACGACGACAGAGCGAATCCTCTATTACGCTGGCGAAATCCATCGGCCGGGAAGCGTCGATGAAGGCACCACGGTGACTGACTTCGATCCAGAAGAAGCACAGCGCGGAATTACCATCTATTCAGCTGCCATCAGCTGCCACTGGCGCGATTGTTCAATCAACATCATTGACACGCCTGGTCACGTTGATTTCACCGCTGAAGTGCAACGCAGTCTCCGTGTGCTGGATGGCGGAGTTGTCGTATTCAGCGCAGTGGAGGGGGTCGAGGCCCAGAGTGAAACTGTCTGGAGGCAGGCCGATAGTTTTCACGTTCCCCGAATTTGTTTCATCAACAAGATGGATCGTATTGGTGCTGGTTTTGACCGAGTCGTGGGGCAGATCACGGAAAGGCTTCATGGGTCTCCTCTGGTGTTGTCGATTCCAATCGGCTCCGGGCCAGTCACTAATGAGGACGGTTTTGTCGGGATTATCGATCTTTTACGGATGGAGGCGGTCTACTTTAATAAGGAGTCGCAGGGGCGTGAAATTCGCCGCGAACCGATCCCGGAATCAATGGCCGATGCTGCGGGATTGCAGCGGATGCAACTGCTTGAAACGGTGGCCATGCTGGATGACGAAGTCTTCGGCATCTACGACGAAACCGACGATATTCCTCTGGAGCACCTTCTGCGGTTAATTCGCCAGGGAACAGTGGCCGGGCAGTTCCAACCGCTACTGTGCGGGTCATCGCTCGATTACATTGGTGTTCAACCTATCCTGGATGCTGTGGTTGACTATCTTCCCAGCCCGGCGGATGTCCCCCCCGTCCAGGGACTTCATCCTAAAAAAGAAACAACCGAGGTTCGCAAAGCTGAAGAAAGCGAGCCATTCGCCGGTCTGGTTTTCAAAGTGCAGGTGGATGAACATTCCGAGCTTTATTTTGTGCGAGTTTATTCTGGTGTTCTGAAAAGTCGTTCACGGATGCTCAACCCTCGGACTGGCGACAAAGAACTGATCAGTCAACTCTGGAAAATGCAGGCTGACTCGCGGGTGAAGCTTGAAGAGGCCGGTGCCGGCGATATTGTCGGGGTGGTTGGTCCAAAGAGTTCAGTGACTGGCGATACGCTTTGCGAAGCCAATCAGCCCATTCTGCTGGAGTCAATCAGTTTTCCGGAAACAGTCATCTCGATGGCCATTGAGCCTGAGACCAGTGCTGACCGAAAGAAGCTGGAGGACACTCTGAAGCTTCTGGCCAAGCAGGATCCCACATTCCGTGCCAAAATCAGCGAGGAGACTGGCCAGACCATTGTGAGTGGAATGGGAGAACTGCACCTTGAAATCATCAGCAAACGCATGGAGCGTGACTTTCATCTGAAAATGCGGGTTCACAAGCCGCGGGTCACCTACCGGGAGACGATAAAGAAGGCGATCGAAATCGAAGAGGTTTTTGATCGGCAGGCCGGTGCCACGTCCCTTTATGCTGCTATTAAATTGCGAGCAGAACCATTTGAGGGGGCGCAGCCGGTTGTTGTTGAAAACAAGATGAAGCCAGGGGCCTTCCCGCAGGAAATGACGCAGATTCTCATTCAGGCAATGAACGACGAATCGAAAAGTGGCGGCACCGTGGGGTATCCATTAATGAACTTAAAACTGACAATTTTAGGGGCCAGTTACCGTGAAGGAGAAACGACAGAAGTCGCAATCCGTGCCGCGGCAGCAGCTGCTGTTCGTCGGGTGCTCAGTGAGGCCGGAGTCTTGCTGCTCGAACCCGTCATGAAGTTGGAAGTCGTAACCCCGCCAGACTTTGTAGGCAATGTGACTGCCGATTTAAACTCCAGGCGTGCCTCAATCATGAATCAAGGGTTACAGGGAAATCTGGTCGTGATTGATGCCGAGGCACCATTGTCTCAAATGTTCGGCTACTCCACTCAGGTGCGCAGCTTGTCGCAAGGTCGCGCATCGTACTCCATGGAGCCTTTGCGATTTGCCCCGGCACCAGATTCCGTGCTCAAAACCATGCTAGGCGAGTAGTTAAAACGTCAGTGATAACGCATGCCGCACAGGGGGGCATGTGACGCTTATGTCTCACGTTGATCAAAAAAACGATCAATCGAGGTAAGGTGTTCCCGAAAGTTTCTTATGAGACAAAATCCCTGGAGTAACAGAAGTGCCTGAATTCGTGCGAAATTACTAATGCGGTACTTGTCAATGCCGGTTGATTGACATTCGGTTGGCCCCTTCTTAGAATCTTCGCTCCGCCCGAAAGTCGGAGTATTTGCCGCTGACAGGGCCGTGCATAAGTTGTTGACTGAAGGGAAGTTCGAGTGGCTGGTCAAAAGCAGGAAAAAATTCGCATTCGGATGGAAGCCTACGATCATTCCGTGCTTGATCAGTCGGCGACTGATATTGTCGATACAGCCAAGCGAACCGGTGCGATTGTGCATGGGCCAATTCCGTTGCCCACGCGAATCGAGCGATATACAGTCTTGCGTTCACCTCACATTGATCGCAAGTCACGAGAGCAATTCGAGATTCGCACTCACAAGCGATTGATCGATATTATTCAGCCAACCGGGAAAACGATTGATGCCTTGAATAAGCTCTCGTTGCCTGCTGGTGTGGATGTTAAAATCAAGGCGACCGCGGGCTAGGCTGTTGTCAGCTCTCGGTTTAGTGTTTTCTTTCTGCGAGATTATGTTGCCTGGTTGGCAGTGTTGTCTTGTTAGTGTGGTTTAAAGTTTGCGGATGATGCCCGGCTTTGTCGGTGTGCAGTCCGTCTTTCAGGTCAGGGCTTCTTATAATGCCTAGTGGTTTGCTTGGTCGCAAAGTTGGCATGACTCAGGTTTTCACTCCTCAGGGAGAGGCGATTCCTGTGACTGTCATTGAGTGTGGCCCTTGCGTCGTGATGCAGGTTCGCACCCCGGAGCGTGACGGGTACTCCGCTGTTCAGTTGGGCTTCTCGGATAAGCCGCGTCGGTTGGCATCGCGATCTGAGCGTGGTCATGTCGCTGCTCTTGATAGCAAGCGGCAAAAAGCTCTTGCTGCCGCAGGTGTCGCGGTGGTTGAGAAGGCGAATTGCGAACCCAAGAAGTATGTTCGCGAGTTTCGAGTAACTCCTGAAGAGGCCGGCAATTATTCGGTTGGGCAAGTGTTGACTGTCAATCAGGTGTTTGGTGAAACTAAGCACGTTGATGTCATCGGTACCTCCAAAGGTCGTGGTTTTGCCGGTGTTATGAAGCGTCATAACTTTCACGGAACCTGCGCAAGCCATGGTGTGAAAAAGGTTCACCGCTCCGGCGGTTCAACAGGACAAAGCACTGATCCTGGTAAGGTGTTTAAAGGCACTAAGATGCCTGGTCACTACGGTAACGCTCAAGTGACGGTTCGTCGCTTGGAAGTCGTTCGTGCTGATGACGATAATGCCGTGTTGCTGGTTCGTGGTGCAGTTCCTGGTTATAGTGGCGGTTTCCTGCGGATTCGCCAAACCAACTGCAAGTAAATCCTCCAGCTAATGTGCGGCTTTCTTCTGTATAGCAGACGAAATTGATTTTTTTCGCTATCGTTTTTTACCAGAGCGGCAGATAGATGATCACTCTTCCAATTCATACACAATCTGGCGAAGCGACCGGTCGTAATTACGAGTTCGATCCCGCTGAGTTGGCCTCTGATATCAATAAGCAGCTCCTGCACGACGCTGTTGTGATGTATCAGGCGAATCTTCGCCAGGGGACTTTTAAGTCCAAGAGCCGCGCTGAGATTGCAGGCAGCAAGCAAAAACTGTTTAAGCAAAAAGGGACTGGTCGCGCCCGTCAGGGTAATAAGCGACAGCCTGTACGTCGTGGTGGCGGTCATGCTTTTGCTAAGCGTCCTACAGATTTCAGCTATCGATTGCCCCGCAAGGCTCTCCAGTTGGCAACGCGAATGGCTTTGCTGAGCAAGTTTCAGGATGGCGAAGTGACCGTTCTTGAGTCATTGAAGCTTGATGCCCCTAAGACGAGCGTTGTTTCTTCGCTGCTCAAGAAGCTGGGTTTGGATACCAAGAGTTGTCTCTTTAGTATTGCAGACCATGATGTTAATGTCTGGAAGTCGGCACGCAATATACCAAAGGTTGGCGTTTCGCCTGCCGCGGGATTGAATGCTTACCAGTTGCTTCTTCGTAAGCAACTGGTCGTAACAACAGAGGCCTTAGATCTTCTGCGTAAACCATCTCAAGCTGAGTAGTGTTTTAGCCTTAGTAGTTTCGCATATTTAGCTTTGTATCGTGTTGACTCTCCCGTTTTTGGGAGCGAGGTGCTTAGATGGCAATTGTTCCTAAATCTGGCGTGGTTCTTGAGTCTTACCAGGTTATCCTGAAGCCGTTAATTACGGAAAAAGGGACTTACCTTTCGACCAAGCGAAATGCTTACACGTTCCAGGTTAACCCATTAGCTAATAAGCATGACATTAAAGTCGCTGTAGAAACTCTTTTCTCTGTTAAAGTAGAAAAGGTTCGTACGCAGAATCGGCTTGGTAAGCCTCGCCGTCATCGCATGAAGCTTGGTTATACCTCATCTTGGAAAAAAGCCATTGTTACTCTCAATCCCGATGATCGCATTGCGTTCTTCTAGGATTATTGACTGGCATTTATTTCTTAGTTTTAGATTTGTGATAGTTAAGTCCAGGTTATGGGCTGATTGGGATTGAATTATGGGTGTCCGCTTTTATAAGCCAACAAGTGCCGGCCGGCGAGGCGGGATGGTCAGCGATTTTGCTGAGATCACCGATCGGAAGAAGAAGCCGGAAAAGTCTTTGGTCATCCCTTACAAGAAGACTGGCGGACGAAACTTTCAGGGGAAGATCACCAGTCGTCATATTGGTGGCGGCCATAAGCGGATGTACCGCCTGATCGATTTTAAGAGAAATAAGGACGGTGTGGTTGGTTTGATCACTCATATCGAGTACGATCCCAATCGAACCTGCCGCATTGCTTTGGTGCAATATGAAGATGGCGAGAAACGATACATTCTCGCTCCTGAAGGTCTTGCCGCCGGCGCAAAAATCATGAGTGCCAAGGAAGGCTTAGAGCCTCTCGTTGGTAACTGTATGCCATTGGAAAAGATTCCAACGGGTACATCAGTGCATAACATTGAGCTTCAGCCAGGCCGCGGTGGTCAGCTCTGCCGAAGTGCAGGTGTTTCCGCAGTTGTTAACGCTCGCGAGGCGGGTTGGGCTCAAATTACCCTGCCTTCGGGTGAGGTTCGTCGCGTACCTGCAAGTTGTCGGGCAACTATTGGCGTGCTCGGTAATGGTGAGCATATCAAGATTGTGATTGGTAAAGCCGGTCGCGTCCGTTGGATGGGTAAACGACCCTACGTTCGTGGTAGCGCGATGAATCCTGTCGCTCACCCGATGGGTGGTGGTGAAGGCCGTCGCTCTGGTGGTCGTCATCCAGTTAGTCCTACAGGGAAGCTGGCTAAGGGCGGTCGTACTCGTAACCCGAAGAAGCCAAGTCGCAATGCTATTGTTCGTCGACGTAAGTCGGTTCGCTATGGCCAGTTGAAGCTTTGATCTTGAAGTTTTTGCGTCAAAAAATCTTGTGTTTTGCTTCTTTCGTATTTGTTTTTGTTTGTGTGGATAAGGTGTAGCGATGAGCCGGTCATCTAAAAAAGGCCCTTATGTTGACGAAAAGCTTCTCATTAAGATTGAGAAGCTAGAAGTCGCGGGTAAAAAAGAGCCTATTAAGACCTGGGCACGACGTTCCACGATTAGCCCTGAGTTTGTTGGTCATACGTTTCTTGTCCATAATGGCAAGCAGCACCTCTCTGTCTATGTGACAGAAGAGATGGTTGGTCATAAGCTCGGTGAGTTTTCCTTGACCCGCATTTTCCGGGGTCACGGCGGCAAGGGCGGCAAGTAGTAATTATTCATGGCATGCCTTTCGGATTATGCCATGTTTTCTTGAGTTTGCAGTGTTTCGTCGACTGATTAGGTTGATCATGCGATATCAGGCCATCCATAAATTTGCGCGTATTGCCCCTACCAAGGTGCGTCATCTTGCGGACTTGATCCGTGGGCAAGCCGCTGGCCAGGGTTTAACAACTCTCCGTTACTTGCCTCATCGTGGGGCTCGTATGCTGGAGAAGGTGTTGCTCAGTGCTATCGCGAATGCTGAAGACAGGAATGAGCGTTCTCCCGAACTTCTCAAGATTGTTGAATGCAAAGTTGACGGCGGCCCGATGTTCAAGCGGATACAGCCACACGCACGAGGCATGGGTTTTGTTATTCGTAAGCGATTTTCACATATCACGATTGCTATTGGCTCGATTGAAAGTTTTTCTTCCATCGAGTAAAGTTCCCGACCCACTGGGTTTAACTCCTGTGGCGTCCATCAGAGCCGTTCACCATCCGGTAATTTGTGTTTCTGTTTTACGTTCAGTGGCGTAAGCATCAAGTTCTTTACGCCAGAAGGATAGACCAGCAATGGGTCAAAAGGTTCGGCCAACAGGTTTCCGAGTCGGTATCGTTGAAGACTGGCGTAGCCGCTGGTATGCAACGAAGAAGGAATTCGGTGATCTGCTGATTGAAGATCAAAAGATCCGTCGCTTTGTTAAAAAGAAATACGAGTTCGCTGGCATTCCCAGAATTGAGATTGAGCGTACTCGCGATCAGGTGATTGTTCATCTGCATACGGCTCGCCCCGGTATTATCATCGGAAAAAAAGGCCAGGAGGTTGATCGGCTCAAGGCTGAGCTTGAAGACCTGACTGGTCGCCGTATGGAGCTTAAAATTGTAGAGATTCATCAGCCTCATCGCAGTGCGGTGCTGGTTGCTGAGGATATTGCCCAGCAGTTGGTTAAGCGTGGCAGTTTTCGTCGCGTAATGAAGCGTTCGCTTGACCAGGTGATGGAAGCAGGTGTCGAAGGGATTAAGATTGAAATGAATGGCCGATTGGGCGGGGCAGAAATGTCTCGAACCGAGAAAGCCATCCGCGGATCAATTCCTCTTTCGACATTGCAAAAGCATATCGATTATGGTCTTGCTGTTGCTAAGACGACGATGGGTATTATCGGCGTTAAGGTTTGGATCGACTTGGGCGAATACAGTAACGAGGAAGCTAGCTATGGCGCTGATGCCCAAGCGGGTCAAGCACCGCAAAGAGCAAAGAGGTCGCGTAAAAGGTAATGCAACACGCGGTCAGGTCGTTTCTTTCGGTGATTGGGGTCTTCAGGTTCTTGAACCTGGCCACATCCGGGGTACAACGATTGAGGCATGCCGTATTGCTGCTACGCAGTATGTTCGTGGAGAAGGTAAGCTCTACATTCGCATTTTTCCTAACAAGCCAGTGACTGCACGCCCGCTTGAAACTCGTATGGGTACAGGTAAGGGTGAACCAGATCATTGGGTTGCGGTTGTCAGGCCTGGAAAAATCTTATTTGAGCTTGCCGGAGTATCAGAAGAAGCGGCTCGCGAGTGTTTCGCACGTGTTGCCTATAAGCTTCCTTTGAGGGTTCGTCTTGTTGGCCGGACAATTAAGGTCTAGGTCTGTCTGTTTTTAGTATCTGATAGGGCTGGTGCTTTCATGGCCAAGGCGCGTGAGCTTCGTGAAATGACTTCTGAGCAACTGGAGTTCCAGTTGGTAGAAGCTCAAAAATCTTTATTTGATCTACGATGTAAAGCTGCGTCTGAAAAGCTGGAAACCCCAAGCTTATCACGTCAATCTCGTCGTGAGATTGCTCGGATTAAGACGGTTATTCGTCTTCGTGAGCTTACTAACTAATTCTGGTTTTTTGATTTTGGCTGGCAGCGGGGCAAGTAATGCGTAAGCGAGTTGTTGGTGTAGTCACGGGTGATAAAGCGAGTAAAACTCGCCGGGTTGAAGTGGAACGCATTTATCGTCACCCTAAGTACGGCAAAACTGTTCGTCGACGTACTGTTTGTCACGTTCATGATGAAAACAATGTCAGTCATGTTGGCGATACAGTAGAGATTATTGAAAGTCGCCCTTTGTCAGCCTTGAAGCGATGGGCTCTTGTGAGTGTTGTCAAGAGTGGTGCTATTTCTAGCACTGATGCTCCGGCTGTTTAGTTTTACGCACATAGTTTACTGTATTGTCTTGAGAGTGCTTTGTCATGATTCAGATGCAGACAATGCTTGATGTCGCTGATAACACCGGAGCTAAGACAGCTCGCTGTATCAAGGTGCTGGGGAGTTCTAAAAAACGTACTGCCACACTTGGTGACGTTATTGTTCTTGCTGTTCAAAAAGCTCTCCCTGGTTCATCGGTGAAATCCGGATCGGTCGTCAAGGGAGTTGTTGTTCGCGTCCGGCAACCATCTCGACGAGTTGACGGCAGCTACGTTCGTTTTGACTCGAACGCTGTTGTTATTGTTGATAACGATGGTAACCCTAAGGGGTCTCGCATCTTTGGTGCTGTTGCTCGTGAACTCCGTGAGCGCCGTTATATGAAAATTATCAGTCTTGCGTCGGAGGTTGTTTAGCATGCGTATTCGCAAGGGTGATTCAGTAGTAGTTCTTACCGGTGATGATGCATCAGCAACTCCACGCAAAGTGCTTTCTGTAGTTGCTTCTGGTGATAAACTGGTCGTTGAAGGTGTTAACCGCGTTTTCAAGCATGTCCGTCGCGGCCATCCTAAAAGTCCTCAAGGCGGTCGTCTATCACGTGAGATGCCAATTGCATCTTCTAACGTTGCCTTCTTCTGTAGTGCATGTACGAAGCCTACTCGTGTTGGTATGCGTGTGCTTGAGGATGGTCGAAAAGAGCGTTTTTGCAAGAAGTGTGATGCCAGTATTGGTGTGATCAGCCCAGCCCCTAAGCGAGCTGTTCAGCAAGGCTAATTTAACTCTCTGTTTTCAGTTTGCTTCAGAAGTAGGCGGTTCCCATGTCAAGGTTAATGGAGCGTTATCAGACTGAGATTCTTCCCAGCTTAAAAACTGAGTTGGGTCGAGATAACGTTCTTTCGTTGCCTAAGCTCACTAAAATTGTTGTTAGCATGGGTCTCGGTAAAGCCATTGGGGAGCGAAAGCGACTTGATGAAGCGGCTTCACATCTGGCTCAGATTACCGGTCAAAAGCCGCTGATCACGAAGTCTCGTAAGGCTGTTTCTGGCTTTCGTCTTCGTGAGAACATGGAGATTGGCTGTATGGTCACTCTTCGTGGTAAGCGAATGTATGAGTTTCTCGATCGTCTGATTACTCTTGCTTTACCGCGAGTTCGAGATTTTCGCGGTGTGAACCCGGGTGGTTTTGATGGTCGCGGTAATTACAGCATGGGTTTAACTGAGCAATTGGTTTTTCCCGAAGTTAACCCAGACAAAGTTAATTTTGTCCAGGGTATGAATATCACGATGGTGACGACCGCTCGCAATAACGATGAGGGGCGTTTACTTTTGCGCAGGCTTGGAATTCCTTTCCGGAAAGACTAGTCTGGATTGTGTACAATGGTTTGCTTTTGGTCTTCTAATTAAGATTTAAGTTATGGCCACAACGGCTCACGTGCAAAAAGCCAAGCGAACTCCCAAGTTCTCTACCCGTAGCGAAAATCGCTGTCAGTTATGCGGTCGGCCTCGCGCTGTTTACCGTAAGTTTAAGATTTGTCGTATTTGCTTTCGTAACCTGGCTTTAGATGGCCTGATTCCTGGTTGCAAAAAAGCTAGCTGGTAAGTTTCTGTGATCTGTGCAGTAAGGTTTTGTTCGCTATGATGACCGACCCGGTTGCCGATATGCTGACTCGGATTCGTAACGCAGTTTCATGCGAACGTCCTTTCGTAGACATCCCTTTTTCACGTGAAAAGCTGGCAATTGCTGGCGTTCTACAACGTGAAGGTTACATCTGGGAATCGGAAGTTATCGAGGCATCCCCTCGCAATGTTCTTCGTATTAGTCTCAAGTATGGGCCTAGCGGTGAACGTGTGATTCAGCAGATCAAGCGAATCAGTAAGCCAGGTCGGCGGGTCTACTCTGGTGTCCAGCAGTTGCCAAATGTGTTACAGGGTTTGGGTATTGCAATTGTTTCAACTAGCAAAGGTGTTCTCAGTAATCGGGAAGCCCGTGCTCAGAGTCTTGGCGGTGAAGTACTTTGCACTGTTTGGTAGTTGATTGTATGTCTTCCATGCATTCAGTTACACGAAGACTTTCGGTCATATCTCTCTAAGTTTTGATTGCTGCCAGGGTTTGTTATTATGTCGCGAATTGGAAAAAAGCCTATTATCATTCCTGCCGGCGTATCCGTTCAGGCAGTGGATGGTAAGGTCACCGTCAAGGGGAAAGGTGGCGAATTGTCACTTGTTCTTCACCCTCGCGTCAGTGCCAAGCTTGAAAATGGTCAATTATTGGTTGACCGTCCAGATGATCAACGGGAAAGTCGTGCGTTGCATGGTTTAACTCGTGCGCTTTTGAACAACCTTGTTGTTGGCGTTGACAAGCCTTGGGAAAAGAAGCTTGAGATCCAGGGAGTTGGTTATCAAGCAGCGTTGAGCGGGAAAGTGTTAACGTTGCAGGTTGGCTTTGCCAACCAAATTAAGTTGACAGTTCCTGCTGGTGTGATTTGCGAACTTCCTGATTCAACACATATCATTATTCGCGGCGCTGATCGTCAAGCTGTTGGCCAATTTGCAGCTGACATTCGTAGTGTTCGTCCGCCTGAGCCTTACAAAGGCAAGGGGATTCGCTACAGTGATGAACGTGTCCGACGTAAGAGCGGCAAGGCTATGAGCTAAGGCATTTATGCTTTAGATTTGTTTTCAATATTCCGTCGTTTGTTTTTGTTCTGGTTAAGTCGGGTGTATTGTCATGAAGCTGATTAAGCGAACGGCTAAGCAAAAAGAGCGACGCGAGTATCATGTACGTAATCGGGTTCGATCAGCTGGTCGGCTCCGTTTGTCTGTCTTTCGTAGTAACAAGCATATTTACGCGCAAATCATTGACGATGTTGCAGGCGCCACATTAGTTTCTGCATCTACAGTCGATAAGTCTGTATCTGCTGGTTCGTCTGGTAGTGATTGCGAAGCAGCCGCTGCTGTTGGTAAGGTTCTTGGGCAGCGGGCTGTCGAAAAAGGCATTTGCCAGGTTGCTTTTGATCGTGGTTCATATCGTTTTCACGGACGATTGGCTGCTCTCGCTGAAGCTGCACGTGAAGCAGGTCTCTCTTTCTAAATTTATCGGCTGTGAGAAGCGACTGTCGCTGTGTCATTGCTGTTTTTGATGTTCGGTATGTCATGGACATTGCGGTAGCCGGAGAATTCGAGTGAGCTCAGAAACACAGAATCAATCACCTGAGCGAGTTGTTCAAATTCGCCGTTGCGCTTGCGTGGTCAAAGGCGGCCGCCGATTCAGTTTTACAGCCTTGGTTGTTGTGGGCGATGGAAACGGTCGTATTGGGTATGGCTACGGTAAGGCGGTCGAAGTCCCTTTGGCTGTCGAAAAGGCCGTTAAGCAAGCTAATAAGAAAATGGTGCGGATTCCCTTGGTTAATGGGACAATCCCACACACCGTTATCGGGACTTATGGCACCAGCCAAGTGATGTTTATGCCTGCCAATCCTGGTACTGGTATCATTGCCGGCTCCAGCTTGAGAGCCATTGCTGAGTCGCTCGGTATGCGTGACATTCTTACAAAGGTTCGTGGGTCAAGTAATCCACTGAATGCTGTTAAGGCAGCGTTTGCGGCGTTGGAACAGCTTCGTACTCGGGAAGACGTGGCGCGGCTGCGGGGAGTCAAGATCTAATCATGATGCTTCATGATGTCCATATTGGTATCGTTAGTAATAAGACGCGGAAACGCGTTGGTCGCGGGCCTGGCTCAGGTCACGGCAAGACCTCTGGTCGCGGCCATAAAGGCGCAGGCAGTCGAAGTGGTACAAAGCGTCGTCTGGGTTTCGAAGGTGGTCAAAAGCCTTTGATGCGACGAATTGCTAAGCGCGGATTTAATAATAATTTCTTCGCCTTGTCTATCGCTGAAGTTAACTTGAGTGCTGTCGAATCAGCCTTTAATTCAGGTGATGAGATCACTGTTGAAAGTTTGTCTGCCAAGGGGTTGGCCAAGGGTCGCTTTGATCAGGTCAAGATCCTTGCAGATGGTGAACTTACAAAAGCTTTCGCAATTACTGCACATCGCTTTTCCGCTGCTGCTGAGCAAAAAATTCTCGCTGCCGGTGGTAGTGTTAACAGGATTGTCTAAAGTAGGTGTTTTGACACACGTCGCAATTCAGGCCTTTGACGCGTCCAGGGTGACCTTTTAATTGCGGTACAATGATGATGCTCTTCAAGACGCGTGATCTGGTGACAGAGCACGCGTCGCAGTTTTGTATGGGATGTCGAAGATGTTTCGTCAACTCTCGATGATTTTTCGGATTCCGGAACTGCGTCAGAAGATTCTGCTGACTCTTGTGTTGTTAGCCGTTTACCGAATGGGCGGCTTTATCCCCCTCCCATTTATTGACCAGGGGAAACTCCAAGAGACAATTCAGGCTCAAGGTAGTGACGGGATGGGTCGTGTGATGAGCATGATCTCGCTCTTCTCCGGTACCCAGATCGGCATGAGTACGATCTTCGGTTTGGGGATCATGCCCTACATTTCGGCCTCGATTATTTTTCAGTTGCTGGGCACTGTTTACCCTCCTTTAGAGAAGTTACAAAAAGAGGGTGAGGCTGGTCGCAAGAAGATCAACGAGTACACAAGAATCGCGACTGTCTTTATTGCACTCGGACAAAGCTTTTTCTGGATACGCCAGTTAGCTGTGTCCAACGGTTTGCTTGGCAATGAAGGAAGTTTGCTTCTTGGTGCGTATAGTGGCATTTATTTTCAGTTGATCTGCACTCTCACGATGACCTCTGGCACGATGTTGCTGATGTGGATTGGTGAGCAAATTGATGAATATGGTATTGGGAACGGGATCAGCTTAATTATTATGGCTGGTATTCTTGCCCGTATGCCGACCGCAGCTCAGTCTCTCGTCGGCCCCGCTTTTGAAAATGGGGTCAAGCTCGGCAGCCAGACAGGCATTGAGAAGTTTTTGCTTCTTGCGGTTTTGTTTGTTGGTGTCATTGTTTGCGTGGTAGCGATCACACAGGCACAGCGTAAAATTCCTGTGCAATCCGCCAAGCACGTCCGTGGTCGTTCTGTTGCCGGCGGGCAACGCTCCTATCTGCCGCTTCGACTGAACCAGTCAGGTGTGATGCCCATCATTTTCGCTTCCAGTCTGCTTCTGTTCCCTATGTTTTTTTTCCAGATTCTTACTCAGTTTTTTCCCACCATCGGTTTTTTCCGCATGGCGGAGGGGACTCTCCAGAACAATGGCGGGTTTGTTTATAACCTGCTGTATATCGCTCTGATCTATTTCTTCTGCTATTTCTGGACGGCCATTACCTTTAACCCGAAGGATATGGCAAATAATCTTAAGGATTATGGGAGCTTTATCCCTGGATATCGTCCCGGTGGTCGAACAGCGGCTTATCTCGAAGCGGTGATGGTTCGGGTCACGTTTGTTGGGGCTGCTTTTCTGAGTCTGATTTCAATCATTCCCACGGTGATTTCGAATGCACTAGGAATCGATCCCCTTGTTGCCAGCTTCTACGGCGGCACTGGTCTTTTGATTTGCGTGTCTGTTGCTTTGGATCTGGTGCAGAAGATCGATAGCCACTTGGTGATGAGAAATTACCGCGGCCTATTGGAATCTGATAACGCCGCGTAATTGTGATTCGCATTTGTTAAGCTGTTAATCACATCGCTGTGCCAATTATTCGACTTGACAAAACACGGTGTTGGATTGCGAGAGCAGTCTGTCGCGATTAGACTGTTGAGCTTCCTTGGAAGCTGCGAGCAAAATAGGGTGTATCATGAAGGTTCGGACAAGCGTTAAGCGCATCTGTGAGCACTGCAAAATGGTTCAGCGTAAGGGTCGCGTTTACGTGATCTGCTCGACGAACCCTCGTCATAAGCAGCGCCAGGGTTAGAGTTTGCCTGTCGGTCTGTTTCATTTTGAAATCGATTTCAGCAGTTTTCTAGAGAGTATTTCGCTATGCCTCGTATTCAAGGTGTGGATATCCCCAACGATAAGCCCACTTACATCTCGTTACAGTACTTGTACGGGGTGGGTGATTTTCGGGCATTCGAGATTTGTTTCAAGCTTGAGATTGACCCTCACCGCAAGGCGCGTGAGTTGAGCGATGATGATCTCGCTCGTATTTCTGCGATGCTGGATAAAGATTATCTGGTCGAAGGTTCTCTTCGCCGCAGTATTCAGCAGAACATCTCGCGGTTGCGTGATATTCAGTCTTACCGCGGCTTGCGTCATCGTCGTGGTTTGCCATGCCGTGGACAGCGCACACGCACTAATGCACGTACTCGTAAGGGTATCAAGAAGACTGTGGCTGGTAAGAAGGGTGTTAAGGACATGAAGCACTAAGATTTGTGCTTTGTAGCTTTTTCTGTCTGATTTGGCTGGTTTGAGCAAAGTGTTCGCCAGGGCATTGTTTTGATTATGTCAGTTGGCGGATCGTTTCGCCGAAGGATTTGAGCGTGGCAAAGACCAAGCGTCGTAAAGTTCGTCGCAATGTGAATCGTGGCATTGCTCACATTCGCGCAACTTTTAACAACACGACAGTGACCATTACCGATGCCAATGGTGATGTTCTTTGCTGGGCGACCGCAGGAACCGTTGGCTTTAAGGGGAGTCGTAAGAGTACTCCGTTTGCTGCTCAACGAGCTGCGGAAACCTGTGCCGAACGGGCAGCCAAGTTTGGCGTTCGTGAAATGGAAATTCGGGTGAAGGGGCCTGGTTCTGGTCGTGAAAGCGCCATCACTGGTCTTCAGGGGGCGGGGATTTCTATCCGTTCTATCGAAGATGTCACACCTTTGCCTCACAATGGTTGTCGTCCACCTAAGAAGCGTCGCGTTTGATTGATGATTTGATCTTCAAATTCGGCGAATCGGTATCTTACGGCAACGTGGTTTCTCTTAATTTGTCACATGCTTTACCTGTGGCAGTGTTCTGTGAGTTGGCTTGGAGAGTGACAGATGCGGATTCGCTGGCGTGGACTGGAATTGCCGAGCCGGGTGGTGCCTGAGCGTGAGACGCTGAGTTCAACTTATGGCAAGTTTACGGTTGAGCCTTTTGAGCGTGGTTTCGGCCCGACCATTGGTAATAGTCTCCGTCGTATTCTGCTTTCAAGCCTTGAAGGTAGCTCTGTTACCTCTGTCAAGATTCAAGGCGTTCAGCATGAGTTCACGACAATCCCCGGGATTGTTGAGGACGTGACTGAGATCGTTCTTAATCTGAAGGCGATTGTGGTTAAGAACCATAGTCCTTCGACGAAGACCCTTCGTATTGAGAAAACAACACGCGGGGTGGTAACCGCTGGCGATATTATTGTTGATGATCAAGTTGAGATTATCAATAAAGATCTCGTTATTGCCACCATGACCGATGATGTGCCGCTTTATCTTGAGATGACAGTCGAGAATGGCCGTGGTTATATTCCCGCCGCCGACCATCACGGACCTGAGCAGGAAGTTGGCGTAATTCCTTTGGATGCCATTTTTTCACCTGTGGTTCGTGTCCGTTATCTGATTGAAGAAACTCGCGTCGGTCAACGAACGAATTACGATCGTTTGATCCTGGAGATCTGGACTAACGGGACAGTGACTCCTGAGTCAGCACTCGTGGAGTCTGCCAAGATTCTGCGAAAGCACCTTAATCCGTTCATTACGTATCGTGAGCCTGGCCCTGAAATGTTCCCTGAGGGCGGGTTGCGTAATATGCTTGAAGCTACGGGGTATGCTCCCGTTGATCTTGAGCTTGAAGAGAAGCTGGGACAAAGCCTTGCTGAGCTTAACCTCTCTGTTCGTGCTACCAATTGTCTTGAGTCTGAAGGGATCAACTTTGTCCGTGATCTCGTGACCAAGTCAGAAGATCAGTTGTTGCAGGTTCGTAATTTTGGTGAGACAACTCTCACTGAAGTTCGCGAACGACTGGGGACAATTGGCCTTCGTTTGGGCATGAAACTTCCCGGCTCAGCTCGAGTTTAATGCTATGTGATTAAAAGCCTATGGTGTTGCTCATCATCATTTTGAAGCAGCACCTTAGGCTTTTTTGTTTTTGACATATCCAACATGCCGGGCTCTGCCCGTGAGAGACATCAGGAAGAATTATGCGTCATAAAATTGCTGGCCGCCAACTTGGCCGAAATGCGTCCCATCGTCATGCCATGTTTCGCAACATGAGTGTGAGCCTGATTTTGACTGTCCGTTCCGAAGGGAAGGATGGCGAAGCAAAGGTTCCTGGTCGTATTATTACGACTCTGGAGAAAGCGAAAGAGCTTCGTCCACAAGTTGAAAAGCTGATTACACTGGCTAAGCGTGCTGCCATCGCTGAAGCTGCAGCCGCTGAATTTGCCACAACTGCTGAGCGTAACACTGATGCCTGGCGCGAATGGCGTCAGTCTGAGCAGTGGCAACGATGGGTGAATGCGATTGCTCCCGCTGTGGCTTTGCGTCGCCGAGCTTTTTCCGCTCTTCGTGATAAGCTAGCTCTGGAAATTCTGTTTGATGATTTGGCTCCCCGATTTGCTGATCGTCAGGGTGGCTATCTGCGAATTGTCCGCCTGGCTGAGTTCCGCTTGGGTGATGCTGGTCGCCAGGCTTTGGTTGAGTTTGTCGGCGAGAATGATCGCCTGAAGCGCCAACGTCGTGCTGCACCTATTGTGAAGAGTGAACCTGAAGCTTCCTCTGAAGTTCAAGCCCCCGCAGAAACGGCCCCTGTTGCTCCAGTAGAAACTCCTGCTGCTGAGTAGTCTGGCTGACAAGTGATTTTTGAGAGACCTTGGTGCGTTTTTACGTGCCGAGGTCTTTTGCTTTTAACGGTTAGAGTGATTGGCCGAATCATTCTGCCGTTGAATCCTGTGTTTGCCGATGAAATTGAAGTGGATTGTTTCCGTTTTTCTTTGGGGTGTTTTTGATTGGATTCCGTCATTAGCTGCTTGTTGTGAGAAGCGTCATTCTGGCTTTGCTCAAGCTGCGCGGGGGGATGCTTCGGATTGATGACTCCCATGCCCATTGCTCACGGCGGCCCTGAGTGAGTATGCCGGACTTGCGTTTGGCATTGATCCTGAAAAGACCGCAGAGCATGCTTGCTCAGAGCCACAAGCATGGCACGTATTAGGGTTTTGATTCCGTCTGATTTGACGGCGGGTACAAGTAGGGATTTTCCTGCAGTGGTTCCGAGTGATTCCTCGAACATGTCGTAAAATCATGCCTGACCCGCTATTACGCACAATGATGCTGCTTGATCTCGCTGCCAGCAGCCAGTCGGTTGAGATTCTGGCTTCAGGGCTGGAAAGTCGTGTGTCGCGTATCGAGGATCTCTGCGTTCAGTCTTTGTTGCTTCGCGGGAATTTGCAGGCCCATATGGCGGTCATTGCTTCGGCCGCGCGTCCCTCACATGTTCTCGCAGAGAAAATTCGGGCAAATGCCGAAATTCTTTCTGCTGCTTTTCGGCAAATGCTGTTCCACGGATCTCCTGATCATTGTTTACTGGCATTGGATGCGATTCGTTTCTGTGAGACGTTTGAGCCTGGCCCCACAGTGGTGGAGCTGGTGGCTTCTATCACTGGGGGATCGATCGAGGAAAAAGCCGCTGCGACGTTGCGAGAAATGTCGTGGCAATTGCATGAATTGACCGAGCACGGAAGCGAAAAGCGACTGCATCCCACGTTAGCTGCACTGGCGGGACATTATCGACCAAAAATTGTGGGGGCAATTTCTGCTGCCTTAGAGTTTGAAGTCGACCATATTCGCCCTGAGAAAGAAGCCGTCCGCGAACTGCTGGTGGAGTGCATGCTGATTGTCTCCAGGGACGATTCTCCCGAAGTTCGCCGTGTTCTCTGGTCGTCAAATCCTGGTATTCGTGATGTCGTACGTCGGTTGATGCTGAATGGGACACATCCGGGAATCTTCCAGGCGGTGATCGGATCTTTAGGGCACAGTTATCCTCATCCACGCGCTTTGGATGCAGTTCAGGAACGTAGCGATCCTGAGTTTGTTGTTGCTTTGTTGAAGGCGGTCGGGAAGACCACTTCTTCAAAAATGCTCCAGAACCTGCGTCAAATTGGCCATATTTCCTGGCTGATGTGTGACCCGTTAGACCTGTCCTGGATACCGGCAGAGCATCAAACCAGTGTGATACAACTGATGAGCCATACCAGACTGTTGCGCGAACACCGCCGGCGGGTCGAGGACTGGCTCTTGCATTACGGCACATTGGAGGGGCGTGATGTTGCTGCCGCCAGTGCATCCCGGCATGATGGCGCGCGGGTTAAAGAAGTTGTCCGCAATAGTCTGGATTCTGCTGATAGCGCCGTGGCTGCCTGGGCGTGCAGTCAGTTAAAGATCCATCAATTCCCCGATTCAGCCAAACTGCTTATTGGCAAGTTACGAAGCGCCAACAAGGACGTGCGACAGGCTGCCAAGGTGGAACTGAAGGAGTGGTTTAACGTCGAACGCATGTTGGAATTGTATGAGAGTATGACGCCGGAAATTGGTCAGCATGCGGGGCGGTTATTGCTTGAAGTGGATAATGAAGCCCATCGCTCTTTTGAAAGGGAACTGCACCATCCGATCCGGCATCGTCGTCTTCGGGCTTTAGCGACAATCGACCGACTGGCACTTGAACAGGAATTGCAGCCGGCGTTGATGGCAATGCTGAGTGACAACGACCCGTTAGTTCGGCGGACGTTTGTCGATATGATTGCCAAGATCCCTCACCTTGATTCGATCATGGCACTGCAATATCTGGCACAGGATGAAAGCGTTCGCGTCCGTGAGGCTGCGTCGGCAGCGTATCGCCGTTTACGTGAAACGATGCCTGCATTAAAGAACGACGTTACCGGGGACAGCATGTTGGCGGATGCCGCTGCTTTACTGGGATGGTTTCCTCATTCGATTTCTAATGACAACATTCCGTCGGTCGAAGGTGCTTCGCATAAGAAAGTACCGCCTCAAAGGTCAGGAGTTGATTCTCAGGAGCATCAACCATGATGCTGGCCATTATTAATACTTATTGGTTCTGGGGAGCAGTCGGCGGTGTCCTACTGATGTGGCTGATGCTGTATCTGGTGGATCGTTTTCAACTGGGGGAGCGTGCGGTACGGCAGTCACCACAGGATCTTTTTGTCGAGCTTTGCCGGATGCACGAACTGACGGCCTCGGAAATGATCGACTTGCGGAAGTATGCTGACCTGACGGTGGCGGCTTCCCCCGCAGCAATTTTTCTGCGTCCTGACTTGTTGCTCGATGCTTGCCGTCAGTTGCGTGTCGATGACCAGAGAGCAAGCCGATGGGTTACTCGACTTTTTGGGGAATCGATCGCGGCTGATCTTTGCGACGAACAATTCTCCAGACCTTCAGAAGAAACCATGCCGTTAAAAATATGATTGATAAGGCAAGAATTCCCGCTATGACCGGGGCGAAGATCGCCAGCAAGGAAAGAACTGATGAAATGGCATCTTCGAGGGTCGAGATGAACGGGTTGCCCGTTCCAGCGGTCGAGGTGGTAACGACAGGGCGAAAGAGTGTGCGAGAAAGCTGCACGCCACCACCCACAAGACAACCAGCAGCGAGCAATATCACAGGGTGAACCTGCCCCAAGGCACCTGTCTGGCTGGCAAACAGGATCGCTCCAGCGATCGGCGCAATGATCATGCCCAGCGAATGGAGGCCATGATCAATCGCGGGAATCTTATCGCCAATCGCATCAATCAAACCCACAACAGCGATGGCGAGCAGGACATATTCATTTCCCAGCCAGTCATAAGGTGAAGCCAGATGTACCCAGCCCATTCGCTGAGAAACACCCAGTGTCAGTAAGGCAATATAAGAGTTGAGACCGCTGGCTGCAGAAAGACCCAACGCACTGGCAAGGCTGGCAAGATCCATGGTTTTCACCTGATGCTACGGCGAATTTCACTCGGGCCGTGTTACGGCTTTGTCTTGGGGTTGATGTCGCCGCAACGTCCTCCGTTGTCGGACTTGGCTAACTGTTTACCTCCCCCTTTCAGACGTGGAGAGAATTCACCAGGAGCCATACAAGATCCAATGGAGGCTGGCCGCATGTGATTGACTCGTCAGCCAGCGGCACTCTCTCTTTCAACGGCCGACGGATTGAACTGCACATCGACAAGAGTCGTGGTGGGATTGCCAGTTTGGGGATTCTGGCCTTTGCGAAACTGAATGCGCCAGATCATCTCGCCGTCAATGTTATCTGCTCCACTTTCATCTGATGGGAAGAACGTTTCCACCGAGTCGCCCGGTGCCAGTGCGACGTCTAATGGTTGATCGGCAATGGTCTCATGCGACAGATAATCAACGTCAAGCATCGAGATCACTCCCGTCTCTTTGGCAGGTGTGTCTTTTTGCTTAAGCCACTGATTTGAGCGGCTGTTGAATCCCCCAGTGCGTGCAAAGAGTAAGTCGCGATCCAGAGGGATAATCGTTTGATTGTCGCTGACATTGCGAAAGCGGACATGCAGCTTCAAAAGTGGTTCGCTGGTTCGTTGTCGTGCAGAAGCCTTGTCCTGCGAGTCTTTTGCCGGTTCGTTAATCGTGACGGTTCCCTGTGTGATTCGCAGCGGGGTGACTTCGATATTTCCGAAGCGTCGCGATTGTCCGAGTTTTAACAAGTGTCCTGGAGCCACACGATTGTCGGGATTGACCAGCGTCAACTTGATTCCACTGGTCGGAGGCTTAATGTCCGGGAGGCTTTCCAATTGGTGATAAGGCAGTCGCATGTATTGAAAAATGACCAGGATCAGGGCCAGTGTGACGGCACTGGAATAGCTGAGCAATAACAGGAACAGCCGAAGAGAAACAACGGGGCCTGGCGGGGGTGAAGCCGAATTGCCCTGGTCTTCCACGCTGATGAAACTTGGGGAGTGGCCATCAACTATGGGGGCCGGCTGGGACGTAAATCCGCCAAAGTTTCCTGGATTGACAGGAAGCTGGCCGGCAGTAAGTGCGGCGCTTTCGGATGCTGATCCTCCAAGGCCGTTCAGCCAGGGAAGAGTCACGTCGTTGGGAGTAACTCCCAATAGAGAAGGCTGGGTGGGTGCGGTTCCCTCCATGCCAAGCTGGTTGGGAGACTCTTTACTGGCGAACTCCCCCGTCAACGACGTGCCAGCGATCTGGTCGCTCGCGCTGGAGTCCAGTTTGATAAATGGCGGGTTGCTACCAGGTGTGTCTGGGTGAGGCGATGATAACGTGTCGTCAATGGCTTGATGGTTGACATCAGAAACCTGCTCAGGTTGTGTTTCTGAAACTGCGGGGGGGCTGATGATCGTCGTTTGTCGAATGAGTTCAGCGAGTTGCGGAGATGAATTGGAGAAGTGTTCGTGAGTGGTGGCCTCCATCGTCGAGACGTCACACGGCAATGCGGAGTCTGCTTTCGCCGACGACGAATGAGATTCGTCAGCAGTGGAGAGTGTGATGCTAGCGGCAGGGATGTTTCCCTCAGAAGTGGTGCTCACTGAAATGGCATTCAGAGGATCTTCACTCGACATCATTGATGACTGAGAGCTAACAGTCGGCAAGACCGTTTCAGTGCGGATGGCTTCAATATCAAGTGATTTGGCATCATGTGATTCAGAATGCAGTGATTCAGAAAGCGGTGATTCCGTTTGCTGAAAAACCGTTGGCAACGGGTGGTCTGCCGGTCTCTCGTCGGGCACGGGGGTTTGTGTGGCCGCTGAGGGAGTTTGAAGCGAAAACCCGGTCAATGAATGCTGTTCGTTCGTGGTGGGGCTGGCTGTTGAAAACGCGGGATTGAGGAAGTCGAAGTTAGGCCCAGGGGAAGCGGTGGGGGCTTTCGCAAAATCAAATGAAGGAAGATCCTGTGACTGGCTCGAGGGCTTGAGAGGTGAATGAGGCAAACATTGAGCCGAGCCATGTGGGGCCTCTGCCGAAGAGGCTGAACTGGCAGTCAACCTGGTGACGTCCAATGTGCCTGCTTCTGAGGAGGCGGCAGCCGGTTGTGCTGGATCATCGTCCTGGATTTCAAGATGAGCACCACATTCCGGGCACTCGACGACGACGCCAGATTCTTCCGCGAGAAAGGGCTGCTGGCAGGCTTCACAAACGATCTCGAATGGCATCCCACGCACCTATAACAGCTGGCCCACGGCCAAGTTCCTGACGGCAATGAAGTCGTATTCCCATGCTAACAAGAGAACACCTGATTTCCGCGGGAAAGTGCGGGGCGATTTTGCTGGATTATGACAGATTTCGCTCTGTAGTACGCATTTCAGTTTGAAATAGCGCTCTGTGTGCCATGCTCTCGGCTCTGTGAGCATGCCGGATGTTCGTTTGATGCCGATTTTTCATCAATTCACAGAGCATGCTTGCTCTCAAAGCCGCAAGCATGGCACGAAGGCATCTCTCAATGCGCAGTCGATCGCGCGAAGAGCATCGACCAATCAACTTCTGCCGAAAGGGATTGGTCAGGTGAAAGCGTGGTTAAAACGGGAACCCCCGAAAACTGCTGAATCAATCGTGCGTTATCAGCAGCATCGGACAAATTGAATTCTGATGCCGAAGTGAAAATGACGCCAGCGATTGGCAGTCCTCGTTGACGGATGGCGTTGATCGTGAGCAGCGTATGGTTGATCGTGCCCAGTGTCGGCCGGGCTATGATCAGCACGGGGTAGCCAAGATCGACAGCCAGATCGAGAACCAGATCGGTGTCAGAAAGAGGAGCGAAGAGACCGCCAGCCCCTTCAATCAACAGCAACTCAGTTTGTTCGGCCCACCAGGAAGCCCCGTCCAGCAGTAAAGTCGGTGAGACCGCTCGGCCTTCCTGAGCAGCAGCCAGCGGTGGAGCTAATGGCGCGAGGAACGTTTGAGGGGCGATGCGGGATCTGGGATAAAGGCCGCCAGAAGCCTTCCAGAGTTCTTCGACATCGTGCCATCTCGGTTCACGTTTTGGCTCACGTTGATCGCAATCTTCTCTCGGGGGAATCACACCCGAGCACGCTGGCTTATAAACCCCCGGCGTGTGTCCCCTGGCCCGCAATTGTTCCAGAATCTGGCAGGAGACATAGGTCTTGCCAACATCAGTATCTGTCCCGGTGACGAACAGGCCGCGGGGGTGATGAGCGGCTTTTTCAGGTGCGAGTATGCTTGCGGCTGTCATGAGGCGTGATCAACAAGAATGAAAGTGACGTCAGGAACATCAGTGTTTGATCGTATCAAAACAGAGAAAGCCAAATTGAAAAAAGAGATCAGCCCCTGCTGGATAGCCATGGGCTGATCTGACTTTGCGAGTCGGGAAAGAGACTCTTTTAGAGTCTGTCCGGAAACCCTCAAATCCTTTTCCCCGAGGGAGAAAGATTGGAGGGGATTGGTCTTGGCTTTGGAGGCTCGGCTGGTTCATCAGCCCTCACCCCGGCCCTCTCCCCTGTCGTTTATACACAACTTTTTCGCCACCTGAACCGCACCATGAAATTGGCATGGGTGGCCCATAGCACCTTGCGGCCGTTACCTCAATATCTGGCATGCAGCCGAGGGAATTCAAGGGATTGATGCTGTTCAAAAGTCATAGAGCAGGCTCCCGCCCCATACCGTTCGACTCCCCTCGATCTCTTCCGAATTCCTTCGCGCTCTTCTTTTCTTCGCGGTAAAAATTCTTTGACTCACCGCAAAGGCGCGAAGAACGCAAAGGAGTCATTCCGATGAGCAGGTTTATCCCAGGCCGGAACTCCCGTGGGTTGATCTGGTCATCACCCCTTGATGGTGTCAATGCCGTGCCGCTTGCTCAAAGGAATAAGAAATTTATGTATAAAAGACAGCCCTCTCCCGCAGGCGGGAGAGGGAGTGTTTTCGGACAGGCGCTTAGACGGTGACGTTGATTTCATAGCCCTTGCGCTGTTCACGGGAGAGCCATTGATTCAAAGCCGCATCGTTGGTGATGGTTTCACTCTGGGAGTCCCAATCGATCTTCTTGCCAGTGCGAATTGCGATGTTCGCCAGATGGCAAACGGTCATCGCCCGGTGATGTGAATAAACATCCGAGATCGGGTCAGTGCGATCCTTAATGCACTCAAAGAAGTTGCCCATATGACTGCCGGGCTTCTTCCCTTTATAGAGCTTTGTCAGAATCTCGTCGGTCAACGGATTCGTCGCGAGATCCTCGACGGGTTTCCCCTTCATGGCGCCACGGCTCACATGGAAGCGGCCTTCCGTACCTTCAAAGAGAATCCCGTTGCCGTCTTTCGACTTGCTGACGATGTGCATTTCGATATCGCCGGGGCACATGACTTTGACGTCAAAGTCGCTGGCCACGTTATAGCGGTCATCCTGCTGTGGCCAACCCTCCTTGAATTCGACCGGATGCTTGGCATATACACCTTCAACCGATGTTGGCCCGCTGGAATCCATTTCAATCGCCCAGCTGGCGATGTCCACATGGTGGGCGCCCCAGTCGGTCATCTTGCCGCCGGAGTATTCGTACCACCAGCGGAATTCATAGTGGCAGCGGCTGTTGCCCCACCTGCTGTTTTCTTTTTCTTTGAAGCGGAAATCGGTCAGCGGTGCCTGTCCAAGCCACATGTCCCAGTTCAATCCCTGGGGAACAGCCACAACAGGGACTTCTCCACTGGTCGGTGCTCCACCGATATCGCAGGTGATTTTCTGAACTTTTCCAATCCGGCCATCGCGGATCATGGCCACCGCTTTGAGGAAATTCAGCCCCATTTCACTGCGCTGTTGTGTGCCAACCTGGAAGACACGCTTGGTCTCCTTGAGCACTTTGACGATCTGCTTCCCTTCATGGATGGTCAGGGTCAGTGGTTTTTCGCAGTAGACATCTTTGCCGGCTTGCATCGCCTCAATCGCGATCTTCGAGTGCCAGTGATCCGGGGTCACAATGGTCACCACGTCGATATCTTTACGATCGAGCAGCTTGCGATAATCTTCAAAAACGGCGATCTCGCGATCAACCTTTCGTTTTTCGTGAATTTGCCTGATCTTGTCGCGGCCCTGTTCTGCGTGGGTTTTATCGACATCGCAAACAGCCACACCATCGGAATGATTGAGAGCACCTCCGATGATCTGATGCCAGCGGTCGCCAGTCCCAATGCAGCCCAAAACGGGACGTTCATTCGGGCTTTGCTGGGCACGGACGGAATTGGTCATGGCCCAGTAAGGCATCGTCGCGCCAGCGAGTGCCGCTGTTGTTTTCAGAAAATCACGGCGGTTATTATCAGTAGCAAATACATCACCTTGCGTCATTAAAGCTCGCTCCAGTCAGTCGAAGAATCACAGGAAGATCAGGTGGCGAACGGAAATTTCTCCGTGCCAGCGAGTCTACTGATCAAACCTTGTTGATGTAAGAGGGTGATATGTAAAGCTTCCAGAAAACGTACAAAGTTCATGACAGACGAGCGTTATTGCATCAAATCGTCCCTCTTAAAAACACAAAACGGGGCAGTCATCATGGATGACTGCCCCGCTACGTTGCCGATCAAAGGTGGAGGCTATTGGCTCTGGAGGATCAAACCTTTCAGAAGCCAGTCAGGCTATTCGGAAGCCAGATCAAAATCTCGGACATTATATTCGGTCGTATTTTCACGACGTTCGTGGTCGTAAGCCTTTCTCCAGTCGACGGCGTAAACGTCGTCTTCCAGTTCACCAGAGTCTTCCTGTCGTCTCTGGCAATCCACACAAACGGTGGTAAACGGGACAGCCTGCAATCGCGCCAGAGCAATGGCTTTTTCACACTTCTGGCAGATGCCGTACTGGCCCTGGTCAATCAGGACAAGCGCCTTGTTAATCTGTGCCAATTCTCGAGTTTCGAGAGCAGCCAGCTGAGTGTGAAGCTCTGATTGCTCAACCTGAGCGGCAGTTTCTCCCAGATCGTTGATACCATCATCGGGCGCAAAGGCCAGACCCATTTCCTCGGCAATCTTCGAGCGAAGGTCTTCGCGTTGTAACATCAGGTGCTTCTTGATTTTTGCCACTGCATCATTGCGAGCCATGGAGCACCTCCTGCGGTTTTTTCATTATGGATAACCCTGAGCTTAGAAATCACCCAGTCGTCAGAACCTCTCAAGCGAGCTTGCTTATTGAGGAATTGATATCAGGGCATTTTCTATGCCAGCGAACAGTATTTCCGGGGCCAACCGTGATCGTCTGCCAAATTGCTGATAGGGCGAATGATCGTCTGTTGCCAGGAACGACTGAAATTACCAGCCCAGAGCTGGTCTCTTTCAGCGATGGCATCGTACTGACACGAGATTTTACGTGTTCATGGGAATCAGCGTGGGAAAAAAGTCTCTCACGATGCATCGATTGTTGAAGATTCAACAAGCTCAGTTGATACGACCCTCTGTCCTGACGGTCTTTGACCGCGAGCGTAGTGCCGTGTCACGGCTTTGTCTTCGGGTTGATGTCGCCGCAACGTCCTCCGTTGTCGGACTTAACAACAGAAGAGACCCGAATTTTAGGCTTTGACAATGCAGTAGGCTTACTGCTCCGTTCAAACCGAGCGATTTCCCTGCCAAATCAAATTTGAAGCTTTGATAGAGGCATAAACGGCTCTCTCGGTGTCGTCAAAGTGACGCTGTTCTCACGAACTGACGACTCTTTGATATCCCGTAGAGCGAGTCACCATACATTCTTCGCAAAAAAGGCAATTGTTTGGTGCGTTTGTTCAGTTTCAGGGAGGCTGTTCTGGATTCTGAACCGGATCGATGCGGTGGGTCACTTCACGATAGATTTTGATCCAATTCTGAACCATCGTTTCGACACTCCACGATTCAGCGATCTGTTGACGCGCAGCCTGACCAAGTTGTTGCCGGGTTGAGGGATCGTCGATCAGGATCCGAAGTGCCTGCATGATGCCGATCGCATCACCGACAGGAAATAAAAGCCCTGTTTTCTCGTGGGTGATCAGTTCTTCATTGGCCGAAATTTGTGTTGCCACGCAGGGAATCCCCATCGACATTGCCTCCAACAGGCTGTTCGACATTCCCTCGAAATGGCTGGCGAGACAGAAAGCGTCGAACTGCCGATAGAGGGACTCGGGTTGAGAAACATGCCCTGCAAAACGGATATGTTCTTCACCGTGAATTGAGTGGACAAGACGTTCAAGCCGTGCGCGTTCCGGGCCATCGCCGGCAATGATCAGTCGGCACTGAGGACGGATTTGCCGTAGCGTCTCCATCGCCCAGATGATGTCTTGAACAGCTTTCTGCGGCGCAATGCGGCCAACATAGCCGACCACAAAAGCGTTTTCAGGGAAGCCCCATTCTTTCCTCCACCGGGCTTTTTCGTCTGGTGTCGCCGTCGTAGAGGCAGGAGGCTCAACACCATTCGGAATGCAGGCCAGCTTGTCGTCAGGCACTCCCAATTCGCGGTAAAATTTGACCACACTCTGTGAGTTACCAACCAGTTTATCGGTTCGCGAAATCAATCGTTGATCAAACCACTTTTGCCAGCCAGCCTTCCAGGAGTCGACGCATCGCTCTGAGACAATTACTTTCGATTGTGGGACAATGCCAGCCGCATAACGCCCATAGGTATTCGCAGCAAACAGCCAGGTGTGCACAATCTCGGGCTGGAATCTTGCGAGCGATTGCTTCAGTTGCTGATAGGCCCAGGGGTCAAATTTGAAGCGTTTTCCCAGAATCGTGACAGGAATACCTGCATCGCGGAGAGTCGCTTCATAGGGGCCGCCACGAGTCAGAGCGATCACTTCGCAGGTGAATTCATCACGGGGAAGGTGAGTGGCGAGAAGCGATAATTGCTTTTCGGCTCCCGACTGATCGAGCGTAGGAATAACGAGGGCAATCCGTTGGGGCACAGGCGTTTTCCTGAATTGTCGGGCGGTCTCTGTTGTTGCCTGGCGGCCATCTCATCAAGAACAGCCGTTTCCATGAAGATGGCTGCTGTGATCCAAAGTTGCAATCCGCTCGACATACGGCCCGCCCCCGAGATGCGAACATCATGATTGGGATTGCAGGAAACTCCCTCCTGTGGCAACGTCCGGAAAAATCATTCAGGGCACCCGGAGTTTCGTCGATTTTCCGGGAAGGGGAGTATCGATGCCATTTTGTTCAAAGAGGGTATTATGCTTGGGCAGTCGTTAAATACTCAGGGAGAACAACAAAACACGGCATGGCTTCCAGAGCCAAAAACACTGGCCATGTCGGATGGATATCAGGTTCACTACCGATTGTGGGAACCCGCCCAAAAGACCGGGCGAACATTGATTCTGCTCCACGGGATTCAAAGTCATTCGGCCTGGTATTTTCGCTCTTGCTCCTATTGGGCCCAGCGAGGCTGGACGGTGTTGGCCCCTGATCGAAGAGGTTCTGGAGAAAACTCCGCCAGCCGGGGAGACGTAACACATCCCGATCGCTGGCTCTTTGATGTCGCGGCATTCGTGCAGCAAGGTCGCCAATTAGCATGGCAGAGCGGTGTGAGCGGGCAAAAAAACTCAGCAATCTCGGCATCATCTCTGTCTCCTCAGCCGCAGGTTGTGTTGGCAGGTCTGAGTTGGGGAGGGCGGTTGGCCGCCGCCTATTTGGATCGTTGGCCTCAATCCGTTCAGGCAGCCATGCTGCTCTACCCCGGCATCTGTCCGCGAATTCAGCCAAATTTGATCCAGAAGGGCTTGTTACAACTGGCGCATCGGCTGGGAAAAGCGAATCGACTGGTGAAAATTCGCGGTCTGGAACCTCAGAATTTTACACATGATGAAGCCAGCCAAAAAATGATTGCCAATGATCAGAAGGCACTTAAAGAAGTGACCGTCCGATTTCTTCTCGGGCATGGAGATCTGGGCACGATGGCTCGTCGTGGTGTGACTGAGACGCATATGCCATTGTTTATTGCGCTGGCCGGGCAGGATCGCATTGTTGATAACAATGCCACACTGGCTCTACTAAAAGAGAGTCATGCCACGCAGGGAAATTCGCTGGAACTGCACACTTATGAAAATGCAGCCCACACGTTGGAGTTCGACCAGTGCCGGGAACTCTTTCTGACACAAAGCGGAGACTGGCTGGACAGAACCTGCCCAGCCAGCCAATAGCCTGAAATTGGCTAATTCATGTATTAGAAAAGGCTCGCCAACAAGGCGAGCCGGGGAGAGTCTCTGTGTATCTTTTGCCTGTCGACTACGAGCTCATGACTCGCTGCATTTTTGCACGGCGATCAGCGCGACGACGAGTGCGGCGCTTGGTTTCGCTCGGCTTTTCGTAGTATTCGCGGCGGCGCATTTCCTTCTTAATGCCTGCATGCTCAACCAGTTT
Organism: Planctopirus sp. SH287; assembly: GCF_056500625.1. Classification (NCBI taxonomy): domain Bacteria; kingdom Pseudomonadati; phylum Planctomycetota; class Planctomycetia; order Planctomycetales; family Planctomycetaceae; genus Planctopirus; species Planctopirus sp. SH287. The sequence goes on along the minus strand of NZ_CM151403.1, from coordinate 3,480,964 downwards.
ACGGAATCGCTTGACGGCATCATTGATCGATTCATTTTCGCGCAACCGCAACTTTACCACGAAACAGCTCCTTCGGCCTTTGAACTCATCGGATTTGCTCATATTCAGAGGAAAATGACTGACGGCATGCCCGGTAATGGGCACGTCCCCTGTTGTGGATCGCTGACTGTAATCGATTGATCCGGATTCGCCAACTGACTGAGGCAGGGAAAACCGTGCAGAGATCCGAAAAGCATCCGAAAATCGGAAATTGGCCCCGATTCACCGTCGGTATCTCCTCGTTTTTATTGACCAGCGAGAGATTCATCAGGGCGGAACTATAAAGGATCGGATCGATAATGTTTCTTAACTGATTGATGCAAAGCCATTTAGAGCAATGCCTCACCTTGGGCTCTCCTTTTTAGGGAAATTACCAGCGACAGATTCAGAACCTGCTGCACAGATTTGTGTCCCTATCTCTCCTGTTGTCTCTGCCGTTAGAACCGGACATTCCTCAAACGTTCCTTCTAATCGTTATCACATGGTCGCATTCGGGAGACTTGCGATCGCATCTTCTGGCGATATACTCGCCAAGCCTTGTGCTTGATGTTCCTCACGTCGAGCCTGTCCTGATGGCAAATCGCTGGAAGGCAGATCTGTTGGAGAGCCGGTTTTCGTCGTCACAAGATGGAAACGACTGGCTCTGTATTAATCGAATGCCGTTTGATGCCCAGGTGGCGGAACTGGCAGACGCGCTAGGTTGAGGGCCTAGTGGGGTAACACCCGTGCAGGTTCGATTCCTGTCCTGGGCATTCGATGAAAAGAACCCGGCTTTCCCAATGGAGAGAGCCGGGTTCTTTGCTTTTTATTAAGGTTCTTCCAGCCGGGGCCTTTTAGTGGAATGTTTGGCAAAAAACATTGCCCTCTGAAAGCTGCCCTCGCTCATCTTTGAACGATTCTCAGGAATCTTGTGCTGCTCAGTTTCGGTTCACGAGTCAGTTCTTCAGAATCAAGGAACCACTGGCTACGGGTCACATCGCAATGCCAGAAGCCTGCCAGGCCGAATGTGCTTGTTGAAAGTCAAACGTAAAAGAATGACCTTCTGACGGCGTAAGACCCAAACGTGGATGAACTACTGACCTCCATACGCCGCCACAAACCCCGTAAGGGGAGGAGCACCGACAATGTCCGAGACTCGCATCGAAACTGACTCGATGGGCGAAGTTCATGTCCCTGCAAAAGCGTACTACAGCGCTCAGACACAGCGGGCTGTCGAAAACTTTCCGGTCTCGGGGCAAACGCTGCATCCCGAACTGATTCGAGCCATGGGTTGGGTCAAGTATGCCTGTGGTGTGGCGAATCGCGATCTCGGAAAACTGACCAATACCGGCAAGAACAAACTGACCGATGCTCAGGTGCAGTTCATGCTTGACGCTTCAAAGGAAGTGGCTGCGGGCAAATGGGACGATGAGTTCCCCATTGATGTCTTTCAGACCGGCTCGGGAACTTCGAGCAATATGAACGTCAATGAAGTGATCTCCAACCGTGCGGTGGAACTCGCTGGCGGTAACCGTTTTGAAGCAAAAAAGCCCATCCATCCCAACGATCATGTCAATATGGGGCAGTCGACGAACTGCACTTTCCCCACTGCGATCCATGTGGCGGTGGCTCATTCGATCCAGGCACAATTGATCCCCGCGCTGGAAGGACTGGCTAAGACCTTGGCCAAAAAGGCTGCTGACTGGGATAAGGTATTGAAGATTGGCCGGACACATCTGGCTGATGCCACCCCCATCCGGCTGGGACAGGAATTCAGCGGGTTTGCCCGGCAGTTGGAACTCTCTGTACAGCGTGCCCGCCAGGCATTGACCGCTGTCCTCGAATTGCCAGTGGGTGGAACAGCTGTCGGGACAGGGATCAACACCCATCCCGAATTCAGTGCCCGAGTGAGCGCAGTGCTGGCCAAAGAACTCAACATTCCGTTCATTGAAGCGGTCAATCACTTTGAAGCCAGTGCCCAGCGAGACGGCTTGGTGGAATGTCATGGTCATCTGCGAGCCATTGCAGTGACGTTGTTTAACGTGGCCAATAACATTCGTTGGCTGGGGTCGGGGCCTCGCTGTGGCTTCTATGAAGTGATTCTGGCAGATCTTCAACCGGGCAGTTCTATCATGCCGGGCAAGGTGAATCCCGTCATGTGTGAAAGCCTCATGCAAGTCGCTGCCATGGTGATTGGAAACGATCAAACTGTTGCGTTTAGTGGAGCGACCGGCGGCAATTTCCAATTGAATATCATGATGCCCGTCATGGGGCAGACCACCGTCAACAGCGTGGTGGTCATGGCTGGCGGCGTGAAGGCCTTCGACGACCTGTGCGCCAAACTCATGGAAGCGAATACAGAAGCCTGTGAAGCCTCGATTGAAAAGAGCCTGGCGATGGTCACCAGCCTCAATCCTTATATTGGCTATGAAAAAGCCGCTCAATTGGCGAAAGAAGCCTTCAAGACCGGCAAGACCATTCGTCAGCTTTGCCTTGAGCAAAAGGTGCTGTCGGAAGAGCAGCTGACCGAAGCCCTCGACCCATTCAGCATGACCGAACCCCACGCCTAACCCCCTTGCGGGGTTTGGGCCTATCGGCCGAGACGTGGGCTAAAGGCCCGCAGGCTCGTTGGCCTGCTGATCGGTTGTTGATCCACGTTTGGGGCTTACGCCCCCCAATGGATGGTTGATTTTCAACACATTCGCCCTCCCACGATAGCGTGAAACAAGGCATTAGCCCCCTCGCCTATTCCGATGGGAGAGGGCCGGGGAGAGGGCTGTTTTTAATAGATATTCACTACATAAAAAACGCCTACTATCGCCAAGAATTTACTACGTAGGGTGCATGAAGCGCAGCGCAATGCACCAACTCCGAACGACTCGTTACAAGTAGATATAAACCGTTATTAAACGGTAGGGTGGGTTAAGGCTTTGCGCAACCCACAAACCCCGCAAGTATTTAAGCACCAACTCGACATATATCCTGCAACCCACCTCAACAATCACTAAACACCATCCTTCTGGCGGCGTAAGACCCATTCGTGGATCAACGACTGGCCCCCATACGCCGCCCCAAACCCCGCAAGGGGGCCGATCAGGGCCAATCCACGAAACATCACTCAACGAAGTCACCCTCGTTGACAACATCCCGTCGGCCTGTCTGATACAGTGTTATCTGAATCAAACGTGATTGTGTTGGCATTCCCCCGTCACAAGAAGTGGCGAATGAATAAGTGCCAATAAAAAACATTCAGTCGGGCATCAGAGGTGTTCTGCGTGAGCAGTTCGCATCTGTTGTTTGACTGTTTTTCAGTCTCGAATTCGAGGGAAGCGTCCACAATCGGCGCTTCCGCCAATGGGAATGACTCCCCATTGGCAAAGGGTGGCCCTGACCGAGCCGATAGAAAGCCTTCTGTCCGGAATCACAGGCGAAAAAGACCTCAACCTGCGAGGTGCACCCAAAACGAAGCCTCTCTACCCTAACGCCCTTTGTTGCGCGAAAAGCATCCTTCTTTCCCTTCTCATTCCGGCGTCCTGGCGGCGTAAGACCCATTCATCAACAAACAACTGGCCATATACGCCGCCACAAACCCCGCAAGGGGCTGGCGGAGTAAGACCCATTCGTGAACAAACAACTGACTGCATACGCCGCCCTAAACCCCGCAAGGGGGGGCGTAATACCAAACGTGGATCAACGACCGACCAGCAGGCCAACGAGCCTGCGGGCCTTTAGCTCACGTCCCGGCCGATAGGCCCAAACCCCGCGAGGGGGCCACAAACCCCGTAAGGGGACGCAAGGGGATTCTGGTGGGAGAGGCGAGGGCGTGCCGCTGCTCAAGAAGTATTGGATTGTTATGTATTATGTAGGGAGTATGAAGCGCCAGCGCAATGCACCATTTGTACATAAATTTTCAATAAGACAACAACCACCGATAACTACGGCATTGTCAAAGTATAAAATCCGGGTCTCTTCTGTTGTTAAGTCCGACAACGGAGGACGTTGCGCCGACATCAACCCGAAGACAAAGCCGTGACACGGCACGACCCGCTATCAACCACCCAGACACGCTGCCTCTATTAAGGGTATCAACGGGTAACGTTCGCCTCTGACTTGCGTGGTTTAAGCAGCGTCGGTGAGTTCCACCGGCTTGGCTGTTTTCATACCAATCTGATTTAGCCGTGCAAGTTTCTTCTCTTGGAGTCCACGTTCCAGATCTTTGATCTGCTGCTGTAATGTTGCCAATTTCTGAGCCACTTCGATCGCTTCTTCCCGAAGTTGTGCCAAGCGCCCCTCAGAGACGGGAGACATGATCTTTTGAGTCGCTTTCATCAGTAAGAGCACGCGGAACATCCGCATCGCGACTCCCCGCAGCCGGTAGGCTCTTCCCAACTTGGAAAGCTGTTGCAATCGCAGGATGCCACCGAGTTGTGCTGCTTGAGCGAACATCGCCAGCGGCATCAGAATGATCGCCAGATCCAGCCAGTTCGTACGAATATATTTCGTCTGCCGGTCGGTCAGACTGATCATTGTGAAAAACTCGACAGTAAAGGCCAGCCAGACAAATGCTGTGCCACAACGGACAGCAGCATCCAGTCTGGCATCTGCCGAGAGCTTTTCGTGATAGATAAACTCGATCGCAATCAGCGGCAATACCGTCATGGCCACACCGAAAAGTGGAGCGGCCAAACGATTTTGCATCATCGTGAATGAAGCCGGGCCGACGGGTGTCCAACCTAAGTACGGGAACCAGACGTTCCGTCGATCCTGGCTGCGGCACGTCAGACGCAAGGGGGGCAGCAGGCAGTACAGGAGAAATCGTGGCCACTTGGGATCACGGGCCACCCAACGGGCAAACAGCTCTGCCCAATACAGAGGGTAGATGGCGAGTGAGACTGCTGCACATGTTGCAAAGAGAGGCAAAAACTCGGGCCGGTCATGCAGATGCAGCACCCCGCTTAAGAAGACCAGCGAGGTCAGTGAAGCATAGAACATGAGCGGCGCCCACTGCCGGTCAACTTCAGAGGGTTGAGCGAGATGCTGCTGTCCACAATCCGCTTCGACATCGGCAACAGTCAACATGGTGGCGACCTATCAGCGAAAATGTTCCCGCCGCACTTCGGGGGGGGGCAAAGGGGTGTATCGATCGAAACACCCATTTTTCAACACGATGCCTCGAATTTATGCCATCCCTCAAATGGAGTGAATGCGACTTATTTCAAGCCGTTTATGCCGATCGACCAGACACTGCCGTACGAGGGTTCTTCCTGAAGAAGCAAGTTCCCGATGAGGCGGAAATCACTCAGGCCATAGGCGTTATGGAATGATTGGGGGAATTGACGGTGAATTTCAGTCAATGGAATTCGGATTTTTGTAAATCCAGAGAAAGGGATGTCCTCCTTCGTCCTGGAGTAATTCCCGTGAGAGGCCCGCTTGAGAGACCGCGCTGCGCACCGCCACGCTCCAGCTGGTTTTCTTGTGTGAAGATTTCACCTTGGGCGTCACAATATCAATTCCGGCCCGGTCAATCGCAGCAAAATCAAAGTAAATGGGCACCTTTCCCTCAGTCTGGGCCTTGACCAGCACTTCCCCCAAAGGCAGGCCGTCAATCGTCATGGCTTGAATCGTAAACAGCCCTGGTGCCAGCTTTTGTGAGGCAACTTTTGTGGGCCATCCCACAGGCCAGAAATCAACCGTTTCGGCGACTGGTGCCGAGAGTTTTTCTGGTAGCGGATCAATGACCAGTTCGACATCACCGGCTGGCGTTCGCCTGGGCCGGTAGCCCAGACCCAAGTCCCGCAGTGCCAAGGCGAATGCAGTACCGATCGTGAAACGTTCCACCGCCTGCCTTACCAGACGCCGGGACTCATCCCGTTGAGAAATCGCCAGGGCGGTCTGTTCGGAAGCTCTCAGGGGGAAACGTCCTCTCGCAGGGAACGCAGCCATCACTTCAGCCAATGACTTCCCTTTCAGTTCCACTTCCAGCGGCTGACTCAGTGCGTCGAATAGAGGGTTAAACTGCACTTCGCTCAATCCCCAGAGGGGTTGCCCTTGAGGTGCTCCCTGGGCACCATAAACCCGCAATTCATCAATCCACTCCTTCAGAGCCGCCACGTCCCGTTGAGAAAACGTTTTGCGATCTGTTTTTATGGAACCATCCCGCAGGAGTTGGGCCACGATGGTGATCTTTCGCAGTGTCCCCAGCATCTGCTGATCAACGCGCGGCTTATCGTCAAGGATTGGCTTGCGGGTACTGAGCGTGACGTCCATCTCCTGAAGCGCGCCTCTCCAGGAATGAGCGTTCAATGCCGCTGAAGGATCGGCCGTGAGCAGTTCCATGCCAATCAAGGTGGTGGGCACGCTCTCGCTACGTTTGGCGTCAGCTCGCTTGCCAATTGAGGACGATCCTCCTGGTGCTTGACCAAAAACGACAGGCTTCTCCAAAGCGGCGGCCAATATCAACAGGCTTGCGATCAGAGTCCATGTCTTAAAAATACGCAGAGACATGATTCCCTCCTTACGGGCAAACAGGTGCCATCGACATTCCTGTTCAATTTCGTGTCACGGGATTTTCTGTGATCCTCTTGAAATTACGCGGGATGGCTCGTTGCAGGCAACAGCGAATCCCCTCAGAGTAAAGGGATTGGCAGAGAGAAAACCTGTCAATTGTGATAATCCCCGTGGAGATCGGCTTGAATTATCTGACTCATGCCTTGCCATATCTCGACAATCCCTGGTTTTGTGCGGGGACAGCGGTTCCTGATTGGTTGGGAACCATCGCCCGAAGAACACGTCCGCGACCAGAACGACTCTCGGACGACGCTTTAACCAAAGCCTTCCCGGATCCGTCATCAAGGGTGTGTGCAACGGCGGTTCTTCGCGGGATTGAGCAGCATCACCATGACGACCTCTGGTTTCATCGGACGGTGGCGTTTCAGGAAGTCATGGCGCAATTGACGCTGGATTTTCGAGCCGCCTGGGGGGCACAAGACGGGTTTCGCAGTGGTTTTCTGGCCCATATTGCGACGGAACTGCTGCTCGACGCCAGCCTGATGGCTCGCGCGCCCTATGCGGTGGATCGTTATTATCAAACCATGCAACAGGTTGATCCAGCGATTGTTGAGAAAGTTGTCAATCTGGCATCAAATCGCCCCACGACATCCCTGGACTGGTTCATTCCGGCTTTTATCGAAGAACGATTTCTAGTCGATTATGCCGACAATCAGTTACTCGCCTGGCGGTTGCAGCAAGTCTGGAAGCGGATTGGCCTGGAGCCATTGCCCGACTCGTTGGAACTGGCTCTGGCCCCGGCGAGAAAACTTGTCGAGCAAAGGACAGATGAACTCTTGCCCCAAGAATTGTACCCTTGGCCCATATCATCGATTCGTCATCCGTAAATGGTCATCTCTCAGACTTACGGCTGAAGTCGTTGAATAAAGTACCACTGTTTAACACCCCCATTGGCCACCATGAAGCGAGGAACGATCGATGAAGTACGGCATGAACATGCTCCTCTGGACATCCGATGTGAACGAAGAGCATTTCCCGCTGCTCGAGGAACTGAAGTCCTACGGCTACGATGGTGTTGAACTCCCCATTTTCGATATGGACGTTGCTCGCTTTGAAAAACTTGGCAAAGAGCTTTCCCGATTAGAACTGGGGCGGACGGCGGTCACGATCTGCACCGATACCGAGAATCCGATTTCTCCTGATCAGGCCATCCGGGAAGCGGCTGTGACTCGTCTCAAGAAGGCGATTGACTGCTGTGCCGCTGCGGGTGTGACCCACCTTTGCGGCCCGATTCACTCAGCCATCGGTTCGTTCAGTGGCCAGGGGGCGACAGCTGATGAGTGGAACTGGGGCAAAGAGACACTCACCAGGGCGGCTGATTATGCTCAGAAAAACAACATCACTCTCGTTTGCGAATACCTCAACCGCTTTGAGTGTTATTTCCTGAATTCAGCCGCTGATGATGCCCGGTTCTGCCGCGAGATTAATCATCCGAATCTCAAGATGATGTATGACACCTTCCATGCCAACATCGAAGAGAAAGACCTTGCCGCTGCAATGAAAGGCTGCTGGGATCAGGTGGTGCATGTTCATATTTCGGAAAACGACCGGTCAACACCGGGTGAAGGACATGTCGATTTCGACACCACTTTCAAAATGCTCAAAGAACTCAACTACGATGGCTGGCTGACCGTCGAAGCCTTTGGCCTGTCATTGCCTGCCATTGCCGCTGCCACCAAAATCTGGCGTCGCATGTTCCCGGACGAAGCTTACCTTGCGAAAAACGCTCTTGAATTCATGAAGCGCGGCATGGCGTAATTGACTCCGCACCCAGTACTAAGTGACTGTCCGGGAAGGCCCCCTCTCCCTCGTGGGAAAGGGTTGGGGTGAGGGGGGCGATAAACTTCAGTGTTTCCAAAGCGGTGTGCCATGTTTGCAGATTTGGGCAAGCATTCTTGCGATCTTCAACGTGCGATTTCAAATTGCGATTCGTCTAAGAAGTTCATTGACGCTGTGAAAACTCCCAGCTGAGAACGTCCCCTTCGGGAAGTTCCTTAACTCCCAGCCGCTTCATCATAAATAGCAACTGCGCTCGATGGTGCATGTCATGAGTGGCGAGATGAACGATGACTCCCCCCAAGGTTTTCTGCCGGGGAGGATCGTCAAGGGTGTCCCAGAAAGACTCATCGAGCCGATTTTGGTCGACCACTTCACGAGCATATTGAATGAACTCCGCTGTCGCAGTCTCGTGCCGCTCTTGCAACACCTCCAGTGAAGAGGGGCATGCTGAATGAGAGCGAACTTGCCGGCTCTTCATCAGATCAGTCCAGCACTCCACGTTCCAGATCATGTGTTCAAAGGTTCGGCGCACGGTTTTATGGCCAATCTCGAATTCTTGATCGAGTTGTCCTTCATCAAGCGCTTCGGCCAAAGTGAGCAACCGACACGTTGTCCACGAATCATGTCCCAGCAGGCGATCGAGCAGATCCATGGCGTTTCCTGAGATGCGTCAAATAGAAACGGGCGTTACCACTCCAGGAATTCAGAAAGCCGGTGGCTTCAGACGCTTTCCCATACTGATGCGATCTTCAATTTCGTACCCCAGGCTTTCATAAAACGCGACAACATTTGTATTGGTCGATCGGATCTGAAGGTTCACCTTTGAGCAGCCGATTGCTTGCAAGCGCCGCTCGGCTTCACACATGATCGCTCTTCCCAGTCCTTGCTGCTGATTGTCAGGGTGAATGGCAACCAGATTCAACCAGCCCCGGTGCCCATCGAAGCCCGCCATCACTGTTCCCACAACTCGATCATTCACCAGACCGACGAGGAAAAGTTCTGGCTGAACAGTGAGTTTTCTCCGGATGTCTTCAAGGGGTATATTCCACGGTGAAGGACTGGGGAAGACCTCTGTCCACAGACCAGCAACCTCTGCCTCATCTTCTCTCTGATAAGGACGTATCAGAAGTTTTGTTGTCTGGTCAATCTGCAAGGCCGGGTGGCTTTTTGAGTAGCAGACAACCTCAATTCCATGGTGTTGAAAAGACCGGTCGAATCCCATTCCCAACTTTTCCATGATGCGCACAGACGCCTTGTTTGCAGGCTGCGCCACAGAGATCAGACGAGAAAAACCCCATCTCCGAAAACCATAATCAATAACGGCTGTGGCTGCTTCCGTGGCAAATCCTTGCCCCCAATACTCTGGCAGCAGTCTCCAGCCAATCTCCACATCAGGGGGAAACCCATCGCCAAAACCACAAAAGCCGATCAATGCGGCATCTTCACGATGGATGATGGGCCAGAGAATCCAGCCGCGATGTTGACTCAATTCCATCCAACTGGCGATCCGGGCTTTGATGCGTTCATCGTCCCAGGGCTGGCCATCACCGATATATTTCAGCACCCGAGGATCGGTTGCTAACGGGCGAAAGCGCTTCCAGTCATCTGGCACCCACTCTCGCAGGTAGAGTCTTTCGGTCTCACAAATGATCATGTTGCCTCGGAGATTCCTGCCTGCCGATAATCAGTCGCCAAAGGCCCGTGGGCATGGTACACGGAACATTCATTAACGGAATATCTTCAAGCGACGAGACACAGCAACGAGTCTTTACGACTGATGATCACGTTGCAGTGCACGTGGTTTGGAAAGAATCTCATTGAGAAGCACAGCCGTTGCCATACCACCGGGCTTGCGTAACATCGCAACGAGGGGGTGCACACTTTCGGTCACCGCTCCGCCAGATGCATTATCAGAGAGATTCTCCGTCTGAGCACCTGCCTGATTACCGACAGAATATCCGAGCGAGCCAAATTGGGAAACATTAGCTCGCGACGTATCTGACAACTGGGACGTTTGTTGACCGGCAAGATTCCCCTGGCCAGAACCATTGGTTTGTGAGCCAGCGCCAGTGGTCGCCAACTTCGATGTCCGCAGGGAAGGATGGTCGGCGTTTTGCGTTTGCGAAGTCTCTCCCCAGCTTGATCTTTGAGCGTCGCGTGACGCCATCTCCTGCCTCAAAGTGCGATTGACTGGCGCGGCGGGAGTGGAGGCCGCAGCCTTCTCTTTTTTTCGCTGTTCTTTAGCCCGTCGCCTTTCCAGAGCCACCTGACGCTGGCGCGCCTGCTCGTTTTGTGCCATCTGCTTCTGAGAGTCAGAGGGAAGTTTCATTCCCGCTTCCCGCAAAAAGTCTTCAATCTTTGTGGCAGTCGAAGCTTGAGGGCCTGGATTGCGGTTGCCCTTCGCATTCTTCTCGGCAAAGTTTTTTTGCGCACCCTGAATAGCGCTGACAACCCAGCTTAAAACAGTAAATAACAGCACCAGCAAGCCAATGATCTGACCAGCATCAATGGCAAGGAGCGGAGCAAACCGCCAATCGGCCCATGGCATGACCAGATCCTTCTCGAAAACTCAAATGACTGCTGGCTGAGCGACACATGGGCCACGGCCATACGATAACCGCTGATTTTGTAGTCACGGCTACGTTCGCTGACTCACCGATTGGCCGGCAATCGCTGAACGCATCTGTGTATCGGCCTGCACGTTCTTTAATTCATAATAGTCAAGTAAGCCCAATGATCCATTCTGGAAGGCTTCAGCAATCGCTTTGGGAACTTCTGCTTCAGCCAGCACGACTTCTGCCCGGTTAGCCTGTACTTCAGCAATCATTTCCTGTTCACGAGCCGTAAATTCCGCTCGCCGCTGTTCGGCCTTGGCCTGAGCCACACGCATATCGGCTTCCGCCTGATCAGCCGACAGGCGGGCACCCACATTTTCTCCCACATCGATATCTGCAATATCAATGGAAACAATTTCAAAAGCGGTGTTCGCTTCTAACCCTAACTCCAGAACGGTCTGAGAAATTCGATCGGGGTTTTCGAGTACGACTTTATAACTTTTTGTCGATCCAATCGCCTTGACAATCCCCTGTCCCACGCGAGCAATAATCGTTTCTTCGGTCGCCCCGCCAATGAGTTGTTGCAGGTTGGTTCGCACCGTGACGCGTGCCCGGGCCTTCAATTGAATTCCGTCGCCGGCCACAGCATCGAGCGTCGTCGTTCCCTTACGGGGATCGGGGCAATCGATGATTTTGGGATAAACACTCGTCCGCACAGCTTCCAGCAAGTCACGCCCCGCCAGATCAATGGCTTGCGCGGTCTGCCAATTGAGGTCGATCTTGGCACGAAAAGCTGCCACCATCGCCTTAATCACATTCAGCACATTACCCCGTGCCAGATAGTGTGACTCCAGATCCCGGGTCGAGATGGGATGAACTTCTGTCAGCCCCGACTGAACGGCCATAATTTTCGCTCGCACAATCACATCGGGATCGACTTTCCGAATCGTCATGAACAGCAACTGGGTAAAGCCGATACCAATGCCGGTCAACTTGCACTGAATCCAAAGACCAAAAAACCTCATCATCAAGTAGGACATCACCAGAACAACAATCACCACCACGGCTGTAATGCCAATGATGACGGCCGTTTGATTTTGAGCCAGCATAAACATCGGTGCCAGCGGAACGTTGTGGTGCATTCGAGCCTCTTGCTGCAGGGTGTGGGAACTGACATCGACAGATGAAAGAAAGACTTCGTCGAGACAGTACTTCCAACGAGAATCCAGCTACGGTCTAACTGTCTTGAGAAGACAAATCAAGAAGTGAAGCATTCTCTTCAACAAATTCTCTTTCACGGATGCCCACGAAAGCAAACGGAGAAAGTCGATTCAGGACTTTTCCTGATCGAACCGTAATTCTTCAGTTGTCAGATCTTCGGCTGCCAATCGTGAAAACGGGTCGAGTTCGACTTTGTCGCTTTCGCCGGTCGTTTTCTCAATCAATGGCTGGGCATGAGATTCAGGGCCTAAGGGCAATCCGTTCGGTGTCGTTAAGAGTCTCTCCGGGAAGACTCCCTCTCCCTTCGCGGAAGAGGGTTGGAGTGAGGGGGCCGATGAACCAGCCGTGTTTCCAAAGCCATGACCAATCGCATCATTCGATGGTTCGGCCTTCGTCTCGACTTCGGCTCGCACCACCAGCGTGGTTCCATTGAGTCCGACCACAGTCACACGCGTGTTGACTTCAATCAGAGAACTCTCTGAAGTGGCGGAATATCGTTTCCCTTCCAGCGAAATAAATCCGCTGGGTGCAAGCATCGTCCGAGCGACAGCCAGTTGCCCAATCAAAGGCTGGAGATCGTTTGGCTGTGGTTCCTGTAGCCTCAGTCTGTCGCCATCTGGCGGTTCTAACAGCATTCGCTTGCCAGCGCGGGTTCGAGGCAAAATTCCAAGCGCCCCGAACAGGCAGACAGGGACAAGAATAATCACAGTGGCCAGATGCAACGCAAAAAGGATCGGTGCCTGCGTCCACCAGGCCATGGCAGAAAACACAAGTGACATGACAATCGAAGAGACTGTCACAAACGCCAGAATGCCTCCGCTGGGCACAAAGATTTCGAGAACCAGCGTGGCCAGTCCCCCGACGAGCAGCAAGATCGACCAAAGGGCATATCCGTTCATCAATTCTCCGAAGCATCAGCCAAGAGTCATGCAAGCAACCTTCCCGTGATGACTTGCCCCAAGTCTCAGATAGCCAGTTCTTCAGGCCAGGGGAAATGACTTCTGCAAAATCATTATTAGGGAGTCATCAGGAGATCCAGAGAGTGCTCACCCCGAATTCTATCGTAGATGAAGGGCTAAAGAACCATCAGGCTTGAACTCTGAATCGCATTCTCCAGTTCTTTATGAGAAAATGAGTTTCAGTGCCCGCTGTCAGGACATCCCATCCGGACAACAATTCGGCAGACAATTCCGCAACAAGTCTGTTCGCTGGCAAATCCTGTGGTTCTCAGCTAGAATCACCCTTCCGAGGAGTGCCCGGTCGCTTGATCAGGCGTCTCCACCTATTTAAGTCAATCCACATAACGTCAATCTGGTTCAGAAGTTATGCCTAACAGTGATGGTGCACGGCGTTCTCTCCGCAAGCAACTCAAACGACGTGCAGCGAACCGAATTCTGCGTTCAGTTCTGCGGACAACCCTGAAAAAAACACGACTGGCTTTTGTCAGCGTGGTTTCTAGTGGTACCGAAGAAACCGCCACAACGGAACTGCGAGTCGCGATCAAGAAGATTGATCAGATGGCAGCCCGCGGACTCATTCACAAGAACAAGGCGGCTCGCGATAAGTCGCGCCTGACCATTACTTTCAACAAGGCGCTTGCTGCCAAGGCCGCCTCTGCTGATAAGGCCGCTGAATAGTCTGCAAACCTGCTCATGACTTCCGCCGTTCCGGGTGAGTCATGACGGGAACTTGTCGATATCTACGATGAACAGGCCCGGCGGCACGATTTTTTTTATCGATGCCCCTCTGCCTGAACTTCGCTGCAATTTGCCAGAACTCCACTGAGAGCCAGACCTTACGGTTTGGCTCTTTTTATTGGCACTCGGCTCGATGCAGCCCAAAGCACCATGGGTGCAGGCCAGTTTTTCAACCAGGGCGGCTCTATTCTGGACATGCCAGAGCTTATCAAGAAAATCTTCCCCGCCTGACACAGAAACATGACCTAAGCTCGCAGTAAGTCTGGCGTCATTGGTGCGCCGACAACCTCATTCGTTCCTGTCGCTGATCCTCTGCGGTGGCGGAACGGCCCCCTCGAGTGAAAGGTCTTGGAAAAATGGACTGGCAGCATTTTCTCGTGCAGAACTGGGATGTTCGATTTGTCTCCCTCGTTCTGGTTATTGCCGCCTGGATTGATGGTAAAGAACTCCGTGTGCCGAACTGGATCACCTTCCCCATGGTTCTCAGCGGCCTGATTTATGGCGCTGTCATGGGTGGCTGGGCCGGATTGGGTGATTCAATGATCGGTATGGTGGTGGGACTGGCTTGCCTGTTGCCGCTTTATGCTGTGGGCGGAATGGGAGCTGGCGACGTCAAGCTGATGGCTGGCATGGGCGCCTGGTTGGGCGCTTCAATCACTTGGAACGCGTTTATCGTCTCCGTGGTTGTTGGTGCTGTCATGGCCGTCATCATGGCCTGCTACCGCCGCGATCTTTACAAGCACGTCGCTCAGGCCTTTCTGATCTGGTCAGAATGGACAACCATTCGCGATCCACGCAAACTGTCGGAAATCGCCGCGGAAAGAAAGCCACGGATGTTGCTCCTCCCTTACGGGATTCCCATTTGTATTGGTTCAATTGCCTACTTCATGTATGCCGGCCTGATCTAACAAAGTTCTGATCTGACAGCCCGGTTAAGTCAGATTAGTTCTTGAAGAAATCCCGAGCGAAATATCAGCAGGCTCTGCCACTTATGGCAGGGCCTGTTTTCGTTAGGAACTTGAGGAAATTATCTGTCTTTTGCCTGAAAAGCGAACCAAACAGGGTTAGCACGCAATCAACTTTACGCAAACGTCATCCATGATGCCCAATGAATGTGAAGAGGCAGTAACGCTGTTATTCCCGGATCAACCGTTCTGATGCCTTCATTCGTCAAAGACTGAAGAGTCCCCCATTCCTTGGCCGATGTTGAACGACAGCGTCCATTCCACCAAAGGGTGGGTGGCTGATCGTATCGAGTGCGGAATCTTTCGACCGACTGTGAAAACGTGACCTATGCTTGGGCGTAGTCTTGTTTGGCAGACGTCTTCCCGTAAAGAGATTCCACTCGGAGTGGTACCATGAAATTAAAACCCATGATCCTCATGCTCGTAGCGGTGGCCTGTGGCCTGATCGCTATGGTCGGAGTTCAGCAAGCTTTAGGAAGCCGCGCCAACGATGGCGGCGGGCCGAAGGTTAAGGTTCTGGTTGCTCGCAAAGAAGTTCAGGCTGGCACACCACTCGATGAAACTTGCGTGGGCTTCAAACTGGTTTCCAAAAGTGAAGTTCATGAAGACGTGATCACCACCAAAGAAGAGTATGAAAAGCGTGCTCCCCGCGTGAAGCTGTATGAAGGGCAATACGTTCTGAAGAAGCAACTGGGGAACAAAGGTGAGTACGGTGCTTCCATGGAAATTCCCAATGGAATGCGCGTCGTAACTGTTCCCGTAACAGCCACCATGACTCACAGTGGTTTGCTGTCGCCGGGCGACCGGGTCGATATTCAAGTTACTTATTCCTACACCAAGCCAAAAGTAGGTAAGGTGTTCAAGACCCGCACTGTTCTTCAATATATCCAGGTCTGGGCGACTGACGCCGTCCGGATGGGAGCGGAATCCGCCAAAGAAGATTCATCACAGTCCAAGAACGTTTCATTGCTGGTTTACCCCAACCAGGGTGGCCTGCTGGAACTGGCTCAGCAGCGAGGAAAGCTGCACCTGCTGCTGCGTGGTCGCAACGATAAAGAATCCGAACAGACAGGAGACCTCGACGAGTCTGCGTTAGATCGCAAGCTGGCCGAACTCTTTGATGATCCTGAAGACGCTCCGGCAGCAACGAATCCGGAAGCGGTGGCCAACGCCTTGCCCGCATCTCCATCGCCTGCACAGCCGTCATTTGCCGATTTTCTGGATAAACAGGAAACACCTCCCGTTGTTGAAACACCACCGCCACCGAAGCCCACATGGAAAGTGGAAATCTTCAATGGCGATAAAAAGCAGGTGGCCGAATTTGAACTCCCCGAAGCTCCCGAAGCACAACCATCAGCGTCGCTAGACAAGCCTTCAAAAACCATCCCTGGGTGGCTTGGCCTGCTGGGGCTGAATACAACCAGAACACCAGGGTCTGTCAGTAACGCCGGGAAGTCGACGACCTCCTCGGGAGCGTCAACTTCAGCAACCCCTTCCGCTTCTACAGAAAAAAACGCACAAGTCCCAACAGGGTCGCCTTCTGCTTCTCAAACACGTCAGTCATTGAATCGGTAAATGTTGTTCTCACAGTTCATTTGAAGAGTCTCTCCGTAAGCTAACAAATCCTTCTCACCTAGTGCATTGTCAAAGTTGAAAAGCAGGGTTGAACAGGTAGTCAAGTCCGACAACGGAGGACGTTGCGGCGACATCAACCCTAAGACAAAGCCGTGACACGGCACTGGAGAGAAGGTAGCCGAAGGCCGAATAAGGGGGGGAAGATCACCGGTGGAAACACTCGTGATTCCTTAACCCCGGCCTCTCCCACAAAGAGAGGGTGACATTGAAGAATCGCAAGTGACATCACTCCGGGAGTTCAAGCCGGGCCAGGCTTGAGTTTCTCAAGAATAAGTTTCGCTAGAAATCTCAGCGGGAACCGCCGAGCCGATGTCTGCGAGGCTCGCGGGACATGCAATTATAGGTCTTTCAGATCGTTCGATGGATTGAACGAGAGGTGCAGGGATGCTGATTCATAACGTCATACGCCGCATACGAGCCATCATCGTTGTCGGGCTGTGTTTCAGCCAGACACTGATGTTCCCGGCTGGATTCTCGATTGGCACCCGACAAGCCTGTGCCCAGCCAACACATGCGCCCATGGCAGGCGATATCGTGCAGATCAATTCGTCCCGCTCAAAGCTGGAGATTGCTGAACGATTTGCCAAAGTCGTCCAGTTCCCTCGCAAAATCACGCGGGTTGACGGCTTTGACCCGGCTGTTGTTGGCGTAACAGCTCTGTCTCACGATCAATTACGAATTCAAGGTCTGGTGGAAGGGATTACCACCCTGGTGATCACCGACGAAAACGGCACGATCAGCACCATCGATGTCATGGTGACAGGGGATGCCCGCCTCCTTCAATCCGTACTCAGGAGAGAGTATCCCAATACTGCCGTGACCGTCACCAAGCTCCGGGACAATGTCCTGTTGCGTGGCTGGGTGGTGGAACCACATCAGATCACCGAAATTGTGGATATCGCGAAGCTCTACTATCCCAACGTCCTCAATCAGATGAAGATGGGGGGGCCACAACAGGTGCAGTTGCGATGTAAAGTGATGGAAGTCCAGCGCGCCAAAATGCGGGCGTTGGGATTTAACTTCTCTTACGTCGGTCGGAATGCAGCCTTTGCCAGTACGCCCGGAGCGATTACAGCACTCGATACATTAACGCTGCCAATCGGCGGCCCCATCGCCTCCAGTCTGGCCCAGTCGTCCTTATCAAACCCCACCATGACACTTGGTCTGGTGGGCGATGACTACTCGTTTGCCGGGTTGCTGGAAGCCATGCGGCGGGAAGGTCTGCTCAAAATCCAAGCGGAACCCACCATCGTGACCCGCAGTGGCGAACCAGCCAAAATCGTCAGCGGTGGTGAATTTCCAATTCCCGTCCCGCAAGGTCTGGGAACAATCGCGATTGAATGGCGCGAATATGGTGTTCGACTGGAATCGGTTCCGATGATTCTTTCACCGAAACACCTGAAACAGACCATTATTGCCGAAGTCAGTGAAAGAGACCTGACCTCAGCAGTTGTTCTTGACGGAACAACCGTTCCCAGTTTGACCAAGCGAACAGTGGAAACTCAGGTGGAAATGAATTTCGGACAGACGCTGGCGATTGGCGGTCTGATTTCTTCTCGCAAAACCGCTCAAACATCTAAAATCCCTTTTCTTGGCGAGCTTCCGTTCATTGGAGCGGCGTTCCGCCGGGTGAACTATGATGAAGTCGAAACTGAACTTCTGGTTTTGATCACTCCCGAGTTCGTCAGTGCCATGGATCCCTCACAAGTTCCCGAAAGGCTCCCAGGAACCAGCACCGCAGTTCCTACAGATCGTGAACTCTTCATTCAAGGCGTAATTGAAGTTCCCAGCTATGGTGACCCCTGCCCGAACTGCGGCCCACAAGGAACCATCAGTTCCCCGCCGGGTGTGATGGGGTCTGGTTTGTCACCCACGCCGGCTCTCACACCCATTCCGGGAACCCCCGGGCTGATTTCTCCGGGAAGCATGCTGCCTCCGCCACCTGAAGGAGGGACGGGGCAACCGTCACTCGCCCCGATACCGGCAGCACCTTTTGATTCCACGCCAAACGCCACTGACTTCCATCCGTCCTATCCTCCCGGCAACATCCCGGCACCACCCGGCGTGACTCAGACATCCAGCAAAAATTCAGAAGCTGTTGCAAACAATTCCTCGCGATTTTCAGGGCCAAAACCCGCTTCAACTCGGGGAGAGACCAGGCCCGCAACAGCCCCTGGAATGATTCAGCCCGTTTCCGGAACTCGTCCCTGAGAAGATTCCCCCAATTGGCTGACATTAAGTTTTTAGCATGAAATTGCCACGAGATGATGCTTCCCAAACGAGATAAGCCCCCTGTATCTACAACTGACAACTGACAACTGACAACTGACAACTGACAACTGACAACTGACAACTGACAACTGACAACTGACAACTGACAACTGACAACTGACAACTGACAACTGACAACTGACAACTGACAACTGACAACTGACAACTGACAACTGACAACTGACAACTGACAACTGACAACTGACAACTGACAACTGACAACTGACAACTGACAACTGACAACTGACAACTGACAACTGACAACTGACAACTGACAACTGACAACTGACAACTGACAACTGACAACTGCTTAAAACTAATCAGAGGCAACAAATATCGAGGAACCTATTCCTCATATAGCCTCAGGACTCACTTCAAAGCTGATTGAGTTTCAACCGGATGTGATACGATTTTCTGTTGAGTCGTTGGGATCAAACTTTATTTCAGCGACAGCCGACTTTTGATGGTTGAACTATGAAAAACGTCATTCGACTCGCACTTGTCGATCCTCACGATAGCTCAAGAAACGCGTTAAAAACGCTGCTTCTCGGCATCGATATGGTCTGGCTGGAAGCAGAGTGCTCGAAATATGAGTTCTTTGCCGATGTGATTCTGCAAACACAGCCCCATATTGCGCTCATCGCTCTCGACGCGAATCCTCAAAAAGGACTGGAACTTGTTGGGCGAATTGCGTCAGAGCTTCCTACAACACAAGTTCTTGTCATCAGCAGTTCGACAGAAGGTTCGCTCATTCTCCAGGCGATGCGCAATGGCGCACGCGAGTTCCTCAGTTCACCTTTGAAGCTGGATGACTTTCTGGCGGCCATTGAACGTATTCAGGCCGGTGGTGGAGCACGCAGCAGCGATGGCACCGTCCGCAGCAGTCAGGTGATTGCGCTCGCCGGTGTCTCAGGAGGAATCGGCTGCACCTCCCTGGGAGTAAACCTCGGTTGTGCACTGGCGGTTCAGCCAGGTGCCAGTGTCTCGATCATTGATCTGGATCTTGCGTTAGGAGATGCAGACGTCTGGCTGGATATCATCCCGGATTACACGATTCAGGATGTCGCTGACAACATCAGCCGTCTCGACTATGCCCTGTTAAAACGCTCTCTGACCAAGCATGAATGCGGCGTCTTTCTCTTGCCTCGTCCCGTGCAACTGGATGACCGCGTGGCCATCTCGCCCGATGTTCTCCGCCGGGTGATTGCGCTGCTCAAAGCGACTTTTACGCATCTGGTCGTCGATATCAGTAAAAGCTACGGGCCATCGGATCTTGCGGCTCTGGAAGTGGCCGATGTCATCCTGCTCATCACTCAGTTGGATCTTCCCAGCCTGAGAAACACCGTGCGCCTGCTGCAATTCTTTAGTAACTACGAGGGGTTAAGCGAAAAGACACGTATTGTTGTCAATCGTATCGGGCTGGAAGACAGCCAGATCAGCCTGACAAAAGCATTGGAAACGTTGGGTCGAGAAGTCTATGCACAAATTCCGAATGACTATGCCGTCATGGTGGAAGCCCGGAACAATGGCGTGCCGCTTATTCTGCAGGCTCCTAAAACACGACTGACAAAAAGCTTCGTTCATCTGGCTCAGTTGCTCATGGATAAGACCCAGGTTGCCGATGAAAAGCCCGATGAAATCAAGCGACCGCGCAAAGGTCTCTTCAGCTTCCTGAGCACGGCAAAAACGCCGTGAAATCTTAGTGTTAAGAAGCAGAAGTGTCTTGAAGTAGAAGTCGACAGCAATTAACGCGATCTCTGCCAATCACAAAGAGCGTCATCAATCTGCCGTCCGGGGGGACGAATGAGTCAGGTTGGTGACGCTCTTCGCCATTTGTGCACACGCTCTTCGCCAATTGTGCAGAGAGAACCTCATTCCGATCAGAATCAGTCGAGAAGCCCAATACCCTTCTCCCTTGAGTGAGAAGGTTGCCGCAGGCCGGAAGAGGGGGAGACGCATCGCTCTCAATGAAAGGGAGCACATCGCCATCGACGAAGTGTTATCGGTATCTCTCTGAAACACAAATACCTCAATACCCCTCACCCGAAAGCCTGCGATCTGGCGGCGTAAGCCCCATGCGTGGATGAGCGACTGACCTTCATACGCCGCCCCAAACCCCGCAAGGGGGCGATCTGCCTGAAGCATCCAGCCCGTCAATATGATTGGCCCCAGGAATGGAATCAGGATCGCCGAGCAATGACGTCCTGTTCGCCGATATTCCAGCGTCGCCTAAATCAAGGTGACAGCGCTGATGACCGGAAAGAGCAAGCCAATGCCAAGCAGGAATTGACTCATCACAGAAAGTTCCAGGTCTGAAAACCCATTAACTAACGACGGACGACAGACAACGGACAAATTTCTGGTCTATAAATACAGACACGGGAATGAGAGAAAGTCTCATTCCCGCGGCTCGCAGGACATCCATGATCGCGATGAGGCCAAACTGCTGCCGGAGATGTAAAAATCTCCGGCAGCAGCGATTGATGCAATCACACTAGTGCATTGTCAAGTGCTTAAAATCAGGGTTGAACAGGTTGTCAAGTCCGACATCGGAGGACGTGACTACGCATGAAACCCCAAGATAACGCCGTGACACGGCACTAGCTTCAAATTAGAACTTGAAGATAGCGTCGATACCGAAAATGGTCTGGTCATAATCAATGCCAGGAGCCCACTGGTAGCGAATTTCAGGACGAACCACAAAGTTGTCGATGGGCTTGTAGTTCACGCCGTAGGTCATTTCGTAGTACGACACGCCATCAGGCTTGTACCATTCCCAACGAGCACCGGTCTTCCACTTGTCGTTGATCGTGTAGAACAGATAGTTCACCAGACCATTGGACTGACGGGCGGTGCCGTTAACCTGGAAGTTCACGTTGTTGTTGGTTCCCAGAACGTCGTACTGACCCACGTATTGGAGTTTGTCAGTGATGTTGTAGGAGAGAATGAAGCTGTTGATCGCTCCGTCGCCACGAGCACCGAAATCACCCAGAGCTGTGGTATAAATCAACGACAGCTTGTCGGTGGCAGCATAGCTAAGACCACCCAGGAAGTTGCTTCCACCGCCGAATTGATCGAACCCTGTATCCCAGCCAGCTGTCCAGCCGCCCCAGACGGTCAGCTTATCGCTAGCTTTCCAGGTTGCCAAACCACCGGTGTGGGTGAATGGCTCGCTGTTCCAGAACATGATCTGGCGGCTGTAGAAGAAGTTGTCAGGTGAAGTCACCACTTCGTAACCAACGATGGTGTAGAAGTGACCAACTTTCACCGACACATCGCCAACAGCGATTTCAGCATAAGCCTGAGGCATGGCCCATTCGTAGATACCATGATCGAAGCTGCCGCTGTTATCCCAACGGCCACCAGGGTTGCCGAAGGACTGGGCATCGTTACCATCGGTACCGTACAGTGCGTCGAACCGGAAACCCCAGTCCACGCCCTTGGATCCGTCAGCTTCCTTCTTGACGAAACCATAGAGCTGGCTCACGTTGACGTGGCCTGCTTCAGCGGCGTCTGTGAAAGACAGATCTGGATTGTTTTGGTAGCCAACGTCCAACCAGCCACCGAAAACGATCCCGTTATCAGAAGGCCCGCCCAGAGCACCTTGCAGTGTCCATGGGCCGACTTCTTCTTCGGCAGGAGCCGAAGTGATATAGCCAGGATCAACAAAAATCTGGTCTGGCTGGCCCACATTGGCACCAGGAACAGGAGGAGGAACCTCACCCTGCATGCTCATGGCGCTCACCTGATAAATCGGTGAAGCAGGAGCAGCAACCACTTGTCCGTTCAATCGCTGTTTGGCCTGTTCGGCAAGCGTGGTCGCGTCTTCTGCGAACACGGGCACCGCCATTGCGCCAAAAGCACCCAGCATCACGCCAGCCCGAGCCAGCGAAGTCCGCCAGGACTTTGGTAGAGAAAACTGCATCATGCGCTCCTCAATCACACATTCCCTGTGTTCGGAAAAATCCCGAAGACAAACAGTGTCCCACTGTAGTCCTCCCTGCGAGCCTTGCAGTGCCAGGGGATGATGCCGACAGGCATCCATTCCGAATATTCCACAACCTTTAGGTCTCTTGAGCGCGAGTACCTATCGATCTCTCGTGGAACGTATCGGAATCGTTAATCATCCCGGCGCATGGTGTACGGCAATGAACGTCAGGTCTGCTGATTTAGAATGATTGCTACAAACGTTACATCTTCACAGGTTTTGAACACGTGTTATGCGGGTTTTGCCGCTTGTAAGCAGTCGCAAGTCATTCTGCCAAGACGTTTTCATCTCAAGACTCGTCTCGTGGCAGTTTCTGCCGAAACAAGTCACAAATTCTTGAGTAGGATTTCACCACATGACGTGTAGCCCAGCCTGTGAACGGCTTGTAAAGGAGGCAAATTCATCAATAGCCGGCTGGCAAATCTCCAGCGGGGCCGTGACAGACTTGATAACCCATTGAACTTCTGGGCCGCTGACTCAATAGAGTTCTTATCAACATCACCATCATGGAGATCTTCCGGAGAACCCACCGACTGTTCTGAACGATCAAAGGTGGCGATAGCTTCCGCCCCTTTCTCTAAAGTCGAGAACCGGGACTCGATTTCTGAATCTCCCGACAAGTCAGCATAATGATAGAGAACACTGGCAAGCTTACATTGAATGGCCCCGGGAGCATCTTCCAGTTCTTCATTCGCTGCCGTATCGACCATCAGTTCAATAGAGACGAAAGCCCATACGCCGACCGTCGTGGGGCAACTGGCAAGTACTGCCGATGTTCCCCATTGAAACTGCTTCCAGAAAATTCCTCGGTGTCCACCGGTCGATAGATAGTTTTCGGCTGTTTCTGCCAGAGCCTGCCAGTGAGACTGAAATTCGCGGGCAGCATCCTCAACCTCTTGAGGATCGACTTTATGAGCAAGAGGAGAGGGGGACTCAGTGACAGACGGGCCGATGGGGCACTGGTTTTCTAACGGGGCTTTCCAATGGGGCATTGGCGGACTGCAATGAATAACAACTCTCCGCCACTTCCAGACAAGCAGCAACGTGGTCATCAGGAAGACAGGAAAGATCAACCACCACATGGCCCGAGTCCTCTCAAAAAACGCCCGTTCATGATGTCAACCGGCCTGAAGAGATGACCGTCTGGTGTGCGTCTCAGGCAAAACTCGGCTATTGTTCCCAGGTATTCACACATTGAAAACGGGAGGTGTCTTGTGTCAATTCTTGGTGCCCACATGTCGATTGCGGGTGGCTATTACAAAGCCATTGAAGCCGCGCACCACCTGGAAATGGATTGCGTCCAGATTTTCACGAAGAATAACAATCAATGGAAAGGAAAGCCGCTAACAGACGAAGATGCCCGCCTTTTCACCACAGCCCGTGAGTCTGCCGGTATCCAAAACACCTGCGCCCATGCGAGCTACCTGATTAATCTGGCCAGTCCGGATGATCTTCTCTGGAACAAATCCTGCGATGCTCTGCGAGACGAACTGGAGCGTGCCGAGGCGCTGCAAATTCCCGGTGTGGTGCTCCATCCGGGCAGTGCGGTGAAATCGACCCCAGAGGCAGGCATCCAGCGCGTCATCGACGCGTTGAATGATGTGCATCAATCCTGCCGGGGTTTGAGTGCGCAAATCTGGCTGGAAACAACCGCAGGCCAGGGATCCTGCCTGGGAGCAAAGTTTGAAGAACTCGCCCGGATGCTGGACGGCGTGCATGAACCGGATCGTATTGGAATCTGCGTCGATACCTGTCATTTGTTCGCCGCTGGTTACCCATTGACCACTGCCGACGAATACGCCGAGACCTTCGAGAAATTGTCGTCATTGATCGGCTTGGAGCGAATTCGGGCCTTCCATGTGAACGACAGCGCAAAACCATTCGGCAGCAGAGTCGATCGGCATGCTCATATTGGTGAAGGCCACCTGGGGCGAATTCCCTTCTCGCGGTTGCTGCATGACACTCGCTTTTCCCAAATCCCGATGTACCTTGAGACAGAAAAAGGCGAACGTGATGGGGAAGATCTGGATCTGATGAATCTCCGCACGTTGCGACAACTCGCCAGAACACCAGAGCACCGGTAATTGCTTCTGATGATTTCGGCAGGCACAAAAACGTGTGATAAGGCTCTCGATGAAAGAGTGGCCTGCCATCGGACATTACAGCGGAAGGCCAGAAAGGTAACAGGTTGGCATGAGTGACTCTTCGATTCCAGAAATGACCGTGCGACAGGCATTACGCGAAGATGTCCCTGCTCTGGCCGAATTTCTGGTGCCTTTTGTGGCCGTGGGACGGCTTCTTCCTCGAACCCATGACGAACTGGAAGTGCTCACCAGAAACGGTTTTATCGCTGAGATTTCCGGCCGCATCGTCGGCTTTGCGGCTCTGGAAATCTATTCTCCCAAGTTAGGCGAACTTCGCAGCCTCGCGGTCAGCCCGCTTTATCAGGGTCGAGGCGTCGGCAAAGCCATCGTGCAGGCCGTTGTTGACCGTGCCCGAGAGATGCACGTTTTTGAAGTCCTGGCCATCACGTCATCTGAAGAGTTCTTTCAAAAGTGCGGTTTCGATTTCACCCTTCCTGGTGAACGCAAAGCCCTTTTCTACCAGACGCGCCCCGCTTACAACGCGCCTGCTGGTGAGGTCTTGTCTGATTAATACACATTCCCATTTGAAATATCGCTCTGTCTGCCATTCCTGCTGCTTTGCGCAATCATGTTGATGCAATCGTCAACGCGCCATTTCAAGTTGCGATTCGTATCAAACCCTGATCTCGCCGCAAACGTCACCTGACGCCTCGTCCTGCTGACAATTTCTACAGCACGATTCTGAAGCCGGCCGTTTTCATGGGCGAAAGCATTCATGGACGCCCGCATTCGTTGATGAACCCGAACCCACTGCGATCTCCCAGTGTCATTGGAATCTTGGAGTCTTGGGATCCAGCGTCATTGGGAAGAAAGGTCGCACTTTCGGAAAATGAAGCCACGTGCCATCAAAAGCAGGGCGGCCAATCATTTTTCTTGCCCGTTCGACCAGAAAATGAAGTTCCGAGAAAGATGATCCACAATTGATCGGTATTCGTTCGTAGTAATGGCGGTGAACATCCTTCTAAAGCCTGCGTGGCTTTGAGTTCAGGGGACAAGTGTCAAATCGGCGTTTGACTCAACAATCAAAGTGACAGGTTTCTCAAGAATGGCCTGAGATCTGCTCTTGACGAACAAGGAACGATAATCGCCGCTTTCTGCGACGTGTGCGATTCAGTCGACTCAAAATAACACAGCAAAATCAGGTGTACTGAGGCCGAATGCTTGCGGGAGGGAAAGCACACGAACCGACGCGCAGCAGATGCAGGTGAGAACCGCAGATTTACTGAAATCGTGAAACTTCTGAAATTGTCATCGGGACATTTTTGAGCGTGGCCAGCCAATAGAGAAAGGGCCGATCATGTCGAATTACCGTCACCCGGCCTTACGTTTATTGGCCGAACAGCAAATGAGATACTCGCCTCGGGATGTGCGCCTTTTACAGGTCGATCGTGCCGAACAGTTGGCACAACGTATCGATTTGAAAGAGGAATATCCCTGGCAGAAAATCTGTCAGGAAGTGACTTCTTATCGTCCAGACTCTTACCCCAATCTTCAGATTCCGGGCGGAGACCTGGTGCACGATCTGCGAGTTTTTATTGAGGATCTGTCGGAATCCGTAGAGCTTCGACCCGAGCAGGTTGATGAAGAAGTTCTGACGGTGGATGACGTGAGCCGCCAGTACCACGTCAGCACCAAAACCGTTGACCGCTGGCGTGACCGAGGGTTGATCAGCCGTAAGTTTTTATATGGAGGACGCAAACGCGTGGCGTTTTTGCGTTCATCGGTTGATCGGTTTGTCGAAGCCAACCACGACGACATTGAGCGTGGCTCCAGCTTCCGTCAGGTCTCTGACGAAGAGCGTCGCAAGATTCTTGCTCGTGCTCGTCGGTTGGCCCGCTTTGGTGCCGGCCCGACAGAAATCAACAAGCGTCTCGCAAGGCGTTTTCGTCGATCTCCAGAAACGATTCGTCTGATGCTTAAAGAATTTGATCGGGAACAACCCGCGATTGCTCTCTTCCCCGATGCCACCGAGGTGTTGTCGCTTGAGGAACGTGAGGACATCTTTTCGGCCTACCATCGTGGTGTGGCCATAGAGGATCTTGCCGTTCGTTTCAAACGGACAAAATCCAGCTTGTACCGCACGATTGCTGAGGTTCGCGCCCGGCATCTGATGGATCTGTCCATTGAGTTCATGGACTCTCCCGAGTTCCACACAGCATCGGGCCGAACGGCGATTGAGAACGAAACATCTCCACCAACGACCAGTTATGGCATCACCAAGCCACCTCCAGGGTTGCCGCCATATCTGGCAAGCTTGTACTCAACCCCGCTTCTCTCACGGGAACAGGAGGCTCACTATTTCCGGAAGCTCAACTTCCTGAAGTCCGAAGCCGTCAGGATCAGGGGCGATTTGTCTCTCTCGCAGCCCCGGGTCAAGTTAATGGATGAAATTCAGTCGCTTTTAGAGAAGGCGACCGAAATCAAAAACTTTTTAATTCGCTGTAACTTGAGGTTGGTGGTCTCCATCGCCAAAAAACATACACACCCGTCGGTCAATTTCTTTGAAATGATCAGCGATGGAAATATGTCGCTCATCAAAGCCATCGAGAAGTTTGACTACACTCGCGGGTTCAAATTCTCCACGTACGCCTCATGGGCCATCATGAAGAACTTTGCCCGTTCCATCCCCGCAGAAAACACGCGCCTTGATCGATTCCGCACAGGAAGCGAAGAGGTCTTTACACAGTCCATGGACCCTCGAACCGATCAGTTTCGCGATGAAATCACGAATCATCGGCAACATGAGGCATTGATGGAAATCCTCTGCCAGCTCGACACGCGCGAACGAGACATCATCGTTCACCGCTACGGATTAGGCTTGCAGCAGCAACCGCAGACACTCGAACAGGTCGGACATCGCTTTGGAGTCACAAAAGAGCGCATCCGCCAGATTGAAGCACGCGCTCTCAAGAAGCTCAAAAAGATTGCCACCGACGAACATCTGGACATCCCAGGGATAGAGTAGCCTTCGACCGCAATCTGGCATGGGATAGATAGCGTCACCCACCCGAGTCGCAGCAATTCGCCAAAAGCAGGTGCACTTGAGAAATCAGTGCGAACCTGCTTTTGGTGTTTTTGTGTCTACAACCCACGGACGGCTGAACCTACAACCCACGGACGGCTGAACAGAGTGCCGCGACAAGCGGAACTGTTGTTGAGAATTCAGGGTGTGGCAAGCCGCCGAACCCAATTGACTGTACATAACAACCGGTATTACACCAGGGCAAGCCCGTCCGATGAGCCTTCTTGCTCCAAATCTTCAGCAAGCGAATACCCGCTGTTCGCATAACATGTTTCCCAGTAGCAGATTATGCCGTTTTCCTCGAAAATGCGTCTACCTTGCAGCGATCAATCTGGCTGCTATACTCTCGCTCCAGTTTTCAGAACTAATCACACGGTCAACGATGATTAATTTTGCTGAAAACTCATGCGGCGGATCTGTATCAAAACAGCCAAAGCATTTTTTGTATTGGCTGGTGTAGCTCAACGGCAGAGCTCCTGTTTTGTAAACAGGGGGTTGTGGGTTCGAATCCCTCCGCCAGCTTTGTTATTTTTTAATTCCAACCGAGCGAAATATCTCGCCTGGTTGAAAGTTCTAAGTAACTGTGTTATCGAAAGTTAAATGAGCGGCGGAATTCCCGAGCGGTCAAAGGGGCCAGACTGTAAATCTGGTGGCTCTGCCTTCGCAGGTTCGAATCCTGCTTCCGCCATTTACTGAAGAGTGTTCGCAAAAATCTGACGCGGGTGTAGCTCAATGGTAGAGCTCCAGCCTTCCAAGCTGGTGGTGAGGGTTCGATTCCCTTCACCCGCTTTCTGCTAAGAGTCTTGATCTCGTCCTTTATCAGGTCATCTGCGCGGCTTGCTGGCAATCCTTGCCACAACCACAACAGATGATTTAATGGCCGGGAAACCGTGGGAACACTGGTTCGGTTGACAACGCAGAGAATTCGGGTCATCGTCTTAAAGCTGTTCCGGCATACGGGCGGCATAAATTCCATGTTTCGCTTGCTGCCGTAGCTCAGTTGGTAGAGTGCGTCCTTGGTAAGGACGAGGTCGTGGGTTCGAATCCCACCGGTAGCTCTTGGTAAAAGTTGAGATTATAGCTGTTCTGCAAAAACCAGCAGAGCCGCCATGAACTCAACAAAGAGAAAAAAGCCTTCAGAAAGCTTTCAATCTCGATGAGACAACGCGAGTGACGTGGGGGCCGTCGTGGTTCCCATAGGTATTGTCGTCCTTAAGTTCTGTCGTCCCCAGTTTGATGCACAGGCGGAAAGTTCCGCTGGTCGACAAACGGCAACAAAGAAGGTTTCGGAGAAATGGCGAAGGAAGTTTTTCAGCGGACAAAGCCCCACGTCAACGTCGGTACAATTGGCCACATTGACCATGGCAAGACCACAACAACGGCAGCCATTCTCGCCGTGCAGACAGCCAAAGGGCTGGCTAAGTTCAAGAGCTATTCGGATATCGCCAAGGGCGGTACCGTTCGCGACGAAACCAAGACCGTGACCATCGCCGTTTCGCACGTCGAGTACGAAACCGCCACACGCCATTACGCTCACATCGATTGTCCGGGCCACGCTGACTATATCAAGAACATGATCACCGGTGCTGCCCAGATGGACGGCGCGATCCTTGTGGTCTCCGCCGCTGACGGCCCAATGCCTCAGACCCGTGAACACATCCTTCTGGCTCGCCAGGTGGACGTCCCGGCTCTGGTCGTCTTCCTCAACAAGTGCGACCTTGTCGACGATGAAGAACTGCTCGAACTCGTCGAGATGGAAGTCCGTGAACTTCTCACAAAGTACGACTTCCCAGGCGATGACATTCAAATCGTTCGTGGAAACGCCAAGGGTGCCCTCGACAACCCAGCTGACCCTAAGTTCAACAAGTGCATCGGCGACCTGATGGACGCCCTCGATGCCAACGTTCCTGAACCGGAACGTGCCGTTGACAAGCCAATGCTCATGTCGATCGAAGACGTTTTCTCGATCGAAGGTCGTGGCACTGTGGTGACTGGCCGTATCGAGCAAGGCATCCTCAAGGTTGGCGATAAGGTACAGATCATCGGTCTGAAGGACACCATTGAGTCCGTTTGCACCGGTGTTGAAATGTTCCAGAAGACTCTCGATGAAGGTCGCGCTGGCGACAACGTCGGTGTCCTCATCCGCGGTATCAAGAAGGAAGACGTGCAGCGCGGCCAGGTTCTGGCCAAGCCAGGCTCGATCCAGCCGCACACCAAGTTTGAATGTCAGGTTTACGTGCTGAGCAAAGAAGAAGGTGGCCGCCATACCCCGTTCTTCAACGGCTACAAGCCACAGTTCTACTTCCGCACAACCGACGTCACCGGCGGTTCAAAGCTCCTCGATGGTGCTGAAATGTGCATGCCTGGCGATAACGTCAAGATGGAAGTCGAACTCCTCAAGCCAATCGCGATGACCGAAAACGTCCGTTTTGCTATCCGTGAAGGTGGCAAGACTGTCGGTTCGGGTGTTGTGACCAAGATTCTTGCTTAGTCCTTTCATCAACAGATTCTGTTGATATGCAAGATCAACTGATTATGTCAGTGATGCCCCGCAGTTGAAAAACTGCGGGGTTGTTTTCACAAAATCATCTTTCATGGTAGCTGGTCTTCTGACTCAGAAGGTCACTCCCACAGTCATTTGTTTCGCAATGTGGATCGGAAGAGGCAATCATGGCTCGCGAGTTTGTGTGGCTCGAATGCACGGAAACTGGACAGCGTAACTACCGTGTTTCAAAAGAAACTCGCGGAACAGAGCGCCTCGAACTCAAAAAATACTGCCCGCTCCTCCGCAAGCACACGCTTCACAAAGAATCGCGAAAGAAGTAAAGACCCTAAACCGCAGGATTGCCAAATCACGGTTTCTCGGTGTTGACTTGCCGGATAAACATCCCGCGTTTCGCGATTAGATCCTACGGGTGTAGCTCAATTGGCAGAGCAGCGGATTCCAAATCCGCAGGTTGGGGGTTCGAGTCCCTCCGCCCGTGCTGTCTTTAGTGTCTGCCTGAAATAACGATCAGCTGTTTTCTATCATCAGTTCAGTGGCAAGAGTGACCTCAGGCAGATGTCGTCTCACAAGGGTGATGTAACCCGCGGGTTGATCTCCTGTGATGTTTTTCTGGCAATAGTTGCTTTCAATCGCTTGTTTTATGTGACTGGATCCCAATGGCGAATGCAGCCACAGCCACGGTTTGGCGCTCCATAACTTCTTCGGTACCTTACAAGCGTAATCAAGGGCGACTCGTTCGCTACTTGACGGCTTCTGCTATTATTCTGGCAGTATTGCTCGGCTGCTGGACGCTATCGATGCGCCTGCTCGGTGATTTTGACCCGGCGATTCGCCTGGGGATTCCTACCGTATTAGCCGCTATCGGCGCCTGGTGCGGTTGGCGACTCGTTCACTATCCCCAGTTTGCTGATTTCCTCATTGAAGTCGAATCAGAAATGGCCCGAGTCAGCTGGCCCGAGCGACCAGAGTTAATGAGAGCGACTGGTGTTGTTTTATTTGTGACAATTAGCTTAAGCCTCGTTTTGTTTGGTTTTGATTTGTTCTGGCAATGGATTCTCCGCCTTCTTGGCGTTTTGCAGTTTTAGGTAAATCTCACAGTATCCATTAAGTCGTGCAGTTTCATACGATTGCACCGATAATGAAGAAAGTCGATCTCCGCCAACAGTTGCAAAAACGTCCCATGGTTGTCATGATCCTTCGCTCTGCTGATGGTTAAGACGAACTTCCATGGCTTATTTTTTCTGCCACTGTTTTCGTTTGCTCGTCAGCAAGAGTCGCTTTGGTTAGTCATAAGAGGTTAGTCATGACGATGGATTCGCATTCAGCTCAGGATATCACCGAGGGAGGCACCTCGGAGTCCAGTGCTGATGCGTCACCCAAGTTGTGGTATGTGCTGAAAATCACAAGCAACCGAGAAAAATCAATTCGCGACAATCTTCTCCGTCGGATTCGTCAAGAAGGACTGGAAGAGTTCTTCGGGGAAATTCTGATTCCCACCGAGAAGGTTGTTGAGAACAAGAATGGCAAGAAAAAAGTCGTTGAATACAAGCTCTATCCGGGTTACCTGATGGTGCAAATGGTTCTCAACGATGACACCTGGTATGTAGTTCGAACAACGGGTGGTGTTGGTGATTTTACCGGATCGGCCGGCAAGCCAACCCCCATGCAAGATCACGAAATTGCTCGAATGCTGCAAAAGCAGGAGCAAAAACAGGAAACTCCTTCGCCTTCAGTAAAGATTGAATTTACTGTCGGAGAAATCGTTAAGATTAAAGAAGGAACTTTTGAAGGCTTTGAAGGCCCGATTGATTCCATTGATGAGACGAACGGGAAAGTCAACGTCCTCGTTGAAATTTTCGGCAGGTCGACTCCTGTGGAACTTGAATACTGGCAGGCAGAGCGTCCTTGATTTGATGAAAATTGTCTCGCTATTTGAACACTGTGGATCTCCGTCGCAGTGTTGTTCTGATTGACACGGCATTCGTTGAAGCTGAAGAGATATGGCCAAGAAAGAAGCAAAGATCAAGGCTCAGGTTAAGGTTCAGATTCCAGGGGGGAAGGCTACGCCTGCACCTCCTGTGGGTACTGCCCTGGGCCCTCATGGTGTCAATCTTGGTCAGTTCGTGACCCAGTTTAACGATCGTACAAAAGAGCTGAACGGGATGATCGTTCCCGTTGTTATTACAATTTATGATGACCGTACTTTTAAGTTCGAGTTGAAAAGCCCCCCTGCTTCCGTACTCCTGAAGCAGGCAGCATCAATTGCCAAGGGTGCCAGCAAGCATCGTTCTGAAAAAGTTGGTTCGGTCACCAAAGCCCAGTTGGCTGAAATTGCCAAGACCAAGATGGCCGACCTCAACGCAAGTGACCTTGATGCTGCCGTCCGCATTATCGCGGGTACTGCTCGCAGTGTCGGTCTGGAAGTTGTTGAGTAAATAAGTTTTTACCTGATTGTTTGTTATTAGTGCATTATCTCGCGATTGACTCGGTCTTCTGATTCATTCGGATTCCGGGAAGCGAAAGGCAAATCATGGCACATGTTTCCAAGCGTATGAAGTATCTTGGCGAAGTCGCGTCCAAGGTGGGTGTTCTGGATCTTCCACAGGCTGTCAATGCTCTTAAAGGGCTTGAAGCTAAGCTGCCCAAGGGAATCGCTCCTTGCAAGTTTGATCAGACTGTGACGATCTCCATTCGTCTGGGTGTTGATCCACGGCAAGCTGATCAAATCGTTCGCGGTTCGATCGTTTTCCCTCACGGTATTGGCAAATCCAAGCGAGTTTTGGTCTTTGCCCAGGGTGACAATATCCGCGTCGCTCAAGAAGCTGGCGCCGAATTCGCCGGTGGTAAAGAACTGGCTGATAAGATTAAAGAAGGCTGGGTTGATTTCGACGTCGCCATCGCTACTCCTGACATGATGGGTGTAGTGGGACCTCTTGGTCGTGTCCTTGGTCCTCGTGGTTTGATGCCATCTCCGCGAGCCGGTACTGTAACGGCTGATGTCGCTGCTGCTGTCAAAGAATACCGCGCTGGTAAAGTCGAATTCCGTGTCGACGACGGTGGAAATGTCCACTGTGTTGTTGGCAAAATGAGTTTTGGCGAACAGCAGCTGACTGAAAATATTGAAGCGTTTCTTAAATACATTCGCTCACTCAAGCCCTCGACCTCCAAGGGCCAGTACATTCGCAATGTCGTGATTGTTGGTAGTATGACTCCCGCAGTGTATGTTACTGCGATCTAGTTGCCCTCACATCAATGCCATTAAATAGACACTGTGATCCGTATCACGACTGTTTTCAGCATCTGGTGCTTATAAGAACGATTGTTTAAAAGACCGGATTTCTGAGTTAACTGAATTGTTCCAGGTTTTGCTGATTGCCGCCGTTTGAATGATTATTTTGGATGGCTTGGCTTGATCTAAGTTGAGATATTATGAGCAAGCTCGTAAAAAAAATGATGATTGAAGATATTCGCACAGCCGTGGGCGAACATCGCGATCTGCTCGTTGTTGATGCGTCTAAAGTTGACGCTGTCACAGCAAACAAGTGGCGACTGCTCATGCAGTCCAAGAAGATTTCCGTCCTGGGTGTGCGAAATTCAGTGGCCCGTGCTGCTTTGAGAGAAGCAGGCATTGATCTGGGTGACTCACTGAAGGGCCCCTCCACCATTGTTTGGGGTGGTGAGGATATCGTTGCTTTAGCTCGCGATATTGTTGCCTCTCTAAAAGATTGCAAAAATCTTGCCGTTAAGGGTGGTACGCTCAGCGGAACAATTCTTAACGCGGAAGATGTCGACAAGCTCAGCAAGAGTCCTGGCCGCAAGGAAGTCCTGGGTCAGCTCATGGGCCTGATTCTTTCTCCTGGTGCTCAAATCGCCGGTGCTCTTCTTGGGGCAGGTGGAATCGTGGCAGGGCAAGTTAAGAGCATTGCCGACAAGACGGAGTAGGTTTCTCCTGATGAGTTGCTGATCGATTCGGCTCTACTCAAAGATATTTAGCGTTTATTTGCCGCAAGGCAATTAGCAATAGTTTTTGATTTCTGTGATTCGTGAAATACGATAGGCGGAAGCTTCTGCCGACTTGAATATTTCTCGAGTAAATTTGATTTGGTAAGTGCGATCTACGAAAGGGTCGGGCAGATGGCTGATTTTGACGCTTCAACAACTGAACTGGGTGACAAGATTGTTGCCCTTACTCTTCTCCAGGCCAAAGCTCTGGCTGACTACCTCGAGCAAGTTCATGGCATTAAGCCAGCTGGTGGTGCTGTGGTGGCCATGGCTGCCGGCCCAGCAGCTCCTGCTGCTGCCGTTGAAGAGAAGACTGAATTTGATGTGATCCTCACCGGTTTTGGTGACAATAAGCTGAGCGTGATCAAGGTTGTTCGCACAGCCACGGGCCTCGGCCTTAAGGAAGCTAAGGACCTCGTCGAAGGAGCTCCTAAGCCCATCAAGACCGCTGTTTCCAAGGAAGATGCTGACAAGCTTAAGAAAGAACTCGAAGCTGCTGGTGCAACTGCTGAAGTCAAGTAATTGCCTTCAGAGAGATCTGTACGCCTTCTCGTCTGGTGGCGTTCGCCCTGTCGGGTTAATGTTTTCCGACTTGTGTCGGCGGCATAGAAGCGATCTCTCCTGTTTGTTCTAGTATTTCATGGCTCATTGAAGGTTTCACTTTTTCTGTGCCATCTAAAATGAAGTCAGTTTGCCAGGCTCGACCCTTTGGCTGACATCTTAACTTGCAGCGATGGTTTATAGACTGTCGCTGCAAGTTTCGTTTCCTGCCATCCAAGGTTTTGATCACTTGTACTTGTTGTTTTATGAATCTCCTCGATTCATATTCCTTCATGCTTTTGAGTAGCTGGCGGTTTGACTCATCAGTGTTTTCTTGTGAAGACCTCTTGACAGTTGCGGTTATTTGCTGGCGTGTTATTCTGGCAGGGTGACAAAGGTTCTTGCGCGCGCCATGCGGCCGTTTTTGTCCTTTGCCTTATGAGTCACTGCTCGATTGCTGCCAAATCCCAATGTTCGCGCAATTGATTCCGTTCATAGTCGACTGTGTTTGTTGAATTTTGGTTGACCCTGCTTTTGTCGATGGTTCTGACAAGCTTCAGCTTTGCTCATCAGAACATTGCATTTCAGTTGTTACAGGAAGCCTCGCATGCCCAATCCAGCTCAGCGTGTAATCGAGACCCGCGAAACACGTCATTTCGGTTCAATCCGAGGCGAGTTTGCCATCTCCGAGCTGACGCAGATTCAAACGGTTTCTTATCATCGTTTTCTCCAGTTGGAGAGCGAGCCACGAGAGCGGGCTGATGACGGTATCGAAGCCATCCTTCGCGAAGTCTTCCCGATCGAAAGTTATGACGAAAAGTATCGCCTTGAGTACATTAAGTATGAACTCGGCAAGCCGCGATACACACCCTTGGAATGCCGTCAGCTTCGCCTGACCTATGGTCGTCCCTTCCGTGTTTGGCTGCGTCTGATGAAAGAGCAGCCACTCGAAGAAGAGGTCTATCTGGGTGACCTTCCAATTATGATCGGCGGTGGTGAGTTCATCATCAACGGTTCCGAGCGAGTGGTTGTCAGCCAGTTGCACCGCTCTCCTGGTGTTGACTTTGTGATGTCCGCTGAGCCAGGTGAAAAGAAGACCTTTTCCTGCCGTGTGATTCCGGAACGTGGCAGCTGGATCGAACTGAACATCGGTAAGCGCGATACGTTAAATGTTCGTATCGATCAGTCTGGCAAATTTAGCGCTATGACTTTTCTGCGGGCGATGGATCCCGCTTACGGTCGCACCAGTGAT
Source organism: Planctopirus sp. SH287 (assembly GCF_056500625.1). Lineage (NCBI taxonomy): Bacteria > Pseudomonadati > Planctomycetota > Planctomycetia > Planctomycetales > Planctomycetaceae > Planctopirus > Planctopirus sp. SH287. The sequence goes on along the minus strand of NZ_CM151403.1, from coordinate 3,444,802 downwards.
CTGGTGAAGCTGTTTCATAACGTGGTGACGCTCAACGTTGCTGATGCTCAGTTTATCGAGCACGCCTCTGGTAAGCATGCTGCTGATGACATTGTCTACCCGGGCGGACACGAGCGGGTTGGCGAGATTATCTGTGAAGCCTGCCATGTGATCACCAAGAGCCTTGCCGAAGAAATTTCCGGCTCAGGTATCAAATCCATCTCGATCGCCGAGAAGTCTGATGACCCGATGATCATGGATAGTCTGGTCGAAGATTCGACTTACAGCCATGAAGATGCGCTGCTCCGAATTTACCAGCGTTTACGTCCCGGCAACCCGCCACAATTGGAAAAAGCCATTGAACTTTTCAAAGAGAAGTTCTTTGACGTCAATCGCTACCGAATTGGTCGCGTGGGTCGTTTCCGTGTTAACCGCAAATTTGATCAGGACGTCCCCGACACCGAGATGACCCTCCGTCCCGAGGACATCATCAACTCGATCCGTTACATGATGAAGCTTCGCTCCGGTGATGCGACAGCACATGTGGATGATATCGATAACCTGGGGAACCGCCGTCTTCGTACCATTGAGGAACTGGCTCAGGAAGAACTCCGCAAGGGTTTCCTGAAACTGCGCCGAACAGTTCAGGAGCGGATGAGCCTCAAGGATGTGGAGGAAATGTCACCACGTTCTTTGATTAACCCCAAGAGTGTTTCCGCAGCGATTGATTTCTTTTTCGGCCGCGGCGAACTCTCCCAGGTGGTTGATCAGACCAATCCTCTGGCAACGTTGACTCATGAACGCCGTTTGAGTGCGCTCGGGCCTGGTGGTCTGAACCGCAAGCGAGCTGGCTTTGAAGTTCGCGACGTTCATATTTCGCACTACGGACGCATCTGCCCGATTGAGACCCCCGAAGGTACCAACATCGGTCTGATTTCGAGTTTAAGTATTTTCGCAAAGGTCGACGATTACGGCTTCCTGATCACCCCTTATCGCAAGGTGGTTGATAAGAAAGTGACAGAGGAAATTGTCTGGCTGCGTGCTGATGAAGAATCCCACGTTTACATTGCACCAGCCGATACGCCAGTGGCTGATGACAGAATGCGCGATGAGCGCGTGATGTGCCGTCACCATAACGACTTCCTCTGGCTCCCCGCTTCTCAGGTCAATTACATCGATGTCGCACCCTGCCAGATGGTGGGTGTCTCAGCCGGTTTGATTCCCTTCCTTGAGCACGACGATGCCAACCGCGCGCTCATGGGATCTAACATGCAACGACAGGGTGTGCCTCTGCTGATTGCAGAACCACCTCTTGTTGGTACCGGCCTGGAAGGGCCTGTTGCTGAAAACAGCGGCATGGTGCTCCGCGCCGAGAAATCCGGCAAAGTGACCTATGTCGATGGTGACTGGATCGAAATTGACGGCAAACGAACAGCCCTTCGCAAATACACCGGACTTAACGAACGAACCTGCCTCAATCAGACTCCAGTCGTTTCGGTCGGCCAGAAGGTCAAAGAAGGCGAAATCCTTGTCGACAGTGCCGCTGTCGCCGATGGTGAACTGGCTCTCGGACGTAACGTGCTTGTCGCGTTCATGTCGTGGGAAGGCTTCAACTTTGAAGATGCGATCATCCTCTCTGAGCGATTGGTCAAAGAAGACGTTTACACGTCGATCCACATTGACGAGTTTGATGTCGAAGTTCGTGAAACCAAGCTGGGGCGCGAAGAGTTTACTCGCGATATCCCTAACGTCAGCGACAAAGCCCTGCGTCACCTTGATGATGATGGCGTGATTCATGTGGGCACTCGCGTTGAGCCTGGCGACATTCTCGTCGGCAAGGTTTCACCAAAGGCCAAGACGGAACTGACACCAGAAGAAAAACTGCTCCACGCGATTTTTGGTCGTGCGGGGGAAGACGTGAAAAACGAATCGCTGGAAGTTCCCAGCGGTGTCGAAGGGATCGTCATTCATACCGAGAAGTTCTCTCGCCGGATGAGCCTGTCGGAGTCAGACCGTAAGAAGTTTGAAACCGACCTGAAGCGCGTAGAAGAGACCGGTAACGATCTGATTGCAGCCGCGTTCAAGACATTCCTGACTCACTTTGAAGTTCCTCTCGAGAAGAAACTTCAGGATGACGACGGACGTGACCTGGGGCGTCTGGACGATGCCAAGTTCTTGGCGGGTTATGCTGAAACATTCATGCACCGCTTCGAGACTATTGATCTCCGCAGCCCACAGAAGAAGGCTGATTGCAAGAAAGTCATCAAGGAGCACTGGGGCCCGGTCGAAGAAGCGATCGACGATCGTGACCGCAAGCTGAACACCATGAAGCGTGGCGATGAGTTGCCAAGCGGCGTGCTGCAGATGGTGAAGGTTTACGTGGCCCAGAAACGTCAGATTTCGGTCGGTGATAAAATGGCCGGCCGCCACGGAAACAAAGGGGTGATCTCCAAGGTGCTGCCGATCGAGGACATGCCGTTCCTCGCCGATGGGACACCCGTTGATATCATCCTGAACCCACTGGGCGTTCCGAGCCGTATGAACGTGGGCCAGATTCTGGAAACTCACCTGGGTTGGGCAGCGGCCAAGCTTGGCTTCCGTGCCAAATGCCCCGTGTTTGACGGCCCGCTCGAAGAGACCATCCGCGATCTGCTGATTCAGGCTGGCTTGCCAGAAGATGGTAAGGCTCAGTTGCATGATGGTCGTACGGGAGAACCGTTCGAGCAGAAGACCACAGTCGGCTACATCTACATGTTGAAGCTGCATCACCTGGTTGAAGACAAGGTGCATGCACGAGCCACTGGCCCATACTCGCTGATTACACAGCAACCATTGGGCGGTAAGGCCCGTTTCGGTGGCCAGCGATTTGGTGAGATGGAAGTGTGGGCTTTGGAAGCTTACGGTGCTGCTTACATTCTTCAGGAACTTCTCACCGTGAAGAGCGATGATGTGGAAGGCCGGACGAAGATTTACGAATCGATGGTCAAGGGTGAGAACACTCTCGAGGCCGGCACACCTGCCAGCTTTGAAGTGTTGAACAATGAAATCCGCGGCCTTTGCCTCAACATGCAATTGGAAAAGAGCCTGACCTAAGGCCTTTCAGCGCAGTGTCACTGCATGTCGGTGACCTGATGAAAACTCGAAAGCTGAGGGAGAGATGTGACATGTCTCTCCCTCAACTTTTTTATCGCGCTAAATGCGTGTTATACGGATTTCAATTTGAAGTAACGCTCTGTGTGCGATGCCTGCAACTTCGCACACAGCATGTTTTGAGGTCATCAACGCGCAAGCGGAAGAAGGATTTGAGAGTTTCCGGACAGGCTCTTAATGCGAAGCTTCTGCGGTGGATGTGTTAGCCATCTCAATCCGTGGGCTGCTTTTCAAAACAAATCGTGTGATTTCAGGCGGACAGCCAAACCTGATCCGATCTTTTCCTGAAATGCCTCGTGAGACATGCAGATACATCTGCTGCAACTGATAGAGGCCGCCCGCATACCGAACACCATAAACGCTCGGGGCAAAGACCGGGCCAAGAATGGGCAATCGCACCTGGCCTCCATGCGTATGTCCCGCCAGCATGAGTCCCACCTGATTCTTTTGTGCCCAGGGCCAGACATCGGGAGAATGAGATGCCAGAATCCGAAATCGGCCTTCGGGAATGGCCGCCAAAGGTGGCAATGTCCCCATCCACGGAAACTCTGTTCCAGAAATGACAATCTCGCCGCTAGGGTCGCGCAGTGGGAGCACGCGACTGGCAAGGTCAATCCACCCGGCATCTTCCAATACGATACGGGCTTGTACGGTATCAGCATACCAATCGTGATTGCCAAGGATGAAATAGCAACCCAGAGGCGCATGCAGCGCTCCGAATAATTCCGGAACCCACTTCAAACACTCGGGATCATCATGCAAGTCACCGGTGAAGACAAAAACGTCTGGACGCAGACGAGCAAGTTCTTCAAAGACCCCTCGAAAGTAATCCAGCGGCATTCCTCCGCGGAAATGGACGTCCGAAAAATGGACAATCGATAGCCCACTGGCAGCTGCCGGCAAACCTTCACATCGCAACGAACGCTGAGCCACCTCCAGCATCAGTGACTCATTTCCTGGCAATCGCAGCCAGCGAGAGGCCTCGGGGTGTCCCTGCAACGCCTCTTTCCATGAGACGCGACTGAAATATCTTTCTTCGTCAAAATCCTGCCGACTGATGATCTGCCATTGGATGGCATCACTGAGCCACCAGCCGCAAAGAAGCAGGCCCAGGGAAAGATAGCCAATTTCCAGAATAGAGGGAGTCACAGGTTCCAGTGCCAGACAGCGAATTGCGAAAGCCGCACATCCCACCAGCACAATGATTCCCGCGCAGGCAAATAGCGTCAGATGGATGAAACGGGTCAATCGCTGGGAAAAAGGTTTGGCCGAGAGATGATTAATCGAAGCCACGATCGGCCTCTGCCAACCCAAAGTGGCGAAGACCCATCCCATGAGCAACAGAGTGTGCATACGTTGCCCGATCCAATACTTTCAACGAGCCTGCCAGCTCCGTGCAGGTGAACTCGCTATCGATAGCTGTCCAGCATTTCGTGATAAACGCCATGAATCAAGTGGAAATCAGACCGCTCGAAGGAATTTCGAGCGGGAATCGCCTCTTTCCATTATGTCGCTGATGACTATTTACAATCACCAGCTATATCAACATATCCGAAAGTGCTAACTATTTTTTAGCGAGTTCAGCCTCAATAGCGGCAACCAGTTCTTTGGAGTCAGGTTTGACTCCTGATTTGTAGCGACCAATGACTTTCCCCTCACGGGAGACAAGAAACTTCTCAAAATTCCAGCCAATGTCCCCTGTCCCGTTAGGACTTTGGGCCTTCAGGTCAACGTACAGCGGCGAGGCTTTCGGGCCATTGACATCGGTTTTGGCCAGCAAATCGAAGGTCACACCATACTTGTTGGAACAGAAGGTCTGGATTTCATCAGCCGAACCGGGTTCCTGCCCACCGAACTGGTTGCAGGGGACACCCACGACTTCCAGCCCCTGATCTTTGTACTTCTCAGAGATGGCCTGAAGTGGCTTGTACTGGCCTGTATAACCACAGGCACTCGCCACGTTCACGAACAACACCACCTTGCCCTGATACTTGGAGAGTTCGACCGGGTCGCCGGTAATGGTATTCACTTTGTGCTTATAAATAGAACTTGCCTGATCGGCAGCAAATGTGGACATCGCGCCCTCCTTCTCACTCAGTCCTGCCACGAGAGCAGTCATCACAAAGAAAAAACCCAAGCCGGTATTGACCAGACGTTTGAAAAAATTGTCAGACTTCATCGTTGACCTTCACCTTTTGAAATTGTGTCACCTGTCAGCTGAAAGATCTCTCAGGGATTTTACATCGCTGAGCAATAATGCCTACGGGGAACAATCGTTAACTTCCCACTTTTTTCAATGTCTGGAGGAAGTCGACCAAGTCCACGAGTTCCTGTGAAGTCAACAGTTTCTGAAGATCGGCGGGCATGAGTGAAATTTTCTGCTTGGTCAACTCTTCAATATCGCTGCGTTTGACTGTTTTCACCAAGCCATCCGCTCCCTTCAGTGAAACGTCCTGATCCGTCTGGTTGACAAGCAGACCGATCACTGAAGTTCCGTCTGCGAGTTCTGCCACGAAGCTTTCATAGTTGTGGCTGATCCCGGCATTGGGATAGAGGATGGCCTCAAACATCCCTTCACGGCTGAGCTTTGAACCAATTTCCGTCAAGGCCGGCCCGACATCCTTTCCTTCAGAGCCGACTTGATGGCACTTGGAACAGGTTCCCACGCCGAAATAGACCTCACGGCCTTTCGTGGAATTCCCCTTGCTCTTAACGAGTTGGGCCATGGGCGGAAGCGGGCTGTCATTGCGGGAAGGGAGAGGCGGAAAGACCGCATCCACCAGAGATTTCAGCTTGGGATGATTCGCCGTCTGAACGGCAAACCCCGCCACAGCAAAGGCATCCGCACTCAGCTTTTTATCACGGGCCAGGTTGAGGAGTTGCTCAGCTCCCTGCGGCGACTTGGCTAACCCTCGAATGGCCTCCATCCGGACGTCTTGAGACTGCTTATCCTCCAGAGCAAGCCTGCCGAGCAATTTGACAGCCTCACCACCACCAGCATTTCCAATCGCCCGTAAAATGGCGACTCCACGTGTCTCACCGGGAACCTGAGGGATGAGCACTGACTCAATGAGCGGGATCTGATTTTTTGCCAGCAACACACGAGCCGCATCGACTCCCAACTGGGTGTCGGCCTGTTGGGTCGCCAACGCAATGAGTTCTGGATATTCGTTCTGCATGCTAAAACGATCAACCAGAATCACATAGGCTGGCGTTCCACGAGTCGTTTCAACCACCTTCGCCAAAGCCGCTTTTCGGGAAGGGTTTTGTTCAGGATTAAACGTTTTGAGCCGCCCCAACGCTTCTGCCAAGATCAGCTTGTCCCGGCCATCAGGCGCGGGCTGAGTCGCAAAGGCCAGTTGAGCAATCGCCTCATCTTTAGTTGGCGAAGTCAGGAAGTCAAAAGCCCGGAAATATCTGGGGAGTTCATCAGCAGGCGTCTTGGGATCGCTGATGATCCGGGCCAGAAGTTCGGGGGTTTGCGTGGCCCGAGATCGCCAGACGATATCGCGGCCTGTGGGTGTCCCCGCAGCCTCAGGATTGGCCTTCAGATAAGCCGCGAGGCAAGCGTCCCAGTCACCTTCAGCACCAACACCTAGAGCTTCGAGATACCAGCGATCATTTCCCTGATACTGAAGTGCCAGATTGGCCCAGAGCAATGGCTTCTGCGGGATGACATGCATCCCTTTGCCAAGTGTTTCGCTGGCAGAAGCGCGTGCGGTAGCCAAGGCGACCAGGCACTCGCGCCGGACGGCAGGACTCGGGTCATTGCCGAGAGTACCGAGGGCCGATGTCAAAGCGGTTGTGTTGTGTGAACCCGCAACCGGCTGATAGGTCTGACGGAACAGGCGAAGGGCGGCAATACGAATATTGGGATCACGGTCAATGAGTGCTTTGTTCAGAACATCGGTGTTCTTTTTGAGCAGTCCCAAAGCCCGTGCCCTCAGACGTGGCTCCTGCGAGGTTTCAAACAGGGAAATGAGTGCTGGCCGGGCTTTCTCACCCATCTTTTCGAGAACCAGATAAGCCTGCGAGCGAGCGGACAAGTTGGGACTGGCAAGCTGTGCCATCGCCCCTTCAATCGTACTGAAATCAGGTTTGGGAAATTTGTAAGGACTGTTGGGAGGAGCCACACGGAAGAGGCGGCCTTTTTCCACATCGCCCGCACGGTGACCACCGACGCCGGGATCGTACCAGTCGGCAATGATCAACGATCCATCCGGAGCCACGCAAACATCACTGGGACGGAACCACTGGTCACGTTTGCCTTCCAGAACCGTCTCCATTTCAGCCGTGTACCCAGCGCCGTCTGGTTTAGCGACATAAGCCCTGACAATGTTCGGGCCGGCATCGCAATGAATGATTTGATTGCGGAAGATTTCTGGCAACAGCTGGCCTTCATACACCAGAATTCCCGTGGGTGAGCCGGCTCCCGTCTGAATGAGATTGGGCATGACGCCGGGATCGTTCAGATGCCAATGCCGCAAGGGAATTTCCGCTTCCATGTTGGTGCGGGGTTGTTGCCACCCGGCACCTGTGAATTCATCCCGGTAACCATAGTTACCAAACTCCATCACATAATTAATCCGCACACCCCGGTTGCCGTCATCGTCGTTATCGGACTGCCACATCGATCCAAACGAATCGACACAGACTTCCCAGTTGTTACGGAAATTCCAACCCAGTGTCTCTACGTTGGAGCCATCGAGATTGCAGCGAAAAACCATCCCTTCCTGATAAGGTTTGCGATGGTCGTGAACCTCGCGGCCGGAAAGGTCGATCACAACTTTGCCGTCCTTGTCCTTCAGCCGCCGCCCCGAATTTCCAAAGTTGAAATAGAGTTTGCCATCAGGGCCTAAAACGACCGCATGCACGCCGTGATCGTGCTGCTTCCCTTCAATTCCCGTGAAAAGCAACTCTTTGCTGTTGGGATCAGCCTTGAGGTCGCCATCGCGGTCAGAGAGCGAGAAGATGCTGTCACCGGCCGAGATAATCACACGATCTCCCAGCACGCAAATGCCATGGGCCGAGTCGATGTCGCGTCCCTGATAGAAAACGGTGGACTTGTCGGCCACACCGTCGCCATTGGTATCTTCCAGAATCAGAATACGATCCCCTTCGGGACGTTCGCCGTTGTGTCCGCGATAGTTGACAACCTCGCAGACCCAGACGCGACCAAAAGGATCGATATCGATATTTGTCGGGTTGAGCATCATCGGCTCGCCCGCGAAGAGCTTCGCTTCCAACCCCTCGCCAGCATCAAGTTGGCTGACGGCATTATCCAATTCCCGACTGCCAGCACCCGCTCCCGTCGGTTGAGTGACTTTCAGGGGAGGAGCCTGGGTGTAGACAGCGAATTTCATGGTGCTGCCACAGCCTTGCCTGGCCCCGCCATCGTCGATGGCTCCTTTGGCTTGAAAGCGGAGGGCACCTTCGGGCAGTTGATACGAGACGACCGAATTGGCATGTGTTCCTACGCCAAATGCGACCGGCTGTCCCGCGACCGACATGGCCTGTCCACTACTATTCCGATTAACCCGCACCTCTCCAAAACCCGCCTCGGCTTTCGTCCATTTGAGGTCAGTGAGTTTCATCGTCCCTGTGGCTGTTGTGAGCGTAGGTTCAACCCAGTTGGCCCAGTCACAGCCGAATCCATCTCCACCATCGCTCACGACCAGATAAAGTTCCTTGGCGCCTTTCAAAGGAACGTCAATGGAAACACTTTGGCCCGGCGTGGCCACTGAAACCAGCGGGCTTTCATAGACGGGCTTCGCGTCCGCCGCCAGCAGGGTTCCAGCAATGAGAAAGGCAGGCATGGCAGTGAGACCTGCCATCGCAAGGGAGATCAATTCAGACCGCGTAGTGAGCGAAGAACAGAACATGCGGTAGGCCTTTTGCGGGAGACAAAGAGTCCGATTCGGTAGGAGAGGTGAGAGATTAACGCAGATCGCATCAAAAGTCGCGAGTGTTTTGATGCAACAGAAATTTCCCTGAAAACTTCACCTGATGATCGGTGCTTTGATGACCAGTCACGAAAATTTTCAGTCGAGTCATCCACTGGCGTTATCCAGTTTTCAGCAAGAAGCATTAAGAAGGCTTGCCCAGTTCTTTGGCACGCGCTGTTGCTGCAACAACCGCGTTCATCAGAGCCGCACGAACTCCCCCGGCTTCCATCGCATGCAAGCCAGCAATCGTCGTTCCCCCCGGACTGGTGACGGCGTCCTTAAGAGCACCGGGATGATCACCGGTCTTCAGCACCATTTGAGCAGCCCCCAGTACCGTCTGTGCAGCCAGACGAGTGGCAGTGGCACGAGGCAACCCCACACGGACGCCGCCATCACTCAACGCTTCAATGATCTGGTAGACATAAGCAGGCCCGCTGCCAGAAAGTCCTGTGACGGCATCCATTAACGTTTCTGGAACCTCTTCCGCCACTCCCACAGTCTCCAGCAGTTCACGAACAATGGCGGCATCGCCAGGGCCATGGGGGGAAGTGGGGCGTGTTCCCGCAGAAAGAGTAAATGCCGATGCCCCCGATCCCACGAGCGCAGGCGTGTTGGGCATCACTCGCACAATCCGACCCGTGCCACCCAACCCGGCTTCCAACGTGCCCAGCGTAATCCCGGCGGCAATCGAGATCACAAGCTTCTCACGAGCCGCAGGAAGACTCGACAGCTCTTTGAGCACCACTGGCATGGCTTGCGGCTTGACGGACAGGAAAATCACATCAGCAGCGTTCACCAGATCAGAAATACTGGCGACCAGTCGACCACCCGTGGATTGGACAAACCGTTCTGCAGAAGCAGCGTAAACGTCGTAGGCGACAATCTCTTCCGGCTTCACCAATCCACTGGAAACAAAACCATGGCTGAGCGCGGTCGCCATTTGCCCCGAGCCAATAAAGCCGATAATTTTTGAAGACATGCTGCGATACCTTGCTCGATCATACAGAGAGACGTTCTGCCTCGCGGCATAAACGTGGTGAAGAAAAACTCATTTCTCGCCGCGGGCAGGATAAAACCTGCTGAAAGTGCACCCCTTGGCCGTATCATGGCCTGTGACGCGCGACATTGTTTCAGCCTATCACAGCCGTGGTGGAATTGTCGCTGATTCCCCATTGAGCTTCCCGGGTTCATGAGCTTCCCGAGTTCAAATGGCCGGGAAACTCGAATTGCGGTGTGGGCAAGTGCAAGTTACCGTCAATATTGGGGATTTTTTGTAGAGAAAAACGATCGGCTCACGGGAATGCCCAGATGAGTGGTCGGAGGTGCCTGATGAAGTTGTCTTTTAAAGAGGGTCGTCTCATTCACTGGGAATCGATTCTGTTGATCGCGGTTGGCATGGTGTTCGTTGCCGGGAACGAGGCCCGCGCGGATAAAAAAGATCCACAGGTGCGGCTGACTGCCCTGAAAGGATTGGATTTTCTGGCTTCCGAACAGCACCGCCAGGGTTATTGGGAAGCCAACGGCGGGCAGTATCGTGTCGCGATGACCGCTCTCTCCGGGAACGCCATGCTGTGCGAGGGAAGCACGACGACGCGCGGGAAATATGCCAAAAACATCAGTCTGGCAGTGGACTATCTGCTGGATATGTCTCAGCCCAACGGCCTGATCGGCTACAAGAACGATTATCATTATACCTATGGCCATGGCTTCTCGATGCTCTTTCTTTCGCAGGTTTTTGGCGAAGAAGAAGATGCCCGTCGCCGGGATCGGCTCAAGGAAGTGCTGATCAAGGCGGTTCAGTTTTGTGGAGAAGCCCAGACCACTGCCGGAGGGTGGGGCTATGTTTCCGCGAAAGATGGGAACGACTTCGATGAAGGTTCCACCTGTGTGACTCAGGTTCAGGGACTGCGGGCTTGCCGCAACTCGGGGATTCCTGTTCCGAAAGAAGTCGTTGACCGAGCGGTTGAATACATCAATAAATGCACGACAGCCGATGGCGGGGTGCAGTACAGCATCAAAGGGGGCGGTGCCCGTCCGCCGATTACCGCAGCGGCGATTGCCTGCCTGTTTAATTCCGGTGAAGCCAACGACGATGCACTCGCACAAAAGCTGCTTAAGTATTGCGAGAAGAACATTGTCGGGTCAGGCAATCAGTCACAGTTCTTTGGTCATTGGCATTATACGCACTATTATTATGCTCAGGTGCAATACCGACTGGGCGATGAAAAGTGGGCCAAGTATTTCACCGAGATTTCTCGAGAAATCATGCGGAAGCAGTCTGCAAACGGAGCCTGGAAAGAGGGGCATGTCGGCCCGGTCTATACCACGGCAATGAACTGCACCATTCTCTTGATTGAAAATGGCTATCTGCCGATCTATCAACGGTAAACGAACACCGAAGACCGTTATCCTGTTCCTCTGATCCTGTTCCACTGATCCTGCAGCGTTTCAGAAAGATCGACTGATGGATGATCGTGCGCAATTTGCTGTAGGCTGGGGAACTCTCTCGTTGATTAATGCGGGCCTGGCGCGGGCCTATGATCGCAGCGGCATCATCTGGTGGCTCCTGTCGTTACTTCTTGGCCCCGTCGCCACGTTCCTGCTGGTGATTCTGGGCAAGGCACGCCCTTCGATCTAACGAGCAGTTTTCATGCGTCAGTCACAACGGCAGCCTCATATTTTGAGCTGGAAGATCGCTTCCACTTCCACGGGAATATTACTGGGAAGTGATCCCATGCCGACGGCACTGCGCGCTCCTTTGCCCGCCACTTCACCAAACACCTCAACCATCAGGTTGCTGAACCCGTTGATCACCTGAGGATGATTGGTGAATTCCGGAACGCAGTTGACCATCCCCAGCGTCTTGATCAACCGTTCAATCCGATTGAGCGAACCCAGTTGCTGCTTAAGTGTGGCGAGCATGGTCAGCCCCACAGCACGGGCGGCGATATAAGCTTCCGTCTCAACAATATCAGCCCCCACGCGACCGACAATCAGTTCACCGCTGGTCAAGCGCGGCCCTTGCCCTGAAACATAGACAAGCTGATCAACAATCACGATCGGCTCATACACACCACCCGGTTGTGGAGGGGGAGGAAGCTCCAGACCCAACTCCTGGATGCGACGGTCGATTCCGGTCAGTTGAGTCATCCCTGAACCTTTGTGTAAGGAAATTGCAGTCAAAAACGCTGGTCGATGAATGGCAGGAAGTGATTTTTGAAGTATTCATTCCTCCAGAGAAAACTGCAATTCCTGATCTGCCGGGAAAAGTGCGTTGACTCAGGGAAAATACCACATCGCCGGCACAGAGCGATCAAATCGCTCAAACGTTTCCCCGGCAATCCCCAAAGATCAAAAGTGGGCTAAACGCTGAAACTTGTCCACCTGAAACAAGGTGCCAGATGTGAACGGCCCGGCGAAGAACTTGATCAACGATGACGGCTATTACAATGATTTTGAAACCGTTTCAGAAGCCTGTCGGGTCGTCCCCCTGTTGTGCGAAGAAGCCGCTTGAATCTGTGGGACTCCGGGAGATTGCGTTTTAAGAACTGCCTCAAAGATAGCCAGCTCGACCGGGCGATTGGAATCGTTTGACCGCGATGCGTCACTGAGACCATTTCGCGTGTTGTCCAAGCCCTCCGACGAATCGTCCAGCAGGACACTCTGTTGTCGTTCGACCCACTCTTTTAACCGCCGATGAGCCTGTTGCCAGCGGGCACGGAGAAGTTCAGGAAAATCAAAATCGACAGGCTTGCGGACTGACCAGGGTGTTAAACGTTCAGCCACCAGTTGCGCGGTTGCCGGGCGATCGTTGGGGTTCTTGGCCAGCATTTCCATTAAGGTCTCTTGCAGTTGCCGGGGAAGATGAGGCAACTGTTCCGCCAAAGTTGGCAACGTATCCTGTCGATGAGCTTTGACTTTTTCAGAAACTGTCGCCCGGTTGAAAAGAGGCTGGCCAGTCAGCAGATAATAGAAAACGCAACCCAAACTATAGATATCGGCTCGCCCGTCAATGTGGACACTGTCGCGTGTTTGCTCTGGGGAAATGTAGTCGGCAGTCCCCAGAATCTGACTCTTCCCGTCAACACGCTCGTGAGAAAGGTCTTCCCCCTGCAAGAGAGCCAGACCGAAGTCGATGATCTTGAGATTGCCGTCATAAGCAACCAGAAGATTCCCCGGCTTCAAATCACGATGCACAATCCCCGCAGAGTGCAGATAATGAGCACCTAAAGCGGCCTGCCGCACAAAATGGCAAGCCAGTTGCCACGGCATTGGCCCATGCAGGCTGACAAGTTCTGCCAGACTGGCTCCTTCAAATAACTCCAGCACAATGAACCAGTGTTGTTTCCAGGAAACAATCCGTTCCGTGCGAATGATCTGCGGATGAACCAGCCCAATTCCGACCTTTGCTTCCCGCTGAAAATGATCGAACATCCGTTGAGAGTACCGGCTGGGGAGCAGCTTGAGAGCACGCTTTTGTCCTGTGGCCGTATGGCGAGCGCCAAACAGCCAGCTCATTCCTCCCGATCCCAGTAATTCAACCAGACGATAGTGTTCGAGTTGCCAGACTGTGGGAGAACAGTCCAAAAGATTTGACTCGACTTTAAGCTCAAACGATCCCACTTGAATCTGGTCTCCATCCTGGAGCCACATTTCCCGGACGGAGTGACCATTCAGGCGTGTTCCGGCAGCACTTCCCAGGTCTCGTAAAACCAAACCCCGTTGATCCCGGGAGATGAGACAATGCTGCGGAGCCACATCTGTGGCACGCAGGCGCAAGTCGCAACCGTGGGCCGAGCCGACCAGCAGTGAACCGCGCAGCAGGTCACGTTGTAAACGGACTCCACTGGCATCTGTGAAGGTAACTCGACCGTAAGGTTCACCTTCGATGGAAGGTTCCCGACGAATTGAAGAAGGGGGTGCTTCAGGGTGACGTGACATGAGACAGCGAGAGATCTAAACCATCAGGTAGAAAATGACCAAAGTGATTGCTGACATCCCTGTCGACCACCATCAGGAATAACACGTTCTTTGTGAAGCCGCCAGACGATGAAAATTCATGAACTTAACAGTTGGTGCCAGCCAGCCTCATGGCCAGCCTGTGCGATGTTGATACAAAAAAGCGGAGCAGGTCTTTCAGACCACTTCAAAAACGAGGAAAAACGTGCTTGCCTTGACCCTGCCGAATTGCGACTCTGTCGCCTCACATTCGATGGACATCCAGCAGGCGGGGCGGCATGGCGGAAGGCGATGACATTGACGGAGGTTGGGCCGGTCGGTTGGGACTCTGGCTCGGGCCACTTCTTGCTTTGATCATATTAATCGTTCCCGGCCCGGAAGGATTGCCTCATGCGGCCCAGCGTTTGGCTGCTGTTGTGGCGCTGATGGCCGTATGGTGGGGGACTCAATCAGTGCCCATGGCGGTGACAAGTTTGCTGCCCATGGTGCTGTTTCCATTGCTCGCTATCGATTCGTCGAAGAATGTCTGCGCGACCTATCTCAATGACAGCTCGATGCTCTACTTCGGCGGCTTTATTATTGCACTGGCAATCGAGCGGTGGGGGCTTCACCGGCGGGTAGCTCTGCATGTTGTCAAAGCCACTGGAACCAGTTCTCACGGGATTGTCTGGGGATTCATGCTGGCCACATTTCTGATTTCCATGTGGATCAGCAACACCGCAACGACGCTGATGATGCTCCCCATTGCGATGGCGTTGATCAATTCGCTGGAAAATCTGGTTGCTCCCGGTGAGGTTCCAACTTGCGAAGGGAATTCCGCGAATTCGTTTGAACAGTTGGCGTGTCGGACATATCTGGGGATTGCCTATGCCGCCAGTATCGGAGGTGTCGCCACGCTGGTCGGCACACCGACCAATATTGCGTTTGTGAGTATCTGGCAGAAGCAGTTCCCCGACGCCCCGCCGATTTCAGCCGGGCAGTGGATGGCGACATGGTTGCCGTTTGGCCTGGTTTATCTTGTGCTGGCATGGTTCATTCTGACGAGAAAGCTGGCTGTCCCCTCGACTCTTTCGCAACTCAAGCGGGCGTTTTTCCGGGAGAAGCTTCAGGAGTTGGGGCCAATGCGGCCTTCCGAGTGGCGCGTGCTGATCATCTTTTCGTTGACGGCCTTCCTCTGGTTTACTCGAACAGATCTGCCTCTTTCCCAAGAACTGGTCATTCCCGGCTGGGGCCGTCTGGCGGAAAAAGCCTTGGGCTGGATGTCGGCGGGTTCGCATAAAGATTGGATCAATGATTCGACGGTCGGGCTGTTTTTTACCATCGTGCTGTTCATTACGCCCTCAGGCGAAAAAACGGGACATGGGGCGGGCCAGCGATTAATGGACTGGCCGACAGCCAACCGTCTGCCCTGGGGCATTCTCCTGCTGTTTGGCGGTGGGTTTGCCATTGCTGAAGGGTTTCGAGTGACGGGCTTATCCATCTGGAGTGGTGATCTGTTTGCCCGCATCTTTATTGGTCAGCCGCTCGTGATCACGGTTCTGGGAATTTGCGCGTTAATGATCTTCCTGACAGAATTCACCAGTAACGTCGCGACGGTCAACGCCGTTCTGCCCGTCTTTGCCGGAGCTTCAGTCGCGCTGGGGATTGATCCTCGTGTGGTGATGATCCCTGCCACGATTGCCACAAGCTGCGGCTTCATGCTGCCTGCGGGAACCCCTCCCAATGCCATTGCCTTTGGTACAGGCCGAATTCCCATTGGCCAGATGATCCGGTATGGGTTCTGGCTGAATGTCTCGGGAATTTTCCTTTGCACTGCGGCAACATGGTTGCTGCTGATTCCTCAGTTTGGAATCAAGATTGGCGAGCTTCCTGAATGGGCGCAATCGATCGAGACCAAAGAGACATCAAAGGAAATGGTGATTCCCCGAACTTTAGAGAAAGCCACCCCTCCTTTGTTGCCAGCTTCTCCTCAATCACCACCCCTTTAATCATCACGGCCATGGCCAACTTTTCGGCTCCGGGGTGCCGTTCCCTATGGATCAGAAGAGAACGGGGATCGAGTGATCTGTGAGAGAATGGTGAAAAGAGTTCATCAACTTGTTATTTTCGTCCGCATGACGCACTGACCGTGAGATGCTCCTCATTCACCTCTGCCTACTGCCTGGGTGACGGCTCAGATGCAAGATGTCGTCTCTGATGATCGCCAAGGTGTCTCGCTTATGCCTGTCAAAGTCCGCTGCAAGGCTTGTGGAACGACAATCACCGCACCAGATGCCGCTCGTGGAAAAGCGATTCGGTGCCCTGATTGCGAGACAAAAATCCCTGTTCCCGCAGGTAACGCGGTGGCAGGGAAGAGTGCTAAAAAAGTGAAAGCTCCCGAGAGCGAAGACGGGTTGGCTAATCTGGATTTGAGCGACCTGGAAGATTCCGGGGCGAGCATTTGCCGCAAATGCGGTACTGAAGTTGATGCCGATGCCATTGAGTGCCCTCAATGTGGCATTAATCTGGTGACGGGCGGCATCGGGGAAACCGCACGCAAAAAGCAGATGAAAGGGCCGGATCCTGACAAATTCTATCCGGGTCTGTGGGCCGAAAGCTGGCAGTTTGCACTGAAATACAAGCTGTTTGCCTTCCGTTCGATGATGTACCTGCTGATTTCTTCGCTGATCGTGTTTGGCAGCACTTTCATGATGCTGTGGGTGTCATCACCGCCACCAAAGTATTTCTGGGCTTTGATTGCTGTGGTTTCAGTAATGTCGATCCCCGGATGGTTCTGGTTTCTGGATACTGAAATCATCAAGGTGACGATGGAGCGGAAGGACAAACTTCCGCGTATTAACTTCGACTTCTTTCTGTGCAGCTCGCTGGGCCTTCAAGCCATGGCCTGGCAGCTTGTTTTTGCACTCCCTTTATTGACGATCCCTTATCTTCTGGGATGGTTTCTGATTGTCCCCAATGAAGGGATCCCTCTGTACGGCAAGATACTCTACTTTCTTGTCTGGCAACTCCCGATCATTTCGCTGCTACCCGCCGTCATGTCGCATATGTCGATGCCCGTCCCTTACCCCGGATGGATGTTCTGGAAGTTATTGCCTGTTTATTTCCAGACGTTGAGAGCGTCATGGACATGGACAGGGATGTTTTTATCAACAAATCTGCTCCCCCTGATCTGCGTCGTCGTGATTGTGGTTTTCTCTGCTGAACCTCTCGTTGAGCTGACAAAAACCATGGATAACAACGGTCAGGTGACTTACGCCAAGTGGCAAATGGCTAACAATCCTCCAAAGGCTGAAAAGGGGAAGGCTCTTGCTGCAAAAAGCCCGTTTGAAGAGAAGTCGAAAGAGGAACTAAAGCAGCCGAATTACTTCTCGTTGATCCTGCCGGGAATCCTTTGGGTTGTGGCCTGTTTGAGCGCGAGTTGGACTGCCGTTTTCAACATGCGGACCAACGGCCAGTTTGCGTATTACCACAAGAACCGGCTGGGACTGATCGGCCGAGTGAAAGAATACAAATACGTTGCCAAGGAAAAAGTTGACGAAGACGACGTGGTGGAAAAGCCGAAAGGTGTCGTGGATGCGGCTGCCGTCGTACTGGTCTGCGGGATTCTGGGCGGCGTGGCCGGGTTGGTGACCGGAACGTTCAGCAGTGATGGGTCGACATTGCCGTCCATCCTTCTCTTTAGTGCCTTTGGTTTTGGATTGGCCAGCTTTATCGGGTGGATGGCCCTGCTGAAACCAGCCTTTGAAATGGGCGTGGGGATGGGCCTATTGACCATTTTCCTTCCCTTAATTGGCGGAATCCTGGTCTTTGTCAAAAATAAAGACGAAGCCAAGTTCGGATTATTAGCCATGTTGAGTGGCGCGTTTCTGGAAACCGTCATGCTGGTGATCTGGCTGGCAACTGCCGTTCAGCAGGTGATCGAGGCCTTGCCTGACGCGCAGCCAGACCCGGCAGCGGGAGTCGCACCGCCGGCCCTTTGGTTAGGGCCGTTGCTCGGATTTCTGGGGTTTTAAGCAGTATTCCTGATTTTTGATGAGCGAAGGCGTTTGAAATCCATGACCCCAAAGTTCGATATGAACGCCTCAACAGACACCAATCTGGGGGGGAGCAGTTTGACCTTATCAACGAATCGCCCTAGATTTGAAGAGTGATCCCTGTGTAGCGACTCAATCATGGACAGAGGTGAAATTGGTCGGGTTTCCCCCTTGCTTCGGCCCTGTCTGATGAAATTTGCGATTATGATTATCCAGTCGCCTGCCGACTGCCTGGAAAGTTGACATGACGGACGCCGAGACATCGAATTCCAAGGAATCGCCATCATTGAATAAGCCAGAGGGGGCAAAGCCGGAGCTTAAAAAGCCCGTGCCTCCCAAACGAAAATCAGAAAAGAACACGTCTGGAAATCTCGTTTGGTATCTGGTGATCGCGATTGTGGTGTCGATCGGATTGTTCGCACTGGGCGGAACCGGCAAACGGACAACGATGGAATTCAGCGACTTCAAACAACGTCTCAAGCAAGGGGCGTTGAATGGCAGCAATGTCTTTGAAGTAGAAATTGGGCCGGCTTCCATCCGCTTTCAGGATCGCGCTGGCCCTCAGGGGAAAGAAGCCACGTCAGGCAAGAAGATTGCGACCCAGTATTTCATTGTCCCTGTCGTGGGAATGCGTGACGGTGCCCAGACCAGTGTGCTGGAACTGCTCGACAAGAACGGTATTCAGTATGGGTTTGGCTCGGAGCCGCCTGAATGGCAGTTGATGCTTTATTACCTGGGTGTTCCGCTCATTCTGCTGGCGATTTTTCTTTATCTCTTCCGCAAGATGGCCGGGCCGGGAGCTGCGATGTCTTTTGGCCGCAGTCGTGGAAAGCTCTATGCTCAGGAAGAGCTGGGGATCACATTCCAGGATGTGGCGGGGATTGATGAGGCCGTTGAAGAGCTGAGAGAAGTTGTCGAATTTCTGAGAACTCCCGAGAAGTATCAGGCATTAGGAGGCCGGATTCCACGAGGCGTCCTGTTGGTTGGGCCTCCGGGAACGGGAAAAACATTACTGGCCAAGGCTGTCGCCGGTGAGGCGGGTGTGCCATTTTTCGGCCTTTCAGGTTCCGACTTTGTTGAAATGTTCGTGGGCGTGGGGGCGGCTCGTGTCCGGGATATGTTCCAGCAAGCCGGTGAGCGATCACCTGCGATTATTTTTATCGATGAACTGGACGCGCTCGGGAAAGTTCGTGGCAGCGGGATGCCAGGTGGACATGACGAACGAGAGCAGACATTAAACGCGCTACTGGTGGAGATGGATGGCTTTTCCTCCGATCAAAGCGTGATTGTCATGGCCGCTACCAATCGGCCGGAAACACTCGATCCTGCGCTCATGCGACCAGGTCGTTTTGACCGCCATGTGCTGGTTGACCGACCTGATGTGAAGGGCCGTGAAGCCATTCTGAAAGTGCATTCCAGCAAAGTTAAGATGGAAGACAACGTCAATCTAAAATATCTGGCTCGCCTCACACCCGGATTTGTCGGAGCCGATCTGGCCAATCTGGTCAACGAAGCAGCTCTTTTGGCAGCTCGTGCCAATAAGTCGCTGGTCACGCATGTCGAGTTTGAAGAAGCGATTGAGCGAATTGTTGCCGGCCTGGAAAAATCCACACGCATCATGCCCGAAGAAGAAAAACAACGGGTGGCGTGGCATGAAATTGGGCATGCCCTGGTGGCCTGTTCGTTGCCGCATGTTGACCCGGTACACAAAGTTTCGATCATCCCCCGTGGGCTTGGCGCGTTGGGCTACACCCTGCAACGCCCCGAAGAAGATCGCCAGTTGATCACGCGAACGGAACTTCAGAATCGCATCTGCGTACTGCTGGGAGGAATCGCGGCGGAGGACATCGTTTACAATGAGAATTCAACGGGAGGCTCGAATGATCTTCAGCGGGCGACTGATCTCGCCCGCCGGATGGTCACTGAGTTTGGCATGAGTCCGAAACTGGGACGGGTGCATTACAGCGACACATCGCGGTCAGCTTTTCTGTCGAACTCAGCTACAGCCTCGGAGAGTTCTCACAGCGAAGAAACGATCCGCGAAATTGATTTAGAAGTCCGGCGGATCATTGATGCTGCTTACGAGACAGCACATGAAATTCTGGTCTCTCGCCGGGCTGCCATGGATCACCTGACACGTGATCTTCTGGAGCACGAAATCATGGGGGCCGAGAAGCTGCAGCTGATTCTGTCTCAGCATCAGACTGGCCCTCAGATTAAGCCAGGGACATCTGCTCAAGTCCCTTCACCAGGGGGAGCATTGAACTTGAAGCTGCCACCAAACGAGGGAGCGAGTGAAGCTGGGAACCCTGTGAGTGCAGGGTAAACTGCCCTGTTCAACATTCTCTGCAGTCAGAAGCTCATTCAGCCCTGTTGGTTTGACCCTCTTCAAGACGGGGGCTAACTTCATGAGCCATAAGTGATTGGCATTGCCGGGAATTGTCCGGATGTCTGTTGGCTTATTACTTTTTGAGTCCACTACCGCGTAGTCAACGAGACCGGCGATATGTTTCAAAGTCTCGGAATCTGGATCGCCCGCAGATGGCTCTTTGTCATCGTGGGTTGGTTCGCGCTTGTGGCAACCATGGCCGCTGTGGCCCCGCCCCTTGATGAAGTGATCACCACGGGCGAATTTGCGTTCCTGCCAAATTATTTCCCGAGTCGAGTCGCGGAAGATCTCTTCGCCAAAGCGTTTCCAAAAGATACTCAGCGCAGCCAGATCGTGCTGGTGATCCGCCGGGTCGGTGAGAATCGCGAACTGACCGAGCGCGACCTGCAATTTGTCGATGATGGGGTCGATATTGATGACCCGGAACAAGAGAACGAACTTCGGGAACTGCTTCTGAAGATCGCTGATCGTCACGGGGGGCTGGTTGGCAACCCGGATGATGAACCTGCGGAAAGTGGAGCAACGACAGAGACTCAGGAACCCGTAGCCAGTCCCGAAAAATCATCACATGTGATGGCCGACCTGAGGCGTGCTCCGTTGGGTCTGGGGAATTCGCAGATCACAGCCATCCGTACTTATCGTGATCCAAAAATCGGGCGGCTGCTGCGAAGTACCGATCAACAGGCCACTTTGGTGATGGTTGACCTCACTAAAGATTTCATGGATGCCTCGAATAAGAAGGTGGTCGGTGAAGTTGAAGCGTTGCTGACCAGCCGGGACTTTTTGAAGATTGTTCCCCCAGGACTGGATATCTCGCTCAGCGGCAATGCTGTTGTCGGACGCGACATGCTGGAAGCCGCGGACTCCAGTGCCAAAGCCACTGAACTGCTCACCGTGGTGCTGGTGGTTTTTCTGTTGATTGCGATTTATCGCGCCCCATTGCTGGCCATTATTCCACTGGTGACGGTGTTTGTCTCGGTGGAGCTTTCGTTGTGCGTACTGCGTCTGCTGGCTGACTATCGGTTTGTTGTTCTGTTCCAGGAAGTGAAGCCCTATGTCACGGTGCTGGTGTATGGAGCGGGCGTCGATTATTGCCTGTTCCTGATTGCCCGTTACAAGGAAGAACTGGATGCGGGTGTCAACTACGAAGACGCCATTTCCAATTCACTGGGCAAGGTGGGTGCTGCGATTACCGCCAGTGCGGGAACCGTCATCTGCGGCATCGCCATGATGATTTTCGCTCAGTTCGTCAAATTTCACCAGGCGGGGATCGCGATCTCCACGGGGCTGGTGATTGTTCTGATTGCGTCGTTGACACTGACACCGGCCTTGTTGCGAGCGGCGGGCGAGTGGGCGTTCTGGCCTCAAATGAAACGCGAACGTCCCTCTTCCAGTGCGGGTTGGCTACCGGCTGCCAGCCCCTTCAAGGCCATAACCGAAGCGATTGGCGTTAACCGCATCTGGACAAGATTGGGCCAGCTGATTCTTGATCGCCCTCTCACCATTCTGTTGGTCAGTGTGGCAGCGATGACGCCGTTTGCTGTCATTGGCGTGATCTTTTTCTCTCATCTGAGTTATGGCTTATTGTCAGATCTTCCGGCTCAATCTCCCAGTGTTCTTGGAACCAAAGCGGTTCAGGATCATTTTCCCGCAGGTGCCACCGGGCCTGTCACGATTCTGCTGAGAAATGACAACATTGATTTTACCCAGCGATCTTCAGAAAAGCCGGGAGGGATCGACCTGATCAAGGCGCTGACCATCGAACTGCGAAAGCATCTGGAAGTGGCCCAGTTGGCCGATATCCGTAGCCTTTCGCATCCGTTTGGTGGTGAGGAAAACCTGGATACGATCACGTCGGTGGCTCGTCGCAAGATTACGACGGATCGAGCTGTCAAATTTTATGTCAGCCAGGAGCCTGGCTTTGCAGGACATCTCACCCGGCTCGATATTACCACGACGAACGACCCCTTCGCCCGCGACAGCATTGATCAGCTGGGCCGTGTGGAGCAATTGATTCTCGACAACCTTCCTGCCGAACTGCGAGAAGGCACCAGAATTTACATTTCCGGTTCAACAGCCAGCATCCGCGATTTGAAGACCATTACCGACAGTGACCAGATTCGTATTGATCTGCTGGTCATTTCTGGTGTGTTTCTCATTTTGGTGGTCTTGCTGAGACAACCCGCGATTTGCCTTTATCTTGTGCTGACTGTGCTGTTCAGCTACCTGGCGACACTTGGCTTTACTTATGCCTTCTTCTGGGTGATTGAGCCGAACTTTTCGGGCCTGGATTGGAAGGTGCCCATGTTCCTCTTCACGATTTTGATAGCCGTTGGTGAGGACTACAACATCTTCCTGATGACACGCATTGAAGAAGAACAACGTGAATTCGGCCCAGTGCAGGGGGTTATTCAGGCGCTGTCTCGAACTGGCCGGATTATCTCCAGTTGCGGGATCATCATGGCGGGAACGTTCGCTTCGTTGATGGCGGGTTCGCTCAAAGGGATGACTCAACTGGGCTTTGCCCTGGCGTGCGGCGTGCTTCTGGACACCTTCGTGGTGCGCACCATTCTGGTTCCTGCTTATCTGGTGATGCTCAACAGCGGTCGCTTCGGTCGGCTGGGGCCATGGCTGGGAGCCAAGCAAGTGAGTTCAACTCATCTACCTGAAACACCGAACGCGACGATGCCAAACTGAAAGTGACAAGCTTACAGAGCTTCATTCCGAGTTGAGAAGTTCAGCAATGGGCAGTCAGCAGGCTGACATTCCAGCGAAAAACTTTAGCGATCTGACATGGCAAAGTGGGCGTTCCGCCAGCAGATGGCCCATTGAGCACTCTTGCTCAAATGCTGGCTACGTTTTTGAATCATGCTGATCTATACAACCTCAATTTCTTCCCCATTCATTAGTCGACGGAACATCGAGTATGGCGACAGATAAGCAGAATCGACCTGCACAGAATCGACCGGCCCAGCGGAGAAGCAAGCTTCTGACGAGTATCAAAAAGTTGGGGCTTCAGGGGCTGATGGTCACGAACCCCAAAAACGTGAGTTATCTGACAGGCTTTTCCGGTGAAGACAGCTACCTTGTCGTCACGCCTCAAAAGTGTGTGTTGCTGACCGACAGTCGATTTACCACCCAGATTCAGCAGGAGTGTCCAGACCTCGAATTTGAAACTCGCACGGCTCGCCTGCCGATGGCCGACCTGATCTCCAAAATTCTCATGGCCCAGGGAATGAGTTCCATTGGCTTTGAGATGAATCATGTGACGTTTGCGCAGCATCAAGACTGGTCATCCCGCTTGAAGACCATCACGTTCGTGCCAGTGACAGATCTGGTGGAACAATTGCGGGCGATTAAAGATGCCAGCGAAATCGAAGAAACCCGCCAGGCCATTCAAATGGCACAGCGGGGATTTGAAGTCATCAATTCGCTCTTTGTTCCTGAAATGTCGGAAGCAGAAATCGCTGCCGAACTGGAACACGCCATGCGGCGTTTTGGTGCGTATAAAGTGGCCTTTGATCCCATTGTGGCTGTTGGGCCGCGAGCGGCG
The DNA here is from genome assembly GCF_056500625.1 of Planctopirus sp. SH287. NCBI lineage: Bacteria > Pseudomonadati > Planctomycetota > Planctomycetia > Planctomycetales > Planctomycetaceae > Planctopirus > Planctopirus sp. SH287. The sequence goes on along the minus strand of NZ_CM151403.1, from coordinate 3,420,793 downwards.
CTGCCTCATGCCCGGGCAGGCCAAAGCTTATTGAATGAGGCGGGGTTCGTGCTGATTGACTGGGGTGCATCAACTCCCAAGGGATATAAAAGTGACCTGACGCGAGTCGTTGCCACTGGAAAAATTCCGGCCCAGATCGAGAAAGCCTATCGCGTGGTTCTTGAGGCACAGTTAGCTGCCATTGCACAGATACGTCCCGGACAAAGCTGTCTGGCTGTTGATACAGCCGCTCGCCAGGTCATTGAAAACGCAGGCTATGGGAAATACTTCGGACATGGTCTCGGGCATGGCCTGGGCCTGGATGTCCACGAAAATCCCCGCTTCAGCCCGATCTCTCAGGATGAGCTGAAAGTGGGGCACATTGTGACTGTGGAACCGGGCATTTACTTTCCAGATCTGGGCGGCATTCGGATCGAAGACGATGTCCTGGTCACCAGGGATGGCTGTGAAGTTTTATCAAACCTGCCCAAATCGTTTGAGGAATTCATGGCCCGACGTTAATTCATTCGCCAGAGATCTCGTTAATCGAAGATTACGAGGGCGCCAGTAGTCCCCTCTCCGGGAAAGCCGGAAAGCTTCTGAGAAATGTGCTCACAAGAACACGGCTTTTCAGAGGATGTGTTGACAGCCACTTGCTGATCGGCTTTTACTGCTGATGCAGAAAGCAGACTTGACGTCAACGTTTAGCGACGTAACTATCTGCCACTAAAACAATTAAGGAAGCCTGGCTCATTTGTGCCCCGCCGCAGGTTGGCTTGTGCAGAATTGATCTTTCCCATCGTTCAAGACGTTAAAAACGATTGTTTCACCCTCTATTCAAAGCCGGTTTGTGCTGGTGTACTGATCAGATAAGTGCGCGAGGCGGCTGTTCGATTGTGTTTCGACAGCCTGTCAGTTGCGAAGTTTGCTGCGATTGACGAAGGTAGGTGCACTTGGTCACTGTAATTTTTACCGATTCAATTCTCAGGCACGACGCCTGTTATCACTGAGTTTTCTCAACGAGGAACATTCGGGATGTCCGAAGCATCGCCAACGAGCGGAGAGCCGTTCGATTTACAAAAACTCCAGCAGCTGTTTGAGCTGATGGAAAAGCATGATCTCAGCGAAGTGAACCTGAAGAACGGGCCGGAGCATATCCGTCTGCGCCGCGGGTCTTCGGTTGTCACAATGGCTGCCCCAGCCCCGGTGTACGCTCCTGCAGCGGCGCCCGCAGCCCCGGTGGCTTCTGCACCCGCAGCAACGAGTCCCGCAGCAGTTCCTGCCGCAGAGGCTGGGCTGATTGAGATCAAAAGCCCAACCGTCGGAACCTTCTATACTTCGCCGACACCAGAAGATCCCACGTTCGTCAATGTGGGGTCAACAGTAGGCCCTCAGACGATCGTTTGCATCATTGAAGCCATGAAGGTCTTCAATCAGATTCCAGCGGAAGTCTCGGGAACCATTGCCGCCATTCTGGTAAAGAATGGTGAACCGGTCGAATTCGGTCAGCCTCTCTTCCGGGTACGCCCATAGTTGGGAGGAGAAGAGGGATCATCCCTCTTTGCTCCCACTCGTCAATTCAGGCGGTACTTTGAAAATGCTGAACCTCGTTGCCCCGTGAACATGAGTTCGCGGGGAGAAATCGTTCGTGGATGCCGATGTCACGCAAGTTCGCCGACATGCGTGAGGCCACAAATCGATGATGGGAAGTCGGCCAGTTGTTCGCTCCGTGGGATGTTCGCTCCTTAGGATCTTCCCTCAATGACCTGTGCCTGGTGACACCCGTGTCAACCAGCCCCTGCAAGTGGATTCGATCTGCCATGTTTCAACGGATATTGGTGGCCAACCGCGGTGAAATTGCCCTGCGGATCATCCGCGCCTGTCGCGAAATGGGTATCCAGACCGTGGCCGTTTTCAGTGAAGCTGATCGCCATGCTGACTATATCCGCCTGGCTGATGAGGCTTACTGCATCGGGCCGGCTCAATCGGCCAACAGCTATCTGCTGATCAACCGCATTATCAGCGCAGCAGAAGTTGGCAATGTCCAGGCCATACACCCCGGTTATGGTTTTCTTTCCGAGAACGAGCACTTCGCCAAAGTGTGCCGCAGCTGTAACATCGAGTTCATTGGCCCGCCTCACGAAGCCATGGCCAAGTTGGGTGATAAAGTCACCGCGAAGGAAATTGCCAAAGCCGCCAAGGTCAATCTGGTTCCCGGCAGCGACGGATTGGTCGAATCTGAAGAAGTCGCGATCAGCATTGCCAATAAGATTGGCTATCCCGTCTTGATCAAAGCGACAGCCGGCGGTGGTGGCAAGGGAATGCGCGTGGCCCGGAATGACATCACGCTGAAAGCTGGCTTGAAGCAAGCCGCGATGGAAGCGGAAAAGGCATTCAATAACGCTGGTGTCTATCTCGAAAAATACATCGAAAATCCCCGCCATGTGGAAGTTCAGATTCTGGCTGATCAGCACGGCGAAGTGCTCCACTTGTGGGAACGTGACTGTTCGACACAGCGTCGTCACCAGAAGATGATTGAAGAGTCACCCGCTCCAAACCTGCCACAAAATGTGCGGGAAGAACTCTGTAAGGCTGCCGTGCGACTGGTAAAAACCGCCGGCTATACCAACGCGGGGACGTGCGAGTTCATCGTCGACAAAGATAACAACTTCTACTTCATTGAAGTGAATGCCCGTATTCAGGTGGAACACCCCGTGACCGAACAGGTGACGGGATTGGATCTCATCAAACAGCAGATTCGCGTGGCGGCGAATGAACCATTAGGGATCAAGCAGAAACAGATTTCCTGCAACGGTCATGCGATTGAAGTGCGCATTAACGCCGAAGATCCAGACAATGACTTCCGTGGTTCACCGGGAAAGATCACCAAGCTTCGCATTCCGGGAGGCCATGGTGTCCGCTGGGATTCACACGTCCACGAAGGCTATGTGATTCCCCCTTACTATGATTCCATGATCGGCAAGCTGATTGTCCATAAACCCACACGCACCGAAGCGATTGCCTGCATGAAGCGCTGCCTGGATGAACTGGTGCTCGAAGGGGTCAAGACAACGATTCCGCTGCTCAAGCGAATCTTTAATCACTCCGCCTTCGTCGAAGGCAAGATGTACACGACGTTTGTTGAGCAGGAATTGATCGGACGCTAAAGACTCTCTTGGTGACCGATTTCTTGCTGATGTTAAGGCCCTGGCGATGACGATTTTTCTTCAGTCACCACGACCTGAGCGAGACTGAGACTTGCGGGAACAACGAGACAGTCTGTTTCCCAACTCATCCCCATGACACCCACCCATTGAACAACTCCAGAAGAGACAGGCCAGACCATGAAAGTTGGAATCCTTACCGGCGGCGGTGACTGCCCAGGTTTGAATGCCGTGATTCGTGGAGCGGTGCGTGTGATTGGCAACGCGGGCGGTGAAGTCGTGGGCCTCCTTCGCGGATGGCGTGGCGCCATTGATGGAAATGCGACGCCACTCACACTCGAAAACACCGAAGACATTCTCTGGAAAGGGGGGACGGTTCTCGGTTCTTCCCGAACCAACCCTTACAAAAATCCAGACGACATCAAAAAGCTGCTCGCCAGCTTCGAGCGTCTGGGGCTTGACGCACTCATCGCGATTGGCGGCGATGACACGCTGGGCGTGGCCAACAAGCTTTATAATGATTACAAACTTAACACGATTGGCTGCCCCAAGACCATCGACAACGATCTCTCCTGCACCGATGTGACCTTTGGATTTGATACGTCGATCAACATCTGCATGGAAGCCATCGACCGATTACGAACCACCGCAGAATCGCATCAGCGAATTGTGGTTGTCGAGACAATGGGGCGGCATGCGGGCTGGATTGCCTGTGAAGCGGGGATGGCTGGTTCCGCAGACTACATCCTTGTTCCCGAGGTCAAGGTCGATGTCGAAGCCATGTGCCATGTCCTCAAGAAGCGTCGTGAAGCTGGCAAAATGTGGGGCATTGTGGTGGCCAGCGAAGGGGCTGTGATCGCTCCCGAAGAAGGCTATGTGACTTCCAACGCAAAAGTCGATGATTTCGGCCACGTCAGCCTGGGAGGCGTCGGCGAACTGGTCTCTTCCATCATTGAAAAGCGTACCGGGATTGAAACCCGCCATGTGGTGCTCGGGCATCTTCAACGTGGGGGCACACCGACGGCTTACGACCGTGTTCTGGGAACGCGATTAGGGATTGGTGCCGGTCGGCTGGTGCTCTCGAAGAAGTTTGGCCGGATGGTCGCGCTGCAAGGGACATCCGTGGTCGATGTCGCCCTGCAGGATGCCGTGGGTAAGCTGAAGACGCTTGACCCGGCTTTCTATCAGGATGCGACGGAGTTCTTCACGGTTTAAATTGCAAACGGTTTGTCGCCGGCCAAGCTGAATCATGTGTTGGTGCATGACGTTCACTTGATGCACCCGACCGCATACCGAGGGTCAACAAAGCCGTCGTGTACCGAAAGAGCCTGTGTGATTCATGTCGACCGATCGTCCAGAAGCCGCCTCCGAAGGATCGTTGAATACTTCAAGCGTCTGGCAACTTCTGTTGGACTGGCGCACGGGGCAGGTTTCTGACCATCAATTGTCCAGCCAGCTTCCATTGCTGGAGCAACTGGCGGTGCAACCGGGTGGCGAACTCAAATTGGATCTGGGACGTGCCGCGCGATGCGGCGTCCCCGAAGTGGTCTATGGCCCCGGCAAACGCCCTGATCATCTGATTTCTGCGTTTGAAACTCTGGCGGATCATGGTCAACCAGCTTTCGCCACGCGGCTGACTCCCGATCAGGCCGAAGCGTTAGTGATGGCATTTCCTTCCTGTCAGGTGAACAGCGTTGCGCGGACGGCCGCTTTGGGATCGTTGCCGCGACACGGGCGGACGGTCTGTGTGATTACCGCAGGAACGAGTGACCGAACGGTGGCTGAAGAAGCGGCTGAGACGGCTCGCTGGCTGGGCGCTGAAGTCGATTTACTGCTGGATGTGGGCGTCGCTGGCCCGCAACGATTGCTGGCAGAAGTGGCCCGCATTCAGAAAGCGGCAGCGATTGTTGTTGTCGCAGGGATGGAAGCGGCCTTGCCGTCAGTCGTTGCAGGCTGGTGTGCGGTGCCCGTGGTTTCCGTTCCCGTCAGTGTGGGTTATGGAGCCAACTTTGGCGGATTGGCCGCCTTGCTGTCGATGCTCAACAGTTGTGCGGCCAACGTGACGGTGGTCAACATTGATGCCGGCTTTAAGGGTGGCTATATCGCAGGCTTGATTGCCCGCGGGCCAGCTTCTCTTGAGGTAACAGCCTGATGGATGACCGTGCGCCAGAACCCGTTCGTCCCGTTCTCACCACTGGCGACTGGTTAATCTGTTTGTTTTGCCAGCTGGGTGGAATCCTGATTGGCGCATCCCGTTGTGCGGTGGGAAGATGGCGATCGGGAATCGCCATGATCGTGATCAGTCTGGGAATGGCCCTGGCGTGGAATGTGATCTTCGTGCTGATTCAAAGCTGGAGTCGTTAAATCGACTTCCCCATCTTTGACGAGTTGGTAGGGCAGGCCCCCGCCTGCCTTCCTGAATTGTGTCTGGAAAGGCAGGCGGGAGCCTGCCCTACTGGCTACTCCAGTTCAATGGAAATCTCATTGCTTCCGTCTTTGATTGTCTGTCGCAAAGGGGATTTGAGCGGAGACGCATACTTCTGCGGGAGGAGCGATTTTGAAAGATCTTTTCCCAGCATCCGCGTCGTGTAGGCATCGGGTGCTTCGCCAGGTTTCTGCTGAAAGGCAGGGTCGGCTTTGGTGACAATCACAACATGCTCGCCCACAACGGCACCATCGTTGGGGTTGAATGTTGTCAGAGTGAATTTTCCCTGCGCATCGGTAACACCGGATGCTGCTCGTGGTGCCCCTGGAGCCATAAAGCTCACGGATGCCCCTTCGACAGGCTGACCCTTCAGCTTCAGAACCCCGCTCACAGGAGTTGTTTTCGGACGCCCTTCAGTTCCTGAGGAGCAGCCGACAGCGGAAAGGGAGATCAAGGTCGCAGCCAACGTTCCTCGTAATAATACGCGAGAACAGGAGGTATGAAATGGCATGGGGAGGCTTATCCAGCAGCGAGAAATCAGCTTCATATCCAGTCAACAGGCAGGCCCGAGTTTCACTCCAGTGAATTAGAATTCACCGACCGGTTGGCCATCACGGCGATCACCCAGTCGTTGATAATTCGTGTAGTCGATGTTTTCACTGATGAAACGCACGGCACCGTCAGCCAACAAAAAGTGGGCGCCCCCCGTGTGTTGAGATTTGAAAGCGATAGCAGTGGCGCGATCATTCAGGCCATCACAGCCTGGGCCTAAACCATCCCCTGGCGCATCACAAGTTTTGTAGTTAATGGGGCCTGTGGTCGCCGCCCATAGAGCGGATGTATCCCACCATCCGCGATTCGTATGGTCAGAGCACATGGGACGAATTTCGCCCATAGCAATCGTGTTGCTGGTTCCGTCAGTGATATCACGAATTGAGGCAGCCCAGGCTTCCATAGCAAATAAGCCTGAGACACCGTTACCGGTGTTTGTGAAAGGCTCTGAGCCTGCCCAGCCGAACGGATTCCCGGGATATGCATCGCAGTTTATCATTCGCTGTGCTCCCACACTTGGCGAATAACAGCTCAGTGCGGTTCCATCGCTAGGTTTGCGCCCACCAGTTGATTCCGAAGGGCACACATAGGCGGGCATCATTGTCCTTTGTACAAGAGCCAGATTGGCACCAGTATGAAGGTCGACATTAAAGTCAATCTTTCCATAAAGTGGCCCTTGATCAATAAACGGAAGAAGCTTGACCAACACGCTTCCCTTGCGGTGATCACCCGCCACCCACGCTCGCGCGATGTTGGCGGGCGTGGTTGTGGAAATGCCGCCACTGATGGGGAACTGGTTGTAATTGTCGTGGTAGTTGTGAAGCGCAAGACCAAGCTGCTTCAGGTTGTTGCGGCATTGTGTCCGGCGGGCCGCTTCTCGGGCCTGTTGAACAGCGGGAAGCAACAAGGCGATCAAAATAGCAATAATGGCAATGACCACCAGCAGTTCAATCAACGTGAAAGCGGAACGACAACGCAACGAATTCCGGCAGCCAAGCATAAGTAGAATTCCCTAGGGAAGCACGTCAAGAGGACGAATAATGAGGAGAATCACCATCAGGATATGCCTTGATATTGATGTTGGCAAGTCGATCCACTCTGTTAAAACAAGATTTACTCCCATTTTGCACCACGGTATTCCTCATAAAACGGCAACGTGACAGTCAAGCCGAATGCGGTGAATTTGTCTGGAACGCATGGCATGATTTACCAAAGTGAAATTTACCGCTGGAGCGTCCTGCAGATGCCTGCACCAAAAAGCGAAGACCTTCGCGGTGAGGTGGATGCCGGGCTGACATCACTTTTGCCAAACGTCAGAAACGCGATTCGAGACCATCTCTTTGGATAAGGTCAAGCCCCCCTTATTGACCGATAGTGTCATTCTGTTTTGCAGTCTGATTCTGCTGGCCAGTGTGCCATTTCTTCGGGTGGGTGAAGTTGCGTCATGGGACGGCCATCCTCATCCGGACGCAGGGCGTGTGTTGGTGGTACTCCCGGCCGGGATCTGGCCTGCTAATCGTGCTAACCAGCAGGCTTCAGAAAAAAACGCAGAGTGGCTGGTGCCGCATTTGTGCCTGTCGCGCGGGCTGTTCAATGTCGATTGCCCCGGTTGTGGACTGACAAGAAGCACATTGCAGACATTACAGGGAAATTGGACAGCGGGGCTTGAGCATCACCGGTGGGGGTGGCTGGTCGCCCTGATCCTGATTTTGCAGATCCCTTATCGCAGCTTGAAACTCGCTGGAAATCCCTTTCTCCGACAGGAAGCGACTCACCAATTCCTGGCCCATGCCTGGAATTACGGATTACCACTGGTCGCATTTCTGACCATTCTGGAGTGGATCATCCGCACAGCCTGGCACCAGTCCTGAGACTCTTTCCAGAAATCCACGGCGCGTTGAGGGATGCATAAGGCATGCTTGCTCTGAGCCGCATGGCACACCAAGCACCGTTAAATCCTGCGATCCATATTAAGCCCCACGTCACTGATCAAACGCGATATTTCAAATATCGACAGGGGTGGTCTTACAGTTCATCAGTGACCATCCACTTCTTCATCTGAGGTTCCACAGGAAGGGTCAGCAGAGTCATGAGTTCTTCCGGATGAGAGGCCACACGAAGCAATTGGCGATGCTCGGCCCTGATAAATCCTTCGGTCATGAGTAACTCGATCTGTGCGATCAGCGGGTTGAAAAAGCCACGTGTGTTCAGCAACGTCACGGGTTTGTCATGCAGACCCAGTTGCGTCCAGGTGACCGCTTCCATGAGTTCTTCAAATGTTCCATAACCACCGGGGAGAGCCGCAAATGCGTCGGACAATTCCACCATTTTCTGCTTACGGGAGTGCATGGAATCGGTCACGAATATCTGGCTGCAATCGGCCTTAAGAATCTCTCGCGTGGCGAGAAACTCCGGGATAACCCCAGTCACTTCTCCACCAGCAGCCAGTACCGCACCAGCCAGAATTCCCATCATTCCGACCGAACCGCCACCATATACGAGACTCCAGCCCTGCTGCACCATGCATCGTGATAAGTCACGGGCAGCCGAGGCATAATCGGGATGAAAACCGGGATTCGACCCGCAATAAACACACAATCGGGGCATGCAGACATTCCTGAGGCTTTGTCATTCTCTCGTACAGGTGACCAGTCGCAAACTGATCGCATTGTCAAGAATGAGGTCTTTTACCGAGAGATTTGAGGGGCCATTTGACCAGACTTGCAGGAAGTATGGCTGACGTGAGATTGTGGGACATTATCAATCCGGCGACCAGATCGATTAACTCGCTTCATTCTTCACGGTGATGGCCCAGATGTCTCGGAAGCATTCTCCACTCTCGATAAAACCTGTGGCTCCCTCGCCGGTATCGCCAATGAATTCCAATGATCCCCAGTCCCATGGATTGTGGAACAACCGAGGCTGGCTGACGCTGGTCTGGGTGGTGCTGGCAACCATGGTGTTTTATCTCGGCGGGCTGGCCAACAACGGGAGCGTCTCACGACTTGACTACTGGACACTGCTGCCGTTTCAACTATTGGATCTGGTCGACCCGCCCCAGTCTTCCCGCCTGCCACACGGAATGTATTACCTTCTGGAGCGGTTCTATTATTCCCTGCTGTCCGCTTTTCTGATCGTGGGATCAGCCGGCTGGGGGTGGTTGGCGATGCTGGTTTCGGCTCGAAAACTCCGAGAGTCAACCTTGTCTGAAGAAGCCACAGTTCCTTCAGAGTCGTCCGAACAACTTGGCACCGAGCTATTCTTTGCCATCTCGCTGGGGTTGGCATTCACATCAACATTCACGCTGCTGGTGGGACTGGCGGGATGGCTCTCAACGGGAGTTATCACAGGCTGGCTACTCCCCGGCTGTGTTCTGGCTTTTATCGGACTAAAATCAGGCAAAACGATCCTGATCAGTAGAGCGGGCCACACGATCAAAGAGGCCTGGCAGACACGTGATGGCTGGACGCTAGCTGCCTGGTTGGCAATGGGTTTGTTCCTCTGTTCCCTCTGGCTGGGCGGGATTTCTCCTTCGACCGATTTCGATGTCAAAGAATATCATCTGGGTGGCCCCAAGGAGTATTTCCTTGCAGGGCGGATCGAGTTCCTGCCGCACAATGTCTATACAAGCTTCCCGTTCTTGACCGAGATGCTGTCACTGGCGGCGATGACACTTGTGGGTGACTGGCTGACAGGAAGTTATGTCGCCACGCTGACCTTGTCATTCTTTGGGCCACTGACAGCGCTGGGACTCTGGAGTCTCTGCCAGAGATGGTCAGTTCCTGCTGCCAACTGGGCGGCTTTCCTCTGGTTGACGTTGCCATGGACATATCGCCTCTCGACAATTGCCTATGTCGAAGAGGCCTTTTCCTGCTTCTTATTGGCAACCTTCTTTGCCGCCATGCGAGCGACAGAGCCACGTCATGAAAGTGACGCGGTGGTACTTCCCCGCTGGAGCCTGCCGATTGATGGTACAAATGGCTGGTGGTGGTTGGCAGGTCTTGCTGCGGGTGCTGCCTTTGGCTGCAAATACCCGGCTCTCCTCTTTGTGGTGGCACCGGTGGGTCTGTTTTCCCTTTCAGGACTCATCGTTCGCCAAGAGTCTTCTCTAATGTCGAAACCATGGCGACAACGATTAGTACCGGCGATCTTCTTTTCGGCAGGAGTTCTGCTGCTGGCTGGGCCATGGCTGGCTAAGAATCTCTGGCAGACGGGTAACCCGGTCTATCCGCTGCTCTATTCGATTTTTGGAGGAGTCGATTGGAACGCCCAACTCAACGAAAAGTGGAGACGAGGGCACGCGCCGCCGCATTTCTCTCCGATTGCCATCATAACCGACGTTTATGAGATTCTTGTCCGGAGCGACTGGCAAAGCGGATTGATCCTGCTCGGCCTCCCTTTGGCATGGCTGGTGCCTGTCCAGGACAAGACCAGCGGGGCTTCGTCCGGCATCAATCGGCTTTTCAAAATCACATTGTTATATCTCGGGTGGTTTTATCTCGGATGGTGGCTGCTGACTCATCGAATTGATCGTTTCTGGGCGCCGATGCTTCCCCTATTGACCATCCTTGCCAGCGTGGGACTTGCCCGGTTGCAGATGAGCCTGCGGCCGTCGTTTCGCTACGCCCTTTACAGTCTGGTGGCTGCGTCAATTCTCTTTAATTTTTCGATCAACACAGGCCCTGTGGGGAACTACAACGCCGGGCTAACTCAACTGCGTGCTGCGAGTGAATTCACCGCCCGGTTGACATGTCCGGAAATCGCCGCGATCAATCAGGCGATCGATGAGGGTTCATTACCCAACGACATTCGCGTGTTGATGGTGGGGGAAGCGGAGATTTTCGATGCGCGGTTCGCGTTGAAATACAACACGGTCTTCGACCTCTCCCTCATTGAAGAGTGGTGCACCAATCCCGACGGTGCCTGGAAAAGCGAAGCCGAGATTCGCGAGAAGCTGACTCAGGAAGGAATCACGCACCTGTTCGTCAACTGGCGGGAAATCCTGCGTTACCGAACCAGCTATGGCTACACCGATTTCGTCAATCCCGAGTTATTTCAGAAGCTGCAACAGATGAAGCTGATCGGCGAATCTCTCCCTTGGCCGGAAGGGCTGGGAATGGTTGATGCGTCTCAACTACAGCCTCACGATCGAAACATCATCCAGAAGTGGGCGCCCGAACTGCTTCAGACACGGGACAAAAAAGAAGTGCTCATTACGTCAGAACTCTTCCAGATTTTGCCGCCTCAAGTCATGTCAAACTGAAACCAAAGTCAGGGATCACTCTGGCCTTCTGTGACATGGCACACAGTGAACATGATACACATGCAGGCCAGATTAACAGACAGATCGCCATTTCAAGTCGTGAGGCACGTTACTTGAAGAAATCGCCGATCATCTCCACGATCCCGCCGCTGTAAACCGCCGTCTGACCCTGTGACCAGATGACGCGCATCAAGTCGGCAGCCACCATAGCGCCGATCACCAGCGTCAGTGTGGAGCAGGCCAAGAGCGAAAAGGTTCCCGCTCCCCACTCTTTTTCCTGAGGGGAAAAATGCCGCACTCCTGTCGCAGACATTCCAACGGCGCTGGCTCCTTCAACAAATGAGCCTTCCATTTCATCTTCATCAGCATCGGCGAAGATGTCATCACTGTCATCGTCAGCATCACTGAAGGTGACGGCATCGTCATCGTCATCGAGTTCTGCCACAGAGCCGTCGCTCAATGACGCGAACTCATCATCGTCGTCCTCAAATGACGCCGCCTTGCCACGGATCATCGTTGGCTGAACACCATCGAGATCTTCGTCATCGTCAAAGAGCAGGACGTCGGCCTCGGTCTGGTCGTGCTTGCGTGATCCGCTTCCACTTTTCAGCCCCGGCACATCGTCATCATCCGGCAGCGAAAGCTCGAAGGCGGTGCTTGAGACCGTCTCTTCGGCGTCATCGTCCAGGATCATCATGGGGGCCGTCAGATCGAGATCATCGCTTCCTTTTTGAGAAGGCCCTTTGCTTTTTGATGAAGAATCCCCTGCCAGCTTTGGCGTGGAATCCATGGCCAGAGTGAACTGTTCAGCTTCTGTCTGTTGTTCGAGTTTTCGTGAGCCACGACTTCCCGGCTTGGGCTTTTCGAGAAGAATCCCACTGTCTGCAGGTCGGCCCAGTTCAATGCCGCTGTTGCCTCCCAATCGCAGAGCGCTATCGCCGGCAAGAAACAGGCTATCTCCTTCGTCATCGTCGAGAATGGCCGAACCGCCAAAGTCTGTTGACTCGCCAAAATCCCCGACCAGCGCCACATCACTGTCGCTGCCCGGGCGAAGCGTATCGGCACCGCCGACCAGACGCACATCACTGTCTGTTCCTGGCGAACGAGTCAGCTTGACATCGCTGTCAGAAAGTGACAGGCGGACATCGCTATCCGAGTCTGGGCGTCCCACCAGTTTGACATCACTGTCAGAACCGGGCTTTGATGCCAGACGGACGTCGCTATCAGAAGGAGGAGCCAACCGAATGTCCGGATCTGTTTTCGCTTCGTCGGCACCGCGACCGAACGCCGGCCCGATCAACCGGACATCGCTATCCGAGTTTGAGCCTCCTTTGCGAGTCGACGGCTTGTCTTCGTCAAAGACATGATCATCGTCGTCTGGCAGCAGGTTGACATCCGGATCGGAGTCAATCTGCCGTCGGCGCAAGGCTTCTTCGATATCCTCTGACCGGAATTTCCAGTTGCCTCGGTCGGCAAATCCGCGCAAATCGCCCTTCTCACGCATCCGGCCGACATCTTCCGGACGCATGCCGAGCATTTGAGCTGCTTCTTCGAGGCTGAGATATTTCTTCGCCATTACGGTTTCACCCTGGTCGCCGATTGATCGTCACGAACCATTTCAATAATTCGCAACAACCCCTACATCTTGCCCCACACATCTTGCCTTAGATCGGCCAGCGCAGCACTAAAACCACTGCCTGCACCAACGAATCTTGTGTAAAGATCGTGGGCGATCCTGCCCTGACCCTTACACCCGGCACATGCCATGCAACCCCTCATTCACAACATGGAGACATCATATGGCTCTTGAGGCGGCATTCTTTCCCCAATCAATTTTCTCCATCCTGAGGGGCTAATAACAAGGAGAATTTCGGAGCCATTGATGAAAACGGAGCAATCACTTTCCAGATACCGGCCTGAAAACGTTTCATTTGAGTGACTTCGCCATTGGCCGTTTTTTCCGAAAAACTGGAAGTGAGTCAAAATATTCGTGTTTTTTCTACAAAAAACGAACATAACTTCAGGGTTTGGACTTAGGTTTGCTCGATTCCGTCTTTCACTTAAAGAAGATTTCTGGTATTTCCTTCATCCAGCGCGGGAGTTTGGCCCAGTAGTGCCGGCTCGCAGTGCACGATGCACTTCGCGGTTGAGGAATGGAATCCATGCCAGCCGGACTCTGGAAAATCGCTGCCCTGACGGTTGTCGTGGGGACTTGCTCACTGGTTGTTGTGAATGTCTATGGACAGCTCACCCAGCTTCACCACTTGAAACAGCCTCTTTCAGTGGATGAAAACCTCTCAGAAGCCGCCTTGGCCGAATTGTCTGAGGAAAACTTGGCCCCGTCTTCAAGTCTTGGCTCAAGTCTTGAATCAGCAGTGGTGGGCTTACCTGCCACAAATTCTCCCTTGGCTAATAGTCTGCCTGCAGTCGCTGGTTCACCAACGTCGCCAAAAGGGCTTGATTTCCGGCTTGTTGCCACCGACTTGCCGCAACTGGCAGATGATCAATCTGCAAGTCAGCCCAACGAAACTTCCGAATTTTCCCGGCTGGCACTCAATGACGCGCAGCCAATTGTGCGCAGTCAGTCCCCCACTCTGGCGACAGATTCATCTGATACCAACGAATCCACTCCACCTTTGAGCCTGCCGCTTCCCGACAATTCTGAGCCAAAAGTGCGGGAGAATCAGTCACTTTGGTCTCAGCCCCTGCCACAAGACTCCGCCTCACATGAGTCCTCGTTGCCCACACCTCCTGCGTTACCTGATTTGAGTAGTCTCGCCGGGCAGGAACCTGCTCGACTGGAGACTCCAACGGCCAAGCCCGTCGCTAAAAAGACGACCACCAAAGGGACGATCCAGCAGACCGCTGCCACGCAAAACGATGACCCTTTTGCGGATGCGTTTCCTGCGGATCTTCCAGCCGTTGGTGCCCCCGCAGCGAATCCAACCAATGTGAATCCAACCAATGTGAATCCAACCAATGTTCCCAAGCCCGACATGACGCCTTATCGCCGGCCTGCACCGGCAGCAACATCAACCCCTGCGTCAACCACGAACGATGATCCCTTCGGTCTTGACCTGCCGGCCCAACAACCTGCACCTGCCCAGCAACCTGTACCAGTTCAGCGACCCACACCGCCGAGCCGTTCAGATTTCGAGATGGCGCCGCGGTCTCCCGTTGCTGATACACCCGTGACAGATTCCGGCAGTCTGGAAATTCAACTGGGGCTGCCCTCTCGACTGGACAACCAGGAAACGCCACGTCCTTCGTCAGCGCCGCCCAGACGAGCTTTGCCTCCGGTTGATCGTGAGGAGCCAGCGTTTGGCAATCTTCCAACTCTTCCGGCAACTGGTGACTCCAGAAACGTCCCGTCCCGAGACTTCCCGGCCAATGAATTTCCCGGATCAGAGGCCATGCCTCGCGATTCTCAACGTCCACCTGTCAATAGCCCGTCAGGCAACAACGCCCCGTCTCGACGACTGGAAATTGATCCACTACAGAATGACCCACAGCAGAATGATCCGTTTGGGGAAATTCCCGCTCGAAATCAGCCACCAGTTCGAGATCGCCAGCCAATGGCTGAACCCGAGATCCGTTCACGAAATGGGCAGCCGGAACCAGATGCTCCCTGGGGAACACCAGAGAATCCCCTCGCCCGTCCCGCCAATCCTGTGGTTGGAAACACTCCGCTTCCTTCACCTTCAGTAACGCCTCCCGTAGCCGAACTTCCGGCTCGTGCCGTCGAACAGCCACGAGTGACGATTGAAAAGCAGGCTCCCGCCAGCGCCCTGCTGGGGCAGTCGCTCATTTATACTGTTGTGGTGAAAAATGAAGGAACCGTCGCGGCTCGACAAGTCGTTGTCGAAGACCGTATCCCTAAGGGGACTCAATTGACGGGGACATCTCCTCGTGCAGAAATCAATGAGAAACGCTTGATCTGGAAGCTGGGGACATTAGCTCCCGGTGAGTCCCGCACCATTCAGATTCGCGTGACACCGGTCGAAGAAGGGCCGATTGGCAGCGTGGCTCGCGTCAGTTTTGTCGCTGAAGTGGCGGCGGAAATCGTGGTCGCTGCGGCAGAACTGGATGTGCAGAGTGATATCCCTTCGGAAGCTTCAATGGGTCAGCCTTTCAACATGGTTTTCCATGTCAGAAACATTGGAAAAACCCTTGCGAAAGATGTGATCGTTCGTGACTTACTTCCTGAATCGATTCAACACCCTGCTGGTCGCGATGTGGAATACCTGGTTGGTGATCTCCAGCCGGGCGAATCGCATGATGTGACCCTGAATGTGGTTCCTGTGAGTGTCGGACGGGCCACCAATGCTTTAACAGTGCTGGCTCAAGGCATGCGGCCTGTTGAACAGAAGCGGGATGTTATGATTGCAGGATCGGGCCTGGCTGTCACACAGCAGGTTCCGACCCGTGCGATTGTCGGTCGGCCCGCTCGCTTTGATAACGTCGTACAGAACCAGGGGGCATCTCCATTACGGCGCGTTCGCGTCAGTGAAGTGGTTCCCGCTGGTTTCGAGTTCACTGAAGCCACTGATGGGGGAACTTATGATCCTGCCACCCGGACTGTGCATTGGGAAATTAACGAACTTCTTCCCGGTCGATCGCAGACGGTCAGTTCACGACTCACTCCCCGGCAAGCGGGTGACTCACCGGGTTCAGTGATGGTGGCCAGTGCAGAAGGAGCCAAAGCCACTGTTGAGACCGTCGCTCGTGCCGAAGGCCTTCCGGGTCTGACGATCGTGCCGATGGATGACCAGAAGCTGATTGCCGTCGGTGAGCGGGTGCTGTCGCGCATGGTGGTGAAAAATCGCGGTTCCGCAGCGGCGACCGGTGTCGCGCTGGCGATTGATATTCCCCCAGGTTTGAAGCTGATCAACGTTGATGGCCCGGTCAAGCATACCGTGCAAGGCTCACGCCTGATTTTTGAGGTTCCCGGTGCCATTGCCCCTGGTACTGAACTGGCCTTTGAAGTGGAAATTGAGGCTTCTCGTGAGGGAGCCAATCCGATTGGAGTTCAGGTGGTAGCCGAGCACATGCTTCGCCCGCTGCATCGCGATGATGTGATTCAAGTGATTACAGACGCTGCCCCGACGACCAGTTCTGCCAGTTCGATCCGGCGATAATCTCTGTAGGTATGTTCAATCGGCATGAATGCTCTTAATGGTGTTTTCTGGTCTGATGTGATGTCTTACGGCATGCAATGAGTCCCGTTTATGGGTAGACTACACGCCTGCTGGCAAGTCTCCCTGGCTTCACGGCTGCGCATCATCGAGATGTTGTTGCCCAGCTTGAGGACACATGCAGAGCAATCACACTCGACGAATCCCAGGGAAACCACACGATGCAGCACATCACACAGACATTCAACGCCTTTACCCGGCTGGTTCTCCCCGCCGTTTTAGTGGCTCTCTCGCTGACGGGAAGCGCCTTTGCCGGCTTTGCATGGAAGACCAATGTCGCTGACACGGAAACCGATCTCACGTTTGATGGTCAGCCCGTGCTCCGCTACATGCATGCTTATGATCCCTCGACTCCTGAAAAAAATGCTGAGACCTATAAAGTCTTTCATCATGTCTTTGGCCCAGGGACTGGCGACCTGATCACAAAAGGGGCGGGCGGGACATTCCCCCATCATCGGGGTCTGTATGTTGCCTGGAACAAAACGCAGACGGAAAATGGTTCCTATGATTTCTGGCACTGCACCAAAGGGGCACACCAGCGGCATATCAAGTTTCTCAAGCAGGAAGCCGATGACAATCACGCCACTGCCACAGTTGAAATTCATTGGGAAGACGAGAAGAACAATCCTGTGGTTCGCGAAGAACGCACCGTCACAGTGACCAAGCTTCCCCTGGATGGCGGTAAATTTGGCTGGCAGATCGACTGGTCAACCGTCTTGAATTCGGAACGTGGCAAGATTCGCCTGACGGGTGACCGTCAGCATGCTGGTTTTCAGTTTCGTGCTCCGCAATCGGTCGCTGATGCGAACTCGGCCCGCTACATCCGTCCTGCAGGTTTTCCTCAGCAGTCAGAAGCTGTCCAGGAAAGTGACGGCCCCGCAGAACCCAAGCACGCCAATCTCAACTGGTGTGCAATGACGTTCCCCGTAGGAGAAAACAAGTACACCGTCACCTACTTTGAAGATCCCAACCTGCCCAAGCCCAGCCGATTTTCAGAACGTCCTTACGGCCGGTTTGGTGCGTTTTTTGAAACAGATCTTTTGCCAGAACAGCCTCTAAAAATGACCTACCGCGTTCTGGTCTTTCCCAATGCGGATCAGACGTCTGAGTCATTGCAGAAGGCTTATGATCAGTTTGTGACTTCGCTCAAGAA
Organism: Planctopirus sp. SH287; assembly: GCF_056500625.1. Taxonomy (NCBI): domain Bacteria; kingdom Pseudomonadati; phylum Planctomycetota; class Planctomycetia; order Planctomycetales; family Planctomycetaceae; genus Planctopirus; species Planctopirus sp. SH287. The sequence goes on along the minus strand of NZ_CM151403.1, from coordinate 3,403,062 downwards.
GTAATCACTGACCCAAAGTTTTTCCGGATTGAGATCATCTCGATCACAAATCTCATGCGGCGGTTCTGGTCACCAAGGTGTTAAAAACCTCGAGTGACCGGGTCTGCCGCATGTGCTTTTAGAGGTGAATATCGTGGAACACGATTCAACCATCATGTCTTTACGACGGGTTTCATGACCAGAAGGTCAATTCCATTTAATCCGTGCTGTCGTCGTAAACACCCCTGTTTATCTGGTCTCAGCTAATTCAGAAATCAAACTTCGCGACAACTGGTCGACATTTTGATAGACTGAAGTGGCTCTGCTGGTAGACTTTTCTCTGGCGGAGCAAACTTCGTTTCTATCCGCTGGACTTTTGTCTTCCGGATTTTTTTATTTGTTGGTGTTGTCGAAAATGCAGCTGAGGAATGGTCACATGGTTTTTGAAAAGGGGATGCTTGATCTTTCACAGAACGCGCCCCGGCTCCTCCCCTCGACGGAACTCCCTGCCTACACATACATTCCGGGAACGGATGCACCGCATCCTTATCGTGATCCTCGCGGCCACAGTTACCAGAAGCGTCATCCCCCTTCCCGTCCATTAGTTGCTGCCTCATGGGCTGAAAACCGCAACTATCTGCTGGCCATGGATTATTTTAATTATGGCTACTACTGGGAATCTCATGAGGAATGGGAACGCCTGTGGCGTGTCTCAACGCCTGATTCTCTCGTTGGTCGCTTCCTAAAGGGCTTGGTGAAGCTGGCAGCGGCCGGAGTGAAAGTTCGCGAGAACAGCATTCACGGTGTCCGCCGGCATTCTGCCTCTGCCGGTGAAATTTTTGCTGACGTGGCGGCTGAAGTCGACGCAGAGTTCTTCTGCGGACTGGAGTTTACCGTGCTGCAGTTCGCTTCTGACCGAGCGGCGCAGTTGGGTTTCCGCGAGAAGGTGGTCGGTTCAGTCCCCATGCGGATTTTCCCGTTTGTGCTGATTCCTGAACCAATGCCGCTGGCTGGATAGTGCCGTGTCTCGGCTTTATCTTGGGGTTTCATGCGTCGTCACGTCCTCCGATGTCGGACTTGACTACATGTTCAACCCCGCTTTTAAGCTTTGACAATACGCTAGATCGGTTTCCGGGTTTAACCGGTCAGCTCTCGAAAGATCTTTCGGTATTCTCCGGGGGTGGTTCCTGTTGCTTCACGGAATTGCCGGCTGAATGACGCTTGATCATAGAAGCCGCAGTCGACGGCAATCTCTTTAAGAGAATGCTTTGTATCTCTTAAAGCCGTTGCCGCCGACTCGATGCGATTTTTTGTCAGAAGTTGCCGCGGGCTTAGGCCTGTCAGGTCGCGAATGCGGCGTTCAAACTGACTGACAGACAAATTCGCCAGCCCGGCAAGCTGCATCACTTTCACGGGATCAGCAAAGTCTCGCTGTAGAATCTCCAGCGTCTTGGCCAGCGGGTCAAGTTTGGCGCCCTGCTCGGCAGGAGTCGAGAGATCCCGCGAGATCCCCGCCAGCGCAATGATTTTGCCACTGGCGTCTCTGACTGCCATCTTCTGTGACATGAACCAACCGATGGCTCCATCCGGGCGTGTCACCATTTCCATGCGATTCTGCACCGCGATTCCAGAGGATAGAACCGCGTCATCCTGTTGTTCATAGCCCGCAGCCAGGGCCGCTGGAAACAACCCCGAGGCGCTTCTTCCAATGAGATCACCCCGAGACTTCAGGCCAGTGGCCCGGACAAAAGCCGTATTGGCGGCAATGTAATGCCGTTCGCGATCTTTGACACAAAACAGGACATCATTGATGGCATCAAAGAGCGCTTCAGCCACATCCAGCCCCGGCGCTGCCTTAAAGATTTCTTTGCGGGAGCGTTGAACTTCTCGTGGCGGAGGCATCGCAACATCCCGAAATTTGATGTTCCATCATTGTATAAACTCAGCATTTGGCTGAAGGAATTCTGACACGACCAGCTTGCGATGTCGAGATAAGATTTCCGCATGCAAACACTCCCCCCCAGCACACTTTCACCCGCTCCTTCACGCTCTGCGATCACTCCTGAAAAAGTGATTCATCGAGCCAAAACACTGCTGATGCAGGCTCAGGCCGTGCAGACAGCCGAAGAACGAAAATCGGCTGAGAACGTCGCTGGCATGGTGAATGACGCTCCCGGAAAAGCGTTCACGCTGGCCATGGTTGATCATGTGTTTCGTAGTCAAGATCCGCGTCAGCAGGCACGCCGCTGGCGTCAGGTGATTCAGACTTATGGGATCCCCGCCTATCTTCCCTGGTTTGATCGTATGTTGCTGCGATTGGGAAGTTATGCCAGCGGAATTGCTCCTGGCTTCGTCATGCCACAGGTGGCGGCTCGTCTGAGAAAAGACAGTTCATCCGTCATTCTCAATGCAGAATGGCAGCCTCTGGTCAATCATCTGGAGACCCGGCGCAGGCAGGGTTTTCGCTGCAATTTGAACCACCTGGGGGAAGCCGTTCTTGGCGAAGAAGAGGCTCGGCACCGTTTTCAATTCCTGCTTGAGTGCCTGAAGAATCCTCAGATCAATTATGTTTCGGTCAAAATCAGTGCAATTTTCAGCCAGATCCATGTGCCGGCCTGGGAGCAGACCACACAAGAAATCATTGATCGTCTGCGGGTGATCTATCGAACCGCAATGTCCGGTGGAAAGTTTGTCAATCTCGATATGGAAGAGTATCGAGACTTGGCGCTCACGCTCAATGCGTTTCAACGAGTGCTGGACGAACCTGAGTTTCAGCATTTGACGGCAGGGATTGTTCTTCAAGCCTATTTGCCTGACTCATGGGCTGCCCAGCAAACATTGACCGACTGGGCACGAAAACGAGTGGCCAATGGCGGGGCAGAAATCAAAATCCGGCTGGTGAAAGGGGCCAATCTGGCCATGGAGCAGGTGGAAGCCGAACAGCATGGGTGGCCTGTGGCTCCTTATCCTACCAAGGCTGATACTGACGCCAATTACCGCCGAATGCTGGAATTTGGCTGTCGTCCGGAAAATGCCGTCGCCGTTCGGTTGGGAGTTGCGACCCATAATATCTTCGATGTGGCGCTGGCTCTGGAACTCAGGGAGTTCTTTGGAACAGAGCAGCGTGTCGAACTGGAGATGCTGGAAGGGATGGCCAATCATCAGGCACGAGCCGTTCGTGACGCCGCGAACGGTGTGCTGCTCTATTCCCCAGCGGTTCACAAAGAGAACTTCTTCGGTGCCATGTCGTATCTGGTACGGCGGTTAGATGAGAACACGGCTCCCGAGAATTTCCTGCGGGTGGCTTTTGCTCTGAAACCTGGCACACCCGATTGGAACGAGCAATGCCGCCGGTTTGAAGAAGGCTGGGAAAATCGGACAACAGTCAGCAGCCAGTCGCGACGGGGAACCCCTCTCCAACAGACGGGCAACACTCCTGCTTTCGATAACGAGCCTGACACCGACTGGACACAGCTTTCTGCAAGAACAGCATTGTACAACGCAATCAGCAGTTGGGTTCCCGCAGCACTACCTCCGCTCGCTTCATTGAATGAAGTCTTAGAAACAGCCCGCACGGCACAAGTGAGTTGGAGCCGTACAAGTCTTGAACAGCGTAAAGCGGTCTTGCGCTCTGTTGCCGATGTCATGTCACGTGACCGTTATCAGACCGTGGCATGCCTGCAAGCTGACGGCAACAAAGCCGTGGTGGATGGCGACGCAGAAGTCTCGGAAGCGATTGACTTTGCCCGGTACTATGCCGAGGAATATCACGTCCCGAATTCGTTGTTGGCTGAACCGTTGGGAGTGGTTGTGGTGACTCCTCCCTGGAACTTCCCGTATGCGATTCCTGCGGGGGGCGTTCTGGCGGCGTTGCTGACCGGCAACAGTGTCATTTTGAAGCCTGCCCCTGAAACTATCGCCACGGCTTATCTGCTGGCCCGCCAACTCTGGGAAGCCGGTGTTCCTCAAGACGTTCTCCAATTTTATCCTTGCCAGGATGGAGAAACGGGCAAGGCGCTGATCACCGATCCTCGCGTGAATGTTGTTGTGCTGACCGGCGGTTGGGATACTGCGGCAATGTTCCGGAAGTGGCGTCCGTCATTGCAGTTATTCGCTGAGACCAGCGGCAAAAACGCGATGATCATTACGGCACAGTCCGATCGTGAACTGGCGATCAAGGATCTTGTGAAATCGGCTTTTGGACATGCGGGCCAGAAGTGTTCCGCAGCGAGCCTTGCGATTGTTGAAGCGGAAGTCTACGACTCTCCCGATTTCCGCCGTCAATTACATGATGCCGCCGCCAGCCTGAGGGTGGGATCATCCATGGATCTGCAAAGTTTTGTGACGCCGTTGATTCGCCCGGCAGGCCAGGCACTTTCCAAAGCTCTGACCACGCTGGATCCCGGTGAAGAATGGCTCCTAAAGCCTCAGCAGAATGAAACCGAGCCTTGCCAATGGTCGCCCGGCATCAAGCTGGGAGTTCGCCATGGGTCGTGGTTCCATCAGACCGAATGTTTTGGCCCGGTTCTGGGGATCATGCGATATGAAACTTTGCAAGAAGCGGTCGAATGGCAAAACGCCACCCCCTATGGGCTGACCGCTGGGCTGCATTCACTGGAGCAGGAGGAACAAAACTGGTGGCGCGAGCATGTTCAGGCGGGGAATCTTTATATTAATCGCCCGACGACGGGCGCCATTGTTCGTCGGCAGCCTTTTGGCGGCTGGAAACGTTCCAGTATTGGGCCAGGCTCCAAGGCCGGCGGCCCCAACTATCCTCGAATGTTCACGCGGCTCACTGATCGTCAAACGGGAGTCAGCCTCGAAGAGGTGAAGCAAAGCTATCTGGCCGCCTGGAACAATCACTTTAATCTGGAACATGACCCGAGTGCATTAATCAGTGAGTCTAATGTCTTTCGCTATCGCCCCAGCCGTGGTGTCATTCTGCGGATCCCCGCAGGATTTGAAGAAGCCGCTGCTCGAGCCAACATTGCCGCAGAAATCGTGGGAGTTCCTCTGGTCATCAGTCGTGCTGATCAGGAGACCGAGGCACAACTCATTCAGCGATTGCCGGAACTGGCGGGACGGGCTGAGTTTCTGAGAACGCTGGCTCCTGTGACTGACGATTTGCTGAAAGCCGCCACGAACCTGGGTCTGAACTGGATCGACGCTCCTGTCACCGCTGAAGGACGGACAGAACTCGGCTTCTGGCTCCGCGAGCAAAGCGTCACTCAGACAAAGCATCGTTATGGATTGGTCTCTGTTGATCAGCGATGACTTTGTTGGGAGTTGTGGGTTGGCAGTTGATAGTTGGCTTAAGATTTTTGCTTTTGGTGGATAGCTCCCCATTGAAAGTGAAGTCCACTTCATCTCATGGATCGTGGCGTTTGGCGGCAGTTTTATTCCGGGCGGGGTTGTGCCAGTTGAGTCGCGCAGGGCGTGGGACTTTTCATTCTCACAGCCCTTTTCGCTCGACAGCAGAGACCACATCTTGCATCATCGTGACTTGATGGGTTGTCCAAAGGGAAACTGACACTTTGGACAGCCATCAAATTCAAGCATCCACGAGTCCACCCGCATTGGTTAAGGCTGTTGTCATGGCGGAGCATTGTTATCTGGCAATTGACTTGGGGGCTGAGAGCGGCCGAGTGATTGCTGGCCTTTTGGACGGTCGGAAAATCCGGCTGGATGAACTCCACCGCTTCGCCAACGGGCCGGTGCATCTGGGCGAAACGATGCGCTGGGATGTCGTTCGCCTCTGGTCGGAAATTCAAACGGGATTGGCCAAAGCTGCCCAGAAGTATGGCGACGCGATTGTTTCCGTCGGTGTCGATACCTGGGGAGTCGATCATGTGCTGCTTTCCAAGAAAGATGAACTTCTTGTTCAGCCTTATCACTACCGTGACCCTCGTACGAGGGGATTGATGGATGCCGCGATCAGCCAGCTTTCCCGCAGTGAAATCTTCGAGAATACCGGCCTCCAGTTCATGGAGATCAATTCGCTCTATCAACTGCTGGCATTAAGAAAATCCAGCCCCGAAATCTTTGATGTCGCTGACCGCTTTCTCATGATGCCCGATTTCTTCCACTGGCTCCTGTGCGGCAGCCGGGTAGTGGAGTTTACGAACGCGACGACTTCGCAGTGTTTTCATCCCACTCAAAAGAACTGGGCGTTTGACATGCTGCGAAAGCTGGACATCCCCACGCATATCTTTCCCGAAGTGATCGCACCGGGGACATCGCTGGGCCGGTTGCGGGAGAACGTGGCCCGCCGGGCAGGTTTGCCACGTTTGAATGTTGTTGCGCCAGCCACACATGATACCGGGGCAGCGATTGCCGCCGTCCCCACGGCATTTACAGGGAATGCGAACTGGGCTTATATCAGTTCAGGAACCTGGTCGTTGATGGGGATTGAATCCCCACAAGCGATCCTTACCCCCAAGGCGTTGGAACTCAACATTACCAACGAAGGAGGGATCGACGGCACTTACCGCGTTCTCAAGAACATCATGGGAATGTGGCTGGTGCAGCAGTGCCGCAAGTCGTTCGAGCGTCATGGCGCCAGTTATGATTATGGCCTGTTGACACAAATTGCCCGTGATGCCAAATCGTTCCGGGCGTTCATCAATCCTGACTCGCCGATCTTCGTCGCACCGGAAGACATGCCTGCGGCCATTCGCACTTATTGCCAAAAGACGAACCAGGAAGTGCCTGATGACGAAGGAGCCGTCATCCGCTGTGCGCTAGAATCGTTAGCACTCAAGTATCGTCAGGTGCTTGAGCGGCTTGAAGGATTATCGGGACATAAGACCGAGGTCATCCACATCGTGGGAGGTGGCTCGCAGAACGAGTTGCTGAATCAGTTTGCTGCCGATGCGTGTCACCGACCGGTCGTCGCTGGCCCGATTGAAGCGACGGCACTGGGGAATGTGCTAGTGCAGGCCCGTACGTCAGGCGAGATCGGCTCGCTTGCCGATCTGCGGTCGATTGTGCGAGAGTCAGCGAGTGTCCGACATTATGAGCCACAGAATGCGACAGCCTGGGACGACGCCTACGCCCGGTTTATCACGCTCCCCGCCATTGCCTGAGTTTTCTTCTGAGGAGGCCCGTTCATGAGTCACACAACTTTGTGGAGCATTGTCTGCGGGGCTTTGATATGCCTGACAACCAGCCTCTTTGCGTCGGAAGATCCTAAGCCGGCTCAGCCGAACATTCTGTTTATCTTCAGTGATGATCTGGCTTATCAGGCGATTAGCGCTTACGGAGATACTCGTCAACTCCTCCAGACCCCGAACATTGATCGTGTCGCGAGCGAGGGGATTCGTTTTGATCGTTGTCTGGTCACCAATTCCATTTGCGGGCCGTGCCGAGCGACGATTCTCACGGGAAAGTATTCGCATAAAAACGGGTTCTATAACAACACAAACTCCACATTTGATGGTTCTCAGACCACGTTCCCCAAGTTGCTGCAAGCCAATGGCTACTCGACGGCTCTCATTGGCAAGTGGCATCTCATGAGTGATCCGACGGGGTTCGACCACTGGGAAATTCTTCCAGGGCAAGGGCGGTACTATAATCCGCCCATGATTGCCAATGGCAAGAAGGTTCAGCACGAAGGTTATGTGACCGATGTGATTACGGATCTTTCCATCGACTGGCTGAAGAATCGCGATAAATCGAAACCGTTTCTGCTGATGGCTCAGCATAAAGCCCCGCATCGTGAATGGTCGCCAGCCTTGCGGCATCTTGGCTTCAATGCTGACAAACCATTCGCCGAACCGCCGACGTTGTTTGATCTTTATAAAGACCGCTCCAACGCAGTCGTGGAACACGACATGGGGATCGATCGAACATTCACCAAGCTGGATGCCAAGCTGGTTCCCCCTCCCGGAATCAATGCGGCACAGTTGGCCAAATGGAACAAGTATTACGAACCCCGTAACCAGGAATTTGAAGCGGCCAACCTGTCTGGGCAGGAACTCGTTCGCTGGCGATATCAACGCTACATGCACGATTATCTGGCTTGTGTGAAGGCCGTGGATGAAAGTGTGGGACGCCTGCTTAAAACCCTTGATGACGAAGGCTTGGCTAAAAACACCTTAGTCGTAGTAAGCTCAGATCAGGGGTTTTATCTGGGAGAACACGGCTGGTTTGACAAACGCTGGATCTTTGAAGAATCCGTTCGCACGCCACTGGTCGCTCGTTGGCCAGGGACAATTCCTGCGGGACAGACCAATGACCAGTTGGTCTCATTACTGGACATGGCACAGACATTTCTGGGCACAGCCGGTGTGGCGGCACCGACCGAGATGCAGGGCGCAAACATGTTTCCGTTAATGCAGGGAAAGAACGTCCCCGACTGGCGAAAAAGCCTCTACTACCGCTATTACGAGTATCCTTCACCGCATCACGTCCGGCCACATTACGGTGTGGTGACCGATCGCTATAAACTGGTTCATTATGAAGGGCAAGAAGGAGGCGAGTGGGAACTGCTCGACCGAAAGGCTGACCCTCTGGAAGTGAAAAGCTTTCATAAAGATCCGGCTTATGAATCGACGATGACCGAACTCAAAACGGAGATCCGCCGTTTGCAGACGGTTGTTGACGACAGAGAACCGCCACCGACAAAAGCCTATGGCAACAAGGCTCTCGACTGGAAACCATTTGGGCAGTTGAAGTGAAGTCTCAGGTGTTGGGTATTTGAAGTAACTGGAGCATCACCCTTCCCCTTTCTGTCGCTTCTTCTGTCTTCTTCCCTTTATCGGCTTTTTTGCTTCACTGCTTCCTCGCCTCCCCCCATAAGAGATTGATTCCCGCGAAATGGCTGATTACGCACACGAGCTTTCCATCGCCCTGGCTGCTGTCCGAAAAGCGGCAGAACTTTGCCAATCTGTCCAGCGACAGATGGGGGCGTCCTCAATTTCCAAGTCTGACAAAAGCCCGGTGACGATTGCCGATTTCGCGAGCCAGGCGGTGATTCTTGAAGCAATTACCAGTGCCTTTCCCGATGATTGTCTGATCGCCGAAGAAGCCTCGGCTGTTTTGAAAGCTGAGCCAGAACATCTGGAGCAGGTGCTGACATTGGTTCAGCGGTTTCACCCTCAGGCCACCAGTGAGCAACTTTGCGAATGGGTTGATCATGGGCAAGGTGCAGGGTCGACATCCCGATATTGGACGCTCGACCCGATTGATGGAACCAAAGGTTTTTTGCGCAAAGAACAGTATGCCATCGCTCTCGCTCTCTACGAAGGCGGTCAGCTTGTTTTGGGAGTGCTGGGCTGCCCGAACCTGCCGGCTGACCCCACCTTGCCGTTGATTAACCCGACAACTCCATCGGCTGGTGGGAGTTCTCCCGGCGGACTGTTTTATGCCGTTCGTGGGGAAGGGGCGTTTGTGACTTCTCTGGATGGCCGGACGTTGCCAAGACCAATTCAAGTATCATCAGCAACCGAGATTTCCGCCTACCGGATGTGCGAATCTGCGGAAGCGGCCCACAGCCGACACGACACCTCTGCGAGCATTGCGGCATCGCTGGGAATTGCGGGTGCTCCCGTGCGGATGGACAGCCAGGCCAAGTATGCCTGTGTGGCCAGTGGCCGGGCCGAAGTTTACTTGCGGTTGCCCACCAAGCCCGGCTATGTCGAGTGCATCTGGGATCATGCGGCTGGTGTGATGGTGATTGAAGAAGCCGGCGGCACAGTCACCGACACATTGGGAAATCCTCTGGATTTTTCTTTGGGCCGGCATCTGCATGCTAACAAAGGAGTGGTGGCGACCAATGGCCCGTACCACGCACAGATTCTGAAAGCGATTGAAGCACAGCGACAGCAGACGCTGGCCAGCCAGCAATGATCTGCTCCCCTTCGTCATCATTCGCCAAAAGGTGATTCCCGTGTCGACATCCCGTGCCGAGATTCTCAAGGCTGTCCGTAAGCATCTTCCTGAGTCGTCTCCCTTGCCGCCTCTGGATGGCCCGTGGATTCAATATCCTGATCCCATTGCTCAGTTTGGTCAGGTGCTGACAATGGTGGGGGGCCGGATGGTGAGGGTTGCCAGCCTGGAAGAGATGTTTAATGATCTGAAAACGACAGAGGTTTTCCAGAAATCCCGGAAGATCATTTGCGAAGTTCCTGGGCTTTCTTTTCCAGCGGAAGCACCAGTTCAGCCGATTGATGTCACTGCTGCCGGGGCAGCCAGCGAACTGGCCGACGTTGACCTGGCCATTCTGCCGGGAGAGTTTGCCGTCGCAGAAAATTCGGCTGTCTGGTGCCTGGGATCGAGGGTTCGTCACCGAGCCGAATACTTCATTTGCGAGCATTTAGCGCTGGTCGTGAAATCCTCGGAAGTGATGAGCAACATGTATGAAGCTTACCAGCGGCTATCGTTTAGCACTCCAGGTTTTGGTGCCTTTATTGCAGGGCCTTCCAAGACGGCAGACATTGAGCAGTCGCTGGTCATCGGTGCCCACGGCCCAAGGTCGCACACCGTCTATTTCGTCGATTCGCTGGAGTTGTCCTGATTCCCCCAAAGAGCGACGCTTGTGGTTTGGGATGGACTTCGGCAGGGAACATGAGAAAGTCATGTAGGGCAGGCTCCCGCCTGCCGGTTCGATGTACTTCACAGATAATGATGGCTGCTAGAAACATCGGCAGGTGGGAGCCTGCCCTACCGCTACTAACTCGGAAGTGCGTTTTTCATGAAAGTCAATCGTAGCCGCAAAGAAATCTCAATTTATTGTCTTGTGAAGTCGTAGAATGAATGATACTAGTTTTGTATGCATACTAGATCATAAAGGCACTTTGATGACCAAAAATCCTCCCAGCCAAAACATTTCCAAGAAATGGAAGCCGAAAAGCGTCTCCAAGGTCGCTTTCGTAAAAGCCCTCATAAGTAAACGATTGCCCATGAGAGAAATCCAGCGTAAGGTGATGCGGGATAATTACGAGTTATTCAAGCAGTTAGCCAAATAAGCCTTTATGGTGAAAAACTATTCTTTTTTGAGCCTTCGACAGGTTCTCGGATTTCACAAAAACCAGATCCAGGCTCATGGTGGTGATTCTGCCATCCTTGACAAAACAATGTTAAAGTCAGCGATTGCCCAACCACAAGCCACTTATGATGGCCAGTATCTTCACAAAGATCTGGCACATATGGCAGCAGCTTATTTGTATCACATTGTGCAGAACCATCCGTTTGCCGATGGAAACAAAAGAACCGGAGCAAATGCCGCCATTGTTTTTCTCACACAAAACAATGTCTCACTTCAATTCCCCAGCATGGAGATAAAAGAACTCGTCTTACGAGTCGCCAATGGAGAAGCTGGAAAGGACACAGTTGCTGATTACATTAGAAATCTAATGAAAACCCAACTGGGATCATCAGATTTCTGATCAACTCGGTTTAAGCAGTACCGTCAGGAAGAAGCCAGTCAAGCAGCAATGCTCGATGTGACGCATTAATCAACTCTACACCTTGAGTTCTTCCGCCGCGAGACCGAGTGTGCTTTGATATCTTTCGCGGATGGGGGTGATGACCTCGCTGATGAACTGATCGACCTGTTCGGGAGCGCGGCCCACAAATCGCCGGGCATCGAGAGCAGCACCGAGATCGACCTTCGCAAAAGCCGTATCACCTTTCAGGCGTTCGATCAGATCGTTGGGCAAGCCGTGTTCTTTCACTTGCCGTGCTGCTTCCTGGCTATGCACGCGAACGCGCTCATGGAGATCCTGTCGGTCGCCACCGGCTCTCACACCGGCCATCAGAATTTCTTCTGTCGCCATAAACGGCAACTCGGCGGCGAGCCTTTGAGCAATCACTTTGGGATAGACCACCAGGCCGTCCACCACGTTACGATACAGAATCAGAATCGCGTCCGTTGCCAGGAACGCTTGAGGAATCGACAACCGGCGGACAGCGCTGTCGTCGAGCGTACGTTCCATCCATTGAGTGGCTACCGTCTGGCCAATCGATGCCGTCACGCTGGACACATAGCGCGCCAAACTGCACATCCGCTCCGAACGCATGGGATTCCGCTTATAAGCCATCGCTGATGAACCGATTTGCTGTTTCTCAAATGGCTCCTCAATCTCTTTATTACTCTGGAGAATTCGCAGATCGGTTCCCGTTTTGTGTGAACTTTGAGCAATCCCATCCAGCACATCGAGAATCTGCACATCGAGTTTGCGGGTATAGGTCTGACCGGTGACGGCGCAGCGGCTGGCAAAGCCCATCTTATCGGCGACGCGTCGATCCAGTTCTTCGACCTTGGCGTGATCGCCATCGAACAACGTGAGGAAGGTGGCCTGGGTGCCAGTGGTTCCCTTGGCACCGCGGAACCGCAAGTTTTCGATGCGATGTTCCAGGTCTTCCAGATCAATCACCAGGTCATAGCACCAGAGCGTGGCCCGTTTGCCGACGGTTGTTGGCTGAGCCGGTTGGAGGTGCGTATAGCCCAGGCAAGGGAGGTCTTTGTACTCAGCCGCAAATTTTGAAAGCCGGTCGATGGTGGCGACCAGCTTATCGCGGAGGAGTTCCATTCCCTGCCGCATGAGAATGAGGTCGGCGTTGTCGGTCACATAGCAACTCGTCGCCCCCAGGTGAATGATCGGACGAGCGGCAGGACACTGATCGCCCCAGGCGTGAACGTGCGCCATGACATCGTGCCGCAATTCTTTTTCATACCGGGCGGCGGAGGCGAAATCGATATCGTCGACATGGGCTTTGAGTTCGTTGATTTGCTCTTTCGTTACTGGCAAACCCAGCTCATGCTCTGCTTCCGCCAAGGCGATCCAAAGCTTACGCCAAGTGGCATGGCGAACTTGCGGCGACCAGAGGGCGCTCATGGATTTCGAGGCATAACGGGAAATGAGCGGATTGTCGTAAAGTTCGTGAGACACGGAAAACTCCGGGAGAAAGGCCACATTCGGGCTACGGGAACCCGAACAAACCGAATGTCAGAATCACCTGGTCAAGGAAAAACCGCGCCAGAACGTGGCACGGGCGTATTCATGCGGTACGATGGAAGCCACTTTAGCAGGTCGGCGAGAGGTTGCCGACTCAACCGTTCTGGTCACGTACTTCTTCGGAAACAGGCCCCGCTCATGCCGACACCTCTTGAAACTCTCGTTGCTTGCGGCACCAAAGTCTGGCTCGACAGTATCGATCCCGATCTTGTATTGGAAAATCGAAAGTTTGGCGCCACCGGGGCCACATCGAACCCGATCATCATTGCCGACTTGCTCAAAACCGGTCGCTTCGATGACCAGATTCGTGCGCTTGTTGCTGACGGTCATTCGGACGAAGACATTGCCTGGGCGATGACCGACCGTCTTGTTCGCCAGGCACAGGAAGTTTTTGCGGGCGTCTATACTGAAACATCCGGCAACGATGGCTACGTCAGCTTCGAACTGGATCCTCTGCTCGAGGACACTGCTAACACCCTGAGCGTTGCCGAGAAGGCGAAGAAGTACATTGAACTTGGTCAGCAGTGGGCCGCAGGGCATTCCAATCGCATGATCAAGGTGCCAGCAACGCCCGGCGGTTTAGCGGCATTGGAAGAACTGGCTGCTTCGGGCATCACTCTGAACGTCACACTGATCTTTTCGGAACGGCAATATGAAGCGGCTCGTGAGGCCGTCTGGAAGGGCGCCCAGCGTCACGGCAAGCTCGACCGATTCAAATCGGTTTACAGCATTTTTGTCAGCCGAATTGACGTCTACACCAAGAAGCAGGTTCCAGAATTGATTCCTGGTGCTCAGGGGCAGGTGGGGATTGTGAATGCTCAGCGGTTGTGGGCAGAAAACCAGAAGTTCTGGGCCGACAAGAAGCTGCCGCTCCAGCAGGAAATCATTTTTGCCAGCACGGGAACAAAAGACCCGGCAGAAGCTCCAGACCGCTATGTGAGCGCGCTGGCTGGTTCAGATATCCAGACCAACCCTCCCGCAACCAATGCGGCTGTCCAGAAGCTCGAAGGCAAAGTCTATACCCGAAAGGTCGACCAGTTGCCTATGCCGGAAATTCTGGCTGATATCGATGCCAAGGTCGATTTCGCCAAGATGGAACAAGTGCTGATGGAAGAAGGGTTGGCCAAGTTCGCTGACCCATTCAAATCATTGCTCCAGGTGATCGCTTCCAAGCGATAGAGCCTAAGGGGGAATCACCCCCAAGGGTCGAGAAAACAAAGACTATCGCAATTGAAATCATCGCCGCATTTCCGCTTTCCGGTGATACCATCGGGTAAGTGGAAATGCGGCTTTTTGTATTTACTCATCGACTGATTGCAAAGACCGCGAGCAACTCTGACGCGATACAGTTGTCAGCCATCCTGGGCCATCTGAAGTCCGCAGCGGCTTGGCCCGGAAATGCAAAAACCCCTGAAAAACAGGGGTTATGTGAACTTCTGACAGTTTCTGAAGAGTCAAAGAGTTGCCCGACGAGGGTTCGAACCTCGACCAAGTGATTCAGAGTCACTCGTGCTACCATTACACCATCAGGCAAAAAAACGAACAACGGGCAATAATCCCATTGAATCTGCGAGACGCCAACAACTCAGCGAGACGCCTTCCAAGAGGCGTCCGGGCAAAAGTCGTGTTCACGTCAACTGCTTAACGCGACGACAGTATAACCAGACTCGTCAAACTGCCAAAGCCTACCGGATGATTTTCCTTGTCGGGAAGAATCGCAGGCGTTTTTTCCTCTTCTTTGCTCTGATCAAATTGCCAGAATTACAATTCGCTGTCAGACAAGAGGTGATTGGAATGCTGTTTCCTTCACTTTTTCTAACCAAAACGCACCAGCCACGAATCATTGCTGGCCAGCTCACGACCAATTCGGCACTCAGGCTTTTCAAATTAAGCCATTTCTCAACCGTGCCAGGCTTCTGGTCAGCTTCTTCCCGTTCCTGAACAACGGCCGTTTTTGAAAAATGTACACACTTTTTCGGCAAGCTTTGCAAGTAATTCAATCGCTATCGTGAGTCTAGGCAACCTGGGTTGCGTTTGTTGTTATGTTTTCAACAGAAAAAGTTTTGGCACGCCATCTGCTTTATCACTTCCTTCGCTGCGGGCTGTGGGGACGGCTTGCAACACGAACGGTAGAGACAGGTTATCAGCAGATTGAGGCAATCGCCCAATCCTGGCAGCTGCGGCTGTGCTGATTGCTCATGGGGAAGAGGGACGATCGCGGGCTTCATCGCTCCGATCGGAATCAACAAGGCCGTCGTCAGCCAGGGGGGCTCACGACGGCCTTGATGTTTTTATCCCTTATTCATTTCCCATAAACTCACGCAACTTAACCAGTGCGGCAAATCCATCAGGCACATTCAGGATGTTCAGCTTCTGATGAGAACACGAGTGTCATTGATGTCTTTGAAAATGACTCGACGGCAAGCACTCATAGTTCGGGCAGCCCTGCTATTATGGATTTCGTTACCAAATAAAAGAAGCACTGACCAGAGAGTGCTCCTTCAGAACAAACCGTGATCAGTGCGTGGTGAGACATTGCCAGCCTGCTACCAAAGTTGAAGCAGTACGACTTCCGGGTAGAGTGACTCCAGGTGGGATTCCGCGTGAATAATGGCCGCCAGAGCAATGAACCAGAAGGCATCTTGAAGATTTCTTCGGATGATTCTTGGAAACAAGACATGAGTTTCTGGTTCATAAAAACATGTTGTTTGCGGCCAAAACGCAGGTGTTTGTGAGCAATATTGCCGGAAGCTGAGGCCATGGATTTGTATCAAACGAAATTCTTCATAGCGGATAATCATGGGATAATAGGCCAGAAAAAAAGTGGCCATCAGCAATGGAATCGCTAGGGTAGCCGTGGTCAGTCCGATCCCCACCATGCCGACGGCACTAAAGAAATAGAGCGGATTGCGGCACAAAGAATAGGGGCCAGACATGATCAGACTGGCAGTCTTGTGCCCAGAGATGTAGACACTGGCCCAGATGCGTCCCAAGGCTCCTAAACAAGCCAGAGAGATCCCGACAAGGAAAAAGCATTCAGGGGCGATTCCTATTGCTGACCATTGACTACCGGTCAGCATCACGATCGCAAAAAGTAATGCCGCAAACACAATCGTCAGACCACGTCGCCTGCGCTCAGGAGCAAATTGTGCATATTCCAACTTGCTGTCGTCCAAATCAGTTCCAACATGTGCTTCTCTTTCTGACATGTCCGAAAAAGATTGATCGTCTTTTTCAGTAGTACAGAGATATGGGAACTCAGAAACTACGGATGACATGAGAGTGTTCACGAGGAAGCCTCCTTACTGAAAATGACCGACGATCATGGCGACATCGTTGGCAACACCAACTCTATCCGCCCAGAGGTTATCGGTGATAACTTACGCTCGTGAGGGAAATCTCGTCAAGAGATTTTTGAACGGTTTGCGATACCATCAATCAACAATTGCGCGTGAATTTTGATCAGTTTTTCCCGGTCTTCCCAAGGAAAATTGGTTCGCGTAATCACCAGTGAAACCAGACCGTGCATGCCTGCCCAAAGGCATTGAGAAACAACGGTTGCTGAACCCAGATCGCTCCGGATTTCCCCGTCTTCCATTCCTCTGAGCACTTGGGCTTGTAGCTTAAAAAATGAGGTTCTTCTGAAAGTCTGGATTTCTTGCCGGTGATCGGGCGGCGCATTGTGTGGCGGTTGATAGGGGCGCCACATGATCACGGCAAGCCGGTATTCGTTGGAATGCTCAAAACCAAATTGAAGGTACTCTTCGATGGCCAATTGCACCCAGTGGATACCAGTGGCATTGATCGCTTCGAGAATGACGATCAATTTGCTGAACATCTGATTGACCAGCTGATCCAGAATTTCCTGCTTCGTCGAAAAGTGCTTATAGAGAGCAGGTTGAGAGATCCCAATTTCCTGGGCAATCATCCGGGTGGAGACATTCTCAACGCCATGCTCAAGAAACAGACGTTGTGAAACATCCAGAATTTCCTGAATGCGTTCGCCCCCTTTGGCTCGTGATTTAGGGGCAGGCTTTGAGAGCGATGCCAAAGGCTGCTGTGGCGCTTCAGAAACGCTGGGCTTATTGACGCTTCGACCCTTCACGACGGCCTCAGAAGTGCGAGGTGAGAACTCCAGCTAAGAGGTCTCCATTGTAACCGTCTTTTTCCGTTCAGTGGAGTCGCTATGGCGAACCAGCCTCATTTGTCAGGAAATGTCATTTTAACTCTCGGAATGTCCATCAATGTCATGTTTTTCAACGAACCGCAATGATTAACAGTGGGAGTCTGGCGAGAAACCTTTCCACCAAATGCGGAAGTTCGTTCCTCCCTGGGTTTGTCGTTTCAGACCGAAACCAAGCGCTGAGAGTGCTTTAACTGCGAGGAAAATTTGGCGTGGAAGAGAGGGCTGAGCCTGAAAGGGGCGGCAGGGTTTCGGTATGTGACCGTTTTTCTTCAATCGGTTGTGCGGATTGATTCTCCAGATCAATGAAAACATCCATCTGCTGTCCGACATAAATCTCCACAGGCTCATCAACGGGAATTGTGGCTACTTTTCCGGTCGCTGGCACAGAAGCTGTCGCGGAGTTGTCGGAAAGAGCGTTTGTGGTTTGCGTTCTCCAGTTGGCGTTAATGGCATAGATGACCTGTAACACCCGCGTGTCGACTCGCTCCTTCCCTTCGCCGGTCAGCGAACGCTTGGGCTGCGTGTAAGGTTCCACACGAACAAATGTCATGTTGAGCGGATATTTCGCGTCCCCTCGAAGGTACCCTTTCCCCGGCAATCCCGGACGAAACCTCGGGATATCCTGCTCATCGATATCAACCCGCACATGCAGAGTGCTGAGATCACCCATGATGATCAATGGCTGGCCAGGAGGTGTTCCTACAAACTCACCAGGGCGGACATCAATTTTCAGAATGGTGCCATGGATGGGCGAGCGAATCGCCAGTCGATCAATTTCTGTTTGAGCCTGTATCACTTGTTGTTCGGCCCGTTGCACAGCCGCTTTCTGGATCTCCAGCTCATACGACCACGCACCCGCTCTGAGCTTTTGATCCTGAGCTTCGGCATTCTCCATCCGAGCGCGGGCCATGGTATAGGCCTGTTTCCTTTGAATCAGTTCTTCAGCCTGAATGACTTTTTTTGCCAGGAGTTCTTCTGCGCGGCTTAGTTGGTCACGTTGCAATTCCAGGTCTTCACGAGCCTCAGCCAGTTTAGCCGCACTGGGGGGAAGATCTTCTGGCCGGGGGAGTGCTTTGAGTCGCTCAAGTTCTGCCTTGGCAGAGACCAGTGCGGCCTGTTGCACTCCCAGTTCGGATCGTTGCTTACGATCATCGAGTTTGAAGAGAACTTGTCCTTTTTCGACAACCTGCCCCACCCGAACAAAGATTTCATTCACCACACCCGCCGTTTCAGCCGCGACTGAAATGTTCTCGGATTTGGCTTCTATGATTCCCGCGCCAGCCACGGTCTGGAGGTAAGGAGACCGTGCAGGCTCAATCGGAGGATATTGAGCCGCAGGGCGAACGTTCTCGCGAGCCATGTGCATCAGCGAAAACAACAGGGCGACACAAGCCAGTGCCGGCAGAATCCAGCGACGCATTACTGAGTTTCCTTAACGGCTAATTGACGCATGACCTGGGAATCTGACTTCATGGATTGAGGAGAGTTATTAACGTTGACGACCCGTCCATCAGCCATTTCGATCATTCGATCGCCATACGAATATACGCGTGAGTCGTGAGTCACGACGATCACGACGCGACCTGGCTGCACCGAGACTTGTCGAATCAATTGCATGACCGTGCGACCCGAATGCCCATCCAGAGCGGCTGTTGGTTCATCACAGACCAGCAACCGTGGGCCATGAACGAGAGCTCTGGCAATGGCCACGCGTTGCTGTTGCCCACCAGATAACTGCCGTGGTAACGCATCAGCCCGGCTGCCTAAACCGACCTGTTCCAGCATTTCACGGGCTTTCACAAGTGCTTTTGAGCGGGGCATTCCTTGAATGAGTAACGGGACACTCACATTTTCTGTTGCGGTTAACGCGGGGAGCAGGTTGTACTGCTGAAACACGAACCCGACATTTTCCGCTCGAAAACGTACTAACTTTCCCCCACGAAGCTGTGACTGGGGTGTCCCAAAAAGGTCGATATCGCCACTTGTCGGGAACAGCAGCCCGGCCACAATCGAGATCAGCGTTGTTTTGCCACAGCCACTGGGGCCTACGAGTAATGTCAGTTGGTTGGAATAAAAATCGACATCAATTTCATGGAGGACACGATTTTTGATCGCCCCATCGCCAAATTCCTTGACGAGTCGACGGCAGCCCACTCCCACGCTTAATACAGGTTCAATCACTGGAGGGCGTGATACTTCTGGCAGCATGACATTCGCCATCTCATCCTCGATTCGACCATCGCGTGATATTACTTGTGAGAATTAATCGCCAATCAGAACTTCTATTCAACAATCCACATATTCAACACTATTTAATAGAACCTGTCATATCACCGGAAGACAACCGCAGGTTCCAATGTTAATACTTTTCGTAAGCTCAAAGCGCTCGCGAGAACAATAATCAGCGAGACTGCCAGGCATGTCCCGCCCGCAATTTCCCACATCAGGTGCAGGCCCCGCAAATCAGGTAAAAGTTGTGATGTGGCCACAAAGAATAAAGCCGTCAGCCCTAATCCAATCGACAGGCCAATCACTCCGACAACCGAAGCCTGTAGCATAATCATTCCAATCAACCCCCAGTTGGTAACGCCCATAGCCTTCAAGGCGCCAAACTGTTTAAGATTTTCAATTGTAAATAAATAGAAGGTCTGGCCGGCAATCGCTGTACCGACGATAAACCCTAACGTGATCGTGATACCGAAGTTCACCGGGATGCCAGTGTTTTCCAGATAGTATTTAATATTGATCCAGATGAATTCCTGATAGGGCATGGCGACCAGTCCTGTCTTTTCTCCGATAGAGCGGGTCTGTTGATTGATCCGCTTGCAAACGTCATTCACGTCGTAGCCATTTCGAGGGGCAGCGGCGACAAAAGAGAGTTGTTGCCGCTCGCTGGCCACAAACTGGACAGCTTGCGAGTACCGCGTAAAAACCACCGGAAACGACTGAAACGGTGCGGAAACATCGCAGATACCAACGATAACGGCACGCCGGTCGTTCATCTCGACCTCACGCCCCAGGGTTAACGGCTGGCCAGGCCATAAAAACTGATACCCATGAATATCTATTAAAATCGCATCGGGACGCTTTAAGTCATGGATATTCCCCAGAACCATTTTGGGAGGGGCGCCAATCAGTGATTGATCATCGACCCCCATGAGAATCACCTGGCGAAAGTTTCCTGTTTCAATTTTCGCTCGGGCCAGTCCTTTATAGAGACGAACCGCCCAATCCACTCCTTCCACCCCCCGAATTCGATAGAGATCACTATCGGAAAGTGGCTTAATTTCATCGGCATTTTGTAAATAAGGATCCATCACCCAGATCTGGGCTTCACGGACATCGGCTATCGGGTTGGCAGTCCGGAGGATAATCCCCACAAAAATAGAGCATTGCTGAGCAATCAGCAGAACTCCGAAACCCACGCCAAAAACGGTTCCCAGGTATTTCACCGGGTCGCCGTTTAACATTTTCCATGCGACCCAGTTCATATCGAATTTCCTGTGGAGTCAGTCGCCTCTGTTGACAACACCGCGTTCGTTAATTCTTGTGACTCACAGGAGAGGTTCTGTGGTATTAACGTTGAGGTCGTTATGCAATGAGCGATCTTTTGGTCTGGAAACGATGATTTTGAGACCGCATTTAATCCGGCCATTGAGAACTCGTAGATATGTTCAACAATCTGGTCGATGGTCAGTCGTTCATAGAGTTCTTCGCCAGCGAGTTGCCGGGCGATTGCCTGGTGGACGTGATAGAACAGCACTTGTCCAACAACGCTGAAGCCGATTTTCCAGACGGTTTCCTCGGGAACTTCTGGCGGCACCAGATTCTGTAGAATTCCTCGTAGCAACGTGGCCATTGGACGCAGCTGAAGTTCAATCACCTCACGGCCTTCAGGCGTCTGTCGTGTCATCTCCCAGAGCATGATTTCCAGATGCCATGCAGGCTTTGCACTTGCCAGATGCTCACGCACCATCTCCTGGATATAGAACCGGAGTTGCGCCTGGGGTGGTTGCGATGACCATTCCGTCCCCTCCATCAGTGCTGCCAGATTATCTTTGCAGGCATGCACATGCTGAAGAACCGCTTTGTAGAGCTTTCTTTTATCGCCAAAGTGGTACTTCACCGCAGCGACGTTCGCTTTCGCTTCCTGACAGATTTCGCGAACACCGGCGGCATTAAAGCCTTTGTCCGCGAAGATCATTCCGGCTGCTTCAATCAAGCGCGTTCTGGTGTCGTCCTGTACCGTTTTCATTCCATCTCACCCGGATTAAAACAAACGTTTGCTTGATTCTACTAAAACCAGCCATTTCAGTCAAACGTTTGTTTTAATTATTAAGAGGCCAAGATCATGGATGCGGGGATTGTGATTGGCTTGCTCGATCCCGGCAGACAGAAAGTGTTTTACCAATCAGTCCCACATTTTCGTTAAGGAAATAGTGGAAGAGAAACAGCGCAACAGACTCAGAAAAAATGGAATGCGACAAAAGACGTCATATCGCCTAAACGGATTTAACCACTGACGATAAAGATTCTTCGCAACCCCAGTGGGTAGTGGTGACACCGGTTCAAAGTGGTGCTTTATCCGAGTGACAAGACTCGTGCTCCAAATAAAACAACCTGAGGGATTGCGACATCTTGGCAATATTTTCCGAATGATTGCATTCTTCGGGTCTTTAGGGCTGGGAAAGTGATTGCCCACGAAGCAGAATTTAGGCGGCAGATTTCCCCGGACGTTTTAACGAACCGGGACGATAGCCTTCACACAGCGGGTCATGCTGGTATTAGCAATCCCTCACAATTATTGCGCTGTCTCAGCCTGTGCGAATATGTTGGCAATCGTGAGGTTCGCTTGGCTGCCAGCGACCGGGTTTACTTTTCTTTAGTTGGTCTCGTGGGAGTCATTTGACAATGGCCATGCTCATTACTGGTATGGGGACAGCCACCCCTGCTTCACACATTCCGCAAATGGATGCCTTTTCGGCCATGCAGCAAACCTGCTGCGAATCCGAAGAACAACGCCGCGTGATGGAGATGATCTATCAAGGTTCTGGCGTGAAACATCGGGGTTCGGTGCTTGTTGGAGCAGACCCTGACGAGTTTACCAAATCGGAAGATCGCAACGAATTCTTCTTCCATGAGCGTGGCAGCTTTGAAGATCGTGGGCCATCCACCCACGAACGCATGCAGCAG
This sequence comes from Planctopirus sp. SH287, assembly GCF_056500625.1. NCBI lineage: Bacteria > Pseudomonadati > Planctomycetota > Planctomycetia > Planctomycetales > Planctomycetaceae > Planctopirus > Planctopirus sp. SH287. Next base: position 3,380,745 of record NZ_CM151403.1, on the reverse strand, counting down.
TATGAAACTCATTCGCTGCCGCTGGCTCTGCGGTCTGCGACACAGGCCATGAAAGATTCCGGGCAGGATCCTGCCGAGATCACCCACGTGGTGACGGTCTCTTGCAGCGGCTTTAACTCTCCCGGCTTCGACATGGGTTTGATCGAAGAACTGGGCATGAACCGTAACACTTCGCGAACTCATGTCGGCTTCATGGGCTGCCATGGTTCGTTCAACGGCCTGCGAGTCGCACATGCCTACACAGCGGCTGATCCCGATGCTGTCGTGCTGATGTGCTCCGTTGAATTGTGCAGCATTCACCACCACTACGGCTGGACGACCGACAAGGTCATCGCCAACGCGCTGTTCGCTGATGGCTCAGGCTCGGTGATCTGCCGCTCCACGCCTAACGCTGGCAAGCAGCCCTCTTACCGTATGGTGCGAAGCGGTTCCTACCTGATGCCAGATACTCAGTTTGCCATGAGCTGGCGCATTGGTGATCACGGCTTTGAAATGACCCTCTCGCAGAAGGTTCCCGCTCTCATCGAGCAGCACCTGCTGACGTGGTTGCGTCCTTTCCTTGCCAAGCAAGGGCTTAAGGTCGAAGACATCGCAGGGTGGGCGATCCATCCCGGTGGCCCTCGCATTCTCGACTCTTGCGTCGCAGCTCTCTCGCTGGATAGCCGCGATGTGGCGCCTGCTCGTGAGATCCTGGAAAAGCATGGCAACATGTCTTCATCCACGATCCTCTTCCTGCTCGACCGCCTCCGCCAGGAAAACCTGAACGGCCCGGTTGTCGCGCTGGGATTCGGGCCTGGCCTCACCATCGAAGCCATGCTCCTCGAAGCGGGTGATCTCTAATTGATCAGGCAAAATCCCTGATCGGTTAACATGTCGGGCAATGGTTCTGACAGCCAATGCTTAAAAATCTTCAGGCGGCCTGAGTGACGGTTCTTTTGAACTGAGCAACTCAGGCCGCCTGCTTTTATTAGAGATCGCAAGGGAAGCCGTCTGGAGTAACGCTTCTGGCTGTCGAATCGATTATGACAGTCGTAGGTTCCCTGTCGTTTGGATTGCCAGATTGCGGAAACCAACCTCTGGCGCCATGGTGTTGTCGATACTCCCGGCATGAGGACGAAACCTGCTTTAGAATTGATCGAACTGTTGGGGATGCCATCTCAGCTTCTGGAAATCCATCCGGATTGCCGGAAAGTTTTGGAGGCTTATCAACAGCGACGTTCAGAGTCTTCAAACTCTGAAAGCTGGACTCCGCGACTTCAAGAATTAGAGGGGCTTAGTGCTCCCTCATTATCAGCAGCCCATGGAAAACTGATTGCCTGGGGGCTGTTGCGGTTCGAGTTAGCAGAGGCTCAGTTGGGTTTGCGTTACCAGATGACGCCCGAAGGCCGGGCCGCCCTTGGTCACGGTTTTTCCGTCATCTCGGAAGATCCTGCCTCTGGTGAAGATGCCGCCGCTGACGAGTTTTCTGATAATGCCGTCGAAGTGGTGGGTGAAGCTGTTGCAGCTGGCTGATCGATAGCTGCTCGGGCATCCAGCAGGCTTGTGAGATAGTCGAGAGCACCCTCTTTCTCAATGAATTCTCGGAAGCGGACGATCTCTGCTGGCGGCAGAAAAAGTGACAGCGTCGGCTCCAGAAAAATCATCAGCTGTGCGGTGATCCCGACCAGTGGCTGGCACGACTCCACCACCATCATCGCCGGGACATCCAGTTTTCTTGCGCGCAATTCCCGAGCGACCCATTGCGCCAAAGCCCGGTCTTCAGGTGTCAACGGCGGTTTTTGCGGGATCGCAAAAGCATTTCTCAGAAACTCTCCCCACAAACTCATCGTGCGGTTCCCGTCTTGATCTCTGGACGATCCATTTCGGAGGATTGGCCAATGTTTGACAGGGCGGGACTGACGGACGTCTCGTGTCCGCTTTCCTTTGAACCGGATAATACTTGAGGCAGGCCGATTCCCAGTTTCTGGAGAGATTCAATCGTTCCCCGGAGCGGCGCTGGCACGACTTCCGTTTGATGTCGCGGCACAATATGCAGGGTTCCCGACCAGGGACTGGGCACACTGGGAATGAAGATGACCAGTTGATCCTCTGCCGTCTTTCCCCCTGCGTCAGGAATCTCATCCATCACGATGCCCACTTGTCGGCGGTCGGCAAACTGAACAATGACGGCTTTACGACTGGAGGACGACTCCATTCCCACCATGCCTTCGCCCATGGCCTTGACGAGTGAATAGCCCGGCAAATTGGAAAGAATCGCCGATTCAATTTTTGCCACCAGCCATTGAGCCAGCCGGGTTTTGGCCATCAGTCCCGCTAGAAAGCAAACCGCAATCACCACTGTGATCGCAACGAGAAATGCCAGAGAATTCCCGCGGACTGTGGTGAAGGGGAGGTGATGAATCAGTGGCCGGATGATGCGGTAGACTAATCCCAAGGCTTCGCCGACAAGATAAACGACCAGCATGATCGGGACGAGGATAAAGACCCCGCCAATCAGCGTTGACTTGGTAAATCCCCAAAGTCCTCTACCGATTAACATTCCTCGTGATAACCAGGTCATGCTCAGCCAGCCCTCTTGGGAAACTTCAGTGAAAATCCTATTGTCCGCACAATCGGATGATGGACACGGGTCAATTCGATAAACTGTTCAGAAGCGGAATATTCTGACAGGTGCGTTGGCCCTGCCAAGCCCTATAATGACCGCCACCTCAAACTCGACGTGTCTTTCCTGACCGGACATCTTGGTGTCTGGTTTGGCATTTGGCTGCGATTTCTCGCTTTCAACTGACAAGTGGAACACATTGAAGTGCGAGGCTCCCGTGTATTGAAACTTGCATGTAAAGCGATGGCAGGATGCCATGTGCTCGGCTGTCACGGTAGACAAACCTGTTGTTGATCTTTCCAGCTCCCGAATTCAGGTGGCATTTGCCATCCCTGGCGGGACTCCAACGGACACGTGCAGCATGGCCACTGTAACGACTTCGGTGACTGGTTCGCAGGCTCACCATTCGCAGCAGCTTTCTCCGGCAGCATCGAACGAGACGGCTCAGGTGCGAAAGCTTCTTTCCCGTCTGGCCATTCCCCTGGCGGTGACCGCAGATGGCGGAAGCCACGGGACACCACATTCCAACTATCGGGTCGAGCCATGGACGGGCAAAGCGTCTGGCCATCTGGTGGGGATCGTTCCTGCCGTGTTGCCACAAGCTCTGGGATCAGCGGCCTTTTGCCGCGATCACGGAACCAAGTACGCTTATATGTCAGGTGCTATGGCCGCAGGGATTGGCTCTGAGGCAATTGTGGAAGAGATGGCTCATGCGGGTATGGTCGGGATGTTCGGCGCTGCCGGCCTTTCACCTGAGCGCGTGGAACAGGCGTTGATTCGACTGGAAAAAAATTGCCAGGGGAAAGCCTGGGGGGCCAACCTGATTCACAGCCCCAGTGAGGCCCGTACTGAAGTTGCCGTCACGGATCTATATATCAGGCGACAAGTGCGACTGGTCGAAGCGTCGGCATTTCTTGATCTGACGCCAAACATCATTCGCTATCGTCTTGCCGGGATTCATCAGCGCGGCAATGAAATCATCACGCCCAATCGGGTTGTGGCCAAGGTCTCGCGGGTCGAAGTTGCGACCAAATTCATGTCCCCCCCTCCCGAAAAGCTGGTGGCTCATCTGGTCACAACGGGCGAACTGACCGAAGAACAGGGCCGGCTCGCCGCGTTCATCCCCATGGCTCAGGATGTCACTGCCGAGGCCGATTCTGGCGGGCATACCGACAATCGGCCACTGGTGGCTCTTGTGCCATCCCTATTGGCTTTACGAGATCGCCTGCAGCAACAATACCGGTTTGCCGAACCTGTCCGGGTGGGTGCCGCCGGGGGGATTGCCACGCCACAATCGACTGCCGCCGCTTATTTAATGGGGGCGGCTTATGTTGTGGTTGGCTCCGTTCACCAGGCCTGCGTGGAATCAGGAACCAGCGATGTTGTTCGTCAGTTGCTGGCGGAAGCTCAGCAGGCTGACTGTATCATGGCACCGGCAGCCGACATGTTTGAAATGGGTGTCAAGTTGCAGGTGCTGCGCCGGGGGACAATGTTCGCCATGCGTGCGGCCAAGCTGTACGAACTTTACCGTGCTTATTCCTCCATGGAAGAAATCCCCGCAGCGGATCGGCAGCAGATCGAAAAGACCATGTTCCACGCACCGCTTGATCAGGTGTGGCAGCAGACTCAGGAATTCTTCGCCCGCCGTGATCCTCGGCAGTTGGAACGAGCCGCAAAAGATAACAAGCACAAAATGGCGTTGGTCTTCCGGTGGTATCTGGGACAATCATCACGCTGGGCCAGCCAGGGATTGCCAGAACGCCGTCTCGATTACCAGATCTGGTGCGGGCCAGCGATGGGAGCTTTCAATGAATGGACATCGGGAACGTTCCTGGCCCAGCCTGCAGAACGCAAGGTGGTCACTGTAGCCATGAACCTGCTGTATGGGGCCGCCTATTTGCAACGGGCCAATTCGCTCCAGTTGACAGGCTTCCCGGCTCACTTGAATTGGCAACAGATTGCTCCGCAGGAGAGACAAACGATCGCCGACCTGCTCAACTAATGTGGCTGGAATGGGTCTCTTCCATTGTCAGTCCAGTTGTCCTCAGGATCTGCATCGCCTATGTCTGCCTTGCCTCGTTCGCATTCCTCTGCGAAACCCATCACTCCGGTTGAGCCGATTGCCGTTGTCGGATTGTCGTGCCTGTTCCCCGAAGCAGCTCATGCTGAGGAGTTCTGGTCGAACATCCGTCGCGGTGTGGACTGCATCCGCGAAATTCCGTCAACACACTGGAATGTTGACGACTACTTCAACAGTGACCCCAAGTCGCCGGACATGACCTATGCCCGGCGGGGGGGATTTTTGAAGTCTGTGGCGTTTGATCCGCTGGAATTCGGGATATCGCCTAACAATCTGGAAGCGATTGATACCTCGCAATTGCTGGGTCTCGTGGCTGCCAAGCGGGCCATGGAACACGCAGGCTATGGCAGTGACCGCCAGTTTGACCGCAACCGCGTCTCGTGCATTCTGGGTGTGACCGGCACGCTGGAAATGGTGATTCCGCTCGGCGCACGACTGGGTCATCCTCATTGGCGACGCGCCCTGGAAGAAGCGGGCGTGGCTGCCGATGTGGCGGACGATGTGGTTCGTCGGATCAGTGCATCTTATGTTCCCTGGCAGGAGAATTCTTTCCCCGGACTACTGGGAAATGTGGTCGCAGGACGAATCGCGAACAAGCTGGATCTGTGGGGCACGAACTGCGTCGTCGATGCCGCATGTGCCAGCTCGTTGAGTGCCCTGCATCTGTCGGTGATGGAACTTCAAGCCGGTCGCAGTGATATGGTGCTGACAGGTGGCGTTGACACCTTCAACGACATCTTTATGTACATGTGCTTCAGCAAGACGCCGGCGCTCTCACCCAGTGGCGACGCACGTCCCTTCAGTCAGCAATCGGATGGAACGATGCTGGGCGAAGGAGTCGGGCTGGTTGTTTTGAAGCGTTTGTCTGATGCCCAGCGCGATGGCGACAAGATTTTTGGCGTCATTCGTAGTGTCGGAACAGCCAGCGACGGCAAAGGAACTGCAGTCTATGCTCCCAAGGCGGAAGGGCAGATTCGCTGCCTGGAAGATGCTTATCGCAACGCGGGAATTTCGCCCACAGATCTGGATCTGGTAGAAGCTCATGGGACTGGCACCAAAGTGGGCGATGCGACCGAGATCAAAGGTCTGACACAGGTTTTTGAAGGCGCAAGAGCTAATCCGTCTCCCCTGCCCGCTTCATTGCAAAGAACATCAGGCCCCTGGTGTGCGGTGGGGTCTGTGAAGTCCCAGATTGGTCACACGAAAGCTGCTGCGGGCATTGCCAGTTTGATTAAGGCCATTCTGGCGCTGCATCACGAAGTGCTGCCTCCGACGATTAAAGTCAATGAGCCAGCCGATCCATTCCGGCAATCAACCGGCCCCTTTTATGTGAATGTGCAGAGCCGCCCCTGGGTGACCCCCGCTGGTCGTGTTCGACGGGCCGGTGTCAGCGCGTTCGGGTTTGGTGGGAGCAACTTCCACTGCGTGCTGGAAGAAGCTCCCGTTGCCTCACGTCCTCCACGAGTTCCTGCGTGGGATGGGCAAATTCAACTGCTCCCCTTCAGTGCTCCCGATGTGACGTCTTTGGTTGAGCAGGTTGAGAGTTTTATCCAGCGGCTATCCTCACCTGCGCAGCGACTACGAACAGAAGCCGCTGTACTCCGACAGCAGTTTCGCCCTGACCATGCCTGCCGCCTGGCGATTGTTGCACAAGCCGGCGACACTCACTGGATCTCTTTGGCACAGCGGGCTGTCGAACATCTGAAGCGTCAACCGACGCAAACTCAGTGGACGCTGCCTGAAGGTGCCACTTTTTCGCAAGGAAAGACTGCCGGATCGATTGGATTACTGTTCCCGGGTCAAGGCTCTCAAGTTCCCGGCATGTTGCGGGATCTCGCCTGCATCTTCCCGGAAATGCGGGATGTGTTGACCGATGCGAATACGGCGTTCGTGGATTTCCAGAGCGACGACGCCCGTCGGAAAACAGGTTCATTAACAGATTTTATCTATCCGCTGGCTCAATGGACAGAAGCCGACCGTCAGGACAACATTGCCCGGCTTCGCGCCACTGATGTGGCTCAGCCCGCGTTAGGTGCTGTGAGCCTGGGAGGATGGAGAATTCTTCAGCGGTTTGGTGTCAAAGTCGCCGCCGCCGCCGGTCATAGCTATGGTGAACTGACGGCTCTCTGCGCTGCGGGCCGCTTCTCCCCGAAAGATTTATATCGGCTGAGCCTTTTGCGAGGTCAGTTGATGGCACAAAGCGATTCACAGCCGGGCGGAATGCTGGCGATCAACGCCTCCAGTCAGGTGGTTGAGCAGGCTTTGCGTGAACTGCAACTGGATCTGGTGATTGCGAATCATAACAGCCCGACACAAGTCGTGATTTCGGGACGGCTGGATCAGATTTCTCGTGCCGGTGAATTACTGGGTCAGAGAAATCTGCGTGGGAAGCAACTGGCGGTTGCCGCGGCGTTTCATAGTCCGTTGATTGCTCAGGCGACTCAGAAATTCCGGCCCGCACTGGAAGGTGTCGCCTTCCATGGGGGAACCTTGCCGGTCTATGCGAATTCGTCGGCTGGTCTTTATCCGCAAGATCCCTCAGCGGCCCGTGATGTTCTGGCGAAGCAACTGGCGCAGCCCGTTTATTTCGTCAGTGAAATCGAAGCGATGTACCGGTCGGGCATCCGTACATTTGTGGAAGTCGGGCCGGGGCAGGTTCTGACCGGTCTGGTGTCGTCCATTCTGGGGAACCAGCCGCACGTGGCCTGTGCATTGGATAGCTCCCAGGGACGCCGACGGGGCGAGTGGGATCTTGCCTGGCTTCTGGGTCAACTGGCGGTGGCAGGGCATGATATTCAACTGAATCAGTGGGATGCTCCGACCGTCTGGAGTGACCATCATCAATCGCCGCCCAGAGGGCCAGTCATCCCGATCTGTGGCGCGAATTATGTGAAACCCAAGCCTGCGATTCCTCCACGGGCAACCCAACCCGTACAACCGAAACTTGCTGAGCCAGATCTCTCATCGAAGGTTGCTGACGTTTCCACGTCCGTTGCCGCACACTCAACTATCGCTCAAACAGCCAACGTTCAAACAATTCAAACAACCAGTGCACCAACAGTCCGTGGAGCATTGCTTAATGTTCCAACTGTCAAAACGCCATTGGTTCCCGCTCCTTTGTCATCAACATTGATTTCTTCATCACCCGCAGGAGAATCAGTCCCCTCGATTCTCCCAACGTCCGGTTCTTTCTCTGAATCGCCTGTGCCGATCATTGAAGATCAGATCAAGGATTCCTCGCCCGTGGCTTCTTATCTCGAAACACTTCAGGCTATTCAGCTGCAAACGGCTTCTGCTCATCAGGCATTTTTGGCTCAGCAGCAGTTGGCGCTGAATCTTCTGGCTCAACTGGCTCAAGGCGCGATTCAACGTCCCCCGGTCGTTGCTCCTGTTCCTGCTACGCCATTGCCGTTGGCATTGCCGGCTTGTTCCTCACCGGAATTGGCATCCGTCCTGCCTGCCGTCACTGCAGCTCCGGTGGCTCAATCAGTTTCTGCTCCCATCACAGCCGCAGCCACAATCGCACCCGCAATCGCCCAGCGGCCTGCTGTTCCGGCGCCGCCATTATCTCCCCCTGTGGCGACAGTTTCTGCGGCTGCCCCGGTGACTCCGGCTCCCTCCAGTGCAGCACCCAGCGGTTTAGAAACTACGCTGCTGCAAGTGGTGTCGGAAAAAACGGGTTATCCCGTCGAGATGCTGGCGCTGCGGATGAGCCTCGACCACGATCTGGGGATCGATTCGATCAAACGCGTCGAAATTCTCAGCGCGATGCAGGAACGCTTCCCGAACTTGCCGGTCGTTTCCCCCGAACAACTGGGCGCCTTGCAGACGCTGGCTGATGTTGTGGCCGCTTTCCCTTCCACAAGTGAAGCCGCGACTCCTCAGAGTCTGGGACAAGCTGTCATCGCGACGTCAACGCCACCGGTTGCCATGCAGCCATCCGCTTCTTCACTAACGACTTCAGCACCAGCGGCTTCTGCGAAGTCTGCTGCTTCGGAATTAGAAGCCGGACTGCTGCAAGTCGTTTCGGAAAAAACGGGCTATCCCGCCGAGATGCTGGCGCTGCGCATGAGCCTTGATCACGATCTGGGGATTGACTCAATCAAACGCGTCGAAATTCTCAGCGCGATGCAGGAACGTTTTCCGAACCTGCCGGTCGTTTCCCCCGAACAATTGGGCGCCTTGCAGACGCTGGCCGATGTCGTCGCTGCCTTTCCCGCTTCGTCATCTCCAGCTTCTCAGCCCGTTGTTTCTCAGGCTGCTGCTTCTCATTCGCAGAATGTTGTCTCGGCTCCAGCAGTAGTTCAAACACCTGCGGCAGTGGCTTCTCATCAACCGAACTCCGATCTCGAAACGGCACTGCTGGAAGTTGTTGCAGAAAAGACCGGCTATCCCGCCCAGATGCTGGCGCTGCGGATGAGCCTCGATCACGATCTGGGGATCGACTCGATCAAGCGCGTCGAAATTCTCAGTGCGATGCAGGAACGCTTTCCGAACTTGCCGGTTGTTTCGCCCGAACAATTGGGAGCCTTGCAGACGCTGGCCGATGTCGTGGCCGCTTTCCCGGTGGCTCTCGATGGCAGCGCTGTAAAAAAAAAGTCCTCGTCTGATCACCAGATAGACCTGCCACCAGTTCCAGTACCGGCAGCGACACCAGAAAATGGCCATCGCTCCATTGCACCGACCGGAAAAACTCATCAGGTCAACTTTCCTGCTACCCATCATTTGAAGCGGGGAGTGCTGGCAGCACGGCCTTTGAACTCTGTCCAGCAACGTGTGTCGTCTTCGACTTTCCGGCATGACCTGCTCATTACCGACGACGGTGCCGGCCCGGCGGGACTCTCCACGCAGTTGGTCAATGAACTGTCACGCCGAGGGATTGCGGCCTGTCTGGTTCCGGCACCCTCATCACAGGCTGGCCCCCTTCCTTCACCGATCGGAGGGTTGATTCTTGTTCCCTCATTCCAGAAAGAAGTCTCTCTGGACGACCATTGGGAGAACCTGGCGTGGCTGCAAGCGGCTTCGGCTCCTCTGCGCGATTCGATCGTTCCCGGTGAACGCCGGTTATTGACGGGAATCGTCCAGCTGGATGGTCTCTTTGGAACATCGACCGATCACGGGGCTTCCCCACGAATTTGTCAGCCACACTCGGGTGGGGTTGCGGGATTGATCAAAACGGCCAGCCATGAATGGCCGGAAGTCGTGGCTCGCGTCTTTGATATCGGGGCGGGCGGCATCACAACCATCGCCAGAATCATCATCGATGAGATACTGGCTGATGGGCCTCTGGAAACCGGTCTGGGTCAATCGACAACTCCTGCTACCGTGGGGTTGGAAGTCGACTGGGTTCCCCTGAATGTCCCAGTCGCCGCTGAAGCATCTGCTTCCCATTTGAATGCGGGCGATGTTGTGCTGGTCTCTGGTGGTGCCCGCGGCGTGACCATGGAAGCCGCTCTGGCATTGGGAAAAGCTGTCGGCACGACCATGATTCTGGTGGGACGGACGCCGGTTCCTGCAAATTTATCAAGCCGATCGGCACCAGCCGTTCCTGTCACTGATGCCGAATTTCGCAGCCGGATTCTGGCCGAGAATCGACCGGGGATCACTCCGCGAGCGATTGCCGATGAAGTGAAAAGCTTGCTGGCTGAACAGGAGCTTCTGATCAGTCTGTCGCGATTCTCGGCAGCAGGCGTGACTGCGATCTATCACCAGGCCGACATCACGCAGGCTGATAGCGTGCGGCAACTGATTCAGGAAGTCACGGCAACATGGGGGCCGATACGCGGAATCATTCATGGCGCGGGCGTCATTGCTGATGCACGGATCGAAAAGAAAACACGCCGCCAGTTCGATGATGTGACTCGTGTCAAAGTGGGTGGATTCAGAAATCTCTTAACGGCTGTTGATTCCCAACAGCTGAAAATGATTGGCCTCTTCTCGTCATTCACTGGTCGTTACGGGCGTGTGGGGCAAGCGGATTATGCCATCGCCAATGAGATCCTCAATAAGTGGGCACGAGCCTGGGCGGTTGAGCATCCTCATTGTCATGTCGGGTCATTTAATTGGGGCCCCTGGGATGGCGGGATGGTCAATGATCAACTCCGACAAATCTTTGCCCGGGAAAATGTGGGACTGATTCCTCTGGAAGAAGGGGCCGCTCTGTTTGCCAGTGAGTTTGTGCAATCGCAACAACGCCCGGTGGAAGTGGTGGTACTGGCTGAAAGCGGCCCGGTCGCGCCGATCACGCCGGTCAACGCGATCCCGACTCCAGCCAGCACAATTATCACGCCCACACCTCCTGTCACTGTCACGCCTCCTGCACCAGCAATTCCAGAGAGACAACCCACGCGAAACAGCCTTGGTCAGGCAGCCGAACGCCTGGGGATGGAATGGTCGCTTCAATTGGAAGGACACCCTTTTCTGGAAGATCACGTCATTGGAGGTAAGGCTGTTCTCCCGCTGGCGATGATGCTGGAATGGATGGCTCATGGAACCACTCATCTGGTGCCGGGGATGGTGCTGCAAGGCTTTGAAGAGATCAAAGTTTTGAAGGGGGTGCGTCTGGGACACGACGAGTCCGTTGACCTTCAGGTGCGAGTGGCTCCGATGGTCGGCGGGCCTGGCGCGGAGAACGGCAGTCAGTCCAGTCATCGCTGGTTGGCACGGATTTCCAGTGAGCACGCCGGCAAGTCCATGCTGCATGCGACGGGCGTCGTCTTGCTGGGAGACTCTCTCGCAACGGCGTCTGCTTTGCCCAATGGATCCAGTCTTCTCCAGACTCTGCGGGAAGGAGCAACGTCACAGCCAGTTCTTCCAGCGACATCAACGCTGAATCGTTCTGTGGAAGAACTGTATTCCCGGGAATTGTTTCATGGCCCACTCCTTCAGGGGATCAAGCAGGTTCTGCATGCCTCTGCACAGGGCATCTCCATTAAGACTTGTGGAGCCGATGCACCGCGTCGATGGATGAAGGAACCTCACCGTCATGCGTGGCTGATTGACCCGCTGGTCATGGACGTTGTTTTCCAGGCATCCATTCTCTGGGCCTGGCAACAGCGTGGCATGCCATCTCTCCCCACGGGGATTCGCAAGGTGCAACTTTTCACCCGGCGATTTCCTGCGGAAGGTGTCATCGTGACGGCCATGGTGCGGAAAGCGACGTCTCATGTCATCTCGATGGATGTCGAACTCCGTGATTCTCAGGGATTGCTGCTAGGCATGATCGAGGGCTTTGAGTCACTCATGGACGCTTCATTGAAAGAGGCTTTTGTTGCTCGTCGTCTGCGACAGAAACAACTGACGCGATGACGCCTTTCCATGACATGACGGATTCTCATGCTCAGCAAGTCATGGCGTCTGGCAAGAAACTGAAGAAGGTTTCATTGTCTCGACTTTTTTTCGACTTGTGAGATAACCCGACTCACCGGCTCTTGACATGTTACGACATCAATCATTTGGAGATGGCTGGAGCAGGAAGTCATCATCTTTTCAAGATGAAAAACATCTCATTTTTCAGGTAGTTTCTCTCAGAAAAAGCCCGAGACTTCTTGACCTGAAAAAGGTTTATTGAACTGATGAAAGGGTGGGTTTTTCCGGCTTGTTTCCCTTTCCATCTGCCGGCAGAATGTCCCCTCACTGAACCGTCTCTGAAAAGAGCCGCTAGCCCAACGTGCCAGCACCTCTCCAGATTCATGAGACAAATCGCCCGCTTCTTCGACGAGGTTTTCGATGCTTGAGTTCTCACGCGGCGTGAATGAATGTCTCATTGTGGGCGAAGACACTGTGATTCGAGTGATCGAGATTCAGCCGGCCTTTGTGAAGCTTGAAATCGTCAGCATGAGTGACCCCAGAACCCGCCGTATTGAGACACTCTGGTTGGAAGATCATTGCGAGGATCTTGTTGGCCCCTGCTCAGAACGAAGCCGGTTCATTGATGAGTCGGAACTGAATGACGAAGCCGATGATGGGTTTCTTGACTTCAGCGATCTGATCAACTGGAAGCCTTCCAATAGACATCAAGAGGACGACTCACGTTTCGACCTGGAAACAGATCTGCTCCCTCTGCGATAGCGCGCTGACAGCCGTATCACTTCTTGCCCTGTGGTTCACAATACTGCTGTTCAAACTGTGCCGATCATGAGGCTCAATCCCTCAGAGCCTGACCAGTCACCCCTGATTCTTCTCCCTGTGAGGGAGAAGATGGCCGCAGGCTGAATTAGCGATTGAGTCTTGGCACTGCAAACATTTCTGGAGTACCGGGCGGGCACTCCACAGCCATCTCTCCCAGTCGTCTTATCCCAGTTATCACATCTGGCGACTCTCCGACGAAGGAAGCAGATGTCACCTCGAAACCTGAATCGGCTCGTTGACAACACTTGTTTGAACAAGTAACCTCAGGGCTATCGGTGGCCCGTTTGATTTCACCGTGTTTTGATCATGGCCTCGTCGTCAATTCTACGGATCTGGTCATGTCCCAGGATCTCTTGGCTCTGGCTCCCACTGTCGATGCGCCGCCCAGGCTGGGGTCATGGCGGTTCTGGTTGATTTACTTTTCAGCCATCATTGGTGCAATTGCGATTGTCGTTCTGGTCTGCCTGGGGGGTGAGAAGTTCTTTGCCGCTGGCTCAATGGCGGCCATCGCTCAAGAAACGGCCACGACTTCAAATGCCAGGTCACAGGCGTCTTCGGTGCATCTGGTGGCCCAACTGATGTTCGCACTGGCCAGCGTGCTGATGGTCGGGCGACTGTTCGGAGCAATCTGTGATCGCTTCCATCAGCCGACTGTCATTGGCGAAGTTCTTGCGGGTATTGCGCTCGGGCCATCGCTCCTGGGAGTCATGCTGCCCCAGGCAACGGAATCACTCTTTCCCGAGACCATCATGCCGGCCCTGGGCGTTATTGCCCAGTTGGGAGTGATTCTCTACATGCTGAGCGTGGGCCTGGAGTTTGACATCAGCATACTGGCATCCAAAGGACACCAATCACTGGCCATCTCGCACGGAAGTATTATTCTTCCCTTTGTATTGGGGTGTGTAGCCGCAATTGGCCTTTATCCTTCACTGGCTGGTGAACAGGCGAGATTCACCCCATTTGTGCTGTTTGTGGGCGTCAGTCTGTCGATCACAGCCTTTCCAGTGCTGGCTCGAATTCTTGCTGACCGCGGCATGTCGCGGACACCGCTGGGAGCCATGGCACTCACCTGTGCGGCTGCCGATGATGTGACGGCCTGGTGCCTGCTGGCGATTGTTGTCGGGATCGTCCAGTCCTCATCGGCGGATGCTCTGTGGGTTGTTGCAGGAGCGGCGCTGTTTTCAACGCTCATGCTGCTGGTGGGCCAGCCTCTTCTGAAACAATGGCTCTTTTCTCCATCAGAAGAGTCTCCAGAAGCAATTGCCATGCCCGCTGCTTCCCACGAACGAGTCACTCATCAGGTGATCCTGCTGCTGGCATTGGGTCTGATCTATGCCGGCATCACGGATCTGATTGGCATCCATGCCCTGTTTGGCGCGTTCCTATTTGGTGCCATTCTTCCGCATCAATCCGTTGCTGGAAAGACACTCACGCGGCTGTTGAGTGCCTTTGCCCCCGTGATGCTTCCCGCATTCTTTGCAGTGACCGGCCTGCGAACGCAGATTGGTCTGGTGTCGTCGCCATATGACCTGGCGATTTGCCTGTTGTTGATCGTCCTGGCTGTCGTTGGCAAGTTTGGCGGGAGCTATCTATCCGCCCGCTGGACAGGAATTTCACATGCCGATTCCCTGCGGCTGGGTTCTTTAATGAATACCCGTGGCCTCATGGAACTGATCGTCTTGAACATGGGACTGGAACTTGGTGTTCTGTCTCCCAAGCTCTTTACGATGCTGGTGCTGATGGCCATTTTCACCACAATGATGACGGGGCCGCTTCTCACCAGAATCGATCAGCGCGAGCGACATCGGCAGCTTGCGTGAAGGGACAAATGTCTCGACGGATCAAGCCCGAGGCAGATATAAGTCTTGTTAAATGTCTTCGTCATCTTGCAACAGGCTGCCATCTGTCAGCACTTCCAGGCCAGCCGCACGAAGAGCCTGAGCTGCCCGGTCGTTATCGTCGACAAACAAGGCCACCGCCCCCATCCCATTTTTTCGGAAAAGCAGCGGGTAAGCGTGGTGAATGTTGATTTCGGCTTTCACCAATTGGGTGCAGACGTTTGTAAAAGGCTTTTCTCCCTCAGGGAGCAGCACGCCAATCACATCGCTTTCGCTGAAGGGAAATCCCGATAACTCCAGTTTTTCTCTGGCTCGATCGGCATTGCTGAACATCAGGCGGGCGATGGCAAAATCAACCGAATCAACCAAAGAGACGGCAATGACTCGGGTGTCGCTCGACTCGACCAAACGCATCAGGTCGTTGAGCCTTCCAACCCGGTTTTCGAGAAAAACGCAAAACTGCCGCAGGCATGGCCAATCCAGCCCGTGCATGGTTTCTGCCGAGACCGTGTCCTGATCATCAAAACCCATCGACATGGCCCAAGTTCCCTCTACGATGTTGGAAAGTCGTCGTGACTATTCTCACCACGTGTTTTACCGTAAGACATATTTCTCATTGTTTGACGTTAAGAAGCTATGTTGAGACAGGGCCGGCGTCAATTCTGACGTGCCTTGCTAATTGATGATCATTGAACCGTGGTTGAACTGACGCCCTCCACCAGCATCGAATTTCTGCGGACAGTTGGCCCTCAACGTGCGGCCTGCCTGTCGCGTTTGGGCATCTTCACGGTCGAAGATCTGCTGCTTTTTATGCCTCGGGATGTGCTGGATCTCACGAAAACCACACGTATTGAAAGCCTGATTGAGGGAGCCGTGCAAACGGTTCGTGGCGTTGTGGTTGACCGGGACACGCGGGTTTCGCGCGGACGAAGCATGGTGGGCGTTCTGCTCAAAGCCGACGGTGGCTACCTCCGCTGTGTCTGGTTTAACCAGCCTTATGTGTTCAAAAAGTACGAACCCGACGCAGTACTGCTTGTCACAGGCCAGCCCAAATTGCGCGATGGACGCTGGGAAATGACTCATCCACAGATTCAACGACTGGAACAGGATGATCAGCAGGCCGGGCCGGGAGTGTTGCCGAGATATCCCCTTACAGAGGGAATTTCCATGCACGAGATGCGGCGGATGACGCGTGCTGCGGCTGAAGACTGCGCCGAATTGATGTCGGATCCTGTCCCCCTCAGCTTTCGGGCGATCCATCAATGGCCTTCCCGGGCGGAAGCCTGTCGTGGGCTTCATCTGGCGGCTTCGGTCGATGAATACGAACGCTCGCGAAGGCGATTACTTCTGGATGATCTGCTGGAATTCCAATTAGGACTGGCTCATCGTCGTCGATTGCGTCATGAGCAGCAGACGTCGATTGCTCTTACCGCTGACGCCCGGATCCGTGCGAGAATTTCCCGGTTGTTCCCCTTTGAATGGACAGCAGGTCAAACTCAGGGTTTATCAGAAATTCTGCAGGATATGGCTCAATCCCGCCCGATGCACCGCCTCTTGCAAGCGGATGTTGGTGCAGGAAAAACGGCTGTGGCGATTGCCGCCATGCTGGTAGCCATTGCCAATAAAAAACAGGCGGTGCTGATGGCCCCGACGGAAGTCCTGGCCCGGCAGCACTTCGAGACACTGGATCGGCTGCTCGTTGAAAGCAGCGTGGAACGTCGATTGCTGACAGGCTCACTGACACCCGCCATGCGGAAGACGACGCTCGCCGAGATGGAGTCTGGACAGGCCCAGATCATTGTCGGAACCCAGGCACTGATTCAGGAAAGTGTCAAATTTCAGGATTTAGGGCTGGTAGTTATTGATGAGCAGCACAAGTTCGGGGTCGAGCAACGTGCCCGTTTTACCCAGGGCAATCTTGTTCCTCACCTGCTGGTCATGACAGCCACGCCGATTCCGCGAACACTCTGCCTGACCGCGTTTGGCGATCTCGACATTACCATCATCCGCGATATGCCTCCGGGACGCCTGCCCGTTTCGACGCATGTCGTAACGGAGGCGAATAGCGCGAAGAATGCGTGGGATTTTGTACGTGGAAAGTTGAGCGAACAGCGTCAACTCTATGTGATTTGCCCTCGTGTGGAAGCTGTCACAGCAGATAGCACCGCAAGCCAAACTGGACAAACGGCACCTCCTAACAGCAAGGTCTGGGGAAGCGCGGAGGCACTCTATGAACGTCTCAGTACGCGTGAACTGAAGGACTTCCGCGTGGCTCTGTTACACGGACGGATGTCGACCGAGTCCCGCAACGAGGTGATGGAGCGGTTCCGACAGCAGGAAATTGATGTGCTGGTGGCCACAAGTGTCATCGAAGTGGGGGTCGATGTACCGACCGCCACGCAGATGATTGTGTACCATGCCGAACAGTTTGGACTTTCGCAGTTGCATCAGTTTCGCGGCCGCGTAGGACGGGGAAAAGTGCAGGGATTTTGCTTCCTGTTCACGAAGTCTCCCGATGGCGATGCTCTCTCGCGATTGAAAGCTCTTGAGCAAACGACCGATGGCTTTGCCGTGGCGGAAACCGACTTCCAATTCCGCGGGCATGGCGACATTCTCGGCACCCGGCAGCACGGGCAGACATCACTCAAGCGGGCCGATCTGATCCGCGATGCCGAACTGGTGGAAACAGCGCGCGCCCTCGCCAACTCCATTATCGAATCCGGCCAATTCGATACCCCCGAGTTCCTCACACTCCGCAGACTGGTTCATGAGCGGTTCCATAAACTGGAAGAGACCACTCAGGCTGGATAAGACGAATCAGGCCCGGTCTCTTAATAGAAACCGGGCCTGATTTCTGCAAATTCTATCTACAGGACACGGTGACGCTTAGCGACCAAACCCGCCCTGGAAAACAGGTGCGGCGACAGCCCGTGTCAGTTCGACATCCACGCTGCGATTGGGATTGCCGCGAGTGATCACAGGGATGGGTGTTGGCGTTGACCACTGCAACCGGCCTTGCGTCCAGATCTGTGCGTCGATCCCATAAATCCGGCGTTGATCAATTTCGTTGCCGTCAAAGTTCAGGCGGAACGAAACCGGGACATTGCGGGGATTCTCAATGACTTCATCCACCATCACTCGAGGAAACCGAGGGTTGTCGGTGATATCTACGAGGCGAATTTCCACCACAGAGTTAGCTGGCAAAGCCACTCGTTCACGATAGTTGACCGTTCCCACGAGTGTGGACAATCGCGCGGGAGGTGTGGGAGCCAACGAACGCTCCAACCGGACGGTTCGGTTGGCCAAAGTCCGATCCCGGTGATTCCAGATCAGAAAATTGACGTATCCACGTGAGTCGGCTCGTTTCTGGATTTCATCGCCAACGTCAAACAACTGACCATTCACAATCCCCACCTGGAAGCCATTGATGGTGAGAATAATGTCATCGACTTCCAGGCCGGCCCGACTGGCTGGCGTGGGACGATAGACCTCGGTAATCCGCACACCGACATCAAAATCTTCCCCTTCAATTCCCAGTTTCCAACGGGGAACATTGGGTTGTGGAAACTGCGGAGTCGGCGGATACAACTGAGGCTGAACGAGTCGCGGGTCAACTCCCAGATCGCCGCGCGTCCGATTGTCCGGCTGAAAAGTTCCCAGTTGAGCAAAGACCTCGCTCACCGGCGCCAGACACAACATGGCCCAAAGGCCTGCCAAACCCACTGACCGGCCGATACCTCGGCTCAACATCCTTGCCATACGAAACTCCTGAGTTGTACTGCTGAAGGGACAATTTGCAGCCCGCACCGACTGCTACGACCAGAGCAGGTCGGCAACGGTTTCATCCTATTTTTCGCATGATCGGTAGTATTTTGTCCATCGGGAAACCATGAAATCTTTGCCAGCACCATAATCTTGTCGTTAAACAGACGAACGCCTGTGCGTTGCCCGTGTCCTCTGATCGTGTCAGACTTTGGCTTTTGTTCTATTAAATCACCCCTCTGCCCTCTGATCATGTCCACGAAGAGGCCACAAGCACTTTGAGGAAATCATCCTGACGGTTGACTTTTCTGGATTGGAAAATCGCCAGCAGGAAGAATAATCTTCAGAGTCCCGTTTTAAAAAAGCAGTTCTCTGGGGATATCGCAGGCCAAAGTTCCCTCAGCCTTCTTTTTGCCTTCAATCCCCGATTGCCACATGGGAAGACAACGCGACCAGCCCTCTTTTTGATTTTTCCGGGCCATCAAGGCGGCTTCCCTGTTGTCTTCACTTCTCCAACTGATTGGTCAGACGATTGTCCTCTGCCTCAAGTCATCCTGCCCCCGTATCCCCTGTTGAAATCAAGCAGACAGAAATCAAGCCGACATCACGAACTCTTGTCTGGCGTCTGCTGGGTCTGGCGTGGCGCTATCGTGCCATGTGCTTTAGTGTGGTCGTTCTGAACGGTTTGGTGGCAGCCTTTGGAGTGGCTGGTTTTCAACTGACGGGACTGGGCATTGATGTCGTGCGGGGGGCCGTTGATTCAACCGCCCCGGCACCTCAATGGCCGCTGGGCTGGAACCCACCCAGTGACTTCACGCTGACACATCGGCTGGTGGTGGTCGGAAGTTTGATGGCTTTGCTGGCGGTGTTTTCACTGGCCACCAAGTTCTATGCGGCCATTATGTCCTCAAGGCTCAGTCAGCAGATTGTGATTCAGCTTCGGACAGATGTTTACGACAAGATGCAGCGGCTCTCCTTCCGCTATTTCGATGATCACGACAGCAGTTCACTGATCAATCGCGTTGCAGGAGACGTCCAGGCGGTTCGTCAATTTGTTGATGGCGTTGTCATCAAGTTTGTGGTGGTCATCATCACACTGATCGTGTGCATCAGTTACATGCTTCGTTTGCATGTGGGGCTTACGGTGGCCTGCCTGGCGACAACGCCGCTGTTGTGGTGGGGAGCCGTCTGGTTCGCCCGGATTTCCCGTAATCAGTACCAGAAAGCGAGCAAGCTGGGTGATGAAATGGTGCGGGTGCTCTCTGAAAATATTCAGGGAATCCAGGTCATCAAAGGCTTTGCCGCAGAAGACCAGCAGATCCAGCGATTTGCCGAGGCCAACAAACAGATCGTTGATCAGAAGTACCAGATTTTCTGGAACCTCAGCCTCTACCAACCAATCATGGGGATCCTGACTCAGGTGAACATGCTTGTGCTGATTGGCTACGGCAGCTATCTCACAATTCGCGGAGAACTCCCACTGGGGACAGGCTTGTTTGTGTTTGCCAACCTGCTCCATGAGTTCGCCAATCAGGTCGGACATGTCACCAATATCGCCAACAGCATTCAAAGCAGTCTGACGGCTTCAGAGCGGGTGTTTGAAATTCTTGACGCACCACTGGAAGTCAAATCTCCCGAGCATCCCCAGCAGCCATCACTCATTCGGGGTGAGTACCAACTGGAGGATGTTCGCTTTGGATACCTTCCGGAAAAGCCTGTGCTTCAAGGGATCAGCCTGAAAATCCCTGCGGGCCAGATGATCGGGATCACAGGAGAAACAGGTTCGGGCAAGACAACTCTGTTGTCGCTACTGGCTCGGTTCCACGACCCGACGTCTGGACGTATTTTGCTGGATGGAGTCGATTTACGAGACTGGGATCTAGGCAACCTGCGCCGGCAGATTGGCATGGTTTTTCAGGAGAGTTTTCTTTTTAGCAATACCGTGGCAAATAACATTGCCTTCGGGAAACCAGAGGCCACAGCCGTGGAGATTGCCCATGCCGCCCGGCTCGCTGCTGCTGATGAATTCGTGTCGGAAATGCCCAACCAGTATCAGAATATTGTCGGTGAATATGGCACGAATCTTTCCGGCGGCCAGAAACAGCGGCTCGCTCTGGCACGGGCAATTCTTCTTCAACCCAGTGTTTTGATTCTGGATGATGCGACCGCCGCCGTCGATGCGGAAACCGAGCACGCAATTCAAACCACGCTCAGTTCATTCCGGGGGCTTCACACGATCATTCTCGTTTCCAGCAGAGTCAGCACGTTGCGACATGCCGACAATATTTTCGTCCTTCATGCGGGGTTGATCGCTGAAGAAGGGGATCATCACCAGTTGATGCAGCGACGTGCTCACTACTTCAAAATGGCACAGCTTCAGGCATGGGAACAAACATTGTCCGAAGGTGAAGTGTCTCAGCCAGACGACGTTCCCCCCTCTGGCCCCCTGATTCAGAATCATTCTGGTTCAGAAGCGAAAAAAACGGGCGTGGTCAAAGGAGGACGATCATGAGTCGAACACCCCTCCAGGAGACCATTGGCCAAGTGGAAGGACTGACGAAGGTTGTCCGCAAAGAGGAGGCGGATGCCCAGACGCGACCGCTCGATTTTCGTCTGATCTCGCGGATCCTTGCCTACATGCAGCCCTACACGGCCAAGCGGAATGCACTGCTGGTCGCGGTCGTGCTACGGGCCATTCAGCTTCCGGCACTCACGTGGGCCATTGCGCTCACAATTAACGGCCCCGTCGCTTCCAACGATATTCCGGGAGTGTGGTTTGCTGCCGGAGGATTTTTTCTGCTGGCTGCCTCTACTCAGTTCGTCATGCATTTCCGCCAGCGTTATGCGTTGGAATTGGGCGAAGTGGTGGTCAAGGACTTGCGCAACGAATTGTTTGCCCATCTCCAGCAAATGCCGCTCAGCTTTTATAACCGCACGAAAGTTGGCCGTATCATCAGTCGCATGATTTCGGATGTCGAAGATGTGCGGGTCGGTGTTCAGGAAGTGCTGTTCGTCAGTCTGGTGGCATTTGGCCAGCTCATCGTCGCCGCTCTTTGCATGCTCTATTACGATGTCGAGCTGTTTCTGCTGGTGCTGTGTATGGCGCCTGTGCTCTGGTTGATCAACCGCTATTTTCACACATGGATGAGCGAACTCCTGCGACAACTGCGAGAGTCTTTCAGTCGGGTGACAGCGACGCTGGCTGAATCGGTGCTGGGTGTCCGGGTGACACAAGGGTTCAGCCGGCAGGATGAAAACGCCCGCCTGTTCAAAGCACTGGTTCAGGATCACTCGCGTTACAACACTCGCGTGATGCAAGCTCAGGGGCTGTTCCTGCCATTGCTGGAATTCAATAGCCAGTTTTTCGCGGTGCTGCTGCTGGGAGTGGGAAGCTATCGAGTCCTTCAACCGGATTCGACACTGACGATCGGGGAACTGGTCGGCTTCTTTTTTATGGCGAACATGTTTTTCTCTCCCATTCAGATTCTGGGAAATCAGTATCACCAGGCCCTGACGGCGATGGCTGGTGCAGAACGGCTTTTCGCCCTGCTGGATACTCCACCGGAATGGACAGATCTTCCCGACGCAACGACTTTGCCAACCGTCAGAGGCCATGTGCAATTCGACAATGTCTATTTCAGTTACGAAGCTGATCGTCCGGTCTTAAAAGGTATCAACTTTCAGGCACAACCGGGCCAGACCATTGCCCTGGTCGGGCATACGGGAAGTGGAAAAACATCGATTATCAATCTCGTCGCCAGATTCTGGCTTCCGGATTCTGGCGAAGTGCGTGTGGATGGCATCAATCTGCGAAATGTCACCGGCCACTCGCTGCATCAGCAGATCGGAATTGTCCTCCAGACCAACTTCCTATTCGCCGGCACAGTGCTGGATAACATCCGCCTGCCGAAGCCTCACGCCACAATCGAAGAAGTGCAATCGGTCTGCCAGCAGTTGGGGTGTTGGGAAGAATTCCAATCGCTCTCGCATGGGCTGGAAACCAATGTGGGTGAGCGTGGCACGCAACTTTCGCTGGGACAGCGGCAGATGGTTTGCTTTGCCAGGGCACTGCTGGCTGACCCGCGCATTCTCATTCTGGATGAAGCCACCAGCAGCATCGATATTGTGACGGAAATTCGGCTGCAACAGGCACTCAAGATTGTCCTTCAGGGACGTACCTGCTTTGTCGTTGCCCACCGCCTGAGTACCATTCGTGAAGCCGACATGATTCTGGTGCTGGAACATGGCGAAATTGTCGAACGAGGAACCCACTCGCAACTGCTAGCCCAGAATGGAGCCTATTCCCGGCTGCATGATCGTTTCGTCCATGCCGTCACACTGGCTTCGCATGAGTAAGGAGATCTCGTCAAAATCGGAATAATCGCTCAAGTCGTGCATTTGGGTCTGACGATAACGAGCGATAGCGGCCCATCCGGGCCGACTTTTTTCACCGCCACGCCCTTGTTTGGGAGTCATTACGATGTCCCTGTTGCCCACAATTGCAACGATTGGCGTCCGCGGCGTGGTGGCATTGCTCTTCTGTGGCAGCCTGATCCTGGGGGCTGCCTGGATGGTTGCCCCTGAGCGTTTCTCTTCACTGATCTGGTCGGAACCATCAGCTACCGGCGAAGCGAGTCAGGTGGATGAACTGCTGGCAGAACTGGAGACCACTCCGTTTCATGCTGCCCAGCCTCCCAAGGCTCTCTCAGTGACAGGTTCAACAACCGACTCGTCTCCTCCGAATCCTCTCCCAGGTGAAACGATAGGCCCGCTGACATCTCCGAAGGGCATTTTGCTTGTCTCCGGGGAGGAAGTTTTGGCTCCTGAAACTCTCACTTTCACCGATGATCAAATCACGTCCTCTGAGACCTCAAAACTTCAAACGTCCCCTGACGAATCGGGAGTCTGGTTGCTGGGAACGATTGAAATCTCATCACCACCAGTTCACTCCATTGAAATTACGCCGGGAGAATCCACCCACATCACGGGAAAAACGGATTCAATACCGCCACTCCGCTAATAAAAACGTTCACAGATAAAAACGTTCACAGTGGTTTGAGACATTTTTCCCGAACCACTGAAATTTGCAGGTAAAAGAAACATGTACGAAGCTTATTGGAACCTGGATCGTGCCCCATTCGGTGGTGAACTTCCCGCACAGGGATTTCTGGAAAGCCGATCGCATCAAGCCGCTGTGCTGAAACTTCGATATCTCGTGGAAACCTCGAAAGGGGCCGGCCTGCTGGCTGGACAACCTGGCTTAGGCAAAACCACGGTTCTGGAAGTTCTGGCCCGCGACTTCAAAGAAAGCCATCGGAAGAATAAAAGCAGCGCTCGTGTCCGATTTGTCCCGATCCTCTTTCCGCAACTCACCTCCTCTGAACTCTTGGGCTACATCGCTTCAAAGCTTTCTCCCGAAGGTGTCGACCATGCGGAAACCAACGCCATGGACACTAATCTGCAAACCATCGAACGACGCCTTGAAGCCTTAACGACCCAGGGAGTCAAAACGGTTCTACTGTTTGATGATGCCCAGTTGATTGAAGACCGAAAAGTCTTTGGCACCATTCAATCGCTGATGAATCTCTCGCAACCCGGCAAGATGGAACTGGTCACCATCTTCTCTGGTCAGTTGGAACTGGTCAGTGCCTTGCGACGACAGAAACCACTCGATGAACGACTGGCATTCAAATGCCTGCTGGTGCCTCTTACGCAGGAAGAAACCACACAGTATGTCATCTGCCGGTTGAAAGCCGCTGGGGGAAAAGCGGAGATTTTCACCCCTGATGCTCTGCAAGCCATCCACCTGCTGGCAGCTGGTGTGCCACGCCGCATCAATCGGCTGTGCGACTTTGCCCTGCTGGTCGGATACTCAGAGAACCTGCAGCGTCTGTCTGCGGAACATATTCATGCGGTGGCGGAAGAAATGCTATCAGCCATGGCGGCTTGATGTTTGTCATTTGTCCGTCGTCAGTTGTTTGAAGACATGGAACGACTATTTCAGCAGTAAGCCGATAAAGAAAACCCCCGGCTGCTTTGAAACTCCCCAGGCGATAGAGAAATCAATCACCAGCCTTACGACAAACACCGCCCAAACCCTACGAGAGCGAAAAAGATTTTCCCCCTCGCCCATTCCGATGGGAGTGGGCGGACCACAGCTCAAAAGTCACAAGGCGCCACCACGAGATAAACACCACCACTGTCTATCTACCTGCAAGCAGATCTTATGTATCTATGTGGTCTTAAGAGGCTGGTAAAAAAACTCATTAATAGATGGTTTCAGCTAGTGCAACGAACAAGAACTGCATAGCACAAGGCGGTTAGGGCCAGGTGGTTTCAGGCAGAGATGATCACCGGATGCCGGTCGTAGCGGATCCGGAATCTTCGTAACCCTCCCAGCCAACTATTCGTTCTCTCGACGACCCAGCGGATTTTCCCTAACCCACTCCCATGTTCCGTCTTTCTGCGGCGGATGTAGGGAATAATGCCCCGATTTCTCAGTTCAATTCGAGTCGGTTCGCTATCGTAACCCGCAACAGCATACAGGCGTTTGGGGCGTTTCCTGGGACGACCAGGAATGCCCGCCACATTAGGAAATTGCTCCACTGTTGGCAGCAGGCACTTCTGGTCGCTCCTGTTTCCCGCCGTGGCCAGCATCGCCAGTGGTGTTCCTTTTCCGTCGGTCATGGTTATGTGTTTTGTGCCTGGTTTTCTGCGGTTTACGGGACTGGGGCCACTCTCTGCCCCTCTGCCAAAAGCCCTGACATGCTTCAAATCGACGACCACAACCTCTAGATCCAGTGCCTGATGTTTTTGCAGCTTGTTCAAAATGGCCTGGTGCAATTTCTGCCAGAGGCCCCGTTCCTCCAGGTCGTTCAAGCGAACCAGTAAGCCAGTCGCAGGCGAGCGGTTTCTCCCGAGGAACATCTCTCCAGCGGCAACCGACTGTGAGCACAAACCAAATGACCTTCAATACCGTCTTATTGGCAATTTGCGGCCTGCCACCCCAACGTCCGGGAGGAGATTGCGGCGGTAGTAGTTCCATGGCAAACTGACAGATGGTATCAGGCAAGTGAGCCTGCATGATTTGGTTCCCCAGAGGTCAGATTGATATCTCACTTCTGGGTGGCGCAAATCTCGTGCCAATTGCCGGGCGCTTATTAAATTAGTTTTTTGTCTGTCTTTAAGCTATTCTTTAATAAAATTGCTGAAACCGGAACCCACAATACTAATTAAGGTAAAACACTGCGAAGTAGGTAGTCATCGACATCTTTCTATCGCGAACCACGCTAGCTCCTTCATCCAGACTGCGGTCTCTTCTCACTAATCATTGGCCAGGGGATGGCGATGTGATTCATTCGAGGCGTTGCTTTCACCTTGTGTCGCATTTTCTGTGGCGGATGGGATCTGCCCTGCTGTGGGTAGGGAGTGATCATCCAGTGAAATCGAGGCGCCGGCTTCTTCATAGCCGACTTGCACGATGCCTGGTGATTGTTCATCAGGGAGCAGATCATGGCTCGAAATTGACTTCGTACGAATGCGGGAAGAGGCCGGTTGACTTGTCGGTGCTTCTGTCATTCTCGCGGGGTTTAGTGACTGGTTGCCCCTGGGGGCAAGGTCGCTCGCCGCTAATGGATGGACTGCGGATGCGGGATTCATCGCAGCCTGACCAGCAGCCATCATCTCGGAGTAAGCCGCCAATTCCGATGCCTGACTCCCACGTGCCGCTGGATTTGAGTCGATCGCAATGGTGGTTGTTCTGACCGCCTTCTTTGCCGTCTCAGGAGCATTCGCAGTCCCGTCTGACTTCATTGCAAGCTGCGCCTTGCCATTGGTAGTCGAGGCGGGGCCGACAAACCGCTGGAGATCCATTGCAGCAGAGGCACTGGCTGGCTGATTCCCTTCAAAGCGAACAGAGATCATGTCGGAAAAGAGAGGGGTCTTGCGATCTTCAGGAATGAAGCGAATTCTCAAGCTACAGACCGCCGCATGGCTCCCTTTTCTCATGTAAGGGATAAAGACGTTGTAGGCCGGCCCCAGCGTATTCGATTTTCTATGAGCGTCCCAGATCTGGGAATCAAAATCGAACTGATGAACCGGCTTGGCCTGTTCTTCAATGGTTCCGATGTTATCAAAGACATAGGCACGAACGTCCCCTTTAACCGCCATCGGTACCCCCGAGCGGGCAGACATAAACATCACCTGGCCAGCGAACCCGCGACAAGGTTTGCCATCGGGATCACGGCCCTCAGCCGGATTCCACAGGCAGACAATTTGTCCGACGGGATTTTGCGCATTAGCGTATTGAACTTTCTCAGTCGTTTTTGGCCACCCTGCTGTCATTAACGAGGTGCAACCCGAGAAGGGCATGGTCGCCAAAATCAGCAATCCCAGACCCAAAGATCGGCCAAGCTGGCTTCGTGTCAATGGCAGCATTTCTGAAACCTGCCTCAGTCCGCACCACCACGCTGAAAGCTGCTTCGAAGAAACGTTCAGGGCAAGTTTCATCGTGGTTTCCATGTTAAAAACTGAAATGGCAGTGAGATGGGAAGCGGGCTGCGAAGAATCGAACTCTGAAGCGTCTTTTATCTGCACTGATTAAAGTGACAGGCAAAAGACCGTGTTTGCTGGATTATCTGCGGAACGGATTCCATTTTTTGCCGGGGTTTTTGGCCTCAGCACTTTTGGTTTCCGCTCCTGAAGAGCCTGCCTTGGGGGAATACTGTGATGTTGTACCGGAGGCTGATGCCTGCGAAGGCTTCATGCGAGTTGTGTCGTTTGGCAAATCGCCATAGGGATCTTCCATTCCTTCGGTCGCACTTGCCTGGATGATCGCAGGATCACGCCGAACATTTTTTGCCTGTCCCGGGACTTGAGGAACTGGTGGTTGTGGCAATAGCTCTGGGGCCACTGGTGTGGGTTGAGCTTTCATTCCCGGTGTTGCTGGAATGGAATCCGCCGGCAGAGCCGAAGGAGGAAGCTCGTTAATCCAATCGGGTTCACCCATCACAGGAGCATTGATGGCACGCAAGGGGCCGTGCATTTCTTCGGCTTCACATTCGATAAAGTGGAGCCGGCCCATTTCCACGTCCTTGATGAATTCCGAGTCAGCATCCGAAGAGATGACTCGTGGCGTGAGGAAGATCAGCAGTTCGGTACGAATATGGCTCTTGCTGTCATAGCGGAAGATGTGCCCGATAATGGGGATATCCCCGATGAAAGGGACTTTCCGTTCGCTGGTTTCATCAGCCGAGGTGATCATACCGCCCATGACGATTGTCTGGCCGTTAGGCACACTCAACGCCGTACGAGCGGCACTGATATCCTTGATGGGGGACTCAATCACGTTTCCGTTGGTGGCATCGGTGAAGATGGGGACTCCACCGCCACGGAACTGGCTGTTTTCCGCAATCACTTCCATCACGATAGTATTGTCGGGCGAAATTCGTGGCGTGACTGTGAGAATGATACCGGCATTATCCTGACGAATCTGAGGATTCGCCAAGCCGGTGGCTCCAATCTGCACCCCATCCACAATCGGAACCTGCTGGCCGACCTGAATCTGGGCCTGCTGATTATCCAGCGTGCGGATTTGTGGTCGCGAGAGCACCTGCAAGCGGCGGCGTGAGGCAAGAGCGCGAATCAGCACGTTGACCGATTCTGACCCTGCTGACAGCACCAGACCGCCATAACCCAGGTCGCTGTTGACGCGTCCCAGCGAGAAGCTCGACAAACCTTGTGATCCCACGGCACCGGGTTTCACGGTGGTGTTGTTACCCAGTGGCTGATTCGGATTGAGGAAGTTGAAACCAGGGGCAGCCGTCTGGGAGATCACGCGTTGAGTCGTTGTCTGCGTGCCGTTGGGAGACGTGGTGGTCTCGGTCAATGTCACCAGATCATCGACCACGCTGCGATCAAACAGAACAGAATCCTGGAGGCCCAATTCGACTCCAAACTCATCCACGTTATCCAATGTTACCTGGACGATCAGAGCCTGAATAATGACTTGTTTCGGAGCTTCATCCAGACTTTGAACCAGTCGGATGATCTCTTCAAAATAGCGAGGTGTCGCACTGATCAGCAGGCTGTTGGTGCCTGTTTCTGGCACCACGACAATTTCCTTTTCCAACTGCTCAATCGTGCTGATCAGGTTGGGATTTTGCTGTGACAATTGAAGCTGGGAATTCACAAACTGCGTAATGGCCTGCGAGACAGCGAGAGCCGGGCTGTTCTTGAGTTTGAACACCACGTTTTTGCGTTCCCGCAAGTCGGATTCATCCAATCGCAACAGGATCGCTTCGACCACGCGCAGGGCTTCTGCCCCGCCGATGGCTGTGATGCTGTTCGTTCGCGAATCGACGCTGAAGCGGAGTGGAATCAGGTTGCTTGAGGCATCATCAGCCCCTGCGACTGCCAATCCCAATTGCTGACGCAGGGCGTTGTTGCCGCCCCCCTGTTGAGAACCGGGAGCAAATAACTGCTGCAATTGCGTCACCAGTTGTGTGGCGTCGGCATTGGTCAGTGTGAAAACCTTGATTTCTGCCACAGCAGCTGTGGGGAGATCCAACTGACGCACCAACTCTTCCAGCAATGGCATGCTCTGTTCAGGAGCGGCGATCACCAGGCTGTTCATTCGTGTGTCAGGAGTGATGCGGATATCTGACAACATGCCAGAACGCAGGGCTTTTCTTGCGTTACCATCTGTTGCGAGGAACTGAAGAATCGCCGGGCGAACCTGACGGAACTCTTCTGCCACCTGATTTCCGCCCAGACCTGTCGCGGCCCCTCCCTGGTTGGCCGCTTGATTGGAAGGCGGGGAAAGTACGCTTTGAATGGCCGCATTGATCACGGCGGAAAGCTCGACCGCGACGGCGTTCTTCAACGGGATAATCTTGACCTGATTCACGGCGGCCATTTCGTCGCTATCAACCTTGGCAATCAACGCTTTCACTTGATCCAGGTCACGAGGACGTGCCCGCACAATGACTGAGTTTGATCGAGGATCGGCAATCGCGAGAACACGAGCACCCAAGCCCACTCGTGTGGCATAGAAAGCGGTGATGTTCGTCACCACTTGCGTGGCGACGGCGGTCTTCAGGCTGAACACTTCAAACTCTGACTCGGGATCTGTCGGCTGATCCAGTTCTTCAGCCAATTCCAATATTGCATCAAGGTCACTTTTAGGTGCCACAATGATCAGGGCGTTTGGCGTGTCCACTGGAATCAGCGCGACGTTCTGGCGAGGCTGTGTCGCCCGGCCAGGAAATTTCGCGAGGCTGTCAAAGACCAGCGTCAGCAACTCACTCATGGCTGGGGAATCGGTGTGTCGCAGATAGAGGACATGCAACTGGGGCGCTGTGGCTTCGCTGAGCTTTTCCAACTCGCGAACGACACGCATCACTTGTTCCACATCGGCTTCGTTGCCGCGAAGAATCAGGACACCCAGATCACCAATGGCTTCGATGTTCACGTCGCCTTTGAGGTTGGTGACGACATCGGCAATGGGGGATTGCGGGCCAATCGCGTTGGCCCCATCTCTGGCTCCATCTCTGGCCCGTGGCGGCGTCTGTGCTGCGGGTGCCTCATCGAAAGGATTGTTCGCAGGGGGTTGACGACCAGGAGTTTCTGCCTGGGCAACAACCATTCGTTTCTGCCGCGTCATCTTTTCCATGTCGGGGCGGAATTGAGCCAGCAGGATTGTGGCATTGGGTGTGGTGGTTACGATTCGTGCGTCGCTTGGCCAATCACCTTTGGTATCCAATGATGTCAACAGGTCGACCACCCCTTGGGCCACGACGTCGTTGCCATCGATATAAAGCTGATCGCGGTCATCATCGATGCTGACCATGAATTCAATGGCTGGCTGTGTCTTAGACGGTATGCGAGAGACGCTAAACGCGGGCTTTCCAGAACGCCCGGCATCAATCAGTCGAGCACTTTCTTTATGCGAACGATACAGAACCTTGGCCAGTTCTGTGGCCTTGTGCTGTCGTGGTTTGAAGGCGATGGCGACGTTCGGCCGTGCCTCGTTCTTGACTGCGGGCTTGATCTCGCTGGCGAGCATGGGATGTGTGGCCGGTGGAGCGACCGGCTGCATGAGCGGATGATTGGCGTGGGATGTTCCCGCTGGTGCAGGGATCTGTCCGGGAGCGATTCCCTGAGCCTCGTGATTGGCCTGAATGATTCCGCCCGAAGGAGCGCCAAAGGGCGATGCTCCCGCGTTGGACATTCCTGCCATCGGCTGACCGCCAACCTGCTGAATCGTGCCAGGCTGCATCATGGGCGGAGCAGGTTGCCCCTGAGCCTGGGCAAAAGGGTGTTGCCCATATGGCTGTTGCGCATATGGCTGTTGCCCATAAGGTGGCTGCCCGTAAGGTGGCTGGCCATAGGGCTGTTGACCATACGGTTGTTGGGCATACGGCTGCTGACCGTAGGGCTGCTGGGCTTGTGGAGGACGTGAGGTTGAGGCGATCTCGGCGGGTTGATACCGGGGACGAATGCTGGGGAGATCCATCAGAATCAGGAATCGCCCTTTTTCCACCAGACGGAAGCCCAGTGGCTCGATTTCCTTATTAAGAATTCGCACCGCTTCTGGTCGCGAGTATTCCTGTTTATCAATACGGGTGAAGCGGCCCGTGGGAACGCGCTCCATAATTAATTCCGATTCGGTCTCTTCCGCCAGTTGATCAAACACCTTCTGCCAGGGGGAACCCCAGTGCTGGAGTTTGACCCTGGGGCCTGATCCCTGCTGATCACCGACGGCAGGAGCATTCACTCCATAGCCCGAATTGGTATGGTGAGGTGACACTTGTTTCGGCCCGTTATTCAGTGGAATAATCGGGTCGCGAGCGAGGATCTCTCCCTCGATCAGAAGCTCTCCCTGGCAAAGGCACATCGCCGTCAACATCCGAGTCAGCCAGACTCGGTAACGTGACTGTGCAGGCAGGGAGTTTGCATCCAGCTGTCGAGACGGGATCGATGTCAGCATGTTGAAACCATTGAAATTGAGAGGCTGGCAAGAACTGCCGAAAGGACGGGCGCGAGGTGGGAAACGGAAGCACCCACTCGTCTATTCGGAATAAGAAACCATCAGGTATGAAGGAAAGGTCGCATTGTCTTGCCAGAATTCAGGTTCAAGTGGCCCCCATGGACACGTTTCTGGCACTCTCTGGCAGATCCTGCCGTTCCCTTGCCAGATGCCGGCTATTGACTCCAGAATTTCGACTGACCTTCGTCCGAACTCATCATGTTTCCCGGAAGTCATCCCTCAGTGGGATGTGGGATCGATGAGACAGCCGCGCACTCGCACGTTATTCTGTTCATAGAGAGTGATCATCTGGCCTTAATGTGCCCTTCCGGAGACTGCTATGACTGTTGCTGCCACCGACAATCCCCTGCTTGCCACCAGCGGGCTGCCTGATTTTGCCCGGATCGATGCGACTCATGTCGTCCCTGCGGTGCGGGCCACTTTGGAGCAGGCGTTACGCCAGCTGGATGCCATTGAATCGCATCTTCAGCCCACCTGGGAAGGACTGATGACCCCGATTGAAGCGATGGAACGGCCCTTTGCCTGGAGCTGGGGGCCTGTGGGACATCTGCTCGGCGTTCGCAATAGTCCCGAGCTGCGCACAGCCTATGAAGAAGTGAATCCTGAAGTCGTTCGCTACAGCCTGCGGGTTCGGCAAAGTGAGCCGATCTTCAAGGCGCTCTCCACCATCGCTCATGGGCATGAGTGGGAAAAACTTTCCTCGGCACAAAAACGGATCGTGAAAGACCGACTCAAAGATGCCGAGTTGGCAGGGATTGGCTTGCGCGGCGACGAGCGAAAACGATTTGGTGAAATCGAAGAACGTCTCTCTCAGCTCAGCACTCAGTTCATGAACAATTGCCTTGATGAAGTCAAAGCGTTTGGACTGGATCTGACCAGTGAAGACGAGATTGCCGGCTTCACCCCCACGCTCCGCTATTTAACCGCTCAATCGTGGAATCGTGCCAATCCCGAGAGCACGACCAAAGCCACGGCAGAAACTGGCCCCTGGCGCGTCACGCTCGACTTCCCCGTCTACGGCCCATTCATGGAGCATGCCAAACGTCGTGATCTCCGCGAGCAGGTCTATCGTGCGTTCATGACGTTGGCCTCAACCGGGGAACGTGATAACAAACCGCTGATGCGGGAATTGCTGAAACTTCGCAAAGAAAAAGCCCTCTTGCTCGGTAAGGATTCGTTCGCAGAAATTAGCCTGATGCGCAAGATGGCTCCCAGTGTCGACGCCATCCGGCAGATGCTCAATGAACTTCGCGACACCAGTTGGGAAGCGGGGCAAAAAGATCTCGCTGAACTGAGGGCCTTTAAGGTCTCACAAGGGGAATCCGATGAAGTGAAGCCTTGGGATGTCCCCTTTTGGGCCGAACGTTTGCGTGAAAATCGCTATTCATTCACCGATGAGCAAGTCCGGCCTTACTTCCCCTTTGAACGAGTGCTCGAAGGCCTCTTCGGCCTCATTCACCGGCTATTCGGTGTCACCATCGAACAGGCCCGGGAACCCGTCTCCTTATGGTGTGACGACGTGCGGTTCTATCACGTCCTGGATGAGCGTGGGCAGAAAATTGCCGCTTTCTATCTCGATCCCTACTCGCGTCCGGAAAACAAGCGGGCAGGTGCCTGGATGGACACCTGCATGCTGCGTCAGCGGGTGGGAAGTGAATTACAATTGCCTGTGGCATATCTGGTCTGCAATCAGACTCCTCCCGTGGGTTCACGTCCTGCGCTGATGACCTTTCGTGAAGTGGAAACGCTGTTTCATGAGTTTGGTCACGGCTTACAGCACATGCTGACCATCATCGATCATCCTGATGCCTCGGGGATCAATGGTGTCGAGTGGGACGCGGTCGAACTCCCCAGTCAGTTCATGGAAAACTGGTGCTATCACAAGCCGGTACTCATGGGGATGACACGGCATTTTGAAACTGGTGAACCACTCCCCGAAGATCTCTTCAATAAAATCGTGGCAGCTCGCACTTACCGCGCAGGATCTATGATGCTGCGTCAATTGCTGTTCAGCCTGACTGACCTGGAACTCCATCACGAGTATGACCCTTCCGGAGACGAAACGCCCTTCGATGTGCAAAGGCGGATCAGCGAGCGATGTGCCGTGATTCCTTTGATTCCGGAAGATCGTTCACTCTGCTCGTTCCAGCACATTTTTTCCGGGGGATATGCCGCCGGATATTACAGTTATAAATGGGCAGAAGTCCTCTCGGCTGATGCCTTCGGCGCCTTTGAAGATGCTGGCCTGGATGACGAAGCCGCGATTGGGCAGGTGGGGCGAAAATTCCGCAACACGATCCTTGCCCAGGGTGGCAGCCGACATCCGATGGAAATCTTCCGTGATTTCCGTGGCCGTGAACCCAGCCCCGAAGCCCTGCTGCGACACATGGGGCTGGTCAAGGCTTAAACCTACGACTCAGAATTGTTGCACACGCGAGGCTGAAACTCTCCAATCCTTCTCCCTGAGGGAGAAGGTGGCCGAAGGCCGGATGAGGGGGAATGTGTGGCTCTCTGTGGAACGGGAGCATGTTGTCATCGACGAGGGCTTATCGATGGCTATCTGAAACATGGATAGTTAAATGCCCCTCACCCCGGCCCTCTCCCGCAAGCGGGAGAGGGTGATTTGGGCAGGATCTCAGAGGGGTTCTGCACAAGATTTCCAGCGGTCAGGCTGTCGTGATAGAGACGTTATCCGGACGCTATTTGCGAATCATGTCCGGGCCATCGCCGCAGGTCTTTTCGTAGCCACCTTTTCCTTTGACGTACTTGGTGAAGCCCATTTTTTCAAGGTTCTTATCGGCCAGCTTGGTGGTATCGGAACGCTGGCTCCAGGGGCGTGCGATGCTCGCTGATGTCAGGCAACGCCTGACTGGCACTCCCGTTTCAGGATGAACGCTCAGTGCCTCGGCTGAGATGGATTGAAGAATCTCAAACCGTGCTCCGCCACTTCCATCGGGCAGCACTTCTTCATACACGTACATCGGCATCTCGCACCTCGATCCCGTGGTTTTTAGACCCGTTTCCGGGTCAATGTGGCGGCGTATGGACGTCATTTGTCCTGAAAAGCAGGGTTCTTACGCCGCCAGAACCCTGCAGTTAAAAGGGAAACCGCATGAGCGGTTAGGCCAAGTCGCGATCTTCAAACAGAATGAATGCCAACAAAATGCTCGCGGCGATGTAACAGAACGCATACAGCGTCGCCATGGCCAGATAGAGCGGTGGAACCATTGTTCCCGTCGAAATGGCAGTACTCATATTAAACCATTCGAGTCCCGGCAGGATGGTCGAAATCAGTTTCGCCATAAAAGCCACGAACTCAAAGCCAATCGCCCCCGACTGCACCAGCTGAGGTGTCAGGTTACCAATCACATAGATGGGGAAGCAGATCGACATATTGACCACAAAGGGGAGGCGAGTCGAGATTGCGACGCTCACTGCGCCCAGAATCGCCACTTCAAGGAATGTCAGCACCAGACCAGGGATCATTTGCAGGACGTCGGGAATACGTTGGGCAATCTCAGGGATTTCCTTGCTCGACTCGCGGGCGTCGTAGCCGATCTTGTAGAGGATCAGTAATCCAAAAATGATCGAAACCGGGATCATGTAAAGGAGGACGGTCTGAAGAATCCCGATGTACTTCCCGAGAATGAACTGGCGGCGGTTGATCGGCTTGGAAAGAAGTGTCATCGCCGTCTTGCCGTCAATTTCGTCGGCAATGCTGGTGCTGGCTGTCCAGGTTGCGATCAGAAGTCCACAGATCAGGATCGTGGTCAGTCCGCACTCTTTGAGCATCTTTACGTCTTCACCCAGCGAATAAAACGGCAGCCAGGTATTGATCAGCAGGAATGCCACCGTGGCGG
Source organism: Planctopirus sp. SH287 (assembly GCF_056500625.1). Taxonomy (NCBI): domain Bacteria; kingdom Pseudomonadati; phylum Planctomycetota; class Planctomycetia; order Planctomycetales; family Planctomycetaceae; genus Planctopirus; species Planctopirus sp. SH287. Next base: position 3,345,425 of record NZ_CM151403.1, on the reverse strand, counting down.
CAATCGAGAGCCAGAAGACGGGTTGTCTAACCGCTTCCTTCGTCGTCGCCCGGGCAATAATCCCCCCCTTGGTTCCATAGGTGTACGCCATCAGGCCCGCAAACATCAGAAGCGCCCCGATGCCAAATGCCACCCAATTGGAGGTACTATTCGCCAGCTCGATACTGGAAGCAGCCAATAAAAACATGTCAGCCCTCAAGGATGAAAACGTTGCAATAAAAGGAGCAAACATTCGATCAACAGCCACTGGAATCCCGGGCGGAGATATCTCCGTGCCAAGTTCCCACTCTGGCGATGATACGACAGCCGGGAGCCGAATGCTGGTCTCCCGTGAGAAAAGACCTTAACAAATGAAAACCCGGCCCGTCGATTCAGTCACGAACCGCATTTCTTCCCAATTTCAAAGAGAAACTGGCCAGTGGAAAGTGTTGTTTTGTTCACACCTTGGCTTGGAAAGAGCGGCCTTGGGGAAAGAGTGGGGCGCAATCGCCATCGATCGCGCCTCAGCCTGAGGATTGCCAACTTCTCTCACCAACTCGGCAATCACTGATGTTCCAGCCAACAAGAATCATCACCCTGGGCGGCGTAAGACCCCATCGTCAATGAACAAAACAACTCATAACAACTGACTCCCTACGCCGCCCGATGCTTCGCGAAGGAGTGTGGCTTGCCGGCTGTTTTTCAGCTTGTTTTCCTTAAGGCATCACATGCACGACCATAACGTCGTGATATTCCTGTTCCCAATCGGAGTTACCGACAAGGACGAGCTTACTGCCCGATGACAACAATCCATGCTGCTTGCCGTATTTGGAAACGAAATCGAGCAATTCGCTGGGTGGATATTTCACGGCTTCTGTCGCCAGAGGCGTCACACCCCAGTACAGCTTCATGCGGCGGGCAATCTCGGGGCGATCAGTGAGCGCCAGAATCGGCACGCTGCCACGCTGACGAGACAGCGCCATCGCCGTTTTTCCGCCTCGTGTCGCGACAACGATGAGGTTCGCCCCCAGTTGTTCAGCGGCGTTCCCTGCACCATGCACGACTGCCTCGGTGATCGCTGTCGCCCGGTTACGAGGAAGTGCCAGCTTGTCGACAAACTGACGCGGGTCAAGCAAGCGCTCAGCATGCCCGGCAATTCGTCCCATCATTGCCACAGCCGCTACGGGATGATCACCCACAGCGGTTTCTCCGGACAACATGACTGCATCAGTTCCGTCCAGCACCGCGTTAGCAACATCAGTCGCTTCAGCCCGTGTCGGCAGCTCGTTCTTCTGCATACTATCCAGCATTTGGGTCGCGGTGATCACCGGAATGCGGTGTTCGTTGCACATGCGGATGATTCGCTTCTGCAGCACAGGCACGCGATCAACATCGGCCTCCACACCCAGATCACCGCGTGCCACCATCACGGCATCAGTTTCACCGATGATTGCTTCCAGATCATTGATCGCCTCCACCTTTTCAATTTTCGCAACAATCCAGGGCGGGGTTGTTGTGGGATGCTCAGCAATGACTTTCCGCAGATCTCGCAAGTCCTGTGATGACCTGACGAATGACAGCCCGATATAGTCAAGCTGATGATCAAGTGCCCACTGAAGATCCTGACGATCCTTGACTGTCAACGAAGGAGTGCTCAAAGCCACTCCGGGAAGGTTCACTCCCTGTTTGGAGCGAATCACACCCGCCTGTGTCACCTCACAAGTCACTTTTCCCAGATGAGCATCCTGATCCACTACCTTCATGGAGACGGTTCCGTCAGCCAGAAGAACGCGATCTCCTGGCCTTAAGTCGTCAATCAGTTGCTCATACGTACAAGTCAGCTGGTTTTCTGCACCGGTTGTGATCTGGCGCACAAATTCAAAGGTCGCCCCGTACCGGCAACGAATGCCCTCTTCAGGGAGTATCCCCAGGCGAATTTTCGGGCCAGACAAATCACCCAGCACCCCCAGAGGAACGCCAAGTTCTTCGGAAATTTTGTAGATCGAGCTAAGCACTTCTTCCAGAACGTCATACTTGGCGTGAGCGAAGTTCAGCCGAAAAATGTCGACACCAGCAATCGCCAGTTCCCGGAGCTTTTCCAGCGATGAACAGGCCGGCCCCACGGTGGCAATAATCTTGGTTTTGGCAAAAGGCGTTTCTGCACGGGTTGCAATGGACATGTGAGAACTTCCTGAAGGGGGCGAGGGAAAACACAACAGTCTCACTGTCGCCACCCCATGAGTAATCGATCACGCGGAGGATATCACATCTTGCCAATCTGTCGCAGTGTATCTGGTGGCCTTCTTCAAGAATTGATCCGTCTTGACCGAGAGGAGGTGGCCACCTGGCGAGTTTATTGCCGGAATCGCTTTCCGAAATTTTCTCCACACAATTGTGCACTGCATTGCCAACCCGCTGATTTTCCGCGGGAGTGACGGTTTGTTACGCTATGCCATGAGAGCCTTCTCAGTCTGATGCGGGAGCCATCAATGCCGGCCATGAAGCGACGTATTTCTTCGATCAACCTTGTGTTGGTGATTATTCTCCTGGCCGTGAATGGTTTTGTCTCTTCGGTGAACATTGGTCGTTTGTTTGACGCACAGCGTGATGTTTCCCATACCTTTGAAGTGCTTCGACTTTTAGGAAGCCTGCAGCAGGAATTGGTCACTTTTGAATCCAGCGCCCGCGGGTTTGTGATCACACAGGAATCCAGCTATTTAGTCAGTGGCATTCAAGCTTTGGAAGATCTCCCGGGCACCTATCGTGCTCTTTTTGCCGTCATTTCTGATAACACGGAGCAATCACAACGACTGACCGAACTGGGACCGTTGATTGCCGAACGCTTGAATATCGCCACCGCTGCTCTCGTTGCCTTACGCACAGAAGGTGATCGCTCGCTGTTGGAAATTGCGCGCACCGGTCGGGCCAAACAACAGATGGATCATATTCATTTTATTGTGAATCAGATGCTGGAAGTGGAACGTGATCTCCTGGCCAAGCGAACCGCAGGAGTCGAGTTCAGTTACTTTGCGGCTTTGATGACCAGCATGCTGGCCGTGTTTATCTCCATTGGCGTGGCCATCGGTGCCTGGCGATCGGTCGACAGAGAATTGGCGGCCCGGATCTCGGCAGAACATTCCGCTCGACTGACCAGCGAAAATTTTCGGGTCACGATTCACAGCGTGGCAGATGGATTAATCACCACCGATTCCCGCGGACGTGTCACTCTGCTCAATGATGTGGCCAAAAGTCTTCTACAGGTCGGAGATGAAGTCATTGGCCGACCGGTCGAACAGGTCTTTCAAACCTCGAACGATGGTTCTAGTACTCCCGGAGAGCATCCTGTCCATCGCGTTTTGCGCACGGGCCAGAAAATTGTCGAGTCGGAAACATCCTGGCTGATCAGGTTGGATGGCTCCAAAGTGGCCATTGATGACAGAGCCTCCCCCATCCGGAGTTCCTCGGGTCGTCTTCAGGGAACCGTGCTTGTCTTCCGGGACATTTCGCAAAAGCATTCGGCAGAGCAGGCACTAAGGCGGCGTGATGAGCGTTTTCGACGTGCCTTTGACAGCAGCCTGGTCGGAATGGCCCTCTGTAACAGAGATGGGCTTATTATTGATGCTAATGACACCTATCTGGAAACCATCGGTTACTCGCGTGAAATTTTTCAGGATGCCGACCTGAGCTGGGGGGACATCACCCCACCCCAATTTTCCGGCTTGGACACGGGCGCCTGGCAAGAATTGCGGACAACCGGTCGTTGCCGTCCGTTTGAAAAAGAAATCATCACTCCCGATGGGCTTCGCGTGCCGATTCTGGTCGCAGCGACAAGGCTGCTGGATGACGAAGACAGCGAAGTCGCCATCTACACAATCAATCTCACGCAATTGCGTGCTGCTGAGCAGCGTTATCGCATGCTCACAAATGCGTCGCCACAAATTGTCTGGATTGCCCGCCCCGGTGAAGGAAATCTCTACTGCAACGACCGCTGGTATGAGTACACAGGGCTGACCTCGGAAGAAACCCGCGGGATGGGTTGGATCCGTGCCGTCCCGCCCGATCACCTGGAACGAGTCGCCAAAGAATGGTCTGCCGCTTCAATTCAACCTGAAACGTGTGAAATTGAATTGCCTCTACTCAATCGGGACAAAGTTCCCCGATGGCATCTGTTACGAGGTGTGCCTCAGGTCAATAACGCGGGAGAAGTCGTCGAAATGATCGGCACCATGACCGATATTGACGACCTTCGTAAGGCACAGCAGGAACTTCAGATTGCCGATCGTCGCAAAGATCTGTTCCTTGCCACGCTCTCGCATGAACTTCGCAATCCCATGACTCCGATTTCCAACGCTATTGAAGCCTGGCGGGCCTCCTCTCTTTCACACGATGAACTCAACGAACTCCGCGATATGCTCGGCCGACAGATCGAGCAGATGGTGCGTTTGATTGACGATCTGCTGGATGTCTCTCGCATCACAGGGGGCAAAATTCGGTTGCGTCTCGCAGTTCTTGACGCCAGAGATTGTATCAAATCCGCACTGGAAGCAGCGGCTCCCATCATCCAGAACGCAGGGCACCAACTGGCCATTCATCTTCCTGATGAACCCGTGTGGGTGAACGCTGATGTCACACGCCTGGTGCAGATTGTCGGCAACCTCTTGAACAACGCTGCGAAATACACCGACGCCGGAGGACAGATTCAACTCAGTATGTCAGCGCGTGGTCATTTGGTCGAAATTCAGATAATAGATAACGGCGCAGGCATACCTCCCCATATGCTAGAGCGTGTCTTTGGCATGTTTGAACAGGTTGGCAGTTCTCTTGACCGTGCTCAAGGGGGGCTTGGGATTGGCCTCACGCTGGTTCGGTCGTTGGCCGAACTTCACGGAGGAACCGTCACCGCCCAGAGCGAAGGAATGGGCAAAGGCAGCATTTTCACCGTTATTCTCCCCCGCTCGGCCGCTCCACCAGACCCCACTCCATCTTCTCCAGTCGACGCAGCTGATTCGGGCAATCACGCGATCTCTGCTCCATCATCCGTAAACATGAACTTTGCAGAAAATCAGCCCGCCGGGGGACAAGCACCTGAGACTGCCACTCCTCTCAAGGTCTTGATTGTTGACGATGTGGCAGCCAGTGCCAGAACTCTGGCCATGATGCTCAGAGCCATTGGCCAGCCGGCTGATGTCTGCTTTGATGGCCATGAGGCCATCGAGCAAATCGTGGTTGGTGCCTACGATCTTGTCTTTCTTGATATCGCCATGCCGAATCTGGATGGGTACGAAGTCGCACGAAGAATTCGCGCGAAATGTTCTCGTAATCCCACTTTGGTTGCGCTCACTGGTTTTGGACAACCGGAAGACCGGCGGCAAAGTCACGAGTCCGGCTTTGATCTCCATCTGACAAAACCCACGAACCTGAAAACCTTGCAAGCACTCCTCACGAAAACCCGGCGGGAAAACAACCGCGCCACCACCGTGGGAATGGAAGAGACGACCGAAGAAATCCACTTTCTTCCCGGCTTGATGAAACCGGAATTACTGAACGACGAGAGCGGGTCGCTTGGGACTTCTTCTCCACCAGACGAAAATGCTCAGGAACCACGCTCGCCGTCCACACAGCCCAAGGAACCCCGCGAGTGAACGGTTCCCCTTTGACCGACTTCCCCGCCCGGATCCCGTTTGGTGAACGAGCGGCTGCGTTCCTGCGGCATTCGCCCGCCACAGCAGCCGTCATGCTGTTGATTGTGGTGCTGTTCGGGCTGGCTCACTTCCCCGATATTCAGGAACCACAGGAGGGGCTACGCCACTGGGGAGCCATCACCACGCTCAGTTTTTATCGGCAGGTGGATCAAGTCTGGCGGAATGTCACCCCCGAACTCTATGGCCCATTTGAACTCTGGCAAGGGGAGTGGTGGCGATTACTCATCACCGGTTTTCATCATGGCAATCTCATTCATCTGGCATTCAATCTCTGGGCACTGATACTGCTGGGGCCACTGGTTGAACAAGTTCTGGGGAAAGGGCGATACCTGCTATTTCTCGGCTCAGCCACCATTTTTTCCATCTGTACCGAACAGCTTTGGGGCCAAAGCGTTGTGGGAATCTCTGGAGGTTTATATGCCCTGCTGGGATTTTTGATCATCGCCAGACGCTTTCATCCGGAACTGGTGAAAGCCCTTCCCGATTCTCAATGGATCTTTCTGTTATTGCTGATGGGAGTCATCGCAGGACTCTCCGCTCTGGACATACTCAACATCGCCAACACCGCTCATGTGAGTGGCCTGGTGTGGGGACTCGCCCTGGGATTGCTTTATGGGGCACCCCGTTGGTTATCGATAACGGCCATCCCCGTCGTTATCGGTTTATCAATCACGACAGGTTATTTTGCCATCCACCCTGTCTGGCTGGGACGCTACCACTGGTACATGTCGCGTCGTGAAGGAATTTCTCCGGCAGAATCGATGAATCGGTTGCGTCTGGCCGTCGACCGCGATCCTCTCCTCCCGGGGGCATGGCTGGAGCTTTCACGAGAATTACGGGCCGAAGGACGCCCCATTGATGCCTGGAGTGCCCTTCTCCAGGCCGTCAACTACAACCGTTATAGCCTTGAGCTTCAGCAGGCAGCGGGCGAACACTGGCGGCGACTGATTCGGGAAAATCTGGAACCATTGGCAACGGAAGTCGCCAACTCCATTCTGGGGGAGCATTACGAGCAATCTCTCCGGCAATTTGAACAAGCCGATCTACAAGCCCGAGGAACGGCATCGCCCCTTGTCGATAAGGAGGAAAGAGAATGGCTGCGTGAGTCATTATTTTTGCCGGGTCAGATAAAGATCGAACCAGTCCCCCCTTCGCCGCCAGCAAAAAATCAACCCAGCGGACTTCCTGAAAACACCGTCGATTCAGCCAGTGAAGGAATTCCACTTTAGAAGTCCGCCTGAGAACTCGGCCTCTTCGTAAGCAAAAGTTATATAGTAATAGAGACATGTTATCCTTGAGCACCACCTGGTCATATGGATTCCGATTTCATACGAATCGCAACTTGAAATAGCGAGTTGACGATCTCGTAAACATGTTTTTCCAAAGCTGCAAGCATGGCACTGTGGATGAAAAGCTCACTGATTTATTACTGCGTGGTACTGTTGTGGGTTACGGGAGCAACACCTCTTGCTGCTGAGACTTTTCCACACGCAGATGAAAACGCCGGCAAGAATGACAGTTCTCGCGTCTCTCCTCTCCCGGTGACCTGGTCGCTGACTCCGCCGGCTTACGCGTCTTTGGAAAAGATCCTCACCGAGAAACTGCAACAGGCTATTGAACAGGGCGAAATTCCCGGCGCCGTGGTGATGGCCGGGACGATTGACCAGACGTTGCTGCTGGGCGCCGTCGGACATCGTCAACTCGTACCGAAAGCGGAGCCTCTCACCACAGAGCATGTTTTTGATCTGGCGTCGCTGACCAAACCTCTGGCGACCACATTGGCGGTGATGCGATTGGTCGATCAGGGAAAACTCGATCTGGAAACTCCCATTGCCAAGGTCTGGAGTGAATTCGCTGTTGAAGACAAGGGTATGATCACGCCCGTTGACCTGCTGTTGCATCGCTCCGGTTTAATTGCCGACAACTCCCTGGCTGACTACACGCAAGGGCCGGAAGTTGCCTGGCAGAAGATCGCGAGCCTTCGGTTACGTCAACCTCCCGGCACGCGCTTCGTTTACTCCGACGTGGGACTGCTGGTGATGGGAAAGGTGGTGGAAAAGGTCAGTGGCCAGACTCTGGATCGTTTCTGTTCCAAAGAGATCTACCAGCCACTGAGGCTTCGCCACACCACTTTTCTGCCACCTGCTGAGTGGAGTGACATTCTGGTTCCTACAGAAGGCCCGCGGGGAATTGTGCATGATCCGCGCGCAGCCAAACTGGGTGGCGTGGCCGGCCATGCCGGACTTTTTTCCGATGTGGCAGGTGTCGCCGCCCTGGCTAGAGCGATCCTCATCTCGATGCAGCCAGATAATGTTGTTCTCAATCAGCCCAGGCTTTTTTCGCAGAAAACAGCCCGGCTCATGCTGGCTCCGCACACTGTTCCCGTTTTGACAGAAGGAAAAGTCACCCAAGCCACACGAGCCATCGGCTGGGACATGCAATCCCCCTATTCGAGTAACCGCCCCAGGCTCTTTTCAAAAGGCTCGATTGGACATGGAGGTTTCACGGGCACATCCCTGTGGATCGATCCCGAACGGGAGCTATTTGTCTGTGTACTCTCCAGCCGCCTGCATCCCGACGGTCGGGGAAAGATCAATTCTCTGGCCAGTGAAATCGGAGATCTCATCACCGAAACGTTTGATAAAACACGTGCGACGCATCCTTCATCCCGTTGAGGTGATGCCTGGTTCGTTACGTCTTGCCGGGGCTTTCGAGATCTTTCTTAGATACCGCTCGATTCCTCTGGGGAAGCTCTGGAATGGGATCCGTTTTTACCAAAATCCATGGCAAGTCTTTTGAATCCCAGCTTGCCCTCATCCCGGCCTTCTCCCGTCAGAACGGGAGAAGGGGCAAGAAAACCTCGCGCGTACTTTCGCAGCAAAGAGTAGCACGCGGTGCCAGATGAGAAAATTCCGCTCTATATAAAGAGCGAGGGGTTGAAGACCTTGCGATCTTCAACCCCGAGGCTCGTGCGAAGTCACTATTGAGTATTCTCTATGGAATTCGGATTCACGAAGAATTGAATTCGCAGAACATCACTCAATGGACGTGGCCGCTACGAGACGGTGGCTCTAAGCCAGTCCGTCGACTGTCACTAGGATTTGCCACCTCGCTGGCGACTAGAACTAAGACAATTCAAACGACCACCTCCTTTCTACAACTATTTTTTAGTCTGCCAGATTCGATCGGGGTCACCTCCGATCACGTCTCCAGCCGGACTGCCGTCGCACTACGTTTGTGCGAACTAAAAGAATTATTCAATGAGATCAGCCAAACGACAAGACCGTTTTTGCCAAGGAACCGCGAAATTTTGGTTCAAATTTTCAGGAGACCCTCACCGAACAGCCGTTTTCAATCAGATTTCACTGAAATCAACCCGGTTTTTCTCAGGAGGCGCTGAGTTCCTGAATTTTTTCCACCACCGCCTCGGCGTGCCCCGCCACCTTGACCTTGGGCCAGACGGCGGCAATCTTCCCAGCCGGATCAATCAGAAATGTTGCCCGCTGCAAACCCATACTCTTCTTGCCGTAATTGTTTTTCTCAACCCACAAGCCGTACTTCTCGGCAATCGCGTGGTCTTCATCCGCCAGCAAAGGAAATGGAAGCTCGTATTTATCAATAAACTTCTGATGCGACTCTACAGAATCTGTACTCACTCCCAGCACAACGGTATTAGCGTCTGTGATTGTCTCGTAGCGATCGCGAAAGTCGCAGGCTTCCGTCGTGCAGCCGGGCGTGTTATCGCGAGGATAGAAGTAGAGCACGACATACTTCCCCTTAAGACCACTGAGCTTATAGCGGCCTTGAGGATAAGCGGGCAGATCGAATGCAGGAGCTTTGCTCCCCACTTCAGGAACAGCGGACATCAAATCCCTTTCGAGTCATCAACGTGTCAAGCCTTGGACGATTACACTCTTTGTACCATCCCCGGTACATGCCGGGTACAATGACCGATCCATTTAATGAGGCGGAGAATTCAACGAGGGAGAGTCATCATCCCGGGCTGCCACCTGATCAAGAATCATGATCTTCTGCCAGACATTCCGGGACAGATCATTGGTCAGCCCCGAAAGTTGATCAGCTGCCGCCAGGGCAACCGAATCTGGAAAATGCTGCACATAGATCGCACCGATCTTGCTGATCAGAGAGAGTAATTCGCTGCAATAATCGAGATAGCGCCCCAGCTTGAATCGGTCGAGAATTCGATCCGGAGAAGAAAGCGTCTTATCTCCCCCGCGAATGACGGCTTCCGGATCTTTGGTCAACTGGTGCATGTCCACAATGTGTGCCAGCGACCGAAGCTCCCGAATCGCGGTGAGCAGTTTTTGTCGCTTGAGCCGGCTTTCCAGGCTGAACAGGAATGCTCCCGCCAGACTGAGAAAAATCAGGCTTTGCGAAGCCGAATCAAAGATCTGGAGAACTTCCGTGAACTCCAACCCATCCATGTGATATCTCGACGACTGCAACAGGCGAACCACAGGGAAGGCAATCGCACCGAGTGTGATCCAAAGCAAAATCCGCAGGAGCAGATTGGGCCGGGCAATGCGTTCCGCAGTGGCCATCGCTTCCCGGCTGAGCAACGTCACCTCCCGGGCCACTTGTCGCAAGCCAGCTTCACTAAAACGCTCTGCAATACGACGCTCCAGGCGTTCAGCCGTTTCCACAATCCGGTCAGCAGCCAGTGCCCGGTAAGTGGGGTCGGAAACACTGGAAACATCGGCCTCAGAAGACGAATGTTTGTGTGGGCTGATGCTGACATCTTTAACGGAGAACGCATCGACTGACGTGACACGTTCTGTTTGAGAAGTCGGCAATGAACTGGCCGTTGCTGCCTCGCCGCGTGAAGGGTTGTGATTAGGGGATGACTCAGGAACAGGCGTGGCATCGCTCACAAAAGACTTTCCAAGTTTCGTGCGAACCCTGAGGCAACGTCTCAATCAGCGAACTCATCATAGCAAAGCCTGACGCAAAGATCAGACCAATTTCACCATCTGATCAATCTTGTCGCGTGCATCAATCGCCGGCCCAACAACCCCTTGCTCACGCAGAAGGGACAAGGCGGCACGCAGTACCAAGTAGGGGGCAATCGACGTTCCCAATAAGAACTCAACCGATTATGCCTGCCAAAAAACGTCCAAGGCATAACCAAATCTTGTTGGATCAGACGTTTTGCCACAGTTTTCAGGTTTTCCTTCGGCAGAAATTGCGGCTTCTCCCTCAGTTTATGGCCAATGTCCGGGAAAGTCTCATTGTCGATTCTGGCCGGTTTGCGTCATACTGGCGGTTTTGAAGCTTTGTCCCCCGAGATCCAGGGAAGTGGAGATCTCCGAAGGGATTGAGCCGCCGTTGTGATTGAAAGACGGCCACAACGGATCGTCATCGCGTTTTTTTTCGGGAAAGGATTCCCACATGAGTGCTCCAGAAACCTCGTCCTCCTCTGATGGAATTTTTGCATCGGAGTCGCAGCGAGTGGGGACACGCACTGTCGATGGGCAACTCACTCAGCGGTTTGACGGGCCGCATTTCGCCATGCGGGGAACGCGGGCTGCCTTCGCGCCTTCCGATGAACTGATGGCGCCGGCAAAGCCCGAACCTGCACCTCGCCCCGAAGCGGCTCAACGCCCGGACTCCCAGATTCTCTGGCAGGCGGGCCAACTCGTCGAAACGCTCCAATCCCAGATTGGTGATATCGCCCGGCGAGAAGAACTGGTGGCGATCCAGATTCAGCAGTTTGAAGAAGATCAACGACACTTTCGGTTACTCATGGCCCAGCAGCAATCGGGCTTGCATGAACGTGACCTGGAGCTGCGGGAACGCGAACGTGAAGTCGCCATTCGCTGGGGAAGCTTTGAATCTCAGGTCGGCCAATTGGAAAAACGTCGCCGGGAGCTTGAAGCCGCCGCTGGCGAAGTCGAGCGGCAGCGCTCGCAATTGCGGCAACAAGCCGAAGCCGAACTCGCCAACCGTAAAGCCGAACTAGCCAAAGGTGAGGAGAAACTGCTTCGCGGCCAACAGCAACTCAGCCAGTTAATCGAGATTCAGGAGCGGCAGTTCGCCGACCGCTCCGAAAAGCAGGAGCGGGAATTCCGGGCCGAGCGAGAATCACTCTGGAAAAATCTGGCCGACGAATGGGAACAGCAACGCCTCAAATTTGAACAGCAACAGACCGACTGGGTTGTTGAACGCGATGCCGAGCGTGAACGCCTGGATCGACAGAAGCAGATTTATGATCGCGCTCTGGGTGAAATCGATAATGAACTCAGTGCAGCACGGCAGGCACAGCTCCAGGAATTCGGTGCCCTCCGAGAAGAACACGCCGCACGCTTACGAGAAGATCAACTCGCCTGGGAGCAAGAGCGCTCACTGGAGCAGCAGAACTTCCATCGCGAACGAGCCATTCTCGATAACCGTCTCAAGTTCCAGCAGGATCATCTGGAAAAGGTGAAGCAAGAGCTTGAGACGGCACAGAATCAGTTCCGGCAAGCCCGCCAACTGGAGCGCCAGCGTCTCGAAGAAGACACCATGCAACTGGAGCGGCGAGCACGCCAGCTTTCGGCTTATCGTGAAGCTCTGGATGAAAAAGAACGCTCACTGACGCGCGAGCGGGATCTGCTCGCGCAGCAACGCGGTGCGATTGAAAACACCGTTCATAAGGATCGCCAGAGCTTCTTGATGGAGCAGCAGGCGTGGGATCAGGAACGCTCGCTCCAGCAGGCCGAGATTCGACGTCAGCAGGAACTTCTCACGCTGCATGCGGAAAGTCTGGAAACTCGCCGCGTGCGATTGGAAGCCTTGCGGGCAGAACTGGAAATGACCCATCGCTCGACATTGGAACTGCGTCTGGCTTTGGAAGAAACCTGGATGCAGCTTTCGTCAGGACAAGGCGAACAACGGACAAGAGAACGCGTGGAACGGGCACGGATCTCATTGGCTCAGCATTATGAGACACTGCAGGATTCCATCGAAGAACAGCGCCAGGAAATGCGGGCGGCCTTTGAACGATTTGAACAGCAACGCCTCGAGTTCCAGCAGGAACGCCAGCAGATGACACGCTGGATTACCGAGCGGGACGAGACACTTCGTGGTCGAGAAACAGAACTTGCCACGCGGGCGATCGCGCAGGCGGAGGCCGACGCCATCCGTGAAGGAGAGCGTCAGCGCTGGTTGCAGGAGAAACTTTCCAGCGAATTGAAGATTCGCCAACTGGTAGAACAACTCAACAAACCACCGGCTGAACGTCCCATGTTCGATTTATAGCCCACAATTTATAGCCCACGTTGCGTTGCGCAGATCAACTAAAAAGCCCCAGCATGCCACGCTGAAACGCTACGAGCCGGAAGCGTCAGCGACGGGCATGACTTACAGCGACGGGCATGACTTATTAATCACTCCACCGCCACAAGTTCCTCTTCAGCACCCCTCCGAACCAAAACATTTTTCTTGAATCGATCTCGCTGCCGATTGTGAAATTGCTAATGCGAGTGTCCGTCGCTTACGCTTCCGGCTCGTTGGTAGGGGACGCGGGGTGAAAGTGGCACATTTCATGGGTAAGTCCAATTCAACATCGTCAGTATGTTGTACATCTGGTACAAACAACGCTGGGCGTCACTTGTTGCGCGGCAAGATTGCGAACGTCCAGCAGTGGAAATTAGAGATTAGAGGGAACAACCGATGCGAGTCTTCACGTTGTTGATGCTTACTGTGTGTGGATTGTCTTATGCGAACCTCTTGTTCGCTGCGGATGGGGGTAAGGATTTTGAAGGGACATGGACATTGGTCAGCGGCGAGGCCGATGGGAAAGCACTCACGGAAAAACAACTCAAGGGGGGAAAGTTAGTCATTGAAGACGGCCACTACACCGTCACGTTCCCCGATAAAGAGAAGATCACAGGTACGCAAAAGGTCGATCCGTCGAAGACCCCGAAGACAATCGACATCAGTGACGACAGCGGACCAAATAAGGGTAAAAGCTGCCTTGGAATTTACGATTTCAAAGGGGAAGAGTTCCGCTGCGTGTTTGCTGCGCACGGTAAGGATCGACCGTCCACATTTTCTACTGCGCCAGACAGTGGCCAATGGCTCCATGTGTGGAAGAAAACCAAATAGCAGTAGGGCAGACTCCCGCCTGCCGATTCGGCTGAAGGTTTTTAACGCCCTGGCCACAAGTCGAGCAACAACACGAGCCGGAAGCATTACGAGCCGGAAGCGATAGCGACGGACATGACCTATTAATCACTCCGCCGCCACGAGTTCATCTTCAACACCTCTCCGAACCGAAACATTTTTCTTGAATTCCTCTCGCTGCCGATTGCGAAATTGCTAATGCGAGTGTCCGTCGCTGACGCTTCCGGCTCGTTGGTAGGGGACGCAGGGATACCCCAAACTTCTCAGTTATGATCGGCTCCTGTCAGTAGCTTTTCGATCGCGTCGGCCTGATAGCCGACTTCCAGCACGCTACGGCGGATTTCTTCCGGGTCGATTGTTGAACGAGGATAAGTGTCGAGCATGACAAACACGCTCACACCGTCGATTTCCCGAATCGCTAAGCCACCATGCAGAATTTCCGCATTGAGCCGGAGCGCGGTTTCATAGTAGGTCGGGGTCGCCTCACAACAGATACTGGAGATCGTGACTAAACGGTCAACCGCTGCGTGCTCGCTTGGCTCAATAAAGGCGGCTTGCTTTCGTCCACCGGGAAGATCGATATCCACCCGGAATCCTTCTGTTCCATGCCGTGACCAGCGAACGTTCGCATGGTGCTGGAACGCTTCTGCAACCAAAGAATCCAGATCAACTTCCTGCCCGAGAATCGCCTCCAGCAAGCGAGCTGCTTCAATCCCTGATTGAGGACGATTGCCGGAAGCACGGTCCATGAGTTGATGAAGGGCTTCGGCCATCTCCAGCGTGATCCGGGGGTTCAGGCTACGAACGGCAGGACATTTCCCCTGAGAGATTTGCAGAATCAGCTCTGTGATATTCTCTGCCGGGAATGGGAGCCGCTGAGTGAGCAGTTGATAATAAAGAACGCCGAGTGAATAGACATCGCTGGCAGGGGTCGCCGGGTCTCCCCGAAATAACTCGGGTGCCATATATTGGGGCGTGCCAACAATTTCTCGCTTGCCAGTGGCATAACCTTCCAGCGTTGTGCGTCGCGCCAGGCCGAAGTCGCCAATTTTGGGAACCCCCTGATGGGTCAGCAGCACATTGTCTGGTTTCAGATCCCGATGAAGAATCCCCTGACGATGAGCACTTCCCAGCCCTTCGGCAATACGTAGCAGCATCGAAGTGGCGCGTGTGGCGGCAAACGCCCCTTCATCATCCAGACGACTGCGGATCGACATTCCGGGGACAAATTCCATCTCGAGATAATGCAGCCCGTCAATTTCTCCCAACGCATGAATGGCGACGATATTCGGATGATTCAGCGCGCCAGCCGCCTGACCTTCATTATGAAATCGATCGACAAATTCCCGATCCTGAGCCACGAGTGCCGGAGGAAGAATCTTGATGGCACAGAATCGTTTCAATACACGGTGCCGGGCCAGATAAACCCGTCCCATCGCCCCCGCACCGAGCAATGCCTCGCATTGGTAGGGGCCAAATTCTTTGCCGATCAGTTGATGGTCAATGCCCACTTCGTTTGAAGCTTTCGTCAGCGGACGCGGTGCAACCCGCTGATTCATGGCAGGCGGCTCACCTTCGAGATGCAGGTGAGTGCTGCAATTGGGCGAATGGGTATGCCCCACTTCTAACCCGCAGCGGGGGCATTGAATCACATTTGAGGCCAGGGAGGATGCCTGCCGGGAATTCCCGTCGTCAGGGGTGAAGTGATTTTCCCCCGCAACGGGAAGCTCAAAAGTAAAGCGGCAATCAGGACAGAAGATAGCCGCCAGCATTCGTGCATTTTCCGAAGGCGACATGCCCTGTGCAGGTGATGCTGGCTGTTCCATCAATAGCTTCCTCTCAGGCACTGAAAGCCGGGAGTTGATGAATGTCCCGACCTGTGTGATCCCCGTGACCGCAATTTCCCAAGCATTAAGAATAGCAGGAACCATGCCGCGCAAGGTACTTTCTTCGTGACGGGAAATCTTCCACGTCAAAAACGTCGCTCATCTCAGCGGCGCCAATCATTTAATCAGAACGGATCAGAGGGGAGTTCTCACTCAATGACAGACGATTTAAGCGGTGAAAATTCTCTTCTCCCGCCTCAGCCTCCCCAGTTCAGTGCTGCTTCTCACTCAACCAACATCAGTGCTGGCGAATTGGCCGTGCCCATTGAGAAAAATCTTCCGAGTGAAGTCGTCGATTTTCTTACCGATCTGCCACCAGAACATCCTCATGCCAATCCGTTGGCCAATGAACTCCCGCGCGATGCCAGGCCTCGCGGGCCAGCCTTGTGGGAGGCCATCGTCTGGACAATTGGTGTCTTTTTCAGCCACTTCGTCTTAGGGATTCTCTTTGCCATCGCTGTGGTGATGGGGTCGCTTGCCTGGGGCGTGACCGTTTTGGAAATCCGTGATCCAAAACTGCTTCAGGAATATACGACTCTAGGGCCGACAGGTCAGGCCATTCTTTTAGGCGGCGAACAATGGGCCATGGTGCTGGTTACTATTTTTGCCGTTCGCCTTCGCATGGGCGGGAGCATGTTCCGGCAACTCAATGTTGAACGACCCAACCGCTATCAATGGTTACTTGTCACGTGCCTGATTCTTCCATTAGGTGTCGTTTCCGACTTCACCTATCAGCTCGGCTCGATCCCCTGGAAGTTATTAAGCGAGAGATACGAATGGATTCAGTTCATTGATCAAATGAATGCCGTTGCCATGCTTCAGCAGATTTCACAGATGTTGAGTTTTCCCTTGATGCTACTTGTGATTGCTGTGGCTCCAGCAATCAGTGAAGAGTTGGTTTTTCGTGGACTGCTGACGAGAGGGCTACTACCTCGCCTGGGCGTTGTGGGAGCCATGGTGGTGACAGCGTTTCTGTTTGCCATCGTGCATATGCACCCCTTGCATGTCCTGGCTGTTTTCCCGATAGGAATGGCCCTCTTCTGGATCTATTACACAACCCGTAACTTCTGGCTACCGGTCTGGTTACACTTTGTTAATAACGCCATCTCGGTCACAATGACGAAGCTGCTGGCTGGCCAGGAAGAAATGCTGGAAACCACACAAACGGGAATGAATTTCCTGCAATTGCTGCTGGCGTTGATGGGCGGCGGACTGGCACTCTGGCTGCTCAATAAAAACCGGACGAGCTATCAGAATGAACGGGGACAATTATGGAACCCGGTCGACGCTCCCATGTCTTCGCCTCCTGCCAACCTGGGCATGAAACGGAAGATCCCGGGATATGGCGTCCCTTATGCGGTCATCTGCTGTCTGTCCACCATCGGCCTGATTGCGATGTCGTGTATTGATTGGTGAGATCCCTCACTAATCAACCTTCAGGCAGTAGAATCCCAGTCTCGCATAGCAGGCTTACCATGCTGCCTAGTGACAGCACTAACAGCCAGTGCGTCAATGCACTGAAATCCATTAAAAACGCAGCTCTCTGGTGAAGAAGGTCGTTGACATATCAAAAGCGGCTTACTTAAATTCGATCGGCAGTAACTGGGGATGATACGCTTGAAACTCAGCTCATCAACTAAGTCAACCTGTCTGCGTTGGATATAGCTATCACCTCTTTCTATTCGTGCCTTTCTGTTTTTAATTTTCATTAAGGGACTACTATGAAAAACACTCCGCACCACCCATCAAAACAAGGGTTTACCCTGATAGAGTTGCTGGTTGTTATTGCAATCATTGCCATTCTGATTGCACTGCTTCTTCCGGCAGTCCAGCAAGCCCGTGAAGCAGCCCGTCGGACTCAATGCCGTAATAATTTAAAGCAAATTGGAATTGCGCTGCATAACTATCACGACACGCTGAACCGGTTGCCTCCAGGATTCATCCAGATCAAAGGGCCAACTGATGCTGACGTTCGTCCAGCGGTTTCATGGTCATGTATGATCCTTCCCTATATTGATCAGTCACCACTCTATAACAGCATCAACTTCCCGGCAGCATTCAACTTAACTGTCAGTTTTACAGGGACAAACAAGCCGGCGTTAGACGCATTACTGCCTAGCCTCCAGTGTCCTTCCTCGCCAGACAGCGCACGCGTTTCGGTCACAGAAATGGTAGACACAACATCCACGACCTGGAATCAGTCACGAATCAGCTACGGGGGGAATTCATCGGGAACAGTAGGTTCAACAGCCACGGGCGGCGCTTCAACAGAGCATAATTCACATTTAGACGATAACTGCTGTGTCGACGGGAGATACAACGGCGTCTTGTCATTCATGAGTTCGGTACGACTCAGCGACATCACGGATGGCACCAGCAACACGGTTCTTGTCGCGGAATGGGTGCGGGGAGGAGCCGGCACGGACACCACACACACCTATGATCACTTAGCCATCGGTCGCCACACCAAAGCCAACGAAGCGGGACTTTTTGTGGGATCGTTTGGAATGCCACTGAATTTCCAACCGATCACGGGGACAACCATGGATTCAGCGGCCACCAGAGTCACATTTTCCAGTTACCACACGGGGGGTGTTCATGGGGTGTTGTGCGATGGATCTGTCAAATTCTTTTCGGAAAACATCTCCAGAGACATTCAGAAAGCCCTGGGAACTCGCAATGGGGGGGAAACGGTTGGCGAATACTAACGATGCGCCCAACCTGGAAAGAGATTAAGCATTGACAAACTCAGTGGAGGGCGGGACGTTGAATTGCAAGTGAGAGCCTTGCCGGGAAGGCTCTCAACGGGATCCTGAGCCGTTGTTGACACAGGCTGACCTCTCCTCTTGTCAGTTCATTATCGGAAGCTCACGCATGTCGGCCTCTGTCTTCACCGTCTTGCCTCTCCATGGGTTTGTTAGTCGATTTTTTCTGGTTTATGTAACTGTCGGGATGACGCTGCTGGCGCTTGGTGTGCCATCTCAGGCCCAGCAGCGGGATCTTCAACAGAAGATTGGCACAACTGTCGCTGATCAGGAGTCTCCCCATTACCGGTTTGAACGATTCACCGTCTCCAGTGCCGATGGGCAGCGGACATGGCGCGTACAATTGGCAATTCCGCGCTCGCAAGCCCCGGATCAAGGGTTTCCCTCAATCTGGATGATGGACGGCAACGCCGCTCTGGCGGAATTTGATGCCTCACTTCTGGAAGATCTGGCCAAACAGCCGGTGCCTCATGTGCTGGTCTTTTTGGGGTATGATAATGATCTGCGCATTGATTCCCCCGCTCGTACCCGTGACTACACGCCTCAATTGACTCCAGCAGAAACACCCGCAACTCAAGCAGAAAAACCAGCAACGACGCCTCAGGAATTCACCGGCGGCGCGCAAGCCTTTCTGGAAATCATCGAGCGGAAAATTCGTCCACAGGTCGTCCAGCGTGTGCCGCTGAATCTTGCTCAGCAGACTCTCTGGGGCCATTCTTACGGCGGTCTTTTTACACTGCACACCCTCTTTACAAGAGCGGGAGCATTTCAGACTTATGCAGCCAGCAGTCCTTCCTTGTGGTGGGGAAAGGGGGCTGCTCTGAAGGAAGCGGATCAATTTATCGCTCACAATGCCGGTCACCCCGCCCGAATTTTGATTCACCTGGGTGGCTCTGAGCGTGTGGGAGATTTTGGCCCGCGTGATCTCAATGACCCGCGTGTGGCAGCCCATATGGCGCGTGTTCGTGCTGTCCCCCCTGATTCAGCAATGAGCCTGGCCGAACGATTAAAAAACGTTCCCGGCCTGGAAGTGACTTATCGCGAATTCCCCGGCTTGGGGCATGGGCCGATGCTTCGCGCATCACTCATGGGAACGTTACACACCGTCACTGGAGTCGAAGATCGCAGCAGCAGCTTGCGGACACCGCCTGCTGTGGGAAAGTGAACGTCACTCACCATGCTGTCGCTTCGCGCAACAGAGGCGCCTCAAGATGTGACGAGTCATCGAAACAATCGGACTTGAAGATTGACAAGCTCAAAGTCATCCAGATCGCCATTACAATTGCTGGCTCGAATTGTCAGTACGTTCTCACCCACCTGTAACCATTGGGGATTCAGTGGCAAAATCATCGTGCTGAAAGAGCCATCTCCCGGAGACTGAGTCAACCCATCAGTCAATGTGTGGCCATTGAGCTGGATTTGGGGAAGACACTGAATCCCTTTCGCCAGGAATGTGACAGCCGCTTTGGTAAAATTCCCGGATCGCTGTTCTCTGGTCACGGGAAATCGCACAGAGAACGACTCACCTTCGGAGGGTCGTTGAAACTGGCTGTTCTCCCGTCCCTCAAACTGATCGTTCCCCAAGTGATGAACGATCGGGGTCTCTTCAATGGAAATCACGTTTTCGCTCTGAGCCTTGAGAGTGAAGTCCAGCCGCTGCGACTGCGTTGACGCGGCGGCAATTCGCAGGTTTTTCGCTTCAGGAACGTATCCCAGCCGTGCCGCACTGACCGCCACGTTCTCCGGCATCTCGGAAAGTTCCAGTTGATAGACTCCGTTTTCGTCGGTACGAGTGACTGTGGGTCGCCCGTTGGCCAGATCCAGACGAACCGTCGCGGAGGCCAGCGGTTGCCCTGTCTCAAGATCCTTCACCACCCCGTGCAATATGGCCTGAGAATTTGACAAAGGGCGTTCTTTCGGCAATTCAGGGCGCGGGTCAGGGGCAGCCGAAGGAATCGTCATCGAAGGCGGTGCTTCGGTAATCAATGGGATTTTCGCGACCTGCGGCTGTTGAGTCGGGCTGGTTGGCCTTGCGAGCTTACGAAGAGTTTCTTCTTGGGAAGATACAGGCATTGCGGCTTTCCCCGGTGTGAGATCTCTTCTCGCAAACGGTGTTGATCGCGTCGCCGGCGGCTCAATCGCCAACGGTTTCGCGAAATCAGGCTCGATGGAAGGAGCCGGAATACGGGCAAGTGCTTCAGGAAATCTCGCTTCTGGTGAGATGATCTCTTGTGGCGCTGGCTGAGTCTTCACCGATGGAATCGCCATGAGAGGCACTGTCTTGTCCACTGGCCGTTCCATGAGTTCGGACAAAGCCAGAGGAGGTTTTATCGAGGGGAGAGATTCCTGCGGGGATGCTGTTTGAGGGGAACGTGCCGGTCGTGCTAACCGCTGAGCCGCCCCCACTGCCGCCAGGTTGTCAGCCATGACCGGAAGCTGCTCGTCACTGCCGGTCTCTGGTTGATCCACAAGGATCTCGCGAACGACAAAAGGATCTTCGGCAGAAATTGACTGCGGAGGAGCGAAGCTTAGCTCCAGCACCGTCGCCCAGCCCAAGCCGAGACAAACATGAATTAACACTGAAAGACTGAGCGATTTGGGCAATAGAAACCGGTCTTCCCAGCGCGTCCACCACAGGGTGATCAGCTGCAACAGAATCACAATCAGGCAAGCAGACAGTGTGACTCGCGCCAACACGTCCCACGCGCTGCCATCGAATCCTCTGCTGAAGAGGCCCCACGCTTGCTCTGCAAATTCAAGCATGGCCAACGCCTACCCTTTCTGCGGAAATTTCAACAGGCTTTGCCACTGGAGTTACGGTAATTCGCCATCCCATGGTGAGTGATATCGACCAAACTCACAGCAATGTACGTACCATTCAAACTTTTATCGTGCCGTATTACGGCTTTGTCTTCGGGTTGATGTCGCCGCAACGTCCTCCGTTGTCAGACTTAACAACAGAAGAGACCTGAATTTTATACTTTGACAATGCAATAGTAAGAAACGACTCAATAAAGACATGGCATGATGATGGCCAATCAATAAAAAACGTCAAAAAAAACGCGCTGACGCTCTCTCACGGCAAGACGGCGTTCTGAAAAATAGCTGGTGAAGCCTTGAATTTGATTTGATAGGCTAAGCGGCAGATCTCGATAGACCTCTCCAAGGAATCGGCAAATGCGAACAACTTCACTCGCCGGATTGATGATCCTGAGCCTCTTTTCAGGATTCGCCCATGCCCAGCCCCCTCAGACTGAGCCTGCGATCAGTCAAGCTCCGACTCCAGTACGAAGTGAGCAGGGACAACTGCTTAAGGCCCCTTCTTTCCAGCCCACGAATGCTTATGGTCTCCAGGTTTTAGCGATCCCCACACAGTTCGTGAGACTGCAGGTCAAGATCATGGCGTTTAATAAGAGCCAGATCACAGAGGGTGCCGTTTCTCAGGACGACGCGAAATCGGAGCTGCTCTTTCCTTCGATGGAACGTTTGAAGCAGTTGGAAGACGCTGGAAAAATCACCTCGATCACGCAGGCAGAACTTGTCACGGGAAGTGGACAGGAAGCCTCTTGGCACGATGGTGAAGCCTTGCTGGTTCCTGTGGGGCGGACGCCAAGTGGCTTCTCGCGCAGTGGCCGTGATGGAATCCCCACTCCGGCGTTCGCCGTCAATTATCAGCAGGAACTGATCGGCACGATGATCCGTGTCACGCCTAAAGTCCAGGGGGATCGGATAGTGACGGATCTCTCGCTGGAGCAATCGACTCTTCCCCCGGTGCCGTTAAAGGAAGCTGACGTCAACTCGTCACCGGCTTCACAACCCTTGCGGCGAACTCATACTGTAAAGAGCACACTTCCGCTGACATCGGGGACTCCGATGATAGTCGGCGGCTATCAGACTCTCACCTTCAAGGAGGGCCAACCCACCGAAACCTTCCACGTCGTGGTGATCTCAGCCCAGATGATTCCTTAACCCTGGTCGATCAAGAAATACAATTGAAGACTTTTTTCAATAGATCTTCACTACATAAAAAACGACTATCTATCGCCAGGCATTTACTACGTAGGGTGCATGAAGCGAATCGCAATGTACCAACTCGATTAATATCCGCCGCCCTGGCGGCGTAAGACCCATTCGCGGATGAACGGCTGGCTAGCAGGCCAACGAGCCTGCGGGTCTTCGCCCACGTCCCGGCCGATAGGCCCAAACCCCGCAAGGGGGGGTTAGGGTTCCAGTTCGTAGATTGGTTCGCTTCCGAATGCTCCCCAGACCTTGATTTGTCCATCCAGACCTGCTGTCAGGAGGCGTTCTCCTTTGTGGACAAAGCAGACCTGGCGGACAGGCCCGGCATGCCCGTGAAGAACCCGGATTTGATCTAATGTTTCGGTATTGAGAAGGCGGCAATTCTTATCAAATCCTCCGACGGCCAATACTGAGCCATTCGGACTGAAGGCCACCGTCGAAATCTGTTCTGTCGAGACCTTTTTGCAAACAGCGAATTCCTCAAGAGAGGGATCAACACAGAGCACAGAACCATTGAGATATCCCACCGCGAACTGCCCACGATCGCTCCACGCGGAACTGATTCCCCGATCCTGACACTCATTAATACTTCTCAGGGTCACAACCGATTGAGCATCGAGAATATCGATCTGGCCACTTGTCCGCGTCACTCCAATGTAGCGACCGTCTTTGGAGTAGCGCGCCATAAAGGCATCGCTGGAGATGTTCCGGACAAGGCTCAATTCTTTGTCGCAGATTTCATATTCTGCAACAGCTCCATCAACCATCGTGACCAGCAACCGGCTGTTAAGGGACGAGAAAGAAAAGTCGACTGGCCAACGATTCTTGAAGACTTCACCGACATCAAATTGACAGAGTTCACCATCGCGCTGGTGCCAGGCTGAGGGAACTCCCGTTGCTGTGATACTGAGATAATTCTCACCATCTTCCGAGGCTGCGAACGAGGGATAAGTTCGGCTGTGAACCTCGAATGACTTCAGAACATCTCCTGAGGTCACTGAGATGAGGCGGATCGGGCCGGTGGATCGCACCACCCAGACGGCATCCTGTCTTTCGGCAGGATACAGACGAAGAACCCCTTGTTCCGAGTTAGAGGCCAGAACCTTTTCGCTTTCCGGAGCCTGCTGTGTGAGGCTGGAACCAATCAGGATGAGAAGGGTCAACATCAGGCTGATCGCCAGGATTTCACGTCCCCAGAGGCAGAATCGTGAAAGTCCTGAAGGCCCGAACGGAGCCTCGGTTCCCGGTCGGCTGGCACCATTCCCACTTGTTGTGGAAATTCTGTTTGAAGCAGGAGAAGCAAACATTCAATGCTCCGGTCAGTAGCAAAAGAAGGCGGGGCTGGCAATTCAAAGAGCAGGATCTTTGTTGTCAGCAAAATCGGCGGGCATACATCAGGCAGGAAATCAAAGCAGGGCCACCACATGGGGGTTGTCGTAGTTAATCAATCCAACATCAGGATTTGATGAAGGCTTGATAAACATTTTCTGGAATCTCTGACTTAGCAGGATTCGTGCCATAGATGGGCCGAGGATGTAGATAATGTTTTTAAGCGTTGCCACGTAATGAGTTAAATCTCTTGAAGAAGACGATTGACGATCTGTTGATCTGTGCGTTGTCTGTACCGGCAACGCCTAGAAGTCAGGCAGAATCGCTGAGATCAACAAATCGCATTTCGTCTATTCAATTGGCATTAACGCCAGGCGCATCAACACCGGAGTGGGCTGCACACACATGCGGTTCATCGAAAGAGGGAGCTGCCCCAACCTGCCAGATCAGGCACCCTGCCGGCGAAGCGAATCATGGCCGGCAGCAAAAGTGCATCGTGCTCTCAATCAGCAGGCTTCGCAGCGGCTTTCCTGGCCTTCTTCTTGCCCTGACCATTACCTGTCGCTTTTGTGTTATCAGTGCCCTTGGCTCGAAAACCACCCAGAGGGAGAACCTGATTTTCTGCGGCCCACTGATTCCAACCCGCCTGCAGTTCTTGAGCTTTCTCTGCCTTCTTGTCGATCAGGTTGTTCTGCTCACCCCGATCATTTGACAGATCATAAAGCTCCCAAGGGGCCTTCTCTTTAGCGACAAGCTTCCAGTTTCCCGCATGGACAGCCCGGTTTCCTTCATGTTCCCAGTATAATGACGCAGGACGAGTCACCGACTGAGCGTTTAACAGTGGCAGCAGGCTAACCCCCGGCAACGGACGATTTAACAGCGACGTTGAATCCTTCCCAGAAACAGGATCGGTCACCACTTCAGGCTTCACCCCAGCCAGTTCCAGGCAAGTGGGCATCAGGTCGATCAGATGTCCCGGCGTCGCATCGATTCGACCAACTGCCTGAATCTGCTTGGGAAAAGAAATGATCAGTGGTGTCGAGATCCCGCCCTCATGAACGAAATGTTTGAATTCCCGAAACGGTGTGTTGGAAACACTGGCCCAGCCGTGACCATATCCGATGAAAGTGTCCTCCGGGCCAGGCATCACACCCACGCCCTGACGAATCGGCCGACCATCGCGCGTTTGCGCTGGACGTGAGGTCAGGAAAATATGCTCTTTGGGTAAGGGTTGGACTTTATCAGCGGCTGCTTGTGCTTTAGCACTGTTCTTTCCCGGCTGCCCCCGGCCAATTTCTTCCTGGCACCCGCCATTGTCCTGCAAATAGAAAATGCAGGTATTCTCCATTTCGCCCGTCTCTTCCAGCGCGCGAACAATCCGACCAATCCCCTGATCCATACAGTCGATCATAGCCGCATAGGTCGCCATGCAGCGGGCTTCCCAGGCTTTGTCTTCGACTTTCCCCCAGTCACGGGCCAGTGGCGCAGGCTGCCAGTTCTCAGGCAACAACCCCAGCCTTTTTAACTTGGCTAGACGAGCCGCATGGATTGAATCGTAACCATTGGTGTAACGCTCAATATATTTTTCAATAACACTCTGAGGAGCATGTAGCGGCCAATGCCCAGAGGTGTAGGGGATATACATAAAGAACGGTTCATTGCCTTGCCCTTGTTTGTTTTGGCCCTGCTGATGGTGCTGGCGAATGAAAGCGGAAGCGTGATCACTGATGGCATGCGTGTAATAATAATTCTCAGCCGGATATTCCTTATCCGTATGAATATTCAGCATCGTGTCGCCGCGTACGAGAGCTGCGGGATCAAAGTAGTTTCCGGCTCCCGCCAAGGTGCTGTAAACCACATCAAACCCACGGCGGTGGGGCCAGTTATGCGAAGGTGCATCGGGACGCACAAACCGGGTCACGTGCCATTTGCCGAATACAGCCGTCTTGTAGCCCACAGCTTTCAGACGTTCGGCAATGGTCGGAGCTTCCCGTGAAAGATCACCCCGATACCCCGGCAACCCGCGATCTTCCATCATGTGGCCAATGCCCACTTCGTGCGGATATCGTCCGGTCAAAAGTGACGCCCGGGTCGGGCAGCAGCGTCCGGTGTTGTAAAAGTGAGAGAGCCGCAGCCCGTTCTGTGCCAGCCGATCCAATGTGGGCGTTTCGATTTCTCCGCCAAAGCAGCCAATATCTGAGTACCCGATATCATCGCCCATGATCACGATGATATTGGGGCGAGAAGCCGGCTCAGAGGCAGCAGCCAGATGCACGCCTCCAACGTTCTCAAAGAACAGAATCGCCATGCAGGCAAAGGCCTGCGTGTGAAACGAAATCCGGGCCGGCCAAACAATGAAACAGTGCATCGCCATGAGAAGTTCCTGATCAGCAACAGACGGTCATCTGGGCTTCGGAATGTCCGATGGCCACTGAAACACAGTTATCGAATTGTCATTCAGCGGGTTAATTGCTTCTCGGCAACTTCGATTGCTCGTAGAAGCGCGCGGGCTTTGTTTAGCGTTTCTTCATACTCCGAAGCGGGAACGCTATCAGCAACAATCCCCGCACCCGCTTGAAGGTAAACCACATCGTCTTTAACAACCAGCGTGCGGAGTGCAATACAGGTGTCAAGGTTTCCTGAGTAATCAATATATCCGACCGCCCCGCCATATGGCCCCCGACGGTGAGGTTCCAGCTCATCAATGATCTGCATGGCACGCACTTTCGGTGCGCCAGAAACTGTCCCCGCGGGAAGTCCTGAGCGGAGTGCATCCAGTGGCGTTTTTCCCGATGCCAACTGGCCAGACACATTCGACGTAATGTGCATGACGTGACTGTATCTCTCCACGCGCATCATGTCAGACAGTTGCACCGATCCAAACTTCGCCACGCGGCCCACGTCATTCCTTGCCAGATCGACGAGCATAATATGCTCGGCCAGTTCTTTTTCGTCGGCCAAAAGCTCGACTTCCAGAGCACGGTCTTCCTCAGGTGTTTTTCCCCGCTTGCGCGTGCCGGCCAAGGGGCGGATTGTCGTCTCGCCTTCTTCAACACGCACCATGATTTCAGGAGAGGCGCCAATCAGGCAGGAGTCTTCTGTCTGCAAAAAAAACATGAACGGACTGGGATTAACTACCCGTAATGAGCGATAGATATCTAAAGGAGAAGCCGTTGTCTTTCGTGTGAGTCGCTGACTCAGAACCACCTGAAAGATATCCCCCGCGCGAATATATTCTTTGGCCCTCTCGACAATCTGCTCAAAGCCGGCCTGTGAGAAATTTGACTCATAACCATCGCTCACCGGGCCAAGAGGTTTGACATCGGCAATCATCAGTTGATCGGGTTGAGAGAGTCGTTCAACCAACTGGTCAATTCGTTCACAGGCCGCGTCATAGTCAGCCCGGCTGATTCGGCCATAGACAGGAACATGAGCCACGACCAGAATCGTTTTCTGGATGTGATCAAAAATCACCATCAGGTCATAGAGTGAAAAAACCAGATCGGGCAGTTGACGGTCATCTTCTGGCGCATTCGGCAAATGCTCGACATAGCGCACCGTATCATAGCCGGCATACCCGACGGCTCCGCCAATAAACCGGGGAAGTTCCGGAAGATGGACGCCAGGATACCGCTTCAAAAGTTCTTCCAGTTCCCCAAGAGGGTCTTGAGAAACATACCGACGAGGCTGCTCGAGACAGCGGGCCGGATCAGTCGTGATCGTGACATTCTCTCCTGAAGCACTGATCGTCAGAAACGGGTCAGAGCCGGAAAAGCTGTAGCGTCCGACGCGTTCTCCTCCGACAACACTTTCAAAAAGAAAGGAGCCAACCTCTCGTCGCATGCGGGAATAAGCACTGACTGGAGTCAGCGTGTCGCTGAAGAGTTGGCGATAGACAGGAACCATCACGGCAAAAGGAAGAGCCGCTGGCTGAGCCTGAGCCGCCTTTGCTGCCAACGATTGATACTGCTCAACGGCTCCGCGTGCCAGTTGTTCAAACTGATCCCAGTGAGGATCGTGAGACCCTGACGGCAATTCGGTGGCGACAGGGGCGGATGCCAGTTTCTGAACGGAACCTGGATTCTGACTGGGAATCGAGCTGGAAGGCATGAATCTCTTTCGTGAAACAACAGAGCATCTCACCCGGAGGAGTGAAACAATCGCTGATCAATTCGGTCTGGTCATTTGACGCTGAACACTGACAGTTAAATAAAGCCAACATAAGGCCAACGGCAAACCGCTTCTCTTTCACCGCTTCTATTCAGGTTCTATTCAGGGAGTCGCCCCGAAGCAGAAATGTTCGCGAATTCGCCTCAAACAGCAGGAAACGCACGACAGTTGGGCCACCACATGGACGCAAAACGAAAAGTATTGTCCCGCCTGAAATCCGGCTTTACCGACGATTGATCTTAACGCCAATGGAAATCGAACGAAACTCCTCAAACAGCAAAGAGTTGGAACCATGTTGCTCCAAGCTCCCCACCTTGACACTGATTCTGCGAAAGATAGAATTCGATGGCTTTCGACAGACAAGCAATCTGTGTAAAACCTGTTGAATAGAAATCACTTACGTCTTCGCACTTTGAAACGCCACGATTCATACCAGGCCACAATGAGCCGAAGTGTCATGGTCATCTGAAGTGTACAGACGGTTTGTGGGTTGGTCATTGGCCTGTTGTGTGTCGATATTGAAGTTTGCGTGATGTTGGGATGAGGTGAACCCTCCCGGCTTCGCGCAGGGGGGCTAAGACATGAAAAAATGTGAGCAGTGTTCAAAGCCCGCAGTTCTTCATATCACTGAGCTTCATGATGGTGCTGTCGATGCTCACCACCTCTGCGAATCGTGCGCGAAAGATTATCTGTCACACGAGGCGGAACCTGATTCCGAAGATCTCGATTCCGGGTTAGCGACTGACGATCTCGAAGCGGAAGCCAGCGAGACGATTCCCGATGAGCAGCCTCCTTGCCCCAACTGTGGCATCACATTCAAGGAGTTTCGCAGCCAGGGCCGCTTGGGGTGCGCCCATGACTACTCACATTTCCGCGAAGAACTTTCCCGTTTGATCGAGAACATCCATAGTGAAGTTCAGCACGTGGGCAAAGTTCCCCGCCGTCAGCCAGATGCCAGTCGCCAGCAGTTCGACCTCATTCGCTTAAAGCTGCAATTAAAAGAGGCGATCGATGAGGAGCAATATGAACAGGCCGCCAGCATTCGTGATCAGATTCGTAAAGTGGAAGCAGAACTGAGAAGCCCCTCGACCGCCGTCGATTCCTGACACCTTTTCTCACTTTTGATCGTTGGAAATCGCTCCGTTTGCAAATATCAAGCAGCAAGTTTTTTCTTTAATCCCGTTCACTTGTTATATCCAGACCAGCCATCAATCCGCGATTCAGAGATCACAGCCGCAGCAATGCAACCGGTACTCTCATCGCGACGACATTTCATTGAGAAGAGGTAGACCGTGGATCTCGATGCCCTCACACAACGCAGCGGTGAATGGTTGCGAGGAACAGGGCCAGACGCCGATATCGTGATCTCAAGCCGGATCCGCCTCGCACGAAATCTCGCAGAGTTCCCGTTTGTGAACCGCGCCAGCGACAGCGTGCGTGCTCAGATTGAAGATTTTCTGCGCAGCCGCATTGAACATCTTCAGGCCAAGCGGCCACTCACTTATTTACGAATCAGTGACCTCGAACCCCTCGACCGACAATTCCTCGTTGAGCGGCAGCTCATCAGCCGCGAGCAGGCCGAAGACCATGGCCAGTGCGGCGTCGGGCTTTCCCATGAAGAAAACGTCAGCCTGATGGTCAACGAAGAAGACCACCTCCGCATGCAGGTCTTGCGCAGCGGGATGGATCTCGATGCCGCCTGGAATGAAATCAACGAAATTGATGACCTGTTGGAACAGGAAGTGGCCTATGCGTTTGACTCTCAGTTCGGCTATCTGACTGCTTGCCCGACCAATGTCGGCACGGGTATCCGGGTGAGTGTCATGCTTCATCTTCCCGCATTGGTCGCGACCAAAGAAATCCAGAAAGTCTTTCAGGCGCTTCAAAAAATCGGGCTGGCGGTGCGCGGCCTCTATGGGGAAGGGAGTCAGGCCATGGGCGACTTCTACCAGATTTCCAATCAGGTCACGTTGGGCAAGAGCGAAGCCGACATTATTAAGTCGATCAAGGATGTCGTCGCACAGATCCTGGGTTATGAACGACGAGTCCGCACAGCGCTTGTTAAAGAAAACCGGCAGGCACTGCACGATCAGGTTTCTCGAGCATTTGGCATTCTCCAGAACGCACAGACCATCAGTTCCGAAGAAACCATGCACTTGCTGAGCAGTGTGCGCATGGGGGTGAATCTGGGGCTGATTGACGAAGTGGAAATCCCCACCGTCAATGAACTGTTCATTCAGACACAACCGGCCCATCTCCAGAAATTGCGGCATCAAAAACTTGAGTCGGCCGAGCGGAACGTCGCGCGGGCCGCCTACATCCGGCAGCGACTGGCCGAGAACAATCCTCACACATCTGCTTAAAGTCCCCCTGCGTGCTGCTGCGATTCTGATTTTTTCAGAAATAAGGATTGTGCGGTAAAACCGGGAAAAAGCGGCCATACTGCCCGCTGTCACTGCTGTTCCGTTTGACGCAACGGATCTAGTAGATTGATTACAGTCGCACGGCTAATTAGCCTGAGCAGTCTGGGAAATGTCGTCATATCGGCGATTTCTGCGTTGAGTCGTATCGGAATGCCGGTTGAAACTTGGTGTCTCCCCCAAGGGAGAGTCTCCTGGTTTGCCTGTTTTGCCGATAGTTTCAGAGAGTAAGCGTGTTCGGACATGTCTATGGGGCGTTCGTCCCTGATGGTGGCCTATTGGAGCTTCCCTTCTGATTTGACAGGTTAAGCAAGGAGTTTTGAGCAGGCCAACGAGCCTGCGGACAAGCTCAACAATCTGTCAGGACAGAGGGGTGGTGCCACTTCGGCTTTTGTCTCGACGATTTCTCTTCTCAATGTGGTTCATCTCTGTGCGAATCAGCTTTCCCTGGCGGGAACCAGAATCCTGACGGATTCTCTGGCCACTGCTTTGGAACATTGACCCGCTTGGCCCCAGCCGAATTGCTTCTTCATTGATCAGGATTGTTCATGACTGCGGCTCATCGGATCTCACCCGATCAAACATTAACGACCATGCCTCCCGGTATTCCGTTCATCATTGGGAACGAAGCCGCTGAACGTTTCAGCTTTTATGGCATGAAGGCCATTCTGTATCTGTATCTCACCCGCTATATCGTAGATGCTTCGGGACAGTCGGCGGCTTACTCTAAAGAGGATGCTACCTCGCTGGTGCATCTGTTTGTCGCCATGGCCTACCTCTTTCCTATCATCGGCGGGCCACTGGCCGATGCTCTTCTGGGCAAGTACCGCGTCATCCTGTGGTTGTCCTGGGCCTATTGCCTGGGTCATCTTTCACTGGCCACTATCGATGGCCGTAATGGATTGTGGCTGGGCCTGGCACTCATTGCGATTGGTGCGGGGGGGATCAAACCCTGCGTGTCTTCCCATGTGGGTGACCAGTTTGGACGTGGCAACCAGCATCTGATGAGCCGTGTCTTTCGCTGGTTCTATTTTGTGATCAATGTGGGTGCCCTCTCGTCGATGGCCATGATTCCCCGGATGCGCGACATGTTTCTCTCCCCCGAAAATGGGGCGCAGTATCTTGGCTTTCTTCCTGCTTCGTGGCAGGAAGCACTCTTCCCGCATTTCTCCCCAACTCTGGCCCATCACGTCGCATTCGGTTTGCCCGGCGTGCTCATGCTGATCGCAACCTTCATTTTCTGGCTGGGGAGAAACCGGTATGTCCATGTTCCTCCGGCACGTGAAGAGTTTCTTGAAGTCATTAAAAGCAAAGAATCCTGGAAAGCCATTTCTAAATTGCTGCCACTTTTTGCCTTCATTGTGGTCTTCTGGGCGTTGTTTGATCAGACGATGTCAACCTGGGTCGAGCAGGCGACTCACATGCAGCTCACCATCTTCCGCTGGGGTTCCTGGAAGTGGACAATGCTTCCTGATGAAACCCAGACGTTTAATCCTCTGTTCGTGCTGCTGTTTATTCCGCTGTTCGAT
The DNA here is from genome assembly GCF_056500625.1 of Planctopirus sp. SH287. Taxonomy (NCBI): domain Bacteria; kingdom Pseudomonadati; phylum Planctomycetota; class Planctomycetia; order Planctomycetales; family Planctomycetaceae; genus Planctopirus; species Planctopirus sp. SH287. Next base: position 3,313,501 of record NZ_CM151403.1, on the reverse strand, counting down.
TTAGCACTCTTTCCGGCAATTTCCAAAGTCTTCACGCTCACGGCGCTGCGTCGGGTTTCCATCGGATTATTTCTTGCTGCACTGGCCTTTGCTGCCAGCGCCTTTATTCAGATGGAAATTGACCAGAAGTTTGTTCCGTCGGTGCTCTGGCTGATCCTGCCTTATGCCATCATCACTTCAGCGGAAATTCTCGTCTCGACAACGTGCCTGGAATTCTCCTACACGCAGGCGCCGAACAAGCTCAAGTCCATCATCATGTCGCTGTATTTAGTCTCCGTGTTTGCCGGAAATATGCTGACCTCTGTCGTCAACATGTTGATCATCCGCAAAGACGGCACCTCAATGCTCGAAGGAAGTTCTTATTACTGGTTCTTCGCGGGCCTGATGCTGATCGCAGCGATTGGCTTCATCCCCTATGCCATGTTTTATCGCGAAGAGCGGTTCATTCAGGGCGATTCAGGCGAGGCTACCGGAAAACCAGCACGCAAGTAAGTTGATGATCGCAGGATCATCAACTGGCCAGCAGAAGAGAAAAAGCGATCAGTCGTCTTCCATCGGAACCAGTTCTGCTTCCTCCGCGCCCGTTTCACCAATTTGCTCACCGTTCATCATCGGTGACTCGTCCAGAATGACGAGGCCAGGGAAAGTTGTGGCATCGATATGAATAATCTGTGCACGGCCCGTTTGCGCGTGCAGAAGATCCTGTGACGTTGGCTTGCCGTGCAGACGAGAAGTCACCAGCACTAATCGTGTATTCCCGCTCGCCATACGCTGAGCCTCTGCCAGCATCGCTGTTGTCGTTGTTGCCGAGCCAGGTTCGACCAAGGCCAACTGATCGAGCAAAAACTCCAGATTCGCAGGCGAGGCAGCTGCTTCATAAACGTGGACATCTAAACCGCTAAGCGCCACTCGCACCGTGGATTCACGGCAGGTGCGTGAATGCTCGGCGCAGAGAGTCGCCACAAAGCTCAGTATCAGTTCCACCTCATGAAGTTCTTGCGGGGTGGGATGTTGTGAAATATGGAGATCCACCACCACAGAAAGATGGTGCTCCCGATTCTGATGAAATTCCCGAATGATCAATTCATTCCGGCGAGCCGAACTGCGCCAGTGAATCGCCTTGGGATTATCGCCCATGCGGTATTCCCGCAGGTGATGGAAATCATCGTTGAAAATCCCCCCTTTCGATTGGCTGGACGTGACCAGTTCCGAGGCGCCGACCAGATCACGTTTCCACCGCGGGTGCAGGCGGCCAATCATGGGATATATCAGGATCTCTGCCGAAGCATTGACGATCAACCCGCGTTCAATCAGCCCCAGGGGATACCGACTGGCAACACTCAGCGGGCCAAATGTAAATCGTCCCCGGTGCCCCAGACGCAGACGATAATGGGCCACCTGAGTTGATTTGGGGCCGACCCGCGTAAATAACACGCTGGCAACCGACTCAATTCCTTCCTGCCGTGTTTTGACAGCCCGCACCTGATCACGAACCAGCATCATCCATGCAGAAAGGAGTGGACGCTCATTGAAGTAAGTCACTTCCACACTGAAGGGTTCTCCGCACATGGCACGCCTGGGTGCTGTCCGCGAGACCCGTGAGCCTTGTAACGCCGTGAAAGCTGTCCAGCCATTCAGAACAAATGGCCCGGCCATCACCGCAAACACCAGCATCATCATGTTCGATTGGCCAAGCATCGAACCCACCAGCAGGACAATCATGATCCCCAGGTAGGTCAACCCTTCACGGGGGATATGGATTCTGTTGCGTTGAAAGACAGGCATTCGATGGGCCAGAGAGCGCTTGCGAATCCACTCTTCGACAAGTGTCTGCATGCTGAAAAGGACAAGCACGCCAATCGCCACAAAGAACGTCATTCGCGTCAATGTCGACCAGCGAGCCGTGATAGTCCATGCGCCGAAATAAACAACAAGCAGCACCGCAGCGACCATCAGCGCAAACATGGCACTGGGAGGAAGCGATAATGGCCTGGATTGATTCCGAACAGCGACAGGACGCTCCGAAGGAAACGCCAGACCCGAGGGATTGGTCGAGGGAAGAGTTCCCACGCCGTTTGCCAAATCTCGTGATGCGTCGAGATTCATCGTTACAGGTTCGGGGGCTGTCGGTGTCGGAGCCAAAACGTCACCATCCTTGATTGCAAGGCCGTTAGCTAATGGAGCTTCAATTCGGGATTGACAGGTTAAGCAATGGGTCGCGGGCAGGCCAACGAACCTGTAGACAAGTTCAACAACCTTAACAGGACGAAGTCGCCTTAAGGCAAAACTTTCTATCGAACAACGCCCTCTCGAAAGTCAGCGATACTGCCCTGCACAGTAGACTCAACTTCGCAGCCTCACGCCATCCCGCGAAGCATGAACTTTCCATGCAGAGATCAGTCGCATAAAAAGTCTGGAAGGTTGGCATCAGAGGGGAATGTCCCGAGGAAATCAGCACATGACGACTAACAACACCCCCTGGAAACACCCGGTATTGTTGCTTCCCGATGAACTTCTGCGGGAATGCTCGGTTCGACGACAAAAAACATCGGGGCCAGGCGGCCAGCATCGCAATAAGGTGGAAACCGGTATTTTTCTGAAGCACGACCCGACCGGAGTTGAAGCCCATGCCGGCGAGCGGCGCAGCCAGGCCGACAATCAACGGGTCGCTTTGAAGCGGCTGCGCCTCCGGTTGGCTCTGGAAATTCGCAGCGAGGCACAAGCCCAGGCAGCCCCGTCAGAGCTTTGGAAACAGCGTCTGAAAGAGGGAAGGATCGTCGTGTCAGAAGACCATTTCGACTTTGCCATTCTTCTGGCTGAAGCTCTGGATGTGCTTGCTGATGTTCTCTGGGAGCCAGGTCGCGCGGCCGATCGTCTCGGCTGCACCGCCTCTCAACTGACAAAACTTCTGAAAAAAGAACCACCCGCTTTCCAGTTGCTGAACGCTCAGCGACATCTTCTGGGGAAAGACCAGTGGCAATAACTCGTCCCGGTGACTGACTTTCCGCGCAGACAGAACTCTCAACTCCCCCTACAGTGGCAGGAATGGTGGTGGAAAGCCTGGGAAGATTATTGATCGAATCCCACGGCTTCGGCAGATCCAGGTCGGCCATCATCTCTTACCGGCCCTCACCGGTCGTTTGCTAAAACTCTGATTGTTGCAAGGAATCACACCATGAAAGTGGGAAGAACTTTGGGAGTCGTAGCGACCGGTGGAATTCTTTTCGGCATGTGGATCAGTGGCTGGCTCAAAGGATTCGGCCTGGGGGGAGGTCAGCTGACCGGCGTGCAGATCTCCACTCAGCAAAGCGGAGTCACAAGCGAAGAAGTCAACGAAACACTGCGGAAAAACGAAAAAACACCAGTCAAGCCCGCTGCGATGGAAGGGGGAAGCCAGAACGCCGACAACGCCCGATTGACCAACAACAGGCCCGTGCCGGCAGTGCTTGACATCATTATCGATGACGTGAACTATCACCTGCGTGACCCACAGACCTATGCCATTTTGCCGGCGTCTGTTTCTCTTGATGAGATCATCCAGTTGGCGCTCCAGACGCCACCGACAGGAGAAGGGCCGCGCGTGAAAATCTACCGTAAAGGATCAGCACGCCCCAGTGCCGAAGCACGCCTGGCCAACGCCCTGGCTGAAGCGGGTTTCAAACCCGTGGATATCTACTGGCATCCTGCGATTACTGAGTAATGAACGATGATTTTTAACAGTTGAGCACCGTTATTTACTCAGGCGGTAGCAGGCAGTCTTTCTGATCAGAAGCCATCAGATGGTTTCGCCAGCGGTCGAGCGCAGCCTCTGAAACCGGGCCGCTGGCCAACGCAGAAAATGCCCGTGATTCTTCCCCTGTATGAGTGATTTCCAAAGCCAGGCGATCTGCAGGAAGCAGTTCCGCCACTAACTCTGGCCACTCGATGATCACCAGTGCGTCATCCGCCAGTAACTCATCAATTCCCAGCGCCAGAAAATCGGCCGGGTTCTTCAATCGATATGTATCCAGATGATAGACCGGCCAGCGGGCGTCGTATTCATGAATCAGCGTGAATGTCGGGCTGGAAACATCATCAGATTCCCCTCCCAGTCCTTGCAGCACCCCGCGGGTCAAGGTGGTTTTTCCTGCTCCCAACTGGCCAGAAAGGGTCAAAGCCAATCGCCCTTCAATTGAGCGACCAAGAAACTCTCCCAGGGAAAAAGTCTCTAAACTACTTCTGGAAAGCAACTTAAGGAGATTCTTTCCTTCGTGGTCAGCCGGATCTGAGGGTTTCATTTCTGCCAAAGCCCTGCTCTGCAAGATTCACTCTCATCGGTGAGGCACAAGATGTTGTGTCCCCGATCGTTATAAGCCGCAAAATCGTCGAAATCGTTGCAGTCTGCCGAAAGTGTAATTATTTGTATTGCCATCAACGGCAGTTTCAGCCAGTCAATTTCAACAACACATCCGAGCATACTCTTCTCAACGTGCGATTGTCACGACGATGGCGGGGGCCATCACTGACAGTTTGTTGGCTTGGTATGGGGGTGTTTTTGAAGTGGATCTGATGAGGATGACGTTGGTTCTTCAAGCGAGAAATTTGGTGTGAGCCTTTTTTCTCAACGAAGGTCAGCAACGCTGATGAGGCAGAATGGATTCGATGCCCGGTGCTGAGCGTTCCTAAGGGGGGAAGTGCCAGCAATCACCAGATCGACGAAAGTCGGTCTTTGCACAAGGACGTGCCATGAGCAAGAAAACTGTTGAAAACAACTCCAAGCCAGTCGTTCTTTTGAACGGAGATTTCCGCTCGAAGAAAAAAGATGGCCCTGCTCTCAGCTGGTTTAATACTGGCTACTACGACTCGGTCACAGCCGCTGGTGCCCTTCCCATTCTTATTCCACCGCTGGAAAACACCGACGACCTGAAGCAATTGCTTGAAACGGTGGATGGTGTGGTGCTTGCCGGTTGCGGCCATGATCTTGATCCCGTTCGCCTGGGGCTTGAACCACATCCGCACACCCGCCCCATGCCTCAGCGACGTGAAGATTTTGACCGTCAGCTTTGCCAATTGGCCGTCGAAATGAAGTTGCCCATCCTCGCGATCGGCTCCGGGATGCAGACGCTCAACGTCGTTCTCGGCGGTTCAATCTTCCAGCACGTTCCTGAAGAAGTGCCTCGCGCTCTGCACCACCGTGATTCGGTCGAAAAGTGCAACCGTCATATCATTGAAATCACCGAAGGAACTCGCGTTTGGGACGTCTATGGCCCTGGGGAAATCCGAGTCAATAGTGATCACCATATGGCCGTAAACCATCTGGCCGAGGGCTTCCGCGCAGCAGCCAACTCACCAGACGGCGTGATTGAAGCTTACGAATCGACCGATCCCGAGTGGTTCTGCGTCGGCGTGCAGTGGCACCCAGAAGATGACACCGCCAGCGCCCTCGATATGCAACTCTTCCAGGAGTTCGTCGGGGCTTGCCGTATCGGCAACATGCCAGCTGTGATTCCAATGACCGGCCGACAGAAGTTCGCCGCGTAAGTTTGGTCATACGACAGCGATTATCGTTTGGAGCAGCGCTGCCAATATCACTTGGCAGCGCTTCCCGAACGATCAATGAACGTCAAAACCCATTCAATATTGTCAGGGGAAGCAAACGCTTCGCATTCACAAAAATTTGCAAACAGCTTTTTTCGCACAGAGTGAGCATCGCGCGCCACTGGCTCTGCCAGTGCAACTTCTGATTCGGGCAATATTTTTATCGCACTGGCGGAGCCAGTGGCAGACAACTCGGGCACACAACTCAAAAATCAAGCTGTGACAAGCATTGGCAGCATGGCTGGAAATCGCCTGGCTAAAGTGGGGACGGACTTCCACTCTGGACAGGTGCTGATGAGGCAGCGCGGGTCGAGCACGGATGTTCGCCCCGACGTTGCGACTAATCCGATTGATCGTCATTGAAGTGCAGCCAATTCTGTCACAAGCCATCAGCCCTCTCGCCCTTGAAGACTGCGGCCTGATTCTCCATCCTCTTAGCCTGATCAACGCACATGGCGTGAAAGGTTCAGAGCATGCAGTTGGCCCCGACGATTTCCAACGAAGCGGAACGCTTGCAAGAGCTACGTTCCCTCGATTTGCTCGATACCCCTCCCGATGAGCGGTACACCTCCATCGTCCGCACACTTCGCGCGATCTATAAAGTCCCCATCGCCTATATTTCGCTCGTCGATGAAGACCGCCAATGGTTCAAAGCGAAGATTGGCCTGGAGATCATCCAGACACCCCGAGATATCTCTCTCTGTGGGCATGCGATCGCCCAAGCTGCACCGCTGATTGTCCCCGACATGCTTGAGGATGAACGATTCAGTGACAACCCCATGGTCACTGGTTCTCCGTACCTGCGATTCTATGCGGGAATCCGTTTGCTGGGGCCTACCGGTCATGCTGTCGGAACTCTTTGCATGGCTGATACGGTTTCCCACCCACTGAATTTCGATGTGGGGCCGCTGCATGAATTGGCACATCTGGCTGAGCAGCAGTTAAAGCTCATGGATCTGGTTTCCAGTCAGCGGCAGTTATTGGAAGTTCGCGGTCAACTTCTCGAAACGCAGGCTCAACTGCAACATGAACTGAATGATGCTGCGGCTTATGTCCATTCTCTGCTGCCAGAACCTCTCACCGGCTTAATTTCTTCGGATCACGAACTCGTGGCCTGCTCCGCATTGGGAGGCGACCTGTTTGGCTTCCATTGGTTGAGCGAAGACGAACTGGCTATTTATCTGTTAGATGTCAGCGGCCACGGTGTGGGGGCCTCGTTACTCTCGGTCTCCGCCTTCAGTGCCTTGAAACGTCAGGCACTTCCCGGGGTCTGCTTTACTGATGTGGAATCGGTACTGAGCGGGATGAATGCCGCTTTCCCGATGGATGAGCACAACGAAAAATTCTTCACCTTGTGGTATGGCGTCTATCACACAGGACGCCGGGAACTGGAATATGGAGCGGCCGGCCACCCGCCGGCATTGTTATGGCAACGCCCTGATGGCCCCTGCACAACGCTCAGGTCAGACCAACTGATGATCGGTGTCTCGCCCGACTATCCTTACTCGGCCCAACGCATTCGGATTCAAAAAGGGGCACGTCTCTATATCTACAGTGACGGGGCTTTTGAAATTGATGATCCACGCGGGAATCAACTGGGAGTTCAGGGACTCACCGAGACCATTCAGAATGCCCGTCATCATGAAGTCGCCAGAGTGTCCGCCATTCGTGAAAGCCTGCAACGCTGGCAAGGTCATTCCCAGTTTGCCGACGATTTCTCAATGATCGAACTGGTGCTGTAAAACCTCTGCCTGTCTGCAATCAGGATCGCATCACATCTCCCCGATGGATGCTTTTCTCTGCCCATTATCCGGAATTCGGGCATCGCTCAGGGCGTCAAATCGCGTTAGAGTGAAGGCCTGATATCACCTAATAAGTACGATTTCGCTCAATCGGCTGAACCACATCACGACAAAGGAACGGCATGACGCAGCCGACTTCCAGTTCCAGGCAACTTCCCGCTGACCCCAATGAGTTGGAAGTCATTCTCGCCACCGATTGTGGCAGCACGACGACCAAAGCTATTCTCATTGAGAAGGTCAACGGCGTTTATCGGCAAACGTTTCGTGGTGAAGCGCCAACGACCGTCGAAGAACCAACCGCCGATGTCACTATCGGTGTCATCAATGCGGCTACTGAAGTAGGGGAATTGGCAGGTCGTCAACTGGTGGACGAAAACGGTTTCCTGATTCGCCCCTCTCGCGGCAACATCGGCTGCGATGCCTATATTTCAACCTCGAGTGCCGGCGGTGGATTGCAGATGCTGGTCTGCGGTGTTGTGCCCACCATGTCGGCTGCCAGCGCCACGCGGGCCGCGCTGGGGGCCGGTGCCATCGTGCTGGAAACGATGTCTTCTAACGATAAACGTAAGCCGCACGACCGCATCCAGCGCATTCGTGATCTGCGACCGGACATGATCCTGTTAGCGGGCGGAACCGATGGCGGAACTGTGCGGCATGTCGTGGCGCAAGCCGAATTGATTGCTCCTGCCAAGCCTCAGCCACGGTTTGGTGGTCAATATAAAATGCCCGTGATTTATGCAGGCAACCGCCACGCGGCATCTGCTGTCAAAGATGTGCTGGGCAGCATCGCTGAACTGTCGATGGTCGAGAACGTCCGCCCTGTGCTCGAGCGAGAAGCCCTCGCGGGAGCACGCGACGCCATCCACGATCTGTTTCTGGAGCACGTCATGGCCCATGCCCCGGGATACGACAACCTGATTGCGTGGGCCGACACGGCGATCATGCCAACTCCCGGCGCTGTGGGGAACATCCTCCAGACGATTGCAAGGACACGCGGCCTCAATGCCCTGGGGGTCGATATTGGGGGAGCAACCACCGACGTTTTCAGTGTCTTCAGTGAGATATTTAACCGGACAGTCAGCGCCAATCTGGGGATGAGCTACTCGATCTCGAACGTCTGTGCCGAAGCGGGTTTCGACGCCATTCTCCGCTGGGTGCCCTATCCGGAAAGTGAAAAAGAACTGAGGAACAGGGTCAAAAACAAAATGATCCGCCCCACAACGATTCCACAGACAATGGAAGCGCTGATTTTTGAACAGGCGGTCGCGCGAGAAGCGTTGCGACTGGCTTATGTCCAGCACAAACAATTTGCCACAACACTCGCCGGCGTTCAGCAGCAGCGAACAATCAGCGACACTTTTGCGCAGTCAGGTGGCCAGCGGACAATCGTGGACAACATGGCCCTGAATCTGATCGTGGGGTCGGGTGGAGTTCTTTCCCATGCCCCGCGCATGGAACAGACAACCATGATGATGATTGACGCCTTTGAACCAGAAGGTGTGACAGAGTTGGCCAAGGACAGCATTTTCATGATGCCCCATCTGGGAGTGCTGGCAGAAATTCATCCGCGAGCCGCCATGGAAGTCTTTGAGCGGGATTGCCTGGTGATGCTGGCGACCTGCATTGCCCCCAAGGGGCCGCCAAATCCGGGCAAGGTACTGATGTCGTATACCATCGAACGCGGTGGTCATACCCAGCAGGGCGAACTGCGAGGCCACGAGATGCAGCGAATGGAACTGGGGCCTGATGAAACGGCGAAAGTGCGACTTGTTCCTGCCAAGGGATATGATGTGGGTGCTGGCCCCGGCAAGCCTTTGGAGCGGGAAATCCGTGGCGGTTCGGTCGGTATTGTGTTTGATGGACGCGGACGGCCTTTGGCTTTGCCTGAAAAGACGGACGACCGGCGTAGCCTTCTCAAAAGATGGAACCAGTCGTTGAACCTCTACCCTCAATCTTCTCACTGACCGGAACCATGGTTCCGGGGTTGGTTAGGGTGCAAAAGTTTATCTATTCAAGAATAAATCACAAGACCCTTTCCTTTTGTACCCCATCTTGGTAATGTTCCGTCGTGAAAGAATGCATGCTGGGCAAGTCTCAGTACGACCTCTTCGGAGGTAGGTTGTCCATTGTGACAACGGTGTCTCGTGGTTTGGCTGTCACAACGTCTTTCCCACCAATGGCTTAGCTATCAAGCCGCAAATGTGGGAGATAAAGATTCCGGGGCAGCAGCCAGATTCGCACGCAGCGGATATTTGTCGGGTTTCTTTTAGAGAACCTGATGTTTGCTGTGGCGATGTGTGGCCCTGAGCAGTACCCGCCGCGTTCGATCGTTCCGTGTCTGCCTGTGAAGAGACTTCTTCAAGGTGATGGCGGTGCTTGATCACGTTGTGCGAGAACCGGATCTCCGGCTCGTGTCGATGTCTCGGAGTGCCTTTTCATCACCTCGACTGGGTTGCTTTGCTTTCGGAATGTGCCGTGTTTCGGCGCACGGAAATCGCTGAAGCGGAGAGCCAAACGAGTCTCACTTTTGAAGTGGTTCGTCGGGTTTGCCGGCCAGGCGATCACTGCCAGGAGTTACCGCACCCGTTTCTTGCCCGCTTTTTCCACTGAAAATCGAGAATAATGACTCAGTTGCCCGCCGAAGTTGAAACCACCACGACCTTTGCCGATCTGAACATCAGCGAGCACATCCTCGCTGCGGTCACAGCCTCAGGCTATGTCAATCCCACGCCCATTCAGGCCCGGACGATTCCCCTTCTCATTGAGGGACGCGATGTCCTAGGGATGGCACAGACCGGGACAGGCAAAACGGCCGCTTTTGCGATTCCGATGCTCCAGTCGATCGACTTGAGTCTCTCGTCGACTCAGGTTTTGATTCTGGCACCCACACGTGAGTTGGCCATGCAAGTGGCCGAAGCGTTTGAAAAGTATGCGGCCAACCTCCGTGGTCTGCGGGTGGCTGCCATTTATGGTGGCCAGGATTATCAACTTCAATTCCGCCAACTGAATCGTGGTGCCCATGTGGTGGTCGGGACTCCCGGCCGCGTTATGGATCACATTCGCCGTGGCTCGCTGAAGCTTGATGGTCTTAAGGGACTTGTGCTGGACGAAGCCGACGAAATGCTTCGGATGGGCTTCGCTGAAGACGTGGAATGGATTCTTGAGCAGACTCCCACAACCCGGCAGATTGCTCTCTTCAGTGCGACCATGCCCGATTCGATTCGTCGGATCGCTCAAAAGCATTTGAAGAACCCCGCCGAAATCACCATTAAGCAGCGTACGGCAACCGCCGAAACAATTCGTCAGCGATTTGTCGTTGTCCCTCCTTATCAGAAGGAATCGGTGCTGGCTCGGATTCTGGAAACAGAACCCATCGATGCCGTCATCATTTTTGTCAAAACCAAAAGCACAACGGTTCCGCTGGCTGAGTATCTCGCCACCAAGGGCTACCGTACGGCTGCTCTCTCGAGCGACGTGGCACAGGCTCAGCGTGAAAGAATTGTCGAACACCTGAAGGCTGGCAAACTGGACGTGGTCATTGCGACTGACGTGGCGGCTCGTGGTCTGGATGTGCAGCGCATCACTCACGTGATCAACTTCGATCTCCCTTCAGACAGCGAAAGCTATGTTCACCGAATTGGCCGCACGGGCCGTGCGGGCCGGCAAGGGGACACGATCCTCTTCCTGCATCCTCGCGAGCGATTCCAACTTCGCCGTATTGAGCAGGTGACTCGCCAGCCAATTGAAGCCATGCAGGTTCCACCAGCTGCTCAGGTCAATGAAAAGCGAATTGAACGCTTTAAATCCCGGATCAAGAATGCCCTTGATCATCGCGATATTGAAGTCTATTCCGCAATTCTTGAAGAACTGCGTAAAGAAACGGAAACACCGGTTGAACAGATCGCTGCGGCTCTTGCAGTTCTGGCGGTAGGCGATGCCCCATTGCTGGAAAAAGATGACATTCGCGATTTCAACACCGGCGACAGCCGAAGCCGGGATAACGGCCCCGCAAGAGGCAATCCCCGAATGGCTCGTGGGCAGGATGTTGAGCGAAACATGCGGCCCCGTGGTCGTGAAATGGGTCGAGAAATGGGCCGTGAAGAACGTGGCCCCCGGTCGGAAGGACGTCCTTTCCGACCCATGGAAACCTTCCGGATTCAGGTAGGCCAGGTTCATCAGGTCAAGCCTGCTAACATCGTTGGTGCCATTGCTAATGAGACGGGCCTCGATAGTTCGTGCATCGGCAAGATCGAAATTTACGACAACTACAGCACCGTGGATCTTCTGGCCGGGATGCCAGAAGATGTCTTCCACTCCCTCAAAGCGGTGGAAGTCCTGGGCCAACAGTTGAACATCTCTCGTGCTTCCGATCATCCCTTTAGTGATGATGCGGGCCGCAAGGGAAAAACCCGCCAGGATTCCAAGCGAACACTGAAGCCTAACTCACAGCGTTCGTAAAACAGCGTTCGTAAAAACGGTGTTCGCCATATGATCAACAGGCCCGGTACAGGATTCTTGTACCGGGCCTGTTCGTTAAATCATGTTCGGTGGGTAGCCCAGGTTGCTTTGCAACCGGGGCCGGCGAAGCCGGTGAGAGGTCGCAGTTTGAGTTAACCCAGCGATACCGTACCCGTCAAAGAAGGGACGTTCTGCCTCGAGGAAGACAGAAGTGGTGAAATGAATCATTTCTTTCCGAGACAGGAAAGTGTCACGAAATGGCAACAGAACTGGTTATCGATCATGCTTCGCGAGCCAGGCAGAACCCCTTCGTTTCATTAACGCCTTCTGGAGACAACCTCCTACGGCTCTGCCGCCCAGGTTGCAAAGCAACCTGGGCCACCCACGTAAAAACGGCGTTCCAAATGTCATCAACAAGCCCGGTACAGGATTCTTGTACCGGGCCTGTTCGTTAAATCATGTTCGGTGGGGTTCATAAGCACTGCCACTTGAAACAGCGCTCTGTGTGCTATGCTTGCGGCTTTGAGAGCAAGCATGCCCTGTGAAACGAGCGAAGAGCGGCGTCAAATGAACATCCGGCATACTCACTCAGAGCCGTGAGCATGGCACGAAGCACTTTCCATCACAAGGTGTTAAGGTCTCTCTATCACTGTGTCGTGACAGCGGTTGTGGCGCTATTGGTGGGAGCAGCCGCAAGACGAAATGTGGTTTTGCCGCTTCGGGATCGAATCACCAGCAGTTCGTCGGTGGATTCAAGCACATCATAAAGATGTTGTGCTCCCCATGACTTGCTGAGCGTCTTTGTCGTCGCAAGCGGGCGGCCACCCGCCATTTTCATTTCCAGACGATTCTCAAGCATTGTCCAGGTGAAGTCGAATTCCAGCTTGGGGCCGTAAAGAAGTGCTCCTACGGTGTCGAGTTCGAGAATCATCACTCCCGTGAAATCGTCACGGAATGTCATGGTGCGTTTTCCATGAAAATGATCGTTCCACGATCCCAGAACCCGTTGGGAATAATCGATCACGGGCGGTTCCTCCGCAGTCGGGAGCGGGGTTGGTCGAGAAGCTGCCACTAATTCGATGTGAGAATCAGAGGCGGGTTCAGGGGCAGGCTCCGGTGAGGAAGATTCGGCCTCTTGAGTGTCAGAAGTACCGGTTGACACGATCTCAGCAACCTGTTGATGGGGCGGAGTTTCCGTGTTGTCGCCAATCGCGATCCCGCATCCGGAAAACAGGCTACCAGCAAATAACCCCAACCCGGCCAAGCTCAGAAAATCATGGCAATTTGATGGATTCCAACTCACGACCGTCTCTCCACACGCCATTCATCGCCCGTCGAATGAGCCTGATCTCTGCTCGCCTCTCGACGCGATGGGGTGTTATTGAACGAACAATCTCAACGACCGCCAGTGTGCCGAAAATTGATTTTTGTGTTAAGAGGAGCCTCCCTCAAGGGGAAAGAATTCACAAAACTCAAATTTAAGCATTCTCGCCTTAATCCCTATCCACCTCCTCTGAAGTCGTTGTGACCCTTTGAACCCCTCGCAAGCACCGCCAGGCTATGAGGGTGTCACGCCCGGATTGGCTTCAAACAGCGAATCACCAATCACGCAATGTGCTCCTTCGGCCTGGGGAGCACGTACCAATGAAGTACCGCGGACACTCGTCCAAAGGGCCAGTCCGCCCAGCAAACCTAAAATGTTCTGCACAATCACAACATCCGCTGGTAGTTGTGACGGATCAAGAATCCGGGCGTTTCCTCCCCCCAGATAGAGCCGGTTGAAATTGAATGTGGCACGCAGCAAATCAATCGCCTCACTGAGATCCGCCCGCCAGACATCAAGGCCATTCTGATCGAGCGCCACCTGACCGAGTCGTTGTTCGTAAGTCGCGTTCTCTTTGAAAGGATGGTGCGGCAACTCCAGATTCGGAACAAGAATGCCATCAATAAACAGTGCAGAACCCATTCCCGTTCCCAGCGTCAGTACCAACTCAACCCCTTGTCCGTGAATGGCACCAAATCCCTGAACGTCGGCATCGTTGGCGACACGAACCGGAACCCGAAGCTGCTTTTCCAGTTCCCCTTCAAGAAAGAACCCTTTCCATTTTGGGGAAAGATTGGGGGCAGTCTGAGTGACCCCTTTTTGAACCACCCCGGGAAATCCCACCGCCACACGATCAAAGTGCCCCAACCGGCCTGCCAGTTGACTGATCACGTTCAGCACGGCTTCAGGGACTGCTGGCGATGGAGTCGGTAGCGATTCACGCGGGCGGACGATTTCTCCGGTCAGCCCCAAAACCAGAGCTTTGATATGGGAACCTCCGATATCAACCGCCAGCGTCAACAGGTCATGGGGACGACCTGCTGTTGTGGAACCAACTGAGGAACCACCTGTCGCATTTGTGTGAGGAATAGCAGGGGTCGAATTCACACAAACCTCTCGTAAGAAATAAGTCACCCCGATGATCGGGGCGTTGTCTGAAGCTGATTCATTTCGATGGGGCCGGAGCCTGCTCGAAAGGATCGTTGGGTGGAGCCGATGCCGATGGCAGGAGATTCAATGTGACAGCAGGAGAGACCTGAAAGCCGGCATTCAACGAGACAGCCGTCACTTGTCGCTGGTTAGGAACCACCCATGGCCTGGCTGTCAAAAAAATCTGCCGTTCGGTCTCTCCTTTGCGGATCAAAACTCCAGATAAACCAATGTTGTCAACAATGACTCCAAAAGGAAGTCCCTCAAGATCGAACTTGATATCTTCATGAAAATCTTGCCGGTCAACAACAATTCTGGCCGTACAGGTGGTGCCTGCGATCAAATCAATTCCCCTCCCGGCTGTTGCTTTTTCTGCCTTCGAGTTGGCGTCATCCGGCAGAAGTTTGACCGTATATTTCGCAGGTGCTCCCAGGTTGAGCTTTTTGAACCCTTCGACAACTCTCACTTCGCCCTTCGCAAGCGCTTGAATGTGAATCGCCTGGAGTTGCTCTGATGTGATCGCGGTGGCTTCACTGGTTGTCCAGATCGATCCCGTGCCATCAAGTGACGACTCATCAATGACAATCGGGGAGGTGACATGCCAACCTGCCGGCAAGCCACTCACCGTGACTTCCACGGGGCCGGAAAATTGATCGATCCGATCAACTGTGAATGTCACTTTCTGCCCGCTGTTCAACGGGACTGTTCTTTCGGGAGTGCCGAGTTTCACCCGAAAATCAGGTTTCCAGGGACGCGATAACAGTTCGTAATCATATCCTTCTCCACCAAAGCCACGCGTGTCGGCCACTCGCACCAGGTAGGTTCCTGTTTCCGGTGCAATGAATGTCAAACGACTGTCCGTTCCCAGCTCCCGTTCGGCGTCATCATCATTTGAGAAATACAGTGGAAAAGTGGGGAGGCCATTATCTGCAACCTGAGCATCCAATGGCCAGGCTTCAACGATGTAAACCGGATCATCCTTTTGATGGGCCACTGCCGTTGTGTCGAATAACGTTTGCCGCTTGCCCATTGAGGTTGCCAGCAGCAGGCCGGAATCTGGCCCACGTGGCATTCGCACAATTTTCGTTATCTCTCCGTTCATATATAAATACTGGCCAAGATCCATCTCTTCCCAGAATTCGACACGCACGTCTGGCGAAGAAGAATCAATCGGGCGAAAGTTGATCCAGGAGTCACGCACCGCTTGCAGCCAACCCCTTTGAACGGGAACTCCTTCGTGGCTTAACACCTCAATTTTTGTGTCTGCCTTCGAGTTCAATCTTGCGGCTTTCGTTTCCAGAACGATCGCCGTCCCCTTTTCGAGATCGATGGCATACAGATCCATGTCATTGGCGAGACTCAGGCTCCCTTTGATGACTTGTCCCGAGAGAATTTTCTGAGCCATGGCCGGCAGATGATTGGGTTCTGTTTCTGCAATTGGCGTCGCTTCGAGCACTTGGAGAGGGATCGTTTTCGTGTCAGGCGGAATTTCAGCCATCTGGGGATGTTGTCGCGTTGGCTGAATAAGCTCTGCCTTCAAAGGGATCGTCTCTAACGAGCCATCCATTCGTCCCACAAATAACCGGGAATCATCGGCCGAGATCGCAATGGCCGGCACCCAGTCAGGCTGATGGTCAAACACTGCAACCTGTGAATAGCTCTCAGTCTCCCAAACTTTCAGGCGACGATCTTCAGACGACGTCACCAGTAATCGCCCTGATGGCGAATAGGCCAGCTTGAGAATCGGCCCCTGATGAGCAAACCTCGCATACAGCAAGGGGTTGGTTCCTTCCTGAGCGGTGTCACTCAGTTCCCACACGCGCAGTCGCAGATCACCGCCAGCAGCGGCGATGTGCCGCCCGGCGGGGTGAATCGCGACGGTGAATTGCTCTTTCGCGGGTTGAGCGAAAGTATCCAGTCGCTGTCCTCGCTCCAGATCCCATAGCTTGATCGTTCGGTCACCACTGGCGCTCAATCCCAGCGGGCGCGTCGGATGGATCGCCACACTGAAGACCGCGTCATTGTGGCCAGCCAGTGATTTTGATGACTGATTGGAAAGATCCCAGTACCTTAAGTCGCGATCGTAGCTACCGGTCAGGGCGAAGGTTCCTTCGGCATTCAGCTGGCAGCTATAGATCACATCCTTGTGTCCATCGAGCGTCGCAACCACTGCCCAGGTCGTTGTGTCATAGATCGTGACTTGCCCGGAAAGTCCTGTTTCTCCTGAGGCTATCGCGAAACGATTTCCGCGGGCATTAAAGCCGGCATCAGCAATGACACCACCGCCAACAGGGAGTGAGCGAAGAATCCGGTTGGTCGCCACCTCGCGAATGTCGACCTGACTCGGGGTCGCCACCGCCAGATGCTGGCCGTCAGGGTGCAGGGAGAGAGCGACAACCGGTTGGCGAATTTTCCCCTGAACCGCAATTTTGGGCGTTTGAGGAACAAGGCTGACAGGCTTTTGGGACGAAGCAACCGCGCCAGCGGCAATCCAGCTTTCCAGCAGTTTCAATTCTTGTGGACTTAAACCCGGCGCATCATCGGGGGGCATTTTGGGAGCCGCAATTCCAGCCGACATCGTGTAGAGCAGGCTTTTATTGGAATGCCCCGGTACGACAGCCAGGCCCGACTTACCACCTTTCATCAGGCTCTGGTAGTCGGTCAGGACGAGACCATTTTCGACAACATCGTCCGCTCCGTGGCAGGCATTGCAATACTTACGCAGGAGCGGTGCAATCTCCGTTGAGAAGTCAGGAGCAGCGCAAGCTGAGGGAAGAGGGGACAGGAACGAGACCAGCCCCACCAGAGTGAAGCATGCCGTCATGAAAGGACATGGCCACCCGCAGATTCCAGCGTGACGAAGCATCGCCTCTCCTCTTCACCTGTCGGAAAAGCTCGTGAAAACGGCTCTCGATAAAACACGGGCGATGTCTGTGGTACTCGCCATCACATCAGATGATGCCGATGCAACGAGAGGGATGCAAGGTACGCCGCTTGTCAGTCAGACGCATTCCCCTCTGGAATATCGCGTTGTGTGCCATGCTTGCGGCATTTGTGCGATGCTTGCGGCGGCTTTGAGGCAAGCACGCCAAAGAGCCTGCGTGAGAGTTCTATGCCTGTCAGGAGAGTCTTTTAGGAAAGCCTGTCAGGAGAGAGTCGTCGCGACACTACTTGGTGCAGTAGTCAATAATCCGAACCAGCTCTTGCTTGAGATTCGGACGCGAGACGATGCGATCCACGAAACCATGCTTCTTGAGGAACTCACTGGTCTGGAAACCCTCAGGGAGTTCAATATTCACGGTATTTTTCACCACGCGCGGGCCAGCAAAACCGACCAGTGCATTTGGCTCGGCAATCGTGATGTCGCCCAGCGATGCGAAACTGGCGGCTACACCACCCATTGTGGGATTCGTCAGCACCGAAATGAAAAGCCCACCTGCTTCATGATAACGGGCCAGAGCGGCTGAGACTTTGCCCATCTGCATCAGGGATACAATCCCCTCGTGCATTCGGGCACCACCGCCGGAACCACTGACAATCACCAGAGGCAGGCTCAAGGCTGTCGCCTGTTCAACAGCTCTGGTCAGCTTTTCGCCAACGACTGAACCCATTGATCCCATGATAAAGGCCGAGTCCGTCGTCGCAAACACCAGTGGTCGACCACGCATGTAGCCACGACCAGCCGTGCAGGCGTCGCGCATGCCGGTCTTCTTCTGCTCGGACTTCAGACGTTCATGATAAGGTTTGGAATCCACGAACCCCAACACATCCTTGGGAGCCAGTTCGGCGTACCATTCCTCAAAGCTGTCTTCATCAAGCAACTGATTGATGCGTTCCGCCGTCGGAACATAGAAATGATGGTCGCATTCCGGGCAGAGATAAAAATTCTTCTCCACCTGCTTGCGGAAAACCGTGGCTTTACAGGACTCGCACTGGATCCATAGGCCATCAGGAACACCGCGTTTTGGACGCATTTGGCCATTGGAAGAAATTGCATCCAAAGGTGCCCCAGTGCTCATTTGATGTTCCTGCAAACCTGAAAGTCAGTCGTGGAAAGATGTTATCCGATGTTCAACGATCGCGAATTTCAACGAATTGGGCAGACCGCCTGTTCGTCAATGCTACCCTGTTTCAATGATTTTTCCGAGAGTAACGCGAACGCCCTCTAAGGAAAACAATTCAGTCAATGTTGTGTCAAATGACCGGCCCCTGGCTTTTCTAAATCCCGGCTTTTCTGCTGTAGCCGGAGTTTATTGGCTGTTGATCTTCTGGAGAAGCTCAGGAGTGATGTGAATCCAGACCGGATGTTGTTAACGACTTGTGTGAGGAAATTCCGTTTCCTGACCAGCTTCCAAACATCGACCAGCCACGCCCCGATTTAGGAGTTGGCATGGAAGCCGGAAGGCTTAATAATTCACAATGGCAATGATTCGCCATGGAATTGCTTTTCTCAGTTGGTGGGGGAGCACTGTTCATGTCGGCCTGCGCCTGTGCTGGCGACGAGGCGGCCCCCATCGGTGATTCCGTGGCTGTTGATCGTGTCACCACAGGCTCATCAAGAGGCCGCGATTCCAGAACCATGCTACCGACAGGATGAAGAACTTCGCGGAGGTACCGTACCAGCGGATCACCGGCCACCACAATCAGACCCATGTAACGACGCAGGGGCTTGCGAAGCACCGCAGCCACCCGTTCGCGAACATCCTCGGCCTCTTCGCCTTCAGGGGGAGAATCGACATCAAGAATGGTGGCTCGTGAACAGAAACGGCGGCCATATTTCCTCTCGATTTCTGACTTCTGAAGTCCTTCCCACAGCCCCAGCGATTGATTGGCAAGCTGGGTGGAAGTGATCAGCGGCAGTCCGAGAGCTTCGGCCAATAGCTCGGCGGTTTCCCGGGCTGGCCCAGAATCTGCCGCGTAAATCGCACCAACACCCAATTCCCGGAGAGCAAGGTGACTCAGGAGGGGAACCGTTCGACGAACCTGTTCAATTCCCGCTGGCGACAAAGGGACATCCAGGCCCCCGAGAACGCGAGAATTTGAACATAACTCCGTTGCTCCTGGTTGAACCAGAACAACGTGTGTGCAGCGAGACATATGCCTCAAGACTCCAATGGGGTAGACGCCAGCTGTTCCAGTTGCCTCATGGCAACGGCGTAATCGCTGGCATCAAAAATCGCACTTCCTGCAACAAACAGGCGTGCTCCTGCGGCCGCCGCCGCAGCAATGGTCGTGGTGCCGATTCCTCCATCGATGGAAAGTCTCACCGAAGGAGCAATGAGTTCACGAATTCTACGCACTTTGTCCAGCACCTCGGGCATAAATTTCTGCCCACCGAAGCCGGGTTGTACGCTCATCACAAGGACAAGATCACATAAATCGAGCCAGGGTTCAATCTCTGACACGGGAGTGTGCGGATTAATGGCCAGGCCCGCATGCGCCCCGAGAGAGCGGATCTTCTTCAGCAGTTCTGCCGGTTCGGGAACAGCCTCAATATGCACTGTAACGGAATCGCAACCAGCCGAGATGTATTCGTCAACATACTTGGCAGGATTGGCAATCATCAGATGTGCGTCGAAAAACAGCTCCGTTCGTTTTCTCGCACTGGCAATCACCATCGCGCCATAAGACAGGTTGGGAACAAAATTCCCATCCATGACATCCCAGTGCAGCACTTTGGCCTTAGCAGCTTCAAGACGTCGAATCTCTTCGCTGAGATCCGCAAAATCGACTTTTAGTATCGACGGTGCCATCGTCGATATCTGACTGCCAAAGCTGTTGTCAAGACGCCAGGGATTCGGACGCATATCGTGCCAGAAACAGGGAAGAGATAGCAAAACACCGTCTGACAGTCGACAATATTGATTGTCAGACGGTGCGTCTTCAGTCGTCAGGCAACATCACAATTCATGTTGCCTGATTCATCCAGTGAAACCAGTTCTTAGAGCTTGGCAACCTTGGCAATCAGGTCAGCAGTTCGGTTGGAATAACCGTACTCGTTATCGTACCAGCTCAGAATCTTGATCATCCGCTTCTGGAGAACCATTGTCCAGGGGGCGTCGAAAATCGAGCTGTGAGCATTACCGATCACATCGCTGGAAACGATGGGGTCAGTGTTGTACTGCAGGATCCCCTTGAGCGGGCCGTCAGCAGCCGCCTTGATGGCAGCGTTGACTTCATCAACGGTCACGTCCTTGCTCAGTTCAACGACAAGGTCGGTGATGCTGCCGCAAGGAACGGGAACGCGGAGAGAAATGCCTGTCAGTTTGCCATTGAGTTCTGGCAACACTTCGCCCACGGCCTTCGCAGCACCTGTCGAAGTGGGGATGATGTTGACAGCCGCAGCACGTGAACGATGGAGGTTGTCGTGCAGCTGATCAGCCAGGCGCTGATCGTTGGTGTAAGCGTGACAGGTCGTCATCAGACCTTTCACAATCCCGAAGCTTTCATGCAGAACCTTGGCCACTGGAGCCAGGCAGTTCGTGGTGCAGCTCGCGTTCGAGATGCACTTGTGTTCTGCAGTCAGCTGATCATCGTTGACACCCACCACAACGGTCAGGTCAGGCGTATCCTTGGCAGGAGCCGAAAGAATGACCTTGCGGGCGCCGGCTTCCAGATGGCTGTCGTAACCAGGCTTTCCATCTTTCGCACGAGCGGTAAAGAAACCGGTCGATTCGAGAGCGATTTCCACGCCCATGGCCTTCCAGGGAAGCTGGCGGGGATCGCGCTCAGCGACAACCTTGACCTTCTTGCCGTTGACGACGATTGAATCGCCATCAACTTCAACTGTTCCAGGGAAACGACCGTGAACGCTGTCGTATTTCAACAGCATGGCGAGCGACTCAGGCTTGCCCAGATCGTTGATGGCGACAATCTCGAACTCTTCCGGGCGAGCTGCCATTGCGCGAAACGCCACGCGGCCAATACGTCCAAAACCGTTAATGCCAACCTTCACCGGGGCCACAAGCACACTCCTCAATTGAAGTACTCCTCTGCCGGGCTGCTCTACCAAGAGTTGCCTCGACTGGAGGGAAGTCCATTGCGAGCGCGCAGTATACGGCGGTCTGTGCCGGTCAACAAGGAGGAGTTATTACACATCAGTGGATGCAGATTCGTTTCGCTCCCCGGCCGCTGCCCGATGGTTTGTACACGTTGCCGATTCTCCGATTGAAAAATATCTTCCCACGATAGAATCATTCTGAAATGAGAGTCGTCAGTCATTGATTGTCCCCCCACCCCAGCCTTTTTCTTCCTCACAGGATTCAGCGATATGGCCAAGATGCCTGAGTTAGCCCACAGCGATTCCCCCCAGGTTGTTCAGGAATTGATTAACCTCTTTGCCGTCCGTGGGGGATCCAACTATGGGAAAGAAGCGGTCACTCAGCAGGAACACGCGCTCCAGGCCGCTCATTTTGCGAAAGAGTTAAAATCGCCAGAGCATGTCGTTGTGGCCGCTTTGCTCCATGACGTCGGGCATCTGATGCATGATCTTCCGGAAGATGCCCCTGATCACGGGGTCGACGACCTCCATGAGATGGTTGCATTTCAATGGATGTCATCACGGTTCACACCGTCTGTCACACAACCTGCCTGTCTGCATGTGCAGGCCAAGCGGTATCTGGCGTTTGCCGAACCGGGCTACTTTGAGCAATTAAGTGCACCATCGGTTCAAAGTCTGGCCATCCAGGGAGGCCCCATGAATGCCGAAGAGGCTGCGGAATTCAAGAATCATCCGCACTTTGAAGATGCCATTCTCCTCCGACGTTGCGACGAAGCCGCCAAAGTCCCTGCGCTTCAGGTCGCTGGCCTGGAAGAGTATTTACCGATGATCCAGAAATACCTGCTCAATTAACGAGCTGGTGCCGTGTCACGGCTTTGTCTTAGGGTTGACGTCGCCGCAACGTCCTTCGTTGTCGGACTTAACAACCTGTTGAACCCTACTTTTAAGCTTTGGCAATGCAATAGTCGTTTCATTATTTAACCAGCAGGAATCGCTTGGCGTCACGCAGCAGGTTGGGGTCGGTTGACTCCACCTGCTTGAGCCATGCTTCCGCTTGCTGGCCGCGCTCCTGCACCACGGCCAGTTCTTCAGAAGTGAGTCCTGTTTCCGCAGCCGGCTTTGACTTCAATTCCTGAGCATCTTTAGCACAGTAGATCATGAAGCGGACAATGGCCCGTTTGATCGACGGAATGCCAAAATCGGGATCGTCAAATTTCTTCGCCAGCAGCGGGACAATCTCCCAATCCTTCCAGCGGGCAAGATCTGCAATCACAAGATCCGCCAATTCAGGGCGATCCAGCAGAATCTCCATCGATTTACGAAGCCGTTGCTGGGGAATAACGCCATTTCCATATTGCCACATGAAGCGAAGTGCCTGCATCGCGGCGTAAGTTTCGCTGAAAGGGGCGTTGAGATCGGCGAGTTTCTGCTTTTCCAGAACGTCCAGTCCCTGTTCTTTCGCCAGCAGTAAATAACCTCCCATGACACCGTCAATTCCCAGACGAAAATCCGTGTTGGCTTCGGTGATTTTCTGCTCCATCAAAGCCCGGTCATCATCGTTCCCTGACAACCCGAGCATGAGGCCGTAAAGCCCAAGCCGACTTGCGGAAACTTTGGGATCAACCAGCCACTTTCGCAGTTTTTCACGAGGCATGACAGAAGCCAAAGGCGTGATCTGATCATAAGGGGCGTTGGCAAACTCTGAATAAGCGTCGTCAGAGACAGGCGTCTCGGAGCTCTCGAGATAGTTCATGAAATAAGGCAACCGCTCACCGGAAGGACGATCCGGCTTCGGAGCGTTCTGCAAATAATCAATCAACGAGCGGCTTGCTGCCACAGGAGGTTGCCAGTCCAGATCATTCCCCGCGGGATTTCCGAACAGCAGATACAATTCCGTTTTATTGCCGGGGCGATAGCGAGGCAATGTGATCAGATCATTGGCCGAAAACTGTTCTTTGTCCTGCTTAATGACTTTCTGGATTCGGTAAGTTGTCGAGCCGACATCTGTTCCCTGGGCATCCTTCGCTGATTCCCAGTGGACTTCCAGCAAGGCCGAAGCATCTGTCACCTGTTCAGACAACGTCCTGCTGGGAGCGGAGCAGAATGGACAAGCCATCGCAAAAGGCATCACAAAGGAGAGCGCCACGCTGAGCAGGCAAAATCCCGAATAGAGACGTGTTTTTAACGAGAGTTTGTGTGCTGTTGAAGCGGTGCGGTGAGGGGGGAAAGTTGTCGGCATGTTGGCTCTGCACTGGCGGGATAATTCGGGCCAAAATCACAAAATTTATCGATGGAAACGATGCACGCTTAACGGTCAGAAATCACCGCGTCACGGATCCAGTAAAGGCCGAAGATTTCGCCCTCAGCTGAAGCCTTTTCGATAACAAATGTCCCCGTCACATCAAACGGACGATTGGGGATATAGTGAGTTGTTTTTCCAGCAGCCATTTTAATCCCGATCAGGTCATAAACCTTGGGATTACGGCCAAAACAACAGATCTGATTATCACGGGCGAGCACAAACTCCGTGATGCCGGTGGCTTCAAACGTGGGATACATAAAACCGCGAATGCGAACTTTCTGACCGTTGAGTTGTTTGAGCCAGTCGGGCATCAACTCCACACACTGATCGGTGACGGGTTCCATGTTCAAAACTTTGAGCAGATCAAGGTCATCATACGACACTCGCAATGCCTGCTCTTTCCCTTCGACAGAAAACTGCTTTTTGGGAATCAGCAGTTTTGTCTCTCGTAACATCACTTTAGCAGGTTCGCTGGCATTCTCTGGAGCGATCGCGCTGGTGGTTTCGCCCGTTGTAGCGCCTCCCTGTTGATCAATTTTCCCCATCGCAGAGTCAACCACTTGGCCGGGAACATCTCCCGGGACAGCAGTCACAAGATCACTGCGAAGGCTGCTGGCTTTGGTTTCCGGGCGGACGGGAGAGGGCATCGCTGTACCCTCTGAAACGACGGGACGTTCGCTGCTTACCGTCCCGTTTTCTGAACGGGATGCCGCCATGTCTGCACGAGATTGTGAACCCTGGGGACTCTCAACAGTGGTCTGGCCACCTGTTGCCCCGCCACCAGATGCCTGACTGGAGGCTGCCTCTTTTGTCTGAACTGACGACGCTCCCGTGAGATCTGCGGGAAGTTCAGGCGAGTTCAACGCCGCCTGATTCGAGGCGATATCGGTTTCAGTGGGCGTCAGAGGAGCAGCCGCAGGAGCTGTCGGAGCCGTCTCGCTCTCACCGTACGTTTTGTAATCACCATAATCGGATGAAAAACAACCGCTGAGTAAGCCAAGAGTTGCGGCCAGACAGAACGCTCTCCACGACAGGATCATCGGAGCGTTTTTATCAGCAATTCTGCGAGGGGGCATTTGCTCAGCCCCAAGATCTTTCGAGCAACACTCTTTTGAGCAACACAATGGACTGTGCGACTTTGAACAAAACGTCATGGCAACAAGTCTCCCCAGCGATTCTTTGTCTCTCCACCTTAGAGAGTTCGCCGGAATCCGAACAGCACGATTGACCCTCTTCACCAAAGAATCTTCGACATGCAATTGGTTTGCGAGTCTGGGAATTGGTGCATTCTCTGAAGCTCCAGACCCTCTGAATCTCTGGTGCCGTGCCACGGCTTTGTCTTAGGGTTGATGCCGCTGCAACGTCCTCCGCTGTCGGACTTAACAACAGAAGTGCCCCGAGTATTATACTTCGACTATGCCTTAGTATGCTGTGCGGGCAGGACTGTAAAAACGTTCGGCATTCAACTGATAAACCGGCGATTGACCATCGGCTTCGGCTCCATTCGCCAGTGTGAAAGTCCCTGCCACGGCTTTTAAGCCTGCCGAAAAGTTGACTCCCTCACCTTTGGGCAATGTGACCAGAATCATATCTGTCGGCTTGGGCTGGCCACCGAAACAGCAGTCGCCACTGTCTTTACAGAGCAGAAATGACGTGATTCCTGTCATCTGCTTGGTGGGATACATATATCCCTTCACAAAGATCGGCTTCCCCTGAAGTTCCTGAACCTGAGCTGGTAACTCGATTTTGCCTTCCACCGTTTTCATTCCATGACGACTGATATCCGACGCAAAACTGACGCGTTGATAGCCTTCAGGAACTTCAGTGAGATAGGCGTATCCATGCATCGAACCCGCTGAGATGATAATCACCCCCGCGGTGTAAAAAATGGCCCGAGCCGCTTTTCCCCCAGTATAAGCACCTGCGGATAGCCGGATTTTACGAATCGCCAAAGCTGCAATGATCATTCCCAGAATCGGCAGCACCAGCAGCCATTCATTGAGAAAAGCCGACAGCCCCAGAATCACCAATCCCGCAGCAATCGAAACCGAAACAGGGACGGGCTGATAGGTGAATTCCTCATCGGAATACCCACCATGCTCTGGTGTCAGCGCAGCAAACCGACCGGGAATACGGCTTGTCGAAACCTCATCCAGCGAATGAGCAGTGGCAGAACTCATATTGAAACTCGCTTGCAACGTCGGGCAATGCCCACAAGTGATCATGTCAGAAGTGAAAACCAACGGACTTTGAATAAAACTGAAAATTGATCGATATCGAAACTGATGCCGTGTCACGGCTTCGTTTTCGGGTTGATGTCGCCGCAACGTCCTCCGTTGTCGGACTTAACAACAGAAGAGACCTGAATTTTATACTTTGATTATGCACTAAGCCTTGTTGCAATCAGGTGTCGTTTGAACCAGACACCTCCCAAACGCAGCAAAGAGTCTGCTGACTGACTCAAGGCTGGCAGCAAACCCCCAAGGTGCGCGACTTCGTCTGCACTGTGTTTTTTGTTTCCAGTCTTCTTTTGTTTTCAGCAATCTCTATTGTCGGGTCTCCTGCGCCATGGGCAAGTGTTTCCTGAGAGGATTCATAAACAACCCGGAAACCACTTCCAAAACCACCGAAAACTTTACTTTCCCGGTTCATCGAGCTTCAATTCGTCGAAACATGTTCCTGTGTAATGATTTGTGTTAATTGTTCACGGTGTCCACCGCCGTTTGATCACGATTTTTCACGTTGTTCCGTGACGGGCGAGGGATCTCACACTTTTTAGACCCGCCGAAGTCAGCCAGATTAGACCCGTCGGAGCCAGCCAGAGACAATAAAAGCCGTTTCACATCAATACGCATAACCTGTTGATGCCAAAAGAAATACAGGCAATGGTCACAAACCTTTCACATCACGCAACTTCCCATTCCGCCTTCTCATGTCAAGATACGCCGGCTGGCACAGTTCGTTTGATGCTTCGCAGGTGAAGAATTGCAAAAAGCGAAGAGTTTCTGACCACACTGAAAAGTTGACTTCGCCTCTAATTATTATGCAGTAACGATTTGCAAGGAAAACGCAGAGGAAAGGAGGTGTGCTTTTTGCAAACCTCCCAGAGTCACCAATCTTAAGATTCGACGGATCTTCTCATTGATAACAGGTCAAGAGCCAGCCTGTTTGGCAAGAAATGCCGAAACTCTCGCAAAGACTACGTGTTACGAGAATTTTTCTGGCTTTCTGAACCCGACTCCGTATTGACCAATCCTTCAGGTTTGAAATACCAATGTGATGTATACGGAGGAGAGCGTTCTCGGGGATGAAGTGATTATTCAATTTCTTCTCTCTGATGACCGTTCGCCACCAGGCATTTTCCACTCACATCGTTCAAGAATGTCAAATCGATCGCAGGACTTTCACAGCCCTGAGATCGGCCCAGACAGCGGTCAAACCGGTGGCAAGGCAACACCAGACTGACCGTTCCCTGAATGCCAGCCAACTATCACATCACTCGCGTACGCTCGACAGGAAGTCTAGTGCATCACGCATGCCTTATGGAGGAGGCTACCTTGGGTAGGGTCATTGGTTTGATCGCGTGCAGCAGTTTGGTCGCCGCTGCACTCTGGCTGACAAATCTTGCGACCGCAACAAGGACTCTGTCCGCGGGGAATGCTCCCCAGGCAGAACAGAAGGCGATTGCCGCTCGCGACGCATTCAAGCGCGGCAAAGAGCTTTATCTGCGTGGCCGGTATGACGAAGCCATTCCGCTGCTGTTGACCAGCAGCGTGAATAACACCGAACTCAACCTGGCCGAACGCCAGGTTGCCGCCGAGTACCTGTCTCGGGCACGGCAGCGAACTTCAGGTTCGCCGGTTGCCCAAACGGGGATCCGTGCTCAATCACCTGATCATGGGGTGCTCCCCACAGGGGTTGAGGAGGCTGCCAAGACTCGCGTTGAACGCCTGATGACCCAGGCCAAAACGGCGGCCCAGCACGGTCGCATGTCTGATGCAACCACCCTGGCAACTCAAGCCTTTCAGATTTCTCGCGAAGCACGCCTGAAATTTTCCAAGGGAGAAACGTCTCCCGGCGAATTTCTGGCCATGCTGCAGGATGCTCCCGCAGGGGGCGCACAGAATATGGCCTGGGCTGAACCTGCCCAGCCGGCAACGGCCAAAAACGAGATTCAACTGGTCGCTGGCGAGACGCCAGAATGGGCCACACTGGCAGCCACCACTGAAGAGAACAGTAACGCTGTGAAAGGCTTGACCGCTGGCGGTTCGCCAAAAGCTCAAGCGGAAGCTCTGGTGGAATCCGCACGAAACGACATGAAAGCGGGCCATTACGACAGTGCTCGCAAGAAGGCACTGACAGCCCTGGATATGAAGGTCAGTTATGACCTGTTTGATGATCGCCCTGAATTGGTGATCGCTGATCTGGATCGCAAACAGGGAACAACGACTGTAGCCGGGGCTGCGACCAAGCCAGCGGCTGTTCAGTCGGATGCCCCCGGCAACAATGATGCCAGCCGTCAGCTTGCTGCCAATCTGGTTCAGGAAGCACGTACAGCCATGGATGCCGGGCAGGTCGAAGTGGCCCGCAACAAGGCCATGGAAGCTCAGAAGCTGGGCGCATCCTATAAGCTATTCGATGACCGCCCAGAACTGGTTTTGAGCGATATCGATGCTCGCCGTCAGTCGGCTGCCAAGATTGCTCAGGCTTCGGCCTCAGACGCCCGCATGGCAGAAGCAGCCCCCAACGCTGCCAAAGGACAAGTTGAGCAACTGCTCAAAGATGCACGTGCTGCACTGTCAGGTGGGCTGATTGAAGATGCCCGTCGCAAGGCCATGGATGCTGAAAAAATCGCCCAGGCGAACAAAGTCACCTATCAGTTGTTTGATGACCGTCCGGAAATTGTGATTGCTGACGCCGCCCGTATGGCTACCCGCGGCAATCCTTCTCCATCGACAGCCGTAGCGTCAACCGACCCTGCTGCCATCAAGGCTCGTAGTGAAGCAGATGAACTCTTGAAGCAGGCTCGGGCCGCTTTGGTCTCACGACAGTTCGATAAAGCCCGCTCTTTGGCTGCTAAAGCTGATCAGATGAATGTGGCTTATGAAGTCTTTGCTGACACACCGGATGCCGTTCTGGCTGATGTGGAAGCGGAACACTCGCTGTTTGTGGCTAATAGCTCCAAGGTTCAGCCAGCCGGAGCCATGGAGGCTTCAGGTGAGTCTGCCGATCGCAAGGTGGATTTTGCCAACAACGATGCGTTTGCAGCAGCTCCTGCAGCGATTGCTGCCCAGGGACTTTCGGCGATCGATCTTTACAACCGTGGGATGTTTGAACTCAATCGTGGCAATCGTGAAGCTGCCTTCGAGGCATTCAGTCAGGCCTATGAATCAGGTCAGAAGCTGGATCGCTTCCGTGCTCAGCGATTGCGAGACTACATGCGGGAACTCGCCCCTAAGGGAGGCCGCGATGTCCAGATGGTTAATCATCAGACCGATGGCGGGCCGGTTGCCGCTGGTGGTGTGATCGATGAGGCGGCTCGCGAAAAATCGCTCAAGTTTGACCGTCTCAGGACGGAAACGCTGAGCACAATTTTCAAGGCCGAGCAACTGCGTGAGAAGGATCCGGAAGCCGCTCTCCAGATGATCGACCGTCAGTTAGCGACCGTGGAAAACACTGATCTTTCCCCTGAATCGATGGCTCAATTGCAGTCATCACTGGGCAAGACACGGGTTTCTCTGACCAATGAGATTCTCGAGCGTAAGCCAAATCTCGAACAGAAGCGGCATAACGAAGAAGTTCTGGCCAAGATCAAAGGTTCCACAGAAACCAAGATCCGCATCGAACAGGAATATGCCAAACTGGTTGAAGAATTCAACGAACTCTTCAAGCAGAAGCGATTTGCTGAAGCGGAAGTCGTGGCCAAGAAAGCCAAAGAACTGAATCCTTCTGAGCCAACTTCAGAAACGCTGATTTACAAGTCACGCCTGGCTCGCCGGGTGGACTCCAATGAGCAGCTGAAGGAACGCAAGGAAAGCACGCTCTGGAACACACTCAACGACGTGGAAAACGGCCTGGTGTTCGGTGTTGGTGATGCTACGCCAATCGAATATCCCAAAAACTGGGCGGAACTCACCGATCGCCGCAGGAAGTATGGCACCGATAACCGCAAGCGAAGTGAAGCTGAACTCAAGATTCAGGACAGCCTGAACCGCACGATTTCGCTGCATGAAGATGGCGTTCCTCTGGCGGAAGTCATCCGCAAGATTGCCGCGATGAGCGACATCAACATCGTCATCGATCCACGCGGCGTGGATGAAGAAGGGGCTAGCACAGATTCTCTGGTGTCGATCGATATCGATGGCATCGCCATGAAGAGTGTTCTGAATCTTGTTCTTGAGCGATTCAACCTGGCCTATATGATTCAGGACGATGTGCTGAAGATCACCAGCCGCTTGCGTCAGCAGGGGCAGATGATCACTGTCAACTATCCCGTCGCTGACCTGGTGGTACCAATTCCAAACTTTGCCGGCGGCGGTGGAATGGGAGCCACGGGCAGCACGAATCGCCCAGGCAACATTGATGCCAGCGGCAGCATGATGAGCGTTCCCGCTGGCATGGGTGGCATGGGCGGACAAGCCATGGCACAAGTGGGGCCAAACGTCGCTGGTGGCATGAACCCCGGTGGTTCCAGCTCACGGACTCGTCCCGCACAACAACCAGCCGACTATGACACGCTGATCGAGCTGATCACCCGGACAATTGCTCCCGATTCCTGGGAACAGGTTGCTGGCTCAGCCTCAATTCAACGATTTGAAACAACCCTCTCGCTGGTGATTCGTCAGACTCAGGCTGTCCATGAAGAGATCACTGATCTGCTCAAGCAGCTCCGACGTCTCCAGGATCTTCAGGTCACAGTGGAAGTTCGCTTCGTCACAGTGACAGACAGCTTCTACGAGCGAATTGGTGTCGACTTTGACTTCAACGTGCAATCGTCAGTCGGTGGCCCGGATACTGATAACCAGGGGCTTCCACTGCCACCTTTCGGTTCGGTTCAATTGCCAACTCAAGGGGCCAGCACCACCACACAGGGAACTGC
Source organism: Planctopirus sp. SH287 (assembly GCF_056500625.1). Classification (NCBI taxonomy): domain Bacteria; kingdom Pseudomonadati; phylum Planctomycetota; class Planctomycetia; order Planctomycetales; family Planctomycetaceae; genus Planctopirus; species Planctopirus sp. SH287. Next base: position 3,282,790 of record NZ_CM151403.1, on the reverse strand, counting down.
GGGAACCACGGGAACGACCGGAACCACGGGAACAGCAGGCACTGCTGGCCAGCAGGCACAGCAAGGGCAACAAACTGCCGGTCTCTTCGGCACTCAACCAACTCGTAACACGATCCAGCGCAGTAGCTATCAGAAGGGTGGGACAATCGTTGGTCTGGGAAGCCAGAACAGCTTCACTCAAGACCTTGATATCCCATTCCGACAGGGTTCGTTCGATCTTGGGGTGCCTGACTTCGGTGGATTTGACCCGACGTCTGGTATCACCACAGGTTTGGCGATCCTCAGTGACATCGAAGCGTTCTTCTTCATCCAGGCTGCCCAGGGCGATAGCCGCAGCAACCTGATGTTCGCTCCGAAATTGACACTGTTCAACGGGCAGACAGCCACCGTTCGTGATTCGGTCGATCGTTACTTTGTCACCGGATACGACACAACGGTTGGTGTGGGGGCCGCAATCCAGACTCCACGAGTGCAAACCTTCTCGGAAGGTGTGTTCCTCCAGGTGTCGGCTGTGATCTCTTCGGATCGTCGTTATGTCCGCCTCACCCTGATCCCTCAGTTCACCAGCATCACCGACGTCCAGACATTCTCGACAGCGTCGGGCGTGACTGGTAACCAGCAGCAAGGTGGCGGGAATCAGTTTGGTGGCGGCCAAAACAACAATAACAACAACAATAACAATAATAACAACAACAATAACACCGGTTTCGGTGGTATCGGTGGTTTCGGCGGTGCTGCACAGATTGCAAATCAGTCCTCGCGAGTCAGCATGGGACAGGTCAACAATCAGAACGGCAACAACCAGAACGGCAACAACCAGAACGGACAAGTTCAGCAACCGGTTCAGGTTCTGCAATTGCCAGTTCAGGAAGTTGTTGAAGTGCTCACCACCGTCAGTGTTCCCGATGGCGGGACTGTTCTCCTCGGTGGCGTGAAGCGTCTCCGTGAAGGTCGAAACATGGCTGGTGTCCCCATCCTGAACAAGATTCCTTACATCAGCCGTCTCTTCAAGAACTCGGGTGTCGGACGTGAAACCGAGAGCCTCATGCTCATGGTGACACCACGAATCGTCATCCAGGAAGAAGAAGAGGAACTGTTGGGTGTTGATCTCGACTGATCTTCAGCACCACAAATGACAAGTTCACGACACGTTTTGCGGGTAAGCCAGTGCACTCCGATCGCACTGGCTCACTCGACTGAAACCAAAATTCTCTGCCTGACGAGGATCCGTCGCAAATCCTCGCCCGCCGCAGTCACTGGCCAGTGACTGCGGCGTTTTCTATTCAATGACGAGCATCTTTCACCGTGGGAAGGGGCAAGTCCCTGACCCAGCCCGATGGGGTGATGATTTCACAAAGTGCAAGAACGGGCCGCCACAAGGCCGCGTCTGCAAGAACCGCGGAGCAAACGCGTAAGTCGACCGAGAGAAACCGGATCGTGAACCACGAGCCTAGGGCAACCACGAGCTTAGGGCGAACCGGCAACTCACCCCCAAATCCAGATCCATCAAGGCCGTACCGCATATTCTGGCGGCGTGCGTGGAAGGTGATCTAACTTTCCTGGTGCATTGTCAAAGTCTAAAAATACGGGGGTCTTCTGTTGTTAAGTCCGACAACGGAGGACATTGCGGCGACATCAACCCCAAGACAAAGCCGTGAAACGGCACGACGCATGAAACCCCAAGATAAAACCATGACACGGCACTCGGGATCTCTGTGATTCTGCCCCGGAATCGAAATCGGCCCTGTCGCAAAACGGCTTGATCGCACCAAAGGGACGGCACACGTCTCCCATCTTCGAGCGACTTGCGTGTTGAAATCACCACAGGCCGCTTCGAACGTCCGCTGATTCTGAACACTCCCATCATTCCCCGCGACCGTCTCGTGAGCACTCCGCGAGAATATCTATCGCCATCTCGTAGGGTGCCATGAATCGCAGCGAAATGCACCAATTCTCGGCATGAAAACTCTCTATGTTGACCAATGAAATCAACGCCATGTAAATAAATATTTTGTCGCGAATCTGCCTCACTCGCGACGGCTGAAACACTCCCCAAGAGCATCAGAAACAGTAGGGTGTCATGAAGCGCAGCGCAATGCACCAATTGTGGCATATTGAAGCGTTTGCGGCATCTTAGAGAGAACGTAGATCCGCATACATTAAAAGAATCAGCTAAATACGGCTTCGCGTTAACGATACCCCGATTAATAGCATCAATCTCATGGAACGAAACCGCCTCTTGCGCGACGGCTGGAACATTCCCGAAGAGTGCCAGAAAAGGTAGGGTGCCATGAAGCGCAGCGAAATGCACCAATTCTCGGCTTGGGAGGGTTATATATCTATCAATAGAATATAACTCAGCAAAACCCGCGTCTTGCAGCCACACCGCCTCTTGCGCGACGGCTGAAACACTCCCGAAAAGCATCAGCAGGAATAGCAGGCACCCAATTCCCAGCCAGCGCATGACATCCGCGCCGGACGTCTGGCTTGTACCCCACCGTTCGGGAGGAATTTCCGCAAAAATCTCCCGCAGCTTCTGCTGTTCTTCCGCCGCCGACATCTTGGGAGGCCGCACTTCGACCGGGGAACACTGCGTCAGGGGTTGAGCGGTTTCCGCCAAAGAAACCAGCGCGTCCTCCCGTTCCTCCCGATGTCCCAACCCATTCTCCTCTCGCCCGCCAGCATCCAATTCCAACCCCGCTCCGGCTGCCGCAGGCACAAACCCGCTGTGCGGGAGGCAGGCGCTGTGCGGGCGGTAGATGCGCAACCAATCTTGATAGGTGTCAATCACCGCCTCTTTGCGACCAAACCGGTGCTCCAACGTTTGCCACGACCGTTCCGAGATCCGGCTAAATTCAGAAATGGTCGGATACTGGTTCAAGCGGTTTGCCACGACGTGAAACTCCGCCAGCAGTTCGTCGTCGGTATACAGCACCGGCATGCGGGCCTTGCGGGAAAGCCCTGCTGCCAGGCGAAGATTGGTCCACGATCCCCACCGGTCATGGACTTTGAAGGGAGAAATCCCTGTTTTCTTGCGAAACTCCCGCAGCGTGATCTCCGCACCATTCGCTTCTTGAATCAGATGACGCAACTCTTCAAGAATCTCTTCCGCCGTATGTTCCACCATCCACCCCCTGTCTCAGAGAATTCGAGCGGCCAGAAGAACACCAACGTCCTCAACAACCACCCTCTCTTTAACTGGGAATGTTGCGCGCCAGAAATCCCCCACACAGGAAAAATGATCTGACACGAATCGTCCCATCCCAACGAGCCGGAAGCGTCAGCGACGGACACTCGCATTCGTGATCTCACAATCGGAAGCCAGACGAATTCAAGTAGTAGTAGGGCAGGCTCCCCCCTGCCGATGTTTCTAGCGGTCATCATTAGTCAGGTAGGGTGGGTTAAGGCTTTGCGCAACCCACCAGATCTGTCTCAAACGCAGCGGGGTAGCCCAGGTTGACTGTCCTTATTAGTAGCCAACGTTTCGAGCGGCTATCGCTAGCTGTGAAGTACATCCAACCGGCAGGCAGGAGCCTGCTACATGACTGTCAAAGAACCACGAGTCCAGTAAACGCGGTTAAATAATCACCTCCATAGGACGTCGGACGGATTCGGGTTCACCAGAAGTACATGCCCCGAAATCATAGATAGGCAATGCCCGCACCTACAGAGAACGCCGTAGCATGCACATACAGACGCCTTAGCCAGTCGCGCTAAAATAGCCGGTTTGGTATGATTTGTCAGTCAGGTCTTCATGCTCAGGCGCCAGCACTTACCCCTAGTAGGTATTTAGAGTCACCTTGACAACCACAGCTGAGCAAGACTGGAAGTTTATCACTCGATTGCCAATCATCACTGAAATGTTTGTTACAATATGGGCATTGCCAAGAAATATGATTGACTTCTGAATCGCAAGATTCCTTGATTTCAATTGAAACTGCGGCAGCTGCGATGTTAGTTGTAACAATTCGCCAGCCATCTTCATTTATTCCAATAGCTCATTTGTCACCTAAAGCACCGGCATCTCTACTCGGATCTCCAAATGCATGCGACCGCTCAACCAACGAGCGTGCCTTATCATAACTTAGCGCGTATGAAAAATCACGATCATTCCATCTTCCGACATAGACGTTAAGTTTTTTTTCATTCACCATAATTACTCAATGTTGCTTAAGACGTTGCGAAGCAGTCGACGAATATCAGTAGTAGGGCAGGCTCCCGCCTGCCGATGTTTTTAGCGGACATCATTTGCTGTGAAGTACATCCAACCGGCAGGCAGGAGCCTGCCCTACATCATCTGGCGTAACGGGGCCTGTGGTTGGTTTACGATTGGCGAATTTGCCCAGCAGGCTGTTGAGCTTCTCTTTGGCGGTTTGGGTGTTGATCTTCGACGGAATCACGCCCTTGATCTTCGCCAAAACCGTTTCGGCTTTCAAACCCGCTGCCACTTCGCCAGCACCCGCCGTCAGCACGGTGAACAGCACAATCCCATGAATTCTACCGCTCACCCGGGCATAGGTCACCGGATCAGTATAATACTGCTGCACCCCTTGCAGAATCGACCCCGCGGGGTGGCCCAGGTTGACTGTACTCAGTCCACCTGGGTGGCAACGTCACAAGAGGTTAACGAGATTGAAATAGGTTATCCGAAGGCTTTCTTAGCCGTGGCAAACAGGTTGGGTCACGACGCTCAATGGAAACAGTGACATGCCTTGTCTTATCGGTAGCCAATCTCTTGTGCTTCCAAGCACACAGGTCGCCCGCAGACGGGCAACCTGTGCCTCACAGCGTCATGTGGCGTCTCGTGTGACTGTCGTCACCCAGACGTCCAACACCACGTCCGAGTCATCCCGCCGTAAATGGCTGTGAGTCCCCTCTGGCAAATTGATTAATTCTATCTCTCTCCAACGATCGCCAAGCATGCGTCCTGGAATTTCATTTTATTGTTTTTTATCGCTAATGAACTAATAGCAACCGATGGCTGTATTATAGTGTTGCCGAACCAAAAACCAAACCCGTCTCGAATCTGTGTTTTTTCTGCAATTGCTATGGCCAATGCACAAGCTAGGCCAAGTATGTACTCTGTTGGTTCCCGTGTCCCACCAACAGAGACCGTTGCTACTCGATGATTGTCGTATATTACACTGGAGATAAAAACCTGATCTTGGAAATCTATGTATTCAATTTGGTAAAGAGCCTCATCATCGAGTATTTCACCATCCACAGGTGCGGATTCACCTTTAATAATTTGAGACAATGCAATTTGAGGAATCAATTTTGTGTTTAGTAAGCCTTGGAGTACGTGACCAGTTTCTTCGACTAATTTTTTTGCGATTATCGAAGTCGCAATATCAATTTCAAGGTCAATAGACATCAATCACTCCATGTTGCTTTATCTTGTAAAATGTACCCAGCCATCTTTTGTCAACACACTTATAGATTTCAAGGAAGGTTGCTGTTGAAGAATATCTTTGACAGGCCCGCTCAGTACTGCCTCAGCAGACACGTTCGCAGCTTCAATAAAAACTTCAACCCCTGATACCCCAGCGTTAGCAGCTTTTACACCAGCCACTTTCGCTGCTTGTGTTACAGCAACAGGACTTTTTCCGGACACACTTTTGAGTTGAGCTGGGCTTCCATTCAGCTCACCGTCGATTCCCGGTGTGTTACTCTTCAACTGGCCTTCGAATATACCGCCTTTCTCGTCGGCAACTTTCTGTGCGAAGTCGGCTTCTTCTTTTGAAAGCTTATTTTTAACAACAGTCCCAGTCCCTAAGCTTGAAGTAGTCCCCTTGGGTGGTAATCCAACGACATTATCATCGACGGCTTGTTGGGCCAGGTGTCTGGCGTAGTCTTCGGCTTCTGGCTTGGTATCGAAGATCCCGCCTTTGACCGTCTCGCCAAGCTCGTCAATGACCCTCCATTTTCCATCAGGCAGCGGATTGGGATCCACGCTGTACGCGTTATGCACCCAGACCGCGAAGCCCCAGTCGGGTTTGCCCACAAAGTACGTGTGATCCTCCTCCACCCGCAGATTATACACCACCGCATCCCGCTCTTCACGGTCGATGGCCTCCACAACAACCAATCCGCCCTCTTCCGTGGCGATGTGTAAGCCCACATCCAGATCAACAGCCGCTTTCCAACCCATTCCCGGCACAAAGAACGGGTGTTGCGGCGTGGTGTCAATGACCTGACCGCCAATCGTCAGGCGAATCGCTGTCGCCTGGAACTGGAACAGATCCTCCACCACCTGCAAGCGATTGGCAGCCGTGGAATCCTGCTCCGGCCGTGACCAGGGGATATTAAATATTTATTTTTCTGGGTATTTACTGCCATGTTTGAAAACAGAACCAGGGAACATATATTGTGCTTTCTCCATACGCATCTCCACCAACCGTCGAAGAGTCTTATCTCGATTTTCAGTAGAAAACAATCGCTCAATTTCTGAAAACTGTTGCCCCAGAAATGTAGTGTCATTCTGCAAATCTGTAGGAGCATCTTGCGGTACTCCACCAAGCAAAACAAGACGTACTAGATCAGGTGAGAACCATTGGGTTCCGTAACCGACTTCCAAAAATTCATCTCCACGATCACGCACAAAGCGAATGCTTAGTAAGTCTGTGGCCTCCACGACTTGTATCATCTGATCGAAGGAGTTTGATTTTTCAGGCTCCCTGACGCGTAATCCATACTGATCAACCAGATGTTGAAACAATGCACTTACACACACTGGTAAATAAACATGTGACATAATAACTCCATATTATCGAACTGGAGGGATCAATGTAGTTCCATCTAGACTGAGTTTATATCCCTTGGAGAAAAAGTAATCTAATTCTTTTCGGAAAAAGCTGCCAGACGTAGCACGATCCACTGGAGATGCGAGACGAATCTTGTCGCCATGAGCGATTGTGCGATCGAGAAATTTCAGATTCGCAGGGTGGCCCCAGTTGAAATTCTGATTTCTACTGGGGTGGCTAAGCCATAAGAGGTTTCATCCTCAAGTCGACGTCTGTCACAAGAAACACGGTTTGGCACAGGCTGCCTGTCTTCGGGCGTCTTATATGCTGAAAGCACAAGAGGCAGTTTAAGGAAAAGATTCGAGAACTGACACGTCGGACACGCAGGGGCAGTCTGGATCTGTTGGTAACATCACTGTCACGCCGTTCGCATCGCTGGAGTAGGAGCTATGGTATCTGTAAACACGAGCAGCCTACTTGTAAGATCCAGGCTCGAAGATTCATCCGAGCGTGCGTAACTTTCTGCTGCGTAACATCATCTGGAGAAAATAGCCGCGATGTAAAACAAAATTTGCGAAACGGCCAATGCGGAACGTGCCTCGAGACTTGGCAGCAACCACCGGCGGCAGCAGCCACGGAATGTGACGGCTAAGCAAAAGTCCCAGATTACAGCGAGCCTGCCCGGCGGTATACTGCCGGTCGTCAGAAATGCCTCTGTTGCGTCTCAAGCCAACTTAACCAACTGAATCATCTTGTGCAGACCCGTCCGCAGGGTGTTTTGGAAGAAGTCCGTCGCAAGGCAAACCCCAGTCCCGATTTAAAAAGACGCTTGGAGTGAGATATCCAGCAGAGAGTTTTTGCCTGATATCTCTCCCCAGCCCCAACCCATAATTCACAACTCATGCCCCGCCTCTACTGTGATAACGCCGCCACCAGCTTTCCCAAGGCCCCCGGTGTCGCCGAAGCCATGGTCAAATATCTCACAGAATGCGGAGCCGCCGCAGGGCGAGGCACCTATCGCTCGGCGCTGGAAGCTCAGTCTCTCATTGATCAATGCCGGCTCAAAATTGGCCGTTTTTTTCATGCCCCCGCTGATCGTTTTGTCTTCACGCTCAACTGCACCGACAGCTTGAATCTTGCCATTCGCGGCCTTCTCAAGCCCGGCGATCACGTCGTCACCACCGTCCTCGAGCACAATTCCGTTCTCCGCCCACTTGCCTGGCTCGAGCAAACGATCGGCATCACGCAAACGCTGCTCACTCCCAACGTACAGGGTTGGATCGAACCCGCCGACCTACGTGCCGCCCTCCAGCCAAACACCCGGCTGGTCATCACAACACACGCCAGCAACGTGACCGGCGTCATCCAGCCGATCGATGACATGGGAACCATCTGCCGTCAAGCCGGTGTTCTTTATCTTGTCGATGCTGCCCAGACTGCGGGGATCCTTTCGCTTGACATGTCATCCCAGCCTGTGGATCTGCTCGCCATGGCAGGGCATAAAGGGTTGAAAGGCCCTCTCGGCACCGGCCTGCTTTACATTCGGGAGGGACTCGACGCTGAAATTTCCCCCTGGCGTCTGGGAGGAACAGGGTTAGCCAGTGAAGACCTTTCGCCCCCCACCTCAGGCCCCGCCAGATTTGAGGCAGGTAACCAGAATTTGCCAGGAATAGCCGGGCTTTCGGCGGCGATGGATTGGTTAGCCGGGCAATCGTTGAAGGAAATTCAAGAGCGCGAGCAAATTTCTCGCAAAGGCTGGGAAATTGCTCTTTTCACGTTTCCGGGAATTCGGCTATTTATGCCGGACAGCCCGAGCGTGAACATCTTGAGCGTGACGGCAGAAGGATTCTCACCCCAAGATTTGGCATTGATTTTTGAACAGGAGTACGGCATGGAAGCCCGCCCCGGCCTGCACTGCAGCCCACTCTGCCACCAATGGCTAGGCACCCTAAAATCCGGCGGCACCCTCCGCGTCAGCGGTGAACGCACGGCTTCCATGTGAAATACTACATAGTTTAGTGACTAGGCCTCGGGTGTTTCGCTTGTTGTCACCAGATAGCATGCCCACCCGCACCGAGCAGTCAAACTCCTCATTGTATTGAAAAATGGCAATTGACTGTTTTGTGTCCTATAAGAAAATTGTCGGTGGCACAGATCAGTTTGAAGATAACAATTTTCATCTCTCAAATTCAGATGCCGAGCAATGACGGATTCGATAATTCGCATACTCAGAATTGTTCATGGTCTAGGAAGTTTCCTTGCGATCACGCTAGTATGCCGGCTCATTGGTTTGAGCAGAGAAATTTTCATCGCCAAGTCATTCGGAATGAGTCCGGCACTTGATCTCTTCTATGCGGCAATGCCCTTGGCAAACATTGTCTTGAACTGTGTAGCAGCGGCACTTGCGACTAGCGCGATCCCCCATATTGCTGAAACCATCAGTAGAAATGGTAGAGGCAGTGAATCGAAGGCCCTCGCAAATAGCATCAAAACAGCCTTCCAGATGCTTATCACTGCCGTTGCCTTCTGCTGGATCAGCATGCTGGCCTTCTGTTTTGGAATGGATAGCCTCTACTCAGGATGCAGAGCGCAACATTGCTTGGTGTTAGGCGCAATAATCTCACCATGGGTATTGATGGCAGGAGTCAACACTTTTATATCTTCGCTTCTGTCTGCAAGAGGCTTCGCGCGACTGGCGATGGCGACGACGGCAATTACACCGTTATGCGTCATAGCAAGCGTCATAATGCAAGAGCATAGTTCCGATGTGAGGATTATTGCTTATGCACTTCTGGCAGGATCTTTGCTAGAAGGAGTAGTAAACTTCTTCATGATGAATAAGTATATGCGAATAAGCGACATCGTAGCGAAGGCAAATAAATTCGATGTGCTTTTAGTCAAAAAAATGTCATCATTGTCCGGGGCGTCTTTAATGTATTCCATATTACCTGTCTGGCACAATTTCCTTGTGGGTCAATATGGAGCGGGAAGTATCACGACTTTGGCCCTAGGAACAAAGCTATTCTCCGCTGCGTCATCTTGCAGTACTCCGGTAATTGACAGGGTGTATTACCCAAATGCGATCGTTTCGCTAATAACCGGAAACAAAGTGCAGTATTTTATTAAGAAATGGTTCGTCTGGTCAATGTTTTCTGGTATAGGGTGTGCTTTTTTGGCCTTGTTCATAAGTGTCTATTCACACGAGTTGACGAAAATAATCTTCCATAGAGGGGCTTTTAGCTTAGAAAGTGTTCAGGAAGTCGCGTCAATCCAGGCGTACATGGCATGGTGTTTACCTGGCTTTGTTTTAACACATATTTGCTCGCGAGCGGCATCAGCATTAAATGTGAATCGGTATATACTCGCTTCGTGCATTATTACTGTTCCGGTGGGAATGGTTGTAAGCACACTGACAGTCTTAGGGTATGGCGCACTGGGCATTCCGATGGCCATTTTAGCGACTCAGTTACTGCATACGATAATTATGATTGGAGCAATTGTATACTGGGAAATTCCAAGACGACAATTGATAAAAGAGTCGCATCAGGCGTCGGCTTCCATCAGTATTGCCGCATAGAATAACAGGATAATATAAAATGCGGATTGCAATTGTAATATGCTCACTACAACAGGGTGGGATGGAAAATGTTGCTTTGCGTTTGGCGGTAGGTTGGTTGGCGACAGGTCATCAAGTGGAATTGACAACTATTTTTCCCGTCGAAGATGATTTCTACGCGGCCCCAGATGGAATAGTGCGTTACGATTTGTCAAAATTAGTTGGAGAAAAATCTGGGATATTCGGAGCGTGGAGGAGAATTCTTACTATTCGGAAACATTTGAGGGAGTCTGCGCCAGACGTGGTGGTTGCTTTTGGCGATGTTACAAATTGTACCGTAATCGCAGCAATGTTCGGCAGCAAAACCCCTGTTGTTATTACTGAGCATACAGACCCAAGGGAGAACCCTCCACCTCGTCAATGGGAAATCGCTAGACGATGTCTATATGGCTATGCGTCTTCGCTTGTTGTTCTTACAGATAGCGTACGTGATTGGGCCAGAAATCAGTTTCCAAGGCTAAAAGTGTTTACTATAGGTAATCCACTGCCTGAATTGCAGATTCCTATTGCAAATAGTTCAGTTAAGAAGGTTATCTCTGTAGGAAGGCTAGTGTCACTGAAGCAAGTTGACCTGATTTTACGTGCATTTGCATTGGCGTCTGAAAAAATCCCTGGTTGGCAGTTAGATATTATCGGAGATGGTGAGGATCGTGCAGGTTTGGAGCGTCTTTCACGAGAGTTAGGAATTGATAAATCCGTCTGCTTTATGGGGAGGTCAAAGGAAGTTTTCTCGCTCATGGCAGCAGGTTCGATCTTCGTGATGGCGTCTAAATTTGAGGGCTTCCCAAATTCTCTTCTTGAAGCGATGGCGGTTGGCTTGGCGCCAATATCATCAAATTGCCGCAGTGGCCCATATGAGATGCTTAAGGGTGGTGAGTGCGGTGTTTTGACACCAGTCGGTGACCTTCAGGGTTTGGCTTGTGAGTTGAGTCGCTTGATGGCGTCTCGAGAAGACAGGGAAGCTATTTCTACGAAGGCGCTGTATGTCCGAAAGGAATTTTCCATGCTAAGAATTTTAATGCTTTGGGACGAAGTTCTATTGTCTATGGTTCCAGTAAAAAGCTAGTCACACTGTACGCATGTGTAAACATTAATGAATGGCAATATATGGACTGCGTAGCATGCTAGAATGCCTGTCACTTATGGTCTGGGCGATTGGCTTTTTAATTCTAGCCCTTCGTCTTCAGCTTAAACATGCATTCATGATTGCGACCGCGAGAGTAATGGTACCGTACACCTATTTTTCCGGTTGGTGGGGTAGGCAATGGACACTTTCTGACGACATTGAGTACTTGGAGTCAGCAGAGCGATACCTGAACACTGGTTATTCTTTTCATGAACTCCTGTGGTCGTCGGATGCCTGGCAGTATTTAGAGTCGCTCGCTGGCGGGAGTCATGTTGTTTATAACGCGTTTAACGTTTTGTGCATTGAAACGTTCGGGTATAGCTATTGCGCTCCGGTGCTAGTGAATATTGGATTTAGCTTTGTTGCTGGCGAGTTTTATTCTCGAATCATGGAAAATGCTGGAGTTCCTCGCAAGATTGCGACTTCAGCAAGAATATACAGAGAGTGTCATGCCAATTATTTCACTTGGATTGCTATATTTAATTTAAAGGAGTCGCTCGTCGAACTCTGTATTCTTGTATTGGTTTATGGGTTGCTTGAGTGTCTTAAGCGGGTTAGCTGGGCATCGTTCGGTTTTGCATTCGCAGGGATGTTGTTATTAATTCCTCTCCGCAGTTATACGCCTGTGGTAGTTGGCGCATCTTTTGTGATTTATACTCTATTTCAGTTAAAGTTACGATATAGATTTGGCGTGATTGCTATATCGATGTTAGGATCTCCCTATGTTTATTCGCTAATGATGAGAGGAGGGCATTTTCTAAATCCTTCGGAAATTGTAAGCGGATCACTGACCTTTATTATGACTCCACGTCCCTGGGGGATTGTCCCAGAATATCAATTTATGCTTCCTGCCGCGATTCAGCAGTGGGTGATGTTTATTCCCGCAGTCTATGGTGGTTGGGTGCTATGCCGTAAGCATCAACCGAGATGTCGGGTGATTGTGGTGTTGGTGATTATGTTTATTGGATTTTATGGGATTTTCGAGGAATTACGAGGGCCTCGTCATCGAGTCCAGTTTACTAGTCTCATGACATTGCTGGAGTTTGTTGGAATAGGTGCAATCCTTGGTTGGCACAAATATGCACCAACCGGTTCAATTGCAGCGCTTCATACTAGAACTGTCCCCCCTGTTGTGTCCCGTGCTGCGTGAGCAGAATGAATTAGATTGCTATGGCATTGGAAGCTTTAAGCCATATTGTCATTTTTTTGTTTGACAAAATTTTGTGTTTAGAAATATGAGAGTTAACTCCAGTGCGTGTTCTATGTTGTGTCGCGACTTTGGATGTTGGTGGCGCGGAAAGGGTTATGTGCAATCTTGCCAATGAATTGTCATCTCTCGGTGTCAACACAACTCTAGCTGCTGGTGACGCATCAGGTAGGTTGAAAGAAGATATTTCTCCTAAGGTGCGTCTTGTTGATTTTGAGTCTTTCCGAAGCCTCGTTGCAATTCCAAAGTTGCTACGGGAGGTTTGGCGCTGGAGACCGGATGTTATCTTAACCGTCGGAACCCATCTGAATGCGCTAGTGGGGGCGGTGAGGTTTCTTTTCCCAAGTGGTGTGCGCGTGGTAGCTAGAGAAACTAGCTTGTTGGATGGTGTGTTTTCTGCTCAAAGTCGTTGCAAGAAGTTTTCCGCTAGTAAACAGTTTGCTCTTAAATATCTGGTTCGTTTTGGATATCCTCAATTAGACAATATTGTGTGTGAGTCTATTGGTGCTCAGAATGGGGTCATCAAGTATGGACACATACGGTCTTCAAGAATCTCGACAATCTATAATCCGGTGTCTTTTGAAACGATTCGTGAAAAAACTGCGTGCTCCATTGATCCTTTCGGCGACCGTTCGGTTGAGTTTCCGTTTGCTAAGAGGGTTGTCCTTGTCGGTCGTCTGGCAAAAGTGAAAGCTTTTGATCGAGTAATTTCTTCTTTTCCAAAACTGCTTTCCAAATATCCAGGAAGTTCTTTAGCCATCGTTGGAGATGGCGTAGAACGTGGCCCATTAACGGAATTAGCAAGCCGTTTGAATGTTGAGAAGCAGGTGCAATTCGTTGGTTTCGATAGTAACCCTTGGCGATGGATGGCTCATGCCGACTTGTTTGTACTCTCATCCGAATTTGAAAACATGCCAAACGTATTGGTCGAATCAATCGCGTGTGGTTGTCCTTTAGTTACCCTTCAAATACCCGGCGGCGTTAAAGAGTTTTTGACTAAGGTTAACCTGCATGATCGATTTATATCCAGTCTTGACGACTGGAGCGATGAATGGTTCAAACCACTTTCAACTGAAAGCGTGGAGAAAACCAGGTTATTGTTCGATGCGCCGAATATCGTTCAACAGTATATGGCGTTGATGGGGGTTACTTCTCCCGAAGATACGAGGACGAGTAAGGATTGTGAGCAATGAAGGTTTTGCACATTATCAACAGTAGTCATGTCGGAGGAACGGAGCGCGCCCTTGCAGGACTACTTGCTTATTCCTCTGCAAAAGGAGTCGAGAATTATGTCATGACTCTCCTTCCGGCAGGATCGTTGGACGAGGAGTATGTACGCAATTCACACGAAGTCATCTCACTTGAAATGACTCGCGGTTCGGCGTCACTGCGTGGCATTAGTCATGCAATCGCACAATTTCGAAAGATCCGCCCAGATTTGATTGTCACTTGGATGTATCAGGCGGATTTACTTTCTACTCTCCTATGGATGGGAGCATTAGGGAAAACCCCTGTAATTTGGAATCTCAGAACCAGTGCAACGACAGATCTTGTGGGACGGACATCGGGTATGGTTCGCTCCGCATGTGCGAAATTATCTCGATACATTCCTTCACGAATTATCTGCAATTCACCTGCGGTTGAAGCCGCGCATCGTCAGATTGGATACTGTAGTGACAGAATGCTTGTAATTCCAAATGGATACGATACGCAAGTATTTAAGCCCAATGCCGAACATCGGGATTCTGTTCGATTAGAACTGGGGATTTCAGCTTCAACAAGGCTTGTGGGAATGTTCGCACGATGGGATCCAGCAAAAGATCACCACTCTTTCTTAAGTGCGGCAATCCAGGTGTGTAGAAGACATTCTGACGTACATTTCTTACTATGCGGAGAAGGGACAACTTCGGCATTAAGCGTGATCTGTGATTTGGCCAATCACTCCGAATGTATGGGTAGATTTCATTTACTAGGTCTCAGACACGACATGAAGCGATTGCACGCTAGTCTCGATATTGGCGTGTTGATGTCGAATATGAATGAAGGATTCCCAAACTCCGTAGCGGAATCTATGGCCAGTGGTGTGGCGTGCATAGTCAGCGATAACGGTGGAGCAGCCTATGTGGTGGGCGACTCGGGGAGAATCGTACCTAAAGGGGACGTCGAATCGCTAGTTTATGAAATGGATCAGTTACTGGCATTATCCTCTGAAGAACTCGTGTCCATAGGGCACAAAGCTAGATCACGAATTGCCGAATTGTTCGACATGAATGTTGTTGCAAAAAAGCATCTATGCCTCTGGCAATCTTTTGGCACATCTCAGGCTGAGGTGAAAGATGCCAACCGATACTCGCGAGTAGCTTAAACAATATCAGCCATCGTATTGCATCGATAAGCAAGAAATTCAATATGAAACATGATCATGATTCCCTATACGACTTCGCGATCATCGTGACAGCTCCTCAGAGTGTCAGGACGTTTTTTCGTGGGTGCATCCAATCACTAGTACGTCGTGGCTGGCGAGTGGCGGTGATTTGTGGAGAGGATAAAGAAGCAAGAGAACTTGTTACATCAGAAGGTGGGATCTACGTCGCAGTGGAGTTTGATAGAGAGATTTCTCTCAGTCGCGATGTTCAGTCTCTGATGAAGTTGTGCTCACATTTGCGTCGGATTAGACCCAGGGTGATACTTAGTGCAACTCCCAAGGCGGGTTTTTTGGGAAGCTTAGCTGGCTTCTTGTGTGGGATTCCAGTGAGGATTTATGGCCAGTTTGGCCTGCGCATGGAAACATGCAGAGGGCTTAAAAGATGTATCACTTGGGGATGTGAACGTGTTGCTATTGTCACATCAACGATATGTTGGTGTGTAAGCATTAGTCTTCGTGACGCAATTGTAGAGTATCGACTGGCAGCCTCTTCAAAGCTAGTTGTTCTTGGCGACGGCACATCAAGTGGTGTTGAGTTCGACCGATTTAATCGCCCTAATGTCAGTGAAGTAAATCGAGTGAAAGGACTAGTGGCTGCTAATCCTGAGTTGCCATGGATCGGGTTTGTTGGCCGATTGACTAAAGACAAGGGGGTTGAGGATCTTTATTCCGCATTTTGTAAACTGAACGATACTGGCCACCAGTGCCGGTTATTGTTGGTCGGACGATTTGAAGACGGGGATCCCGTTAGTTCGGCAATGCGTGATATGATTGAGAATGATGATCGGGTGGTCATCACAGGTTTCGTACAGGACACCGCAATCTATTATCCGCTGATCAAGATGTTGGTGTTGCCTTCCTATCGTGAAGGTTTTCCCAATGTACCTCTCGAAGCAGCATGCGCTGGATTACCTACCGTTGGTTATGCCGCAACAGGTACTGTTGACGCTATTATTGACGGCACGACAGGGGCACTAGTTCCCGTTGGCGATGTCGAAGGGCTAAAGAATGCCATACAAAGATATCTTAGTGATGAGTTAGTACGAATGAAACATGGGGATTTGGCACGGCAAAGGGTTCGGCGAGATTTTGATCCGGAACGCATATGGGCTTGTCTTTTTGATCTCTGTAATAATCTGTTGATGAACAAAGGGCTTTTGTCTCCGTCTCTAAATGAATCCTCATATTGTGCCGATAAGGCAGCGTAAAATGCTGAGTCGTTTTAAGATGCTCGACCATGCGCTTAATGTAAGTAAATCGATCATTCTCGTCACCGGGGCCAGTGGTGCCGTGGGGCGGGAAGTTTGTCGGGGGTTGAGGGCGGCTGGATTTCTCGTCCGCGCAGTGGGCCGATCCGCAGTGGGGCCGGAGGTCGCTGATGAGTCGGTCGTGGCTGATCTCGATGATCGTGACGGGATTTTCAAGGCGATGAATGGTGTCGAGACGGTGATCCACCTGGCGGCGTTGCTGCATATCAACAATCC
This sequence comes from Planctopirus sp. SH287, assembly GCF_056500625.1. Classification (NCBI taxonomy): domain Bacteria; kingdom Pseudomonadati; phylum Planctomycetota; class Planctomycetia; order Planctomycetales; family Planctomycetaceae; genus Planctopirus; species Planctopirus sp. SH287. Next base: position 3,266,189 of record NZ_CM151403.1, on the reverse strand, counting down.
CGCAGCCGACCTGAAGCAGCAATATTGGAAAGTCAACGTAAACGGCACGCGGCACGTCTGCGAGGCGGCGGCCGCAAATGGAGTGAGCCGGGTGGTGCTGGCCAGTACCGTTAATGTTTACGGCAGCGCTCTAAAAAATGGCGTTGTGAACGAATCGACCGTTCCTCAACCATCGGACTGGTACTCCGAAAGCAAACTGGCCGCTGAAGGTGTGGCGCTCGAGTTTCCGAATACGACCGTCTGGCGGCTGGCAGCGGTTTACGGCCGCGGGTTGAAGGGGAACTATCGAACTCTTTTAAACCTCTCTCGCCGGGGGCTGTTGCCGTGCCTGGGGAATGGCGACAACTGCCGCACCCTGGTTCATGCCACCGACGTTGCACGGGCCGCGATTCTGTTCGGGCGGGGAGCGAAGTTGTCCTCAAGGATAGGGAATCTGTGCGACCCGCATATTCCCACGCTCAACGAAATTCTCGAGTCCATGAAGCAAGCGGGCGGCAACCGGGCTCGAATCGTACACATTCCCGCTGGGCTGGCACGCGGCGGCTTGGGAGCTGTGGAATTGGCCTGCGGCATCGTCGGTCGAAAGCCCCCCGTGGGGCGCTGGCTGGTCGACAAAATGTGCGAGGATGTGGCAGTGGATGGGTCGGCGTTGTGGCAGGAACTGAGGATGTCACCCGCTGTTTCGCTGGCTGATGGATGGCGGGATGCGGCTGGCGAATTGAACTTGATCGAAACGCTGAAATCTGAGAGACCCACCTCTCGGGCCGCCTGAATCTGTTGCGGCAAGTATTCCTGTATGGAATGAGGTCTTCAGGTGAAACGTGCGTCTGATTTAGTGCTCGCGTTGGTGACGGGGATGGTTCTGTTGCCGTTAATGGTGGCCATTGCCTGCCTGGTGCGTCTGACATCACGCGGCCCGGCACTCTACTGGTCAAACCGGGTTGGGCGGAACAATCAGATCTTCCAGATGCCGAAGTTTCGCTCCATGCGAATCGATACGCCCGTGGTCGCGACCCATTTGCTCACAGACTCCCGTTCGTGGATCACGCCGGTGGGGCGATTTCTTCGCAAAACGAGCCTCGATGAATTGCCGCAATTATGGTCGATTCTGCGAGGGGACATGAGCTTTGTTGGCCCTCGTCCAGCTCTATATAATCAGGATGATTTGATCGCAGCCCGAACATCTGTCGGCGTACATCAACTGCCTCCAGGCTTAACGGGATGGGCTCAAGTCAATGGGCGAGATGAACTGTCCATTCCGGAAAAAGTGAAGTTCGATGCAGAATATCTGCAAAAACAATCGCTAGTGCTTGACATCAAGATTATATTGCTGACAGCAGCAAAAGTACTTCGACGAGACGGAGTCAGACAAGCCGACGAAACATCATCACGACGAGCAGCCTAACCTCCCACGCCCACATCCCATGGGTAAGTCCAGACGTCAATGAACGGGCTTTGGCTGTTTTTTCAGCAACCTGTTAGCCAGCGAGCCGTGCGCACGCAGAAGATTCATGACGCGACGAAGCTGGTTTTTGAGCAGTCACACCAAGCCTAAAGCAGCGAAAAGATCACTCGCAAACTTCTACAGTGCAGTGTGCTGAATTTGCTTGTGTCGTAACAAGGTGGGCAAGGTCATTCAGGAAATAAGCCTCAAAAGCCGTGTCATTTGCCGAGACAGGCCCACCATCATGTAAAGTGGTTCGACGAAATGACCAGCAGAAAACGTGCTCGCTCAAGAGTTCACAGTAACGAAACCGAATGTGAAGCAAGGTTCAACGTGAGCTTCGCGGTGTGAAGTGATCCCCACCGTCCACCAGTCCTGGGTTGCGGCAAATATCCTGAATTCAGGTTGAAAATCACGAGATGGTGGAGATCCGCAGGGATCCCAAATGTCATCCGTGAAAATGAGTCTCAATAAAAAACAAAGCTCTCGGAGTAATCACTCTGAGAGCTTTGTTAGTGCAATTAGTGAGAATCAAACAGAGGTGTCTGGCAGCTTAGCATTTTCGTTACAGTAGAGTTTCCGATTGTTTCTTCAACCGGAAATTCCTCGACTGTTCTGTTTGCTGAAAAAAAACATTCACTCCTATGGAAGGAGTCTCGCATAGCGAGGCCGGCGGGGTTCGAACCCGTAACCTCCGGATCGACAGTCCGGTGGTGAACTTGTCATGTACATTCACCGGATTCTGCGGCTTTGTTGAGTTATTTCACACTCAGACCAAATGTCGATTCCAAAAAAAAGAACACTTGGCAGGAGTGCGTTTGGCCACAATTGGTATGTCAAACTGCCTGAAGACGCTTGGCGGCGATTTCGCAGCAGGCCTCCGAGATCTCGATGCCGATGGCTTTTCGTCCGGTCTGGCTGGCTGCCAACAGAGTGGTGGCACTCCCGGCGAACGGATCCAGAATCGTTCCGCCCTCAGGGCATAATCGCACCAGGTCGGCCATCAGTGCCGTCGGCTTGCCGGTCATATGATGCTTGTCTGTCTGGCGGACGGAGTGACGCAGGCAACCGTCGAACGGCCCGGCGTCGCTCCGGTTCACGCACTTCCCATGGGTTCCCCACACCACGAATTCACACTGGTGCCTGATGTAGCCACGATGTGGGGCTCTTGCCGCCGTCCCCTTGTCCCAGGCGAGAATGCCGCGATGAATGTAATCGGCTCCCTGCATGGCATCGGTCAGCGTGGGGAGCTGCCGCCAGTCGGTGAAGGCCAGCACATGGCAATCTGTTTCAAGTGTCGCCGACACAGCTTCAGCCACATCATGAGCCACCAGCCATAAGCATGACTGTCCTTGGTGTCACCTTGAAATGAAGGTCGACCGCAATCGTTGCTCCCTTGGCAGTACTTCACGCGCGGATCGGCTTTGGCTGCACTGCCAGCGGCACCGGAGCAATAAGGGGGATCGGTGATCAGGGCATCGACTGCCAAGTGATCGAGCTGCGGCAGTACCTCGAATAAGTCGCCGTGGTACAGAGTTACGTTGTCATTCTGGAAATAGGGCTTCATGAAACTCGTTCAAACCTCACAAACGGAACGATTGATTCGGACACACCAAGGGTCGGAATTTGTTCCGGGGGAGGGCGAGCCAGGACATCAAAGTCTGCAAGCTGACCTAAGTTCGTTGAACAGGCATGCCGCTGCATTTTTCGCTTCCTTGCGAATGCAGGTCGGCCTGTTCAAACCAGGTCGATTTGCAGGCCGGGAAGTTGTTAGAGCAGCTTCCCGGCCGACTTGTTTTCAGGGGATGATTTCGAGCGAAATCAATACCCCGATGGTGGCGCTTGCGCGGCATGAGTCAACCGCAGGTGCGCTCCCGAAAGCGTTCCTTAACGGTGTACTTATTGACACGGGTGGTTTCACTGTTGTATACAATGGTGCATGTTTACGCACCGCGCAAACAGTGTTGGCCATTTGGATTGCGACTGCTTTTATGTGAGTGCCGAGAGGGTGCGTCATCCGCACCTTCGTGGACGGCCCGTAATCGTTTTGGGCAACCAAGGGGCCTGCACAATTGCCAAGTCATACGAAGCCAAAGCAGCCGGGATTAACGATTCGTCGGCCCCATGGACGAAACCTAGGTTCCCTTTCAGCCCTGTCAACACGTGAAAATCACAATTGTTCATGAGTCGGCAGTGATGAACAAGCTGCCTGTGAAAATTCCTGAGCTATGTTCCCTGTGAAGTTTCTGACAGACCACTTCTATGGAACTCTTCATGATCAGCTAGGTTCCCCTCAGACTCCATCAGCCCCATGATCCCGCAGAACCGACTGGGCCGGAAACTCCCGCGTTGGATTCAGAAGGGGATGAAAACCAGTGGGCAATGATGGGCACGGCCGACCTGCACGGGCAGCTGGGCATGATCATGAGCTGGTATTGGGATTACGGCAGCATGGGAACATTCAGCGAAGCCATCCGGGGTGTGCGCCTGGTTCACCGCCTGGTGCGGGGACACACTGAGAAGTTCAGCAGTGATGACTGGTGGCTGATCGTGGACGCAGTTGGAAGCTACCCCGAACGGACTCCGGAGCTCGAGGAAGTCTTCCAAATCGCCCAGGCCGGATACCACGGACGCCTTCCAGAAGGCCGGCGAACAAAGAATATACGAAAGAATCAAAATACGGGATCTCATCGCATCCGAGAATGAAGTCAAGATCTATCTGAGACGCAACTGTCAGCTGACGATAAATCAACTCGCAACGATAGGAAGAAAAACCTTCAAGCCCCCACGCTCCGCCGTTCGACCGTCACATGGAGATGTGATCCAGGCGAAGAAAAAGATCAAATACCCTCCTACTGGAATAACCGAGAAAGTCAGCGCAACCGCGACAGCTTGTACCGACTGCATTTACGGAATTCCAATACAAAACTAAATCCACAACAATAGACAATCTCTCTTTTACAATCACGAGACGTACACTCCTGCCTAAACAATAAGAACACAAAGAAAAAACATATCAAACGATGCGAAGGTGACCAAAGCCGTTCGAATCACAACGCTTCAACAAGACAAGACACGTCCTTCTTCTCGTAGGACAATCATTGCTTCAGTAGACACAACGACTTGACGTATCACATCCATTAACAAAGCCACTCAATGCCTTACGCACACTTTCCAACGCCATTCCTTAAATGGGCAGGTGGAAAAAGATGGTTCGCCAACACATCATCGCTTCTTGCTCAAAAAATGACAGGAGCTCATGTCGAGCCATTTCTCGGCAGTGGCGCGTGCTTCTTTGCCAGCCCTTTGAAGACCGCAAGGTTAAGTGACGTTAATCCAGAACTCGTTGCAACGTTTCAGGTCGTCCGCGACCAACCAGAGGCGCTCATTGAACGACTCTCTGCGATGACAATCTCCAAAAGACACTTCGAACAGATCAAACGCGAACAGCCATCATCGAAACTAGAGCGTGCCGTAAGATTCATTTATCTGAACAAAACAGCATTCAACGGAATCTACCGTGTCAATTCCTCCGGAGTCTTCAATACGCCATTTGGCTGCAAGCCAGGCACTGAATTGTGCAAGCAAGATGAAATTCGTCTCTGTTCAGAACGACTACAGAAAACGACGTTGCGAACAATGCATTACACAGAGGCGCTAACTCCGCTTGCAGCCGGGGACTTTCTCTTTGCGGATCCTCCCTATGTAACACAAGCAACAAACACATTTAAAAGATACAACTCTCTTCCATTTACTTGGAATGACCAGATTCAGCTTGCACTGAAAGCTCGCAAACTCGCCGACAAAGATGTCGGAGTGGTCATCACCAATAAATACGATCCAGATATTACAAATCTCTATTCTTCTTCACACTTTATGTGTTTTGTCGTTGGAAGGCGTGCCTGTGTTGCGGCCTCAGCAAATGATCGATCCGAACGACAAGAAGCCATTCTAGTAACTCGTAACTTCGGCATACATCAGAAGAGAATGAAAGATCTTCTCGCATCAACAATCAATACTACGCTATGCTATCACTCACTCAAGCGCAATGTGGCAGTAGCATGACAAGTGAATTCATAGAAGTTGCCCTACAGGTGCTCAAGGCAGCACAAACACCACTAACTGCACGCCAGATTGTCGCAAAAGCCCGGAAAGACAAACTCTTCTCAGATAGTCTAAACGGAAAGACACCGCACCAGACGATGAAATCTAAGATCAGCGTAAGTATACGCACCTTAGGTGACTCTTCCCCATTTGTTAGAACGGCACCCGGTAAATTCTACTTGAGGAGCATGCTCGAATCACAAGGAAAAGAATACAAAGCAAGGCAACTAGCTCCACCTCGAGCAACGGAGCACGTATTTGCTTTCGACGAAGGATGGTGGCCAATAAAAGAAAGGCATAACGGGATAAGTCGCTCAGCGAACAAGTTGCTTAGAATCATAGGCCGCCCAGGAGTGTGCAAACCAGTTCCTCGACTTCAGGCAGAAAGCGACAATGGTCTAAAACAGCTCCTTACATACATTCTCGTACGGCGTGGCGATGCAGTACTATGCTTCAGACGTGGATCCTATAATAGGGTTGAGGAGCTTTTACGTGGCCGGCTTTGTATTGGGTTCGGTGGGCATGTTTCAAGTAAAGACAAATCACTGTTCTCGGCAAATCGAATACCTCTTTTAGAGTCGGCATGCAGAGAGCTGTCCGAGGAATTGAAGCTTCCCGACGATGACCTGAGAAAGCTGGAAGACCCGTCGTGTCTCACGCCTCTGGGGGTGCTAAATGACGACTCGAGTGATGACGGAAGACGCCATGTTGCATTCCTCTATGAGTATGAGGTCTCACAGTCCTCTCAATGGGATTCTCCAACACGCGGAGAAAAATCCATAACACAGCTACACTGGGTCACAAAAACAACGACGGGCGATTCACTATGGGAGTTTGAGTACTGGTCTCAATTGTGTCTAACGAAATTCTATCCACACCTCACGTCACACCTGCCTGCTTACAGAATCTTGAATCCAATGCATGACAAAAACTGTCATGCATTGATCGTGACAGGGCAACTAGCAGGTGGCAAATCTCAAGCAATAAGTGTATTGATTGACAAATTCGGATATGATGTGATTAATACCGGTCGTGTACTTGCAGATATGATGTACATTGCACCGGTACCACAGACACCAAGGGAAGTCTTTCAAAGAGAAGCGAAGAGATACTTGAGTCATAAAGAAAATCAGTCTCTGTTTGTAACTGAGATCTGTCGTCGAGTAGCCCACTCCAATTCAGATCGAGTTGTCATTGACGGGGTAAGATACAAGTCCGTGATTGATTCTATTCGACAAGTTCTAGCTCCTCAGAAAACATATCTGCTTTTCATTCATACGCCTCCCCACGAAGCATATAGAATGTATAAGTCTAGAGATGATAATAATGCAAGCTTTGCGAAGTTTTTATCCCTTAGGACTGACCACACCGAAAGCGAGGTTCCAGACCTATTGGAGATCTGCGATGCCGTGGTTTACAATACCCATGGTCTCGGAGTCTACAAAAAACTTTTGCTACAACTGTTTAGTCGGTGGCTCACATGATGGAATCCTTTGACGGTGGTTATGATGATGGGTATAGGCAGTGTCCGTGCTTCTGGGGGACGCAGCCGGGATCTATTGTCACTCTACTTAATGATCAAGTTGTCAGCTGGCATGGTATGAAGGTTCTCGATCTGGGTTGTGGGGAAGGGAAAAACTCGTACTTCCTATCCAAGTTGGGTGCAGATGTTTACGGGTTAGATTGCTCGGCACTTGCAATTGACAGTGCGAAGAGGAGATCCTCAGGCAACAATCCCCCAAAATTCTACTTGGGTAATGCGGTCGAGACGGGCCTGCTTGACCAGAAGTATGATGCAATAATTGCGTATGGGCTTCTGCATTGTCTCGACTCAGTTTCGGCTGCATCACAACTTATGACACGAATGAAGGCGGCAACTAACAGAAGGGGGTGGAATATTGTTGTCTGTTTCAATGATAGATCGCAAGATCTATCTGCTCACCCAAACTTTTCGCCTCTTCTATTTCATCATAGCACAATCACCCGAATGTATGCGGACTGGCAGGTCGTATACTGTACTGACTCTATCTTGTGGGAGCGACATCCAAACAATGAGATGCTCCACCATCATTCAATGACCCGCCTGCTTGCCAGGAGACCCGAATGATTAGTTGTCCAGAAGAGTTGAAGTTGCATTACGCTGCCGGGCGGGTCATTCCGTTCATTGGCGCGGGCGTCTCGATGTCACTACAATGGAAGGATCGCGAAGGAAATAATCGGAGTGGGCCGTCGTGGTCGGAGCTTGTCGAGAGAGCGACTTCTGTCCTAGGTTTCTCAGATGCAAGGCTCGCGAGAGCGAGAGGAACCGACCTGCAAATCCTTGAGTATTTTAAGGAGATGAACGCCGATCAGATCGCTCAACTTACCAACTGGTTTAGTAGCTCGATGATTCCTCCTAACGACAAATTGAAAGCTTCCAGCATCCATCGTGAACTTTCTGAAATGATGGAGTGCAAGACGTTTTACACGACTAATTTCGATACCTTCATTGAGGATTCGTTTAAACTCAATGGGAGGGAGTGTAGTGTTGTAGCTGTTGAAAGCCAAATGGGCCGATCAAACAACAACACTGTTGTTGTTAAATTCCACGGCGACATCAATCATCCTGGGGAAATTGTTCTAACGGAGTCTGATTACGAACACCGTCTTAGGCTAAGTCGACCACTGGACTACCGCCTTCGAGCAGATCTTCTTGGAAGAGTAGTTCTCTTCATAGGGTATAGTTTTCGTGACCCGAATGTGTCCTACTTATTCCGACTCTTTACAGATTCACTCACTGGTGAGAGCGGCGTGTTGAAAGGAAGCAGGGGTTACATTCTATACCCGAACCCATCTGATTTTGAACGTACTTTGTTTCAGAGCCGTAAGCTGAATGTCATTGGCTTTGACGAGCGTCATGCAACAAGAGAAGTCACCAAGTTCTTGCGTGAGTTACGAGGTGGGGATCATGCGTCGTAAGAAGATTGTCTATGTCACCATGAGCAGATTTAAGCGAGATGAGTCGTCGTTGATGCTTAAGTGTTGCCAGACTTCGAGTGGCGTGAAATTTGGTGATATTGTTGATTTCTCTTATGAAAATAAAGACGTCTCACAGATTTTGGAACTGGACATTAAAAAGCTAGTTGAGCGTAGAACAATTGACGCGTATGAGATGGTTCGAACACCTTGTATTGTCGAGTATGCGGGATTGATCCTTGATAAGTATTTGGACAGATCCTACCCGGGTGGAATTACTAAAGCCATGTGGGACGCTTTTCAAGACGATTTCTTGAAGGAGACTGGCTTTGCTGGCCAACGTGCCATTGCCCGTGCGGTCGTTGGCTACTGCGACGGAAAGTCTATTAGGACATTTGTAGGCGACACTCAGGGTGTTTTGTCACGGAAACCAAAGGGTGATCGTAAATTTTACTGGGATACTGTTTTCATCCCTGATGCACTCGAGGGTGAGAAGAACAAGCTAACCTACGCGCAGATTGTGGAGAGGTTCACATTGCGAGAGAAGGTGGTGAAGTATTCTCAGTCTATGAAGGCAATAAGAGGGCTGGTAGATTATCTTCAAAGCCCCGAGTCTAGGGGACTATGGATTTAATTGAATCTCTTTGGTCGTTTCTTTTCTTTATGCTGCATCCGTGGCGGGGTGACGCCTGTCACTAGAAACATTTATCTAATTAACTTTAAGTCGGCTGCCAGAGATGGTGGCCGGTTTTTGTTTTTTTCATCCCCAAAAGTGATTCCGCGTGGAATCAGGCGGAACTCACCTTCCGGGAGGGCATCGTTGGGGGCGGGGCTGGTGCTTTCGGGCGGTTGGTCTGATTGGTTTCCACAGCTTCCTGCGTCTGGCAGGTGAGGCAGTTGGTCAGATCGTTCCGGCGTTTTCCTAAGATCACCAGACCGTGCTTCCGACAGTCGAACGTGGTGACGGCCTGGCTCTTCATGCTCGGGCAGCCGATGTTGCACAAGATCTGCCCGGACTGGCGGCCACGAAAGGGGCAGGGCAGCGACTCCAGCAACTCCTGTTCGCCCGGTTGCAGGTGCTTATTGAGCAGGTTCGATGGCGGGGGGGTGAGGCGCTGAGTTGTCAGCGGTTTTGGTGGTAGTGGATCTTTTCCCCGGCCTCGCTCTACGATGCCCAGTTCTTTGATCAGGTCTGCCCATTGCTGTTCGCTCATTCTCCGGGGCTGGACGTGGGCGGCTTTGATGCCGGACAGTTCGGGATAGCCCAGTTCTTTGTAGCCGATCAATGCGTTTTTGGCTTTCGTGGTGAAGTCTTTTCCCACGTAGGGTGAGCCGTCCACGTCGCCGTATTGATGGACGTACTGGAACTCCGGGTGCACCCACGCATGACGGCCCGCTTGGCGGTACTTTTCTTGAATGTAGTGTTCTTCACCGCCCCAACCGCGACAATCCGCGTGGAAGCCTAACCAGCTCGCGCGAAGCACCAGAAAGAACCCGCAACCAGCGGTGGCTACCTTGTAGGGTTTCGCGTCCGCAGCGAGCGTGTGAGGTGCCGCCGTGCAGACTCCGAAATTGCCGTCAGCTCCCCAGCGCTCGGTGCGATGGCTGCAAACCACGGCGGGCGTGCCGTCCGGGTTGACCATCTTTAGATGGAGTTCCATCGCGTGGTGAATGTCATCGTCGAGCGGGTTCGCGTCGATCCATGACAGGATGCGTTCCAGAACTCGGGGTGGTAGCTCACAGTGGGAATCGAGGCACAGCACCCAATCGCCGCTGGCCTGACGCAGGACTTCATTCTTCGTGGGAGCGGTGCCTGCTGATTCACTGAACTCTACGTAACGGGCGTGGGGCAACTCGCCGAGCCGCTCTTTCGCTTTGGCTGCATGTTTCTGGCCACGGGCCTTGTCCGGGATGGTCAACGAATTGTCGACGCAGAGCAGCTCCACGTCCTCGACAACGCCCAGCGCGAGGCGGTCTTTATGCAGCCCCGCCAGCGTGTGCCAGAGGCGTTTATAGTCGCAGCATGTGGGAATGCCGATCGTCAGTTTGGGAGCCATCTTTATATCCAAGTGTAGTATTCATAACCGGCGTAATAGCCGCCGCCTTCGTCGATCATGATGTCGATGAACACGTCACCGACGTATTTAAGAATCAAGCTGTCGCCGACTCCACAGCTGATATAGGTGGCCGGTTCCACTTCGCAGTAGTATTGATGTCCGTGGAGGCCATCCCCCCACGTGAAGTTCGCCCCTTCGGGGTACAGTGGGCCGTAGACCGTGAAGCTGAGAATTTCATAAAAACAGGGCGACCCGCCCCCTGTCCCCGATCCGGTTTCGCTCTCACTCCCCGATCCGGTTTCAGACTCACTGCCAGTGCCGGAATCTGAGCCGGAACCCGTCTCTGAGCCGCTGCCAGCGCATTCGCCGTCAATGCTCCAGTCTCCGTTGCTGCCGGGGAGCGTCTCGATATATCGCGTCTCTTCGTTGAGTTCGTCGTAACACCTGAACGACGTGCCCTCACACTCGAGGGTGATCCAGCCGGTGTCATCAATCCAATGCCAGCCATCCCAGACCAGGGAATGGGGTGTACCGCTGATGGTGAGTACGATTTCGGCAGGCGTGCCGGGCGTGCAATCGCAAGGGCCGGTGCCGGTGCCTGATCCCGTTTCCGATTCGGTTCCGGAATCACTGCCAGTGCCCGACTCCGAGCCGCTGCCTTCGCAATCGAGCGGCATGGGCTGGCAGGGCGTTTCCGCGTATTGGCCGGTGTATTCTCCGGGAATTGTCGGTGGGCAGGCGTCGCAACCGGCTTCGTACGAACTACAGGGAGATGACCCCACTTTTTCCCAGAATCCCGGCTCTGAATAACCATTCCATTCCCACGATTGCGACGTCACGCAGGACGGGCCTGTGCCACTGCCGGTCTCGCTGCCAGTGCCAGAGTCTGAGCCAGTCCCCGAATCCGAGCCGCTGCCGGTTTCCGATTCACTGCCGCTGCCCGTCTCCAGCGGCGGGCATTCTTCAAGGTATGGTTGCGTGCAGGGCACATAGACCACTTCGCCGTCTTCCACGCCCTCGCGTGTGGGCGGGCAGGAGCGGCAGCCATCGGGGCACAGTCCGGTGCCCGCCCAATAACCATAAGTGGCCGACCAAGACCATCGCTCCTCAGTCTCGCAGCCTGTGCCAGATCCGGTCTCGGAACCGGTGCCAGAATCTGAGCCAGTCCCCGAATCCGATCCACTTCCGGTATCAGATCCCGTACCAGAATCAGAGCCAGTGCCGGTGTCATCGTCACAGCTGACAGCACTGAGGACAGCAGAGGTGGGATGCGTCGGCAATCCGGTCTCCGCGTCCTTCGGCAATTCGACAGACCCACTCAGCGACTCGCAATCACCGTCGTAAGTGTAGGTCGCACCGCCGACACCCACCACAATTGACGCCCCTTCGTCGTCCACGCTCACACTAATTGTGTGATCTTCGTTCGACCAGGTGCACGGATTGGACGTGCCGTTGGATGTCAGTCGATGCGTTCCATTGAGCGGCGCCGCACCTCCCGTGGCTCCGCTGAAAACCACCTCAAAACACTCGGGGCAACCGCAAGGATTTTCTTCAGGCTCCTCCGGCTCCCACGGGCCGGTAAAGCTGACCGGTGGCCATGGCCCGCCAACTGGCACGCCTTCGCTTTGACGCCGGAGATTCCGCCAGAGCCGTTCGATATCGACTTTTGCAATCTCCACATCTTGTCTGAGGGCATTTAGCTCCTGCATGGATGTCCGGAATGGCGTCGTCATTTTACTGCTCCATCCCAGTTTCTGGGTCGAGGTACGCAATCCGGCTGTGATGTGTCACGCCCACCACTTCACGCACCTTGTAACCCTTGTAGGTCTTGAACAAATCGAATGTGAGCGTCTGACCGGCGTAGAGTGTCACCTGCTCCAATGCCCGGATTTTGAGACGTTCCCGCAACTCGGCAGGATCTTGCCCCAGCAATTCGGCCCAGTCGCCTGAAAAGGTGATCGAGGTCAGACCTTGGGAGAGGTCGTATTCAACGTCTGTGACGACGGCTTTGATCTGCTCCCAGCCGGTAGCCATCGTGCCACCAGCCCCGTTGCCACTGGTCATAGAGACGCGACGATTCAGTCCAGCGAATGAGAAATCCAGACCGTCCAGAGTTGCACCACCCACCCAGACAATGTCTTTCTGCTCATCCAGCACAGAGCGGGCGTACTTACGGAACTGCTCCAGGCGGGCGGCAGTGGTGACGGGGGTTCCCCACTCTTTGCCGGTCGATAAAAACTCGCTGTACTCCTGAAGCTCTCGCGTCAATCCCGCTGAAGTGAAGGCCGTCCCCTCCCAGCCCGATTCCGGCACGCGAACTTCGAGGCAAGGTGCGTACGGTGCCCAGATGATGCGGACGGCGGATGGCGCGTAGACCGTCTGAGTCGTGCCGGGCCTGGCGGTCGGATGCTGGTAATAGGGCAACGTCCCCTGGAACGTCGCAATGCCGTTCAAGAAATCGAACCACACACTTTCGACCGTCACCCAGGAACCGCCGCGATTATACGACACCTGAATCACAGGCCGCTTCACGTTGTTGAATTGATAGGGGCCAACGGGGATCGTGATATACTCGGGCAGGAGAGCTGCTCCGCGACGTTTCACCGCTGGGATGATCTGCCAGCGATGCCAAGCCTGTTCGGTGTGATACCCGGACGAATCCCCCCACGTCTGTAATAACACGGGGTCACCCAACGGCATGAGTGAATTCACTGGCGGGTCAATGTCGTCTTCGGCGGGCAGAGTCCAGTGAAACACTTCCAGCGTGTTCGTCTCGGGGCCGTAGACCCTCACAGCCGAATGACACTCTTCAATGGACGACTGGAGTTGCATCGACAGTACGGGGAACGTGACGGCGGGATCGTTAAGCCGCAACGTCACCTCGGGCGAGGCGTCAATCTTGAGGAACCGCCACTTGCGACTACCCGGCTCGAACAACATGCGCATGCGGGGATCAAACTGCCTGACTCGCTCTAACGCTGATCGGATCCCCTCGGATTGGAACACCAGCTTCTGTTGCGGCTTGAAGTCAAACGGGGCCAGATCGGCATCGACAAACGGCATCTCTGCCGCTTCGACGGTGCCATCCCCAGGGGCTGCGTTGCGCCAGACCAACGGGTGATAACTGTATTCCAGGACGCCGGCCAGAATCTGACCAACCGTCCCATCACTGCCGACTGAATGCGCGTAATCATCATCCGCATCGTTTTTGCAGTTGTAGACCAGCCTCGGCAACGCGCCGACAGTCGGGTAGGGCCATTGCTCCTCAAAGGGATTTCCCGGTTCCCACGGCGCGTTAAACACCACGACTTCTTTGGTCACGCGATAGGTGGAATCAAAGCATTCGTAGTCGATACGATTGCTCTCGACAGGCTGAATGCTCTCCACGAACCCTTCAAATAGGGGGTTGCTGGACGATTGAGCTGCTCCCCTGATGGTCTCTCCATCGAGCCAGAGACGGATAAACCAATACTCGATTGGCTGCGTGTGCTGGGGTGCCACCACGGAAAACGTGAGCCGGGCCGCATGCTCATAACTGATCTGCAACTTCAGATTGGATAACGCCAAATCTTGCAGGTCGAGTTCGGTGAATTCGCCAAACGGTTCGGCCTGTGTCTGCATCCTCACAGTCATCGCGTGCTCCTCCGCTGGGCCGCTTGTCGCTGAGCGGCGGCTCCCTGAACGATGGTTTTCTGAGCGTCTTCCAGCTTCGCCAGACGTGCCGAAAAGGCTTCGTTGGCTTGCAGCATTTCCGTCTGTGCCCGGATGCCCTCTTCAATCACGTTGATTTCGTCTTCCGATAGCTGCTTGCTCTTGCGCATGGCGTCAATCTGGCCTTGGATCAGGTCACGTTGCGCGGCAACTTTTTGAACAGGGTCAGTCTTCCCCTGTTGATCCTTCACGACGGCTTCCCGCTGAGCAGCCGCCACGGCCCGCTTGCGTTGAGCCGCCAGCCGCTTCTTGGCCATGCCGTCAGCCCCCTTCATTTTGCCGGCGTTGGCCTTGTCGAAACGCTCCCCGGCGATGAGTCCGGCCCGATTGCGGAGCTGCTTGCGGACTGCGTTCGGATCTTGTCTGGCCAATGCCTGCGCAGGATCAAATTTCGCCACATCCTTCAGCCGTTTTTCAGCAGCCTCTTTGTTCTTCGCGTTGGCCTTGACCGCCCACTCTTCCAGCTCTTTTTCGCGGGCCAGTTTTCGGGCGGTTTCGCTGACCGCAAACGCGGCGACCGCTTCGGTCATTTCCATCTGACGTTTGGCTGATTCCTCAGCCGCTTCAGTGGCGTCTTTCACCAGCTCCATCCGTAAATCGGACTCTCTCTGGATGAACTCTTTCTTGCGGGTAAACAGGTTTTCAGCCGCTTGATCCTCTTCGCGGAATCGCTCTTTTTCCTGTTCAGCCAGCTCCTTGCGGATGGTCGCCAACTGCTCATGGTCTTGATGCTGCCATTCGGGTTTTGCCTGTTCGGCGCGGCGTTCCCCTATGGTTTCCAACAGCTTGATATCAGCCTCAAATTCGTTCTTTCTCGAAGTGGTTGCCAATTCGATCTCGTGTTTCCGCAGCGTTTCCTGTGCGGCGGCCTGATCCGCAGCAATCCGCGTGGCTTCGCTCGCCACCCGTCGTTCCTGCTCAATCCGGAAATCAGCCTCATCCCGGGCCAGTGACTGCCGCAGCTCCACCGTGGCTTTCAATCGGTCGGTTTCAATAGCCCGCAGTTGTTCGTTCAGGCTGTCTGTTTCTTCGCGTGTCAGACCTTCCCGCTTCAACTGGGCCTTCAGGCGTTCTTCTTCCTGATTGGCGAGAGCGGACTTTTCCTGCCACTCCGCTTGCAGGAGCCGTTGTTTTTCCGCGTGGACGCTCTGCGCCGCACTCATTTCGAGTTCGTGTAACTCTCGCTCAGAAGCCCCGCGGGCCTTGGCAATCTCGATCTCATGACGCCCTCGGGACTCGACCAACTCCAATTCCTGTTCGAGCATCCCCCGGCGTGCGATCAGAGCTTCCTTTAACAGTCCCTCGTTCGCGATGCGTGCCCGGTCAATCTTCTCGTTGACTTTGGCCTTTTCGGTCGCTTCATCCTTTCCCGTCAGCGTGTCTTCACGAGACTGAAGTTGACCGATTCGCTTTTCGTAAGTGGCCGTATCAATGCGTTCTTCGTTGAGCTTTTCCTGTGCCCGCCGGTTCTTGTCTTTTTGCTCGGGTGACAGGCTGGAATCCTGTGCGTCCAGGTCAAGGCGGGCCTGCAATTCCGTCTGTTCGACCATTTTCTGATTGAGTTTGTCGCGCTCTCCCACCACGTCAGAAACCGTCTTTAGTTCTCCGATGCGCTTCGTTTCTTTGGCGTCCTTTTTGTCCTTCTCCGCCTCTTCATTGACCTTGCGAATTTCCGCGTAGGTTTCTCTGGTCAACTCCTTCAGTTTTCCCATACGCTCGGTCATGCGGCCCATCTGGTCGAGCCGCCGTTGTTCGGCGATGTAGGCTTCCCCACTTCCTCCCGTGATGGAGACGAAGAGTGACTGAAAGCCCCACACGCCTTCCTTCGTGAGGCGTGACGTCTCATTCAGCCCCTCGACCTGATAGCGTGCCCACTTGGTGGCTTCCTTGTTGATCCGGTCATACATCGAAGGGAGAGGATTCAATCCGGACACGAGGGCACTGGCCGCACTGCCAATCCGTCCGAATTCGGTGGTGGCCGTCTTGCCCACCTCCCGATAGCCCTTGTTGATGCGGTCGAGATTGCTTTCGACCTTCACGGCCAGATCGTCGGCCAGGTCGATCCCTTTCCGCTTGGCCAGCGTTTCCAGGCTCACCCCCAGTTCCGTTGATTCCCGCTTAAGGTCTTCAAACTTGCGGCGTTGCTCATCGGTCGCCTTGCTGGACTGTTCAAAGGTTTTGCCGGTGCGAGCCATCACCGCGCTCAAGCCTTTGATGGCCGTGCTGAGCAGCAACGCCGCTGGCAATGCTTTGTCGACCACCTTGAGAGCCACGCCGGCACCTGTGCGAAGTGCACCGGTACCCAGGCCGGCACGCCCCGCCACTCTGCCAACGGCTCCCGCGCCTTTGGCGCCCACACGGACAGCGCCCCGCGCAAACCGGGCGGTGTTGCTGTTGCCAATCGCCTTACTGGCGGCTCTCGCTCCGCGCACTGTGTTGATGGCACTCGACCGCACGGAAGCACTGAGTTTGGCCCGGGCTTCGGTCAACTGGGCCGTGCGGGCAATGAGACGGCCCGTGCTTTCGACGGCTTTTTCGGTCTGCATCCCCAGACGTGTCAATCGCACGGTGTTTTCATCGAGCTGCGATCGTAACCCCGTCCAGGTGGTGAGCTGGCGGGCGTTCGCGGCGGTCAGTTGCTCGGCGACCTTGCGTTGAGCCGTGGCGGCTGCGGCATAGATCTCGGCGGAATAATACGTACTGGCAATGGCGGTGCCAGTTTTGGCAAACGTCGCTGCCTGCTCCAGCATGGCCTGTGACAGCCCACCGCTGGCCTTTTCCAGACGTTGTTGGGACGCTTCCGCCCTCGTGGCACTTTGCTCGATCTCTCCGAGCGGGCCGCTCACCTGGTTATTGAGCGTGTACGTCAACACCATCGCCATAAATCTAATCCTCCTGATGGCCAGGCTGCTTGGCCGCTGCCTCCTCAATCAATTCCCAGACAGCCAACCATTCCTCAGCCACTGCCAACGGCAAGGCCTCAAACTCCCGCAGGCTGATGCCCAGTTTCTTCCGCAGGCCGCTCGATCTCATCAGAGCGGCCAGGCGGTCGAGACTGGGGGAACTCAGGCGGCCGTGGAGCCATTGGCGGGCGAGGCGCCGGACTCCCCCGGCGTGCGGCCCTGGAGCAGTTCCGACGTGGCGACGGAAAACTGGCGGAAGGATTCCGCACTGACCAAGAGCAACTGCTGGAATCGCTTGGCACTGAACTCCAGATCGATGAGCACATCACGCGGGCTTTCGCCCACCCCCAGAGACTCCGCCGGTTTGGGTGTCTTCACACCCTTCCAGCCAGTGACTAAGGAAGCCCGCAACGCAATCAGCGCGGCGAAGTGATGGCCATCAGGATCATCAGCGAGTGACGACAATAGGGAATCCTGCCGCAACGATTCCGAGAACGTGGGCTTGCGGATGATCAGTTCAAATTCCCCTTCCGGTGAAGTCACCGGCAAGGTGATTTCGGTAGGGATATCGAGATTCAATACAAACGACATAGAACCATTCCTTAATCAATCAGCCCACGTTGCCGAAGAACGTCCTCAAACTTGGCGAGCTGGGTTTCCAGTAAAGCGTTGATTTGTGCGGCCCAGGCGGGCGGGATGCGGTCGGGCAGGAGCTTTCGGTGCCGCTCAAAGAACCGGGCCGCGAGGGCCGTGTAATGGACAGAGGCGGTTTTACGGACACGCTTGTTTTTCACCGCGAGCTTGACCGAACGTTTCAGCTCTCCGGTGATCACACCGATTGGCCCTCTGCGAGGCCGCTTCAGGGGTTGCCACCGCAGACCTGATCGGCCTCGACCCGAATGACCGAGGCTCTCGAATTCCTCTTTCGCGAACTCAATCAACAGTTGGGCAATCTCGTTGATCGAGGCCGACAGCGAACGATCCAGCTGGCGACTCAGTGTCGACAACTCGCGGTGCAATTCTTCGGGTCTCAGCTCAGTGGTCATCAGGCCACGTCTTCGTAAGCGAACGTGATGCCGTTCACTCCCGACGATTGTGGCTTCAAAATGTCGAACTCTAACGGCTGCTGGAGAATGCCCCGCTGACGGCCAGTCTTGGCGGATCGCAGGAACAATCGAGGGAGCGTGATCGTGATTTGCGTCCAGTCGGTGTCTTCCTCACCAGTGCCCATATGCAGCCCTTTCAGCACCAGTTCGGCTTCCACCTCTTGCTCTTCCGGATTCAGATCGAGAATGGCTTGCGACCAGGTGTTCGTGGTCTTGGGAGGATTGAATGTGACGGTCTCGACTGTGTCGCCCGCAGGCATCGACAGCGGCACATCGCTGTTGAGATAAGACGTGATCAGGTTGTGGTTAGTGACCAGGTTGAACCCACCAAACGGAACGGTGGCACCGCCCAGTGTGAGTGTGCAGTCTGGCCCGAACTGAAACTCGATCAGCTTCTTCCGATCGAACGGCACAGTGGGAGCCGCTCCGACCGTGGATTGTCCCTGCTGATCGCGGCCCATCAGGGCCAGAGCCAGGGTGATCGGGCCACCCTCTTGTCCTGCTAGCGTCGCCTGATTGACGCGCAGCCCCAAGTGCCGCTGATTGTCGACGTTCAACCCTTCGTACCAGTTGGCGGATTTGCTGGCCCGAAACTTGGCTTCCGGGTTCGCGAACGCCCAGGTAAGCAGGTACTCGGCCAGACTGGGCAACCCTTCCGCCTGCCGCCAGCCAAACAGGTTGGTGTTGAGATTGCCCGATGGCAGGCCTCTGAACCGCCGCCCGTGCTGCCGCTGGCGGGATCCGGTGTACGGAGTCGCGTTGCGGGATTCGGCCACGTATTCGACGTCGTAGGTATCCACGGGGATGTGGATCAGTGTCGGGGAACCGGGGTAATCCGCCCAGGTGGTTTCGTCGACGAGGGCCAGAAATGATTCGTTACCGGTCAGAATTTGAATATCGGCAGGCATCAGGAACTCCCTCCATGGAAGTAATCGAGGTAAACAGGCAACACGATGGTGAGCGTGACTTTGATTGCCTGACGGCTGGGGGTGCCAGGCAAGGTCACGCCGGAAATCTGAAACGGCCCGAGTGGTTCCGGCAGATGGCCAGTCACCCGGCGGACATAAGGCACCGTGCTCCCTTCCGGAGCACAGCGGCAAATGGCCTGCATCAACTGATCACCGAGATATTCCGCCAGCGTGAGGGAGCCGGCGGGTAACCAGAGCGGAAATGCGCAACGAGTACGGGCATTTTTGCAGCACGTTCAAAATCTGTTCGACGGTGAAGGGCTGTGCCCACTCGACGGCGATGGCAGGCAACTCAGCGAGCGACGGCGTCCCGCGCAACAGGAGTTCTTCCGTCGCGGCGTCTGATTTGAAGAGCCGTTCCCACTCGAAATCTTCCGGCCATGTCCAGTGTTCGATAGCTTGCCAGACCGCCAGGCGGGCTTGAGTGAGCAAGGCGGCAGGGGTGAGGGTGATCGGCTGCGCGGGGGCACCGGCCAGCAGTTCGATCGTGAGGGCAAAACTGGTGACATACACACCGGGTGTGCGGAGTGTCTCCCGATCGACAATGGCCGGCTGCTCGATGTCGAGCACCCGGCCGCCGGTCACTTCGCGGTCAGCGAGCCAGTCGCGGAGCTGCTCGGCCAGGCGGTCGAGCCGGTCAATCAGCGGATCTGTGGTCTTGGTGACCCGCACGGCGAGCACCACCCGGACGGTGTACTGTTCCAATGCCCGATCCGATGTGCGACCGACTTCCTGCCAGTCCTCCGGATCGAACAGGATGGTCGGCGTGGTCAGTCCCGCCAGGCTCTGGAGATCGACATGCCGGCGGTCGGCATCAAACGACAGTTCCCAGCCCCCCGCCGGTGGCGTGTTGAGCTGCATCAGCAGGGAGTTGATGGCGGTGTTGATGCGGGAATTGTCAGGCATGATGGGGGGCTTTCTGCTTTTTGGCTTTTTCGCTTCTCAGCTTTTCTGCTTCTCGGCGGCTTGGCTTCCTCAATTGCGGCCGAGTTTCTTCAACTGCTTGGGCGAAAGACCCATCAGTGTCTCGGGCTGCAGGCATTGGCCATTCCGGCAGGCCGGGGTGGGCATCGGATACAGCGCCGGTTGCGGCAGCCGGGCCGGCGGAACCGGAGGAGCTGCCGGCAAGGTCGGTCGCTGGACAGGAGGGGACGGCACGATCACCGGTGGTGCCGGAGCAGGCTTCGGTGGGGCGGGAATGGGCGGCGACTCGAGTAATTGCTCGAGGCAGGCGAACGACGGAGCCGGACAGGCGGCTGCCGGAGCGATCAATCGCTCGAGAGCGGCAAAGCTGGGGCTGGCGGCCGTCATCACCGGTGGTTCTGCCATCAGTCGATCGAGGGCGGAGAAGTCGACTTCCGTGGCCTGGGCTGGGGCAGAAACATGAGCCAGACAGAGGCAGGCGAGAATTCCGGCCTGCCAATAGAGCAATCGATAAGCATTCATTGAATCGGTTCCTTGTTTGCGAGGGGATGGTGTTTGTCGTCCCTTTTTTGCTTTCCTGCTTTTCCGCTACTTCGCTTCTGGCTGCTTTACTTCTTCGCGGCCTCTAACAGGCGGTCGAGAGAAGACCAGTCGATGGCGTCGGCCGGAAAGCCGGAGACATCGCTGATGGCGAAGACTTCCCCGCTGGGAAGGGTGCGGGCATGCGTCGCGGTGAGATCCGTTTCGAGCTGCTTTCTGGTCATCCAGAAGCTGCCAGCGGGTTCATCGCCCAGGGGTGCCGGCGTCGACTCGGGGGGATGGCTGTTGCGAACTAAAAAGTACTGGCGATCAGGGTCAGCGGAGCAGGTGCCGTCGTATCCGCAGAATTCCATGGCATGAGCCCAGCGGCCGACACGCGAGACCACCAGGCGGCCATCCCGTTTTTCAAAGCCAACCGGTTTGAAGGAAGTGCCCCACAAACAGGGGTAACCATTGGTGAGCGCTTTGCAGACATCATCGGCTGTGGTGCAGCGGTGATAGTCTCCCGAGCGGGTTTTGCCGATCTCGATCAAATGTTGTGGGGGGCCTGAACAACCCCAGCTATTGGCCAGTGACCCGGAATATGGTTGGCCCGCTTCCTCCCGCGTGATGAAGCCCATCGTCTTCAGAGCGATCACCGCATAGGACGGATGTGAGCCGGCAGAACCACAGGCAATCTTGGGAGCACCGACGTTTCGCCTGGCTGCTCCATAAAGATAGGGGGGAAACGGTTCGACCACTTTTTGCCGGCGGCCGGCGGCCACCTGCATGACGATCCGATCCCGGATGGCATGAGTCAGCGCGAAGCTGGTGCAATCCCCCGTCTGCTGGATCGAGACGGGCCATTGGTCGAGCAGGGGTTTGCGGGCTGATTCCACGAACAGAGCCGCTCGGTCAAGCCGGGCCAGTTCCCGGGCATGGTTGCGGTCGGGGTCATCGCCACTGGCGACGAAGGGTTTCGCGTCGGGATGCAACCCCTCCGTCACTGCCATGTGATCGGCCGGCAAGCCGAAATCTTCCCAGGGCGTTTCAGGGGCATGGAGCAGCACGGGGGCCACGCAGAGCACGCCGGCCACAGACAAGATCGCCAGCAGGATGCGCAGCCACAATTTCCAGTTCTTCATGTTGGTGTGTCCCATCCTTGGGCTGGCGATCAGGTTTCAAACGTGATTCATAAACGGACTGATTTCGGGCGAAATCACTCTGTGAGTGACTGGGCGGATTCGAGGGCTTGAGCGGCTTCGAGAAAGAAGGCGGCATAGTCCAGCGGTGTGCTGAGCTGGCCTTCTCCAAAGACACGTTTGATCTCGGCAATGATCAGGGAGAGCAGGGGTTTGTAGTCGGCAGGCAACTTGCCAAGGGCCGCTGCGAGCTGGTTGATGGCGGGGGTGACCTCGATCGATCCCGCCTGCAATGATTTGGCCGCTGACCTGGCTTCACTGATCACCCCGGACAGTTCGCCGGCTCGACCAGGCCGATGGATGGCTTTCGCTGCCGTCGCAATCCTGGCCGCAATCCCGAAGGTTTTTTCAGGCTGGGGAGCCGGAGTTGGCTTCACCGGTTCAGGCACCGGCACCGGTTTGGCTGGTTCAGGAACCGGCGGCACCGGGTCAGGTTTCACGGGCTGGGGAGCGGGCGGTGGAAGTGGTGGCGTTCCTTCCACCACAAACTGCCGGGCAATCGTGTCGATGCCGTGGGCATTCCCCACGCTGAGCGTCAAGACGTAGACCCCCGGATATCCGGCCGCGGTGATATCGACGGCACTGGCACTGGAGAGCTGTTTGCGTCCCTTGAGTTCCGGGGAAATTGTCCATTGATAATGATCGGGCTGGCCCTCCGAACTGCGGGCGGAGAATTCCATGAACTCCCCGGGTTCTCCCTTCGCTGGCCCACTGATGACTGCTCGAGGTGGTTTTCCAAAGGCGGGCTGGCAGCCGGTGGCCAGCAGACAGAGTAAGAGAGCCATCGCCCCCAGCGGCAACCACTTCACGCCGGTCGGTGACCGATCATTCGTCACGAGCTTTCGCAGCGCGTCGAGTACTGGCTGAATCGGATTCACAGGTGACGGGCTGGGTGTGCCGCCATCGGAGGTGTCATCGTCGCCATCTTTGTTGTCACCGTTTCGCAGCTTCGTGAGGTAGTTCACCAGCACGGGCGCAAAGCCGGCGACCAGGGGCGTGTAGATGCCGAAGTCCGTCGAGGTGAGCCATTGACTGAGGTAGGCAATCACCACGCCGGAGAGGCCCAGCAAGAACGATTTCACCATCGGCGATGGTGTCGGGAATTGAGGCAATGTCATGTGACAGGCTCCATCGAAACAAGCACGGTATGGATTTTGAGCGACTGGCCGGTGCCGTCGCAGAACTGGTATTCCCGCTGGGATCCCTCGGGGAGCTGCACGCGGAACGTGCGCCGGACGCCGCCCGTCACATGCTGGATCCGGTCGCCGGTGGTCGGGAGAAACGGCAAGCCCCCGTTCTCCAGGGCGGTGAAACGCACCACGAAAAAGACGCTGTCGAACTCCACCAGCAGGCCGAACGCCGCCAGGGCTTTCTGATCCGAGCTGGTGATCATCGACTGCAGCACAAGCTCCTGATCGTCCCGCAAGTAAAGGACAGACTCGGAAACGTGCTGTTCACGCTGCTGAGCCAGCCAGGTGCGGGCGGATTTCAGGAGATTGGCCACAGGTTTTCACTTTCAAAAACGGGTGAAAGAAAAAGCCCGGCGGAGGGCGTGAGGCATGCTCTCGTGCCGTCCGCCGGGCGCATCGTCGCCGCGGCCCTTCTATAGCGAGCCCGCAGCGCGTTGGATTCTTAGGTGTTGGCGAGATGCAGCACGTTCATCGTGCTGACACCGGTGGCATAGGCTCCGACCGAAGTGCCCATCCGCTTGTTGGCGTTGGTGTCGGAAGAGCTGGAGGCCTTCTGTTCGGATTCGTCCCAATAGACGATGGCCCCATCGGTAAACGTCGAGGTGTCCTTGGGGACGGTGTAGACCGCGCCACCGGCCGAGAGGGCACCGGGCGTGTTGGCGGCAATGGAGTGATGGGCAATCCGCACATCGTTTCCGATCACCACGACAGCTCCGGCCGCCACGTCAGCGGATGGGGTGTGGTCGAGAACGATCGGCTCGCCCGACTGAAGTTTTGCAATGGCCATGCGTGGCCCTCCTGCTGGTGTAAAAAAAAGACTTCCGACAACCCACTGACAACCCACCGGCCCCAAGACGGGGCGGGCAGAATGACCGAAGCCAGACAGCCCGCCCCGACTACACGGGTCGTTTCCAGCCGGGATTAAGCCCCGGAATTGCGTTGGCCGGCGTAGTGATCGGCCAGGGCGACGCCGAGGTCGTAATAACCCCGCATCCCGAAACCGAGTGAATCGGGGGCCAGTTCCACCTGCTCAATGACTGGTTGTTCCTGGCCATTGAGGAACACCACCTCAATCGCCGACACGTCGTTCGGATCGGCCAGCAGATACCAGGCGGTGTTGCTGCCACCCAATGTGGTATCGCTGAGGTAAGGACTCATGACGGGGGTCTTGTTGTACTTTCCGGCGTGTGGGTTGGCCGTCCCGTACTTCTTGTCGGTGCCGGTGTCCCGCAACTCGGCAGAGCTGAGGAGTGTCCGGGCAGGCGTGTCGAGGGAAGGTGGCACCAGCAGGATCTTGGGAGTGATCCCCAGCAAAGCCTTGGTCTTCAGATGCTTGCGTTCCAGCATCTGCTTCTCGGCAGCCGTCAGCGCATCAACGCCGAAGGCCGAGCCAGCGCCCGTCAGGATGTTGCCGTTACCGACCTTGAAGAAGTTGCTGTTGCTGTTGAAGGCCAGCCAGAAGACTTCATTCAAGGACAGAGCCGCTCCACGCCCGAGCAACTTCGTCACGGACTGCAAAGCCCCCATGTCATCGTTGATCAGGTCTTCGCGAGCAATGGTCAGGATCTTGGCGTAGGTTTCCGCCCGGTTGGTGTAGGACTCATCCGACAGCGAACCGTGCTTAATCTTCTGCCCGCGCCCCAACTTCTCGAACTTTAAGTCGTCGACCAGGCGGATGCCGTGGATCGTCTTGAAGTCGGTCACCGGCTTGATTGAAGCGATGGCTCGCCACGATTGATCGACGTGCAGGAAAGCATCCCGCACGAACTTGTTGGCGACGTCCATAAAGATGTCGGCCAGCTCGGACGTACTGAACGCCGCTTTCATGACGGCCTGCTCATAACCGCGGAAGCGGTGGCCTTCGTAGCCGTTGGCCTGAGCCGCTTCGAGACAGAGTTCTTGCAGTCCAATCCCTCGCTTGTACCGCTTGTCGGCGGCTTCGAGGACTTCCGGCTTAAAATCCTTTTCGACGGACGGCAGCTTCAGAGTTTTGCTGAGAGCAGCCTTGATCAGGGTGTTCTTCTCGTACCCACCCTGACGGCTGGAATGTGGGGAGACACCCTTGGGACGCTCGGCCCGCATGACCGCCAGTTCGGTCTTGTCGATCGACCAGTTCCCTTCAATCGCTTGGGCAGCAATCTCCGAGTGTTTCGATCCACAGAGTTTGGTAATGCCTGCCACCCGCTTTTCGTTGGCGGCATAAACCTTGTTCACCCGGTTAATACCGGCGGTCAGCGTGGTCTTGGCGCGGCGCTGCTCGAACGTGCTGGATCCAGCCGCTTTGGCCTTCACCTTCGCCTGGCGTCCCTTGGCCTTCACATTGCTCCCCTTGCGGCGGGCAGCGACGGGTTGTTCGTCCTCTTCTCCACCGTCTTCGGCTTCGACGTTTTCTTCGTCATCCTCAGCTTCGAGGTCGCTTTCATCGCTTTCCGCCGCCATTTCGGCGTCATAGGACTGCTGCAGCTTGGTGCGGCCCTCTTCGGTCAGTGTGCCGGGATCGGTGATACCAATCTTGGCTAGCCATTCTTCAAAGGTCATGGGGAATCCTTTCCCAGGTGAGGCGGAACCGATCACTTTCGCAGAGGCCCCGCCTTCGTCGGCCCCCAGCGCTACGAAACTCACTTCGTCGAGAGATGACCGCCGCGTCACATAGAGCGGCCCGACGAAGGTTTGACTGTTGACCACGACGGTTTCGCCTTCGGTGATCTCGTCGATATCAGCCCAATAGGCACAGGCTCCAATGGAGACTTCCCAGGGAAACCCGTTCCGGCCGGAATCCCGGACTTCCGTCGCATCGGCTCCGGCGCCCGAGAGAATGCCCGCCACCAGCAGATTCCGTTCCGTGGCGGTGACAGAGGTGGAATGTCCCACCACCCGGTCATGATCATGGGAACGGAGTAACGGCCGCTGCTGGGACTTGATGGCCAATCCGGAGAGATCCAGCACGACCGGCAGATCAAACTCCGCCAGCAGAAGACGGCCGCCGGTGTAGGCGATCATCTCGCAGCGAGGGAGTCCGTTGGTCTCAGCGGAGGCCAGAAACTTGACCGCATGGCCAGTTGCCCGGGCACGAAACGAAATTTTCCCCTTCAGCGCTTTTCGAGCTTTCACGGAGGGGGAACGACGGATGGATTTACGCGGCCTGGCGGGCATGAGGCACTCCTTCCGGTTGAGAATTCACGAGAGGAGCCGCCGGCTGGTAGATCACATTGGTAATGCGGGTACGAAGGACTTCTGTGGTCATCCCCAGTGCCTTGGCCTGTTTCTCCAGTTCGGCTTCCCAATCGAGTCCGCGCTTGGCGTACTCTCTGGGGAGCGTCGTCAGACCGAGCCGCAGTTCCCGTTCGATCGCGTCGGCCGTCTTGGCGGGATCGATGTCTTCATAGGCATCCCATTGCCAGGAATGCTTCAGTGCTTCCACGGTCAGTCCCCGGGGAATCAACCCCAGCAACTTGGCTTCCCGCACCCACAATCGGAACAACGGCTCCAGCGCCAGCAGCTCATAATCGGAGCGATCCATGTCACAGGTCTTGTAATAAACCTGATGATCGAGGCGGCCGCTCGAATAGTTGTAGCCTGAGGAATCGCCCAGCGCGACGTTCTTGGGCATCGACAGCGGCCGGGCCTGTTCGCAGAGCAGGTGTGTCTTGAAATCCCCGTACAGACTGGTCGGCTGTTCGGCCTTGAGCTGGCTGATTTTCCAGCCTTCCGGGAGCCTCATCAGCATCCCGCGTTCCATGTCAATCGTCGTAAAAGGATCGTCATCCGATTCGGCGGGATCTTCGACGGCTCCGGCCGTCTCCATGACAGCGGAGAGGTTGGCGGCCGTCTCGGCGGCCTGACAGACGGCCAGCGTGTAGCGCCTCATCATCGCACCCAAAGGGAGCGACGACATGATTTCAGGTAGTCCGCGGTGTTGCCCCGGACGTTCGCAGCGGAAGATGTGGGAGACATAACAGGCGGCAAGGGTGTCGTATTCCATGGTGGCGGAATAGCTGAACATGTCCCCCGGATGTCGCTTGAGGACATGGTAAGCCATGGGGTTCGACCATTCGTCGAACTCGATGCCGTCCACCTGATGGATGGTTAAAGCTTGCAGGAAGGGCGTGGTGAGCTGCTCGGCTTCGATCAGCTGAACATCGAGCTGGATGCCGGGCAAGCCCCCGTTGTTGCGGAAGATCGAGATCCCCTCGCCATCCTGGCACTGGGCCAATCGCTTCGTTCTCAGTTTCGGGCCAAGCCTGATCAGCATGGCCCACTGCGTGAAGAGGGCCTCCACCTGGGCGGCGACGGTCTTGTCCTGGAAGTGGATCTGCAACCGCGGGCCGGAACCGATGACGTCGTTCGCCAAAGTCCTGGTCATGCCGCGCAGATAGGAGTTATTGGCGATTTCGCACCGGGCACGATTCCGAAGAATTCGTCGCACGCCGGGAGAATTGGCGGCATCGGCGGAGAGACCATCCGCCATCCGCCAATGCCGAACATTGTCGGGAGAACTTTCGGCGGCGTCATAACGCGCCCGTACGGGAGCCCCGCGCCGGTGAGAGGCGCGGGATACCTGACGTTCTGCGATGAAGGGACGCCCATAAGCGTCAAGAATTCCGGCCATCTCAGGCAGCTCCTGGAGGACGGAATTTGAAGATCCGCAGCCCGCCCAGCTTGCGCTTGGCAGCCCTTTTCTGAGCGAGGTATTTGTCGACCTCGATCAGATCTTTCGGGTTATGGGTCTGCATGGCGCCCGCCGCATCGGAAGCCTGCGCGGGTCCCTGCGCGACTTCCTTGATGCGGTCAGTGAGATCCGGTAATTCGTCGGGCATGTTCGCGTCCTTGCGAGCTCTCCGTCCGGTCGGGCGTGGGAGTCTCGAAGGTGGCGCTTGCGCGAAATTCCGGAAGAGTGATTTCGGGCGAAATCACGAAATGGAGGGAGAAAGTTCCACATGTGGAACGGTACTACTACAATATGACGTACGCGAACTTATCGGATACGGACTTCGGTTGGAATACAATGGTAGAACCCACAAAAGATATTGTATGGCCCTCGATTACAGGTTCGAGGGTCAGAGATTGTGAGACCCGAATTATCTCGATTTGTTGCGGATGTACCACCAGGCTTGTGTGACCACATTGTATTACTATCGCGTCGATACCAGTGGTAATCGAGGAAGCCTGGAGTTGTGGAAATAACAAGAGCGATAATGTGCCCTTGAGTAGGAGTTACATCAGGATTTGAAGTTGGACGCTGTCCGTCTCTTTGTGAAGCGGCCCCTGTACCAGAGCAGCTTGGGGGGTAAGGCCCTTCCTGTCCACTACCACGCCCAGGCTGGGAAAATGTGTTGGTGATTTTATCATTTGCATAATTGTAACAATTGTTATTTCGTCGAATACTTGGATCGTTGTTCCATTTCCCTGGGTCGTAGGG
This sequence comes from Planctopirus sp. SH287, assembly GCF_056500625.1. Classification (NCBI taxonomy): domain Bacteria; kingdom Pseudomonadati; phylum Planctomycetota; class Planctomycetia; order Planctomycetales; family Planctomycetaceae; genus Planctopirus; species Planctopirus sp. SH287. Next base: position 3,237,687 of record NZ_CM151403.1, on the reverse strand, counting down.
CGGTATGGCAAATAACTCAATTTCACGAAGTGTGTTTGCCGTTCCGCCTTTCACGTTTTTTTGAATTTCTCGCTGAATGTATGTTGCTTCATCACCATCAAGTTGAAGTCCTGCTGTATTGATAAGGAACTCTTCAACCTCACTGTTTCCGTCGATGAAATTCTGTGTATCCGTATGAGTTGCCTCAAGTATTCCATCATAAACACGAGTGAATAAAATGGGGGCAGATTCATCTGCTGAGCTAATCCGAATACCGCGATAACCAAGAAGACCAGCCGGCGATGGTGACTTCATTGGCGTGGGTTCATGCTCCTTTTGGAGTAACTCGCGAAGTTTTTGTGCTTCAGAGTCAGATAACTCCCATGTGGGGTTGGGGCGTCCAGAATACATGTCAACGGTAACAACTACAGTCATAGTTAGCCCTTTTTGTGCTCTGCAATTTTCTGCTGGATAGTTAAACTTTTTTTAATGTAAATACGTACGATGAGCGATTGATCAATCCGAATTGACTGAAGAATTCAAGGATATGTGTGATAGAGAGGTTAGTTTTGAATGTGAACACACTCCTTCTAATGTGATACTTACAACCAACTCTGCACATTCAGTGTCTTTTGTTTAATATCCCCTCGCAATTGGGGATTCTGCTTAGATTTGTTTTTTTAACCCACAATCTTTTCCGTGGTCATGATCCGTCGCCCGCAGTGCCGGCAGGTTTTCACACGGCGGATGCTCTTAGACATGCGGCGGGTGTAGTAGGCCCGGAAATCGCAGCAGCCGCAGTGGGGACATTCCAGGCCTGCGGGTTCGTCCGGCGTGTTGGGCTTGTGGGAATCCGTCATGCGGCCCCCCGTCTGTTCATCGAGAACTTCTTGCGAGGTTTCTTGCCGGCGTCGGGGGCGTCATGGCCGGCGATGGTCAGGCCTTCATAGCTGGCGGCCACGCAGCTTCCCACCAGACAGTCGAGCAGATGGTTCTCGGTGTTGGGCACCGGATACCAGACTTCGATCTTCTCCCCGCCCAGATCTTCACTCTTGGGGGACTCCCCCCGCAGGTGATCGATTAAGAGCTTGTGTTGATCGGGGATCTTCGGGACGGCTTCGCCACCCGCCCGCCGGGTGGCCCATTCCCCGAAGAATGACAGCGAACCGGAACCGCCCATGCCGACACGCAAGCGGCCCCAGAGGAAGGTTTTCCAGAAGTTGGCGTTGTACGAAAGATGGGCCACGCTGGATCGGCGGCTGGTACGCCTGAGCCGCCAGTTGAAGCCGAACCGATCACCCTGTGCCCGGGCGGTTTTTGTGGGCTTGAACATGCTCCGCTGGGTTTTGCCCACGCCATGCGATGGCCAGATCAGGTCTTTGAAGGCTGATTCGGCACAGAAGGCTTTCGTGAGAGCGGACGTTGGCCCATGGCTGGAATCGATCAGGATCCGGCGGAGAGCGAGCTTGGCGTCATCTTCGCGGATCCACTCCCGCTCGAACATCTGCCGGCTGCAGGCGTCCAAGGCAGCGTAGAGCGCTTCCTCCAGGCTGACCGAATCGACCGACCGGCCCTGTGCTTTCGCGAACCAGGTGATCATATCGGGCCGGGCATCCCGTTTGTGGAAATAGATTTTTGACTGCGGCGGGAACGTGCCGTATTCGACCACGTCGCCCGTGAAGCCATCTCCCCAGGCGACGAGGCACCAGTAGAGCAGGTCTTCGTGGACATCGATGAAGCCGGTCAGTAGATGATTGCGGGCGGGCACCAGGCCCCGCTTCAGGCCATTAAGTTTGACCGAGAGTTTGTCGGCGTCGACCACCCGGGTTTCAAAGGCTTCATCTTCGGGTTCGTTCTGGTACTCGGCAAAGAACATGGCCCGGTTCTTGAAGAACAGATTCATCGCCCGTTGCAGGCCGGAGAGTTCCCCCTTCTTTTTCTGATAGTTGTCTTTCCAGGCCACCACGGCCCCGCGGTTCATCTCTTCCAGATTCTGGGCGTAGAACGCGGTGGCCACGGAGCCGTCGCCATCATCCCGCAGATCGTCGGCGAGGATCTGCCAGTACTGCTCCCACAGATCCATGCGCACGGGCATGGCGTAGAGCATCTTGCAACGAATGCCCCGCCAGTCGGGAAAGAGTTGGCGGTTGAGCATGCGGTCAGCCATGTCTCCCCGGCGAATGACGGTGACGGTCATCAAGACCGAAAGAGATTCCCCCGGGCCGACACAGCCCATCAGGTCATTCGTGACCAGTTCTTCACGCGTCTGGCATTGCAAGTCGCTGCGGGCGGATTTCTTGGTTTGGGGATCGTCGACCAGCACCAGGTCAGGCCGGATGACTTCCCCGTTGGGCAAGGCTTCATTGGCTCCCCGGACGGCACTTTCCAGCCCACCCACATTGAGAATGGCCCCGGAACACCTGGCCCCCTCGATCGAAGCGAACACGAGTTGCGAACTGCTGTAACCGATGTAAGTTCGCTGGCCCTGGTAGAGCTGGCCCGTGCAACGATTGGCGAGGCCTTCGAGGGCACGGACAGGCACGACGGCTTCGGGGAAGTCGTCCAGGAGGAGCGGGTTCCGCTCCATTTCGATTTTGATTTTCTTGAGCGACTTCTCGGCTTTTTCCTTCCCGGCGGCAATCAGCAGCCCGAAACGGCAGTGGCCGTAGAGAATGGCCCAGATGACGGCCCGTTCGCAGATGGTGGTTTTGCCAGAACCACGGGGCATGGCAATCGCCTGCTGGCCTCCGTCTCGTACCGCCGACTCGACGGCCGCCACCACTTGCAGATGATCGTCCGACCAACCGAGTTTGAAGGCATTGGGGAAATAGGTTTCCAGAAAGAGCTGAAGGTTGTTTTCACAACTGGTGCGGCGGGCGGGGTTTGCGACGGCGGGCAGCTCGCCGATGTCGCGGGTTTCTTCGCCGATTTCTTTCTGGCGGGCGCGCGAGCGTTCCTTGTGGCGTTCGTACGCGTCTCCTTTCGGCCGGGCTGCATCCATGCTGAAATCCCAGGAGGTTCGCGCGAAAGAAAGTGTGTCGTATCACTCAACCCCACGGACACGAGTCGAAATCGTCCAAAGTGCCAGGAAGTACCTTGGAAGCTCTGGACGAAATCCGTTGGCTGGCGACAATAGCCTCCCAGGGAGAGAGCCAGCCGCGTCCTTGCGTGCTGGCTCTCGGTGGGTTGTCGATCGACGAATCAGATGAAGGCGCTTGCGCAAGTGCCTGTCAAGACCACAGTCAAGACTGCATCCTGTCAAGACCACAACCCCGCGGGCCAACACATGACAACGAACAAGGGGCACGACGCCCAAAAGCAGAAGCCAATCTACGTCCGCACGAAGATCGGCTTTTGGGTGCTCATCCACCAGGCCGCCAGCCGCACCAAACACCCCGGCGGCATGAGCGGCTACGTGGCCGATCTCCTCGCAGGTTTGCACGACCGCATCCAGCAGGACGCGGAATCCGTCCCCGATGCCGCGGCCTGATTTGACCATGCCTGACTCTGGATCCGGATGTGGCGGTGGGGTTCGTGGATCCGTTTCCGCGCACCAAGGCGTGCTGGGGTAGGAGCCTTGTGCTAAACATATCCCCGTTCGTTTCCGCCTTTCTGTTGAAAAGAGTCCCGCCATGTCTCGCACGATTAAGCCGTTAAGCCTCTCCCCGTCCGGCAACAGCGCTCGGATGCCGCCCACGGTTCCTCCGGCCAGCGGCCCGATCACGGTCACCGCCACAGTCACGCGCGATCCGGGGGATGATTCCCCGGTGACCGTTCAGCTGGTGAACGATGGCATTGTGCTGGGATCCACCAACCTGACCACCCCTGCCGGCCCCGGCAACGTCAGCTTCTCCTTCGACGCCAGCCTCCTGGGCAACAACTGCGACTTTGAACCCACGATTGAAGTCATTCCGTGTGAGGAATGTTCCGAACAGGAACCGGTTTTTGTTGCTTGCTGTCCGGGTGTTCCGCTACCAAGAAAATTAATAATCAGTGATGGGGCTACCAGCGTTGAACTGCCATATATCGGAGGAGATACATGGTCTCATTCGGTCTTTAACGGAGATCCAGAGACCTCTCTTCTAGGATGTGACAGAGTGATATCTATTGCTGTGACATGCCCAGAAGGAATGGGATGGTTATCACAAGTAATAGTACACAATGATGTATTCACTGGTATTGATATTAACCCCAACCTGTCAACAGTGTCTTGTGAGCCACTGTTGTTGGCAGCAGCGCCTTTTAATTACCCCTGTGACGGAAATGAATATACTGTAACAGTTTCTGAGTAAGACTTATTCTGTCGTCGTGAGTTACAAGAACTTCATTGATCATTTCTTCACGATGTGCATATCGTCGTTGCTTGCGCATATTTCCCACGCAGTAATTAGGTTCGGGGCACAAGATTCAGCGGCTCACAATGAGTGGCTGGTCTATGACACGTTTCACCATCCGGCCGAACAGTCGGCCGATGATTTCATTCCGGATTCCCTCATGCTGCCGTCTCTGGCAGCCGGGGCCGATCCCGGCCCGGTGGCTTTTTTCGCTGGTCAGGCGTCGGCCGCAGATCGGGCAGTAGCGAATGGGCAGTTCACCCAGAAACGAGAGCTGCCCGGCCAGGGGTTTCGCTTTCGCCACTCTCATGATTTCTTCCCGGTGGGCTTGTCGCCGTTCAGCCAGATGGAGACATCGCTGCCAGATTCCTCTTCCGTCGAATCCACGACTTCGACGATGTCATAACACTCCTGGCCTGAGGAATTCGGTTGTATCCGGACAGTGGCACCGGCGGGATATTCCTGGAGGATAGCCATCAGTTCATAGTTCCTCATTCAAAGAGCCTCCTAAAAGGGAACGTGAAGCTGGTCACACTCGCTTGAACAACACCATTCATTGCCACCGGGGCCAGGAATCCAGTAACGATGGCCGCAGTGGCAGCACTTGTGCCCACGTATTTTCAAGAGCATCCACAGCCAGCATCGCTTGTTTATGCGAATCAGCCAGCAGGGCTGCTGAATGAAATCACCATCATAGATACCGGCACTACAGCGGAGGCAGCAGTACCAGTGGCTTGGGCATTCGCAGCCAAAGATCCAACACAGGTATCGCTTCATGATTCCTCCTCAATGCGCTCTGTCGAATAGGTCACCGACACATCCCGCGTCAGAAAGAACTTGCGATCACAGCCGCTGCACTCATGGTCTCCTTCCTCAAATTCCCATGAATCCCCGTGTTCATAGCCACACCAGGGACACACCACTTCATTCGTGTAATCCGTGTCGAACTCGATGTCATTTGATTGATCCCCACTCATTGGCACACCTCCTCCATGGCTGCCAGAAAACGTTCCACTTGCTGAATCGTGGAGACCGGTTTCGCGTAGGACAAAAACACCATCTCGCGGGATTGATCATCTTTCGTGATGGTGTGCAGTTCGATGTCGAACGCACGTGGGTTCTGATGGTTCTCCAGGAGCAGCACGGCCAGCCGGCTCTGGTCATCCTCGGCAATGGTCAGTTCCCAATTGCCCTGACCGTTTCTGCGAAAGCCCCTGAGTTCCAGAAGCGGCTCAATTCCCGGCTTATCAAACCGGTACTCGTGTGGCTGATTGATCATTTCACTGTAGGCAGTCCTGGACGCCTCACTGTCTGGCAGGTTGTTGCACGACAAGTATTCCTCGTAAGACTGAGCGTGACGGTGTCCCAAATTGAGGTGTTGGGACACCGTGTGGAGTCGATTGATCATGGCCATCTTTCAGGGAATCAGGGGTGAAGGGTCGGGTTTGTGTTCCAGGCGGAGCGTCCGTTGCGGCTTGCTTGTGAGCCTTGATTGCTTCGGCCGGGGAATTTCCAGCTTCGCGCCAGTCAGCAGCGGCACGGCCTGACGCGTCACCCACAACGCGGCATCTTCCAACGAGTGGAACGATTTCCGGAGCAGGTCGTGAATTTCGTCCGGTCGATCATCCAGGTAATCGACCAGGTCAATCCGGTAAGTGACGGAAGAGTACGTCCGCCCACGTTCCTTCTTGTGTCCCAGGTCGATGTGGAAATCGACGTCCGTTCCATCCGGGCACGTTTTGCAGAGCCATTCATAAAAGCCATCGATCGTTTTGGGAGCCTTGGTGGCCATGTCACACCTCTGGTAATTGGGAAAGCACCGCATCCATGCGGGAAGGATCGTCCGTGAACGTTCGCCGGGCCGCTTGTGCCCGGCGGAGCAACGCAAACTTGTCCAGCCCCGACCCGGCCATTGGCCCTTCGGTGGCTGCTGGCGGCCGTTCGGGCGTAGGGCTGATGTTTGAGGCTGTGGGCGATGATCGCGGCCGGGACGGCGTTCTGGCTTCGCTGGCCTGCATGGCCGTCTCATGGTCGAAGATGGCTTTGGCCTGCTTCCGGTCAATCGGTTCCGGTCGATCCAGACAGACGTTGCCCAGGCGATCTGTTTCGTTGGTCAGCAGGTAGTACAGCATTCCCCCCGGGCTGTTTTTTTTGGGATCCTGGGGGTTCATGCATTTTCGTCCCACGTAACAGCACAGCGCCGCAAATTGAGTGAGCGGGATGTCGTACCCGTGATTGGCCGCGGCCTGCTGCAGCTTGCGGATCAGGGCGGGATTGGTCTTCAGCGCCGAAGCGGTGATGGAAGCCACACCCCATTCGATGCGTGGCTTCTTCTCTGAAGAACTCTTCTCTAATAGAGAGATAGAAGAATTCTTCTTTCTATCTAAAGATCTAAATTCTATAGAGGAGGTTTGCGCGCTGGGGGTCACTGGGTTTGCGCTAGCGCCGAAGCTGTCGGCGCTAGCGCTGGGGGCCGTTTTCCGAGGTTTGCGCGGAGGGTTTGCGCGCTGGGGGTGGGGGTTTGCGCTCTCAGCACTAACCACAGCACTGGCCACAGCGGGGGTTTGCGCTGGGGGTGCCGGCGCAAAGGTGAACTCCAACTGGTCGGGCAGGGGTTTGCGCCAGGACTTGGCGCGCTGGGGGTGAGCGGTCGGCGCGCAACTGGTCACCAGTTCCACCACCAGACCCACCCAATAGAGCGTGACCGTCATCAGTTCCCCCGCCACATCCCGCTTTCGGCGCCGACGGTTCAGCACGCTGGGGGATGTCGCTGGGAATGTCACTGGGAACGGTGTGGGCACCATCATGGGAGCTGGGGTTGGAACTGTTGGGGATGAACTTGCCCGGCGTTGACGGCGGCTGGGCAGGGGCATCACCTGGCTGGAGAAAGTCGCGGGGGAGAAAGCAGCCGGAGTGATGGTCAAGCGGCTGGGCCGACCTGGTCGCACTTCCACCTCAAGCAATCCAGCCGCCGCACACTTGGCTGAACGCCGGGTGATGGTGCCGGGGTGACAGTGGAGCAGTTCGGCCAGATGTTTAGCGGGAGCGTTCCAGGTGAACGTGGTCGGATCCTGAGCGCAGATCGCCAGGAGCAGCTCGCGTTCGCCCGGGGGAATGGGGAGGAGCCGCAGCTGGTCGACGGGGTCGAGGTCAAGCGGCAGACGTCGCTGCATCTCGACCCCGGTGCTGTGCGCCTTGGCCTGTGTCGCTGGTATGGGTGAAGGGGGGCCTTCCATGGGCCTGACAATCAGCTGGGGTCACCTGGGAGCATCCTTTCCCCGGCGACCACCTCAGAAGCGACCACCTCCTGCGGCCGCGTGGGGAGATTCAGGCGGCCGCGATGGAATCCTCGGCCAGTTCGTCGACGGGGATCAATTCGACGCGGACGATTTTGACCGATTGCGGCGCATCGAATCCCAGCCGCATACCGCAGGCTCGCTGATCGATGGCTGTGATGTAGAGGAGTGTTCCGGCGGGGAGATCCTCGGTCAGTTTCAATTGAATGACTTCACTGGGTTTACGGGTTAAGACCAGCATGCGATCGATCCTTCGAGTAGAGTTAAGAGAATACAGGACACACTGATGTGCCATTGAATCGGGAGGGGCTTGAACCCCCGAGGCTAACATTGAGAACGGCGCGGCGTTGAACCGCAAAGGCGTCTCGGCTAGTGATCTCCCCGGCCCACAACGATCGGTTTCGCTCCGCCTTGTTGTTGCCGCCGACTCTTGGTTTTATACGTCAGGCAGATTGGCCACTTCGTCGTCAGTCATGTCCTTCAGCTCAAAGTCGACTGATAGCGAAGTGTCACCAGTTTCCACAGCATTCAGGATGAGTGAATGGAGGTGTTGCCCCAGACTCGCTTCATTGAGCGTCCCCGGCTCACCCCAGTAATAGGCGGGTTCTCCACTGTCATCCCGCACAAAGACTCGCAGTGTCATCAGTCCCCCATAGCATTAAGAAGTCAGCCCGTGTCGGGCGTTGTGATTTCGGATGTAGGCGTTGAGCTGCAGCATCAAATGCAGCTTTGTCGGGCTTTCGGGAAACTCCAGGACAGCGACGAGCGCCCCGCCATAGAAGGCGTTGCGCAGTCCCTCCCGTTGTTCGGCTGGCATCTCACTGAAGTCATCGAACGACGCTGCGAGCATTCCCAGAAATTGGTTTTCCAGATCAACGGCCATCTCTATTCGTTTCTATATTGAGTTTGTGATTTCTCTGAAGCCCCACTCCGCCCAATTGAAGGCCCATTCACGCATCAGGCTTTCCTGCTCTTCGTCACTGAGGCGATCCCACTGCTCGCTGGTGACACCGCAATCATCGAGTGTGACTTCGGTCTCATATCGACTCTGCGAATTAGCTCCGCTGTCGAGCCAAACATGAAATCGACGCGGTGACGGGCCGTTTTCGAGATCAGCGGCCATTGGCGGCTTTCCTTTCGGACAAATGCTTGTTGCCCTCATGGGGTTCCTTCCTCATTTCAGAAAGGACTTTTCGACCCCGCCTCATGGCATCACGGAGTACTCCAGTCACCTCGCCACTCTGAAGGGAAGGCTCCTGAATCACCCAGGCCAGCGTGTCACCCATCACATTCAGAACAAGCAATGACTGCCTGGGGTCTTGAGCGCGTTCCATCAATGGAGCCATCTCAATAAACCCGGCCAGCACTGCCAGAATGTCTTCGCGCGACACTTCAACAGCCATCTCTATCTCCCTCAAATTTCCGATACGGATCGGTCATTAGTGACCGACCTGGTTGAAGTCCGGGATCTCTGCAAAGCCGGCATCGACCACTTGCTGCAGGATGGGTGGCATGTCTTCTCGGGCGTCTGAAATAAAGCCCGTCATCATCTCTGCTGATGGGCCGATGTTCTGCGGATGCCGGAGCGCGAGTTGCAGATGTGAGATAAAAGCCAGCAAGAAACGCCCCCGGAGATTCAAGGGGATCTGGCGGTCAAAGTACGCCCGCGCCTCGGGATCCTGTTCGATCCGCCGGGCGGCCAGTTCCATGCCATTATCGAGCTGAGTCATTGCAAGATCACCTTTCAATTGTTGGAAGGGGTTTGGGTCAGATTCAGATGCTCGCGCACCATCTCCGTCGCGAGGAGTTTGCAGGCTGTGCATACCGGATCGCCGCAAGGTTCACCGTGCATGATCAAGCCGGTGACGACCTGCAAGGGAATCAGCAGCAGCGGCCTACTGGCTCCCATGCGATAGAGCGCCTCGGCCCGTTGCTCGATGGTCAGTTCAGAAGCTTTCATCAGTCGATCCTGATTGAGTCAATGAAAAACAAACCTGGCGGGCATCGAACCCGCAATTCCCCAGCAGTGGGGCGTGATGTTCCGCAAAGCGGCTTGTTCCGTTTCACCACAGGTTCTGGGCCGTCCGGACGGCCGTTCACCTTTGAAAACCGATTGGTCTGGTTACCAGCGGCGCGACTTCTTGCGCACGAATGGAACTGACCAGGTGATCGAGAATGCGTGCCAGGTTGTCGGCTTCGTCGACTGTCAGCACGATCGACATGGTGCCGGTGTGCGGCTCGCCGGGTGGCTCGATGGTGAGGCAGAGCTGCACGCCATCGAGCAGCTGGGCCGCCGCCAGGCGAGAGCGGCCACTATTTCGCACTTCGCAGACCGATTGAATGCGCAGGGCATCATCACGAGCGATTGTCCGCACCATGGCAGAACGCAGAGTGATGAGCTGCACATCACGGTCAATATCGGCGGTGGGGGCATTAGTCTCTGACATGGGTCTGAACTCCGTTGGGATGTGTGGTATGTATTGCCTGGCTTCGTGGCTTTTTCTCTTTGTTGCTTCTTGGCTTTTTCGCTCAGGTTTCCTGGACGCGGGAGTTGCCAGCGCCTTGCGCTTGTGACAGCAGTGCATCCAGGGGTGGCACACGCCCATACGGACAATCGACCAGCCACGCCAGAGTCCCGATGGCGGTCCGCAGTACCATCGATTCTTCGCGTGAGAGTTCACCGGGCTTGGGAGGCTGATCGTGCAATGTGGCCAGCGTTTCAATGGCTCGATTGACGACGTTTTGAGCGAATACAGGATTGACTGTTTCTACGGTCGGGGAGGCAGAGGATTCTGAAGTCATCATGAAACCTTTCAATGGGCGCACCGGGTGCGCAGAAAGAGGAAAAAAACACGCCCGGCCCCCACCGCGAGAGGCCATCGCAGCAGAGACCGGGCGCGCCGAGATGGATCAATTGAGGTTGTGATTTCGCCCGAAATCACTTGGAGTGTGATTGCTTGGCCAGATCGGCCTTGAGCTGCGTGAGCAGCGCTTTCGCCCCGGCACGAAAGGCTTTCGGTTGCACCAGGTGGTAAACCGCTTTCCGAACGCGGGCGGTGGCGTCCTGATAGTGCTTGGCGTTGACCCCCTTGAGCGAGTGACCGGTCACCCACGATCCCACGCCATCGAAGGCATCGTCGTACCGCGTGCTGCAGGTTTTGCGATTGTCCTCGTAGCGGGTGTTCCGACCCTTCATGCTCTGGAGTTGAGCGGCCTCGCAAATGTTCTTCCAGCAGCGGTAGAACGTTTTGTTCTTCTTGAAGCTGGGGAAGATTAAGGTGGCGTCGAGGCTCAACGCTTTCACCGCTCGCAGATGGATGGCCGAGATCTTGTTGAGCGGGATCGTTTGCGTCTTCTCGGTTTTCTCGGCCACGAACGTCACCGCCCCATAGCGGTATTTGTTGAAGTCGATGTTGGCCCACTTGAGGGCGAACAAATCCCAAGTCCTCGGGCCACAGTTGAGGCTCAACACCAACCCCGTCTGCCACAACAACGCATTGTAGAGATGTGATCGGCGGTGCGATTTCAGCGGCTTCGCGTGGTGGCTGGCGTTGTAGAGATCTGATAATTGTCCGCGTGTAAACGTGAAGTTTTCCAGCAGGTTGCGCGGCTCTGTCACTGGCTTGGGGAACCTGAAGTAATCGACCAGCCCCAGACCATCGGGATTGCGGGAATCCTTGGGCCACATCCGCCGCACCAGGGCTTTGAAGACTCTCATGAGCTTGTTGACCGTGGCTGGGGAACGCTTGCGTTCGCGGGGCGTGTCTTTGTCGATCAACTGGTTTCCGACCCGTGTGCGGAAATCCTTGACGAGGTCGCGATCGATTTTCCCCACCGGTCGATCGAGGGCCAGCTTCTCCCACAGATTGATAATGTTGCCATAGTCGCTGAGTGCATCTTCGCCGACTTCGAGGTCGCGCAGGATGTGCTTCAGATAGACCTGCCGGAGGCTGGATTGTGGGGTGCATTTCTCCTCGGGCTGGTGGAGGATCTTGAGCACAGGTCTTGAGACGGGTCGAATCGAGAAGGATCTGGTGCGGGCGCGAGGCTTGGCCGCTGAAATCACAGTCACTGTCAATCTCCGCTGTGGTGGATTGCCCGTGCTGGCGGAGAGGACGCCAGCCGCGATCCGTCGAAGCCTCCATGACGGGCGTTGTGGATAGGTTTGGTGGGTGTGCCTGCTGCTTAAATAAATAGCTTGAAAAATGGCACATAGCGCGCGTTTCCGATCAATGCGAGGGGACGCATTGGGGTTGAGCCAAGAAACGTGGACGCGCGGCGATCGATAGACCGTGGGTAGGTAAGGTCGATCGCCGCGCTATCACGCCAGCCCAGGAACGGGAAACAGGCGTGCCACGAAAACTCAGCAGGACGGGTGCCGGTCAAAATCCAGGCGTGAGACAGGACCGGCGTTGAACTTCCACAAACAAAAGCTTGGAGTTCGTGCCGCGGCACCCGGCTGAGACCAGCCCAAGAGCAGACGTTGCGAACTCACGCGAAATCACGTTTTTGACGACGTGGTCGAGCAGTCCCGACGTGTGGTATAAGAACGTCAGAGGAGAAGAATGTCAAATGGAAAAATTCACCGAGAAAAAACTAAGACAGGCAAATCAAGGGGCGGCAAGATAAGAACGGCTGGTCACAAAGTTTTCAAAACTAGAAATCAAGTCACGCATAAAATGTTCTGTCTCCAATACAGCCTGTTCAATTTGCGCCACTGTGACGCCACCCCCAATCACGCTAAATGCCTCATTGCCATGCGCGAGTAAATTTCGATTCTTCTTTACGCTTTCAAGCAACACACCACCATGGGCCTGTGGTGAAATGTTTAATTGGATGCCGTGCCGCTTACAGGCATCTCGAATAATATCGGCATTTAGATTCCCAGAAAATGGTAGGCGGTCAGGATCTAACGACACGGCTTCCTTCTTGAGTACTTGGCAGACAAGTTCATGAACGATTTTCATGTACACCCCAGGTGACCCGTCAAATGCGCTAACCATTCGATTTCTCTGCTCAATCCATTGGTTGCGAAAAGAATCATTAAGCTCCCCCCCGTGGTGTGAATCAGCATATATTTGATTAAATATCTCTTGAAACGCCCTCCGAACAAATGCCTCAATCATGTTGTATAAGACCAGATAGGCCGATCCTTTTAGGACTTTACTGCAATCTGCCGGTAACGTCCCAATCTGAAAATTCTGAATTGATACACCAGTCACAACGGCCAATTCCTCGTTGTCAATCGACTTGAGTAGTTTTAGAAATAGATGTACTTCTTGCACGCGGTTCTCAAACTCTGCTCTCAGGTCTGTGAAAGTCATTCCGCCACCCCCAAGATACGATCACGCACAAACTCAATACGACCGGAAAGTCTTCTGGGGGAATTGCTCGCATGTGTGGTCGTGCATTTTATGAAATCTTCGGAATTGATCCAATCCACTACTGGCGGCGGTATGACCTTCGGATCTCGTCGAAGTGCGAGATTAATTCCTACTGAGAGTGCCTCGAACCTTACCCGGGGTGTCGTAGTCGCCGTGGGTGTCTTGGCAAATCCATAAGGGAAGTGCTTATGCATGAATTTGAGCATACCGTCAAATTCTGAGGTGAATCGTCGCTGCGGAAACTGATTTAGATTGTCACGTACGAATTGATCTAGAAATTCATCAACATCATGAACGAACTCTGTATATCGCTCTGAGTAGGCAAAGAACCGTGTAATAAGTTCAAGAGGTTCCTTACGACTCCGCATAGCGGCCGAAACGGGGCATAGTTTGACGAACATCGGCTTCTTCGCACAATTCTCTAGGAACTGCATGAATTTTCCAGCGAGTGCACCGCGGCGGCGTTCGCTTGGAGTGAGTTTCTGACCAGATTTGTTGATTCGATTGAACAACTCTTGCCGATTTTCGTCTGACGTTTCCTGATCCAATATGACGATTCGCAATGCTCGGCTTAAAAACTTGTTCCTCTGAGTCTCCGTCAACATGTCATAGGTGAAGCCGTTCAAAGAAGTCAGCTTCTTTAGCCCAGAAAGCACCAGATCCCCGGACTTAAAACTATCGAGCGTCTGAATTCTTTGGGCACCGTCAACAATTTCAAAAGTTCCATCCGACGTTTCCCCTAAGAACATCATCGGAATCGGCAATCCCATTATGACCGATTCGATGAAATGGCTCTGGTCGAATTCGTTCCATACGAACTCCCTTTGGTACGGGGGAACAAAGAAATTCTCATTGCCAAACCGATTGACAATGGTCTCGATTGGAAAATCCCGTGTGTCGAACCGAATGTCCTGCTGAATCTGCCGAATCTGTTGGTCTGCCTTTGTGGATTCGGTTTGCGGATTCGCTGCTTTCTTTGCTTTTTCTGGCATCATCGAATTCCCGGTAAATTGCCTCGAGTTCTCAATCTGATTCTGCGATACTTAAAGATGGTGACCGGAGATATTGGCTCAGCACGTGACAGGTCGATAGCAATAAATGAACAAAATGCTGAAAGACTCTTCAAATCGTTCTCTCCGAACCGTCGGACTGTTTTCTGGTATCGGTGGCATAGAACTTGGGCTGAGTCGGCACGGTCACCGGACTGTTCAACTGGCTGACAATGACAAATACGCTCAATCGGTACTGAAAATTCGCTTCCCAGGCGTTGTCGTCACAGGTGATGTGCGAGAATTGCTTAGCCTGCCTGCCTGTGATCTCTTGACCGCTGGATTTCCCTGCCAAAATCTAAGTCAATGCGGAAAAACCGAAGGGATTGATGGGAGTGAATCGGCGCTTGTCAAAGAGGTGTTTCGATTAGTTGCCGATGCAAGTGAGAGGCCCAACTGGATCCTTCTTGAAAATGTCCCCTTCATGTTGCAACTGAATGGTGGCAAAGCAATTCGGTTCATCACTGAGTCGCTGAGTTCTCTCGGATACTCTTGGGCATATCGAACCGTCAACGCTAAGGCCTTCGGCCTACCTCAGAGGCGGCAGCGAGTCGTGATCGTTGCAAGCATGACGAATGACCCACGAACAGTGCTTTTTGCCGATAATGCAACCGAGCCACCCGAACCAACCGAATCCGACGCTTTTGGTTTTTATTGGACTGAGGGATCCAAGGGACTGGGTTGGGCTCCCAATTGTGTGCCGACGTTGAAGGGCGGCTCGACCATTGGCATTCCTTCCCCTCCCGCAATCTGGATTCGAGAGAAGCGGCAACTGGTTACGATCGATGTTCGCGATGCAGAGCGATTACAAGGTTTTCCGTTGAATTGGACGAACACACCATTAATAGCCGACGGCAAGAAGAATTTGAGATGGCGTCTGGTCGGAAATGCCGTCTGTGTGAGAATGGCGGCTTGGGTCGGTCGCCGACTGGCAACACCAGGAGTTTGCGTTTGCAAAAGCGGCTGCGAACTCAACGAAAAAGCTCGCTGGCCGGCCGCCGCCTATGGAGACAAATTCGGAGCCAGGGAGATTCTTGCATCGACTTGGCCAGTGGAATGGCAAAGCCGATCACTTTTAGAATTTCTGAGATTCCCACTACGCTCGCTCTCCGCCAGGGCTACGGCTGGCTTTCTTTCACGAGCAAGCAGAAGTTCGCTGCGATTTGATAAACGTTTTTTATTGGATGTGGCGCACCACTTAAAAAATGCTGAAAACTTGGCTGCGAACTGAACACCCCTGTTTTGTGTATTCTCACCAACTTCACCCCTGAATAGATCACCGGATACGTAGTCCGATGATCTATTCACGGCGTTTCTTCACGCTACGACCGCAATTTTTTTTCTGCTTTTGCCAAACAGTCGAAGTGGGGTGGCCGTGGCGTTGTTGGCTGGAGAGTCTCCATAGTTTCGGGGATCAGGCGGAGTTCGTATTCAGCACCTTCAGCGACCGCGAATATCTTGCTTACGCTCCATAGCGACCATGTGAACGTTGGGTCGTTGAAAGTATTTGAAACCCATTGTGGCTCGAATCGAAAAGGCATCCCGGATCTGGGAATGTCCGATCGCTCGACCACAACGGATCGCGATTCCACTCCGCTCTCCGGGTGATGCCGATAAAGGGAAAGGCGAACTAACACGGCGAGCCTCCCAGCAATTGATCCATATGGAAAAACGAAGAAACCCGGGCGGTGTCCCGCGCCCGGGTTTCTTCAGGGTCATCGAAGAGGTTCAAAACATGGTCGGCCGAAGCGTGAGGAGCCGAAGCTCTGGGCACACCGACTACGCCTCCATCCCTGACGAACGGAGCCTCATCCGAATCAGTTCTTTTTGCTTGACAGGAGTCTCGCATAGCGAGGCCGGCGGGGTTCGAACCCGTAACCTCCGGATCGACAGTCCGGTGCTCTAACCAATTGAGCTACGGCCCCGGAGAAACGTCTTGCCAACTGGCTTAACATTCCTTGGTGCGACGCCGATTGTAGCCATGCTGAAGCGTGGGTCAACCGAGCAGCCCTTTTCTTTGAATAACTTAGCCTGAACTCGGTCTAAATTCGGCAAATCTGGTGAAAGCCTCCCAAAGAGACCTGCACCCCTCTGCAATTTCTGAGGACAAGTGGGATATCTCAGGAGCGAATCATGTCGCTCGTCCAGGCGGCCAGGCCTCCTCCGACAAAAATCGGCAGCCAGGCAGCGATATCAGCCGTCATGACTCCGGTCGAACTCAGGTATGCTGACAACTGAATCATGCCAAACAGTGCCCCCTGCGAGAGAGCACAAATCCCCGAATCCATCACTAATCCTGCACTTTCCCGCCTCACCAACAGGGGAATTGACAGCAAAATTGCGATCAGATTAATCAGCGGCTGCGTCAGCCGTGTGTGGACCTGAGAGACAAATTTCTGCACTGCCAAAGGGCCGTAAGCCTCGTTCTGAATGCGTCCCAGCAATTCATTTGTCGAAAGATGAGAAGAACTCGACTTTCTCTTGAACAATTGATCACAGCTGACCGGGCTGGCAATGAAAATCTCCCCACCCTGACCTATCTGGCGGATAATTTCCTGGCCGCGCGGCGTTAAAGCGAGATCCTCGAAACGCGGAGTTGCTTCAAAAACGACCCAGCCATCAGGCCGTTGTCCCGCTGCTTTGCGAAATATGGCTTTTGTCCCTCGAATAATGGTCAAGTCATGAACAATCAGCGGCGCAGGAAGAACAAACTGGGCACCGTCTAATTGTAATTTGGCGGGATTTACCCTCTCGCCATTGATCGAAATTTTGGTGGAATAGTCGTAAATTGGCTCGACAAGTTGACCGTCGCCAGAAACCGATCCTCTGCCAGAGTGATTGGCATGGGCCACGGCTGGAACCACGAGTTCCTGATTTAAAGTGAGCAGGATCGTCACAAAGACTGGCCCTACTATTAACGCTCGCAAAACACGGTACATTGGCACACCAGCGGCCAGCATGGGATGTAATTCCCCCGATCGCTGAAAAAGCACCAGGACGACCATGACGGCCACTACCATCAAGGACGCACCACCCCGGTCAAGAAAAAAAATCGCCTGATAGCAGTAATAAGTGCCAATTGAAGTCAGAAGCGTCACAAAACCTGAGCCACGATTATTCATCATGAACTCATCGAGGTTTTCCAGCAGGTCGATGGTGACAACCAGACCAAACGCTGCGACAAAGCAGACGAAAAAAACATAGAAGAAATTTCGCAGCAGATATCGGTCAAACGTCCACACGCTGTTTTTCCTGAACGTTCACAGTTTCCGACCATCGCCACCGTGAAACCATCTCTTCCACCAGATTTCCGGCAGTCGGAAGTGAACCTGTGTTTACTTCGGTGTGATGATTCTTAACCTGAGATTGAACGCGGAGAAGCGTTTTGGGGTCAAGATCGAATCTTTGGGTGTAATTGGCTTTTTCAATCGCCACAATTGAGGGTGTCAAGGTCGTGCGACGCCGACAAGCAGTTACAATGGACGAAAGAACTTCCCAGCTGGCCTTCGGGGCCACTGGACGTAGAGCTTTTCTGGATCGCTCGGCAGCTTTACGTAATTCATAGCCAGGTTTTTCAAGAAGACTTTTTGATCATGACCGACAAACGAAATCTCTTCAACAAAGTGTGGGATCTCCATAGCTGCCAGGCACTTCCGTCTGGCCAGGATCAGCTGTTTATCGGTCTGCATCTCATTCACGAAGTGACCAGCCCCCAGGCATTTGCGATTCTTCGTGAGAGAAAGCTGAAGGTGGCTTACCCGGAACGAACAGTCGCGACCGTTGACCATATTGTCCCCACCGAAAGCGTCGCTCGCCCGTTTGTCGACCTGCTCGCCGAAGAAATGATGTCCGCCATTGAGAAAAACTGTCAGGATTTTGGAGTCCGTCTGTTCGATCTCAAAGACAATCGCCAGGGGGTGGTTCACATTGTCGGCCCGGAACAAGGGCTGACCTTGCCCGGTATGACCATTGCCTGCGGCGATAGCCATACCAGTACGCATGGTGCTTTTGGTTCGATTGCCTTTGGAATTGGCACCAGCCAGGTGGCCGATGTCCTCGCGACACAAACCCTTGCTCTTGGCCGTCCGAAAGTGAGGAAAGTGGAGGTCAATGGCACGCTTAAGACGGGCGTTTATGCGAAAGACGTTATTCTTCACATCATTCGCAAACTGGGAGTCCAGGGGGGCGTCGGTTACGCCTATGAATTCTCCGGCGAAGTCTTCTCGCGGATGTCGATGGAAGAACGCATGACCGTTTGCAACATGAGTATCGAAGGGGGAGCTCGTTGCGGCTACATCAACCCTGACCAAACCACGGTTGATTATATTCAGGGGCGGCCATTCGCACCTCAGGGAGAAGAATTCGAGCGTGCCGCAAAGTGGTGGCTCAGCCTGGCCAGCAGCCCGGAAGCGACCTTCGATGATGTCGTTTCTTTCGCCGCTGAAGACATTGAACCCACCGTGACCTGGGGCATCACACCTGCTCAATCCGTTGGTGTAAAAGAGAGCCTCCCGACCATTGCAAGCTTTGCCGCTGATGAGCAGAAAGTGATCAGTGAAGCCTTCCAGTATATGGATCTCAAGGAAGGTCAACCGATTCAAGGGTTGAAAATCAACGTGGCGTTTATTGGTTCCTGCACTAATGGCCGCATCAGTGATCTGCGTGAGGCGGCTAAAATCGTTAAGGGGCGGCACGTGGCTTCAGGCGTGAAGGCACTTGTTGTTCCCGGATCGCAACTGGTTCGCAAACAGGCCATGGAAGAAGGGTTAGATAAAGTCTTTGAAGAAGCCGGTTTTGAATGGCGTGGTGCCGGCTGTTCGATGTGCCTGGCCATGAATCCTGACAAGCTGAAAGGGAACGAAGTCTGTGCGTCGAGCAGCAACCGTAACTTCAAGGGTCGCCAGGGCAGTCCCACAGGCCGGACACTCCTCATGAGCCCGGCGATGGTTGCTGCTGCGGCAATTACCGGTTCGGTGACAGATGTTCGTGACTTGGAGTAATACTAAGGGGAAATTCATGACTGCCAGCGTATCGGGGATAGAAGCCATGGGACGTGTTGTGGTTGAAGCTGTTGTCACGAGCATTGACGACACTTTCCGTGCTCGTCGTGGAGAAATTTCAATTTCACAAATTCGCTCAGTCTCCATCCCTGAAGCGCTGGTCGATACGGGTGCCACCACATTGTGCCTGCCGACGCGGTATATCCAGGAGTTGGGGCTTGTCTCGTTTGGCACCCGTTCCTCAATGTCAACACAAGGCCGAAGGCTGGCCAAAATTTACGGCCCTGTGCAACTGACAATTCAAGACCGCCAATGCAACGTTGACGTGATTGAAGTTCCTGATGAAGTCCCGACATTGGTAGGGCAGGTTCCGCTGGAGTTGTTGGATTTTGTTGTCGATCCTCCGGGACGGCGGCTGATTGGAAATCCGGCCCATGGCGGTGAACAGATGCTGGAAATGTATTGATGATTGGCGTTTTTATCAGGTCTGGTTGATTGTTGAAAATAAAGGGATGTGACGATGGCAACTGCCATTTCCCCACAGAATAAATCCTGTTTTGGTCAAAACATCGACGAGCTTTTCCTTCAGCTTTCAGACATTGAAGGCAAGGCAGAAGTTGTCGACGGAGGGATTTTTGTCATGTCTCCGGCCAGTGCCTGGCACACATTAGTTGCGACAAAACTGGGGCGTTCTCTCGATGAGTATGCCAGTCAGGCCGGAAATGGTGTAGCGGTCGCCGATAACGCGACCTTCCGTTGTGAACTTCCTCACCGCCAATCCTTTTCGCCCGATGCGGCCTATTATGTCGGCCCACCCGCACGATTAGAGCCGTTTCCTATTGCTCCGGTCTTTGCTGTGGAAATTCGTAGTGAAGGCGATTACGGCCCTCGAGCAGAACAGCGTCTGGCAGACAAGCGAGCGGATTACTTCGCCGCAGGAACGCTCGTTGTCTGGGATATTGATCTGCGGTCACATGATGTGGTGCGAGTTTATCGCTCAAGCCAACCCGAGCAACCAGTCATCTATCGCGATACTGATCTTGCAGAAGCCGAACCAGCCGTCCCGGGATGGCTGGTTTCCGTACGTGAATTGCTACCTGATAACTGGGAAGTGATTTCCCCGTTAAAATAAGTCACTTTACGCAATAACCAGGCGTGAACAGGCTGGTTATTTAACAATAAATACGATCTTGTGATTCCGTCTAGAAAGACACCATGGCTCAAGCGATTACGAATGTCACCGGCACTGCTGTTCCCCTTTTGCTCGACGATATTGATACCGACCGCATTATCCCCGCGAGATTTCTCCGCTGTGTGACGTTTGATGGCCTGGGTGAACATGCGTTTGAAGACGACCGAATTCAGGATCCTTCCCATCCGTTCAACCAGCCACAGTTTCAGGGAGGCAAGATTCTTGTCGCGGGGCGCAATTTCGGTTGCGGTTCATCACGAGAACACGCTCCTCAAGCACTGATGCGATGGGGTATCCAGGCTGTGATTGCCGAATCGTATGCCGAAATTTTCTTTGGCAATTGCGTTTCTCTGGGGATTCCCTGTGTTCGCGCCAACCGGGCCGATCTGGAAGCCCTGACTTCGTTGATCAAGAGCGATCCTCAGGCGATTCTTTCGTTGGATCTGCTTGAGCAGACGGTTTCGGCGCAATCACCCGCAGGGAAACTGGTGACCGCGAAGGTCGATATTCCCGCCGGTGCCAAACAATCTCTCACCACGGGCGGTTGGGACTTTCTGGGCCAACTTCTTGAAGGAGAGTCATTCGTCAAAGCTAAGGCGGCAAAGATCCCTTATCTTCAGAAGTTTGCCGTGTAAGACGTTTGCCGTGTCATTGGGTCTCCACCTTCCTTTTCTCACCCGCGCGATTTTCAAAGTGGCCACCATCCACGTTGAAATTCGTGCGTTTCCTGACCTCTCTGAGCACAAAGTTTTGAAAGTCAGAGAGACGGATTGTGAGCCGGGTTGTCTCACGGATTGGCGGCTTCTTCTGCATGACGTCGCCCCATCGATCATCAATTCTCCCTGATGCGCTTGCGTTGAAGCATGAATTGATGTGTATTGGCACCTCGCAATCCTGCCAAAGCACACCGATGTGCTGGAAGCATTGATGGACTTCACCTGAAAATTGATTTCATCCTTCGCACGAGGCCGATCCAGGCTGACAGCCCAATAGGATGAGCGAAAGATTCGCCCATGCACAGTATCGATGCCCCCGCCAACTCGAATGCTCCTGTGCTTCCAGGGCCATGGTGGCGGTCAATGACTCGTTACCATTGGTTCGTTCTCCTGGTGGCTGCTCTGGGTTGGTTGTTTGATTGCCTTGATCAGCAGTTGTTCATTCTGGCCCGTCCTGCTGCGATGAAGGAACTGGTGGTGATTCCTGAAGGGGCTGACGCCGCCGCAATCAAAGCCGCACGCGACTTTGGTGCCAACATCTCCACGTCGATTTTCATCGCGGGATGGGCGACTGGTGGACTGTTCTTTGGGATGCTGGGTGACCGATGGGGTCGCGCAAAAACCATGCTCGTGACGATCCTGCTTTATTCGCTCTTCACCGGTCTCAGCGCCTTGGCCGTGGGGGTGTGGGATTTTGCGTTTTATCGCTTCTTGACAGGGTTGGGTGTCGGTGGTGAATTTGCTGTGGGTGTGGCACTGGTGGCGGAAGTGATGCCATCGAATGCCAGACCAT
This sequence comes from Planctopirus sp. SH287, assembly GCF_056500625.1. NCBI lineage: Bacteria > Pseudomonadati > Planctomycetota > Planctomycetia > Planctomycetales > Planctomycetaceae > Planctopirus > Planctopirus sp. SH287. The sequence goes on along the minus strand of NZ_CM151403.1, from coordinate 3,215,944 downwards.
ACACATTGGGCTTGCTCCAGGCCCTTTCGGCGGTCGGGAACGTTTCTGCTGCTCTGATCAATCTCTCCTTGGGATTGGCTGAAGAACAGGGGCTTCCTTACAGTCCCTGGCGAATCATGTTCCTGATCGGAGCCATTCCAGCACTGCTGGCAATTGTCGTTCGTCGGCACTTGAAAGAGCCGGAGCAATGGAAGACGGCTTCATTGAACGAAGGCAAGGAGAAACAGCTTGGCTCCTATACAGCGCTGTTTCAGGATCCTGTCTGGCGAAAGCATGCTCTGCTCGGACTGGTTCTTGGCTGCTCAGGTGTTGTGGGGTTATGGTCTGTCGGGTTTTATACCCCGGACTTGATCCGGGAAGTTCAAGCCCCGGTCATTCGACAGTCCGTGCGAGCAGAATTCGTTGCACTACATGGTGCCGAGAAAATGGATCTGATTGATCCGCTTGCGAAGCCTGAGGCCGCCATCACGACGGAAGCGGTGGCAATGGAGTTACCAGAGGATCTCAATGCCCTCAAGACTTCATTTGATCAGACCGTCAGCGGCCGCCAGAATCGCTGGCCAAGCTATGTGTCGATCATGCTGAACCTGGGGGCCTTCTTTGGCATGTTTGGCTTCGGGGCACTCTCACAGAAGATTGGCCGCAAGCCAACCTTTGCGATCACTCTGATCGCTGCCTTTGTGAGTACGCTCACCGTTTGCCTGTTTCTCCGGGAATTCTGGCAGATCTTCGTCTTTGTGCCGATCATGGGCTTCTGTCAGCTGGCTCTTTTTGCCGGCTATGCCATCTACTTTCCGGAACTCTTCCCCACCCGTTTGCGATCAACCGGCACCAGTTTTTGCTACAACGTTGGGCGATTCATCGCCGCTTTGGGGCCGATGGGCCGTGTCTTTCTGGATTCCATGTACCAGGGTCATGCCGATGCCACACGACTGACAGGCGCAACCATGTGCTTCGTCTTTTTGCTGGGCCTCTTTGTTCTCCCGTTCCTGCCCGAAACGAAAGGCAAGCCCCTTCCTGAATAAGCCTTGTTTTTTACAGCCAGAAAGCCCGGTATTCATTCTGAATGCCGGGCTTGTTTTATTATCACCTGTCATCGTCGAGATTAGGTTGTCTCATCATTGTCAGCAGGAGACGTTGTTCTCCTGGCACGATGGGCATCCACCTGCTTCTGTAAGGCTCTTTGCTGCTCTTTGACTTGTTCCAAGTCAAAATGAAGTATTGTGCGGGCTGAAAAATAGTCAGCCAACGCCAGCAAGCCAATCCATAACGCAATCAACAGCACGCCGATCCAGTAGATCGCCATCAACAAGGGTGAAGGTCGCTGCTCCATCCAGAGGTCGCCAGCAGGGATAAGCAACCCTTCCAGAATCACCAGCGCCGCAATCTGCATTCGCCTGCGGGCACGCTTGTAGGAGAGCCTTGACGCCTCGTGATCCGCTTCATTGGCTCCTCGAGATGCCTGAGATTGCGACCAGGCATGCACGAGAAATGCGGCACCAATCAATACCAGCAGCAATCCCACCGCCAGGGCCGGAATTCGAGACATACCTCTCCTCTCATTTCATGGGAAAGTCCACATTGAATCCGGCACAAGTTCCCCAGTAGGCAGTAAGCAGTTGGCAGTAGACTTAATCACTGGATGACTCTGATGAACTTGCCGTAACTTTACCGCGAACATACTGAGCACCCGCCAGCAGAATGCAGTCTTCGCTCCCTTCCAACAGGCGATCCACTTCGTTCAAATTCGCCAAAGGGTGGAGGAAGAGATCTTCAAGAACATCACCTTCCGGCCCGCCCAATAGATAAATGGTGGCAAAATCAATCGCTCGCAAGAGTTGGTCAATCGGGATTTCATCATCGGGTTGCACCATCCGCACCCGCTTGATCGCATCGCGCGGCTGCGTGCAGTCTCGAACCAGTTCCCAACCCGTCGTCAGCTCAACCGGGAGGTCAGTCAGAAGAATAATACGTCCCCCACGAGTCACCAGACGTTTTGCCGCCTGAGCAGCCCGGCTGACATCTTCCCAAAGACAGGGGCGACCATCACGTGAAGAAACACCAGCGATGACAGTTTCACAGCGTCGATCCACCTTGAGCAGCCAGTGATCACGAATCGCTTGACGAGCTAACCGATGGACGGCTTCGGGTTGTCCTGCCAAGACCTGCGAAACTCCCGTTCCGCCCGCTGCCGGGACGAACTCCAGCGAAAATTGCAGCCCCAGCATCATGGCCACTTCTTCGGCCAACTGACGAATGGGCCGTTCGTCATCACCTGAAAGTTCTTCGTGTCCGGCTTTGAATAGCCGCTGGATTGTCTCGGCATTCGTCAATGCGGGAAAAATAGCGTGGATGGCGCCGCAGATGCCCTGGACGGGATCCATTTCGATGGTGGATACGGGAATGATGAAGTCCGCATCCAATAGTGCGCGAGCGACGTAAATCCGCTCTCCGCCAAGGCTGGTTCCCAAATAGCCCGATGCCGCGGGATCACCGGGCTGATGGATCTGCCACACCACTTCCGTTCGTACATTTTCCGGCAGCAAGACACGTGGGTCGCGGGGAGGCTCCATTGGTGAAGGGGCGTCAATGAATGTCACATTCCCTGGAGAGACCCCGCGAGATGCGAAGACTTTCCAGAGTTCACTAGCCACTTCTGCGCGCCCGGCAAGCCGGTGGTTAAGTACCACCACCACGCGGTCGTCCGAAATAATCGCTTCAGCCAGAGCCGGGAAATCGCAGGGAGACTGGCATGCCGTGGCCACTGCTGCGGCAATGGAAGAAACCGCCTCCGGGCCACTGAGTCTCGCAACAAGAGCCTCTCGCGGTAATGGACAATCCCACTGGCCAGTTGCACCAAAAGTCACAGGCGATTGAACGTCAGATTGCACTTCAAAACTCACTCAGAACAATAATTCACCGAATTGATAAGACAAGCCACAAACGGTTGCCTGTTTTCCCGGATCCATGAAGGGTTCGACTTCATGAATCTGAGGGGGGAGATTTCTCCGGGAAACATCACATTTCACCACAAAACTCTGACTGATGACGATAGACAATTCTGGCCGGGAATCATACGCTGCGCGATATGGTTGACCGACAAAGCCTGCTATTCCAGCTGCCATTTCGGATAAGACTTCCCACAAGATCCCTTTGACAGAATGCCTCGGGTTCGTTCCTGATGTGCTGTCGAATTTCATCTGCTTTCACGTAAGAGTCCCTTTTCTCCGATGACTGCATCATTGCCGACTGATGACGAGCTGATGTTGGCCGTCCAAGCGGGCGAAGCAAGGGCGTTTAACCAGCTTGTTGCTCGCTATCAAGGCCCCTTGACGGGTTTCTTTCTCCGCCAGATCCATGATGTGCAATTAGCGGAAGATCTGACTCAGGAAACCCTGTTGCGGGTTTACAGCCAATCGTGGGACTACCTGCCTCGCGGGGCATTTCGTGGCTGGCTGTTCCGGATTGCCCGTAATCTGCTGGTTGATAACCTGCGTCGACGTTCCAGTGATGCCCTGGTTCATTCTGTTCAACCCCGGCAGGAAGAAGACGAGTATCTGAAGAACATCGTGGCTGAAATCGGTTCACCCGAGCAGACAGCCGATGTCCATGAAGTCGCCAGTCTGGTGGATGAATTTCTCAAAGAACTTCCGGAAGAACAGCGTCTGACCTTTGTTCTGCATCATTTCAGCGAACTGACGCTTCCCGAGGTCGCCATCTCATTGGAAGCGAATCTCCCGACTACAAAAAGCCGTTTGCGTCTGGCCAAAGAAAAACTCCGTCAAAAACTCCAGGCACGCGGGATTCTTCCGCCTGATGAAAGAGATTCGCCTGCCCCAGTGGATAAAGTGGATGAAGATGAGGCAAAGCCCTCTCCTTCGCCCACCCTCTGAACATTTGACACATACAGATTGAGGAGGCCAGCATCGCGCGATCTTTAAGAATTCCACTGCGACTCTGAAACATTTTTGTTACTCATGATCTCTCAGTGGGAAAATTGCGTTGTCTACCAGATCCACTCGGCATCAAACTTTTCTGAGGCTAGTGCATTGTCAAAGCTGAAAAGCAGGGTTGAACAGGTCGTCAAGTCCGACAACGGAGGACGTTGCGGCGACATCAACCCGAAGACAAAGCCGTGACACGGCTCTCTGAAAATTTGGTCTCAATAAATACACAGACCCGTTGATTGCTCGATTCACGGTCTATCATCAATGGAGCTTTGTCGACCATGAATTACTTCAGCCGCCTGACTGACATCGTGACCTGCAATCTGTCGCAACTTCTTTCTCAGGAAGAAGATCCAATACAAGCCCTGGAATTGATCGTTCAGGAAATGGATCAAGGGATTGCGGGAGCACGCCGCAGTGTGACGGCTGCCAATCTGGCGGTAGAGCGGATGAACCAGGAAATTACGGAACGCCGCGAGCAAGTCACCAGTTGGCAGAATCGGGCCAAGGCCGAATTAAAAGCAGGGCAAGAAGCCGCAGCGCGTCTTGCGCTTGCCCGAAAAGCCGAAGTTGAAGATTTAGTCGCTGGCTTAATTCAACAGCATCGGGCGGCCATCAACACGTTCGAGCAGCTTCAGACGACTGAACGGGCACTGGAATCCAAGAAATCTGAGGCAACTCGCAAACTTGCCAGCCTGAAGTCGGGTGAAATCGAACAGTCGATTGAAAATCTCTTAATCTCTCCCGAATCATGTCACGAACAGGAACGAAATCAACGCATTGACGCCGACCTTGATGCCCTGCGCCGAGAACTCTTCGCCTAGCGCATCTCGTTTCAGTTAAACATGTTACGGAGCTTCACCCTGCTGACACGAAGTGGAGAAATGGTCGAGAACCACTCCTTTGGCGAGCGGCACCCCAGATCTTGAGTCGCAACCGCGCCGGCACTTAGTGTGACCAAAATCAACGATCGAGGTTCTACTTCCATCCGCAATCCACTTCGCCTAACATCTGCGATGTGTGATGTCTGAATGCGTTGAAACGAATGTGCCGAGAATCTCTCAATCGGCTTCTGCATGACTTGGCACGCCTCTGACAGTGAATTCTCTCGGTGACTGTTTGATACCGTCCACGGTAAAAAATGTGACATGCCTCCTCGCAAGGATCAGAGGCTGTTGATAAATTTTTTCCACCATGGGCAGTGCCAGTTGTCATCAGTAGCGGAATGCCTGTCGTGATGTCTCTTGCCAGTCTGAGGTCAAAGAGTTTTTGGCATCAGACAGCGCGAACCATAACTGTTTCTGTCAACCTGGAAAGTCGGATCGATGACCGAGCAAAAAGCAACGAATGTCACTTGGCACGAAAACAAAGTTACTCGCGCTGAGCGAGAAAAACTCAAAGGCCACAAGGGAGCCGTTCTGTGGTTCACCGGCCTTTCGGCTTGCGGTAAGAGCACCATCGCCAACGAAGTCGATTATCTGCTCAACCAAAAAGGATTTCACACCATCGTTCTCGACGGTGACAACATCCGCATGGGGCTGAACAAGAACCTTGGCTTCTCGGCAGATGACCGCGCCGAAAACATTCGTCGTATTGGCGAAGTGTCCAAGTTGTTCGCCACTTCCGGCACACTGGTTGGCACTGCCTTCATTTCTCCTTACAAGGCTGACCGCGATAAAGTTCGCGCTATCCTTGCTCCTGGCGAATTTATTGAAATCTATGTCAACGCATCGCTCGAAACCTGCGAAAAGCGAGATCCCAAGGGGCTTTATAAGAAGGCTCGTGCTGGCGAATTGAAGAACTTCACCGGGATCGACGATCCTTACGAAGCTCCAGAAAAGCCAGAACTTGTTCTCGATTCCGACAACAAGGGCATCGCAGAACTCGCTCAGGAAGTCGTCGCTCACCTCGAAGCGAACGGTTACCTCAAGGCTTAATTGAACAACCGGATTCAGCCGCGGGCGTGATCAATCAGGTCACGCCCTGCAAGACTCCAACGCCCGGTACGCTGTTAAAGCTGCCGGGCGTTTTTTTGTGCGCCGAGCATGTTTCTCAGCTTGAGGGTGTGAGTCCCTTATCCAACCTGATGGAGGTCAAAGATTAGCGAAGTGTAAGAAAGGGCTGCTGCGAGGCACATACCTGAAAGAAGCATGAGACAAACACGCCAACCGATGGATTGGGAGATCTGGTATATTTCGCTGGCGCTTCATGCTCACTACATAGATACATAAATACTGCTTATCGATAGACGGATGGTTGAAGATGTTCGTTTTGTGAAACGTTTTTTGTGACTGACGTGACCCAGGCGTGCAATGCCACGCCTGGGTCACGCTGCCAAGAGCGATCTCCGGGAAATGCAATCAGCCCGCCACCCTATAGCGGTTGACTACTTTTTCTCCATTTCCCGACGAAGGATTGGGAAATGTGACTCCAGCTTTCGTCCAGCCTTAATTGTCTTGAGTTTTTCTTCCATCAAATTGGCCGGATTAAAACTGGGAGGAAATGAGCGTGGTGGGAATTCATCAAAGGTATCAATGAATGTAAAGACCTCGTTCATCATTCCGTAAGCAGAGCCCACATGGTTGAGATTCCAGTCCCAATAGGTATTGGATGTGATGTCGGCTCTTTCGTAGGGGTCTTGCATCAGGTTGAAGATTTTTTGCAGCCGAAGAGTTGTAAATGGCTCGGCCCAGACTCCCATTGTTCCTTCTTTTCGCTGTTCCGAGAAGACATATTTATAGCTTCCCTGCCGCATGCCTACGAGCAGGCCATCGTCATCTGTATAGAAGAATTTATCTCGAGCACTTTTGACGCCATTATTTTTTCCGGCTGTTCCTTCGTATTTTGTGAGAAATGTCGACTGGTCGCAGCCATCGAGATGAACTTTGTAGGAACGTCCGTTCGCTTCATAACCTTTTTTGCACTTGTTAACGATATCAGGTTCACCGGCAATTGAGCAGAGTGTGGGAATCCAGTCATTGTGACTCATCAGCTCATTGGTAACTGTTCCCCCTCTAATTTTTCCAGGCCAGCGAACCAGGCAGGGGACACGAAATGCACCTTCCCAATTGGTGTTTTTTTCTGAGCGAAAGGGCGTCATGGCTCCATCAGGCCAGGTATTCATGTGAGGGCCATTGTCAGTTGTGTACAGAACAATGGTGTTGTCGGCTATCCCCATGTCATCTAATGCGTTGAGTAGTGATCCAATCGTATCGTCATGTTCGATCATGCCGTCTATATATTCACTATCTCCATGTTTGTATTTTCCGCGATGTTCAGTTCTGACGTGGGTTCGCAGATGCATTCGTGTCGAGTTAAACCAGCAGAAGAATGGCTTTCCTGATTTCTGTTGGCGTTTCATGAAATCAATAGCAGCAGTTGAGGTTTCATCGTCAATGGTTTCCATTCGTTTTTTTGTGAGTGGCCCGCTGTCTTTAATAATTTGCTTGCCAACTTTGCCAAAACGTGGATCAACGGTTGGATCATCAACGTCGGTCGCGAGACATTTAAGGACACCGCGTGGCCCAAACTTTGCCAGATAGGCGGGATCCTTCGGGTAGTCAGGGAGTTCTGGTTCTTCTTCTGCATTCAGGTGATAAAGATTGCCAAAGAACTCATCGAATCCATTGACTGTAGGGAGCGTCTCGTTTCGATCTCCCACATGGTTTTTGCCAAACTGGCCTGTTGAGTAACCCTGATTCTTGAGCAACCCACCTATGGTAGGATCAAGTTGGCTCATTCCCATTGGAGCACCAGGAAAACCGACTTTCGTTAAACCTGTGCGTATTCCATGCTGTCCGGTAAGAAAGGCTGCGCGACCTGCAGTGCAGGATTGCTCGCCATAATAATGCAAAAAACGAATTCCATCTTTGGCAATTCGATCGATGTTGGGTGTCTCATATCCCATGACTCCATCGCTGTAACAACTGAGATTGGAGATACCGATATCATCACCAAACAGCACAAGAATATTGGGTAAGTCACTTTTGGCTGGTTTTGTCTGGGTTACTTGGGAAGTCTCCTGAGCGTTTAACACAGAGCCGAATTCTCTGATTTCAAGTGGCCAGCAGCACAAAACACCACAGACAATCAGAGATGATAAGGCGGGGATTATTCGCGAGCGCATGATGTGACTCTCAAAAAGAACTTGGTCGCCAGCAGACCAATGAATTTGGCCATATCGCTTCGACAGGTTCACATCATCCTACGGACTCGTTCTGAGAATGTCATTTTTTTTCGGCCCTCTGATCTGCCTGTTACCGACTTCTGAACTCGCTCAGGAAGTCGTCGCTCATCTCGAAGCGAACGGTTACCTCAAGTGCATTGTCAAAGTTGAAAAGCAGGGGTGAACAGCTTGTAAAGTCCGACAACGGAGGACGTTGCGGCGACATCAACCCTAAGAGCCTGACAATAAACCTCATTGGGGAGTTAAAAACACTAAAGCATCCAAACGCTCGGGCAGGTATTTTGTCAGACTCTAAGACAAAGCCGTGACACGGCTCAAGGCTTAATTGAACAACCGGATTCAGCCGCGGGCGTGATCAATCAGGTCACGCCCTGCAAGGACTCCAACGCCCGGCACGCTATAAAAGCTGCCGGGCGTTTTTTTGTTGTGTCAGTCAATGACAAGGTTACCCATCTTCGTGCTGCCTGTGTGCCGCAGGGGCAAGGGGTTACGGTACTGGAGAGCGAGTCATCTCCGTTCCTCACTCTCAATCAGAACGAATCAAGACTACCCCTTGCGTCCCCATGCGGGGTTTGGGACGGCGTATATGGCCAGTTGTTGATTCACGTTTGGGTCTTACGCCGCCAGGGCGATAGTTCTCGTTGGGGTTGATTGATTGACTCCTCTCCCATTCCGATGGGAGAGGCTGGGTGAGGGCGAGCCAAAGCTGAAATAGCGATCATTACATTTGCTATGCGAATAGATGCCCAGGCACACTTTTATATTGAGAAAGCCATTGGAAAATCCCTCACCCGGCACTGCGTGCCACCCTCTCCCGCCTTCGCGAGCGAGGGTTCCCCCTTGCGGGGTTTGGGGCGGCGTATGAAGTCGGTTGTTAATTCACGTTTGGGTCTTACGCCGCCAGAGTGGTGATGTTTAGTGATTGGTGAGGTGGGTTACAGGATATATGTAGAGTTGGTGCATTGCGCTGCGTTTCATGCACCCTACGTAAGACTATACAGACACATAAGCCCTGCTTGTCTGTAGATATCCGGGGTGTTGCTCATAAAGTCGGAGTAAGAGACGCTAGACGTTCGGCTCGCTCGTAGAACATATTTCTACTGCTTACGAAAGCATGAAAAATAGTATTTCTCCTCCGAACATTGTGGTATGAAACCATTGGCTATTGCCATGTCAACTAGCTTTTGACCATTCTGGTGGCGCTTTTCTTTGGGTACAAAAATATCGTGCTTTAATCTTATCCCTAATACATACATCGCCTCCATATTTCCATTTGCTGCCGCCAACTCAAGATATTTCCAAGATGTGCCGAAATCATGAATTGCCGGCCAGATGATCCTGTTTTGAACCAAGTCGGGATAGGACTCAATCCATTTCGCATAGCCAAGTTGGCATTCCGCGTTTCCGCTGTTGGCATATTGACGGAGTATCCATCCTTGCGCCCAGAGTGGCGCAATAGGTGCAATGTACAATAGCAGTGAAAGTACGACCAGCATGAATCGAGAATGCGTCGTCAGCCTGTTAGCAAGCAGACTGAACACAGCTATTCCGATACATACAAAGATCATCACGATTGGAAGAAAGCTTACAGGCATTTAGCACGTTTTTTTCTGACAGTGATGAAATCGTTTTCTGTATCGCAAGCAGGCGGTCTTGAGTGGCATGTCAAAACTGGGGCTGGCATTCTTTCTCGATCACAACGCGTCATCTCAGTGGCGATTGACAATCTTTATCAGGTTGTTCGTGAAATGGCCCAATCCTCGAGGGCTTTTGCCGCTGTGATAACGCCATTTTCCTGTCGGATCTGCTCGCCGACTTTCTTGGCTCTTTCAAAGTAACCCGGTGAATTGAGGATTGATTCCATCAGTCGGGTCGCCCGATCAAGAGTGTATTGCCGGCGGGGGAGCCAATGGCCAACGCCCATGCGGGTAATCCGCGTCGCATTGTCTGGCTGATCGTGCGAGAACGGCACCACCAGCATCGGACGACCCGCGCGGAGGGCTTGTCCTGTTGTGCCAATGCCTCCCTGATGAATCGTCATCAGGCCGCGAGGCAACAAAGCGGCATAAGGAGCATAGTCAATCACCAGATGTGCGGCATCGAGATTATTCGGAATATTTTTTGCGAGCGGCCCGACAAGAAAAATGGCCCGACGCTTTAACCGCCGACTGACTTCCAGACTGATTTCATAAAAGTCTCCAGCCGTTCTGACAGCCGCTGAACCCAAGGTGAAAATCAGTGGCCGCTCCCCGGCATTCAGAAACGCTTCAATGTGTTCGGGAAGCTCACCCGAGTGACCTTCATCATGGAATGGGAAACCTGTTTGCGCTGTCTTGGCAGGCCAGTCACGCTGAGGCGCCGAGAAATGAGGCGAGAAAAGCGCCAGCACTAATTCGGTGGATTTCAGGTTGATTAAAACGGGATTTTCTCGCGAATAAGGCAATCCCAATTCCCTCCGCAACTGCTGGTATTCTCCCAGCCAGCCATTGACCATGTGATGAACCACCCAGCGGGTCGACTGCACACCCCAAGGCCCCATTTGATAGATCCAGTTGAATGGCCATGGCATGGGGAGCACAGGACGGTCATAGGCTGAAAAAAATGAAGCCGGGGCAATTGCCACCGACGACATGGGAATCCCTTTGACCTCCGACACCAGTTTTGTGGCTAATGTCAGCGGATGAGAGACAAAGGCATCACAGCCTGCCGATGCCGCCAATGTGGATTCATACATCGAACGAAGGTGCGGGAGCATCCATTCCTGAATGACATATTTGGTTCCCGTTCGCTCGTTCATGGCCTTGGCCATGATCTCGACATCACGTTCAGGGTCGGGAAGATCTGGCCCGATGGGCACGAACTCCATCCCAAATTGTGTGACACGCTCCTGATAGCCGGGAGATGTGGCCAGCACCACCTCATGTCCTCGTTGACGAAGCTGATGCCCGATCGCCAGATAAGGATGCAGGTCTCCTAAGGAACCCAGTGTGGTCAACAAGAATCGCATAACAGCCTCGAACCAGCGAAATGATTTCTCAACTCCCTGACATTAATCGATTGAGCAATCGTTCGCCGTGGCCTGAAGGGCCGGCAATAAAACATTCTTTGCCTTGATCCCGTCAAAACAATCGTAATTGGCCGCTTCGAGGGACGGCAGGTTCAAATTGGCTGGAATCAAGTGGAGGGAGATCAGTGAAGCCGAATTTCTGGCGAAAGAGGCTAAACATGGATTTGATCTGCTCGGCGATCTCGCCAGTGCCGATCATCCGCTTGCCCCAGGTGGAGTCGTTCAACTTGCCGTCTCGTGTCTGGCGAACAAGACCTTCCACTTTCTCTGCCTTGAGAGGTTGAGTCCGATGAAGCCACTCCAGAAAGACAGGTTCGACCGTCAGCGGTAAACGGAGCAGAGTGTAGCGTGCGTCGCTCGCTCCCGCTTCACTTGCGGCTTTCATCACTGCCGGGGCTTCGTGATCGTTCAAACCGGGAATAATCGGAGCCACCATCACCCTCACTGGCACTCCCGCTTTCGCCAGCATCTCAATGGCTCGAAGACGAGCGGAAGGAATGCTGGTTCTGGGTTCCATGACCCGTGCCAGTTCTGGATCAAGAGTGGTGATCGAGAGATTGACATGGGCCAGACGCTGGGACGCCATTTCCGACAGCACATGGATATCCCGCAGGACGAGGGCATTTTTCGTGATGATACTGATCGGGAGATGGCATGCATTGGCCACTTCGAGGCACTGGCGAGTCAGTCGAAACTCTCTTTCTGCCGGCTGGTAGCAATCAGTCACGCCTGAAAAAATTACAGGTTCCGGCGACCAGCGATCACGAGAAAGAAAATCCCGGAACAAGGCCGGGGCATCGTGTTTGACGAAGATTTTTGTTTCAAAATCCAGGCCCGCATTCAGCCCCAGGTATTCGTGATATGGCCTGGCATAACAATAGCTGCAAGCATGAATACAGCCTCGGTAAGGGTTGACGCTGTATCGGAAAGGGATGTCTGACGAGTCGTTCTCAACGACGATCGACTTTGACGTATCAGCCAGGTACTGGAGAGGCCGGTTCTCGTATTGCCGGCGGTACTCTTCGTCCCATTCCAGATGCTCAAAATCTGGCACGGAATGTGTCTTATCGAACCGATTCGGAGGATCGAGCTTTGATCCATGCCGCATGACTTTGACTCCTTTCTCTCGTCGAGCATGGCATTATGTATAGTTCCCCGGCAGTCAAAAATCGAGTCCATCGCGATTCAGGAACGCTTGAGTCGCCGCTTTTACTCAAACGGAATAGAAATTCCGCCAGCTTCCCCCCGCAGTTCAGAGAAATCCCGCACGATCTTGTGAACAGCCAGCGGCGAGATTACGTTTGTCAGGAGGTGTGCTTGACGTCATGGATCAACAACGATGAAGTCATGCGGGAATCGGCCATGAGTGAGACGTGTGGCTTTCTCCGGTAGCAATGACGTGATCGATCCCTCGTTTCTTGCCACAGGCTGTTTCAGGCTCACTCACTCATGGATTTGAACCCATGAATTTGAACATCTGAGAATCTGACCTCTGGGAACCGGAGTGCAACATGAAATTGGGCATGGTCGAAACCGAAGTGGGATCGCGGGTTGTCGCTCTGAATCTCGAGGGTCAGTATGTCGACCTGTTAGCCCTGGACGCTCAGATCGCACCGACCTTATTGGGAATCCTTGAAGATCCCGAGGGTTTGGCGCGCGTGGCGAGCGCCTTGATCACCGGTTGGACAAAAGGCCCTTTTATTGAAGGGCGGTTATTGGCCCCGATCACCCGTTGCGGGAAAGTGATCTGCATCGGTCTTAATTACCGGGCACACGCGATTGAGACGGGAGCAGAAATCCCTTCGGAACCCGTCGTTTTCAATAAGTTTCCCAGCGCCATCATTGGCCCGGAAGAGGCCATTGAACTCCCCTCGGTTTCAAAACAGGTCGATTATGAAGCCGAACTGGTCGTCGTCATTGGGAAGAGGGGCAAGCAGATCCCTAAGGCAAAAGCCTTTGAAATGATTGCCGGGTACATGTGCGGCAACGACGTTTCAGCCAGAGACTGGCAAAAGGGGCGTCCTGGCGGGCAATGGTTGCTTGGCAAGACTCCCGATAAATTTGCCCCTGTCGGCCCCTGGTTTGTGACAGCCGATGAAGTGGGCGACCCGCATGATCTGGCCATCACCTGCCGTCTCAATGGCGAAACGATGCAGCAATCTCGAACCAATGACCTGATTTTTGGAATCGATGAACTGATTGCTCACGTCTCATTGATGGTCACGCTGGAACCGGGAGATCTCATTTTCACAGGAACTCCCTCTGGCGTGGGAGTTGCCAGAACACCGCCAGTCTTTATGAAAGATGGCGATATCGTTGAAGTTGAGATTGAAGGGCTGGGGATCCTCAAAAATCCCGTCACAGTGAGCCATTGAGCATTGTAAGAGCCACTGAGCATTGCACCAAAATCCTTCTCCCTGAGGGAGAAAGTGGCCGCAGGCGGGAGAGGGAGTCTTCTCGGAGGCTCTCAGTACTTACATTGACCACACACCATGAGCGGGAAGATTCTCTGTTTATTGTGGCGGAGTGAAGCCTGCCGGTTGGACATTGGCCACATCACGGGCGAGCGACTCATTATTGACGAGCACTTTATCCGGTGATTCAGCAGACAGAAGTTGAGCCAGCGTCGTGGCGCCACGGTGCCCGGGTTGGATCGCCAACGACTTTTGCAAACTGGCCATGGCATGACTGCCACTGCCAGCATGGAACTGAGCCTGGGCCAACTGATACCAGTCATCAGCTGAGGATTCCCGTTCAGCAATCGCCTGTTCCAGTCTTTGGCACGCATCGTCCCAGCGCTGATGGGCCGCATAGGCCAATCCCAGTTGCCACTCTGCCTCCCGTTGCTGAGGAAGCGTGGCATAAGGATTCTGCATCACGCTACGGAGAATGGGACTGGCTCGATCAGCCTGTCCACGCTCAATCTGCACGCGAGCCATCGCAACTTTAGACGCAATATCGTCAGGCCAGAGATCGCCAATCGATCGGTACATTTCCACTGCGGAGTCGAACTCTCGTTGCTTTTCATAAATCTGTCCCAGCAGCATCCGGGCCGCAACGGACTGTGAGTCTCGGAGTAACGCCGATTCAGCAGACAGGCGGGCTTCATCAATCTGACCAAGCTCCAGATAACACTGCCCCAGACAGACTGCCGGCTGAGGATCACCAGAAAACTGTTCTGCCAGCTCCCGATACGCCACGATGGCTGATTGTTGATGCCCGCTTTCCCAAAGAATCTTCGCTTTCATTTCGCGAGTTGACGCATTTTTGGGATTTGTTTTTTCAATTTCTTTGATGAGTGACGCGGAATGATGAAGGTCACCTTGATCGCGAAGAGCCTCTGCATCGCGACAGAGCTGTTCACAGCGATGATCGTGGTTCGCCACCTGGCGCTGCATCCATGTACACCCGGTCAGGGCCAGAGTGCAGGAGAAAAGAGAAAGTGACGCCAACAGCTTCCGGCAGATTCTGCGGTTCTTCCGTCGCCTGCATGTCAGGGAAGCCAGGCCCATAGCACTCTTCTCAGGGGAAAATCCATTTTCTTCGAGGAAAGACACCAACGGGAAGAATTGAGCAACTCTCCAAATTGACTGTTCACTGAATACCACATCGGCGATTTTCAAGGGAAGACCGAAGTGATTTTCGAGCCAATGGCTCATGTTTGATCGCTTATTTTTCAGCAAATCTTCAGGATTTCCGCCCACTGAAGCGTCACACTTGATTTGACAGGTTGAGCAAAGAGCTTGGGCAGCCTGACAAACTGCGGACAAGTTCAGAATTCTGTCCGGAAAAAGCGACAGCGTTACGACCTCTGGCTGGAAATGTCAGCACAACTTGATCTTTCAGAATAGTCCCCCTATTGTTCGCCGGAAGTAGTCACCAGCGGATTTTCCGACTGACGCACCCGTCCACTTCCTTTCTCTCAGGATTCCAGGTCATTATGGCTGATTTGATTCCTCCCCATGGAGGATTGTCCGAACCGGTCAATCTTACCGTTGCAGACAGTGACATCGAAGCGTTCAAGGCAGAAGCCGCTGGCTTGCCCAAGGTTCCCGTCTCGGCGGCCGACCTTTCGACGGTCTATCGCCTTGCCGACGGGACACTCTCCCCTCTGACTGGCCCCATGGACAGTGCGGTATACCACCGTGTGCTTGATGAAGCGGTGATTGAAAACAATGGCAAAAAATACGCCTGGACAATTCCCCTCGCGTTTCCTGTCACGGCGGAATTGGCCAAAACCATCAAGGCTGGCGACAAAGTCGCTCTGACAGCCCCGGATGGTTCCGCAGTTGCCATCGTTGAATTGACTGATGTCTATGCCTGGCCAAAGCTTAAGTATCTCCAGAAAGTTTATCGCACCGACCGCATCGATCATGCCGGTGCCGATATGGTTCTGAAGGGCGATGCTGACAAGTCCCATCTGATCGGTGGCAAACTGCGAGCACTCCCTCAGCCTAAGAACCCCGCGTTCGGCAAATACGTTCTGACGCCACGCGAAGTCCGCAAACTGCTGGCCGAAAAGGGCTGGGACGCTGTTGTCGCCTTCCAGACTCGCAACCCGCTGCACCGTGCCCATGAATACGCACTCGTTTACGGCCTCGAAACGTTGATCGGCGGCGGCAAGAACGCCGGCGCTGTCCTCAACCCGCTCATTGGTGAAACCAAGGGTGACGACGTCAACGCCGAGATTCGGATGTCGACCTATGAAGCGCTGATTCAGCAGCGTCAACTGGGTGATGGCGACAGCGACGCCACTCTGTGGAAGAGCCGAAACGAATCCGTGCCTGATCGCGTGATCCTGCTCGGTCTCGACATCAAGATGTTCTACGGCGGCCCCAGCGAAGCGGTTATGCACGGGATTTACCGTCAGAATATGGGTTACACCCATATCGTCATCGGCCGTAAGCACGCCGATGTGCCTTACGCCAACGGCGAAGCGATCTGGGGTGATTTCGATGCCCAGGAAATCTTCAACAAGCTCGGCGGTGAACTGCTGATTCAACCTGTCAAGGTCGGCTTTGCAGCATTCTATGAGTCGATCGGGCGCGTTGACCTCACCGAACGTCATGCTGGCGAAAAGCCCGTTTCGATCAGTGGCAAGGACATCCGCACCACCCTCCAGAAGGGGGACATGGTCGATCCCCGGATTATGCGCCCCAGCACCTCCGAGATTCTCGCCAAGGCGATGAAGATCGCGTAATTCATGCCAGGTGCATGTCAATTTAATAAATAAAGGCTGTCGCGAGTTTCTCCCGGCAGCCTTTATTTATTAGCCACTTACATTAATGACGTATGAATACGGCATCTCTCTCAGTTGCTGCGTTCTGGAGGCGTAAAACCCCAAACTTTTCAGGGCAAATGATGCCCACACACCGCCACAATTAACCCGGAAACGGGTTTAGTTCAGAGACGGCAAAGCGGGAAGAGGGTACTTCTCCAGTTGGTCGGCATTGGCACGTGGCGAATTGATGCGGCTACCACGAAGAGTCTCGACAGCCCACTTGAGTTGACCATCAGGCAGATCTTCTAATGAAGCGAACAGTCGCTTTTCATCAATCCCTGTGACCGCCCATCCATAGCGCTGCACATGAGTCAGCAGGTTGTTTGTAGAAATCACCCGCAAATTTTCAGGCAAGCTGGAATTTGTTATCAGCTCGATCAGTCGTGTCTGTACATCACGAGAAGGGATGGCCATCAACGCCTGCTGTGCCGCAGGTCCGAGTTTGCCATCATCCACCAAAGCCATCAGTGGTGCCTGGATGTGCTCCATGTCAACACGATTGATTTGGTTGGTCTTAGCGAGATAGCCCAGCCAGGCTAACGCATCAGCACGCATTTGCTGGTGTTCTTCCGGTGTCAGTGCCGAGGCAGTAAACCGTGTCAGAAAATCACGCGACTGGGTCTGAAAAGATTCTGTGGTGGATGATTCTGCCACGTAAGCGATGGGAGGGTAATCACGAATCAAACGAGCAACCGCGCCCCGTGAAGACTCAGGGCCATACAGCAGGATTGGAAGGGCTGCCGTCCGCGCATCAGCACGGAAATTGGCCAGAGTCTGCGATAAATCCCAGCGAGCGATATTGATATGGATGACCAGCAGAGCCGTTTGATTCGAGGCGACAGCCGTCTTGAATCCCTGTTGACCGGTCTCGACACGAACCGCGTCATATCCCATCTCGGCAAGAAAGCCCGCCAAGGCTGTCCCGCGGGTATCGTCGGCATCCATAATCACAGCCAGTGGCTCTGTTCCAGAAACCAGGCTTCTTGCCAGAACGTTGACGATCTGATGGGACAGTGTGCCAAAATTCTTGGGAGCCAGCTCCATAATCGCAGTAGCCGCAGCGAACTGCACACGGACATCAGGATAATTCAAAGCTGCCGCTAACGGCGACTTGAGAGTCCCTGTTGTCTGGAGGGCGATTTCCGAACGCTGATCGACGATGGCGTCAATGACTTTGACCGCCGTGGCAGGCTGCCGCACAAGCAATGCCTCTGTCAGTACAGAAGAGAGCAATTCAGGGCTGAGCGACCGCAACATCTGCGCCGTCTGTGCCGCAGGATGACCCACGGCTGATTCATAGGACAGATAACTGGTTAAATACAAACGCTGTGCCTCCCGGCGTTCCGGACTGATTCCCAGAACCGCACGAGCCGTTTTGGTCGCGAGAAAACTTGACGCAATCTCGGGCGATAGTTCTCTGCTCACCACCAGATTCTGCTGAGGATCATAGGCCCAAACCGTCACTTGCCCATCATCATGAACGTCCAGAGGGCCTTGCCCCTTCAGGTAGTCGACCGTTCTTTGCTCAAGTTCTTTCAGCGCCACGACATCGGAAAGGCGATCAGCGCGGTCAGGATTCCCATAAAGAATTCGTCCAATCGCTTGACCCGCGGCGGTCTTCTCAGAGGGCGATGATTTTTTTGCAAATGCGATCGCATAAAGATCGAGAACAGCAGCTTGGGCATTAAGGTAACCCAAGGCATCAATCACACGCAGGCGGGTGGATTCATCAGGAATGCCAAGCCCCGCACGCAATGGATCAATGGCCATATTCCCCAGACGGGTCACCGCAAAGACCAGCAAGTCCTGTTCGGCAATGTCTTTGGTTGTTTGCAATCGTTGCAGGATCGGGCCGACGACAGCAGAACCAATACTGCGCATCTCGGTAATCGCAAGCTCGCGTTGAACGGGAGTCCCACCCAACTGATCGATCAGTTTTCCAATAAACTCGGGATTAGCAGCTTGCTCTCGGGCGGCAACAACCAGTTGTTCCTGAAGCCGAGTCGAGAGAGGACGCAGTTCTTTAATCTGAGCCAGCTTGAGAAATGACCCGGTGCCGTGCTTCTCACGCAATTCCAGCAGCAGTTCCGGGGAAGGAGATCCTTCCATGAACTTTTCGAGGTATTGCCGGGCCAGATCCAGACGTCCCAGGTCAACCATCAACAAGACGACGGAAAACTCTTCCGCCGGTGTCGCAGGGGGAGTCAGCAACGGGTTGGCATCATCCAAAAGACCGACGTTCCGGGGCGCTGTGCCATTGGCTTCTTGAGCCATAGCAATAACAGAGCTTGACCCGATCAGGCCAGCAAGAACCATCAGCAGCATAATTCGCACTGCGAACAACATCGGCAGCAGCTCCGGGCATTCTAACAACCGCGAGACACGCCCCTCCCTGGATCGCCTCAAGAATCCGAGCGCACTGCGCTCGTAACGATTCCTGCCGATAGTAAGGTTCCGGAGAAGGGAGTCGCAATCCATCGCTTCAACGGTTTCACATAATGAAGTGAAGTTTGCCGACCGACCGACATCCTCACGGGTGATCGGTTGACCGGGATGAAGCACTCTTCTCTGCGCGGTATTCCAAACCCGTCTTGAGGAAGATCACGTCTATGGTAACGGTCATAACGGTGGTGACTGACAATTCCTCAAAGTCAGCCAGGCTCTCTTTACCCGCTAATGCGTTGTCACTTAAAAGGACTGGGAAGCAAGTTCATCCCTAAAACGCTATACAGTCATTGATTGTCTCGCGTGAAGTGACACCGAGATGACCATGGGATCTTTGAAATCCCCCCTTCAGCCCAGCCTTTGGAAAACCTGCGCACGGATGGATACATCGATGGTTTCCACTTCCCGAAACACAGCCGCCATCGGTTTTATCCTGTTGACGCTGCTATTGGATGTGCTCGGGATTGGTCTGATTATTCCGGTTCTTCCTGATTTGGTGGAATTACTGTCAAATGGAAACCAAAGTCGCGCCACGCTCTGGTACGGCGGTCTGATCACGGCTTATGCCCTGATGCAATTCCTGTTTGCTCCGCTGATCGGTGCCCTTTCTGATCGCTATGGTCGACGTCCTGTCCTGTTGGTGAGCATTGCCGTATTGGGGGCTGATTTTCTGCTGACAGCGTTTGCCCCGAATCTCTGGTGGCTGCTATTCGCGAGGATTCTTTCAGGCATGACCTCAGCGAACATCACGGCTGCGAATGCCTACATTGCCGACATCAGTGACGACACCACGCGAGTCCGGAATTTTGGTCTGGCAGGGGCCATGTTTGGATTGGGCTTTGTGCTGGGGCCGGTTTTAGGAGGGTTAGCGGGAGCGATCAGTCCCCGGTTCCCCTTCATGCTGGCGGCTGGCCTTTCTGCCATCAATTTTTGTTACGGCTGGTTGGTTCTTCCCGAGTCTCTTCCCAAGGAAAAACGACACTGGCCCGAAACGGCGTCACTCCTTCCCGGACGGGCGTTTCAAGTGCTACAGCATGACCGCATGATTCTGGGCCTCTCCCTGGCGTTTTTCTGTGCCAGTTTTGCAGAAATGACGCTTCGCTCGACATGGATCCTGTTTACGAAAAAGGCGTTCCACTGGGACTCACTTCAGAATGGAATCGCCCTGTCTGTTGTTGGCGTGATGACAGCTCTGGTGCAGGCCACGCTTTTAAGACGAGTCTCCTCACGAATCGGGGAACGAGCCACATTACTGCTGGGGTTAATGATTTCCATCATTTCGTATCTCTGCTACGCCTTCGCAACCGAGGGCTGGATGATGTACGGGATTATTGTGCTGAGTGCACTGGGTGGAATGGCAGGGCCGGCGGCTCAATCCATCGTGGCCCGTCGCGTTGCCCCATCAAATCAAGGGCGAGTTCAAGGGGCTTTAGCGAGTATCTCCAGCCTGACAGCGATTATCGCTCCTCCCATCGCAACGGGAGCCTTCTGGCTATTCACAGAATCAGGGCAAACGTTCTATTTCCCTGGAGTTTCATTTCTTTTGGGCAGCCTGATGGTGACGGCCGCATTTTTCATCTCACTTCGGGCAACCGCAATACACTCTCATACGCATTCCCATTTGAAATAGCGCTCTTCGTGCCATGCTTGCGGCTTTGAGCAAACATGCTCTTTGAATTGATGGACGATCGGCGTCAAAGGAGCATCCGGCATGCTCACTCAGAGCCGTGAGCATAGCACGAAGGCACTCGATCTCATCTCCGGGCCAGTCGTGTGCAGAAGCCCTGCACACCAGAAATCACAAATGAAAACATTGCCGGCTGGATGGCATCTCAGCAATATCAATGGGGTTAAGGAATCTCGTTGGACAGGTCATACTGAGAGATGACCCCTGACCCACTGAAGACGACCAGTTTTGGCTCATTCGGATGCCAGGCAATTTCCGAAAACGAACGAATGCCAGGCAATGACTTCCATTTCGCTGGAGAGCTTGAGCGGTTAAGAATCAAAATTTCCGCTTTCGCCTGAATCGCAGGGAACTCCCGAACCACCGCCCATTGTTTCCCTCCTGCGGAGATCTCTAATCGGCCATAAGGCGATTGGATTGGTGAAGGGACAGAGAAGAGAGAGGTGCGTCTGGTGGCATCGTATTCGGTGATGACTTTATCTGTCGCGATTACCAGACGATTTGATCCTGAATGGAATGCCAGCTTTAAGACGTTTCCTTCTTTTACGCGAATCACTCCCAGTTGTTTTCCATTCGTGAGATCAAAAATCGCCACTTCGCTGGGTGAGATCCCAATCGCACCGCGTCGGCTATCTGGCGAGATAGCCAGCGGAGTTTCGTATCGCATCGCCGGCTTCATGGCATTGGGCACTTGAATGAGAATCTTTAGCTCATTCGCCGAAATGCTTGTCAAAATCACTTCACTGAGATTTTGAATGTTCAAGAGATATCGGCCATCAGGACTTAATTTTCCTTCGACCAGGCCATCAAGGTTAGGCACTGCTTTGCGCCACACTTCACTGCCGACCGCACGCGAAACTTCAACTCCGGCAAAGACCGTCACTTCCCCTCCTTTACCGACAGCCAGGTCATAGAGGTGATATGAGGTGGGAAACGCGAGGTTGGTCTCTGGTTTCCCTGTTTTCATGTCGAAGGTTCGCAGCCCACCTCCACGGTTCACCGCAAAGACTCGCCCCGTCAGAGCGAAGTATTTGACATGTCCCGGAACAAGCCCAAAGGCTCGCCAGGAGAGTGTGGGATACTTCACGTCTTCAATCGCGTCATTCCATTCCGCGAGTGAGGAAAACTCTTCGTCGCTGGACAATTCCATCGTCACGCCCAATGAACGCCACAAGCTCTTTCGTGTCGCCTCATCGGGAAGATCTCCAATTTTAGCCTCCGCGATCTTGGCCAACGTGCAGTAAGTCAGAGTGATGTAATCATCTGGCTTTAAGCGACGCAGGGCCTCTAAAGGCCGATCTAATGATTTGGCGTCAATTCCACAGGCGGCTTGCCAGCGTTCAGGCTCAAGGCTCATTGAACAACGATAAACACGACAAGCCATCGCTTCGCCAACATCGCCCGGAAATTGCTTCTTGAGTCTTTCGGCAAACTTGGCGGGGCCGGTCGGGTCATTGCTCCAGCGCTGCATGAGATAGAGCGAAGCGGTATCAATCATATCCAGAGTAAAGTATTCTGTCTGACAACCCGCCATCGCGGCTTCGATGATGGAATCCGAAGTCATCGGTGCGGTCACAGCCAATGTTAACTTCATCAAGGCGGTGTAAGGAGGATTGCTATTCTGGGGAGATTTAGCCAGTGATTGGCTTGCTAGCGACATTAAGTCAATAAACTTGTCGTGATATTCATTGATAACCCGTGGTTCAGTTTTGGATCTGCGCGCCTTCCAGGCGTGATCAATCAGAACGTGAGTTCTTCCCGGATGAACATGGAGTGAATTCGGATACTCCTTCTCGTATAGATCCAGGAGTTCCAGTTGGCTGACCGGATCAGGAGCGTAGGGAACCAGAAATCCGTTGTAAACCGCACCAATCATAGGAGTCCCGAAGCCAAACATGGCTTTCGATTCATGGAGCTTTTGTGCCAAAGTTTCGATTTGGCCAAACTCTTTTTGTTTGAACAGCCAGCGGATCTTCTGGGTCAGAATCTTTTCCTGAGTGCCAGGAGGAAAGAGCTTGAAGGCTTCTTCTGTCATGTAAGGCTGCCCGGGAACAAAATAGAGTTCCTCGTTCTCACGAACGGTTTTGAGTAGCCTCATCGTGTCGACATCGGAAGGGTCTTCCATGCGACACATCAGTCGTGAACCAGCCTTCCAGGGACAGGGGCCACAGTCATACCACCGATCTTTGGAACGTAGCAGTTCCCGATGAAGAACCTGTGACATCCTTTGCTGAGAATCCTCACCAGAGGATTCCGAAGTGACATAGTAGAACAGACCGGCAACTTTGGCATCCGCTGAAACGAAGCTTCGATCTGATTCAACAGGCTTCAAGACCCAGGATCCCTCCATATAAGGAGGGGCGCCCGGAATGGCGAATTTACTGATTTCCAATTGCCGGGAGGTCACTGGGGCATTGGGGTCAACCTTGGGGGCTGGCTTGGTAACGACCTTGTAGTTTTCCGGCTTCAGGTTCAGCTTCCCACCCAGAAGGGCTTCAGGAGCTTCGGATGAAGGTAGCAGTTCCTTCAGATCCCACAGTTCCACCGACCGATCATTGCTGCGCACAGCAAAGACACATTCTTTACCATGGAAAATATATTCTTGAATCTTTGCGGGAAGCCCTGTGATCTCGCCTGCTGGAGACTCAGAAACCATATCCCAGATGATCGCTGGTGTGTTCGGCTTCTGATGCTCAGTCGCCAGGCAGATGGCGTATCGTCCGTCATAAGAGGATTGGACGACAAACCGATCCATCCCGGAAACTCGAGTCTGGTGAGGACTGTGAATCAACGGTGATCGAAAAGGAATCAGGATGCCACGATCGAACGCTGCAATCGATACGGTCTGATTGTCTGCTACTGACAAATTGCTGAAGGTTCGCGGTTGATCGGTAAACTTCTTTCCCATGAAAAGCTGGTTGTCCTTCAGGCCCGTGGGAGGCAATATATTCTGCTCTTTCGGCCCGCCATAAAACGCGTAACTGCCGCGATCAACATGAACGAGCGATGTCAGCGGCCCTTGATATTTTCTTTTCAGCAAAACTTCTGACGAACGAACATTGAGCACTTCGATTTCTTTGGCGGCGATGGTCACACCCTGAAAAAAGGCTCCTTGTCCGAGATGGGTGATTGAACCTTTGCAAATAGTCTTTGCAACCGCCTTCTTCGTTTGCAGGTCAAAAACCTGAACACTGGAGTCACGACAAGCCACGGCCAGGTAAAGATCAATATCATTGATACTCATTGCTACAATGGGCGAATCCAGCTTCGGCCACGGAGTCCCAACCTCTTTCCCTGCAAAATTCCACCAGTGCACACTGCCATCCGTATGGCCTGTTGCCAGCTCTTTGCCTCTTCTCTTGATGGCCAGGCACGAAATGGGCGATGGAGCCTCTATCACCGTAATCTTACGGGCATCTGCCGCCTCAATAGTGATATGACCTATTCCCAGCCAGGGAACCAACATTGTTACTAGCAGGAGTTTCTGGCAGTTAGATATCATTGATGTCTTCTCCCCAGACAGACGAATGCAATGTGAGCAAAATGATTCGTGCGAAGAGCGATCTTGTGCTGCGTGACAGCCATCTCCTGTTCAGCTTCAGGCTGCGGCAGCCATTGGAGCATTTGAAAACAGTATCTGGGATAATTCAAGCATCTCTATTTATTTAGAACGCCTGACAAAACCGGTTGTGCCTGTTGGGAAACGTTGAATGCTTCGTCAATTCCCACTGCATCAGAGGTTTTGTTAGAGTTTTTTAGTGTAAATTTGTCAGCCATTCTTCTATCTCACGCGGAGTGACGGCTCGCGGGTTGCCTGAAAGGCTGTTTCCCTGAGAAAGTTGTGCCAGTAAGGGAAGATGATCCGCAGTCACTCCCAATTCGCTGAGCCGACCGGGAATCTCGCATCGCTGGATGAGTCGTGAAACCCGTTCTGTCAATTCATGAGCAGCGGTCGCGGGATTGGAGCCAGTAGCCACACCAGCCGCCAAGGATAACTGGGCAAGTGACTCACGGCTGACGCTTTGATTCATCGTCAGAGCATGCGGCAACATGACAGCACAGGCCTTGCCATGAGCAATGGGATAGACCGCACCTAAAGCAGCAGCCACAGCATGAGCGATCCCCAATCCCGAATTCGCCAGAGCCACGCCCGATAGATATGCCGCCGATTGCATGGCTCCTCGAGCGGCAAGATCATCAGGGTGGTCGAGCAATCTTTCCAGTGCAGGCAATCCCCAGGCCAGTCCCTGAGCTGCCAGCATACTGCTATATGGGGTTCGTTTACTGCTGATGCCACTCTCGATCAGTTGAGTGATGGCATCAAGCCCCGCCCAAAGCGTGACATCGCGCGAGAGTCCCAGTGTCCACTCAGGATCGAGAAACACAGCTTGAGCATAGAGTTCATCAGATCGAAAGCTCTTTTTGAAAGGGAGTCCCGCACTTCCTTCATCGGAGGAAATCACCGCATTGCGTGTGGCTTCAGCCCCTGTCCCCGAAGTGGTCGGCATCGCCATCCATCGCAATGGCGATTCAACCAGAGATGCTCCCGTTCCAACACCCTCCAGATAATTGCGGCATGATTGAACCTGACTCTGACTGGCCAAACCACAGGCGGCTTTCACCAGATCCATCGCTGAGCCACCACCAACAACCAGAACAAGATCGTCCGGGCCAGCAGCATGGTCGCGGAAAGTTTGTGCCAGCGTATCGGCATCGCGAATCTGTGGTTCACGCGAAGGAAGAGTCAGATCACTGACGACAGGGATCACTCGGCTCAGACTGGCCAGCCAGTCCTGATAGAGCGGTTGTTTTGCAAGTGTGCGGCTGCCGGTCAGCACAAACAATCGGCTGGCTTTTCCCTGAACAAAAGCAGACACCTCATGCCGCACTCCTGCACCAAAACGGACATGCCGCGGGCCACTGACCTGCCACGATTTCATGAGAACGTTCCTGTCGACCGCTGTTAATTCAAATTTGAGTCTCTCACCTCTTTAACCTTGACGGTCGTTACAGAAAGGTGAAATGTCAAATGATGGCGGAAGCACAGGTCGTTGAGGAGTGAAAAGTTTACCGGGCTGCCACATTCGGGGCTTCAGCAGCGTGCAGTGGCTGTGACTGATATCGCGAAACCTCGGCTCCCGGATAGTAATGTTGCACAATGCCGCGGGCATTCATGCCAGTTTCTGCCAGGCCTCGGGCGCCCCACTGGCAGAAGCCCACACAATGACCACTTCCCTGCCCTTCGATTTCAACCTGGTGGTCAGTCAGTCTGATTGAGAATTGCGGACTGGCCAATTCTTTGGTGCCCAGAAGTCGCCGAAGTTCTGTTGAGGAAACCTGCTGAAAATTTCGCCCATCGGTCAGAGTAAACTGAGGAGCTTTCCCCGCATCCTGTTGACGCATGCGGATTGTCATCAGTGATGCCAGGGCAGGCTGGGAAGTCGAAGCGGGCGCGAGCTTGGCCAGCATGTCATTAGTGGGGATCTGCATTTGCCATCGGTAAAGTGGAGCGTTGCGACAGCCTTCGCAACTCACGCTTTTCAAGCAGGGAGCAGTTCGTTGAGACATGGTCGCCCCATCAAGAGTTCTGCCTCCGCAAACAGCGGAGTAATAACTGGTGAAAATCTGTCCCTGGCAAGTGGCCACCAGATGAGCTGTCCGTTGAGCTGCTGCCGTACCGGCGGCAGTCTCGCCCTTTAATCGCTGGCCACGAGCATCAAGATACTCGGCGCCCAGATATTTCTGACTGCGCGTTGTGCCATAGACATCAAACAACGCTGCGGGATGAACTGACTTATGACGGGCAATGGCATAGGTTCGGGCGATAATCGCCTGAGCATCACGGGCTTCCTGTGGGAAAGAAGCCGGCATTTCGCTGTCGACGACCGAGGCGACATAACTTTCAAGGGGAACATGGTTCACGAGCGTGAAGGTCGGTCGAAGTTTGAAACCTTCTTCATTACGCGTGCGATGAACGCTCAAAAAACCTTTGTATAAACTTCCCCCGAAGCCAATCAGTCCCTGACTTTGAGGAATGACCTTGATCGACGAATAATCCAGCAGGTGCGGGCCAACCCTCAGACCTGTGGGCGTCGCTGCAATTTCAGCCGCTCGGAGCATGGCCCCCTGGGCAATCGGCCGCGATGTGACCGCGTCTTGAATCACGTAGGGTGACGCGCATTGAATCGTCCCAGTGGAAAGCAGGCCTTCATGCAGCACGACACGGATTGTCTGCGGAGGGAAGCGAGAGAGATTTGCCGTGCCACTGTTAACTCCTGCTCCCAGAGTCGATTGACTGCGGGTGACATCCACAGGCCCAAGTGGTCTGAGATCTGGCGTGCGGCTGCGGGTTTGCTGCAAGCCAATAAAAAATGCCAGCAGAAAAAGTCCAGGGATGATCAGGAGAACCGTACCTGACGTATCCCGTCTTCGTTGTGATTGGGCCAGCATAGCGCTTCCTTGCGCGATCAGTGAAAGTCAGAGACGTTTATCGAGTGGCTTCATCGGGAAGCGATAACGTACGACGAATCCAAAGGATATGGGGACTCCTCTGATCAGGCCAGAGGAGTTTGCGGCTTGCTTCTCTGGGTATGGTTGCAGCAATGAAGCGGCTCAAATTTAGGGCAGAATCAAGGCTCGGCAATAAAAAAAGCCCGCCGAACCAGAAACTGGCAGGCGAGCCTTTTTTATAGGACTGCAAAACGCGACGAAATTAATCGTTACGCAGTTTGAGATTGTGTTCAGTCAACTGGGCGCGAATTTCGTTGAGTGAAGTCACACCGAAGTTTTTCGTCGCAAGCAGTTCGTCAGCACTGCGCTGGACCAGTTCTGCCAGCGATCCAATTTGCAGACGGGCCATACATTTACGGGCACGTACCGACAGGTTGAGGTCGGAAACAGGACGGCTGAGCAGAGCCTGCTCTTGCGGTGAAAGATCGTTGCCAATTGGTGCGAAAGCGGCAGCAGGAGCACCACTCCATGCGGCATCGCGTGGCTTGGAAGGCTGAAGGTTCTGTCCGACTTTCAACCCGTGTTGCTGCATCAGATCACGGATTTCGACCAGAGAGGTCTCGCCAAAATTCTTACCTTGGAGCAAGTCGCTTTCGCTCACGCGGGTGAGATCACCCAACGAGTGAATATCCATACTGGCCAGGCAGTTGCGGCTGCGTACCGACAACTCAAAGTCAGTGACCGGCCGGCTGAGCAACTGAGACAGACGGGCTTCATTTCGAGCCATATCGTCGTCGTAGTACATTTCCTGCGTGGCTTCAATATCCTTCATATACATGCGGGCACGTGCATGATTCGGATCAAAGGCCAAAACACGACGGAAACAGAAAGCCGCAGAGGCGTAATTGCCACGGTCTTCGTACAGCAGGCCCAGATTCAGCATCGCTCCCAAATGGTAAGGAGGACGGGAAAGAGCTTGCTCGTACAGGCGAATCGCCTCGGTGTCATTACCGTAGAGGGCATTTTGTTCAGCCAGACGGAAGAGAGCCTGACTGTGGTGAGGATCCATATCCACGGCGCGTTCAAAGTATTCAATCGCTCCGTAAGTATCACCACGATCAGACAGAATTGATCCCATCTGGAAGGAATACTCAGCTCGCCGTGCCCCTTCAGTCCCTGACTGACGAACGGCTTTCTCCGCTTCGTCCAGACGCCCTGCCAAACGCAGTGCACCGGCTCTTTTCAGCGTAGAATCGACAGGATCATATCCTGCCTTGGCGGCTGCTTCAAATTTTTCTGCAGCAGCATCAAACTGTTCAAGAGCCGACAAAACATGACCATGGGCATAAAGTGCCAGTGGTTCAGTCGTCAGTTTTGAGAGGATACTGTCAGCAATTGCGTGCTGACCCAGCAACCAGGCGCCAATCCCTGCACGGGAAGCGGGGCCGACATCGGTCTTGCCAGCTTCCACGTCACGAATAATCGTTTCGATTTCGACTCGCGTTGTCGCGACCTGATCACCAGAAATCGCACGGCGCAATTGCGCCAGGTCGTCAGCGGTCAGGGAGTTTTTGCCTTGCAGAATTGCACGAACGTCAACCGGTTCCAAAGACTTCAAGGTCGCCTCGCACTCTTTCGCGTTGAATCTGAAATGTGGCAAACTTTTGCCAACTTCTAAGAATAAGCAATTTTGACAGTCTACTGCAACCGAGACAGCTTAATGTCTCTGATTTGTTGTCACCACAGGGGGATTTCAAATATACAGAGAGCCACGCAGCATGATCTGAAAAAATTGTCTTGCCAAAGTATCCAAATAACAGATATTCCGGCGATTCTTCAAATCATCCGAATGGACTTCACTTCAAATGGGCCGCCAGATGGGATCTGGCTTGATGTGAAATTCGGCAAAATGGAGTGACTTGGTATGAAGTGTCCGCGTTGCAAAACTTCCGATGTTTACCGCAGCCGATCAGGGAAAAATGGAATTCTTTCCATCATGACCACGATGGTTCGCTGCCACCGATGCTGCCATCTGTTTCGGGTAGGCCCCTGGGCACACATCCCTGAGACGCCACCTGTCGAAGAATCAAGCGGTGCGGGGAACGCGTTTAAAAGACGGGCAGCCTGAACAAAAACGACTCAGCAAAAAGCCATGCTTGCCCAGAGCTGCGGCAAGCATGGTACAAAAGAGCGACACTTGAGGGTGAAATGCGTATCAGCCGTGAGGTGATTTCCGCAAAGCCTGCTCGTAAGTTATTTTTTCCTGGAAACATTCGTTGAAGAAGCCGGCTTGGCAGGTTGTGAAGCACCAACAACCTTCGGCTCACGGATCGTCACTTCCTGTTTTGAACCGGGTTGAACCACATCCGACCACAGCCAGCGACTGGCATCAGGAAAGATGACGCCGCCAAAGTTCCCGTTATGTGGCCCTTTTCCTTCCACAATCTTGTAATCGTAGTCCTTAAATTTGAATGAACTGGCCATCTGCTTGTTGGCCAGAAACCAGTTTCCGTGCTGGTTGTCGACATCAAACTCATTCGCTTGAAGGAAAACCTTGATCGGCTTTTTGTCGGTTTTACGGATCACTGTGGGGTAGACATAACCGCCACGAATGTCTGTGAAGCTTCCCACCTGAGTCATAACCTTGCGGAAGCTGTCAGGACGCTCCCAGGCGACGGTGAAGGCACAGATCCCGCCCGAGGAAATACCGCAGATCGCCCGCTGATTGGGATCATCAGTGATGTTGTACTTCGCCTTGACTCGTGGCAGGACATCCTCATGCAGGAATTTTGAGTATTTGTCCCCCAACGTGTCATATTCCACGCTGCGATTATCGGTCTTCCAGGGTGTTTCCGGGAGCTTTCCCTTATTGCCGGGATTGATAAACACCCCGATGATGGGCGGCAGCTGCCTGGTATGAATGAGATTGTCGAACACAACCGGGACGCGAAAATCCCCCTTCTCTCCCAGATAGGTATGCCCGTCCTGAAACACCATCAAGGCGGTGGGCTTGCCATCATATTGCGCCGGCACATAGATCGCGCATTCGCGGAATGTTCCCGGATAAACCTTGCTGTCATTAAGCTCGAATTTTTCAATCTTCCCCTGAGGCACCCCCTCTTTGCGCTGCGAGTCCGGGCCATGTTCGTATTTCAATGGCTCCTCAGCCTGAACTGCCAGTGAGAACGGAGTCAGGCACAGGCCGAGCGCCATCGCAGACACCGCGTGACCAAACCGCCGCGCCAGATGACCCCAGGTACGATTGGACAAAATTTTCATCGATGAACCTCATTGCGAATGCTGTTTGTCTGTGATGTCTCGTCAGTCATGCCGACTCAGTCATGTCGGCTCAAAGTGATTGAACCGGCGGGTGCTTGCTTCTCTCAGGATTTTGCATCAGTTCATGTCAATGTTCTCAGAGCCTGTCCGGAAAAAACTCCCTCGCCCGCTTGCGGGAGAGGGCCGGGGTGAGGGCAATTCTTCCGTGTTTCTGATGGCAATGCACAATCCTTATGCCGAGAGTATCGTGCTCCAGTTCTTCCAGCCTGCGTCCCCCATCTCCCTGAGGACGAAGGGGGCGAAAGTTTCAGGGAAGACTCTCAGCAGCATGAGAAATTTGCCCTCGACTTTCCAGAAAGAAATGCCATTTCTCATTCTCCCGCTGCCACCTGCCTTTAACGATTCCCGCAGGGAAAATTGCTCGTTTTGAAATCTGACAAGTCGTCCTGATTCTTTCACTCACTTGACGATTGCTCATGACCTTCAAACGATAAGGGCCAATCATTGTTTTGAAAAAGCCGAATTGCTGAACACTTCAAACCAGGTGTTCATCCAGAAATACCGGCTGAAGATGCCGACACCACCCGCTTGCAAACACACGACACACGACAAACGACATAAGGATGATTCATGTCGAGCACTCCCGCGATTTATGACGAACTTTGCCAGCGACTCAAAGAGGTGGCCGTCCTGGGGTCATGTAATGCGGTTCTGAGTTGGGATGAACAGACGGGAATGCCGCCGGGCGGTTCAGCACATCGTGCCGATCAGGTGGGGCTGATTGCGGGACTGATCCACGAACGGTCGACTCATCCCCGGATTGGCGAACTTCTGGAGTATTTGGCCGGTGTCGCTGATCTGGGAGAAGAAGACTCGATTCAAGTGGCGAATGTGCGGGAAGCCCGACGAGCTTATGACCGTTCGCGAAAACTCCCTCGTCGTTTGGTTGAAGAGCTTTCCCGCACCACCAGCCTCGCCCAGCAGGCCTGGATCAAAGCCAGAAAGGACAATGATTTCCCCGGATTTCTCCCCTGGCTGGAAAAGATGATCGGCCTCAAACGCGAAGAGGCTGAAGCTGTTGGTTATGGCAACGGACACCTTTATGATGCGTTGCTCGACGAATATGAACCCGGTGCCACAGCGGCATCAATCCAGACGGTCTTCAGTGCCTTGCGCCCCCGTCTGGTTAACCTGATTTCTCGTGTGGGAGAGTCCAAAACCAAACTCAGCACCGAGATTGTCGACCGTCATTATCCCAAGGCAGCGCAAAAGGTCTTTGCAGACGCCGCCGCCCGTTCGATCGGATTTGACTTTGAACGAGGGCGGCTTGATGAATCCGCTCATCCGTTTTGTTCTGGTGTGGGGCCGGGCGATGTCCGCCTGACAACTCGTTTTCTTGACCATCACCTGAATTCAGCGTTCTTCGGTGTCCTGCACGAAGCCGGTCACGGCATCTACGAGCAGGGCCTTCCTGAAGATCAATTCGGCCTGGGGTGCGGAAGTGCCTGCTCACTCGGGATTCATGAATCTCAGTCGCGGCTGTGGGAAAACTTTGTCGGTCGCAGTCGGGCCTTTTGGGATTACTTCTATCCCAGCGCACAGCAGGCATTCCCGGCCTCACTGAAAGATGTCAGCCAGTCCGATTTCTATCACGCAATCAACGTGGTTCAACCGTCATTCATTCGCGTAGAAGCCGACGAAGCCACTTACAACTTGCATATTATGATGCGGTTTGAGTTGGAACTGAAACTCATCACAGGCGAACTGGCTCCGAAAGATCTGCCAGCTGTCTGGAATAGTTCCTTCCAGCGGGACTTTGCGGTAACGCCACCGAATGATACCCAGGGGTGCCTTCAGGACATCCATTGGAGCGCGGGGCTTTTTGGCTATTTTCCCACATATGCTCTTGGCAACATCTACGCTGGTATGCTGTTTGAAGCGGCTTCAAAAGATCTGGGCAACCTTTCATCCCGGTTTGCGAAAGGTGATTTCTTGCCACTCAAGCGTTGGCTGGGTGACAAAGTCCATCAGTACGGCCGCCGGTATTCAGCAACCGATCTGATTCTGAAGGCAACAGGCGAGCCTATATCCCACGAGCCTCTGATGCGTCATCTCGAACAGAAGTATGCCGAGTTATATCAATTGTAGCCTTAACGGTTCGTGGATGTTGTGTCACTTTTACCAACCGATTTCTGCGTGAAAGCTCCCCAGCGATGACCGATAAAAAGCGTCAGTTTCTCTATGCTTTGTTTGCCGTCGTCGTGGCAAGCGTCGTCTTTACACGCTGGTATTTTCCTGGAGGAGAATCGGGAACGTTTGGCCCGCAAGGAGCGCTTCCTTCATTCCGTCAGGAAGGCTGGATCAATGGCCCTGGCCCTACGGTTGATGAACTCAAGGGAAAGATTGTTGTCATCGACCTGTGGGCCTTCTGGTGCGGCCCCTGCCGGGCGGCAGTGCCCGACATGCTGAAGCTCTACAAGACCTACGGCCCCCAGGGAGTTGTCTTTCTGGGAGCAACTAACCACGGAGTTGATGATCTGGCCAAGAGCCAGGCTTTTGTGAAAGAGACAGGGATTCCGTGGCCGAATGCCTATGGAACCGAGCAGTTTTTTGACGATCTGGTGATCGAGGGAATTCCGACCCTGCTGCTGGTCGATGCTCAAGGCCAGATTGTCTGGCGCGGGCACGATCCTGAGCGACTGGAATCGGCAATGAACAAAGTCCTGTCCGCTAAAAACTAAGATCTCTCATGACTCCTGGCGGCATCCTTCGTACGCTTCGGTAAAACTTGGCTCATGCCATCGCCGTCAGCAAGGAAAGCCGCCCCTATGATTTCCAGTAGCAAAGAGGGGTCAGGCGCGATCCCAGGCAAAGCTCAATACCTGCGAAACCTGATCGGCTCCCAAAGCCAGCATGACCAGACGATCAAACCCTAACGCCACGCCCGTGCAGGGGGGGAAGTTCTGCACCATCGCAGACATCAACTGTTGTGGCGCCACCAGCTCAGGAAGCTGGGCTGCTTCACGAAGTCGAGTTTGCTTCTGCGCACGGTGTGCCAGTTCCACGGGGTCGGTCAGTTCGTGATACCCATTGCATAACTCGACACCATCGATATACAGCTCGAATCGATTCGCCACTTCAGGGCCAGCGGGATAAAGAGCACGGGTTGTGGCCAGTGCCGCTTGCGATGCGGGATAGTCCATTAGGAAGGTGGGCCGTTCATATCCCAATTTTGGTTCGATGTAAGTTGTTAATAAAAAATTCAACCAGCCATCACGGTCATCTTCTGAAAGGTCTGGAGTCGGAATTTCTCGAGACTGGGCCAACCGTACCAATTCATTTGTGGGCGTTTCCAGAACTGAAACTCCCAGATGTTGTTCAAAAGCCGCCTGATAAGTCATGCGTTCAAAAGGGAGCGAAGGCAGCAGCTTTCCGTGGGATGCAGGCGTTTGGGTGTCACCAATCCTATGCGAAGCCAGAATTCGCAACCGAGCCGCATCGGCGAAAAAACTTCGGACAAAGTTTTCCACAAACTGGATTTGATCAGCCAGCTCATCATGCGGCTTGTACCACTCCAGCATCGTGAATTCCGGGTTATGAAGCCGCCCGACTTCCCCTTTCCGAAAGACATGGCTGAACTGATAAATGGCCCCGGAGCCATCGGCCAGTAATCGCTTCATATGCGCTTCAGGAGAGGTTTGCAGGAAGTGCTTATCACCGAGAACCTCCTCCTCCCTGGTCTCCTTTTCGTTGGCGACCTGATTCTCAAGCGTGAACGGATCGACCCACGAGTCAATGACGATCTCTCGCGAAAGAATCGGGGTAGTTACTTCCCAATAGCCCGCCGTTTCAAAAAACAGCCGTGTGGCAGCCACAAGTTTGGCCCGTTGCTTCAACACAGCCATTGACGCCGACGAGTGTTGATAATCATCCAACACGGGAAAACATCCTCTCGAGTCTGGTTTTCTCTGCTTTTTGGTAACTCAGAGGGCACGCGTTGTGTCAACTCTGGCTCCTGTCGGCCGGATTGTATCAAACCTGAGAGCCTCTCGCTTCGTCTTGTGTTGAAAGACCGGCAGATCTGGCCGATTAACCCGACGGGATCAAAAATCTCCGTCCAGGAAGATGCCCTCATTCAGCAAGCGGACAGATCTTGCGTGAACAGAAGATGGCCAATGGGTTTGCGCGAATTCAATCAGAGAAACAGGCTCAAACCATCGGCACAAAACGCCGCAACTTTATCAAGCGGAGAGAATGGTCTCTCTTTGGCAACGTAATGAGCCGAGTTAAAACGGACGTACGCCTGATGAATGACTCCCGATCGATCCCCGAGTGATGACAACGCCTGCGTGGCTGTCGAGCACGGAAAGAGGTTTGCGATGGAACGCCGAACATTTCTTCATACCGGATGCTGGTCATTGGCACTGCTGACACTGGCAGCCACGGGGTGTCGTGGCAAACAGGTCGCTCATGTGCTCACTGAAGATGATAAAGATATGGTGGGGAGCCATACCGCTGGTGCAGAAACCTGGGAACCTTTGATTCAGGAATCCGTGGGGAGCCTGTTAGGACGCCAGCATGTTGTCGTCCAGACGACAGGTGGCGAAATGGCGTTACCCCTCAGGAAGCGGATCTGTTTTGCAGGAGTCGAGAACAAGAGCGCCGAAGAAATTGGCGACTTTAAAGCCCAGATCTATCAAAAAGTTGACACCTGTATTAATGCCTCCGAAGCATTTGAAGTCATCAATCAACGATATGTCGAAGCCGGTTTGCGTCAGTGTGGCCTGCGTCCCGATGACCTCTTCGTTCCCAATAGCCGTCGGCAGTTTGTGGCCACCATGGAGAAACTGGAGCAGCCTTTTGACTTCCTGTTATTCGCAACCATCACCTCAGGAACGACTAAAAGCAACGAGAAAAACTATCAGCGGGATTACCTGCTGACGTTGGAACTGGTCAATCTGATCGATGGAACGGCAGACAAAGAGTCTGCTGAAATCCGAAAAGGTTATCACAAGTCTCGCCTCGGCCAGGTCAAGCATTACGGCTAACACCACCCCAGCTTTTCAAGCTCGCATGACACTCTTGTGCTGCCGCCATCGAGTTACTGAGATGATAAGCACCACTCCTTCCAATTTTTGCTGACGCCGCCATGCTTGCACGTCACTTATCGCGATTGCTGCTGTTCGTCACGCTGGCCGTGCCGTTTTTTGCCGTTGTGTTGATGCCGGGATGTGCATCGCATTTCAGCCGAACAGTCGCCGTGCGGGACGCGTTTTATACAAACGATCTGCAAGGGGCACTCACTGAACTGGAGAAGCACAAAGACCGCCGGCTTCGCAATCAGGACGTGAAACAGCTTGACCGTGCGATGATTGAACTGGCGAAAGGTGATCCTCAAGCATCTGAGCGCCTGCTGCGGGAAGTACGCGATCAATTCGATAAGAACGAAGAGGTCTCGCTGGCCGAAGAGGCCGGCATGCTGCTGGCTGATGGAAACGTCCGCGCCTATGCCGGCGAAGACTATGAGAAGGTGCTGATCCGCACTTTTCTCGCACTCAGCAATCTGATGCGAACGGGAGACGATGCAGGAGCCTATGCGCTCCAGGCCACTGACAAGCAGCAAGAGATCATTCAGCGAGTATCCGCTCGCACTGAAGCAAAAGAGGAAGAAATTCTCGCGTACAAACAGGTCGCCATCGGGCCTTATATTCGGGCCATGCTGGCAGAAGAATCACCATTAACACTTGATGATGCGGCTCGTGCCCGTGTGCAGGTTGCTAACTGGGCACCTGATTTCCGTGATGCAAAAGCGGATCTTCAAAGAGCACAATTCGAGTCCCCTCATCGTCCCGGCGAAGGGACGTTATATGTTTTTGCGATGGTGGGGCGCGGCCCGGTCAAAGAGGAAGTGGCGGAGATCGCCACACAAGCCTCTCTCCTCATTGCTGATCGAATTCTTTCCAATAACTCGGATCGAGGATTACCACCAACGCTGGCTCCTGTGAAAGTGCCCAAGATTCGGACATTTTCACCAACCTTCGACAATGTGGCTCTTTCTGTTGATGGCAAAGAACTGGGAAAAACAGCGACATTACTCGATGTCGGAGAAATGGCCGAGCGCCAGTCTCAAGCTCACTTTCCACGTTTGATCGCCGAAGCGGTGGCGCGTCGTGTCGTCAAAAAAGGCGTCATCTATGCGGCGAAGGAAGGGGTCGATGCCTCTCCCTGGTCAGCTGCCAGTGTGGGGCTGAATGTTCTGGGCGTGGCCTGGGAAGCGACAGAAACTGCTGATACACGTTGCTGGTCGCTGCTTCCCGATCAGATTCAAGTCCTGCGGGTGCAATTGCCCGTGGGTGAGCATCAGATCGCCCTGCATGCATCTCGCGGAGGAAACGCAGTGGGGCCATCCGCCAGCACCAGAGTGACAATCACTCAGGGCCGGAATACCTATGCCATGGGCTTCTTTCCGGATCAACGGCCAGTCGGCGAGATTCTGGTCAGCCAGCGTGTCTCCCCTGTCGGTTCAGATGACATGCTGGAAGACTCCGACAGTCGTCTCGAATTGACGGTTCCAGAACCACGCGCATCCAGTGGCATCTCTCATGGGGCGGTTCTACGAGTCGGGATTCAATAATCATTCCGTAAAGAGTGGCTCGGGGAAGGTGCAATTTTGGACAAGACAGAAGATCTGAGTGCCGATCACGCGACGAATGACAAGCCGGTTGCTGGATCGACGCATTCAGATCGGATCACTCCAGAGATGGCATTAACATTACCGCAGCTTCAAACTCTGATCCGGGAAATGTTCGGCAGCAAAGATGCCTCTCGCGGTGTCGCCGGGACATTCATGTGGTTCATGGAAGAGGTGGGAGAACTGTCAGCTTCCCTTCGACAAGGAGAAGCTGACCGGGAAAATCTGGAACTGGAATTCGCGGATGTCCTGGCGTGGCTCGTCACTTTGGCAAACATCTCAAAAGTCGATCTGGAAGCTGCCGTTCGTAAGAAATATGTCAAAGGCTGCCCACGCTGTGCGGCCAACCCGTGCCATTGCCCGGCATCCCAAAAGCCATAGCGGTCTACCTACTCGGCGACATGTTGATGCATTGTGGATTTATAGAAAAACGTGCTTCTATAGCCAATCAGCAGGGCAAGCTGGGACAGCAGATTTCAGAACAGCAGCAGAATAGCAAAAAGTATTGAGCTGCCGCGATCATCATCAGCACCTCAGGAAGGATTCGCCTTGGGTGCAGAATCGATGGCCTCGCGTAGGGTTTGAATCGCCTGTTCAAACGCAGTGACTCTCTCTGGAGTATTAAGTCGGTAGAGAAAGAGGGAATCTCCCGCGCGAGCATCAGGTTCCCAGTTTCGGAATTTCTGATAGGGATCATTCCCAAGGAGATAGAGGCCCTGAAGTTGCGAAAGCGAAATCGCGAGAAGGTCGTATTCTTGGGGCGAATCAGTCAGTTCGGGAATCACGTCTCCCTCATAGCCATAAGCCGCAGGGATCGCAGTACCAAAATACTGCAATGCCGGCTTCTTCGGTTTGATATGGGCCAATTCCTGCATCAACGCGGGCAGATCCTGTCCCCAATCAAGATTGGAGTCGACAAGCAGCTTCCATCCATTCCGGGAGCCGCCGCTCATCTGGTTGAAATAAGAAAGATAGCGAGGATGAACAGCCGCATGGCTCCCGACTTGCCCTCCTAGCAAGAGTATGGCAGGGACAATCAGCCAGCAAGATGAAAGATGGCTTTTTGAGAGCCGGTTCCAAAGACGGTCATAGGCACTGCACCCCAGCAGGAAAATCATGGGATAAAGCACCAGTACATAACGATGACCGATATTGATTCGAGCGGAGAGCAGCAGCCCGCTGATAACCACGAGAGAAAGCAGGAGGCACTGATCATCACAACCAAGCTTGTTCCATGCTGTGACGGGATGGCGCAAACTGGTAAGCAGGCAGATCACTAGAAATAGCATCACCAACAATTCGGCTGGCGTGCTTTTAAAGAGAATCGTGCAGGGGAAATAAATCTTCCACCCTGCCTGCGAAATCGACCCCATCAGAAAGCTGGGATGTCCTCCCTGGTTGTGTAAATATTGAAAGAGAATGCCGCTCAATGGAGCAGGCCGATAGAGTTTTTCATGTGCCAGATCCATGGCCCAGTCAGCCCATGGCCCACGCCCTAGAATTTTGACCCAGGGAGAGTCATCAGGAGTGGCAGCCAGCGGGACGTTTTTCAGTGGCCCGGTAAATGAGAGTCCGTGGATCAGCCAGCAAACGGCAAACGCAATCAACATCAGTAGTACGAAGCGTGCGATCGATGACTTCAGGCTTTGGTAAAGACGCGACAGCCATGACCCCGTCGGAAAGTCTTTGATCTGAGGAGATGATTCGGACAAAACTTGTTCTTCGGTCGAAATGGGATTTTCAGGAGTGGCTGGAACAGTGGCTTTGTAATCCCGCTGGAAGAACATTAACCCAATCACTGGAAGCATAAAAACGCCAGAGTATTTAGCTGACAGGACAGCCCCTAAAGCCAATGCCAGCATGAAAAACCGCGGCCAGGAGGGGGCTTTCAAATAGTAGGCCAGCACTAAAATCGACAGTAACGCAAAAAAAGTAAAACCGAGATCAGTGGTGGCCAAAGCGGCATGGGCGGTGACGGTGGGTGAAAGTGACGTAAAAAGCACACCCATGGCAGCCATCGATGGCCCAAAGCGGTACATGAGCCAGCCGTAAACTAAAAGTAATAAAGAAACGCCCATCAGGAGCGTGTTAAGTTGCCGGGGTCCTTGAATCAGAGACTTATCTTGTGGCTGTCCCTTCCAGACTTCTTTTCGATACTCTCTGGGTTGGAAACTCAGAGGAAGAAAATAAGTGAGGCTAATGGGAAGTGGAGCCACTCCTTCGGCTGGCAGCATGGGATCGATTCTGCCCTGTGACACGCTGCGCAGGCCGCAGTTGAGATAAAACGTTTCATCAAACGTAATGCTGGTGGTCTGCTGCACGCGATGGCACGACCAGAGCAAAACAAGAATGGCCACTCCCAGTGCGGTGTACGACAAAAGGCGTGCCCATGGTGATGTCTGTGGTGCCTCAAGAGGATTGGTGGGGGCCAGAATGCTCATGAGCGACCAATGGTTCTTACAAAAGGATCTGCGATCAGCATCATCGTCGATCTGAGAAAAATGAGACGTGATGTCATCTTGGTCAAAGAGTCTGTCACAACTCAGTGAGAGTATTCCTTTTCTCGTGTGTTGTCGCCACATTGAGAATCTGGATTTCAGACGTGGTCACGTCTTGCACATTTTCTACGGCCTTGATGATGAATGAATCATTTCTCATCGCGGAACCGTAGAATCTCTTGAATGATCATCACGATAGAGACCGGTACGGAGGATGCAAGGTTTCGATTCGCGAGTACCGGTGCGAGTTTTTCAAAGGGTCGTTTGCGCATGTCCAATTCTCCCGGCCACCATGAGAGTCACTCGAACCCGACTCTTGTTCGTCCGCCACGCTCTCGAATGGCTTTGATCCTGCTAGCGGCAATTCCACTTCTGGTGGCCTTGGCTCTGGGTAGTCTGGCAATTGGCTGGGTGCGTCAATGGGGCGGTCGGCCCGAAAATTTACTGGAAAAACCACCCATGGGTGCCAAGGCTCCTGTGGGAATGGCCTGGATTCCCGGCGGAGAGTTTGTCATGGGTTCCAGAGATCCTCTGGCCTGGCAGGACGAAGGGCCACCTCATCCAGTCTTCATCGATGGGTTCTGGCTTGATGAGCATGAGGTCACCAATCGGCAGTTCGCAGAGTTTGTCAAAGCCAGCAGCTACGTGACCACAGCTGAAAAAGCCCCCACAGCCGAAGAAATCCTGGCCAATTCTCCTCCGGGGACACCAGCACCCTCGCCAGAAGTTCTGGTGCCTGGCGCGCTGGTCTTTACGCCACCTGATCACGCGGTGCCATTGAACGATGTTTCTCAGTGGTGGGTCTGGACTCCCGGAGCCAGTTGGCGGCATCCGGAAGGGCCTGGCTCGAATATCGAAACCCGCGGGGAACATCCGGTAGTGCATGTCTCCTGGGATGACGCCACTGCTTACGCGAAATGGGCCGGAAAACGGCTTCCCACTGAAGCGGAGTGGGAACGAGCAGCGCGCGGAGGCCTCAAGGAAAAACCGTTTGTCTGGGGGGATAACCCGCCCAGTGAGACGTCGCCTCAGGCCAACCTCTGGAATGGCAAGTTCCCGTTTCTCAATACCAGGTCTGATGGATATGTGCGGACGGCGCCGGTCAAGTCCTATGCACCCAACGGGTTTGGCCTGTACGACATGTCTGGCAATGTCTGGGAATGGTGCCAGGATTGGTATGACCGCGACTTGTACTCTTCACGCCCCAAAATTGCCGTCACCAGGAACCCTCAAGGCCCCGCGAGAAGCCATGACCCGACACAGCCATATCAACAACTGAGAAGCCAGCGGGGTGGCTCATTCTTGTGCAATGACAGTTATTGCTCACGTTACCGGCCCAGTGCACGACATGGATGCAGCCCCGATACGGGAATGTCACATGTCGGTTTTCGGTGTGCGAAGTCGGTGTCGCCGTGATGGCCAAAACCCAGGAATTGAAAACGGCGGCTTTTCATCCATGGTTCTCGGAAGGACGAATCCAGACATCGATCGCCGCACTGGCAATAGTGGCCATGATCCTCGCGTGCGTGCTCGCGTTATCGTCAACGAACCCCGTCATCTGTGGAAACATCCGTTCTTCCGATGTGCCATTGCTTTTTGCGTTGCTGCTTGGTGGGGGATGGCTTGTTCTCGGCCTCTTGGGAAATCTGTTTCATGGAGAGTTTGGTTCAGATTTATTGGCTGGCATCTCGATTGTCACATCCTTGCTGTTGGGTGAATATCTGGCCGGAACGCTGGTCGTACTGATGCTCTCAGGAGGCCAGGCACTGGAGGCATATGCCGTGAGACGGGCTTCATCGGCGCTGGATGCGCTGGCCAGACGCATGCCCACCATCGCACATCAAAAGATCGCAGCCCAATTGGAAGATGTGGCCATCGATCGTGTCGCGATCGGGGATTTTTTAGTCATCTTTCCCCACGAAACGTGCCCAACGGATGGGACGGTCACGGAAGGGCGAGGAACGATGGATGAATCGTTTCTCACCGGTGAACCTTACTTACTCCCCAAAGCTGTGGGGGCGAATGTCCTTTCAGGAGCGATCAACGGGGAGTCAGCCCTGACAATTCGTGTTGACAAGCTCGCGAGCGATTCCCGGCATGCAAAGATCATGGAAGTCATGCGTGTCTCCGAACAGCGCCGTCCCCGTCTCCGCCGCCTGGGTGACCAACTGGGAGCCTGGTACACACCTTTGGCAGTATCGATTGGTCTTGCCGCATGGTGGGTCAGCGGGGAAGCGGTACGATTTTTAGCGGTTCTCGTCGTGGCCACGCCTTGCCCGCTGCTGATAGCAATTCCTGTGGCGATCATCGGAGCCATCTCCCTGTCGGCACGCAAGGGAATTGTGATCAAGGATCCTGCAGTGCTGGAGACAGTCACCGGGTGCCGTGTGGGGATCTTCGACAAGACTGGCACCCTCACCTATGGTCGCCCTGCGATGGTGGCTCTCACCCCTCTGGCCGGTTTTCAGAAGAACGAGGTGTTACAACTTTCCGCAGCATTGGAGCAATACTCGCGACACCCGTTAGCGATGCCGTTTCTCGAAGCACTCCATGCCGAGAACCTTCCCTTGCTCGAAGTGACCAGCTTGGCTGAACTTCCCG
Organism: Planctopirus sp. SH287; assembly: GCF_056500625.1. NCBI lineage: Bacteria > Pseudomonadati > Planctomycetota > Planctomycetia > Planctomycetales > Planctomycetaceae > Planctopirus > Planctopirus sp. SH287. The sequence goes on along the minus strand of NZ_CM151403.1, from coordinate 3,173,812 downwards.
GGCAGGGACTGACAGGCAAAGTGAATGGACGGCAGGTGGCCATCACCGGTCGAACGAAACTTCAGCGGAATCAGCCTCAAGTGGCTGAGCAATTGCCGGCCACGCGGGGAGGGTTAGAGTGTGTGATTCTCGTTGATGGTCACTTGGCGGGAGTGGCCAGTTTTCGTGACAGACCACGAGCGGACGGAATGCGTTTCATCCATCATCTTCGTAACAGACATCACTTTCAGCGGGTGATGATTGTTTCCGGTGACCGTGAAAGTGAAGTTCGATATCTGGCGGAATCGGTGGGAATCACAGAAATTTACGCAGATCAGACGCCCGAACAGAAGGTCGCGATCGTCCGCAAGGAAACACAAAACGCTCGCACACTCTATGTGGGTGATGGTATCAACGACGCACCTGCCCTCCTGGAAGCGACGGTCGGGTTGGCGTTTGGCCGTGGCAGTGACGTGACAGCAGAGGCTGCTGGAGCCGTGATCCTGGATGGGAACCTTAAGCGGGTCGATGAGTTTCTACACATTAGTCGCAGGTTACGTTCAATCGCCCTGCAAAGCGCCATTGGTGGAATTGTATTGAGTCTGCTGGGAATGGGGTTTGCGGCCGCTGGTTATCTGCCACCTGTTGCTGGGGCAGTGTTGCAGGAAGTGATCGACGTCGCGGCAGTGCTCAATGCCCTGCGGATGGGCTTTCCAAGTGCAAGCCTGATCGATTACGACGCCACGGGAACGGACACCGCCACATAGACGGACACTGTCATGTAGGTGGTGCAGGCGTTGGTCATAACATCGTGAGGTTGGCCAGAATTCAAGAGGCGGATGACATGATCCCCTCTTCCTGATTCATTTGACGAACGCGGTACTGAATGTGAAGTTCACGCAGTGCTTCCCGGTCGAGGAGCAACTGCCGGCGGTCTTCAATGCTGAGGCTTTCGGGGCCGGAACTGAAAATGGTTTGTGTCCATTCCCGAACTTTGGCCTCAGGCGCAGGGCTTCCTGATGATGTCTGCTGCAATATCGAGGCATGCAGTGACTGGAAACCCGGGTCAGAAAGGAGTTCGGTAAACAATCCCTCGCGGTCGTGGGAGTTCGCATATTGCTCATGTTGTTCAATGGCCCGCCGCTGGAGTTTCAGAATCGGCGTGAGTTCGGCCTCTTCAGGAATGAGCAGGAGTTTGCGATGAGCCATCCATTGCCCAAGTTCGACACTTCCCAGAATGCGCGAGAAGGGAATAGTTAATGTAAGACCCACAAGGATTGGTGAAAGCCAGAGGAACAATCCCGGACTGAAGAACAGCACAAAGGCTGAACCCAACAGGCCTGTAATGGTATGAGGGCCGAACACTCGGCAAGCTGTCAGCAGATCAATATCGCCATCACCACGGTTCTGCGCATTCCACTGAACTTTCTCTCCCAGGAGCGTGGAAATGACAAAACGGGTGTGGAAGAACATCATAATGGGAGCGACAAGAACAGAGGCTATGGTTTCGATCATGACGCTGGGGATAATTTTCGCCCAGCCGCCAAACTGTTCCCGACGTGGCTGATCGTAAGCCAGGGCCAACAGACTCCAGACCTTGGGAGCCATGAGCAAAAACATGGTGAAGGCAAACACCACCAGACCACTCACCATGCGTTCGGTGCTTTCGAGCCAGGCACCATCAATGGCCATGGCCAGCAATCCGAGGAGTGTGAACATCAACCAGAGAGGTGATGAGAGGTAAGCCATCACACCCATCGCCAAGTGAAGTCTGCTGATGGGCCGAAGTCCTTCGCTGATGATGAGCCGCATGTGCTGCAAATTTCCCTGGCACCAGCGCTGGTCGCGTTTTGCATAGTCCAGCAGCGTGGTCGGGCACTCTTCATAGCTGCCTGCCAGATCATGAGCCAGCGAGACCTTCCAGCCGCCACGTGCCATGAGTGCCGCTTCGACAAAGTCATGGCTGAGAATTTCCCCACCCAGCGGGGCGACACCGGGCAGCTTGGGGAGGCCGCAATGTTCAATGAAAGGGGCAACACGAATGATCGCGTTATGCCCCCAATAGTTACTGTCAAAGCTGGCCCAGGAACTGAACCCTTCCATATGGACAGGGCTGAACATTCTCGCTGAAAACTGCTGGAGACGGGCAAAAAATGAAAGGCGATTCACAGGAACCGGAGGAACCTGCAAAATTCCCAGTGAGGGATCGTCCTGCATGCGGCGGGACATCTCAACCATGGTCTGACCATCCATGACGCTGTCGGCATCGAGGACAATCATGAGATCGTATTGAGATCCCCATCGTTCGCAAAAGTCGGCGATGTTGCCAGCCTTGCGAGAGGTGTTCTTGGGACGACGACGATAGAAGAGGTCGGTCGGGCCGGTGATTCGTTGACGAAGACGTGCCCACATCCGTTCTTCTTCAAGCCAGATATCCGGGTCGGTGGTGTCGCTGAGAACAAACAGGTCAAAGTCGGCCGCGTGATGAGTGGTTGCCAGTGATTCGATCATTGCTTGCACGTTGGCAAACACACTGGCGGGTGTTTCATTGTAGACCGGCATGAGGATCGCCGTTCTTGGCAGTGAACGTCCTTCTGGCTGAGGAAGCGCGGGGGGACGGTGACGATTACGAATGGTCAGCCAAAGTCCCAGTGTGCTTGTCCAGAACGAGAAGGAAATCGTGGAAACAAGCACTGTAAATAGGGGAATGAGGAGCCATTCGGCCGGATTCCAGCCAATCTCCCCCAGGGAGATGACAAATAGCAACAACGCAAAGGCCGATGTCGCCAATGTCAGGATGGCTAATGACCACCGAAACCGGCGACAACCCGGCTGCAATACTTGCGGAGCCTTCAGAGGAGTGGCACTCATCTCACTCACGGCGATCTTTCAGGGTCGAACAATCCGTTCGAGGGAGCAAGCCAGATGATGTTGGGAAATCTTCCGAACAAAAAGGCTCGCAAAAGTGGTCTCTAAAAACAGATGCCAGCGGCAATTGCTGTCACTAATACCTCACGGCCTTGTTCAACGATTTCGCTTTTAACGAACAGGTTCAAAGGCCAGTCGAACCCGGTGACTCGTCCGACAGGTCATCTTCCAGAGAGATCGCCAGAAGCCCTTGCGAAAGAGGAAAATCAATCGCGGGCGCAACTGAGCACGCATCGGGACTTTCTGACTCATCGGAGCCACATCTGAGGGCTGAACCCGAGACATGGCGAGCAAGCTCAAGCCTTGGCTTGCCGTGTTCAGGCGATGTCCTGTGGTTCGTGCTCCTCCTGCTGGCCGCGTTCCCGCAGCCACCCCATTATTAATAGTGCTCGTGGTTTCACCAACAACATGGTGATTATTGAAATCCAGCACATCGACCGACTGAGCGGCGACAGGAACCGGTTCAGCAGCCGAAAGTGGCCCTAACGACGCTTGTGCAGCAGCATCCAGTTCGCGCATCGCGAGACGGAGGGCGGCTTCACAGAGTTCGGCTGCGGTGAACGCCACCGGCTCTCCGCCAGGATCAGCCACCTGCGTGTCTTCCAAAAGCTGCCCCGCTTCTTCGACGAATCGACGGGAGAGCTTCGAGAGCAGATCAGGATGCCTGATCCCAGCGTCTCGCAGGTAATCTGCCACGTGACAACGCGCGACGATCTGCGCGGGGCTGCCGAGCTCAACGGGTGAATCTTCGACGGCAAATGCAACCATGATCATCGAGGTGTCTCCTCCTGTGTCTGCTGAACTCGCCATGGCGGTAAAACCACAGGCGGCGCTTGAAGTGGACAGAGGTAACTCCAGCGTTCCGAAATCGGTTGACCGTTTTCAGTCAACCGGGCAATCAATTCCAAAGGCCCTTCTTCTGTTGGCTCAAGTTCCAGATGTAGCGTCCATTGATCCGCAGTGACTCGTTCGATGCGCCGCGATGCGATTGAACAACGGATCGATGTCAGTTCCACATCTGTCTTTGCGGGGTCTGCTTTAGCAAGGGCCGCGCCATTGAAGTCGAGATCGATAAAGAATTTTTTGGGAGCAACCCGGTTCAGGCGAATGGCAACCACTTTGGCTGCGGTATGTTCGGCAGGATCACCTGCAAGGAAGCTCACTTTATAATTCAGTTCAATCGGCTGTCCGACTATAGGTTTTTGGTCGGGAACCCACCAAGTTGCCACATTGTCGATCCCTTCGTGCTCTGCGGGAAGTTCGAGCAGTTCAATCGCCCCCTTTTCCCAGGGAGTGGTCGGTTCGATCCAGATGCTGGGGCGAAGAGCGTAATTGGCTTCGTCGTCTTTGTAGTTTTCTGGGTTACGGTCTCTTTGAATGACTCCAAACCCCGCCAATTGATCCATCGGATAACGAACGATTGATGGGTAGTTCTGGCGATAGAAACTACGCCAGGCCCATTCCCCATTTCCGTTCTTCATCAGAAGTCCATCGGCATCGTGAACTTCCGGTCGATGATCACCTTTCGGGCCAGGGAGCGCATCCCCCCACATCCACATGCTGGTGAGTGGAGCAATCCCCACCTTCTCGGGAACTTGGCGAAAATGAAGTCGAGCCTTCACATCAAAGGTGGTGACGAGTTTTCCGGGAGTCATGACAAACTGGTAAGCACCGGCCACGCTCTCGCTATCCATCAGTGCCAGAAATGTCAGGCTGAGATCGCCCGGTTGTGGCATACGAACATAGAAGGCACGAAAGACTGGAAACTCTTCCGGCTTGGGAAGCCCGCAATTGACTGCCAGACCCCGGGCAGATGACCCCCAGACCGTCTCTTCACTGTGAGCGCGAAAGTAACTCGCTCCCACAAAGGAGGCAATTTCTGAATACTGAGGGTTGTCTGGAAAGAATCCGACAAACCGCACGCCGGCAAATCCCAAATCTGCGGGAAGGTCGTCGGCTTTCAGCTTCCCTTCATAATTAAATAACGCTTTGTCGAACTCGACCTGCCGAGTTTGGCCCGGCTTTAACAGGTAGAGCTGTACTTGATCCTTGTGAACAAAGCCCCGGTGGAACGTCTGCAACCAGAATGGCAGTTTATCGTTCTTCCAGAGGCTCAGCTCTGGACGAAAACGAATCATTCGGAATTGGTCATATGTCATCTCCGCTAATGATTTGGGGAGAGGATCTGTTGGTAAAGAGCTGCTTTTCGCCAGTTTGACGGCTAATGCATCCAAGTCTGCAAATGACTGAACATGCAACATTTCCTCCTGAATTCCAGAAGGAACGTTGTTCGCCATGCTAACGGATATTGGCAGGCACCAAATTAACGCGATGGAAAGACTAGCGACCATTGCTCCGGAAGAACTTCGACGGAGAAGAGGTAACAGCGAGACCAGCACGCGAGCGGCGAGCGTGGGAATCAACATAGAGAGATCTAGCTACTGCCTCCAAATTGAGCGAGAAGGGAACTATGGGCTAAGAACAGCAAGTCGTATGCCAGCATCGTCAGGTTAGCGATTCCGCATACGCATCAGTTGTTGCTCATTTGTTTCCCGCCTCACTTAAAAACAATCTCGCTAAATAGTATTGATCGACCGGGCGATCACGTTACGAGCGGATCATGGTTAATAAAGAAGAACTTGTCATATGCCATTCGGGCGATGCAATCAAAAGTCAGAGCCAGATCGCCAACAATTCAGCTCCTTCAAGTCCACGATCAACAGCTTTGCAGTGTGTTCATCATGGGGGACGCTTGTGAATCAATTGTTGTTGATCCCAGCCAGTTTGTTCTCACTTTTTGAAGTTCGCCCCTTAAGTTCGATTCCTTGAGAATCTTGAATTGACCCCACAGACCAGGCGCCTGAGAATCGAAGAAGACAGATTCCCGTTGTCTCACCTCATCACATTTAACGAACGCTGGTTTTCAGCGCACGACTTCTCAGAGGACGCGAAACATGGCTCGTGGCAAACCCCTTCCTTCTAGTTCCTCATCTGGGAATAAAGTCGCCAAGCCATCGAAGAACGGCTCTGCGAAAGCCGTTCCCGCTGCCGCAGCTTCTCCCAGAAAAAAAGCACCGTTGAATCCCTCAGCAGTGACTGCTCAGGGAACAAGCACACCGGCAATCGCTGATCATTCGGCTCTGACGATTGGTGGTTACCTGATTCAGCGACTGCTCGACTATGGAATGAAGGATATCTTTGGCATCCCCGGTGATTTCGTTCTTCAATTCTACGGAGATCTCGAAGCCAGTCCCATTCGTGTGATTGGTTGCACGCGCGAAGATAATGCCGGTTACGCCGCTGACGGATATGCACGAATTCATGGCATTGGCGGTGTCTGTGTCACCTACTGCGTGGGGGGACTGAGTGTTTGCAACTCGGTCGCGGGGGCGTTTGCTGAAAAATCCCCCGTGGTGGTCATCACGGGTTCTCCCGGAGTTGAGGAACGGCGATCCAATCCCCTTCTCCATCACCGTGTGAGAGAATTCAGTACGCAACGTGAAGTCTTCGAGAAGATTACCGTCGCCTCAACCGTTCTGGACGATGCTCTGACAGCTTTCCGGGAAATCGACCGTTGCCTGGAAGCCTGCATCCGCTTCAAGCGGCCTGTTTATATTGAATTACCTCGCGACATGATCAAGGCCCGGTGCCCTTACGAGCATGTTCCTCAGGCCAATGTGGTCAAAAGTGACAAAGCCGCTCTCAAGGAAGCGCTGCTGGAAGCCGGGGAGATGCTGGCCAAAGCCGAGCGTCCGATTATTTTGGCCGGCGTGGAAATGCACCGCTTCGGGTTGGCTGACGAACTGATCCATTTTGCAGAAAAGTTTGAAATTCCTATATCGGCCACCCTGCTTGGCAAATCTGTCATCAGCGAAAAACATCCCCTCTTCATTGGCATCTATGAAGGGGCGATGTGTCGCGAGTCGGTGAGGAAATATGTCGAGGAAAGCGACTGTATCGTCATGCTTGGAACATACATGACAGATATCGATATGGGGATCTTTACCGCAGAACTTGACGTATCGAAAACTATTTATGTGACGAGCGAGACCTTAAAAATTTCGCATCACCATTTTCACGACATTCTCGTCAATGATTTTGTGAAGGGGTTGTCAAAGCTCGAGACAAAAATCAAAAAGCGGCCACTTCCCGCCAAACTCAAGCCGTTGCCAAAGTTTGTGGCAGTCCCCGAGACAGACGTATCCAGCGCAAGATTGTTCGCGAGAATCAACGAGTTGCTCGATGAAAAAATGGTGGTTGTGGCCGACGTGGGAGACTGTCTGTTCGGGGCCGCTGACCTGACAATTTATCGAGACACCGAGTTTCTCAGCCCGGCTTACTACACTTCGATGGGCTTTGCCATTCCCGCAGCTTTGGGCGTCCAGGTTGCCAGAAAAGATCTGAGGCCCATCGTGCTAGTGGGAGACGGTGCATTTCAGATGACGTGTCTCGAGCTTTCCACGGTGTTACGCCATAACTTCAATCCGATTGTGATTGTGCTGAATAACAAAGGTTACACGACCGAGCGATTTATTCAGGATGGCCCGTTCAATGACATTCTCAACTGGAACTATCACCGGATGCCGGATCTCCTTGGCGGAGGCTGGGGATTTGAAGTCCGCACTGAAGGTGAGTTGGATCAGGCACTTCACGCGGCGGTGAACAACAAAGAGACGTTCTGTCTGTTGAACGTTCATCTTGACCCACTGGATGTCAGCCCTGCTCTCAAAAGGTTAGGCGAACGATTGGCTCGTCATGTATAAAAAACGGCTGGAATATCATCCTGAGTTGGGGACTGTGGGAAACCTCCGATGAGCGTGCCAGCACCGCGCGACCCTGCTCTTGCCGCACCACTTCCCGTTCCGTTGGGGGTGACGCCGTTTAACGTCACGACCAGTTTACTGGTGGTGTTGATCACGGCGCTCGCTCTCCTGATGGTGGCGCTGGTGGCGTATTACAGTTCCATTCGGACTGTCACCGTCATCAGTTCTGTTCCCGTAGAGATGCTTGAACTTCCTGGCGGGGCCGAAGATGGGGCACAGGGTGAGTCGCTGCGTGTCGAGAACGACTTCCCGGAATCCTATGACGCATCCACCTCAGAAATTCCTGCCGAAGTTTCAGAAATCGCAGCGGCCCTTGACTCGATGGTTGAACTCTCGGGCCAGTCGGCAGAAGTGGCTGAGCAGCAGTTTGATGTGGGGATTGAAAATCTGGGCAAAACCGGAAGCGCTCAGGGAACCGGGCGCCGCGGATTGGGAAAAGGGCCGGGAAAGAGTGGCCTTTCACGAGAGCAGCGTTGGTATGTCAGCTTCAGTGATCGTGTGACGGCTGATGAATATGCTCGTCAACTTGAGGCGATGGGCATTGAACTGGGGGCTGTCGAACCTGATGGGCAGGTGGCCTATCTCTCCAACCCGGCAACTGCTCGGACAGTGCGGCGTGGAATGTCGGCCACAGAAAAGCGGTTGTTCATGTCCTGGCAGGGTGGTAATCGGCGGCAACTGGATCAGGAACTGCTTCGCAGAGCCGGGATCAAGATCAATGAACAGACCTTGATGGTTCATTTTTATCCGCCTTCGCTTGAGCAGACGCTTCAGAAGCTTGAGCAGGATTTTCAACATCGCCGGGTGCAGGAGATCCGTCGCACCTATTTTGAAGTGACCATGAAAGACGGACAGTACACATTCATCGTCACCCGTCAGGTGCTGCTTTCCTCGCCGAAGTAAGGGGCGACCATCCTGACAGTTACAAATCTTATCCCTTTGCAAGCAGCAATGTCTGACGTTTCGATTGCCAGTCTGTGATGCAATTCGTACCTTGCCATGGATCAGCACTTCGGCATTCGTTAGCGCGTCGTTTGACGCCCAGCGGCCTGAAGTCTGCATGAACGACAACACGGATTGAACAGGCAGGTGGATTCGCAATGCTGAGTCTTGGAATTCGTCGTGAGAAACTTCTCACAAAAGTCGCTGGCTTGATGCTGGTATTTCTCGTTTCTCCAACGGCACTGTTCGCTGATGGCCCAGGCGACAATCAGGTGGCCAATGTGCGACCGGTTCCCCCGCCGGGAATTGCCATCGATGACGCAGTGCGGAAGGAATTAACCGAGACACTCCAGAAACTGGAAGCCAAGGTCAAAACGCTCAGCGAAAAAGCCGCCAAGGACGCGAACACGGCTAGATATTGGCCAGATGTCGCCATCTATTCACGAGGTGTCCGATTAGCGCTGGACGAGAACACTTTCTATGACGCCAAGGAGTTTCAGCAGGCGAAAGATGTGCTGGCTGAAGGATTGACACGGGCCGATGAGCTGGAATCGGGCAAGGCTCCCTGGGCCACCCGCACGGGTCTGGTTGTCCGTGGGTTCCGATCAAAGCTCGATGGCAGTGTGCAGCCTTATGGGGTTGTCGTTCCCGGCAATTATTCGCCCGATGTGCTTCATCGATGTGATTTGTGGTTCCGGGGGCGAGCCGAACGGACTCCCGAAATGCAGTTCATCTACCAGCGATCCCGACAAGTCGGAGAGTTTGCTCCACCTCGCACGTTGGTGGTTCATCCCTTTGCCCGTTTTTGCAATGCGAACAAGTTGGCCGGAGAGGTTGATTCACTCGAAGCGTTGGAGCATGCTCAGGCCAATTACGCAGTTGATCCCCAGCGAATTGCCATTCGCGGGTTCTCGATGGGTGGCGCTGCGGTCTGGCATTTGGCTGTTCATTATCCTGATCGCTGGTTTGCCGCCAATCCTGGGGCCGGCTTCTCGGAAACGCCGTTATTTCTCAATGTGTTTCAACAGGAAAAATTAGCTCCCGCAGACTTCGAGCAGACCCTCTGGAAACTTTACGACGCCCCCTACTGGGCATTGAATCTGCGAAATCTTCCAACAATTGCCTACAGCGGAGAGATCGATAAGCAGAAGCAGGCCGCCGATGTCATGGAAGCCGCCATGGCCAAGATTGGTGACCGGCTTGTTCACATTATTGGGCCGCAAACCGCCCATAAGCTCCATCCCGATTCCAAGGTCGAGATCGAGCGTCGGCTGGCCTCATTGGCAGTCGACGGCCGCGATCGAACGCCACGGAATGTCCATTTCACCACCTGCACGTTGCGATATGACCGTAGCTTCTGGGTCCGCGTGGTCGGACTGGAAGAACACTGGAAGTTTGGAACGGTTCAAGCTTCTCTCGTAGAACCAGGTGGCATTCGTGTGAACGCCAGTGGTGTGACTGAAATCGAATTTGATTTTCCTTCTGGAACATTCCCGCTCCCCAATCAGACAATCGCGGTCGAATTTGCGGGAAGCTCACCTCAGATGATCGAAGTTCCCGGCGGCATGTCAGATCGCTCATGGACAGCTCGCTTCCATCAGGAAAAGGGTCGCTGGAAGAATGGCCCTGCTCCCGTCAAGGGACTGAGGAAAGTCCATGGACTCCAGGGGCCAATCGATGATGGCATGATGGAGTCATTTGCCTTTGTGCTTCCCACTCAGAAAGGAGCCACGCCAGCATTTGATGACTGGGTGAATAAAGAAGCCACCCGCGCTCAGAGGGAATGGCTCCGGCAAATGCGGGGGGATGTCCGTCTGATTGCGGCCGATAAAGTCACGCCCGAGGACATGCAGAAGCATCATCTGATCCTGTGGGGCGATGAAAACAGCAACCCGTTGATTGCCAAAATTGTGGAAAAGCTCCCCTTTCGCAAAACAGGAACATCGTGGCGAATTGGAGAGGAACGCTTTTCTATCGATCATCATGCCATTGCGATGATTTATCCCAATCCGCTCTCGCCCACAAAATATGTGGTTCTCAACAGTGGTCTGACTTATCGCGAGTATGACTATCTCAACAATGCCCGGCAGGTTCCTCGCCTGCCCGATTGGGCGATCATTGATTTTCGCACGCCACCTGATGCCAGATTCCCCGGCAAGATTGTGAAAGCCGGCTTTTTTAGTGAAGACTGGCAACTCCGCCCTGTAAAGTGATCCAGAGAACGGGATTTCTCACAGCAAAGTCCGGCATCTGATCAACACTGATCAAAGAGAACGGGCAGTTCATAATGTGATGGGCTGCCCGTTCTTCTATGAGATGCCACCTCTGAGTGATGGTGTGAAGTCATGAACACCTCGTATGAGATGTCCTGAAAAAGAGGAAACGCCGCATTGGGTTTCTCCTTTTTTCGATTCGTGCAAACTCACTGACCGGGCGGGACTTTGCGACCGCCGCAGTCAGACGTAGACTGCATAGTTGGCTGATGCGAGACCAGATGAACCCCCTTGGGGAAAGATCATGCCCTACTTTGAGACATCGACCGGTAAAGTTTATGCCGCTGTTCAGGGAGAAGGCGATCCCATCCTGCTGCTTCACGGCTTTCCTTTAAGCCATCGGATGTGGCGGGAACAGTTAGGGCCGCTTTCAGCCTATGGCCAGGTGATTGCGCCAGATTTCCCAGGGTTCGGGCAAACTCTTCTCGCGACTGATTCTGCGGTGGCCAGCGAAGTGTCGCTCGAAACTTATGCCTTGTCGGCACTCTCTGTCTGTGACCTGATTGCCCCACGCAAGCCCGTGCATGTGGTCGGGTTGTCGATGGGCGGATACGTCGCCATGGCACTCCTCCGTCTTTTTCCCGAGCGAGTGAAGTCACTGACACTTTGCAACACCAAGAGTGAAGCAGACACTGAAGAGGCGGCTCAGAAGCGATTCGCGATGGCAGAGAAACTGCTGACCGATGGCAGCCGGGTTGCTGCCGAAGCCATGTTGCCACAAATGATGGGGACAAAGATCAACGAAGACCGCCCGGCGTTGTTCGATTTTGTGCGCGACTTAATGATATCACAGTCGGCCCGCGGGCTGGCGGTGGCTCAGCGTGCGATGGCGAAGCGAACGGATTCTAGCGAAACGCTGGCACACGCCAAGCTTCCGGTTCTTGTGATCGCAGGCGAACATGACCGAATCACGCCCCCCTTGGGCATGGAGCAAATGGCAGCGCGAATTCCGCAAGCCCGATATGTCATGGTTCCCGAGGCAGGGCATCTTTCCGTTTTAGAAAAGCCCTCAATGGTGAATGAAACGCTGATCAATTTCATTGGTTCGACATCATTGTAAGCCACATTATCCTAAGAACGGGTCTATCCAGTAATCCCGCCCCCGGTTTGCTGACGGTACGCCGGACATGAGTTTTTGTCATTGGCAGAGCGCATGCCCTGCACCCGCTTGACTCTTGAATGAGAAATCGACTGACGCATGGTCAAGCCGCTGGTCATCATCAATGTTGTTGGACTGACTTACGAGCATCTGGGAACACAGACTCCCTGTCTTTCAGCTTTGGCTCGTGAAGGTTACGCCGCTCCTGCAACTGGCGTTTTCCCGGCGGTCACCTGCACTGCCCAGGCATCCATGCTGACTGGCAAACTGCCCACCCAGCACGGCATCGTCGCCAATGGATGGTATTTCCGCGACACCAGTGAAGTCCGTCTCTGGTTGCAATCCAACCGGTTAATACAAGGGGAAAAGCTCTATGAACAGTTGGCGGCAATCGACCCCGGCCTGACCACCGCCAAAATGTTCTGGTGGTACAACATGTATGCCCCCGTGGCATTTTCAATGACGCCTCGCCCCTGCTATCCGGCGGATGGCCGCAAGATTTTTGATTCTTATTCGCAACCCGCGTCATTGCGGGATGAATTGCAATCACGACTGGGAGTCTTCCCACTCCCAGCGTTCTGGGGGCCTATGGCAGGGATCGAAAGCTCCCGCTGGATTGCCAGTGCTTCCCTCGACGTGATGCAGCGGCACCGACCGGCATTGACTCTCGTGTACTTGCCGCACCTCGACTACGACCTACAACGATTTGGCCCTGAGGCACCGCAGATTGAAACGGCCCTGCGTGAGGTCGACGCGGAAGCCGGACGCCTGATCGCGACTGCCAAAGAACAGGGTGCTGAAGTTCTTGTGGTGTCGGAATACGGAATTACTGCCGTCCATCAGCCGGTTCACATCAACCGTGTTCTGAGAGAAGCGGGTTTGCTGACTGTCCGCCGTGAGCCGTTGGGTTATGAAACGCTGGATTGTGGCGCCTCCCGGGCGTTCGCTGTCAGTGACCACCAGGTGGCCCATGTCTATGTCGCCCGATCCTCGGATCTTCAACAGGTCAGGCAGTTGCTGGAAAAGACTCCCGGCATTGAACGAGTTCTCGATGAATCGGGAAAAAAAGAACTGGGTGTGGCCCATGAGCGGGCCGGTGAACTGGTGGCAGTAGCAGCCCCAGAGGCATGGTTCACCTATTACTTCTGGCTGGATGACCGGTTGGCTCCCGATTATGCGCCCACGATCGACATTCATCGTAAGCCCGGCTACGACCCGGCAGAACTGTTCTTTGACCCACAACTGCGCTGGCCAAAACTCAAGGCCGCCAGGCGACTCCTCCGCAAAAAACTGGGCTTTCGTTATTACATGGATGTGATTGGCCTGGATGCCTCGATCATCAAAGGTTCGCACGGCCGCCTGGCAACTCCCGGGCAAGAAGCAAGCGAAGGGCCAGTCATACTTTCTTCAAGCAGAAACATTCCCACAACGTCCTGGGGGCTGACTGACGTGCCATTGCTGGCGCGGCATTTGATGAACCTGACGTCTCGATAACACCAAGAAAAAGCTAAACCTGATGCTGACACGTGACGCCCTGCGGTTTCCACCATCCGATGCCACACCTCTGTTCGATCTGTTTCGTGGAAACTTTGCAACAGAACTGCTGGCAGCAGCCGTTGCTCATCTGAAGGTCTTTGAACGGCTATCCGACCAACCGCTTTTGTTCGATGAACTGCAACAGTCGCTCGCACTTTCCGAGAGAGCCGCCCATGTGGTGGTCACAGGGTTGTGCGCCATGAATTTGCTATCGCGCCAAACGGATGGCAGGATCGAGCTGACAAAAGCAGCCCGCCATCATCTCGTGCCCTCAAGTCCGTTTGACATCGGCGGCTACATCGCTCTGGCGGCCCAGTCACCTGGAACACTGGCACTGGTAGAGCGTTTGCTGTCAGACCGTCCTGCGGGTGAGTCCACCTCAGCCGGGGCCGCATTCATTTACAAGGAAGGCTCTCAATCGGCGATGGAGCAGGAGGCGTCGGCACGATTTCTCACGTTATCACTGGCGGGTCGCGCATGGAACGTGGCTCCCCATCTGGCTGATGTGTTACGTGATCCCGCTGGTCACTCAAATGCCCGTTCTCAAGCAGATGGCCAGCCGGGGCGTGTGGTGCTGGACGTGGCTGGTGGCAGCGGAATTTACACGATGGCGCTATTGCAAAAGCATCCCACCTGGCGAGGAATCGTGCTGGATCGCCCGGAAGTTTTGAAAACGACGGCGGAATTGGCTCGCGAAACGGGAACGACTGATCGTATTCAACTGGTGCCAGGGGACATGTGGGCCACCCCGTTCCCACATGCCGATGACATACTGCTTTCCAATGTATTGCACGATTGGGATCGGCCCGAGTGTGCGAAACTGGTGGCAAAAGCTGCCCACAATCTTCCGGAAGGCGGAAGATTACTGATTCACGACGTTCTGCTGGACAACGATTTGCAAGGGCCACTTCCCATCGCTCTCTATTCCGTGGCACTATTTTCATTGACTGAAGGGCGTGCTTACAGTGAGTTGGAATATCGGGGTTGGATGGAAGGTGCGGGGTTGGAGTATCTCGAAAACGTCAGGACAGCGGCACATTGCCACCTCTTAATCAGTCGAAAGAATTGAGTCTCGGAAAACGAAGGCCCGGCAAGGAAATTTCACGAACAAGACGACCTCAAGCGAGGTGAGAGGTCAGGGGAGTGATCAGGTCATTGACCCTTGCAGTTCTCTCTCGTATAATACATGTGCATTTCTACATCTATTCATTGATTGATATTTTGAAGTCTGGTGGTGCCAATTCTGGCCATCACTCCAGGCGGGAAGCTATCGCATGGCAACAAGCCTTCCAACGTCGTCGTCTCCCGCGACCCCATCAGCCAAACCGGTTTTTTCGCTGAAGGCTCCGCCAGCCAAATCAGTCAAGATGACGGAACTTGCCGTCACGATTGGTGTTAGCGCTGTTTTTCACGCCATCATTCTGGCCGCCTGCGCCATGATGGTCTTTGACAGCCGGGTCGTCGAAGAGATTTTCACCACGATTGCTTCGATCAATGAGACAGAAGCTGATCCGATCACCGAAGAAAGCTCGGTCATCCAGCCCGAAGAAATTGACCAGACGAACCTGGATACCAATCCCGGCGAAGCGGGAGCCATGGAGATCGCAGAAGTCCCCATCGAGATGCCCAGTATCAATGATCTGGATCCCTCGATGGTGCTGGATTCGGTGGACAATGGCGCCGCGAATCTGAATATCAAAATTGGCGATGCCATGGCAGGCCGTTCTGCTGTGGCCAAGGCCCAACTTGTCAAAGAACAAGGGGGAAATGATGCCAGCGAAGCCTCGGTACTCACGGGTCTGAAATGGCTTGCCAATCATCAGGGAGATGACGGCAGCTGGAATTTCAACCATACCTCCGGCATCAAGGATTGCGACTGCAAGCAGCCGGGGACTTTGAAAGCCTGTAAAACGGGCGCCACAGCGATGGCAATGCTGGCCTATATGGGTGGCGGCCATACACACCGTAAGGGTGACTACCAGAAGGAAATGAAGGGCGCCGTCGACTTCATGATCAAGAGCCAGAAAATCACTCCCGAAGGGGGCGATTTTCGGGGAAACGTGCAGTCGAACGAGGGATTCTATACACAAGGGCTTGTTACAATTGCTTTATGTGAAGCATTGGCGATGACCAAAGATGAGCGATTAAGAACCCCCGCATTCAATGCGGTCAAATTTATTGTCAACGCTCAGAATCCAAAGGATGGCGGATGGCGATATCAACCACGTCAGGCAGGTGATACGTCGGTGGTGGGCTGGCAGGTCATGGCGCTGAAGAGTGCTCAAATGAGCAAAATCCGCGTTCCACCACAAGCCTTTCGCGGTGCAGAAAAGTTTCTCGATGCCTGCGCTAAGAATGGCGGATCACAATACACCTATGTGCCTGGAACTGGTGATGCCAAGAATTCCATGACCGCTGCGGGGCTTCTCTGCCGGATTTATATGGGGTGGGAACCCACCAAGACCGCTCTCAAAGAGGGTGTGT
The DNA here is from genome assembly GCF_056500625.1 of Planctopirus sp. SH287. Taxonomy (NCBI): domain Bacteria; kingdom Pseudomonadati; phylum Planctomycetota; class Planctomycetia; order Planctomycetales; family Planctomycetaceae; genus Planctopirus; species Planctopirus sp. SH287. The sequence continues at coordinate 3,157,748 of NZ_CM151403.1, read as the reverse complement.
TACATCTTGATAAGGCAAAGCCTGCGAAGAACGACATGTATTACAATTATTACGCCACACAGGTCATGCACCACTGGGGAGGGCCGGAATGGCAACGGTGGAATGCTGTGATGCGTGAGCAACTCATTAAAACGCAGCTTAAAAAAGGGCATGAAGCGGGAAGCTGGAATGTGGCCGACCCCCACGGCGGGAGCGGTGGCCGTCTCTATATGACCTGCCTGGCCGTCATGACGCTGGAAGTCTATTACCGACATCTGCCCATCTACCAGCGTGAAGGTGTGAAGGTCGATTTTTAATCGGGCTGACAGTGCTGTCAAAAAAATTGGTGTTTTGGAGGGGTAATCGCTGCCAGTAATGGCTTGCCACAGTATTTCTCCTTTTGATGTGAGCGATTGTTTTTCTTTTTCAAAATTGACAAGTTGTCATCATCAGCCTCTGGGTGGAGCAATCCGGCGGAGCAACCTATACTTTTCAGGGTGTTCTGAATGCTAGTTGCGAGACCGATTCATGCCCCTGTTCGAGATTGAAACGTCTGCCCACATCATGGTGGCCTGGACTGAATCCAAAGATGCTGCCGAATCGCTGACGCATGAGACCTTTCCTGACGAAGAGGTTTTGCGTATCAGTCGTCGGCCACGTGATGCCTGGGTCATCTCCAAGCGGCTTCTCGGACTGACAGGCCCCACCTCTCCCAGTGAAATGGCGCGGGACTGTTTAGCCAAGTCTCATGGCGACAAGGTGGGAGCGATTCATCTCTATATGGAAGGGATGGGAGTCTCTGAAGATGAGGCTCAACGCGCCATCGAGACCAACATGTCTCTGGGCTGGTAAGTCTCAGGCTGGTAATCAGTGCCGTCCCACGGCTTCCCCTTGAGGTTTCATGATCTGTTACGTCCCTCGCTGCGGAATGTGACAGACGATTCAATACAAATCCACAACAGTGATCACTCAACTGGTGGTTTTTTCAGAAAGACATGCATGTCGCGCTTGCTTGAAGGAAAAGTCGCCCTGGTGACTGGGGCAGGTCGTGGTTTGGGTAGAGCCTTTGCTGAACATCTGGCAAGTCTTGGATGCCATGTCGGAATTCACGGCCTGAGGGAAAACGGCCCGGCTGAATACGGCGAAGGCACCAGCCTGACCCAGACAGCGGACGAAATCTCGCAACAATTTTCGACCCGTACGTTTCGCGTACTCGGGGATCTGACGCAAGAACATGACGTGATCCGCGTTGTGGACGAAGTCACGTCTCAACTGGGGCCGATCGACATTCTCATTCACTCGGCGGGAGGTGATATTGCCGCCGCTGGCGGTAAACCCAATCCTAACGACGCCGTCATGATCAAGCCGATCGATGTTCGGGCTGTCCTTGATCGCAATTTGATAAGCACCATTTTTGTCTGCCAGCAAGTCGCCCGCCAGATGATGGAACGACGGCAAGGACGCATCGTCACCATAAGTTCCATTTCAGCTTTTAAAGGCAACGCCAACAGCGCGATCTATTCCACAGCCAAGGCTGCTGTCGTTGAATATACCCGTTGCTTGGCCGAGCAGCTTCGGCCCTATGATGTGACCTGTAATTCATTGGCACCAGGTGAAACGAGAACTGGTCGATTTCTCGGAACTCGCGTTGTTGATGAAAGCCGCCTGGTGGAATCAGGAACTTTGGATCGCATTGGTCTGGTCGAGGAAGTCGCTCGCGTCGTCGAGTTTTTCGCCGGCCCACTGGGGCAGTTTGTCACTGGACAAGTGATTCGAGTTGATGGCGGAAGTCAAATCTGGCCCGCTTAGCTTCGTACTTTCATCTTGTTTCAGGTCGCGTATTGCAGGAAACGCCATCTGCAGATCCTCGTATCAGGCGTCATTGCCGCCAATCGTTTCGTTGGAATCGATCACAACGATTCTTCGGATCGCGTTTATTAATTGTTTACCCGTGGGTTTGATACGAATTGTCGCCGGTTGGTTTTACTCCTGCGAACCAGAAGCTACACTTCGTGTCTCAAGCGGATTACCGCTAACGTCAACGGTAATCTATGGCGTGACCGAACGCCTTGTGAGATGCAAGAGTTTGAGAGCGTAGCTCAGTCGGTAGAGCAACGGACTTTTAATCCGTAGGTCGAGGGTTCGAGTCCCTCCGCTCTCATTTGTTTGAGGCCAATCCCAAACAAAAAAGTACACGCAGCGTTTTTAATGCGAGAAGAGCCACGGATGGAAAGTCCGTGGCTCTTCTCGCATTAAAAATAGGAACAAGCCTCATCCTGACAGGTCAATGAGATCCTGCTGCAGCATGCAGTGAATAATCATCAACTGATATCGCTCGCTCACTGGCCATGACGCTCCATCAGGAGGCAACAAGCCGAGTGATCCTAGCTGAGGGCCATCGAGAGCCACACTTGAAAAAGGCGAGTTCATCCCGAATATGTCACTCATCTCGGTGAGGCCACGCGGGATCAGCGGGGAGACCTGCTGAGGGTTGATGTGGTGGTGACAGTTGCAGGCACGGCTAGGTAAAAGCAACACGCCGAACCCGCACGCCCAATCGGGCCGCCGGTTCGGCGTGCTTTTTCAACTCAAAAAATGGCTAGGGCCGGGATCGAACCGGCGACACCAGGATTTTCAGTCCTGTGCTCTACCGACTGAGCTACCTAGCCAGAAACCTCCTTGAGGTTCTCTCGACAGAGCCGAGTATAAGTGAAGCCGATTGTCATCGCAAGTTGGAGAGCAATAAGAAGCACAGAGGATTTAACTCTTTTCCAGAAAGAGGATTGTGTCTCATCCCCCGAGAGACTGAAGACCGCTCTTTTGCTTCTCGTCCTTTTCCTGGCTGCCTGTCTCACCCGAGTGATGGATCGGCCATGAATCAGTGACTTCTTCGTGCACACCAGAAATTCTAAGGGTTCAGCATCTGCTTCCAAGTGCGGCTCAGTGTTACTTGGTCTTTTCTTGAGTCACTGACTCAGAGGCTGTTCCGACAGAAAGGTTCGCGGGAAGTGCCGGCTTGGGTTTAGCTGAAAAAATTCGTTCCAGATACTGTTTAGTCACATCCTCGGGGATGACCCCTTCGGTGGGAATAAAATCGAAACGCTGATCATCCAGAGACGCATCGAGAATAATGTTCTCGAACTCCATTGAAAGAAGTGGCCGCAAACCGGCCTGAGACTCGTCTTTCTTTGAGGTTCTTTCCACTCTTTTGAAGTAGAGCAATCGCACGGGAAAGAGAGTATCTGCGGCGTAAGTGATGCGGATCACGTCCGGGAAGTAGACCATACTTTCGAGGGATTTATTTCCAAACCACTTTTGGGGAAATTCGGGCTTCCATTCCCCCTGCACCCGGTAAACCTGGCCACTCTCGGTTGATTCTGGCCGCATGGCGGTGAAATCCATACAGCGCTGAATCGAGGCCATGATCCCTGGTAATCCGCCCAACCCGAGTTCGGACAGCATCAAAGTTTCTGTCGTGCCGCCGCTGGCACCCGCATTGAGAATTTGCCGGACATCCCGCCGGGTATACCTCTTCATGTCGTCAATGACCGTACGACTCCAGAGCGTTTCCCCATCGCAAACTTCCAGAAGTTCCCCCTTCAGGCCCGACTTCAGCTTTAACTGAGTCGAAAGCCGGAGCTTCAGGCCTTCAGCTTCGTAACGCCCCGTCGCCACCATGGCCTGCTCGCCGATCTGCACCAATGTTTTGACATCTGCCTGAATCGATTTTCTGCGGGCCAGCCGGATCTGCGCCTCTTGAACAAGGGCCAGGATCTGAGGTGACGTCGTGTTCGATTTGACCAGGGCAGAATCACTTGATGCCTTCTCTTTGATCTCTCCGGCATTTTTCGCCGGTGACGCGATGGGATTTGGCACCGCCTTCAAAACATCCGGCGAAAGAGATTGATCCGCATTGATGCGAGGCGTTGGCAATCGCTCGTTTTGATTGGCAGAAGAGGACGTTACCGAGTGCACAGCTGTTAAAATAGTCCCGCTATCAGATGTAACTTCTTTCATTTCATTGAGTTGTGCTGCAAACGCAATCTTATGCAAGTGCGGAACCTGCCAAAGCAGTCCCCCCGCGAGCGCAACCAGCAGCAAACCATGCCAATAACGAAGCCTGAAACGGGAAAGTGTCCGTTTCTGCGTGTTCCTCCGGGATGTTCGACTTTGCGGGTTATGCATTTCGTTCCCAAGTTGACGGATTTTCCAAAGCTACAGGACGTTGGATTCCGAAAAGAGGTGTGTCAAGTGCTTTTGCACGAGGTCTGTGCTCGATACCCATCTGCTGCTTCACTGGCGCGGATAGTACGCGAACTCAGCTTCGGAGTGAACGGGAAGTTCATTCTTGGCAAACGCACATCAGCGTCACAGTTCGGACACGAGGTCTGTCCAGGTTGGCAGCCCGGCGTCCCCGGATGGTGCAGTGGATAGCAAAGAGGGGTCGCGATGAAGTTTTACTTCCTGGCATTGGGGACAGTCGTCGTTGTGTGCGTCGGCTGTGCCATGGACGGACAGCAACACATGAACAAGGGCGAGTACCATGCTCCACCCGCTGCCATGATGCAGCGTCCGGGGCCGATGGTCGATGGCCCGGGGCCTGGCGTCATGCCAGCTCTTCCTGCTTCAATGAATGGTGGGCCGATGATGGGTGGCCCCGGAATGGGCGGCCCAATGATGGGTGGCCCTGGCATGCCCGGCGGGGCGTTCTGTCCTCCAGGCATGGGTCCCGGGATGGGAATGGGGATGCTGCCTCCTGGCATTCCAACCACGACTCAGGTTCGATTTGTCGGGCCGGATGGAATGCACGTGGGCTGGCAGATTCCTGATGGATATGCCGAAAACCAGCTGGTTGCTCCCGCTCGATTCAACTTCTTGCAGGCTGCAACATACCGGTTGAAGCTTTCCAATGTTCCAGGTCGCCCGGGGCTGAACCTGTACCCAACGCTCCAGATCTACCCCAGCCATCCGAATACCGTCGGCTACCTGTCTCATAACAGCGTGCCACTGCAAATCACCGTCGAAGATCTTGATCAGGTGGAAAGCAACAACTTCGTCACCAAGGTCATCTATCTTCCCGATGCCAAGTATCAGGAACTGGCGATTGCCAACGTCGAAACACTGGTCTCCACACGGCTTGACCCAGGTGTTGACCCAGTGCAGGAAGCTGACAAGCGGGGCACAATCATGGCGATCCTTCGCTTGGGTAACATGGATCTGGAAATGCCGGGTGCTCCCGGTGCTGTGGGTGCCACTGTCGGTGGCCCACATGGCTCAGTCAATCAAGTCGCTTTCACTGCTGTTGATGGGGACAAAGGTCAGCATGTTCCTCCGATGCCTATCACCACCATGCCCGGCTATGGCCCAGGTGTCCCCGGTGCCATGATGATGGCAGGTCAGGGCTTGCCCGGTCAGCCAGCCGGTAGTCCTTATGTCAGCGGTATGGGGATGCCAATGTGGGGCCAGCCCATCACGGGAACACCCATCGGTCTTGCCGGTCCACCCCACCTGCCATATGGTGGTCCTGCTAGTCTCAAGAGCCACACAATGCGTAACCGTACCAAGATGGATATCCCCGATCCTGTCGACCACATGCTGATCGATGTGGAACATGCTCCTGGAATCAGCCTGCCGAAGCCTGTTCGTTATGTGCAGTACAAGGAAACTCATCCTGTCTACTCACCCGGCGAACTGAGCAACCCAGCCTGGAACTCTCCTGGGGCTGGTGGAGCCAACGGTGCTTACTGCCCACCCGGTATGCAACCATAAGCTTGATCAAAACGGCCTGGCCCCAGAGTTCGCTCTGGGGCTTTGGCGTTCTTCAGTCGGTATTCTCCCGCTTAATTAACGACATTGTCTCTCCTTCTCCCTGTCAAGAGCCACTCACATGCGATGGCATATCTCCCGATCACTGCTCGCAATGTTCCGTCCTGCGGCTTCTCTGGGGCTTGGCCTCATGGTGGCCATGGGTTTGGGAACTGTCGCACTGGCTCAGCAGTATCCGTCGACCAACGGTCGGCATTATCCTCTGAATCATATGACTTCACCTGGCACAGCGGCCGCCTGGTCGACAGCCGTAGGAATTTCTCAACCGGCATACTTTCAGCCGGTTCGCGTGAGTCTTCCCAGCCAAGGGCAGGTTGAATTCTTTGATGGGGCACCAACTCGCCCTGTGAGTTTGCCCGCTCCGGGACAAGCCTCGATTCTGGTGGGGCAGACCTACCGGTTGAGATTGTCGGGACTTCCTGAATTTCCCAACCAGGAGTTCTATCCAACCATCGAACTGGTTGATCGATTGCATCCGCCCGAAGGACTGGCTGATCGATTCCCGGTTGAAGTCCAGTTCAGCGAAGAAGATTTTGAATTTGCCGCTCAGGGACGCTTGGTCACCAAAGTCGTTTATCTTGAAAAGCCTGATCGCATTCCGCTAGCCGTTCTCGATGCCGACCTGCGCGTGACAGAAGTCCCTCCTCATCTCAATGCGCTTGCGGAAGCTGATCAACTGGGGCGGCCCGTGGCAATTGTCAGATTGGGAGGACGCACACCTGATCCCCATTATCCCAACGATCCGTCATTCTTTGGCATCTGCCCGCCAGTGCAATTGCCAGCGGCCAAGCCTGTGTCTCCAGAGCTTCCACAAGCGAAAAGAACATCGACTCCATCAGCCGTTCGGCCAGCCTCTCAAGTCACTGTTGAGGCGTTGATCCGACGATAATCCAGCAGAATTGATGCTGTATTCACGTTGTTATTGAATTTTGAAAAGTCCAGCAACGTCCTGGCTCTCTCTACCGAGGTCACTCTGATGACTCTGACCAGAAATACCGCCGTGAACCACGCACTTCGCGTCCAGAACCTTGTGCTGGGCGGGCTGTTGCTGAGCGGTTTGATGACTCAGGGGTGCACGACACAGCGGGCTGTCACCGCCATGCGTCAGATCACAGAGCCACCCGCGTACCTGATTTTGAATGACGAACAATCTGTCGTTCGTGGTCAGGCCCCAGATTTTCCCGAGCAAATGTCCGTGACAGCTCCTGCCAACCCTGATGGTCGGGTTCGTCTGGGCGGAAACCGTCGTCAACAAGACCCTTCTGCCCGGCAGATCCAGCAAACGGGCTATACCCCGTCAACGGCGGCTTTGCCTGCCAGCATGAAAATTGAAGTCTGCCCACCGGATCGCCGTGTCGTCGCTGGCTGCCCTGATCCCAATTTCTGCCCCCATCCCTTTGCACCTGGCTTTACCATTCAGGAATGCCTGTTGATGGAATGCCGCAAGAAGTATCCCGATGAATATATCTGCGACGGCGGCGATCGTGGGCTTCCAGTAGGATTCGACTCCGTCAGATTTGAAGGCTCCGTAGGACTCTCTGGATTTGAAACCGAAGACACCGTTGCCGAATTTGTCGACCACAATGGTAAAGAACGTCTGAAGCCTTCGAGCCGAACCTGTATCTACTCTCCTCGCTTCTCTGCCGTTCGTTCAGTCAGCGTACCTGCCGTCGGCGAAGCCGTCAGTGAACTGGCCAATGTGGCCGGTGCGACAGGTGATCGCAGTATGCGGGCCAACACAAAAATCGATCAGTCGGCACAGCAAACTCCTGCTGGCGGACTGCGGATGAGATCTCGCTCCAGCGGCCTGGAATCGACCTCAGGTCAGAACGACTTCGCACAGATTACGCGACTGGGTGCCCACGAAAAGTTGATCAATGTCTTCCAGAGTATTGGCTTCTTGCGAACCGGGCAGATGGAATTGAATGACATTGCGATGATTCAGGAAGGGATTCAGGCATCCATGGCATGGAGCCGTGAGCAGTCTCCGATCATTGCAGCCAAGTTGGAAGTCCCCATCGAAGGCCGCAGCGATGTTCATGCAGCCGTCATCACGTTGATTGACGATGCAAAGAATGCGGCTCCCGGTGAAGTCCGCGTCGTCAAGCTGGCTGATAAGCAAGACGCGACGAGTGGCGAAATTGTCGAATTTGTCCTTCGCTTCGATAACATTGGCCCGAACGCCGTTTCCAGCGTCCGGATCATCGATAACCTGACACCACGGTTGACCTATGTGGAAGGAAGCTCCACCTGTTCATTGCCCGGCCAGATCACAGTCACGCCCAATGGTCTGGGAAGTGACATTCTGATCTGGGAATTGGATGCTCCACTGGAAGGCAAGACTGGCGGGGTCATCACATTCAAGGCCCGTGTTCGATAATCAGAGTTCAATCGCTTGTGTCCACAACGAGAAGTCAGCAGAGATCAAAGGCTATGGCTGCTCGGTTTTCACAGCAGAACCGAGCATGCCAATCCCGACGAGAGCCCCTGTCCCCAAGGCCAGTGCGGTCATCCACCAGGCGGCGGGAAGGCTTTGGAGATCATTGGCATCAAAGCCAAAAGCTCCAAAAGTCTCTGCAAAATGGCCAAAAACCAGCACCGTGCCGTTATTCAGCACATGCATCAACATCCCGGGCCAGAGTGAGCCAGTCTTCTCCCGGATGATCCCCAGCAGGACGCCCAACAGAGCCGTGGGGATGAATCGTTCCAGAACGATGGCATCACGCACCAGAATATGGAACAAGCCGAAAACCAGCCCTGTCAACAGAATCGTGGGCCAGACGCCCAGTGACTTTCTCCACGATGAAAACAGCAATCCTCGAAAGAAAATCTCTTCACAGACAGCTGGAACGACTGCCAGAGCAATCAGTTTCACGACCAGCGGCAGCTCTTTGATCTTCAGTTGAAGGCCGCCAAAGAGCTTCATTAACTCTTCTTTGCGAACATCAGACATCAAGGTTGTTTCGGCTTGCAGCAGAACCATCCAAAGTGAAAGACCGGCCACCCCTGCCAGACATAATGCGAGCAGCTTCGGCTGCTTCATCCCCAGAGCGACCGAAAGCGGCCAACGGTTCCAGATGGCCAGCACCAGTGGGATTCCCGCAAACAACGAGATGGTGACCAGGCTGTTGACCATTAACCGGGCGATCAGGCTCCAGTCGCCCAAATTTCCTGCCAGGCCGCTAATGACGACAAACAGGGGAGTGACCGCCATCAGGGCAAACCAGCCAGTGGTCGGTGGAATGCTCACCGGTTGTCCCCAAGCCTCTGGTTCTGGTCTTTGGAAAAGTTCGAGCCACGAATTCTGCGAGACCACCAGAAGGGCATCGCTGCCAAATGACCGGGCGGCGAAAGCCAGGCATGCCCCTGTGTAAATCGCTGTCGTCGCGATGGCCAGCGCCAGCAGGGGCCAGTCGATGGTTGCGGCAAAGACATCCCGCGTCGCCAGCACCAGATTAAGCACTGGCACGCACGCAAAAGTCGGTGACAGACTGATCTGTGGAAGCAGACTGGCCACGCCCGGTGCCAAAGACACAATCATGAGTGGAATGATCGACGCTTGAGCTTCTTTGAAACTGCGGGCATGGCTGGTTATCGCCAGCAGTGCCGCTGAGAAAAAGCCGGCAAACAACGCCAGCATTCCAGCCAGGCGGATGATCAATCCAAAGCTCAAGCCTTCATCGCCCAGTAACATCTTTTCCAGGCCGGAAGAACTGAGCGTCACGAACATCGCCAGCAGATTGACGGCTCCTGTCAACATGGCCACAGCCACCACTGCGATATACTTGGCGGTCAATATTTCCAGACGTGGCAGCGGTGCGGCCATCAATGTTTCCAACGTGCCACGTTCACGCTCACCGGCCGTCAGATCGATCGCCGGATAAACAGCACCGGTAATGGTCATCAGGATCAGCATGAGCGGAATGAGGGCACCAATAGAAACGAGTGGCCCACCCCCAGGAAGCTGGATCTCCAGACTGGTTGTAGCTGCCGGCAGTTCCAAAGGTGGTTGCTGGGAAGCCAGCAGTTGTCGAATAAAATCGTCGTTGACCAGTTGGAAACGCGAAAGAATCCCTTCCCGTGCCCGCTGGCTATTGATCAATTGTGGCGAATAGATCAGTTGCCATTCATCGTTTTCCTGTCGTCGAATCCCGACATCGGCAATCCCTTCCTTCACAAGCAATTCCACATCCATCGTGGCCTGTCGGTCATCAGGGAATATCAGGCGAAGCTCGGGACGGAGTTTGTCGGAAAGCGTTTTCTTCAGTCCATCGGTATCTATTTCTTCCATCGTTTCAGTGGAATCGTCAGTGGACGAAGGTCGTTGAATCGATGGGGATCTCAAGTCTGAAACAGCATCTCCGGCCCGTTCAATCGCATCCGCTTCACGGAGCAGATGCGATACGTCTTCGGATTGTTCCCGATTTTCGGCCACCACCCGATAGAGTGGTCGCTCGGTGGAAGCCAGACTCGAGACAAAGAACTTCTGCATCACACTTCCCACCAGGGGATAAGTGATCAGCGGCATCACCAGCAGCGTCAGCAGCGTCCGGCGGTCACGGAGCGTTTCCCGCAGTTCTTTCGTGGCCAGCCGCCACAATCTCCACAGGCGTTTCATGGGATCGAACGGAGGTTGCCGGGCAGAAACTCCGCTCATGAACGTGCCTCCGAACTTGGCATCGAGGACGAAGAGGCGTTGGTTGCTGTCATCAGAACTGGTTTCCCAAGATGTTTCACGAACATCTCAACCAGATGTTCACAACCGGTCTGCTGCTGTAGTTCGGGAAGTGTGCCCTCAAATCGAAGCTGCCCGCGATCGATCAGGCCGAAACGATCGGCAAAGCGTTCGGATTCATCCAACCGGTGCGTTGAAAGCACCACCGCTTTCCCTTGAGATTTCAGCAACCCGATGTATTCAAAAATGACTTGCGTTCCGAGAATGTCGAGCCCGCGCGTTGGCTCATCAAGCAACATCATGGGCGGGTCGTGCAGCAGCGCACGAGCCAGATTAATACGCTGCTTTTGCCCTGTGGAAAGATTGCCGCAGGCGCGATCGAGAAATTTGGCAAAATCGAGCAACTGGCTCAGATCCTGAATTCGCTGCGCTGTCATTTCGGGTGTCAGGCTATAGATATCGCCAAAATATTGGAGCATTTCACGAGGCGTCAGCCATTGATAGATCCCGGTACTGGCCGAAACCAATCCGATCCGCCGTTTGACTTCCTCCGGCTGAAGGGTGACCTGATATCCATCAACGGTCACCTCTCCTGATGTGGGAGCCAGTAATCCCATGATGATTCTGAGCGTGGTCGTTTTGCCGGCTCCATTGGCCCCTAATAATCCGTAGACCTCTCCGGCTTGCACGGTGAACGACAAATGATCGACAGCGCGAAGGATGTGATTTCCTTGCCCGAAATCTTTCACGAGTGCGCGAGCCTGAAGCATGCAGCAATCTTTCGGATTGAAATGGATACCGTACTCGGTCAAAAGTGAGACGTTCTGCCTCGCGACATGCAGAGGTGATGCGAGAGATCAGCCAGGCAAATCTGTTTTCCTGGGAATGAGCATCACACAGCCTTTCATCGCATGCAACTCCCCCGTCTTGAATCCAGTCAGCAGATAAAAGACTGTTTGAGTAGAATGAGTATTGCACCGACAAAGTGGACTAAACCTCGATCCGGGGGATTTTCCAAGTCAGAAATTTCTCAGGATTGAATGGGAAAACGTCTGGACGACTCTGACGAGAAATGGTGTTAAGATTCCCCCTGCGAGCATTTGCTCGGGTCACTCTTCGAGGGAATTCATCCTGAGAAAAAGTCAGACCAGCGAGGATGATGTTGCCCCTGATTCTTAGCCTGTTCACATTGATCTCCGTGCCGAAAAGAGATGCCATTGATGCACGATACGTCCTTGCCAGAGCTTGATGAATCGATGGCCGATCTCCGTTCGCGCTCTGCTCGATCCGGGGCGGGAGCTTTGATTGAATGGACATTCGCCGAAGCTTTTCCGATGTCATACACGCGGTTAATCGTGACCGCCCAGACATTACATTGGGTCGAAATTGCCGCAACGGTCTTCACAGGTTACGCAACCAGCGTTATCGGCTGTGACCTGGAAGCGGGCGTCGAGAGATATCTGGCTGCCAACGAAACTCCTGACGGAAGACCAGGGGTTTCGTTGATGATGTTCAGTTTTAGTCGAGAGAAGTTGGGCACAGCCGTTGTCAATCGTGTTGGCCAATGCCTGCTCACTTGTGCCACGACAGCCATCTTTGATGGATTGCCCGATGCTCCTTCAGACAAACGAATTCCCTTAGGAGATCGACTGCGTTACTTCGGTGATGGTTTCCAGATTTCCAAACAACTGGCGGGCCAGCGGTACTGGCGCATTCCCGTGATGGATGGCGAGTTTTTTTGTGTGGACTCGGTGGGTACTGGGAAAGGCGTGGCGGGTGGCAATCTGATCTTCGGCGGCACGACACAAGAAGGAACATTGTCAGCGGCTGAAATGGCAGTGGCGGCGGCGCGTCAGGTGGCGGGAGTGATCCTCCCTTTTCCCGGCGGTATCGTGCGGAGTGGCAGCAAAGTTGGGTCGAAATACAAAAGCCTCCGTGCGAGCACCAACCAAGATTTTTGTCCGACACTGGCAGGCTGTTCTGCCAATGCCACACTCCCTCCTGACACTGTGGCGGTCTATGAAATTGTGATTGACGGGGTTGATTTTGACTCAGTAGAAGCAGCCATGCGTGCGGCCTTTCAGACACTCTGGAATGCACCAGGGCTAACAGTGATCACTGCCGGAAACTATGGCGGGAAACTTGGCCCCCATCATTTCCCGATCAAGAAGCTCATGGACAACTGATTGCTTCGGGAAGCCGGGCAACCTAACATCGTCAGAGATTGAAGGTTTCCTGCTTTTCCGTGCCCATCAGTGAAGTGCTTCCCTTGAGTTCCTCGACCACCTTGCCCTCTGAAAATACTCTGCCGCAATCAACGGATTCTCACCGGTTTTATCAGTCATTTGTGATCTGGTTGATACTGGTGGTCGGCACAGTGCAATCAGCCATCATTCTCAATGCTCAACCGCTGCAAAGTGCCAATGATCGCTCCCGCTGGTGTGCTGTCTGGTCGATTGTGGAACGGCGCTCCTTCCAGATCGATGAGATTCGCCGCGTCCCCGGTTGGGACACCATCGATATGGTTCGCATTGATGGGCGCTTCTATAGTACGAAGCCACCGATTCTGGCCGTCATGGCAGCGGGAGTGTATGCACCACTTCGTGCGATGGGATGGGATCTGATCAATTATCCCCAGATCGTTTCTGGAATCACGTTATTAATACTGAATCTGTTGCCATTTTTGGGTGGGCTATTTCTGTTTTCTCGCTACCTCATCCGTACCACGGGAGATGCCCTCACCTCGGGAATTGTGCTAGCGGTCATCGCCTGGGGAACAATGGCTGTTCCCTTCCTGGCGACGCTAAATAACCACCTTCCTGCATTTGCGATCACGATGGCTCTCATGTGGAGTGTGCAGATCTGGCTGGAGAAGACGCAGCATGCCGAAGCTCCATCAGGTGAGACAACTTTCTCCGCAAGCCACAAGTCTGCCGGATACTATTGGGCTGGTTTAACGGGGTTTCTGAGTGGATGGCTAGTCTGTTTTGAACTTCCGGCAGCTTTTATGCTCGTCGTGATCCCCTTATTGCGGGTTGTCATTGGCTATCCGTTTCGCCTGGCCAATCAACGACTGATTCCTGAAGCCATCGCCTATGGGTTGGGCGTTTTCATCCCATTGACTCTCTTTTTGATTTGTAACTATCTGGCGACAGGGGAATTTTCTCCGTTATATGCCTCCTATGGTTCAGACCGATATCGGTTTGTCCACGAAGGAGTTCCCAGCTATTGGATGGAGCCACAGGGCGTTGATCGTAATGATGATCGATTCCCCCTTTATCTCTTTCACTGCCTGTTCGGGCATCATGGATTGTTTTCGCTGACACCATTCCTGTTGTTAGTGTTGCCAGCCTGGTTCGTGGCCAGTCGGCAATGGATCACCGCTCGTTTAGAACTTCTGTCAATCACCAATGGCCTCAGCTTAATCTCCGCTGCGACCTGGTTTGTCGTGCTTGGTTTCTATATGACCCGCACCCAGAATTATAACTACGGCGGCGTGAGTGTCGCTTTGCGCTGGGCCTTATGGCTGGTTCCCTTAGGTCTGCTCTCGACGGTGCCGGTTGTCAGCTGGATGACGAGAAGACGATGGGGGCGCTGGACACTGGTCACGCTGGCTGGACTGTCGATCATTTCGGCATGGTTGCCAGCAGGAAATGCCTGGCAGCAACCATGGATATTTCACTGGATGAACCGAACCGGATGGATCAATTACCGTCAGGCACCCCCCGCGTTGTCAGCACCTCTAATGACCTGGTTTTCCAGCATCCCTGAGGGGGAAGCTTCTGCGACGTGGCAGAGTGTGTCGCCTGAAGGAAGCCGCGCGACGTTAACGCTTCGTACGACGGGTGAGGTCAAGACATCTCGCGGAACCCGTTATTCACGAGTTGAAGTCACCGAAACGAGCAGGGCCTGGACTGGCCAGACGCAGCATTCGCAGCGGACACTCTGGATTGATGCCGCTGGTCTGGCGAAGGGCAATCCTCCGGCACAAATCGTCGCCTGGTTTGATGAGGTGACATTGGAAGAACAGCTTCAGGATCTGACGTTTGTGCGTGGTCTGCCTCTGATGCGACCTTATGCCGCTGGCTATATTCGCTATATCAAAACGCCATTACGACGGGATGCGTTTCAAACACAGCGAGTGGCCACGGAAGTCGTCTACCCTCAGGAGTTTCCTGCATCCGGGAATCAACCCCCGGAACATTCAACCTCTCCTCCCCCCTTACGACTGAAATATCGCATGGATCTTTGGCTCTCGCAGGAGGTGCCTTTTGGCACATTGCAATGGGAACGCACGCTGCGTGATCCAGTCACCGGGCAGTTGGTCGGAACGCAATTATGGCAGATGATCGAAGCCCACCCGGCTCCACCGCCAAAAAGTTCACTCAAGGATGAAGTGACACGTCCTTAAGATTCATAAAAGGTTCTGCTTTTCGATTCAGAAATTCTGGCAACTGTACATTCAACATCCGGCGTAATTTTGGCATGATGCCACCGCCTGGAACGGGGTGAGTTCACAATCCGGTTGGAGTACGAGTCGAGATGTCGACCAACATGTCCGATTCCGATGTTTTCTGGTCAGTTGATCTTGAGCGACTATTGATCCGGTTGCAGACAACGCCTGAAGGTTTGTCTGATTCTGAGGCACAGGCGAAGCTGGCAAACTCCCATCAACTGAAGCCACATCGAAAATCGGTATTGGGACTGCTGATCGATCAATTCAAAAGTCCCATCATTCTGTTGCTGTTCGTCTCAGCCGTGCTTTCCTTCACGTTGCTGGATGATGCCACGAACGGCGTGATTATTATGATCATTCTGATTCTCAGTGGTCTTTTAGGCTTTTGGCAGGAACTGAGTGCTGCTGATGCCATGTCCAAACTGCTGGGCATGATTGAGACGAAGGCCGCTGTGATTCGCGATGGCCAGGAAAAACTGATCCCACTGAACGAAGTTGTTCCCGGCGATATTGTCAGCTTGCGAGCCGGAGATCTGATTCCGGGAGACTGTCGGTTGTTGACAGCACGCGATGTGTTCGTCAACGAGGCGGCTTTAACGGGAGAAAGTTTTCCCGCAGAAAAATCGGTCGCCGAGCTTCCTGCGGATGTTCCCCTTTCGCAGCGTTCCAACACGGTTCATCTGGGAACACACGTCATCAGCGGGTTTGCCACTGCGGTCGTTGCAGCCACAGGCCCGGAGACAGAATTCGGTAAGATCTCGGAGCGATTGGAGCACAAGCCCCCCGAGACGGGCTTTGAGCGTGGCATTCGCCAGTTTGGTCAACTTCTGATCAAGGTGGTGGTCGTGATCACGGTGCTGGCTTTTGCCGTGAAAGTCGGCTTACAGGATCGTCCTGTGATCGAGCAATTAACGCTCGCCCTGGCGCTGGCCGTCGGCATGACCCCTCAATTGCTGCCCGCAATTACCAGTGTGGTGCTGGCCACTGGTGCGAAGTCGATGTCGAAACATCAGGTGATCGTGAAGCAGCTTCTATCAATCGAGAATCTGGGAAGTATGACGATTCTCTGCTCGGATAAAACAGGGACATTGACCGAAGGGGTGATTCAACTCCACGACACACTGGATATCGATGGACAACCGAGTGATCGAGTGCAGCAACTCGCCTATTTTAATGCGTTTTTTCAAACGGGCTTTGCGAACCCGATTGACCGTTCGATTTGCGATCATCGCCCGTACGACACCTCGGGCATCGAAAAGCTGGATGAGATTCCTTACGACTTTATCCGCAAACGTTTAAGTATCCGTGTCAAGCAGAATGGTGAGAAGCTTCTGATTACTAAAGGGGCACTTGCCAATGTTTTAGAAGTATGTACTCATGGAGAATCGGCAAATGGCGAAAAGAAAGAGATCGAGTCGCTTCTGCCTGCGATTGAGCAACGATTCAATGAAATGAGTGCTCAGGGGCTGCGCGTCCTGGGATTGGCCGTCCGCTCTATTGATACCGCACATATTACCAAAAACGATGAACACGACATGGTGTTCACTGGCTTTCTGGTCTTTGCTGATCCACCAAAAGCCGACGCGAAACAGACCATCGAAGATTTGCGGCATCTGGGCGTGGGCCTCAAGGTCATCACGGGTGACAACCGCGCCGTCGCGGCATCGATCAGTCAACGCGTAGGGATCACTTCACCCACAATCATTACGGGCAGTGACCTCCGGATGATGAGCGATGAAGCGATTGGGCTGCGTGCTCTTGAAGCTGATATTTTTGCGGAGATTGAGCCTAACCAGAAAGAACAGATCGTCCTCGCGCTGAAGCGTTCCGGGCAGGTCGTCGGATATCTTGGCGACGGGATCAATGATGCTTCAGCGCTTCACGCCGCCGATGTGGGGATCTCTGTTGCTTCAGCCGTTGATGTGGCCCGTGAAGCGGCTCAGGTTGTGTTGCTGAAGCATGACCTCAGCGTGCTGGTTGAAGGTGTTCGTGAAGGTCGTCGCACCTTCTCAAACACTTTGAAATACGTCTTTTTCGCGATTGCGGCCAATTTTGGCTACATGTTCAGCCTGGCCATTGCAGGCATGTTTTTGCCGTTTGATCCATTGCTGGCCCACCAGATTCTGTTAGTGAACCTGCTGGCTGACTTCCCCGCGATGGCGTTAGCAACCGACAGTGTTGACCCTGAGCAGATTCAAAGACCTCAGAACTGGGATACAGGCTTCATTACACGCTTTATGATGTCTTTCGGCTTCGCCAGTTCGACATTTGACTTCATGACCTTCGGGGCGATGTGGGTGATGTTTAACTCCCTGCGAACCACGGAAAGCCCCGAGGCATTTGAGAAGCTCTTCCAGACCGGCTGGTTTGTGGAATCCACGCTGACGGGTCTGATGATTCTCATGGTGATTCGCACAAGACGCCCGTTCTTCCTGAGTCAACCAGGACGACTGTTCTTATTTGCGATCATCGCCGTAGCGATCACGACGGTGCTGATTCCGTTCTCACCGTTCGCCGAAAAACTGGGCTTTGTGACACCACCGCCGATGTTGCTCGTGATTGTCTTTACGATCACCATGCTTTACGGTGTTGGCATGGAAATCGTGAAACGCATGTTCTATCGCTATCTGACGAATTGAGTTGTGAAAAAATGAAGCGACATCAGGAATAATCTCTCTTCATGAGTTTCACTCCGCAGTTTCATCAATTCTGTTAAACTATTGAATCTCGTAGATCTTTCGTATCAACGAGACCTCGACTGAGCGTAACGATTCCTATCAACTCATCGTGGAGCCTGACTTGGGGCAACCCAAGGCTCCTTGACCAAAAAATCTGATACTGAAAAATCAGAACCCGAGAATTAAAAACAAGGAAGACATTATGCAATTGACCAATTGGAAGCTGGCTGTTCCTCTGGCCAGCCTGTTGTTTGTGGTCGCGATTGGTTGTGGTGGCTCGGGGGATTTCAAAACCGCGTCACAGATTAAAAGCGAGGGCAAACACGATGATCATGATCACTCACATGCCCACGGCCCGCATGGCGGGACATTATTCGCGCTTTCCAAGAGTGAAAAAGACGTACAGGGCGAACTTGTTCTGGATGGTAAGCGTCACGCGATTGTGATTTTCCTGCTTGCGGGCGACGGAAAGACGCCAGTCCTTTCAACGGCTCCCGAAGCGGAAATTGCTGTTGAAGATGGTGGAAAGCTCGTTCTTGTGGCCGCTCCTCAAGAGGGAGAAACGGATGGTAAGACCTCCCGCTATGAACTTGTTGATGAAAAGCAGGTTCACGAAATTATTGAAAGCGGGTTTATCCACGCCAATGCCAAGGTGAGCGTCAACGACAAAGCCTATACCCCTTTCCTCGACGTGCATCTTGAGGGCGATCATGATGATCACGATCACGGCAAGGAAGACATGCCTGCCGCTAAATAAGCAGGGCATCTCACGATAGAAACAAACAAAACCCCGAAGCTGACACCTGTGTCGACTTCGGGGTTTTGTGTTTCTGCCAGCAGAAAGTACGACTTCATGGGCTGACTGCTATTCCGTCCGGATAAACGCCCGCCACGTGCGATACTTATCGGATTCCAGATGCTGTTGAAGAGCGGGACTGCGTGCCGGCTTGACCGGAACTGTCATCAGTTTCATACCGGCCTCAACGGGAGTTCGGCCCCCCTTGCGGACATTGCAGTCCAGGCACGAACACACAATATTTTCCCAGGAAGTCGGGCCGCCCCGGCTTTTGGGCATCACATGGTCGAGGCTCAATTTATGGGTACCAAACTTCTTGCCGCAGTATTGGCAGCGGTTTTCATCGCGCAGAAAGATATTGCGACGGTTGAACTTCACCGCATTGCGAGGCATCCGCTCATAGGTGAGTAACCGAATAATCTTCGGCACTTGAATTGCCAGGCTCACCGATTGAACCCAATCAGTCCCTTCTTCAAAGTCGCCGAGCGACGACTTGATCTGGCTGAGTTCCAACCATTGGCCAAAGTCGAGCGACTGGTACGAACCTTCCTCTACCGAGATGACTTCCGCGAGTTCTTTCGCCAGGAGGCAGAAAGAACGGCGTGCTGAAATCACATGCACTGCCGCATAATGCCGATTCAGTACGAGGACGCTGGCATGCAGTCCCGTTGTTCGACCCGCAATCATCGCGATATGACCCCTTTCAATTTGGGTCTGAAAACATGACACCAAATACTGAGTTGGAGGACTCGCTCTCGCTAGAGACAAATAAACCGCAAGGAACCAACACGTTCCCCTTCCCGCTGTCGAGTTGCAGAATTCTACCCCTGCCAATCTTCACCGGCAATTCCCTCTTTCACGATGAGAGCATGTTAAGGGCAGCGGTTCACGTGAATTTCAATTCATGATTCAGAAAAGAACGACTTCACCCGGAACACCGAATGGCCATTTTTTTCAGGGAAGCCATTCTGCACACGGGTTCCTCTTTCGTTACCGTCCAGTAACCGGTTAAATGACCACTGGTGTGGATTCATGAACAGATTTAGTGGGTTGACCCGCTCGCATGATCTCTCCGAGTGAAAATCAGACGATTCAACAGGGGCCGCTCTCCTGAATTCGTTCACCTTCTTTCCAGGAGTCAGCACATGAAAGTCGGAATTGTCGGCTGTGGTATGGTGGGGTCATCTGCGGCTTTTGCCATGATCATGGAAGGAATCGGGCGGGAAATTATTCTGGTCGATAAGAGTACGGCACGGGCCGAAGCCGAAGCTGACGACCTGTTTCACGCGGTCCCTTTTGCACATAACCTGCGTGTCCGCGCGGGAGGATATTCGGATCTCGCCAATGCCAATGTGGTTGTTTTGACTGCTGGAGTGAATCAGAAGCCAGGCGAAACCCGACTGGAACTGCTCACCAGAAATCGAGCCGTCTTTGAAGATATCGTCCCTCAGGTTCTCAAATATGCTCCGGGGGCGGTCATTGTTGTCGCGACCAATCCCGTCGATGTCATGACACACCTGACCGCAGAGATTGCGGCTCGAGGGGGAGTGCCAGCGAATCGCATTATTGGTTCGGGCACCATGCTGGATACCGCCCGCTTCCGTACGTTGCTGGGCGAAGCCCTCGCCGTCGACTCGCACCATGTGCATGCTTATGTGATTGGCGAGCATGGTGATTCGGAAGTATTGACATGGTCACTCGTGACGGTGGCTGGCTTGCACCTCGATGAAATCTGTCACGGCCTGGGCATCTGTCTGCACGATAGCCAGAAGCAGATGATCGATGATCGGGTTCGTGGAGCCGCTTATCGCATTATCCAGGGAAAAGGTTCGACGTATTATGGAATTGGTTCGGCACTTGCCCGTCTGGTAAAGACAATTCTGCACGATCACCGGGCCATCCTTACGGTCTGTTCACGAGAGGCTCTGGTCGAAGGGGTGGAAGACGTTACGCTGGCTTTGCCGCGTATTGTGGGTGGGAATGGCGCACAAGCCACCATTCCCATGCGACTCTCTTCGGCAGAACACCAACTTCTTGGCAAGAGCGCTCGCATCCTCAAAGAAGCGATTGCGCAATTGGAAGGATAGCTCGCTCCGGTTTTTGACCGCAGTTTTGGGCAGCTGTTTTCGCCACTGTTACACGGGCTGATCCGGTCATATCAGAAGATAATGTGCAAGGGGCACGTTGGAAGCAACGGGCACAAAACAAACGGAAATCTCAGGTCTCTTCAACTGGAAAGTCGACTGAATGTTTGCAATGGGCAAGATGTTTCGCTGTTTCTCTCTGGCTCTGGCCTTGGGAGTTTCTGTCAGGCTGGTGAACGCTGCTGATGAACCGGTTCAGAATGATCCTGCTGCCGCTCAGGTGATGACGCAGGTTCACGACAGCCGCCACACCTGGGATCATTTCCCTGGTTTTACGGCGAAAATCAAAGTGTCTACGGGAACCGCCAGTCAGTCCGGAACGGTCATCGTCGACAAAAAATGTGACCATGTCCTTCATCTGGCAGACGCTGAACGGCATCCCTGGCTGGAAAGCAAACTGGTGTCGGTCATTGGGCATCGCCGCCACACACCGGCTCCAACTTACCAGGTCGCTTTTGCCGATCAGGAGATGGGTCATCCCTCCGGGCGACTGATTCGAGACCTGAAGGATGGGAGCCTGCTGCGCGTCAAGGACGCTGTTTTGACAGAAGTTCATCGTAAGTCAGACAAAACCTGGTTCACCATCTCGACACTCTCTGTGAATCGGGTCGATGGAGGACGCTACCTGCCGCACCTGACTTCTGTCACTTACCGAGACCCGGTCACTGGCGATCTCAAGTCGACTCGGGCCAATCTCTTTGAATGGACAGTTGTGGATGGTCAATACCTTCCTCTCCGAACGGTGACCGTCGTGACAACAGGCAATGGCGGTTATGAGACTCAGGAAATCGTCTTCTCGGATCATCAGCTCACAACACCCTCTCAGAAATAGTAGAAATTCCGAGACGAGTCCCGTTTCCGGGTCGGTTGTGGCGACTTTGTCGTTCATGAAAAAACTGAGGGCGTAGAAGAGAAAACTCTCCTCTACGCCCTCTTGGCTTTTCACGGTTGCTCAAAAACAGGCAAGGCAACCGTCAGCATTTTTTGAAGAAGTCACGACCTCATCAATCCACTTTGCGGTTGGGATTTTCGCGGGCATCGATGGGGAGAATCGCGTCATAAGTCCGCGCCTTGCGTTCTTCCGCAGCAGGGGGAGTCAGCGGTCGAACCACTCGGAAACCGACGTGCAGCGCATCGGTCATATACCACACCGACTTGGGAAGATTCGGGTCTTGAATTTTCCATTCATCAGACGAAGGAATGCGTGCGGCGCTGCGGAGCAGCGGGGCGTCATCATCCCATGAACCGCCACGCGCAACACGTGGGTATTCAGTAGAAGGAACATTGACGGGATTGACAGGGATCTCGCCCTTTTTAAACGTGGCGTAGAAATCGGGATCGTATTTGTCAATGCACCATTCGGAGACATTCCCGTGGATATCAAACAGGCCCCAGGGGTTGGGTTTTTTCTGGCCAACCTTCTGATACTTTTCGCTGGAGTTCTCGAAATACCAGGCATAGTCATCGAGCTTTGCCGGGTCGTCTCCAAAGGAGTAAGCCGTGTTAGTACCGGCCCGGCAGGCATATTCCCATTCCGCTTCTGTCGGCAGGCGATAGTAATGACCTGTTTTGGCACTGAGCCATTCGCAATACTTCTTGGCAGCATGCTGTGTCATGCAGATGGCTGGGTAGCCCTTCTGTCCCATACCGAATGTCATGTCGGTGTAGGGGCGAGTGGGGCGAGAAACAAGATCCGCGATTTTGTCTTTCGCAGTGGGGGCTTCACCAGAAAGCTGGCGACGCTGAATATCAAGGTTATATGACCAGATATCATATTCGTCCCAGGTGACTTCAGTCGCCCCCATCCAGAATGGCTCGATCTTCACCTGATGCTGAGGGCCTTCATCAGCATTGCGGCCTTCTTCAGACTCTGGGCTACCCCGCAGAAATTCTCCTCCGGGAATGGGAACCATTTTGAAGGAAACGTCTGTATTGCCAATGATTTCCGTATAAGGCTTCATGACAGGAGGCAATGGATCAGCAGCCAGGAGAGCAGGTGTTCCCTGGAATACGCCCAGTGACAAAGCCACAGCCAACAACCGGCCGGCGGCACGCATTTCGAACTTACGGGAAGGCATTTCATTTTCCTGGAAAAACAATAGGCTCGTGTTGCTCACACAAGTCGCCGTATCCTTACGATAACCTTTGGGCATGTGGTGGAAAATAAGTGCTTTCCATGTTTCTCACACAGATTATTCATACGGACAGGCGCAGGGAGGGATTGCAGGCAGTTGCCTCATGCTAACATTGCAGGGAACCATCAGCAAATCCCCCATTCGCGATGAACCCCATTTATCGCCAAGAATGACCTCCATCCGGCACAGTTTGACTTTCATCATTTGTGAAATGGTTGTTCTTGTCAGCTTTGCAGAAAACACCAATCGCATTTTGCCTGGTTGATTGATGAAAAAAACACATAAAGACATCGTTTCCCCCCTGCTCCCTTGCTGCCTGGTCACGGTGATGTTCACTCTTACTGTGGTGCTCACTCTCATGGCGGGGCCTGCTGCCCGTGGAGAGGACGCCTCTTCACCATCGTTAAGACTTTTTACTGATCAGGCGATCAAGCTGGGCGTGGATGTGTCACTTAAAGTGTTCGCCCCCGATGAAGATCACGCGACGCGGGCTTTCAGGAAGGTTTGGAAGCGAATTGATCAACTCAATCAGGTTTTAAGCGATTATCAGGCAGACAGTGAAATCATGCGATTGTGTGCGTCATCTCCGCATGACAAACCGATGACTGTCAGTGATGACCTCTGGCATGTCCTCAATTCGTCGGTTCGTCTGGCAAAAGAATCTGATGGTGCATTTGACGTGACCATTGGCCCTCTGGTGAAACAGTGGCGCAGAGCACGCCGACGGCATGTTCTCCCCACGCCCGAACAAATCACCCAGGCCCGCCAACCGCTGGGCTGGCAATCGATTGAGCTTTTTCCTGACTCTCATTCAGTGAAATTCACACAACCACACATGCAGGTTGACTTTGGTGGGATTGCCAAAGGGTTTGTCGCCGAAGAAGCCCTGAAAATCTTTCGGCAAGAAGGTTTACCGATTGCAGCGGTCTCGGTGAGTGGTGACCTGGCCCTGGGAGACGCCCCGCCACCAGAATCTGACGGCAAGGATCATGCCGCAAAATCTCATCCTCACGGGTGGAAAGTCACGCTTCCGATCCCTCAGTTTCGCGGTCTCTCGGTCAATTCGGAAAATGATAACTCCTCACATAGGGCGAATTCCATTTCCCCAGTGGAGCATTCATCACATGTCGTCTTTCTCGCCAACTGCTGTGTTTCGACAGCCGGAGATGAATTCCAGTTTCTAGAAATTGACGGCGTTCGCTACTCGCACATTCTTGACCCGACAACCGGGATGGGCCTGACTCGACAGATCCAGGCCAGTGTCATTGCGCCGCATGGCCTGGATGCTGATGGGCTGGATACCACACTTTGCATTCTTGGCCACGAGAAAGCTGAAAAACTGATGCAGCATCATCCTCAAGCTGCCTGGATTCTCTATGAACTGAACTCCGACGGAAAAATCTTGAGCACATGCAACAAACGCATGGAGAGCATGATTAAACAAGACGTTTTGATGCCGTAAACGATCTCATTGAGTTACGGGCGGCGACACAGCAGTGGGTTCGATGCGGTAAAGGTGAGTGCGGGATCTCAGATACAGGACATCGTCACTCACGGCTGGCGAGGCCATAAAGCCATCGCCCAGCTGGCTTTCCCCCAATTCCTTGTACTCGCGAGTCGCTGCCAACGTCTTAATATTCCCCTCCTGATTATAAAACCAGAGTTTGCCATCAGCATACAAGGGAGTAGCCGTATAATTGCCCCCCAGTCGCTCCTGCCAGAATTGCTTGCCGGTCACCGCATCAAAACAGATAGCGGCACCGCCATCATGCACCATGAACAGCAAATCACCAACCAGCACATGAGAAGGTTTTGATGGAATCCCTTTGGAGGCACTCCACTTGATATGGGTTTCCGTCACATCGCCGGTTCCTGTGGGATCGACCGCATGGAGAGCCGCCTTGCCGAACCCGGTGTTGATATAGACCAGACCATTGCCAAACACCGGACGGATCGTGGCGGAGAATTCTTTATAGCGAATCCGCCAGATTTCCTTCCCCGTGTCAGGATCCAATGCCAGACAGGCTTTGGACGTCGGGCTGATCAGTTGAGATTGACCGTTCACAGTAATCACGGTGGGAGTACAGAACGCCTTTTTGAAGTCCCCATTTTCTGTGCCGTATTCGACCTGCCGATCCACTTTCCAGACCGTTTTTCCGGTCTCTTTATCGAGAGCAATGACATACTGCACGTCAAATCCATCCATATGAAAGATCAGCAGATTTTCATAGAGAATGGGAGAACTGCCCGGGCCACGGAAATGCTCGCAAGGGAGGTCTCGACGTTGCCAGAGAACTTCGCCCGAGCGACCAGCCAGACAGGCCGTGCCATAACTGCCAAAACTGATCCAGGCTTTTCCATTCTCAAGCACGGGTGAAGGCGAAGCGTAGCTGTTGAAATCGTGGATTTCGCTGGGCTTGTCGACCTCAAACAACACTTTATCCAAAACAACTTTGCCACTGGGCTTGTCGATGCAAATCACCGAAAGCTGATGACCATCAGGTGTGGCTGTCGTCAACCAGATGTCGTCTCCCCAGATCACGGGAGATGACCACCCTTTGCCATGAATGGCGGCTTTCCAGCGAATCAGGTTTTCTGAGACAACAATCGGTAACCTGGTGCTGGTTGAATGGGAGTCTCCTGTGGGGCCAAGAAACTGAGGCCAGTTGGTCTGTCCAATGGCGACCGAAACTCCGGCGGGACGATCCTGCCCTGCAAGAATTGACAGCAGGCAGATCGACAGAATCAGCGTGTTCGTGAGTAATCGGGGGATCAGAGGGCACCTCGGAGTGTCAAGGGGTGTTGGGCCTTTGGGGAAAGCCTGAGAAACAGAGTCGCTCCGTCCCTTGGTGAACAGATCAAACTTTCCTTGCGCAGGATAATCGGCTCAAGGCTCCAATGCCACCTGTTAGTCTCATGCCTCGGCTTTGTCTTGGGATTCGATACGATGTAACGTCATCAGGTCATCCGCTGTCGGACTAAGAGTCTGTCTGAAAACTCTCAAATCCTTCTCCCTTGAGGGAGAAGGTGGCCGCAGGCCGGATGAGGGGGAGCGTGTTGCTCTCGATGAAAGGGTTGTGCTTTGCCATTGGGAACGCTGGTGATTAATCAGCCCTCACCCCAACCCCGCAAGCGGGTGAGGGGGGGGTTCTCGGACAGGCACTTAACAACAGACGAGACTCAATTTTTAAACATTGACAATGCACCAGGCTTGCAAGAATGAAACCTCGTCTGCTTGAACTCCCCCTCTTACAAAACTGGAGCTGTCACAACTGTGGCGGCTGCTGCAAAAAACACCTTATTGAGATCACAGAAGAAGAGCGTCAACGGATCGATCGTCAAGGCTGGACTTCAGCCGACCTTCCCGATGAACTGGCACCTTATGTTCCACTGGGTTCTGCAGCCAGTGGGCGATTTCGGTTGTCTCAGCGAGCGGACGGAGCATGTGTCTTTCTGAATGATCAGGGGCTATGCCGGATTCATGCCAAATTTGGTGAAGCAGAAAAGCCACTTCCTTGCCGGCTCTATCCCTACGCCTTCCATCCCAGTGGGAAAGGGCTTGTCGTCGGGTTGCGTTTCAGTTGTCCCTCTGTTGTTCGCAATGTTGGCAGCTCTCTGGCATCTCAGCAGAATGATTTAAGGAAGCTGGCCGGTGAAACGGTTGCCGACTGGCCAGACAACATCCCGTCACCGCGACTTTCGGATCAGTCACCGGGTGCCTGGCCGCTCGTGGATGTGCTGCTGGCAGCCCTCATTGAAGATCTGGGAGATCGCTCCATCTCTCTAAGGCTGAGGCTGATTCGTGTGGCGGCCTGGACTGAGCTGATTTCTACAACCAATCTCACGGAACTGACTGTGGGGCAACTGCGAGAGACCTGCCGGGTTGTCCGTGCGACGGTGCAGCAATTACTGGCTGATGACGCCGCTCAGGGGGTGGGATTGGCTCGCTGCGACCGGCTCACCCGTCTGAGCTTCTCTCAACTGGCCGCCTATTACACACGGGAAGATACCGTGGTTGATACGTCCCGCGGTTGGCCAGGCCGGTGGAAACTTCTGAGGGATATTCTGGTCTATACGTTTCGAGTCGGAAGTCTCCCGGATCTTTCGCCAACCTGGGCAGGAATTCCTATTCAAGATTTAGAAACGCCACTCGCCTGGAATACCCTCGAGGCCGATGAACTCTTCACACGGTATCTATTGACCAAATTGCAAAGCCGGGCGGTGTTCGGAGCGGCGTATTATGGCGAGCCAGTCATCGAAGGGGTCTGGAGTTTACTGCTGACAATCCCTGTCACGCTCTGGCTCGCACGCTGGCATGCACTGGCTCATCACCGCGCCAGCATTCTGACCAACGAAGCGGAAAAGATTAGCCCTCCTCAAGAGATGGAGGAAAACAAACAGGCCCTGGCCTCTGGCCCAGTGACTATCCGTCAGGTCGATCTCGAAGCGGCTCTTTCGCGTGTCGATCACAATCATGGCTACTCGCCTGCTCTGGGGATGAGGAGTATCAAATCACGACTCCGTAGCTTTGTTCGCAGAGAACAATTCACCAGCCTGCTCTGGGAACTGACTCGAGAGCCATAACAATTGGCAATTCCTGTTGATTCGACCAATCGATCCTCTGGATTCTGTGCAATCGCCTCATTGAACCAATTCAGGTAATACAGACCGTAGTGCCGTGTCACGGCTTTGTCTTGGGGTTGATGTCGCCGCAACGTCCTCCGTTGTCGGACTTAACAACAGAAGAGACCCGAATTTGACACTTTGACAATGCAGTAAGTAACGGCTAAGCCGATCAAAACACCCCGCGACCAAAGAACGACTCGACCGACAGTTTTTTCTAAAAAAGGCAAGGAAAACAGGCCGGGGCAGTTGCTAGTCTGTTGGTGGCAACGAGCTACCCGGGAATCATTGAGCAAGACTTTACGTTTTGCCGGGATTCATTCTCAGCGAGCCACGATGGTCGATGAGAAGAACGTCCCCTCCTTCATTCTTCTCTGACGAGGGATCCTCATGAAAACGCTGCTTCTATTGCGACATGCCAAAGCCGTTGCGGAGGATGCCAGTGGGCAGGATCACGAGCGTTCTCTCGCACCTCGCGGGTGTGAAGATGCCGTTCAAACAGGAGAGTGGATCGTCAAGAAAAATTTGATTCCTGACTTCATCATGTCGAGCAGTTCCCGCAGAACAATCGACACATTGCGCCTGGTCGGAACGGCTTTTGGTCATTCTCCGCTGGTGATGATCCGTCGCAGGCTCTACATGGCTCATGAGACCGATTTTCCGCCATTACTTCAGGAAGCCCCTGAAAATTGCGAACGCTTGCTGGTTGTGGGACACAACGAAGGCTTGCAGGAATTTCTCAGTCGCCTGACAGGGACAGGACGTGCTGTCCCCACATGTACGCTGGCCGTAGTGGAACTGCCGATTCAGGAATGGTCGGAAATGACCGTGACGACCAAAGGAAAGCTGATCCATCTGGTCACTCCAGATGACCTGACGTAGTTTCGTGGGTAAAGACTGCTTCGTGGACAAAGATTGAAAGATGAATGGAGTCAATTCGTGATCTGTGAGGCAGCGTGCTGATGCGTCCAATTTGCCAAAGCGACTAATTGTGAATGAGCCTGGCCCGTGCCAATGACTTCACTGGCCAGTTTTGCGGCAGCGGCCAGATCATTGGCCTGACCGGCCAGCCATAAGCCGACAGCTGCATTGGCAGCGACCATGTTGTGAGGTGCACCGGCTTTCCCGGTAGTTCCGGCATTCTCAGTGAAAATTTCCAGAATCGTTGCGGCACTTTCCTGAGGGTTGCCCACTTTCAAATCATGGACAGTGCATTCCGGAAGTTGGAAAGTGGCAGCATTCCAACGAAGCTTTTCGATAACAGTCCCTTCCACAAGCCAGACTTGGGTTTCACCCCACAGACTGACTTCATCGATATGATCACCACAAATCACCGCAGAGCGGCCTGTCCCCAGAAGGGACAACGCTTCTGCGACCAGTTGGGCTTCGTGGGGTTGACTCACGCCCAGTACCTGATGCTGGGCATTGGCCGGGTTCGTCAGCGGCCCGAGCAGATTGAAAATCGTGCGAATCCCCAGTTGCTTTCGCACGCCAGCCACATGCTTCATGGCTCCGTGGAAGAGTGGTGCAAAGCAAAAGCCGATTCTCACTTCATCAATGCAATCAGCAATCGCTGCGGGAGGAAGGTCGAGCCGCACGCCCAACGCTTCCAGCACATCGGCCGAACCACTGAGGCTGGTGACGCTGCGGTTACCATGTTTAGCCACGGGCACACCAGCCGCTGCAATCACAATGGCAGCGGCTGTACTGATATTAAAAGTGGCCTGGCCATCGCCCCCGGTGCCGCAAGTGTCAAGCAGGGGGCTGCTTTTCGGGGTCAAAGGAGTGACGTGGGATCGCATGGCGCGGGCTGCGCCGGCCAGTTCGTTGGCTGTGGGGCCTTTACAAGCCATGGCTGTGAGAAAGCCGGCAATCACCGCATCCGAAAGTTGGCCTTCCATAATCTGGAAAACAAACTGCTCGGCCTGCTCAAGCTCAAGCGATTGACCACTGACCAACTGACGAAGTGTATGACTGGCAGAAACAGGCGTCATGCAGAGAAATCCATTACAGGGCATTCGGTCGCTTGCAAAGCATGACAATGTTGCAAGTCCACCGCAGGAACTCAACAACGTCGTCGTCACTGTATCATCAACTCTGCATCATCATCTCTGTGTGTCGTGATGACAAACTTAAAAGCGGGTCGGGGGCATCACAGGAGAGCTTGGCTTTTGACTGACAACCCTCATACGATCAATGCCCTATGGCGCTGTCTCAGGCGACTTTGGAGCGGGTGGCCAATGAGCAGGAACTGGTGTTTTTTTCTGCGTCTCAGCGGGAATCGCGGCACCTGGATTCAAAGCCCCTACTTGAGGCTTCAGTCCACTTAACTGAAAAATGCGTGCGGTGCGATCACGGCTGACCGACGCCAGCAGGTCTGCTTTTGGCGATAATGCCAGGCCGACCACTGGAAGCTGATGATCTTCACTTAAGGTCAAATCATCTCCCGAATCAACAGTCCATCCACGAACTTCATTTTTCCCCGTAAACCGACCACCCACACTGGAAAAACAGACATCCAGTTCAGGGGACTCACTGACCGCGGGGACGAGGTCACGAATTGGTCGTGAATGACCGCCGTAAAATCCCAGCGGTGTGCCATCTTTGGTGTGGAAGACATACGCCTTTTCATCCAATCCCCCAGCAATGACAAATTTTTCGTCGACCGTGAAAATGGCTTTGAGCACGGGGCGTTCAAACCCTTCAAACTTGCGAATGACCTCGCCGTCGGACGCTTTTCTCAGAAAAACCTCGCCAGCTTTGTGAGCACGGGTTTCATCACCCGCCGCAGTCAGCAACCATTCTCCAGAAGCAGACCATTCCACTGAAGTGACGGGATAGGAGTGATCAACCAGCATGAGGAGACGTTGGGCATCTGTCACACTGAATACACGAGCGGCTTCGTCATCAGAGGCCGACGCAATTCGAGTTCCGTCGGGACTCCAGGCCAGATCCAGTACATAGCCGCGATGGCCGGGAAGTGGTTTCACTAAAGATAACGAGGGCACGCCAGTCTCATCATCTTTCCACTGATAGATTTGAACCGACTGATATCCCCCCACGGCAAGCTGAGTCCCGTCCGGTGACCAGGCTAATGCACGGATCTGCCCGGCAGGCACCGCAAGATCCAGTCGTTTTTTTCCTGCGATTGTGTAAATGGCAATCGCCTTATCCAATCCAACCGCCAGATAAGCCCCGTCGGGCGTCATGGCAATGGAATATCCGGGACTGGGTAGCTCAATTGTGGCCTTCAATGTCATCCCGACTTTGGGCAAATTGTTGGCCGGTGCATTATCCGCGAATGCCGATGACAAGCCGGCCAACATCGCCAATGCCAGAATGAATCCTGTTCGCCATTCCAGTCGTGTGAGGCTGATGAGCAAACGAATCACAACAGGGATGCCACAGTACGACTGGCGTGCATGTCGCAAATGTCGCGTTGCCGAATTGATCGATGTTAACATGAGATGATTCTCTCAACTGGGGGCAACGGCGGCGTATACAGTTTGTCTCTGTTTAAGAAACCATCAAAGTTCATCGAACATCGTGGTCAATTTCTTGCGATTGCATCCTGCCAAGTCCCCACAAAACCAGCAAGATTCTGCGGCCCGCCTTTGACACTGAGAAACGACTCCTGACGACAATAGAGTATCCCGTCAGCAGTGTCTGGTCGTATCTCTCACGATGAGACTTTTTGAAGATCCAGATGGTGGACAAACGAGTCGATATCCAATGGTACTCAGTGACACATCAGGACGTCCCTATTCGACAGGGTTTTTCTTCACCCTTGACCCGCAGGATTTGCGGCTTACGCTGACAGCGAACGGAGGGATCAGAAACTGATAAAGAGAAGTTCTGCGACTGCCCGAGGATTGGGCAAGTCCCTGCCGACAATTAGTGAAAACTCAGGATGATTACGGCAATTTTCTTCTCTGAGAATTCACCATTGGCTGAACTCGAGGTGAATCTTGTGTAAGATATGACTGAATTCGGGTATCTCCTGATGAAAGCGACGTTCCAATATTGCTGGAGATGGCCTGACGGCGAATGTCATTCAGTGATTGACAAAATCAGCCATCATTTCACTGTGATTGACCGGAAACGACGGCATTGTGTGTCTTGCATTATCTGTCTCCGACCAGAAACTCTTGCAGTGATGAACGTTATATTCATCGCGAACCATTTGACCACTTGAGCGAATCACAGCCGAACTGAGCCAAAGACCTGCACTTCCTTGAGTCAGGTCGAGCGAATTTCACACGGGATACCAGCGACATGGCGGAATTGCATCACGAGTGCGGCGTGGCAGCCATCTATCATTTGCCCGGTATGGGCGAGAGTCCACTCGCACCGCGCCAGGGGGGGGATCACTCTTCGTGGCATATGCCTCGATTGTTGCTCGAAATCCAGAATCGCGGTCAACTAGCAGCGGGAATGACTTCTTTCGACCCCAACAGCGCCCAAATTCTTGAAACCCATAAAGATGTGGGGATGGTTTCTGAAGTCTTCGACATCCAGCATCAGGAACGATATCTGCCACTGATGGAACGCCTCAAAGGGCCGGCGGCTATTGGACATGTCCGCTACGCCACCTGCGGAAAAGAAGACCGCTGTTATGCCCATCCGTTTGAACGAACTCACATCGAGAAGAACAAGTGGTTTTCGTTTGCCTTCAATGGACAGATTGCGAACTACACCCAGTTGATGGAAGAAATTCAGGCTAAGCGGGAGTTTCATCTGGCTCGTCAGACCGACACCGAAATTCTGATGCACCTGATCTCCCAGCAGCTTTCGGGAGACCGCCGTCCGTCGCTGGTGGAACTGTTGGCAGAACTCGCGAAGAAGCTCGATGGGGCTTACAACATTGTCTTCTTGAATGCGCTGGGAGAAATGTTTGTCGCCCGAGACCCGTTGGGCCTCCGTCCACTCTGCTATGCGATCGAAGGTTCAATGTTTGCCGCAGCCAGCGAAAGTGTGGCTCTCTCGAACCTGGGTTTCAAAGATGAAAATATCCACACTCTCCCGCCTGGTCACGCGGTGATCATTCAAAACAATCAGATTGAAGTTCGAAAGTTTGCCGAGTCTCCCAAAACGGCTCACTGTTTCTTCGAGTGGATTTACTTTGCCAATGTCGCCAGTACGCTGGATGACCGAAGCGTTTATCTCTCTCGAAAAACCTTGGGCGAAGAGTTGGCCTCACTGGAAGATATCGAACGTGGCGACGACCTCATTGTTGTTCCCGTTCCTGATACTTCCAAAGCTGCGGCTGATGCAATGGCCTATAAACTGGGCATTCCCAGCCTCGAAGGACTGATCCGCAACCGCTACATCGGCCGGACATTCATCGAAGGAAAAGATCGTGCCGACAAGGCTCGCCTGAAGTACACCCCACTCCGGGAAGTGCTGGAAGGGAAGCGCGTGCTGCTTGTCGAAGACACCATTGTCCGCTCGACAACAATGCAAGTCTTGATTTCACAACTGCGAGAGCGGGGTGGGGCGAAAGAAGTTCATGTGCGGGTCGCCTGCCCTCCCATTGTGGCCCCCTGTTTTTATGGCATTGATATGTCATCAATCAGCGAACTCTTTGCCCCACGTTTCATTCAGTCGAATGCCGAATTGACCGATGAAGTTCAGGCCGAGATGGCCCGTGTTCTGGGAGCAGATTCACTGAGATACCTGCCTCTTCCTGCGATTGCCCGAAGTTTAGGGATGCCTGAAACTAAACTATGCCGTGGCTGTCTGACAGGGGAATACCCGACACCAATGGGCGAGCAGCTTTACCAACTGGCTGTGGATGAAGCCCTGAAAAAGAAGCAGGGCCTCCATGTGGCGGCACGCCGGACATACGAGCATGTTCCAGCAGCACCCGCAGTGGCCTGTTCCACGACATAGAGGCCGGGAGCCAGGTAGTCAGGTAGGGCAGGCTCCTGCCTGCCTTCTCGACTCCCTTCTTGAGGGATCGAACCTGTTCATCGATTGATCGCCCGTTTTTTCATGATCATCGAATCGGCAGGCGGGGGCCTGCCCTACTACTACTACTGCCAGTCGACGAATCCGCCACATTCTCAAGTGTTGAATCTATGACTGAAACCCGTCCCTTCGCGCATCTTCATTGCCACTCGCAATACAGCCTGCTCGATGGAGCGACTCGGCTGGACGGGTTAATCAAGAAGGTCAAAGGCTCGGGAATGAACGCTGTTGCCGTCACCGATCACGGCAACCTGTATGGTGCTCTCGACTTTTATCTAATGGCCAAGGGAGCAGGCGTTAATCCGATCCTGGGGATGGAGGCCTATATCGCCCCTGGTTCTCGACTTGAGAAATCCGGCGCGTCGCGGATGAAAGAGGCCAGCTATCACCTCACCTTGCTGGCCATGAACCGGCAAGGTTTTCAAAACCTGATCAAGCTCTCTTCAAAAGCCTTCATTGAAGGTTTTTACTATAAGCCGCGAATCGACAAAGAGATTCTGGAAGCCCATAGCGAAGGATTGATCTGCCTTTCAGGTTGTGCTGCGGGAGAACTCTCGCAGTTCCTTCTTGGAGATCGATTTGAAGAGGCTGAAAAACTTTGCCACTGGTATGACAAGACCTTTGGCGACCGTTTTTTTATGGAGATCCAGAACGCCGGCTATCAGATCCAGCGGGATTGCCTCGAGCGAACAGTAGACCTTGCCAATAAGATGGGATTGCCTCTGGTCGCTACGAATGACGCTCACTACCTGAACACGGAAGACTCCGGCGTTCAGGATGTGTTGCTCTGCGTGAACACCAAGTCCGAACGGAGCGACCCCAAGCGAATGAAGATGGAAGGCAACCAGCTTTTCGTTCGCACTCCTCAGGAAATGTACGCCGCCTTCCCTGGTTTTGAAGACGCTGTGGCAAGGTCGCAGGAGATTGCTGACCGGGTTGATATCGATCTGGATCTGAAGACCCGCCACTTTCCGGTCTTTGTGACACCCGATAACAAGAAAGATATCGACTATCTGCGCGAACTTTGCGAAGAAGGAATGAAATGGCGCTACGGGGAAGAAAATATTCAGCCGGAACATCGCGAGCGTTTGGCGTTTGAGCTGAGCGTCATCGAAAAGATGGGCTATCCCAGTTATTTCCTCATTGTGTGGGACTTCGTCCGGTTTGCCACGGAACGCGGAATCCCGGCGAGTGCGAGAGGTTCGGCTTGCGGTGCTCTTGTGGCCTTTGTCCTGGGACTGAGCCACGTTTGTCCCATCAAATATGACCTGCTGTTTGAACGATTTCTCGATCCCAGTCGTACGGAACCGCCTGATATCGATATCGACTTCTGTCGCGACCGGCGGCAGGACGTCATCGATTACACCAAGGCCAAATACGGCGAAGCCAACGTCTCACAGATTGGGACATTCGGAACCCTCAAAGCGAAGGCCGCGATCCGTGATGTGGGGCGTGTGCTATCTGTCCCACTTAAGCGAGTCGATGAAATTGCCAAGCTGATCCCCGAAGAACTGGGGATTGAACTCAAAGAGGCGCTTGAAAAAAGTGCGGATTTGAAAACGGCTTATGACACGGATTCACAGATCCGCGAACTTTTAGACTTTGCCATTCAGCTGGAAGGTCTGGCACGCAGTGCAGGCACTCACGCGGCTGGTGTGGTGGTCTCAGACCGCCCCATTTCGGACTATGTGCCTCTCCAGGTCATCAGCGGCAAGACCGACCTGGTGACACAATGGGAAGGCCCGACGGTTGAAAAGGCCGGTCTTCTCAAGATGGACTTTCTGGGTCTGCGGAACCTCTCCATTCTTGATTTGTCGGTGAAGAACGTCGCTAAGCATCGAAATATGGTGATTGATCCTGTCAAGCTGCCACTCGATGACAAGCCGACTTATGCGCTGCTTCAACGCGGCGAAACCAAAGGGGTCTTTCAGCTTGAGTCCGGCGGCATGCGCGACCTGCTGACCAAAATGAAGCCCGACTCCTTCAACGACATCATCGCCACTTCGGCCCTCTATCGGCCTGGCCCTCTGGAGGGGGGCATGGTGATGACTTATGTCGATGTGAAGCACAAACGCATTCCCCTACCGCGCGTCCATCCCATCATGGATGGTGTTCTCGATGAGACCTATGGTGTGATGGTCTATCAGGAGCAGGTGATGCGCATCCTGAATCGACTGGGAGGGATCGAGCTTCCTCAGTCTTATCAGTGCATTAAGGCCATCAGTAAGAAAAAACTGGAGACCATCGCCCAGTACAAGGCCCAGTTCATCGCGGGATCGTTAAAGAATGGGCTTCCCGAAAAGACCGCGACCGAACTTTTTGAAATGATCGAAAAGTTCGCTGGATATGGCTTTAATAAGTCGCACAGTACGGCTTATGCCGCTTTGGCTTATCAGACGGCGTACCTCAAAGCTCATTATCCCGCAGAGTTCATGGCGGCGCTCCTTTCCTGCGAAATGGAAGATACGGATCGCATTGCCGAACACATTGACGATTGCCGGCGGATGGGGATTGAGATTGTTCCCCCGGATATCAACCACTGCGATGTCGAGTTCACGGTGCGTGGAGAACGCAAGGTGGGGTTTGGCATGGGTGCCATTAAAGGAGTGGGGGAAGCCACCACGCGGGCAATAGTCGAAGCTCGTGAAACCAAGGGGCCATTCAGCAGTATCTTCGATCTTTGCGAGCGGGTTGATGCCAAGAGCCTTTCCAAAGGCTCGCTGGAAATTCTCGTCAAAGCAGGGGCTCTCGATAGTATCACTCCCCGCCGCGCAGCCCACATGGCCTGTATCGAGCGGGCCGTGCAAGCCGCCCAATCCCTTCAAAAAGACAAACAGCGTGGCCAGAAAAATCTTTTCGGCGGCGACGATGAGGCCACCACGTCAGAGGCAACAGCTTCCGTTGCACTCCCTGATGTCCTTGAATGGTCGCACCGGGAGAAGCTGGCCCATGAACGAGAAGTTCTTGGCTTTTACCTGACTTCGCATCCCCTCACAGAACAAGCGGAGCACATTGGCAGATATACCTCACACAAGGCGAATCAGTTAGCTGAACTCGAAGACGGAACGGAAGTTCTGCTGGGTGGAATGGTCTCTTCGATCAAGAAGGCCACGACGAAGAAACCCAGCCGCAATGGCCACTCTCGTTATGTGAACTTTGACCTGGAAGATCCCTCGGGGGTTGTCCGCTGCATCATGTGGCCTGAGCAATTCGCCTCAGCGGGGGAAAAGGTTGAGGCCGACGAGATTCGCTTTGTGAAGGGGAAAGTCGATAAACGCAGCCGCGAGCCAAACGTGGTCATCGATCAGATCTGGACACTTTCAGAAGTTGAACGTGATTTCACCAAGCAGGTCGCGATCAAGTTTCAACGAGGGCTGCATGATGCTGCTGTCGTTCGACGAGTGAAAGACATTATTGGCAAGTATCCGGGGAAGTCGGATGTGATTATCGTCGTAGACTCGATCGATGAGGCCGACGCTGAGCAGCGGTTAAGATATGTGGCTCAAAAGCCTCTGGGAGCCAAAGTCTCCTGCAACTCTGAACTGCGAGAAGAATTGCTGGATGCCTTGGGAGAAGGCAATGTTTCTTTGGTCGCTGAAAAGAGACCCTCCCAGCGATCAGGCAGCATTGGTCGGTAAGTGGCTCCCCATTTGTGGGAGAGAGCCGGGGTGCGGGCTGATAAACCATCCGTGTTCCTGACAGCAACAGGCAACCCCTCCTCGTATTTTTGATGCGTCTTCACTGATCAAAAGAGATTTCTGTCGACTTATGGCGCAGTTGATAGGCATCATCTACTCATGCCAGTCACCATCTCCGAGAAATGAAGATTCCCACGCAGATGATCCCCGTGTTTCTCATGGGCCATGATAAAAACACTGGCCCTGATGACGTGAGAGCCTTTACCGCCAGAGAGAAGCCGCAATGACAATCGACGCCACAGCGAATTACGGAGCCAGTGAAGAAAATTATGTTTCGACAGGCCATCTTCCCTCTGGGGAGGTTGTCCAGGGCTGGGTCAATGATGCCCACCGTCGATTCAGCTCCGATACTCAAGGTGAAACTTCACAGGTTTACCCGGCACTTGCCAGAGTTCCCCGGGATTTGTTTGGCATTTGTGTTGTCAGTACAAACGGAGATCTCTATAGCGCGGGAGATTGTGCTCATGAATTTACGATCATGAGTGTTTCAAAACCATTTATCTTTGCTTTAGTTTGCGAAGTCTTAGGCGCCGCAGAGCTTCACGCTCGTATTGGAGTCAACGCCACCGGGCTTGCATTTAATTCCTTAGGTGCTGTTGAACAGGGAGCAGCCGGACGTACAAACCCGATGGTGAATTCAGGGGCCATTGCCACCACCAGTCTGGTGCCTGGTGAATCTCTGCGGGAAAAGTGGGAGTTTGTGCAAAATGGTTTGTCTCGCTTTGCAGGGAGAGACTTATCAGTCAATGAAGAAGTCTATATTTCAGCTTCAGAAACCAATTTTCGAAATCAGGGGATTGCCCGCCTGCTCCAAAGCTATGGCCGTATTTATATGGATCCCGCTGAGGCCACCGATCTTTATACAAAACAGTGTGCACTCAATATCACAGCACGGGATCTGGCGGTGATGGGAGCGACGCTTGCCGACGGCGGTGTGAATCCCGTCACAAAAGAGCGGGTTGTTGACCCATCAGTCTGCCACTATGCGCTGGCTGTAATGGCCACAGCGGGACTGTACGAGACTTCTGGCGATTGGCTATATAACATTGGCTTGCCCGGCAAAAGTGGGATTGGCGGCGGAATTGTTACCGTTTCTCCAGGGAAAAGTGGGTTAGGAACATTCGCTCCACCATTGGACGCCGCTGGCAACAGTGTAAAAGGGCAACTTGTGGCCCAGTTTCTCTCTCAGAAATTGGGAATGGATCTCTTCGTCTCCCGGCCCGCGTGATACAGAGATGACAACCTCTGGAAAAACTGGCTGAACATGTTAAAAAGACGCCATCAGCCTAGTTGAGACAGATGATATCCGTTTTCCATGAATCTCTTATTAATATATAGTACCGAGTGTATTTGCCTGTCTTTTTAAACGATTTTTTAAGTCAATATCCGCTGAAATAACGCTTTTAAGGCAGTGATTTCTATGGCCAGT
This sequence comes from Planctopirus sp. SH287, assembly GCF_056500625.1. NCBI lineage: Bacteria > Pseudomonadati > Planctomycetota > Planctomycetia > Planctomycetales > Planctomycetaceae > Planctopirus > Planctopirus sp. SH287. Next base: position 3,119,339 of record NZ_CM151403.1, on the reverse strand, counting down.
GCCGCCCCCATTCCGACCGGTGACAATGCTGAGATTCGCAACTCATGGATTCCCATGATCGTGATTGCGATGGGGCAGGCACTGATGTCTTTTAATGTGGCCGCTATTCCCGTTTCAATGGGCGGCATGATTGAGAGCTTTCAAACGCCTCCGACGACGATCGGCACCGCGATTGTTTTGTACTCACTCGGCGTTTCCGGCTTCATCATGCTGGGTGCTAAACTGGGGCAACGGTTTGGCTCCAAGATATTTTTTCAATGCGCTGTGGCTCTCTTTCTGCTGGCGATGATCCTGATGGTTGTGTCTCCGACAGCCGAAATTATGCTGGCAGCCCAGGGATGTGCGGGGATGGCGGGTGCCGCTCTGGTGCCAACACTCGTGGTGCTGATTGCCGATCATTATAAAGGGCGCCAGCAAGCCGAAGCGGTGGGATGGCTGGGGTCAGCCCGCGCAATCGCTGGCGTGCTGGCGTTTGTGACCGTGGGGTTTGTGGCAACGATCAACTGGCGGCTGGGCTTTGGTATTCTCATTATTCATGCAGGAGTGATTCTGCTTCTCAGTACTCGACTCAAGCCGTCTTCGCCAAAACCTGGAGTGCGTGTCGATTTCTTTGGAGTCGTTCTTTCCGCGACTGCAATCATTCTGATCAGTTTTGGCTTTAATAATATTCGTACATGGGGCGTGCTTCTGGCTCGCCCAGCGGCACCTTTTGATGTGCTGGGTGTATCACCTGCCCCGGTGATGATTGTCGTGGGAGTGACCATTGGTCTGGCGTTTCTCGCCTGGACTCAAAGACAGGGACGCTTGGGAAAGACGCAACTGCTCGCGCTCGATGTTGTCAGTTCCCCCCGCGAATGGGCGGCCGTTGCAGCCCTGTTTACGATTGTCGGGATGGAGGGCGCTATCAACTTTACGGTGCCGCTCTATATTCAGGTCGTCCAGGGGAGTAGCAGCATCATGACCTCTGTCGCCATGATGCCCTTTATGCTGACGGTCTTCTTTACTGCGATTCTGATTGTTCGTCTCTATTCAAAATTTAGCCCGCGCCTCATCGCTCAGTGCGCATTTACGATTGTTGCCATTGGCACAGGCTGGCTGGCATTTGTCGTGAAGAATGACTGGAACGCCTTTCCGGTTGTCGCTGGATTGATCATGGTCGGCCTGGGGCAAGGAGCTTTGGTCACCTTACTGTTCAACGTTCTGGTCACATCAGCCCCCAAGTCGATGGCAGCTGATGTTGGCTCACTGCGCGGCGTGACACAGAATCTTGCTGCTGCGGTAGGAACAGCCCTTGCCGGCGCAATGCTGGTGGCTTTGCTCAGCTCAATCATTGTGACAGAAAAGACGCAGAATCCAGTCATTACGGCTGAACTCGCTGATCAGATCAATATGAGCAATATGAACTTCTTCAGTGATGTGCAGGTGCAGGAACGGTTGGCAGGAACCACAGCGACTCCTGAGGAAGTCACACAAGCCCTTGCGATCAATGCCACGGCACGCACCCGTGCCATCAAGACGGGTTTCCTGATCCTCTCGGGTCTCTCACTTCTGGCGATTTTCCCCTGTACCTGGCTCCCCAGTTATCGACCGGGGGATATAAACATTGAATCACCAGACAAAGCTGACAAATAGACCTGTTTCCCGGTTAAATTTGTCGTGACCTCGTGGCGTCTAGGGAATTGCGGTGCGTTTTCCGGGATGTGCGCGTTCGATATGCTCGCTACCACAGCCGGATCCTGCGGGAAACATTTTTCCTGGACTGAGGAGATTTTCCGGGTTAAATGTCTCTCGCACGCGGGCCATCACTCCCACATCGGCTGGTGTGAAAAGTTGTGGCAGGAAGGCTCGCTTTTCGACACCGATGCCGTGTTCACCGGTAATGCTTCCGCCCAGCCGCACGCATTCAGATAAAATCTCTTCGCCAGCTTGCAGCACCCGTTGAAGTTCTCCTTCGCGCCGTTCATCGAAGAGGAGCACCGGATGAATGTTTCCATCCCCTGCGTGGCAGACATTCACAATCCCGATGTGATACTTCTCGCTTGTTTTTTGAATAAAGGCCAGGATCTCTGGCAGCTTGGTTCGTGGAACGACTCCGTCTTGTGTGCAATAGCTCGGACTGAGTCGGCCAATAGCACCGAATGACTGTTTACGGCATTTCCAGAGAGCCAGGCGTTCTTCTGCTGTCTGGGCAAAACGGGTTTCTCGGACGTGATGTTTTGCAAGAAGCTCAATGACCTGAGCAGATTCTTCTTCTACCGCGACTTCCAGTCCATCGAGTTCAATGATCAGCACGGCACCGGCATCCAGAGGGAATCCGTAGTGAAAAGCCGCCTCCACCGCACGAACAATCCCTTGATCCATCAGTTCCAGCGCTGCGGGGATCAACCCTGCGCCGATGATCGCACTGATCGCATTGGTGGCATCAGCGACTGTGGGGAAAATGGCCAGTAATGTGCGCCAGGCAGCCGGGTCGCGTGTTAAACGGACCCAGGCTCGAGTACAGATTCCCAGTGTTCCTTCACTCCCCACCATCAATCCCGTGAGATCCAGAGGATCAGGCATCCCCATTGGCCCGCCAAAGGTTTCGATTGCGCCATCGGGCAGCACCATTTCCACGCCGAGCACATGGTTGACTGTCACGCCATATTTGAGTGTATGAGGCCCGCCACTATTTGTTGCCACGTTCCCGCCAATCGTGCAGGCACTTTGTGATGAGGGATCAGGAGCGTAGTGATATCCAGAACCTGCCAGTGTGCGATTCAAATGCACGTTGACCACGCCGGCTTGAACGACGGCATAGCGATCCCGGAGATGAATTTCCTCAATCGAGGTCATGCGTGTTGTCGCGATCATGAGACCGCCGCCAATTGGCAGACAACCGCCGGCCAGCCCTGTTCCGGCACCGCGCGGCACCACAGGAACTTTGGCGGCATGGGACAGCTTCATCACACGCGACAGCTCATCCGTGGAGGCGGGAAAGACCACGACTTCAGGAATGTTCTTCTCAATGGTGTAGCCATCGCACTCAAAAACGAGCAGCTCGCTTTCTTTTGTCCGCAAATGCTTTGGCCCCACGATCGCTGCTAATGAAACGAGCATATCCTGAGTCAGCGGCATGAGATGATCTTTCTTTGTCGACGAGAGCGCAGGATCGAAAACCGTTTAACCTAACGGGGAGCAGGTCAAAGGCAAAAGCCACTGGCCATCCTGAACGTGTTTTCCTCGGGTAAGACTGACATCGAAACTCGTCTCGTCGCCACTATCGACCATCGGAACCAAGAGGGAAACCCCTGGAACAACCACAGGAACCAGCGTCGGTGGGGAAGAGTTAACCGACAATTGACCATCCCCAATTGCTTACGCCTCGTTTCAACGCCAAGATAATGGGAGTATGGCTTTTTCGTGTGGCAAAACATCAGCCGGCTGTGATCGGTTCACGATCCTCAGTCTCTGTGATCGATTCTTTCCACGTTAAACAGAGGCGTGGGATCGCAAGAACAGATGACCTCAATCGACTTCAAGGGAAGAGTGATGACCGTCAATGAATTGGCAGGCTGGCTGGATGATGCCTGCTATGGGTTTCTCGCGGCAAACTTTCTTTGGGGTTGCTTCTGTGTGCTGGTGATCTGGCGGCGTTTACGTGAACTTCGCTTTCGCTCGCAGGAAGCAGAATCCGAATTCATCACGGAGTATCAGAACCTTGTGCGGGCTGGCGAATATGACCGTGCGACAGAACTCTGTGATTTCGATAGTCGGGCGTTGCCACGGATTGGCCTGTTGATACTGGCCAATCGTCATCTCGAATATCGACAGCTTCGCCAGTTTGTGGCATCCAGCATGCACCGCCAGATTTTCCGCGATCTGGAACATCGGATGGGCTGGGTGGTGACAGTGATCAAGAACGGCCCGCTTCTGGGCCTGTTTGGAACGGTCTTGGGGATGATGGCTGCCTTCGGGCGGATTGGCACTGGCGAAAAGATCCAACCATCGCAAATTGCCGACGAAATCAGCATTGCTCTGATCTGTACCGCCATGGGATTGGGAACCGCGATTCCTCTGGGGTATGTGCTGGCAGGATTACAAAATCAGGTGCGAGGTATGCAGGAATCACTGGAAGAAAGTGTCACGTGGTTGCTGGAGTTGTTTCGGCCTCCTGCAGCTTAGTCACGAATCAGCAAACAGATAACCACTCTGTATTAGAACTTGAGGCAGGACGATGGCCAGTTCTTTCATGCGATATGACTCGGAGGATCTTGACGCTCCGCTGGTTGCGCGCCGTCCGCATCAGGATGAAGCCCGGTTTGATATCACGGCCATGATCGATCTGGTCTTCATGATGAATATCTTCTTTCTGGTAACAACGATTGTTGCCGGTCTTTCGGAGATGGATCTGCCCATTGTCAGAAACTGTGTGGCGGCCGATCTCGACAATTGCGTCATCATCTCGGTGGCTGCCGGAAAAGATCGGGAAGTGGGGGAGGTCTTTATTGGTAATGGAGATTCCGGCCAGGCGATCGTGACGATTGACGAACAGGAACGCGCCATCCGCCGGGCCGTGGAAGATGGTCGTCGTGAGCAAAAGCAAATCGTGCTCATCAAAGCAGAAAAAGAGACTCGATTGCGGGTGATCGGGCGTGTCGCGGCCGTCGCGGGTGCCATTGCGGGAACGGATCTGCGATTGGCTGTCATCGAGAAGGAGTAATCGACCTTGTCTGATGATCTCCAGCCAGAAGAAGACGCCATGGAATTTCGTAAGTTCGATCTTAGCTCGATTGAAGCGACTTGCCCGCGTTGCCGTCGACCGATGGTCTTCTCTCAAGAAATGGTGAACTTCCAAACGACAGGAAGTCCCACTGTTGAATGCGGATTCTGTGGCTCTCTCATCCCATTAGCAGATTTTGGCCAGGATCTGGTCACCGCTATCATGGCAGCAAAACCAGAGGAAGAAACAGCGAAAGTCCCACCTGTCGCTGACAAAAGAGTCTCTGCATCACTGGCTACCGTTGAGTGTGTGAAGCCACAGCCAGGTATTCGCCCGGAAAAACCACATCCCGATCAATCGCCGCGCGCTGTAATTTCCAGGAAACACTCATCCGGAGAACACTCACAATTTGAGGCACCCCTCATTCGTCCTTCGGCAGAGATCGATCAGGAAGATCTCATTGATATGACGGCGATGGTGGATATCGTCTTTTTTCTGTTGATTTTCTTTCTGGTGACATCGCTGCATCCGCTGGAATCTTCGATCAAGTTTCCTGTCCCCAAGCCTTCCGAAGGAGCAGGAGCCAGCCAGACATTCGATCAATTGCTCGATGAGGAATCCGACGAAATCGAAGTCATGATTAACGCGAAAGATGAAGTGCGTATTCAGGGTCTGCTCATGAAAGATATGGTCGATGTGACCTCTCGACTGCGTGAACTCTCCACGTCACGGTCAGGTTCCAGAAGCATGCTGGTCATTGGCCATGGCGATGCGAGCCATGGAGTCGCAGTCAATGTTATGGACGCGGGCTATGAAGTTGGCCTGGAGAAGATTCGCTTCGCGGTCGAGCCGGATCAGAGGCGATCATAAGCCGGGGACTGCAAGCGGTCTTTCAATGGCAGCGTTTCTCAGGCGGTCTTTCTCAGGCGGCGTTGCGACGCCGGCGACGGTAAGTGACACGCTCACCACTCTGCAACGTCCCCCCATCGACAGCTTCCACGATGAAATAGGAATTCGAGAGAATCCGGTAGAATAGTAACAGGACAAAGGCCCCCGCTGTTGCTGCGAAGAATCCGCTGACACTGATGGGTGAGATACGCAGCGTGGAATCCCAGAGTAACAGCGAACCGCAGCCAATCACGCTTCCCGAGATGCCGATGCAAACCGTTCCCACGGCTCCACCAGGATCTCGCCCCGGCATAATCGCTTTGCCAGCAAGCCCAACGAGCGTTCCAAAGCCGACCCATAAAAGCATTTCATGAGCCGCTTGTTCGATGGCAAGGGTCAATTCTGGACTGAGCATTCCCATCGAAATTCCATCCTTGGATCATCGTCCCCATCAATCCTTGATGGAGGCAATCAGTCCACAGCAAAACAAGTGATAAAACTGGGAGGATTGCAGAACGTCTTTTTCGGCAGGTTATGCCGATCAACAGCGGCGCGCGTCATTCCCTACTGAAGAAATCGGGAGATTTCGTGATAAACTTTTTGAAAAATGCGAGAGAAAAGATTTCCCCGTGAACTAAAGAATATCGCTCAGAGCTATTACCTTGAGTGGCGACAACGGGTCTGATGACTGTTTGACGTGGGAACGATACACTTCCTGAAACTGAGAATGCTTCGCATCGTCAGACGCTTTCGTTTGCAATCCCTGCGTGGCATCTTGTCGACAATCCGAATGCATGCCGATTGAAAGGATGAACAACTGTGGTTGAATTCGCTCCCGGAACAACACGAATTGGCTGGATTGGAACGGGCGTGATGGGCCGCAGCATGGTCGGGCATCTGATGAATGCCGGCTATCAGGCCACGGTTTACACTCGCAGCAAAGAAAAAGCGGCAGAACTCATTGAGAAGGACGCGGCATGGGCCGCTTCACCGAAAGAAGTCGCTGCTAAATCAGATGTTGTCTTTTCTATCGTGGGTTTTCCCGCAGATGTCCGTGAGGTCATGCTGGGGGAAAATGGAGCGTTGGCTGGCGCAAAGCCCGGAACAGTTCTGGTCGACATGACGACCAGTGAACCTTCTCTGGCCGTTGAGATCTATCAGGCTGCAAAGACGAAACAGGTTCACTCCGTGGATGCGCCAGTCTCGGGTGGTGACATCGGCGCAAAGAATGCGGCCTTGTCGATCATGGTGGGTGGCGACACTGACGTGGTTGCCAGCCTGAACCCATTATTTAGCCTGATGGGCAAGACGATTGTCCATCAGGGGGAAGCTGGCGCGGGGCAGCATACAAAAATGGTTAATCAGATTCTGATCAGCACAGGGATGATTGGCGTCTGTGAAGCATTGCTTTACGGCTACAAAGCCGGACTGGATCTGAACACCGTCATGCAGTCGGTTGGGCCAGGGGCTGCGGGAAGCTGGTCGCTCTCAAACCTGGGGCCACGAATGATTGCCAATAATTTTGATCCAGGCTTCTTTGTCGAACACTTCATCAAAGATATGGGCATTGCTCTGGCTGAGTCCCGCAGAATGGGCTTGTCGTTACCGGGATTGGCGCTGGCTGAGCAGCTTTATCAATCGGTCAAGGCAAAAGGATTTGGCCGTAACGGGACACATGCTCTCATGCTGGCGCTGTCGGAAATGTCGGCGATTGACTGGCGAGGGCGTGCTGTTGCTTCAAAAGGATAGTCTGGCTCAATCCTTCTTGATGTAGGTTTTATGAGTTGAAATGGATGCTGAGCATAGACATCAGTGATAAGAGACGGTGTGATGCAGGCTGAGATTTCTCCGGTATCTTGATAGTCTCTTGTGGTTGGTTGTGCCTGGGTTTCTTCATGTGACGATGAGTGGTTCACTTGCGAACCATGGTGTGTCTCCAAGGAATTGAAATGATGCCTCGAAAAGGCGAGCAGTTTGCCGGTCTCACAGTCGCAATTGTCACTCCCTTCAAGAACGACCGGGTTGACGAGGCTGCCATTAAGAAAATCGTTGATTTTCATGTGGAAGCGGGAACCAACGGGTTGTGTCCTGTCGGCACCACCGGAGAAAGCCCGACGCTCGATCATGAAGAGCATGAGCGGATTGTGGCCCTTGTGTGCGAATATGCTGCCGGGCGCATCAAGGTGATGGCTGGGACAGGATCCAACAGCACCCGTGAAGCCATTCAACTGACCAGGTTCGCCAAGTCGGTCGGTGCTGATGGCGCCATGATGGTGGCCCCTTACTACAATAAGCCGACGGGTGAAGGCTTCTATCGTCATTATGCGGCTGTGGCGGAAGCGGTTGATCTACCGATCATCCTTTACAACATTCCCGGCCGTACCGCTAAGAATATGGAACCGGAAGTCGTTGCCCGTCTGGCCGAGATCCCCAGCGTTGTCGCGATTAAAGAAGCGACAGGTTCCATGGATCAGGCTTCGCGGACTCTGGCGGAAACCAACCTGACCGTTCTCTCTGGCGATGACAGCCTGACGCTACCACTTCTTTCCATGGGGGGAAGCGGGATTGTGTCTGTTGTCGGGAACATTGTTCCCCAGGACATGTTGAAGCTGCTGGCTGCCTGGAAGGCCGGTAACCTGGCAGAAGCCCAGGCGATGCACTTCAAACTCTTCACCTTGTGCCGAGATCTGCTGGGGCTGGCGACAAACCCCATCCCCATCAAGGCGGCGATGAAGCTTCTCGGGCGGGATACCGGAGAAATCCGTCTCCCCATGACACCGCTCGGTGCAGCGGAAGAAGAAAAACTCGTTCAGACGCTTCGAGCCTACGGCCTGCTGTAATCCTCCGATGATCAGAGACCATCATCAGGTCGAATTCTGTTGGTCGAATACTGTGCGATAAATTCTTTTTGACAAGTTCGGACGTTATTTCCATTTCGGGTCAGGCAAAGGATCGTTCATGATTTTTGGCATGTTCGGGAAAAAGCCATCGCAGGACTCGGGCGGCGATCATGACGAAGAAGAAGAGGTCGAACTGGTCTCCTTTCTGGGAGCACTCAACGGGAAGTCGGCTGATCTGTCTGCCAACGCCAAGTTGGCACAGATCGGCTTGATGCCCTCCAAAGAGTTTGTGACCGACGCTCTCTCACGGCGAGCTGAAACGATCAAGCTTGATATCAAAGGGGAAAAAGCACAGTCCACCATGACTGTGGACGGTGTTTCCTACGCAGGATCAAGGATGCCGCGTCCCCAGGCGGTCGCCATCACGCAGATGATGAAACTGCTGGCTGGGCTGGATGCCAAGAACAAAGCCACTCCTCAACAGGGTGGTTTGAAAAGTGATTACGAGGGACACCCCTGGGAAATCACCGTTGAAACGACTCCACAGGCGGAAGGAGTCGAGCGGCTCACATTGCGGTTCCGTGACCTGAAAGCCAAGTTGAATACGCTGGATGAACTGGGTTTTCCGGGCAATGTCCGCCAGAAGATCCGTGAGCGAACACCGCAGCGTAAAGGCTTGGTCATTATTGCCGGGGCTCCTGGCAGTGGTGTGACCACGACGACATTTGCCGCAATTCGCGGTATCGACATGTATATGTATTCGTGCATGTCGGTGGCTGATCTTGGCTCGCGAGAAATTATCAACTGCACAAAATTTGAAGAGCTGGAAGGGGATTCGCTCGTTCAATCGATTGCCCGTGTGCAACGATCTGAAGCCGACATTCTGTTTGTGAATCCCATCAAATCCGCCGATTATGCTAAACTGCTAGTCGATAACTGTGATGGCATGACGCTCATTGCAGAAATGCCCGCGAAAGACGCCGCTTCAGCGATTGCGCAATTGGCGCTATGGGTGGGGAACCCTGAGAAAGTCGCGAACGCGATAGAACTGGTTCTGAGTTCCCGCCTGATCCGCCAATTATGCGACGAATGCAAAGAAGCCTTTAAGCCAAACCCCAAGCTGCTTGCGAAAGTGGGGCTACCTCCTGAGACAAAAGTCCTCTACAAAAAAGGGGAAACTCCTGTCGATGAAAAGACAGGGCAGGAAGGCGATCCCTGCGGCAAATGCGGAGGCATTGGCTATTACGGCCGCGTGGCGATGATCGAAATGATCGAAGGGACCGAGGGTCTGCGCGAAGCCATCAAGCAGCAGCCAACAGCTGATGTCATCAAATCCCAGATGCGCAAAGAAGGCATGCAGACTCTGCAGAAGGATGGGCTGCGGCTGGTGATGGAAGGGAAAACCTCCCTGGAAGAATTGCAGAGGATTTTCAGTGCTGGCAATGCTTGATCCCAATTGCCGGCTGAAAACTGTTGGGGAGTTCCGACTTGATTAATCGCTGATGTTCCGGTTTTTGCGGGTTTCAGCGCGATGTTTTTTCTCTTTAAGTCGGCGAGCATTCGAGGCTTTCGATGGTTTGGTGGGACGCCGGACTTTCGGAGGAATCGCCACCGACTGAATCATTTGCACCAGCCGGTTTTCGCAGGCTTCAACGTTCTGTTTTTGATCGCGGTGTTCATCGCTCGCAATCACGAGTTCCCCTTCGTTCGTAATGCGATTGTTAAATTCGGCACGCAGCCGCATACGAACTTCGATCGGGAGAGCCATTGAAACCATGGCTGGCCAGTGAAGCGTGGCTTTCGAGTTGACCTTATTCACATTCTGCCCACCCGGCCCCGAACTGCGGCTGTACGTCCACCGGAATTCTGACCGGGGGATCTGAATCCTGGGTGTGACAACGACAACATCTGCACGTGGCGAAGAGGGGTGAGGCAGCGGCGATGTGGGTTCGGCAGGCATAGTCATCACTCATGGCAGGGAATTCGTCATTTCCGTTTTGCGGCTTGTTTAAAACGGGATATCGACAATTGGCAGGCGACTTCGGTTCGCAAAAGTTTCAAAGAAGAGGCTGATTCGCGACTTGAGATGGCTGGTCAGTGAACCTCTTCTGTAAATTACCGTAACAGTTTACGCTCTGGAGGGGGAATCTCGTGCGCCTCCCATTCCCACTTCGGGAATCGCTGTCATCACGAATTCTCAGCATCACCACCGACGTTGATCGACCCAAGGCGAATGAATCATGCGAAAGATTACCACGGGTGGCGGCTGGCCCGCCGTAATTTACACCTTCCGCAAAGCCTATGAAATGGGTGGTGTGTTTCGCCTCTGGAAAGCCATGCGTTCCAAAAACGCCTGCAAGACCTGTGCGTTAGGGATGGGTGGTCAGAAGGGTGGGATGGTTAACGAGGTCGGTTCGTTTCCCGAGGTCTGTAAAAAATCACTTCAGGCCATGGCTTCGGATCTGCAAAATGGCATCTCGTCTGAGTTCTGGCAGAAGTATTCGGTACCACAACTCAGGTCATTATCACCTCGAGAGCTTGAGTCTTGCGGTCGCATTGTGGAACCCGTGCTCCATCGTGCCGGTACATCGCATTACATTCCCATCAGTTGGGAAGAGGCGTTGACGCGAATCTGTGAATCACTGAAAGCTCTCTCGGCGGATGAAACGTTCTGGTATTTCAGCGGAAGAAGTTCCAACGAAGCCGGCTTCCTGTTGCAACTGTTTGCCCGTTTGTACGGGACGAATAATGTCAACAATTGCAGTTTCTATTGCCATCAGGCCAGTGGCGTGGGGTTGGCCAGCGTGCTGGGAACCGGGACAGCCACATTGACACTGGAAGACGTTGAACACGCCGATTGCCTGTTTTTGATTGGTGGTAATCCGGCGAGCAATCATCCGCGACTGATGTCGACTCTCAAGCAAATTCGCCGCAAGGGTGGCGAAGTCATTGTCATTAACCCGGTGGTTGAAACAGGGTTGGTAAATTTCAGTGTGCCCAGTGATCCCTGGAGCCTGTTGTTTGGAACCAGGATCGCGTCGTTGTATGTGCAACCACAAATTGGCGGAGATCTGGCACTGTTGACGGGGATCAGCAAGAAGATTCTGGAAATGGGAAAAGTCGATCTCCCCTTCCTGACAGCCCATTGTGATGGCTGGTCGGCGTACAAAGAACTTCTGGAAAACATCCCCTGGAGTGAAATCTGCGAGAAATCGGGCGTGGGGATCGACGAAATCAACGCCTTGGCAAGACGATATGCCAGATCAAAGAACACCGTCTTTGCCTGGACGATGGGCATCACTCATCACGCTCATGGGGTGGAAAATGTCGAAGCCATCGCCAATCTCGCATTGATGCGGGGCATGGTGGGGCGACCGCACGCCGGCCTGATGCCTATTCGTGGACATTCCAATATCCAGGGCATTGGCAGCATGGGGGCCACGCCTCAACTCAAAGAGGCCATTTTTAAGCGATTAGAATCCACCTATCAGGTCAAGCTCCCGACAACGCCGGGTCGCGATACTCTGGCCTGTATGGACGGGGCCATGTCGGGCGAATTGAAATTGGGCTTCTGTTTAGGAGGAAATCTCTACGGCTCGAACCCTGATGCGGCTTATGCAGAGAAGTCGCTTCGCCAACTGGATCTGATGGTTTATTTGAATACCACGCTGAATACGGGGCATGCGCATGGTTTGGGGAAAGAGACCTTAATTCTCCCGGTCTTGGCACGAGACGAGGAGCCTCAACCGACAACACAGGAATCAATGTTCAACTATATCCGGTTGAGTGATGGCGGGCCTGCCCGACATGATGGCCCGCGTTCTGAAATTGAAATTATCGGAGAGATCGCCGAGAGGGTCTTGAAAAAAACAGGGCCAATCGATTGGAGCCGGATGAAGCAAGCAGAGACGATTCGTGAGTCGATCGCTCAGATCGTTCCCGGCATGGAAAGCCTGGCGACGATCAGCCAGACCAAACAGGAGTTCCAGATCCCCGACCGGACATTTCATACACCGACGTTTCCGACGGCAACAGGTCGTGCCCAACTCAGAACACATGCGCTGCCCGCACTGATTGGCCAACCGGGAGAATACCGGCTGATGACAGTTCGGAGTGAAGGGCAATTCAACACTGTGGTTTATGAAGACTATGATTTGTATCGCAACATTGACCGTCGAGATGTGATTCTGATGCACCCTGATGACCTGCAGTTGGCGGGATTATTTGATGATCAACGAGTGATTGTGAAAAGTCCGGCGGGAGAAATGCAGGGAATTCACATTCGGGCTTTTAAGGAAGTCAGGCCGGGAAATGTGGTCATGTACTATCCCGAGGCCAATATTCTGGTTCCCCGGCAAGTGGATCCCCGCAGTAAAACCCCTGCATTTAAGGCAATTCCTGTCACCGTGAAGGCCATGTGATCGGAGAGCAGAAACTCGCGGCGAGTTCGCCTTTGCGATTTAGAGCGATGCGGATAGGATTCACTTCACAGTATTTTGCGTTTCAACAGCTTCCAGGGACGGAACGAAATGCGCCGCATTGCAGTGATGAATCAAAAAGGGGGCGTCGGCAAGACGACCACCAGCGTAAACCTGGCAGCAGGATTGGCTCGGGCCGGTCAACGCGTGTTGCTGATTGATCTTGATCCGCAAGGACATGCGTCAATTCATCTGGGCGTTGAAGCCTATGGCCAGGTTCCCACTATCTATCAAGTGTTCACCGGTCAGAAAAAACTTCCAGAAGTCCAGCAGCTGGCCTGCGAAAACCTTTGGTTAGCTCCTGCCAGTCTCGATCTGGCGGCGGCTGAGTTGGAACTGGTTGACGCACGTGATCGGGAAGTCATTCTGCGAGATGCGATCCTCTCCGCAGGGGATGCTGCCAATTACGACTACATTGTCATGGATTGCCCACCGTCGTTGACGGTATTGACTGTGAACGCACTAACAGCCTCCACCGAAGTTTTCATCCCTTTGCAGCCGCACTTCTTTGCGTTGCAGGGGCTTTCCAAGTTGTTTGAGACAACGGCACTGGTCAAACGCCGGCTCAATCGGCAATTAAAAGTCGGCGGCATCGTCCTTTGTCTTTATGAAACGGGAACCCGACTGGCGGCAGATATCACCGACGACCTGACTCGTTTTCTGGAAGAAAGCGATCCTCAGGCTCCGTGGGCACAGGCGAAGATTTTTTCTTCGCGGATTCGCCGCAATATCAAGCTGGCAGAAGCACCAAGCTTTGGGCAGTCGATCTTCGATTATGCGCCAAAAAGTACAGGGGCTGAAGATTATCAGGGCCTGGCTGATGAAGTGCTGGCAACTGCGATTGCAGCGGGTGCTGGTGTCACCGCAGCTAGCGGGTCAGTCGGCCAGCCTCATGCGGCCTGATGTGAAGGTGGGGTATTACCGACAGTTTGAGCTTGTTGAGCTTGAAAAAACGTTTGCTGATGCAACAAACTGTGAGGGAGGCACTCTGTGACGAAAGAGTGCTTCTCGATGAAAGTCCCCTCATGACGCAAATGAACCGAATCAGGTGAGGCCCATGCAGAGAATATTGTACTCGCGCTGGACGGTCGCGCTGGTTCTATGCGTGACCATTCTGGCCTCTGATCAGTTGAGCAAGCTCTGGGCTGTGGAAGCACTCGCTGGCGAGCAGGTCTGGACATATCTTGGTGACACGTTCCGCCTGCAATATGCACTGAACCCTGGAGGATTCCTGGGACTTGGCGGAACTCTCTCCAGTGAAATGCGGGCGGCATTGTTCATTGGTTTGAATGGCGTTGGGCTTTTGGCATTGGCGATTTTGCCTTGTGTGAAACGTCTCAGCCTGCCCAACTTCTTTGCATGCTGGTTGATTTTTGCAGGTGGTATCGGCAATCAAATTGACCGCATTCGTCTGGGCGGCTTTGTCATTGATTTTCTCAACATTGGTTGGGGGCCTGTCCGCAGCGGCATTTTCAATGTGGCCGACATGGCGATCACATTAGGCGCCATTATTCTCTTCGTGACGGCTCTGCGCACTCCTTCGCCAGTCGTTCACACGTCCGCACAGGAGTTGTCTCCCTCTCCGGTTCCTCAGGGCAAGTAGCCACGGGGAAAGTCGCACTCAGGGAAGATCTTGTGCCCAACCATAAGCTTCATCTTGGTTGAAGCTGCACTGACCGCCCCCTATCGCTGTGCGAATGCGAGGGAAATACCTCAACTCTTGAGGATGACAAGCAGCTCGTGCGTCTCTGAAGATTCTTCAGTGCTGAAGTCATTTCCCGTCAGTAAGCCCAATGTCGTGGGATACTGATATTGATGACTGTGATCCTTTGACAGATGCATGGAATCTGCGGTTTTCTACGACGGAAAGTCAACGACACTTGCCTTGTCGGCAACTGAAGAAAACTCGACGCATCTTTCACAGTCCTCCAAATGTGAATGAGCCTTGCTTTTGGCTGAATGCTGGCGAGTGACTGTGCCGATTCCCCTTGCTGTAGCGATTGTGCCGAGAATCGGAGCTTGGTCACCGCTACGGATCACAGGAGAGTTTTGCAATTGATGGGCTGTCCCGGCTACTGAGAAATTAGCAGCTGGGGACACAGGGCAGGCGGCAGGCTCGGGGGAGCACGCCACTGGTTCTGATCCGCACAACAATTGTGAACTCTCCTTCGATCCGGTTGACGACCTGAATGGGGAGGGGCCGCCGGATGAGATTTCACGGCGCGAGGTACTGTCTTGTCCTGTTATGCGGGGCAACAGTGTTATGGAATGTTCGCGTGGGGCGAGGTGATGAATTGCCACCTGAAGACGAGGGAATCGTCCAGACGCAATTTCAGATCAATAGCGAACCAGATCCCTTTGAAGAGTTGGGGATTCAGCAGATCAAACCGGGGACTTCCGGCAGTGCTTTAAGAAAAGAAGCTCTGGCAGATCTTCCGCTGCACCGGCTGACACCCGAACAACGGAGCAAGATTTCAGGGATCACCAATTCGGTCTCACTGTACCGTCGCTTGCCAACGTTGCAGTTTGAAGTCGATCCTGATGCTTATCGATTCTTTATGCAGAATCCTGATGTGGCGGTCAGCACATGGCGGGCGATGGAAATCTCGAAGTTTCAGCTAAAAGAGACCACGCGTGACTTATACCACGCGGATGCTGGTGATGGTTCCGTCGGTAATGTGGAAGTCTTGTATCGACAACCCGAAGACACTTTGATCCTGTGCGATGGTCAGTTCAAAAGCCCTGCTGCAGTACGCCCCATTACCGCTAAATCGCTGATGCGGTTTCAGGCGTCATTCACCAAGCAACCGGATGGACGTGTGATCTGTGTTCATCGCGGAGACGTGTTTGTGGAATTTCCTCAGCATGTGGTCGATGCCGTGGCACGTGTGATTTCTCCTGTCAGCCATTCTATCGCTGATCGAAACTTCAAACAGATCACGTTGTTCGTCCACATGATGTCTCAGATGATGGAGCGTCAGCCCTCTTGGGTTGAAAGCCTCAGTCAGCGGATGGATGGAATTACTGATGCTCGCCGTATCGAACTGGTTCGTTTGACAGATGTGGCCTACCACAATGCTCAGGATCGCTTACGGACAACGGGGTTGCCAACGGCTCCCATTGCTGTCGACAGAATTATCGAACCGATGAAAATTTCTGAAAATCAAGGAAACCCGGCAACTCCCGCTTTACTGCCGACCACAACCAGTCATGTCAGCCAGGCAGGCAATCGCCAAGTCACCGAACCAACAGCCGTGATCCGGGCCGATCACGCTGTCCGAGCGGTTCCCCCTGTTCAATCGACAGTTCAACCGTCGGAGAATCGTTACCGCCGATAAGCAGACCTCAAACACAACTCGTTGACTTAAAACGGGACGTGCAGCCGCGTGATTTCTCGATGCGACGGAGAAATCGCCACTCGCACGTCCCGTTTTCTCTTGACAAGCTTCCAGTTAAACATCAATCTAAATCAAGGTTTTGAGAAATCAAAAACTAAAAACCGATTGCTATTTAACTGGAATTGCATATGAATATAACCGTTTTGCGTAAAGGGTTTACGCTAATTGAACTGCTGGTGGTCATTGCGATCATCGGCGTATTGGTGGCCTTGTTGTTGCCGGCAGTCCAGCAGGCGCGCGAGGCAGCACGAAAAACCCAGAGCAAAAACAACCTGAAGCAGATTGGGTTGGCTCTGCACAATTATCACGATGCTCACAACGTCTTTCCGGCCTCATATCTGGCCAACACCCGACATGCCGCGCGTGACCCGGACACCTACGACGCCCCGAACGGATTTGCCTGGGGGGCCATGATTCTGCCGCACCTTGATCAAGCCCCGCTGTACAACAGCCTGCGGACAGATCGCCCCTGCTGGGATGCCGTGAACGCAACAGCTGTCGGGATTAATCTTCCGGCGTTCATGTCTCCTTCAGCCACAAATTCAAGTGGTTTGGTGGAAGTGAAAAACAGCTCAGGCACTGTGCTGGCCCGCTTTGGACGCGCTCACTATGTCGCGAATGCCGGAAAGGATGAGCCGTGGGGATATCAGCTTGAGGACTATTCACAGATCGCTGATGGGCCGATGTATCGCAATTCCAGAACACGCGCGGCGGATGTCACAGACGGCCTCTCCAATACGGTCTTCATTGGCGAACATAGCCAGATCAGTGATAAAACGTGGGTCGGCGTTGTGCCGGGAGCCAATGTCTGTGGGATTGACCCGATCAAGTTCCCCAACACGTTATGCGATCGGGCGGCAACGTTAGTCAACGTCCATTCTGGGCCAGCCACAGCGGAAATTGACCCCTTGACTGGCTTTGCCCCCATCCATCCCCCCAACAGCCCGCTGTGTCATGTGTGCCAGATGTATTCACCGCATGCGGGCGGTGCTCATGTGTTGCTGGGAGATGGCAGCGTGCGATTTGTTTCGCAGTTCATTCATCAACCCACCTGGGAGGCCCTTTCGAGCTGCCGGGGAAATGAAGTCGTGGGCGAATATTAAGGCTTCACGGGGAATGAATTGGTCTTCGGGCTGTTGACCGCTGTTATCTCAATCACATGAGGGAGGGTCGTTTTGTGCGGACATTTGAGAGTGATGGAGTTGAAGATGGTCGGAATCGTGTTTTAGTATGGGGCGGAGCAGGTCTTGTCCTGATCGTGGCCCTGGTGATGTTTTTTCGATGGTGGGCCACTCCACCCGCTGTGGAATATGACAATCTCAAATATATTCAGTTGCTCTGGACGGCGGTTTCTTCACGAAACACAGCCTGGGTCGAAAAAGTGGCCTCAGCGGTTGAGCAGCGTCATCACTCCGGTGAGATGTCCGACGGAGTGCTGAGAGAATTTCAACGAATCATTCGCCTCGCCCAAGCTGGCGAATGGGAAACGGCGTCGCAGGAAAGCTATCAATTCGCAGAAGGGCAACTCAACCGCAATCATGGCCCGCGCGAGACTAACACTCACAACGATAAGCATCAGCACTGACGTTTGACGCCCTCTACGATGAGATAAGTGACCTCGACAGAGACAATCGCTCTCAATGTCGCATGTTCGTGATTCTGTGGCAGCCGTTGACCTTCAAACCCAGCTTATGTGTCGTTTTTCTGCGATCTGTTAAGTTGAAATGGTTGTGGCCAATTTTCAGTGGAGTGTGTGACAGAATTCTGTGCCAACGATGCCGTTCCAGGCTCTGTTTTGGTACAACGTGGGGCTGGAGTGCCATGCGACGCTTTGACAGCGAGTTGGCGCTCTGAGACATAACCAACTGGCCGACACGTTTGCCTTGGCTTCCTTTACGGAAATCATCGGCTCGTCAGCGGCTGAGATGTCCCACTACGGACAGCCAACATTGATGAACCCTCCCGCGACTGCCTTCACGACATCCTCGCCACCCACCATGCACACCTCGGAATCCACTGAACAATCTCTGAGGTCAGGTTTGGGTATTGCTGAAAACTCCGCGAGCAATGCTGAAGTTCTTCAGGCCATTTACCAACTGACATGCCCGGCCAATGAAGCCGAGTCACTCGCACAGGACGTGGCCCTTGAGCAATCAGTTGAAGTTCCTCCAGGGTTGATTTCCGACAGTCGGATCTGGAATGAATTTGTTGGACGTGTGAAGGGGATGACTTCCACTTCTGAAAACACGCATCTGGCGACTGTGGAGTATCCCGCGCACCTGGCAAGTGGAAATCTGTCACAGACACTGAATCTGTTGTTTGGCAACGTCAGCCTGAAGCCGGGCATTCAATTGCATGACGTGCAATTTCCGGCATCGCTGCTGTCCCAATTTGCCGGCCCCAAACTGGGGATCAATGGCCTGCGAGCCGCCTGCAATGTCTGGGGTCGACCATTATTGGCGACAGCACTGAAGCCGAAAGGTTCCACGATCAGTGAGCTGGCACGGATTGCAGGTGAGTTTGCACGAGGAGGCGGCGACCTTGTCAAAGATGACCATAATCTGGTGGATCGTCGTCTCGAAGATTTCAAACTTCGCGTTGAAGCTTGCCAAGAGGCTGTCACCCGGAATGCCGGATTTTCGCAACACTGTCTGTATTTCCCGAATCTCTCGGGGACACTCCATGATCTGGAACAGCAGGCGGCTTATTGCGTGAAGCTGGGCATCAAAGGGGTTCTCGTTGCACCCATGATTGCCGGTTTAGAAACCATCAGGCATCTGGCGGCTTCATTTCCCCTGGCGATTCTCGCGCATCCCACGATGTCCGGATCGCTTCTTCAACCTGGGCAAGGGATTTCCCACGGATTGTGGCTATCCACTTTCATGCGGCTTAGCGGCTGCGATGGCACGGTCTTCCCCAATGCGGGCGGTCGATTCTCCTTTTCCCGAGACAACTGCCTGGAGATTGCCGCAGCGGCCAGAAAACCGTTGGGACATCTCAAAGACTGCTTCCCCGCGCCGGCGGGTGGCATGACATACCAGTCACTGGATGGCATGGCGGCCGATTATGGTCAAGACACGATCTTCCTTGTGGGTGGTGGACTTCTCGGTTATTCCCCTGATCTTGTCGCCAGCACAGAAGCGTTTCGATTGAGGATGGAAGAACTCTTTCCTGATTCTTCCGAGGGCGGGAACGTGTCTGCCAGCGAAGAGACCTCTCGCAATGGGCATGTTTCGGCCTGTGAACTTCCGGGGCCTCATTCAAGTCATCATGAGAAGCCGGGAACTTCCGGGGAACATGATGCCACAGCCGCATCGTTCACCGCCAGATTATTGAAATTCCTCCCGGAATTTCGCTGGGAAGGGCGAGAAGTCACCCTCTATAAGCAGCAGGCCGGAATTCCCTTTGCCAATGTGGATCGGCAGGAATTAATCGGAAAATTCGGAGAATCAACCGCGTTTGATGTCCGTTATTTTGAGATTGCTCCGGGAGGTTACTCCAGCCGCGAGAAGCACTATCACACCCATGTCATCATCCCGGTTCGTGGAACTGGCCAACTGGAATGCGATGGCGCGACCCTGACGCTGGAATCAATGGATATTGCTTACGTGCCACCGCTGGCGATTCATCAACTGACAAATCCATCACCTGAGCCATTTGGCTTTCTGTGTATTGTCGACCACCGACGCGATGCCCCCATGGCTCCTTAAGCAGCATGAGAGTGATCGGGCGCGGGATCAACGAGCGATCAAAAACACCTGAACCTGGCGGCTATCTGCTCTTGGCTTCCAGAGGTGACCAGGTGTGGAACATGGCGGCTTGCCCTTGGTAGGTGCCCTGCTCGTCGACCACGTTCCAGACCAGTGCCTGATGGATCTGGAAGCGTTTGCCGGTCGATGAAACACGGATTCCCTGATAGTCGTCGACGTAACCGTCGCGAGTCGTTCGTTCCAGCAATAACGCTCGTTCATCTCGATGAACCGGCTCAGCCGTAAAACGGGAAGGGGTTCTCAGAAATTGAGCGAGATCCATTTCCCAGAGCGTGAGTGCCGTGCGGTTTCCATAGCACAGAATCGGATCACTCTCACAGCCATGAGAGACCAGCACAAATGGAGCTTCAAACAACGTTTGA
Source organism: Planctopirus sp. SH287 (assembly GCF_056500625.1). Classification (NCBI taxonomy): domain Bacteria; kingdom Pseudomonadati; phylum Planctomycetota; class Planctomycetia; order Planctomycetales; family Planctomycetaceae; genus Planctopirus; species Planctopirus sp. SH287. The sequence goes on along the minus strand of NZ_CM151403.1, from coordinate 3,098,901 downwards.
TAAACAGCAGCGGGCGTCTCGGCCAGCAAGGGATGGCCCGTCCAGCGCCGATGTGAACGGGATGCCCAATCAATCCATGTTTTCCAGCGAGGATGCAGCCAGGGGTTCTGGAGTGAAGCGATTTCATCGGCTAACGCAGGCTGATCCGTCACTGATCTTTTTCCTATCGTATTGAACCCCAAAACATCGCCGTGCAAGCCACTATTGCAGAGCCGATTGCGGGAGTTGAACCAGGCATTCGACGGACTCTCCCCCTTCCAATCGCATGACCCGCATGGGGATTGTTTTCAGCGATTTGCCTGCGGCAAGAACACTGGCGACTTCAACTTCGGAAGCTACGGGCCACTGATCGATTTCCACAATCAGATCACCCGCTTTCAGAAGTCCCCGCCACACACTGGCCTCATCCACATTGTTGACAAGCACGCCGCTGGTGCGAGCCGGCAGGCGATGAGTTTCCTTGATTTGAAGGTTCAAGGGAACCAGTTGAAGCCCGGCTGGTAATGAGGTGGGCTTGATACGAGGCTCTTGCCATTCGGGTTGAGGAATTGCACTTTGTTCCCGCATTTCGGCACGGTCACCCAGTTGGACAATGACAGGAACTTTTGAGCCTCCCCGCCAGACAACCATGCGAACTTTTTTCCCAAACGGAGTGAGGCTGACAAGATTGATCAGGTGGTTTTCATCCTCGACCTCGACACCATCAAAGCTAAGAACAACGTCGTCATAAAGCAGGTTGGCTTTGGACGCAGCGGTATTGGGATAAACCTCTGTCACACGTGCTCCAGAGACACGATCCAGCTTCAACCGCGAGGCCGATCGCAAGTCGAATGCCGGGTCGAGTCGCACGCCAAGATAAGCTCGTTGAACGACGCCGTATTCAAGCAACTGATCCATGACTCGGCGAACAAGGTTGCTGGGAATACTGAAGCCAATCCCTTCGTTTCCACCGCTGCTGCTGGCAATCGCGGTGTTGATACCGATGATTCGCCCCTGCAGATCAATGAGCGGCCCACCGCTATTTCCAGGATTGATGGCGGCGTCTGTTTGCAGGAAATCCTGATTGAGAACGGCGGTCGTTCCCAACTTGAGCTTCCGGCGTCCTTTGGCACTGATGATTCCAAATGTGACAGACTGGCTCAGGCCAAACGGACTGCCCACTGCCAGCACCATGTGACCAATGTCGACCTTATCAGAATCGGCCCAACGAGCGGGGGCGAGGTTGGTAGCATTCACCCGAAGAACGGCCAGGTCGGTATCCCGGTCAGCACGAATGTCATCGGGGTTGATGACTCGTCCATCGAAGAGCGAAATGGAAATGTTGCCGGGAATGGCTCCGTCGATCACATGACGATTGGTAACGACATAAGTTCCTTTACCATCGCTCCCTGTGACCAGCACACCAGAGCCGGTCTCTTCGACAACCCCCTTGTTCGGAACATTCCGCCGGCTTTCGATATGCACCACACTGGGAGTTGCCAGATGTGCCACGCGAGCCAGTAATGAACTCCCTTCCTGAAGCGCGGTGACTTTCTTATTCAGATCGTCATAGGCCTCTTCCAGAGCCGCTTTATCGACAGCAGCAGCGCGCACCGCATTCATCACCGGAATACTCAGTATCCCAGCTCCTAACAGACATCCCAGCACAAATGTGAAACCTGGAGTGCTCCAGCGAATCAATTTCGACATCTCAGGCTTTCTTGAGGAACTGGAACCTGACAGTCGCGAGGTTCTTGCACGAGCGGCAAGCGAGAATCGCTCACCTCGTATCTTCGGTTTTGTTGGCCGAACCTCACAGAGAAACTCAGACGCGTTGGATTGCAACAGTTGGAGAGTTTCTTCGTCTTTCCACGTGTTTTGATTTTCCGGACTTTGCGAACTCATGTTTCACACCTCGCGTCACAGCATGCTGATGCAGTCTTGGCGACACAAGAAAGTGACAGGATCATGTCATTTCAGAGAAGTTTGATATCGCGTTGTGGCCTGAGGTCTGTCTCTGCCGCAAGGTTGACCGGAAACAGAGATACTTCAGAGATAAGGATGACAAGGTTAGCCTGACACATGCTGCTGTTGATGCCGCCGGACTGCTCACTTTTCTTGCCACTTCTGTCATCGTGTTATTCGATATTGCCGATCAGCCAAGCCTGGTAAAGTTTGACGAGAATTCAGCGGCTTGTCTTGGGGAGTTTCAGGTCTTTGCCCAATTGCTCCAGATTTTTGTAATCAGGGTTGTCCGGCGAAAGCTGCCTCAAGAACTGGGCAACCAGTCGCTGGGCTGACTCACGATCACCTGCGGCAAGAAAGAGATGGGTCAGTCGCAGAATGGCTGGCATACCCCGCCGCTGAATTTCTTGCATGGTGGCTGGCTTTGCCAGTAATCGCCGGAGGATCTCAGCAGCCTGTACTTTCGCGGCACCGCTGGCATCAGGCTGACTCGACAATTGCCATGCCAACTCTTCATTTAACCCATAATCGAGTGGATTGGCCGCAGATCCGTTTTGCAGAATCTCCAATGCTTGAACTGGCCTGTTTTCACCTAAGTACCAGTGAGCCAGATTTCTCCAGCCATCAGGCGTTTGAGGCGATTCTTTAATCGCTCTCTCAAAGGAAAGCCGAGCATCCCGCCCTTTTCCTTGCCGAGCGAAACAAATTCCCAGATCAGACCAGGCCTGGCCATTGGAAACACTGAGCTGTGTGGCTTTTGTCAGGAATTGCTCTGCCTGTTGAAGGTCTCCCCGATCCATCAGCAAGGCGCCATAATCTCCCAGCAACGCCGACTCATGCGGGAAACGAGCGGCTGCGATAGCGAAATGCTTTTCACCAGCTTCCAGCAATCCAGTCCCTGCGATTGCCCGCGCCAGCATCCGATGGTACTCAGGTTGTTGATCAAGCCGCTGGTCGAACTCTTCACGCCGGGCCAGGATCTCTTCATAGGCTCCAAGTTGAAGCTTGGCCGTCATCCAGTTCAAAAGATTGGTTTCAAGAATCGGATCGCGGCGGTAGACATCTTCGATGTGTTCCAGGGCTGCGACAGGATCCCCCTGCTCGATCAATATCTCGGCAAGGTTCGCGCGCGCGACAGTCGCTCCCGGATTGGCCGCCGCCGTAGCCTGCCATAATGTCCAGACATCCTGATAAATTGCTGTCTGGTTCCGTGAATTCAGCACCAGCAAGATGACCGCCACACCCGCAAGAGTAGAAGCCATGGGAGCAACCCACGGTGCTGCCCAGGGAACTACAGAGCCATTCCTGTGACAGAAGGTCTGAATGAGTTTTGCGGCACCGACGGTTAATCCTGCTCCAACCAGAGACAGGATACCCAGGCTGGCGAGATAGACGAAGTGATCGGCGACATAAGAAAACCGCATCGGATAGACATTGAAAAAGCCCAACGCAGGAAAGAGCGTTCCGAGAAAAAAGCTCACCGCCACGAATGGCCCACGTCCCAGCGTTCGCCGATAAATCAATGTCAGGAGCAGTACAGAAACGGTCATTAGCGGATACAGCCACTGCACACTGTCGCCCGCGTTGATCTTCCATTTGGGATAGATAAAGAGAAGTTCGCGTGGCCATATCAATTGGTACGCGTAAAACCAGGGGATGCGTCCCGCAAGGACAATCCGATCCCAGGGAGTCAGGGGAACATATTCGCTCGTGGCACCGACATGGGCGACTTCCAGATAAGCTGTTAGCAGCCCCATGGAAATCCCCACAACAAAAAACGGTGAGGTGATTCGCCAGTCACGCCATGTCAGTCGCCCCCTGACACCCCAGGTAACAAGCAGTGCCGCTGCAGGCAAAGTGCATGTCACAGTTTTGCTCAAGAGAGCGGCAATAAATAGCACCATGGCCAGAGCATACCTCCGCCACGAAAAATCAATGGCGGCATTGTTGAGACCAGCCCCCTTGTTCGCAGGGAGTGCTCCCAATAATTCAAGCAGCGGTGTCGCTGCCAGAAGATAGAACAACCCCGACAAAACATTCTTGCGTTCAGTGATCCATGCCACTGACTCCACATGCAGCGGGTGGGCCGCAAAAAGCATGGCAATCCACCAACTGCCTGGAACATTCAATCGGTTGAGCAGTCTCCCGACCAGTACCGATGTTGTCGCGTGGAGCAAGACATTGGTCGCATGAAAACCAACCGGCCACAGGCCCCACAAGTGGTATTCCACCCAGAAAGTGGTATGCACCAGCGGATAGTATTGAGGCGTCGCACCGGGATTACTCCAGATTTGCCAGAGGCCATCAAAAGTTCGCAGCGTTTGATTGTGCAGAACGTAGTCGTCGTCATCCCAGATGTAGCCGCAGGTCAAGCTCTCTCCATGAGCAACAATAGCCACGACAAAAACCACAACAGCCCAGATCCAGAAGGAGGAGCCGAGTGGCCAGATACTGCTGGCATGAACCGTAGGCGTGCTGCTGTGTGGTTCGAGTTTGGCGGATCGCGGAAGCGGCGCAATATCCGACACGCTCTTAGCCCTCACGCACCGTAAACAAAAGAACAGGGTTCCTGGCAGGTGCCGATGTCTGAATCTTTTAGCGTCCTACAAGGAATTGCCCAAGCCATTCCCCTCAGTTTCCCTTGAGATCCCTGAGAGTGAAACACGAAATTGTGAAGAATTGATGATCCAACTGCCATTCCGGTCAACAGGAAGCCTGAAGCCCGGAACTCGATCTTCTTTGCCAACATCGATTGATTGAGGCAAAGCTGCATTTCTTCGCAGTTGCCATCTTTGTAGTCTTACGGCTGCTCGCCCCAGTTCAGGGGAAGGGCAGGGATCGTCGCGAATGGCTCACTCGCAAGAGAAGGAAAAGTCTTTCATGGGTTTGCATGCTTTGGCCGGTCAAAAGGCTCCTACCGACTATCTCGTCAATATCGAACACCTGTTGCAGGAATATCAGGATCATCAGCCCGATCTCAGTGATCCGGCACAGCGAGTCTCGTTTGGTACAAGCGGCCATCGGGGAACCTCGTTGAATGGTTCATTCTCTGACGCTCATATCGCAGCGATTGCACAGTCGATTGTGGAATACCGTGCGTCCAAGGGAATTACCGGCCCGCTGTATATGGGACGTGATACTCACGCCTTGTCAGTTCCCGCGCAACAGACGGCAATTGAAGTTTTTGCTGCCAATGGCGTGACAACCATCATTCATAGCCAGAATCGCGCGACGCCCACTCCCGTGGTCTCCCATGCCATTCTCGTTCAAAATCGCGGTCGTACGTCGGGATTGGCGGATGGTGTGGTCATTACACCCTCTCATAATCCACCTGAAGATGGCGGTTTCAAGTACAATGGCACTAACGGCGGGCCGGCTGACACTGATGCCACAACCGTCATTCAGGATCGTGCTAACGAGATTTTGGATACGGGATTAAAGGCCGTTCGTCGTCTCTCTTTAACAGAAGCCATGGCTTCAGGACACATCAAGGCGATCGACCTGATTTCGCCCTATGTCAATGATCTGGGCAGCATCATCGACATGGACGTCATCCGCTCCAGCGGGCTTTCGATTGGTGTGGATCCTCTGGGGGGATCTTCACATGACTACTGGGCTTCGATTGCCGAAAAATACAGCCTGAATCTCAAGGTGGTGAACCCCATCATCGACCCGCAATTTGCGTTCATGACGCTTGATCATGACGGAAAAATCCGCATGGATTGTTCAAGTCCGTGTGCCATGGCCAGCCTGGTTTCTCTGAAAAACCAATACGGCATTGCCTTTGCCACCGACCCGGATGCTGATCGCCACGGGATTGTCACGCCGACCGGCGGTCTGATGAATCCCAATAGTTATCTGTCAGTGTGCATCCAGTATCTCTTCCAGAATCGTAAGAACTGGAGTGCCAACGCGGGTGTGGGCAAGACGCTGGTTTCCAGTGCCATGATCGATCGCGTTGCAGCGTCCATCGGCCGTAAACTGGTCGAGGTTCCTGTCGGTTTCAAATGGTTTGTTGATGGACTTTATGATGGAACGCTGGGTTTTGGCGGCGAGGAAAGTGCCGGAGCCAGTTTCCTGCGAAAAGATGGGTCTGTCTGGAGCACCGACAAGGACGGCTTGATTCTGGGACTGTTGGCCGCAGAAATCACCGCGGCCACCGGAAAAGACCCCAGCGAGCATTTTGCCGAGTTGGGTGCCAGGTTTGGCGTGCCGGAATACACCCGGATTGATCAGGTCGCGACTCTCGAACAGAAAGCGATTCTCAAAAAATTATCGCCTGCCGACGTTACAGCGACCACACTGGCCAATGACCCCATTACCCAACGATTGACAAACGCACCGGGAAATGGAGCTCCAATTGGCGGTTTGAAGGTTTCCACCGACTATGGATGGTTCGCGGCTCGCCCTTCAGGAACCGAGAATATCTATAAAATCTACGCAGAAAGCTTCCGGGATCTTGTGCACCTGGGATTGATTGTGGCTGAAGCGAAAGACATCGTGACAGCGGCACTGACGAAGAAATAACGTCATCTCTGCGAAGTGTTCAAGGAAATCCCCTACGTTCAAAGTCGTCTCCGCCTTTCCAAAGGTCGCGAATTTGCGGAAGATGTGCGGGCGCTCCGGGATCTTTCCTTCTCCTTATTATTTCTCAATAAAGAACGAGTTGTTGCATGGATCGTGCCAGTGGAGTGCTGCTTCATCCCACATCATTTCCCAGCCGTTTTGGTACAGGTGACCTGGGGCCAGAGGCATACAAGTTCGTCGACTGGCTGGCGGCAGCTGGTCAGTCGTACTGGCAGGTGTTACCGCTGAATCCTGTGGATGCGGGATTTTCGCCTTACCAGAGTCCGTCATCTTTTGCAGGAAACTCGCTTCTTGTCAGCCTGGAAAAGCTGGTTGAAGATGGCCTGCTCACGAACGAGCAACTGGATCAGGCGGCCATTGCCGGGGCTTACGGGTGCGGCGAATCAAACTTTGAACTGGCGCTGGAGCGTAAGCTTCCGCTCCTGGAGCATGCCGCCCATACCTACCGGACTCTCCCTGAAGATCATCCCCTGCATGCGGAGTACCGGGCGTTCTGTGCCACGCAAGCGGGCTGGCTGGATCAGATGGCTCTTTTCATGGCACTGAAAGGAGCCAATGGAGGGCGATCATGGACAACCTGGACTCACCAGGTTGACCACCGACATCATGCCGGCCCGGAAGCCATGATGGTTTTGCAAGAACCCGTGTTTCTCTGCAAATTTCAGCAATTTCTGTTCTTTCGCCAATGGAATGAGCTGCGTGCTTATGCCCGGGATCGTGGCATCCTGATCATTGGGGATGTTCCGATTTATGTCGCCCATGACAGTGCTGATGTCTGGTCGAACCGACAGCTTTTCCAACTCGATCATGCCGGACATGCGATTCAGGTCGCGGGGGTTCCCCCCGATTACTTTTCAGCCACAGGACAGCTCTGGAACAACCCGGTCTATGACTGGCAGGCTCTGGATCTCGACGAATACCGCTGGTGGGCACGACGCCTCAATGCTGTCATGCAGGCGGTGGACATCGTCAGGCTGGATCATTTTCGCGGGTTTGAAGCTTACTGGTCGGTGCCAGCGGGGCACGCTACTGCCGAGCAGGGGATGTGGGTGGTCGGCCCACGCCAGAAACTGTTCGATGCGCTCAAGCGGCAGTTGGAAATTCCTGACGGTGCCCAGCGGCTACCCATCATCGCAGAAGATCTGGGAACCATTACTCCCGAGGTTGACGCTCTCCGGTTGGCTTATGGATTGCCCGGCATGAAGGTGCTGCAGTTCATGATTGCAGAAACGGATCCTTTTTATCCTGAAGACTTCCCAACAGAATCCATCTGCTACTCGGGCACGCACGATAACGACACGACTGTCGGCTGGTTCCTGTCGCATGTTCAGCCCTTCAGCGACCGCATGGATCGCATCCGGCGACATACCCGGGGAGAAGTTGAGACGATCGCGTGGGATCTGCTGAATGTCGTTTGGAAATCCCGCTCGAATCTTGCCATTGCTCCGCTCCAGGATGTGCTAGCGCTACCGGGTACCGCGAGGATGAATACGCCTGGAACATTTGGGACTGAGGCTCGCAACTGGATCTGGCAATACGCTCCTGATGTTCTGACGATGGATCTGGCTGTCAGGCTTAAAGAACTGACAGTGGGTGCCAATCGATGCCTCGACCAACGTGTACCACTCTTTTGATATCTGCGATTGATCGCGTTGCCTCCGGTCATTTTGACAACCTGGCTACAGTTCTCTTTCTTTGTCGGATGAAACTCCATGAACAGAGAGCTTTCCGTGATTTTGTCGTGTCTTTCTTCAAAAAATCTCAGGTAACAGTGAAGTGAAAGAGATGCCCGACGCTGATATCGCGCCGAACGGTCAAGGCTCCATGCACGTGCAGAACGATTTGCTTGCGAATGATCTCGGCGGGTCTGTCTGTCAGGTTTGCTGTCCCGTTTGTGGTGGTGAATTCATGGAGATTCGACATAAATTGATCTGTTCAAGGTGTCACACCATCTGTGAAACCTGCTGTGAAGGTGGGCGAGGTTAAGTCGAACGGCTGAGAAAGCGGAATCCATGGAACTGCGGGCCTTTGCTCTCCAGGTGTTGAGGTCGCCCCTCTGCGCAGACAAACTGGCCCCTGTCCGCGAAGCCATGACGGATGAAAATCCCGGGCCAGTTGAACGCTGGGAACTTCCAGCCCGTGAAGACAAGCTGGTGTTCGGTGCCCGGAGAACCGCCCCCGCAATGCCTCCCTTTCCTCGCTTCAAAGAGGCGGGCCAGCGGGCCATTGCTCATCACATCATGGCGAATCATGAATTGCAGGCACTGGAAGTCATGGCCTGGGTATTGCTGACTTTTCCCGAGGCTCCCACAGAGTTTCGGCAGGGTCTGGTCAAGGTCATGCAGGATGAACAACGGCATACCCGGATGCACATCGAGCGATGCCGTTCGTTGGGTGTGGAGTTTGGATCGTTGCCTGTGAACAGTCATATCTGGCGTCACGCGATGGCGTTCACCTCGGTGCTCGATTATCTCGCAGGATTACCGCTGACTTTTGAAGGTTGCAATCTGGATCATAGCCTGGAGTTTGAGCAGGCATTTCAGAATGTAGACGACCCGAAAAGTGCGGCGATCATGCGGCGAATTCATGACGATGAAATCGAGCATGTCCGTTTTGGTCTGGAATGGCTGAGAAAACTCAAGCCGGAAGAAATGTCTGATTGGGAGGCTTATACCCGGCATCTGCATTTCCCCCTGCGCCCGGAGAAAGCCTCAGGACATCAATTTCACGAGGCTTCCCGTGTGGCCACAGGGATGGATCTGGAATTTATCCAAAAGCTGAGAGAGTCTGCCGAGAAAGCTTAGCTCGCAGGAGAGCACGCCTCTCTGATCAGTGTTTTTTCATCTGCGACTCCACGGGTTGTCTTCTCAATCCCTCAGACGAGATGAAATTCTGGAAAGTTGTCTGAAGGAATGGTTACATCTGATTGCGTTTATTAGTCTTGCCGCCCAAAATCGCTGTAACTGACAATATTGATCTATCAACAAGACCGGCTCATCTCGCCTGAACGCCCAATCGGTTCCTATCCAGGTTCGCGTGATGAGAGTCACGTCGAGCAGAGTGCATCTGGGTCTTCGATGGTGTATATGGGTGATGACGTCGATGACCGAATTGCACGTTTTGTCTCATTGAAAGCGTATTCATGACTGACCGGACGATTGATCTTTCCGCTTCCAAAGGACAGGTTCGTTCTTCTAATGATCGTGGGAAATGGATGGCATTGGCCGCAGCATTGCTGGGGTGGATGTTTGATGGTGCCGAAATGGGCATCTTCTCCATGGTCGGTCGGCGGGCAATTCAGGATCTGCTGGGGATCCCACTGGTGGCTACCAGTGAGCAGGAAGCGATGATCGGGCCACTTTTTGGCATGATTATCGCCATTTTTCTGGTCGGGGCGGCAACGGGGGGCGTGCTTTTCGGCTGGCTGGGAGACCGGATTGGCCGTGTGCGGGCCATGAGTCTTTCCGTACTGACCTATGCCATCTTTACCGGGCTTTGTGGCTTTTCACAAACGCCATTACAACTGGGCGTGCTCCGGTTTATTGCGTCTCTCGGTATGGGTGGTGAGTGGTCACTGGGCGTCGCTCTTGTGATGGAAGTCTGGCCCAACCGTTCGCGGGCATTGATGGCGGGCCTGATTGGGGCTGCCGCTAATGCTGGCTACTTTCTCGTGGGGATTGTGGGAATTCTGCTCGACCGTGTCATCAAGACATTGGAGGGCGGACTTCTGGGGATCGGGCTGCCAGCTTCAACCGTTGACATGCTGATTGCCTATGATGGCTGGCGAATCATGATGATGTTGGGAACACTTCCCGCGATCCTGACATTTTTCTTTCGGATCTTTGTCCCTGAATCGGAAAAATGGCTAGAGGAAAAGGCTCAGGGAAGCACCAGTTCACTGGCGACTTCCGATTTGCTGGGGGTGCTGGTGGGAACGGCCGGGCCTGCGCTGGTCATTGCGATGTGTACACTTTCAGGGATCTCATTCCCCGTGCGTGTGCTGGGAATCATTTTGGGCGTGTGTATTGCCGCAGCGGGATATCTGTTTCCCGCCATCCGGTTTGTCAGTCGTGACCGGGCATCAGGCCGCATGCCACCGCTTCAGTTTCCTATTCAGCGAATGTTGCTGGGAGCCGCAATCAGTGGTGTGGCCTTGCTGGGAACCTGGGGATCAACGCAATGGTCAATGGCCTGGGCTGGGCAACTCACTCAAGGAATTGATAAATCACAATTGGAATGGTGGTGGCAGCATCCGAAAGAATTCACTCAATTGACCACCGCTTCCGGGGCTATTGTGGGGACGATTCTTGCCGCTTATTTTGGCAATTTTCTCGGTCGCCGAATGAGTTATACGATCCTCTGCCTGTTATCACTGATTTCGGTACTCGGTTTTTACCAACTCCAAAGTGAATATGGACTTGTGTTTCTGGGGACTTCCTTTGTGCTGGGGGCAACGACGGCTTCGTTCTATGGCTGGCTGCCACTTTATTTGCCCGAGCTTTTTTCCACACGATTGCGGGCGACAGGCCAAGGGTTTGCCTTTAACTTCGGGCGGGTCATTGCCGCGATTGGCACGCTTCAGATCGGCAGCCTGCTGGGATTGCTAAGCCACGTGCAGACGCTCGCAGGTGTTCGTGGGGGATATGCTGTGGCCTGTAGTGTGATCTGCCTGGTGTATCTCGTTGGTGCGGTAATTATCTGGTTTGCTCCAGAAACCCACGGCAAAGAACTGCCTGAATAGTTCTTAACCGCAGGCTTTTCAGTCAAAGCCTTTTTTGAGCGGGAAACATGACCGGGCGGGAAGTTTGGCGTCATTTGGTCTGCATTCTGGGTCTCCATTCTGGGCCGGTTAATGAACCAGATGCTCTTTTTGTCACAGCGCGCGACAGAAAACTTTGAAATCCGTCGTGATTCTGTCGTAACTTCAGTCTGAAAAGCGGCAATTGGGATTGTCGCCTCTCAGAAGTCTCAATGTGATGCCCTTTCTCCTTGACGATTCACCGTCACGTTTTCGTTAGTATTTTGTTTGATGATTCAGAGTTCGACTTAAATCAACCCAGAGGTTTATCCTGGTTGATCATCGATCTATTGGATCTGGTCATCGTGACTCGCGAAAAACGACTAATGCATTGTCAACGTTGGAAAGCGGGGTTGAACAGATCGTTAGGTTCGACAACAGAGGACGTTGCGGCGACATCAACCCGAAGACAAAGCTGTGACACGGCACTACGCATGAAACCCCTCTCATGGACAAACCCAGGATCCAGGTTGAATCGGCTTCACCTGTCGCTTGCAGGATACGCACGGTTAAGTAACCCCTTTGGCAAATAATGAATAACGTCACCTCCTGTTTCCGCTGTGGTCTTGAGGCAGTGCGTGAGCGATGCCTCGTGCGGTCGGTGCTAGTGGCCGTTTATCTGCTGTCTGGCTGGCCGGCGATATCAGCTATTGCGCAAGGGGAGTCGGTCAGGCCCTCGGGTAAGGCTGAGATCAATTCCAGTTCACCGATACTTGCTCCTGCAAAGAACCTGGCACCCGATTGGGAAATTACGCCTGAAAGCGAAGCCGCCCTACAAAAAGGGTTGGCATGGCTGGCCCGAAATCAGGGGGCAGAAGGGAACTGGGAGTCGGAAGACCTGGGGTTGGTCGGATTGGGAGGCATGGCGTTCCTTGCGGCGGGGCACCTTCCGGAACGTGGTCGCTACGGTGATACGGTTGATCGCGCGTTCAAATTTGTCCTCAGGAAAGCCAAGCCTTCAGGTCTGCTCAATTCTGCTGACGCCCAGCGGGATATGTACAATCACGGGTTGGCGGCGTTTGTACTGGGGCAGGCTTACGGCATGACGGGCGATCCGCAGATCGGGCGGGTTCTCGACAAGTCACTTCGGTTGATTTCCAACACCCAGTGCGAAGATGGTGGCTGGGATTATCGGGCACGTCGCCAGCAGAATGGCCACGACCTTAGCCTTGTCGTCATGCAGGCCAAGGCTCTGCGCAGTGCGGTCGATAGCGGCTTTGAGGTTCGCAACGATGTGGTTCGTTTGGCGATCCAAAGTGTGCGAGACCACTATAAAGCGGAAAACGGTGCCCGCGGTTTTGATGATCGGGCCAAAGAGGGGCCGGGGCAATTTACCTATGATGGTAACCGAACCACTCTGGCAATGGCCGCCTGCGGAGTCGTTTGTTTGCAGGAATTCGGCCAATACGACGACTGGCGCATTGCCAAAAATATGGAGCAAATCTCTAAAGAGATTGGCCGCATTCGGCCCAATCGGGCCAGTGGTGAAGTCCCTTTTGATGCGTATACGCTCTACTATGTTGGCCAGGCGCTGTATCAGGTGGGGGGCGACGACTGGAAGCGAAACTATCCACTCCTGAGGGATTTTCTGGTCGCGTCTCAGGTCAGGCGTCCCGAGAACCCCGGCGAAGACGGCAGCTGGCGCGACACTCGCTGGGTTCACGGTAAGCAGGGCCAACTCTATGGAACAGCCGTTGCCTGTTTCATTCTGGCCATGCCCAACCGTTATTTGCCGATCCTTCAAGAAGGGAAAATTGAAGGGCTGAAAGACCAACTCTCTGGAAGTTCGCCCTCACTGAAACCTCAATAAAGCCACCACTTTTTCCTGACGAATGAATCCTTTGTTTTCCCATTGTATTAGCTGATTTCTGGTCTGACTTCTTGGTTTATCAGGATCCTCCCGCTCACATGTTCGGTCTTGACGCCACCAGTTTTGCTATTGCCGGAGTTGTCGCTGCTGCGTCTCCGCTGGTGATCCATCTGTTTAATCGTCGCCGATTCAAAGTGGTTGAGTGGGCTGCGATGGATTTTCTGCGAAAGGCGATTGAGCGGAATCGAAAAGTTCTCCATCTGCGTGACTGGCTACTGCTCGCCCTGCGAATGGTGGCCATGATGGCTCTGGGGCTGGCTCTTGCACGCCCTTGGGCGACCGGGGCTTCCAGTTGGCTGTTCGCTCTTTCGATTCTGGCAGGCCTTGTTGCGATGGCATGTCTGGCTAAGGCTGTCATCGACCGCCAGGGGGCGCATCGGTCATTGACAATGGCCGCCAGTCTCCTGAGTTTTTTTGTTGCTGGTGGGCTTTTTTGGGGAGGAGGCGGTTTCGCCTCTTCAGGCCAGGGTGCTCTCAGTTCACTCGATCCTCTGCATGCCATTCTTCTGATTGATAATAGCCGAAGCATGGGGGCGGGGGCATTGAGTGGCACCCGGCTGGATGCCGCCAAGGCTCTTGCGCGAGATTTTGTCGCTTCTTTGCCTCCTGGCAGCCGTGTCACCGTGATGCCACTAGCAGGGATGGCAGAACCCATCACGACCGATCCTTATCGCACTATGGTCGATGCCCGACAGGCGATCGATCGAATCGTACCGGTCGACACTGCCGGGCTGCCTCGCCTGGGGGCCGAACTCGCTGCTGAGGCGTGTGCGACCGCTCAGGATCTTCCCACCAAGCGAGTCATCATTTTTTCGGATCTGCAAAACACGGTCTGGAATGACGGAACGTTGAAAGAACGTCTGGCCCGCCTTCCCGATGTGCAGATTGTCCCCAGCGGAACGGCGGAAGCCGGGAATGTCCATGTTGCCAGTTTATTGGTAGAAGATGGCCTGATCAGTGTCGAGACACCCGCGCGGATTCTGGCAAGGTTGGAAGCGGGAACCGATCAGCCAACCGCCTCAGTGCTGGTTCGTTTGCTGGCTGACGGGATGGAGGTTGCCAATCAGATTGTGTCTTTGACAGCTGGCCAATCGTACGAAGCGGAATTCTTCTGGAACTATGATGGCCAGGTTGACCCGGAGAGGCCTCAATGGGTTGAACTCACCGTTGAAATTGCCTCTGAACAGCCTGAGGCCGATTTACTGATGGCCGATAACCGGCGAACCATTCTTGCTCCCGTATTAACTGCGGTTCCCATTGTGTTTGTCGATCAATATGGAGACACGGCTGATGTTGCTCGCGGGCAAATCGGGGAAACGTCGGCCTTACAGCATTTGCTGGCGCCTCGCTCGACTTCCGAATTTGCACCACGACCTCTTTACCAAATTGTTCGCAAGCGGATTGATGAACTGGATGAGCAGGTACTGGCACAAGCTCGTTGTGTCGTGATTGCTGGTGTTGATCGTCCCGGGCCGACAACACAACTGTTGAGAGAATATGTCCACCAGGGAGGGCCTCTGGTCATTTTTGCTGGCGGGAACTTTGATCCTCGCGGCTGGATGGAAGATGCCTGGCTGGATGGTGATGGAATTCTCCCCGTCCCCCTTCAATCCGAGTTCGTGGGATTCACGCCAGAAGAGTCTCCACAACGACTTGAACCGTTCTCTGTGCGTGGCGACACCCTGAACAGCGAGATTTTTCAGGTGGAAGGGGAAGATCCTGAAGCGATCAAATCGCTGTTTGAGTCGCTGCTGTTTTTCAAAGCCATCCGAGCTGATGTCTCCGAAGAAACCATCAGTACCGCTCTGGAAGCCACCCGACAACGACTGGTCAAAATGGTGGGAATTCGCAGCAGTGATTCAGCGAACGTCACCGTTGCTGCCAGCACTTCCAATGAACCCGCCTGGTGGGTCTGGCGGTCTTCATTAACACCCTTCCGGCAAGAACTTCAGAAACTGCAAACGGTGCTGGCATCTGCAGAAGGGATGAAGACCAGCGACGCTCTGGATCAGCTACAAATGATTGCCAGGCGAGAATCGCCACAGGTGCTAGCTCGCTTTTCCAAAGACCATCTGCCGTTTTTGATCGAACGCAAACTGGGCGATGGGCAAGTTGTGCTTTGTACCAGTGGCGTCACCAGTGACTGGAATCTCATGCGGCTTTCACCCGCGATGTTCGCCTATCATCGATTATTGACTCAATTGGCAGTCAGTTCCTTGCCAGAACATAATTTCGATGCTGGTTCCCGAATTCAATGGGCGGCTTCCGTGTCTGGCGAACAGCTTCTTCTCAAGCGACCCGAAGGAACTGTCAGTGCCGCGACAACCGAAGCTCTCGGGGCGGAAGTCTATGGATTTGTGATCCGCCGTCCTGTGCATGCCGGGATTTATCAATTGCGAAGTGAGGTTCCAGCGACAGCCTCAGTTCCAGAGGCAGGCTCAGCCCCAGAGACAGGCCCAGTCCCAGCGATAGCGACTGAGACCATCGCATTGACCACTCCCGAGGCCCTGACGACTCAAGCACCTCGCTCTGAAATCTCCAGCGAGGCCGACAAGCACGTCATCTACTCCGTTGCCGTTCAGGCTCCTGCGATGGAGTCAAAACTGGAAGTGATGCCTCCCTCAGAATTAGCCGCACTGTTGGGATCAGAAACGGTGCGTGTTTTAGATGTGGGGAGTCGCCCTTCAATGGCTGGCGGACGTGTCCGTGGGACAGGACTTTGGCAATTGGCAATTGGCACGATGTTACTGGTACTGATCATTGAAATGATGGTTGCCAGCCGCTGGGTCACCTCCTCAAATCAGGGGGCTGGACGATGATTCCCTGGTTGGGCCATCTGTTGGGGTTAAAAAACTTCAGCGAGTTTGAAGGAGGACGCATCTCGTTTGGCGCCGCCTGGGTTCAGGATCAGATCTGGTTGCTGGTTCTGCTCTGCGGCCTGGCCATGGCGATGGGATATCTCTGGTATGGCTATTTACAGAACGGAAAATGGACTGCTGCCAAACTCCTGCTGGCCACATTACGAGCGGCAATCTTAGCCTTACTGGTTCTTATTCTGGCAGAACCCGTTCTGGAGTTGAAATTTGTCAGCAATCCCAAGCCATGGCTGTGGGTTCTGCTGGATGGAAGCGACAGCATGGCCATTCAGGATGAAGTGACCGACATACCAGGCAATGGTGTGTTGAAGGCTTCTGCTGGAACAACCTCTGTTGGAACAGGCACTGCTGGAACAGGCACTGCTGGAACAGGCACTGCTGGAACAGGCACTGCTGGAACAGGCACTACAGGAACTCCCTCGTCCTCCTTTAATTCACAGGGATTATCTAGAGCGGATCTGGTGCGGAAGACTTTTCAGGATCAAGCGACGGATTCGCTGAAGAAACTGGCAGAGAACTACCGCATCCGTTTGTTCTCCATGGTCGATAGCCAGGGCGTTCGCGTCCTTTCCACCAATGAAGAATCGCAGGGGAGTGATCGGGCCATATCGCTTGCCTCATCGGGTCAGATCTCTGATTCCGAGGCACAATTTGACGTTCCGTCGTTATTGAGTGCCTTGGATCAATGGAAGACCAACGGCGATGTTTCAGCACATGGGGCGGCACTGGATGATCTGGCCAGACGTCATGCCACAGATCATCTGGCCGGGCTGGTCATGATCAGCGACTTCGATCAGAACTCCGGGCCATATGCCGTGACCAGTGCCCGCCGGTTGGGTGTCCCGATCTTTGCGATGGGAGTCGGCCCCGTTTCGGCTCGTGATCTGTCTGTCGATTTGCTGGTGCCGCCGACGATGAAAAAGGCCGAAAGCTCGTCCATCACCGTGACGGTTCGCCAACGGGAAAGTCAGGGGGAGACAGTTGCCGTCAAGTTAAGTGTTCATCCTGCCGGGGCTGAGTCACAAGCCAAAGTGATCGGTACGAGCCAGGTGCATCTCTCTGCGGTGAGTGTTCCTATTGAGTTTCCCTTCCTCCCCGATCAGGCGGGACGGATGGTCTTTGTTGCTGAAGTGGAAACGATTCCCGGAGAATCGATTGTTGAGAACAACCGTGTCGCTCGCGACGTGAATGTCATTGACGATTTTCTCAGGCTGATGTTCGTGGAATATGAACCCGCCTGGGAGTGGCGGTTTATCAAGGAGGTCTTTCACCGGGATCGTCTGGTGGGGATGCGTGGCTTCCGGACATATCTGCGTTCAGCCGATCCCGTCGTGCGTGAGACCAACGACTTTTTCCTGCCATCGCTGACACTGCCTCGCAATGAATTCTTTCAGACGGATGTGATTTTTCTGGGAGATATGCCATCCTCGGCGCTGACCACGCGCTTCTGTGAAATGACACGAGAATTTGTTGGGCAGTTTGGGGGTGGGCTTGTTGTGATGGCCGGCCCTCGGTTCGGGCCGGGCGAGCTGGCAAATACCCCCTTGGCCGATATGCTGCCGGTCGTGGTTGATCCCGATGGGCGCATTGACGACCGTGAAGAATTTGCGATGTCGCTCACCCCACTCGCCAGCCAGTTTGATTTCATGCGTCTGGGTGAAACCGCCGACGAACAGAAGCGTGCGTGGGCCAATTTATCCCGCATCCCCTGGTATCAGCCAGTTGTCCGCGTTGAACCACGTTCCACAACGGTTCTGGCCGAACATCCCACGGCAATGTGTGCCGATAACAAAACCAAACAACCACTGATTGCGATCCGCAAATATGGCCGGGGTGAAGTTGTTTATATCGCTCATAATGAAATGTGGCGATTGAGGCGGCTCTATGGTGAGACGTATTACCGCCAGTTCTGGGGGCAACTCATTCATCGTCTCGGGTTGAGTCATGCCATTGGAAGTCAGAAGCGATTTGTCGTTCGCACAGACAAGACCCGTTATCGCGGTGACGACCAGGTTGTCGTCACGGTCGAAGCTTACGATCAGAATTTCAATCCCTTGAATGCGGATCAATTGCCCGAAGGCCGCTTGAGTGGTGAGTTGACGACGATCGATTCTCCTGGTGCTGAACCTCAGAAAATAGTGATCCCGGCGCTTCGTCCGGGGGTGTTTGAGACTCGCATCAAAGTGACTCAAGGGGGTGAACACCAGTTGCTGGTTTTTGATCCGCTGGAAAAACAACCCGTGACCACCAGCTTTACCGTTTCGGCTTCGTCGGCTGAAAGACGTTCTGCTGTGCGTAATGAGGCTCTGCAAACGGCTCTGGCGACTGAGACCGGGGGGAAGGCTTATGTTCTCTCCCAGTTTGCTCAACTGGCCAACGACATTAAATCTCCAGAATTTACCGCTCAGCAGATGGTCATTCTGCCGCTCTGGGCGACCTGGCTTTGCTTTGCTTTGATGGTGACGCTGCTATCGCTGGAGTGGGCCATTCGGAAGGGAGTCAACCTTCCATGAAACCACTGACTCTTCTGGTTCAGCAACTGGAATCTCTCAGCCGTCGTCGCTGGCAACGGGAAGCCTCACTGGCCATGTTGTGGCTGGCCTCTGTCGTGCTTGCTGTCCTGCTGGGGATTTTCTGGCTGGATTATACCCTTTCTTTGTTATGGGTCGTCCGACTGCTACTGGTCATCGCTGCGGTCGCTGGACTCATGGTGGTGCTGAAGAAGCGGTTGATACCACGACTGGCTCACCGGGATGACATCGAAACGCTGGCTCTCCATGTCGAAAAGCAGCATGAGATCGATAATGATCTGGTCGCAGCCCTTCAGTTTGCTAATCCCCGAACAAAGCGTTACGGCTCACGTGAACTCTCTTCTGCGGTGATCGAATATGTCGATGAATTTACTCCCTCATTAAATGTCTTCGACGGGTTTACATGGCAACCGGTGAAACGCGTATTCCTGATCGCAATGACTCTGGTGGTGCTCTGGGGAGTGCTGGCGATTGTTGCTCCTGAAGCCACACGTGTCTTTTTACACCGAATGGCCTTAGGAAGTCAGAAGTATCCCACATTAACGACGATTTCAGCGATCACGATTAACGGCCAGCTTGTCGGAGCGAATTCCATCCCTCGTGTGGTTCAAGGGGAACCACTGCATATCGAAGTGCAAACGGCGGGAAATATCCCCTCAACAGTTCAACTTCAGGCCCAGACAACGACTCGCGAAACCCGCGAATTCCTGCTCAATTCTCATCCCGAAACGCCCCGGCAATTTCGAGCAGAGATCCCGGAAGTGAGACAATCACTTACTGCGAAAGTGATCGCCGGTGATGGTCAGAGCGAAACGTTTTCCATTGAACTGGTGCAGAGGCCCATCGTGGAGGTCACATTAGTTGTTGACCAGCCAGCCTATACCCGACAGAAGGAAGGGAGTGGGCAACCAGCACGTGGGCAATTGCAGATTGCTGTTCTAGAAGGTTCTCGAGTGAGGATGAATGTCTCTTCTCCTTCTAAACCTTTACAGACAGTTCAGGTTCGGATTGGTGAAGAGATGGTCTCTCTGATACGTGATGCGTCGAAAACGGGCCAGACTCAGGGTGGTCAGGAACCCGAGACCTGGATCACTCCCTCAGGGACTGCGTGGGATTCTCTCCGGGAGAACGTGCGATTTGAAGTCTTCGTCGAAGATCTTGACGGGCTGGGGTTGGCCGAGCCACTGACAGGATTGATTCGTATCCGTAGCGATCGTCCACCCCGAGTCGCGGCAGCGGCAATTAGTCGGTTGATTCTGCCCACAGCCGCTCCGGTCGTCTCGTGGGGTGCCACCGATGACTATTCTATTTCCCGAATGCGATTCAGCATTATGGTTATCAACGAATCGGGTCAGCAAAAAAAATCGACACAAGAAATCATGCTGACGGAACGTGGTTCGCTGTTACGTGGAAAGACTCCTGTGGATCTTTCGGGAATCGTTTTGGCAAAAGGCGATGAACTGCGTGTCGTAGTGGAAGCTGACGATGATCGAGGGGAATTGCCCTCACAGACAGGGGCCAGCGAGCCTCTGGTTTTTCAAGTCACTGATCAGAGTGGCATTCTGGCAGGTCTGCTCGAAACGGATCAGCAATCAGCCAGACAGCTCGATGCGATTATCCAGCGTGAACTGGGAATTGGAGGCGCTCCGTGAACATTTGGCCGCGGTCTCAGCATCTGTTGATTTCTCATGGACTCACTTGGTTGGCGTTCGCCAGTCTGGCATTCTTCAGTCTGCCGTTCTTCAGCCAGACGTTGACATCATCGTCGGAACTCTGGGCGGCCCCTCCTCCAGCCATTGATAGCGCGCTGCTGCGTAAAAAACAGGATGATCAACAGCGGGCACGGACCATGGCTCGCGATCTTCTGACCAGTGTGCTGGATGTGCAACTGCGCCAGCTGGAAGAAAATGGCTTAACCGAACTGACGGTCTATCGAGACATCAGCGTCATGCGGGCCAATATCGGCAAGCTCGTTGATTCCGAGATGGCACAAGTGATACGGCAATTGGCAGATGCTCAGCAGCTTCCTCCAGATCAACGGGAAGTCAGCTTTATTGAAGCGCGGCAAACGATCCGCAATGTCGTGATCCGCTTGTCAGCCGAACGGCAAAGCCTGTTGCGCCGATTGAAGTCTGCCGAACTTGCCGAGCAGACTCGTCGACTGATCGCTTTGCAAACGAAGGCTCAGGAGCAAACGCTGCGTATCCCGCAGGAGTCGAAGACATTGCAGGAAGCATTAGCGATTAAGACCCGGGAAGATCAACGGGACGTGAGTGGGCTGTTCGTTCAATTGGTCGAGACGCTTGCCGATGTTCGCACCTGGGGCGGAACGATAGGTGAAGGGGCCACTGCCAGCCTGGCTTTGTTGGCAGAAAAGCAAGTGGGACAGCATCTTGATCAGTCGGAAAAACAATTGATCGCGGCTGATTATTTGTCTGCCAATCATCGCCAGACGCTCGTGATTGCCGGGCTTCAGGATCTCTTGCGCGTCATTGAGCAAACACAGGGACTTTTGGATTCCCGCGAACAGCAGGTGCTGGAAAAGGTTCGTGAACTGATTGCTGCCCAGAAGCAAATGCGGGATCAGGTCTCCAAGTTAGAGACAACAGTTTCGATTCCTGAAGAAATTGTTTCGGCACAGTCAGCACTACAGCAGAAACTGGTTTCATTGGGGCAAGAACTGCACGGGACACAAGTCGCTCAAGATCATGCTCAAGCCGCGGCGCAGTCGGCATTTGATGCGACAGCGAAACTTCTGGAGAATGCCCCCACAGAAGCATTGGCCCAGCAAAATTCGGTCATCGGACGCTTGTCCGCCCTGGAAGCCGAGTTGACCCGCCAGACCATGAACGCGGCGACAGACCGTTCGGCGAGTGAATTAAAGGGAGAAGCGGCTCAGCTCAAAGCGGCGGAAAAGTTGATTGAAGCCGCTGCTGAGCGAATCGACTCCGCGTTGGAAAAATTGCCTCAGGAGAGTGAAGAGACTCGTCAAGCCGCTGCCGAAGAGGTTGCTCTGGCACGTGATCGGGTGGAAGAAGCTCAGAAGGTTGAAGGACTTCCCAAGAATGCCGAGACAGCGGTTGATCTCGCTGCCGAAGCCACACGGGCGGCGGCTGTCCCCGCAGCGCAAATGAAAAATGACTCCTTGGTCGAGGCCAAAGAGGCTTTGGAACTCGCGAAGGCAGCATTGCAACGGGAACGGTTGGCTGCGGAGAGAAAAGCGACCGCATTAGAGATTGGCGAGCTGGCACGAGCGGCAGAGGTTCTTGAACGGGCAGCGGCTGAAGAACGTGACGTCGCCAATCAAACGCAAGAACTGGCCGCCTCTCAAAAACAGGCGGATCATTCGACAGAACAGACTGATCAGCCAGACAAGACAAACAAGGCAGACCAAGCAAAGCAGACCGATAAGAAAGCCACAAGTCAGACATTGGCTGATCGCTCCCGAAGCGTGGCGGAAGTGGCGGAATCGATCAAATCGGGTGTGGGTGAAATCAGTCCCGCATTGAAAGAAACGCTGGCAGAAGCCGAAAAATCAGCAAAGCAGGCGGCTGATCAATTAGATCAAGTGCACAAGGAAGCAGAGAAAGCCGAAGCTCCTTCAACTTTGGTCGCTTCAGCAAAGAAAGAAGCCGAGGCTGCGGCTGATCAGTTGGCGCAAGCGGCGAAATCGGTTCGGGAAGAAGTTGCGAAGAAAGCAGAAGCATTGGCGAAAGACTTCCTTGATGAGGCCGAGAAAGCGGCCCATGTGAAAGAGAAAACGGAAGAAACTCTCGCCACAGAAATGGAAACCCGCACCGATGCACTGGATGAACTTGTTAAAGCACAGAACGCTGTCGATGAAGCGATTGAAGCTCAGCTGAAAGCCAGTGGCCGGATGGAATCAGCGGCGATGAAGTCGATTGAAAAAGGACTCAACCAACTCACTCATGATCAGGATTCAATCAACAAGAATAACCCCGCTTCCCAGAAAGAAGATTCTGACAAGACCCCTTCTCCGGCAGTCATGACCGCGAACGAACGAGTCGAACAGGCCGCTGGGCAGCAGGCGATTGCTGATCGTCTTAAGGCGGCGGCTGATCGAACGGCCCGTGAACTCCCGCAGGAAAACTCGTTGAGAGAAGCGTTATCACAGGCGGCGGATGCTTCGGAAAAAGCGGCGAAACAGTTGGCCTCAGGAAAAGCCGAAGCCGCAGAACGAATTCAAAAACAAGCGAGTGAGGCATTGGCTAGTGCTCGCCAGGAGGTGGCAACTCGCGCGGAAGCATTGGCATCCCAGCCACCCAAAGCGTTGACAACTCCGGCGGAGATACAGACAAAAAGTCAGGACGTTGCCAATGCCGCCATCAAATCAGCGGCGAAATCAGCGAAGGCAGCCACAGCCATGATGGGGACATCATCTGAAGCGACTGACAACGTCGCGCAATCCCTGACTGCAGCCGAGAAAGCAGGAACACAGGCGGCCGAAAAACTGGCAGCATCAGATAAGCAGGCCGCAGGCAGTGAGCAGGAAGAAGCTCTGGCAGCTTTGAACGAAGCCAATCAATCGTTGAAAACCGCGATGCAGCAGGCGGCCAAAGATCAACAGAATCAACTGGCCGACGCGGCTCGCAAATCCGATGAGCTAAAATCGGCTGTCGCGCGAGTTGACGAATCGGCCGCTGCAGCTTTGGAGGCAGCCAGCCAGCTTTCCAGCAAGACCGCAGGAAAATCGGGGGCAACACAATCAAAATCTCAGACTCAGACTCAGACTCAGGCTCAGAAACAAGCTCAGGACATGAACCAGGCGACACCTGCCGCAGCAGATTTAACCCACAATCGTGATCAATTGGAAACGCATCTCGCTCGGGCTGCCGCAAATCTGGCGGCTACTGAGGATCAATTAAGGCGGGAAGCTGAGATGGCGCAGGCGATCAGCGAACAGGCCCGTGCTCAGCAAGCAGCTTCGGAACAGATCAATGCCCAGCGAAATCTGGCGAACACAGCAACTCCGGCTCCGGGTGGTCAATCCCCTGTGAATATCGGAGAGCTTGCGAAGGCGACTCAACAGTTTGCCCAATCCCAGAAGGCAACGGGGCAAGCTGTGGCTCAGCTTTCCGGGCAGCAGGCTGTGGGTAATCCTCAATTGAAAGAGGCACTGGCAGCCGCCAGCGAATTCACAGGCGGCCTCACTCCCCCCTCAGAAATGGGAGCTAATGCAGCACAAAGTCCCTCAGGAGATGACGCAGGTGCCTCCGGAGAGAACGCGTCATCAGCAGCTGAATCAGGCAAAAATTCCGCGTTAACAAATCCTCCATTGCCGAAATCGCCAGGGCCTGGTGGAAAACCTGCTGGAAGTGAAGCCGGTTCTCCTTCACAGAATGGATCCTCTGCTCAGGAGTTGGGCACCGATTTTGTTCCCGCCTCGCCGGAAGTGACCGCCCGCATGATGGCGGGAAGTGCTGTGCAATCCGCTTTAGATGCGGCACTGGCGGACATGGCTGCGCCGGGAGATGAGGGAGCGGCCAGTAGTGCCAGCGCATTGGCTCAGGCGGCTAGCGAAGCTCCCGGAAAATCGTCAACTGATTCTCAGGCCATGTCTGACTCGGCATCCTCTTCGAGTGCGTCGCAATCATCGGCTGAGCAAGGTGTTCAAGGTGGCCCGACGGCAGAAAACAAAGGGCTGGTAGCAGCAGGGGATGATCCGCGAGACCCTTCAAATCCTTCGCTAAAGCCAAAAGAAAAAGGAAGCGGCAGCGATACCGCAGCCAACTCAAGATCGGTTGAACAACAACCTTGGTTCGCGAAGCTTCCTCCAGAACTTCGAGGTGCCATTCGTGCCAACAGTCAACGACGACCCCCTCGCGCTTATGAAGAAAAACTGAAACGATATTTCGAGAGTGTGGACTGACCGCGTTGAGACACTTCTCTTTGTCATGTTTTCAACCTGTCAGGACAGAATGGTCGTATTACTGACCTTTCGTCCGCCGCAGAACATTCATTTTTGAGTTGATGAAAGAAGCTTCTATGAACGAACAGCAGTTGCGGGGCGATGTCGCCAATGACGATCTGGCGGCTGTCCAGAAATGCGAACAGGCATATAACAAACTGCGTGATGAGCTTTCTAAAGTCATCGTTGGACAGGGAGATGTCATTGAGCAGGTGATGGTCGCGATTTTTGCGCGTGGTCATGCCCTGCTCGAAGGGGTGCCGGGCCTGGCCAAAACACTGCTGATCAGTTCGCTTTCACAAGCACTGCACCTGTCGTTCAAACGAATTCAGTTCACTCCCGATCTCATGCCCAGTGATGTTTCGGGGACAGATATTATTCAGGAAAACCTTCAGACCCGTGAGCGGGAATATCGATTTCTTCCCGGCCCTCTGTTTGCCAATATGATCCTGGCGGATGAAATTAACCGTACCCCGCCGAAAACTCAGGCAGCCATGCTGGAAGCGATGCAGGAACGGCAAGTTTCAGCAGGTGGAAAGGTTCATAAGCTTCCCAATCCGTTCTTCGTGCTGGCCACCCAGAATCCGCTGGAACAAGAAGGAACTTACCCACTGCCTGAAGCGCAACTGGATCGGTTTCTATTGCATATTCGCGTGGACTATCCGACCGCTGCGGATGAATGGGAAGTGGCTCGCCGGGTGACTTCGGGAGAGATGGGCGTCGTTGAACCGGTGCTGACGGCGGCGGATATTGTCGAGTATCAAAAGCTGGTGACCCGAGTTCCTGTCAGCGACCAGGTTCTCGGTTATGCCTGGGCATTGGTGCGCAGTTCACGTCCGGGGTCGGAAGAAGCCCGTGACTTCGTCAATAAATGGGTGAACTGGGGAGCGGGGCCTCGTGGTGTGATTACTCTGGTGACATGTGCGAAAGCCAGAGCAGTCCTCTATGGTCGTTATCATGCGACAACCGCTGATGTTCGAGCTATTGCCCGCGGAGCGCTCAGGCATCGAATTGCACCGAACTATGCCGCACAGGCCGCTGATATTAATAGCGACCGGCTCATTGACATGTTGCTGGAAGAAATTCCCATTGACCGCAAATACACCAAGCCGGCTGCTTTCGCGGTCTAATCAACGAGTGTGAGTTTTGTCTTGAGTCAGGGATCACTAATAGACCTCAGGAAGCAACCTTATGGCTGGTAGCCTGCTTTCACGATACCTGGATCCAGAAACATTGGGCCGTGTGGCCGATCGGACAATCGAACCGCGAGGAATGGTTCTAGGGACATTGGCCGGAGCACACAAGTCGCCCCTTTCTGGTTTTGCTGTTGAGTTTGCGAACCACCGGGAATATGTCATTGGCGACGATCCCCGGCATATTGATTGGCGGCTTTATTACAAACGAGATCGCTATTTCATCAAGCAATATGAGATGGAAACGAACTTCGTTGCCCATCTCATTCTCGACATCAGTGCCTCGATGCGATACGGCCAGCAACAGCAGCAGAAGCTCGCTTATGCCGCAGAACTGATTACGACGCTGGGTTATTCCATTGTTCGGCAGAACGACAAGGTTTCGTTGTCGACATTTGACAGCCGAGTTCGGGGTTCGATTCCCGCCAGTAATTCGATGTCACAGATCATCAAAATGGCCCGGCATCTTGATGAGTGTGATGCCGTTGAGAAAACCGACATGGCGGGGTGCCTTTCAGAATTGAACGGCCGTTTTGCCCGTCGGGAAATCATCATGATCTTCAGTGATTTTTTGACCGACATCGAGGCCTTAGAGCCTGTTCTGCAACGGATGCGATACAACAACCATGAAGTGGTGCTGTTTCATGTGATTCACCACGATGAATTGACGTTCGACTTTTCCGGGATGGTCAAGTTCAAAGGAGCAGAGATCCCCGATGAATACCTGACTCAGACAGAAGACGTGCGACGTGATTACCTGGCCGCTCTCGGGCAATACATGAGCCAGTTCGAGGAAATGTGCCTGAGAAACCGCATTGAACGGGTTCCGTTGGACACCAGTGAATCCGCCGCTGAAACGCTGATCAGCTATTTGAACCGCCGCTCGCTGATCAAAGCCATTCGCTGACTCAATCGAATCACGAAAGCCTGCTTCAGAAATTTATCTCTCGAGGAGATATTCAAAACTGCCCAACGTTAAAGAGTGGGGCAGCTTGAAAGATCCTCAAAACTTCCCCTGCCGACTCTTCTGAGAAGAAGATCTCGGGGGAAAATTAGGGGGCGACCTTCCAGCCGTACTCACCTAGCTCGAGCACGAGGAAAATAATCCCCATGATCAATGCCGAGAGGGAGACGAAAAGGAGGGCGTCGTAAATCCCGGGACTGGGAGCTTCGTTGGAATTAGAGCCGCGTGGTGACATTATCGCCTCGCTGAATAACACTGTTCTTTGTTCGTTCAACGACCTCGCCCACGGCGCGATCGGGAGTGATGTAGTTCAAACGGACTTTACCCAGGTATCGATCATTTCGATAAACAGTCAGGACATGCCCTTTGATGAGGCCATCGTCGCTGCCCAGAGAAATTTCGATCGACTCACTGGAGCCGGGACGAGCTGGACGGGTATCCATGACAACACCTGTGACAGGTGGTGCAGGGGCTGTCGATGCGACCATGCTCTGAGGATCTGTTGGCAGATCTTTAGAGGCCAGGAAGGACTTCATCGTCGCCAGATCCCGCAATGACTCTTCATGTTTGGCGATCAGCGCATCCAGTTTAATCTGCGAGCTGAAGACGTCATCACGAAGCTTATTGTTATCCGTGATCAATTGATTGCGCGAGGCTTCCAATTCCAGGTTGCGTGCCCGCTGCAACTGAGCTTCCAGTAAACGCTGTTCCGCTTCTGACGTGCTGAGACCAGCCACTTGTTGCTCAGAATTGACAAGGGCTTTCAAACGGACGGCTTCGGCATCCAGAGAGGTGTTCCGGAGTGTGAGGGCATTCTTTTCGCCTGTCAGTTGCGTCACTTGCCCGCGGAGATCTTCCTGGGTTTTCGCTGCGGTATCCTGTGCCTGCGTCAGAGCCGCTGATTTTTCTGCCAGTTCGGTCTTTGTCTTATCCAATTGTTTCTGCGTGTTTTCCTTGGCCACGCGCCAGTTGGCCTGAGCCGTAAAAACTGCCCCGGCAAACGCCATGAAGACCACTGCGAGTAACAGATGGAGAACGACCAGAATTTTACCGACGAATGTCATGGCAAGCCCCGAATCACAAAGAGTTCAGCCTTTTTTGATGCTGAGTTGAGCAGTTGAACCTGCCGACTCCTTGCCAAACTGATGATTTATCTCGAACAAAATTTACTGTTGGTCAGCACATCATTGGTGATCACAAATGGCCTCGTGGCTCACTGCAATCGACAATGATCTTATCATTATTTTTGAAATTATGGTTTCTATCGATCAGACACAGAACATTTGATTTCCGAACTTTCCCTCGATTGCAGAGCCGACAAATCAGTTGACTTGACTGACTTGTGCTTCGTCAGCAGCAGGTTCATCGTAGGGCTGTCCGAGTTGTTGTTTGAGTTGTAACTGTCGGCGTTTGAGACGCTCCAGATTCTGTTGAAGGCGAAGCAACTCATCTTCCAACGCAGATTTCTGCTGAGCGGCTGCAAACATGTCGGTTCGCAAGAGTTCCAGCTGATTCTTCAATCGATAGACTTCCGCTCGGCGTTCTTCACCTTCTTGCCGGACTTTTTCAATCTGTGTGGCAATACGAGCGGCTTCATCCGTCGCCATAAGAACTCGGTTACGCACCGCTTCCAAGTTTTTAAGCAGTTCTTCTTCCCGATTGACCAACGCGACTTCATCATCTTTCCGCATGTTCTGAAGGGAAGGGATGCGGGGCTTCAGATTATCGATATCACCTCGGGTTTTCTGAAGTTTCTCGTTGAGTTCGAGATTCAGCTTTTGTTTGGCGGAATTAATGACCTCTGGCAGTATGGGGCCGGAAGCCACTGACTGCTTTGTGGCCCGATCCAGAGCCGAGTAGACGGTCTTCTCACCCGGCTGTTGGGTGAATTCATAACGGTCATTGAGTGGAGAGGAGAGAGTATCGCCCATCCAGTTACGACCGCCACTGGCTAAGGAAGCAGCGAAAGCTGCAAAGCCAAGACTGGCAGCAACGACGATTACGACAAGGATGCGTCCCAGCTGCGCCATTCGTCAGCAGTTCCTGAAGCACGTTAAGAAGTCATTGAAATTCGGAAAACGACTGGTAGACCTGCCAAGAGATTCACCAGAGGATTGCAGGTCACCCACAGCCCTGGAGCCACAGGTACAGTCAAGATCTATCGATTTCGTCAAGTTTATGAGATGATTTCACTATAGGGGTGTGGAAAAATCCCTGTCAACGACGAATAGCAGCCAGCTCTCAACCTTCTTCGGGGTTTTCGTCACAAACCTCCCCAAAAGGACACAATGGCTTGGCTTGCCCGCAGAATCCGTAATAAGAGAGCTTAACAACCAGGCACTGGGTGTGTTTTTTCCGTGAATGCCGATCATCGCGATTGTAGCAGAACGCGAAGGAACGCATGATGTGCCATGATGGCTGATCAAAATAAGCGAAAGCAAAGAAGAAGGTTTGATCTTTGAGGTCGAATTTCGATCTGTCGAGGAAAGCACTTTACTGCTGTTCGCAGGTTTTTCATGGGACTGAGATGTTAAACAAACATCAGGTCGTCATGTTCATCATTCTGGGTTTCTGATGGTTGTTTTTTGAACGTTCTTATGTTTTTCAAGTTTTTGATCAGTTCTCATACCAAGGGTGGGTGAGTCCTCAGCAGAAAATGGATTCTGCGTAATAGATCAATGGCACAAAGGAACTTGGCAGATGTCTTGTTTTTCAATGTGCAAATAAGCCGTTCAATGATTGACTAATGTCACGTTTTGTTCGACAGGGTGGCCATGTTGACTAAGCCTCATTCGTACCAGCTTTCACTTGATGGTGGTCTTCTTTTACTCAAGGTTGAACCTGGGCTGACAGAAGCTCCATGGTCTGAGATTGAGCAGGCGGGCTTTGAAACGGTTTCTGAAGTCCAGAAACTTTCCAAACCTCAAGTCGTGATCGACCTGACCGAACTCACTTACATTGGCAGTTCACAAGTCGCTCTTGTCATTCGCGTCTGGAAGGCGATTAAAGTCCAGGATGGTGCCATGGTGGTGGCGACCGCCAACAGCACGGTTAAAGAAGTACTGGCTTTGTCGGGCCTTGATCGTGTCTGGAAAATTGTCGACACCCGCGAAGAAGCCAAAGCAGCCCTGGGGCGGCGCGATGTCGAACCGGCACCGGATATTGACGAAACCGAATGGTCGCCTTTGCCCGCTTATGCGCTGCTGGCAGCCTGTTGCGTGGGAATTTGTGGCCTCGTCGCATTTGGGATGGGGGCCAGCTATTTCGGACGAGGATTCCTGGTTGTCGGCGGCATACTCGCGATGATTTCAGGTGTTTGGGGATTGCTGGCACATACGGGCACCATGCGATTATTTGCAGGGAGTGGTGTCACAGCGGGGATCGCGTTCCTGATCTTTTCATTCCTCCTCCCTCCTTCAATATCAAAAGAGTTCCGCCGTACAACGGAAGGCGGCGAGAATACCGGCGAAGTGGCTGTCACTGGTCGTGAAGCAGCCGATGTCGTTCAACCTGCCTCTGTAAAAAAGACAGTGAAAAAGACGGCGGAAGCAAACCCGAAAGAGGCGACTCCAGTGGTCGCACCAACCACTGGTACGAACACGAACCCGGCAGCAGTAGAAAATCCTTTCACTCCAGCGGCTACAACACCAGCGGCAGCGACAAATGGGCCTAAGGACGCTGTGACTCCTCGCTCAACGATTGAAGATCTCTAAGCGAATTTTCTCTCCAGGTTTGCCCGGATGTGGGTTGTTACCGATGGGGAGATTCCACGGGATGGCATTCAAGTTCACCGGGAGAATTGGAACTTATTGATGCGGTTGCCTGTGGAGATCTCAGATCACATCCTGGCGCCTCTCATCAGTATTTGAACCGAACTCAGGGGAGCGTTTTCTCGCTGTCGGAAACTTCTCCTGAAATCGCCCGGTGACTCTTTGGATCGCAGGTTGAAGGTCTTGATTGTCGCAATACTTGTGTGAACTCCCAGTCTTTTCCATCAGGTTTTTTTCTTGAGGATCGTCGCTCATGGCTGTCGTCCCCGAAGTCGGTGGTGAGTCTCGTCAACGGGCTCTTCAGCACGAATTGCGAGAACTGGTTGATGTCGTCGGCCCGGCACCGTTGGTCGACCTGCTGCTTGAACGCAGCTTCCAGCTGAATGCGACGGATATTCACCTGGATCCCACTCCCACGGGGTTGCGAATTCGCCTGCGAGTCGACGGACTGCTTCATAACATTCTGGAACTACCCGGCGAGATGATGCCGCAGGTGATCAGCCGCCTGAAGCTGATGGCGGGGATGAATATCACCGAGCGACGCCTTTCTCAGGATGGTCATATCAGCGGCGCAACATTACGTGCCTCGCGTGATATCCGAGTGGGAAGTGGCCCAACCATTTACGGCGAACGTCTGGTGTTGCGTCTGATGCCCGATGAAAATGTTTTTACCAAGCTCGATGATATTGGCTTTCAGGAAACTCAACGGAAGCTGGTAGAACGAGCTCTCAGGAAGCCCTATGGATTGCTCATTTGTGTGGGGCCGGTCGGTAGCGGCAAAAGCACCACAACCTATGCACTCCTCGATCATCTGAATTCTCCTCACCGAAGCATTGTCACTTTAGAAGATCCTGTGGAGCGGCGGATTGATTCCATCAATCAGATCCAGATCGATCCTCGCATCAACTTCAATTTCGCTGATGCCCTGCGAGGCGTCTTGCGGCAAGATCCTGATGTGGTGATGGTTGGGGAAATCCGTGATGCTGAAACAGCCCATATCGCTTGCCGGGCTGGCCTGACCGGTGTGCGAGTCCTTTCGACCCTGCATGCTAACGACACAGCCGCCACGATTGATGTGCTGCGCGAGTTTGGGATTCCTCCCATGTTTATCGCCGATGCTGTTAATTGCATTATCTCCCAGCGTTTGGTTCGAAAAGTCTGCCAACAATCGCGAGAGATTTATCATCCTGATGAGGCCGAGTGCCGGTATCTGGATATCGCTCCTGAATTTGCGGACACCGTTGACCTGGTTCGTGGCATTCCTGCGCCTGTCAATTTTGGGACGGGTTATGTTGGTCGATCTGCGGTATTTGAAGTGATGCCGGTCGAAGCGCGATTGCGCCATGCAATTCTCTCAGAAACACCGGTGACTCAACTCCGCCAGATTGCCATTGATGAGGGCCTGATCACACTGGAGAAAGCCGGTCTCCTGAAAGTGCGTGAAGGAATCACCTCGCTGGACGAGGTTCATCGCGTCCTGCTGACATCCGTTTAAGGCGGAACGCTCGGATCCGATGAAAAGGCCTTTTCATAAGCAAAGCCTGATGCCGCTTTTTGAAAGGATGATCGACTTTATACCGATTCCACGAAAAATGAGGGTTGATGGTTGAACTCGCGCCATCAAGAACCGACAACCGGTGGTGAGACTTTCTGGAAGAGCATTCGCTCTCAGGATCCATCTTCTCCGGCTCGTTTTTCGCCCCCGGCAAAAGGCACTGATCTGTGCATCATCTGGATTTGATTTTAACTCTCACCGGAGGCCTTACGGCTGCGCTCATACTGGGCTATATCACTCATCGGCTGGGCCTCTCACCGATTGTGGGCTATCTGATGGCCGGGATTGCCGTTGGCCCCGCGACTCCTGGTTTTGTGGCTGATCGTGATATTGCCGAGCAGATGGCCGAGGTCGGAGTGATCCTGCTGATGTTCGGCGTGGGTCTGCATTTTCACATTCAGGATTTACTGTCTGTTCGTAAAGTGGCGATCCCCGGTGCCATCGGCCAGATTCTGGTTGCCACGGCCCTGGGATGCGGCCTTGGGATGTTTTCTGGTTGGGGAATGATCCCTTCGATCATTTTTGGACTTGCTCTCAGCGTCGCCAGTACGGTGGTACTGGCCCGTGTCCTGGCAGACTATCGGGAACTTCATACGAATACTGGCCGCATTGCCATGGGCTGGCTAGTGGTGGAAGACCTGTTCACGGTCATCACGCTGGTTCTCTTGCCCACGTTCCTGGCGAAAGATGCTGCTATCGGGACGATCCTGCTTGCCGGCGTGGGAACACTACTGAAAATAGCCTTGTTTGTTGTCATTGTCATGATCGGCGGCGGTAAGGTTATCCCCTGGATCTTTGAGCGAATGGCCAAGTCAGGGTCGCGGGAATTGTTCACGCTGACCGTGCTGGTCACGGCGCTGGGAATTGCTGTCGTGTCTGCAAAGCTCTTTGGCGTCTCGATGGCCTTGGGAGCTTTTCTTGCGGGAATGGTGGTGGGCCGATCTGACTTCAGTGCGCGAGCGGCTTCTGATGCCCTCCCGATGCGCGATGCGTTTGCAGTGCTGTTTTTCGTTTCGGTCGGCATGCTCTTTGACCCCTCGCAGCTATTTTCTGCCCCTGGGATTATCTTTGGTACTTTAGCGATTGTGCTCATTGGCAAGCCGCTGGCGGCTTTTCTGATCGTCGTCTTCCTGCGATATCCTCCACGAACGGCACTTTCAGTGGCTGTGGCCCTCTCTCAGATTGGGGAATTTTCCTTTATTCTGGGAACATTGGCTCAGCAGCTTGGCGTCTTTCCCAGTGAAGCCAATCAGGGGCTGATTGTTGCAGCGATCATCTCGATCACGCTCAACCCTCTGCTCTACGGCATGATTCCTCATATGGAACGACAGCTCAATAAGATTCCAGGCTTACGTTCCCGGATTAACTCGCGGCTGGATGTTAAGCCCTCTTTGGCATCAGATCTTGATGACGCTGAAACTGATGATAAAGCCCGGGCCATCATTATTGGATATGGCCCCGTTGGCCGGACGCTCACTCGGATTCTGACAGAGAATTCGATCAAGCCAATTGTGATTGAAATGAATCTGGACACTTTCCGCATGCTGCGCAGTCAGGGAATTGCGGTCGTCTATGGCGATGCCCGTCAAGTTGAAGTCCTCAAGCAGGCAGAAATTGAGCGTGCTCAATACCTGATTTTCAGCAGCGCTCAAAGCCAGGGAAGCGAGGAAGTGATTCAGCAGGCCAAGATGCTGAACAAGCAAATTTCCACATTTGTCAGAACTCGGTTCTTGCACGATGTCAAAGAACTCAACCATTTCGGAGCATCGAAGATCTTTGTTGATGAAGCCGAAATTGGTCTTTCGCTCGCAGCTGCCATTCTGAAAAAGCTGGGGGCTTCTGGAGAGCAACTTGATCGGGAGCGCGACCGTGTCGAGAGGGAATTCCTCCATGTTGCGCAGCCTTCTTTGAAGCCCGCCAATGAGTCTGACGTTAACCAAGCTGCCGACAACGTCGGTTGAGTTGAAAGACCTCTGACTCCGATTGATAGCAAGGCGTGTGCGGTGTTACAGCACCCAGCGTCCCAAGTTAAAGTAAAAGAGCAAGGTCACAACGTCACTCAAGGCCAGCGCAATCGGGCCTGAAGCGAGTTGCGGGTCGCGACGGATCAGACGCAGTACAAAAGGAACACTCAGCCCGACAAGCGCGGATGCAGTGACTCCCGTGGCGATCCCTAGAAACAAGCTTGCGGACACTGCAAAACTTCCCTTCCAGGCGAAAGCAATTGCTGCCACCGCCAGGCCACAACTGATCCCCAGCATGGCGCCCACCGTGATTTCAAAAGCGGCCTTGCGAGTAAAAGTGGCCCAGGTGGGATGCTGACCATGCAAGGCCTGAAGCGCAAGACTCACAGACTGAATACTCACGCTTTCTGCTAATGCGGTCACGAGAGCGATAAACGGAGCCACGACTGCCAGCGTTGCAACGTCTTCGTAGGCATCGGCAATCAATGCAGAGAGCATGCCTCCCAAAACATTGCAGAGCAACCAGGGAAAGCGGCCGAAAAACGCACCACGAGAATTGCTCTGGGAAGCTTCCGTAAGATGCACACCAATGAGTTGAAACAGGTCTTCGCTATCCTGTCGCCGATCAATCTCCATGATCTCAGAGGTGTAAAGATCAACATCGACGGCCCCCAGGACTTTTCTCTGATCATCAACGACAGGAAACGCCAGAAATTTGTACCTGGTAAAGAACTCACAGGCGTCTAATACCGTGGCGGATGAAGGAATGGAAACCACGTGGGGAGACATGATCGATCGAATCATGGTTGCTGGGGATGAAAGCAGCAGTCGTCGACTCGCGACCACGCCTTGCAGGCAGAGTTCATTATCGACCACATAAAAATAAACGACTCGACCGACATCATTGGCTTGACGTATTGCCGCCAGAGATTCTTCCACAGTGGCGTTAACATTGAGTAATGGCGAGGCCGACACCATGTGACTGGTGACGGGATGATTTAACGCGTCTCGAACATCAATAGCCGGACGAAACATGGGAGGTGACACCTCACCCGAATGATCCTGATCAATTGCTATGTCATCATCCGCCACATGATCATCCGCACGATGCTTGACCTCAGATTCTCCGGATTTTTCAGAAGCGTCCGGGCAGTCCCCGGTGATCGGAGTCATTGACTCATCATTGGCGGGTTGATCACGATCTTCAGGCGGTTCCTCCGTGACATTTGGCTGAGACGGCATCGTGATTTGTGATCCTTGGTCTTCGCGGCAATGATGTGCAAAGGGAGAACGTCGAAACAGACACGGAGGATCATACCGCAGCCCGTCACCTTTTGACGTTTCACAAAACTTGCCAGTTTTTGCCTTCTGGCATGCACATCATGCGAGATGTTCCAGAAAGCCAATTGCTATGGAAGTTCAAGATTGTGAAATTCAAAAGCGAACTCTTTTGAATCAACGACTTCTAGCAACGTCAGCTTCAAGATGTGCTCACCAAGTCGATTTGTGAAGTACTGCTGCTCATGAATCGATTGCTCCTGATTTCGCACAGGAGGAAGAGGTGCTGTTTGCAGTAGCACGGATTTACCGGCAGTATCAAAAAGCCCCCATCGACGAAGCCGGGCATCGAAACGCGGGGCGGACAGACGCAAGATGGGTTCATCTATTAAGATGTACGTATTATCGATCTCGAATCGAAGAGGAATGTCCTTGAGCAGTGGATGAACCAGTTGTTTACCACTGAGCGACGGGAGGTCACTGAATGTCAAATCGACCTCCTTCACTGTATTGATCACGGCATTCCCCTTGATCAGAGGAATACGAGTCGCTGCCCGCGCGGGGTTTTCAAGAACCAGTGGAACCAGTAATCCGCTTTTTCCACGAACAACCTTTCTCCTGAAGTTCCATTCGTCTTCATGAAAAGCACGTAGCAGTTTGAGCCGTGCAGGAGTCGACAGAAGGGTGCCGGTCTCATCCTTAATCGGCTCCAGGTTCTTGATTTGAATTGTTTGTGGCAACCAAGGGAGATTCCTGCTATCCGGACTAAAAATGATGTCCTGGACATATGGTGGTGGTTCTTGCCCCCCTGGCTCACTAAACCAGAGCATGATGGTCAACTGGGAAGGAGCCTCTTCAGGGAATACCCCTGATTTCTGTTGCCGCTCGATATGAATCGAGTGGATTTCAATATTGCCACTTTCAGCGATTGGAGAAAACACAAAATGGCTGCCGGGAGTTTCTGAGGCAATCAACGATGAAGCGAGCGGTATCACGATTGCCGACACCAGCACCAGTATTCGCATCTTGACCCACCAAAGATATGGACGCAGCAATGTCTCTATCATGGAGTCCCTTCCGTCCTGAAAAAACAGAGATTGATTGCGTGAATTTGTAAAATGTCTGATATCAAACGACACCCATTAACTATCAGCTAAGTCAGATAAACGAAGGCATCACGTTCACGGCAGAGCAATATCCCGAAACTCGAACTCAATGACTTTAGATTCGATCGGCTCAATCACAGTGATTTCAAAGGCAGCACTCTCAAGACGATCTGTGTCGTAAATTCTTGTACTGAAAATCTCGGTTTCAGTCCGTCGGTAATGACCGACGTTAGGAAGGAGTTTCACGCGTCGACGGATCCCATCAAAATCCCAGTTAATCACTCTCGTTTCCCGATCATTTTTTACAGCAGGTGTTTGAACGGTCACCAACATCTGTCCCTTGTTGGGGTCAGGGGTGAAGGTCGCTCGAACGGGGTGGTTCTCAAGGAGAGGATGTTCGATGATTTTGCCGTTGATTTTCACCAGATCGTCGAATTTTAGCACCACTCCCCTTGCCTGGGGATACGAGACCCGCCCTTTGATCAGCGGAAGGTGTGTTGCCCGCCTGTCGGGGGCATCGATCACCAGTTTCAAAATATTGCCGACTCGTTTGCGATCTTGTTTGTCCCCGTTGCCCACACGAACTTCCCGCCCTAATGCAGCCATCTGCTTCAGACGATGCTCTGTCGTCAGCAGCGTCCCTTGATTGTCACGAATGTCATCCAAGGCTTCGAGTGTCATCCATTGACGCCGCAAGACTTCAGCGTTGAATTCCGCTTTTGTTCGCGAGCCATAGGGGGTCGGAAAGCTAAACCAGATTTCAATCACCAGGCGAACAGGATCAGGGATGCCTCGCTTGTCGAAATCTGAAGTTTTGGAGCGATCAATGATTAGCGCATTTAGTTCAACATCCCCTGACCTGGCAATAACCGGGGACATCTGCGAATGCGTGGTTTCTCCTTGTGCCATTTCATGTGAATGAGACGCACCTGATAAAGCCAGTTGTATTAGTTGGCACAGACCCGATGCCTGGTCAAAACCAAGGGCATCAGAGGTTTTGTTAGAGCTTGTAAAAAAGATCCCCATCAAGAGAGCCATGAGGCCAATCAAATGAAATCGCCGACTTTCACGCGATAACAGGATACGAGAACTCATCATGGGGCCTGTTTCCGTATTTTTCTCAGTAAGCGGTTCAGCACAAATGGATTGAATTCCAGTCTTCTTCCTCATGAAAAGACTGGTCATTTGTCGTGATGATACCAATTCCACAAATTGAGGTGGCTCAGGTTTCACTTGTCCCATGGTCGCGACCTGCACGGGGGACTCTCGACGTTCCGTTCAGGACTGGGTGCTCGCTATCTCGAAGCAACCACTGGTCGAATCGGGCATATCGCACGGTGAAGACACAGGACGATAGCATGTCACCTTTTGACGTTTTCATCAAACTTGCCGATTTGCTCGCTGAACCTCATGGGATTTATGAACTCTGATGCCAGTTGGACAAGCGAGATTGCGGAGTTTTGCTTTGTTCCCGTTTTACTGTCGGGGGTTGCTCAGAAAGTATGGCAACCAACTGGGTCAGATCGTCTTCAGTGATATCCACAAAAGAATCCAGTTGTCGCAGAGCGGCTACCACTGATTCATGAGGGATCGCAGCCGGATTATGCTTACGGGACACGTGAGCAAGAGCGGCAGGATAGCGTCTCCAGGGAAAAGCCGCATTGAAGCCCACAGCCAAAGTCACCATACAAACCGCGTTGATCAGCACTGGGCACAAGACAAATTGAAAGCCTAGAGCGGTGATGGCAGGGCCACCGATCACCGCGGTTAAAGCAGTTGCTCCTCCCGGTGGGTGGATACATTTCAGTTGGTGCATCATTCCGATAGATACGCCCACAGCCACGCCAGCGGCTAGAGACACATCGGGAATCCATTCGCGACACATCACGCCAATCAGTGCGGAAAAACCATGCCCTGCGATCACAGGCCAGGGTTGAGAAAGGGCACCATGCGGAACACCAAAGAGCAGAACCGCACTGGCACCCATGGACGAGACCAGGAGAGCGACAGAAGGGCCTGGAAGACAAATTTGACTGATCAATACAACAGCAAGAATTGCGACAAAGCCTCCGATGGCAGAGACCAGTTTTTCTTTGTGGCTGACGGGATCGAGTTCGACCCCCATCCACTGCCAAAGACCTTGCATTCGGGAGCGCTCCGAGAAGGTAGCTTATAGTCGAGGGTGAAATTATGAGAGTTGATAGCAGATTCCAACGCGGCTGGATGATCTCCTCATTAAGTCAAACGGTCACCATGGGAGTGTGAGGCATTCTTACTTCGACTTGAGAGGGATCGAAATGACCAATCCCGCGGCCCGATCCCGATTGCTGTTTCGTTGTGGGGCATGACATTTCAAGCATTCGGAGGAAAGAGTAATGACCCCCACATGCCAGTACTGAGTCTCGTTTGTTTCCTCAAATTCCTGCTTCCCTGCCGTGAGAGCCTCAACCGCACGTTGCTCAAATCCTGCATGCGGTTTATGTTCAACATTCATCGCTTCAGCGTTAACAGCCAGCCATCGCAGTTCGATTCCATGCTGATTTTTCATTTCGGTGAACACGGACTTCAGAGTCGCCGCTGGCAGCTTCAGCGATTCGTCCTCTCGATAATATTCGTGATGGACGACATGCAAAGTCGTGTGAAGTGAGTCATGCAGCAGACGGGCTTTTTCCCTCGCAGCGTCTATCTGGACTTCTCTTTGAGAACCCGTGCCGGCAGTGAGTTGAGTGACCACTACGATGAATAGGGTCAGCAGGCCAATGGGCACCAGAAGCCCTCGCGAGAGAAACGCAAGCGATCTTTGAGCCATACTTGCCCCCGCTGTGAATCACACTTTTAAGAAGCTGCCTCAAACAGATTGGTGAGGCGGCTGTATCCCAAGTCGTACAGACATTACTCGTTCAAACAACAGTCGTCAAGACAACAGTAGGGTCTGGCCTCCACTGGTCTATGACTTCCGCTGGTGAGCAAAAACTCATCTGGCAATGAGACTGACAAAATCTCTGGCGAAAATAACAAAAGCAGGCGGAACTTCTGGTTTGAAGTTTCGCCTGCTTTCAATCTGCAACTGGTCGCCACGATTGGTTCGCGACTCCAATGTTCAACAGCTCAAGACAACCATGGGGCTTACTGAGCGGCTACCGCCAGATCAGGGACATTGACAGCCGTCACCTTGATCTGAGTGTGCTTTTGGCGGTGACCTGTGTGTCGCTTGCTGCTCTTACGGCGACGAAGCTTTTGGATTTCAAGCTTGGGGCCTTTGTAGAGGTTATTCACCACTTCAGCGACCACGGTAGCACCCGAAACAACAGGAGCACCGACCAGGCTGGCGGCACCACCGTTGGCAAGGAGAACCTTATCAAACGTCAGCACGTCACCGTTATTGGCTTCGTTGCGATAATCCACAATCAGGACATCACCGACCGAAACGCGATACTGGCGACTGCCGTCTTCAAATACTGCAAAAACCATTTCCAGACTCCTGCGGCGGCACACCAGCCAGCCATTCAAAGGCAAATTCCATATCGGATCGGTGCCAATCCGTCATGTTTTCAATGCGAAACCACACGTTGTAACGGACTATCGACGGACTTTCGAGTCTTCGGGCGAGGAAAAGCGAATCTCGACCCCCGCATCGCTCGTGCAATAGAATCTCAAATGTTCAGGTGTGGCACTCAAAATCGAGTTAATGCTGATCACAACCTCATACTGCTCCTCGAGTTGGCTGATTTCACGCCGCTTTTTATTGTTCAGGTAAGCCCCGACTTTTTCCTGGACATCCACGACGATTTTCGTGACTTCCTGATGGTTGGCGTGGAACATGAGCAGCCGCATGACTTCGATGGCCATGCTTTCCGCCGTTTTGACTTGACCGGTGCCAGCACAGCACGGGCAGTCTTCATATACGCTGCGGCGGAGAGATGGCCTGATCCGTTGACGAGTCATTTCGACCAGCCCAAAAGGACTGGTGCGCAGAATTTTGGTTCGTGCCCGATCCCGCGCGACGGCATCGGCCAACGCCCGCTCAACGCCACGGCGATGACGCTCTTCCCGCATGTCAATGAAGTCATTGACGATCACGCCACCCAGATCGCGCAGACGAATCTGACGGGCAATTTCATCAGCCGCCCGCAGGTTCATGTGATACGCGTTTTCCTCGGCGTTCTCATCCTGCCGGAAACTGCCGCTGTTGACGTCGATCGCCACGAGAGCTTCCGTCTGGTCAATGACAATCGACCCGCCCCCCTTGAGTGGAACATGTCGACGCTGAATTCGGGCGATCTCTTCTTCAACTCCATGCTTATGAAAGAGTGGCTCTTTCCCGTCATATAGCTGGACGCGATCCACGGCGCGGGGCAGCACGATTTTCATGAACTCTTTAGCGCGTTCATAGGCCCTGGGTTCATCAATCAGAATGGACTCGATCTCGCTGTTATAGATATCGCGGATCGTGCGGATCATCATGTCGCTCTCTTCGTAGATATCTACGGGAGCCGGGAACTTGCGAATCCGTTTAACAATCACGTTCCAGAGGCGGAGAAGATAGTTCATATCTCTCTGCAAATCTTTCTGTGAACGATCAATCCCGGCTGTCCGGATGATAAAGCCCAAGCCTTCAGGAGGATTGAGTTCCTTCAGCTGCTGGCGCAGCCGGCGGCGAGTGGAATCATCACCAATCTTGCGGCTGACACCCACGCGTTGCAGGCCGGGCATGAGCACTAAATAGCGTCCGGGAATACTGATATAAGTGGAAAGCGTCGGCCCTTTCTGGCCAATCCCTTCCTTGATGACCTGGATCAGAACTTCGCTGCCACGGCGGAAGATCTCTTGAATCGGTGGTTTTCCACGAGATGTTCGATCCGTCGGACGGGGCGGACGACCACGGCCGCGCGGCTTCTCGTCGTCGTCATCATCGTCATCGAAAGCCTCATCCGGCCCATCGACCAGATGCTTATAGTATTGATACTCCACATCGCTAACGTGCAGAAAGCCATTTCGTCCGACGCCAAAATCGACAAAAGCCGCCTGGATACTCGGCTCGATATTGACGATGCGGCCTTTGTAGATATTGCCGACATAGTTTTCGAGACTGTTCCGTTCGACATAGAGTTCTTCAAGAACTCCGTCTTCCAGAATGGCAATTCGACTTTCCTCCGGCTGGAGGACGTTCATCAACATTTCTTTACGCATGGCGGGCCTTTCGGTGCCATCCGCGTGCAAACATGACCGCGTCATTTCCAGTTAGCAACTACACAGTCGCAAATCGTTTCTGGAAATGTTCGTCGGGCTGATCTGCCACCCGAGCAGGGGCGATCGCTAAAACAGAATGTAGAGCTTTACAATGTTGTGGCAATCGAGTCATGGTGCGCCGAAGCAACAAACCATCCATGCACGACAAACGCAACCCACGTTCTCCTGAGTAACAGGAAACGGAATTACGGCTTCCGAAGGATTCCAGAAAGCCAGAGAATGCCTGAGATTTCACCAATAAAGCCAAGAGCGGCCTGGCAGTATGGCATGAGGCAATCGACCGGGCTTCTTTAGTGGGATCTGACAAAACCGGTTGTGACTGCTGGAATTCGCCGAATACTCGGTCGATCCCAGGCTTTTCAAAGGTTGTGTCAGAGCAAACAAGAAACCGAAGGGAAGCGCGCGCTGGGCAGGAATCGGAAGGCCGACAAGAGCAAGCAGAACGCCCAATTGTGGGGATCTCACTCTGATCGGCGACGCCGCCCCTGCATACAGGATCGCCGCAGCACTGAAAAACGTCGACGACACTACGGTGCCACCTTCCGCTGGACGCGGAGATTGCAATGTTGGAGTGTTTCGTTTTCAGCGAAGCTGACAGATTGTTCACACGAGGACTAACTTTGAGAGACTAAAACTTGATCAATGACAAACTGAAACAACTGATAACTGGTCTACAAATCGAATCAGGCAGGCGATTCTGGCGAAAGCTTACGGTATTCACCACGGAGAAAACTTTCGACGTCGTTGGCCGTTTCCATTCGCATGACCCGGTTGGCCAAATTCTCAGCCTTGGAAATCGTCAACTTTCGGATCAGCTCTTTGATCTCTGGAATCAAGTGGGGGGTAACGCTCAGATGCCTGAGGCCTAACCCGACCAGAAGCGGAACAAACAACGGATCCGAACTCATTTGACCGCATACTGATACAGGAATTCCGCGATTCTGGCCAGCCTTCACCACAATTTGGATCAAACGGACAATCGCAGGATCACCGGCACGATAGAGGTTGGAGATCCTGGGATCACCCCGGTCAGCAGCCAGTGTATACTGAATCAGGTCATTGGTACCGATCGAAAAGAAGTCAACTTCGCGAGCAAACTGCTCGGCCATAATGGCAGCCGAAGGGACTTCCATCATCATGCCTACCTTGATGTTACGAGCAAATTCAATTTGCTGTTCTTCCAGATCCTCCATCACATCCCCGAGAATCATTTTCGCCTGCCGTAATTCGAGCAGCGTTGAAATGAGAGGGAACATAATTCTTAAATCGCCATGACAGGCTGCCCGCGCAATGGCCCGTAACTGCGTGCGAAAAAGATCAAGATGCTGAAGACTCAGGCGAATGCTGCGCAAGCTGAGAGCGGGATTCACCCCCTCAGGATACTCCATCCGGAAACCAATCGGCAGTTTATCGGCACCAA
Organism: Planctopirus sp. SH287; assembly: GCF_056500625.1. Classification (NCBI taxonomy): domain Bacteria; kingdom Pseudomonadati; phylum Planctomycetota; class Planctomycetia; order Planctomycetales; family Planctomycetaceae; genus Planctopirus; species Planctopirus sp. SH287. Next base: position 3,055,866 of record NZ_CM151403.1, on the reverse strand, counting down.
GGTCGAGCGTGCGAATCACGACCGGACGATCCGGAAAAGCCTTGAGAACTTCGCAATATGATTGATAGTGATCCTCTTCGGTTGGTTCAGTGCTGGCATCGAGGTAGAGAAATTCCGTTCGATACAGACCAATCCCTTCCCCACCCCGCTGCCGGGCCGAAGCGGCTTCGTGAGGGAACTCAATATTTCCATAAAGGGAAACCGCCACACCATCCTGAGTCACGCTGGGAAGTGTGCGAATGGACTCAAGGCGGTTTGAAAAATTTCGATGCTCTTCTTCCGAAGCGCGGTACCGAGCTAACGTTTCTGCATCGGGATCAATAATGACAGTCCCATGGCTGCCATCAATGATCACCATGTCGGCACCAGCCACGTCTGACAGAAAGCTCCCTACTCCGACGACAGCCGGAAGCTCTAGCGCCCCGGCGAGAATCGCGGTATGACTGGTTGTGCCGCCAACTTCCGTGGCAAAGCCCAGGACATATTTTTTATCAAGACTGGCTGTCTCGCTAGGCGTCAGGTTGTGTGCCAGCACAATGGCTGGAGCCGTGATATTTCGCAGTTCTTCCCGCCGGGCGCCGAGAAGCTGTCTGAGGACTCGTTTTTCCAGGTCAAAAAGATCCGTGGCCCGCTCAGCCAGATAAGGGACGCCAAGATTTTGAAACTTCTTGGCATACTGACGAAAGACTCGGCTGACAGCAAATTCGGGCGAGAAACACTTCTGTCGCACCAGTGATTCAATTTCATCGACAACTTTGCGATCTTTCACCATCATCAGGTGAGCGGTGAAAATAGCCGCGTACTGCGATCCCAACCGATCCCGGGCAATGGTTTCGTTTTCTTCAATATCCAAGCAAACAGCATGCAAGGCTGTCTGAAATCGCGTGATTTCGGCATCTACGGCAGAAACACTGACAAATCGCTGAGGAATCCGAAAAGATTCCGCTCCCAACACCATGGACTGGCCAATGGCGACGCCGGGAGAAACCGCGATTCCATGTTTCACCAGCATGTAGCATATCTCCTGAAATCACTCACCAATCCGAGATTATCACCGCGGGAGAACCAACTTGACTCAAAAACCACCAGTTGGCTCTGCACTGGACAGGCCCAGGATTAGCGAAGCCTTGTCAAAACTTTGCTCAAGGTTTCCTGTGCGAATCCATTCTCCGTTGCCCGATTTGGCGATTGATTCAATCCAAATTTCGACAGTAACAAACCACTCTGTACTCTCATCCCGCTGAAAAAGCATACCTGACTGCGATCTGGCCATGCCATCTTCTCATCCTGGAATTACAAACAGGCAAGCCAGTGCAGGCAAGAGCGGATTACCCCAGTTGATCAATCCGGGAGAAAGAGTCTCACGATTGGTCGAATTAGACATGAGTCTTGCCGCGGCAAGCATCTGAAGCGACTGCGGCCGAGGTGGTTTTAGCGCCAAACCAAACAGCCGATTCACTCTCCTGTCTCCAGATCAAGCCATTGCTCAACAGTTGACAGGTCAGTGAGAAGTGCTCACCAAATCATGCTCAAACAGGTAGAGGATCGCATCAACCGCCTGTGGGGCGTCATCGCCATCCACCTCAAGTACCAGTTCAACACCTGGGCCAGCCGCCAAAGTCATCAGATCAAGTACACTCTTGGCATCCGCTCGGACTGAACCGGAAATCAACAGAATCTTTGATGAGAACTTCTGAGCCGTTTGAGCCACTCGCGAACATGGACTCAAATGGAGGCCATGTTCCGTGCGAACAGTCACTGTCCGTCGATGGATCATCGGGTTCATACCGGCTGCTCCTTTCAGCAACGCGGATTGCTCACAAAAACCGCTGTCGGCCTCAACATGCGCAAGACACTGAAAATGCGATAAACTCTGCCACAACAAGAAACTGGCACAGTCAGAAATACCCCAAGGAATTTCTGACCTGTCTAAGAATTACTTAAATTTCGTTGTTGTCAGCTTCTTTGAGCAGATCAAGTACGTCTTCTAATGACTTGGACTGCTTGAGAAATTTGCAGAAGTTATCGTTTCGCAAGTGGCGGGAAATGTTTTCCAGCCCCCGCAGATGATCACCTGGACGATCCGGTGGCGAGATCAGCAGAAACATGATGAAAACAGACTCGCCATCCAGGCTTGCAAAATCCACGCCGGACCTTGAAAGAGCCACAGTGGCAATCAGCCGATCCACCGAGGGATGCTTGGTATGAGGGACAGCCACACCACGACCAATACCAGTGGATCCAAGCTCTTCCCGCTTGAGAATCGCGGCAATGATCCCCTCTTCGTCGCTGGCAGGAATAGCTCCGGCTTCACGCAGGCTCGTCACCATCGCACGGATGGCAGCCTCTTTGGTCGTCGCCTGAAGATCAGGCACAATCGCCCCGGGAACGACGAAGTCGCACAACTTCATGAAACACCTCTGCTTCAGTCAACCTGACCCGACTATCATAACTTTAAATCAGCCGGGAGAATTCAGTGCAGCACTAAACTAACAAGTGATCCCGTCAAGGCACAGTCTCACCCAATGACGAAATTCATTACAGCCGGAGAAGACGTCAGTTTCTCCGGTCGAGACTGTTTTTCGGCAAGTTTTGCAGGCCAGATCCTGAGACAAGGTTTCCGAACACCCTTAGCCCCAGAACATCAGGCCTGGTATTGCCAGTTCTTCTCTCCAACATCTCTCACGCGGGCTGCTTGATTCAGGCAGTCCAACCTCAAAGAGCGGACGAAGCGTTTAATCTTCTTTTGACGCAGTCAGATCAGCAACGGTCGGTGCCCCCTTATGGTCTTGCACCTTTTCTTTGTACTTATGCAACTGCTGCTCCATCTTGTGCAATGCAGCATGGAAGACACCGACCACTTCGTCGCCGGTTTCGGTTGCCACGAAATCGTGCTTGTGCTCGGCATCGACCAGGATTTCCACCGTAGCCCGATGGTTTTCAAAGCTGATGGTCACATTGATGGCTGTCACTCGGGCAAAATAGGTCAACAGCTTTTCAGACTTCTGACGAATGAGATCCTGAGCATCAGGACTGATCGAACCGTGACGGGTCGTGATCGCGATTTGCACGACGGATGACTCCTCAAGAGCAGGGTCTGCGGTATTAACTGCTGCCAATGCTGGCTCTGGACAAGCTGCAACAAGGACTTCATCGCCTCACAGCCTGACCATGCCACACGTTATTCTCATTACAAATGGGGGTTAGCCAAGTGATTTTGCCTGGCCAACCCGCAACTGCAACTCGCCGATTGTATTGGCAAGGGAAGCTCCGTCAATGCAAATCGATACGTTGCTTTCATTTGCATTCGGTTCCCTTTACCAAAAGAAGGGCGACTTCGCCAAGGACTACTTTGGCGCCCCCAAGCTTGGCGCAAAAGTAAACATCCCTTTGCCGCTGCCAGAGACGGTCATGAAGTAAACCTCACCTTGCTCATCTTCACCAAAACTGACGACGGGAAGCTGACTGCCGGGAATCAGGTGATTGCCCACGACTTTCTTTTTCCTGGCGTCGTAATCCAGTGCCCAAAGCTTTCCTGAAACATAGTCCGCGTAGAGGTACTTCCCTTGAAGATCTTTCACTTTGCTTCCGCGATAGACCATTCCCCCCGTGATTGACTTCCCAATATCGTGGTGATATTCAAAAATGGGATCAATCAGTCCCTGCTTGGACACGTTCTGGTTGTCCCCAAAAGGATGGAATCCTTCACGGATGTTCCAGCCATAGTTCCCCCCTTTTTCGATCAGATCAATCTCTTCCCAGAGGTTCTGCCCGACATCTGCTGCCCAGAGCTTGCCAGTGGTCTTGTCGAACGCCATACGCCAGACATTTCTTAAGCCATAAGCATAGATTTCCGGCTTGGCCCCTGCGGTTTTCACAAAGGGATTATCAGCGGGGATCGCATAAGGCTTTCCTCCTTCCTTCTTATCCACATCAATTCTCAGAATTTTGCCCAGCAGGGTTCCGAGATTCTGCCCGTTCTTGTGAGGATCACCGCCGCTTCCTCCATCGCCAAGAGCAATGTAGAGATATCCATCAGGCCCAAAAACGATTGTGCCACCGTTATGATTCCAGAAAGGCTGAGGAATTCTCAGGATTTCTTCTTCGGTCGACAGGTCAACAGTCTGTGGCTTTGACCCTGAAGCTTTGAAGCGGGAAACGACCGAAGTGTGTGGGGCGTCGGTTGTGGTGTAGTACACAAAGAGTTCGCCGTTTTCACGAAAGTTGGGATGAAACGCCAACCCGAGAAAGCCTTCTTCGTTCTCTTTGTCTTTGTAAGTCACCTTACTACTCAGATCGAGCAGAATATGTGACTTCTGCTTGGCCTGAGTGTTCTCCAGCACATGGACGACTCCCTGCTGTGTTGGTACAACGACGCGATTGGAGCCATCACCAAAGTTTGTCAGCAGAATCGGCCGAAAGATCGAGGGGCGGCCATCCTCGCCAACAGCTTCCCAACCATTCCAGACCACATTTTCAAATGCAGGGACAGCCTTAACAGGGAGCGGCGATGTCGAGATCTCATCATCCGCCAAACAGAAACTCTGACCGCTGCCGCACAAGGCAACCAAACCCCAGACAAACATCCACAGCGTGCGCTGACTCAACATGCGGTCTCCCTGTGATCAAATCTTGAACATCCAACAGCTTCATGTTCTGGCGAGGATCGCCACACTTCTGACAACCCACCATTCGACCGTGAAGCAACCTGTGCCGCAAGCAGGAATGCCTCAAGCACAAACGACATTATTCACTTCAATGACAATTCAGCGCGGCCAGACGCAGACAGATGGCATCTCTGAACGACACAAAAAGAGAAAGAGACCCGATGCTGAACATGGGCCTCCTTCTCTTTAATTTTACAGATCTGTCAAGTGCCGTGTCACGGCTTTATCTTGGGGTTTCATGCGTCGTCACGTCCTCCGATGTCGGACTTGACGACCTGTTCAACCCCGCTTTTAAGCATTTGACAATGCGCTTCGTGAGTTACTTTCGCACAACGACAAGGTCAGCTTGAATCAATTGATCCAGTACCGCTGAAGTTTGCTCGCTATTCAACCCCTCACTAAGCTGCAGCAGGCCGCTGGCAGTCAATTGTTCCGTGGTGCTGCGTCCCGTCACGAGATCACGAAACGAGTTGGCAGAGAGTTCCGCAACGGAAAGAGTTTCATCGTGCAGGCCCACTTCAGCTCCCACAATTGCCCCATGCCTTGTCAGCAACTGCCATTGCCCGCCCCCATGGCCAAGGATGTTCAATCCGACAAGACGCTCGCACTCGGCAAACTGTGGATCACGTGACGACTGCTCCAGCAGAGGCTGAAAGTAGCTGGCGGCATCAAACTCAGGCTCCACTGGTCGCTTGCTCGGTGAAGGGAAACCATCTCGAATCACGATTCTGGAAAGCTCTACCAGGCGATGACGATCAACAGCCGGGCATGGAAGATGGGGAGCCGCTTTGAGAGTGTTCGTCCGATCAAAGTGAGGATCGTTTTTCCAATACGAGTTGTAGACTCGAATGTGTTCGTAAAAGATGCTTTCCGCTTCGTTCATATTATCAAGCGGCTTCCCCGCTCCATCGAGAGTGGCACCATAGAAGTGGCACGTTTCCTCCAGAACATCACGAATCATCCGCACTGTGACCGGGTGCTGAGGAGTCAGGTGATAGGTTTGTCCATGATGCTCGGGGTGCATGATGACATGCGACATCACCGCTGACACCCAATCGACCGGCACCAGATGCTTGGTTTCGTCACCATTAAGGGCCAGACGCACCTGCTGAGCCCCAATTAACCCCGTCTCATCAGTAGCAAAAGTTCTTGCAATGGTATGGCACAACTGAAGTGCTGCGTAAAAACCATGATATGTGGTGGTGTAGCCAGTAACGGAATCGCCAATGATAATTCCCGGACGGAAGACCGTGGGGTTATCAAGGAATTCGCACTCAAGAACCGACTTCTCTGAAGCCAACTTGCTCTCTTCGTAAGCGTTGGAAAGCTCCTGGCCAACATCCAGTTCGGTTTCCAGCACTCGCCCGCGGCGCTGCCCGGCAATATATGCCGTTGAAACGTGGAAAAACTGGCGGACTCCTAATGTTTTGCAGAATTCCAGGGCATGGCGGGTGCCGCCAATGTTGGAACGGTAAGGCTCACCATCTTCACTGGTTGCGACAAAAGACAGGCTGGCCGCGTTGTGGATAACGCCCGTGACATGCTCGGCAGCCCAACGCATGCTCACGCCATCCAGGCCGAGATCTGGCTGCGAAATATCGCCTTCTAACACCACGGGACGTGGGAGCTTGACCCCCAGTGTGTCATCCCAATGACACAACAGAGTCTCGATTCGCTGTCGAACATTCTGTCGACGATTGGGGCGAACAACGACAGCCAGCCGGCACCCCGATGACAACAGATCTCGCAACAGATATGTGCCTAAAAGCCCTGTGGCACCTGTTAAAAGCTGATAACTCATCCGGGGGCAATCCTCGTGGCCTCAAAGAATATCTCGTCGTGACAGACAACTTGACTTGAGATGACAGACCTGAGGCAATTTCTGTCAACTTTTTGGCATGATGGAAGCCATCGCAACTATGTTTTCACTGAAAGGCGACCTTGGCTGTGTCACTTCCCATTGCCGTTAGTCTATGAATTTCCGTTGATCAATCGCAACACTCAGGTCATTTCTGACAGGTATTTCCACTAGCAAGTCTGATGCTTGTCCCAAATACACCTGATGCTGAAATTTTCAGGGTACATCCGGGGTTAAAATGTGGGATCCTGTTGAAACTGAACACCCATAAGGCACACTCCAGCGATAACTTCTTTACGAAAAATGACTTACAAAAAAGCCAACCAATTCTGGATCGAACTTATTATCGGTTGCCAGGCAGTGAACATTCCAGAACGAGATAAGAATTAACGGTTTTAACAATAGCGAGAATTCTCACAAACTGATGTCTCTTTTGCGGTCACAATCAGTGTACAGAAAAGTTGGGGTTTGATGAAAGACCGCCTTAAAATCCCAGCGAGCTTCTCTAATCTGCCATCTTCAATGATTGTTCAAAATGATTGATGATTTAAGAACTTTCAGATTCTCGCGAAAATGACGATTGTTGATTTCCTTCTGTTATGGGAAACTGCTCAGTCCGCAACTTTGCTGCTGGAACGATTTTGGCAGCCGTCATGACATCTGAAGTGAGGGATCGCGTGCTGTTTCGATCAAAGCCACATTTCCGAAATCAGTCCGCGTGTGAAGTCTGGCACGACGAAGAAATTGTGCTTTACCCTTCCTATGTCGCTCCCGATACGACGGGCGACCGCTGGACGATCACGATTCAGGGGTGTCTCTACAATTTGAACCTCACCTGGCTGCGACACCCGATCATGTCTGCCATTCGCCGGGCCATGCGCATTAGTTCCGAGCACGCGGAAGTTTTCACCACACGCTTGAAACCTTTCCTCGTGGGGGCGGAAGAAGGCCGACGGATCGTGATTCAGATCGGTAAAGAAGTGATTTCTCTGGGGGAATCATCGGCTGCAGGACTTTTCAGCGGGACTCATACTGTCTCCCGAGCCGACATCGAAGAACTGCTGGGAAAGCCACCCCGTCCTGGCGAATGGGTCAACTACCAAGCCGTGCTGGCCAGTCCCGATGATCGACAGTTCGAGGGGTCATCACTGATTGTGGATCGCGTTGGCCTTTCTGTCATTTCTGATGTCGATGACACCGTGAAACATAGCAACGTGTCTGACCGTCGCGACCTGTTCCAGAACACCTTTGCCCGGGTCTTTGCTCCGATTGATGGGATGCCTGCCATTTATCGGGATTTAGCGCAAAAGGGAGCCGTCTTTCATTATGTTTCGGGCAGTCCCTGGCAGCTGTATCGTCCACTGCGCGACTTCTGGGATACGCATCACTTTCCCGTAGGTTCCATCCATCTCAAACGTTTTCGATTGCGTGATTCTGCTCGTAAATTGAAGATGTCACCGCAGATGATGCACAAAAGAACCACGATCGACCCGATCCTGAGTGCATTTCCCGAAAGACGATTTATTTTGATTGGCGATACCGGGGAACAGGATCCGGAAATCTATGCCAGTCTCTTGCGAGATTATCCCCAACAAATTCTTGGCGTTTATCTTCGTGCGATCCGTAGTGAGACGAAAACTTTGCCCCGTTTTCAGACAGCTTACGCCGATTTGCCAGCCGATGCCTGGCACCTTTATCAGCATCCCGATGAATTACGGCCACACGTGATCGAGCAGGCCGAAACTTATTTCAAAGCTCATCCCCACGCCCCCCAAGTTGATTCTAATAATATTGCGATCCCAGACTCAGCACAGACAACCACGAGCTGAAGAAGTACGTGAAAACGATCTGTGTTTCAGCTGTTTCCACAAGGGAACCACATCGGCCCTGCGGCTCAGGGAATGGTTAATGAAATGAGCCAAACAGACGATTTCTCTCTGACGCCAATCGCATTTGCATGGCCTGTTTCCCCGGTTGAAAGAGAGGGCCGACCGACTGACAGCGCCATGGGCAATTACGGACTCGAGAAACTCAAATACAAACCTCGTCCTTTTCTCAGACCAGATATTCAGCGGCTTCCGTTTGCAGGTGGTCAGCCGGGTGATGTGTTTCTTCACGACCCATTGACCATGAAAAACTCACTGATCGGCGCTGAAGAGGCGTTTCTGATTAGTCTGTTTGAACAGGGATTTCCTCTCGCTGAAATTTGCCACGAGTTTGACGCTCGATTTTCAAAGAGATTGAGCGAAGCGGAGATCCTGCAATTCATTCAGACGGCACGGCAACAACACTGGGCAATCGCTGACGGAATCTCGGGATCTGAATGGGCAGATACGGCACGGATAGCGGCGCGCCGCACGTTCTGGGGCAAGTTCATCAATCCTTTGGCGATTCGCTTTCGAGGAATCAACCCATCTCATTTTATGGGCGGGATTGATCTGTTGGCAGTTGCCAATGTTCTGATCGGTTGGCTCTTTACCTGGCCCATGGTCATTCTTGGTTTGATTTTTTCAACGATCGCGCTGGTTGTGGTTGTGACTCATCCTGTGGAACTGATGGCGGGTTTTCTGCGATCAACACAGCAACCTACCGGCCTGCTTGAACTGGCGGGCTGCCTGATTGTGGTTAAGATCCTCCACGAGTTTGCGCATGGGATTGCCTGCCATCGAGCGGGCGCCCACTGTCACGAACTGGGCGTGATGCTGCTGGTCGGGACTCCCGTGCTTTATTGCAATGTGACGGATAGCTGGCGCCTCCCATCGCGCTCTGCACGAATGGGGATCGCAGCAGCTGGCATGTATCTCGAAGCCTGGATCGCTTCGTTAGCCACGTTTCTGTGGTGGATGTCAGAACCAGGAACCGTTTCAACGATCGCACAGCAAATCATGGTGATCTGCGGTATCAGTACCTTTCTCTTTAACGGTAACCCTTTGTTGAAATACGACGGTTATTTTATTTTGGCCGACTTCATGGGCATGCCGAATCTGGCTGAGCGAAGCCGGCAAACACTGATTCGAGCCATTGATTATTTCTGGCTGCAACTCGACCGGGAATGGCCACGTGGTGTGACCGCCCGCATGGCACTTTGGTTGATCGTTTATACTCTTGCCAGCATGATCTTTCGTGTCGTGCTGATTTTTTCTATTCTCTGGGCCTTACATGTGTGGCTGGAACCCTACGGCCTGGATGCAATTGCCATTGGGTTAGGTTTTTTTACTCTTTTCGGGATGGCCCTTTCCATGACGTGGCAAGGGCGACGATATTTTCAGGATCGTGAACGCCAGAAACGCCTTCGTTTCCTGCGTGCCCGCCTGATTGCGGGAGGATTGCTTGTCATCCTGTTTGTGATTCTGGTTTGGCCTATTCCCACTTCCGTGACAGCCTTGGGAACAATACTGCCACAGAATGGCGTGATTGTTCGTGCAACGGCATCAGGAACAGTCGTCAAAGCGATCCGAAACTCTCCTGTCCAACAGGGAGACGTTCTTCTGGAACTCGCTGATTCCGAACAGGAGCGACTTCTCCTCAAACAACAGGCGCGAGTGACTGATCAAAAAATCTTGATTGAAAGCCTCGAGCAGCGGCAGGTCGTGGATGCAGCGGTCAGCGCGCGTCTTCCTACGGCTCGCGAAGAGTTGAAAGATCTCGAGCAGCAGCTCAGCCAATGGGAAACTGAGGCCAAACGACGCACTCTTCTGGCTCCTTGCAGTGGTCAGTTACTCCCCATGCACCGCCGATTGGATCGAGCGCCCACGGCGGGAATCTCGGGGGGATCACCAACGGCAGAAATTCTGCTTCATCATTGGGAAGGTTCCATATTTGACGAAGCGAATGCTCACGCCTTTGTTGCAGCCGGTAGTGAACTGGCGTGGATTGCTCCTTCTGCCAAATTTGAAGTGCTCGCGATTGTCAGCCAGAGGGACATCAATCGCATCGCCATCGGACAGACAGTCAAAGTTCAATTGCTTGCGGCGGCCAATCAGCTTCTGACAGGGAAAATCACAGAGGTCTCAAGTAGCCCAATCGTTACAACCAGTCCAGTCGGTGGATTGCCAAATTCCTCCCAGGCGCAGGGAACCTTCACATCTGACCAGAGGGCCTACGAGGTGCGAATTCGCCTTGAAGGCGAACATGAGCGAATCCCTTGGGGAGTTCCCGCGAGTGTGAAGATTCAGCTTCCTGCTGAGTCCTGGCTGCGATGGCTGAGCCGTGAACTTCGGCGAATTCTGCGAATTGACTGGTAAATTTTGCCCAATCGCGCCAGCAAACTCTGCCTATCTTCTAACTGCAAGGAAGAGCCGTTCCCGCTCAAGTCTCGCGGTGCCCTCGACGATCAAGACCATTGCGATGGGCAGTTTCCCTCTTCTGAGCTTTCTGAGGATTACTCTGGATGTCGGATCAGGCCAAGAAGGATCAGCTCCGCCTCGGTTTCCTGACAGCCGTGGAAGACCCCGAGCGGGGGTTTATCGGTGGTCTCCTGGTGACCAACCGGTTCGGTCGTCCCCTTGAGTTTCAATGTACCACTCCTGTGAAGCCCAACCGGACACAGCAGATCCTGTACGGCCCGACATTGCGGCCCTATCTGCTCAGTGAACTGATTGGAAAAACGCTTCTCGAGAAGGTGGGTGTGAAGCCGCATCTCGTGCTGACGGAAGACGAAGGGCTGATTGAACTTCGCGAGCATGTGAATATCCCTGTCGGTTGCTTCAGCGACGAAGGGAAAAGCACGCTCCGCATTGGGAATCGGCACCTGGAGTTTCACAGTGCGCATGATGCCGAGATGGAGCATGTCGCTCATCAGTGCAAAGATGTCCCGACGTCAGCCGATTTGAAAGAGCCGTTTGATCGGATTCGCGAAGCGCTTCAGGAAACGATGAAAGTCGCAACCGGTCGCGCCTGATCACCATCACGACCAGGGTTTCCTACTGCATTGTCAAAGTTGAAAAGCAGGGTTGAACAGGCCGTCAAGTCCGACAACGGAGGACGTTGCGGCGACATCAACCCTAAGACAAAGCCGTGACACGGCACTACTTATCAACACAACTCAAATTGGGTTGGTGATCCTACAAGTTCAGAGCGGAAACGAAGATCATGGATGATTCTTCTTCAACTCGAAGCACCACCGCTCTCGAACATGAGCAGGCCAACCAGGCTACTGGCACAGGTACAAGTCCTGGCAATGGCCTTGGCAATAGTTCGGGCAAAAGGCCGGCAGACGGTGCTGTTCCGGCGCCTCACTGGTTGCCGAAAGCGTTGGAATCACTCGCTCAGTTTGAAGAACCCGACGCACAAGCTCCCGAGACACAGGATATCTCATTGAAGATGGGGGCAGATGTCCATTTTGCCGGGATAAACAGTGCCCTCCAGCGGACTCCCAAGCTTGATGCCGAAAGCACGCCGCTCCTGAAGTCCATCCCCTTAGGCCCGGCATGGAAACCTCATGCCCCCCGCATCCAGACCTTTGGTCTCAAGTTTCCCGAAGGGATGGAATTCCTTCCCCCAGCGAAGCCCAAAAACGAAAAAGTGGCAACGGTTTCAGAAGAGGAGCCAGTAGCGACCACAGGCGTCGTAGAACCAGCGACTGACGCTGTGGCCAGCGAGCAAGTGACCGCTGGTGATTTGATCACGAAGTCTGAAGAAGCGCTGGCGGAACAACCCGCCCCCAAGCTGACACGTATCCGACCACCAGCCGGCGTACTGACGTTAGAGGATCGGTTGTTCTATCTGCTCCAGCCTCCATTGCAAACGTGGCTGAAAGGGCAGGAACTGATCATGCCCTTTGAACCGTTCCCTTATCAGTACGAAGGGATTGCCTGGCTCTTTTCGCATGATGCAGCCCTATTGGCTGACGAAATGGGCCTGGGAAAAACGATGCAGACAATCACCGCGATCCGCCTGCTGGTTCGTAGCGGGCAGGTTCGACGTGTGGTGCTGGTCTGTCCGAAGCCGCTGCTTCCCAACTGGCAGCGAGAATTTCGCACATGGGCTGAAGAACTGCCATTCGTGGTCGTTGAAGGAGACACTGATCGCCGCCGCATTACCTGGACGATGCCGGGCGTTCCTGTGCTCATCGTGAACTATGAAACGCTGGTGCGCGATGTGGCTAACTTTGGCGATGAGTTCCCCAAGTTTGATCTTGTCGTGCTGGATGAAGCGCAGCGCATCAAGAATCGCACCTCGCGTACGGCTGAAACCGCCCGTGCCATCCCTCGTCGCCGATCCTGGGCACTGACGGGAACGCCTATCGAAAATCGCCCTGAAGAACTGGGAGCGCTCTACGAGTTTCTGGAAGTCGTGCCTCCTAATAGTTCCCCCGACTTAAAGCAATTGCAGTCACTATCACAGGAATTCATCCTCAGACGCACCAAAGATCTGGTGATGAAGGATATGCCGCCGCGACTCGATCGCGACGCGATTCTTGAACTGACACCGGCTCAGCGCTATACCTATGAAACGGCTGAAAAAGAAGGCGTTATTCAACTGAATGAGATGGGGGATTCCATTTCAATTCAGCATGTGTTTGAACTGGTGATGCGACTCAAGCAGATCACAAACTGGGATCCACTGACCGGCGAGAGTGCGAAGTTCGACCGTCTTGAAGCGGATATGGAAGAAGTGGCGGCCAGTGGTGGAAAGGCGATTCTTTTCAGCCAATGGACAAAGACCATCGACTTCCTGAAAAACAAGTTAGAACGCTTCGGCCCGCTCGTTTATCACGGTGGCATTCCGACCAAGCTCCGCGAACCGGTTCTTAAGCAGTTCAAGGAAGATCCCACGAAACACATCATTCTGATGAGTTATGCCACAGGAGCGGTGGGGCTTAATCTGCAATTTGCGGGATATGTTTTCCTCTATGATCGCTGGTGGAACCCGGCTATTGAAGATCAGGCCATCAACCGTGCTCACCGTATTGGCTGCAAAAGCCAGGTGATTGTGACGCGATTCATCTGCAAAGACACGATTGAAGAGAAGATTGATCGCGTCCTGACCGAGAAACGGGATCTCTTCAAGTCCATTCTTGGTGATGGGGACGATGTCGACGCTGGCCGTTCATTAACTGCCTCAGAAATCTTCGGCCTCTTCGACCTGAAAGCCCGACACGGCAAAGGCACCCGTCCTATTGGCCCAAAACCATAGCTTAAAACCTGATCAGCATGGCTTAACATCAATGGAATAAAATAGAAGCCTCGCAACGGCACATCATGGCTGTTGCGAGGCTTCTGTCTTTCACATGCACATGGCAAACAGGTCTGAATGTGGTGTCATCGTATTGCTGACGCCCTATTCAGAGTTCATCAACCTTATGGATTTGACGATCCGGGGGTGACCTGAACTCCGGTGCTGTTGCTATTTGAAGAAGCCCCGCCTCCTGATCCGTCCTGTCCGTTTGCAGGCTTCTTAATTCGTACGAGCAAGCATTGCTCAGTCTTGTCTTTGCCCAGGTGAACCAGAGCTGGTGCTTCGTCTTTGGTCAGATTGTACAGCCCCGTCTCATAAACGGTGGTGGTGTTATTACCGGCCGTAAACGCGACTTTCTGAGAAGCTTCATCCACTGCCCCCGAGATCGTTTCGGTCTTGTTGGTCGCTGAATCCACCATGTTACCACGAATCACGCCAGCCTTATTGACGGCCAGTTGAACTGTGGTGGTGGAATTGGTCTGACCACTCATGGAAAGGAGGAACACACCCAGCGGTAGCCAGTCTCCCTGGTTGGTCACGGGCAGTTCTGTCCCTACGCTCGCCAGGCTGGAGGCCTGGTTGTAGTAATCGGACTGGCTTCCCATATCCTGGTTGTTGACGTAAACCTGATCGTTCTGATAGACGACATTGTTGCCGTAGTCATAATAAACCGGTGGAACGTTATAGAAACCGCAATAAGGAGCGGCCAGTGCCCAGGAGGCCGTGTTCCAGGCAGCACCAGCCACCCAACCTGTCGCGAACCAGGCACCGGGATGGTCGTTGTACCAGCCGTGGCCATAGTAGTTGTAGTTATTAAAGTTGCCACGGCAGCCGTTGGCGACAGTGTACCGGTTTGTGGGCGACATTGGCGTATAGCCTGATACAAATCGCCCAGCGGCCGCGCCACCGTTCGGGCCAACAGCGACTCCCCGGCCCGCTACCGTTCCGTTCGCACCGCGAACACCCTCGCCAGCGACAGCGCCACCATTCGGGCCGACAGCAACCCCGCGTCCCGCTTCTGCTCCATTCGCGCCGCGAACACCCTCGCCTGCTGCGACGCCACCATTGGGGCCAACAGCAATCCCTTGTCCGGCTGCTGCTCCGTTCTTACCTTCCACCCCACGACCTGCCACCGCTCCGCCATTGGGGCCTTCAGCCGCGCCGCGGCCATAAGTATTTCCTGCGGGGCCAGTGACGGCTGTTCCCGATGCTGATCCGCCTCGCGGGCCATCATAGGAACCGTGATTGACATCGACGGCACTATTCGCCCCACTCAGTCCGTGCATACCTTCGTCAGATGGCAAGCCAAGAAAACTATTTAACTGGCTTCGGCTGGGAGCGTTGTTGAAGCCCTGGCTGCCACGGTCGAAATTACCACCCCCGTTGAGACCTCCTCCTCCCAGATTGCCCCGGTCGAAACTGCCTCCGCCTAAATTCCCGCGGTCAACACTCCCACCGCCACCGAGATTTCCGCCACCCAGGTTTCCGCGGTCAAAGCCACCGCCCCCGTTGAGACCGCCACCGCCGAGATTGCCCCGGTCAAAGCCACCACCTCCAAAATTTCCGGCCCCACCGCCTCCACTAAAACCACTACCGCCACCGCCGAAGTTGCGATCACCGCCTCCAAAGCTCCCACCGCCTCCACCGCCGCTGAAACCACCGCCGCCGCCACCAAAGCTACGGTCTCCACCGCCGCCCCCACTGAAACCGCCACCGCCGCCGCCACCAAAACTACGGTCTCCACCGCCACCGCCCCCACTGAAACCACCGCCGCCGCCAAAGCTACGGCCTCCACCGCCTCCTCCACTGAAACCGCCACCCCCGCCGCCGCGGCCACCACCGCCACCGCCAAAACCACGGGCAAAGCATGGCCCGGCTGCTGCCAGACCAATCAATACGCACACCATCGGAGACCAAACGTAGCGAACCATAATAATCGTCCTCAATTTGAGGGATGTTTCTGGAATGAAAACACGAATTGCAAACTCAGCGACCGCCTAAAATTTTCCAGCCGGAATCTGGCCATGAAAACTTAAGGCTGTCTCTTCAGAATAATCTCTTGAGTATCGGGAAGTGGGACATCGCCAATCCGTCGGGCGATGGAACGCCAGCTCTGGGCGTTCTGATCGATTGGTGTCAGAAGGTTAATCGCAAAAGTCTCAGTTCCATCGATGGTGATGCCTCGGACGGCTGCCGCCCATCCTTTTTCTTCCGGTGTCCAGATGCCAATGGCCACCGATCCATCCGATCCAAAATTCCAGGACTGAATCTGCCCACTGGTCGGGCTGTAGCCAATCAACTGAAGACCAGATGTCACTCTCTTGTCATGATGCTTGATGGTATAGGAACGCTTCAGAAAGCTCTTGTCTGCGACCCACTCAAAGACCGATTCGCTGACTGAACCATGTTCTTCTGCCACCCATTTTCCGACCAGCCAATCCAGGTCGGCTAACTGACGGCGAGCCGCCGGGATGGCGGCAGGCAGATCGCGAACGCTGGCCATTTTCCAATGACCATTCTCTTTAACATGCACTGCGGTGTATCGGGCAAAGGGCGGAGCGCCGGGGATCGTGGGGGCCAGGTAGGTTCTTCCATCCTCAATCGCGGTCGTGTCGCTCAAGAGCCGCAACGAATCGATGGTGACCTGAATTTTCAACTTGGGATTGGCGGCAAAAAAAGCGGTGTATTCTGCTTTGATTGATTCCCGCCCGACAAACAACTGGCCATTCCCGGCTGAGTATTCGCCGTCCTTTGTCCAAAGTTCGGCCACAGCTTTGGCGTCTGCACGATTGAAGGCTTCCACGAAGGCCTTTGAGGTGGCTCTGACCGCGGCCAATTCCGGATTTTCCGGGGCTGCTGGTGAGGCGTCAGCCCCTTTGGCTGCTTTAGCGGGAGCCGGTGCAGCACTGGGCGGTTGTGCGAACACCAGAGATGTTGAAGCCAAGAGGGCCATGCCCAGACCCAGGAAAATGTGACGTTGCATAGACAACCTTGAAATAGGGAACAGCGTAGTCGATCGTTTGATCCGCCAATGGCGGGAGACCTCACTTCAGTCTACCTATCATTTTCTGAAGAAATGACAAAATTCGTGCTAAGTCGCCAATACCTGGTTTTCAAGTGGTACGACCACTCTGTCCTGACGGATTAGAGAGCTTGTACGCAGGCTCGTTGGCCTGCTCGCTGCCTATCGCTTAACCTGTCAGTTCACGTTTGATGCTCCACGATCGACAACTGATGTGCGAATTTGACGGCGGCGTGGACAAATCGGGTGTCAAAAGGGAGCCGGAAGTGTTGTCTCGATCACAGCCTTTAACGGCTATCACGTTTACGCTGACAATGCTCACCGTACTGCTTTGGGCCGGGAATCCTGTGGCCACGAGCTTTTCGGCAGATGTGCTGCCGCCCGTTGCCATTGCTGGTATCCGCTTTCTGCTTGCCACCGTCTTCATGCTGGGCTGGTGTTTCATCGAACGGGCGCCGCTGGCTCTGAAAAGCGGCCAGTTTGTTCCGGTGCTGATTGCCGGCACATTACTGGCTTTACAGATCTGGACGTTTACCCTTGGCGTCGCGTGGTCGAGTTCCAGCCATTCATCGCTGCTTATTAATAGCTATGTCTTCTTTGTGGTGGTCTGTGACCATTTCATCACCCGTCAGTACCGGTTGGGCTACTGGGCGTGGGGAGGCTTCTGGCTGGCCATGGTTGGTGTAACAGCTCTGTTGATCTCGGATGATCCCGTTAGCCACTCACAACGTGATACGCCCGGCCTGGCTGGAGATCTGATTACGCTGCTCAGCGCGTTCTTGTTTGCAGCCAAGATGCTTTATTCCAAACAGGCACTGAAGGTCATCAATGCCACGCAACTGATCTTCTGGCATGATGTTGTGGCTGTTGCCATGTTCGCTGTCGTGAGTTTCAGCACAGAACATGTCGCCTGGGAACTTGTGACGCCCGTGGGGTGGGTTGCCCTCTTTTACCAGGGTGTCCTTGTCGGCGGCCTGTGCTTCGGTCTCCAGACATGGTTGTTAAAATGGCACAGCGCTTCGCAGATTGCCATCTTCAGTTTTCTGACGCCTCTGATGGGAATTGCACTTTCCGCTGTATTGCGTGGTGATCAACTGACAATCGCCATGGGCGTCGCGGGATTGTGCGTTGCGGTCGGTATCATTTTCGTGCAGTGCGATCAGAGGTCAGCCTGAAACGGCCCATTTCAGTGTTCCAGATAATTTCAATGAGTCCAGATAAGGAGTGCCGGATAAGATTTTTCTGGCAGCGATGCTTTTAGCACACGCTCATTCCGATTACTTCCCCCTTTATTCTTCGGTGACAATCCGTAAAGGCATAAGAATCTCCATGAGCCTCTGTGTGGTGTCATAAGGGTCTTCCGCGCTGCAAATCTCACTGGAAACAGCGACTCGTGTGGCACCAGCTTCAACAACAGCAGACAAATTGTCCGCCGTGATGCCGCCGATCGCATATGATGGCAGGGTTATTTCGCGGGAAATCTCCTGGATAAACTGCAGACCGGCAAAGTCTGTAAATGACTTCGTTTTTGTCGGAAACGTCGGCCCCACGCCGATATACGTGGCTCCGTCAATCACTGCTGCTTCGGCCTGAGCCAGTGAATGGGTCGAAACACCCACCAGCATGCGTGGCCCGACGATCTGCCGTACTTGCGCTACTGTCAATTCATCCTGCCCGACATGAATGCCGTCGAGTTCTGCCAGTGCGGCTAAATCGGGGCGGTCGTTCATTACCACCAGAGCATTGTATTCACGGGCCAGATCGCGGACTCGACGGGCAAGATCGAGCAGCAATCGGTCGGACATCGTTTTTTCGCGGATCTGGACAAGGCGAACGCCCGCCCGCAGTGCCGCCGTTAATGTCTGTCCCAGTGGAAGCCGACACAAGCTTTCCGTTAACAGCAGGTAGAGTTGTCTCTCATGCAGCGTTTTGAGCGACAGTGCATTCAGACGGAACGACTTTTCAATCGTGTAAGACTGATAACGAATCGGCTCAATGCGTGATGCAAAATAGCCATCAACAATTTTGCCATATTCTTCCAGCGAGCGCAATGATTCCTGAAGCCGCTTGAACCCGGCTGCAACGACATCATCCGCTGACGAGCGAGCCGACTCAGACTTCGTTGCAATCACGGTTCCCACATCGCCCGGAGTATCACGACTGGTCAGTAAGTCCTCTTCGGGCAGCAATCTGAGAGCCGCCGAGAGGGTATGTCTTAATTCTTTCAACTGACGGGAAAGCCATCCCTCGTTGTGAATCATCCGGGCCGCATCTTCGATGACCCGCAAGCCTTCTCTCGCCCGATTGGCTGAAGCATCCAGCAGGCGATAGACCGCCGTCAGATTTTGGGGCGGGGCGACATCGGGAAGCTGAATGGCGTCATACTCCAGTGGCGGGCCAACCAATGCCTGGGAATTTGCGGTCGATGAGACGGTGTTTTCAGCCAATGGCACCAAATCTTCTTCCGACAGCCAATGGTTTAGCCAGCCGTTAACTTCGAACAAGGCACGCAATAAGTGTTCGCTTCCCACTTCCGATGAGGAGGACATGTGATGAGCCGCATGCTTTGCCTGGCGAATCAGGCGTTCTAATGCGGCGGCGTACCCATTGTTTTCCGGGTGAGAAACAGGGGCTTCTGCTCCCCTGGGTTGAATCAAACCAGAATCCTGAAAATCACTGTCTGCTTCTGTGAGATCTGCGAATTCCGGGAACATTGAGGCGTAAGCGGAAGCATTTTCATATCGCCACAACCGTTCACGTAAATCATCAATATCCAATCCTTGATCCACCAGGCGTTGTTGCGCCACGGATTCTTCTTCGAGCAATGCGGCAAAAACAGCTTTCTCGACGTGCCAATTCTCCATCAGCACCACGCCATGATCATCTGAAATCTCTATAAACATCTGGGGTTGCTGCACCAGCAGACGACTGGCGGTTTCAATTGTGCGTTTGGCAGCGGCTGTCAGAATGTGTTCCATGACTGGCAGAAAACCTCAAGCAGGACATTTGGTCTGGTAGAAACCGGCTTTGTCGATAAAGGCCAACCCAGAGTGAAAGAAAAACCACTGAAGTTCAAGAAACTGAACGCTCTCACAGCAGGGCACCGCTCATTTGCACGTTAGATCAAACAATGATTGAACTTCCGTCATCAAGGAACTGCAAAGGTCTAGCTTGTCTCTCCGGCTGAGCACTACTAGAATCCCGAGGATCTGATGAAGGCGACGAAACTATCGCCGTTTGGTACATAAGCTGCTGTTTCACCAAGTTCCTTCACAAGACACGCTGTGCATCGACGGAATTGTTTCCAGAATAATGGCATCGGAGTCTGAACCCTCCACTGTTGGAGAATCGCCGTGTACGAACGTTTTACTGATCGCGCCCGTAAAGTGATGCAGCTGGCCAACCAGGAGGCCCAGCGGTTCAATCACGAATACATCGGAACCGAGCATATTCTTCTGGGGCTGGTTAAAGAAGGCTCGGGCGTCGCTGCGAACGTTCTCAAAAACCTCGATGTCGATCTTCGCAAGATCCGCCTCGAAGTTGAAAAGATCGTCCAGAGCGGCCCGGAACTTGTCACCATGGGCAAGCTCCCGCAGACACCACGAGCCAAGAAGGTGATCGAATATGCGATGGAAGAGGCCCGCAACCTCAACCACAATTATGTCGGTACAGAACACCTCCTCCTGGGACTGATCCGGGAGCAGGAAGGTGTTGCCGCTCAAGTGCTGATGAACCTCGGACTCAAGCTGGAAGATGTCCGCGAAGAAGTTCTCAATCTTCTGGGTCATGGGATCGAAGGGGGCGAAGGCACCAGCGAGCGCGGCAATCCTGCCACAGCCGGTGCAGGCGGCGGCGGTGGTGGCGCGACCTCCACAAAAGGTTCAAAGAGCAAAACCCCCGCGCTCGACAGTTTTGGTCGGGATCTGACCGAATTGGCTCGTCAGTCAAAGCTTGATCCCGTGATCGGCCGAGAGAACGAAATCGAACGAGTGATTCAAATCCTCTGCCGTCGCCAGAAGAACAACCCTGTTCTGCTGGGCGAAGCCGGCGTGGGTAAGACCGCTATCGTCGAAGGTTTTGCTCAGATGGTGGTCGATGGCTCGGTGCCAGAACTGCTCCGCGATAAGCGAATTGTGGTTCTCGATCTGGCCATGATGGTGGCCGGGACGAAGTATCGCGGCCAGTTTGAAGAACGCATCAAGGCCGTGATGAACGAAGTGAAGCGTGCCAAGAACACGATTCTGTTCATCGACGAACTTCATACGCTGGTTGGGGCTGGTGGTGCAGAAGGAGCGATCGACGCTTCCAATGTGCTGAAACCCGCTTTAAGCCGCGGTGAGTTGCAGTGCATTGGTGCCACCACTCTTGATGAGTACCGCAAGTACATTGAAAAAGACGGCGCTCTTGAACGTCGCTTCCAACGCGTGGATGTCGAGCCGCCAAGCGCCAGTCAAACGGTGGAAATCCTCAAAGGCTTGCGAGATCGGTACGAGCAGCACCATCGCGTGCAGATCACCGATGATGCACTCGCTTCGGCTGTTGAGCTGTCAAATCGTTACATCACTTCGCGCTGCCTGCCCGACAAGGCCATCGATGTCATCGATGAAGCCGGTGCCCGCGTGCGGCTGAAGTCAATGGTTCGACCCCCCGATCTGAAGGAACTGGAAGACGAAGTCGAGCGTCTGAACCAGGCCAAGGAAGAAGCGGTTGCCAATCAGGACTTCGAGAAAGCCGCTGCCCTGCGCGATCAGGCAGACAAGCTCAAGAAGAAGAAGGAAAACCTTAACCGCGAATGGCGGGAAAAGTCCAAGGAAACTGACGGTGTCGTCGATGCGGAAGTCGTGGCGGAAGTCGTCTCCAAGATGACCGGCATTCCCCTGACACGGCTTTCAAGCGAAGATGCGGTTCGTCTGCTCCAGATGGAATCCGAGCTTCACAAGCGGGTTGTCAGTCAGGAAGAAGCCATCAAGCAAGTGGCGAAAGCTGTGCGTCGCAGCCGTTCGGGATTGAAAGACCCCAAGCGGCCGATCGGTGTGTTTCTCTTTGCTGGCCCGACCGGTGTGGGTAAGACGTTGACGGCCAAGACGCTGGCTGAATTCATGTTCGGCGAGCAGGACGCGCTGGTTCAGATCGACATGTCTGAGTACATGGAGAAGCACAACGTCAGTCGCCTGATTGGTGCTCCTCCCGGTTATGTCGGATATGAAGAAGGTGGCCAGTTGACGGAGAAGATTCGTCGCCGGCCATACGCGGTAGTGCTGCTCGATGAAATCGAAAAAGCTCACCCCGATGTCTTCAACATGCTGCTGCAGATCATGGAAGAAGGCCATTTGACCGACAGCTTTGGTCGGAAGGTGGATTTCAAAAACACGATCTTCATCATGACAACCAACGCAGGAGCCAAGGTGATCAGCCAGGGGAACACGTTCGGCTTTGGCAAGCAGGACGAAGACTCCAGCTACGAACGCATGAAGCAACGCTTGATGCACGAGATCGAAAACGAGTTCAAGCCCGAGTTTCTGGGACGTCTCGATGAACTGGTCGTCTTCCGTCCGCTGACCCGCGACCATTTGAAGTCGATCGTGGATATCGAGCTTTCCAAGGTTCGCCAGCGTCTGGGCGAAAAGGGGATGCAACTGGTCATGACCGACGAAGCTCGCGAGTTCATCGTCGAGAAGGGAAATGCGACCGAGTACGGTGCCCGACCGCTTCGCCGTGCTGTGGAAAACTACATCGAAGATCCTCTGGCGGAAGAATTGCTCAAGGGGACATTTGAGGGTCAAAACCGCGTGACGGTGGTGGTGAAGGAAGTCGGTGACATTAAGCACCTTGAGTTCGATTCGTCCATCTCTGAACCAGAGCCTCAGTTGGCCCTGGCTGCGGAAGCCTCCAGCGAGCCAGCCGCTCAGTAGTAAAAGTCAACGGGTTTGGTGATTGAAGATCCGCGGGATGTTACCAGCAAATCTTCAATCACTGGCCATCGGATCTGTTTAACGATCTGTGAAACTCAAAGAAGTCCGGCTTGGTCTCATTGATCGGGTCGGACTTCTTTTTTTGTTACAGGTGTTTTCTGAAATGCTCTGTCGTCTAAAGTCGTTTACTCTGTCAACCAGGGGTTGATTACCGCCAGAAATCTGATGACGATCATGCGTGCCATGTGACAGTGCGTCCTATGGCACGCATGTTGTATTGTTGTCTTCTCTGGTGTCATGAATGATGATTTTCTTCGCTGCTTGCCTGAAGTTATTCGTCCGGATCAGAACCGCCTCTATTGTGCAGAACCGATCGCGCAAGAAGGGCGGGTTGCAGCCGCTTCACGTCGGTCTTGCGTGTTCAATCTCACGATTCACCGGGGTCATGCTGTGTGGATCTGTGGTGCTGGCCAATGGTGCAAAGGCTGAAGATTGGCCCCAGTTTCGTGGGACAAGCGGGCAAGGGATCGGTAGTGCAGCCAAGCTTCCTCTGGAATGGGATGAAGAGAAACATATTGGCTGGGTCACGACGATCCCCGGTCGAGGGTGGAGTTCGCCCGCCATTCGTGATGGACGGATCTGGCTGACAACCGCAGTGGACGATGGCCGCCAATTGCGGGCTATTTGCGTTGATTCCACCTCGGGCCAGGTGCTGCACAATGTGCTGGTCTTTAAATTAGATGATCCTGGTGCGATCCACTCCAAAAATTCTTATGCGTCGCCGACGGCCTGGGTCGAAGAAGAACGGGTCTTTGTCCATTTTGGATCCCATGGGACAGCATGCCTCAGTTCGCAGGGGGAGATTCTGTGGAAAACCAAACTGGCCTATGATCACCGCCATGGCCCCGCCGCTTCGCCCGTGTTGGTCGACCAGTTCCTGATTATCAGTTGCGACGGTGATGATCGTCAGTTTGTTGTGGCTCTCAACAAAACAACGGGTGAGGAAGTCTGGCGGGCCGAACGAGAAGGCCGGATGGCCTATTGCACGCCGCTGCTGATTCAAGTCCCTCGCGAGAAGGGGCATTTGCAATCACAGATCGTCTGTCCGGGGGGAGAGTGGGTGATTGCCTATGATCCCCCAACAGGTAAAGAGTTGTGGAAAGTGCGTTATCCCAAAGGGTATTCGAATGTCCCCCGGCCAGTTTTTGCGGGCGGGTTAGTCGTGGTGTCATCGGGATATAATACGCCCGTCGTTTATGCCATCGATCCGACGGGAGATGGGGACATCACCGACACCCACGTTCGCTGGCAGATGAAGCGCGGCGCGCCGCTGAATCCGTCGCCAGTCGTTGTTGGTGATGAGATTTACTTCGTCAATGACGGAGGGATCGCGACTTGCGTGGATCTCCAGACCGGGAAAGTCCATTGGCAGCAGCGGATCCCGGGGAACTATTCTGCGTCCTGGGTCTATGCCTCGGATCGTCTGTATGTGACCAATGAAGCGGGAGTGACGACCGTCCTCAAGCCGGGAAAAGAGTTTGAGGTCTTGGCCGAGAACACCCTCCCCGGCCGCACTCTCGCCACACTGGCACCCTCAAAGGGCGCCATTTTTTACCGCAGCGATGAAAAGCTGTATCGTATCGAAGAAAACTGAGTTGGCCCATCTCTGCTCCAATCTTCCGATACCAGGTGCCAGGCCAAGAGAATGAACCCATAAGTCTTTTGCCTGAAATCAGTTGCACAACTCCTTCTTGGGAAATTGCCATCTGGCAATCTCGCTTCCTGCGGAATCATTCTGGCTGGCTTGGGATCATAGATTTTAGGATGGCTGGTGAGCATGACGGAGTGTCATTTCTGCCCCATTTCGGGTAACATCTGAGATGTCGAAAACTCTTGGTGCGCAGAGGATTGCGCCGGAGTCATCGCGCAGTCTTTATCAATCGGGAGTGACCGTTGTCTGACGCCGCCGAGACACCTACCCATTCCGCTAGCGAATACAGCGAAAAGAACATCCGGGCACTGGAAGGGATCGAGGGGATTCGCCTTCGTCCCGACATGTACATCGGTGATCGCGGCACCCGAGGTTTGCATCACCTCGTCTTTGAAGTGGTCGATAATTCGATCGACGAAGCCGTTGCAGGCTACGCAACGTGGGTCTCTGTGAAAATCAATGTCGATGGGAGTGTTTCGGTCATCGATGATGGCCGGGGAATTCCCGTGGGTGCCATGGCTGATCAGGGTGGAAAGTCGGCATTGGAAATTGTGCTCACCAAGATTCACGCAGGTGGTAAATTCGACCGGCAGGGGGGATATAAGACAGGCACTGGTGGTCTGCACGGTGTGGGGATTACCGCCGTCAATGCGCTCAGTGACTGGCTTTCCGCCGAGATCCGCCGCGAAGGTCATGTCTGGACGATGGACTTCGCCCGCGGTACCCGCACCACGGAACTGACAAAGCTGGGCCTGGCTGAGACCACCGGCACCAAGATTACCTTCAAGCCCGATGGAACAATCTTCACCGAAAGCAAGTTTGCCTTTGATGTGTTGGCCAAACGCTTACAGGAACTGGCGTTTCTAAATGCGGGCATTCATATCAAGCTGCACGACGAACGTACCGATCAGTCCGAAGACTTCCATTATCCTCTGGGATTACTGGAGTTTGCCAAACACCTGAACCGCACCGAGACCACACTCTATTCCGACATCCTCTCCATCGACGGAGAGACTGACGGCGTCAAGGTGATGGTCTGCCTCCAGCACAATGATGGTTTCAGTGAAACCGTCCGTGCGTTTGCAAATAATATTTACAACATGGAAGGGGGCACGCACCTGTCGGGCTTCCGTTCTGCTCTCACACGGGCCATCAACAATTATGGCAAGCGTGAGAACCTCTTCAAAGATGTCGATACGACTGGTGACGACTTCCGCGAAGGTCTGGTCTGCGTGATCGCTGTCCGTGTGCCTCACCCGCAGTTTGAAGGACAGACAAAGACGAAACTGTCTAACGGGGAAGTCGAAGGGATCGTCAATTCCATCGTCTTTGAAGGACTGACCAAGTACTTTGAAGAGAACCCCGGGATTGCTAAAAAGATCTGCCAGAAGGGAGCCATGGCGGCGGAAGCGCGTGAAGCGGCCCGTAAATCGCGCGAGATGGTTCGCCGCAAGGGAGCGCTGACATCAGGTGGCTTGCCGGAAAAGCTGCGGGATTGCCGGAGTCGTGAATTAGGAATTACCGAACTTTACCTAGTGGAAGGTGATTCGGCCGGTGGATCGGCTGATACCGGACGCGACTCCAACACTCAGGCGATCCTTCCCCTTCGTGGTAAGATTTTGAACGTTGAGAAGGCTCAACTGGTCAAGATCCTCGATAATGCTGAAATTGCAAACCTCTTTAAGGCCGTCGGCATTCCTCCGATGGCTGAGTTTGAAGATGTCTCCAAGCGGCGGTACGGCAAGATCATTCTGATGACCGATGCCGACGTCGACGGCAGCCACATTCGCACACTCCTGCTGACCTTCCTCTTCCGTCACATGCGTGCTCTGGTCGAGCATGGTTGCATCTATATCGCTCAACCGCCGCTCTATCGCGTCATTCAGAAGAACAAGACCCGGTACGTGCAAACCCACGACATGATGATGGTTGAACTCATTGAACTGGGGATGAATGAGTCAAAACTCATCGATCCTCTGGATGGGTTCTCATTTGAAGGCGAAAGCCTGCGGCGAGTGGTCGAGCTCATGCGTCGACTGGCTGAACCGCTGGAACTGCTTGAACGCCGGGGGATTTCGCTGAAATCGCTTGAACCGTTGGTTAACACGGCTCACAAACTGCCCCAGTACCGGGTGACAATTGGCCGCAGTGATCAATGGTTCCATTCTCGTGAAGAAGTGGAAACCTTCCTACAGGCTGAAGCGGCCAAACGCGGTGCCGAACTCAACATGGCTGACGAGGATGTGCAGCCTGTGGCAGCGAATGCCAAACTCACCGAAGGGGCCGCTCAACTGACGGATATCCATGAGATCCGTACATTGAACGACGTTCTGTTTGACCTGCGCGGCTTAGGCATCCAGTTCAAGCATCTTGTGCCTTTTGGCATGAAAGACGGCGAACTCGTTTACCGGTTCCAGATTGTCCAGGGAAAGAGCACCATCAAACTGCAAAGCTTGCGTGAACTGCTCGAAAAATTGCGGTCACTGGGTGAAGATGGTCTGACCGTCACTCGCTTTAAGGGACTAGGCGAAATGGACGCGGAAGAACTTTGGGATACCAGTATGGATCCTGCCTTCCGAACATTGCTTCAGGTTCGGATGGATGACGCGGCTGCTGCGGATGAAATGTTCCGTGTCCTGATGGGCGATCAAGTGGAACCACGCCGGGAATTTATTGAGAAGCATGCCCTCGATGTGAAAGATCTCGACGTTTAACGGTCATTCAACCTGACGTTTGAACTGTGAAATATCAAAAGGATCCGGCGATGGTTGCCAGCCATTACCGGATCCTTTTTTCGTGATTCCCTCTTTGGTTTCGCTTGCCCCTTGTCTCTGGCTACTCAGGTCGATTGAATATCGCCAACTGAGCCACCTCTCGTGGAAGTGGGTACCAAGATCAAACGCCTGATATGCAACTGAAACGAAAGTGACCTACTAATAGTCCTGACGCAAATCGCTTAAGGTGCAATCCCTCTGGTGGGTTGCGCAAAGCCTTAACTCACCCTACATAGATACATAGCTACTATATGGTTGCGGGCAAGTCACGCGATCTGCCGGAACAAGGGGGCGTGCCACTTTTCAGCTTGCGTCTCGTGGCAGGATCATGTCTTGATGCCAGTACTGGTTCAAACCCACCATCAACCGGTTGAACTTTTCCATATCCAGGGGCTTGGTGAGATATCCCTGCACCTGAAGGCGTTCTGTCTCCAGGAATGTCGCTTCATCAGTCGACGCCGTCATGATGACCACGGGGATCGAACGAAACTCAGGGTCTGAACGTAACTCGCTCAGGATTTCTCGCCCGTCTTTTCCAGGAAGGCCAAGATCCAGAAAAATGAGATCTGGTCGCGGGGCTTTCTGGAAGATACCTGCCTGACGAACAAAGTCGAGCGCCTGCTCTCCATCTGTGACCCAGGTGAGGCGGTGCCTCAAATGACTATTTTTCAGCGCACCGATGGCAATGCGTGAGAACATTAAACTGTCTTCGACCAGCAGAATCTCCATCGGGCGGCCGACAGTTTCACTATGAATCATCTGGCCTCCTCGTGAATAAACGGCTTGACGACTCAATCTTCGCGCAGGAGATGCCTGAGGAGCAAGTGAGGACTTGGCAAAATGAGCAGGTTTCACCAGATTTCGTGGGAGGGAACCCTCCTGTAAACGTAATCGGGATTGCTTCTCCCATAATCGCTCAACGACATGATCCAACTGGGCAAAAGAGGCTCCATGCAGCCATGCCGACGGCCCCCAATGAACTTGACGATTTTCATTGGTGGAATCGCAGCGGAGGTTCAGAGCCTCAAGAGTTGGACTGACCATCACACATTCTGCCTGAGCCGTAAAGACCTCTGGTTGTGGCGGAGCTTCGTGATCCTGGTCGTCAGTTTCGAGTCGATAAGTGTCAATCATTAGTGCACCATTGCAGCGAGCCGGCTGCCTGGGATTCTGCGAACTCAAAAAGGAAAAAGAAATCTGCCAGGAATCTGGCCTTGAAATGATCTGCAAGCGTGAGCATTGTGTACGCGTGTGATCTTTTCTTCAATCGTCTGTGAAAAAATCTCGAAGAAGCCAGAAATGTGTCCTGCTCATCGTTTTAGCTTGCCAGACCACCAAAGCATGTTCGCCACACTCACAGAGAAAAACGAACTCCAATAACCATCAGGGGTGAGCCGCCCCTTACCACTCAGTACCGGCCAATTCCTCAACTATTTCAGAGACAATCCACGACAGCCAGACACGTTCACAGAAAAGAAGTTCACTTCACCCTCTTACTGATGACTTCTTAAGAAAGGATGTCCTGTTGAGTACAAACGACCAGACAGGACATCAAAACAGGCCCAATGAACGGGCGGTTCAGAAACCGGGCGGAGCCGTTTTTGATATGCGCCGATTCATCAGGGAATGGTCGTCTGTCGTCCAAAGCTGGCTGGGTTCACAACTTCAACGAGCTTCCCTCATCAGTCCGACCAGAGGCGTGGTTTCCTTAGGGACACGAGGTGAACAGCTTGCGGAAAAATATTTGCGCCAGAAAGGCTGGAAAATCCTGGCGAGAAATTTGAAGACCCGCCTGGGAGAGATCGATCTTCTGGCAATTGATCGAGAAACGGTGGTCTTTGTCGAAGTGAAGACGCGATCATCAGATCGATGCGGACGCCCGGAAGCAGCCGTCGATCGGAAAAAGCAAAAGCAGCTTTCACGAGTCGCGACCAGTTATCTTAAGCAGCAGGGCTGGCTTCATCGCAGGGCACGCATTGATGTCGTAGCGATTACCGGTGAGCCGGGAAGTGACAGCTGCCAGCTAAGGCATTTTGAAAATGCCGTCTCGACAGATACCTGACGGCGCAACAAGTGCCTTCTTCCAATATGGCCGCAACATGAATCTGTACCGGTGGGAATTTTATTCTGTGGCGGTCGATAAGCTGGCTTCTTCCATCACAGCAACAGCGCGGAGGTCGTAACCGTCTCGTGCTGTAATTTCTACGGGAACCATTTGTCCTGCCTTCAGCCCTTCCCCCGTGACGAAGACGTTCGCGTCGATATCGGGAGCGTCGAAGAAACAGCGGCCCACCCAGGTGGTGTCATTCAACTTGCGATCAAGAACGGCATCCAGTTCATAACCCATCCATTGATCAGCAAAAGCGAACGCATGTGGCTGCTGAATCTCCATGATCTTGTTCTGCCGTTCCAGCTTCAGTTCTTCAGGAAGATGGTCGGGCAGTCGGATGGCGGGTGTCCCTGGTTCATAAGAGTAGGTAAAGGCGCCCAGGCGAGCGAAGCGGCCTTCATCCACAAATTCACAGAGTTCCTCAAACTGCTCCTGGGTTTCTCCGGGGAATCCCGTAATAAACGTGGTGCGAATAGTCAGGTTGGCAACTCGGGATTGTAATTTGTCGAGCAGGTCAATCGTTGCGGCTCGGTTGGTTCGCCGCTGCATCCGGCGAAGCATGGTGTCGTTTATGTGCTGCAAAGGCATATCAAGGTAAGGCAGAATTTTGGCTGAGCCGGCAATGGTGTCGATCAGTTCGTCAGTGAAGTGGATCGGGTAAAGATACATCAACCGGATCCATTCGATACCGTCGACTTTCTCCACTTCCCGAAGCAGTTCTGCCAGCCGCACGCGCCCATAAAGATCAAGGCCATAGTAAGTGGTGTCCTGCGCGACCAGAATCAGTTCTTTAACCCCATCTGCGGCTAGCCCGCGAGCTTCCTCAATCACCATTTCAATGGGCTTGGTGATGTGCTTGCCACGCATTTTAGGGATCGCGCAGAAGGTACAAGTCCGATCACAGCCTTCCGAAATTTTGAGATAGGCAAAGTGACGCGGCGTAATTCTCAGGCGGTCGCGGTCATCCATGGCGCGGATCGGAGCCGGACGAAAGACTTCCCGCTGCTCACGAGCACCACCGATCATGCGGTCGGCCACACGACCAATTTCTTCCCGGCTGAACACGCCCACGACATGGTCAATGTCAGGAATTTCCTGCAGGAGTGTCCCGCCCATTCGTTCAGGAAGGCAACCCGCCACGATTACGCCGCGCGTGGCACCTTTGGCCTTGAGGGCCAGCATTTCCCGAATGACAGATTTTGATTCTTCGCGCGCACTGTCAATGAAGCCGCAGGTGTTGATCACGACAAAGTCGGCCCCCGAGGGATTCTGCACCAGTGAGTAACCATCCTGGGCGAGAGTCCCCAGCATCCGCTCGCTATCCACAAGATTCTTGGGGCAGCCCAAGCTGACGAAGGCGTAGGTTCCTTTGGAATTTGTCTGTGGGTCACTGGTGACCATCGGCAGACTGGGCGAGTCGGTGAGAGAAATAATGGGCAGCTGCATTGTCTGGTTCATTTCAACGAAATTCTATTCATTACGAGACAATGAATTGAGGGGAGCGAATGACTCACTCAGGCGCTCAACCATTGCGTGGCGTTATTCAAAAAGGCTGCCCACATTGACTTCAAAACCCGGCAGAATGTCTGGAAATGTCAGCCGGTCGGTGCTGTTCAAAATCGTTGCTTCATTGTCAGCCGAGTAGATATGCACATGCTGCGAGTCGGGATCAATCACCACAATAGTCAGCACATTGGCATTCAAATATTCAGCCACTTTTTGCAGGATGTCTTTCCAGCGATCACTTTTGGAACGAATCTCAATCACCAGTTCAGGGCTGGCAGGCCAATACCCCTCTGGCAATGAGCCAGCCGGGATCCGTTGGTAGCTGTAAAACGCGATATCAGGGCCACGCACCGTATCGGGATCATGTTGGGTAACAACCCCCGCATCACCACCGACGACTCGGCCAAGGTTGTTCTTATCCACAAATGACCATAAAAGCGCATTGATCCGGCTTAAGAAATAACCATGCGATGTGAACGGACGATTCATCTCGACGATTCTCCCGCACACTAGTTCCGTCAATCGGCCGTCGTTTTCGAGTCGCCCATATTCTTCCGCAGTCAATAATTTCGAGCTTAGCAGCGTTGTCATCATTGACCTTTCCCCCGCGAAACCGGCTCACTTTTCGTGTTTGCATCGATTCTATCGAAACACAGACCTCAGGGAAACCACCTCTTACGGCAAGGGAAAGCGTCATTCATTGAGGATTGGAGTCAGAAACGCGTGATTCGTTATTCTAAATAAAGAGTCCCTAAGAGCTTCAGTCGTCCTGATTCTTTAACGTCTCAAGCCAAGTGGCCTGGACGGGAATCAGAATCTGTAGGATGTCAGACAAGACTTTTGAGGGCCGCTGTAGGGCATCGACATAGGCGACTTGATCAGGCGGGTAACAGTTGATGACCGGGTCGCTTTCCCGCTGATAGATCTCAAAACGGCGACGAATAACTTCTTCCGAGGCGTCATCCGCCCGATTATCACGAATCGCCCGTCGCTTGATGCGATCGATCATCTGCTCTTCATCGGCACAAACCAGGTGCACGACTTTCAGAACATTGATCGTTGATCGCAGGATCTCAGCCTGCATGACTGTGCGGGGAATGCCATCCAGAATCAGCAATTCTTCCGGTGGGCGGAAGCGGGAAACAGCGATATGGCCCAGGAGTGCCTTGTTCCAGACACGAACAGTCAGTTCGTCGGGAACCAGTTCCCCGCGCGAGCTGAAGTCATAAATTTCCTTGCCCTCGGGCGAACGGATATTCAACGAGCGGAAGACATCTCCGCAGGCCAAATGAAAGAATCCCGGAATTTGTCCGAGAATCGTTCCTTGCGTCCCTTTGCCCACACCGGGAGCGCCAAACAGCAGAATCGTGGGGTAGCTATTATCACTCATAGAAAAGTTCAATAAATGGGACTGTTGAATTGCTTCTCTGGATTTCACTTAACACCTGACCCGCTGGCCGGGAGGAGTCATCAAAACCAGAAGCATGCAGCATCATACGAAGAACCCCTCGAAGGCAACCTCCGAGGGG
Organism: Planctopirus sp. SH287; assembly: GCF_056500625.1. NCBI lineage: Bacteria > Pseudomonadati > Planctomycetota > Planctomycetia > Planctomycetales > Planctomycetaceae > Planctopirus > Planctopirus sp. SH287. Next base: position 3,023,598 of record NZ_CM151403.1, on the reverse strand, counting down.
TTCTCAAATATTTGATTTCCTGCTATTGGACTTCCCGTTGTGAAATCGAGTTGATCGTCAGGCAAGTCTGTTATTCGCGAAATTATCGCGACATGAGAGCCACAACGAGACCGATTTCCACTGGAAGACTGATATCAGTGGCTGTTGGGAGAGCGATGACACGAATCTCAAACCCTTGCCGATCAACAGCCAGCCAGTCGACCGAAGGAAGCGAAGCGCTTTCCACAAGGTCGGCATAGAGAGCCTTGACATTCGGACGATTACGCAGGGTGATCACGTCACCTGGCTTCACGAGGATCGACGGAATGTCGACGGTGTGGCCATTGAGCTGGAAGTGACGGTGCACAATCCCTTGTCGTGATTGCATACGGCTCTTGGTAAAGCCAGCACGACGGATGATATTATCGAGGCGGCGTTCGCAAGTCAGGAGAAGGAATTCTCCTGTGTTACCACGCTTGCCACGAGCGATTTCAAAGTATTTACGCAGCTGTGCTTCACGCAAGCCGTAATAATACTTGATCTTTTGTTTTTCAAAGTGAGCCGTACCGTAAGCCGAAAGTTTACGACGGCGTTCAGCCATCCCTGGAGGATTGGCACGACGCTCAAGAGCGCGAATTGCTCCCGCGTTTTCAAAAACGATGGCGCCCAGTCGACGATTCACCCGTCCCTTAGGACCCGTATAACGACCCATGCAGAAAGCTCCTACACGACCAAAGTCGTGCGCACCGAATACTCTGACAAATTTCGCCGGAAGTCACGAATAATGGCGACTGATCTCGCAATCGTCAACCATACAGGGCTAATTGAACTCAATCTCTTGCATGAAAAGCCAGGACGGACAAAAGAAGCACAACCTGTTTCACACACGAGCTTTATGTGTTTTCGCGGCTGTTTTCTTGGTTGCTGCCGCCTTTTTTTCTCGTTTCAGAAGTTTGGGTAATTGTGCCGGATCAATAATCCACCCCCGACATTCGGCTGCTCCGCAGAGGCAGGGGATCGCGCCAACAATGTCCCAGGCATAGTCAATTCGCACCTCATCGCCCGTACTAATATCGGCAATGGCCTCAACAGTGACCTCCGTTGGCCCGGGAGTTCCGTCTTTGTAAACCGTCTCTTGCAAATAAAGTTTGGCATTGGGCACACAGCAGTGATTCATGTATCGGAAGGGGCCACGCGGTTCGAGCGAACTGACGTTATCTCCCAGGTCGATACAATAGGACGACGTATACTCAGGATCGTTGATGACCTTCCCTGTCACTTTCCCGATCAACGTGCCCTTGGGAATGTCACAGATGGCGAAGACGGCTTTGCCATAAGAAACTTTGCCAACACGAACAATTTCATACCAGGCGGGCATCGGGAAACTTTCTGTGCCGCAAATTGAGATACGGGCAACGGTGGCAGAAGACGTTCTGACACAACGAGCGGGCATTCTGCTCCAGACGATCAGAAGTTCCAACTCAGTCACGAGCGACAGAGAAATATTAACCGGGCGTCTCTTCGATGGGGCGCACGATAATGCGAACTCCATCCGCGGAAATGACCTGAACCGGGGTTCCCAAAGGCACAAACCCTCCATCGCTCACAACATCGAGTGTTTGCTGGCCGACACGGGCCTTTCCCGAGGGGCGCAACATTGTGGTCGCCACGCCCCTAGCTCCAACGAGATCAAGATGGACAATGGCAGCGTCTGCTGTATGCCGTAATCGAGGCCGCCCGACCATTTCCATGGCCGCTGCACCACCGGGAGGAGCGAGAATCATCGAATCCATCCAGGGCAAGCTGGGCAGATACTTGCTGACAAAATAGCCAAAAATCATGACGCCGGTCATCGCGGCGGCAATTGTGCCCAGTCCATGGGCCACGTTCATGGAAGCCCCCCAGAAGTCGACATGGCGGAACGATTCAATCGCCATCACCAGCGAAGCCAGCACCAGGAGTATGCCGGAAATTCCGGTGACTCCAAAGCCCGGCACCACAAAGACCTCCATGAGAATCAAAGCCACTCCCAGCACAAACAAGGAGACTTCCAGCCATCCTGCCGTTCCTCCTAGAAACGCAGCCCAGAAAAAGAGGGTAAAACTCGTGGCGGAAACGATGCTCAGCAGCCCCGTGAAGAAATGGGCTTCTAGATAAAGTGCCCCCAATGCGACCATCAGCAGAAAAATTTTCATCGGCGTGGTGTTGAGGATAAACACCAGCGAGTCGACCCAACTTGGTTTTACAGGAACAAGCCTTAAGTCGGCAGGAATCCCCAACTTCTCTTTCAACGCGTTCAGGTCAGTAACCACTCCGTCGGCGAGCTTTAATTCGACCGCACGATTAGCGCCCAGGGTCAGCACCATCTCACCACGAGTTTCTTCCAGCTGAGGGCCACGTTCCCAAAGATCAGATGACGCTTCGGCTTCCTCTTCTGTCATGAACCAGACCCGGCCTGTGGCTTTTTCACTCATCCGGTAGACACGGGTTCCGCGGTCGGCCATGGCGGCTGCAATCGCTTCCGGACGCCCTTTCTGTTTGGCCAATGCCTGCAAAGTGGCTCGAACAATCGTCATGACTTTGTCTGGTGCCCGTTCAAAAGCTTCACCAGGGCGTGCCTCCAAGGGCAGAACATCACCAAACTTGGCGCCTGGTGCCATATAAATTTCGTCACAGCCCATAGCCACCATGGCGGCTCCACTGATCGCATGGCGAGGAACCCAGGCAATGGTGCGAATCCCTGCTTCTGAAAGACTTGCGACCTGTTCAGCCAGTTCCGAACTGACGGTCGTCAGCCCACCCGGCGAATCGATCTCAACAATGAGTGTCTCGACGTGATCCGCTTGAGCACGCGCAATCTGGCGACGAAGAAAAGTCCCATTCATCTGATCAATGGGGCCATCCAACCGCACGATTCCCACTTTTTGCTGTTCATTCGTGGGGCGCAGTCTCATCGACTCTTTGGGCAGTTGATAAAGCTCTGCGACTTGAGATTTGTTCTCGGCTGTTTGTGTAACAATCATGCCCCAGTTTCGCAGTGTTTCACCACTGAATCGTCCCACCAACCCCGCCTCTTTGAGACGTTGTGTTTCATCAATCACGGCTTGAGTTGCCTGCAATTGTTTGAGTTCTTCGGCATCAACAAACCGAACATCCGCACCACCACCAGCATCAGCCGCATTTCCCCGGCCCAATTGCACGCGCCACAAGACGGCTTCGCGTGAGGAAAGGCTCGTTAAGACTGCTTGACTGATGCGAGGATTCACGCGGCGCGTGGCAATCAGTCGCAATAACTGTAAATCCTCTTCGGGAAGCTTTTCACCCCGTCCCAAATCCCCCAGTTCGGCATTGGGAGCCATCACGACATCCTGGCAAGCCAATGCGATCATTGCCTGACGACCGGTGAGTGTCTGTGGAATCCACGCCACGAAGCGAACACGCGGCGTCTGTGCAGACAGAAGAAACCGCACCAACCCCTGCACCTGATGGGGTGGACTCACGCCGGGGTCGATTTCCAGGACAAGAACGGCTGGACGATTTTCCGCACTCGCTGTGACCTGAAGCTGTTGAGCCACGCTGGTAATCTGGCTGTAAATCGCATCGTTCACGGGAGCGCCGACCGTCACAAACTGCCCCAACGGCAAGCGGTTGACAGTGTCTTTAGGGGCAGGAACACCAGTATCTTTAGAGGCAGCGGTTGCAGTCTCTTGAGAAGCAGGAACGGCTGGGTTTTCAGGAGCGGGAACTGTGGGAGCAACCGGCTTTTGATCAATGGCCTGCTCACCTGACTCTCTGGGAGGAGCCGCAGGCTTTTCATCAGCCACCGCTGTTAACGCCCGCGTGTCTGACGCGGGAACAATCAGGCACAGTATCAGCAGCCAGGTCGCAAATAAGAAATGGCTGACTCTCAGCGACCGGGAGCAACCTCGCGCGTGGCCGCTGATCCAGCGAATAGAGGCCATCGAGTCACCAGATGAACTCGCGCGCATAGACACTGCTCCTCAGAGCCAGGGATGCTGGCTGTAAACCATTCGACAGGACAATAGACCCTGGCAATTCCTCTTTCAGCGACTCACTTGTGTGAATCACGTCTCAGGCAAGAAGTACCTGTGGAAGAGGATCGCCAGGGACTCTTCTGAGATTTCTGCACACTTGATTATAGCCCATCCAGCAACACAAAAGGAGATCCCACATGGGAAAGATTTGGCTTTGCGGATCTCGTGCGAGGGAACACCCAGCACAATGGAACCTCCACAACGATTTGCCAGATTATCGCGACCCCAACGTCAGCAGCACTTTACCGGCTTTGCCACGTTCTTCCGAAGCTCGGATCGCCTCCTTCACCTGATGTAGCGGGAATGTCGCCCCTACTTGGGTTTGGAGAATCCCCTTTTCCTGAAGTGACTTCAAAGTGCGGATCAGTGGTAATTTTTCCAAAAGGCTCATCCTGGCCATGACCTCTCCCAGCCAGAAACCTTGAATGCTGGCTCCGTATGTCATCAATGAACGGGGAGAGACAACAATTGGCTCATGAGAAAGCGTTCCGTAGAGCACAATTTTCCCCGAAGGGCCGAGCATCCCGGCCAAGGCCGAAGTGAGCGAGCCACCGACGGGATCAATCGCATAGCGGATTTTCCTGTCCGGCAAATGGCGCGCCATTTCCTCCTGCCAGCAAGAGGGTTTGAATTCCGCAGCCGATCCTTCTTGCCCTTGAGGAGCAGAATCTTCATGGCAGATCAGTGCGACATCGCCGCCGGCTTTGAGAACCACCTCCCGAGCCTTTTCGGATCGAACGAGGTTCAATGTCTTGAAGCCATAGTGCTGGCTCAAGGCAATGACCATCTGACCGACGGCCGAGGCGGCAGCCGTCTGAACCAGCCACCCCCCTTTGGGAACTTTCAGAATTTTTTGCGTTAAAAGCAGTGCCGTCGCCGGGTTCACAAAAAAACTGGCCGCCTGCTGAGCCGACAGCTTCTTCCCCACGGGAATCACACTTTTGGCAGGGACATCAATCTGCTCTGCCCAAGTTCCCCCATTGCCCGCCAGCACGGCCACACGCTGGCCCACAAGCCAGCGGCCATACAGCCCGGCATTGGCTGATTTCACAATCCCTGCCCCCTCATATCCAATCGGTGCAGGTAACGTGGGGTGTTTGGTGTAGCGACCTTGTATTGTCATCAGATCTGATGGGTTCACAGGAGCTGCCTCCATGGTGACCCGCACCATTCCCGAGGCCAGTTTCCCCGGCGTCAATTCTTGAACCTGCACAACATCGTCGGGATTGCCGAAAGCGTTGAAGATCGCTGCCTGCATGAATTCATCCTTCCCTGGAATTCGCCACACTCATCAATGCCATGAACCTGATCGATGGGCCATCATCACCAACGCTGGCTGCCGGAACAAGGACATAACTTAAAACCGGCCAATTCCACATATGTGACTGCTTGCATTTGATAAGAAGCGTGTAAGACCTTCTTAATGGGTCTGGTAAATGTCGTGCATTGGGTGTCAAAATTCTGTCACCGATAAATCTCTGATCAGAAAGTGAAGATTGCATGAGCCAGTTGTTCAGCCCCTATTCGATAAAAGACGTGACATATCGGAACCGGATTGTGGTTTCGCCCATGTGCCAATACTCCTCTGAAGAGGGACACGCCAATGATTGGCATCTGGTGCATTTGGGAGCCAGAGCGGTCGGCGGCGCTGGGCTGATTATTGCTGAAGCAACGGCCGTCTCCCCCGAGGGGCGTATCTCGCCGTTTGATGCCGGATTGTGGACTGATTCGCAGATTGAACCTTTGCAACGGATCAATCGTTTTGTCAGTCAACATGGAGCCATTCCCGGGATTCAGATCGCTCACGCCGGTCGCAAGGCAAGTTCTGATAAGCCCTGGAAAGGAGGCCAGCACCTCAACAACAATGAAGGGGGCTGGGAGACGATTGCTCCTACGAATGAACCCTTCGGTGCGGAACTTCCCAAAGTCCCTCGTGCCATGACGATTGAAGAGATTCACCGGGTGCAGGCTGATTTTGTCTCAACCGCGAAACGATCTTTGGCGGCTGGCTATCAAACGCTGCAGCTTCATTTCGCACATGGCTACCTGGCGCATGAGTTTTGGTCGCCACTGGTCAATAAAAGAACTGACCAATACGGTGGTTCGTGGGAAAATCGTGCTCGTTTCATGTTGGAGACGCTGGACGCGGTTCGCGCCGTCTGGCCTGAAAACCTGCCTTTGATGGCCCGCTTGTCGGTGACCGACTGGATCGATGGTGGCGCCACGGTCGACGAATCCATTGAGTTGGCCATCGCCTTCAAGAAGCGTGGCCTGGATCTGCTGGATGTGAGCCACGGTTTCATTACTCCCGATATCTCACACGTCCCTTGGGGCCCCGGCTTTATGGTTCCCATCGCCGAACAGATTCGTCGAGCTGCCGGTCTCCCTGTTTCTGTGGGTTGGATGATTTCTGAACCACAACAGGCCGAGAACGTGATCGCGAGCGGTCAGGCCGATCTGGTAATGCTGGCTCGCCCCATGCTTTCTGATCCGAACTGGCCTTATCATGCAGCCAAAGCTCTGGGAGTGACAGCCCCGATGAATATACTTCCCGAGCAATACGCGGGTGCCTTGAAGCGGGGTTAATCCTGCTTCAAGTGTTAATTAACGATCGAGACTTATTTCATTCACATCAGATGGCATCAGAGCATAGGCACACCATGAGCACGATCGACGTTTACGAATTCTCTCCTTCGGCGGACAGTTATCATCTGGAGCGGAAGCAACGCCCCTTGCATCCGCTGGGGCCGCTGGAAGTGCGGGTCGAAGTGAAGGCCGTTTCTCTGAACTACCGCGATCATATCATTCTTAAGAATCTGGCCAATCGTCCGGTTGGCGGCCGAATTCCCTGTTCGGATGGAGCGGGTGTTGTGGTGGAAACCGGGCGTGATGTCACTCGCTGGAAAGTGGGTGATCGTGTCATGGGAAGCTTCTTTGCCACCTGGCAGGACGGCCCATTTCTGATGGAATATCACCAGCATGATCTGGGTGGCACGGTTGATGGCATGCTGGCAAAAGTTGTGACGTTGGCCGAGTCGGCACTGGTCGCAACCCCGGCTTACCTGAATGATCTCGAAGCGTCGACTTTGCCATGTGCCGGATTGACAGCCTATCAGGCGTTGTTTGTCCGTGGTGAATTAAAAGCGGGGGAAAGCGTGTTGTGCCTGGGGACAGGCGGTGTCTCGATCTTTGCACTTCAACTGGCAAAGGCGGCGGGCGCTCATGCCTATGTCACCTCCAGTAGCGATGCCAAGCTGACTCGTGTAAAGACCATGGGAGCGGCAGCGACGATCAACTATCGTGCCTATTCGGAATGGCAGAAGGTCGTCCTGGATTTAACCGGCAAGCGAGGCGTTAATCACGTGGTGGAAGTCGGTGGCCCAGGCACGTTCGAGAAATCGATGCAGTCTGTCGCTGCTGGCGGACACATCGCGTTGATTGGCGTACTGACAGGCTTTGGCCCACCTTCTGCCAGCCTTTTCCCACTGGTCGTCAAAAACGCCCGGCTCAATGGTATTTATGTCGGCAGCCAGGCCATGTTTCAGGAATTCAAGACCTTGATGGAGCAGCACCAGATCCACCCGGTGATTGACCATGTTTTTGACTACAACGACGCCTCCAAAGCGTTTGCCCATTTAGCCTCTGCGTCACACTTTGGGAAAGTCGTCATTAAAGTTTCGGAATAGCAGCAAATTCTTTTTTTCAAACAGCGTTGGCTTAAAACCCTAAAGCCAGAATTCTCTATGACACCTATGGAAAAGATGTTTATCGTCTCCATGGGGAATCAAAAACAGGGCAGCAGTCTTTTCAACAGGAATTCATCCATGGCGGCAACAGCAGGGCTACTCATCGCAGGCGGGATTGCCGTGGTGTTGGGGTTATCGGTTCTCTTTCTGCTTGCAGGGGGCCTACTCGGGATCGGAACGACGCACAAGCCCATGGATCCCCATGAACAACAGAAAATTCGCCAGACAGCCTATGATCGTTTTGACAAGCTGGGACTGAAACTTCCCGATTCTACCAAGCATGAGATCATTGAGTTGACCACTCAGCACCAAAAGATTCAGGCCATTAAAGTATTGCGAGATGCCGCCGGCCTGGGATTGCGTGAGGCCAAGGAGGCTGTCGAGTCTTTGACCGCATGATCTTGATCGAATCAAAGCTGCTCCCGCTGTTGTTCGGTAACAGCTTCACGAGACCTCTTCGATGGGGAATTCTCCCTTTTCATCTCCTGAGGAGAGATGATCCAGCTCTTTCAAAGCCTCGTTGGTGAGAAAAACGGTGAATGTCGAACCGCTGGATGTCGACTCCGTCAGTTCAATTCGCCCATGAAACTGCTGTTCAATAATGTTGCGGCAGACAAATAACCCCAGACCTGTGCCAGTTGATTTGGTTGTGAAGTACGGCTGAAAAATCTTCGCCCGGCTAGCCGTATCGATCCCGTGGCCGTCATCGCGAATATCGATTCTCAGCCATCCCTGTTCCACAGATGTGGCAATGCGGATCATCCCCCCCTCTTCTGTGGCGTCGAGAGCATTCAGAATCAGGTTCAAAAAAACCTGCACCAGTTGATCACGCAACGCGCGAACACGTGGGACACCTTCGGCAAAGGCCGTAATAATCCGTTTGCCTTTCTTGCGCTTATAGTATTTCGCAATACTCAAAGCGGCACCGAGCACCTCGTGAATATCGCAATTGGTTTCAATGTTCGTGGCAGGTCGGCTGAAATCCACCAACTCGCGCAATGTCCGCTGGATGCGACGCAATTGGTCATCCACCAGATGCAGTTTTTCCCTGGTGTGGTTATCGATATCGCGACGATTCAACATCTGCACGAGAGAACTGATGGCAGCCAGCGGATTTCCCACTTCATGGGCAATCCCTGCGGCTAACAATCCGAAGGCGGCCTGTTTTTCATGCTGAACCAGCATCGCCTGAGATTCCTGAAGTTGCCGGGTTCGTTCGCTGATGCGCTGCTCCAGTTGCCCCTGATTTTGTCGCAACACCTGATTCAGCGACACGAGCCGGCGCCCGGCACGCTTGAGCAGACCTGAAAGCGAAACCGTCGCCCAGGTGACCCAGGACATCAGCACCAGCATAAAGACGAGAGCCGCCCCTCGCTGGCTGGTGAGTGGCGCATTGAATGTTAGAGCGGCATAGCTGGCTGTATGAAGAAACAGAGAGAGATAAGTCATCCATGCGGGATGCCTTAAGGCACAGACCAGCAGCGACAGAAAGTAATAGAATCGAAACGGGCTGAGCAGCCCTTCATCGAAGTAACAAAGCAGCCCAATGAAGACCGCTTCCATGCCGGAAATCAGCAGGGGAGCTGCATCCAGAAACACAAGCCCGCGAAAACTATACCACGTATCAACGATGGCATAGATGGCTCCTAGCGTGAGAATCGCGTTGAGAATGAGCTGGTTCTGACCACTTCCCACCACGTTTACCAGCACGAATCCCACCAGCACACCAAACCAGCGAATGCGGACGGTGATGCTCTCAGCGGCGAGATCCCAATTCAATTCGTCCAGAGGAGTCCGGCCATTCGCTTGTGAAAGCAGGGAGGATTCTCCGGCTGCGGACACGACAGGTGTTGCAGGAGCAGCCGAGTTTCCTACGCTCATCACGATTTCGATCCCCTCGACCAGCGACACCCTGTGAACGAGACCCTCATGGGGAGGTGATCGTTCACATCAAGGCCGATCGTGTCTCGTCACTGGCCTGAATATTGGGAAGAACCGTCACCAAAAAGGGGAGCAGGTGCCCTTAAAATATCTTGGGAAGACAGCATGTCGTTTTAAAGCTGGCTTTCCAACAAGAGACGCATTTTGCGAAGTTCCAGTGTTCGCTCGGTTCCTGAAATCAATTCAGGGTACATTTCGACAGAGAGAGCACGGTGATAGCTGCATCGCTCTAACTGGCTGATAATGCGGCCGTAATCGACCTCTCCCAGCCCGACAGGCACCTGAAACTGCGTAGGTGAGGTGTCTCGCAGGTGGGTATGATAAGTGTAAGGGAAAACGGGGTCGATGGACTGGTTTGAATGAGGGCCACAGATCACCGTGCTGGGATCAAGGGTGATTCCCAGTCCTTGAACCGATTGGCAAAGCTCCACTGCCGTCCGGGGATCTTCAGTAAGCGTTGATGTCTTCATTTTCAACGAAAGGCGGATACCAGCAGTATTCGCAATGGCCAATCGATTGCGCAGACGATCAATTTCTTCGTTGAAAGGGGTTCCCAACGATCCGGCTGGCAATGTGATCTGCGTGATCTTCAGCATCTTCGCCAGTTTACAAAGGGATTCAAACGGCCCCGATGCAATATCGTTTTCCAGGGTAATGGCAACAGGCGCCATACGAGTGACTTCACGGTATTGCTTGGCAAATCGTTCTGGATTTTCAGCAACGACAGAAGGCTTCAGATGCTCGGAAGCATCATCCATCCATATTTCAAGTTTGTCGTAGTGAAGATCCGAAATCAGCGGACAGGCATCGACAAATGGAATTTCCGAGAAACATCTCGAAGAGATCGTGACGAACATTTGCCCCTCCCTGACAACCTGCAACACTTGCCGGAATTCTGCAGAAAGGACTGGATAACAAGCCCAAAACCACAGGAAACAGCTTTATCTGATTTGCTATAAACCTAAGCTGAAGAACAGCTTCTGCCTAATCGAGCGAATGGCCGATCCTTGGCCTTCGACGCTATGAGACTTTAGCCGGATTGGGCTGACCCTGCAAGGCGTTCCGTCTGTAGTGCGTATGCCGGAGAGACTTGGCAAATCAATTATTCTTGTTTTGACGCGAAACAGCCGATAACCCTTACTGAGAGTCCAGAGAAGTCTTCTCTGGCGAGGGGGTATTGGTTCGGACGGTGGGAGAATGGCGAGAATGAACTCGACATCATCGCTGGGAATTCTGGCGTTAGGTATTGCAGTCCTGTTTTCAGGCTGTCAGTCAACAAATCAGACAGTGCGCGGTCAAACGCCCTATGTCTTGGCGGATGGTTCCCCCGTGGACCAGGCCACAATTCTGAACCAGGAGCGAACACAGGCTCCTCTGATCGGGTCAGCTCCGGCATATGGCCAGCACGCCAAGGCTCATGCCAAGCACCACGATTATTCGTTGCTGCCACAAGCTCGCAACCATAATTATGGTTTTGACGGCGGTTATTACGCTGGCAATGAAGGGTACTTCACCGGTGCTCAAGGGCAGATTTACACCAACCATAATCGCTACGGAATGGGACATGGCCCAGGTGCTCAGACTGGTGATGGCTGCCCGGAATGTCAGAACGGTAACGCTTGCCCCCCTGATGGCTGCCGAAAGTGCGGTAAAGGTTGCGGTTATCCCCACAACCACCACACCTATCGTCATGTCTGGCCACAGAATCTCAGCTACCCCACATCCCCGGTTCCTGCCGGAATGGTGCAGTACCCTTACTACACCCACCGCGGCCCGACGGACTTCTTCATGAAGTAACGCATTGCGGCTCAAACTCATTTCAGTGAAAAAGCCTCATAGAAATATGAGGCTTTTTTCGTTGACCGTTTGAAGCAACATCCTGAAAACGGCTTCTTTGTTGCTGTTGGTTCCTTCCAGGCAGCCCTGTTTCGAGCGGCTTCATGCAAGTCACTTTATTCATGCGGTTACGGTAAGCCCTTCTGTCAAGTTACTCAAAAGTCCAACTGCGACTTTATTGAGTAACCCTAATAGGCTGCTGAAGAAGCCCGCACTATTGCCGGTGAACAGTCAGCGCTAGTGGATCACCAAGTCAGAAATCGACCGGGCATACCATTCGCTGGTTTCCGGCTTACCATAGCGACCGAGATCATGATCTCTTCCCTGGAAGCGGACAAGGGCTTGGCCGGAGGACTTGCGAAGAGTCAGACGGGGGACGCCGGCGTCTTGGGCGGCAAACCACGCTGGAAAGAGGCGATCCTCGATGATCTCACAAAAGTGGTAAGAGTACCAATTTCTCAGGAGTTTCGAGCCGCACTACGAACCATCTACAGAGAATAGATTGGTACGCTAAGTCTTGCGTCCTGGATGACTTGCGGAAAATGCACCCCAGTGGAGTCGAACCACTAACCTACGGTTCCGAAGACCGTTGCTCTATCCAATTGAGCTAGGGGTGCGTCTGGCTTTGATTGGCCAAGCCATGGGGAGGGAGTATCTCGATTGTGCGCTCAGTTTGCAAGCCGATCAGGCAGGAGCAGCCTGTTACGGTCGAGGACTTTTTGGTTTGGCTCCTTCTTCAGGAACTTCCTCCGGGAAGTATTCACGAAGCATGACACGAGATCCGGGTTTCATGTCACGGACTTCAAGGATCAGCATTCCTTTTTCCGCTGAGCGAAAAATGGTTGTCAGCTTGTAGTCGATCAGCAACGGATTTGCTGTTGTCGGTTTCCATCCCTGGGCTTGAAGAAGTGCTCGCATTTCCTCAATGAGCGGCGTTGGCTCAGAACGACTGTCCCAGCCGACCTGTGTCAGTTGATCCGAATATTGAACAGCCGTGGCATTGGCGGAAATCGGGAGATCTGCTGAACGAAGGGATGATGAGTACATCACCATGGTCTTGCCCCCTTGAGCTGGAGCCGCTGAAATCATCACGTTCAGCAGCATGCCATTCTGGCTGAAAGTGAGCATCGGGCCAGCAGATCCATAAGGTTTCCATCTCGAGGCCAAAAGCTGCTTTTCAATGATTGATGTCGTTGTCGGGGCATCCGTGGGAGCCATGAACATGGCCTGAGCGGGCGATTTGATGATGAGCTGAGAACCCGCAGGAACGGGCAGCTTATCGAGCGACAGGTTCCCATGAGGTGTGATCGAGATTCGGGATTTCTTGCCAACTTCAGAAACCATCAGAGAGATGCCGTAGCCGTTCTTTTCAAACATGCCGGAAGCGACGGAATCCATTGCTGAGGTTCCCGGGAGTTCTTTCCAACCGGCTGCTTTCAGTTGATCCTGATGAAATTTGAAAGCCTCGGTCACTTTGCCGGCGGCATCATAGCTCAGCCACATGGAAGGCCGGCGTGTGAGGGTCTCTGCCCCAGGTGCTAACTTCAATTGAGAAAGATCAATCACCTGGCGGGCTTCCGCGGTGGTGGGGATTTTGGCTGTTGATGATCCCCCCTGTGATTGAGCGGTCGGCATGGAAAGGCATATCAGGGAAGTGATGATTGTGCAGATCAGAAAAGTCCGGTTAGCGGCCCGGAAGTTGTCGAAAAAACTGTTCCCACATGGTTGCAAGGAATTGACCGTCGTGAGCGGCATGCGAGCGTTCCAATAAATACTCGAGACAATTTTCCGTTGAGAGGTCACCAGACATCATACAACTGGCTCAGAAAAAATTCCTTAAGCCAATCTCTCGCGAGTTACCGTCTGCGCGAATGTCCTGGTTTTGATGAGATCTTCAGGCGGGCTTGAATTCACACTGACTGAGAGCCTGTCTGAGAATCCTCTGTATTTCTCATCGCAATAGGCGACCCTATATCGGGAACCAAGTGCTCCCCCTCATCCGGCCTGCGGCCACCTTCTCCCTCGAGGGAGAAGGGTTTGAGAGTTTCAGGATAGGCACTTAATGTGAGCGTTGGTGGCGACGGAAGTCGCCGGGGGTGATCTCTTCGCTTGAACGAAAGGCTGTGCAGAAATATTGGGACGATGAAAAGCCACAACGGATTGCAATCGTCTCAATGGAGAGTTCGGTTTCAATGAGGAGTTTGCGAGCCGCTGCCAGTTGAACACGCATGATTTCTTCTTTGGGGGATCGTCCCAGAAGCAGTCGCGTTTTTCGTTCCAGGGTACTTCGTGAGAGCAATGCGTGTTCAACGACATCACTCACATCGATTCCGTTACAGGCATTTTCTCTAATAAAGCGAACGGCACTGGCAATCTGCCGGTCATCGATTGCCACGACATCTGATGACTGCCGATTAACGATGCCGAGTGGTGGAACCAGTAATCGTTCTTTCCCTGGAGAGGTTCCCTGCATCCAGTCATCAAGCAGGCGAGCAGCTTGATAGCCAATCTGCTTGGCATCATAGGCCACACTCGAGAGAGGTGGCCTTGCCATCGTGCAGAGTGTTTCATCGTTCTCGGCTCCGACAATAGCAGCTTCCTCGGGAACAGAAATTCCCGCTCGCTGGCAGGCATCGAGCAACCAATACCCCAGTTGATCCGTGCAAGCCATCAGACCGACAGGTTTAGGAAGCTTCAGCAGCCAATTAACCAGTAATTCCTGATGTTTTTCCCATTCTGTGGGTTGCTCCCGATGATCAGGAGCACGGAACGATTCAACGGGATGCCCGGCACGAATAATTGCCGCCGTGAAAGTCTCGCGCCGTTCGGCGAAGTAGTCTTCAACATCCAATTCGTAGACACCGAAGTGACGAAACCCTCTTTCCAGCAAATGGGTGGCGACCATCTCACCCAGCGCCACGTTATCAACACCCACAAAGGGAAAAGGTGTGTTCAGCTTGGTTGCTCTTAACTCCACGGTGGGGACATTCACCTGGATGAGCGCCTGGGCCATGGTTTCAGAACCTGTGCGCGTCAGAATTCCATCCCCTCGCCATTGAGACAACCAGGCGGGAGGGCGGGAATCGAGTGCCCGTAATTCCAAGTACATTGACCAAGGCTCGTGCTCTGCCACATAGCGATGAATTCCTCGCAGGAGGTCTCTCCCATAGCTGCGAGAGGTTTCTATGAGTAGCGCTACGTGTTTCATTAGGTAATAACACCTGTTCTGGCCGCCGGGTGACGCAATTTGACGCAAAAGCGAAATTCTTTTCCGCAATATTGTAATGACAGACAGTTAAACAAAATTCAATATGAGAGTTTGTTGATTTCAAGTCTTGCCTTCTGACTTCCTGTCATCTTGTTGTCCCTTCTTCTGGTTCAAGGAGTGCCTCATGAGCACCAACCGCTTCCGCCGTGCGTTCACGTTGATTGAACTGTTGGTGGTGATTGCCATCATCGCGATTCTGATTGCGCTGCTCCTGCCGGCTGTCCAGCAGGCACGAGAAGCGGCCCGCCGTACTCAATGCAAGAATCATCTCAAGCAACTCGGGCTGGCGTTACATAACTATCACGACACGCACAATGTCTTCCCGCCTGGAAGCATTTATCAGAATCGCTCCAGCACCAACTATACAATGATCAACACTTTTGTATTTATACTGCCGTATGTCGATCAGGCACCACTTTATAAACTGTGGGATTTTAATGTTCCTGTAGATCACTCCAGTAACATCAATGCTGCGAAAGTGCCGGTTTCTTCCTACTTCTGCCCCTCAAAACCTAGAGGAGCAACCTCAGGCGGAAATACGGCTTATGGTGACTATGCTGTCTCTGCGGGAACTGGACACACTAATAGCGGCGTTAGCACCAGTTGGGTCGGTCTCTTTAACCAGAACAGCAATATTAAAATGAGAGATATTACTGACGGAACATCGAACGTTTTTGCAGTGGGAGAAAAAAGAACTGTCCAATCCACGACCTTAACAAGTCATCAGTATCGTTGGGGGTGGCATGCCTGTCGGAACACGACGTCACATATGAATCGAAATGTGGAGACTGGCTCCTTTGATGATAACGATGCGAATTTTGGAAGTGACCATGTAGGCGGCACCCACTTTGTCTTTGCCGATGGTGCTGTCCGTTTCCTCAGCGAAAATATGGATAAGCAAACTTATCGCTGGTTGAGCACCCGTGCGGACGGAAACACGGCATCACCCGAATAGGCTGGTTCATAGAGGGCACTCTGCGTCCGATGCTTATTGCTGATGGCTTGGGAGAATGAAAGTGGAAGCTCGATTACGAATAGCAGCTCAATATAGAGATCTCATGCAAAAAACTCTGAGATTTTCATGGGTTGCAGCATCACTGGCCATGATTGCGCTGTTGTCGGGGTGTGGAGCCGCTAAAAACGACACTCCCAGCGCGACCGTCAGTGGCGTTGTCGAGTTGGACGGTGCGCCTGTCGGGCCTGTTGGTTTAATTTTCTATTCAGGCCATCTGGGCAAGATTACAGAAGTTGAGACGGAGGAGAGCGGGCAGTTTTCTGTGAAAGAGACCATTCCACCCGGCAGCTATCTGATTTGCCTCAGATCTTCGGCGAAAGGGAAGACGCCCGCAGGGATCCCGCAGAAGTATTTTATGGATACCTCCACGGATCAGCACCATGTGCTGGAATCCGGTCCAAATCGACTCGTGATCTCTTTGAAGAAGTAGTGCGAGATCACTCATTTTATTCGTGGAGTGTCCCAAACGTGGTCATGAACGTCTGGGACACTTCTCACTTCCCACTACTAGCATTATCGCTATTTACTGACTGTGCTAGCTTTTCAGGGTATTTAGCGCTTTTTGCGATCAGTCATCAGACGATTGAGCAGCAGCGGCTTTAGCTTTCTTTCCTTTCCCCTTGCCCTTCCCTGGCTTTTCAGTGGACGCTTTGGTTGAAGGTTCATTTTTTGTGGGCATGGGTGCCTGAATCTTCTCGCGCCAGGCATTAAGCCGGGCCAGAAGTTCTTTGGCTTTTTCTGGTTCAGCAGTGGCCAGGTTTTTGGTTTCGCCGACATCATCGGAAAGACGATAGAGTTCCAGGTGTCCGTCTTCGAGGAATTCCATCAATTTCCAGTCGTCCGCTTGAATCAGGCTGACCGGTTTGGTGCGCCATTCCCCTTTTCCAGATCCCAGATAGCCAGGGAAATGCTGGAAGATGGCGTCTCGACTCAGATCTGACTCGGGAGACTTCACTAAAGCCACAAGGCTTTCTCCATCGAGCACATGCTCAGGCTTTTTCGCTCCAGTGAGTTCCAGCAACGTCGGGTAGATATCCACGTGGATGGTGGGGACAAGGCAATCACTTCCCGCTGGTGCCACGCCCGGCCAGCGAACGATGAGTGGAACACGAGTTCCTCCCTCGTATAAGCTTCCTTTTCCGCTACGAAGGGGAGCGTTGTCCGTAATGTCGTTTCCTTTGGTGATCCCTTCGCGGCGATATCCACCCACGCCGCCGTTATCGCTGGCAAAAATCAGGATCGTGTTGTCTGCCAGTTTGAGATCATCCAGTTTTTGCATGATCCGACCGACGCTTTCATCAATGCTGGCGATCATTGCGGCATAGACAGGGTTATTGTGCCCGCCCACACCCGGCTTGTTTTTGAATCTTTCGACCAATTCTTTTTTTGCGTGATGTGGGCTGTGCACTCCAAAGTGAGGCAGGTAAAGGAAGAACGGCTCTGACTGATGGCGATCAATAAAATCCACCGCACGATCTGTCAGATAATCAGCAAGGTACTTCCCTTCCGTGTCGGACTGAGGAGGATTTGTTTTGAAGTTGAAATGAGCACCATTGGACTCAATCGCTTCATCAAACCCACGTTTTCCGGGAGAATAGGCTCCGTTCTGGCCAAGATGCCATTTGCCGAACATTCCCGTTTTGTAGCCAGTCATTTTAAGTTGATCAGCAATGGTCGCTCGATCGAGCGGCAGGTTCGTCATGTTATCGACAGGGCGTAAGGGCTGGCTTTGCCAGTCAAACCGGTCGATGTTGCCAACGGTATAGATTCCCGTTCGTGCCCCGTATTGCCCTGTCATGAGTGCCGCTCGTGTGGGAGCACAGTTCTGGCAGTGATGGTGTGAACGGAAGGAAACTCCCTGTTGAGCGAGGCGATCGATATTCGGAGTCTCGTAATACTTGCTGCCGTAACACCCGACATCTGTTCCTCCGAGATCATCGGCCAGTACGAAGATGATGTTGGGACGTGTGGCAGGTTTGGAATCAGCAGCAAAGCCAGGGGCCATGAATAGCCATCCCCAAAGGCATAGCGAGACTGTGGGCACTAATGACCAGCGTGATTGCGGTGGAATTTGAGGGAATGTCATCTGTGTGAACCTCTTCGAGAAAAGACAGTGATGCCGCTGGTCTATGACAGATCCGTGCTGTGATAGAACGATCCAGGTGGCTTTATTGAACTGCCGATCTGACGAGTCACGCAAAGTCGGTGAGCTTGGCACGTGCTGTTCGTAGCCGCTCGCGCATCTTGTCCAGGCATCGAATCAATTTAGCAAGTTCCACTTTTCAGTGCCTCAATACGCAGGTAATGTGGCCACATATTCGGTGATGCGCCCTCGCCGGACAATGGTTCTGAATTTCGTTCCTATGGCAATTTTGCCGAGAGGTTACGGGATTCCTGCAGGGTGAAGATTGCGATGACAAGTGACGGGTTGGCCGCAAGTGGACATGCACCGGAACTCCAGAAGAGTCTGGGGCCATGGACACTCTGGGGATTGGGTGTCGGCTATGTCATCGCCGGAGAGTACTTCGGGTGGAACATTGGTTTACCAGCAGGTGGCACTGGCGGATTGCTGGTCGCCTTTGTGCTGGTAACGATCATGTATATCGCGTTTGTGCTCAGTTATGCCGAACTGGCATGCGCGTTACCGAAGGCGGGCGGTGGTTTTGTCTATGCGCTCCGCGGTTTGGGGTCCTATGGCGGGTTCCTCACAGGGATCGCTCAGCTCATTGAATTTGTCTTTGCTCCGCCCGCGATTGCGATGGCGCTGGGGGCGTATGCCGTTACGAACTGGCCGGGAGTTGACCCGAAGCTGGTGGCTGTCGGCTCGCTATCGGCCTTCACGCTGCTGAATCTTGTGGGGGTGAAGCAGGCGGCTCTCTTTGAGTTGGTCGTGACGGTGCTGGCTGTGGGAGAGTTACTGCTATTTATGGGAGTGACCGCACCGCATGTCCGTACGGAACATCTTCTGGCGAATGCCTGGCCCAGTGGCTGGACAGGAGTGATTGCCGCACTGCCCTTTGCGGTCTGGTTTTATCTGGCCATTGAAGGGGTTGCCAATGCCGCTGAGGAAACGAAGAACCCTCAACGGAATGTGCTGATCGGGTTTGGTACGGCGCTCGCCACGTTGGTGTTTTTGGCCGGTGGCGTGTTGATTTGTGCTGTGGGTGTGGGTGGCTGGGAACGAGTGGTCTATCAGCCGGAACAGGTTTCTCTTGTGGGCGAATCGCTGACAATCACAGAGCCTGGCAGAATGTCAGACAGCCCACTTCCTTTGGCCTTAGGTCAGATCATGCCCAGCACTCATCCTTTGTATCAGTTATTGATTGGGATTGGTGGATTGGGTCTGATATGCAGTTTGAACGGGATTATTTTTGCGGCTGGCCGATCACTCTTTGAGATGGGGCGTGCTGGTTATCTTCCCTCGAAACTGGCTACGATCCAGCCGCGAACACATGCTCCGTGGGTGTCATTGGTTGTCAATTGGGGATTGGGAGTGCTGGCTGTTTTGTTTTTTGACACGGCTGGCATGATCACGATTTCGGCCATGGGAGCGGCATTGCTGTACATTCTTTCGATGGAGGCACTGGTGCAGCTTCGGTTGAAAGAACCCGATTTACCACGTCCTTATCGCGTGCCGTTTTATCCTCTCATGCCGCGACTGGCTCAATGGCTTTCGATCGTGCTACTGTTAGCCATGCTGTGGCAAAATTTGAATTCAGGGAACTGGAAAGCGTCATTAAGTCTTCAATTTCTGGCCTGCCTGCTCCTGGCGACAGGCTATTACCTGATGGTCATTCGTCCGGGCTTCTCTCTTGAACAAACGGCAAGTTTGCCTGCTCCCAAAATCAACAATTCGGGGATGGGCAAGATGGAAATGAATGCGTTAAGAGTTCCAGAACCGGGAGCCAGCGAGTCATAGGGCTGATGATTTTCTGCTGTGTCAGAATGAATCCCTTTAAGTGAGTCTTCATGAGAGTCTGGCGAAGTCATCTGGGTTCGACGACATGGGTCTTTGAGGGCTTGGGGGAATTGCTCGCCAAGGCTACGGCCCGCCGCTCAGGTGATGAGTTGGCAGGCATTGCGGCCCGTTCGGAAGAAGAGCGTGTTGCGGCTCGAATGGCGCTTGCTGATGTCAGGCTATCGGACTTCCTGGAAGAGATGGTCATTGATCCTGAGGTTGATGAAGTCTCGCGGTTGATTCAGGAATCGCATGATCCAGTGGCTTTTTCCACGATCCGCAGCCTCACGGTGGGTGAGTTTCGAGAATGGTTGCTGAAGTATGAGACAACCAGTGAAGTCCTTGCCCAGGTTTGTGCGGGTATCACTCCGGAGATGGCAGCGGCGGTCAGCAAACTGATGAGGAATCAGGATCTGGTGCTGGTGGCCAGCAAGTGCCGGGTGATCACAAAATTCCGCAATACCATTGGGCTTCCCGGCAGGCTTTCCGTACGGTTGCAGCCCAATCATCCGACGGATGATCTGCGGGGAATCGCGGCGTCAATTCTCGATGGCTTGTGTTACGCCTGTGGTGACGCGGTGATCGGTATTAATCCCGCGACTGACAACGTTCCGCGAACGACGGAACTTTTGAAGTTACTCTCCGAATTGATTGAAACTCATGAGATTCCGACTCAGTCGTGCATTCTGGCACACATCTCCACCACGATGCAGGTGATGGAACAGCAAGCTCCGGTGGATCTGGTGTTCCAGTCGATCGCGGGGACAGAACAGGCGAATCGCAGCTTCGGCATTTCGTTGAGCATGCTGGATGAAGCCTGGCAAATGGCGAAAGAGCTTCGCCGGGGAACAATCGGCGACAATGTGATGTACTTTGAAACGGGTCAAGGTTCCTGTTTATCGGCGGGTGCCCATCATGGCATCGATCAGCAGACGCTCGAAGCTCGTGCTTACGCGGTCGCCCGGCGCTACCAGCCTTTATTGGTTAATACCGTCGTGGGGTTCATTGGCCCGGAGTATCTATATAACGGTAAGCAAATCCTGCGGGCGAGTTTAGAAGATCATTTTTGTGGCAAGCTGCTGGGGCTGCCCATGGGCTGCGATGTCTGCTACACAAATCATGCGGATGCCGATCAGGACGATATGGATGTGCTACTTTCCATGCTGGGCATGGCGGGTGTGAGCTATATCATGGGGGTGCCTGGTGCCGATGATATCATGCTCAATTACCAATCCACGTCATTTCATGACAGCCATTACTTGAGACAAACCTTAAAGCTCAGGCCGGCGCCTGAATTTGAACAGTGGTTGGTTGAAACCGGGATTATGGATGAATCGGGACACTTGGCGCCGGTGACTTTGCAGCATCGTCTGGCTCAGCATCTCAGCCTTCGGTAGTGCCGTGTCACGGCTTTGTCTTCGGGTTGATGCCGCCGCAACGTCCTCCGTTGTCGGACTTAACAACAGAAGAGACCCGAAATTTATACTTTGACAATGCAGTAGTCTCCTGTGGGAATGACTAAGGATATGGCTTCCTCTGGATCTCAACCTGACGCGTGGTCATCGTGGAGAGAATTGACAGCTGCCCGGATTGCTTTGGGCCGCGCGGGGGGGAGTCTGCCGACTCATGAATGGCTGAAGTTCAGCCTGGCGCATGCCCGCGCCCGCGATGCGGTGCATGTCGGGCTTGATAGCGAGCTTCTCACCAGGGAAATGCAGCACCGTGGTTGGGAAACGATCACGGTTCAGACTCAGGCCAGCGATCGCACCGAAATGTTGCAGATGCCGCATCTGGGGAGAAAACTGTGTCCCAGTGATGCGATTCGTCTCAAAGAATTGGCGAATCAGGCATCAAGCGAAACATCAGGTGGCTTTGCCTTTGATCTGGCCCTTCTGATTGCCGATGGCTTGTCGGCGGTGGCAGCTCAATCTCATGCCGTGGGGTTATTGGAGTCTTTGCTACCACCGCTTAGTGATCGTGGCTGGAAAATATCTCCGATCGTGATTGCCCATCAGGGACGAGTCGCGTTGCAGGATGACGTCGGGTTTTGCCTCAACGCCCGTCTTGCTCTTTCTCTGATCGGGGAACGTCCGGGATTGGGAACTCCGGATAGCCTGGGGGCCTACTTTGTCTATGAGCCACGTCCTGGGCGAAACGATGCCGAAAGAAATTGTGTTTCCAATATTCGCCCCGCAGGCTTACCACTGCCTGCTGCTGCCGACACGCTGGTGTACCTTTTAACGGCTTCTCACACCCGGCGATTGAGTGGAGTCGATCTCAAGGATGACCGGGCATTGCTCGGAGAGAATCGCTTCAACGTGAAGTCGATATTTGATTCGTCAAAATAAACACAGCGGCAGGGCATCGTGATTCATGCCCTGCCGCTGGATTGCTTGTTGCCGTGGCTGATTTCGATTCAAAACCCGATCTGTTGCACGAGCGTGAAGTCTGCATCAGCCAGGGAACTGGTTAAGGCTTAGGTTTCTGGAAGAGGACGTTGACGCCTTTTTTGTTTGAGAGAATGACGTCCAGTTGCCCGTCGTCGTTCATGTCACGGATCTCGAATTGCGTGCCAATCCCTGTGTCTGCTCCGGCTCCAATCTCACGGCGGATGAACCTGGGAGGCTGGCCTTTCTCGCGGATGATCTCATAGGTGAGTATGACCACGGGTTCCTTTTCTCCCGGATCTGAGCCGTTGTGTGCCCAGAATCGTTTGCCGGTGACCAGATGAGGATGACCGTTTTTGAGATCGACCATGAGGAGAGCATGATTTTGAGAAACGGTGTCATCGATCTTGTGGAATGTCAGAGCGTTGCCATTGCCGGTGTTTTCGAACCACCAGAGACCGTACTTATGGGCGGAACTCATGATGATGTCGTTGTCCCCATCGAGATCCAGGTCGATCACATGGATATTCGCGGCGGGCAAGGGGGGGCCATCTGGTTTCTCGGCCAGTTTCCAGGGATGAAAAGCCCAGGGGGAACCATCGAGCTTCTCGGGCTGTTCCCACCAACCATGGGGAATCAGAACATCGACGCGCCCGTCACCGTTGAAGTCGCCGGCCCCTAAGCCGTGATAATACTTGAACGTTCCATTCTGAGCGGGATCACCCGGTTCACTGATGGGCACAAACTTCCAGCGTTCGTGAATCTTGTCGGCTGCCGGAATTTCCAGATATCCCATCTGTCGTTCGGGTTGTGATCCCAAAACGAGTTCCGGTTTGTCATCGCCTGTGATGTCTGTGAAAAGCACCGTTTCGTTGCAGGCACTTGTCCAGATTTCGTGCTTCTTCCAGTGGCCTTCGGCGTTTTTCGGGTTTTCATACCATGAGAAGGGATCGCCTGGGAAACCGATGATGATCAGATCGTCCCAGCCATCGTTATTGATGTCGTGGGCGAATTCCACAAAGCACTGGCTGTAGTTGCCGTTCCATTTGTACTCACCCACCGGACGGACTTCGTGCTTTTTCCAATCAGGAGCGGCATACCAGAAGTCACCAGCGGCAACATCCATCAAGCCATCATGGTTGAAGTCACCTGTGGCGACGCCTTCTGCGCGGAAGGTTTCATCGAGTTTCGCCCGCGTCCAGCCATCATCGATCACGATCTCTACTGCAGAAACGACATCAGGATCAGTCCAAGCCGTCAGGGACAACAGCCCCAGGGCCACAGCAGTGATCACAGACCTGCACATCATTAAAACTCCTTGGCGGGGTCGCATCAGCGATTATTGATTCTCGCAGATGTTGTAATCTGCGGGCAGGGCGAATGTCCAATGGTTGTGAGGGGTGTTAAGTCAGTGGAGCGACTTGGAGAGGGAAATCGTGAGCAACGGGCTTGCGGAACATGATCGTGCTGGCGCAACAAACTGCGTTATCAGTAAAGGGACTTCTGAATGTCAGATTGTGGTCGCTGTTGGGGGCTCTCAGATTGCTCGATGAGTGTGACTTCTCGCACTCAGGGTGGCATCCATCAACTCCTGTGGATATCTTCAACGGGGTGAGTGCGCCATGAGAGATTCCACCGGAGTTTTCTGTCGAGATCAGCTCGCACGAGAGAAAGATGGTTATGCCTCGCTCAAAAAAAAATCTGCCCCCTCTTCGGCGGTACGATACTTCCAGGAAATTTCTGACAAGCATGTTACAGACGAGATTCACGTTCACAAGGCTTGCATTGAAGGGGCTGGCGTTGATGGGGTTTGTGCTATCGCCGATTCCCTCAGCGCTTGCCAGCGACCTGCCCAAAGTCCACACAGTACCGGCAGTTCAAAACTCTCCCTCTGATGCCGCTGAGAAGCCCGTTTTGCGTGCAAACGACCGGATCGTCTGGATCGGGCCGACCTGGGTTGAGCGTGATGTGAATTATGGCCAGGTCGAAACCGAGTTATTGACACGCATGGGGTCACAACCGTTCGTGTTGAGGAACCTGGGTTGGAGCGGTGACACTGTCTGGGCGGAGAGCCGGGGAATTTTTGATCCGCCCGCTGTGGGATATGCCCGGCTGATTGAACTGACCAAGGAGCTTAAGCCCACTGCTGTCTGGTTATCGTATGGTGCCAATGAGTCCTGGGCGGGAGCAGCGGGGATTGGCAAGTTTGAAGCCCAGTATCGCAAACTAGCCAAAGAGATCACGGCGGCCACCGGGGCGCGACTGGTTTTGATCACTCCGTTTCCGTTTGAAAAAACAGCCGCTCCCATGAAAGATCCCTCGGGACAGAATGCCGTTCTGAGTGACTACGTCGCGGTTATCAAGAAGCTGGGGAAGGAACTCAATGCGCCGGTGATCGACCTCTTCACGTCCTTGCCGGCAGGCGCAGATTTGCGGGCAGAAAATGGTCTTCATCCGGACGCAAAAGGAGAGCAATTGGTTGCCCGGCGGCTGGCTGATCAACTGCAATTCGCAACCGCCGATGGCCAAGCCATTATCCGTGTCAATGTTCCCGAGGACGAGCGTGAAGAATTGCGGCAAGCGGTGATCGCTAAAAACACGCTCTTCTTTCATCGGTGGCGGCCACAAAACATCACTTATCTCACGGGCTTCCGCAAACACGAACAAGGCAACAACGCGGTGGAAATCGCTCAGTTCGATCCTCTGGTTGATGCTGCCGAGAAGTCGATTCTTCAGTGGCTGGCAGTTCGCAAAGATGCCAAACCTGCCTCCACAAAGCCCTGATCGTGGCGGTGATTGCCGTCGACAAGTGTTCCTGTTCTTCCCAATGCGGTTTTATTGTGACTTCGCATTGGGACGTTCGGAACTGGCTTCAAACGCGATGAACGTTTACTGCTAAAAACGAGAAATACAGATAAAAACGAGAAGTGCAGAAGAAGGCTGAGATTCGTTTGTTTGTCAGCCTCTTTCTTTTCGTAATAACAGACGTTTTTGCTCTGAATCATACCCACTGATCATTCCCCAGGGATGCTTCATCTGATGGCTATCTCCATGCTTCGTTCCTTGCTGAACTGTTCTTCCAACGCCGCACGATCTTCGACCGTAACACTGGCGTCGACCGCCACACTGGCGGTGCTTCTGGTGGCGTTGTCTGGCCCGGTGGCTGTTGCTCAGCGGGATCTCAAAGATATTCCCTCCACTGATCCCGCGGACGAGCAGAAGACACTGGAAGTTGCTGAGGGGTTTGAAATCAACCTCTTTGCTGCTGACCCGCTGATTCACAAACCGATTCAGATGAATTTTGATGCTCGTGGCCGACTGTGGGTTGCGGCCTCAGAGATTTATCCCCAGATCGAACCGGGCAAGGTCGCCAACGACAAGATCCTGATTCTTGAAGATACCGATGGTGATGGTCAAGCCGATAAGACCACGGTTTTTGCCGATGGGCTGCTGATTCCCACTGCCGTGATCCCTGGTGATGGCGGGGCTTATGTTGCCAACAGCACTGAGCTGGTTCACTTCAAAGATGTTGACGGAGATGGCAAAGCCGACGAGTCACGCATCGTCCTGTCCGGGTTTGGAACGGAAGATACCCATCATATCCTGCACACTTTCCGCTGGGGATTTGATGGGCTGCTTTATATGAACCAGTCGATTTATATCCATAGTCACATTGAGACGCCGTTTGGTGTCAAACGGTTAAATGCGGGGGGGATCTGGCAATATCGTCCAGCGACCGGACGGCTTGATATTCTTGCCCGAGGATGGGTGAATACCTGGGGCCACCATTTCGATCGCTATGGTCAATCGTTTGCGACAGATGGCGCGGGGGGAGAAGGGATTAACTTTGTCGTTCCCGGTGCGTCATATCCCACGGCTGCTGACAGCCCGCGCATTCTGCATGGCCTTAACCCTGGCAGTCCCAAGCACTGTGGCCTGGAAGTCATCGATGGGCGGCATCTTCCTGAAGACTGGCGTGGCGATCTGATTACCAATGATTTCCGTGGCCACCGTGTGTGTCGCTTCAAACTGACGCCCGAGGGAACAGGGTATGTTTCCAAGCCCATGCCAGATGTCGTGCGGACAAATCATGTGGCTTTCCGACCCATTGATGTCAAGCAGGGGCCAGACGGGGCGATCTACATTGCCGACTGGTACAACCCCATCATTCAGCATGGTGAAGTCGATTTTCGTGATCCTCGTCGAGATCATACGCACGGCCGTATCTGGCGTGTGACGGCCAAGGGGCGGCCGCTCGTCAATAAGCCGGTTCTTGAATCGGCGACCAATGCAGAACTTGTCGGGTTATTAACGGCTCCCGAGCAGTTCACCCGTCAACAGGCCAAGCTGGTGTTGCGGGAACGCCCTACGGCAGATGTCATGCAGGCTCTGGCTGCTCATGCGTCCCAGATCAAACCCGGCGATGCCAATGCCAGTGAATGGCAGCTTGAATCACTGTGGGTGCATATCGCTCATGATCAGACGGACTTTGTCACACTGGAACGCCTGTTAAAGGATTCTGATTCACGAATTCGAGCTGCTGCTGTGCGAGTTCTGGGGCATTGGATTGATCGTGCGCCAACACTGTCCCCTTCAACGATCCCTCTGTTGCTGGCTATGTGTGATGATCCTCATCCGCAAGTGCGGATGGAAGTGGTTAGAACACTGGCCAGAATCCCGACATCGCCATCGGCTCAGGCTGTTTTGAAGGTTGCTGCGCAGCCGATGGATGAGTTTCTGGAATACGCCGTCTGGAAGTCGGTGAATGAACTGGCCCCCCAGTGGCATGCCGCGGTTCTTCAGGGGGAATGGTCACCTGAAAAAATGATGCCCAATGGTTCGATCCAGCCTCTCCTTTATGGAATCAAAGCGACGAAGGCTGTCAATTTGATGTCGCCACTTGTGGCCTGGTTGCAACAGGGAAAAATCCCGGCGGGTGAAGTCGGGGCGACGATGGAGGTGATTGGGAATCTGGGCGGGCCGGCTCAACTGAGCATGGTTTTGGCGGCAGCGCTCGATGCCAAGACCCAGAGTCGCCAGCGAGCCATGCTTCTGGAAGCGCTCGCATCAGCCAAGCGGATCCGTAACATTCAGCCAGCAGGAGAGATGGACGGAATTGCTCCGTTTCTTAAATCCGAAGATGCCAATGAGAAGCGAGTTGCTATTGAACTGGCAGGACTATGGAAACTGCAGTCGCTGGCTGGCGAATTGCGTGCTCTGGCACAAGATCGAACGGCCGCTAATGACATGCGGATCACAGCCATTCAGTCCCTTGCCCGTTTGGGGGGGGATCAAAATCTGGAGTTGCTGGTGGCGCTGGCCAATCAGGGCAAGAGCACTGAGGAGGCAAAGTCCCCGGCAGAAAGCGCGGTTGTCCGGGTGGCTTGTGTGAAGGGATTAGCTCCTGTTGCTGCCGAGCGGGCTGCGAAATCCGCAGGGAAACTGCTGAGTGAGGCTCCCGCGCCAGACGTGGTGAATGATGTCTTGCAGATTTTTCTCAGTGAAAAGGGCGGTTCACCGCTGCTGGCCAGTTCCTTGGCGAACGTGCGTCTCAGCGAAGATACTGCCAAGTTGGCACTCCGATCTGTGACAGGCTCGGGGCGTGAAGAACCACAACTTCAAGCGGCCTTGCGCGAAGCTGGTCAGTTGGGGAGCGGGCCTAAGGTCTGGTCTTCTGAA
Organism: Planctopirus sp. SH287; assembly: GCF_056500625.1. NCBI lineage: Bacteria > Pseudomonadati > Planctomycetota > Planctomycetia > Planctomycetales > Planctomycetaceae > Planctopirus > Planctopirus sp. SH287. The sequence goes on along the minus strand of NZ_CM151403.1, from coordinate 2,995,734 downwards.
GAACTGGCAGCCATTCTGGAGACTGTTTCCAAGCAGGGGAACGCGGCCCAAGGGGAACAAATCTTCCGGCGAACGGAACTGGCTTGCGTGAAGTGCCATGCGATCGGTGGCGCTGGGGGAGCGGTGGGGCCAGACCTGGTGAGTATCGGTGCGAGCGCTCAGCTGGATTATCTTCTGGATTCCATGGTCACACCGAACAAGCAGGTCAAAGAAAATTACAATACGGTGATTCTGGCTTTGATCGACGGCAGAGTTCAGACGGGAATTGTTACTCGCAAATCAGCGACGGAAATCGTGCTGCGGGATGCGAATGATGTGGAAATTTCGGTGCCTGTTAAAGACATCGAAGAGCAAGGGGCGGGGACATCACTGATGCCTGCGGGGCTAGCCGATGGCCTGACCCAGAAGGAACTGGCTGACCTTATTGCCTTCCTCTCTCAGCTTGGAAAAGTTGGCCCCTATGCGCCACCTTCCGGTGCGTATGCCATGCGTTGGGAAGCCCTTGTCCCGACCGACGATGCCTGGACAAAGCTCTATCGCACCTCTGATACGGAACTCTTAAGGAGTGGAACTGGCCTTCAATGGAAACCTGCTTTCAGTCAGGTGGCAGGGATGCTCCCGCTGGCTGACCTGCCTGCCTTCCGTACCCGAGATCGGCTGGCGGAAAAAGCGAGGCAGGTGATGTTCCTTAAGACAACGGCTGTCGTCACCACTTCGGGGAAAGCCAGGCTGGTTCTCAACGACGCCACCGGGATTGACCTATGGATCGATGGTGAGTCAATGCCGGCCAGTGCGACCACGCTGGTTGACTGGTCTGCGGGAGCACACACCATTCACTTAGCGATTGATCTGCAAAAGCGGTCGGGGGAAGTCCGTCTGGAACTGTCTCCTGAAGGGACAACCCAGGCGAAATGGCTCGTCAAACCCTAAGAAATCAGCCAAGGTCTGGACGCCGGTTGTCGACTCTTCGGGGGAAATCCCGCGATGAAGTGAGCTTTTTGCGATGACTTTGCCATGAATTTATCGCTATGCTCGACAGGCGAATTTCACTGTCCAGGAACGCGCTCCTCCTGGCAGTTGATGCAAACAGGACGACCCCTCGGGATGACCCGGTGAGTGCCGTCCGAATCAATGACATAAGGCGATGGCATGGTGAAGTCGGCGAGAGCGGATTCGGCGTGGTTTTATTGGCTTTTGAGTTTGACGCTCGGTCTGTCAGGGATTAGCGAGACTGCGCCAGTCCTGGCTGCTGATGAAACCGGTTACAAACTCCCGCCGGACGAGATGGTGCAGATTGTTGATGCGCCATTGCCATCGCAGATGGTGCTCTCACCTGATCACACTCAGTTGGCTTTGCTCGATCGAACCCCGTGGCCTTCCATTGAATTCTATGCACGGCCTTATCTGAAGATGGGTGGTTTGAGGGTCGACCCGACGCTCTCGACGCTTCGTCGGACGGCGGAATATCGTCGGATTGCTTTACAAAAACTGGCAACAGGGAGCCAGCCTCGTGTTGTTGCGGAGCAGAAGGGCCTGTCGACTCCCATCTGGTCACCGACGGGTGGTCGTCTGGCCTACACGGTTGATACCCCGCTGGGGATGCAGCTTTGGGTTCTGGAGACCAAGGGAGAAGACCTGACTCCCCGATTGGTTCCAGGAATACTGCTGACCGATGTCGGAGGAATCGCTGTTCGGTGGATCGATCATGGTCGTCAACTCCTTGTGCGGCAGATTCCCTCCGATCGTGGATCGCCACCTGTTGCCTCCGTCACGCCGACGGGGCCATTGGTTCAATCGACGTCAGGACAAAAAGCCAAAGCCAGTACCTATCAGGATCTGCTGAAAAGCCCGCATGATGAAATCCTGTTCGAGTATTATGCGACGGTTCAGTTGGCCCGGGTCGATGCAGCCTCTCTTCAAGTGTCTCCTGTCGGTCAGCCAGGCATTTTCACAACGGCCAGCGTCTCGCCGGATGGCCAATACATGGTGGCGACCAAACTGAAGCGTCCTTATTCGTATCGTGTTCCTTACAGCCGGTTTGCCCGAACCGTTGATGTCGTGAAGCTGGAAACAGGAGCGATCCTGAAAACCCTCAGTGATATTGAAGCCCCTCAGTTTGCTGCGACTTATGGCGTGAGTGCTGGCGGCCGTATGTTTGAGTGGAATCCACATGAGGCTGCTCAACTGTTCTGGGTAGAGACGCTGGATGGGGGTAATCCTGAAACCCGTTCAAAATATCGGGATCGTCTGGTCACGCTGGCCGCACCATTTAATGGGCCAATTCGTGAAGTGCTGCAAACGGCTCAGCGGTTAAGTGATCTGGACTTCACAACGCTCTCAAACGAAGTCCTGATCACAGAAACCAACTCCATCCGCCGCTGGAAGACTGTGGCTCTGGCGAAACTGGATGATCCTGTCAATAGCCGGCGTGTACTCTTTGATCTTTCGACCAGTGACGCCTATGCAGATCCTGGCAAGCCAGTACGTACCCATACGGCTGATGGCCAGAGTGTGGTGCTCAAGGAGGGTGACGCCATGTTTCTGGAAGGAACTGGCGGTTCTCCGGAAGGTGATTATCCATTTCTTGACCGGGTCAATTTACAAACGGGAGTACGCGACCGACTGTTTCGCTCTCAGCGGGGAACCTATGAGACGTTTGTCGCCTTCGCCGATGATGGCCTTCGCACCATTCTCACTTCTCATCAGAGTCCGGCCTCACCGCCCAACTATTACCTCAAGCAACTTCCCACATTGAAGCGTCAACCATCAGTTGTTCTGGATGCTCCGGCTGACGCATTGCATCCTGTCAGTTACGACAGTGCCGGGAGACCGCTTGATCCTTATGTGATGGCGGCAGCTCCTGAGTTCCCTGCTGCTGGTCAGGATCTGGGGCCGGTCACGACCTTCGCGGATCCACATCCTCAATTCACCTCATGTACCAAGGAACTCCTCACATATTCCCGCGCAGATGGCGTACCGCTTTCAGCCACGCTGTATCTTCCCCCCGGCTATGACCGTGATTCAAAAGTCAAGCTGCCGGTGATCATGTATGCGTATCCTCGCGAGTATGCGAATGCGGAGGTGGCTGGTCAGGTTCGGGGTTCTCCCCATAAATTTACGCGGCTATGGGGGGCCAGCCCGCTGATGTTTCTGACTCAGGGATACGCCGTCATGATGGATACGGCCATGCCAATTGTCGGGACTCCCCGGAAGATGAATGACACTTATGTTGAACAGTTGGTGGCCGATGCCGAAGCTGCTGTCAAAACGGTGACAGAATTGGGGGTGGGTGATCCCGAGAGAATTCTGGTCACCGGGCACAGCTATGGTGCGTTCATGACTGCGAACCTGCTGGCTCATACCGATCTTTTTGCCACAGGTGTCGCGTGCAGCGGGGCTTATAACCGGACGCTGACGCCCTTTGGTTTTCAGAATGAACCACGAACATTCTGGGAAGCCCCTTCTGTCTATTCGCGGATGTCCCCCTTCTTTCACGCGAATCAGATCAAAGAACCCATCATGTTGATTCATGGTCAGGAAGATCAGAATTCGGGGACATTTCCCATGCAGTCTGAACGATTCTATGAGGCGCTGGCTGCCAATGGAGCGACGGCAAAACTGGTCGTTCTGCCTCACGAAGGACATGGCTATCTCTCGCGAGAATCGATTCTCCACCAGTTAGCTGAGATGACCGAATGGGCTGATCGGTATGCGAAAAACGGCCAACGGATCAAGAATCTGCCGTCCCGTTCCAAACCTTCACAGACAGCTTCCCCTCAGGCGACACCATCTGTTTCTACGAATGGGTCAAAGCCAGCGTCCGACTCCAGCTCGTCAAATTCCGCTTCGGAAAAGCGTGTCGAATCGTTCAAAAACTGATCTGAAAATGATCAGTGTGAGACCGCGTTTGTGCTGCGGCCCAGCAGGTGGCAGAGCGCGTCTTCCAGATCAGGAGTGCGAAAGGAATAACCGGTTTCCAGCAATCGGACAGGTTGTACTTTGCTGCTGGATAATAAGAGTTCGTCTGCCATTTCACCGAATGCCAAACGGGCAGCAAAGGCTGGAACCGGGAGGAAGGCCGGTCGATGAAGGACTGTGGCCAATGCTTGTGTCAATTCGGCATTGGTGACTGAGCAAGGTGAAGTGGCATTCACTGGCCCTTGCAGAGTTTTTGCAGCAATCGCGTGGAGGATGGCCCCGCAAAGATCATCCAGAGAGATCCAGCTCCAGAACTGGTCTCCCTTTCCAATACGCCCACCCAATCCCAGAGAGAAGGGAGGCAGCAGTTTTTGAAGTGCTCCTCCCAGAGGTGTCAGTACGGCCCCGATCCGTAAATGAACCACACGGATCCCGGCTTGCCTGGCGGGTTCACAAGCCTCTTCCCATTCCTGGCACAATTCGGCGAGGAAGCCGGTCCCTGCTGAGGACTGTTCTGTCAGCACTTCGTCGCCACGATGGCCATAAAAACCGGTGGCGGAGGCGCAAACCAGAACATCGGGAGGTGAGGGGAGCCTGGCGAGCATTTCACACAACCGGCGTGTTCCCTGAATCCGGCTCTCTCGGAGCTGAGTTTTGACGGAGTTCGTCCAGCGAGCACTCGCAATGTTCGCACCGGCCAGATGCACCACCGCTTGTAATGCAGGAATCTCTCCGCTTTGAATTTCTCCTGATTCCGGATTCCAGACAACGTCGGGTGCTCCCGTAAAAAAAGGAGGGTTCGACGGGCGGCGAAGCAGACGCGTGACGCGATGTCCCTGAGTAGTGAGCATCGGAATTAACTGAGAGGCGACAAGACCTGTGGCACCGGACACTAGTATCTTTGAAGGCTTTAACCCCGCTTGATCAAGTGATTGCCATTGCTCCAGATCCTCTTTGGTGACGCGGTGCCGGTAGGTAAAAACGGAAAGGAATTTGCGAATGATGGCTTCGTTGGCCAGCCAGTCACCAAGCATGCCACCGGGGAGCGTGTAGAGAATTTCATCCTGCAATTCACAAGTCTGTGCCGTTTTTGGTAACAGCCGATGGGTATGCTCGAAGTGGGCAAATGGGCCTTTGATTTGAATGTCATGGAACTCCTGTCCCCAGAGACAGCGATCATGCTGTGCGACCCAGGTTTGCTGGATCGGGCCGAGGGGAATGGAGAGCGTTACCAGTCCATCATCAGCGATTCCCCCCACACGGGAGAGAACGCGAATTCGGCTCCATGGCGGATTGAGCCGCTCAAAAGCTCCGGGAGCCGCATGCCATTCAAAAGCTTTTTGGGCATTGACCGGGAGTGGTGACTGTTGCACGAATACCCGATGAGGGGGCAGCGCCTTGACCGAGAGGGACTGACTTTCGCTCAACGATTCAGTGGCATTGACAGCATGGCTAGCCACGATCAATTCTCCCAACGTGCAAGTCCAGCATTCTGATGGCTGACTCTATTTTGTGAACTTTTGTGGCGCGAGGCACCTGGCTTTTGGGTTCTAAAAAAGGATTCCCGAAAATGTTTTTTACGACCCTTCAAAAGCCGTGGAGATTGGAGACGAACCTTTCGCTCATCGCCCCCTTTTGATTTGTCGCCTCGAAGTCTGTCTGTGAACTCAGCTTCTCCCTTCGCGAGTAAACTCCGGGATCAGGGGGCGATGAATTACCAACTGTTCCCGCGGGAATGTTCGCCCTTTCACTCTGCCTAAGCCGCCAGTTTCTTCAAGTGAGAAGGGATTGAGTGTTCTCAGGCAGACTCCTGGACGGAATACATCTCACGAAGTTGTGGGTATTGTCGGGCGACTGTTTTTAGCTTGTCCAATGCTTTAATAACAATTTGTCTGACACGCTCTTTACTCAGGCCCACTCGTTGAGAGATATCAGCAAGGCTCTGTCCGCTGTGCTGGTCATTCAGGCCGTACCTTGCCGTAATGACGATTCTTTCTCGCTCGGACAATGTCTCCAGGAGGGCCATGAATTCGGGATGAGAAGAGGCATCGATAGAGAACATGGCTTCTTCTGAAGAGAGATGGGCATCTGCAAACTGTTCCAGGCTTCCTTCAAAATGACTGGACGCAAACAGATTTGATTTCTGTATTTTTTTCAGGCTGCGATGCAATTGATTGCGGACGGCCCAGGTGGCGTAGGTACTGAAGCGGTTGCCGAGACTGACATCAAAGAGTTCGACGGCTCGAATGAGGGGCATGATTCCCTCAGAGACAAGATTCGTCAGCTCTTCGACCGTATGGCTTGTTTGGCGAGCCAACGCGACCACCAATCGAAGATTTGCCTGGACGATTTGATTTCGAGCCAGCACAGCCCGCGCTTTCCATTGATGAAAGCTGGCACGCAGTTGACGTCTGCCAGGGGAAGCGATCAGGCGAATCCGGTACGCCTCCGCTTGATACAAACAGAAGTTCATCCGCAGGAAGAGATAGTTTTCCTCTGCGGGGGTCAACAATCGAGATCTCGCAAAAGTGGGCAGGAGAAGGCTGGATGTTGGAGCCGCAGTTGGTGTTGTCAGCTCTAATGTTTCGAGAGAGGCGGGACGAAGACGTGCCAATTGTGCTGACGCCGTCCGCTGGCTGAAGAGAGGATGACTCACAAAAGCCACGGGGGTGAGTTCATTGAACTGAAGGCCCCCAGCTTTGGGATCAGGTTCTTTTGCCTGTGGTAATATCCGGCTACTTTGAGCGTTTGAACGTTTTGGACTTGAAGTTGAGCATGCAATCAAAGGGGCGGCTGGCTGATCGTCATTTTTATTCGGAGGCGTTTTCCGTTGAGTCATCTTTGGCAAAGAGGGAATTATGTGCGAAGGTTGAGTCGCTCTCTGTGAAGTCTGCTGGCGTTGCTGATCGCTCTTGGTTTTTTGTACCGCGGTGGCCATGTTCACCCTTTCGGGGCAGCGGTCACTGCCCAGTCCCGCAAAGATCTCCTTTCGTTTAAACCGTACAAAGAATGGGAACCTAACCAAATTTTCTGGAATTTTGACCCGATCCTGCAGACTGGCAATAACTCACGATGACTTCGTTGCTTACTGACCAGATTACGACTTGTTCAGTTCAAGCCATGATTGATGGTCAAAACTGTCTTTGTTGTGTGAGGACAGGCGTGCTGGCAAAACGTGCCATTTATTGAATGTATGGCGGGAAGGTCGCTCGCGAGACGCTCTCTCCGGTGGCTGATGTTCAGGCACGTGCTGGTGTGAACAGGAATGGTTCCGCGTGGAGTTGCTCGCGCGTTTGTCGTCGGATGCTCATCAGCAAACCAAGCTCGATGGCTGTGGCTAGCAGGCTGGAACCACCGTAACTCATGAGGGGAAGTGTGATGCCAGTGATGGGCATCATTCCCACAGCCATCCCGGTATTGATCAGAGTTTGAGAAGCCAGCAGAACGGTAATCCCCGTTGCAATCAACCGACCATAAGGTTCCTTGCAGGCAGCGGCAATGCGCAGTCCTTCAATCAGAAGAACAGCATAGAAGCCTAGCGTCAGCATTGCCCCCCACAAGCCAAATCGTTCTGCCACCAGGCAAAAAACAAAATCAGTTTGACCGGCCGGCAGATGATAGGCCGTTGGTTCGTCGATCAACTGGCCATTGATTTCACTGCCCCACACACCACCCAGTGCGATGACCTGCTTGGACTGGTGTTGGTGGTAACCATCCCCGCGAGGGGCCGGCCCGCCATCTGACTGTGTGAAGAGCGAGGTGACACGGGATTGCTGTTCGGCATTCATTCCCTGCCAGAAAAGGGGGAGCATCACGATCGACAGAAACACGATCAGCAGCAAATGCCTTGCACGAGCACCAGCGGTAAATAACATCGCAAACAGGACAGGGACAAACAGCATTGCTGAACCCAAATCAGGTTCCAGCAGAATCAATGCGACGGGGAAGAGCATGACAATAAAAGGGATCAACAGTCCGCGAAACGTACGGTGATTCTCGCGAAACATGAGATAGTGGGCCAAGGCCATGATGAAGGTCAGCTTTGCCAGTTCCGAGGGTTGGAAATCAAAAATGCCCAGCGGAATCCAGCTGCGAGCCCCATTGCGAGGCGGCGTTAACAGCACGACGACCAGAAGTGGCAAACTGAATACGAACAACCAGTCGCTCAGCCCTTTGAGTCGTTCATAAGAGAGGGTTGCCGCCCCCAGAAATGCCAGAGCAGCTGGAATGAGCCAGATCACCTGACGCTCATAACGCGGTGTGACCGATAGCAGTTCATCTGCCCGGGCAATCCCGGAAAGTCCCAGATAAAGCAGCCCCATCGCGCTGAAAAGTATCGGCCAGGAAATGCGTTGCACCACTCCCCAGTTGAGCAATACCCAAGGGGCCGAAGCAAGGCTCGTACGATCGTTCAATGAATGAGCCATCTCGATAGTTCGCAACGAGCACGTTAGAAAAATGTCTGCAAGATCTCGCGAAGAATGACAATGCTACGGCAGCCTCTATGTCAGGAATCTCTTGATCAGGTGTTGGCTTTTAAAAAACTCTAACAAAACCTCTGATGCAGCAGGAATTGACGAAGCATTCGACGTTATTCAACAGGCACAACCGGTTTTGTTAGGCATTCTAAGAAATTTAAGCTGCTGTGCGTTCTTCAAACTGGCCGGCTTGAAAGACTCCCTTACTGGCAATGATCGATTGAGCATCGAACCGACTGCCAAAGTAATACTTCTGGGCATCGGGATCGTTCAGGACTTGTTCGGCATCGCCGCTGCAGAGAATTCGGCCACCAAAGACGATGTAACTGCGATCTGTAATGGTTAACGTTTCTCGTTCGCGGTGATCAGTCAGCAGGATCGAGATCCCTGAATTTCGGAGTTCCGCGATAATGTCCTGAATGCTGTTGATCGTCACAGGATCGATCCCGGTGAAGGGTTCGTCGAGAAGAATGAGTTGAGGCCGACTGGCGAGGCATCGGGCAATTTCCAGGCGTCGTCTTTCACCGCCGGAGAGCGTCGATGCAATCTGAAACCGCTTTTCCGTGATTCCGAACTCATTAAGAAGTTCATCACACCGATACTTCCGGTCTTTTGCCGAAAGTGGCATGTATTCCAGAACCGCAATCAAATTCTGCTCAACGGTCAGCTTCGTGAAGATACTGGTATCCTGAGGCAGATAGCCCATTCCCGCTTGAGCGCGCCGATAGAGTGGCCAATTGGTGACATCAACGCCGTTGAACGTCACACGGCCACGCGTCGGTGTCACCAGCCCGCAAGTCATCCGGAAGCTGGTCGATTTGCCAGCCCCGTTAGGGCCTAGCAGTCCCACCACTTCGCCAGGTTGCACATTAAAGCTCACGTCGGCGACAGCGAGCTTACGCGGGTACTGCTTAACCAGTCCGGTGCATTCCAGAAGCGTCTTCATCCGATCCTCCATGATCTGATGCCGTTCATGTGTGGCGTTGTGCGACACATTGAAGCTGATGAATCTCGTCTAACAAACTCTAACAAAACCTCTGATGCCACATCATCTGAATAAGCATTTTGCATTTCCAAACAAGCACAGCAGGTTTTGTCAGGGCATCCAAGCTAACGAATTCTCGTCCACCGCCACCACTGAGGATAGAACGGAATTGAAAAGCGGGGATAGTTTTCCACGGAAGGCTTCTTCGATTGATCCACCTGATGATAGAAAAAGGGAAGGGGGGCATACCCCTTGCCATCATTCATGAACGGGACACCATGTGGCCAGAAGATGCTGAAGGCTTTCCCCACCAGCGCCGAGCGGGGAACGGCATGTCGCCTGGGTGCTCCTCGGGTGTTTGACCACTGCCGGGCGTCCTGACTTCGAGGAGAATTATCTCCCATCATGAAGTATTCATCGTCGGCTAATGGTGGAAATTCTGCTGCGAAGGCATGAGCTTCGTACTCGGCTCCCCAGGCAATGGGATCGTTCAGGAGTGATGCCAGCCTGGCATGATTGTAAGGGGAGTATTCATCGGTTGCTGTGACGGGATCCGGGAAAGCCGTCCCATCCGTCGCGTCCCGGTCGGCCCGATAATAGATATCGCGAAAAATCTTGAGATCAGAGACTGTCACCGGGCGGCCTTGAGCAAATATCCCCACAGGCGAGAGATCTCGCAGTTGTGGCCCGTGCAATGTGGGAGGGGAGTAGCCGGTATCAGCATCGAATTTCACTAACCGATCATTGATCCACACACAGAGTCGCTGATCCACATTGGCGAAAAGCAGCTTGAAAGTGGACGAAGTCGCGACAGCCGACTGACTCCGGGCCAAATCTCGGAAGCGAGATTCTCCACTGAGGTCATCAGACATTCGTAAGGTCAGGAACCCATCCGTGCCAATCAGACATTGATAGATCCGGATCCCGCGGGTCAATTCCACCACAACCGTTCCCGGCGCAAGTGGCGCTCCGCTTTCGTCTCCCGTAGTCTGCGCGGCCGTTTGTGCTGAAGTGTCTGATTTTCCCGCTGTGGGTGCGCCCAGCGTAAAATTCCCTTCGACAGAGATATCGCCCACCCAGAATGGGTCGGGGATGTCTCGCTGACCACCGCTATTGGGGGCGTAATGGTTATAGGCACAGAAATCAGCGATCAATTCAGGACGTGGTGGGAAGATCATCGGGTTGCCAGCCAATGCCTGCGCCCAGGCTTCTGTTGACGGCACAAAATGGCGATACCTCAGCCATTTCCCCTGGTCGCCAGCGGCATCGGTCAATTGATAAGTGCGGGCTTCCCGATCAGCGGCCCACCCGTCTTTATCCTCTGACCATTGGGCTGGTGATTCTTCCGACTCCGGGTTGCGAATCCCTTGCCACCGTTCTGGCCAGCCCGCATCCAGCAGGACACGAGGAGCCTCCGTGTCGTCATAGACGGGTTGCTGAATCGCCTTCTGCTTGTCGGGATCGTCTTTGCGGGCGATCTTGTATTCACCCTCATATCCCTGGCGAACGTAGACATCGCCTCGCCAGACTCTCAGCATTTCACCGGGAAGGCCGACAAGCCGCTTGATGTAATTGACTTCCGGATCTTCTGGGAACTTGAAAACAACCACATCCCAGCGGTTGGGATTCCCCAGTTCATACGACCATTTATTGACCAGAATCCGATCACCGTTAAATACGGGCCGATCTTTAATGTCACTAATGACACGACAGTTCGGGCACATGGAGGTGTTAATTCGCATGTTTAACCGGCCGGTTTCCCGGTCAAGTTCGTCGCTGGCGCCAATGGCGTAGTGGTGCCCGCATTGAGTGCAGGCAATTTCCTTGCAGCGGCCATAGAGGGTCGGAGCCATTGACCCCGTGGGAATGACAAAGGCTTCGGCAAGAAAGGTTCTCAGCAGGAACGCGAGAATGAATGCAAACGCGATCGACTCCGTGACCTCGCGGGTGTCGTTGCCGTTTCTGACTGCTTTTTCCGAAGTGGCTTGTTCAGACGGAGGGCTGGATGCTGCCCGTCGATTCTTACCGAACCAATCACTCCAGCCGATGGCTGCCATGCCTGCCTCAAATTCCGTGAAATTTTCTTGGGCCGCACGAACCGCTTCGTGCGGCAGTTGTTCTTGTCGCAGCAAACTCTACGACAAACCCGGCCAAACTGTGGGCGGAGTCTACCCGAAAACCACCTGCGGGGAGAAGCCAGAGTTCTGATTCAGAAAGGTCATTTTTGACGCTGTAAAAAAACATTTATCGTACTAAACGGTTTTTCCTCAATGAGTTGTGCCTTGGGGTGGCATGCTTTTCAGAGCGAATTGATGCCTGATAACCAGAGGCTTAAGCTTCCACGAACATGGCATTAAGCGAACCGATTTGAGAACGAGCGACTGCCCAGGCTGAAGAAATCTGAGCAAGACGTTACAGTCTGCTCGAAAAATCAAGTCGTCACGGTTTGTCAAACGTTGACCCGTTGCGGGATTGATCAGACGATTATTTCCTGAAGGGGATTTTATGCGGAGGGAACCGCCGGCCGAGATTTGCCGCATTTTTCTGTGCCGTCATGGAGCCACAGCAGCCAACGAAATGCGACCTTACATTTTGCAGGGGTGCGAAATGAACGGGCCGTTAACGGCTGTTGGTGAGTCTCAAGCCGAGTCACTGGCGCAAGCACTCAAAGAGATTCCCATTCGCGCTGTTTATGCCAGCCCACTTCAACGAGCGAGGCAGACAGCGCAAAGAGTCGCTGACCAGCATCAATGCGAAGTGGTGACTGAACCGGATCTGAAAGAATGCAGTGTCGGCCGTTGGGAGGGGAAGGATTGGGAGACTATTCGTCGAGATGATCAGGCGGCACATGATGCGTTCTTTGCTGATCCTGCTCAGGTTCCGCATCCCGGCGGAGAATCGTATTCTGATGTGTTAAATCGGGCGATGCCTGTTCTGGCGAAGCTGGCGGAACGGCACCGGGGGGAATCGATTGTGGTGGTCGCTCATAATATGCTCAACCGGGTCGTGCTGACTCCGTTACTGGGCTTGCCTTTGAAAGTGGCCCGTCAGGTGAAGCAGGCCAATTGCTGCATCAATGTGATCGAATGGAGTCAGGAGAAGCCGGACCTCATCACGCTGAATAGCATTTTACATCTTGAGTGATGAGTTATGCCGTTGGTTTCTTTGATCTGTTTTACTGTCACTCTTCACTTTGAATTTCTCTCTCGTTTGCGACCTCGCTATTGGGTCAGTTTCTATTTGGCCGGTTTCTGCTGTGCCCAGAATTGGGCGGGAGTGCGGAAGCGGCCGTCGCCAAATGCGGTATCAAGTTCTCGTAGGCTGTTCATTTCACGGATGACGTTCATCCCCTGTTTAATTTTGTCGGGGGTGAAAATCAGCCGCTCTAATGTGAGAGTAGCCAGCGGTGTCAGGTCTGTGACCTGCGTTTCGCCAAGATGCAATCGTCTGAGCGAACGGAGATTGCTTAACGGCTGAAGATCAGCCACCGGGGTTTTATGAAGCGTCAAACTGACAAGCGGCAGAGCGGCCAAGGGACGAAGATCTGTCACTTTTGTTTCATTGAGCCACAACACTTCCAGCGGTGATTTGGCCAGTGGCGCAATGTCCTCCACATGGGTTCCCAACAGGTTAAGCTCTCGCAGCGGCAAACCTTCCAGCGGCTTTAAATCGCTCACGGGCGTGTATGTCAGCCAGAGCGTTTTGATCGGTGATCCGGCTAACGGCGTGAGGTCTTTGACGTGGGCCTCTTCAAGATAGAGAGCTTCCAGCTTCAAATCCTTGAGGGGGGACAGATCCTGAACCAGACTGTTGCGGATTCCCAGTGCCGTAATTGGAAATTTGGCCAGCGGCGAAAGATCGACCAGATCGGCGTTGTCGAATTCAACACGCACAATTTCGCCGTTTTGCTCTTCGGCACGCATGTTCTCAAAGCGCAGGAAAGGATTCCTTGCCTTCAATTCCCGTTGAAATTTTTGAAGGGCATCTTCAGGAATTTCAGGGGCCATTGGTGCGTTGGCAACAGCGTCGGGAGGCGCAGGCTGCGAATTATCATACGCCACTGGGGACGATTGGTCACATCCTGAAACGGTACATATTGCCGCAAGCATCAACAGGAATGATCGCTGGAAGCTTAGAACAATGGTCAGAGGCCAGTGACTCGAAGAGATTTCCACCATGCGAATTCATAGTTCCAGTTGTTGCTCTCGTGCCGGACTTCGACCGTGAGCGGGATCGTTGAAGAAAGGCCGGTCGTGAGGTCGATGTCAAGGTCGACCCATTGATCATGACCTTGAATCAAGCGGTCATCAACGATGCGACCATTCACCAGAGTTACCAGTTTGAAATCTTTGTCTTTCTCGGCGTGCACGCGGCCTTTCAGCATGACTGGCCCAGAACCGACTTTGGGGAAATGCGCAAAGAACCGACAGGGACGATTGGGTTCCAGCGGATGAGTCTTAACGACATCGGTTTCGCCTTCATGCTGCCCCACAAGCGAGATGCCGGAAAGGGAATTCATGGCGATAAACTGAGGGGCCACCTGCCGAAGGAGAGAACCATAATCTTCTTGGCGTTGAGCAAGTTCTTTCACTCCCGCAGGGAGTTGAGAGGGCTGCTTCCTTAAGCGGTCAATCTCTTTAATTCGTTCGACATCCTGAGGTGTGCGTGCCAGTACGAGACTGTCAAAAAATGCCGCTGTCTCCCCCGTCGTTTCAAAGCCCAGTCCCGTGAAAGACAATCCTCCAAAGTCGTGAATCAGGTCGCGTGAGACCCATTGCCAGTCACGGGGAAGCGACCAATCCACACGCAAGGGGGCACCAGCCGATTGTTTGACGTCACCTGCATCGAAGGTGTAGCCATGCCGTAATCCTCTGTCTTCTAAAGGAATTTCCTGTCCACCCCGACGTGTAACCGCAGGACGGCCACGCAATCGATCCAACGCCGCTTCGGCAATGGCTCCTCCGATGCGGCCTTCATGAGCGATCAGTAATCGAATGGTTTCTTTCGATTTCTTCTCATCGTCAACTTTTCGCCAGGCAAAGGTGAGAAAGCGATATTCCCCCAATTTGGGATGCTCTCGCACAGGAGCTTCATTCTCTAATAAGCGGGGGGCAAACCGACCTGGTGCTCGAACCTCCAGGCTGACACGTCCGGAATAGGGCAGGTCGGAACTGATCCGGGCGGTGCCCATCCCTTCGGGCAGTCGATCGGGGAAATCCTCTTCTTCATCAAATAAAGGGAGAATTCCCGGAGGGTGACGGCCTGGGGTCACTCCCCGAAAATCCAGTGTGGCGTGAGAATTTTCTTTTAACAGGATGATCTCGCACTGAACGACCTGTCCTGCAAAAGAACTGATGTTGAAAACTGGTGGTTGAGGTTCAATCGGGCCTTCACGTAACGGGATCGGCAGCACACCAACTCCCTGGCCATTCATGCGAACAAAGCACAGGAGCGGACTGGCAGGTTCCGATGGCCGGAATGCGTGGACTGTCAGCCATCGGTCGTCTGGCTTCAGCGACAGACGGCGGGAGAGCATCACGGCATCTCCCGTGAAATGGGCGACCGAGCGAAAGCGCGGCTCTCGTGAATTCCAGGTTTCCAGAAGATTACGAACTTCCATACCTGACGTCTGCTGGCTGTCATATCGCCATCCGTTAACTGTCCATCCTGTCCAGCCGAGAATTGTCTGACTGGCGGCCTGTGCTGTCAGCATTCCCGCATGACCGGCATTCAAACGAATCTGCGGCTCGATCCAGTTGGAAAAATCTCGAAGATCAAGAGGATCTTTGCCGCGAATGGCGGCATCGGCCTGCATGTCGGTTTCTAATCGGACTGGCCTGGATTTGAGTTGATCCGATGTGGTTTCACTGGCTGGCAGGCTCTGCCAATTCGTCCAGAGGATGGGATCGCGACCAGTTTTCTCACCACTGTCGAAGAGTGTCGACTCCTTTCCATCGGTCATTACGCGAATCGAAGCGCTGACACATCCCCCTTGCCGAGCCGCAGGGTCTAGCCCCCATCCTGTGCGGATCGCTTCCACAAATGAAGGGAGTTGAAATGTCAGTTGTGATGTTCCAAACACTCCCCAGCCCGTTGGCCCCCAATCGTTGCCGACGTGCAGACGTTCGCCTTGAACGTTGACATTCCAGCGGGGTCGCCAGCCACTGCTGAAGATGGCTTCATGAGAGACTTCTGCGGGCGTGAACCAACTCAGGGGTGGTTCTGTCACCAGCCAGGTTTTCCAGCTGACAATCTGGGGGAAACGAATCCAGAGAGGATCCAGTGACCAGGCCGGCTGGATCAGTTGATACCAATCGTTCTGACGGTTTCGGTCGCCCCAATGCCGGGCCTGGAGACGCTGGGTGGATGTGGTCAGTAAGCTTCCCTGACTGGTTTCGAGCCGAACCCATAGCCCTTTTCCATCCGGTGTGAGATGAGCGGCTGTTTCAAAATAACGTGCCCATTCATCATCAGCCGGAAGATGAATTTCAGCGATTTCTCCTAACGAAAATTCCTGAAGGCCACTGGATGTCAACAGGTTGACGCTACCAGGATTCCAGCGAAACGTGCGGAACGGAATGCGTCCACCATTTCGCAACCAGACCATCCCCGGTTGGTAAGCGTCACCAGCGACAGGCTCCCACACAATGCGACGCACAAAAGAAGCCGTGACTCGTACCGGTTGAAGATACTTGAGTTCGGGAGGCTGTGTGCTTGTGCTGGGTCTCAGAAGAAAATGGGGGGGAAGAATATCGTAAGGATCATCTTGTCCGTTTGACCATCCCAGCACTTCTCCTGAAAATCGATCTCCCCCGGACATTTCGATGCGACGTGCCGGTTTCTCCAAAGGAGGTAACGGCATTCGCCAGAGTGTCGAAAAGGAGCCATGACTATCAAAAAGTCGGCGGCCGTTCAGATTAGGTTCGGCTGTGGGATCATTCCACTCTTTGAGGCTGGCAGGCCCGGTCACATTTCCCTCGGCCCAGCGAGCCATGAATTCGGGATCGGCCGCCTGCAAGAAGGGATGATTTAATAAACAGAGCGCTGCGAAGATCCAGCAACAGTTCCAGAAATGGCCCCAGACTCCACGGGTCATATGAATTTCACCTTTTGAGAATCTGGTCAAGGTGGTGCAGTGCGTTCAGTGCGAAAATCAATCTTTGCAAATCCTGCCAATTCTTGATGTCTTTCTGGCAGGTTCAGCCAGTCTGAATCGGCGAGACAGCAAAAACAAGCCGGTCGCCAATGGGGATGCAACAGGAGAAGAGTGGAAACGCCGCATTCCCGCGGGCCAAAGACCGGGAAGATGCGGCCTCGCTTCCTCAAGTCACTGGTAAGACGCTGGCATTTTCAGACTCGACCAACGATTTCGCAGTAAAAATGCGGTAAAATTTAGGTGATCACGATTGTCAAATTGATAAACCAACAACGAAGATATGAATCACCCTATCAGCACTGGCAGCCCCTGCGGCTCACGAGAACGCTGCGTCGGCTTCTCATGCTATCGTGCTTTTTTTGTCATCTTGAGTAGTGACCTATGTCCACGGATCAGTCTGTCACCGAAGAACTTCTTGCCCTCAGCCAGCAACTCCTGACCACCATAGACCGTGGTGACTGGGATGCTTATGCGAAATTGTGCGATCCCAGTATTACGTGTTTTGAGCCAGAAGCCCTGGGACATTTGGTCGGCGGCTTGCCATTTCATCATTTCTACTTCCAGTTGCCCGGTACACCCACGAAGCCGGCTAGGCAGTCGACAATTGCTTCGGCACATGTCCGCGTGATGGGCGATAGCGCTGTCGTCTGCTACACACGTCTGGTGCAGAAGCTTGATGGCGCAGGAAGCCCGGTGACCGTCGGGGCCATGGAAACGCGTGTTTGGCAAAAGCAGTCCGGCGGTTGGAAGCATGTCCACTTCCATCGAACCCCGCTCTAAATCACGGCATGCTCTTAACACGGCTTAATAGAGGCCATGATTGAAAAGTCGCTTCGTGTGCAAGATCCCGGATCGTTCACGAAGTGACTTTTTTCTGATCGCGGCGGGCGCCCGTGACTGTGATCAGTTCCGATAATCGTTTGAGGTCGCCACCGGATGTCCAGCCCCACGTCTCTCCCAGCGAATTCTGAAGCCACACCAAACGGAATGGTGGTGCTGATTGCCAAAGATCTGACTTTGGCTTCTGCCATCCATGCGACGGCGCGGGAATGTGGTCGACCTGTCAAGCAACAACTGTCGTTTCGGCCAGAAGTCTTTGAGGCTCTCGTTCAAACAAACACCACGCCAACAAGTACCGTGTCGTTGTGCATTGCGGATTTAACGGTCATCCCGCAGAGCATTGCGGCTCTCGCGGAATGGTGCAAGCTGCATCAGATTGCTGTGGTTGGCTATTGTCCCCATGTGGCGGGTGACTTGCTGCGCGCAGCACGCGAAGCAGGTTTTCAGGACGTCATTCCCAACAGCCAATTGCACAGTCGTGTTGGTCAATGGCTAAACGCCCTGTAACCAAAGCCGGATTCTGGTCAATCATCAACAGTGCGGCATGGGAGTCTCTCACCATGCCCCGGCATTTTGTTTGATATTGCGCGTGAAGAGTCACTGGGGCCGCTATTCAGTCACTCTGCCACTGTTCCTGTCTTTCCGTTCGGAAAAGTGAAATCCTATGTGGCAAAGCCTCAGTCATTGCGGTCAGCGTTCAGCCATTGGCCGGATCAATTTCCCAGGGCATCTTCCCCGGGGACTTGTCACGGCAATCTGTCTGGCTGTCATGTGCCTGGCTGTTTTTGGAACATCACATGCGGTTCCGGCTGAAGAGAAACTCCTTCAAAATCTGATCACCAACGGTGGCTTTGAAGTCGACAAAAATCAGGATCAATGGCCTGATGATTGGGCACGTGGGAAATCGGGTGTTGCCTGGGTCACAGAGGACGATCATCGTTTTCTGCGATTGAATGTCGAGGCTCCCGGACAAAGTGTCGTGATTTACAGATCTGTGAATCTGCCCCGTGATTTGCGGGCACTGAAGCTGACATGGCGCTGGCGTGTGAATGAGATTAAACCCGGAAAACAAGCCTGGTTCGATGCAAGGATCATGCTGGAGTTCAAAGATGCCAACGGAAAAAAGTTAACTGGTGCACCCTCAGCTCCGCATCGTCGGACAGCCACTGACGGTTGGTTAGAGCAAAGCCTGAGCTTTCTGGTTCCGACCGATGCTCACACACTGGAAATCATGCCCTCTCTGCTGCAAGTGGAACGCGGCGTGATGGATATTGATGATATTCGTCTGGAACCAACAGACGCGGCTCCTCTTGAAGCTCAGGCGAAACTGGCAGAAACGGCTTTGCGAGAGAAACAGGAGAAAGAGGCCATAAAACGCCGAGCCAAAGCGTCAGCACAGTGGGAAAAGTCTCAGAATCTGATTGGGAATGGCAATTTTGAAACTCCACGCAAAGCGGGCGACTGGCCCGATCAATGGGGAAGTCCCAAGGCTGGGATGAGTTGGCTGGAGGAAGAGAACAATCATTTCTTTCGTTTGCAGGTCACACAGCCCGGGCAGACGCAGTTGGTGCATCGCACCATTGATCTTCCGCCGCAAACCCGGGCTTTGGAACTGACATGGCGGCAGCGTATCAGCGACTTAAAACCCGGTAAAGAACCCTGGTTCGATGCCCGCATGATGCTGGAGCTTAAAGATGTTGCCGGAAAAAAACTGAAAGAGAGTCCTTCGGCGCCCTATTCCAGAAGCAACACCGAAGGCTGGGTAAGCCGCAAGGTGGAGTTTATTGTTCCTGAGCAGGCGATTTCTCTCGATTTGATGCCCGCACTCCTGCAAGTCACTCGAGGGACGTTCGATCTGGATGACCTTGTCCTTCGGCCGGTTGACGCAGAACCTCTTCTGGCTCGTGCCAGGCAAGCGGCTGAAGAAGCTAAAGCCGCGATCGTTCCCGAAGAAGAACCACAGCGTGCTTCGTGGCCCAAAGAGCTGCATGTTTCCGGCAACAGGATTCTTGATTCCAGCGGTCAGCCAGTCTGGTTACAGGGAGTCAATGTGGTCAGCCTGGAATGGTCAGTGACGGGCGAACGGGTCTTGAAATCCACGCTGGTGGCGATTGAAGACTGGAAGTCGAATGTCATCCGCCTGCCAGTCAAAGAAGAATACTGGTTTGGCAATGGCCCCGGCCAGAAAGATCAAGGCGAGTCATACCGCCGACTTGTCGATCGCGTCATCACATTGGCAGCCAATCGCGGGGCTTATGTCGTGCTGGATCTCCATCGGTTCCGGGCGCCACAAGCCATCCATGGAAAGTTCTGGGTCGACGCTGCCACCCGCTACAAAAATCACCCGGCCGTGTTGTTCGACCTGTTCAATGAACCCCACGGCGTCTCTTGGGAAGTCTGGCGCAATGGGGGATTTGTGGCTGAAAAATCTCAGGCTGCCAATGCTGATGAGAATGCCTTTCTGTCTCCCGAAGATAAGGAAAATGCACAGCGAGGGTTTCAGTCGTTAGGGATGCAGGCGCTGCTCGATGCCGTCAGATCAACTGGGGCGAAGAACATCGTCATAGTTGGTGGTCTGGATTGGGCGTATGACTTGTCAGGTATTGCAGACGGCTATGGGTTGTCTGATCCTCAAGGCCACGGAATTGTCTATTCCACCCATATCTATCCCTGGAAACGAGATTGGGCAGGTAAGGTGCTTCGTGTGGCTGAAAAGCATCCGATCTTCGTGGGAGAAGTCGGTGCCGACATCAAAAAGATGACGTTCATCCCCGCTGAGGCTCAGGAAGATGCCGAGACCTGGATGCCCGAGATGCTGGGATTGATCCAGAAGCATCAGTTGCACTGGACAGGATTCTCTTTTCATCCGAAAGCGTCACCCGTCATGATCACCGGGTGGGACTACACACCAACTCCCTACTGGGGAAAGCTGGCCAAAGAGGCACTTTCAGGCAAGTCTTTCAAGCTGAATCGCCTCAGATAGTTTGCATTGAGTCAGGCTGATTTGATTGTCACGACACCATCAACGAACATCATCATCGGTTTCCCATGTCATTTTCTGTTGATACTCTGATTTTTGGGTGTGGTTATCTTGGCCTGCCTCTTGCGCGGGAACTCGTCTCCCGTGGCATCACTTGTGCTGCTGTTACTCGCAGTCAAGAGAGGAGTCAGCAACTCACGGCGGAAGGGATCGTGCCGGTCATTGCTGACGTGTGTGATCCTGGCTCACTGGCTGCGATTCCTCAGGCAAAACGCGTGCTCTGGGCTGTCGGTTATGACAGGACGGCACCTCAAGGCAAAGACGTGGTTTACATTCAAGGGATCACCAACGCTCTGGCGGCTCTTAAGACCCCTCCTCATCAACTGGTCTACATCTCCAGCACGAGCGTTTGGGGATTCGATGACGGCCGCTGGGTCGATGAAACCACTCCGGTCGCACCCAACACGGAAGGTGGCGAGATCTGTGCCAGAGCCGAAGATGTCTTATGTCGCGTCATCGGCTCCGAAAGCTGCACTATTTTACGACTGGCTGGGATTTATGGGCCAGGCCGGCTGCTCGCCAAAGTCGAAGCCCTCAAGAACAAGACACCCATCGCAGGACGGGGAGACGCCTGGCTGAACCTCATTTATCAAGCTGACGCTGTTCAACTTGCGATTCAGCTTTTGCTCGAAGGCGGCCCGGAATTGGTTCTGGGAGTCGATCAGGAGCCTGTCCAGCGGCAAAACTACTACGCTGAATTAGCTCGCCTGGTGGATGCTCCACCGCCCATCTTTGATGAGTCGGCCACGGCAAAACGTGGCGCAGGCGGACTCAATAAACGAGTTCGTTCGATTTATCACAACAGGGGAAATCTGCAATGCCCCAATTACCGAGCAGGTTTTCAAGCGATGACAGATTCTCAATAAAACAACCCGGCCTCGTCAGGGGGGACGAAACCGGGTTGAGTTTTTTGCATGCTTCAAAGATCGAAGCGTGTCATGTCATCACGATGGGTCGGTTTAGAGATCATCATTAGCGGGACGAGTTGGAGCAGGACGGGTTCCGCCGGGACGACCTTCGCCACGTCCTGGTCGACCACCTGCACCACCACGACCACCAAAGCCACCCCCTTCAGGGAAGGTGAACGAGGCACCCTTGAGTGTCTCAAACTTGGTTTTCTGTTCAGCTGTCAGAACTTCCAGAATCTTGGCCTGAGATTCTGTTCGCTTGGTACGCATTTCTTCCATCATCTTGGTGCGTTCTTCTCGGCTCATATCCTGGAAGTTGCCTTGGATGTTGGGACGGCTGGCTGTGCGGATTTCTTCGATCTTCGTTTTCTGATCGCTGGTCAGACCCAGCTTTTCGGCTACAGCGGGCTGCGACAAAGCTTCCACACCAGCGCGCTGAACCTGAAGCTCTTCCAAGCGGGTAAACTGCTCAGGTGTGAGAACTGACTTGATCGATGCGGTCAGCTTGGCTGTCCGTTCCTGCATGGCTTTTTCGCGTTCTTCCCGGCTCATATCACGGAAGTTCGCTCCCCCTTCGCGCTGCCCCTGCATGGCTTCGCGAAGCTTTGTTTTTTGCTCGTCTGTGACTTTCAGTTCTGTCTGGACTTCTGGAATCATCAGCAGGCCGGATGCCCCGCCACCACCAAAACCCCCGCCGCCAAAACCGCCTCGCCCGCCACCACCAGGTTGAGCCTGAGCGGTTGATACGGTCAAAAGGGCAACTCCGGTCATCACAACCATCCAGCGGGCGGCTGGAACCAGTGCAGCACGAATTGTACTCATTCATCTCTCCTGAAAATCGAAGGGCCTTGTAGAGAACGTGTCATCTGCCCACAGAGCGATTCTCAGAAACTCATTGAGAATCCGCAGCTGCCTAGTGCCCCGCGCTTTCCGTGCATGACATTGTTTGACGGGAGATGACTGTCTGTCGACTTAACCCACATCATGATGCGAAGTGTCGCAAAAGCTGACGGATTTTTTGTTTGTCATCAGGTTCTGTTTTTATGCGGGGGTTTCTCTTCACAACCTCACTCGATTCCTGATGACCTGATCAATTGATCTTGACAGTACGATCTGTCGGGCATATTTATTGACTGACCGG
Organism: Planctopirus sp. SH287; assembly: GCF_056500625.1. Taxonomy (NCBI): domain Bacteria; kingdom Pseudomonadati; phylum Planctomycetota; class Planctomycetia; order Planctomycetales; family Planctomycetaceae; genus Planctopirus; species Planctopirus sp. SH287. Next base: position 2,973,268 of record NZ_CM151403.1, on the reverse strand, counting down.
TCCGATTAATAATCCATCTTCAACAACACTAAATATCGCCACTCGGTTATGCCTCACCAAGCTGCCAAAGTCGGACGTCCACCCAATCCACAACTTCGCGAACAGCGTGAAGCCGAAATTCTTTCTGCCGCAGCACTATTGTTTGCTGAAAAAGGCTTTGCCGACGCCGATATGCAGGAGTTAGCCGAGCGGCTGGGAGTTGGTAAAGGAACTGTCTACCGTTATTTCCCAACTAAACAGGCCCTCTTTCTGGCCACCGTGCAGAGTGAAGTTGGTCGTCTGGCCGTTGCCTTGGATGAAGCGGTTCCCCGAGAAATCAGCTTGCTCCGTCAGATCCCGCTGGTGATTGAAGCTTACCTGAGATTCTTCCAGCAGAACCCGCAAGTCATTGAACTCATGGTTCTGGAGCGGTGTCACTTTAAGCAAGGCGGGGCAACCTATTTTGACAAACGGGATCAAGAGTCCTGTGGCCGATGGGATGATCTTGTCATTAACCTGGTCGAGGCAGGGATCCTCCGCGATCTCCCTGTCGACAGTCTCCACACTGTTGTCGGGGACTTAATCTATGGAACCATGTTCTCCAATTACATGTCCGGGCGACCGGCTGACCCGGCAGAACAGACACGGGAAATCGTCAAGCTCCTTTATCTGGGTCTGCTCACACCGCTTGGCCATGAGACCTGGCTACAGGAAGAACCCTCACAGCTTGACCACAGCCATTTGCCCCAGGAGCGGCCTTCAATCCCGGAAACCAGGAACTCGTGAATTAAAAAGGTCTCCTTACGAGTCCCGGAAATTTCGGTCTTCTATTAAAGCGATCGCCAGCAGGACTTCGATTTTGTCCACGACCACAAATGTGACAACGGCTCCCTCCCCCGTCCCGCTCGACACTCCGGCACGCTCCAGGAGTGGGGGGTGGTTACTCATTGCTGGCTTTATCCTCATCATGGCTCTGGGAGTCGGCTGGTGGGTCTTGCCAATGCTGCCTCAGCAGCATGATCAAAAGGCAAACGGTGACTCACTCAAACCGGCCGTTACAGGAACGCAGCAGAGAGTTGAAGAACTTCCTCCCGTGGCAGTGACGATTCAACCGGCAGAGATTATTGACCTTCAACGACGGATCAAGGCCGTGGGGACACTTGAAGGTTATGAGGAAGTCAGCGTCAGTCCACAGGTTGGCGGTCGCATTCTGGCGATTCATAAAGATGTTGGCGATCAAGTCGTTCCCGGTGACCTACTTCTGGAAATTGACCCGCAGGATGCTCAGCTTGCTGTCAATGAAGGACAGGGTAGCCTGGAATTGGAACTGGCCAAGATCGGCTTGAAAACGGTTCCCAACGAAAATTTCGACATCGAACAGCTGCCTGCGATTCAAAAAGCCAAACTGCTCGAACGCAATGCCCAGCAGATTCTTGATCGTGTTCGTCAATTGGCCACGCAGAAAGTGACCACTCAAGACGATCTGGAGAAAGCCGAAACCAACCATCATGTCGCGATCGTCGATGTCCAGCAGCAGCGACTGACCGCTGGTGAAACATTGGCCACCATCCGTCAGCGGGTGGCTCTCTTAAAGACGGCTCAAAAACGATTGGCTGACACGCGAGTCGTGGTGCCTTCTCTCACCTGCCTGGAAGATTCCACAATTCCTGGGGGCACGAAGGTGCCTTGCAGCCCGGCTTTGACCATCGCTGAACGGCATGTTTCCGAAGGGGAAAATGTCATTGCCACACAAGTCTCGCCTCTTTTCTTATTGGTCATGGAGCATCCGTTAAAGCTGAAGTCTCAACTTCCCGAACGAACTGTCGGCCAGGTGAAGGTCGGTCAACAGGTCGAGATTCAGGTGGAAGCCTATCCTGGTGAGAAATTTGCTGGCCGTGTGAAACGAGTGAATCCCACCATTCAGCGAAGCAGCCGGACTTTTGAAACGGAAATCACAGTTCCCAACGAAGACCGGCGCCTGAAAGCGGGATCATTTGGAGTTGCCGAGATTCTCATCGACCACAACCCCACGGCTCTGATGGTGCCGGAATCAGCCATCGTCCGCTTTGCCGGTGTGGTGAAGCTGTTTGTGATGAATTCGGAAAATCGCGTTCGCGAAGTTCTGGTCACGGTCGGAGAGCGCATTGAGCGACTTCCCGAAAGTGATCATCCGGGCCATCGCTCAACGAAAAAGAGCATGATCCCCTGGGTCGAAGTCAAAGGAGACCTTTCCACAGGTGATCTGGTTGTGACTTCCGGACAGTCTCAGCTTTCGGGTGGTCGAACCGTTCGAGTGCGAACCGCAGCCGGCGATCCCACTGCCACACAAACCGAAACAGGCCCCGCGCCCACAACTTTGAACGCACCGGCGACTAACACCCAAGCCAATAACGCCACATCCAATAACGCCACAGCGACTGATGCTCCAGCGACAACAGCTCGTCCAGGAGTTCAGCCATGACGCTCTGGGAAGTTTGCATTCGCAGGCCCATTTTCACCACGATGCTGATCGCGGCTCCGGTTGTTCTCGGACTGGCGGCCTATCCCGGACTGGGGGTCGAGCTTTTTCCGAATGTCGACGTGCCGATGGTGACGATCACCACCACGCTTCGTGGCGCGAGCGTGGAGGAAATGGAAACGGGGGTCACCAAACCCATCGAAGAAATCGTCAATACCGTCTCCGGTATCGATGAACTGAAATCAACCACCAAAGAAGGAACATCCCAGGTTGTTATCGGGTTTGATCTCGATAAAGACGGTAATATCGCGGCTCAGGAAGTTGATGCCAAAGTCCGTACCATTCTCACGCAACTGCCCGAGGGGACTGACCCGCCCATCATTGATAAGTTCGCCGTCGATGCGACTCCGGTATTGACGGTCGCCGTTTCCGGCCAGCGTGATGACCGTGAGATTACGGAGATTGCCCGCCGGCAGATCAAGGAAATTTTAGAAACGGTTCCGGGCGTGGGATCGGTTGCCATGGTCGGGGGCCGACAGCGGGCGGTAAATGTCTGGATTGATCCTGATCGACTCCAGAAATTTGAAAATCTCACCATTGAAGATGTGCGGCTGGCACTCATTCGTGAGAATCAGGAACAACCCGGGGGACGCGTTGATCGTGGCACCAGTGAAGTCGTTCTGCGAACGATGGCCCGCATGAAAACCCCCGAAGAATTCGCGGATCTCATCATTGCCAACCGGGGGGGCCAGGCCATCCGGATTCGTGATGTCGGCCGAGTTGAAGACTCCATCGAAGAACCCCGGGGCCTGAGTCGTTTGTGGAGTCGGTCTCCTGATGGTGACAACCTCAATGCCGTCGGCAATGCGGCTGTCAGTCTGGTGATCCAGAAGCAGTCGGGAACTAATACCGTTCAAGTCGTTCATGAAGTCAAAAAACGTCTGCATGAATTAGCGGCAGTCGTTCCCCCTGACATCCACATGGAGATCATCCGCGATCAGTCCCGCTTTATCGAAAACTCCATGCACGAAGTGCAGGTTCATCTGGTTCTGGCCGCTGTGCTGGTCAGCTTGACGATTCTTCTCTTCATGCGGGATTGGCGGACAACGGTGATTGCCGCGCTTTCGATTCCCACGTCGATGATTGCGACGTTTGCCTTCATGGAGTTCATGGGCTTCACCATTAACAACATCACCATGCTGGGACTGATCCTCGCGGTGGGGATTGTGGTGGATGATGCCGTGGTGGTGCATGAGAATATTTTCCGTCACATGCAGGAGTATCGGCTCAGTGCGATGGAAGCCGCCCGGTCAGCGACCGCAGAAATCGCACTGGCAGTGATTGCGACGACCATGTCGCTCCTGGTGATCTTTGTTCCGGTGGTCTTCATGGGTGGAATTGTTGGCCGATTCTTTTCCAGCTTTGGTTACGTGGTCGGCTTCTCGATTCTGATGAGCATGGCGATTTCCTTCACCATGACTCCGATGCTCTGCTCTCGATTTTTGAAGCTGGAAGACATCCCTCATACGGAAGGGGGATTCGTCTGGAAGGGAATTCTTGCCGCCTACGACTGGATTCTCCGTCTGGCGATGAAGCACCGCTGGGTCGTGGTGGCCACCTCTTTTCTGGTGCTCCTTTCCACGCCCGCCTTATTCATGATTGTGGGAAAAGACTTTGTCCCCAAGGACGATCAGAGCGAATTTGAAGTCTCTGTGACGCTCCCCGAAGACTACACCCTCAGCCGTGCTGACGAAGTCCTGATTGAACTCGACCAGAAGGTTCGCCGCGTCCGGGGTGTGACAAATTCTTTCATCACGATTGGTGACACAACAGGGCGGATTACGAAAGGTCAGGGAGAGGTCAACAAGGCCACGATTTACTACCGAATCCTGCCGATTCATGAGCGAGATTACACGCAGTTCGACGTGATGAGCGAGGCCCGCAAAGTTCTGGCAGATTATCCCGACCTGCGGGCAGCCGTTCAGGATGTTGCCGTCATTCAGGCGACCGGTATTCGGCAAGTTGCCATCGATCTGAATCTGCGCGGCCCCGATATGGACAAGCTGAAAGAATATTCCGACCAGATCATGGCCTGGATGAAGCAACGCAAGCACTATGTCGATGTCGACACCAGTCTGGCACTCAACAAGCCCGAGTTGCGTGTGCTGCCACTGCGTGAACGGGCTTCGGAATTAGGGGTCTCGATGGCTGCCATTTCCGCAACGGGGAATGTTCTCGTGGGCGGTCTGCCGGTCACGAAATATAAGGAAGCCGATCAACAATACGATGTGTGGCTGCGAGCGGAACGAATTAACCGGGCCAGCTCCGCCGAGATCGCACGCCTGATGGTTCCTTCGACCAAAACGCCTAATGGAGTGGTGGAATTAGCGAACGTTGCACGTTTTGAAGACGCTTATGGCCCCAGCACCATCGAACGCTTCTCGCGCCAGCGGCAGGTGGTGGTGATGGCCAATCTGGAAAAATACGCATTGGGAACCGCGGTCGATGAACTGACGGAGTATGTCAAATCGATGGATCTTCCCGCAGATTACCGCTGGGAATTCATTGGCCAGGCTCGGGACATGGGGGATGCGCTGGGGTACTTCTTTATCGCATTTGTCCTGTCAATCGTGTTCATGTACATGATTCTGGCGGCTCAGTTTGAAAGCTTTGTCCACCCGATCACCATCCTCCTTTCCTTGCCTTTGACAATCCCCTTTGCGATTCTTTCGTTGATCATGCTGGGAACGAGCCTGGATATTTATGCGATGTTCGGACTCTTTATGCTGTTCGGGATCGTGAAGAAAAACGGGATTCTTCAGGTGGATTACACCAATGTCCTCCGGGCACGGGGCTTGCCGCGTGATGAAGCGATTCTGGAAGCCAACCGAACTCGCCTCCGCCCCATTATGATGACCACGGTGATGCTGGTGGCGGCAATGATCCCCATGGCCATGGGCGAAGGGCCGGGAGCCGCTGCCCGTGCGGGGATGGCCAAGGTGATCCTGGGAGGACAAGCCTTGTCGCTGCTTCTTACCCTGCTACTGACACCGGTCGCTTATTCGCTCTGGGATGATCTGGGACTTTGGCTGGCCAGATGGTGGCCTGCTCAGGAAAAATCATCCTCCGGGACAAGTTCCCCCGCAGGACTGGAAGCGGGCCTGGCCTATTCGGTGGGGCAGAACTCTGTGGCCAATCACCCGATGGCCTATCACACAACGCGACATGCCCCGGATCATTCTCAGTGAACTGATCGAACAGCATGATGGGGATTCATCGCGCACAACTCCCGCAAGCGGGAGTTTAATCCTTCTCCCTGAGGGAGAAGGTGGCCGCAGGCCGGATGAGGGGGCGACGCGTGGCTCTCGATGAAAGGGAGCAGATAGCCATCGACGATTTATGATTGATAGCTATCTCAAATGCAAAGGTTAATGCCCCTCACCCCGGCCCTCTCCCGCAAGCGGGCGAGGGAGTGTTGTTGGATAGGTTCTTATAAAGCTGACTATCTACTAAAGCCGACTGTCTACAGAAAAGTATTGCGGCGTGTTCTCTTGCCGTTGGAAACGACGGCATCAAATCCGCTTCTATCAGAGCAGAGCTTATTGATGAGGTCGCAACGCTATTCCCCGAACTCTGTCGGCGTTGTTCCAATGTCGATAATGCTACAGGCAATGATGACGTTCAGTCCCAGTGCGGTTGCTTTTTCATAGAGTTCGTCGCTTTCACTTCCCGGGTTCAGCCATAACTCTTCAGGATTCGCTTTCACGATCTCATCCAGCAATGCCAAGCCAACTGGTGGTGGCACATACATCGAGATTCGCTGTAACGGCACTTTGATATCCGTCAGACTCCTGAAGACTTCCTGGCCTTCTATTTCCCCACCTTTGGGATTCACGGGATAAACATCATATCCCTGGGCCAGATGTGCCCTGAGGGACTTGTTTCCATACTTGGAGCGATCGGCACTGGCTCCGATGATGGCAACGGCTGGCTTGGCTGTCATGGCTGAGTTCTTCCGCAAAAAAGAGATGATCCTGCCTCAAGAATGAGCCATCCCGTGCCCGCTTGCAACCACACGAAACCAGGGCTTTGGCATTTAGTCAGGCTGTCCGCAGATCGGGGATCCGCAGCATTTTGGGAATGGGGATCTTCAGCCCGACAACTGACCCATACTCCTGTTCCAGTTCACGAAAGTTGAACTTCAGAAAATGCCATAGCTCAGCTGGTGGCCCCAGTTGCAGATACTTATCAACCAGTTCCCCCATCTGCCGATCATATTCATGCTGGCTGTGGCTATGGACATGGTAGCGTCCATCCAGCCGCCGGATATCTCCATTGAATGTCGGGCTGATGTGGTAGAGTTCGTGGCAAACGGTGATCAGTTTTTCCCGAAACGATTGCTCCTGAAATCTTGGCAGATAGAACGTGAGGATGTAAAGGATTTCCTGCTCACCAGAAAACAGCCGGCGAATTGTCCAGTTGTGTCGCCCGCGCCTCGTGACCAAAGTGCCATTTTCAAACCGCATGGGAGTCAGTTTGGCCTGCAAGCCATACGACACACTCCGGCGAGCCTGAGCGAAGCCAACGGCCACTTGATCCATATCGATATGCCGAAATTCAGGCAATCGAATCGCAATGTCTTCACAGAGCCTCCGGACAGCATGGCAGAAATCGAAGGAGGAGCGTTTTAACACGAGATTCCCTTCTCGAGCCAGGAAAGGTGTCGAGACAAAATGTCGAATACTGGCAGTAAACCCGACGGCGCAGAGCGAAGCAAGATCCTGTTTCTATATGGGGCAAGAAGGCCTGTTTTCTGACACCCTGATCACTTGCCAACCTGCCCCAAAGCGGCCTCATCTGTCACAAAGAATACGCCCTGTGAGAAAAAGTCTTACTGAAAAACGTCTTACAGACTGGCAAAGCGTTTGACTTCTTCTGGTGTAAATTTGCGGGCTAGCCGGGCACCGAGCTGGGAAACCACACGCCCGGCAGCCTGTGAGGCCAGGTGACCTGATTGCCGGTAAGATAACCCGTTGGTTAGGCCATAAAGAATTCCAGCCGCGTACATGTCCCCCGCCCCGGTGGTATCGATCGGCTTGATGGGTGTTGCTTCAATGGGAATCACCTGATTGTCTCGCAAAATCAGCGAGCCATCACCACCCAGGGTCAATGCCACATCAGCAGCCAGATGATGCAACTGCTGGGCGCAATCCACAGGTTCCGTCTTTCCTGTCAGACTGCGGGCTTCTTCCAGATTGCAGAACAGCAGGTCAACCGGCCCGGCAATCAGCTTCAGAAATTCCTCTCGGAAGAGATGAATCAAAAACGGATCAGAAACCGTAAATGCCACCTTCACCCCGTGCTTTTTCGCCAGTTCAATCGCACGATAAGCAGCAGCTCTGGTGCTGTCTCCTGTAAAGAGATACCCCTCGACATAGACATACTGTGAAGCCGCAATTTGTGCTTCATTCAAGTCATCTGGCCCCAGGGTTGCCGAAATCCCCAGATGAGTGAGCATTGTCCGCTGAGCATCTTCGGTAATCAGAATCACCGATGTTCCCGAGACCCCTTCACCTGAAGGAGTATCAACAGTGACTCCCAATGCCTGCATATCACTGAGCCAGAATTTGCCAATTTCATCATTGGCGAGCTTTCCGGCATAGGCCGCTTGTCCGCCAAAATCGGCAATCCCGGCAATCGTGTTGGATGCCGAACCGCCAGCACAGCGGTTGACAGGAAGCCCCTGGAGGCTGGCTAACACATGGGCCTGCTTATCCGACTCCACCAGCGTCATGACGCCCTTGGTGAAACCGATTTTTTCCAGAAGCTCATCAGAGATCCGGGCCTGGATATCTGTAATCGCGTTGCCCACACCATAGACATCGAATTTCATGCGTATTGCCTGCTTAAATCCTTGCCGCATCCGGGCAGTCGACTGAATCAACCGTTAAACGATCCCTTAGGGAATCACTGAGCGGAGAAAGTAACGCATCCGGCAGCCGGGAAGAACCATCCCGAAGAGAAAACTCTCTCTGCGAGAATTCGATGCAACCGGTACAGGTGGATCAAACATCCATCATGGAAATTCCCGACATGGGGAAAGCCCTACCAGCTGGCCCGCCAATTCCAATTCATAAGGTATATTTGTACGACGAATGAATTCATCCAGGAACATCGTCACGGTCAGAATTTGGATTGAACCCGTTGTCATGTCCTGAAGCCGAGGACATGCGGCGTGTGAAATCTGACAAATCAAGCTGTGACACGGCACAAGTTAAAAGCGAACGCCCCGAGGACACGGGTTGGGAGTTTTCTGTGATCACGGCGCCCCCTTCCGAAGCCGCCACGAATGATGCCGATAGCGCGCGGCTTGAAGTCTCGATCGACGATTTGATCGTCGGTCGACCGCTGGTTTTTCCTGTCAATGACACGAAAGGGCGTCTGTTGCTTGCCGCTGGGCAGGAACTGACGGGCACTGCCAAGCGGCGGCTGAAATCGATGGGTGTCCACCGGGTTTCGGCCCACCCTTCTGATTCGTTAGTCCAGAACCTGTCCCATGTCGAACTGCGTTCCACATCCAGTCTGGCCAGTTCGGATGAAATTTCCGCAAAGCTTGATCAGGTCATTGAGCAGGGCTTGTTTCAAGTGCAGAACAGCGGGCCAGCGGTTCGCGAACGAGCTAGAAAGCATGGAGCCACCGCTTTTAATCGCGACCGCCAGGAAAATGTCTCAAACCTAAAGTCCGAGACGCAGGCCGAGCTGGCTGGCCTGGTGAAAGAGGCCCTTCAAGGACGCAATGACACGGGGGGGGCCGTTGCACAAATGGCGGCTCAGTTCCTGGCCCAGTCCATGCAGGACACGGACTGCGTTCTGTCGGTGGTTCTGGAAGCGGCCAAGAAACCCGATCTTGCTGATCACTCGCTGAAAATGGCTGTCCTGGCCATGGCGATCGGGATTGAAATGGGTCTGGATGAAGATAATAGCCGGCGGCTCTGCGTGACCGGTCTGGTCTGCGATTGGGGGATGTATAAACTACCCGATCATCTGCTGGATGCCGACCGTGTTCTGACCATCAATGAACACCTGCAGATTCAAAAACACTCTCAATACACGGCGGAAATTCTGGATCGAACCACCGGACTTCCGACTCAGACAGCCGTGATTGCTTATCAAGTGCACGAACGGCCCAATGGGCGCGGTTACCCCAAGCAGCGTCAAATTGAACGCATCAACCTGTGCTCCAGAATTCTGTCGGTGGCCGATACCTATACTGCTTTGACATCTCCCCGGGCGTGGCGTCCCGCCTTGATGCCTTATGCTGCCATGGAAACGATCCTGAGGATGGCTCGCACGCGTGATGTTGACCCGGAGGCCACCCGAGCACTTCTCAAAGTTCTGTCCCTCTTCCCGCTTGGCAGTCTGGTTGCTTTAAGCGACGGCAGTATCGCTCAAGTCATTCGCCGCAATGGTGAACTCTATGATCGTCCCATCGTTGAAGTTGTCCAGACGCCCGAAGGACAAGCCATTCCTCTGGAAAGCCGCACAGTCATTGATCTGGCAAACAGCTCATTGACCGTCACTCAGGCCATTGCGCATCCGGGGGCTGTCCAGCAAACCTGGGGCGAACCGTTTGTATCGATTGAACGAGATCTCTGTTGAGGTCAATCCCCTTCGTGGCATGGGGGATTTGAATACCTATCCCCTATCGATCAGAGCGTCTGAGGGGGGATATTTGGCTTCATCGTGCCAGCAACGGCATCACGCCGTTTTCATGAACAACTCCCAGCACGATGGGCACACCGTTCTGATGGTTCTTGCTTTAAGTGGCCTCACATCAGCACCCATCAAACACATGAGCACTTAATTAAACGAGATTCTCGTTGCAGGATTCTCTTTGTATGTGCGGTGTGAGAAGCGTGAGTTGATGGCGAAGTTCGGTTCAAAATGAATGCCAGTTGAGAGAATCCATTTGACCAAGTGATTCCAGATGGCACATTTCCGATATGTGAGTGTTTTCCTGCAATAGATCCTGCGGCAAGGTTTTGAGTTATGTCATCCTACTCTACCGTATCGAGCGATCGTCAGGCCCGTACTCTGGAGCGAATGATGAAGTGGCTCGAACGGATGGGTGAGCGGGATCAACAGCTTTATGGGGCTGTCCGTCAATTTGAACGCAAAAGCTTTCATGCCAATGTCATTGTCTGTGTCACAACTCCAGATCACCCGTTAGCCAGCGCGGATCATCCGACTGCGAGCACCGCTGTGGCTTTCAATATATCGCAAGGGGGAGTCGGTTTAGTCTCCTCACAGACCTTTGAGACCCCCACGATTCAAATCGGCCTGAAATTGCCCGACGGTTCTTATCGCTGGAAAGAAGGACGCGTGGTTCGCACACGAGAAATTCCTGGCGAATCGTTTGTTGAATATGGCGTCTCATTCCGCCGGACGACTGAGGCCTCTGCCACATAAAGCCAGCAAACCTCCAGCCGCAATTCCTTTTTCAGCCGGTTTAGATTTTTCGATCCGAGACAACCTGAGATGAACTGATCAGGTGTTCGCGTCGTTCTGGCGCAAGGCACAGCAGACGATCAAGCAGGATTTCCGCAACGGCTTCCCCGGCTATGATCGAAGGAATTTCAGCCTTCAGCGGATCGCGACTCGACGACGTGATCAGCGAAATCGATGATTTCTGGCTCAATGGCGAGCTGGAAAAATTGGTGAGAGCGATCACCTTGGCACCCATCGAATTCGCGATATCCGTCGCATGGAGAATATCCTTGGTTGCTCCGGAGGCGCTAACGGCAAAAAGGATGTCATCTGGCCCCAGAAGCGTTGCCTGGATCGCCATGATGTAGCCTTCAGTCGATGCGCGGGCATTGATTCCAATCCGGCATAACTTCCAGGCCAGGCTGAGTACGATGGGCGCGGAACTGGCCACGCCGACAATCATGACGCTGCGGCAACTATTCAGGCTCTCGGCAGCGGCATAAAGGTTCTCATTGTCCAAAAGTCGAAGCGTCTCGGTCAGTTCGGCACGAAGCCGGGTTTTGACTTCGTCGATTTCATTGAGGCCAGAATCGCCTGAAGAACGAGCGGCGTTAATTGCCGCATCACCGGCCAAAAGGAGCTTAAACTCCTGGAAGCCCTTGCATCCCAACTTCTGGCAGAAGCGAACGATTGTGCCATAACCAATGCCGCTGTTCGCGACCACTTCCGTGATGGAAAGATAAGCCGAGTCGGCATGGCTTTCAAAATAGTCGCCGGCTCGACGTTCGGCGTTCGTCAGTTCAGTCTGAAGACGTCGATAGCGTTTTCGCCAGGAGTCGTCGCGGATTTTATCAGGCACAAGGGTGTGATCGGACATTTTATAAAATCTCTCCCGTAAACGTGATTTGAATTTTATATCCAAATCATCGGGCATCATCAAAGTTTCTTGATAGAAATTCAGAGAAAACATGAGAACTAAAAGCCAGTACACCTTTATTTAAGTGAAGTTTTCATGAGTATTTCAATTTGTTAGCGTCTCTCACTTTCCCTTCAAAGAGGAAAGGATATTGTATCCACTGATTGGTAGGCGACCTTCCCGCCATACAGTTTCAGTTTCTTCTGGCAAGGATCAAAGCAGTGACATTTGAGTCAACACGACGAGAGATGCTGAAAGCCGCAACTTTGGGAACATTTCTGGCTGCTTGCCCAACCTCATGGGCGCTGGCACAGAAAGAGTCGAAAAAGAACCCTTACGCAGATTTCGTGCTGGTCAATGGTGCTCCTCCCCTTCCGGTAGACGGAGCCTTTACCATCGCGGTGCTGCCTGACACTCAGAATTACAGTCAGCATCATCCCCAGACATTCCTGGCTCAGACGAGTTGGATTGCTGAGCAGAAAACGGCTAGAAACATGGCCTGTGTGCTCCACCTGGGAGACGTGACCAATACCAGTGCGAAAATCGAGTGGGAGCGCGCTCAAGCGGCTATGCGTCAGCTTGACGGAAAGGTTCCTTACTTCATGGTTCCCGGGAACCATGACTACAGTACACGCGGGCGGGCTACAGATCGTACAACGCTCTTTTCTGAATACTTTTCTAAAGCAGACTTTGAGAAGACTGCCACCTTTGGAGGTGTTTACGATCAAGAGCCAGAGCGGACGGAAAATAGCTACCATCTTTTTGAAGCCGGCGGCAGAAAATTCATGGTGTTGTGCCTGGAGTTTGGCCCCCGCAAAGATGTTGTCCGCTGGGCAAATGAAGTCGTGGGCAAACATGCTGACCGGGAAGCGATTCTCATCACTCACGCCTATATGTACTTCGACGACACTCGTTATGACTGGAAAAAATACGGCAAGAAGCAGTCATGGAATCCTCATGATTATGCCCTTGCTAAAGCGACTGGCGACGATGTGATGGATGGCACCGAATTATGGGATCATCTGGTCAGCCAGCATGAGAATTTCATTCTCACTTTGAATGGTCATGTTTTGAATGATGGCTGGGGAAAAATGACCAGTCAGACTCCGGCAGGCCGAGACGTTCACCAGATGCTCGTCAACTATCAGGTGAGGCCCAATGGTGGTGACGGCTGGATGCGTCTGCTCGAATTTCGACCCAATGGGGTGATACAGGTCTGTGATTATTCGCCCGTTCTCGATCAGCGAAACGAGGCAACTCAAACCTGCTTTCAGGTGAAGGCATCGCCCGTCAAATTGTCATAGCGTGCCGGTCACAGACATGTATTCATACATGTCTGTCCAGAAAAATTCTGTTAATAACGACAAGCGACCGATTCTGCCTGTTCCTGAATCATGCTTGAGTTTTTTTGATGACTTTCGGTTCTATCCGTGTTTTGCAGTCGGTCTGCAAAATAATTGTTTCTAATAGTCCTGTTCCCAAGGATGCTGTCATGAGACATCGTGGTTTTACATTGATTGAACTGCTTGTCGTCATTGCCATCATAGCTGTTCTCATTGCCCTGCTCTTACCAGCAGTGCAACAGGCCAGAGAGGCCGCCCGGCGTTCACAGTGTAAAAATAATCTCAAACAACTGGCACTGGCGCTACATAATTATCACGACACGCATACTGTATTCCCTCCTGGTGCCGTGAATCCACTTGGAGATAACCCGAATGGCCGCAATGGTGGAGGGGCACCGGGAATTATGGGAAACTGGCTGATCCTATCACTCCCCTATCTTGAGCAGGCCGTTCACTACAACGGATATGCCAAGATCGCGAATGAACGACCTGAGACCGTTGATTGGTTCGGGAACCCCGCGTATGTGAATCAGGACATTACGATCGGCATGAATCCGTTGCCCTTTACGGGCTGCCCGTCACATCCACTGACACTTGAACGGCTTGATAACGGAACAAACCAGGAAGATCTTGCCCGTGGTAACTATGGTGCCAGCTATGGCAAGGGAGGGTATGGAATCGTCCATACGAGCGATGGCACTATTGGAGGGATGTTCGGCAACAATTCACGGATCGGGATGCGAGACCTGACCGACGGATCTTCCAACACCCTGGCCTTAAGTGAACTTAAATACCGAACGCCAAGTGCTTCTGGCCCTTCAACCGCAGATACCCGCGGAACCTGGTCTTATGGAGTGACAGGAGCCAGCATTCTTAATACGCAGAACAGCCCGAATAGTGCGGTGCCGGATGGAGTCTGGGGTTGCCGTACAATGCCATCCGAAGGTATGCCCTGTGTGCAGATTGGCAGTCCCTATACACAAATGCATGCCGCCGCTCGTAGCTATCATCAAGGGGGAGTTCAAGGGGCTATGGCTGATGGAAGTGTGCGATTTTTCTCTGAAAACATAAGCCTTGCCGTCTGGCAGGGGTTGGGAACTCGCGCAGGCAGCGAAGTGAATGGAGAATTCTAGAAGAATCATATTAACTGAGGCATTGTTGAAGAGTTGAAGTGAATGAAAGAGCGATACCCCCGATTTCGTTTCCGATAACTCTTGATAACGACAATTTCATAGAAAGCGATCCACGTGTTACGAATAGTCAATATCCCGCTACTGTTAGTCTGGCTGGTGGTTGGCTGTAGCAGTGACCGGGTTCCTGTCTATCCTGTGAAAGGCCTCGTGCTCCTTGATGGTCTCCCCATGTCAGGAGGCGGATCGATCTCCTTTATTCCCCTTGAACAGCAGGCCGGAAAAGCCGCAGGGGGTGAGATTGACCAGCAAGGGCACTTCATCATCTCGACATACGAAGAGGGAGATGGATCCTCGGCTGGCAAATTTCGTGTCCTGATCAATCAAAGTGTCTGGGATGAACCTGTCAATACGGGGGATGATGCGGACAAGGAAAATGGCAGTCAGTCAAAACCAGTCATGCGTGTTCAGGAAACTCAGAAAATCCCCAGCATTTACTCAAATGTGCAGGAGTCGCCAGTGATCATTGATGTCGGGCCTGACAGTTCACCGGTTCTGACGATCAGCCTTGTGACACCCCCTAAGTCCTGAATGATGAGTGTTTCGCACGTATTGCCAAAACCTCAACGACCGGCTTCCGGAATTTTGGTTAAAGGCCTCGCTCCCAGCCAACAAAGCCAGTGGCTATTAGGGACATGGCTTGACCTTCTCTTTCTGGCAAATCTTGGCTGGGTGGTCTTATGGGTCATAGCTGAAGCGATGGGACTGGAAGGACAGGGGCGAGTTCAGTTCTGGCAGATCTATTTTGTGACGACGCCGCATCGCTGGATCACGCTGGCACTGGTATTTCTTGATCGGGAGAGATTTTTAGACCGCCCACGTCTTTTTCTCGGCCTGGCCATTGCTGTCACTCTGCTCTGCGTAGGAACGCTATTGGTAACAGGTCAGCTAACCTGCCTGCTAGCAATTGATTACTTATGGAATGCGTGGCATTTCTCGGCTCAACATCATGGAATCTATCGTATCTACTGCCGATTGTCTGGGCCGAATTTAACCGGATGGCCACTCTTCCTTGAAAAGTGGCTATTACGGGGATTCCTTCTGTATGTCATTTTTCGTGTGGCCGGGGCCACACTCTCGAATATCGGAGGGCAAGCGGATTTTAAACTACTGGATTTACTGGCATTAACAGTTCCTGCCGGCATGTTCATTCGAGAAATCTACCGTTCGCGACGACAGCATCCGGGACGCACCAGTTATCTCCTGAGTGTGCTCGCGCTCTATAGCAGCTTATTATGGGCTGTTCATACAGACCAGTTAAAGACAGCACTGATTTTAACCACATTATCAGCTCTGTTTCATGCCACCGAGTATCTTGCAATCGTCGGTTGGTCGGTCAAGCAGCGGGCAATTAAGAATGGTGAGTCGATGGGAGTCATGGGCTGGCTGGCTCCACGATGGGGGATCACGATTGGTATCTATATCATCATTCTGGGGAGTGCCGGCTGGATGATTGAACATGGCTGGTTCCAGCTCTGGTTGCTCATGAACGTCATCGTGGCATTTCTCCACTATGCCTACGATGGATTGATTTGGCGGGTTGTGAAACGGAAACCCATGGCAACGTCCTCAGGCATGGTGTCTGCCCGATGAACATCGTGCAACTTCTCATGAGAATGGCCAGTTCTCACTTTCTGGCAATCACCAGTCTCGTGTTGCTGGTCGGAGGGAGCAGCCTGTTTCTATGCCGGCAACTTGGTTTTGCCTGGAGCGATGTGGCACTGGTTTATTTTCTCGGTGCCAGTCCGCTGGCATTTCTGTGTTCTCAAGTAATTTTTAGACACTGCGGTCGAAAGCTCACCATTCTGATTGGGCTTAGTTTGACAGGACTGGGGTTGTTCCTTTCGACAAATCCAATTGCCACGACCATTCCCGCAATTCACTCACTCATCGCACTCGTTTGGATGAGTGCTCTATTTAGTATTATTCACTTCAATCAATGGCAGATATGGGGCGACAGTTTCAGTCGCAACTGGTACGAGAACGTCTGTCTGGCATGCCTCATGCTCGTGATGCCACCCATGGTCTATAGCGAGTTTCGTGTCTCTCAGGAGACTCGACGTCTGTCGGATCTGCTGGATCAGTCCCGTCTTGGCGAAGCCCTGATCGTGGCGGATCATCTTCTGGCATGGAATGCCGATCTTACATGGCAAAACCAACCACTGCGGCGAATTCACCAGACGGTTGCTCGGCAGGTCTCTCAATTGTCCCAAGAGGTGGAAAAGCCACTCTCACGAGACGCCACAGCGGGGGAACGCGGTCATCGTGCGAGGTCGTTGGCGATGCTGGGGCGAACCGATGAAGCGTTGGAAGTCATACGCCTCATTCCCAGAGAGATACAATCACCGTCCATACGAAATCTGATGGCCACGATTTATGAAGCCCAAGGAAAGTGGGCTGAGGCCAGTGAGTGGTATCAATTGAGTCTGGCTGCGATCGACCCGACGAAATTGGCAAGGGGATCGGTCGACGAAAATGAAGCGATTCGTGCGTGGCAGGGGATTGGGTTCAACGAGCGTAAACGGGGACATCTCGAAGAAGCCGAGTTCGCTTATCAGGAAATGTTAAAACTTGCCCCAGATGCTGTCCATCATTATCTGGTTGGTCAATTCTATGAAGATATTCAACAGACGGCATCCGCCAGAAAATATCTCCAGCAAGCCATAGAACTCGATCCCGCAAGATATCAGGAAAAAGGGAATCACCTGCTGCAAAAAATGGCGATAGGCCACTTCGGCTGTTTTCAACTTTTCTAAAGAGCTTCAACGAGGCAATAGTTCGCTCGACCCCGCAACACTCCCTGAGAATTCAGGTTAAAGCTTGGGGTTTCTCTGAATAATAGCTCGCAGGACATGATCCATCGGCATATCAGTGGAAATGGCGAACAGATCGATATTCAACTCCTGACAAGCTTCTGTCAGTCCTGTTTGAAAACGTTGATATTCTGCCAGGTAGGCATCGCGAATCCCCCTCGCATCCAGTGTGATCTCTTCCGACGATTCGAGATCCTCAAATTGAGTCCATTGTGACAAAGGGAAGGTTCGTTCAACGGGGTCAAGAACCTGGATCAGCAGAACATCATGTCGACGGAAACGCAGATGGCGTAGCCCTTCGATAATCGCGGCCAGATCGTCTAAACCATCGCTAACGATCGCCACGATGGATCGTCGATCAAGTCGCTCGGTGGCATGTGCCAGGCTGGAAGCAAATTGCCCCTTCCCGACCGGTTTTTCCGCTTCAACTTCGGCCAGCATCTGTCGGTACGCAGGCCAGTTCCTGGCAAATGTTGGCCCGGGAGTCACTTGCGAACGGAAGGTACTGAGCCGAACCGCATCCTGCTGTTGAATCACGACATATCCCAACGATGCCGCCAGCAAACGGGCATAGTTGTACTTACTGAGCGGCGCATCCTTTGATTGAAACACCATCGATTCACTGGCATCCAGCAGGATCTGGCAGCCGAAGTTGGTCTCATCATCGAATTGCTTGAGATAAACCCGATCCGACTTTCCAAAGACCTTCCAATCGACATACCTCAGATCGTCGCCGGGGGTGTACTCACGATACTGGGCAAACTCGATGGAAAAACCACGAGACGAACTCAAATGACGCCCCGTCGCCACGCTGTCCACCAGCGTACGTGCCTGAAGTTCCAGCGAGCCTAATTTTTCAACAACCGTCAGATCGATTGACACCGGGATCCCCTGTGTCTGTATTTAAGAAAATTCACCTCATCCCGGTAAGTTTGCTCCGTGGTGATCGCGCAATCAACTCACATCCTGAAGTGAATCGCCTTGTAGTGCCGTGTCATGGCTTTGTCTTCGGGTTGATGTCGGCGCAACGTCCTCCGTTGTCGGATTTAACAACCTGTTCGATCCTGCTTTTCAGCATTTGACAATGCGGTAGTAATCTCCGAACCAACCGGGCATAGTATCTTCAGGCGATCAAAGGAATGTTTGAAGAGAGGTGTTTGCGTGTCGATGTCCAGTCTGTGTCAGCGTGCGATTGCCATCACGAGAGATCTGGTCGCGATGCCGACGGTTAGCCGGGACAGCAACCATGCGGCCACATTGTATTTGCAGGACTGGCTATCAAAGCACCAATTTCATACAGAGGTTCTGACTTACCACGACGCACGCGGGGAATTGAAGTCGAGCCTCATTGGTCGACGCGAATCCTCTGGCACTGCTTCGCAAAAAACTCGGGGCAAGGCCGGTGGGCTGGCCTATTTTTGTCATACGGATGTGGTGCCTGCTGAAGGCTGGATGGGGCCGGGAAATGCAACGGAACTCGGACATCCTTTCGTTGCCGAAATTGTGGGCGACAGGCTCTATGGCCGGGGAAGCTGCGATATGAAGGGGTCGGCAGCCGCTTTTATGGCAGCTGTTGAACAGATTGACCCACTCAAACAAACCGCTCCCATTTCGATGGTGGCCACAGCCGATGAAGAGATTGGATTTTATGGAGCGGCTGATGTCGCCTCACGTTCCCGATTGTACCGTCAGTTGGTCGACGATGGAGCCGCCGGGATCATTGGGGAACCAACGGAACTGCGTGTGGTTCATGCTCATAAAGGGATGTTCGTCCTGCGGGCGATCTCTTATGGCAAAGCGGCTCATTCCAGCACTCGCGAAGGGATCAACGCGAATCTGGCCATGATCGATTTTCTTCATGAGATGAAAGCGATCCACGAAGAAACGCTCGTTGATTCTCAGTGGCTGGATCCGCGATTTGATCCTCCCTGGATCAGTTGGAACATCGGTATTAACGATCATACCACGGTGGTCAATATGACGCCGGCTCGCAGCGTGTGCACGGTGTCATTTCGCCCAATGCCGGGACAGGTTCCGGAAGCATTGGTGGAGCGTGTGCAGCAGATTGCGTCTCGACTGGGGATTGAACTGGAAGTCGTGCGACGTGGCCAACCTCTGTTCATGAATCCTGAATCGGCATTCGTCCAAAGAATATGCCAGTTGGCCGGGACGAATGCTTCAGAAACGGTCAGCTACGGGACTGATGGCACCATGTTAACCGAATTGGAGCAATTGGTGGTTTTAGGGCCAGGATCGATCCAGCAGGCTCATACCGTGAACGAGTTTATTACGCTTGATCAACTGGAAGCTGGTGCAAAACTCTACAGCCGACTGCTGACGCATTTTTGCTTTGAATAGTGGCTTTGAATAGCGGCCACTTGCCAGGTATTCTTGCCATCAAAGACGCGTCTTGGCCCCATCACTTATTGATCGTAAGGTTGAGAAAACGCTGGCACTGGTGGCACTGCTGGCACTGGTACTGTCGGCGATGGTGGCATGACAGGAGTCGTCGGCGTGGGGGCTGGCGGAAGTGAATTGCTCGGTAACGTTCCGGCTGGCGCCCCGTTCTGCGGCAGATTCTGCCAGCTGTCGCGTTCGATCGCATTGTTCGGATAGACGTACGGATAAGCTTGTGGATACGGGTGACAGCGGCAGGGAGGCGTATAGCAACCCTCTTCGCTGCAACGTTGCTGACATCCTCCACAGACATGACACTTTGTGCCACACCAGTCGGCTTTCCCGATCCGGGTCAGATCCCACTTGGGCGACCAGAAGTATTGAGCGTTGCACTCGTGGTCGGAAATGTCATCAATGACGCCGGCATATGGGTCAAACAAACGGCAGCATTGGCAGCCGCTCGTGCCGACCAGCCCCAATAACCCCAAGCCCATGAGTAGCATGGCTGTCGAAAATGTGTAGCGCATGCGTCTCCCCTCCAAGTTTCCCCTGGTGGTGGTATCGGCGACGACTCCTTCCGGAATTGAGGATTTTACGGACTGGGTTGAATGAACGGAAAGAATCAGTCGTGAGGTTTCAGGAGTGACAGTACGACCTCATCTGTTTGGCCTGGATTCGCTCATATTGACAAGGGATTGCCAGGAAATGTCAAACTTTAACGAATGTGGCGATTGTGACGACATGCCTACCCTGCACTCTACGGAAAGTTCCGAAGGGGTGGTCGAAGTGGCTGATTCCATAGAAGCGTCACAACCGATACCTCGAAGGACAAGGAAAAGGAATCACATCAAGAACAGCACTGGAAGACGTCTTCTTACCGGTGGTGTTCGGGATCTCCTGGCGGCGAAAAATGGCCGTCTCTGATGTCTATCTCCTGATGGCCGAAGTCTGCGAATCAGTGTTGCCCATTTTGTGAATGAGGCTGGTGTTGCGGCGTGTGTGCCATGTCGGGCCACGATCGTCATCTTCAACGAATCCATCCAAAACGGGCGTCACAACGGAAGGTGCAGAGTCATGGTTAAGTGGTATCTTCTTCGAAATGTGCTTCTGGCTGCCGTGGTTGTGACCGCTGGTTCAGGCTGTGCCCGCTCCAGCCAGACCGTCACCGGCTGGTTTGATCGAGAGCCTAAGGTCGACGCCAAGGGCGAACCATTGGCAAAAGATAAAGAAGTCCTGGCCAGCAAAGAGAAGGAAAAGTCTTCTCCAGTTGCTGAAGAGGATGAAGGTGTGAAGAAGGCCAGCTGGTTCAGCTGGGGCCGTGATGACGATTCTTCCAAGTCAAAAGCTGACGACAAGAAATCGACCGTCGCATCCAAAGAGAAAGAGACCGAGGCAAAATCCTCGAAAGATCAATCGGATCAGAAAGCTTCTACCGAGAGTCAGCTTGCTCAGAAAGAGAAGGCCGATAAATCCAAGCCTTCCACCAACTCTTCCAGCACAAAAGCGTTTGCCGGAACATC
The DNA here is from genome assembly GCF_056500625.1 of Planctopirus sp. SH287. Lineage (NCBI taxonomy): Bacteria > Pseudomonadati > Planctomycetota > Planctomycetia > Planctomycetales > Planctomycetaceae > Planctopirus > Planctopirus sp. SH287. The sequence continues at coordinate 2,952,165 of NZ_CM151403.1, read as the reverse complement.
ATTGGCTGAAAAGTCTGCCAGCGGTGATGCTTCCAGGAATGCTTCCGCCGATCAGGAAGGGCTTGCCAAGACCGGTAAGAACTCTGCCAAGGCCACTCGCGGTCCTTCTCATGATTTGATCCCCTCTGATGAAGATCCATTCCTGGCCGAAGCACTGGCCGATATTGCTTCCGGTCGTGGTGAAGGGCCAGAGCGGGTCGCTGGGAAAGTGACCACGACTCCATCGGCCAATAAGTCAATCGCCGCGAAATCCGCAGCTGAAAAATCATTGACCGAGAAAACACTGGCAGACAAAACTGCTGCCAAAAAAGAAACAGAATCCAAGGTGGCAGCAACGTCACCAAACACCACCAAAACAGGTTCAGTGGCCGAAACGAAATCCGCTGTGAAGTCCGCTGTACCGGCTCGCCCCAGTTCAGAAATCACCGGCGAGGACGAATTTGCCTCGTGGATCGCCAAAATTGAAGGTCGAACCGATGCGACTGGCACGCCAGAGAAGTCCGCATCCGAAACTCGCACCAGCGAGTCACGACCCAGTGCAGAAAAACTGGTTGCTTCTGTGAAGTCTTCCAACGACCTTCCCAAGATGGATAAGTCTGCCATCGACCGGGTCGGCACCGAAAAATCGAAAACTAGCTCTGACATTGTTCAAGCTTCACGATCCAGCGCTGGTGATGATCTGCCAGCCTGGGCGAAAGAAGAAACGGCCAAAGTCGAATCATCAATGGCAAACGCCGAGCAAAAAACTCGCGAACGCATTGGGGATATGAAGTCTGAATCTGCCAAGAAAATTGAAGGCCTCACGCGGTCATTGAAGTCGAGTGCCAATGACTCCCGTGATCTGGTCGCGAATGAGCTGATGGAAACAAAGGCCATCGCCAGTACCGAATGGGACAACGCCCGCACAAATGCAGTGGAAAGTGGTCGTGAGGCTGTCACTGCCAAGACCAATCAGTTTGCAGATCTGGTTGATGAAAAGAGTCGGGCCGCCAGCGATGATGTCTGGGCTACGATCGACGAGCAAAAGGGGCGTGTCTCTCAGGCAGCTTCTCAAACTTTGGCCAAGGTTGAAGAGTCCTATGATTGGGAAGCGGCTGTTGGAACGGCCTCTTCAGCAGTCGCTCGCAAGACCGGCGGAACAGCTCCGGCAGTCACCGGGCTGATTGAAAAGTGTGGTGCACTGTCAGCTGACGTGAAACCTCTGGTCGCCGGGCTGGAAACCACCAGCGTCGATTCCATTCGTCATAATGTGCATCGTCTGGGCCAGATGGACACCAAGGGACAGGAAGCTGTCCCGGCCTTGAACGCCCTGCTCGATCACCAAGATTCCTACGTTAAAGTTCACTCGGCCCTGGCTTTGAGCCGTCTCAATGCCGAGTCACCAAAGGTTCTCAAGACGTTGGTGGGTGGGTTGAAGTCTCCTGATGCCGGTGTTCGCAGTTTCTCCGCTGCGGTGATTGGTGAATTGGGGCCACTCGGTTCGGAAGCTCTTCCGGCTTTGGCCACCTCGCTGGATGATTCCGATGGCTACGTTCGCCTGCATGCAGCGGAAGTGCTGGTTCGCAATGATCGCTTTGCCAGCCGGGCTTTAGAAACACTACAAAACTGCCTCAAAGATAAAGATGAAAACATCCGCTGGCTGGCCACCTACTCGCTGGCAGAACTGGCTCCACAGCGTCCTGACACGGTTCTCAGCCTGCTGAAAGTCGTGAACGATCCTGTTCAACGAGTCAGAGTGGGCGCGGTCTATGCCCTGGGAGAAATCGGAGCCATGGCCCGTCCAGCCATCCCGGAACTCGAACAGGCTGCGACCGATCCTGACAAGGACTTACGAGCCGCTGCTCAATATGCGTTGCAGCAGATCAAGTCCTGATCGTACTTCTGTGACATGACTGATCATGAGAAACAGCCACTGATCTTTACGATTGGTGGCTGTTTCTCTTTTATATAATTGACTTGATACATGATCAGGCAGAAAACGGCATGGTTTCACTGGCCAGTGGGTAGCAAAGGAGGTTCAGGCGGCCTGAACCGCTTGGAAGCGAGAAACCTCTTGTGGCTGTGCCACCCCGGTAGAAATGGGAATTTCAACCGGGGCCACCCTGCGACAGATCGACATGGGCCACCTCACAGAAGCGACTCCAGATGCCGACCCACGGCCTGCATGATTCCTACAAAAGTCGCATTGCCCACTTCTACCAGGTTACTCAGCATGGCGCAATCGCCCTGGGGCGACCCTGCTGTCACAATGGTGAAAAAGAATATCCTGCCATGATGATTCCTGCGGTCATCGCTCATTTGATCGGGTTTCTCTGAGCTGGTGGGTTGCGCAAAGCCTTAACGCCACCCTACTTTTGGCATCGACTAATCATGTGAATTCAGATTTTAGCTACGTAGGGCAGGCTCCAGCCTGCCGGTTCGTGGGATAGGGGGATCACCGGGTAGCACAGGTTGCCCGTCTTCGGGCTACCTGTGTGCTGTAGGCACAGGAGGTACAGACGGCCTGAACCGCTTGAAAGCGAGAAACCTCTTGTGGCTCTGCCACCCCGGTAGAAATCGGAATTTCAACCGGGGCCACCCTGCGGCCTGAACCGCTTGGAAGCGAGAAACCTCTTGTGGCTGTGCCACCCCGGTAGAAATCGGAATTTCAACCGGGGCTACCCTGCTGTGAAATCTCAAAAGGATCCGGCGATGGTTACCAGCCATCACCGGATCCTTTTTTCGTGATTCCCTCTTTGGTTTCACTTGCCTCTTGTGTCTGGCCACTCAGGTCGTTGTGTACTGTCAACCTGAGTCCCGTGTAAATAGTATTTCTAGGTGTCGATATAGAATGATACACGCCTGTCGTTAATAAGGAGTTGCAACTTTTTAATCTGAATCGCATGGCTGCCAGCATAAACAGCCGTGAAATTCATTCTATTGATCTCTTCATCTAAAGAATCAACAAGCGGTATTATTTGGCCGTTGACGCACTGTTCGTATTCCGTAAATAACGAAAGAAGCTGTGGCGGCAAGCAGGTGTCTGTGATATTGCCTTTAAACAGAAGACCGTCAAATCTACCCTCGGCACGCGCGATTATTTCTCCGTTTGATCCGACAATTTCTACTTCCATCTTCTTGTCCTATGGCGGGGTGGGACAGGTTGCCGGTTTTCAGTCTACCTGTATGCTGAAAGTGCAAAAGACCAATTGCCGACGAACAACGGTACGCACAGAGGCATAAGTTGAGCCTCGCTTCCCGACCTGTAGGTCAAATGAGGTGAGGGTCTTCAGCAAGCGAATATTTAGTTATGCCGGCCTCTTGCGGTTCCGCAGCCAGGTAGACTGAGTTCAGTCAGCCTGAGCCACTCTGCGAAGTCATTGAAAACCCACTTCGGCTTATGTGTGTGTCGTTTTTTTCTGCCAGATGAGTAAGATACCTGGATGTTCGTGCATTCTCCAGGTTTCCAGTCATAGTCAAGCCTTATCTTCAATGAAGTGAGTATCAGAAGGTTGACTTGGTTTTGAGGTCTCTATGCTTAGATTCTTGATCCCCGTGACCTGGTTCATCACCAGTTTTATCTCGATGAGCACTTGTGCCTTCACTCAGGAAACTGAGATCGTCACCGACATCGCTAGTAGCGTAGGGCAGGCTCCAGCCTGCCGGTTCGTGGGATAGGGATCACCGGGTAGCACAGGTTGCCCGTCTTCGTGCTACCTGTGCTACCGGAGGCACAGGCGGTTCAGGCGGCCTGAACCGCTTGGAAGCGAGAAGCCTCTTGTAGCTATGCCACCCCGGTAGAAATCGGAATTTCAACCGGGGCTACCCTGCTGGTGGGTTGCGCAAAGCCTTAACGCCACCCTACTTTTATGCATCGACTAATCATGTGAACTCGGATTTCAGTAGTTGTCGTAGAAATCCACATTCGCTTTATATAACATTGAGCAAAGTTATCTACAAACGGTATGGTTTCATTGGCCAGCAGGGAGATCAACCGGAGAGTTTGGAAGTGGAGGAAACAAAGGTTCGCTCCTGGGGATGGGTTCACATTGCCCGTTGGATCGCAACGAACCTGTTTCCAGAAATCTCATGGCGTGCTCTCCCACTGGCTGGTTTCGCATCATGAAGGAGTGAATCACGGGAAGTGTGATGAAGTCGGTAGCGCCGGGAAGCCGCGTGCTGGCGACTTCGACGGTGCCGTCATCATCTCCTTCGATAAACGGATTCCAGCCACCACCATCACCACGAGCGCCGGCGATGATCGCAAACTCGAAGTTGGGCGTGGGCAGCCGGGGAATCAAGCCATTCGCATCCGTCACCAGTTGCTGACCAGCAGGCCCGAGCACGGTGCGGAAGACATAATTGTTGCGAAGATGATCTGCCATATGTGCCCCCTGATTGGGGGTTCCCAGCATCACCAGGCGTCCAATACGGGGATCGTGATGATTTTCTAAATAGGCTCGCAGCACCAGTCCCCCCATGCTGTGAACGATAAAATGGATTTTCTCAATCCCATCCAATGACTCGATGCTCTGGTGGAGATATTCCGCGCATTCGTGAATATCAACCCGCGTGCTGGGATAGTCGAACTCCAACCCCAGCATCTGATGTTCTTCAGCCAGCCGGGCAAGTGTTGACATCGACTTCGAGGATCGCACGATGCCATGAACGAAGATCACGCAGGTGCCCGCCATGGGCGGAATCTTGTCTCGAACCCGGATCTGCTCCAGCATCTGCTGGCAATCCTTCAATGAACCAGTGGCCAATCGGCGGTCGCATCCATCCAGCAGACGGAAATGTCCAGTAAACACGTTCTTCTGGATTCTGAAGTGGTGGAACATCTGCACGTCACCCCAGAACTGACGGCCACCCAATGTGCTGGCCCAGATGCTGCCTGTGGGAACCCGTTCTGAACTTCCCATGGGTTGTTCCTCGTTGCTATTGGCGGGTTGAATCTGAGACGGTGTTTGCTGTTTTTCTGGCAATTGATGGGTTTGCAGTGGGTGGGTTTCCACTGGAGTGGAAGGAGTTGGCATAGTGGTTGAAGGCGGCCCAGCACATTGAGCGATGGAGCACGGCGAGAACACATTCCATAGCCCGACCGTCAACAGGCCCCAGGTGAAAAGCCGCGAGTGTGGAAGAGATGATTCCGGGCGGCCCCTGCTGTTCTCATTCATGTCCGAGTCCATGGAAGATGCTCTTACGATCTTTGAATAACGCCACAATGGGTGGTCTCCGCAGCGGAAAGACTGTGAACGGTTATCTTCGTGGCCTGATCACGATCACAGCGACCCCCGACCCTCACAGCGTCTTCAAATACTCCAGTAACGCCTGTTTTTCATTGTTATTCAACGCATTGGGATAATCATGCCCTTTGGCTGACTTTCCCTTCAAGCGGGTTTCAAAATACCTGCGACGCTCGGCAGGAGAATCGATGTTGCCGGGCATTTTTGTCAGTTCTTCAACCTCAATCCCCACACGCCCTGTGTCATAGCCATCTTCCGAACGCTTCCAGATCTTTGGCCGCTGGTCAGGATGCAGGACATGCCATAAGGTCGGGACACTTCCATTGTGCAGATACGGCGCGCTGGCCCAGATGCCAACCAGAGGCGGCGCCACATACCCTGAAGGATCGAGGATCACTTCATCTTCGCCATATCGACTGACCCAACTCTCTTTCATCCATAGGCGGTAGTCGACAGTCAATGCGTTTAATCGCACCGGGTCAGTCCCAATCTCATCGATCGGAATCGTTTTTTGCTGATAGACCACCTCATCACGCCGCCGTGAGGAATCTTTCTGTAATGTCCCGGCTCCATAGGTTCCATGGCAACTGGCGCAGTTGTTCTCAAACACAAGGCGGCCTCGGGCTGCCAGTGATTCGTCGACCGGGAAGGGATATTTGGGAGCTTCCACCGCTTCAATCCAGGCCTGAATCGCCTGGAAATCTTCTTCCCAGCCATAGATGGTCTCTCGATCATTGATCGGGAGCAGCATGAACTGCATCAATGGCCGGTGGGTCTTGGGAGCAAAGCCATCACAATAGAGTGAGGTCTTGTATTTCACATTCCAGAAAGGGGGAGCATCGACATCATGATGCACCGTCGGGGGAACTTTCCGGCTCAGATCAACCGTCATGTCTGGCAAACGGAAGGCCCCCAGAATCACACCAAAAATGACCGAATTGGTTGTCCCGTTGGATGCTCCTAAAGGAATGGTCAACGAGGCGATATCCAGATGAGACAGCTGCTCTTTGCGTGCCTGCTTGACCTTCCGTACATCTTCGGCAAGCGTATGCAAAGCGATGTGGCTGTTGGGAAGCCCTGCCTGTGCCTGGCCAGCAACCTTACCTCCATGGCAGGCCAGGCAAGTCATCACCCAGTCGCCATGAACTGTTTTCAGATACCCAAGCGGGGGAGCCTCAGGCGACGTCTCTTCAGGATCTTCAATCAAACCATAATACGAATAGAGCAACCGCTGCTTGCCAGCGTCGTCAGCCGCCTTGTACCGGGTTTGCCAGGACTCGGGCCAGGTCGTCCAGAGTTCCTGAAAATGCCTGTCGTGAAAATCAGGCGGAAGGAAGGCTTTGGATTTCAGAACCTCATAACCTTGGGCGGGAGTAAAAATCGGCTTGGCAGTAAGACTCTCTTTCTTATCAGCCCCTTGTACAGCTTCAACCCCGAAAACCAGGCTTGCGGGAGTCAGGAGCATCAGACAAATCGCCCACCGGTTGAACAGGCAGCTTCTTTGCGTTCCCCTTGCTGACTTGCTCAGGCTGCGATGATCGCACAACACCATGTCATTGAGCCTGCAAGACCCGTCAACAGTTGCTTTTTGTGTGGGTAGTGAAAAACAGTCCATCGCCGTCTGACCCTTGAGTGCCGAGAGATTTGGCCTGTCCTGATTCAAGTGCGCTGACAATCGCATTGACATCGTAGACACATCCGCCCCAAGTCCCACCCCCAAATTGCTGAAGTGCGGCCCAAAGTTTTGTATCGTCCGGCAAATCGACATCCGGAGCCAATTTCGGATGGGGCTGCCGACTGGCCAGAATCCTCGCTCCATGTTCTGCGGTAAAGGTGGTTTCCCCTTCACCAATAAAATTCATGGTGCCAGTCAGATCCCGCGTGTCGATTCGCACTTCAACGAGATCACCGTCCCTGAGCTTACCAATCGGCCCGCCCGCGAGTGCTTCCGGCCCGACATGGCCGATGCAGGCTCCCGTCGAAACCCCTGAAAATCTCGCGTCGGTGATCAGCGTCACTTCTTTACCAAACGGGAGATAACGAAGACTGGACGTGATCTGATAAGTCTCTTCCATGCCGCAACCGAGCGGCCCGCGTCCAGCCAGAATCAGGATATCGCCCGCTTTGACCGGAGGCTGGATCTGCCCTTTGACCGCCCGGATCGCTTCGCGTTCGGTCGTGAACATCCGGACTGGCCCGATCTTGTGATAGACACCATTCGCATCCAGCGTGGTCTTATCAATCGATGTCGCCTTCACCACAGACCCCTCGGGAGCGATGTTGCCCTTGGGGAAACAGACGGTGCTGGTTAATCCCCGTTCTTTGGCACGTGGAGGAGGCATGATGACATCGTCAGGATCAACACGATCCCGCCGCTTCAAAACGTCTCGGACACGCTGACGACGTTCGCTATGCTCCCACCAATCGAGAACATCACCCAGCGGCTTGCCGGTCGCCGTCATGGCGTCCAGTTTGAGCAGTCCCAACCCTCGCAGATGGAGCATCAGTTCCGGCACGCCTCCTGCCAGGAAAAATCGCACCGTCGGATGACCCACCGGGCCATTGGGTAAACAGTCCACCAGACGTGGAGTCGCCAGATTGACCCGGTTCCAGTCTTCAGAAGTTGGTCGCATGAGTCCTGCGGCATGAGCAATCGCAGGGACATGCAGCAACAGATTCGTCGAGCCACCGCAAGCGGCATGGACGACCATGGCATTGTGCAGCGATTCCGGCGTGAGGATTTTCTTCATCGTCAGGCCCGTAAGCTGCTGTGTCACCACGGCCCGGGCCGACCGGGTGGCCATATCCAGCCAGACAGGTTGTCCTGAAGGTGCGAGTGCCGCATGAGGGAGCGTCATCCCTAAAGCTTCCGCCACCACCTGCGAAGTGGCTGCAGTGCCAAGAAACTGGCACCCGCCACCGGCTGAACCACACGCCCGGCACCCCGCTTCGGCGGCATGCTCCAGCGTGATTTCTCCCTTGGCATATCGGGCACCAATGCTCTGAACCTTGCCTGTGTCTTCGCCTTGAACAGGAGGAAGAGTGACGCCACCCGGTACAATCACGCAGGGAAGATCGTGCATGGCTGCCAGCGCCAGCATCATGGCCGGCAGCCCTTTATCACAGGTTGCCACACCAATCACCCCCTGTCGCACAGGAAGCGAACGGATGAGCCGCCTTAGAACAATGGCCGCGTCATTCCGATAAGGAAGGCTGTCCATCATCCCCGTGGTTCCCTGCGTGCGGCCATCGCACGGGTCACTCACAAATCCAGCAAATGGCAAGCCTTCCAGGCGATTGATCTCTTCGGCAGCGGCCCGCATCAGCAGGCCGACTTCGTAATGTCCCGTGTGATAGCCAAGTGCGATCGGCTTGCCATCTTCGCCGCGAATCCCCCCTTGTGTGCTGAGGATGAGATATTGCGGCCGCAAGACCTGATCCACCGGCCAGCCCATGCCCGCATTTTGAGTCAGGCCAAAAAGATCACCGCTGGGAGCATTGCGGAGAATTTCATCCGTGAGCGGCAACGCTCCTTGAGGGCCGGGGCCACTGGTCTCAATGTTCCAGAGATCCGGATGGCGGGAATCGACGATGTCCTCAAAGGAGGCTGGCTGCATGGCTGGCTTTCGATCCATCAGTGAGTGCAAACTTCAGAAGCGACGCTTTGATGGTAACAGAAAGCACGTCAAGAATTGATAGTTGGACGTCGTCCATTGAAGGCACAAGAGCAACGACCTCCCACCCCTTGGGAAGGAAGAATCTTCTGTGACAATCCTGATCTCCACTCATCGCGACTCATTTCGTCCAATTTTCGCTCGACGCACCCGTCAGATGTTTTAATAGAATAGGAGTCGACTTCACCTGCGAAAGAGTCACCAATGGCCTGGTTTGAATTCTTCTGAACACCGGATACCGAAGAATATCTGGCCCAGCATGGTGTACCGGTAGAGGATTTCGAGTATGTGGCCTGTTTTCCGACAAACCGTGAAGAAAGTAACGCGTCGGAGAACATGATTGCCAAGGGCTGTGACCGCACTGGCCGCTGGCTGATCTGTGTTTATGACAAGATCGATGACATGACGATCCTGCCGGTGACGGCGTATGAACCAACGGAGAAATGATGAAAAAAGAATTTTCCATCAGCCCGGAGGAACTTCAGGCAAAGCAGCAGGCAGCCATCGCCGAGCGACCTGCCATTGAGGCCAAACTGCAATTGGCCGAAGCGGCTGCCAAAGAACCGACTTTCTCAGGGTGGCTTCGTCGGCAAATTCACGCCCACCCGGAAGTCTCATTTCAACGACTGCAGGAAGCTTCTGGGCTGGGAAAGCATCCTTTCATTGATTTTCTGGAAGGGAGCGCCCCTATCAGTACCGAACAGGCGGACGCTCTCTGCACTGCGTTAGGCATTGTGCCCGCCGGTTCAGAGAAAGTTGCGTAAGGCTGTCTGGATAGAAGTGAGTGGAATAAGAAACGCAGCCTCTCTTTGTATACTAAGCCAGAATGGGCTGAATCACTTCGCCATGGACGTCTGTCAGGCGATAGTCGCGTCCCTGAAAACGATGCACCAGTTTCGTATGGTCAAAGCCCAGCAAGTGCATGATGGTGGCTTGAACATCGTGAATATGCATGCGGTTTTCGGCAATCGAAAAACCCAGCTCATCAGTGGAACCATACGAGAATCCCCGCTTGACACCCCCGCCGGCCATCCACATGGTAAAGCAGTCCGGGTAGTGGTCGCGCCCCAGAACTCCGCCCCCTGCCGTTCGCCCTTCACGAAAAGGTGTCCGGCCAAATTCACCGCCACAAATCACCAGCGTGTCTTCAAGCAGGCCACGTTGCTTCAGGTCTTTCAATAGAGCCGCCACCGGCTTGTCCATCGTCCGGCATTTGTTCGTCAGGCCATCACGAATGTCTTCTCCCGGCCCTGTGCCGTGGAAGTCCCAACCCCAATCGAACAACTGGACGAAACGAACACCCTGTTCCACCAGACGCCGGGCCAGCAGACAGTTGTTACCCAATGACGATTCACCGGGCTTGGCGCCATAGGCTTCTAACACGTCCGCTGGCTCGCGGGAGATATCCATCACCTCGGGAACAGAAGCCTGCATCCGATAGGCCAGTTCGTACTGCGCAATCCGGGTCAGCGTTTCGGGATGGCCTTCCGTCGCCGCCTGGATCTGGTTGAGATCACGCAGCGTATCGAGGGTTTGCCTTCGCAGTTGCCGATCCATCCCCGCGGGATCAGACGCATAGAGGACAGGGTCACCCTTGGATCGGCATTGCACCCCCTGAAAGACCGAAGGGAGGAAGCCGCTGCCAAAGCTGCTCTTGCCACCGTTCGGCTGCACGCCGCTGGAGATGAGCACAACAAAACCAGGCAGGTTTTCACTTTCAGAACCCAGGCCATAAGTGACCCAAGAACCGAGTGAAGGGCGACCCGCGCGAGGCGAACCGGTCAGTAACAAGAGTTCAGCCGGCGCGTGATTAAACTGATCCGTGGTGACAGCTTTCAGCATGCACAGTTCATCAGCCATCGTCTGAAGATGTGGAACAGCATCGGAGAGCCAAAGCCCCCCTTCACCATATTGTGCGAACTGACGCGGGGTGCCGAGAAGTTTTGGCGTTCCTGAAGTGAAGGCAAACATCTTCCCTTTGAGAAACTGATCAGGACATTCCTGCCCTGTCCGCTTCACCAATTCGGGCTTGTAGTCATACAGATCCAGATGGGGCGGTGAACCGGTCAGATGAATGTAAATGACCCGCTTGGCCTTCCCTTTGAAGTGTGCGGGATGCGGAGCCATGGGGTTCACCACGCGACCCAATGGCGTTTGACCCGTGTTCGTGCTGCTTTCGGCGGCCTGAGATGTGGTCAGCTTGGCCCCGAATTGCGACGCCAGAGCCAGACCGCCCAACGACAAGCCGGTCTGACCAAGAAAGTATCGCCGCGTTTGTGCGGCTGTCGACGAAAGGGATTGCAGGTCAGGCGTCATGATCAGAACCTTTGCGGGGTTTTGTCAGTGAAGAATTTTCAGCGAAAATGCCAAGGTCACTTGAGAAGAACGAGTGGTCTCTCTCACTCTTCATTATCTATTTGTCTGTTAATCGTACGATCAAAGGTCAGCGTTTCATCAGTGCCTCATCGAGATTCAGCAGGACATTGCAAACGGCTGTCCATGCGGCAATGCTCGGAGCCAGCGAGATTTCAGTCGGGCCGGCCTGTGAGAGCAGACGGGCCTGTTCGGGATTCTGCTGGAACTCGGCGAAACTGGCGTCATAGAGTTGACGCACACTTTCGACTTCTTGCGTTGTGGGCGGACGGCAGAGAATTGTCATCCACGCCAGAGTGATTTGTGAGTCCAGGGATTGATCTGCCGGAAGGGGAGATTCCTTAATGATCCGGCGAGCCATCTGTTGAGCCGCTTCAATCACCACGGGATCATTAAGTGTCACCAAGGCCTGAAGTGGCGTATTGGTACGTATCCGACGGAGATTGCACACCTCGCGTGTGGGTGCATCAAAGGTGGTCATGGATGGGTAAGGGTTTGACCTTCGCCATTGGGTGTAGATGGCTCGACGGTACTTGTCTTCCCCCAGACTGGTTTCCCAATCCGTGTTGCCACCGAAAGCGGCATTGAGACCAAGTTTGGGTTGTGGTGGTCGAACTGGCACCCCCCCCATTTTGTTGGAGAGCAGCCCACTCACGAATAAAGCCTGATCACGCACCATTTCGGCACTCAGACGCAAACGTGGGCCACGGGCCAGCCAGCGGTTATCGGGATCAGCTTGATAGGCTTCTGCTGTTGTCCGTGATGATTGCTGGTACGTCTCACTCAGGACAATCGTCTTGAGAAACGTTTTCAAATCCCATTTCACACGGTGGAGTTCGGTTGCCAGCCAGTCGAGCAGTTCGGGATGACTGGGAAGTTCGCCTTGAGAGCCGAACTCTTCGCTGGTCGAAACCAATCCCACGCCAAACAGATCTTCCCAATAGCGGTTGGCAATCACGCGAGCAGTGAGCGGGTTCTCTTCACTGATCAGCCATTGCGCCATTTGCAGGCGGTTTTCTACATTCTGAAATTTTGCTGACTGGAAGATGGCCGGAATACCAGGAGAAACTTCTTCTCCCTTTTCAAGGTAGTTGCCGCGAAGCTGGATATGAGTTTTACGCCGCTGGTCTCCCGATAACTCCTGACAGACAGGAACAGTCACCTCTTTAATAGCAGCCAGGGATTTTTCATGTGCGGATTTTTCTTCTCGCACTTTATTCAGAGAAGGATGACTCTCTAAAAACGCTCGTGCCAGTGTCTTGACCTGTGTCGGAGTCCGCTGGTTACGTTCGATCAGCAGAATCGTGCGAACTGCCTCAGAGTAATTCAACCAGTTGGTGAGGTGAGGATCAGAAGTGGCCAGAACCCGGAACGATCCCAGCAGATGGTTCGCATATGACGATTTTTGTGAAATCGTAACCACCAGTTCCCCCGCAGTCTGAGCGGTGAAAGGCTGCTTCAACACCAGAGTCAATTCATGGGCCTGGCCCTGTTGTCCACCGACAGCCCAGCCTTTGCTCTTCTTATCAGACTTGATGACCTGATCGGCGGAAAAGCCCGATTGCGAATAGTCCGCAATCGCAGCCTCGAAAGGTAACGCTGCACTTCCATTTGTTGGCAACGTCAATGTTGGTGAAGGGACTTCTGGTGGCGATTGCGTCCAGATGACTTGACGATTGGCGTCAAGTAGCTCAACGACATATCCTGAGAGTCTCTTTTGCAGGGATCCATCTGTTCGGTTCCAAAGCACGATCTTTTCGATCGGGCACAGTTCTTCCAGATCCACTTCCCATGAAGGATTTGTCGAGACAGCCGTGTGAGTGACCGAATTCGCATTGAAGTCGCCATCGGTGTTTCCATCGACTGCCCGCTCGGCAGCGCCGCCAAAATCGGTCGAGCTTTGATGGGTCGGCTTTCGCAACGCAAGATTAGAACTGGTGGTTGATATCGAATTACGCCCAAAAACCTGAACTTCCGCCAGATGGATCATCTTCTGGTCACCTGGCAGGCGAATACGAACAAACCGAGCCATGGGCAAAGCGGCAGTGTTTTCCTCTGGAACAAACTCAGCTTCGATAGAGGAAATCACAAAGTTCCCACCACCATGCCCCGCGCCACCACCAGGAAGTGACTGATCGGGAAGGGTTTCAATCTTCAGACCACTAATCATTTCAGCGGCAGCCACAGGGAGACGGAGAGTGTATGAGTCCCGGTTGGCTGATTGGCTGGCCAGCAGGCGGCTCTCGTCGCCAATCGTGGTGGGCAATCCACTTTCTCGCGAGAAAAGAGTCGGCTTCTTTGCCTGCCATGTCAGTGCACGGGGGAACTTTTCATCCCAGGCAACAAAATCACTCGCGAGGTGATCCGGCAGCGTTGAAAGCTGCTGATCCAAACCCGCGATCAAACCCGTCAGACGGTCTCGTTCTGAATCCTGCTCAGGCGTAAACCAGCGTTCCAGCGGTGATTCATCCCGTCGATCAGCATCGGAGGTATTATTTAAAAGGGCATAGAGCTGGAAGTATTCTTGATGTGAGAGCGGGTCATATTTGTGAGTATGACACTGGGCACAGGCAATCGTGGTGCCCATCCAGACTGCAAGCGTCGTATTCACACGATCCACCACAGCCACGGTGCGGAACTCTTCATCGTTGGTTCCCCCCTCGTTATTGGTGAGCGTATTGCGATGAAAGGCGGTCGCAATCCGCTGCTCACGCGTGGAATTGGGCAGCAGGTCTCCCGCCAGTTGTTCAATCGTGAATTGATCGAACGGCTTGTTCGCGTTGTAAGAATTGATCACATAGTCACGATAGGCCCAGATCGTTCGTTGTGGATCATCTGCATAGCCTGCCGAATCCGCATAGCGGGCCAGATCGAGCCAGCGGTGAGCCCAATGTTCCCCGTACGCCGGACTGGCGAGCAAACGATCAACCAGCTTTTCATAAGCATCAGACGATTGGTCATTCACAAACGCCTGGACTTCGTCAATCGTTGGTGGCAATCCCGTCAGATCGAGGCTGATACGCCGAATCAGCGCGGCTTTGTCGGCGGGTGGTGCCGTACGAAGGTTCAATTCTTTTAAGCGATGTCTGACCAATTCATCAATCGCGCCAGCAGTGACAAAGGGAGACAAATCCGGCTGATGCTGGGTGGCCACCACCTGCGGTCTGACCGGCTTCACATAGCTCCAATGAGGCGCGTAGGGTGCTCCTTCCTTGATCCACTGTTTGAGCAAAGCCACATCGTTCGCAGAGAGTTTTCGTCCCAGGGAAGGGGGAGGCATCACCAGATCAGGGTCGTCTGAAAGGATACGCTCGAGGATTCCACTGTGATCGGGATCACCAGGCTTGATGGCTTGCGAGCCACCTCCCAGATCGAGCGTCGCACCGTCGAACGTATCCAGCCGCAAGCCGTCGGTGCCCCCTTTGCGATCAGCCTCGTCGGGGCCGTGGCAGTGGTAACAGGCATTTGACAGGATGGGCTTGATGTCTTTGACAAAGCTGACGGGAGCCGCGTGACCCAATGAACAAGTGGTCAAAAGCGACAGGAAGCATCCAGTAATTGGAAATATCGACCTGATGTCCATAAGAACCTCAAAAGATCGTCATCAAATGGAGGTGGCGAAGGAAGGATGCCTGCAAGAAGCGAAACTTCAGCAGACATTATAAGGTGGGAGATTCACTGACCGTTGGGCTAATTTGGCTTGGTGGAAATAACACCAAACCATCACCACCTCTCAATTTGACAGAAATCTCGCCAGAAGCTGTCAGGAGGACGGTCAGGTCATGAGTAAGACTACCGGCGCACTGTTCGTCAGGCCATAGAGAAACACCAAAATCTCTCCGATAATTGACCTGTTAATTAATCAACATATTTAACGCAGTGCCCGACACAGCCTCAAACTTGATTCAGGAGCAATTGTCTGACTCACCAGGAAAGAGGAAAGCTTGCCGCTTCATTACGAACTTTCTTGAGTGTTAATTTGTGTTTTCAAGCGAAACATCTGTCTTGGGCGTGCTACACTTGGTAATTCTACGGGGATAACACGTCCCATTCGCATTTTGACTCTCTTTGAGAGATGATCGAGGCCAAGTTCATGGCAACACTCGTCGATCAATCCGATCCTCTTTCGTCGGCAGAGTTTGTGACCGTTGATCCGGCACTGGCTGCGCTTGTCGATCGAAGGCACCAGCGGATCAGTGAGTGGTTGAAAACTCACCATTATGACGCGGCGCTGCTGACCGATCCTGTCAATCAGGCCTGGCTGTCGGCGGGGGCGGATTTCTCTGGCAGTGATGCGACTGGCCCTTCGACCGCCATGTTTATCACTCCCGAATCACGCGTGATCGTCAGCCATAATGTGGCTTCGGCTCGTGTGTTTGAAACATGTATCGGCGGCATGGGGTTTCAGATCAAAGAGCGGCCTTGGTATGAACCATTGGAAGTGCTGTTGAGTGACCTCTGCCGCGGTCGGAAGGTGATTCTTGATCGGTATGGGCCTCTGGGAGATGTCAAACCCGACGTCTTCCGTAATTTCCGCTGGCCGCTCGACGATCATGATGTTGAGCAACTGAAAATGGCGTCGAAGATTCTGACTCATGGAGTCGAAGCGACTTGCCGCGGTTGGTATCCCGGCAAGACCGAATCAGAACTGGCGGGCGAAGTCTCTCATCGGTTACTGAAACATGAAATGACTCCCGTAAGGATTCAGATTCTTGCAGACGGCCGTTCCCGCCGGTTTCGTGACTGGACGTGGAGCAATGACGAGTCGACTCACTCAGTCACGATTGTTGCGGTGGGGCGTTACAAGGGCCTGCACTGCGGTGTCGCCCGAACCGTTATGGAAGGAGGCCCGGAAGGGTCTGTCGCGGAATCCTGGGAGAAAATTGCCCTGGTGCTGGCGACAGCCATGTTTTTTTCTCAGGGAAGCACTCCGCTGGCAGATGTCTGGGGAAAAGTCAGCCGGATCTATGAGAAATTTGGCTGTGCTGATGAATGGGAGCAGGCTCCTCAAGGGGAGATCATGGATTACAGCCGGGTTTCAGCCCTGATTACTCCTCAATCGAAAGTGGCCATTCCTGCAAGGGCAGCACTTTTTTGGCGGCCATCAATTGGTGTTGCCATGGCTGGCGAAACCGTGCTGGCTTCTTCACAGGGTGCACGGGTTTTGACCCATAGCGACGATTGGCCCACCTGGGATGTTGAAATCAAAGGAAGCACAATTCCCGTTTCGGCCATTCTTTCCCGTCGATAAGCCTCTTTCTCGCACTGAATGAGTATGAATCAAACGATATCAGATCTTGATATTCGTCAGGGTTCTGGAACGATTGGTTCTATTCTCACGACGGTCAAAACCCCCGTTCACTCCGGCGAAATCCGCCCCTCATCATCACAATGACGCCTGCCGGGCGCAATTTGGCCGATGATGCTTTGTAAGGAACGTGAGATTTTAAGCGGCTTTACGGATTGTAGCGAAGTTTTCGTGTGAACCATCCGATGAAATAGGGGCCGGGCGGGAGTGTTTTTCCCGTTCGTCTCGCAGAGATTGCCGGAATCGGTCGCATAAGACGCGACCCTCTCTTCGCCAGTGGCAGGATGGAACTATGAACGGATTGCAAACGACCGCTTGGCGGATGTCAGTTGTCGCAATGGTGGCTTCGGCTTCGCTTTCCATGTCGGGCTGCTTCCAGACCACTGTTGGTGGCCAGACACTTCCGTCAGCCTATTATCTTGATGACGACGTGCAATATTTCCCTGCCGGGCCGGAAACTCGTCTCTACAACGAGATCCAGGCCATGGAACGTTACAAGATCGAGAAAGAGCAGCTGGAAGCGTCCTACTAAAAAGTGGGGCGATCAGTGGCGATGAGACGCTCATGGAATCATGAGTGTGCCCGTTTTCATCGCTGGCGGTTTATTTCCTTTGAACGATTCATACCGGTTGATCCTCATGTCGCATTGGCATGAAGATCGATGCGATTCTTTCCACTTCCTTCACGTGTCAGACGACAGGTGCCCGACATGATGCCGGAAGATTCCATCACGTCCCGTTCACCGTTTCGCCCAACCGTGGATCCTGTGGACTATTTTGTCAGTATCGAACACGAAGAAGCCCTCTCCCGTTTGTGGTATCTGGCGGAAACTCGCCGTCCCTTGGGAGTTCTCAGTGGCCAGGGTGGAACGGGAAAGTCCTTCACTCTGCATGTGCTGGCCCGTGAACTGATCAGCCAGAACATGGAAGCGATCCACGTGGATGCCACCGGCATGGATCGTCATGAACTCCTCTGGCGCATCGTGGAAGCACTGGGCCTGGGGCCAGATGTTGAAGAGAGTTCGCTTTGGCTTTGGTCTCGACTGACCGATTTTCTGGAGGGCTATGCAGCGACCCAGCGGCCTCTGGTCATCATGGTCGACCATTGCCAGACGCTCGACCCCGCAGCAGGGCATGTGTTGCGGCGTCTGGTCTCCATTTCCCTGTCAGCCCGTGCCAACGTCACCTGGCTTTTCTGCATCGGTAAGGCTCATGAGCATGCTCACCTGGCCTGGCTGGAAGAGATGAGTTCGCTAAGGATTGAAATTCCCATCTGGTCATCAGCCCGTTGTGACGAATTTCTTCGCTGGCGATTATCGACGACAGGGCATCAGCTTCCACTCTTCACGAAAGCCGCTGTGGATCGACTCTACACCAGATCCCGAGGCATTCCTGCCGAGATTTGTCGATTGGCAGACTTGGCGATGCTGGCCGGGTCTGTCGAAGGGCGTGAATTGATTGGTGCCGAGACCATTGATTGCGTCGCCCAGGAACTGATTGCCGAAGTGGCCACAGGAAAAGCGAGTCCCGTTCTATTTGACTGAGGCTCTGGCAGAATGCACCATGATTCTGTGACCTGCACAATGTCGTAAGCCGGTTGCGGTCGCATTAAGGATCATGGGACGTGTTTGATTGGCTGCCGGGATTTCTGACGGTTATCGGCTACATCCTGTCATGGTCGTTAGTTGCTGTCGTGCTATTGACGAAGCGTCGTCAGGAGACCGCGACTGTCGCTTGGATCATGGCCATTATTACGATCCCCTATATAGGAGCATTACTGTTCCTGACATTCGGGCTAAATCGTGTGGAGTCCCGGGTTCAGGGACGATTAAAAGCCTGGAAGCGGCTGCGTCATCGCATGCCAGAACTTTCCGAGCGGCATCTGCTCGATAATGAGCGACTGACACCCTTGCAAAAGAATCTGGCTAAAGTGGGGACCCGGCTGTCAGAAAGCCGACCGACGATCAATAACCGCGTCGAACTTTTGCACGATGCCAAACTGGCGTTCGAGGAAATTGAAGAAGCCATTCGCAGCGCCAGTTCCACGATCCATCTCGAATACTACATCTGGCAACCGGATCGTATTGGAACACGCCTGCGTGATCTGTTGATTGCCAAAGCGAAAGAGGGAATCACGGTTCGTTTTCTCTATGACTCGATTGGCTCGATGAGGCTTTCCCGAAAATTTATCGCCCCCATGCGGGAAGCCGGGATTGAGATTTCCGCTTTTGTTCCCGGCCGTGGGTGGTATGAAGCCTGGTCGCTCAATCTAAGAAATCATCGCAAGATCATCATTGTCGATGGAAAAATTGGCTTTACGGGCGGAATGAATGTTGGTGATGAGTATTTGAGCCGCGATCCGCATTACGGCTATTGGAGCGACACACACTCTAAACTGGTCGGCCCTACTGTTCTGCAACTGCAACTGATCTTCGCCGAAGATTGGCATTGTGCCACAGGGAAAGAAATCTCGTGGCAGGACGATTTTCCCTGGCCAGAAGAACATGGGCATATCGAAGCTCAGGTCGTCGCTGGTGGGCCTCACCTTGAGGACAGCGTCTTTCAAACGTTGTTCTTTGTCGCCATAACAGAAGCCCGGCATCACATTACGATCGAAACCAGTTACTTTGTTCCGACCAATGCGCTGGTCTCTGCCCTGGAAAGTGCAGCACTGCGTGGTGTGAAGGTTCGGTTACTCCTTTCTGGTGAGAAAGGGTACTGGTACACACGGATGGCAGGCCGTTCAAGCTATCATCCACTTCTCAGGGCGGGTGTCGAAATCTGGGAATTCGACAAAGGGTATCTGCATTCCAAAACGTTGACGATCGATGGCGAGTATTCTCTGGTCGGTAGCCCGAACTTTGATTCTCGTAGCGTTTTTCTCAATTTTGAAGTGGCCGTGGCTTTGTACGACCTCGGCATCTCCGAGCAGTTGAACACCCAGTTTGAAATTGATGTTCTGAATGCCCACCGCATCGACCGGGATCTCTGGTCGAAGAGGCCCCTCTGGCAAAAACTCCAGGAGAACTGGGCCAGAATGTTTGCGCCAATTCTCTAGCCATCCCTGTTTCACCGCCGGGAAGATCATCAATGCGTTCAGACCAAGCTTTCTCTTGTTGAAATCCAGGAGGTCTGGACGACTGAGGGCTGATCTGGCAAACTCTGCACTTAATCTGTTTTTTGATTATTGATCTGCCTGCATTGATGGCACGGATGCCATGATCAACGATGCAAATGCCTTGGATGTCGGCAACAGGCTCACAAACATGCACGTCTCGATTGTCGTTCCCATTTACAACGAGCTTGAAAATCTTCCATTGCTTCACGCGGCGATCATGCGCGTGATGGATCCATTGGAACACACCTGCGAACTGATCCTCATCAACGATGGTTCCACCGATGGTTCTACGGAAGTGATGAACGAGATTGCCGCAGCCGATGAGAGGGTCAAGCTCATCGAGTTCCGTAAGAATTTTGGTCAGACAGCGGCCATGCAGGCGGGCATTCAGGCTTCTACCGGCGACGTCATTGTGACGATTGATGGTGACCTTCAGAACGAGCCTGAAGATATCCCGATGATGCTTGCCAAAATTGAGGAAGGTTACGACCTCGTTCATGGCTGGCGGAAGAATCGTCAGGACGCGGTACTTCATCGGAAGCTACCGTCGGTCTGTGCAAACTGGCTGATCGGTCGCGTGACGGGCTTCCCGGTTCATGACCTGGGTTGCACGCTCAAAGCAATTCGCAGTGAAATCGCCAAAGAGCTTCAGCTTTACGGCGAAATGCACCGTTTCATCCCCATTCTGGCCCGTCAACGGGGTGCTCGCTGTATCGAAGTAGTCACTCGCCATCATCCTCGCCGCTTCGGTGTTTCCAAGTATGGCCTGGGACGCGTCACCCGTGTGCTGCTCGATCTGGCAACAGTGAAGTATCTGATTCAATACGCCGTCAGTCCCATGAAGCTATTTGGAATGATGGGGCTATTGGCCATGTTCGTCAGTGGCGTTTCTGCCATGGCCAGCGTGGTGCTGAAGTTTGGTTATGACTTCGACATGACTGGCAATCCATTGCTTCTCTTGAGCGCTGTTTCGGGTTTGGCATCGATACAATTTGTGTTTATTGGCCTGCTCAGCGAACTCTGCTCGCGCATCTATTTCCAGGTGCAGAACGTGCAGACCTATGCCGTTCGTAAAACGACAAACTTTGAAACGGTCTCACTGGCCATTTCACCCAACCCGGCTTTTCATCGCGAATCATTACCGCAGGATCAACAGCGCAAGGCCGCTTGATTTGCTACTGAATCCATGGAATGCGTCCTGCTAAGAATCCAAGGATTTCACTGAGAATTGCGTGCAGGCATGATTGCTGCACTGAGCAAGCATGCCTGCACGACTAAAATACCGACAAGAAAAGTCCACGACCGATCAGGGCCGCGCAGAGAGTCGCCGTCACGAAGTTTCCTTCGTGAGAACCACGCTTGCGAACTTAAGCACCTGTCCCACCGGTTTTGCTTTTCCTGAGAATCACGGGGATCCAATTGTTGTCGGAAGCCGTTGTGAAGCTCAGAAAATGACCTGACATTCCAGAGAATCATCTTGGCGGCAAGGAATCACTCCGTTGCCGCTGACAATCCTTTGCGGCCAACAAGTCGGAAAACCAGTCGGAAATCTCGAATTCGAGTTGAGAGCGCCACAGGCCTCTCAAGCTGGCAGCCTCTTGCGACACTGCCGGCACAACACGGCCCTGATCAAGCCGCTGACGAGGGTCATCTTCCGGATCGCAGGCTGGCCCATTGATGGCCCTGACCGACGAGGCGCGCCCAGCGAATCCCCTCTAACCTAACCAACCTTGGTGCGCCCACCTTGTTGTGCGCTCAGAGTTGCGCACTCAGAACCCTCTCCCGCGTCTTCGCGGGTGAGGGCTCTTCATCCTGAGTCACGTAGGGTGCATGAAGCGAAGCGCAATGCACCAACTCCCCCGTGTCATTGCCACCCGACCCACTGATTCGCCAACCGCCTATTTACAACCCAACGAGCACCACCCTGGCGGCGTAAGACCCATTCGTGAATCAACAACCGACCCTCATACGCCGCCACGAAGCCCGCAAGGGCCCCGCAAGGGAAGCAAGCCAACGAGCCTGCGGATCTTTAGCCCAAGTCCCGGCCGATAGGCCCAAACCCCGCAAGGGGCTGGCGGCGTAAGACCCATTCGCGGATGAACGACTGACCCCCATACGCCGCCACGAAGCCCGCAAGGGCTTGAAATATCTCTCAACGCGCCATTGATTTCCGGAAAGCGAATTACCAGGGCATTTCCATCATGTTGACGATCCGCTTGGCCAGGAGAGATGTGCTGTCAGCAGTCGCTGTGGCTAACGATTGCCCCACTTCCGGAGCAAACTCGGCTTGCATGGAAAGTGCCGTTGTCCCATTTTCCAAAGGAGCCTGCTCGCGGGCCAGAATTTCCCCGCTGCGAAGATCTTCCCAGGTGACATGCACCATCAGCGACACTTGAAGTTCGCGTGGGTCATCAAAGTTCGTTTCACCCAGCACATCCTTACGAATCTCAACGATCCGTCCGGTTAGGCGGGTGTCCGCTTGATCTCCATCAACCAGCTTGAAAGGAGTCCGTGTCCGGATTTCCTTCTGAACAGCTTCGGTTAATTGATATTCAATTCCTCGCCGGAATGTCTCGTTGGTAAAGATCGGGACGCTCACGGAACGGATTTGCGGGCTATAGGCGTTTCCCACCATATACCCACATCCAGAGGCGGAAAAAAAAGGGAACGCCCCCAGCATTGCGAGAATTTCGCGACGGGAAATCGGACAACCAGCCGACTCGAACTCAGTGTTTCCCATGATCAGGACTCTCCAGCGTCACTGCCCGAAACTTGAAGATTTCGAGGCTCGAGAGTCGATTTCCCAGGGGAATCGCTATCGTCGGAATCGCTGTCACTCGAATTGTCGGAATTCGATTTCTCACCATCTTCCGAAGGGGCCGAAGGCTCTTCTTTATTACGGCTTCCCCCCCACCAGCTTTTAGAACCTTCTGATTTTTCTGTCTTTTCAACAGGCTTTAACTCAGGAGGTGTGGTCGGCGTGAGGCCGGGAATGGGAGGAATCAACGTGGGTTTGGGTGCCGGTGGAGGTGCCAGACGAAACTTGTTCCCAGTGGCATATTGTGGCCCCAGTTCATTCAGCACTTCACGGGCTTGAGAAGCCAGAGGGGAATTGGGATATCGGTCAATC
Source organism: Planctopirus sp. SH287 (assembly GCF_056500625.1). Classification (NCBI taxonomy): domain Bacteria; kingdom Pseudomonadati; phylum Planctomycetota; class Planctomycetia; order Planctomycetales; family Planctomycetaceae; genus Planctopirus; species Planctopirus sp. SH287. Next base: position 2,929,338 of record NZ_CM151403.1, on the reverse strand, counting down.
AGCATGTGGCAATACAAGCCAACGGCATTCGGCTTTTTCTTTCTTTGATAGAATTGAACCTGATCCCACAACCTTGCGACTTCCGCTTCTTGAATGGCGGCCAATTCCCGCTCAAGTCGTGCCCGATCCTCTGCTTCGGGGTACAGGCGCATGGCCGTCTCTTTCAGCTGACGTGCCTCTTCCAGCCGTCGTCCGTCATAGCCGGCTCCTTCATAGGACATCAGCTTGACGTGAGATCCCAGCAGAAACGCTTTTTGAACATGAGGACTATTGGGGTACTGTTCTCGCAGCAATGAGAAATAATTGTCTGCTTCAACCCACTTGCTTCGTCGGGCAAAGTGGCTGGCTGCCAACATCAGTGAATCGTCAGCCAATGGCCCCGCAGGATCGTTCAACCAGATCGCCCGGAGTGCAGCGATGGCGTTTCCTTCTGTGTCGAAGACGGGCCGCTTCTCATCAAAGAGATTCAGGCCAATCATGCTCTGGCGTTTTTCATCACTGGGTTCAGGCGCGGGAAGATGCTGACCGGGAGTGTCCAGATTGGCCTGCTGAATCTCGTTGACCTGCACAATTTTCGGGTCATTCAACCAGATACGAGCAATTTCAAAGAGCCGGCGAGAGGTGGAATCCAGATATCGCGAAGAGGGATATTCCTTCAACAGGACAGCAATAATGTCGTATGAGTCCGCGTAATGTTGCCGCTGGAATGCTGATTCCGCCTGCATGAACAGAGCGTCTTCGCGAATCTCACTCTTTTTGTACTTCTTGGCAACTTTCTTGAAAGCCGCCTCGGCTTCTCCAAATTTGCCTTCTTTGAACAAGACCTCGGCTGCTTCGTAGTCTTCACTTCCCACAATCGGGGCCAGTGATCTTCCATCGCTGTCAGATAACCGGCTGGCACTGGCCTGAGCAACCTGATCGCGGCGAAGCCGTCGCTCGGTAGGCCCCTGGACGCCATCGATTTTCGGTTCTGGAAATTTGGAAGCCAGAGGGGACTGCCAGTTCATGGTGCTGCAACCAACCCCTGCCACTCCCAAAAGAAGTAACAGACTGGCGACAGTCATCCAGCGGGCCAGCAAGCTGACCGTTGGCACATAATGATGATGATGCGGGCCGGTTCCAGACATGGTCATCCATGACACAAAGTCGGGCAGGTGCAAAGAGACGGGAAAATTGAGCAAGCCCGCTGGTCATAGCAGATCATCGCAATTACTGGAAGCGCAGTAGTTTCAACGTATTGGGGCGGCGACCTAAAATCTGACTGACAGCAGCCAGCATGACTTGGCGAATTTCCTTAACTTGTTGTGACGATGGGATTAAACGCTGCCAGCTTGTCGAGTCTTCCTCAGCGAGCCGGCGCAGCAATTGAGCTGTTCCCGCATGCACAGGGATTTGTGAATAGTCCTCTTTCTGGCAATCGGGACAGATTAATCCCCCCTGAGTTGGCCAGTAACCAAAAAGTCGTCCTTCGACCAGGCTGGCCTCACAGCCCATACATGTCTGGAAATCGGGAAGCTGGCCCGTTTCCCGCAAAAGGCTCAACTCAAAACGGGTCATTTTGATGGCGAGATTCTGCACATCGACCAAAGATTCCAACAACAGCTTCGCTTCATCAAACAGGACTTCATGAGGGTCGTAATCTTCTGTCAATGACAGTAGAAGTTCCGCGACATAATAACCTGCATAAAGGGCGTTGAGCTGGTTGGCTTCAGGGCGAAAGCGTTGAACCAGCCGGGCTTCGGTCAGCAGATCAAGTCCTCCCGAACCTTTCTTCAGAAAGACAACATCGCAGATCGCCAGCAAATCCAGCGATGACTCGAACGGCCCCTTCAAACGTCGTCCTCCCTTGGCTAAGGCGGAAAAACGACCGTGCTCACGAGAAAACATCACCACAATGCGACTGGTCTCACTGAAGTCGGTCACTCGGAGAATGAGCGCGACCCCTTTCTCGGCAGCCATACTTTTCGTCGATCCTTGTCTCAGGTATCACAGGCCAGATAGAAAGCCCCGAGTGCATTGTCAAAACTTAAAAGCGGGGTTGAACAGGTTGTCAAGTCCGACATCGGAGGACGTTGCTACGCATCAAACCCCAAGATAAAGCCGTGACACGGCTCCCAAAGGAATCTGACCCGTGAAATCGCCTCAGGGAGTCTTCTGGTTTGATTGAAGATCCAAAGCCACCTGCAGTTGTTTCTGAACTTCAGGCTGATCCGGATAGGTCAACGGACTGAGCTGAGTTGCGGGAATCCGTGGGTCTCCCAGGCCAGTGTCACCCCAGGATGCTTTTCCCTGTGTCACGCTCCAGGTCTCCCCATGCTTCTGCAAGGGAAGAATGATCCGGGTTCCTGCCGGCCAGTGTCGAAGCTCAGGAAGCAGGGGAACAGCTTCCAATGTGGCCCCTTTCCAGGTCTTGAGGACAGGAACCATGGCTGCCGGCAACGATGATTTCCCATGATTTTCAGGGACTTCAATCGTAACCACAGCATCAGAGACCGTGATCTGGAGTTGGTTCACAACAGGAGGGTTGGCTGTCGTAGCGGCCAGTGTGCCCAGGACAATGATCCAGACAGCCACCATTCCACCAGCCAGATAAAGTGGCCAGCGATGGGCAGGAACCACATCAAGGGGAATCACAGGAGGGCCGCTATGTTGTCGTGAGGGAGGTGCAGCCTGGGTTGTTGAGGGTGATCCGCCAGTCGTCACCGGGGGAGCCATCCCCATCATGCGATTCCTCCCTGAAAAAAACACGGGGATGTTCCCACCACATTGATAACCAGAATCCAACGCAGAGTCTGCTGGCTCTGCGTTCGCCATCAATGAATGGACACTATCCTGAGTTCAGAAGTCCAACCAGTCAGAGTTGAATACCGCCCGTTCATAAAAGACGGGTAACCTGCCGCTTAGCGAAAAGCCTTCGTGGTATCAACGGGATAGGCTTCCAGAAACACGTCATTGAATTCATAGATGCCATCGAAGTCTGTCAACTGGTCATCGTCGGTCTTGCGAAGTTCCCCCCGCTCCACCAGGTCGAACACCACTCGACCAAAGTCATGTGTCGACTCAATTCCCCAGAGACGAAAGACCGTCGGGGCCATCATCCCGAACATGCGTGTCCCAAGAATTCGGACACCCTCCAGAAGCTCGACCCCGGAAATGTGGGCCGATTCTTCGTCCTCATCGAGGTTTCTTAGCTTCCCCGCCTGATCCTGCGCCACTTTCAGTGCCTCGGTCACGAAAAGGTACGCTTGGGGCGGAAATTTCAGTTTTGGTCGGGCCGCGCGATCAATCAGGCTCATAGAATTTCACGTTACCGAAAAGACTTGAGGGATGCGGAAAAAAGATGATAACAGCCCTCCGGCTTATATCCCCCGATAATACACACGCAACTATGGTTGACGGAAGACTGAACTGAGGTAGCTTTTGTCGAAATTCGTTCCCCACTCGCTCCTCAAACTTAAAAATCAGGGTTGAACCCGTTGCAAAATCCTGCAACCGAGGACATTCCTTCGCAGGAAATCCCCAAATAGAGCCGTAATTACGGCTTTTTTTGCGTCGCCCGCGCAGTGACGTGTCTCTTCTGTTAAACTCCTGCTCCGATCGAGGTGAGCTTTTCTCTATAGTCTCCGCTGGGTTAACCGCAATCGCTTCCACTTGGCAGAACGTTGCTTCTTTTCCCGGCCATTTCTGTGGCCAAAGCCGCCCGTAGTGTAGATGAACATCTTGAGGGTAGAGGTCTATGGGCGTTTTTCTCGGTATCGACATCGGCACCAGTGGCACGAAAACTCTCGTCATGCAGGCCGACGGCGAAATCCTCGGGACAGCAGTGGTCGAGTATCCACTCTCCAGCCCCAAACCCGGATGGTCAGAACAAGACCCCGAAGATTGGTGGAACGCCACAACCGAAAGCATCAAGAAGGCACTCAAAGCCGCTAAAATGAAGGCTGATGATGTCTCAGGCATCGGCCTCAGTGGTCAAATGCACGGCAGCGTTTTTCTCGATAAGTCGCATGGCGTCCTGCGTCCTGCCATTCTCTGGAATGACCAGCGAACCACCGCCGAATGTGCCGACATCGAAAAGAAAGCCGGCGGGCGAGAAAAACTGATTGAAATGGTCGCCAACCCCGCTCTCACCGGGTTTACGGCTCCAAAAATCATGTGGGTCAAGAAAAACGAACCCAAAATCTTCGACAAGACCACACAGATTCTCTTACCGAAGGATTACGTCCGCTTCCGGATGACAGGCACGTTTGCCACCGAAGTGAGCGATGCTTCCGGGACACTCCTGCTGGATGTCAGCCAGCGCATCTGGTGCAAGCCTCTGCTCGACAAGCTGGATATTCCCGCTTCCTTGCTCCCTCAGGTTTATGAATCCGAAGAAGTTTCAGGAACACTGAGCGCCATTGGCGCCAAGCAGCTTGGATTGAAGGCCGGGATTCCTGTTGTGGGCGGGGCTGGCGATCAAGCCGCGGGTGCTGTGGGCAATGGCATTGTGAAACGAGGCGTGATTTCCGCAACCATGGGAACCAGCGGCGTGGTCTTTGCCCACTCCGATGAAATGCAGATTGATCCGCAAGGCCGCGTCCACACGTTCTGCCATGCGGTTCGTGGCAAATGGCATGTGATGGGCTGTGTTCTCTCTGCAGGCGGCAGCTTGCAATGGTATCGAAACACGCTGGGACTCGTTGAAGTTGCCGACGCCAAACGCCTGAAGACTGACCCCTATAATCTGATTACTGAGCAGGCGGCAGAAGCTCCTCCGGGTTGCGAAGGACTCTTCTTCCTGCCTTATCTCACAGGCGAAAGAACGCCTCACGCCGATCCTCTGGCTCGTGGTGCCTGGATTGGGCTGACACTGCGTCATGGACGTGCTCATCTGATTCGTGCCGTGATGGAAGGGGCCACCTATGCCATGCGGGACTGCCTGGAAATCATCAATGAATTGAAGATCCCGATTCGCGAAATCCGGGTATCAGGCGGTGGTGCCCGCAGCCAGTTCTGGCGTCAAATGCAAGCTGATCTCTACGGCCGGCGCGTGGTCACGATCAACGCCGAAGAAGGCCCTGCTTATGGCGCCGCGTTACTCGCAGCAGCTGGGACGGGCGAATACAAGAGTGTGGTGGAAGCCTGCACCGCCACCATTCGCATGAATGGCGCGACTGACCCCAATTCAGAAGCCAAGCGAATTTACAACAAGTCTTACCCCATGTTTGGTAAGCTGTATCGGTCACTCAAGCCCGACTTCCCCGAGCTGGCCAAGTTGGTGGACGTTTAGTTCATCAGCCATCACCTGCCGGAATGATACCGTACTCGGTCAAAAGTGAGACGTTCCGCCTCGCGATATACAAGAGGTGATGAAGGCATCATCTCTCACCGCGGGCACTATAACACCCTTCTGAGAGTCGTCACCATGACTGCCATTTTCCTCTCTGAAGGGGATGTTCGCTCCGTTGCTGACATGCCTCTGGCGTTAGAAGCTGCTGAGCGGACATTCGCGGAATTGGCTGCTGGAACCGCAGTAAACATTCCTCGCGAGCGTGCTCCTGCACCGGGGATCATCCTGCACAACATGGCGGCCTCGTCGGCTGTCACTCAGGTCTTGGGAACAAAGTCTTACACAACGACCCGGCAAGGTGCCCGTTTTCATGTCACCTTGTGGGATGCGATCAGTGGTCATCCCCTGTGTATTATTGAAGCCAACTATCTGGGGCAATTACGAACCGGGGCAGCTTCAGGGCTGGCTTGTCGACTGATGTCAAACCCCGAGTCGCGAGTTGTCGGCTGTCTTGGCTCGAGCTTACAGGCACGCACGCAACTGCAAGCGGTTTGTTTGAGCCGTCCGATTGAACGTATTGAAGTTTATTCTCGCAACAGTGAACGCTGCTCGTTATTCGCAGATGAGATTTCTCAACTTTGTGATGTTCAAACTGTCGCGGTGCACAGTCCTGATGAAGCGGCCAGTGAAAAAGACATTGTGATCTGTGCCACGTCGAGCAAGACCCCCGTTTTTCAGGGAACCGTTCTGACGCCGGGTACTCATCTCTGCGCGGTGGGGAATAACTATCTGACAAAAACGGAAATTGATCTGGAAACGATCCGTCGGTCAGACTGGATTGTCTGTGATGATCTGGCGGCCTGCCAGAAAGAAGCAGGTGATTTTCTGCCTGCTCTGGAAGCAGGGTGCCTGGAGTGGAGCCGCGTGCAGGAATTAGGCCACGTGCTTGCCGGGAACCAGACGGGGCGTGCTCATGCCGATGACATTACTCTTTTCAAATCGGTTGGCCTGGCGATTCAGGATGTGATTTTCGGGATGGCCGTCTATGAGCGCGCCCGGGATGAGGGGCTGGGGCAAAAGCTACCGTTCTAATCGCCACTATGTCGCAGCCCTCAATGAATTTGCCCCGTTTTACCTCAGCAGTGTCGCGATAAGTGCCTGACCGCCTCCCTGGTAAAGCAGGCAACAAGAGCCGTCCTCTTTTTAACGAACGGCTCGTTACTCTTTCACTGATCAACCTGCTAAACTAAGGGACTTACTATAAATTTTCAGGAAAATCATGAAACGCTCCCGTCCCTCGACAGACCGTAATTTTAAGCCACGCAAGCCGCGTGCCCCGAGGGAGGCGACAACGGGAGAACAGCTTCAAGGCGAACGACTACAGAAAGTGTTGGCAGCCGCTGGATATGGCTCCCGTCGTGCTTGTGAAGAGTTTATCGAGATGGGACGCGTCACAATCGATGGCGTCGTCGCTAAAGAGCTGGGCGTTCGCGTTGATCTGGCAACACAAAAAGTCGCCGTCGATGGTGAAAAGCTCAAACCCGAGGAAAAGAAGTATTTTCTATTCCATAAACCAACCGGTGTGCTCTGCACCAATTCAGATCCTGCTGGTCGGCCCCGTGTCATTGATTTCTTCCCGCCCAATGTGGGTCGGCTCTTTACAGTCGGCCGGCTTGATGATGGCACCGAAGGGTTGCTGATCGTTACCAATGATGGGGATCTGGCCGAGCGATTGACGCACCCCAAGTTTGGAATTCCCCGCACCTATCGAGCCGTTGTGGCGGGGTCGCCATCGGCAGAAGCCCTGCAACAATTGCTGGAAGGACTCTACTTCACCGAAGGCCGCTTCCGGATGTCGAGCGTCACTCGTATCAAATCGCAAGGAGCCGCTACGGTTCTTGAAATTGTGATGCGAGAGGGACAAAACCGTGAAGTTCGCCGGTTGCTGGCCCGTGTCGGGCATAAGGTCATGAAGCTGAAGCGGGTGAGCTATGGCCCGATCAAGCTGGGGGATCTTGAGCGGGCGGCTCACCGTCGGCTCAGTGCGGAAGAACTCGATAAACTGCACGATGTTGTGGCGGGAAAGTGGAAAGAACCTCCTCCCCGCAAAGCCTCCTCTCGCGGTGAAGACCGAAGGAAGACTCCCAATCGCTCTGGTGAAGGATTGGGCAGCTCTGATGAGGTGACGCAGAACTCGTCCCGTTTTTCTGGTGAAGGAGCCGCGTTTGCTGGAAGACCCACGCCCCGAGGTAAAACCAGCGGCACAAATTCCCGCAGTACACGGATCGGTGTTACGGGTGGCCCCATGGCCAATGCACTCGAAGCGACCGTGATTCCGGGTTCAAAGTTAAGGCGATTAGGGGCTGCCCGACAGGAAGCCGCCGCTAAAGAAGCCGAGGCGGCGACTAAAAAAGCGGCTCGCGCCAAATCAGACGCTACTGCCATGGCCTCCTCTTCTTCTTCAAATCGTTCTAAGAACACCGCATCGCCTGGCCCAAGGGCTTCGCGCAGCAAACTGCCTGAGAGCCTCGCTCCGGTCATGGATGAAAACTCCTCACGAGTCAAGCGGCGTGTGCTGGATGGCGACGGAGGGTTTGTTTCTTCTCGCAAGCTGCGAGGGGCGGCTCCCCGATTGTCCTTTCCAAAGGGCGTTTCAGGGAATGATGCGTCAGAAAGCGACGAATTTCTGCCTCCGCCACCCATTGAAACACTACAGAGTGGCCGAAAGCTCCCGCGGACAAAGGATCATGTCATTGCTCCTCGTCCACGTGGGCGCGCCATCGCAGAAGCCTCCGTTGATGAGGACTCTCACAGCAGTGATTCTCACAGCGGCGACTCTCAAACATCGATTGGGAAACGCTCATCCGGGAAACGCTCACCAGCAAAACGGTCTCCCGGAAAACCCTCAACAGGGAAACGCACAACCAGCAAGCCGACCCTTCGCAAGAAAACGTCAGCCAAGCCGTCCTCTCGTTCGGGAAAGAGTTCTGAAAAGTCGGCAACTCACAAAAAACGCCGCTGATTTGCTTTCAGCACTTGATCATGAGTTGCCTGTTGTGGGCCTCATTTGCTGAGAATACCCTCACTGCACCTTCCTTCCTTAAATCACTTTTGTATGTCCTCCATCGCCACACATTCCTGTGCAGCCACCACACCTTCTTGCCAGTCGGATGAGATTCCGTCGCTGGGTTTACCGGGGCAGGTGGCAACTGCCATTCAGAAGACATGCCAGGTCGTCCTGCATGAGTCGATGGCTCGGAAGACCTACCGCATGCGGCTGGATTGTGCAGAGTTAGCCCGGCAGATCACACCGGGACAGTTCTTTATGATTCGTGTGCCGGGAGAAAATGACCCACTCCTGGGGCGTCCCTTTGCTCTCTTTGATATTTGGAAGAATGCAGCGGGGGAAATCGCCGGGCTGGAATTTGGCTATGTGGTCATTGGAAAAGCGACGGAAAAGCTCAGTCGTTTGAAAACCGGTGATGAGGTAGAGATCTGGGGGCCACTTGGAAACGGATTCCCGGCTTCCCCCGGTGGTCGAGTCCTCTTTGTCGCAGGGGGAATTGGTCAGACACCTTTTCTGGCACTGGCTAATGAGGCTTTAGGCCATACGCGATATCCTGCCGTAAGCCCTCGGCCTGTCGTGACACCACAACAGGTCACGCTCTGCTACGGAGCCAGGTCTGCGGAGTTTCTCGCAGGAGTTGACGATTTTCGGAATGTCCTGGGGCTTAACGTGGAAATTGCGACGGACGATGGTTCGTCAGGTCATCACGGCTTTGTGACTCAGCTTCTGCAAAAACATCTGGAAACTCCGGGGGATCCCATCACAATTTATGCTTGCGGCCCGGAACCGATGTTACGAGCCGTACAGAAATTGGCATTGGCGGCTGGCGTCACCTGCTGGTTGTCTTTGGAAACGCCCATGGCCTGTGGCTTCGGAGCCTGCTTCAGTTGTGTGGCTCGCATTCGTGAAGACGACGGCACACCAGAGGGTTCATGGGATTACCGCCGAACGTGTGTCGAAGGCCCCATTTTCGAGGCTCGCGATTTGATTTTTGAGGATCGCCCGGCACACCACTGACAACCTTATGATCCCTCAGCAACGGTTATCTCCGGTGAACTCGGTCTGACTCCTGAGACACCAACACCTTGATCGCTTTGATATTCCACCGCTGATTTTCAGTTTTAAGTAACAACTTTAAGTAACCATGAGCCACCAGGCTCCCACTGCGACCATCGCTCTTACGGTATTTGGCAGACCATGTTTGTTGATCAAATTGAAATTGTTTGTAAAGGGGGCGATGGCGGCCCCGGATGTTCAAGTTTTCGCCGCGAAGCTCACGTCCCGCGAGGCGGCCCCGATGGGGGTGATGGCGGGCGCGGCGGCCACGTGATCATTATTGCCGACGAAAACGTCGACAGCCTGGTGCATCTGGTCGGTGTTCGTCACTGGTTCGCAGAAAATGGAAACCCCGGAACCAGTTCTTTGAAAACGGGGAAAGATGGTGGCGATCTCGTTATTCGTGTTCCTATGGGAACCATCCTCCGCGATGCCCAGCGCGGATTTGTCCTCCGCGACCTGACGGAAGATGGTGACACAGTGGTGGTTGCCAAGGGGGGCGAAGGAGGATACGGCAACACGCGATTTATGTCATCGACAAATCGCGCCCCACGCGAGTTCGGCCCTGGTGATGCGGGTGAAAAACGCGAATTAATGCTGGAGTTAAAGGTCGTGGCCGATGTCGGCCTGATTGGAAAACCCAATGCCGGTAAGTCCACGCTGCTATCGCGGCTCTCTCGTGCCACGCCCGAGATTGCGAACTATCCATTCACAACGAAACATCCCAATCTTGGAATTGTCCGTGTCGGTTACGAGCGGCAGTTCGTCATGGCCGACATTCCGGGGTTGATCGAAGGAGCGCATGCCGGAGTCGGTCTGGGACATGAGTTTCTGAGGCATGTGGAACGCACGCGAGTGCTGGTTCATTTGATTGAACCCAACCCGGATGATCAGACAGATCCCATCGATAATTATCTGCAAATCCGTGAAGAATTACGGTTGTATGACGATGAACTGGCGCAACGCCCCGAGATTGTCGTGATCAGTAAATCAGAACTGTTGGATGCCGATGCGGCAACAGAGCTTTTACAGGAAACCATTGGCCGGCCTGTGCTGCAAATCTCGGCTGTAACAGGTAAGGGCCTGCCAACTCTGGTCAAACAGATCATTGAAATTCTTGACCGGTTGAAACAGGAAGCGGAAGAGGCTGAGGCAGAGGCGGCATACCTGGCGAGAAAAACATCCACAGAACCCATTGATCTTGCCACTGAACTTGCCACAGATCTCGCAGAGGTTCCCGCCGTTGAACATGAACCTGCCAACCCTGAAAATCTCTCCAGCTAGCAGCACCTGGCCGGGCGAAGTGTGAGCAAGAACGCCGGGCCGCTTGAAACAAAACTCGTGGATCGTTGAAATGAGTGTCTCTCGAGAGACACTCTTCGGAAGGATGATATCTGTGGCCATGTACGATCAACTCTGCCTGCTCAGTGGCAGAGCTCACCCGAAACTTGGCCATGAAATTGCCAGCTATCTGGGAATAAATCTGGGAGCTGTGGAACTGAGCAATTTTCCGGATGGCGAAATCTCCTGCCGTCTGTATCAGAATGTTCGTGGCGCGGATGTCTTTCTGGTTCAGCCCACAGGGCCAGCCGTCAACGACAATCTGATGGAACTGCTGGTGCTGATCGACACTTGCAAGCGGGCGAGTGCCGCTCGTGTGACAGCGGTGATTCCGTACTTCGGATATGCCCGGCAAGACCGCAAGGACATGGGCCGAGTGCCGATTACCGCCAAGCTGGTGGCGAACCTGATCACCAAGGCAGGGGCTGATCGTGTGCTGACGATGGATCTCCATGCGGCTCAGATTCAGGGTTTTTTCGATTGCCCGGTCGATCACCTCTATGCGGCTCCCATTCTCGATGAGTACTTCCGTTCGTTGGATCTTCCCAAAACGAATTTGGTGATCGTGAGTCCCGACGAGGGGAGCATCAAACGATCACTCCAGCACGTGGAGCATCTCGGGGGTTCCTTCGCGATTGTCGACAAGCGCCGATCCAACGCCTTTGAAACACGCCAGGAGAATTTGATTGGCGGCCCGATCACTGGGAAAACCTGCATTATTTTTGACGATATGATCACCACCGCAGGTTCCATGGTGGGAGCCGTTAAAGTGGTTGCTCACCACGAGGCCGCAGAAATCTACGTGGGAGCCACCCATGCCATTATGTGTGGTTCTGCGGCGCAGCGTCTTTCAGAAGCCCCGATCAAGGAAATCGTTGTCACTAATAGCCTGCCGCTAACGCCTGAACAAAAACTGCCCAACTTGCGCCAGGTTTCAGTGGCACCACTTCTGGGTGAGGCAATCCGGCGAATTCATCGAAATGAGTCCGTCAGCTACCTCTTTGACTGAAAGTCTATCCGGGAAGGCTCCCTCTCCCTTGAGCATTAGTCTCTACACATCTCAAAAACCCCATAATAATAGTATAAAACACGAAGCGTAGAGGGACATCACCTGAAACCTAGCCATCCCGTCTTGCCTATTCTGTGAATCTAACGATCTCTTTGAGGACGTTTTTCTACTTTTTCAGAAGATGTTTTTTCGAGATCAATCTTGATTCCGAGATGTGTAGAGACCAATGCTCCCTTGAGGGAGAGAGTTGGGGTGAGGGGGCCGATGAACCAGCTGTGTTTCCAAAGCCAAAACCAATCCCCTCATCTAGCCTCCAGCGACCTTCCCCTTTAACCGAAGAAGGATTCGAGCGCTTTCGGATACGCTCTGGCTCCAGACGTCACGCCCGTCTGGGGCGATGTGCTCACGCGAACACGTTTTCTCGCTGTTAGCCCCTTGAATTCGCCAGCCATTTCGTCTCGAAATCGGTTCGTGCCCAGCATGAATCATACCTCCTGCGTATCCCACGCAAAAAAAATCAAAAACCGTTGGGGCCGTTGAACTTTGGGTAGGAACACCTTCTTAATGAAGGTATCGTATATTGTGATGATTTAACAAATTCTGCCCTTCTTATTTGTTGATTCGATTTTCACCTCCTTGTACTCGCCGACTGCGACGTTCATCTCGCGGTTGTTTCCAGTGAGCCGTTTATGTCGATTGGAATTTCCCCCTGTCCGGGGTGTGGAACGCTTTTGCTCGATGACACGGTTGAGTGTCACCGTTGCCATCATGTCTTTGATCGAGAACGGGCGATGGAACTGGCGATCCAGGAATTGCCCACAGACGATGCCGTCATTCAGGATCTGGGAGTCTGCCACAATTGCGGAGAAGCGGTGCGCAGCGGACTGGTGCGTTGCTGGAACTGCTCGGTCTTCCTGCGAGCCGATATTCAAGCGGCTTATGACGAAAAACAGTTGGAAATTCCCCGTCCCCAGGTTGCTGTCGACCAGAACCCGCAATCCCGCTCGATGCTGAGGCCACTGCCACACACAGCGGCCAGTATGAGCGAAGCCGATAAGCATGCACAATTGGCAGCATATGCGGCGGGACACAATGGGCACGAGCCTGGAACCCATTCAACAGAGGCTCCAGGCAGTGCGACCTTGCCTGTCGATGAGACCATCGCGGACGATGACGACTTTGAATTGTCGGATGATATTGTTCTTTCGGAAAGTGCTTTCTCTCCCGAGACATCGCAGGTTGCCCAAATCGAGGGAGAAGCTGCCAGTCAAGCAGAATCACTGAATCAATGGGATCATTCGCAGGCAGAGACACCTCCTGACGTCTTTGAGATCCCTGCGATTCCCGAATCTGAAGCCACAGAGGGAGACGATCCGGCAGCTTTCACCATTCCCGCCGATTTTCAGGGAGAAGGCGCGACTCAGGATGCCACCCCTCAGGACGAGGAACTGAGTGAAGATGATCTGCTGCTGCAAATCGCACTGACCGAAGAAAAAGAGGCTCTTGAACAGGCGGCAAACCCGAAGAAAAAACGAGGATTTGTCACCACATGCGATGCCGGATGTAAAGTCCGCGTCATGGAACATCATCGAGGAAAAGTTGGCAAGTGTCCCAAGTGTGGTGCCAAGCTGACCGTTCCTCTTCGCTCGTCAACAGGGGCGGGAGCCGAAGAACCTGCTCCGCTCGATCCTCCGATTGTGCTCGCGCCGATTGGCAAATTTTTGCATGTAATTCCCGATGTCCAGCAGCATGTGATCCCTAAGGGGAAATTGAAGCTGAAAGAGGGTGCCCATGCAAAATCGCCTTCGCTCGTGGATCTGGCCATTGATCCCCAGACACTCGTTCTCCTGACCTGGCCCAAGGGAACGATGCTGAAACCAACGACAAAAAAGCTCCCGGAGTTGCGTGCGGCTCTCAAGGCGAAACTGACATCCAAGCCCGATGAAACCGACCTGAGTCCCGCACAAGTTTCTACAGCATCGGTCACACCAGAGTCGATCGTCATCGTTCAGCCCTCCATTCCCGGAAGCAATGAATCACTCCAGGGGGTGGCTGTTTTCGGCAAAGGGCGGATTGCTCTGGAATTGCTGGCGACGGAGGAAACGGCTCCGCAACAATTCTTGACCTTCAACCTCAGTCAATTCCGGCAGTTGGCTCGTGCGATCCACGAAGGAGGCCAATGGGCCAGCTTTGCCGAAGGAAGCGGCATCCCGTTGGTCACTGAGCCAGCGACACTGACATGCCATTACAACGAAACGCCAGTGCAAGAACTGAAGGATCTGGAGTACTTCCAGAATGACCCCGGCTTCACTTTGCAACTGACTGGCTACCGCTGCCAGGGTTGTGGGCTGATTGTTTCTGAAGATGGACGAAAGAAAGAAAAGATCGGTGGCAAAACGCCAGCCTCCATCAAGTCGGCCAAGTGCCCCAAATGTCAGAAGCCTTTTGGTTACGGCCCGCTCTATACGCTACAACGCGGCAAAGCCAAAAGCTGATTCGAGACAACACCGCCCTTGTGATGAAACCTTCGTCTGGAATTTTTGCGGCAATTGCGGTCGAATCGATGAATAACAGACAACTCTGACATGTGTTCGACCAGTGGATCTTTCCATGAAACCGATCCAGCGTAATTCCGGTGCGGCTCGCGGGGCCGCTTCACTGTTAGCCGTGACATTTGTGATCGTTGCTGGTCTGGTCGGGTGTGCAACCATTGTTGTGACGGCCACCCAGGAGATTCTGGTGCCATTGGCGCTTTGTATCACCATTTTCGCGATTCTTGGCGGTGTCTGTTTCTGGCTGGTCGTCGCTCCGGGAAAACCTGTTGGCGAGACAGCCATAACCTGGCTTTGGCAGCATCGGGCAGAAAAACCGCAAATTTCCTACCGTCTGAAAAAGATCAAACGCACCACTGCTGAATCGGTTGCTCCACGCCAGCCACCCAGCGTTGAATCACTGCGGGATGCCAAAGAAACGTTTGCACGCTGGGTTCCCGCCAGCCATGGCCGAAATTCCACCAGCAAGCCTGCAAGCCATGGCCTCACTTCACCGACCCAGAGGAAAGACTCCCATGCCGGGTGAGACGGTCGTCACAACGCGTCAGGCGACAGGACAAATCCTCTCCCTGGACGAGATTGATCCCGTTTCCTGCCCCTGCGGCTTCGCGCGCCGAGCGTTTGGTGACCAACCCAATTCGCCTGTCAGCGTTCATTACACACAGATCCTGCAGAACGCACGCACGCATTATCATCGCGAACATCACGAGATTTATGTCGTGCTGACCTGTGAGAACTCGGCCTGTATGGAACTGGACGGTGTGCTGCACCCGCTCAAGCCGCTCATGGCGATTTCTATTCCCCCTGATGTCAGGCACCGCATCGTTGGCCAGGCGACAATCATCAATATCGTTTCACCACCATTTGATCCGCAAGATGAATGGTTTGACGACACCGCAGATGAAGTCATGTCATGTCCACCCGCCAGGCAGGCGATAAATCCGCCAGCAAAGGAACCTCATGTCAATTGATCAACATTGGGGGGTGGGTTCAGAGAGTTTGATCAACCTCTTTCCCTGCACACCACGGCAGTGGAGACGATGGGCAGCGATGATCGGCCTCTGTACTTCGAGCTTTTGGACTGCCGGCTGTGGAACAGCCCCGCCGGAGACGATTCCTGTCCCTGAAACATCCCCAAAGTACGAACAATCATCGTCTCCGTCTTTGCCCACACGTTCTTCAAACAGCAAAGGAAAGCCAACTGAGACCGCAACTTCTGAAGACTCAAGTCTTTCGCAAACAGCAGCACAACGGCGTGCCGCTGACATCGCGGCCAACATGGACGAACTCCCTGAAATGGTGGTTCCCGAAGCTCATCCTGACGCTTTTGCCAACACCCCGACATCCCCGCTGATGCTTGCCCCGCAAATCGTGGCGATCGATGTCCCCGCCCCCCGTCGAACAGATGCCGAACTGGAGTCGCTTGGCTTCCATGTGGTGTCATCTCCAAGAATCCAGTTGGTCACCGATTTACCAGTTAAGGATGTCGAAGGACTTCCTCAAATCGGAGAGGAATTGCTTCAGCAATTGGAAGTTGATTTTGACCTGCTCTGGCCCAAAGAGCAGCGGCTGACCGGTTACCTCATGGTTGATCAACGGCGTTTTCGGGAAGCTGGCCTGTTGCCTGAAGACCTGCCGGGATTTCTGCACGGCCGGCATCGCGGCAGCGAGTTCTGGATGAATTCTCAAGCAGCACCTTACTATCAGCGGCATTTGTTTCTTCACGAACTAACACATGCGGCGACACTCATTGGTGACCGTGAGACCCTTCCAGTCGGTTTCAAAGAAGGAGTTGCCGAGTGGTATGCGACTCACAACATCACTGAGGAACAGAAGCCGCTCTTTGGGGTCATGCCCGATGCCCCGGAAAAGTTCTCTGGCTGGGGCCGAATCGGGCTGATCCGGAAAGATGCCGCAGGGCAATCTTTGCGTTCCTTCGATGATCTGCTTCAAATGACGGCGGACGATTTCACAACCAACGATGACTACGCCTGGGCTTGGCTATGGGTGGATTTTTGCAGTCGGCAAGCCCCCTATGATGCTGCCTTTTCTCAACTGCGAAAGTCACGGGATCTTGCTGATTTTTCCCGGAAAAGTCAGATGATCGACACAGAGTCACTCCGCTGGCTGGCCAGTGAATGGCTCCGATATGCCGCGGATATGACCTATGGTTACGACAGCGGATTGGCTGGCATGAAGCATGCCTCTTTTGAATCGCTGAAAACCTTTGAATCACTGCAATCCTCGCCAATTGAAGTCAGCATTGAGGCTCGGGGAGGCTGGCAATCGACGGGAATTCTGGTGCCTGCGGGAAAAGCGATTCAGATACGTGCCACTGGTCAGGTGGAACTCAATCGTACGACTCGCCCCTGGATCTCCCATCCCTCTGGGCTTTCGGTCGAGCATGTGGGAGGCGAACGCCTTGGCAAGCTGTTGGCCTGGTGGGCCATTCCCGATCTTTCCACCAGGTCCAAAGACTCAGAACTGGTCAAAGTGATGCCAGTAGGGCAGTCCGCCACGTTGACAGCCCCTCAGGATGCTGTGCTGTATCTGCGAATTAATGATCATTTTTCAAATCTGGCAAATAACAGCGGGCAGTATCTGGTCACAATGGAACCGGTGTCTGAAAGTTCTGGCCCACAAAAGTAGTAGCCGCGAGAAGAGTTTGTCAGGAAGCATGGTGGCCTTGTTGGGAGTCATCGTCTTCCCTACTCGCCATCGTCAAATCGTGTTAAACTGCCCGATCACAGCAAAATCGACCGCTGAAGATTTCGGCACCTGTTCTTTGAGAGTTTTATGACTTCGCTGGATTTAATCGCCACCACGGCTTTCGGTTTGGAATCAGTCGTCTCGCGCGAACTGGCCGCACTCGGCTACAATGAACAACAAATTGAAGATGGCAAAATCACCTTCAAAGGGGATGAGCTGGCGATTGCTCGTACCAATCTCTGGTTGAGATCAGCAGATCGTGTTCTGATGCAGGTTGGCAGATTCGTTGCCAAAGATTTTGACGAGCTGTTTGACCAGACGAAGGCACTCCCATGGAGTGATTTGCTACCGGAAGATGCGGCATTTCCCGTCAATGCCAGTTGTGTTCGTTCGCTACTGCACAATCCCCCCGCAGTTCAAAGTCTGGTGAAGAAGTCGATTGTTGAGAGCCGCAAGCAGACATCTCAACGTCACTGGTTTCAGGAAACGGGTTTTGAATATCCGATTGATGTTTCCATTCTTCGGGATATGGTCACCATCACACTGGATACATCGGGAGCCGGGCTTCATAAGCGCGGATATCGCAAAGTGGGCGGTGCTGCTCCTCTCAAAGAGACGTTGGCCGCGGCGCTGGTGCAGCTCAGTTTCTGGAACCGGGAACGACCGTTTCTCGATCCCTTTTGTGGCAGCGGCACCATTCCTATTGAAGCCGCTTTAATTGCCAAGAACCGCGCTCCCGGGTTGGATCGCAATTTTCAGGCCGAACGCTGGGAACGCCTGCCCTTAGAGAACTGGTTAAAGGCCCGCGAAGAAGCCCGCGACCTCCAGGTTCAAAAAGGAACGACATATCCCTTATTTGCTTCTGATATCAGCCCGCAAGCCATCCAGATGACGAAAGACCACGCACGTGCTGCGGGGGTCGAAGGACTTCTGCATGTTGTCCAGCAGGATGTTTTGGAACTCAAAGATTCCCGCGATTATGGCGTGATTGTCACGAATCCCCCGTATGGTGAACGGATGGGCGACCGGGATTCTGCGGAAGCCATCTATGATGATATGGCTGATGCTTTTGCTCCATTGACGACATGGTCTATTTATGTCCTGACAGCCGATGTCGGATTTGAGCGATTCTTCCGCCGCCGGGCTGATCGCCGCAGGAAGTTATACAACGGTCGCATCCAGTGCCAATACTATCAATACTTGGGGCCGCGCCCGCCGGGAAGTGCGGCGCATGATCCTGAGAGCAATGAGGAATTCTCGTCCTTTAGCGATGATCATTCCTGATTCGCAATCGGTTAAGCCGCAACACGGCACCGACCATCTGTTTTCTGCAGCCTGTTATCGAGAAAACTACAGGTGTAAGAATCCAGGGATTGAAAAGTATTATTAAGCAGAGATCTTCCCTGATATCCGTGATCTGTGAGACCTGAACACCCCTTTTTCTGAGAGTGAAGACCATGTCACGCCGCGTGCTGAATGTCGGCCAATGTGTTCCCGACACGATCAAGATCACAAATTTTCTGAAGTCGAGTTTTGATGTGGAGATTGTCCCCTCAGCCACGCTTGTGGAAACGCTCGATCTGCTCGGAAAGTCGCAATACGACCTGGTGCTGATCAACCGCAAGCTTGACGCCGACTACAGCGACGGGATGGACATCATCCGTCAGATGAAGGCCAATGAGAACTTTGCCAACGTCCCCGTCATGCTGGTCACCAACTATCCTGAGTATCAACAGGAAGCGGTCGCTGCCGGCGCGGTCTATGGTTTTGGAAAAGACGAACTGGCGACATCAGACGCCGTGAACCGGGTGGTTCCATACCTGAGTTAATATTGAATGGTCAATTTTTGGACGGCGACATCGGTCTGGTGAACCCATGAGGGTTACCAGGCCGATTGTCATTAAGCCGCCGGACGTTGCACGGCTAATTCTTCCAGAGCGGCATGAATGAGGCAGCCGCGGGCCACGCCGAATGGTGAAAGCTCCGCTGAGCGATAGGTTTCAATGGCAATTGGCCAGTCAATCTGGCGCATGGCGTTTCTCAACATCACAGGGAAACCCGCTGCCCGACTCAGTCCCCCGCCATAGGCAAGAACCGTGGGCTGAGGGTAGTTGGCCAATCCGGGCACCTTCGCCAGTCGACGGCCTGCCTCTGAAAGAACCGACATCAAAAACTGACGGTAAAGATCCGCATAGCGTCCTTCAACCATCATTGAGGGATGCCCTTCCTTAGAAGGAATACGACTGGCCTGCTCGCGATCGTTCCGAGCTTTTTGAATGCTCAACGCAAATTTAATCCCATTCTCAGAGCGGTCACTCTCAGTTGCGGAGTCGCCGCGTGAAGAGATGGAAAACGACATTGCGGCTAATTGTTCATCAATCCAGTGACCACCACGAGGAATGACGACGCGAGCAATTTCCCGCCCCTGATGCGCAACAGCAAACTCTGTCACAGAAGCACCAAAGACAGCGGTCACTCCACAAAAGCTCTCTCCAACTAGCTCTGCCAGAGTGACGGCGAGTGCCTGTCCCAACGCCAGAGGTTGATAACCACGAAGTTTTACCAATTGGCAACAGTAATCAAGCTCAGGCCAGTCGCCGGTAAATCCTCGTTCCATGAATTGCTGGCCGTTGACAGATTCTGGTGTCTCGGCAATTCGGGCAGAAGGGATCGTTAAACAGCAAATTTCTCCTGGCGTTTTTGCCTCAGGGAGAATCGCATCAACCATGGTGGCCATGATTTGCCGCACGAGTGCGTCTCGCGTATCCAGCTTTCCGCCGGGAAGCACGGAATAAACTGGCAATGACTTAACCCGAGCCAGCTCAATAGCGGCATCCCCCAGGACAACCAGTTGTTCACCACAGGGAACAAACACAGCCTCATTTCGGGCCAGTCGCTGCCGCTGCTGTGGATCATCAGGAATGATGATATAGCTGGCAGGAAAACGCCGGGCACGGAGTTCGCGACCATGGTGACGAACCGACCGAAAGACAGATGTACCGAGATCCAGGCCCATACTCATGACTGTTTTGTCCCACGAAGTTGAACCAGGGCGCGTTCAAAGGGCGCAGTCGCACCTTCGCTGGCCGGAACAACTCGTTCACCTGTAATCGCATTTTGTGCGACGTCAACTCGCCTGAAGACTGGTTTCGATGCCGCTTCCGTTTCGACACTTCGGCGATGATCCGATCGGCCGATAGGACGGTCTCCCATCGGGATCGGAGATAACGGTTCATCATTCATGGAACGGCTGGATGGCAGAAAATGCGGCATTTGCTCAGAGGCTGTCGACATGGCCGGTTCTGCCGGATCGATGCGGACAAACCGTCTGTCACTGGTCAGTTCCTGGAATCGCAATTGTCGATTGACGATGACCGGTTCTTCGACCAATTCCAGACGCTGATGCAACAGGTCTTCAATCACTCGCTCAACGGGGATTTGCTGAGCCGTTGATTGCTGAGTTGTTGATCCCTGAGTTCTTGATTGCTGTGCCGGTGGCAATTTTTCTGCTTCTGAAGCGTCTTCCCGTAATGTGGGAACAACCACACTCGTTCGATCTTCTGACGCAAGTGCCGTCTTGCCAGCCTCATTCAGAATCAGATGAAATGGCTGTGATAACTCGCTCGCAGAACTCTGAGGCTTGGGCGGCGGCGATGATTGATCATCGACCGATTCTGCGGTGCTGACAAACCGCTCGAGTGAAAGAAACGTGGATGGATCTGACGAACGTTTCTGAGAATTGGCAGGATCAACCAGTCGACCGACCACAAATGCCGCACCCATCAGGCCGATCACTCCGCCCAGAACGGCTGCCATCGCAATGACATTGCCGCCAGTCCATCCCGTTGAAGCCGCTTGAACGTCATCATCAAAGGAAGGCGGTTCTGGAGCATCTGGGAATGGAGTGACCTGATTAACTGCGGGAAGCTCAACACGTGTGGGGCCAGTGTAAGGAGCCAGGGAAGGGATCGGAACGCTGCCCTCGTGATTTGAGGGATTCATCTCACTGCGATCCAGAACCGCACCACTTTGGGACATTGTCGTCGCCAGGGTGCTTCGAGCCGTCCCCTCAAAAGGAATCGGGTTAGCAGCGATTTGAGGATCGAACCCCGCGTTGAGAGGCGGTGGAGGGACATCTTCTACTCTCCCTTGAGAGTGAAGTTGACCACCATGAGCTGGCGGTTGCAACGAGGGTTTGAAACCTGTTGGAAAGTTCGTCGCACTTGAAAGAGTGCCTGTGGTTGTCGATACAGACCGCTGATCGTGTGTCGAAAGTCCTTCGCCGGGTAATGTGGGTATTGGCAATTGTGGAGCCATGATCGACTCGGTACGCCCCACACCAATCTCGGCTTGCTGGAGATTCGCCGTGTTGGCTTCAGCCACGGAAACTTCTCCACGCGGTGAGTTGATAAATCCCGCCGGAGCAATGTTCGCACTCCCCACAGGCTGCCCCATGTGAGCATTGCTTTTTGTCGAAGAGAGTTCTCTCACTGCTGGAAAATCGGGGAGAGCACTCCGCTCAATCAACTGTTGCGGAAAAATCAGCAACGCGCTTTCAGCGATGGTCTGATCGAGAGAATTGACGCGAATAGCGGCAAGAACTTTGACCTGTGCGGCCAGTTCCGGTCGCTGTCCCAGCATCTGGCAAATGCTGTTCACACTCGCCTGATGAGGTTTCACTCGCACGATGACCGGACGATCAATCACTCCCAGTAATGCCAGTTGAACCCCTGAGGGTTCTGAAACGTCAGGCTGTTGCGGAGCATGAGAGACCACCTTCTCGGCAACAATCACATCACCATTCTCAAGAGAGGTGTTTCCCTCCGGGAGATAATAAACCCGTTGATCAGGACGTGACTTCCGAATTAACCGCAAACTGGGGGAGGCTTCTTGCAGCAATCCACCGTTCTGCTGAATCAGCGCCTCAAGAGAGATCTTGACCCCAGCAGGAATTCGGTAGACGCCTGGCTGGGGAAAATTTCCCACCAAAGCGACAAAGCTCTCTGCCTGAGAAGGGGCAGAGGATGAGAATTCGATAATCCGGGGTGTGGGGCGATGACCCTGTGCCACGGTTGTCCCGCAAACGCACATTCCAAATCCCAGTGCCAAGGTCGCCATCCATGGCCACTGCATAATCCACACTCCGCAAAAAAACGATACAAAGCAAAAACGCGATGCTTTTGATTTCATCGGCAGAGACGACGCAGACCATCAGAAAAACAGGCTTGAACCATCGGAATTGAACGCCTGAGCACGTTTTCTCAAAGTCTTCGGTGCTGCAAACAATCAGCTGCGGCAGATTTTGCCGGATGCCATCAGGATGCACACATAAAACCTGAGTGCGTTGTCAAAGTATTAAACTTCGGGTCTCTTCTGTTGTTAAGTCCGACAACAGAGGACGTTGCGGCGACATCAACCCGAAGACGAAGCCGTGACACGGCACTGAGAGGCCAGCAAGCCTGGAGTCAGCGTCATGACTGGTTATGATCAACACCACATTTTTCCTCCAACAGCCATCAATAGCTGAGGTCTTTATGGATCGCATCCTGATTCAACTTGATACCGATCTGCACGCCAGCGTTTTTGATCGTGTGGTGGCTGTTGATTCAGGGGTGGATCAACTTTTCAGCTATTGTGGCATGACACCAGAAGCGGCTGTCGCTCTGGTTCACGGTGCGATTTTTACGAGAAAAGTGAGTGACCTGAAATCGACCGCCATCTTTGTCGGTGGCAGTGACGTTCGCGCGGGCGAAGCGGTCTTTGCCAAGGTTCGATCGACATTTTTCGGCCCCATGCGCGTTTCTGTGATGCTCGATTCCAATGGATCGAACACAACCGCAGCGGCAGCGGTGGCTTCAGCGGGAATGCATCTTCAGCTATCACAAATCAACGCCACAGTTCTGGGAGGAACCGGGCCTGTCGGATTTCGTGCCGCTCAGCTATTGGCAGCCGCAGGAGCGAATGTCACGCTCGTTTCCAGGAGTGCAACCCGTGCCAGCGAGGCGTGCGTGCAACTCCAGCATCTGGGATTACCCGGAAAAATCACCGCAGCCGTCTTCAATGGAGATGGTCAAACCGCTCAGTTAATAGAAGGAGCCAACCTGCTGATTGCAGCCGGTGCGGCTGGTATTGAACTGGCCTCGCTGGAAGATTTGCGCCAAAAGGGAGTCCAGGTGGTGGTGGATGTGAACGCGGTTCCCCCGGTTGGCATTCGAGGTGTTGAACCGGGCGATAAAGCCGTTCATCGTGATGGGATCATCTGTTACGGCGCATTGGGCGTCGGAAATCTGAAGATCAAAGTCCATCGCGCCGCGATTAAAGAGCTGTTTACAACCAATGATCTTCAGCTCGATGCGATGGCCATTTATGGCATTGCTCGTCACATCATCGCGGAATAGCAAAACACTGAATAACAAATGGCTGAGAGGTCATTGAAAATCCCGGCCACTCGATGAAGCGGACTTGGGAAATGTTCAGGCCATTTCGTTCAGTGAGTCGTATCCCATGTATGCAATGATCCCAGCGGCTAACAGGAAAATCACATCAAACGTCACGCTTCCGCCAAAGGGGATGCCGGCAACCATATCGACAATGGCAGCAAGGCTGACCAGAGCACATGCAGCAAATGATGCGAAAATGATCTTCTTTGGCAGACTCGCAGCCATAAGATGTCGACTTTCCTGAGAGGCAGTAAAACAGGGATCATCCAGACGGTGTGGCTTTCCGGAAAAGGAAATGAACGTAACGTCCGTTCAGGTGCGTGTTGCAACCTGAGCCACTTGACGGGATCGAAGTATAAGGGGAGAGGTTGCCCTGACGCCAGAGAGAGGATTTGAGGAACCTGAGAACTCCTCACAGGAAACGTAAGTTCCTGCGGGAGGAAGCGATTATGACGCACGAAATCTCTCCAATCGCCCGGAGAAAACCGGGGAAGAACAGATCATGGACAGGGCACAAAATCCGGCATCAGCTAGAATCAATTGAGCAGGGCCGCACAATGAGTTCTTGCGGGGAATGCGTGGCGAATCTGGCAAAGCCGGCATTGGTTGTGTGACTTGACTCCCGATGTCTTTGCCTTGATAGCCCTTGATCGTCATGGAGATTTCTCACAACGCCATGTCCGCAGCACTAACCGATTATTGGACGACATTCACCAGAATCATGGGGCTGATTCGATTCAGTCACACGATATTTGCCATGCCCTTCGCGGGATTGGCGGCGATCCTTGCCTGGAGGACTGCCGGGGTTGTCTTCCGCTGGCAGGATCTGGCAGGCATTGTCTTGTGCATGATTTTTGCCCGGTCGGCAGCGATGGCCTTTAATCGACTGATCGACCGGGATGTCGACGCAACGAACCCGCGCACTCAGAATCGACACCTCCCCGCTGGCCTGCTTTCGCTGCCGGTCGTTGTAAGTTTCACGGTGATTTGTTCGGCGGCGTTCATTTTATCAACACTTTGTTTTCTGCCGAACCCATGGCCATTCTGGCTTTCAGTACCGGTGCTGCTATTTCTGCTGGGCTATTCCCTGGCGAAGAGATTTACCATCTGGTGCCATTACTGGCTCTCAGCCGCGCTGATGCTGTCACCCATTGCGACATGGATTGCATTAACAGGAACAATCGCAGCGCCCCCCCTTTGGATGGCTTTCATCCTCTTCTTCTGGGTGGGAGGATTTGATCTGATTTATGCCTGCCAGGATGCTGACTTTGACCGGTCTCGCCAGTTATTCAGTATCCCGAGCCGCTGGGGAGTCCCAACCGCTCTCCGGTTGGCTGCTCTCAGCCATGTTCTGGTTGTGATCGGACTCTTGGGATTATGGCAAAGTGCGGGATTTGGTTTCGTGTTCCTGCTGGGAATTGCCGCGATTTCCGTGCTATTGATCTATGAGCACTCTCTTGTCCGCCCCGACAATCTTTCGCGAGTAAACGAGGCGTTCTTCAATGTAAACGCTGTGATCAGCCTGGGAATCTTTGGATTGGGTGTCATTGACCTGCTCCTCAAAAACCAGGCCAATTTCTCATTTTGAACCCACGGTTTCTCCCATCAGCATTCGTTTTCACGACATGCAGGTCTCCATTGAGACCAGATCCGCACTTTCACAAGGTCTGGTCTCAATTCCGTGTAAGACTTGATATCAACTTGGAAAATCTCAACAGGAGTGGCGCAGCAGCCATAGCAGCCCACTTCTATCGCTCATAAAATCCGGGGGAGCTTGCCCTGTTTGAAAGTTGCGGTTCTACCGTTGAGATTGTGAAAACATCGGGCAATGTTATTGGAAAATCAGTTCGTGAATGCCGCAATTGACGGGCATTTCACTTCATTGAGTCAGGAGATTCATCATGCAAGGTCATCAGAAAGTCATCGACGCGCTCAATGCCGGTCTCACGATCGAGTTGACAGCGATTAACCAATATTTTGTGCAGGCAAAAATGTGTGCCAACTGGGGACTGCATAAGCTTGCCAAAAAGCATTACGAAGAATCCATTGGTGAAATGCGTCATGCGGAGAAATTGATCGACCGCATCCTGTTTTTAGAAGGTGTGCCCGAGATCGCCCGTTACGACGTGATCCGCGCTGGCACCAATGTTGAAGAACAATTCAAGTACGATCTGGAACTCGAAACCAAGGGCGTTCATACCTACAACGAAGCCGTGCAAATCTGCATGGAAATCAACGACAACGGCAGCCGTGAAATCATTGCTCCCATTCTGGTGGAATCAGAGGGGCATGTGGACTGGCTGGAGTCTCAATTGGACTTGATCAGCAAGATTGGCATTCAGCATTACCTGGCTCAGATGATCGGCGAATTCCCCGATGAAGGTCACTAATTAATACCCTGTTACGGCTTTGTCTTGGGGTTCAGTACGTCGCGCCCATGACGCGGCATGGTCTTCGGGCTGATGTCCCACACTCTATTAAGTATGGCATAGCCCGCTCATGGCCCCGCTCGCAGTTCGTTGATTAACCCGTTAAATCGGGTTTGAAACTCCACGAGCGGGCTGCAATCGTCAAAACAGGATCGATCACGGAAAAGCTCTGTTGGTTATCAATCGACGGAGCTTTTTCTTTTCACGTTTATTGCTTGAATGGCGTATCCGTTACATCACCGCGAAAGTCTGACATCATGTGACCTCTGAATATCACAAATGCTTCAGGTTGAGGTGCACGGAAAGCGACTCATGCTGTTCTCACTGATCGATCTGTTGCCTGGTCATGTTAATGAAATCCTTGACATCCAGTCGGTCGTTTATCCGGTTGAATTTCGTGAGTCGGCCGTGGTCATTGGTCGAAAGTTCGTCGAGCCATTTGGTCAAAAAGGAGGCTCGATCACTGTCGGACATCGAGACACCGAGTTTGGTCTTCTCGCCAGCTACGCATTGGCTCATCCCTGGACAAGCCTGACGCCGCCAGCCATTCATTCGACCAGACAAATGCGTTTTGAAGAATGTGACGTTCTGCACCTGCACGATCTGGCCGTTGCTCCGACGTTCCGTGGCCAGGGACTCGCATCGATGCTTCTGGACACGATCAGGCAGCGTGCGACTCTCGCAGGCTGGAAACGGATCACATTGGTTGCCGTGAGAGACTCGTGGTCATTTTGGGAAGGACTGGGATTCACCACCATCTGCCGCCACGACTACGCCGGTGAATCGGGCTTCTGGATGCGACACGATCTCGATCAAACAACACAAGATTGAAGAAAGTGGTCAAAGTGAGTCGCCAGCTTTTCTGGGCGTTCTCACAAAAAAGGTTGCCTTCGCAGAACAGAGAGTCCTGCCTGAGTAATACGGTTCCCAGGATTTAACTGCGGGCTATGTGCCAGGCTTGCGGCTCTGAGCAAGCATGCCTTACGCATCACTCAACGCGCTGTTGATTTCTGGAAAGCGCATAAGCCCGGCAGAGCGGCATGGCCATTCTCAGGTCAACGCATCGCCATCGCCGCATCACATCAACTCATTAGTTGTCCTATGACAGCACCTCTTTCACGACATTCCCATGCACATCAGTCAGGCGGAAGTCGCGACCCTGAAAACGATAGGTCAATCGTTCATGGTCGATTCCAAGTTGATGAAGCAGCGTCGCGTGGAGATCGTGCACATGAATTTTCCCACTGGTGGCTCCAAAACCCAGCTCATCCGTCGAGCCATGGATGACCCCCGGTTTGAATCCGCCACCTGCGACCCACATGGTGAATGCATCAATATGATGATCGC
This sequence comes from Planctopirus sp. SH287, assembly GCF_056500625.1. Lineage (NCBI taxonomy): Bacteria > Pseudomonadati > Planctomycetota > Planctomycetia > Planctomycetales > Planctomycetaceae > Planctopirus > Planctopirus sp. SH287. The sequence continues at coordinate 2,902,116 of NZ_CM151403.1, read as the reverse complement.
GACCAACAGTGCCGCGAACCTCTCCGAGCGGTGTGCGGCCAAACTCTCCTCCCCAGATGACGAGCGTGTCGTCTAACATCCCTCGTTGCTTAAGATCCATAATGAGTGCAGCAGAGGCCCGGTCAACTGCCTGGCATTCTTTCTCCAAAGCGTCACCCAGGTCGGCTCCTTTGCCACCGTGATGATCCCAGTCAGTGTGGTACAGTTGAACGAACCGCACGCCGCGTTCCACTAACCTTCGGGCAAGAAGACAATTGTTCGCGAACGAACCTTTTCCCGGTTCTGCACCATAGAGCTTCAGCGTGGACTCCGTTTCCTGAGTCAACTCCACCAGTTCAGGAGCACTGGATTGCATGCGCCATGCGGTTTCATAGGCTTCGATTCGAGTGGCAATTTCAGGGTCGCCCGTCTCCTGTGACTGCAACTGATTGAGTTGCCGCAAGGAATTCATGAATGCGGCCTGACCATCGTTCCCAAAACCGGGTGGTGTTTCCAAATGAAGAATCGGCGGCCCCTGCCCGCGCAGTGGCACGCCTTGATATTGAGAAGGCAGGAACCCACTTGACCACAGGGTGTTTCCTGCACGTGGGCCGCGCGGGCCACTTTGTAAGACGACAAAGGCCGGAAGATTTTTTGACTCGCTTCCCAGACCGTAAATCAGCCAGGAACCAAAACTGGGACGCCCCGGCGCTTGAAACCCGGTGTTCATAAAAAGCTTGGCAGGGCCGTGATTGAAGACATCTGTTGAGACAGCCTTGAGCCAACAGACATCGTCGACAATGGAACGGTGGTGGGGAAGGAGATCACTGAGTTCCATGCCACATTGACCATACCGGCCAAAGCGGCGTTCACTCCCCAGAAGTTTTGCATCCGGCTTCAAGAACGCAAAGCGGCGTCCATCCATGAAGCTGGCCGGTGGGACATCACCATGCCATCGTCTCAGTTCTGGTTTGTCGTCGAATAGCTCAAGCTGACTTGGCCCACCGGCCATAAACAGGAAGATTACATTTTTGGCGCGCGCTAACGGGGACGATGATCCGGCAGCAGCCAGTCCCTCATTCGCCAGTAACGAAGCCAGAGCCGTGGTTCCCATCGCCAGCGGGGCTTGTTGAAGAAAATATCGACGCCTCAACATCGCTTCGTTGATGGGGGAGCGATCAGCGACTCCTGGAAGGTGTGTTTCGGTCATGAACCAACTCCGTCAGATGGGGATCGACTAAAACAACCTGTCAGTTTCGTGTGATAAACTCATCAGTATTCATCACCAGTCTGGCCAGAGTGATCGCAACGGCAAGTTCATGGTCACTCACTCCGGGGGGCACATCATCGACTCGTACGAGATGACGAATGGCCGCGGAATCTTTCGGTGACTTTTGTAACCGGAGACCCTCTTCACGCAAGAACTTGTCCGTGATCGCCAATTCTTCCTGAGTAGGAACTCGCGACAAACAAATCTCCCACATGCGGCGTGCGAGATCGTGGGAAGATCGATGTCCTTCCTTCAAGACACGGATTGCCAACCCGCCCGCAAGCTCCAGAAACATGGGATCATTCGCCACAGCCAGGGCCTGTAGAGGAGTGTTACTGGGCTGCCTGCGAGTGCAGGCTGAACTGAAATCGGGCGTATCAAAAGTGGCCAGAAGTGGGTAAGGCGCGCTGCGGTAAAACATGGTATACATCGTGCGCCGGTTGCGGTTTTCTCCCTGCTCCTCATTCCACGGCTTGGAATTCTGAGTAAACCGAAAAACGCCATCTGGCTGAGGGGGAAAAACGCTTGGGCCGCCAATCCGGGGTTGGAATCGACCACTGGCAGAGAGCATCAAGTCTCTGACAATCTCAGCATCAACACGCACTCGCTGCTGTCGCCCCAGCAGACGATTCTGGGGATCACGTTGCCACTCTACTGGTGAAATCCGGCTTTCACGACAATATGTCTGTGAAAGCAGAATTTCCTTATGCAGGCCCTTCATCGACCATCCCAATTCTTGCAATCGAACGGCCAGCCAATCCAGCAACTCAGGAGATGCCGGAAGTGATCCCTGAAGTCCGAAGTCATTTTCTGTCTCGACAATCCCGCGTCCGAAATACCGCATCCAGACCCGATTGACCATCACCCGTGGTGTCAGCGGATTACGGGGACTGACAAGCCATCGCGCCAGATCAAGCCGATCTTTTAATGGCTCCTTCTGCTGTGTTGCATCTCGCAATGATTCTGGCACCCCCGGTGAGAGCGCCCCCAGTTTCTTATCTGGAGTCAGAAAATCCCCGCGAAGAAACAGATACGTTTCAGGAGGTGACTTGTGATTGCGCATCACCATTTGCAGGAATTCACGTCCTGATCCTGGAATTTTCTGTTCCAACTGTTTGATTTGCCGGGACAGTCTGGCGAGTTCTTCCTGCTGAGGGGTTGATTGCAAGTTACGGGAGAGCGGTTGATCCGAAACCTCGATCGCCAGCCGACCGATCAGGTAATGGGCATTTCGATCATGCCGCATCACCAGAGTCACCGGGCCGTCCAGGATTTCTAGTGAAGTTGAAAAGGCGATCTCATGGCGATCATTCATTTTTAACGCAGGATTTCGGGCTGCCTGATCTTTTGAAACATTGATGGCCCACCCGCTTTGAGGATCACCATCAATCGCATGCAGCGCCGTATACCCCTGCTGTTCATGATCCGCGATGGCCTGCTCAAATCGAACTTCTCTCTCGTTCTGTTTCAGCAAAATATCACTCAGGACAAAATTGCCGTTGGCAGCCAATCCTGGCCCATGCTTGGGAAGTGATTCATGGGTCAACGCCACAATCCGCACTGATTTTGCCCCTTTGGGCCAGACGAAGCTCAATTCATAACTGTCGTTCTCTGACAGATTCTTGTTGGCAAGAACGGATTGATCGGGCAGTCGTGCCAGAACACCGTTACTCCCTGTGTTGGCGCTGGTCAGTTCCACTCGTTTCCATTGAGACTGTTGAGCGACTGGCGTTGACTCTTTTTTGAGCTTCTGGGCACTTTGTGAGATCTCACTTTTCAATTGCCCCTGACGCTCGTTCAACGTCTTCAGTTGCGCGAGTGTCTCCTGTGCCTCGGGAGACATTCCAAAAACTTCTCCCACATGAACAGCGACCGTCGCCCCCTGGTTGTTATTGTCATCAGCCGCATTAAAAAAGGCATACATCCGATGAAAATCGATGTGTGTGATCGGATCATATTTGTGAGAATGGCATTGGGCGCAGCCGATGGAAAGACCCAGCCAGACGGAACCGGTGGTGGCCACACGATCGACCATGGCTTCGTGCCGGAACTGATCGGCTTTCACGCCTCCCTCTTCGTTGATCATCGTATTGCGATGAAACGCTGAGGCAATCAGTTGTCTTTGCGTCGGGTTCGGAAGTAAATCACCGGCCAGTTGCTCGATCGTGAATTGATCAAAAGGGAGATCTTCATTGAGAGCCGCGATCACCCAATCGCGGTAAGGCCACATCACGCGTGCTCCATCAATGGAGTAGCCGTTGGAGTCAGCGTAGCGTGCCTGATCCAGCCAATGTCTGCCCCAGCGTTCACCATAATGAGGATTGGCCAGCGTGCGTTCGACCAGCTGCCTCCAGGCCTGTGGCGAGTTATCGTTTTCAAACTCTTCGACTTCTTGAGGCGAAGGAAGCAGTCCCAGGACGTCCAGAAAGAGCCGGCGGATGAGAACATGCCGTGCCGCTATCGGAGAGGGAGATAATCCCTTTTCTGAAAGCCCTTTTCCAATCAGCACATCAATCGGGGAGACAGGGACGAAATCTTCCGCGGCAGGCTGGGGAACATTCACAACAGGCTTTGTTAATGGCGCGAAAGCCCAATGGGCCTGGTACTTGGCCCCCTCACGGATCCAGCGTTTGAGAACCTCAATTTCTGCGAGACTTAACTGTTGCGGGGAATCCAGCGGAGGCATTCGGACATCTGCATCACGGCTTTCAATGCGCTCAACGAATAAGCTTTGGTCAGGATGCCCAGGAACAATCGCTGCCTGAGAATCCCGCAGTGCAGTGGCACCTTCAACGGTATCCAGCCTCAAGTCGGCTGCCCGGTTCTTCTCATCAAAACCATGACAGCGAAAACACTTGTTCGATAAAATGGGGCGGATGTCACGGTTATAATCTAAAGAAACCACCCCTCCCCTGGCAGGAACCACCTCATCAGCAACGACAGTACCAGCAACAGTAGTGACCGACCCCACCCACAGACAGCACGCCCAGATCGCCACTCCCACCAGCCTGAGAAGACCTCCCGAACAAAACGAAGTTCCCCGTGGTAGAAAACGACGTTCCCATGATCTCTGCGAGCATAAACTCTCGGAACATGATCTTACCGGAAGTGAGCTTGTCGACGGAGATTTGAACGAGGCCAATTCGGGAACCGACATCAGATTGCGCTCCCGTGGAACCCGCGATCTCTCAGCATGGAATATTCATGGCGATTGAACAGGATATCAGTTGAATTGACTCAATCAACATGAAAAGCATCTTTGAGATCAGGGGAGCCGTGATTCTGCCCAATCGACCAATTGTTGGTATTGAGCCGCAAACTCGGGAGTTGAACATCCCATCGGGCTTTTGAAGAACGATCCCAGAAAGGTCAGCAACCCGCGTGAACCAGACCGGGCTTCAAATTCCGTCAAGCGAACAAGATCAAGCACTAGTGGGGCAGCTAACAGGGAATCGCAGCCTTGCCAGGTGAATTGCATCGCCATCCTGGTGCCGAGGAATCCTTCAAAATGAATATGATCCCAGGCTGTCTTCCAATCACCTAATGATTCGATGTATTCGATAGAAACTAATGTCTGTGGTTTATAGCCGAGAATCTCGGTCAACAGATGATCCTTCGATTGAACCTTGTTGGCTTTATTCACGGGATCATCGAGCACCTTGCCATCAAGATTACCGAAAATGTTATGGCCAACCCAACTGTTGACGTGCAGGTTGCGGGCGGCAAACATCGGCCCCAGCACCGACTTCAATAACGTTTCGCCGGTCTTTCCATCACGACCGCAATGAACCTGCCCCATCTCCAGAGCCAATTCATTGAGAGCCGGCAGGTCGGTGCCGACCGAGGGAGTAAAGTTGATGTGCGAAGCCCCAAACTCCAGAGCAGCCACCGCGTAAAGCGAACTCGCAGGTAACGGGCAACCGGGATGATTTTCCAATTCAGACTTCAATTCGGGCCAACTCATCTCTCGCAGTGAAGCGTCCGGTGGCGGCTCGGTCGATGCCACGTTCACCATCACCACACGGTCAAGCTGATGCCGCTGCTGGAACTCTTCCAAATCCTGGCGGATCCGGGCGATGGCTTTACGCGGCGTATCTTCGGCATGTGCCTGTGCCTTTTTTCCTGCCAGGGATCGAATGCGATCACCGACATTTACCATGACGCCAGGACGGATATTCTGATCCCAGGCTGCAAAATCCTGAGCCACCTGCTGTAACAATGCCGGCGAGAAAACCCGTGACTTCTCCCACAAGACCTGGGCTTCGGCGGCATAAGTCGTATCGCGGATGTCGTGACCACCCACCACAAATTCTGACCAGTCTGCCAGTGGCAGTTTGCAAAAAGGCTCTTTGGCACTCACCAATCCCATGGGGGCTGTCAGCCCTTGCCGCAATGCGGAAAGTCCGGTGGCGACTGTCGTTGCGACACCACCCCAAGCACCCACCATCCACAGGCCAACACGTGCCGTCATCAATCGTTCTCGCTTTTCAAATACCAAAGTCTTCTCAGAATGATCTTCCGATGACTCCGAGAAATGTCATTTTTGTTCCAACAAATAAGGTATCACGAGTGGGTATCCAGAAACGAGTGACAGATGTTCCGAAATCGCTAATCAGTTGTTCCACGCGATGATGAACCTCACAATCATGCAGACTTGCGTTCTGATCTTTGTTTTCCCTTTGAATGGTTGCCCCCGTTTTCCATGAACCAGAACCAGCTTTCGCTTCCGACCCGACTCTTTCAACTTCCGATCCGCCAGGCATTGATGGCTGTCAGTGACGCCGGCGTACGTGGAGTGCAACTCGATCTGGCACGTGAAGTCAATGGGCCTGACTGGTCGATCACCGCACTGGCCGGACTAAAAAGGTTCGCTGCTGAAAATGGGATCTCACTTCACAGCGGATGGCTTCCTCTCAAGCAGTCGCTCTATGAAGAACAGGGATTAGACACGCGTTTGGTAGCAATCCGGCGAGCCATTCAATTGGCCGGTAAACTTCGACTGGAAACCGTCTGCCTTCGTCCCGGTCGGATTCCTCAGGTGGGAGCGGAAGGAACCCCGCCACCTGAAACGAAAAAATTTGAACTGTTATTGGAAGTGCTCACTGATCTGGCGCATGTGGCGGATCATGAGGGGACTACGCTCTGTCTCATCCCTTCGGGTGACTCTGCTGATTTGTTGAAACTACTGGCAAGCCGTGTTTCCACAGGGCGCGTCGCGATCGACTTCGACACCGCGTCATTTGCCATGAATGGGATTCCTGTGACCGAGTCTTTAACAACGCTTCACGGGCATCTTGGCCACCTGACATTGCGAGACGGTCTCAGAGATTTCCAGCGAGGGGGAATTGAGATGCCCGTTGGTGACGGTGCCGTTCCCTGGGTCGAAGTGGTTGCGGTACTGGAAGAAATGGATTACCGAGGCCAACTGACTCCCATGCGGACACAAGGCCAGGATCTGGTGGGCGACCTTCTGAGAAGCGTTGCGTATCTGAAATCGATCCTGCCACCGGGTTTCTAAACGACTCATACATCATGAGTAACCATAAAAACACCGGCCGCCATTTCTGGCAGCCGGTGTAAAAACAGAACGATCAGTTCATGAGTCGGTCTGTTAGGTTGATGCGACGAGAGTATCGTAGCAATAATTTACGATCTCTCGGGCATTAAGCAGCGGCAGGTTCATCCAGTGGTCGGAGACGGCGTTCGCCACGAACCACTTCTGGAGTGAGAACGTACTTCTTACCTGATTCCATATCAGGAAGTTCGTACATCACTTCAAACATCGATTCTTCGACCACCGAACGCAGACCACGTGCCCCGGTATCTTTAGCGCGGGCGATACGAGCGATTTCAAACAAAGCTTCAGGAGTCACTTCCAGTTCAGCGTTCTCCATCTGGAAGAACTTCTGATACTGCTTAACCAGTGAATTCTTCGGCTCTGTCAGAATCTTCACCAGATCCTGTTCTTCCAGTGGAGCAAGAGCACTCACGATTGGCAGACGTCCGACCAGTTCGGGGATCATGCCGTATTCAATAACGTCGTCGGTGCAAGCCTGTGAGAGCAATCGCCCCGAACGTGTTTTATGGTCATCGACACTGGAGCCACCGAAGCCGATGGTCTTCTTGCCCAGTCGTTTGGCAATGATTTCTTCCAGACCAACGAACGTCCCGCCGCAGATGAACAGAATGTTCGAGGTGTCGATCTGAATGTACTGCTGCTCCGGATGCTTACGACCACCCTGAGGAGGGACGTTCGCCACGGTACCTTCGAGCATCTTGAGCAATGCCTGCTGGACACCTTCACCGGAAACGTCACGTGTGATCGACACGTTCTGGCTGGTCTTCCCGATCTTGTCAATTTCGTCGATGAACACAATCCCCCGCTGAGCGGCTTCGATATCAAAGTCGGCAGCGTGAAGCAGTTTCAGCAGCAGGTTCTCCACGTCTTCGCCGACGTAGCCGGCCTCGGTCAACGTGGTCGCATCGCCGATCGCAAAAGGGACTTGCAGCAGGCGGGCCAATGTCTTGGCCAGCAGCGTCTTGCCTGAACCCGTAGGCCCGATCAGCAGAATGTTCGATTTCTCGATTTCCACTTCATTTTCAGCATCGGCAGCCGCTGTGAGTCGTTTGTAGTGGTTGTAAACCGCGACCGAGAGAAGCCGCTTGGTGCGATCTTGCCCAATGACATATTCGTCAAGGTGAGTGGTGATCTCTTTGGGTGTGGGAATGCGATTGAACAGCTTGGTCGCCCCACCACGACGCTTTCGCTCCTGGTCGAGGATCGACTGGCAGAGTTCAATGCACTCCCCACAAATATAGACTTCGTCAGGCCCCTCCACCAAAGGCCCTACTTCACGGTAGCTTTTGCGGCAGAATGAACAATTGGCGTTCTTCTTACCTGTGGCACCGCGTTTACCTGCGGACATGAAATCGCGACCTGAGGGCATCCGTTTTCCTTCAACTCTGCCGGTGGTGAATCCGTTGTTCGATTGAGTCGTGGCGCAACGGGGCCATCCTTGCTCCGTCGAACAGGTCTACATTGCAGAGTTCCACCTTGAACTCTTCCAGGCGAACAGGTCGTTGATTCTGTGTCTGACTTTTCATGACCAGTTCCCCTTTGGCGAGCCGCAGAGGAACTTGTAAATCAAGCAGTCACATCACACTAGACCGATTCGCCTTCAATCTTCCTTGTTACCGATCCCTGTTACTGTGGCATTTTGGCGGTGACTTTGTGACTTGCTGTTCATAAAGAACCACCAGATCCGAGATCACAGCATTCAAACCACAGTATCTTCTTCTTTATCTTCTGCTGATTGAATCCCATTGGTGAAACAGTTGAGGAACACTAAGGCGACTGCTCGTCGCTTTTTTGCTCTTCCTTCTGTTCAACAGATTGAGACTCAACGGGTGGTTGAGCATCAACTTGCTGGTTACCCCCCATCACGCCAGTCTCAGCAGTTGCTTCGGCTGGCACGGATGCCTTGGCTGGCAGGGGCCGTTTCACGGATGAAGAGGAAGTTCCGCTCATCGTTTTTGAGACGCTGACACCGAGCCTCCGCTTCAACAATCGGTATTCATCCTCTGATAACTCACCCTCACGGGTCATTTCGTTGAGTTGAAGCAGCAATTGGCGTTCAGCGGCCGCAGGATCGTCATCGTCGCTTAACCATGCTCTGAGCCGGAAGATCCCCCAGATCATCAATCCCGTTATGAACGCTATTGCAAGCATCTCCCATGTCGAAGGAAGGCGATTTGTAAAGTCAGCCCAACCTCGGGCAGCTGCAAGCAACATTTTCCTTTGACTCCCACTCGTTCATCGACCATTCGTTGATAACATCTCATTATCGGCGAACGGGTTGCGACGGGCAAGCCGGAGTGTTGGGAATCATTCGCAGCTTTCGTGCCAACAGACTGATGCGTTGCAATTTCTTTGAGCACTCTCAAACTGTGGCGAAATCTGCCGATTCGCGTGATGTCAAGGTGATTCTGCAGTTTTAGTCGCGAATTCTGCCGCAATCTCCGTTGTCGAAATTACAAGAGATTTTCTCCATTGTTCAATCGGGGTTGGCTCCTCAAACAAGACTTCAATCCGGCGACTTTCGCCGACGAATTTACGGCTTGTACACTGATCGGCGAAACCTGCTGGAGTACGATTCAGTCCATTGTCAAAGTCTAAAATTCGGATCATGTCTGTTGTCGGGTTTCGTCTGTTGTGAAGCTCGCCAACGGAGGTCTTTGCGACGACATCAACCCGAAAACAAAGCCGCGACAGGGCACTCAGCGGTTTCTGCGAATCATCTTGCAAAAGTCGTCAAAGCCTCGGGTATTGGCAACATCAGCGACTGACAACCCGCCGCGGCGCGCTTGATGGATGCCATACTCCAGCACACTGAAGCCAGCGGCATGGTGCGAGTCCGAGCTGATGACGATGGGAATCTTCAGTTCCCTGGCTCGGGCAGCCTGCACATCGTTCAGGTCGAGTCGGGCGGGATTCGCATTGATTTCCAGCATCACTCCATAATCGCTGGCGGCTTGCAAAAAGGTGGAGTAATTGATGTCGGCCCCTGCTCGAGAGCCAATCAGACGCCCCGAAGGATGACCAATACAATCAACATGAGGGTTGGCAATGGCACTGAGCAAACGCTTCTCAATCTGGTCGGCTGGTTGACGCAGTCCATAATGGAGAACAGCGATCACCCAGTCGGCTTCGGCCAAAACCTCATCGGGTAAGTCGAGAGTGGCATCTTCCAGAATGTCGCATTCAATACCACAGAGAACATTGATCCCTTTTGCCTGACGCCTGATGGCATCAATCTGTTTCCAATGCTCGCGCAGTCGTAACGAATCGAGGCCATTCGCCATGGCGACCCGTTTCGAGTGATCTGTGATGGCAATATATTTCAAACCGAACGCCTTTGCTCCTTCGATCATCTCTTCGATGGTGGCCGTCCCATCGGTAGCGGTGGTGTGCATGTGTAAGTCACCTTGCAGATCCTTTCGCTCGACAAGCTCGATGGGCGGGGTTCGTTCAAATTCGCCGCGATTCTCCCGGAGTTCCGGGGGAACCCAGGGAAGCCCCAATGCGGCATAAATTTCGGCTTCCTCCTGACCAGCAATCACCTCCTCATCTCGGAAGAGTCCGTATTCGTTGAGTTTCAGTCCGCGTTCCTGAGAGAGTCGCCGAAGAACAACATTGTGTTCCTTGGAACCTGTAAAATACTGCCATGCTGCACCAAAGGATTCCGGGGGAACCACACGCAAATCCAGATCTAAGCCACCAGTCAGTCGGACTTGCTGTTTGGTTTCTCCTCGGGCAAGAACCTGTGCGACCAGAGGATGCTTTGCGAGCGCATTCATCACTTCGGTGGAATCTGCCGCTGAAGCCAGAATGTCAAGATCCCCGCAGGACTCCTTCCATCGGCGAGCACTTCCTGCAATTTCAACCCGTTGCACTCCGGGAACATTCCGAAGACTCTTCGCAATGTTTTCCGCAGCACTTCGTGCCACCGAAATCAAGACTCTCCGACCAGAATCACGCGCTTGAGTCAGGCCAGCCAGAATACTCTGCTCTGTTTTCTTGCCGAATCCTTTCAAACTGGCAATCTGGCCAGCGGTTGCCGCCGCCTGAAGATCATCCAATGTTTGAACCTGTAATTCCTTCCAGAGCGTTGCCACCTTCTTTGGCCCCAGCCCCGGAATGCGAAGCATCCGCACAACACCTGTCGGAACTTGAGAGCGAACCTCGTCCAACTGCTGGAGTTTGCCTGTGTTTGCCAGTGACGCAATCTTTTCGGCCAGATCTTTCCCAATGCCATCCAGCGTTAATAACGCAGTGGGGGAGTCATTTAATAATGTGGCCACATCGTCAGACAGGCCATCGATCGTGCGGGCCGCACTGCGATAGGCGCGAACACGAAATGTGTTTTCTCCCAAAATCTCGAGGAGGTCCGCTAGTTCTTCCAAGGCCGCCACAATTTCTGAATTGCCCACGCCAGATTCCTTTTCATGAGGGAGATCTGGCATTCTGAGCAAGTGGCAAGAAATCTGCGATTCCGCCGATAGAGAACATTTTGCAGAATCCCATTTTTGGGAAGATCTTATTTAACCGCCCCTATTGAGGTGGTTCTCCCCATCATTCATCGATAGTCTTTAATGAATCGCGGAGAAGGTTTTGATCATCCGGGGCATGGCTCGAAAGCAATGGCCGTCGGATTTCCTCTCAATGTGAGTCTTTGATGGATCGATCAGCCATTTCACTCCTACCGGCGTGGCTCTCTTGTCAAAGCCACGAAGCCATGGTGGCTCCCCAAAGCCTGCATGTCGCGGCCCGAAGAGCGGCCGAAGAACACAAATGGCTGGAAAGCCAAAAAGTAGGACGGGATTTAGGCCAAAGTGCCATTCTCGACTGGTATCGCCATCATTGGCGCTCATTTTGTCGACACCGGCGACTTGAGCATCTGGGCGGTGTCAAAAAGTGGATCGAATTCAACGATGAGAGCTTTGGGCAGATGTCAGCCATTCCCAAACTCATTCCGAACCCCATGCTTGATCCCTCGACCGTGGGCATCGTCTTCAATAAGTTGGCCGAAGGTTGTGAAAACCTCATCATTATCGATTGGGCTCACGGCAATTTTCTGAAGTCATGCCGCAATCGTGTAGATGCCATCGTGGAATTGCTCACGATCATCGATATCAACTCGGCCCGGATTGATCCTCGACTCGATGAACCCCTGGCAAGCGCCTTGGGATCACGTTGTTAATCCCGATTCTCGTGCAAAATTTAAACGCTCTGGCGTGAACGATTCAGGAGTGAGCCTGAAGTCCCGAAACAGAGACTTCAGATCATCAACTTCCCTGATTCACTAAACAAGGGCCGTCGAGATCGCCAGTGCCAGAGAGTTGAGTCGTGTGCTGGTTTCATCCGCACGTGACATGAAGACCACAGGATGAGATGTCCCCATCAGCATCCCACCAAATCGGCAGTGGGCTGTATACATCATCGCCTTGACCGTCAGATTTGCGGACTGCAATGACGGAAAGAGCATGGCATCCGCGTTCCCCGTGATCTGTCGATCCAGACCTTTACGATTGGTGGCCTGGGCATCCATCGCCATGTCGAATGACAGTGGCCCTTCGATAATGCAATCAGAGTAAGCCTCGGTCTCCGCCAACGCACACAAGGCCGGGCAATCAAGCGTGTCTGGCATGGCTTCTGAGACTTTTTCCGTGGCAGCCATCAATCCAATCCGGAATTGATGATCCGCGTTTGGCGTCTCTGATTTCCCAAGTGTCTCTGATTTCTTAGTAGAAGAGTCAGAACTCAGGGCAGACAGCCCACGCCCAGCCTTGACGAGATGCGCCAGCATCTGCTGCTTTTGTTCGAGCGTAGGAGTGATGGTGATCCCTGTATCGGTCATCAAAAAACGACGCTCATGCGAAAGCAGTTCCATCAGCACCACCTGGCAGATGACCTCTTGAGTTCGCAGGCCCATTTCTTTCTGAAGAACGGCTTTCATCAGATAAGGAGTGGCAATCTGCCCTTTCATGAGAATCTGTGCTCTCCCCGCGCGAATCTCAGCCACTGCCGCCATGGCAGGTGCTGCGCCATCGTTTTCTTCTTCAGGGAGATCGATGACTCGGAATGGTTCCAGCGACACACCCAGAGAATCTGCCAACTGCTGAATGGTTGCCAAATTCCCGGTCACGATCGGGGATATCCAACCTCGTTTGGCGGATTCCGACATCGCTGCCAACACCGTGGGATCAGCACCGCCAGCGGCTACCACTTCAATCCCAGGACGCTTCGCATCCAACTGCGAAAACAGATCATCGAACGTGGGGAGCGGCATGGCTCAACCTTGAAGAAGCCCCAAATTGAGCCATCCTGAAAACAGGTGGATCACTGCTTGCGGTAAACAGATTTCAGGGACGGTTAATTTTCTGGATAAGTTGCGGGAGCATGATCCCATTGAGGAAGCCGCTTTTCGAGAAATGCGGAGATCCCTTCCTGAGCATCGTTGGCAATCGCGTTGCTGGTCATAATACTGACCGCACGCGTATAGGCCTCTGCCTCTGAAAGTTGCTCTTGCTCATAGAACGCCCGTTTTCCGAATTCCATCGTGGTCGCGCTCGCAGCAACGATCGCCTCGACATATTTTTCAATGGTCGCATGAAGTTCATCAGGCGGCACCACGACATTCACCAGCCCGATCTGTCTGGCTTCCTGGGCAGGAACAACACGCCCCGTCAGCAGCATCTCCATCGCAATTCGCGGAGGCACAACTCGCACCAGAGGAACCATGGGAGTGGTGCAAAACAAACCGATTTTTACACCCGGAGTCGCGAAACCGGCTGTCTCTGAAGCGACAACCAGATCACAAGCTGCAGCCAACTGACAGCCCGCAGCAGTTGCCAACCCTTGAACTCCGGCAATCACCGGCTGAGGCAGTTGTCGAAACCCCAGCATGACGCGCGAGCAGCGGGCAAACAAATGCTGATAGTCAGCCTCTGATCGGCCGCGCATTTCTGAAAGATCATGGCCTGAGCAGAACACTGGCCCTTCTGCCACCAGCACAACCACCCGAATCGACCGGTCATTCCGGATGGCCAGAAGGTTGAGTTCCAACTCTTCCAGCATTCGTTCAGACAATGCGTTGCGACGCGCTGGCCGCGCAAGTGTCAGCCAGACGGCCGGGCCTCGGCGTTCAACTTTCAGACAAGCTGGATCGGAAGCCCCCGGACTCTGGGCAGACAAGGGTGCTGGTTCAATGGTCACTTGGAAACTCAATTGCGGCTGGCAGGAATAGGGGTCGCTGAATTGACGGCACTTTGAGAACCCTGGGCCGGCGAGCTGTTGGCTGCCGGAGAAGCAGCAGGCTTCTCATTTCCCAGAGCTTGAAGATTCTTCACTGAATCAACCGGAATGGGCTGTTTCTTTATCGCAGCTCTCACAATAGGCAGCAATTGTTCGTAAACCGGCTTCGCTTGCGGGGCCAGTGTACTGTGTGCCAGTAAGCCGCCCGCGTTTCGCCTTAAAGCGTCACGATCAGAATCATCCAGCGGCTGGAAAGCTAAATACAGTTTAACTAGCGCTGAGCGAAGTAAGGCTTCATCCTGAGGAGATTTTTTCATCGCCCCTGCCAGTTCCACCCCAAAGTCGGCTAACGACTTCATGACGGTTGCCGCTGGAACAGAGGGTTCGTAGGCAATACGCCCCAGCGCGCGAGCCGCCTCACCGCGAACCAGCCAATGCCGCTTGGGATCATTCAGCACCCCTAGCAATGTCGCCCAGAGGAATGGCTTGCGTTCTGCACGATCGTAAATCGTGTCATTCGCACTCAGCATCTGCACAAGCCGCATTTGATACCAGAAATGCGAGTCAAGTGAAGCCAGTTGAGACACGCCAGCCTGAGCAATTTCAGCCTTCAGGTTCGAGTCGGGCTGACCAACCTTCAAGATACGATGCAGGCTGTTCGTGGCCGCCGTTTTAATGGCTTCAGGTTGTGCGGGATCATTGAGAATTCCCAGCAATGGCTTGGCAGCCGGAGCATAAGCGACAACCTGAAGTCCGTTGCGAGGGTCATTGGGAAGAACATCGAGTTCCCCTAATAGCATGGCAATTTGCAGCCGCACATAAAAATTATTATCGAGCAACGGTGTCGCCTGTTTCACAATTTCGTCGCAAAAGGCCGTCCGAAAGCTGCGGATATCATCCGGACGAGACTTGTTCTTCGCAGCGAATTGCATATCCCGCACCGTCAGATCTTCGCGGAATTGATACAGTTTCTCGCGATTCTGTGGGTCGGTCATCAAGGCGAGACGATAGCGAATCCCTTTTTTGAGAAGGTTCTTATCGGCATCACTGGCCAACTCACCGTTAGTCACCACGGTGCGATATTTTCCGACATCTCGCTTAAGCTCGTCCAGTTCTTTTTGAGTCGCCAAAGGTTTGTCGAGTCGGGTCATTTCGAGTGGTTTGACGGGCAATCGATAG
Organism: Planctopirus sp. SH287; assembly: GCF_056500625.1. Lineage (NCBI taxonomy): Bacteria > Pseudomonadati > Planctomycetota > Planctomycetia > Planctomycetales > Planctomycetaceae > Planctopirus > Planctopirus sp. SH287. The sequence goes on along the minus strand of NZ_CM151403.1, from coordinate 2,886,874 downwards.
TCAGCAGGCAGCTTTTCCGAGTCAGGAGGAACCCAATCACGATTATCGCGGTCAGAGCCTGGAATCACTTTAGGAGTTGGTGAAGGAAGTGGCCGTCCGCTACCCGGCATCATACCGCCGCCAGATGGCATCGCACCGGGAGAAAAAGGGCCGCCGGGCATCCCTGGTGAAGACCCGGGACGAGCCTTCCCCCCTCTGGCTTTTGGAGCGGGTGGCTGCGCAAACGCCGACTCTGAAGGTGTTGCTCCCCATGCCACTGCGACAGCAGTAACGATTGCAAAACAGACTTTTTTTGGCAGATGAGACATGATCGGATGTTCCGCTGCGAGAGTCGACTCAAAGGCTCTGTGGTGGCTGTGGAACTGCGCGTGACAGGTTCCTCTAGATTAATCCCAATTCGCACCAAAAGCCACAATGCTCCATATGGTTACGCCAAATTTGATTGATCTGTAGGAAAGATTTGGGACACACCGCTTTTGCGGCTCTTGTTTTCAATTTTCTGACACCGAACGACCTCTCCTTCGGCTTCAGGACTCATGGGGATCCGCCAGAAAATACCCCGTCGTGCTGCGTACATAACACTGTTGACAAAGCACTGCGTATGAAGAATCAATGAATCAGCGATGGGAACACCTTACCACTGCTTCGCTGCCGTCAGGGATCCGGTAGACTAGAGGCCAGTCAGAGTCTTTTTATCGAATTTGTCTCCATTTTTCGTCGGGCTTCCTCATGACGCAGTTTGTTGAAGGATTGACCGTTGGCATCGATCTGGGAACCTCCTCGTCAGGGATTGCCAGCCTTTCACCCGAGGGCCAACCAGTCATTATCCCCAATTCGGATGGCGAACCCATCACGCCTTCAATCGTTGTCCTCAATGACAATGGGGAGGTTGTCGTCGGCCCCCACGGCGATTGGATTCGCGAGGTCAACCCTGATCGCGTGATCGTTGGTATCAAGCGACAGATGGGCAACCCTGATTATGTGAAAGTGATTGACGGGCAATCCCTCAATGCCGACTTCTTCTCTGCCCTGATACTGATGAAACTCAAGCAGGATGCCGAAGCGCGCTTGGGGGCACCGGTTGCTAACGCGGTGATCACGGTTCCTTACTATTTCAACGATCCGTGCCGACGCGCGACACTTAATGCCGGTCAGATTGCCGGCTTGAATGTGGTAGATCTCTTGAATGAGCCGACGGCAGCCACTCTGGCCTATGCCTGGCAACAAGGGGATTTAGGCCAGAAAGCTGCAGGTGAGGCGGCTCGGGAAAAAACGATTCTTGTTTATGATCTCGGTGGCGGCACATTTGATGTGACTGTCGTTCGTTACTCCGCCCAGCAGTTTCGTGTGCTCGCTACCGATGGGGATACGTTTCTGGGCGGGCTTGATTGGACACGACGGCTGGTCAATCATGTTTCCGAGCAGTTTCGTTTGAACTACCGTTTAGATCCCCGCGACGATGCCCGATCCCGGCTATCGCTTACGGATGAATGTGATGACGTCAAGCGGGCTCTTTCTGACCATGCACAAGCATCACTTCAGTTTGACTACAAAGAGAAATCTGTCAAAACCGTGATCACTCGAAAAGAGTTTGAACGGCTGACTGCTGATCTCCTGCAACGCACCAGAGACACGACGGAATTTGTGCTGGATGGGGTCGGTGTTGATCCCTCCTCACTCGATGAAGTCTTGCTGATCGGCGGCTCGACCTACATGTCCGGGGTCGGGACAATGCTGGAAAAGCTTTGTGGTCGAACACCGATCCGCATCCTTGATCCCCAATTAGCTGTTGCCCAAGGTGCCGCCATCCATGCAGGGATTCTTCAGGCAAGAGAAACTGGGCGAGTCTTCGGACAGACGCAAGCGGTTGTCAACCGACTCCAGGCGATTGAGTCGGTTGACGTCAATTCGCACTCGTTAGGAATTGAAATTACACCGCCTGGGGATCGTTCCAAAAAGCTCAATCACATTATGATTCCAAGGAACACTGCCCTCCCTTGTGAATTCAAGCAACGATTTGTGACCAACACTCCCAACCCTGCGGGGATTCTTGTCCGTCTGCTGGAGGGCGAAACGAAAGAGGTCGATGGCTGTACTTTTATTGGTGACTTCCGAATCACGGGCTTGCCTGCCGGCTTGCCTGTGGGATCGCCCGTAGAACTGACTTATCGTTACGACGAAAACCGCCGCATTACTGTCGTGGCCAAAGAACTCACGGGTGGCAACGAGGCCCGCTGCAATGTCCACTGGAGCGCTAACGCTGAGACAGCCAGCGTGGATGAAATGCAGGCACTGGTCAACGGCTTCCATTTTGATTGATGGCTCGTGATTTCCTCAAAGGAAATCGACCCATGCCGACTGCTTGAAATGTCGCGCCCGCCTGACGACTCATAAAAAGAAAAGAGGTGTGACGGGGAGACCGCACACCTCTCAAAAATGTCATTTAGCAATGCTTATACGCATTTCAATTTGAAATAGCGCTTTGTGTGCCATGCTTGCGTTGTTGTTGATTTCTGGAAAGCGTATCAGACAAGCATTGCTACCGGTTGATCAAGCCGCTTTGCGGGCTGCTTGCGAATGACTGACACCGTGGCAGGCTTCGACCAGCGCTGAAACCACGCGATCTTGATGAGCAGCAGGAAGCTCCGGGTAAATCGGCAGAGCCAGAATGTCTTTACAAGCGGCTTCCGCTTCAGGGAACTGCCCTGCCTGATAACCGAGAGGTGCAAAGCAGGTCTGGAGATGGAGTGGCTTGGGATAATAGACCATGCAACCCACCTGACGACTGCGAAGCTCTGTCATCACTTCGTCGCGGCGGCCATCTTTGACTCGAACACAGTATTGATTGTAAACGTGCCGACTTTCGCTAGAGGCATGTGGCATTACCAGTGAATCGGTTAAGCCAGCCTGCGTCAACATTTGAGCATATCGGCGGGCATTCTTCTGGCGCGCTGTTGTCCAGGATTCCAGGTGCCTCAGCTTCACCCTCAGGACAGCTGCCTGAAGTGCATCAAGCCGGCTATTCATACCCACTTCGATGTGTTCGTACTGACCGATGTCGCCGTGAACGCGGAGCCGTTTGAGTCGGGCAGCGATTTCCGGATCGTCGGTGGTCATCATGCCACCATCGCCAGCGCCACCGAGATTCTTGGTGGGGAAGAAGCTGAAGCAGGCCACGCTTCCCAGCACACCAGCTTTGCGACCCTGGTACTCGGCACCAATCGCTTGAGCAGCATCTTCGATAATCGAAAGACCATGCTTGGTCGCAATTCGCCAGAGTGTATCCATATCGCAGCACTGCCCAAAGAGGTGGACAGGCATAATTGCTTTAGTACGAGGTGTAATTGCATCTTCAACAGCCTGTGCGTCCATGTTGAACGTCTTGGCGTCGATATCAACAAAGACCGGTTTTCCACCGGCTCGCACAATCGAACTAGCCGTTGCGAAGAACGAAAAAGGTGAAGTGATGACTTCATCGCCCGGCTGAAGTCCAACCGCCTGAAGGGCGATGATCAAGGCGTCTGTTCCCGAGTTACACCCAATGGCGAAACGTGAGTCACAGTAAGACGCGACTTCATTTTCCAATGCGATGACTTCGTCGCCCAGAATGAATCGCTGTTCAGCGAAGACTTTCTGGACAGCCGCCATGACTTCATCAGAAATGGCTTGGTGTTGTGGCACCAGGTCAATGAATGGAACCGACGAAACAGAACCCGAGGTCAGCGAGATCGTAGCGGTCATTGCGACTCCATTCGCACATGAATTTGATCGACGGACTGTAGGTCTGGTTGAGCAGAATTGTCAAGGTGGCTTAACGAAGCAGAACCAGGATTACATTCGATGAACATCCGGCGGTTCGCGACTCATAAATAGCCGGCGAATCTCGGCATCTTGTCCACTGCCTCATTCCATCGGCAAGTCCATAGATCTTGCGTGAATGAGACATCCCGCAAATTTTAACAGAACTCGGCTCATGAAAAGAACCCGACATTTCTGCCGACCCGGGTCGTTATTGAGCAATCAAAGATCTGATTCTGAGATCACAAAATCAATCGTGCCGATGAGGAACATATTTCAACGGCGATTTTCGCCGAAGTAAGTTTTTGCATTTCCCTGTTGACCCGTTTGGAAGTCGCACCTATGTTTCGCCCGCCTCGAACGCACACGGATGTGCCGCAGAGGTCAGGAAGGTTTTCCTTCCAGGTTTAACGCGGAATGATGGGGTCTCAACTCAGCCTTGAGTGGTTAGTCCATTGTTCCGCCGAATGCCATCGCTGGCATGGATGCTCGCGATGGCTTTTCGCTGCCTGACAACAACTGGCATGGCTCGACTTGTCATTGATGACCAGTCTGCCCCCTGTTGAAATAGCGCCTCCGATCGCCCCGGAAGTGGTCATCCTTCGCCCCCCTAGGATGGCCGCTTCCGGGTCATTTTTATTGATACCTCGCCCAATGCGAAGTGAGAGATCCTGTCTGGCGCGGGTCATCAAGTGATCAAAAATCATTTCTCGCCATAGGCAAGATGGCAACATAGAAATACACCTCAGCGATTGGCAAAAACCAATCGGTGCTCAGAGACAACTGATACACTGAGAATGGTTAAAACCGATTCACTAAGCTCGCTTCATTTGAATGAACCATCATGACTGATTGCTTATTTGATTTGAGAAGCTCTGGCAGTCCCAACAGAATGAGTCTCGACAGGCTCATTTATGCGGCCATGCTTGGTCTCGTTCTATTTCTCGCACCGATAGTCGCAATAGCACAGGTTGCAGAATCCAGGACAACTCAGCCAGTTCGCCATTCGGTTGTGGTAGCGAAGGTCAATGGCCGACCGATCACGGAAGCACAAGTTGAATTCCTGCGGATTTCTCGGGGCATCCCTGATGAAAAGGCGTTGGCTTCAAGACCCGTTCTGGTCGAACTCCTGATCGACAGCGAGCTATTGCGGGAGTTTCTCGCCAAATCCGAGGCAACAGTCACCACCAACAGCCTGCTTGAGCGAAAGGCTCAGGTGATAGCGCAGTGGAAAAACCTGGGATACGATCTGCCAACTCTGACAACAGGCTGGGGACTGCCTGAAGCCGTCTGGGGTGATGATCTCTCCCTGCCGCTTCGATGGCAGATCTATGCAAAGACTCAACTGAGTGAAGAGGCGATCCGCGCGGAGTATCAAAAAAATCTCAACCGATGGAATGGTACACGATTACGCGGCCGTCAACTGGTCATTCGCTGGCCAAATCGAAAACCTGACCCAACCACCCGCCAGAAGGTGGCAGATATCCAGAAGGCCATCACGACAGGAAAAATGACTTTCCCCGAAGCCATCGCCAAGTTCAGCGAATCCCCCGCGGCGTCAACAGGGGGCGACGTGGGCTGGTTTGGCTGGCGTGGACGACTTCCTGCCCCCGTGAGCGAAGCGGCTTATGCTCTGAAGCCGGGAGAGATCAGTCCGCCGATTGAATCCCTTGTCGGCATTCATTTGATAGAAGTTACTGACACACGCCCCGGTGAATTAAGTGTTGAGGATGCTCGCCCGGAGATCATTGCCGAGCTTTCGCAGCAACTCTGGCAAGACCGGATCGCGACCAGCAAGGAATCGGCCAGGATCGAACGCTTGACGAACCCACTCCCCCAATGAAACAGGTCTCCATTGTTCGGAGATGAAATCAAGACTGTCCCGATACGAAATCAAGACGTTGGGTATCCACCGTTTCAGACTTCATTCGCCTGAGGGGATTCCTGATCGCTATTCACAAATCGCATCGCAAGGTTCCAACCACCAAAGAGAACCATGGTGAACAACAGGTCGCCAGCCACGCTGTTCTGGAAAAAAGGAATCGCGAGAACATAGTTCTCCAGCAATCCTTCGCGGGTATGAGGATAATAGGCCCACCAGTTTGCCAGGTTTGTCAGTAGGAAAAACTGTACAGAACCGGCCAGTGCCGCCGTACCAATCGTGATTGGGCCACTGTTCAGGCCCGCCCACCGACCAAGCAGGACGTTGATCACGAAGCACCCGTAAACGACGGGGGCCAAGCTATGAAAACCGATCATCGCATCGGAAATGGCGAGGATCACCAGCGGAACGAGCATCGCCAGTCGGCGGTCAGCCAGATAGGCACCGCTGAACAGTGCCACAGCCCCAATGGGAGAAAAATTGGGAGGGTGCGGGATAAATCGTGCAATAATGGCCAGAACGATCAATGTGCAGACGCCCAGCACACGAAAGCTTTTCTCGTTCGCGAAATGGCCCCCACCTTTGACTTCATTCTGACGCTGCACTCGCCTGCTCCTGCACTGATATTCAAACAATTATTCAAACATTCAATGGCCATCACTTCCCATGGCCAGGGATGATTTCAGAAGACGCTGAAGATCGTGTACTGGCTAAAGGAAAGTGTCCAAACGTTTCGTTGGAAACGTACTGGTCATCGCCAACCTTTTTATCAAAAGAGTGGTGCTGAGCCAGCTTTGCCGCCTCCATGACTCCCCGTTCACCGCCATGCACATGAGAGCATCACGAATTGATAGTGGAAATCGGGAAGATCTCAATCGCAAGTGAGCGTAACGAACGCAACAGCGACATTCCACTGACTCTCACACCACCTGACTGCTGTATTCATCCCCCCGTCAGAATTGGTCTGTGAGCCAGGAAGGGCTTTGGTGACGCCCTGCAATCGAAGAGGATGGCAGGCAGGTAAAAAATGACGACTGCGTAAAGTGATTACATCGTGAGGAATGTCTGGCTCGCAAAGGACAAGGTTCTAAAGAGCCGCAGTGAATGCCGAAGAGTTCAGGGATGATGGGATTTCAGGCAATCCAATGTGAGAGACCCTGCCCGGTCAAGGAAGGGACGTTCAGCTTCGCAGGCCACTTTGATTGTTGACAACTGTGATTGTTGACAACTGTGATCGTTGACAACTGTGATCGTTGACAACTTTTTTCTATCCAGCGCGGTGCAAAACGTCCACAGATTCAAGACCTCTTAAGGATTCTCGCTAAACACGACATTCACCAGAGATGGCAGGCCATGGATGCTGACTCAATCCAGACTCTGTATTCCAACACGTGTCATGTGATGTTCGCGACTGTTCTTACCGAGTGCATTGTCAAGGTTGAAAAGCGGGGTTGAACAGGTCGTCAAGTCCGACAACGGAGGACGTAACGACGCATGAAACCCCAAGAGAAAGCCGTCACACGGCACGAGTGCTTTGGGTGAAATCTCATCGCCAACAATTCCGTTCGCATTTCACGACTGATTGTCCCCATCTAGTGCTTATGCCTCCGGTTAAGTAAGCCGGTTCAATGGTGTAAGGCTTGACGCTGCATTGCAGGGAATGGCTGGCCCATGATTTCGACCCTGTACGCCCGATACTATAAGCACATGCTCTGGTTCGTGGCGCTAACGATGCCGCTCTTCTGGTATCAGGCGGAATCCATCAAGTCGAATAACGACATTGAAACCTGGATGCCCCGAGATACCGGCGTCCGCCAGACCTACGAGCAGTTCAAGCTCGACTTTGGTGCTGAAGAAGTGATTCTGGTCGGGGTCGAAACATCCGCGGTCGACACCCAGGCCATGGAAGCCCTGGCTGGCCGATTGGAGCGACTTCCTGGCATCCGCAGTTGCTGGACGCCACATCGCCTGACGTTTCGTATGGAATCACTGGGAGTCGAACAAGACGAAGCCCATCGCCGCCTGGAAGGACTGCTGACCAATTCGGATCGTGGAATGGTCGGGTTGTTTGCCGTCTTGTCAGAAAAAGGGACAAAAGATCGCGCAGGAACTGTCAGCCAGGTTCGGGAAGTTCTCGATTATTGCCAACTCAGCTCGGCTCATGTCGCGCTGACAGGGGCACCTGTGATTGTGACGGAACTGGATCACCTGGGAAACGCGAAGTCTGGCCGTAAGTTCTTTGCCATTACTCTCGCGATCTGCCTGGGGCTGCTCTACTTCTCTCTGCGCCACTGGAATTTGTCACTCGGGATTCTGGGGGTCACGCTCTGGGGGATCTTCGTCACGCAGTCGATTATCGCCTGGTGTGGCGGTGAAATGAACTTCATCCTTGGCTCGCTCTCTGTCCTGGTGATGATCTTCACACTGTCTATCGCAGTCCACTTTGTCAGTTACTACACCGATGCCGTAGAAACTGGCGAACCACAGCCACTGGATCACGCCTTCCGGGCATCGTTCAATCCTTGCTTTCTGTCAACACTCACAACACTTCTTGGTTTGGTTTCACTGAATGTCAGCAGCATTCTCCCCGTGGCTCAGTTTGGATATGCCGCCGCCACTGGGGCAGTCGTTGCCATGGTTGTTGGGTTGGGGTTAACTCCCGCCTTACTGATGGTCTGGCCTGACTGTGCTGCCAAATCATTCCGTATTCACCACGTTGATTTCAGTTGGTGGGCTGGCTGCGTGAACCGTCATCGTCATGGCATTCTTGCTGCTGGCGCGGTCATGCTGGTCATTACGGCGGTGGGTGTCTCACGCCTTCGTCCGGATGTTGACCCTGTCGATTTCCTCCCACGTGACAGTCAGGTTCTGCTCGACCTGGGACGCGTGGAAAAAGAGTTGACAAATGTGGATTCCATTGAAGCCGTTGTCGACTTCAGCGGACGCGACATGACTTTTGTTGACCAGCTTCAGATGATCCGTGAACTGGAGACGATCATCCGTCAGCAGCCAGGTGTACGGCACGTGCTCAGCCTGGGAACGTTCTTTCCTGATGAGTTACCGGATGGGCCTCTGGCAACGGCACGCCTGTTCTCGACAGCTCGTAGCTACCAGGGTGATGACGGGCTGGTTGCCAACGATCAGAAGTTGTGGCGAATTTCCATCCGTGTTCAGGATGACCCGCGTGTGGGCGGTGGAGCCGATCAGGTTCTACATGATATCGAAAGTCAGACGGCCTCATTCCCGATCCATTACACCGGGATGACTCCACTCCTGGATAGCGCGCAGAAAGAAATCTTCGCTGGCTTCTGGGAAAGCTTTACAGCCGCCGTATTAACAATCAGCCTTGTGATGCTGATTTCCCTCCGTTCGGTTGTTGCGACCCTCATCGCGATGGTGCCCAACATCGTCCCCATCTGGCTGGTGTTTGGAGCCGTCGGATTTTTCGGCATGCCGGTGGATATCGGGATGATGATGACTGGCAGCATCTCGCTGGGGATCTCGGTCGATTGCACCTTCCACTTCCTGGTTCAGTACAATCATTCGATCAAGCGAGGTGAAAGCCCCGCGGAAGCCGTCAGGCATGCTCTGGAGCATTCTGGCGAACCCATGCTGGACTCTACGATTATCTCCAGCACTGGGATGTTGGCACTTTGCTTGAGCAGCTTCGCCCCGACGGCCCGGTTTGGTTGCCTGATGTCAGCTCAGATGGTGGTGTCGATTCTTGGCGAGTTGGTCTTCCTGCCCGCCCTGCTCTGCTGCCTGCCAGATCGCAACGCAGATAAACGCAAGCAGATGGTCGACGAGGCTGCAAAACTATCGAACGAAGAATCGACGCACGAAGAAGTCTTATTGACTGACGACGAGCCTCAGATCCATCGCCTGCCTGCTCCGCATATCAGTATCGGCCAGAAATCCTCCCGTCGGTCTGATACCGCGATTCACAATTGATTCAGCAGGAGCACCTGACTTAAGGGCAGCATTCGCTGCAATGGATTCCGAGCGAGAACTTGCAAGGAGTCAACGGGTTAATACTGTCCGGCTGCAACCGCTCTCAGCAAAACATCAGAATTGACAAGCGAATCTCGCACCGCCAGAATGCCGCGCATGTTCAGTTAGCAGATCTCCGGTAAACTGGATCAGGGAGTGAGAATTGAAGCTGAAGAATCTGCTGCAGATCGTTGGTATTAAGGGGAAACCCAAGCATTACCTTTATGAGGTGATCGAATACGACCTGGGGAAACGCGGTGTCGCAAAGTATGCTCATTGGAAGCATCCGAGCAGCTCAATATGGCCCATGACCTCAGCACTGGTGGATGCGTATCAGGCTTATATCCAGCCCGGCGATTTCTGTATCGATATCGGTGCCCATTGTGGTGATACAACCTTACCCATGGGAATTGCGGCGGGATCCTCTGGCTGTGTGCTGGCGTTAGAACCTAATCCCTATCTCTACCATGTGTTAGAAAAAAACGCCCGGGCAAACCGTCAGATCTCTAACATCAGATCCCTGATGGCTGCAGCCGGTTCCGAAGAAGGGTTCATGCAGTTTGAGTATTCAGACTCCGGCTTCTGCAACGGCGGACGCCATCAGGATATTTCCGTTCTCAGCCATGGGCACCCCTTTAATCTGACCGTTTTTGCCGTGAATCTCGAGAAAGAACTGCGATCCGACTACGCTGATGACCTTCCTCGACTGAGTTTCATCAAGGTGGACGCGGAGGGCTACGACCTGTTTGTCCTGAAATCGATGGAATCGATTCTTCGTGAATTCCGCCCAACGATTAAGGCCGAAGTCTTTAGTAAGACAAGTCGCTCATATCGTGAGAACCTACTGATTTTCTTGGAAAATCTGGGCTACACCGTTAGCAAAATCGCTGTGGAGCCTGTCGGGATCGGCGAACGTCTCACACGAGATAACCTCATGGAGAGCGCTCACTACGACATTCTTGCCTTGCCCAACAAGCTCTAACGGTCAGTTGAGTGAGTTGATTTCAAGAGGTCGCTCAAGCTCTGATTTTCATACGGCCCATGACTGAAATGGAGCCATGTTTGCCGCTGATCGAAATACATGAAACTGCGGGGCATTCGCACTCCTGCTTGGTTGCCTTGAATTTTTCAAAAGTGAATTTCCAATCTCAGCGCGCAGCAGAAAACTCCTGGCCCTTTGGGAACCAGGAGTTTTCTGCTTTTTTCTCAACAAAAATCAGACGGCACGTCTCTTGTCATACGGAACCCAGGGTTAAATTGCGCCTTGCGTGGCCTGCTTGCGGCTTTGAGGCAAGCAGGCTTGACGCAACTCTCAACGCGCCATTGATTCCTGGAAAGCGTATTAGGCATGAATCTCCAGTATGAAACCAGACTTGGCTTTAGTGAGCCGGAGTCCAGGCAGGTGTGGCTGGCCGGGCCTGGACAGGCTGTAAAAACTGGACAGGCTGGATGGTTGTGGGTTGTACCTGCTGGGGAACAGCCACTGGAACTGACTGAGGCTGAATGCCAAAGCTGGGAACATTGCTGACTGTGGCCGTATTCACCGGAGCAAAGGTGGGAGCTGCGACCATGGAAGGTGCCCCTGTGGGTGTTGGCCCCTGAATGACAACGCCCGGCAATCGCTGAAACTCCTCATAAGAAACCTGCTGTGGCTCCATTTGCACAAACTGACCACCAGGAGTCATGGTTCGTTGGCTGGAGTTGAACTCAGGGATTGGCATCGGCGTCATTGGATGAACTGGGGCTGGGTTATGAACCGGTGGCACCGGGGCAGCGGCTGGCACAGGCGGAGCCGACGGGGCAAACGACGCTCCCGCGCTCATCGCTCCACCACCGCCACAGCTATCGCAACCGCTTGTCCCACCCAGCAGGAAACCGGCGCCTGAACCACAACCACTGTCACAACCACAGCTTGCAGCTGCTGTGTCTCCGCAGCAACTGCTGCCACACAGACCAAAACCGCATCGACGAGCAGCCCGGCGAGCACGCCAGCAGCTGATTTTTCGTTGGAACCAGGTGCTGTGTCCGCATCCGGAAATCACCGTTTCACAGGGATCAGGTACGCAAGGATTCACACACGCATACTGCCGAGGGCAGCAGCAACCGGCGGCAAACACGATGGCCATAGCGGCCACGCCGAGAGAAAGAAGTGACTTCATGTCTTGTCCTAGTGAGAGACCGAGGCAGGATGGGAGAGAGGAGGGGAAGGCAGTGAGGCGAGAACCTGAGTTGACTGGAAGGCTTGCAGGAGAGCCTTCAGTGGAGCATTGCACCCCACATCGAAGTTATCGGCAGTCTGATGAGGCAAACTTTGACGCTTTAATCAATTTTCTGGATTTTTTCGGAAGAAACTTTGCCGATGAGCTAAAGTCTTGACTTAAAACGGGATAAGAACCATTTCTTCATACCCAAAACGGGTAATGAAAGAGATTCAGAAAGAAATTTCCAAAATCGCTGAAAGAATTTCCGATTTCCCCGTGAACCTCTCCGAATAACCTGCTGTCATACCTGCATGCGGGAGCCAGGTTGCTCTTACCGCCACTGCTGTCTCATTTGTGAGGTGGTTGTGTGTTTCCCTCAGGTGGTGTTCGCCGAGTGTTTTAAGGTAAGGTACTGTTTGGCAATTTTCGGGGACGTTGTTGTCTCTGGACGCATGAGAGATTGACCAGGAAAGAACCGAAGAAGCTCAAAAGTTCGATTCCAACAGGAAACTGCGGCAAGTCCGCAGGGGGTGCTACGATGCAGCAGATTAACGGCATTGCGATTGCAAACACCACGACCCTTGTCGCCGCAAACATTGCGACAGTCGCTGGCGCCGCTCTGGCTCATCGTGGACTGAAATCTCATAAGATGTTTATGAAATCAGACCCCAAATCAGGGCCGTCGCCATCGCGCTCGAAATGTTATCGCCGCAATTACAGTGTACAAGTACCCATTGAGGTATATCGCTCTGTAGGCAGGAACATTTCACCCGATTCGAGCGATGTGAACTGCTCCAGAGATCCGCAGCTAGCTACGTTGATGCCAACGACAAATTGGCAAACGCAAAGCTGGCGACTGACCGCCAACGCCATCAATGTGGCGCTAGGTCTGCTCAGTGCGAATCATGGCTAAGTGGTACGACCACTCTATCTTGACCGGTTGCTGAATTCGTCCGCAGGCTTGTTGGCCTGCTCTCGTTTCCTGCTTAACCTGCCAGATCAGAATTGAAGTTCCATTTGTCACTTAACTCGCACAGCAGCACGTCACTGACGGATTTTATCCGCCAAAGATGTGAGGCAACGGACGACTGGCAATGTTTGGCGCAGGTTGAGGGAGTGCGATCGCACCGCTTGATCTTCGTTATGACAAAGCAGGAGACGTGGCAGGTTGGTTTCCCACCTCGCCACAATGGGCAACCGAGTGATGCACGGAATGCAGACTCAGGTTGCAATTTTCCCCTGAATTTTTCTTGCAGCACCTGGTGACTGAACTTCAATTGCAGGTGATCTCCTTGATGTCGCTATCTCTCTGATGAGAAGGCGACAGCATAGGAATCACTTCAAGAGCAAGAGTGACCAAGGCGCAAGACCTGTCAAATTTGCATGAGCCTGGAAAGCTGATGTGGCGATGTCGCTGCACATGCAGATTGGGAATTGAACCTTCATGACTGATGAATTGAGTTTGTTAGAACTGGTTGAATTGGCACAACAGGGTGACCGAAACGCTTTCGGGGAACTGGCCCGGCAATTTGAATCAACGGTTTTCGCGATCGCCCTGCGGCGGTTGCGAAATCGGGCGGAAGCTGCTGAATTAACTCAGGATGTTTTTGTTCAAGCCATGCGAAAGTTGCCTCAGCTCCGTGAGCCTGAGCGATTTGCCGGATGGCTGCGGCGGATTACCGTCCGGATGGCGATTAACCGGGCTGTCCGGCGACCACCAGAGTTGGTAAGCAATCCGGAATTGTTTGGCAACATTCGTGGCCGGGGGGACTCACCACTGGATCAAATTCTGGTGGGTGAAGCGGCGGGTGAAGTGACTGCAGGTTTGAGCAAGTTGCGAACACTTGACCGGGCTACACTCCTGGCATTCTATTTCGAGGGACAGTCGCTGATTGAAATGAGCCAGCAGTTTAAAAGCCCCGTGGGGACGATCAAGCGTCGGCTTCATACAGCAAGGAATCGATTAAAGGACGTTCTCAGCCATTTACAGCCCGCCTGAGTCTGTCGGACAACATCCATGAAATTCAACCTGAAAACCTCTGTGGAGCAAACACTGCTCTCCAGAGGTTTTTCATTTGAGTAGCGACTCTCCTCACCACATTTCACCACACTCACAAACTCGCTCCCCAGAAAAAAAATACGCAAAATTAACCCTCGCCCGCGCAGGCGGGAGAGGGTGGCACGCAGTGCCGGGTGAGGGATTTTCCAGTTGACTTTCTCAATAATTAAGCGTGCCTGAATATCTATCGGCGAGTATATAAAACGTAGGGTGCATGAAGCGCAGCGCAATGCACCAACCCTTGCTGTGCTCTTGTAAACCAGCGCCAACCCATCCGTTGCCAATCGCTTGAAATCAATCTGTGAAAGCCATGCCCGGTGGCGTAAATCCACTAAAAATCAAACAAACAGCCTGATGAATATCCTCACCAAGCGGCTCAAAACACCTTTTGAGAGATGTGTCATGTCGCTTGCAGGCGCCCCATCAAAATGGCTTTGGACGGCCCCAGTTTTGCTTTTCTCGCTGAAACACCTCATAAGAGAGTGATTCTGATGCGAGGGCACCACATGGCGATGACAAAACTCCCCCAATGCTGCTTATTGACCACAATCCTGTCATTCATGACAAATGTGGCGCATGCCGAAGCGGTCGTCACACTGGTTTCCGGGAAAGTCCTGAAAGCCGATGCCGTTGATTTCCCTGAAAACAGCGGTTTCATTGTGATGGAATCACGCCGTGAGGGAATTCTGATCAGGCAGCGGATTCTTCGTGAGAATGTCACTTCCATTGATGTTGATGATAAATCGTTGGTGACTTCAAAGGGTGCGGAATTGCCAGCCGATGGGGCGATAGGAGCTGCTTCCCTTCAGGTGGCCAATGAACGAGTTCAAGCTGTTGCTCGCAGAGAAGAATCGCTGCTCCCTGCTTTTGATGAAAGGGCTTTTGTACCGACGGATCAGGTCGCCGTTCCTCACTCATTGGTGGGATTTGTGGAGGGGGTTCCGCTCGCGCCACAGAATGAAAAGCAGATGCCTGGATGGCCACCAGCGGGTGTCGTGGTGGGAGTGCGTCAAGATCCCCTGGAAGCTTACGCGGGGGCAATGGCCCGATGGTACCCGCAAGGCGTGCCTCAATTGGAAGCTGGTTTTGCACGCCAACTTCTCAGGAACGAAGCGGCTTATCAGGTGGCTCCTCCCTGGGCGTTCAACACCTGGAACAATCCCATGGGAACAACCAATCCCGGCTATGCCCGGCCTGCGCCCCATCTGCCATCGCCCCGTCCGCTGCTTCCTTAACCGGGCACAGACTCGGTCATTTTCACCAAAGACTGCGTTATGGATGACAAGTCATCCACGTGCTACAGCCTGCCAGAACCTGCGCATTTTAAAAATTCTCAGGCGTTTGTGATCTTGATGCGAGAAGCGATGCAAGATTCATCAAAAGAATGACTTGCCGAAGAGAATCTGGTTGGTATTGAATGAAGCAGCAGCTGAGCCGCACGACTGTCACGATGCTGTTTCGCAAAGGGAGATCATGCCACACCTGGGAATTGAGATCGGTGGTACCAAACTTCAGCTTGCTGTAGGAACCGCTGGAACCGACGATTTTATTGAACTTGTTCGTCGGGACATTGATCGACATCGCGGGGCACCGGCCATCCTTGATGTCTTGAAGGCCGAAATTTCCGACCTTTGTACTCGGCATGCGATTGAAAGCCTGGGTTTTGGCTTTGGCGGCCCCGTCTGGTCGGCACAAGGAGTGATTCAGAAAAGCCATCAGGTTCGCGGTTGGGATAATTTCCCACTCGTGGATTGGGCCAGAGATCTCACCGGAAAGTCAGTGGCTATTGCGAACGATTGCGATGTCGCGGGGCTGGCGGAAGCTCATTATGGTGCCGGAAAAGGACGGCAATCGATTTTCTATGTCACAGTCGGAACAGGGATTGGTGGTGGTTTAATCATCGATGGCAAGATTCATGGAACCCACCGGCCTGCGGCTGCGGAAATTGGACATCTGCGTCCGGGACTGGATGCCTGCACTTCCGGGCAAACAGTTGAGGCTCTGGCTGCTGGGCCAGCGATTTCAGACTTCGTGATTCGACAACTGGCATTACTGACGGAGACTGAAACGCTCTCCTCTGATGGTCGAGAAATTCTGGAAAGTTGCGAAGGAGATCATTCGAGAATCACGACTAAACTTCTGGGCGTCCATGCCGCTCAAGGGAACAGCATCGCCTTACGGGCCTTTGGTGAAGCGGCGCACGCTTTGGGTTGGGCGATAGCCCAGGTGATGACATTGATCGCACCTGAGCGGGTGGTGATCGGCGGCGGCGTGTCACTCACAGAGTCAGAAGTCTTTTTGGGGCCGCTACGCAAATTCACCGACGATTATGTGTTTCCACCATTGAAGGAAACATACGACATCGTCCCTGCATCGCTTGGTGAAAGCGTCGTGCTGCATGGAGCGCTCGCACTGGCAGAACAAGCGGCTTGATGAGACAAATTCACCCGCCTGGGCAATCATTGTCGTCCAAAGCCACAGTCGCTTAAGACTGAGAATGCGCTTTCTTAAGGCAGGCCTGCTGATAGACGTTGAGGTATTCCTGAGCACTGCGCCGCCATGACCAGTCGCGTGTCATGCCGGTCTTTTGAAGTTTGAGCCACGTCGTTTTATCGAGGAAGTAACCAAGCGCCCGGCAGATCTGACGGAAAAGCACTTCACTTTTATACTCGTAAAAACTGAATCCGTTTGCATTGCCCTTACCCAGGTTGGCCTCGGTCACATCAATGACGGAATCGGCCAGGCCGCCCACGGCCCGCACGATCGGCACTGTGCCATAGGCCAAACTATACATCTGGTTGAGGCCACAGGGTTCAAACTGACTGGGCATCAGGAAAATGTCGCAACCGGCTTCAATCTGATGAGACAGAGCTTCATCGTAACCAATTTTGACCGCGATCTTGTCGGGGTAATCCTTGGCCAGCGCCAATAATCTCTTTTCAAGCACTGGGTCACCTGTCCCCAGAAAAATGCACTGAATGTTGAGATCAGCCAGATCTCGTGAACAGTTCAGAATCAGATCCAGACCCTTCTGAGAGGTAATCCGGCTGATCATGCCCAGCACGGGAACATTGAGGTGTACCGGCAAGCCCATGGCCTTTTGCAGCGCAACTTTACAGACAGGCTTTCCAACTGAAACCGTGGATTCGTCGAAGCGTTCTGCGATGAGCGTGTCAGTGGCTGGGTTCCAGACTTCCTGATCAATCCCATTCAGAATGCCCACGAGGTCTTCTCGCCGGGATGTGAGAACACCGTTGAGGCCGGCCCCAAACTCCGCTGTCTGAATTTCGCGGGCATAAGTGGGACTCACCGTCGTCAGCATGTCTGCGAATGTGATCCCTGTTTTCAACAGGTTCAGTTGGCCATGGAACTCCATCTGTCGCCAGTTGAAGTATTTCCAGTCCAAGCCTGTCAACAGCATATCCCAGTGCCAGAATTGACCCTGAAATGCCATGTTATGAATGGTGTAGACGCTAGAAGTGCGTTCAAGCCCGTACTTCTGGCCTTCAATCCTCAGGAGGGCCGGAACCAGCCCCGTCTGCCAGTCATTGGCATGAATCACATCAGGATGAATCGAAAAGCGGCGGCAGATTTCCAGAACAGCCCGGCTAAGAAAGATAAACCGCTCACAACTGTCACGATAGTCGCCTTCGGCATCGCCATACAAACCGGGACGATCGAAGTAATCAGGCTGGTCAACCAGATAGACTTTCACTCCCGTTCCGGGCAGGGTCGATTCCAGAATGCGGGCTGTAACGTCTTTGTGTCCAATTGAGATGGTGATGACGTGCCCCGTCGAGGTAATCGACTTGGCCAGACCGTTCGTTTCGGCCTGACGGGGGTAGAAAGGCGTGATGAGCCATAAATCATGGCCCAGATGGGCTAACGCTTTGGGAAGTGCAGACGAAACGTCGGCCAGTCCACCCGTTTTTGAGAACGGCACCGCTTCGGAACTGGTCAGTACGATCCGCATAGCTGCAATATCCGTCGTAATGCGTTGAGATCAGGGCGTTTGGAGTCGAAACGACATGCCAATTTTTGCGTGACAAACCTCTCCAACAGTACGTTGGGTTTTCACCCGCTGCAACCCGCCTCCAAATTCAACAGAAGGAAAGAAGCAACCAGAGAGTGCCAATCGTTACCAATGGATCATCAACGGAGAAGTGTTGGGAAGTCGACAGGCTGTTAAATATCACCACAGAAAATATCACCAAAGAGGCGCGGCTGCGATTTCGTGTTGAAAACCATCCAGTGACAGGACAACCCGATGAATCTGGGCAGTTGACAGCAGTCATTATGTGGCGTCGGACATATCGTCGCCTTTGTAGTATTCGTAAAAGAGACGTCCGACTTCTTCACTTAATCGTGACATATACTGGGCTTTGAAGTTCGTCAGCGTTTCGTCGGCTGCACTCTTGGGCTGATAGAGAGGATACTTCGAGATGATTTCCTTGCTGAAAATCTTCTCGGCTTCTTCAAAGGACTCGTCCATTTTCCAGACGCTGACAATCGCTTCGGCCCGGCCGCGATACAACGAAGCACTCCCTTCTTCATAGAGCGAGAATGACTTCAAGTCGATATAGATCACATAGCGGGTCTTGAACGCGGCTCCGATTTCTTCCGCGCGATCCCAATCAGGGTTCTGATCCAGCCAGGCTTTGACATAGTCGGGCGAGATCGACTTGATCTTGTGCTGTTCCAGACGGAACGACACCACTTTACTCACATCGTAATTGATGTTTTCAAAGCTGAATCGCACTTCGGTCGGAGCGTAACAAACGACTGCCACCTGCACATCTTTGGCAGTCATCGACTCTTTAGTCATGGCGTCGAACTCCGGCTCAATCGACGGTGGTCCGCCGATCAGATAGCCGATCATAACGACATAGTTGCATCCTGAGAGAAGCACGCAGAGCGATGCCACCAGCGAGAATGTCAGTCTTCGGTGCTGAACGAACGCTAGATACAGCGTTGCAAAGATCGAGGTTGGCATATTCATTCTCGATAAAATGAAACGGTGTTGGAAATCCACCGATTCAAAAGGATTCGGAAATACAGCTCTCCACTGAGTGGCAGAGAGAAAAACAGGTCAGCAGCCGTGTGATGTCAATCGATTAAGATTGATGGTTTACAACGTATCGTTGAGTGACTTGTCGAAGAACGTCTCAGCTAACAGTTCACTCACACGGTCGAGATATTCTTTTTGAAAAACCAAAGCCGAACGGCCGTTTTCAGAAATCGGCTGGTGTTCAGGATAGGTCGAGTTGAATTCCATTATGAACACCTGATTGGGAAGCTTGTTTGCTCCCAGGTCTTCCACTTTGAAAACACGGATTTCTGCCAACATGCGACCGCGATGCAGCTTGGGAGCGTTTTCTTCCGCTGTGGCAAAATGATGCACATCGATCCAGGCGAGATAGTCGGTCTCAATGTCCTGAGCGATATCAGTGATGTCGCCACCAAGTCCACCATGATCATCGAGCCAGCCATTGATCTTTTCTGGATCAACGACCAGAACTTTTCGGCGGCGCAGGCGTCGCGTGATGCCATCAATCAGATCAGCTTCCAGTGTGGAGTTCTGCTGAGACAAGTCAGAAGGTGTCGAGCAGACAATCATCAGGCGATGTTTCCCTTTGCAAAGATCAACGCCAGTCATGGCTTTGAATCGACTGGTTTGCTTGGGATCACCCTGGATCATCTTGCCTGCCATCACAAAGAGTGAACAGCCGGGTAACAGACTGAGGAGCGAGCAGGCTCCCACGGAAAGACAAGTCGCGATCCACTCTCGACGAGTCAACGATGTGGCCTTGCTCTGGACGGTGGAATCCATCTGAGGAGATATCCTCGAAATTGAGCAATCACAACTGGGCAAGCAGGTCAGAAGACCGATTGGCCCAGTCCTTCGATCACTGGGGACAGGCGGACGGGAAATGAGCACGCGGTAAGCGGGAATGGCGGGAGACAAGAATTTTTAAGGCGGGACGTGAGATAGACGAGAGCGGAATAGGAAACGCGAAAAGGCAATAGGCAGTGACTATTAATCGATTACAACCAGATCCAGCAGATTCGAGCTCCCCAGTTCAGCAAAACGACACCCAGGATGATCAGACACAAGAGGCCAAGAACTTCCAGATAGTCGTCAGTGAGCCAGGAAACTCCTTTTTTTGCGCTGACCAGCGACCAGATCACCGCCAGCACGGAAACGAAAGCCAGTAAAATGCCCCCGGGGTTTGCACGAGCCGCCTGAATCCATTCCAGACGAACAAAGTGTGCAAAACAGGTTGTCATTCCACAGGCAGGACAAGGAAAACCGGTAATTGTCAGAAAGAAGCAGGGAGGAAGACCAAGTTGTTGATGGGTGCCGGAACCGGCGGGGTAAGGCGTGAGGCAGGCTGCCAATCCGAAACCTCCCATCAGCAACACCGCCACGCAAAGCAGCAGTATTCGATGAGCAGTCCCGAGTGAGCGAGATGGGCTGAAAGTTGTCAACGGTTTGTACACGGTCGGCAGGCTATGTAGTTCTTGGGCAGTTTAGCTGCAAGACAATCTTTCATCGGCGGAAATTGCGTGACGATAAAATATCAAAGCCAATAGCAAGATCAACGCACATCTGTTCAAGGTCAGATGGTACGAACATTTCTTTTGTTTCCCACCCAAAGGGCCTGCTTTGCGAGGTCTATGCAGTTTTTTGAAGCAACTCGTTTACTGCAAACTGCAAATGGCCGCCAGTCTCCCAGCATGATGGCTTGTCGGGAAAGCTGGCTGGACAGACTTGAGACTTTTTCATACTACCCCCGAAGAATCTCAAAAAAACACGTTCACTCCTTTCCCAAGTTCCGCCTGATCGTGCATTCACACGCTGATGGCAGTTTATTTGACTTCTCCTTTCATTGACACGTTGTGTCTGGAGCATTGCATGCCCGCTGGTCGCGCCGAAAATTTGCGCGAAATTAGTAAGTTCGCACAGGGCTTACTGATGCCGGGCCTGTTCGTGATGTCCATTCTGGTGATTCTGGCTCCGTTGCCGACACCGATTCTTGACATGCTGCTGGCGGGGAACATTACGCTGGCGGTCGTAATCCTCCTGACCACGATTTATGTCTCGAAGCCGTTGGAATTTAACGTCTTTCCTTCACTTCTTCTGGGCACCACGCTGGCGCGTCTCGTCCTGAATGTGGCTTCGACCCGTCTGATTCTGACGCGAGCCAATATCGATGGCACTGGAGCCGCTGGCGAGGTCATCGAGGCGTTTGGTGAATTCGTCGCTGGCGGGCAGTTGGTTGTTGGCCTGATTCTCTTCGTGATTCTCGTCGTCATTCAATTTGTTGTGATCACCAAAGGCTCAAGCCGCATTAGTGAAGTGGCCGCCCGATTTGCTCTGGATGGTATGCCGGGCAAGCAAATGGCTATTGATGCGGATCTTAATGCGGGCGTCATCACACAAGAAGTGGCCAAAGCCCGCCGGATGGAAATCACGCAACAGGCCGATTTCTATGGAGCGATGGATGGTGCTGGCAAGTTTGTCCGTGGTGATGCCATTGCCGGGATCATTATCACGCTCATCAATGTTCTGGGCGGAATTGTCATCGGCATGTTGATGCACGGCATGCCTTTTCAAAGAGCGATTGAGGTCTATACCACTCTGTCCATTGGCGACGGGTTGGTTTCTCAAGTCCCTGCCTTTCTGATTTCACTGGCGTCGGGTTTGCTGGTGACGCGATCCAGTAATGAGTCTAACCTCTCGAAAGATGTGGTTGGGCAATTATTCCGACATAGCGAAACGTTGTTCGTCTCCAGCGCGTTTGTGGGAGCCATGGCCTTCACAGGGCTTCCCGCAGTCCCTCTGATGGCATTGAGTGCTGCGCTGGCGATCTCTGGCTACGTCCTGAGAAACACACAAAATAAAGCCAAAGTGACCAAAGAACAGACGGAAACACGAGAAGCCGCCGCTGCAAAACCACAGCCCAAACCCGAAGATCATCTGGGAGTCGAGCCGCTGGAAGTGGAGTTGGGTTTTGGTCTGATTCGTCTGGCCGACCCGGCTTCTCATGGTGACTTGCTGGATCGTGTAACACGTGTTCGCAATAAGATTGCCCAGGAGTTGGGGCTGATTCTCCCGAAGATCCGTATTCGCGATAATGTGCGTCTTGGCCAGAATGAGTATCAGATCAAGCTGAAAGACACGCCCATTGCCTGGGGAGAGGTCTATCCCAGCGGCCTCATGGCGATTGATACGGGCGTCACCACGGGCCGTATTCCCGGCATGGATGCACGTGATCCCGCGTTTGATCGTCCCGCTGTCTGGATCGAGCCTTCTCAAGGAGAGCGGGCTCAATTGCTGGGCTATAGCGTCGTCGAGCCTTCTGCTGTGGTGGTGACTCATCTCACAGAGGTCGTTCGCTCTCATGCCGACGAGCTTCTTTCCCGCCAGCAGGTTCATCAACTGATTGATACCTTGAAAGAGCGAGCTCCCAAGCTTCTGGAAGACCTAGTTCCTGATGTTCTCAAGGTTGGTGTCATTCATCAGGTGCTGGCAAATCTGTTACGGGAACGCATCCCCATTCGTGATCTTGAAACGATTCTGGAAACACTGGGCGACTACATTGACCGTACGAAGGATGTCGGCATCCTTTCGGAATATGTGCGCCATTCGCTCAGCCGGACAATATGCCAGCAATACCGTGACACTGAACGAACATTGCATGTTGTCACACTTGAGCAGGCTGTGGAAGAAACCCTTTCTTCAGGCATTGAATACAGTGAACGTGGCCTGATGGTGAAGCTTTCCCCTCAGATGGTGGAGACGTTTACTCAGGAACTCAGTAAACAACTGGAGCGGCTTGTTCAGTTTGGTCGGCCGCCTGTCGTACTCTGTGGCCCCCAGTTACGGGCAGGGATTCGTCAGATGACAGCCAGTTCATTACCTCGTTTGGCTGTGATCAGTTTGAATGAAGTGACTCGTGACACGGCGGTGGAACCTCATGGCGTCGTGTCGCTGAGTGCCATTCGTTCGTCTCGTCCCTCTGGTATTCCCGGTACACCGAATCAATTTGCGGGGGCACGTTGATCATGACCTCGCACATTCAATTATTTCTGTCACACCTTCTTGGTGAACCGCAGTGTCTTACAGGCAAGCTGTGTCTTACTGGCAATAGGGGCTGTCCATGAACAAGGACATTCGCGTCTATCGCGCGGCGACACTCGACGAGGCGCTGGATCAGGCTTATCAGGATCTTGGCCCGACGGCGACCGTTTTGCACACGCGTCAGATTGAACGCCGGTCATGGTTGCCCTTTTCACGAGGGACAACCGATGTCGAAATTACGGCTTCTCGCGGGACTGCTCCTGCTACTAAAGCCACGGGACAACCGCGCGCGGCGGTTCATGCAGAAGCATCTCGGGCCACCCACGCTCGGAAGAGCGAATTTGCGCCGGTGAAGTCATCGAAAGTAAAAGATCCACTAATAATCGATGAGTTGGCACCGGCACCCCCGTTATTAGGAACAGGGCCTTCCGCTGCCGAGCGTCTTCAAGCGGCCTTGAAGGAACGAGCACAGACAAAAATCTCAGCCGCTATTGGCAATCGCCCGCATCCCGTTGAAGCAGCACCGATTCGTGTCACGACAACGGCTCCAGACACTCCGCAAAAATCACCTCAAAAACCACTTGCTTTGGAGCTTCAAAGAAGACCGTCGGCACAAACGCCACACAAGCCTCCATTGGCTCCTGTGTTTCAACCGTCGCCATCAGTTGCGTATACCCCCACACCTTCTGGATTAGGACGATGGCAACCCAAGAGCGGGGCCAATCCGATTCCCATGAAGCCACCCTCTGCATCAGTTGCGGAAACGATGAGTAAAGGTGACCACCAGGTCAGACTTCAAAAAAATCAGCCAGCAGCAGTAGCAGAGCGCGCCACAAAAAAAGAATCATTGGTTCAGCGACCAGTGCCTGAATGCTCTTTGCCAGATATCTCTGCCGTGAGTACTCCCGTGTCTTTCGTTGACAACGGGTTGGCTGAAGCTGGTAGGCACCGATCATTCACCGAACATGACCTGAGAGCTGATGAGACCGTTGCGACTTCACGAGGCAAATGGCCCGAACTGGATCGCCAGTTTCATTCGGTGCAAGAAGTGATTGAAAGCTTGCAAAAAGATTTCCCCCCCGTCAGCCCTCAGCCAAATGGCACATCGAGCCTGACAACCTGGAACCATTTTTCAGAAGAAACAGGCTTGCCCGAAGCGACAGCACGGCGACTGCTGGCGAAACTGGCTTGCACAGCCACACCACGCGAACTTGCGGATCAGAAAGCGTCTCGGACTCTTCTCGCCCGGTTAATCGAGCAGGAATTTCACGTGATGCCTCCCCTGCCGGCTATTCCTGGCCAGCAGCAAATCATGGCGGTCGTGGGGCCAACCGGCGTCGGAAAAACCACCACTCTCGCGAAGCTCGCGGCTCATACAAGGCTGCGTGAACATCGCAAAGTGGGGCTGATTACTGTTGATACTTTCCGCATAG
The DNA here is from genome assembly GCF_056500625.1 of Planctopirus sp. SH287. Taxonomy (NCBI): domain Bacteria; kingdom Pseudomonadati; phylum Planctomycetota; class Planctomycetia; order Planctomycetales; family Planctomycetaceae; genus Planctopirus; species Planctopirus sp. SH287. Next base: position 2,862,426 of record NZ_CM151403.1, on the reverse strand, counting down.
CGGCTGTCGAACAGCTTCGCACCTATGCAGAAATCATGGATCTGCCGATGCGTGTGGTTTCATCACCTGCCGAGATGCGCCGTGCTGTGGATGAATATGCCACAATGGATCTGATTCTCATTGATACCTCAGGACGTAGCCCTTATGACGAGATTAAGAATCAGGAATTGAAGGCCATTTTAGCCGAAGCCAATGCCAGTCAGATTCATCTCTGTTTAAGTTTGGCAAGCGATCCACAGGCTATGCGGCCAATCGCTGAAAAGTTTATCGGCATCGGGGCGACTCATCTGATTCTCACGAAGCTGGATGAAGTGCTCCGCTATGGTCTTTTGCTGACCAGCCAACTGGACACCGGATTGCCACTCACTTATCTCACGACAGGCCAGGAGGTTCCCGACCACCTGGAACCAGCCCACAGGACACGTCTGGCACGGCTTGTTCTTGGTGATGAGCCTTTGCGTCACACGGGAATGTTCACACAACCAGCCAAGCCGAGTCCCTATCTGACAGGTCGCACATAATTTTTGCCTCTCGAATCGTCCATCCTTTTCGTCTCCTTCTCTCCCTGCATACCGAATCCAATCTCCTTTCCGCTTCTGGCGATTCCCTATGACATCGCTTATCGCGACTTCACATGTCCTCCCTGTGGCTCAATACCGTGATCAGGCGACGGGTTTGCGCGATCTTAAGGCAAGAACATCTGTTCCGGGAATCAAAGAGATCAATCACCAAGGGGCGGCCCCATCGCACTGCCGCGTGCTTGTGGTCAGTTCTGGCAAAGGAGGGGTCGGCAAGTCTCATTATGCCCTGAACATGGCCATTGCGATGGCCGAGATGGGGAGTCGCGTGCTTCTGCTGGATGCGGCGGAAGGGTTATCGCACCTTGATCTGTTATGTGGGTTGCATAGTTATTGGAACCTGGAACATGCCGCCAACGCCTCTCGAACCCTCGACGAAGTGCTATTGGACGGCCCATCAAAAATCCGCTTACTGACCGGAGGACGCATCCTGCTGCATCCAAACGAGATTCCCTCGCCTCTGCGAATGGTTCTCCGTGAGCAGATGGTGGCTTTGGAGAGTCATTATGACGCGTTGGTGATTGATGCGGGGACTGCAACTTTTCCGGAAGTGGCCCCATTCTTCGCTGCAGCAGACCGGATCGATCTCCTGACGACTCCTGAATCGACCTCAATCGCTAACACCTACGCCACGATCAAACATCTGGCAGGCATGCGTCAAACGTCAACAGGCATTGTGGTCAATCAATGTGATGATGAAAACCTTGCTGATGCGATTCATGACCGCCTGGTTCGCATGTCTCGCACATTTCTTCATTGCGGAATTGAAAAGCTGGGTCACCTCGCCAATGACCCTCTAGTTGCACAAGCCGTTAGCAGTAAATCCCCTTTTGTTCTGACCCCACAATCACAGGCGGGTGCACAAATTCGCCGATTCGCACGAGCCTGGGGGCAGAGAAGTTTCAGCAGCCGAAAATCTTTCTTCAGGTTGCTCTTGTCGGAAAACGCAGAAATCGCGATCAAATAGCCTCACGCGACGGACAACTGTCAGTTTGCGAAACACACTCCACTTGTTCACGTCTTTTTTCCCGCCTCTCTGCCTTTCTCTTCTGATTTCCCGCTTCACATCTCGCCTTGTTTCTGCCTGACTCCAGGAAGCACTTCAATTTTCCGTTGAAGCACTTCTTCCCGTCAAATTTCGATTCACGTCACCTATTAAGCCTCACTCGTTTTCTGCCTCTTGTTATCCCGCTTTTAATCGACTCTTGCTTCTTCCTACCTGTCTCTTAATTCACTTCAAACTTTAGTCATTTCAATGAATGAGATTCGGATTCCGAATTTTCAGTCAAAGAAATTCCGTCTGCGTTATCTGCGTTGATTTCTCCAGATTCAATGAATTTGCGTCCTATCATCGGCCGATATGTATTTAGGAAGCACGATTGCTTCATGAATCAGTTAGCCGCCCTGAGATCTGTCCAGGGGCCACGATGGCATGGCAGTACGCAGCATTCCTGAGTCAGCTTTCATTTCTGGCAACCACGCTGGTGGGGGTCAGTCATGGGAGTGGTTTTATCAACACAATGTTGAATGCCTTATTAGCGACTGTGTTCTCGTTTCCTATTGGTTGGTGGATTGGTGAGCTTGGACGCCAAACGGCAGAAGATCTCGCGACGACTGACTACAGGAACTTGAACAACATGCCAGCTCAGTCTGAGTCTAACTCAAATTGAGTGGCCTGATTTATTCCCGGGATGATTTGTTTTCGTCATTCCCGGCCCCGACACGATGCAAGTTCGATACCTACTTATTAAGTAGCTATCACGGATGTTCACGGAGGGTTGGATGGTGACCAGGGTTATTGAAGACATTCAAGCCGTCTGGAATGCTTACAAGCAGGATCAGTCGAGCAAAGCGCTACGTAATCGTCTCATGGAAAATTACCTTCCATTAGTCCGATACAATGCTGATCGTGTCTGGTCGAAGCTTCCTGACGGGGTCGATATCAATGATTTGATCTCGGCCGGTGTCTTCGGGCTGATGGACGCGATTGAAGCTTTTGATATGGAACGCGGCGTCAAGTTTGAAACTTACTGCGTTCCCCGTATTCGTGGTGCGATGCTCGATGAGCTACGCACGATGGACTGGGTGCCGCGTCTGGTTCGCAGTAAAGCCAGCAAGCTGGAGTCTGCTCGCAAGCAGGCTGAAGCAGAGTTTGGCCGTCCTCCTGCCGATGTTGAAGTCGCCGCGAAGATGGGCGTTCCGCTGGAAGAGTACGAGAAGCTCAAAAGCGAAGCCAGTGCTGTGAATCTCGTCAGCCTGAATAAAAAGTGGTACGAGACCGACAGTTATAAAGATGTGCGTGAGATCGATATTATTGAGGACACCAAGGGCGAAGATCCGACCCTGGGGATTCAAAAACGCGATCTGATGAAGCTCGTCACTAAAGGGCTTAATCGTAATGAACGACTCATTATCATTCTTTATTACTATGAAGAACTGACGATGAAGGAAATTGGCAGCACGCTGGGACTTTCAGAATCCCGCGTCAGTCAGATGCACTCAAGTATCGTGAATCGACTGAAAGAGCAACTGGGACGTCGTCGTCCAGAATTCGCTCAATAAAGATCATTGAAATATCGCATCAAGAGATGCGAAGCATGGTGCGAATGGCTTGCTGGTGAGAATGACTCACGGCAAGGAATCCGCACCATGCTTTTTTTTATTGGTCATAAGAGATGACTTGAAGTCGATCAATGACGGCTGAATACGTAGCAACCGCTCTGGCGTAGGGAAACTCATTGACCACGATCAATAAAGTGATGGCGAATTGCGACAATCGCCCGGTCAACCTGTGTCTTGAGCACGGGCATTAAGTCGTGCGCTTTGTCGTAATGACGTTCTTTGATAAAGGCTTCAATTTGCCCTGCTGTTTCTGCACAGGGATTACATCCCATGGAAACGACAAGACCTTTGAGGCTATGGGACTTTAGGAACGCTGAGTCCCAATCTTCGGACGCCATGGCTTGCTCCAGAGAAGCAAGGCAAAGGGGGACGTCAGCGATAGCGATCTCGGCTAACTCACCCGCAAGATCCCACATCCCGTCGAGGCGATCCATCACACCGGCAACATCGACGTCCAAGGGGTTACCTGTCATTGTCAACCTGCTTTACATTGCGCCTGGTCAGGCCAAGTCGAGATGAAATGATGCCCACACGCGACCAATCAGAGTACTCATGGCTGATCTCTCATTGGCCGAATGTGACCTGTCAGAAATAAATATCTACCGCGTCGAATTGATTGAAACATTTTTGTCGAGGTTGATTCCAAATGCGGCGATACGATCACGCACTTTGCCGCGGGTGATTCCCAGAATCTCTGCCGCTTTTGATTGATTGGCCCCGCAGGCTTGCAGAACCCGCGTCAGCAAATATTTTTCCATCAGTTCCAATGTTTCTGCATAGAGGTTTGTTGAACCTGCTTGCAGCCTCTCATCAATGAGCCGACTGATATCTCCCGATGCCAGATCGTTATGAGAGTTTAATACGCCAGCTGCAGGATGATTGCTGGCACTATTTTCAGTGCCCGCTAAATGTTCACTGGGCGTAAAACCAACACGTTCAGCGACTCCTGCCTGAACCTCTGTATGACCTCTGACAGAAGGCTCGCTGCCAGAAAGTGCAGAGTCTTGTGGAGCCGTCATGACCGCTGAGGGAACGGTAAAATGCCTGACAGTTCCTGCTCCGGTTAATGCATCAGTCATTCCGCGATGCTGGTGCTGGCTGTATTCGGTGATCGTTGAGGGAAGAAAATCAGGGACGATCACCGGCCCGGAACTCTTCAGCAGGCATTGGCGGACAACACTCTGGAGTTCGCGAATGTTCCCCGGCCAGGGATAAGCTGTCAGAAGTCCCAATGCGTCCGGGGAGATCCCTTCGACATCAGTTTTATCGAGTTCTTTTCGTGCTCTGGAAAGGAAGTATTGCAGCAGTAATGGCACGTCTTCCGTCCGCTCTCGCAGGGGAGGCAAGGAAATCGTGACGACATTGAGTCGATAGAAGAGGTCAGCGCGGAAGCGACCATCCGGCACCATCGCTTCCAGAGGACGGTTGGTGGCTGCAACCAGGCGAACATTCGTTTCAATGGTCTCGTTGCTGCCGATGCGTTCAAAACGCTGTTCCTGTAAAAGGCGGAGCACCTTGCCCTGAGTCAAAGGTGACATATCACCGACTTCGTCAAGAAACAGTGTACCGCCATTACATTGTTCAAACTTTCCGATGCGTCGTCGGTCAGCGCTGGTGAAGGCGCCCTTCTCATGGCCAAAAAGCTCTGACTCCAGGAGCGTGTCGGGAAGCGCAGCGCAATTCACCGCCATGAATGGACGTGTCGAACGGCTACCAAACTGATAGATCGCCCGCGCCACCAGTTCTTTTCCCGTCCCACTTTCGCCGCGAATGAGCACCGTGACGTTCTGCTGAGCGACACGGCCAATTTCTTTGAACACTTCCAGCATGGCTTGGCTACGGCCAACAAATAGATCACCGGCGTCCGACGCTTTTTCTTCTTCCAGAACAGAGACCGCGACCGGCACACTCATGAGCCGGCGAGTTTCCATCGCCTTCATCACCAGTTGTGTCAATTGCGGGAGATGCAGGGGCTTGGCCACATAATCGTAAGCGCCCAGACGCATCGCTTCGATCGCCGATTCACTAGCTGCATCAGCCGTAATAAAAATCACCGGCAAGCGACGATCAAGGTCTTTGATCCTTTGAAATAGCTCTAGTCCCGAGATGTGCGGCAACACCAGGTCAAGCAGGACAACTGCTGGCTGAAATGTCCGTATCGCCTCCAGCCCCGCCTGAGCAGTGGTGGCCGACTGCACATTCACACCCAGCGGAGTCAGCGTCCGCGAGATTTGATGCAGAATGGAGCGATCATCGTCAATCACAAGGACTGTAGCTGTCACGTTCGGTTGGCCCCTGAACGATTTGAGTTGAACGGGATTGGCCAGACTGAGCAAATCCTCGTTGTGAATTCATCATAGTCGGGTGGGAGTGATCAGGACATTCTCACCGTCTTTGAATCAGGGTTCCTTGATCAGATCCCATTGAATCAGATCCCGCAGAATCAATACCTGTGCTTTCTTTCTGGCTTCATTATCGGGGTTTCAGAATCAGGCGTTTTCATTCGGTCGATCTGTTTCTGAGGAACGAATCACGGTGATTGCATGAGGTTCCACAGAAACCGAGAGTTGCCGAGCGGTGAATGACTCTCCGTCGGCAGTGCAAGGCCAGAGCGTGTCGGCTTCGATTTGAACAGTGCTTCCTGATGATGTGAAAACCAGCGGATGATCAATAATGTCTCCAAGCAGATAAGTGCCAGGAAGGGACACCAGTGATGTCGGTGGGCCATCAGCAACCAGCAGCAGATTCAGTTTCTCATCAAAGGGAGTGGCCGTCGCCACGACCTGATTGCCACCACCCGAAAATTTCCCGTTAGCAACAAACAGGTTCAGCCACTCTCGCCCCTCATAAATCTGATTGTCGAGAGAAATTCTGGCCGTGAACGCAGTCAGGTTCGCCACCACATCAACCATACCTCGAACATAACAGAACGGCCCCCAACGGCTTTTCATCTCGTCACTCAGGTTTTCAAGATACCGACCAGTATTGCCGGCCGTCAGCATGTTGATTGCGATTCGCTCTTCGCCATCAGCTACGATTTTTAAGAGATCGCAGGGAATAGGCTCTCCCTGAAGGATGTCACCCCATGCGATGAAGGGGTCGAGCGGCATTCCCAGCGAGCGAGAAAAATCATTGCCGCTTCCCAGGGGAAGAACTCCCATGTGAAGTGGTTGAGTGTGACGACCGTTGTTTCGGCTCTGATGGGATCGGCGAAAAATCGCACTAGCGACTGCCCCGACGGTTCCATCCCCCCCCGCGGCAACAATGGTCTTGAAGCCAGATTCCGCAGACTGCTCCACCAAGGTGTCAATCGAGACATCATTGTCGAGAGGAAATAGTTGGACTCCCGGCGTTTCACTCAACTGGGTAAAAAGCCCCTCTGCTTTTTTCGCTGTTCCTCCTTTGGGATTCCAGATCACAGCAATGTCAGACTTCCCGTCGCTGGACATTGATTTTCCTACTTCAATGGTGAGGGTGAGAGTGAGGAGTTATTAAATCCTCCGCGCTTCTGGCAGCAATGATAACTCCTCAAAGCGAGCCATGCGCCCCTCATCCGGCCTGCGGCCACCTTCTCCCTCAAGGGAGAAGGATTTAAGCGAATCAGGAATGACCGAAAAATTGTTACAAGCCGCCACTTGACTTCGAGTTTTGATATTACCATGAAAGGTTGCTATCAAATCTCTCCATCATTTATTTAGTGACGGCTTGAACAAGATGGATTATCGGGGATGCTTACGCGAAAGTGAGCGCTCATCCCGCAAGTCACGAATGAAATCGTGATTGAGTTTCACTTCGGCTAATTGTCGAAGCAGAACGTCGTTCATCGCGCTTCCCGCAGTTCTCAACAGGGCTGATTCATAGGCGGCCTTGATGTGGTCTTCGCCGCGTTCGGCTTCTTCAAGAAATGCAAATGAATTGTCGGATGAGAGAGTATCACGGATCCCCATCCACACTCGGTGAACCATGGCGGCATAAGATCCTTCCACCATTGTTTCCTGTCCATTCCATAAGACGAACTCAGAAAGCTTCTGGGCCTGCATTTCGCGTTGAACAGCGAGTTGGAGAAAAATCGGCTCCAGGTTGACGTCGTTCACATGTTTAGCGACATAACGATAGCCATCTGCACTATCAACATTGACGCGAATCAGATCTTTAACCTCATTGATGGTTTCTTCATTGAGATGCAGTTTCGTTTCGACAGTCATGACCGTGACTCCTGTAAATGAGTAATCACCGGCACCCCCCTGAAAACCCAGGGATCAACGTCGGCGTCAGTTGGTCGCTCCAGCCCACTGGTCAGAAATCATTTGCTTGCCTGACGAATCAGTGTTGTGTGACCCGCGGTGTCAGAGCGACATGGCAGACAATACAACGCAAGGGCTGTGCCGCATCGGGAATCACCAACAGTCAATAGGTCGTAAGTCATTTGAAGGAAATTGCTTATGAAATATCCACCGATTCGGTAACAGGGCCTGTGGTCGAAAGGCGATCATTCCTCGCGGGCTTTTCCGGCGCAAACTGCGGGTTTGCCAGCCAGAATTTCGGAGCACAGGGCTGCCGCTTCAAGGCTGATAACAATCAGCCTTCATGCTGGCCTGCGCGAAGGGCATGTGACCTGGCTTGTTCACAATCCAGACGCAGTTGATTTAAAAGCTCGTCCTTAGAAGCGAACTTAACAACGCTTCGGATCTTTGCCAGTAAATCGATAGAGAGCTCGTGACCATATAGGTCGCCCGTAAAGTCCAGCAGATGGGCTTCCACTTTCATCACCCCTTCACCAAATGTCGGGTTGGGGCCAATGTGTATGGCAGCCGGGTAGTGACGATCCAGTTTGACCCGGCCTGAATACACACCGGGCATCGGGATCAGTGTCCGGCAATGATGCAGATTCGCAGTAGGAAAACCCAGCGTTCGCCCCCGTTGCATGCCAGTTTCAACCACTCCTGTGATGCGATAGGGGTGCCCCAGAAGATTGACGGCTTCGCTCATCTGACCTGCCATCAGCAGGGAACGGATCACGCTGGAACTGACCAGTTGGTCATCTACGGTGATGGGCGGAATGACATCCAGCGACATTCCTGTTCCCTCGCAAAGGTGCTTGAGGAGCGTAATATTCCCTTCGCGATGATGGCCAAAGAAGAAATTGGGGCCTTCGACTAACCCATGGGCATTGAGTTGCTCCCGGATGATCTTCTGGAAGAAGTCGTTAGCGGATAATTGAAGGAGTCGATGAGATGTCGGGCAGATTAAGACATCATCTGCCCCATAGCGTTTCAACAACTCGATGCGGTGTTCGAGAGTCATCAGGTTGGGGGGCGCGCCGGCAGGCCGCAATAACTCCCAGGGATGAGGGTCGAATGTCATCGCCAGAGCTGGCCCACCCAGTTCTCTCGCTCGTTGGGCCAGCAAAGCCATCATGGCCTGATGCCCCCGATGGACACCATCGAAATTGCCAATCGCAACAAACCCTCGTTGCAATTCCGCACGAACGGGCATCATCAGGAATGGTGGCTCTGACGCATTACCAGCAGTAAGTGGCGTTTCTGAGGGCAGTGAGTTGTCTGGCATTGGGGAAGCTGTGCAAAGGGCTTGTGGCTGACCAAGAGCAACAAAGCACACTGGCTGTTCGCATGTGTTTGTTCCTGTGAAGCTCTCTTCATCAGTGTAGATCAGAGAGCGGGCAGAGGACAGTCTGGCACTCGTCAATTGACTGCCGGGAAACACAGCAACCCCAACGGCCACTGAAAATTGACAGTGCCGGTGGGGTTGAGATGGCGTAAAAGCACTGGTGCAAGAGCTACCAGCCATGAGAACGACGCTGGTTGATTGATCGGGACGGGGGCTGCAAGAACCTTTTCTTTTGCGGGCAGGTGACGCTGATACTCCGCCACCCAGATCCGCAACCAGATCTAAGCAGCGGCAGCGGCATGCTCCGCGAACAGCCGATCATCCTCGATAATCTCGGTGTTGCCTAACTCGGGATTTTCGTACCAAATGTTGAGGAGCGAATTGCGAGTTCCTTGCGTAGAATCCAGAACAGATCGCCCATGCCAACTTTTCAGGCTCATCAGGTTCAACACTGAAAAAGCATAGGTTGTATTGGGGGTGAAAGGCATTGTTTTTACAATGTCAAAACCCATGGGTGCTCGGAACCAGGCGCGCGGGTCAAGCGAGCGGCGGTAGAATTCCGTTCCCAGATCAATCTGGCTCATATCGCTGGCAAAGGAGAGCTGCATCGTCACGACTTTCTTGCGAGTATCGGGATGCGGCTTAATTGTATAGCCTTCTTTCTCACGAAAGAGTTCGGGGGCTGCATAGCCGGGGAGCTTGCGTGTCTTGGTTTTATCGATTCCATATCGCAGAGCCAGCCCTGGAGACAGTTTTTCGTAGACAGTCTCTTTCAAAAGCTGACTTCCCAGAACACTGCTGAGCGTGGTCCAAAGACGGCGATCCGCTTCACTCAGCGTTTCCAGTTGGTTGTTTAACAACTGAAAACGAAGACGATTGCTCTGGCCATCGGTGTCGTGGTTCTTTTCATAGGCAAATGGTTCATAAGTTGAATCTGCTGGCAAGGAGCTGAGCAACCGGGAATAAACATCGGCGGGCAAAAAGCCCTGAATGACAAAATGAGGAAAAGGAGCTGTCAAGACTTCGGTGTTCTTTACAGCTGAAATACAATGCTCCAGAACCTGCTGTCGAAGGGCAGTGTCTACAAAGTTGCGACGGCTGGGCATGGTTTCTCCGGATCCCCCTGTGGGGGCTGGCATTAGGGGCTGATGGTCATTGTCACTTTGCCGGTTTGGCTCAGGGCAGAGTTGAAATCATTCCTAAAAATCTGTCAACGTGAGTTGAGATGCCAATCGACGTTAATGGGGCTGCTCACCCCGGAATGTGGTCAGTTGTCACGAGGATCAGCAGTCGGTCAGTCACGAGTTACTCAGATCAGTCAAGTTCGGACGGGAGAGAACGTTAATGGCGGCAATTATTCCTTTACATACGGATCACTCCCGCCATTTTCAGGAGAACAAGTACGTTTATCCCGTGGTGTCGCGACGAAGTGGAGGGGTCTCCATCGGTATCAATCTGAACCCGGATAAAATCTGCAATTTTGATTGCATCTACTGCCAGGTTGATCGTCGCAGCGAAGCAGAAACGACATTTGTGGGAACTGAGGTTTTATTGACGGAATTAGACCAGACGATTGATTTGGTGAATTCTGGCCGACTTTGGAACGACCCCAAATTTTCGGCAACCCCTGAACATTTGCGGCGATTGAACGATATTGCTTTTTCTGGCGATGGTGAACCCACGACATTTCGCAATTTTGACCTCATTGTGAACGAGGTGGCTCAGCGAAAAAAAATGGCCGGGCTTGATGAGGTCAAGCTGGTGTTGATCACCAATGCGACGATGTTTCATCGCCCGGCCTGCTTCCGTGGGCTAGCCGTTCTCATGGAGAATCAGGGAGAAATCTGGGCCAAGCTCGATGCCGGAACTGATGAGTATTACCAGTTGATCGAACGGACGAAGATTCCGTTCAATCGGATTCTGGACAATATCCTGGAGATTTCTTTACGGTGGCCAGTCGTCATTCAGGCATTGTTCATGAGAGTCAGTGGTGCAGGGCCAAGCCATGACGAAATCACGGCCTGGCTTCAGCGGTTAAAAGTGTTTCGCGATGCCGGAGGACAGATTTCTCTAGTGCATGTCTATACTGTGGCCCGTCCACCGGCGGAGGCAATCGTGACGCCTTTACCCGATGCCGAGGTCGATTCCATCGCTCAGCGGGTGCAAACAGAGATTTTGATCCCTGCTCAGGCCTATTATGGAGCAAGACTTGAGAAGTCATGACTAGCGAATAAGTGCCTCATTGCGGCATTGTCTGGGGGCTTCTCATTCGGTCACATTTTCTGTCGACAGCTTTTCCTTGTGATTCAACTCACATTCTTGGCTGTAGCAATTTGCCGTGACTTAATGAGGAAAACTGGGGCTAACTGGTGGTTGTTAAATCACTTGCGTCCTTGACATCCCCGCTGTCATGATCCCACAATCGGAGGGGGAAAGTGCGCGCTCCCATCTTTGCTGGCATTTTATTGCCCACGCGTCTTCGCACTCGCATTTTCTGTGTTTCTGGTAATCTGCCCCTTCATTTGGCTTAGCCCGCTTTCATCTCCAAAGTGGGTCGAGTCAGCAGACGTTCCCGAAGTTTTCTACGAAGTGACTCCTTACATACACCGGGTCTCCTCCTGGACGATGGTTGTTGGTCTCACCTCTGCCAATTGCTGCAACTTTAGCGAATTCAGGAATCACTGATGGCTGACGATTTTCTTCGCAAGCTGATTAAAGATGGCCTCATCAGCAAGGATCAACTCGGCGAAGCCGAAGATCTGGCGCGCAGTATGGGGATTTCCATCGGCGACGCTCTTGTCAAGCTGGGGTATGTCGGTGCCAGTGAAATCGGTCAGCGCCAGGCAGCGGCCTATGGCTATGCGTACATCAATCTGGACGGGATGGAAATTCCCAATGGCGTTGTCAGCCTGCTTCCGGAGTCGGTGGCCCGTGAAAACATCGTGATTCCGTTATCGATGGATGATGATCGACTGAAAATCGCGATCAGTGACCCCATGAACTACGAAGTGCTCGATAAGCTCCGCTTTCTGCTCAATCGAGACATTGATCTGGCCGTCTCATCCAAAGAATCGATCCAGAATGCGATCAACCGCCACTATGGACAAAGCGAAACCGAGTCCGTTGACTCCATGTTGCTGGAATTTACAGAAACCGCGATCGACTTCACTGCGACGGATATTCCCACATCGGCCACAACCAGTGCTGAAGAAAACGCACCGATTGTACGACTGGCCAATCTGATTATCACCGAAGCCGTGAACATGCGCGCCTCTGATATTCATGTTGAACCGTTTGAAGATAAGGTACGGGTTCGGTATCGAATCGATGGTGTGTTGGTCGAACGCGACAGCCCTCCCAAGCGGCTTCACTCCGCTTTGATCTCACGCTTCAAGATCATGGGAAGCATGGATATCTCCGAAAAACGACGTCCTCAGGACGGTCGAATCAAGGTTCGCATCAGTGGTCAGGACTATGACCTGCGAGTCAGTATTCTCCCAACCGGCTTTGGGCAGGCCATCGTGATGCGAATTCTTGATCGAAATAACATCAAGGTGGGGATTCGCACCTTGGGGTTATCCGACGACAACTACCGAAAGTTCAACAATGTGATTCGCCGTCCGAACGGAATCTTTCTGGTGACAGGCCCCACAGGCTCTGGGAAAACTACCACTTTGTACAGTGCTTTGGGCGAAATGAATCGCCCTGACAAGAAGATCATTACCGCAGAAGACCCGGTGGAGTATTACCTGCCTGGCATCAACCAGGTTCAGGTGAAGTCGGACATCGGGCTGAACTTTGCCCGGATTATTCGTGCCATGCTGCGACAGGCCCCCAATATCATTCTCGTAGGGGAAATTCGTGATGCAGAGACCGCGGAGATGGCGATTCAGGCTTCTCTGACAGGACACTTGGTTTTCAGTACTCTCCACACGAACGACGCGCCCAGTTCTATTACACGTTTGATCGACATGGGAGTTGAGCCATTCCTCGTTGCCTCCTCGATTGTGGCCATCATGGCCCAGCGCCTGGTGCGGACAATCTGCCCGAAATGCAAGGAGGCTCACAATCCTGACCCCAGCGAAATTCAACACTTTTCGCTGACACCTGAACAGATCGCTGAGGCAAATTTTGCCCGGGGCAAAGGGTGCAATCACTGCCAGCACACTGGCTACCGGGGGCGAGCCGCTGTATTCGAATTGATGATGATGAATTCAACATTACGTGAAATGACATTCAAAGGAGAGCCAGCTCAGGCGCTGAGGCGGCAAGCCCGCCTGTTTGGTATGAAGACGCTGGTCGAAGATGCCGTTGAACGAGCGCTGATTGGAAAATCGACGTTACTTGAAGCCTACAAACTAGATAAGGGTGCTGGTCACTAATCGATCTGTGGCTGTCTTGGCCAATCACCCATAAAAATAGAGACAAAGTTTCGCGGCCATCCTGCTCTCCAGTCAAACTGACTCTACACCTATTCTCGGGTGAGAATTGATGACAATTCGCGCAGCTGTAATTTCATAGGTAGCTGCAGGGTTGGCTTGAGTCAGGCAAAATTGATGTGCAGATCTTTGACGTCTCGGCAATTGACTGGAGCGTGTTTTATTGCAACGCCTGCTGATCAGACTGTCGTGTTTCGCTGCAGCGTATCCCGACGGACTTCTTGCCGTCTATTTCGGCGTCAATTAAAAACGGCTTTTGATCTCTGGCGCCAACCTGTTTGTCAGTGACGACTTATTTCAACGGATTAAGGCATGCTGACTTGAGTTCAAGAAAATCTTTTCCATAATGTAAGAGCACCCGAGAGCCTTTTATCGCTTTTTCATCCGATTTATTGCTGCCGCTCTCTGGTTGCCAAATCTTTACAGTTCTCCTTACGTCTTTATCTGTGTTCCCGTCTTTGTCTGTCTTTCGACAAGTCCGCTGGTCGTCTGAATCGAGCAGCATTTTGACTGAGTTGGCCCTGCGCGACGTCATTATGATTGCATAGGGCTTTGCCTTTCCTTGATGATTCAATGCTCTCGGCGGAAATCTCCTCATTCTCTTCATCAGAAAATGGCAATGATTTGCAAGATCTGCTGTTCGCTGTTCACCTCTCTGTTTTTTTGCTTGACGTTTCATGTCAGTATTGTGAACTCGCGTGCGGTATAGATTCATTGTCAACGCAGATGGTTTTGTATTCAGTAGCACTTCTCTGAATGGTGCCACGTAGAACTGGAGTGACATGGCAACTCTGCAGATCGATAAACTATTGGAGACAGTAGTTCGCGAGCGAGTGAGCGACTTGCACATTACAACCGGGCAACCGCCGGTGGTACGTGTGAGTGGTCATATGGTTCGATTGGATACCAAATCTCTCGAGCCAGAAGACACTGTCGCGCTGATGAAAAGCATCACGCCGGAGCGTAATCAGCAAGAGCTTCAGGAAATGGGTGGTACCGACTTCGGTTTCGCCTTTGGTGACAAGGCTCGATTTCGCGTGGCGGTCTTTAAGCAGCGCGGCCATATCGGCATGGTGTTGCGGCGAATTCCTAACGAATTTTTGTCTTTCGAGCAGTTAGGGCTGCCTCCGATTATCCGGGATCTTATTCGGCGTCCTCGTGGGCTGTTTCTGGTCACCGGGCCGACTGGCTCAGGGAAGACAACCTCACTCGCAAGTATGATTAACTACCTCAACGATAATGATGATGCCCATATCATTACGTTGGAAGATCCCATCGAGTACTACCACCAGCATAAGAAAGCCACGATTAACCAGCGCGAAGTCGGCGTTGATGTTCCCGACTTTCCTGAAGCACTGCGTCGTGCCTTGCGTATGGATCCCGATATTATTCTCGTGGGGGAAATGCGAGATCTGGCGACGATTTCTTCTGCGATCACCGCGGCTGAAACAGGCCACGTGGTCTTTGGAACACTGCATACAACAGGTGCCCAGGGAACGGTTGACCGTATCATCGACGTCTTCCCCACCAGTCAGCAGGAACAGATCCGAACACAGCTTTCCACATCGATCATTGGCATCCTTTCCCAGGCACTTCTTCCAAGAAAACCCAAGGGAGTGGTGGCGGCTTATGAACTTCTGGTCGTCACTCCGGCGATTGCCAACCTGATTCGAGAAGCGAAAACCTATCGTATTAACTCCGCGATTCAGACTGGCCGAAAATTCGGGATGCAGTTGCTAGACGACGCACTCTTTAACCTCTGGAAAAATCAAATCTGCGAAGAAGACGATGTTGTTGTTCGCTCAAATCAACCGGGTGAACTCAAGGCTCGTATCGCTCGTGCCAAGAAGGGACTCCTTGACGATGAACCAGAAGACGAGGATGACGACGAATAAGTAGCATCGGAATCTCTCGCTTACCACGTTCTAAGGTATATATTCGCTACCAGTTTATTGTTACCGCACGATCTCGTTAACAGTCATTGAAACGACTGCCCCGATACTTTTCGCGTGTTATCAATAGCAAAACCTAATACGGGTCACAGGATTTAGCCGCGCTTTGTGTGCCATGCTTGCGGCTTTGAGCAAGCAGGCCTTACGTATCTCTTGGCGCGTCGTTGATTTCTGGAAAGCGTATAAGTTGAATACAGTCGATTGACATCAAGAAGCAGAACTCATGGCTCAGCGGAAACTCGGACAAATTCTGGTCGACCTGGGATATATCTCGGAGGATCAACTCTGGGATATTCTTGAGGAACAGAAGCGCAGTCCCGGCGAAATTATTGGCCAGGTCGCCATCCGCATGGGTTTGGTGACGGATGGCCAGGTCACGGAAGCTCTCGCTGAGCAATGGGGGATGCCGGTTGTTAATCTGGCGGAAACCACCGTCCCGCCCCGAGCGATTGAACTGGTTCCTCAGACCATGGCAGAGCTTTACAAGATCATGCCGATCTCTTTGAAAGATGGCATTCTGACAGTCGCCATGGCTGACCCGCAAAACGTAGCAGCTCTGGATGACTTGCGAAATTTTCTGGGAACAGAGGTTCGCGGAGCCGTCTCTAATCTGAAAGATGTAGAAACAGCCGTCGCTCGCTACTACGCTGACAAGCAGGATAGTATCGAAGACCTTATTAGTTCAATGGAGGATAAATACGGCGGCGCTAACATGAACAGCCGCGAATATACCCTCGATGAAGCCGAATTAGCTGATGCAGCCCCGATCCGCAAGCTGTTGAATATGATTCTGCTGCTAGCGATTAAAGATCAGGCGAGTGATATTCATTTCGAGCCATTTGAAGATGAATTTAAAGTCCGTGTGAAAGCGGACGGAATGCTCTATGAAATGGTGCCACCGCCACGGCATCTGGCTAATGCGATTGTCAGCCGTATCAAGATTATGAGCGATCTGGATATTGCTGAGCGACGTTTGCCTCAGGACGGTCGTATTGAGCTGAATGTTGGAGGGAACAGTGTTGACTTGCGTGTCAGCATTCTCCCCACTCTTTTCGGCGAAGCGGTCGTGATGCGAGTGCTGGACCGGACAGTGGTGCAACTCGATCTGAATAAGATCGGGATGGATGCCAACACCCTGTCCCGATTCCGCAGCATGATCAAGCGGCCCAACGGCATCGTTCTGGTGACAGGGCCGACGGGTAGCGGAAAAACGACGACGCTTTATTCGGCGCTCAATGAACTCAATGATGTCGAAACAAAAATCATTACCACTGAAGACCCGATCGAATATGAAATCGAAGGTCTGCTTCAGGTTCCTGTGAATCACGATATTGGTGTAACGTTCGCGACGGTCTTGCGGGCAATCCTGCGTCATGATCCCGACACGATTCTCGTGGGGGAAATTCGCGACTATGAAACCGCCGAAGTTTCTGTACAGTCCGCGCTGACAGGCCATTTGGTCTTTAGCACGCTCCATACAAACGATGCACCGTCAGCCATCACCCGACTCCGGGATATGGGTGTTCCGCCGTTCCTGATTACGGCCTGCGTTGAAGCCGTGCTGGCCCAACGACTGGTCAGACGCATTTGTTCGGAATGCCGAACCCGATTTGATCCGAGCGATGAATTGCTGATGGAGCTTCAACTCCCGATTCAACAGGCTCGCCAATATAAGTTTTACTATGGTAAAGGCTGCCAGCGTTGTAACAACTCTGGCTATAAAGGCCGTTGCGGTATTTATGAGCTGCTTGATGTCACTGATGATGTTCGCGACCTGATTACCGCCAATGCGTCAGTCGACGATATTCGTAATTTTGCCCGTTCCCAAGGGATGACCACACTTCGCGAAGCGGGCTTGAAACTGATTTTTGATGGGGTCACCACCATCGATGAAATTGTTCGGGAAACGATCACTGAAGATGGTGAAGCGTAATCGGGCTTCTTTTGAAATTCATCAAAACAACATTTGAAAATCAATACTGTCCGTTAAAGAACCTGACACAACGTCTGATCAAGCAGGCGGTCTTTAATGGAATTGAACTTGTTTGGCTGTCACTGGTTTGCCTATCAGCGATTTGGCTATTTCTGAGATAAGGATTTGATTATGCCCACCTTCACGTACGAAGCGATGGACAACAAGGGCATGGAAGTCAAGGACACGATCGAGGCGGCCACCGAACAGGAGGCTCAATCGAAGATCCGTGAACGTGGCTTCTATGTCACCAAGATCTCCGAAAAGGGCCGGACGAAAAAGAAAAAGGATGCCAACGCATCCAAAGATGGCAATAAAAAGAAGCCTGCCAAAAAGAAGGGCACCTTCACCATTGGTGGTGTGGGAGCCAAGCAGCTTTGCACCTTCACCCGCCAGCTTTCCACCCTTCAAGACGCCGGCCTGCCAATTCTTCGCAGCCTGCGAATTCTCGAAGTCCAGGCCAAGCCCGGCGCCCTCAAGAATTCGCTCGTGGGAGTAATTGAAGATATTGAATCGGGGAGTACGCTCTCCGAGGCCATGGGTAAGCAACCCAAGGCGTTTGATAACCTCTATGTCAACATGGTGAAAGCCGGCGAAGCTGGCGGTGCTTTGGAAGTCATTCTTCAGCGTCTGGCGGAGTTCAAGGAACGCCAGCAAAGCCTGAAGCGTAAAGTCCAGGGGGCCATGATCTATCCGGCGGCGGTGATTACTGTCGCGACGTTGATCGTCGGTTTCATCATGTACTGGATCATTCCGAAGTTCAAAAAGATCTTCGACGACTTCGGCACCAAGTTGCCCATGATGACCGAAGTTCTCATCGGCACCAGTTCGGCTGTCGTGAACTACTGGTATTTAGGGCCAGTGATTCCCATTTCGATCTGGCTGCTGATCAAAATTATTAAGAAGAATAAAACCGGTGCCTATATTGTGGACTGGATTGCGTTGCGCATCCCGATGCTGGGACTGATTCTTCGCAAATCGATTGTGGCCAGAACGTGCCGCACGTTAGGGACGCTCGTTGCCTCGGGGGTTCCGATTCTAGAAGCACTGGCGATTACCCGCGATACAGCCGGCAATGCGATTTTCGTGAAAGCGTTTGAGCATGTGAATGCCGCCATTCGCGAAGGGGAATCAATGGCGGTGCCGATGCGGGAAACCAAGATCTACGACGAAATCGTGGTCAACATGGTCGACGTCGGCGAAGAAACCGGTGCTCTGGATAACATGCTCTATAAAGTCGCCGATGTTTACGACGAAGAAGTTGGCGTGCTGGTGGAAGGTCTGATCAACATGCTTGAACCACTGATGGTGGTCGTGCTGGGTCTGATCGTGGGCTTCATCGTCATCGCCCTCTTCATGCCTCTGATTCAACTTCTTAACGACCTGTCTTGACGATAGCGATTTCAGGTTCGGGAACACCTCTATACTGACTGTTCATCCAGAGGAATCTCTGGTTTTGCGGGCGAGGTGTTTCCTCAACCCGGTAATTACTCGCAAATATATTTTTAAGTGACAGATACAAAGCCCTTGACACCTGGCTTTCGCTGCGACTGGAGATCATGATGTTCACAATGACGAACCGCCACAGCTTCCACCCTGCCGGGTATCCACGTTCTTTAACCCGTATGAAACATCAAAGCTCGCCCAGTGACCGCTCCGGCTTCACACTGATTGAACTACTGGCAGTGATCGTGGTCATCGCCATCCTGATCGCATTGCTACTACCAGCCATCAACGGCGTCCGCCGCCGTGCGACGATTGCCCAAGTCCGCTCTGAAATCAGCGCCATCGAATCCGCCTGTGCGGCGTTTAAAGAAAAAAACGACATCTACCCTCCGAGTCGCATTGTCATTCCCCAGACGGCAACTCTCTGGGCAACGCCAGCTGACGGCCCTCCCAACACTTATACAGCGGCGGATATTCGCGAATCCAAGGCTATTATCCGCCAGTTATGGCCTCAATTTGATTTTACTTACGCAGCTGGAAACCCGGATATCGACGGTGACGGAACGGCTGGAGGGGATGCAATCGTATTAACCAACGCCGAATGTTTAGCCTTTTTCTTAGGCGGTTTGTACGAGAAGTCAGTGGAAGGTTCAACCACTCTTTGGCGTGCTACTGGATTCTCTAAAGATCCAGCGGCCCCTTTCAAACGAGGGAGTGGGCCACGAACAGCGTCATACTATGAACACCCCGCAAATCGATTCTCAGACCTGGATGACGATGATATTCCAGAGCTGATTGATCCGATTTCCGGGCAGACCACGCCTTACTTCTATGCTGCAGCAAGTAATGGCATCTATAGCCCTCTCTCCTATGCCGTACAAGGTAATACTTCTAACTATCCCATTATCTTCTACTCTCAAGACAAGCAGAATAAATCGCCCTGGAACTCGAAATCGTGTCAGATTGTCTCCCCGGGTTATGACGGTGTCTTTGGCCCTGGCGGCCCGTTTCAATCCGAGACACCGAATCCACTTCCTGGTTATGGTTCAACCGATATTCCCTCGTCGAATTGGTCAACAAACGTCACAGGTTCTGTAGATGTGGGAAATCGTCAGGCGGAGTTTGACAATATTTCCAATTTCGCTTCTGGTACTATCGGGGGCAGGTAAGTGCCAGTTAGTAATAGCCTGAGTGCTAGCCACATTCCTTGTGATATCAGCAGGACGATTACAGCAGTCTGTAATGAAAGTTTTTGGGAGCAATGCGTTTCCCAAGTCGTTCAGTGAGGAGTCGATCAATGAAATATAACAAATCGCACCCTCAAGGCATGACCTTGACGACTCCACGGCATTCTCTGCTGTCCGCACGTCACGGCTTCACGGTCATTGAATTGCTAGTGGTGATCGGCATTATCGTGCTGCTGATGTCGATCTTTGCGGTAACGATCGGCAACACAATCCTCACTGCCAGAGAGCGCGCCACCCAAGCCACCATCCTAAAAATCGACGGCCTCCTCCAACAACGCATCGAATCCTTCCACCGCGCTGTTGACAAGACTCTCGAACAAGGCACGAACAACCAACGCTATTTTCGCATCGTTAAAAACGAACTTGGAATCTCTAACCAAGACACCAGTAGCTATACCGATGCAATGAAGCTTCTCACACGAAAAATGCTATTTCGTAACACCTTTCCCCAGGCGTTCAGCGAATTACCATCGAACCACCCCTTGTTAACAAATTCTGCATATGTACCTGGAAATCATAAGCAAGTCACGGAATCGGCTGCATGTCTTTACTATGCTCTTACTCAGGCACAAGTCTTTGGCTCGCCTCCGGTCAGTCCTGATAATTTTTCAGCGAACGAAGTACGAGATACGGACGAAGACGGCCATTTGGAATTCGTTGACGCATGGGGAGAACCTCTGCGATTCTATCGCTGGCCAACGGCGTTAGTGCGAAACACAACCAGTGGGACAACAATTTCTGCGGCCGTTACGGATGATTCATTAAACTATGCCAGCGGAACTATTGATCGACAGTATGCACTGGTTGTTATTCCTGAACTCCCTACAGCTACCGGCACCAATTTTGACCCCCTCGGGATTGATCCAGACGATGGGTATGGCGAAATCCAGTCGATGTTGTTGGGCTTAAGACAAAGCGATGCTTTGTTCCGAAATCGCTACCACCAACTTGATACGTTCTTTGCCCCGCTGATTCTTTCAGCTGGCCCCGGTAAGACCGTCGGTTTAGATGAGCCATTTACAGCAAGTGGCCGGATCGGCTTACCTTCATCGCGAGATGATTTATTAGATGACATTTCAAACTATAACAGCCGTCGATAAATGAGGCGGTGTGAGGTGATCGTCATGAAGACACACTCGATGGCAGGGTCAGCAAATCGGTTTACCGATTTCTTGCGCCGACAGCCGATTGAATATGTCCAGCCAACTCCTGCTCATAAACGCGGATTCACGCTGATTGAGTTGCTGGTCGTCATTTCTATTATGGTCACTCTGCTGGTGATCACTGCGACGATGGTGCGTCTTAGCCTGGATGGCGATAAGGTTCGGAACGGCGCTCGTCAGGTGCAGTCATTTCTTCAGGGGGCCCGCGATCGAGCTATTTATGCCAAAAGTCCAGTCGGCGTTCGATTTGTCAAGAGCCCCGGTAATGATCGCACGATTACCAGCATGATCTACATTAAACCCGGCAAGCTCTGGTCTAGAGGAACAATCCAGCTAAGAAGACATGAGTCGAATCTGACGTCCAATGATGTGATGGTGGTTGCCGAAGATGCAGGAACCAATTGGGCCAATCTGATTGCTCGCCAAATTTTTCCTGGTGATATCCGGATCCGTATTCCCTCCGGGAGTCGTGGAACATGGTATCGGGCCACACTCGATACTTCTGCTACCCCGATTCGGTTGCGTTTAGCGACACCGTTTCATTTGCAAGCAGAAACTCCATCTGGGAGACCTGATGCATTTGAAACGGGTCGAGATGGTGTGAGCACTTACGACCTTCAACTGGATCCAGTTACACTTCCAGGGCAAAAACCTGTCTTCCTTCCGCAAGGGGTCGTTGTTCATCTTGATCGTTGTTCCCGCAATCTGGATGGATTGGGCACGGCGACAAATCGGGGATCTCTGCTCCCTGCCACATGGCGTGATGCTTCAGTCTCGCCGCCTCGCTATGGAACTCAACTCGACGTTATGTATTCGCCCAATGGTACTGTCATTGGTGATGCCGCCTCGGCAGGGCTTCTTCATCTCTATGTCGGGACACAGCTTGATGCTGATGCTGATCGACTGGCTTGGGAAAATGGGGTGGCGTCTGAAGATGAAGATAGCGAAAAACGCGGCGACAAATTGCTGGTGACTGTTGCAACACGAACTGGCGCAGTAACAGCACATGCCATATCTCAAGTGATTGACTCTGTCTCAGGACTTCCAGACAGACTTCTCTACGCAGAAACTGGAGAAGGGGCAGGTAAATGAAGACCTTCTCAAAACAACATTGTCATCGGTCAATGGCTGTAACCACAGCAAACGTTGCCAAGAACCCCGGTCGTATGGGTGTGACGCTGAGCGAAGTGCTGATCTCCTTGATGATCATGGGGATTGGCATCGTCGGTTTGGCCTCATTGTTCCCAGTCAGCGTGCTCAAGTCGGTACAGGCTACCAACCTCACCAATAGTGCAATTCTCAGCTATAATGTCCGGGGATTAAGGAGCGCATTGGGGCAGGTTGCTGTGGGTGCTCAAACCTGGCAACCCGGATTGTCGGTTACATCCATAGGCGATAACCCTGCACGCCCGAGTTTTATTCTTCCCAGCAATTCTGTGACCCGCAGCCAACTCCCCCGTTACGTTTTTGGCTGTACCACCAGCGGAACGCTCGGGAGCACAGAACCAACATGGAGTAGCACAGGGCCAATCACAGCAGCAGACGGAACGGTCTGGCAACCCGTCTCCATTGCTAATGGGTATGTTGTCGATCCTATGGGATCATTTCGCATGCAGGAGAATATCTCAGATGCAGCTGGGAGATTTTTCGGTAATGACGGCACGAATCCGATAACTATCATTCCCCGTTTTTCGGGAAGCGCCACCACCATTCAGCAAGCGGCCCAGCTTTCAACCTTACCTGATAGCTGGCTATTACAAGTCGAGTCGAAGTCGCCCACGTGGCCACCAATCGACAATGGCAGCAATAGCTACACTTTGACATTGTCTGACCAGACCGGCCTCAATGATTTTATTAATCCCAATCAGGTGGCTTCTCGGCTCGTTTTTCTTGATGCCGATTTACGGGAAGTTCACGTTCGCCAGATTGCTGCGACACCTGCACCGACGACCGATACTCTTTCCTATGTCGGTGGTTTACGTGCTGGATTTACACCGACCATTATTCGCGTCGAAACCCAGGAATTGCGATATACATGGTTGACTACGACTCGGGTCAAGGCGGATGGAACTCGCAACTCAGATGTCGCTGTTTTCTTCCGTCGCCAATTTAGCCCGAGTGATGAACGTGTTCATGGAGCATTCCTCGCCTCCTATGTTGATACATCTGGCGGAGCAGGGGCCGTGATTATCGTTAAGTATGATCCTGCGGATCCTCCCAAGTGGAAGAAGAGCGGCTATCTCCTCGATGCCTTAAGGATGCGCTGGTATCGCATAGCCGATTTAGAATTGGGCTTCACCACATTGGCTTTAGCTAAACCGAGTGAATTTCCTCCAGATCCGGCCCCTCCAGCGCTTCCTCTTTATCCCAGTAGCCTAACTGCTGGGACTGGTGGGATGTATGCACGAATTCGTATCGAAGGGCGTGTGGTGGAAAACTCTAACGATGGACAAGTGGTCATTGTGCCCAACATCGTTGATGTTTTTCCCCTCAGCCCTCTTAATCCTGGGGACATTCAATAATGAAACGCCACCCCCAATTACCTGCTAACGGATTGAACGTCATAATACGGCATAACGGCTTTACGCTGGTTGAAATGCTAGTCTCGGTGGCGTTGGTTCTGCTGATGATGAGTTTGTTTGCTCAAGTCTTCCAGATCGCCGCAGGGACGGTTTCGACTCAACGTGGCATTATGGAGAACGACCAGAGAGCCCGATCTGTGCAAACAGTCATCACTCGGGATATCGCCAATCGGACATTCAAATATGTCTGGCCTTGGTCGGCTCGGCCTGATGATTACATTGGCAATATTAATACCGAAGAAAGCGAGATGAGTGGTTACTTCTACATCTCGGAAAATGATCCCTTCGACGATACCGACGATGTCCTGCAGTTTACGGGGCGAATCAGCACCACGCTCGACTCACAGGCAGGGACAGACTCTTATTTTGGCCAGGCTCGCCGAGTTGGAAACGCTCAAAACCAGCCAGATTTGGATGACGGTGAATTAAATAATAATTCGTCGCTCAGCTCAAATGCCGAAATTGCCCTCTTCATGCGGCGTGGCCGTTCAGGGCGTCCCGGTGCACTTTATCGCCGGGTGATGCTGATCCGCCAGCCAGCAGATTCAACGGCAGAAGTTGATCCACATGAAAATGGCAATACAACGAACACTTTGTTTGATATGACCTCCGGGGCATCGCTTCATTACAATCCCGGCACGACAACGACATTCTGGAAAGATTTTGATTATTCCGTTCGGCCCATTTCCGAAATCGGATTTGGGGGAACACCTCCAAGCGTCCAAGGTGTAAAGTTTAATACACTCGTCGACCTGGAACGTCCAACGACACGATTTGGTTTTCAGTTTGCCGATGGAACGGCCAATGCGGGAAAGCCACGGGAATTCCTGCCCATTGCGGGAGGAACAGATCCTGAATTCTTCGGTCGCTATACATTAGAAGAGACTTCCAACCTCCAGTTTAGCTACCCTTATTCAACGGCACCGTCGTCCACCAACAGCCCCATGTCGCAATCCACGTCAGGTCTTGAAGTCAATGCGACAACGGGAGTCGTTTCCCCTCTTCAGCATAATTCCAGCAATGGAAGTCGTCGGGGCGAGGATTTGTTGCTGGCGAATGTCATCTCATTTGACGTTAAAGTCTGGGACGATTTTGCGAATAGCGGGATCGGTGGGTTTGTCGACATTGGTGGGCCGGGCAGCGTTCTGTACAGCACCAGTGCAGCAATGAGCGGTAGCCCAGATCGCCCGGATCGACGCACTAATACCGCTTTCGGCCCGAGGAATTCTGCGAACAATCGCGTCTTTGATACGTGGCAAAAGAATCTACGGCTAACTGTCAATGATCCTGTTCCCCCAAGCCAGCTTCCTGCACCGGAATCGGCTCCGATCACTCCTCGCCGGTATGTGCCAGGGACAACCAATCCTGCTTATGAACTTCCTCGATTTACTCCTGGCTCCGCAGAAATGGTTGTGTTGCCGGAGTTTAATACCACAACGGATTTATCAACTATTCCCGGTGACCCGGTTTACTTTGTCCGAACGGGAGCGAGTTCGGGAACAACGAACGCTGCCGGGACAACCTTACCTCTGACCCGGCCGATTGTGTATGGCACCCCCATCATTGATGACGCTGGGGTCGAATGGACTCCATTTGACAATCGACGTCCATTACGGGCTATTCAGGTCACGGTGCGGTTTCTGGATCCGACTTCTCAACAATTGCGCACGATGACAATGCAGTGTGATCTGACTCCTTCCAGCTGACTTATATAGAGTTCGTGATAAAAAATTCTGAGTTGGCGATGACCATACGACAATATCAGTAAGTAAAATGCGGGCCGGTGTTTTGTGAAGTGAATGGCTGAATGTAATTTCCTGTGAAAGAGTGGCATCCTGCCTTGCTTAGTTAAAGAAGCGGCCGCTCTGTAACGGATTCATTCCCCCCTTTCTGAAATCGTTTCGATTGAATAACTGCCCTTCAAGGCAGGAGACCATCATGCAGACTCACCGTCGCCCACAAAGAACTCTCGGGTCTATGCGATCCCACATGCTGGCAGGTTATGCTAAGACAGCAGCATCCCAAAGTGAAACACATTGTGATCGCCGTGGGTCGACGTTGCTGATTGTGATGGTGCTGCTGGGATTACTCTCCGTGCTGGGAGTGATCTTCTACACATTTGCTTCGCAGGAAAGAAGTAACGCTGAATACTTCTCAGAAGCTGCCAAGGCTCCGGCAGAGATCGGACTGACGGGCGATGTTTTGTTTGACTTCGCGCTCGATCAGATCATTGTGGGGACTCGGCCGGAGTATCGGAATAGCGCTCTCTGGTCGAGCCAGCATGCGATGATTCCTAATGCCATGGGGCATGTGCAACGGGTCGACGCCCAGGGAATGGGGCGAGTGGTTTATCAGTATCCTGATCGCCATCCGTTTGATGGAGGAGCCATGCGGCTATCCTGGAGCGGCAGCACAATGGCGATTGATGATTACCTGATTGCCGATGTCAGCCCTATACGAGTCACTGGATTTAACTTAATGACCGGTATTGGAAACCGGGTTGATGTCGCATCGAATACTCTGGTCTCAACAATTGCACCGGCAGATACCGAATATCACCCGCTTTCGATTAACTCCTCTCCAGCCGCGCACAACTGGAGAACACCAGATCCGCGGTTGCTACCTCGACGTGGAGCTGACTATACGGCACCTGACCTCAATACTCTTTTCCTGGCTTATCGTGGATATATTCCGAATCCCAATAGTCCGGGACTCGCAATTCCAGTCGTAATTCCCTCCTATCACCGGCCGCAGATCATGCGCCGGCCCGGTACGAATGACCCACTTTCTGTGACCGATCCTCTCGGGAGTCGATGGTACGATCGTGCTGGGAATGGGGCGCGAGTGATGAGACCGCATCCGGAGCATATGGTTCAAGCGGCGGGGTCTCCGGCTGTCAGTCGTTTTCTGACCGATGCTCAAGCGAGTTCAACCACCTTGAATCCCCCATTGACGGCAGGATTCCCGGCTCAGCCGATGGCGGAGGGATGGATTCCTTCCGACCGCCAAATGTTGGCCGGGCGTCAGGGGATTTGGGAACCGCTGGTAAAATCAGCCCCTAACTTCAACACGGATGCAGCGATCTACGAATACGATGTTGATAACGATCTCGATGGCATTCGTGATGGGATCTGGATCGATCTGGATTATCCCGTGCAGGAAGACGCGAACGGCAATCCCTTTGTGCCGCTGTTCTCAGCGACGATCTATGATCTGGATGGTCTCGTCAATCTGAATGTGCATGGGAATCTGGCGCTTCATCAGGCGCTAGGCGTGCCGGCTTTGGGGCCTCATACTCAGGCTGTTGGAACAGTGGCAGCTGGAACGCTTGGGACAGGTACTCCAAGCTCGACCGAATTCCTGTCACGTTCCAACCAGGGGCTAGGCCCTTCGGAAGTTAATCCGTCCTGGGTACTCAATGCACGGCCCACCGGCATAGCCACGAACCCTGATACGATTGTGGGAAGCGATTTCACGGCGCATCAGGCGATGTTTGGCCGTGCACCGGCTTCTGCTGCTGGGCCGGGAGGTGGTTCTCAGGTCAATGAATGGAAAGAATCGGCCAACATGGAGTTGGCGATGCTGATGTTAGGGCGTGCGACATTCCTGAGTCCGTCGGTCGTCGACACGCTGTATCCCGGCCGCAATGGCGAAGGGAGCGTTTTGCAGGCGTTTGTCACTGGCTCTGGCAGCACGGCACCTCGCCCAGGAGTGACCGGAGTTGATGATAATAATAACTCTTCCGGGGGAATGTGGTTAGGGTATCCTACCTCCTGGGTCTATCCCCTGGCATCCAACCTTGTAAATACTTCTTTCGGTTGGCCGCTGGATTTCACTGGGGTTGGGTCTTTCGTGCAAGCCACCGATGTTAAAGCCCTGGATTTTTTGCAACACCAACTGCGTTTCTCTCGCATGGTGGGTGCCGACACAGATCCATACATTAAGTGGAACAAGACGAACCTTGGGCTGGCGCCTCCTGTGACACCTTCCACAAATTTGTTGTGGGAAGATCAATACGAAACCAGCTATTATCGTGATATCCCTGACACCAGTGACAGCCTGTTCGATGCCTTTGAAAGTGCCATCTTGCAGATGCGGCAGTCGTCGGCCTCGGAATATAGCTTAAATAGCCGTACTGCAAATCTGGCACCATTTAACCTCAATACTGCCAATAGTTCACGAGCCGATGGAACCCGTATTAAGCTGACGACCGTGAGTTCTGACCGGAAGCAGTTCTCCTGGCCTCGAAGCATTAACCGAGCTTGGGAATACTCACTTAATGTCAATGGGAAGTATCAATTTCCGCCACAGTTAGGGGGAGTCACCCCTTATACAGAAGTGGCGGCACCTGCTGGCTCCGATCCTCTCAGGCCTGCAGTCCGCAAATGGCTGGAAATCATTGAAAATGACAATTCCAGTTCGAATACATTTCAACGGCGAATCCCTCTTAACAGCATCATTGATGGGACATCTACTAGCCCGTTCACCAGGCCACTTGTCCAACATGTGGTCAATGCTGGCGCAAATCTGACAACGCAAGCGAGCAATGAACAGGAATTCTATGCCCGGCGCGATCGGCAGCGACTGTGCCGGGATATCTACGTAATCCTTTATCTCTTTGGTGGGGGACGTGACGGGGTAAACGCCGCTAACACCATTGGTAGCGACCTCTACTCCTCAGAACAACTTCGCGAAATGGCACAGTTCGCTGTGAATTATGTCGACGCTATGGATCGTGACGATGTGATTACCCGGTTTGTCTACGATACCAACCTTTCCAATGGCTGGAATGTCAACGACGATAATCCCCTGGCCTCGCTCACAAATCCTGAGTGCGCAAACGTGTACGGCATTGAGCGGCAGAAACTCGCGATCAATGAAGTGCTGGCCATTAAAGCGGTCAAAGTTGAAGATGATTCCGTGATGCCTGTTGTTGGTGTGAATCATGCGGCAACGGAATGGGATGACCGGGATGATCAGTATTTCCTTTATGTTGAGTTGGCCAACACCGGGGCGGATGCGGTTAATTTTACGACCAGCGGTGACTGGAAAGTGGTCGTACGGCCCCATCGGACAGTACCAGATCTCACCTCTCAACGGGCACTGACGTTGCAGTCGGGGACGGTTCCGGTCAATGGCGCATTTACAATTGGAGGGGCAAGCTTCGATCTGGAAGCGACGGCCAACCCGCCAAATATGCAGAGTGTCATGAAGGTCGATTTCACCTGGACGACTGGTACGCCTGACTTTAGTACCAGCAGCGACTTTTGGATTGCTCCTCGTAATGGGGCATTGAGCTACGACGTTGTGCGCCAGGAACCGAATAACGGGACAGGCCATCGACTCTATTCCGGTGACCAGAACGAATATACGACCGTTACTCCGACGGCTGCGATCCGATTGCTCCAAGACAGCATGATTTTAGCAGAATCCGACCCAATCGATGTTGTGCTCTATCGACGACAGTACCTTGGCCGGACACGACCGGCGGATGCGACAGCCGCTACTGAAAATGAATGGGTCGAAGTTGATCGATTACGAGTTCCAGAACTGAAACAGTTCAGCCTTAATCCAACAACCTCCAGCACTTCTGACCCTAGTATTACGGATGAACTCAATAAACTGACATCCTATGAGCGACGAGAGCCTCTGGACGCAACTCCGACAGCACCTCATGTAGGCCAGCTAGCAGCGCCTGAAGATGATCCTTATATGAACTCCATTGGATTCGTGAATCCGGGGGCTTTGGCTATCTGGACGGCTTGGCAACGGCATCCTGATCGGGACTTGGCAAATCTTGGAGAGTTGTTTCAGATTCCGCTCTTTGGCCCGGCCCATCTGACGCTACGACTGGCAGAAACAGGACGGTCTTATCTTGGTGTCGGTACTGGCCAGAATGAAGAGGCGATTTATCTCACGACGCTTGGCCACTCAGAAAACATGGTGGAGCTTTCACGGACAGCAGGTGCCAAATTCCTGATGCCGATGTATCCGTCGCCCGTGAGTGTTTCGTTGCCGTCAGGCGGTAATAACAACAACCGCTGGCATCGTGTGCTGGAGCTTTTGGAAGTACCTTCGCGGGTTAACCGAGGACTTGCTCATGAGACGTCGACATCGGCAAACCATCGTGTTCCCGGCAAGATTAATCCCAACACGATACGCCATCCCGAAGTGCTTGCCGCCTGGCTGGATGATGAGCGAGTGGTCAATGTGGATTTGAACGCCAATGTTTCTTTGCCTCCCTTACAAACGAACGATGGTCTCGACTGGTGGGACGACTTTACGTTCAATCGTGATTACTCAGCGAATGATCCCTGGTTTGGCTATGGGGCCCAAGAAATTGGTTTACCAGGATTGCCTGGGAATTCGCCGTTCCGGAGTTATGCAGCAACTCCTACCGACACGACTCCGGCTAACCTAATGCCAGGGCTTATACGATCTGTGAATCCGGATAATCCACAAGCTCGCCTACTGTTTGAGATTGGATCAGACGCTGATCATGACTCGGGTGCCCTGGATCCGATGATTCGGGAGCGGTTGATTGCGAAGATGTCGCAGAATGCGACGACTCGCAGTAATACGTTTGTGGTGTTTTTAACCTGCAAGTTCTTCAGAGCCACTTATGACACCGCGAACGGCAATGTCGTGCGGATTGGGGCGCCGCTCAATGATGCCTACGAACCGGAATATCGCGGCGTGTATGTCGTTGACCGCACGAAACTGGAAGCCGGGTATGATCCCAATACGGGAACCTTCGATTTCCGGAAATTCATTGAAGCCGGACAAGTGCTGGAGAAGTAGCATCCGTTCCCCATCTGTTATGCGATAAAATCATGTCCCAGCGGCGAGAGAATTTCATGTCTCTTGCCGCTGGATGCGTTTTGGAAGTCTCTTTCAACAGGCCAGACGCCTGATACCAACCCTAACCTCAAACAGACTGCTCAGCATATCAGCCATGAGACTGATCCCAGGATTTAAGGGGACTTGGGGAGGAAAACTCACTGTTTCCGCTTGAGTTTCAGATTTCCTGAGTTGCGGCATGGCAACTGCGTCTATGGAGCCAGTGGTGATCGAAACCAGCCCGTTTGAAGCGTTGCGACACAGGTGGCCGAACAGTTCTGAGACATCTGTGCTGCAAACTGAAACAGGCAAAGGACAACAGGTTGCAACGAGAATTGATGCTGAGGGTTGTGTCGATCTTGCCCGGAAAATGCCTTAATCGGTGTTAGCGGGGAAGGCAGACAAACATTCCGTCTTCAAAGCACATCGCCAATCGTCGCAAAATGTTGTCAGGAAACAGGTTTCTGATCGACAAATGGTGTCAGAAATGGATAATTAAGTAATGAAAACTCCGAGACGACCATTGATCTGCAGATTTTTTATCGACAGACCAATTGCTTGCTGGGGAAAATCTCATTGAGAGATGGTAAGTTTCTTAGTTAATCCACTCGCTGGCACCAATTCTGAAGGCTGATCCAGCCAAGTTCGTGGCTGGCTAACCCAGCAACATCAAATCCCGTTCCCATCCGATCCAATCGACAGAACCAATGGAGATCACTTCGATGAAAGCCTTAAGCCCCGCCCTATTTCACCGAGGTGGTTCTCGCCGCCGTGGATTCACGCTGATCGAGTTGCTGGTGGTGATCGCGATCATCACCACGCTGATCTCGTTGATCGCCCCCGCTGTTCAAGGTGCACGCCGCGCTGCCCGCAAGCTGCAGTGTCTGAATAACATGAAGAACCTCGGCCTGGCGATGCACAACTTCTCATCCGGTCGTGGGGGAAAGTTCCCGCTGATGGTTGAGCAGCAGACAGTGGCCGCTAACACGACGTTGCATGCTCCTTGGACGATTCAGTTGCTGCCAGTGCTTGATAACGCCGCTTTGTACCGTTCGATTCAGTCGCGTTTTGCAACTAATGGCGTTTCGCCCAACATTCGTGCCTATGTCAACGATGATGAACAGGTCTGGCTACCATTTTTTACTTGTCCCGATGATCTGAACAATGACCGAAAGAAGCTAGGTCTTTCATATGCCGTCAATGGTGGAGTGGCTGCGGACGCCTGTTGGGGATCCGATGATCTCAACCATAGTACCGAAGCCATCAACTGGGATTCGACGACACCTGCTCCCGGCAAAGACTATCAGATTCAAAAATCGACCGGGCTCATTTGGCGTAATGACACTGTGACGCTTGATGCGATCACCTCGGCCGATGGCACTGAGAACACGTTGCTGTTGGCAGAAAACTCGAATACCAGTCATGCCGAATCCGCAGCGCCAGAATTGTATGGTTGGGCTTCTCGTTACACTTGGGATTTAGCCTTTGGGATCAAGGTCGGCTCGACCGGTTGGGTCGCTGGAACCACGCAAGGGATTGGCCCAGCGACGTTCGATGTTGCTTCGACGCCGGTTCCTAATAACTCGCTGCGTACTAACGGCACGTTTGCTTCAAACACTTCGGTCTTGAACTCGCGACCCAATGCCGCTGTCGCGACATCGACAGGGTTCCCACGGACTCCTCGTCCCAGTTCAAACCACGGTGGTGCGATTAACGTGGTGATGGCGAGCGGTGCTGGTAAAGCAATTGCAGACAATATTGATATTACCGTTTACATGAAGCTCATGACCTTCAATGGGCAGCAGTATGGCGAAGTGACTCTCGACAACAACGATTTCTAATCGCTGCCGCGATGGCTGATGCCTAGAACTTTTGTCATTGATTAGAAGTCAGTTTTGCTATTAAAAACCGCGGGTGACGGATGGTTTCCATCTGTCACCCGTTTTGCGTTGATGGTTTTCGTAGTCGATCCTGAATCAGTCACTTGGGGTGCATTGTTTTATGCACCCCAAGTGACGACATGACTGATCTAGTTCACCAAGCGAGGAAAAATGATTTACCTCCTCATGACGCTCTCTCTGTTGGGAATCAGTATTCCCGATAGCCAGTTGATTCCGCCAGCGGCCATGTTCGTGCCGCCGCCGATTGAAACCCAGGTCGAGTATTTTTCATCTCGGTTCGACAGCCAACCCTGCGACCTGCCCATGAACCGCCGGCGCTTCGCCGTGGAAATCGCGCATGTCATCACGGATCGTCCCGTTGAAGGGGCCTCGGCTAACGAAATGCTGGCAAAGATTGAAGAGATGAAAAAGACCACGGGTGTCTTGCACATCGCGCAGACGAGGCTGGTCACTTGCGAGGATTACCGCTGTCGTGAACGCCGCGGTTATGAAGCGTGCTACGATAGCACAGGACGAATCGACACTCGCAGTTTCATCACAGCCACCCGCCGGCTTGATCTTCCCAACCCGCAGGAACAATGGATGTTCATCGGACAGACCTTTGAAGCCAGACCCTTCTTCGACGACAAGAAACAACTGTCGGTCGAACTGAAATGTGAACTGAAGGCTTTCGAAGACAAAGCTCTCCCCGTCACCTTGATCAAATCAGGAGAGGCCCCGCCTCGCTGGTCTATGGGTTACAAAAAGGTGAGTTGCCATTCCCGCGTGAGTCTTGTTGGCGGCGAATATGTGTCGGTTGGAGATGCCCTGATTTCCGGGAAAGATGAACTCATGCCAGACGGCCGCCGCGTGCGATCTCATCGTGAGAGCCGCACATTCATCAAGGTGCAGGAATTGGCTCGCACTGAAAATCCGATCCCGCAGTAGCCAACTGACGCCTGCTGAGTGCCCTCATTTTATCGCACTGATACGAATCGCAACTTGAAATAGCGCGTTGATGATCTCAAAAACATGCTTGCCCCCCAAAGCTGCAAGCATGGCACACAAAACGCTCTTTCAAATTGGAATGCGTCTGAGACCACTTGATCTACGTTTTACCGCAGTAGGATCAATCAAAAATCGTCAGGCCAACAACTGGTGAATAGTATCAGGTTTTGAGATGGGAATCTGGCACCCGGGAATGTGGCAAAAGGGGGCTTCGGTTTAATACTTGGGGAAGATGGCATGGGAAGGGAAGCGGTCTTCAGGAGCATTGCCGTCACTCAGGTATTCTTCCCGAGGCAGCTTGACTTCAGACCAGTTGGATGGCCGGACACGGACGATTCTTCCCGGACGGATGCCCTCAATGATGAGATCCGTCTCAAAGCGAATCTGGATTCCGCTGCTTCCCAAGGGGATGTCTTCCGTCGCTTTTTTGGTCTCAAGGAGCGTGCCTTTGGAGGCCATGTGTGCCGGGCCATAATTACTCCCTGCGTGCTTCAATGTGTCCTCAGAAGCATTCATCACAATCTGATTTTCTTTTTTGAAATCGGCATAGAGGGAAGCGTCCATACCGCCAAATAAGGTGGCGGTTACTGTGGCCCGGCCGAACTTGCCATACTCAACCGCATCGACCCATGCGGGCATCCAGCGGCTGCGGATCAGCGCCTTATGTAACTCCGTTTGATGTTGAGCAGCACGCTGAATGGCGGTCTCATCCACCCAGATGTCTGAAATGTGGTATCGAAGAAACACTCCATCGGGAGTGGGCTGCCAGGTGATGCCCAGCAGGACTTCCTGGCCATCCAGAGCTTTTTTCCCTTCAGCGGGCCAGGCGCCTTCCGCAATGAGATCTTGAAGACCAAGGCATTCGCGCCCGCGCCAGATCCGCAAAGAGCTATCGAACGTCAGCTTTTCTTCGCTGCCGCTGCTGGCTCCACGATCCTTGTCTTCACC
The DNA here is from genome assembly GCF_056500625.1 of Planctopirus sp. SH287. Lineage (NCBI taxonomy): Bacteria > Pseudomonadati > Planctomycetota > Planctomycetia > Planctomycetales > Planctomycetaceae > Planctopirus > Planctopirus sp. SH287. Next base: position 2,828,121 of record NZ_CM151403.1, on the reverse strand, counting down.
GTCCTTGCTTTCATTATCTTTTGCTACCCGAATGGCGATGATTGTTCCTTGAGGTTTCTTCAGGTCGATTTCTTTTAGCTTCCAGACCATCCCTTCCCGCAGGCAAAAGCTCGGCTCGTCTTCCAGCAGCAGAACGTGGTTCTCGGCTGGCTTGGCCGGGGTGCCTTTCTGGAAAACCGGAACAGCAGACGTTTTGGGGTCTGGCGGTAAATAGGCTCGGGCATGCATGACGGAGCCTAGGGGAATGTCCCTGAGATCCGCCGGCGCGCCATGTTGGCGGACAATACCGTAAGGAAGCATCGCGAAAGGATGAGGGGGATTGCGGAAATACTCGCCGGGGGTTTGTACCCGCAAGCTGCCCCGCCGATTCGCATGATCCACGAAGACAAGCAATCCCCGGTACGAATGCGACTTTTCCAGCGAAGGAAACGTGCCCGCTTCAGGCCGAAACGGTTCATCGGCGGATAGCGCAATGTTCGTGACCAAAGACAGGCCCAAGCCAATTGCCGCAAGCCAATGGGATTTGAAGTGGGATTTGAAAGGGTGAATCATAGATCGATGGCCTTGTTGCTGTCGCCGAACTTGTCGGTTTCTACACCCATCCGCTGCGCCATCAAGAGCAGCAGGTTGCTCATATGGGCATCCGGGTTCGCAGGTCGGCTGCAAAGTGAGTAATGCTCGGAGGGTTTATCAAGGTTGTACCCCTTGAAGTGTCCCTGATTGAAATCGAGATGACTGCCGTGCTTTAGCCCCAGGTCTGAGCCACCGGCCAGCACTAACGGAAGGTTGGCGTTGCCGTGGCTATGGCCGTAAGACATACCGCTACCGAACAGAGACATTGTCGAATTCAGGAGCGGCTTGCCGCTTAAGTCCTTCGTTTCAGTCAGGCGGTTAAGGAAGTAGCTATATTGCTCGATCGCAAAGGTGTCATAGTTGGTGAGTTTTTCCATATAGCCCGGATCGCCACCGTGATGGCTGAGCTGATGGCGTGACTCGGTGATACCAATCTCAGGGATAGAAATCGCATCGCCTTCGCCACCCAGACTGAAGGTGGCCACGCGAGTTAAATCGGTCTGGAAGGCGAGCACAATCAGATCGTATACCGTGCGGAAATAGTCACCCGCCATGGTGTGAGCAATATCGCGATTCGTGCGTTTACGGTCATCTTCTGTGACGGCGGGAAGTGGTGTATCAAGCCAGGCATCGGCCCTTCGCGTCCGGATCTCGGCTTCCCGCACAGACGTGAGGTACTGCTCCATCCGCCCTTTGTCGGCTGAACCAATTTTCTGCTCCAGTCGTCGTACTTCAGCCAGGTTAGCGTCCAGGACGCTTCCTTTATGTCGCAAGGCTCTCCGCTGAGCGTCTGTGCCTCCTTTGGGTTCCTCGAACAAGGACTTGAAGATCTCACTGCAACGACGCATTGCGGGCAGCCGGACACCATCCGCCGTCCAGGCAAGGGAATCCTGAGTGATCGCAATTTCCATCGAAGCGTAACGTGTCTGTTTCGCGGTCACTTCGGCCATCTTCTGATCGATGGAAATCGTGTTCCGATCCGAAGGTCCCAGTTTGCCTCCCGTCAGCCAGATCGAAATGCAGTTGTGATGATGGCTAAGTGCTCCCGGATGATGCAGGCCACTAATCGGTGTGATCACGTCACGGTGCTTTTCCAGAGGCTTGAGTGAACGTGAAAACTCGTAGTCCTTGCCCGGCGTGGTGATCTGATAATTGAGCGAATGGACACCATTAGCCAGATAGATAAAGGCACTGCGGCGGGGAGTCGATGTTTCCTCCTCAGCGGCTCGAAGGGGAACCATGCACTCCAGAAAGGGAAGCGAAATACATGTCCCTAAAGCTCGCAGGGCATGTCGGCGGTCAATCAACCAGGACTGTGAAAGAAAGTGACTCATCAGAATTTCCCTGAGTTGAAGTAATTATCGCTTGCGGATCAGGTCTGACAGAGCCACGGCACGGACGATGTCCTTGACGCGGTACTGGTTCTTCCTGGCTTCGGCCTCGATCAGCTTGATGTCATCCTGATCATCAATCGTGAGCACACGGCGGAGGGCATAGGTGCAAAGGTGCTCGATAAAAGCTCGTGCGATCTGGTCGCGGTCTTCGAGAAGGAGTTGTTTGAAGTGGCTGGAATTCTGGAATGATCGCCCGTCTGGCATCACGCCGGAGGCATCAATGAGTGGATCTTCGCCCGTCCCTTTGGCGACTATCTCACGGGTGCGCCATTGCCCAATGGCATCATAATTGTCCCAGGCAATTCCGAAATGGTCGATTTTCGCATGGCAAGCCGCACAGCTTGGATTGTTGCGATGAGCTTCGATCTTCTGGCGAATGGTCGCTTTCGGACTCCCCGGTGGATTGGGTTCAATCGGGTCCACATTGGCCGGCGGAGGGGGCGGAGTTTTACCGAAGATCGTTTCACTCACCCACACCCCCCGATGAACAGGCCGGTGGCGCGTCCCATCGGAAGTCAGTCCCAGCACTGCCCCCATCGTTAATAATCCACCGCGATGGTCTTCAGGCTTGACCGCGACACGTTGGAAGCCGTCGGTCTTCGGTTCTGGCAAACCATAGAAATTGCACAACCGGACATTGGCCATCGTCCAATCGGAATCGATCAAACTGTCAATGGGGAGGTTCTTCGAGAACAATTCGCGGAAAAACTCGACAGGCTCAGCACGTAGACTCGTCTCAAGCCAGGCGTCGTAGGTCGGATAGAGCTTCTTGTCGGGCGGGAACATTCCCAGGCGGTGTAATTGGAGCCACTGCCTTGCGAAGTCGTCGATAAAGCGGCTGGTTTTGTGATCAGCCAGAAGTCGGTCAACTTCCTTTACCAAGTCATCGCCATGCAATTTTCCCTTTTGGGCCAGTGCGAAAAGTTGATTGTCGGGCATCGAACTCCACAGGAAGTAGGAGAGCCGTGATGCCAGCTCTGCCTCATTCAGACGTTCGCGAGCGATGGGGTCACCTTCAACGAGATAAATGAAATGTCGGGAGGTCAACACGCCAGCCAGCGCCACGCGATAGGCCGTTGCGGTCTTTTCACCAGCCTCGCGTTCTGAGCGATAAGCGGTCAGATAGTCGGCCAGTTCTTCCTGCTTGACAGGCCGCCGCCAGGCCTTTTCGGCAAAGCGCTGCAGATATTCTGCAACCACTTCATGAGAGGCATCCTCAGGAGGGACAAGACCGTTGCGCCGCGATTTTTCCTCCTCAGTGACGAGAGGGCCTTCCCATTCCATCCAATCGATGATCACGGTGGAAAAAAGGCCATTCCCTTTGTCATCAAACATCTGCGGAGCGTTGGGGTTCAGAAGCCGGGTTTCGCTGCTGTGGGTAAAGATATAGTTGGGGCTGGCGAGCGAATTTCGGAACGCCGCCCCCGCCCTTCGATCAACCACATCAGTGGCCACAACCGCAAAGTGAAGCGTGGTCGGCATCTCCAGAAAGACTTCAAATTCATAAATGGCGGGCTTGTTTTCTGGTGCTGTGATGTCAAATTCAATCAGCCCGGCGACGGTCTCTTCGCCAGTCGACTTGCCGATACTGAGGTGGGCCGGTTGACCACCGGGCGGGCGAATCCCGCTGGCCTGAATACGGACTCTATACAATCCGCTGTGTTCCGAACCGGTCTTCCCAAACCATTGCGGCGAGAGCGCTGTCTCGACCCGACCGGGGAACAGCAGGTAACGCAGAGGTCGTTTGATACCGAATCGTTCCAGTGCTTCCAGTTGGGCCTTACCACCCCGGTAACGCAGGTCAGCCGCAGTTTGATGAACCTTGCGAGCCTCACTCGAAGAGGCGGGCATGGCACGGTCGAGTACGACTTCAGCGGCGTGGTAGTAGCGATCAACATGCGATGGGGAAAGCGTCAACTGCGACCCGATCCGTTCAAATCCATGCCACAAGGTGTCTTCGTTCAACTCTCCGGGTTTTGCGGGATCGTAACGCACGCCCAGCAGGTCATAGACCGTATTCTGATACTCTTTGCGGCTCAGACGGTAATGTGAAACCGCGGCTCGAGCGGCCATTCTCGCGGCTCGTCCCTCTTTGAGTCGTGAGTCAAGTTGTGTGACGAATGCCGCAATTTCTTCCTGAGCAGGCTTTGGTTCATCCTTCGGCGGCATCTGGCCAGAATTGATCCGATCGAGAACCTCCCCCCAATGATGTGAGTCGGCACCTGATTTGAAATCACGGGAGAACGTGTCAATCCGGACATCCCCCTCGTCTAACTCGGGGCCGTGGCAACGGAGGCAATGTCTCTCCAGAAATCCCTCAAAAGGATCCGCACCAAGTCCGACACTGCTCCAGCACAAACTGACAGTCATCGTCAGCAAGGCAAGTCGCAGGCCAGTCAACACCGTGGTAGGAGATTTCATGGGCAATTTCGTCTTGAACAGTGCGTGTCTTCGGAAGGCTCCAGTCACTCGGAAACACATCATTATGGACTGATGTGTTCTCTGCAAGTCTTAACAGCGATTGTACATAGTCTCCCTAATGGCCTGGTGGCTTGGAGAATAGGTTTGTACCGGTTGTTTAAGAGGGGCCACCTTACAAATTGCGGGGCTTTAAGACTGCGGGGAGAGTCGAGACGGTAAGGTGCTGAGGCACATCCCTGTATGGGCATTAGCGGATGAGCCGAAACTCACGGGAGTTCATCAAGGCCCAGGCAAAATCTCGCCAGACATCGAGTGTCAAGCGTTCTTGTTCTTTTGCAGAAAGAGGCGGGGTGCCAGCAGGTTTTTGTAAGGCCCGGTGAATCATCGTCACTTCTTGTTCTGTCGCAGGGCGAGAGACAATCGCCATCGTCAGTGCGTTGGCACGATCTGCTTCTTTCGAGTATTTGCGCAACACATCAGAGAGTAATGTGCCCGGCTTCGCTGCCAGAATCTCGCGTGTCAACTCACCATTCATCATTGAGAGCGACTCATTGATCGCCGAATCAAACAACTCAGTTTTTGTGTGGTCTTCCGACGTAACAGGCCCATTCAACTGGCTCAGCCATGCTTGCCGGCGGTGATAAGCATCATCCCAGAATTGCTGTTGTCCTGGAATGGGACTCGCCATCACAAGCACCGAATCATAGACCTGTTCCAGAGACAATGGCCTGGAAAGCATTTGCTGAAACTGGTGACTTCCATGTGAATCGCTGTCAGGTGCTTCGCCCGGGGTCACAGCCGATAGCTGATAGGGCTTTGAGTTGGCAATCCACCGAATTAATTCGCGGATCTGATAATCCTCTTTCACAAAATTATCGGTCAGCAACTCCAGCAACTCGGCGTGGCAAGGAGGATTGTGCGCCCCCATATCGTCGACAGGTGTCGTAAAGCCTTGAGTCAAAAACTGACCCCACACACGATTCACAAAGGCGCGGGCCAATTGATGGTCACGATCTTCAGCCAATAGCCGGGCGAGTTCTTGCCGACGATTGGTTGAACCTGAGTCGTCAATTTTCTCACCGGCAAACAAGGGATACACGGCCAAAGAGGACTGATCAGGTCGGTCAAAGTTGATCGGGCCACCAATCGGAAGATCAATCAGTTCATGGGCCATCTGAACCTGCTTCCCGGTTGACGGATTAAGAACCAGCACCGGCTGAGAGATGGCCTGACGAAAGAAACTATTGAATTCCCGGAACTTCTGCTGACGGTTCTCACTTGCAGGAGAAGCGACAGTGTCATCCCCTTCCCACCGCTGTCCTAAAAACAGGCGGACGGTGTGAGTGGTGACGGGAACGGCCTGATGATGGAGATGGGCCAGGACAAAGTTGGTCGCGCCGTTCTCATGAGAACGCCCCTTGGCCGAGACCAGTTCAGCCACGATTCGATTCCAGGGACGATCTCCAGCAATACTGACGCAAAGATATTTATAGAGTGCATCACGGTCAGCTTCTTCCAGCGTGCCCCGACCGACCAGCAGGTTCGTCCAGAGAGTCGCCAGATGCCGTGAAAATCCGGGATCATCCAGCAAGCGATCAACAAGACGTTCGCGCTTGCGTGGGGCTTTATCTGAAAGAAACGCTTCAGTCTCAGCCGCAGTCGGAATATGCCCCAGAAAATCCAGATAAACCCGGCGATGCCAGATGACATCGCTGGCAATCGGAGCTGGCGTGAGCTTTTGCTTCTTCCAGGAGCTGGTCAGTTCGTGATCGATCTGCTGGATGACCTGCCATGACGTCAGCCCACCGGCAGGGTAAACCATCACGATCGGTTGTTTTGAAGGAGATTTGACAAAAGCACTGACCGATTCCGCCAAGGCTCGCACGCGAGCGGATTCATCGGCCAGCACCTGATGTTCATCAGATTTCGGTGACGTTGTCATCACGGGCGAAGGACGATGATCCTCCTTAATGGAGGCCACCTGAGAATCAATTTGAGAGGAAAGCGGTAATGTCACTGGCTGGCGTTGACGACGACGATCACCAACAGAAGATATTCCTTCTTCCCGGCGGACTTGCGCCCCCGCTCCCTTAGCATCCACAGTCAGGATTTGTTCCTGGGTTTGCTTACCGGGTGATGGCTCGTTAAGTCGCTCGGTTTGAACACCTCGGAGGAAACCTGCGAGCGATGCCAACTGAGGATGTTGGTCACTCTTCGCCCACAACATCAGCCCCAGCAAAGCCACCACAGACGCGGCAACAGTTGCAGATATTGCCAAGGCTCGAGAGCCGATCAACGATCGCTTCGCCCTGCGAGAATTTCGACGCCCTGATGAAGAATCCGCCGATCGTACGACTGACAGCCTGGTGGGGACTTGCTGCCGTAAATCAGTTCTTGACGTCAATTCGCTTAACAGAAGATCAACAGACGCGGCCTCGGAAAATTGCTCCTGCATCAGCCCGGCTTCTGACTCTTCCATCTTGTGCTCACAAGACGTTGAGACCGCCAATTCATCGCATATCGCACTGGCGAAATCCTCGCAGAGCAAGTTTGAACGAGGCGAGTTTGAATCGATCTGTCCAGAACTGAGCGATGCTTCTGCGATTGTCAGCAGATCATCGGTTCTGGCTCCAAAGCCCGCATTCCAATAGAGTGAACCATGCAGATCTAGATATTGGACATAGAGACGCCGGGCGTCTCGTGACGAGAGAACCAAAGCTTCCAGACGTGCTGCTTCCTCGTCACTGATGCGGTCTTCGCAAAGTGCTTCCAGCAGTGGCCAAAGTTCGTCTATCAACGTTTTCATGATCGCAAATCCATCGCCAATTGACGCTGGATGCACTCCAGGAGTGTTCGCCGAATTCGTCCCAAGGATTGATAAACCGAGTTGGCAGGACGACCAAGATGATCAGCCAAATCCTTGCCTCGTTCTCCCGGTGCATATCGCGTTTCAATCAATTCGCGATCTTTGTCTCGTAGTTTCCCTAGGCACTGCTTCAAGGCCAGCCGCCGGGACTCCAGATCATCGGCCTGCTCGACCGCTTCAATCGCCACTTGCTCGATAAATTGATCACTGAATCGGAGCTTGGCACGTTTCTGACGACTGCGGTATTTCAAAACTTCGTAATGGGCAATCTGACAAGCCCAGGCGAAAAAGTTGGTTCCGGGCTGAAACTGTGACGCCTTACTCCAGACGATGACATTCGCTTCTTGCAGAATTTCTTCCGCTTCGACCGGATGTGGCACTTGTGTGAGGATATATAAATAGAGTCGGCGTTGTGACTTGGTGAAAAGCTGGACAAACTCCGCCTGATAAGCAGACCCCACCAAACCATGCCCCTCAGGCGCTGGTTCAGGCATCTCTGACTGCAAATTGTTTGTCACTGCTTCGTTCATGCCGCTATATCACTCGGCTGCCACGGGATCGGATCCTCAAACACCATTGATTGATATCAAGGGATTTCAGAACCGGCAACAATTCTCAATAGAGATGAAAACGGGGAGTTGGGTATTACCAAACTCCCCGCAGAACGTCTGTTTCTATCGCTAATCCGAGGAAAGTTGACCTACTGCCGTGTCACGGCTTTGTCTTCGGGTTGATGTCGCCGCATCGTCCTCCGTTGTCGGACTTAACAACAGAAGGAACCCGAATTTTATACTTTGACAATGCACTAGGAAATCAATTCCTTGATCGGCGTTCCCCCGTTAGCGATTTTCATTGGCCGGCCACGCTTGGATGTGTGAACCGTATCCAGAGGAATCCCAAGGGCATGAGCGGCTGTGGCCCAGATATCTCCAGGGAGATAGCTCTTGCCACTGGTCACTGCAATACCGTCACTGTCTGTTTCGCCAACGGCCAAACCACCCTTAAGCCCACCACCACCAATCATCGTCGACCAGCTGGCTGCCCAATGATCACGACCGGTGTTCTGGTTAATGCGAGGTGTTCGACCAAACTCTCCCATCCAGACGATGACTGTGTTGTCGAGCATGCCGCGTTCCTTGAGATCTGTCGTCAAGGCGGCGATCCCGGCATCAAGCTGAGGAAGCATCCGATTCTTGAGTGTGTTGAACACGTCGTTGTGGAGATCCCAGCCCCCAAAATCGACTTCAACAAACGGCACCCCTGCTTCCACCAGACGGCGAGCCATCAGCAGGCCGCGTCCGAATCCGCTGATGCCACCCATTCCGCCCATGCCACCGTTAGGTGTCGGGCTGTAACGAGCCAGCGTTTCTGCGGATTCTTGAGAGACCTTGAAGGCTTCCATCTGCTTGGACGTCATCAGGTTGACGGCCTTCTGGTAGACCTCCTTATGAGACTGGCCCGATTCACCACGCTGTGAATTGATGAAGCCCTCTTCAACAGAGCCAAGCATGTCCAGCCGACGGTTCAACTGAGCGGCAGAGACACCTGCCAAATCAGCATTACGAATCCCGCCATCCGCACCGACAACAAACGGAGCATTCGACATGCCCAGGAAGCCTGGCCCGGTTCCTTCACGACCACCACCGATGGAAACAAAAGCGGGAATCTCCAGCTCACGACGCTTTGTCCCCAATTCGTAGCTCACGACCGAGCCGAACGAGGGGTGAACAACCGTGGGATTGGGGACATACCCCGTGTGCATGAAATAAGTACCGCGACCGTGGTCGGCCTCACGGGTACTCATCGCACGGACAACGGACAAGTGGTTCATCACCTGAGCCGTCTTAGGCATATGCTCACTGATCTGCAAATCGCCCTTGGTGGAAATGGGCTTGAATTCGCCACCATTCTTGGAGCCGGGCTTCAAGTCCCAGATGTCAATGGAGGGTGGCCCACCACTCATCCACATCAGAATGACTGACTTCTGGTTCTTTTTCAGTTCCGCGGCATTGGCCCGCACATGGGAAATGAAATCAAGAGCCGGAATCGTCGCAGCAGTGGCTGCCAGGTGCCGGACGAAATGCCGGCGGCTCATACCTTCGGGATTGAACAGACTCATTGTCAAGGACTCCGGCAACTCAGGTCGGCTCAACCAGCCGCAGGTATTCAATCAGGAAATCACTTTTGATCAGTCATCCGCAGGTGCAGATGAAACTCTATTGATTAACGCCACGAATTCATCAAATGTTCTAGTGAATGAAGATAAATTCGTTGGAATTCAACAAGGCCCAGAACATGTCCTGATAAACAGAGATCAGGTTCCCCCCCGAAGTGGCGACATATTTCTGGAACCGTGAGGCTTCCGCTCCCGTAGGCATGCGGCTCAACACGGAAAGGTAGAGCACGTTCAGCTTTTGCTTCTCATTCCCTTTCCCTGAAAGAACTTCCGCCAAATGAGAACCAGGCTTCAAAGCCACTGCATCACGTGTCAGCGGGCCGTTCATCATCATCAGAGCCTGGGGAATTGTCCCGTCAAACCCGCTGGACTCTTCATTATCATCTGTGCCAAACGTCTGCACGAACTGTTGAAGCCACTCTTGTCGCTGATCTTCTGATTGCTCCCATCCTGCCCGACCGGTCTTGTGGGCACTGGTCGCAACAATCAAGGAGTCGTAGAGCTGCTCAGCTCGCATTGGCTTGACGTAAGTGCGGCTAAACAAAGGGGTTTCGCCAGCAGCGGGGTTGTCTCGCTCGTTCTTCTTGGTTGCACGACTGGTCAGGCTGTAAGCGTCAGAATTCGCCAGCCAGCGGATCAACTGGCGGGAGTCGTACCCCGATTTCACAAATTCTTCTGAAAGGCGATCCAGCAATGCCGGGTTTGAGGCGGGGTTATGCGGCCCCATGTCATCCACTGGGCGGGTGAAGCCATAACCAAAGAAGTGGCCCCACATCCGGTTGACATAGGCGGTGGCAACCAACGGCCGATCACCGCTGGTCATCAACCTGGCAAGCTCAGTGCGGCGATCAACCCCTTCACTGGCATCGACTTCCTTCCCAAAATAAATCGGGTAGGCCACCTGCATCAGCCCACTGCGTTTTTCAAAGAAAACCGGGCCGTTGAAATCGCGAAACAAAACTTCTGAATAATCATCGACCTGCCGGCCTGTCCGGGGATCTAACTTTTGATGATCCATCTTCCGTACCTGACGGAAGAAGCTGTTGAACTGCCAGAACTGATCCTGCTTCCATTCGTTGAATGGGTGATTATGACACTGGGTGCACTGCACCTGCATCCCCATGAACAGCCGCGTCGACTTCGCGGTCAACTGCACGCCATCATCATTGTCCTGCATCTGAGCCAGAGTGAAGTTAACAGCTCCGTTCTTTTCAAAATGCCCCTCAGCCGAGACAATGTCGTAAACCATTTCATTCCAGGGGCGGTTTTTGGCAAAGCCTTCCCGGAAAAACTTCTGCATCCCCGTTCGACTGACCCGGCGTGGTGTTCGCTGGCCAATACAGAGATTCGTCCAGATCGTGGTGAAGTTACGCACGTAGCCGGGATCTTCCAGCAACGCTTCAATCAGCTCGGTGCGTTTCATTTTGTTTTTATCGCTGGTGAAGTCCTGGACTTCTTCAGCGGAAGGAATTCGACCAACAATGTCCAGATAAACCCGGCGAATCCACTCCGGGTCATCAGCCATCGGTGATGGCTCGACATCGTTGTCTTTCCAGCCTTGGCGTAGCGACTCATTGATAAACGCCACCACGGGATCAGCGGCTGCGGTTCGTACACCGGGACGCACCACCGGCCTGACAGTCCGCGGCTGATCATCCAGTTTCTGATCGAGACCACTCTTCCCGGAAGAGTTCTTGCCAGCTGACATTTTGCCAGAAGACATTTCTTCTGAGTCATTCATCATTTCACCGGCAGCGGGCGACATCGCCCCTTTGCTGGCAGGTTTTGTCGGCTTGCCCGGCATGGCCTCCATTTCCTGAGCAACGGCTACTGGCGCAACAGAGGCAACGTCACCCAGCCATCCGGATACTGCAGAAGAACCCAGGGCCGCAGCCACCAGTGGGAGCGTCCAGCGACGAAAACCGCTCCGAACAAAGCTCCCGCGGGAACCCTCGGAATTCGCGGCACTTGCCAACAGCTTCCTGGATGAGTCGTCGGAATTCATATCGGGCATCTCTCTCACCTGAGAATTGGCATCTCAAAAACAAAACCATCCAGCACAAACATCAACAGAAGTTTCAACAACTTCTTACCGCTCTGCAACTTGCAATATTTGCCTGCTGCAGGAACGGCATTTTCAACTCGCCTTCTTTTTCCGATGCTGCCTTTTTATGGACAACACCGAGGCCAGTTCCTTTATCCTCACAGGATTTTGGGAAACTCGCAACAACGAAAGCGATTTGTAGATCACGGATTGAGACGATTCCGTCAGATCCGCCTCATATGAGTTTACCCGATTTAAAACCATGAAGTTCGTCGCAAAATCGTACGGATTATCACGGTGTGATCAAAAAAGCACTTAAAACCCATTTTCCAGTGGAACCGGGCCATGCCGGCTCAATTGAAAGTTGTTGAAAATATCTCGTAGAGCAATTAACAGAAGTGGTTTACAACAAACATCCTTCCAGAGAAGCCCGAATCACATCTTCGTTGAGTGATTTCCGGAATCTCGCAATTTCCTGTTTCCGAAAAGACAATCGCCTAAGATAGAGGTGCCATTCACTTCGACAGAATTCCCTCCAGTGGGGGAACCCTGGAGTTCAAAGCATGCTTTTTGAGTATTCCCGGTTTAACGAAGAGGAGGGTTTCTCCCCTCAGTCGGCTGACGAACTCTTCGACAAACTCTCTGAGTACATGTTGCAGTATGGCGACGAAGTTCTTGACAACCTTCAGGACTGGCAGGAACAGCAACCGGATGTCGTGGACATGCTGATCCAGCAGGGGTTAGTGGAAAAGGATCGCGAAGGCCGATTTCACGTGACCCCCAAGGGACTCAAACGCGTCGAGAACCGTGCTCTGGACGAACTCTTCCAAGTCCGCCGCAAGGATTCGCTCGGCAAGCATCAAGTCGACTTCCGAGGCCCGGGAGAAGTGCTTCAGGATGAGTCCAAGGCTTATGAGTTTGGCGATTCGATTTCCAATCTCAATCTTCACGAAACCATGCGGGCGGCCATGTCCCGGCAAGCTCGTGAAGGAGAAGCCCATCCTCACGGAGTTTCTATTAAGGAGGAGGATCTGGTTCTCTATGACCAGCAATACCAGACCAACTGTGCCACAGTGCTGCTGGTCGATATGTCTGGCAGCATGACTCGCATGGGAAAATATGGGTCTGCCAAACGGGTGGCCATGGCCTTGCAATCCCTGATCAATGGCCGTTATCAGGGTGATTTTCTTCAGATTGTGGGCTTTTATACCTACGCCAGCCCATTGACCTCGAAAGAACTGTTTTCATCAGCCCCCAAACCCGTCAGCATGTATGACCCACGCATTCGCCTGAAAATCAACCTTGATAATCCACCGGCGTTCGTTCCTCAGCATTTCACCAATATTCACGCCGGGCTGCAGTTCGCCAGAAGAATTCTCCATAAACAACCTTCGAAAAATCGGCAGATCCTCGTTGTGACCGATGGGGAACCGACGGCTCATGTCGAAGGCCGCGACCTGCTGCTCATTTATCCTCCCAGCGAACAGACCGCATTGGCCACACTGGCAGAAGCCAAACGCTGTGCCGCTGAGGGAATCACCATTTCCAGTTTCGCTCTGATCGAAGACTACTTCTATCTGGAATTGGTCAATTTTGTTCAGAGAATGGCTGAAGTGACCGGAGGCATCTCGGCTTACTGCAATGCCAACGACCTGGGAAATCTCGTCATTGAAAGTTTCATCTACGGCCGAAAGAAACGACAGGCCAGATAACCACCCGCCATTCCCGCATGCCTTACTTCAGATTCAAGGCCTCACCTTCAAGGCGAGCGGGCAGGGGTGGGCGTTAATGTCTTTTACGATTTGAGCTGATGACGAAATCAGACAAAGAGTGAAGTGATCGCTTCGGCTTTCACCAGCTCTCTGGGCTGATTGAGGTGATTATAAACGATCGTCTCGGGATGAATGCCAAAGGCGTGATAGATCGTGGCCAGTAGTTCTGCCGGATGAACTGGGGACTTGCTGGGTGCCGAGGCTGTTTTGTCGCTCTCACCATAGACAGCACCAGGTGTAATCCCCGCTCCAGCGACCATAGCCGTGTAGCAATAGGGCCAATGATCCCGGCCGTCAGCGCTATTGCCGTTGCCAGATGTGCTGACACCTTTTTGAGGACTGCGACCGAATTCACCAACAGCGACGACCAGCGTCTCATTGAGCAAGCCTCGCTGATCGAGGTCAGTGATCAATCCCGAAAGACCGGCGTCAAAAATCGGGCCGGACTGCTTTTTCATCCGATCAGTCAACCCGACATGGTGATCCCAGGAGTGGTTATCGCTATTAGCCACCTTGGGCCAGACAACTTCCACCACACGAGTCCCCGCTTCAACCAGACGCCGTGCCAAGAGCAGGCTCTGGCCAAAAGTGTTTCGTCCGTATAGATCGCGCGTGGCATCATCTTCTGAGGAGATGGAAAACGCCTCGCGCGCCCGCCCCGAGATCACCAACCCCAGAGCCTGATCATAGTATTCACCCAGTTTATAATCAGCGACGGCTTCATCGATTCGCGGCATCATGGAATTGATCTGATCGCGCAGTTTGGCACGTCGTTCTAATCGCGTGGCAAAAACTTCGGGACGCAATTGAAGGTCATCGATCCGGATCCGTTCCATCTTTGCCATATCCATGTCGTCGCCATCGGGATAGAGCGTGTAAGGGTCATAGGCCTTGCCAAGAAATCCAGCAGTTCCGCCCTTGCCGACAACATTACTCTCTTGCAAAGGACGCGGGAGCATGACAAACGGCAACATCTGCTCTTTAGGTGGCTTCAGACGAATGATATTAGAACCAAAGTTTGGAAAGTCCTTGGGTGAGGGAGGCTCTAACTGCCCGGACGGACTGACCTTATCGGTCGTGTAACCCGTCATCATCTGATAGATGGCTGCGGTATGGTTAAACAGTCCATTCGGGGTGTAACTCATTGAGCGAATGAGCGTGAACTTATCATTCACCTGAGCCAGCTTCGGCAGAATTTCCGTAAACTTGATCCCCGGCAGCTTGGTGGAAATCGGAGCGAAGGCGCTGCGCACGTTGTCGGGAACATTCTCCTTGGGATCCCACAAATCCAGATGGCTGGGGCCGCCTTGAAGGTAAACGAGAATGATGCTTTTGGCTTTGTTCCAACCAGGGCCACCCCCCGCTGCTGCATTGGTTTCATTGGCACGGGCTTTCAGGTTGAGCATCTGCCCCAAAGAAAGCCCAAACAGACCCGTTCCCCCCACCCGGAGCAACGCCCGGCGCGAAAGTCCCACGTGGGAGTCACAAACATCCTTACCCGGTTGTCCTGGAATGACGAGCATGGGAAGCTCCTTCAAAAATCAGTCGTTTACTGAAACGGTCTGAATGTTGTTATGAGTCTTGTGACAATCCACGCAGTGGCTTCTGTCATGGTTGAATTAATGGTTAAACAGGAATTCCGGACTGTTGATCAACGCCCACGCCAGATCCTGAATCATCGTTAAACGGGCATTCGCCAACTGTTTCTGACTCATCTCCCGATCAACTTTGCGAGCCATCAGTTGGCGATCGTCAGGAACCGGAAGCTGGCTCCTGGTCAATACGGCTTTAAGTTCCTCCAGCCTGGCATCCGGCGGGAGGGGGGCTTCCCATTGAGCGACTTGATTCTCCAGCTTCTTCAGTTGTTCATCCAGAGAAAGGACGTACTCAGAAATAGCCGTCAACTGCTCAACAGTGCGGGCTTCTGCGGGAGTCGTGATCGCCAGTTC
Source organism: Planctopirus sp. SH287 (assembly GCF_056500625.1). Classification (NCBI taxonomy): domain Bacteria; kingdom Pseudomonadati; phylum Planctomycetota; class Planctomycetia; order Planctomycetales; family Planctomycetaceae; genus Planctopirus; species Planctopirus sp. SH287. The sequence goes on along the minus strand of NZ_CM151403.1, from coordinate 2,812,926 downwards.
GACTGATGTCGGCAGACCAACAGCCAACGGACGTGGAGCATTGGTGACAGCGATGCGGAACTTCCCCAGCGTATGGCGGCCGTCCGAGTATCGTTGATCAATCAGGAAGGTCAGCCGTGTCCCGGCTTCAAAGTCGATGGGTTCAGCAAACTCAAATGTTGCCCAACGAGTGTGCCCTGTCTTGGGACTGGTGGCCCAACCGTTCTGATTGTTGTCACGTTTACCATCGATTGCTGACGCGATGGGATAATTTTCTTGCGAGAAGTCGGCGATGGCTCGCGAAAGCTTTACTTTCTTCTTCGTTTTGACGTCACTCAAAGATGTCACTTCCACTTCAAGTTCTGTCAGGACAAAGTTCCCGTTGGGCGAAAGCCCCGGCCCGCGACTGGGCAGACGGGGATCGGAAAGGAGTTCCAGCCGGAAACCTGTGATGCCTCGCAGCGAGGTCTCAGCTACCACCGTATAAAGATGATTATTCCCCTGCTTGGGTTCCGCTAACACAGCGGCGTCAGGCTCAATCGTCAGTTTGGCTCCCAAGCTTGATTTCACCTCTTTTGGCGTGAGAATCGTCCATTGAGAGGTCAACTCATTCTCAGCGATCTCGGGCTTCCAGCCATTAACTGTGGCCAACAGTTCGTTGCGGCGTTGATCGCGTTGCTTCTTTCCCTCTTCAAGCTTGGCAACACGTTCCATCTCCTGCATCGCCCGTCGAGGAATCAGTTCCGCTTCATATTCTTTGAGGGTTAATTCTGCTTTGGCGATGGCACTCAGCCGTTGTTCTTCCAGGCGAGCAAAGATCGGCTTCCATTCTGCTTCCCGCTGCTGATAGAGGCTCTTTACCTTCGCATCATCCACGGAAATCTGACCCAGCGTATTCGTCACAGCCTGGATTTCAGTATCCAGGGCATGCCTTCCGACCAGCCGCAGAAAAACTTCATCAATGAGCTGGCGATCATCCGAAATCGAAGCCGTCAGCCGAGCCAGCGCGTTATTGGGGTTCTCAATCGCTTCAGCGACGGTAGGCCCGCTGATTAACGCCATGACCGGCCCCAGTTGAAGCCCGGATCCTCGTTCACATTCACAAGCGCTTTCACGTGTCGGGCGACCGAATGTTGTTAGGAATCCACTTGAAAGTTCAACCCCTGAGTCGGGTAACGCCGCCGCGCGAATGCCCTCGGGAACACCAGGGAACTTGGAAACGGCTCCCGTGCCACGGTATATCGCATCATAGAGGACTTCCGCGGGAAGGCGGCGAGCGGTTGCGTGCGAATAATTAATTTTGTCGTCTTCATTCCATTTCTGAGAGTCAACCGCCAATTGATAAGTGCGGGACTTGCAGATGAGACGCATCATGTGTCGCGTATCAAATCGATGCGTTAAAAACTCACGAGTCAGTTCATCCAGCAATTCCGGGTTACTCGCGGGATTACCGGCGCGAATATCATCAATCGGCTCAATGATCCCTACCCCTAACAGATAGCCCCATAGACGATTGGCGTAGCTCTTGGCGAAATAACGATTGTCTGGGCTGGTCATCCAACCGGCCAGTTTTTCGCGCCGCGTTGCATCATCCGGAAGATTTGCCTGACTTTCATAAGGGAACTTGGGCTGAGCAATCGCCTTGGTACGATCGTGAATGACGTCTCCCTTGGGCAGATCTTTTACGATTTCATAGAACGGTGTGGCTCCCTCAACGGCTGAGCCTCCAATCCGGCGATCTCCCGAGGCCGGGTCTTTTTCTAACCCTACCTGCGCGAAAAAAGCAGCCGTTTCGTAATACTGATCCTGAGTCCATCTCTCGAACGGATGGTCATGACATTTATTGCAGTTGAAGCGGATTGCCAGGAACAGATGGGTCGTGTTCTCCATTGTTTCTTCTGGCTTACGGAGAATCTTGTAGTACGAAGCGGCGGGATGGTCTTTATTGGAACCTGAGGCCGTCAATACCTGCCGAGCGAACTCGTCATAAGGAAGATTTGACGCCACCTGCTCGCGAATCCATTGACGAAACGCTGCTGCTCCTTCGGTTCCGAGAAACTTACGATTGACCTGCAACAGGTCAGCCCATTTATTTGTCCAGAAGTCCACATAATCAGCATTTCCAACCAGCTGGTCGACCATTTCGTCCCGCTTGATTCGTGTGGGACGTTTGTCTGCCAGAAAAGCTTTGACGGCATCACTGGTGGGCAGCAGGCCCGTCAGATCCAGATGAACGCGGCGGAGAAATTCTTCATCCGAACAAAGTCCGCTGGGCTGAATTTTCATTCGCTTCCATTTGCCAGCCACCAATTCATCAACCCGGCTCCAGGTCTCGGATGGCTCCCAGACGAATCCTGTCCGGTCTCCCATGACGGTTAATGTTGTCGCCGCATAGGCTCCTTCGTAGCGTGCCAGAATGGGGGCTTCACCACGGCGAAGCGATGTTAAAAGCCCGGTACGGCTGGCTGTCGCTACTTCCAGATTGCCTGTTTCCAGGAACGATTCCCGTGTGACGTCACGTTGTGTGCCATCAGCATACGTTGCCAAAACACGGAACTGCTGCTTGCTTCCCACGACCTGAATGATTGGATTCTGCGGTTCAATCTCGATTTTGGTCACCCGAGGCGTTTCCAGGTTCAGCTTCGCCCCGGCGGCAATCCAGTCCTCAATAATCGAATAATAAATCTCATCTCGCTGAAGCAAATGCCCGCCCACATGCGGCGTCACCATCGTGGGCTTTAACAGCATCAAGCTGTCTTCTGGCGAGGCAAGATTGATGCGGCGCCCCGCCAGATCATCCGCAAATCCGCGGAGATCAAAGAGAGGATCGTAGCCGCGTAGCGAAAGTTTGAAACCATTCTTCCCCTGGGCAGACCCATGACAGGTTCCCTGATTGCAGCCCAGCTTGGAAAGGACGGGGTTCACGTCACGAATAAAATCCACGGGCTGCTGCATCTCTGGCCAACGAACCGTCACTGGCAAGGAGGCCGACGCTGAACCCATGGAAACAGTGATTGTCCCTGAACCCGCTACACGCGGTTCCACAAGCCCCGCAGAAGTGATCGCCAGAATGGCGGGATCATTGACCTTGATCGTGGCCAACCGGGTAACATCCACCGGCTCTCCATTATCGAGGGTCGCCGTGATCAGGAGTTGTGACGACGCAAACCGATTGGTGAAACTCAGACTTTCCGGCTGCACAGCCAAGCTGGCAATCTGCCGCCCTGGAGGAAGTGTCTCTTTGACTGAGGAAGCCTCTGCATTCGATGTGGCGGGTGTCGCGACAACTCGAGGCGTTCCTTGGCCAACATGTGTCGTCGATTCATTGCCAGTCGCAGGAGTGACCGCAAAGACCGCGATTGAACTTCCGTTCTCGGTATTGATCACCCGAACCTGGCCATCGGAACCACCCATCGCCAAATGGCGGCCATCCTTTGAATAGCCCAAGGCGTACAAAGGTGTTTCGTTGAATTCACCTTGAGCAACAACTTTTACCCCTTGAGTGAGATAAGCCTCAAGCTCAGCAACTTCTGCGGCACTCCGGGATGTCACAACTTTTTCATTGATCGCTTTGATCTTCTCGGGGAGGCTTGTATCGAAGGTGTAATCATAGATCGCCCAGAAGCCATGGCCATCCAATGATGAGACCGCTGCTACCTGTTGCCCATCGGGTCTGACTGCCACAGAAAAGATCCGCCCGGGCATCTCAGGCATTTTCCGAATCAGGTTACCATCGTCACCAATGACTCGCTTGGTCAAGCGGAAAACGCGGTAGATCCGCACAACACCATCAGAGCCGCCAACCACAATTTCATCGCGGGTGGGATGCCGGGCGATCGCCTGCATGCCCCCTTTGAGAGCACCTGGTGTGATAGAAGTGACGTTATCAACGAAACGCTGGGTTGCGACCTCTGTTAATTTGGTGGTCATATCCCGGCCGACAGAGAGCAGGTGGGAGCCATCAAGGCTGAATGCGGTGTCTCGTACCCAGTCGCTGTGTGCTCCCTGAAACAGAACCTGCTCGCCAGTCGTGCTGTTGAACGCTCGAACGGAGTTATCACCGCCACCCAGGGCAATCAGATTTCCCTCTGGCGACCAGCTGCCACCATAAAGGGTGTCGAAAGTCGTGGATTGCGACAGCAGCAGTTTCCACTCACCGGTCTTCCAGATTTGAAACTCACCAGATCGTCCGGGGTTGCCGCCGACAACTAACAAACGCATGCCATCTGGGGAAAATCGTACTGTTTCAATTCGCTCAGACTGACCGATCAGCCGTGCAATCACCTGAGAACCATCTGGTTTGAGAATGAGCGCCTCATGAAACCCCGCGACAGCCAGCCATTCACCATTGGGTGAAAAATCCAGCGACGTTAAAAGCGGTTGGCGGGCATAGCTCGGTGGATGCTCCTGATCATAGATTCGAGTGGCTGCTGGGGGAGAATCGTTGTTGGCTCCCTCCTGAATCCATCGCTCAATCAGTTCAACTTCAATGGGATTGAGCGAGGGTTGGCCTTTAGGCATTTCGGCCATCCCCTTCTCATCAGGGGTAATTTGTTCGAGGAGATAACTCTTCTTTTTTTCTCCGGGAACAATCGCTGCCTGCCCACTTTCACCGGCTTTCAGCAAGCTGGCAAAATCCGTAAGGATAAACGCCCCTTGGGCTTTAGCGGGCTGGTGACAGCCAGAACACTTCGCTTGAAAAATCGGTCGGACGTCGTGATGGAAGCTCACAGGCTTTTTGGCGGGAGGCCCGTCATCTGCTCTAGCCGTTTTGCCATGGATGTCCAGTAGCAAAGCCAGTAGTCCGCAGCTGATCAACAGCCAGTTGCGATGAGATGCAACAGCAGTATTAAAGGCAGAAAAGAGCATGGCAGATCCGGAGCGGCAGGAGGAGGGTCTTTTGTTCAATAACCGTATATGACGGCCATTGAATCACATCGATTCCCACAAGCTCCATGCAGCTAATCGGAGATCAGTTCGCATGAAGGGCACAATGTTTTGCCCGCAGGTGTTATCCCACCCCAGCAAACAACGCCTCACACCAAAACTGAATCCGCTTGCCAGCTCCAGCTCCATGCAGAGCAATGATCGAAGTCAAACCCTTCGACACTGCCCACACAGCGCCGGAGCCATGAATCTCATGGGAACACCCGGCGCCAGTCCACCCGTTGTCGCTGTCATTGGCAGGAGTGACCGCAACCAAAAAACAACTCAACGAGGGTAGCCCAAAGCGCAACGCCCCAGGCAGGCTTTCAATACAACCATGACCCTAACGTCAATTCAACGAAAATTCAAGAGGTTGTTGATGTGATAATTGTCTTCAAATGACCAACCGGACGTCCGTTTATTATGGATCTTCCGCACGGATATGACAGATTCGAGCCATTGGCAGCGAGGAAGCCCACGAGCCTGCGGATGAGTTTGATAACCCGCCAGGACAATCGGCTTCGGGCCTGCTACAAAGATCTGCCACGTTTCGGCTTTAATTTTTCCTTGGTGGGCGAGATTCACGCGTGTCATCGGCATTACTTCATGTTGTGCTCTATCAACCCGATATTCCCCAGAATACTGGCAATATCGGGCGAACTTGCGTCGCGGTCGGGGCCAAACTCTGGCTGATTCGTCCGCTGGGTTTCGTGCTGGATGCCAGGCATTTGCGCCGGGCGGGGATGGATTACTGGCAGCATCTGGATTACGCCGTCGTCGATTCTCTGGAAGAGATTCACCGGGAATTGCCCGACAGCACTTTCTGGTGCATCGAAAACCCGGCTCCACGGAATCTTTGGCAGGCGACATTTGAACCGGGATGTGTGCTGGTCTTTGGAAGTGAGTCTCGAGGGCTGCCCCCCGCTGTTGTTGAAGAATATCGCGGAACGACTGTCGATCTTCCCATGCGTCAGGAGGTTCGCAGCCTGAACCTGGCCAGCACTGTCAACACCGTTGTCTATGAAGCCGTTCGACAGTTCGGCGGCTTAATGACCTGAACATTGCCATTTGTCCTGCAATTTGACGCTCGTCATCACGATTCCAATTCATTGGAAAACCGTCAGGTAGTCGCCCACTACAATCCGTTTAATCCATAGGGTTAATATTCTCATAATAGCTGGTCGCCCCAGAGACCAGTTAATCAGGGAAACCGGAAGGAAATAAGACCTGAACATGAGGTGGCATCATCGGGCTTGCTGCCGCGATTTGGCCAGAATTCAAAGCGGCACGCCACCTCTCATGATTCCTCGCTTCTCACGCTCTGATCCCGCCACGCTTTCTCGGAATCTGGGCTAAGCTTGACGAAGATAGCGGACAGAGAACCTCAGTTTTTCGCCAGGGAAGAAGTCTTGTGAAACGGCTGATCTCATTTCATCATCACGTGATGAGTATGTTTCGGGGTGGAAAGCGGGGTTCGGGTGTCACCATGGCATCCAGCCATACATTCCAGCGAACAGGCTTATTTCTCAGCCAGCAACTCTGGATCTGGCCCGTCATGGCAATCATCCTGCTCATGGCGATGGGCTACACGGTACGGACTGCCGTCGAGTCGACCATGATGAGCAGTTTGAGGTCACAACTCGAAACGCTGCGCGATGTCGAAGCGGAGATGCTCTCTAACTGGCTGACAGCCCAGCACTCCATCTCCGTCACACTGGCCAACGATCCGCAGGTCAGGCAGATTATTTATGGGGTCATTAACGAGCAGAAAAAACAGGCCCAGGTCGAAAAAGAAGCCAATGAATCGCACTCGCTGGTTCATTCCCAGTTTCGTGATGAGCTCAAGCAAGAACTCCACCCCGCCATGTCGGCACAGCGATATACGATGTTCGCGGTGCTCAATGAATCTGGCAAGATCCTGCTTTCGACTCAGTCAGAACTGGAAGGGGCGGATGATCTGCTACCTGATCGAGAGACATTGCAGAAACTCTTCGACGGGAAAACGGTCGTTACGCCGCCGTTCCTCAGTCGTCTGTCGCTACGGGATGCCTCAGGCCAGCGGATTGCCAAACAGCCGACCATTCTGGTCTGTGCACCAATTCGGGATCAGAACTTTCTCGTCGTTGCGGCACTCGTCTTTCGAGTTGACCCCCGGGGAGAATTCACCCGCATTCTGCAATTAGGTCAGATGGGAAAAACGGGCGAGACCTACGCCTTTACTAAGGATGGCACGCTCGCATCAAACAGTCGCTTCGACGACAAGCTGATTCTGCTGGGACTGCTCCCTGACGAAAAAGATTCCCATTCGTTGCTCTATTTGCAAATGCGCAATCCGGGAGGTGACATGACCCGGGGATTCCGGCCTGCGGTACGACGTGCCGAGCTACCACTCACCTGGGCTGCACAGCAGGGAGTTGACGGTCATACCGTCTCGAATGTTGATGGTGTGCAAGACTACCGGGGTGTAAATACTGTCTGTGCGGTAAAATGGCTAGGCAATCATCAACTAGGTATCATGACAAAGATTGATACCGAAGAGGCTTATCGTCCATTACTCATATTAAGATGGACGGCCTGGACTCTCTACAGCCTGTTTGGCCTGTCTTCGATAGCGATCTTTATTTTCACTGTGATCGTCGCCAGATTGAACCGCAAGGCACGAGAAGCCGCCATGGATGCCAAACAGTTGGGGCAATATACATTACAGGAAAAACTCGGCTCTGGTGGCATGGGGACAGTCTATAAAGGACAGCACGCCCTGCTGCGCCGCCCTACAGCAATCAAGATGCTCAGTGTTGATAAAACCAATGACAATTCCATCGCCCGATTTGAACGTGAGGTTCAGATCACCTGTCAGTTGAACCACCCGAATACCGTTGCGATCTATGACTATGGCCGGACCCCTGAGGGGATCTTTTACTACGCCATGGAATATCTCGACGGTATTGATTTACAACATCTTGTTGAACGCTATGGGCCGCAACCGGAAGGCCGCGTGGTCTCTCTACTTAAACAGGCTTGTGGATCTCTCAGTGAAGCCCATTCTCAAGGACTGGTGCATCGAGATATTAAGCCGGCCAACCTGATGCTGAATCGGCGTGGCGGAGTGCCTGATCTATTGAAAGTGTTGGATTTCGGCCTCGTTAAAGCCATTGACGAACAACGTAAAGCCGGGCTGACGGCTTCTTCGGCTCTGACCGGAACACCACTCTATCTTTCGCCCGAAGCAATTCAAACGCCCAATATGGTCGATCACCGGACAGATATCTATGCGCTGGGGGCAGTCGGCTATTTCCTGCTAACGGGAAAGCCTGTGTTCACTGGCGAAAGCCTGGTTGATTTATGCCGGATGCACATCAGCGAACCACCGATTCCGCCCTCTGAACGATTAGGACAGCCTGTCGATCCTGCGCTGGAAGACTTGATCATGTCCTGTCTGGAAAAGTCGGCAGCCAAAAGACCTCAATCGGCCCGTGAAGTGAGCGATCGTCTCGAACAGGTCACCTCACCGGTCTGGACAATGGTGGAAGCCGAAACATGGTGGTCGCGCCACGTTCGTTTGACCTCGCGTGATAACGAAAAGCATACGACTCCCAGCGATGCACTGACATCTCCCTACGAACGAACCATCCTTTCGTGAGCCGGCAGCTACTGTTTATGAGAGAGTAACACGAGGGATCAAATCCCGTTAGACTGATGTGAACTCCCCTCACTTGTGGAATGCTGTGGAGTTGCGCTGCTCACGAATTATTTTGCCAACACGCAGATCTCTTTGTTTCACAGGGCGCCTCATGGATGCAGTCGCGATCGACAAATTGACTCAAGATGCCAAAGCCATCTGGTGGGCGGGAGTCAAAGCGGCTATTCCCGATGAGCTGATTCCACAATTTGTTCGCATTGAGGGCGAATCGATCCATCTCGGGACAGAATCGCGGTCGCTCTCGGACATTCGCCGGATTGTTGTTCTGGGCGCAGGGAAAGCCGGTGCTTCCATGAGCCTGGCACTGGAAGCGGCGCTGGGGCCGGAAGTCACTGATCGTCTGGTGGTTGGGCAGGTCAATGTTCCTGAAGATTGCCTGGTGGAAACACGCCAGATTCACCTCGTTGGTGCACGTCCTGCCGGACTCAATGAACCCACCTCAACCGGGGTGGCCTCAACCCGTGAGATCCTGAAGATCGCGGCAACAACCACCGAAGAAGATCTGGTACTCATTTTGATTTCTGGTGGCGGCAGCGCGCTCCTCCCCTTGCCTCGTCCGCCCATCACTCTGGAACAGAAGCAGCAGGTCATCCGGTTGCTGGCCAGTCGTGGTGCTTCGATTGAGCAGCTTAATCTTGTCAGACGCAACATCTCTGATGTTAAAGGGGGTGGGCTTGCACGGGCGCTGGGCGCTTGCCGTGCCCATGTCCTTGTGATCTCTGACGTGATTGGCAACCCTCTGGATCTGATTGCATCCGGCCCGCTTATGCCAACGCCCGATGAATGGGTCATGCCTCAAAGGCAAGCCGCCTTCGACACACTGGCCATGTTCGCGACTCATGAAGAAGTGGCTAAAGAAGTCTGGGATGTCCTTTCGGGAACGATTGAACATTCCGTATCTCCCGTGCGAGCGACGATCTCTCATCATCTGCTGGCAAGTAACCATCAGGCGGTCGAAGCAGCAGCTCGAGAGGCAAGACAACGTGGCTACACCATTCGAGTTGCGGCTAGCGATATTGGCCGCACCGCTGATGACGTGGGGAATGATCTGGCACACGCGGTCGCCGATGAAACTTGCCGCGAGCCGCTTTGCTGGATCTCGGGAGGGGAGCCAACCGTGGCACTCGTTCCTTACGACGGCCCGCGCAAAGGGGGCCGCAATCAGCAGGTGGCTTTATCGGCTCTTGGCGAATGGCAGCATTGGGATGAGGATCAGACCGACCGCATGATTCTTTTGAGCGGCGGAACCGATGGTGAAGACGGCCCCACCACGTGTGCCGGAGCGTTCGTCAATGGTGCCGTACTGAGAAGAAGCCGGGAGCTTGGCCTGGATCCACACGCCTTTCTGGAAATCCAAAACGCCTGGCATTTCTTTGAGCAGACCGGCGGCCTCCTGGCCACCGGCCCCACTCATACCAACGTCATGGATCTAAGAATCGCCCTCCGCCTCCCGGCAACCACCGCCCATCTTATGTAGAGGGCATGGAGATTGCAGAATTTATCAATCAAGTCATGGCAATTATGAGAGATTGAAGAAAGTGTATTGCGCTATCACTTTATGCCAATTCTCACAGACAAGAAAAGTAGGGTGCATGCCAATGCGCCAGTCAAATCGTGGCTTTCAGAGAACACGAAGATGGGGCATTTCGCTACCGCTTCATGCACCCTACTTATACGTTGTATATTATCAATACGCTATACATTGACTATCGTTTGGGGTCGGAGAACAGGCTGAAGTTTGCGACGTCAGTGCCGCCTTGTGGTACTTCAAAGGTTAGTGTTTCTCCGGCATGGTAACGGGCTGGCAGGTACTCGGGTTTGATGATCTTTTCGGGATTGGCTTCATCTCGAATTTCGCCAAGTATTGCTACCGCATGGGTTCCCACAATAGCTCCTTTCACGCCTGAAGGCGATGCAAGAGTGAATTTCCCTTGGTGATCGGTAACGCAGTAAGACAATTCACCACTGATGGCATTCTTCCCATCCCCTTTGGGGACAAAGATGACTTTAGCTTCATGGAGTGGCTCTCCATCCAGAGTCACGATGCCGGATACCGGGACAAATTCAAAACCCGTTCCGGAGCATCCTTCTAAGGGAATTAGAAACGGGAACAATAGCAACACCATTAACAATCGAGAAGTCGAATGGATGAAGCGATCAGCGGATTGAGGGCGGTGGGGGATTTCTGGATTTACCATTCGCCCACCACCATCGAGTCACCTCGTTTGGCGAGAAAGGACAGGGTTTGCCAATTGATGTTCTGACTCAAAAAACGAACTGACCCGTCGCACAGAGCGACATGAACACCGCCTGCATGTTGGCTACTCGCAACCAAACTTGAGTTTCCGGTGAGGATGGGTGTGCTTGCTATTGGTGGATTGATTCCATACGTCGTGCTTTCGGCAAGAGTATTTGGGAACCGAACATGCGTTTGCTGAATTGTATTGGCCGAATTCACAGCAGGCACACCAATCCAGATACCGCCACCAGCCGGATTAGTGGTTGTTGTCGAGCCATGTCGACGAACTGTATCACGTTCAGCGAAATAGATTGTATTCGTGGTGCCATCAATGATGTCACGAATACGAAGATTGCTATGGAAATGAGAAGTTCCCGAAACTGTCGAGGAGGCCGACGGGACGCCATTGTTAACAACTGTTGCTCCAACATTCGCCAGGTAATTGGACTTGGCCAGACGCTGGCTTTCTGTTGCTGCACCGTGAGCCAGGTTATTGGCGTCGCTGTAGAATGGGTTGATGCCGATCGAGTTATCTGAGGGACATACATAAGCGGAAAGGGGTGTGCGGCCTATATCAGCGGTCCACGGTACTTTGAAATCAATCATGTTGTAGAGTGCCCCCTGATCGATGTATGGCAAGAGGAAAGTACCCCAACCATAGCAATTGGTTGCAGGCCCATAGTACATTGTGGCGTACTGCGGATGAATGGCACCCGGAGGAAAGCGATCGTGGGTGTCGTGATAGTTATGCAGAGCCAAGCCCAGTTGTTTCAGATTATTGCGACACTGGGTTCTTCGGGCGGCTTCGCGGGCCTGCTGGACGGCGGGGAGCAGGAGTGCGATCAGGATGGCGATGATCGCGATCACGACAAGTAGTTCAATCAGCGTGAAGCCAGAGCGGTAAGCCCGGTTGGGGGTGATATTTCCCCGGTGAATTTTTCCCTGCAACATTTCGTACCTTCTACTCACAACAACAACGACAGGTCTTCCCGCCGGCGGCGTGCAGCGGTTAACCGAACTAAAATGACGGGGAATTGATGGTTGAAGGCGCTGGCGATCTGTCTCGGCAGCGTTTCTTCCATTGCTCGTAAAAACTGTTTTCAAAAGCGCATTGAGGCATAATCGCCCGTTTATTCAAGCAAAACGTGGTGAACTAAATTGGGGTACTTACATCCTGTGGCCAGGAAAAGACCCCTTGAACGAATGGCCCATGCCCCGAGACCGAGCAATCACGGTAGGGAAAATCTGTCGTATTGTCGGCGGAAGGGATCACTCATCGACGAAGGAGTAGAGACCTTCCGCAAAATCATTCCGCTGAGAGTCATCCCTCATGACTGTCGAAGCAGATGGTTGGCTGAATGCTAAAGCTCCATGCAATTGTTGATTCCAATGCCGGTGCATTTCGCTACCGCTTCATGCACCCTACTGTTTGATTAAAAACACTTGATTTCCTTGACTGAGGCTATTCCCAGCCGCCGGTTTCAACGAGTTCCCCAATGATCTCGCAGCCATAGAGCGGATAATCGACCTTCAACCGCCAGCAATCGTATTGATCCACATCACACTTCGCCTGAGTAGCCACTCCCCGTATCATCTGAGGGTAGCCCGGGCACTCGCGGATCAAACTTGGCCCCTTGCCGAGGTACTCCATCTGTATCTGTGTTGGCAGCGATCGTTCAATTCCCGGCGGGGCCGGTTGGTCACTGGAGGAACCGCCGACCAGCACTTGAACATTCGGCTGCCAATCAACCGCAAATCCAGGCTCAACAAAGAGATCCGCCACATAAGTTTTCACCGGCAGATCCATAATGCTGCGAGAGCCGACTTCGCCTTCCCGGCCTGTCGGGTCGGGAATATTTCGGTAGTGAACTCCAAAGAACAAAGAGGACTCGCCGGTCGCCCCGACTCTCCCGTTCAAGAGATTGCCGTAAATCCAGCCGGCATCACCCAAAACCATTTCAACTTCTGGATCTTCACTAGAACAGTAATCCCGCATCAGAAATCCATCGAGATCTTCTGTCCCTGACAGGTTTGTCCTACGGATTCCTTTGCGATAATTAGCCTCCTGGCGGTTCCCAACAGTTCTCGAGCGGAAGACGTTGACTCGCTCAATTTCCCAGAGAAGCCGGAGGTCAACCAACCCACCAATAAGAATCAGATTGACTGCTTCAGAGTTCTCAGTCGACCGCTGAACGATACCGCAACGAATGAGGGCCTGAGCCTGGACGCCCATCATATGGCTCATCCCACGGAAGACATTCCTGCGATGTTGCAATTCTGCGGTATGCCAGCCATCCCCGGCTCCCGCCGCTGAAACCATGGAGTTGAAGCAGACACGGTCGCCCGCATGCCGCTCAACCAGCGATTCAAACTCCGTATAGGCTGCCAGCAATCCTTCCAGCGTCTCATGAGCGACCCCCTGGGCCTTTGATCGTTCAATCAGTCGGCTGATCGAGACGCGAGACGGGACACTGGCTGCACATTCCAAAGGAACTTCAGTTTCGGCGATCTTCACCAACTGCCACGAAAGCGTTCGGTCAAGATTCATCAGGCGTTCAAGGTCACCAGCTTTCCGCACCCCTCCCAGTGAACGCAAAAGCGTCGCAACCTGCTCTTTGAGCCGCTCCATCACCACAGTGGCTTCTTCTGAAAAAGAAGCTCCCGCGACAGCTTTACCCGAGCCGCGAGATTTTCTTGATCGAAGTTCCACCATATTTGACACGATTCCTTACTCAAACATCGGTCAGCTGTTGCTTCACGACATCCATTTCAGGAAGTCGCCACAAGCATCGCAGCAGGATGATTTCCTCATTGCAGCCAGAATGTATCGTGGTTCGCGGTGATTTCAAAAACAATTTTCAAAATTTTCAAAAATCATTTCGCGACATTCTCTGCCTGTCGAAAACATGACACCTCTACCAAAAGAGTTATGCCAGAATGGGGAGCAGGGAGTGGCTGCCGTGTTGGATTTCCCGCGTGAGAATCGCCCCCATTAACGTGGTGGGAGTGACATCGTGGATCTCTACATGAGCGAGCGAACCTGCCAGTCGGGGATTGCCGTCGAAGACCACGATCCGGTCACAGCGCGTGCGGCCTGTCAGTTGTTCTTTGAGGGCTGGATCGTCCTTCTTGACCGCGTTTTTACTTGGCCCCTCGACAAGCACTTCCACCTGCCGCCCAATGAACCCGGCGTTGTCCTCTTCGCTGATCGCATTTTGCAGCTCCAGCAGCTCTTGATTGCGCCGCCGCTTGACATCATCGGGAATATCATCGGCAAAGAGCGTTTTCGCTTTCGTTCCCGGTCGTTCGCTGTACTTAAAAATGAAGCTGTTCTTGAATCGGTATTCGCGAATCGCTTCCAGACTCTTCTGGTGACTTTCTTCGGATTCACCGCAAAAGCCGACGATAAAGTCACTAGAGACTGCCGAATCAGGCAGATACGCTTTGATCCTCTGGTGCATGTCCCGGTATTGAGCGGTTGTATATCCCCGCTTCATTCGTGTCAGTACATCGTCACAGCCGTGCTGAAGTGGTACGTGGATATATTGACTACATTTTGGCAGATCGCGGAGAGCCACGAGCAAGTCGTCGGTCATATCGCGGGGATAGCTGGTCACAAACTTGAACCGGAGCATGCCGGGGATATCGTGCATGGCCGCCAGGAGATCAGCCAGTCGCCAGGTCTTGCCGTTCTCGACACATTTATAGCTATTGACGGTTTGCCCGAGGAGCGTCACTTCTTTAACGCCTTGCCCCGACAGATGATTGATTTCCGCAAGGATTTCAGAAGGGAGCCGGCTTTGTTCCGGGCCACGAGTCATGGGCACCACGCAATAGGTACAAAACTTATCGCAGCCGAACATGATCCGGACAAAGGCCTGATAGGGCGAGGGCCTCATTTCCGGTTCGCGGAGAGGATCATAGCTCTGGAAGCTCGCGCTGACTTCGCTGCGGGTGCCTCCTTTACGATCCAGACTCACTGCCAATGCCTGCTGGCGATCCTGTCGGGCATTCCGAATCAGACCGGGGATTTCGGCCATCTGGCCCGTTCCCACCACGATATCGACATGCGGCGCCTTCTGAAAAATCAGCCCCTGATCCTTCTGAGCCATACATCCCATCACGCCAATGACCTGATGGGGTCTTGACCGGCGCGCATGCTTCAACCTTCCCAGAGCGCTATAAATTTTGTGCTCGGCATGCTCGCGCACGCTGCAGGTATTGAAAAGAATGGTGTCGGCGTCGGCTGGCTCGCTGGTGAGTTGATACCCTTCCCGGCGCAAAGCGGCCACAACCAATTCGCTGTCGAGCATGTTCATCTGGCAGCCAACGGTTTCGATATATAGCTTGCCGTTATGCCCCAGTGCGCTTTCAGTCGTCCCATTCTCCTTGGTCTGACTTTCAAGACTGGTTGGCAGCGCGGGAATGGGCGATTCGCAGCATCCCGTCGGATGGTCTGAGGTGGGAAGCGAAACAATAGGAAGCGTCGACATGCAAACCACCGAAAAAATCTAAGGAACAAAGCAATTGTGAAATCAGTGGGCCATCTGGAGATGCCAAACCACAGGAGTTATTCAAGCTGCCCGACGTGAAAGTGGCGTCTTGGTTGCCTCCGCCGAAGATTTATCATTTCCAGCGTCTGTCGCAGCCTTGCTATTCTGTGCGGCCTGTATGGCTTTCTGTTCTTGTTTCAGTTTCTGGAGCGTCACCTGACGGTGCTGTTCAATCGCTGCTAACCAATACTTGATAGCGACCAATGAACATCCTGCGAGGATCATGATCGGAACGTATCCCATACGAACCTCCCACTATGACATTATTATATGACATTATTACTGAGATATACTTAACTGGATTCAGTTCTCAGTTCAGGGCACTCCCCCCGAATCCAACAATAATTCCAATGGAACGTTTGGCGAAGATGATCTGAAACGATACAAGCAACAAGCCCATTGAACATGAGGTTCAATGGCCCCGATATGATGCGGAATCTCTCCGAACGCTCCTTTGCAATGCCAATTCCCGAGAAGATTACCAGATTCAGGCAATTCTGGGAATCGTGACTGGTTTGCAAGAAGCGACGGCAACCTCCTTTCAAAAAACTGGCTTTCGATCGACAACAAATTCATCGGGAGGCTCTTTTGAGAATCGTACTGTTTGGCGGAACAGGTCATTTGGGGCAGGATTTTGTGCGGGTGGCTTTGGAGGCTGGCCATTCTTTACGAATTGTCAGCCGGAAAGATCGCTCGCACCAGGCGACTGGCCTTGCCGAGTGGTGCCAGGCTGATCTGGTCAGTGGCAGGGGACTTGATGAGTGTGTGCAAGGGGCGGAGGTGGTGATCTTTGCGGCTGGCGATGCCAAAAATCATGTGGCCGTCGAACAAGAAGGAATGCAGCGATTGATCGCGGCCTCACGAAAGGCAAGTATCAAGCATCTGCTCTATGTTTCCATCGTTGGCATTGAACAATTGCCCATCGCCTATTATCAGACCAAGTTGGCGACAGAGCAGATCTTGTTAGCCAGTGGGCTTCCCTGCTCCATTCTCCGTGCTACCCAGTTTCATTATTTCGTGGCGATTCTGCTTTCCGGCTTGAACCGGATCCCATTTGTCTTACCGGTTCCTCGTGGTTTTCAAGTACAACCAGTCTCAACCGGTGATGTTGCTTTACGACTCGAGAAAGCGTTGCAAGATGGGCCGCAAGGCTTGCTTCCTGATTTCTGCGGGCCTGAAATCTTCTCTTTGAACCACGCGGCTCAAACCTGGCAAGCGGCTTGCGGTCGAAAAAAAACCGTAATCTCCCTGCCTTTGTGGGGAAAAACCGCAGCGGCATTTCAAAAAGGATACAACACCAATCCTCAGGGAGAACTGGGGAGTTTTCGATGGATCGACTGGCTTCAACAGGAATATGGCCAAAGCGAACCGCTTTCCTGAGGCCGTTACACGGTCTTGCATGCACTTATGTGGATGTTCAGTTATGATCGCCAGGCGGCCGGGTGTTGAGAGAGACGTCAATGGATGATCTTTTTCCCTGCTGCCGAAAATTGCTGTCCGTTTTTTTGCTTGAGAACATCTTGATGCGAACCATTCAAACCTCTCTGTTTTTTGCTGTCATGCTCTTTGCGGTGATGATTTTTCCCGTGATGGACTGCTGCCAATATTCGAACAGCCTCATGGCAAAGGCGGATGATCAGAAGCCAGCGATTTCGCCGACAACGACGGAAAAAGTTGAAGCGGCTCATCAGGAGATCTGGCGACGGTTTGTCGATGACTATGGAATCCTGCTCGACTTCACTGATTTAGAGGGAAAAGTCAGCCTCCCCACGCCTGAAGAGTGTCGGGAAGGGAAACCTAATGCCCTGGGATGGTGGGCACCTGTTGAAAATGGAGCCATGTTTAATGGCCTCTATATGGATGCCGCGATTCTTCGCTGGAAGCATTCGCAATCGAATGAGGATGCCGCTAAAGCCCGTCGCCTGATGGAGGGGCTGCTGAAGCTCAATTCGATCAGCCCCGTCAAAGGTTTTGTAGGCCGGGGTGTCAGCACGGATGGAAAATCTCATTACCCGATGGGTTCAAACGACCAGACGCTCCCGTGGCTCGTGGGACTGTGGCGGTATTGGGAATCGGATTTAGCGACTCCAGAAGAAAAATCTCGCATTCAGAAACACTTGGTCGAGACCACGGAAGAAATCATCCGTCTGGGCTGGAAAATGCCTGCTGAAGCTCCCTTCGGCACACGAGGTTCATTTCAAGGATATCACTTCGATGATGCGGCTCGCATTTTGTTCACTTTGAAACTGATGAAGGCGCTGACGGGAGACGAAAAATGGGAAACCGCCTACCAGCAGGAACTCTTAGTTCGCGGCGGCGACAAACAGTTGACCAAGCGGGAAATCTGTGAAAAAGGGATGGTTTACTTCTATGCCCCCACTCACACCTGGACATCCTGCACCGCAGTCAGTGCCCTGCGTGGTCTTTGGGAAATGGAAACCGATTCTTCACTTAAGGCAGCCTATCAGCGAGGTCTGATTTCCAGCGCGCATCTGGCTGCTGAAAGTCTGCCGCTCGCTTTGAAATATGTTCCCAACAATAACAGTGCCTTTGATGTCGATTGGCGAAAAAGCATGCTTCCCCTCTGGAAGCCCCAGACGAATGAGCATGAATCCGTGGCTCTGGCTCAGGAACAATTGAAGGCTTTTATGAAGACGTCACCCCGTCGCCATCAAGAGACTGCGTTTGTCCGCGAACCCACCTCAGCCGCCTGGATTGTGACGCTCTGTCCTGATGCGAAAGTGCGACATCAGCACCAAGCCGCCATTGAGCAGGTTCTCTCTCGCTATGAATACAACAACCTCTATTACAGCACCTTCTTCTGGGTGGAAGGTGCCTGTTATCGACTGGCAGGGCAAGACTGATTAAATAAACCCTAACACCTACCCTGGAACGGTGAACTTCTGGTCGAGATCTATTTCAGACGCTATTTAATAAAAGCCAATGCCGTCATGTTTGGCGTTAATTAATGCAGATGCCAGGATTTATTACCAAGCTCTTGTGCTTGCCGAATCCGCCAGTTCGGTGCCTCAATCACTTAAAGAAGCGTTTCGTAGCCGTGTTACGGCTTTGTCTTGGGGTTGGTGTCGCTGCAACGTCTTCCTTTGTCGGACTTAACAACAAAAGAAACCTGGATTTTATACTTTGATCATGCACCGGAATTACGAAGTGCCTTACGAGCGATGAGGATGCAATCGGCCAATAATACGAATGCAACCTGAAATGGCGCGTTCATGACCTCAAAAAATTATCGCCCAAAGCTGCTGGCATGGCACGCAGAGCGCTCTTCCAAATTGAATTGCGTATCAGGCAGCGCCGGAGGTTGAGGTCGGGCGGAAATTGCCATCGTCTGAGACGTCCTCAAAGCGAACTGACATTCGCTTAGAAACTCCTGACTCTTCCATCGTCACGCCATACAGCACATCTGCCACGACCATCGATCGTTTATGATGGGTGATCATGATGAATTGAGTGCTCTCGCGGAATTCTGTGATGACGGTGGTGAATCGCTCGACGTTGGCTTCATCCAGAGCTGCATCGACTTCGTCAAGAATGCAGAAGGGGCTGGGCTTTGTCTTGAAAATCGCCATGATCAAGGCGATAGCTGTCATGGTGCGTTCGCCCCCGGAAAGGAGCGAAATACTACGAAGCTCCTTGCCTGGTGGCCGAGCCTTGATATCGATCCCGCATTCCAGAATCTGGTTGGGATCCTCCAGAATGATATCTCCTTCACCACCTCCAAAGACCTTACGGAACAGTTCCTGGAAGTGCGTCCGAACTGTGGCAAAAGTCTCAGAGAAGAGTTTGCGACTCTCCTGCTTAATACGACGAATGATGTCTTCTAATGACGCTTTCGATTCGACGAGATCCTGCAATTGGGCCGCTAACTGCTGATACCGTTGCTCAAGCTGCTCCAGATCGTTCAGGCTTTCCGTATTGACGCTTCCGAGCATTTTGAGCTTGCGGCGCAAACGCTGCACATGGGCGTCAACTTCCGGGCGAATGGCTTCAAATGTGAGGTCTTCCAGAGCCAGGTCATGGCTTGTGAAATGAGGCGATTCTTCTTCTGTTGTGGTCGTTTTTTCATGAGCAGACAGCCGCTGCCTTCGATAGATCCCTAAGGCACTATGGGACGATTCGACCAACTCATCGGGAGAAGGGAGACCTTCTTCCAGCAGCTTTTCCGCCAAAGATGCCAGAGAGTGTTCGAGGTCTCTTTGTCGCATGGCAATTGTCTGTCGATCGTCGCTCAGTTTGCGCCGCTGCTGCCGCAGTTTTAACTCTGACTGCATCGACGCACTGCGTCCTGAACGAAGCTCCCGTTTACGAAACGCCAGACGACCGGCATCCAAAGCCGCCGCTTCAATTTCAATCATGTGCTCATCAATAATCGCTGAGGCGTTGAGAATTTGCAGCGTCAATTCTGAACGAGTGGCCAAGGCCTCTTTCACGCGGCGTTCTGCTTCGTCTCGCTGAGCTTTTCGGCTTTGAATGTCATCCAGTAAACGTTGTTGTTGTTGCTGCCAGCCAGCCAGACGTTCGGTTTGTGTGGCCAGATTTAACTGCTCTCGCGAAAGTTCATCTGTCAGTAATTTCAGTGCGTATTGAGATTCTGCAAGCCGTGCTGATAATTTTGCCTGCTCACTGACACATGTTTCCAGAGCCACGCCCAGTTGGGTTTGTTCGTTGTTCAGATCTTTCTGCGATTGTTCTAACTGGTCGATTTGAAGCTGAATTTCTGCACGTAAGGCAAATGCGGCTTCGTGATCACGTTGCAGACGTTCTCTCGCCTGTTCGATCATGCTGGCCTGTGAACGGGCTTCCGCCAGGCGTTCGGCGGCATCATCGGCCACAGAAGCGGCTGCTTCCAATGTTTCATCTGCGACGGTGAGTTCGGTGAACATTTGGGAGACCGCAGACTCCTGCCGTTCGATTTCCCGCTCCAGGCGGACAATATCGAGCCTAAGCTGACGCAATTCGCTTTTGCGAGAGATGACAGCGGTGTCGCTACGCAAGGTTCCCAGGGCAACAACACCATTGGCTTCGAGCACTTCTCCCTGAAGGGTCACGAATCGGCAGCCTCTCCCTTCGGCAGCGGCAAGACGAACGGCCACAGACAAATCATGCACGATCCAGGTATCGCCCAGTACGGCAGAAGCCAACCCATGAATTCCATGCTCGCTACGGACAAGGCGGTCGGCCCGTGTGACGACCCCCGGTTGCCCGTCCAGTGAAACAAGTTGACGATGATCCAGCGGGAAGTGGATGAGCCGCGTTCCTTGCCAGGCTGGCTGCCGAAAATCAGAGCCTTCGGTTTCCGGGATCGCCAGGAATTGAACCCGTGTTGAAAGCTGAGCGAGGCCCCGGTTCAAATAATCCAGAAGTGGTTGGTATTCCCGGAGAACAATCACATGCGCGCGCGATCCCAGCGCCACTTCCACAAGAGCGGCGTCTGAGAGATCAACATCCAGAAGATCAGACAGGCTTCCTACCACTGAATCCCAAGGTGGCTGCCTGGTGGTTCGTGCGCGATGAAGAATGTCACGAATACCGATTCCGAGGCCTTCTTCTCGTGATTCCAGATCTTCCAGAACCGATTTGCGTGCCATGGCGGCACTGCGTTGTTCACGAAGTCCCCCCAGCTGCTGGCGCACAGCATCCTGTGTTCCCAGCAGCGTTTGCCGCTGGGACTGAATGGCCTTCAAATTTTCCAACGCCTGGGTTTGACCTGCTGTGGCATTGGCAAGCAGCGTATGGGCGTCGGCGACCTTTTGCTGAGCCACCATCAGTTTTTGAGAGAGTTCTTCAACCTGTTGATCGGTTGCCAGCAAGCTGCTGCGCTGGCTGTCGGCTTGAATGGTCAGTTGTGCAAACTGACTATCCAATTGCTGGCCCGTGCGTTCCATCTCTCGGACGCGCTGCTGCAATAGCTGCAATTGAGTGAGTTCGGCTTCCCGCTCTGTGCGCGATTGATCCAACAACAACTGACGCTGCTCTAACTCTTGAACACGTCGAGCATGCTCCGCTTGAATCTCAATGAATTTCGATTGTGACGATTTGGATTCTTGCCGTGAATCTTCATAGCGCCGTGCGAGCATCCACCTCTGTCGCAAGAGCCGCACTAATTCTTCATCCAGTTCCCGCATTCGCGATGACTGAAATTGAACAGTGGCCTGTTCTCCCGCGACTTCCTGCTTCAGCCGATGCAGATGATCTCCGTTGGTACGAATCTCTTCGTCGAGCGAGGAAATCTGATTTTCGGCTTCCTTTTCAATCGCTTCCAACCGGGATTGCTCTTCGGAAGTGGAGTTCAGCAGCAAATCCAACTCTGCCAGTTGCCGGGCACACTCTTTCATTTGCCCTTGAAGAACACGAGTGTCATCAGCGGCTAACCCTAGCCACCATTCATGAAGTTCTGCGTGGATTTCTCGATATTTGACCGCTTTGGCCGCCTGGCTTCGAGTGGAATTGAGCCGGCCTTCGACTTCATCGACGATATCGGTCAATCGCAGCAAATTCTGATCAACGCGTTCCAGCTTTCTTAAAGCCTCTTGTTCGCGCGAACGGAAGCGACTGATCCCGGCGGCTTCTTCAAAAACGGCTCGGCGTGTGGTGGGGTTTCCTTGAAGAATCTGATCGACACGGCCTTGTTCAATGATCGAATAGGCCGATGCTCCGGCCCCCGTACCCATGAACAGATCGCGCACATCTTTCAGGCGGGCGTTTTGCCGATTGATCAGATATTCAGCGTCGCCGTTTCTCCAGATACGACGACCGACCGTGACTTCCGGTGTTTCAATCGGAAGCAATCCCGTGGAATTGTCGAATGTGAGCGTGGCTTCAGCGAAGGCGCTCGGTTTTCGTCCTGCGGCACCATTGAAAATGACATCCGTCATTTCTTTGCCGCGGAGGCTCTTGGCACTTTGATCGCCAAGAATCCACTTCAACGCATCGACAACATTGCTTTTTCCACTGCCATTGGGGCCAACGACAGACGTGATCCCAGAGGCAAAGTCGAACCGTGTTCGATCCGCAAAGCTCTTGAAGCCGAATAATTCCAGCGCTTTGAGCATGGGAGGAACACTTGAATCAATGGGTAGTGCCGTGTCACGGCTTTGTCTTCGGGTTGATGTCGCCGCAACGTCCTCCGTTGTCGGACGTAACAACTGAAGAGACCCGAATTTTATACTTTGACAATGCAGTAGGCGATTCCAGAACCACACGTTCTGAAAGCAGATCATTTACTGTAAAGGGGCTACTTGACCGGAGAACGATGGAAAAGGGGGAACCAGCGCGATTCGATTTTGTCCGAGGAGGGTTCATCATTTTTGGATTGAGAATCAACCGAACCAACACCACCTGCCTTAGAACTTCCGGGTTCACTTTGCCGTGGAATCGAGCTGTCGCTCTCTGCTGATTTTGTGTTTCGTCCGTCATTGCGAGAAGCGGAACGATCGGTCGATAAGTCTTCTTTGCTGGCGGCTGTTTCTTTTTTGTCGTTGATAGTCTCGCTCTTGACGCTGGCAAGCGACTTGGAGTCTCCCTTGTTGTCCGAAGTGGATTTCAGAGCCAGTGGATCCAACGATTCCTGCAATTCTTTTTCTGGAGCTGCGGGGAAGAGGTTTGGTGACAGATTTTCGCGGCCAACGCGAGATTTCTTGCTGCCGGGTGGCCCGCCATCAGATGTTGGACGGGTGTAGAACCGGCCTGCCCGAGGAAGGGCATCCATCCCGAGTTCTCCCGGAAGATTCTTCTGTTTGTTGGCTTCAACCAGCATCTGGACGATGTCGGGATAGGTGGCTCCCATATCGGCTGCTGCCATAATGACGTCAGCGACTTGCAACGATGTTTCTTTACGTTCGTCCTTCCCGGAGATCGAGAATTTCGCGATGGAAACCGTCCGGCTTCCCGGAGCGATGGTGACCATGATATTGCGACCAGCGGTCACGTACATGGGCGCGGCGAATTCCTGCTTTGCTCCAAAGAGCACGACTTCTGGCCGGGTGTGCATGGTGATATGCGCCAAGGGGGTTCCCCCCGACTCCAGAACATGCAGGTTGTACTGCTTTTCCCGTAATGGAATTCCGCGAATAAATGGCTCGTCTTTTGAAGCTGTCCACATGGCGCGAAACGCTCCATAGCGAGTTTCAGCCGAGTCTTCGTTCATCAACTCACGGAGGCGAACATAGGACTCTGAGTCTTCAATGGTGGAAAGTGCCGAGAGAGCATAGACACGAAAAGCGGGTTCATTTCGGACACATTCTTCGAGGACATCCAACCCTGAAGCATCGTCAAGATAGGCCAGCGCCACGGCTGCATAGAATCGACATTCCAGCAGAGGCGCCGTCAATGCTCCCTTGAGAGGGGGAATTCCATCCCGCCCGATGGCTTCCAGTTGTAACGACGCACTTTCGACCAGTTCCGGCTCAAACATTTCTTTGGCCAGACGCTGGAGACGAACCCGTCTGGAGACGGCTGTCTCCCGGAAGGCAATGCTACGGACAACCTGTAAATACCTGGGGTAGTTGTCGCGGTAGCCGGGATGGACTTTCAACATAATTTTCTGGTCAGATTTGGCACTGGCCATTGATTCCTTGATGCCCGATTTGTCGTAATCATGAAAGCGGTTGCCAATCGCATCAGCCACGCGAGAGGAGTTACGAACGCTGCGGAAATCATTACGTAAAAAGATGGCCAGATCCCGCTCGCGTGAGACCGTCGCGCCACCCAGGATGCGTCCTCGCATTTGCAGACTGCGTACTTCTCCTTTGGCACCACCGAGAATGGAAGACGCCAGAATCGGGCCACGGGCACGGGCATAAGTATGACCTTCGAGCACTCCACGACCCGGAACGAAAGCATGCTCGCCAAGATCGCAATCCATCAGCCAGCCTCCTTCGAGACTGGTCGCCTGAGCGCTTTCCGGAATACGAACTTCCACGTCAATGGTGGAGCCTTTGGCTAACAATGGGGGTAAATAGGCTTTCACAACAACGAGAGTTGTATTTGGCGAAGCGAGAATCGTGTTGGGGTTGGGGATGTTGCGTCGCTTCATGTCTTCTAAAAGAAGCGTGCGAAACTGCGAGGGTGCCGGGTCTCCTCCCGTGCCATTGAGGCCGACGACTAATCCCACACCTTCCAGCACGACAGGTTCAAGCCCTGCAAAGCTGGTGTAAGTCCCGATCAGTGGCGTTTCGGCTTTGGTTGCAAAGGGGTCGGACGGATCGACTTCTTCATCGGCCTCTGCTTTCTTTTTCTCGGATTTCTTCTCGGATTTGCCGAAGCCAAAGGGGTTCATCGCCATGTTGGTGGCGCAAAAGCCCGCGACAAGCAGCAGCATCAGTCCGGTGAATAATCGAGTACGGAAGACAGGCATACGACCTCCAGGCAAGACCCGCACAGATCTGAAACACCATCTGGCGCCTTCACGCATTGAATGTGTGAAGACCTTCAGGAATTCAGAACGTGTGAAGAAAGAAGCAACTGGTGAATGGAGAGGGGCGAAGCAGGCAGGGAAATGACAGGTTGAGCAAGGCGCAGAACGGCCTCATCAAAATCAGCAGTAACCTTGAGACGTTAACTGAAGTTGGCAAACAGGGTCAAGATAAGTTCGGGAAGCGCCACTGGAGCTTGCTGTCTGGCACAAAATGAGAGTGAAAATAGGCCAACTGGCTTTAAAAGGCTCTGCCGGTGGTTTTGCAAATCGTGAAGAAAGTTGTTGGCAATCATCTCGGAGTCTGCTCACAAACCTGATAGAATCGGTGTGAGATTTTCTTTGAGAATTGTGAAATTGACTTTGACTGGTCAAGTCTCTGGATCGTTACCGGAAGTGTCCCTGATCACTCGTGCTGGTGGAGAGTCGGAAATGTCGGCAAGCCTGATGATCACCTGCCCTGCCTGTCAGCGCGAGCTTAAAATCAGTGATCGCCGTCTTCTGGGGCGAAAGGGGAAGTGCCCTAAGTGCCAGCATGTCTTTGTGATGGAAGAACCCCCAGAAGTTGAGCTGGAAGAGGTGACGCCTGACCCTGTGGTGAATCGTGATGTCCCTCTGAATGCGGCTTTCCCTGCATTGGATCTGGAGGCAACACCATTACTGGCAGCGCCCACAGCGTCGATGTTTCCTTCAGAGACTCTTCCCGGCGGTGAAACGACACCTTTGTCATCGCCCAAGAAACGGCGACGTCAAAAGAAATTATTCCAACAGTTGATTGTGCCTTTGCTGGTTCTTGTTGTGGCTGGTGGCGGTGGCATTGTGGCTTATGTCGCCATGGGTGAAGGAAGTGCAGGACGCTCTTCAGGGAAATCTGTCGTTCAAAAAAGGACAGATGCTCTTCAAACGGAAGTGGCTGGCGCGATGGACGGAGCTTCGACGGCCACGGCTTCGTCATCCAACGTCTCCATTGATTCGATTGAGTTCCAACCTCCCACGAAGCGTACTCCTCTGGTACTGAGATATGTTCCGTCAGGCACCCGAGTGGTGATTCATCTCCGGCCTGCGGAGCTTTGGAGTGGAGAGGTGCTGGCAGAAGAAGTGCGATACAGTCTGGGGCCACTGGCTGAATTTGCTGCCTCCCAGATCAAAGAAATGTCGGGAATGGAGCCAGCCAAGGTTCAAGAGGCGACGTTCTGTCTGATTCCCACGCAGCGAGGCATGGCTCCGCGTGTGGCAGCCGTGATGACCTTTGTTGAACCCATGAAGAAAAGCGACTTCCTGGAAAAGTATGGTGGTCAGCGCGATGAGACTAACGGTTATCCGATTTATCTCACAGATAAAGCCGGCTATCTGTTGACCAGCGACAGCCGCACGTTGGCGATCTCTCCTCTGGATATGGCCAGTGAGATGGCGCAGGCAGCAACTCACCCGAATCCCACGAGCAACGGGATTGAAGAGTTGCTTCCTCAACTTGATGCCAGCCGTCATTTAACGATTTTGTTTGAGCCAATGGCAGTGCGTCTGGATGCGGAATTTCTTGTTCCTGCCAATGCCCGGCCGCTTCTGGATCGGGTGCTTGATTGGCTGGGTGATGATGTGGAAGCGGCGGCCTGGAGCGTGCATCTGAGAAGTGAGGGGTTGTTTTCTCAGATGTGGCTGAGAAATTCTAACGTGATTCAGCCTTATCGTCTGGCTCGGTTGGTTGAGCAGAAACTGACGGAATTGCCTCAGGTGCTTTTAAGTTCGGTGCAATCCATGTCGCCTCGGGAAATGGGGAAGCGGCAGGTCATTGGACGATTTCCTGCGATGATTAAAGCCTTTGAACTCGCCAGTCGGACAAAAACGGCGGGACATCATGTCGAGGTGGTCACGCCTCTTCCGGAGCGGGCAGCTCCCAACCTGGCCTTGGCCTCGCTGCTGGCATGGGATGAATCGACCCGCACCGATTTTTCTCGCAAACCCGCTGCCGGCGCCATGGCCCAGAATGGGAATGCTCAAGCGGCCGGGCCAAAACTTCCAGAAGCTTTGGCAAAGCGAATCGATGTTGATTTCCGCCGCACTCCCTTGCAGGAAGCGTTTGCCTATGTGGCTGACGAACTGAAAATCACCATCGATATTGATGGGGATGCTCTGAAGCTCTCGGGTTATACAAAAAACATGCCTCAGGAGTTTCAGCTGAATCAGGCCAGCGCCAATCAAGCACTGGCAGAAATTCTGAAAAAGTACGACAAGATGTGTCTGGTGATCGACCAGAAGAACAATCGCGTCCTGGTCACAACTTATCCCGTTGCTGAAGTGCAAAAGCTGACACCTTATGTCTTCCCCAAGGAGTAAGGTTGTCTGTCTCGTCAATGACTGGTGGAACTCAGAGATTCTCGATTGATAAGGGGACTCTTTGTCGTCGTTTCCCGTTTGCCCACAATGCCAGATCTCGATCCGGGTTCGTGATCGTCGTTATCTTGGACAAGAGATTTCCTGTCCTGGCTGTGGCTGCGCGCTCGTTCCGGTTATTGATTCCAATGATACTTGGGTGGTCATCCCATTGAAGGAATATGCCCACCGGATGGGAGCCACAGACGCTTCAGGTTATGGTCAGGATCAACGTGAGCACGCCGACCAGTTGGCCGATCAACGGCTGGAAGCGGCCACCATCCCCGCCGTCGTCAGTGGTCTGGCTTCATCGGTCACTCGCCAGATGGGCCGCTCCCCTCTCATGCTGTGGTGGATTGGGGCCAGTCTGCTCACGCTGATCATTGTGGTCTCTATTATTCAGGCTTTTGAAAGAAATCGGTCGACAGGATCAGTAAACGGCCTGATTGGCGATCCCCAAGCCACTGATCCCCAAGCCACTGATCCTCAAGCCATTGGGCCTCAGGACAATCATCAAGAGACTTTACCGCCAGCGGCTAACGGCCTTGCGGGAAATTCTGAAGAACAGAACTCGCCCTCAAAGACGGACGCTTCAGCACGACCTGCGGCTCATGAAAAGCTGGCCACCTTGGGGCAATGGCTCGATGCGGAGTCTGTGCGGGCAGGAGCATTTCCCCAGGGACTTCAAGGTTCAAAAGAGGGGACGACGGAGACCCGCTGGAGTTGGCTGAGTGGGTATGTCGCACAGACACAGCCGCTTGTCGTTCAACCATCGGCTGAGACATCCTGGCGGGAGATCACGAATGATCGATTTGTTCGCCGGAAGATGAACCCTCTGTTGATGAATGAAGACGCGGGGCTAGTCGGTGAAGATGGTTATCCTGCGACTCAATTGGTGGGGGTTGCGGGTGTGGGACAAGATGGGCCGACACTTCCCGTGACGGCTCCGATGGCGGGGATCTTTGCCTATGATCGCACCACAAGGCGATCCGATATTCTGGACGGTCTCAGTCAGACGGCCATGGTGGCCAGTGTTAATCAACAGTTGGGTTCCTGGGCCGGTGGAGGAAGTCACACGCTTCGCCCTTTAACAGCCAGTCCCGTCATTAATGGCCCGGATGGTTTTGGAGTTGTTGGTTTTGATTCTCTGATGCTGTTAATGGCAGATGGCAGCGTTCGAGAAATGTCGCCTCAAACTGATGAACTGGTGATCCGCCGCATGTTTACGATGGCTGAAGGAGTCGACATCACGGCTCCCGACTCGCCTTTGTTCCTGGTATCAACGCCTTCGCCATCGAATCAAATGGCTTCTGATCAGAAAAAAAAGGCTCAAGGCGATCATGGCGATCAACCACCTTTAGCCACTCTATCAGCTGAAAAACTCGAAAGTCAGGGGGGGCGATCCGGTCATTCTCTTGACGATTCTTCAGATCGTCCGCTATCTCCAACTGAGCCGCTTGCGCCGAATCTTTCAAATTCCCCAAACACGGCGCCTCCAAAAACAGTATCTCCCTCCACGATGGCCCCTGTTTCAGGGGGGGAAATTCCAGGGACAGCAGGAAGTGGTCAGGTTTCCATGGGTCAGCCGAACCTTGGGCAGACATTATTGCGATTTCGCACCGGTGGCCCTCTTTCACGCAAGCAGGTGGCCAGAGCCGCAGCCAGCTTCCTGGGAGCTCAGCTTCGCCTTGTTGAAGACGAGCATTCTGAAGAACTGACGGCAGCAATCAACACCACGATTGAATTGGATTTAGCCAATCTGACGGTTCGTGAATTGTTAGAAGCGGCTTTCAAAGATTCTGGTTGTCGCTGGAAGCTCCACGGCACGACGCTCGTGATCCATTCCTTAAAAAGCCCTGAGACGACTGGTTTTGATAACTGAGTTTCAGTGAAGGAGCCAGTATGGAACTGGATGATACGGTCTGCTTCTGCTTTCATATTACGAAGCGAAAAGTGATGAACTTTATCCGGGTTCATCGTCCACGTGTTGCCAGCCAGATCAGCGAGTGCGGAGGGGCCGGTACGGGATGCGGGTGGTGCCGGAAGTATTTGAAACGCTACTTCCATGAATCTGCGGAAGCCCGTGGCAGTGTGCAGGCGGTTGCGTTGAAAGAATCGCAAGCCGAGGCGCCAGAGATTTCACTGGATGAATATGCGAAGTCGCGTGCGGACTACATTCGCTCAGGACAAGGGAAACCCGCTCCCGGTGCAATCCCGTTGACTGACTGAGAGCAGTTGTCGGTTGTCGGTTGTCAGGCTTTGCGACCTGTTCCAATCGGCTTTTGAAATGTGACGTACCCTCAGTCTGATTTGACATTGATTTTGCGAGGGGCTGCTTTGGCCGCGCGGGGAAGGAAAACTTCCAGCACCCCATGAGCCAGTTTCGCAGTAATGTGTTCGTGATCGACTTCATCATTCAGGATGAACGACCTGAGGAAATGTCCCACGGGATATTCCTGATGGAGCACTGCCACGCGATCCAGCCAATGGGGCTGAACATGCCCATAAATGGTGAGCCGATTATCCTGAACCTGAAGTTCCAATGTTTCGAGAGTCACTCCCGGGAGATCGGCAAGCAGTACCAAACCATCCGGCCGCTCAAAGATGTCGATGGGCGGAGTAAAGACAACTTGCTGTTCCTCGGGGCGAGTGATGGTTCCTTCAGGCACGGTCTGAGACGAGGAGTCTCGCGTGGCATCTTCGCGATCAGTTCGCATGTGAGGCTCCTTCTTCTGGCTGGGAATCCTGGCGGGTTAAAGGAGCCGGCGAGGGAGGAATCTCGGCGAGGGAGGACGCTTCCCCCTGAGAATGATCCGTTCTGGAAGCAGCAGAGTCAGCGACCAATCGCCGGGCGGGCGTGGCAATCATCTCGGTGTGAGGAACCCGGGGAGTCTCCCCCTCAGTCACAGTGGTTACTGTGATCTGCCGAACCGGTTTGGGCGGGTCTTTGGGAAGGCGTACCAGCAGCACTCCACTGATAAATTCCGCAGAGACTTCATCTTCCCGGATCCCTTCGGGAAGCTTGAGGATCCGTTGCCATTTTCCGCGAGGGCGTTCCTGGCGTCGGAACGCTTCATCAGGAAAGTCTTCCGGGCCAAGGTGCCGCCCTTTCAGGGTCAGCGTTCCTTCACTGACGGAGATATCCAGTTCCTCAAGACGGATTCCGGGAAGCTCGGCCGTTAAGAGTAAATGATCGGGAAGTTCATATAAATTGAGAGCAGGGTACTGCCGGGCTACCCGCAGCCCTTGCAGGACGCTGGCGAGAAGATGGTCGACTTCTCGTTCGAAATCGCCCACGGCTTGCCAGGCATTTCCCCATCGAAAAATCGCCATGCGGCCGCTCCTGAAAAGAAAATTTGCAGGAATTAAGACGCAACCGACATGCCACAAGTGGATAATTCGATAGCCAGATCGAAATAAATGCTGCAAAGTACTTCTAGATAATAACTTAAAAAAAGCCGCCAATTACATTTCCCGTTCCACTTTTGAAGCGAGAAGTCATTACCAGGAGAAAACTTCCCAAGAACTGCCACTCTGGCAGACTGCACCTGGGGACGTTGTCTGGTGATTGCTCGACAGTCGTGAAACGATGCTTCAGATCGTATGATCCAGTTGTGACGACGTATGGGCGTGTCTGTCAGTTGAGTTGGGAGAAGTGCCATGACTGGCAACGGATTACGGGTGATTTATGTTGGGAGCTTTGACCCACTCACGTTGGGGCATCTGGACATCATTCGTCGAGGTGCCGCGCTGTTTTCTCACCTGACGATCGGCATTGGCGTCAATCCGGACAAGCACCCGTTGTTTGGCACGGTTGAGCGTTTGGAATTGACCAAAACGGTGGTAGCCGACTTACCCAATGTCTCGGTGGAGTCATTTACCGGACTCACCATTGACTTCGCCAAAACCTGCGGCGCGCGTGCGATCCTTCGTGGCATCCGGTCACTTTCCGATATGGACGGCGAGTTCACGATGGGACTGGCCAACAAAGTTCTGGCTCCAGAACTGGAGACCGTTTTTTTTATGGCCGGGGAGAAATACGCTCATATCTCCAGTTCATTGATCAAACAGATTGCCTTGCTGGGCAATGCCGCTTCCTCCGATCGACTGCGAGAGTTTGTTCCCGATCAGGTTGTGCAGCCTCTGCTGGAAAAAGTGCGATTGGCAGCAGCCAGGCGACAATCGTGAACTCCTCGTCAGTCATTTGTTTTTATGATGCACGCTTCGTTGAAAGTCGGTGTTTAGAACAACATCGTCACCAGATAAATGACCTCGATCAATTAAGGATTACCCACGATGGCTCGCGTCCCCTCCACCATGCTGGCTTTGGGCACACCCGCTCCCGATTTTTCTCTGCCCAATGTTGATGGGAAGGTGATCAGCAAAGACGATTTCGCCAGTGGCTCGCCACTGTTGGTGATGTTTATCTGTAATCATTGTCCTTTTGTGAAGCACCTGAGAACCCCGCTGGCACAACTTGGCAAAGACTATCAGGGGACAGCCTTAAAGATTGTGGGAATCAGCTCGAATGACGT
This sequence comes from Planctopirus sp. SH287, assembly GCF_056500625.1. Taxonomy (NCBI): domain Bacteria; kingdom Pseudomonadati; phylum Planctomycetota; class Planctomycetia; order Planctomycetales; family Planctomycetaceae; genus Planctopirus; species Planctopirus sp. SH287. Next base: position 2,781,191 of record NZ_CM151403.1, on the reverse strand, counting down.
CGTGGCGTACCCACAGGACAACTTCGATGCCATGGTGACTGAAGCGGCAGACGCGGGTTACGTGTTCCCTTACCTGCTTGACGAATCTCAACAGGTGGCTCTGGCTTATCAGGCGGCCTGCACCCCTGATTTCTTTTTGTTTGATGCTTCGCACCAGCTGGTCTATCGGGGCCAGTTTGATGCGTCACGTCCGGGGAACGACATTCCGCCAACAGGCGTTGATTTGCGCTCCGCTATTGATGCTGTGCTGGCTGGCCAGCTTCCCGGCGAAGCGCAGACCCCTTCGATTGGCTGTAACATCAAGTGGAAGCCCGGCCATGCCCCGGCTTACTTTTCAGTTTAAGTGCCTGTCTGAGAACATGCCCTCTCCTGTTGGCGGGAGAGGGCCGAGGTGAGCGGTGTTAAAGATTCGTCCAAGGAACCGCAATCCGCAGCATCAGACCGGTGGTGTTCACCGTAAGTTGCCGCTGGCGATGGTTTGTTTCAGGACGCGATAATAGGGTCATTGTCAGGAGTTCAAGCCTGTCGTGTTTTGAACACGACAAAACCCACGACCCCCAATGCCAGGCCAATGAGGAGATAGCCGCCGAATCCTATGGATGAGGATGACGTCGTGATTGTCGAGGGCTGTGCTGCCTGATACCAGGTGCTGGCAGAAGGTGACGTTGTGTGAGATGGAGCGAATGCCGGAGCCATGGTCTGGCTTCCTTGAGTTGCTCCCTGAGATGAACTGGCGTTTGAAGCCGGTGATGAGGAGGCCATCTCCCCGTTGGTTGGCGTTGCCGGTGGCGCTGGCTGCCCTTGCTGGGGTGATGTGGAGTTCAGTCCAGATGCCAGGGGTGAGGGATTTTGTGGCCCCACTCCTGAATCGGCGAGAGCCGTGCCACTCAGATCGTTGCGAGAGGGGGAGGCGTTGGTCATCACCTCTGTCACAATGGGAGCCGTCGGAGTCGTCGCCGATGGTGAGGTTGGCAGCGGCATGGTTGCAAGTGGGAGAGAAGTTTGCGGAGGAAGGGGCGGTGTTGTGGGAGCATCAGCCATCTTGGCCACCACAGTGCCACCCGGGAGTTTGGCTGACCAATCCTGCAAAGTTTCGAGGAGATCATCGTCCTTGGGGGTAAAGATTAACCCATGTTCCGGCAGGCGTACCATGCGAACAGAGGAGATGGGGACATCAATTGGACGCCCGGTCAGAGGTTGAAATTGCAGCTTTTCGGTATCGAAAAAGATGAGCCGTCCCTGAAGGCTGCCACCGTTTTTCCGGTTGATCACGACATTTGTCGGCACGGAAAAATCCAGTCGGGTGATCGGCGCCGGGGACGCTGACGGGTTGGTTAACAAATCAGCGAGGGGAGGAATGGCTGGTGTTTCTTGTAAGAGCGGGGCAGCGAAGGCATTCTGGCCTAGCACTATTCCGATCATTAACATTAGCCAAGGCAATGAACAGGGCGTTTGCCACTGTCCTATGAGATTATGGAAAGATCGCAACATTTTGGCCCTAGCTGAAAAAAAAGAACAGATCACCTTAAAAGGAAATACTGTGAATTAGAACACAATCATGGTTGCCTGAGTTCCGACAGAATCTTCGATGCGGGCACATTGCTTTAAAATTTGATGACGCCATTGATCACAGAAAAAATAGAGTGAATCGTGATGATTTGCGACAGCAGCAGGATTGCAGTGAGACTGATTTCTCGCCCCGTGAATGTCATAGCCCCCAGCACGAAAGTTCATGGCGGCGCTACCGGTAATTTCGACCAGTAGTTGGCATTCAGGGTATCAGAAGTTACGGAAAATCAAATTCAGAGTTTCCAGAATTCACACAATATTTTTCGAGGTGAGATGGCGGCACATGCCGGCACTCGTATTTGAGTTTGCTGATGCATTGTCGCCGGGATTCTCTGAATAACGCTCAACGGTGACTTTCACGCTGACAGGTGTTTTGGCAGCAAAAGCAGACTGCGTGAGGGGTTACCGTAATGGCTGCAGAGGCGCCATGGAGGCGATGAAGTCTTTGGATTCGCCACTGGCTTCAAATTCCACAGAAACTGTTGGGCGATTGTTCGCGATGGAAAGCCCAATGACTCTTCCACGGCCATATTCGGGATGGCGAACCTGCATTCCCAGTTGAAACCGGTTGGCCATGTCATCCCGGGCCATGAGATCGGCACCCGTCATTAAACGAGATTTGAGTTGATGGATTCGTTCCGCTTCAGGGATTTGTTTCGATTTTTGATGACGGGAGAAACGTGAGCGAGTTGCCTTGGTCTTATTAACCTCTCCACGGTCAGCTTGAGAATCATCCACTGCGGAGGTCTTAGTGTGTGTGACTGGTGGCACCAACTGATCGATTAACGACGACGTCGTTTTCGGCTGGGCTTCCGGTGTCTTGCTGACTTCTTCTGCTTCTCCTTCTTCTTCAGATGACGGTATCTCCTGGGCACTCTTTCTGGCTGTTAACACCGCCAGTTGGGACAGGACAGAATCTCCTGAAGAACCACCCCGCAACTGGCCTGGTGACCAGTCACCAAAGCTCGTCTCGTCATCGTCTTCGGAATAATCTCGATGTTCGACCGTCAGTTCACTCAAAAACTGGCTGGCAATCGAACTTAACGAGCGGCCATGCGTGGTGCGCATCCGTGTCCAGGTCAGGCAGAGTTCTTCGCGAGCGCGAGTGATACCAACGAAAAGCAGGCGACGTTCTTCTTCAAGTTGTAAAGGGTCGCCATCGCGAAGTGCCCGGTCGTGGGGGAGCAATCCGTGCTCTACACCGATCAGATAGACGCAGGGAAATTCCAGGCCCTTGGCTGCATGCAAGGTCATCAGGTGAACTTCACCGGCACTGGAGTCGATGGCATCAGCTTCTTGCACCAGACTGCATGTTTCCAGAAAGTCACCCAGTGAGCCAGAAGAGTCGGCACCCGCATCGTGTTGTCTGGCCGAAGCGACTAATTCACCAATGTTACCAAGCCGACTGGCAGATTCTTCAGGCTCCAGGCCACGGAGGTTCAGCGCGTATCCTGTCCTCTCGACAATTACTTCGATCAACTCGGCCACAGAACCATGTGCCCGGTTGGCGAGTTCATCGAGCAGCGTGGCAAACTGTTTGAGGGCATATTCCGCTTTCTTGGGAAGGCCGGCTGAGCTATCCACCTGATGAACGGCCTCCCAAAGATTGATCCCTCGCCTCTGTGCCCAACGATCCAGCTTTTCCTGCGAGTTCTTTCCAATCCCGCGAATGGGGGTGTTGATGATCCGTCGAAATGCCGGGCGATCATCGGGGTTCTCGATGACCCGTAAATAAGAGATCAGATCTTTGACTTCCGTTCGCTCATAAAAAGCGACGCCACCTGTGATGGAAAACGGGACACGGGCGCGACTCAATGCCGTTTCGATGGAACGGGAGAGTGAATTGACGCGATAGAAAATGGCAAAGTCGGAAAAATTTCGTTCACCGCTGGCGACTCGCTCACGAATCTCGGCGGCAATCGCGTCGGCTTCATGCACACCATCCGCATAGCGGCGGATTTCCACCGGTGTGCCCGACGGGTTTGTTGTGATTAACTTTTTGGCTTTCCGCTGGGTGTTGTGCTGAATCAGTTCGTCGGCAGCCGCGAGAATTTCTGGCGTGCTGCGAAAATTGTCCTGCAATCGCACCAGCTTCATCTGGGGGTAATCTCGTTCAAACCGCAGGATGTTTTCGATTTGAGCACCACGCCAGCCATAGATCGACTGGTCGGGATCACCTGTGGCGCAGAGATTGGGTTCGTTTTGAGAGAGGGCGGCAATGATCTGATACTGGGCGCGGTTGGTATCCTGATACTCGTCGACCAGGATAAAACGAAACCGCTCATCCAGTGACTGCCGCAATTGAGGGTTTTCGTTCAGCAGAGTGACCACGTGCATCAGCAGGTCGTCGAAGTCGACGGCATTCGATGCGAGGAGGATCTGCTGATACCGTGCATAGGCTTTGGCCACGACGGCATCCAGATGAGTCCCGATCCTCTCAGCCGCTGTGGCTGCGAACATCAATGGCGTGATGCAATCATTTTTGAGCTGTCCGATCCGCCAGCCAATGCGACTGGGACTGTAATGGGTGGGATCGAAGCCTTCTTCTTTGACCGCTTCTTTGCAGGCGGCATCCTGATCTTTGACATCCAGGATGGAAAAGTTGGGCTTGAGACCAACAGCCTCCCCATATTGCCGGAGGAGTCTGGCACAGAACTTATGGAATGTGCTGACAGAAACCCTCACGCCGGGCATGAGGTGTTCCACACGCTCTGCCATCTCTTTGGAGGCTTTATTGGTGAACGTGATGGCCAGAATTTCCGAGGGATGAACTCTGCGTTCCACCAGACGGGCAATGCGCCGTGTGACGACCCGTGTCTTCCCGGAACCCGGCCCTGCGAGAACGAGCAAAGGCCCCTCGAAGTGTTCGACAGCGGCGGCTTGTGAAGCTGTGAGATCATCCAGAAGATGTGACACTTTGGGCGAGCACTCCTTTGCCGACAAGTTTAACAGTCTCTCTGATACAGCAGGAATTGACGAAATATGAGGCGTTTTCCGACAGGCACTAACGGTGCAGGTCAGGGATCGAGGCGAGCAGGCCAATGAGCCTGCGAAGGAGTTTAACAACCTGTCAGGAGAGAGTGGGCGTAACGCGAGTCAGTTTCTCTGTAAATCCTGAGCGTTTTTGTGGGGATAAAACTTCTCAAGGTGACTGATTTTCAGTGCAAACCCCTATGGAATGGCAAGTAATGGCTCTCTGAACGTGTGAGAAAACCGTTCAGAAACCCCAGGCGGTCATTGCTGGAGTGGTTTTAGCTGAGTAGCATGCGAAGGGTTGGCAAAGTTTGCCGACTAGTGAAGAAATACGGAACGTATCGTTCATGCCGGTCAAGTGTGTTGTTCGTGTCGTGAGGGCTTAGAAAGCAGCAGGGTCGACTACGGACGTCAATTTCTGCCGGACGATGATTCTGTGGCGGGTTGGCGGTCGATCGTAGAACCACCATCCCTCACGCCCTCTTCACACCTTGCCGGACATTCTGATGACTCGTCACACGGAGGCCTTGCATACAATGTCCCAAATTATGATTCGCCTGTCACGGCGAGAAAACCGAGTCTGGAGAGGTGTTCTTTCCGTCGGTGCCATGACCGGTCTTGCCATGGGAAGCTGGGCTTTCGGAAATCAGGAGGCCTCTCCCGAAGGTCTTCGGGGCATTCTTCCTCCCGACGTTCCTTCCCGATTGGGAAGTGATGTTCTGGCTGAACTCGGCCCTAACTGGGCAAGTTGGGGAGAAGGGACTTCGGCGATTGTCGAAAAGTTTTTCCAACTTAATGGAGATACCGCTGCCCAGAAGGAGGCTCTGGACACACTGAGAGCCCGTCTGGCGATTGTGGATAAATCACTCGCCGATCCCCGTTACCGGTCGATTTTTTGTCCGCTGGGAACGATCAAGGGGGCGTTGACCCGCACCATTGACTTGTCTGATGCGATTCTCAAGACGCTGGCTCTTGATCCTGTGAAGGTTCGTGAAGAAACCGTTGCTGCCAGGAAAGCCGAGTCGGTTAAGGCTCTGCAGGCACTGAAGGCTGCACTGGCCAAGGTGCCTGGTGGCGATGCCTGGCTTCCTTTCATTCAGGGAGAAGAACTGGGGAAAGCTCTCTCTGGTGATAATCAGGGCGCTGCCGTTTCCGCAGCCAAAGTGACGGTTGAACGACTGGCACGTGTGGCTTCTTTGGAAAATGCCGCCCAGAAGGCGTTCCTCAGCCGCCCCGAATTCACGGCTGTGCAAACAGCTCTTGAAGGGTATGTGGCAGCCGTCGGTGCTCCCGTCGATGACAATGCCAAAGAGAAGATTCGTGCCGCTATTGCCCAACTGGCAAGTGCATTGCAACTGGCTGAAGAAACACCCAGTACCGAATCAGCCACGGCATTGCGTGATGCGATCAAGACTGTGAAAGCAACGGTTCCTGGTGGCGGGGTTGATCTGCTCAACGTCGTCCAGCGGAATGCACTGAACTATAACCTGCGAATTGTGGCCAGCGAGACATTCCTTTCCAAGCTGATGTCTGACGCTCGCACCGAAGCGGGCGGCGTGCGAGATTTTATTCTGGGAGCCAACGTGGGTGGCTATCAGACCACCTCCACTGTGGTGGGTGTGAACCTCAAGCCATCGCCCAATTCCGCACGCTTCGACATCACTCTTAACGGGGTTGTGCAGTCGAACACCACTGGTGTGACCAGCGAAGCCACTGTGAATACCTCGGGGTACCACACCTTCTACGCGACGAAGGATGTGAACTTTGACGGTGAAAAGTTTACGACGGCGCCGGCTCTGATCGGTGTTCGTCCGAACAACACGACCACGGGAATTTCGACCCGCTACAGCGGTTCATTCCTCTTTGGAAGATATGCCGACCGCGTCGCTGCAGGTGAAGTGGCGGAACGCCGTCCCCAGGCCGAAGCGATTGCTGCCCAGCGCGTGCGTGAACGTGTGCTGCCTCGCTTCAATCAGGAAGTTGATTCAGCGATGTCTAACGCTGGTGTGAAGCTGGAAAACGAACTTTTCAGCGGTCTTAAGAAGGTGGGTCTCTTCCCGGATGCCAAGGTCTATCAGACCACCGAGAACGAGTTGCGATTGTCCACCCGGCTCATGGAAGCTGGCGAAATTGGTGGTAATACACCACCTGCCAATTTTCTGACCGCCACCACCGGAGCCACGATTCTTCTGCACGAATCTTTGCTGAATAACTCCATTGATCGGATGGGTTTTGCAGGGAAAACTTTAACTGAAGAAGAATTCCGCAAGGAAGTCGAGAAGTTCCTCAGTACGGCTCTTGGTCGCGCTGTGGCTCTTCAGCCAAAGGCCAAGGTTGAAGGGGAAGAAACAAAGAACAACTCGTTTGTCTTTGCCAAGGAAGATCCTGTTCGTTTCCGTGCTGCGTCCGGGGCACTGACGCTCATCCTGCGAACCGGTTTTAAGTCGAGTGATCGTGAAGATATTCCTGTTTCGGAAATCACAGTGCCACTCACCTTTGCGGTGGCTGGCCCTGAAATCACGGTTTCCCGCGGGACAATCTCTGTCGCTGATGTGGAAGGCGATCTGGGAATTGCGACCAAGGGTGTCATTCGTAAGAAGATCCAGGACGCGATGCCTGATCGAACCGTCGACAGCAAATTCAAAATCGACGGCCCCAAGAAGACCGTCTTTGCCAACGTCACCAAGGTGGCGGTGGTTGATGGCTGGGTGATTGTGGACGTCCAGTAATCAGTGTGGCTCATCGAGCCGCAGGGGATGGGTCGTTATAGGCTCGCCCCCTGGCTGATTCTGCTGTAATCATTACAAGAGCAGGGAGAGCGACCGCGGGTTGCCTCCCTGCTTTCGTTTTTTATGGGGGAGTAGCGGCAGAAATTGCCGTTGAACGACATAACCCCCTTCTGCGCATGAGACTTGCATTGACCCGTCTTGCCGTCGAGGAATATACCTTCTCTGTGGTTTCTTCCAAAATCGCGCACGTCGTGTGTTGAAAAATGCTCGTTGATCGTCTGTCACATTTCTCAAGGTGACAGGCTTGTTTACTCATGGGACGGCTCTATGGCCGGCTTTCAAACTCATATTGGTGTGGCAGCAGCCGTCGGGGCAGGATATGCCTACTGGGGGTACTACACGCTGCATTTTCCCGGCCCCACGGTTTTGCTGGCGGGGGGATTTGTCACAATTGCCGGGACAATGCCTGATCTTGATAGCGACAGCGGGATTCCGTCGCGCGAGACGATTAGTTTTGCGGCGGCTATTGTCCCGATGATTCTAATGAATCGCCTGCTCTCCTCGGGACTTTCCGCAGAACAACTGGTTCTGGTCGGAGTGCCGCTCTATCTGTTTATTCGATTTGCGATCGGGACACTGCTCAAGCGATTTACGATTCACCGGGGGATGTTTCATAGCATTCCCGCGATTCTTATTGCTGGCATGATCGCGTTTCTCCTGTGCGATTCCAGTTTTCACTCAGGACGAATTTACAAAACCATTGCGGTCATGATTGGCTACACCACACATCTGGTTCTGGATGAAATCTGGAGCGTGAACCTGAACGGTGCTGTTCCCCGGTTAAAAAAGTCGTTTGGAACGGCGTTAAAACTTTTCAGCAACGATCCCACGGCGACATCTGCCACTTACGGGCTATTGCTACTTCTCGGGTTGTTTGTGCTGCGTGAGTCGTCGCCGGCTGTTGAGCAACGGATGGCGGGGTTTATGCCGGATATCTCCCGGTTTGCGGTGAATCCGCCGTCTCGCACGCGCGATTCGTCGGGAAAAGTCGACTCATTTTCTCGCTCTTATCAGAAGACTGGCTCTACGGTATCTTCTGAGCCGGAAGAAAATTGGGGACGCACCAACAGAGATCAATCGCCATTCTCGCGAGCTGTTCCTGAACCAATTGCTATTCCAGAACAAACGCCCTACGGGTCGTCGGTTAATACCCAAACTCCCCGATCCTCCGTACCATCCTCGCAAGAATGGGTTCGTCCCCGCAGTACCGGAAATGAGCAAAGATCCGGTTCCTGGTCAGAAGCCAATCGTCCGGATGCGTTCGCTCCGGATCATTTCAGTAATGGTTGGCGCTAAAACTGCTCTGTCTCTGATTCCTGCCGTTGTCGACCTCTGCTGAAGTTGGCAGCGTGAACAAGGATGATTGGTTTTGTAAGAAGGCGAAAGTAATGACCACTTATGACATCGTAATGCTGCTGATTGTGGTCGGGATGGCCATTCAAGGGGCGTGGCGAGGTCTCGCCTGGCAGGTGGCTCCTGTGATCTCATTGATCCTTGGCTATATGGTTGCCGGGCCGGTTTCACCATCGCTGGCCCCACTCTTTGGCCAGCCACCCTTAGCCGATGTGCTGGCTTTGGTTGCCGTTTATGTGGCGGTTTCGCTGGCGGTCTATTTGATGATTCGTTCGGTGAAAGAATCGCTGGAAAAGTTGAAGTTAGCTGAATTTGACAAGCATCTGGGGTTTCTGCTGGGTGCCGTGAAGGGGATCATTCTGACGGTCGTGGTGACGATTGTTTTGATCACGGTTTCGCCAGCGGCGCGAGAAATGATTCTGCAAACGGAATCTCATTCGGTGGCCCGCCTGATCGTCGGTGAAGCTCTGCCTCTGATGCCTGAGACATTTCGCAAAACGTTGCTGCCTTATCTGAAAGAGTTTCAGATCGAGAACATTGCTTATCAGAATGATGGCAGTTATCCGGGAGATCGTGGCAATTCCCGGCCAGCAACCCGGCCTTCTCCCGCCCGTCCTCAGCAAGGGGGTTATCCCAACCGTGGGACGGAATATGGCTATGGCAGCCCTCCGACTGAGGCACAGCCTGTCTCTCAGCAAAGAACGAACAGTACGTTGAGCAATGTCTGGAACCGGATTTGGGGTGACTCTACACCGACAACCAACCAACAACCGGCCAATTATGTGCCTTCCGGTTATCGTCCTTCTGAACCGACCCCATCACAGCCTGTTAACGCGCCTCCTGATCGCTTCCGGAATTATGATCCTTATGCGACGTCGCGAGCTTCCTATGAGTCTCGTGATGCCTATCAACAAACGCCACTTTATGGAGACAATCAGAACGGAGGTGATGCTCCCTTGTTCGATGCCTCCAGCGTGACTCGCGATTTTATTCGTGACCACGTGGTCGCTCCTGCGGTCAATCAAGTGCGCAATGACTTTGACAGAAGCATCCGTGAAAGCTGGCCAGATTCTTTTGGTGGTTCGTCGGCGCCAACAACTCCCCCACAAACGACACCTTACCGTTCCACAGGCGGCTATTGAGTTTTGGCGTTAATCAGGGTGACAAGCCGGTTGCTACAGGCATGGGACGCTTCAAGGGTTTCAAGCGATAGATCGCGATCCCTGCCTGTGTGTCATTGAGACAGAGTTCAGTCTGTGCGGCAAACCCGGGATGCTGGCGAAGTTGATCAAGAGGCTTCTCGCCTGTACTGATCACAAGATATTGAGTTCCTGATCGTAAGAGTTGAGCTAACGACTCCTCTTCGGGGAATGTCTTCATCGCTTGCCATAAGTCGATGTAAGCATCAGGAAAGAAGCCCGAATAACCATTCACCATGGGACGATGATGCTGTGTTTGCCAATACATGGCCAGAGCCGTCGGTTCATAGGCATTCGCTGATCCCTGAACCGGAAAGGGGATCATGGCGATGGCAGCCTCTTTCTCAGTGTGCTGTCGCAGGTATTCTACCCAGGCTGGCTGCGGAGACATGGACGGAAGAGGAAATGTGATTTGAGGATTCGGCCAGACTTCATAACTCGCCAGAGCGGCCAGACTGATGGCAGGAATCCAAAGCATAAAGCGGCTCACTTTACCACGAAAGTCGGTGGTCTGAGAAAACTCCGGCAGCCATGCCCCCCAGCGTGAACACGGCCAATGTCCTGGTCGCCATTCTCTATGAGGCCAGCGTAAATGAGGCCAGCGTAAATGAGGCCAGCGTAAATGAGGCCAGCGTAAATGAGGCCAGCGTGTCGGCGAACAGAGTTCGAGTCCTTGAACAGCCAGCAGTGTCCATCCCAGTTGAGCATAGACCGCAAACCGAAACGGGCTGCGAAGGTGAGCAAATCCCGGGCAATAATCCCGCAACCAGAGTGAAGGTGACCACCCTCCGATTTGATAGTCCGGCCCCAGCGAGAGAATCATCGAGACCACGCAAAAGGTCATTGTGGCACAGGTCAGCAGACGCCGGTCATTCCACTTTAACCCCGCCACCAAGCCCATGATTCCCAGTAAAGACATTACGGCACCGCAGCCTAATGTCCAGGTTCTTTGCCGGGTGGGTTCAATCGCGGTGGGATAGCTTCCCAAGCGTGTTGTGACTGACCATGTATAGTCACCCACCCGTGCCGAAAGGTCATTGGTTAAGCTTAAGGGACGTTCATTCTGCCATTTCTGTTCTGATGAAGAGGCTTGTTGTACCAGGGCGATTGGTGCGATCATCCCTGCTGCAACCAGAGACCCTGCCATCAGCACGGCCCAGACCTGCCATCGATGCCAGGAAGGGAGCAGAGGCCAGCCAGCGATGGTGAGCAGTAACAGACTTCCGCTTAAGGAAATGAACAGCAATAGCCCATAGTAATTGCAGGCCCAATAGGTGAGTCCAAAGCTCACGCCTAACCCGAGTGCCGATGGCCAGCGAGGTTCCTGGCAACAGCGGAGCAGCCAGTATAAAGTCCAGATCGGCCATGCCAGTGTCTGGAGTTGTAGCGCTCCCATTTGCCAAAAGAGAAACGGCAACTTTTGAATGAGCAAGCCACCTGCGAGCGAGATGGCGTCTGGTGAGTTCAATCGCCGCAGCAGAAGCCAAGCGGTATATCCATTGAGAGTCATCATTCCCAGTAGATATAGATTATAGCACAGAGGTAATGAGCCTGTGATCCAATACACCGGTGCCAGTAAAAGCAGCGTGGGTTGAGGTTCAGACTGAGCGAACGACATGTCTGCCGGATAAAAAATCGGAGCCTGCCAATAGTTCTGAAAACCATGCTCCAGTCGATCTTTGTTCCACCAGATTGTCCATAAATTGAACAGGGGGACTGTGGCTTCGCTTTCCAAACCCAGAGGAACGGCCGACGTGATCACCATCACCAGTGGCCAGGTCAAAGCGACTGCTGTCAAAAGATAGAACAGTGCGACCCATGCTTCCCGTCCGGCCCGACGACAACTTACGGCAAACATTGGATTGTGGAACAGAAGGGATCTCACCGGAGGGTTACCTATTGGTCTATCAAGCATAGATAATGCGGTTGAACATGTTGTTTAGTCCGGCAACACTCCCTCGCCCGCTTGCGGGAGAGGGCCGGGGTGAGGGCCGATGAATGACAAGTGTTACCTCTGGCAACGTGCTTCCCTTTCATTGCTTGCAACGCGTTCCCCCCTCATCCGGCCTTCGGCCACCTTCTCCCTCAGGGAGAAGGATTTAATCGTTTTATTGACACTCGCTATGAACAACCAATGCGAAAGCATTCTCCATGCTGCGCCATCCAGTTCCTCCAAAGAAAGCGAGAATTCTCAGGTGTGGGGAATTCTCCAGAAGTGGGTATGAGGTCAGGGGGAGATCAACCGCACGTTACTCCAGACGAACTCGGCCCCCTGGTTTCCCGTGGGGCCGGCGGTGGCTTCAAGTGTCAATTGACTCGCGCTCTTCGCTGAGAGTTCCAGTCGAAACGTCTCTGATGGCTGATCTCGGGACAGGGAGCGACTCTTCCAAAGAGGCTCATTTCCCAGTGAGATCGTTCCGGTTAAATGCGTCGCATTGGTTGCCGCCTGAATCATCACAACCTGTCCAGCAAGCAGATAGTTTCCGGGAGGAAGCTCCCAGGTCGTGCGACTCCAGGGGCGTTGGAGATAAGCCCAGGGAAAAAACTGTTCCTGCGTTTCAATGAGTCTCAGTGTTTGTAATGGCCGGGGCGCGACGCTTTTTCCCGACGCTGTCGTATCACCGGAAATCCTGACGCTGAGCCACGGAAGATGTTCTTCCTGCTTCAGAACCAGTCCGGCCAATGTCTGGACTTCAGGGTTTTCATATTGCAGCGAAACAATGTCTCTCAAGGGAACTGTCAGGCGATTTCCCGTCACAAGTTGAAACTTTAATCGCTTGATCGAAGCTTGCTTTCCTTGAGAGGGAAGGTCGGCGGGGCGCAGTGATGTGGCCGAAAAAAATGACCCATCGGTGGTTGTGACACGCCACTTTGTGGTGGCCAGGGTCGGGACGATCAGTAATTCGCGATTGAAGATGACCGCGGCAATGCGAAACCTCGGGGCCGAGATCTTCTGGCCAGCACGGAGCATGTGGAGTTGTTCTGCATCCAGAGCTTGAAATTCGCCGGTTAATTCATCCCCATTATTGAGTAGCGCGGTATCCATTTTCAGGCTGCTGGATGTTTCGATTCGTTCGAGTCGCTGCCTCAATTGCTTCCGGGCAAATTGTCCTGACGGGGCATCCAGAACCGCCATGGAAACGGATTCCAGCGGAATTGGTGTGGCTTCCCAGTCCGTTTGTTCTCCCCAGCCGACGAGCAGTCGATCGTCGACAATCTCTTTGGCGTAGACTGCTAATCGGTCACCACTGGTCAGCCAGACTTCATGCCGTGGTCTGGCAGGGGGGAGAGGCTCGTGAGTTTCTTGTCGTGATTCAACGCGCAGGATTTCCTTCCACGGCCAATGATTTGGTGAAGAACCCGAAGTGGGAACTGTTTCCAGAGAAGGGATCGAAATTCCCTCCGTACTGATCTGTAAATCGGTAACAGTCTTCTCTTCGAGATTTCTCCATTGAACGCGGCTGAGACCATTTTTCCCGGAAGCCATGGGCAATATGGGGGCTGCGATATTTTCAGCTGTGATATTTTCAGCCGAGAGATCTTGCGCAGAGGCTGGGATTGCTGCGATGATGGCCACGAACAGAATGGCCATGACCCGTCTGGTTGTCACCATAATCGTCGCGATCAGCACTGGCACGATGGGTCGTGTCGTGGGGGGAAGGAAGCCGCGTGGATCAATCGGGCATGTGAGTTGGTTCATCGCTGGAAAATCGGGAGGTAGTTATTTGGCATCTGCAAGATCAGGCACGACATAGCCGTTCCATACTCTGTGCAGATCAGAGAATCAGGCCAGCTGCCATCGGGAGATTGTCGTTCAATCAGTTCATCACGAATGCCGGTATACCAGTCTTCCCAGCGCTGCCCCCCTGACTGCCACATCACCTGTACCGCGTAATATTGTCCATAGTAGAAATGGTTTTCATAGCGAAAGAGATCGGCACTGGGTGGGAATCTCCAGAGATAGCTTACGCCTCGCTCAATTTCCGGGCTGTTGTAGATACCGGCACTATAGAGAGCGACAATTGCCGCTGCCGAACGGGGAAACTGGCTTTGAGGGCGAGGTTCGAGCCGATATCGAAAGCCGCCATCAGTGTTCTGGCATTTTTTGACATATTCTGTGCAGCGATCAATCGTCTCACGGGGGACGGCAATACCCGCGTTTCGTGCGGCTCTTAAAGCCATGATCTGGCAGACGGTGACCGAAATATCCGCTTCTTTGCCATCAGGATCGTAGCGCCAGCCACCTTCGGGATTCTGTGATCCGACAATCAGGTTGACGGCATTACGCAAAGCGGTTCGTACGTTCTCACGTGGTGTCATGCCATAGACTTCTGCCAGATAGAGCGTGGCAAACCCATGCCCATACATGGGGCCATGAGATGGGCTTTCCTCGCAGAGAATGTAGCCAGAGGGTTTCGAGTTCTTAAGGATAAACTCGATCGATTGGTCGACGCTTTGCCCATGCTGGCTGCGGCCCGGTGTATGTCCTGCTGCCAGCATCGACATGCCGCAAAGCGCCGTGACGGCCACATTGCGACGGTAAATCGAGCCAGAGCCAAACGATCCATCCCCATGCTGACGTTTTGCCAGAAAAGCCAACCCTTTGGCAATACTGGCATCAGTCGTAGGTGTCATGAGCTTTTTGGCATCAACTTCAATCAGATCGCGGCGAGGGGCCATCTTCAAAACCGGCTCATTGGTCGCCGATTCTGCTCGCAGCCTGGGGGGAGTTTCCTGAGCCAACGCGGAGTGGATTGGAAAGATCATCCCGGCAATGACCATCATCACCCATCTCTGTGCCTGTCCGGGAAGACACGTTCTCCCGCTTGCGCGAGAGGGTTGGGGTTTGGGAATTGATGAATCACAAGTGTTGCCACTGGCAACCCGCGTCCCCCTCATCCGGCCTGTGGCCACCTTCTCCCTCAGGGAGAAGGATTGGAGAGTTTCCGGACAGGTTCTCAGGCTCAGCGTGTGATATCGCTGACCAGTTGCGATTGGCAATTGCTCAGAAGGGATCGAGTGTGGCTGTTGTGGCCGGTTGCGGAGTCGCCAGGAAGGCTGCCCGTGAACTTGGGAAACCGCCATCGGGTCGAGCGACCATGGCCGACATCCCCGCAGCAGGCGTCTGGCGCTGCTCATAAACAAGTTGAGCAGTGGCAGGAGGACGGTCATAGGGGACGGGTTGTTCGGCAAACGGTGAACCTGGGCGGGCCTGACCCACAGTGGCCTGGATCGATCGCAGATCGAACGACTGCCGTTCTTCGGTACGAGGGACGATAAACGCACGAGGGCGGTTGAAGGTGTCCGGAGCAATTCCGCTTTCAGGAAAAGGGTCATGGATTTCAGACGCCTTCCGTTCGGTTGCCACAGGTCGCGGCATGAGTGTCAGGTAACGCCCTTCACCCGCGCAGCCTGCAACCAGCAGCAACGCCCCGGCTTTGAGCAGCACAGCTGAGACGAAAAGTGGTTGGCTTGTCATTGTGGCAGCTCCTTCTGCACATCGCACTGCGCGATCGTAAAGCGTGCCTCCGCACGAACTCACAATGCCGACTATAGGCGAATTCTGCCGGTTTGCCTAGAACGTGTTTCGATGCGAGATTGGATTCTCATGGATTCTGAGGAGACAGGCAGACATTGGGTCGGGGCAGCCCGAAACGATCAAAGCCCATCCAGAATTTGTACTCTGGACGGGCTTTCATTGAATCGCAATTTGAAATGGCGTGTTGATGATCTCAAAGCTGCAAGCATGTCGCACAGAGCGCTATTTCAAATTGAAATGCGTATGAGCGCCATTTGGGATTGAACGCGGATGGCATTTCGCCACGCCATGCCTGGCACGGAAGTGCCGATATCTCGTGGCGCATCCCTTCTGATTTGACAGGTTAAGCCATGAACTTTGCCCAAGCCAAAAAGCTTGCGGGCCAGTTCAGTAACCAGTCAGGACAGAGTGGTTGTACCCTAAAATATGCCGCCGTGAGTCCGGTAGGGTGTTGCCAGATCAGGCATGTCAAGGCCCCAGATCCGATCCCAGATTTCTGGAATGTGCCGGTAGCCTTCTGAAACATAAATCAGTTGACGGGCCCGGACGTCTGGCGACGATGAATAGATGGGAATGATGCAGCCGACTTGAAAAGTGGCAGCAGCAAGCACAAGAAGTCCGGCAAACAATCGGGTCCGCATGTTCCCCTCCCTGGGAAATCGTCCGACACACCGCGTGTATCAGACAGCCTTTACGGCGGCTCCATACCGCCAATAGTGGCTCTCATCCTGCTGAAGTTATCGGCGCAACTTGGCGTCAACTTTGGAAAAGTCGGCCTATTCGCGCAATTCCTCAAGCTTTAGAGCGAGATTCCTGGAAAGCCCAGTTTCCTAAGCAATTTTTGCCTGTTCAGCCATTTTTCAGGAGGTTTGAAATTCAAAGAATCTGCCTGGAAACAGCGATTTGACTCTTCTGAGTCAGAGGGGGTTGGCACCGTAATCTCCAGGAGGTCAGCGTCTGATTGCCCAGGGCTTTTGAAGCACTAACAGTCGGCTGCCGGAGTCTGTGGCAAGATGTGCCACATCAGAGTTTTATTGGGACAGCGTTCTCGCAAACAAGGTTCAGACGCAACAGGTGCTTTGCCGGGGCACGGCTGGCAATAGGTGTGAGCGGACAGGCAGAGAGGCACTGATGATGTTTTCCGCCAGTGATGCCAACTCTCAGTTGTTTGCAAACGAAAAAAGCCACCCGCGAAGGTGGCCTTGTCCAACTTTGAATGAATTTAGGGAATCTGTGGGCTGTCTGGTCGCTACGTTGCTAATGGAGGAGAGATTAAGTCCTCAGGTAACAACCATTTGGCCAGTCTAACCCAACTGTGGTTCTGAACTGGTCGAAACGGGGCTATCGCCCGGGTGTTGGGAGGTCGGCAGACCCGCAGAATAACTCGACGGTGCTGGGCTTGGCGACGTAACTTGTGCTGGCGATGAGGGTTCATACGAAACTGGGGCTGGCGAAACAGCTGATGATGGATTGACTGGCGTGGAGCTTTCGGTCGCACGAACAGCGGCTTGTTCCTGTTCGTGGCGGGCCAGAGCCTCACGAGCAGCGGCTTCTTCAAGCTGCCGCACTTTTTCTTCCATCTCTTTACCGGGCTTGAATGTCACCACGAATTTTTCGGGGACAAACACCTTATCACCCGTCCGGGGATTGCGTGCTTTGCGGGCAGCCCGCTTTTTGACTTCAAAAACGCCAAAGTTGCGTAACTCAATACGTCCATCAGCGACCAGCGTTTCCACGATGGCATCGAACGTCTTTTGCACAATTTCTTTGGTTTTGAGCTGAGTCAGCCCAATTTCATCAGAGATTGCTTTGACGATTTCCTTCTTTGTCACGATCGAGGCCTCCGGCAGCTGAAAACGGCTCATGTGACAGTGTCGTCAATCCATGACACGCCTGAGCAAACTTTAGTTCGCAATCGGACGTAAAGTCAAGTGGTTCTTGCATCTGCCTCAGAACGGATTTTGACTTACGGCAAATAGCTCCATTCGGATCGACTCAAGACTCAAGCGAGAATTCCTTAAAATCAGCCTTGATCCTGCAGGTTTAACAGGCGGGCAAACGCAGCAAATTTGATGGAGACCTCTGATTTCTCACCTTCAGCAGTCAGTGGCAACAGGTAAAGTCGTTAAGATTTCTCAACGGTTCATCGATCGCAGCAAATTCTCAAGAGGATTTGTGATCTTGTGCCGCAACCAGAGGTATCTCGAAAATTGCATCTATCGAACCCTGCTGGGAAGAATTCAGTACGAACGGGAATGGAATGACGACCGAACAGCCCATTGAATTGGAAACCAAGCGCCGCTATCTGGTTCAATTTGACCCGAAACGCATTCCCCATTTGTTCACCGACGTCCTGATTATTGGTGCAGGGATTGCCGGCATGCGGGCGGCTTTAGCCATTGATCCTTCATTGCGGGTTGTCGTCGCCACGAAAGATCAGGTGTACAACTCGAATAGCGCCTGGGCACAGGGGGGCATTGCCGGCGTCTTCGATCCCTATGACGATATCGCCAACCATGCTGCCGACACGATCAGTGCGGGTAAGGGCCTCTGCGACCCACTCGTGGTAGAGACCGTTGTTCAGGAAGCTTCTGAGCGAATCCTGGAGCTTGTCCAGATGGGGGCGAGGTTCGATGAAGGGGTCGGCGGCAGAATCGCGCTGACTCAGGAAGGAGGGCATAGCCATCGCCGTGTGGTTCATGCGTTGGGAGACGCCACGGGAAAAGAAGTGATGCGTGCCCTTATTGATCGCGTACGTGCCTTAGAAAATGTCGACATCTGGGAAAAGACATTCACCATTGATCTCCTGACTCAGAATCGTGAATGCCGTGGGGCACTGGTCTGGAATCCCAATCATGGCAAGACCTTTGTCTGGGCCAAGCAGACGATTCTGGCCACGGGCGGGGCGGGACGACTCTTCCGCGAAACAACCAATCCTGATATCGCGACGGCTGATGGCCAGGCGATGGCCTTTCGTGCCGGGGCGGTGGTTCGAGACATGGAATTTATGCAGTTCCACCCGACGGTGCTGTATATTGCCGGGGGAACGCGGTATCTGGTCTCCGAAGCGGTTCGTGGAGAAGGGGCCTATCTGCGCGACTGTCACGGCGTGCGGTTTATGGCCGACTACGATCCAAAAATGGAACTGGCGCCGCGTGATATCGTCAGCCGGGCCATTACCCGCCAGATGGAAAAGACGCGGCATCACTGTGTTTATCTTGATCTCAGCCACTTGCCGGAATCATTGGTGAGGGAGCGGTTTCCCCATATTGGTCAGGTCTGTGCCGATTTCCGATTGGATCTTGCCAAAGATCAGATCCCAGTCCGTCCTGGCGCTCACTATATGATCGGTGGTGTGAAAACTGATCTGGAAGCCCGAACTACGCTCCCGCGACTTTACGCCGCTGGTGAAGTGACCAGTACCGGCCTGCATGGGGCGAACCGCCTGGCAAGTAATAGTCTGCTGGAAGGATTGGTTTTCGGCTTGCGAGCCGGCAGGAATGCGTCAGCAGCCGCCATGGGCGAGCAGGACGTCTTCACCGCTCGAACGATTGACTCTGCGCCGAAATTGTCGAATGACTCGGTGGAAGAGCCGTTAAGGCTTGACGACTTGCTCAATTCGCTTACCAGCGAAATGTGGCGCAATGTCGGGATTGAGAGAAACGCCAGTGACCTGGCGACGGCACTGCATCAGGTCGATTTTTGGGATCGATATGTGGGCAGCCGGGAGTTTTCTTCTGTTGCGGGCTGGGAGCTTCAGAACATGCTGCTGGTTTCCCGGCTGGTGATTCGCGCTGCGATGGAACGCCATGAAACGCGTGGCACCCACAGCCGCAGCGATTTCCCTGCAACTGAGCCAAATCAAGCCCGGCATATCGAGCTGGTTCGAGCATCCTGACAAGAGTGATAATGAAACAGGCCCTGGTTCCATGGAGGAACCAGGGCCTGAAGATGATGAGGGGTGAGTCAGTCGTGACTATCCTCTGTGAAGGTTGTGTTGTGCATCAGTTTGCAGCGGCCAATGTCATCGAGTCCTTACGACGACGGGTCGTGGCGGAGGCTTTAGGCTCATCCGACAGCATCGGTTCATCGTTGATCATGGAGCCTGGCTTAGCATTGTTTGGCAGGAGATCTTCCACAAAGCCTTGCAGGTGGTGAGCACGGGTGTGGTGCTGCAACTTCTTCAGGGCCTTCGATTCAATCTGACGAATACGCTCGCGAGTGACTTTGAAGATCCGGCCGGTTTCTTCAAGAGTGTAGCTATAGCCATCACCCAGGCCGTAACGCAGGCGGATGATTTCTCGTTCACGGTAAGTCAGGCTGCGAAGCACGATATCAATTTTATCCCGGAGCATTTCCCGCAAGGCATTGTCTGCGGGTGTTGACTCATGGCTGTCTTCAAGGAAGTCGCCAAAGCTGGAGTCTTCGCTTTCACCGATTGGCGTATCCAGGCTCATGGGATGTCGCCAGGTCTTCATAATCCGTTCGGTGTCTTCTACCGACATATCAACAGCCAGTGCGAGTTCTTCAATGGTTGGCTCGCGGCCGGTTTCCTGTCGAATCTGTTCACTCTTGTTCTTGAGCGTGGAAATGCTCTGGAACATGTGGACAGGAATCCGGATCGTGCGGGCATGATCTGCCACGGCACGGGTAATGGCTTGGCGAATCCACCATGTTGCGTAGGTCGAGAACTTGTAGCCACGACGGAATTCGTACTTTTCAACACCGCGCATCAGACCAGCATTCCCTTCCTGAATCAGATCAAGAAAGCTGAGTCCGCGGTTACGGTATTTTTTGGCGATGGAGACTACCAGACGAAGGTTGCCGCCGGAAAGCTGCTGCTTGGAGCGTGTCCAGCCTTCAAACTTTTGCAGAACTCGCTTAATACGAGTCTGGAAGTCACCGGGATGTTCCTGAACTTCCTGGATTAAAGTTTCCAGTTCAGTTTGGGCAGCAGCGATATCAGCGGCCGTCATGGGCATGCGGCGAATCTGGCGAGCCGCAATCTGCTTTTGCAGTTCCTGCATGCGGAGTGAGACTTGCTCCATCCGGCGCATGACTGGCTGGAGGCGCTGTGTCCGCACGCTGAGTTCTTCACAGAGTGTGGCCATCTTGCTGCGACGAATGGCCATCCGCTCGCGAATGACAGCTTCTTCTGGTGTCCCTGAAACGGTGCGAAGCAGGGCAAAGTCTTCTTTGTTCTCTTCCAGCATGCGTTCCATGGTGGGCAGATTGTGTGGCATCCGCGCCAGGATCTGCTCCTTCTGGACGCTTTCTGTGTCTGACGTTCGCAAAGTGCGTTCAAATGGCAGTTCGCCAGTTCGCACTTTGTGAATGGTTTCGACGACGATGCGAATGGCGAAATCGGACTCCAGCATCCGTCGGCGGAACCAGCGGCGTGTCATTTCAATCTGCTTGGCAAGATAAATTTCTTTCTCGCGCGTCAGCAGAGGAATGTGCCCCATCTGGCTCAGGTACATACGAATTGGGTCACGTGAGCTTGAAGGGGATTCAGGCTCCAGCATTTCCAATGGTGGCAACGACTGAAGTGGGTCGATCCCGCCGTCAGGTTCGATGGCATCCAGGCCAGCGGCTTCGATGGCCATGATGAGTTCATCCACCAGAGAAGGATCGCCACCTTCATCCGGGATATAACGATCAATATCGGCGTAGGTTAAAAAGCCGTGGGGCTCCCCTGTTTTCAGGAGATCACGAAGTGATTGTTGTAATTGATCCATGTGTCAAACCTCCTTGTCGAGACAGCTTCCGATCATAAGTCACAGGTCAAAGGCGGTAGGACTACCGCAGTTGCACTGGCATGGAGGCCACCCGACGAGCATATGAAAAAACTGCTCGTACCCCCGGGCCGGCGATCCATGTCGCGTTCGCACCACGAGGAGAAAACGAATCTGGCTGATCGTTGATCAGATGATACTAGGCATCATGCCGTTACACCTGATCCGTCGAAGCCAGCCTGGCTCAGCATTGTCGGGCAATCAGTTTTGAGCGAAGGCAAAGCCTGCTCTCTGTGGCGCCGACCGTTGCGTTGACAGAATCCATTCTCTCGCTGCGGACGATTGCTCACGGAATGCTAACGTCGCGGGAAAAAAACTTCTGCGAATTCTGCCGTTCATTACAAATTTTTTGAAAAATTTTCTTGCAGAGCCGGAATCCACTCACATCACCCCAGAATATACGCCCTGTTGTCTTTTTGCCCTCTCCCTTCCCATTGTGAATATCAGGAGGAGTTTCTCCCATTTCGGCCATGTGTGTTCGACGGATCCACAGTTTGGGCGTATCCGACATTGAATCGAGAAATTCGCTACTGCTATACTCTATTGTTCCGATTTTTCATGGCCATCACCCACCCGTCTACGAGAAAGCCCTGCCCCCATGACCGATGCCGCGCTCGAAAAAGACAAAATCGCCGCCAAAGGTCTTAAGGGGATTGTTGCTGCTGACTCACAAATCTGTGACGTCGATGGCGATCTCGGCAAGCTGATCTATCGTGGTTACAACATTCACGAATTGGCTGAGCTGAGCACATTTGAGGAAACCGCTTACCTTCTTCTGGAGGGAGAGCTTCCCAATGCCACTCAATTAAAGTCTTTCACCGACCTGTTGGTTCACCACCGGGAAGTCGAGACGCCGGTTATCGATTGTCTCAAGTCGTTGCCACGAGACACGCCGCCGATGGCAGCTCTCCGGACAGCGGTTTCTGTTTCAGGCTGTTATGACGATCTGGCAGAAGACAACTCGCCCAAGGCGAATTTTGAAAAGTCTGTTCGTCTGACGGCGGAATTGGCCACGATCACCGCGGCGATTCGTCGCCTAGGGGCCGGCCTGGAACCGATTGCTCCCCGTCATGATCTCAGTCATGCCGCCAACTTTATGTACATGCTCAATGGGACAGAGCCATCAGCGGATGCGGCTCGTGCCATGGATCTCATCCTGATTCTTCATGCCGAGCATGGATTGAATGCCAGTACCTTCGCAGCCCGTGTGATTGCGGCCACTTTGGCGGATCTTTACTCGGCAGTCACCGGAGCCATTGGTGCCCTCAAGGGGCCTTTGCATGGCGGTGCGAATACCGAGGTTCTCAAGGTGTTGATGGAGATTGGCAGCGTCGAAAATGTCGCCAGCTATGTCGAAACCACGCGGGCCAACAAAGGGAAGTTCATGGGCTTCGGCCACGCGGTTTATAAAGTGGAAGATCCTCGCGCCAAGCACCTCAAGACTTTGTCGGAGCGTCTGGGGAAAGAAACCGGCGAACCCAAGTGGTACGACATGTCTGTGGCCATGGAAGCCCGCGTGTTTGAGTCGATCAAACGCAACTGCAACGTCGACTTCTATTCGGCCAGTTTGCAGCACTACATGGGCATTCCTGGTGAGATGTTCACATGCGTCTTTGCAACCAGCCGCATTGTCGGTTGGTGTGCCCATGTCCTTGAACAACTGGCAGACAACAAAATCATTCGCCCGTCATCGAATTATATCGGGGTTCCCGACCGCCACTACGAAGCCATTTCCCAGCGTGATTAAACCCGTTTCCGGGTTAGGTGTGGCGGCGTATGGGCGTCATTTGTCCCGAAAAGTTTGGTTTTTTACGCCGCCAGAGCGATAGAGTTACTATGTAAAACGCATTAACAGGTGAGGCTGCCGTTTGTGTCTTCTTGCATGGGGACACAAACGGATTATCTGAGGTCGTTCCGGGATTGCTGACAGGAATGTTGCATGCCCCATGAACTGATCACTGAGGAACTCAATGCTCCTCTCATGCGCGAGCACTTGCTGGCTGTCTCGCTGAAAACGGTTTGCGCCAGGCAATACCCCTGGCTGGGATTGCCAGTCCATCTGATGATTCAACAGGTGCAAGGTCAAGGATTCAGTGGCGATCTGATTTTTCAGGTTGTTACAGAGAGCATGGGGCGATTTGCGCTGCGACGCTGGTCGGATCAGGCTCTTTCGCCAGATCGGCTGGCGGGGCTGCATGCTCTGTTGCGATACACGTGTGATGCGGGATTGCCGGTTGCCCCACCGTTGCCAGCGGCTTCCGGTGCGACGACGTTTTTCTGGGAAGGGGGCGCCTGGCAACTGGAACCCTGGCTTTCTGGTTCTCCCCTGTCTGGCATCTCTCCAGAGACACCAGCATGTGCCGCAGCGATGACCATGCTGGCCAAATGGCATGAAGCGGCGGCGACATTTCGCGCACCTGCCCGGTCAGCGCGATGGTTTCCGTCTCATTCGTCTGGGCAGTCCACTGCGTTGGCGGCTCGAGTGATGGAGATTCAAAAGTTTCTCAAATCTCAGGGCGATCTCAATCTGCCGGGGCCGCCAGAAATCGCTGCGCGCTTGAGAGCCATCGAATCTCATGTCCGGCAGCAGGTTCCTTGTCTGTTGCCTCAGCTCTTGAAGTGGCAACAGGCAAGCCTGTCGTTAACACCCTGTTGGGGTGATCTCTGGCATGGACATGTTCTCATGGAGGATGGCCGGGTGACGGGGATGATCGATGCTGCTGCTGCTCATGTGGATACGGTCGCCGTTGATCTCGCCCGGCTGTTGGGAAGTTTCACGGCACTCGCGCCCGGCACCTGGCGCGAGGCGATTGCAGCCTACCGGCAAGTCCGTCCCTTGTCTGATGAAACGCTCGTTTTGACACAGTTACTGGATCAGGCGGGGATTCTGGTGGCGAGCCTTCATTGGCTGAAGAAGGAACACTGGAACATCTCATTACGAAATCCGGGCGATAAAAACAGACTGGCTGCGATTGTTGGTCGACTTGACTGGATTGAGTCCCGCCTGAAAGAAACGGCCAGATTCTCGTTGATGTAAAAGGCTTTGACATAGCGCCTGGTTCTCCTTTTTTAGCGCAGCCTTACTTTGCTGGTCGATTAGCTGAGTTGACGGCCCCAAAGTGAAAGAAGCTGGGCTTCAGCATTTACCGGGATTGACGCATTCCGGGAATGTCGGGAAGATTCCAGATGGTCAGGAAGACTCGCTTGGCACGCCTTGCTGCGGGGCGAGGGTGTCGGGTCACACATGCGGCAGGGATTGCCTCGGATGTCTTATCATCTTATCGACTCGGTCGAGCGGCTTGGCCGTCCACGTCTCCTCGTTGTCGGCGATCTCATTGTGGATCGTTACGTCTGGGGTGATGCAGAGCGTATTTCTCAAGAAGCCCCCGTGATTCTGCTCCATGAGCAGCGTCAGGAAATTCGTCTGGGTGGCGCTGCAAACGTCGCTCAGATGGTTCGCGGCCTCGATGCTGAAGTGACGCTTCTCAGTGTCATTGGTGCGGATGAAGAGGGCCGGACGGCTTGCCGGGAACTGGAGCGGCTCGATATCGATTGTGGCTCGGTCTGCATTGATGAAGTCCGTCCCACCACGCTGAAAACCCGTTATATGGGAAGTGCCCAGTACCGCCATCCTCACCAGATGCTGCGGGTCGATCGTGAAGTCCGGACTCCTATTTCAAATACATTGGCAACGCGAATTCTGAATCAGGTTCTGCCGCACCTGAATGAGTTTCAGGCGATTCTGGTTTCTGATTATGGCAAAGGGTTCTGCACGACTGAACTTCTCACTCCTCTTATCAAAGCTGCTCGTAACGCCGGCATTCCTGTGGTTGTTGATCCTGCCAGTCATGGAAATTGTGATGCTTATCATGGTGCGACTTCGGTCACGCCCAACCGGTTGGAAACAACCCGCGCCACCGGTATTGAAGTGCGGACAGTCGCCGATGCGTTTCGAGCAGGTCAGGTTCTCTGCGAGAAAATGAATCTGGATTATGCCTTCGTGACCATGGATCGGGACGGTATTGCGCTGGTTCATCAGGATGGGCGCGGCGAACATTTGCCGACACGTCCACGAGAAGTCTGCGATATCACCGGAGCCGGTGACATGGTCATGGCGATGATTGGTGTGGGTCTGGGAGCAGGGCTTGAACCCGCTGATCTTGGTCGTCTGGCCAATATTGCTGGCGGTCTTGAGGTCGAGCAAATTGGTGTCGTCGCCATTTCCCGAGCCGAGATTCTCGCTGATCTGATGAAGGCTCATCGTCATCAGGATGGCAAGATTCTTTCGCTCTCCACATTGGAGAGGCAGATTGCGGCTCGTCAGAAAATTGGTCAGAAGATTGTTTTCACCAATGGGTGTTTTGATCTGCTTCACGCGGGGCATGTCAGCTATCTGGCGGAAGCGGCTCGCGAAGGGGAATGTCTGATTGTCGCGATTAACAGTGACGAGAGTGTTCGTCGACTGGGGAAAGCTCCTGATCGCCCGATCTTTGATCAAGACTACCGCTCCCGGATGCTGGCAGCACTGGAAGTTGTAGACTATGTGGTTGTTTTTAATGAAGACACACCGCATGCCCTGCTCAAGACCCTTAAGCCGGATGTTCTGGTGAAGGGTGGCACTTACTCGGTCGAGGAAATTGTCGGACGAGAAGTCGTGCTGGCTTATGGCGGGGTTGTGAAACCGATGGGGGCTGTGGACGGTCTGTCGACGACGGAAATTGTCCGCCGGCTGCGAAATCAGGACGCCAACGTCCTCTCGATTTCAACACACAGTTCAGCTGTGGCAAGCGAATCAGACGTTCCTGCTGCACGGACTGGGTTTGAACGGAAAGCGGCATGAAGCGGGCCATCTTTATGCCCAACTGGGTGGGTGATGCGCTCATGGCCACGCCAGCCTTGCGTGCTCTGCGTGCGTCGTTTCCCGATGACGAAGCTGTCGCGATTCTCCAGCCTTATGTGGCTGAAGTTCTGGAAGGGACAGGTCTTGTCGACCGCGTGATCACACGCCCTCCTGAAAAAAACTTGCGGAAACAACCTCTCCAAGCCATTCAGTCAGGCCTTGAATTCCTCCGCATCTTGCGGCATGAAGGATTCGACGAGGCCATACTGTTCCCCAATTCCTTTCAGTCGGCTTGGTCTGCCTGGGCTGGTGGTGCGAAACGGAGAATTGGCTTTGCACGGGATGGCCGGGGGTGGCTGCTGACTGATGGTCTGGCAGCTTCTCGAAGAAAGATTCCGCACCCTGCACTGGAAGATTATCTGGAGCTTGTTAAGGCCGCTGGAGCCAGCGTGCCTGATGCCCGGCATGCTCGGATGGAACTGGTTTGCACAGAACCAGGGTTAGCGCATTGGCAGCATTTTCTGGCAGCTCATCCTGCCATTGCCAATGCCTCCTCGCTGGTGGCGATTAACACGGGGGGGGCTTTTGGTGCGGCGAAAGACTGGCCCAGTGAGTCATTTGCGGCGTTGGCCCGGCGGATTGTTGATGAGACTGCATCCGCCGTTGTCATTCTTTGCGGGCCGAGCGAGCGAGAAAATAGCCTCAAAATTGAATCGATCCTTAACCATCCGCGGGTGAAATCCTTGGGAAGGGAACCGCTGTCGCTTTCGTTGACGAAAGCCGTCATTACGAAGTCGTCTTTTGTGGTGACGACTGATTCGGGGCCACGCCATTTTGCCGCAGCGGCGAATGTGCCGCATCTTGTGCTCTTTGGCCCAACGCATCAGGCATGGAGCGAGACCTGGTCGCCGGTTTCCACATCTATTCAATTAGCTCTAGCTTGTGGGCCTTGCCAGAAGCGTGTTTGTCCCTTGGGTCATCATGCCTGCATGCGAATGTTGGGGGTTGATCTGGTGTGGCGAGAACTGAAGCCTCAACTCCAGAGCCTGCGAGCTGTCGCCTGAGCGAATATTCCTGGTTGCCACATCCCGGCACGGTCGGCAGAATCTCCTCACAATCACACATCAGCAGCACAAAGGCACACCCAATACCATGGTTTGCTTGAAAAGTGCCCGGTCTGACAGACGTTCTTTCTGTAATATCTCCCCGTAATATTCCCACAGTATGTTCCCACTGTGCCGCTTGTTTTTCAGGATCGCTTTTCATGGCCTGGGTTGTTTTGATTGCCTTGAGTTATCTTGCGGGTTCCATTCCTTTCGGGCTGATTCTGGCACGCCTGATCAAAGGGATCGATATCCGAACTCAAGGGAGCGGCAATATCGGAGCCACCAACGTCAGCCGTTCGCTTGGGAAAAAGTGGGGGTTCGTCGTGCTGATTCTCGACGCTCTCAAGGGATATCTCCCGCCGCTTTTTTTGCCGGGGTTATTCGGGTTGGGCGGAGATGAATGGGCGCTCCCGATGTCGGCGATGACCACGGTCATCGGGCACATGTTTCCCATCTGGTTGGGTTTTCGTGGGGGGAAAGGGATTGCGACGTCTCTGGGAGCATTGGGAGCGGCGACGCCCTGGGGCCTGCTGGTTGCCACGCTGTTTTTCTTTGGAAGTTTCGCGATCAACAAGATTGTGTCGCTGAGTTCTCTGATTGCGTTGGTGGCTTATCTTGCGTTTGAAGTGGTCTGCTGGCAGGTGCCGTTTGCCTTTCGCAACGGAGAGGGAATTCAGGGAGCGACGACAGCACAAGCGGTGATGGCTGTGGTTCTGTCGGTGCTGATCATTTATCGCCACCAGGGGAATCTGGCCCGCCTCCGCGCAGGAACCGAACCCACCTTCTTCCAGAAAAAAACCGCCTGAGCAAAAAGACGCCTCCTTGTAGAAACGGCCTGCTGAGCCAATTGAAGATGGGCTTCGCCAGTTCAACAATCGTGGTACACCGCAGGCGGAAACGAACGGGGACATGATGAGCACAAGGCTCCTACCCCATCACGCCTTGTTGCGCGGAAACGGATCCTCGAATCGCACCGCCGCATCTGGATCCAAAGTCAGGCATGGTCAAATCAGGCCGCGGTCTCGGGAACAGATCCAGCGTTCTGCTGGATGCGGTCGTGCAAAGCCGCGCGGAGAGTAAGGCCAGTTAATCCAGCAGATTGAAGAGGAGGTGGTCTGTGCCGCCGAAGGGGACTTCTGCTGTCAGGCCGGAGAGTGCTGCGTTGCTGTACTTGATGGGGATCAGGGAGTTTGGCTGAGGAGGAGTGCCCGGCGTGCTTCCCTCTGCGTGCAGGTCTTCCTGAGAGATTTTCATGATGGCGACGCTGTAAGCGCCTGGGACTGCGCCCGATTCTGGCGGGAAGGCTTTCAGGTCGAACTTTCCATCTTTATCAGTGATTGCCGAAGCGGCGTATCCTCCCTGAACTTTGGATTGAAAGACCAACACTGCCTCGGAGACCGGTTCACCACGGTAAGTCACCACGCCCCGGGCAATTGCGGTGGCTGGTAGTTGATCGTGGAAGCTTCCCAACCCGCAGCCGGTCAGTGCGACCAGAAGTCCCCCAAATGTCATGCTTCGCAAAAGGGGACTGCAGATCTTTAACGGTTGCCATCGCATGAGCGGACACCAATTCTGATATGTCATGTTGCTAATTATTATCTCAGAGCGATCAAATCGTCAGGGAGTGATCGCTGACTCGCTGGAGCCTCCCTGATGATGATTGAAGTACCGGCAAATCTGTTGAGATTTTAGAGGCTATCTTCAAAAACTCACTCTCTCACTTGCGAGAGAGAGCCGGGGTGAGGGGACTTTAACCGTCCATGCTTCTGATCGATAACGCTTCGTCGATGTTCGCTTCATCAATGATAACGTGCCTTTCATCGAGAGCAACGCGTCGCCCCCTCATCCGGCCTGCGGCCACCTTCTCCCTCGAGGGAGAAGGATTTCAAAACTCTCTTGAGAGAGATGGATTCGATGGTTCTTGCAGCAAGTCTTAGAGGCTATCCGAAAGCGCTCATATCCTTCTTCGGTTAAGGGATCTCTATAAGTCTTTCTCCCTGAGGGAGAAAGAGCCGCTGGCAGGATGAGGGGATTGGTCTTGGCTTTGTAAACACGGCGGGTTCATCGGCCCTCACCCCGGCCCTCTCCCGCAAGCGGGAGAGGGAGCCATCACGGAGAAAGTCTTAGAAATTAGTATTCAATTCGCCGCCGGCCCGTGTTCCTAAAGCTCCCCAGACGCCATAGGGACTGGCCCCTGAAGCAGGTGTCAGCAGGGGAAGATGCCCGGCCTGGAATCCGCTGACAGGCAGGATGGCTCCCTGATCGCCAGTATCAATGTTGTCACTGATGAACCGAACCGAGCCATCGGCCATTAAGGTGTGGACGCCGCCTGTGTGTGAGCTGCCCGCATTGAAAACTCCATATCCACTATGGCTGGCTGAATTTCGTGTATAGCAACTGGAGGTATTGGGAGGGAGGGCTGTCGAGAATGTGGAAAATATCGCAGCGCCATCGCCCCAACGGTATCCACGGATACCGCCGCTCCCTGTATCGGCACCACTTGGCGGTAAGTAGGTTCTTGATGACGCATTCCAGAGGGCCTTGCAAGCGGCAGGGCTGATGTTGCCTGCTGGCAAATACATGGCCGCGACGAGGCCGGGGCCGTTGGTTGAAGTGGGTAACGTGATTTCCGACATGGCGATGGTGTTGCTGGTGCCATCGGTAATATCACGGAAACCGACGCATGAGAGGTAGGCAAACATCCCCCGGCTGGCGAGAGGTCGAAGTGGCTGTGTTGCGAAATCTTTGCCGGCTTCGGTGTCTCCGGCGCAGAAGACATAGTTCCTCTTACCGCGATTATCTGCGGGATTCAAAGCGGTCTGCCCTGCATCACTGGGGCATTCCATGAAGGAGAACCGTCGGTTCCAGGGAGAGATGTTAGTCCATGGGCGTTTGTTGTTGCCCGTGAGTCCTTCAATCTCCTGATAAACCGGTGTCTGATCAAGAAACGGCAGCAGCATGATGACGCCGGTTTTGGCAACACTTGCGGCAGTTGTATGTTCCCCCCCGGTAAAAGGAGGAAAGAGGTTGTGCACATCGTGATAGTTGTGGAGTGCCAGCCCGTATTGTTTCAGGTTGTTTTTGCACTGAGAACGGCGGGCGGCTTCACGTGCCTGCTGCACAGCCGGGAGTAACAAGGCGATCAGAATCGCGATAATGGCAATGACGACCAAAAGCTCAATCAACGTAAAACCAGAAAACTTGCGGGAGGGCATCTGCTGGAATTCCTTCCAAATTGAAACGGCACATTCGATTCAAGCCTTCGCATCGCCAGCGATTCAGTCCTGCTGAATTTCGCTGCGTACCAAGGCACTGTCGGGCTGAATGTCGCGTGAGTTTCAAATCTGTTACCACAAAAAACGCCCCTTCATTCAAACTTCATGAAGTCGTTGCTTTTGTGGAATCACGGGTGTGGCCAGGCAAACACTGAGCGATGTACACATTGTGCTTTTTAGAAGCGGAGCGATCAAAGTGCGGTGCGATTGTTAATTCCTGGCTCGTGATTCGTGAAGAGAAATTCATTGAGTCGTCGTGGGCTGAGCATGCTGAATGTCTGTTTGCTGTCGATGTTCCAACAGTTCACAGAGCTTGCTTGCCTCAGAGTCGCTGTCGTTTATACACAACTTTTTCGCCACCTGAACCGCACCACGAAATTGACATGGGTGGCCCAGGTTGCTTTGCAACCTGGACGGCAGAGCCGTGGGAGGTTGTCTCCAGGAGGCGTTAATGAAACAAAGGGGTTCTGGCTGGCCCGCGACGCACGACCGATGACCAGTTCGGTGGTCATTTCGTGCCATTTCCCTGCCTGCGGTAAGAAATGTTCATTCACCACTTCTGTCTACGCGAGGCAGATCATCTTTTGTTTGACCGGGTATGGTCTCGTCGGATTGACTCAAACTGCGACCTCTCACCGGCTTTGCCGGCCCAGGTTGCAAAGCAACCTGGGCTACCCTCGCTTGGCAAGCCTGCCAACAAATGCTCAAGAAAACTTGTGTATAAAAGACAGCTCAGAGCCGTGAGTATGGCACGAAAGCTGTTAGAGGCATGAAAACACCACCAGCCTGACACACAAAAAAGAAGAACCCCGCAGAAACCAATGTTCTGCGGGGTTCTTCTTTTGATGAATCTCAGAGTCGTTTTGCGTTATTGGCGAACATCCGAGTAGAACTTGGTCTGTTCTTCGATGATCAGCGGCTCTTCAATCGAATTGCTGGTGACGCGGGCACGGAAGCGGAGGTTGCCTTCCTGGGTGCTGCGGACATGCACCCGGAAGATGGCTTCTGTTCCAGGAGCCAGCGAGGCGAGAGGCTTGAAGCCGACGATCCGGCCATCGCTGATTCCTTCTGTGGCACCCCGAGCGTTGACCAGTTCAAGGCCAGCAGGGAGATCACAGGTCACGGTGACAGCAGAAGCGGCCTTTGTTCCTTCGTTCGAGACGCGAATCTCGTAGGCGGTTTCTCCACCGACTTCGACAGGGTCATCAAGGTCGATCACCTTCATCGAAAGGGCCGAAGAACCTTCCACAGCGGTTGTGGTTGAAGCCTGAACCATGGTGGTTGAGTCCGTCATGGCCTGGACATCCATTGTGAATGAACCCAGCGCATTGGCAGTCAATTCACAAGTCAGGTTCATCGACTGGTTTGGCTCAACGCGGCTGACAATCCAGGAAATCTGGCGGCGGCCGGCATCGAACTTTCCACCCTTGTCGGCAGAGATAAAATCAAAGCCTTCGGCAACGTTCTGTGTAACTCGCACATTGGTTGTCGGGACACTGCCATCATTCTTGAGAGTGACGACATACTTGGCGTTGCGGCCTTTGTAACGCAAGCCTGGGCCATCAAGAGCCACCTGTAATGTCGGAGCAAGCACATTGATGGTCGATGTGGCGGTGTGGCCGGCATCTGAGCTGCTTGTGGCAACTACAGAAACGGTCTGGCGACCACCCTTCGTGGCAGCGACCGGCAGTCGCACCGTCTGGGATTCGCCCGCATTGATTGAACCCACTTCCATCACAAACTGGCTGCCCTTGCTGCATTCCAGCCCGTCGCTGAGTGTCACATCGAGCTTGACATCATGAGCGACGCCACTACCAGGGTTGGCAACAACCACAGTCTGTGAAGCGGGGTCACCGACCATTACATCGCTAGGCCCTTTGAGCGAAACTTTCAGCAGTGGTTCTTCCACTCGGAACGCGGCAGACGCGGTGCCGGTCATACGCACGGTGGCGTTTGTGGCTAAATCACCCCGGCGGCTGGGGATCATCTTGATCGTGACTTTGTACTCGCCACCGGCAGGAATCGATTCGATATTCCAAGTCAGGTGATCGGTAATCGCAGCGGGCTTGGGGACAGCGCTGGTCAGGCGAACGGTTGAAGGGAAGTATCCGTCAACGGCCACCTTTGAAGCGGGAGTGTTCCCAGTGTTGCGAACCACGAGATCAACGGCACATTCCTGGCCAACGTTGATATCGGAACGGCGAATCCACTCGACACTCAGCGAGGGAATCTGCGGAGTGGCATCAGCACGAGTGGCGGGAGCGGCTTTCGGATTTGTGGCAGCAGATCGTTCTTCCGTATGACGAACAGGCTGAATGAAGCTGTTCGATCCTTCGGATTTCTTGAACGCTGCGGTTCCCAATGGGGCATTGTTATCGGTTTCGCTGCTCCAGGCGGCTGTGCGTTCGGCACCAATGCGACTGGCTGAAGAGCCAATCGTCGTTTTGGCTGAAGCCGGCGTTACGCTGGAGTCTTTCACCGGAGTGACTGCGGGAGCATCCCCGAAGAGTTCGCTGTAGCTGCTCTTACTGGCTGACTGCGTCGCAGGTGCGTTGGATGAACCACCGCGGGTGTACCTGGTTGGCACTTCAACCGAAGGAGTAGCAGCAATGCGCCCTCCGCGGGCTGAAGGTGTATCGGCAGCTGGGCACAAGCTTGGGGCGAGTGCAGCCGCTGCGGACATAGCGAGAATCCACACTCTGCTAGGCATTGAAAGACTCCTTCCTTGGGTCTGTCACGGGCATTTTTGCCGTTGATCACCTGTCTGGCCTGAATGGTGTGACTCCAGACCTGTTCATCATCTGCTATCGGCTGTGATCTAAGGGCTGGTTGACACGAATAAATCGGCTGTAGCGATTTTTCTCAAGGTTCTGCTTAAAACGGGGCCTGTTCCGGCACACAAGAACTGGCACACATGATCTGGCAAAAACAGGAGAGAGAAAGCAAGAACGCCGAAGGTGTCACTCTGAAATTTCAGAGGCAACTTCGGCGTTCAATGATGGGATTTTCGAGCGGTGAGCAGGTGGCCAACTCAAGGACGTGTTGGCCACCAATGGCTCTATTCTCTGGGGAAGCCAGGAGCCGCAGCGGTGTCGGTTGCAGCGGGGGCGGGTTCGTGATCTGCGGGCAGCGCTGGAGCGGCTGACACAGGCTCTTTCGCGGTGGCGGTGGCAGTGGTGGTGGTCAGCTTGATGGTTCCCCGTCCGACGGCGGTCGCAACCGATTCAGTGATTTCGGCACCGGGAGAAATCGCCAGAAGCAGGCCATCGTTTTTCGGGATTACAACGGAATAGCCTTTTTCCTGGGCCAGTTCCATGACGACCGGTTTGATCTGATCGCGGAATTGGGCCACGAGTTTCAGGCGTTCCTGATCCAGAAGTGTTTTGGCCTTGTTGCGGGCGGCTCCCAAGGCACGGTTGGCATTGGCTTCAAACTGCTGAAGTTTTTGCAGGTCTTCCTGAGATGGTTTTTCACCAGCAGCATTCTTGCGATTCACAAGTTCCTGGCGAAGCTGGGTTTGTGCGGAGAGCAATTCAGTGTTTAACGACTGCTCTTTGGCAGCCAGCTTTTCCTTGATCTGGGTGGTCACGCCGGTGAGTTCGGCAACCTTGTCGAGATCAACGACAGCCACTGCTGTTGATGATGTTTGTGTGTTGCAACCACTGGCACCAGCCATCATCAAGCCAGCTCCCAGCACAGGGGCGGCTAATGCTCGGCCGAAAGCTGAGAGCCGGTTGGAGAAAGCGATTGAAGCTAAAGGAGAGGCCTGCAATTTGGACATGGGATCGACTCTTGTGAAAAGAGAGGTGGGTTGACGCATGACGATGTTCCCTTGTGTCGTCCCTTTGAAAAATCTTGTCCAGAGGGAGTCGGAGTTGTTCCCCCAGATGAGGCCATAAAAAAACGGCGAAACCCGCCAGAAGGGGGTTTCGCCGCAGAAACTGCCGAAATTTGTGCCCGATAACCACTTTTTCCAGCGGGAAACGAACCACTCAGGAGTCGATCAGGCGTTCCACGTCGTGAAGATATTGTCCATGCGGGTTGAAATGTCTTTGAGGCGATCTTCGCCGCCTCCGCCGACTTCAGCGGTTGCCCAGCCAGAGTAGCCAATCTCTTTTAAGGCCGTGAGGACTGCTGGCCAATCGCATTCTCCTTCGCCAATCTGCACGCCAAAGCCGGCGTAACGCCCTTCTTTATCGGCTTTGGAACGGCTGAATTCCTTGATGTCCAGCTTGCCGATGCGGTGCCCCAGCGTGTGAATCCAGTGTTCAGGCCAGCCGTAGTTCACGATGTTGCCCACGTCGAAATAGCTGCCGACCAAAGGTGACTCGAATTCATCGATATAGCGGGCACATTCGAGCGGACTCAGCAGGAAGTTATTCCAGACGTTTTCAAAGAGAATTTTGATTCCCAGGTTCTGGGCCAATGGCAGAGCCTTGCGAATCTCGGTTTGTGAACGCTGATAGGCGTCCTGATAGGAGGTTTTCTTGTTCACGAGGGCTGGGACGAGCAGGACGCTATCACCGCCATACAGCTTGGCATCGTGCAATGATTCTTCAAGTGCAGCCAGTCCTTTGGCCCGAACCTCTGCGTCAGGACTGGAGAGTGGCAATTTCCAGTGATCGTAATCGACCACGCCGTGGACTTTGAGGCCGGTGGATTTGGCGGCTTCGACCACTTCATTTTTGTCGGCGACGCGGGCGTCCATGTCGATGCCATCAAATCCCGCGGCTTTAACTGCTGCGAATTTCTCAGCAATCGTTCCTTTGACGCCGACCATGCTGTATTTCACTGCTTTCCAAAGTGGCCCTTTGGCAGCGGGGACGGGAGTGACTGCGGGGGAATCGGCTGACCTGGCAACTTCTGACTGTGCCAACACGGCACTTGCAGTGACGGTCGTTGCAGCGGTCACGAGAAATGATCGACGGTTCATGCCTGGACTTTCTGTTGAGTTCGATATTCTTCAAACAGTTTTTACATTGCCTGACGTACGACGGGAGATCCCATTTTGTCTGAGTTTTCTGAGCAAAAAGGGTGTCTCCCAGTTTTTTAAAACAGGGTCTCGCGATTTGTGTAGACAATCTGGTACAGTATGCGTGGCGGAAAAGTCAATCCGCTTGGTTTCATCCACACCCGCCTTTTCTCATCCTGCCGAGGTTTTGATGACTGACACCGTCTCTCACATGTCTTCGTTGAATGCGAATCGCCGAGATTTTCTTAAGACGTCAACGGCCGTTGCTGGTGCGACGGTTTTAGCGTCACAAATTGCGACCCGAGCCTACGCGGCTGTAGATGACACTTTGCGTGTTGGTCTGGTGGGTTGCGGCGGTCGTGGGACCGGGGCAGCTGCTCAGGCGTTGTCGGCTGATAAGAACGTCAAGCTGGTCGGGATGGCGGATGCGTTTGGCGACAATATTGAAAACAGTTTGAAGAATCTCCAATCCAACGCAGATTTTGCGGATCGGATTACGGTTGATGACGCCCATAAATTCACGGGTTTTGAGGGCTGCAAAAACCTGCTGGCATCTGGTGTTGATGTCATTCTGCTTTGCTCGCCACCCCATTTTCGTCCTGAGCATATGAAGCTGGCGCTTGATGCTGGCGTGCATATGTTTGTTGAAAAGCCGATTGCGGTGGATGCTCCTGGCGTTCGCGCTGTCATGGAAATTTCCAAGCAGGCGGCTGATAAGAAGCTGGCTGTGGTGTCCGGGCTTTGCTGGCGTTATGACAACGGCATGCGGGCGACTTTCGATCAGATTCATCAAGGCACGATTGGCGATATCGTCTCGATGCAGTGTAGTTACGACACCCGCGGCTTGTGGCGCAAACCCCGCAAGCCCGAGTGGAGTGACATGGAATGGCAAGTGCGTAACTGGCTCTACTTCACGTGGCTCTCAGGAGATCACGGGAACGAACAGGCGATTCACAGCCTGGATAAAATGGCCTGGGCCATGAAGGATGAACCACCGGTTGTCTGTAGCGCCACCGGCGGCCGTCAGGTTCGCGTTGGGCCTGAGTTTGGCAATATTTATGACCACTTTGCCGCAACTTATGAGTATGCCAATGGCGTAAAGATGTTCTTCCGTTGCCGTCAGCAGGATGGAACGCAGGTTGACGTCAGTGATCATGTTCTCGGGACGACTGGCCGGGCGGATATCTTCAAGCATCGGATCTATGACCGTGATGGTAAGCAGATCTGGAAGTACGAAGGCCCCAAAAATAATATGTATCAAACCGAGCACGATGAGCTGTTTGCTTCAATCCGCAAGGGCGAACCTATTAATAATGGGCAGTATATGTGCTATAGTACTATGCTCGCTATTATGTCCCGGATGTCGGCATATACCGGCCAGAAAATCTCCTGGGAACAAGCGATGAACAGCCAGGAAGTGCTGGGGCCCAAGAGCTATGAATGGGGTTCACTTCCTGTGGAACCCGTTGGCATGCCGGGACTGACTCAGTTTGTGTGATTTTCCCCTGGTGATGTCGTCTTTTCTTCAGTGATCGCGAGAATTCACGGTGTGCTGAAGATTTTATCTTTGAAGATTGCGGGGGCATTCCGGTTTGATCGGAGTGCCCCTTTTTTTACGTGTGGAATTCGCTGGATTTTCGTGAAGAACTCACTCTTTTCAATCAGCACATCATCTCATACGAATCGCAACTTGAAATAGCGCGTTGATGATCTCAAAAACATGCTTATCCAAAGCTGCAAGCATGGCACGCAGAGCGCTATTTCAAATTGAAATGCGTATCAGTTGGTTAAAACCAGACGTCTTTGCGGCACAGATTGCTTAACAACTCTCCCGACAAAATCGGCCTCAGAGTGAATCGACCGGCGAATCACTCACGTCAGCAAATGGGTGCGATCCCGTTTGCTGCGAGCTGTGTCCTGTTGCGGAGGAGAGGGCGGTGAAGGGTTTGATGGTTCCTGGGCAGACTCTTCGTTTGTACGACTTCCCCAAGCCAACGAACAAACCCTCACTCTCACGTTTGCATTCTGACACGGGCTTCCCGATAGTTGGGGCCTTCATGTGAACTCTCAAGAAAAGAACTCGAAATGTCTGATACTCCAGATCATCTGCTTGCTGCCCGGTTGGAAAAGCTCGAACGTATGGAAGCCTTGGGGCATGACCCCTGGGGCCAGCGATTTGATGGCCATATGCACATTGATGCAGCCCGCGCCAAGTGTCCTTCAGAAAAGGGCGTCGAGGGGGAAGCCGTTCGTGTGGCCGGTCGTATTATTCGCTGGAGTGATTCAGGCAAGCTGCGCTTCGGCACGATTCAGGATTACACCGGGCGTATTCAGGTGATGATCTCGAAGAAGGATATTGCCGAAGAACAGTGGAACCTGATGGAATGCTTCCAGACAGGCGACCTGCTGGGGGTTGATGGGACGTTGCGTCTTTCGAATACGGGCGAAGTCACTGTTCTGGCG
The DNA here is from genome assembly GCF_056500625.1 of Planctopirus sp. SH287. NCBI lineage: Bacteria > Pseudomonadati > Planctomycetota > Planctomycetia > Planctomycetales > Planctomycetaceae > Planctopirus > Planctopirus sp. SH287. The sequence goes on along the minus strand of NZ_CM151403.1, from coordinate 2,743,318 downwards.
ACGAAGCTGCATGTGCTGGGAAAGAGTCTTGCCCAGCCACCGGAAAAGTGGCACGGACTAAATGATATTGAAACCCTGCTGCGGCAGCGGTATCTCGATTTGATCTATAACGAAGGGGTGCTGCCCCGGATGCTGCAGCGGTTGCGAATCATTGATTCGATCCGCCAGACGCTGCGTGGTCAGGAGTTTTTTGAAGTCGAGACTCCGGTCCTGCATGCGGTTGCTGGTGGAGCTGCGGCGCGTCCCTTTGTGACGCACCACAACGCCCTTGATATCCCGCTTTATTTGCGAATTGCGCTGGAGTTGCATCTGAAGCGGTTGATGGTGGGCGGCATTGAACGCGTCTATGAAATTGGCCGTGTCTTCCGCAATGAAGGGGTGGATGCGACGCATAACCCTGAGTTCACCATGATCGAGTTGTATCAGGCTTATGCTGATTACAACATCATGATGGAACTGGCGGAAAAGCTCATTTCTGAGGCTTGCAAGGCGGCCAACGACGGCAAGACCGTTGTGGAATGGGGTGACAAGACGCTTGATTTCACACCGCCATTCCAGCGGGCGAAGTATGGCGACCTGTTCCTCAAGCATGCGGGGTGCGATATGCACGACGCTGTGGCTGTGGCGGATGTGGCCAGGAAGCTGCATATCCCCACCGAAGGTCGCCACCACGACGTGATTGTCAACGACGTGTTTGAAGCCACGGTGGAGGATCATCTGGAAGGGCCGGTCTTTGTGATTGACTATCCTTCCAGTATGTGCCCGCTCACCAAGCGCAAGCATGGCCAGCCGGAAATTGCCGAGCGATTCGAGTTATTTATCCATGGGCTGGAACTGGCGAATGCTTATACAGAATTAAACGATCCCCGGCTGCAGGAAGATCTTTTCAAGACGCAGCTTGATGGGTTGGCCGAAGAAGATTCGATGGCCAAGATGGATCATGATTTTGTACGGGCCTTGAAGGTGGGGATGCCATGCGCGGGCGGGATGGGGATCGGGATTGACCGCCTGGTCATGCTCCTGACCAACACCAAGACGATTCGCGATGTGATTTTCTTCCCACTGTTGAAGCCTGAAGTTGAAGCCGCGAACTGAGGCTTCGGCTGACGGATTCTGGCAGGACAGGGCCTATCGATGATCAGGCCCTTCAGGGTATGCTGGGGAGAAGTCTTCGATTTGCCTGATCACTTTCAGAGTGCTGCCAATGCTCTTGCGGCACTCTGAGTTTCAGTCAACCGCCGATCTGATCTTCCAGGAATGAGTTCTCGTATGGGACTGCCGCAATGGCTCATCGACGGCATCGCCTGGTACCTTGGTTCTTCGTTTCTCCATGACCCTGCATCGGCGTCCCGTGTTGGTTCAGAGCGTCAGTTAGAGGTGAATCTCACCACCCAAGGCCCCTTCCGCTGGCTGGTCGGAGATCACCTGCCGAGCTGGTTGCCCTGGCTGGCTCTTGGGGCTGTTCTGTTTTTACTGGCCCATGTTCTCTGGCGACAAAGTGCCACGCTTCCGGCTGCAAAGCGACTGATTCTGGTGATGCTCAGGCTCTCCAGCGTGTTGATCATTGTGGGCCTGCTTTCGCTTCCCGCGTTGGCTATCCGGGAAACGGGACTTCCGATCCTCCCCATTCTGATTGATACGTCAGCCAGTATGTCGATCGCGGATATTGATCCGAAGACACTTTCCGGTAAGACACCTTTGTCTCCCGCTTCGACAAGTGTTAAACCATCGACAGCGATTACACGATTGGATGCCGTAAAAAAGGCTCTTGGTCGAGGCTCGGATGAGTTTTTTCGCCGGGTGAAAAAAAACTATCAGGTCAGGCTGTATCAATTCTCAGCCAACGCCCAGCGGGTTGAGATCACCGACAAGCCGCATCTCGCTTTGGAATCGTTGTTGCCGCAAGGAGTGGAGTCACGGATTGGCCCCTCGCTGGCGGGAGTGATTGATGAATTGCGTGGGAGTCCTCTTGCGGCAGTGATGATTTTCACAGACGGAGTTCCCAACCCCACCAGCGGTGACCGCCTTTCTGCAAGTGTCGGTTTTTTGGTCACACGCGGAATCCCGCTTTACCCGATTTCTGTGGGAAATCCGGATGTGCCAATGGATCTGGAACTCGCCGAGTTTCTGGCAGATGACGTGGCTTTTGTGGGTGACCCTCTGATTGTCACGGGACGAATTCGAGCCAGTGGCCTGGCCCCAACGCCTGTCAATGTCCTGCTGAAAGATGAGTCCAGTGGCGCTGTCTTGGCGACAGAGAAAGGGACGACTGAATCAGGCAAGCCGGTCTCTGTTGAGTTGTCGTGGACGCCTGAGCAAGCCGGAGAGTATCGCCTGGTTATGGAAGTTGAAGGGCTTGCCCAGGAACAGAACCTCGATAACAACCGGCTGTCGCGCGTAGTCAAAGTTCGTGGGGACAAGTTACGAGTTCTGCTGGTGGAGTCGGCACCCCGCTATGAGTTCCGTTTTCTGAAACAGTTTCTCGAGCGTGATCAGTCCATCGAATTGCAGACGCTTTTGCAGGATGCCGATCTGGATTATGCCAAAGAAGATCGGACAGCCATTCGGAACTTTCCCGTACGTCAAGAAGACTTTGATACGCTGGATGTTGTGATTTTAGGGGACATTGATCCCACTTTGCTGAGTCCTTCCAGTCTCGAACTTCTGGATCGTTTTGTTCGTGATCAGGGGGGCGGACTGATTGTTATTGCGGGAGAACTGAACAACCCGTGGAAATGGGGCGGCACCTCGCTGGAACGATTGCTTCCCTTTCGAGTGACTGATGCCCAACGTCCAGGCGATGCGACAGAGCCTTTCCATCCTGCACTGACGATTGAAGGACGGCAGGGGACAAAGCTGTTTCGATTCGCCATGACTCCTGCAGAAAACCAGTTAATTTGGAATGATCTGGCCCCCTGGTTATGGTCGGTGCGTATTAACGCATTAAAGCCGGCAGCCGTCGTGTTTGCCGAGCGTCTGGGGTCAGGAGGTCAGCCCAACGAACCGCTGATCATTCTGCAACGTGTGGGGAGCGGAAAAGTTCTTTACCAGGCGACGGATGAAACGTGGCGGTGGCGGTTTCGCATCGGCGACAGTCTGTTTGGCAAATACTGGATCCAGGCCATCCGCTTCATGAGTCGCCATCGCAGCGGTGACGATCAACAACCGTTGCGGTTTACTGCTGATCGTTCAACGTATGAAGTTGGTGAGACGATCCATTTACTACTGGAGATTCTTGACGAACGAATCCTCTCTTCAGATCTCGCCAGCGTGAAGGTTGAAGTGGAGGCGGCTAATGGTCAACGTCAACTCATTGAGTTACGGCGGACAGGGCGGGCGGAACTCTATTTTTCTGCCGAGCTGACCGGGCTGAAAGAGGGAGAGTCATTGATTCGATTAGCAGACCCTCAGTTGATGGCCAGCCTGAAGCCACTCAAGGTGACAGTCACGGCACCACAACGGGAACTCCTGGCGAAGTCAGCGAATGTGGCGGATCTGGAACTGGCCGCCCAATTGACGCAGGGGGTTTCACTTCCTCTGGAAAAGCTCGATGAAATTGTGGGCCAACTGCCACAAACACGAGCCGTTCCTGTGGAAGCCGAACGGATGATCCGCCTGTGGAACCGCTGGGAGGTGCTCGTTGTCCTCACGGGGACAATTTGTCTGGAATGGGGGCTTCGGAGGAGGTGGCGGCTGGTATGATAGGACGATGATAGAAGCAGGGTCTTTCTGTGACCTGTTGGTTTCAGCGTAGCATCGTACGGTCTGCCGGGTTGGAGTTTTCATGTCTTCAGAGTGACAGCCGGCAGTGACAGATCAGTAGTGACAGGCCAGCCAGTGATTGAGGGAAACAACCATCGAGGGATGGGGTATGGAGAGTGTCAGAAACGATGAAGGAACGTCCTTTCCTGACACTTGGGAACGGGCGAGCCATGCCATTGATCGGCGTTCACATGGTGCGTGGCGCATAGCGGGTGCGCGCCTGCAAGCCGCTCTTTCTGACCTGAAACGTACGGTGTTGTGGCATCATTCCCTGCAAACCCTCGCCTCTCTCATCCTGTGTGTGGGGGTGATGACAGCGGTCGCGATGATCTTTGATAGCTGGTGGCGGCCCAGCGATTTGCTGTCTCGATGGTTTCCTTTCACCGTGATTCTCGCGAGCGTCATCTGGTGGTTAAAGAGGCTCTGGCAGCCGTTTCGTTCATCGCGTATGGACTCTATTCTTCTTGGGCAGAGACTCGAGGCGGGGCATCCTCAATGGTCGGATCGTCTGGCAAGCGGAGCCGCGTTCTCGGCTGAAGGCTTTTCAGAAGCCACTGGTTCCGTTGAGTTGCAGCAGATGGCGGTGGAGCAAGCCTCCTCACGACTTCCCCGTCGCCTGGCGGGCATCGTAATCAATGAGCAACGCACCTTATGGTTAGTCAACAGTGCTGTCTTTGTCATTGTTTGCTACGGCTTGTTCATCGTCTGCTTTCCCCAGTGGAGCCAGACAGGTTTAGTACGGGTTTACAATCCGTTGACGAGCGTGGTGTGGCCACAGCGGGTGAAGCTCCGTCTGTTTGTCGCTCCCGATGAGGCACACCGTGTGGTTCCAGGGACCGAGCAGAGACAAGCCGTCTGGCAGCGCATGACGGCTGAGCAGCGAGCAAGTGAAGTTCGTGCGGAGAAATTCCCGAAGTTTCAACTTTTGGGAAGCACTCTCAACATCTTTGCTACCAATGTTCGTGGGGAACTTCCTGATGATATCCGGCTGGAAGTGGCGAATCTTCCTGACACATTTTCAAAAGAGGGGCGTGTGATTGCCCATCTCCCTGGGGACATTCCTGTGGAGCGGGTGCTTCCCCGGCAGATTTCTGCCTGGAAAGTTCCAGAATCATCGGGAAAAACAACTGTCGATGTGGCCTCTTTTCCTTTAGTCATTCATTCCCCACATCTCGCCTTTCGGGTTGTTGGTGGTGACGATGATTCGATGCCCTGGAGAGTGATTGCCGGGATGGAAGCCGTGCGGTTGGAGTCGTTCAAATTACGGCTGGAGCCGCCCGCGTACCTCAAGCAGCCCGCGTTAGAACTTCCTGAGAATGTGGGGAGTTTTGAAGCGGCTGTCGGGACGCGTGTTTCGCTCTCTGGCTGGGCTTCTCGACCAGTGACCGAAGGTCGGATTCTGTTTGGCGACGGGAAGTCTCTCAAGCTTGCTATTGCCGGGGATCGTCAGAGCCTCACCGGGGTCTTTCCTGTCATGCAACCGGGGTCGGGAACATGGGCGGTTGAACTGGTGGATTCCACTGGCATTCACGCGAAGGAACTGACGCGTCATCCTTTTCGTGTGGTGGCCGATCAGGTTCCTGTCGTGCAATGGGAAGCTCCTACGGTTGATTTGACTGTGACGGCTCGTGCCAAAGTCGGTCTTGAAGCGGTGGCACGTGATGACCGGGGCCTGACGGAAGTGGGGTTTGCATACCGGTTTGAAGGAACCCCGCGATGGGAGATTCACGAAAGCTGGAAGACAACGGGTGGGGATCAGGAAAAGCCGGGTGAAGCCGCTGAGCCGGTTGTTCAGCAGCGTGTTCATTCGGTCCTTGATCTGTCCCAGATCATGCTCCCGGCCAGCGATGAGACCGGAGAAACCCGGCAGGGGATACGTCTGTCGGTCGTGGCTTTTGCTCGTGACGCTTATCAATTGTCTGGTTCGCCTTCTGTGAATGGGATTGGGGAATCGGCCCATGAAGGCCGCAGTATCATCCGGTGGATTACCATTCTTTCCCCTCAGCAAAAACAGCAGGAACTTGCCGACCGGACGATGGCGCAGGTCGAAGAATTGAGAAAACTGAGAAGCCGGATACAGCAGGGGCAAACTCAAGCTGCTGAGTGGGAAGCTGCGGCAAATAGAGCGAGGACTTCAAATAGCACTCCGTCGTTGGAGAAAACTCCCACTTCTCATGTGGGAGAGAGCCGGGGTGAAGGGGGGGATGGATCATCGGTGCTTCCCAAGCCAACACAAAGCCCCTCATCCGGCCTGCGGCCACCTTCTCCCTTAGAGGGAGAAGGAGTTGAGAGTTCTCGGTCAGCCTCTTCGTCGTTGGAAGCGGGACATCTTCGAGACGAACAGTGGCGCCAACTGGCTCGAACCCATCAGCAGGCGATCAAGCATGTCGCAGAGCAGATCCGTCCGGAATTCGAGCGACTCTGGCAGGAAAGCCTGCAAAATGAACTGTCGGATTCTTCACAAGTCACCCAATGGAAGCAGGTCGAGCAGTCATTGGAAGAACTGGCAAATGGCCCGTTGGCCAAGGCCAGCGATTTGACCTCGGTATCTGTTCCCCAAGACGCGTCATCGCCTGATCAACTGCGTGAATTGTCACAGGCCATTCGCCATGAGCAGCAGCGGGCCATTGATCAGGCCAGTGAGATGATTTCCGGATTGGCGAGATGGGAAGGTGAGCGTGGACTTCAGCGGGATCTGGAATCTTTGAAAAGTACGCAGGAGGAGTTGAGTCGAGCCACGACGGAACTGGAAGCCGAGACCATTGCTCGTGGCGAGATGGAACTGAACGCTCAACAGAAAAGCCAGCTTTCTTCGCTGCGTGACCGGCAACGGGTGATCGCAGGGAGGATTGACCAATGGCGAAAAGGGCTGAAACAGCTTCAGGATCAAGCCGCTGCTTCTGAAACAGAGGGACTGTCGCCACTGGATGCTGCTGCCAGTGAGTTTGACGAGTCTGGAATCAGTGAACTGGCGCGAGAGGCTGCCGAGCGATTGGGCATGAATCAGTTGGGCAAAGCTGTAGAGCATCAGCGGGAAGTGGGAGCGGCATTGGAGCGATTGCAGCAGCAATGGAACGAGACCCCGCCTGAAGCGAATGAGGAACTTCTCAAGCAGATCAAGGATTTGGAAACGGACGTCCGCGAAGAGTTGTTCAAAACCCGCAGCCGGGAGGAGCTTTCCTCAGCAGAACAAGTCGAGCAGAGCGAACAGAGTCAACGAGATCAGAGTGAACGTGATCAGGAGTTGGTCAAGCGCACGCAGCAACTGGGATTAAAGAGGCCAGCCGAAACTTTGCGCCAAGCGGCAGAGCGATCGAAACAATTGGCTCAATTGTCCAAAAAAAATAGTGATCGTTCTTCGACTTCCGAAGACCGCCAGGCTGCCCATGACGAACTGAAGCGGTTGGAAAAGGAACGTACTGAACGAATCGAGCAAGCCACTCGTGAGATGGCTCGTGAACGCAAGATGCTTGAAGAAAAACTTCTTTCGGAAAAGATGATTCAACTCCGCGATCAGTTAAATTTCTTTTATGAGCGGCAAACAGCACTCCATGCCGAGTTGCTCCGACTGGCTGAATTGGGAGGGACTGCGGGGCAATTCAGTCGATCACAGTTAAAAACGATTCTCGGGTTGGCTGATGCCGAGGAGGCCTTACAAGCCGATGTTGCCCGGCTGGCTGAATCTTTGAAAGCGGCTGAAGTTTTTTCGTGGGCGCTCCGGCAGATTGCAGGGCAGCTCACGGAGGTCAGTCAGGATCTACGAAAACGGGAATTGGAGCCAACCGCACGAACTCACAGTGATCAGGTTTTGAAACGGATGGCGGCGCTTCAGCACGTCATGGAGGAAATTCGGGCGGCTGAGCAGGCGACGAATGAGGGGAAAGCGGGTGATACCCCTCAAGCGAAAACCGAAGGGAACAATGAAGGGACTGGGCCGTTGCAGGAATTGCTGCCCAAAGCCGCCGAACTGCGATTGCTGAAGGATTTGCAGAGCGATCTTCTGGGGCGAACTCAACTGCTGGAAGCGGGAGAGACGGCGGGCGATCCTGTCCTGATTCGGAAGCAACTGGTGCGTGAGCAGGCGGAGTTAAGAGACTTGCTGATGAATCTGTTGGCCGCTTTCACGACGTCTGACCCTATTCGCGCAGGAGAAGGAGCGAATCAGAGGGCCGCCACTTTGCCCGATCAATCCCCATCCCCGCAGGCTGCTTCCGAAGAGAAACAACCTGTTAAAACGATGAGTCCTGAGACTCCAGCGGCCAAATTCTCCCAAGATCCTGCCCAACTGGCACAGCAACTGATCAGCGAAGTGACTCAGTCTGAGCAGGCCCTTGTGAACCAGGGAAAAGCCGCTCGCCATCAGATCGCGGCGCTGGAACTCATGGAGCAACTGCTCAAAGAACTGGATCGCCAACAGGCACAGTCGTCTTCTCAACCTTCTGAGCAGACCTCGTCGTCGCAGGACTCACAAAAGTCAGAATCTTCGTCGACCAAAGCGGGAGGAAATCGAAACCGTCCGCAAGAGGCATCTGATCCCCAGGATGACGCTGATAACTCGAAGTCGCGGAATCAGAAAAAGACCGCCAACGGCTCCGAAAACGAGAATGCCAGCGATTCTGAAGCCGGCCATCGTGAACGGGAACGTGCTCAGCGAGAGGCCGAACGGAAGCGAAAGCTGGCGGTTGAAGTCTGGGGACATCTGCCAGAGTCTGTGCGAGGAGAGTTACTCAATTCATTCGATGACCGTGCTTTACCTGCCTATGAACGGCTTGTCCGGAAGTATTACGAAGCATTGGCCGAGGAGTCATCACAGGAAAGAAGTCGCCCTCTCTCCAAGCAATCAAGTGCGACACCTCAATCAAAGACGTCGTCTGGACAGGGAACATCCCCCGCATCACCTGCGCCTGCCTCTACATCATCGACAACAGAAGGAGTCCGCAACGTCGTGCCATAGTCCACATTCCAGAGATACAGCCCGTGAGCCGGGGCCGTTTCTCCTGCTTTGCGGCGGTCTTGAAGATCCACGATCTCTTTGAGGGCGTTGGCTGTCCATTTTCCTCGGCCAATATGGATCAGCGTGCCGGCGATGGTTCGCACCATGTTGTACAGAAAGCCGTTGGCGGAAATTTCCATACAAAGGAACTCTCCCGCAGGATCAGGCTCCACCGATTGCGGCACAGTGCTCTGGCACCCCAACACGTCCCGGCATCCCAACAAGTTCCACTGGTTTGTGCGTGTGACTGAAGCCGCTAAAACTGTGCGAATGCTGGTCTTTCGATTCGGCCATTGAGTTTCAAGACTGCGAAAATCGAATGTCCCGACGATTTGGCGTATCGCCTGATCCATGACATGCTCATCGAGTCGCGTCCGATGCCAGAGTGCAAATCGTTTGTAAAACGGCGACCATGTCGGAGCGTTGTGAAACAGGTAGCGATAAGTCTTTTGCCGGGCATGGAACTGGGCATGAAAACCTGTGGCAACGTCTTCAGCCGATCGAATGACAATGTCATCAGGTAAACAGGTCTGGAGGGCGGGCCGAAAGTTGGCTGCCGGAACCGGCGACGATGTTGTGAAGCTGACCACCTGCCCGACAGCATGGACGCCCGCATCTGTTCGCCCCGCTGCATAGAGCACCGGTTTCTTCCCTGTAAAGCGGAAGATGGCGTCGGTCAGCGTGGATTGGATGCTGGGGCCGTTGGGCTGGGTTTGCCAACCGCAATAGTCCGTGCCGTCGTAGGCAATAGTCAGTTTCAATGTTCGCGAAAGATCATTCACAGGCAACCACGGGCTTTCGAGGCTCGATGCTTGCTTTGCCAACCCAGGGGCGAAGGGCTTCAGGGATCTCAACCCCGCCGTCGGCTCGTTGATAATTTTCCAGCACGGCAATCAATGCCCGGCTGATCGCCACGCAGGTTCCATTGAGGGTGTGGACGTGTTGCGTTCCCTTTTTATCCGCCACACGGCAGCGGATTCCCAACCGACGCGACTGGAAATCGGTGCAGTTTGATGCCGAGGTCACTTCGCCATACTCATTACGGCCAGGCATCCAGGCTTCCAGATCAAACTTTCGATAAGCCGGTGCCCCCAGGTCGCCACTGGCGGTATCGAGAACCCGATAAGGAATCCCTAACTGCTGGAAGAGTTCTTCTTCAATGGCCACGATTTCTTCGTGCATCGCATTGGAAGCTGCCAGATCAGGAGCCGTAAAAGCAAACATTTCCACTTTGGTAAACTGATGAACCCGGTAAATCCCGCGGCTGGCGCGACCATGTGCCCCCGCTTCGGTACGGAAGCAGTGCGATAACCCGGCCATACGAATTGGCAGCCGCTCGATGTCGAGAATTTCGTCCTTGAGCGAGCCACCCAGGGGGATTTCTGCTGTGGCAACCAGGCTCAAATCTGTCCCGGTAACCGAGTAAATCTGAGTTTCGTTGCCGCGTGGGTTATAGCCTGTCCCTTCGAGCACTTCCTGACGTGCCAGATCGGGGGTGATATAAGGAGTGAACCCCTTTGAGACCAGCTTATGAATCGCGAACTGGACAAGCGCCAGTTCCAGCAGAACCGCTTCATTCTTGAGAAAATAGAAACCATGCCCGGCGACCTTCGTCCCCGCATGGAAGTCGATGAGGTCACAGATTTCCGAGAGTTCCACATGGTCGCGAACTTTGAAGTCAAATTTCTTCGGTTCGCCCCATGTCCGAATCGTTAAGCTGGATGATTCATCCGCACCGACGGGTGCATCGGGGTGGGTCAGGTTGGGAACCTGCGCCTGGATCTGCCGCAGCGATTCTTCCACTGCCTGCTGCTCGACTTCAAACGCCGCAATTTTCTCGCGAAGCGACCTTCCTTCGGCGACGAGTTTCTGCTTCTCGGCAGGATCGGTCACCTTGGGAATCGCGGCGGAAAGCTCCTTTTGTGCATGCCGGGCCTGATCCGCCGACTGAATCAACGTGATTCTTTGATCCCGCAAAGTCAGAAGCTGTGACAGGTCGACCTGCACATTGCGATCAGCACAATTCTTTGTGATCAGATCAAGGTTATCGCAGATAAACTGAAGATCCAGCATGATGACTTTCGCGAGGGGAGGCTCGAAATTGCTTAGATGAAGACTGCGTCAATAATGACGATGGTGTTGAGGCAAGGTCTACAGTTTGGCCAGTTCGTCCCAAAGCAGAGCACTGGCCAATGTTCCCCGATGGAAATCTTCCAGCGAGAAATGTTCGTCAGGACTGTGCAGGTTGTCGGTATTCTGGCCCCAACCCAGCAGGAGTGTATCGAGTCCGAGAAGTCGCTTGAAGGTCGCCACGACGGGAATCGAGCCTCCTTCACGAATCAAAACTGGCGTTTTCCCGAAACTTGCCTCCACCGCCCGGCTGGCAGCTTCCAGATAAGGACTGGAACGATCCATCAGAAAGGCCGGGCAGCCGTGATCGCCGGTGAACTCTAATTGACAGGCGGGATGAAGTTGGGTTCGCAGAAATGTTTCCAGCGACTTCATCAGTTGATCCGGGTTTTGATTGGCCACCAGCCGGCAGGTGATTTTGGCGCTGGCTGAAGCGGGAACAATGGTTTTGGGGCCGGGGCCGGTGTAGCCACCGAAAATTCCATTAAATTCGCAAGTGGGACGTGCCCAGCGTTGTTCAAGAGGAGTGAATCCTGCCTCGCCATGCAGGCCCGCTGCCCCGGTTTCTTTCAGAAATGCGGCTTCTTCAAAAGGGAGTTCGGCAAAGCCTGCCCGATCTTCCGGCGTCAGGGGGATGACGTCATCGTAAAAGCCGGGAATCTGAACCTGGTTCTGGTCGTTGTGAAGAAGTGAAAGGAGGCGGGCGAGTTCACGGATGGGATTAGGAATTGCGCCGCCGAAAACACCGCTGTGGAGGTCTTTCTTCGGGCCAGTGACTTTAATTTCGCAGGCAAAAATCCCACGCAATCCTGTGGTGATGGCGGGCCAGCCGGGAGCGTATTGGCTGGTGTCGCTGATGATGGCGACGTCACCTTGGAGATCTTCCGCATGTTTCTCAAGGAAGCGTTCCAGGTTTTCGGAGCCGACCTCTTCTTCCCCTTCGATGATGTAATCGAGATCGATTGGCAGGCGTCCTTCAACTTGCATCCAGGCCAGGGCTGAGAGGATGTGGGTGAGCATCTGCCCTTTATCGTCAGTGGCTCCTCTGGCGTAGATTTTTCCCTCGCGAATTGTGGGTTCAAAAGGGGGCGTTGTCCATAAATTTAAGGGATCGGCGGGTTGGACATCGTAATGACCATAAACGATTGCCCGGCGTGTGTTGCCGGGGGATCGGTAGCGTGCCCAAACAATAGGGTGGCCAGCCGTTTGAATGATCTCCGTGATCCAGCCTGTGCCCGCAGAATCAAACAAATCGCGCAAAGTTGCAGCAGCGAGTTGAAGTGATTCAGCACATTGAGGATCTGCACTGACGGAGGGGATGGCGAGAAGTTGTTTGAGAAGTTCAACAGATTCATCCTGACGCAAATTTAAGGCATCAATGAGTAGGGATATCTGCATTTGATCAAGTGTCTTTCAATAGAGGGGTCAGTGAATGCCGTTGCGCATTTTTTTGCTTCATTTCAAGCAGATGGTACACAAAATTGTCTTTGACTGAAGCGCCTTGAAGTGAGGTGTTTGTAAATGCAACAGCAGGTGGAAATACCATCCTTTAAGAATCTCTGAAAATGATCTTTTGACGAGGTATTTTATCGAACCTTCGGGGTATGATCATGGTTAGAGTCGTGGGATCAGGTCAATGGCCTGATCTGTATGCTCCGCCGGTTGTTCTTGAGATTGGCGCGGGATATGCACTCTGTTCGGCGTTAACGAGTCACCCTGTGGTGCTTCTGTGTTGGAAGCCTCGGTGGTTGATGACCGGTTCGTTCTCTCTTAGGTGGAAACTTTCATGAAGATGGGTTCTCGCAAGTCTGGCTTCACTTTGATCGAGCTGCTGGTGGTCATCGCCATCATCGCCATCCTGATTGCCCTGCTCCTTCCTGCCGTTCAACAAGCACGCGAAGCAGCCCGCCGCACACAATGCCGTAACAACCTGAAGCAGCTGGGCCTCGCCCTGCACAACTACCACGACAACGCTCTGGTTTTCCCTCCTGGCTACATTGGTGTGAATGCTGCAGGAGCTTATAGCGGATGGGGCTGGGGAGCCTTTATTCTGCCGTTTGTTGATCAGGCTCCACTTTACAACAACATCAACTTCTCTCGTGACATTTATGACAGCACAGGTACTGCCCCAGCAATTAACCGCACTGTTGTCTCATCAACTCCGCCTGCCCTTCGCTGTCCTTCTGACGTTGGTGACGCCAAAGTTCTTAACGTCAGTGTGTTGACGGGTTCTCCAGCCGCTGCGGTTGCTGCAACTGCCAGTACTTTTGGCCGATCCAACTACCCTGGTGTCGCTGGTATTCGTTATAGCAGTACAGGCACACCTCCCGTTTACACTTTTGGCGGGTTCTGGGTTTTTGATAATGGCACTCCAGCAGCGATTACAGGAACCACCGTGACTCCTGTTTCATCCAAGGATTATCGTGGTATTTTCGGCGAAAACAGTCGCGTTGGTATCCGCGATATGACCGATGGAACCTCCAACAGTGTTGTGGTCGGTGAACGCTGGACGGTTCGTAATACTGCTACGACAGACACTGGGCATGCCATTTGGGCAGGTGCTGCTGATCGTAATGGGACAGGAACCGCCACCGGCTTGGGTGATGCATTCTATCGTATTAACGCTGATACTGACTCTTCCACTGCTACCGTACGTGATAACACAAACGGTTTTGCCAGCTTCCACACCGGTGGTGCTCACTTCCTCTTGGGTGATGGTACTGTGCGATTCATCAGCGAAAACGTTGACCTGACTCTCTATCGTCAGCTTTCCACAATCAACGACGGTAACGTCATTGGCGAGTTCTAATTTCTTCTCTTGGGATTGCTGCCACTCACACTGTTTCTGCCAGTGGCTGTGATTCTGATCTGATGAGATTTCTATCAAGAGGCCCGGTGATGTTCATCACCGGGCCTCTTGCCATTCCCACCCCCGCTTTTTTTTGAAGAGGGTGGCGTGTGGTGCCAGGTGAGTGGCTTTTCGGTGGACGTTCTCAATAAATAGACATGCCAGAGTGACTATCGGCGATCAAATCACTTGGGGTACCTAAAGCTGGTGCGTTTCACGCACCCTACGAATACTTAATTGCTCCTCTCCCATTCCGATGGGAGAGGCTGGGTGAGGCGAGCCAAAGATTAAATAGCGATTCGTAGATACTCCAAATCAATAGGCATCCCAGGCACGTTTCTCGTATTGAGAATGCCCATTGGAAAATCCCTCACCCGGCCCCTGTCGGGGTTTGTGGCGGCGTTTGGGGGTCGGTTGTTTGTTGGCGTTTGGGGCTTACGCCGCCAGCCCCTTGCGGGGTTTGGAGCGGCGTATGAGGGGCGGTTGTTTGTTCACGAATGGGTCTTGCGCCGCCAGCCCCTTGCGGGGTTTGGGGCGGCGTATGGGGGTCGGTTGTTTGTTCACGTTTGGGGCTTACGCCGCCAGGGCGCCGGAATGAGATGGGAAAGAAGGGTGCGATTTCGCGCAACAAGGGGTGATGGGGTAGAGAGGCTTCGTTTTGGGTGCACCTCGCAGGTTGAGGTCTTTTTCGCCTGTGATTCCGGACAGAAGTCTCTCCATCGGCTCGGTCAGGGCCACCCTTTGCCAATGGGGAATCATTCCTATTGGCGGAAGCGCCGATTGTGGACGCTTCCCTCGAATTCGAGACTGACAAACAGTTCATCAAAGGTGAGTTGCTCACGCAAAACACTTCTGATGCCCGACTGAATGTTTTTTATTGGCACTTATTCATTCGCCACTTCTTGTGACGAGGGGATGCCAACACAATCACGTTTGATTCAGCAAAACTGAATCGGACAGGCCGACGGCATCATGCCTGCGAGGGTGACTTCGTGGAGTGATGTTTCGTGGTGGCCCTGATCGATGCTGGAATTTCACGGCCCCCGATTGCTCGCAAGAGTGGTCGGGGGCCACTTTCGTCCCCTCGCGGGGTTTGGGGCGGCGTATGAAGTCGATTGTTAAATCACGAATGGGTCTTACGCCGCCAGAGTGTTAGTGTTTTTTGCGGGGGCGGATCGTGGTTGGTAGATGTTTTTTAGTAAGGCTGGTGGGTTGCGCAGAGCCTTAACCCACCCTACTGATTAATGACAGTTTATAGCTACTTGTAACGAGTCGTTCAGAGTTGGTGCATTGCGCTGCGCTTCATGCACCCTACGTAGTAAATGCTTGGCGATAGTAGGCGTTTTTTATGTAGTGAATATCTATTGAAAACAGCCCTCACCCCGGCCCTCTCCCATCGGAATGGGCGAGGGGGGTAAATGCTTCTGTCGGGAGGGGGGGGGATTGATCGGGGCTATTTTTTTGTTGAGATTGGGCGGAGGGGGTGGCCGTGTGTGGCTCGGTTTTTCAGGTCATTGGCGAGGTTATCCAAAGCCAGCGGCACCAGCTTTTGAGGTTCTTCAGCCGCTACGAGATAGAATCCATAGACCATTTCATCCGTGGTCTGCTCGCCCCAGGTGACTCGCTGGGGTGGTGATAAAGGATTGAGGGGATTGTCGCTGGAGTTATCCCACGTGGCTGTCATTTTTAGTATTGTCTTTGCGGGAAGCGACAAGGGTTTCGCCAGATGAAATTCGTCCTGCCAGGTGTATCGCCAGTGAGAAATCTCAATAATGGGGAGAATGGTGCCATCTGGAAGGTGAGCTTCCGCTTTGAAGGACTTCCCTAACAGGTGCATGTGAGGCACGACACTTAAAAGCTGAACGGGCTGAGGCAACTGATAGCTGGATTGTCGTTGATAGTGTTTTTCGCCGGCGGGGATGTTGATGTCGTAGCTGGCTGTCCAAACGGCAGCCGCAATGTTCTTGGGGGATTTCGTGAAGTAGATCCCGATACGTGACTGATCATGAGCCACTTTTCCCGACGAATGATAGTGGATCTGCAACACGAGGTCAGACCCCTTCTTCACATAGCGACCCATCTGGCCGCTGAGCCGGCGAGGGGTATTTCCCGGTGACCAGCCGCCTATCGAACCGGAGGGAAGAAAGCCTGGGCTGCCGAAACTGCTGTAGCCCATTTCTGGAGTCTGGGCATCCAGCTTTCTGGCAGCACCCCGGGAATCCAGAAAGCAGAGTGCATGATGCACCACGCTGGCTTCGCCGGGTTTGAACTCAATCGCGCTGACGACCTTGTCTGTTTCCAGGTGGAGTGGAATGACAAAGTTCTGAAATTGATCTGGCCCGTCAGCCGCGACGGTGAACTTTCCGGGCATCTCGACGATGAGATCCGGAGGCCCCAGTTCCCATTCTGTTTGAGTTTCAACGAGGGCCGGGGCTTCATCCAGACTCCCGGCGGGCGTCCCACGTTCCACCCAGGTGGTCAGGGCGCGTCGTTCCAGTTCAGAGAGTCCGCGCTGTCCGATGAATTCGCCACAGATCGCATCGGGCATCCAGGGGGGCATTCGGCGTGATTGAATTTCTTCCATCACCTGCAATTTATTGCGAACCACATCGTCGTAGTGAGTCAGAGAAAAGTTACCAACCCCGCCTTTCTGATGGCAGTGGCCGCAATTTGCCAGAACGATGGACGAGGTGACCTGTGCCCACGTGAGATGCGATTCCGTATTTTTTGTGGCGGGAGCCAGCAATTCCTCGGCTGGAATCACATCCATGAGGCACCCCACGGGGGGCGTTGAAGCCAATTCAGCGGCAGGGTTGAGTCGCAGCCGTTCGACAGCAGATTCCAGATCACGTATTTTTACCACGGTGCGTTTAATGCCCGGGGAAGCCCAGCGCTCATCGATCCTTCCGCGGTAAACGATCTTCCCTGTCCGATCGAGAATAAAAGCTTCAGGGACATGAGTGGGAACCAGGGCGCGGGCGAGTTGAGCCAAGGGGTCAAAGATGATGGGAAACCTGACCTCGTATTCCTTCGCATATTTCCGCAACTCCGCATGGGATTGAGTGGGAACTGACCAGATCGCATGAAAGGTGAGGGTGTCTGATCCGTCGTTCCACTTTTGATAGAGTCGATTCAATTCCGGAAGATAGCTGCGCGCAATGGGGCAATCTCCATTGATAAACACGACCACGCGCCACTCGGCGGCTGACTTTTCACGGAAGGAATGAACCTGAGAATTCTGGTCAAGAAGCTGGCAATTCCAGAGGGGTTGGTGTTGAGGTGGCTTTGCCGCATCAGTCTCTGCAGCAGTCTTTGCTGTGGCTGTGGCCGTTTCAGGAGTTGAGGCCGAGCGGGATGGTGGCTGTGTTGTGGAAGAGTTTTGGGCTTGATCAGTGGGCGACATGCCCAGCAATTGGGTGGGCCATATGCCCAGCATGGCGCCAGCCAGAAGGAATCCGGCCAACAGATTGGCGACCGTCCTGTTTGCCAATGGATTGCACTGCTTTACGGAGAGTCGTTGTCGCACGTCAAACTTCCTGAGAATTCAATACGGTCTAAGAATTCAATACGGTGTTTTGAGGGGATTCCTCCCTGACAAGCACTGATCTTCGATTGAAAAATGAGTGCCCCATCAGAACTGATTTCCCCCAGGCCAGGCAGGCTCAGAAAGACTGCCCAATGAACGCATTCTTCCCAGTTCTTGCATCCATTACCGACTTGTTGTCCCTGAGGTTTCAATTTGAGAGAAGAACGGCAGATAAAAAGCTCTGGCATGCGGAGTGACGCTATTTTGATAGGGGGGATTACCCGGGAGAATTTTGCGACATCAAAACATGCTTATCTCATGCTGCTGTGTTTTATCCACAACTTTTTCCCGATCAATTTGACCGTATGGATTGGGGTGCCGTCGCTCCACCATCGTTTGAGTGGGCACGCTTGCTCAAAGCCGCAAGCAGGGGACGAAGCAGGATTTATCAGCGTGTATTTATTTGATGGTTGATGGTCATCTCAAACTGATTGGGGGACTGTTGGTGATCAAATTAAGAGAGCCGCTTTCCCAGTGATAAAGAGAAAATTTCGGGACGACGCAATCCCAGAGCCGTCCAGACAAGCACACCAATGATGATTGGCATCAGGATGGGTTCGTCGGCTCGCAAGTGGGTCACCACCGCACCGCCCAGATAAGCGGTCAATAAGATGGCACCGATAAAAGCTGATTGCGGGATCAGGAACAGGATCGTAAAGACCACTTCAAAAATGCCGATTTGAAACAGATGATTGGAAGTGAATCCCATCTTCCCGATCGCTTCGGCTTTTCCTTCCCATTCCGTGAATTTTCCGACCGCGCTGACCCCGATGAGCAAAGTGGCAAGAAGACCACTCAGCACCCAGCCAGCGATTGACCATTTGGATAATTTCATGCGTGCCTTTGCTCAATGGATTGAGTTCGTTTTTCTGAAGTGTGGGCGTTTCTCTGTGTTATCCGGTGCTGCTCTGTGTCATGCGGTGCGGACAGTGTGAAAAGCTCACACGGGAGAGAATTCGGGGTTTTCAACGTTGATCATCCAGTTCAAGCCGAATCGATCTGTCAGCATTCCGAAGCAGGGCGACCAGAAGGTTTTGGTCAAGGGCATTTCGATGGAACCGCCTTTAGCAAGTGCTGTGAAAAGGCTGTTGGCTTCGTCTTCATTGGCTGCTGAAAGAGAGAGCCGGAAGCCTGAGAACGACGACTTGTCGTCACAACCATCTGAAGCCATCAAATGCGTATGGCCAATGGTAAAAGCGGCGTGCATGACCTTCTTTTCAAACCCGGGCTGCAACATGTCGGGAGGTGTGGGGTCGGGGCTTTCCTCAAACCGCATGATCATCTCAATGGTGGCGCCCAGAGCCTCCTGATAGAAGTTGAGTGCCTCTTCACATCGTCCGGAAAAAAAGAGATAAGGCGTGACGGTCAGCATGGCGGCATCTCCCTGTTAAAATAGAATTGAGAAGTCAGGCTTGAGAAGTCTTTG
The DNA here is from genome assembly GCF_056500625.1 of Planctopirus sp. SH287. Taxonomy (NCBI): domain Bacteria; kingdom Pseudomonadati; phylum Planctomycetota; class Planctomycetia; order Planctomycetales; family Planctomycetaceae; genus Planctopirus; species Planctopirus sp. SH287. The sequence continues at coordinate 2,724,573 of NZ_CM151403.1, read as the reverse complement.
GTGAACTCACGGGGTGATGACAATCGGCCCCGGAGTATACCGGCTTCTGATGTTATGAGAGCCATGGCGCGATGGTTTTGTCCAGAGGAGCCGCTGAGAGTCTGGTTGGTAAAAATCTCTTTGTGAAGCCATGGCGGTTTGCCGAAATGATGGGAGACAATCCCACCTGCTTACAGCCGGCGGAATAATCCTTGAGATCCGCGCTGTCAAATCGTCGGTTTTGAAGGATTGGCCCAGGCAAGTAATTGACCCTCCCCTGTAGGCGCCATAAACTCATATCAGCAAGGGATTACGTGTTGTTCTTCAGTGATTGGGTCGGCTCATGACGTCTGCAGCATCAAGATTGTCTTCTATGAACAGTTTCAAACCCTCGACGTATTCGTTGCTTGTTATGGTCATGGGTCTGGCGATTTTCCCGTTGGTTCTACAGCCTCAAGCCATGGGGCAGGCCGTGGGAGCAAAGGCTCAGGCTGGTGGCAAGGGGGCTGTCACGGCTCCCCGTTTTGAAGATAAGACGCTGGTCACCAAGGATGGTATCCCCGTTCGGATCTCTTATTTCGCAGGCAAGAAAGGGAAAGATACCCCCGTTGTCATTTTGCTGCATGGTAAGAAGGGGTCTCGGCAGAACTTCAATACGACGTTGGCCCCTTTGTTAAATGATGCGGGTTACGCAGTGGTCACTGTCGATTTGCGAGGCCATGGTGAGACCCCGCTGACCCCAGGTGGGGCTGCGGCACCGGGTTCAAAGAAGGTTGAGTCCGCAACGCTCAGAGCTAAAGACTATGGTGCGATGGCGTTCGGTGATCTCGAAGCGGTTAAAAAATTTCTCTATGAAGAGAATCAGGCCGAACGATTGAATATGAGCAAGTTGGCAATCCTTGGAGCCGACATTTCGTCGGCAGTCGCACTGGTTTACACCGAACTCGATTGGTCGAAAACACCTTACGATGATGGCCCGTCATTGATCACTCGCACGCCCCGTGGTCAGGATGTCCGGGCACTGATTCTGCTTTCGCCTGAAGGAACGATTGGCGGTCTTAATACCATTCAAGCGACAAATGCGGTGCGGACTGTGGGACTGCCTGTGATGATTGGTGTGGGTAGCAAGGATACCAGTGATCGTGGTTCCGCCAAAAAACTTTTAGAGCAGCTTAGTGGCGATAAAAAAGAGTACGTCTATCTGGAAACCTATGAAGGCGGACTTCGCGGGACAGCGCTCCTGGGTCGCAAGCTCAAGACGGAAGATCACATTCTGGCATTTCTCGATAAACATCTGGCAAAGCTGCCCATTGAATGGCGGGATCGTCGTTCACGCCTGGAGCGATAAATGGCTGCTGTGAGACGGTTATTGTCAGCGTTGCTCATCTCTCTGGCTATCGCGTCAGGGGGAGCCGTTGTCTGGTTACTTCCTTTCACGACTGCTAAACCGTTACTCACACGATTGGAGAAGTCGCTTATTGGGGCGACTTCTCCAGTCGCAATGGCTGCGACCGGTTTCATCGCAGTCGCAGAAGCCGGGCAAATGGAGACGCCACCCTCGCCAGCAGGTTCGTCGTCATCGATTTCGACGATTCCCGATCCTTCAAAAACAGTGGCAACTCCGGTGGTGAAACTGGAGGACGAAGAACCTGTTTATATCGACGACGAAGAACTTTCCCGTCTGTTTGAACGGAAGGCGACAGCGCTGGCCCGTGCGGGGAAATGCCTGCAAACGCGGGATGTCATTCGCCAACTCGAACGCCGTAGCTGCTCATTGGAACTGCCGCCCCCCCGCATCGAAGCGCTGGCGCCAGAGGCTGTTTATCGTTTAGCCGCCAAGTCCACGTTGCTGATTGGTTCTGTGCAGCAGACACGGACTCAGCCATCCCGCTTCAACTACTCGAGCAATGCAACGGCCTGGGTTTTGACGGAAGACGGGGTCATCGTTACCAACTATCATGTTTTTGAAGAGAGTGATTCTGAAAACTACGCCGTCATGACGATGGGTGGAGATGTTTTTCCCGTCACTGAAATTATTGCCGCCGATCGCCGTGCAGATATTGCGATCGCCCGCATTGATGCGAAAGGTCTCACGCCGATCCCGTTGGCGAAATATGCTCCTGTGGGATCATGGGTGGGAGCGTTAACGCATCCGGGAACGGCTCATTTTATGTTCACCCAAGGAACTGTTACCCGCTATCTGAAGTTTTCCCCCGGCAAGAATGAGCGGACAGAAAAATGGATGGCAATCAGCGCCGATTACGCTGTCGGTTCCAGTGGTGGCCCGATACTGGATCGGTATGGCAATCTGGTGGGAATGGCATCAATGACCGAACCCGTCGAGTTCGGCGACGGAAATGCACGCGATGAAGGCTCCACGCTGCAGATGGTCATTAAGCTGACAGTCCCCGCAGCCGAAATTCGCCGACTCATTAAAGAGTTGCCCAAGAATTGATACGCCTACCAAAATCAACTTCGTTCTAATGTGCCATGCCCGCAGCCTCTCGCGTCAGATCAAAAGCAGACAGGCATGCGTTGCGCATCTCGCTCGCTATGGATTCTTGTGAAGCGTATAGTCGATTAAATATCGGATAAATACCATCGCTAAGTATTTATCATACCAGATGAAGGATTTATCGTGTTCCAGCGTGATCAATCACTGAGTTCCTCTGTCGATAGTTATTATTTGTTTCTCAGGAATAGACAGGCGTTCCTCGGTCTCGTGCTTTTCAAGAACTGTACTGGTGACTTGCAATATCACGCGAGCGCCGTCTTTAAGGCGCGGGGCGGAGGTGGGCAATGTCTCCGTGACATCCAGTAACCAGCTTTCACCATCGTTGACAGTGACCGCCAAAGGTTGGAACAGGGACGGCGTTTTAGCCGGAAGAAACGTTAGCGCAATTGTCCGACGATCTTCAGAGATTACTGGCATAAGGACGACCAGAGGCGACTCTGGAGAAGTGGATCCACTCATCAAGGTAATCTGCTGAGCATTGAAAGCTGTCATAACATAGCCAACTGATTCGCCAGGTTGTTTGTCCATTCTCACAAATCGATCGTGAGTTCCTTTCCGGAGTTGTTGCCACTTTTCTGCGGAAAGAATGATCTCCTTAAATTGAAAACGGGCCTCAATACCCATGGATCGGCGTAATTGAGCGAGCACGTCGATAATTTGCTCATGACGCTGCTGAGTCTGCCGTATCACGAGACTGATCGTCCCATCAAAAAACTTGACATCGCCGTTGCCTCCGACACTGGCCCAACTGTCTGGAGCCACCGTCGACGTGAGCAGTTCCATAAGTTGTATGCTTCGCAGATGAATCGACGAATGAGCCGCCCAAACTTCGCCAACAGTTTTCTCGCCAGTGATCGAGACTGGCATAAGAATGATCAAATCAGCAATAGGATATGTAACCACGATATAAGGGGAGACCCGTTCCGGACTGGTGAGAACGTAGCAATCCCCTTCTTCTCTTAATCCGAGTCCCACAGTATTGCAGAGAATCCTCAATGCCGAACGAAGCGAGACTTGGCTGAGAACCAGATTCACGGAAGCGTCATCTTTAATCCCCGCTTCCATGAGTCCGTTGGGTTCTACAACGATATTGACACGGGTCTGCTTAGCCAGATCCATGACCGCATCTTTCAATGGACGGTCATTCCAGCTAATATCGATCGTTTGCGCAAGAGGATCCGCGAGTGGAGGCTTGGATAGCAAGAAAGGATGCCGAGTGGGAGCGGACGCAATGTGGGTGGGTGCAAAGTGAGCAGACGCAAAGTAGGTGGGTGCATAGGAATGCCGTCCCGAGGCTTTCCATGAAGAGACCGGAGAAAGCTCAATATGAATCTGTACAGTGGAGTCGGCTTCATTGCGAACGATGGCCATGTCCACTGACATTGAGGGATTGGCTTGACGAATTTTCGCCACTGTACGTGTGACCGCGTCACGATCAAAGAAATCTCCTTGACGTAATTCCTGGTGTCCAATGGCCTCTATGCTGGCACCTTGAATCGATGCGGGGGAAGTCACCGTGATGCCGCCGATACGGAATCGAGGCCCCGTAACCCAATCGATTGCATAAATAGCAGGAGTCTGTGTATGAGAATCTCCAGGTCGGACACAGCGATAACTGTCAAGGCGATTCCATGCAAAGAACCCTTCACGATAGTCATGATGTAGCATGGCTCGATTTAGGTGATCGTGCCCGAAACAAGGATGAAGTTCGCCGCGAAGTTGCCCACGTTTTCCTGCCACAGGGTTACCAGGCTCAACATCTTCCCATGTTTTCTCCAGAATTTTTGGCCCTTCATTGATATAGACGACCGCCACCCATTGAGGCGAATTCTTGCTCACAATATCGAGTTCAAAGTGAACTTCAATAATCGCAAACAGATACCCGAGAGAGCCATATTCTTCTCGCAACATCTGAGGGAGCTTTTGAAACACTTGGTCGAACGTATTGAAAGCAGATGCCTGCCGAGCCAGAAATTCTTTTGCGATTGTTGAACGGAGACCACTGAGTCGAATTTTGACCGGTGTATCAGGAGCCAAACCAGGAACAGATGGCAGGCGCCAGGCAAAAAGATTTCTCGGCTCGATACGCTGGTAGGGAATTTCCGGCTGCGCGATCGGAGGAATGCCCCCAGGAGATGCCGTTTTCGAGGAATTTGGCGGCAATTCCTTGTTGATCGGGGAGCTATCTGCTCCTTGCGGCGGGCTGGGCTTGGTGACGACTTCCGTGGTCGCCCTGTCTTCATTGGCTGTTGAACGCTGTGTCGCGCCAGGCAGGGTCAGGATTAATCCCACTCCAAGCAAACCCCAGCCCCACCAAGGTGTTCGGCTCCGACATCCGTGTTGTCGCCGCATGATTCTCTCCATTCGTTCGGAAGTGAGTTCCACGGGCCGGACACCCGGCGCCATAGAGACAGGACGCAATTGCTGTTTCAATTCCAGCGCAGCCAGCAGACTGCGGGCATACCGCGACGGCTCGCAGTTCATCTCGGCAAGGACATCATCATCACAGCATCGTTCGAGCAGTCGGCTCAATGAACGGTTGCCCCACCAGACCAGCGGATGGAACCACCACACGCACTGCACCAGAGCCTGCCACCACCCCAACCACAAATCACCGCGACGAATATGTAATAACTCGTGCGCCAGAATCGGCTCCAGCTCTGCCTGAGAGAACTGGCTCACCAGTTTCTCCGGCAGCAGCAGTATCGGCCTGAACACACCAAAAACGGCTGGCCCACGGTTTGACGGCGTGATCCACACACGCACCGTCTGCCTAATGCCGAGTTGCTGGCACAATCGAACGACTTGATCCTCGACAGCTGGCCGTACCAATTGTCCGTGATATCGCAAGCTGATCCAAAGCCTCAGCAAATGCCCTACAATGAGCAGGGCCGTCGTAGCGATTCCTGTAAGCCAGATTCCAAGAAGCAGTGCCGACCAGAAGCTCACAGGTGCTTTGATAGATCTTGATCGAGTCAATAAAGGATCTTGGGCAAAAGTCTCAACAGGAATGACTGCCGATGGTTTGGAATTGATTGAAGACTCTTGCGAAAGAGGAAAGAGCAATCCAGGCGAAGCCTCTATCATTTGAGGGGAATTGACGAAACGAATAGGCGAGTCCCCTGAATTCTCAACAGAAGAGGGGGCATCAATAACAACTGCCTGCAGGTTTCCCCATGGCGGTAGAAGATCATAGGAAAAGAGGCTGACCGGGCTGCTCCAGAGCGGAGGAGTGACGGCTTTTATCAGAACCAGCAACCACAAAGTCGCTGCCAACTGCGGCCGAGACCGACCAAGCCCACGCACAATGGTCGCAACAATCACGATTACCAACGTCAGTTGCCATGTTTGGGAACCAAGCAGACGGAGCCCGTGATCAGTCATGGCGGTTCTCCTCAAGGCGATCAATCAGCTGCTTCAGTTGTTCCAGGTCGTTGCTGCTGATGCCACGGTCTTCGATCAGATGCCGAACCAGCGGCAAGGCTTCTCCGCCAAACAGCCGATCGACCAGATCGTTGATTGTCTCACGAATCACTGTTCGTGGTTGAACACGTGGCGAGTAGATCCTCGCCCGGCCTTCCATGCGACCTTTCAGATATCCTTTGAATTCCAGCCGCCGTAAATATGTCTGCACTGTGGCGAAATCGATTTCACGTTCAATAAGCAGCGTCTCATGCACTTGGCGAACGGACGCTGCCTTCAACTCCCAGACAAGGCGAACAATTTCCAGTTCCCCTTTAGAAATCCCTGGTCGCTCTCCCATCGTCTGCCCCTAGCGCTGATTACTTCACGCACAAATGTACGCGAATTATCTTCAATGACATTTGTACGTGAGTCAAGCCGAATTTCCACCACCCATAAAAAATCAGGAGGTTCAAAAATGGAGTTCGACCCGCTGGCACGCCTGGGGGCACACGGTCTGTCACTGGCTGAGTCAAATAAGCGATGGCCAAGTCAAAACAACATTTAAATCAATAAAACAGTTGAGTTGTTAGTAATATCGTCCACTAAACAGACGATTTGCCACAAGATTTATTGATTAACATACATTGATATGTTGTTGCGGCTCATGTAATCTTCACATTTGCCATCTGGACTATTCGACGGTAAACGACGAGCCATCCTGATGTCAGGTTCATTCTTCTGCCCTGTTTTGTTGCCCGTTCTTATCTTCTCATTCGAGGACGTTCATGATGTTTTCCACACGCTACTATCGCCGAAATGCCTTCACTTTAATTGAGTTGCTGGTTGTCATTGCGATTATTGCCATTCTGATTGCTCTGCTTCTGCCTGCCGTCCAGCAGGCGCGCGAGGCGGCTCGGCGGACACAATGCAAAAACAATCTGAAACAACTTGGCCTGGCGCTTCACAATTACCACGATACTCATGGAACGTTCCCGCCCGGCGGGGTCAGTAACCTGCGCCCCACAATTCCAACCACAACATCCAGCACGACCTGCTGGTCATCGGGGTCTAATAACGGATTCGCGCCCTGGACGGTCATGATCCTGCCATTTCTTGATGACTCTCCCCGGTACCAGACGTTCAATTTCAGCGAACGTTTTACCAGTGGTGATACCGACGCCAACGGCTCGTCAGGGAATCATGCCGCCTGGCAGAAAGGGAACTCCAAGTTCCTATGCCCCTCAGATCCTTTGTCACTACCTAGCACGAATCGTACTAACTATTTAGGCGTGCAGGGTGCCGGGCCGGTGAACTGCAATTGCACCAGCGACTCCAACAACCGCTTTTATCTGTTTAACGGCATTCTGCATCACAATTCCAATGTCACCATTGCCGCGATTACCGATGGCACGACAAACACCTTTCTGATGGGTGAGTCAGTTTATCAGGATATCGGCACCAAACGTTACGGCTGGGCATCTTCCGATTATCAGCAGAACACCTGGGGTAGCCCAGGAACCTATTCAGCCGCCCAGACGGCGATTAACGCGTTGGGAATGAACACGGGACATAGCCGGCAAAGCCGTGGATTCTCGAGTCAGCACACGGGTGGAGCACATTTCGCCATGGCAGACGGTTCGGTGCAGTTCCTCAGCCAGAACATGAACTTTGATCTCTACCAGCAATTGGCAATCCGGAATGATGGCTTGCCCATTGGAGGTGTCCAATAATGTTCATACGCACGCTTTGCGCGATGGTTTTGTGCTGGTCGATTTCAGGATGCGGTGGAGGCGCCGGCGACGGTGTCAATCGTCTGGTTGTCAGCGGAAAAGTCCAGTTTGAAGGAAAAGCGGTTCCCAAAGGGGAAGTCCAATTTATCCCCAGATTACCGGCAGATACGCCAGGCCCTGCCGCGACTCTCGTCATTGAAAATGGGTCTTACCGAAGCGACCGCACTAATGGGCCAGTTGCCGGAAAACATCAGGTTATTATCTCCGGGAAGAACGGTATCCCTCACGAAAATGATCCTCAGGGTGTTTCACTCTTTCCGGCCTACACAACTGAGGTGACGATTGAACCGGGGAAGACATATGACTTCGATGTTCCGGCTCCGGGCAAAAAATAATGGTCACCACTTTCACATCAGTGCATCGTGAAGATTGAGTTGGTGATATCAAGTTGAAGCGTTGAAACTCATACCCGTAATAAGAGCCGCCCGCCCCGGGATATTCTTCCAGGGCGGGCGGCATTCTTTAGTGGCGGTGTCATTTCTCAGCAGTCAGGAACACTGGCAGCATTTGCGATAAAGGCATTGCCAATGAACTCTTTATTAGAGAAATCTCAAGGGGCTGCTTCCGCTGGGGGATGCTCTGTTCTTGGTGAGGGTTCACCAATAATGGCCACCATTTGTTCATAGTCCAGCGATTCGGCCTTGACCAACTCATGGGTGAGTTTTTCGAGAGCATCACGATGCTCGCTAAGAAGTTGTTTGGCCTTTTCAGCAGCCTCAACCAGAATCCGCTGCACTTCCTGATCGATGAGATGTGCAGTGGCCTCACTATGTTCGCGTGGTTCTGACATTTCCTTACCGAGGAACGGATGCTCTTCGCCACTGCGAAACGCGACCGGGCCGATGACTTCACTCATCCCCCAATGTGAGACCATACGTCGTGTCAGCTGCGTGGCACGCTTGAGATCATCCTCGGCACCAGCTGAGTATTCGTCGAAGATCAGTTTCTCAGCGGCCCTTCCGCCCAACATAAAGACGAGTTGTGCGTGGATCCGTTTTTCGCCAATGTTATAGCGTTCTTCGTTGGGAAGAAGCTGCGTCACGCCCAAAGCCCGACCACGGGGTATCACTGTGACTTTATGAACGGGATCAAGCTCAGGCTGGAACCAGGCCAATAAAGCATGCCCGGCTTCATGATAAGCCGTCATTTCCCGCTCATGTGGTGACAGAATTTCTTCCCGCTTGGCGCCCATCAGCACGCGATCCCGGGCCAGATCAAAGTCAACTTTGGTGACCTGATCACGATTTTCCCGGGCGGCTGTCAGTGCCGCTTCGTTGACAAGATTTTTCAGCTCAGCACCAGAGAAGCCAATGGTTGATGTTGCAATGGCCGTCAGATCCACATTGTCTGCCAAGGGAACTTTACGGCAATGCACCTTGAGTATTGCCTCGCGGCCAGCCCGATTAGAACGATCGACCGACACATGCCGATCAAAGCGCCCGGGACGAAGAAGTGCTGGATCAAGAACATCAGGGCGGTTCGTAGCCGCAATGACAATCACGGCTTCCGTCTGATTGAAGCCATCCATCTCGCTGAGGATCTGGTTCAGTGTTTGTTCCCGTTCGTCATGTCCGCCACCCAGACCGGCACCGCGAACACGTCCGACAGCATCAATTTCATCGATGAACATGATGCAGGGGCTGTTTTCTTTTGCGTTTCGGAAGAGATCCCTCACGCGACTGGCACCCACCCCCACAAACATCTGAATGAACTCGGAGCCGTTAATGGAAAAGAACGGCACCCCCGCCTCACCCGCTGTTGCGCGGGCCAGCAGCGTTTTTCCCGTTCCAGGCGGCCCCATCAGAAGGACACCTTTAGGAATCTGCGCACCCAGTTTCTGGAACTTCTGGGGCGATTTGAGAAACTCGACAATTTCCTGCAACTCGCCCTTGGCCTGCTCCATGGCAGCCACATCGGCGAAGGTTGTCATTTGTTCGCTGGACTTAAACTTCTTGGCAGGACTGCGGATGAAATTCCCCATCATGCCGCCGCCCATCGGATCGCTGTTACGGCGCATCATGAAGTAGAAAAAGCCAATAAACAGCAACGGGGCCAGCAGATAAAGCATCAGCGTGAAGCCTAAGCCGGGATCTTGCGATTCCGCCGAGATTTTCACCCCTTTTTCACGAAGCAACTTCAGCAGTTCGTCATCCTGCTTCATGGGGAGAACGGTATTAAAGTTCTCAGGAAGGATCTTTCCGGGATTCTCCGGATTGACCATATCCTTCTTTTTCCACTTGCCCGTCAGAAGTTCACCATGGAACGTGACTTTCTCCACGTTTCCTGATTCGATCTGTCGCCAGACGAACATGTAGTCGACGCGGCTGCCCTGATTAGAAGGGGCCGTTTGCCACATCCACAGAAAACCGATGGAGAGAATCACGAGAACGATCAACCACGTCGCCGAGAACTGCGGCCGTTTCGGTTCATCATCGTTATCACCGTTGGCAGGGCGACGTGGAGTGGGCTTGGAGGGGGAATCCTTCGGCAGCGGTGCCATGAGGCCTCTTCGTACCAGAGCAAGGAACTGTTGTTATCACACGGAATGAACCTGAGGCACTGGTGGAAAGAATCAATCCCCTCGTGACATCAGGAACTGGGCAAGCATAATGTGGCAAGACCACGTTGAGCAATCGAGTCAGGTCTTCCGGCTTCGACTAACGCAGTATGAGGTTTTTCCCAAAGCGTTATAGCAGCTGTAAGGATTGACGCCATTGGTGATTACGCCAACCCAGGCACAAGTCCGGGCGCAATTTCAGAAATCAGGTTGAATCTTGCCCCGAACAGCGAAAAAAGGCCGAAAAATCAGCAGAAGTCAGCGTTCTTTCTCACGTCGCGCCCAAGCAAATCAATCTCAATCACCCCACCAATACCGGATGATGCAGTAGATCGCCTGAACGCCGTCTTTCCAGCCGATTTTTTTTCCCTGATCGTAAGTGCGACCTGAATAACTGATCGACATTTCATAGATCCGCAGTCGTCTGCGAGCCACTTTGGCCGTAATTTCCGGCTCAATTCCAAAGCGGTTTTGTTTGAGAGTCGGCCAGATCGGGTCGAGAGCCGCCTTCGTAAAGACCTTGTAGCAGGTCTCCATGTCGGTCAGGTTCAAGTTCGTAAAGCAGTTCGACATCGTGGTCAGAACGGAATTGCCTAGAAAGTGCCAATAGTACAGGACGCGGTGCTCCTGATCGCCCAGAAATCGGCTGCCAAACACCACATCCGCTTTTCCTTCAATGATCGGACGAAGCAGGCGGGGGTATTCCGTTGGATCATATTCCAGATCGGCATCCTGAATAATGATCACGTCACCCGTGGTTTTAGAGAACCCGGTTTTCACCGCAGCCCCTTTTCCCATGTTCTTTTCGTGATAGACAAACACCAGCCGGTTCAACGGATCTACGGGAGCCTGGGCAAGACTTGCCTCCAGTTCCTTCAACTGATCCCGTGTTCCGTCCCGGCTGCAATCGTCGATCAGCACAATCTCTTTACGAAGTGGGACAGCTCTCACACGATCCAGCAAAACTTTGAACGAGTCTTTCTCGTTGTAGATGGGGATCACCACGCTGAGAACGAAATCTTCAGGGATCGCATAGAGGCCAAGCTGGCGACAGACCACATCCCCAAGCTGGGATCGCACTCCATCGAACCATGCCGGGCTATATGGTCGTTTCTCGACTTCAAGTTCCGTCAGATTCATTCCGAATCTATCCTCTTGTACAGACCAGTTCTCTCGATTCACAATCTTGCAGGCAAGGTCTCATCCCTATCATGGGGACAATGATCCCTTTTACGCCAGTGACATCATATTCTGTGGGCTTCAGTCGGTGGTTTCTTAAAGAGAGAAATCGGGAGATCATACCGCATACCAACGTGGGGGTGACGCAAGCGTTACAACCCCACCTCGGGAGTCAGTGTCATTGTCGTCACCTGGCTCACTGATTGTTCCTCGGCCCCCAAGTTGGCAACATGTTGGCTTCAACAGCCAAGGAGCGCCCAGCCATGACTCAAAAACGTTTTGTATTGATTGATGAAACCACAAACCACCATGCGGCACCATTGCAGGTGGCTTCACAGGATCAAAGGGACGGGCTTGATCTGGGAGAAGACTGGTCGCTCCATTTTTTGACGTTAAAAACGGGACTGTCAGCCGGAGTCGATGTGCTTCGACTGCAATTGGGTTCCGTCGAATTTCACATCCTTCCGTCGCGTGGCATGGGATTGTGGAAAGGATCCGTGGGAGGGATTCCACTGGAATGGAAGTCCCCCGTCTCTCGGCCGGTTCATCCCGCCTTTGTGAATCTCCATGATCGAGGTGGTCTTGGCTGGTTGAATGGATTCAACGAACTGCTGTGCCGTTGTGGGTTGGGCTTTAATGGCCCTCCAGGCAAAGATAACGGTCAAGTGGTGACACTCCACGGACGAATTGCCAATCTTCCCGCTCACAGTTTGATAGTCGATATTTCTGCAGCCGAAGGAACTATCACAGTCGTGGGCATCGTCGATGAAGCGTCCATGTTCGGTGACTGCTACCGCCTGCAAACGACATATACTTTCCGCAAAGGAGTCGGCGGTGTCGAAATTCACGACCGGATCACCAATCTGAGTGGCCACGACGTACCACTTTCACTCTTGTACCACTTGAATATCGGACGCCCGTTCCTGGCTGAAGGAGCACAGGTTCATGTCCCGTTTCATACCATGGCTCCTCGTGACAAGACCGCAGCAGAAGGCATCACTACGTGGCAGACCTATCAGGGGCCGACAATCGGGTATGCGGAAGAAGCCTATTTCTTTGATCCCATCGCTGATGAGAATGGCCAGTCACTGGCATTGCTGGTGCCGCCAACAGCCAACAATGATGGCCCGCTGGCTTTGAAAGTGCAGTTTGAACGCACCTCACTCCCCTGGTTTACCGTTTGGAAAAACACGTGTGATGAAACCACGGGATACGTGACCGGCTTGGAACCTGCCGTCAATCTTCCCAACTTCCGCAGCTTTGAACGATCCCAGGGCCGCCTTCCGATGATCGCTCCCGGTGATAGCTACGACACCCGATTTTCGATAGAAGTGCTGTCACAGCCAGAAAAAATTGATGAAGCTAGATCCCGCATCGCCACATTGCAGGAAAAATTCCCCCAAGTCATCGACAGCGCTCCCAGGGCCGGCTGGTCTCCCACTACCAACACATAAATACCGCCAACTCATCAATAGGGTTTGAATCCCTGGGCCGTTACTCAAGAGCCTTCGTTAGTGCGCAAGGCTTTCTCCTGAAGCATGAACAGCATCGATGGTTGGCGAAGGCTCGTGGTCAAACCATTTATAGATCGCGGGAAGCACCAGCAGTGTCAGGGCCGTGCAGGTCACCAGACCACCAATCACCACGGTCGCTAAAGGTCTTTGAACTTCGGCCCCGGCACTTCCAGAAACGGCCATGGGGATGAATCCCAGTGCGCCACACATCGCCGTCATAAAGACGGGTCTGAGGCGATCCATTGCACCGGTCGTGACGGCCGAATAACGGTCGTGGTCATGTTCTCGCAAGTGACGAATATGCTCAATGAGCACCACACCGTTCATCACCGCAATTCCAAAGAGAGCAATGAAACCCACACCAGCAGAAATGGAAAAAGGCATATCACGCAACCACAGTGCAAAAATTCCCCCGGTGGCAGCAATAGGGACGTTGAGATAAATCAACAGGGTCAGCTTGACCGAACTGAAGGTCACATACAGCAGTGAGAAAATGAGAAATAGAGCGACAGGAACGGCAATCATCAGACGCTGACTGGCCTGTTGCAGGTTTTCAAACTGACCGCCCCATTCCAGGGAATAACCCACCGGAAGTTTGACTTGTTCGTCAACCATCCTCTGGGCATGAGCCACGAAGCTTCCCAGATCACGGCCACGGACATTGCACTGAATCAAGAGTCGGCGGCGGATCGCGTCACGACTAATTTCCGATGGCCCGTCCTCCATGCGGATCTCAGCGAGTTGAGAAATAGGGATTTGCCGACCTTGTGGATCAGAGATTTTCAGATCCTTCAATTGGTCAGTATCGACCCGCCATTCGGGAGCAAGTCGAACCTGCATCGGAAAACGCCGCTGGCCTTCAAACACTTCACCCGCAGGAACACCTCCAATCGTACTGATGGCAGCAAGCACATCACTGGAGTTGATTCCATATCGTGAGATCGCGTCACGGCGAATAATGACACGCAAGTAAGGTAATCCCGCAACTTGTTGTACCTGGACATCTGCGGCACCAGGAACGTTGCTGAGCACGCGGAAAATCTTGTCGCCTTCCGTTTTAAGTGTCTCCAGATCATCCCCAAACAGGCTCAGGCCAATATCCGAACGCACCCCTGCCACAAGTTCCTGAACACGCAGTTCGATCGGCTGCGTGAAGCTGAATGAATTACTGGGTACGGCTTGCTCCAGTGCGGCTTGCATCGCCTCAATCAATTCCACTTTGGGAAGATGTTCCGGCCAGTCATGTTCAGGTTTCATGCGGATAAGGATGTCGGTCTGATGGACTCCCATCGGATCATTGGCAATTTCCGGGCGACCACTTTTGGAAATCACCGATTCCACTTGTGGAAACTTGAGTAATGTCCGCTCCATGGCCTTGGTCATCTCGATTGATGTTTCGAGCGAGACACTGGGAAGGCGAACCGCCTGGATGGCCAGATCGCCTTCATCCAATTTTGGCACAAATTCAACTCCAAATTGAGATGCTGCGAGCAGGCTCGATGCAAAGAGCAGGCAGGAACCACCCAACATGAGAACCGGACGTTTCATTGAAAAAGTCAACAGCGGCTCATAGGCACTTTTCAGCCAGCGAACCAGGAATGTTTCACTGGCACTCACTCTTCGCGCCAGGAACAGTGATGCCATCACCGGCATGACCGTCACTGATAGAACAAGGGCTCCCGTCAGTGCCGACATGAACGTGAAAGCCATCGGACGGAACATTTTTCCTTCCACACCTTCCAGGCTGAGGATGGGCAGAAAGACAATGATCACGATCAGTCCTGCAAATAAAATGGGAGTTCCGACCTCCTTCGCGGATTCTTTGAAAACCGACTTGGGGACTTGCTGGGCACCCGTCGTTCGTAGATATCGACTTGAGGATCGGACGGCGTTTTCGATCATGACCACCGCCCCATCGACGATCACACCGAAGTCAACAGCCCCCAGACTCATTAAATTGGCCGAAACACCCGCTAAATACATCGCAATGAGCGCACACATAGCAGAGAGGGGAATGGCCGCAGCGACAATTAGCCCTGCACGCACATCCCCCAATAGTAGAAATAGCATGATAATGACCAGGGTAACGCCCACACCAATATTTTCGGCGATGGTATGAATCGTCTTTTCAACCAGTTCCGTACGGTCGTAAAAAGTATCGATATAGACCCCTTGAGGCAGGGATTTTTCTATTGCTGCGATTTTCTCTCGAACGCTGGCCACCACCTGCCGGGAGTTTCCGCCCATGAGCATCATCACCATGCCGGTAACAGCTTCACGATCACCATCTCGAGTAACAGCACCTTGCCTGAGCATGGGAGCAAATTGAACATCGGCAACATCGGAAATCCGAATCGCCGTGCCATCACTGCGGTTTTCAAGCACAATATGCCGAATGTCTTCCAGCGACGAAACCAGTCCTTCTCCGCGGATCAGGCGCTGTTCGGATCCATGAGTGATATATCCTCCGCCCGCATTGGCATTATTCTCTTTGAGCGAATCGAAGATCGTATTGAGACTGATGCCAAAGTTGAGCAGCTTGTTGGGATGGATCTGAATCTCATAGGTTTTGAGCTCACCGCCAAAGGTATTGACTTCGATCACTCCCGGCACGCTTCGTAACTGGAATGCAATTTGCCAGTCAAGGATTGTCCGGAGATCCATCAGGCTGTAGTTAAATCCCCGCTTGGCCCGGACTTCAAATTGATAGATTTCACTCATCCCGGTGGCGATAGGCCCCATCTGCGGATCACCCATTCCGGGAGGGATGTTTTCACGTGCCTGCTGCAAACGTTCGTTAATCAGATTGCGAGCCCAGTAAATATCCGTTCCATCTTCAAAAGCAACGGTGACCGCTGACAGACCAATGCGGCTGATCGAACGGATTTCCTTGACTCGTGGCAGTCCACTCATCGCGTTCTCAATTGGGAAAGTAATGAATTGCTCGACTTCAACAGGGCCAAGAGCAGGTGACACGGTCAGGATTTGCACCTGCACATTGGTCAGATCGGGAACAGCATCCAGCGGCAATCGCGACGCGGAAATAACGCCTGTGCCCAATAGGACGACCGATAAGAGGAGAACAATAAATCGATTCTCTAGTGACCACTCAATGATATGATTAACCATCAGGAGTATTCCTCAATGTCGCGATCAAGCGTGGGGATTCGTATGATTCGTGATAAATCGATAGATATGAAATTGCAGCCATGAAGCGTATAGACGACGGGACGAACCGTGACTAATCTGCCAGCAGATTTTCAAGCATGCGGGATTTCAATGCGAAGCCGCCTTTTGTCGCGATACGATCCCCCGCTTTGACCCCTGAAATCACCTCGGCACTGAGGCGATTGCGACGCCCGAATACAACTTCCTGACGACGAAAACGCTCGTCATCTACCTGAATGAAAACAAACGAATGCCCTTCAAAATCCTGAATGGCTGTGAGCGGAACCTGTAGAACATTAGACGAATTGAGGTTTGGAAGGTCGATCGTCATAAACATACCGGGCTTAAGAAGCCCGTTTGCGTTGTCAGCGACAGCACGCAAAGAGAGTGTGCGTGTGGACTCCTGCACAATGTCTCCCGTATAGAAAATGGTGGCCTCAAATTCCCGACCGGGCCAGGCATCGCAACGCAAACGAATCGTCTGGTTTGTTAATTGAGACAGTATTGGCAAGTGTGCCTCATAAATATCTGCCGTGACCCAGACCGTTGAGAGGTCAGCGATTGTGAGAATCTGGCGATCTGGGCTGATCCGTTCAAAAAGTACGACATCTTTAGAGATGACAGTTCCGTCAAAAGGAGCTGTGACCGGGTAGTGAGCAAGTTGCTCACCTTGCTGAGCCGGATCGATTTCCTGAAGATCTTTTGGTTGAAAACCCAGAATTTTGAGATTGGTCTCAGAGACCGCGATCTTTGTCTGGAGTTCTTTGACTGCTTGTGCGGAAAGCCGTATCGCCTGGAGAGCATCCTGAGAAATCTGCTCCAGCAACGACTGAAGGCTAGCCCGCGTCGCATTGACATCGGATTCCGCTTCAAGAAATTGTCTTGCAGGGACAGCCCCGTTTTTTGACAAAGGCGACAATCTCTCGAGATTGGCTTGCGCTTTAAGGTAAGCCACATAAGCATTCATCAGCCGCTCACGGTATTCACCCACCGTATGATTTTTGAGGGCCGCCTCGATGGCATCTATCGATGAGTTCGCTCGTATCATTTCGATCATCGTCAGCGTATTTTTTCCGATATCCTGTATCCATTGATCCTTACTTTCGATGAACTCCAGATTGAGCCGCTCCTGGAAAAGTTGCAGCATTCCCTGCCCAACTTCCTGGCTTTGGACAACCACCAGCAACTCTCCCTGCTTCACGTGTTGCCCAAAACGAACTTTGACTTCATCGGCACGTCCATTGACCAAGGGAAACACGTGGGCCAGCTTGTCCTCATTTAAAGTGACCTTACCACTCAGTGAAATTGATTCCGGCAATGGCGCAACTACGATTGGTTCAATATGAAGGCCCGCGGCTGCCCATAAGTTGCGGGGAAAGTCAATGACTGCAAGATCTGGCGAATCAGCCTCATGATCGCTAACCGAATCGTTCTTCAATATCTCAGAGCGTGGCTTCTCAGAACCGTGATTCGATCGATGCGAAGTAGCCACTTGTAGGTGGCGGATTTCTGAACTAAATAAATAGAAAACTCCCCCGATGCCCCCCAGGGCCACCACGACGAGTAAAGCAAACTTTCTGGCACGACTAGAGAAGAATTTCATGGGAAACTCCAGTGATATCTAACGAAAAAGCAAGATGATCGAGTGAGCCGCCCCCTCAGTGTTGAAATGCGTCTGGTCACGCGTATGGCTAAAAAAACCAGACACATTTGACTGACGAAAACTGCCATGCAGCTGGTGATGGGAGCCGAGAAATCTCAGCGCGGGCGTGTGCGTCCGAGAAACGGCCAAGACCCATCAACGGAGTAACAGATGGTGAGGTTGGCTTTACCACTGAGTCAGAACTACTCATCAAAGACAAGGAGTGCATTGTCAGAGGATAAAATTCGGGTCTCTTCTGTCGTTAAGTCCGACAACGGAGGACGTTGCGGCGACATCAACCCAAAGACAAAGCCGTGACACGGCAGTAGTTGTCAGTGAGAGCCATCCTTCGATGCCAGTCACCCCATCCCGGAAATCTTGGGGGATGCACAAGCAGGACTGGTCACAATCCGGTTGATCGTTTTCAGCAAACTAGCCGGCAGACGAGGAGATGGGCTGGTATAACTTGTCCGCCCGGCGAGCTAAAGCCTTCCATCCCAAGCCACCAAGGGGCTGCACTCTTAAACTGGTAATGCTGTGTCCTCAGCAGATCCGCTTCAATCCCACAGCCGTTGGCATGGTGTTCGCCCTGTAAGGAAGGGGTGCTGATCACGGCCAGTCGCGGAAGAACCTGTTGCGACGACTCCTGCCTGGCAGGCAGATCACCGGGAGCACCAGGTATGGTCAGATGCCAGTGCCAGCCAAGTTTCCAGGCGTCGCATTGACCAGAATGATAGTGCGCAATATGTGCCGCAATGTCGGCAGAGTGACCTGAATGCTGATGTCCCCAGGCAAACGAGGCCTGCAATGACAACACCGCCAGCAATCCCCTCAGCAGGGAATCCCATGAACAGCGGCGTATTGGCAATTTGCAGAACACAGCAGAGACCCTCAGAAGTTCAACAATGCCTATCGTATGGCTTCACTCCCTGCAACGTCAAATGCTCAAGCAGCAGGCTCAAGTAAAAGATCAGGAACCCAGAGGCTGGTTTAACGACTGATTCACACCTTGAATTCCTTGAACACAGGTCGAATGACTGGGATTAGTCTCTAGTCCTTTTTGATATGCTTGCAAGGCTTGATTCAGATACTCGGTTCGTTGAGTTTTTGAAAGTGTGCCGCGTAATGCCTGGTGAAAGCGGCAATTCCCCAGATTCGCCCAGAGGTCAGCATTTGTCGGTTGAATCTCTAGCGCCTGAAGTAGCAAAACTTCCGCAGCGGCATAGTCCCCTTTTTCTCCCAGAAGAACAGCCAGTTGCATCATCGCATCGACCTGCCGTGGTTCTAGTCGCAACACCTCCCGGTAGTGTGACTCGGCCAAGTCAGTCAGTTTGGCAACGTCATAGAGTTCAGCCAGTTTCAATTGACTTTCGGGCGTATTGACTTTTGCAACATGGGCGAGTTGTTTTTCCGCTTGGCGAATACGTTTTACTCGATCAGTCAGATACTGCTGGTAGCCGTCCGCGATGAGAGGATACCTTGCTTCGACATACCCTGGTGGCGGGAGAAATGAGGCCAGACTGAGTAGCCCTCCCGTGATCAGCCAGGCAAACGACTTCCACTGGCGGCGGCGATCTGTCGATCTCAGCCCTTCGACGATCGAGACCAGGGCGAACGATCCCATCAGGATCCATAACGGCGCCATTCCGATCCGGAATCGTGAAAAGTTATAGGTCAACACGATGCCTGACAAGATCACCAGGATAATAGAAATAACGATCAGACGCCGACGATCTTTAATACAGGCAAACCAGAATCCTAATAGTCCCCATCCCGAAATCCAGCCAAAAGTGGGAAGCAGTAATAGGAGAGAAATCCAATTACGCGCGACATCAAAATATTCGCTGTCAGGAACTTCAAAATCATTGAAGGAAATGACCAGTTTTCGGACGATTAGCACAAGAGACTGGACGGGATGACGCGCAGCTTGTAGCAGCGCTTCTCGCGTCCAGTAGGCGGATGATTGACCATAGCTGACGGGTTGTCCCAACCTCCGGGCAGCTTCCAGGCGAAAGTCCTCATGCTCAAAAACAGGGTCGGGGCGGATGAACGGAGCCGGTTTATAATAACCCGTCGCTTCTGGCCCCCAAGCCATGTAAAAAACTTCACCACCGCCAGACGTGATCCAGACAGGTTCCCCGGAGACCGAAAAATTATGGAGAGTCGCCGGTATCGTCATCCCGGCAACGACGACGATTGATAGCAAGGCCGCAAGAACTCGGCTTCTCCATGTTTCACCACTGGTCATCACGATCCCAAGCACCGGGATCATTAACAGGAGATAATTTTCACGCACAAGGCATAACGCACCGACCGTTCCACTACTGATCACCATCCAGAGCCAGCGACGATGAGGGGGCGTGCTCTCCATTTTGAGCAGCGCGTAAGCCAGGAATGTACAACCCAGCGGTTCCAGGAAGGTCTTCATGACCATTCCTTCAAAAAACACGAGTGGCCCATAGAGAGCGACGACGATAGCCGCAAGCCGCGCCGTCGGTTCGTTAAATGCCATCTGGCCAATGCGCCACACCAGCCAGACCAGCACTAGTCCGCTGGCCGACTGAATGCTTATGAGGAGAAGGTCATTTATTCCGAAAACGGCATAAAAGAGTCCCAGCAGATAGGCATAGAGCGGGCCTTGCTCGAAGACGTGTCCATCGGAAAGCGTGCCTCCCGCAATTCGTTGACCCCATTCGCGGTAAAACTGATGATCCGCCCGATAGAGCTGAGCAAGCGGGCTTTCCCAGAGCTGGAATAAATAGATAATGCGAACGATCGCTGCGAGCAGCAGCGCCAATGGCAGCCAATGACCCGTTGGAGTTGGTGAAGGCTTTCTCGACATCTCTCGCCATTTTTATACAGTCGAGTGAAGTGCAGCATATCAAGGCAGAGCCTGTTCAAAGAAGAATCAGGCCGCTGGTCACGAAAACACTCAAATCCTTCCCCCTCGAGGGAGAAGGTGGCCGCAGGCCGGATGAGGGGGTGTATTAGCTTTGGAAACACTGAGGATTCATCGGCCCCCTCACCCCAAACTTCCACGAGGGGAGAAGGAGCCTTTCCGGACAAACTTTTAGTCTTTATCTCGAAACTGGACTTCACTGCTCACCGTCAGACCGCGTGCGTCAGTGATCGTCACGAACCACGCCGTGGCTTCCTTGGGAGGTGGTGGAAATCGAAGTGTCTTGCTATCAGCCCGGCTATCTAAAAAAGCCCACTTTCGCTTATTGATCGGGCCGGTTTCTATAGTGTAAGCCAGGCGGGCTTGGGACTGGCCGTCAGTGGGAGTGGTTTCGACGAAGAGATCTTCCTCATCAAGCCGGATGTTTGTCACTTTCGGAAGAGGATCCGTATTGAGAAGTTTTTGATCAATAAAAGCGCCAATTTCCTGAGGTGCCCATCCCGCTTCATGCCCGTGCGGCATATTAACCGTCACCCGCAGATTCTTTTCACCAGGAACGAGTTGATACGACTTCATATAGCTATCCAGTGGATAGGCGAAGTCGTTTGTCCCGTTGATAAACAAGATCGGAACGCGGCATTTTCCTAAATAGCTGGAAGGATCGTAAAGTGAGACCCAGCGCTCGCGATGGGCCTTTGACATCTTCTCAAAATGCGGGGCAAGCCAAACGCTGTTCTCATGAAGAAATCCGCAGCCATAAACAGGCACTGCAGCTTTGAAGCGGTCATCTACCGATGCCACCAGACAGGTCAGATAGCCCCCCCAGGAAATTCCCGTGACAGCGGTTTTATCAGCATCAACTTCTGGAAAACTTCTTAACAAGGAATGTGCTCGAATGACGTTGGCCACCGCGTGATAAGGCCAATTTTCTGTCACAGGCTCGTCAAGATGGCCGAATTTGGTGTCATCCGACTGATTCGGCCCTCCATCCGTTAGTCTCTGCCGCGATTTTTTTTCTTCAATCGGACGATGGCCGGCTAAATCCATCGCAATGGCCGCATATCCTCGCTTGGCCCATAATTCAGCCCATTGGGGGAAAGCCGTTCCTCCACCGCCATGAACCAGCACCACTCCCGGATATTTTTGGGCTGGATCGGTTGTGTTGATCACTTGGCCCTTCAAAGTCGCAGGTGAGGCGTAATAGGCGAAGACCCGTGTGTCGTGTCCCTGGTATTTCTCGCCGGCATAGAACAGCGATTTGACCGGGCCTTCCCCCGGTTCCCACGTCATTTCCGGCACTGAAAACTGCGTTGCCAGATCCCATGGCCCCACGGACTGGTCTTCAGCCTGTAAGAGAGGAGCCAGCAGCAGCCAGAAAAAACAGGTCAGTGTCCAACCAGTAGCCAGTGCGGAAAAGCGACATCTCATGGAATAGTCTCTCAAGGCAGTATCATGGCAGAGATTTGCACATTCTGCCCGACAGAGCTTGCACGATCCAGCATGAACTGGCTTCGGCTTCTCAAATCACAGCCCCCAGGAATCCATCGGACAGAAACCATCGGACAGGATTGGCCAGGTGAAGAGATTGAGAATAGCCAATGGTTAATCATCTTCGAGTGGCTTGAAATAACAAAAGGGGGATCAACTCTTGTGATGAGCCGATCCCCCTGAAAATGATGTCTCAATGTTTATTCAGCCAAGGCTGCGTCAGAAATTGAGGCTTATTAAAATTAAGATAGAGCTGGCCGCCGTAAGGTTAATACTCACCCACGACTTCGCCATCGCTGCGTCCACCAAGTCGCTGATAAGTCCCCGTTGTTCCGGTTGATGAGCTGATGTTTTCACTAATGAACCTCACGGCTCCATCCCCCATCAGGAAATGGGCACCCCCGGTGTGATAACTCCCAAAGCCATCACGGGAACCATCTGCGACGGCACTTGACCCATTCATTCGTGAAAGGGGATCAGTTGTGCGCGTCACCATATCATTCTGCTTGTTTTGCATCAGCCCGACCCAGGAACCGGCACCGGGATTTCTCAGGATAATACCATACTGGCGTGTGGAGCATTCGCCGGCCAACAGAGTGTTGGACGTCCCGTCAGTGATGTCTCTGATACCGATTTTGCTGTTTCCAAAGAAAATTCCAGAAGACGTCTGCAGAAATTCGTGCCCGCCAGGATTTAAATGTCCATAGTTCCCAAGGTAGTTAGAAATAGCCCAGCCCTTACCATTGGCGGTCGACACACTGGGGCCGGGATCTGATGGGCAACGGAATGCGGGAAGAGTTCTCGCAAAATCCGGATTGGTTGTCCCACTTGGTACGTCATCTACCGTGGCAAAATTAATTGTGTTGTAGAGCGGTGCTTGATCCATGTAAGGGAGAATCATGAATGACCACCCGAAACGACCACCACTTCCCGTACCTGAAAAACGGTTGTCGTTGTAAGGAATTGAGGGATTGATCCTCGTGACCCAGCCCGGAGGGAAGGTCAGGAAATTGTCGTGATAGTTATGAAGTGCCAGGCCAATTTGCTTGAGATTGTTTTTACACTGGCTGCGGCGGGCAGCTTCACGCGCCTGCTGGACGGCGGGCAAGAGCAGCGCGATCAGAATGGCGATGATGGCAATCACCACCAGCAATTCGATCAATGTAAAAGCCTTTCGCCCATTTTTTGGCAGCGGTTGATTCGATGGAATGACCTGCGAAGACATGGCAAAATTCCTCTAAAAACAAGAACTAAAGAAGATAGTCAGTTGAATAACCGGACAAAGACAGACGGGATAAAGACAAGCAATCGGCGAACAGTTCGATTTGAAGTTACTTCTTTTTAGGAACGTCGACGTCAAAAACATGAGCCTTGGCAGGCATCGTCAGATCCGTCTGATATGACTTAAAAAGTGGCTTGGGGAACTCTTCATTGGGAACAGGCGGGCCAAAGCCATCGACTTGAACAATCAATTCGCCGGCAATAGGGGATGCCCCTCCTTCCAGACGCGTGTCGTACTTCCCGTCAACAATTTTCGCTGAACCGGTGGGGCCTTCTGTCCCTTTCGCCACGTTGGGAAAAAAGCTGATCGTCCCCCGGGGAATGGGCTGCCCGTCATATTTGACGGTTCCAGTCACCTGGAATCGGGCCGGGCCATCGGCACCCCCGCCACATCCCATGGCCAGAAATCCCAGGCAAAAGGACGAGATCAGAAGGCAAGAAATTCGTTTTGTCAGGAGAGAAAAAGACTTCATTGGCTGAAAATGACCTGTTGAGATGAAACGAAAAGAGGAAATCGGAACAAGAAAAAATGGATTGCACGCAGTAATACGCTGATCCGATGATTTTCATCGGCTAAAAAATCAAGACATCTACACATTAAAGAATACTGTGGTTCCTATCAATCGCCAATGGGACTGCGGAAGCTCTTTGGCAGATTTACTGAGAGCTGCAAGAGGGATCTCTTACTAAACGAGCAGTGGACAAAAAGTTGTCGATTCATAAAAAAACGCACACATCAGACGCTCTCTGCGTCTGGTGTGTGCGGTGAAAAAAGTCAATTGTTTAGAGAAAACCCGGCAGCGTCTCCTACTGACAATCCACCTCGGCGGCAATCAGATCTGCGTAAGTTTCCCGCCGGCGGATGACCTGAACGTGGCCGCCATCAACCAGAAGCTCGACAGCGCGGGGCCGTGAATTGTAGTTACTGCTCATCGAGGTGCCATAAGCCCCGGCACTGAAAATCGAGATCAGATCGCCACGTTGTACCGGCGGTAAAGAGCGGCCCTTGGCGAAGTAATCTCCCGATTCACAGACCGGCCCGACCACATCGCAGGGTTCGCAACCCGCGATCTCGCCTTCGTAGTTGGCAGGCTCACCAGACGACTTGACCGGCCAGATTTTGTGGAACGAATCATACATGGCAGGCCGCATCAGGTCGTTCATGGCGGCGTCCTGAATCACAAACAGCTTGCCACCTTCCCGCTTGGTGTAAACCACTTCACTGACAAGAATGCCCGAGTTCCCGGTAATGAACCGGCCAGGTTCCAATGCGAGTTGAACCCCCATTTCCTGAACGGCGGGAACAATCACCTTGGCATAGTCACTGGCGGGCAAGCCTTCGTTGCCGCGATAGCTGATGCCAAAACCGCCCCCAAGATTCACCCAGCCAATTTCGTGGCCGCGTGCCCGAAGGTCTCGCGTCACTTCAACCGCCTTCTTCGCCGCCAGTTCGTAAGGCTCTGTGGTGAGAATCGGCGAACCCAGGTGCATGTGAATGCCGACCAACTTCAAGCGTTTGTTGTTCAACACTTTATCGGCGAGTTCAAAGACTCGTTCGATATCCATGCCAAACTTATTCCCCTTTTTGCCAGTCGTGGTCTTGGCATGCGTCTTGGCGTCGATATCAGGATTCAAACGCAAGGCGACCGGAGCCACCACGTCCATTTTTTCAGCAACAGCGGCAATCGCATCGAGTTCCGGCTCGCTCTCGACATCGAACATGAGAATCTGATTTTCCAGCGCAAACTGGATCTCGGCGTCTGTCTTGCCAACACCGGCAAAGACAACCTTGGCAGTCTCGGCTCCCGCTTCTTTAACGCGGTAAAGTTCACCACCAGAGACCACGTCAAAGCTGCTCCCCGCATCGCGCATCACCTTGAGGATGCCCAGATTGGAATTGGCTTTCACCGAGTAGCAGATCACAGGATTGACGGCTGCAAAAGCCTGCTGCACCTGCTGGAGTTGCTGCAATAGCATGGCTTTCGAGTAAATCCAGCAAGGCGTGCCGAACTCGCGGGCAATCCGAGCCACTGGCACGTCTTCGCAGTAAAGCTCACCATCATGATAGTTAAAAGGAGTCATACAGAAATCGCTTCAATAGAAAGAGGGATATATTTAGATAAATTAATTAGTAAGTAGGGTGCATGAAGTTCCGACTGAATGCACCAATTAATATTGCTAGCGGCATGCCTGGAATACTGGTGCCTTGGCATGCACTCGACAGGATACAGGCTCACGCCTTCATGTGCTGAGCAAGAAGTTCGGCAATCTGAATGGCATTGGTCGCGGCCCCTTTTCGCAGGTTGTCGCTCACACACCAGAATGCCAGGCCGTTATCACAAGTTAAATCCTTGCGAATACGACCAATAAAGACCTGATCGCTGCCGGTGCAATTATGCGGCATCGGATAGCCACCATGCTCGGGAGAATCAACGACGGTGATCCCCGGGAAGTTGCTGAAGAGTTCCTTCGCCTTTTCGACAGAGATCGGTTTTTCCGTTTCCACAAGAATGGTTTCACTATGGCAGTTCGCCACGGGAATACGAATACAGGTCGGGCAGACCTGTATTGATTCATCGCCCATGATCTTGCGGGTTTCATAGACCATCTTGAGCTCTTCGCTCGTGTAGCCGTTGTCTTTGAAGCCACCAATCTGGGGGATCGCGTTAAAAGCAATGGGCGACTTAAAAGCCTTTTGCTCATACTTGCTATGTTCGAGCGTTGCTCGGGTCGCACCGATCAGATCATCAATCCCCTGGACTCCCGCGCCGCTGACCGCTTGATAGGTACTGACGATCACGCGTTTGACCTTGCCATAGTCATGGAGAGGTTTGAGCGCTACAACCATCTGAGTCGTGGAACAATTCGGGCTGGCGATCATTCCCTTGGCATTGAGAGCCGCTTCCGGGTTCACTTCCGGGATGACCAGTGCCACGTCAGGATTCATCCGGAAATATCCCGACTCATCAATCACCTTGCAGCCAGCCGCCAGAGCCGCGGGAAGATATTCGGCTGCGATTTCATCAGGAGTCGTCGCGATGACCAGATCCACACCTTGAAAGGCGGCTGGTTCCAGCAGTTCAATAGCGTAGTCGTTCCCTTTGAAGGAAATTTTTGTGCCCACACTGCGGGCTGATGCCAGAAACTTATAGTTTTTGGCCAGATGAGGACGCTCCTCCAGGAGCTGAATCATGATCCGACCAACCGCCCCTGTGGCGCCAACCAATGCAAGAGTGCCAAACACAACAATGTCCTTCGGCCATAAGACCATAAACGGGGGTGACCCAACGGCAACCACCCTTCAAATAACGATGTCTCCAACCACTGGAACTATAACCAGTTGCCAATGGATTGCCGAGTGCGGCAAAAGGTTCAGTCGCCAGTCAGCGCTTTCAGGTGAACTGAAGTGCCGTGCTTAACGGTGTCCTCACTCTGGAAAAACAGGTCTCTCCTCGTGGCAACTTTCTGACCGAAAAATAATTGCTGGTCGTAACCATATTCCCGGAAAGAAGTTCTGTTTAACTCTCTGACGGTCGCGATGATGGCCCTCTCTCGTCTATGATGCGGATATTAAGTGAAAAGTCGACCGTTTTCTGCTTCAGAACGAGAGATCGCAATGCGAGTGCTGGTGATTGGTCAAGGTGGGCGGGAACATGCACTGGTTTATCAGCTCAAACGTTCTCCCTCAGTGACTGAGGTTTTTTGTGCGCCAGGTAATCCCGGAACGGGAGTCGATGCCACAAACGTCGTCATTCAGGCCACTGATACGGCAAAACTCGTTGAATTTGCGATCAAGAATAAAATTGATCTCACCGTTGTTGGCCCGGAGATTCCGTTGGTCAACGGCTTGGTCGACGAGTTCCTGAAGAATGGTCTGAAGATTTTTGGCCCTACCAAAAAAGCGGCTGAGCTGGAGGGGAGCAAGAAGTTTGCCAAGGAACTGATGAAGAAGGCCAACGTTCCGACTGCCGACTTCAGAGTTTTCACAAACACTGCCGAAGCCATCTCTTACATCGATGAACGCTCCGATGAACGCTGCGTCGTCAAGGCCGATGGTTTAGCGGCTGGCAAAGGCGTGGTCGTCTGTTCTTCCAAGCAGGAAGCCCGCGAAGCCGTTAAGAAAATGCTGCTTCAGAAGCAATTTGGAGCCGCCAGCCAGCAGATCGTGATTGAGGATTGTCTGATTGGTGAGGAAGCCAGCATCCTGGCTCTTGTCGATGGATCGACCATTGTCCCTCTGGAATCCGCACAGGATCACAAGGCGGCTCACGATGGCGATACTGGCCCCAACACCGGAGGCATGGGGGCCTATTCTCCGGCTCCCCTCGTCACGTCAGAGATGACGGACATTGTCGTGGAAAAAGTGCTGGTGCCGATCGTCCATGAGATGAAGCGCGAAGGGCGGCCATTTCGTGGCTGCCTCTATGCCGGCATCATGGTGACGGCTCAAGGCCCTCGCGTTCTCGAGTTTAATGTCCGTTTTGGTGATCCGGAAACTCAGGCCGTCTTGATGCGTCTCAAAAGTGACCTTGGGCTGGTACTTATGGCGTGCGCTGAAGGCAAGCTCGACGAATTGGAGCCTCTGGAATGGGATCCAAGGCCATCGGTCTGTGTCGTGATGGCTTCCGAAGGATATCCGGGTGATTATACGAAAAACAAAGTGATTCGTGGTCTGGATGAAGCGGGCGCCCTCAATGATGTGAAGGTTTTCCATGCCGGGACAAAAATCAGCAACGAGCAGGTTCTGACCGACGGCGGCCGCGTGCTGGGCGTTACCGCTTTGGGAGACGACCTGCCACAGGCCAAACTGCATGCCTATCAAGCCGTCAAATGTATCCGCTGGGAAGGTGCCTGGTGCCGCAAGGATATTTCCGACAAGGCCAACCGCAAGGCCGGAAAATAGATCGCAAACTTACTGGTCGCGTTTATCGTGAAATGATCGACAGTACTTGGGGCGCTGCATGTCAAATCAACCTCATTTGAGGCTTGGCCGCATCGCCCCACATAATCCATATATCCTCATCATGATTATGGTTTTCATGGTGCTTTGGGGAGTTATTTGGACGATAAATATCGTCTTCAACAAGCCTCCTGTTCCACAGGCACAGATCAACCGAGCGGAACTCTTCCGCAAGGGTTCACTGATTTTTCGTAGCTGGAATGGTAAGAAAGTTGGTTCAGACATTGACACCTTTCTTTACCTTCATTCGGACGGGCGAGCCGAATGCGAGTACTGCAGCGATAGTTTAGAATCGACGTCTGGCACTTACTCGCTGACTGGTGATCTGGTGACAATTCAGGGTGACTTTTCTCTCCTTTCAAGCCTCCCCGGAAATGATGACTGGCCAATTCTTCGCTTGAGCCATGATGGCCATGATTGGCTGTTGAATCCGGCCCAAAGAACGAGTGCATTGATATATGACAGCCCTCATTGGATCTGGTGGCTGGCAATCCCGAAGAGTGAGTCCGCCTGGCCCCTCAGACAAATCCGGCCAACGAGGATCCCTTAATCGATAAAGCAAAATATTACCAACATTGTCATCTGGTAAAGTGTCCAGTGTGACTACACAGGACAATCGTTGAGAAGTCCAGATCGATTGCAAGCGATGGCATTGCATGTGAGGCCAACCTCTTCGGAAGTCTGGCCTCTTCCAATCTTCCCTCACCATAAAAATCCTTTCCATAGTGAGGAAGGGGAGTTGGTCGCGCGATCAGGCTGGTCAGGGACAAACCTCAAGTTCCGAGACATCCCGCTCTGCCTTGCTCTCTGGAATTAGCAAGCTGGATTGGCAGGCTGTGCTTCTTGAGCACAAACTAGGCATGGGAAAATGCCGCGATGACTAGTAATTTTCAGGTTTTTAGTAAAGTCTCGTTCAAACTTGAGAGCCATTTCTTCACGGCCGAAAAATCATACAGAAACTTTAACGCATTTGACGATGATCCCGAATGTGAGGCTTATATTGGCTGGCAGTCGGGGGATTGTGCGTGCGTTGTTCTGGTTGGTTCATTTTTACCGCAGCAGCATTGGTTTCTACTTGCGTTACAGTGGCAGAAAGTGCCGCTGCGGAAGAGTCATCGGCAATCCTTGAAGCAGATAGCCCCTATACCGTTGCCCTGACACAGCCGAACACCACTCCGATGTTGTCCCCTGACGTGGCTCCGTTGGTTTCCAATGAAGAATTGCTACGCCGGCTGGAACAAACCGAATCGGAAATCGCCCGGCTCAATGCTGAGTTGCACAACAATAAAGTGAACGACCAGAGCCTGATGCAGACAGTTCAGGATCGATGGAGTCAGGTGCGCGATCCCTCAATTACGACCGTCGATCAGCAGACGTATTCCGCTGGGGGAAAAGCAAGCAAACAGTGGTATGACCGGTTAAGTATTCGAGGTTATGCGCAATTCCGCTACAATCTCATCACAGATGAAGATCCGAATGGCGCTCCTGCCCATCATGTGGGTGACCGCTCGATTGGAGATGGCCAGGGATTTCTGATTCGACGCGCGCGAGTCATTTTTTCGGGCGATGTTTCCGAGCACATGTATGTCTATTTACAGACAGATTTTGCGTCATCGGTGCCAGGCAGCCCTGACGCCAATCAGTTTGCCCAGATCCGCGATTGGTACGGCGATCTCTACATCGATAAAGAAAAAGTGCATCGGGTTCGTATCGGACAATCGAAGGTTCCCTATGGATGGGAGAATCTTCAATCCAGTTCAAACCGCATTCCCCTTGATCGTAATGATGGGCTTAATAGTTCTGTCCGGAATGAACGTGATTTAGGCTTATTCTATTATTGGACGCCCGAAGAAGCCCAGAATCTGTTCAAAGAAGTGCTGGATGAGGGACTCAAAGGCTCCGGAAATTACGGCGTCTTCGGCTTTGGTGTCTATAACGGACAAGGCGGCTCATTCGTAGAACAGAATGACAACCTCCATCTGGTGACTCGTCTTGCAGTGCCAATGAAGTTGTCCTCTGGTCAGATCATGGAACTGGGCGTACAAGCTTACACAGGGAAATACACCGTCCTTTCCTCGCCAATTTCCCCTCGCGGCATAGGCACCGCCGCCCGGCCTCTGGGCACGTTGGAACAGGGCAACGAGGAAGGAATCACCGATCAACGCATCGCTGGAACTTTTGTCTGGTATCCGCAACCCTGGGGCTTTCAGGCGGAATGGAACGTGGGGAATGGCCCCGGGCTAAATAACGCGCAGACGGAAGTCGTCGAGAGATCGCTGACCGGCGGCTATGCCATGATCAACTATAAGTATGACACGAACACTTGCGGCACGATGTTCCCTTTTGCCCGCTATAATCATTATCGCGGCGGCTATAAAGCAGAACGCAACGCTCCCTATAGCCATATCAACGAATGGGAATTCGGTCTGGAGTGGCAGTTCAATCCCCAGATGGAACTGGTGACTCAGTACACCATCACAGACCGCACAAACACGACGGCTTTCTCGTCGGGCGAGTCTTACCGCCAGTTCAACGGGCAAATCCTGCGCACCCAATTTCAGATCAATTATTGAAAAAGGACGGGGGCAGAGAGAGCGGGAATTCGGCGTGAAATATTTTCCGTGCCACCCCTGCGATCACCTCCCCAGGCTCTTTGGTTTGGCCATGGCCTCACGTTTCACCTGTCAATCAGGTTCGATACGCATTCAATTTGAAAGAGCGCTCTGTGTGCCATGCGGCTTTGAGCAAGCATGCTCTTTGGAGCGAGTGAAGATCGGTGTCAAATGAACATCCGGCATGCTCGCTCAGAGCCGCGAGAATGGCACGAAGAACCTTGAATTCCCCACACGGCACCCCGCCCACGCTCAAATTGATCTGCAAAAAGTTGTGGATAAAAGACAGCAGCTTTGGGCAAGCATGTTTTTGAGATTATCAACGCGCTATTTCAAATTGCGATTCGTACAAGAGACGCAAAAAGCACTAATAGAAGTGCAAAGAGCACGCTTTGCAGCCGCTAATACAGATTCCAGGATTTCACTGCGGCATAGTGTGTCATGCTTGGTTTTCCGCTTTCCTGTCACTTGGCGGCAATCGGATTTTTCCTGTAAGTCGTCGTTGAGAGGGATATTATTCCCGATGGAATGCTCTTCGTCACATGTTTCGGAGGTGAGATCGCCGATTTGTGACGGCGGGTGACGTCGGGAAAATCCATTAAGCTGGGACTAATCAGCATGTTACAGGTTACCAAATCTCTGTCGACTGGGTTCATGCTGTCACTGGCCGTGATCGGCGGGACTTTTGAAGAGGCGTGGGCACAGAGCCAACTCATTGTGGGAACCAATGGCCAGCCTGCTCAGGCGGTAAGTCAAGTGGCTGGTCAGAGCCAGCCTTCACGCAATCCCCAGGCAAGAGGCCAAAACAGAGCCGAAAACAAAGGCCAACAGAGGGGGGCCGTTCAATCACGCCCTCGATACACAGGCGGGCCATACCAATACGCTCCCGATCTGGTGGGAATTGCACCCGGAAAAAGCAGTAACCCCGTGTGGAATCGAATGTCCGCCGACCAGAGATTCGTCTATTCAGGCGGTTGGGGTCTTCAGAATCCTTCCGGTGGCGTCTCGAGCGTCGCTGATTGGGGGCAGGACGATCGCTTTGGCCCAGGTGGACAAGTTGCAACGGGAGTGCAGAGATTCAATC
>NZ_CM151403.1:860000-2687500 GCF_056500625.1 Planctopirus sp. SH287 | reverse complement strand
GAATACTCCCTCTCCCGCCTGCGGGAGAGGGTTGAGGTGAGGGTCTGATGAACCAGTCGTGTTTCCAAAGCCAAGACCAATCCCCGCATTCGGCCTGCGGCTACCATCTCCCTCAGAGAGATAAATTTGAGAGCACCTCAAGGGAAATAAATTTGAGCGTTTCCGGCGAGGCACGCAGAGATAACACGATTTCCCAATGAACCTGGTATTCCCAAGGCAAACCATCATGAGTCAGGGCACAACTCCACTTACGTTATCGTCGGCAATAGAGTCACTCATTCCCGCAGATCGGTACGCCCAAGGTGATTTGGATGTCCGCAATCCTGCGACGGGCGAACTCATTCTGTCGGTAAAGTCTTATCAACCAGCAGACGTCATCAAACTGATTGATGAAGCCGACGTGGCGAGGCACTCCTGGGCAAAGAGGGGCGTGAAAGATCGAGCTAAGGTGATGCACACCTGGTTTCATCTGATACTTCAGCATCAGGCCGAATTGGCGGCTATCTGCACCGCAGAAAGTGGAAAACCACTGGCCGAATCAACCAATGAGGTCGTCTACGGAGCCTCGTTTATCGAATGGTTTGCTGAAGAAAGTAAGCGAGCCTATGGCGAGACCTTCCCTGCCTATGCGGAAGGAAAACGCATGCTGACGTTCCGGCAACCCGTAGGAACCTGTGCCGCTATCACGCCCTGGAACTTTCCGATCGCGATGATCACCCGTAAGGTGGCACCCGCTCTGGCCGTCGGGTGCTCGATCATCTTGAAGCCGGCTGAGGCAACACCACTGTGCGCACTGGCGCTGGAGACTCTGGCTCATCAAGCCGGCATCCCCCCAGCGGTGTTCCGCGTTGTCCCCACTCAATCTCCTCAGGAATTGGGACAGCTCTTTTGTGAAAGCCCCGTCGTTCGCAAGCTCTCGTTTACAGGTTCCACACGTGTGGGAAAACTGTTACTGGCTCAGGCGGCAAGCACCGTCAAAAAAGTCAGCATGGAGCTGGGAGGTAATGCGCCCTTCATTATTTTTGATGATGCGGATCTGGAGACTGCGGTTGATGCCGTAATGGCTTCAAAGTTCCGTAATGCCGGGCAAACGTGTGTCTGTGCAAACCGAATCCTCGTTCAAGACAGCCGCTATGATGAGTTTGTCGAACGCATGGTCTCCAGGACTGAGGCCCTGAAAGTCGGTGATGGCTCAGTCACTGGGACGCAGGTAGGCCCGTTAATTACCAGGCAGGCCGTGAGCAATGTCGATGACTTGGTAAAGCAGGCCATCAAATCGGGAGCAAAGCCACTGACGGGAGGAACTCGTCATCCGGCTGGCGAGAATTTTTTCACCCCCACTGTGCTTGGCAATGTCACCCAGGAAATGGCCATTGCTCAACAGGAAATTTTCGGCCCGGTGGCATCGATGATACGATTCTCTGATGAAGCCGAAGCGATTCGGATCGCCAATGAAACGCCCTATGGCTTAGCGTCGTATTTCTTTGCGCGAGATGTGGGAAGAATCTGGCGCGTGATGGAAGCCTTGGAGTATGGCATGGTCGGGATCAACGAAGGGTTAGTGGCAACTGAAGTCGCACCCTTTGGCGGCGTTAAAGAGTCCGGGATTGGTCGCGAAGGCTCGCGCCATGGACTTAATGAATATCTTGAACTCAAGTATGCACTACTCGGCGGTTTGAATACTTAGAGCCAGTCCAGGAAGACTCCTGCCATAGCCCGGGACTTGTGGACGGCGGGGTGGCACAGGTTGCCCGTCATCGGGCTACCTGTGTGCCAGCGGCACAAGAGGGTGATTTCATCAAATAGTTATCTAGCTAGTAGGGTGGGTTAAGGCTCTGCGCAACCCACCAGAATTTCTGTTAATGATGGCATAAACTGGCAGTGTGCATAGAGCAAAAATTATGTAGGGTGCATGGAGCGATAGCGAAATGCACCAGTCTTGCTGACAGGATGGCAAGACTGGTGCCTGTGGTGGTTGAAAAATCCTGCGGGATGCCGTCAATCGAGCGGATTTTGATGTTCCGGTAAGCGATGATCCCATGGTGAGATTGAAGCATAGGCGGCTTGGCCTGCGACAGAAAGATGCTGCTGAATCCCGATTCGCAGCCTCACGCTTGAATTCGCTGTGTGCTTACGGCATTCATTGGGTATGATGCGAACTCCTCAAAAAAGTCATTTAATCTCTTTCCCCACGCCCACATTTCATGGGTAAGTCCAGTCAATGACGATCAGAAATCGGATCATCACAGCGATACTCCCGCTGATAGCGTGCCTGGCATCTCTGGCCTTAGCAAATAATCCAGTTGCCAAACAGGACTCCGACAAATCTTGGCATTTAGCTGTAGATCCCGGCGAGGTCTGGATTCGCCAATGTATTGCCGCTGTAGAACACGGGCAGGCGTTTCCTTCAACACCGAAACAGGGGCTTCGCTGGTCATCTGCCGAGGAAACATTCTCCTTTCATTTTGATGGCTCCTTATATGGCCCTAGGACGAAGTCAGGAGAAGGGGATCGATATTTTCGTCGGCTAATTGGGGAGAGTCGCAGCCAGTCCAATTCCCTTGTTTTCGCGGGAATCGATGGGCTTCCTCGCGGAATTTTCCTTGGTGATCGATTTTTTGTGTTAAGCGAAGAGGGTTGGTGTGTTGAACCCGATAACCGATGGGCATTCTTGCTTGATCACGACCATGTTTTTGAAGCGATGGACTTCAACGCTTGTCCGCCAGACGTTTCTAATTTGATTTGCCTCGATTTACCTTCCTGGATAGACAGCTTGATCGTAAAGCCAGTCCAGCACACCCAATGGGATCGCACCGCGCAAGTCTTTAGTATCCTCGATAAAGAGGGATCGAAAGTTCGGATGCGCCTGCGCACACCCACCGATGCTTTACGTTGCTCGACATCACTTTCGGAAATCATTTATCTCGGAAACAACGATTCCGCGCTCACATTCAACACCTTCGTCATGACTCGTAACCAGCCTTCCACCAAGCTGATTCAGGCGGAAAAACTACAAGAAGCGCTTCACGCCAAAGAAAGCAAAACCGCACAACAGGCTTCAGAGATCGATAATGCCCTAAGCAATTTAGCGCATAAGGCATGGTCAGAAATTGCTGATATTTACCTCCCGCAAGTACTGAGTATCGAAAGTCTCAATCAACTCCAGGTTCAAGAAGCTCTCGTCAAATCAACCTCCGAGGCGCGCGAGATGATGAAAAACCTGACCGCTGTTGAGCCTGAGAAAATCGAGCAGTTTATTCAGCAACTGACGTTGAACATTGAAAAACTGAGCACAGCCATTGACGAGAGTTTTCAAAATCACGAGGTGATTGTCGGGCCGGATGATCCACACGTGCGCTGGAAAGGAGTCGAACTGATTTTAGGGCCGAGCGGAGCGACTGTTATGCACAACGATATTCTTGGCAAGTTGCTATTCACTCGCTCTGTCAGCTTGGAAATGAAATCTCAACTTGCGACATCTATGAAAAGAATCGGCATTCCACCCGTGCAGTTTGAAACCGTTGACTGGACTGGAATGGATCCCCGGCTAAAGACCGCTCTGTTTGCGGGGAGAAACTGGCCTGTCGAAGCCCAGGAGGTGACGGCCTGTGCGGACGCTCTCTCCGAAGCTCAAGAGGGAAGCCATTTTGAATCGTTGATGATCGAAACGCTTCTCATGCGCGATGCTCTTGATCGCATCCCGACTGCAAAGCTCAAGCGGTGGTGGTCTCAGCAGGCGGTTTTGTCTACTGCCTCCCGACGCCAGGAAGTGCTGCGACTACTGACGCTGCAACCCTCTGGACAAACCTGGCTTCTGGAACGGGTGGAGCGGCACGAGGATCCTCCCCAGATCCGAGAGGAGGCACGCATGGTGCTCCACAATCGCGCTTATGCAACGGTGGTTCTGGAACGATATGATTTCATGACAAAGGAGTTATGCCAGCGCATCCAGGCCGTTCAGCTCCCAGAGCCAGAAACCCCAAAGAAACCACTCGAACCTCTCCCCTTTCCCCCAGAATAGAAGGGATGCCAGAATGCCACGGCTCACTGGAATCATTCTCCTGCTTGGGATCGGCCTTTGCTCTGGTGTCTTGCCTGTGTCCTTCGCGAGTGATCCCGTAAAGGAACAGACTTCCGGCAAAGCCCCACCTCTGGCAACGGATCCCGGAGAGGTCTGGATTCGCCAATGTATCGCCGCAGTGGAACGCGGGCAGGCGTTTCCATCAACACCGAAACAGGGGCTTCGCTGGTCATCTGCCGAGGAAACATTCTCCTTTCATTTTGATGGCTCCTTATATGGCCCTCGGACGAAGTCAGGAGAAGGGGATCGATATTTTCGTCGGCTAATTGGGGAGAGTCGCAGCCAGTCCAATTCCCTTGTTTTCGCGGGAATCGATGGGCTTCCTCGCGGAATTTTCCTTGGTGATCGATTTTTTGTGTTAAGCGAAGAGGGTTGGTGTGTTGAACCCGATAACCGATGGGCATTCGTGCTTGATCACAACCATGTTTTTGAAGCGATGGACTTCAACGCTTGTCCGCCCGAGGCATCGAACTTGATCCGTCTCGATTTTGCCCCCTGGCTGGAAAGCTTGATCGGAAAATCAGTCCAGCGCGCAGAATGGGATCCCCCTTCACGATCCTTGACCGTATTCAAAACCAGCGGATCAAAAGTTCGGATGCGCCTGCGCACCCCCACCGATGCTTTACGTTGCTCAACATCACTTTCGGAAATCATCCACCTTGGAAATAATGATTCCGCGCTGGCGCTGAATACCTTTGTCATGACTCGTAATCAGCCTTCCGCCAAGCTGATTCAGGCGGAAAAACTACAAGAAGCGCTCCACGCCAAAGAAAGCAAAACCGCACAACAGGCTTCAGAGATCGATAATGCTCTAAGCAATTTAGCGCATAAGGCGTGGTTAGAAATTGCTGATATTTACTTCCCGCAAGTACTGAGTATCGAAAGTCTCAACCAGCTCCAGCTTCAAGAAGCTCTCTTCAAATCAACCTCCGAGGCACGCGAGTTGATGAAAAAACTGACCGCTGTTGAACCTGAGAAAATCGAGCAGTTTATTCAGCAACTGACGTTGAATATTGAAAAACTGAGCACAGCCATTGACGAGAGTTATCAAAATCACGAGGTGATTGTCGGGCCGGATGATCCACACGTGCGATGGAAAGGAGTCGAACTGATTTTAGGGCCGAGCGGAGGGACTGTTATGCACAACGATATTCTTGGCAAGTTGCTATTCACTCGCTCTGTCAGCTTGGAAATGAAATCTCAACTTGCGACCTCTATGAAAAGAATCGGCATTCCACCCGTGCAGTTTGAAACCGTCGACTGGACTGGAATGGATCCCCGGCTAAAGACGGCTCTGTTTGCGGGGAGAAACTGGCCTGTCGAAGCCCAGGAGGTGACGGCCTGTGCGGACGCTCTCTCCGAAGCTCAAGAGGGAAGCCATTTTGAATCGTTGATGATCGAAACGCTTCTCATGCGCGATGCTCTTGATCGCATCCCGGCTGCAAAGCTCAAGCGGTGGTGGTCTCAGCAGGCGGTTCAAGCCCCTCCCGCCCGGCGCAGCGAAGTGCTGCGGCTGCTGACGCTGCAACCCTCTGGACAAACCTGGCTTCTGGAACGGGTGGAGCGGCACGAGGATCCTCCCCAGATCCGAGAGGAGGCACGCATGGTGCTCCACAATCGCGCTTATGCAACGGTGGTTCTGGAACGATATGATTTCATGACAAAGGAGTTGTGCCAGCGCATCCAGGCCGTTCAGCTCCCAGAGCCAGAAACCCCAAAGAAACCACTCGAACCCCTCCCCTTTCCCCCAGAATAAGTGGATAAAAGACAGCGGCTCTGAGCAAGCATGCTTTTTAACGCATCTCTCGGAGCGCTGTTGATTTCAGAAAAAGCGTAGTGGCTTGCCTGAAGTTTCGTAGCAAGCAGCAAGGCTTTGCGAACGGCCACCGCATGATAAGGCTTTCATGCCGCCCCCCTCAACGAAATGACCCTGCGACGTATGACGTCGCAGGGTCATTGCATTAAGTATGTTTAAACACCATTCATTGTGCGCCATCAACCGAAGGAAAGAGCCTGAACGCGGGCTATTCCCTCCGGTGATGGTGTCTCACAGTGGCTCGCACGATTACAGAGGCTCGAACGATTACAGATTTTCTGTCGTCGGCAGCAGGTAAGGAGCACGGTAGTCGCGAGTCAGCATGGCATTGGCCTGTTCAGCCATGGGGCCAGTAAATGTCTCATTGGGCAGAATCTTGAGATTTGGCCCCACCCGGATTTTATCACCGGTCAGGTCAACCTCATTAGCCCGCAGATGTTCTGCAAACCGCTTGGTTGTTTCCAGGCCAACAGCATCTCCTGCCAGTTCCTTTTCCAGAGCATCCAGGCTCTTGAGTGAACCTAAGCGATACGAAATGTTGCCAACATGGCAGAGGGCGCTTGATAGGTGTCCTTCAAGAATCTCGCCGTTGAGCTTAGAGATATCGCGGGCTTTATACGCCTCGATGAAATTGTTGTAGTGGTTCTGGTCGCCTCCACCCTTGAACTGCTTGATCTCCTTGCCGTCCTTGGAGTAAACCGTCGCGCTGCTGTAGCTGGGGATGACCATGTCGGCTTCGCTACCATAGACAATGACACCCACCTTGGCCCCCATTAACCCCTCGGTTGGCAGGCCACGCACTTCAAAAATCAATCGCTTGTCACCGAACTGATGGAAGCAGACCTGCGTATTGGCCGTTTCACCAGCATCTTCATAGCCATAACGTCCACCGTAGCTCATCACGCCGTCACCGATGGAGTTCTCATTGAGTGCCCAGCGAGCGATATCCATCTGGTGGATTCCCTGGTTCCCCAAGTCGCCGTTGCCATAATCCCACTGCCAGTGCCAGTCGTAGTGGAACTGCTTGCGAGTCACAGGAGCAAGCTGAGCCGGCCCCATCCAGAGATCAAAGTTGACGGTCGATGGCGGCTCGTAATTGCTCTTCGGGCCAATCGACTTGCGGGGCTTATAGCACAACCCCCGCGCCAGTTTGACTTCACCCAGATGGCCATCATGAATGTACTTAATCGCTTCCCGCATCCCCGGATTCGAGCGGCTTTGCGTTCCACATTGAACAATTTTGTTGTACTTGCGGGCGGCTTCCACCAACCGGC
The DNA here is from genome assembly GCF_056500625.1 of Planctopirus sp. SH287. Classification (NCBI taxonomy): domain Bacteria; kingdom Pseudomonadati; phylum Planctomycetota; class Planctomycetia; order Planctomycetales; family Planctomycetaceae; genus Planctopirus; species Planctopirus sp. SH287. Next base: position 2,680,329 of record NZ_CM151403.1, on the reverse strand, counting down.
GGCCTTCGACCACATTGTGGCTCACGGGCTTTTCAACGTAGACATCTTTCCCGGCTTGAATCGCCCAGATCGCTGCCAGTGAGTGCCAGTGGTTAGGCGTTGCAATGCTCACCACGTCAACATTTTTGTCAGCGAAGGCCTCTCGCAGGTCGGTATAGACCTTGGGGCGATGCTTGTATTCCTTTTCGATTAAAGCGGCTTTGGCTTCACCAATCCGCTGATCAACATCGACAATCGCATAGACCACTGAGTCAGGATTGTTGCTGAAACCGCGAATATGTTCGCCGCCGCGGCCATTGACCCCGACAACGCAGACATTGATCTTGTCACCACTCGACTTCTCCGCACTAGGCGACTGAGCCAGCACCGATCCGAGTGGCAACGAAGTGATGGCCCCCAGGGCCAAACTATCTTCCAGGAACCTGCGGCGATTCAAAGTCATCGGCGAATCCTTTTCTGGGCGGTCAATCTCTAAGAAGTCTGGCTTTGTTTCGTGCCGACGGGCTGACCGCCGACACTTGCCAGTCCGGGGCTTTCTTCATCCAGTCTGACTTGCCTTCTCAATCACTGGGTGGATGTTGGTCACAGTGTTGATCAATCAACAGATCAGATCAGAATGCGTTTAAGTGTACGTTTCTCATCCCGCTGCCAGCAATCGATTCTGCACCCATGCCAAAATATCGGGGCAAAGTTCCTGAAAAATCTGGTCAAAGCTGCCAACCGCTGCCTTACAGAGAAGAAGGTGGCAGGGAAGAAGGTCGCAGGGAAGTGATTGGCTCTTGGTGGTCGCTGTATGAGTGCCGCACCGAGATCCCGAAATAAGACCTCATTTCTGCCTTTTGACTGAATTTCATCCTCTTGACTGAGATGCGACGCGGCGACATGTCCCCTGAGTTCAGCAAACCGCTGGTAACCAGGAGATCAGGACGCAACGGCCTGCTGCGAGTGACTCCCACGTGAACAAGACTTCAATGCTTAATTGCAATGCAGGTTCGCATTTTTTTTAGGCGAATCACTTGTTCGAGATGGTGAAATTTCAGTCGGTCACAAATTTCCATCTGCGAATTGATTAAGCAGGAATGCCGCAATGACACGCAACTGAAAGCGTGTATTCGTTGGGAATTATCAGTTTAGGTGATCTGCGCGGTTGCAGCGGCAAAAATTGCGGGATCGTAAATCATTTTTTTGAAACCACTCCGCGTTTCAAGGCACAGTCATTGCTTATTTGACGCGCAGTCGGCGGCATGCGCTTTCGCTGTCCGTCCGGAGTCAAGTTCGTGGTTTCTTGTAATCGCCAATTCAGGTGGTCACTTGAAGCTCAAGTAGTCTTATTCCAACGAGGGGATAGTAAATGACGCGTTCCGTGGCGCTCCTGGGACTCACACTTTTGCTGACGGCATTCAGCCTGTTAGCTCCGGGGCAAAGTTTTGCTCAGGAAACTCCGCCCGCAGCGGTTGAAACACCGGCGGCTACCCCGACCGAGGAAGCTCCGAAAGATCCTGCTACGGTCGTCAATGAAACTTTGGCAAAACTGACCGTTGGACTCGACACACTTTGGGTGCTTGTGGCCGGTTTCCTGGTCTTCTTCATGAATGCTGGCTTCGGTTGTGTTGAAGCGGGCATGTGCCGTGCGAAAAACGCGGTGAACATCATCAGCAAGAACTTCATTGTGTTCGCTGTGGCGACAATGGCGTTCTGGTTTATCGGCTGGGGACTGATGTTTGGAAGCGGCACCGAATATGCCGGCACCGAAGGTCTCTGGATGGTGAGCGGTGCTGACAATAGCCCTGCAACTGGTGATGACTACAAGGGAGCTTACGGCTCCATCGCCTGGTCAGGCGTGCCACTCTGGGCCAAGTTCTTCTTCCAACTGGTATTCGCTGGAACTGCTGCCACGATCGTTTCAGGTGCCGTTGCCGAGCGTATTAAGTACCACACATTCATCATCTTCGTGTTCGTGATGACAATTGCGATCTATCCCATCACCGGTCACTGGATCTGGGGTGGTGGCTGGTTGGCTGCAAAAATGAACTTCTGGGACTTTGCCGGTTCGACCACGGTTCACTCGGTGGGTGGTTGGGCCGCTCTGACAGGGGCCATTATCCTCGGGCCACGCCTGGGCAAATACACCTCTGAAGGCAAGCTGACTGCGATTCCAGGTCACAGCCTTCCCATCGCTTTCATCGGCGTCATGATCCTGTGGCTGGGCTGGTTCGGCTTCAATCCTGGTAGCACCATGGGCATGGGCGATCCTTCACTCGTCGCAGAAATCGCCATTACCACCAACATTGCTGCTGCTGCTGGTATCCTGACTTCCACAATCACAGCCTGGTTGCTCCTCGGCAAGCCTGACCTGGGGATGACCCTCAACGGATGTCTGGCCGGTCTGGTTGCCATTACCGCTCCATGTGCCTTCGTGTCAGCCGATGCTGCTGCAATCATTGGCGCCATTGGCGGTGTGCTCGTCGTCTTCTCCGTGATCGCCTTCGACCGCGTGAAGGTTGACGATCCTGTCGGTGCCACTTCGGTTCACCTCGTGAATGGGATCTGGGGAACATTGGCCATTGGCCTGTTCGCCAAACCCGAATATCTGTCCCGTGCTCCAGGCATGACCGGCGGCCTGTTCTATGGTGGTGGTATTGATCAACTCAAGTGTCAGTTGATCGGTATCGTCTCGGTGGCAGCATACGTGGTTGTAACCTCTGCCGTTCTCTGGCTGATCCTCAAGTTCACCATTGGCCTGCGAGTGACTCCTGAAGAGGAAATCGAAGGTCTCGATCATGGCGAACACGGCAACGAGGCTTACCACAGCTTCGTGATCCAGAACCAGTAATTTGTCGTACAATCCGGTGAGGGCTGGGCAATGAAGACTCCTGTTAATGGACGTCACTGCATGCTCAGTCCCTCTTCCGAATGTTAACAATCCACTGCCTTCTGAAGTGCGTTCACTTGAACCGGGATGCCGCAAGACGCGGTTTCCCATTTCTGCCAGAGCCTTTTTCGCACGGAAGCGCGGGGTGATCGAAAACGCGAACTGTCCATCCTTTGGGCGTTTGTGTTACCCGAACATCACTGCTCACATGGCAAACCAACGGCTGCAAATTCCTCCGGGGATTCGCAGCCGTTTTCCTTTTTTGAAACTCGTCCCCACAGGCTGAAGCCGAACAAGATCAGACAACCTGTGAACCGAACTGGTGAAGATTTTCTGCGAGTGGTATCGTTGGCGTTAAGTGGCGTCCCACTCAGGAACGCCTGAAATACCTCATTGCAGCCAGGGAACCTCATGCTCGGCGCCCATCTGACGTTGCCTGATTATCTCGAACGATGTGCTCAAGTCTTCAAGACTCTTGACCTCTCTCAAACCGAACGGCTGGCGGATGATATCTATTCCGCCTATGAGAATGGCAAGTTTGTCTTTATCTGCGGTAACGGTGGCAGTGGCTCGAACAGCTCGCACTTTTGCGAAGACCTCGGTAAGAGCACACTCGATCGCAAAGACTTCACCAACGATGATCGCAAGCGTCTCAAAGTTCTTTCGCTGACGGACAATACCCCTTACATCCTGGCCTGGGGCAATGATGAAGGCTTTGACCGAGTCTTCGTCGAGCAACTCAAGAATCTTGCGTCACCGGGCGACGTCCTGATCGCCATCAGTGGTAGCGGCAACAGCCCCAATATTCTCAATGCCGTCGAGTGGGCTAACCGTAAAAAGATGGTCACCTGGGGAATCACCGGTTACGGTGGCGGTAAGCTGCAGACGCTGGGCCAGAAAAACCTGCACATTCCTCTGGATGACATGGGAATCGTGGAATGCATGCACCTCATTCTCTTCCACTGGATTCTCAATGATATCCACGGGCGGATTAACCAGATTGGCCGTTACCAAAAAAGTTAATCACGGGCTGCCCGATGAATGTCATTCCTGACGCAAAATTACCAGCCAGGTAGGGTGCATGAAGTTCCGACGAAATGCACCAATTCATCGTCTCTCCCCCATCGACACTACATTGAGAGCCTGTCCGGTCAGGCTCCCTCTTCCTTCGTGGGAGAGGCCCGGGATGAGAAAGCTGGGGTGAGGGGGGCCGATGAACAATCAATGTTACCAAAGCCAAGACCAATCTCCTGATCCGGCCCTCGGCCATCTTCTCCCTCTGAGGGAAAAGAATTTGGGCGTTTTCAGACAGTCTCTCAGTCACGGGCTGCCCGATGAATGTCATTCCTGACGCAAAATTACCAGATGTGTTAAAGATCGAGCCGCGTCTCTTCGGGGACGCGCGCGGCTTCTTTTTTGAATCGCACCAACAGGAACGATATGCAGCCATGGGCATCGGAGGCCCCTTCGTTCAAGACAATGTCTCGCGATCAACTCGTGGAACACTCCGGGGGCTTCATTTCCAGATCGAGCAGGTTCAGGCCAAACTGGTGCAGGTCATCCGGGGCGAAATTCTGGATGTTGCCGTCGATCTACGCTGTTCATCACCCACCTTCGGCAAATGGACGGCCCATCGGCTCAATGACGAAAACCATCATCAGCTTTATATTCCCGTGGGTTTTGCTCACGGTTTTTATGTGATCTCTGATGTAGCCGATGTTTTCTATAAATGCACGGATTACTACCAGCCACAATCCGAGAGATGCTTGCTCTGGAGTGATCCCGCGGTCAATATCGAATGGCCGCTCGAAGGCTTGCCCATCCTTTCTCCAAAGGATCAGCAGGGAAAGCCCCTGTCTGAAGTCGAGACCTTCGCGTAGTAACTGACAGACGCCCCCAGATATACGCCCCAGATTGGCCTCCGCAACCAGAGGAACTGAAGATGAGCCACCCCCAAGCAATTTTAATGTTCATCGGCGACGAGTACGAAGATCTCGAAGTCTGGTATCCCAAACTGCGATTGATCGAAGCCGGTTATCAAGTGGTGTGTGCCGGCTTGGAAGCGAATGTGGTTTACAAGGGCAAGCATGGCTATCCCTGTCAATCCGATGCGACCATCAAAGGGCAGAAGTCCGAAGATTATGCGGGCGTGATTTGCCCCGGCGGTTGGATGCCCGACAAGATCCGCCGTGATCCCCATGTGAAGCAACTTCTTCAGGAATTCGCCAGCGCAGGGAAGCTGGTCGCTGCGATTTGTCATGGCGGGTGGATGCCAATTTCTGCGGGAATTTACCGCAACGTGAAAACCACAGGCTCATTAGGCATCAAAGATGATCTGGAAAATGCCGGAGCACTCTTTCTGGATCAGGAAGTTGTGATTGATCGCAATTTTGTCAGCAGCCGCAAGCCAGATGACCTGCCCGCGTTTGCCATGGGCTGCCTCGAAGTGCTGAGCAAAACGGCTCGTGGTGAGATGCTTGGGTAAGTGTCGCTCTTCCGTATCGTTTCACACGGTCAAACCCCACTCCTGGTTCCCTGTCAGAGCATTCTGAAGGGGATGGGCGTGAAACCGATGAAAAGAAACATCAGGACAAGCACTCCCAGAATGCGGCGGCGCAGGTCAGGGGCCACCTCTTCGTCTTTCATGGGAGTACTGCGGATTCCCATAAATGCCATCAATCCCAGCATGGTGCTGAACGTCAGGTCAAGCGAATAAAACATCCAGATCACAGCGATGACGATCGTCAGTTTACTGACAGCTTCCGCTTTACGACCAATCAGCGCCGTCATGATCTGCCCACCATCAAGTTGCCCGATGGGAACAAGATTGAGTGCCGTCCAGTAAATCCCAAACCAGCCGGCCAGCAAGGCCGGGTTGATGAGGACATCATCATTGGGGCCAAGTTGAGGATGAGTGAGCAGAATCATCCAGCGAAGAATCGGTGGATCACTTAAAGACAGGCCCGGTTGAGCATTCATCGGAAAAGGAATCGATGTCGCCGCTCCGTACAAAGCGATTGGCAAAGCGACCAGTAACCCAAACAGCGGCCCAGTGGTGGCAATATCCAGAATGGCCGAACGGGAGAGCTTTTTCTGATTAGGAACAATGGTCGCCCCCAATGTCCCGAAAATGCCAAACGGAAAAGGAATGAACAACGGGTAATAGCCCGGAAGGCCATGTCGGCGTGATTGGAGAAAATGACCAAATTCATGGGCACATAAGATCGCCATGACGCAAGCCGCATAGGTCACACCATCCCTTAAAAGCTGATTGGGGGGTTGTCCAATCCCACCCGTTCCCAGGCCAGAGATAAAAGTGGTGATGCAGGTCATGAAAAAGAGCCAGATGGCCCACTTTCGCATCCTCAGGTTCGCGGCTTCATTTTCAGCTTCTTCTCGCAAAGCCTTCGACTCAGCCGTCTCAACAACCCGCTCAGCTGAGTTTTCTTCATATTCAAGAAAGTCCGTGTCGGTGAGTTCAACTTGTTGATCTCGTAAGGACTGCAACCTTCCAGCTTCAACCCCGCGTGAGGAGACCGGCACCTGCGACCTTAACAGTTCTCCAGGAAGTGGTGCGCGCACAACGGCTTTGCGCTCACGCCCACGTGACAGATCCTGTCGGGAACTGGTCAAGGCCGGCAACTGTTGACCGGAAGCCCTGTTCGTCGTCTGGTGAAGATCAGTCTGAGGAAGTTCAGCCTGGGAAAGTTCAGCAGGGGACAGTCCACGATTGGCCGGGCGACGCCGAAATCCGAACCAGCTTCGCTCTTCCGTATGGGAACTCAGAGGATCGACCCATTGGTCATCCTGCGGCGTTGCTCCAGAATGAGGCTTGTCGTGATAATCCTTCATGCCTCTCATCGTAGTAGCCAACAGGCGATGAGCCAATTGAAAATTGACTCACTTGATCGACCTTCTCAAAACCTTATTTATCACAGAAGCCCTGCATTGATTCCTTGAAGACGACATGAGCAGTTGTCAGGCGGACACTTGTGGTGTTTTCATGAAGGAGCAAAGACCAGAGAGAGTCGATCTGAATTTAAAAGCGTGTGGTCTTGCCATGTTTCCAGCTCTGGCCATCTGAGCGGATAGGACGTTTGGAAAAATCTCACTCTGCGTACAGTCTGGCGAATGGTGCCGCGGATCGGTAGAACCGTGAACTCAGAGGCGAAATTCACAAGCTTTGGCGTGCAAAAGTTTTCATCCAGAGACACTGCCAGCCGCTTGGTATTGATCGACTTCCGCGAAAGGGGCCACATGTTCGGATTGTTCGGGTCTAAGGACTGGAACGTCATTGCCATCATCTTTGAACGCAAAGACCTTTACCGGGTCAATGGACAGCGTGGAAAGGGCGGAGCGGCTGTGAAATGTCGTGATGGGGCCAAGACCATGTCACGCACACTTTTCTGGGCCGTTTATGACCAGAAGCGGGCGTTCATCGAAGGGGAAGTTGGCCCGGGGGCACACCTCGTGACACCGCAAATTCTGCAACGCTTAAAGCGGGAGATCAGCACGAACATGACCGTTCAACAGGTCTTGGGAATGCTGGAAAAAGGGGAAACCGCCATGGCTGCCAAACCTCTGGCATGGACGGGCTATCCCAAAGTTGAACAGACACACGAAGGCCAGGAATAAGCATCGCCCGCTTCTCGTGGAGCTTCAATTCTGATTTGACAGATTAAGCAGTGGGTGATGAGCAGGCCAGCGAGCCTGCGGACGAGTTCAATAACCTGTCAGGACAGAGTGGTCGTACCACTGCCATGTTGACCTTGAATTCAACGACTGGGAATCACCATGTCATCAGAGCCTTTGGTGCTCGGACTTGTCTTTCGGGATTTTCATCCCGAGGTCGCTGCGATCAAGCAGGAACTCGTTGCGTTTCTCGAGGCACAGCCTGACTTGAAGCTGGCTGGGGTTCATGATGTCACCGACTGTGATCAATGGAAGCATGAACCGCAAATTGTGGCAGTCGTGGGTGGCGATGGCTCGATTCTGCGAACCTGCCGGACCATGGGACTGACGCAACGCCCCATGTTAGGGATTCATCTTGGTCGACTGGGGTTCCTGGCCGATTTAACGCCCAAAGAATTCATGGAATCGTTTCAAGAGATCGCTCATCGTCGGTACCAGATGATTGATCACTTGATGTTTCATTGCCGGCTGATTCGAAACCATCGTGAGCAGTTGGTTTCGTTGGGACTGAATGAAGTTTCGATACAGGCGGGGGCTTCACTCCGTCTGCTGGATATCGAACTGGTCATCGACAACGAATCCGTCACGACTTATCGCTGCGACGGATTGATTGTCAGTACGCCGGTCGGTTCCACTGCCCATAGCCTGGCAGCAGGTGGCCCGATTCTGAAACAGAATCTCCAGGCGTTTGTTGTCACACCGATCAGCCCGCATACCTTAAGTAATCGCCCGCTCGTTGATAGTGCCGAGTGTGTCTATGAAATGAGGGTTCCCGAAATTCCCGAAGGAGCCACCCTGGTGATTGATGGCCAGATCCGCGAACCGCTCCTTCCGGGCGACATTGTGCAGATCCGGAAAGCTGATGTTTCCTGCCGCATGGTCAGGCTCAACAATTGCAGCTATTACACGACGTTACACCGCAAATTGGGGTGGGGCGGGCAGGCCAGGTTTAATCATCGCGACCAATAGAAGACCAGGCACGATGAGAACTGATCCCCTGCGATTCTATCGTTTTTGCACTGACAACATGACCTCTTGAGACTGGCATCATGCTTCCATCACGAATGCTCCTTGCCGCCGCCTTGTGGGCGGTGTGCCAAGTTTTTCATGGCGAACTGGCCATGGCGGCCACAGCGAATCCCACAGGGACTCCCACAGCGAATCAGTCTGCAAATCAGGCGGCCGGGTCATCGAAAGCATCAAAAGAAAAGCCTCTGCCGAATATCGTGGTCATTCTGGCGGATGACCTGGGCTGGGCTGATCTGGGCTGCTATGGGAATCCTTATCATCAGACCCCTGCGCTGGATGCTTTGGCGAAAGAGGGGATTCGTTGCACTCATGCCTATGCCGCCTGCCCGGTCTGTTCACCCACACGAGCCGCACTGTTAACGGGGCAATATCCAGCGCGCCTCCATTTAACCGATTGGCTTCCCGGACGAGGGAACAGCCCTGCTCAAGCCCTGGCGATCCCCAAATTCCGGCAATCGCTGGACACAAAAACCATCACGCTGGCAGAAATTCTCTCCGACCAGGGATACGCCACATGCAGCATTGGCAAATGGCATCTGGGCGGGCAAGGCTCAAGTCCATTAGAGCACGGCTTTCAATCACAAATCGCCGGCAGCGGACGAGGATCGCCCAGTCGCTGGTACGCGCCATTTTCTGGCAAAAAAAATGAGACCACCGCACCGACCAAGCCAGCCGGAGGAATTCCCGGCTTGGAAGAGGCTCCTGAAGGTGCCTATCTGACGGATCTTCTGGCAGATCAGGCCGTGAAGTTCATTCAGAAGCAAAGCGCTGAGCGTCCTTTCTTTCTTTATTTACCTCATTACGCGGTGCATACGCCAATGAATGCGCCCCAAGAGACCGTCGCGCGATTTGAAGGGAAAAAGCCCGCAGGCGTGGTGCGAAACGAAACCTATGCCGCCATGCTCTATCATCTGGATCTGGCCGTTGGCTCGGTGTTGAAAGCTTTGGACGAGCGAGGTCTGACCGAGAACACAATCGTTCTCTTTACATCGGATAACGGTGGTCTTGCAACGGTGGAAGGGCCTAAAACTCCCGCAACGATTAATGCCCCGCTACGTGAGGGGAAAGGGTGGCTCTATGAAGGTGGAATTCGGGTTCCTTTAATGGTGAAATACCCCTCGGTGATTCGTGCCGACCAGACATCTGATCTGCCTATGTCGACCGTTGATCTTTTGCCGTCACTGGCATCACTCGCCGGTATCTCGGTCAATCATCAAACGGAGAACCCGCTTGATGGAAAAGATCTCTCGAAAGTCTGGAAAGATTCCTCACTGGCAGTTAATCCCGAACTTGGCCAGCGCAGCTTGTACTGGCACTATCCTCATTATGCCAATCAAGGCGGCTTTCCCGGGGGAGCGATTCGTTCGGGAGAATGGAAGTATGTGGAAAATTACGCCACAGGCCGACGTGAACTCTTTAATGTCGTCAAAGATGCCAGTGAAAGCCGCAATCTGGCGGTCGATGATCCGCAGCGTGTCGAGACATTTGCCAAACAGTTCAAGGACTGGAAACAGAGCGTCAATGCTCAGGAAATGACATCCTTTGCAGGCTATGTCCCTAATCCCCCTGACGAGAAATCGAATGTGATTTCTATTCCTGCAAGAACGGCTCAGGTTCATGGCCGGCAATTGCGGTATGAACCTCTCCCGCATAAGCAGACCGTCGGTTTCTGGGTGCTCCAGGATGACTATGTCACCTTCCCGGTAACCGTGACGACACCCGGCCGATACAAGTTGCGAGTTTTCCAGGGCTGCGGCAAAGGGAGCGGCGGGGCGAAAGTTGCCGCTCAATTGGGTGAGTCCGTCGTGGAGTTTACTGTTGAAGACACAGGCCATTTCCAGAACTTTATCTGGCGAGAGATCGGATTCCTCGACATTCCGGCAGCGGGACGCCATGAACTCTCGCTCAAGGCTTTGACGAAACCGGGCGTGGCTGTCGGTGATTTCCGAGCACTTGAGTTAGTTCCGGAAAACAAATGATGCCTATCTGCGACAACGTGTCGTAAATCGAGCATCAAAAGAGCCTCATGCTTGTTGTTCTTTCACGTCATTGACAGAAAGCTTGCAAGAACAGGCAGACCACGCGGGTAATTCCTTTGACGGGAATTCCCTACGCACTAAGCTGCATGTACCGAGCAAGACGTTAACGATTCAGATCCCGGTTTTCCGGTTTAAGATCGTAAAGAAAGAGCGACTCGCCACCCCCCTGGGTGCGGTCGTTTGCGTGGGCTTCCGGGCCGCGCCGGAAGCCCACGCTCTGATTTTCATGTCAAAAAGCAAGATGGCTGAGACTCTCCTCGGATGCATCTTTACCCTTCTCCCTGAGGGAGAAGGTGGCCGCAGGCCGGATGAGGGGGAGTACGTTGCCAGTGGTCATCTGCTTCCACAAATCAACGGTGCGTTGAGAGATGATTCATAAAACTGCTTGACCCAAAGCTGTTGCAAGCATGACACACAGGCTCTTTGTCTTTTCCGATCCGTGGCCTCCGTGTGATCCGTGGTTAATTATCAAATACTGAGCCACCAAGGGATTGCATCGCACTTGCCATATTTTATGCTGATGCCAACCATAGCCTCAATGATCATGCCAAAAAAAGAACGCTGATCGTGGGCTGCCACCCTCGATCAGCGTTCAGTTCTATCAGCGCCCTCCCGCTTCCTGTGACGTCCTGCCACATTCTGAAGCGAAAGGTAGGCACGCTCACCGGACATCAACAACGTTAATGATTCAGTAGAGCGGGCGCGATTGCCGGGAATCCATTCACCGGCAAGAAATCCGCGAAGCCCGGAAAGCCAGCGGGAAGAACCCTCAATAACTCCAAACTTTTCAACAAGACACAACTTCTTCAACGAAGACCGTGATCCGATGAAAGACCATGATTCCTTAAACCGCTGTCCGGGCAGTCAGTTCCTGTCCGGCCAGGTGATCAAACTGTGGCGAAAAAGTGCTTAAAAAATCCTCCCAGAGTTTTCGATCCCACATCTCAGCGTGATCGTTCACTCCCAGCAAATAGATTTCATGCGCCAGCCCGGCATATTGACTCAAACGATCAGAAATCCTCATTCTTCCCTGACCATCCAGTTCAACGCGCTCTGCCGAAGCATAAAACAGACGCTGATAAGCCCGATCCGCAGGAGCTGACTCACGCCGAATCATGGCCTCAGCGACACGATTGAACCCTTCCGGACTGTAAATGACCAGTGACTTGTTGGTCCCTGGGGCGATATACATATGTTTCAGTTCGTGGTTGCCAAAGTCCTCCCGAAGACGCTTGGGAAGGGCCACCCGCTGCTTCTCATCGAGAGTTCGCAAGTAAGTACCCGTTAAAGGCATGGTGCTTAAGCCATCCGTCATGCGTCATTCTGGGCAAGTGAGACGAGAACGATTTTGCTCTCCATTCCTTCCCACTTTGCCCCACAAAGTCCCCGCAGAATATCAATCTGCCGTGGTCGTGCAAGTTCATCTGAGCGCGGGAACAGCGTCAACCGCAAAGAGTTTGCCGTAGCTCGTTATGCCATCAGCGATTGGGAAACGAAAAAAAGTTTTCTTTCACAGCCCTTTTAGCTCGTGCAATTCATTCTGCCAGCAGGCTGAGATAGAGCTTAACGTAGTTTTCTAAAGCGATTTCATTTGTAAAGCTATTTGAGATATGCTGTTGCGCCGTTTTTCCTCGGGTGTACCACGACTCGGGCATCGCCAGAGCCGACTCTAAAGTGGTCGCCAGAGAGGCAGCATCTTCTCCCGGAACCAGCCAGCCAGTTCCACCTTCGCCAAGCAATTCTGCGGCCCCTTCGACAGATGTCGAGACGCACGGCCGACCGGCTGCCATTGCCTCCATCAAGGCGTTGGGCATCCCCTCCCAGCGTGACGCGAGCACAAACAGATCACAGGTCGCAAGGAGTGACCTAACGTCGTTTCGTCGTCCCAGAAAACGAACCCGATCAGCACCTGAGCGAAGTGCATTTTTCTGAGCTTCTAACTGGGATCGTTGCGGGCCATCACCCGCAATCAACAGATAGGCATGAGGATGAGCTTCACTGACGATCTCAAAGGCATTGAGCAGAAGATCAATCCCCTTCTGGTGCTCCAGTCGCCCGACAGTGAGAAGAATCTGTGCGTCGAGAGGGAGTCCCAGACTTTGCCGATCCAGCGGCGTTCCCTCTTTCCAGAAGTTGATATCGAGACCGTTGGGAATCACCACCAGTCGTTCAGCCGGGAGCTTCCAGACGATTTCAGCATGCCGCCTGACTCCTTCACTGACACAGACCCAGCGACTAACGAGCGGCGCTGTCAGCCATTCGAGTGTGCCATGCCACTTCGCCTGCTTTTCCGCAACACGAAGACCGCACGCCATGTGGCGTACCCCACCGAAAAATCCTGCCACGCGCCCAAGAAGATTGGCATGAAACAGGAACGTCTGCATCAGGTCAGGGCGGATGGTGCGGATGACCCTCCATAACTTCCAGAGCACGCGGGGAGCTGAAAAACTTCCTTGGGCATTGAGGCAGGTGACAGGGATGCCAGCCGATTCCAGGGGAGCACAAAGTTCCGCACGCGGCCCCAGGCACACGACAAACACTTGATAACCACGGGCAAATAGCCCCAGCGCCAGTTGCACAAATTGCTGCTCGGCACCCCCTCTGTCGAGTTCTGTAATGACCATCAGAATCCGGGGCTTAATGGCAGCAGTCATTCACCGGTCTCTGGCGGGCTTTGTTGTGTCTCGTTTGAAATCACTAATCTCTGGTATGGCTTGAACCCTCTCCCGTGACGAGCAGGGAGAGGCCTCTTCCCGGGTGATTTTGGCACGATCACGGCAGCCATCGCTAAGCCCCGGGTCTCAACACCAGACAGAATGGCTCAGGGAATGTAGCATTTCTCCATCGGGAAGCGTGAATGATCGACGAGCTTCCCAGGAATACTGGAGCCGTGATGATTCCCGCACCAAAACTTGAATTGCCGAACCTCGATTTATTATCGGCATACGACTATGAACTCCCCCCCGAACTGATTGCACAGCATCCTCTGGAAACACGGGATGCTTCCCGCATGCTGGTGATCCACCGGGCAACGGGCCGGATCGAGCATACATTCGTACGAGAATTGCCCTCCTTTTTGCGACCCAATGATCTGTTGGTGGTCAACAACAGCCGGGTCGTGCGAGCCAGATTGCAAGGTGTCCGAACCGCCACGGGCGGCCAATGGGAAGGCCTGTTTCTCGGGCTAACAGAAAGCGGTGAATGGAACGTGATTGGCCAGACACGTGGCCGCCTGGAAGCCGGGGAGTCTTTGACGATTCCCGCTCCGTCACGATCAGAATCAACCGAAAATTCCTCGCACGAACTTGCCAACGAAACGCCACCACCGGAATCACAACCGCTCGAATTACATCTGATCTCCCGAGGGGAAGGGGGCGTCTGGCACGTTCGTCCTTCGTTACCTCAAAGCCCCTGGGAGTTATTGGATCATTATGGCTCTGTCCCTTTACCCCCTTATATCCATCGAGCCACAGAAGCGGCGGATGATCGCGTGCGATACCAGACAATCTTTTCCGGCCCGGAAGGTTCCGTCGCTGCCCCCACCGCCGGACTGCATTTCACTCCAGACTTGAGGTCAAGGTGCGAGCAACAGGGGGCTAACTTTGCCGAAGTCACGCTCCATGTCGGGATGGGAACATTCCGGCCAGTGAACTGCGAACGTCTGGAAGAGCATCTCATGCATACCGAGGTGTGTGAACTGCCTGAATCTGTAGCATCAGCCATGAAGACCAGCCGTTCAGCAGGGGGCCGCATCCTGGCCGTGGGAACAACTTCGGCTCGAACACTGGAGTCGGCTGCGAAGTGGGCTGCTGCAGATACTCCCTGGCAAGGCTCGACAGATCTTTTTATCCGCCCGCCATATGCCTTCCTGCAACTCGATGGATTGCTGACGAACTTTCATGTCCCCAAGTCCACTTTGCTCATGCTAGTCTGCGCTTTGGCAGGTCATGATCTGGTGATGCAAGCCTATCAGGAAGCCAGAGATCGCCAGTATCGCTTTCTCAGCTACGGCGACTGCATGTTGATTCTCTAAAGGCCAATCTCGCTTTTCAGATTGCGATTTTCGGCCAAAATCCCCGACTTCAATCAACGAAGCAGGTGGATTCACTCGTGCATTGTCAAATGCTTAAAAGTAGGGTTGAGCAGGTTGTAAAGTCCGACAACGGAGGATGTTACAACGCATGAAACCCTAAGACAAAGCCGTGACACGGCACTCGTCTGTGTTGGCGGAAATTCCTGTGAATTTGAATATCGGGGATTGATTGCCATTATATTATCGATAATATGTCTTCGTCGGGCTTATAGTTTACTGGAAATGATTGGCAAGCATGGAAACTGGTCGGCGGTGCATGAGTGATCGGATTCGCCATACGCTCATGGAGCAGATCTACAGCGGAAAACTTCCGCCCGGAGAGCGGCTTGTTGAACTCCAGATCGCCAAAGAGTTTGACACCAGCCAGACTCCTGTCCGCGAAGCGTTTCGCGAGTTGGAAGCCATGCGGCTCGTCGAATCGAGCCGTTACCGTGGAACACGAGTCCGAGAAGTCAGCCCCCGCGAAATGGCCGAAGCCTACCTGGTTCGTGGTGTCCTTGAACAATTGGCCGCAGAACTGGCTGCTCCGCGCGTGCAAGGCAATGTCAGCGGATTGCAGGAAGCACTCGAGGGGATTGCTGCCGGTGCCCATGCGGGAGACGGAAAGTCATATGCCGCAGAAAACATCAAGTTTCACCGCTGGATTGTTGAAGCGGCTGACAACCGGATGTTGCTGCAATCGTGGGAAGCACTTTCGTTTGAAACGCGAATTGGTTTAAGCGTCGCTCGTTCTTCTCCCGCAGACCTCGTCAGCCGTATTCAAGTCCATGAGGACATTCTGAATGCGCTCAATGCGGGAGATGGCCAGACGGCAGGGCTTTTGTTACGAGACCATTCTCATGG
Source organism: Planctopirus sp. SH287 (assembly GCF_056500625.1). Lineage (NCBI taxonomy): Bacteria > Pseudomonadati > Planctomycetota > Planctomycetia > Planctomycetales > Planctomycetaceae > Planctopirus > Planctopirus sp. SH287. Next base: position 2,664,761 of record NZ_CM151403.1, on the reverse strand, counting down.
TTTAACCAGTCTTTGGAAAACTTGTAATGACGCTCCTCAAGATCCACCGGGGACGTTGAGGAAGAATGAGTGACTGAGGTGATAATGCCATGCCTTCCCAACTCCAGAGGCGATGACGTCATCATTAACATCTGGCCCGATCAACTTTGATGAAACAGGCCAATTTGGGAGAGATTGACTGATAGATCACGTGAATAGCACGTGTAGGACTCTCGCCCGATGCCAATGCCTTCTGTTTGAAAATCAACTTGCCTGAGTTTCTCCCGCCTCAGTTTTCTCGCCCGCTGAAAGTCGCGACTTATGTGGATTGTCCGTCTGGCCCTCCGCCGGCCCTATACCTTCGTCGTGATGGCAATTTTGATTGCCATCATGGGAACCGTGACGGTGGCGCGAATGCCCACGGATATTTTTCCAGAGATTGATATTCCCGTCGTGGCCGTCATCTGGACATATTCCGGAATGACGCCCGATGAAATGGAACAGCGGGTTGTCGGCAACTTCGAACGCGTTCTCGTCTCCACCGTGAACGGGATTGAGCACACAGAAAGCCAGTCGCTCAATGGCATCGCGGTGGTGAAAATCTTTCTGCAACCTGGCGCAAATATCGACAGCGCCATTGCACAGACCGTGGCCACTTCGCAACAGGTCTTGCGCAGCATGCCAGCAGGAATTTTCCCGCCATTGGTCATGAGATACAACGCGGCCAACGTGCCGATTGTGCAGGTCTCACTGGGAAGCGAGGTTCTTTCTGAACAGCAGTTGTTTGACTATGCCACCACAGGTTTAAGACCTGGCATGGCCGTCGTTCCCGGGGCGCAGATCCCTTATCCTTATGGCGGGCGTGTGCGCCAGATCATGGTCGATATTGACCCGGAAAAACTCCAGGCCTGGAACCTCTCCGCTGCGGATGTTTCAGAAGCTATCAACCTTCAGAACCTGATTATTCCTACAGGCACCGCCAAAATCGGTGATCAGGAATATTCAATCCGGCTCAACAGCAGCCCCACCGTGGTCGAGGAAATTGGTGACCTGCCCATCCGATCGGTGGGAAGCCGCACCATTCGTATCCGCGATGTCGCCAATGTACGAGACGGTTCTTCTCCACAGACAAATATCGTGCGTGTCGATGGACAACGAGGTGTGCTTCAACCGGTGTTGAAATCAGGGGCGTCAACGCTCTCGATTGTGGATGGCGTCAAATCACGACTCCCAGGCGTGATGGCCACTCTCCCGGAAACATTGCGAGCCACGCTGCTGGCCGATCAATCGGTCTTCGTCCGCGGTGCCATTCATGGTGTGGTTGTCGAAGCCGTGATTGCCGCAGGCTTAACCGGCCTGATGATTCTTCTCTTTCTCGGGTCATGGCGCAGTACGCTGATCGTGGTGATCTCAATTCCGTTATCGATCCTGGTGGCGATCATCATTCTGGACGCCCTTGGCCATACGATGAATATCATGACGCTGGGAGGGATGGCCCTGGCGGTAGGGATTCTAGTCGATGACGCCACCGTCGAGATTGAAAACATTCACCGTAATCTCCACATGGGAAAGCGACTGGTGCCAGCCATTCTTGATGGCGCTCAGCAGATCGCGACCCCCGCGTTCGTTGCGACTTTATGTATTTGTATCGTCTTTATCCCCGTCGCATTTATTACAGGCGCTGCCAAGTCGCTATTTATCCCTCTGGCTCTCTCCGTCGTGTTTGCGATGATGACCAGCTATTTACTGAGCCGCACGCTGGTGCCAACGATGGTGAATTATTTTCTGAAGGCCGAGGTGGCACTCTATGGTGGTGAAGGGGCTGCTGCCCAGAAATTTGCCGCTCAATCACAAGGCGTCATCTGGCGAATTCATACCTCCTTTAATCGTGTCTTTCATTCCGCTCGCAATCTCTACGGCCACGCTCTTTCATGGGTGCTGACACAGCGGGTATTTGTTCTGGTTATGTTCTCAGGGTTCGCTCTCTTTACCATGTCATTGTTCCCCATGATCGGGCAGGACTTCTTCCCCTCGGTTGATTCCGGGCAAATCCGTCTCCATATCCGTGCTCCTGCCGGAACTCGGATTGAAGAGACTGAAAGATATTTCTCTCAAGTCGACACCGTCGTTCGTGAAATCATCCCCCAGCATGAGCTGCTCTCCGTGATTGACAACATGGGGATCCCCAATAGCGGGATCAACCTGGCGTTAAGCGATGGTTCGTTAATGTCAGCCGCTGACGGGGAAATGCTGATCTCTCTTCAACATCATCATGGCCCGACCGCCGGATACATAAAGAAGCTTCGAGAAGAATTAAGTCGCAAATTTCCTGATTTGACCTTCTATTTTAAACCACCTGACATCGTCACTCAGGTTTTAAACTTTGGTATTGCCGCTCCTATTGATATTCAAATTGTCGGGCCACGCCGCAATTACAAAGAGAACTACGAGATTGCAAACAAGATCCGTGACCGTATTGCAGGGATTCCGGGGATCGTTGATGCGCATGTGCATCAGGTGCCACTGACACCTGAGTTAAATATCAATTCTGACCGGGTGCTGATGAGCCAGATGGGTTTGTCGCAGCGAACATTGGCCAGTGATGTGTTGATCTCGCTCAGTTCCAGTGGTCAGGCAGCACCGAACTTCTGGCTCGATCCTAAATCGGGTGTGCAATATCCGCTGGCAGTCCAGACGCCCCAGCGAAAAATCGACACGATTGCCTCGCTCAAAAACATTCCCGTCACGGGAGAACACGACGCCGATCACACACAACTGCTCGGAAACATTGCCGATATTGAACGTGGCTTCGGCCCTACAAATGTCACGCACTATAATATTGCTCTCAGTTTCGATGTGCTGGCCAGCGTGCAAGGGACTGACTTGGGAAGAGCGTCTTCTGCGATTGAAGATGTCTTGAAAGAGATCCGGAAGACGCTCCCGCGAGGGACCTCCATTTCTGTTCGTGGTCAGGTCGAGAGCATGAACTCCTCGTTTCAGGGGTTGCAGTATGGTCTGATCTTTGCCGTGATGCTGGTCTACCTCCTGATGGTGGTCAATTTCCAATCCTGGACAGACCCTTTGATCATTCTCATGGCACTACCCGGTGCGTTGTGCGGAATCATCTGGGCCTTGTTCTTAACGCAGACCACAGTCAATGTTCCGTCATTGATGGGTGCCATCATGTGTATCGGGGTCGCGACAGCGAATTCCATTCTCCTGGTGACATTTGCTAACGACTTACGAAAAGATGGCATGAATGCCCAGGATGCCGCCTGGACGGCCGGCGTCACTCGCCTGCGCCCCGTCATCATGACCGCCTGTGCGATGATCCTGGGCATGCTTCCCATGTCCCTGGGGATTGGAGAAGGGGGCGAACAGAATGCTCCGCTCGGACGGGCTGTGATTGGCGGCTTGTTGATGGCAACCATAGCCACGCTGTTCATTGTCCCTGTTGTTTACAGCCTGTTAAGGCGACGGTGTACAATTCCTGCAATGGAGCTGAGTGCTCTGGAAGAAGCGATGATCGGATGAGTAATACACCTTCCCCCATGACAACTCATTCGGAACATTCCGAATTCCCGCAGAACGGTCTCCAGCACGCAGGCGAAAGCCATGGCGAGTCAAGTATTGATCACGACGACATCGGGGTTCGTCCGGTCAGTAAATTGCGCTGGTGGCAACCGATATTGATCGTTGTGGTACTGCTCGCCATTGCCTCGGGAATGTTCTACGGCGGTTGGATGCCGCGCATGCACCAGACATTGGCATTGGAGCACGAGGCCCATGAAGTCCGGAAGATGCTCCCCCGAGTCCAGGTGACTTATCCGAAAGCAGGGGCTAATGAGACAAAACTCCTTTTGCCTGCCGATATCGAGGCGATTGAAGAAACGACCATCTATCCCCGAACCAGCGGCTATCTGAAGAAATGGTTCGTCGATATTGGCGATGATGTGGTGCAGGGGCAGTTGCTGGCTGAGATTGATTCGCCGGAAATCGACCAGCAATTGCGACAGGCCATGGCCAATCTGGAGCAGTTAAAGGCCCGTAAAAAAGTCGCTGAAACCCGCCTTAAGCTGGCTAAGCTCAATCTGGATCGCATTCTGGCCCTCCCTCCCGGCATCCGGACTCAGCAGGATCTGGAAGAACGACAGACTGAGGTGGAAGTTGCTGACTATACGGTAAAGGTCGCCGAGGCCGATATTCAGGCCGGTGCCGCTGAAGTCCAGAGAATTACTGAGCTACAGTCGTTCTCGAAGGTCTATGCTCCCTTTGCCGGGACAATCACTGATCGCACGATTGAGTTAGGTCAGTTAGTAACCTCCGGGAACGATCTGGCTCAGTCACTCTTTCGCCTTTCCCGGCTGGATATTGTCCGTGTCATTGTGCATGTTCCACAGATCTATGCCCCCAGCATTCAGCCAGAGCAGTCCGCAGAACTCGTTGTCCGGGAGATGCCAGGCCACAGCTTCCCCGGGAAGATTACGCGTACTGCGAAGTCGATCGATTTGCAGACACGGACATTGCGAACCGAAATTCAGGTCGCCAATCCTGACGGTCTCTTGCTTTCTGGATCATATGTTCAGGCTCGCATGACTGCGAAACGCGATAATCCACCCCAGATGATCCCTGCATCAGCCCTGATCTTTAATAGTGAAGGAACTAAAGTCGCTGTGGTTGATCCTGAAAACCGGGTTCATCTGCGCGATGTTGAAGTCGATGGCGATTACGGCACCAGCCTGGGAATTGCCTCGGGATTGAGCCAGACCGATCAAATTGTGGTCAATCCCGGCGACCGGCTCAAAGAGGGACAAATTGTCACCATCGACACGCCGGAAACCAATAACCAAACCAAAACCGCCGCCGCTCGCCATTAGCCAATCACACAATTCGTCTTGACCCTCTGACGAGAAGCGATCACAACACTCCCAGCGCCAGGAAGGCGCGGAATCTGCCGTTCACTTTTATTCAGGGATGATGGTATGGCTCGAGAAACCAAGGTCGGACTGGTGCTCGTGGCCGTGCTGGCCTGTGGTTTTGGCATTTTGCTCTATAAACGCCTGCAACACCCCACAATTTCTGTCGCTCAGGCAACAGAGGGGGCTGCGGTTGACTCACTCAATCCCGATGATCTGGCCGCAGAGATTAAGTTGGCCTCAGCGACTGGGGAAAACCTTTCGCAGAGTCCAGCAGCAAATACCACCGCTTCGACAGAACCATCAGCAAAGACTTCGCTTTCTCCTAGCCTGGAAAACGACTTAAAAAGCTTAAGCTTTCCCGACGCGACAGCAAATACTCCACCCGCCGTCAAACCAAAACTCCCTGAGTTGCCAACCGATCTGGATGCTCTGGCATTCCCGGCTCAAGCGGAACCCTCTTCAGTTGCCAAGAGCATCCCATCAACCAATAACACCCCTGTGGTGGGATTGAGTCAGCCTGCTGCTCCTGACGATAGTGATCCCTTTGCTCTAGAAAACGTCGAACTCTCGACGACCATCAAGCCCGGCAAGATTCCACCGACGAATACCGCTGCCGCAACCAGTCCCATGATCACAGAAGACCCTTTCGCTAGCGAGATGGCACAGCCATCGGCAGCAGGTCAGGCAGCGAATCCTGGTTCTGACGTTGTTAAAAACCTCACACAGCCTGCGCCATCAACAGCCACCATGTCATCGAATGGGGAAAAAGATCCCTTTGCAGCCGAACTGGATCTTCCTGTCGAGAAAGCCGCCACGCCTCCTCCTTCCCAGAGAGAGCTGTCGCTGGATGACGCCTTCCCTGCTGAAACTCCTGCGACAAAAACATCATCGCCCATACCCGCAGCAGCAAGAGCAGAGCAGGAGGATCCGTTTGGACTTCCCTCAACGGACACTATCAACACCAATACTAATAATGCGGTGACGCCGGAGATCAAGAACCCGTCAGATGTCAGGCAGCCTATCGCTCAGTCTGAGACAACAGCTTCAGCCAGGATGACGTCACCTCATGATGACCCGTTTGCGATGCCGGTTGAAGTCTCAACGCGAGATGTTGAGAAAACGTTGGATCGGCGCGCCGAAGTGGTCGAATCCCTGGAGCTTCCCGTACAGGTGGAACCACCGTCCAAAGACTTAAGTGACGTGGGTTTCCCGGCAGACAGTCAACCTGCGGCAACACCTCAGATGCAAAAGACCTTGGAACTCGATTCGCTGGAACTAGACACGGTTCCTGCTGCGAAAAACCCGCCAGCGCGACAAAATATCGATGACTTTGACAGCATAAAACTCGACCTGCCTGTCGAGACCACCCCCCGCACTTTGCCCCAGCTTCCTACAGAGATTCCTGATGATCTCTCTGCGATGAATCGTCCTGAGGGCAACATGCCCGCTGGTAATCTTCCCACTGGGAATCTGCCAACTGAGATCAGGAAGCCCGTTGAGGTTCCACAGGAACTCTTCGATGCTCCCGCCGCCGCCGTGCCTGCTCAGAAGTCATTACCTCCTGCAGAAACCGACCCCTTTGGCTTTGATGCGCCTGCCAGTTCCAAAACAGAGATGGTATCGCCGGCTTCTTCCCTGCCCGCAGCATCTCCAAAGGAAACGTTCCCGGAAAATGATGGTCGATTAGATTCTCCACCCGCGACGGCTGTGCTTCCCAAAGCGAAGGACTCAGCCTTTATCCCATCAGAAGCTCCTGCAAGTAATTTCAGTGCAGAGTCTGCTGGTGCCACCAGTTACACGGTGGAAACCAATGACAATTTCTGGAGCATCTCACGTAAAGTTTATGGCAGCGGCCGTTATTTCAACGCTCTGGCGGCCCACAATGCGAACAATGTTCCCAAGCCCGAATCCATGAAACCAGGAACCCGCATTGAAATTCCACCTGTCGAATATCTCGACCAGAAGTACGGATTGGCAGCAGCTCGCGTGCCTGCAACAAACGGGAGTGAAACAGGTGGCAACTCTTCGGCTGTAAAATCCGCGCCGGAAGCTGTCGAAGAGGGGTTCTTCATCGATCAGACAGGCTCGCCAATGTATAAAATCTCGGATAAGGACACATTGAGCGGCATTGCGAGGAATCATCTGGGGCGATCTTCCCGCTGGATTCAAATTCTCGAATTGAACCGGGATAAGCTTCAGGACGGTAATACCATCGCCGTCGGCACGATTTTGAGACTTCCTCCCGATGCCAGCCAAGTCCAGGTCATGAACGCTGCTCCACCCATCCGAAACTGAGCGAGTCGGAGCCAGAAAAGGTCTTGCTGCCGACGACAGGGCCTCGACAAATCTCTGGTCGGCAGGTGCGAGGATGTTCTTTCGGTTTGGCGTAGCAGTTTTGCTGGTTGTAGCAATTTCATTGATGGGAACAGTTCTTGAGGCAGAGATTCTGGCGACAAAACGCCAGATCAGCCGTCAGCGCTACCGGATCAATGTTGCTAGTCAGACACTCTCGCAACTTCGCCTGGACGTGCAGTTGGCCAGCTCGCCAGTACAACTGCTCCCTCGGTTGGAACGGGGTGAGCTTATCGCTGTTCAGCCACGGTTTGAAGATCATCCGCAATCAGGGCGACGCTCTTCATCGATGGCTGTCAAACCTCCTCCAGAGAGGCCAGTCATTCGACGGTAAGCTTGTTGGTCGTTGGTAGTCTGCTCTCACTCCTGAATTTATCCGCAGCTTCATGACATCACGTGATTCGGAGAGCGTCTCCTCAATGAAGATTCACGAGATTCTGGAGACTCTGCGGCAACGCTGTCAGGAATTCCTCCGGGATCCCTCGGAGCTGCCAGGTAGGGTGCATGAAGTTCCGACGGAATGCACCAATTCAGCGTCTCTCACCCATCGACACCATATTGAGAGCATGTCCGGTCAGGCTTCCTCTCCCCTCGTGGGAGAAGGCCAGAGTGAAAGGGCCGATGAACCCTCGGTGTTACCAAAGCCAAGAGTACCCCCCTCATCCGACCTGCGGCCACCTTCTCCCTCAGAGGGAGAAGGATTTGAGCATTTTCAGCCAGTCTCTCAACAGTCCGTGACCCCGGCTCCTTCGGTAGGTCCAGAGATCTTTTCTGAAGCGGTACCGGCGGCTGCACTTCGTGTCGCACAGAAATTGTCGCAATACGCACGGGCCGGTTGGGTCAAGGTGGCGTCATTCACCGGCTACTGGGCACCTTACTTGAAAAGAGGTTTCCACAAAACATGGCGATGGGCGGCTTCACGTCGTGAATCTCTTCAGTTGAATCGTCGGAAGATGGATCGTCGCATGCTCATCGCGACGGTCACGATGGGATTTCTGGGGATCGTGCTGGCTGGTCGGCTCGTTCAACTTCAAGTCATCGAGCACGAGACCTTCGCCCGGACAGCCTCAGGTCAGCGATATTTCCAGCAACCCATCCCCGCACGGCCTGGAGACATTCTCGACCGCGCAGGCCGAGTGCTGGCGACCACGATTGTCACGCAAAGCCTGTTCGTAGTCCCTGCTCAGATTGATGATCCTCATCAAGTGGCAGATAAGTTAGCGACAGCACTTCAGGCGGATGCCGCTTTGCTGGAGAGCCGTTTGAGATCTGCTCCCTCGTCTCATTTCTTGTGGATCAAACGCCGGCTAAATGCCCATGAAGCCGCGGCGATTCGTGCATTGAAGCTTCCACGCGATCAGTGGGGCTTTCGTGATGAATTCCGTCGTGTCTATCCACAAGGTGTCGTGGCGGCTCATGTGCTGGGACTGCGGAACATTGACGGCCTGGGCCAGGGAGGAATCGAAGAATCTCAGGAAGCAATTCTCTCGGGAACTCCGGGAAAGGAAACATTATTACGGGATGCGCGAGGACGCGTTCTGGAGGTTGACCCTGCGACATCCTTTCCCATGCAACCAGGGAAAGACGTGCAACTGACGATCGATACCGTCGTCCAGATTTATGCCGAGCGCGTCCTGGATGAAGTGATGGTTCAGTGGAAGCCTAGCAGCGTCTGCGCCATCGTGATGGAACCAGAGACGGGTGAGATTCTGGCAATGGCATCTCGTCCCACCTTTGATCCGAACTTGCCTATCAATGTGAGTACCGACGCCTGGAAGAACCGGGCGATCAGCGATATCTATGAGCCAGGATCCACATTCAAACCCATCATCGTGGCTCATGGGCTTGAACATCATTTCATTGAAAGCGACCAGTCATTCGACTGCGAACATGGCCAGTATCGGATGGGCCGCCGCCTGCTCCACGATACTCATGCTTACGGACACCTGAGCCTCACCGATATTCTGGTGAAATCCAGTAACATCGGCATGGCAAAAATCGGCGAAGCGTTAGGGAACGAGCAGTTGTATGCCGCTGCCACAAATTTCGGATTTGGTCGCAAAACAGGTATAGAACTGGCCGGTGAACTTCCCGGCATCCTCAGGCCACTTAAGGAATGGAACAGTTATTCGACAGGTTCAATTCCCATGGGACATGAACTGGCAGCAACTCCACTACAAATGATCTCCGCCCATGCGGCGATTGCCAACGGTGGCACATGGCGCAAGCCCACGATCCTGCAACCCGGGGATGACGATCGCACCAAAGTTTATCAACAGGTGGTATCGCCTCAGGTCGCGAATTGGCTGGTTGAATCGCCGTTAAGAGACGTCGTGACCCGCGGCACTGGCAAGAAAGCCCAACTGGAGGATTACGAAGTCTTTGGTAAAACAGGAACGGCTCAAATCCTTCTACCAACAGGGGGGTATTCGCATAGTAAGTATGTGAGTTCTTTCCTGTGTGGAGCACCTGTAAAAAATCCTCGGGCGATTGTTCTGGTGGTTGTGAATGAAGCTGATATTGGCGGAGAAGCGTTCGGTGGAAAAGTCGCTGCTCCCGCAGCAGCAGAACTCCTGAAACAGACACTCCGCTATCAGGAATCGCACCCACGCTGGGCCACCCGCCTTTCAGGAGTATCGACGCTCCGGTAACTCTGTCGTCGTTATCATTTCTCGTCCTACACCAAAATCCCTCATAAGAGTTTTTGTCAGTCTCTAATGCAATTGTAGAGTGATGCTTTGGAGCCAATCTGGAATCTGCACTGTCAATAGAGGGTATCTATTTTAATGGCAATCAACATTAAGCTTGAAGATCTTCATCATCGACCCCAACGCCGAGAAGTTCGTCCTCGTCTTCAGTGAGTTCAAGCTCAAGTTGGCGTTGTAGCCATTGCTCACGTGCAAATGGATCGCTGGCAATCTTCTTTTCAATAGCCAATGTTTCTCGGTAGCTCCTGGCTTCGGCTCTCATCGTCCATTGTGCCTGCAATCCAAGTTCCTCAGCCTCTTTTCTAATGGTAGCCAGATTGCATCTGAAGAACTCTTTGCGATGGTTAACTTTATTTACTTGGTGCAACAAGAAATGTCGATGCAACTGGTGTTCGAGGGCAGGAGCATCATCAGATCTAATCAATGCGTGAACATCAAATTCAAATGGAACACTTGAGTCCCCCAATTCTTTGACTCGATCCAATGGTTCCAGACGTCTGGTGAGGCCAATCTTGAACACGTCTTCGCCAAATGAACCTAAATTAGAGATGATATAGACATAACCGCATCTGGTTTGCTGTGCCATCGATATGGCACGCTGTCCTTTTTCTTCAGCAATCTTGAGTTTTTCCTGGAGGGATTGCAGTTCAGCTTCGTATTTGGCTCGTTCTTCTGCGGATGCCCGTGAAAGTTGCTCTTGTAAACGAGACATCGCTTTTTGAACTGCTTCCTCCTCTCGCCTTGCGTCGCGCAAAGCTCGCTCATATTCGCGTTTGGCCTTTTGTTCCTCTCGTATTCTCTCTTTGATTCTTCGTTGCTCTTCCAAATCCCGCTTCTTCAACTCGTTAACAAGTACAGCCCATTTAAGTTCATCGAGTCTCGCGTTGAGATACTCATCAGTGATTCTTGCGTTGCGAAACGCTTCGCCATTGCCATTTACGAGGATGAATGCATCCTTGATCTGCTGGCTAAGCTTACCGAAGTTGTCGTGTTTAACGAGCGCTAAAGTCGAATCGACTTTCCCATTAAACGCATCGACGATGAATCGAATGGCAGTTTCCCGGCGATTGGCTTCAACATAATCACAGGATGCAGCATTACCATTTTTGACCATAAACTTCACAGCATTTCTTGCATCTTTTAGCTTTTGGCCAGCCTCCGTAAATGCGAACTCATCCGCTATTTCGTCAAGCAAACTGTGTGAAGGAACTATGTACTCGTCTCCATAGCCCTGAAGCTCGTTCTTGATGGCACGAAGCATCTTCTCATACTTGTTGATATCTTGCTTCACGTCATAAGCTTCCCCTGCAATTTCTCTGGCACGCCGATCCGCGTCTGCGAGGATGCCTGATGACTTAAAGCGAGACTCCTCAAGAAGTGTCAACGCTTTTTGCTTGAGTTCTTCTGATTCTCGTCGAGCCAACGAAAGAATCAGTTCCGAATCCTTGCGAGTGGCGTTTCTCAGGCTCTCAGCCTCTAACTCCGCCGCGTCGCGGGCCTGATCGCCAATTTGTCGCAAAGATTCTGACGCAAGTTCTGCTTCGCGATAGATTTCACTGGATTTTGCCGCTGCATCTTTGATTGTTTGATCAGCTTTCGCGGTGAGTTCGGATGTTTCTTTCACAGCCAACGCTCGTACTCGTTCGGCCTCGTCTTCGGCATCGACTATAACCTGCCAACGCTGCATCTTGACTTTCTGATCGGCAATGATTGTTGACAAACGCCTAGTTTCGCCCTGCAATCGCTTTAGTTCAGTGTCCGCTTTTGTACGTAGAGCGGAATAGGAGTTCTTGCATTTCGTGACCTGCTCAGAAAGCTCTCCTATTTGAGTTCCAGCTTCTCGTTGTTGAGTCTCAAGTTCTGAAGTTAATGAGCTTGATTTGATTCGTTCGGTCAACAAGAGATGAATGCAAATGCCTGTAGAGGCAGCTAGTAGCAACGCAATTACAAAAAACAAAAACGTAAACACAGGATGAAACCTTCTACAGTGTGCACAATCAATGGTGACTGAACGAAATCATCGCAATGCCGCTGACCCGCAAGGTGCAAGTCTTCTCATCAATTTGGATAACGGCTTGGGATCGGCATCTCGTGAATTCAGTTCACTAAGAGATTACTGCAATTCCCGAGTCAAACTCTGATGAAAAAGGGGAGAGCGACGTAATTCTTGGCAGGTGGCAAGGTTGAATCATTGTAACCTCCATTAGTTGTTGAGGTTATGACACAGCGGCCAGCTCTTTTTTGTTGATTTTTGATCACTCTCTTTCAATAAGCGAAACGTAAAAATTTGTTTTTTGAAAAAAAAGCAGAGAATACGAGTGTGAAAAAGACTCTCTGCATGGTTTTATTTTGTATGCACTGTTCTCATCTCGTGGGGTGCTCACTTCGGGAAGAGAATCGGAAGAATCTCTCTGAACCAGGTTTTGGAAACAAATCCAGCTTTGAGAGAGAGTTGATCCATTCTCGCCAAAATGGGGCGACAGCGCGTTTCCGAGATCGAAACCCGTTAAACGTAAGAGGGAGTGCTTGATGAAGCTTCGCAGCTTGTCGTTCATGGTGGCCTGGTTCGTGCCCACCATCTTTGGCCTTTCGTTGATCAGTGAGGATCAACCTTCACAATCACCTGCTGACGCGAGGATCTATCGCGATCGCATTTCTCCCACCTGGCTTCCTGATGAGTCGGGCTTGTGGTATCGCGTGCAGGTTGCTCCCAAGACAGAAGAATACATCCGGATTGAGGCAGCCACGGGCCACCGCAGTGTTCATAGCGATATGAAGTCGATGAATCTGCCGGGTTCAGCGGAAATACGAACCTCGACTCTCTCTACCAAGTTGCGCAAGACTCCCCCCGAATCGGTCAACTCCTGCAATCTCGTCTTTGTGAATCAGATGAGTGAACCGGTGCGGTTGGCCTGGGTGAATCGCGAAGGACAGCATGTGGATTATGGGGTGATTGAACCTCGCGCCAGCCACAACCAGCACACCTATCAGACTCATCTCTGGGTGATCTCCAAACAAAATGGAGACAAAGTCGCTGCGATCTATGCTGATCCTTCAACGCCCCGCATCATTATTGATGGCATGGCGACCAAGACGCCGTTGAATACCTTTTCGGTGAAACCCAAGGCCGCCGCGTCGGGGTATTCACCGAATGGGAAATGGTGTGCTCGAGGTTCGGGAAACCAGGTCATTGTGACGGATGGCGACATGCAGAACGAAGTGCGAATTTCGCCAGCACTGTCAGCCGATTCCCGAATTTTCGGGACAGCATCATGGTCACCAAAGTCGGATGCCTTTGTCTTCTCGTCAGCCGTTCCCGTGAAGGTGCGCCAGATCTCTATTGTCGAGTCTTCTCCTAAAGATCAGTTACAGCCTAAAATTCGTCAATTCAGCTACGCGAAACCAGGTGATGAACTTGATCAACCCGTTCCGATCCTATTTCGATTAGAAAATGGCACCTTTAAGCCGATCATTCTTGATTCCGCTCTCTTTGCGAATCAATTCACAAGTTCGGCGTATATGAATTTTCTCTGGTCGGAAGACGGTAAAGAATTTTACTTTGATTTCAATCAGCGAGGACATCAGTGCTATCGAATTCTTGCAGTCAATGCGATGACTGGTCAAGTTCGTCCCGTCGTGGAAGAATTAAACCAGACGTTTGTCGATTACCGCAGCATGACCTGGCGGCAATGGCTACCTAAAACCAAAGAAATTCTTTGGAAGAGTGAACGAGATGGATGGAGTCATCTGTGGAAGTTTGATGTCACCGGGAAGAAATCACCTCAACAACTGACTTCTGGCCAATGGGTCGTCCGAGACGTTCAACGAGTTGACGAAGCCAGCAAAACCATCTGGTTCACCGCGAGCGGGCTTCGACCAGAAGAAGATCCTTATCATCTTCATCTCTGCAAAGTCTCTTTTGATGGCACCGGATTTAAGCAGTTGACCCAAGGAGATGGCTACCATGACATCCAGTTCTCACCCAAGTCAACATACTTTGTCGATACCTGGTCACGGATCGATCACCCGCCGGTTATCGAACTGCGAAAAAGCGCTGATGGCCGATTAATCTGTGAGTTAGAGCGTGCTGATGCGACATCCTATTTAGCAGCAGGGAAATTCTTTCCCGAGCGATTTGTCGCTACGGGTCGGGACGACAAGACAAAAATCTACGGAGTAATCTACAAACCGACGACCTTTGATCCTGCTAAAAAATATCCTGTGCTAGAGAATATCTATGCGGGGCCTCACAGTGCCTTTACACCAAAGCGGTTCGGCTCGGCCAGACAGATGCAGTCGTTCGCCGATCTGGGATTTATCGTGGTGCAGGCCGATGGCATGGGAACGAATTATCGTGGGAAGGCGTTCCATGATGTTTGCTGGAAAAACCTGAAAGACTCAGGGTTCCCTGATCGCATTTCGTGGATCAAGGCGGCTGCCACAACCCGACCCTGGATGGATTTAACCCGCGTCGGAATCTACGGCGGCAGTGCTGGCGGACAGTCTGCAATGCGGGCACTCCTGGATCATTCCGATTTTTATCATGTGGCTGTCGCAGACTGTGGATGTCACGACAACCGTATGGACAAAATGTGGTGGAATGAGCAATGGCTTGGTTGGCCCGTTGATGAGAGCTATACAGCCAGCTCTAATGTTGTTGACGCCCACAAGCTCAAGGGCAAATTACTATTGATTGTTGGTGAAGTGGATTCCAACGTCGATCCTGCCAGCACGATGCAAGTGGTCGCCGCTTTGCAAAAAGCCGGTAAATCGTTTGACTTCCATCCGATCGCTGGCGCCAATCATGGGGCGGCAGAAACACCCGCAGGCAGCCGTGCTCGTAAAGAATTTCTCCTCCGACATCTGAAACCCGAGATTTAAGTCTGAGCCTTCAGATTTCTGTCAGATTAAAGAGAACAATGCCTCAGGTTGCTGAATTGTGGCAACTTGGGGCATCCTTTTTATAGGTTGGTAGCAATTGATATTTAGATAATAGATCTCGGGAGAACCATATTGATAATCAGTGTGAACTGAGGCGTTTCATAAAAGTATCTCGCCAACTGGTGGCCAGTGCGGGAATTGTGAGGACTTCCTTCAACAGAAGCTCATTCTGTTTATCGCGGTACATCAATTGATTGAGACGACTGATAGGCCAATCCGGATGTGGCCTGGCAAGACGCTCAATGGTGTCCCCCGCAGCAATCATTCCTGGCGAGATGACCCGGACATACCAACCCGTACGGCCTGATTGAATCACTTTTCCAGGGAGGTCGGTCATCTCCCATCGACGGCCCAGTTTCCAACAGGGCTGCCTAGGCTGAGAGACTTGCACACGGGCCGTTCCTATCTGCCAGAGATCACCCAGGCAGACCGTTTCCTCAGTAAGCTGTTCTCCCACTGCGAAAGAGCTTTCACCAGCGACTGTCAGATTTTCGCCGAAAGCACCGGGAGGAAAATCATTGAGGTTAAGCTCCTCTTTCCATGCCGAATAATGGGCAGCGGCGTAGAGGCAGAGGGCCTTGTCGGTTCCCCCATGATTCACCAGATCAGCCTGGCCATCTCCCATCAAGCCGTGTGCATCAAGGAGACGACGATCTGATACAGGAGTTTTCCAGAAACCAGTCCAATAGGCTGGTTGCCGATCACTGAGCGCAGGACGCTCTTGGGGAAGGCCGATTTGCAGCGAAAAAATGTGGCCAATGGGCATGGTCGTTATCGTAGGTTGGGAGTTGGGTAGAGACTGCTTGTTCGGGTGAGCGGTTTAAGCTGCGGAACAGTCCCTGAAATCGTCAGCACAACAGACTTTGCTGATTTTTCCGATTGGCCCACGCCGCGTGGTGAGATTCTCCAACAAGCACTGCTGATGCGTTCCTTTTTCAATCGAGCGACCCGGAAAAGCCGATGATGAATGGGATACTCCTCAAGACTTTAGCATGTTTCTCCGCGAAGGGAATGGATTCCCGTGAGCAGGCAATGGCGACGCGTGATGGCCGTGATGCTACTGCTGGCAGTGATCTGTCAGTCAGTATTGCCCTGCCGTTGCGCGATATGCGGTGTCGATTGGGGATGTTCTGTCGCCGCGTGTGACGACTTGTCTGGACACGAAGGCGAGAGCGACGATCACCACCATTGTGATCAAAAATCGTCATCCGCTCATTCACATCTCACGAATGGCCATGATCTCTGTGAATCGCACAACTCATGTCCAAACACCCCCAAAACGACATGCCACCGTCTCATCAGCCTCCGTCCTGAATCGTCGCGAACCATTCAGAGCACACTCGACTTGAAGTTTATTGAGAAGTACGCCTCTCCTTCGGCGGGCGTTCAGGACTGTTTGCAGAGATCTCTGACAAAAAGAGATTATGGAAACAGCGGGAAAAGGCTCTCTCATCTCCGGCTCCAGGTCTAGTTCAGGAAGTATCGCGATTTTGCTTCACGATGTTTCCTGCTTGACGACATCACCGGAGAATTTTCATGTTCAAACCTCACTTGCTTCTCGTTGCCAGCGGGCTTCTGTCTGCCTGCTTATGTGGTTGCCAAGCCTCTCGCAGCACCCTGGTGTCACAAACGATCCCAGGAACTGCGATCTCGCAAGAGACCACCGACCAGAGGCCGATTCATTCAAATTCAACACGCGAAGATTCACAAAAAAGCTCATCAAAACAGAACGATCTTCTCGCTCCCGAATCAATCCAATTGGTGGCAGGAAAATCTGACGACGAACTCGGGATCACCCAGGCCGTTCCAGCAGAGGCTCTCTTCCCGGTTCCAGGGGAACTGAACTTAGGATGGACGCTTTCTCAACTTGAATCGACGGCGCTGGCAAACAACCCTTCGATTCGACAAGCCTCATCAGCAGTTCACAAGGCGATGGGTTACCGTGATCAAGTCGGGAAAAAAGCGAATCCGACAGTCGGGTACAACGGCACTCAAATTGCCGACCGGGGCACGGATCAACATACCGTGTTCATCGAGCAACAGATTATCCGTGGCGATAAGCTGGCCCGCAACCAGCAAGTCCTTGACCAGGAAGTTCAGTCTCAATTGTGGGAAGTGGAAACACAGCGCTACCGTGTCCTGACCGATGTTCGCCAACGATTTTACGAAGCACTGGCTGCTCAGCGGCGGGTGGATCTCACAAGAGATTTTCATGCCATCGCTCAAAAAGGTGTGGATATCGCACAGTCACGTCTGGATGCCAAAGAAGGATCATTGCCTGAGCTTTTGCAGGCAGAAATTCAACTCAATCAGGTGGAAATTCAGCAGCGTCAAGCGATGGCTGCCTATCGCGGTGCCTGGAGGCAGATGACGGCTGTGGCAGGCATCCCTGAAGTTTTGCCAGGGAAATTGGAAGGAACTCTTCCCAGCCAGGTCGCTGTTGAAGACTTAAACCTGGTGAAAAGCCAGACATTGGCCGCCAGCCCTGAATTGCAAGCCGCTCGAGCACGTGTCAGTCGGGCACAGGCAAACATTGGGCGCCAGGAAATTCAGGCAATCCCCAATTTGACAGTGATGTTGGCAGGTGGTGTCGACCGGGGAACCGATTCCGGTATGGTCAATGCTCAGGTGGGATTGCCACTCCCGCTTTACAATCGTAACGAAGGAAATATTTCTGCCGCACGAGCAGAGTTAGGGCGGGCATGCGAAGAAGTGCGTCGCATTGAACTCTCGATTGAATCACGAATCGCTCAGACAGGGCAGGATTACGAGGCTGCGGCTGCGGCTGTCGAACAGTATCGGGATGTGACTCTTCCCAAAGCCCAAAAAGCACTCGAACTCACCGAACAGGCCTACTCCATCGGTGAGTTTGATTTTCTGCAGGTTCTGGTCGTACGCAAGACATTCTTCGATACAAACCTGGACTACGTCCTTTCACAAAAGAATCTGGCGATTGCAGAAACTTATTTGCAGGGAATGGTTCTCTCTGGTGGCCTTGAAAACACCCCGGACAGTGATTACGGCTCAAGCCTGCGCGACCAGTCCTTGAGTGGCGAGTAAATTTTTCATCCTGACCCACGATGAAAATATGCAAAAGCCCAAGAAGAAAATCCTTCTGAAAATCTTTCGACCTTCGCTCTTCAGTTCATTCTCCGCGTGAGTACCGTGAAAAAGCGATTGACCAAAGACCCCGGATATTCGATAACATAATCAGTGAGCAGGTCTTCCGACCGAATTTTCGCCGGGCACAATCTGTGACCGGTATGAAAATCTGTGACCTGTACGAAGAAGTGCGCACCCCCAATGAGCGGCCATGTTGTCAGCCTGATTGCACTCGTTCCGATGCTGTTTCACAGCATTTTCGGGTGTTGCTGGCATCATACCCATGGATACGCCCCGTCTGTTCAGATGGTCGCCATTGAAGATGGCCAGTGTGACTCAGGAAGTCATGCTCACAAAAGCGACTCAAGCTGCCCTTGCCATCATTCGCCAGGCCACTCTTCTGATCAAAAATCGAGCCACGACTCCTGCCCTTCCGGTTCTCCTTCAAATGATGACCCTTGCGGCAACACCCCTTGTCATAGCGGGCATTGCGTTTTCAGTGGTCAAGTCGCCGCTGTCCCATTGCAATACGTGAGTTTTGAATTTTGGATCGATCTTCGCTTTGAAACGATTGATATCGCACAGTTGGTCGCATCGCCTCAATGTTTCTCACTGAAAGCAGCGCGTGAGTGGCATTTTGTGCCAACAGCTCTTCAACGCCGCGCGCTGGCTCAGGTCTGGTTGGTCTAAAACCCTGATCGTGCGGCTCTGATTGCCGTCTTTCCAAACAGGGGAATCAGCAGGACGTCTGGCATTGTTTGCCTCCCTGTGGGTTCATTTCTACTTCACAAGCATCAGGGGCTGCGGCCAGAATTCTGCGCAGACTCTGCGTCCCGATAAGGGGCCAATATGAAATTCAAATTGCCACTTTCTCATGGATCCATCAGGTTTCTTGGGTTGCTGGTAGCCTTCTTGCTCATCGGAGTGGGAGGCGTCACCTTTAATCGCTGGTGGCCAGTGTTACAAAACTGGGTGCAAGTCACGATTGCCGCTCAACGAAAATCAGGGGCTTCAGACCAGCAGCCACACGATGAAGGCCAAAGTGATCATGACCATGGTGGCCATTCCCATGGGCATGACGAAGGGAACTCATTAGAGCTTTCGCAACAGGCCATGCGAAACGTGGGCCTGACGGAAGAGTTCCTGAAGCCCATTCAGCTTGAGACGTTTACACGAACCTTCACTGTACCGGCGATTGTTGTCGAACGCCCCGGACGAACGCGGATTCAAGTCTCAACTCCCATGGCCGGGGTCGTGACACATGTTCATGCCGTTCGGGGTGAAGCCGTTATCCCTGGGACACTGCTTTTCGACATTCGGATTACTGCCGATGAATTGGTGGCCAATCAAACCGAATTGCTGAAGACAATTGGGGGCCTTGATGTTGAGAATCGCGAAATTGTCAGGTTGGAAGAAGTGACCAAATCGGGAGCCGTTTCCCAGAAGACGCTCTTAGAGCGGCAATACGCCAAGGACAAATTGGAAGTCCTGTTATCAGCTCAGAAAGAAGCCCTTCGCCTTCAGGGACTTTCTGACCGCCAGATTCAGGACATCATGATCAATCGGCGTTTGCTGCGAGATCTTCAGATCCGTGTGCCGTCTCCCGATCGACATCACGACAATGAATTTGAACTGACTAACAATCCCGTTTCACGTGCGGCACATCGGGAGATCGAAGAGGCCCATTCCGATCCTTCACATGTTCAACCAGGCAATCAACATGATTCGCTCCCTCTGATTCTTCAGGACGTTCTGGTCAGCAAAGGTGAACGCATTCAGGCGGGAGCAACACTGGCTGTTCTGTCGGATATGTCAGAACTCTATCTCGAAGGCCGTGCTTTCGAGCAAGATGCCAGCTTGCTGGCAACTGCCGCAACAAACAAATGGAAAGCGACCGCCATTTTTGAGCAGAGTGGGCAAAAGCCCGAGGAAGTTCACGGGTTAGAATTGTTGTATTCCGCCAGTGACGTGAACCTTGAATCGCGCACACTCCCCTTCTTTGTGCGCTTGCCAAACCAGTTGACCCGCGATGTTCCCTCACCGAACGGCCTCCGTTTCATTGAGTGGAAATATCGCCTGGGGCAGCGTCTGCAATTGAAAATTCCTGTGGAGAAATGGGAACAGCAGATTGTCCTGCCTGTTGATGCCATTGCACAAGAAGGGGCCGAAGCCTTTGTCTTTCAGCAGAATGGAAATCACTTTGACCGTGTTCCGGTTCATGTGATCTATCGTGACTCGGCCTATGCCGTGATTAAGAACGATGGTTCAATTTTTCCTGGTGATGTGGTCGCACGGCGTGGTGCGCATCAGTTGCAGATGGCCCTCAAGAATAAGTCCGGCGGCGGAGTTGATCCGCATGCCGGGCATAATCACTAAACAGGAGGGCCATCATGCTTAATGCGATTATTCGTTTTGCACTTCGCCAGCAGATGATCGTCATGGCTTTAGCCGTGTTCCTGATGGGATATGGGACATGGCAAGCCTTGCACGCGACGATTGACGTCTTTCCTGATCTCAATCGACCACGTGTGGTCATCATGACCGAAGCTCCGGGGCTGGCTCCTGAGGAAGTTGAAACGCTCGTCACATTTCCCATTGAAACCGCGATTAACGGGGCGAATGGAGTTCAAGCCGTTCGCAGCTCTTCAGGGATTGGAATCTCTGTCATTTACGTAGAGTTCGATTGGGGAACCGATATCTACACCGACCGTCAGATCGTGATGGAACGGCTGCAACTGGTTCAAGACCGGATGCCCGCTGGAGTGATGCCCACGCTGGCTCCCATCTCGTCTGTGATGGGTCAGATCCTCATGCTCGGAATGTGGAGCGATGATGGTTCCACAGATCCTGTCGAACTCCGCACGCTGGCCGACTGGGTCGTCCGCCAGCGTCTGCTGACAGTCCCCGGCGTCTCTCAAGTCTTCACCATGGGAGGAGGGCGCAAGCAGTTTCAGGTACTTGTCGATCCCGATTCCCTGTTGCGATATGGGGTCACCTTAAAACAGGTCAAACAGGCCGTCGTCAATAGCAATGAAAACGCCACGGGGGGATATCTCGATCAACAGGGGCCGAATGAGTTGCTGGTGCGTGCGTTAGGACGCATCCAGACGATTGAGGATTTGAAAAAAGTCGTGATCACGATTCGGAACGACCAGCCCATCGCGCTGGCTCAAGTGGCCAAAGTCATGGAAGGGCCGCAGGTCAAGCGGGGAGACAGCAGTGTCTTTGTTCGTCGCAAGGAACATCTCGCTTCCCGCGCACCAGGCCAGCCTCAGGCAAATGGAGAACCAAACGAATTTTCCGGCGGGCCAGCTGTTGTCCTCACCATCAACAAGCAGCCGGGAGCCGACACTCGACTCATCACCGAAAATATTATGAAGGCCATTGAAGAGCTTAAACCCGGGCTTCCATCGGATATTCGGATTCAACCGACATATTCACAGAAGGAATTCATTGACCGAGCCATCGAAAATGTGATTGAAGCTCTCCGTGACGGAGGGATTCTTGTCGTGATCGTCCTGTTTCTTTTCTTGATGAATATTCGCACGACGTTCATCACATTTACCGCCATCCCCCTTTCGCTGGCACTGACAGCGGTCGTCTTTTCGATCTTTGGATTATCCATCAACACAATGACGCTGGGAGGCTTGGCCATTGCCATTGGCGAACTGGTCGATGATGCCATTGTGGATGTCGAAAACATCTTCCGCCGGTTAAAAGAAAACAGGCACGCGGCTCATCCCAAACATCCGCTGCAAGTGGTGTATCAGGCAAGTACCGAAGTCAGGAACTCGGTGGTATTCGCCACGATTGTGGTTTGCCTGGTGTTTGTTCCGCTGTTCGCCTTGTCGGGGATGGAAGGAAAGCTGTTCACTCCTCTCGGGGTGGCCTACATCGTGTCGATCATGGCGTCGTTGCTTGTCTCACTGACAGTGACCCCGATCCTTTCCTACTGGCTTCTGGGAAATGCCCGCTTGATGGATCACGGGCAAGACGGCTTCGTTCTGCGAGGCCTCAAATGGATAGCCGACAAGGTGATTCGATTCAGTCTGACCTTTCCCTGGCTGAACCTCAGCGTGACCGTCGCCCTGGTGGCTATTGCCGGGTTGTTTGTGGTGAATCTGGAAAAGGATTTTCTCCCGCCATTCAACGAGGGGACGATCCAGTTGAACGTCGTTCTGCCACCGGGAACCTCGTTGGCCACTTCCAATGAGATCAATCGCAAAGTGGAACAGCGTTTACAGGCGGTTGAAGACATTGACTCATTTGTCCGCCGGACTGGTCGAGCGGAACTCGATGAACACGCGGAAGGGGTCAATATGAGTGAATACCTCATTGAACTCGACCCTCAATCGCCCCGCAGCCGCGAAGAGTTGCTCAACGAAATTCGTGAAGCCATGGCCGATATTCCCGGAATTGTCACAGCGGCTGAACAACCCATTGCCCATTTAATTTCCCACATGATTTCCGGTGTGAAAGCTCAAGTGGGGATCAAGATCTACGGCGATGATCTCGATGTCCTTCGTCGCAAGGCCGAAGAGATGCTGGGAGCGATGAAATCGATTCCCGGCGTGAAAGATCCTCTGGTGGAGCCACAGGTCATTATTCCTCAACTCCGGATCGAAGTGGATCGCGACAAATTGTTGCTCTATGGGCTGTCAGTCAGCGACATTAACGAATTCATCTCAACGGCCATGAATGGCGATGTTGTCTCAGAAATCCTGATTGGACAGCGCCAATTCGATTTGCTGGTGCGTCTGGATGAGAACACCCGCGAAGATTTGAACGCCCTGAAAAGATTGACAATCGACTTGCCGGAAGGGGGACAGATCCCTTTGGAATCGGTCGCCAAAATTTATCAATCGGGCGGCCCCAATGCCGTAAATCGTGAAAACGTCCGCCGTCGCGTTGTGTTGCAGTGCAATGTCTCCGATCGTGGAGTTGTGGATGTCGTCGAAGACATTCAGCAGAAAATCGCTCCCGTCATTGCCAGCCTTCCGGAAGGTTATTTTGTGGAATACAGCGGCCAGTTTGAAAGTCAGCAGTCGGCCAGCCGCTTAATTGCAGTCCTCTTTGCGATTTCGCTCATGGGTGTTTTTCTGGCTCTGTATTCCATGTTCCAGTCCGTCAATTTATCTCTTCAGGTCATGACGGCTCTGCCCATGGCGTTCATCGGTTCTGTGGTCGCGCTGGTAATCACCGGACAGACACTCACGATTGCCGCCATGGTGGGTTTCATTTCGCTCACGGGGATTGCTTCACGCAACGGAATTCTTCTTCTCAACCATTACCTCCATCTGGTGAGGTATGAAGGGGAAGATTGGACAAAAGACATGATTGTCCGTGCCGGCCTGGAACGGTTGGCTCCCGTCCTGATGACGGCTCTCACTGCTGGAATTGGCCTTGTTCCTTTAGTGCTGGCGGCAGATGAACCAGGTAAAGAAATTCTCTACCCCGTCGCGACGGTCATTCTGGGAGGCATTATCAGTTCAACACTGCTGGACTTCTTTGTTCATCCGGCCCTGTTCTGGTTATTCGGCTTGAAATCAGCCGCCCGTGTGGTGGGCGCATCCCACAAGGAAATCCCGCTGATTGAACACGATCCTGATGATGAAACATGACGAAACGCCCCCATCACAATCTCCCTGACCGGCACGATCTCTCGAAAGCGATCTGTCATGTGGTTCCAGTTCTTCAACTCGATAAGGAATATCGAATGCTTGTTCGTTCTCGCACTTTTCAACGATCCTCTGTTAAAACTCTCCCCGCGATCTGTCTTGTCGCACTCATGATGTCAGGCTGTGGAACGGCTCCCGACTCCGGCAAAGCGTCTCCGTCATCTTCCTCCAACGCTGAAGTTCACGACGACCACAGTCATGCCCACCCGGAGGAAGGGCCGCACCATGGCCACCTCGTGGAATTGGGCAACGAGGAATACCATGCAGAGGTGGTTCATGATGAACAGTCAGGAACTGTGACGATTTATCTTCTGGACGGAAGTGCCAAAAACGCAGTCCCTGTTGAAGCGACGGACGTGACCATCAATTTGTTTCATGAAGGAAAGGCCGAGCAGTTCAAACTCTCTTCTTCTCCTGATGCCAGTGACCCACAGGGAAAATCATCACGGTTTGTTTCGCAGGAGAAGCCCCTTGCCAAGGGACTGGATGCGAAAGGAAGTGCCGCCAGACTGGTGGTGATGGTCAACGGCAAACAATACACAGGGAAGATCGACCACGATCATGACCACAAGCATTAGCAGCCATTTCATTGATTCCATCATCTCGTTGGAGTCAATGGTGTTACCGTCGTTTGCCCAAGCTTGCAGTTTCAGTCAGGCTTGGGCAAACATTTCAATATATCTCGATACAAAATTCATCCTGTAACACCCCGCAAACAACTCGGAAGCACAGATCTTTCGCTGACAGGAGGACTCAAAGTTTTTTTTTTGATCGGCATAGATCGCTTTGACCTCACACTCCTGGTCAAGGGTTGAGAAAAGCTGGGTGGCCTGGCAGTTTTCAAAACACTTCTTGGAGAGGATGAGAAATCGTCCCATCGCATGCTGGACAACCTTGCAAAAATTCCAGAGAATAAATAATATACAACCAGATTGGCGATAATTGTTTTGGAGATAAACACACATGCTGAAAGATGATGCAGCGGAAGTCATTTTGGGATCGTTGAATGCCAACAGCACTGTGTCAGCGAACCACACAGGAAATATAAGTTTGCCGGGATCGGGAATACTGGCAAAAAAACGCTTTTCCTCTTTGAACGAGAGCATGCTATTTGAAGGATGTGTCGGCTCCAGCCCCGTCATGCGAGCGGTCTTTGATCATGTCCGCAGAATCGCCAATAGCTCAGCGACGGTGCTGGTCTTTGGGGAAACGGGTGTGGGAAAGGAACTCATCACCAAAGCCATTCATCGTCTAAGCCGCTGTTCTACCGGCCCATTTGTGAGAGTCAACTGCGGGGCATTGAGTGAAAGTCTTCTGGAAAGCGAACTTTTTGGCCATGTCAAAGGGGCATTCACCGATGCGGTTGAAAACCGTGTCGGCCGATTTGAAGCCGCACACGGAGGAACGATCTTTCTGGATGAGATTAACTCCATCAGTCTTACATTACAGATTAAGCTGTTGAGAGTACTACAGGAACAGCAGTTTGAACGTGTTGGTGATACGCGCACAATGAGCGTCGATTGCCGGATCGTTGCTGCCACCAACAGAGATCTCGAAGAAATGGTTGACGAGGGGACATTTCGCGAAGACCTTTACTACCGCCTAAATGTGCTTCCCATCCATGTCCCTGCTCTTCGTGAAAGGCCAGAGGATATTCCAGAATTATCACGCTATTTCATACAGCGGTACGCTGTGCAGAATGAAAAATCAGTGCGGAAGATTTCCGCAGAAGCTCAAGCCTTTCTCAACACTTATTCCTGGCCCGGCAACGTTCGTGAGCTGGGAAATTATCTGGAAAGGGCGGTCGTGTTGACAGACGGGCCCGAGATCACAGCGGATCTGCTTCCTCCTCATGTGAGGGGGGAAACTCCCATGCGATTTGGACGAGCCAGGAAAAATTCGCTGCAAGCCTTGTGCGCGGAATTGATTGAACGCGGCATTAATGAAGTGGGTGAAGGTCCCCACTGCCATGAGCGTCTGATGGCATTCGTCGACCGGGAATTGATTTCTCAAATCCTGCGAACCAGCCGATCTCAATCAAAAGCCGCCATCAGGCTGGGTATCAACCGGGGTACCCTCAAGAAGAAGATTGAAGAATTCGACCTGGAAAGCGAATTTGCCTGAGAATGTGAGGAGACCTCATCAGGCAGGTTGGCATGATCACGATTCAGAACTCTCCATGCCTGTTCATCGCTTTGGGGCTGACTTTTATACATAACTTTTTCCAGCTGGGTAGCACAGGTTGCCCGTCGCGGGCTACCTGTGTGCTGGAAGCACCGGAGGTTGATTTCAGATAAAAACGAGGCATGTTGGCTGGCTGGGTGCCCAGACGTGGCTTTGCACGCTTGGGTGACGCAGTCACAAGAAACGCGGTATGGCACAGGTAGCCCGAAGACGAGCAACCTGTGCGCCCCAGGGAGAAAAGTTACGGCACTGGACAGCGAGCCCCTTAAATAAGGCTGGATCAGAACCGCCGTCGACCGGAGAAGAAACCTTTTATGGCTTCACCACCCGGTAGAAATCAGAATTTCACGGGGGCCAACCTGCGAGAGCCGAGTGAAGTCATGAATAAGGAATTACGAAAGTATCTATCGAGATCTGTAGCAATTACTGTGTTGCGCGGGCGAGAGTTCTGGCAAGCACAAAATTGGAAACGTCAGTCAATAAAAAAAGAGGGAGCGAGCTGAAAACTCTCACTCCCTCTTTTCGTGATTTCTGCATGATCGTCAGAGTGACCTGACAATCGGGTTTCGCCTGATTCTCAGGGGAAACTCCTCATGAGAAACTGCTACCTGTTCAACTCCAAGATAACGCCGTGACACGGCACTACTGAGCCTTTTCTTCTTTATCAGCGGACTGTTCTGGCAGCTTGCCAAAGATCTTTTCCAGTTCGACTTCCAGAGCCTTGCCACGTGCGTTGATGGAAATAACTTTACCATCAGCACCGATCAGGATGCAGCAGGGGATGGAATACACGCCATAGTGAGAAGAAATGGGATTCTCCCAGCCAGCGCTGGTCTTGGCTTCTTCTTCAGAGGGGAAGAGGTTAATCCAGGGAAGTTCCTTCTTTTCAATGTAAGCCTTCAATGGCTCGATGGTGCGGTCGAGGCTAATGCCCACGACCTCAAATCCCTGGTCATGATAGCCTTTATAAAGAGACTTCACGCGTGGGAATTCCGCTACGCAAGGTCCGCACCAGGTCGCCCAGAAGTCGACGAGCACAACTTTGCCCTTGAGCGAAGCCAGGTCAAACTTCTCGCCGGAAATCGTGGTGCCAATAATTGGCATTTCGTTGCCAACCAGGCCTAAACGGCGAGCCTGACCGCGGTAACGTGCGGATAAGGTTTCGGCTCTCTCTCCGTCAATCTTTTCGACAGCTTCGGCCAGCTTGGTGAAGAAGGCCGCCGCCTTGCCTGCGCCATTGGCGGAATGTTCAAGAGCCTTGCCAGCGGCACTGACCTGCTGCAGCGAAACAGGGGAGAACCCGGATGAGCGGACGTTTTCAATGACTTCAGCCAGCAAAGCTTCGGTTGCTTCTGGTGACAACTGAGGCAGTGAATTCAATTTAAACGTGAACAGTGCGTCAGCAGCTGGTTTGGAAACGGCTGCCCGCTCGTCCTTACCGAGCTTCGTAATCAGAGCCATGGAAGATTCTGAAAACGTGTCGCTATCAATACGCATCAGTATCAACTGAGAAGTCACCAGCAGGGTGGCTGCAGTGGTCAGTTGCTGCTCAGTGGCGTCTTTGTCAGCCAGCACCTTACTGGTGGCTTCAGCGATCGTCTTGGCAGCCTTCATTTGCAACGCAGTCATTTCTGCGGTAGAGGACGCTTTCTGCTTGGCAAGCACGATGGGTGATCTCAAGCGGCGAGCCACTGCGATCAGTTCATCATTACCGCCGGCTGGAATTTCAAAAATGTCTTCGGGGAGCTTGAGGTCTAATTCCTTGACAGTCAGCCCGCGACTGGCTGCTTCGCGAGCTTTTTCCAGAGCAGCGTTCTTGTCTTTATCTGACTGCTTGGCTGCAGGTTCCGCCTGAGCCACAACAACTGCAGGCTGATCATCTGCATGAACAGTGGCCATCATTCCCAAAGGGGCGAATGCTGCGCTGCAAGTCAATGCACACATCCAAAGTGGAGCCGTCCAACGAGACTTTGCAAAAACAGATGCAATTCGCATTCAAGAAATTCCTTGCCCAACCAGAAAACGTTGTTTTGTACACGCACCAGGCCAGCGAGTCAGTGGCCACGCATCAGTAAACACCGGGAAACCTGAAACGGAACTGATGTTTTTTATCAATCCTGATTTCAAATTGCACGGAGAAAATTCACAAAAATGCTGAGTGGCATACTTGAGGTTTACAACGCCCCGTCCCATGCTCACAATTTTGGTCTGTCTTTGTGTGCACAACTTGTCCGCCTTCTGAACTTCACCACGAAAGGGCGACGGCCCAATCGACGAATTGTGAGCTGTCATCTCAGCTGGGTAGCACAGGTTGCCCGTTGCGGGCTACCTGTGTGCTGGAAGCACCGGAGGTTGATTGCCGGTAAAAACGAGGCATGTTGCTGCCAATGAGTGCCCTTGCCCAGACCGTGAGCCAAGGCTGAAAAAGGCTTCTGCTAGCCCATTCTCAAATAAGCTGACCTCTTGTGGCTTTGCCACCCAGGTAGACTGAGTACAGTCAACCTGGGCCACCCCGCGAAGACACAGTCGTGACATCGCTGGGCCACATTTTCAAGTGGCCTCAGGCCTCAAACTGAATTCCCATATCAGAGGGGGCATCGTTCATTCTCTGCCGACACAACATCATTTGTGGTAGGTCTATTTGGGTTCAGCTTCCTGGCTCATCGAAGCAGGGCTGTGTTGATCGACCGAGGACACAAAATTGTTCACCGGATTTGATGACTGAAAAAGAGGCTCAGAACGTGTCGCGCTTCCAAGGTCTTCAACAGAGGGCTGCTCGAACCCGAGATGCTGATCTTTTAAGCAGGTCAGTAGCCGTTGCAGATTGGGTTCTGCAACGCGATAGAACGTGTAACGCCCTTCTTTGTCGCTTCCCAACAGGCCGCAGTGCTGCATGAGGCGGAGGTGTTCTGAGGCCATGTGGCTGGGAATTGAACAGGACTCAGCCAATTCACCTACGGAATACTTACCCGCCAGCAACATCTCCACCATCCGTAAGCGATGGGGGTGGGCAAGAATGCGAAGCCGCTCGGCAATCCGGTCAAAAACTTCCGGATTGGTCCAACAGGGAGAAGAGGTTCCCTCATTGGGCAAAGAGTACGACATGCTGGGGCCTTTCCTGATCCATCACGGATGTGGTCAACTCTGATCCTGGCCCTAGGATCCCTGGCTGCATCATATCAAATCTGATGTCTGTTAAAACGATTAACCTTGCGAATCATGCCCCGTTTTGAAGAACGTCCTCGAAGCTTCCCTACGACCTGCAAAAAAAAGAGATGAGCAGCCAATTTTCCTATTACAAAAGATTGACAAATGTCCGAACCAGTCAGCACAGAAATCCCATGAGCTTTCAATGGCTATTTCCTCTGAATTTGAACAATCGGGGGGAGTCATTTTTCTTCGGTCGTTTTGGTAACGATCACGCTGGTTGCCAAAAGTCCCCAACCGAGCAGGAATGCCACACCGCCGAGTGGTGTGATGGCTCCCAGCATGCGCACTCCTGTCATGGTCAGTGCATACAGGCTGCCCGAGAATAAGATCACCCCGATGAGGAAAAAACCTCCCGCAAGATGTAATAACCGCTGCTTCCTCTCTCCTGCCTGCCATTGAAGCTGGCCATAAATCCCGACAGCAATCAGGGCCAGGCCATGAGACATCTGATAAGTGGCCCCTGTCGTGAAGTCTTGAAGATACTTCCTCCCCAGAGGAATCACTTCACCGGCCACCTCCCTCGTCTGACCGGCGTACATCTGACCGAAAAGATCCGTCAAAGAATGGGCCGCAAATGCCCCCGTCACAACACTCAACCCAGCCACAACGGCTCCAATTGCAATCCACCATTTCATGATGACGGAGACCTTCTCGAGTGACATAATTTTCAGATATTGTTTTTGCACGACAGTAATATCAGCCACATGAGAAACTGTTTGACACAACCCAAACGGTTTCTCCCGCGATGACAACATTACGAAGCCGCGTGGATGATCTGGATTCCCAGCAGATCGGCAAACTCCCGCATCAGATTCGCATGAGCCGGCCAGGCGGGGGCTGTCACCAGATTTCCCTCCACATAGGCTTCGTCAACTGGCGTGGCCACATATTGCCCACGAGCCAACGTGATCTCTGGCCCACAAGCGGGATAAGCCGTGCAGCGACGTCCTTCCACAACACCAGCGGCCGTCAGCAATTGAATGCCATGACAAATGGCGGCCACAGGCTTGGCCGCATGAAAGAAGGCACGGACAGCTTCCAGCACCCGTTGATCCAGCCGCAAGTATTCAGGAGCACGACCACCAGGGACATAAAGCCCGTCGTACTCGCTCAGCTTTGCCAGCACCTCATCAAAATCAGCATTAATGGTGAAGCGGTGGCCGGGTTTTTCCGTGTATGTCTGGTCGCCTTCAAAGTCATGAATCGCGGTCTTAATAAAATCACCCACACGACGACCGGGACACACGACATCGACATCACAGCCCAGCAACTGGAGCATCTGGAAGGGCACCATCAATTCGTAGTCTTCAACAAAGTCACCCGCCAGAATGAGAATTTTGGCCATGTTCAGGTTCCGATATTTCTACAGAGAAGGTCAAAGAAGTCTCGCAGGATGCAGATCACGGAGAGAAATCAAAAAGCCTGCCACCTATGAGTCTCTCTAAGATGGCGGATCAGGCCTCAACAGGATGACAAAAAGGGATGAGCACGCGCGAGCGAACCACATCCTCCAATTGGCGAATCACGTCTTCAAAGGGTAAGGCCGTGGTGTCGACAATCGTCGCATCATCGGCCGGCTTGAGCGGCGCGATCGCTCGGTTTCGATCTCGTTCATCGCGAAGCTGTTGTTGTTGAAGTATTTCTTCAAATGGAACCGTTTGCCCTGTGCCGCGAAGTTGGGCCTCTCTTCGTTTCGCTCGCTCAAAAGCAGAAGCTGTCAAAAAGAATTTGCAGGGAGAATCAGGAAAAACGATCGTTCCTTGATCGCGTCCTTCGGTCACCATGTTGCGACCTTCAGCGGCCTGCCGCTGCAATGCGACCATCTGGTCACGAACCGCTTCAACAGAAGCCACTTGAGAAGCGGCTAACGTGACTTCTGGCAGGCGAATCGCTTGTGTGACATCCAGCCCATCCAGAAAAATGGTTCCCTGATCCAGCACGAGACGCGCCTGCCGTGTGAACTCGGCAACCTGTTCCTGGTGAGTCAGGATGATTCCCCGACTCAGGCATCCCCAGGCAATCGCACGATACATTGCACCGGTATCGAGAAAAGAAAATCCCAGCCGTTCAGCCAGGCGGCGGGCAGCAGTGCTCTTACCTGTTCCCGCTGGCCCGTCGATCGTGATCACAATGCCTGGGGAGGCTGTCATGTCAGGGCTTTCCTGATGTGTCGATAAGGGCCACGCCGTTCATGAATCGCTTCAGAGCCAAGATTTCGTACACTCTTAACTGCTGATCGCTTCATATCTTAGCGATTGTTGACGCATCAAGAAAGGCACGAACTGCCCGGATCATCCGCCACGAACTGGCATAAGTCATTTGAGCCAGGGGCGTGAAAAGGATTGCGAGCCGCGAGCTTTCTTCGAAATGGACTTCAGGCGGCCTTCTTTGATCGTTCCGCCAGCAAGCGGTATTTGAGAAATGCCCCACTGGCAATATGACGGGCCAGAAAGAATCCGGTGGATCCATCCATGAATCCTCCGCGTAGCAAATAAGCTTTGACGAAATTTCCGGCACAATGGGCATAGGCATCGAACGCCGTCGCAGATTGTCCACGTTCGTGCAATTGATCGACCATCTGATGGATATAGCGTGTGTTTCTGTGAATGTACTCTTCCCGGTTATGGTAACTGTAGTGGAGCATTCGCTCACGGAGATGGCTCGTGGCTCCCTGAAGTTGAACGCTGGCGTGGGGGTTGACACCTCCCCACTGAGCTTGTGACTTCCGGAATAATCTCAGCAGATAATCGGGACTCCAGGTTCCCCAGCGAACTTCGGTCTCGCCAATAAATGAACGCCGGCCAATCCAGTAACCTGACCGATCGAACGCTAACGTACGAATTTCAGCGATCAGGGGATCGGTCAGATGTTCGTCAGCATCAAGGGAAACGACCCAGTCGTGGCGACACTGCGCCAGGGCATAATTCTTCTGACTGATAAAGCCGTCAAAAGGACGCTGAAAAACACGGACATTAGGGAACCCGGCAGCGATTTCCAGAGTGGCATCCGTTGAACCAGAGTCAACAAGGACAACGTCATCGCACCATGTCAACGAAGACAGGCACTGGCCAATATACTCTTCTTCATTGAAGCTGATGATTGATGCCGAGAACGCGGGAAGTGGTTTCATGCTCATGAATCCCCAATTGATACTGAACCTGCCTGACCCAAAACGCTGATGTGAGAAAATCGCGAATGAGGATTTCCAAGCCCACCATCCCACGGGCCAGTCCTGTGGGAGAACCAAACTGAAGGAGCGAAGATCACATAGCGATAGGTCGGCGTTTCCATGTGACGTGAGCGAAAATGCCGTACCCTGATGCTGTGTAACCCCCTCATATAGTTGGCTTTGAGAAAACAGGTCAAGTTCAAAAGCGGGGGAGAGAGAAAAGGGGAGGGCAAATGAGAACGATCCGCAGTCCCTGGATATCCAGAAACTGCGGATCGTTGAAGCAAAAAAGATGCCGGAGGTGGGACTCGAACCCACACTAGGGGTGAACCTAACCGGATTTTGAATCCGGCGCGTCTGCCATTCCGCCACTCCGGCTGGAGTGTTCACTGCCGAGATTCCACAGGCTTTTAGGGGTGATCAATCAGGATTCACCATGCAATTCCCAATAACCAAAGCACTATTTCATACGCAGCGAGACAGATAATCGATCAGATGCGTCCACTTTGCAAGTCTAAGCGGCAGAACTCCGGAGCGTCGCCATAAAATCGTCCAGAATTCCCTGCACATCAGGATCTCGCAGCACTTCGACATTCGGCCGCCAGACGGGTGGGACGCGACGATCGAACACTGTCATTCCTCGCGTCAAATGAGCGTCCACTTCAATATCGACGGCCTGTGTGCTGTGCTGAAAAAGTTCTGGGCGCACGACGCCAGCCAGGGCTGCCAACTCAGGCAACCGCCAGCTTTCGGTACCTTGAAACTGATGCTGTCTCCGGAGCGCAAAAGGAACAATGGATTGCAGCCACTCGCCAATTTTTCCCAGCCTCGAAAAGTTCAAACGATCCAGTTGGCCAAACGTGATCGACAACTTGTGAGACGCATCGTAAGGAATCAGTGTCTTCGTGCAGGGCGACTTGAGAATCATGCGAGCTGCAAGCGGATCATGATACATGTTGAAATCAGCCACTGGCGTCACATTCCCCGGGCCATCAAATGTTCCTCCAGAGATGACCAACCCTTTGAGTCGCATCAGAAGTTCAGGATCTTTTTCCGCTGCCAGGCTGATGTTGGTCAAGGGGCCGAGCGCCAGAACGATCAGTTCCTGAGGGTAAGCGCGGGACAGTTCAATGATCAGTTTAGCCGCCTCTTTGGGGTGTGCGGGATCGACACCTCGGCAAGGCCAGTCACCCATGCCCGTTTCCCCATTGAGTTGACGATAATGCGCGAGATGGCCCGATGGGATGCTGGCCACAGGCTCAGTCTCATCGGTGAGTTGCGTCCCTAAGCGGGGCCAACGTGCGGGGTCAACGATGGTGACCAGTTCCTGGAGGTTGATCGCCGCCTGTTTGGATGAAATGAAACTGCTGACGGCCGTCAGACCCACAACATCAAGGCGAGGATCCTTCATGGCAATAGCAATCGCAAGTGCGTCGCCCAGCCCGGGGTCGGCGTCAATCAGAAGTCGTTTGGGAGTCATGATCGTCTCCTGAATTGTGTATCAACCCCGACTCCAGTCCACTGATCACAGCACGCAACGTGCCATTCAAAACAGGTGCCAGTGACTTGAGAGCAGGCTAAAACCGACTGAAAGATCGTCCAATACAATTTTTTTTGTGAGACACTCACTCTCCAGTATAGTGAGTTCTTGTTCTGGATGACCGCAGAGAATTGTTGAACATTGGCTCACGGTCTTCCCTCGCCGTCAATCGGGCGTACAATTCTCGGAAAGGCATTCGTCTGATGTCTGGAGGATTCTGTTGATCGCACGGTTTAGTCTGTTGTTGCTGATTTTTCCGTTAGTCGAACTCTATCTCTTGATCCGACTGGGGCAAGTGATTGGAGCTTTCTGGACGGTTTCGCTGGTGGTGGCCTCAGCACTGGCAGGTGTCTGGTTAATGAGATTTGAACTGTATCGGATCTCAATTCAACTTCAGCAGGCAGCCCAGCAAAGGCGTCCTCCCGCAGGGCAGGTCACGGATGCAGCAGCAATCTTCATGGCTGCGGTCTTATTGATCGTTCCAGGCTTGATCACTGATGTGCTGGCGTTGGCTCTGCTGTTTCCCTTAACCCGGCGCCCGTTAATGAACTGGCTCAATCGCTATTTCTGGCCTTCGGGAGCATCGGCTTTTCAGATGCGAACGGGGACGTTCTCTGGTGGCCAGTTTACCTCCCGGCAATTCTCTTCCAGTGAGACAGGAACCGGCCCCGTCGGTTATGTCTGGACTCAATCATGGGATTCAACAGGGGCAACAACTCCGGGGACAATTGACCCTTCCCGGCCTCTGGAAAATCTGGAAGATTCCGATTCACCGCCTCAGTCACAAGTGCTGGAGGTTGAGTCGATCCGTAAGCCGGTGAATGACTGAAGCTTTTACTGCTTTTTCTTTGAAGAAACGTTCTTTTGACCATCCTGCTTTGGCGCAGTGGCCAAAGCAGGATGAGGTACTGGATCTGCTGGTTGAGGCGCCTCAACAGGTCGAACTGACGCTTGTCGAACTGACGCTTGAGGAGGGAAGGTCAGTGCGCAACAGCCAAGATCGAGTCGGCCCAGACTAAAGACGTCGGGTTGAATGGAATAATAGACAAATCGCCCCTCTTTCTGGCGATTAACAAAATTGCTGCCAAGAAGAATCTTCAAATGATGCGAGACCAGCATCAGAGGAATTTCAAGCAGTTCGGCCAGGTCACCCACAGCCATCGGGCCGGCTTGCAACGCTTCAAGAATGCGCA
This sequence comes from Planctopirus sp. SH287, assembly GCF_056500625.1. Classification (NCBI taxonomy): domain Bacteria; kingdom Pseudomonadati; phylum Planctomycetota; class Planctomycetia; order Planctomycetales; family Planctomycetaceae; genus Planctopirus; species Planctopirus sp. SH287. Next base: position 2,629,786 of record NZ_CM151403.1, on the reverse strand, counting down.
GACGAATCGGCTCACTGAGAACTTTCAATTTCTCAGCACATTCGTTGGGGCGAACATCGGGAGGGTCATTGCACGACATGCCAGCAGAGTACCTCTCCCAAGTCAAACTGTCACGGCCAGCTTTTTATGAATCAACGGGCATCCATGGACTTCTCAGGAATACGATTTTATTGATTTGCGGTAGGGATCGGGAGTTGTCCTGCTTCCCAGGCTTTCGCTTTATCGCTATCAGAAATGGCAGATTCAATCGTGAAGCGAATTGACGAAGAAGGGCCGTTGCGGGTTCCAGGGATCGACTGGGCAGGCACGCGTCTCGCTAAAGGGGCTGACTTATACATCTGTAAGTTAGAGATCAGCCACTGGGTGTATTGACCACCATCGGTTGTTAAAGTGACTAAAAATGTCATTGGGCGAATTGTCGAGAGATTCTTAATCTGGCCCTCGACTTGCAATCTTCCTGACTGCCCACTGTTGATTGCTCTGATTTCTACAGAAGCTAAATGAGAATCACCAGTAATATAGCCAGGGCGAACCTGATCGCGATCGACAACCTTTTGTCTCTTTAATGCCGCATCCAAAGCCGCGGGCAACTCCTTTTGGAGTTCGTTAATAGTGCTTCCAAAGATCGCTTCAAACTCTTTTCGTCGAACTTCGGCGGACTCAATACCTAGCACAGGCTTCTGACCAAGAGTTTTGACATATTGAGCATATTGAGTTTTATAGCGAGTCATGAGAAGCCAGTGCATCGCCCACGCATTGGCATAAGCTTCACCTGCCAACAGGTCGCCACGAAAGGCCCGGTCATTACTGACAATCTCATTCCAATCAACATTGCGGGCTGCTAAAGCCGTTCGGGCATAGCGGAGATTGATTTTCCCCGGCCCGCCAGTGACTTTCTCGCCATTCGCTTCAAACCCGGTAGCAATCCCTTCATTGAACCAGACGGGGATCGGCGCGATACGCTGAAACAGGCCCCTGTTATAGACTTGCTGATGAATGGCTTCATGGAGTGGAACTTCAAAGCTATCGCACTCTGCCATCTTTAGCACAAGACGATTGGAAGTTGCTGTATAAAACCCCAGGACGTTCGTTCCTGAAAGTCCCGTACCATCCGTTTCTTTTTGGTAATACTCCAGAAACTGGTCGTTAGTCTCAAAGATCAACACCACGAGGGGATGGGTGGGAGGCTCCAGAGACAGGTTGAGATCCTGAGCGTATTTTTCAAAGACATTTTCGATTGTTTTGAAAAAACGCGTCGCCTTTCGGCAAAAAACTGTGGCGCGAGATTCATAAGCTTTAGGTAAAGGTGAAGCCAGAATCAGCGCCACGACATAAGGTGCATCAATCGATGTGACACAGACTTCTTTGCCAAACTCCTCATCCAGTTCCTGAGCCATCGCAACAGGAGTCAGTGGTGGTGGGGCGTCTCCGTGTCGACGAGACTTCAAGGCGACACTGGCCAGTGTCTCATAACTGCCATCGGCCTTTTCAATCGCGATGGCTCCCTGTCCCTCGCCAGCCAATCTCCCTGTGACCGTGCGAACCTGGCGGCGCTCGTTAAAGAGTTCAAATTCGTCGGCACACACGAAAGACGAACCGAGGCAGACCAGTGTCAGAGCACTGAGGCAGAACGCCATATGGTGTCTCGCCAAAGGCCGCATTCCCATCCCTTTGAAAAAATCTGATGACAGATCCGCTCAGAATACAACAGCCGATGACTTTGCGATCTCTCCAGCGATTTTCTTCGTCAATGCCTGATGCACAATACGTTGGTTGCCTGAAAATTGACGAATCCCTCAAAGTTTTACAATAAAGCACACTTCAGCAGATACGGAAAAATCCTCCGCTTCAAACTGATAAAATCCACAAACGGAAGATTGATCAACGGTATTGCTCCGCGTCACTCAGGATTCTCCTTTTGGAACGCTGGTTGCATCATAATCTCTTTCCAAGACGTTGGCTGCCAGAATGGCAGTTAATCTTCTCATCATCTTACTGCCCCAAACTGCCAAAATTATCAAGAGTCAACATTTCTGGAGGCCAAGCATGACGACCGGCGCTCGTGAAGAGTTCACGTTTCAGACTGAAATCAAGCAACTGCTGAAGATTCTTTCGCACTCACTTTATCAGAACAGTGAAATCGCTGTTCGCGAGCTGGTCTCAAATGCTTCTGACTCGTTGAACAAATTACGACACATTCAGCTTTCGCAGGCCGAGTACCGCGATGACGCCCCCCTGAAGGTGACATTAACACCCGACGCGGCAGCTAAAACCCTGACCATTGCCGATAATGGTATTGGGCTGACTCATGAGGAACTGATTGAGAATCTGGGAACCATCGCTCACAGCGGTTCTCTGGAATTTATGAAAAAAGCCGCGGAAGCGAAGGCTCAAGCCCCCAGCGGAGAAGGAGCAGGCGGTTCATCGGATCTCTCGCTGATCGGACAGTTTGGCGTTGGTTTTTACGCCGCATTCATGTTGGCCGACACCGTCGATGTCATCACTCGCAGTTATCGTGATGAAACCGGCTGGAAGTGGTCATCAGATGGTACCGGGCAGTACACCATTGAACCTGTGGAAGATGCTCCGCGCGGTGCACTGATTGTTCTGCACCTCAAAGAAGATGCCGTGGAGGAATTTACCCAGGCATACCGACTGGAATCGATTGTCCGCCGCTATTCCACCTTCGTCCCGCACCCCGTTTATGTCGGCGACAAGCACGTCAACGATCAATTGCCCATCTGGGTTGAACCGAAGTCGCAAGTGACTGCCGAGCAGTACAAGAGCTTCTATCAGTGGTTGACCAGACACACCAACGAAGAACCGCTCTGGCATTTGCACCTGTCAGCCGACTCTCCGTTGCAGTTCCAGGCGATTCTCTATTGCCCGCCTGCCAATCTGGAATTGCAGGGATTCGGCCGTCTTGAACATGGTTTGACGCTCTGCGCGAAGCGAATTCTGGTGCAGGACGACAACAAGGATCTCCTGCCCGATTACCTCCACTTCATGTATGGCTTGGTCGATTCCGCCGATCTGCCGCTGAATGTTTCCCGGGAGACGCTTCAGGACAACCGGCTGATTCCTAAGCTGCGCCGAGTGCTGACAAAGAAAGTGCTTGACCACCTGGCCGATCTGGCTGAAGAACAACCTGCCACCTATGCCAAATTCTATGAACAGTTTGGCATGGTTTTACGCGGCGGTGTGGGCGTGGATTACGAAAACCGCGAGAAGGTCGCCAAACTTTTAAGGCTCTCTTCTTCGCATGATGTCACCCCTGGTGCCACAACCTCGCTAAGCGATTACGTCAAGCGGATGCGTGAAGATCAGACACAAATCTATTATCTCGGCGGCCCGGATCTGGCGAGCTTGTTGCGTAACCCGCATTATGAAACGTTCCGGGAAAAGAATCTGGAAGTTCTCTTCCTGACCGATCCGGTGGACGAATTCGCTTTATCTCACTTGCAGGAGTTTGAAGAGAAGTCTCTCGTTTCGATTGATTCCGCAGATATCCAGCTTCCGGCATCGACTGAAGCGCCAAAACCTGATGGCGCTGAGGGCGAAGGAAGCGGTTCTTCTGTGATCGCACCGGCTGGCTTTGATCGTGTCCTGGAAATTTTCCGCACAGCTTTAGGCGAGCGTGTGCAGGATGTTCGCAAAGCCACCCGATTGGCCAGCAGTCCCGTCTGCCTGGTGAACCCACAAGGTTTCATGAGCAGCCAGTTGCAAAAAGTCCTGAGCCAGACGGTGAAAGACTACAACTTGAGCCGCCGGATTTTTGAAGTCAATCCGCAAGCCCCGCTGATCACGCGATTGGCCGCGTTGTCAGCTTCAGGAACCAATGACAGCTTCATCGCGGATTGCGGGTTGCAACTTTACGCCAGCGCGATGTTGCTGGATGGACTGGTAGTTGAACCTGATACCACAGCCGACCGGATGCGAAAGCTGATGGAAGAAGCCGCCGATTCCCGTTCAGTCATCATCACCTGATCGGCGCAGATTTTCCCAGCAGTAGGGCAGGCCCCCGCCTGCCTTTTCTGAATTGTTTCCGGCATCTGGAGCGGCAGGCAGGGGCCTGCCCTACAGGCGGTTTCGGGGAATCGTTGTGCGTATTCTTGCGCTTTTTTCAAAAGAGGCGGTCGATTCGGGGGGGGAGTGGGGTTAAGATCTCATGAGGCACGGAGTGTGCCGACACGAAACACTTACTGAATTTCCGAAAGCGACCGTGCATGGCTGACAGCGGTGCCGCCCTGGATTTAGCGATTGATAAGCTGACAAACGCTCATCGATCGATTCGCGAACAGATGTCGCAAGTGATCGTCGGTCAGGACGAGGTTGTCGACCAACTGCTCATTGCCATGTTTTCCAAAGGACACGTACTCCTGGAAGGAGTCCCCGGTCTGGCGAAAACATTGATGATCAGCACGTTGGCGCGATGCCTCTCGATGACTTTCGCCCGCATCCAGTTTACCCCCGACCTGATGCCTGCTGACATCACGGGAACGGATGTACTGCAAGAGAATAAGGAGACGGGGAAGCGGGAATTCCGCTTTATCAGCGGCCCCCTCTTTCACAATGTGGTGCTGGCTGACGAAATCAACCGGACACCCCCCAAGACTCAGGCGGCGCTTCTGGAAGCCATGCAGGAGCGGCAAGTGACTGTCGGGCAATCCCGGCACGTGCTTTCTGACCCGTTTTTTGTTCTGGCCACACAGAACCCGATTGAACAGGAAGGGACGTATACCCTGCCGGAAGCCCAGCAGGATCGCTTCATGTTCAAGGTCTATGTGAAGTATCCCACATTCCTGGAAGAACGGGAAATCGCCCGCAGGACAACGTCCGTTCAGGCGGATAATCTCCAGCATGTGCTGAGTGGCGCTGATATTCTGGAAATCCAGAATCTCGTCCGGCAGGTTCCTGCCAGCGAGCATGTCATTGACTATGCCCTGGCCATTGTTCGGCAGACCCGTGTGCGCGAGCCGGGTGTGCCCGACTTCGTCAATGAATGGCTTTCCTGGGGGGCCGGCCCCCGCGCTGTGCAGTTCCTGTTGTTGGGTGCCAAAGCCCGCGCACTGCTCAATGGCCGCACTTATGTTTCGACCGATGACATTGCGGCACTGGCAGCCCCTGTCTTGCGGCATCGCATTGTGACAAACTTTGCCGCCGAGAGTGAAGGCATCAATACCGACAAGGTGGTGGATGAGCTGCTCAAGGTAACCCCCAGCAAGGAAGGCGAGCTGACACGTGACCCAAGACTCCAGAAGATTTTTGCCGCCTGAAGCAGTGGCTCGGGTCGCTCGTCTGGAAGTGCTCGCACGTAATGTGGTTGAAGGCTTTCTGAACGGGATGCACCGAAGCCCCTACTTCGGCCAGTCGGTCGAATTTGCACAGCACCGGGAATACGTTTCCGGCGACGACCTGCGTCGTATTGACTGGAAGGCGTGGTCAAAGACCGATAAGTATTACATCAAGCAGTACGAAGAAGAGACGAATCTGCGAACCACGCTGGTCGTCGATCTCTCTGAGTCGATGCTGTTTGGAACTCAGGGAAAAACGAAGCACGAATTCGCAACTCAAATTGCGGCCGTCCTTTCGTTATTACTGCTCAAGCAGCACGATGCTGTCAGTCTGGTCACGTTTGATGATCAGGTGCGGGCACGCATCCCCATGAGCAGTAAAAAAACGCAATTGCACGACATCCTGCATGGGTTGGCCAGCGATCAGCCAGCCAGGAAAACCAACCTGGGGGGAATTCTTGCCCAGGTCGCCGATCAGGAATCCCGCAAAGGCCTGATAATTCTCGTATCAGATTTGTTGGCTGATCGGGAAGGATTGCTCAAAGGACTGCGCCTCTTGCGGTTCCGTGGTCATGACGTGATGCTGTTTCATGTGCTGGATGATGCAGAACTTAACTTTGATTTTAATGGCCCGACCAAATTTGAAGGGTTAGAAAGCTCCGGGGAATTAGTCTGTGATCCTCGCGCACTTCGGGAGGGATATCTGCAAGCCATGCAGGCATTTCTCGATGAAGTTCGCAAGCACTGTGCAAAATTTGTGATCGACTATCAGATTGTCAGACCCAGTGAAAATCTGGATGCCGTCCTGCTTCACTACATGAACCATCGCATGGGAATGCATCAGAGCCAACGATCGTGACGGATTGCTGATTTTAACGTCTCTCGAATGACGCGAATGGATTTTCGCGGATTGTAAGCTCAATGCGGATGCACGATGACCTGGCTCTCCTCCTTTTTCTTTAATCCGTCGATCGCACTGGTGGGCGCTGGTCTCATCGCTGTGCCAATCATTATTCACCTGATCAATCGGGTGCGGTATCGACGCGTCCAGTTTGCGGCCATGGAGTTCCTGCTCCAGGCCCAACAACGCAATCGCCAGCGGTTGCTGATCGAACAACTGTTGCTCCTGCTATTGAGAACGCTGATTGTTCTCGCGCTGCTGTTATTGATTGCCCGGTTGGTACTGGATCCTTCTCAATTTGCTCTCTTTCGTGATTCCCGCACTCATCATGTGGTGCTGCTCGACGATAGTTCGTCGACTCGCGAAAGACGGGGAGAAACGACCGCCTGGGCAGAGGGCCTGGCGGTGGTTCGCAAGCTGGCAGCGGAAGGGTCACGTCGTCCTCAGTCACAACGTTTAACAGTGCTGCTGGCGTCACGCCCGGATCAGCCTTTCGTCACTGACCGGGATGTCAATCAGGCACTCGTGGAAGAGTTCGCCTCACGGCTTGATCCCGGCACGTTCATGCCAACTCATCAACGGGTTGATTTTCTTGCTGGCCTGAAATCAGCCCAAAAGCTGCTCATCTCTGATAAAGCGGGTGTTCGTGAACTCCACGTGATTTCAGACTTTCGTGCTCAGGATTGGAACGACCAGAAGTCATTATCGACTGAAATCGAAGCTCTCACAGAAAGCAATATCACCGTTCATCTGGTTCGTTCGACACCGGTGGCTGGCCCCAATCTGGGCGTCACGCGACTGGATGGCGCGGTCGCCACAGCAGCCGCAGGAGTGCCGCTGCGACTGACAGCCGGAATCACGAACTATGGAACAGAGGTCGCGACCAATGTGCGAGCCTCCGTCTTTGACAATGGCGTGAAAACTCCCGCAACAATCATTTTTGACCGGATCGAACCGGGCGTTGAAGTTCTGCATGATGTCGACCTGCAATTTCCGTCACCCGGTCGACGCCGCGTGGAAATTCGGCTCGATAGTGACAATTATCCGGTCGACAATGTCCGCTATCTCAGTGTTGACGTCTCTCCCAGCATTCCCCTTTTGATCGTGGATGGCGACCCGACTGGCGATTCCGCGTCTTATGTTGCTGATGCTCTCGCGGCTGACCCCGCCGCTACCGGGCTACAGGCTGTCATTGAAAACGCCGATATTCTCCGGCGGCGTCCGCTCGACAATTATCGCTGCATCTATCTTCTCAACGTGGGGGAACTCCCTCCCGATTCGCTCGATTATCTTGAGAAATATGTGCAACGAGGTGGTTCCCTGATCATGGCGATGGGCAACTCCGTTCGCGGCGATGCCTTTAATCGCACGTTCTATCGCGAGGGGGAAGGTCTGGCGCCCCTTCCATTGGGAAGTTCTCCTTTGGAGTTCCCGCCCGACATCACTTCGACCGAACCCGATCTCAGTGCCGGAAACCATCCCGCGTTTACCGTCCTGAGCGGAGCCGAAAACCCGTTTCTTGATGCCGTCCATATTCATAAACTGTTTCCAGCCGCTGAAAACTGGGTCAACGACGATGCTGCTCGTGGTGATCGCACCACCACAATTGCTCGTCACAAGAGTGGCCGCCCTCTGATGGTGGAAAAGCCATTCGGTCAAGGCTTGGTTTCCATGCTTCTGACTACCGCCCAGCCCGAATGGAACGACTGGGCTTTGAACCCTTCGTATGTGGTCTTTCAGCTGGATCTCGTCAAATCACTGATGTCACAGGGAACCAATCAGTCGCAGCGGATTGTGGGTGAACCGATTCACATTTCTCTCGATCCGGCTCTCTATACGGACATGGTGGAGTTGATCGTTCCGGAAGCCGATGGACAACGGACATTGCGTCTGCAAGCCGCTCCAGAAGCAGCAACTTCTTCGACAACAGACGGAAACACAACAGGCGATCAAACAGCGGATGGTCCTGCCCAGCCTGCGGGAGGAGTTGCTGCTGGCGATATTCGATTGATTGTCGAGCAGAAAGAGACCGACACGCCAGGGATTTACACCGCTCGACTGATGCCGCAAAACCAAATCCCGGAAGAACGTTTATATGCTTACAACGTTCCCCTGGAAGAAAGTCGTCTGGCTGTTTCTACGACAGACACCCTTCGCAAAGGGTTGGGCAACAATGAACGAGTCCAGATTCATGAAGCCGGAGAACTTTCCTGGATTGAAGGAGATGAGGCCGGTTCCGAGGTTCGTACTCTTTTGATTGTGGCGTTGATCCTGCTCTTGCTGGCAGAACAATGGCTTGGTTACCGGCTGAGCTATCATCCGGGGAAAGGTCAGGCCGCACGATGAACATTTGGCAAACCCTGCGACCTGTCGACATGCTCATGCAGACTCCCACTTCAGTTCTCACTCCCGCTGATGCAACATCTGCTGCGGGAGTCTCTGGTGGAGCAGAGGGTGGAGTCGCCCAAACCATTGCCAGTCTCCCCGCCCCCATCAATGGGAAACCTCAGTCCACGGTCACCATGACCGAATGGGCCTGGCCGGAAGACCCTTCGTCATGGATATTTCTGGCCCTGGCGATCATGGGCATCGCCGCCTATGTGGTCTGGTGCTACCGAAAAGACACCAAGGAACTGGGGCCTCTTGCGCGAGGATGGCTCACCACATTGCGACTGGCGCTTTTCGCTGGTCTGCTCCTGATCTGGTTTAATCCGCAGGAACGAACACAGGAATCAATGACACGTCCCTCGCGTGTGGCGATCGTGATTGATAATTCCCTGTCGATGCGACACCCGGCAGTTGACTCTGTCGCGGCCTCACCTGTGGGGACTCCTGCCCCAGCGACGCCTGACGCCGGGAAAGAGTCTTCGATGGCTCATCTCTCACGAGCCGAACTGATCAATCGCCTGCTCGCGGATTCCTCTTTGATTCAGCGATTACGGCAAACCCATGAAGTCTCTGTTTTCAGTTTTAATTCGGCATTAAACGGGCCACTGGCCAGCCTTCCCTTGAATGCCCATAAGGCGACCGCAAATAAAGCGACTGAACCTTCAACGACACCAGACAATCGCACTACAGGTTCTCCTGATACCAAGGTGAACTGGCAGGAAATCACCAGCCCGGCCGGTCTTGAAACCCGCATGGGGGAAGCATTAAGTGATGCGATTCGCCAATTGGCAGGAAGAACACTCGCCGGAGTTCTGGTGATTGGTGATGGGGGGATCAATGCCGGTATTGATCTGGAGACCGCTCGCGATCGCGCGATGGCTCAGAAAGTCAAAATGGTGACCATCGGAGTGGGTGGCACTCAACCGCCTCGCAATGTTCAATTGGCAGATTTACAGGCTCCCACCGATGTTCAGGTGGGAGATCCGTTCGACATCACCGGCTTTGTGACAGCTCAAGGTCTGGAAGGGCAGAAAGCCACCATTGAACTTGTCGCACAAACAACCGAAGACGCCACAGAAACGGTTGTTGAAAGTCGTGAAGTGACGGTTCTAGCCGACAATGTCCCCATTGAGGCCAGGTTCCCATTGAAGGCTGATAAGACGGGAACGACCCGCTACACGCTGCGAACGCGACCCACCCAGGCTGTTCAGGAAGTGAACCTGGATGACAACCAGCAGACATTGACAATTACGGCTCTTGATAAACCGACCCGTGTTCTTTTGGTCGCGGGTGGCCCGATGCGTGATTATCAGTTCGTCAGAAATTTGCTGTATCGTCACAAGGGGATCGATGTTGATGTGCTCCTTCAAACGGGCGCCGCTGGAACCAGCCAGGAGTCTGACAACCTGCTGGCGGCATTTCCTTCCACGCGTGAAGAACTCTTCAGCTATGATGTGGTGATTGCTTTTGATCCCGACTGGCGATTGATCTCTCCCGAATCCATTGACCTGCTCTATGACTGGGTCTTTCAGGAAGCGGGCGGGCTGATCCTGATCGCAGGTGATGTCAACACCCTCCAGGTAGCTGCTGTCTCCGCCAGTTCGCCCGAACAGAAGACACTGGTCAAGCAATTGGGCCAACTCCAGGAACTTTATCCTGTCGTGCTGAATTCCTATCTTTCCGACCTGAGATTTGATCAGGAACATTCACAGCCCTGGCCGCTGGCTTTTTCTCCGGAAGGAGAGGCCGCGAGTTTCCTTCAACTGACAGATGAAGCCACTTCATCACTGGCTCGCTGGAAAGAGTTTTCGGGATTTTACAAATGTTATCCCACCAGCGGCCCTAAAGCGGGCGCGACGGTTTACAGCCGTTTTTCTGATCCGCGGGCTGAATCAGCCATTGTGATGGCTTCGCAGTTCTTCGGTCAGGGCCGCACGTTTTACCTTGGCAGTGGAGAAATGTGGCGGCTGCGTTCCGTCGATGAAGAAGACTACGACCGCTTCTGGATTAAGGCCATTCGCGAATTTTCACAGGGAAGGCTCAAACGCGGCAATCGCCGCGGGTTGTTAATGCCGGAAACCCGACGGATTGCGTTGGGCCAGACACTGCGGGTGCGTGCCCGTTTACTTGATGCCCAGTTTCAGCCCTTGTCAGCCCCTTCGGTTCCTCTGGAACTCTTTGATCCGAACGGACGCCCCGTGATTCCGCCCCGCGTCCTGACAGCTGATCCGAATCGTCCCGGTGAATTCGTGGGCGATTTCCGGGCCGCTCTGCCGGGAGTTTATAAGCTGGCTGTCGAGATTCCTCAGTCATCTGAGACGTTGAAAGAAGAAGTGATTGTCGCCTTGCCCAAGCTGGAAGATGAAAACATCCGACAAAACGTGTCGGCTCTCAAAGGGTTGGCAGAAGGGACCGGCGGTGCCTATTTTGATTTGGGAACTTTCGACTTGGGAGCTAAAGAAAATTCAGCACCTCAAGCGGGGGCCTCGCAAATTGGTGCCTCAAGTGATGTTGAAGCGAAAACGATTGATGCCATTGTGACGCTCTTTCCGAATCGATCGGAACAAATTCTCATTGACCAGCGTCTCAAAACATTATGGGATCGCGATTGGGTGCTCTTTTTATTGGTCGGAATCATCTCGGTTGAATGGCTCACCAGAAAACTGCTGAAATTGGCCTGACCTCCTGTCAGAATCAGAGGATCATCGCGATGTTCACCATCACAATGCCCGAAAAGTCTCTTCCTATTTTATGCCACATTTTTTGAGAGAGAAGGCCAACGGATTCCGACCTTTCTCTGACCACTTTCATTGCTGACCTGAGCCGATATGTCACAGACCATTGCCAGCGCACCACCGATTTCCGTTCGCCCTGCGGGACGATCGACAATTGGTCGGATCTTATCGCGGTTGCGCTCATCCATTCGCCGCTATTTGCTCTGGCAAGCGGTGCTGACAGTCTGTGTCGTCACCGCCCTCGTGTTCTGGGCAAGCTTTCTATTTGATGAAGCCGTCTTTGCGACCAGTCGCTATGAACTCCCGGTCTGGTTCAGAACCCTGGTTCTGGTCTTGGGACTCACGGTAATCGCAGGGTTTGGTGTCTGGCTGATCACACTCGCTCTCGCCCGCAGGATGCGTGAACAATCTCTGGCTTTGGTACTGGAAAAAAGGTTTCCTCAACTCGACAGCCGATTGATTCTGGCTGTGGAAGCGGGTGAGGGACAAGTTCGTTCCGTCTCTCCCATGCACGACGCCATGGTTGCCCGCACATTGCAGCAAGCCGACCATGACATTGGGCAGCTTGAACTCTCTCAGGTTTTCAATCAGGCTCCGCTCCGAAAATCGGGACTCCTGGCGGCTCTCTTGTGGCTTTCCATCGGGTTGTTATTGATCTTCAATTTCAGGGGAGTGATGGCCTGGGGGCAGGGATATCTCAGGTTGGCAGAAACATACCGGATTCGCCTGACAGAACTGCAGGCCCAGGTTCTGGTGCAACCCGGTGATCGATTGGCCTCTTTTCGCAATGGCCACTATCGCCATCCCAAAGGGGCTGATCTGACGTTACTGATTGAGACCGTTGACGGAAAGCAGGCACCGGATCGTGTCCGTCTGGATTATCGTCTGGGGAATGGGCGAGGCAGCGGACGAACCTATCTGGATGTGAACGAAAAGGGGGCTTCAACCCACACGTTTGCCGCCCTGGTTGATGACACGCGCTTCTGGTTGACCGGCGGTGATTACACCACGCTGTCGCCTTTGACGATTGAAGTCGTTGATCCTCCCACGGTTTCGGCACTGACGATAGAGGCTCGCTATCCCGATTACATGGGATTAAATCAAGGTCAGGAGGCCACGACCGTGCCTGTCATCGGCACGGAATTCAGCCTGCCATTGGAAACACGTTTTCAATTGGTGATCACTGCGACCCAAAAGCTCAGTACGGTTCGTTGTGAGCTTCAGGTGGGGCCGTTGCGTTACGAAGTTGTTGGCTCTCAATTGACCACTTCTCCCCAACTGGCAGTCTGGCCGACGGCTGTCGAAAATCATCCTCGTGTTCCCACCGCTTTGCCGGAGCATGTGGCGCAGGCCGCCATTTCTAAAGATGGCAAGACGCTCTCGATCCCCTTTCAATTGCACCATCGCGCCATCAACCTGCTGGAAGATCAGGCGAAAGGTCAGCCACTGGAATTACTGGCTGATGCCATTCCCTTACCTCCTGACACGCAGTTTCGCATCTGGTTGACAGATGCCGAAGAAATCTCAGCGACCGAACCCGCCCGCCTGCTTCTGCGAGGCATTCCCGATGAACCTCCTCAAGTCGAAACTCTCCTGCGCGGCATCGGGACTTCAATCACCCGGCTGGCCCGCATCCCTGTGACGGGAACCGTGCTGGATGACTATGGCGTGGATCGAATCTGGTTTGAATACACCCTGGATGCGGACACGACGTTAAAAGAGCAACCGCTGGGAACATTCACTTCTAACCGTCCGAAAGAATTGCCGCTGGCCCGCTCTGAATCCGAACCTTACCTGCGTTTTGATGTTCTGCCTTTGGATCTCGCCATTAAGCAGAAACTGACCGTTTCTGCCGTTGCTGCGGATGGAAACGATATTTCCGGCGTCGGACCGAATGTGGGACGGGGGCAACGATTTGTCTTTACGATTGTGTCGCCAGAAGAACTGCTGTCGATTGTTTATGCACGAGAATTGAACGAACGCAAACGGTTTGAGCAATTGATCAGTGAAGTTCAAGGTCTGCGTGATGACCTGGTTCGTCATCGGGAAATGATCATCCCTTCGAGGGAAAAGCCTCAGACTGCCCAGCAAACGGAACTGTTGCAAGCCATTGCGGGATGTGGAGAACGCTCGCTTTATGTGATTCGTCAATCGGCTCAGTCGACCGATTCTGTATTGCAGTCTTTCCGGGAAATCCGTGAAGAACTGGTCAATAACAGTGTTGATACCCCGCAAATGCTCGACCGCATTGACCGTAAAGTTGTCGGCCCACTCTCCCGCTTGATGGAGTCCGGCTTTCCCCAAACTGACGAAACACTCGGGCGATTCCGGTTGGCCAACGAGCAAAATGCCGATCCCACAGAACCTGTCGATGAGGCAATTTTACAGATTCAGGGCTTGCTAGAAACCATGGATCAGGTTTTGCTGGAGATGAGGAAACTCGAAACGTTTCATGAAGCTCTCGAACTTCTCAAAGCGTTGATTGGTGACCAGGATGAACTGACCGAAAAAACCAAACAACGAAGAAAAGCACAGGCACTCAAAGCGCTAGAAGATTAATTCCGCTTTGGCTCTTCGACGAGAGAGTGATGTGTTTTAGTGTTCAGTGGTGGTGCAGTTTCGCTCATTTGATTGTTACAATTTATTGCACGCCGAAAGACCGATCTTCTATGGCAGAAATAAGTTAATGACGAGTTGCAGTCATCGGCAGGTTTGATTCAGAGTCTGGGAGCTTGTCGGAAGCAGGCGTCCTGCGCTGATTGGAAAATAGAGGGATCCTGAAATGTTTCACCGCGCTTTGGCTCCCACTCGTTCGCAGGTTCGCAATTTTTGCGTCCGCCAGTTCTCTGTTTGCTGGAAATGGTGCCTGTTCGTCGTGCTGGCACTTCTCGTGGTTCCTGTTGTTCAGGCACAGGAGACTCCCGCTTCAGCAACGGAACAAGAGTTGGCCATGAAGCAGGAAGCTCTGGCCGCGCGGTATCAACGTTTTGAAAATACACTGCAACAGTTGGCTGAGTACCTGCGTAAGACCGACCCGGCTCGTGCTGACCTGATCGTCCGAGTCATTGGAAAAAGCAAGGAAACTCGCGTTCCTGACCAGATGCAAGCCTTGATTGAACTGCTCAAACAAGAGCGGTTAGGGGATGCGATTTCTCATCAGGAAGACCTTGCCGTCCAGATGGCGGCACTCCTTGATCTTCTGCAAAGTGAAGACCGGCGTGATGAAATTGAGCGGGAAAAAGCCCGGGTGCAGGATCTCATCAAGGACGTCAATCGTCTGATCGGCCAGCAGCAGGACACACGCTCAGCGACTGAACGGGGAGGTGCCTCAGGCGATTTGGAGAAACGTCAGGCTAGGATTGCCGAAGATGCCCGCAAACTGGCGGACAAAATCGACCGCCAGGACGCAGAAAAAAATGAGTCCAAGTCGAGCGGGAAAAACGCCTCAGAAAAGAACGGCTCCTCTTCTGATCAAGAGTCCGATAGCCCCCCTGCTGATGATTCCTCCAAGCCGGGTGATTCCAAGTCTTCTCCCGAGGAATCGGGCAAGGGAACAGGTAAAGAAGATCCCTCTGAGGACATGCCAGATTCTAAAGAGGGCAATCCTTCTGAGGACTCTGAAAACGAAAAGGCCGCTGGGAAAGAAGGAAAGGGAAACTCGTCCAAATCGGGCAAGCCAGGTTCATCTTCAAAGCCGGGAGATTCCAAATCGTCTGACGATCCCTCCAAGTCTGGTGAACCCAAGGAAGGTGAGTCTAAGCCCTCATCATCAGAAAACGAAAAATCCGGCAAACCTTCTTCCGGAAAGCCGTCCTCAGGAAAACCATCTCAAGGTAAGCCGTCATCGGGAAAGCCCTCACCCGGCCAACCTTCACAAGGCAGCCCGTCTCAGGATTCCCCACAGAATCGCTCGCAGCCACCTCAATCAGGGGGAGAGCAGCAGCCTTCAGAAGAGAAGACTGCCGGGAGAGAGGAAATCGAACAATCGATTCGTTCGATGGATCGGGCGATTGAAGAACTCAAGAAGAAAAATGCAGGCGGCGCTTCGGATGAGCAGGACAAAGCACTGGCTGAACTGATGAAAGCCCGTGAAAAGCTGGAGGAAATTCTTCGGCAATTGCGAGAAGAAGAACGGGAACTCATGCTGGCGGCACTGGAAGCCAGATTCCGTGACATGCTGGCCAGAGAAATCGCCATTTACAACAGCACCATGGGGATTGCCTCAGTCACAGAAAAGCAGCGGACTGATCGTCATCGCACGCGCTCGCTGGAACTTTCCCGACAGCAGGATGAACTCGTGATGGAGGCTTCAAAAGCGTTGACACTCCTCCGGGAAGAAGGCTCCTCGATCGCGTTTCCCGAAGCCATTGAGCAGATTCGATCCGACATGCAAATGATTGCCCGGCGACTGGATCGAACAGATGTCGGACAATTGACTCAGCAAATAGAAAAAGATGTGATCGAAGCGCTGGAGGAAATGGTCGAAGCGCTTCGTCAGGAAATGGAAAAACTCAAAGATGAGAAGCAGCAGAAACAACAACAGCAGCAGCAACAACAGCAACAGAAGGCTCTAGTGAATCAGTTGGCGGAATTGAAACTCCTTCGATCGTTGCAGTTTCGTGTCAACCGCCGGACACGACTCATCGGCCGCATGGTCGAGGGCGAACAGGCCAATGATCAAGATCTCGTGACTCAGTTACGGGAACTCGGACTTCGCCAGGAACAGGTTCGCAAGGCAACATATGATCTGTCCATCGGGAGGAACGAGTAATGCGTGCTGACTCGCCTGCAAGACAACAATTAACACATCTGCCGCGTTCCCTGACGGTGGCGTGGATGACTGCGATTGCCATGCTTGGGTTCCTCTCAGAAGGGAATTTCCGGCTGGTCTATGGGCAGGAATCTTCTGTGGAAATCTTCTCGCCGAAACCTGCCTCAGTGATTATCGAGCAGACAACTGCTGGTCTGAAGAGCTTGAAAACTCCTCCTGCGAATTCCGAGGAGCTTATTCGTCTGTTGGGCAACGACACGCTGGATGCCGATGCCCGGCATGCCCAGTGGATTCATGTGCTGACTCAGGCAGATCCTGAAATTGCGAAGTTGATCGCTCGCTTGAATCAGCCGGCCAGTGTCATCTCGAATGAGGAATGGTCGGTGCTGCTCAATCGTCCTGATCTTTCCCCGTTTTTTCGGGCCAATCTGGGATTGCTCTATGGTCGCTCGCTCGTTGAACGGCAAATGTTTGATGAAGCCCGGGTTGAACTTCAGGCGGTGGATGCCCGCGAGGTCATCTGTCCGGCAACCCTGTTCTTCTTTCGAGCCGTTGTGGCTCACTCGCTACTCGATATTCCCTCCGCTAAAGAATCGCTCAGTCAACTGCTCGAGAAAACTCAAGACCCTCCTTTGCGTTATCGCTCAACCGGGGAGTTACTTTTGGCGGATCTGGATTCCTTTGAAGAAAAATCGTTGGGGGAAGTCGCCCGTTTGATGGCTGATTCCCGTCGTCGTCTGGATTTGGGGCGTGCTGGTGAACAGGTTCAGGGGGTTCAGGAGCGGATTGTTTCTCATCTCGATGAGCTGATCAAAAAGCTTGAGCAGCAAATGGGCGGCGGTGGTGGGGGAGGCGGTGGAGAAGGAGGCAACTCCAATGAAAGTGGCGGAGCCGCTCAAGACAGCTCTGTCAAAGGGGCCACAGCACCTGGTGAAACTGACAAGAAGAAATTTGCCCAGGAGGGAGCCTGGGGGAACTTGCCCGAAAAACAGCAGGCAGAAGCCAGAAACCTGATCAACCGTAGCTTTCCTCCTAACTATGGAAGAGCCATCGATGCTTATTCCAAAAAACTCGCCAATCGACCTGCCAAACCGGCTCCGTGATAGATCGGCTTGTCTCCTGATCATCAGGAGTTGACCTCACTTAGCCTGCCCCTTCTAATTTTTCTTATTCATGTGATTGAATTGTCCGACAGCCCGCTCTTGTTTGATAAAACGGAACGCCTTTCGGAATAAAGATTCATCAGACGGACTTGTGACAGACGGAGAGCAAAAACCGATGAACTGGGCCGCTTTAAGCTTATCTGTCGCGATGCTTGCCACGGACGTCACGGTGGAACCTCTCACCGGGCCTCCCGCCACAGGGAAGATCGTCAGCATGACCGACGATCGCGTACGTCTGACCGCCAAAGAGGAGGACATTGACGTTCCCATTTCACAAATCCTGACGATCCGCAATGTCGGCACGAATCAAGGAGCGACTACGTCTTCGTCACCGGCTGCCAATTCCTCGGCCGTGTTAGTCGAAACTCTCGATGGAAGTCGCCTGTCGCTGACCTCTTTGACAGTCAAAGACGGCCTGCTTAAAGCCGAGCACTCGGCGATGGGAGAACTGCAATTTCCTCAGCAAGACATTCGTTCCCTCCGCTTGGGAGCGACAGATAACAAGGTCGAAGCGGCTTGGCGAGAACTCTCACAACGCAAAACCACGAGCGATATGGTTGTGATTCGCAAGGGGGATGTCCTCGACCATCTTGAAGGTGTCGTCAGTGGTGTCTCAGAAAAAGGCTTGCAGCTTCTCCTGGATGGCGATGAAGTCCCCGTAAAAAGAGAACGTGTTTTTGGTGTTGTGTTCGCTTCGAGAGAGGCCGCGACGCCACCCATGGTGCGGTGTGACTTGGGAAACGGCCAAATCTTGCTGGTGGATCAGGTCAAATTTGAGAAAGGGAGCTGGGAGTTATTCCGCGGAGGAGAAGTCTTGAAACTTCCTGAAAACTCCAGCCCTCAACTCATCGACTACAGTGCCGGCAAGCTGATGTTTCTATCCGAGGTGGAACCCAGAAATGTCAAATACACGCCTTTTTTCGGTTACACCTGGGAATACCGGAAAGACCGCAGCTATGAAGGTCGCCCTTTGGCTGTCGGTACAAAAACCTTTCGCCGGGGACTCGCCGTTCATTCCAAATCGGAACTGACATGGCGACTGGGAGGAGACTTCCGCCGCTTTCAAACCGTGATTGGCTACGATCCTGAGATTACAACCTCCAGCACCGCTCTAGTGAGTGTTCTGGGAGATGGGAAAGAACTATTTCGTATTGACCTGGCGCGAGGTAATCCTCCCCATGCCATTGATCTGGATATGACCGACATTATCGAACTGACAATCGTGGTCGACTACGGCTCAGATGAAGTTGATATAGGTGATCGAATCCACTTTGGCGATGCAAAGGTGGTTAAATAATGGCGACATTCTCGCTCATGGGCCGACACCGTTTATCATGGATCACTTTGTCCTGGATCATTGCCACTTTGACAAAACGACCCAATCGATGGGTCTTTGCCGGCAATGGCAACCAGTCGTTCCACAAAAAAACGGTGGCTGCCTGTCTGGCATTGATTTTCTGGCAAATGGCCATATTCCCGATTGGTTTTCATCTGGCTGTGGCAGAGGATGCCGAGCGAAAAGAGGTCATCTCGCCCGAAGTTCTCGCAGCCGAGCAGCAGCGGATTGCCATGATCAAAGAGGTCTCACCCAGTGTGGTGGCCATTTTCTCCAGCAGCGGGGATGGCGGTGGCTCGGGCGTTCTGATCTCTCCCGATGGTTATGCCCTCTCTAATTTTCACGTGACAAGTGGCGCCGGCAATTTCATGAAGTGTGGCCTCAATGACGGCCGTCTTTACGATGCCGTGATCGTGGGAATTGATCCGACAGGTGACGTGGCGCTGATTCAGCTCCAAGGCCGAAACGACTTCCCTTTTGCCCGGATGGGTAACAGTGACTTGCTGAAGATTGGTGAACCTGTCTTTGCCATGGGGAATCCGTTTCTGCTGGCCACCGATTTTACACCGACAATCACCTCCGGGATCGTCAGTGGCTTGCACCGCTATCAATATCCTGCTGGCACGTTTCTGGAGTATGCCGACTGCATTCAGACGGATGCGTCGATTAACCCGGGGAATTCAGGCGGGCCGTTATTCAATCTTCAGGGAGAACTGATCGGCATCAATGGTCGCGGTTCATTCGAGAAACGCGGGCGTGTGAATTCGGGAGCCGGCTATGCCATTTCGATTAACCAGATTCGTTATTTCATGGGACATTTAAAGTCAGGACGAATTGTTGATCATGCCACATTAGGGGCCACTGTTCGTTCTGGAACATCACGGGAAGTCCTGGTTGATCAAGTGCTCGAAGGCTCCAGTGCCTGGAATGCTGGTCTGCGTGAAGACGATGAAATTGTGAATTTCGCCGGTCGTCCCATTGGTAGTGTTAATCAATTCAAAAACGTATTGGGGATCTTTCCGAAAGGCTGGTCGCTACCTCTGGTTTACCGCCGCGATGGAGTGAAGCAGGAGATCACGGTCGAGTTGGCTGCGCTGCATAGTGATTCGGAACTGGTGCAGTTTGCCAGCAGCAATGCGGCTCCCGGCGGCCCCAAGCCTCAGCCTGGTGGAAAAAAGCCAGTCCCTCAAAAACCAGAGCGTGGTCAGCCAACTCCTGATCAGCCAGACGCCCCCAAAACTCCCGAGACACCTGATAAACCGGCAAAGCTCTCAAAAGAGCTTGAAGCACTCTTTCATTCCAAAACGGGCTACGCAAACTATCAGTTTAATCAGCGGGAACAAAAGCGGTTGCTGGCGCATCTGGAGCGATTAACTTCATGGAAAGGGCAAACTGGCCGCTGGAAGTTTGCTGGTGTTGATGAAAAAGATCGTCCGGTTTCTTTCGTGATTTCCCCCGACGGAGCCGGCATGCAGCAGGCAGACCGCCCATTCGTTCAACCTCTTGAGGGATCTCTCTGGATCGATGAACCACCATCAAGCGGAGGGCTTCTGGCGGCCCTGGTTCATTGGAAGTGGCTGTTAACAGAAGGGCCAGAATCGTTCTCGGAAATTTCCTATCTGGGAACTCAACCGATTGATGGCCAGTTTGGTGACCCGCTGGCGACATCACTTTACGATGCTCTGGTGCTGACACGCACGGGGGCGGTCATGACGGTGTTCTTCCGGGAGGATGGGGAGATCGCTGGCTTTGATTTCAAAGCCTCCCGCGAGCAACCCACTTGCAATATCCGCTTCAACTCCTGGGGTCAGTTCAACTCACGGCCTTTCCCTCAGGATTTCAAGGTGCTCTCTTCGGGTCGATTCTTTGATCGATATCGTCTTCAGAGCTTTGACTCCAGAGAAAATGTAATAACTCCAGGAGAGCAGCCATGAACCAGGCCATCGGGAGCTTTTCTGGTATGACGATCTTTGAAAAGACAGCCAGTCACCACTTCTTCCAGATTCTGAAGTCTGAAGACGCTGTGCTCGGCCATCGGAGATCCTGCCTGTTCCTGACCATCTGTGTCATGGGTTTGATCTCGCTCTCAGGTGGCCGTACTCAGGCTGCTGACGCCGAGATGATCGACGAGATTCAACCACGATTGGTGAAGATCTTTGGCGCCGGGGGGTTACGAAACCTTTATTCTTATAATACAGGGTTTCTGACATCCCCTGAGGGGCATATTGCCACGGTCTGGAATCATGTTCTTGACCAGAATACCGTGACCGTCGTGCTGCATGACGGCCGCAAGTACGAAGGGAAAGTCGTTGGGGCAGAGCCGGGACTTGATCTGGCGATGATTAAGATTGAAGAAACGAATCTCCCTTATTTTGATGTCAAAAACCTTCCGGATGTCAGTGCGGGAACCCGCGTGGTGGCTTTCAGCAATATGTTTAAAGTCGCGACAGGAGATGAACCGGTTTCGGTCATTCAGGGAGTCGTTGCCGCCCGCACGCGACTGCCAATTCGCCGTGGAGCCTATGAGACGTCCTTTCCCGGCGACGTCTACGTCATTGACGCGATCACCAATAACCCTGGGGCAGGGGGTGGTGTCATCACCACGGTCGATGGCCGCCTGCTGGGGATGATTGGGAAGGAAGTGAAGAACTCTGAACTCAATACCTGGGTGAATTACGCGATCCCGATCAGTCGACTGGAAACCGCGATTGATGAATTGATGACCGGGAACTTTCGCAAGTCGAGTGATTTCGACAAACCTGCCGCCATGGCCAGCCTGCCGCTGTTCACACCGGCCGATTTTGGAATTGTCATGCTGCCCAATATTGTCGCACGCACTCCGGCCTATATCGATCGCGTTCTGGAAAAATCCTCAGCAGAAGCGGCAGGCATGCAGCCCAATGATCTCATTGTGTTTGTGGGCGACGAACTCATTCAATCGTGTCAGGAATTTTTGTCAGTCATCGATCGTCTGGAGAGTGGTGGCCGTCTAAAATTGATTGTACGCCGGGAAAATCAGTTGCTGTCCATGGAGTTACCAGTCCCTCGTAAAACCCGTCCCACAGCACCGCCCCGACGATGATGCGCCGGTTTCACCTGATTGGCAGGGGCCACCTCTCATTCATCTGTCTTTCGTTGATGATCCCCTGTCTCCTCAATAAAGATCGCGTTGAGAATGATCGCCATGCCTTCTGAGACAGTCATTGATCCGTCGATTCATGGACTCGACTTCCCATCGAGACACAGAACTTTTCTCGGGACTTCTCGCATGGTGAAATTTTGTCTGGAAATGCGCCACGTGTTTGGCACAAGGACGCTTTCCCTGTTGGCGTCATGTCTTGCAGGTTGGCTGGTTTGTCAGCCACTCATGGGACAAGCGGCACAGCCACGTTTACTGCCGGGATTGATCCCTGCTGCCCAGACAGAAGCGACTGTCATTCAGCAAAGTCGTCAGCTGGAGCTGGCCGAAGAGCGGGCCTTTCGCAGTGCAGTCGTCTTGATTGCACCATCGATTGTCCGAATTGAAACTGTCGGAGGGCTGGATGAAGTCGATGGAATTCTGGCTGTCAACGGGGCTACCAGCGGAGTGATTGTGGCCCCTGAGGGTTGGATCATCACCAGTGCTTTTAATTTCGTTACCAAGCCGACATCCATTCTGGTGACTTTGGCTGACGGCCGAAAATTTCCCGCTCAATTGATCGCCACCGACACCTTACGAATGACGGCTCTGCTGAAAATTGATGCTGACAATTTGCCTGTCCCTGAAATTGCTCCGTCGGAAGAAGTCCAGGTGGGTGCCTGGTCGCTGGCATTAGGGCGGTCGTTGTCTCCCACTGAGCCGAGCCTCTCGATTGGTGTGATCAGCGCGAAAAATCGCGTCTGGGGAAAAGCCATTCAGACTGACGCCAAGGTTTCACCCGTGAATTATGGCGGGCCTTTGATCGATCTTCGTGGCAGAATGACAGGCTTGCTGGTTCCTCTTTCTCCGCAATCTCAATCGGTCACCAGTGGTTTTGAGTGGTATGACTCAGGCATTGGTTTTGCCATTCCTGCTGCTGACCTCGTGGATTCTCTCGCACGTCTTAAGAACGGAGAAAATCTCAAGCCGGGCTTGATGGGAGTCTCTTTTAAGGAAAATGGCCTCTCGGGAGAACAGCCTGTCGTTGAACGAGTTCGATTTCAATCACCTGCTTCAGCGGCGGGAATTCGTCCCGGTGATACGATTGTGGCTGCGGATGAAAAGCCGATTGATCGCTTAGGCAACCTCAAGCATGTTCTGGGCCGGAAATATGCCGGGGATTCGTTAAAGCTCAAATTACAACGTCAAGGAAAAGAAGAATCCTACGAATCCACCATCAATCTGGTGGCGGAAATTCCCCCCTGGGATGAAGCCACGGCGGGCTTTCTTCTCAATCGCTCACCATTGACACATTCTCAACAGGGTAGCATGGAGACCGAGCGCGCGACTTCGGAGTCAATGAAGATCCGAGCAGTCTTTCCGGACAGCCCTGCCGCTATTGCCAATCTCCGCCGCAATGATGTCATTACGCATGCGGGTGGTCAGGCTGTTAAAAGTCCAGAGGAACTGCGACTGATCTTTGATCGTCTCAAGCCGGGCGACAAACTGAAGCTGACCATTCAGCGTTCCGAGGCTGGAGAAACTGGCCAATCATTGGACGTTGAAATCACCTTGGCAGGGCAACCCTTTGCAGTACCGAAGGATCTTCCCGCCATGGCGATTGAGCCATCTGAGCCAGCAAAGGCTGGCGATCCCAAAGCAAAAGGGCGGTTCCAATCGAAGCTGGCGGTTAACGGCCGGGAATACTGGGGATATGCTCCTCCCAGCACATTGGGAAAAACGCCGCATGGGCTGATTCTTTGGATTCACCCGAACGGTAACTCAATGGAAGCCGCTGTTCTTAAATCATTGAAGGCACAGTGCGATCGACGGCAACTCATGCTGATCGGCCCGAAAGCCGAGGGGCAGGGGTGGACACCTGAAGACGTTGATTTTTTGAAGGCTTTGGTCGAGCACGTTCAGACTGAGTTCCCCATTGACCGATCGCGAATTGTGCTTATGGGCCACACCGATTCCACGAAACTGGCGTCTTTTCTCGCATTCAAAGATCCTTCTCTATATCGAGGCCTCCTCTTGATCGGAGGCCCGACCGCAGGCCTGCCACCAGAACGCGATCCAGCGGCCCGGTTGCATTTGAATATCGCAATTCCCGAAGGAAGCCGTGCTGCTGGGGCATTGAAAAAACTCGTCGAGGCACTTCAAGAGAAAAAATTCTCCGTATCGACTCAATCACTTTCGGGGGACGGAAGCGATTTTCCCCAAGATGAGTGGGCCGAACGAGCAGGCCTCTGGCTGGATCAACTGGATCGCTTTTAATCCCATTAAGTGGATTTTGTGGATTTCTCCGTGACTTTGCGAAGTCACATAAAGTGAGAAACACCGTTTGTTCTGCCTGGTCATACAAAAAAATCAAAAATGTGGGGGATGATTGTTCTGAGGTAGGAAACTCTGGAGGGACGTGCGAGAATGAAGCATCGTCCTTTGATGAGTCATTCCATGTCTGAACAACGTCCATCAAATTCACCACAAATCGCTCCCGGCGTGGTCAGCGCTGATGGTCAGGTTCTGGCCACAGGGGCAGATCTCAGTTCGTCCCAATCATCAGTCACGACCATCTCTCCAACTCGCTCAATCCCGACAGGGCCATTAAAAATCTCTAACAAAACCTCTGATGCCACTGGATCGGAAGAAGCATTTAGCATTTCCCAGCAAGCACAACCGGTTTTGTTAGGGCCATTAAGTCAGCGGGCATTGAGCCGTCGTCAGTTTCTGGGGCGCAGTGCTCATCAAGCGGCCAACATGGCGGCCACAGCCACGGGAATTGCTGTCGCTGCCGGGCTTTCGGCTCACAGCCTCGCCAGTGACGTATTGGCGGCTGATTGTTCCATCAGCCAACCTGATGAGTCTCGTCCAGTTCGTCTGGGGTTTGTCGGTCTTCGCCAGCAGGGACAGACGCTCCTCCGCGAGTTCCATTCATCAACAGGAGTGGAAATTGCGGCATTATGTGATGTTGATACCAAGCAGCGGAAGCTGGCTCAAAATCTTCTGGCTCGCCAGGGGCGGCCACCCGCCAGTGAGTGCTCCGACTGGCAGCAATTAGCCCAGGACTCTTCTCTTGATGCTCTGGTGATTGCCACTCCTGACCACTGGCATTTCGAGATGGCTCAGACCGCTTTGACGTGCGGCCGAGACCTTTATCTTGAAACGCCGCTCACGCTCAAACCCGGTGATGCTCAAACTCTGGAACAATTGGCGCATGAACGCGGGCGTATTGTGCAGACAGGATTGGTTCATCGCAGCAGCCAGATGTACCGAGACGCCATCCAGTTGATTCAAACGGGGACACTGGGGAAGATTCCGCTGGTTCGCTCCTGGGTGACTCACCAGCGACCATCGATTGGACAAAGAGGGCCGATTCCGGTGCCAGACGGCGTGGATTATCGAACATGGCTGGGGCCAGCCCCCGTGCGAGCGTTCAGTCCCAATCGGTTCCACCAGAACTGGCAATGGTTCTGGGATTATGGCAATGGCGAACTGGGCACCTGGGGTGTTCCTCTGCTGGATATCGCACTCTGGGGGATGAATCTTCAACTCCCCTTACGGGTCACAGCCAGCGGCGGACGGTTTGTTTCCCATGATGATGGGGAAACGCCCGACACACTGATGGTTGAATATGAATATCCCCAAACCCGTGTGCTTTGGGAGCAACGCAACTGGTCAGCCCACGGGTTGGAAGGCCGCAGTGCCGCGACCGCGTTTTATGGTGAAAAAGGAACGTTGATCATCGATCGCGGGGGGTGGAAGGTCTACGGCACCTCTTCTTCGCTTGTCGGAGAACCACAGCCTCTCTGGTCGCCTCATTTGGAGAGCTTTCTCCATGGAGTCCGTACACGCCAGCAGCCGACGGCGAACCTCCCCTCAGCCACGCAAAGCACGATTGTTGCGCTGCTGGGCAATGTGGCGTATCGTATGGGAAAACCGATCGAGTTGCCGGAACAGACATTGGGCCAGCCTTCCCTCGCCAACAGTCACCACGACTTATGGACGCAACAGGGCATGAGTCAGGTTGATGGTTGAAGTTTTGGATATCGACGCCAGTGTCACCCCAGGCGTCGATGTTGAATATCAAACGATCAAAGTCATGCCTCGAGGCTTGGCCTCATGGTCTCGTATGGGCTTGTATGGGCTTGGTTGATGCTGGGGAAATTTTGCGGACGAACGTCAGTGATCCTGGGGCGTTTTGAGTTTCTGAAACGCCAGCGGTTGGCCGAATACCAGGCAAAGAACGACCTGGAATGTCGCGAACAACAGCAGTGCCCAGTGGTTCAACCACAAAGCCCATGTGTGAACAGAGATGGGGCTTTCGGCCGAGAGTGTGGGCAGCGTCCATTCACACCACAGCAGACCCATCAAAGAAACCAGAAGCATCACAATGGCCAGAACGTACATCGACACACGGCAAGTATGCCATAACGCGCTATGACCATTTTCGGAATGGACTTCGCGTCCCAATAGCAGCAGGGTTCCCAGAACCGCAAGAAATGCCATCAAAGAAAGCCCGTGCGAAACGAGCCAGTCAATGAAATTCATGGGTGGACTCCCTGCTTATTGGAACCTGTGTGACTCCGATCATTCAGAATGACGAGTAATCATTGATGGTCTTAACGGAAAAGGATCGCCGCCGGATCACAGGATCGCTGCTTTGAGACAACCAATTTTTTTCAATCTCTCTACGGCATTCTGCAAAGAATTGAGCGTGAATTGACCAGAGTCATTTGCCGGAAATGTCGGCTGCGATATCAGCGGGGGAGTGAGCCGCCGGGAGAGAAGCAGCCGCTGTGACCTGAGCTGGAGCGTCAGGCTTCTTCTTGGGATGAGGGTGAGGTGTAAAGTAAGCGACAATCACAATGCAAAGTGCCATTCCGAGAATACCGACATAGAGCATGGGATGAACGGTCACGTCCTTCACTGTTAATGTTGCGACAATCGCGCTCACTGAAACCGCTGTCCCGAAGACAATCGGCATAATGACCTGTGGCATCGCCCCGCCTCCAGAAAACATGGCGACCGTCAGTGCCAATGCTCCGAAGGCACCCAATGTGCCGCCGATAAATCCCCACATGGCTTGTCCAGGGGTGTAGGTAAAGCTGGCCCCTGTGGCCTTCATGGCAATGACCCCACCAATCACACCCCATACCAGATATGCCAATCCAATCATGACGTATGGCTTGAACGGGTTCAGATCGCCGGGCAATGCTTTGCGAGCTTCAGCGACAGCAGGGCCGTAAGTCCCCCAGAATAAACCTGTTAACAACGCAAACAGAATGGGCCAGAGCTTCATGAAAAATTGTCCCAGAGCAAGGGGTGCCATCAGACATCTCAAGGAATGATGTCTGTTCTTTACCGAAGTGAGAGCCATTCAACAGTGGCCCGCATCACATCCGGCAACCCATCTTGAGGCCAACAATCATTTGCGGCAAGTGAAAGCCATGTGGTGCAACCACTCTGTCATGACCGGTTACCGAATTTGCCCGCAGGCTTGTTGGCCTGCTCACAGGCCTTGCTCAGCCTGATGAATCAGAAGGGGCGCTTCATGAACCCCTCTTCGCTGGGATCACGTTCGAGCCTGCTTTCTGCAACGTTACATCAGGCGGCATTCCGCCGTTCGTTTTCGTGGGCCGGATTCCACTGAGATGCCATCTCCAGTGGGAACTGTTGATTTGATGCGTCTGAAAGTTGACAGCAATCCGCTTTTCCTGTTTGTAGTCCCTTCGTGACATACTGCTGCCATAATTCAGGAGTGTGCGGTGCCATGGGGATCTGAAGAACCATGTGGGTCGAATCCGAACAAGAGCTGTCGGAAGCACGGAACCCTGCTGCAATCAATGCGGAATTCCAGAAAGACGACTGATCAATCACAGTGCGAACTTCTCCGGGGAAGCAGGCCAGGTGTCGGAAGTAGCAATCGGGCGAATGCTCGTCACTCGCATTGAAAAGGATGCGTGGCACCACGAGGTAGCCGCCGGGATTGAGCAGCGAAAGCCAATAGGCCGTTTGCAGTCGTCTGGTTTGTGAAAGCAGGCTGACAGACCCGGTATATGGCTCCATCACAATCAGATCAAATTTGCCAGTCAGCTCAGCCTCAGATGTCATCTGAGGAGGAATTTTGTCATCAGATGGCGAACCATCAGGGAATCGCGAAAATGGCGTTTTTCTGACGACAGAGGGTTGAGAACCATCTTTCCAGGAATTGCGAAAGCCTTCCCGTAACGACGCAATGACGGGCCAGTCGGGAGCCAGGCATGTTGTTTCCCACCCCAGATGGTGAAGACACATGGCCCACGAAGGCTCATCACAGGGAGCAAATAAGGCTTTCATCCCCATGCGGATACCAGTCCGGGTCAGCACATGCTGCAACCATGCTCGACCGTCGGCAGGAAGCCTTCGGGAATCAGGCAGCAAAAATGACCACGAGACTGACATTTTGCCTCCACCGATCCGCAGTTGGCAAACTCAGGTGCAACCTGAATCGAGCCAAAACCAGTTTGTTCAGGCAATACAATCCGGGTTTTGACTGATGAGAGAAAGACGGTCAAGATGAGATTTTTACAACGTTCATTGCGAGAAGATAAAACCTGCGCTGGCAATCTGTTACAATCAGAACTCACAAAATTGACGGCCATGATTTCAAAAGATTGACCACAGTTTATTCATCTTTGACAAGAAGTGAGTCGTTGGTGAATTAGAACTCAAAAACTACTGCGGCCTTTGTTTCAGAAGATCTTGTCTCTTATTGATAGCGTGGTGTTTTCAGCGATCGTGAACCACTAACTACTCATGATGCAGACAACCATCATGCCTGTCCCCAAATCTGTGACAAAGAGAACGCCATCATCCGACACCAGTTTTTCTGGTATGGGCCACTCGTGGCACGCGCTTTCAAAGATTTCATCGCCAGTTCAGTTGCGCACAAGGTATCCGTGGTTACATCAATTGGTTGTCTGGGTGGTAGTGGTTTCCATCCTTGGCCGATGCCTGTTTGCAGCTCCAGGTGAGTTCCGCTGGATCTTTCCCGTGGGATTTGCTGCCATCGCATATTATGCCAGCGCCGCCTGGCCCTGGATCTTTGCCTTCCTTGGTGCAGGCTATATGGCGGCTCAATCGGTCTGGCGTCCGGGTGTTTCACCGGCCAGCACTGTCTCGTTGCTGGCCGTCTGCCTGCTCAGTGCCTGGTGGGGCCAGCACCTCAGACGGCAATTGATCTCAGAGCAGGTTCGATCACGTCGTGATGCGATCACGGGATTACTGAACGCGCGTGGCTTCGAAGAAAAATTGGCTATCGAGATCACTCGGACAGAACTTGAGTTCCGGTCATTCGCGCTGATTTACCTGGACTGCGATCGCTTCAAGGAAGTGAACGATATCCAGGGTCATCAAGTAGGTGACCAACTGCTAAGCAAGGTGGGGGAGGTTCTCGAAAAGAATGTCCGTACTTTTGACGCAGCGGCCCGAGTTGGCGGAGACGAGTTCGCGGTTCTCATTGTTGACGTGGATGAAAAAGCCACAGCGACAGTGGTCGAACGGTTACTGGCAAACCTGCACGCCGAAGTGCTGCCGATCAACACGCTGACGACCTTTAGCGTTGGCGTTGTCATCTTTCATACACCGCCACCTGACATCGAAACATGCCTTGCGGCTGCAGATAAAGCGATGTACCACGTTAAGCGGCATGGCCGAGATGGAATTCATGTCGAACATTACGGCACCTCTTCCTGTCTGGCGACGGTGGGGTAGCCGTTTCAGAGTATCTCGCTGCCAAGTGGCATTTCTGCAATGCGCACGTGTTTTCAGGCCAGCGACCGGAAGATTTCTGACCGTTGGTCAATTTCTTGAATCCTTCAGGGCGATCGTCACGAGCAGATTGCATGGCCGGAATAAGGCTTACGATTGATGTTTCGGTTTTCTTTGTAAATATCCACACGACCGGAACTTGATCGACTTTCCTCCAGAACTTCTGGCTGAGTAGAAATGGCGGGAAAACATCAGCGGCGAATTTCGCCGATGTTTTCCACTGAACGATGCGTCTCAAACGTTCGCGAAATTCCGTGAGATTTCAGAGGCTGGCTGTCCGCATGGGATGAAACATCGGGTGGCTGTCTGAAGTCATCGTTCATTCCACGAGTTCTGATCCATGCGATTAATATCTGCCATGATTCGTCGCCTTATCGATGGATTACGACAAAGCGCTTTGATTTTTTTTCTGGTCAGCGTGACCTATACCAGCGCGATCGCCAGCGAGCCACCCACGGCTTCATTGCCACAAGCTGAAGAAGCTCGCGTTCCTCAAAAAACGACAATGACGGCGCCCTTTGGCCATGCCAATCCCGAACGGCACTCACTCCTTGAGACGCCGTTAAAAACGACTGAGTCACAGTCTTTTTCTCCTGAATCACCGTCTCAGGTGGGTGAAGATAAAAAACAGACTGAGCCAGCCCATTCTTCCATCGTTCCAACGCATTCGGCAGTGGAAATGCCTCAGAAGAGTGCAAAATTGCAGGACATGCTGAAGTCTCGGTCCATGATCTCTCGCCTTTTTCCCGGAGCACGGGTCGTTGAAACCTACTCTTTCGGAGATGACGAAGACCTGGATCAAGATGACCAGCCCGATGGCTGGTTTCGTCGCAAAGGGACAGCTTTTCCTCAGTATGTGAATGCCGATATCGATCGGTCACCCCCTGGTCTGGATCATCATGCTCTCCGGTTTCATGTGAATGGCGGAGCGGCGATTTATTACAGTCCCCCGATACGAATTGACCCTCACTTTAATCTGGTCATTACCGGAAAGATTCAGACGGCAGGCTTAAAAGAGTCAGCGGGAGCGATTTCTGTTTCGATCCTTGATGCGCGACGCGAACGAGTGGCCCGCTGGTTGTCAGAACCCGTGTCAGGGGCGACGAACTGGCAAGAAGTGATCATTGGCCCGCAATCACTCCCGCCTGATGCTGCCTTTCTGGTGCTGGGTTGCCATGTGATCGATGGATCGCAAACTGATGTCCGTGGTCAAGTCTGGTTTACCGATCTCCAGATTGTGCGGCTACCCAACCTCGATTGGGGCAATAATGCGTTGAACTGCTTTCAGGCCGATGGCCAGCCTTTTCAGGTCGACATGCAGTTTTCCGGCTTGGAACCATCGTTGGGCTATGATCTGGAATTGATGGTTCGCGATATTGACGGCCACACAATCGACCGCACGTCCCGGAGGCTGGACCCTCTTGAAATTCCCTCTCATCCGGTGGAATCAACCCCTCCGCTGGTGCTGCCGACACGCAACGCATCCGTCTCATGGAGCCTTGGCCCCTGTGACGATGGCCACTATCGGGTGGATGCGGTTCTCAAGCACAATCAAGTGGTCGTTCTGTCAGAAACCCGTAATGTGGTTCGCTTCCAATCTCAAAACCGGTCATCTATTCAGGGGGAATTCGGTTGGTCGATCCCCTCGCCCGTCTCTCGGCCAGTGCTTAATCTCCTTTCTGCCATGGTGGCACAGACCCAGACTCATTGGGTGAAGTATCCGGTGTGGGAAACGATCACTGACGCTGATGCGCGGGATGACACGGCTAACTTCTTTGAGCAACTGGCCATCCAGAACGTGAACATTGTTGGTGAATTTGGCCAGCCTCCTCGAGAACTGCGGGCGTTGTTTGCCGACGACTGGCGCGGAGCCGCTGATGTTTTTACGCTGCCGAAAGAATCATGGGAGGGATCCCTTCAACCGGCTTTGGCACGTTATGGCTCGCATGTTCGTCGCTGGCAACTGGGAGGGGATCATGACGTCAGTTTTGTCGACAGGCTCACGCCAGTGCTGGGATTTCGCATTGGCCGTAGCCAGATTCATGCGATTGGCCGAGGTTCCCAAGTGGGTGCCGCCTGGAATCCTGATCCTCAGCATCTGGCGAATGGCCTGGATTTTTTAGTCAGCCCCAGTCGTGCCAACTTGCCACGTCGCCAGTCAGCAGAAGATCCTGAACAATGGGTGGTGATCAGTGCTCACGACATTACGGGGTCAACGCCAACCCAGCGTGCCAGTCGGTTAGCGCTTCTCATGGTGCAGGCGAGAAAACAGCAAGTCCAGACCGTGCTGCATGGGGCACCACTGCATGCAACGGTTGGTTTATTCCGCGAAGATGGTTCGGCGGGGGACTTGTTTCTTCCCTGGCGAACGATGACCACCTCTCTTTCAGGAGCCAATTACGGTGGAGAATTCACTTTACCAAACCGCAGTAAAAATGCTGTTTTTCTGACCGAGAACGAAGCCTGCATGGTGCTCTGGAATCAGGTCACAACGACCGAGCGCGCCTATCTCGGAAAAGACGTCCGCATTGTCGACCTTTGGGGCCGAGAAACAATTCCCCGCACCGATTCAAAAACTGGCCAGCAGATCTTTCAGGCAAGTGAAGTCCCGGTTGTTTTAAGAGGTTGCTCCGCTCCGCTGGCAAAGTGGCGGGTTGAGACTCACTTTGAACAAGGCCGCTGCCGTAGTGAATACGGGATGCATGATGACGCGATTGTGGGAGTCAATTCGTTTCCTCAGGGGGTCTCGGGAACGGTCGAACTTATTCTCCCCCCGGAATGGAATGTCGAACCGCGTGTCAGTTCATTTCAATTGAAAGCGGGTGAGCCATGGCGGATTCCTTTCCGCTTTCTGTTACCCGCAACAGCCAGTCTGGGAGATCTTGAGGCCGATCTTGTTTTTAAAATTGACGCAGACCATTCGTATCAGTTCCGCATGCCGCTGATTTATCGTGTAGGTCTGGACGACATTACTGTTGAAGTCATCGATCGTCTTCTCCCTGATGGTCGTCTGGAGATTGAACAACGCGTTATTAACCAGACAGTACCGGAAGAGATCGCCGATTTCCGTTGCAGCTTGTTTGTTCCCGGAGAACGTCGCCAACGCCTGATGACCCCACGTCTGGGAAATGGCCAGGACAAAAAGCTCTATTATCTGCCCGACGGTGCCCGCTATTCCGGGCAAACTTTGTGGATCAGGCTGGAGCAGGAAAATGGTCGCCGCATCCTCAACTATCGATGGAAAGTGCAGGCCGGGGAATCATCGCACCCAAAAAACGAGTCCGGGCAAAGTCCTTGAAAAGAGAGACAATCCGCACATCAGTGGTGAAACAACGGGTTTGATTAATGCCGTGCTGTGAATCGCAAAGCACCGCATCGCATGGGGTGAGCATTCCTCCAGACGCCTTGTTTGCAACTTAAGGCAAGCATGCTCATGTCTCATGCTGAAACATACTGTTTGTGACGTGTTGACCGAAGTTTAAGTGCCCCGTCGATTTTCCGCACAATCAGGGATTTGGCACAGATCCTCTCGTCGATAGCTTTCAAGGTGGGTACACTTTTAGCAGGCCGAGTTTAATAAACGGCTTTTAAGTGTCGGAAAACGGGGCTTCCCAAGGAACCGTGCGATGAACGATGTGACAACCCGTCTGTTGGAAGGTGTCCGCTGGCGAATGGCTGTCTCACGTTGGGCTGAACTTTGCCTTCTCAATTTGATGGTGCTGGTGGCCGCCGTCGCAGTACTCAGCGTGATCAATCGTCTGACGGGGATTGTGGCGGATACAGGAATTTGGCCTGTCTGGATCGCGATTTTTCCCGCAGCAGGACTGCTGGCATGGATTTTCTTCAAGCGCCCCACACTTTCAGAAGCGGCTCAGAAGCTGGATCAGGAACTCCACCAGAAAGATCTTTTCCTGACGGTTTCACGGTTGTCATCGTCGATGGGGGCCTATCAGCCAGTCGTGCTGGCTGTCGCCCATCAGCAGGCAAAAGAAGCGGCTCCCGCCAAAGTCGCCCCCTGGAAACTGTCGAAGAAAATTCGTCCTCTTCTGGGGTTAATTGCGATTGCAGGCGTGCTGCACTTTTTGACGCCGACGCTGGACTTGTTCGGCAATCGGGTACAGGCCGCCGTCATTCAGCAGAGGACGTCTCAACTGGCTGCTTCCCGTCAGCAGACCGAGCAGCGCAAGGTCGAATTGAAACGTGCCGAAGAGACCCGTATTGCGGCTGGGCCAGATGCTCTGGCTCAGGAACTCAAAGCGACGTTCGAGAAAATGAACCCCGCTCAGAAAGAGCAGAACAAAAAAGAACTTGTTCGCGAACAGAAGCAGTTAAGCGAACAATGGCGGCAAAAATCTGCGGATAAGGCCACAACGGCAGCGGCTCGATCTTCTTCCGAAGGGAGCCAGCAGATGGGCAATGAAGGCATGGAAATACTGCGAAAAATGGCCAAAGAGGCCGCTCGCACTGGGAACACGGAACAGCTCAAAAAGAAAATCGATGAAATCAAGGATCAGTTGGAAAAGCTCTCTAAGACCAGTGATCCCGTCGAAAAAGCCGAGCAGCTGCAAGAACTCAAGAAGCGGCTTGAAAGCATGGAAAAGCTGGCTCGCGAGGAATTAGGTTCTGAAGCGATGGCCAAAGCTCTGGAGCGTGCTCGTCAGCAAAGTCAGTTGGCACAGCAGGCAGGAGCCAGTGCGGCTGAAGCACTTAAGGCTGCCATGGAATCGTTGGAACTTTCCGAAATGGAAATGGCCGAAGCCATGGACAAAATGCAAGACGTCAAAGATCTGGAAAAGGCACTCAAAGCTCTCCAGGCCGCTAAAAAGCTTAATGACTCCCAGCCTCTGGACGGTGGCCAGTGCCAGGGCTGTAAGTCTTTGGACGATTACGAAAAGCTCTATAAAGAGATGCTGGCCAAAAGCGGTGGTCAAAGTGGTCAAGGCAAAGGGAAAGGAACCGGCCGTGGAGAAGGCGCCGACAAAGGCGAAGAATCTGGAAAGGGATCTGGCAGCGGGATTGGTGATCAAACCATCGGCCAGAATGGTGTTCCTCAGGAGGATGATGGTGTTCAAAGTGAATTCACCGACAAAAAATCGGAGTCACAAATCAACGCCGGCAAAATGCTGATGTCGATCAAATCACAGGGAAAAGCCGAGACAGGCCAGGCGCAGGAAAGTTATCGGCAAGCCGCCGCAGCGGTCAAACAAGGTGTCGCCGAGGCCATCCAGCAAGAACAGATCCCCCCCGGCTACCACGAGTCGATCAAGTCTTATTTTGATCAGGTGGCCCCGGTCAAATAGCCTTTGACACTCAATAGAGAAAGCAAAGGCCCGCAGGATGAACACCACCGGATGAATCATCACCTTGTTGCCGCTTGAGAGAATGGGTCAATAATGCAGTGCAACATCGATCAACGGGGAAGACGATTGCGGATGACCAGCGGAGTCATTTGCTCCGTGGCAGGTGTTGCCTGTCTGGCGGTTGCCCTGTCAGGAAATGCCGTCATTCCCTTCGTTTGTGCAGGCGTGGCTTTGTTGCTGGCCGGAGGGTTCCAGATCTTTGAAGCCCGAAAAGGCTGGTGCGCCTTGCGAGCGATGGGAATCAAGACACCCCTTTAATACACATTCCAATTTGAAATAGCGCTCTGTGTGCCATGTTTGCAGCTTTGGGCAAGCATGTTGATGCGATCGTCAACACGCTATGTCAAGTTGCGATTCGACTTAAATCCTGAACGTAAGTCACCAAAGATGATCTTCGGCAGCTCAGAAACCTTCGGATCGGCGGTGGATTTCTCGATTTCCCAGTGATTTAATCCGGGTGTCTTCCCGCTCGCGTTTCAGTTCCTGGAAACTAAACCAGGAGCCAATTGCGATGCAGGCAATCACCGTCATTATCAGAACTCCTCCCCCGACAATCGCGATTGTTTTCTTGGTGAATCGCCAGCCAAAGACCTCTTCGCCCAGTAGCGCATCGATTTCAGAATCGCTGAGCTGTTTGTTTTTCTGCGTGTTGGCCTGAGCGTTGCGAGCCGTACTCGCCTGCCCAGACTTGGGGCGCTTCAGCTTGGGGGCAGTGGCTAAAGGAGCGGCTGCTTCAAAAAATTCCTCTTCGGGTTCTGGTCGAGGGGCGGGAGCAATCCATTTCAATGAAGCGATGTCCGGCCCGATCAACAACAAAGAAAGGCACTTGGCACACCGCGCTTTTTTTCCAGCAAATTGCGGCTTCAGCGGCAGGACTTTGCCACATTCAGGGCAAGGCACACTGCCACGAACCCCACGTGAAATTTTTGAAAATCGCTGAGACGAACCGCTGGCTCCACTCAATGAAGAGGACGGAGGAACCGCTGCCACCATCGAAGCGGTGGGCAGAGTCGCCGTGCGGCCTGATCGGCCTGCCGCCGCGTTCACCGCGTTAAGAACAGATTCAGCAAATTGAACACAGTTTTCGTACCGGCGTGCCTGATTTTTGGACAACCCTCTCAGCACTGCATCAGAAAGGAGATCAGGCAGATCGGCCTGATACTTACTCAGTGGCGGGACTTTCATTCCCGTCTGGTTAACCATTGTGGCTGAGGCGGTCGGCCCTTCAACGGGCACACAACCAGCCAGACACTCGTAAACCGTCATGGCAAGCGAATACTGATCCACTCGGCCATCGTGTGAATGCCCCATGATCAATTCGGGAGCGACATAATTCGGCGTCCCAACCAGAAAGCCAGCCGCCGTCAGTGATGCGTCTCGCTTGGCTGGCTCAGCATCCGCTGCAGATAATGCTTTCGCCAATCCAAAATCGCTGAGATAAGCGTTTCCAAATTGATCGAAGAGAATGTTTGCCGGTTTGACATCTCGATGAATAAAGCTCTGTTGATGAATGAAGTCGAGAGCCCTGGCCACATTCATCAGCCAGTTTTGTAACGATGAGGGAGGTTGGCGAACCTGTTGCGAACCTTCATAGATTCGATCGCGCAGGCTCCCCCCGGAAAGGAACTGCATCACGACATAGGGGAGGCCATCATGCTCGCCGACATCATGAATCGTGACGATATGAGGGTGCTTCAACTGCACGAGCGACCGGATTTCCCGCTGAAATCTTTCGGCAAACTCGGGGTCGCTTAACGTTGCCGCTGTAGGAACTTTAAGTACAACTTCAGTCTGCAGTCGGGAATCAAATGCCCGATAGACCAACCCCATGCTCCCTTCGCCCAGCTTGGAAAGCACCTGGTACCGGGTTCCATCCAGCACCATCCCGGCGATGTCAGTCCTAACAGACATGGAGAGGGGCTCGGTAAGTGAATTAGCAGGCATGCGGAGACGTCAGGTGGGATACCAATTGGTCAGCAACTTGGGTTTGCGACATTCCATGGGCGTTTTGATTGTTCCTTCTACACCTTACGTTTAATTCATTGGAAACTGCAAGGAGCAAGAGCGTGAGTAATTCTTCATAATTCAGTGCCTGTCAGAGAACTCTCAATTCCTTTTCCCTCATTGGAGAGAGAACACAGCGGAGAAGAGGTGATGGCCCGCAGGCACACTTTTTTGGGGGGGCCTTATCTCTGTCGCATACTGGCGGCTTAAAAAACTTCTTCCCGGGCTAAATGACGGACATAAGCCGCCACACCGCCCCGGAAACGGGTCTAGGGAGCGGCAGGAGGCTGAGAGACATTCTGGTCAGCTTTCTCAATCTTTCCCCACATGTGCCCGCCGACAGCGTCATGCTGCCATGTTCCCGCATACCGGTCTTTGTAGATCATGACTCGGGCCGTGAATGTCCCCATTAAAGGAATCGTGGTCTCGGTTAATTGGATCATCGGGGTATCACCTGCCCAGCGGACTTCCACCGGGACGGGAATTTTGATGTCCTTCTCGCCGTATTTCACGCGTGCGGTGATCAGCCAGAGATGGTTTTCCGGCTTGCCTGGAGCCACTTTCTTTGCTTCAAAGATTTCGTACCGTTCGGTTTTCGGAGCGGATTTTTTGCCGTCAACAGTGAACGCGCCGGCAAGAATGGCGCCCGTCATGATCTCCTGGAATTCTTTTTCAGCAGGAGTCAGTTCCGCCCGTGGAGCAGCAGCAGCGGGAGTGGGAATTGTTGAAGGCGGCTCCTGGGCCTGGAGCTGTCGCACGGAGATCGCATTGCCAACCCAAAAGTTGGCGAAGGCGAGGATCGCAGGAAAGATCCCCCGTGTGACACTCTTGAATAGAGTCATGTGCCAATCTTTCATTTCATCAGAGAATGAGTGAGACGTTGATCATGCCCGTCGATCACAGGTCGATGTGGAATCTTTTCGCTATGATGGGGCACAAAAATCATTGATGCAATCACAAGTTTGCAGTTTGTCCCAGGAGGGCCAAACGCGATGGTTACAAACTTTGGAAGAAATGGCCTTGTCGTTTTATGACTCAATCGAACCAATCGCCTCATCAAACGCTTTCGCCAGCTAAGACCGTCATGGGACGCAACCTGCCACTCTCGCTGAAGTCTGGTGAAGCTCCTCCGGCGAGCGATCTTCTTCCCGATGTTGAAA
This sequence comes from Planctopirus sp. SH287, assembly GCF_056500625.1. Lineage (NCBI taxonomy): Bacteria > Pseudomonadati > Planctomycetota > Planctomycetia > Planctomycetales > Planctomycetaceae > Planctopirus > Planctopirus sp. SH287. The sequence goes on along the minus strand of NZ_CM151403.1, from coordinate 2,591,744 downwards.
AACTGGTGGCCGTGATTGCCCGGCTCCGTTCCTCTGAGGGTTGCCCCTGGGATCGTGAACAAACGCTGGAATCTATCAAAAAGTATACGCTGGAAGAGACATATGAACTCCTCGAGGCCATCGACTCGCAAGACGACACCGCCATCGTTGAGGAGTTGGGCGATGTCCTGCTGCAGGTCGTGCTGGATGCCCAGATTGGTCGTGACGAACAGCGGTTTGATTTGATCGATGTGGTTCGCGTGCTCACTCAAAAAATGATCCATCGTCATCCGCATGTCTTTGGCGATGCCAGCGCAGCAACGGCTGGCGATGTGAAGGCTCATTGGGAAAAGGCCAAGCAAGCCGAAAAGCAACGTGAATCATTGCTCGACGGGTTGCCTAAAGATCTTCCCGCATTGGCCAGAGCCGCCCGCTTATCGGATAAGGCCGCCCGGGCAGGCTACGATTTCCCACAACGGGAGATGCTGTTCGATAAGCTCCGGGAAGAAGTGGGTGAACTTCAGGCAGAACTCTATCCGGTAGATCTTTACCCGGAAGGGCTTCCCGAGTTTCTTGCCGCGGGCGTCGACGCCCCAGTGGTTCCCGATTCCCCGATTGAAGACGTGGCCCGGCGGGAACGTGTTCAAAGTGAATTGGGAGACGTGCTGTTTGTGATCGCCAACATTGCTCGCCGCTGGCAGATCAATCCGGAAGAAGCCTTGCGGAGCAGTAACCAGAAGTTTGAACGTCGATTCCGCGCGATTGAAGCGGGCGTGAAATCCCGTGGAAAATCGATGGAAGACACCACACTCCACGAGATGGAAGAAATCTATCAGCAAGTGAAGCAACAAGAAAAAGCCACCAAAACCCATCCCCCCGCTTCAGAATAAGTGACCAAATAAAAAAAGGCGGGGGCTTGTTACTGGCAAGCCCCCGCCTTTGCGTTTTCTCAGAAGTTTATGGTGTCAATGTTCCCCAGCCGAATGGCAACTCGCCGAAGAGTACCCCCAAAGGAACCTGATCAGCAAAGGTATCTGTGTTGGCGAAACCATTCGTGTTTGAGCCATTCACGCCACTTGTCACACGGAATGTTTCGTCCCCCATACCAGGGTATAGGTAGTTCGCCGAGTTGCCTTGGCTGGCTCCTGCCGAGTTCTGGTAGTTGTTCCCACCCGTTGGGATAAGTCCGCCACGGTCAGCCAGTCGCTGGGCATTTCGACGGCGTGTCGGGCTGGTGAAGGGGCCATCATCTGCGATGGGATTGTTGTTCTGACCTCTTGACTTAAACGTGGGATCAGCATTGTCATAGAAGGCACCGGAACGTGTCACAGACGCCGCAAGCCCCAAGTTTCCATCGAAATGGAGGTCAAGCCGAGCCAACGGATCCGTCTGGTATCCGGTCGGGTTGAACACGGTCACGATATTGGGGGCAGTTCCAGAACTGACCCAGTTCGCTGGAGGTAGAACAGTAGGATCAACCGTGGAGACGTAGGACTGAATCGTCACGTCGCGTCCAGCGTTACCACCACCCAAGCCGTTATCAAATCTATTATCCGTGATTCGGGCAGCCATCCCCCCGCGAATCACATCGCTCACATTATCCACATTCGCCAGGAAGCCTGCGGTCGTGGATTGAGCGGTCGCAAAGTCACCGTCATCAGTGTAGTCCGTCGAGCCATCGCTGGTACCGACGCGAATGACCAGACCTGTGCCGCGGTTGCTGGAGTTGTCCAGATTGTCAGGTGACAGGTAGCTGTCGACACCGTTTTCCTGAATATCAGTGTTATTGATGGCCAAGAACATGCGGGGATCGCTGAGGACGCCACCTCCATCAGACACGTTACGTGAGGTGCTGTCTTGAATCTGGGCATTGTCTGCCGTATTGACAACATAAACACCTTCACGGCGGTTGCGGCGGACATCGGCATTGTCGATGTTGATCGACGATCTGGCTCCATCTCCACGGTTGAGGATGTCGATCCCGCGACCGACGTTGTCCGCAATCAGATTGCGTGTCCCATCGACGGCATTCTCGACGTTAACCGTGAGAGCCTGCCCCGCACTTGAGCGAAGTTCGAGACCATCCGCCCCGTTAAAGCGGATCGTGTTCCCCGTGACATCCACCTGCGCCCCGATGAGTCCGGCACCTTCGATCTGGATACCGTCCTGGGAGTTGTTATTGATGATATTGCGATCGATGACACTCGCCAGATAGCCAGGTGAGGAGATTCGAATTCCGTTGCCGTTCTCATTGGCGACAGTCGCCAACCGTCCGTTCCTCAGGATGGTGTTTCCTTGGATAGACGAGGTTCCTGCCCCAGTGATCAGAATCCCGTTTAGACCGTTATCGTTGATCGTGTTTGGGTTCAGCAGTGTGCCAATTATCAGTCCATTCGGGTAAATCGGGTCATCGCCATGCGCCGCGGAAACCGAGATCCCGTTTCCATCATTGCCTGTGATGGTATTGTCGATCCACTCACCACTGATGTCGCGAAGATCGCTGATATCGAAGACGAGTTCCGTAGCGAGAATCCCGTTGCCGCCGTTGTTGGTAATCTCGTTACGGCGAATATCAGCTGTCATTTGAGCATCAAATTCAGCCGCCAGATGGATCCCGTTGCCGTTGTTATTATCGAAGACGTTATCTTCGATCGTGTAATCGTCTCGGGTGTTACCGCTACGTGCCGTGAGGCTCACACCGTCGGAGTTATCCGTGAAGGAACTGTTGGTGATTGATCCCGATTGGAGGCTGGCGTTGCCTTCACGCAGGATGTTGATTCCGTCACCGGTGTTGCCATCGAAGCTGGCGAGATCCACCGTGAAGTTGTTCACCGCCGAGGAGTTGGTGGCGAAGATTCCGATGCCGTGGCTGGCGTTGTCGTTGAAGTTCAGGTTCGTCGCAGATCCTGGTGGCCCGGATCCGATGATCTGTGCCCCATTCATCGCAATGCTGTTCAACACGGCATTGTCGTTGAGGATGACTCCAAAGCCTTCGCCATTGAACACGTTCCCGGCACCGTTGGTGGTACCTGAAATTGTGGCGTTTCCGAGTTCGACGTTGGCCCGGGCGTTGTCGCGGAGAATCAGGCCGATCCCTGCATCGGTGTTCTGATTGAAGACGTTGGCCACTGAGCCTGTCCCGCCGACGGTCAGATTCACCGTGGGTTGAGCGACCAACAGACCGTTTTCTGCATCGATCAACAGGCCGGCACCACCGTTGTTGGAGATCGTGCTGCCCGCTGTTCCAGTGGCAGGATTGAACGGTGCGGTGTCGCTGGACAGCACAGCCACCGAACTGGTGACATCGCCATCAAGATCAACATTCACACCACCACGTTCGTTAGAAGAGATGTTCGAGTTGATGATGTTGAGATCAACATTCTGTCCTGCCACCGACTGAACCAGATTGATCCCCAGGCCATTGTTGTTGAGGAGAGTCGACTGATTGCCCGTGATGGCACTACCAGTGACATTAACTTCGAGCGAACCTGTGGACGAATCGGGATTAACAATGTTCAACCCGTTGCCGTTAACGGCATTGGTCAGGTTGGATTCGATCACATTCAAACCAGTCGTGATTTCGCTGCCAGCCAGAAGCAGGTTGACACCATGGCTCTGGTTGGTGCTCATCGTGCTGCTTTGAACGTTCAGCGAATCGATGACCGAGCCGTTAGTCACGTTGAAGGTGACACCCGTGCCTCCGACTGCGTTGTTGTTTGAGGCGGTGACCGTATCGAGCGTCACTGGCCCCACAACCGAATTGTTGAGGTTGAACAGGATCCCGCTGCCAGCGACGGTTCCATTGGCTGCCACATCGGTCAGGGTGATGCCGCTGGTTCCTGAAGCATTCAATAGATCCGTGCCGTTGATCACGATGCCTGCACCGTTGGTACTGGAGACCACAGCGCCACTGGTCTGCATCTCGGAAATGGCCACGCCATCTGCTGTCGGTACAGCGACCAGATCTTCGAGTGCCAGATCAACGGGAACCGGCAGCACATCGGCGATGACGCTGTTGTCATCAACGGTGAGAACCGAGTAGACGCCAGTCGTGAGGGTCGGGTCAAGTACTCCCAGTCCAACGCGGGTCATGTCCAGTTGAATGGAGTTGTCGCCGTTGGTCTCCATCGTGGTTGGGCCGGTCAGCTCCACGGAAGCGGTGGCAATATCGGTCAGATTGATATTGATGCCATCGAGCGTGTTGTCACTGATCTCGGAATATCCAGAGACGCTGACACCACCATTCAGCAGATTGTTCATGGTGATGCTGATGCCGTTACCACCATTTCCGTTGATCGTCTGGCCTGTGGCCCCTGCAACGGAGATGATCGACGATTCGACCCCGGTGCCTGTCACTGTGACCGAGACGCCATCGCCGACAGCACCGTTGAAGCTGCCACTGATCTGGGCGACCGAGGTGGTGATGTTAGTGAAATCGACATCGACCTGTGTCCCACTGTTCCCGCTGACAGTGTTGGTGCCTTCCATCAGCAACAGGCCCGTGGTTCCCGCACCGGTTCCAGTGAAGTGGATGCCATCACCGCCAATATTGTTGGTGATCGTTGCGGAGTCGACACGTGCCGTCATCGTGGCACCGTTAGAAACCGCCAGATCCAGGCCACCGCCCGTCGCACCATCAATTGTGGTGTCGGCGAACAGCAGTCTAGCAATCGTATCTACGTCGGTTGCCGTAATGTTGATGGCGTCGGAATTGACCGTTTGACCCGCATCATTGAATTCGCTGCCGTTCAAAGTTCGGAAGTTCAGTTCGACTCCACCAGCAAGAGCAGCGAGAACCGCTTCTGATCCACTGGAGTTGACTGTTGTATTATCCAGACCAATGGTCGCAACCGAACCGGCTCCCGTGATGCCCAGATTCATACCGACGAGACCTGCGTTGTTCAGGTTCGAGTCAGTCAGACCCAGATTCAGGGTCGATGCACCGGAGATATTGGTAAGAACTCCGTTTCCGGCACTGGCTCCACTGACATCAAGGTTTGTCCCAAGCACAGTCAATGTCGAAGCACCCGAAGCCGTCAGATCCAGACCATTACCGCCGGTGGCGCCACTGAAGTTGCCGTTAGTCACGGTGAAGGTGTGGCTGGCCTGGTCGGTGCTGGTCAGAGCGATGGCGTCGGCCCCGCTGCCGGTGCTGGTAACATCCGTCAAAGTGACGGTGGCAATCGAACCGGCACCATCGACATCACCGATGATCGCTCCGTTGGCTGCACTACTGTAATCGCCACGCAGATTGGTCAGGTCAAGCGTACTGCCGCCTGCCACATCGTAGACAATCCCGCGTTGCAGTGAAGCCGAATCCGCCAGCACATCCGTCAGTCCGACGGTCATGCTTGAGCCATTGACCGAAGACAGGTTCACAGCGTCAACTGTCGCACCGGTGATATCGAAATTCGTGATATTCACCGTCATCGTGCTGTCATCAGCACTGGCCAGCAGACCGCTCAGCCCGACACCGTTGATGTCGAGATCGGTTCCTGTGAAGTTCAGCGTCGATGTACCGGAAGCGGTCAGATCAACACCGTTCCCCGCAGCACCTCCAAAGTTACCGTTAGTCACGGTGAAGGTGTGGCTGGCCTGGTCGGTGCTGGTCAGAGCGATGGCGTCGGCCCCGCTGCCGGTGCTGGTAACATCCGTCAAAGTGACGGTGGCAATCGAACCGGCACCATCGACATCACCGATGATCGCTCCATTAGCTGCACTGCTGTAGTTACCACGCAGATTGGTCAGGTCAAGCGTACTGCCGCCTGCCACATCGTAGATAATCCCCCGTTGTAGTGAAGCCGAATCCGCCAGCACATCCGTCAGTCCGACGGTCATGGTAGAGCCATTGACCGAAGACAGGTTCACAGCGTCAACTGTCGCACCGGTGATATCGAAATTCGTGATATTCACCGTCATCGTGCTGTCATCAGCACTGGCTAACAGACCGCTCAATCCGACACCGTTGATGTCGAGGTCGGTTCCTGTGAAGTTCAACGTCGATGTACCGGAAGCGGTCAGATCGACACCATTCCCGGCAGCCCCTCCAAAGTTACCATTAGTCACATTGAAGGTATGGCTGGCCTGGTCGGTGCTGGTCAGAGCGATGGCGTCGGCCCCGCTGCCAGTGCTCGTGACATCTGTCAAAGTGACTGTGGCAATCGAACCGGCACCATCAACATCACCGATGATCGCACCATTAGCTGCACTGCTGTAATCGCCACGCAGATTGGTCAGGTCAAGCGTACTGCCGCCTGCCACATCGTAGACAATCCCGCGTTGAAGCGTCGCAGAATCAGCCAGCACATCCGTCAGATCCACGGTCAGTCCAGAACCATTGGTCGAGACCAGGTTGATGGCATCCGCTGAACCATTGATGAGGTTCAAATCCGTGGCGGTAACGTTGAGGAACGAGGCATCAGCAAGAGCGGTCAGGCCATTACCAGTGTTGTCGCTGAAATCACCGTTGGTGATCACAGCGTTAATTGGTGAAGCCAGCGTGCCCGAGCCATTGAAGTCGAGGAGCAATCCACCGCCAGCCGTACTTCCACTGGAGCCGGAATTCACAAGTTCAATTGCGGCGACTGGTGACGAATTCGTGACGTTGGTGCCCGAGATCACAATGCCTGCACCGTTGGCACTGGAGATCAGCGAACCGGTTCCCTGGAAGCCATCAATCAGGATGCCATTGCCAGCCGGGACGTTGACCAGATCCGAGAGAGGCAGGATAACCGGGGCAGGAAGCCGCGGATCAAGAGCGGTGTCGTTGGGATCCTGTGGACTCACACTGGTATCATCTTGCCGGGCCAGTACTGAGAACGCGGTTCCCGGCGTTGAACCATCCAGCGGGCCGAGGCCGACGTTGTTCAGAGCGATATCAATCGCGTTGTCACCGTTGCCATCCAGCAGTGTGGAGCCGGAGATTGTGTTGGAGAGTTCGATGGCTGCGGTGGTGATGTTGGTCAGTTCAATATGGACGCCGTCGCCACCATTGTTGCTGATGGCATCATAACCACGGACGGCAACCCCACCGGCCTGAAGATCCGACATGACCACATTGATACCATGGCCAGCGTTACCGCTGATCGTATCGCCTGCGGCACCTTCGATGAGCACTACGCCGACACCGGTCGCATTACCAACCATGTTAATGTTCACGCCATCGCCAGCACCTCCATTGAAGGAGCCAGAGAGAGTGACGATGGAGGACGCAACGTCAGTAAAGCCTGCATCGACCGAACCCAGGGTGTTCCCGGTGAAGCTGGAGCCACCTTCGAGGAACAGGGCGGCGGTCGTCCCCGCTCCGGTGCCTGCCATTTGCAGACCGTATTCTCCGTTGTTGTTGCCAACGGAATTGTCAATCCGGGTGGTCATGTAGGCACCGTTGGTCGCTTCAAAGTTGAAGCCGTTACCAGTGTTGCCATTGGCCTGCGAATCGGCGAAGAGTGTTCGGGCAATGCTGTCCGTACCATCGGCAGAGACATTCACGCCGTCGAAGACGCCTGAGAGGCCGTTCCCATCGAACTGACTATTGGCACTCGCACGGAAGTTGAATTCACCGGCGTTAGTGACATTGGCCACCAACCCTTCCTGGCCGTTGTCATTGAACTGCGAATTGATTGCCCCAAACGTGGCAACCGAGTCCGTTCCATCAACACCGACATTCAAGCCCGCCCCTGTTTCGGAGCCAGTCAGGAACGAATCCTGAATCACACCGTTGAAAGTGCCGCCGCTAGTGGCAGAAACCAGCATTGCGTTATTGTTGGAACCATCGACGGATGTGTCTTCGAGAACCAGATACAGGGAAGAAGCAGCCCCCGTTGTGCTGGCATTGACGCCGTTACCACCTGCGTTATTGAACGTTCCCGACAGAATTTCTACGTTCTGCGCGCCACCCGCGGTGGATGTGAGAACAACCGCATCGGCGATGGCATCGTTGCCGAACACGGTATCTAGAGAAACATTCGCAACCGAACCAGCCCCCGTCGCAGTACCCGAGATGGCACTAACGAGTTGGTCATTAAACGATGTTCGCAATCCTTGCAGATTGAGCGTACTGCCGGAAGCGACATTGTAGACCAGGCCATTGGCCTGATTGTTGGAACCGCCATCGCCAATGACATCCGTCAAATCGATATCGAGAACAGAACCGTTGGTCAGTGCCAGGTTGACGGCGTTCTGACCGTTGTTGGCGAGGTTCACGTTCGTCAGGAGCACGGTGCCGGTGGCATCATCCAGTACGGCATTCAAACCATTGGCATTGGCCCCGCCGAACTGTGAGTTGGTGAGTACAGCACTAACGTTGGCGCCATCCGTGGAATTGATGTTGATGCCGCCCCCCGTCCCATTCACGGTGGTGCCAGTCGCAGCAACATTAGAACCGGTTCCTGTGGCCACCAGGCTCAGAGCATCGCGGCCATTTCCTGAAAGATCAGCGTTGCTCAACAAAATTGGTGTGACACTGGTGCCCAGAATGCCGCCATTGCTGGCTTCAAGCCGCAAACCATCCAGAAAGTTGCCCGACGCAAGCAGTGGCGTGGTGGAAGTCAACGTGCCAGTCGCATTGTTGACTGACATAACCAGGCCAGAACCTTCTGTGCTTCCGGTGAAGGCGTTGGCACCTGTGGTATTCGTCAGAGCGACATTGAGATCTGCCCCCGAAGCCCCGCTGATATTCAAGTTATCAAGCTGGTTACCGGTGCTGCGTAGCCCGTCGATGGGGAGAATGAGATCTGCATCAGCAGCAATACGCACGCCATACCCACCGTTGCCGGTCGAAGTGATATTGCGCAATAGGCCCGTGCCATCGACGTTCGACAGGTAGATGCCGCCAGCCGTGGCCGAGTCTGCCGTGTTGTTGTTGGTGAGATTCAGGTTTTGCAGCAGGAAGTTTGTGGAACCGCCAGGTGTATTGGTGATGCCACTGCCCAAGGCGTTCTGAATGTTGAAGGCTGAAACTTCGTTGTTGTTGGCCAGCGTGACCACACTGCCGCCCGAACTGGTAAGTGTGGGGTATCGGCTGGGGTCATTGAAATCAAATTCGGGCAGGGTAAACGTCTGCGTGGGAATCGTCTGTCCCGCGTAATTCGCGTAGCCTTCAATTTGATGGATCTGACCTTCGCCCAACAATCGCTGGAAGTCGGTGAGTGTGATGGAATTATTGTAAGGCGTGGTGACGCTGTTTCCCTGACGAACAAGAATCAGGTCGGCTTGCGGAGAGTTGGCCGGCAACTGGGTGAATGGATCTTCGTAAGTTCCAGTACCTGCTCCACCGTTGGGATTGGAGCTATCCACCCAGGTGATGAAATAGGCATCGTCATCACGAGGATTGATGACGGGAACGCCGACCCGTTGATTGTAGGTCGTTGTCGAAACACGCCAATTTCTCTGGACAGAAGTCAGCATGCGGTCTTGCGTATTCATCTGGGGGAACCAGACGCTCGGCACAAAACCCGAGAACCGCCATTCGACATAGGCATTCACGTTAGTTTTGAATGTGGTGTCGTGGGTCGCAATGACACCAGCGGTCAAGTCGCTGGCGATTTGTGCGTCCAGGCGCCCGCGAACACCGGAGATGTTTCCGTCTTTCCCGTCATAGAAGTAGGCACCACCGTAAGCCCTCAGCCAGGATGTCGAACTGAGAACAGGGACACCCAGTTCAAAATCAGCTCCACGGAGTGACTGCTCAGTCAGCAGTAATCCTGTAAAATTCAGCTGATTGGCAGAATAAAAGAGGTCACTGGTAATCCCGCTGGGGCCGACGACGGACTCGCTTTGTCCCGTGGGAATATAGGCGTTTGCTCGAATATCGAGATTGGTTCCCAATGATTCAAAACCAAAACCCAACTGATTGTAGGTGTTGTCAAATGAGGATCGGTCGAAGTCGTAATAGACGTTCGCACCCCAGATGCGGTCGCGGCCTGCGTCATACACACGGCCGACCAAACCGAGGTTCAGGCCGATTTTGCTGGTGTCGGTGATGATCAAGCGGGCCTGGGGAGCGAGCAGGAATTGCCCGTCATTCACCAGCGGCGTGAATGCACCCAACTGGGTGTATCCATGTTTGTATCCCACACCGCTGTTCGATTGGTTGCGAACATCGAAGTAGGTTCCGTTGAGCATGCCGCCGCCACTGAAATCCTGCATGGTGGCAACGCCGAGTTCATCATCGACGGATTGCGCCACAGCGGGAACGGCCATCGCCAACAGAACTGCTGATGCCAGGCTGGGTTTTGTGAGAGGCATTGAACGATCTCTCCAGTTTCTTGATGCGCGGAATCTGCCAATCAAGCAGTCCGTGGCTCTCATGCTGCGGAATTCAACATTGACCAGTGGTCTGTGCATCTGCCCAAAATTATGAGCAGGCCAAGGCCTCGCCCACACGCTCCGCACAGACACACCGTCGTGTTATCACGATTTTTCGGCCTGTAACGATTCTGATCTTGAATGACGTCGTACCTTCTGTACGGATTTTTCCGCTTCTGACGATTCATCCAGAGAGAGCATTGGCAAAGATGACAGGTCGAAATGCGGCGCGAGCGGCAATTTCAGCCACTCAGGCGATGCCGCTGGTTGAAAGCTGCTTGAAAACAGTCGCCAGTCTTTAATTAGAAAGTGGGATGTTTAGTGATCAAATCGCTGAGCGGCAAATTCCTGATGAATGGGCCAGGACTCGGCATAGTGAGTTGTCCCATAGAAACCTGCCAGAAGTTCTGTCAGAAGCGGGTGCCAGGCAAAAAGTGTTTGAGGCGACTGGAAAAAGAGTTCGCTGGTAACTGCCAGGAATTCCGCGATATTGGTGGCCCCGTAGGGATTGATCACATCGCTTTGGCCTCGCTGAAGACGCTGAACAAAACGATCGTATTCGCGGGGAAACTCGCTGAGCCATTTTTTTGCGAAATCTGTCGATTCCAGCACGGGAATTCCGTCAGCGTCGCCATTGGCCATATCAAGGACGTGTGTAAATTCATGCACCACCACGTTTTGCCCTGGGGTTTCTCCGGAGAGCTGCCTCTGGATCTCTTCCCAAGCCAGAATGATAGGCCCTCGCTTCCAGGCTTCTCCCAGCCTTACGGAAGGTTCTTCAACGATAATACTGCCATAAGTTGATTTGGCCTGGGCAATGTAAGCCGTGGGATAGACCAGAATCGACTGGACAGCATCAAAAGGCGAAGAGGGGAATCCCAGGCCAAGGCGGCAAGCTTCAATGGCGATGACCCACTGAATTTCTTCCGTGATTGTTAAGCCCGAAATCCCTTCCCAGCTTTTTTCATGAACAAAATTCAAGGCGTCATGGGCCAATCGTTCACGAGCGTGAGGTTGCAACCAACTACTCAGTTCCGGGCGGGTCATCAGTGAGTGAGCGATTGCCGGGAGCGGTTGACTTGCGCGTTTCTTGCGTTGCCGATTTCGCCACCAGTTCCACATGTTGCTATTCGCCGCTTAAGAGATCCGCGCACTGCTTAATATGTCGTGGGAGTGTTTGTTTCCCTCGACAACGAGCGAGTACAACGTCCCGCCGAGACTATGACAAGCAAACCCTGAAGCCTCTTGTGAATTTGCGAGATTGTGCGTTTTGGACTCACTGAGTTGGTGAGATCACTCACTTCCCAGGTTCCAGCGATAAAGGCGAACGGGAGAAATCGTTTTCACCCACAACTCCACTTATCCCTATTGGCTAATCGAGTCTTAATTGCTGTCTGCACGCAAAAGCAACGCGAAGTCCTACGTGTGAAAAAACATGACGGGATTGGCAAATGCCATAAAAAAACGGGAATGTCGTCCAAGGGATCTTGAGTCACCTCGTTTTTCGGGGAGCGGTAGGGCCATTGGGAGCTTTTTTATGCGATCTGCCAGGTTCATGTGTCGTAACATGCTTAACAGTATGGTGATAATGCGTTTCTTGCTGCTCTGCAAAAATCGCAAATAAGAAAAATGGTTCGCAGATCAATTTTTTTGGTGATGTTTTTCGGCAGAATTTGGAATTGCCACTTTTTTTTACGAAACCTCGTGGGAGCTTCTGCCAAGAACTAACGCACTGGTGTATGTTGATGGAAGAGAACGTGTGTGACAGTTGGTGATCATTTCATTCGAGTCATTGGATTTCATTGACGAGTGGCATGAGATCGTGACCTGTCATCTGTGTTTGACTTCCGACCTGCCCAAATAACACACCCCGCCCTCCGCACTCCCCCTACCGATTGGAGACGTATCATGGCGAAGAATTCATCTAACTGCTCACCGGCTCATTTTCAGAGTCTCAGCCGCCGTGGTTTCCTTTCCGTTGGGATGCTGGCTGGTACATCTCTCACGCTGCCAGGCCTTCTGCAGCAACAGGCAATGGCTGATCTCAAGGATTACAAAACCTTCCAGGGAACGGCGAAGTCGATCATTCACATTTTCCTTCCTGGTGGGATTGCCCAGCAGGAATCATTCGATCCCAAGCCGCACGCGCCCATCGAATATCGCGGCGAAATGAAACAGGTTCAGACAAAGATTCCGGGTGTTCTTTTCGGCGAAACATTAACGAAGACGGCTGAAGTCGCTGACAAACTTTGTGTTATCCGCAGCATGACGCACGGCGAAGCGGCGCATGAGCGCGGTACTCACAATATGTTTACCGGGTATCGCCCCAGCCCCGCTTTGCAGTTTCCGTCCATTGGCTCGGTGATCAGCCATGAGTTTGGGCCACGCAACAACCTGCCACCTTATGTTTGCGTGCCGAATGTCCCGAATGAATTTGCAGGAAGTGGCTACCTGAGCAGCGCCTTTGCCCCTTTTGCGCTGGGTTCCGATCCCGCAAGCAATGGCTTCAAGGTGCGTGATTTGAACTTGCCTGGCGGTGTGGATGAATCTCGCTTTGCTTCAAGACGCCGGATGCTCGATTCGGTTAATCATCACTTTGCCCAGCGGGAAAAGTCCGATGAACTGACGGCGATGAACACGTTCTATGATCGAGCTTACAGCCTGATCAGTTCTTCGCAGGCCCGCGAGGCGTTTGATATTGAGAAAGAAACACCAGAACTGCGTGATCAGTACGGCCGAAACACCGCTGGTGCCCGCATGCTGCTGGCCCGACGACTGGTGGAATCAGGCGTTCGGCTGGTCAATTTGAGTTACGGCGGCTGGGATCATCACAGCAATATCATTCAGGGCTTCAAAGGTCAGATGCCTCAGTTTGATCAGGCCTTTTCCATGCTGATCAAAGATCTGGATCAGCGTGGTATGCTGGCTGAAACGCTTGTGATGGTCTCTTCTGAGTTTGGTCGCACTCCCAAAATCAATGGAACTGCAGGCCGGGATCACTATCCAAAGGTCTTCAGCATGGTGCTGGCCGGCGGAGGGATCAAGCAGGGTCATGTTTATGGTTCCTCGAATGCGATTGCTTCGGAACCTGAAGACAATCCCTTGGGAATCGAAGACCTCTTTACAACGGTTTATAATTGCCTTGGTGTGGTCGCAGATAAAGAACTGATGGCTCCTGGTGATCGGCCCATCGAGATCGTTGATGGCGGTCAAATCGTGAAAGAGTTGCTGGCGTAGTCGCTGGCACGTTGTTCGTGTTGCTTGCTGATTATTGTCTGCGAATTCAGAAACAGATCATTGGGATTGACAGTATTCCGATATGAGGCTGATGAGTTTTCAGGCAATGATAAAGATGGTTTTGTTAGCAAGCGGCGTTTTAATAATGCTAAAAGGCTTTGCTGGAGAGTCTTACAAGGTCAGAGCGAAGCCTTTTGAAGGTCGATGGTCGAGGCGGAGTACTCGATGAGAAACGCGACATAACAGCCGCAAGAAGGGACTCTGCGGTTGGGTGCCAATTAACGATGACCTTTGCAAAGTGAATTTTCCGAGTTCAAAGCCCGCGACCGATCCAGGCTCTTGTTGTCTCGGCGCGACATCACGATCAGAAGCCTCGATGGGGTGGTTCACTCTGCAATTGGCAATTGGAATCGGCTCCGAATAACCGGCTAGAAATAATTTTGGCAGTGGCCTCATGAGATCTCTGCCAAACTAGAAAAGCACTCCCCACATTACTCCCGCCAGCTTTCGTCGAAAGCCAGTCCCAGGATGGCTTCAAGGACACCCACTGATGCAACGCACCTGGCTACTTGCCTACCGTTTTTGTTGGACGTTGTTAATTGTCGTTGACTTATCCGCTCTGGCGGAAGCCGCTGACCCACAAATCCGTAACGTCTTGCCTCGTGGAGGCCAGCGCGGAGCGGAAGTCGAACTCTCATTCAACGGAGACCGACTGGGCGATGCTGTTGAGGTGATTTTCTATGAGCCAGGGCTGGAAGTCATCGATTTTAAAGTTGAAAACGACAAGCTTGTCAAAGCAAAAATCAAGCTTGCTTCAGATCAGACACCGGGGATCAGGCATCTCCGTTTACGCACGAAAACCGGCTTAACTTCCGTTGAGAATTTTGCGGTTTCAGCGCTGCCGATCGTCAATGAGGTCGAGCCTAATAACGAATTCATCAAGCCTCAGGTCATTTCTAATAATGTGACCATTAATGGTGTGGTAACGAATGAGGATGTCGACTATTTCGTCGTTGAAGCCAAAGCGGGCGAACGTCTCACAGCGGAGGTTCTCGGGATTCGGCTGGGCGACTCGATGTTCGATCCTTATGTGGCGATTTTGAATGCGAACCGTTTTGAATTAGCAGGAAGCGATGACACCGCTTTCGCTTCACAAGATGGTGTGGCATCGATCATTGCCCCCACTGATGGCAAGTACATCATCATGATTCGCGAGTCGAGCTACGGTGGTAGTGGCGAGAGTTTTTATCAATTGCACATCGGCAGCTACCCCCGGCCTGTCGCGATCGTGCCGGCTGGTGGAAAGCCAGGGAGCCAGGTGACGGTCACTTATCATGGTGACATCAAAGGCCCGATCACACGAGATGTGACATTGCCCACGCTGGACGCTCTTCCGTCCTCGTCACCGCTCAATTTTACGTTGGCTGCGATTGATGACATGGGCGTCTCTCCGACCGGGAACCCTTTCCGATTGAGTGATCTGGAAAATGTCATCGAAAATGAACCAAACGACTCGATGGAGCAGGCTCCGCTTGTCATATTACCAGCTGCTCTCAATGGATTGTTGGGAACAGAGCGGGATCTGGATCTCTTCGCTTTTGAAGCGAAAAAAGGAGAAAGCTATGACTTTGTGGTTCATGGTCGACGCCTGAGATCCGAGATTGATTCAGTGCTACAGATCTGGAATGCCAAGGGGGGCGTGGTCGTCAATGGGGACGACTCACCGGGAACACCTGACAGTCAGGTTCGCTTCAATTGTCCTGATGATGGCAAATACTTTGTCATGATTCGGGATCACCTCTATCGTGGTGGCCCCGGTTTTCACTACCGCATCGAAGCCACTCGTGTTGCCCCGCAGTTGACATTCACGATCAACGAGTTTGTCCAGTTCCGTGAGGATGTGCTTGAACTGTCAGCGGGGGGGCGCTTGCCTTTCCTGGTAACAACTACACGTCGCGATATCGGCGGGATTGTGGAATTTCTGGGGGAAAACCTCCCCACGGGAGTCACCATTGAAGCCCCGCCGCTGGATCCCGGACAAGGCGTGGCGCAGGTCGTGCTTGTGGCCGCTCCTGATGCTCCACTGGGGACTCGCATGTCCCAGATCGTTGGAAAAATCGTTGACCCAAAACAGCCTCAGCTCGATGTGTCTCAACGCGTCCGACAGGATGCCATTATGGTTCGCGGGCAGAACAATCGCCCGTTTTATGATGAACCGTTGCCCGCATTGGGCATAACGGTGGTGGAACCTGTCCCTTGTTCTATCGAGATTGTGCAGCCCAAGGTGCCACTCATTAAAAATGGCCCGATGAAGCTCAAGGTGGTTGCCAAGCGGGAAGGGGATTTCAAAGGCCCGATCAAGATTGAATTGCTCCAGAATCCGCCGGGTGTCAACTCCAGTCGAAATTCGGTGATTGCGGAAGGTCAGAACGAAGGTTTCATCGATATCAATGCGGCTGGCAATGCGCCAGTTGGTGAATGGAAGATTTGTGCGCGATCATCAGTCGATGTCGGCGGGAGTCGGCTTTCGGGATCGCCCTTCATCACGCTGAAGGTGGTGGAACCTTACGTGAAGCTGGAGTTCGCCAAGTCCGCTGTTGATCAGGGGGCTGAGGTAGATTACCCCGTCAAGATTGAGCAACTGACACCGTTTGAGGGAACCGCCAAGGTGACCTTGATGGGTCTTCCTCACCAGACAACGGCTGAGCCTCTGGAACTGACCAAAGAGACTCAGGAACTGGTGTTCAAGATTAAGGCTGGTGCAGAATCACCGGTGAGTAAAAACAAAAATATCTTCTGTAACATCATCATCATGCAGGATGGTGAGGAAGTGGTGCATAATCTGGGTGGGGGTGAATTGCGGATTGATAAGCCATTGCCTCCCAAAACGACACCGGCCCCTGATGCGGCCAAGCCTGCCGTGGCAGAAGCGAGCAAGCCACCAACGACGAAACCACTGAGTCGGCTGGAACAACTCCGGCTCGAACAGCAGCAAAAACTTGAAGCCTCCAAAGGCAATCCTTAATCCAACAGGTCGACGAGTTCCGGGGCGAACCCTGTGAACGTCTCAATTGGTTACCTATCAGCGCTGATCAATTTTGAAAATGTCAGAGCTGCTTTCTCCCGATCAGGTGGTCGACATGTCTTCTCTCAACTGTTTTTTCACCAGCACAGCCGCACCGATCAAATCTGATCGAAAAGTTGTTTTTTACCGCCTCAATCTGGTGGTGGGATTTTTGAGTTTGAGCTTGTTTTCAACGGCTTCTGAGGCTTTAGCAGAAGCCAAAATCAAACAACTGAGGGTCTATCCAGAGAATGTCAAACTGGAAACTGCGGCGGATCGCCAGCTGATTGTTGTGCAGATCGTACGCGACGATGGCGTGACACAGGATGTGGGTTCCCAGGCCCAACTCAGCATGGTGAACTCCTCTCTGGCAAAAATCAGTGGAACCACGCTGACTCCATTGGCCGATGGCAAGTCAGAATTGAAAATTGAGTTTGGTGGCCAGACAAAGTTGATTCCTGTTGAAGTGACTCAGGCCACTACCTCCCGTGCGATCAGCTTCAAGCTCGACGTGATGCCGGTGTTTATGAAGGCTGGTTGCAACAGCGGAAGCTGTCATGGAGCGGCTCGCGGCAAAGATGGTTTCCGCCTGTCTCTCTTCGGCTACGATCCCAACGGTGACTATCATCGTGTTGTGCGTGAGCTTCCCGGTCGCCGAGTCGATATGGCCGTTCCTGAAGCCAGTCTCCTGGTGGAGAAATCGATTGGAGCCGTTCCTCATAGTGGTGGAAAGCGGTTTGAACTGAATTCCGAGCTGAATCAATCACTGGTTCAGTGGGTCGCGGCGAATTGCCCTCAGGATCCAGAGAATATTCCCACATGCACAGGACTCAGTCTTTATCCTCCCGATGGTGTTCTGGATGGTGAAGGGGCTACGCAACAAGTCACTGTGCGAGCAACTTACAGCGATGGCAGCGACCGTGATGTCACTCCGTTGACGCTCTTCATGTCAAATAACGACAACTCTGCGTCGATCAGCCAGGAAGGTCTGATTAAAGCCGGCGCTCGCGGCGAAGCCTTCGTCATGGCCCGGTTTGCTACGTTCACCGTTGGTTCCCACTTCGTTGTCCTTCCCAAGTGGAATCAATACGAAGCGAAGCCAATGCCAACTGTTAATTATGTGGATGAACTGGTTAACCAAAAGCTGATGAAGTTGCGAATCGAGCCTAGCGGCCGGGCGGATGATGAAGCCTTCTTGCGACGTGTCTACCTTGATCTGGTGGGGATCCTGCCAACTGAGGAAGAGTACGCCGCGTTTATGAGCAACTCATCACCTGATAAGCGTAATCAACTCATCGATGAATTGATTGAACGCAAAGAGTTCACAGAAGTCTGGGTCTCAAAATGGGCCGAGTGGCTCATGATGCGATCATCGAATCAGACCAGCTACAAATCGATTGTTCTTTACTACAACTGGCTGTCGGATCAGATTTCTCAGAACGTACCGCTCAATGTGATGGTTCGGGAAATCCTCTCAGCCAATGGAGGGACATTCAAAAACGCTCCGACGAACTTCTATCAGATTGAGCGAGACACGTTAAAAGTGTCTGAGAATGTCGCCCAGATCTTTATGGGAATGCGGACACAATGCGCTCAATGTCACAACCATCCGTTTGATCGTTGGACACAGGATGACTACTACTCGTTTGCGTCATTCTTCTCGCAGATTGGTCGAAAAGAAGCCGAGGATTACCGCGAAACCATTGTTTTCAACAGTGGTGGTGGAGAAGTGCGGCACCCCGTGACCAACAAGGTCATGGAACCGGTCTTCCTGGGCGGCCCCAAAGCGGAAACCAAGGGCAAGGATCGGCGGGAAGTTCTCGCCAATTGGCTGGCTTCGCCAGAGAATCCTTACTTCGCCGAGAATCTGGTGAATCGTGTCTGGCATCACTTTTATGGGATCGGAATTGTCGATCCGATTGACGATGTCCGAATCTCTAATCCTCCTTCCAATGAACCGTTGCTCAAAGAGCTTGCCAAGCGATTCACGGACTCGAATTACAACTTCAAGCAACTGGTTAAGGACATCGTCAAATCAGAGGCCTATCAGCGATCCACACAGCGCAATGAATCCAACGCGACGGATGAAAAGAATTTTGCCCATCAATCGCTGCGTCGCATCAAGGCTGAGTCGATGCTGGATGTGATCACTCAGGTGACGAATGGCCGTGAGAAATTCCGCGGACTGCCATTGGGCGCACGTGCTGTCCAGATCGCTGATGGACAGACTTCAAACTACTTCTTGACGACCTTTGGACGGGCCACGCGAGAAACGGCCTGTAGCTGTGAAGTCAAGATGGAACCGACATTGTCCCAAGCTCTGCACTTGCTCAATGGAGATACCTCCAATCAGAAGATGGCTCAGGGGAATCTGATCGGCAAACTTCTTCAGGAAAAAGTTCCTCCTGAAGAGATCGCCAATCGGCTTTACATTCGCTGCCTGTCGCGTCAACCAACTGCTCAGGAATGGGAAGTAATCAAGCCCGTTCTGGCAGAATCGACAGATAAAAAGCGAGATCTGGATGACATTTTCTGGGCACTGCTCAATAGCCGAGAATTCATTTTCAATCATTGATACCAGCGTCAGCCGCTCGTGAATGCGAAGGACATGGCCGTCAAGCCTGCTTTTATGGCTTGAGGTCATGCCCTGCATGAAAATGAATTTCAACAGCCAACATCCCGCCTTCCTCATGACCTGCCTGAAGAGTGAACCCCATCACCATGTCAACCAGCCTGTTCCGCAGATCGACGGCTTTCCAGCCCAGCAAGACTCCCTGGTTTGTCCGAACATTGGCATCTTCAGTGGTGCTGGTTGCTCTCTTCGCATATGCAAGTCTGGTAACTGCTCAAGAGAAGGATGCCGCAGGTAAACCGGCGGAGAAGAAGATCACTTACGAGGAGCACATCCTTCCTCTCTTTCGTGAAAAATGCGGGTCATGCCACAACGCCAATGACAAGAAAGGTGATCTGGTTCTGGACAACTACTCGGCAGCTATGCAGGGCGGTGCCTCGGGGGAAGTGATCAGTGCCAATGGAGAACCTTCTAATAGCCAGCTTTATCTGGTGATGACCCATGAATCTGAACCGGTCATGCCTCCTGGACAACCAAAACTGGCAGATGCACAACTGGAGCTTGTTCGCAAATGGATTGAACAAGGGGCACTGCAAAATGCGGGCAGTAAGGCCAAGATTAAAAAGAAGATCGTCGTCACCGCCTCAGCGGGTTCATCCATGAAGCGTCCTGAAGGCCCGGCTCCCATGCCTCAAGCCGCTTTACCATTGGAACCCGTGGTTGTCACATCGCGAGCCAATGCGGTGACGGCTCTTGCTGCAAACCCCTGGGCGCCGCTGCTCGCGGTCTCCAGCCACAAACAGATCCTTCTCTATCAGGCCCAAACACTTGATCTCCTCGGCGTCCTTCCGTTCCCTGAAGGCCAGGCTCAGATTCTGAAATTCAGCCGCAACGGATCTGTTCTGTTAGCGGGTGGCGGACGAGCGGGGCAGAACGGACATGTTGTCCTCTTCGATGTGAAGACGGGACGGCGCATTGCTCAAATTGGTGGTGAATATGACTCGGTACTCGCCGCTGATATCAGCCCGGATCTTTCATTAGTCGCTCTGGGCGGGCCTAAAAAAATGTTGCGAGTTTACGAGGTCGCCAGCGGTGATCTGGTCTATGAATCCAAAAAGCATACCGACTGGATCACTGCCATCGAGTTCAGTCCTGATGGTGTTTTGTTGGCCAGTGGTGATCGCAGTAATGGTCTCGTGGTCTGGGAAGCCTATACCGGCCGAGAATTCTATTTTCTGACAGGTCATACGGGAGCGATCAATGATGTCTCCTGGGCACCGGACAGTAATTTGCTCGCAAGCGGCAGCGAAGATGGCACCATCCGTCTCTGGGAAATGCAGAACGGAACACAAGTGAAAAATTTCAATGCCCATGGTGGCGGCGTCCAGGCACTCGATTTCACGCTGGATGTCAGGATTGTTTCGACAGGCCGAGACCGTGTCACCAAACTGTTCGATGCCAACGGCAACAAGCAGCGCGATTTTCCAGCAACCCCCGATGTGGGAATGGAAGTTTGTTTTTCCAGTGAAACAGACCGTGTGTATGCCGGCGATTTGTCCGGGCGATTGATGGCCTGGAACGCGAAGGATGGGTCTCCTGCTGGAGAGGTTCTCACCAATCCGGGTTCTGTCGCGGCTCAGTTGGCGAGTGCTCAGGCAGCAACTGAAAAAGCGAGACAGCAACTGGCCAGCGCGAAAAATGCCATTGATGGTTTGAAAAAGCAGTTGGCCGATCGTCAAACAGCGGCTGACAATGCCGGCAAAATGGTGGCAACAAAGGAATCGGAACTCAAAGACAAAGTGGCTGCAAAACAAACCAAAGAGCGTGAACTGACTCAGGCAGAATCACAGCTGGGTGGAATGAAACAGCAGGTGGCCAGCACGCAGCAGGAACTTGGTCGGCTGTCCAAGGAGTTGCAGGAGAGCCAAGCCCGCGCTGGCAATTTGAAAAAGGAATTATCCCGGCTGGAAGCCGCGATTGCCCCCGCTGAGGCTCGTTGGAATGAGGCCAAGCAAGCATTGGCTGACGATGGAGAAAACGAAGACAAAAAGAAAGCCATGGCTGATCGTGAAGCCGATGTCAAACAGGCACAGTCGGCTGTTGATACCGCAAAAAAAACTTTGCAGCCCGAGCTTGATAAGGTTTCTGTTCTTGAAAAGCAGTCGGCACAGGCCAGTGCACTTCTGGCAGATCAGCAAAAAGGATTTGAGCAGGCGACTGGGGTGTTCAATTCCTTGCGCCAACAGGTGAAGGAGACTGAAGCGACTCGTGCGAATGCCGAACAGTCTTTGAAAGCGGCTCGTGGTGAATCTGAGCGACTTGCCAAGCTGGCTCCTATTCAGCCTGATGAACAAAAGCAACTCAGCGAGAAAGAAGCAGCCTCCAATGCGGCTCAGGAATTAGTCACGCGCTGGCAAGCCCGTGTGGGGGCCATTCAGGCAGCAGCGGCACTCCCTCCACTTCCTGTGACAATCACCGAAGCGGAATAGTTGGCCAATCTCAACTCAGCGCATTGTCAAAGTATAAAACTCGGGTCTCTTCTGTTGTTAAGTCCGACAGCGGAGGACGTTGCGGCGACATCAACCCGAAGACAAAGCCGTGACACGGCACTCAGGAAAGCCGCGACGAGAAAAGTGCCTTGAGGGGCAGAGATAGGACAAGGTGACTTTATCGCAGTTGGCATGATGTCTTTTTGCAGGAATCTTCGTGCCGGGATCTTCATACCGGGGTTGGGTGACAAGCTGCCTGACAAGTGATTACGCTAACTGATATGTTACGCGTCGCGTCAATGACGGCGCAGTCAAAGATCGCGAATTGCCGGGCTGAGAAACCTCAATGTCACTGGATCCTTCGTCTCTCGAGACAACGAACAGTTTGCCACGTGATGAACGGCAGCAGTTTCTGGCGAGGAATAAAGTGGCCTGGGATCAACTGGCCAAAAATGGCAGCCCGTTTGCCCATGTTGCTAGCGATGAAGAGTGCAAAAAACCGCTGGCGACTCTCGACTCACGAGGTTGGCTCCCTCCTGATGTCCGTGGGATGAAAGTGCTTTGTCTGGCAGCGGGGGGAGGGTGGCAGTCCATTCTTTATGCCAGTGCTGGTGCCGAGGTGACGGTCGTTGATCTCAGCCCTGAAATGCTGGCTCTCGATGAACGCGAAGCCCGAAAGCGTGGCCTCACTGTCCGTACCATTGCGACATCGATGGATGATCTTTCGATGCTGGCTGATGCCACGTTTGATATTTCTCATCAGCCTGTCAGCACCTGCTACCTCCCTTCACTCAAGGAGATGTATCGCGAGTTGGCGCGGGTGACGAAACCGGGCGGACTCTATATCAGTCAGCACAAGCAGCCAGTGAGTTTGCAGATTTCCCATCGCGACCACCGCGATCGATATGTGCTGGGTGTGGAATATTATGATAAAGCTCCCCTCCCGATGATGGCAGATACTCTCTACCGTGAAAGTGGTGCTCAGGAATACATCCACCGTTGGGATGAACTGGTTGGCCTTTTGTGCCGTAGCGGCTTTGCCCTGGAAGACCTTGTTGAACCCCGCCGCGCTGATCCGCTGGCACCGCCCGGTTCAGCGGGGCATAGGGGACGGTATGTCGCCCCCTATGTTCGATTGAAGGCCCGCCGATTGGGCGAAACCATCGCGCCGCGTCACCTGATTCTTGGGTGATACCCATCCCACCTGATGCACATTCTCTGAATATGTCGCGTTTGTCGGCATAAAAACTCAGACTTTTTAAGTCAAATGGCGGACTTACACCCTCACTGACCCGGAAACGAGCATAAACCACAAGTATGGCACTTTGATTGCCGTGTGGGAATGTTTGTACCGTTACAGTGTCATGGCCAGCGAGTTTTTAAGAGTACATTTGCTCATATTCGCAAGCAATAAGCTCGTTTGAATAATGTAAGTTGTTTAGTTTTTTTGGTGTTTTCACCAATGGTCACTACCCAACACAGGCTGCTCTCCGAACAATAAAGGGATCGGTACGTCTCGATTGGAGTTTTCACTCCTAAGGCTCTTTATTGAGGCTGAGTGGATCCAACGCTATTTCTGGATGGGGAATCACCTTATGATCAAGTTTACACGTCCCTTGCGTTTTCTCCCTATCGCAGTGGTGGGATTGGGAGTGCTAATTTCTGGTTGTGGCGGGGGAGCAGAAGTTCCCAAAGATCGCTTAAAAACCTTTCCCGTGACCGGCAATGTGAAGCTGGATGGAGCGCCTCTGGCAGATGCCACGGTGACATTCCATGCTCCGGTCGTTCAGGGAGGGGGCAAACCTATTCCCAGTGCTATTGGAAAGACCGATAGTTCCGGCAACTATAAACTTAGTACCTATGAAGCCAATGACGGCGCTGTTCCGGGAAATTTCACTGTGAGTGTGATCAAACGGGAAATTCTGCCTCCCGCAGCGACTGAGACTAAAGGGGAATATGTCCCGCCAGATCCTAAAGCCAAGCCCGTGATTCCCAAGGCCCTTGTGCCTGAAAAGTACCTGGACGCCAAAAAGTCCGGTCTCACGGCCGCAGTGGAAGAAAAAGGGAAGCAGGAGTTCAATTTTGACCTGACAAGCAAGTAGTCAGGCGTTTTGAAATCACATTGCTGATGCCAGGGCATGATGCCAGGGCAGAGAGACATTTTCTCTGCCTTGACTGGTTAACTGAGTGGCCTTTCTCTGCGGATTTTGTCTGGTGAATCATCGCTCCGAAGTTGTTGGCGATCGAAGCCGCCTGCTCGAGTTTGTTTGCGATATTCACCGGGAGGAAGCCCATACATCTTGCGGAATGAGGTCGCGAGATAGTGCTTGTTGGTGAACGAGGTTTTCATCGCAATTTCATCCAGGCTCATGTCCGTTTCTTTCAGCAATTCAGCGGCCTGTTGAAGTTTGACTCGGTGGATCTCCCGGTTTGGAGAACATCCAAGAACTTCCCGGAATCCCCGTTCCAAAGTGCTGCGAGACAAGGGGATTTCCTTTAAGAGATCTGCCACCCTTAGCCCATCACAAGCTCTCTCATGGACTGCTCGCAGGGCTTTTCCCAAGAGAGGGTCTGCCACCGCAATCGTGTCGCTAGACCGACGGGTTACGATCCCTAATGGTGGAAATAACATGGGGGGCATTGACTGAATCGATTGTTCGGAAAATTCTCCTGACATCCAGCGATCAAGCATTGCGCAAGCTTCATAAGCGACACGTTCTCCCCCCAGGCGAACACTGGAAAGAGGAGGAGAACTGATGCCACACAGCGTTTCATCGTTCTCGACTCCCAGCACAGCCACATCATTCGGCACGGCCAATCCCGCGCGCTGACAGGCATCCAGTAACCAGAAGCCCAACTGATCCGTGCAGGCCATGATGCCGACTGGCTTGGGAAGTTCTTTCAGCCATGCGACAAGCTGTGCTTGCTGTCGTTCCCATTCTTTGGGCTTTTCCAGATTTGATGACTGCCGAAATCGGTGGCAAGATCGTCCCTCCTGCTCAAGATCATTAATGAAGCTCTGACTTCGCTGCTCGAAAAATGATTCTGTCGCCAAGTCATAGACGGCGTAATGTTGATAACCCCGTTCACGGAGATGCTGGGCACAAATCTGACCAACAGCCGAGTTATCAATCCCGACAAATGGGAATAGGTAGGGGCGTTTGGAGGCTCTTAATTCAATGGTGGGAACCTTGACGGCCTCAACCGCACGTTGAATGGCAGGCGTGGCTGTTCGCGTCAGAATTCCGTCGCCATCCCATTTTCTCAGCCACGCGGGGGGCTTGGATTCAAGATCACGAATCTCGGCAAAAATCGACCACGGCCCGTGTTGCGACACATATTGGCGTACTCCCTGAAGAAGTTCACGGCCATAAGCGCGCGATGTTTCGATGATGAGCGCGACACGTTTCATTTCACTCACCCTCCTTTGTGACAAAACAATATAACATCATTACGCAAAAACGCAACGACACTGTTGATGGATGGTGTAGTCTGTTAGTCTCAATACTTCAGCAGATCATTCTTCTTGAGGACTCACGAGACCATGTCGAATACGCTCTCACGCCGATCATGGCTTTCGTCGGCAGCGGCTGTGCCATTGGTTCCCTATCTGGTGGGAACCACACAAGCGGCTGATTCCCCAACTGAAAAGCCTCAACCGCCAGCCGCACGATTAGGAGTCGGAGCGATTGGATTGAGATATCAAGGTAGCGTGATTGCTCATAAGGCGCAGCTCTATGGCAATATCGTCGCGGTGTGTGATGTTGATCGGAATCTGAGAGATCAAGCGAAGGCTGCTTTTGGAAGCACTCCTTTTGCGTGTGAAGACTACCGGGATCTGCTGGCCCGCAAAGATGTGAATGTGGTGACGATTGGCACGCCAGACCATTGGCATACCAAAATGGTGATCGATGCCTGCCGGGCCGGGAAAGACGTCTATTGCGAAAAGCCTCTGACGCTCACGATTGATGAAGGAAAGCAGTTAACCCGCGTTGTGAAAGAAACGGGTCGGGTGGTGCAGGTTGGCTCATGGCAGAGGAGTGACGACCGCTTCCGCCTGGCGGTGGAACTCGTTCGCGCCGGCCGAATCGGTAAGCTTCAGAAGGTGGAAGTTGTTCTGGGTAAGAATGTGACCGGTGGGCCATTTGCCGTGCGTCCTGTGCCGGGAAATCTCAACTGGAACCTCTGGCAGGGTCAAACACCCGACGTCCCTTATATCGAAGAGCGCTCTCATTACACTTTTCGTTGGTGGTATGAGTATTCCGGCGGGCAGATGACCGACTGGGGCGCACACCATATCGACATTGCACAATGGGCGATTGATGCCAATCCCGTCGAAATTCATGGTACAGGAACGATGCCACACGTCCAGAATGGCTATAACGTCCCCATCGATTTCCATGTGACCTATAAATATAGCAACGGCGTCGTCATGACCGTCAGTGATCATGGCGATAACGGAATTCTCTTCACTGGTGATGAGGGCCGATTGTTCGTCAATCGAGGCAAGATTACCGGGGCACCTGTCGAGGCCCTCAAATCCAGACCGTTGAACCGGGAAGACTGGAAAGTCTATGCCCACGACAATCTGAGCCGCCCCCCACGCGCCGGTAAACTTGACGCCATCATTAACCACATGGGGAATTTTTTCGATTGTGTCGAATCGCGGCAAACGCCGATCTCGGATGTCGTCAGCCAGCACCGGAGTGTCTCGACCTGTCACCTGGGGAATATTTCCCTGCGATTGGGGCGTCCGCTTCAATGGAATCCGGATACAGAACAATTCGTGGGTGATCCGGAAGCTGACACGTGGTTAAAGCGAGAGCAAAGAAAAGGGTTTGAGACGGTCTAAGTCGTCTGTGTTATCTCTGGTTGAATCGTTCTTATTGAAATTCCCCCTGAAATTGCCTCTGGAGTTGTTATGTCGTTATCCCGTCGTCAATTTCTTGAAGCGACAACTGCGGGAGCCACTCTTGTGGGGATGTCAGTGGCCGGGATGTCCAGCCTGCCGCTGATTTCTTCGACGATGGCTGATTCGTCCAAGTCATTTCGTTTGAAGTATCTGTTGGGATCGAGCCTCTTTGGCTATAGCTCTTTGGCTGATATTCTGCCAGAAGTTGCGAAATCGGGTTCAGCAGCAATCGATATCTGGCCAAAGGTTCATGGTAATCAGCGCGAGCAGATTGACGAAATGGGGCTGGAAAAAGCCATGGAGTTGCTTCAATCTCATCAGGTCAAAGTGGGGTGTATCACTCAGTACAAGCTGGGGCCATTTGGTCTGAAAGAGGAGATGCGAGTCGCTCAGAAGTTTGGCTGCCAAACCATCGTCACAGGGGGATCAGGGCCTAAAGGTCTGGCGGGTTCAGAACTCAAGAATGCGGTCATCAGCTTCATTGAAAAACTGAAACCACATCTGGAAGTTGCCGAAGAAACCGGTGTGACGATTTCGATTGAGAACCATGTCAATAATCTGATTGAGTCACCTGACTCGTTACGCTACCTGGCGGAACTCCGGCCATCAAAATCACTGTCAATCGCATTTGCCCCTTATCACCTGCCTCAGGAAGAGAAGCTGATCAGTGGGTTGATCCAGGAGTTAGGCGACGCCATCACCGTCTTCTACGCCTGGCAGCATGGAAAAGGCTCGGGGAAAGGACTCACCAAAGAAGAAGAGTTGTTACAACTCCCTGGCCGCGGGCCACTGAACTTTGAGCCGCTGATTGCGGCGTTGCGTCAGATCAACTATCAAGGTTGGACAGAAATTTTCATGCACCCCTTCCCACGAGGGGTGTCGATGCTGGAAACTCCTGCTCAGGTGGCTGAGGAACTCAATCGTTCCCGTCATTATCTGGAATCGTTTATCACGAAGTCATAAAGTTGTGGCAAATCGGTCATCATGAGAGCCTGGTCAAAACAGGCGTTATCGTTCACGTTAGAGGAATCAAATGTCCCGGCCGAAAGTCCTTGTCATTATCGGCGATGCCACTGAGACAGTGGACACTCTCTACCCTTACTATCGCCTGATTGAAGGTGGGTTTCAACCGGTGGTGGCGGCACCTGAGAAACGCCGTTACCAGATGGTTCTTCACGAGGTGAAACCAGGCTGGACAATCACCAAAGAATGGGAAGGCTACTCGATCGAAGCCGAGGTTGCGTTCCATGAAATTCGTCCTGAAGATTATGCGGGGATCTTTTTTAGCGGCGGCCGTGCTCCCGAGTACATTCGCGAAGACGAAGATTTGCTACACATGACCCGCTGGTTCTGGGAGCATGGCAAACCCATGGCCAGTGTCTGTCACGGGGTAGAAATCCCGGCGCGTGCAGGCATTGTCAAAGGTCTGCGGATGGCAACGGTTGCAAAATGTCGCTTTGATCTCGAAGTGTGCGGCGGCATCTATGTCAACGAGCCTTGCGTGATTGATCGTCATATGGTCAGCGGACGGACTTACCACGACAGCGGCCACTTCGTCGGCCCCTGGATCAAAATGCTGGAAGCCCAAAGCCGGTAGTGCCGTGTCATAGCTTTGTCTTCGGGTTGATATCGCCGCAACGTCCTCCGTTGTCGGACTTAACAACAGAAGAGACCCGAATTTTATGCTTTGACAATGCAGTAGGGTTCCATCGGCCTGTTTGTAGACATTCAATGCGCCAATACTCTTAAAACTCTAACAAAAACTCTGATGCCACAGGATCTGAAGAAGCATTTCGCATTTCCAAACAAGCACAACCGGTTTTGTTAGGGCTTTATAGGGACTCTCTGGCAGAAGGATTCAGCGTGTGAATACCAATTCGATGTGACTTTTGACTCCCCGTCACTTCCCAATTGCGATAGAATGTTGATGTGTTGATTTGATGGCAGTGCCAGCCATTAAATCCGCTTGGCAGAAGAAGTATAAATCCGCCTGACTGATCGAGTTGGTGCGTCACTGAATCTTGCCATGAAAATCAATGCGTGAATTTCGGGATTGTGAGTGGAGAGGGCCAGACAAGATGCTGCGCGGGCTGATAGTGGCGGCAATTCTGGCGTTTTGGCACTCGCAGGGACTGGCGGATGCGTTGCCGGGCTTGATCAAATCAAATTGCGTGGCTTGTCATGATGCCGACTCCAAGTCTGGAAATCTGGATCTGACCTCCCTTTCAATGAACCTGACTGATCCGCGAAATGCTGAGATCTGGGTGCGAATTCATGACCGGGTGGCTGCTGGAGAAATGCCGCCCAAGGATGGTGATCCGATATCGCGGCCCAATCGCGATCAGATGCTGTCTTTGATCAGTAAGGCGATTATTGCAGCTGAAGTCACACGGACTTCGGTGGAAGGTCGAGCGACACGGCGGCGACTCAATCGGTTGGAATATGAGCAGACTGTTCGAGATCTGCTCGATGCCCAATGGCTTCCGCTCCGAACGATTCTGCCCGACGATGCCGTCTCTTATGGCTATAACAAAATTGGCGATGCGCTGGACGTTTCACACGTGCAGATGGCCCGCTACATGGAGGCTGCAGAATTTGCACTGAATGGCGTTATTGCGACGCAAACAAAAAAAACAGAACCAACAATCCGTAAATACTATGCCCGCGAGCAGCCGTCATTTACTCGAAAGATGACCTACAGCCAGTTCAATACAGCTCCCGAACGCGCCACGTTTCCCGCATTGGGGACTCAAGGGCAGCCTCTGGTTCGCAAAGGCGAGGCTCCGATGACCGTGGGAGAAGCTGATCCGAAAACCAGAGAGTTAGAAGGTGTGGGTCTGGTTCAGGGGGCTTATGAACCCGTGGAACCCAAGTTTGATCAATTCCGGGCACAAGTTTCCGGTCGATACAAACTCCGATTCATGGCTCAATCGGCCTGGGTTGGGCCGAATGGTTCCAATTACAATTTGAAAAATCCCGAGGCCCGTTCCCCGAAATGGTTCATCCCCAATCTGGATGATATCCGTAAGGGGAAACGCTCGGAACCGGTCACGATCTATGCCGAAAGACCACCCCGTCAATTGCGACGGATCGGTTCTTTTGATGTCCATCCTGATGCCAGTGTTCATGAGATGGAAGTTGACTTGTTGGCAGGTGAAACCATTCGCCCGGATGCCTCGCGGCTGTTCCGATCCCGACCAGGTGAAACTCGCTGGCAGAATCCGCTGGCTCAGCAGGATGGCCAGCCTGGGGTTGTTTATCGTTGGCTGGAAGTGGAAGGCCCGATCTACGATGTCTGGCCACCGCGCGGCCATGAGTTACTCTTCAGTGATCTCCCCATGAAATTGAATGGGAAGACCGTTGAGATTATTTCAAAAGATCCACCAGCAGACGCAAAACGCCTGCTGGATCGCTTTGTGCAGCAGGCCTATCGTCGACCGGTGAGTGAGTCAGAGCGTTTGCGGTTTCTGCCTGTGATCAGCCAGCAATTGGCCAGTGGTGCGTCATTCAAGAACGCCATGTTAGCTGGGTATACCGCAGTGCTGTGCTCGCCAGAATTTACGACCTGTCATTCGGAGCCGGGGACACTGGATGATTACACACTGGCTTCTCGGCTTTCCTATTTCCTCTGGAATTCTCCTCCTGATAGAGAACTGAGAGAAGCCGCTTCGCGAGGTGAGTTACGTCATCCGAGGTCACTCCGCCAGCAGACTCAACGATTGCTCAGTGATCCTCGCAGTGATCGCTTTGTTGAGGCCTATCTCGATTATTGGCTGGATCTGCGAAAGATCCTCGATAACTCGCCGGATAGCAGTCTCTATGGAGATTACTATCTGGACGATTGGTTAACCGATTCGGCGATTGAAGAGACTCGTCTTTACTTTAAGGAAATGATCAAGCAGAACCTTCCTGTAAAAAATGTGGTGGCATCGGACTTTACATTCGCCAATGAGCGGTTGGCCATTCATTATGGCTTGCCCGCCATGGAAGGTGACACGCTGCGTAAAGTGAAGCTGCCTGCAAACAGTGTCCGTGGAGGTTTTTTGACACAAGCCAGTGTTCTGACCGTCACGGCCAATGGAACCACAACGTCTCCTGTGGTTCGTGGGGCCTGGGTGATGGATCGAATTCTGGGGAAGACACCACTGCCTCCGCCCCCGGTTCCAGCGGTTGAACCTGATTTACGAGGTGCTACAACCATTCGTGAGCAATTGGCCAAACACCGCAATCAGGCCTCTTGCGCCAGTTGCCATATCAACATCGATCCTCCTGGTTTTGCTTTAGAGTGCTTCGATGTTGCGGGGGGCTTCCGTTCCAAATATCGCGCGCTGGCCGATAAAGGAAAACGGGTCAACGGGTTTGCAAAGAGCGGGCAGCCATTCCAGTTTGCAGAGAGTTTGCCAGTGGATACGACGGGGAATCTCGCCACGGGTGAAGCCTTCAAAGACATTAAAGAATTCAAACGTCTGCTTGTAAAAAATGAGCGTCAACTGGCCCGCAATCTTGTGGGGCAGTTGGCAACCTATGCCACCGGGGCGCCTGTTCGATTCAGTGATCGCCAGGAGATTGAACAAATTCTGGATCGCACTCAAGCCACGGGTTATCGGACAGCCGATCTCATCCATGGATTGGTGCAAAGCCGCCTTTTCTGCGACAAGTAAACTTTTTCCGTAGTGCCGTGTCACGGCTTGGTCTTGGGGTTCAACACGCTAAAACGTCCACCCCTGTCGGACATTACAACTTGTTTAACCCCACTTTCAGGTTTGACAGACCAGTAGGAACAGATGATGAACATAGTCACTCGTATGGCGTTGCCGCGGCGGCAGTTTCTTAAAGCAGCCGGTGTTGGCCTGGCTCTCCCGTTGCTGGAGTCGATGACTCCGGCATTTGCTAAAGCTCGCGAAGAAGCGAATGTCCCTCGCCGCTTCATGGGGATCTGTAACAACCTGGGAGTGTTGCCTGATCATTTCTTTCCCAAGGGAGCAGGTCGAGATTATGAAGCGTCCACCTATTTGAAACATCTGGAAAAGTACCGCAACGACTTCACGGTTTTTAGTGGTGTTTCTCATCCTGACGTCGATGGCGGGCACCCCGCAGATATCTGTTTTTTGACAGCGGCGCCCCATCCTTCCAGTGGCGGATTTCGTAACACGATTTCGCTGGATCAGTACATTGCCGAACAGATCGGCGTGAAGACCCGGTTTCCTTCGCTCACGCTGGGTGTGAACACGGCTCGGGGACAGCGCAGCCTTTCCTGGACAGGTTCAGGCGTCTTGATCCCTTGCGAAGAAAAGGCCTCGTCTGTTTTTCGCTCAATGTTTACTCAAGGCTCTCCCGCCGAAGTGAACGCCCAGATTAAAAAACTGGAGCAGGGACGCAGCATTCTGGATGCGGTTGCCGGTCAGGCCAAGGATCTGCAAAAGAAGCTCCCATCGCGCGATCAGGATCGATTGAATCAATACTTCGAGAGCGTCCGTGATCTCGAGCAGCGATTGACCGTCAGTAAAGAGTGGGAACTCAAGCCGAAGCCCAAGGCACCTGTGCCAGTTCCAGCTGATGTCACGACACCAGCCGAGTACATGGCCAAAACCCGGCTGATGTATGACATGGCCCGCCTGGCTTTTGAAAGTGACTCCACCCGCTGTGTGACTTTGATGCTGGATAGCGTCAACTCACCAGTCCTCGATCTGGAAGATTTTGATATCAAGGAGGGGTATCACAATCTCTCCCACCACGGCAAATCCCCAGATAAACTGGCACAACTCAAGGCCATCGACGAATGGCATATGAAGTTGCTGGGTGAGATGATGGGATCTTTGAAGACTGCCAAAGAAGGAGGGCAGCCGTTGCTGGATCGAACAATGATTCTGTACGGTTCCAACCTGGGAAATGCCGCGACACACGTGACGACGAACCTGCCTGTGCTATTGGCCGGTGGTGGCTTTGAGCATGGGCAGCATTTGGCATTTGACCGTGAAAGAAACTACCCGCTACCAAACCTGTTTGTGAGCATGCTTCAGAGAATGGGGTTAGAAGCGGATCGATTCGCCAGCTCAACAGGCACTATGCGCGGTCTCCGAATGGCCTAATGCTGTGTTTGGCTTATCAAGTTTGGCAGGTAACAAGAAGCATCCGAGATATTGGCCGTGTTTGCCTATCGCGGATGCCTGACGGCTCAACCCATGGGCTTGGCTCTGGAGAGTTTTATCCCGCTCCAAGCCCATGTCGCTCTGAGTCGTCACCAAGATTCCGTTGAGTCAGGCGACCAGGGATTACTTGGATTGGGAGTCTGGCAAAGGAGCGGCCGGAAGCTTGGCGAGAATCGCTTTGGCATTGGCAGATACACTCCGAGGTTCTGCCAGCAGTTTCTCCACAAGGGGCTTGAGCGTTGTCAGGTCGACGCCTTCGGTTCCCTCGAGTTTGTCAGCCATAGCCGTGAGTTCGCCGGATCCACTATCGAGTTGGCCAGACTGGGCCAGACCTGTGATGTTGGCCCGGAAGATCTCCAGCGGAGCAGGTTGTGTCAAAACCTGTTTGTCATACTTTTGCTGACGATCACCACAGCCAACAAGGCCAACGGTCGAGGCGATACCGACAAAACAAAGTGTCTTCATAACACTTGAAGCCAAACGCATGAGAGGCACTTTCCTGGTTTTGAGGGGAGTCGAAGATTCCATTGATACGGAAAACGCTCTTTTCAACAAATCAAAGCTTGTCGAAAAGAGCGTTTGAATTGTGGAAGGTGGAATTAGAATTCACCCAGAACATTGCCGTCATCACGTCCGCCGGCGCGCTGCCAAGTCAGCAGGTCGATGTTTTCGCCCACAAATCGTACCGAACCATCACCCATCAAAGCGTGAGCACCACCAGTATGGCGGCTGCGGGCTGGATAAACCCCGCTGCGATCGGCACATTCACTGAAGTTACCACCGAAGGCACAAGTGCGGCTTTTCCAATTAGGAGGAGCTGCGGTATTGAACTGGGCATGCGCCGCATGTGGCGACGACCAATCCCGGCCACACCGGCTTTGCGAATCCTGGGAGGTCGAGGGTGTGCTACAGGCTGTGGTAATCGCTGCTAAATCAGCAACAGTGGGAAAAGCATTATTGGAAAGCGTACCCAGAGGAGATGTCAGAGCCTGGACGATATCACTATCAGAATCGGTTCCCGTATTGGAATCGCCTTTGAGCATCTCTCCGGCCAGCACGGTGTTAGACGTTCCGTCTGTCGCATCACGAATGCCGGTGGCCTTCAATCGCTGGATCAACCCGTTAGAAGCCCCTGTGTTTGAATAGAAATCAAGGTTTGAACCCGCTGATCCTGAATAGTTCAAGCCGTTTTCTGCACCACCCCACGCCCGATCAGAAGGACAGAGCAGACCAGGGATTTTGGCGTTAATGACCGCTGTCGTCTGGCTGCGAAAGTGCTCGTTAAAATTGTACAGATTGTACAGTGGCCCTTGATCGATAAACGGGAGAATCGCCACCCACAGGCCACGGCCTTTCCAGCCTTCGTTGGCAGCAATGCGGCTCGCAATTTGCGCCTGCCCGGGGGGGAACATCTGAAAATTGTCGTGGTAATTGTGCAGAGCCAACCCCAGTTGCTTGAGGTTATTGCGGCATTGAGTGCGGCGCGCCGCTTCGCGCGCCTGCTGGACAGCGGGCAGCAGCAGAGCGATCAAAATCGCGATAATCGCGATCACGACCAGCAGTTCAATCAAAGTGAAACCAGAGCGACGAGCCTTCATGAAAGATTCCTCAGAGTAAAAAAAACAAAAGTATGGAGTGTTTTTCACTATGGTGATAAACACATCCCCGTTCAATTATATGTGAATACACCATAATTTCAACCTTTGTTAATAATCATGTGGCTAAATTGACATGAAGTTGAATTTCGTGTGAATAGTTGCTTCTCGCAAGTAATGGCTTAAAAAAATATCAGCCCTGCAAGCGGGAAGTGCCTGCAGGGCTGATCAGTCATCTTTTTGGCAGTCAGAAAGTGAAGGCCATCAGAGAATTGGCCAATGGCAAGAGGAATAAAAAGTTACTTGGAAGTTGGCAGTGACTTCTCGGGAATGGGCTTTAAGCCAGGAAGTTCAATGGGGGCGATTCCACTTCCTTCAAAGCCGGGAGCTGGCTGGCCGTTTTCCTGAAGTTTCCCCACCGTCCAAAGGGTGCCGCGTGTCACCACACCCAGCCACTCTTCTGTCAGCATGGTTTCATTGTGGTGCCCCAGAGTGGTGCCAAAGACCTTGGTCTTGCCCAGTGTGTTCACCCAGATCACCGGGTGCTCAGCCATGGTTTCTGGCCCGAATGCCGTTGCCAAAGGCGTGCAATTTGGCCAGATTTTTTCAATCACATAGAGTTCACCGTTCGGCGTTGTCCACTTGGCAGGAAACCCTTGCATCACAGGATGCCTGGGGGCAACGTTGATCACATTTTCAGGGCGGCCTTTCTCGTGACGCTTGGAAGTCACGCCAATCAACTCCCGCCAACCTTCGGCAATTGCGCCGGCGCTACGATAACTGTGCATCGAACAATGAATGAAGATCGCGGGCTTGCCTTCTAAATGAGCTTTAAGAATACGCTTGATGAATGCCTCATCCTTCACGTCACCAAAGCATTCGTTGTGAATGATCACGTCGTAATTGTCCGCCCAGTTTTCCTCGTTGTACTTGGAAATCATGTGGTCTTTACGGCCGTCTCCCTCTTCGACAACGTCCACGTGGATTTTGGCACGCTGAGCAAGCCCTTGGGAAATGATGATTTGCTGGCGTGGATAATCATGACAGCACCCGCCAGAAATCAGCAGAGCTTTGATGGCTGCCGCTGCTTTGCCCTGAGTCACTGGAGTTCCATCCTGAGCATTGGCAGGTGTTCCCCAAGCCACGCACCAGATCGCCACGACAATAAATGCCAGCTCCCTTCGGTGAGAGATTTTTAACAGGGCCATTACTCCGGAACCAACAAAAGGCTGCCTGGCTGTCATTGAAATCATTGAACGGCCCTGGTCAAAGAAGAGGGGATGGGGTGCTCATCAACAGAGGCAAACATCGTATCAACACTTTGTGATGAAAGGTACCTTGTGACAGTTCGCAACAAGAACTTGTTGTGGCATCTTTACACGCCGCAATTTCTGCGTGATACTGGAGTTTGAAATGCCGCACAGCGTCCTCCTGTCCCTGTCCGTTGCTTTCCGGCAATAGACAGCGGGCGCCCGTGCATCGGCCATACGCTTCTATGAGTCTGTCTTATCAGCGGTGGCAAAGTGCGGGCCCATCAGAGATGCCAATCAGGCTTGGGGGGAATCATGCCTTTGATGAAATTAACTGCCAAAGATCACGGCCTTCATCGTTCACTTCGCCGTGTGGGTCAATACGGTGTTAATCAATACTGTGCGGATCAATGGGGACGATTTTGTATTCGCCTATTGGCGGTGATGATCGTTGTGCAGGCGATGTGCGAATTTGACGTTGTCTGCCTGGCACAAGGGTCTGGATCACCACACTCCTCTGGCTATCGTCCGGGGCGCCCTTATGCTTACGGCCCTGGTGGCTACTCTGGATCAAGGTCGTATGCTGGTTGGGGAGTCAATGTCCAAGGGGCGGGCTGGGTGGGAAATACGTTCACCTCGGGGGGCATGATCACCTATACGGCTCCCTTCCCTGCGTATTATGGCGGCTGGGGAAATTATGGGGCCATTCCCTATTCCACCGGCTGGGGAGCTTACGGCCCAGGCATGACTGGCCCGATTGGTGGGTACTCCTGGGGAGTGGAGCAGACCGGCCCAGGGTGGAGGCCATCTCGTGGCGCTAATGTCTACACGCCGGCATGGGGGCCAAATGGTTTTCAAAACCAATATGTCGGAACCTATGGCGGACTTGGCCCGCTGGGGGGAAGTCCGCTGACTCCCGCACCTTCAAATCCTGCATGGAACCCGAATGCTGCTCCACTGGGTGCAGGCGGGTTCGGCCCACAAGGAGATTTGAATGTTGGCCCCATTCCCGATCAGTTCGGGATCGATGCTGCCATCGTAGAACCGGCTCAACGACCGGTTGCCTCTTCTACGCCTGATGCGAAAATCAAAAGTCTGGAAGCTCAAAGTCTGGGTGATCATTGGTTGCGTCAACAGCAGTGGGCGAAGGCTTTTCTGGAATATCGCCGGGCTGTTTCATTGGCAGATGACCGGGCTGAGGCCCATTTCCGCACAGGTGTTTGTCTGGCGGCAATGGGGCGTCATTCGTCAGCAGTGGCCTATTTCAAGCGAGCGCTCCATCTGCAACCCTTGCTGGCACGTGAGGGCGAATCACTGACAGTGATCATGGGGCCGGAAAATCAACTGGCTCGAATGAATACCATTCACAGGGCCAGTGATTGGGTCAGAGAAGACATCCGTGATACCGATCGACTTTTCCTGCTCGGGCTACTTTTGCACTTTGATCGCGATCCCCGATCCATTGAGATTCTTCAAGCCGGCTTACAAATGGCAGGAAGAGGGCCTCATTTTGAAGTGCTGCTTAAGAGCCAATTGGCTGCTTCCAACGAACCGGAACAAAAAAATCTCCCACTGCCGGGAAATTCGGGAGGGTTGATCGATCCCCTCGGGCGATCCCATTCCCCAGGGCAAGTTGGCGGGACAGCGC
Source organism: Planctopirus sp. SH287 (assembly GCF_056500625.1). Classification (NCBI taxonomy): domain Bacteria; kingdom Pseudomonadati; phylum Planctomycetota; class Planctomycetia; order Planctomycetales; family Planctomycetaceae; genus Planctopirus; species Planctopirus sp. SH287. Next base: position 2,554,544 of record NZ_CM151403.1, on the reverse strand, counting down.
GCCCGTTGCCGGGCATGGCCCAGCCCTCAGCACCAAACTTGCGACCATCACCTGTTAACCCACCGACCTCCAGCTACACCGTGATTCAACCACGGGGAACCAACCCTCGTGGCCAGAGTGCATTACCGGGATCAAGACCTCAAGTTCCGGCTTTTACGCCTCCTGATGTCGCAGCGCCATCCATCGATTTACCACCTCTGCCATCGCGGGAACTGTCACCCATCGACATGCAACCTCCTGCACCACGATTGGATGAATTGCCGAAAGGCGGGAACAATGAGGTAACGGCCCCTCTCCCACCACCACCCGTTGCTCCGATTCCAGACGAACCTCCTGTTGCGCCAATGGCAAACACAATTCCTGTTGCACCAATGACAAAGCCGAAGGCTCCGGGGGGACTAAGTACCGGGACAACATCACAGGGAAATTCAACGGGAACATCACAGGGGAGTGGCCCCATCCTTCCGCTTCCGGCTCCTTGATTCATTGAGCAATTTCGGAAAGCGACCTGAATTGCCGGCATTCACTGAACCTTGATAAAAATTCATGTGCCCGGTTCCTGCGAGACTTACAACGACGAATTGATCCCTCACAATGACTGATGTTTCTGGCACGCGAACTGTAATCACTCTTTGTACTTACAATGAACGAGAAAATATCCGTCTGCTGATCCCCGAGATTCGCGCGCAATTGCCAGCCGCGACAATTCTGGTGATCGACGACAGCTCCCCCGATGGGACTGCGGACGTCGTCAGAGAGTTCGCAGCCGTTGACGATCACGTCACATTAATGCTGCGGAAAAGCAAAGAAGGGCTGGGAGCGGCGCTTCTGGCAGCACTTCGCTGGGCTTGCGATTCTGATTTTGATGAACTCATCAACATGGATGCCGACTTTAGCCATCATCCCCGCTATCTCCCCGCGTTAGTGGCAGGGATGGCGCAGGCCGATGTGGTCATCGGCTCACGATACGTGAAGGGCGGGGGCGTCGTGGGTTGGCCCGCCACTCGCCGCTGGATGAGCTTTCTGGTCAATGGCTATGCCCGCCTGCTTCTGGGAATCAAAGCCAGAGATACCAGCGGCTCATTTCGCTGCTATCGACTTAGCATCCTTCGTCAACTTGACCTCGATCTCGTGCGTTCGCGAGGCTATGCCTTCATGGAAGAAATCCTTTATCGGGTACAAGCAGTGGGTGCAAAAATCATTGAGACACCCATTACCTTTGAAGACCGCCAGATTGGCCAGTCAAAAATCAACTGGAAAGTGGCGTTCGTCGCACTGTGGGATATTTTCTGTGTGAGATGCGAGCGTCTGCGGGGTCGGAAAGTCACCAGGTAAATCCCTCCGATGTTTCACTATCCCACGGATCTCACCAGAAACTTGGAACCGAGTCGCTTGAATCGACTGCTGTCAGGTCGTAGGCCCCAGTTGCACTACAGTTGCAATGAACGGTTCGCGACTTTTCTCATGGCATCGGTTTGATTACGCTGCCAAAAAATTCCCGCGTACTGATTGATGAACCACGCTTGAGGATTGGGTGAATGACAACGCCATTGCCTGCCGGATTCCAGACTGCTGCTGTGGAAGCAGGTGTGAAGCCGGGGACGAGCCGACTTGACCTGGCACTCTTTATTTCTGAGGCACCCTGTGCGGCTGCCGGCGTTTTTACGACGAACCTCGTGTGTGGGGCACCCGTGAAGGTTTCCCGCGAGCGATTGCCCCGAGCCACAGCGCGGGGAGTGGTGATCAACGCAGGGAATGCGAACGCCTGCACCGGAGATCAGGGGATTCGCGACGCTCAGGCCATGGCGAGTGCCGTCGGAGCAGCGATTGGCTGTGAAGGGGACGACATTCTCGTCTGTTCGACGGGAGTGATTGGTCGGCTGTTGCCCATCGAAAAAATCGTAACGGCCATTGGTGTGGCGGGCCAGCAACTTTCACCAGGCACCGATTCATTCGATCAAGCCGCCCGTTCGATCATGACGACGGACACGTTCCCTAAGCAGGTGACTCGCGAGTTGCATCTTGCCGGTGGGAATGTGCGCATCACGGGGGTTTGCAAAGGAGCCGCGATGATCGCTCCCAATATGGCCACGATGCTGTGCGTGATCATGACCGATGCGAAGTCAACACCAGAGGTACTGCAAGAAGCGTTGTCGGCAGCCGTGAGTGACAGTTTCAACTGCATCAGCGTTGATGGACATGAAAGCACGAGCGACTCGGTCATCCTTCTCGCGAATGGTCTTTCTGAGGTGGAATGCACCAGTGGTGAAGCGAAAACATTGTTTTCCAAATGTGTCGCCGATGTGGCGATGGAGTTGGCACAGTTAATCATCAAGGATGCCGAGGGGGCCTCACACTTTGTCACGATTGATGTCTCTGGCTGTCGGTCACGTGATGAAGCGTTTCAAATTGCCAAGACCGTTGCTGACAGTGCGCTGGTGAAGACGGCGATTTGCGGGGCCGATCCGAACTGGGGGCGGATTGTCTCAGCCGCAGGTTACGCCGGTGTACCACTTCAAGAAGAAGACGTATCCCTGTGGGTCAATGGTATCGCTCTTTATGAATCAGGCGTGCCACTGGCTTTTGATGCCGCCGCCGCTTCGATATCGATGCGAGAAAACCGCGACATCCACATCGATCTCAAACTGACTCACGGCAACTCGAGCATCCGCTTCTGGACAAGCGACCTCACCAAAGAATACGTCGCCCTCAACGCCGACTACACCACCTAACCCCTTGCGGGGTTTGTGGCGGCGTATGAGGGTCCGTTGTTCATCCACGTTTGGGTCTTACGCCGCCAGGGTGCTTTCTGTTTGTTGTCCGTACCCCACGGGTGCTTTGGGCCTTCGGCGTTCAAAGGTTCTCGTTCTTGTTGGGCATCTGGTGTATTCCAAAAGGGCTTCGGGCCTCTCGGTCAGGTTTGTTCAACAGGCAGTGAGTTAATTCGCTCAGCAAGCTCATCAGCTACCAGCATTTGCCGCGCAGCTTCTTGAGTGTCTCTTCCAGGAGGCGAAGATCTTGACGGTCGTTGTAGAGGTGGCAGGAAATACGCAAATGGCGGATGCCGTTCCAGAACATGACGGGAGCTTCAATGCGTGCCTCTTCCCAGAGACCGACCTGAATGGGGTCGGAATCAGCTTTGGGAAGGGGAATGTCAGTGGCAGGTAAGGGGACTGCGACCATTGTGCCGCTCCATGCCATGTCGGCTGGAGCTGTTGCCTTTGTTCCAAAGAGGTCTTCAAGGAGCGCGCGAGCCTCGTACGCTAAAGCAAACCCACGCTGGCGGAAATAATCCAGGCCGAACGATTCCATGAACTCGATGGCTGCGGGAACAGCCAGATAATGATCGGGGTCGCGTGTCCCCTGCCAGCGAAGTTCATCCTGCCAGGTTGCCTTACGTCCCGAAATCGGGCGGCCCCAGCTGAGCATCGGAGCGCGAACTTTTGTTTGCCATTCGGGTGCGACGTAAAGAAATCCCGTTCCCAATGGAGCACAGAGCCACTTGTGAAGGCTCGCGCAGTAGAAGGCGGCTCCCAGTTCACCAAGTGAGAAATCCTGCATGGCAATCGCATGCGGGCCATCGACGACAACGGGAATCTCTCGTTCTGAAAAGGCGGCGATCAGCGATTTCATCGGAAAGACAGTGGCTGTGGCCGACGTGACATGACTGAGAATAACCAGCCGTGTTCGAGGGGTGACCGCACTCAACAGCGGCTCGACGACATCGGCGGGATCATGAAAAGGACGCAAAGTCGCCGTCACCAGTTTTGCGCCCGCGGCTAAGCAGGCACGTTCCCAAATACGGCGGACAGCACCGTATTCGTGATCGTTAAAGAGAACTTCGTCTCCCGGCATCAGGTCAAAGGACGCAGCGACGACATTCATTGCTGTCGTGGCGTTCTCGATGAAGAGCAGGTCGTTGGGGGAACAGTTCAGAAAGGTGCCCAGTACCGATTTGGCTTTTTCTAATTCGGCATCCAGTTCACGAACGAAGCCGTTCATGGGATTGGAGGCAAGCCGTTGCGACCAGTGGTAACGAGCTTCCTGTACAAGACGAGGGGTGGGGCCAAAAGAGCCATGATTGAGATAAGTGACCCCTTCGGCAATATCCCAGAAACGTTTTTTGATGTCGCTGGCGTCATTGAGTTGCAGGGGATCGGTCATGGGTGATCGGCAATAATTTCGGGACAGTAGGGAGCAATGGGAATGGCACTGGCCGAATTGTAATCAACGTTTCGTGAAGAAGCTGGCTTCCCCCTTTGCAAAACGTCTTGTTCCCAGCCACAATGCGACGAATTCGCATGCGTTGATCCTCTGCGGTTGACGAATGAGTTTTTTCAAACAGCTTTGAGTCTGGCGTAAGTTGAGAAACGGGAGAATTCCAGTGGCAAGTGTAAAGACGTTGGCCAGTGCCGCGTTGACCGAAGGTCGTGGTGTATTCCGATTGTCCCCAACGTGGGTTCCTCGTTCGTTCCTGCAACCGGGTCGCCGGCTCAAGCTCCATCCTGCTGATTACTATGCCTTGGGCACACATCGCGGTGGCATCGATGAACGCTGGTTCGGTTCAACCACTGAAGCCGCCAATGAAGGACGTTCCCACGATGAAGGTTTGAGCTACTGTGTCGCAGGGGGAGAGAAGTTCCTGCTGCGTGATGCCGTGGAAGAACTGGGAGCCGAAATCGTCGGTGAGCATATCTGGTCGAAATATAAGAAGTGGCCGGTCTACTCGAAGTTCTTCGACAACATGGGGCCGATCCCTCATCACATGCACCAGAACGCCGAGCAGGCCAAACTGGTCGGGCAGGAAGGGAAGCCTGAGAGTTACTATTTCCCGCCGCAGCTCAATAACGTCGGGAACAATTTTCCTTATACGTTCATGGGTTTTGAGCCAGGAACCACGAAAGAACAAGTCGTCGCCTGCCTTGATCGCTGGAATGATGGCGACAACGGCATTCTCGATCTGTCGAAAGCTTACCGGCTGAAGGTCGGCACTGGCTGGCTGATTCCTCCGTGCATTCTGCATGCCCCTGGTTCGCTGCTCACCTATGAACCACAGTGGGGCAGTGATGTCTTCGGGATGTACCAGTCGATGGTCGAAGGCCGGGCAGTGCCTCGTTCACTGCTGACCAAGGACTTCCCTGAAGACAAGCATGGTGACAACACATACCTTGTCGATGCTCTCGACTGGGAAGGGAACGTCAATCCTGACTTCAAAGACAGCCATTATCTTGAGCCTATTGTGGCCTCCGGTAGTGAGAAAGAAGGCTTTTTCGATCGCTGGATCGTTTACGGCCGCATCAAGGGAGCGCAGGACTTCACCGCCAAGGAACTGACCATTCAGCCAGGCACTAAAGTCACCATCAAGGATGGCGGGGCTTACGGTTGGATCACAGTGCAGGGCGAAGGCTCGGTCAATGGCCTGAAGCTGCAAACGCCCTCCATGATCCGCTTTGGACAGATGACGATGGACGAAGTCTTCGTCACAGCCAAGGCTGCTGCAGAAGGGATCACCTTCGAGAATACCGGAACTGATCCGCTGGTTGGTCTGAGATACTTCGGGCCGGAAGCACAGCCGGAAGCCCCGGCCATCGGTGCCTGGAAGAAGTAACAGAAGAAGTAACTAAGGGATTGAAGCCAGTGAGGCTCCTGGAGGGGGATTGACAACAATCCCCCTCATTTTTTGATACAATTGTGGAGCTTCCATTCAGATTTGACAGGTTAAGCAAAGAGTGGTGAGCAGGCCAACGAGCCTGCGGACAAGTTCAGCAACCAGTCAGGACAGAGTGGTCGTACCACTTTGCCAACAGCGGTAAAGGCTTCCCCAGCAATATCCATGAACGATGTCGCACGTGCGTTTGCGACGATTTTCAGGAGTTTCGCCATGTCGATTGCTCCCATGCCACCAGTCACTCTGGAGGAATTCCTGCGGCGCGAAGCCGAAGCGGGAGAGGGTGTGCGTCTGGAATTAATTCACGGCGAAATACGGGAAACAGAGATGACCACCCGCAATGCCTGGCATTCATTCGTGCTGTTTCGATTGTCCTACATCATTGAGAACTGGTTGATGAAGCAACCACAGATCATGGCCTTCACAGGTGTTGGCGAGGTTCGTTGCGAGATCACTCAGGATCCTCCACAGATTGTGGGGATTGACTTGGGAGTCTGGATGGGGCCGGAATATGCGAGTGTGCCCGAATCGTCGTCACATCCTCGCACGCCGCCTGTTCTGGCGGTGGAAGTCCTATCGCCCATTGATACGCACGGGGATATTAGTGAGAAGCGTAAGCTCTATCTTGATTGCGGTGTTGAAGAGGTCTGGTATGTCGATCCCGAATTACGTGCGATGACAATTCACCGGAACGGCCAGGAACCGGAATTGCTCTCGATTTCCCAACGTTATATCGGATGTGGAATTTTCAGCGGCCTGGAGTTTGATACCCGCTTACTCTTTGAACGCGGGCCAATTGTTTGAGTGTCGCAGTCTCAAGTAGTGATTGTCTGGAACGGTTGAGGAGATATCCTATGGCCACAGTGACGGCACCATCCATCACGCTGGAAGAGTTTCTGAAGCTCGAAGCGGAAGCTCCCGATGACGTGACGTTGGAACTGATCGAAGGCAAATTAGTGGAGAGACCGTCGGTGACGACACGAGGAAGACTTCACGCATTCGTTCTGTCACAGCTAGTCTTTGAACTTGTGAACTGGCACCGACAAAATCATGGAAGTCCTTTTGAAGTAGGATCAGGTGAGGCAAGGTGCCGCCTTTCAGAAGACTCCGAGTCCCTTGTTGGTATCGACGCAGGAGTTTGGTCAGGGATCGAATACAGTTTTCTAAGTGATGAACCACTGCTCTACGAAGGCCCACCAGTCGTTGCGGCGGAAATTCTTTCTCCCAGCGATACCGTACAGGGTGTCACCGCCAAGACCGAACTGTATTTGAAATCCGGGGTTGGGCAGGTGTGGATTCTGGATCCTGTCTGGAAGACCGTAACGGTGTTTCGCAAAGGACAGAAACCCATCCTGCTAGGCGATCATGATCTGCTCAGCGGAGAGAGCGAACTCCCCGGATTTTCCGTTCCTGTTTCCCGTTTTTTCGGCCCCTCAAAGAATGTTGCCAGTAGTTCATTGGCCCGTTAAACCATTCCTGCCGATCGCGGATTATTTTCGTTCCTGATGCACACCTTTTGTGGAATCAATCGCAATGACACACGCCTTTCCGAAGCTTCACAATGCCATGTGGCCAGGTCTTGTTGGTAAAGAACCGGGGACTGACCATCCGCCGATCAGCCTCGAAAAGATGCTTGAATTGACGGGCAAGGCCCATGTGAATGGCGTCACTTATGACGGGATTGATCTCTTTCTGTTCCATCCTCATACCGATCCCGATGCCAGCGAGACGGCCATTCGCAACATGGCTGATCTGATTGCTGCTCATGGACTTAAAGTCGGGTCACTGGTGGCGCCTGTTTGGCCGGGGACGGTGGGTGACTCGGCCATGGGTGATGAAGCAGCCCGGAAGAAATTCGTGCTGGCTGTCGAGAAAGCCTGTCGTATTGGCAAGATTCTTCGTGAGCACGGCGTTCGCGAATATGGCGTCATCCGCATCGATTCAGCCACCGGAACCTCGGCCTGGCATGATGATCCCAAGGGGAATACGGCCAAAATCGCCAAGACCTTCCAGGAAGCCGCCAGCGTGGCAGCCAGCTTTAACGAGCGGTTGGCAGCAGAAGGAGAAATCTGCTGGGCTGGCATGCACTCATGGAAAGATATGGTCGATTTGTTAGAAGCGGTTGATCGTCCGAAAACCGTCGGTTTCCAGGCTGATCTGGCTCATACCTATCTCTATTTGATGGGCTACAATGCAGAAGAACATGCGCTATTGAAAACTGGATATACTGAAGAAGAGTTCTGGGCCGCTTACAAAGTCATGACCGACGCCTTGCGTCCATGGACGATTGACTTCCATGTGGCGCAGAACGATGGCTCTGTCCATGGGACAGGCAGCCATGATAAAACAGGTCGACATTGTCCGGCTGATGATCCCAACGGGAAGATCGACATTGTGAAATGTGCCAGTTACTGGCTGCAGGGTGCCAAGGAACGGGGAATTGAGCACATCTGCTGGGATGGTTGTATGTTCCCGAACGCCACGCTGGAGAATCAGGAGACCTGGAATACGATCTTGAAGACCATGATTGATGTCCGCGAGGCCGCCGGTTGGGACAAGTAGTGCCGTGTCACGGCTTTGTCTTCGGGTTGATGTCGCCGCAACGTCCTCCGTTGTCGGACGTAACAACAGAAGAGACCCGAATTTTATACTTTGACAATGCAGTAGTCTCTGTCGTGGCCTTGCTATCGTCACTCCTGTTAAACGTCAAAGGGCGGTGCTTTCTTGTGAAGCACCGCCCTTTGTCTTCAGAACGAATGATTAAAGCCATCGCTTTGGAATGTCGCTATCGATGATTTGCTATCGATGACCGATCTCTACTGACTTCTATTGACAATTGCCGACCACTGAAGGGGCTGGCTGTTCGGGAAATGGGGGGAGAGGAGGCAGCGGAGCGATATCGGCGGTTGGTGTTGATGTCGTATTGACCGGATCAGTCATCAAAAGCGGTTCCACAGGAGGGGCAGGCTCGGAAGGAACGGGGGCGACTGGCAGGTCGTTGATATCAAAGACCTGGACTTTCACTTCCATGTGATTGAAAGCATCGGAAGATCCTGACCAGTAGCCTGCCAGAGGCGAGGCCTTATCCTGTTCGCGAGCAACCCCCACGGAGACATGCTCGGCCCCTGCGAGCTTATTGTTAGTCGGATCAAAGCCACGCCATCCAGCACCTGGAAGATAGATTTCCGTCCAGGCATGTGTTGAGCCATGCTGATCAGCGCCCATCTGGATATAGCCGGTGACAAAGCGGGCCGCCAACCCCCAATGCCGGGCCGCTTCCATCATCAAAACAGCATAGTCACGGCAGGAACCCGTCCCCAGGCGAATTGTCTCGCAAGGAAGTTGAACGCCAGGTTCTTCGCGGTGCATGTACTGGAATGACTCGAAAATTCGCGTATTCAATGTCGTCAGGAGATCCGCAGTATTTAACAGCTGACCCGGTTGATAGAGCGATGAGAGCCATTCATGAATCACGGCCCCATCGGCGGGATAGCTGGGCAATCGGAAAGCAAACAGTTCGACCTGTTCGTCAGCGCTATACTGAAAGGGATAGGACTGACCAATGGGGTCAATGGAGCATCCCAGCCCATAATCATCATAGAGGTCGACATCAACTTCACTATAGAAACGTAACTTATTAGCTGGCTCGAGGAAATTGATGATCGCAATGCTGTTGCCGTAGATATCGCGAAGCCAGCGGACTTCGGCGGCTGGTTCAATTTCCAACTTGGAAGCAATAATGTGCAGGTCATGGCCTTCACGAGGTCTGATCATGGCACGATGCGGGCCGAAAGTCACCGGCTCATTATAGTGATACTCAGTATTATGAATAATGCGGATATGCTTCATGTTGCCCTTCGTTTGCTATATCAGGACTGGGTTGTCGCAGGATCCACGGTATTCCCTGGAAATGAAAGTCGTGGGATGCGATTTACATCCCACGACCTGGTTTCCAGCATAACAATAGGCCAAAACCTGCCTTAGTTCGTTCCGGCAGGAGAGGGGTGATCATCCTTGTGAATTCCGTAAAGGATCGCATAGATCACGGGCATCACCAGCATGGTCAGTACACAGGCAAAAGAGAGTCCAAACATGATGCAGGCTGCCATAGCCGCAAAGAAGGGATCCTTGGAAAGCGGGATCATTCCGAGCACCGTTGTGATGGCCACCATGAGCACTGGGCGAAGTTTGCTGACTCCGGCATCGAGAATAGCCGCATACGGAGTCTTACCTTCTTCTCTCGCCGTTTGAATACGACTGAGCACCACAATCGAGTTTTTGATCTGCTCACCACCCAGACTGAGCACACCCAGTAGAGCCATGAACCCAAAGGGCTGGCCCGTAATCAGTAAGCCTGCCGTGACCCCAATGAGTGCCAGCGGCACGATCATCCATACAAGGAGTGTCTGACGGATTGAATTGAACAGGCAGACCACAATGAAAACCATGATGACCAGTGCCATCGGCAAAGGCTGAACCAACGCGGCACGCGCGTTACTGGAATCTTCGTACTCTCCACCCCAGGTCATCGTGTAACCCGGCGGTAGAGGAATGGATTCAATTTGATTCCGAACTCTCTCAAAGAGTTGGCTCGGTAGGCCGGTTCGGGGATCGGCATGAACCGTCACCGTTTCGCGCCGGTTTCTCCGATGAATGATCGGGTCTTCCCATTCCAGAGCCGTTCCTGAAACCACCTGACTCAAAGGAATCATCCGACCTGCCAAAGGACTCCAGATCTGCATGCTTTGAATGGCATCAACATCGCTGCGCTCATTCAATGGAGGACGCGCAATAATCGGCAACAGACGTGTTTCCTGCGGGAAGATCCCTCGACCACTCCCTCCCGGCTCTCGATAGAAGCCGACAACACGTCCTTCAAATCCTGATTGCAATGCTTCGGCCACTTCGACACGAGTAATCCCATTGCGTCGTGCCTGCTGTTCAAAAATGGCAGGGCGGAGCACCAGTTCCCGTTCACGCCAGTTTGTCCTTACGCACAGTGTATTGGAGTCATCCCGCAGGATTTTCACGGCCTGATCAGAAAGTTCACGGAGTTTGGCAGCATCCGGCCCATCAAATCGAGCCTGAATACGCCCGCCCGCCCCTGGACCTAACAAGAACTTTTTCGCAATCGTGTTGGCATTGGGGTAATTCTGGTCGAGATGATTCTGAATCGTGGTAATCAATCCCGCGATCTGTGTGGCATCGTCAACATCCACCAGGAACTGGACAAAGGCACGATTTTCCCGTTCAGGGCTATAGACCAGAAGAAATCGCAATCCACCGCCGCCGATGAATGACGTCACATGCTTCACCGAAGGAAGTTTTTGGACATAATTTTCGACTTCCTCGGCAAATGCCTCAGACTCAAGAATGTGTGTCCCTGAGGGGAGGAAGCAATCCACCATGAACTGCGGTCGGGTGGCAGGGGGGAAGAAGCTCTGGTCAACATGCCGGAAGGCATAGAGCGAAATGATGAATCCGAGAATGGAGGCAACGACAACTCCCCATCGAAACCGCAGGCAAAACTCCAGTAGTCGCCGGTATGACTGAAAGAACACGCCGCCATAAGGATCGGCTGCTTTTTCAGTGCCGTTAGCCTGAGTCGTTTTGGGCAAAGGTGAAAACGACAAATAGCTGAGCAGAGGAGTAATCGTAATCGACGACACCCAACTGAGGCTGAGCGAAATCAGAATCACCCAGAACAGTGAATTGCAGTATTCGCCTGTGGAATCTTCTGAAAGACCAATCGCGGCAAAGGCAATCACACCAATGGCCGTGGCACCAAACAGCGGCCACTGATTTTGGGAAACAACCTCACGCACCGCCTTGAGCTTGTCGTCGCCCCCTTCAATGCGAACCTTGATCCCTTCGATCACAATAATCGCGTTATCTGTCAGCATGCAGAGCGCAATAATCAACGCTCCCAGCGAAATACGCTCCATCAGCAACCCGCCGACCAGGTACATCACCAGGAAAGTGGCCATGATGGTGAGAAACAGAACCGCGCCAATGATCAGGCCGGTCTTGCGTCCCATAGCAAAGAGCAGCACCACAAAAACAATTGCGACGGCTTTGCCCAGGTTAAAGATGAAATCATTCGTGGCAATCGTGACAGCCTCGGGCTGGAAATTGATATCATCAATTTCCATACCGAGCGGTTGATCACTTTTGAGAGTGGCTAGCTTAGCGCGAACTCCATCACCCATGGTCACGACGTTTCCGCCTTGAACGGTGGAAATGCCAATCCCCACAGCCGGTTGGCCATCGTAGCGCAGTAATCTTCGGGGAGGATCTTCGTATCCTCGTTGAATGGTTGCGACATCTCGCAGACGAAGCTGGCGACCAGAACTGTCTGAACTGATGACAATGTCGAGCATCTCTTCGGCAGAATTCAGTGCCCCTTCGGGGTCGATCGCCAAGTGCTCTTCGCCCACACGAATCCGCCCGCCATCAGCTGCGATATTCTTCGACTGCAACAGGCGGTAGATTTCCTGCTCATTGATCCCGAGTTGAGAAAGCCGCTGACGGGAAATTTCTAGAAAGACCACTTCCTGCTGAGGGCTGAAGAGATCCACTTTCTTGACGCCAGAGACTGTCAGCAATTCGCGGCGTAAGAACTCGGCATACCGACGGAGTTCTGGCTGGGTAAAACCTTCTCCAGAAATCGCCATAAAGATGCCATAAACGTCGCCAAAGTCGTCCACGACGAGTGTTCGCCCACGAACCGATGGTGGAAGCTGTCCCTGGACATCGTTGATCTTTCGGCGCAGTTCGTCCCAGACCTGGGGGATCGAGAAGCGGTCATAACGATCCTGAATCACCGCCGTAACAACCGAGCGGCCACGTACGGACTCTGACTCGACACGAAGTAACTGCCCCAGTTGCTGGCAAGCTGCTTCAATGGGGTTTGTGACTTCTTTCGCCACTTCCTCGGCACTGGCACCGGGGTAGGGAGTGATAATCAACGCTTCTTTTATTGTGAATTCAGGATCTTCAAGTCTTCCAAGCCGCTCATAGGCCAAAATGCCTCCGAGAAGAATGAAAAACATCGAAACAAACAGCACACGATTATTACGAACAGAGAATTCACCGATGTTCATCGTGTGCTCCCTTCGCTCGGCAATGCTGCTGAACTCAGCCCATCGGCTAAATCGCGAACCGCCATGCCTTCACGCAGAAAGGTGACGCCAGCGACTGCGATTCGGTCACCGGGGGATAATCCTTCGGCCACTTCCACCTCATTGCCGATGGCAGAACCCAGTTTGATTTCTTTCGGTTGGGCTTTCGAGTTTTCATCGATAACCCACACGATCTGTCGTCCATCTTCAGATTTGCTGATCGCTGTTACGGGAACAAGCAAGGGGCTTTTGCCCAGGATTTCAGCACGGCGATATGTCGCGAGTACAGTGGCTGTCATACCGGGAAGAACCTGCAATCCTTCAGGGGACTGCATCCCCACACGGACATTGAATGTTTGTGTCGTTGGGTCAGCAACCTGTGCGATTTCTCGAATCCTCACGGGAAAAGCGACTCCAGGGGCACCACTGATGTTGGCCGTCAAAGAAACAATGTCGGCCCGTGTGATATCGGCCACCATCACTGTTTCCGGTACATCGACCAGAATCTCAATTTCTTCAACATCCTGAAAGCGGACAATTGGCTCTTTCGCACGAACATTCTGACCTTGTTCCACAAAACGCTGGGCAATCACGCCGTCATAAGGAGCTTTCAGCGTGCTGTCTTGAAGGTTCAGATTGGCTTCGACAAGCTGGGCCTCCAAGCCGCGAATTTGAGCTTCCTGAGATTGAATATCTTCTTCGCGACCAATGGTTCCCAGCGCGACAAGCTGTTGGGCGGCCTGAAGTTCTTCCTGAGCGACACGGTAGGCCGCTTCAGAGACTTCGTACTGGGCGCGTGTAACAACATTGGTAGTGACAAGCCGTGAATTTCGGTCGTGTTCGGTACGGGTTTTGGACAGCCTTGCTTCAGCCGCCCGCACCTGGGCTTCCCGGCGGAGGCGTTCTTCTGCCCGTTCGCCCTGCATGAGAGCTGTCAGGCCAACGCGTGCCTGATCCAACTGACTTTGCAGAGTGGCGACTCGTGCTTTGAATTCGTCCTGGCGAACCTGGCCAATCAGATCACCTTTGGCAACCCGCTGGCCTTCTTTGACCGGAAAGTCGACGAGCAATCCAGAAACCTGAAACGCTAATTCCACACGCCGTGACGCTTCCACTTTGCCAGGGAACGTTCTGGTTCTTACGTCGGCACCAGCACTAATGATCAGCGTTTTGACAGGGCGGATCAGGGGAGCCGTCTCTTGAGGCTTCTGTGAGCATCCCTGCAGACATACTAAACTGGCCAGAACAACGAAAAGACCCGAGAACCGGCGGAAGTGCCAATCAACTGTTCTGGAAATCGGCAAAAAGCAGTCCTGTGGCAACATTGCGTCAACATCCTTAGTGACAAATTCGACCATCAACGGGGCTAAACCGTTTGAAACCAGACCACTGAGCCTATGGGAGAATTTCCCTCAACTATGGTGAATACCGGACAGCCTACGTGAATCAGGCTGAGGAAGGGAAGCCATCAGATTACAAAAATTAAAACGAGCACGCGGACTGAGTGAGGTCAAACGAATGGCCAAAGCTCTCCAGGTGAAATTTTCGTGAGACCGGAAAGCGTCATGTGACGCATGGTCATACCCACCTCACTCTCGCAGCACAAATAGGGGCTGGTTCCTATCTGATAGAAGAACGTCTGCCATTAACGAAAAGAGGGGGATCTGTTGTTAGCAGATCCCCCTCTTGTGCTATAGCGATTTAGAGAATGGCATTTGTATTATGCCGTTTGATTTCTAAACACCGTCCTGTGCTGTCCAGCCAATGGCTGGGCCGATGTTATTGCCTGGTGCCAGTTGCAGATCCAGCGGATTAGCAACTGCTCCATCACCTCGAATAATGACAACCTGGGCATCGGTCGTTCCGCTGACTGGGATGTTGTCGGGAATCTTGAATTGAATCCCGAGATCATACCACCCGTAAATTTCGGGGTCATATTCTTTGCCATTGACGGTAATCACGACACGTCCTGGTTCTGGCCCCAAACCTTCGCCCGCCAGAGAGATCATGGTTCCCGGGCCAGCGACTGAGGTATCCAGTGAAAATGCTGCGGGGTCTACGGGGAGAATTTCTCCACGATCAACGACCGCCACATTATTTTCGGGGTTAGTGTCATTAAGAACCCGTTCGGAATCAGCAATCAGGTGGAGTTTAACAAAAGGTTCCTTGCGCCCTTCGTTGTTCACAAAGAGCTGATTGGCTTCGATGGGCAAGCGGAGATCAACTGAAGTGATCTGGCCAGGTTCCATCGACCCCACCACCACACCAGCCTGCGGCAATGATGCGTTGGGCTGATCATCGTTACCTGCCAGCATGACCAGATTGAAGGTCTGAGTGACAGGGGCTTGCGAGTTATTCTTTAACCAGACACGATAGCGAGGGCCCATCTGCTGTTCGGTATGACCCGAATCCACAAATCGTACCGCAATCAACTGGATATCGACTCCTTCTGTTACTGCGGCCGTCTGAGGCAGATCCACCCATGTCCCCGATGAGACGACAGGAAGCTGCTGATACTGAGGATATTGCCAGACATTTGTCCAGACAGGAGCTGGTTCATAGTAAATCGGGCGGACGAACACAGGGCGTGGGTCATAGACAATGGGCACTGTATTCCACCACGACCAGCGAACCCAGGGACTCCAGAAGGGGAACCATGTGTAACGAGGATAGAATCTTGGGCCTGCATACCAGCCACTAAAGCTGACTCGTGAATAGAGGGGAGAAATTGGCCCGTAATATCGATTTCTCCAGCCGCCGCGATCCATTAGAAGGCTGGAAAATCTCAACTGACGAGCCACATCACCTCGGCGATAGAGATCGAACTGACGTCCGACGTTGTGACGGTCATAGAATCCGAAGGTTCGGAAGTTATTATCGAAGCGATTGTTATCCAGGCGATCCTGAAAACGGCCGCTGACACGATCAATTCGGAAGGACTGAAAATCCCGGGCGTCATTACGGCCAAAAAATCGGGCCAGGTCGGCTGAGTTGTTCAGATCACGCAATTGTTCGCGAGTTTGGATACGACTCCAGTCAACCCGGTCGTTTCCACGTCCCAAGGCCCCGTTGGCCCCGATTCGCACGGGAACCACCTGACCACGACCAATCGCTCGTTCGATTTCGTTCTGATCACGAGAAACTCGTTGAACATCACGATTGAGATCACGAAGCTGACGTTCCACGTCTTCCGTACGGGCTTTCAAAGGGTTGCGAGGATTGTTCCCCAGTTCCATGAACCGGTTTCCGTCTCGTCCATTGTTGCCACGATCGCTTCTTTGGTCGTTGTCGCGGTTCTCAGGGCCACGGTTGTTACCATCACGCCCTGGGCCACGATCACCGTTATTGCGATCAGGGGTCATGTCACGTCCCGGACGGTTTCCGTCTTCGGGGCGATTATCACGGCCGGGACGATCATCTCGACCGGCACCCTCTTCACGACCAGGGCGGTTTTCATTCGGAGGATTACTGTCACGGCCAGGGCGGTTTCCGTCAGCAGGGTTAGTTTCTCTGCCGGGGCGGTCTCCCATACCGGGACGATCTCCGTCATTGCCAGGACGATCTCCGTCACGGCCGGGGCGTGGGCCCCGGTCGCCGGGCAGATCGACACGAGGTCGCCCATCGCGATCAGGAGTGCCGACGCCTTCCGAACGATCGGGACGCATTGCGGGATCGCGTGGTGGACGATTGTCGCTACTTCCCTCTTTGTTTTCAGGTGTGATGCGTGGTGCGCCATCACGACCTGGCTGATTGGCTTCGGGGCGTCGATCTAACCCAGGACGAGGGCGCACTCGTGGGCCACCATCATTGTCAGGAGTTTGACCACCAATTCCCGGTGTTAAAGGGCGACCACCGTTGTTGGCCCCCGGACGATCAGTATTTGGGCGATTTCCGTCAGGGCGGGCTCCCTCGGGGCGATTTCCTCGTCCGGTATCAATCCCCGGACGATTTGTGTCTGGAGGAGTCATGCCGGGCCGGTTGCCATCACGGGCCGGATTGCCATCACGTACAGGATTCCCGTCGCGCCCGGGAAGATTGACACGTGGGCCTTCCGCTGGTGTGTTGTTATCTCGGGGAGTATTACCCCGTTCAGGGCGGTTGGCATCAGGCTGGCCAGGAAGCCGGCCTCCCAGATTGGGGGGATTGCCGGGTGTACCGGGTATGGCAGGGTTACCTGTTGTTGGCCCACGGAGTGTGGGTGCTGGCGTTCTTCCGGTTGCGGGAGGAGTTGTTGTTGGGCCTCTAAGCGTTGGCGAGTTCCCCCCCGGCGCGGGATTGTTTCGAGGCAGATTGGGCCGGGGGTTAGCAGGCGTTGCTCCATCACGACGAGGTGGAACCTGTGGGGCCGTGGGTGCCTGCATCCGGTTGCTGATTGATCCTCGATCAGCATCATTGGAACGAGGTGCGAGCGAGGGCCTCATATCTGGTGGAGCCTGTCGACTTGGAGGCGCGGCGCGTGAGGCTTCTGGCCGTGAAGGAGTCTGAGGGCGTGCTGCAGGTGCCTGAGGGCGCATTGCAGGAGCTGAAGGCCTTTGGGCAGGAGCCGAAGGCCTTGGAGCCGGTGCTGATTGTCGAGGCTGTGGCGCTGATGGTCGAGGTGCTGATGGGCGCGGCGCAGAGGCTCGCGGTGCTGATGGTCGCGACGAAGGGGCAGAGGGACGATTCCCCCCCTTATCACTGCGTTCGCCCCTTTGAGCGACCGCGAGGTTTGTTGAAAACGCTAGTCCCAGACAGGCCAGTCCCGTGACCCATAGGGAGCGACTGTTCCACCCATAGAACTTCTTCATCACTTTTGCTCCCGGCAGTAAAACTCTGATCCGCAGGTGGGTCTTCTCCACCCGGAAAAAATCACTGCAACCGCCTGCCTAATCGGCAGAAACGGCCGCTGCTTAAGCGTTATCTAGGGAATATGATGCCAACCTTAAAAGAATGGTAGGACAGTTGTCATCGCATTTAGTCACAATCCCTTAAATTAAAGTCACTTACGACAATACTCCCGAGCTTCCATATTTCTGGTCTCTCGTATTTTCGCTGAGATATTTGTTCGTTGTGGCGTCAATGTGACGACATGGTTTACTCAATGTGAGCCAGGGAGACGTCATTCCTGGTCGCTCAGAAGCCACTGCGACCGATCAGGTTCCGCTTCATTTTGCTTGAGTGCCGTGTCACGGCTTTATCTTGGGGTTCCATGCGTAGTAACGTCCTCCGATGTCGGACTTTACAACCTGTTCAACCCTGATTTTAAGCTTTGGCAATGCATTGAGTGACTTTTCCGATTGTACCAGTTGTTGCGGTTGCCATTGATCTTCCGGAGAAATGGGCTGTACCGAGTCGAAGTTTGAATTCACAGGATTGCTCGTGGAGCTTCCATTCTGATTTGACAGGTTCAGAAAAGAGTGGTGAGCAGGCCAACCAGCCTGCGGACAAACTCAACAACCTGTCAGGACAGAGTGGTCGGACCACTCTCGTTGTGCTGTCGAATTTCAGAGAGACACTCACGTGTTGTGCCTGCCGCCCATCATTGCCACTCGTTTGCTTCGAGTCCTGGCGCCAACCATGCCGGCGGTCGTGGCGTGTCTGCTTCTCAGTCAGTCTGGTTGCTCGATCTATAAGCATCATTCCATTCATAGCGGAACATTCGACTGGAATTCGTACCGTCAGATGGCCTTATGGTGCGAGCAGCGCGATCACCTCCCTCTGTCGACAACGCGGGTTGCAATGACGCAATGGGCTTACAATCCCGGCGGACGCCTGCCAGTGGGTTGGGAAGCCGCTCGAGATTCTGATCTGAGTCGTGTCCGCCATCATGAGCGAAGCCGCGCTCATCATCGAGGAGGAGGTTGCCCGCCGGGTGGCCCTTGTCCTGAGGCGATGATGTACGACGGTGTGATGACGGAATCGACTCTTACACCGATTCCCATGCCCTATGTTCCCGGCCAGTTACCGCTTCCTCTGATGGCCTCGCCTCAGGCTGCACCGCCTCAAGGAATGCCGCCTGGAACCAGTCCTGAGGCGTTATCACAACCGCAGCAACAACCGAATTCATCACCCTCACCTTCAGCTCATGGAGGCTCTTCGGAGCTTCCTGCTCCCTCTGGTTGGGGAAGTCCTCCCCTGCAACGTGCGCCTGCGACTCCCAATGCTCACCCGCAAGGGCGAGATCTTCTGGAAGGATCTGCACCGCCCAATCTGCCGTTCAATCAAGGGAACTACGATTCAGTTCCCCTGGCACCAACTGGCCCATCGGCCTATGTGATGCCAGGCATGGTTCAGCCGGCAGGATATACGATGGCTGCCCCCCAGCGGCGACCGGTTGCCCCCCCGCGCCCGCCCAATCGCAGTTGGCTCTTTACGCAATAGTCATGAGATATTCATGGCCCTGGGATTCATTTCCGAGGGCTAATGCCGGGATTTGGAAGCGTAAAAGTGTGGAAGGGGTTTGTTGCTATTAATCCTGTAGCCCCTGAGCAAACGCTTCAGGTGGTAATTCCTGGCCGGTGATGGAACGGAAGAAGTTTGTCGCGTAGTCAGCAAAAACCTCTGTTGGCTCGACGATCTTGGCGCCGCGCGAGCGAGCTTCATCGATCAGTGGAGAATCTGCGGGCATGCTGCTCAAATCCAGAATCGTCATTCCAGGCCGAATGATGGTGGGGCTGATCACCGTCTTGCGGCTTCCCTGATCCAGATTTTCCGAAGTGACCACCAACACATCAGCGAGAGTGTCGTATAGCTTCCCCAGTGGGACAAAGCGGGCATCGGCTGCTGTGGCAATTTGCTGGCCTTCGTTGTCGTCGGCTGAACAGATACTGACAAGGCCATTCCTCTTCTTGATACCAACTGCGAGCGAGGCCGCCAGTCCTCCTTTGCCCACGACCAGCACGTTCTTACGATCCAGCGGTCGATCCTCGGGGCTGGTTTTCCCCATGGTTTCTTCGAGCAGTCGCAGTGCTGTCTTCCAGATCAGGCTATGACTTCCCCAGCCTTCGGGGCGTTTAATGTAGAGATCAGCGGCTTTCGCGACGGACGAAATCTCATCGTGGGAATTGGCGATGGGGAAAACCCGGCGGCTCGCATAGTTCGTCGCGATGACTCCAGGGATTTTGAGAATGTCAAGCATTTTAGGAAGCGGTTCGGCCGACTTGAATTCGATGGGAAGGCACCGGGTATTCAGTTCCAAACTGTCAAAACCCGCGTTAAGAATTTTGCACAGGATGGTTTCACTCAAGGCGAAACCGACGACTCCAATGAAACGGGTCTTGGGGCCGATCTGCCGCCAGCGGTAAACGTCATCGAGTTCACTCACAGTGGGCTGGCCGGGAAAGGCTTCCATCCCTTTTTCCAAAGCGGCATAGATCCATGGCGAACCATACTTTCGGCCCAGCAGAGAAAACGTCAGACCCGATTTTCCCAACCCCAGTCCGACCACGGGAAGGGCACGTCGCTGACTGACAGCCGAGAGTAAAGGCCAGGCCGCTTCCAGTAAGTCTGTTGGCCAGGTGAATTTGATCACGTCGGCCTGCAACAGGCTCGCATGATCAAAAGCCTCTTCCAGATCGTGGAGCGGGCGGTTCATGCTGGAGTAACTGATGACTCGCTGCACTTTGCCAAACCGGGGAATCTTTTTGGCCGTCTCTTCGTCCAGTTCGACATATGCTGGCCCTGCCAGAATGGCCTGCCTCAGTAATTGGATGCGTTCGTCCTCAGTTCCCTTCCAGCTCCCTCCGTCTTCCACCCGCCGGCAGGAAACCAGAATCGGTTTTTTGGAAGAATCGATCAGTTCTTTAACGTCGGGTTCTTTCAGCAATCGATCCAGGCAAAGTTCCACGAGATCAGACTGGCGGGCCGCATTGAGAATATCAACCTTGGCCAACTGGCGTGATTCGGGAGTGACGGAAATACAAATCATAGGGAATCCATGACTTTCCGGTTTTACCGCTGTGAATTATCACAAACAGCGGCGGAGTGACGAGTGAGAAATGATATAATGAACGGAAGTTTTCAGACGATACCCGAGACCGTGAGGAACGTCGAGAGGCTCTCTGAAACGGGATGCATTTCTGGCGGTTCTGTTTTGCAGCTCACGGCATTGCGACTCACTGTCTTGCGCCTCACTGTGGAAATCTGTCTGTCGATATCTGAATCTGAGCACCGCGTTAAATCTACCGCGTTAAATCTATGGTAATGTCGTTATTTGCGAGTCCATTAAGAATCTGACATGGCGCGATTCCAGAAATTCCAACATCTCCGAAAATCCACAGAGTTTGAGTCCGTTTATCGACTCAAACAGAAAGCCGCCGACGGCGAATTGCTTGTTTTTGCCAAACGGCAGGCACAGTCGACACAGCCTGATGGTCTTTTGTTGGAAGGTTCAGGCAAAGCGGCAACCACGGGAGAAGGTGCGACCCGAATTGGCCTGAGTGTCTCCCGCAAACGAGGGCCTGCCGTTATTCGCAATCGAGAAAAGCGACTCTTGCGAGAAGCATTCCGGCATTGTGCCCACGAATTGCCATCGGGGCTTGATCTCATCATTGTGCCGATTTCAAAAGCAGAATTGACTCTCAAGGCTGCGATACAATCTTTGAAACGATTGGCTGTCAAACTTGATCGCCGTCTTCCTGTTGGCGCGCCTTTCACTCGGGCTTCTGAGCAGCAAGCCAACATAACTGCTCGGAAGGAGAAAAGCCTTGAGTGAGGAGTTGCCGCCAGAGCCAGGCCAGGCCAGGCCCAGCAATGCCATACCAGGCCAAGCCGGCAGGAATGTTCCCGCGAAGTCACCGCAAGGTCTTGGGCTTGTGCTTCATTTATTGCGAAAAGGAAGCTCGTTCCTGTTGGGTAGTGTGCTGGTCATTGCCGTCTGGATCTATCAATGGACGCTCAGCCCACTGATTGGCCCGGTGTGCCGCTTTCATCCGTCATGCAGCAACTATTTTATTCTTGCCGTTCGTAAGTATGGCCCGCTGGTTGGTACTTTGAAGGGGCTTCATCGAATCACGCGATGTCATCCCTGGAATCCTGGTGGATACGACCCACCGTGATGTGACCAACCGGAGATGACTCATCGCCAGCAGCTTCCGCCATTCAGAAAAAGTCAAATGGCAGGCTGAGCAAATTTGAGATAAGGTGGTTTTCTTACTCGGCACCTCACCAGGAACTTCGCGATGAACACGTTTCAATCCTCAGGCGGTACTGTCATTGAGCGTTATTTTGCAATGATCGCGTTGTTCTTGCTGTTTTTCAGCATGCCAGCCATGACCTGCTGGTCACAAGAAACGCCTGCGCCATCAACCAGCGATGCCACGAATCCCCCGGCAGTGACCGACGAAAAAACGCCGCCTGTCCCTAACGAGTCTGCCCCTAACGAAGAGACTCTCAAGCAAAAAGCCGGGACGTTGTTAGAGCAGGGCGAAACAAAAATTGATGAACTCAGCAAAACGGTTGATGCCAGCCCCGAAGCAAAACAAATGACTCAGGGTATCCTGAATCCCATCTATGAGCTGGCAGAACTCATTGCTCATCCGGCCCTGCACTGGGTGGCTTTTGCACTCATGATAACCGGAGTGGTAAGCTTTGGTCTGCAACTGGTGATTGGCAAACTCGTGGTACTAACACGGCTGCATATCAGCCTGACCGAGATTTTCAGCGATGCTCTTGGTCTGGCCATCAGCCTCATCGGGCTGGTTTTTACAACTCAGGCTGCCACTGAGAACTCAACATTCCCACATAGCCCGGCTGCTGTGCTTTCTGCCACCGGACTGGGCATCCTGCTGGGGATTCTGTTTTATCTTTGGGGACAGCGGCAGGAACTGCGCGCTGCTCATGCGGCTAAACTCGGGAAGTAAGTTTCAGCTCGAGTTATCTTTTTTTGAACCGCATCAGCCACCAGCCAATCGTGCCGACGATGGCCAATGTGATGCCATACTCCAGTGGTGTCAAATGTCGCCAACGGTCATGCGCGTACGATTGATAGAAGTAGAAGTGATCCCAAATCGTTTCCCACATGATTCAATGTCCTCAGGGGTTTGAACGCCCACTCTTCAAGGCTGCCAGCGATGTTCTGTTGACCTTACGGACACAAAAATCGATCAGTGCGATCCCAATGTACATTTGAGGAATTGAATGATTTCCTGCAATTGCTGTTGAGAACACCCGTTCTTGCGGCATGGACTTATTTTTCAACACCTGGCTGGTGGAACAAACGATTCCAGAGAACGATGTTTGTTTCCACCGCCAGAGGGTGTTGAAACCGATGCAAAACATGATCACCGCCTTCGCTGAAAAGCGAGCGATCGATGCAACCCTAGGTTACCTTCAACACTCGGCAATCAATTTCTGAAAAAATGATGCGACAATAGCGGCGTTAGCGGTAAATACCTCGCAATAGATCCATGAGTGTGATCGTTAGAACCGGAAGATTTAGACTTGAGGGCCAGAATTCCCTTGAGGAATCGCCGTCACGACCAGATTATCGCGGTGGATCACTTCATCGTAAGGGATTTCGCCGAGGATCTTGGCCATCTCCTCCCGCTTTTTCCCCGCAACAGCCCGAGCCGCATGGGCATCATAATTGACAAGGCCGCGGGCAAATTCTTCGCCATCAGCATCCAATAATGAGACAACTTCTCCTTTCTGGAAGTCTCCCACGACATCGACCACACCAATCGCCAGAAGCGACCGGCCGAGATGTTCGACAGCATTCCGTGCCCCGGCGTCCAGACGCAGTTGACCTTTGGGTAGCATTGTGAAGCCTATCCAGCGTTTCCAGGCGGGAACAGCCTGCTGTTCAGCCACGAAGAATGTCCCGAGATCCTCGCCAGCAATAATGGAGTCGATGACACCATCCTGCTTGCCGTGGGCAATCACCACATGTGTTCCGACGGCGGTGGCTGTACGTACCGATTCCAGTTTACTTCTCATTCCGCCAGTGCCTCGCGAGCTTTTGCTGGCTCCTACGAGAGACAGCAACTCTTCATCAAACCGAGGCACAATCGGAATTCGCTGGCTTTCACTCAACGAGGGGTCACCAGTGAGCAAGCCGTCCACCACGGAGAGCACGATCAGCAGATCCGCTGGAATCAGATTTGCGACCATGGCAGCCAGGCGGTCATTGTCTCCCAGCTTAATTTCCTGCGTACTGACGGTGTCATTTTCGTTGACGATCGGAATCGTCCGGTACTCTGCCAAGGTGAGCAGCGTGTTCCGAACATTCAGATATCGCGACCGGTTTTTGAAATCATTCGCTGTGAGCAGCAATTGAGCGGCATGAAAACCAAATCGCCGGAAATGCCGGTCATATGTTTCAATCAGGTGCGCCTGACCAGTGGCCGCTGCCGCCTGGAGATGTGGCAAATCCTTGGGGCGGGTTTTTAAGCCAAGAAGTCCCATCCCAGCGCCAATCGCCCCACTGGAAACCAACACAACCTTTCGGCCTGAAGCGACTAACCCGTGCAATTGATTGGCCAGTTTGGCGATCCGTTCGTCGTCCAATTGGTCATTTGCGTCCGACAGGACATTTGTTCCCACTTTGACAACGACAGTCCGAACGTTTTTCAACCAGGCCTGCCGCTGCGGGGAGATTGGCCGGGTGGCTGCAGTTTCGTTGGTGGTGTCTCTCGATCCCGCGACTGTCGAATTTTCCACGATGGCCTCAAATCCTGTCCCGCCAAGACTCATTCTGGATGGAGTGAATCCGTTCCTCCATCAATGCGATCTCAGGGAGTCTAATCGATGACGATGCCAGTGAGAATGTGGACTGTAAAAAGGCAGGAATTAGAGGCTGGCCAATCGCGAATTGTTGCCTGCTGAGAAGCAGGGCATTTTTGGTTCATTCGAGCGCTTCAGCTTTTTCTGCGATTGTGTTTTCTTCTGCCATCAAGATCGTGGCGGCTCGAACAATGTAAATCCAACCCGAATAGACTGTGACAACAACCATCCCCCACAGGAGAACATCTCGGGTGAACAGAAGGCCGCTGATGGCTCGAAGATGGTCGTCCATCAGCAACAAAGCGACTGTCGCAGCAGCACATTGCAGAAACATTTTGAACTTGCCCCAGCCACTGGCTGAGAAATCATGCCCTTTTTGCTCGAGAAATCCGCGCAGGCTGGTGACCAACATTTCTCTGGCCAGAACGGCGATCACCATCCAGGGGGTCACGCCCGACATTTCGCTCATTGGCAACAGGAAAATAAAGACTCCCCCCGTGATGAACTTATCGACAAACGGGTCAACGATCCGACCAAACGTTGTCACGATGTGGTATTTTCTCGCGATGTAACCATCCAGCACATCGGTTGCCACCGCCACAACAAACAGGACGGCTATGGCAATCCACCAGGAACTCATGCTCATCATGGCAAACACGACGAGCGCCAGAAAAAAACGGAGCACGGTAATCGTGTTGGGAACATTGAGTGTTTTTTCGCGAGGCATCTGAATCTTTGACCTCAACCGTGTATTTAATCCATATGCCGAAGATGTTAGATGATCCGTCCCTCAGATGCACCAGCATCACTCAGCATCAGTTCTTAATCTGCGGCATCTTAGCTGATTGATTGAGGCGATGCTGTTGAGCGGAGCCGTTCATGGCACCGTCAATCGGCGTGAGCCTTTTTCCGGTAGAGGAGGAGACATCAGAAGTCGTTGTCGCCAACCAGTTCTTGTCCCGATAATGTGGCCATCGCACGATAGACCCCCAGCGAGATATTTTCATTGAGAAACCGCACACTGCCATCTCCGAAGGCAAACTGCGATCCTTGAGGGTGGCGGCTGGAAAAACCGTTCTGCCCAGCCCAATCATCTGCAGCATAGGGCGAACCATCAGGTCTTCTGGCATTGATCGGCATGGCCGCACTGGCGGTGGCTTCGATTGTGTGCGCCCAGGAAAAGCCGATGCCATAACGATCAGGCCCGGCCAGTTCAGGACGGTATATACTTTCGCCAATAATCATCGTCGCACTTGTACCATCTGCAAATGATGACCAT
This sequence comes from Planctopirus sp. SH287, assembly GCF_056500625.1. NCBI lineage: Bacteria > Pseudomonadati > Planctomycetota > Planctomycetia > Planctomycetales > Planctomycetaceae > Planctopirus > Planctopirus sp. SH287. The sequence continues at coordinate 2,528,776 of NZ_CM151403.1, read as the reverse complement.
CTCACGGGCCTTAGCCAGGACATGGCGGGCATCGCGCCATCGCCGAATTCCCAGGGTTCGCAACTCGCACCATTAGCCGCAGGATTGGCCCAGTCACCCCAGCAGAAATTGGCCCCATGGACTCCCATATAATTGGTGGCTGCGACTGAGGTCTCTACACGGAAGTAATGTGATTGTTGAAGAATAACCGCTCGATCACGAGTGAGATCGGAAGGGCAGATAAAGGTGCTGATCGCAGTTTTAGAAACCTTACCCTGGTTAATTCTCGCTTCAGGAATGTTGCCGGTTGACCAGAGTGTTGATTGATCCAGCGATGGTAAAAGTGACGCCAGCCAGCTCCATGAACTGGAGTCTTCATAGGGGCCGTTCCAGAAATGACGGTAGCCGTAATCACCGAAACGATTGATTGGCAATGTTCCAAAGGTTGATTCATAGTTATGGACAGCGAGGGCCAATTGCCTGAGGTTGTTATTACATTCCATTCGCAAGGCCGCTTGTCGCGCATGTTGAACAGCGGGGAGCAAGAGAGAGATCAGCAACGTAATAATGGCGATGACAACCAGCAATTCGATCAACGTAAATGCAGCACGATAGATAGGGACTCTCTCCTGTAATCTCATCGAACCATCCATCTCTGGTTCTCGAGGAACATCAGTCCGAATGCCATCATTGCTGCTCTTGGCGAAGATCATGGAGAAAGCTCCAGGACATGCTCTTGATGGGCTGTTTCTGAAGAGACCTGAATGACCAGAGGTGTCATTTCGGGGTGAGAATAACGGGCAGCGACTGACGAAGGCCCCACCAGCGGGTGGGTGACTTCTTCCGAGAGTTCACTGGAAGAGGCCATAATCACCACCCGATAAGACCCGGCTGGCGCACCGGCTTGATACCTTGTAAAGACTTTGAACGTACCGTCCTTCTGAATAATCCCTGTCGGCTGTGGCCGCACGATCGCCAGATTAACGTTTGAATGGAACGCTTTCCTACCGGAGGTTCTGCTTTTTTGTGCCGAAGCTTTCTCAGTCAGCACGTTCAAATCTTCTGACCGCAGAGAGATTGAGCCCGAGTTGAGGGGTTTGCCATTGACAGTGACTCTTCCTGTTACGGGGAATAATTCAAGGTCAGCTTTTCCCTGGCATCCAGTCAGGACAAATGTCCCTAAAACTAATGCGAACTTAAACCACCTCAACGACAATAATGAGTCGATGAGTTTCCGATCTTGAAGAGGGTTCGTCCACTTTGTCAGTTTGTTGATTCCTGTTGCCATAGTCAGCCGTTCGATCATTAATCCCCATTTCCCACTCTGATATCGCTCGATACGGCTTTCAATCAATCGAGCAGGCTTTAACTTTCGTGAATCTGCTGAACTCATAAAGTGGGACTAATAGATAGGCTGGAAAGATCTTTCCCTGGATCACATGGGCATTCATGGTTGATTGGAAATCACCATGATCAGTAGTCAAGGCTATGGTTTTCGCAACAGCGATTCAACCAGCGGTCCGACATCGTTTTGATAGGTGAATTTGACGTCTTCGTCTTCATCTTCCTGAGGTTGACCGTTGGAAACTGGGACTGAAGTGGGAATATACTGTCCATCAAAACGTTTGATCAGCTTCCCTTTCTGGTCGAATACATAAACGGCGGGGATCGAATCGAGTCTCAGTTTTTCAAACAGTTCATCCGCTGGCTGGTGACATAAAAGATTTAAAATGTTGGACTTCTGAGATTGCAGGAACTCTTCGACACGCGGTCTGTAGTAGTCCACAGGTTTTGTCTTGGCGCCAATATAATCACAGTTGAAGGAGATGCAGACAATTTCCTTTTTCCAACGGTCTTGAAGTGCCAGCAATCCTGGAAATTCTTTCAGGCAGGGATCACAGGAAGTTGACCAAAGATCGATCACGACCACTTTCCCCTGGTGATCGGGGAGTGAGGCCATCAATTTGTCCCAATTACTGCCAACAAGCTCGGACTTGATGACGGATGGTGCCTTTTCCTTTCCTGACGGTTTGTGATCAGCCCTCTTTTCCTGCGCCGATGTTACTGTACAAGTCACACCGACCAGCAACATCGCGATTTTAAGAAAGGCCACTGATTGACCTTCCATAAGGCTCTCCCAAAGCAAGATTCGGATCCCGATGATTCTGTAAGGCATCGCTCCCTCCGGGGGAAAAATGAATCGGCAGACTTATCCCCAGTTTATCGTAGAACCCGCTGACAGCCAGAAAGGATTTGTCTGAATTGCAAACTTATCGCTCTGAATACTGAATAAGATGTGGCGTGTTGGAATTGGCCATCAAAGTTCCCCAGTCAAGGTGGTTACCGTTAAACAGAGGAAAGCTCCCTCATCCGCAAGCGGGGGTGGCCGTGGGTTGGGTGAAGGGAGTGCGTTGCCTGAGAACCTGAGATTCATCGGCCCTCTTCCCGGCTCTCTCCCGCAGGCGGAAGAGGGAGTTCAAATCCTTTACACCGGCCATTTTCCGCGAAGAGTTTCTTCGCAGAAGACATGACCGATGTGTCGGGTGATTACGCCCGAGGTGTTCCCAGGCATTTTAACGGGAGGAGCAACATACCACCGCGGAAGAAGAGGGTTTCATCGACGTATCCCTCAAACTCAATTCGTGCTGACGTCGGGACGTCCAGGCTGACAGCACGCGTGAGGACATACATTCGTTTTCCCGTGATCTGACTCCGGTGGAATTCCAGGTCGTAGATCCCCCCGATGCCAAAATTGATGTCTCTCGCGTTAAAAGCGTGCCGCTTCACATAATAGGCAGCCGCCTGGGCAGCCACTTCAATCCATCGAGGCCCTGCCTGAACGATGCCTGTTCCATTGGAGATGAATGGGTTTCCCTCCAACTGCTTGAACCCCAGAACTTCATGCCGGCTATCGTTCAGGGAAAGGATGCCATCAAGTTGGTGCATCTCAAAACGCTGAGGATTGACGTGATGAATCTCAGCAGGGCCCAGAAGAATGGGAAGCTCGTGCCAGCAACGAGGGTCAGGAAGCCCGGTCACATTCATTGCGGCGGGAGGGATTGTGACCGCACGATGATCTTCTGCCGTTTTTTCAATGGGCGTTGAATGTCCACTGACCGTTTGAATCATCACAATCGTCCTGACTACCCGGTAATTCAGTTTTCCAGATTCGTACGGAGCCAAAAACTGCTAAACCATCGAGTTTTGAGCCTCCGTCGTTGTGAGCAATATTGATGCCGTATCATGATGCGATCGGACAGTTATTTCCAGTAATGTGGCTGGAATCAGACGTAAATCTTGAGATTGCAAGGTCTCTTGCCCATCAGCCCAACTGAGTTGGACAGTGCCCTCCAGCACAATCAGGGCTGTCATTTCTTCAATTTTGATGGTCAGACCATTGGTAGACAGGGAACAATATTCAATTTGAAATGGGTCGTCGGGATGCGTCAACGACTGACTGATGATCGACCCTGCCGTCGGCTGGGCGGCCTGATGAATCGGCGAGCCAACAGTCAGATTGAGCAGTCGAGGTAAGGACTTCCCTGAAAGAATCGCTTCTCCGGCAGCAATGGGGTGAAGTTCACGCATTGATCCAGCGAAATCAGCCCGCTGCAGATCATCAATCCGATAGGTCACATCAACGGGAGTCTGAACTTCCAGCAAAGTGACCCCACGAATGGCATGGACGATTCCTGGCGGGAGCACCATCCACTGCCCTGATTTGACGGGGATTCGTTGAATTAATCCCGATTGCTCAAGCTGCGGCGCCATCAATCCATTGGCGACGGCATTGGCCAGTGGCTCGCGCTGCGATTCCTGTATCGGGCCGACTAGCATTTCTGCATCGGGAGTCGCATCAAGAACCAGCCAGCACTCGAATTTTCCCCCAGGAGCCAAAAACGGGGAGTCGTTTGATTGCTGAGGTGATTTGAATGAATTTTCCGTGGGATGAACCTGGCCCGTGGGATGAACTTGAAGAGAGACCCAATCCCGGCAATCCAGATACTTAATCAACCAGGGGAATTCAACGACACCCGCTTGACGATGAGATATTGTCTCCCACGCATTTCCGGCCAATTGCGGAGCAAGATCCTTCCAAATGTCGTGTAAAGTTTGGTGAGCATCATCAACAGAATTTTTAACATGCGATGAACGGTCGTCTATGCCAGAAAGTTCCCACGACTCCCCAATCAGAGTCTTGGGTTTCTGGGGAAAATCGCCAGCTTGTACTGAACAGAGCGAATTAAGATCGGCACGATGACAGAGATGAGTTCCTCCCCAGATTTTGGGGATCAAACGTGGCACAAATGCCAACGGTTGCCTTGGGGCCATCGCCTCGGCGGTCAGGGATGATTTCGTTTCGCTCACGTTCCCTGTTCCGAACAGATCCATGACGTTCACTGGAAAAGACCTTTCCTTCACATCCATCATATCGGCAAACAGGATCGATCGACCGTTGCAGATGAGCATACTGAAAACGACGTCGTGATGAGATGAAGCGAACACCAATCTCCTATGAAAGAATGGTGTACATTTTAAGAATACGACAGAAGCCAGCACAAAAACCTCTGAAATCTGGTGAGATCCACAATTTCACAACGTTCAAAAGTGTCTGCTGATTTGCTCCAGGTGATGGCTTTGCTATGACCGTCACAGCTCATATTGGTTTTCGTGAATTTGTTACAAACCGCGCCACGTGGTGTACAGGAAACGATTGTGCCCATTGGGTAAAGAATTGGACGTTGAGCATATTTGAAGCCCAGCTTTAACCAAACATCTGTTGAAAATCTGCAAAGCCACTTTGAGGCCGATTGTCGGCAGGTGATTTGCCGAAAGTTTGTCAGGCAGGGAATTTTCTCATGTGTGGTGCGGCCAGCGGTAGTCGTTCGCTATGCTTAATGTCGCGAGACGCTCTCAATTTCGCATGACTTGCCCCTGGAAGGACTACGCATGCCTCACGCCAAAGTGCTGATTGACGGACATTGGATCTCGAGCGAAGGCGCTGCCAGTTTCACCGCGATTCAACCAAAGACGGGAGAATCGCTGGAACTGAAGTTTCCTGTCAGCCCCTGGTTCGAAGTCGAAAAGGCACTTCATGCGGCTGACCGGGCCTATCAGGAATGCCGCAACTGGCCGGGAGAACGTTTTGCCGCATTTCTTGATCGTTATGCCGAACGCATTGAAGCCCGAGCAGAAGAGTTGATTGCCACCGCGCATTCCGAAACAGGTTTACCTGTAAAACCGAGGTTGGCTGACGGAGAATTGCCCCGGACAGTGAACCAGTTGCGTCAAGCGGCTCATTGGGCACGCGAAGGCTCCTGGATACGAGCCACGATCGATTCAAAAGCCAATATCCGCTCGATGCTGGCCCCGCTCGGGCCAGTGGCGGTCTTTGGCCCCAACAATTTTCCCTTTGCTTTCAATAGTATTGCGGGGGGGGATTTTGCTGCTGCTGTAGCCGCCGGTAACCCGGTCATTGCGAAAGCCCACTCGTCGCACCCGCGTACCACGATGCTTTTCGCGGAAGAAGCACTGGCGGCTGCTGATGAAATTCACCTGCCAAGCGGTTTTTTGCAGTTGATCTACCGGACTTCGCATGAGGACGGCGCCAAGTTAGTCAGTCATCCGCTTTTGGGAGCCGTTGGCTACACGGGCGGTCGCCATGCGGGACTTTATCTGAAGGAAGCCGCTGATCGTGTCGGGAAGCCCATTTATCTTGAGCTTTCGAGCGTTAACCCGGTGGTCATTCTTCAGGGGGCGTTAAACGAACGCGGCGATGCTTTGGGTGCTGAGTATGCCAGCAGTTGTTTGATGGGAGCCGGTCAGTTCTGCACCAATCCCGGCGTGGTATTTTTGGTGGCCAGCACTGAGGCTGAGAAATTTATTGATCAGGTCAAAACCGCGTTTGTCTCGATTCCTCTACAGACAATGCTGGGGCCATCAGTTCAAAACAGCTTTCTGACAGGAGTGAATACGCTGGTTTCACACGGCGCAACAATCCTTTGCGGCGGTCAGGCAGGGGAAGCTCCTCATACGTGTGAAAACACATTGCTTCGCGTGAGTGGGCAGCAGTTTATTGCCAATGCGGAAGGCTTTCAGGCAGAAATCTTCGGTAACGGAGCACTCATTGTTGTGTGTGAAGATCTTGTGACGCTGGAACTGTGTCTCAAGCATCTGGAAGGCAATCTGACAGGCTCCGTCTATTCTTCGACCACAGGGGAAGACGATGCGGCCTATGCCCACGTGGCAAACATCTTGCGTCAAAAGGTTGGTCGCCTCCTGAATGACAAAATGCCGACGGGCGTTGCTGTCTCTCCAGCGATGAATCATGGTGGGCCATTCCCCTCCACAGGTCATCCGGGCTTTACAGCTGTCGGGTTGCCGGCGGCAATCACTCGATTTGCTGCTTTGCACTGCTATGACAACATCAGGCCTGCCCGTCTGCCTTCAGCGCTTGCCAATGATAACCCGTTGAATCTCTGGCGTTTGCAAGATGGAGAATGGACGCGAAATCCTGTTTCGGCGTGATGACTTTTCGTGAGAACTGGTGCTGTGAACTAAGTGTCTGCCCGGAAAGTCTCAAATCCTTCTCACTGAGTGAGAAGGTGGCCGCTGGCTGGATGATGAGGGAGCACGTGGTTTCCGATAAGGCGTTGCCTATTGCGACGAGTAACACGGATGGTAAAACGGCCCTCTCCCGTCAACGGGAGAGGGAGTCTTTCCGGATAGCCTCTGAGTGCTTCAGAGCTGATTTGACGGGTTAAGTTGGAGGTTGTGAGCAGCTCAGCGAGCCTGGGGGCAAGTTCAGGAACCTGTCAAAACGGAGTGGTTGCACCACTATCTGGCTTCTGACTCCAGATTGTAGTCGGTGATTTTCTTGTGCAGTGTATTGCGGTTAATCCCCAATCGGGTGGCTGCTTTTGTCTGCACTCCCTGGCAGGTTCGCAGCACTTGAAGGATCAACTCTTTTTCCACCAGCGTGACAACCCGATCGTAAGCATTGGTGGCGTCTTCCCCGACATCCAGTAAACCCAGTGTGACCAGTTCACTACACATGGTTTCCAGGTTATTGGAACGAGAGCGATTCAGTCGGATGGGAGCCATTCCACGGACATGCGGCGGGAACAGATCCAGCGTCAAAACGTCACTGGAAGAAAGCACAATCGCACGTTCGACATAATTCTGCAGTTCACGAACATTCCCTGGCCAGGCATATGACCGAAGCGCGACGATCACATCATCCGAAAGCTTCGGAATCGGTCGGTTGTTGGCGATTGCATACCGTTTCGCAAAGTGAACGATCAGATCCGATAAGTCATCGGGACGGTCGCGTAATGGCGGCAAATAGATCGGAACAACATTCAATCGATAATAAAGGTCTTCACGAAAACGGCCGGCGTCGATCTCGTCCTGGAGATCCCGGTTCGTTGCAGCGACGATCCGGCAGTCGACGCGGATGGTTTTTGTATCTCCGACACGTTCAAACTCTTGTTCCTGTAGCACGCGCAGCAATTTGACTTGCAGCGTGTAACTCATGGAATTGATTTCATCGAGAAAAATGGTTCCGCCGTGAGCTGCTTCAAACCGGCCCGTCCTGTTTTCAAAGGCACTGGTGAAGGCGCCTTTCACATGCCCGAAAAGTTCACTTTCCAGCAAGCTCTCGCTTAATGCCCCGCAATTCACGCGAATAAAAGGGCCTGTTGCGCGGGGACTCATCTCATGGACGGCTTTTGCAACCAGTTCTTTTCCTGTGCCGGTTTCGCCCAGGAGCAGGACGGTTGCCGAAGTGCTGGCGACCTGCCGCACCAGACGATGAACATCCAACATGGACTGGCTGTTGCCAATCATGGTGTCCATTACTGAAGTACCAATTCTTGAACCGCTTGCCATTACTGTTTAACTCACGTCAATGCCGCTGGATGAGAGGGACGCCCATTGAATAGGAGTGATGTGCCTTCATAATAGGCGTTGTTCATGAAAAACGCCAACGGAATTCAACTTCTTAACAGATTTCATCGGGGTTTTCTGTCGGATATCTTGGCGTGAGCCGAATTTGCGTGCGTTAGTGCTTGAAAAGAGTGCGTTTTGGCTGGTTTGTTTTTCATCAGAAACAAAGTCACATTGTTTCAAGGTCTTCTTTGCCTTCTTTTTGCGTCAACTCTCTCAATCGAATCGCCTTTTTTACCGAAGGTTCCCTGCTGGGGGCTGTCGGAAAGGGCGGGGGGTGTAGACATTTCCTCTGATCGAGTGCACGATATCGCATCCATGTTGTATTGACGGAATACCAAAAAAGTAAAACGGGATGGAGTCGCCTTTGATGGCCAAATCAGGTGCTTTTTAAACCAGGCTGGACTTGCGAATCTCAACTTGAAATGGTGCGTAGAAAATAAGGAATCATTCTGCATGAACATTGAATTGACCCAGGTGGGAGCCAAGCTCTCTGGAACGTCAGGGATTTTAAGCCTGATGGATGACTTGGGTCGGGCGCTGGCATCAGACCCCGATATGCTGATGCTTGGTGGAGGCAATCCTGCGATTATTCCCGAAATGTCGAAGCTCTGGCGGGAACGAGTCGAAGCCCTGCTGACTTCAGGAGCGATCGACAAGGTTCTGGGCCAATATGACCCTCCTCAAGGGAATCTCCAGATCCTTGAAAGTCTGGCTGAATTACTTCGCACGCGATACGGCTGGAAGGTTGGTGTCGAGAACATTGCCGTCACCAGCGGTGGACAGACTGCATTTTTCTATCTTTTCAACTTGCTGGCAGGTGAGATGCCAGACGGAGAGCAGCGAAAGATTTTGCTGCCTCTGACGCCGGAATATATTGGATACGCCCCTCAAGGTTTCACTGAAGATCATTTTGTTGCCTGTCGACCGCTGATCGCGACTCCCGATGCGGCTCACCCCCATTTTTTCAAATATCATGTTGATTTTGAGGCCGTTGCACAGGCTTTTCTGAACCATCGAATTGGAGCGATGGTCATCTCCCGGCCAACAAATCCATCCGGGAATTTCCTCTCCGACGAAGAAACAGCGAAGCTTGCCGTGATGGCGAAAGCTCATGGCGTGCCACTGATTATCGACAACGCCTATGGTGCCCCTTTTCCGGGAGTCATTTTCCAGGAGACGACCCCGGCCTGGAATGATTCGATCATCATGACGTTCAGTCTGTCGAAGCTTGGTTTGCCAGGGACAAGAACAGCATTCGTTGTGGCAACGCCAGACATCATCAAGGCCATTACGTCATTGTCTGCAGTCACTGGTCTTTCCCATGGCACGGTGGGGCAACAGATGGTCGCAGAACTGATCACCACAGGGGAAATTGTTGAGATTGGGCCACGTGTTCTGAGGCCGTTCTACGAGGCCCGCAGCCACTTTGCTGTCCAGACCTTGCTCGAAAATCTTCGCAAGTATGGTGTCAATGGGCGCATTCACGTCAGTGAAGGGGCGTTCTTCCTGTGGCTTTGGTTGCCAGATTTGCGAATCACTTCCACCGAACTGTATCAGCGACTCAAGCAGCGAAAAGTCCTTGTGGTTCCTGGTGAACCGTTTTTCTTCGGGCTGGATGAGCCATGGGAGCACACCCATCAATGCCTGCGGTTGAATTTTGCTCAACCACCAGAAACCATGGAAAAGGCACTGGATCTTCTGGTTCGTGAGGTTTCATTGATCGACTGAGGGTGCTTTATCGGCCCTCACCCCGGCCCTCACGCCAGCAGGAGAAGGTGTTCAAATCCTTCTCCTTGAGAGAGAAGGTGGCCAAAGGCGTGATGAGGGGATCGCGTGGCTTGCGATGAGGGGGCTCATGCTCTCGTCGTGTTACGATCAAGTGAGATACAATTCAAGCAGTGGCTTTTCATCGGGCAATAATAGAATCAGAGGCTGGCCAGCGTGGACTTCCTTAGCGAAGCGCCCAAGTGGCGACAAAATCTTCTTGCACAGACATCCCTCAAAGATGCCGAGATCTGGGAGTCATTACCGTCGACAAACACCCGCGCGATTGAATTAGCCAGTGATGCCGCCCAGGCGGTTCCCGCCCTTGTGTGGGCTATTCATCAGTCGGCAGGAAGAGGGCGGGCCGGTAAGTCGTGGCTCAGCAGCAGCGGATCGTTGACGCTCTCATTGATTTTAGAGATCCCCCTGAGTCGCCTGCCGCGTCAAGAGTGGCCACTTCTCGGATTGGCAAGCGGAATGGCTGTTTGCGACGCGATTCGCTCATTTTGCCCATCGGGACGGGTGGGGGTCAAATGGCCGAATGATGTCTATGCCGAGGGGAAGAAGATTGCCGGGATTCTTGTTGAAACGCCTTCGGAATCAGGGAGAGGAAAGTCGCCTCCGTATTCTGAAGAGGGCAGCATGTCAGACTCAGTCCCGACCAGTCGCGTGGTGGTGGGCATCGGAGTGAATGCGAATAACCAGCTTCAGTCAGGAGCAGAAAACTTTGACCGCCCCGCGATTACCATGCAGGATTTGTTTCCTTACGAAGCCGTTCCTTTAGTGGATCTTACACGGGAAATCGTTGTGCGTGTCCTTTCGGGGTTATCGCATTATCCGCTGGATGAGCACATTTTCAGCCGCTGGGCGGAATACTGTCTTCTTACTGGTTGCGAGGTTGAATGGAGCGGTGCTGATCTTCAGGAACAGCGTTCAATCATCCGTGGGAACTGCCTGGGAATCACTCCGGATGGCGAGTTGCAAATTCGCCAGGTTGACCGGAGTGTGTTTGCAACCAGCCGCGGATCCGTACGCCTGTTGGCGGATCAGTAGAAACGGGCAAACCTTCCGTCGCCCAGCCACTCTTGCGAGTACACCAAAATTTCGCTGAAAGGGCTTTAATCTTTCGGCAGAACGTGCGATAAAACTGAGCGGTGGTCAAGGGTACGGTCTCTGACCACGGGAAGACAACGAGAAGTATCGGCAATCCACAATCAGGCGAATTCGATCAGCAGATCTTGCTTGAGAGATCGTCGTGGCGAGTCGGCAGATTTCGGGACGCGTTTCGGTGCAAGGCCATCAGTTTTTTCTCGGTCAGGTCGAGCGAAGGCAGATTCCAAGCGGGCGAGTCGGCGGTCTGGTTTGCAGTCAGTCGGAATCTTCCACATTTCGCCGTAATTTCGCGGCGGGATCAACGACCTATCAGTAGAAATTTCGAGCATCTGTTCGGGAACCCCCCAGGGGTTCGCAAAGGAAGACTATGGCCAAGAATTTGTATGTTGGAAACCTGCCTTACAACACGACTGCAGATGACCTGCGGGAAGCCTTCTCAGAGCACGGCACCGTGACGCGTGCTCAGGTGGTCTCTGATCGTGAAACCGGTCGCTCGCGAGGATTCGGTTTTGTAGAAATGAGTGATGGTGCCGAGCGCGCTGTCGAAGCCATGAATGGTGCCACATTCCAGGGCCGGACTCTGACCGTGAACGAAGCTCGCCCACGTGAAGAACGCGGCGGCGGCGGTGGTGGGTACGGCGGTGGTGGTGGATATGGCGGCGGTGGTGGATATGGCGGCGGTGGCGGAGGCGGTGGATACGGCGGCGGCGGAGGCGGTGGTGGTTATGGCGGCGGCGGTGGAGGTGGCCGTAGCGGTGGTGGTGGTGGCCGCAGTGGCGGCGGCGGTGGATATGGTGGCGGCAGTAGCGGCGGCGGATACGGTGGTGGCGGCGGTCGTTACTAATCCCCTGGAATCGAGGCATGGACTGTCTTCATTCATGCTGATGCAATTTGTGTTTGAGCCATTAAAGCTGCGGCATTGCCAGATGTCGTGATGCCTGATTCTGATTCGCCCCCTCGACTGACTTGACCAGTTGAGGGGGCTTTTTTGCGTTGCGACTTTGTGCGAACACTGAGACTTTGCTTTGCTGAGGCTCGCAGTTCCTCTCTGTCAGCACTGTGGCCGCTGGGTTGAAGGTGACCACTGGATTGAATAGTGAACGCTGGGTTGAATTCAGTGACGATGTCTGGTCATGAAGGACTTGGTGGTGCATCAAAACCGAGGATTTCTCTTCAACTTAAATTGAATCACGAGAGGGCCTTTATTCCCGCGGGATAAGCCGCAAATGCCAGAAGGGATTCATCTCAGGGGGAATGGCCTTGCGCTTTTCTACAGAGTGGGCTATAACTAAGTTTTAGACGATTTTCTGACTCGGGATGAGTAAGAGCATGGCCCTTTGGACTCGCGACTACTACCGCGATGGCGATGATGACATGGTGTGGAACTCGGACGCTCCGGCGGTTCGAGGAATCATACTGGCCACACTCATTGTCCTGATTCTCCAGTTAGTTTGGACAATTCCCAATTCCACCGCTCCGACCCTGGGAGGCCGGGAGTCGGTTTTGGAATTGTGGTTCTCTATGAATACGTCAGACGTCCTGCATGGGCAAATCTGGCGATTGGTGTCGTATGCCTTTCTTCACGACACCGCCAGCCCCTGGCACTTTCTGTTTAATATGCTTTTTTTGTGGTGGTTTGGCCCCACATTAGAACGCATGTATGGCAGTCGGGAACTGATTGGATTCTATCTGGCAGCGGCTTTAGCCGGCGGACTGGGATTCGTGGGGTGGGATCTCCTGATGCGGCAGTCCGGAGCCATGATTGGCGCTTCGGGAGCCGTTCTGGCGACGACAATGCTCTTCACAATGCACTTCCCCACTCAGAAAATCGGCCTGTTCTTCGGGTTGCTGACTGTGGAGATGCGAGTTCTGATGGCCTTTATCGTGTTCATCGATGGGTTTTACTCTCTGGCCCAATTGGGAGGACGTGCAGGAGGGACTGGCGTTGCTCACCCCGCTCACCTTCTGGGAGTGGCATTTGGATGGGCCTATTACCACTGGAAATGGCGGATCAGCCGGATCTTCTCTCTTTGGGACTCGCTGCAAAACTCGTGGAAACAGTACCGCGCCCGAAGGCGATTCAAGGTCTATGTTCCAGAACCCGAGAGTTCCCCTCTGGATGATGATGTCGATCGTATCCTGATGAAAATCCATGAACAGGGGGAAGCCTCGCTGACGCCGCGAGAGCGGGAAACACTCAAAAAGGCGGCAAAAGCCTATCGCGAAAAACTTTGAGTTTTGATGACCCGCAACGGCTTGACGACCAGAAAAAAGTGGATGTTTCCGATCAGATCCTGCAACATCTGAGAAATCTTTGAAGACCTGAAACTGGCGAAGGCGGGAGCAGGTATTCTTTGCGGGGATCGATTTCATGGGTGAAACTTCAGATATTCAACTGGTCGACCGGTGCCTCGAAGGAGAGCCTGCCGCTACGACTTTGTTTGTACAGAAGTTTGAGAAGCTGATCTTTTCCATTGCCTTACGAATGCTTGGGCATCATCAGGATGCCGAAGATGTGGCTCAGGAATCGCTTTCTCGGGCGATCAGGCATTTGGGGCATTGGAAGCAGAATCGCCCGTTGAAGCCCTGGCTGCTGGCCATTGTGGTTAATCGCTGCAAATCCCGCCTGGGAGTACGCAGCCGGGCTGCGACTTGCATGGATGCTGACTGGCAGTATGACATCAGTGTTCCCGCGACTCAGACAGAAACGGCGGTTCAGGCTGAACTGGCTGAAGAGCTTAATCGGGCGATGAGCGAGCTTAAACCTGAATATCGTCAGGTCTTTGAACTGTACTATCGGGAAGAACAATCGATAGAGGAGATCTCACTCGCCCTGTCCATCCCTGAAGGGACGATCAAGACCTGGCTGCACCGCGGTCGAAAAACTCTGGCGGGAATGCTTCGTCAACGCGATCTGATTTCTTCCAGATAGTTTCCTGTTTTTCCTTTCAGCCTTTTTGAGTCGTTGATGTCTGACAGGTGATTTTTCCGTCTATTTTAGTTGCTGGTGATTTGTGAATTGCACCGATTTCACCGCTGAACTCGAAAGTCTGGCTTTGGCCCGCCGGCAGTTTTCTGTCGAGGATCTGAGTGAGGATGCACAGTTCCATCGAGAAGAGTGTCTTCACTGCCAGGCATGCTCTGATGGAGAAGTCCACCTCAACGCAGCCATTTGTGCCTGGCGGCAGTCCCCGGATTTACCAACTCCCTCGTCTGCGACGCATATCTCATTGATCGATTCCGATTTAACAGATCGATCGGTCATGCCATTTTCTGAGAACCGCTTGTCAGTGACTGAACGACGATCTCGTTCAGGGTGGCGCGATAATTTGAAGCCTGTCGTGGCTGCGGCCTTGCTGATCGGTGTGACCTGTGGTGGGATTTCTGTGACTCGCTCCACGCCATTCCCTGGCGCCCAGTCATGGTCATTAATTCCTCGCGCGATCTCCAGCAGTGTGACTTACAGTGTGCCAGTCTGGATTTCTTCCATGGCATCCCGCTCTGAATTCTTACCATCGCGCAGTTCGTCACCCGCTGCCCCAGATGGCCTTTCACCAGTAGCAGCTTTGACAGAGACTCTCTCAACAAATGAGCAGCCTGCGTCCTTGCTTGTTGCTGGTACATCGGAGTCAAAGTGGTTGCCTGAACCTGGTTCACGGGGTGAGGCTGTCTTGTTACTTAGTGTGCTGGGGGATCTCAGCAAAGCCCGTGTTCCTCATCCTCCGATGATGATTCCTGGCTTATTGCCGGAAGCTCTTTCGCAACTGGATCATTGGCAACAGCCGGTCAATGCGTGGAATGATCGATTGAGTGGTCGCCATCAAGGCCCTGTTGTGGAAGCGCCGGGAGGCGTCAAAGTCCCTCTTCCCGGAGTCCCTTTTGATCAATGGGAAGCCGTCAATTTGAAGGTGGCCCCGTTGAGTGCCAATCTGGTTGGCGCTTTGGCAGTGATGTGGTCTCCCTTTGAATCTGCGGACGTGCCCCCCACTGGCACGCCTGAAGCCAGCCTCGCTCCCACGCGGCGTTTAGAAGCCAGTGAGCAAGCCGTTTCCATCTGATGCGAATCGCAACTTGAAATGTCGCGTTGATGATCTCAAAAACATGCTTGCCCAAAGCTGCGAACATGGCACACAGAGCGCTATTTCAAATTGAAATGCGTCTCATCGCTCATTAATGCTGGAACAGAAATTCGCGACTGGTGAGCAAGCTCCAAAGGAGATCTTGAAAGGCCGCACGATGTTCTGCATGCGGGGTGTTGCCGATGACTTCATGGATTTGACGCAACTCGTCTCCTGAGGGATAGCGACTGAAGGCCGAGAGATAAAATTGTGTCACAATGGCCGTCACATCGGCGTGGCTCAATTCAAATTGATTGTCTGTCGCAATGGCAGAAACAGGAATCGTCTCTCCTGCTTTAGTCATGTCGGATGGTTGAGAAGCCGCGTTTTTTCCCAGTCCATCGTTAACGGAATTGGTCAGGAACGAGTTGATAATGCACTCGGGGTTCTCCAGCTTCTTCATGAGCGTGTCACCGTTCATGAGATGAAGAACCTGTGTCATGCTAGGCGCATCCGTCCGTTCGCATTCACACGTAAGAAGTCTGGCTGGGCGACCGAATGTGCTGAGAAAATAGGAACTGACAGCCGCATCCCTGAGTTGTAAGGCTCGCGTTCCTTTGGGGTAATCTTTGAACTCTGTGGGGACAGCCGTTACTTGGGAAAGAGCGTCCAGCATCACTTCAGCCGACAGCCGGCGTGGCTGGAAGCAAGAGTAGAACCTGTCATCGTGAGCATTTTCCACCATTGACTGACTCGATCGGCTGTAAGCCTCAGACAGGACAATTTGCCGCATGAGGTGTCGCAAATCGTAGTGATGATCGACCAGGTCATTTGCCAGATAAGAGAGAAGGGCTTCGTTACTGGCGGGGTTGGTAAGCCGGAGATCATCCACGGCTTCGACTAACCCGGTTCCCATGAAATTCGCCCAGACACGATTCACAATCGCCCGTGAAAAATAAGGGTTTTCGCGAGCGGTTAACCAAAGAGCCAGATGTTCCCGACGATCACCTTCCTGATCAAACGAAATCGGAAGACCATCCAGGGGCTGAGGACTCTGGGCTTTCCCGGTGCGTGGCTGAATGATCTCTCCCTGGTCGGCCAGAAAAATCATCCGATTCCCATCACCTGCCCGGAAATCACCTCCCCAGCCTTTGCCACGGACTCGGGCAAACAGGCTGGCCATGCCGTAGTATTGGTCGTTCGTCCATTTTTCCAGGGGGTGATCATGACAACGGGCGCAGTTGATCGACATCCCCAGGAAAGCGGTTGAGATGGTTTCACTCATATCGAGCGGATCCTGATGCAGCGAATAAAAGTTTGCCGCCCCATGAGTCCATGTGCTCCCCTTGGCCAGAAGAATGTGGCGTGCTATTTCATCCCAGGGGGTATTCTTTTCGACCTGCTCACGAATCCAGGCGGAATAAGCTTTGACGGCTTCTGGCCTTAACCGTTCGCCGCTCACGAGAAGGAGATCGCTCCATCGGTAAGTCCAGTAATCGACAAACTCAGGGCGAGACAGATACTGATCCACCAGTTGCGTGCGTTTATCAGGGGCGTCTGATGCCAGAAATGCTTCCGCCTCAGCAGCGGTGGGTAGCACTCCCAGTAAATCCAGTGAAAGCCGCCGAAGGAACTCGCTATCGCGACAACGCGGGCTGGGGGGGATATTGAGTTCTTCCAGTTTGGCAAGAATCATTTCATCAATCGGCCCCAACTTCGACCGGCGGGCAAGTGCCTGTGCGGGGATGTCCTGGACAGCAGGAACAGTGACGGTTGCGATCACGTTCTGTGCCAGATACCACGCGATCACGGAGCCTTCGCCCTGGCCGTTGACGGTCACCAGACCTGGGGTTTCTCCTTCATTGACGACGGTGCAAACGGCGTGATGAGTCGCTGTGAACTTCGCCCAACGAGTGACATCTTCAAATCGGCCGTTGGTGAATTCGGCAATGACCAGCAGTTGTTGCTGATCACCGGTCTGCAACCGATTGAGCGGGGGGTAGACGTGTAATTGACGAATCCGTGCGTCATCGGCCACTGGCCCGCCATGTCCCTGGGCGATCCATTCGGAAAGAACACGATATTCGGGAGATGTCTCATTGAATCGAACGCCCCCTTTGTGAGCAATCGCTCCTGTCGGCTTGGTCAATAACAGACTGCGACCAGGATCATGCGCCGTGATTCTCCGGCCCCGCGCATGGCGTGTCATCAGGAGGTAATCTCCTTCAGGGTCATACCCTCTTAACGAGAGCCGGAATCCATTTTTCCCGGCCACCGCCCCATGGCAGGCTCCCATGTTGCAACCCGTCTTACTCAGCACCGATTGCACGTGATTGCGGAAATTCCAGGGAGTATCAGGATCAAACCCTTCAACGATCACTTGAGCTTCAGCAACGACCTCTTCCGCCCGAACCTCAGATTTCATGACGGCACGGAGTGTCGTTCGCCCATTCTTTTTGGCGACAACGCGACCAGATTCTACCGCACAAATCTCTGGGTCAGCGATTGACCATGCGATAGAATTTTGGTCAATCACCGGCCCTGAAGAGACCTTTCCCGTCATCCGCTGTAACAGCAGCTGCTGTGATGGCAGGGGGGAGGAAAGTCGAATAGTTTCCGGCAGTATCGCAATACGAATAGACTCCTCGGCGATGGCCGAGTTGTTATTGGCCATCACCTCATGAGTCAGGAGGGTGAGGAGCATCAACAGCGGAACGACTTGAAACCGTGTCATGCAAACAACTCCCGAATCGGCTTGGTGCCAAAATCGACCAGCGGAAACGGACGACCGGCCGGCCCTGGCAAATGGTCTTCGATGTTGAATCCCAGGCTGTGAAAAATTGTTGCCACGACCTCAGGAGGCGTGACTGGTCGCTCTGCGGGAACTCCACCAATGGCATCGCTCTTGCCGACGACCTGCCCGCCCTGAACACCACCACCGGCAAAATACATGCTCCAGCATTGTGGCCAATGGTCTCGTCCTCCCGCGGGGTTCACTCGAGGAGTACGGCCAAACTCCGCCAGATTGCAAACGAGTGTCTCTCCTAACAGCCCACGTTCGTCAAGATCACGAATGAGGGCTGCATAGCCCTGGTCATACATGGGAGCGACAATGTTCTTCATTCCTTCGATTGATGTGAAGGGAAGGGTGCCATGGATATCCCAGGTGATCTCATTGAAAACGGTGAGAAACGTATTGATCGTGACAAATCGCACGCCGGCTTCGACTAATCGGCGTGCCAGCAGGCAGCACTGTCCGAAGCGGTTCATGCCGTAGCGTTCGCGAACTTCCTGCGGTTCACTGGAAAGATCGAAAGCCGCCCGCGCTTGAGGGCTGCTGATCAATCGGAATGCTGCTTCAAAGTTACTTCCCAGCAGGTTTGCTGACTCGCTGTTTTCAAACTGAGAGAGGGAACTTTCGACAATGGAACGCAGTTTTCGCCGGCGGTCGAGTCGAGCTTCTCCCAATTGTGGAGGCGGCAGAAGATCGGGCACTTTGAAGTTGGGTTTCGAGGGATCAGCATTGAGGGCAAAGGGATCGTGAGCTTTCCCTAAAAAGCCACCAGCTTGTCCGTTAGGAAGATTTCCTCCGCCCGATCCCATTAACTCAGGCAGAACGACAAACGGTGGCAAGTCGGTACGGCGTCCCATCAGATAACTGGTCACGCTTCCGGCATGAGGTGTCTGCACGCCACCGGTAAAGAAACGCCCCGTTTGCAGATACTGCCAGCCCGCATCATGTACGGCAGGAGCCGAGTGATAACAACTGCGGACAATCGAGAACTTGTCGGCGATCTCAGCATGTCGGGGAAGAATTTCGGTCAGCTGAATATCGGGGGAAGCGGTGCGGATTGTCTCAAAAGGGCCGCGAATCTCGCGAGGTGCCAATGGCTTGGGATCGAATGTATCAATCTGGCTGGGAGCCCCCAGATTGTAGATCATGATCACAGAACGTTTGTCATTCCCTTTTGTCCGACTGTGTTCCTGTGCTTGTGATTCCATCTGCATGAGGTCGGCGAGCGTCAATCCTGCCGCGCCGAGCGTTCCTACCTGCAAAAAATCCCTCCGGTTGACACCGTTACAAGTGTGGGCAGAACCGTCGCCGGTCAATGAAAGCATGCCAGATCTCCCGAGATGAGTTTGCCTCAGCACAAGTGATGCCGCCAACAACCCATCAATAGGGATCGATGTTAACATCTTTGCTGAGAAGGTCTCCAGTCAGGATTGCCGGAGATTCCTGATTTGCAGGGAGATTGCAAACGGAGAAAACAAATGGGCGTTTATCAAAAGCGAGTGGCCCGGAGACAGGATATGCCTCCGGGCCATTCGCGTAAAAATATCGTGGAATTGAGCGTGCTTAACAAAACCCGTTGTGATACTCGGAAAGTATCAAAGCGTGATTCTTTCCTGAAACGCACCAGTGGTTTTGTTCGAGCTTGTTAGAAGCCGGCTGGGATCTTGAGCAGGCCACCCTTGGGCTTATCGCCCGTCTCTTTTCCGGTACCGAAGACGGTCACGTAGGCATTGCCTTCTTTATCAAAAGTCAGCGAGGTCGGACGATCCAGAGAGAGGATCTTCTTGGGCTTGACTTCTTCACCTTCAAAGACCATCTCGAACAGGCCACCTTGAGTGGCGTCTGGCCAGGCGAAATCAACGGCGTACAGTTTGCCATTCGGGGCATAGGCCAGGCCGGTGATGTCATGCAGGCCGGTCTTGTAGTTTCGGAGCAGCTTGCCATCTTCAGGGCTATAGAAAGTGACGAGGGAGTCACCCGCCACGTTCACTTCACCACCTTGGCCGATGACCAGTTCTTTACCATCGGGAGTTGATGTGGCTGCGATGGGAGCGTCAACGTTGACCGCTTCCTTGGTAGCCAGCCATGGAGTCAGTTCGCCCGGCTTACCATCCGTCACAACCGACTTGACGACCCATCCCTTGGCATCGTTGCCGTTGGAAGTGATGTAAATCGCGTTGCCAATGACAGCGACGCCGTAATAGTTGCCTTCTCCCTTAGGGCTGGCTTCGCCTGGAGCGATGGGGCCGAGCGTGACCTCTGCATCGGCTTCCTTACGAGGTGGGCCAGGAACCTTGTCTTCGATCTTGTAAACACGAACAAGTTCTTCACCATCAGGCCGGCTGCCATCAGCAACGATCAAACGGTCGGTACCGAGCAATGCCACTCCGAGAGGGCCGATGTCGTACTTGGGGCCTTTGCCATAAACATCAGTTGGGAAGCCTTCGACTTCCAGATAAATCTTATGAGGCTTTCCTGGAACCAGGCGGAAGACTCCCTGCTTTGAGACGATAAAGACGTGGCCGTTACCGCCGTGAATGGCCACACCGGTGGGGTTATCGAGATGCTCGACAAGTTCCACGGGCTTAGGGCCAACTGGAGCATCAGCAGGCTTGGTTTCGGCTGGTTTGGTTTCAGCAGGTTTAGTGTCGGCAGGTTTGGTTTCGGCAGGTTTGGTTTCTGCAGCAGGCTTGTCATCTGCTTTAGGAGCTTCGGCTTTGGGGGCATCTGGCTTAACAGCTTCAGCTTTGGGAGCTTCAGCAGCGGGGGCCTCGGCCTTGGGTGTCTCAGCTTTCGGAGCCTCAGGCTTCACTTCCTGAGGAGCGGGTGTTTCCGCCTTGGGCGCTTCAGCAGCGGGTGCTGCTTCTTGAGCCGTCACAGAAAGGCCCGAGAAGGCCATCGCTGCGGCGACCAGTGCAGAGGCCACCATCGGCTGACTCTTCATTGCATGGAAATCATTCAAACAGAAACGCATCCGTCGTCCCTCTCAACAGAAATTCGGTTGGAAGTCTTGTCACGATGTCAGACAATCCGAAACAGAACCGATTGGCCATGGGGAACTTCCCTCCCATCTCCTTCCGATTCCATGTGTCGTATTCATTCGCAGGAAACACACAAGGGGTTTCCTGTCGTACAACGAAATACGATTGGCTGCTGATGCTACTACTCTCGCAAGATGATTGCAAAGCCCTTGTCTTCTCCAGACTTGTGATCACACCCGCGATGATCTTGTGATGGCCAGGATTTATGGCTCCACCTCACTTGCTAAAAGTGGCCTGAGTGTGATCGAAGGGCCTTCTCTCTTTAACAAAAAAAGAGACCGAGTTTATCCCGGATCTTTTTTCCCGAATCTATTTGGGGAGTTCAGGCTTCTTCACCACAGGGAAGTCGGGGCTGGCTAAGCCATCTCGCATGAACGTCACCAGGTCGGCTTTTTCTTCGGCGCTCAGTTTGAGTTCATAGATTTCTTCATCCAGGTAGTCGTTAGGAACCCCTCCCTTGTTGTAATGATCCACTACCTCTTCCAGCGTTTTTAATTGGCCATTGTGCATATAAGGAGCGGTACGCTGGGCCTCGCGAACTGAGGGAGTCTTGAATGCTCCCCGATCTCCTTCAATTTGGGAGATCTCAAAGCGGCCCACATCTTTGTCGCCGATACCAATGTTATGGAAGGCGTTGTCTGTGAAGTTCGGCCCGCTATGGCAGGCACTGCAATTGGCTTTTCCAAAGAAAAGCGTCCGGCCACGTTCCATGGCCGGTGTCCAGGATGACCGGTCACCTGCGAGATAGCGATCGTAGGGAGAATTGTTTGATACGATTGTCCGCTCAAACGCCGCGATCGCCCTGGCCAGATTGTCGGGCGTCACGTCAGTACCAAACACCTTCTGGAATTGGTTGCGGTACCCTTCAATTTTATTGAGTCGTTCAATCAATGGTTCGAGCTTCATTCCCATTTCAATCGGGTTCTGCATCGGCCCCAGCGCCTGATCTTCCAGGGTTTTGGCCCGGCCATCCCAGAACTGAAATTTGTGATAGGCACTGTTGATGACCGTGGGGGAATTGCGACCTCCCTTTTGCCCTTCAACGCCGGTTGAAACGCTTTCACCATCGCTGTAACCCTTCTCGGGATCGTGACAGGTGGCGCAGGAAATCGTTCCACTGGATGACAGCCGAGGGTCAAAGTAAAGCTGTTTCCCCAGTTCAATTTTTTCGGGCGTGGCGGGGTTATCAGCCGGATGAACCTCTTTGGAGAGAGTCTGTGGCGCGGCTGCCGATTGCGCATGGGACTCTGTGATCAGTGCCATGAAACAGACGGCAGTCACACCATAACTCAGCAGCCAATTTTGTCTCATCAGCATTCGACCGGACTCCATGTAAGGGGGGATGACCGTTCCATCTTAGACTTTGATGGCGAAATCATCCATCCGGAGAAGCCACTGTTTCCGATCAAAGAATCTGCGTTTTTCGCAGGAAAAAACGTGAAAAACAGGAGAGGAGCTTGTCCAACGTGACCATCTATTCTCCACGATTACCCACAGACGGATGGTTAATTAACCCTCACCCCGGCACTCTCGCGTCAGCGGGAGAGGGGGAATTCCCGGACTGGCTGTGAGTTGATCGTGCCTGCTCAGAGTGATTGGCAGCCGTGTGATCGGGAACTGTGTGATTGGCAACTGTGAATTAATCTGAGTCATTGGGGATGCGACCAAAGGCGATTTTATTTTCCATCGGTTGGCGGTAGTGATGGAGTGAGCCGATGTAAATTTTGGATGGCCCCCATTGCAAATTGATGCGATCCATCACTTGTGAAGCCCGCTGTCGCTTCTCGATATCCTCAAACAGAGGGCGTGCCACCTGTGTGGCCAGGATCAGTCCGGAGACTGTCACATCGACTTTGCGTGGAGGCGGCCCGCCAGATTTTCGTCGCTTCCACAAGCCCTCGAAGGCGTTGAGCAGCGTGTAAGTGTCATCAATCGTCGGAAGATGGGTTTCAAAAAAGACGTGCCCGCCACGAACGTCGCCCACAGACAATTGTAAGTGACGCGCCAGGTAACCGCTTTGCCGTAGTCGTTGCCCCAACTTGCAAACCAGGCGTTGGAGAATTCCGTGCGCGCCCTCTTCTGTGCGGAACTGAGGATCAAGGACGTTTCCATGAGTCATCGAGCGGCGGCGAGTCGTTTGTTCGGGTTCGTCTTCGCCGTGAAATCCAGCCCACCAATAGGCTCCTGAGATCGATCCCCAGATGCGGATGGCGTCATCGCGGGTGATGTTCCACAGATCCCGTATGGAATGAATTTTGTTTTGCTCCAGTCGTGCCAGCATGCCTTTGCCAATGCCCGTCAGCTTTGAAACCGGGAGATGATCCAGGCGGCCAGGAAGGTCTTCGACGGAAAGAATGGTAAGTCCATTCGGCTTATCCAGACCACTGGCAATCTTGGCGAGCAATCGGCTGGGAGCAATGCCAATCGAGCACGTCAGCCAGGGGCTGAAGTCTTGCGCCAACTGTTGCTTGATCTGATGAGCCAACTGTGTGGCGTGCTCGGGTTGCTTGTGCTCGCCCGTCAGGCGCACTGTCCATTCATCAATCGAGTAGACCTTTTCGATGAGAGCGACGCGATCGATGCTTTGAAGAATTTGCTGATGAACTGCGACATATGCCGCCGGGCGGGCTTTGATCAACTGGATTTTCGGGCAAATTTGTCGGGCCTCTTTGACCTTCATGCCCGTTTTGGCCCCAAACCGCTTGGCTTCATAACTGGCCGCAATGAGGCATGTATAGTCGGACTCGACAGGGATAATCCCCACGGGTCGCTGGCGTAATTCGGGTCGCAAATGCTGCTCAACCGACGCAAAGAACGAGTCCATATCCGTCATCAACCAGTTCATAGTGCAAACCCCTGAAGTGAACTTAAGATCAAGTGTACCTAAGTTCAATTTTTCGGCAAGGGCAGAGTGAGAACTTGACCAAATGGGGGACGTGACTGCGTGTGGAAACCCAAGAGAAAGCCGTGGCAAGGCACTACTCGGGAAGCAAAGAAGCTCCTTTGCTCAGCGTGATTAATTCACCTCGTCCCAAGGTCAGTTGATCACCGAGAAATCGTTCAAAAACACGTGGTTCTTGCGCGTGGCTCTGCCAGAAATCGGCTGAGGTCTGATCTTCGCCCTGAAAAACCTGGGCGAGATGCCGAAAGAGCATGCGCAAATAGATGGACTCCACCTTTCCCGCATGCTTCCACAACAGGGATTTCAGCCGGGCGTCTTCCAGAGAAACAGGTGTTTCCTCAGATTGAAGTGAAATCAGCGTGGCACGCTTCAGCCCAAAGCCAGCGGCTTCGCCAAACCCTTGACCAGCCACGATGGTTCCTGCAATCGCTCCTCGTCCTGCCATGCGTCCCACACGGCCGCCGGCAGCGATCAATCCTCGTCTCATCAGATTTCCCGCCAGATCGCCTACGTTTCCGGTGACGGCAATCTCGCCTCCCTGCATGCCCATCATCGCGCCATCCCGTGGGCCACCCAGACGATCTTTTGCGTTGCCATGGATGCGGAGAAGTCCTCCCTGCATCCCTGCTCCGGCATCGTCGCCCACATTCCCTGCGACCACAACGCGGCCACCGCTCATGTGGGCTGCTGTCCGATAGCCGCAGGAACCGTGAATGAAGAGGCGGCCCTGCGACCAACCTTCGCCCACGCGGTCGCATCGCGACAGGTCTCCGACAATTTCCAGATCGTCCAGGTAGGTGCCTTCGCAGTGAAACCAGTCACTCAGTTTTCTCTGCTGTCGACCTTGCCAGACCATTATCTCAGCGACATCTTGCGCCGTCATTCCGGAAGCAAGCTTTCGCGTCAGCCCATCCATTGCCAGCGGGATTTCTGGCTGATGTTTCAAAATCAGTCGCATGGCTGGGTCAACCGCAAGGGGGAGTTTGGGAAACAGAAGGGGAGGACAGATGTTGCTTTTTCGCATCACTGCTGATGTGGCTCAGCAAAATCGTGTTTCTGAGCATGAGCCATGTCACCATTCAAGTCGAGTCTGTCGCTTCAAAATGACCTTGTTCTGGCAAACGCGCGGCCGATACCTGTCACTCTCGAAAGCTTGATGCTTCCGGCTCTCAAGGCCACGTTTCTGGTATGGGCCTTGCGTTACATCGCCGAGTATTCCCCCCCCCTAATTGGAAAGGCTCGGCAATGTATCAAGTGATTCCGGTCACAGAACTTGAACATCTGGCTCCCTACCGTGAGGCGTGGACTCGCCTTGTCAAAGAGGATCCACGAGCCCAATTTACGCAGTCACTGGAATGGCTGGAAAGCTATTGGAAGGCGTTTGGCCAAGACAAACTTCTGGAGTGTCATGTCGTCCTCTTTGGCGATGAGCCTGTGGGCTTTGCTCCGCTGGTTCTCAAGAAAGTTGCCACACGGCTGGGGGCTGTTCGGGTCTTGACGTGGCCGCTGGATAGTTGGGGAGTGGGTTATCGACCGATTGGGCGAAACGTCACGAGTACGCTGTTTCCGGCCTTTCGCGCTCTACACAATTCCAACGACTTCGATATTCTCGATTTGCGTTATCTCTCTGAAGATGCCGGCCTGCGTGACCGCTGCATTAGCGCCTGCCGCCTGGCCCGAGTTCCCGTCAGTGCCAGTCGCTGGCAAAAGTATGCTGCGTTCTCGGCGGATTGCTTCAAACATTGGTCAATCTATGTTTCTCGTGATCTGGAGATCATTGAACATAGCCGCTCTCATAGCGAGAAACTGGAACTCCTGCGTCTTCGCCCGGACGAAACTTCTGCTGATGTCCTGAGCCTGTGGGAAAGCGTCCGACATTTGTTTGATGAGTCACTCCAGGAGTACCTGACGGGGTGTGTCCGAGGCTCTCTCCAGTTGGGGATGCTGGATCTCTCCATCGCGATGAGCGGGGAGCGTCCCGAGGCGGTGGTGATTGGTCACCATCATGGAGTTCAGTATGAAGTGCTGGCGATATCGACACCGCGTAACGCCAGCCAGCAGGCGTCACGTTCCTGGCTGTTGGGACAGATCCTGCTGGAACTTCCCTGGTCGGGTGACAGCGTGGCCTGTTTCCGTGAAGAATATGTTCCCTGCGTGGCCAACTGGAGTCCGAGCATCAAGTGGACAATGCGGCTGACGAACTTCCGGACTTCTCACCCGAAAACCCGCCTGCTTCATCTTTCACGGAAAGTCTTTGGCCCGCCCGCTCCAGCCAAGAGCCATCGCCCTTACCAGTTGAGCAAGAACAGCACCAACACCGAATTGCGGCTGGCTGATTTTGAAAGTATCTACGGCTCCTGACTGAAGCCTCAGGAGCCGGTCAAGAATCGATTCATACTTCAATAAAATGTGAGATAACGGCCCATGCCACTCACTTTTTGACCCAGTAATCAAACACCAGAACATTCTTGAGACGTGGGCCGACCAACTTCACAAATTCCTTATGCTCGGGATGGGGAAGGTAGTTGTCGCGATCTTTTGCGGTCTTGAAGGTCACGACATACCCGTGTGTGAACCCACCGGCTTTCCCTTCGACGCTGACATCGGTTCCGCACTCGAAATCGACGATCTCAGAGATCTTTCCCTTTAAGCCGGCAAAGGCCTTGGTCACTTCTTCGATCTGGGCAGGGGTGGTTCCTTCTTTGTATTCAAAGAGTACCACATGCCGGAGTAACTGGGGAGCAGGCTCATCTGCCATCGCGGCTTTCTGTGATCCGAAACTGAAGGTCGCTGCGACCAGAAAGAGGCCGACAGCCAGAAATTTTATCGCAGGGGAGGTCTTGAAGCTCATTGATTGATCCTTAGCTGGAAAAACGGGTTGATTGATAACGGGTTGATTGACAGGGTGCTGTCTGCAAAAAACTTTTGCAGGCTGGTCATGGTTTGGCTGGTCTATTGGGAGGTCATCAGAGTGAGTGAGATCCGCCGGGGGCCTCCGTGATCGCGGTGCTCGCAAAGGTAAATCCCTTGCCAGGTTCCCAGGATGAGCCGCCCTTTCGCAACGGGAATTGTCACACTGGCCCCCATGAGCGAGGCCTTCACATGTGCGGGCATGTCGTCCTCGCCTTCCAGCGTGTGGACGTAGGGCCATGACTCGGGAACCAGGCGGTTGAGTGCCATTTCAAAGTCAGTCCGAACATCGCGGTCTGCGTTCTCGTTGATCGTCAACGAGGCGGATGTATGCAGGATAAAGACAAACAGCAACCCATCACCGGCCTCGGGAAGCTCGGGTAATGCCCGCAGAACCTCATCTGTCACCAGGTGGCAACCGCGTGGCCGGGGAGTGAGTTGAGTCAGCGAATGACGAACTTTCATGGCACCCCCTTATTCCTTTTGACTGGATAAGCCTGGCTGAGAGGGCTTCCAGTTGGTCTGGCCGCACCAGCGTAGCCAATGATCGGCGATAACAATGGCGACCATGGCTTCTGCCATCGGGATGAATCGGGGCAACAGGCAGGGGTCGTGTCGACCTTTGGTACGGATTGTGGTTTCCGTTCCATCGCGTGTCACGGTGGGTTGTTCGAGTGGCAGGCTGCTGGTGGGTTTGACTGCGGCCCGAAGAATGATCGGCAAGCCGCTGGAAATCCCCCCTAACATTCCTCCATGCCGGTTTGTTACCGTGGTGATTCGCTCTGCCGCTACCAGCTTTTGATCGGCATGTGCCTGCTTGGGCACAAAGTGATCGTTATGTTCGCTGCCACGCATGGTCACACAACCAAACCCAATGCCATAGTCGACCCCCAGCACGGCTGGCAGGCTGAACAGGGCTTTGGCGAGATCGGCCTTCAACTTGTCGAAGACGGGTTCACCCAACCCGGCGGGAATTCCCGTGGCGACAATCGTGGCGGCACCGCCGATTGAATCCTGTTCTTTGCGAACGGTCTCGATCAACTCAATCATTTTTTCACCGGCCGCATAGTCCGGGCAACGAATAATGTTTGGTGAGCCATCAGGCAAGTGTTCCACTTGCTGCTCTGTCACAAGTTCAGGCTGTAAGACCTGAGCGACAATGTCTCCCACCTGATGGACATAACCAACAACTGTGGCGCCCAGGGCTTCTTTCAACAGTCGCTTGGCGACGGCTCCAGCCGCTACGCGGGCTGTGGTTTCGCGAGCACTGGAGCGACCGCCCCCCCGGTAATCACGAAAACCATATTTGGCATCAAACGTAAAATCGGCATGTCCGGGACGGTAGATGTCTTTGATGTTGCCATAATCCTTACTCCGCTGATCGGTATTACGGATGAGAATGGCAAGGCTGGTGCCTGTGGTTCTTCCCTCAAAGACACCTGAGAGAATTTCTGGAAGGTCAGCTTCATCACGCTGGGTAGTGATATGGCTTTGTCCGGGACGGCGGCGGTTCAGATCGACCATCAGGTCATCGACGGTCAAGGGAATTCCCGCAGGGACGCCATCAATGATGACGAGGTTGCCGGGGCCGTGACTTTCACCAGCCGTAGTAATGCGAAACGCCTGACCAAATGTGTTTCCCGCCATAATGTCCTTAGTCTACACGTTGTCATCGCAAGAGAAAACTGGTCGATATCCCCAAGGGTCGGCCCTGATGTTTGTTTGCCTTGTTTTCAGCAAAGTGGCGGCAGAGTGCAACCCTTACTGCGGAATGATTGATGGTTAATCGGCTGCAGGAGTTTGGGGGGCTTCGGCATGATCCACTTGACGTAACTGGGTGATTTCTTCGTCCAGAACCCGCAAGGCCTCGCTGCTCAGATGTTGAGCCGATAATTGCAGAATGGCATCGCATTGGCGTTTAATGCGTTCTGTTGCTGATCGGCTGGGGATTTTTTGAGCCGCTTCAATGCTGGTGGAGCGAATGGCCGAAATGAGAGCCGCGACGTTCTGGTCTGTAGGTAATTCCGACATCGATTGACGAAGCTGTTCCACCACTGGCCATTGCCGTTGTTTTGAGGCATTTCGAATTCGTGCCAGCAGTGAAGTCCGCTTGACGGTTGCGAGCATGATTTCTTCTCCCAGTGTGGCCAGGCGCGCTTCGGCGTCACGTCGTGGCAGGTCATCTGGAAGCAGTAATTGGGCTTCAGCGCGCGACCCTGTGATCAGTGGGACACGTGCCAGCAACTGATCACCTCCGAAGATATTGAGCCAGAGCAATGCGGGCGAAGGGGATGACGGCATGCTGCTGATCCGAATGCTTCCCCGAAGATTCGTGGTCAGTAAATCCCGTACCAGACCAGATTCTGTCTCCGAAGCCGTTGACTTGGGATTTGCCGGAGCGGAGTTGACTTCTGGTACGGTGTTGACTGGTGACTCGGGTGGCACTGTGGGAGTTTTCAGCAGTCTTTCCAGTTGAATTCGTGTGGCGGCGGGTAAAGGTTTGGTCGACAGAAAGACATCCAGCCCGATCTGAGGCTGTTTGGTTTGTGTGGTCAGAATCGTGACTTCCGTTGATTCCTGATGAGGGGGAACCAGTAAGCCACGAACTTCCACCAAAGAACGGGATCGCCCTCCCAAGCCGGCACGCGCTCCTGAATGAACGGTCGGTTTTCGTTGCTGATCCAGTTCAATGACTGTCCAGTCGACTCGAGTCCTCCGAGTGACTTTTCGGTGATCATCCAGCTGGCAGATCCATGGTTCAGCAAAAGATCGCTGTGCAGGCTGCCAGGGAGCTGGCAAAAGATCGGAGCGATCGACACCACGTTCAATCGCGCGAAGATCTCCCCCGCTGCGAGTGATCAGTTTGACTTCGGGAGCAAAGAGTTCCAGGGCTGTGGTGACCAGCAATCTTTCGATCGCCGCACGAGTGGCCTGCCTGGGTAAAACTCGCCGAATAGTTCTCTCGTATTGAGGCTGTTCACATTGAAGCGAGGCTTCAAATCCCTCGCCGACTTTTTTCAGTTCCACGCTGAAAATTCCATCCACGTCCTGCGGAAGAACCACCGTCTCGGCACTCCATAATCCTCGACTCATTTGCCTGGCGAGGCGGGGCAATGAGACTTCAGACAGAGACGCGATCACCGGACGATTTAACGCATCATTTTCGCGAATCTGCCACACAATCTGATAAGGGGTTTCTTCCCAGGGTTTGATGGTTGCCGTTAGGCGAGACTTACTTGTGGCTGGCTCTGTTCCCTCAGCGAGAGCAGAACTGAAGCATCCCAGAACCAGTAAACAGACCATCGACCACTGAATGGCTGCCCGAGAACGCTCAAATCCTTCTCCCACGAGGGGAGAGGGAGCCTTGCCGGACAGGCTCTGAATATCGTGTCGATGGGGGAGAGACGCTGAATTGGTGCATTTCGTCGGAACTTCATGCACCCTACCTGGCTGAGAACGCTCAAATCCTTCTCCCTCTGAGGGAGAAGGTGGCTTCAGGCCGGATGAGGGGGTTGGTATTGGCTTTGGTAACACGGACGGTTCATCGGCCCCCTCACCCAGCTTTCTCATTCCGGGCCTCTCCCACGAGGGGAGAGGGAGCCTTGCCGGGCAGGCTCTCAATATGGTGTCGATGGGGGAGAGACGCTGAATTGGTGCATTTCGTCGGAACTTCATGCACCCTACCCGGCTCACGAGGGGAGAGGGAGTCTGACCGGACAGGCTCTGAATGTAGTGTCGATGGGTGGGAGACGCTGAATAGGTGCATTTCGTCGGAACTTCATGCACCCTACCTGGCTGAATGGCGGATAAATGCAGCGAATAGCCTGGAGCAGGTGTCATCATGGGCCACCTGCATCAATCGTGATCCGCCATTCGTTCACATGGTCATAAGGCCCGATCAGATCTGCGGGCAATTTGGAGAGACGCTTGCTTCCGACAGCATGGTCGTGGATTTCCACGAGAGGAATAAGCCACCCTGTCAGCCGGACTTCTCGTTCGAGTCTCAGGACAACTTCCATCGCGAGTTGATCATTCCCCGCCGATGCCAATGACTTGGAAAGGAAACGAATTGTCGGGGAAATCAGGCTCCATTCCGCTGATTCCCAGTGATGTTCATCCTCCGGTTGATCATTCGATGCCAGAAGATTCCACCGGGGCAGACGTGAGTGCCGAGGTGATGGTGCAATGACGGGCATCCAGTCAAAGATCGGATCAGCCACGATCACACGTTCCCATCTCAGGTCAGCCTGGGGGCTTCCCCAAGGGACTTCTTCGGTGATTATTCCCAGTCGATTCAGCGAGTCAGCGACGAGATCCTGGCAACGTCGGGCCATGTCTGAATCCGGGCGTTCAATACGGAGGGGACGCAATCGATCTCCTGATTCTTTCCTGGCCATCGCTAGCAATGTGGCCGCGGCGACAGGATCAAAACCGTTCTCGGAACTGGTCGTCAGAGCATATGAAGAAGAGGCTTGTTGACGTCCAAAGAACTGATAGGCTGGTCGAACGCTTGCTCCCGCGTCAGTTCCCTCGACCGCTGCAGCGAGCTTTTCACGAGGCATCAGCAACGCTAATCCACGTCTCAGATAGGTGTTTTTTGCGAGGTCGGAGTCCGTCGCCCACCGAAGCGTGAGGGTCGATGGCGTGGCGTAGGGAATCACATGGAAGCGGCTGTCACGCCGAAACCGTCCCAGATCCTGAGGGTCGATTACAGGAATCCAGTCGGCTTCACCCCGCAACAGCTTTCGTACAGCGATGGTCTCCGAATGGACTCGCTCTTCATGGATCCAGCGAATCGGCAGTGAGGTCGATGAGATTCGATCATTCAGTGAATGTCGCGGTTGGGTTGATTGGAGGACGGTTATTGATGAGAGGGAGGTCACTGGAACGGTTGGCGCAGCGTCGTCTTCTCTGTTGTTCGTCTCCGTATTCCCGCCTGCATGCTGGTCAGAATTTATGGAAGATTCGGCAGGGGATATCGGCTGATGTTGCCAATTCAAGAACGCCGGGGCTTTGACTTGAGGGCTGTTTTTTTCGGAGTGAGGCAACGGCATTGAGGCTGACGGCCTCAACATATCAAGGGATGTCTCTGGGGAAACCGTTTGCCAGCCATCCCCTTGATAGTGATCTGCTTTGAACGGTGGGATGCCAGATAACAGGGCTTCAATTGATCGCGGCGGCTTTCTTAAATCAATCAGCAATTCAGAAGGGCTAGCGACCCGGTAGCCTTTCAAAAACGACCGGAGCGGCGATTGGTCATCTGAACTGGCATCGCGTAGCCAGAGGGCAAGGAGATCGGCACTCCAGCCTTTTTCCATGGCCTGCCGGTTGATTGTCAGCCTTAATTGCCTTCCGAGATCCGTCGGCTCCCAATGTTGAAGCAGGGGGGATGTCCACACGAGTTCCGGCGGTGCGGAGGAGGCTGTGCGTGCTCCTTCCCGACTTCCCAAGGCCAGGGTGCGGTTAAACAAATGAAGTTCAGTGAGGCGGGAGAGCAAATCACGGCCATCATCGGTACGCACGACTCTGAGCAAAGGGGCCACGCGCTGATTTTCTTTCCATCGCGCTTGAACATCAGGCAGGCCAAGTGCTGATTGGCGCGATTGCAAGAGGGCATCCCAGGCTTTCCACGTTCCTGTTTCATGGTTGCCAGCGCTGAGCTTCTTTAAAGCCTCATCGACAAGCTGCTGTTTCAACTCTTCGTAAGGTTTTTCTCGTTGCAGTGATTCTGGAAGACTGGCCAGCAGATCCCAGGCGCGTTGGGGCGAATGGCTGTTTCGTGCCTTTTTAAACTCGGATTGAGTGGTTTTCCAAAGCTGTTCACGATCGGAGCTTGAGGCTTCTCCCCGTTCGACTAACTGAAGTAAATACAGGCGGGCCATGTCGACATTCGACTTTTCCAGAGCAACCTGGGCCTCTACACGTAACAACTCGGTGGAGCGTTCCCGTAAGCCACGCCAGGCGGGTGCGATGTCGGCCAGTTCCGCCAGAAGTTCAAACGCCGCTGTGGTCTCTTTTTTTTGAAGCAGCAAATCGACGCGCTTTAAGATCAAATCCTCGTGATAGATGATTTCACGAATCAGCTTCACGTCAATTCGATATTCCGACTGAAAGTCCGCGGGGTCAGCAAGTGTGATCTTGAGTGTCCCCAATTCCCGGCGGCGGGCTTGCTCTAGCTCCATGGCTTCCTTCAAAAAAGGTAAAGGTTTGCGCATGGCCACCAGTTGCTGCTCGATTTGTGATTCAAGTGCTCCAGGCCGAGGTTCCAGCGGTTCGATGACGATCACTTCATCGGTCTTCAGGACAAGCCAGTCGACAGCGGATTTTTTGAGCAAGGTGGCCGCTTCGGGAATGGGCATCTGTTTGAGTGTGGGAAGTTTTTCCTCAGGTTCAGTGGCGTTTTCGGAACTGGTGATATCGACTTTTGCTGTCTCGGTTGAAGACAAAGGACTCTCATTCGGTTGTTGCGCCTGGGCGATCGAGTGCCCCAACAAGATGATCCCGATGAAGAGGCAAAATCTGAAAGAGGAAGGCTTATCGGACAAGCTCTCAATGTGGTGTCGATGGGGGAGAGACGCTGAATTGGTGCATTTCGTCGGAACTTCATGCGCCCTACCTGGCTGAAAGGCCCAGATTTCTACGGCTTCAATCGGTGATGTTGAATCAGAATGGTCGCCCTCCTTCATGGTGCCACCTCTTGAAGGAGGTTGTTATCTGAGGCTTTGGTATCAGCACTGGTGGTTGTGCCCTCGCGGTCTTGAACTGTCAGTGTGGCGACAAATTCCAGGGCCTGGTCTCGCGAGACAGCCAGCAGGAGATCTCCTGAACGGATGAGGCTGTCAATTTCCATTTGTGTCTGGATTGTCTGCTTGACCTCTCCCGTTTCACGCAATACACGGCTGACGGTTCCTGGTGCAGTGGGAATCCAGAGGGAGGTTTGATCCGCGATCAGAACTAATGGCGCATTGCTGGTTGTGGGTAATTGCCAGCGTCCTTTTGTTGATGGGTTGCCAGCCGCTTCGTCTCTGAGTTGTGATTGGGGATAGTGCGCGATCGTATGATTTCTTCGCACGAGCAGGGAGTTTTGATCCGCCGCGAGTTCGCGGGCTGGCTCTGGTTGTGGAAGTTCCCCTAAAGGATCGAGTGTTCGTCGATCACAAAGCTTGACCCGTCCTTCACGAGTCAGGTCAACGAGAACATCGCCCGCATGAACAATGGCAGACAGAGCTTCTGAACCGAGCTGGGTTGTCGCGACACGCTGTAACTGTCCCGATTGTACCGACAACAACCAGAGGTCTCCCGTGGAAGTGCTGGCAATGACCGACTGATCGGTAGTGGTGGCGCTTGTCCAGCCGTTTTGAACAGATGTTTCAAGATCTTCAGACCTTGAAGGTAACACGATGCGAGACATCTGCTGGCTTTTCAGATCCAGCCAGACTCCCCCCAGACTCTGGAGGAGCAAAACGCCTTGCCCCAGTGCCAGTGGCGGAAGATCGGTCAGTCCTTCCAATTCACGATATTGAAGAGTCCCGACGCCGCCTGTGAACTGCCAGATGCGGGTGACGCCCTCATGATTCTTGCCGGGGTGCGGTCGCGTGGCAATGAGGATCAGCCTGTCGTCGGTCGCGGTGGCCATCAATCGCCAATTTTCCAGCAGGGGAAGATCAATGGCTGCTGTGGCTTCGATCGTTGATGACTGACCTGCGGGAAGGGCACCAGAGTTTTGCGGGAGACGATCGGTTGGCCAGGTCGTGAAAACTCCCGCGTCACTGACGGTGAGTAGCTTTCCGTTGATTGTTGTCGCAGCCAGCAGTTGCCCGCCGAGGATGGTTCTCCAGCTTCCACTACGGGCAGCGAGATCTGTTGTCCCGACGACGGCCCCTGAACTCCACATGGGTCGGCGCGCCATGAAGACACGATCACCGGCAGGGATTATTGGCCCTGATGTCCAGCCGGGTAATGAATTTCCTGAAAGGAGGCCGATCCCGTCGGAACTGATGGAGAATCGTTTCAGTGTCGCTCCCTGCATCCAGATTTCATCCGTCGGAGTCAACCAGAGTTCCACGGGGCCATCATGCGAAGAACGCACAGGGTATCCGCCGGCTGGAGTGAACGGTTCCTGCCCGGCTTCATCCGTCACGTTGAAAAGAGTCAGACGCTCGCCCGTCAAAGGGATGGCCAGCCTGGTTCCACGAACACGACTGGCTGCTGCCACCACACCAGGGACGCGCAATGTCTGACGAAGTGGGAGTGCCTGAGTGGGGGCGTCTGTTCCGAAGACCAGCAATCTGGCGGAATCGAGTTGATCATTCTCACCCACCATGAGCAACTTACCGCTGGCTAATTGAGGAATGACGAGCGACGCCGCGTGGTGTCCCGTGTATGTGGCAGCCACGACATCGAGTGGCTGGCGACTGAGTGTGTAAAGCAGCGACCGGTCACCGCCGACGACAAGATAACCTTCGTTACGCAAGAGAACGGGCTGGGATGCCAATCGCTGCGGGAATGTCAGCACGGCATTGGGCTTTCCCGTTTCAAGTTCAATCCGCCAGACTTCCCCCTGAGACAACGAGACGTACAGGGCGTTTTCGACAATGCAAGGGAGTCCTTCGGCCAATGCTCCGATGGGACATTTCCAAAGAGGTTGACCCTCTTTGGCATTGAATAAGATCAACGATTTTTCATGTTGGCTGTAGACGAGCCAACGCTCGGTATTGCCGGAAATGGTGCTGACAAACCTTGAGCCTTCCCCATCCCCCAATGGGTATTGCCATCTCACGCTGCCGCTATGAATATCGACTGAAGCAACAGAGGAAGGGAGGCGGACCGGGAAGTCGGTCGTTGCGACCTGTTCTTCAATACGACTTCTGAGACGGTGAAATGGCAGAACGCTGCGTGCGGGTTCCAGTAATGTGACCTTGGTTGCGGCAGGGGCCTCAGACCGTGTCACACGCTGTTTTTCGGCAAGCAGGGCTTCTTCGACAAGACGGCGTAACTCCGGGCGACGTTCCAACTCGAGATATCTGGCAACAAGATCCTGATGGATCGACAATGCGGCCAGTGCATCGCCCTGATCGATCAGCTTTCTCATCTCTGACTGGCTGTTCTCCAGCGACTGTTTTCTTTTAATTGCGAGAGGAGCGGCTTCTCGCAATTGATCAAGTCGATCAAGGATCGCTTTGAGTTCGGCGCGGTCTTCTGTAAACCGCTCGATGATCCGTGTGGCTTCTTCGCTGATACGCAAGAGGTCAGGGCTGGCCTGGGCTGCCGCCGCCTGAGCGCTCCCTGCGGCAATGCGTTCGGCTGCGCGTCTTAAGTCGGATTGGATGTCTTTAAAGTCGGCAGCATTGCGATCTTCTGTGAGCCAGTTTTGTAATTGTTCCAGGGCCTGGGGATATGAAGGGGCTGCTCCAGCCAGTTCCCCTTCAATAGAGGCTCGCCAGGCATATCGACGTGCTGTGGGTGTGCGCTGGGTTCCCGGATGATGCTGAACAAATTCCTGGAAACGGGCGTATGACTGGGCAAATCGCCCTTCACGAAAGTCCGCTTCTGCCAGTCTGAACTCCCGTTCGAGCGACCGCTGTTGAATCAGGTAGACGGTGACTCCTCCGCTGACCATCAGGACACCCAGAAAAATGATCATTCCCAGAACCAGGGGTGATCGCAAAAGATCCTCTTCGCCAGGACGAACTTTTCCGGCAGGAGTCTGTCGTGATTTGCCACTGGCAACAGGGCGTGGTGGATTAGTGGAGACGCGAGCGGCCGAAGCATGACTGGGGCGACGTCCGGGTACGATGTCTTCTTTGGGCCGACTGGGGAGAGAGGGGAGTTGACTGAAGCTGGCCGAAAGCTCCTCGATGATTATTGGTCGCTCGGCCACAGCCTTGGAGGAAGTCGCTTTGGCTTTCTCGGTCGGTGCAGGCAAAACCGATGGCTTTCCCCTGGTGGAAGGAGCTGAAGTGGGAGATAGCGGTTCAGCGGGAAGCCGGCTCTCAGCATCTTTAAAACTGATTTTGGTGCTACCGACAATGATGACATCGTCGGTCATCAATGCTGCCCGTGCGACAGCGCTTCCGTTGACGTTGACGGCGGAAACCCCAGCGGCTGTCACCTCATACTCTTTTCCACTCCAACTGATGCGGCAGACGACCGACGGGATGTCGCGATCGCGCACGACAATTTCATTGAATTCCAGAGAACCGATCATCACCGGCTGTGTTTTGCTCAGTGGAACTGACCGTGATTGGCCCGAACCATCCATCACCAGGAGTTCCGGCATCAGGACAACCTTTCCGCAATGGGAATTGTCAGATGGCTGGCCTGCTGACAGAGAAGCAAAAGACGGCCTGGCTCTTGGATCGTAAAAAAATCAGTCAAAGAAGACATGTCAAAATCAAAGCTTTCAGGAGGAACGGCACAATACGGTCAATGATACCACCACCATGAACACCCCGGGCCACTTTCCTCATTGGGAGCCGTCCACGCAAGGCACTGATGTTACGCCCAAACGATTATAGAAGACGACGATGATTCTCCCTTTTCAAGGGCGGCAGACTCCCGGTTAGTTCCTGATGAGTTCCGTGTTCCTGAAAATCGTCCCCACGAGAGAATGCCAGCGTTTCGTGTCCTGCTGAACGTCAAGAAACGTTGAACCTGAATTCTGAATTGTCATGGTGCCTTCGATCCTGACTGAGCTTGGCGTTCAGGCTAAAAAACATGAGGCATCTGTCTGTTCTTCATGTTTTTTTCACTTTGGCGGTGTTTCATGCCTCTTGAATCAGGTAGAAACACTTAGCTTAAAGTTCATCTTTGACTCACACAAATGGGCAGAAACTCACAGCGATTTCTGAGGACTTGCAGTGGTAAATCGATTTGGCAATAGCTCTGGCAACCATGATCTCTGCTCTGGAAGTCTGCCGTTGAAATGGACGAGACGAGAGATTCTTGTCGCTGGGGCGGGGACTCTCCTTTGGCCCTCATTGGCAAAATGGAGTGAAGGGTCAGTTTTGAACCGCCGCTATCGTGTGGGATCAAATCC
The DNA here is from genome assembly GCF_056500625.1 of Planctopirus sp. SH287. Taxonomy (NCBI): domain Bacteria; kingdom Pseudomonadati; phylum Planctomycetota; class Planctomycetia; order Planctomycetales; family Planctomycetaceae; genus Planctopirus; species Planctopirus sp. SH287. The sequence continues at coordinate 2,491,227 of NZ_CM151403.1, read as the reverse complement.
CTTCGCTTTAGGAGTGGCGTCTGGTGATCCGACGCCTTCAGGAGCCGTTCTTTGGACGCGCATAGCTGCAGATCCTTCAACCGGCCAGGAAATGGAACCTGTGGCCATGCCTGTCACCTGGGAAGTGGCCCACGACGAGAAGTTTACACAGGTCGTTCAAAAAGGAACGGCCATCGCGACGCCTGATCTGGCACACGCGATTCATGTCGAAGTCAAAGGGCTGGCTCCTGATCGTTGGTACTATTATCGATTTATCACCTCAGGTGAGGCCAGTCGCACCGGGCGGTTCCGCACAACCCCGCTGGTGAATGCGACGCCCGACAAACTGAACTTTGCCTTTGCTTCATGCCAGCACTTTGAGCAAGGGCTATTTAATGCCTATGACCATCTTGCGAAGGAAGATCTGGATCTGGTCTTCTTCCTTGGGGACTATATTTATGAATATAAAGGGAAAGATAAGTTGGTGCGCAAGCATCTGGGCGACGAAATTCAATCGCTAGCGGATTACCGGCAGCGACATGCTCAGTATAAGTCTGACTTATCACTTCAGGCAGCCCATGCCTTGTGTCCCTGGATTGTGACTTGGGATGATCACGAATTTGATAATAACTGCGCTGACGATATTTCTGAAGAAAAGAACGTCGATCCGGCTCAGTTTATGGAACGCCGTGCGAATAGCTATCGCGCGTATTATGAGCATATGCCGTTGCCGATGGCGTGCCTGCCTGAAGGCCCGCAGATGATGATTTATCGTCCCTCAACATTCGGCCGTCTTGCCGATTTCTCTGTGCTCGATACGCGGCAGTATCGTTCGGATCAACCCTGTGGAGATGGCAATAAACCACCTTGTCCGGAGTCACTTTTACCTTCACAGACCATTCTGGGGCCCACGCAGGAGAAGTGGTTGGCTGGCCGTCTTAAATCTTCACGGAGTCAATGGAATGTGCTGGCTCAGCAAGTGATGATGGGGCATGTTGATCGTAAAGCGGGCGAGGAAGTCGCTTATAGTATGGATCAGTGGCCGGGTTATGAAGCTGAGAGACAGCGCGTGATTGGTTTTCTGGAGCGAGAGAAAATCTCTAACCCGGTAGTGCTGACTGGAGATATTCATAGCAATTGGGTCAATAATCTTGCAAGCGGAGCGAATGATAACGGCGCACCGGTCGCGACTGAGTTTGTCGCCACTTCGATTAGCTCTGGAGGCAATGGGTCTGAGAATTCCAAATACGCCAGGACTGTGCGTGAAGAGAATCCTTTCGTGAAGTTTTATAACGCTCAACGTGGCTATGTCAGTTGTACCGTTACACCAAAGAACTGGACGTCTAAATATCAAGTCGTCGAGTATGTCGACAAACCCAATGCTCCGCTGGTGACGCGAGCGACATTTGTTGTTGAAGCCGGCAAAGCGGGAGCGGAACAAGTTTAATCGCATTAATCATGGGGGAATGAATACGCGAACTAAAGCGTAACTACCGGCTGAAAGCCGGTAGGTTTGAAACCGTGAGCTACGGACTGAAGTCCTTCCGCTCACTGTCATATTTCAAGATCCATTGAAGACAAAGAGTTTGAATTCAATCTCACATCAAGAACAATTCAGATGACAACCTGAAGGTTTCGCCTGAAGGCGAGGGTTTAAATCCCATTGTGGGGATAATGATATGTCGCCGGGCAGTCATTGAGGCAAATTGGAAATTGTGAACGACTTGAACCGTGGTTATCGAATTTCCGTGTACTTGACTTGCTGCACCACCATGGGCGTCAGGAGGTCACGGAAGAATGGTTCAAGAAAATCCCCTCCACTGAGGCTGAGGTGGTTGTTGTCGCGATAGAGGCATACCTTGTCATGAACAATCCGGCATTGGCCGTCTTCATCGACAAAGCAGGGGGCCGGATCGACGACAGCCGCCAAACCCGAAGCCGCCCGATCAATGATCTCATTGACACGTTGCTGTTTTCGTTGATGTTCATCGAATGTGATGCCCAGATCGTCGAGTTCTATTCCTTTTCGGAGTGCGGTGGCGACGGTCGATCGGACATCGACTTCCTGAAAAGGGATGTCTCGCAGGACGACGACGCGGATATTGGCTGCCGTTAATTCAGAGATGGTTTGTCGCAGCGCGGAATAGAGTTTCGGATCATCGTCTCTTCGCGACCAGAATGCCGATAACAACACAAGATCGAATTTTTCAGCGATTGCCAGGTCGAGAACCGCCCGATTGTAGCCGATGAGCTTTGCTTCGGAACCGGGGCTGTTCGGGTTGAAGGTGAACCCCAGGACGGGCAGTGTTCCCGGTCGAATGGCCTGATAGACTTGAATTCCCTGCTGCATGCAGATGTCGTCCATGCCGGCGGACAAATGCAGGGCGTGACTGTCTCCCCAGAGCAGGCATTTGAATCGCCCCTGGGGATCACCAAAGCAGGGCAATTTTTTTGCCGTGATATCTGCGATATCGAGGTCGACAGGTTTCGGCTTGCCATCCATCGTGGCAAGGAACTGATGCAGTTCAGGCTCGAATCGGCTGGGCAGTCCTTTTTGTCCCATGATATAAGCGCTGACGCCCACCAGAAGGCTGGTCGTCACGATGGCCGACCCAAAGGCTGTCCAGCGTGTTTTCATGAATATTCCCTGACGGAAAGGGATTTCCACAAATCGCCAGGAGAGAGCGGCAACTCCGATGGTGGTTACCACGGCAATCAAGCGGACGTTCAATTCCAGATTTTCTCCCAGATTGTACTTGGCATACACAAGAATCGGCCAATGCCACAGATAGAGCGAATACGACAATAAGCCCACGACGACCATGGGCCGGATCGACAGGATTCTCCCCACGATGGTTTTTCCCCACGTCTGAGTTTGAATCACTATTGCGGTTCCGGCACAGGGCAGAAGTGCACACCACCCTGGAAATGGTGTCTGTGAAGTGAAGTAAATCCCAGGGAGCACGATGGCCGCGAGGCCCCCTAGCGACAGCAGATTGAGTTGCCACGTGCTGAGGCGTGCTGTCCTTGGCAGGCAGCAAATGACTCCTCCCAGCATCATTTCCCACGCGCGATACGGCAGCAAAAAGAACGCAGCGCTAGGAAAGTGGTTCACCGCCCAGACGCTCAGGGCCAATGAGAGGCAGGCGATGCCACCGATAATCCAGCCGATCTTACGCGGAAAAAAGCGGGCAAGCCCCATCAGCAGTAAGGGATAGATGAGATAGAACTGTTCTTCTACTGAAAGCGACCACGTGTGCAGCAGGGGCATCAAGTCGCTGGAGCCGTCAAAGTAGCCCGTGTGTTTCCAGAAGTGGACGTTTGAAAACATCAATTGCTGGTTTATCGCCGATTTGGCGAGATCATGAAAATCATAGGGAAAGAGCACCATCGCTCCCGCCGCAAGAGTGACGAGCACCATCACTGTCGACGCGGGGAGAATTCTCTTTACCCGGCGAAACCAGAAGTTGGGGAGGGAAAAGGATCCGTTAGATTGCTCTCGCAGAATGATTCCCGTGATCAGATACCCTGAGATCACAAAGAAGACATCTACCCCGACGAAGCCGCCGGAGAACCCCAGCCCCGCGTGGAAGAGGATCACAAGTGTTACGGCCAAAGCACGTAAGCCATCGATATCGGCACGATAGCCCGACGACGTTGCGGACATGGTAATCCTTCCCTGGATTGTCAGAACGCTACGCTTTCTGCAAAGTGCATCCAGCACCTGCTCATCGGTTCATATCGGGCTGTGATAATCAGATTCTTCAGATTCTTACACTTTTTTTTCTGATTGGCCTATCTTTCTTAACAAATTGCCTTCAAGAGTCGGCTGAATATCGAAGAGGGTGTCACATTAGGCTGCTTAGAAAACCCAGGGGAGCTTCCAGTTACAGTCTTCGCATCGATCAAGAATGATGCGAAGACTGCCGTTTGTGGTGTCGATCGCAGCTTGTTGTGGGTCGCTCAAGAGACGTTAAGAACTCAAGCCGTTTCATCGCTGGGGTCAATGTAAAGCAGGCGCGCACAAGAACGACAAAAGAGAGGCTTGCCGGATCGCACTTCCATGAACAACTGTTGGGTCAACTGGAGGTAACAGGAACTACATGAGCGATTTTCGATGGGGGCCAGAGCATCTGCACCATGCGCCTGAATCTGTCGACGATAGGCTGGAATAATGTCAGTTGGCAGGGAACTTTCTGCTCCTGCAAGTTCCACAACGAGCTTGGCCTTCTTTTCTTCCAGCCCGGGCAACTCCCCTGCAAAGAGTTCTTCATGACGAGCTAATTCGGCCTGAGCGGAAGCCACATCTTTTTCTCGATCGAGGATATCAGACTGGCATTTATCAATCTGTTCCAGCGTTTCGTAGATTTCATCCTCCAAAACGCTTTTGGACATTTCGTCCGCAGCGATCTGGCTTTTGATAATGTCGTATTCGCGATTGGAAGCTGCCGTATTCTGTTTGGCTCGGTAATCAGCAATCCGGGCTTCATGCGTTTTGAGTTGCAGGTTTTTCTGGTCAGCCAGTAAACGAGTCTGCTTCAGCCGATCTTTGGCTGCATCCAGTTCGATTTGCCGTTTCTGAATCAGTTGTTTCTTGGCCAAAGACTGCTTTGGCCCGCGATCAATCAGCCCCTGCACATCTCTGAGTGCGAGATGAATCCGATGAAGTCCCTTCAATTGCCTGCCTGACTGATCCATAGCTTCTCCTCAAGATGATCGCCAGTCATTGACTATAACAGAAATGAAGGGCGTGCGACTCTCGGTTGGCGGTATTTCAAGAGCGGGTTGCAAACCTTGATGTTAACGACGAGGGATCGCTCTGATTTCCACATCATCAACCAGCAATTCTCCCGTTGCGCCGTGCAGGCCGATGTACATAATTGCATCTTTGGCGCGCGTTGGTACCGCAAAAGACTTGCTGTGCTCTTGCCAGTCCTGAGTCCCAGTAAACGGCCCCAGTGTCACTTCCGCGACAGTTCTTCGCAGTTCATCAAAAAAGAGGATTGTGACCTGCGGTCGTTCAGATCCTTCACGGCCGGGGCGTAAACTTTTGGTTTTAGCCGCCAGTTTGACTTCTATCGTTCCCAGCTTCGAGCCGTCAATTGGGAAGCCTTGAATCAACTGGGCCATGCGTCCGGGTTCGTCATTGCGGAGAGAAAGGCTCACTTTTCCGTTTCTGACATCCATTGTTTCCCGCTTAACCTGCCGCTGGTAATACCAGTGATCGGCCTGATCATCCCCGTTTTCATCGCTCTCAAAATCACCGTTGATCAATGTGGGATTCAGTGGATCAGGCTTAATCTTACGCTCGTCTTCCGCAGCACCGGTCATGGGGACAAAGAGAACCGGAATGAGCTTCTGGCTGATCATCTTCCCATCTTTTTTTTCCATCAAATGGAAGACTTGCTGGTATCGCTCGCCAAGGGGAATGATCATTTTTCCACCTTCCCGCAATTGTTGAACCAGCGGTTCGGGGACATCTTCCGGCGAGCAGGTCACCAGAATTTTATCAAACGGCGCATGCTCGGCCCACCCTTGATAGCCATCACCGACCTTAACATTGACATTACTGTAGCCCAGTCTTTTGAGCCGCTCTGCCGCACTCTTTCCTAGTGGTTCCACGATCTCGATCGAGTAAACTTCTTTCACAAGATTAGAGAGAACGGCTGCCTGATAACCGCTGCCGGTGCCGATCTCTAAAACCTTATCTTCAGGCTGGGGATCAATCGACTCCGTTTCGTAAGCCACGATGTAAGGTGGCGAGATCGTCTGTTTGTAACCAATAGGGATCGCCTGATCCAAATATGCCTGATTTCGCGTCGTGGGCAGGACAAATTCATGACGAGGCACCTGCCGCATGGATGCGAGCACGCGGGGATTTTTCACCCCTTCCCGCTCGATATATTCCTGCACCATTTGCTGGCGTGCGGCCAGGTAGGGATCTCGCGGCTGAGCGACGGCCAATTCCCCTGAGAGCAAGGAAAACAGCCCTGCCAGAACAGCACAGAGTGATCCAAGCATTTTTCTTGAGGCAGCGTGCCAGGCTTCGTCGCAAAGAACCATCCCTGCTGTGAACGAAACTGGCCAAGTGGTGTCATTCCCATCCTGGAGTAACCGGCACATCTTCAGTTTTTTTATTTCGGGCATGCCGGTTCAATCTCCTTCTGAGGGTTTCCTCGACGATTTCTTGAGACGGGATTCATTTTCGACTGGGAACATGATCGGTTACAACAGGGAGGTAGGGCAAGAGCAGGTCGGATCTCTTGAGAGCCAGCCGACTGCAGTTCTGACCTCAACTGGCATCACATCTTTTTTCAGTGATAGAAGCCTCCTATGCGATTCACCAAGATGCACGGCATTGGTAACGATTACGTCTATGTGGATCTTTTTTCGGAACAGATTCCGCTCCCTGCCAGCGAATTAGCCCAGCTTGTCTCAGATCGTCATCAGGGAATCGGGGGAGATGGTCTGATTCTGATCGGGCCTTCGGAGCGTGGTGACGCTCGCATGCAGATGTTCAATGCCGATGGTAGTGAATCGGAAATGTGCGGCAATGGCGTTCGCTGTGTTGCCAAGTATGTTTACGATCATGGCATTGCTACAAAGCCAGAATTGAAGATTGAGACTGGCCGAGGTGTTTTGACTCTTCAGATGTTTGCTGGTGCTTCTGGAAAAGCCGAACGAATTCGCGTGAACATGGGGACGCCGATTCTTAAGAGCAGCGAGATACCGACCACTCTTCCGGGTGACCCTCCGGTGAATGAAGCTCTGGTGGTGGGTGACAAAACCTTACAGGTGACCTGTGTTTCGATGGGCAACCCGCACTGCATCACTTTTGTGGATGATTTGACTGATGACTGGGTGTTGGGACTGGGGCCGCTGGTCGAGCGACACACCGCTTTTCCTCGTCGGGTCAACGCGGAATTCGCGCAAGTGATCTCGCGAACTGAAATTCAACTGCGTGTCTGGGAGCGCGGGAGCGGCGAGACCCAGGCTTGCGGTACAGGGGCTTGCGCCACACTTGTTGCTGGTGTGTTATCGGGTCGTACCGACAATCAGGCACTGATCCATCTTCCCGGAGGTGATCTGGAAATTGAATGGCTGGAAGGAAAAGACGTTTTCATGACCGGCCCCGCCACTGAAGTCTTCTCTGGTGAGTGGTTCCCGAATTAGTGCCCTCAGTTCTTAATTCGCTTACAAGCCTTGGCGATGCGGCTAAGGTTCAGGTCGACGGCCGCCGGCGTGTTCGTCAGGCGCGGCTGCACGCCAGGGACTGGCTGCTCTTGGGACGCCGTGCCCAACGTTGCGGCGTTTCGGGTTCTTCGTCCGTCGAAATCAACTCGGTTTTATCTTGAGGTTTCATGAGCAGTCACGTCCTCCGTTATCGGACTTGACTACCTTTTCAACCCCGCTTTTAAGCATTTGAAGATGCACTACGGAGAAACGATCTGCCAGATGATCGCGAATGTTCCCATTGCGGCGCAATAGATCGCGAAATACTGCAAGCGGTTGGTGTTTAGCATCTTGAGCAGCATCTCTAATGAGAGCACTCCGACAATAAAACTGACAATAATTCCCAGCCCTAAAAGATCCCAGCGAACAGGAGCGGCCGAGTCCAGTAGCGCTTCTTTCAACTTGATCATGCCCGCTCCACCAATGGCAATAATCGCCAGGAAAAACGAGAATTTGGCAGCCGATTGCCGTTCGACACCAGCGATCAGTGCGCCGCAGATTGTGCTTCCAGCACGGGAAATTCCCGGAAGGAGTGCTGCCATTCCTTGGAATAGCCCAATGATTAAGGCCACTGGGAAGGGGAGTGTCTTCAGGTCAAAGCGATTGCGCTCGACTTTTTGAGCGACGATCAGCAGGCAGGCGGTGATCAGCAGGCAGAACCCGACCATCATGCGACTGGAGAAATAACTGGTTCTCAGGTCACCCAGGAAAACACCAGCCAAGCCGGCAGGGATCGATCCCACAAAGAGCAGTGCCAGCAATCGGGGTTGAAAGAGAAGATTCCAAAGATCCCGGCGATAAACCACGACGATTGACCCCAGTGTTCCCACATGGAGGGCGACATCCAGCGTGATATCTTCCAGCGAAAATGCGGGGGTGATACCCAATTTCTGGATAGCAAACTTGGCCAATACCAGATGGCCTGATGAACTGATCGGAAGAAACTCGGCAATCCCCTGCAAGATGGCCAGAAATATCACTTGGAGATACGCAGACATTACAACTCCCGTTGACCTTGAAAGTGCCGGACGCTATCACGCAGCGGTTGATCAGGTCGAGATCAATCTGTGGCCAGTTTTCGTTCGTCGAAATGGATTGGTCAGGCACGTTTGTGCTGGCAAATTGACCCCATAAGGGCTTTGGTATGCAGACGCCGGAACAACGTGCTGGGGCAATTGCTCAACCATCAGTTAAAGAAATTGCCCGCTGGCTGCGTTGGTGGCTCCCCCTGTTAATTGCGGCGACTCTCGTGCTACTGCTGCTTTGGGCGGCCACCTTGCTGGTTGGCATCGCGTTCTGGCTGTTGAAAGCGGAGCCACTGCTCTGGGGTGTGGTCGGATTATTCTGTGTGATGAGTGTCACGCTGCTGTTCTCTTTGCTCAGCATGCTGTTGACATTAGCGATCTTGGAAGTGGAGCGAGGATCAGGGACTCCTCACCAACAACTTCCTCCCACGATGGCTCCCGAATCAACAGAAACGCCTTCCTTTGACTGAGTGTTGGCAATACGTAATCACCCTGTTGAAGAGTTGCACCTGAAACGGCCCGGCCAAATGTTTTGCAATGTCTCTTCTCGTCTTATAAGGGGACAGGCAACATTAATAGCGGATGTTCAAACAGAACCTGCCGCCCATTAATACCAATGGCTGGTGCAAAAAATATCAGAAAGACGTAGACAGAAAGTGCTGCCAGAAGGAGCACTGACCACAGCCATCGCCATAAAAAATTTGCGGGGCGTTCTAATGACAATGCCCTTGCGTGAACACGTGCGATGAGAATTCTGGCGGGGTAAATCGTGACAATGAAGATCAATGAAAACATCCACAACAGATCGTTGGGAGGAGCGAAGGTTTTGAATAGATAAAGCGGGAGCGAGAGCGCATAACCCGCGACGAGCGCCAGCGTCCAGCACATGGGAGAGCGGGCATAGAGTTGCCTGATGGCTGGGAGTTCAAAGATCGCTCGCCAGCGTCTTTCTGTGGCCAGCCGGGACTGCAACAGCGGCAACCAGGACAAAACGACCACCAGCAGAACCCCGCCGATCAATGTCAATAAGACCTGCCCCGGTTTCTGCCGATCATTAAGAGCAGCAAACATCAGCGTCGGGATCAGTAACCAGAGCACGGTTCCCAGAAGTGCGGTAAATCCCAGCTTCCAACTTTTTCCCAGTTGCAACGCCATGATGAATTCACGAATGGCGGCTCCTGCATTCCGCCAATATTGAGTCGTAAAGCATTGCGAGAAAAAGCTGGTGAGGTTTTTGATCGGGCGAAAGAACGACAAAACATGCCCGCCCCGCGCCAATGTCGCCAGCGTATGTCCCGTCATGATCACTGTCAGCACGATCAGAGCAGTATTCCAGAAGCGATCCTTTGCTCCTCCTGGGGCGATCAATCGGGCATCGGCAGCAATGTCGGCCACGATGATCACGGGAAACAATCCCATCCCGAGGCAAAGCACCAGCATCCCCCAGCGCGGTGCCAAGGCCATCAGCGGAAGGGCATATCGCAATTTTCCTGTTCTTGCCACCCGCCCCTGAGCTTCCAGCAAGTAGCCTAAAGCAAAAATGTTCACGATGGGGATTGCTGCTAACACCGCCAGTAAAAGGACAAGACTGGCCAGACCAAATCCCAAACGAACGATCCAGGCCAGGCAACGAATCGGGTGCCGCCAGAGGAGGGGACAAGGCTGCCATTCATGGAAATCAAACTGAAATTCGTGGGGAGAAAAATCATCGATTGTCAGAACGGACTCTCTCGCAGCCACATGGGCGACTGACTTTGGTGGAGCCTCAGGACACTCTGCGTAATGGCTGGCTGTACCAGAAATCATTGAAGATGCAGCCACCATAGGGAACTTCCCGAGGACATGAACCGCTTTCACAGCGTTTGGATGCGACCATCGCGAACGGTCTTCACTTCGCTTTCCAAAAACCGACTTTCCAGAGAATGACCTTCCGAAGAAAGCCCAAGTTTCAAAGAATGAAACTTAAAGTCACAATCCAGGGTAAATTTGATTGAAAGAAACCCGGGCAGTCACAAGTCGATTTCCGGCACGACCAAAGCCCTGCTGTTGGCCAGAGTCTACTGATGTTTGATTCAGAAGCTTACAGAGTGAACGCGCCTGTGAATGACATTCGTAAACAGTCAGATGCTTCGCCACGCACGGGTTGGCGCACCACTGGGCGAGTGGTCTTGCCCATTCTGGCGGTATTGGCATTGGTGATCGGACTGTTTGCCTTTGCGGCTCGAACAGATCTCGACTCGGGAGTATTGACCCGACAAGCCACTCACTCTCAACTCCACACCATCCCTACCAGTGTGGCTGCGGTGAATGCTCGTCTTTTGCGACAAGATTCGTCTGTTCCAAAAACTGGCACGATGGAGCTGATCAATTCAGCCTCTTCCCAATCAACTCGGCCGGTCGTCGTGGCAGAACGAGCGGACGACTTGCTGGTTTTGCGACGGCTTCATCTGGCTTTAATCGGCACCGCTCCTTCCCTTGAGGAAATTCGGGCTTATGAAAGCTTGCCGTCAGAGGAACGGCAATTCCACTGGACATCCCGCTTGCTTGGCGATCCACGAACAGGGACTTATCTGGCTCAGCGCCTGGGAAAGGTTTTTGTCGGCACCGATGATGGACAGTTTATTATCTTTCGCCGAGACCGTTTAACCCAATGGCTGGCGAATGAATTGCTGGCCGATCGTCCTTATGACCAGATTGTCCGCCAGATGATCGCTGAAAAAGGTTTGTGGACGGGTCGACCTGCGGGAAACTTCATCACCGCTGCGGTTGTCGGAGAGGATGTCGACGAAAACAAGCTGGCAGGTCGTATGGCACGGGCGTTTCTTGGCCAGCGAATGGATTGCGCCCAATGCCATGATCATTTCTTTGCGGAGTGGAAACAGCACGATTTTGAAGGGCTGGCGGCCTTCTTTGCCCCGGTGCGAATCTCAGCGGTTGGCCTCGAAGATCAACGGAATTTCCAATACTCCGTGGATGACGCCAAGGCTCCCAATGGTCGAAGAATGGTCGCTCTGCGTGTTCCCTTCGGAAGCGAATGGATTCCCGATCAGGGGACGGAACGAGAAAAAATGGCAGTCTGGGTCACCCATACCGACAATCGCCGATTTGACCGTGCGATTGTCAACCGCATCTGGGGACTGATGTTTGGAAAAGCCCTGGTGGAACCAGTGGATGATCTGCCCAATCCGCCCAGTGAACCTGATGGAGCCAGTGAACCGGATGAACCCAGTGAACCCGATGATGATCTGCTGGAAATTCTGGCCCGTGATTTCCGTCATCATGGCCGCTCACTGCATCGGTTGATTCATGTCATCACTCAATCAGAAGCGTTTCTCAGAGAATCAAAACATCCCGCTGCCAACAATGGTGAAAACCTTGAACGTGCCAGTGAAAGCTGGGCCATGTTCCCGCTGACAAGGCTCCGCCCGGAGCAAACGATCGGCAATATGCTGCAAGCCTGGTCACTGCAAACGATTGATCAGGATTCCCATGTCTTTGTCCGACTATTCCGCATCTTCCGCGAACGGGATTTCCTCAAAGAATACGGCGACATGGGCGAAGAGGAACTGGCCCTGTTCACTGGGACAATCCCTCAAGCATTGCTGAGGATGAATGGTGAATTTTCCAGAGAACTCAGCGAAGCGACCCCCTTGAGCGCTCCGGGACGGCTGGCGGGATTATCCAATTCACCACAGGAACTGATGACCGGGGTCTATCTTGCCTGCCTGACCCGGCGTCCGACACCAGAAGAAATGCAGCATTTAGAGCAGTTCTTCAATGATCACTCGCTGACTAAATCTCAATTGGCGGAAGATCTCTACTGGATGTTGTTTAACTCCCCGGAATTTTCCTGGAACCACTGAACGTCATGACCCAGAGAGTCATCAGTACGGAATGGATCGAGCCATGGCCTCTTGCACATCACTCTCCTCTCATGATGAACTTTCCCGTCGGCAGGCCCTGGCCCTGGCCCTGATGGGAGGGGGAGTGATTGCGTTTTCTCTGGAACAATTGGCTCCCAAACTGGCCTATGCCCGTGGTGGTGATCGTCCCAAATCCTTGATCACCATCTGGCTTTCCGGTGGCCCCAGCCAATTAGAAACCTGGGATCCTCATCCGGGGACAAAAATCGGCGGCCCCACACAGGCCATGAGGACTTCCCTCCCCGGAACTCAGATTTGCGCGTGGTATCCCCAGACAGCGAACATCCTCAAAGAATTCTGCGTGATCCGATCAGTCGTCTCAAAAGAGGGAGATCACGAACGGGGAACTTATGCTGTCCGCACAGGTTTTCGACCGGAACCAACCATTATCCACCCCTCATTGGGAAGCATCGTCTTTCATCAATTGCCGCCCGAGAACCTGGAAATTCCCGGACATATCAGTCTGGGCAATGGGCAGTTCGCAACGAAAGGTGGCTATCTGGGTGAAGAAACAACTGCTTTCCGGGTCTTTAATCCGGGAAGAAATCTTCACAACCTGGAAGCTCCGGTGGAGGCCTCGCGGCAAACACGCCGGTTGGAAGCCATGGAAAATCTCTCGCAAGGTTTTTTAGATGGCCGACGTTACCAGATTGAAACCTCGCTACATCAAAAAAACATCGAAGCCGCTCTCAAGATGATGACCTCAGAGCAGCTTCAGGCATTTTCTCTCAAAGACGAACCTGCTGCTCAACAGGCCGCTTATGGGGACAACCCTTTCGGTCGCGGCTGTCTGGTCGCACGACGGTTGATTGAAACCGGAGTTCGTGCCATTGACGTCACTTTGGACGGATTTGACACACACGCGAACAACTTTGGGCTTTGCAAAGCCCGAGCCGAGCAACTCGACCCGGCTCTGGCTTCGCTGGTGCACGACCTGAAACAGCGTGAACTTTGGGATTCGACAGTTGTTCTGGTCTGCGGTGAATTCGGACGAACGCCCAAAATCAACCCGTTGGAAGGGCGAGATCACTGGCCGGCCGGGTTCTCGATTCTGCTGGGAGGAGGTGGGTTGGCGGCAGGCCGAGTGATCGGTGCCACAGATCCAGAAGGAAGCAAATCGGTGGAAAATCCTGTGGAGATCCCCCAAATCATGGCCACGATTCTGAATGTTCTTGGGATCGATTTTCGCAAGGAAATATTTACTCCGATTGGTCGCCCCATTCGTCTGTCCAGCGGGGTGCCGCTGGCAGACCTGTTGCCGTCGTGACTTGTGCCGGCCCGATCGCTTTTGGAGTCGCCGAAACTCCGCTACACTGCCTGTATGAGCAGTGACCCGCAGCGATCTTCATCATCTGAGCCGTTTCTCCTCAACACGCTGGCCGTCTATGGAGTCGGACTGCTGGGTGGTTCTGTTGCGCTGGCAGCCAAACACAAGAACGTCGCCCGGCAGGTCATCGGCGTTGGCCGGCGTGTGGATCGACTTCAAGCCGCCATGGAAGCCGGTGTGATTGATCGCATCTGCACCGATTTTGCTCAATTACCTGACACGACCGAACTGCTGATCGTTGCGGCTCCTGTGAATGCCATCGCAAAAATCATCCGGGAGGCTGTTCCACACTTACCGGCTAGCTGCATCATTACTGATGTTGGCAGCACCAAAAAAGAACTGGAAGATGGCCTTGGTGATCTGACGGGCGACAACCAGACTCACGCATTTGTTGGCTCGCACCCCATTGCTGGTGGTGATCGGGCTGGCTTTGAGTTCTCGACCGCCACACTTTTCGAGAACCGTACCTGTGTGGTCTGTCCGGGAAATGCCATACCGGCAGCGGTATTGCAGGTTGATGACTTCTGGCAAGCACTTGGGATGAAGACCGTCACCATGTCGGCTGCCGACCATGACGATGCGCTGGCTACGACCAGCCATCTTCCCCATGTCGCCGCTTCAGCACTGGTTGGTGTTCTCCCGGAAATGTGGCAACCTTTGACAGGCACCGGGTTTCGAGACACCTCCCGTGTGGCGATGGGGCCTGCTGATCTTTGGGTGACGATTCTGGAGAGCAACCGGGATCCTGTCATTCGCAGCTTGAAATCATTGCAATCTCAATTGGGCGACTACATCACGGCACTCGAAACTCATCATCAAGACCAACTCTTCCAACTGCTTCACCAGGCGGAACTGACCCGCAAGAAGCTCGAATCAGAATAATTTTATCACGATTCTTGCAGCACCGAACATTTTCCCTCCCGACTGCCAATATCCGCAGTCTCTCGTTTGCATAAAAGGTTCCTGAAATGCTCTGGGAAGTTGAGATTCTGCCGCGGCCTGAAGAGACTGACCGCGAAGGACTTCGGATCGTGGGTGAAGCCCGCACACTGGGCTTGAAGTCCATTCATCAGGTTCATTCAGGACGCTCGTTTCTTCTGGAAGGTGATCTCAGCGAAGCCGATATCCAGAAAGCCATGAAGCTGCTCCTCGTGGACGGTGTGGTGGAAGTTGCCAATGTCCGGGCTTTATCGGGCAGCAGCAGTTCGGCACCGGCACCGTCTGGCCCTCTGCTCAATGTGTTGTATAAGCCTGGCGTGACTGACAATACCGCCCTGAGTGCCAAGCGGGCGCTGGTGCAGTTTGGTCTGGCGATCGATGAAGTGGCGACCTGCCGCAAGTATGGTTTCGATTCATCCGCCACATCTGCTGATCTTGCCGTCCTGGCCAAGCGGGTACTGGCCAACGATGCTATCGAGCGGATCGTGGATGGCCCGCTCACGCTGACGACGCTCAGCTTCGGACGAACCTATGCGTTCGATCTCAAGCATGTCTCGATTCGTGATTTGAACGATACTGAACTGGCTAAACTCAGCAAAGAGGGGCAGTTGTATCTCAGTCTGACCGAGATGCAGACAATCCAGAAGCACTTCCAGGATTTGGGGCGCGATCCGACAGATATTGAACTGGAAACTGTGGCTCAGACGTGGAGCGAGCATTGCTCGCACAAGACTTTAGGCGGTCGCATCCGCTACACCGATGAGCAGGGAACCCGGCAATTCGGCAATATGCTGAAAGAGACGATTTTTGCCGCCACACAGCAGTTGCGGAAAGAATGGGGCAAAGACGACTGGTGCGTGAGCGTCTTCAAGGACAATGCCGGGATTGTCACTTTTGAAGAGGGCGAGAACGTCTGTATCAAGGTCGAGACGCATAATCATCCTTCGGCGATCGAGCCATATGGTGGAGCGAATACCGGGATCGGCGGCGTCGTCCGCGACCCACTGGGGACAGGACTTGGGGCCAAGCCGGTCTGCAACACGAATGTCTTCTGTTTCGCCCCTCCAGAGACACCGCACGAAACCTTGCCACCCGGTGTTCTACATCCCCGACAGGTGGCTTTGGGGGTCGTTGCTGGTGTGCGGGATTATGGCAACCGGATGGGGATTCCCACGGTGAACGGAGCCGTCTTCTTTGATGAACGATACCTGGGCAACCCGCTGGTTTATTGCGGCACTGTCGCCATGATTCCTGCCAACCGGTGCGAGAAAAAAGTTTCCCCCGGTGAATTGATTGTCGCTCTGGGAGGACGCACGGGACGCGATGGCATCCATGGCGCCACATTCTCTTCGGCTGAGCTGACACAGGAAAGCGAAACGATCTCCGGCGGTGCTGTCCAGATCGGGAACGCCGTCACTGAAAAAATGCTGATGGACGTCCTGTTGGTGGCTCGCGATCGCGGGCTTTATTCAGCCGTGACGGATTGCGGGGCAGGCGGATTCAGCAGCGCGGTTGGTGAAATGGGCGAAGAGACCGGCGCCATCGTCTGGCTGGAAACAGCGCCACTGAAGTACGCTGGCCTCACCTATACAGAAATCTGGATTTCCGAAGCTCAGGAACGCATGGTTCTGGCTGTTCCCCCAGAAAACTGGGATGAGTTCCATGCGTTGTGCGCCTCAGAAGGGGTTGAAGCCACAGCCATCGGGCAGTTCACTGACGATCATAAACTGACGCTGACTTACGATGGAGCCTCTGTCGGCGAACTCTCGATGGAGTTCCTGCATGGGGGCCGGCCCCCGGTGATTCGCGAAGCGACATACTTGCCAAAGAACAGTGACGAAACAGCGAATTTCCCAGCTAAAACTGATTACACCGGTGATGTGCACAAGATCCTCTCTTCGCTGAATGTTTGCAGTAAGGAATGGATCATCCGGCAGTACGATCATGAAGTGCAGGCCGGGAGCGTGGTGAAGCCTCTGGTTGGTGTGATGTGCGATGGGCCATCGGATGCGGCGGTTATTCAGCCGAACCTTGGTTCAAAACGCGGGCTGGTCGTTTCCAATGGCATGAACCCCCACTACGGCGATCACGATCCGTACTGGATGGCTTACGCCGCTATCGACGAAGCGCTGAGGAACTGTGTCGCTTGTGGAGCCGATCCTTCCAAGATCGCGATTCTCGACAACTTCTGCTGGGGCAACACCGAACGCCCCGAGACGTTGGGTTCACTCGTACGGGCGGCGCTGGGCTGTCACGATGCAGCCCTTGTCTATAAGACGCCGTTCATTAGCGGTAAGGACAGCCTCAACAACGAATTCAGCTTTATCGACGATCACGGAGTGAAGCAGACGGTCGCCATTCCTTCGTCGCTACTGATCAGTGCCTTGGGCCAGATTGCTGATGTGCAGCAAGCCGTGACGATGGATTTGAAAGCTGCCGGCAATCTGCTGTACCTGATTGGCGAAACGAAATCTGAGTTCGGCGGCAGCCACTATGCACTGGTCAATGGCAGCCAATCCGGGAGAGTTCCTCGCGTTAATGCTGTACTGGCTCCGCAAGTGCTGACCAATACACACGCTCTCATTTCATCTGGTTTGGTGAAGAGTTGCCACGACTTGAGTGAGGGAGGTCTGGCGATCGCGATTGCAGAAATGGCCTTTGCCGGCGAACTGGGTGTCGACCTTGATCTGGGGCAAGTCGATCCCCTGGTGACGCTCTTCTCGGAGTCCACCACCCGGTTTGTGATAGAAGTCACTCCAGGCCATCAGGCACAAGTCGAGACATTACTCAGCGGCATCCCTTATCAGAAGTTGGGGAAGGTCACCAACACCAACCGCGTGGAAATCCGCGGACAAG
The DNA here is from genome assembly GCF_056500625.1 of Planctopirus sp. SH287. NCBI lineage: Bacteria > Pseudomonadati > Planctomycetota > Planctomycetia > Planctomycetales > Planctomycetaceae > Planctopirus > Planctopirus sp. SH287. The sequence goes on along the minus strand of NZ_CM151403.1, from coordinate 2,473,945 downwards.
GCCAACCACTGGTGAGCGCGGCGATTGAGGACTTAAAGCAAAGCTGGCAATCGCCTTTGGCCTGGAGTTAGGACTCCTTTGTGGAGAGCTTGAAGTTAGTACGGCCTCGAGTTAGAAGCGGGTGCGGCTGTCTCAAAAAAAACAGCCGCACTCGCTTTGAGAGCGGATGCGGGAATTAAGGACACGGCACTCGACGACAATTAGAACGGCACCACCACGTTGTTCGTCGGCCCTGATCATGCTTGGCTCACTCGAACTGCGCGGGACGCACAGGCTCCTGCTTTCGTGAGGAAGGGCGACTCTTGTGTGCCACTGGCACGCAAGTCGCTCAAAGACGAACAACTTGGGCCACCCCACGGTGCACAGGCATCAATGCCCGTTGGAATGCTTGAAAAAATGTTTCAACGTTTGTCCAGACAACTGATAGAATCCCCAATGCCTCAAACTCCCCATCTCACTGATTGAGATTGATCGATGAATACTCTGGATCAAATCCTGGCTCGTTGTCAGGCCCTGCAAGCTCCGGAAAATCTGAAAGAATACCACAACACTCCGGCCCGGTTTAAAGATCGGCTTTGTGCTGTTGATATTGTTTCGTCACGGGATCAATCATGGACTGTGCGCGAAGCCGTTGCCTCTGAGGCTTTCTGTAATGGCACCGAAGAAGAGTTTGGCCTCACTCTTTTGGTCAACAGTTGCGCAACTTTGCCACTGGAAGTTGGGCACGGTGGGGTAGGGAAGTATCTCCGACACAACGAGCCAGGCAATCTGGTATTCCTGGATCTCTCGACTCTGGAGCAATTGCAAGGAGCCTCGGGGGGATTGCTCAATTCCATCAGCTTATCGATCAGCAAATCAGCTTTACACAGCAGATTCTGCTCGATCTCGGATCGAGAGCCACCATCGATGGAAAAGCTCCTTTCTCATGCCTTTCGAGACGACAGTCTTGGGCTGTTGCTGAAACAGCTCTTACGAGAGAGCCGTAAAAGCCAGAGCACTGAATGCTGGGAAGAATCCGAACACATTCTCAACCGCCTATGTGGAAGGCTGCTCACTTTAGCCGGGCAAAAAACTCCTCAAGTCAAACAAGGGGCCAAGCTTCCAACCCCATCGGTTCAGCGGGTTCTTGACTACATGCACGAACACTTGGGGCAAGACATCTCACGAGACGAACTGGCAGCGGTCGCTGGAGTCAGCGTGTGTCATTTTTCGCGTCTCTTCCATCAATCGATGGGGCAATCACCCAAGAGTTATCTGCTGCAACTGCAAATTGAACTGGCTAAAACGCTGCTGAGAACACTTCCCCAGGAAACACGCCTGGAAGAAATCGCCCGTAAGTGCGGCTTCAGCAACCCGACTCGCCTGAGCGACACCTTCCGTATGAAACTGGGAGTCGCTCCCGGTTTCTTTCGCCCAAACGCGGCCTCACAACCTATTCCCCTGAGTTCACAGAAACCAGCCATCGATTAATTCTCGATCGGGCAGTGATGTTCTCTGGCAGTATGCCCGGATCAGATGGCATGCCGTTTTTCCCTCCAGATGACGGTCATTTGGCAATCTCCTGAGCCATGAGCCACGCTAACACAATCAACAGAACACTGATTAACCGGTTCTGAATGAAGCATTTCTGCTTAGTTCTTCTGCATGAAGTTCGCTTAGCAAATCAGCGATGCGCAACAAAAACAGTGGCAGAAGATCGTGAGAACGGCAGACTCGGATCTTGCTCCCAAAGATCTATCACAGTTCTGTTTCTGTAACATGATTCCTGTAAACGAGTTACACAATACAACGTTCGCAGAACGTCTTCCCGTCAACCGCGCTGAGGCATGTGGGTTGCTATCAAGCTCGTTGCCAGCCCACTTCCATTTTTTACGGTTGTTCCGTTGAAGTGAGCCTGGAGTGGTTTGTCAAATTGACGGGGAAAATCATGCGTCAGCGAGGCTTTACGCTCATTGAACTGCTCGTGGTGATTGCCATCATCGGGGTTTTGGTGGCGCTGCTGCTCCCAGCCGTTCAGCAGGCCAGGGAGGCAGCACGAAGAACTCAATGTCGAAACAATCTGAAGCAGTTGGGATTGGCTCTCCATACCTACCATGGAACTTTTGACCGCTTCCCTCCGGGTGTCTTGATCCCGCGATTGCCCCCAGGTGTGCGACTTCCTGCCAGCTATGCAGAACTGACATCCTCTTCACTCCCAGGCGGGGGTTACACCTTTCAAGCTCAACCTTATGCCAATTCCTGGGGATGGGGAGCACTTCTGCTGCCTTATCTCGACCAGACCCCACTTTATAACACGTTCAATTTTTCTACGGAGTTCACAGCCGCCCAGGGGCGAACGGTGCTGGCAGTCTTTCAATGCCCGAGTGATCCCAGCCCGATCATGAACCCGCATTACAGTGATCTCAAGCACGGGGCAGATACTTCCAGCTACCCATCCGCTGGTGGCACCGTGACTGATGATAACCGCCTGGCCCGGGCGAATTATGTGGCAATGGCGGGAGCGGGAGCGGTCTTGTACATGACACCGAACGGTGCTCTGACTATTACAGAACGCGGAGTTTCCGGAAGTTTCAGTAATGTCTCGATCAAAGACCTGACGGACGGATCCTCGAATACTATTTACTTCACCGAACGCGACGCGACACAAGCAAGCGGTACTCATTTTGGTGGAGGAGCGGTCTGGATCGGAGTTCCTAAAGCGGCCTGGGCTTCTGGAACCTTTGCAAATCGGCTGGGCACTCGGGCCAATCACGCGGTTTTTCCCAATTCGACAGCTACTGTTTCAGGGTTGTCCATGAACGTGGGCACTCGCTACTCCGAACGGGCGAGCAGCCAGCATGTGGGGGGCGTTCACGTGGCATTAGCTGACGGTTCCGTTCGTTTCCTCAGCCAGCACGTCAACTGGAGAGCTCAAGGCCAGATGGCGGCGATTTCCGACGGAGAGGTGCTGGGAGAGTGGTAATACGATTTACGATTGCAAGACAGGACAACAGTTCTATGAGTAGAGATTCTCAATGGTTATTGATTATTTATTTATCGGTAATTGTGACTTCTTTGGCCGGATGTAGTCAGGAGCCAACCTTTCATTATGCCCATGTCTCTGGAAAAGTCACATTAAACGGTGATCCGGTGCCGGGAGCCAGTGTTCTCTTCACTCCTAAAGGAAACGGGAAAAGTATTGTCACTGGCGAGTTTTCAATTGGTAACACCGATGAAGACGGGCGGTTCACCTTGAAAGCGGCTTCAGGAACCAAAGGTGCTATTATTGACGTTCATGAAGTTGCCATATTCCCCAGCAAGGGAGGCGATGATTCAGAACCGAATGCTAAACCGGTCAAACCCGTCAAGCCGGTGAAACCGGTACGAATTCCGGCTAAATATCACGACGGCCGAGCACTGACGTTTGAAGTCCCCAAAGGAGGGACTGACGTCGCAAATTTCGCCTTATAAAACAGTCATAATTCGTCAAAATATAAATAAAGTCCGTATAAGAGGATAATAACCAATGGTTGATACTTGTTTTCATGCCGGTTCACATGATCGAAAAAATGAGAGAGAGTCCATCCCCACATTATGGGCTGGCACTCTGCTTGTCCTGGCTGGTGCAGGTAGCACGCTGACTCCTGCGTTCTCGTCTTTAGCCAATGCTCAAGAAGCAGTCGTTAAACCAACCACTAATGAAGAAATCGCAACTGAAAATGCTCCGACGTTGCCACTTAAAGGTAAAGCGGCGGCGGCAGCAGCGGCTGATGCTGGCGGAACGATTGACTGGATGACCGACTTCGAAGCCGCCAAGAAACTGGCCAAAGAACAGAACAAGAACCTGCTGATTTTCTTTACGGGATCAGACTGGTGCGGCCCATGCATCGCTCTAAAAAGTGAGTTTTTCAATACTCCGGAATTTGCTGAACTCATTACTGAAAAATACGTCCCTGTCTACCTGGACTACCCACGTACTAAGCAACTTCCCGATAAGCTGAAAGAACAGAATCAGCAACTGAGAGAAGAGTTTAACATTCGAGCTTATCCCTCTGTTTACCTGACTGATCTGGAATTGATTCCTCATGCCCATTTTGTGGGATTCAGAAGCGCGCCCGAGTATAAAAGCCAGCTAAAGCCGGCAATGGAAATTGGGACACAACTGCGAGCCATCACTCAGGGAGTTGCGATTTCCTCTATAACCAGCCCCGAAGTTCTGGATCAGATTCTCGGTTTGATTCCCTCAGATCAACTCCGCTATGGATGGTTCCCTCATCTGGAACGGGTGATCTCGCTCAGCGAAAAAAGCCATCCGGCCATCAAAGACAAGTGGACACAAGCGCTGGCCTCAGCGAAAGAAGATCTTCGAGACGAACAATTGGTCACAGCAGCCACACAAGCCCTTCAAAAAATGCGTCGTGACCGCGCCTCACAGCAGGAAATTCTTGAATATCTTGATCAGGGGATTACTGAAGCCAAAGGCCGTAATGTCCGACTTCGACATTTCTCAATGACAAAGGCCAGATACCTCAGTGAGCAGCGAGAGTATGCCCAATGCCTGGAACTCATTGATGAGATTCTGGTAGCCGATTGGGCGACTTCCTCAGAACAAGTGATGGCAAACGCACTCAAGCAACGAGTCTATTTAGGTCAAGGGCGTGTTGATGAAGCCATCGCGGTGATCAACAAGATTCAAGCGGAAAGAGAGTTTTCGTCTCCCCAGGAACGAGAGATTGATACCAAGGCGAACATCGCCAGTGAATTATCTAGTGCTGGTTTGAATTCCAAGTCAATCCCTTATTTATCGGATGCTTTCAAGAATGTGGCGGTCATTCCCAAGCGAAGCCGCGCGATTTACATGCTTGCCGATCGGGTGACAAGTGCCACCGGTACAAACCATGAACTACGAGGGGAAGCTCTCCTTGCATGGAGCTGCTTTTCACAGAGTCGGGGTGAAGTCGCTGATCAGAATGATAGCGCTGCGATGGCAGCCGTGGTTTTTCGTGCCGCAGGGTTACCGGATCAAGTGACTCAGGCCATCGCTCTGGTCGACAAAAGCCAAAACTCATCGGCCGACAAGCCTGCTGCTAAACCCTCCCGGGTTACGGGGCAAATGGCGACTTCTCCTGAAGATCTGCTAAAAATCGCCAACGGTTCAAAGGCGGAAGCCCTGGAATATCTGGGCAACCAGTCGAAATCTGTGGGCGGCGCGATCTATCTGCTGGAAGCGGCCATCGCCTATCGCCAGGAAAATCAGCTTGAAAAAGCTGAAGAACTGGTGAAGAAAGCCTCTCGCCTGGGGGAAGGGTTTAAGTCGGGAACAAAAGACGTGGAAACCATTCAGCATTTCCAGGCTCTCCTGAAATCATGGTCAGGAGAAACCGTTACTGGTACATGATCCTGACTTGGCTTTTCGTTTAGCCGCATTAGCAGACAATATCCAGACATCGAGGCGCCCCGTTTTTGGAGAAGGTCACTTCCATCTTCTGAAAGCGGGGCGCTTGTTATTTCGTGACAATTTATCAAGAGGCTGCTGAAAAAAGTCCAATGGCGGCTTTTTGCTGGATGGCGCGAAACTTCTTATTCGTAAAGGTCTATTTCCCGGGAACAATGGAGGGTTTCCTGCGGGGCAGGGGATGGTCAGTTGGCGTTTGTTTCCTGTCTTTGAAGTTAAAGACAGGATTTGGCCTGATCATCCGCTTGGGGATATCAAACACCCTACGGATAAAATCTATTAGTCCCTGTAACGCAGGGGATAGACAAGGATTGTAGTGACAGAGTTTTTCCAGCAGCCTGCTGGGCGTTAATAAAATAATAATGAACAAAACTCTCAGGACGAAAAAAGCTATGCTGTCATGCTTTTTCGGGGCTGGAATGTCCATGTTCCTAGTGTCGATCCATCCATCTGGTGGGCGGTGACTTTCAACTGATCGGTAGTCGCTTCGCATTGCATGATGGTGGCTTTGGGAATCGCTGGAGCGCCGCCAATCAACTGCGCAATCGGCTGGCTCTCACTGGCCGGCATATAACGATGGCGGTGTGTGTGCCCGCTGATGATTAATTGAGCTCCCGCTTTCGCAAGATGTGGCAGCCACCACTGCTGTCCCTGCTCACAAAAACGGGCAAACTCTAGCCGTGTGGGATCAGCGTTCTCGCGGCGGTCACCAAAGAGGGGGATGTGGCAATGGACAATGAGGAAAGGGGCGTTCGCGATTTCAGGCTTTTGCAGAGCTGATTCCAGCCACATTCCCTGAGCCGCACGATATGTTTCAAACTGAGCCAGCCCCGCATAAACCGGATGGCTGTCGGGTTTGTCTTCCCCGGTATCCAGACCGATCATCGCCACCGGGCCAAACCGGACAGCAAAAGATCGGCCTAACTTCGAGTCAGACTGAGTCGCTTCGGGGCGAGGAAGCAGACACTGGTCAAGATCACGGGACAATGCTCCGCGAACATCATGATTTCCACTGATAAACATGACTGGACGCGATTTCGCATAAGGGTAACCCGCCGGGCTGAGGGTCTGCCGAATCATCTGCTTTTGAGTGCGAATATCGTTGAAAATATCCCCATTCCAGACCAGAAGCTCAGGGCGAATCTCATCAAGTTTGCTGAACACCGTTTGAAGTGTCGCATCGACTTCATGGGTATCATTGATGACGCACCAATGGAACGACTCCGCCTCGGCTGAAGGGAGACGAAACTCGTGGATCGTGCCGTACTCGGTCTCACCACGGTTGATTTTATAGGCATTCTGAAAATTGATGGAAGCCGAGGCCACACGATAGAAAACTGAAGCTCCGGGCTTCAACCCCTCCAGGCGGGCTGAAAGCACGGGCATGGACATATTGTTCAGACCATTTCGTCCCGACTGAGCAACCATTCCCAGTTCTTGAGTTGGGCCATATTCAACCCAACCGGTGGCATTCTGTGAGACCTGCCAGACCACGCTGATGCCTGTGGATGTGGGACATTGAAGCACTGGTTCTCCCACGAGAAGCTTGGAAGGCGTTGCCGTTTCAGTGGCTTCTATTTCCGCAGCTAACGAAGACTCACCAGAGTTCAATGCACCGACTGCCAAACCGGAAGCTGCGACTCCCCATGAGAGTTCTTCAAAAAAGCCGCGACGATTGAATCCATGGACAGCAGATGGACACTCGTGGTTTTCCGACATTAATGCGACTCCAGAATCGTTTGTTTGTCAAATCGATTGCGTGATTGCACAGGACATGGTGCCGAAAAACGAGTCTTGAGGTCAACTCACGCCCTTTTTTTCCGAATTCACAGTGGCACCTGTTCGGAAGACAACGTATTTCTGACGGAAACCAGTGATCTCATATTGTTGATCCAATACTCTATGATTTCATACCGTGATGCTCTGCTACTCCCAGCCTCGTCAGGAATCTGTTCGATGATGAACACCCTCTGGATGATCCTTCCTAACAAGCTTTTTTCTCCCTCGCACGAACTTCCATTGAATGCCGTCGCCAGCCTTCCCAGCAGTGCTTTCTTACTTGCTATCAAGCGGTTCCTGATCATCAGCAGCTTATGCGTTCTGCTTCTCAATGGCATGCAGTCAGTCGCAGAAGCGGGTGAAGTGAAGACTCTCTTTGGTTCAGGTCAAGGAGGGTTCAATGGGGATGACAAGCCATTCCTCGAAACGAATAGCGGCCAACCGTTTGGTCTCGAAATCGGCCCCGACGGAGCACTTTACTTCTGTGAATACACGGGTCATCTGATTCGTCGTCTGGATCTTGCGACGGGAAATGTCTCGACCTACGCCGGTGTTCCCGGAAAAAAAGGCTACAGTGGCGATGGTGGCCCCGCGACACAGGCTTTGATGAACGAGCCTCACGAGCTTCGTTTTTTGCCATCCGGTGATCTGGTCATCGCTGATATGAAGACGCATACCATTCGTCAAATTAACAGTAAAACTGGCGTGATGTCGACATTGGCCGGAACAGGGAAGGGAGGCTTCTCGGGAGATGGAGGGCCGGCAGCAAAAGCTCAGTTAAACATGCCTCACTCGATCCAGCTTGATCCTGCTGGCGGCCTGCTCATCTGCGATACCGGCAATCATCGCGTGCGTCGCGTTGACTTGACTACTGGCCTCATCACCACCGTATTTGGAACCGGAGAAAAGAAACCCGCAAAAGATGGTGATCCCCAGGTCGGAACACCACTTAACGGCCCGCGGAGCATCGACTTTACTCCCCATGGCGACATGATTCTGGCTTTGAGAGAAGGCAACGCGGTCTATCGCTTTCCCAAGGGAGAAGCCCAGATGGTTCACATTGCGGGAGTCGGTGGTAAGCCGGCATATCTGGGCGATGGTATCGATGCTCGAAAAGCCACACTCGGTGCCCCCAAAGGGGCGGCAGTGGACACCAATGGCGACATCTATCTGGCCGACACCGAGACTCACACCATTCGCGTGATCCGTGCGAAAGACGGCACTATTGAAACGATTGTCGGTGATGGCAAAGCCGGCGACGGCCCCGATGGCAACGCGAAAACATGTCGCCTCAATCGGCCTCACGGTGTTTTTATCACCAAAGAGGGATTGCTCCTGATAGGCGATAGCTCGAACAACAAAATTCGCGTTCTCCCTCTGCGATAGACCCGTTTCCGGGTTGGTGTGGCGGCGTCTGTGCGTCATTTGTCCTGGGATGTTTGTGCTTTTTACGCCGCCAGAACGCGACGGATCAGAGGGAAACCGCACTCTGTTTTATTGGTTGAGGTCACTTGATGTCATTGCCCGAACGTTCACAGTCCAAAGATTCAGACGCCACAGATCACGCACTGCGTGCTTTGGGAAGATCCGCGCTGAAGGTGACGCCCATTGCCATGGGTTGCTGGCCCATCGCTGGTATCACGACACCGGGCGTTACTCATGAACGAAGTCTGGCGACTCTGAAAGCCGCGTTTGACGCGGGAATCAACTTTTTCGATACCGCATATTGTTATGGTTACAATGGCGAATCAGAGCAGATGATCGGAGAAGCCCTGGGGGGCGTCTATGACCAGATAGTCGTGGCTTCAAAAGGAGGAGTCCACTGGACTGCCGACAAAGTTCAGGCGCGGGATGGCCGCCCGCAAACCATTATTCGTGAGTGCGAAGAGAGTCTACGCCGGTTAAACAGAGATGTCATTGACCTGCATTATCTCCATGGGCCAGATCCACAAATCCCGGTGGAGGTCTCAGCCGAAGCGTTTGCCCAATTATTGGAACAAGGGAAGATTCGCAGCGCGGGGATTTCCAATTGCACAACTGAGCAACTGGCGGCATTCCATCGTGTGTGCCCACTCTCGGCGTACCAGCCACGGTTCAACATGGTGCAGCGAGAGATCGAATCCTCACAGCTTCCCTGGTGTCTCGAACACGACGTGGCCTGCATTGTCTATTGGCCACTCATGAAAGGTTTGCTGGCGGGGCGCTACCTGCGTGATCATGTTTTTCCTGATTACGACAGCCGGCTCAAGTATCCCGTTTTTCAGGGTGAAGAGTGGCAGCGAAATCAGGATCTGCTGGATGAACTTCGCGTCATTGCTGCCGATTTGCGGCTCACTGTCGCCGAAGTCGTGCTGAAGTGGACGATTCAACAGAAAGGCATCACAACAGCATTATGTGGAGCTCATCGCCCTGAACAGATCATCGAAAATGCGCGGGCGATGACGGGGTCTTTGAGTGATGACGTGCTGAAAGCCATCGGCCGCGGTATCGAAAGACGTCATGAAACTCGATAAAAACTCAACAGGGCGAGCCTGAGAATGTGAGCGTCTCCTTGCAATCTTATGGCAAAGATGCGAGCCTCCGAAAAGCAATGACAAGAGCTGTTGGTCGCCTCTAGCGATCTGTTTCAGGATACGTTGAGATTTCTGATTGCTGACAAGGGATCGAAGCAGATGGTGGCAACCCACGGACGCCTCTGGCAATTTGCGTACTGTGATCCCGCAGCCATTCGTCAATTATCTGCCGAAATGAAGGTCAGCCCGCTTTTGGCCCGCGTTCTGGTGGCGAGGCAGATCTCCTCCCGCGAGGCAGGGCAAAAATTCTTCTCACGGAAGCTGTCTGAATTGCATGACCCTGAGCTATTGCCGGGTGTCAGTCAGGCGGCTGATCGAGTGGTTGCAGCCATTCAATCCGGGCGACTGATCACGATCTATGGCGATTACGACGTTGATGGCGTGACGTCGACCAGTCTGCTCTGGCATTGCATCAAGCTGGCGGGCGGGAGGGCGGAATACTACATCCCTTCCCGGATTGACGAAGGTTACGGCCTGAACACACAAGCGATTGAAACCTTAGCCGCCCAGGACGCCACACAACTGGTGATCAGCGTGGACTGCGGGATCACCAGCGTCAGCGAAGCCCGTCGTGCCCGGGAACTGGGGTTGGAACTGATCATCACCGATCATCACCAGTTCGCCGACACACTCCCGGAAGAAACGATTCTGGTACATCCTCGTCTGCCGGGCGAATATCCCTTTGGCGAACTGTGCGGCGCAGGAGTCGCTTTCAAGCTGGCCTGGGCTGTCTGTGCGCGACTGGGTGATGGCAAAAAAGCCTCGCCGAAAATGAAAGATTTTTTGCTGAGCGCTATTGGCCTGGCTGCCATTGGAACCGTGGCGGACGTTGTCCCCCTGGTGGGTGAGAACCGGATCCTTGTTCATTATGGCCTTTCGACGATCAACGAGAAGTCATCAATCGGCCTGAAAGCGTTGTTGAAGTCGGCTGGGCTTCTGGAAAAATCATCCATTGCTGCAGATGACGTCGGTTTTGGTATAGGCCCCAGGATCAATGCAGCCGGGCGACTGGGGCAAGCTCGTTTGGCGGTCGAGTTATTGACCACCGAAAATGAGGCGAGAGCTCAACAACTGGCGGCTTACCTGGATGAATTGAATAAGTCCCGCCAGAGCCTTGAGCGTAAAATGCTCAAGCAGGCCAAGGAACTTGTCACAGAGCATCCTGATTGGATCAATGACCGCGCGTTAGTGCTCAGTCATGAAGAATGGCATGCGGGCGTTCTTGGGATTGTGGCCGGGCGAGTCGCTGAGCATTTTCAACGTCCGACGGTTCTGCTTGGGCCATCGAATTCTGTGGAAACGCTCCAGGGATCGGGGCGAACTTACGCGGGTTTCAACCTGCACGGTGGTCTGGCAGCCTGCCAGTCATTTCTCATGACCTATGGTGGCCATCACGCAGCGGTTGGAATGAAAATCAGTCGGTCAAAAGTGGATGATTTTCGCCAGGCTTTAGCGGAATACGTCACACAGAACCATGACGTGGAACCGGGGGCCTCTCCTTTGGCGATTGATGCTGAAGTTTCCTTGGCAGAAATCCATCCTCAAGCCATTGAAGAACTGGATCATCTGGCACCCTTTGGCAGTGCCAATCCTCGTCCGATGTTTGCGGCGACAGAAGTCGAGATGGCCGCTCCTCCTAAAACAATGGGCGAAGGAGGCCGACACCTTTCCTTACTGATTCGCCAGCAGCAAACCACCATGCGAGCGATTGCCTTCGGGCAAGGGGAGTGGGCCGAGGAAATTGCGGCTCACTCTCGGATCAGAATCGCGTTTCAACCGGTCATTAACGAATACCGCGGCCGCCGCTCTGTCGATCTGCATGTCAGAGACTGGGCACCGGCTTGAGAACCGATCGACATTAGCCCTATTGGCCGTCTGGTCTTCAAAAAAGACGGTCATCATATCTTGAAAAAGCGATTAACGTTGCCGGGAACGTTCAATCTGGAGTTCCAGAATTCCAATCAGGAATGAGCCAAACATGGTTTGGAGTCCCAGCACCGTCACAGTTCCGGCCAGAATCCAGATGGCTGGCTGTGTGACTTCACGAGTGCTGAACCATCCCGCCAGCACGGGAACCGCCAAAGCAAGGCCGAGGAGAGTCATCATCGCGCCAATGACCAATCCCTTTTCCAGCGTAAAAACGCGGAGCAGCCAATCAACGCGAGGGCTGGCAAAGATGGGGTCGACGCGATGAGCATGCAGACGGGCAATCAAGCCCAGGAAAAAAAGCTGGGATCCCGTGATCGCCACAAATGCGGCCATTATCAGGAAGTTCGGGCCGAAATACGTCTGATATCCGCCGTAACCACTCAACAATGCCACAGGGGCTGCGAGCAGACCAAATAGCATCAGCAGAACGGCGGGCAAAAGGAACAGGAACGAAGGCGAATACATCAGAATCAATTTCAGATGCCGCCAGCCATCTCGAAAGCTACGGAGATGTGGTGGCCGGTTTCTGCCGTCAGGCGAAAGGACAATAGGAATCTCGCGGATCTTCAGGCCCGCTTGACTCGCCTTAATGACCATTTCACTGGCGAATTCCATTCCAGGCATATGCAAACCGAGTGTTTGATAGGCCGTACGACGCAATCCCCGCATCCCGCAATGGCAATCCCCGACGCCTGTTCTGAACAGGAGGTTCAGAAAACCACTCAGCACAGGATTGCCAAAATAGCGATGCAACGGGGGCATCGCTCCCGGCTTGATCTCACCCTTGAGGCGATTTCCCATGACGAGATCAGCCCCGCCGCGCAGTTCATGGACATATCGTTCCAAGTCTGTGAAGTCGTAACTGTCATCACAGTCACCCATGATGACAAACTGACCACGTGCTTCTTCAAAGCCTTTCTGCAAAGCGCTGCCGTAACCTTTCAGGGTCTGGTGAACGACACGGGCACCTGCGGCTTGGGCAATCTCAATGCTCCGGTCGCTAGAGCCATTGTCGGCAATAACAACCTCGCCCACAATTCCCAAAGAAGCCATCGTTCGCAGCGCTTTTTCGACACAAATACCGACCGTCAGTTCCTCATTCAGGCAAGGCATGACTACCGAGAGTTCAATCACCTTCTCGACTTGCGAATGTTCTTGTAGCGAACGATCCTGAAACGAAATAAAACTCTCTTGGGAGTCCTGCAAAGTGGGATTGGAGACGGTTAGCATGAGGAAATAAACCCATCAGCACAATGAGGCTTTATGTGTAATCACACACAAAGAAAATCAAGCACAAGATTTCCTTTCAGCATCCCAAACAATTGGGAATACCCCATGAAGTTGACATGAAATTTTCCTCATGAATGCGCAGGGAGTTCTTAACAAAAGAAAACTACACTGCGACGTACAACACTGCGGCAAAATCACACCAAGGCATCCCGTTTATCTGGAATGCTCGACTGGCAATGCCGCAACAGCCTCCAGGAGAATGATTGGTCAGCATGAGGAAGCAGAATCGCAATCAGGTGATTCCCGAGAAATCACCAGCCGCACCAGAGTTATCGGCAACAATTGCGCCCCCAACAAACTCCGGGTGGCTGCTCATGATCAGTTGCCTGACAATTCTGGGATTTGCGATCTACTACAATATCTACCATGTCCCTTTTGTGTTCGACAGCGTTGCACTGATGCTGAACTACCCAACTGTGCAGCGATTGTGGCCACCGGAGTATCTCTGGGACAATTCACGTCCAATTCCCTACTTCACCTTTGCGCTGAACTACGCGTTATCCGGGGGAACCATCTGGAGTTACCAACTGGTCAATGTTGTGATTCATGTGACAAATTCATGTCTGATACTATGGATTATCAATAATACGATCATTAGCAGCCCACGATCCAGTCTATTTCTCAAAAAAGATGCCTGGTGGATCGCCTTGGCGTGCAGCGCCCTTTGGCTGGCTCATCCCCTGCAAACACAATCTGTGACCTATACCTACCAAAGGCAGGAATCGCTCGCGACTTTCTTTTATTTAATGGGAGTCTACTGGTTTATCCAGCGTTACCGCTTCGGAAGTTGGAAATATACGGCACTAGCCGCGACGTCATTATCCGCCGGTATGCTCTCGAAAGAGATGGTCGCAACCGCTCCTTTTGTCATTCTGTGGCTGGATTGGGCATTTTTTTCAACGCCTCAAAACTCATTGTTAAAACAGCGCTGGCGAGTCCATCTGGCCCTTTGGTCAACATTTTTATTGCTAACCGTAGTGATATTCACTCATCAGCAGAAATACGCAGAAACGGGAGTCGCTCAGGGATCGGGAGTCAAGTGGTGGGTCTATCTCATCACACAACCCAGTGTGATCGGGCAGTACCTGAAGCTTGTCATCTGGCCAGAGGGACAGGCGCTAGATCCCGGATGGCCATGGCGCAGAGATTGGCAATCTGCCCGCTGGGAAGTGCTGGTCTTTACGATCGCGGGCTTAATACTGATTGGAATTGCGATTCGCTTTCGGCGAATCGGTTTTCTGGCCGCTGCATGGATAGTGATCTTGTCTCCCAGTTCCAGTTTTGTCCCTTTGGCTGATGCCTATTTTGAGCATCGCATGTATTTGCCGCTGATTTTTCTAGTCATACTTGCGGTGATGGGATGGCGCGGGATCGTTAATTCCATCAATCCGCAAACTATCAATGAAGCGTTATTGGGCAGCATGCGACAGTTGATCTGTTGGATACCAATATTGGTTCTGGTGATCGGATTAGGGACAAGAACCAATTTAAGAAACCGGGTCTATGCGTCTGTCGAGTCAGTGTGGAACGACACCCTGAAGAACTATCCGGGAGGAATACGTGCCCGGCAAGCTCATGTGATGGAAATGCTGGCTCAAAACCGATTGGATGACGCCGCTCAGAGTGCCGCTATTTTTGTCAAAATGCACCCTGAGCGATCCGACTCGTACAATTGTTTTGGACTCACATTGCTAAAATTGGGTGAGTTCAAAGATGCTGCAACGATGTTCCGCAAAGCTTTAGAGCTGGATCCGGGCAATGCGATTAAACTGCTTAGCCTGGGTGATGCCCTTGTGACCATTGACCCACAAGAAGCCATCATTGTTCTGAAGAGATCGGCAGAAATTGACCCCAAGGTGTCCGAAACCTGGTATCACCTGGGGCGTGCCTACTGGTTTGGATTAAAAGATGCAGTTAACGCAGAAGAGAACCTGCTCAAAGGGTTGAAAATCAATGGGTACAACGCTCCCAGCAAGGAACTTCTTGGCGATATCTACGTTGCGACCGGTCGCCTGAACGAAGCTGTGTCGTTTTACTATGCGGCTATCCAGGAAGATCCCACTAAAAAATCTGTGGCAGCCAAACTCGGACTGCTTCAGTAGCGATAAATTAGTTTCTCATTTTTAATGTGCATTTGCCCTATTGAAGGCCTCTTTCATTTCTTTTACGGATTTATACCCGCTAAAGCGAAAGGTTTCTTTCTGATTGCTATCCAGAAAGATTCCTGTCGGGTAGCCAGTAACTTCGTATTTTTCTGTGAGATCTTCCCGCTTATCGCCATCAACGGTCACGCAGATGATTTCTCCTGAGGAGTCAACCACATCTTTTGCCGTGAATACGTACTGATGCATGGCTTTGCAGGGGCCGCACCAATCTGTTTCAAATTTAATAAAGCAGGGTTTTCCTGAGTCGGTAGCCTGCTTGAGAGCGATCTCGAAATCTTTCTCAAACGCCAAGGGTTTTTCGGCTCGAATGGCGAGTTTGTCTGCTCTCAGGCGATCACGTTGGGCTTCATCATCAATCTGGTTGATACCGGGGTCAAAAGTCGTAACTGCGCCGCTGCTGCCATCATCGGCATTGAGCGAAAACCGCCAGGCTTGGCCACCACCCCAAGTGAAGTCGTTGATCGTTCTCCAGAGTGGCGTTTCGATTTTCCCTTTTTTGTTGACTGAGGAAATTCCCCAGAAGTCATTTCGTCCAAAGATTGCATCATTATTGCCATCGGTTATCGCAACATAGAATGTCTGGTCATCTTTCTGAAACGTGCCCTGAAGGAAGCCCTTGCGTGAAAAACGCGCAATCTCAGGTTGTTCTTCGGGAGATTCAACAACGATCCAGAACGAGACTGGGTAGTTGATGGAATGTTCCTGATTGTTGGAATGTCGAACTTTTAAGGTCACGTTATCGAAGCTTGACCACCATTTATTGCGGGTGAGCTTAGGTTCGGCGACAATGGGTGTTTCATCACCAAGATTTCCGTCAAGATTTGTATCTACATACAGTTGATCATAGGGTTGATCTGCCTGGCTTTTTGCGAATGCGATTTTGAGGCCATCTGGCATTGCTTCTTTAGGGCCGAGATTAATCTTTCCGACCAGATGCTTGAGTCCGGGCAAATCAGGAACATTTTGAGGAGTCAATCCGAATTGTGTTCCCTTTGGTGCAAAGTTGGGGACCAGGCGTGACGTTTTCTCGCCAGGTGAAAATATCACCTGATATTTCCCTTCGGGTGTGTCGGGCTTTGTTTCGCTGGCCGTCGTCTGGTCGGTCTCTTGACTGGAAAGAGTCTTGACAGGTGGTGTGTCCTGCGCTTCTATAGAAAGAGTGAAACAGCATTGGGTTGCTATCGCAGTGATAATGAGTGCTGAGCACCATGGCTTCGCTTGGGGAATATCCATTAAGTTTCCTGTTGTGAATGTGTTTTGTGTAGTCTATGTGTTGTAGATCGTTTTTATTCCAGATCGAAGTTTATGTCGCTGTTCAGTCCAGGAGATAAATGAACGGTCAAACCTGAAGTATGAACCATCTCATATTTACTGGGAAGTGGTCGCCAGCTTGAGCGATCAACATTGGGCTGATTCCAATTCTTCTTTTGAGGGTCGTTTGGATTGCTCGGTTTTTCTGCATCCATCGGAAAAGCGGGATCGATACTGACAATAGCGACGCCGACGGTGCCTGCTCCCACGCCATTAACACCGTATCGCCCTGTGTTTTCATCAATATTGACCACTTTTGTCATGCCGTCTGGGCCGACAAAAATGACGGCTCCACAGACCACAGGCCTCCCCTGGTAGGTTATTAAGCCTTCCGCTTCAGAGACCCGTGATCCACATCCACTGACGATTTGCATTAGCGAGATAGAAGCCATGAGACTAAATATATAATTGTGTTTCGTGGAAATCATAGAGATTTTTCCATGGACGGAGACGCAAACGCATTATCACAACCGGTTGAAATGGCCTGATATGTCAGCGCACGACAGCCTAACGATTGCACAGTGGAGCAACGCGAGAAGTCCAGAAGTTATCAAGACGCAATGGCGAGTCACTCACGAGCGGCAATTGCGTCTGGGGTCTGATTTGATGAAATCAGGTCTTTTCACCGAATCGCTTAGAATTCGGGATTAATTTCCCCTCCGTCGCGAGTCGCCAACGTCAGGAGTAGCTGGCTTGCCGAATAGCTGATGAATCGTACTGATCCATCTCCCATCGCGAAATTTGCACCACCAGGGTGAAAGCTCCAGAAGTGATTGTAGCTACATTTGTCATCGCGATTGCCGGGGCCGAAATAGGCGGGCATAGGACATGCGGGGCCACCATCGTTGGTGCCGCGAGAATTGGCCGTTGATGTATTGCGAATGCGGCTACGGTTCGCCACTCCCATTGCAGCGTCATTGTTACCAGAATTCCAATAGTTAAGCCGTTGAGAAGTTGGCCCTGGTTCTACGGGGACTTCCCCAATGAGAAGTGTGTTTGTTGATCCATCAACAATATCTTTGAATGCCACAAACTCTGGCCGAATCGTGGTGCCATCCCATTTCCCCTGAATGATTCCTTCAGCTGGAGATGCCCCTGAAGCTGATGTTCTTCCTTTATATCCCAGTCCCCACCTGTCAAAGCCGGTGACAGCACAATAATCCGTCAATCCCATAAGCCCTGATTGACCATCAGATGCACAATTCGCAATTGATAATGGTGTATCCCTTGCAAACGCTGAATTGAGTGGAATCTGGTTGTAATAGGCGGTTTGTTCAACGAAAGGTAATAAGGAACCAATCCAGCCAACCCAAACTCCGGTTCCCGAGGCGTTGAGAAGCAGATTGCCACGATCGACCACAATCGGAAAATGTTGGTGAACATCGTGGAAATTGTGGCACGCCAGCGCCAGCTGTTTGAGATTATTCTGACACGAGGCGCGGCGAGCCGTTTCTCTCGCCATTTGAACGGCTGGAAGCAGTAAAGCGACGAGCACCGCAATAATTGCGATAACGACGAGCAATTCGATCAATGTGAAGCCAGACCGACGCATGAGTCAACCTCCTGTAGTTAAAAAGAAGAAAACAGAGCGATGGCTGGAACAGGCAATATGAATGCCGTCAGGTGATCTGGCGCAAGATTCGCTTCCACTTCAGTCGTTCTGTCATCGGCAAGTTATTACAGTGAAATGACTTAGAGCCTCTAAAAGAATCAGCGTCACTGGGGTGTGGTCGCATGATCACTGGTAAAAAGTGGCGCGACGATCTTCACAGGGTGTCAGGCACCGCGAAAAGCTGCTCAGACCATATGCAATCTGGCTATTTCTCAAGCAGTTCCCGTTGGTTCTACGATGATTCACGGAACTTAGCCGGAGAACATCCCAGATGGTTGCGGAAGAGATGGTAGAAATTGGCTTGATCGCTGAAGCCGCAGATCCTTGCGATTTCGACGACCGACAGATTGTGGTTCAGTTTCAGAAGTTCCTGAGCGCGTCCCAATCGGAGCAGAAGCAAATAGTGTTTAGGACTCTGACCGATTGTCGCGCTGAATATTCGTGAAAAATGTCCAGGACTCACCTGAGCGATCCGAGCCAACTCATCGCGGCTGAGATCTTTTCCCAAGTTATTCTTCATATAGCTAACGACATCTTCAATCGCTGCTGTTCTCGCCGTTTTTGCTTGCACATTTTCACATGGCTTTGCAGAACGGCCGGTCTTCGCCCAGAACCTGCCAATAATTGCATCCAGCAGTTCTTCTTTGACGAGCGAATCCCCTGTTTTACGGCAAATGTCCATCAATCTTTTGATGTATTGTTCACAGACGCCATCAATATGAGGAGATGTCATCAGTGATGCCAGATCATCGGGCGATCCGTCATAAAGTTCATGAATTCGAGCATGAAGATGGGGACGATCAATCGCTAATGAGATGATTTGATACGGGCCACGCCCAAAAAAAGTTTTGTCGCGCATCCCGTCAGAGAAAATCATCGAGCCAGGTTGGTTGGGCCGATGAAAGCGACCTTCTCCCAACTCCAATTCCATGGGACGCGCTTCTTCACCGTTCAATAACAGTGAAATGTAATACTGATTTGTTTTTTGCCAAACCGCCGGTTCATCAATCAGAATCTCGGCGATATCGAAAGGGAGATCGGGTTGCTGGAAATAATCTGCGGCAATAAACAGATCCTGAACCCTTCCTGGCATCAGGCGGAAACGCGCCCACTGATCCAGATCCATGTTGAGCTTCTGTTTGGCCCGGAGGATTCCATCGACATCACTCATGAACGAATCCTGTCGAGGTTAAAAATTTTTGCCATCGGTTCATTGTTACCATAAAGAAATCGACTCTTCCCCGCAGCGAAGAGACTGCCATTGAACGAATTTCCGGCCAACTGAGTCGGGGGCAGTATACGGAGAGACTCTCTGTGGTGTGCAGTCGTTTTTTTTGAAATCCCCGATCGATCACATTCGTTCTTCGTCGAACGGGTCTTCTCGCTGAGAATCATTTCGCAGCACTCGCATATGAGAAAATTGCCTGATGACTGTGATGTGACCATCACTCCCGGGGATGGCCTGAATGCCCGTCTCTTCTGTGGCAAACCATGCGATGCCTTTCGTCATGAACAAAGGCAGTTCCTCACAGGATCAACAGTTACTTGAAGTCTCAAGCAGCCGTCGCTATTCCAAATATGCATAACATGTGCAGAAATATTAGTTGTGCTTTTGTTTCACTGTCGGTAGACTCCGTTAGGTAAATGCAATTGTTATGCATACGCTCTCTTTGGGCATCATAAGGAACGGCCATGATCTGTCTTGTTGACGGAATAACCGTCTTACGCCCTCATGAAGAGTTTTGACTCTCAATGACAAATTCAGCTGTTTTTTCAATAAGGACGAAAAATATGTCCCAAACTGCCAATCAAAAGGCGCGCAACCTGAACCGGTCTCCCTCTTGTCCTCTTCGTGGTTTTACACTGATCGAGTTGCTGGTCGTGATTGCCATTATTGCAATTCTGATCGCATTACTTTTACCGGCTGTCCAACAAGCGCGAGAGGCCGCTCGCAGGACGCAATGTCGCAATAACCTCAAGCAAATGGGACTTGCACTTCATAACTACGAGAGTACGTTCACCATGTTTCCACCAGGCGGAAACGGTAGCGCCTATTCGGCACAAGCCCGGGTTTTGCCATTCATTGATCAGGCGAACCTCCAGAATCTCCTGAATTTCAGCGTGCCGCCCTATGTGGGTTCAGGGCCATCGTCGGCACCCAATCCGCTTCTGGCGAATCTCTTTCCCGCTGTGATTCCCGTGTTTCTCTGCCCCAGCGATCCTGGGCCTTCGCAGTATCACGTGACCTTTCCCTCAGGGACTTACACCTTTGGTGGGCTTAACTACATGGTGAGCAACGGCAGCGGTACAGGAACATTCTATGATGACCGATATCCCACCGATGGCATCTTCTGGTTGAATTCCAACTGCCGCTTTCGGGATGTCACTGACGGAACATCGAACACGGTCTTCATGAGTGAGTCGATCCGGGGAGATGGCACAGATTTCGCCGCAGGTACCGCAGAAAAGTTTCCTTACCGCAAGATGCTGAGCGGATCGTCGGGTTCCTCTTCATCCGGCGCCCCATTGACAGGGGGATTCATGGGATCAAGTGGCGGCTGGCCAACCGGGTTGATCAGCAACCCCGATCTCTCAACTGTGCTCGCATCTCCCCGCGCCTGGAATGGTGGAGCCGGTGGAGTTGGACGTGGACTTTCATGGGTTCGTTCTGTGGCCACCAACACCACCACAAATGGCTATAATCGCCCTAACAGCGTGATCCCGGATATTTCAATACACGGCTCAGGATATTTTGGCCCGCGTAGTCTCCATACCGGAGGAGCACATGTCCTGATGGGTGACGGCACAGTCCGCTTCCTGTCAGAAAACATCGACAGCACACTACACCGCGCACTTCACAGCAGAAATGGCAACGAAATCATCGCCGAATTCTAACCCCCTTGCGGGGCTTGGGCCTATCGGCCGGGACTTATACTAAAGACCCGCGGCCCCGTTGTGGCCGCTATTGACTTGCACTGAGAGGGTTTTAGACGGTATCTGGGGTGGGTTGTTGAGTTATGAATGAGGTTTGCCTTGCCAGAATTCTGGATACGACTCATGTGTTGTCCAGTCTAAAACTCGTAGCGTGCCTCGACTAAAGTTGTGGGTGTAGGCTGTTGTTTTATAGCTGTTTTTCGATTGAATCAATAAATTAGAAACCACATTACTAACCGAGGTTAAACACTCGTGCCTTGTCACGGCTTTGTCTTTGGGTTTCATGCGTAGTAGTGTCCTCCGTTGTCGGACTTGACTACCTGTTCAACCCCGCTTTTAAGCATTTGGCAATACACTAGAACTGAATAACCTGACCTCGTTGAGGAACAATGGGAGGTTCATCGCTGGCATGTTCCAGAAGTTTGGCGGTGGATTGAGCCGCTGCTTCTTCACTGTGAACCACGACGGCTTGGCCACAACCGCCCCGCTTGGCCAGTTCTTCAAACCACCATGTGAAATCGCTGGCATCTGCATGGGCCGAAAGTCCTGCCAGGGTTTCAATCTCGGCTCGTATTGGAATGAGTTTGTTCAACACCATCACACTGGGACGACGTTCCTGAATCCGGCGTCCTAATGTGTGTTGTGCCTGAAAACCCATGAGCAGCACGGTGTTTTTCTCATCGCCCAGGGCGTGTTTGAGGTGATGCACCACACGGCCGCTTTCGCACATTCCACTGGAAGCCACGACTACAAATGGCCCTTCACGATGATTCAGCGAGGCGCTCTCCTGAGGCGTCCGAATGAATTGGAGGCCCGGGAAACTAAAGGGGTTTTCGTCCGTCTGCCGGATGCGCTGGAGTTGCACATCCATCTCGTGCTGGTGTCGCAAATAGATCGTCGTCAGTTCACGCGAGAGTGGACTATCTACAAACATGGGGATCGGAGGCAATTTCCCCTGATTATATAGATCATTGAGATAATAGAGGATGTTCTGCGTTCGCCCGAGTGCGAAAGCCGGAATGATCAACCGCCCGCCTCTGGCTGCTGTCTGGTGAATGATTCGTCCTAATTCCTGCTGCTGGGCACTGGCATCGGGATGAATCCGGTTGCCGTAAGTTCCTTCGGTAATCAACAGATCGCATCGTCCGGTCAATTGGGGATCGCGCAGAATTGGCAGCCCGCGACGTCCCAGATCTCCTGTGAAAACGACTCGCTTCCACTCACCCGCTTCTTCCAGATCCAGCTCGGTGATCGCGGATCCCAGGATATGGCCGGCTTCAAGAAACTTGACGCGCACATCCTTTCCGATCTGCTCCTGCTGATTGTAAGGAATTGTTTCCAGCAGTTTGCAGGTCTCACGCGCGTCATCTTCCGTGTAGAGTGGTTCCACGGCTTTTGCAGCGGCAGGGGGCAAATGACGCCGCAAATACTGCGCATCCTCCCCCTGGATTTTTGCGGCATCACGCAGCATGACCTCTGCAATTTCAGCGGTGGGTGGCGTACAGAAAATAGGCCCGCGAAAACCGGCTTTAAACAGTCCCGGAAGATTGCCGCAGTGATCAATATGAGCGTGCGACAAGATTACTGCGTCCACTTCTTTTGGACGACAGTTGAAGTGCAGGTTTTTCTCACGGGATTCGGTTCGGTGCCCCTGGAATAACCCGCAATCCAGAAGGATGCGACGAGAAGCCGTTTCAATGAGGTGCTGGCTTCCTGTGACTTCACCGGCAGCTCCAAAAACGGTCAATTTCATGATGAAGACTTTACCACAAGAGGGATATTCATGTTGTCGTCGGTTAATCGTGATGGATAAGCCTTGGTGCGGTCAATCGAATCCCGAACCTTTGTACGATCCCGCTGTCACTTCTGTGCTCTGGTGCAGTTGATTGGGGCTGGGTCGATTGGCCCTGGAATCTGGTGTCCGGGAGATCGTCGCACAGAGTAACTTGCATCATGCTGTAAGATCAGCGACGATAGAGGTTTGGAACGTTTCCGCCCCGTGTTCTTCATTTGAGAAGCCTGAGGGGAATTGTGAGGACGTTCGTTGAGCGTTTTCACTGTCTATCTCGATGAGCAAGTTGCATGTCACCTACTAAAACCTATGACGAAACCACTTATCAGCAGCAGCTTGCCATTCAGCAGCAAGATTCGCTTCGTAACGCCTGTCATTGCGCCCGGCTCTCAGAAGAATTCCGCTGCAAAGACACAGTGGTGCTTGATCTGACAAAAATCACACCCATTGCGGATTATTTTGTTATCACCACCGCCACCAACCTGCGTCAGACTGCGGCACTCATCGAAGAGGTTCGCAAGATCTTCAAGCAGCGGAACCAGGCCCTTCCCGCGCTCGAAGGGGGAGAAAGCCAGACATGGATGCTGCAGGACTTTGGAACTGTGGTGTTGCATGTCTTCGTGACGGAAGCCCGAGAACTTTACGACCTCGAAGGGTTGTGGGCTGACGCAGCCCGGGTCGATTGGAAGAAACTGCTTTCCAGCGGGGCAGTGCAAATCGCCTAAGATGGGCAATTGTCTTTTGCTGGCGCGGCTGCGAAGCTTTTCAAATGAATTACCATTTCCATTGCTTCAGCGAAGCGACGATGCTTGAAAAATAGACGAGTCGGGGAGGGCACTCGGTCTTGTGCCTCTCCCTGTTGTGTCTCATTTAAGAGCACTTGCGTCGCTGTTCATTGAGAGTACCTTGTCTCTGATAGTTCCAGGAGAGATTTTCCCGTGAACCTGCTTCAACTTCTTCGGCGACGACTGCACGAGGCCCTTGTTCCTTTAACTTCGGAACCAGAAGCTTATGTGGATCTGCTTCGCCCGGCGGGTGACACAAAGTTTGGTGACTTTCAGGCCAATTGCGCCATGCCGCTGCAAAAATCGCTGGGAAAGCCCTCACGGGAGATCGCCCAACTGATTGTCGATGGGCTTAAAGTGGATGATCTCTGCGAAGATCCGGAAATTGCCGGGCCGGGGTTCATTAATCTCAAAATGAAAGAAAGCTGGCTCACAGCCGAAGCGACCAAGTCAGCGAACGATTCTTATCTCGGGATTGATCTCGTTGTTAAGCCGCGACACTACATTGTCGATTTCTCATCTCCCAATGTCGCGAAGCCTATGCACGTGGGGCACCTGCGCAGCACGGTGATCGGCCATTCGCTTTACCGAATTCTTAAGCGATTGGGGCACCATGTTCAGAGTGACAATCATATCGGCGACTGGGGAACCCAGTTTGGTATGATTATCTATGGTTACAAGCACTTTCGAGATGAAGAACGCTTTGCCAAACAACCGGTCGCAGAATTAGCCAGACTCTACCGACTCGTTAATCAACTCTCTACATACCACAACCTGAAAAAAACGCTGCCAGCATTGCTAAAGCAGGTTGAGATTGCCACAGAATCTCTCAGCCAAGCGCGGGCACAATTAACGGCGGCAATTGCTAACGGAGTCAAAAAATCTCCTGAGTTACAGCAGCTTGTCAAAAAAGGAGAAGCCGATTTAAAAGCTGCCAATGAAGACGTCGAGTCGGCCAAGAAGAAAATCGCTGTCGTCGAAAGTGATTCTCACCTTTCAACTCTCGCTAATCAGCATCTCAGGATTGCCGAAGAGGCGCGGTTGGAAACAGCCAAACTGCATGCTGGCGATACCGAAAATCTGGCGTTATGGAACCAGTTTCTTCCTGATTGCTTACAAGCTCTCGAAGGGATGTATGCCCGATTCGGACTCACGTTTGATATGACTTTGGGTGAAAGCTGGTATAACCCCATGCTTCCCGGAGTGCTGGAAAAGCTGAACGAAGCTGGCCTGCTAACTAAAAGTCAGGGCGCGCAGTGTGTCTTTATTGAAGGCAATGAAGCTCCATTTATCGTTCAGAAAAGTGACGGCGCCTTCACCTATGCCACAACAGATCTGGCCACGATTCAATACCGTGTCGAATCTCTTAAGGCGGATTCGATTCTCTATGTGGTTGATAGTCGTCAGGGGGAACATTTCGACCTGTTATTCGCTACAGTCAGAAAGCTGGGCTATGACCAGGTCGAAATGAAGCACGTCAAGTTCGGCACGATCCTGGGTGAAGACAAACGTCCTTTTCAGACGCGATCCGGAGACACGGTTGGGCTGGAGAGTTTAATCGATGAGGCGATTTCCCAAGCTCGCGAGATAGTCGATGCCAGTGACAATTCCAAGCCAACGGGAGCAGAGCTTGATGACGCGACACGGCAAGCTGTGGCAGAAATTGTCGGGATTGGCGGGATTATTTACGCCGATCTGCATCATAGCCGGGAAAGTGACTACACTTTCAGTTACGAAAAAATGCTGGCCACCAAGGGAGATACTGCGACCTATATGCAGTATGTCTATGCCCGGGTTAACGGGATTTTCCGTAAAGGTGGCATCGATATCAATGAATTGCGTTCGGCGGGGCACACCTTAAATCTGGCACAGCCCGCAGAGCGAATGCTGGCTTTGCAATTACTGCGATTTGGCGAGGCCCTGCATGATGTGGCCGTGGATTACCGTCCTAACATTCTGACTCAATACCTTTATGAAACCGCGAATCGTTTCAGTACGTTCTTTGAAGCCTGCCCGGTGCTGAAAGAAACCGATGACTCGATCCGTAACAGCCGGCTTCTTCTCTGTGATTGGACGGCCCGCGTCATGAAAGAAGGTCTTGATCTTCTGGGGATTCATGTCGCGGAAAAGATGTGATACTTCACCAGATTTAACGGTGCATTGCGTGCCATGCTTGCGGCTTTGAGCAAGTATAATTTACATATCTCGTGCACACCGTTGATTTCGGGATAGCGTATCATACGAATCGCAACTTGATATATCGCGTTGATCATCTCAAAATCATGCTTGCCGAAAAGTTGCAAGCATGGCACGCAGTTGCCAGGGTGGTGGTTTTTTTTAGGTTGTAGAAAATGCGGTTGGCGAGTCAGTAGGTTGGGTTGCAAAGACACGGGTAGAGTTGGTGCATTGCGCTTCGCTTCATGCACCCTACGTGATACATATGAATCTCATAACTCTTGATCTGTGGCTCATCATCTGGCCATCAAACCCTTCTCTCTTGTGAGAGAAGGGTTTGATGGCTATCCGGCAGACTTTTGGCTAATCGGCTTTCGATTGTGACTTGACGAGAGCTTCAACAGCATCTTTAAGGCTTTGAACGTCTCGTCGTAGAGCTTCCTGCTGAACTTTCAGAGCTTCAATGTCGCTGGAAGGGATCGTTGTTGCTTTAGGAACTGCTGGAACTGCTTGGGCTGTCGCGGAATGCGGCCAATTGCGTTCCTTTTGAATACGCATTGCGGCATCTTGTGCTGCTTTCATCTGCTTCTGGTGGTCTATGCGTGCTTTGATCAGAGCTTCATCGGCCTTGACTCTTTCCTGATGCGCTTTGACATGATCGGCGTAGATTTGTGCCACATTCTCACCAGGCAACCCGGGTTGAATCCCCAGATTCAGATTGGCTGAGGGCTGTACCATCCGATTGATCGTTTGTGGCCCCGCCAGATGGTTGAACAATCCTTTGATATGCACTTGAATTTCGGGGGGTAAGGTGCTGGCTTCCTGCTCGGTCACTTCCCATCTGCTGTCGCCGCGTGTGACGACCAGCTTGCCAGGTTCTTTACCAACCTTCGTAAAGTTGACCGAGATATTATCGGGGAACGCTGGCTGTGCCGTAGTCACAAAGACAGGGCCGACCATGCGTAGCATGCCTTGTGCTCTCCCTTCACCGACACCATGTCCAAACAGCACACGACCACCTTCTGTTTTGTCAGAGGCATTGACGCTGATACCACCATTTTCGGCAGTGGTCACGGTGATATAAATCGGCTGATGAGTTTCTCCTGCCGGCGGTGCAGAAGCATCAGGCCGGCTCTCGATCACGCCCTTTTTTTCCGCCGTATCCCCGGCAGAAGCCGCCTTTAATTGGCTCTTGCTGATTCTCTGGGAATGGGCAGTTTCTTTGAGAGATTTTTCGGGCGCTGGGGATTGTTCTTTCGTTGAATCCTGGTGCTCTTTCTCTGTTTCTTTTACCGTTTCTTTTTCAGTCGCCTCTGATGTCGCTGCGACATTTTTTTCAGAAGCTAAGGTCACGGTTAATGTTCCCTTTTCACTTCCTTTCGCGGAAGAGGTTTGAAGAGCACCGCATGTCAGCATGCCGGCGATCAGCAGGAGAGGCAACGAATCTTTCACCATCAGATCAATCCTTGTTATCAAAAGAAAAACTTAAGCATCCTTGCCCCTGGGCGCTATTCGTGCGTCTCTCGGGCGACCATCACCAAATCACGTACGGGCATCAATCCTCGACGGCCGTCGGCCAGGTTGACCTCGATCCATTGATCACGTTTCACAACATCCCACTGATGGGGATCCAATGCTGATTGCAGCTTTCCCGTGAGATTCTGCTCGTCACTCCAGGAAGTGTTTTCCCACTCTTTCAACTGACTGAAATCAGGTGTTTCAATGACGCTGACCACCATGGGTTCAGTCGTTTCGTTTCCTTCAGCGAACATGACCTGGACTTCATTTGCCAAAGGGGCCTCAAGGTCGTCTTCATGCCGATCAACAGCCTCTGGCCAGTTATTGACCATGCTCCGCGACGCGTCATCAATGAGAGGTTCAGCAAATGACTGATGGGCTGCTAACTGCAATGACGTCGGGTCGGCCTGAGTCCTGGATGACAACCAACCACAACCAAACGAGAGCAGCATCAATGCTGCGGCGGCCAGCAACATGCGGCCCTGGATTTGGCGGATTGGCTTGATCGCAGGACTCAGCGTTTTCACGTTATCTGGGCCGTTGCTGTGGCTGGAGAAAATAGGCGTTTTTGTGATAACCCCTGCTTGAATGGCCCGCGCGATCACACGATCTTCCAGGAGCGCCAGGGCAATGGTTCGCCATTCGTCATTTGTTTCAATCGATGCCAGAAATTGCCGCTCTTCGGCGATGGTCAATTCGTTATCGATCAATCTTTCGAGCAGCTCATCGCCCGAATTGTCGGTTATTAAATTCATTGGGCAGCCTCAGCCAAAACATGATTGGCCAGGAGTGCACGAAGCTTGCTCCTGGCACGATGGATCCGGGTCGCAACTTGTGGTTCAGTCAGCCCCACATGCAATGAAATCTCCGCATAGCTCCATCCCTGGGTGTATTTCAGAACCAGGAGTTCACTGTCTTTAGGAAGGAGTCGACTCATGGCGACCTGCACCAGTTTTTGTCGCTCCTGGGCAATTAATAGTCCTAAAGGATCAGGGAATTTTTCTGTCCCTGAAGTTTGCCGCTCATCCGTCAAACGATCCATCATGCGTCGTCGGCGGCCATGCTGACGGCGATGGCGCAAGGCGGTTCGCACAGCGACAGTGTGTAGCCAGGCGGGTTTCAACGCTTCAAGGGAAGACTGTTGAACCGCTTTGATTACCGCGAGTGCAAGTTCCTGAAACAACTCTGCGACCGCTGCCGGTTCTCCCGAGCGAACAGAAAGAACCTGGCACAGCCAGCGCTCGTGAAGCGAAAGAGTTCGCCTCACATGCTCAGCCACGCCTGCCTCGCTCTCGTTTCTGGAAGTCGTTGCCATCCGTGAATTGATCCCAAGTGATACTGAAGATGGTCATCTTGACCTGTCTTTCGTTATCACTGTTACCGCTCACAGAAAAAACTTGCAGACAATTTGGTCGGCAGCGCCGGTTTCCGGAAAAATGCGGCCCGGCGATCAGGTTCGTTTTCCTTGCCTGAGGACAGCGTCTTTGCGATAGGTGCCGGGGGTCATGCCGACCACCCGTTTGAAAACGACACTCAGGTATTCGGCATGTTGAAACCCGCTGAGTTCTGCAATCCGGCTAAGAGGAAGTTCCGTCTCTTCCAGCAGTTGCTTAACGCGTTTCAGTTGAACCTGCCGGATCTCTTCTTGAGGCGAGCGTCCCAGATGTTTGCGAAAGCGTCGCTCGAGCACGCTGCGGGAAGCGTTCACGCGGGCCAGAATCTGATCTACTGTCAGATCATGGCAGGCGCCTTCACGAATGATTTTCAATGAGCTGGCGACCAGTGGGTCATCCACAGCCAGAATGTCGGTCGATTGCCGGGTCACAATCCCGATCGGAGGAACGTACAACGATTCGGTTGGCCAAGGCTCGCCGGCCATCATCCGATCCAGCATGGCGGCAGCTTCAAATCCAATGCGTTCCGGATTTGGAACCACGCTGGATAAAGGCGGGTCACATAATTCACACAAGATTTCATCGTTATCCACACCGATCACCGCCACTGCTTCAGGAACCGGCAAATGAACCTGGCGGCAGGCATCCAGCACATGATGCCCACGCATGTCGTTGGCCGCCATAATCCCGACCGGCTTGGGAAGACGATTTAACCAGCTGATAATTTCCAGCTGCTGCTGTGCCCATGTTTCACTGGAGGGAGATTGCCAGCGGGATTCAAAAACATGGAACGATGTACTCCCCGCCACCGCTTCGGCAAAGCCATCCCGACGTTCGGTTGACCATTGATGATCGGAAAATCCACAGTAGGCAAAATGTCGGAAGCCACGCTCTCGCAAATGGGCAGCAGCCATTTCCCCCACCGCCCGATGGTGCGTGTAAATATGTGGTAAGTCTTTATGGAGCCGAAAATCGGTCATGTCGACCGTAGGGATCCGGCGGCTGAGGAGTGACTGGGCCAGCTCAGGGGTGGTTGAGCGGCTGATGATCCCGTCCATCTCCGCACTTTCCAGCCATTCGGGGGGCTTGGCCATTAGCTCGTGCAGATCGAGATACATTGACCATGGCTGGTTCGCAACGAGATATCGCGAGATGCCTCTTAAGACAGATCGTCCATAGGCCAGCGATGTTTCAATCACCAGTGCCACGCGTTTGCGAGAATTCGATTTCAAAATCCCTCTCCCATCCGCTCAAAACGGGGGTGATGGTTGTCATTTGTTTCGTGAGCTTGGGGAGCCACTTGCTCATTTTGTCTGCTGACCATCCCATAAAACGGAATGGTTCTCAAGATTCAGGATTTCTCATTCCTCTCACCAGACTTTTTTCACGGGTTTCTGTGCAAAAAAACTCACATGGGGTGTCTGGTCGTAACCCATTTTGTGGCAATTTCTTGCAGCGTAATTCCTGTTGTCAGAATCACGGGTGGCACTGGGAGACTTACTGACATCGCAACCAAACTTAATAAATTGACTTTGATTCTCATTGTCCTGCCGAGTGCCTCAGGTCAATAATCAGTGGAGGTGAATATGTTCCTGTGATCTGACTTGGGTTGGCGACTCACAAAGTTGAACGAGTCCCAAGTCAGCATGAAACAGAGACTATTTTGCGTTTGGATGTTTGTGCAAAAGACTTTTGAGGTTTGGACTGTGGAGTTCGTATTAGTGGATTTCGTATTAAAAGATTTGCCATTATGGAGATGTGGCTGCTTGAGGTGAAATGGCAAGAGCCATCATCGAAGAGAGTCCTGAAGACCTTCCCCCCTGTTTTTGATTTCCCCAGCGTCGACATGTGACGAATTTCCGAGGGCAAACCTGTTCAGCATTTGCCTTAAAGTGTTCGTTACTCAGTTGGTTTCTGTTGGTTAAAGAGACACCTACCCATGCAGTTCCGCCGTCCCCCTGCATCAGAGATCGTTTCGCCAGAGCCTGAGGCTGTTCCCGCAGTCGCTCAGAAGCAAAGGTCGAAGTTGTGGCTCGCAGGGGCTGTTCTCGGCCTGTTGGCTGTTGGTGCGATGGGAGGGCTGCTGATGCCGCCTTCCTCGTTGACGCCTGAAGCCCGCGCCGATGAGACTCAACCTTCGCAAGAGAGCGAGTCGGTTCAGACTCAGCAATTTTCTGACAATGATCTGGCGTTTTTCCAGGAGAAGATCTCGCCAATCTTTGCCAGGAGTTGCAATGAATGTCATGGGTTAGGCTCGAAGTTTCGTGGTGGATTCTCTTTGGCCAGTCGTGATCATCTTCTTAAAGGAGGGGAAAGTGGCCCAAGTGTCGATCTGGAAAAGCCCGAATCAAGCCTGTTGATCGATGCGATTAACTTTCAAACCTATGAAATGCCACCATCGGGGAAGCTCCCCGCTGACCAGATTGCCCTGGTTCTCGAATGGGTCAAACGTGGCGCTCCGATGCCGGCTCCCAAAGAACCGATCGTAATGCCTGTCCATGAGGGGCCACCGCAGGTCAATGCCGAGACAAAAGCCCACTGGGCCTTCCGTCCGGTCTCGAATCCTCAGCCGGTGACA
The DNA here is from genome assembly GCF_056500625.1 of Planctopirus sp. SH287. Lineage (NCBI taxonomy): Bacteria > Pseudomonadati > Planctomycetota > Planctomycetia > Planctomycetales > Planctomycetaceae > Planctopirus > Planctopirus sp. SH287. The sequence goes on along the minus strand of NZ_CM151403.1, from coordinate 2,442,676 downwards.
AGCAAGTTTGATTCTCTTGCCAGGAACGATGTTGATCGATTTCTGTTCACAAAAATGGAAGCGGCCGGGTTGGATCCCGTGGGGCCTGCGGAAAAGCGTGCCTTAATTCGCCGGCTCTATTTCGATGTCATTGGTTTGCCACCCACACCAACTCAAGTGGAGGCCTTTGTTCAAAACAACTCTCCCGAGGCCTTCAGCCAGGTTGTTGACGAACTGCTGGAGTCGCCACAATACGGCGAGAAATGGGGCCGCTTCTGGCTCGATCTGGTGCGATATGCCGAAACCAACAGCTTTGAGCGCGATAACCCCAAGCCGAACGCCTGGAAGTATCGTGACTATGTGATTGACGCATTCAACAAAGATAAACCTTACGACCGTTTTTTGATTGAACAACTGGCTGGAGATGAACTTCCCGACAAAACACGTGAGTCAATCATTGCCACCGGTTTTTATCGGCTCAATGCCTGGGATGACGAACCCGCTGATCAACGACAGGCATTTTATGACGAAATGGATGACATCGTCTCCACGACCGGCCAGGTCATGCTGGGGATGACGATTGGCTGTGCCCGCTGTCATGATCACAAACTCGACCCGATGCCACAAAAAGACTATTTCGGCATGTTGGCTTTCATGGCTGACGTTCAGTCTTATGCCAATCGTGGCGACCAGATGAACTCCCGTTGGAGTCAGATGGACGTCAGCAGTCCAGAAGTGATCGCTGCCCATGCAGAGCGAGACGATTCATTGCGGAAGCTTGAACGCCAGATGCATGATATTGAGCAAGCCGCAATTCTTAAAATGAAGGGGGAAGATCAGCGCAAGACCGAAGGGAATGAACGCAAAAAAGTTCTTCGGGAAAAGCTGAAAAGCCACCTGAATGCCAGTGAATATGCCCACTACCAGGATCTGAAGGCTCAGCACGAGCAACTCAAGAAGAAAGAGATGCCGCCTCGTGACATGGTGCTGTCGGTCAACAATTGCCAGATGCCACCGCGTGTGACACCTCTGATGATTCGTGGTAACCCCGCGACGCCGGGTGATCCCGTGGAACCTCAGTTCCTCTCCGTCATCTCGGACGGCATTCCGCAGATGCCAGCCATTGTCCCCGGTCAGAAAACTTCGGGCCGACGACTGGTGCTGGCCAACTGGATTGCATCAAAAGAGAATCCTCTGACCGCTCGAGTCATGGTGAACCGTCTCTGGCAAATGCATTTTGGTCGCGGGATTGTGAAATCATCCAGCAATTTTGGACTCAAGGGAGATCTGCCCACTCATCCAGAATTGCTCGATTGGTTGACCATGCGATTCATCGAAGGAGGCTTCCGGATGAAGCCCATCCATCGATTGATTCTCAATTCCTATGCGTGGCAGATGTCGTCCCGGCCAACGGCGGAACAACTCGCTGCTGATCCACAGAATGATCTCTACACCCACTTTGAAATGCGACGACTCTCCGCCGAAGAAGTGCGTGATGGCCTGCTGGCAATCACCACCCAGCTTAATCTGCAAACGGGCGGCCCCAGCGTTTATACCGCCATGGCAAAAGAAGTTCTGGCCGGACAATCCAACCCTGGACAGGGGTGGGGTCAATCGTCTCCTGAGCAGCAGAATCGCCGGAGTGTCTATATCCATGTGAAACGCTCGCTGCTTGTCCCGACACTTTCCAGCCTGGATTTTCCTGATCCAGATGCCACCTGCCCGATTCGTTTTGCTACCACACAACCAACACAGGCTTTGACCAGCCTGAATAGCGCTTTCTACAACCAGCAGGCTCGTGAGCTGGCCAGCCGCATTCGGAAAGAATTGCAAGTCGATGACTGGTCAGACAAATCCTTGGAACGTTGCGTGATTCATGGGCTGACTCTGTCCATGGGGCGTCCACCGACGACAGACGAAGTGGCCCGTGGGGTGAAGTTGATTACCTCGCTCCGTGATCAAAGACAGGTTTCCCCTGAACAGGCTCTGGAGCATTTTTGTCTCGTCGCCATCAATCTCAATGAGTTTGTCTATCTCGACTAAAACCGCTGTTTTCAACTCAGATCAAGCCTGAAATCCACCGCACAGCACCTACAGCATCGCACAGCTTCGCATCGCGGTTCACTGCATTCAATGAAATCCGACAGTCGGAGGAAACTTCATGACAGCCCCCATTCGCAACTTCTGTGGCCGTACTCGTCGGGAATTTCTCTGGCAGGCCGGTGCGGGATTTTCTGCTCTGGCGATGACCGACCTGTTGGAAAAGGATGGCTTCTTTGCCAAACAGGCTGTTGGTGCAGATGGCGTGACGCCTTTTGTGAACCCGCTCGCTCCTAAAGAACCGCACCATACGCCGAAGGCTAAAAGTGTGATCTTCCTCTTTATGTACGGCGGCCCCAGCCAGGTCGATACGTTCGACTACAAACCCAAGCTTTACGGCCTCGATGGCAAGACTATTACCGTGAAGACCAAGGGACGCGGCGGTGCCCGGAATGAAGGCCGCATCGTCGGGCCAAAATGGAACTTCAAAAAATACGGCGAATCAGGCCAATGGGTGTCCGATCTCTTCCCCAACCTTGCCGAATGTGTGGACGATATCGCGTTTCTGAAATCGATGACTGCCGAAGCCCCTGTGCATGGTTCAGCCATGTTGCAAATGAACTCGGGGAAGATCCAAAGCGGTTACCCTTGCCTGGGTTCCTGGGTCAACTATGGTCTGGGAACGGTTAATGAGAACCTGCCCGGCTTCGTGGTAATGCTTGATCACTCTGGCGGGCCGATCAGCGGTGCCAAAAACTGGTCAAGCGGCTTTATGCCCGCCAGTTATCAGGCGACGGTCATGCGCTCGAAAGGCCCAGCGATTCTGGATCTCGTTCCCCCTGAGCACATCACCGATGACGTTCAGCGACAACTCATCGGCACCATCAACGAATATAATCAGGAACATCAGGCCACTCGCGGAGAGAACTCCAATCTCGCAGCACGTATTGCCAGCTTTGAACTGGCTTACAAGATGCAAACTACGGCTCCTGAAGCGACCGATTTCTCGCAGGAAACACAAGACACTCTGAAGTCATATGGGATGGATAATCCTCAAACCGAATACTTCGGTCGTCAATGCCTGATGGCTCGTCGATTGGTGGAACGTGGAGTGCGATTTATTCAGGTCTATGCGGGTGGCAATCACAATGACGCAAACTGGGACGCCCATGGCGATCTGGTCAAGAATCATACGCTGCACGCAGGTCGCACTGACAAGCCGATCTCCGGTCTTCTCAAGGATTTGAAAGCCCGCGGCTTGTTGGACGACACATTGGTTGTGTGGGGTGGCGAATTCGGTCGACAGCCGATTGCCGAATACAAGGAAGGAACCGGTCGCGACCACAACGTGGCGGGCTTCACCATGTGGTGTGCGGGTGGCGGCATCAAGGGTGGCATGAGCGTGGGAGAAACCGACGAACTGGGCAACGAAGCCGTCTCAGACCGTTTTCATGTGAAGCATCTCCACGCCACAATTCTCCATCAATTGGGTCTCGATCCAAACCGTCTTTCGTTCTTCTATGGTGGTCTTGACCAGAAGCTCGTGGGGGTTGAAGGAGCCGAGCCAATCAAGCAAATCATCGCATAGTGTCGTGTCACGGTTATGCTTTGGATTAGATGCTGCCCAACGTTGCCATGGTTGCCATCTGAGGGGTGATATTCGTCAGGTCAGGTGATCATGTCCGATCCTGGAATATCGAATTTCTTTTCTGTCTCTTGTCTCGATGCCATTCGCCACTCTGAATTTCCACAACGAACTCACCGCAAGGCACACTCCATGCTTCGCCCGACTCTGCACCGCTGGTTCGCCGTGTTGGCAATGGTGCTCTCCTGTCCTCATTTGCTGGTTGCCGCAGAACACCCCACACAAACGGGAACACCCCGCAGTTACATTGCGGCGGATTACTCGAAGAAGACGCTGGCGCATGTCGGAGCAGACAATGCCGACGTCTGGAAAAAAACGATCCGCGACGTCCATGACCTCCAGATTCTGCCCAATGGTCATCTCCTGACGCAGATCAACTTTCAAACGGTGGTCGAATTAAACGGTCAGGGGGAAACCGTCTGGAGTTATGATGCCAAGTCGTCTCCCGGCAACGCTGACCGACGGGTCGAGGTCCATGCGTTTCAAAGGTTGCCCGACGGTTCGACAATGATCGTCGAAAGTGGGCCTGCCCGGATTCTGGAAGTCGATCGTGCCGGAAAAATGCTCAAGGAGATCCCTCTGGTCGTCAACAACCGGGATGTCCATCGCGACAGCCGGCTCGCTCGCAAGTTGGAGAATGGCCACTACCTCGTCTGTCATGAAAAAGATCAGACCGTGCGGGAATACGACGCCTCTGGCAAAGTCGTCTGGGATTATTCCACGGGGACGGCTCTCTATTCTGCAGAGCGATTACCGAATGGAAATACGCTCATTGGCACTGGCAATGGGCACAGCGTCATTGAAGTGACACCTGCCAAAGAAATTGCCTGGTCAGTCACTGAGAATGAACTTCCAAAAATCAAATTGGGCTGGGTCACTATGGTTGAGCGACTCCCTGATGGCAACACGTTGATCGTCAATTGCCATGGTGGAGATGATCAGCCTCATGCCTTGATCGTGACGCCTGATAAACAGGTGGTCTGGACGCTCAAGGATCATGTGCGGTTCGGAAACAATCTGCCGGTTTTGAAGCTCGTCAGCGACGTCACAGCCACCACGCGTTAAAGAATACCAATCTGTTGTTGCAATCTGACGTTATCAATAGTCAGATACGAAGCAGCAGCCGTTCATCATCGCACCGGCAGTGGAAATCCCATCACGCCGTTCCTTCTTTGAAGTTGTCAACATGTCACATCTCGGGTCTTATTCTTTGAGCCATCCACTGACTCGTCAATTGGGCGGGCTTCTCGTCGCTTGCGGCCTCTTCTTCGCCAGCGGTTGCGAATCGAAGCCTGCGGGAACATCAGGTGCAGGCAAGCCGATCAAGTTTGCTTATGTCACCAATGGCGTGGCCGAGTTCTGGAATGTGGCAGAAGCCGGTGTCCGGCAGGCAGAAAAAGATCTGATTGCTGCTGGCAAGAATGTCAAAGTCGAAGTTCGTCATCCGCCTGATGGCGTGGTTGATCAGAAACGGATGGTTCAGGAACTGTTGACCGTTGGTGTCGATGGGATGTCGATCTCGCCCATCGATCCGGGAAATCAGGGCGATCTTCTGGCGGAAATTGCCAAGGAGACCATTTTCATCACGAACGACTCAGATGCTCCCCAAAGCGATCGGCTTGTTTACATCGGCTTGGATAACTACATCGCGGGACGTCAATGTGGCGAGATGATCAAGGAAGCGCTACCCGATGGAGCGAAAGTCATGATCTTTGTGGGACGCCTGGGGCAACTCAATGCCAAGCAGCGCCGTCAGGGAATTATTGACGAACTGCTGGATCGTTCCGTTGATCCCGAGCGTTACGACGAACCTGGAAAAGAGATTACCGGCGGGAAATACACCATTCTCGACACGCGGACCGATGACTTTGACCTCGTGAAAGCCAAGGCTCTCGCTCAAGACGCCATCACTCGCTATCAAGACTTAAACTGCATGGTCGGGCTGTTTGCTTACAATCCTCCCAAGCTGATCGACGCCGTTAAGGATGCCGGGATGGTTGGGAAAATTCAGATTCTCGGCTTCGACGAAGATGACGGCACACTCCAGGGAATCCGTGATGGCGTGATGTATGGCAGCTGTGTGCAAAACCCTTATCAGTATGGCTATCAGTCCATCATGATGCTCGACAAGATCAAGGCCGGTGATAAGTCCGGCATTCCCGAAAACAAATTCATTAACATCCCGGCTCGTAAAATCACCAAAGCCAATGTGGATGAATTCTGGAAGGAACTCAATCAGCTGCTTCTTGGCAAACCCGTAGCCGCCAGCCAGCCAGTGGAAGGCAAGTAATGCCATGGTCAGCCAGCTGACATCATCATCACTATCTCCGGCAGCGACCACACCCGCGGTGGTAAAGACTGGCCACGCACCAGAAACCATAGCTTCGGGCAGAGTGCGTGGTGAATTCCCACTTCTTGCAGCAGAAGGAATCGTCAAGGAATTCCCAGGCTGTAAAGCTCTTGCCGGGGTCAGTGTCTCGTTTGAACCGGGCGAAATTGTCGCCATTCTTGGTGAAAACGGCGCAGGCAAAAGCACGCTGATGAAGATCCTCGCGGGTGTCCAGCCACAAGACAGCGGCGAACTGCGGGTCGATGGTGAAGTGATGGCATTTCGCGAGGTCAGCGACGCGATGAACCGGGGCATCGTCCTGATTCATCAGGAGTTAAACCTGGCCGAAAACCTGGATGTGGGGGCCAACATTTTTCTGGGGCGAGAACCCACACGCTTTGGCATGATCGACCGGGCAACCATTCGCCAACGATCCCGAGAACTGCTCAATCGCGTTGGCCTGGCATGCTCGCCCGATACCATTCTGGGTGACCTTTCGACAGGCCAACAGCAACTGGTTGAGATCGCGAAAGCCCTCTCCATCAGTGCGCGCGTTCTCATCATGGATGAACCGACAGCCAGCCTCTCGCACCACGAAACCCAATTGCTTTACGAGGTGGTTCGCAAGTTAAAATCTGAAGGGGTCTGCGTGATTTACATCTCGCACCGCCTCAGCGAAATTATTGAGCTGGCAGATCGCGTGGTGGTATTGCGCGATGGCCAGTATGTCGGCCAGATACCTCGGTGCGAACTTTCGCGTGAGAAGATGGTCTCCATGATGATCGGCCGCGCGCTGACCACCGGAGCCGAACGCACCTCACATGCACCTGGGCCGGAAGTCTTTCGTGCGGAAGGCATCGTTACCGAAGCGTTTCCAAAGGCGGCCAGCACGTTCAAACTGCACGCGGGTGAAATGGTGGGCATGGCCGGGTTGGTCGGGGCAGGGCGGACAGAACTGCTGCGGGCCATTTTTGGCATTGATCGGCCACTGGCAGGAAAAGTGATCATTTCCGGTCAACCCACGCCGCTTCACTCGCCTCGTGAAGCGATGCAGGCTGGCGTGGCACTGGTTCCCGAAGATCGCAAAGGAGAAGGTCTAATTCTGGAAATGCCCGTCAGGCACAACCACACACTGGCCACATTGGGCCGAACAGCGACCGGCGGCATTTTCATCAATCGCAAACGGGAGACAGCCGATAGCCAGCAGATGATTTCCTCTCTCCGCACGAAAACAGCCACCGATTTATTGGCCGTGCAGTTTCTTTCAGGAGGGAATCAACAAAAAGTTGTGCTGGGCAAATGGCTCCTTTCCCAACCCAAAGTCTTACTGCTGGATGAACCGACCCGTGGTGTCGATGTCGGGGCCAAGCAGGAAATTTATCGGATCATGGAAGAACTGGCCGCCACGGGGTTGGCAATCCTGTTTGTCTCTAGTGATCTGGAAGAAGTCATTCGCATGTCTGACCGCACCCTGGTCATGCACGAGGGACAAATTGCGGGTGAACTCCAACGACAACAACTAAGTGAATCCGCCATTATGGCTCTGGCAACCGGGGGAAGCCTCGCATGAAGCGAATACTGGGAATTCTCGGCCTGCTCATTGCTGTCATCATCGTGACACGCATGGCCGAACCCGCCTTTCTGAATCCCCGAAACGTCTCCAATGTCACGCAATGGTCAGCCTATTTTGCCATTCTGAGCATTGGGGCCATGTTCGTGATTATCACCGGCGGAATCGATCTCTCAATCGGCTCCGTCGTGGGACTGGTGGGGTGTCTTCTACCCTTCCTCGTGGTGAGGTACCACTGGAACCCCGGTATTGCCATCCCTTTTGTCATCGGTGTCGCGGCACTGATCGGCATACTCCATGGCTTGCTGATTACTCAGGCCAAACTACAGCCGTTTGTGGTGACGCTCTGTGGACTATTAATTTACCGCGGACTGGCACGCTGGATTACGGGCGACGCCAATCAGGGCTTTGGTAACAAGTTCGATTCTTTACTGGAAATCTCTCGCTATAAAATCCCTCTCTTCGGGGATTATCAATTACCGATCCCCGTCGTCTATATGGCGATTATTGCGATTGTTGCAGCCGTGTTTTTGAACCAGACCGTCTGGGGACGCTATCTCTATGCCATTGGCCGTAATGAACAAGCCGCCCGCTTCAGTGGCATTAATACCAATCAGATGAAGCTGCTGGCGTATATGATCTGTTCCACAATTGCTGGCATTGGCGGTGTTCTGCTGGCGTTTGATGTGAATTCCATGCAGCCCATCTCGCACGGTAATTCCTACGAGCTATATGCCATTGCGGCGGCAGTGTTGGGCGGTTGCAGCCTGCGGGGTGGTGAAGGTTCTGTCGCGGGTGTCGTCATTGGTGCCGTCTTGCTACGAACTCTCTACAATGCCAACAACATGCTGGGAATCCCCACAACGCTTGAATTCGTCACCATTGGCTCAGTCTTACTGTTAGGTGTGCTGGCGGACGAAGGCGTCAAGTGGTACGCCCATCGCCGAAAACTGGTAAAGTCAGCTGCTTAAAGAACACTTCCTCTCCCGCTTGCGGGCCGGGGTGAGGGCCGATGAACCAGCTGTGTTTTTCAAAGCCAATGCCAATCCACTCATCCGGCCTACGGCCACCTTCTCCCTCGAGGGAGAAGGGTTTGAGCGTTTTCGGACAGACTCTAAGTGGCGACAAATTCGCCATTAACAAATCGTGTTTGAGCTGGCTCGTTATTTTCTGGCTTTCCTTCCACATGTGCCCAGTTATGAATGGGTTTAAGGATGGCAAGAATCTCTGACAACAGCGTCTCATCAATCGGTTCATCCGCCCAGCGGCACCATTCCGAGACTCGAGCCGGGTTTGCAGTCCCGGCAATGCAGGTCGTCATGTCTTCATTGTGAATCGAAAACTGCAGCGCCAGCTTTGCCAGATCAGTTCCCCGTTCACGACAGTGGGCCGCGGCCTTTGCCGCAACTTCCCGGACTTGTGGTGTGGCTTTATGCCAGACAGGCAAAGGGTCATTGCAAAGCAGTCGAGCGGCAAAGGGAGCCGCATTTTCAATCCCCACACCTCGTTCCTTGAGGTAAGGAACCATCTCCCCATAGCTGGTGTTCTGAAGTGTGTAATGGTTATACGACAGCACAACATCCAGCGGCGTTTCTTTGAGCACTCGCGTGATATTCATCAGCGGATAACCACTAATCCCGATGAATCTCACCTTGCCTGACTGCTGAACTTGACGCAGTGCGGGAATCGTCTCGTCGATGATCTGCTGGATGTCTACAAACTCAATATCGTGGCAGATCATGATGTCAATATGATCGGTGCCCAGACGATGCAGGCTGACGTCAACACTCTCCTGAACCCGTTTCGCCGAGAAATCAAAGTGGTTCGCGTCGTATCGCCCCAGTTTGGTTTGCAAGATGTAGGAATCGCGAGGAACGTCTTTGAAAAGAAGACCCAGTAACACTTCCGACATCCCACGGCCATAAAACGGAGCCGTATCGATGAAGTTCATTCCTTCATCGAGCGCGACACGGACAGCCTGCATGGCCTCGTTGATATCGACTTTGCGAAACTCCTGGCCCAAAGACGAGGCCCCAAAACCAATCACTGGCAGTTTGAGTCCCGTTTTTCCCAATTCACGATACTGCATGCTTCCACCCGCTATCTCGATAAACATTTGCCGGTAAATCGGAGTTTTTCTTTTGCGAATTCAATGTAGGAAATGAGGGAGTGTCAAGCTTCTCGCACACCCACTTCCAGCAACAGATTGGCCCAGAGCGCTGTATCCGCCGTCTGAATTGTGAGGACATGATCCCGCGAAATCACAGCCTCATAGAAATCCCATTTAGAGATCGAAGTCAGCGGAATCGACTGCCCGGCATCACTGATGGTCGCGGAAAATTCTTTCCACACAGGAGGGTCACCAGCCATGGCATAAGGGTCATCCGACGGTATTCCCATCGTGTGAATATGATTGATCGGCACCGTGGAGAGGATCGCAGCCAGCACCTGATTGACCGTCACTATTCCCGGAGAGAGATTCAGCGAAACCAGCTTGGCGTTTGGCCCCATTGTCGTTGAAGCGGGATAGTTTCCGTCGGCAATCACTATTTTTGCATGATGTCCCGCACGGGCCAGAACACTCAGAATCTCGGGATGGATGAGCGTTGTCTTCAGCATGTGGCAAAACTCGGAAAAGAGATCAAGGAAGTCTAGGCGCAGCGTCAATGGCTCTGCATCATGCCACGATTGATTCAATAAATCGAGACTGCGAATGACCAAGAGCCTGTCCGAAAACACTCCGTCTCCCGCTTGCGAGTGAGGCTGGGGTGAGGGGGATTTAACCATCCGCCTTACTGAAAGCCATCAACAACCCCTCATCGAGAGCCACAGACTCTCCCTCATCCTGTCTGCGGCCACCTGCCCCCTCAGAGAGAAAGATCAGAGAGAAAGAGTTGAGATTTTCCGACAGACTCTGAGTCTCGGGAAGGATGTTAGCTCTTTTTTAGAGCCGCCTCCTTGGCGATCCGTTTCAACTCGCGGGTGAGGAGTTGGTCGAGAGACTGGGCAAAACGCTGTTTGTCCTTGCCACCATACGGGGCCGGCCCGCCGGAAATCAGTCCGGACTGCCGTAATTGATCGTTGAGATCACGAGCTGCCCGACGTTCGCCCACGGTTTCTTCTGTGCAGAAGTAGCCATGAAAGTCGATGACGAAAACCCGTTTGGCAATGAGGTCAGACATCAGAGGGACATCACCGGTAATGGTCAGATCACCAGGGGTGGAATGCTCCACAATATAACGATCCGCAACATCCGGCCCGCCGGGAACAACAATCAGTTTGATCCACGAATTTCCGCTGGGGATCCACATGCTGGCATTGGCCACGACGGTGGTCTCCAGTTGCAATCGACTGGATGTTTTGTAAACCAGTTCTTTGGCTTCACGGGGACAGGCATCCCCATCAATCCAGATCTTCATGACACACCCTGTGGGAACTTGATTTCTGATTTGGCAGGCTAACGAACAGCAGCAGGCCACTGAGCCTACAGGCACGTTCAACATCCTGCCAGAACACGGCCCTATAACATGGCTCTGTACCACGGCACTGTAGGCTGGAGTCAGTCACGTAGGGGGCATGAAGCGAAGCGCAATGCACCAACTCATACGCATTTCAATTTGACAAGAAAAGTCCACGACCGATCAGGGCCGCGCAGAGAGTCGCCGTCACGAAGTTTCCTTCGTGAGAACCACGCTTGCGAACTTAAGCACCTGTCCCACCAGTTTTGCTTTTCCTGAGAATCACGGGGATCCAATTGTTGTCGGAAGCCGTTGTGAAGCTCAGAAAATGACCTGACATTCAAGAGAATCATCTCGGCGGCAGGGAATCACTCCGTTGCCGCTGACAATCCTTTGGGCCAACAAGTCAGAAAACCAGTAGGATTCTCGAATTCGAGTTGAGAGCGCCACAGGCCTCTCAAGCTGGCAGCATCTTGCGACACCGCCGGCACAACACGGCCCTGATCAAGCCGCTGACGAGGGTCATCTTCCGGATCGCAGGCTGGCCCATTGATGGCCCTCACCGACGAGGCGCGCCCAGCGAATCCCCTCTAACCTAACCCCCCTTGTTGCGCAGCGTCATGTAGGATGAGCACGTAGGGAGCATGAAGCGCAGCGCAATGCACCAACTCCCCCGTGCCTTTGCAAACCGACCCGCCTATTCGCCAACCGCCTATCGACAACCCAACAAGCACCACCACCCTGGCGGCATAAGACCCATATGTAGATCAACAACTGACCCTCATACGCCGCCCCAAACTCCGCAAGAGGACGCAACGGGGCCGCGAATCTTTAGCCCACGTCCCGGCCGATAGGCCCAAACCCCGCAAGGAGCTGGCGGCGTAAGACCCATACGTAGATCAATAACCGGCCCTCATACGCCGCCCCAAAGCCCGCAAGGGCAGCATCAATTCTTCCCGTGTCTGAGGATGAAGCCGAGGACGTTTCGGCCAGGTGTTTGCTCCGTTGTGTTTGCTCAGTGGAGACTGCCGTTAATATCAATCAGGCATTGCCAGCCAGCGTCAAGGGAGTGAGCAACCTTAAGGGTTTGTCATGACCTGACGATGCGTTCATTCTTTCTGAAGTCTCTCGCGGCCAGTGACGAAACTTTCCCCATCGTCATTTTACAGCCATGGTAGAGTTGCTAACACGCCATACTTCCTGTTTCCCAGACACAAGGCGGGCCAGCTTTGGAACGGACACGCGCGAACAAGCTCAATCGACGGCGTTTTCTTGCTCAGGCAGGTCTTGTGGGTGGAGCAGGGGCTGTCATCACTCAGTCCAACCCTCAAATTCTTCAGGCTTCGACCTCCAGAACGCGGCGAATACTTGTCCTGGGTGCTGGCATGTCTGGATTGACGGCTGCTCTCGCACTCCATCGTCAAGGGCACGACGTCCAGGTTCTTGAGTATCAGAACCGGATTGGCGGACGACTGATCTCGATTCCTCTCAAGGATGGACAAACGACCGAAGGAGGAGGCGGACATTTTCGCACCAACATGCCGCTCGTCTGTGGCTACATCAGTAAGTTTCGGTTGCCACTGATCGCCATGAATGATGGCTGCCCGAGATTTCATGTGACAGGACAGATTGGAGATGCCAATCTCACCAAACCCTGGCCATGGCAACTTCATCCCAGCGAACGAAATGTCTCCTTGCCATCGCTGTTGGCCAATGCACTCGTCAAAGCTGGGGTCAATCTCAATACGGTTCTTGATTCTCATTGGCCGAATCCCCAAGAGCTGGAACGACTCGATCCACTGACCCTCAAGAATCTGATGCAGTTGACGGGGGCGTCTGAGGCTTTGATTCGACTCGTCGACGCTTATGCAGCCGAGGCCACAATCGACACGGCTGTTTTGGCCCTTCTACCTGATCTCGCTTATCACTTTGCAGATCGGAATCTTTTCCGAATTGCCGGCGGCAACGAGCGTTTACCACAAGCCATGGCACAAGTTCTGGGAAATCGCGTTCATCTGGGCATGCCCGCAGTCTCCATCCGGCAAACAGCCCGCGAAATCTCGGTGGTGACCAAAGATGGGCGCACTTGGAATGCCGATCAAGTCATCAGCACGATCCCGTTTCCTGTCCTGCGCGAAATGGAGATCACTCCCCGACTTTTACCAGGCAAGCAGGCTCTGGTTGATCAACTCGAGTGGTCTCCCGTCGTCAAAGTCTATGTGCAGACCCGCACACCCCATTGGCTCAAGCAAGGCGTGCACGGCTGGCCAATGGCGGCTTCTGATCGCCCCTGGGAACGAGTGATTGACATCACTGGAAATGAGCCTGGGGGGCATGGAAACATCTTCTTTTACCTGACAGGAAAGAATGCCGAAGACTACCTCAAGCAGCCGAAAGAAACCCGAGCCAGATCGATTGTCCAGCTGTTTCAAGATGATCTTCCCGGCTTGATTGACGAAGTCATCACCGTGGGTGAGTTTTCTTGGCCTGATCAACCCTGGATCAAGGCCGCATTTGCCAATCTCCCCCTTGGTGCGGGATGGATGATTCAGGAGTGGCAAATCCCCGAAGGCCGACTGCATTTTGCAGGCGATTTCACCACTCTCAAATCCGGGTGGGTGGAAGGAGCCATTGAGTCTGGCCTGAGAGCTGCCCGGCAGATCGACCCACAAGCCAAACCCGAGTTCGAAGTTTGATCATCAGACTGGGGTAAACACTCTGCGTTAAACGATCAGTCACCCATCCAGTTCGCCACACACAGTTCGTCAAAGCCGCATTAGTCTAACCCTGCGCCCACAGTTCGTGAGTAAGTCAGATCCGTCTCATGATTGAGTCTACTCACCATCAGCAGGTCACATTTCGCTGGCCACTGCGGAGATCATAGTCTCCAGCTTGTCGAATGAGCCTGTCCAGCCTTGTGTCATGCTGGCCCGTGTTTTCAGAAAGGCGATGACTTCTTCAGCCGACACGGCACCGACTGGTGTTATGGTCACAGTGACTCGTGTCGTGAAATCATCCTCAATGGCCAGCAGGACTGTCGCCAGCATCGCTTCCGGAAAGACCGGTAGCCCCGGATGGCGGGCTGCTTTTTCTTCTTCATCACAGAACTGCTGAACATAGACAATCCGGCTGGGATGACTCACCTCCCGATAGTCGAGCCTTCCGTAGAATGTCACGTCAGCCAGATTGCTCATGCGGAAGAAACAGTCTCCACCGTCGCGAACATCCTCCCGCAGGATGTCCATTTTGAATCCCTCTGGTGGCAACCACTTCGAGAGATAATTCGGTTGAGTCCACATCTTGAAAACGAGATCGATGGGCGCCGCGAAACTACGATTGATGACGAAGCAGTGTTGCCCATTTTTCTTCTCAGCCAGGAATTCGCCCAAACGATCCCATGTTGCGTTTCCGCCGGCTGCTTTGATGAACTTGCGAGTGGCTTCTGCTTCTTCAGCAGTCGGCAGAGCCATCGTCATCTGCATTGTCGTTTTTTCGTCCAACTCGGAAAATAATACCGTGACTCGAAAGAGCGGTGGACGGTCATCGTAGCCGCCATGGTCATAGATCAGTTTCTTGTGTTTCTCCACGACGTGATAAAACGCCTTGTTGGGATAATCGGTTCCATCTGGCCCGTGCATCGTGTAGTGCCAGATTCCTCCCGGCCTTAAATCCTTGCTGTGAGTGGTCAGTGTAAAACCGCGAGGCCCCCACCACAGGGCCGCCTGGTCAGGATCTGTCCATGCCTCCCAGACGGTTTTCAAAGGGGCATCGTAGATACGTGTGATCGAAATCTCGTTCGGATTATTTCTGGCCACCATCGGACTTTTCCCTTTTCGATTTCTTGGGTTTTGCAGTGACGGATTCCAGGTAAGCTTCAAGCCTGTCGAAGCTTTCTTCCCACATCTGCCGGTATTGCTCGAGGAACTCGACAGTGTCCTTGAATCCTTCGGGGTTCAGATCACAGAGTCGACGCTGAGCAGACTGGGTTTTCTTAACCAGCCCGGCACTCTCGAGCACTTTCAGGTGCTTTGTCACAGCGGGCAGACTCATTTGCTCTAAAAATGGCGCTGCAATTTCCGACACACTTGCCTGGCCATGAGTGAGCCTGGCGAGCATCGCCCTTCTGGTTGGGTCGGCCAGTGCAGCGAACTTCTGACTGAGCTGATCCTGCATGAATGAAGCCTGTGAAACCATCCTGTTAATTAACTTGTTGGTTAACATTAGGTCTGAAGGAGTGGCCTGTCAAGCAGAAGGTTCATCGCAGCCAGAAAATGATGCAGGTGGTTAACCATCAATTGAGGCAGAAACTCGCTCATCCTCTGCACCGCGATGCACTGCATTCTGTGGCAATTTCAGAGGCTTCTCCCATGAAGCGAAGGGATCGCCGTTGTGCGTATTGATCAGCAGGGCACAAGTATGGTTGTAGGCGAGATCATGCTGATGAGCCTGTATCACGCCGATATGACAGTGCGACTCAATCGGCGGAATAAAATGTGTTTAAGCGAAGGTTCTGCCCGCGGGTGGCCGTAAATTCCAGCACGAGGCGGCTTCCCCCTTCACCATAAATCCAGTGTTCCACCGGGCCGGTTCCCATGACGAGACGTGCGCGTTTGGAAGGCAATCCCAACATCGATTTCGCTTGTTCCATGGTCATTCCTTTCGCCAGAGCGGGAATTGGAACAACTGGGCGTGCTGTCATGTCTTCATGAAATTTGCCGCGAACCCATTTGCCACCTTGTAGCTGATAACCCAACCCCTCAAACGTCTCTCGCAATGTGATGTCGTCAGGATGTTTCTGCCAGCCGGTGTGTAGGATCGCCATCGCTCCCTGTTCATCGCCATAAACCACACGATGATTTTCAGACATCCGAATCACCCCCGGCCCACCTTGAACCGCAGATAACTCGGCTCGGTGCCCCATCCACTGACGCCGGACTTGGTCGGCAACATCGGCTTTGCGCCGCGATTCAAGATCCTTAGCAAACTCCAGAAGTTCGTCTCGGGTCATGCTATTAAGTCGTGCTTTACGATAACTATCAAACTTCGCTATAAATCGATCACTCTCGCTGGCCCTTTCAGGCAGTCGAGTCCGCCATTCCTCTGCGATTTCGACGCCATTCCGGCCATCAGGAGCTAATTGGGCCTCCAGTTCAGCGGCGGTAACCGCGATATATAGCCGGCGATGCCATAATTTCCGGGCAGCATCATCCCCTTCAGCATAGTTGGAAATGACTTCCGAGTTCTGCCAGTCAACTTCGCTCCAGCGCGCCAAGGGAGTCTTGGTGCCCTGGAACTGCCGTTCAATATTAGCGGCCACATCAGCAAGTGTCCCCGCTTCACGTTGAGGATCACGGAGCAGGGTTGTGACAAGTTGCCACGCACTTTCAAACTGCAATTCCATCGCATAGCGTTCATCAAGTTTGAGAGTTCGGGCTTTCTTTGCCAGGTTTTCCAATTGCTCGGGAGTGCGAGGATCCAGGAGACGCACTTCGGCTTGAAGACCACGTTGCCGGGCATTGACCGCTAACGACAGTAACTCGGCATCATGGAAAAACGTGGCTCGTGATTCGGCCCAGTCTGCCAGTTGATACCAGGGGGCCACATCGTTCACACGGATTTGCCCTGCCCGCAATCGATACTCTTCGCCATCACCGGGAACCAGCGTGATGCTGGCAACCTCAAACTGAAGTTTCTCGGTATCCCGATCTTTTCGGAGCGATCCTCGAATCAGTGCGCTTTTCCCACTCGAGACTTTCCGTGCGTCTTCTTCCCGTAAAGAAAATGGTAACGGGCAGCGAGCCAGCCTCATCAGATTTTTGGAAAGGGATGAGATCCGCCCTTCAATGGAAAGGGGGGTATCCACCAGTGATTCCCATTTGTCTTTCATCGAAGTGAATTTTTCGGTTGACCACGCTTCATCGTTGGAAAAAGCCATTCCAGTGTTCAAGAACACCAGATTGATCCCTAGCCAAAAAATGATACGGAAAAAAAATCGCGTCGGGCCTGTTGTTAAGTCAGACAACGGAGAGCGTTGCGGCGACATCAGTCCGCAGACAAAGCCGTAATGTGGTATCCGCATAAAGATGGATTGAGCCAACATGGTCATTACTCCTTGAGTCCCAGTGCGTCCGCTTGACGGCGAAGAACTTCACTCGTTTCCTGTTGAAGTTCCGCATCTGGTGTGTGTAGCCCCAGAGTCTCCAGAATGTCTTCATGCACCCACGGACGGAACGAATCGCCACGCAAGATGATTCGGAGTTTTTGGTTATCCTCAGGAAGCTCAATCTCCTGGATCTGCCCCGCAGCAATCATCCGTGTCGAGTTCTCTCCGTTGAGAAACAAAGATTTATTCGCAGAAGGTTCAACAAGCACAGCAACATCGTGACCAGAGACCTGTAAGGGTAAATCGAAAATCCAGCGATTCGACGATGCGGGGTCAGGCTCTGCGTGGGCGTCAAATATCAGCCACTTCCCGGCATAGTGTCGACGAACCTGGTCTTTCCATTCACGAGAGAACTGCTTGCCTCGCAGATCGGGCAAGCCCTCTTCAAAAGGTGTGGAAACCAGATTTGCTGCCGCATGAACCTCGGCGTAAGTCTGTCGAACCATGCGTGCAGTCCCATGATTCAGCCCGAGTTGATCCAGTGCCCGGACAGCACGCCCCAATTGAGTGTCAGCCTCGAAAAAATCACCCTCTTTCAAAGCCGCCATCCCCGCTTCAGTCGCCTGATCCACGATTTGCCGGGCCGATGACAAGGCTGCCTGTCGCCACAAGACCATTCCAGCAATGATCAGCACAGCCACATTCGAAGCGAGAACCGTGTGCCAGACACGCCATGATTTTTGAAGTTGTGTGAACCTTTCAGTCAGGCGTTCACCAGTTGACTCAACCAGTGACGGAGTGACCGGTTCAGGTGGCGGAGGTTCCACCGGCAAAGGTGGCGGCTTGATCTTGCGACCAATCGCCTTTGCCCCTTTGACAATGGGCGCTTCCGAAACTGTTGACGACTGAACGTCTTCGTCGAATCGATGAGCGTTCTGATCTTTGATTGAAGACTTGTGATCTGTCGTTGATTCGGATGATTCCTTCCCTTTGCCTGTTCCCCCCGATTGATAAGGAATGGCGGAGGGATAAACATTCAGCGGCAGGATGAAAACTTTTTGGCCGCATTGAAC
This sequence comes from Planctopirus sp. SH287, assembly GCF_056500625.1. Lineage (NCBI taxonomy): Bacteria > Pseudomonadati > Planctomycetota > Planctomycetia > Planctomycetales > Planctomycetaceae > Planctopirus > Planctopirus sp. SH287. Next base: position 2,424,479 of record NZ_CM151403.1, on the reverse strand, counting down.
ACAGGGAACGAACTGGTGAACCTTGAGCCTGTCTCCCGTAAGCACGTTGCCGCATGGGCAGGCAAGTTCAAATGGAATTTCCGGGGGATTTTCCGTCATTGCTGGCTTTTTTGACGCACCAAACCAGCCCGGCATGAAACTCACCTCATGATCGAAAATTGAGTCTACGGTCATACCACAAGCACCAGATTGCGGTATCAGTCAACAGAACGCCTGCCAGAACAGTTTTGGTTCAGTGCCCTGAATTCCCATTTGTAACGCGATTCAGGACAGGCAATCCACTGAGGTTCAGGGTCAGTGACCGGTTGAATCCTGAACAGACTTATTATTAGCAAGCGATACACTCTGTTCAATCTTTGATCCGGGAATCGTCAGAATCGTCACAGTATGAAAAGTTGACAGGCAGACAAAATGAATGTTGCGTTTGTTCAACGTCTTAGCCAGCACGCGTCTCCTCAAAAGCTATAGGGCTACTGGAGCATCTGACAAAATCCATGGTGCATGTCTGGAAATGCCGAAGCCTTCGTCGTTTCAGTCGCATCGGGGTTTTGTGAGATCAGACAAGGGGCTGTTATCGCAAACAGGCCCCAAACTCGCGGATTGAGGAGCACCAGGCGTGACGACCATGATTTCCCCCATCGCATTTCAGCCCAAACAAGTAGAAAACACCGGAGCCTTTGTCCTGGTGCCGACTCTTGGAGGATCTCCCTGGATTTTGCGGCGTGGTCGGCATGTGATTGGCAGTGGCCCGGAAGCCTCTCTTCTTCTGGCCAGCGAAGGCATCAAACCACAGCATGCTCTTCTGATCGTGGGGGCAAACTCCGCCATCATCAAAGCCTGGGATTCAAGAACCTGGATCAATGATGGCCCTGTCAAAGAAGCCACCCTTCGCCCCAATGACCGTTTAACCATCGGGCCATGGACGTTTCGCTTTCGCGCAGCCACTGCCGACGAACTTCTTCAGTTCATCCCGGAAAACGGCAACGAAGCTTCCCCCACAAAGCTTCCATCAGAATCAGCCATGAATTCTCCCGTGGGAAATTTCTCACCACCGGATACTTCGACGGCTCAGCCATCCTCTTTACAGGAAACTCTCGTTGCCAGTCATGACATCGCCAGTCATGACATCACCAGTGCTGACATCGTCGATGGCCCCCTTAAGTCCGGCAAGCATGAGTCAGGCATCTCCGAAGTGATTTTAGAGACTCCCGAAGTGCGGAAGGGTCATCTCATCCCTCCTTCCGCCCCCATGGCGTCTGAAACAAAGTCACTACTGGAAAACGAGCTTCAGAGAACGCTGGCTTCGGTTATGGAGCAACGACTCCATCTGGAGAAAATGACGCTCGACCACGCCGAGTCTCATGCTGCAGAACGGGCCAGAATCGCCCAGCAGCGAGCAGAACTTGAACGCCTGCGGACGCAATTAGTTCGTCGTGAAACAGAATCAGCCGTGCGTTTGCAAGCCATCGAGGCCACAGAAGCGGCTCAGCAGACGCTCCGCAAGGAACTGGAACGGACACAGATTTCATTACTCCAGCGACAAACAGAAATCGCTGAAAACGAACGCCAATTCCGGTTGAAGACTCAAGAACAGGAAGCTCAGCGGGACGCCCAGCGAGCAGCGTTTGATCGCCGGGAGGCTGATCTTGCCGCCAGTCTTTCTGATTGCAGCCAGCAGCAATCCGCGCTGAATGATTTTAAGAACACATTAGCAGAGCGAGAGTCAAAACTGCGCGATGAACAGGCCCGATGGGAAGCGGCCTACACCACTCAGAAAGCGGAATGTGCTGATCTTGACGCCCGACTCTCGCAGTTGGAATCATTGGCGGAAGAGATGGCTCTGAAAGAGCAATCTCTGGGTCGGCTGGAAGCCTCGTTATCCGCCCGGAATTCTGAGTTATCGTCGCAGCAGGCGGAACATTCGCAGCGGGAAGAATTGCAACTGCAACTGGATCAGTCAACAGCCTCTCAGAAGGAACAACTGGCACAGGAAGTGGCTCAATTCGCAGTTCGTACGAGCGAATTGGCGGCTCAGCAGGCAGATCTCAACGAGCGTCTCCATGCGGTCGAAGTTCGCGAAAAAGCATTGGCCTGTGAACGCACCCGAATTGAAGAACTGGCAGCGTCATCCCGTGCCGCCCTGCTGGAAGAACAGTCTCAACAACAACAAGCCTGGGATCGCTGGGATGAATCCATGCGACGAACCCTGGCCGATCTGCGCACACAATCCGAAGAACTGGAGCAGAAGCGGGCCGAGTGGGAAACTGCGCAGGAAAACGCCATTGCGTCTCAGACATCTCTCAAGGAACACGCAGCCACGCTTCATCAGGCCAGTGCCGAGTCCTCAAACGAACCCGACACAATCAGTAATGTGGCCGTTGCTCAGGCCATTGATGAAGAAAATTCAGTAGATAATGGCCCAAAGGCTGACGGGACTGACAACGAGTCCCATGAAACAAACGCGCTGGACTTGTGCAATGAACTGATGGGACTCGTGGCCACCGAAACCGCTTCGGAAACAGCCATTGAAACTGAACCTGATCATACTGAGCAATATGCGCCGCTGGAGATGGCGGTCTTTGAAGAAACATCGCTGCATGATCAGCATTTTTCCCCACCAGGCACCATTCAGGGAACAGTGGACTGGCTCCCGGTGACCCCCGGTGAGTCCTATGTGGCCAGTACGGATCACGCCGAACAACCCGGCGCGACAGAGACCGATGAGATTCTTCGAGCTTCTTCGTACGAGCAAAATTCGTATGAAACCGAATCATCTGCGGCTGTGCCTGACGCAGCTCATGGTGACCACATTGAGTACGGACAGGCCGCCGTGCTGACAGCACCCATCGCAGATGAACCTGCCAACTTGATTGAGACAGAAAACTTCTCGGCAGCGACAGCCGCCACAGAGGACGAAGAAGAGTATCCCAACCGTTTCAGCGTGGCCCATCTTCTGGCCGCTGAAAGACTGGACGCTGAAGGTCAGGTGGCCGTTGACTCACCGCCGGCTGGTTCACTGGGGCAGGATTACCCATCTCACGGGTTTATCCCCGATAATAATACTTCAGGAATTTCCGTCGTTGACGACCATGGTTTTGGAGCACCTTTAGCCAGCCAGCGACTCTGGAGAGAGGCTGCTGCTGATGTCGAGCCAGAACTTGCACCAGTCGCAGGCACATCGGCTCATTCTTCACATGAGGCCGGCGAAGATCGTGTTTCCAACCTGCGTGCCGAACTGGCTCAACTGTTTGGCATCAATGATCTCGGAACCACCACAAAGAGTTCGCCAGAAAATCACCCGGAGGAAACTTCGTCGTCTTCAGAAAGCATTCTCGAATCAAGCAATACTGAGACCGATGAGGCACACTCAGAGAGACGCCCTTTAGCCGACTCGTTTGATCAAAACCAGGCTGATCCAACCGATACCGGACTCTCCTCATCAAGGTTGATGTCGGCGACAGAAACAGAATCAGCTTCGTCATCGGCCGCATCGAATCACGGCTCACAGTCACCAGCGATCCAGGAAGAAACGGCGGAAGAAGAGGACACTGTGGCCTCTTACATGGCGCGGTTGCTGGGACGTTACGGGCAGCGTTCTTCGATGAAAGATGAGACCACCAAAGAGGTGGTGCAAGAACAACCCCAAGCTCAAAAAGCAGTAGAAGCGTCTTCAATGTCGGAGAAGATCAAAGAAGAGACTCCTCAGGTCTGGAGCAATGAACCGCGTCATAAAGTCGACAAAAATGAGTTCCGTGCCCACATGGAATCAATGCGGGAGGTGGCCAATGTCTCTGCCCGAACGGCTGTCAAAAGCAGCCACTGGAAGCGGTCACGCATGCAGGTCATGGTTCGTGGAACTCTGGCTGCCGCTGCTCTGGCGACAGGGAGTGTCCTGCTGATGGGCACTTTCGCCAGTGGGCACCCTCAACTGGTGCAGGGAATCGGTGTTATGGTCGTTGGAGTCTACCTCCTCTTTGACACACTCCGCTCATTCCGACGAATTCAGACATCCAGCAAGTTGCAACAGGCACTTCCCGAGACCATGGCCAACGAATCGCTGAGTCCCGTCGAGGAAACCAGCCTCGCCGCAGAATCAGCCTGACAGTCTATCCGGAAGCCCTCCAATCCTTCTCCCTGAGGGAGAAGGTGACAGAAGGCCGGTTGAGGGGGATTGCCATTGGCGTTGGGGTGCCATTGGCAATGCGTTGTCAGAGGTTATCCGCCTTCCAGATATCAACGGTGCTATTTCAAGTTGCGATTTGTATGTCTGGTGTTATGAGAACGATTTACAGCCTTGCTGCTGTTCGCACGCTGGTGACCAGTTGATTGAGGGCCGATGCCGGGAACAGACACCAGGCAAATTCTCTCGACTTCAGGATCTGGTTGGCTTTGACCTCAGTCAAAAGAGATTCCAGGTCATCTTGAACTTGCGCAACCTGACTCTCCAGAAGTTTCAACAACTCCTGGCGAATTTCGTTCAGTCGCAGATACCGCTGGCGGTTGCGCTGACGACGAATGCGACGGGGCAGATGGCGGTCAGCACGAATTTCTGTCGCGTGCTGCTCTTCAAGAAGTCGATCCCGTTCGATGAAAAGTCCGGTCAGACGCTGGCACAAACTCGCTGAATTTTGCTTTTCCTGAGAAAGCGTATCACAGGGAGGCAAATGGCGCCACGGGTTTTGCTGAAGGTCTCTCAGGAGTGACTGATGCCGACGAACATCAGCCGGCGTGGAAGAAAACGGGCCACCCAAGGGAGCATAAAGCGTGGCGGAGACCGTAAGAAACTCAGGGGCTGGTCGCTGATCAATTTCTTCAATCAGCGCATCTGTCATTTCGTCATAGATGGCGCCGCCGATGCCGTGAATGAACAGGTCGCAAAGGTAAAGACGCGCGAACATAGTGGTCATCAATGCGCGCGAGCGGATCTTCACCCCGCGCTTGAACCACTGTCCCAATTGCTCGATGGCCTGCGTTTCATCTTCTGGATGAGCGGGGAGCAGACCAAGTCGGTATTGTGAAGTCGATAACTCCAGTTTGTCCCCCATCTGGCGGACAAAGAGACGCTCGCGATTGACCGGAACAGTGGCATTAACTGGACTTGTCCATGTCCAGAAGGGGACTTCCCAACGTGGCGAAGCCTCTTCGGCTTGTGACAGAACCAGGGGTGGTTCGATCAACAAGTCAGGAACGGGGCGTTGATGGCCACGGATCCCATTATCGCTCCGGTACTGCTGCACCACACGGTTATAAATTTCGTGATTCTGAGCCGCGTTTCTTAACCAGTGGAGCAGAAATCGTCGGAAGCTGAGGGTTTGTGAGACCCAGGAGAGCGGCACCTCCAGATTGGTAATTCCGACAGATCGCTCCCACTGATGACGAACAGAAGCGACGAGATCGCACAGTCGGTTGACAGCCGGGGTGTCGTTTCCCGTTCGCTCAAAGACAGGGTTATGGGCCTCAAGCTGAGTCAGCGCTGGCCGCATCAGATCGGGTTGGGTCGCCAACACGGGCTGGTAACCCCAGGGCGCCAATGCTTCAGCCATCTCCCCTGGGAATTTTTCAAACAGGGCTTTCTGGGGAGCACCCAGTTCTTCCCAAGGAACTGTGGGCTTTTTCTGATCAAATCCGACACTGCCGAGTTGCGGATGTTGGCGTGTTCCCGTGGGAAGGGCAACGGCAGTTGATTTGATCTCGTCACTATCAACAATCAAATTCAGCGCGACCGCAGCCCGACCTTGCTTGCGAAGGCTGCGCACCAGTGCGTCGGCAGCAATGTTTTTCGCCAGCACACCGGGATGAAACCATTCCGGTTGATGTCCTGTGCCAATGATCACATCGTCGGCGGTGATCCCAGTCCCTGCCAGATCGTGTTCCGACTCGAAATTGTGTTCTGACTCGAGGGATTCATCGTTGATGTCTGCGTGGCGTTCGATCAGCGATGTATACCGCTTGGCCAGCGCCAGGACCTCACTGCGAGCCAGACGACGATTTTCAGTTGAAAAAGACGGTGTGGCCCCTTCGTCTTCTTGCCCAGCCAGTTCCTGCTCTTCTTTTGAAAGGAGCAGGCGAGTGATGGTTTCGGAGAAGGAAGGAACTGCCAGCAATTCACCGTTTTGCTGCGGAGCTCGGAAACGGCGAACAGGCACTCGGTTCATCTCCGTGGTCATTGAGGCATTCATAAGGAAACACAGTATTAAATGGGAGCCGGGAAAATGATAGCACCCGCTGACTGCTGCATTGTCAAACTTGAAAAGCGGAGTTGAACAGGTTGTTAAGTCCGACAAAAAAGGGGATCACCTGATATCGAACCCCAAGCCATGCTGCGACACAGCACAACTGGGGACTTAACTCATGTTAGCTGCCGCCATTCGGATGGCAAACGCTGAACACCAGGGATGCCAACAAAGAGGAACGTCCTTCTGTGATTTTCCTGGTGCGTTTCTGAATTACTCCTGACGGGCAACAATTAACCCCACGGCTGCCTGTGCCTCGCGGATGACTCGCTGATAGTGAGCTTTTCGTCGGACGGCATCATCAAGTGATCCGCCGAAGGATCGCTCCTCTTCCAGATAAACCAGAGGAACCGGGAACTCCACGATTTTCAATCCGGCCGCAGCCGCTTGGACCCACAGCTGTAGTGGCATGGCGTAGCCAAGATCGGTGACATGGAACGTTTTCAGGGCCTCCACGCGATAGGCTTTGAACCCACAAAACGTGTCAGTCAGCTGGAGTTTCAACTCGGCGTTTAATTGCTCCGTGATTTCCAGGTTGATCCGGCGGCGATCGGCAGGTGGCAGGCTGTCACCCGCAAATTGCTTCAAATAGCGGCTGCCAGAAACGATATCCCAAGCCGGAGCGTCTTCCGGAAACAAGGCTTTCACCATTTCAGGGATCAATCGTGGTTCATGTTGACCATCACAATCAATGGTCACCAGCGCGTCATACCCTTGATCAATGGCGTAAAGAAACGCCGAACGTAAGCCCGCACCATAGCCGGCATTTTGCTCATGAGTGATGACATGAACGTCTGTGTGACGCGAAAGGGCCTCGGCGGTGCCGTCGGTGGAACCATCATTGATCACAACAATGTCATCGCTGAATTGCCGCACGATTCCCAGCACGTGATCCACATGGCGGGCTTCGTTGTAAACCGGAAGTGCCGTGAGAACACGATACTGTTCAAAAATGGGAGGTTTCATAATTGCTCGCTATCGGGCCACGTCGCAGCATCACTTTCTTGAATTATCGTTCAGAACAGGTCTGACGCCTGATGACTCCATGTGACGCAGAATGAAGGACTATTTTGCAGTTGTGAGGGGGCAATTGACTGAGAGAGTGTTTCCCTGAGTAGGCCATTGGTCAAAAAAAGGCTGGTTTGCGTGAAATCATTGCATTAATCCGTGTCATCTCTTCAATCCTTGCGGACGATTTCTCCCTGAATCTCAGGGAAGAAGAACCAAATCAGCCCTTTTCAAATGAAATTACCGACATTTTTTTGAAGCCTTACACCGCTTGACTGGTATTGCAGAGCCATCGCATCAGACAAGAAGCAGGTTTGATTTCCTGACGCCAGTTGAATCTGTTCTTACGTTCACATTCATCGAATGAGGTGTTCGATACCCGAAAAAGTCTACTAAGGCAGAATTCCCCAGAAAAGCGGGGGAGTCTCACCTGAAAAATGAAGTCGAGAGCAGTCAATTCTTGACCAGCGTAGAGATTGGGTCGTAGGCTATTGTGTAGACGGTGTTGAGGGGATCAATGGTGACAGGCCCTCCTTGATCACGGTCTTTAAGCTGATGAGCCACTCCATGAAACTTCCAAACTGTAGTGGCTGGCTTGCCGATTGTGTGAAAAGAGAATCGATCATGAATGCAAAATTTCAAACCGCCAGACACATGGCGTGGGCACTGTTCGTGATGAGTGCCAGTCTGATGGCCTCTTCGACAGTTCAGGCTGCTGGCATCGCCAGTACCGCCAGTGCCCTGGCGGCCGCTTCGCATACAACCAGTTCGGCCGCCACAGGCTGGCACCATGGCTGGGGATGGGGATATCGCGGCTATGGCTGGGGTTATAATCACCCGTACCATCGGACACCTTACCTGAATTTCGCCTACAGCCGGGCTGGCTGGGGCAATACTTACGGCTACGGCCCGTTTTACAGCTACTATGGTTATGGCTTCAACGGGCGTGCCCCTTATGCTTGGGGTTGGCCTTACCGGTACAGCTATGGCGGGTGGGGCGGCGCCATGTATGGTCGTCCTTACGCTGTTGCGGGAGGCGTTTACTCTCCTGGGTTTTATGGATACAGCGACGTGAACGGCTACAGCTATACCGCGTCCCGATACTATGCAGGCGCACCGATCACCGGCCCAGTCTTCACCACAGCCGGCTACACAGCGGGAGACTACGCCCCATACGTCTATTACGGCCAGTCACAGTATGCCCAACCCGCCTTGCTGGGCAATGGGATGAACTGCTGTAATTAGAGATAGGTAGCAGGCTGTTTGTCGATGTTTGCGATGTTTGCGTGGCAATTGTTGACGGGCTGGTTTCTCTGCTTTTCGTTTGATGGATTCCTCTTGCGGCGTGGTTCAGTGAGTGGTTTTGATTTTTGGTGTGATCAATCCATCCAGAAGCCGACGAACAGGTCGTAGAGGGCATGGCAGCCGACGGCAATCCCGAAGCCGCGGATCATCAGCAAGCCGCCAAAAAGACAGCCAGCCAGGCAGCGAAAACTAAAGGCTGACCAGACTTCGCGACTATTGGCAATATATTCCAACGTAGCGATCATCGAAATGCGATTTGTTTGAGAATCGACCTGCAAATAGTGGGCGGCAGCAAAGCACAGGCCACTGATCACAATGCTCGCAAACAAAGACATCTTTCTTGGTACGCCCAGAAAACGCCAGGCACAGTAAACCACTGGGACGAAGCACAGACGGAAAAGAAACTCTTCGTACAACCCCGCTCCCAGGCATGTCGCCCAATGAATTCGCGGTGCCGGATGAGGCCATGCATCGGCTGAAGGTGTCGCCATCTTGCCGGAAATATTTCCTGAGAGCTTGCCAGGATTCACATCGTAAAGCATCAAAGCGCGAGGGGAGTGCAGCAGGTCTTCGTAGTCTCCTTGCCGGGGAATATTCGCGAAGGGCGAATGGTTGCTTGCTTTGGGGCTTTGCAAAGGAGGGATTGCGGGCACGGAGTGTGGCGCTCTTGTTAGCTCGGAACCGGTAGGATTCAAGGGAGAGGGCGTCTGAGTCCATGGGAGCATCTGCCCCAGCATAATCAGTAACCCCGCGAAAACAGCGGCTTCCGCAAGCATGCCCCCGAGCACCGGGATTTTGACGCGCCACTTCTCCTGCTTCAGGATGTGCAGGCTCATCAACAGGAGCACAACGAGAGCCGGGGCGCACCAGCCTCTGGTAAAACCAAACCATGACAGTTGCGATCTCAGCCAGAAATCGACGCCATTGCGCAATGTCTGGTGGGATTCTCCACTGGCCGACATGACGCCCCATTCATAGGCCAGAATGACTGGAACAACAAACGCCAGGCTGGTCAGTGGTCGCGGAGCTTCAGTCCAGTATTCACTGTCTGGTTCATTTGACTGATTAAGGCTCATGGATGATCCTTCTCACCGGCATGAGCACTCAGCATCTGGCGTTGCTGCTTCCACCTTCTCATGGCATTCAAGCCACTGGTTCGCCTGGCCATCGCTTTGCGACTCAGCCAGTGCGGCCCGGCCAGTAGAGATTTTCCCGCATGGGTGCGATCGACGCGGAGTCGGCGGCCTTCAAAGCTGACAGAACGCAATTCGTCGATCAGTTCGGGGGTCAATTGCAGAGCCGCAGCGCGAACTTCAGAACGTGAGAGACGTCCTCGCAAGACCTCTTTCCAAAGTGTTCGAATCACCACGCGCCAGGGATTCCGGTCAAAAAAATCGGCGTTGGCCAAGTGCATCAATTCGCACAATCGCATCACCACCAGAAAACGATCAATGCCCGGTGCTGCCAGAGCGATGGCCCTTTCAAAATCAGGCATCTGGCGACCATTGACTGAGGGCTGGCTTTTTTCAGTCTGGTTTCTTTCAGTAACGTGGCTTCTTCCCGCAACGTGATGAAGACTGATCCAGGAGAGCATGCGGGGAGTGACATCTGGCACCGACGCCAACATGGCGGCACTGATTTTTGCATGATTTTTTATGTAGTCGGCCATCCCCACTGATGAGATTTTCTGAAGTCCGCCATGAACCGCCAGCAATGACCAGTCACAGAGCAGGAATGCCAGGGATTGATCGTGGAGTTCCCGCAGCGTCTGGTTTCGGTTCTCATGGGCGAGCGTGTAAGACAATTCAACTCGCACCAACGACTCTAAAACAAACTGTGCCGCAGTACCTTCACGGGAAAATCGGTGAGTTAGCCCCACATCACCATGCACACGATTGAGAAGGTTGAGTGGTGCGTGCCCTGCCGCCGGACGAGATGCAATTTCACTGACAATCTCCCGGCTGACTTCGAGAAAACCTGCCGCTGAATGCCGGGAGGCTGCTAACAATTCCCGACACCATGTTTCGCGACGTGCCCATTGAATCAGCAGTTGCTTGCCATCATTCAATTTTTGATCGAGAGAATCTCCGGGCAACATCTGGCGAATCAGTCGAAAAGCGGGAGCGACTGCCAGAGGTTGAACGGCATAGATCTGAAGTTGTGTCAGGAACGCCTGAAGCTGTGTGGCATATGCTTCATCTCGATCAACTGTCTCTGAAAAATCTTCACTTAGAAGCGAAACGGAGGTTTTGGGAGCTGAAACCGCAGGATGAGCCGGGGAGAGACTTGCGAATGATTTTTCAGCCTGGCCGACTGTCTCTGAAAAGACCCTGGCTGCCCGCAATGGAAGGTTCGGTCTCAATATCCGGGGATTGCTGGGACGTGGCATAAGATCCTGCCGATCTCCGAAGGGACTGCTGCATTCTCAAAGCTTAAAAGTAGGGTTGAACAGGTTGCTAAGTCCGACAACGGAAGACGTTGCGGCGACGTCAACCCGAAAACAAAGCCGTGACACGGCACCCCTCTTCCAATCCCAGGTAGGTCTTCCTGCAGGAGACAGTGCTTCAGGAGGCCGTGTTTCCAGTGGTACGTAAGGAACTGCCGGGATACCAGCAAATCGCTCTTTGGGAATCATCGACCGTCAATCACGGGAGAGAGAATGTGTCAAAATGTCTTTCTGGTGACGTAAGATCATTCATAACAAAAGCTTGCGTGGAATCGCCTGGTTTAAGCTCTGTCTGGCGGGATAAACTTTCTGGCAGAAAATGCGTGGTGTAAGAATTGCGATGAGGTGGCGGCTGGTAACTCATGTAGGACTGGCAGGATTTTTTCACGTCGGCGAGAATATCCGGTCGAACCTCATCGATGTGGCCGGTTCTTGTTACTGTTGCTGATAGCGACAAACAAGACAGATGATCAGGTCTCTTCCAGCGAAAGTGGTTGCGTCTGAAAAAATCCATGAAGTGGCGAACAACAAGTCCCCTTAAGGCGTCACTTCCCTCGCATTATGTTTTGATCAAGAGAATCAACATGGCCACTGACTTGCGGCTCAAAGAACAACTTCCCGAGATCACAGATCGAATCGTGGAGTCATATCATGACTTTGCCACAACTCATCATCTTGGGCATTGTCCGCTTCCCAGTACCGAGGCTGTTGTTGAGATTGCTCAGGATGTGCAGGAAATTTTATTTCCGGGTTATCGTCGTCGGCAAAATCTCCATCTTGGAAACGTCGTCTACCATGTGGGGGATCTGGTCGACAGTCTGCACGATCGACTGACGCAGCAGATGGCCCGCGCTTTGCGCCATGATTATCGCCGCAAGAATGGAATCAGCTGTGCGGATGAAACCCGCCTCGATTTTGAAGCTCAGGCGCAATGTAAAGCCATTGCGTTGCTAGAGTCGTTACCGAGATTGCGCCGCATTCTGGCATTGGATGTTCAAGCCGCGTTTGATGGTGATCCCGCAGCGGGAAGCCTGGATGAGATCATTTTCTGTTATCCGGGTTTGCACGCGGTCACGATCTATCGGTTTGCCCATGAGCTTTATCAGCTCGATGTCCCTTTAATTCCCCGGATGCTGGCCGAATGGGCGCATGGCCAGACAGGGATTGATATCCATCCCGGAGCACGGATTGGACATTCATTTTTCATCGACCACGGCACAGGTGTCGTGATTGGTGAAACGTGTGAAATTGCCAATCATGTGAAGCTGTATCAAGGGGTGACACTGGGGGCGCTCAGCTTTCCGAAGGATGAAAACGGAAACCTGCTTCGTCGTCATAAGCGGCATCCCACGATCGAGGATCATGTCGTTATTTATGCGAACGCCACGGTGCTTGGTGGGGAAACCGTGATTGGTGCGCATGCTGTCATCGGTTCCAGCGTCTCGCTTTCGCATAGCGTTCCCGCGAACACGATTGTCACCATTGAGAAGCCCTCGTTGCGGTTTCGGGAAGCAAGTTGAGTCCCCTGTTTTTGAGATCCCCTGTCAAGATTCCATCTGAGCATTTTTCCGCAGTCATCCGCGAACTTCGTTTCACGCCGGAAAGCGGCTTATGTCCATCTCTGACTCCATGTCGCTCATTGATCCTCAAAAACTGCAGGGGATTGCTCGTGGCACGGGGTTAATGGAAGCGGATGTCAGGCAACTGGCTGTCAACCTGGTGGATGTCAGGCAGCAGATGTCTCAGGCCTGTGAGGCAGTGGGACGTTCTTTGACAGAAGTAACGCTGGTCGCGGTCACAAAGTATGTCCCAGCACCCGTGATTGCGGCTTTATCTCTGCTGGGAGTCTGCGACGTCGGGGAGAGTCGGCCTCAGAATCTGGCACGTCGTCGCCAGGAAGTGGAGAAATTGTTTTCCCTTGATCCGGGGGGATCATCGGAACGACACAATTTGCGATGGCACCTGATTGGGCATTTACAGCGCAATAAAGCCGAACTGGCTTTAGCTACTGCGGACATGATTCACTCTTGCGACAGTGTCCGTCTCTACGAACGGCTCACTCATTTAGATGGCGTGCGAAGTTCACAACCACAACCCTTACGGCTCTTACTGGAAGTTAACATCAGCGGGGAAGAGTCAAAATCGGGCTTTTCTCCCGAGGAACTGCTCGGCTGGTGGCCTTCAATGGCGAAGGCCCCTGCCAGAAGTGCGCCTCCCGTGATGGGATTAATGACGATGGCTCCGCTGGATGCCTCTCCCGAGATTTTAAGGCAGGTCTTTTCTGGCTTGCGCGACCTGCGAAATGAGTTGCAAACCTTTTGTCCCCAATCCCCTATGGAGCATCTTTCCATGGGGATGAGTAGCGATTTCCCCATCGCGATCCAGTGCGGTGCCACGCTGATTCGGGTTGGCTCCCGGTTGTTTGAAGGTCTCTCGCCCGGTTGCTTCCTGGCGTCTTCTTCCGAGGTCTGACAGTCGTGATTAACGAGCCTGCGGACAAACTCAACAACCTGTCAGGACAGAGTGGTCGTCCCACTACATCCGGCTGCTGGCACGGCACACAGCAAAGAGGGCACCACCAACTAATGCCGCAAACAGCCCGGCGTCGAGCCAACTGATCTGCTGAACCGTCTGAATATTGGGAGAACCTTGAGCCAGCGCCTGGTCTGTGGAACTCACCCACAGCGTTAATCCCAGAACGATCGCCGCGACTGGCGATGTTCTCGCGGTTGACACTCCAGCGGTGGCAACATTTCTGAGACAAGTCAGGGAGTTGATCGCCGTTTTCTGCTCAGACATCGTATTTCCTTGATTGTCCGCCGGATTTCCCTGCTGGAAATTTCAATTTATAGCCACCGGAATACTCGACTCCTGGCTCAAATTCAAGAGCGGCAGGAGATGTCATTCGTTTTCTACAACAAGTGGATCCGCATTCCGATCGTTCGATGCCATGTTCATTAATAGAGTGGCTGACGATGAAACAGGAAGCTTTTAAGCTCAGCAGCACTTGGTCTGCGGGCAAGCCGGGGAGAGAGTGGCGGCGGGATTCGGACAGAGAAATTCATTCAACGAGAACTGAATCCCCCGAAAAGCTTTTGCGGGAGCCCACAACGTATCCCAGCGAGGTGAACGGACTTTGACCTGCTCCTGATAGTCTTCCAGCCAGACAGCCTGGAACGAATAATCACGACCGCGATGATGAAAACGATCGTCAAGTGAGGTCGATCGCGATTTTACCGATGTTCGCTCAGCGGTGCTGACTGATCCAGAGTTCAACGGCTTCGAGTCCACAGCCCGCTCTGAAGACTCAGGCATGTCGCAAGGTGCTAAACCATCATCAGAAAAAAGGCCGCTCACGTCGTAGGCAAACACCATCACCGCCCGAAACCCATCACCAAACAGGTTTTGCCAGGTCATCAGGCTGGAGAGGTCATCAGCCGTGATCCAGTTTTCTGACAGATGGGAACTCTTGGCTTTCCGGCCTTTGACTTCCACGAGCAAATGCTTTTTTCCCGGCGTATAAACCAGAAAATCCATCGATTTCAGACTGGCGGTGGCCAGCAGAGCGCGACGGGCTTCATCCACCGAAATGTAGGGGATTTTTCGCGAACGAAGATACATCTCAAAGGCGAGATCATAGTGGTTCCATCGCCGCGACATGCGTCATGTCCCTCAAGAAATCTCACACAACTTCTGTGCGTGCCGTTTTTGCCAGGCGTCCAGGGCGTTTCTCACAGGCACATCCGGTTGTGTCCTGCGTTCGGAGAGAATCAGTTGCCGTTGGGAATTGACCGTTCTCCACAAACACGGTGTCAATTCCCGATGAACAATCATCCATGATCATAGCAGAACTTTCTCAAAAGCCGGAGAAATTTTCCTTTGGCAATCTGGACTCAGTTTGTGAAATTTTCCAACCTCACCTTCAGGATCGCAACTGATGCCAGCGAAGCGGGACGTTTGATGAGTAACGTCTCGCTGGCTGGCATCGTCGGTTTCGCTGATAGGCTTCTAAGATTTTAGATATCGTAGTACATGGCGAACTCGAAAGGGTGAGGACGCTGCCGCAAGGCTTCGATCTCTTTTTCAGATTTATACCAGATCCAGGTATCGATCACGTCTTCTGTAAAGACATCACCTCGCAGCAGAAAATCGTGGTCTTTCCGCAGGGCGGCCAATGATTCTTCTAACGATAAGGGAGTACGTGCGACGTCGGTCAGCTCTTCGGGATCAAGATCATAGATATCTTTATCGAGAGGAGGGCCGGGATCAATCCGGTTTTCAATCCCATCCAGAGCAGCCATTAACATGGCCGACATCGCCAGATAAGAATTGCACGAAGGATCCGGACAGCGAAACTCGAAGCGTTTGTTTTCCGGGCGCGGGGAATGAACGGGAATGCGAATCGCCGCCGAACGATTGCGACTGCTATAAGTCAGATTCACCGGGGCTTCAAAACCGGGA
This sequence comes from Planctopirus sp. SH287, assembly GCF_056500625.1. Taxonomy (NCBI): domain Bacteria; kingdom Pseudomonadati; phylum Planctomycetota; class Planctomycetia; order Planctomycetales; family Planctomycetaceae; genus Planctopirus; species Planctopirus sp. SH287. Next base: position 2,409,026 of record NZ_CM151403.1, on the reverse strand, counting down.
ACCAGCCGTTTATAGCTATTTGTCGTAGGGCAGGCGAAGGCCATGACGGCATAGGCGTGCTTGAGGACTCCCCCGATGGCAAATAAGGCGGTGTCGCTCAGGCCCGCATATCCAGAACCTGCAAAAAGGTTCTGGGCCTCTTTCCATAATGACAAATGAAGATGTAGCCCTGAACCGGCATCATTCCAGATCGGCTTGGGCATGAATGTGGCCGTTTTCCCATGCCGGGCCGCGACATTCTTGACGATATATTTATAGAGCAATAACTGGTCAGCGGTTTTTACCAGCGGGGCAAACTTCATATCAATTTCGCACTGACCCGCGGAAGCGACTTCGTGATGCTGGGCCTCGACCGCGACGCCGCATTCCTGAAGACGCAGCATGATTTCAGTACGAAGGTCTTGCAACGTGTCAGTGGGAGGCACCGGGAAATATCCCTCGCCGTAACGAATTTTGTGGCCTTTGTTGCCACCTTCTTCAATGCGCCCCCGGTTCCATTGACCTTCCTGACTGTCAATGTAATAGAAACTGTGTTGCTGGCTGCTGTCAAAACGGATGTCATCGAACACAAAGAATTCACTTTCAGGGCCAAAAATGGCCGTGTCGGCAATCCCGGTCGACCGCATATATCGCTCGGCTTTGCGGGCGACATTGCGTGGGTCTTTGGCGTAATCCTCTCGGGTGATCGGATCCTGAATGTTGCAGGTCATCGCCAATGTGCGGTTCATGAAAGGATCGACAAAAGCGGTCGACGCTTCCGGCACAACCAGCATGTCGCTTTCATTGATGGCTTGCCAACCCCGCATCGACGAACCGTCAAAACCAAAGCCTTCATCAAAGCTTTGTTCCGTCAGTTCTGTCACTGGGATCGTGAAATGCTTCTGCAAACCGGGAAAATCCATGAACCGCAGATCCACAGCGTAGATCTCGCGTTCGCGGCATAAGGCGAGAACCTCGCGGGGTGTCATTTCTGGCACGAAGGGCAACTCCTGGCGCTAGGAGACGTAACTTCAAAACAGCACTGTCACTCTATGCAAACGCTATACCAACAGGCAATGCTGCACTCAAGATGCACAGTCGAATGCTTTTTTCTCTAATAAAACACAAAGTGTTATGCCTGTTTTATGGGCATATTCCTCACCCCCTGCGCGACGCTCATGCAATGGCTGCCTCCTGGGTACGAATCTTTTGTTCACTATTTCCGAATTGTTAAGTCGGCACGGGAGGGCCTGAATACAGAATCTCGGCGCCAGGTGGCAGCGGGAATTTGCCAAGCGTGATCACCCAGTCGGCTGCGGGCACCAACAGAGGGTGACTGTCGGCCAGCCAGACCGTGTGTCCAATGTCGACCAGTTGATGGAAGCAATTGACCAGCATCGCAATATCGTTGTCGTGCAGCCCCAATGTCGGCTCATCACAGACATAAATCGCCTTGTCTGATGCCTTCCCCAATGCCATCGCCAACTTGAGACGCTGCCGTTCGCCCCCGGAAAGTGTGGCTAAACTCTGCCCCAGCGCCAGGTAACCTAAGCCGGTTCGAGACAGCATGATCAGCGGCTGAATGAGCTTTGCATTCCCTTTGAAAAAGCTGATTGCGTCGGTGGCAGTCAGTCTCAGAACATCGGCTATGTGCAAGCCCCGGTAACGAATCTCCAGCGCATCCCGGCGGTATCGTTGTCCAAGACAATTCGGGCAAGGAATCTCGGCTTCTTCAAAGTAGGCCAGATCGGCTTTCAAATGTCCCGCTCCACGGCATTGGTGGCATCGTCCACTACCAGGAACATGCAGGCTGAAAAAGCGGGCATTCAACTGCCGGGTTCGCGCTTCCTGTGTTTGGGCGAATAATGTGCGGATTTCGCCAAAAATCCCCAGCATGGCCGCAATCATCTGCGTTGGCGTGCCTGCCAATGGGGACGAATTCACCGACACCACCTGTTGGCCGGGGGGCGAAAGAGCGGGAATCTCTTCACTGTTGGGATCCAGACGGTGAGGGTCAAGAGAGTCAATGACCAGCGTCGTTTTGCCACTCCCTGGCGCACCATTAACGACACACAAAACCCCCAGCGGCATGGCCACAGAAAACTGCGAAAATTGTTTGAGCGAAATTGACTGTCGTTTGATCCAACCCGTCGGTTCGCGATAGTTCCTCGGCTTCTCAGGAGAACATGTCAACGGAATCGGCGGCTGCCGGGAAGGGCGACCTGCAAACACCACTTGCCCCCCGACTGCTCCCGCACCCGGCCCAAGTTCCACCAGAAAATCGGCGGCTAATCGTGCTTGTGGGTGATGCTCGACCAGAAGCAGGCTGTTCCCTTCTCGCTTCATGGCCAGAATGGCGTTCAAGACCAGTTTCGCCGTAGGCTCGTCTAATCCCGCTAACGGTTCGTCGAGCACATACAACGTCTTAACCAATCCCGACGCCAACAGGGGAATCAGTCTCGCCCGCCGGTTCTCTGTTCCCGAAAGATCACTGGCAACTCGCGCCAGTGGAATGCAAGAAATTCCCAATTCTCTTGCTCGCAAACAGCGAATGTGGATGGCTTCCCATAAGTGGTGATCACGACGCATCCCGTTCTTGATGTTCGCATCAGTCTCGAAATCATCCAGCCAGGCCAATAGTTCATCGGTACTTGAGTGAAGGGTTGCATCCCATGACTTTCCATGCACCTGCCAGGCTTGATGCAACAGGTTGATGGCCGCGCTGTCGGTCTGATGCGACTCCAGGTTTCTCATCACCGGCTCAGGGAATGTCAGCTGACAGGAATGGCATTTTAACGCAGAGGAAAACTGCTGGCAGTACCATGTCTTATTATCCAGAAGCTGTGGAACTGCTGCCAGGGGATCAATCGCCATCTCGCTCCAGAGGGAGAGGACTCCTTTTCCAGCCCGTAAAGCCACTTCACAACTTTCGAGGAGTCGCTCCACAGGTTGCTGACCGCGCACCAACCGATCAACGACCACAGCCACAATCTCCACATGATCAGGAAGTGGTTGCGTCAGGCTGACCAGTTGAAACGGCCGCATCGTGTCGCTGGCAGTTTGAGATTCCTGACTCGTTAGAAGTTCTTGGTCATCACAAACAATAGCCCGCAGAAACCCCGCCCGGCGGTACTCTTCCCATAAGGCTTGTTTCTGTTTTTTGATGGCAGCTTTGGTGGGTTTCTTGGGCTTAATTGTGGGCTTACTCGACAAATCAGCTGATGAGGTCTCTCCTGAAGTCATGTGGAGTGTTGAGTTGACGGCTGTCGAGTTGATGGCTGTTGAAGAGGCGACGGGAAAGGCAATGAGAAACCGTGTTCCCTCCGTCAGACTTTCCAGATGGTGCCCCAATCGAGCTGCAGAAATGGCTTCGACGGGACGACCACAGCCGGGGCAAACCAATGTTCCGTGCCGCAAATAAAAGGGCTTGAGGTGATCCGTAATGCCTGTCAAGGAGCCAAAGTTCTGCCTTTCGCCAGGGATTCGTGAATCGAGAGGACGAGCCTGTGCCCATTGCCTGAGTGCAATTGTCGGAGGGATGTTCTCCAGCCGATCAGCCGATGGCCGCTCAAATTTCTCAAGCTGCTGCCTTGTCGCCAGCGAGAAGGTTTCCAGGTATTTCCTTTGGCCTTCGACAAATAATGTGTCAAAAGCGAGGCTGGTTTTCCCGGAACCACTCACGCCCGTGACGACAATGAGTTCCCCCAAAGGCAGATCAAGATTGATCCCCTGAAGGTTGTGGACAGCAAGGTTGCGGATAATCATGTCAGGAGCGGTCATACGGATGATTCTTGTCTTATGGCTCCCCTTCTGGCAACTTTGGTCGAAAGCGAGGTGGTTCGGCAAAAACCGCCGCTTCGTATTGACCGAATTCGCCAAATCGCCAGAATCCGACGCATTCTTCGGCAGTTATGTTTCGATGAAGGGTTTGTGGAGCTTCAATTCTGATTTCACAGGTTAAGCAACAAGCCGTAAGCAGGCCAATGAGCCTGCGGACGAATCAAGCACCTGTCGTGGCAGAGTGGTCGTACCACAAGGCAAACTCCGATCCGGGTTGATTGATTTATTGAAGGACTGACCACCGCGAACTGGCAGGATGCCAACAGCGGATGCGCAAGGAGGCGCTCCACATGCCACCACAGCACGTGCTCCCCGCATCACTTAGCCTGCGTGAACATCTCCCGATGGCTCAGTTGTTTGGTGCCAGTGATCTTCACTTCACTGACCTGACAATTGATAGCCGCGAGTGTCGTTCCAGGTCACTGTTTGTGGCGACCAGCGGAACAGCCTTCAATGGTCAGAATTTTGTCGCTGATGCGGCTCAACGTGGAGCCATCGGAGTCCTTTCAAACTCCTTCATTCCTGATTGCCCGATCCCGCAATGTGTGGTCACCAACCCACGGGCTGCTTATTCCTATCTTTGCCAGGCCCTGTATGGCGACCCTCATACCCGCTTAAAAATGATGGGGGTTACCGGAACCAATGGCAAAACCACGGTCACCTGGATGACTCGCGCGATCATGGCGCGGGTGGGCCAACGCATTGGCCTTCTGGGAACGATCGAGTATTTTGATGGCTACCGGGCCGAGTCTTCATCGCTGACAACCCCGGATGCCAAACTCCTGGCACATTGGCAGCATCGCATGGTGACTCGCGGAACCCGCCATCTGGTGATGGAGCTTTCCAGTCATGCCCTCGATCAAAGCCGTGCAGCGGCTATGCCACTCGATTGCGCGATTGTCACGAACATTACCCACGACCATCTTGATTATCATGGCGACTTTGCTGCCTATCGGCAGGCTAAAGCCCGCATTCTGGATCTGGTTCGTCCTGGCGGGGTTGTTGCTCTCCATACAGGTGATCCCGGTGCGGCATCATTGATCGGGATGGTGCCATCGGAATGCCGTCTCATTCGCTATGGAATCACCCCCGACGCTGATCTTTCGGCTCAAATTCTTGAAGAATCCATTGAGGGAACCGTCTTCCGTGTCCAGTTTCAGGGGCAGGCGGTGAATGTCCGGATGCGTTTAATCGGCCGCCATAATGTTGAGAACGCATTAGCAGCGATAGCGACGGGCCTGACCTGGAAAGTCCCGTTTCTCGAGATGGCACAGGCCCTAGAAGAGTTCCGCCCTGTTCCTGGTCGGATGGAACGCTGTGCCTGGGGAGAACCATTTGAAGTCTTTGTTGATTATGCTCACACTCCCGACGCTTTGAACCGGGCGTTGAAATCTCTCCGAGGGCTGACGAGTGGTCGGCTGATCTGTGTTTTCGGAGCCGGAGGAGACCGTGATCCCTTCAAACGCCCCCTGCTGGGAGAGGCCGCCACTGTCGCTGATATCGCCATCGTGACCAGTGACAATCCTCGTTCTGAAGATCCCGCTGTCATTGCCCGACAAGTGAAAGAGGGGATTGTCTCCGCACGGGTTGAAACCATTGTTGAACTGGATCGGGCAGCAGCGATTCAGCAAGCCATCAATCTGGCGTGTCCAGGGGATGTGGTGTTGATTGCGGGCAAAGGACATGAAACAGAGCAGGTCATTAAATGTGAACGCAAGCCATTTGATGATCGTCGCGCAGTGCGTGAATCTCTTGAAAATCGTGTCCCTGCCATTTACGAAACATTCCAGCGAGTGAGTGCATAATGCCGACCTTTTCCGCGAAGAATGATCAATTCCTGCCTTCAGGTGGATTTCTGTGCTGAAAGAACTTCGCGGTTAAAACAGATCACTCCTCATTGATTTCCCTGATCAATATGGGATTAACATTTTTCACTTTTGACGATACACACAATGCCGCAAGTCCAACTTGTGAATGATTTTTATGAAGGAGCGTCGCAATGAAGCGTCACTCAATCGAGCTTCTTGCGACGATTCTTGGTGGCAAAGTCATGGGGGATTCCCGGACGATTGCCAAGGCGAATGCACAGTTTTCCGGGCAGATTTCCATTGATTCCCGCACATTGGGAACAGGCGATCTCTTTGTGGCGCTGCCGCAAGGGATACGCAATGGGCATGAGTTCGTGGCCGCGGCACATCTGGCCGGTGCCGCTTTCGCGATCATCGAATCAACTTTTGAGCAAACATACCGCGATCTCCGTTTGACCATACCGGTGATTGTGGTGCAGGACAGCCTTCTGGCGCTTCAACTGCTGGCGGCCTCACAGCGAGATGAGTTTGATGGGTTAGTGATTGGTATTACGGGAAGCGTGGGAAAGACCAGCACCCGGGACATGTTGCACACCGTTCTTAAGTCGCGATACTCGGGGCGGCAAAGTCCTAAAAATTTCAATAATGCCATTGGCTTGCCTCTCTCCATTCTGGAACTCGATCCGTCGATTGATGAGTTTGCCGTTCTGGAAATGGGGGCCAGTTCTCGGGGGGAAATCGCCACTCTTTGCGAGATTGCTCAGCCTGAAATTGGCATCATCACAGGAGTCGGCCTGGCTCATCTGGCCACATTTGGGACACCACGGGATGTCGCCGACGCCAAAGGTGAGTTGTTTGAATCATTGCCTGAAAATGGAACCGCGATTTTTCCCGGCCACGATCCCTTCGCGCTGGTGCTCCGTCAAAAGGCCAACTGCCGGACAGTGACTGTGGGGGAAGATGCCGTCAACGACTGGGTCATTTCCCATATCCGCGCTGTGCGTGATGGACATCGTTTTACGATGGATGGCCAGGATTATCTGATCCGATCGGTGGCTCGGCATTTTGTCCAGAACGCGGGAATGGTCATTGCCGTCGCACGCGAAATCGGACTGACATCTTCCGAAATCGCGGATCATCTCCAGGCATGGCAGCCAGTGAATAGCCGTTGTGCACTGGTGCCGCATCCCTCGCTGACCATTCTGGATGATTGCTATAACTCCAGCCCGTCTGCGATGGCGGCAGCCCTGAGAACACTGGAAGAATTAGGGGAACGAGAAGAGACACGTACCATCGCCGTCATCGGGGATATGGCTGAGCTAGGTGAAATCAGCGAACGGGAACATCGCCGGATTGGCCAGTTGGCCGGCGGCCTCTCGATTGATTTCATTCTAGCTATTGGTGAATTCGCAGATTCGATCGTACGAGCAGCACACACCACCAGTCTTCCCACACATCGTCTGGCAGTCGCCCGAGATGTGGAGATGGCCTGGATGCTCCTCGAATGCTGGATTGAAGAAGGGGATGCGATTCTTGTGAAAGGCTCAAGGAAAATGGGGCTTGAGCGAATTGTCCAGCAACTCAAAACCTGCCAACCGGCCATGCGCGACCGCAGGCGCCGTCTGTCGGCATAGCACCTCCTTCTGTTGATCGTTCACATCCAGCTTCAGGTGTCTTTGATACTGAAGGAAAAATTGAGGACTGGCGGAAAGCGATTCGTTCAGACACAATCGTGTCGATCTGATTGGCTTGCCATCTCCTTATTTCCTGAATTGAGACAGCACGGATGCTGTTCTGGTTGCTGACCCATTATCCCGAGATCTTCTCTCCCGAAAGTTCTCTTTCGCCGGGGGACACGCGGGTTTATCTCACGGCCCGGACAGCACTCGCGACATTTTCGTCGTTTTTAGTGGCCCTCCTGTTTGGCCCGTTTGCCATTCGCTGGCTGAAAAACCACTTTCGCGAACGTATCGACAGCGCTTCACCCCGGCTGAACGAACTTCACTCCAAGAAGAAGTCGACTCCCACCATGGGCGGGCTGTTCATCGTGGTGGCAATTGTTGTGGCCGCACTCTTGTGTGGCGACCTCTCGAACCGTTTTTTGCAACTCGGGATGGCCACTGTCATTCTGTTTGGTGTGATCGGCGCCATCGATGACTGGGTCAAAAATAAAACCTCAAAGCGGGGATTAACAGCCAGACAGAAATTTGCGGCTCAATGTGTCACGTCGATGCTGGTCTTATTCCCGCTCTACTGGCACCTGAGACCACTCCCTCAGATGCAGGGGATGCCTCTCGATCTGGGAATGATCGTGATTTCGCTCGGCCCTGCGTTTGTCTTATGGGGCAGTTTTGTGATGGTGGGAACCTCTAACGGAGTCAACCTGACAGATGGGCTGGATGGTCTGGCTGGTGGCTGCCTGTTGATTGCAGGCTCGGCGTTTGCCGCATTGTCATACCTGGCAGGCCATAAAGTCATGGCCGCTTATCTGGAGATCCCCCATGTGACCGGGACAGGTGAACTCTGCATTCTCTTTGGAGCCATGATTGGCGCGTTAATGGGCTTTTTGTGGTTCAACTGTCATCCCGCCATGGTCTTCATGGGAGACACGGGATCGTTGCCTCTTGGGGCGTTATTGGCCTTTGGCGCATTGTGCATCCGGCAGGAATTGTTGCTGCTGGTGATCGGTGGGGTCTTTGTTATCGAAACACTCAGTGTGATCGCGCAGGTCGCCTCATTTAAGCTGACCGGCAAACGCGTGATCCTCTGTTCGCCACTTCACAATCACTTTGTGTTTCGAGGCGACCCGGAAACTCGGATCGTGGTGAGATTCTGGATTGGATCGGCAGTTTTGGCTTTATTGGCCGTTGCCAGCCTGAAAATTCGATAATCGACTCAGGAGGCTTCGTCAGCCATCACTTAAAAACTCTAACAAAACCTCTGATGCAGCGGGAATTGACGAAGCATTCAACGTTTTCCAACAGGCACAACCGGTTTTGTTAGGCGTTCTAATAAGCTGGCTCGGTTAAATAAGGTGAGCGACGGAATCATGGCCAGTCTGCTCACCGAATCAAAGCCCGAATACCAGTCCCTGACGGAAGCAGGGCGTTGCGATCGACTGACTGATCCGCAGAGTGAAGTGGATTTCTGCCGCACGGTGTTTGTGGCTTTGGCGGGATTACTGCTGGGATTCGGATTGTTTGTGGTGCACAGCGCCAGTGTGACAAGCCGCCCCTCGGAGTTCGAGCAGGTTTATCTCTCGCGCCATTTGATCTTTATTGCTGTTGGGTTAGTCGCAGCAGGTGTGGCAGCTGCCATTCCCGCGAAGTCCTGGATGCAATTGGCACCATGGATCTTACTGGCCGTGATGGTGTTGTTGATTTTGGTGCTGGTGCCCGGGATCGGGGTGAGAGTGAAAGGCGCACGCCGCTGGATTCGCTTCGCTGGTCTTACGCTGCAACCATCTGAGCTTGCCAAGATTGCCCTGCCGCTCTGGGTCGCGGCTCGTATTTGCGTCCAGCAACATGGGAAGCGATGCTGGTCGCTGAGTGAATCGCTGACAGGCTTCCGGATGCCGCTGCTGATTCCCGTGGGGATGGTTCTGGGACTGGTGGCCCTTCAACCTGATCTGGGAACAACGTTGTTTTTGGCGGGTGGCGTCCTGATGACCCTTTTTATTGGGGGATTGCCACTCCGTTATTTTGGCTATGGATTACTCTCTTTGATTCCCGCAAGTCTGGGGATTTTTCTGCTGAAGGATTATCAGATTCGGCGAATCACAGGCTTTCTGGAGACGTGGTCTGATTGGCGGGAAGCTCCTTATCAACTCAAACAATCACTGGTCACGCTGGGAAGCGGCGGCTGGATGGGAACCGGCCCTGGTAGGGGATTTCAGAAATTAAGTTTTCTTCCCGAGGCCAACACGGACTTTGTCTTTGCCGTGATCGGTGAAGAATTGGGACTGCTGGGAACAATCTCGCTTTTATCGCTATGGGGGGGACTGTTTTACTTTGGTGTTCGATTAATTCGCGCGACACCGCCAGGAACCAGTGATGTGGCACAGTTCGGAAGATTAGCCAGCTTTGTTCTCCTCGCTCAGTTAGTGGGGCAGGCTTTGTTGAATATGGCTGTCGTGACCGCACTGGTTCCTCCTAAGGGGATTTCCCATCCCTTAATTAGCGCAGGAGGGAGTAACCTGGTGGTTAGCCTGATCAGTGTTGGTCTCATTCTCAGCCTGACGAGGCACCCCAAATTGCCAGTTCCACCCGGACTGACTGATTCATGATCTGTTCAAAACGATCCTGTCAATCTGCGTTGAGATTATCAGCTGTAGCGTTACCATCAGTTTTATGGTGCGAGTGGGTCGAATCGATCTCTCATGCCACAATTGGCACCACTTGTGGATCAACTGGAAGAAACGGTATAGCCGATATTTCTGCCACAGTGGTTTGTCTTTCCTTCTTGCACGGATGCGAGAAGTCTGAAACTGCGTGCTGTGGCAAGACGTCACAGCAGCAGCTTTCTCGTCAGACCTGGTTCCTCTCGATTCCTCGGGGAAAGCAATGTCTTTTCACAAGATGGCCTGCCTGTGGGCATTGATACTTGGCTTGGCGCCAGCATTGGCACAGGCACAGCTCGTTCCTGGTCGCGGCACACTTCAAGTCACCGCATGCGATGATTTTGAAGACGAGACCTGGAATTTCACTTACAATCTGCCCAAGGCGAGTTCCAACATCGATAAAACGGTGAGGCATCCCGCCGGCTTTTCTTCCAACTCCAAATGGCATGAGAGCACCTATCGCGGCACCCCCGATTTTGTGAAGCGTGTCGAGACGCCAGCAGGGGGCATCGCTGGCAGCAAAGGTGCTCTTGCCATCCAGACTCTGAACTCGGGGATTCCTGGTCAGATTTCTAACAAGTTCCAGCAGGACGATCTGATTGCCGGGATCGCCCAGTCAATTGGTTACCTGCCTGTGAGTCGTTCGCCCAGTATTGTCGTCCGCGTTTATATGCCTCCTTTTGAACAGTGGGAAAAGCGAACCGGTTCCCATTTTGGCTTCCGTGCCGATTGTCAGACGACGATCGACAATCCCGCATCGAGTGGGTTTGGTCGCTTTCGCCGCAGTACACCATCGAAAAAGCTGGAAAGCTACTGGCCAGGCTTCTTTGTGCAGTTTAACCGTAAGGCAGACAATTACCCGGAAGATCATGCCGTGCTGCTGATGCGTTCAGGATCACGAGGTGAAGACGTTCCTGGCCCAAAAATCACCACTCCAGGCTGGTGGACAATCGGCATGTCCTTCACACCTGATGGCCAGGTTCATTATTACGGCCATCCCGGTGTCGAAGACTTGAAAGCCAGTGACCACCTCTATTCCAGCTTCCCCTATAGCTACCGCTGCCAGCAGGTTAATACTTACTTCTTTAACATCGTGAACATGGACGACGGCCGGACATGGTCAACACGGTTCATTATTGACGATCCCAAGATCTACACCGTGCAGTAATTTTTGCAGTGCTATAGAGCTTTTTGCTCGTGGCGGGGCAAAATTTGTCGGGCAGGGCGGCCCAGACGTAGCTTTGCACGTCTGGGTGACGCCAGCCACAGTAGGGCAGGCTCCCGCCTGCCGCCCTTAACTGTGGTTGGAATGGCAGGCGGGAGCCTGCCCTACTCCTCTGTTTCAGGTTGGAGCGTGTCTCACTTGCTGTAACGAACTCCAGCGCCACGTGACTGCCGATTGAGGCGGTTGTGGCAGTAAAGCCCATCCATCAGAAACTCGGCGACACTGGCAAGGAAGGGGACTTTCGTGGCTCCATCCAGAAGTTCGGGCTGCAATTTCTGTGCAGCCTGTTCAACCTGTTCCAGAAAACCACGGATTGGTTCAACGCGCCGGAGTGTCTCTTCAGGTGATAGCGAGTCACCCAGCTCAATCGATTCACCGAGATCAAAATACTCAACCACCGCCCGAAACTGCTTGGGTGTGAATTGCTGATCAAAGAGATTCTTGATCGCTTCGTCGATAATACGCCCCAGCAGTTTGTCTTCTTCCCCCGGCTCGTCAGACATGGTGAGTTCAAGTTTCCCGCGTGAGCTACTGACCATTGAGGTCAAATCGCTGCACCGTGCCATCGCCATGCTCTCTCCTCGCAGGATGGCTTGTCGCTCGGCGTTAGAAATCACATTTTCTAAGTTGGCGATCGACATTCTCACACTGACGCCAGAGGCCTGATTCACATGAGGGCTGGTTCTTGCCAGTCGCGAAGACTCTTCCACAATTTCCTGAAGGAATGTGGGCACGATGACAGTCACACTGCTCTCGCGTACCGTCCAGGCGTTTTGATGGGTAATCTCCATCCCCAACTCACGAGTGAGGGGATAATGCGTCCGAATGACAGACCCAATGCGATCTTTCAGTGGAGTCACAATGCGTCCGCGATTTGTGTAATCCTCGGGGTTCGCACTGAAGACGATGCACACATCGAGATTCAGGCGGATGGGAAATCCACGAATCTGGATATCTCTTTCTTCGAGAACATTAAACAATCCCACTTGAATCTTTGGACTCAGATCGGGCACTTCATTCATGCAGAAAATGCCGCGATGTGCTCTGGGGATCAATCCGAAGTGCAACACATCCTCGCTGGCCAGTTCTTTTCCTGAAGCATGCTTTACGAGGTCAATCTCGCCGATCAGATCGGCAATGGTGACATCAGGAGTCGCCAGCTTTTCATAGTATCTGTCGCTTGCGCCGACATAGTCGATCGGGCAGGCGTCTCCTTCATGCTGCACGCGCTCACGGGCATATTTTGAAATCGGGGCCAGCGGGTCATCGTGGATTTCAGAACCAGCCACAATCGGCATGGAGTCGTCCAGTAGTGACGTGAGCGACCGCAGCATGCGAGTTTTTCCCTGGCCACGCAGTCCCAGAAACAGCATGTCATGCTGAGAGAGAATCGCATTGACAATCTGAGGAACGACGGTCTCTTCGTATCCCACGATGCCGGGAAAGAGTGTCTTGCCCATCTGAAGTTTTTTAATCAGGTTTTTTCGCATCTCCATTTTCACAGATTGCGTTTGATAACCCGATGCTCGAAGTTCACCCAGTGTCCTTGGTCGTTCCGACATTCCCGCCCTCCACGCCCGTCTTCCCACTGCCATCTGACACAATGTGCGTCACGCGAGATTATAGGCGAACCGTCTTGTGGGGATGCAGAAACATCACTTGATTCTGAGAGAGATTTTTTTTCTTATTCCTCTCAACGATCTGGTCAAAGCCCAGGATCCAAATGATCGGGAAGAGACGATCTGAATCATGTCTGTCCTGTTGATTTTTTACTGGCTCCGGGGGGATGCTTCGTTCTGTTTGACAGAAAAAAAGTTTGACTCACGAATCTCATAATTTTCTCTTCTCGTGATGACTCACCTTTGGTACTGTCGTGCACTCTCTGGTTTTCCGATGGTGATGGTTATTCCGATTTTAACTTCAAAGAATTCTGCTTAAGGTCACTATGACCTTTGATTGGGTTGGCAAGGAGGCCACGGTGACTGTCAGCAAATTCTCAAGCGGCAATTCAACAAACTGGCTGTGCGACGTTCAGATTCGCTGGATGATCCGCCGCGACATGCCGGAAGTGCTCGAAATCGAGCGCAAAAGCTTTGAATACTCCTGGTCTGAAGAAGACTTCCTCAACTGCCTGCGTCAGCGCAATTGCATTGGCATGGTGGCCGAGCACAGTGAGCGAATTGTGGGCTATATGGTCTATGAACTCCTCAAAGACCAATTGCATATTCTCAATTTTGCGACAGCTCCCTGGGTTCGTCGTCAAGGCGTGGGCACACGGCTGATGGATAAGCTGGTGGGCAAACTGGCCATGCAGCGCCGCCAGGAAATCACCTTTGAGGTTCGCGAAACAAATCTGGCTGCTCAGCTTTTCTTCAAGAGCCGCGGCTGCCATGCAGTGGAGGTTCTGCGTGGGCATTATGCAGACTCCGATGAAGATGCCTACCTGATGGCCTTTTCCCCCTTCGGGGCGGATACCATCAGTATGGATCGCACTCGCAAGAATCGTCTTCCTGATTGGGACGACGACCGTGCGGCAGCATAAATCAGCTTGTGTGACGTGAGGCCGCTGTGGCCTTAAGTCGCATGACCCTGAAATCGTTTGAAAAGGGCGCTCAAGCATGGGCGTCCTTTTTTTATTCTTCCCAACAGCTAAAGACCGTCGCGCAGATTCTTCGGAAGGGCAACTTGGGGATCTGTCTCCAGTTCTGCTTCTGGGGATGTTCGCAGGCCCAGCAACGTTTGAACAAAAGTTCTCATCAAGGTGGGAAACTTTGGTCAAATCAAGTCCGCACTCAGATGATGGCAGACTGTGAGAAGCGGTGTTACACTGCTTTGCTTCGCGGTCGACCGGCTACATCCAGAATCTGCCTGATTTTTGACCGTGTCCAAATACGCCAAGAACTTTATTGAAATCTTTCATTGAGCCAGTTGGGAAGCGCTGAAGTGTCAGCCATAAGTCAGTATGTCATGTCGCCGGTCGGCCACCCTGTGATTGGCTCGATCCGTCCTCCCGGTTCCAAGAGCATTACCAATCGCGCCCTGGTGACCGCCGCTTTGGCGCGGGGAACATCTGAGTTAACGGGTGTACTGAAAAGCCGTGATACCGAAGTCATGATTGACAGCCTCAAGCGATTGGGGATTTCGGTAGATGACCGCCTTGAAGAAAAACGGGTAACGGTCACAGGCTGTGCAGGCCAGATCCCCAACACACGGGCGGATCTCTGGCTCGAAAATAGCGGCACCAGTATTCGGTTTCTGGCAGCTTTGTGCGCAATTGGACCGGGCCGCAATCAAGTGGGGATTTACTCCCTCGATGGCAATTCCCGCATGCGCGAGCGACCCATCGAAGATCTGACTTCCGCACTGACCCAGATGGGATGTGGGGCCGTCTGTAAAGAGCAAAGTGGCTGCCCGCCAGTCTGGATTACCTCTGAAGGGCTTAATCGTAACCATGTGACAATTGGCACCAGTAAGTCCAGTCAATTCTTGAGTGCCCTTCTGCTGGCTGCTCCCTACAACGCGGTTCCTCTCGATATCGAAACCACAGGGGCCTTGGTCTCGGAACCTTATATTGAAATGACCATTCAGGTCATGAAGCAATTTGGGGTTGAGACCGACCGCTCACGTGCTGGCCATTTTCTCATCCAGCCGGGAATGTATCAGGCGATTCGTTATGACATCGAACCCGATGCCTCAGCAGCGAGCTATTTCTTTGCAACTGCTGCCATAACTCAAGGTCGAGTCACCGTTGAGGGATTGAACCGGCAGGCGCTCCAGGGAGATGTGCACTTTGTCGATGCTCTAGAGCAAATGGGTTGTGATGTGCAGTGGGAAAATGATCGCATTACGGTCACTGGTCGACCGCTGCGCGGCATCGACATTGATATGAACGCGATCAGCGATACAGCCCAGACATTGGCCGTCGTCGCAACTTTCGCCAACAGCCCAACCACCATCCGCAATATCGCTCATGTACGCCATAAAGAAACGGATCGAATTACGGCCGTTGTCACAGAGTTGAACAAACTGGGCATCCCGGCGACGGAATTTTCCGAGGGAATGACCATCACTCCGGGTTTGCCACAATGCACGGCGAACGCTCCTCATGTGGTGGAGACCTACGATGATCATCGCATGGCCATGAGCTTTGCTCTACTGGGCCTCGTTCATTCCGGGATCATCATCAACGATCCCGGTTGTACCTCAAAGACGTATCCCGACTTCTTTGCGGATCTCACAAGTCTTTGCAAAGAAGGCCGCTCATCATGACTGACGAAACTGGCAATCCTGAATCTGGTGCGACGCCGTCTGTTCCTTCAGAGGGTAGCGAATCATCTTCATCACCAGCTGAGAACTCGTTCCGCCAGCGTCGCGGTGCTCCTCGTCGTCCCGGTAAACCCCGACCGACAGTGCGCCAGAAGAGCAGCAAGCATCCCCCGCTTTCTCACGGGGGAGTCATTAATACTCGTACCGGTGAAGGGATGCCTGCGCCAGGGCCGGGCACGGGCAATTCAACGGGCAGTTCAACAGAAGGGACTCAGCCTCGCGATTCCTATCGGAGCGAAGGGTCTGCTCCTGCTGGCGGTTATGGGGCCAATCGCCCCCGACACTTTGGAACGGGACGACCACCGCATTCGGCTCCACCCACTGGTCGTGCTCCCCGAGATTCTCGCCAGGGAGAGAGAGAACAGCGTCCTCCCCGATCGGCAGGAATTGGTCGTTCCCAGCCAAACCCTTTTCTCTGGGTCGCGCCTGGAAGAGAAAATGCTGGTGAGACAGGTCATCCCGATACGACGGGAACTTCTCAGTCGTCACAAGCTCCCTCTCCCTCTTCACCACAAAATGAACAACCTCGCTTTCGGCACTCGCACGAAAATCAAGATTCCTCAGGTCCCCCCCGGAATCAGGACGGACCACGGCCACAGCGCGAGGCACGCGGCGGGATGAGCTGGAGCGAGGCTCGGCCAGCCCGTCCTCCCGGTGGACAATTTCAAGGGCAACGTCCAGCTCGCCCCCGGAACCCATTTCAGGAGGGGCAGAATCGAGGCCATCAGCAACCGGCTTCTGGTCGTGACCGTTCTCATCAAGAGACTCGTCATCAGTTTACTCATTCACAAGCGACTCCTCAGCATGAAGGAGCGCGCCGTGGCCCGCGACAGGATATTTCCTTGCTGCCACCTCAGCAGCTTCTGGCGCCGCGTAATGCCAGGGAGTTGGCCTTTAATGTCCTTGAAGCACACCACGCCGGTACTCGGCATATTGGTGAAGTCTTCGATCAGGCGGTTGATCGCACGACGCTGACTCCTCAGGATCGACGATTGGCGTATGAGCTGATTTGTGGCGTCGTCAGGCGGCAGTCGACGTTGCAAACTCTGTTGCTGGCGCTCGTTCATCGTCAGATCGACACGCTGGAACGCCCATTACAAACAGTGCTGAAAATTGGCCTTTACCAGATTTTTCTCTGTCAAGGGATACCTCAACACGCCGCTGTCCATGAGACGGTCGATCTGGCGAAACGAGCCAATTTGCGATGGGGTGGTTTTGTGAACGGCGTACTGAGAAATGCCGTGAGTATCATGACCGATGACTTAGTTTCCGAACCTGCTCCGAATGCGCTGCCAATCGGTCACCAGCAGTATCGTCGGCTGACTCAGGATCTGTTCCCGTCTCCAGAATTAACGCCGGGGTCATATATTGCTTCCGCTTTCAGCTTTCCCAATGATCTTGTCGAACGCTGGGTGGGACAATACGGTGCAGCAGACACACGGCAGATGGCGTTCTGGTTTAATCAGGTCACCGAAACCACCCTCCGTGTCAATCTGCTGAAGACCGACCGCGAGACCTTTCGTCAGAAGCTGTTTGCCGCTGACCTTGTTGCGGAAGACGGTGCATTGCCAGAAACGATCCGGCTGCTCTCCACCGTCCGTATCAATACAATCCCAGGTTTTGCAGAAGGCGACTTTTCAGTACAGGATCTTTCAGCACAGTATGCAGCGAGGCGATTGAACCCGCAGCCGGGTGACAAGGTGCTTGATTTATGTTCCGCCCCTGGCTCCAAAACCTGCCACATGGCCGAACTCATGCAAAATCAGGGCGAAATTATCGCCAGCGATACGCATGGTGGCCGTATTCGTCAGGTCTATGAGAACGCTGATCGGCTGGGACTTAATATCATTCGCACCATCACCATTGGCCCGAATGGTGAGAATCTCCCTTCGATGGAATTTGACAAGGTTCTGGCTGATGTCCCTTGTTCCAACACGGGCGTTTTAGGCAAGCGGCCGGAAGCTCGGTGGAAATACTCACCATCACATCTGGATGAATTGCGGGTGATGCAGGCCTCCATTCTGAAGACAGCTGCGGGAAAGATTCGTGTTGGCGGACAAATCCTGTATTCGACATGCAGTATTGAACCGTTGGAAAACGAGCGGATTGTCCAGGAGTTTCTGGCGGCTCATTCGGATCCCAACGGCCCAACTTTCCGTTTGGTCGAAGAAGAGCGGTTCATCCCCGGCAACCCGGCGGACGGGGCCTATCAGGCACTGATTGAGCGAGTTTCGTAAGAACATGTTTCAGTTGGGCAAACATTCCTGCCATCTGGCGGGGTAAAATCTCTACTTCCCAAGACAAACGACGCACAAAAGCCGCCACACCGACCCGGAAACGGGTCTAATACGGATCCTAGGATTTAACGGCGTTTTGTGCGCCATGTTTGCTGGTTTGGGCAAGTATGCTGTACGCATCTTTCAATGCCGGTTGATTTCTGGGAAGCGTATAAACAGGCTCTTTTGCCAAAGCCAAGTTGATTGACTCTCGCCACGATCCTGAGATACTGATGACTCTTGGTGGTCTCAGGTTGTGAATGTTTCTGTCGCCTGTATGCCCAGGTCGTCTTCGTAGCTCACAAATCGTCTCCGTAGCTCAACTGGATAGAGCGTCGGCCTCCGAAGCCGAAGGTTAGTGGTTCGAACCCACTCGGGGACATTTCTCCTACGCCCACCGATTGCTGGGACTGGTGTATCGGTCTGTCCTCTGTGGATGACTTGGCAGTACGGCTCGAAACTCCTGAAAAAGTGGTAGTCCTACCACTTTTGTGGGAACATCGAGGATCGCATTCCTCTTGAAGAAGGGCGACAGGCCCAAGACCCCTGCCGTACCACGTCTCACGCTTCACAAATCTTCCGGCCAGGCCCGTGTTCGCTTTCAGGGACGTGACCATTATCTCGGTCGATACGGAAAGCCCGAAACCAACGAGCGCTATGCCCGGTTGATCGCTGAATTGGCCGTCCAGCAACAGCAGTGCCGGGCCTCGGCAACTCCTTCTGGCCCCCTCAGTCTTGTCAAAGAGTTCGAACCGAAATTCCTGGAAGCGGCTCAAGTGGTACTGGGATATGCTTCGGCTGATGTGACGCAAGTCTATTCTGAACCGAACCTTAGGCTGGCCACTGCGGACGCGGGAAGAGAAGGACGCGATCTGGACCATTTGCCCGCAGCCAGTTCGCAATCGACCGGGAGACCGGAGAATGCGAACTGGACTAGAGCCGAATTCAAAGCCTGTTGCCGGTTGTTGGTGCTGCTTGATGTGACGCTGATCCAGGCGGCGCAGAACGTGATCCCGGTGGCCGCGACGGCGGCGGAGAGCATTGAGGGGCTGCGGACTTGGGCCAGCGGGCGATGCCTGTCGGCCCAGCAGCTGGGGCTGTATCAAGCAAAGCCGAATCAAATGGGGGCTGGTTCTCGCCGGAAAGTCAATCGCGACTCGTCGATGAACTGAAACGAAACGGCGGGAATCCGGCTGATTGAAAAGGCCGAAACGCTCGCCATTCACAGCCCTTCCATCAGCTCGGCGAGCGTGATTCCCAGCAACTGGGCGATGGACTCGAAGTTCCGCAGGGCGCGTTCCGTTCATCCGTTTAATCTCGCCAATGGTCTAAAGATAAAGGTAACCAGACGCCGGCCAAATGAAAGTGATCTCAGAATCCGGTCGATCCGCCACTCGGGTTGACCGCCTTGTTAGCGGCCCTGTTTCATTCGGACGCGAAACCATGTGAAGATTTGCTTGAGGTCGACACCGACACCGCTGATTGTTGGTCGAAGTATCAACGCATCGGCGAGCGCACCCTTTTGACCGCGTTGCATTTCTTGCGAAATCTGGAACTGTGAGAGTTCTTTGCCGTCGCGGATATCCGAAAACATTCTTTCGATCAACGTGGCGACATCCGATGTTGATTTGCATGCGTCGCGCAATGGAACCAAAAGCATCGGATGTTGTTTACCGTCTCCATTGCTTTCGGCCATTTCCGCGTTGCGGAAGTCGTGCGGGTTTCTTGTTGTGACGAGTATGGCCGGAAGTATCTTGTCAGCGGGCTGCCCATTGACTTGATGCCACGAAAGAACCTCATCAACGAAATGAGAGCCAACAAGCCCGCGAAGAACAACGGAATTGTTGCGAGAGGCTTGATCAGCCATGCGGTCGAAGTTCTTAAAGAGGACTTCACCGAGTGGTTCATCCCATCCGTAGTCAAGCAAGTACACGAAATAGCCACGCTGGGCGTCAGCCGGGATTTCGCCGAGTGAATGGATCATGAGTCCCATACTGCGATTCACCTTTGTGCTGGCCGCTAACAGATATTCGACCGCCGAAGTGCGGAAGAAGATTTTCGCAGTTTGGCGGCGTGGCATAGCCTTGTCAATTTCGATGCGTCAGGCTGTTAAACGAGTTGAGACGGATCGCTGGTTGATTCTCCGTGATGCTCCTCACAACGCTCCCATGCGATGCCGCAGTCGACACTATCGCTGAATGACCGATTGTCTTGAAGGGGTCATGCCTTCGAGTTTCCACGGCCCAGTCTGGCCTTCTGGTCACTGACATCACACATCACTACATCCCCAACGCCGTTCGGTTCCCTCACCCGGATCGAACGGCGTTTCGTTTTAACACCCCATATTCCTCACGAAAGGCAACCTCAGGAGTGCATCTCTGTTGGATGAACCTCGCACGGATTCGGCACAGCAGTCGTCCGCTGCGTCTGAGCGGTTACGGGGCACGATGGCCGCTGTGCGGCTCAGCTTCACGTGGCTCGGCACCCGCAAGTCGCTGACCGTGGAACAGAAGGCTCAAGCGGCGGAACCGTTTGGAGCCGCTGAGAAGTTCCTGTCAGCCGGCAAGAAATTGTTCGATACGTCAGCACCCGCTTATCGGAATGTGACGGCCGTTCGCAGCCAGATCCTTCAGTACTGGAAGAGCAATTCTCTGCCGTTCCCCGAACCCGGCTTGCGACTGATCCGGAAGGAACGGATCAACGCCTTCGAGGCCCAGCTGGAAGCGTTCCGCGAGGAACTCGATCGGGCGGTACGAGAACTGGTCGTCGAATTCGACGACCTTAAGCGGCAGGCCCAACAGCGGCTCGGCTCGCTGTTCGATCCCAGCGATTATCCCACGGCATTGAGGCACGAGTTCGCGGTCGCATGGGATTACCCCAGCGTCGCACCTCCAGAACACCTCCAGTCGATCGCTCCCGAGCTCTACGAGCGGGAATGCGCCCGGGTCTCGGCCCGGTTTGAAGAAGCGATCCAATTGGCGGAGACGGCATTCCTGGACGAGTTCAACGGCCTGGTCTCGCATCTCTGCGAACGGATCTCCGGCAGCGGAGATCAATCCTCCAAGGTGTTCCGGGATTCGGCCATCTCAAGACTGCACGAGTTCTTCCAGCGGTTCAAGGAACTCCAGATTGGTTCCCACGACCAGCTCGAAACCCTCGTCCAGCAGGCCCAGGGGCTGCTGAAGGGAGTGTCGCCGCAGGCGCTGCGGGATCAACCCAGCTTGCGGCAGCAGCTCTCCCGGCAGATGGGAGCGGTGCAATCGCAGCTGGATCAACTTCTGGTGGATCGCCCGCGTCGTTCGCTGATTTGCCCGCGCATGGCTGAGGAGGCCTGAGATGGACGTTCCCCTCCTCATTCAGCCCGATGGATCGGTGATCACCCTCTACACAGAAGTGATCGATCTGGCGGCCCTGGGGCTGCTCCAGATCGAACGGGCCAGTGATGTCGAACCCGACAGCACTGGCCACTGGTGGGCCCAACTGCGGGAAGGACCGAAGCTCGGGCCCTTTGATCATCGGAGCCAAGCCCTCCAGGCCGAAGTCGACTGGCTGCTGGAGCACCGCCTTAAGCACCACTGACTCGCTCTCCCCATGAACGTTCTTCACTCCCCGGTTCTCGTGGCTGCTTCGGCAGGGCGAGGGCCGGGGAGTTTTTTATTGCTCGAAACCACACTGCTCTCGAAAGGAGCCTCTCTCCATGACTCGACGTGAACTTGAACGGGCCATCTCCGAAACGACTGGTGATGACCTGCTGACAATCCACCAGCGGGGGTTCGAGCTGATCGATCTTTCGCCCCCGTTGGCGGACGACGAACTGCTGGATCTCTACCTCGATTGGGATGCGCTCCAGCTGCATGTTGCCAATCGCGGTCATGGCTGACTTCCCGCCAACTGATTGCCAACCGAACCGTCCCGCTTCCGCCCTGACCCGGTGGGAGCGGGTCGGTTGTTTTTCAAAAAGTCTCCCTCCTCCTTTGATCGAAAGGGATTGCATGCTGCTGTTCACACGCGGCGAGGCTCGCCGGGCGCTGGCTGTCTTTCGGAAAGCGGGACTGATCCATTTCTCCCGCAAGATCCAGCCACCGGTCACATTGATGTCAACGGGTTCCCAAATGCAGATCGGCTGCACCACCCAGGATCATGGGATTCTCTGGGAACGTGAGATCGATTCCGAAGAAACGCGCTCTATCGCGTCATCAGAATGTCGTCATCGGGTTACGGTCTCGGCCAAGCTCCTCAAGGAATGCCAGGGGCCAGATGACGAGATGGTCTCCCTGATGATCGATCAGGACATCGTGAAGGCGAGTTGGAACTCTTCGGGGTTCGAGATCGAACGCGAGTTCCCCGTCTTGGATGAACCGGAAGAAGGCCTCTGGGGACATCCTCAAGAATACTTCTCCTGTCCGCCTGAATTTCTCTCGGCTTTACGGCAGACAATGGCGATGCGCGACGATGTCACCTCCCGCTATGCCCTGGGCTGTATCCAACTGAGTGGTTCCCGTCAGCGACTGGTCGGCACGGACAGCCATCAGCTGCTGATCCACCAAGGGATGCAGCTTCCCTGGAACGAGGATCTGCTTGTCCAGGGAACGGATGTGTTCGAGGCTCCGGAATTTCAGCGGGATCAGAAGGTTCGGATCGGCCGGACGCAAACAAACCTGGTGCTGAGGCTGGGACACTGGACGGTGGGGCTCAAGCTCACCACCGAGTCACGTTATCCCCAGGTCGATCTGGCGATCCCCGCACTGAGGAGTGACGCCACCCGGCTGGAACTTCATCCCCTCGATGCCTCGCGGTTGGAAGAGTTGCTGGTTCAGGGGCTCAAAGCCCAGGCGTCCCCATCCTCCACAACTCATCAGCCGTTGACGGTGGATCTCACCGGTGACGAGCCGGTTGTCCGTCGCCGCACCAACCACTCTCAGAAGGCCACGGAGATCCGTCTGACGCGTTCCTCCCGTTATGGCCAGCCGGGGAAAGTCTGCCTGGAAACTCGATTTCTCGTATCGGCACTGGCCATGGGGTTCCAGAGACTGGGGTTCCATGAAAGCGGCTCGCCGATCCGGTGGGATCATCACCAGCGGCTCTATATCCACATGCCACTCAGTCCCGACAACCTGATCCCGCCGGGAGATCATCAGGTGATCTCCACGGAATCGGAACGGTGCTGCGAAGCCTCCAGTCCGCGAAACCGGAAGGAACGGCAGGTCACACAAATGGCCGCCTCCCCCTGATGCCATCGCGAGTGAGGACCAGGGAACACAAAGAGGGAGTGGCAGGATTTCCCGCCACTCCCTCTTTTTTAGCTCCCACGACAGGCTGAATTTTCGCCGTCCGTGAGGGGATCTTCCTTCACCCCTCGATTTCCTATCGCGCAGTGCGCGCGAAATGAGAAGGGATTAAGTGGTCAAGGGCCGGGACACCCGCTTGGAGAGTCGTGAGGCCCGTTTGACACGAGGCGGTTTCCCAGAATCAGGAGCTTGTCTTCCCTGCAACCCTTCAAGAATCCGAATCTCGTACCACCATGTGATCACCCCGTTGACACGCTTGCGAATTTTAAACCGACCAACGGGCTTGGCGGCCTCCCGGGGGGATTGGCGAAGCCAGCCCCGCTGCTTGAAAGCCATCAGGACAGAGTCAATCTCCCGTCCAAATCGAGATCGAACAAACCCTTCGAGTGCCTGGGGAGTCACTTGGAGAATTCGCTTCTCTGGGTCATAGCTCCAGGAATCGGATCCAGGAGTCTTGGATCCGCGATTGGCCAGCTGAGCCGCTTTGTGACAAAGCGCATCGTAAATCTCCTGGGCCTTGTCCGACTGTTGCAGGGAACCGTAGATCTCTCTCCGCAGCGGCTTGATCACATGCCTTAAAACCGGTTTCAACATTGGGAAGCAACGACGCAGTAATCGTTTGGCCAACCGCACCAGCGCCAAATGTCCGACCAGCGAGTCTTCGAGGGAATTTTGGCCGGGTGCGAATCGCCGTTCGGCTTGTTCGAACTCCAGA
Organism: Planctopirus sp. SH287; assembly: GCF_056500625.1. Classification (NCBI taxonomy): domain Bacteria; kingdom Pseudomonadati; phylum Planctomycetota; class Planctomycetia; order Planctomycetales; family Planctomycetaceae; genus Planctopirus; species Planctopirus sp. SH287. The sequence goes on along the minus strand of NZ_CM151403.1, from coordinate 2,385,230 downwards.
TACCACTCCTTCCAGGCGGGCCATTGGGATTGGTGATCCAGAAGGAATTGAACGAAGATCCGTCCCGCGTGACCGTGATGGCTCATGGCCAGGCGTTGCAGTTCTCTGGCACACTCCGCTTTTTCGGACGACTGCTCGCCGAAGGGGAGTTGCGAAAACTCCAGGACCCGCCGCATGGCTCCATCCTTTTGAACAGCGGCCAACGCCGAACTTTCACCTGTCAGGAAGGCCACTGTCCGGGAGGTTTGTTTGGAGCGTTGTCCGACGCGGGCTCTGTGGGATCCGTTTCCGATCGTGTAGATCAGCTTTTCTAAAACTTCCTTTTCCTTTTTCCCTAAATAGCTGCGCTCGTCGATGAACAATGGCAGGTCACGATAAGTCGCCGCGAGCTCCATCATCGCATTTTCCGTGCGGTTGAAATCATGCAGCAGCCCCGTCTCCGATCGGGGGGCACCCCAGGCGGAGGCTGCAATTTTCAGCGCGATCGATTTCCCGCATCCCGCCGGCCCCGCCAGACTCACGCAAAAAGCCGGCCTCTCGACAATCTTCAAGAGTGGCGTCACAAAGCTGGCCACCACCAAAAAACGCAGCACGGGATATTCCGCGGCCTGTTCAACCATCTCCAGCCATTGCTTCTGAGTTCCTGACGTTTGGAATGCAGAAGTTCGCTGTCCTCGTCGAACGGAACGATGGCCGAATTTGATTGAGGATCTTTGGCACCTCCGGAATCCCGGAGGGCAAGGTGGGTCGATCCGTACTGGAATTCATAAGTCGCGGGTGTGGTCGGTGAGGAGCTGGGAATGGAGACCGCGTATCCCCAGACCGAACGATCCCGATGACAGGGCCATTGATCTCTAAACTCCATGATCGCCGCGTCAAAGTAACGCCGGAGCATTTTTGAATTCTGCTCGTTGACTTGCACACGAGAATCAATGAGATCCTTAATACCTTTCAGGCTCTGCAAGTGATGGATCGGTACCTTCCACTGGCATGCACGAGCAGGAGAAGATTCCGGCGGGGCCGAACTCCCACGCCCGGTGTTTCACCGACGATGAGCACGGGCGTGGGAGTGACGAGTGTTTCGCCCTGAAAGAGACCTTGGGAAGTTAATTGGTAACCTTGAGGAACCGCAGGGAATAACGTTCCCTGCCAGTCGGGAAAGACGAGGGGGAGTGACTTCAGCAAACTGTCTGGAGAGGCGCATTTTTTTTCTTGAGACAAAATTCAGGACTCCTGAAAGGCGAATGGATTAACTGAATTCAAAGGATGTCACCCAGCGCATTCGACGAACGTAGAATCGCGACTGCGGGTGAACTGAAAATTGCATTCGGAACGCGAGCTCTAGACACGGGCCTAATTACTTAGGGACACGTGTCCGACGCAGAACCGGGGGCTGACACTTCAACCACTTCAACATGGAGCAAGACTGCAAGACCAAATGTTGAAAACAGAGTGTCAATCCCGCTGAAAAAGCAAGGACATGTTGCCATCAAAAACGTGAACAGAATGCCTGTCGTCAGACAGCCCTCAATTGACTGGGCCATCTTCGCTGCCGACACAATCCCAGCGGTGTTGAACCGGGCCAACCGCTGCCCATTATCTGACTTAAAGAACCGAATCCCTTGCTCTGGCAAAAGGCCGACATCTTCATGGCCTCCCAGAGGCCGTGTGCAGTCGCGGATGATCAAGCCGTCCAAACCACGACTCACCGAATTTAGAATCGATCCCCTCGGGGAGATCCTCCGAAAACAACTTTTCTGGAAACATCCTTTCTTATGTTTGAAATGACACAGACATTCGTCGCAGGGACTGACCCAAGCCGACACCCTCTTACTCCAGGAAGAACGTTTCGCTCCACTGCGGCATTGGTTTTCAATCGGGCATGAGACGGCATCAGCCTGCCTGCTGAACATTGAAAATGCCGCCCCATTGTACTGACCAACAAATTCATTTTCCTCTTATATTTAAATATTGCCGTAAATATATCTACTGAAAGAAGTTGCGCTCATCAGCCGCAAGCCGGTGGTTGAGTTTTCTGAGAATACTGGATCTCGCTATTCCCTCGTTAAGTGGGTCGGAAGGAAGTACTTTAAGCAAAGTGATGCGATGTATTTTTTTAGTAAATCCCCTTCCGTTGATAGGCAATGAGGTGGTGGGTTCAGTGCTTCGGTAAGGCTTTGAAAGCCGTTCAGGTTCGGTGTGTTCCCCGAAATCTAGTCATGGACGATCAAACCTCAAAATAGGGAGACTAAACAGGTCGTAGCGTCCGACCACGGCAGACATTGAAAGTCCAGCCAACTTCAAAACGAAACCGTGATAAGGCTGCATCTTTAAATCCTCGCTTTGTTCACGGTGAAGAAATGAAGGGAGGATCCCCCTGCGGGTACGATGAATGTCCCCTTTGCCAGAGCCCGTCGAGATCTGGCGGCATGGCAAGATCGCCGCCGGGTTACGGGACGGCGTCGAGAAGGCCCGAAAATGGGCCCAGGAACGCGTTGACGCCGCCTTATTGGAATCCTGGGCCACTTTGCCGTTCCGGAGCCTCCTGGGGCGATTTATGCCGTTAACTGCCCCTTCTGCTTTTCGGTCTGGGTCGCCGGCTTCTTTTGGTTGTCGGCCGCGATTCTGCCGGGCTGGGCTCAGCCTGTCTTATTGGTGCTGTCTGGGGCGTTGGCGACCAGTCGGCTGGCCAATTTCTTGAACGACCTCTGCAAAGCCCAGGGCTGGAACCTGACACCGCATACGGATGTCACCGATGCCGAGATCACCGCAGCGGAGAAAGCGAGGACAGAGACCGAGGCCACCTTCGACATGTTGGCTGACCTGGACTTCGATGTTGATAAAGAAAGACAGGCAATGGCGAGAGAGCTGCGAGCGTCTCGACCTTGCGTTACCTGCAGCGGTCAACCGAAACCAGAAAGCGATAGCGACGATGCCGAAAACGACCCGGATCGAAAAACAGAGTCCGATGGATCAGATGTTGAAGCGACTCAAGATCGACCCGACAAGTTTTGATTATCTGCTCGTCGGCGATGGCAGCGGCACGACCTGGAAACATGCCTGCGGTTTCGCTTCGGTGCTGATCTCGAAACGGAACCGACGAAAAGTCTTTCATGGCGGTTTCAATTTCGGAACGGTTAATGTGGCCGAGATGATGGCCTACGCGCTGCCGCTGCTTTGGCTGAGCCAGAATCTGCCGAAGCATTATGAATGCGCGACGCGCAAAGGATCAGACAACCCCTGGCACGACTCGACTGCATATCGTGACCGATTCGGAAATTACCGCGATGGGTGGTCAGTACCCGCTGCGTCGCAAAGCCAACATGCCGCTCTGGGTCATGATGCAGCGTTGTTGTATGGAGGCTGGTTTAAGAGTGACCTGGCATCATGATCGACGAGATCAGACCGATCTTAATCGCTTCAGTCACAACTTAGCGAATAGCAGTCGTCTCTGCATGAAAGCCGATCAGGAACAGATCGAAGCCGCGATGAAGAAATTGCAGCGACAGAATTTGCAGGGCCTGACATCGTTTCGAAAGCAGAAATGAATCTGTAAAAAGTTTTGAGCAGATCTCGGGAGCAGAGAATGCGGAACGGAAGCTTCGGTTTTCGTTTCGCATTTTCGTTTCTGGTTCTTCAGAAACTGAAAATTGCGAACAGAGCAGGAATCAGAAACAGACTTTGGAGCGGATTTATATGGTTTCGCATCTTTAACGTTAAAGACGAATTTATTGGTTTTCGAAATCCGGATCTGAAACGGATTCGAAACAGAAATGGGAACAGAATTGAAGAAAATAAAATCGAATTTCGAAACGAGCGAAGCGAGTGAGAAATTAGAAAAGCGACGATAGGAGCCTCTTTATGACCCGAATGGGGAATAAACGAAATGAAATTGAAAACCGTTTTGAGAATTCCAAATTTTCGTCTTTAACGTTAAAGACGGAGGAGAAAATGAGAAAGAAAAATCGCCATGCCGAAATCCGATAAAACTGCGAAATCTGAATCTTCGAAATCGCTGAAAAAGGCGAAATCGGCGGTGAAATCTACTCCGAAACGGGAATCGAAATCGAAGAAATGGCCGCCGTTGCCGACGCCGATTCTTTTTCGCGACGGTCCGAAGAAATTACACCCAGGACTTACGAAATCCACGATTTGGAAATACGAGAAATACAAATTTCGCTGGGGTCTGCCGTATCTGCTGACAGCCGAAGATCGGTATTTCTATCCGCAAATTCTGAAAGATGTTTTGCGTCCATTTGCGTTGCCGTTGCCGTCGCGAATTGTCGAGCTGGCGGTGACGCGGGCGAGACATCTGCAGTGGTTCCAATCTTTCGGGTTCAAGACGACTCCGCGACGAGCGACTTACGACTACAACTGCCCGCCAGCAGGTGTCGGTTTCGCCAAAGCTCGCGGTCAAATGGTGCTGCGATGCCACAGGATGATCTTCTGTCCCTTCTGTGCAATTTCCGAGGCCTACGAGCTTTATCATCGCTGGCTTCATTGTGCCGCCGTTTATGACAGTGTGCTGTTCGAGCGGCGGGAGCTGCGACTCTATACCTGGAAAACGCGATATTGGGATCTGACAGCGGAAGAAGCGCTTAGTCAGTTTTATTTCCATTGCGCCGATCATCCCTTCCGACATAAAGAGATTCATCCCTGGTGTTCCGGGGCGACGCATTGGCAAAGCCTTTATCCGGATCCCGATGCTCCCGCAGTTTCTGAAGGGAAGCACAAAACCCTCGCAACCGATTGGATCGGCGAACGTCGCCTACTGCTCGATCTCGGAATCAGCGATTTTGCGGAAAGCCCTCCGCCGTATTTTCGTTACGGGGCTCCGACCGATCCGGTTCGCTATCAGGCGATTCGAACCGGCCCCGAACATGAGGAGACCCGGAAAGTGGCGATACAAAAAATGATCACAAAGCTCTGTCGCTATCCCGGTTCCCTGCTCGATGCTGATCACTGGCGGGCTGTGGCCGCCCTTTATATCACTTTTTATCCGCCGGACCGGAAACGCAAAGGCAGTCGGTCGCTGCGGATACGAATCGGCCATCATGGAAATCTCCGTTTGAAAGGTTCCTCCACCAATGCCCCGACCTACCAAGCTTCCCAAGACCCGTTCTCAGGTCTACTCGGACAGTGATCCCGTGATCCTTCTCGGGGCCGACACACATCTCCAGCACAGCGCCTGGGTTCGAGAACCCCGTCTTTGCGGAGGACAATAGCGATGTGCGACGATGTCACCTCCCGCTATGCCCTGGTCTGTATCCAGCTGAATGGTTCCCGTCAGCGGCTGGTCGACACGGACAGCCAGCCGCAACGTGCCATGTTAGCGGCGTGTGAAGATGCGACCACAAGATGTATAAATCGCCAAACTAGCGGCCAACAGCAGCGTGGCCAGCCTGGCATTCGATTGAATTGATGGGCTGAGCGCGACCACATAGTTGTCAGCCGAGGTAAATATCTCTTTGGCCAGACCGGGCCATTTCTTCGTCACTGTTCCCAGTTCTTTCCCGGACGTACTCAGCAGCTTGAAATTCCAGCCTTTCCAGTCTCCTTTCACATCCCCCGCCTGCTGGTCATTGGGATCATAGAGTAGAAATCCACCCCACGGCGAAAAGAGTTTCGATTTGAAGTAGCCAATTAACTCACCGCCAGGAGACACCACGGTCACTTTTGACCGGAAGAACGCCATGTCGCGATGGAACACAAACAGTGTCGCACCGGTGGCCGTTTCCGTCACCACGATTTTCGTGGAAAAAAATTGCTTGCCGACCAGCAGACGCAGATAGGTCACCAATGTGCCTGGCTGCTCTTCGGCGACACCGATTTTTTCATCGGTATCAGGATCGTAGATATCATACCGATCAACGAGCTCTTCAAAAAAAACAGTATGTACTTTAATGAAAAATGTCGAGCGATCCAGTATCGACATAAATCGACCTTTCTTCTGATCCGTCGGATGATAGTGAAGCGAATAATTGGGAAACCTAGCGGCTGGATGGCATAGGTCGTCTGAAGACCGGTACTCTGTGTAGGGAAGGCAACGGAGAGGGAATCCTGCAAAAGAGGGCTATCGTGTTGCTCCCATTTCTGAATGAGGTGTGATCGGAATGGCCCCTCAACCTTCAAGCCTCTGGTGGCGATGCCATCCCGGTAGAAGTCAGAATTTCAACCGGAGCCTCTCTGCGATCTCAAAACGAATGATGCTGATCTCGTGGTCAAAATCTCGGGTGGAAACCGTTGTTAGGTGTCGAGATCCTGGCGGACAACCTTTTCCAGCCTCCGTTCCAGCGATCTGTTCACGATTCAAGAACCACTCCCAGTAAGGCGTGGCAGTCTCCGCACCGGATCGAATGCAAATGAACGTTTTCAGGAATTCGATTGGCTTGATTGCACAACCAGCAGCGGCAGTTGAAGGCCGAGTGACCATCCGGCTCCAGGTGTTCCTCGGTAGGATATCCTCGAAAGAGGTATCTCAAGGATGTCACGTCGGCAGTCTTGAGAATCTGATGGGCGTGATTGAGAACGGCGATTTTTTCGCGGGCTAACTCCGACAGGTGCTCGGGAGCCCCTTGGACACGATCAGGATGGTATTGCCGAACCGCTTTCCGGTAGGTCAGATCGACCTGAGTTTGTGTTGCGTGGGGCGAAAGTCCCAGAACTTGCAGGGCCGGACTCCGCAAGCGGTCGAGCGTCACCTCTCGCTCATAACGCTCCATACAGGATCGGTCGGGAAGAGCCAGGTGGGACTCCAGGCTTAACAGTGCCTGCCTTTTCTCGGGTGAGATCACCTTTCGCGAATAGGCGACTGCCAGACTGTCCAGCAGGAGTTGCGAACGCAGATCGGGTGGCAGTTCCCGGAGAACGCGAAACGATTCCTGGTCATACATCACGCTCTTCGCGGCGTTCAGGAATTTGTACCGATCCTGGTCATGATGGAGGCCGATCGGCAGCAACCATCTCCGAGCAATCTTGTCGAGCGTTTTCAGTTCTTCGGGATCGGCGGGAGAGTCAATGGAGGCGAGAGCCACGGGGCAGAGTAAACAGTGAATGCGGAAGGAGAGATCCTGCTGCACCGGCTCGCCGCCCCAGCCCAGAGCTTGATTGAGCCAACGTCCCAGGAATTCTCCGGCGACAATCCCCAGGAGCGGCCCCCATGTCGCACCAAAGAAATGGACTCCCATAACGATGGAAACGATAATGACAAGAAAACTCGTCATCGTTCCGCGATGTCTGGGGAGGAACCCGTCCAACTGACGGTCGTAGAGAAAGACGTCGGTCAAGACCAGGCACAGCAGCATGGCCGAGACGCCGCCGACAAATGATCCCAGATTCCCGCCATACCATCCTCCAATCAGGAAACCGCACCAGACGACGGCCAACGTGGCGAGATGCAGAACCATGAAAAAATGCCTTATCCAAATGTTTCACAAAAACCAGGGTCAAACCATTGAGAAGCCCCTCACGGCAACGACTTGGGGCGAGGGGCGAAGTTACGGGATCGAATCAACTCCTCCCGAAGAAGCCGCCACAGGCATGGAGGCCGTGGAGGTTTCCGGCGGGGAAGCAAAGTTTCGACATTCCACGTGAGGACAGAAGGGGCAGGCCGTGAACTGCCGAGTGAACTGTCCATGGCATTGAGGGCAATAACACCGGGCATCGGGATCGGGCGGAGGTGCGGCCAGGGCCAGGGAGAGATCCATTCCCCGCAACTGCATAAGGGCTTTCAGCCTTGGGAGTGACGGGGATTCGTGAGTCCCCATCGCGGGGTCGTTGTCTACCACGAGAGGCGTCGCTCCGTACCATCTTCGGATATGGGGAAACAGTTCCCCTGGTGAAATGAGTGCCCAGGTTACCGCCACGGGATTCCGTCGCTCCATTCGATCCGCTCCCAGCATCGTGAAGGCTTTGATTGCCACCAGTGGACTGATCAGCATCTCGACTCCCAGCCTTGGTTCCAGGGGAGAATGGGGGGATTCGAGCGAGGTTCTGGCTCTTCGATACAGCATGACCGTAGCCCACCACCAATAGAGCATCACACCCAATCCCCAGCGGAGAGCGAAGGGAATTGGCAGAATAAGGATTCCCTGCCAGAGCAGGAGCACGACCAGCAAACTGATCGCCAGTCCGCTGGCGGCCCATGACACCTCCCGCCCTTTCCGTCCCCAGTCCTCGACGAAAGCCAGGACATCGTGGACTTCCTGGGGATCGGGAAGTTTCTCCCCAATCCCTTCAGGAGTAGGGAACATCGCCAGCGCTTCCAATTCAGCCCCTTTGACGACACGAGAGGTGGGGCGCAAGGGAAGCAGGACGATGCGGACGGCGGAGTTGGCGATCACGGTGGGACAGACTTTCCAGCATCCTGTCCAGGTTTGGTAAAGCAGGACTTGGCTTCCTGGGAGGATGCGCAGTTGTTCCGTCAGGAATAGCACGAGGAAGATTCCCCATAGCAGTGGTTCCGTCGCCTCGAACATGCCGTCGCTACCCCTGTCGATCTAAGGGACTTGGGAGAATTCAATCGCTGACGACGTCCTCAACCCGGGAAGTCAAAGCTTGAAGAAGGTTTGGGTACGAGGCCGGACATGGCCCGACGCCCGGGATCTTCCAGAACTATTCAGGGGAGTTGGCGATCCGGGCCGGTGGTTGGAGGTGGTGCGGGCAGAGGTGGCCAGGCCGGCGTGGAAGAAGAGCCGGAATTTTCCGTGAACGGTGTTATTGAAGCGGGTTTCGTCGGGGCAGTTTGATTTCGCCGGCCTCCGAAGAACCGCCAGCCAATACCGCCCAGGGCGGCAATAATCACATAGAAGAATTTGGCGATGAACAGCCACAATTTCTGGAATAAACCGAGTTTCACCGCGACAGCCGTGGTGGAACCTGTGACCAGCGCTCCCACGCCAAAAGCCGCCATTTTGTCTCCCGACTTCCAGGAGGCATAGTCGCTGCCGCTGTTGTAAGAAAATCCTTGCAGAAGTTCATTGATGACGGGAAGCAAAGACTCGATCTGCTCTGGAGGAGCTACCAACTTGACGGACATCATTCCACTGCGTCCCAGAATCCGTGTATCCCAGTTGGCACCTGGTTCACCATTTTCGTGGCGCAAGCGGCAAGCCCATTCCAAGCGCTTGGTGGTCGTATTGTAGCGAGGGGGAAGGATCCAACCGTCAACGAAGAGTGACTCCTGCCCGGCTTGTTTGCGCTGTTCATTCGCAGCGATGGTGTTGGCGCGAATCTGATTCAAGAGCTCATCGGCATTGATGGAACCGGCATCGCTATCGTCGACTTTTCCAATGTCGGCATACGTAAAGACCAGAAATATTGTGAACGGATCGTTAGTCATCGTGACCACGCTCTGAAGACTGCTATCGGAAGGATTTCCTTGGAGACTCATATAAATCTGAGAACCTTGGGAATCCGTGATTTGGTATCCTTGGGGAAGCTGAATGGTGGCTTGCGTACCCACCGGAAACCGACCCGGCCCTTGTTGCCAACGAATCTGTTGGTAGCGTTCCAAGAAACGCTGATCCTCCGGGGTGAGAGGTGGTTCGGCCTGAGCGATGTTCATTATGCCGACCAGACAAACCAACCCGATCCAGGCGTGTCGATGAAACATGAGATTCCTTTATGACCAGTCGTGAGGGGAGAAAGAGGATCTCCAGCGATTGGCTGGGAGACCACGAACTATTGGCCCGCGTTTCGGAGAGACAAGCTTTCGGCGGTCAAACCCGGATCAGCTTCATAGCTGCTGACCAGTTTCCAACGCCCCATATCCGCGATGTTCGTACTGATCAAGGAGTCAGAATTTCAGAGTCTGGGTGAATTCGGCGGACGTGTCGGGGAAGGTCAGCCGCACATCCACCTCCTTGGGAATAAACTTCATTCCCCCTTGGGGAGCGTAAAAATATTTCTTCTCGCCCTGCGACCAACCGGCTTGATCCCAGTACCAACTTTGCTTCTCTCTATCGGTGGAGAAAGTCAGTGTCACTTTTCCTGGGGGAAGGTATTCCAGCCCTGTCAGCGTGAGCTGGGCCCCCGCTTCAGTGTCCCAGAGTATTCCCTTCTGGAAAGGAAGGTAGGTTCCTTGCAATTGAATGGGTTCGCAGAATTTCTGAACGTCCTGATCCCGCTCCGCTCCGTGGTAGTCATAATGGAACTGCGTTGAATATTCGGGCGACCAGAGTGAGAGATCCGCTGCCCGAATGGCAGCCACGGATTGAGAGTCGGCCTGGGTTCCATCCGGCAGGGCAAACCCCACCTTGTATTGAGCGTACATCCAGGTATTCGCAGGCCAGTGGTTCAGAAAGTGAACGTTGCGTCGAATCTGGCCATCTTTCCCCGTGAGTTGTACCTGCAAGGTACAATCCTTGAGTTCCGCTCCTCCATTATGAATGCAAAACCATTTTTCAGACGTGCGCTCGCCCCAAGTGTCATTAATATCCACGGTGAAACGCTGGTCTGCCTCAGAGACTGGTGCCGCGAATCGACTGGCAATGCGAGGAAGCGATTGATGAATCGCATCGTACTGCCGTTCGGCCTTGAACAGTGCGATGGCGACTTGCCGTTTCGCAGCCGCATTTTTGTCGGATTGAGCCGCACGATTCATGGAGTCTGTGGCGAAAACGGGATTTGCCGTAAAGCCGGAGGCAAATCCAGAGACAAAGGAATCCAGCATGACATCGCCGGCCGATGTCGGATCGGGAAGCGATTGAAGCGAGTTCCAATGCTGGACGAACGTGGTTAATGCCGCATGGGCTCGAGCAGCTGTGTTACGGATCTCCAGATCCTCGGTGGTGATCCCTTGCAGAGCATCCAACGCCGCATGCTGGGCCGCCGCAAGACCATTGTTGGTCGTCTGTTTGAAATCCTCCGGCTCGCTCGTGATCCCCAGTGACAAGATCTCGGCCAGAGCACGATACTGACTGGGGATTTCCAACTTCGGTGGCGGAGGTGGTGGCGGAGGCGGTGGCGGAGGCGGTGGAACTGAGACGAATGAGGTGCTGGTGGATGACGGCGAAGGAGATGGTGGGGGAGGGAGATCCGGGGGTTCCGTGGCTCCACTCGTCCACCAGAGACCACCGGCAAAAAAAATCGTGGCGACCGTAGTCCCCAGAAGGAAGGGCATCCAGGGCGAACTCCTGGCTGGAGCCGCTAAAGTGCCATCAGCAGCAGTCCCTGGCTTAATCGAGAAACGTTCAGACATGACAAAATCCCCGCTGGCGGAAAAGAAAAGAGAGCGCCGAACCACGACCGCTCCCGCAACCCCCGCCAAGGGGCCAACAAAACAGCACATGGCCGACGCCCCCTTGCGGGGGCGCGGTTCCAAGTACTGCTTTTGTTGCAAAGAGCCTTGCGGCTCAGTTTGGCGGTATTTGCGGGAAGCAGATTCTTGACGCTCGCGCGCGTCTCAGCGATGTAACGAGGCCGCTTACACGCGTCCTCGGGATCAGACAAAGTCACTCCAGGAAAATGGATACAGACCGCCAGCACGGGCGGTCTCTGCGAAGAAATCTATCCAAGTGTCGACCCTTTCGCCAACGAAAATCGGTACAGTTTTTCAAACTCTCCCCGTCTCAACAACAACTCTCCTGAGCATGAACCACTTCGGGAGTTTCCCGTCAAGGCCTGACCGTTCGCCTCTTTTCAGGCGGGAAAGAAAACAATACCACAAGATTCTGTGCTTGATTTTGATCTCCCATGGAGGGCTTCACGGACAGAAATATGGGAATCCTCCTGTTAGACTTCCCTCAGTGAACAACCAGGATTTCTGATTCCTTGAAAGCGCTCCCATCGTGTCTGATGACCCCGAGGAAATTGTCTTTGCGTCAATCGATGAGGAGACGACTGTTGAGCCGGCTCGGTTTCTCCGGGAACTGGATCTACCAGCGGTCGAGGACTCCTTCATTCGCGATGCCCGGAAAGCCGTGCGCGAAGAACTGCGAATCTGTTCCAGGTGGGTGAGACTGACGTGCCAAAAAGTGAGTGTCTTCGCAGAAAGCCTTCGCGGGATTATCTATACAATCCATGTGGGAAGTGGCATTGAATTTGACTGGACCTGGGAAGGCGCGATCGCGTTTCGGCCGCAGGCTCTGGAAGAGAGTGACGCCATCGATCTGGCGGACTTCGAAGAATCGCCCGTTCAGGAAGCCAGCCTGTGGGCCGGTGAGATTCTGGAAGTCGATCAGCAACAGGGTTGTCTTTTTATCAACCTGACCAGTTCAGAAGCTCCGCCCACCGTGGGCACGTTTCTTGTGAGGCCCTTCGACTTTCTGGGCACCCTGAACGCCATCTATCACGACGAAAGGTTTCGACCACTCTCGGAAGACCTCAATCGGCGGCTCAATGCGGCCACCGGGAATCTTCATCCGCGAGTGAAGCGACCTACAACTGTCGGACTGAATCACCTCTCAGAGTGGTGGCAACATGGCTGGAGCATTCTCTGGGGGCCACCGGGAACGGGGAAAACTTACACCATCGGTCGACAATTGGCCTCTGTTCTGGCTGATCCCAGTGAGCGAATTCTGGTGGTGTCGACGACCAACCGCGCGACCGATGCTGTGGCATTGTCTTTGGGCATTGCTGCCCAGGAGTTGGCACCTTCAGCTCTCGAAGACATGGAACTGCTGCGGATCGGCAAGGGCGCTTCTGTCGAATCGTTCTCAAAGGCTGGTCTGAATTCCCTACTGGCGGGGATGGAAACCGACACACTCCAGAAAATCGAGTTGTTGACACGCCAATTGCCACGCATTGATTCCTGGGAAGAAAGAGCCTTCGCTCGCAAACAAATTCAGCAGTTACGATCGGGATTAGGAGAGACCAGCCGGGCTTTGTTGACCCATCCGGATGTGCGTGTCGTAATCGTCACAGCCTTTAAAGCATTGCAGCTGCTGGATCAGGACGTGGTGCGATCCCTGCTAGAACGGGGAGATGCACCATTTACGACGATCATTATCGATGAGGCCGGACTGATTTCACGAGCAGCCACGGCGGCACTGTCTCTTCTGGCAGCTCGCCGGGTGGTGCTGGTGGGGGATTCCAAGCAGTTGGCTCCCATCAGCCGTGTCCGCCGGGTGCTGACGACCGTTCAGCAGGCATGGCTGGCGAATAGTGGTGTCAGTCATCTGCATCAAATGACGAGTGTTTCACTGGCGGTGCATGTGCTGACCAAACAGCGGCGGATGCATCCCGAGATCTGTCAGGTAGTGTCAAACTATCAATATGGATCCCTCCTGACGACAGCGGCAGAAGTCTCGTCTCGGGTCTGTCCTCTCCCTCCATTACTCAGCGAGCAACCCCGGGCCATCTGGTATGTCATTGATGAAGAAGGGAAAAATCTGGCAGCGATTCGTGCCGAACGTGGCCCGGGAAATCGAAGCTGGATTCGGAAAGGAACCTTGCTTGTTCTGGCCAAACTGTTCCGTGATCCCGGCCTGAAAACCTGTCGTGGCCTCTTTATTTCTCCGTATGTGGCGCAGGCCCAGGCTGTTTCTGAGTGGTTTGCAGCGGAGGAGCTGGAAACCTGGGAAGCCTCCACGGTTCATCGCCAGCAAGGGGCTGAAGCGGATGTGGTCATTTTTGACACGGTGAATGCGGGAAGCCATCAGTGGCCTCATGATGAATGGAAACGACTGGTCAATGTGGCGATCAGCCGGGCACGGGAAGCGGTGATCGTGATTGCCAGCCGGGGGGAGATGGAAGAACCTTATCTCAGCCCTCTTATCAAAATGCTGACACCTCGAGTCCTGGTACGGCGAAAAGGAGGAGTTCATTGGCAGCCCGCTGATGGAACATCAGTTCCCGAGGTCGACGAGCCTGACGAGAATGATGATACGCTGGGCGGGCAGTTTGTACGCCGGAAAGCCATGAAACCTGTGTTGTCCCAGGAACAGCAGCGACTGAGCAACCTGGAATTGGATGGTAAACCGCGTTTAGTGCGTGGAGTGGCAGGGAGCGGGAAGACTGTCGTGCTTTCCAACTGGCTGGCTCAAACAGCCAGTCGCCTTCAAAGCGATCCGGAGGCCAAGATCTGGGCTGTCTATGCGAATCGGACACTCCATAGCTTGTTATCCGCGTCCATCGAAGCCGCCTGGAAGAATCAATCAAACCTGTTTGAATTCCCCTGGAATCAGGTGGAACTCTTTCATGTGCGGGATCTGCTCGCGCAGCTGCTTCCCAGTGCAGGTCTCTCGATGGAGACCTTCAAGTACAACTATGACAAAGCCTCGGAAGAGTTTCTGAATCAGTCGCACGAACAAACACTTCAGCATCATTGTCGGGCACTGTTTCTTGATGAGGCTCAAGACATGGGGCCTCATACACTCCGATTGCTCCTCTCGCTGGTAGAACAGACTGTTCCCGAAGATCACAACAGTCGTTCGGCACATATTTTTTTCGATAATGCTCAGAATGTTTACGGGCGCAAGACACCCAAATGGTCTGAGTTCGGTCTGGATCTCCGTGGCCGATCCACCGTGATGAAAGAGAGTTTTCGCTCGACACGACCGATTACGGAATTTGCGGTCAATGTCCTGCAACGATTAGCCCCGGCTTCCGATTTACAGGATCACAAAGAACTCCAGTCGCTGGGGTTAATCACTAAAGGAGAACGAGACGGCGAGGAGTGGCTGAATGTGGAATACAACCAGATTGATGGGCCTCGGCCCTATGTCCGCCGGTTTCCCAGCCGGGATCGGGAACTGAAAGCTCTCGCTCACGATCTGGAACGACTGCTCGTCGATGAGAAAGTACCGCCCAATGACATCTGCCTGATTATCAATGGAGCATGGGTCTGGGAACGGCTCAAAAGGGATGTCGCTCCCCGATTGAATAAAATCGGAGTGGAGCTTTCTCAGCAGAAAAGTCAAAAGTTCGAGCGGAAGCAAAACACACTACTGGTGACTACCGCCAACTCCTACAAAGGGTTTGAGGCGGAGGTGGTGTTGATTCCCTGTGCTGATAATTTCATCGGCTCGGAGGAAAACGTGCTGGCATCCAGCCTGTATGTGGCGATGACCAGGGCTCGTTCTGTGTTGGGAATCTATTTCACGCAAAACATTGACCCAGCCGCCACGCGTGTGAATCAGACCCTCTTTCGCTGTGCCCAACTGCTGAAGACACCGCCGCCAATACTAACCCTCACCGCCAGAGAAGAACTGGAAGACATCATTCAACAGAGTGCTCTTCACAACGATACAGTTTGAGCCTCTCAGTACCACCGACGAGAGAGGGAGCAGGACCAACGCAAAATACTGGTAGGATTTTCTGCGAAGCAGCTGTATTTGAAAGTCTACTTGATATGTCTTGTGATATCGACGCAGGTATCAATTGCATATTCACATGAATACACGTAGGGTAAGTGAATTCTCTTCCAGAATCATTAACTTGAGGAATGCTGCATGTCGAACAAATTGAGTTTGGAGCAGTTGCGAAAGGCCGTTGAAACCGGAGCCGCTGCTCGATCACGGGTCGTGCTCCAACCTGCCGGAGGTGAGGGAACGAAAGTCTTCCCGCCAACTTATGCGGGGGCGGTCTACGCAGCCGAGAAACGTCGGCTGCCGGGATATGATGCCCCTGTGGACTGTGTCCTCCTCGATTCGGTGCAGTCCCAAGCCAACCGTTTGGAGGAGGCGCTTCAGCAGGCAATTGACGAAGGGAAACTAAAAGAGATTAAGAAGTCAGGCAAGACGGTGGGCGAATGTTTGCTTGTACCAGTAGTTGAAGTCGATTTCTCGGGCTTCTGGGATAAGGAGAAGACCAAGAAGCACCCAGCCAAACCGAATGTTGACCTGACAGACGATCTTCGATTACTGGAACCAGTGGGCAAGGTGACGACGCTGCAAGCGCCCCACCGCATCGTTGACGCTATCTTGCGAGACAGCGTCGTTATTGAAGAGGGAAACGACAACGGGAAGTCGTTTCGAGCCAAAGCGGAGAAGGATGAGTCCAGCTACGGCCAACGGCTTCGCCGTGTGAGTGCTCGTAATGCGACCGCTCTGTTTGAACTGTGCCCAACCGCCTTGCTTCTGGGAATGTGGGACTCGACCGGGCCGAAGGGTGGCCTTGGGGCAAAGTTTGAACGGGCGATGGTCAGTGAAATCGTCGGGATCAATGTGGTGGCAGGTGTGAAGACCAGCAGCCGAATTGATCCTTTGGCGATTCAGCTAGAAGCTGGCCCCGTTTATGTGGCCAAAGACGACGATTCAGCAACCTGGACGCTTGATTCAGTAAGGGCCAAGATTGATGGCAAAGAATTTCTGAAAGTCGGGAAAAAAAAGGATGGTAAACCATCTGAGATAAATCACGGCAACATCAAGCCGGATTTAAAAGACAAGACCGGCCAACCCTTTCATGGCGGCGTCACCATCACTTCCGCCGAACAAACAGTCGTTCTCTCCTTCCCGGCCTTGCGGCGGCTGAATTTTCCCATCGATAAAATTCCAGAAGGTAAGACGCAGGAAGATGTGAACAATGCTGCCCGCACGGTTCTGGCAGCATTGGGACTGTGTGCGGCAGCGTTGGCGGCTGAGGCGGGGCTTGATCTGCGCTCGCGCTGCCTCCTCTGGCCGACCGAACCGTTGAAGTGGGAACTGCTTGGTAAGCCGGGTGTGAAGGAAGAAGGCATCACGCTTGAGGCCGACGATGCTATCAAGCTCCTCAAGGACGCCATTAATGCGGCCAAGGCCGTCGGCTTGCCGTGGCGAGAGCAGCCACTCCAACTCGTGCCCTCGGACGATCTGGTTAAACTCGTGGTCAAGAGCCAGGAACTTGCGCAAAAACAAGGTGGCGAAGGAGGCGAGTGATGCTGGGTTTAAGCATAGGTTGGGAATACCTGACGGGTTGCTGCGTCGCCACAGATCCTGCCAGTCGCCAACGCGCCGAGTGGCCGCCTCATCCGGGTCGGGTGTTCATGGCGCTGGCGGCTGCCTGGTTTGAGACGGGCGAGGACGAGGCTGAGGGCCAGGCATTGCGGTGGCTAGAGAAACTTGGCGATCCTGAACTTGTGTTGCCGCCGAGTGAGAATGTAAGTCATCGTGAAGTGCGAACAGTCTTTGTTCCGGTAAACGGCGATTGGGCGAAAGACACCTTTCCTGAGGAAGCGACAAACACTTTGCAGTGCGCGCCAGCCATTGCCCGGATTAAACAACCTCGGACTTTCCCGTCCGTCTGGGTTGGCGATGCCCTGTGTTTTCTTCACTGGCCTGATGCTGACTTTACCGAGGTCGAAAGTCATCGGCTCTCACTCGACCAGTTGTGCGGCAAAGTCACGCGGATCGGCCATTCCTCTTCCCTGGTGCGAATGTGGGTGGCTGACGAGATGGCTTTCCCTCAAACAACGGATGCAGAAACCTGGGTTCCCGATGATCGCCTTGCGGAATTTCAGGCACGGCGTGCGTCAGAAGGTACACTCGACTTGCTGAATCGCCAGTTCAATCGACAGGGACGCGAATCGCATCAAGTGCTGACAGCACGAATCACCGAATTGAAAGAGGAGAGGAAGACCGCAAAAGGAGCCGGAGCCCAACAGCGAAAGACAGAACTTGATGAATTGATCACTGCGGAAGAATCACGACTTAAAGAAATTGATGATCGTGATCCCATTCGTCCGAAGCTTGGCCTCTGGACAGGGTATCGTCGCAAGGAAGCCGATTCATCAAAGTCTATCCCACATACGGACTTTGACAGCGACCTGCTGATCTTGACTCAGACGGATGGACCACGTTTGCCTCTGGCCTCGACATTGGCGGTGACTCAGGCGCTCCGCGGGGCAGTGATGAGCCATATTGGCAGCGATATTCCTGGTTGGGTGAGTGGCCATCAGTCAAATAACGAACCACTCCGTGACAGCAAACAGCATCTTGCGTGCATTCCATTGCCGTTCGTGAGTTGCGAGCATGCCGACGGGCATCTGCTTGGAGTCGCGATGGTCTTCCCTCGTGCCATTCCCCGACAGGAACGTGGACGGGTGCTGGGCAGGCTGCTCATGAATGACGACGGTGAACCGCGAGAAATCGAACTCAAGTTGGGGCGGATCGGTGTTATCAAACTTCGCAAGCGCGATTGGATCGAATCCCGTCAAGCGTTAAGGCCGGAAACATGGCTCAAGCATCCCGAGGTTGCCGCGAATTGCCACGATGACAGATGCTGGGCCACTGTTACGCCCGTGGTGCTCGATCGGTTCCCGAAATCCGATCCCATCAAGGAACGCGAGACCTGGCAGGAAGAAGTCAAGGGGATTGTCATAACTGCTTGCGAGCGTATTGGGTTACCCACACCAATTGAAGTCGCGGTCGGTACGACGAGTTGGCATCTCGGTAGTCCGCGAGCCACAGCAAAACGTCGTCCGCTTCGTGGGCATCCTGAAATACCTCATGTCACTGCAACACTTGGGGATGGCTTTCCCGTCTACCCCACCAAAGGCGGGAACGGAGCAAGGCCGCAACTGCACGTTTGCATTCAGTTCGCCGAACCAGTCGTTGGCCCCATCTTGCTGTGTGCCGGGCGATTCCTCGGTTACGGCCTTTGCAAGCCTCTTTGGGGAGGTTTCGACCGATGAACGCACTCACGCTGGCTGACTTCCCGAAGTTCTTTTTCGATTTGCACGAACGCGAGCCTTACGACTGGCAGTGCCGCTTGGCGAAGCAAGTGGTTGAAGGGAACTGGCCTGGTGCCATTGATCTACCGACCGGCAGCGGCAAAACTTCGTGTCTGGATATCGCCGTGTTCGCGCTTGCATGCCAGACGAAGTGGAACAAGGCCGAACGTACTGCACCTCGCCGAATCTTTTTTTGTGTGAACCGCCGAGTCATCGTAGATGAGGCGCATCAACGATCTGTGCGAATCGCTACCAAGATTGCGAAAGCAGAAGGCACAGACAGTGTTCTCGGTCGGGTCGCAGCATCTTTGCGAACTCTTTCGACGCTCAGACTCAAGAGTGCCCCGCCTTTGGATGTTCTGGAACTGCGGGGCGGCATTTACCGCGATAACCGTTGGGCGAGGTCTGCGACCCAGCCAACAATTATCTGTACGACCATTGACCAACTTGGATCGCGACTGCTGTTTCGAGGATATGGCGTTTCGCCAAATGCTGCCCCGATCCAAGCCGCGTTGATCGCTTACGATAGTTTAGTGCTGTTGGACGAAGCCCATAACAGCCAGCCGTTTCTCCAATCGCTGGACTTCGTGAAGCGTTACCTCGACCCCAATAAGTGGGCGGAGAAACCAGTCGGCGTGAAGCCGATGGTCGTGATTCCGATGACCGCGACACCTCCGAAGAGTGTCAGCGATGCGGACGTGATTCGTATCGCTGACAAGGATCGAGAAAACGAGGGACTGAACGACCGGCTAATGGCCCCAAAGAAAGCGAAACTGCTGAAGGTTCCTGATGTCGCAAGAACTGTCGTGACCGAAGCGACATCAATTGCAAATGACGTTCCGACCGCTGTCGGCATCATCGTCAACCGCGTAGCAACCGCGAAAGCGGTCTACGAGAACCTTCGGGAAGCCAACAAGGACAAGCCGGATGTCATCGTCGAGTTGGTTATCGGTTCGATGCGACCGATCGATCGCGATCGGCAAGCTGAACGGCTGCGACAGATTGTTGGGCCAGATCGACCATCCAAGACATCCATGACCAGTTTCATCGTGGCGACCCAGTGTCTGGAAGTGGGGGCAGATTACGATTTCGATGTGATGGTAACGGAGTGCGCTTCGCTGGACGCACTACGGCAACGGTTTGGTCGACTCAACCGCGGCGGTCGGAAAATTGAAGCCAAGGCGGTGATTCTTGCTGGAGAGAAGGGTGTCAAAGAGGAGAGCAAACTCGACGACGATAAACCGCTTGATCCGATCTACGGCAATGCTTTGTCCCGTACCTGGAATTGGTTGTTGGCGAATGCCGAAGTCGTCATGTCCGAAGCAGAACTGGCTGGAGGCAAGAAGCGGGGAAAGAAGACCGCAACAGCCAGTGAATCGCATATTATCGACTTCGGTATCGACGCATTCACCCTGATTCTTAGGGAACAGAGTGAGAACGGCAGGATTCCGGCAAATCTGCTCGCGCCATCCGCATCGAAGGATGCTCCTGTGATGCTGCCGGCTTATGTGGATTTCTGGTGCCAGACGAGTCCTCGGCCCACGCCGGATCCGGAGGTTTCGTTGTTTATCCATGGGTCAGAAGCGGGAGAGCCCGACGTACAAGTCTGCTGGCGAGCGGATCTGGTTGACGATGACCACATCAAGCCATCCGCCTGGTGTGATATTGTCAGCTTGCTTCCGCCGACTTCAGCTGAATGCATGAGCGTGCCGATCTCCCGTGTTCGCAAGTGGCTGACCAGGATCGAGGATACGGCACCCGAGGGCGATCTTCTCGGTATAACAACATCAAGTAATGATGAAGATCGCAATCAAGGGAAACGGGAACCCCGAACTGTTGAACCTTCACGAGTCGGCGTTCTCTGGCGAGGGTCGAAGGATAGCCGAATCATCGGTTCACCCGACCAACTGCGTGCCGGAGACACACTCGTACTCCCTGCTCAGGCGGCGGGCTGGGAAGTATTGGGGCATGTGCCAGAAGTTTCTTCAGAGACAATCGACGTGGCCGAAATCGCGTTCCAATCGGCATGCGATCGTGCCGCGCTGAGGTTGCATCCCGCTCTGCGGAGTCGATTACCGCAGTCCGAGGCTCTCACTGAACTGTTGACTCAACTTGCCGAACTCAAAGACGAAAAATTATTGACTCAGTACGAACTTCGTCGTCTTCTCAAACAGATTGCAGACGAAGTCGAATTGGATTGTTTGGAGTTCAGTGATACATGCCGACTACTGGCATCGCTTAATTTCGGATTGCTTCGTGAGAGTTATCCGGACGAACTCGGTCTGGTGTTGATGACTCGCCGAAGGCTGGAAAGGGCGAGAACCTGGTATCTTCCTGTCTCAGATGAAGGCGATGATGATCGATCGCGAACGATGCGCGAGGAGCCGATCAGCCTGAGCGACCACACACAACATGTCCGCAATGAGGTGCTGCGCACGATTGAAGCCTTGCCGCTCGACGAATTGAAACAAGCCTACCACAAAGCCGCCGATTGGCATGATCTCGGCAAGGCGGACGAGCGATTCCAGGCGATGCTGCGGAGAACGGATCGAACTGATGCCTGGCTACTGGTCGGGATGGCCTCTGCATTCCTGGCCAAATCGGATGGTTTGCCGCAAACACAAGAGCAGCGAAAGCAAGCCCGCGAACGGGCGGGTCTGCCAGAGGGCTTCCGGCACGAGATGCTCTCGGTTCAGATCGTCGAACACAGTGACTTAAGAAAGCAGGTGGCTGAGCAACACCATTTGATTCTTCATCTGATCGCGTCCCATCACGGCTACGCGCGACCCTTCGCTCCGGTGGTAATCGACAATGAATATCCCGAGGTGGCGATTGAAGGTGTTACGCTCAATGGGAAACAACGCAAGGCCTGCCCGCCGCATCGCATTGACTCCGGCATCGCAGAACGATTCTGGGAATTGACCCGCTGTTATGGCTGGTGGGGCCTGGCCTACCTGGAAGCCGTGCTACGGTTGGCCGACCAGCAGGCCAGTGCTGATGAGGATAAGGAGCATTTTGTCATGGCGACTCCTTCGGAGAAACTGATGGAGGCAACAACATGAGTGTGTCTTCCGAAAACGATGGCCTACTTTTACCTGGACTGGATGGCACGAACCCATTGGGGTACTTGGCCGCATTGGGGGTACTTCGTGTGCTTTCCATCCAAACGTATGGTGTTAAGCTGTCGTGGCAATTGTCGGGTGGTACCTGGCGACCCACGTTGTATGGGCATTCAGGGTTACTCGATACACTTGGTGCCGAACTTCATTCAGCGATTCAATCACTCGATCACTCCGTTTGGTCGATCGACAAAGAGTTGCCTTTTCTTGCTTCTCGATTCCGTGAGCACATGATTTCGGCAGTGTCAAATAGTCAGCGAACGAATCGTACGCCAGTAGACACTCTTGCCGCATTAGGGACAGAGTGTTTTCGAGAGAAAAAGAAAGTCAATAAAGCTGAGATCGAGATTTTCAAAGACACCTCACTGCGACTAATTCGATCAGGTGATAATCAGCACAATGGATTGATGTCTTACGCTGTACGAACCCTGGAATTATGCAATTCAGATCAATTTCAAGCGGCCATCGCCTCGGATTGGCTTTACAGGGACGAAAAGATGTCTTTTCGATGGGATCCTGCTGAAGATCGTGGTTATGCACTTCAATGGGGTGATCCAAGCGATGATGGATCGCTAACTGAACGAGGTGCCAACTGTCTTGCTCTATTTGGAATGGGCTGTTTTCCGGTTATTCCTGTGATAGGCCGGGCTGAGACGACAGGATTCGGCCTCAGGGAAACTAAACAGGCTTCATTGACATGGCCTGTCTGGAGGCATCCGGTCAGTTTGAGTGTTGCCAGTTCGTTGCTTACCTTCTCGGAGTTGCAACGGGAACAACCGGATCGGCTGGAACTCGATTCGCTTGGTATCGCCGCCGTATACCGTTGCAATCGCGTGATGACCAGCACTTACTACGCCAACTTCACACCAGCACATCGTGTTGCGTAAACTGAAGTGAACCCCGTTTTTTGAACCACTGAAATTAATGGGAAAGTGGTATGGTTTCGACCATGTGGGGTCGCTGCGATGCTGTCGACGCAGGTGCAGTCGGCGTGATTGGGTTGGGGTGGGTTGGGGAAGAGATCTGGACGTGCGAACCTTATCTCTTTATAAGGTCATAGACCTCTCTGATTCTGCCGATTTTTCCACTCCCCAGTCTCGCTGCCCTCCTCAATCTCCTTCCTGCCTCGCTCTCCCAACCTATGCGACTTTTACGCAGTCACATCGAGCGATTTTCGATGCCGGCACTTTTGTGTCTGGTCTGCGGTGTCGTCACGGGCTGTCATGTGTTTCACGATGATCCGCGGCATGTCAATTTGATTGCCGAGCATTATCTCAATCTGGCCGAAGAAGCCGTCGCTGCCCCACCGGTGGTCGAGGTGAATACACCCATCGGTGCATTGGGCAAGGCTCGCACACTCGATGAGCTTCGTCCCCAGGATTTGCAGCCGATTGCGCTACATGATGTTCTGGCCATCGCCCTGCGATATAGCGACGTGATCCGTAACAACGCGCAGTTCCTGTCGCCAGGGAACCCGATTCTTACGGCTCCGCAGGCGGTGCCTTCGGTCTTTGATCCGGCGATTGCAGATGACAGCGTCAATAATGGCCTGCGAGGGACAGATGCCGCGAAATCCGACTTCGATCCACGATTTTCTACGAGCATGATCTGGTCGAAAGATGAACTGGTGCAGAACAACCTGTTCCTTTCCGGGGGGCTGGCTCCGGGAAATGTGCTGGTGGAGGATGGAGCCCAATACCGCTCGCGACTGGATCAATCCCTATTGACGGGCGGGAACATCGCGCTGGTGCAGGAATGGAACTATGCATCGAACAATCAGCCCAATCGGTTGTTTACCTCGGCTTATGCGGGGAGCGTGGGAGCGGAGTTTCGTCAGCCGTTGTTAGCGGGGGCGGGACGGGATTTTACGTCGGTGGCGGGGCCGCTCGATCGAGGGAACAAAGGACCATACACCGTGGATCAGGGACTGGTGATTGCCCGAATTAACCGCAAGATTAACGAACTGGATTTTGAGCGAGAAGTTCAGCAGTTCGTGCTGGATGTGAATCAGGCGTACTGGGATCTGGATCTGGCTCATCGCGAATATGCGGCAGTGCGTGAGGTTGAGCGCAGCCTGGGTGACACGACCATTGAAGTGCAGTCGAAGTTCACTGCCGGGCTGGCGGGCAGTGCGGATGAAGCGCAGGCCGAAGATGCTCAGTTTGCAGCCCAGGCGCGGACTCAGGAGACGCTTTCGAGTCTACTGGTCGCGGAAATGCGACTCCGGCGTATGATGGGGTTACCTGCACAGCACGACAAAGTTCTCCATCCGGTGGATCTCGGGCCACGTCCTGAAGGAGGTTGGAATGCCTTGGGCTCTTATACGACGGCACTCAGTGAACGCGTCGAATTGAAGCAGCAGAAGCGGCAAATCGAGAGCTTGTGCCATCAACTGGGGGCTGCCCAGAGTTTGACAAAACCCAGACTGGATGCCATCGCAGGATATCGGCTCAATGGTTTTGGTGATCAATTGATCGCGAATGGTCACGATGACGGGATCACCACGGATGGCTTCGGCAGTGCTTATGGCACGCTGCTGCGTGGAGATCAAACGAGTTGGAACATGGGGTTTGAATACACCGTGCCTCTCTGGTTGAGGGCAGAGAAAGCGCAAGTTCGGCAGTATGAATTGAGACTGGCCAAGGCGCGGGCCGTACTGGTGAATCAGGAGTTGGAGATCAACCACGAGATCGCTGCGACGGTTCAGGAACTTGAACGCTGGAGTACGGTTTTCCAGACAAATCTTAAACGAGAAGCAGCGGCTCGACGACGGTTGGCAGCGACCAGTGCCGAGTTTGAAGCTGGCCGATTGACGGTGGATCTGTTGCTGCGGTCGGAGATCAGCCTGGCGGATGCCAAGATCGCTACGCAACGTAGCCGGGCAGAATATTCTAAAGCCTTTGTTTCACTCCGCTATCGCGAGGGAGTGTTGCTGGAGGCGTGCGGGGTTGTGCTGCGAGATCCTTATCGGGATTTGCCGTGTCCCAGTTTGGGCCAGGTGTTGGCCCCTCCGGTTGCCAGTCAGCCGCAAGCTGTGGCTGAGCCTGTGCCACCGTTGGAAGAGTTGCCACCATTGGCAATTCCGCCCTCCCCTGAACGAAATAGTGCTGCAGCTTTGCCAAAGGGGAACTGGCAGGGACGATGGGAGTTACTGCATGAAGACGCCCCCCGGCTCCTAAAAAGTGATTGATTCTGATGGCAATCAAGAGTTCACTTGTGGTGCCATGATCGGTACTTGCCAATCAGTCGGTGGCATGTTCAAGCTGGAAAGGCAGGCGGGGGCCTGCCCTACTGATTGCAATCAAGAGTTCACTATGTTTCTCCAGTTGAATGTTCAGAAATGAGATCTCATTCTATTGCCATGTCACGGCCTTGTTTTCGGGTTGATGTTGCCGCCACGTCCACCGTTGTCGGACTTAATAATAGACGAGACCCGAATTTTGTACTTTGACAATGCACGATATCAGCAGGTTAGTTCCCCTCTTGTTTTCAGACGAATTTGCCATGAGGAGGCCCGTATTATTTCTGCTGCATTGTTTCTACTGCGGCTGTGGGGGATGTTCGCACTTTTGTTGGGAGTGTGTTCCAGTAGTTCGGCACAGGTTCCAGGCTCCCAAGCTTCGCAGTCCCTGGGATTATCGATCGATCACTGTCGCATCCGATTAGTGGAGCAAGTGGTGATCGCCAGTGATCGCTCAGGGCTTTTGGTCGCACTTCCCATGAGAGAAGGAGAGCGGGTGGAAGCTCAGGCCATTGTGGCCCGGATGGCGGATGCTCTTCCCGCGGCTCAATTACGATTGGCTCAGGCCAAGGCATCGAGTGATGTGGTTATTCGTCAGCATCGTGTCGAACTCGAAATGGCCCAGACGGAGCTACATAAGAGCGAGGAGGCGAATGCCAAGGCCAAAGCATCTTCCCGGACAGTGATCGCTGTTCCTGAACTGGAACTGGTCAAACTCCGGCTGACGATTCGGAAGGCGGAGTTGGAGATTGAACGGGCGACACATGAACTGGACGTTGCCCGTCAAGAATGTGCTCTGGCACAAGCGGAAGTCGATGCGTTGCGACTGAAGGCTCCGTTTGCGGGAATCATCAATCGCTGTTACCGATCCGTGGGGGAAGTGGTTAAGCCGGGTGATCCTGTGGTGGAAATCGTGAATCCTGACAAGTTACGAATCGAAGGTCGAATTCCCTGGGCCATGCTGCCATTGGTCAAGGTCGGGCAGAGTGTACGGGTCTCTCCACAGCAGGAATTGTCGGCTTCAAAACTGAAACCGATGAAAGCGGGACATCAGAGTTTGCCAGGGAATCTCTCCGCAGTGGATGCTCAGGAGGCTCTTTCCATGATGGGAGTGATTGGGTTTATTGATGCGACATCTGATCCGGTGACGCATGAAACGCGATTCTGGGTGGAGATGCCAGCGGGAAGTTCGTGGCTGCGACCGGGATTGCAGGCTCGGGTCACACCTGTCGAGAACCCTGTGACGGTCGTTTCCCCATGAATGGACTGCGGGCTGCGGCACGACCGATTCCGGCCCTTTGCCGCCGGGATCTCCGATTTCATGAGGTGAATTACGGTGACGCTGTGTACCAAGTGGTCGAAGATCCGGTGAACCTGCAATATACGCGGTTGCGGGAAGATCAGTTTCGACTGCTCTCGGCGATGGATGGCAGGCATAGTCTTCAAGAATTATTGAACGAGATGAAGAGCTCGTTTCCTCAGCAAATCTGGACATTACCGGGATTGCAACAGGCGATTGCCGACTTTCATCGCAAAGGGCTGCTGGTCGTGGATCGTCCGGGGCAGAGTTTGGTGTTGCGAAAACGGCAATTGGAGGAACGGTGGAAAAAGCTGCTCGCGGCGCTGATGCAACCTCTTTCGATCAAATTTCCGGGGATTGGCACCAGTCCCTGGCTGGAGATTGTCTACGCTTTGACGGCGTGGCTATTGCACCCGGTGGTGTTGGCCGGGGTGGCCGCCGTCTGCGTTTGGGCATGGACGCTGCTGCTTTTGAATCTCCGGGATTTCGAGGCAGGGTTGCCCGCATTCCAGCAATTCTTCGGCTGGCGGAACCTTTCGGCGATGTGGCTGACGTTGGCGTGTGCCAAGATTATTCATGAACTGGGGCATGCGGTGGTGTGTCGGCATTTCGGGGCGAAGTGCCATGAAGTGGGGCTGATGTTGCTGCTGCTCAGCCCCTGTTTGTATTGCGACGTCACCGATTCGTGGAGGCTCAAGAGTAAATGGCAACGAATCGCGATCGCGGCGGCGGGGATGGGTGTTGAGTTCGTCCTGTCGTCGTTCGCCATTCTGGTCTGGTACTACACAGCGGGAGGTTGGTGGCACAATCTGGCACTGAACCTGTTTTTTGTGACAGCCGTCACGACGGTTGTGTTTAATGCGAATCCTCTGATGAAGCTGGACGGTTATTACATTCTGTCCGACTGGCTGGAGATTCCGAATCTGCGAGCACGAGCCGACAAGCGGTTGGGTGAACTCTGTGAGACGCTGTTTTTCGGGCGAAAATTGCCCCGGGCAGCGTTGGAGGCGGAACCCCCACGGTGGTGGTTTTCGCTTTATGCCATTGCCTGCCAGGTGTATCTGGTGATGGTGATGGCAGGGAGTCTGTGGTTTGTCAGTCTCATTTTGCGGCCGCAACAACTGGACAGCATTGGCGTGGTGCTGGCTTTCCTGATGATGGGATTGATGGGGGGACGAACCTTTTATAAGACGGGGAAATCCGTGTGGTCGAAGGATAAGAAGCCGGTAAAACGCGGTCGATGGCTGCTGGTCATGGGGAGTCTGGTGGGGCTGATGCTTTTCCTGCTGACAATTCCGGTTCCGGGATGGGGGCATGCGGCCTGTGTTGTCGAGTCGTATGAATTGCGAGAAATCCGCACGTATGTTCCCGGCCGGATTGTAAGAACAGTGATCCAACCAGGACAGTTCATCACCGCTGGCGATGTTCTGGTTGAGTTGGAAAATCCGGAGATCGAGCAAAAGGGGCTCTTGCTCCGCACGCAGCGAGAGACGGAGCAAGTGCGGGCGGCGGCGGCGGCAGCGCGGGACGATGCGGCGCTTCGCACTTTATCAGAAGCGGCGCTCTTAGGGTTGGAGGAACAATTGCAGGAACAGATGCTCGCTGAATCTCGCTTGATGGTTCTGGCTCCCGTGAGCGGAGTGCTGGTCGAATCTCCCCCCATCGAAGGAGAGCCGCAGACATTACGTCGCCGGCAATTGGAGACGTGGTCGGGATCACCACTGACTCCAGAAAACCATGGTGCTTTTCTGGAAGTGGGAACACTGGTGGGCGTGTTGGCTCCGGCCAGCGAGCAGATCGCGATCGCTTACCTTGACCAGACTCAGCGTGCGGAGTGTGAAGTCGGTAAACGTCTGATGATTCGCTTCACGGCTCATCCCCGGGAATTGATTGAGGCGACGGTGGAATCTTTATCAGCGGAAGAAGTGAATGCCGTTCCCGCAGCCCTTTCGGCGAAGGTGGGAGGGCCGTTGGCCACAACGGTTTCAACGAGAGGTGAAGAGCAGGTGGAGCAGGTCTTGTATCGAGCCCGATTGCGATTACCCGCTTCCACCATTCCCGTACGGGATGGTATGCAGGGGGATGTGATCCTTCCGCTGCAGCAGCGGCCCTTGTGGAGTTGGGGGCTAAGATGGTTGGCCCGCACCTTCCGGTTTGAATGGATTTAAGAGGCTTTGTTTCCCTTTGAGAGATCGTTGGTGATGTTGAGATATCTGAGGAAATGGAGTTGAAATGACAGTCTGGTCTCAGACGCCAACACCTGTCACCCCTGAGCCATCGACGGTGGGAGGGCTTGATCCGGAATGGCGGGCCTTCGTGGTCTCGTTGCAGAGCAGTCTGCGGTTACCGGTGCTGGCGTCGGTGATTGTTCATGAAGGGCGGAGGCTGCTGGATGTTGATCGACTGACGCTGCTGTGGGGGCCAGTTAACCAGCAGCGAATCAAAGCCGTCAGCGGGCCCTCAGGTCTTCATGCTTATAGTCCGGCTTTGGGGCGGCTTCAGCGACTGGTGCGACAGACGGTGGCCCGCGGTGAGCCACTGATCTATGAGGCAGGAACTACTGAGGTTCCCGTGGAATGGGAAGATGATCTCGCGGCGTATGTGGAAGTTTCGCAAGCTCAGTACCTGGCGATTGTGCCCCTCACAACGGCAATGCTTGCTCACGAGAGTTTCGAAGTGAGAGAGGATGACCCCGAGGCTTCAAAGCGGTCGTCTCGTCCCCGGTTATTGGGGACGGTGGTACTGGAACGCTGGTCGGCACCCGTAGCTTCAGAGGCCTTGTTGGCGAGAGGAGACGATTTTCTGGCACTGGTTGCGGGCCAGTTGCGGCAGGCTTTGCGGATCTCGTGGATCCCGTTCAAGGAATTCTTCGCCTACTTGGGAGAGTTTTTATTCTGGTTGCGTGGATCGAAGCTGATTCTGGTGGCTTTCATCCTGTTGATGCTGATGTCGGTGGGCGCGGCGCTGGCTCTTGTGCCTTATCCTTACCGCATTGATGCGCGAGGACGGATTCTCCCCACGCATCGGCAGCAGGTGTTTGCTCCCTGGGATGGTCAGATCGAAGAACTTCATATTCGGAGTGGCCAGCAGGTCTCTGAGGGAGATGTTTTGCTGGTGGTACGGAACGATGAACTGATGGCGGAGGCAGCTACGGTTCAAAGCCGGTGGCTGGAATTGCAGAAGCAGATTGTAGCTTTGATCTCACAGGTGGAGGCCGGTGAACGAGAGGCCCGGTTTGAAGAGGCGCTCCGGCTGCAAGGAGAATTGGCTGTTGCGAGACGTGAACTGGTCGGGATCGAAAAGCAGCGGGAATTGCTTCAAATTCGACAAGAGCGACTGGTGATTCGCGCGCCCCTTTCAGGAAAGATCACGACATTTCAACTCACAGAGCTTCTGACGGGACGTCCTGTTCGCCGAGGGGATGCGCTCCTGGAAATTGCTGATGAAGCCAGTCCCTGGAGGCTGGAATTGGATGTGCAGGAACATCGCGCTGGCCGGCTGTTGGTGGCGTTTGAGAAATCTGGAGCGCGACCGGTGATGTATCGCGTGTTGACTCAGCCAGAAGCTACATGGTCGGCGACGCTCAATGAGGTTGGTTCACGAACTGTGATGCGGCAGGAGCAGGGGCAGGTGATCGAAGTCCATGCTCCGATCGATTCCAATGCTCATCCGGCGTTGGCTATTGGAGCGGACGTACGAGCTCGGATTGACTGTGGCCCCACGGTCTTGGGTGACGCGTTATTTGGGGATGTCGTCGAGTTCGTATGGCGCTGGTTGTGGTGGTGATGATGCCCAATCCCTTCTTCCCAGAGTTACAACAGCTTTTTTTTGTGCCTCGACAGCTTGTCTTGTGGCAAGTGAACCGGATTCTGACGCGATCACGGGAACTGTCGACTTGGCCGAATGAACGGCTGGAGGCTCATGCACAGACATTACGGACTCGGATGGCAGGGGAGCGGTGGCAAAGGCATGGGTTTTCCTGGGGATTTCGTCAACGGCTGGAGATTTCGCAGGTCACTGTTAACGAACTTTTTGCTTTGGTGCGGGTGATTGGCGAGCGGGAATTGGGTCTGGCCCATCATCCCGTGCAATTGCGTGGGGGACTGGTGATGGCCCGCGGCGGGTTAGCCGAAATGCAGACGGGAGAAGGGAAAACGTTGACCGCGACATTGGCGGCGAGCCTGCATGGCTTGGGCGGACAGGGCTGTCATGTCATTACGGTTAATGATTATCTGACTCAGCGGGATGCCGAGAAGATGGGGCCGATCTATCGTCGATTGGGGCTGTCGGTCGGAGTGATCGTGGCTGAAAGTTCGCCGGATGAACGTCGGCGGGCCTATCGATGCGACATCACGTATGTCACGGGGCGGGAAGTTGGCTTCGACTTTCTGCGGGATCGATTGATGTGGGGTGCCGCCGCACAGCGATCCCGCCGTGTTTTTGAAAGTCAGGCGAATGCTGGCCCGGTGCAGCGTCCACTCTATTTCGCGCTAGTGGATGAAGCGGACAGCGTGTTGATCGATGATGCCGGAACACCGCTGATTATTGCGTTACCAGAAGAGGCAAGCGAGAAGCAGCAAGAACTGCTTGCCTGGAGTCGTGAGACGGCGCTTTCACTTCAGTCAGGAGTCGACTTTATCTGGAAACAGGAGCAGCGGGATGCCCATTTGACAGAGACAGGCTGTCGGCGGATCCTGCTGCGGGCCTGGCCAGCGGGTATTCGTGGATCGACGCAAGAGGAAGTTTATCATGCCGTCGAGCAGGGACTGCGGGCTGAGCGTTTTTTTCTCAGGGATCGGGATTACCTGATCAATCATCAAGGAGAAGTGGCGATCATTGATGAAGGGACAGGGCGACTGTTGGAGGGCCGCCGGTGGCAGGGTGGGTTGCATCAGGCGATTGAATGGAAGGAGCGGGTTGAGCTTTCGGCCGAGATGGGAGAGGGCGCTCGTGTGACAGTTCAGGGGTATTTTCGACGGTATCGGGTGTTGGCGGGAATGACGGGGACGGCCAGTAGTGCTGTACGGGAGTTTTCCAGATTCTACCGGTTGCCGGTGGCCGTGATCCCGACACATCAGACTTGTCGCCGTGAAATCTGGCGGCCCCGCGTCTTTGTGAATCGTGCTGAACGTTTGGTGGTATTAGCTCAGATCATTCGTGATTTGGTGGTGAAAGGCCGATCCGTGCTGATTGGAACACCTTCGGTGGAAGCATCACAACGATTGGCTGAGGGACTGCGGAGAGAGGGGATTGAAGTGACGCTGCTCAATGCGACCCGGCATGCTGATGAAGCGAGGATTGTCGCGGAAGCGGGTCAACCGGGGCGGGTGACGATTGCGACGAACATGGCGGGCCGGGGAACCGACATCCATCTGGCTGAGAGTGTCCGGAAAGCGGGTGGCCTGCATGTGATCGCAACGGAGATGCATTCGTCAGAGCGGATCGATCGCCAACTGTTTGGTCGAGCAGCGCGTCAGGGAGATCCCGGCTCGTGCCAATTCCTGCTTTCGCTGGAGGATGAGATTTTGCATCACTTACCGCCTGCCAAGCGCACGAGATTGTTGAGGAACGCCGAGAGAATGAAAACGGGGGAACTGGCAGCCAGTTGGTTCCATGTGTTTCGACGGATTCAGCAATCATTAGAAACGAAAGCGGCGAAGTCACGAGATCAACTGGCACGAGGCGAGGGACAGAGGCAAAAGACAGCCCGCATGCTGGGGCTGGATGTCTGCCTGGAGTTCATTGATTGATCAATGCCGAGATGACGTTTGAGTCAAGCACGATCATTGGTCAAAACTCATTGGATGGAAAGGCTGCCGTGGAAGTTCGGGAAGGGGATCCTTCAATCCGTGTTTCGCGAAACGCTTGGCCAGTCGCGTTCCCAGCCCTTCTTCGGGTTCTTTCCAGTGGAGAACAGCATTCCGCAAAATGTCGCGAATAGTCTCTTCCATGCTCTGTCCCTGGCTGTGAGCCAGTCCCGCAGCTTGTCGCGGACATCGTCTTCCAGATTGCGAACCACAAATTGAGCCATTTCAGCACCTCCAGATATCACGCTTTCGTGGAATGCGCTCTGGTGTACTGAAGGAGCGATCGAATAGAATCAGTGATTATGGTGTGAGGCTAAATTCAAGAATGGCGATGAATTAGCAATCACATTGTCAGGATTAATCTCAGGGAGACCTCTGATGATCATCCGTGGGCACATTCGCAATGGGCTCGTGATACCCGATGAGCCTGTCGTCCTGCCGGAAGGGGCAGAGGTTCGTCTGGAGGTCGTCGGCGAGTTTTTGTCAGACCAAGAGAATACCTCCGTCAAACGCCGTGAAGGAGCATGGTGGAGGGGCCAAGTTACGATCGCAGACGACTTTGATGAATTGCCTGACGACCTGGTCGATGCATTTGGTCTGCGCCATCCATGAACCTCCTGCTCGATACGCATACCGTTCTCTGGTGGATGGATGATGCCTTGCTGTTATCGGAAAATGCGCGAGATGCTATTTCCGAACCGGCAAATGATGTGTTTGTGAGTGCAGTGGTCGCCTGGGAGATTGCTATCAAGCGTGGACTTGGTAAGCTTTCCGCCCCCTCTGACCTGAAGGCGGCGATCCAGGCTTCTGGTTTCCGGCAAGTTTCCATCACTCTGGCTCACGCGCTCGCCACGGAATCTCTTCCGTTTCATCACAGGGATCCCTTTGACCGCATGCTGGTCGCTCAGGCTCTGTGCGAAGAGTTTGTCATTGTCACCCGAGATCCCTACATCCCGCTCTATGGCGTCAAGGTCATTACCGCTTAACGCAGAAGAGGTTTGGTCTTGAGTCTCAGTTCCGGAAACAATTCAGGAATGGCAGGCGGGGGCCTGCCCTACATGGCTACCCCTATCCCTGTCCCATTTGCTGCAGATTATGAATTGGGTTTGTTGTTACCCAGGTTGAGGGTGAAAGTGCCGAAGCGTTCGCGGTCGATGCCGGCGTCTTCCCAGCCGTAACGATAGTTGCCGATATGCCACAAGCGGATGGATGTGTCGGCGAAGATTTTATAGCCCACAGTTCTGGCCCGGTGACAGAACGCGAAGTCTTCCGCGAGATACCATTGACCATCATCGATCTCGCGCACATAAGGCTCAAACCAGGGGATCGTGGGGCGATTGAAACGTTCATTGCAGATGGCTAATGGAAAGTCGTCGAGAATGCGAAGATAGGCTTCACGGCGTACCAGTAGGAAGCCGGTGGCGGCGTAAAGTATCTCGGTCAATCCCCCCGCGTTTCCAAAGGTGATTGATTTGGAACCTGGCATCACATGAATGGCCAGAGCTCGGCGCCCTTTCTGGGGATAAACACCACAGACGATGGGAAGTCGATGGCTGCGGAGTTTTTCAACATCGTTGGCCTTGAACCCGACATCGGAATCGATCCAGAGGGTTTCATCGAATCCATCCGCCAGCGCATCGGTTGCCATCTGGTTACGCCCTTGATCGATGGCGGCATAGCCTCCCACACGACGGACGGTATAGCCTCGCCGCTCGAGTTCTTTAAGGCCCTCTTCGCACTCGGTATGGATCAGCCCTGAGTGGGGCACCAGTACCACACAACGACGGGGATCCGCTTCTGGCAATAAAGGATTTTGACGAGGCAACGGGACGGCAGTGGGAATTGTTTTTTTGGCGAGCGAAGTGGGTTCCCTCCCCATGAAATTATCGATACGGGACTGGCAGGATTCGGTTTTCAGTTCCTGCCGATCGATGATCAGCACTCGATCGGAAAATTGCTCGGCGACTACCGACATCAGTCGTTGTGATTCAAGGATGGCTGATGTGGCAGCTCGAAAGAGCTGGGGCTCTTCGACCTGAGGGAACGTATGGGAAAGGATGGGATCACGGGTTTCTTCCGGAGTGAGTGACCGGGAGAAATGGTTGATGCGGTGACCTCCTCGCGTGGTGCCTGCTTGTGTGATCAGTTCCGCGGCGACATCTTCCGCACGTCCTTTAACCCAGATCATTTTGAGTTCGGGCGTACTGGTGAGCATCTCCATGGCATAGGGAGCGTAGAACCAGGCAATGTCTCCGAAGGCCGTGGTCGATCGTTCACGATTCCAGCGGGCGAGACGATTTTGCCAAAGTTCTAGGCGACTTCGCCGTGGATTCCAACTGAGAGTGGGTTTCTGGGCGGTCGTGACGGAGAATTCTGGTGAACCTCCCAGTAGGGATTCGAGCGTCAGGGATTCAACTCCTGGCCAAGCCACGCCCACTACGACTGTCCGTTGCATATTGAAGTTCTTTAATCCAGTAGTGAAAGAAGAGGCGAGATTTATTCGGTGCCCTCAGTTCTCAACATGCTCCTAGTGGTAGACCACTCTGTCCTGACAGGTTGTTGAATTTGTCCGCAGGCTTGTTGGCCTGCTCATCACTCTTTGCTTAACCTGTCAAATCAGAAGGGAAGCTCCCCTAATGCATCATCAGCATGTTGAGAATATCGGATTTAACGGCATGAATGTTCATGTGTAATGTCTTACGAGTCTTCTTGTCGAGAGATGGCAAGGACTGGTAGAAGATAATGAACAATTCCTCCTAAGAAAAACCTTGCAAAGTCAGGCGGGAGGATTAACCTGTCGCAATCTCACTTGGGGAATGCGTGTTCACGAGTTTTTAATCATTCCCTGTTCTGGCGACCGCACTTCACCGTTCGAAAGAGTCGACGATGACACTCGGGGACTGGCTTCAGAATTTGCGTCTGGGGAAAATGCAGGTCAAATTGCGGCAGCGCGCCCAAGAGCGATCCACTTCCGTGGCGGATGTGTTGGAGCCGCGGCGACTGCTCAGTGCCGATCCTCTGACAATTGAATCCGCCAGCTATGAGGTGATCGAAGAAGACCCGGGAAATGGGTTCGTCGCGGGATTTGTGGATGTCTCGGTAACAGACATGACGCCTTCCTCCAACTATCAGTTGGAGATTGACTATACCGGTGATGGTGTGGCCGATACGTCGCAGAGCATTGAATTCGAGAGTCCTACCGGAGAGTTTGACTTCGGCTTGGCGGTCACAGTGCCGAGTTCGGCTTCAGGAATTTCTGTACGTGTTGTGGAATTCAGTGGAGATATTTCGGAGTGGTACTCGCTGGGGGAAGAAGGTTCTGGGAGTGGCTCGGGGTCAGGAAGTGGAAGTGGTTCGGGGAGTGAGAGTGGTTCGGGAAGCGGGGCCGCCGGCCTTTCTATCGTCCTTGGGAACTATGAACTCCAGTTCAATGATGACGGGTATCAATACGGAGATCTGACTGTTCGGATTGAAGATCTCAACTCTGGGCAGCATTACCGTCTTGACATTGATACTGACTTTGACGCAATCGCGGATTTTTATGAGGACTATTACTCCGACGCTGCAACGTTGCATGATATTTTCACCTACCTCTCTCTTCCCTCCAGTCAAAACGAGATCCGCGTCCGGGTCTATGACTATTCTGAAACAAACAGTCCCAGCGATTGGATGACGATTTCGCTTTCTTCGTCGGGAAGTGGTGAGTCGTCTGGATCGGGGAGCGAAAGTGGTTCAGAGTCTGGTAGCGGTTCAAGTTCGGGCAGTGGGGAAGGTTCGGGTAGCGGTTCTGGTTCAGGGAGTGAGAGTGGAAGCAGTTCCGCCGGTTTGGCCGTATTGGATGGCTCATTCTCTGCGGACTACAGCGATTCCTACTACCAGGAAGGGTATCTGCATACGAATATCTCCGACCCGGACGCGGGGATGTATTACCAGGTGGAAGTCGATACGGACTTCGATTCAGTGGGGGATTTCTATCAAGATTATGTAACGGACTTTTCCACCAGCCACGAACTGTTAACCTATATTGTTATCCCCACCAGCCAGACTCAGGTGCAGGTTCGGGTTTTTGAATATACAGGTGAAGGTGTTTACAGCGACTGGCAGACCATTTCCCTTTCCTCGTCAGGAAGTGGCGAATCGTCTGGATCGGGCAGTGAGAGTGGCAGTGGGGAAGGTTCGGGCAGTGGCTCTGGGTCGAGTAGTGAGAGTGGTTCGGGGTCGGGTAGCGGTTCGGGATCTAGCGGTGAGAGTGGATCGGGGGAAGATCCCCCACCTGAACCCGAACCTGAGGGAAGTGGATCGGGGTCTGGGAACGCCACCGGTTCGGGAAGTGAGAGTGGTTCAGGATCTGGCGGTGGCTCTGGTTCGGGGTCGCTGGACTTTAGTGGGCCGATCACCTGGGGATTGACTTCCGGAAGTGCTTCAGGTTCAGGATATCCTGAGTATCCCGAATACCCGGGATCTGGCAGTTCAGGGGTGGTGATCGACTTTTTGAAAGATCGCGTGACCCCGGAATTGAATATTCCGTTACTGGGGGAATTGCCTGATACGCCGCTGGAAAGTGACTGGCTGGATCAGTTTGTCTGGGATTATTCCGTCAATCCTTACGACGGAGGGGTGATTAACGATCCCGTCAATACGACCCGAACCTGGAGTGATGAGGACGGAACTTATACGGAAACCGTCTCCAACACTTACACACGGACACGAACGGGTGATCCATTTTACTTCAATGATGGAGAGAACTCGGTCTGGTTGATTACAGATGTGCTGGTTTCGACCTGGTCGGTGGTGACGACGTTTGACGATGGCGCGGGGGAGACCTGGACGCTGGAGCAAACGGGAACCCGTGACACGACTTTTTACGGCCGGGTGGATTGGGCTCAGACCGATGTGTCGATCGGCTGGCAAATGACTGATGTGACCTCGGATGTCTATGAGTTCACCCGCGTGGTGGACACGTTGACGACCGATCCGGTCAGTGGCGATGTCACGACCGTCAGCATTATTGACACTCGGAACGGGCAGCAATCCTGGTCGCTGAGCGCGGGGATGCAACGGACAATCGCCTATGCCACGGGAGAGATCACCAGCCTGACCTCCGATGCCACGCATGGCAGCATGCTGAATGAGACGTATTCGCTTGCAGCGACGCGAAATGTGGTTTCTCCTTCGGGATCCTCGGTGGCTCACACCGTCAGTTCCGCCTCGGGGAGCAATTACTGGCTGCTGGAATTGCACCGCGAAGATGACACTCCGGGAGCTGGCGGAGAGGTTGTCACCTTCGAGTATGATGCCAGTTCTACTGATTTTTCACGCGTTAGTGAAAACATCACCTGGGATGAAACGGTGGTCTCGTCGGTCACGCTGGGTGGGGGGAGTGGAAGTTCTGAGTGGCCGGAAGGGAGCGGGTCTGGTGAAGGGGAAGGTTCGGGGACTGCCAGTGGGGGAATTGCGGCCAGTGTCTCGACCCGGACGGTTCGTAACCGCGTGATGTTCAGTGAGTCACAGGATGCCTCAGTCTTCCATTATGAAGGGGTATACGAAAACAACAGTGTGGGGACAGGCTCAGTTAATGCGGCTTATCTGGCTTCGGGGTCGGGGTACGAAACGTATTCCGATCAGGACAATGCCCGGGTGATTACGACCACTGCGACCGCGACCAGCACGACGGGTGTCAGCTCCCATCGGATTGTCAATGAGACGTCGGATTCTACGAGTTCCATGAATGCTTCTCTGGGGATGGGGAGTGAGCCGGGAGGTTATCACACGCTGGCTTCGGGGAGTGCGACGTCGGATGTCTGGAGTTCGGTGACGGTGGGTTCGGTCGATGTCTCGACGCCGGGGGTTGAACGTCGGATTGACTCAAACGAAACGGTCGACCAGTACCGCACGGAAACCTGGCTGGAAGGAACCAGCGATGGTGAGACGCTGGTGAATGGCGAGCGCAGCGGCAGCACGTTGTCGTGGTCGAGCGGCAGTGGTTCGGAAGCGGTGACTTCATCGAGAAGCTCCAGCACGCGAACAACAGATCAGTCAGCCGCCGATCGGGTAACGACGTCGATCCTGTCGAATTCGCTTGACCAGACGACCACCACGGATTGGGTGACGTCTTCCCAGGATGAGGGGAGTTACACGGCTCCTTATCATCACACCTCAGGAGCGGCCCCGCGAACATCGCAGACGGTCAGCACTTATCAGGATGACCGCAATGGGACGGTCTCGGCCAGTTCCGAGTCGGTCAACCGCTTCTCGATTGTGCCGGTCAGCGGCGGCAGTGGAGAGGGGAGTGGCAGCGGTGGGGAGAGTGGCAGTGAAAGTGGTTCGGGATCCGGCAGCGGGACGCCGTCGGTGCTGGAGATCCAGCAGGTCGATACGCAGGGCGAGGGGAGGGTTTACGCGTGGACGTCGACTGCCAGCGGCACCTCTACGATCACCAGCGCCGAATCGCTGTTCGATGTGAACGGTAACGGGACGATTGAAGCGGGCGAGGCCAAATATGTTTCGGGCTATTCCAGCGAGGATCACGAAACTTACTCTGTGGCCATTGGCACCAATTCGTGGTTCAGCGAAAGCTCGGGCAGTCAGCAGCTCAGTTCCTCCTCTTCCGGGGGGGCTTCGATGGAGACGTCTTCAAGCCATTTCTCCCGCGAAGATGGGAATGGAAGCTGGACGGAAGCCCGGGGACGCGATGAGTCTTACAGTTCGGCGGATGTGAGCACGACCCGTAACGACTGGAAGAATTCGGTGGATGTGGCCGCCGAAGGAACTTCTTCCAGCTCGGGGCACAGTTGGGCGATCACCAACGCATCGGGGGTCGGGACTTATGGCGGGTTCTCGGAATCGACGACGACCACGTTGAATCTGCCCGCTTCGGGAGCCGCCACACGGACGATTTCTCATTCCCGCGAGGATCAGACCGAAGGGACGCTGACCTACACCGACAACATGGAGAGACATGTCCACGAATACGCTGACG
Organism: Planctopirus sp. SH287; assembly: GCF_056500625.1. NCBI lineage: Bacteria > Pseudomonadati > Planctomycetota > Planctomycetia > Planctomycetales > Planctomycetaceae > Planctopirus > Planctopirus sp. SH287. The sequence goes on along the minus strand of NZ_CM151403.1, from coordinate 2,346,195 downwards.
GGACTTCACTGGTGACGGAAAGCGCCTCGAACAGCACGACCCGCAGCCATGAAGTGGCGTCGCTGGAGGAGTCGCTGTTCGACCTGGTGGACAACACGCGGCTGGGTCTGGAGATGGAAAGTCGCAGCCGGTCGGTGACAACGCGGACGGGGTCGCGGACGACGACGGCCAGTGAAGATCGGCAGCTCAGTATTGCCGGGACGCCGCTGGATCAACTACCGGCCAGCAGTGGTGGCGAGGGAGAGGGCGAAGGCGAAGAATATTATTACTATGGTGACGGCTATGGCTACTCGGGAGGTGGTGGAGGCCCGACTTCGGGAATTGTGGTGGCAGATGGGGTGCAGTATCTGACCACGGGGACGGTCAGCTCATCGTTCGAGGACGAAGAGACAAGCACGTTCACCACGGATCAAGCGGCCTGGACGATCTCCTCCCATTATCCGTCGCTGACGGCGTGGCAGGGCGAAGCACCGCCTACCACAAGTTTTGTGGGGGGATTTCAACCCGCGTGGCTGGCGGAATATCCGGATTGGACGCCGCCGACGTATCCCGGTGAAGGAGATTCCCCGGTTCCCGAGTTCAATGGGGAAGGTTCTGGATCCGGCAGCGGCAGTGGTTCGGAATCTGGTGGAGAGAGTGGTTCGGGAGAAGGGTCGGGGAGTGGGGGCGAAGGATCGTCTCCGCCCGGGTGGACATCAGGGAGTTTTTCCGGCACCAACCAGAGCATTTCGGTCTTTCACGCCAGCGGCACCGAGACCCGGCGTGATGAAGCAAATCAGGATCTGACGTATTTTGCTTCAGGGCGGTTGGGGGCTTCGAGTGCTTCGGAACAGCGGGTGGAGTCGGCGTTTGAGACGACGCAACTGGTCTATACGACGGCGCGGAATTCTCATGAGACGGCGGCGGGGAGTTATGGGGGGATTCAGAATCAGCGGACGTTTGAAGCGGCCGCGAATCAGGCGCTGACGATCTCTCGCAGTGAAGCGCTGATCCGCGAAGATGGCAGCTTCCTTGACTCAACACTCTTCCACGACGAAGCCCACACCCAGACCACCGACGAAACCGAACTGTTCACCACTTCGGGAAGTGTCGACAATTCCCAGTCGTTCAAGTTCAACGGCTCGGGAACGGGGAGCTATGACAGTCTCCATCAGGAAACCGAGATCCGCGGATATCGCACGCCCATCGCCAGCGGCGAAGGAGGTGGCGATGGGAGCGGTTCGGGAAGTGGGGCGTCCAGTGCCCAGATGGTGGGGAGCTACGAATGGCTCCACGAGCGGGGAACCTACGACAGTTATCACGATGTGACGGATCAGACGTTGTCCCAGCGGGTCGTCATGGCCTCGGCGGGGGAAGGCTATAGCCAGATGCTGGAGATGAATTCCAGCGGCGTGACGGGATCCGATCACGACGGCTGGACGCGGGTCACGCAGCGGAATCCCGGCTCCTATTATGGCGGAACCTATGACCGGGATGATTACACCCGGGCCTATGATGAGAGCCTGATCAATACCGAAACCGTGATGACGTTCTTCATGGATCTGACCAATGGCGACACCACCGGCGGGGTGTTTCAGGAGACGACGCTGACTCAGGGTCAGGACCGCTGGAGCGATGTCGAACAATTCGACGGGATGGTGACGCAGCGGGATTATTTTGATTCGGAGTGGGATGATCTCACGACCTTCATGTCGCTGGATCTGGGAAGTTCGGGATTTGGCTTACATTACGAAACGACGCAGATTCAGGGGCAGAATCGTTCCAAGACAGGGACACTGGAAGGCGAGACCGTTAAGGGGAGCCGCGGTCGGTCGAATGCGACGCTGGAGCAATTGTGGGTCAATCAGCCGGGGTACGGGAACTGGACAAGCACGAACGCCACCAGTTCCAGCGATTCGTCGCTCTATGAGTTCACCCGCAAGATTTCCAATTCCTATTGGTATGGGCGGCAGAGTTATGATGTGGTGCCGGTATCTTATAGCCGGACTTCAACCTGGGGAACCACCAGCACTTCGGATCGCTATGGGCCGCAGGATCCTTATGGTAACGCGAGCACGGAGACGGCACTGTTTGATCTGGAAACGGGGTTGGTGGACTACACTTACTCTGCCACGGAAGGGAGTGGCAGCGGGTCTTATGAATCGTCGTATGCCGCTTCGTTCGAGTCGGGGACAGCGAACGATCTGGCGGAATGGGATGTGTCGGTTGCGAATCCGTTCAATCTGATCAATCAGGCGCTGCAGCCTTACAATTACTGGAACCTGCCGTTCCTCTCCGATGCGTACTATCAAGCGACGCGGCCCTATTATCCGTCGTATGAAGAGATGGAAAGCGGAACGTGGCATCTGGTGCATGAGGGGTGGTCGAGCGAGACGCGGTATTATCAATACCATGAGAATGACGAGACAGGTGATTGGTATGTCTATTACTACACCGGCGATCCTGACGAAGGCGGACAGTATGTTGACTTTAAGCAGGGCGGGCCTTATGACGATCTGATTGACAGCCGGGCGTATGAGACGCAGCAGGTGATTGCGGGAGGGATCACGTCGCCGCCTCTGGATTTAACGACGCCGGGGAAGAATGCGGAGCAGAAGTATCAGGAAGGAGCAACGGGTCACTATAACGAAGAAGGCTCGTATGTTTACCAGCCACCCGTGGCGCCGGGAGATCACACGCTCAAGATCGCCAATGAAATGCTGGATCGGTCGTTTCAGGAACTGGAAGAAAAGCAGTTCAACGACTCGCTGGATTATCAGATTTCACTGAACCAGCAGGCGCTGAACAATCTCCTTCCAGACGACTTGATACCTTCCGGCATGCCGACCTTTGAACTCCCGGAATTGAGTGAAGTCAAAGTTCCCACCAGCGTGGGTGAGCAGACCGCCAACGGTATTGACATCAACACGCTGCCCATGGAGTTGAGAAATGGATTGCGAGGGAATGCGAAGCAGTTCACGGTGGTGGAGAGTGGCGGGGGTGTGTATCAAATCCGGGACAAGGATGGCGAACACATAGCGACTTATGTCGACGGTGTGGGGTTATCGCGGACGGTGGAGGGAACCACCTACCGGATGAACGCAGGACGGTTGGGCCAGATTCTCGCAGAGCGGGGCAAGGCTCATCGTTTATTCTGGTCAACGCCTTACGACACGATCTTTAAGACCAACGGCGATAAACCACAGAATAATAACCCTAATCAACTGTTAAGTGCACTGGAGATCACGACAGCCTATATGGAAGGCTTTGTTCAAGGGTTCTGGAGTGATGGGGTGGCGGGGACAGTGTCGGGAGTGGTGGATGTCCTTCCTGATCTGGCCTATTACGCTGGGTTGAATCTTCTGGTTCCCGGCATGGGGGTCTACCAATATGGTGTTGACACGGCGGGGAGTGCGGTGGCGACCGTCCGACAGTTGGGCGGGTTGTACGCCGAATTTACCGCCTTGTCGCCAGAAATACAGAAAAAGCTGCTAACCGGCGATTACGAGGGGCTGGGTGAAACAGTCAGTCCGGAGTTGATGGATGTTGTCCGGGCATCACGAGAGACGGCGGGGTTCATTTTGCAAGGGGTGCAGCAGTATTATACGGATCCGGTGACCTATGCCCGGGTGAGCGGTAGAATACATGGGATTGTGCTGTTCACCGTGCTGACGGCGGGTGCTGGCGAAGTGGCAGCGGGTTTGGAAGCCGAAACGGTTTTGGCGAAGATCAAGGGCGTGATTCCGTCGAAGATCAACACCCAAACCGCCAAAGAGAAGCTCAACAGCCTGCTGGGCAAATTCGCCAATCGTAAACCAACCACAGGCCCCGTTACGCCAGATGATGTGCTGCCGCCGGCGAAGGGAGTGGCAACAAATGGCGCAACTGGCAATGTTTTGGAAGCTGGGAAGTATGCACAAACCAGCTACTCCAAAACATTCAGTTCCGAAGGCATACGAATTTACTCAAAACTTGCGGGGCGTCCTGTTAATACTATTGATGACTTGGCAGACGCAATTAGAGCGGGCCAAATTCACCCAAATCAGATCGAGATTAACTATATTGTTCGACCAGGCGGAAAAGCATTAATTTTGAACACCCGAACAGGACAGGCGCTTGAGCAAGCAGGAATTCCACGGTCGCAATGGAATGCTATCGACAGGACTGGCGACCCACTATATGAACGTTTGCTGTCGATGCAATTGAAACGTAATAATTTGACAAACAATGGTGTCGCTGATCCGGCACATAACGGAAGGTAGACAATGAAATTAGTAAATAAAATTATAGATTTGCCAATTTCAGACAGCGGATGCTTGTGGGCGACTTTCACTTATCGAAACGGTGACGTAACGGTTGAGTTCCGCTACATAGACAGTCAAGCGGGACTGCCTGCAATTGGATCACTTTTTTTTCCACACGTGATGACATTTCGTTTTTGGGATGAACCTCATACTCCTGTGGATTTCCCTTCTGATGCCTACGAGTCAGTTGCAGAAGTTATAGATTCTCAGTGGCTGCGAGAATTACAGAGGAGCGAGCCAGAATCTAGCTATAACAAATTGTGGTCTAGGCGACATTTTTGCGTATTTATTAACAGCACCGGGTTCCTTGAACTTATCGCGGATGATTGCACGTTTACGACAAGACATGTTAATGAATAAGAGCATCAGAGAAAATCAACGAAATTGGGATGGTTTGAGTCGTGCGTTGTCTCATGCTCTTCGTCATGAACCGTGGCTGTATGAACTCGAACTTGACGAAGATGGATGGACTTCGGTTGAGAGTGTATTAGCCGCACTTAGGAAAGAATGGGACGACTTGTTGGAAATCGATCTTGCTAATATGATTGAAGCATCAATTAAGCGCCGCCACGAAATAGAAAACGGGCGTATTCGTGCACTTTACGGACATTCTCTACCGAACAAATTCAAAAAGATGCCTACAACTCCCCCAGACGTACTTTATCACGGAACCGATCCTGACGTGATTTTGCTTATCAAGTCATCGGGATTGTTGCCAATGGGGCGGCAGTATGTCCATCTGTCTGGTGACGTCGCCACGGCCTTTGAGGTCGGACGGCGTAAAGCTAGTAAGCCGACGATCCTTCATATCTTGGCGGCGGATGCCTATGCCAACGGAATATGCTTTTACACGGGAAACGAGAGGGTCTGGTTAGCCGATCTTGTGCCACCAGAATTTATCGTGTTTGAAGAGTAACCCTTTGCTTGCGGAGTCGCCTCGCTGCTCTTTGGCAATTCACGTGAGTGGTTCATTGGCCCCGCTGCCGGAAATGGAAGTTTCTTCTGGTAGCGGGGTTTTGATTGTTTTTCTGGGTGCTACCAGGGTTTGTTGCGCGGGGGGATTTTTGGGGCGCAACATTTCCTGTTAAAGAGAGGGTGGTTGTTATGGACGTTGGTGTTCTTCTGGCTGCCCGAATTCTCTAAAACAGGGGGTGGATGGTGGAACATACGGCGGAAGAGATTCTTGATGCGTTGCGCAAAATGATCCGGGAGGCCAATGGTGCCGAAATTACGCTGCGGGACTTTCGCAAGCAGACGGGGATTTCTCCCTTCAAAGTCTACGACCGCTGGGGGTCATGGACGAAACTGCGGTTAGCAGCAGGGCTTTCCCGCAAGGCCCGCATGCCGGTGCTGTATACCGACGACGAACTGCTGGCCGAGTTTCACACGGTGGCGAACCGGTTGAACCAGTATCCGACGATCAGTGAATTTAGCCGGATTTCGGAACGGTCGTGGCAAACGCTGGAACACCGGTTTGGTCGCAAAGAGGCGGTGGTTGGCACCTATCAAGATTGGTTGCGCATCTACCACCCGCACAGCGTCCGCCACGGGCGGTCTGTGCCTGCGGCAGCCGGAGCGGGGTTGGAGTTGGTGATTGGTGGGGGAGAGAAGGTGGGGTGGGAGAGTCGGGAAGAAAAACCTCTTTCTATCACGCCGCCTGCTCCGGAAGAGAGGCGTTCTCCCCAGATGTCGGCGGCTGAGGAACAGCGGCAATTGCGGGAAGTTCTCGAAATGATGCCTCCCGAACAGTGGGGGCCACGAGGAACGGCTCAAACAGGAACCGAAGTGATGCGCTGGCTGGGGATCGGCTGCCTGATGTTCCTGTTGATGCTCTTTGGGAATGTTCCAGCCTTGGCGAGTGACGCGGTGTGGTTACAAGACGCCGGTTTCCATGCGTTCTATTCTATTGATAGATATATAACCCTCCCAAGCCGAGAATTGGTGCATTTCGCTGCGCTTCATGGCACCCTACGAGATGGCGATAGATATTCTCACGGAATTCTCATGAGACGGCGGCGGGGAGTTATGGGGGGATTCAGAATCAGCGGACGTTTGAAGCGGCCGCCAATCAGGCGCTGACGATCTCTCGCAGCGAAGCGCTGATCCGCGAAGATGGCAGCTTCCTTGACTCAACACTCTTTCACGACGAAGCCCACACCCAGACCACCGACGAAACCGAACTGTTCACCACTTCGGGAAGCGTCGACAATTCCCAGTCGTTCAAGTTTAACCCGGATTTCTCACAGCGCAGCATAAACGAGACGCCTGGATTTGCGTAAAGTGTTGTTACCACACAACTCACCACGCCAGCACAAGGACGTCTCGTCATGACAGAGTGTAACACGCAGCAGCTGCTCTTTCAGCACCACGATCGCCGGGAAGTGGTCGCTGATTTTGACGGCGGGAAGATCACTTCCGATGCCGGGGGGCTCTTACTCCGCGAAGTCGAAGAGCGGTTCGGCATCGTCCGCCAGTTGGCCGGGTGTTTCACCGATCATCGCGATGAAGAACTCATTGAATTCACCGTGGAAGAACTCCTGCTCCAGCGGGTGATGGGGCTGGCTTTGGGGTATGAAGACCTCAACGATCACGAACAACTTCGCCATGATCCTCTCCTGGCGCTGCTCTGTGGACGAAAGGATATCACTGGCCACAATCGCCTCCATCCACAAGATCACGGCAAGCCGCTGGCGGGCAAGAGCACGCTCAACCGGCTGGAACTCACACCGCCCGGAGCCAGTGCGAAAAGTCGCTACAAGAAGATTGTCGCCAGCATCGACCAGTTGCAGGAAACGCTGGTCGATATCTTCATTCGGATGAAGGCCAAACTGTGCGTACCGCCAGAACTGATTCTCGACTTCGACGCCACAGACAACCCCATTCACGGCGATCAGCTTGGCAAGTTCTTTCACGGGTACTACCAGAATTATTGCTACCTGCCGCTGTCCTGTTTTTGTGATGGCTGGCCGCTCCTGGCCTTACTCAAACCCTCGAATATCGACGCCTGTGCGGGCACCGTGGAGGTCTTGGCGAAGATCGTTCCCAAGCTGCGTGCTGCCTGGCCTCAGGTGCGGATCATTGTGCGTGGCGACAGCGGCTTCTGTCGCGAAGCGATCCTGCACTGGTGTGAACAAAACCGCGTGGATTATGTCTTCGGCCTGGCCAAGAACAAGAGATTGCTGAACATCATCGGGAAAGAATTGCACGAGGCGCAAGCTCTGTTCGAGCAGACTCAGGCCTCTTCCCGGGTGTTCAAAGACTTTGAGTATCGCACCCGGAAAAGCTGGTCGCAGGCCCGCCGGGTGGTGGGCAAGGCTGAGCACTTATCGAAAGGGAGCAACCCCCGGTTCGTGGTGACGAGTCTGCCGGAAAGACGCATGGCTGCCCGGCCGCTATACGAGGATCTGTATTGTGCTCGCGGCGAGATGGAGAACCGGATTAAAGAACAGCAGTTGTTCCTGTTCGCCGACCGCACGAGTACCCACGCCATGCGCAGTAATCAGTTGCGGGTGCTGTTCTCGACCATGGCGTATGTACTGCATAAAGCGCTCAAGGAGTTCGGCCTGAAAGGCACGTCGCTGGCGACAGCTCAAGTCAACACGATTCGGGCCAGGCTGCTCAAGATCGGTGGACGCATCAGCGTGAGTGTGCGACGGGTGGTGCTGTCGTTGTCGCAGGCGTATCCGTATCAGGCGCTGTTCCGAGAGATCCTTGGCAACCTCCGGCGTCAGGAACGGACACCTCTGCGAGTGTAACCAGCCTATGGCTCAGAAATCGGGAGTTTGCCAAGTCCTCTTCGGTCGAAGACCTGTTTCGACAGCGAAGAGCGGGGAGAAGTTCTGCGCTGAGCAGAGTAAAAAACCATGAACCCGCCGGAAATCCGTTGCAATTCCGCTCCGCGATCACGAAATCCCCAACGATCGGCCCCCACCAGCCCTCCAACCGATTACCAACCAGCAAAAAAACACCACCCCCACGCCCTGGTGAGATATCCGGGCTAGCCGGACAAGCATTCGCTGTGATTTCCTGCCATGCTCGATTCAGGATTGTATGAAGTTGATTGTGCATTATCAGATTGCTCGCCCCAGAAGGCCATGTTCAAGCAGGTGTCGGAAATGATCCGTAATTCCTCTTGCCAGCCATTCACTTTCAATTATCAACCCGACTTCTATGTTTCGTTCCTGAGCTGCCTCGGTGAAGTTGGCCGAAGACACGAACACCTGCGACGAGTCGACTACAATACATTTCGCGTGTAGGGATGAGCGAACGGCCTGTTCATTTGCGACAGATCGTGGATCGAAAAACACTTGGGGAAGTCGATACCCTCGGGGCCATTGCTTGTCTTTGAATCTCTGTTTGAATCGGGCGACGAGGATTTCGGAAGCCGTCGAATCACCGTCTGGTCTGGCGATGTTCAGAAAGAACTTTACGTCCAGATCGGGGAATGCTTCCATACGCTTCGCCAACGCCTCAAACACCTGCTGACCCTGATGGACAGCGTAGCCGACTACTAGAACCGACTTCTTCGCGTGGGCAAAAAGCTCGCGAACGACAACGGATGTGTCCCGGTTTGATACACCGGGAGCCTCCGGGCCAGATGTCACGAGGTCGATAGGCAACTCGGTAGTGCAACCACGCATTCGGTCAGCCTCAACGAGGGACAAGACTGTCGCGATCTGATCACCTGAAAATCCTGCTGCTTTGAGTTCCAGGAATGCTGTTCGCACAAAAGTGGATATCGCCGCTGGAACAACGCGAGCCACCTGCAACCCGGTGTATGGCGAGCTGAGCCGTCCTGATCGCAACGCCGCACTCAAAGCCTGCAAATCGGTGTTGCTGAGTTTGGTGAAGGCGTCGTTCATACGTCACTCAACTTGAAGAACTCGATTCCCAGGTGATCGACGGTCGGAACGACAAGCGCTCGGTCCAGAAACTCGTTGTGTTGTTCACAGGAAGTTTCGGAGATCAAAAGGCAGCCGTGGCAGGCAGCCCCATGCAGAAAGCGGCGCTCATGCTGGTTCGCCGGTTCATGCTGTGCACAAACTGGGTCGTTAGAGCACAATTCCCCCATTTCAAGAGCGTTACGAATGTGCTCGTGTATCCGGCGACCCACCTGGATCAGGCCTCCCAGCGTTCCCTCAGCGTCGGATGTCCCAGTGTAGAGTAAGACTCCATAGCCAACATCTGGAATTGTGTAGATTCGTTCCCGGATAGAACTGGCCGGATAGCCGCAATCCAGCGACACGGCAGTCAACACTAAATGTGAGAATGAATGGAACAGCACATACGGAAGCAGGCCGCCCGCTTCAACGAACTTCTTCTTCGCTCCGGAATGCTCTCTCTTCCAGGCATCATATCCCGCCAACAAACGCATCCCTCGATCGATGACGTCCTTGCGGGCAACCCACTCTTCCACGGCTTCTTTGCGGAACTGAATGAAGACACCTTCACCGCGATTCTCGATCGCCGGTAACCAGGTGATCTCTCGGGCCAGTGACGCTCGACGTACTCCGATCTCCAACTCACCGTCAATATCAAGGGAAACCGCCTCGAATCGAGTAAATCCGACTTGTGCCATCACTTCGCGCAGGCGATGAACAAGCACGATCCTTTCAACTCCACTCATCCACGGACGATCCCAGGCAGCGCGAGGGAGATTTCTGGCAAAGAAAGTTCCGTCCGGTTTGTCGTCGCCAAGTTCATCTTTGCTGGCGATCAAGGTCTCCATTTCCGCCTGTTTGATGGACTTTTGACTCTCGGCGGATTGCCCTCGACGAACTTTGATTTCGGCAAAGACTTCCTCGTCCCTGTAGCCGTCCAGAACCGCATGAACTTTCGCCTTCTTACGTTCGTACTTGAGCATCTCGACGTCTTCTACCTCGCCGATAAAGTCCCAAACGGTCTCCACGGCCTCACGCAGTGTTTCGTTTCGATCGGGTAGCGAGATCACACTCATCAGTTGGGGGAAATAGGCGTTGCTGGCCGTGCGAATTAGCAGCCGATTCGGTTCTCCGCATTTCTCAGCGGAGTATGGACCGAGCCAGGGGCGTTTCCCGTCACAGCGTCCCAGGCTCTGAGGCGACTCGGCGGCCTGTGCCATACTTCGCTCACCCTTGCCACACTCACACCGAACCCACACTTCCGCAAGGTCGCCGCTGGTGCCTCGTTCCTCGATCCATATTTGGCGACGGCAATCTGTTGCACCGCCATGCACGAACTCGTACCAGTCGAGATCCCCGATATGGCCGTTCCGACAGGCTCGCACGAAGCGCACCGGCACGACGGTTCGCTTCTTCTTGCTGTCGTCGATGAACTTCCCTTTCGTCAGCATCCGGCGATGGACAAGCATTCGGGCACGGACAGCTCCATGACCAAGATCACTGTCGACGTCTTGGGTAATAAACCAATCGGGGAACTGCCAAGCCGTGATTCCGGTCTGCGGAGCGGTCGGGTCATCATTGTCAGGCGGCGGATTGTAGAGTTTTAGAACCTGAAGAGGTGGATCGAACAGCTCTTTCAATTTGTCGACCAGACGAGGTTCGATGATCTCGTCGCCTCCCCTCGACCAGGAGTCCAATCCACTGATCAAAACAGAATGATTCGGCAGATCCATCATCGAACCTGGACCGAACGATGTGATCAACTGACTGCGACGGATCTGTCCGTGCGGACGCGAGCCTGGGCGGCGACTCATGCTTCTTCCTCCTCATTCTCGATCTCGACGCCGTCAATCGTCTTCAGCCACAGGTTGACACTCGGTTCGACATCTCGCATCGAACGATTGGCGCGGAACTTTCGATGCCTAACCGGGAGAGTCCTGAGTTCTGGGTTGAGAAACTCGTACAGCAACCGCTGAGCGCTACCCGCTTCCGTCTGGTATTGAAGCGCCCCCCCTGCGTCATGCAACTCCTTGGCGATTTTGCTCCATTCGTCCAAGAGATCGTTGCAGCGATCGCGTACTTTCAGACTCAACTGCTTCGCATCGGGTGATGATGTATCGTAATGAGTGTCGAAAGCCCGTTTCGACAGGAGGTCGACAGCGAAAGCCAACCGGGGCAACTCTTTGAGAATCTCGGTTGCTCCGCGTGGCGGAGTCATCGGCAGGTGCCCTTGACGAACCAGAGCGATGAGAGTGCCAGCCAGTCCCCGATCCAGTGCTCGCGGCGAGAACGGTGTCACGCTGGTCGCTTCGACGCTCCGATAGAACGAGTCGTGGAAAGCTGCAAACCGTTCGTAGTGCGACCGGTCTCGTGGTCGGTGAATGTTGAGGATTGTTACGACCAGGCCGGGGCGCAGGTCATCGCGTCCGACACGACTGGTGGCCTGGATGTACTCGGAGCTAGTTTTTGGCTGCCCAAAACAGACCATGAGTCCCAACCGCGAGATGTCAAGACCCACCGAGATCATGTTGGTGGCGATCGCCACATCAACGTGGTCTTTCTCTTTGAACGCCTGTTCGAGTCGCCGCTTCGCTTCGCTGACCTTGTCCGTCGTCACCCGGCTCGTCAGCTCGACAGGTTCGTAAGCAATGGTCCGATCCTTGAACAGGCCGGTTGCCTCGCCCACACGCTTGCGGCCCCCACGTCCGGTCAATTGGGTCCGTACTTCGTCTTCAATCAGGCGGCGTGCCCCGCCAAGCTCTCGCAGGCTGTTGAAGTAGCCGAGAAGTGTCATGTACGGATCGGCAGGATTGTTGTCGATCTTCGGACCGCCTGCCTCGTGATATGCCTTCTGAGCTGCGCCGAGCAGTGCCAGATAGAGACGTAGCATAATCACCTTGGGGCTACGTCCCTGAGCCGCGATGCCAACGTACTTTCTGGCGTTGCTTTCTTTCGTGGAGTGAGTGCGGGCAAAAAACGAGTCGCGTACATCAGGCCCTGGGGGCGGAAAGACATCGACGGTTCGTCGATTGAAGAGTGCCCGAATCTGACTTTCTGCACGCCGTACCGTCGCCGTGGAGGCGATGATCTTGGGGCGAATGCTTCGACCTTCGACTTCGACGGTGGAGAGTTCATCTAGCGCTGATTCGTACAGTCCAACCATCGTGCCGAGTGGCCCGGAGATGAGGTGCAATTCGTCCTGCACGATCAAGTCCGGTGGCGGCAACCGGTCCACGGGAAGCGGTCTGCCTGTCGTAGGATCACAGGGGCCGTAAAAGCCCTCGGCGTCGACACGATCGACTCGACCGAAAAAGCCACCAACCTCACCCGTCCACGGCATCGCAGCGAATTTGTCGACGGTCGCGATCAAAAAGCAGGGGAGCCGACGATAAATCGGCTCATCGACGGAGAGAATCGGAAGCGGATTGCCCCGCGAGAACTCGCAGCGACGATTTGCGCACATCACTCGAAGATCGGTTGGCTCATCCGCATTCGGCACCAGTTGAAACGAGGTCGACTTGAACTTCTCTCCGCACCAGGGACATTCTTCCAGCGGGATCGGCGATGGTTTGCGATCGTCATTCTTGAAAGCGATCGTCTTTCGCCGTGCGGAATGGGCGTCTGTGTCGCCCTTACGGCCCATTCGATTCGGCGTTGCCGCCATTCCGACCCACAGGCCGATTTCGAACGGCCATTCCCCGAGCTTCTCCACGTCCTTCTGGCGTTCCAATTCCAGCGCACAGATCAAAGCGGCGGCACGACCGAGTTGGTCGAGAGTCAGCAGGCGGAGGGTGTATCTCATCAGGACGCTCAATCCGGCGGACATCAGACCAGGATGACGCAACCGCCGCAACACGAGCGTGAATGCAGCCAGGCCGAGATAGGCTTCCGTTTTTCCACCGCCCGTGGGAAAGAACAGCAAATCCACCGTCTCGCGGTCATCGCTGTCGGCAACCGCAATCCCTTTCAGGTTCATCAGGATGAAGGCCAACTGGAATGGCCGCCATGCCGGAACAATCTCCTCGGGCGGCTTCTTGAGCTGCAAGGCGAGTCGGCGTCGTCCCTGCATGGCCATTGCTTTGTTCGCGAACCGAAATGCTTCAAGACAATTCTGATCAGCGAGCAAATCAATTCCCGATTGAATGCGATCGGCCGCCAGATTGGCCCGATGCAGCAGTTCTGCCGCCGTCTCCTTTCGATGTTCAGACAAACTTGCCAGGAATCCGTTCTGCTTCTTGATCCACTCCTTGTAAGAGACCACCATTCCACCGAGATGCTTTTGCGCGTCAGCCCCGTCCTTGAGCAACGCCAGTTCTTCCATCCCCAAGGTCACGCCGGGAATCTTGGACGGAGCGACCTTTTCAACCTCGGCTGTCGGCAACCAGCAAGTCCTGATTGTCCGACACTGCCCGCCCTCAACCACAGACTCGGTCGCCACACTGTGCCCAACGGAGAACTCGAAGCACTGGCGGTATTGCAGGTCAGCCACTCGCTCGTCCCAGTCATCGCTCTCCAAACTGCGCAGGTTCGGGCGGGCAATGAAGGACGTATCGCTCTGAACTTCCAGCTCGACCTGAAAGATAAAGCCTTCATCACGCACTTCATCAGGTGACGCCTTACGACGATTGACAATAAATAGCGACAGGCAACGGATCCCCTTTGGTAGCCCGCCATCAAGGTCACCATCCGGCACCGCTCGAACCAACCAGACCAGTTCCACGCCTCGACTATTCGGAACTGGTACGATCCCTTGACCGATTAATTCTTTTCCTATCGCAACCGAAACGATTTCTTCCCGAGGTATCCGCTTCCAGTGCTGAGGGCCTGAAGCTCCCTCGGCCGGTTCGACTCGCAGGTACTCGCCGTAACGCACAACAGCCTGAACGTCGTTGAGGGCTGCAGGCACCAAAACACTGACTCCCATGCTGCTGGGAAGATATGAGCGCCTCGCCGCAGGCTTCTCGGGCGAGTCATCATCGTCAATGCCAGCGGGTTCTGCGGCCTGATCGAGTTCGTCGTTACTGGTAGGATCGCAACGCTGCCCCTCATCCGCATCGGTCGGGACAAGAAAACCCGTCAAATACCACCGTGAAGGGCTTTGGGGCAAGATCTCAGCATGATCTCCAAGCGCGGCGATTGGACCGATCAGGTCAATTTGAAGTGCTTCAATCAAGCTTGACCGAACGTCTAAGGCGCGCATCATTGCACATCTCCAAATGGAATCTCCACCTTCTCCGCTGCATGTCGTATTTCCACTATAGAGTCAGATGGCCATGAGACTGTGAGATCCCATTCCTCACACCGAAACTCAGAATTTACGTCATCGGCAATATCGACGTCGTGACTCACGACGCGTTTGTCAGACAACAGGATTCGAGCACTCATGCCGTCATCTTCCGAAGTCAAGTTTATCCAGTTCTTCGCATGAAAGAATCGCCACGATATCGATCCGACTCGGCCTTCCTCGCTGCCGGGTTGCAGCGAGTCGTGGCTGCCTTTCCTCACATCCGACTGCTGACCAAGTTGCAGATTCGCGACTTCCGTCTCTTCGATGTCGATTACTGGAAATGCGTCCGCCAGCTCGCGATCTTCCCAGTTGTTCCTGGCCGCCGTCCTTTCCGCCTCGCGACGATGTTCATTTGCCTTACTCTTTAGTCCTTGCTGCTCTTCCCGATTCGCCTGCCTTAGCTTGCAAATCACCCACCGACGTTCTGCGTAAGCCTTCTCGGACTTTGAATGCGTGGCGTTCATCCACTTCTCATAAAACTCCAGTGCATCGATGTCCTTACCCGCCCGCTCTATCGCTGCTCCCGCAACCCGCCGAGGCAGCTCCCGCCACCAGGACGCTATTGACTCGCGACGCACGAAAAGCGTTGCCAGGAATTCCGAAACCTCGTTCTTCATTCTGACATCAGCGGTTGACAATTTATCAGACACTGCTAATCGTGGAACAACGTAACGAAGTACCACACTATCAGATTGAATTCTCGCCAGCACGTTCGCCGAAGCAGCCTTGCTCCAGTCTCCACTTCTGCCGGCCCGAGGAGATCCGTGTGTTAGCAGCGGAATCAATAACGACCATTGCCCTTCGTCGATAAGAACCTGAATCGTGTCTTGGATCAACATGCCGCTCTCTTGGGAGTTGCCGTCACTAACAATTATTCGAACGCAATCCAAAAGGCGTTCAGTATCACCGCTTTGCCGGTAATATCCAGCCGCTTTCGCGAACTCCTTCAAATGCAGGTAGTGATCCGCAACGTACTTCGCCTCATGCGGCTGAATAGATCCCTGCGAGCTGGCATGACGATTTATCAACGAGTGCGCACGAGAGTGGCGATACAACTCACTTCCATCGTCGTTTTTCAGGACACCTAATACCTCGTCGTATCGACTTCCCAGGAAAAGCACCTTGGCAAGCAAAGCCGGCGAAATTGACACGCCAACAGACCGTAACTGAATGACCTTGTCAGCCAAGGTACTGGCATCATCGCTCTTGACACCTTTTGTATTCTCGGCGGTCTTTTCCAATGTCTGCTTGATTGCTGCTTCCCAAAACGAGTCTTTCAGCTCTCGCCGAAGTTCCTCGTTGACTCCTGCATTTGTAAGCAGGCTATCGCAAATCGTGACGCACCCACGAATCGCATGGTCCTTGCCAGAAAGAAATGTTGAAATCCGTGTATACGGATGCTTTGCGATCTCCACACAACGGACCGCAAAGCTGGCAATGTCAGCGTGGAGCTGTCCTCTCCAGAGGGCAGCCAGTGATTCCTCGACAAGCCCCGCCAATTCGAATTCCTTTGCTGCATCGGAATAGTTGTTCTCCAGAAGGTCAGCTCTAGCGCGACATTCGTTCTTCTTGGCGACGTCGCCGATGTTGCCGTAAAGGTGGCCGGCATTCCTGAGAAGATAACTGTCTTCTTTCGACAGCCCCTCGCGTTCAAATCGTTGAGCAAGTTCCTTAGTATCGTCCCGGTCGGCACTGAAGTTCTCTGGAACTCCGCGCACGAGATACCCCACGTGCTCACCCCACGAATCCTTACTGGGAAGTCTCTCAATCACTTTTTTGAGATGCGACTCATCAGTTGCGAACCACCACAACCCGTTTAGAGATTCGGAGTCATCGACGATGAACAGTCGTCGTCGAGCTCGGCTGGCTGCAACGTATAGATTATTTAGAAAGTAGCCCAGAGCCAGCCTCTCGTCGACCGAAAGTTCTCGCCCACCGGAGGACTGCACAAGAGACGACAGCAGAGACGCCTCACTTCGCTTGGACCAGCCATAAAGGGCAACTCGTAGGAACTCTAGCCCGGATTTCTCACAGCGCAGCATAAACGAGACGCCTGGATTTGCGTAAAGTGTTGTTACCACACAACTCACCACGCCAGCACAAGGACGTCTCGTCATGACAGAGTGTAACACGCAGCAGCTGCTCTTTCAGCACCACGATCGCCGGGAAGTGGTCGCTGATTTTGACGGCGGGAAGATCACTTCCGATGCCGGGGGGCTCTTACTCCGCGAAGTCGAAGAGCGGTTCGGCATCGTCCGCCAGTTGGCCGGGTGTTTCACCGATCATCGCGATGAAGAACTCATTGAATTCACCGTGGAAGAACTCCTGCTCCAGCGGGTGATGGGGCTGGCTTTGGGGTATGAAGACCTCAACGATCACGAACAACTTCGCCATGATCCTCTCCTGGCGCTGCTCTGTGGACGAAAGGATATCACTGGCCACAATCGCCTCCATCCACAAGATCACGGCAAGCCGCTGGCGGGCAAGAGCACGCTCAACCGGCTGGAACTCACACCGCCCGGAGCCAGTGCGAAAAGTCGCTACAAGAAGATTGTCGCCAGCATCGACCAGTTGCAGGAAACGCTGGTCGATATCTTCATTCGGATGAAGGCCAAACTGTGCGTACCGCCAGAACTGATTCTCGACTTCGACGCCACAGACAACCCCATTCACGGCGATCAGCTTGGCAAGTTCTTTCACGGGTACTACCAGAATTATTGCTACCTGCCGCTGTCCTGTTTTTGTGATGGCTGGCCGCTCCTGGCCTTACTCAAACCCTCGAATATCGACGCCTGTGCGGGCACCGTGGAGGTCTTGGCGAAGATCGTTCCCAAGCTGCGTGCTGCCTGGCCTCAGGTGCGGATCATTGTGCGTGGCGACAGCGGCTTCTGTCGCGAAGCGATCCTGCACTGGTGTGAACAAAACCGCGTGGATTATGTCTTCGGCCTGGCCAAGAACAAGAGATTGCTGAACATCATCGGGAAAGAATTGCACGAGGCGCAAGCTCTGTTCGAGCAGACTCAGGCCTCTTCCCGGGTGTTCAAAGACTTTGAGTATCGCACCCGGAAAAGCTGGTCGCAGGCCCGCCGGGTGGTGGGCAAGGCTGAGCACTTATCGAAAGGGAGCAACCCCCGGTTCGTGGTGACGAGTCTGCCGGAAAGACGCATGGCTGCCCGGCCGCTATACGAGGATCTGTATTGTGCTCGCGGCGAGATGGAGAACCGGATTAAAGAACAGCAGTTGTTCCTGTTCGCCGACCGCACGAGTACCCACGCCATGCGCAGTAATCAGTTGCGGGTGCTGTTCTCGACCATGGCGTATGTGCTGCATAAAGCGCTCAAGGAGTTCGGCCTGAAAGGCACGTCGCTGGCGACAGCTCAGGTCAACACGATTCGGGCCAGGCTGCTCAAGATCGGTGGACGAATCAGTGTGAGTGTGCGACGGGTGGTGCTGTCGTTGTCGCAGGCGTATCCGTATCAGGCGCTGTTCCGAGAGATCCTTGGCAACCTCCGGCGTCAGGAACGGACACCTCTGCGAGTGTAACCAGCCTATGGCTTAGAAATCAGGAGTTTGCCAAGGCCTCTTCGGTCGAAGACCTGTTTCGACAGCGAAGAGCGGGGAGAAGTTCTGCGCTGAGCAGAGTAAAAAACCATGAACCCGCCGGAAATCCGTTGCAATTCCGCTCCGCGATCACGAAATCCCCAACGATCGGCCCCCACCAGCCCTCCAACCGATTACCAACCAGCAAAAAAACACCACCCCCACGCCCTGGTGAGATATCCGGGCTAGCCCTTTCGACCGTGCAGCACTCAACACATTTCGCGGGGTACCGGCTTCGTCTAATTGCACAAACCTCCGGAGGTATTCGTCCTTTTCGACGAACTCAATCTCTTCGCCTTCCTCACAGGGAACTATCAGCACCAAGTCGGACTGATCTCGAAGCGCCTGCTCCAGCTGTGGATCACCCTTCTCAAAGAATGCGGGAGGACTGGAGTCCTGACCGAGTTGCCACGTGCTTTGTGGCCTTAGTGATCTATGATCAAACAGACTCGCGCGAGTAGCTTGTATGGAGTTGCAGAAGTACACCAATTGCAGAGATGAACGGTAGTTAAATGTAAGTTCCCGATAGCTCAGCTGAGGCACTTCGTCTCGCGAGTTGAATCTGTAGAGTGACCGGAGAATTCTTTCTGTAAAGGCGGCTCTAACTGTCTCCCAGCGAAAACCGGTCGGATTGAGAGTCTGAAACGGGTCGCCGGCAAACACGAAGGGAACCCGCCGCACGCTTTGGTAATCAATCTGGCGATTTGAGAACAAAGAACATCGATAAATCGACTCTAACTCCAGTCGAGTGAAATCCTGTGCCTCGTCGCAGAATACTGAACAGCGTGTCGGACGCAAACAATCATTGTCCAGCAATAGTCTAACTAGGTCCTGACTGTCCCAGCACTCACCGCTCCGACATAACGGCTCGTACCACGCGGTCCACACACGGTCATAGACCATGTTATAGACATCCTTTGATACCGTACGTTCGTCCGCAGGAAGGTCGTCAAAGTCTTCCTTCAACAGAACATCATCAACGCTCAACCCCTTGATCAGGCCGCGAATAATGTGCCATGAAATCTGTGGCCCGTATTTCTGTACCGCTACGCGGTCTTGTCCAAACTTTTCCATCCACATACGGCGAAAACGCGAGTAAGAGACGTGTTTCGCCCAATCGAACCGCGATTGATGCACCTCTGGAAGTTGTCTATGCATGTAGCGTAGAAACTCCTGGAAGCATCCCTGAAGAGATTCAAGAAAAGTTTCGTCATTGTTGCTGGGTGACAGAAGACGCTGATGATGAGCGTTCAAGATGCTGCCGACAACGTCGCAAGCTACCGCCAATAACTCGCCACTGCTTGCGAAATAGATAGGGCGTGCATCTTCTGCGGCGCCGTCGATGAATGATCGCCCCCATCGGATAAATGACTGCGAGAAAAGATATTGAAGGAGAGTCGACTTGCCACTTCCGGCACGGCCATTGATGAACAAGGGCAATGCAGGTTCGAGTGAAACCTTGGCTGTAGTCAATTGCAAAATCTCCGCTTCCTCGGGTGACAATGCAAGATTCGCCTGGGGATCTTTCTGAATCTCCAGCCAGATGTTTTCATCACAGCACACCCAGGGATAGCTTCTTCGGCTATGGCGGAGTACAGCCTCACTTTCAGCGTTCACAAGCTTTGACTGCCACTTGCGTGCGGATGCAATCAGTTCGCTTTCTGATGCGCCGTAATCCGCGCGTATTAGCAAACATTGGTTGGTGCGTGTATACCAGATCGCCTGAATAGAAAGACGATCATCTTTCGACGACCGTATTGTTTTCACGAAATCTTCGGGGCCATCAATCGCCGTCAGTATCATCTCGGGGATGAGAACTCTTCGATCTTGCACACGAGGTTCTTTCGTGCTTTCCTCCCATTCGTGTGATTCACAGACCATGACATCGTCACCGACATCCTCGTAGGCGGTGGACCACAGGAAGGTTTGCTCAGTTTCCGACAGGAACGGGGCGGCAGGGGGAGGAGACTTCTCCGTTCTCTCAGATACCCACTTCTGCAACCTGTCATCGTGGAATTCGTCATCAAAGAATTTGGCAGCCCATACAGGTGGGTTACGATTGAAGGCTGCGTAGTCGTTTCCGCCACGAATCAATAGGCGAAGTGGAATGACGACGACATGTCCTCCCACCAGCTTTTCGACTGCGACAACACGATTGTTATAGGCTCCCCACTTCTTTTTTGTGAGGCAGGGCGGTGGGAAGTGATCAAAACCCGCTAGTGATTGCCGCTTTTCGACGTCATCAACCAATGACTGAATCTTGTCACTGGGAATTCCATGACTTGTTGCGTCTTTACGGAACTGGTCGCTGATGTAGCACAGAATGGACATCGGTATCTTCCTCGCAGCTGCTCTCTACTGTGTGTCGAAAATTTGATCAGTTCGGGCCATTGAGGAGTCAAAACCTCGTCCGCAGCAGTCGTCCGTTTTCACTCGTCGCGTCGAGTGTCTCCACGACATACGGGCCGTCAGGATTGGCCAGATGGGCTGGTGGTTCTGATGTCGTGGTCACAATGTACTGGAAGGAGACATGGTTCGCGTCGCTGCACTGCGTCTCCAACTCGTGGACAATCTCGAACAGGCGGCGGAAGAGGGGGCCTTCCATGTCGCCTTCGCGGGGGCTGTCGTGCATCAGGAATCGGGGGTGTTGGCCGAGGCCATAGATGCTCGCCGCCAGGCAGGAAACGTCGAACGCCAGCACCGAGGTCATGACGGATAAGGCCGCGCCTGCGGGGGCCAGTTTCTTGTCGGGCATTGGTTGAAGGCCGTTTCCGTCGACTTGGATTCTTCCGGAGGCGTCCGGGCCGAAGATTTCCTGGAGGATCTGCTCATAGACCTCGGAGATGCGATTCAGTTTAAGTCGAGCCGGTTTGCGGGCTTCGTCCATGGTCTGTAACGATGCGTCGATCTCATCGTCGGCCTTCTTGGTGGACTTCGTGGTCCGTGCGGCGGCTGTGATCAGAGCCTGAAAGGTCGCGGCATCGGTTTCGTAGGATTTCCACTTTCCAATGAGTTGGTCGATACCAGACAGTTCACCCTTTAATCGCTGCTCCTCCGTCTCAAGCTGTTTTTGGGCCGCTTCGGCAGCCGCCAGAAATCCTTTCTGAAGCTTCTGCGCATCCTTCAGCTTTTGTTCGGCATCGAACTGTTGCTCACGAAGGTCGGCGAGGTGAGAATCCTTGGCCGGGTCGTTTGCCGTTGCCTTGGCCCGTTCCTTGATCCAACACGGATCAGCCTGACAGCGGGCGTACGGCTTCGTTGGATCGGCCTCGTATTGGCGAATCTGCTCCTTAATGTGCTTGATGACTGCGCCGTGCCCCGCAACATCACCTTCGGCAGCGGTCACCTTCCCGGCGGCCTGTTCGCTCAGTTCATTCAGTTCCGCGACACGAGAAACGGCGGTGCGATCTTCCTTCAAACGTTGCAAAGAGGCGACCTGCTCGTTCACGATCTTTTTCGGCTTCACCCCCTCGAACGAACGCTGTTCGCCTTCGACTTCAGCCTCGGCGGGCAATTCGAGTTTTGCCTGTAGGGGTTGCCACAGGGTTTCGATTTTTTTCTGCTCGCGCTCCCCTGCCCGCTTTTGGTCAGCACGCTTCTTCAGAATTTCGTGGTGTTTGACGCGGAGAGCGATCTCGTCGACGCTCATCAGGCCCATCACCCATTGCATGACGAGGCTGTTCTCGTCGCGGTCGAGGCTCGGCCCCGCGTTCGAATCTTCGTGACGCCAATCGTTGGTCCGCCGATAGCCACATTGATAATCACGCGACAACCAGGCGAGCACGTCCAGCCACTTCGCTTCCCGGCCCCTTGGCAGCGCGAACTTCGGCAGGTCCGACAGAACGGCGTCGTTCACAGCCTGCACAAAGTCCCGATGCGGGAGCTTTTCGACGGGCGAATGGACCGCGCCTTTCCAGTCCGCTGAACGGATCGCGAAGGATTCCTCCGCTCCGGCGACCTTCAAGGGACGCACAACAATCCAATCGGTTCCCGCAACGATCCAGTGGGCCACAACGACCGTTGATTCCAGCCCCTTGGCGGCGGAGATGCTCTGCTGGGTCTCTTCGCTGCCGAACGTGGGCTCGCCCAGCGTGTACCGGATCAACCGCATCAGCAGCGTCTTGCCGACGCTGTGCCCGGCGACGGGACCGCCTTGAGTTGCCATCTGCTGCGTGCGGATGATGTTCAGGCCGCGCCGGAACGGGATGTTCCGAATGACGGCCTTGGAATCCGGCGCGGATAGGATCACCAGCCGCTGGAGCCAGAGGGTTGGCTCGCGACGGTCTGTGGATGGTTTCAGCGGTTCCCGTTCAAGCGGGAATAAGGTCGACTTCGGCATCGACGGTCTCCTCGCTGACGGTGATCTGGCCTGCTGATTGCGCCCGGTTCAGGTACTGCATCGTTTCCGTGAGACGGCGAGCCTCTTCCGATGACGCATCGTCCGTGGTGGGAGCGGTCGCGGTGACGCGCCACGCCTGTTGATGGGCGGACGGGATTTGTTCGATGAAGCCGTCAATCTCCAGGTCGGTGAACAACTGGTTGAGGTCCGGCGTGGCCTTCCGGCGGCCTTTGGGACGGCTTCCCGTCTCGACCAGCGCTCCCCGCAGTTTATCGTCGAGCATCAGGATCAGGCCCTCATTGAGAAGCCGGCGCGTGACCGCTCGCCCGTTCCAGGCACGGAGCAGCATCATCAAGAACCGATGGCCCGGCTCCAGCGCCGATGTAAACAGATCACGCGACGCAGCCTTGCGGGGCTTCTTGGGCTGGCTGGCTTTAACCGGTTTCGGGGGCTTCTCGGTCTTCCCGATCTGTTTGCCTACGAGGAGTTCTTCCTTGTGACGTTGTTCGTTGAGTTCGAGGAGGCGGGCGAGGACTTCGTCGCGGAAGTCGTCGGGCCAGCGGAGCCGCCAGGGCTTTTTCTTTTTGGACTTCTTCTTGCCGGTCTCTTCGTCGTCTTCCTCGTAATCGAGCAGGAACTCGCAGCGGGCGGTTTGGGCAAGGTCGTGCCAGCCGTAGGCTTCCAGCACCGCGCGATCCATCGCGTCGTGCAGCTCTCGCAGCTTCAGAATTTCCGGTGACTTCTCGTGTGGGTCGTGGAACCGGTTGTAGGTTTTCGTGAGACCTTCGTTGTTGGCGACCATCAGGTTTGCCCGAAACTCGTAATAATTACGACCGATAGCGTTGAGCGTTTCGAGGGCGACGACTGGGAACGGAAACGTCTCAAAACAGTCCGACGGGGTGTATCGCAGGTCGTCCTTCATCGACGACCCGAAGAATCTCGCCCATACCTCGTGAACGTGAGATTGCAACGTGGCGAATGATGCGAAATCGGCGAGTGGAAAGATGATGATTGATTCTGCGAAAACGCTAGCCGAATTCATGAACGTGATAGCCCAATTCGGTTGATGCCGACAAGTCACCAACACTCGATCTGTATTCGCAAGGCATCGAAATAGGGCGGGCGTATATCGACCCCATTGCCACCAGTTCTTCTTACGGCGTTTCGCATCGGCGTTGTCCCCTAGTTTTGCGCGTTCTGGCCTCACCTTTTCCTCGACAATTCGTGTTAGGTCAGGCCAGCCGCTTCGTACTTCTTTTTCGCTAAGTTCGCCAAAGTTGATCACGTAGCGATGATGGGCGTGCGTTGGACTGGTGTTAATCTCCTCGCCGCCGATATACGGGAAGATTCGCTCGGCATTCCGCTGGTCCTGCTCGATGAGCCGACGCATCTCGGCCAGCGGCGTCGCCACACCCTTGATGTCCGTGTCGTCAAACGTAAAGCCCATTCCCAGGACATAGCTGCCCACATAACTTTTACCCTTGTTCGCGTCTAGCCGCGCCGGGTCTGAGTGTCCACCACGGTGAAACAGGAATGCCGTAATTTTCTCGGACGCATTATCGTCGAGCGTGCGAGGTCCCTCGTAGTTACCCTTGTGGACATGCAGGACGCTCACCACCACCGCCGCTAAACCCGGCCATTTGAAACGCCGCCTAGCGCGGTATATCTGCCCGTCGTGCTCGCAGATCCACCGGAGACCGGTCGAGCGTGTGTCTCCCTGGCCGATCGTATTGGTGGCGATAAGACCATATGAACCGCGAATCCTCAGTCGGTAGAAACAGCCCCGGAAAAAATGGGCAACGAGATCGGCGTTGCCGTGACTTTCGACGTGAACTTCTTTCAACCAGTCGGGATAACCATCTTGGTTCCCATTGGCCATCGTGTTCTTCCCAGCGAAAGGCGGATTGCCGACAAACGCATCGAATCCCCCATTCGCCCGCGAAAAGACTTCCGGAAACTCAATCTCCCAGTGAAACGGTGGGATCGGATGCTCACCGGTTCTCAGGCTCGCAGCAGCATGGGCGATCCGACTGCGGGCCTCGACATCGAACTTGTCTTCCTTGAGGGCCTGGAAGTGCCGAGCGACATCCAGGAAGAGTTCCTCGCAGAGTTTCTCCCGTTCCTTGGCCTTCTTCCCAGCGAAGAACGCACTGATGCACGCATCGCCGGTCATCCGGACGACGTTCAGGGCTTCATCCGCCAGGGCCAGCCGTTGTTCCTGATCGCGGTACGGCACATCCTCGCGGGCGTTGAGAATCTTCGCGCGGGCTTCGGTCGCCCGGTCGAGCCGCTTTTGGATCAGGTCTTCGCCGAACTGCTTCTGCTTCTTCGGTTCCCAGTGAAAGCCGATGATCTGCTTCCGCGTGAGGCCGACCAGCGAATCGCCGTGACGGAGCGAGTGGTCCAGAAACGTGAAGGGATGGTCTTTGGCCAGCGTCACCAGCCACAGCGACAGCTTGGCTAGATCGACCGCCATCTCGTTCTTGTCGACGCCGTACAGGCACCGCTGCGCGACCTGGCGACGGGCGTAAAGGACTTCGTCTTCGTCGGGCGGAATGTCGGTCGGCACGAGCTTGTGCGCATACCACGCCTTGACCAGTTCATCGGCCAACTGCCGACAGGCTTCGACCAGAAACGCCCCGCTCCCCATCGCGGGATCGCAGATTTTCAGATCGAGAATCTGCGATGGATGCGGCGTGCCGACCGCACGAGCCTGTTTGGCCTGGTCAATCGCCCGCTCCGACAGGCGAATTCGGGCATCGATTTCTCCCGGCGTGTACCGCCGCTTGTCTTCCTTGGAAGGCTGGTAGACCTCGGGCAGCGGAGCCTCGGGATCGCACAACTGCTTGAGGATCGGTTCGAGCGTCGTGCGGACAATCGGTTCCGTCAGCGACCGGGGGGTGTAGTGCGACCCGCTGCGGCGACGCTCATCGGACGGTTGCAGGACGATGGCCCCCTTGGGGACCGTCCGGGGAGTGACCTTCTTGGCGATCTTCTTGTCGAGGGCTTCGAGCAGTTGCTCCAGCGACTCGGCCTCTTTGAGCTGTTTGGCAGCTTCCTTGCCGAGCGTCTGGTCCGAGTGTTCCTTGAGCCACTTGGCCCGGTCCTTCCCCGGCGTCTTCAGCAATTCGGCGAGATTGATGGTCGCCGGAGCACCGTGCGATTTCACGGGCTTGATGGCAATCGAGCGGCCCTTGGCGACCTCCAGGTTGAACCCCATCACCGTTTCGTAGACCGACCCGATTTGCTCGACATCGAGCGTCCGGTAGCTGAGTCGTTCGCCATCGAGGATCAGCAGGTTACGGAGAACCTTGTAGACAACGCCGTCGGAGACTCGCGGGACGATGGGAGCCGCGTCGGTCGCCGAGGAACACCCTTCCAGAAACGGATAGCGGTCGGGATCGAACAGATAGCCTTTGCGGGCCGGGAGCCGGAAATCACCGTGCTGGCCCCCTTCATAGATCAGCCGGAAGAGCGTAAGCAACTGTGACCAGGCCCCGTACCGCTGGTTCATTGTGTCGGGGTGTCGCCCAGCGTCTTCCCGCAGACGATTGAACAGCCCGGTCACCGAGTAGTAGTTCGAGTAGATTGGATCGCTGGAGAGCAGATCACGGTCTTCGGCGTACATCACGAAGACCAGCCGCATCAGCACCCGCAGCAGCCCGGCATAGACGTGATTGGGATCGTTCGCCAGCACATCGCGCAGCAAATCGCCGTTGCGGACATCGTTGGCCGCTTGGAAGCCCCGCATCATTTCATACAACGCCGCGAGGACCTGTTCCGCGAGCTTGGTGGAAACGGTGTTCTGATATTTGCGGCTGTTGTGCAGGATGGCGGGCAGACGCTGATTGTCGCCGAGCGAGAACATCCGGTCGGCGCAGAGCAGCATGTGCAGGGCAGCGAACATCGGCCGCCCGGCGACCTGCAACATTTCCTGGACATTGAACGTCGCGTAACCGCTCGATTCTCCCTTGGGGGCATAGACCAGCCGCAACTGCTTGCGGTTGGAGAGCAGGCCGATCGGGACGCCGGTTTCTCGCAGCAGTCGCTCGAACTTCGCCTGCGGGGCGGTGTTCCAATGCCGGGCGGACTCGGCCTCGTCCGGCTCATCTAGTTTGCAGCCAGACGCGAGTTCCTGAATGAGCATCATCCAGGGAGTCTGCCCCTCGGCCGGTTTGAAGACCGGGACGGCATGGGTGGGCCGCAGCGTTTCGTTGTACTGCGGCAGGACGACTTCGAGCGACGCCATGTCCGCCGGGAGCGGAACTCGGGCCGGAACCTCGCGCAGGTCTGCTGCTTCCCAACCGAGAACCTTGCGGGTGAATTCGGGCAGATCGCGAAGTTCGGGAACGCGTTCGTCCCCCTGGACCTTGGGGAGACAGCTCAGGAACTGAGCGTGCTCCGCCATGATGTTCTTGTTGACGTAGCATTGGGCCTCCAGCATGGCCGGAATGGACACGATGAGGCCCACCGGCTGCACGTAGCCGAGCCATTCCTGATGCGCGAGTTCTTCGGGAGATTTTGCCATGTTGGATCAGCCCGTCACCGGCCAGAGGTAGACCAATCCCACCGGTTCGACCCGCTGGGCTTTGACCGTGTAGATGTCCGCAATGCGTTGGGGCTCCGTCTTCAGTTCCTCGCGAAGTTGTTCGAGACGCTTCTCCCAGTAGCGTTTGTTGGCATCGAGCTGGGCGAGTTCGTTCTCGTCATCGCCGAAATCGAGCAACCGCTGCTGAGGGTTGAGCTTGGATATCCGTTTGATCGTCTCGGCCAGGTGCTTCTGCTGGGTTTCGAGGATTTCACGCATCGCCTTGGCCTCGGCGGCTCCGCGATCGGCGAGCTTCTGAACGGCATCGGCGGCGTACTCCGCCCCACGTGATTCCAGGTGCGGGAGCAACTCGCGAATGTCACCCGCCGCCGCCTGTTGGAGCTGTGCGATGACTTCAGCGGTCAGCTTGATGCCACCGGCTTTCAGCAACGACTCATCGAGCAGGCCGAGTGTTTTCGTCTCGGCATCCTTGGCGTAGGGTGAGAGTGGATTCTTGCGAACCGTGGGATCGATCCAGCGCGCCGTGACGGGGATCAATTCCTCGTGAAGCCGTGCCGCCCCTTCACCATAGAGGGCCAGACGCCCCAGCAGAATGACGCGGGGGATCGAATCGGTCGCCTGAGCGAAGCAGGCACGAGAGAGATCGTGATGGACAAAGCCCTGTGCGGTGAAACGCCCCAGTAACCGTTGAACGACTCGCTGTTCGAGATGCAGATGAACGAAGTCGTCGCCGACAATACCGGTGTCTTCAAACACCACGGGCCGGATCGGAGCCGACTTTCGCCAGTCCCAGAGTTTCTGGTCGCGTTTGCGGGGAACGCGAAGCGTGTCCATCGTCTCAGCCCAGGTGGGATCGGCTCCCGAGCGTTCGTCGAGGGCGGGGAACTTGAAACAGTTGACGCCGTCTTCATCGACGACGGACTCCAACTGATCCGATCCGAGAAGCTGTAACGAACAGGAAATCGCTGAACGGAATTGAACATCGTTCAGTCCGATCGACTTGCGCGAGCTGTCGAGGAGCGTCCGCAGCCGGTCAATCTGCTCGCGAAGTGCCTGCTGACGTTCACGCGAGGCTTCGAGTTCGTCCGTAATCGCCGCTCGGCGAGAATCGTCGAGATGGATGGAATCGATCTCGGATTCCAGCGAATCGACTAGGCGGTGCCGAATCCCCATGCTGAGCGACTTCGCGAGCTTGGCGTCGATCACCTGGGAAAGGCTGCCGAGTTCCTCTTTGATCGTCTCGGTCTTGCGGACCAGGACATGCAGAATGCGATCCTCGGGACGCTGCTGGTAGACGAAATAGTGGCAGAAGACTTCCGAGGCCGGTTGCAGCTTGCGATCGATACGGCCATTGCGCTGCTCCATTCGGCTGGGATTCCAGGGAACGTCGAAATGGAACAGGTTGTGGCAGTGGGCTTGCAGGTTGAGACCTTCGCGGGCCGCATCGGTCGCGATCAGAATGCGAACCGGATGCTTGCGAGGATCGGTGTTGAATGCCTGCTTGATCTCTTCGCGCTTGGCGGGCGGTGTGGGGCCATGAAAGACCAGGATGCGATTGGCGGCGCGGTCGCTGTCCTTGATCGCGGCTTCCAGACGACCGAGCAGATAGCGTTTTGTATCGTCGTACTCCGTGAATATCAGGACGCGGGTATCGTTCCAAGTGGCCCCCGGCTTGCCAAGGTCGGGGCACATCTGGGCGCGAATCCACTCGATCAGCTTCACCGTGCGAGCATCGGACTTGCCTCGCGCCTGCTCGGCGATATCCGTCATTTCATCGAGCAGCTTTTGTTCATGAGCAAACAACTGCTTTGATGAGAGGTCATCGAGCGCCCCCAATGAGGCCGCAGACGCAGCCTCGAACTGGGCGTCTTCTTCGGCTCGGAGTTGCTCTTCCCCCAGCGTGGCACGCTCGTCGTCGTAATCGATGCTGCCGGTCAGCAGATCGAGTGATGGAGTTGGATCCTCATCCGCCTGGGATCCACACTGCAACTTCTCCCATTGCCGCTTGACAGTGTTCCGATGCACTTTCAGCGTGCGCGCAAACGCTTCGATAGACGAGAGCAACCGCTGTTGCAGGCCGGTGATGAGCAACCCGGAAGCGGCCTGCTTCCGCTTGGACTCGTTCTTGAGGCGTTCCTCACGGGTCTGCCGGTATTCATCCAGCAGTCGCGAGAGCTTCAGTTCCGGTGCTTCGGGCGGCAGTCCAGTGATACTGACCTGAACCACTTTTCGCTTGGGAAACCCTCCCTGGATTTCGCGAATGTCTTCTTTGATTCGCCGGACAATGACCTCATCACGATGTTTCGCGGTGACCGGAACGCCACGGCAGAAGCGTTGCGGGTCAAGAATTTCCAACAGAGCGGAGAAGCTGTTCGAGTGACCGTTGTGGGGCGTGGCCGAGAGAAACAGGCGATGCTCGAAACGGGGGGCCAAGTCACGTACGGCGCGAGTGATCTGCGAATCAATCGCGTACTTCTGCCCGCTGGATGGTGCCGCGTGATGGGCCTCGTCGAGAATCAGCAGCGATCCGCTGCGGAAGGTTCCCAGCAGGTCGCGAAGCGGACCCGCGTACGCCTCATCAATCAGCAGGCGATGCGAAATCAGGAACCGCGTGTGCGTGCTCCACGGATTGACCCCGAAGCCTCGCTCACGGCGGACATCCTTCATGTAATCCTTGTCGAGAATCTCAAACGTCAGCCCAAAACGGGCCTCCAACTCTTCCTTCCACTGCAACAACATCGATGGCGGGCAGGAAACGACGATCTCCTTAACCTTCTTTCGCAGGAGTAACTCACGGGCAATGAGGCCCGCTTCGATCGTTTTTCCCAGGCCAACGTCATCGGCAATGAACAAGTTGACGCGTGGCAGCCGCAGAGCCTTGCGAAGCGGTTCCAACTGATACGCGTCCAGCCGAATGCCCGCCCGGAACGGCGACTGGAACAGTTTGGGATCGGTCGAAGTGACGCAGTTCCATTTCAGAGTGTTGAGGTAAGCCGCAAAGAGTCGCGAATCGTCGAAACCCTTGGATGCCACATCTTCCCATGCCTCACCCGTCAGAATTGTGGGATCGAGTTCCTTCTCCCAAAGGACTTCCAGCGGCTGCCCTTGATTGTCGTCGTCGACACACGAGAGCTGAACCAGGGTGCTGTCTGCAACTCTGCGCGGGGGGATCACATCCTCAACGAGATAAGTTCTCTGGCGGACGCGTGCAATGCGCCCCGGTGCGATCTTGGTCGAATCGTGACTCATACTTGGGAGGCCCGCAAAGTGTCAAAAACGCTTTAATTGGAAACTATTCGTCTTATTGCCGTGAGGTGTAGTTTCCGGAGTATCCGATCGAGTTCCCATAGCTTGAAGAGTCGATCGTTGTTGGCGGGATGGCGGTATTCCGTCAGTTTTCCCTCAGCACTCCATGCTCTCAAGGTATTTGGGCAGACTCCCAAGATTTCTGCCACTTCCTTCGCGCAAACAAACCCGTCTTTGCGAAGCATGCTTGCTTTCTTATAGCCTACAAAACCTCTCTGAACGGAGAATGAAACCCTACCAGTTGTGCTGGGCATTCTCAATGCGGTGTCATGAGTGCGAGGTATAATCACGGCATCTTTGTTGATTTAAAACCTGGATTCCCGTGTGCCATAATCAAGGTGATGCCCCTGGCATAGTAGACTTCTCAACGAATGCTTGGCGCTGGTGGCCTGCTGGTGGAATTGGTACCAGTTGTAGTGAGAGTGAGGTTTGTAGGGAGAAGGTGTGTTCCTGCAAGGGAGGCTGAGGCATCGCCGAAGCCGGAAGGGAAGGAAGACACCTTCGTGCGAACTCCGCAGGGGGCACATAACCCAGCGAACTGTGAGGTCGCACTTCGTTGTACTGACGATTCCACGAAGCACCCAACTTCACCGCCGCCGTCAGCGATTCAAACTCTTCGCAGCCCAGGAACTCATCCCGAACCTTCGAATGAAAACTCTCTGCGTAGCCATTCTCCCAGGGGGATCCCGGCTCGATGTAGAGCAGCCCCACTGATGACCACTCCAGCCACTGACGCAACCCCTTCGCATGAACTCCGAACCATTATCGCTCCGGATGTGCTCGGGAACTCCATGGGCCACAAACAACCATCGCAACACATCAATGATGTCACGACTCGTCAGGCGTCGAGACACCTTCAAACACAAACACCCCCGCGTGAATTAATCCACCACGCTCAGCCACTTCAAGCTCGTCCCGTTGGCAGTCCGATCGAAGATGAAGTCCCAGGCCCAGACCTGATTCTTCCGCTCCACACGATGGCGGATACAACCATTCGCACTCGATCCCAATCGACCTTTTTTCTGCCTCTTTTGAGGCACTTTCAGACCTTCACGACGCAAGAGGCGATACACCCGATCAAACCCTGCGACAAACCCTGCCCGCTTGAGCAACACCGTCATGCGGCAATAATTAAACTGCGGATGCTGGCAGATCAACTCGTGAATCCGTGCGACCAACTGAGACTCATCACTCGAGGGTTTGCGCGCATATCGATGACTGCTGCGAGACTGGCTCAAGACACGGCAGCCACGACGTTCACTCACCGAAAACGAACTCTCCAGATGATTGACGGCTTCACGCTTGCGAGATGGGCTTACCAGTTTCCCGAGGCGATCTCCTTCAGCATCGCCGGGAAAACTGCACCATCATTTCTCCAAAGGGTGTGAACAGTTACCCCCTGATCGATAGAGTGGCGACATAACCCACAAAATTTTTAGGAATTGAGAACGCTGACTTTCTTACCACAAGGAAAGTGGTAGTCCCTCAATTCCCGTTGGAAAATGCATCGAAATACAACCTATTGAAGAAATTTGCAAAAAATGCGAAACTCCTTAACATAGATCCCACAAAGGATTTCAAGCTTTTTGGCATAACCTTCAGAGCCCACTACGGAGCCGAAGGTTGGTGGTTCGAACCCACCGGGGTGCATTAGACTTACGTCGATTCGCCTTCTGGACTGTATCCATCAAAAAGTGGGTACAGTTCGGAAGGCGTTACCGTTTATGGATTCGGTGGCTTGATCTCCAGAATCGACCGTGGAACTTCCGCATCCTGCTAGAGCGAATTCTCTCCTAAGTGTCGCGTTCTGGCGGCGTAAAATCCTAGATTTTTCAGGATCAATGACACCCATACGCCGACACACTTAACCCGGAAACGGGTTTTAAGAAGAAGCTATGGCAGGGTTACCAGAATCAAGGGTCAGTTTGATCGCAGAAGACGAACGGATTCTTGCATGCTGCGTTGCACGTCAACCATGGCCTGTTGACTGACCTTGAGGAAACCTTCTGCTCCCCGATCTAGGTCAGCAATCAAAAACAGTACGATAGAAAAGCCCAGAACCATTCCCAGCATGGCTGGTGATCGCCGAGTAGCCGATAATCCTGACTGATACCCCATCGCTGCCATCCCCAAAGCGGCAAAGGCAAACAACACCACCCAGATGCTGATCGGCAGACGATTACGCATGCCGATCGTGACTCGTTTGGCATGTAAATCAATCATCTCATTAAGCGACTGTACAAAAATTCCGGAAATGACGGGGTTGGCACCGGGGTGTTCCACAGCTTTAACCGCTTCCACCCAAAGCAATTCATGAAGCTGTTCGGATCGACTGATCGCGTTGCCAACATCGCCCCCTTTCGTAACGCCCCCGATGCGCACATCAACATATTCTCGCAATAATTGAGCCACGTGCGATTGCTCCGGTTCCTGAAGCAGGCGTGATCGCAAGTAGGTTGTTCCGATGGCATTGGATTCTTCCAGCACAAGCTCGCGTCGCGCGTCAAAGCGTGTTGCTGCCATGTTGAACGTGAACGCCAGCATAAATGCCAGTAATCCGAGAATCGCCGCCACAATCGCGCCCACTGGAGCCTCTTTTTCTTCGGCAGCAATCACGTGCCGCCATTGCCCCAAACGATAACCAGCCTCCATCGCAATCGAGGACATCAAACACGTGATCAGAAACAGCCCACCCAGGGGAATGACATCCAATGGCTCGAATCTCCCCATGGCGACCCTTTCTTTCGACATGAAACATGCGGCCTCTACTGGCCGGGAAAGTCATTCATCGTGATTTGTCTTTCCCAGCGATCATCATCAGATACTAATCAGGATCTTTCTAAACCCGTTTCCGGGTTAAGTGTGGCGGCGTAAAAACCCGGACTTTTCAGGGCATATGACGCCCAGACGCCACTGCATTTCTGCACAATTGCGGTTAATGCGCGACAAGCACCACAATCGAACGTCCTGATAAAGTGATTGCCGACTCCGAACCAATTGGCGGCTCAGTTCCATGTTCATAGAGATCGTTAGGACTGGCCGCACCGGTATTCACAAACAGATGCCAATCATGGCCGGTTGGAGGGAGCGGTAATTGGAACTTGATCGGTTCCCAGTAGAAGTTGATCGCAATATAGAGAGCATCGCATAGGCCATCGCAGGTTTTCTCGAGCATCAGAGCCAACGAGCGGCTATGGCTTGTCCAATCTGGCTGCCCCAATTGTGAACCGTGCCACGCCACCCCGATTCCATCACCATGATCGCCCAGATGCCGGGCATGTTGATGACATCGCAATACGAGATGTTCGTGACGAAATGCGATCAGTCCCTTACAGAAGCGAAATAGCTCGTCATTCGCGGCTTGAAGATTCCAGTCCAGCCAGTTTAACGGATTATCGTGACAATATGTATTGTTATTGCCATGCTGCGTACGGCCGACTTCATCCCCCATGAGTAACATCGGCATTCCCTGACTGAGAAACATGAGCGTCAGGGCGTTTTTCATTTGTCTGCGGCGCAGGGCCAGAACCTGTGGATCATCAGTTGGCCCCTCGATACCACAGTTCCATGACTGATTATCATTGGCACCATCGCAGTTATTCTCGCCATTGGCTTCATTCTGTTTTGTGTTATAGCTCACGAGATCGGCGAGCGTGAAACCGTCGTGGCAGGTCACAAAGTTCACCGAGGCTGTTGCCCCGCGAGCAGAATAAAGATCGGGCGAACCCAATAGACGCTGTGCCAGTTCCGGGATTTGTCCCTCATCACTCTTCAGAGCCTTGCGGATGCAATCGCGAAAACGTCCGTTCCATTCAGCCCAACGGCCATATGCGGGGAAAGACCCCACCTGATAGAGGCCACCAGCGTCCCAGGCTTCAGCAATCAGTTTGGTCTTGCCCAGTACAGGATCCATGGCCAGCGCTTCCAGCAATGGAGGATTTGCCAGAGGAGAACCGTCTGGAGCGCGTCCCAGAATGCTGGCCAGATCGAAGCGAAATCCATCGATATGATATTCGGAGACCCAATAGCGCAGGCAGTTCAGCACAAAATCTCGCACCACAGGATGATTGCAGTTAACGGTATTTCCACAGCCACTGAAATTCAGAT
Source organism: Planctopirus sp. SH287 (assembly GCF_056500625.1). Taxonomy (NCBI): domain Bacteria; kingdom Pseudomonadati; phylum Planctomycetota; class Planctomycetia; order Planctomycetales; family Planctomycetaceae; genus Planctopirus; species Planctopirus sp. SH287. The sequence continues at coordinate 2,311,844 of NZ_CM151403.1, read as the reverse complement.
ATTTGCCCTCAGACGTGAGCATATAATAAGTTCGATTATCGATCCCACGGAAAGACATCGTGAGGCCGCGTTCATCTCCCTCTGCCGTGTGATTGAAGACAACATCGAGCATGATTTCGATGCCATTACGGTGCAAGTCTTTAACAAGTGCCTTCAGTTCATCGGCTTCCGTGCCCATCTCTGCCGTTGCGGCATAACCAGTATGAGGGGCAAAGAATGCTAACGTGTTGTAGCCCCAGTAATTGATATACGGCTTGGAGGTCGCTGGATTGATACGCGGTGAGTCAACCTCCTGAAATTGGAAAATCGGGAGAAGTTCCAGACAATTGATGCCCAACTCTTTGAGATAAGGAATCTTTTCGCGAATTGCGGCATATGTTCCTGGAAACTTGACGTTAGACGACGGGCTGCGCGTGAAGCCGCGAACATGGGCTTCATAGATCACCAGGTTTTCGATGGGCAATTGCAATGGCTGGTCGCCTTGCCAATCAAAGTCTTCAGGGATGAGTCGTGACCGGTATGCCGGAGACAAAATTGAACCCGGCGTGTCTCCTGTTTGCTTCTGACTAACAACAGAGCGTGCCATGGGGTCAAGCAGGATTTTTGAGGAATCAAAGCGATGCCCCAATGCGGGATCAAAAAGGCCATCCATCCGAAAGCCGTATTCAAAACTCTCCGGGTCGAGGTCGAATACGGTCATACAAAAAATGTCCCCCACGCGAAATTCCGTTGGAAAGGGAATTTCAGTGATCGGCTCAATACCGCCCGGCTCAAACAAGACCAGCGTGCAGGAGGTCGCCTGACGGGAAAAAACGGAGAAGTTGATCCCGCCAGCGACAAGGCATGCGCCCAGGGGTAATGGCAAGCCGCTTCGCAAAGCAAACTGACCGAAGTGACGTGTGGGATACACATCCACACGGGCGGCTCTGACCACAGATGAGGCCACAGGCCCGATGGCCGTCAACGGGGTCTGGCTTTCCGGTGGTAAGGCTCGCAACAGGTCTCCAAACCCTGCCGCATCGACATACGCTTTCATCTCTGGGGTTACACCAGTTGCAGTCAAAATCACACCCGATGTACGTACCAGGCGGCAGAACTGCAGCAGCTTTCGTAAACCTGTCCCGGAGAAGCCCACTGTTTTGGAAAAATCGAGTGATAATGACCGCTTTGACCGGGAAAGTTGGGAAATTCGTTCTCGCATCTCTGGTGAAGTCGAACCGGCAAGGTCTCCCGTAATGTAGATAGTCGCATGGTCGCCATTCTCGAGAATATCAAATTCCACGGAGTGCTTAGCTGACAAGGAAGGGTGAATCTCCTGTGGTGTGGCGATCGATGACATCGTGGTTACTCACTTTCCAACTGACGATGCGCTTCGGCAAGAACCGCGAGTTGAGCCTCGGTGGTTTCCGGAGTTTTCAACTGAAGTGACTGAATCGTTGTGGTGATAATGTCCGCCACCACGGCACGTGTTACCCACTTTTGATCGGCGGGGACTACATACCAGGGAGCCCAGTCTGTACTGGTTGCAGCAAGAGCCTCTTCATAAGCCTCTTGATAGTCATCCCAAAACTTGCGCTCCTGCATGTCGGCCGCCGAGAACTTCCAATGCTTGTCTTGATTCTTCAGTCGTTCCAGAAACCGGCGTTTTTGCTCTTCTTTAGAGACATTCAGGAAAAACTTGATGATGATCGTTCCATTTCGCACAAGATGCTGCTCGAAGGCATTAATATCTTCGTAACGCGCATTCCAGAACGATTTGCCACGTTTTCCCGGCGGAAGCCTCTGTGTTTCCAGTATCTCCGGATGAACCTTCACGACCAGGACATCTTCATAGTAAGAACGGTTATAAATCCCAAGACGCCCTCGCTCTGGCAAGTTTTTCATACATCGCCAGAGAAAGTTATGATCGAGTTCTTCCGTTGATGGCTTCTTGAAACTGTAGACTTGGCAACCCTGTGGATTGACCCCGGACATCACATGCTTGATTGTTCCATCCTTGCCGGCGGCATCCATCGCCTGAAGTATAATCAGCACTGAGTAACAATCATTGGCATAGAGCAGTTCCTGTGCTTTGGCGAGATCCTGGACACTCTGATTCAAAATCTCGATGGAACGTTCTTTAACGGCATCTTTGCCAACATCTTTCAGTTCCTGAGTCTGGGCCCAGCCAGAATCGTGATCCTTGAGTCGAAAAGTTTTTCCTGGCTGAATCCGAAACCGGTCAATAATTTCCTGTTGAATCATGATGCCTCAACAATTTTATAGATTACGTTTTCATCCAACATCCACTCAGACGCGACGGATTCACATGGACACACCCGCTTCTTCTCTGGAGTCATGAGTTTTTCAGTAGATAAAATTCAAACGGACAACGGCCCGATCTCAGGCACCAGTGCGGTTTCCTTCTTAACTGAAGCGTTCTGGCGGCGTAAATACCCATACTTTTCCGGACAAATGACGTACATACGCCGCCACACTTACCCGGAAACGGGTCTATCTATAGAGATCTGCTTCTCCCCGCTTTTATGATTGAAGCAGCGGGGGGAGAGTCAGCGCGCGTCCATTTCAACTCAGGACGCGCGGTAGCAAATGACATCTCCGCAAAGAACAGGCATTACGGAGTCTTCGTGAACTTCAGTCCGGGACTTTTTTCGTCATCACCAACCATCTTGAACAGGAACTCTGAAGGATTCGTGAAATGGACTTCAGCCAGCATCGTTTCCCCCCCATCATCGGTTTCCAAAGCCAGGTTGTTCTGATCGACTGCGAAGACACCTTTCACGGACTGCTTACGTTTCCCCTGGGTATAAGTCCAGGTGTAGCTTCCCTCTTGAGTCAGATCGAGTTCAAACGTGGCCCCCTGTTTACCGGCTTTCCAGTTGCCAATCAATTGGTCTGTATTGAGCACTTTCACTGCAGGAACAACAGGTGGTGCCGATGAAACGCTGGGCGTTTTTGACACATCGGGAGGCGTGGTCATGCCTACCAGTTGTTTGATCAGTTGATCATTCGGTAGCAAGGTCAATGCCTGCTGAAACTGCTTGGCAGCCGCACTGTCGTGTCCCATCGTCTGGTAGTGATAGCCCAATAGGAAATGGCCATCGGCTGACATGGGGTTGGCCTTTACAAAGTTTTCCAGAACCCGCAACTGCTTTGTGTAAGTCTCTGCGGAAGGATAGAGACTGATCATTGTCGTCCAATCCCAACCGGGGCCGGCAGCCAGCACCGCATAGATAGCGGCCGCCGCTTCCGGATACTTCTGAAGCGAGAACAGCACCAGACTGCGGAACTCATGAACGACGGTATCATTGGGCATCGTCTTGAGCGTGATATCGAGTTTCGCAAGAGCTCCCGTGTAGTCACCATTACGGAAAGCTGCCCGCGCTTCTTCAAATGCGGCCAGCCCCTCATCCGTTGGCTGCTGCCCAGAAGGCGTTGGCGCAGCAGAACTTGTGCCCGGTGCTGCTTCTGCCACATATCTGTCTGCGTAGACCAGCGGCTGAGAATAGTCATAGCCGTAAGATCCACCACTGGAAGCATAAGGGTTCGAGTAATCCCAGTATCCCCAGCCGTAGCCAATACGATTGATCCCCCAGGCCGTTAAGCCCAGAGCACTGGCGACGGGGTAGTTGTCCCACATATAGTCCCAGCCGGCACCGGGATGCCAGCTATCATGATACCAGTCACCATAATGGTCGTGCTTGTCATCTGCCCAGTTCTGCCAGTCTTCCCGATTCTGGTCTCTCCAGTCCTGGCGGTCGTCCTGCCAATTCTGGCGGTTGTCTTGCCAATCGCCACGATTCGCCATGCGGTCACTGAGGTTGTCACGACGATCCTGAACCGAGGGACGATCTCCCATTCGATCCTGCACGCGGGCTCCCTGATTGGGAAGGCGTGAGCCAGCATCGCCACCGCCCAATCCCGGCAAGCGGGCCGGCAGTTGTGAGGGGCGATTGCTGATTCCTTGCCCCGCCCCTGGTCGATTCACGGAATTACCAGAACCAGGTCGTGTGCCAGGCAATTGAGCGGGACGTGAACCCGGTAACTGAGAAGGGCGTGAACCAGGTAATTGGGAAGGTCGAGAGCCTGAAAGACCACTTCCTGCTCCTGAACCAATCCCCTGACCAGCCCCGATACCTGTCCCTGAACCAATCCCGGTGGATGGTCGAGTCGATGGCAATTGCGAGGGGCGTGAACCGATGGAACCGCCACCACTCCCAATGCTGGGCCGAGTACCGGGCTGTACCGCCGGGCGACTTCCCGAACCAATGTTGCTCCCCCCAATATTCGGGCGCGAGCCTGCGCCGGCATTTGGGATCGAAGGCCGAGCGGCAGGCGTTGCAGGGCGGCCTTGTGGAGCCGCAGGACGCGCTGCGGGAGCCGATGGTCGACTGGCAGCGGGCGCTGAGGGGCGGCTAAAGGAAGGAGAGCTGCCAATCGATGGCCTGGCTCCACCGCCGCCGCTGAACCCGCCACTGGGCCTGGCTCCGCCGCCACTGAATCCCCCCCCACCTCTGCCGCCACCGCCCCCTCCTCCACGGCCGCCACGACCCAATACCTGCGTGTCAGAAAGCACAGCCAGCATGGCCACGGCCGAGGCTGTCAGGATCCACATGCGTGTCTTCATCGAGATGTCTCCGGTTGTGAATTCAATTCATCAGACGATCAAGACCATCACTGGAGCGGCGCTGGCGGATGGCGAACCACCCGTACCGAAGAATCAGGCTGGATTTCATTTCCTATCACGAGACTCGTGGAATCGATCTGGAAAGAATCGTTGTCGAGCAACGTCACATGGCGCGTCACGGAGACGCGACGTCCGTCCGGAGTGACTCCTTCAGCATTCACGATCCAGGCATCTTCCAGTGGTGTCCAGGTGGCTTCGGTAAAGGCACCACTCTGATCGAATGCCCACGAGCGAACCGTGTGTCGCAAGGGATCCCAGGCAATGCGCTGCGACCCTTTCATCACTCCTCCCCAGCGCGACTTCACCACGTAATCCTGCAAGAGAAAATTGCCATCCTCCGACCATTGGCAAGTGGTCTCCACACGGCCATCAGGACTTTCATCAACCCAATGCCCAACCAGCCATTCCAGGGCTTGCAGTTGTTCATGGGCCGTGGCTTCAGTGAATTCCTCGGGAAAATCACGCACACTTGCCATGAGCCATTTTCCGTCACGTTTCACATGGACGGCGGCGTAGGGCGTACGAGAACCGGGTTGGCTGGGGTCGAGAGTCGTGATGCTATAGCCATCTTCGACGGCGACATCCGGGCTGATCAGTCGAAGGGAGGTCTGCGTGACTGCGATCTGAGCTTTGGGGAAATCCTTGAATAATTCCGCAAATCGGGCCTCGATATTCGTGCGCCCTTCGAGAATATTCCCCTCGTCATCCACCGCTTCGGCATTCTCTGTGAACTGCGCTGCAATCGCCTTGGCATCTCCCGAGTTGAAGGCTTTTTCAAACGCAGCCGCCGAGGCTTTCAGTTCATCCAGACCCGTTGTCTCCACCAGTTTCCTGGGCTGAGGGATCTCCTGGGAATGGGCAGGCTCCAGCCGTTGAACCTGACATAGAGTCAGGCCCAGCGTTAGAACGGCCAGCAAAGCGAACACAAATCGAGTACGCATGAGAGCTTCTCCTGGTGTGTGACAACTGGCGGGGACACCGCTTGATCACCCTGCTATTGAGACGCTGCTGATTCTCTGGCTCGCCAGACATTTTGTCACGAATAAAGCCTAGCGATTTATTGCCACTTTGAAAAAATTCACGTCAGCAAATCTGTAAATACAGAGATCAAGCAATAAACTCCAAGAGAATGATTGCCAAAGGCAATGAAAGAGTCTCGTAAGTTTTCTGTCAAATGCCGTTCAGTCAAACCGGATTAAAAGCCAACAGGAAAAGCTTGACGGAACGCCCCAGCATATATTTCTGACAAAGTAAACATCTGGAAAAGCCAGGCTTGCATCCGTGAGAAAAGATTTCCACGATAACGCATGCCTTTAAGGTCGATCGCACAAGTCTTGGCTTTTTTGAACCGTGCCTATCAAATCAGTCAATGCGACCCGTAGTTGTCACTGGTGAAGCGGCTGCGGTCGCATTGCAAGACTTTGCCACCACTTGTGATCTAGTCTTTAACAAGTCCACGATGAGTTCCGCCGATGATTGACAATGGGGCGTCCATGATGGTTATGTCCATGCGGCAACTTTGCGCGACAGTCCTTCTAATTTCGCCTGCACTTGTTTTGCCTGCACTTGGGGTCGGGTGTTCCAAGCCACCCGTGAAGAGTGAGCCGCCTGTTCCTCGCGTGACGGTGCAGCACCCTGAGTCACGAGAGATTACAGACTATAAGAATTTTGATGGCTGGACTGATGCCTCCAAAACCGTGGAAATTCGTTCGCGGGTTCGCGGGCATATTGACAAGATCCACTTCACGGATGGTGAGATTGTCGAAACCGGTCAATTGCTGTTCGAGCTTGATCCACGTCCGTTTCAAGCGGATATCGACGTCGCGCAAGGTCAGCTCGATGTGGCCAAGGCCCAGCAGGAATTCGCCGCATCGGAAGAGGTGCGCCAGAAGGAACTCTTCGATAAAAAGATCAATACCAATGCTGACCTGCAGAAAGCGATTGCCGCACGCAAATCCTGGGATGCCAATGTTGTCGCGGCTGAAGAGGAAGTCCGGCGTAAGCAACTCGACCTGACATATTCCCGATTAACCGCTCCCATTAGCGGTAAGATCGGTCGTGCACAATTGACAGCCGGGAATCTGGTCAATGCCGGGGGGAGCGATCCCTTGCTGACCACGATTGTTTCGCTCGACCCGATTTATGTTTATTTTTTCGTCGATGAAAAGGCTCTGCTGGATTACCGAGGAAAAGATGCTCAACGCAGGGAACGGGCCCACGACAAACCACTGAAAGCATCGCAGATTCCTTTTGAGTTTGGCCTGGAAACGGATACGCGTTATCCCCACAAGGGTCTGCTGGATTTCTCTGAGAACGCGATTGATCCCAAGACAGGCACAATCGAGATTCGTGGAGTCATCGATAATCCTGGCGGAAAGTTTCTGCCTGGCAGTCGTGTTCGAGTCCGAATCCCGGTCAGTGAACCCTACCAGGCAGTGCTGGTGCCCGACGAAGCGATACTCAGCGATCAGGATCAACGGTACCTGCTCTGTCTGAATGATGAATCTGTCGTTGTCCGGCGCAATGTCACTTTGGGCCAACTGCTGGAGGATGGCATGCGCGTCATTTTGCCGGGCGCGAATGAGCAAGCGAACATCTCGTCCAAAGACTGGGTGGTCGTCATGGGTTTGCAACGGGCGCGGATCAACTATCCCGTCGAACCGATGGATGCCGATGGAAAGCCGATCATCAACCAGCACGCCCCCGGTGATTCCAAGTGATGATTTCAGCAGGCCGTTTGATGTTTCGATGCCTTGCAACCGCTCTTTGCTGGATATCGCATGATTTCTCACTTTTTTATTGACCGGCCGATTTTCGCGACAGTGCTGTCGGTGGTGATTGTGATTGTGGGAGCCGTGGCGGCGACACAATTGCCGATCGCGCAATATCCCGAGGTCGCACCACCTGTGGTGCAGGTGACTGCCACATATCCGGGAGCGAATGCCGTCACTGTTGCGGAAACTGTCGCCACACCGATCGAACTGGAAGTCAACGGTGTCGAGCGGATGCTCTATATGTCGTCGAAGTGTACCAATGACGGCCAGATGAATCTCGATGTGACATTTGAGCTGGGCACCAACCTCGATATGGCCCAGGTGCTTGTGCAGAACCGTGTGAACGTGGCACAGGCCAAGCTGCCCGAAGAAGTCAAAAAAATTGGCGTGACCACCAAGAAAAAGTCACCCAGCATCTTGCTCTGTGTGAATCTCGTTTCGCCTGATCAGCGTTACAATCAGCTTTATCTCAGCAATTTTGCGGCGCTGAACGTGAAGGATGATCTGGCACGCATCAAGGGTGTCGGCGATGTCAGTTTTCTTGGCCCGCGCGACTACAGCATGCGCGTGTGGCTGGATCCTGAAAAACTGGCCGCAAGGCAAATGACCGCCAGTGATGTGCTCAGTGCCATCCAGGAACAGAACGTCCAGGTCGCCGCAGGAAGGCTCGGTACTCCGCCAGTCGCTTCTGACGCCAGGATCCCCTTTCAGCTCCCCATCAATACACAAGGCCGGCTCCAAACCGAACAGCAGTTCGAAGACATCATCCTTAAGACCGGCGATAAAGGGCAACTGGTTTATTTGCGTGATGTCGTCAGAGACAAAACCGTTGATGAACAGGGCCGACCTCTCCAAAAAGGAGTGGAACTGGGCGCCAAGAACTACGACGTTAACAGCTATCTGGATGGGGAACCGAGCGTCACGATGGCGGTGTTTCAACTGCCCGGTTCTAACGCCATCGAAACTGCGGATGCCATCCATCAGCGGATGCGGGAACTCAAAGAGCAGTTCCCGGAGGGAATCGACTACCGAATTGAGTATGACACAACCGTCTTCGTCAAAGAGTCGATTGCGAGTGTCTATCACACGCTGATTGAAGCTTTTGTACTGGTGTTCATTGTTGTGCTGGTGTTCCTGCAAAACTGGCGAGCCACGCTCATCCCGATGATTGCCGTGCCTGTGTCACTGATTGGCACATTCGCCGTTATGGGGCTTCTCGGTTTCTCATTGAACAATCTGTCGCTATTCGGTCTGGTGCTGGCCATCGGTATTGTGGTGGATGATGCAATTGTCGTGGTGGAGAATGTTGAACGCTGGCTGGCGGAAGGCTTGTCGCCGCGAGACGCTGCCCGTAAAGCGATGGATGAAGTCACGGGCCCGGTGATTGCGATTTCGCTTGTCCTTTGTGCGGTCTTCGTACCCACAGCTTTCATGGCGGGGATTAGTGGCCAGTTTTACAAGCAGTTTGCGTTGACAATTGCGGCTTCGACCGTGATCTCCGCGTTCAATTCCTTGACACTCAGCCCCGCCTTGTGCGCGTTACTGCTCAAGTCACACAAACATGAAGAAGGGCAAGGCCATGCCCGGCAGGAAGCGTTGCCAAAGCTGGGGATTGCCATTCTCGGCGGGTTATGTGCGTATGTGTTTCTGCTCGCCCCGATGGCAAATCTATTGGGTTACGGTGTGGCGGAACATGCGGGAAGTCATGGAGGGCCAGTCGGGCCGACCTGGCTGCGGATCACGCTGTTTGCAGCGGGAGCCACCGCTGGCTGGTTCCTGAGTTTTGCTGTGAACCTGGTTCTCGGCCTCGGATTTAAAGCCTTCAACTCGGCGTTTGAGATTTCGATCAAGGCTTATGGCGCTGTCGTCGGGCTGTTCTTGCGGTTGGCTGTAGTGGTGCTGGTGATTTACGGTGGCTTGATGGGGCTGACATATACGACTTTAACTCAGGTGCCTGTGGGCTTCATTCCGGAACAAGACAAGGGGTATCTGGTCGTCAACGTGCAGCTTCCCGATGGGGCCAGTCTGGAACGCACCGATGCACTGGTGCGTCGACTCAGCAAAAAAGCCCGCGAGGTCGAGGGGGTGTCACACACGATCGATCTGCCCGGCTATTCGACGATCCTCAGCACCAACATCAGCAACGCGGGGGGAATGTTCGTCATTCTTGCTCCTTTTGAAGAAAGGGCCGGGAATCCCGAACTTTCCGCACCAGCGATTCTCCGCAAACTGCGACAGGAATTCAGCCAGTTTCAGGAAGGGCAGGCGGCGGTCTTTGGCGCTCCCCCTGTGGATGGTCTGGGGAGCACCGGTGGTTTCAAGATACAAGTTGAGGATCGTCGCGGAGCGGGTTTGCGGGCACTTCAGGGAGGAGTTCAGAACCTGCGGGAAACGGGGGCCAACGATCCCCGGCTGACCGGACTCTATTCGACCTTCAGCGTGACGCAACCTCAGGTTTTTGTTGATATTGATCGCGAGAAAGCCAAGGCCATTGGTGTGCCGCTCCAGGAAATCTACACAACATTACAAGCTTATCTGGGGTCGGCGTATGTCAACGATTTCACATTTCAGAATCGTAGCTGGCAGGTGAATGTGCAGGCTGATCCCAGATTTCGCATGCACATCGAGGATATTGGTCGTTTGCAGGTGCGCACGCTGGCTGGGGATCGTGTGCCATTGGAAACGCTGATTAAAGTCCGCTACACAAGCGGGCCCGCCATCGTCAATCGTTACAAGCTTTATCCCTCTGCTGAAATCACCGGCGCACCAGCTCCGGGAACCAGCACTGGTCAGGTCGTCAGCATCATGGATCGCCTTGCCAAAGACGCATTGCCCGGCACATTGGGAACCGAATGGACGGAATTGACATTGCAGCAGATTCTCGCGAGCCAGGATATTCTCACCAAGCTGGTGTTCCCGCTGGCGGTTGTCTTTGTGTTTCTTGTGCTGGCAGCCCAGTATGAAAGCTGGTCACTGCCCATGGCGATCATCCTGATCGTACCCATGTGCATTCTGGCAGCCATGGTGGGCGTCCTGATAGCACGGTTAGACAACAACATCTTTGTGCAGATTGGTCTGGTTGTGCTGGTGGGGCTGGCCGCTAAGAACGCCATTCTGATTATTGAATTCGCCAAGCAATTGCAGGATGAAGGAAAGCCGCTGTTTGCAGCAACTGTCGATGCTTGCAAGCTCAGATTGCGGCCTATTCTCATGACCTCGTTTGCCTTCATTCTGGGTGTGGTGCCCTTGGTTCGCGCAACCGGTGCCGGTGCCGAAATGAGAAGTACGCTGGGAATTACCGTCTTCAGTGGCATGCTGGGAGTCACGATCTTCGGCGTGCTGTTTACTCCCGTCTTTTTCTACGTGATCCGCTGGTTCACGAGAACCAATCAGAAGACCGGCTCGAAAACGGGAGAAATTCCGCTCGGGGAACCTCCCCATGCTGCGACCATGGCGACACCGCTTTAACTTCGCGAATTCCTTTCGATGATCTTCAGCGGAATATCAATGAGAGTTCGTTTGCTATGCCCTCAAACACGGTCTTCCTTGATGAACTGGGCCACCCGCGATTACGTTCGTCCATCGTCGGGTTTCTCGACCTGCTGGGATTTTCTCATCAAGTCATGTCCTCGGCAAGCACCGAGGATTCACAGCGCTTGCTCGAAAAAATTGTCGTCGCCATCGAGGATTCTCGAACCTATGTCCGCCAGACACTGGCTTCCGACTTCCCTATGAATCCAGGCAACTGGGCTGTGAAGTTCTTCAGTGACAACCTGGTGCTTGGGTATGCTTTCGATGAGCCTGGGACCTCTTTAGTGTCGGCGGCCAGATTTATCATTCGCTGCACTCAGCGCTATCAATTGCGGATGGCGATGAACGGAATGTTCTTGCGAGGCGGGCTGACACACGGGCCTGTCTGCCTGACAGATGAGATTATTTTTGGCAAAGCCTTGATTGACTGCTACCAGCTTGAGTCCCAGGCGGCGATCGTTCCCCGCGTGATCCTGGGGGAGCCACTCAGCCGGATTCTCGTTGAAATGAAAGATAACGACGCAAATTCGATCGCTTCGGCTGATGGACATGCACTCTGCCACGACGTCGATGGTCGGTGGTTTGTTAATTATCTGGAAGCAGCGGTTCACGAGAGCCATGTCGACTGGGCTATGATTGAACGGCACAAGCAAAGTGTGCTGGAGTCACTCTCAGGGACAACACGTCACGACGTGCTGCCAAAGTTCGGCTGGGCTTGTCGCTATCACAACATGTTCTGTCACTGGTACAACAAAGATCCTGGTTACAGTGACCGCTATCATATTGACCGTATCGACGAACATTCCACACTCCGCCGACTTGCTGAATACTGAGTCGATCTGGAGAAAGTCTTTCGCTGCGCTGAGTAGTGCCATGCCGGGGCTTTATCTTAGGGTCGAATGAGTAGCCCGGATTATTCACACGGTCTGTAGAAAAAGAGCCTTCCTGGGCGTTTAACTTCGTAGTCACACGTCAGTTAAACATCACAAGGAGGCTTGATCGTGAGTGTACAGTCTGTGTTTTCGTTTGTTCTGGATTTTCTGGGAAAAAAACCGGTCGTTCTGGAGCTTTCTCAGACCCGGCTCAGCAGCGATGCCGGGTTGTTGCCGGTGCGTCAATTCGATGATCAGATTCGCTTCCCCCAGCCGTTTGCGGACGCCTTACAAGAAACTCGTGACCCGATCTTCACGCGGCACACTCTGACCAGCATGGTCCGGCAGCGCATTTACGGCATTCTCGCTGACTACGAAGATCAGAACGATCATGACACCCTCCGCTCGGATCCCGTCTTCAAGATGGTCGCTGGACGCATGCCGGATGACGAACAGGATCTGGCCTCTCAGCCCACACTCTCCCGGTTTGAGAATGCCGTTTCGATCTCCGATCTGTGGAAGTTGCGGGAGGTGCTGGTCGAGCAGTTCATTCAGTCGTTCGAGGTTCCGCCGACATCACTGACACTCGACATTGATGCCTTTGATGACGAGACACATGGTCAGCAGCAACTGACGTTCTTTCATGGCTATTATGATCAGCATCAGTATCTCCCCATTGCGATCACCTGTGCCGAGAACGATTTTGTGTTGCTGGTGGGACTGCGGCATGGAACCTGTTCCGCCTCTCTGGGAGCAGACGATGATCTGCGATTCCTCGCCGGCAAGCTGCGAGCGGCCTGGCCGGATTTGTCGATTCATATTCGGGGAGACAGTGGCTATGGCGTGCCGGTGATGTATGACGTCTGTGAAGAACTGAACCTGACGTACACGTTCGGCTTTCAGATGAATCCCCGTGTAAAAAAGCTGAGCGAAAACCTGCTCTCACAAGCCGAAGAGCTTTACCAGCAGGCCGGCTTCAAGCAGCGACTGTTCATGAATACGTGGTATCAGGCGGACAGCTGGGACCGCGAACGGTTCGTCATCATCAAGGCCGAAGTTCATGAGAAAGGAGCCAATCGTCGGGCCATCGTCACCAACCGACCGGGAGCCGCACTTCTGATCGAAGCGACCTACGACGAGTATGCTGAACGGGGCGAAAGTGAGAACCGCAACAAGGAACTCAAACGAGGCATGAAAGCCGATCGCCTGAGCGATCACCGGTTTCTGGCGAACTTCTTCCGACTGTACCTGCATGTCACCGCGCTGAACCTGCTGGTCCGATTACGGCGCACAGTGACTCACAATCCGTCGCCGGAATCTCTGGGAATCCATGAACCGGTTCCTCCCGAAGCCCTTTCCGGGAAGCACCGCAAAGGGTACTTCAACCGCCGTCGCCAGACCGACCCGCTGGGAGAAGGCGACCCGGACACGTGGCGATTACGATTCATCAAGGTGGCCGCTGAGGTGATCGTCAGCTCGCGCCGCGTGGTGGTGAAATTCTCCTCCAGCTGGCCCCACCTGCGTTACCTGACCGATGTGACAGGGCAAGTGCTGTCGTTCTCCCCGGATTGAGAATCTCTCCGGTCGTTGTGGTCATGGGGAACAGAGCAAAACGGCGATTGGGGAAGGGGAACTTGCGCCCCGAAGCCCTTCCCCAGGCATCCCAAGAAACCCGGTCACCAATAACACCACGGTGTGAATAATCCGGGCTAGCAGGTTGCTGAAGAAGTCGTGTTTCTCTGGTGAGCAGGGATATTTCTGGTGCGATGTTGTGTCATCGCAGTGTCCCTGTGTTTATTGGGCCCGGCTGAAAGCTCCGATTTCTTATCGAAATCGAGGCCCTCAGCCGGAACATCCCCTCAATTTGCCGGAACCAGACGCCTCATGCGTAACAGATTGTACGCCGCGGCTCTCAGTTCCAGTTGTTGTCTCAGTTTCCACCGACCCACGGTCCGGCACCGACCCAGACCCGCAATCTCTTTCAGCCAGCCGAAACATTCCTCAATCTTCTTCCGGCAACGCTGACTCATTTGATAGCCCTCTTCTTTCATTCTCTCCTTCATCCGATGGCGGGCCTGAACCCCGGGAATCCGGTTTTCGTGCCGCACCGTCGACACATCCACTGGAGGTTTCACCAAGGGAATGTGCGGCACGATCTCACGCGCTTCCAGTGCCTGAAAAAAGGTGCCGTCGTCATAACCTTTGTCGGCTCCCAGCGTGGCAGGGACAAGACCGTGCCGGCTCCGCAACTCATCCAGCATCTCACAGGTCGCCTCACGTTCAGCCGTGCCATTCGCTTCGCTGGCGGTGATCCCCAGGATCAGGCCATGTCGGTTCTCATTGAGAATATGCCCCATGTGAGCCAGTTTCGCCTCTTTTCCCCGCCCTTTACGATACAGCTTCGCTTCCGGATCTGTCCGACTGGCGTGAGTCTCATTGGTTCTCTTCTGACCATGAAAATCGACGTCCGGGTTGCTGGGCTTGAAGTCGTTGGTATCCTCGGGAACATCTCCTTTGGGACGAAAGCTCTTGGCTGAAGCGAAGCTTTCAATCAGCGTGCCATCGACCGAAAAATGCTCGCTGCACAGCCCTTGGGTTAAGGCTTCAAAGACGACCGCATCAAAGAAGGCCCGACTCAGGCCATGCGCTTCCAGACGCTGGCGGTTCTTGGTGAAAGTGGTGGCATCGAACGCTGTGTCTCCTGGCTGCAAATCCAGAAACCAGCGGTACAGCAGGTTGAGGTCAATCTGTTCACAGAGTTGCCGCTCGCTGCGAATGGAGTAGTGAAGTAGACCCCGTTCTTTGGACCACGGGGCGGGTGGATTAGGAGAGAGGCCGGGGCCGGGTGAGGTGGCCCGTGCGGTAGACTTCGGCGGGGGTTTGACGGTCCAGAGAACTGTGTTTCCGTTCCGTCGAATAGTACTTCAAATAAGTTCTCAGCCCCTGATTGAGATCGGCTGTGGTCTGATACTCCTTGAGATAGATCTCCTCATATTTCAAAGTCCGCCAAAGTCGTTCAATCATCACATTGTCGATCGCTCTTCCGCGCCCATCCATGCTGATCGCCACCTCATGATCCAGCAGCAGATTCGTAAACTGCCGACTGGTGAACTGCGACCCCTGATCCGTGTTCATGATCTCTGGCCTGGCCCGTTGAAAGGCTTCTTCCATCGCTTCCAGGCAGAAGTCCACATCCATGCTGTTCGACAATCGCCACGACAGAACATGACGACTGAACCAGTCCATCACCGCCACCAGATACATATACCCTCTGGCCATCGGGATGTATGTAATATCACTGCACCAGACCTGGTTGGGACGTTCAATCTACAACCCCCGCAGCAGATAGGGATAGACTCGATACCCCGCCACGGACAGTGTGGTGCGACGCTTCGGAGAAATCCCCTCCAGGCCCATTTGACGCATCAAACGCTGGGTTTTCTTACGATTGATGGGCCAGCCAAGCGTTGCCAGATGATCTGTCATCTGGCGAGAACCCCGAGCAGGATGACGTAAATGTTCTTCATCAATCAGACGCATCAGGTGCAGGTTGTCAGCAGATTCCGGGACCGGCTCGTAGTAGAGACTACTTCGATGCAGACCGAGGAGTTGGCATTGCCTGCGAATGCTCAGATCAGGATGGCCAGGCTCAATCCACAAGCGTGCTTCAGAGACTTTCGTCGGCCACTTTTTTTTGAGCCACTCCAGTTCCACTTTCAGTCGACCAATCTGCTCATAGAGTTCCGCCGCTTGTGGTTGATCGGAATCATCCGTGCTGACTTTTTTGGTGCGACCATCTTCAAAGAGGACTTCGACCCCTTCCAGCAGTTGCTTCTTCCAGAGGTTGATTTGAGTTGGGTGACGTTTGTGCTTTTGAGCGATTTCGTTGATCGTCTTGAGCTCACGGATCGCCTCTAAGGCCACCTTGGCCTTAAAAGAGGACGTGAATGATCGGCGTTTGCGTGTCACAGCATTCCTTTGAAATGATGACTCCAGAAAACCGCCAGATTCTACCGCTTCAAAACCATTCCTCTCTCTTATTCCGTGGTCCAAAGAACGGGGTCCACTTCATTGATCCGTGGCTTTTGGGCTGGTGAGTATAAGGTAATTAGACCCGAAATCAGGTTGACCATAAAGCCTGTCCGGCTGTGGTGACGGGTATGTTCGACTTGGCTGATGTTTTTCAACTGATCATTGATAATCTCGATCAGCGATCGTTTATACGGCAAGCTCCACCGCGCGGCATTGATTAGGCATGAAATGACAGAAGCTCTTTCATCAATGGAATGACGACATTACCTATAAGATCTTCAGGCATTAAGAGTCATGAATTTCTTACCACAATGAAAGTGGCAGTCCCTCAAATCCCGTTGAAAAGTGCACCGAAATATTACCACTTGAAGAAAGTTGCGAAAAATGCGAAACTCTTTAATGCATTTCCCACAAAGGATTTCGCGTTTCTTGGCATAGACCTCGGAGCCCTCCGAAGCCGAAGGTTAGTGGTTCGAACCCACTCGGGGACATTTCTCCTACGCCCACCGATTGCTGGGACTGGTGTATCGGTCTGTTCTCGGTAAATGGTTTGCAGTGCAGCGAGAATGGCGGATTCAGATCCGTTTTCGGATCAATGTGGCGGCGTATGTCCGTCTTTGTCCTGAAAAGCATGGGGCTTTACGCCGCCAGTGCGCTACAGTTAAGAGGGGAATCGCTTTAGAATTCGCCGACTGGGACACCATCAGCTTTGGACAGAATATTTTGCCAGAGTGAATTGTTCATATTCTCAGAGAGAAAACGAACAGAGCCATCTGAGAACAGGGCATGCGCGCCGCCGGTGTGGGCTGACAGGATCTTTGTATTACGAGCGGCTGTCGTTGTATTACCCGTATCACCGAGTTCAAAGTTGATATTCACTCGAACTGTTGTGATGCCATGTGACCATTGATTTCCACCAGCAGAACCTCCATTCCAAAGACCGCCGGCATGGCCAAATGCCCGGCAATCCTTTGTGGTCGTTGTGCATGAAGGGTCAGCGCTTGATTGTTCTGCGACCATGACCGTGTTTGAAGTGCCGTCTGTGATCTTGGCAAGATTAACGGGAGGCTGAAGAACTGGAGTGGCATCAGTGCTCGAATTGCCATGGAATGCAGATGACAAAGTGATGACACCACTCCAGCTTTGCCACCCTCCGGTTGGTACTCCAAGCCAGTGAGATGGGGAGTGGCGGCTATTTGTCGCCGGATCCAGGACAGATCCCGAAATGCCTGCGTAATCTGAAATCTGAATTGACGCCGTCGTGGTGGTGGGTAGTGAGAGGGCAGCAGCTGTCACGCTGTTGACAGTATGTTGTTTTGTCGTAGGCAGAGGGTTCGACGGGCAATTCACTCCAGGAATGTGTGTGGTGGTCATGGTGACCCAATTTCTGGTCACACCGTCCTGGGTACTGAAATCATTGGTGTTGATAAAATCCAGTGAATTAAATGCTGGCCCCTGATCCAACATCGGCAGTATCCGAACCAGCCATGAGGTTGATCGGATCACAGCAGGCCCAGGAATGGGCGTCTGAGGGAAAGCGGCAAACGGGAACTGGCGACTGGTCTCGTGATAGTTATGTAGCGCCAGGCCAATCTGCTTGAGGTTGTTACGGCACTGGGTTCGTCTTGATGCCTCACGCGCCTGCTGCACCGCCGGAAGGAGCAGGGCGATCAGAATGGCAATAATCACAATGACGACCAGCAACTCAATCAATGTGAAGCCGCGATGCTTGCTGATCATGACCCAGTCTTTTAAGCCGTAGTGTTAATGAATATAAACACAGGAGTGTTCTGGTTGATGATGCTATGCGAGTGGCAAAGTCAATGCTAGTGGTTTATCGATATGATTTTGGCAGTTTTTGATTTTTCTATCATCACATCGATCGCTGGGAGTGATTCGGTGGGCCTGAAAACTTGTTTTATCGCATAGAATTCGGGGTGGTGTCTGGCTTGCCAGTGAAATCCGCGTTCGTTGACAAAGGGTCTCGGGGTCACGGCTACGAAGGCCCGGCTACGATTCACATCTCGGGAAGTTCCAGTTGTCATCTGAGCCGTACGATGAAGAAACGACGCCAGCGTCGCAGTGCGATTGAACCGAAGATCGGCCATTTGAAGCAGGATCATCGAATGGGCCGCTGTTTTCTGCGAGGACAGACAGGCGACGCGATCAACGCGGTGCTGGCGGGTGCGGGAAGCAACCTCCGCAAACTGCTGGGGCGGTTGTTTTTTGCCTGGATTTTGAACGTGTGGTGGGAGTTCACCAGCCGCATCCACCCCTTCGATTTGTGCCGCATGAGTTTTTGGATAACCTTCGGCATCACCAGCCACGCTCAACGCTCACCAAGTGCTCTCCGCAGGTCATGCACGGAGGCGGCGTTTGAGGGCTGTGTTTTTGTCATTGGTTAAACAGAGCGGAAGCCATTCGTGGAATCCCCGTTGCTTTCGGTGCGGTCGGGCGATAGCCTGTCAAGGGTCAAAAAGAATTTGTTTTAGTCAAGACAAGTCTTAGCGAGGGAGACGCGTTGGTTCTCCCGATCTGAATATGAATGAGGTAGTGCTCCCCGGATGGAGACAAAGACTGTTAGTTTTGAAGATATTGGGCTCAGTGAAATTACACTGGCGGCTGTCAGGAAAATGGGATTCGTCAATCCCAGCCCGATTCAGGCCGCCTTTGTTCCGATTGCGATGACGGGCAAAGATGTCATCGGTCAGGCACGCACCGGAACGGGGAAGACTGCCGCTTTCGTTCTTCCCATCCTTGAGCGGATCGATCACTATTCAGATCGCCCTCAAGCGCTGGTTCTCACTCCGACACGGGAATTGAGCCAGCAAGTCGCAGAGGAAGCTGGTCGCCTTTCATTGAAGCATCCGTTGCGATCTGTCTGTTGTGTGGGTGGGCGAAATATCCGACCACAAATCACGGAGTTGCGAAAAGGTTGCCAATTAGTCATTGGTACCCCTGGACGCATCATCGACCTGATGCAGCGCGGTGAACTTGATACCTCGAAGCTGAAAATGGTCGTTCTCGACGAAGCCGACCGGATGCTTGATATTGGGTTTCGTCCTGATATCGAGCGGATTTTGAGAAAGTGCCCAACGGAACGCCAGACATTGCTGCTTTCGGCAACGCTTCCTTCACCTGTCGCCCGGTTGGCCCAGAAGTATATGCAGTCCCCTGAGCGGGTGGATCTGTCAGAAGCCAGCGTCTCCCATAGTTCCATCGAGCAATACTATGTGCCGGTGGATCATGACAGGAAGTTCAGGACGTTAATTCGGCTCCTGGCTCAAGAGAAGCCGCAGCAGGTGCTGGTTTTCACACGCACCAAGCGTGGAGCTGAAGAAGTCTATCGAAAGTTCAATGGTCGCCTGCCGAGAATTGGCTTTATCCATGGTGACCTGTCACAGAACCTTCGCGAGGGCGTGCTCTCCCGGTTCCGAGATGGACGATTGCGTTTACTGATTGCCACCGACGTGATGGGCCGGGGGATCGATATCAGCGGGATTTCGCATATCATTAACTATGATGTCCCGCAAGATTGCGATGACTATGTCCATCGGATTGGCCGAACTGGACGGCTATCGTCCACTGAAAAAATTGGTTCGGCGATTACCTTCGTGACTCGAGAAGAAGGTGATCAACTGACGAACATAGAGATGCGAGTTAATAAAGAACTTGCTCGCTATGAAATTGATGGATTTGAAACTCAGCGACCACGCCAGGCGGCTCGCCATGTCAACGACTTTGTCTGAGACGAGCCACCTTATAAAATGGCGCGTTGAAAGTCGTCAAAAAATGCTTGCCCCAAAGCTGCAATCATGGCGCGCGGATCACTATTTCAAATGGGAATGCATCTGATTTCATGCCCGCTGGTTTAATACCAGCGGGACAGGTCGATTGGGCTATTCCTTTTTAGCACCGGCCAGAACCTTCAGCACTTTGACCCAGTTATTTCGCAATTCCTCTTCGCTGACTCCGCCAGAGTTATCGGCGTCGATCTTTTTGAGCATCTCACGATGTGGGCCCTGGACTTCTTCGAGATCAATCTGCCCGTTCTTATTTCGATCAAGCGTTTTGATCAGTTTTACCGGGCCTTGTTTGGCATCCAGCCAGTCAGTCATGAGATTTCCTTGACCTGCATTGGCTCGTGGAACGGCAATATCAAAATAGCCCAACAGCATTTCTTCCCAGGATTGATCACCCCAGACGACTGTTTTTGATGGGTCAGGATTAGCGAGGTTACCAGAAGAATTGTTGTAGGACGCGGTGCCATACAGCACAGTTCCTCTCGCGATCTTGATCGGCTGTTCGAGGCGATATTGTGTCTGCCAGTTGAAATCGTAGTGAGGGACGTTCAACACAACCTGCTTCTCGCGACCTGGTGCCTGAAGCTCATACTTGAATGACTTTCCTCGCAAGTGCATGTGAGGAGAAAATGACAGCAATTCAAGATCGACTGGGGCTGTCGTCGGGCGAGCTTCGATAATCTGATTATCTTTGTAAGGCTCCAGCCGCAATCGGAGTCCTGCGACACTTTCCGTCTTCACTTCATGGGTGACTTTTGATGGATCGGTGAAGACAAAACCCACTTTTGTGCGATCCTGTTGTGCTTCGCCATTGGGGGTGTAATGAATCTGAAAGATCAGCTTTGATCCCTTGGGGATCCTCTTGGCATATCCCTCGGGAAGCGACTTCAGACGCAAGCCGGGAACATAAGCCACAATAAACTGCTTGTCGTGGTCAAACTTCTTCCCGTCATCGCTCGCAAAGACAATCACGTGATGCACAACGGCTCGATTACCGGGCACAACTTCCGCGCCGGTAATCCACTTGTCTTCAGTAAACCCCGGATCTGCCGAGAAGTATTGATAACGAACCTCTCCCGTCTCTTTGACAGCAAAAGGCTTATCGCTCATCCAGGTGATCTGATCCGGCTGGCGCGATAACTGCCAGCCTTCGGTGAATTGCGGTACGGGAGGTCGGTCAGTGGGATTCCCCTGTGGTGTTCCTTCTTCGACCCACTTGCGTAAAACAGCCAGTTCATCCGGCTTCATTCGTCGTTCATTGAGAAATTTCCCATGCGCAGGATCGGCGTGCCAGGGTGGCATTCGCCCTTCGCTGGTCACTTCGACAATCATTTCCGCCCAGCCGGCGGCTTCCGCAAAATTAACCAGACTGAAAGGCCCGATTTCCCCGGGGCGATGACATTCCACACAATGCGTGTCCAGAATTGGTGCGACGTCTTTGGCCCAAGTGACTTGAGGAGAGCTTGAGGCTTTAGTGAGGCGTCCGATCAGACAACCGATGACTTCCGTTTTAGCCACAGCCACAGGCTTTCCCACAAGAATCTGCTCAATGGCGAGTGCCAGGTCTTCACGAAGCGGTGCCGGACGGGACTTGCCAATCCCATGCTGATCGTCAATTCGCCCGCTGTAACGGATCGAACGTTGAGCATCGAGCACAACGACTTGTGGTGTCCGGTCGGCGCCAAGAACATTCAGCCATTCCTGCCGAGTATCCTTGATCATGGGATAGCTGAGCTTTTGATTTCGGATTTGGGCCTGAATTTCCGTCAATGAATCCTGAGGATTCGCATTCACAGCCATGAAAGCGACCCCTCGTCCTTCATACCGCTTTTTGAGCGATTCGAGTGTTAATGCGTATTGCCGGGCGAGAGGGCATTCCGTTCCCAGAAAAGCCACCACAATGATCGGCTTTTCTGTTGAAAGAGGGGGCTTCCAGGACACTCCCCAGACATCCTTCCAAGGGCCGTCCACACCTTCGAGAAGCTTATCGATGGAGTGACTGGCGGAAGAAGAATTTGATCCAGTGGCTGGCAACACTTGGGCAACAGGTTTGTCGTTCGCACACAGCGGTGCCGCAGCGAACTGCCAAACCAGCAATGTGGCGACACACCCCCACAGAACACAACGACTTCCTGCCGGGTTACCTTCAAACAGGTTACCGGGAAGCTGTTGAAAAGCCGTACCCCATCCGTGGTCTTGTTGCCGCATTCCCGTTGCTCCCAAGAACAATGAATTGGGGATTCTGATTCAATAAGAGGCTTCTACCTGTACCCGGCCAGATTCCGCTCGGTTTCATGCTTTTACAGCACAATCGTCATCGATCCGTCAAGGCACGATGCTGGAAACGCATGAACAATACAACACTTCTGCAAAATCGTACCATGTCAGCTCATCGGTATTTTAGATACCTGTGTTTGGGCAAGGTGTCGACATCAATGCGATTGGCAGGAGACGTCGAGCAGTCGGCTTGCGGGAATCGGCTCAGCCTTCGTCTTCTGACATTGGGGATCGTTCGCCAGGATTCTGACTTGAAGTACCCGTGAGAAATTCAGGCCATGGCCGACCTTCCTTTTTGGCAATCGCCTGGAACAGACCATCCCAGGTGTAAGTCTCCGCTTCGGTAATAACATTCAAACCAACAGCGCGAGCGGCCTCTGCGGTCACGGGACTAATAGCCGCATATTTTAATGACTGACAGAGTTCAGACACGACAGCGGTGTCTCCAGCCGCATGAACCTCAAGTAGCCGTTTCCAATTGCGGGCCATCGAAGGGCTTCCCAACGGCACCCAATCGAGTTGCCTGCTGCGGACCAGTTCCCAGCCCTCGTCTGACCAGACCGCCACATCTTCGTTGCGATAAACGACTGCGGTTTGAACAGTCCAATTGGCTGCCTGTAGCCGCTCAATGATGACATCCCGCCCGCGGCTTGCACGTAGCCACAAGGCTTTTCCCGGTGAAAAGTGCACAGCCAGCTCATCAGCCAATGCTTCGCCACGATATTTTGTGGGAACAAAGTCAGCACGCAAATGCCATCTGGCCAGTTCAGCAGCCGTTGCTGGCCCAATGCAGGCGATGCGTGATCGCCCCAGTTTTCTGCTGTCCAACCCCAATTCCCACAAGCGGCCAAGAAACGCACTGACACCATTCGCGCTTGTGAAAATCAACCAGTCAAACTGATCCAGCTCATTGATCACCGGGTCAATCCCGGCCCAGTCGGTGACAGGCATGGTGGCAATGGTGGAAAGAATTGCTGCTGCGCCACCCAAGCGTTCGCAGGCCAAAGCCGTGGCTTCGGCCTGTGCCTGGGGGCGAGGGATTGCCAGTCGTAAGCCACGTAAGGGCCGATGCTCGAACCATCCCGGAGGTTGCCGCCATTTGACGGCGTCACCCACAATCGCCAACGAGGGAGCGACCAGTTGGGCATCTAATGCCAACTGCGCAATCGTTTGCAGTGTTCCTTCCACAACTTTCTGAAAGGGTGTCGTCGCACGACTGACGATTAAAACCGGTGTGGCGGGAGATTTTCCCGAAGTGATCAAGGCTTGAGAAATGCCCTCCAGTCGGTGCAGCCCCATATAGAACACCAATGTTCCGGGGAAACTGGCCAGTGCCGCATAATCGAGACGTTGTACGTCGCGACGAGGATCTTCGTGCCCCGTCACAAATGCCACTGCTGACGCACATTCACGGTGAGTGAGTGATAATCCGGCGTAGACGGCTGCTGCTGTGGCAGCGGTAATCCCCGGCACTACCTCATAGGGAATCCCGGCAGCTTCCAGGGCAGCGGCCTCTTCACTTCCACGACCGAAGATATAAGGATCACCACCTTTGAGCCGAACAACCGTCTGACCCGCACGGGCGGCTTCAATCAACCGGGCATTAATTTCGTTCTGAGGAACCCAACCGGGATGAGTGCTGATCGCTCCTTGAGTAGGCTCGCCAGGGAGAAGAGAACCAGGGCGCGGCGAGCCAGCGCGACAACTGCGAATCACTTCCCCTCGCGTCCAGGTCAGCAAGAGCGGGTTCGCTAAACCGTCGTATAAAACAAGGTCTGCTTCGCGGAGGCACTCCAGTCCTCGCACGGTCAGCAATCCCGCTTCACCGGGGCCTGCACCAACGAGATAGACTTTGCCGATTGCTGTGGCCATCAATCCTCAGTGTCCGTTTAATGAGTCAATGTCCATGTGATGAAGCAGCTTCTAGTCAAACAGTCTCCCATCAAAAGTCGCGGCGAAATTCAAATTTGCGTGGAATCCCACGAAACTTGCCAGAATCACCACTGAAATTGAGAGACCTCCAGGTGACCATTGCCATTCCTCACGTTATGGTAAACACTCCTCAGAATGGTGTCTGCTCAGAAGCATTTGATACTGCCACAGTCACAGAGATTTGTTCTTTCGCTGGATCACGCTTGTGAAGCAGAACATCTCATTTTGACCGTTCAACAGAGACACAGTCAAAAGAGACATGAGTGACAGTTCAGTGAGAGAATTCCAGTTCAATTAGAGAAATAGAGAAATAGTGCCGTTATTCCAGTGAATACGTTTGGCTGGCCACGGTACGAAAGAATCAATTCATGCCTGATCATGTGCCTCAGCGTCAATCTTCCGATCCTGTAGAAAATGACTCCGTCGAATCGGCCTGGGAAAAGGCACGCAGCGTCAGGCGAGGAGATGTTTCTCCCGGGAGTCACACAGGTTCGTCATTGCATGGCGAAAAAAGCTCGCGTTCAAGGACTTCGCGCCCGTCGACATCTTCTGATCGAAAAGAGTCGACCGGCAAAGAACCTTCTTTTCGTGGTGGCACAAGAAAGCGGGCCTCAGAACAAGGCCAGGGCATCGGCCCCAAGCCGCTTCACGGCAGAGCTTCTTCAGCACGCAAAAGTGGGGCGAAACCAAGCCGCAGGGAGGCAATCGAAGCAATCGATTCGATGAATGAGTCTCTCTCGCGATTGACAGCACCCCAGAATTTTCGGGAAGGTTCAAAAGCTTCTGCGAAAGGAAGTCTGGAACTGGCGCTGTCTCACTTCCGTGAATCGGTGAATCGATCCCCTTCTAATCTGCAGTATCGAAAAACATTGCGGGCCACAGCGTGCCGCAAGCATCGGCAGAATCTCGTAGGATCAGCGACAGCTTCCAGCGTGATTATCCGGCTCATGGTTCTGATTGCTGATGCTCGTCGGAAAAGCGAGTGGAACCGCCTGGATCGACTCGCTGAAGAGGGACTCGCGCTCAATCCCTGGCACGATGAACTTCATGCGGCTGCCGCAGAAGCGTGCCTGGAACGCCGTTACTATGAAGTGGCCCTGTTTCTCGCTGAGACTGCCTGCCTGTTGACTCCCGGCAACAGTCAGTATTCCGACCTATTGCAACGAATTCAGTCTTCCAAACGCAATGAAGTGGTTCCTGCCCAAGGGTCAACAAAAAAGAAAGTTGGCCCCAAGGCTGGCGTGTCAAAGACGACTCCTGCAAACAGTCACGTTGCAAAAAAGACGACAAAGAAAACGGCTAAACCCTTGCTCAAAAAAACGAGTGCTGTACGAGAGACTGCACCAAAAACAAAGTCTGGTAATTCGTCGGGTGCGCCGAAAAAATCAAAAAAATCCTGAGCTGGCGTCAGCGTGGGGCTTCTTCAGGCAAGCTTCTTGAGACCGGCCTGTTGGAAAGCTTATCCGACAACATCGCCAGTAATGAAGACACAGGCTTTAATGTGCGCGCTGGATGCATTTGATAAGAGTTTTCAGCACCCTCGCCAGTAGCATCTTTCGAGGCGTCAGGGAAATGTCTATGCTGACGCCGTCTCATCGGGTTGTGACAACATCTGTGTTGAGTTTGATACCACCATTGAAAAGGCCTGTGTGATGCGCGTGACTGATGTCGATCTGGCCTGCAAACCGTCAGTCTGCGGCAGAGAATCAACTGAATTGGCTCTCATGTCCCGCCCACAGATCAACAATTCCCTGGCCATGTCGCTGGCTTGGATGATTCTTATCGGTGGCCTGATATTTCAGTCTTCCGTGCAAGCAGAAGGCCCAGCGCCAGAAGCTCTCGTCAAGTTGGGAGAGTTGATCCCCGATACGGCCAATCTCGTCGCTGTGATCAGAGTTCAGGAACTTCATGAGAGTCCCATGGGGCGCTCGGCCAATTGGCGACAGGCACACACTTCTGCATTTTTGAACGGAGCAGTGACAGTCCCTTCTAACGCGACAATGCTGGTTCGTGCTGCCCATGTCCAGCCAGATCAGAACCGTGTGGTCTGGGCATTGGCGTTAGGCCAGATGCAAGGGACGTGGACACTGCGCACGCTCAGTCAGCCGACAGGCGGGGTCATTCAGCAGGTCAGTAATCATCCCGTGGTTGTCCTGGGGGCGGAAGCGATTGCCACACAATTGCCGGGCAATCGACTGGCCATTCTTTCACCAGCCTCTCGTCATGATCTTGGTCGATTTATTCGATCGGCAACCAACGTTCTTGCCGGTGGATCGACTGAGAAATCCTGGGCTGAAGAGATCATCAATGCGTCGACCAATCAGGTCGTTCTGGCCATTGATATGCGGGACTCATTTGATCCCGTGGTGGCAGCCAACTATCTGCAATCCACTCTCCCCTTTGCCGGCAAACCCAATGAAGCCCGGATTATGGGACAGATCCTTTCTGACTTACAAACGATTGAATTTGATGTGGATGCGACTAACCAACTGGACATGACGATCAAAATCAGTTTTTCTCGTACACCCACTCGCCCTGCCACTGAATTGCAACAAGTTTTCGTCAACTATCTGAATGATTACGGCTTCCATATCGATGAAATTGAAACGGCTAAGGCCGTACTCAATGGCCGCGAGCTTCGATTGACTAGTCCGATCAGTGACCCCAGCCTTCGCATGGTGTTGTCTCTGATTCAAGGGGTCGGAGCCGGCACACTGCTTCCAGAGGCCCAGTCATCACAGACACCAGAAGAAGCCACGCTGGCCGCTTCGATCGCTTACTTCCAGACGGTGAACCAGATGGTTGACGATCTGTACCGCCAGGCGTCGCGTGGCCACGATTTCCAGCGGGTTGCCTCCTGGTACGATAATTTTGCCCGCCGCATTGATGAGCTTCCGATCCGAAATGTTGACCCGGATCTGCTGCGGTATGGCCGCTCAGTGAGTGCGCGATTACGGCAGATCGGCATGTCACTTCGTGGTGTGAAGCTCGAAATGGGACGTGTGCAAAGTTATGCCGAATACCGGGTCGACGTTACGCCTCCCCATTATCAATGGAACGGCGGCTGGGGTGGTTGGGGATGGGGCGGTATCTGGATGACTCCAGGTTCGGTCAATGTGGAAACAAATTTCCCCGAGATTCGCGGAAAGCAGGCCGATGCGATTGCTCGTGGAACTGTTGAGCGGGAAACCATCTGGAAGTCACTTAACAATGATCGAAATGACGTCCGCCAGGACATGATGAAACGATTCAACGTCGATTTCCTGAACCCGCCACGCCGCTAACATAAACCTTCCCAGCGTCCCCTACCAACGAGCCGGAAGCGTCAGCGACGGACACTCACATTTGTGTTCTCACAATAGGGAGCCACCTGCAACACGAGGAAAGCCGCCTTACCAGCAGACGGACACTGCATTTGTGATCTCACAATAAGGAGCGAGATGGATTCACGAAAAACGTCGATTTCCTGAACCCGCTACGCCGTTAACATAAACTTTCCCAGGACATGCTATCGCAGTTGGTTACTGATAGGGATCGGGGATAAGAATCATTGATGTTGATCAGGTGGTCATAACGATGCTGTGACTTCAGCAAGACTTTCTTCAACGCTTCTGAGTAATTCCCGAACCAGTTCCAGCGGCATGGCAGGGGCGGGATAGATGACGACAGAGTCGCCCAGGTTACGAAGAAGAAGATTTCGTTTCCGGCAAGCGAGCGTCACCTGATGGCCCACACGGTGCTCACTTGCATAACGCTGATAAGGCTGTCGGGAAGCCACCAGATCGATAGCCGCCATGGTTCCCCGATGGCGAATTTCATGAACCTGGTTCATCCATCGAGGAAATTCAACTCGCCAGCGAACAAAGGTTAATCCAAGTAGTTTTTCAATCGCTTGTGCGTTCTCCAATACCCGATGAGTTCGGATTCGCTTGAGAGATGCAATCGCTGCCGCACAGGCTAAAGGGTTTCCTGTGTACGTGTGCCCGTGGTAGAAAGTTCTCCCCTTCCAGGGTGGGCCGGAGAACGCCTCAAAAATTGTTTCTGTTGCCAGTGTGGCTGCCAGAGGCAGATAACCTCCCGTCAAACCTTTGGACAGCACCAGAATATCGGGAACGACTTTTTCATGCTCACAGGCTAACAGTGTTCCCGTTCGTCCAAACCCCACCGCAATTTCATCAGCAATCAGTAACACGCCATGCCGCGACGTGATCTCGCGCAGTCCTTTCAGATATCCAGCAGGGTGGACAAGAATCCCTGCCGCACATTGAACCAGCGGCTCAACAATCACGGCTGCCAGTTGAGTGGCATGCTGTGAAATAACCTCTTCTGTTTGTGCCAGCAGATGGCTCAATGATTCCGTTTTATTGTCACCAAAAGAAGTCTTTGATAACACCGATGCTGGCGATGGGAGCTTGAGGCAAGGGAACGTCAGTCCGCCAAAAAGGCTATGAAACTGATCAATCCCCCCCACACTTACGGCTCCCACTGTGTCGCCGTGATAGCTTTGGTCGAGATAGCCAAAGAGTCGGCGATCTTCTGGCACGGCCTTTTGTCGATGATATTGCCAGGCCATCTTCAGCGCAGCTTCTACCCCCGCAGCACCGCAATCGGTGTAGAAAACCCGAGTCAGCCCCGCAGGCGCTAATTCGACCAGTGCTGCAGCAAGTTCAATCGAGCGATCGTTGGCAATTCCTAGCAACGTGGAGTGGGAAACTCTCCCGACCTGTTCGATGATGGCCTGATCGATCTCGGGAACCCGATGGCCATGAACATTGCACCACAGAGAGGAATGCCCATCGAGATAGCGGCGTCCCTCTTCATCAACAAGATGGAATCCCTCGCCTTCAACAATAATGGGTGCGTTCTCTTCGATGTAAGTCGTCATGGCGGTAAAGGGATGCCAGACATGCGCGTTATCGAGTTGTCGCAAAGAAGGCTCGGTCACCATTCGACGATTTCACCGGGAATTCAAAAGGCTGAGTCGTTCGTATCACAGAGCATTAAAGTCTATCAGGCAGGTGGGAAATTTGCCTGAATGTCTGACGAGCCTCTGTTGGGCGCTGGTACTTTTTTGCAAAGCGATCATTAATAAAAAATGCCGCCTGCCGCAGAACGACAGACAGCATTTCTGAGTTTGATCCAATCACCAACAGCGATTGGCTCGAAGATCGGCTCGAAACTTTTCCCGGTCAAGCGGCCTTAGAACTCGCCAGTCACTTCGTTTCCGGCGCGTGTTCCCAAAGCCCCCCAGATACCATGAGGGCTGGGGCCGCCAAATGTATTCGCTGTCGCGCCCAATGAACCCGAGTTGATGTTATCCGAGACAAATCGGACAGCGCCATCGGCCATCAGAGCATGCGCTCCCCCGGTATGGTAGCTGCTGACCGAGAGCACAGTGCTGGGAGCATCGGAGTTCCCCGTCCCATCGGAAGCGCAACTGGGTGAGTTAGGAGGCAGGATTGAGGTGAAGCCGACGTTTTCTGCTTGTCCATCCGTCCACACGGCGCTGAATCGGGTTTTCACGTTGGTTGAGGTTGTAAAACGGCGATTTGAACTGACAAGAGCCACTGAGCTGACGCAACTACCAGGGTTCGTGGTGATCGTGCCCACGCTTTGGAGTTGACCCAGGCGAATATCCAGATTAGCCGTTGAACTCGCGCTCACGCAACGTTCTGATAAAGCGAGCGTATTGCTGGTTCCGTCGGTAATGTCCCGAATCCCATAACAGGTGTCATAAGCGAACAAGCCGTTGCTGCGGCGTTCATTCAAGTTATTGGTGACCACGTCTCCCATGTTGAATGCGTAATTGCAAAGCCCGCGAGCCGGAGCAGTCCCCGGATCCGAAGGGCATCGCAGACCGGCATAGTTGAGATTGTACGCACTCCAACCGCCCCAGGGAGCCGCACCGCCACGAGGAATTGGAGGTGTCGCTCCCGCATCGCCCGCTTCAATGCGGTTGTAATAAGGGCCTTGATCCATGTATGGCATCAGCGAGATCATCCCCGAACGACGGTTGTAATTGCCGTCGTTTCGTGAGGTGTCACCACCGCCATTCGTCCCTCCTTTGCGGAAGACAAACGTTCCGTACACGTCATGATAATTGTGAAGAGCCAGACCTAACTGCTTCAAATTGTTGCGACACTGTGTCCGACGAGCCGCTTCCCGCGCTTGCTGGACAGCCGGAAGTAACAGAGCGATCAATATCGCAATAATGGCAATAACAACCAACAGTTCAATCAGTGTAAACCCGGATCTGCGGCGCATGGAAACGACCTTTCCAAAAACAAGATGGGATGAGAAGCGAGAGAAAACCAAGAGATGTGAAAGAGAAAACTTCATTGAATGCGGGTAATTACGTTTTAGAGATGTGGTGTAATTACCTACTGTCTCTTTTATCGACTTTTGCTTGTGCGTGCCAGCGGAATTCTCAACTTTGGGATCAAAAAAACTTCAATTGTGCACATCCACTGATCTGACTTAATCTTGCGTCTTGTGGAAAACGTTTTAGCCTTCAAACAGCATCAATGGGTTTTCCCGGAAATGCCAGAACAGTCCTGGTGCGTTTGAGTGCAAGGCATATCTGCACGGAAATCTTTAACAGTCAAACGCTTGTGTCGCTTGGTCAGAGTGAAGACATACCCATGAACGCCTCCTCTCCCGAGACTCCGGCCACACAACCGATTCTTTTTCCCATCGGGCAACTCTGGTTGCTGGCTATCGGAACGGTCTTTGCGCACCTGGCTATTATTTATTTGTGGGCAGGATCCCCTGAGGATTCCCCAGCGCGTCGCGCGAGAATTGCAGATGCGAGGTATGGCCTGACAAACTCTCTACATGATCAGACATTGATCCATGAGACCAACGCCAAAGGCCGGCGCTCTTCATCGCAATCCCATTCGGGTTTGAACGGGATTGGAGATGCCGTTCTGACTTCCACAGAGCCAGCCCCTTTTCGCCCGACAGAAACGCCATTACCGCTCGATGCCACCGACAGTACGGCGAATGGTGCGACAGAAAAGAAAAGTACCACCGACCCCTTGTTGGCAAATGATGCTGAAAACGCCCCTCAAACGAACTCGGTTCCCACCGAAGGCAAGGCCAATCGTTCTCTCTCTCCCAGGCAGCAGGCCGCTCGTCGTGATTTGCGAGAAGCCATTTTGAAGGAACTCCCCACTGCCAGCGAGGAAGAATTAGTGATCTGGATGGATCAGTTTGAAGACGTTCCCCTGCAAGCTGTCAGAGATCTGGTTCGTTTAAGGCAAGAGTTCCCTGTTGCGATGCCCAAACTGAGTAACGATCTGGGATCACCACTAAAAATACTGGAAACGCCTCAAGGTGATTCCGCGATCACACTGTCTCCGACAACTGATGATGCTGGAACTTCTGTCCCAATAGACACACCGGCATTGCCGCAATTGCCACCTCTCGATCCAGGACGAATACTCACTCAGGAGGCACCTGGGCACCTGGAACTGGAGGCCACATCCTCATCACCTTCCCAGGATGAGATGTTACGCACAGGTGACGTCATTGAGACCGTCTCACCAGAGATTCGCCTGTTGCGCCGTGCGCAGCAGATTTTGCGTTCCAACATGTCGCAGGCCACCTCTCTGGGATATCGTCGGCAAGTTGTTGTTCTTGAACCCTCGACAAACGACGAATCGTCGGGTGACCTGATGCCATCACGGCTTCGAATTTTGATCGATCCTTCCCCAGGAAAATGGGCGATCACCGAACGGGAATTGGATGTCGCTATTCAAGGGTATGGCTGGTTTGTTGTGCGCGACGGCGAACAACGCCTGCTGACCAGAAGAGGCCAACTGACTCTCAATGACGATCGGCAACTGTGTGTAATCGCAGGTGGTAAAAACTTGCCACTTGATCCTCCCGTGACGCTTCCCGAACAGAGCCAGCAGATTTTGATCGAAGAAACCGGAGCCGTAAGTTGCCGTGCCGCAGGTCATTCGGAACGAGTCGATGCAGGCCGCATTCAACTGGCAACAATTCGCGACGCCAGTTGGCTTAAACTTGTGCGTGCGGGATTTTTTCAGACCACAGCGGAATCGGGGGCTTTCACGCAAGATTCAGAGGACGCATCCCGGTCTGGAAAGCTGATCGCCGGCCGACTGGAGCTTTCCAATGTCGACCTGGAAACTGAGTTGGAGCGACATCGAGAGCTTGATGACCAGATTTCCGTCCTCCGCACCGCTTGGGAAGAATCACTCTCAAGATTGAACTGGCAGCGGTCACCATAGTGGTACGACCACTCTGTCCTGATCGGTTGTTGAGCTTGTCCGCAGGCTTGTTGGCCTGCTCGCCACTCCTGGCTTCACCTGCCAAATCAGAAGGGAAGCTTCAATAGTTTGCTGTGACCGATACTTCGTCGACATCCTGCAGTGTGCTTGCTCCTTGTGAATCCGAGAGAGCTGAGCCACACTGATGCTTTAGGCATCGATCAGCGATGTCTACTGACGTCGCTGCGCCTTAATGATCGTGGCGTGATCGGCAGTGATCATTCCTGAACCTTTTTGCCAGCCACGACTCTTTTTCTGAGAGATGTCGTCGCCTTCTGAATGGACTGTTTGTACATGGCGAAAAAGCCCAAGCCACAATTGCGGGCCGACCTGCTGAAAAACCGCAGTTCGCGGAGTCGGAAAAACGACTTCACCCGCGATATGGAGGTTGATGCTGATCGCGTGATGGACATGCGGGCCACCGAGCGGGTTCGTGGCCGCAATGAAATGAGCCGTAAACGGACTGTCCGCGGAGCTTCGATCCAGGGCGACCATATCGTTCTGGAGATTGATACTTCCAAAGCACTTTTCGGCCGGGTGCTTTCCTCTGTGGGTTCGACTCAATGCACGGTTCAGGTCGAAGATGGCCGTCGATTCATGTGCAGTGTCCGACGGATTGTCCGCACAATGGCGCGGGAAACGCGGAATGCCGTGGCTGCGGGTGATCGTGTCTGGATCACCACCTCTGATGAGAAGACCGGCGTGATTGAACGCGTGGAGCCACGACAGGGCGTTCTGTCACGTGGTCATCAAAATCGGCAGCATGTGCTTGTCGCAAATGTCACGCAGATGCTGATCGTTGGTTCGGCGTCCCAACCAAATCTCAAACCCGCGTTAATCGACCGGTTTCTGGTTAGTGCTGGCAAAGGTGATGTCCACCCGATCGTCTGCATCAATAAGATTGATCTGGTTGATCCCGTAGAATTACAACCAATCATCGGGTGGTATTCGCAGATTGGTTGTGACGTGGTCATCACCAGCGTCACCAATGGCTATGGGATTGATCGTCTCCGCTCGCTCCTTCAAGGAGAGCAAACTGTCTTTGCCGGGCAGAGTGGTGTAGGAAAATCCAGCCTGCTCAATGCTGTCCAGCCGGGGCTTTCACTCAGTACCGGCATCGTGAGCGACGTCACCCAGAAAGGAAAGCACACCACCCGCTACACGCAATTGCTGGCTCTGCATGGAGGCGGTTGGGTGGTTGATACTCCGGGTATCCGGCAAATGGAACTCTGGGATGTGCGTCCAGAGGAAATTGAAGGCTATTTTGTTGAGTTCCGCCCATTCGTTGCCTTATGCCGCTATCCCAATTGCCGGCATTATCGTGAAGAAGATTGCGCGATCCAGAGAGCCGTTCAAATGGATCTCATCCCACGACTCCGCTATGAGAGTTATCTGCGGATGATGCTTGGCGACGATGCCTGATCAGACAACGATGGCCTCGTCTCTGGTTTCCACAGCAATTGCCGGTTTTCAGAAAAATCGCAATCGGCAATAATCTCCAGAATGACATCCCGGAAAAGGTCGACAACTGACCTGAAAACTGCGACAACGGTGCGACTGCCAAAACATCGTATGTGTCATGTGGCACCTTTCTGAGAGAAACGCCCGCAAGCAGCACCATTGGGGCCTCCCTTTCTCTTCGTCAAATGCTCACTGACAACTGCGCTGATTCACTGACAATGCTGGTTCATTGACGATGACCGGTCATCAAGGATGACTGGGGAGAATTTGGAACATGTCACATTTCCGATCCAATCTGGAAGGCCCCCGTGCCATTCCTTTTCAGGCTCCCCAAGGTGACTTGGCCATTCTTGCAGGGACAGCGAATCCGCTTCTCGCTCAGCATGTCGCCACCGCATTGGGAGTCAGCTTGACCCCTTGCCGGGCACACGTCTTCAGCGAAGGGAATGTCTTTGTCCGCATCAAGGAAAATGTTCGCGGTAAAGACGCTTATATTATTCAGGGATGCCACTTCCCGGTGAACGACAATTTCATGGAACTCCTCTTCTGGATTGATGCCCTGCGCCGGGCCAGTGCCCAGAATGTGACAGCCGTGATCCCGTTCTTCAGTTATGCTCAAGGTGACAAGAAAGATGAGCCGCGGGTTTCGATCCGTGCCCGCGTGTGTGCAGATGCCATTGAGGCCGCAGGTGCTGATCGAGTTCTGACGATGGATTTGCACAGTCCTCAGATTCAGGGGTTTTTCCGTGTGCCGGTGGATCACCTCTATGGGCGACAGGTACTGGTTGAACATTTTCAGAAATTGAATGTTCCCGATCTGGTGGTTTGCAGCCCGGATGTGGGATTTGCCAAAGGCGCAGCGGCCTATGCCAACCTGCTGGGCACGCCGGTCGTCATCGGCAACAAGCAGAGGACGGACCATTCCGAAACTGTTGAAGTTCTGGAAGTCATCGGCGACGTGAAAGACAAGAACGTCCTGCTGGTCGATGATCTCGCGATTACCGGACGCTCACTGATCGCCATGGCCGAAACGCTGAAAAGGCGAGGGGCGAAAGACGTCTATGCGGCTGTCTCTCATGCCGTGCTCTCAAAGGGCGCCGGTGAACGTATCGCAGCCAGTCAGATCAAGCAGATGTTCGTGACCGACACTATTGAGAACTCCTTTGACCCGCTGCCGCCCAACGTCCAGGTCATCACCGTGGCACCACTGTTTGCTGAAGCCATTCGATCCATTCACGAACGCACCAGCATCAGCATGCTCTTTCCTGATGGAAAATCCTCCTGCCGCTAATCCCTGTTCCGGCGTATGTGACCGCGTATGGACAATGCTTGTCCGTCAACGAATGGAAAACTCTGCCGCCACACTGACCCGGAAACAGGTCTATTCATCCAGATCAATAACGGCCTTGATCGCACCGGTTTCGGGCCGGGTGAACTTCTCAAATTCGTTGATCACGTTGCTAAAGGGAACCGTGTGAGTAATCCACGGTCGCGTATCAATCTGACCCGCTTCGATATGACCAATAATGCGGCTGAAGTCTTTAGGCATGGCGTTGCGTGAACCCATAATCGTCATTTCCCGGCGGTGCATCAGCGGGTGAGCAAACGACAGCACATCCGTCGTAATTCCCACATAGACCAACCGCCCCGTATGTCCCACATACTGAAGCGCATGGGACATGGACTTGGCAGATCCAGTGGCATCGATGACAGCCATCGCCAGGTGGCCGTTGGTCAGTTCTTCCAGCTCTTTCAACTCTCGCCCATCTCCGGTTGCAAGAATCGTGTCATTGACGTTCATCACGTTTTTGCAGAAATCGAGCCGTTGGGCATTCATATCCATCACGATGGTTCGTGCCCCGGAAAGCTTCACAAATTCGATGACGGAAAGCCCAATCGGGCCGGCTCCAATCACCAGCACATCTTCTCCCGGCTGTGCCATTGACCGATCCACCGCATGGCAGCCAATCGCCAATGTCTCAACAAGTGCTAACTGCTCCCAGGATAATGTTTTGGCAGGATGAAGCTTCCGTGCAGGAACGATGAAACGCCGACGGAGTCCCCCATCGGTATGAACTCCCAGCACTTTGAGTTCTTCACAGCAGTTTCCCCGACCTCGTGAGCTGGCAAAGCTCTGGGGATTGTTGAGATATGGCTCGACAGAACACCGGTCTCCTGTCTGGATATTGGTCACTCCCTCACCGACCGCCAGAACCTGAACTCCCAGTTCGTGACCGGGAATACGTGGATAGGAAAAGAAGGGCATCTTCCCGAGATAACCGCTCAGATCGGTGCCGCAAATTCCCACGCGATGGACTTCAATAACAGCTTCGCCAGGAGCAGGTTCGGCAACCTCAGGGATTTCAATAAATCGAAATGACTTGGGTTCAGTCAGTTGAAGAGCGCGCATCTTCAGAATTCCCAATAGACTCTTGGTGATGATCACGTGGACATGGCAACGATTTCAGTGAACTTGAAAGCGTCAGAGATTGTCACTCCCTGTTAGACTACTGGAGCTTCAATTCTGATTTGACAGGTTAAGCAATAATCTGTGAGCAGGCCAATCACGTTTGTTGATCATTGCATTGAGGAATCATCATTTCATGGAAACATTGCCCGCCCTGGAATTGTTGGAAGCCATGCACACTTTTCCGTGTGTCTTCACCTTCAAGGTGATTGGCAAAGCCGAGGACGACTTCATCAACCGTGTTTTGGCTGCGGTTCAATCGGAACTGGATCACCCACATGTTCCCCAGCACTCAGTGCGCGAGACTAAACAGGGAAGACATATCTCGCTGACAGTCGAGCCACACGTAGGAAGCTCCTATCAAGTGCTCGCCATTTACCGAAAGATTCAGTCGGTCGAAGGGTTGGTCATGCTCTTTTGAGCACACCCGAAAGGACAACATCGCCAATGTCCATAAACATCTGACAAAACGGCTTGCGCAGATTTCAAGCGTGAAATGCTGCTCATCCAGCGGCATCAAAGGTTTTGTCAGAGCTTATTATCGTACCAGCCGATGGGCCAGAGGAACCGCAGGGTTCGGAATTGTTCGATTCGTCAGACCAGTAGTCTTCAAAGGAGAAACCGGCGACTGAGTCGCATTCTGCGGTTTTTCGTCCCACTCCCGTGCAACCCAGATAATAGCCGTGCCATCCCGGCTTCCCGTCAGAATCTGGCGGCCATCTGGTGAAAACGCGACACTGGTCACATCTTGTGTGTGCCGCGAAAGAGTGAGAATTTCGTTGGCTGTTCTTGTATCCCAAAGCTTAACCGATTCGTCCTGGCTTCCTGTCAGGAGTCGTGTGCCATCAGGAGAGATGTCAACGCTCGTTACAGGAGCCGTATGCCCCGCCAGTACGAAAAGCTCTTTTCCCGTAGCGAGTTCCCACAAGCGAGCCGACTTGTCTTCACTCCCGGTCAGCAACAGCTTGCCGGATTGACTGATTGCCGCTGTCAGAACGGGCCATTCATGCCCTTTGAATGTCTGGAGACACTTTCCAGTTTCCGTATCCCAAAGCCGTGCCGTCTTGTCGGAAGAAGTGGTCACAATTTTTGAGCCGTCACGACTGAAAATCGCCGATCGCACCCGACCTGTATGCTCAGCCAGCACTTTCACAACCTGAGGAGGCGTGGCCTTCCAGTTCCAAAGTTTAGCGGTTCCATCATCACTTGCCGTTAAAACAAATTGACCATCAGGAGAAAACTCGGCCATGTTCACAGCCGAAGTATGTCCTCCTTCCAGCCTCACGAAGGAAGCCCCAGTGGTAGCATTCCAGATCTTGACGGAGTTATCCCAGCTCCCCGTAACAATCCACTGGTTATCTCGTGAATAGCGAGCCGATGCCACAACACCATTCGGGCTGAACGTCATCATTTCCTGCCCATTGCGCAGGTTCCACAATCTGGCATCCGTCCCACCAATTGTCATCAGGGTTTCTGGTTGTGGGCCAAAAGCAGCCGCCCACAGCAGGCTACCATGACTCTTGAGATCAATCGCCATCCCTCCCATGCCTTCGGGGAGCAGTTTCATCGACGGAATTTCCAGCAATTCAGCCCGGCGTGTTTCCGAATTGGCAAGGGCCAGTAACTTTCCATCTCGTGAAATATCAAGCGAATTCACCACCCCCCGCGCAGGTTGATACTCACCCACAATTTGCGAGTTTGCCGTCGACCACAGTCGAATGACACGATCCGCAGCGCTGGTCGCCAATTGAAGACCATCCGCAGAAAGCGACATTGTGAGAACGCTTTCCGGATGCTTCATGACCGCCGTGCGAACTTCGGACATTGTCGCCAGATCCCAGACAGCCACCGTGTTGTCGGCACTCGCGCTATATGCTTTTCGGCCATCCGGAGAGAAAGCGATCTCCTGAACCCGGCGAGAGTGACCATCCAGCTTTCCCAGCACTGATCCATTATCGCGATCCCAAAGGATGATCTTGCCGCGAAGGTCACCGGAAAGCACCAATTTCCCATTAGGAGAAATGGCAATCGCAGAAGGTTCATGCTGATGGCCAGTCAGTTCTCTGACAATCGAATGATCTGTCAGACTCCACAGGCAAACCGCTTTGTGATCACTACCGGTTACCAGCCACTTCCCATCTTTAGAAACAGCCATGGCCGCACTCCGACCCGTATGTTCAAAGAGCTTTTGCTGTGTCCCTGTTTCGACTTCCCAAAGGCGTACGGTGTTATCAACCCCCGCTGTCGCCAGCCTTTTGCCCGCATCAAAGAAGATCGCGCGGGAAGCCAGAAACTCGTGGCCTTCCTTCAACTGCAATTGACGATGTCCCGTCGAGACATCCCAGGTGCGAGCCGTTCGATCTCGTCCGGCCGTCACAATGGATGCCTGATTGGGTGCCCATGCCGCAGACAGCACCGCGTCTTCGTGCCCTTCAAAGACACGCCCACTGAGGACCCGGAATTCCTCATATTTTTCCGTACTCCATTCGCAAACAGTCGAGTCGTAACTGGCCGTCAGAATACGGCGATCTCCTTCGCCAAACTCACTCGCACGAACCCACCCATCATGCCCGCGCAAGGTCAGTGAAAGCCGCCCTTGTGGCAGTTCCCAGAGCATGGCCGTGTTATCCTGCGCTCCGCTCAGCAGCAACGCCCCATCCTGGGAGAATCGCAGCGAACGGATGGCTCCCTGATGGCCTGTCAATATCTTGGAATTGGTCGCATTCTCGTTCACCGAAGATAAAACATCAGGTGTCTCGCTTGCGGCTGTTTCTTCTGCCGCTTTACGGAAGTCAAACGGCTTGATCGCCACGGGATCCCAGAACTGAATCTTCCGGTCGTAACCGCCACTGGCAATAAATCGGCCAGTAGGATCGAACGATGCGGTATAAACAGGCCCTTCGTGCCCGGTAAACGGAGGGAATTGCCGGCCAGACATCACATCCCACACCAGAACAATTCCATCCTGCCCCGCAGAAACAATTCGTTTTTCATCGGGAGAGAAGCGGGCCGACCAGACCCACCAGTTATGTCCATTATAAGTACGAATCAGACGGCCAGTCTCGACATCCCAGAGCTTGATCGACTTGTCGTACGATGAACTCAGTAATGATTTCCCATC
The DNA here is from genome assembly GCF_056500625.1 of Planctopirus sp. SH287. Lineage (NCBI taxonomy): Bacteria > Pseudomonadati > Planctomycetota > Planctomycetia > Planctomycetales > Planctomycetaceae > Planctopirus > Planctopirus sp. SH287. The sequence goes on along the minus strand of NZ_CM151403.1, from coordinate 2,272,593 downwards.
TCGTGAAAACTGCACCGATAAAACACCATCTTCATGCCCGGAGAACGTTCTGACCGGATGCCCGGTTTCAATGTTCCAAAGCTGTAAATAAGCTCCGGCCTCACTTCCTCCCAGCGCCAGCATCGGACTGCCAGGCTGGAAAGCCACCGCATGGACATATTGCCCTTTTGTCTTGAAAACTTTCAGCGGCTGGCCATCTTTCAATTGAAAGATTCTGGCCGTTCCATCCCAGCCACCCGTTGCAAATCGCCCGTGAGAGTGGTCAATCGCCAGAGCATCCAGCGGCGATCCTGCCGAAATCTGCTGTGATTGCTGACTGCATAAGTGCATCAGCCGGCCCCACTCCCAGTTTCGCAAATAGACAGGGCAATCCAGCAGCAGCTGTTTAGCAGTTGCAAATGCGTTCTCGTTGATCTTGGCCGATGCCAGACCAATTCTGGCAATATAGGCTTCATATTCTTCGCTGGCTTTGGCCTTTTCAGCGGCAATTCGAGCCAACTCCGCTTTGGCACGCTCGCTCTCGGAAACAGCCTGAGCTTCACGGGCCTGCAATTCAGCCGTTTGGGCAGCCGTCCTCGCTGTAATGGCCTGTTCTTTCGCAAGTTCCGCCTCTTTGCGACGAACTTCCGCATCATCACGAGCCAGCTTGGCTTCCCCTTCGTTCTTGATTGCCACATCCCGCTGCTTCGTAGCATCAGCTTCAGCAAGCATCGCCCGATTGGCTTCAGCTCGAATCCAGAAAAACGCGATGGTCACAATAATTGCCACTGCGCCGGCTAATATCGAAGCCGTTCGCCGCAACAGACGAATGCGCTGTTGCCGTCCTTCCCGCTCAGCGACGGCTTCATCAATCAGTTTGATGAGTGGCTGATGGTCGGCATCCTTGGAGTGCAGTAACGATTTGGCGAGATCGTAGTCGCCTTTGTCGATGGAAAACTGGGCATAAGCCAATCGGGCTTTGCGTTCTCCCTGCTGAGCCGTCAGGTTGCCATTCCACAAGGCCACGGCTTCTTCAAAACCGAACAAAGCTTTGGCATAACCGTCATACCCACCCAGGCGATGGGCTTCGATCAGATCTTCCTCGGCACGAAGTGCCATCTGCACACTCTCAGAGTGCGAGAGATACTCTCGAATCGCCGACTGAAATTCTGTGACCGTCTGATGACGATCTTTTGTCTCAGTGGCCATGGCTTTACGAGCAATGTCGACGAGTTCGCCATCTTTTTCTGTCGCAACGATCTCATTTCGAGCCGCTGCCATCAGGCATTTCATGGCGGTCTTGCCAGCATGCGGCGGCAGCCCCGTCAAAATCTCGAAAAGAATCGCCCCCAGCAGATAGACATCACTTTGTGGTGTGACTTTAGTAATCGGGCCAGTTGCCATTTCCGGCGCCATATAGGCCGGTGTTCCGCCCATCGTCGTGTTTTCGACGATACTGTCCTTCCGGCGGAAAGCAGCCGATGGCTGGGCCAGACCCCAGTCCATCACCAGCACTTCACCGAATTCACCCAGCATCACGTTTTCGGGCTTAAGATCGCGATGAATCACCCCGCGTGCGTGAGCAAACGCCACTGCGTCTGCCACTTTCATCAGAATCTCAAGGTTCTCAAAAAGTGATTTCTTGCCGATCACCTTCAGCCAGGGGGTTCCCTGGACTTTTTTCATGGAATAAAACAGCGAGCCATCACGAGCCGAACCCACATCGTATATGGGCACAATATTAGGGTGTTCCAAATCCCCCGTGACCACAGCTTCTGCCAGAAACTTTTGACGCTGCCGCTCATTCTTGGCTGATTGCGCCTTCAGCATTTTCACAGCGACTTCGCGATCCACCGAAGTTTGCCGGGCTTCGTAAACGATGCCCATGCCCCCTTCGCCCAGCACCTTGATGACCTCGTATTCGGCCTGGTCATTCCCAACCTTTGGCCCTGGGCCATGAGTCAAAGCGCGATGCTTGATCACCAGCGTCTGTCGCGGGCCTGGAATGCGTTTGACATCCCGTCCTTTAAGCGTCATCCCTGGCCGGGCTTCAGGACTTTCCGGCTCATCTCCCCAGACCGAAGCCACAGTTTTAAGAATCGCCTCAGGAACCTCATCAGAGACAAACGTCGCAGCAGTATCTCCAGACTCCAGAGCATCCAGATCAGTCCCAACGATTGTCCGGCCAGCTTCTTCTCGTTGATCCAGAACCTCCTGCGCCTGATCATCAGCCACATACGTCGCCATGTAACTGTCAGCCTGCCCATCATCGTGCGACTCGATATTGGCCAGTGTCCGCGCGACTCCTGCTGCACTATCCCCTTCGGTCAGGAATTCTCCGGAAAAATCATCAGAGATCATTGTCTGGTCAGGAGGGCCAGAAAGATCCAGCCCCGCTTCTGTTTGCAACCGATCTTCTCTGCCGTTGCCCTCTTGACTATCTGCTCCTTGCTCAGATGATTCCTCACCTGAAAGAAAGGGGACAATATCATCTGAATCCGCGAAAAAGACAGAGCTGTCGGCAATCACCATTGTCCGTCCACCCTGATCAAGCTCATCAGGTGTCGGATAGCCGCTCACGGGAGGGCGGTTCAAGCTGCTATCGCTTGAATTTTCTTTAGGATTAACGGCCTGACTTTTCAGGGGTGGCAGTGTGTCTCGAGTCACAGGGACTGCAGCAGCTGATCGAGACAATTCTCCTTTTGCCGATAAACCCGTCGGGCCATCACCCGGCTTGTTCTGAACACCTGGTTTGTCGAAAGGGCCAGCGTTTTTCTCGGCTTCAGAGTCCTCTTGTGAGCCGGAACGTGACGATTCATCCACATCGGATTCAGCCATGCCAGGATCGGAGAGCATGGTGTCGAGAGTGTCGCTGTCCGTCTCCTCTCGATCCAGGTCAATGCTCAGTCGGTTATGACAGCGCGAACAGACCCCCGAGACGAGATCTTCGCCTGGCACGCGCGCATCACAAACCGGACATCTCAGCATGGCCCGACCAACCCCAACTGGTGATAATCACCAGTCATTACGCATCACCACCCCTCGACCGATGACACGTTCGTCAAAGAGGTGGCTTACTTTTTCAGAAATCTTCTTATAAGCCGCCGCCCGCGTGCCAGTGGAGAAACCTGTCCGGCCGCGGAATTCAGCCCTGTCATAGCAGCTAATACGATCGTACCGACAATAGCTGCTGGTGTGGTGACTCCCCTGAACAAAAATTCCGAGGAATTTACCGAGTCGGCCTTTTCATTACGATCGGCAAACTCACCGGATGTCTCCAGTTCTTCGCGACCGTTGAGGCAGTTCGCCCCAACCCCTTCCACAAGCGCCGATGAAGCCACCATATCCGTGGTAATTGTCCCAGTCCCTTCCTGTGGAATCATCCCTTCAATCGGTAGCGATTCCAGCGATGCCAGACGAACGCTCCAGGTTACGGAGTTGTTCTCCTCGCTGGCCAGTGCCGCGTCCACACGGGATTGCAACCATCGGGAACGATACCCCGACCCGATGTCAGACTCGGTCACCACGGGGCCGGCCTGAGCAGAAACCTGATCGTTGGAAACAGCAACTTCCTGCGGATCCATCCCATGCCCATCGTATTGAACAGATGAGCCTGGTGGAGGAATCGTCGTCTCGCGAGGTGGCCGATCCAGATCCAGTTCCTGCTCATTGACGATGCGACCCTGCCGCAATTCCAGTTCGAGAACCGTTCGTTCGATCGGTTCACCCGGTTCACGAACCACAATCCGATACTGACCATCTGGCAACTTCTTAAACAACTGCGGCAAGTCATCCAGGACATGCTCAGGAAGCACAACCTGCTGCAAAATTTCTCCGTCAGGGCCAAGCACAAGAATTACGACTTGAATCTCATCTTCCCCAACTTCTTCGGCTGCGCCCGTATCTTCAATCAAGGCGTCCGTCAGACTCAGTCCTGCCGTCTGCGATAGAGAAACATCGTCTATTCGAGTACGAACCTGCTCAGGGACTGGCTTAACAGGAGGCGTAAGATCAAACGGAATCCCGCCGGCCAACCCTTCACCGGGAACGCTGGCAAAACTGGTCACAGTCGTCGTGTTCTGTTCAACAGTTCTTGCCTCAAAGAAACGAATTTGTGGATCTTGCTCCACAGTCACCGTGATCGGAATCGGAGCAGCAGGATTCAACGGATCAGGATTACCGTTGTATTGATGGGTGAATACAAAATTCCCCGGCTGATCAAAGTAGAACGTTTCAACAGTTCCATCTCCCCAATCCACCGTGATAATAAAGTTCTTCTCACCAGGACGCCCAAACGTTCCTGAAACTTCCGCAGAGCCATCCGCCTGAACCTGTGGTGTTTGCACATCAATCAGCGAGGGTGGGACATCGGTGACCGCTCCTGTCTGGCTGACGACCTGCACGTTCGGTGCAAAATTGACATCACCACCAGCGACTCCGACAACTCGTCCCGTTCCTTGAACCAGAAGATCTGGCTGAGTCCCGGTATCGTTAAGATTGAGATCCTGATCAGCATCCAGCAGAATCGAACCGTTACCGCCAGTGGCAGCCAACCGCTGATTGACCGTCAGATTTCCAGTAAGCGAGGTCAGCTCAATCGTACCGCCAGCCGTATTGAAAATGGCTCCATTAATCAGAAGATCACCTGATGTCACCAGAGCGACCAACCCATTCGTACCCGCGTTAGCGATCCCGGTCAGACCATCCACCGTGCCAATGGTTAAACCTGTTCCAGTGGTATTGTCGATTTGAATTCCACCACTAGCTGTGTTCTGTGCAGCCAATGTCCCGACAGTCGTCTCCAGCGCATTGCCTGAACCAATCCCGTTAGCAGCTCGCATCACGAGAGTGCTCGCTTCAATATCCACTCCGCCACTGTCACCTGCGTCAACAATAGCCCCCTGACGCGAGGTAATAGAAACCGCAGTCCCTCCTGCGTTGGTTGTGATCAACCGGCTTAAGGCGATGTCGCCCGCGGCCGAGAGCGTGATCGTCCCTGTCCCCGCATTCACCACTGAACCATCCGCCAGCGTGATCGCGCCTGTGCCATTCACCTCACTGTCTGCCGCCAGAATCACATTCCCGCCCGACGTGCTCACTAAGGACGTCCCTGACACGAGAATGTCACCCGTCGCGGAAAGCGTGACCGCGCCCCCGCTGCTGGAAATCGACTGGTTCACGATGAGATCCGTCCCCGGATCACTGGAAGTCAGCGCAATCGCGCCTCCCTGGCTGCTGACACCGCTGCCTGTGGCCGTGACGGTCATCGTCCCGTTCGCCGTCACGGTGATGCTCCCGCTTCCCTGCTGGATCAGCCGCTCCACCAGCAGACCGCTGGCTTCCGTGATCTGAATGTTGCCACTGGTGGTGTTCACCGCCTCCAGACGCGCCACTCGCAGTTCCAGCGCATTGCCGCTGCCGATCCCCGTGACGGCAGCGAGGGTCACTAGCGCTCCCCCACTCTCCGCTTCAATATCCGCCCCGCCACTGTCCCCATTGTCGGTGATCGCTCCGCTGCGTGACGTGATCGAGACGGCGGCACTGGTGGCGTTGGTTGTGATCAACCGGCTTAAGGCGATGTCGCCCGCGGCCGAGAGCGTGATCGTCCCTGTCCCCGCATTCACCACTGAACCATCCGCCAGCGTGATCGCGCCTGTGCCATTCACCTCACTGTCTGCCGCCAGAATCACATTCCCGCCCGACGTGCTCACTAAGGACGTCCCTGACACGAGAATGTCACCCGTCGCGGAAAGCGTGACCGCGCCCCCGCTGCTGGAAATCGACTGGTTCACGATGAGATCCGTCCCCGGATCACTGGAAGTCAGCGCAATCGCGCCTCCCTGGCTGCTGACACCGCTGCCTGTGGCCGTGACGGTCATCGTCCCGTTCGCCGTCACGGTGATGCTCCCGCTTCCCTGCTGGATCAGCCGCTCCACCAGCAGACCGCTGGCTTCCGTGATCTGAATGTTGCCACTGGTGGTGTTCACCGCCTCCAGACGCGCCACTCGCAGTTCCAGCGCATTGCCGCTGCCGATCCCCGTGATGGCAGCGAGGGTCACCAGCGCTCCCCCACTCTCCGCTTCAATATCCGCCCCGCCACTGTCCCCATTGTCGGTGATCGCTCCGCTGCGTGACGTGATCGAGACGGCGGCACTGGTGGCGTTGGTTGTGATCAACCGGCTTAAGGCGATGTCGCCCGCAGCCGAGAGCGTGATCGTCCCCGCCCCTGCGTTCACCACCGAACCATCCGCCAGCGTGATCGCGCCTGTGCCATTCACATCACTGTCTGCCGCCAGAATCACATTCCCCGTCACACTCGTCACCAACCCTGTGCCTGACAAAGTGATGTCATCCGTCGCGTTCAGGGTCAGCGACCCATTCGTTGATGCCAGCGTCCCTTGCACATTCAAGTTACCACTGTTAACCAGCAAGGTGCTGCTGCCCAGCACCGTCAAAGATCCATTGACTGTGACTGTGCCCTGAGTCGTCAACTCCACCTGAGGCTGGGACAGCACAAGGGTCGCATTCGTCCTTACGGTGATACCTCCCGTGTTACTCGACGTCCCGATCACCAGTCGCTGCGAACTGATCGTATTCAGCTGAGCATTCGTGAAGTTCATCCCGATCGCATCATCTCCCAGTCCGATCGCTGTCCCAGCACTGCGCGTTTGCAGGAACACCGTGGCGCCCGTCGCCGTGATCCCCGTGCCAAGCAAATCAATGTCATTCGCCGTGAGAAGGACATTCTGACCACTCGAATTCACCGAACTCCCCACCGCCATCACAATCGCTTCCGCCGTGATGTCGACCCCATTCGCGGCCGTTGTCAGCACCTCTCCATTCAAGGTCACTGTGCCCGAACTGTCTTCCACCACCAACAGACGGGACGTCAGATCCTCCAGAGAGACATTTCCTGCCTGAGTAATCCGCAGATCTCGTAAGGCGGCGGTGTCCCCCACACTTTGCGTAAAGTTCACCAGTCCTGTGCCCGTGTTGATCGTCAGGTCTGAGGCAGACGCCAGCGAGCCATTCACCGTCCCGTGAAAGATCAGATCCCCGTTTTGCGTCTGGATGGTGACCGATTCGGTCAGTACCGCGTTTCCGTTGACTGTGATCGCGCCCCCATTCGTGGTGAGATCCGCACCGGAAGTCACCGCTCCCGTCAGCGTCAACGTCTCATCGACTCCATTCAGGCTGATGCTGCTGGCATCCGCCAGCACGATCGTCGGGCCGGTCAGATCCACGCTCCCGCTTGACACCGTCAGCGTGTTGCTCAACGTCAGCGTCGCACCCGACTCCAGTGCCACGTCACCCGTCACGGTCGTGGCTCCGTTCAGCGTCAGGTTACCTGCCGCCGTGATCGTCAGATCGCCGGTATCAACATCCACCGTTGACGCGAACTGCACGCTCCCGCTGGACACGATCTGCGTCGTTCCCCCCGAGCGGTAAGTCTCCTCGAACGTCACATCCCCACTGCTGATCGTGGCGGTGCTTCCCGTCTGGAAGGAGCCTTCCACCAGCAACGCGCCAACAGATGTCCACGTACTGGCCCCCGTCACGGTCACATCGTCGCGCAGCGTCAGGCTGCTCCCCGCATCCAGATCCAGCGTGCCGGACGTCAGCGTACCGCTGAATTCGATCAACCCGCCCGTAGTGACCGCCAGCAGAGCCGTCACTTGAGTCGCACCAGCGTTCCTGAAGTCGCCATCAAGCAGGAACGTTGCCGAATCGGCCACCAGACCAGCAGACCCGATCAGCACATCCCCCGTCACATCACCGGTCGCAAGGCCCACCACCACCGTCCCCACATTCAGGCTGCTGAAGCTGACATCCTGAGCCTGCTCCACCACCAGGCTACCAGCAGACCCCGAGACATCACCGGCTGTCACATCCCCCAATGTCCCAGCATCGATGGTCAGGGTCGATGTGGCCAGATCGATGTTCCCGTTGACCGTAACCGCCGCTCCCGTGTCGCTATCGGGCACGCCATCCGTATCGATCCGCAGATCTCCAGTCAGTAACACATCGCCATCAATGGTGATGGTTCCCCCATTGGTCAACAGATCCGCCGCACTGATCAGATCCCCTGTCAGCGCGATCGCACCGGTGGTCGAAGTGAGATTGGCAGCATCCTCCAATGTCATCGTCGCCAAGGCGTCCAGCGTGATGGCTCCACCAGCCGTTAAGGCCTGCACCAGACGGATACTGCTTCCGGTGGACGAGATACTGGCCGATCCCGCGACAGATTGCATTCCCTGAATATCGATGGCTCCCGCTGCGACGAGATCCAGCAGCCCCCCCACGGTGTTCTGACCTGTTTGTGTATAACTTCCGGCGCTCTGAATCAGCAGGTCTCCCGTGGTCACAACTGTCCCCACGGTCATATTTCCTGAAGCCAGAGTTTGCAGTGTGAGATCCCCTCCGTTGATGCTGGCGGTGGTGAGGGTCAGGGCGTCATCGGTGGTGAGGCTGGCGTTCCCGCTGCCGGTGGTCAGGGCCGTGACGATCAGGGACTGGCTGCCGGTCTGGGTGTAGTCGATGTCACCGCTGGTGAGAGCGGTGAGGCTGACACTGACGGGAGCGATCGCCGCGTTGTTCAGGAACAGGCCGCCGGTGGTGCTGCTGGCGGTGAGGCTGCCGGTCACCAGTTCCAGGCCATCCCCGCTGCTGCCGATCCCTGTGACGGCAGCCAGCGTCAGGAGCGGGGCGGTGAGCGTGCCGGATGTCCGGGTGATGGTGGTGAGGGTGGCGGTCAGCGCGGCACTGGTGGTGGCGGTGACGTTCCCATCCAGGATCAAGGCCGCACCACTGAGGGTCAGAACGTCAGCCGAGAGGGGACTGTCGACGGTCAGGGTGGCCTCGCTGGTCAGGCTGGCGGTGCCGGTGACGGTGACGCCGGAGCCACTGAGGAGCAGGTTCCCGGCAGCGTCGAGGGTCAGGTTCCCGTTGATGCTGGCGGTGGTGAGGGTCAGGGCGTCATCGGTGGTGAGGCTGGCGTTCCCGCTGCCGGTGGTCAGGGCCGTGACGGTCAGGGACTGGCTGCCGGTCTGGGTGTAGTCGATGTCACCGCCGGTGAGGGCGGTGAGGCTGACACTGACGGGAGCGCTGGCCGCGTTGCTCAGGAACAGGCCGCCGGTGGTGCTGCTGGCGGTGAGGCTGCTGGTCACCAGTTCCAGGCCATCCCCGCTGCTGCCGATCCCTGTGACGGCGGCCAGCGTCAGGAGCGGGGCGGTGAGGGTGCCGGAGGTCCGGGTGATGGTGGTGAGGGTGGCGGTCAGCGCGGCACTGGTGGTGGCGGTGACATCCCCATCCAGGATCAGGGCGTCGCCACTGAGGGTCAGGATGCTGGCCGAGAGGGGGCCGTCGACGGTCAGGGTGGCGTCGCTGGTCAGGCTGGCGGTGCCGGTGACGGTGACGCCGGGGCCACTGAGGAGGAGGTCCCCGGCAGCATCGAGGGTCAGGTTGCCGCTGATGCTGGCGGTGGTGAGGGTCAGGGTGCTGTCGGTGGTGAGGCTGGCGTTCCCGCTGCCGGTGGTCAGGGCCGTGACGATCAGGGACTGGCTGCCGGTCTGGGTGTAGTCAATGGCACCGCTGGTGAGAGCGGTGAGGCTGACGCTGACAGGAGCGAGGGCGTCGTTGTTCAGGAACAGGCCGCCGGTGGTGCTGCTGGCGGTGAGGCTGCTGGTCACCAGTTCCAGCGCATTGCCGCTGCCGATCCCCGTGACGGCAGCCAGCGTCAGGAGCGGGGCGGTGAGGGTGCCGGAGGTCTGGGTGATGCTGGTGAGGGTGGCGGTCAGCGCGGCACTGGTGGTGGCGGTGACATCCCCATCCAGGATCAGGGCGTCGCCACTGAGGGTCAGGATGTCGGCCGAGAGGGGGCCGTCGACGGTCAGGGTGGCATCGCTGGTCAGGCTGGCGGTGCCGGTGACGGTGACGCCGGAGCCACTGAGGAGGAGGTCCCCGGCAGCGTCCAGGGTCAGGTTGCCGCTGATGCTGGCGGTGGTGAGGGTCAGGGTGCTGTCGGTGGTGAGGCTGGCGTTCCCGCTGCCGGTGGTCAGGGCCGTGACGATCAGGGACTGGCTGCCGGTCTGGGTGTAGTCAATGGCACCGCTGGTGAGAGCGGTGAGGCTGACGCTGACAGGAGCGAGGGCGTCGTTGTTCAGGAACAGGCCGCCGGTGGTGCTGCTGGCGGTGAGGCTGCTGGTCACCAGTTCCAGCGCATTGCTGCTGCCGATCCCCGTGACGGCAGCGAGCGTCAGGAGCGGGGCGGTGAGGGTGCCGGAGGTCTGGGTGATGCTGGTGAGGGTGGCGGTCAGCGACGCACTGGTGGTGGCGGTGACCTCCCCATCCAGGATCAGGGCGTCGCCACTGAGGGTCAGGATGTTGGCCGATAACGGACTGTCGACGGTCAGGGTGGCCTCGCTGGTCAGGCTGGCGGTGCCGGTGACGGTGACGCCGGAGCCACTGAGGAGGAGGTCCCCGGCAGCGTCGAGGGTCAGGTTGCCGCTGATGCTGGCGGTGGTGAGGGTCAGGGTGCTGTCGGTGGTGAGGCTGGCGTTCCCGCTGCCGGTGGTCAGGGCCGTGACGGTCAGGGACTGGCTGCCGGTCTGGGTGTAGTCAATGTCGCCGCCGGTGAGGGCGGTGAGGCTGACACTGACGGGAGCGCTGGCCGCGTTGCTCAGGAACAGGCCGCCGGTGGTGCTGCTGGCGGTGAGGCTGCTGGTCACCAGCTCCAGGCCATCCCCGCTGCTGCCGATCCCCGTGACGGCAGCCAGCGTCAGGAGCGGGGCGGTGAGGGTGCCGGAGGTCTGGGTGATGCTGGTGAGGGTGGCGGTCAGCGCGGCACTGGTGGTGGCGGTGACATCCCCATCCAGGATCAGGGCGTCGCCACTGAGGGTCAGGATGTTGGCCGAGAGGGGGCCGTCGACGGTCAGGGTGGCCTCGCTGGTCAGGCTGGCGGTGCCGGTGACGGTGACGCCGGAGCCACTGAGGAGGAGGTGCCCCGGCGGCGTCCAGGGTCAGGTTGCCGCTGATGCTGGCGGTGGTGAGGGTCAGGGTGCTGTCGGTGGTGAGGCTGGCGTTCCCGCTGCCGGTGGTCAGGGCCGTGACGGTCAGGGACTGGCTGCCGGTCTGGGTGTAGTCGATGTCACCGCTGGTGAGAGCGGTGAGGCTGACACTGACGGGAGCGCTGGCCGCGTTGCTCAGGAACAGGCCGCCGGTGGTGCTGCTGGCGGTGAGGCTGCTGGTCACCAGCTCCAGGCCATCCCCGCTGCTGCCGATCCCTGTGACGGCAGCCAGCGTCAGGAGCGGCGCCGTGAGGGTGCCGGAGGTCTGGGTGATGCTGGTGAGGGTGGCGGTCAGCGACGCACTGGTGGTGGCGGTGACCTCCCCATCCAGGATCAGGGCGTCGCCACTGAGGGTCAGGATGCTGGCCGAGAGGGGGCCGTCGACGGTCAGGGTGGCCTCGCTGGTCAGGCTGGCGGTGCCGGTGACGGTGACGCCGGGGCCACTGAGGAGCAGGTTCCCGGCAGCGTCGAGGGTCAGGTTCCCGTTGATGCTGGCGGTGGTGAGGGTCAGGGCGTCATCGGTGGTGAGGCTGGCGTTCCCGCTGCCGGTGGTCAGGGCCGTGACGGTCAGGGACTGGCTGCCGGTCTGGGTGTAGTCGATGTCACCGCTGGTGAGGGCGGTGAGGCTGACGCTGACAGGAGCGAGGGCCGCGTTGTTCAGGAACAGGCCGCCGGTGGTGCTGCTGGCGGTGAGGCTGCCGGTCACCAGTTCCAGGCCATCCCCGCTGCTGCCGATCCCTGTGACGGCAGCCAGCGTCAGGAGCGGGGCGGTGAGCGTGCCGGAGGTCTGGGTGATGGTGGTGAGGGTGGCGGTCAGCGCGGCACTGGTGGTGGCGGTGACGTTCCCATCCAGGATCAGGGCCTCGCCACTGAGGGTCAGGATGCTGGCCGAGAGGGGGCCGTCGACGGTCAGGGTGGCCTCGCTGGTCAGGCTGGCGGTGCCGGTGACGGTGACGCCGGAGCCACTGAGGAGGAGGTCCCCGGCAGCGTCGAGGGTCAGGTTCCCGTTGATGCTGGCGGTGGTGAGGGTCAGGGCGTCATCGGTGGTGAGGCTGGCGTTCCCGCTGCCGGTGGTCAGGGCCGTGACGGTCAGGGACTGGCTGCCGGTCTGGGTGTAGTCAATGTCGCCGCCGGTGAGGGCGGTGAGGCTGACACTGACGGGAGCGCTGGCCGCGTTGCTCAGGAACAGGCCGCCGGTGGTGCTGCTGGCGGTGAGGCTGCTGGTCACCAGTTCCAGGCCATCCCCGCTGCTGCCGATCCCTGTGACGGCAGCGAGCGTCAGGAGCGGCGCCGTGAGGGTGCCGGAGGTCTGGGTGATGCTGGTGAGGGTGGCGGTCAGCGACGCACTGGTGGTGGCGGTGACCTCCCCATCCAGGATCAGGGCGTCGCCACTGAGGGTCAGGATGCTGGCCGATAACGGACTGTCGACGGTCAGGGTGGCATCGCTGGTCAGGCTGGCGGTGCCGGTGACGGTGACGCCGGAGCCACTGAGGAGGAGGTCCCCGGCGGCGTCCAGGGTCAGGTTGCCGCTGATGCTGGCGGTGGTGAGGGTCAGGGTGCTGTCGGTGGTGAGGCTGGCGTTCCCGCTGCCGGTGGTCAGGGCCGTGACGATCAGGGACTGGCTGCCGGTCTGGGTGTAGTCAATGGCACCGCTGGTGAGAGCGGTGAGGCTGACGCTGACAGGAGCGAGGGCGTCGTTGTTCAGGAACAGGCCGCCGGTGGTGCTGCTGGCGGTGAGGCTGCTGGTCACCAGTTCCAGCGCATTGCCGCTGCCGATCCCCGTGACGGCAGCCAGCGTCAGGAGCGGGGCGGTGAGGGTGCCGGAGGTCTGGGTGATGCTGGTGAGGGTGGCGGTCAGCGACGCACTGGTGGTGGCGGTGACCTCCCCATCCAGGATCAGGGCGTCGCCACTGAGGGTCAGGATGCTGGCCGAGAGGGGGCCGTCGACGGTCAGGGTGGCCTCGCTGGTCAGGCTGGCGGTGCCGGTGACGGTGACGCCGGAGCCACTGAGGAGGAGGTCCCCGGCAGCGTCGAGGGTCAGGTTCCCGTTGATGCTGGCGGTGGTGAGGGTCAGGGCGTCATCGGTGGTGAGGCTGGCGTTCCCGCTGCCGGTGGTCAGGGCCGTGACGATCAGGGACTGGCTGCCGGTCTGGGTATAGTCAATGTCGCCGCCGGTGAGGGCGGTGAGGCTGACACTGACGGGAGCGCTGGCGGCGTTGCTCAGGAACAGGCCGCCGGTGGTGCTGCTGGCGGTGAGGCTGCTGGTCACCAGCTCCAGGCCATCCCCGCTGCTGCCGATCCCTGTGACGGCAGCGAGCGTCAGGAGCGGGGCGGTGAGGGTGCCGGAGGTCTGGGTGATGCTGGTGAGGGTGGCGGTCAGCGACGCACTGGTGGTGGCGGTGACCTCCCCATCCAGGATCAGGGCGTCGCCACTGAGGGTCAGGATGTTGGCCGATAACGGACTGTCGACGGTCAGGGTGGCCTCGCTGGTCAGGCTGGCGGTGCCGGTGACGGTGACGCCGGAGCCACTGAGGAGGAGGTCCCCGGCAGCGTCGAGGGTCAGGTTGCCGCTGATGCTGGCGGTGGTGAGGGTCAGGGTGCTGTCGGTGGTGAGGCTGGCGTTCCCGCTGCCGGTGGTCAGGGCCGTGACGATCAGGGACTGGCTGCCGGTCTGGGTATAGTCAATGTCGCCGCCGGTGAGGGCGGTGAGGCTGACACTGACGGGAGCGCTGGCCGCGTTGCTCAGGAACAGGCCGCCGGTGGTGCTGCTGGCGGTGAGGCTGCTGGTCACCAGCTCCAGGCCATCCCCGCTGCTGCCGATCCCCGTGACGGCAGCCAGCGTCAGGAGCGGGGCGGTGAGGGTGCCGGAGGTCTGGGTGATGCTGGTGAGGGTGGCGGTCAGCGCGGCACTGGTGGTGGCGGTGACATCCCCATCCAGGATCAGGGCGTCGCCACTGAGGGTCAGGATGTTGGCCGATAACGGACTGTCGACGGTCAGGGTGGCCTCGCTGGTCAGGCTGGCGGTGCCGGTGACGGTGACGCCGGAGCCACTGAGGAGGAGGTCCCCGGCAGCGTCGAGGGTCAGGTTCCCGTTGATGCTGGCGGTGGTGAGGGTCAGGGCGTCATCGGTGGTGAGGCTGGCGTTCCCGCTGCCGGTGGTCAGGGCCGTGACGGTCAGGGACTGGCTGCCGGTCTGGGTGTAGTCGATGTCACCGCTGGTGAGAGCGGTGAGGCTGACACTGACGGGAGCGCTGGCCGCGTTGCTCAGGAACAGGCCGCCGGTGGTGCTGCTGGCGGTGAGGCTGCTGGTCACCAGCTCCAGGCCATCCCCGCTGCTGCCGATCCCTGTGACGGCAGCGAGCGTCAGGAGCGGCGCCGTGAGGGTGCCGGAGGTCTGGGTGATGCTGGTGAGGGTGGCGGTCAGCGACGCACTGGTGGTGGCGGTGACCTCCCCATCCAGGATCAGGGCGTCGCCACTGAGGGTCAGGATGCTGGCCGAGAGGGGGCCGTCGACGGTCAGGGTGGCCTCGCTGGTCAGGCTGGCGGTGCCGGTGACGGTGACGCCGGGGCCACTGAGGAGCAGGTTCCCGGCAGCGTCGAGGGTCAGGTTCCCGTTGATGCTGGCGGTGGTGAGGGTCAGGGCGTCATCGGTGGTGAGGCTGGCGTTCCCGCTGCCGGTGGTCAGGGCCGTGACGGTCAGGGACTGGCTGCCGGTCTGGGTGTAGTCGATGTCACCGCTGGTGAGGGCGGTGAGGCTGACGCTGACAGGAGCGAGGGCCGCGTTGTTCAGGAACAGGCCGCCGGTGGTGCTGCTGGCGGTGAGGCTGCCGGTCACCAGTTCCAGGCCATCCCCGCTGCTGCCGATCCCTGTGACGGCAGCCAGCGTCAGGAGCGGGGCGGTGAGCGTGCCGGAGGTCTGGGTGATGGTGGTGAGGGTGGCGGTCAGCGCGGCACTGGTGGTGGCGGTGACGTTCCCATCCAGGATCAGGGCCTCGCCACTGAGGGTCAGGATGCTGGCCGAGAGGGGGCCGTCGACGGTCAGGGTGTCGGCGCTGGTCAGGCTGGCGGTGCCGGTGACGGTGACGCCGGAGCCACTGAGGAGGAGGTGCCCCGGCAGCGTCGAGGGTCAGGTTCCCGTTGATGCTGGCGGTGGTGAGGGTCAGGGCGTCATCGGTGGTGAGGCTGGCGTTCCCGCTGCCGGTGGTCAGGGCGGTGACGGTCAGGGACTGGCTGCCGGTCTGGGTGTAGTCGATGTCACCGCTGGTGAGGGCGGTGAGGCTGACGCTGACGGGAGCGCTGGCCGCGTTGCTCAGGAACAGGCCGCCGGTGGTGCTGCTGGCGGTGAGGCTGCTGGTCACCAGTTCCAGGCCATCCCCGCTGCTGCCGATCCCTGTGACGGCAGCGAGCGTCAGGAGCGGCGCCGTGAGGGTGCCGGAGGTCTGGGTGATGCTGGTGAGGGTGGCGGTCAGCGACGCACTGGTGGTGGCGGTGACCTCCCCATCCAGGATCAGGGCGTCGCCACTGAGGGTCAGGATGCTGGCCGATAACGGACTGTCGACGGTCAGGGTGGCATCGCTGGTCAGGCTGGCGGTGCCGGTGACGGTGACGCCGGAGCCACTGAGGAGGAGGTCCCCGGCGGCGTCCAGGGTCAGGTTGCCGCTGATGCTGGCGGTGGTGAGGGTCAGGGTGCTGTCGGTGGTGAGGCTGGCGTTCCCGCTGCCGGTGGTCAGGGCCGTGACGATCAGGGACTGGCTGCCGGTCTGGGTGTAGTCAATGGCACCGCTGGTGAGAGCGGTGAGGCTGACGCTGACAGGAGCGAGGGCGTCGTTGTTCAGGAACAGGCCGCCGGTGGTGCTGCTGGCGGTGAGGCTGCTGGTCACCAGTTCCAGCGCATTGCCGCTGCCGATCCCCGTGACGGCAGCCAGCGTCAGGAGCGGGGCGGTGAGCGTGCCGGAGGTCCGGGTGATGCTGGTGAGGGTGGCGGTCAGCGACGCACTGGTGGTGGCGGTGACCTCCCCATCCAGGATCAGGGCGTCGCCACTGAGGGTCAGGATGTTGGCCGATAACGGACTGTCGACGGTCAGGGTGGCCTCGCTGGTCAGGCTGGCGGTGCCGGTGACGGTGACGCCGGAGCCACTGAGGAGGACTGGCCCCGGCAGCGTCGAGGGTCAGGTTCCCGTTGATGCTGGCGGTGGTGAGGGTCAGGGCGTCATCGGTGGTGAGGCTGGCGTTCCCGCTGCCGGTGGTCAGGGCCGTGACGATCAGGGACTGGCTGCCGGTCTGGGTATAGTCAATGTCGCCGCCGGTGAGGGCGGTGAGGCTGACACTGACGGGAGCGCTGGCCGCGTTGCTCAGGAACAGGCCGCCGGTGGTGCTGCTGGCGGTGAGGCTGCTGGTCACCAGCTCCAGGCCATCCCCGCTGCTGCCGATCCCTGTGACGGCAGCGAGCGTCAGGAGCGGGGCCGTGAGGGTGCCGGAGGTCTGGGTGATGCTGGTGAGGGTGGCGGTCAGCGACGCACTGGTGGTGGCGGTGACATCCCCATCCAGGATCAGGGCGTCGCCACTGAGGGTCAGGATGTTGGCCGATAACGGACTGTCGACGGTCAGGGTGGCCTCGCTGGTCAGGCTGGCGGTGCCGGTGACGGTGACGCCGGAGCCACTGAGGAGGAGGTCCCCGGCAGCGTCGAGGGTCAGGTTCCCGTTGATGCTGGCGGTGGTGAGGGTCAGGGCGTCATCGGTGGTGAGGCTGGCGTTCCCGCTGCCGGTGGTCAGGGCCGTGACGGTCAGGGACTGGCTGCCGGTCTGGGTGTAGTCAATGTCGCCGCCGGTGAGGGCGGTGAGGCTGACACTGACGGGAGCGCTGGCCGCGTTGCTCAGGAACAGGCCGCCGGTGGTGCTGCTGGCGGTGAGGCTGCTGGTCACCAGCTCCAGCGCATTGCCGCTGCCGATCCCCGTGACGGCAGCCAGCGTCAGGAGCGGGGCGGTGAGGGTGCCGGAGGTCTGGGTGATGCTGGTGAGGGTGGCGGTCAGCGACGCACTGGTGGTGGCGGTGACCTCCCCATCCAGGATCAGGGCGTCGCCACTGAGGGTCAGGATGCTGGCCGAGAGGGGGCCGTCGACGGTCAGGGTGGCCTCGCTGGTCAGGCTGGCGGTGCCGGTGACGGTGACGCCGGGGCCACTGAGGAGCAGGTTCCCGGCAGCGTCGAGGGTCAGGTTCCCGTTGATGCTGGCGGTGGTGAGGGTCAGGGCGTCATCGGTGGTGAGGCTGGCGTTCCCGCTGCCGGTGGTCAGGGCCGTGACGGTCAGGGACTGGCTGCCGGTCTGGGTGTAGTCGATGTCACCGCTGGTGAGAGCGGTGAGGCTGACACTGACGGGAGCGCTGGCCGCGTTGCTCAGGAACAGGCCGCCGGTGGTGCTGCTGGCGGTGAGGCTGCTGGTCACCAGTTCCAGGCCATCCCCGCTGCTGCCGATCCCTGTGACGGCAGCCAGCGTCAGGAGCGGGGCGGTGAGCGTGCCGGAGGTCCGGGTGATGGTGGTGAGGGTGGCGGTCAGCGCGGCACTGGTGGTGGCGGTGACGTTCCCATCCAGGATCAGGGCCTCGCCACTGAGGGTCAGGATGCTGGCCGAGAGGGGGCCGTCGACGGTCAGGGTGTCGGCGCTGGTCAGGCTGGCGGTGCCGGTGACGGTGACGCCGGGGCCACTGAGGAGCAGGTTCCCGGCAGCGTCGAGGGTCAGGTTCCCGTTGATGCTGGCGGTGGTGAGGGTCAGGGCGTCATCGGTGGTGAGGCTGGCGTTCCCGCTGCCGGTGGTCAGGGCCGTGACGATCAGGGACTGGCTGCCGGTCTGGGTGTAGTCGATGTCACCGCTGGTGAGAGCGGTGAGGCTGACACTGACGGGAGCGATCGCCGCGTTGTTCAGGAACAGGCCGCCGGTGGTGCTGCTGGCGGTGAGGCTGCCGGTCACCAGTTCCAGGCCATCCCCGCTGCTGCCGATCCCTGTGACGGCGGCCAGCGTCAGGAGCGGGGCGGTGAGGGTGCCGGAGGTCTGGGTGATGCTGGTGAGGGTGGCGGTCAGCGACGCACTGGTGGTGGCGGTGACCTCCCCATCCAGGATCAGGGCGTCGCCACTGAGGGTCAGGATGCTGGCCGATAACGGACTGTCGACGGTCAGGGTGGCATCGCTGGTCAGGCTGGCGGTGCCGGTGACGGTGACGCCGGAGCCACTGAGGAGGAGGTCCCCGGCGGCGTCCAGGGTCAGGTTGCCGCTGATGCTGGCGGTGGTGAGGGTCAGGGTGCTGTCGGTGGTGAGGCTGGCGTTCCCGCTGCCGGTGGTCAGGGCCGTGACGATCAGGGACTGGCTGCCGGTCTGGGTGTAGTCAATGGCACCGCTGGTGAGAGCGGTGAGGCTGACGCTGACAGGAGCGAGGGCGTCGTTGTTCAGGAACAGGCCGCCGGTGGTGCTGCTGGCGGTGAGGCTGCTGGTCACCAGTTCCAGCGCATTGCCGCTGCCGATCCCCGTGACGGCAGCCAGCGTCAGGAGCGGGGCGGTGAGGGTGCCGGAGGTCTGGGTGATGCTGGTGAGGGTGGCGGTCAGCGCGGCACTGGTGGTGGCGGTGACATCCCCATCCAGGATCAGGGCGTCGCCACTGAGGGTCAGGATGTCGGCCGAGAGGGGGCCGTCGACGGTCAGGGTGGCATCGCTGGTCAGGCTGGCGGTGCCGGTGACGGTGACGCCGGAGCCACTGAGGAGGAGGTCCCCGGCGGCGTCCAGGGTCAGGTTGCCGCTGATGCTGGCGGTGGTGAGGGTCAGGGTGCTGTCGGTGGTGAGGCTGGCGTTCCCGCTGCCGGTGGTCAGGGCCGTGACGATCAGGGACTGGCTGCCGGTCTGGGTGTAGTCAATGGCACCGCTGGTGAGAGCGGTGAGGCTGACGCTGACAGGAGCGAGGGCGTCGTTGTTCAGGAACAGGCCGCCGGTGGTGCTGCTGGCGGTGAGGCTGCTGGTCACCAGTTCCAGCGCATTGCCGCTGCCGATCCCTGTGACGGCAGCCAGCGTCAGGAGCGGGGCGGTGAGCGTGCCGGAGGTCCGGGTGATGCTGGTGAGGGTGGCGGTCAGCGACGCACTGGTGGTGGCGGTGACCTCCCCATCCAGGATCAGGGCGTCGCCACTGAGGGTCAGGATGTTGGCCGATAACGGACTGTCGACGGTCAGGGTGGCCTCGCTGGTCAGGCTGGCGGTGCCGGTGACGGTGACGCCGGAGCCACTGAGGAGGAGGTCCCCGGCAGCGTCGAGGGTCAGGTTCCCGTTGATGCTGGCGGTGGTGAGGGTCAGGGCGTCATCGGTGGTGAGGCTGGCGTTCCCGCTGCCGGTGGTCAGGGCCGTGACGATCAGGGACTGGCTGCCGGTCTGGGTATAGTCAATGTCGCCGCCGGTGAGGGCGGTGAGGCTGACACTGACGGGAGCGCTGGCCGCGTTGCTCAGGAACAGGCCGCCGGTGGTGCTGCTGGCGGTGAGGCTGCTGGTCACCAGCTCCAGGCCATCCCCGCTGCTGCCGATCCCCGTGACGGCAGCCAGCGTCAGGAGCGGGGCGGTGAGGGTGCCGGAGGTCTGGGTGATGCTGGTGAGGGTGGCGGTCAGCGCGGCACTGGTGGTGGCGGTGACATCCCCATCCAGGATCAGGGCGTCGCCACTGAGGGTCAGGATGTTGGCCGAGAGGGGGCCGTCGACGGTCAGGGTGGCCTCGCTGGTCAGGCTGGCGGTGCCGGTGACGGTGACGCCGGAGCCACTGAGGAGGAGGTCCCCGGCGGCGTCCAGGGTCAGGTTGCCGCTGATGCTGGCGGTGGTGAGGGTCAGGGTGCTGTCGGTGGTGAGGCTGGCGTTCCCGCTGCCGGTGGTCAGGGCCGTGACGGTCAGGGACTGGCTGCCGGTCTGGGTGTAGTCGATGTCACCGCTGGTGAGAGCGGTGAGGCTGACACTGACGGGAGCGCTGGCCGCGTTGCTCAGGAACAGGCCGCCGGTGGTGCTGCTGGCGGTGAGGCTGCTGGTCACCAGCTCCAGGCCATCCCCGCTGCTGCCGATCCCTGTGACGGCAGCCAGCGTCAGGAGCGGCGCCGTGAGGGTGCCGGAGGTCTGGGTGATGCTGGTGAGGGTGGCGGTCAGCGACGCACTGGTGGTGGCGGTGACCTCCCCATCCAGGATCAGGGCGTCGCCACTGAGGGTCAGGATGCTGGCCGAGAGGGGGCCGTCGACGGTCAGGGTGGCCTCGCTGGTCAGGCTGGCGGTGCCGGTGACGGTGACGCCGGGGCCACTGAGGAGCAGGTTCCCGGCAGCGTCGAGGGTCAGGTTCCCGTTGATGCTGGCGGTGGTGAGGGTCAGGGCGTCATCGGTGGTGAGGCTGGCGTTCCCGCTGCCGGTGGTCAGGGCCGTGACGGTCAGGGACTGGCTGCCGGTCTGGGTGTAGTCGATGTCACCGCTGGTGAGGGCGGTGAGGCTGACGCTGACAGGAGCGAGGGCCGCGTTGTTCAGGAACAGGCCGCCGGTGGTGCTGCTGGCGGTGAGGCTGCCGGTCACCAGTTCCAGGCCATCCCCGCTGCTGCCGATCCCTGTGACGGCAGCCAGCGTCAGGAGCGGGGCGGTGAGCGTGCCGGAGGTCTGGGTGATGGTGGTGAGGGTGGCGGTCAGCGCGGCACTGGTGGTGGCGGTGACGTTCCCATCCAGGATCAGGGCCTCGCCACTGAGGGTCAGGATGCTGGCCGAGAGGGGGCCGTCGACGGTCAGGGTGGCCTCGCTGGTCAGGCTGGCGGTGCCGGTGACGGTGACGCCGGAGCCACTGAGGAGGAGGTCCCCGGCAGCGTCGAGGGTCAGGTTCCCGTTGATGCTGGCGGTGGTGAGGGTCAGGGCGTCATCGGTGGTGAGGCTGGCGTTCCCGCTGCCGGTGGTCAGGGCCGTGACGGTCAGGGACTGGCTGCCGGTCTGGGTGTAGTCAATGTCGCCGCCGGTGAGGGCGGTGAGGCTGACACTGACGGGAGCGCTGGCCGCGTTGCTCAGGAACAGGCCGCCGGTGGTGCTGCTGGCGGTGAGGCTGCTGGTCACCAGTTCCAGGCCATCCCCGCTGCTGCCGATCCCCGTGATGGCAGCGAGGGTCACCAGCGCTCCCCCACTCTCCGCTTCAATATCCGCCCCGCCACTGTCCCCATTGTCGGTGATCGCTCCGCTGCGTGACGTGATCGAGACGGCGGCACTGGTGGCGTTGGTTGTGATCAACCGGCTTAAGGCGATGTCGCCCGCAGCCGAGAGCGTGATCGTCCCCGCCCCTGCGTTCACCACCGAACCATCCGCCAGCGTGATCGCGCCTGTGCCATTCACATCACTGTCTGCCGCCAGAATCACATTCCCCGTCACACTCGTCACCAACCCTGTGCCTGACAAAGTGATGTCATCCGTCGCGTTCAGGGTCAGCGACCCATTCGTTGATGCCAGCGTCCCTTGCACATTCAAGTTACCACTGTTAACCAGCAAGGTGCTGCTGCCCAGCACCGTCAAAGATCCATTGACTGTGACTGTGCCCTGAGTCGTCAACTCCACCTGAGGCTGGGACAGCACAAGGGTCGCATTCGTCCTTACGGTGATACCTCCCGTGTTACTCGACGTCCCGATCACCAGTCGCTGCGAACTGATCGTATTCAGCTGAGCATTCGTGAAGTTCATCCCGATCGCATCATCTCCCAGTCCGATCGCTGTCCCAGCACTGCGCGTTTGCAGGAACACCGTGGCGCCCGTCGCCGTGATCCCCGTGCCAAGCAAATCAATGTCATTCGCCGTGAGAAGGACATTCTGACCACTCGAATCCACCGAACTCCCCACCGCCATCACAATCGCTTCCGCCGTAATGTCGACCCCATTGACGGCTGTCGTCAGCACCTCTCCATTCAAGGTCACTGTGCCCGAACTGTCTTCCACCACCAACAGACGGGACGTCAGATCCTCCAGAGAGACATTTCCTGCCTGAGTAATCCGCAGATCTCGTAAGGCGGCGGTGTCCCCCACACTTTGCGTAAAGTTCACCAGTCCTGTGCCCGTGTTGATCGTCAGGTCTGAGGCATCCGCCAGCGAGCCATTCACCGTCCCGTGAAAGACCAGATCCCCGTCTTGTGTCTGAATGGTGACTGATTTGGTCAGTAACGTGTTCCCGTTGACTGTGATGTTCCCCCCATTGGTGGTGAGATTCGCACCGGACGTCACCGCTCCAGTCGCAGTCAGCGTCAACGACTCATCGACTCCATTCAGGCTGATGCTGCTGGCATCCGCCAGCACGATCGTCGGGCCGGTCAGATCCACGCTCCCGCTTGACACCGTCAGCGTGTTGTTCAACGTCAGCGTCGCACCCGACTCCAGTGCCACGTCACCCGTCACGGTCGTGGCTCCGTTCAGCGTCAGGCTGCTGCCGGCGTCGAGGTTGAGATCGCTCCCGACTAAAATGGTGCCACCGAGGGTGATACTGCCTGCGGTGGTGGCTGTTAAATGACTTCCCGCGTCCAGGCTTCCGTTGGCTGTGATATCGCCATCTGCGGCTGTGAGTGTGATGCTCTGACCGCTGGAAATCGTGGAATCCACATGAGTGGTAATCACAGGCCCGGAAGGAGTCAGGGCGGTGGATTCCAGAGAAATGTCCATTGTGCTGGAAAGATCAGCATTTGCTTCTACGGAAATGGTGTCGCTGACAACGATGTCAATTCCCGTTGCAGCGGAGAGTTCACCATTCAATGTGACAAATTCAACTTCGCCATTGATCTCCAGGTTGCCGGTCAGATTGATAGCAGCGTCGTTGTCAAAATTAACCGTCTGTGTGCCGCCGCTGGTGGCGTTAACTTCAATGGAGTTATACGAACCCAACGTGTCATCAATGGGAACCACATTATTCAGGCTGTCTGTAATGACGAGGTCACCATTGATGTCTGTGCTAATGGTTGCCGTTTCGCCATCACCATCGAGGAGAATCTGTAGCACCCCCCCGGCGTCGACCTCGGCAGTGACCGTGAAGACGCGGCGGTCTTCCAGAGGCTCAAAAGCCAACTGGACTGGGCGTGAGGGAGCCTGATGCAAAGACGGATTTTTTCCGCTTCGCGGCTTTTTTGCGACAAACCGTTGCAGCCATTGAGTCAACGACATGAACTTCCCCCAGGCCTGATGTTCGTATGAGCATCCTGCCCGTCACGAAACTGCTGGCCTCATTTTCCGTCACATGAAAAATCGAATTTTGCGGGATGCCGCTGGCAGGTTGTCGCGGAAACTTCACGATTTCCGGGATGATCACCACCGCCTGTGTCAGACCCTGTGTGTTCTGTCGATTGTGTCAATTACGACGAAACGTTCACTTTTCACGATCATGCGAGAATGCACTGTCCTGTTTTATCCATCCACATGCTTTGTTGCATTTTGCCCTATTTGCGCGGCACAGAGCGAGAAAAATCCGGTAACGCACGACCCGTACCAGAAAATTGCCTCCCTGAAAATTTCCCGAGAGAGGAACTGATCAAGCGGATATGTCTTTGAGAACTTTTTGATGGGCAATCATCATCACTGGAAAGTAAATATAGGAGGTCTGCAAAGAAGGCGAGAGGTGTGATTGACGAACTCTCAACCAGTTCATTGACAATTTCGATTCGACTTGAGCGGAAACCAAGGCAGAGACGACAACCCTGTGTGGTGGCCGGAATTGACTCTGGATTGTGAGGGCGACGCCCAGGACGGAGCGAGGTCGATGCGTCGCGATGTGCATCTCCCATCTGAATATGACCCTTCTTATCTCCGGGCTGTGCCACGGGGGAAGGATGCGTCATGTGATGATCGGCCTCATGGAACCGCTTTCAACAAGTGTCCCCGATTTTTCAAAGGGGCCAGAGCATTCGTGGTCACGTTGCTCTTGTGGAATAGCCTTACCGCCATGGCAGCCGAGACTTCCGCAGTCTCTGGGGATCTCTCCGCCAAACCCAAAATGTCTCCCGCTTTCGATTCCGTTGAAGCTGATCTCCCGCTCCCCGGAGCGAAAAAAGCTGCGATACCGGTTGTGACTGAGACGCTTGCGATTCAAGAAACACCATTTCTCAGGCCGGCATTTGATCCGGTGCCTGTGGCTCATGAGTCAAAGGTGCATGCGACAAGCCCTGCTGCTGAAGCCTTCCTGCTTATTCCAGATGACACTCATAAGTCAGTACCGGCATCGGATATTAAGAAAACATCTGACGAGACTGTCACTCAGGAATCGCCGACAGCCCTGCCGAAGTTCCCCTGGGATATTAATCAACGGCCGGTCGTTCGCATGCA
Source organism: Planctopirus sp. SH287 (assembly GCF_056500625.1). Classification (NCBI taxonomy): domain Bacteria; kingdom Pseudomonadati; phylum Planctomycetota; class Planctomycetia; order Planctomycetales; family Planctomycetaceae; genus Planctopirus; species Planctopirus sp. SH287. The sequence continues at coordinate 2,248,228 of NZ_CM151403.1, read as the reverse complement.
AGCCAGCATAGCTCCCCCCGCCGGTGAGCTTCCGACCAATCGTGCCCGAGAGCTCTTCGCTCAAGAACCCTCCGAACTCATTGTCGCAGGTACCAGCCGTCCCTGGCTCTGGCAGGAAGTGGAGTGGGAGGCCGCTGCCACACGTCATCTGCCGCTCTATTTTGAAGAGCCGATGCTTGAACGGTTGGGTTACACGCATGGTTGGGGCCGAGAAAACTGTGACTATTGTGCAACCGATTGCGATCGACGGAAAGCAGAGGCTTTCCAGCCATTTGTATCGGCGGCAGCTTTCTTTGGCCGTGTGCCCATTCTCCCGTATGAGATGGGCGTTGATCTTCCATGGAAGCCTGTCTATACACTGGGACAACCGCTGCCTGGTTCTCCAGCTCCTTATGAAAAGCAGATGTTGCCACTGAGCTGGCGAGGAGCCCTCTTTCAAGCGGGAGCCGTGACAGGTGCAGCATTCATCATCCCCTGATCGATTGCTGATCGCTGAGCAATCTGCCCCGGAGAATTAGTGCCGTGTCACGGCTTTGTCTTCGTGTTGATGTCGCCGCAATGTCCTCCGTTGTCGGACTTAACAACAGAAGAGACCCGAATTTTATACTTTGATAATGCATTAGTAAGGCTTCAAGAATCCCTCTGCATCACTGTTTTTCAGCATCATTGAAGCCTTCCTGTCTCTCTCGGGAAGATGTTGTCTTCCCTTATCTCACGGATTGATGCCTTAACTCTGGTAGACATTGGCTCTCATCCGATGGAGAATGACGGGTGTTGCCGAGGCCAAGTTGTGAAACCGGTCTTCGGCTGAGAACAATGATTTGCGAAACAATCCCCTCAGAGATTCTTTCGCAATCTCTGCGAGTGCTGATTTTCCCAGGCATTTAGAGCGCTTCTCATAGGCACAACCCGTTGTGCCAGGCGTTCTTGGTAACAAGTTGACAGCGGTTTCTGTCCTGAGATTTCCCTACGTGAGCGATCTGTGAACATCCCTAATGACCACGCTGGCGGCTTTGATGACAATTGTATTTCCTCGCCGGGTGGTGAGGAGACACGGGATCAACATGAGTTTGAAGTTGTCCCGGCGTACTTATCTGGGGATGGAGAGATCTCCACGAAGGGCATCACAGGCAAAGCAACCGATCAGCCACCGGCTGTGCGTGAGATTTTACCAGAGCCGGATCTGCCAAGGATTCAACGGGCCGTCCGTGAGATTCTGATTGCGATTGGCGAGAACCCTGACCGGGAAGGGTTATTAGAAACACCTGCTCGTGTCGCGAGAATGTTTGCCGAGTTAACCTCAGGATTGCGGTGTGATCCAGCGCGTCATCTGGAACGCGTCTTTCCCGAGCAATACGATGAATTAGTTCTCGTCCGGGATATCAGCTTTAACAGCATGTGCGAGCACCACCTGCTCCCATTTATGGGAACAGCCCATATTGGATACCTCCCACGGGGTAAAGTTGTGGGGCTGAGTAAACTCGCGCGTATTGTCGACGAGATTTCGCATCAACCCCAGGTGCAGGAACGGATGACCCAGCAGATTGCGGATCTGATGCAAAACGTGCTTGACCCCAAGGGGGTCATTGTGGTGCTGGAAGCCACACACACCTGCATGACGATCCGCGGGATTCGCAAGCCCGGTTCATTGACAATCACCAGCGCAGTACGAGGGCTCTTTAAGACGAGCCATGCCAGCCGCGCCGAAGTGATGTCCTTAATACAGCAGCGACGCAGTTAATTTTGAAGATGCTGTTCTTACTTCACCTGTGCTAAATGGTGCGTGCAGCAGGAAGGTGAAGACCTTGCCGTGACAGGGCCTTTTGACGCTCCTCTTTGGTCAGATGCCAGACAGAGCGCAGCAATCGTTCTTGAGCGATGGTGAAATTCTGCCCGCGACGTGACATGGCAATCGCCGCTGTTTCCAGTGATGGTTCGAGCGTGGGAAGTTCCTGCAATTCACCGTGCCAGATACGGGCAAAGGAAGGAATATGCTTTGGCAATAATTCCCCAGCAGGAAGAATCATGCTCATCACACCGACGGCAGTGCCGGTGTTAAAGAGGCTTCCCAGTCCTGTTTTGACATGATCGGCCAGGAAGCAGCCGATTTTCTTCTCTCCGGTGGCTATCGATGTCCCGCCAATAGGAACGCTGACCGATGAGTAATCGTTTTTCAGGTCACTGTTGGTCGTGATCGCTCCGAGATTGACCCACGAACCGACATAACTATGACCAAGGAAACCGTCATGATATTTATTGGAATATCCCTGGAAGACTGAGTTTTCAATTTCGCCTCCCACTCGGCACATGGGGCCGAAACTGCTTCCGGCACGCAGATTGGTTCGGAAGAGTTGAGTGCCTGGCCCGACGTAACACGGCCCCTCAATGCGTGTGAACGCCTGAATCACAGCTTCGCGATCGATAAAGATCGGGCCACCAGTAGAGTCAAAGACGACAAACGGATCGACCTTGGCAGAGGGATCCACCCAGACATCTTTCGCTGGCCCGACAATGGTTAATGGAGAGGCGGGCTTAGCGGGATTTGGTGAAGCGTGCATCTGCCGGAAGGCATGATCCCACCGAAGTTGCTGATCGTTGTGCAGCACCAGATCCCACGGCCGCTTGATCAGGACGCCACTGGCGATAACTCGTTTTTTTGACTGTGCCAACCGAACAAGTGAATCATCCAGACGATGATCTGCCAGGAGACTGGCTTCCAGAGGATCGCAAACAATCCAGGCGATTTCCCCGTTGATGACCCCGACATTTTCGGAGCAAAAATCAGGGATCTCCGCAGGATTACAAAGCCAGCGGCCATTGATCAGGAGTGTGGGTTCACTGGCCAGCCAGCGGGTGTCGTTGACATAAGCATCCGGCGCCGATTCCCGGTAACTTTCGACAAGATGAGAGCGTACCAAGGCGCCCCATTCTTCGGGCTGAAGGGCTTTGAGCCATCGTTCGCGAAAAGAAAAATGACCCACCAACAGTTCGAAGACAGGACGAACCCACGAGACAGGCTCTAAGTCCTTGGCTCCGTCACCTTCAAAAAATGCCAGCCGCATTCCATGACTCCCTTCATGTCTGTACCTCATGGCTAAACCTTTGCCAGCACAGATTTCAGGATCCTATTTACGAGAATGCAGAGAGATGGTGAAGACGACTTTGAGGCACAGCAACAGAATTGCAACATTCCTTCAGGAATTTGTTCGCAATTCTGCCTTCTGCTTGATCAGATTGAGAAAAACCCCTTCATGAGCCAGCGGCACGTCTTGCCCAATGAGCAAATACTAAAAATTCTGTTTCGTCTCGAATTCCTTGCACCCTCGACACATCTCATGGGCTTGATCAATATGCCAGACCAAGCTCTGTCAATGAAAAACAGAAAGTCTTCCTTGATTCGCCGATCACAAGAGAACCGAACTATGATTCAAACAATGTCTTTGCGCACTCGAATTGTCGGTCAAGGTGGTTTGTTTCTCGGAGCGACCACCCAACTGCGGTCGGCATTGAAGATTTTCGTGCCGACACTGATTCTGGGCAACATGGCTCTTTCGACAGCCTTTGCACAAGGCCAGGCACCTGCGCGAATCCCTGGCAGACCCGCGCCCGTAGCTTCGCAGCCAGTTGCTCCAGTACCCGTAAATCCATTGCCCGCTGCTCCTGTACCAGTAGTACAGCCTGCCGCACCAACCGCTGCTTCGCCAGAGGATGAGGGGGCTTCTTCTCCCGCAGCCAAGTTCACTGAGTCTTATATTAGTGCCTATAACGCCCACAACGTTGAGGATCTTATTAAGCTCTGGCGGCAGGAAGGGGAATATGTTGATGTCACCGCCGGTGTGCGGCTCTCTGGAACCACGCAACTGAAAGAGGCTTTTGCAGAGGTTTTTAAGAACACTCCAGGAATTCGCCTGTCGATCAACCTGCAAGAGATTCGCCCGATCACAAAAGATGTGCACTTCATCACAGGATTGGCGAGCACGAGTTCTCCTGATTCAGAGCCGGACGTTGCCACCTTTGAAGCGGTGCTGGTGAAAGAGGCCTCCACTGACAAAGGGGAAGAAATCTGGCGGCTCGATTCTGTGAAAGAAACAACCGATGTCAGCGGCAAGTCCGTTTTGAAAAGTCTCGATTGGCTGGTCGGAAGCTGGAAAGATGAAAACGAGGGAGTCTCGATCGAAACCACTGTCCGCTGGTCAAGCCAGGAAGCCTTCCTGATCCGCTCCTATAAAGTACAAGTTGGTGATGAAGTTTCTCACGAAGGGAGCCAGATCATCGGTTGGGATGCTCATCGAAAGACGGTTCGTTCCTGGAACTTTGAATCCGATGGAAGCTTCGGCGAAGGGATCTGGACGCTCAATGATGGCGAATGGACAATTCGCAATACCATGACGCTGGCTGATGGGACCCGAGGGTCATCACGACAAATTCTGCGTCCGGAATCTGGGGATGCTTACACGATAGAAGCCGTGGGACGCGAGATTGCCAGTGTGCCACTCCCTTCGACAGGGGAAATTCGTGTTGTCCGGGTCAATGAAGAGATGGTGGATGTTCCTGCGTCCGAGGCAGTTCCCGCAAAGTGATGAATCGTTTTGAGAGCACTTCGATCGATCTCGTCATTTTCAGGAATTCATGAACATGAAAAAATACATCACATCTTTGCTCACGTTTTGTGCGGCTCTGGCAACGCTTGACCCTGCATTTGCGATTGGCGGCCGTGGTGGTGGAGGAGGAGGAGGCGGTGGTCGCCCCAATATTTCACGTCCATCAGGTGGTGGTGGAGCCAGGCCATCCATGCCGTCTCGCCCGAGCGCACCGGCAGCGAGGCCTTCTGCGCCGGCTGCACGTCCGTCGGCACCCGCTGCACGCCCTTCAGCTCCAGCCAATCGGCCCAATTCGCTACCTACAGCCGGGTTGAATCGTCCGAATGTCAGTCGGCCTTCCGCACCAGTCAATCGCCCCTCGATGCCAAGCCGGCCAACCACGCCAACGCTGCCCAATCGGCCGGTTACAGGTGGGAATGTGGCACAAAATCGCCCCAATCTCCCTCAAACTCGTCCCAGCGTGCCTCAAGCTCGCCCAACACCTCCAGGCAATATCACCGCCAACCGACCTGACCTTGGAGGAAATCGCCCCAACATTAACCAGCCCGGAGGAAATCGCCCAGGGGGAACCACGCCTGGGACATCGCTACCCGGAGGAATTGGAGGCATTAACCGCCCCGGCAATAACCTGCCGGGTGCCACACGTCCCAGCCTGCCGACAGCAGATAACTCGCGTCCAGGTATCAACCGTCCAGACTTGGGAGGGAACCGTCCAGATATCAACCGTCCAGACCTGGGGGGAAATCGCCCAGGAGTTAACCGGCCAGATCTCTCTCGTCCGGGCACTGGCCGACCAGATGTGACTCGCCCAGATATTTCCCGGCCAGGTATCACGCCGCCCGGTATCACGCGACCCGGTGACGGAGTGGCCACTGGCCGGCCTGGCCTTGGTGGGGGAGCGCGCCCTTCGCCTGGTGACTTAGGTGATTTTCTGGGCATGCAACGCCCCATTCGCCCCACAGACCCTCCTTCTCGCCCTGGAACAGGTAACCGTCCCGGCATTGGGGATCGCCCTGGCATTGGGGATCGTCCTGGCATTGGGGATCGTCCTGGCATCGGGGATCGTCCCGGCATCGGGGATCGTCCCGGCATCGGGGATCGTCCCGGTATTGGGGATCGTCCCGGCATCGGGGATCGCCCTGGCATCGGGGATCGTCCCGGTATTGGGGATCGTCCCGGCATTGGAGATCGTCCCGGCATTGGAGATCGTCCCGGCATTGGGGATCGTCCCGGCATTGGGGATCGTCCCGGCATTGGAGATCGACCCGGCATTGGAGATCGGCCCGGAACCGGTAATCGTCCTGGTATCGGAGATCGGCCCGGAAACCGTCCCGATTGGTCGCGTCCCGAAGATCGTCCCCGGCCCGGTCGACCTGGGAATATCAATATCAACAACCGGCCCAATTGGGTGAATATCAACAACAATCAAATCAACGTGATTCGGAATAATTGGGGGAACGCCATTCGTCCAGGGCCTAATCATCCTGGAATGGGGAACTGGCTGAATAACCATCCTCACCGCCGTGATTACTGGAATGGTTGGGGACGAGGAGTTCGTTCGTCGTGGCGATTCAACCACGTTCACCGTCATTGGTTTGGCCCGACATGGTGGGCGGGCCATCCCCACGCATGGGGTGGTTGGCATTTCCACCGTTGGAATACATGGCATAATCCCGGATTCTGGTGGCGAGTTCCGGTCTGGACAAGTTTTGCAACATGGTTTGCCTGGCGTCAGCCCCCTCCAGCTGTTGTGTGGGCGCAACCAGTCTTTTTCGATTACGGCACCAACGGGAATGTGGTGTTCACATCGAACAGTGTGGTCATCAACGGGCAAACTGTCGCGACGCCAGAGGAATTCGCTGAGAGCGCCGCGGTGCTGGCTACCGTTCCGCCTCCGGCCAATGATGAAGAGGCTGCAAACGTTGAATGGATGCCGCTGGGGACATTCGCAATCTCCACCAGTAAGGATGATACCTCAGGGGCTTGGAGCATCCAGCTGGCAGTCACTCGAACAGGTATTATCGGTGGCACTTTGTTTAATGCGGATACAGAAGAAGCAACAGCTGTTCAGGGACAAGTCGATTCAGAAACTCAGCGCGTGGCCTTCCGCATTGGCAGTACGGATGATCTTGTGATCGAAACGGGACTATACAATCTCACTCAAAGTGAAGTCCCCGTATTGGCCCATTTCGATACAAAAACGACTGAAAACTGGCTGTTCATTCGCCTCGATCCCCCTGAAGGCGAGGAGTACGACTGATCATGTTGCTCTCTCCAGGAATGACATGACCCACATGCTTATCTCATGGAGGCTTTGGCCTCACGATAAGAGCCAATGTTCGTTTGTGGTCATTGAGCAAGCGTCAGGTTCACCCTGCCGCTTGCTCGCGCCGCCGGACACGTATTGGACTTCCCCACGAGTGGTGGTCGCTGGGAGAAGACCTTGTTCTTGCCAGTGAGGAGGGCATTGCATGTCCCAGAGTCGTCATGATTTTACCGCCAAGTTCAAACGTGGGACGCTGCACATGACGCCGCGGTATCGTCATCAGGAGTGGGTCAAGTTCCTAAAGAAGATCGAAGCAGAAACTTCGTCACAATAACTGGATCTGCACCTGATCGTTGATAACGACACCACTTCATAAACACCCCAAGGTGACAAACTGACTGAAGCGGCACAAACGCTTCCACATCCATTTTATTCCGAACAGCAGTTCGTGGCTGGATGTGATTAAACGTTGGTTCTGAGACATTACTCCGAACCGTATTCGCAATCGTGTGTTCAAGAGCGTTAAGCATTGGAATTGGTGGTGAAATAGTACATCGACTATCACCATGCGAATCCGAAACCATTCGTCTGGACGAAGAAAGCGGAAGACATTCTGTAAAACTGGCCCTGACCAGAAAGCCCCTGAATAAGATCTCACCTGAGTGAGACCCTACGCTGCAAACATCATCCGTAAATTCGAACACGGGTATCAAATCCGGTTTCTCATCCAGCGGAGACACCAAGTAGAAGACCGCCCCAATGGCGATTGCACATTTACCAGAGTTTCGCGATTGGCCCCTGCTTCATTCGACTAGGTTGAAAGCCGTTTTCTCGAAGTCCTGCTGAGAAATTCTGGAATTGTGGCCGCTCATTTGCTCGCAAGATTTACGGTCTATGGAGAGCGTTCTTCTCGTGTCGTGGAAGGTCACCCTTGGAAGGTCACCACTCGCCAGTCGGGCGCGCAAGATGGCAGCGGGAACTTGCACCTTATGGCCGTTAGGGACTTCCGGCCTGATCGCGCGGGACGTTTGCCTGGATTTTGCAAGCTGTGCTGCGGCTGGTCGGTGTCAAAGGATTTGTGATTCTGCCCAAGTAGTGGAACGTCGAGCGGGCGTTCGACTGGATTTCGATCACGCCACGCTTCAGCAAAGACGATGAACAGCGGCCTCAAACGACCAAGGCGCTGATTCACCTCTGCATGATCCAACGGATGTCCGACGGCTCACAAAACATCAGTCATCTGTTTGAAAACAGGCTCAGAGAAATGGTCTCCGTGATCTGAAAAACGGGGCACACTTCACCATCAGACTCTTCGTTTCAGTGGACATGTGAAGTCTGTTGTTGCAAGATTCCTTTTTGTGAGCAGTGATCCTGAATGAATTGGGCCAGAATTCAGCATGCATCAAAAAAATGGAATCACAGAACGACTTGAACGTGTGCTGCAGCTTGTCATGCTGCTGCAATCGGGGCGTCGGAGAAGCGTGGCTGACCTCTCAATTGATCTAAAAGTCAGCCGTCGGACAATTTTTCGCGATATTGCATTGCTTCGGGATGTGGGATTACCGATTGTGCATCAGGCCGACAATGGTGGCGTCTGGTTTATGAAGTCCAAGTTCCAGATTCCCAAAATCAATCCCGGAAACGCCTCAATGCTGCTTATGGCGATCCTTTCTTCACCATTGCGAACATTGTCTGAAATCAAACTGCTGACGGATGCCTTTGCCGCAGAGATTTTGAATGGTCTCACCACTGACCAAAGAATATTTGTTCAGAGAGTGCTGAGGGCTGTGCATATTGATTCACATTCTGAAGATTCCATTAAGCAGCAATGCGTGGTGGCCCTTCTGAAATCGATTGAAACACAGAAGAAAGCTCGTCTCTGGGTTGTTTCACAAAAAGACCATGCATCCTGGTCAACGCTCTCTTCTCCACTATCAATCGAACTGAGCGATAAACAATGGAGAGTTTTCGCTCATTCATCATTGCATCATCAGGTTTGCGGTTTTCACATCAACCATCTTGCACAAGTCCAGGTTCTGGATGATGATTTTGACCCGCAGACAATTCGTCGCCCTCGTGATTTAGAAACCGTACCGATGTACTAAATTCTGAATTTTCTAGTCCACATCACCACTGGGGAATTAACGATGGCGAAAGTCGGAAAACTTACCGCCGACAATGTCGTCAGTTTCAAAAACTGCCAAGGGACAGCTGCTGTCGGAACAATTCTACGGTTGAGCCGAGCGGCGATAGTATTCGAGGTCTACAACCCCTACTCGATTGTCCAGGTGAGTGAGGTTCTGCAGCACGTGGTGATTCGCCGTGGGGATCGCCCGATCTATCAGGGGCGTGCCGTTGTCACGACCCTGGTTAACACGGGACTCCTGGCAGTGGTTTCCGCTTCGCTGGTTGAACCATGGGCCGATTTAACAGATATGAATCCTGGCCCGGCACTGCGAAAAGAAGTCGAAAACTTTTTGACAGACTGGACGACATCCAATCAGCGACTTGAGCCAACATACCAGCAAATGGTCACGACAATTCGCAATTTTCTGGGTGACCTGAGCCGCTGGTTGTCGCACAGTGAAGTCGTGACAGGATTGAGCGAACTGCCACCAACAAGCAGTTTGGTCACAGAATTCACCGAAGATGTCGCAAGCCAGGCACTCCCCAAGTTCTATGAACTTTTTGAACAGTTCGAGCAAGTGGTGAAACAAGTCGATCGAAAGGTCGTGAACACACATAAGTCATTTGTCCAGAGGGAACTCCACCCACTTCTGATGTGTTCGCCCTACATTCATCGCACGTTTTCGAAACCTCTGGGATATGCTGGCGATTACCAGATGGTGAACATGATCGTTAGCAATGGATGGGAAGGAACCAGCACATATGCCAGGGTTGTCAACGCGTTTCCACTGAAAATCTCTACCGCTCAAGCCCATCGGAACCGTATAGAAATTCTGCTTGGCAAGCTCACCGAACTTTCAACACAGCATAGGAATCCAGACCACCGTTTTCGTGTGCTGAATGTCGGATGCGGCCCCGCCGTCGAAGTGCAGAGGTTTGTTCAAGCGAACGAAGGAGCGAATCGGACGAATCTCGAACTGCTTGATTTCGATGCACAGGCGCTTGAGTACACGAAATCGGCGCTAATCAGCCTTCTCCTGAACACCAAGTCCGGCATTGAGGTGAAGTTCACGAGGCGATCAATTCATGATCTCCTCGAAACAATGCAAGATGCTCCTCCCTTCCCCAAAGGGCAGTTTGATTTCGTTTATTGCGCGGGATTATTCGACTATCTCAGCGATCCTGTCTGCCAGCGCCTGGTTGAGCTTTTCTATGATTCCCTGGCCCCAGGAGGAACGGTGCTGGTTACCAACGTGCATGTGAAGCATCCGAGTCGGGGCTTCATGGAGCATATTCTCGAATGGACTCTGGTTCTTCGTGATGAAAACGGAATGCGTGCGATGGTTCCAGATGGTGCGGAATGCGTTGTCTATGACGACACAACCGGCGAGAACCTGTTTCTTGAAGTCAGGAAGCCGCTTGAAAGAGATATGTCAGCATGACTTCAGAATCAGAGCATGAGATTGATTTTCAGAAAACGCAGCGTGACCTGTGGTTACGCCGGACGCGCATTGGCTGTGTCCTGACGCTGACATTAATGCCGGCTGGCATTTTGCTGGATCTGGCAGGTTATCCTGAAGCGTTTTATCCCATCCTGTGGGCGCGGATCATTTGTGAGATTGTCGTCGGGATTGTTTTAACAATCCTTATCATCGCACCGACAAAGGCTCCCCTCGGGCTGCTGAGTACCATATGGGCCTATTCTCCAACGGCCGCCATTGCCTGGATGCTCTATGTGACAGATGGTTCGATCTCACCTTTTTACGCAGGATTGAATCTGACCATTCTGGGAACTTGTGTACTACTTCCTTACAACGCCTGGCAGGCTCTTGGCTTTTGTTCGGGAGTACTCGGGATGTATCTCTTTGCCTGTCTGGCTCACACCCGTGTTCCATTACGAGTGGATGCTCTGGTGATGAACTCGATCTTCATTGCGATGACATCCATCATCTGTGCCACGGCTTGCCATATCTATTCACTCGCCAGGCGTCGCGAATTTGATCTTCGGCATGACCTGGAGATGCGTAATCTGGAACTGACCGCCGTCGACGAAATGAAAGGGAGGTTCTTTGCCAACATCAGTCATGAACTAAGAACGCCGCTGACACTTATCATGGCTCCTGTTGAGGAAATGTTGTCTTGGCCGAAAGAACGTTTAGCTCCCCCGATGAGAGAGGCTTTGAGTTTTATCCAGCAAGGAAGCCTGCGGTTGTTAGGGCTGATCAATGACCTTCTTGAACTTGTTCGCTTTGACCAGTCATCTCATTCCGTGATCAAATTTCGCTACAATGTCGATGAACAGCTACGAACGCTTGTTGAATCTGCACAGCCGCTGGCTCGCGGAAAGGGTGTTTCGTTATCTCTGGAATTGTCCTCGCAGAGTATTCCGATTGACGCAAATGACTATCTTGTTGAACGTGTTTTGCTGAACCTGCTCTCAAACGCGATCAAATTTACCCCTGAAGGGGGATCGGTCACAGTCGCTGCCACCGCCAGTCCTGAATGGACGATTATTGATGTGTCAGATTCTGGAATTGGCATGGAAGCCACTGACTTGCCAAAACTCGGACAGCGTTTTGTTCAAGTTGATAATTCGGAGTCACGTAGATATCAGGGATTGGGACTGGGACTGTCGCTGGTTCGCGAAATTGTCGAGGCTCATGATGGCGAGCTTGTGCTGGAAAGCCAGACAGGGCAAGGAACCAGGGTCTCTGTCAAGTTCCCGGCTGCCAATGCCCCTCCCAAGCTTATGGATGAACCCGCATTTGATGGCTGGGCCGACCTCCGTCGCGCGGCTGCACTCGCTTCTGCACGTCATGGCTCATCCCCCGCTGAGCATAGTTCCAATGGTTTAGTGTCTCCCCTGGCAGGAGGAGATGCGACAATCGTACTTGCCGACGACGATGCCGACATGCGGCAATGTCTTGGCAGGATTCTGGAAACACAGGGGACAGTCATCGCCTGTCTCGATGGCGACGAAGCCATTGCAAAAGTGGAACAGAATCATCCAGACTTACTCGTTCTGGATGCCATGATGCCTGGGAAAACAGGACTTGAAGTCGCTCAGGCATTGCGTTCGTCAGGTCGAACATTTGACACCAAGATTCTTGTTCTTACTGCAAACGTGGATGATTCCTTTAAGATCAAGATGCTTGAGTCGGGTGCTGATGATTTTCTTACCAAGCCATTCAGCCCCACAGAACTGACTACTCGCTGCCGGAATCTCATTGCTGCGGCCTCATCACAAAAAAGTCTTAGAGAGCGATCAACGGAACTGGAACGCTCCATTGTTGAGCGAAAAGAAGTTGAATCACGCCTCATTCAGTCGGAGAAGATGAACGCTATTGGTAGTCTGGCGGCGGGCCTGTTACATGAATTTAACAATCCGGTCAACCATGCCCAGATGGCAATTACTTATGCGAAGAATTTGTTGAATCGGGGCCAGGTCTCTAATCAAGCTCTCTTTGGAGAGTCACTTGATGACGTGGCGGCCAGCTTGCATCGTATTGGAGATATTACCCGTGACCTACGATCTTTCGCCTATCCAGACGCAGCTTCGGCACGCAGTCCTGTCGCAATCGTACGAGTCGTGGAACTGGCCCGCCGTTTCGTTTCCCATGAATTAAACCACTGTGAAGTCGTGATCGATATTCCGGACGGGCTTCAGGTGATGGTGGTGGAAAGTCATGTTGTGCAGGTTTTCGTGAACCTGCTGACAAATTCATCTCACGCAGTTACCGAACGTTTTGGCGATCAAAAAGGAACAATCAAAGTTCACGCCTTCCAGAATAACGATCGAGTGGTAATCACTGTCCGCGACAATGGGGTCGGAATGTCAGCAGCCGTGCGTGCTCGTCTCTTTGAGCCGTTCTTCACAACGAAAGAAGTCGGCAAAGGAACTGGCCTGGGCCTTTCTGTCTGCCATACAATTCTGACCCAATATGAATCGACGATCGACGTTGATAGTCAACTTGGATCGTTTACCGAATTCCTTTTCTCTCTTCCTGCCGCAAATGTGGAAACCGCCAATGTCGCCTAACTCTCCGGCCAAACCACTGCATGTGTTATATGTTGACGATGAGGCACCCGCTCTCAAATATTTTGATCGTATGTTCTCCGATGAATTCTCAATAGTCACCGCTTTAAACGCTGCTGATGCCCGGAAGTTGCTGGACACTTCCAGCAAACCAATCGGCGTTTTGTTGACTGACCAGAGGATGCCAGGCGAACAGGGTGTGGATCTTCTTGATTACTCCCGCAAACATTATCCACAGATTGTCAGAATCCTGACAACGGCATATTCAGACTTGCCCAGTGCGATTGCCGCTGTCAACACGGGAGGCGCTTACCAATATGTGACCAAACCGTGGGATTTTGATGCGCTGAGAATCTTACTGAGACAGTCAGTTGATCTTTTCCAGCTTCGAGCCAGTCATGAGGAACTGCTGGCTCAAAAGGCATTCGTCTGGCAACAGTTGTCTCACCGGAATGCCAATCGAGGATTGCTCGGTTTGTGTGCTGCCGTAGAGAGGTGGAATCCCCGCGCGATTAATGGTTTCCTTGACTACTCTCGGATTGCTAAAAGCATGAGTCCGAACGACCTGGATCGCTCATGTTCGTTAGCCATTACAGCGACAGGCGCTGTCGAACTGGAGTTTCTCACTCGATTGGCCAGGATGATTAACCAGGTATCGCCGATAGAGCCCATTTTTATCGAAGAACTCAACGCAAAAAGCATCCTGAATAAATCGATTGATCTGTTTGAACATTTAGAGACACCAGAAGGCGTCAGGGTTGAGCCAGGTGAAATTCCATCAGATATGACGGTCGTTAGTGATGCTCCACGGCTTGTCGCCTTGATTTCTCTTCTTCTAAGTCGAATCTCAAATTTGGATGGTGATGATTTAGTTATTCAAATCAACATGGGGTTAAGCAGCGCAGATCAACTGGTGCTGACTCTTACTGCTCACGAAAAAACGTGGTCATCAACGCAATGGGGATCGCTTTTTGCGGCGATCAATGCCACATCCATTTCCAGTATAAACGATCATTCACTGGATCTCTTGCCCGCATTTCTGATGGCGGCAGAACTGAACGTTACATTAGATGTCGTTGCCCCAACAAAAAACGTTTTTGGTGGGTTCCACGTGTTGATACCAAGAAACAACTTTGCATCAACAGTGCCCCTGGCAGCTGGCGACATTGCGGCTATGTTAGCGGAAAAAACTGAAGACTCCGAGCACCTTATTCCTCCTGCGGAATGAATCAATGTCAGTTCATTCTGATGTCTCTGGTACGGTCACGAAGAGGACAACAATCACGCATGATGTTGTTGCTCTTTCCACGACATTTTAGTGATCTCTCCAGAACGAACAGTCGCCTCGTAACAAGTAGCGCCAGCAGCAGTGGCCAGCATTGTCACTTCGGTTCTCGCTACGATGTTCGCAGCCAAGGGAAGTCCATCACCACGAAGTAGCTTATACCATCTGGGAATGCGGCGGCTCTGTACCCATCCCTCTTCCAAAAGGTATTGGCAAAACTTCTCTCGTGCGCTTATTGGTTGAACGGTTTTGATGTCGAGATCAAGTAGAATATACATGGAGCGAATCCTTCGTGATCACGAGGAGTTGGCCCAAGTGTCGAGTATACTCGATGATGACAGATTTTACGATGAAAAGCCCCCTCTTCTTTGAATGTGCCGCATCAGTTTCTGACAGTCGGCAGCAGTCAAATCGTGTAATACCGACTGTCAGAGATGGTGGCCGGGGATGTGTGGGATGATCGATCAGATTGGATACAGCGGGATTGGCAGGTAGCTGGGGTTCCTCATAAGTCATCAAAGCCCCATCTTTCCCAAAGAGTCGAGCCTGAAAAAGTCAGTTGAAGGTATGATGAGGATTTTAGTCGCGGCGGAGAGGGGCTTTGGTCGGCTTTAGGCTGGTTGGAGACGGATTTTCATCGGGTTTGTGGGGCGGATGCGGCTGGTGAACTCCCACCACACGTTCAAAATCCAGGCAAAAAACAACCGCCCCAGCAGTTTGCGGAGGTTACTTCCCGCAGCCGCCAGCACCGCGTTGATCGCGTCGCCTGTCTGTCCTCGCAGAAAACAGCGGCCCATTCGATGATCCTGCTTCAAATGGCCGATCTTCGGTTCAATCGCACTGCGACGCTGGCGTCGTTTCTTCATCGTACGGCTCAGATGACAACTGGAACTTCCCGAGATGTGAATCGTAGCCGGGCCTTCGTAGCCGTGACCCCGAGACCCTTTGTCAACGAACGCGGATTTCACTGGCAAGCCAGACACCACCCCGAATTCTATGCGATAAAACAAGTTTTCAGGCCCACCGAATCACTCCCAGCGATCGATGTGATGATAGAAAAATCAAAAACTGCCAAAATCATATCGATAAACCACTAGCATTGACTTTGCCACTCGCATAGCATCATCAACCAGAACACTCCTGTGTTTATATTCATTAACACTACGGCTTAAAAGACTGGGTCATGATCAGCAAGCATCGCGGCTTCACATTGATTGAGTTGCTGGTCGTCATTGTGATTATTGCCATTCTGATCGCCCTGCTCCTTCCGGCGGTGCAGCAGGCGCGTGAGGCATCAAGACGAACCCAGTGCCGTAACAACCTCAAGCAGATTGGCCTGGCGCTACATAACTATCACGAGACCAGTCGCCAGTTCCCGTTTGCCGCTTTCCCTCAGACGCCCATTCCTGGGCCTGCTGTGATCCGATCAACCTCATGGCTGGTTCGGATACTGCCGATGTTGGATCAGGGGCCAGCATTTAATTCACTGGATTTTATCAACACCAATGATTTCAGTACCCAGGACGGTGTGACCAGAAATTGGGTCACCATGACCACCACACACATTCCTGGAGTGAATTGCCCGTCGAACCCTCTGCCTACGACAAAACAACATACTGTCAACAGCGTGACAGCTGCTGCCCTCTCACTACCCACCACCACGACGGCGTCAATTCAGATTTCAGATTACGCAGGCATTTCGGGATCTGTCCTGGATCCGGCGACAAATAGCCGCCACTCCCCATCTCACTGGCTTGGAGTACCAACCGGAGGGTGGCAAAGCTGGAGTGGTGTCATCACTTTGTCATCTGCATTCCATGGCAATTCGAGCACTGATGCCACTCCAGTTCTTCAGCCTCCCGTTAATCTTGCCAAGATCACAGACGGCACTTCAAACACGGTCATGGTCGCAGAACAATCAAGCGCTGACCCTTCATGCACAACGACCACAAAGGATTGCCGGGCATTTGGCCATGCCGGCGGTCTTTGGAATGGAGGTTCTGCTGGTGGAAATCAATGGTCACATGGCATCACAACAGTTCGAGTGAATATCAACTTTGAACTCGGTGATACGGGTAATACAACGACAGCCGCTCGTAATACAAAGATCCTGTCAGCCCACACCGGCGGCGCGCATGCCCTGTTCTCAGATGGCTCTGTTCGTTTTCTCTCTGAGAATATGAACAATTCACTCTGGCAAAATATTCTGTCCAAAGCTGATGGTGTCCCAGTCGGCGAATTCTAAAGCGATTCCCCTCTTAACTGTAGCGCACTGGCAGGGTGCTGAAAAAGTCGGATTGCGATATTGTTCTCTGGCGCTAAACTGCTCTTTCTCCCGAAGATACGGGGCGAAATCAACCGATTGTTGGAAGTGCTCAAGTCCATAGGGGTCGACGCACTGGCGAGCATCAAAGAAGAGCTGGCGCGACTGGAGTCGTAAGACAAACAACTGGTTCTTGAATTACGGAGACTGGCCGACCGCCAACGCCCGATTGAACGGATCAACGAGCAGGCGCGGAAGTTTTTGCAAACATGGCAGGGAGTCGCCGAGATTCTTGACCGGGCTTCCGCGGATGAGCAGCAGCTGATTCTGCAGCACTTCATTGAGGTTGTGGAATTGACGGCCACGACCGAGAAAAAAGACGCTGGAACATATGCCCTGAAATTATTTCCAGAAGCAAACAGGACAGCGGCGGATTGCGCTGGACAAAAAGAACCAAAGTCCGTCCAAAACAAGTGCTTCGGACGGACTCGTGTTGACCGAAATTGGATCGGTTCTTCAAATGGTCGAAAAAGCTCCCCGACTTGGATTCGAACCAAGAACCTACGGATTAACAGTCCGGCGCTCTACCGGTTGAGCTATCGGGGAATGCGTGGGGGTAGTTTAGTGTTCTGGCCAAATGATGCAAGTCAAACTGAGGATCAATCACAAATCATGCGTATCGTCAACGATTTCGGAGAACCACCTGGTCAGTTGTGCCACACTGAGATGACACTTTAAAAATTATCAGGTGATCGCAAAAGCTGAAAAAACACTCTGAATTGGTACTTTTTTCTTAGAACGGCTGCTGACCAGGTGGGTTATCGACTCTAGCCCGATTGTTGTTATTGATTCGCTGGATAGCCTGCGATCCGGTATCCAACCCATCGCGTCCCCCTTCATAGAAGAATCGTGACAGTTCGATGACAGCCGGCCCCATCAAGAAGAGATACACAGCCGGCATCAGGCATAGCACTGTGGGAAACAACAGACGGAATGTGGCACGGTTCCCTTTTTCTTCAGCCCGCTGCTTAAGGCTCTCACGCATGGTCTCTGAATAATCGGCCAATGCTCCACTCACGCTTGTCCCCATCCGGGATGTCTGCATCAGCAACGAGGTAAACGAGTGCACTTCGGGGACGTCAACCCGCTGGCTGAAGTTTTTGAGTGCCACTTCAGGAGAACCAATGCGAGACTGCTCGGAGATAATCCGCAGTTCTTGTTCAAGAGCCGGATACGCCCCTTTCATCTCGCTTTGAATTCGTTGCAGTGCCGTGGGAACAGTCATGCCCTGACTGACGCACATGTTCAACATGTCCAGCAGATCCGGCATCGCCTTTTCAATCTCAGTGCGGCGGTCACGCGCTTTGTTTCTCAGGAACAGTCGAGGAAGCGACCACCCCAGAATCGGCATTAAAATAATCGCCCCAATGACCATCGGCTCAAATCGTGGCGGCACCAATAGAAGCAGAACACCACAAAATAGCATCGGCAGAATCATCGCGAGATAGCGAATCGCCGAGAAATTCATCAGAGCATGAGGCTGATAATAGCCAGCCGCATAGAGATCTGAACGAATTTCGCTCTTTGCACCTCCCATGTCAGGAAGAAGCGAAGCTAATGACGAGGTGATCGATCCGAACGCCAGATCTTGAGAAGGAACGCCCGGCACTTCATCAGCCAGAACTCTTGGTAAACCTCGGGTTTGGTCGGCGTAGGTACTTGCCGAATTGACAAACAGCCGCTCATCCTTCCAACTCGCTTCCCGATTCACTGAAGGAGAAATTGGGGAAGGGCTGATCGAACTGGTCGAGTATGACTTGAGGATGCTAACGCCTTTAAGTCCAGGATCAAGACTTTCGCTGCTATCGCTAATATTGTTGCTGCCGCTGTTGACGTTGCTGCTGGATTTTGTCTCCATTTTGACTGAAGGGGCAAGCTCCCCAGGCTCATTATCGGCATCAACTTTAGCCAGTGACCATTCTTCATTGCCAGACGCTGTGCCTGTCGCCGCGCCTGTTCGAGTCCCCTTGGCACGCTTTCGCGAGTTCCACCATTTCATGAAATAGCGATAGCAAATCACGATGGCCAAAAGGCCCATCGCTGCATACAGCAGATTGAGAATGGAGGGTGGCAGCATCGTCTATTCCTTGCCTGGCTGAAGACCAGGATTCGTCATGGTCAAAACTTTATTTGCTGAAAATCAATGGGCGAAGAGGCGATGCGAATCGAGTTGCGCCCCTCCGGTTACCAATGAAGGATTATGTTCGCTGGCTGTCCCGCAGGATCCGGAGCACCCAGATGGTGCCGAGAATGGTTAATGTGAACGCCAGCAAAGTGGCATTGCGTCCCCAGGAACTTCCCATCAATTTGGCGAAATAATCGGGATCACGGAGGGTAAAAAAGACGAGCACTCCGGGAGGCAAAACCACCATCAGCAAAGCTGTGGCCCGACTGGCAGCGGTCATGGCGCGCAGGCGACCCAGATATTGCAATCGATCACGAATCGTTCTTGAGAGCTGCTCCAGGACTCCCACCAGATCGCCACCGGTCTGTTGATGAATACTGAGTGTCATGCAAAAGAGCCGAAGAGTCATCAGGCCAGTCCGGTCAGGGAGATCTGCCAGAGCATCACTCAGAGGCATCCCCATCTGCATGCGTTTAACCCCCAAACGCAGTTCATCACCTAAAGGGGAAGGAGTGTCTGCTGCGATCAATTGCAGGCACTGCTCGATACTGCGTCCCGTTGTTGCGGCCCGTGCCAATTCTTCTAACATCGCAGGAAGTTGCCCCAGCATCTGGTTCTGTCGACGGGAGCGTGTGAACATCAGGAAGAAGATCGGCAAAAGAAATCCAACCACCGCTGCCAGCGCTGTTGTCAGAAAATTCTCTTGAAACACAAAAATCGCCCCACCGAGAGTGAGGCCACATAACAGGCACAGCATCAAGACCACGGCGGGGGAGATTCCCAGGCCGGATTGCAACATTAATTGATCAAACCAGCGGTTCAGACGTTCGCCCGAGCCTTCTTTGCCGGGCTGTGCAAACTCCTCACGAGGTCGCATGATCCCCGAAAAGTCAGCAGTCTGTCTTGATCGATCAAGGGTGGATGTTGCCATAACAAACTCACATTGCCTTCATGAGGCTAAACAAACCCGATCTGAAAACCCGACCTGCTAAATATCACGATGATCAATTCCAGTGACAGACTCGCTCTTTGTCATGTCATTGACTTTTAGCAGCAAGGGGGAGCTTCAAGAGGAGTAGGAACTTGAATCGGATGTTCCCCCCAGTTCCCGGGCATGGAACTGAATGTTGGGAACTTCGTGGCCGCGTGCTGCTAATCGCTTGAGAATTTCTGGCTCATAGCCTGTGGCATAGAACGATCCACGGGCACGACCGTTCGAGTCCACGCCAGTCATGCGGTAGACGTAAATATCTTCAAGACGGTAGTGACCATCTTCGTAGCCATTCAATTCGCTCACACGCATCACTTTACGTTCACCTGTCCCCAGGCGGGTGATGTGCACCAGAATCTGCACCGCATTGGCGATGTACTGCCGAGCCACGCTATGTGGCAGATCAACACCGGCCAAAGCAATCATTAACTCCATCCGGTCGAGAGCGTCGCGAGTATCGTTGGCGTGGATGGTGCTCATTGAGCCATCGTGGCCGGTGTTCATGGCTTGCAGCATATCGAGCACTTCACCGCCTCGAGCTTCGCCCACAATGATACGGTCAGGACGCATACGCAAGCTGTTTTTAAGAAGATCGCGTTGAGTGATTTCCCCGCGTCCTTCGATATTTGGCGGGCGGGTCTCCAGAGAAACCACATCTTTCTGCTGCAACTGAAGTTCAGCGGTTTGCTCGATCGTCACCACACGTTCGGTCTCCGGAATGAACCGCGAGATATTGTTCAGCATGGTCGTTTTTCCGGCGCCGGTGCCACCGCTGACAACAATGTTCAACCGTCCGCGAACAGCGGCAATCAGAAAGTCGGCCATTTCCTGTGTCAGCGAGCCCATACGCACCATGTCTTCAAAGACCACGGCCTTTGATTTGAATCGGCGAATGGAAACCGTCGGGCCACGCAGTGCCAATGGAGGAATGACCGCATTGAGACGCGAGCCATCTGGCAGCTTGGCATCCACCATCGGGGAGACTTCGTCAATACGACGTCCTGTGCGTCCCACCATCCGGTGAATAAACTGCATCAAGTGCGCATCGTCAGCAAAACGAATATCGGTTCGTTCAATCAGACCATTGCGTTCCACAAAGATGGTCTCTGCACCATTGATGAGCACGTCCGTCACTGAAGAATCGGACATCAATGGTTCGATCGGGCCGAAGCCATAAATCTCATCCATGATGGCGGTCACCATCACGTCGCGGTCGGCTGCTGGAAGGTTGGCTTCCTGTTGCTGACAAAGATGATTGGCCAGCGAACGAAGCTGTGCACGCAAGTCAGCTTCCGGAAGCTGGCTGGCTTTGGAAAGATCGATGGCATCAACCATCTGGCGATGCAGTCGCGTTTTCAGAACCTCGAACGTACGCCGGGCGTCGCTCGAACGGCCGTCGACAGGAGTCTGCATGTCAGCAATCATTTTTATATCCTCACGACACGATGCCGGGTGATTTCCACCAAGCATTATCTCACATCGAATGAATCAATCAGTTGGTCAGTCGCAATTGATACAAATACTGGGGAGCCGTCACGCGAATTCGTGGATCTGGCGAATCAACAATGGCGGTGCGAGTCGCGATCACCGCCGGTTGAACGGTCACCTGGCAGCGACCACCTGCGGCGTCCTCTACCTTAAGAATTCTGACAACAGCCAGCGTCATGGCATTGATCTGAAGATCCTGATTTTTCTTGCTTCCAGAACTTGATGAAACGGATGTTTTTCTGTCAGAAGAAGTTTTTTTATCGTTCGGTAACGCTGCCGGGTCGAACAGAATCACCACGCGGGACTGCCCGACAATTGCGGATAAAGCATCACGTTCGGAGGTGTTCAGGTCTTCCAGGGTCGCGTTCATGATTAAAGGAATCCCGGTTCCTGAGCCGGAAACAGCGGGAGAGACAGCTGATTCATGGCCTTCTGTCTCGTTGTCAGAGAGAGAGGATGTTGCATCAAACCCGGCGATGGAGTCTTGTGGTTTTTCACCTGTGCTCTCTTCACCTGTGCCATCTTCACCAGTGTTCTCTTTGGCAGCATTTTCTGATAATTCGGAGGTGATCAGCGCTTTGCGTGTTTTTTCAGTGGGCAAACGAATCTCGCCATTCCATTCTGAGAGCTGCTCCTGTGTGATCCCTTCTGCAATCTGGATGGGGATCTGGTCATCGGCAGTATCAATTCCCAGTTTCAGCAGTAGCGCATTGGTGATGGTGTTGCTGGATGAACTGGGCAGTCCGAATGTCAGCGTCATCTCTGGCAAACCATCTTCCCCTCGCGTCAATCGGCCGGTGGTTTCATCGTAGGCCCACTCATCCGGGCCACCATTTTCGGTGATGGCCTTCTGCCATGTCTGATCGATTGTCCCGCTGGGATCTTTTCGCAAAATCGCCATGGGCAGCATGGGTGCCCTTGCTCCAGAGAGCGGGCGTAATCCAACGACCGGAGCCAGAATGCTCGCTTCAGCATGAGTCTTCACATCTGCCCAAGGCAGTCCCGTTGCTCCACTGACAAACAGCCCCACGGGATTTTCTCGAAATCTTGACCGCTCGGCGAAAACAACCACACTGCCGGGTGACTCTTCGCTTTCCACAAACCGGGTTGTTCGTGAAGTCACCACGTTGTCATCAGGATGCGAGGCTGTGGTGCCGGAAGAATCGATCGTGGAGTTTACCAGGCCTGGTGAATCGGATTTCATCAAGTACGACTGATTGGCAGCGGTTGAATCAACACCCGCCAGATGGCCAATGCGAATGTCTTCACCAGCACCCTGTGCTAACTGGATCGGTTCGCCAGCAGCAAGGTTCAATCCGGCGATATGAGCCGCTTGATAACGTGCGGTTTCCAGATAAGTGGGATCCACATCATCCTTGAGAATTTCATCGCTGGCCAGACTTCGAGCGGCAGCCAGCGCAGCGGCTTCAGCACCTGATTGAAGTTCCACCCGGGCCGCTTCAACCCACAAGCGATCACAAATCAGCGCCAGCATCAACATCACCACCACCAGAGCGCAGGCAAACGCAGGCGTCAGAAAGCCGCGCCTATGAACATGCGGTAAGCGTTGTGATGGAAGCAAGTGCATCGAAGTTCCAACTGGCTCCCTGCGTGAAATAAGGGTGGCTCGCCGTTTTGTCGAGCCACCCTATGCTCATCCTGTCGCGACCTGTCTTGTCGCAGTTGATTTGTCACACCTGTGTCGTGAATCCCCAAAACAAGATTAACGACGATCAAACATGTTTCGCACTGCGGTGGGCGAGAGATCCTTTGTCCGTTGCGGTTGAGCGTCAGCACGAGGCCGATCAGGAGCCTGTCCTGAAGGATCGACATTATCAGTCCGGGGAAGAACCTGTTGGGCGCGATCACGATCGTCTCGGGGGAGTTCACTGAGATCGAGCAATCGACCTTGCTTGTTGAAATGCTGAATTCTTCGGTTCTGCCCCCGGTAAATCTCAGTCAGTAATGGCTGAGCAACAGGGGAAGGAGCCTCCAAACCCAGAATTTCATTGAGCGTCACGCGTTCACTGTTGGTCAGCGCTAATCCTCCATTCCCGGCACCATTGGGATTAAAGACCAGCGTCAGCGCACCGCGTGACTCAGCCAGAGTCACCACATTTGCTTGTGCCTGGGTCAATTCGAGCGTGATGCGATTGGCACCCCGTTCAATCCGGCTTTGTGTAAAGCTGCGGTTGATGGCAATCACTTTGACACCTTCAAAAAGTCGCATCGTCAGGCCGCCTTGAAGGTCAGCATTTGACTCGGACTGCAAGGTGAAAAGCACGTCAACGTAATTCCCTGGTTTGATCATGCCGTCGACAATCCCGACAGCCTGATCAACAGCAATTGAGACCGCTCGCATCCCGTCGGCGACTCTGAGATCCGGAAGTTCACCCGGTTGATAAAGCTGGTTGGCTCGAATTGGTTCTGCCGAGCGAATTTTGGTTCGTGAAACACGTCCCACAATCACGCGGTTGGCCAACAGCATGTCGGGTTTGAGCTGACTGTTCTGCACTGGCCCTAAACCAATATGGTTCTCAGTGATCAACGTGCCAGGCTCAATATCGGAAATCGCCATTGGCACATTGCGCGTGGCAATGACCGGCTTCTTTTCTTCCCGCGCCAGCAATGACTTGCCGATGTAGGCGACGACAAGCAGCCCGACAACGCCGAACATGACAAGCGTCAGCAGGGCAGGGGTCAATCTACGCACTTGAGCATACTCCGCAGGGATTTTGGCATTAATAGCCAATCAGACCGTGGCAAACTTTTTGCGAGCCGATTTCATATCGCGCTCTTCATTGAAGCCAGGCTCCCAGCCTTCTTTCAGTGCCACGATCCCTTGCGGCAAATCACTCCACCATTCTGTCTATCGGTCAATTCGGCTGACGACTGACGTCACTCGCGAATCATTCGCGTTTCTGAGTAAAGATTCTGATCAGCCAATGTGATCCCGATTACCCACAGCAAATCCGGCGCAGCCGCTGTCATTGGTACAGAAACACCAACTGCTACCACTTCCCCCGGCTGATCCGAGAGTTGAGTCTGAACTTCGAGTCCATTTTGTAATCCCGGACTCAGCACGCTGCGGACAATGCTTTCGACAGCAGCGGGATCAGTTCCCGGTAACGAAGCGGCCCGTGCCCCAGCGCGGCTGGCTTCAACAATCTGGCCACGAGCATAAAACAGCATGGAAAACTGCAACAACGCCAGCAGCAGCAACCCGAGAATCGGGAGCGTTATGGCCAGCTCCATCGTGATGAAGCCGCGTGAAGCGCGCTGCCTGTTGACCAGCTTATTTGACTTCATTCGCGGTCTGTTCCTTATTAATCACCGCAGTTGCGTCGGCCGGAGCGTCTTCAGATGCCACGTTGGAAGAAACTGCTGCCACGGCACCCTGGACCGGCTTTTGCTCGCCACGCAATTGACCAGCGGGGAGTACGGTTGCATCAAGAAACAAGATACACCAGGTCGCCAGCGCAATCGGTTCGGCATAAGCCATCAGGCCACCGACTCGGCGCAGGCTTTCGGTCTGTGACTTTCGCCAATTCCCGTTTTCGTCTTTCAATGCCGTTGCTCTGATGTCTTCTCGGGTTTTGTTGAGGCCTCGCCGCAACACACTCCACAGCAACATCAGGACAGAACCAACCGCCACGAACAGAATTGTCAGCACAACTGTGTAAAGTGTCAGCTTCCATCCCAGCCAGACCGAAAGAGCGCCCATTAATTTGGTGTCGCCGCCACCGCTGGCACCAATGGTGAACAACAAGAAGAACAGTCCAAACCCAATTGCGAAACCCAAACCCGCATCGGCCAGGCCAGGAAGCCCATGGAAGGCCAATTGGTAAACCCATCCCAGAGCAAAAGCAGGCAGCGTTAACCAGTTATAGATCCGGAAATAGCGCAGATCGGTGTAAGCGGCTGTTGTCGTCAACACCAGAACGCCCGCGAGAAACACCATCGATTGAGGATTCAAATCAAACATTGCTCTTGCCCTGCCGCTATTTCAGAGGAGTTGACCTGTCGATCTGAGGAGTTCTCATTTCGCCATCCCGCCTTGAATCCGAACCGGGCTTTGTCCAGTGACAGGGCACGATCCGCGCTCTCAGAGAATGTGTCTTCGTGAAACATAGGTTGAAAAATCGCCTCGATGAAAAGTTCCTTCTCTGATGGTGACGTTGTTTTGAGAAATCCTCCTCTTTGTCATCATGGAGTTCTGGTGAAAAAAGAGAGGTCACTTCGGTTAAGTGGGTTGTAGTAGATTTGCGGGCGCTTTACGTTTCGGGAAAAATAACGGGAACCCTCTTCGTGGTTCATGACAGTTCCGGCCTTACCTGCCGAATTCCAAACACAGCTGCCAACAGGGAAGAATACAGCATGCTGCCCCCCGAAATTCCCGGTTCCGAAATTCCCGGTTCCGAAATTCCCGGTTCCGAAATTCCCGGTTCCGAAACTCTGGATCGGCTCCTGTTTTCCGCGATCCGGGCGGCCCGTTTGGGCGGAGCGATGTTGGAGTCGTGGCGTAGTCGATTTACCGTGACTGAAAAAAGTCGCGCTAATTTGGTGACAGAAGCCGACTTTGCTTCGCAAAAACTAATTCACGACACGCTGCTGGGGGATTTTCCCGATCATAATTTTCTGGGTGAAGAGGAACTGGCGACCAAGTCCACCGCCTCCCCTTATCAGTGGGTCGTTGATCCACTGGATGGCACTTCCAACTATGTTCACGGCTTCCCTTATTATGCCGTCTCGATTGGCCTCGAATATGATGGGGAATTGATTGTCGGCGTGATCTATGACCCGACTCGCCACGATCTGTTCACAGCCGTCAAGCAGCGCGGGGCTTTTCTGAATGGGCATCGATTAAGCTCGTCGCCTGTCACTGAAATTGCAGATGCCATGTGCATTGCCAGTCTTCCAACGGCGACTTCCTCCACCGATCCAGCCGTCATGCGTTTTCTAAGCATGATCGGAAAATCGCAAACGGTGCAGCGAACAGGGTCAGCGGCCTTGAATCTGGCTTATCTGGCGGCAGGCCGCATTGAAGCCTTCTGGTCATCCAGTCTGAAGCCCTGGGACATGGCGGCTGGGGTGCTGCTGGTTCGGGAAGCCGGGGGAGTTGTCAGCCAATTGGGCGGGCAACGCTTTGATCTTTACCAGCCAGAAATTCTGGCCACGGGGACTGAACTTCTCCAAAGACAGATTGTCGAAGAGTTTTCGAGACTGTGATCACTTGTCTGATCACGTCCCTGTTCGCTTCGCCGCATTGGGAATCACGAATCTGAGCAGCTTTCGGATTTCTGAAGACGTCCCACAGATGTCAGCTGATGTCACGCTGTTGTCTCTCCTGTGAGTTATGTATATTTGGATAGTTCCCGGGCGATTTTATCTGTCTCTTTGGCTACCATTCCGGTTCATGATCATTCGTCTCTTTGCCAGTTGCCCGATAGCGAATAAATACCAAGCCACAAGATCGCAGATACTGCACAACAGAATAGACTGCATGGTCTTATGATTTCCTCACATTTATGGAACCTTTGAAATCTTCCCGGAAAAAACGGATCGGCGACGTAATATAGCATGTCTCTCATCCTGTCTGACGGTGTTCCTCAATGACCGAATTTTCATGTGAGCGAGTTCTCGCTCGATCGTGATCTCGCTCGATTCAGTGAGTTGTTGGTATCTTGAACTCATTGTTCCCAAGAGAATCTGAGTTTGAACTTCTTTCGTAAAATCTCTGTGGCAGACTCCCGCCTGGCGAAATCCGGGTTCGCGCTGAGGGTGCGCCGCTGGCTGTCATTCAGCCTGGTCATGTGCTGCCTCTTGATGGCGAGCAGTCTGGCGTGCGGACAGGAATCTCAGGCAACCTCCAAGGCATTGCCTCCTGCAATGATTCCAGAAACCGAGCCTTTCAGTACAGAGATCGCGCCAGGGGTAGGTTCAACTCGTCTTCGTGAGGACGAAGCCAATCCGCAAGAGGTTCCCAAGGCAAATCCTCCGGTTATCAACTCACTGCCAGCAGGTGCTCGGGCCACTTCTTCTTCTGAGGGGTTGAAATCTCTCCCGGCTGAAATTGTTTATCTGCCCAATGCCAGCGGAATTCTCGTTCCAGTTCCCGCAGGAGGAACTGTCGAAGGCTATGTCGAATGGTTGCGACAGCAACGACTCGCACCAGCCAATGAAGCTCCACAATGGAGCGTCGGTTCTGTTGAAGTGCAGGGAACGGTCGATGATCACCTGGCAAAACTGACGATTCAATTTGTGATTGAAGTTCAGAAAGCCAGCAAGCCATTCCCCATTTCTATGGCTATGAATGAGGCGACACTTACGGGAGTTCACCACAAAGGTGAGGGGAAACTGCTGTTCGGTGGTTTTGATCGCGATGAAGGATATCGTTGGTGGGTTCCCGGCAAGGGCCGGTTTGAATTCACCGTCGATGCCATTGTGCCATTGCGAAAACAGCAGGCGTCATCGCGACTTCTCATGAGCCTTCCCGGTTCGGCCGTGAGCCATCTTGCCATCACGATCCCTCAGACCGATCTCATCATCAAAACGGTGGAACCTTTTACACAGACATTGTCAAAAGAACCCGCTGGACAGACCATCATTGATGCCTATGGTTTCGGTTCTCGACTCGATCTGTCGTGGCAGCGGGGGAATACTCCCGTGGTCGAATCGCAGTTGGAGTCCTCAACCACGATTACGGCGCGGGTGAATTCGGATTCATTGATTCTGGACGCCATCCAGCGTTTGCGAGTCCCTCAGGGAGTGAACAATCAGATTGTCCTGCGGATGCCCAAAGGGTTTGAATTGGTGACTCTGGAAGGACGTGAGTACCGGGATCATCAGATCGACTCACAGTCTCGAAATCGCGTGATGATTTCGCTGGCATCTTCTGCGACAGGTCTGGTCACACTGAATTGGACAGCACGCAAGGCTGTGGAACTGGATCAACCACTCACCATTCAAGGGTATCAGGTCGAAAAGGCGCGTCGACAAAATGGAGAAATCGGGTTCATTGCCAGCGATGGCATCCAGTTAACGATTGATGATCTCCAAACGCCTCAGATGGTGCGGATGACGGTGGCTGACTGGCAAGCTCAGCACGGTGGCAGTCCGGTCACGAGGGCTTACCGATTCTTTGGACAAGGCTTTCAGTTGAACCTGACACCACGTCCGGTCACTCCTTATGTTGTCTGTGAACCGCAGTTTTCTTTGATGACCTTTGCCAATGAATTGCGATTAGAGGCCATCTATCCCGTGGAAGTCTATCGCGGCCGGGTGACATCACTGAGCCTTCACTGGCCAGCATGGCAACGACAGAACTGGGTGATTGAGGCCATCGAGCCTCGCGGGCCTGTTGTTGAATCGTTCACAGCAGAGCAATCTGCGAGCAAAACGCCACTTTCAAGACGTGACGCCAAAGAAACCGATTCCTTAGACCGCGAGAGCAGGGAATCGTCGAATTCCTCATCGAACCTGACGATCAATTTTTCCTCTCCCAAACAGGAACGGTTTACGTTTCGGCTCAGGGCACGTCGTGCGATTGAGCCAAATCGTCCTTTTTCACTGACGCTTCCCATGCCAGTGGATTCAGCACAAGTTCCCGCCACCCTGGTCGTTTTTAATGCCGAAAATGTGGAGAGCGTGCTCGAGACTGTCAGCGGTGTTCCACTGAAGTCAGCACCTTCCAATAGCGTGGCCAATCTGATGTGGACGCAGAACGTCCAGGAAACGCGACACTCGATCTATCGACTTCCCGCAGAGCAGAACGATTTGAAATGCACGATTGTGCCACAAACCAAAAAAATCAGTTGTACGTCGAACACTGTTGTGCTGCTTGATGGACAAGAACTGAATATTGAGCAGATGCTTTCTCTGAATGTGGAGTATGAGCGGATCCCTTCGTTCCGTTTGAAAGTCCCTGACCATCTCGTGGAGACGTGCCAGTTTCTCAATGATGCCGGTGAAGTCTTGAATGGCGAATGGGGTTCGATGGTCGAATCAGGGTCTCGGGAGTTTCATCTGAACTTCCCTCGACCGGTCTTTGGCCGTTCTGTCATCCGGGCAAGATATTCGGTGCCGCTTTCGGATCGCTCTCCGAAAATTGAACCGATCACGCTTCAGGCCATCGTCCCGGCGGAGTTTCCCCTGATGATGGCCACTGTCGAATATCCACGCGGGCAGGCACTCGTTCCTTCAACAACTTCAGAGGGATGGCGGCTTGTTTCTTCATCTCATTCGTCACATCTTTGGACGACTAACGAAACAAAGGATCCCATTACGCTCCGATTAGAACCGGGCATGGAACTCGATGGCGACCGACCCGAAGTTGATGGCTGCGTGCATCGTTTGTCTGTTGACGACGCGGGGACCTATTTCTGGCATTCTCGGATTTCACTATCGAAAGTCGCTCCGAATATCATTGTGGAACTTCCCGAGGAATCCACATCAGCCCGTTTCTACTGGGATGGCCAGGAAGTGACTCCCGTCGTCCTGACGGCATCCAGGGCAGGCGTCAAAACGTATACACTGCTGCGTCCGCAATCCAATTCTTTAATCACGGACTTTACCAAAAGGGCCGAAACAGAATCATTCGTTTTGGATATCAGCTGGTTAAGCAAAGCCGTTGAAGATGGCCGGTGGACAGGTCAGATTCCACTGATGGGTGCTCAACTTCCTTATATCAACTGGTCTGCTTCTACTTATTGGGAGATTCAACTTCCCAACGATCGTTATCTGCTGAATTACTCGAGACGACTGACACCCATGTTTCAGTGGAAACGGCGCGGTCTCTTCTGGATTCGCGAGTCGTTGCCGACGCCTGAATTGTCAGCCAGCACGACTGGCGAACAAAATGGGACAACACGACAATTGGCGTTGCTCCCCAATAATTCTTCAACGGTCAACCGTTATCTCTTTACCGAGTTTGGACGCGCCACTACCCACGAAGTTGCCATCATCAGCATGCCTCTGATTGTTTTTCTGGGGGCAGGAATTTCTATGGCCGCAGGATTTCTTATTCTTCGTGTCCCTGCTTTGCGGCGCACCATGCCACTCCTGATCGCTGCTTTTGGAATTTCCCTGCTGGGATTGTTCCAGCTTCCCATTCTGCAATTATTGGCTCAGCCGATCATTATCGGCCTGCTGTTCCCATGTCTGGCCATCCTGCTGGAACGATGGTCGGCACTGCGTCGTCAGGAAACCATCCTCACCCTTTCTCACGATTCCTCCGACAGCTTCCGGCCTTCAAGCCACGAGCAGGCCTTGACAGCCCTGTTTGCTTCGGAAGAATCTACACAATATCGCAAACCGCAGTTCTCTCAGGCTGGTGAAGGCGAGCGGGGAGCAATTCCGTGAGCATCCTGTTGCGATGGCTGACTTGTCTCTGCCTGATTTACCTGGCAGCGGACTCTCGTTTGGCTGTGTTCGCCGATGAGCCACCTCTGCGCCGCATTGATGTTCCTGCTGACCAGCCAGCTCAATGGCCACCCGGAAAATGGACAGCCATTCCCCGAGAGGAATTCTCAGCGTGGATGAGCACGATCGAATCGCGCCGGGCTTCTCCCGAGCGGAGCCGTCTCTGGCAGGCCAGTTATCAACTTCAACTGGAAAAGGGGCAATTACAGGGATCCTTTGAGGTTTCTCTTTCCGGGAAATGCCGGCAAGGAGGTGAGTTAATTTCATTAACACCCTGTGAACTGACGCTGAAATCACTTCGTTGGAAAAGTGATGATCCCGTGGTCTTTGGTCGTGCCAACGACCAGAACCCCTACCTCTGGATTGACAGTGATCAGAGGCTACAAAATGACCGTCTTCTCGGTGAATGCACGATTGACGGAGTTTCGCTTCCCCGAAGTTTGTTCTTTTCTCTCTCGTTGTTACCAGCCGACTTGTCAAACATTCAATTGTCTGTCCCCGCAGGCTATCAAGTCTCGAGTAATGCAGGAGTCGTGCTCCAGAATGGGCCTATGGCAGAGACCGGGCTTCAATCGCTGACTTTGAAATTGGCCGGCGTTTCTGAAGTCGAGTTAACATTGACTCGTCAGAGTGAGACAGCGCCTGAACCGACCGTCATGACCTATGAAGAAGATCTGACAGCCATCGTCCGGGAAGATGAACTGCGTTTTCTGTCGACTCTGATGATTGATGTTCCCGACCAACAGACTGTCCGTCGATTGCAATTATCTCTGCCTGACAACTTTGATTTAATTTCCGCCACGCTGGGATCAGACACTCCGCTTCGTTTTGAGAGGCTCTCGTCGGATGTTCACAAACGATCCATCGTGATCAACTTGCCACAGGACATGAATGGTCGATTGCGAGCCATTCGATTGGAAGGAACATTACCGGGGAGTGCACTTCCTCATGTGATGATTCCGCAGATTGTCCTCGCTGATGCGTTAATGACACGGGGGCGAGTGACCGTTAATGTGATCTCTCCTCTTCAACTGCAAAATGTCGAGCAAGAGGGTTACCGCGAAGCCGGCCCACTGACCGTGACCGCCGATGGCGAAGTTTTTGCCTACGAACGACTTCAAAAAAAATCACGATTGAAACTGGAAATTCGCCGGCCAATCCCCCGGTTTACGTGTCAATCAACCACCATCCTTTCCGGTGAAAATGATAACTGGAGAATTCGCAGTCGTCTGGAGTGGCTCATTTCCAGTGGCTCGCTCCAGCAGGCCACGATCACTGTTCCCCCGGAATGGGAAATTACGGAAGTCATCGGTGAAAATGAGAGTTCAAAGTTAGCGAACTGGGAAGTTCAGAAAGACGGAGCACGCACTTCGTTGCTGCAACTGGAGTTTGCCTCATCGTTCAATTCCAGTCAGCCCCGCAGAGTGATGGTGGCGGCACGTCGCACGATTTCCACTTTTCCACAAAAACTGGCGATTCCCGCTTTAAAGCCAGCCAACGCGGAATCCATTGAATTCCTGCTGGGTATTCATACCGACACCACCGCAAGACCTTCACCCAGCGAAAACTCTCGTTTTGAACCGACGATCCTTCCGAATCCCGTTGATCCGCGGCTGAGCAGTGATATCCGTGAACTGGTGCCGAATTTTTCTGCAAAAGACTTTCATTGGTTTCGCGCGGTTGATCCTCAGACCATCGGAGACCTGCTTTTTCTGAACAACCCGCCTCCTGTCGATGTGAGAGCGACAGTCGTTGCTCAGAGTGAAGACGCGGTATTGACCGAACAGTTTTTTCTGGAAATTGCCTCATCCGAACAGCCTTCCCAGGAAATACTGATTTATCTTTCCGAGCCTGGCGACAACATCGAATGGTGGATTCAGGAGGGGAGCAATGAAACCAGATTGACGGCCCACCGTGCTGCCAAAGACCTCTATGCTCAGTGGGGGTATCCTGAGTCTGGCGAACTCTGGCAGATCTCGATGAATGCGAAGGGAAGTGACCTGCGGAATCTTCGTGGTCGACGGCAGAGATCCGCTGAAGAAGCCTCAATCGGATTGGTCTTTGTTCCTCATGCGAGGCAATTTCGGGGCCGATTAATCCTGGACGTTCCCCAGTCACTCAGCCCCATGATCGATGCGAAACACGTCGAAGCGATCGATTTGCCATCTCTTGAGCAGGCATCACTTTTTCGAGACTGGCAACTGAAAGAAATCGTCGGGCATCAACGCCTGTCCTGGAACTATGCCAGTCTGGATTCTCTTGTCCGTATTGGCGATGAAGCCAAAGAGCTTTTCCCTGAAACAGCCCCCATGGCTGAAGTCCAGATCATCGCGCAGATTCCTGCCACGCTTGGTGGGGAGTATCGGTATCAAGTGATCTACCAGCTACCCCGAAACCAGAGAGGGGCGATCACCCAACTGACTTCTCCCCATGGAGTCAGCATTCGTGCCCTGAGATCCGACAATCCGGCGATTTCCGCAGAAGTTCTGCTGACCCCAACGGGGATAGAGCGCCGGACCTGGGAATGGAACCGATTGGAAATTGACTTGGAAGGTCATCTTCCCGGTCAATGGCTCTCTCAGAATCTTGAACTTCCGATCCCTTCGGTGGGAGTTCAAGTCATCTCGTCGACATTGGCGCTGATGGTGCCGCCAGAGGTGGATGTCTCTGCAATCAATTCCGCCTGGTTTGCCCATGAATTTACTCCACCAAGCTGGCAAGAACGTTGGTTTGGGCCATTGGGACGCAGCCGTCAGGAGACAATGTTTGATCCCGTCCGGCGGTTATTGCCTCGTATCACGGACTCCGGATTCTCTGACAAGGGTGAGCCATTTGGCCACCTCATCCCGGATTCAACCTCAACCGCCCAGTTAAAACAGCGAATTCGCACCTTCACATCTCCGAACGGTGATTCACAGATTCGTTTGTCGTTCTGGAATTTGAAAGATGCGCAGCGAGTAAGTTGGGTGCTGTTTTGGGGAACGATTGTTCTTTCAATGGGCATGATTCGTTTTCTCCCTCAAAGAGGTGTCCGCCTCACGTTCTCCGCAGCGGTACTATTAACGGTGATTCATCCCTGGTTGGCATTGTTCACACAGCCATTCGCGGGAGCGATTCTCGCGGGCTTGCTGCTCATGCTGGTCATTCCCATTCGAATCTGGAATGACCGGGAAAAATCTTTGCAAGCCCCTTTAATTCCTTCAGGAAGTACGCAAAGTTTCCGAATTCCCGGCGCCCTGTCGGGATCACTGCTGGTGATGCTCGCGCTGGTTCGTGCCGCCATTGCCGCTGCGATTTTCCTGGCCCTGGTTCCGATGGTGGTTGTGGAAGCTCAGGTCAGTCGTTCAGAGATCAATCCCAAGGCTGTTCCCTCGGTTGCTACAACACAATTGACCCCAATAGCCAGTATGCCCCAGGAAGCAGTGACATCGGCTCCAGATCAAACAGAGGCCGTGCCATTCACTGATGAAAAAGAAGATGCCAACCTGAATGACCTGCTGGTTCCGGTCAGCTCGAATGGGGCGGTTTCTGAAACACTTCCACTGGTTTATCTTCACCCAGAGACTGCTCAAAAGCTGAAGGCTCTTGCCGCTGATTCACCAGCAATCATTGATACGCTGGTGGCACGCTCGGACTACGAAGGGAAGTGGCTTACACCGACCAGTCTCTCATTGGCGGCGACTCATGAAATCTGGGTGCTTCCTGAGTGTAAGAATCCCGAATTGCGGTTTCCGATTGCATCTCGATTTCTGGGTGGACGGGAGTCGATCCTGCTTGATGGCTCGCCAGCGGCAATTTTCCCCTCGTCCACAGGGACTGGTTCCAGCATTTCTTTTCCCGATAATGACACTGCCAACCCAGCACGGCATCTACTGCAATTGGACTTGCATCCTCTCTCCCAGACAGTCCCGAACCAAACGAGATATTCCGTACCGCTACTCCCATCGCTGCTTGCTCAGATCAAATGGCCTGGCCTTACGACAGAGCAGGCTCCTGTCTGGTTGCGTCCGGGTTTTCATACTCTGAAGGTCTCATTCCCGGAAACAGGGCGCTGGATCGGCCCGCTGGATCAGCTTCAGTTCATCAACCCCGTTAAAGGCTCTCGGGGCACGGATGACTCTTCATTCGCTTCGCCAGTCCAGACCTCGGACATGTTGCCGTCACTAAAAAACTCTGTGACAGTCACATCCACCATGAGCACCGATTTCGTCCTTTGGAAGCACGTCAGTCAGCAATTTCGGCGGCCGACAGATCCGCATGTTTTTAAGATAGAAATTCCGTCAGACGCCATTGTGCGTTCATTGACCTCGGAAAGAATACTGACTTCGTACACGCTGCAAGGAGAGACTGCGAAACAGCTGGTGCTTGAACTCAAACCGCGACTTGATGGCCAGCGAGAAGAACTCGACCTCATGCGTTCTGAAACGCCCCTGACAATTGAGTTGCAACTGGTGATTCCGAATGTCTCGGCGAACTCAGCTCGCTTATCACTCACGGACTGGGTGCCTTTTCACGAAACAGCCGTTGTTCTCACAGATTTTTCAATGACCATCGATGGCTCCTATGGTTCGACGCTTCGTGTTTTCCCTGAAGAAAGCCAAACCACATTAGAAAATCGGAATCTCAGCCGGAAAAATGAGAGTCCTCAGAATTGGCCAGCCGGATGGCAAGTCAGTCAGGTCTCACCAGCGAAATTTTTGATCAACACGCGTCAACCAGCCACTCTCAATGCGGAGCTGTCGCAAGTTCATCCCCAGCCCAAACTCACGAGTTGGAGTCAATCTTGTGATGTCTCAGGACAGCGGCTGGAAGTGGATTATCTGGCGGTCATGGAAGCCAATGAGGCTCCCGTCTATGCGTATCGTATGATCGTGGATCGAAGGCTGCAGTTAGAAACCGTTTCCGTTGAGCAAGGGGGAGCCGAGCGACTGG
This sequence comes from Planctopirus sp. SH287, assembly GCF_056500625.1. Taxonomy (NCBI): domain Bacteria; kingdom Pseudomonadati; phylum Planctomycetota; class Planctomycetia; order Planctomycetales; family Planctomycetaceae; genus Planctopirus; species Planctopirus sp. SH287. Next base: position 2,212,634 of record NZ_CM151403.1, on the reverse strand, counting down.
TGCGTGTGTCTGATGACCGCCGCCGTGACAATGGACGTCATCTGTCGTTGCTGCTTTCAAGTTCTTCGGCAGGATCGCAGACGATTCGGATTCGCGGAACCATTCCCTTGCGCCAGCAGAAATCCATTCTGCTCCCACAGTTTGAATTTGACCAGATTCCAGCCATTCCAGGCATATTGTCTCTTCGGGCTGATTCCGACGTTTCTGTCCGGTTAGAGGCCGACCTGGAGCGGATATCGCCCATCGATCAGGCTGCCGTTTCGACCACGACATCGCTGTTGGGAGTCCCCATGGCGAGAGGAAAAAAACTGATCGGCCAGTTCCGCTGGCGGCAAGATCAACCTGTGACACTGAATGTGGTTCCACAAGCCATTTCCATACCAGCCCAGGCTTACACACTCATTGGTTTGACTGATCCCTCCAAACCAGAAGTCACGTCCTGGATCCAGGTTAATCCTCAATCTCTGCCTGTAGGTGAGCAGCGGTACGAATTGGAATTGCCACAGTCCATCCGCAATCACCCTTCAACACAATTGACAGTCACTCGCGGAACCCTTCGTCCGGTAGAACCTCACGCAGGTCGATTTGAATGGAACGATGACGAGCCATCAGCTGTGTTGACTCGTTCCAGCGACTCCGCCCGGCCTCTGATTTTTAAGCTGGAAACCACCCTTGAGTCACTTTTCCCCTTTGATCTTGCCCGATTACTGCCACAGATTCGCAATGTCAGTATTCAGAACTATCAGACATCGATTCTGCCAGTTGATACAGAAATTAAAATCTCTAACTCTCAGCCTGAATTGATGCAATTTGGCCCTCCCGCCTGGGTTCGGAAGTTTGTCACTCTGGAGACTGGTCACGAAAGCTGGATCACACAAGAGACGGGGAATGCGCCGCCCACATTATCAAATAGCAACTCTCAGCCTGTCACGACACAGATTCAAAGCCGTCATGTCTTGTGGCTGGAGACCAATGGCAAGATCAACGCGGTTTCAGAATTTCTGATCAGTTCACCCAACAAGATGCTGGCATCGCTGGAAATCGATCCTCTGATTCAACAGGAATCGGCCTGGGTCAATGGATTCAATGTCCCTGTAAATACCATCAATAACGACTGGGAACCGGAAGATTTGAAATCAGGAAAGCTGGTGAACCTCAAGCTTCGCTGGCAACTCAATTCCTTATCGCGATTGCCTTATCGCCGGCAAATTGTTTTGCCGAATTTTGCGAATCAACACGAAGTTGACTCCACCGTAGCGCTGATGGGCCCGATCGAGGGATGGGTCATTCGCGGGAATAGCCTGCTGCCTATTGGCAAAAATACCTCACAAAATCACTTCTCAGTTCTGCCTATGCCGGGCCATACGAATTCTGCTGCTCGTCATCTGCCATCAAATCTTATTCGCTCCTCGTTCCATGCAAAGACCGTCTCTCCAGCCAGTGATCTCCGATCATTGCTGGTTGAGCATGAGAACGATGTCGATGATTTACAGCTTTCATCCCGATCAGAGATCTCCTGGAGAGATTGGGCCTTCCGTGGGAGTGAAGATCGTTTTTCCGTTATCTCACAAATGCCGAAAGACAATAGGGGCCAAATTGATTTTTTCACGATCAGCCCGGTGATACTGAAGACATTCCACAAGCTGCTTTTTGCGATCGTGGGTGTTCTGCTTTACTTCACTTTCAATCCGATGTTTGTCCATCGCTGGTTTGCTCTGCATCCTCATGCGGCTTTTGCGCTCCTGGGATTACTTGGCTGGCTGGTTTTCATCGCCAGCGGAATTGGCCTTATTGTGGCGATCGCGGCATTGTCCCACAGTGTTTGGCAACGCTATCCGTGGCGTAAATTCCGTCTCTTCCAGCCTGAACCCCTGGTTCAGAAAGAGTGAACCCAGGAAATGGCTTATGCCAAGGTTCCCTCAAACTGAAAATCAGGGCTGAATCAGTGCAAAGTCCGACATCGGAAGACGTTTCAGGGCCATGCCCCAAAATAAAGCCGTGGCATGCCCGTAAGGATCCGCGTCAAACAACTTGACGACAATCAGGTTATGTGACTTTGAGGTGTCTGGGCCTGGGCGATCTATTGTGACTTAAGAGACTTGGCGGCTTCTACGGCGAAGTAGGTCAGGATGCCATCCGCACCGGCCCGGCGGAACGCCAGCAGGCTTTCCAGAATCACTTTCTCCCGATCCAGCCAGCCGCGTTCGGCGGCTCCCGCGATCATTGCGTATTCACCGCTCACCTGATAAGCGAACGTCGGGACGCCAAAGGTCGACTTAACACGCTGGATGATATCCAGATAGGGCATGCCCGGCTTAATCATGATCATGTCCGCTCCTTCCGCCAGATCGAGCGAGACTTCTCTTAATGCTTCATCAGAGTTGGCGGGATCCATCTGGTAGGTCTTTTTATCACCTGATCCCAATTGAGCCGATGAGCCGACGGCTTCTCGAAATGGCCCATAAAATGCCGACGCATATTTAGCCGCATAAGAAAGGATCTGAACGTTGGTATGACCAGCGGCATCGAGCGCCCGGCGGATCGCGCCAATGCGGCCATCCATCATGTCTGACGGGGCAATCACATCACACCCCGCGTCGGCTTGAACAACCGCCTGACGACAGAGCATGTCAATGGTTTCATCGTTGACAATCACGCCATCGCGAAGCAGGCCATCCTGCCCGTGGGATGTATAGGGGTCGAGAGCGACGTCGCAAATAATTCCCATGGGAATCTTAGCCTCTTTGATCGCTCTTACCGTGCGACAAACGAGATTTTGCGGATTGACAGCTTCTGTGCCATCGGGATTTTTCAGGCTGCTTTCCGTGACAGGAAAGATGGCCACTGCGGAAATCCCCAGTGAAGCGGCTTCTTCCAGAGCGGGTAACAGCAGATCAATCGACTTTCGCGAAACCCCTGGCATGCTGGCGATCGGTTGTTCCTGCTGGATGCCGTCGATCACGAACACTGGCCAGATCAGATTGGAACAATGCAGATGATTTTCCTGCACCATAGCCCGCGACCAGGCTGTCTGCCGGTTGCGCCTCATTCGCACTTGAGGGAACATGCCTGTGGGAATCTGGCCCTGGGAGCCCGAAGAAAAGGTTGAATGGGCAAACAGCATGGGGCCAATCCTGCGAGGTGTGATCATTGTTCCGAAGAGGAGGGAGGTCAGGAAGGTTTGCCCTGTGACCTTTCATCGTGTTGTCCATTAAAGAGGAGCGGAACCTGCTCGTGCAACTGCGTAAGGCTTGCTCCCTCTTTGACCGGCGGGGTATTCTGAACTTTGGAGTGATCTCTCGTACAAAACCATCGTTGTTACGCCAGCGATATGACTTCAGTTAATCCTGCCAACCACCGTTGGGACAATGACCTGCCTTCATCACTGAGCGTCCCCGGAAATCAATACCATGATCAACTACGATTATTTCTGCCCGGCCAACAACACGACAGTATCCATTGCTCACGGCATCAAGGAACGAGTGAACACCTGGGGGGAGTTGTGTGAGAAAGCCGCTCTCAGTGTGGGAGATACGCCGCTTGAAACCCCCGTGGAGCGATTGATTTCCGGCGGCTTACTGGCCTCGGTTGTCGGAAGTGGCGGGACGCTTCCTGTGATGACTGGTTGCTGCGGCAACCCCTCGGGATGTGGCCGACATGGCTGAGTTGACGTTCTCCCTGTGACAGCTTTCACCATTGATCTGCATCTGATAAGAACCTGCCGCTGAGAACTTGCCATGTTGTCATCCTCCACGTCACCCCACACCGCACTTTCAATCCCTACGACAGATATTCCGGATGCAGCCAGACATCCAAAGATCTCAGATCTTCTGGAAAGCTGGTTGCAACCCCGATTGGACTCCAGTGCCTGGGAATGGTTGACTGCTCAACGAGACAAAGTTGCTGCGGGTGATAAAAAAGGGCTGTTCCTTTCCTTTGGTCTGGTTCCACGAAAGACGGGCAAGTTTGACTTGAACTTAAGTTCTCAGGAATTGACCGAAGCGGGCATTGTGCGTCCCGGCTGGAATCCTCACGACTGGAGTATTGATCAAGCCGCCAGAATTTTTCTGTTGCTGGCTTGGCCAAATGCCGTGGCTGAAGATCTGGGGACGATCCTTGACCCGCTGTTCAATGCCGGCGAAGTCCGGGAACTGGTCGCACTATTCAGTGCCTTGCCACTTCTCCCGTATCCCGTGGCCCATCAGGCGCGGTGCGAGGACGGGATTCGTTCAAACATCCGGGCTGTCCTGCTGGCAATTGCCTACGATAATCCTTATCCGGCGGAAGAATTGTCCGATAACTCCTGGAACCAGCTGGTACTCAAAGTTCTGTTCAATGACATTTCTTTAAGTGGTCTGGTGGGTGTTGATCGACGCAATAATGCGGCCCTGGTTGAGATGCTGTTGGACTTTTCGGAAGAGCGGCAAGCGGCTGGTCGACCAGTCCCTCTCGATTTATGGCGCCCCATCGGAAACTGTTTGTCAGATCGTGCCCGGCTCAAGCTGGAAGCCTTACTGGCCGGAAGCGACGCTTATCCTCAAAAGGCGGCTTATCTTGCTTTAAGAAGAGCCGATGATGAGTCGTCACGAGCGCTGGCGGCCCGGTATCCGGATCTGGAACAGCAGGTGCAATCGGGGGCTGTCTCCTGGGAAAAACTGGTTCCCCGCTCAGCCTGACTCAAAAGGTCAGTGCCTCCCACTTTCTGAATCTCTGATCGCAACCTCTCTGGTGACAGGTAACGGGCCTGTAAAACGCGAAAGTCAAAATCATGGCCTTCATTGATCCGCATATTCATATGGTTTCCCGGACGACGTCTGATTACGAAGCGATGGCCGCTGCCGGGGTGGTGGCTGTGATTGAACCTGCGTTCTGGCAAGGGCAGCCTCGAACGACGGCGGGGTCATTTCAAGATTACTTTGCAACACTGGTGGGCTTCGAGCGGTTTCGTGCTTCCCAGTTTGGAATCCGCCACTACTGCACGATTGGTCTCAATTCCAAAGAGGCCAATAACGAACGGCTAGCCGATGAAGTCATGGAGATGCTCCCTCTTTATCTGACCAAAGAGGGAGTCGTTGCGGTGGGCGAAATTGGCTTTGATGATCAGACAGCACTGGAAGAGAAGTACCTCCGGCTGCAACTGGAACTGGCCGTCGAAGCCGATCTGCCAGTCCTCATTCACACGCCTCACCGGAATAAAAAACGCGGGACTTACCGGACGATGGATATCATCGAAGATCTGGGAATTTCCCCTCATCGGGTGGTGATTGACCATAACAATGAAGAGACCTGCAAAGAGGTTCTCGACCGTGGCTACTGGTGTGCTTTCACAATCTATCCCCGTACAAAAATGGGGAATGAGCGAATGGTCGAGATTGTCAAACAGTACGGCACTGATCGCGTGATTGTCGATTCGTCTGCCGACTGGGGAGTGTCCGATGCCCTGGCTGTTCCCAAGACTGCCAAGCTGATGGAAAGTGCGGGGATTGTGCCGGAGCAGATCGCTGTTGTGACATACAAAAACGCGCTGGCCGCTTATTCACCCAGCGGGCAGTTTTGTGAATCGGATTGGCTGAGTCCAGAACCTGTGGATCAGCGGACGCTTTTTCAAGGAAACAGTGTTTTGAGAGGTGGCCAGACACCGCGAATTGATGAGCCGAATGATGATCACATTATTCGATAGTGGTGTGCTTCACTGCCTTGAGTTGATAAAGGGCTCGTCTAAGGGTTACTCATCCTCAGGTTTGTTGGCCAGTTCTCTGCACGTGCTTAACCGGCAGAGCAGGTGTGAAGTTCCGCTCGTGTCGCTCTTTCGCAAGAAGCCACTGATCAAGTTGGCTTCCCGGAATAATGAATATGAATTTTTGAGAGATTCCGTTGGAGTTTTTCTTCATGGTTGGTAGTATCACTCCTCAGGCAGGTCGAGTGACAACATTCTTACCATTATCCCATCTGTACGCCCGACCGTCATTTTTTTGACTCACCTGCCCATTCTTTCCTCTTTCGCCTGGTTTTGGCGATCATCTGAGGTTCCTGGTTCCCTCTCTCATGAGGTGAGTCGTTTTCGATTCTCATCGATCTTCTTGTGAGCCACAATTCCGTATTTTAAGCAGCGTCTCCTCGTTTGATGCCTGATATTCTGATGCGAGAGCCTGCAACAAGGTTTCTCTCTGGAGAGATCCTTGAAGCTGAATTGGCTCCTGCGTGTTGAGGTCGCTTGTCATCTTTGTTGACCCTTCTGGTGAGATTCATCAGACTCTCACAGATCAGAGGAGTTAACGGAAATGGCTGAGACGTATACCTCATTTGCAGTTTATCGCGAAGGCCCGCTCACCGTCATTGGGTTTGGCTCCCAACGCCCCGACCGGATTGACTTGGGGGTTTGCCGTGATGAACTGACAGCGTTACTTCAACGTACCCATTGTCAGTCACTGGCCGTTGATTTGACCAAAGTTCGGTTTGTCCCCAGTGGAATGCTGGGATTGCTCGCGACAATCCCCAAGCTGGGAGTCGAGCTGATGGTCTTTAACCCGGCCCAGGATATTCGTGATGTCCTTGAAATCACGAAGCTGGATAGCATCATGCGAATTGAGACCGTGGCCATTGCCGGTGTTCAATAAGGTCGTCTCCCGGATGATCTTCAGATGAATGCTGAGGTTCTGGCGCGTCGCCTTCACAACTTTCAAGGAGGAATCTCATGGCGGTCTCTTCGCAGGAAGCCTGGGTTCAAGCGATTCAACTTGCCGCTGCGTGGGCTGATGCTGAAGGTGTCACGGTGTCGTTCGCCTGCGGATCACCTCGCCGGCAGTTCGCTCCGCAACATCTGGGGCCTGAGTTGAAGCGACTGGGGATCGCGCTTCTCGAAGGGGAGCCTGCTTATCTGGTCGCATCAGTGACCAAGCCTGTGGTGGCATTGGCCATTTTGTCGCTTGTCGAATCTGGCGAATTGCTCCTCAATGACCGGGTGACCCGCTTTTTTCCAGAATTTGGGCGTGAACAGAAACATGGCGTGGAGATCCGTCATCTGCTGACTCATACCTCGGGATTGCCGGATCTTCCCGCTAATAATGTGGAGTTACGCCAGGCTCATGTGGGATTGCAGGCCTTTGTGGAAGCCGCTGAGAAGTCTTCTCTCAGCTTTGCTCCCGGCCGAAGTGTGCAGTATCAGTCCCTTGGTTTTGCCGTCTTGGGGGGAATTATCGAGAAGGTGACGTCTCTTTCACAAGGGGAATTCATCCGCAAGACGTTATTCGACCCTGCCCGGATGATGGAGTCTTCTCTCGGCTCTGGAACCGAACAAGCAACCCGCCGGATAGAGCGCCGCCAGACCTTTGTACAAGTTCCAGAAGATCAGATTGGCGGCGATGACTGGAACTGGAACAGCGTCTGGTGGAGAACACTGGGAGCCCCCTGGGGTGGCATGGTCACCACCACGTCTGATCTCGTGAAACTGTTACAGGCCGTACTGGGGTTGGGAAAAGGAATCACGTTCCCTTTTCCGTCTCAGCCCAGTGTCGAGCAGTCTTTTCAGAATCAACTGACAGGGATGGCAGAATTGGGCGAAATCGAGCGGCGGACTCGCGCCTGGGGCTATGGCTGGCGCTGGAACTGGCGGCAGCATGCGTCACCGTTATGTGAATTGCTCCCCGAAACGACCTGCGGCCATTGGGGAGCAACGGGAACACTTTGCTGGATTGAACCTCAAAGCGGAGCATATGCCGTGATTCTGTCGACCCAGCCTGCAGATCGCTCACGACGGATGATCTCTCGCTTGTCGAATCTTCTGGCAAAAGCCGCACTGGCCCAGGACTGAGTGTTGTTATTGAACTGATCAGAGCCTGTAGCTGATTCAATGAGAGTTGTCAGTTCTATTTGAGAAGCCTTTTCACGACCTGTTCGACACGGTCATGTGTCGCTGGAGTTTCTTCTGAGCTGGAAATCCTTGCTGCGAGTTTTCCATCACGTCCATAAACCAGATAGTGGGGCAGAGCCGCGTTCGTGATTCCAAAAATGTCGGCACCATCGTCACTCAATGAATGAGCACTGATCAGGTGAGTCGCCTTGCCTCCCTTTTCAGACAGAAACCGAGTCACTTTGGCCGGGACTTTCTTGCCATCAAGGTCATCAAAGTTCATGGTGACTAAAACCAGACCGTCAGCCGCATGCGCCTCAGCCAGGGCCACCGATTGTGGGAACTGTTTGAGACATGGGACGCACCAGGTGGCCCAGCAATCGACGACAACGATTTTGCCCTTCTGAGAGGCAATCACACGGTCAAAGGCTGCCTTATCAACCACATTCACCGTCGCATCGCTTGCCTGGGAATCGGAGAAATTCCACAGGCAGGCAATAATGAGGCTAACACTGAGCAGGCAGTAAGACGCGAAAGCTCTGGACATTGAAATCCTCCATGAGAAAAAGAGTCTGTGGTGAGCACATATCATGGCGTCCCCATGGGCGTTCTCATAGTCCAATCCTGTCGAAGAACGGGCCAGGGACTTATGCAAGAATGATGCCTTCGCTATGGAAGATTGTTGAGTTTTTCAGGCCATTCGGCTCCATCGGTCACCCATTTTCTCAACTGTTTCTTCGCGGCATCGGGAAGATGCTTTCCATCGGGGGGCATCACGATATCCGAATCTTTCCCTTCGACATATTGAATCAGCCGGCTCTCATCGGGTTGATTGGCAATAACGACTGGCCCACCGTCTCCACCATTAAGAAACAGATCACGCTGGTCGAGCCTTAACCCGGAATCCTGTCGTTCGCTCCCGTGACAACGAACACAGTTTTTCCGGAGGATGGGAGCGATCTCTTTTTCAAAGAGAGATTTTTTGGGTGGGGGCGGGACAAGATCGTCGGCGAGTAACTGTTGATAGAAGAAATGCCCGAAGAAGAATCCAGCGACATCCCAAGTTGGCTTTCTGGAATATTCTGGCTGCTGACCAGGAACTCCGAATCCCGAGAGCAATAATCCTCCTGCCAGTACTCCCATGCCCAGGCAACGATTTCTGAGTCGGTGAGCTATGAAGAACATCTGTCGCACGCTGACCTTATACGGATCCCAGATTTTAACGGCGCGTTGTGAGGTCTGCTTGCGGATTTTAGCAAGCAGGCTTCACGCATCTCTCAATGAGTGTGTCATACGAATCGCAACTTGAAATAGCGAGTTGATGATCTCAAAACATACTTGCCCAAAGTTGCAAGCATAGCACAAAGAGTGCTCTTTCAAATTGAAATGCGTATGACTTCGAGGCAATCGATGATGGTTTTCACTGCTCCAGATTACAAAGGATAAAGCCACGGCAACCGATGAAGGAAGGCCGTGGCTTTTGAGGAGATTCTGGGTAATCGTGACTATTCTTTTGCGGCAGCGCGAACGCCGCGAACCCCTGTTTTTGTCGGTTGAGAAGGGTTGTTTTCCATCTTTTCGCGGGCGGCAGACAGCAACGACTGAGCCTGCATCAGGTCATTGCGAGTGAAGACTGGGTAATCGTTGTAGCCTTGACCTGCGCGATTCATTTCAGCCGCCAGTTGGGCAAAGGTCATGCGATTGGTCAAGTGCCAGGCTGCTGCTTGAGCTGCCTGCTGATTCACTTGCGGGCTTGGGACATAAGTCAGCAGCTCGCGGAGCATGGGGTCTGATGAAAATTTTTCAACGGGGATCAGTGTGTATTTGCTGCTGGGGGCCGGCTCACGTTTTCCATGTTCCAGGCAAACGGTTTTCAGGGGAACCAGAGCAATTTTTTCGGCAGGAATTGAGAAGATGTTTCCACCACCCATACCGCCACCGCCCATGCCTCCCATGCCGCCACCCATACCGCCTTGCTGACCGCCAAACCCACCGCCACCGGCTTGTTGGCCACCGCCACCCATGCCGCCTTGCTGGCCACCCATGCCGCCGCCACCCATGCCTCCACCGCCGCCAAATCCACCGCCACCGCCAAACTGTGAGTGAATGCTCACCATGACAACAGCGTTGGGAACTTTGACATTCAGCGGCTCATTCCCATTGTTTTCAATGAGAACATTGGCGCCTTTCGAGTCAAAAGGGATGACGCGAACGCCAATTTCACCGGTTTCCATGGCTTCAAAGAGTTCGACTTCTCTTGCCGAGGGATCGTAAGTCAACTTGGTGATCGGGCGTTTGGTGACTTTTTTCGCTTTGACAGGCTTGTTTTTGCCGGGAACTTCATCAGCAACGGATTCAGGGGCAGAAACAGATGCGGCCCGTTCTGGAGTCGCCTTTTCTTCACCGAAACTCACTCCGGTCATCAGGCCTGCCGCAATAAAAAATGCGAGACAGGCACCAGTCAGCTTCGGAAATTGGCAATACATAATCATGTTCCAGAAGACTACGCGGCCTCGTGGTCGAGCACTGAAGATCGCAGGACAGAGATCAACGAGATAGGGAGACAGCAAGATAACGGTCAATTTGCACTTACAGACTACAGGGCCAAGCGACGGCTTCGCAAGAAAAACTTGCCTAAGCTGCCGGAAATCCATGATGGTCAGCCGGTGCTGCTCAATTGTTCGTCAAAACCGACGTGTTCGCTCTGCTTGATCGGATGTCTCATGATCATCACGCGATGTTCTTCAGGGGAAACTCGTGAGAAACTGCCGTTCAAGCCAAGTTTCCCCCTGCGATTTGGAGCATTCGGCACAGCCAGAACGAGGTTGAGCCGGATCACTGATCTCTTGATTACGATTAAAACTTAGCGGAAGTTTGCCAGTCGCATTCCGATGATCGAGGTCAACAATCTCCGATTGTGTTCATTGCAATCTTTATTGATCGTCAAAATCGTTAAAGTCCAAACCGATGTTTGATCAGCTCAGGTTAACAGGCATGGGCCTTGTCTTCGTTTTTGTCGACAAACTTTCATAGGTCTCTCTCCGGGCGAAGTGTCAAGCAAGTCTGACCGAATTCCTGACGAGATTCCCCGTTGTGTGTCAACCTTAGCTGTGTGGGCGAAAATATTGGGAACGCTCATGACCTTATCCCAAATCTCCCTGATGGCTGCGGCTCACCCAGAGCGTGCGAGGTTGACCTATCGCGCGCCGGCGTACGGGATCATTTGCCTGGTATTTGGGTTGGGAACAATAGGGTGTGCGACATCGAAGTCACTCTCTGCCATTTCGCGCCCTCCGGTGGGCACATCAGAAGAAGTGGCTGATTCCCCGAAATTGGCTGCCTCAGATACTCTGAGGCGGCTTTCGATTGTGTATGTTGCCCACATGCCTGACGGGGGAGCATTTATCAATCATGAACCCATTCATCAGGCCAGTCGTACTGAAGACTCCGGGAAAGGGTTTCCTCAAGACAAACCGGCAGATGACCTGGAAGGCAACCATTGGGCTGTCGCAAAGCTTCAAGTGATCTATCCGCATCCTGATGGACGTAAGGATTGCGGGCGGGCCACTGTGGAACTGCGACCGATGGATTGCGGTCGTCAATGCGATAAGCACAGTCTTTTGGAAGTTCGTGCCGACCGGATGGAATCACGCCGCACACGCTATTCGACCTGGATGAGCCGCTGGTTCTGGAAAGTGGTGCCTGCTTCCGAAGAACTCCCGGCTAATTCAGTGGCCACTTTGGATTTAAGCCTGGAACAAATTCAAAAGTTGTCTTTGGAAATGGATCGCCGGGGATACTTCCGCTGGAACTCTGACAGTCAGGGGCCTGCTCAACTTGAGATTCTGATGAACCAACGGCGAGTCTCGCAGAGCTGTGAGTATGACTCACTTTTGGATGATTTGGTCGCCGAGGTCTGGTCGCGAGGGCATCAGGAAGTTGCCCAGCAACGCAAAGATCAGCAGGAACTGCAACTCACCTCATTCCAGGTTCCTTAAGTCGCAGGAATTGCGGCATTCAGCAAAATGCTGGGTTTCAACTGTGATGGTTGCAACGAAGTTTCCTGTTCTTTCGGGGGGATGACCGCCGATACTCCGGTGTGTCGCAATAGAGCACCATCAGGTGTGTTAAGCCAGCGACATTCCATCGTTTGAATTTGAATAGGGCGCATGCCTCGCTAACACAAAAACACCACGTCGAGGGGACAGGTGAGGAATCAATGGTTGTGGGGACTACCAGAGATTCTGACGTGCAGCGGGACAGGCGATTTTCCAGAGTGGCTGCCATTGATTGCAGCCGAGAGTGACATGCTGCTTGAATGACAGGCAGATTAGACGGAGCTTGATCATGTCTCGTTCTTGGTTGATTCACGGACTGCTGGCAGCCTGCCTGCTGGGTTTCATGTCGACAACCGCCAGTGCTGCTGGTGAAGGCCAGCCAACTGACTGGAATCGATTTTACTATTATCCGTATGTGTATTACCCACATAACTTCCAGGCACCGGTCGAGTACAATCACATGTACTACCGATATCCTCAGGAACGACAGATCCCTGTCTACCGCAAGGATTGGCACAACTTTTATCCGACCGCACGCCCTTACCACATGGGGCATCATTTCGTGCTGGACGTGTTTTAGGATGACGGCTCCAGCCTGTCGGGTCTGTTAATGCTTCCTCCGCGATGGCTCGCTTCTGCAGCGTGCTGCGGCAGATTATAAAAAGCTTCTCTGATCAGAGTTCGCTCTTGATCAGAGAAGCTTTTCTCGTTTTCTCTGGGCCTGGCCCTGAAATCATTTCGTCAATCTATGACCAGTTTTCATCTGCCAGTCACAAGGAGAGGACACTGGTGCCGTGTCACGGCTTTATCTTGGGGTTGAACATGTAGTCACGTCCTCCGTTGTCGGACTTGACTACATGTTCAACCCCGATTTTCAACTTTGACAATGCACTGGTCAAACACTGGTGATGGCAAGGCGGCTTTGAAGGAATCAATCATTTGTTTGTAGTGACTGTCTGGGCAGTGGTATCAATTTGGCTTCCCGCTTAGACTCACGTGACGCCGCCAAAGATTCTGCCTCGGGGGAACCGCGATTTGTCCGGTACTCGTTGACACGAATTCAAGCTCACGGTGCTGGCGTTACCCTAAATGCAGAAAATGGTGATGAAATGGAAGTGGTCGACATTCTCTCTCGCTGGACACATGTGGGAACCGCCATCGTGATTGTCGGGGGGAGCGTGTTTCTCCGTTTTGTCGTGCTCCCTGCTGCTTCAAAACTTCCTGATGAACAGCATCAGGCCCTCCGCGCTGCGATCATCGCGCGTTGGAAAATGTTCATTCATCTGGGGATCCTGCTGTTCCTTGTCAGTGGATTCTACAATTACTTTCAGGCCATGCCGAAGCATAAAGGTCAGCCACTCTACCACGCCTTGATTGGGACAAAAATCCTGCTGGCGTTAGGAGTCTTTGGCCTTTCATCAATCCTTGTCGGACGGTCTCAACTCGCGAATAAAATGCGGGGAAACAGTCGATTATGGCTGGGGCTGACCATTGCCATTTCTGCGGTGATTGTGGGAATCTCGGGTTTTGTCAAAGTCGCGATCCCTGCCAGGCCACCCGCTGTATCGGCGCCGGCCGTGATTGCGCCGACCCCAACAGCCAGCACGAATGCAGCACTTTAGCGCTGCATTCGCTTTACGGCAACAACCGACTTCTGCCCATGGGGCAAATCGCCGTTAGAGCATGCTCATGTGCCGACTGGTTCATCGATCAGGCGATTGTTGTTTGGGCTAAAGTCCAGGTGGAGTCCGTCGAAAGCGTGCGGATTATCAAAGGGTTGACGGGCGCGGATCAGAGTCTCCCGCATTTCGACGCCATTCTGGACGAAGCAGGGGTGTCTCCCAAACGTTTCCAGAGAAATTTCAACAAAACCAGCCTTTTGTATCGCGCTGAGCAAATCTTCTCTGATGGGAACGTGTTTGACCAAACTTGCCGGGCCGGGAAGGTTCAGCGCTTCTGATGGCAAGAACTTGTCTGCGGTCAGAGCATGAATCACCAACTCTCCTGTTGGCGCCAGTTGGTTCCTGGCGATCGTCAGCCACTGTTCCATTGATGCTTCCGCATTGGCCTCGTTGAAAGTGCCGCGGAGCTTCATTGACTGATAAACCACGCCAGGTTCAGGGCGTCCCTGCATTCCCAGAAAGTGCTCGAACGTCTTGAGGGAATCCGTTGTTGTGCCTTCTGGGGAGCTATTAGCAAGCTGCTCTTTAGAACGGCTGCAGCAGTTCATGACGATGGGAGGAATGTCTGCCAGCTGCAGCTTGGCAGAATGTGGCTGAACCTCTGCCGATGGATGAGCCGTTGTTTTGACGAGTGGGATTTGTCCCACGCCGCGATGAGCGATGTCCTCTTCCAGTACGTAAAATTCCCACATGTTGCCGTCGGGATCATTGATCCAGAACTTGGTTTGTTTGGAGTAGCAGCATTCGACCCCTTCCTCGCGCTGTGTGGGGAAACCGGCCATTTCCAGGCGGCGTTGCGCTTCGACGAGTTGTTCAGAAGACGAAAAGCGAAACCCCGCATGGTTCAGTGAACCTCGCCCTGTGGGAGGCATCGGTTCCAGCGAGAGTACCAGTGGAGGGTCATTCACCTCAAACTTCGCGTAGTCTCCCCGGCACTTTGCTGGTGGCTGACCCAGCAGGTTGCGAAAGAATTCGACCGAACGATCCAAGTCACTGACATTGAGAGAAAGATGAAATCGATTGACCGTGCCCGCCATCATGCCACCTCTAAAATTTGTTGATTAACGGTGTCTCGATAATCGCAAACCCCAGTTAATCGTTTCTTACCTGTGTGCCCGAACAGGAACAGAAACAATCATTGCCCACAGAGAGATGGCCAGGGCAATCATTGCTAACAGCATAAACCTATAGGTATATTTACTCAAATGGAAGCAGTTTTTTTGAAAAAAAACGGATTAACGGTAAATGCCAGATCGGTGCTTTTCTGTGCCATGGTTTGGATCGAGCCTCAGTAAAGTGACCAAAAACGCTTTCTCCATGTGGTGAAGACACTTACGGTGATAAGATTTCCTGAAACTGACATTCTGAAGACCAGTAACATCAAGTGCTATTGTGTGTTATGAAACAGATAAGCCTACATGCGACGGCCGTCAGGGATACGGCATAAATTCGGAAGAATTTTAGTAGAGAAGCAGTCCGAGTGGTTCCCGCCGACGGGAGCAATCTCTGTGTGCACCCAGCCAATTCCGACTTATTAATAATCACCAATGACCTCGCCACCATGGCGTGAGACTAGCGATTCATAGACGGTGTAGCCGATGTTCTCCGAAATGAATCGAACGGTTCCATCGCCCAGCAAATGATGCGCACCGCCGGTATGCAAGCTTGAAGGCCCCCATCGTTGTTCAACGGGTTGGTAAAGAGCGGCGAAGTCGTCAAAGTACATGTCTTTGTTAATTGAAGAAGAGAGGCCAGCAAGGTCAGGTCTAGCAATATCAACCCATCGCGCTATGACAGCGGCAGAACTTCCATCGATCCAGGTTGTTGCCAGTTCATCTCGCGTTTCAGCAACCATGATCGTGTTGGAACTACCGTCAGTAATATCGCGGAACGAGGTTTTTGATGCGGGATAAATGATCCCTTCGGGGGCAGTCCCTGGTTGCCCCGAAAGGCTCATCACCGTTTTTCCTGCCATAGCGACGTAATTACCGATCGCGAATTTGTCCGTTGCAGATAGCGTAAGATAAACAGAGTCGTCACCATCGGTATCTTTGCCATCACTGAAGCTGCGGCCGTTATAGCTGGGGCAACGATACGCGGGCAGAACGCTTCGAGCTGCGGTGCGGTTCTGAGTGGCGAGAGAGGAAAAATTATAGTTGATCGAGTTATACAGGCTGCCCTGATCAATATATGGGAGAATCAGGCTGCTAAAGCTGTGAAGGTGAAAATCCGGGGCATTGGCCGATGCTGCCGCGTATGTCCATGGCCCCACCGCCTGACTGGGCTTGCTGGTACTGCTGGGCGGGAATACCCGATGGGTGCTCTCGTAATTATGTAATGCCAAACCGATCTGCTTCAGGTTGTTCTTGCACTGAGTCCGGCGGGCAGCTTCGCGTGCTTGTTGGACTGCGGGAAGTAGCAGTGCGATGAGAATGGCGATGATCGCGATCACGACCAGCAATTCGATCAAAGTGAATCCGTGGCGGGAAACTGGTGCAGTGGTGCGGCAGGAAGCGGTGGGCATCGGGGCAGGCTCCAGAGGGGCGACAATCTAACGATGGTTAGAGTGTTGCCTGATGGAAACCCAAATTCAACCCCCTCACGTATAAGTTTTACGCAGAAGCGGGCTGGAACTCACCATTCCTACCGGGTGATGTTAGAAACGGAAGCCTCGCTGTGGGCCACGCTGTGTGAGTGTCAGGATCTCTGGCCCGGTTTCCGTCATCAGGATTTGATGCTCAAACTGGGCGGAAAGAGCCAGATCGACGGTTCGCACCGTCCAGCCATCAAGGCTATCGATGAAAGTCCGGTAAGTACCGGCATTGAGCATCGGCTCGATCGTGAAAGACATGCCCGGCTCTATGACATCCTGCGGAGGATTGAGCCGGGGCACATAATGAGGAATTCCCGGCTCCTGATGAAAATCCTGGCCGATCCCGTGTCCCTGGTATTCGCGCACAATTTCATAGGGCCTGTCGCGGACAAAACGTTCAATCGCCCGCCCGATGTCCGTGACTTTGCCAAAGGGAGCAATCCCATCGATGCCGGCGAACATCGAATCGAAGGTTGTTTGAACCAGTTCGCGCGTGCTATCGGTCACATCACCAATCAGGAATGTTTCTGATTGATCGCCATACCAGCCATCGACCACGCTGGTCAGGTCAATGTTGACAATATCTCCGTCACGAAGTGGCCTGTCGTTGGGAATTCCATGACACACGACTTCGTTCACACTGGCGCAGATCGATGCAGGATACCCCTTGTAACCCTTTGTGGCACAGGTATGCCCGTGGTCGTGCGTATATTCTTCGACCAGTCGATCTAATTGCAATGTGGTCACGCCGGCCTTGACGTGATCGCGGATAAAATCCATCACCTGAGCATTGAAGCGGCCGGCACGCCTGAGGCAATCCCGCTCTTCCAGGCTGTAGATGGGAGACTTACGACGGACTTTTCGGCGGAGCGGTGCCTGCATCGTATGCTGAGTTCGTTAGAGAAAGGGATCGGTTGGCTGGCCGGTGCAGCAATATCACCTGAAAGAGTGTTGCTCGCCTGCTCGCAATTGGCAAGTGCTGTTCGTATTCTCGCTGGGAAGCATTCTTTTTTGTCAAAGTCGCTCACTCGCTTGTTGGCCTGTTTTTGTGAGTCTTCGCTTCTCAATTTGACAGGTTAAGCCATGGCCTGTGGGCGAGCTTGTCAGGACGAAGTGGTCTTATTACGAATCGCAACTTGAAATAGCGCGTTGATGATCTCAAAAACATGCTTGCGCAAAGCCGCAAGCATGGCACGCAGATCGCTGTTTCAAATTGAAATGCGTATGACCGCTGGCTAAGAAACAGAATGACTTGTCTTCGGATCAAATTTGCCTGAATGAAAGTTCCTCGTGCCGAAACTTCTGGGTAATCATAATCGTTCCTGGATCTGGGGGCGCCACCTCGTCATTTCGATGCTTCAGGCGGGAAAATGGCTCCCTCTTGAGGTGCATTTCGATTCACACCGGTTTTCTCCCTATGACGAACTTCCCGTAATCTCCGGTCAGAATATTGCTAGCCAAGGCGTGGCCTCCACCGCGACGCTTCAGCAAGCCTGTGAGGAGTCTGGTGCGAAATTGGTGGCGTCCACAGCCAGTGAATTGTCCCGCACCTGCCGGGCAGAAGATCATCAGGGGCTGTGCGCCCGGATGCTGGAATTCCCGTATACATCGTTTGATGAGCTTTGCCGCGCCGATAAAACTCAGCGGCTGGTGATGCTGGATGGCATCCAGGACAGTTTTAACCTGGGGGCGATTATCCGCAGTGCAGAAGCTTTGGGGTTTCGTGGAATCATCCTGGGTTCTAAAGGACAAGCAGGGATCAATAGCCAGGCGGCTCGCAGTTCTGCCGGCGCGGTCAACTGGTTGCCGATCAGTCGTGTGGACAACCTGATTGAAGCCGCAGGCCAATTGACATTGGCGGGATTTTCCCTGTTGGCTGCCACCGAGAAAAGCGACGTGTCGCTCTGGGATCTATCTCTTCCCCCTCGGATTGCTGTCGTGATTGGAAACGAAGGCCAAGGGGTTTCTCCTGAATTACTGGCTTGTTGTGACTTAAAAGCGGCCATTCCCATGCAGGGAATCACCTCGTCTCTGAATGCCGCTGTGGCTGCTGGAATCGTTCTGGCAGAAGTGGGGCGACAAACGGAACGACACGTCACGATCGCATGATGGTTCCTGATCACTCGCTGGTGAATTCCCGGTGTGATAATCTCCAGGGTGTTAATCTGCTGTTATTGTCTTGAAAATATGCCTTCTTTTCTGGAATGTCTGCGTGCCGATCACCCTGCGAAATCCTCATAGCGTTCTGGCGGCACTCGAGCACCGTGCTCATGATGTTCTGGAAATTGTTGTCTCAGCCAATCCTTCGCCGGGATGGGGCGAAGTGCTGGATCAGGCGCGTGTTCACCAAATCCCCGTGAAAACGGCTCTTCCTCAAGCACCACGCGACCGAACCGAAAAATCCGAGCGACAAAGTGGTTCGGCTGCAACCGTGCGGGAACGGACTCCTGTGACGGTTGAGCAATTGTTTTCGATGTCGCCGCCTGGGCCGATTGAAGGAGAACTTTCTCGAACCAACCCCCATGGAATCTGGTTGGCGCTCGATTGTCTTCAAGACCCACACAATGTGGGCGCGGTGTTTCGTGCGGCGGCGTTTTTCGGGGCCAGGGGCGTGATCGTGACCCGTGACCGTTCTGCGCCCCTCACGGGAACGGCGTACGATGTTTCAGCGGGCGGAATGGAGACGCTCCCTTTTGCTCAACCGCCCAATCTGGCACGAGCACTGGAGCTTGCGAAAAAGGCGGGGGTTTGGGTTCTTGGAACTTCCGAACACGCTGATCAGCCACTTTCACGAATCAAAGCCGATCGGCCCTGGCTGATTGTGGTTGGTAACGAAGAGGGGGGACTTCGCCGTTTAACACTCGAACTCTGTGACGAAGTGTGCGCGATTCCCCAATTGGGGCCAGTGGGATCACTCAACGTTTCCGTCGCGACCGGTATTCTGCTCTACGCATTGAATCATTAACCCCCTTGCGGGGTTTGGGCCTATCGGCCGGGACGTGGGCGAAGGCCCGCAGGCTCGTTGGCCTGCTCCCCTTGCGGGGCCCTTGCGGGCTTCGTGGCGGCGTATGAGGGTCGGTTGTTGATCTACGTTTGGGGCTTACGCCGCCAGGGTGATGGTTGTGGAGGGGTTAATTTTTAGTCTTTGGTGAAGGTCAGTCGTGTATAAAGATACGGGGCGAGTTGGTGCACTGCGCTGGCGATTCATGCCCCCGACGTAACTGAACTTCACAGGCAGTCTAAAAAATGACATGGTTTGAATCTCTCACGGGATTTCGTGAGGAATCACCCGAACAAGTTCGATCTCAGCTTGTTTTGAACGGGAACCAATTGTCTTCCAAGGCTAATGGGAAGAAATGGTCTTGCGGTGAGTTTCAAACACCAACGCTTTCCGAACTCCGACAGCGTGTCAGTCTGATTCCTCGCGCTTCAAAGACGACCTGCGTCCGCGAGCAGGTCGCCAATGTGCAGGATCTTCACAATGATCGTTTAAATGCAGGTGCGATGTTTCAGGTGGCATCACAATTCAACCTTCTTGAAATGATTTCACCGCATGTGACACCAGAAAAGGGTGTCGGTATTTATGGAAATGACCTGACTCAAGGCCCAGCCTGTGCAATTGCTGCCGGGCCAGGAACGATCTATCGCAACTATTTCGCTGAAGTGATGGGGCAGGTAGGCCAGACATCGATAAATCAAATCGACTGCCTAAGTGGGATCGGTGAGCGACTTGGCAACACACAGCAGCGTTTGTGGTCAATGAAAAACGGCTATGCTCTCCCATCTGGGAATGGTCTGAATCTCATCAATCAACAATTAAGTGAGCTTAATGAGCAGGAAACAGATGATCTGAGAGGTTTGTTGAGAATTGGATTACAGATCGATACACAAGTCACACGGAATCCTTCATTAGATAATCCATTGCAGGTTGTTTCTCAGGCCTATTGCTCTGCTATGCCTGTTTCGTACAGTAGCTATTCCTCCGAATCATGGGCTTCATTTGCCACAGTGGTTCTCGAAGCAGCTTATGAAGCCACCATCTGTGCCGCGATCGAAAACACTTATCATACAGGAAATAATAAGCTCTATTTGACACTCCTGGGTGGCGGTGCTTTCGGTAACGAAATTGGTTGGATTTTGGGAGCGATAGAACGGGCCATCCGAATGTCCCGGGATTGTGGACTTGATATCACTATTGTCAGCCACCGCTCATCAAATCCCGCTGTACTGAATTTTTGCCACAAGTTGAATCAATCCATAGATCGAGGAATTGAGTTGTGAAGGCAGTCGTCATGTTGTGATCACTCGGCATCCTTGCCGAACGATACCCAAGCACGCTTCTTTATTGAGAATACCCACTGGAAATCCCTCTCCCGGCACTACATGCCACCCTTTCCTCCGCGGGCGAGGGTCAAATTTCCAATGTTCTCAAAATAGTCGTGGGGGACGTTTGGTTTACTGGCATCTCATGAGAATGCACCACGTTCAAGATGGCTGTGTAATAGACATTTCAAAAATATTACGTTTCGCCGAAAGCTCAGGCACCATCGGGAATTTCTGGCTCCACGAGGTGAGCCAACGCCATTAATGACTCCTGCCATCCCAGGTAGCACATCTCAGATGGAATGACCTCTGGAATTCCCTCCTGAACGATTGTCAGTTCTGTTCCACAAAGCACCGGCTTCAAGGAAACAGTCACATTCATTTCTCCTGGAAGATTCGGGTCATCAAAGCGGTCGACGTATCGAAGACGCTCATTTGGCACCAACTCCACATAGGATCCACCAAACGAGTGCTCAGATCCTGTGCTGAAATTCCTGAATGACATGCGGTAGACCCCGCCAACGCGAAGATCCATCTCATGAACCTTGCCAATAAACCCATTGGGCGGCACCCACTTCACCCAGGCATCAGGTTCGGTGAACGCGCGGTAAACTCGTTCAGGGGGAGCTTTCAGAACGCGGTGGAGACGGACAGTTCCCGTATTGCCAGACATGATTACAGCTCCTGATCAGTGTTGTTAAGTGATTTTGTAAGTGTTGCTGAAGGTGGCCGGATTGATTTTTGAAAATGGCCCGCCAACCCGTGCAAGGCCTTTAGAAGCTATCCGAAAGCGCTTAAATCGTTCTTTGATTGAGGGATCTCTATAAGTCCTTCTCCCTGAGGGAGAAGGTGGCCGCAGGCCGGATGAGAGAATTGGTCATGGCTTTGGAAACACGGCTGGTTCATCGGCCCCCTCACCCCAACCCTCTCCCTCGAGGGAGAGGGAGCCTTCCCGGAAAGATTCATAATTCTGTGAAAATTATAATTGAAAGCGTACCGCTAATCCTCCAGTGTCTCCAGAAATCCCATCATTTCTCCGGCAGCGTGGGAATCCCCGACCCGCTGAGCGGCTGTGATGCCCGCAGAACAGGCTTCTCTTGCGGTCGCGGTCTCACCGATCTCGGCCAGAACCTGCGCCTTCTGGAAATAGGCCGCCACATAATTGGGGTCATCGGCCACTAAAGCATCAAGTGACTGTAAACCTTCGTCAGTGCTTCCCCCCTTGATCAACTCGAGGGCGAGTGCGTACCGTAGAAAGCCATCTTGAGGATCTTCCTGCAACATTTGCCGTAATCGCTCTAAACGCGACATCAATACCCCTTTCAATAATCTCAACAGTATTAACAGTCCCAATGAACGTATTGCCGGTAGACCGGCGGTTATTGCCGTTTTGGTGCCCTGGGACATGGTTTCGCCGTCTCTGTGGAGTGCCTCTGCACTCATTCTCTCGATATGGACACGGAATTCAGCTGATTGCGAAGCGCTGGTCGCTAAACCTTTCCCCATTTCACGTGTACCGACTTGGCAATCTGTACGCCATGAAAGAAGGGGATTTCAACCTCGCCGCGCAGGTGGTCGATGCCAACGCAGCGGAGCCATGGAGGATTGCTCCCGTAAACACGATGGATCGTGGCAACCCGAGACGTTCGACTAAAATCGCTGCCCTGCGGCCCACGAGTGATCTTCCCCATGACTAAATGGCTCATCACGCCAGCAATCTACGGAGTCCTGTGCCTGACAGCATCGCTGGTCAGTGCGTCCGAACTTCGTGAAACACCCGCTGTTCGAGCTTACAAACTGGCTTCGGCCTCTGTTGTGAATATTCACACAGAGAAGTCGGCCCAGGAGCGCGACTCAGTCTTTGCCTCAAGTCGTGGTCGCAAGATCAACGGCATGGGGACAGGCATTGTCATCGACGAACGCGGTTATGTCGTCACCAACCACCATGTGGTGGCAGAGGTGGAACTGATTCGCGCCACATTTGAAGATGGTAGCGATTACGATGCCCGTGTTGTTGCTGTCGATAAAGAACAAGATCTGGCCGTGATCAAGGTTGATGGCTCGCGTCCTTTCAAAGTGGCAGCCTTTGGGACATCCAGCGACATCTTCCTGGCTGAGCGTGTTCTCGCCATCGGAAACGCCTATGGTTACCGCCACACGGTGACTGAAGGGATCGTCAGTGCACTGGGACGTGATGTCGAAGTCAACGAGACGCAGTCCTATCGTAATTTGATTCAGACTGATGCCAGTATCAATCCTGGCAACAGTGGTGGCCCGCTGATCAATATGGATGGAGACGTCATCGGCGTCAATGTGGCCATTCGGGCTGGTGCTCAACGAATTGGCTTCGCCATCCCGATTGATGATGCCCGGAAAGTGGTGGCACGCCTGATTTCTGTTGAACAAATGGGTGTGGCCTATCACGGTGCGATTCTTCGCGACCTGAAAACCCCGACACAAAAGCTGCTCGTTGTTGAAAACGTGCTGACCGATAGCCCCGCTCAACGGGCCGGTCTCAAGGCTGGCGATGTGGTTCTTAAAGCGGGGATTCTTGAAACAGCCGATGCGGTTGACTTCGAGCGATCACTGTTAGGCCGCAAGCCTGGCGAAGCACTGGATCTGGTTGTTCGCCGCAATGACCATGATGAAAAGCTGTCGTTCTCTCTGGGACAGGCGAGTATCTCGCTGGTACAGAATCAGGTCTCACGTACAATTGCTGCGGGGCAGATTGGTGAAGCCGAAGCTCAACGATTCTGGCAGGTTCTGGGTCTGAAGCTCGCCCCCATCATTCCTGAGCAGAAACAATTGACCGGCACCCGTTACCGTGGTGGATTGCGGGTGGTCGATGTTCGTCCAGAAAGTCCAGCGGCTTCCAACGGCATCATCAAGGGCGACATTCTTGTAGGTTTGCACGACTGGGAAACCTTATCGGTTGAGAACGTGACCTGGATTGTCAACAAGTCGAATGAGATCAAGCTGAATCCAATCAAGTTTTATATTGTTCGAGGCCAGGAAACACTCTTCGGGCACCTTCAGACCGCCAGCCGTTAGTGGTACGACCACTTTGTCCTGACAGGTTGTGGAACTCGTCCGCAGGCTCGCTGGCCTGCTCATTACCCTCTGCTGAACCTGTCAAACTCGGAATTGAAGCTCTACCAGACGACCCAGGTTTGATAGCGACCTGATTTGAATAGATACCGCATCCCCGCCCTGTATTCAGGCTCCGGGGAATGCGGTATTTTCTTTTTTGATTCTGAAATCAGGAGTCGTGACCGGTTTCTCTTCATCTCAATGAGTGATGCTACGCCATGTCGACCACCCGACCTGAATTTGCGCTGATTGATCGCATTCGAGAAGCTGCCGGCAATTCACCCCGTGTCCTGTTGGGGATCGGGGATGATGCGGCTGGCCTGGAATGCCGGGATGACAGAGAAACGCTGGTGGCGACCGATATGCTGCTGGACGGCGTACATTTTGTTGCCGCAGAATGTGGCCCTTATCTGGCAGGTCGAAAAGCGCTAGCGGTTAATCTGAGTGATCTCGCAGCCATGGGCGGCAGAGGAGTGGCGACGTTTGTCTCTCTGGCGCTTCCCCGTTCGTACTCCGCAAGTTGGGCGGATGAACTGATGCGCGGGGTGATTGAACTGGCTGACGAATTCCATTGTCCTGTCGCCGGTGGAGATACCAACAGCTGGGATGGCCCACTGGTGATTAACGTGGCCGTTGTGGGTGAAACTCTCCTGGCGCAGTCCATCCGCCGCGGTGGCGCACGGGTGGGTGATGTGATTGCTGTGACAGGGGCTTTGGGTGGTTCCATACATGGTCGCCATCTGCATTTCTCCCCCCGTTTGGAAGAAGCCACGGAACTGATTCGCAAGGCTGTCCCCAATGCCATGATCGATTTGAGTGACGGTCTTTCATCGGATCTCCAGCATATTACCGAATCCAGCGGTGTGGGGGCGCGGCTGATGGCATTTGCCATTCCCGTTCATCAGGATGTCCTGAATTTCCCGGGAATTGATGCCGGTGATCGCACCGCGATGCTAACACATGCGTTGAATGATGGAGAAGATTTTGAACTCTTGATGACGCTGTCTCCTTCCGCCTGGAATGAACTGCGGCAGAACTGGAATCATTCCACACCTTTAACGGAAATTGGTGTCATTACTCCGGGCCAAGGTTGCACCCTGGTGGATAACTCGGGAGAGTCAGTCACACTGGCAGCCGGAGGTTACGTGCACCGCTTTGGCTGAGTGAAAGGTTCTTGTGGTTTCTGGTGGGATTGCCCCGAGGTTATTGCTCATGTCGTTATCAACTCCGGGGTCGCAGACAAGAGACCAGATTCTTGAACGGTACTATGAAACGCTCAGCTACACGCCATATGCAGTACAGGAAGAGGCTCTTTTCGCGTGGTATACGTCAGGCACTGGCGTGCTGATTTGCGCTCCCACGGGAACCGGGAAGACGCTGATTGCCGAAGGGGCCATTTTTGAAGCTCTGCAGAATCAGAAGACGGTTTATTACACCACACCCCTGATCGCATTAACGGATCAGAAGTTTGCGGAAATTCAGGAGGCGGCCGAACGCTGGGGATTTTCACGTGATGATGTGGGACTCATTACAGGAAACCGGAAGGTCAACCCCGAGGCCAAAGTGCTGGTCGTCGTGGCGGAAATTCTGTTGAACCGGCTCCTGCATCCTGATGCGTTTGATTTTTCAAATGTCTTTGCTGTGGTGATGGATGAGTTCCACAGTTTTTCCGATCCTGAGCGTGGCATTGTCTGGGAATTCTCTCTGTCGCTGCTGCCGTCGCATGTCCGGTTGATGCTTCTTTCAGCCACCATTGGCAATGCGAACCCGTTTGTGACCTGGCTGCATCGTTGCCACAACCGACGCCTGGAACTGGTGGTTGGCACTGAGCGAAAAGTCCCGCTCACATTCCAATGGATTGGCGACCAGTTTGTCACCGAGCATCTGGAATATATGGCACAAGGCGAAGGAGAAGGCCGTCGCACTCCTGCGCTCGTTTTTTGTTTTGACCGGGAACTCTGCTGGAGCACGGCTGAGGAACTGAAAGGCCGAGCCATCCTTCAAGGGGATCAACAGAAACAATTGGCCGTCCGGTTGAAGGATGTTGATTTCAAACATGGTGTCGGCCCCAAGCTGAAACAATTGCTCCATCGTGGCGTGGGAGTTCACCACGCGGGTTTATTGCCAAAGCATCGGCGACTGGTGGAAGAACTATTCCAGCAGAAGCTTCTTTCCATTTGTGTCTGTACAGAAACATTGTCGGCGGGGATCAATCTTCCTGCTCGATCGGTTGTCATGACCTGCTTGTTGAAAGGGCCGCCCGGTAAAAAACGTCTGATCGACGCCAGTCTGGCCCATCAGATCTTTGGACGTGCAGGGCGGCCACAATTCGATAAAGAAGGCTATGTCTACGCGCTGCCGCACGAAGATGATGTGCGTATTGCCCGCTGGAAAGAAAAATACGACCAGATCCCGGAAGACACTAAAGACCCTCAACTCATTAAGGCCAAGAAGGCGTTAAAAAAGAAAATGCCGACTCGCAGTCAGGGTCGGCAATACTGGAACGACGCGCAGTTTGAAAAACTCAAGACGGCCCCGCCTCGTGATCTGGTCAGTCAGGGGGAGTTCCCTCTGCGATTAGTGGCTTATCTGGTGAAGCTTTCCCCTGACGTCGCACGCATTCGCACGCTCATCCGTAAGCGATTGATGGAACCTGGCAATCTGGTGGCTTGTGAACGAGACTTCGATCAACTGTTGATCGATATGCACCATGCGGGATTTCTGGAACTGGAACCACCACCGCCTCTCCCAGCTTCCCTTGAGGCCAAAGATGATGCGTCCCCTTCAGAAGGAAGGGAAGAATCTGCCCCGGAATCACAACCAGAAAAGCTGAGTTGGCTCTCCCAGCACTTACAAAAATCCCTTGATGAAAAGCGGAAGGCGCAGGGGAAAGCTTCTGCCACCGAACTGAAGCAGCAGGATGAGGGCGAAAAAGATGTCTATCGGGCGAAGTTCGCGAAGCCCACGCCACTGTTGGATCGCATGTTTGCGTTTCGCAGTATTCATCCGCTCTATGGTGTGTTTTTAGCCGATCACTTCGAGAAAGCTGACCGGCTCGAATGGATTCTGGCCATGGAAAGCGTCCTTGAGTTTCCCCGATCACTTGTGAGATCGGTGCGAATTCCGCCCCCTAAATTTTTACCGCCGGGAACTCTAGCCAACGAAGTGCTGGATCCGGAAATCATCGCACGAGGGATTCTTCCGGCAGGTGACCTTTACCCTGAGTTTGATCACACGCTGCCGCCCGAAGAACGAAAGTATGCACCAACGCTTCCCGAAAAATTGCTGATGCTTTTTCAGTCGGAATATCCGGGGATTTCTGTTCCGATGACCCCGGTCTTTGTGGTGGCTGATCTGGAAGCATTTGGATTCAACTTTTACAAGCTGATTAACGGTCGAGATCTTGGAAAGCAGGAAGGGCTGGTTTTCAAGCATCTGCTCCGAATGGTGCTGCTGCTAGAAGAGTTCGCTGATTGTCCCCCGACCGGTCGTGATCCGGAAGCATGGCGGGCAGAACTCATTGAACTGGCCACCAAGATTTCCTGGAGTTGTGAAGCTGTTGACCCACAAAGTACAGAGCAGACGCTCAAAAGCACCACGAAGGGAGATGTGCTGCAGGGCGAGACGGCAGATGTTCCCGTGGCCCATACCGTTGAGTTGCCCCATCGACCTGCGGGATTCGGTGAAGCTGATGATGACGATGCTTCAAAAGCGAATTTTGTGGAGACCAAGGACAATCATCTCCCCAACGATGATTTTGGCGAAGGATTGGAAGAGGAGGCCCAGGCCAATCCCGCAGAGACGACTGGTCACGAAGAGGATGTGGCATGACCGGGGGGATTATTGACATCCACCTTGCGAAAGCGGCCTGCCGCGAAATGGCCCGGAAAAGCCGCTTGGCGATGCCCCATCGAGAGCAAGCCAGTCGACAAATCATGGAACGCCTGGAACAACTCGACGAATGGAAAAATGCCCGTTCCGTGCTGGTCTATTTATCAATGGGAAGTGAAGTCGACACGTGGCCGCTGGTGAGAAAAATGCTGCAATTGCGGGCCATCAACCCCGGAGCGGCTCAGCGTCTGGCCATCCCCTGGTGTGAGGGCAATCATCTTTCGTTGTTCTGGATAGAGAGCGAAAGAGAATTAGTCGCAGGCGCCTTTGGTATCAAAGAACCTGCCCCAAATTGGCGGCAACGTTCTGAACGCTGTTGTCAACCAAATGAGATTGATCTGATTCTTGTACCGGGCCTGGCGTTTGATGAATCCGGAGGAAGGCTCGGTCAGGGACGTGGCTATTACGACCGCCTCTTGACTCAGCTACCAATCACCACACAGAAGGTTGGCTTGGCCTTTGAAACGCAACTCGTGCCTGCGATCCCCACAGAACCGCATGATCAGTCCTTGGATCTCATTCTTACAGAACAGCGAATCATTCGCAGATCACGATGAGCAGGGCCAGATTCTCTGCGTTTTTTTCTGACAACTTTTATAAAAGCATCCATGGCTCCTTCATTTTTTCCAACGAGGAGCCATGGATCAAGCGTTCAAGACTACTTGAGATCGTAAGCGACTTCATCGCCGATTTTTGCACCGATAGACTTGCGCAGATCTTCCGCAGCGGCCTTCACTGTTGCATCAGGGCCAGTCAGCTTGAGAAAAAAAGTCCCTTTTTCAGGCACGACCAGCATGACCGAAATGGCGCGAGTTCCTGGAACAGCTTTGGTTTTCCCTGCAATTGGCGGCCCTACAGGTTGGTTAAATGTTCCGAAAATGTCACTGACATAATATTCACCCTGTGGTGAGGTTCCTTTAGTGATCTTGACGTCACGACCCTCAGCAGCGAACTGGGCGACCCATCGATTGAGATTGGCATCGACGGCCCCGCCAAACGAACTAATGACAAGTTCCGCAGAGGCGTCCGGCGTTGCTCCGGGAACGACAAACTGCGCCAGTCGCATGCTGTTAGCCGGCGGTTGCGAACCCCACGCGGTGGGAATATTGAGCTTGATTCCTTTGATCTCGATCGCTTCCGTACTGCTGGCTTTATCGGCAGCAATAGAGACCGGTGATGCCATGGCCATGAGGGCAAGGACTGCGAAAGAGAACGTGGTACGAAGAATTCCATTTGAAGTCATGCAAAGGCTCCTTGTGGTCTGCCAAACTTGAATAGCGAGGTTGAACAGGTTGTAAAGTCCGACAACAAAAGACGCGCTATCGTATCGAATCCCAAGTGAAGGCTGTGACGCGGCACTTGTTCATTCCAGGACAAATCAGATTCTCTGGGACATCACACAAGTTTGCGCGTGAGAGGTCAAGGAAGCGTTGCTGCTTCACGATGAGGATTGGCTGATATCTGAACGAAGAGGTGCTTATAATCTCTCAAATCAAACCAACTCAAAAGGAATTGCCAGCGTGCCAAAATTCTCTGTCATCCTTCCCGCTGCAGGTAAAAGTTCGCGATTCGGACAAGCAGGCGCCAGGCAGTCTGCCATTGACCCTTCTCGGAAAAAGGTCTTTACCGAGTTGAAAGGACGACCGGTCTGGCTGCGGGCGGTTGACCATTTTATTGAGCGGCCCGATGTGATCCAGGTGATTGTTGTGTTGTCACCAGAGGATATTGACTGGTTCAAAGAAAAGTTTCGTCCCCATCTGGCTCTCATGAATGTCGAATTGTGTGAAGGCGGAGTCGAACGCGCCGACTCGGTCATGGCTGCTCTTGCGAAGGTCAAACCAGAAGCTGATTTTGTGGCGATTCATGATGCTGCCCGGCCACTGATCAGCAAGGTCTGGATTGACGATGTTTTTGCCGCTGCTACTCAGCAGGGGGCTGCGATTCTCGCTCAGAAGGTGACCAGCACTGTCAAGAGAGTTGGCCAGCAGGGGCGAATTGAAGCCACATTGCCACGCGAGCAGCTTTGGCTGGCGCAAACACCGCAGGTCTTCCGAACCCAACTTCTCAAAGAGGCCTTTGCCAGCCGGGGAAAAGCACAACCCACCGATGAAGCCCAATTGATGGAAGAAGCGGGCCATCAGGTCGTGGTCGTCGAGTGCTCCGCGATCAATCTGAAAATTACAACCCCTGATGACCTGCGCATGGCGCACGCTTTGATCGATCAACTTCCCAGAGAGCGATCCATCGAATCACTGCTCAAGCCTCAACCTACTAACCTGGCGGATCTATAGTGAAGCTGAAACCTTGTCCTGATTTGTCAGGTCAAGCAATGATCAATCCTGCGAGGTCAGTAACACGGGCTCGGGAACTGGTCGATTGAGTCAGCATATTTTTAAGAACCTGATGCTTTGGTTTCTTCTGCTGTTGAGGCAGGACCCTCGGCTTCAGTCGTGTCTGGTGTTTTGCTGGTGGACTCCGTCGCAGCCGGCGAGGGTGACTCGATCACGGCTTTCATGTTGGATAAACCCTTCTCAAAGTCTTTGCCAACCATGGCATCGATATTCATGAATAGTCCTATGGCCTTCCCCATGAAGTTCTGAGGGCCATACATAGACCAGATCACCTGGGTTTGGTCACCTTCCGGGGCAAACTGAAATTCGCTGGTATTCACGCAAGCCATTGGCCGAATAAATTCCAGGTTGATTTTGACGAGTTCACCCGGCTTATTGTCAACAATGGTCATTTTTCCCTGGCCGACTTCGTCATTGCCTGACCATTTGAAAATCGCCCCTTCACCCGCTTCAGGGCCTTCAAATTCAACGGTTGATTTGGGATCAATCTTGGCCCAGGGTGACCAGGCTTCCCACTTGTGAAAATCACTGACATGCCCGGAAACCTCAGCCGCAGGGGCCTTGATCAGGATTTTTCGCGTAATCTTAAATTCGTTGGGTTGCATCGCGACAATCCCCATAAAGAAGACCGTCAGCCCGACAAAGACTCCCAGAACGATTAACAGTTTTGACCGCATGGTGCATTCTCCTGACAGGTCACGCATCGATGGTTATCAGCTTCAACAAAACAGGTCGCTAACATAACCAATATCAGGAGATGCTGCCCGCATGAAAATGATCACTGATTCAAACGGAACACTGAGGCTCTAACAACCAGTGTTGCCTGCGACAGCTTTTCATCGCCAGGCGATCCTGGTTCTGCGAGAGAAACCGCTCTCTGTCACAAACCGATTGTGTCTTAACGGAAAAAAATCGGATGCCGCGGAATACCATTTGATTGAAACTGCGACTGATATTGTGAAGAGGGCTGGACAGGGCGCACTGCGATAAATGTGTCGTGAACACCTTCGCCGATTCGATTCAGCTTGGTCTGTAGTAGATCAAGAAACTCGTGCAACCCTTGCTGGATGACGTCGTCCACCGTGGTGTAGGCCAACTCGGAACGGAGTTGACCCACACGCTGTTCGGCGACATTGCGAAACGTGTCTAGCGGAGTTCCTGAAATGGCATGCAGGGCATTTTCTACGCCAATCACTGAATAATTGATCGCCCGAGGAAAATGGCGATCCAGCAACAGGAACTGGGCAACACGCGAAGGTGTGATGGCATGGAACTGTTTGGAATACATTTCCATCGCACTCACCGATCGCAGTACGGCCTGCCATTGGAGATCGTCGGTCGGTGATCCCACATCATGCACCGTAGGGAGCAGTAGATAATACTTGACATCAAGAATTCGCGAGGTTTTGTCGGCCCGTTCCAGCAATCGCCCTAATCGGCTGAAGTTCCAGCCTTCGCCCCGCGACATGGTGGCGTCAGTAATGCCCTTAAAGAGGTGAGAAGCCTGCTTGACTTCATGGAAGAAATCAAGTGGTGATGCCTTAATACCAGCGTTGGTCGAAGCCTCACGAACCATATAGTAAAAGAGATTCAGTTGTTCCCACATTTCGCTGGAAATGGTCTCTCGCACTGAACGAGCGTTTTCTCGCGCGAACTTGAGGCATGAGCGGATCGAGCCAGGGTAGTCAGAATCAAAAGCGAGAAACTCAATGACACTGGCCTGATTTGCCTCCCCATACTTTTCACGGAAGTATTCGTGATCGCCTGTCGTATAGATCAGCGGAGGCCATGCGTTCTGATGAGACTGTGGCAGGTCAAGCATCAGATTAAACGTGACGTCCATGAACCGTGCCAGATTTTCAGCACGTTCGATATATCGACTCATCCAATAGATCGCATCGGCAACACGGCTGAGCATTGAAAATCTTCCGACAGGCGAACGGGGAGGATGTAAAAACCTTAGACCCGTTTCCGGGTCGGTGTGGCGGCATATGTACGTCGTTTGTTCTGGGAACTATGGGTTTTACGCCGCCAGAACGTTTCTGATAAAATGTTACAGATGAGAGGGGGCTGCTCTCGCAGTTTCGTCAAAAGTCCCCCCAGATCTGGCTGACTAAGGAGCGGGTGGTTGAGCTTGCAATTGCTCCTGATTGGTCGCTATGACCCATGTGTCTTTGCTGCCGCCTCCTTGTGAAGAATTGACCACCAGTGACCCTTTTCTCAGGGCGACTCGCGTCAAACCTCCCGGAAGAACAAAAATCTCTTTTCCATATAGGATATATGGCCTCAAATCCACATGCCGGCCTTCGAAACGCTCTCCACAAATCGTGGGGACACGCGAAAGGGAAAGCGTCGGCTGTGCAATATAGTTACGGGGTTTAGCCTTGATCAGTTCCGCAAATTGATCTTGTTGTTCCTTCGTGGAATGCGGCCCAACCAGCATGCCATAGCCACCAGATTCATTAGCCGCCTTGACGACAAGCTCGTCCAGATGCTTGAGTACATAGTCTCGTTCTTCAGGTTTTTCGCAGATATATGTCGGCACGTTGGGAATGATGGCTTCTTCATTCAGATAATACTTGATGATCTTCGGGACATAGGCATAGATGACTTTGTCGTCAGCCACGCCTGTTCCCGGAGCATTAGCGAGCGCGACACGTCCAGCCCGGTAGACATCCATCAGGCCTTCTACACCCAGCATTGAATCGGGGCGAAAGGCTTTCGGGTCGATAAAATCATCATCGATTCTCCGGTAGATCACATCGACGGGTTCCAGTCCCGACGTTGTCCGCATAAAAACACGGCCTTCAGTCACGACGAGGTCTCGCCCTTCAACCAACTCGATCCCCATCTGTTGAGCCAGGAAAGAGTGCTCATAATAGGCTGAGTTAAAGACTCCGGGAGTTAAAATGACAACGCGCGGGTTGGCCACATCGCGAGGAGAGAGATGCTCCAGCATTCTTAAGAGTCGCAAGGGATAGTCGCCAACCGGCCGCACGCGGCTCATATCGAAGACCTGCGGGAAGGTTCGCTTCATGATCGAGCGATTTTGCAGGACATAAGACACCCCCGAAGGGCACCGCAGGTTATCTTCGAGGACATAAACCTGGCCATCGCCACCACGGACAAGGTCTGTTCCAGTGACATGGCACCAGATTCCATGCGGAGGATTCAATCCCTGGCATTGGGAGCGATAGCTGGTGGCTTCCAAAAGGGTCTCAGCCGGTATAATGCCATCTTTGATGATCTGCTGGTCGTGGTAAATATCGTTGATAAATAAATTCAGAGCCTGAATTCGCTGCTTCAACCCTTTTTCCAGCCATTCCCATTCGGTGGCCTGGACGATGCGTGGCACGATGTCGAACGGAAAAATCCGCTCTGCGCCCTGGTTGTCTCCATAAACATTAAAGGTAATGCCCAGTTGCAGCAACAACCGCTCGGCAGCGGCCTGTCGACGCACGAGTTCCCCCGGCGGTAACGAATTGATTCGCTGGATCAATGGCCCGGCTTCCGAACGAGGCGAGTCGTTGTCAAAAAACAGCTCGTCGTGGAATCCTTCGGTCTGGTAATCAGCAAAATTGAGTGCAACATCGGAAAGGGATGCAAGCGATGGATTCATGAATGTGGTCCTGTGTGGGATTCCAATGAAACAGTCGCTATCACTCGGCGAAAAATATGCAGGATGAAAACGAATCGGAGCCTGAAACAATTAACCAGCAGTCGCAGCAAAACCGGGAGGAGATTCAAATTCGTCTTCAGGCATCACATCGACGGAAATAGTCATGGTGTGATGCCCCCCTCCAATAAAGACTCCTTTAATCGGACAAACATCCGTGTAGTCACGGCCCCATGATGTCGTAATGTGCTGGTCAGATGCCATCGTATTATTTGTCGGATCAAAATCGACCCAACCCGCTTCGCCACAATACGCAGACAACCAGGCGTGAGACGCATCAGCTCCGATCAACCTCGCTTTTCCGGGAGGAGGAGTCGTGCGGATGTACCCACTCACATAACGAGCTGCCAATCCCATGGATCTCAGGCAGCCTATCTGCAGATGAGCAAAGTCCTGGCAAACCCCTCGGCGGCTATCCAGAACTTCCTCAAGAGGACTGTTCACGGTTGTGGCCTTAGGGTCATATTTGAAATCATGAAAAATTCGTGCCGTTAAATCAAGAACTGCTGAAACAATAGGCTTCCCTGGCGAGAATGAGGGAGAAGCATACTCTCGCAGGCTAGAAAAGACATGAATCGAAGGTGAGTCTAAACAGAACTGCATTGCATCAAGGCAGTCGTGCCCGTCTGCGCGGCACAGACGCTCAACCACTTGCTCCCAAGGAGGTGAGTTCATCGGTACGATGGTTGGTCGGGCAATCACCTCAATATGGCTGGTGGATTTCACAATCAGCCGTCGGTGAGGCCTTTGTATGGCGAAGTAATGTTCAACATTTCCAAAGAAGTCTGTCCGTCGCACCACAGCCGCCGGTCGTGGTCGCACAGCGACGCGGTGCTCAAAACATCGCTGTGTCAGCATGTTTCGAGGAGCCAGATGTACCACATTGTGGCATATGGCGATGGGATCGGTATAGCTGTAATCAGTGATGTGGGTGATGCGGTATTCCATACGTGCGGCCTGAGTTGATAATAGCTCACCATGCGGGCAAAAGTTCGCGATGAGTCAGCGCTTCATGGGAGAGGACAGAAACAAGCTCATGCTTGCGGATTACACATTTCCAGGATCGAGATCATCGTCATCGAGCATGCTGGAATTGGTGCCTGTTGTTTTGGAGCGAGGGTTCGGAAGGTTCCATTCGTTGGCCTTGATTTTTCGTGGACGGACATCCGTCAATTGCTGTGCAGAAACAGCATGCAGGAGATACTGATGGGTGATGGCATTGGAAATCCGTGGGAGCAATCGGGAGAGCCGCCCCAGTCGGGTATCGATTCGATCACGGAAATTCACTTCATTCGCCCGTGTCAATTCGTCTGAAGAGATCAGTTGCAACTGACTGACCCCATTAAGAATCAGGCGCTGTTCGGTCGTTCTGAGTGGAGCCGTTCGATCGCGAGGTAATTGATCGATGTGTTGTGATAAGGTCAGTAGCTGGAAAATGACCGAACGAGGGTTCGTCTCGTCGGTCATAATCAAATCTAACACAGGTGGCAATTGAATCCGGGTGAGATAGCGAGTGCGATAGGTGATCAAACTGTCGGCCACTTCCACAACGGATTCCAGGACGGCCGACGAGTTCATGAATTCTGGTACCAGCAGGTTTCTCCCGAGAACCAATGTCTGCATGGCTCGCTCAATACGACGGCCAATATCAAGAAATCGCCAGCCCAGTGTTCGGGTGGTGCTTTCCATCGACAGTCCGCTGAGAGCCGAAAGATCGCCGACCAGACGATTAAGCTGCTGGAGAACATCGGCAAAATCCGTCGTACCTCCTGCGCGACGCCGTTGGAATTCGCGATAGATCCGGTTGATGGTTCGCCAGCTATCGAGTGAAAGGCGTTCACGCACCAGTGAGGCGACATGATTCAGTTGACTCAAGGTCGCTTTCAGACTGAACGGCTCTCGCTCGTCAAAAATGGCTGGCGGTAACAAATTTTCAATCGCGGGAAGGTGTTTCCGAAAGTCTTGTAAGGCAAAGCTGGGTTCAATTTGCCCCCCTTCAGCAAGGCATCTCATGAGGATGGCGACTTCCGGCACATTACTTCCCCCTGACTCGCCAGTCAGGCGACTGATCAGCGTTCGTAACAGGCGAGCCGAACTTTCTGCCCGTTCGGCAAATCGGCCGACCCAGAACATGTTGTCAGCCACGCGGCTGGGGAGTTCAGCTCCGCTGCGACGTAAAGTTATCGCCGCTCCTGGAGGGGACAGCAGCGTGATTTGTGGCACCGGGCCATCGCTCAACACCCAGCAGTCCTTGGCACCTTCTCCCATGGAGACGGACTGATCAATCGTGTGAGATTGCGGCGAGCAACGAACAAGCCCGCCCGGCATCGCAACATAACCAGAATTTGACGCAACCAGATAAGTTCTCAATCCCAAATGCCATGACTGCCAGGAATCATTCAGCAGCACTGGGGCTTTTGATCGTTGAACCACCTCTTGCCCGACATATAACTGTGGACGGGAGGTTAATGCTGCGAACAGAGCATCCCGCTGAGCCTGAGACATTTCCGACGGGCGGCCAGAAGGAAGGTTCGAGTGAGAAAACGCCGGTCTGATCCACAGATGATGGGCATGTTCGCGTACGTAGCTTAATGACTTCGGGTCACCGCACCACCAGGTTTTGGAAGATTCAATTTCCAGATCAGTTCCCAGCCAGTTTCGGGCAATCTGCGGAAGATAAGCCATGATCGCCGGTGATTCGAGCAAGCTGCTTCCCAGCGCATTCGCCACAGCACATTGACGTGCTCTCAAGGCTTGAACCAGTCCGGTCACTCCTCGAAAAGAATCACTTCTCAATTCCAGGGGATCACAATCCAGATCATCCAGACGGCGGAATAGCACATCCACCGGTAAGAGTCCTCCCAACGTTTTCAGCATGACCTGCTGATCACGAACGGCGAGGTCTTCCCCTTCGACAAGCGTATAGCCTAGATAGCGCGCGAGATAAGCGTCTTCAAAAAAGTTAGGGTTCGTCGGCCCCTGACTCAACAGCACGATACGAGGGTTGTCGCGATGGTCGTAAGCCATCTTCTGCAATAATTCTCGCAATGCGATAAAGAACGGTGCCAGCCGCTGAACCCGTTGATCGCGGAAAACCTTGGGATAGATGCTCGATCCGACAATCCGGTTTTCCAGGGCATAGGCCACACCCGAGGGAGCCTCTGTCCGGTCAGCAACGACGATCCAGTTTCCCTGGGGATTTCTGGCCAGTTCGGAAGCATAAATCTGGAGCCACTGATGCTGGACAGGCGCCGGAAGATCATGCAGCGCCCGCGAGTAATGAGGATTACCAAACAGCAGTTGCGGGGGGAGCAAACGTTCGCTGAGCAAACGCTGCTCGCCGTAAAGATCCCGCAGAATCATGTTTAACAGATACGCCCGCTGTGACAGACCACGCGAAAGTTTCTGCCATTGATCAGGAGGGATGATCAGGGGAATGACATCGAATTCCCAAGGACGATTGCGGCGTTCTGTGTCACCGTGTGACGTGTAGGTCACACTGTTTTCATGAATTGTCCGCTGGGCCTGTTGCCGGCATCGCAGCAACTCCACTGGCCCCATCTCTTGCAGGGCATCAGCAAGATGTGTGACATGTGGACGAAGTGTTCCCGGGCAGGCAAAGTATTCATCGTATAGGCCATGAGCAACAGGATAACTGTCAATCAGGCCATCGGTCAGGCCGTTTCTAAGAACGGTTCCAGGTGCTTGAGTCATCGCGCGCGGTCGATCTTTTGCACAAGTGGCGGCTAAGGAAGCCTGGCTAAGTCTCTGCTGTCACACATCTCGAGTGTCTGCTGGATACTGATGTGAGGCTGATTCTGTCAATACGCTTAGAGGACTTGCCATGAAATCTGTGGGCATCCACAGCATGATTTCGCTGTATGATTTCACAGTGAAGGCCCACAAATCTTAACAGCGCCGATCCACAAGCCTTACCATCAGGCCATGCACAAACACATCCACTCACGAACAGGTTTCAAGAGGCGATGATCGATTACATGAACATAGGGGCAGAGGGGCGCCGAAGATCCAGTGTGAATGGATACTGATGATTTGTATGCTCCGGGGGGATGCGGATTTTCCCCGCGGTGTGATTCATTTTGAAGAATCGGTTCATCCGGCGACTCTCAGCTTCATAGGAATTGACAGGAAAGACGTCATAGCCGCGACCACCGGGATGAACCACGTGATATTGAGCACCACCGACCGACCGATCCAGCCAGGTATCAATGACATCAAAAGTGAGTGGAGAGTGAATTCCAATGGTCGGATGCAGGCATGAGGGGGGCTGCCAGGCTCGGTATCTGACTCCTGCAACATATTCAGATTCTGTCCCCGTAGGATGCAGGGGAATACGACGACCATTGACAGTCAGGACATGCCGGCCGGGCGTCATGCCGCAAACCTTGACCTGAAGTCGCTCCACCGAAGAATCCACATATCGGGCTGTTCCGCCAGGGGAACCTTCTTCACCCAGCACGTACCAAGGCTCGAGAGCTGTACGGAATTCGATATGGACTGACCCCAAAGAGAGTTCACCGATTTTCTGGCAACGGAACTCGAAATGGGGATCAAACCATTCAGCTTCCACGGAGAATCCCGCGTTCTGAAGCTCACCCACCACACATTTGAAGTCTTCTTCAAGAAAGTGCGGCAGCATAAATCGATCGTGAAGCGAAGTCCCCCAATGCACGACAGGATGTCGGTAAGGTTCTTCCCAGAACCAGGCCACAAGCGAGCGGATCAGCAGTTGCTGAGTCAGGCTCATCCGGGCATGCGGCGGCATTTCAAACCCGCGAAACTCCACCAACCCCAGTCGTCCGGTAGAACTGTCAGGTGAATAAAGTTTATCGATGCAGAATTCAGAGCGGTGGGTATTGCCTGTGACGTCAATCAGCAGGTTGCGGAAAATTCGATCCACTAACCAGGGGGGAACAGCCGTGTGGTCAGGGATCTGTTCAAATGCCAATTCCAATTCATAGAGCGTGTCGCGACGTCCTTCATCCACGCGCGGAGCCTGGCTTGTCGGGCCAATAAACAATCCCGAAAACAGATATGATAGCGAAGGATGATTCACCCAAAAGGAAATCAGGCTGCGAAGCAGGTCAGGGCGGCGCAGAAAAGGGCTATCAGCCGGCGTCTTTCCACCGAGCACAATATGGTTTCCGCCGCCGGTTCCGGAATGCCGGCCATCGAGCATGAATTTTTCTGTTCCCAGTCGGGACAGACGTGCTTCTTCATATAGCCCGGTCGTTAATTCCGCGAGTTCAGTCCAGGTCTCTGTGGGAGGGGTGTTGACTTCAATCACCCCTGGGTCAGGCGTGACTTTCCAGACCAGCAGTCGAGGGTCATAAGGCGGGAGATAGCCTTCGACAGCCACCGGCATGGAGAGTTCTGTCGCTGTCTCCTCGATAGCAGCAATCAGTTCCAGGAAGCACTCTGCGGTTTCAACGGGAGGAAGGAACACAAAAAGCCGGCCATCACGCGGCTCTACCACCAGCGCCGTTCGCACCCAGCTGTCAGAAAATTCAACCGGAGCAGGGGAAACCCACTCGGGATGTCCAGTGGAACCCTGGTCATGACCATTTTGCCCGTGGCCATTCCCATCAGGGCCATGACCATTTTGCCCATGGCCAGAACCATTCCCATTGCTGCCATTCTTAACCGAATCAAAGCTTCCATAGGGGCTAGAAGCGGCTCCACCATCGTCACCGGTGATTCGTGTTCGCCGGGCAGTCGACTTGAGAGAGACACCTTCGCCGAAGCCCCAATGCTCTGCAGAAGGAGTATCCTGTCCCAACTCGTTGCCCAGATTTTGTGCTGACCACAAATTGGCTCCACTTGTCGAAGCGATACCAACAGGAACCGTTGGAACCGTGGCCTGGATGGCTCGGCGCAATGATTTGGGAGTAGGCAAGGGGGGCAGTGGTTCGAGTGGATCCCGTGTGAGCAATTCGCTGAATCGTTCATCGGAAATATAGGGGAGTGAATCCAGCGGCAAGCGGAAACCCATCGCAGAGTCGCCGGGGAGCAGATAAAACTGATCCCTTCGGACAGGCCATGCAGCCGTCATCCAATGGGGCGTGCTGCTCCAGCGATTACGGCGTAGAGGCAGGACGCAACCCGTTGGTTTCCCGAGTCCCCGCTCAAAGAGGCGGACAATCCGCTCTCGTTCTTCCTGATCTTTCAGCTTGTTATCAAAGACGTCGACATTGATCGGCAAACGCATCTCACGCATGGCGTAGTACGCCACATCTTCGTATCCATTGACAATCGTGCTGGTGGTGACTTCCAGATTTTTGGCCAGCGTTTCGGTGAACTGGCGGGCATCATCGAATGTGAATTCGTACTTCGTGGTTTCATCAGCCATCAATTTGGGCTGACGCCAGACAGGAAGGCCATCTTTACGTGCGATCAGAGTGAAAGCCCAGCGGGGGAGTGGTTCCCCCGGATACCATTTTCCCTGGCCGTAGTGGAGTAAGGCTCCTTGTGCAAATCGCTCACGCAGTCGACGGGAAAGCACATCGGCTCTCATCCGTTTGGTCGGGCCAACGGCAGCCGTGTTCCATTCATCGCCTTCCATGTCATCGATCGAGACGAAGGTCGGTTCACCCCCCATTGTGAGGCGGACGTCTGCCGCCTGGAGGTGGCGATCAACGTCATTTCCCAGTCGTGTAATCCGCTGCCACTGCTCGTCTGTGTAGGGCTTCGTAACGCGGGGATCTTCATGGACGCGAGTGACTTCCATCTGAAAGTCAAACTTGGTTTCGCAGGGATCAACCAACCCGGTCACAGGAGCGGCCGAGGAAGGCTCTGGGGTGGAAGCTAAAGGGATGTGTCCCTCACCGCAGAATAGCCCCGATGTCGGATCCATTCCCACCCAGCCTGCACCGGGAAGATAAACTTCAGTCCACGCATGCAGGTCAGTGAAGTCCACTTCTGTGCCAGAGGGGCCATCAAGTGCCTTGAGATCTGGAGCGAGCTGGATCAGATATCCTGAGGCAAACCGGGCCGCAAATCCAAGCTCTCTCAGAATTTTCACCAGCAGCCAGGCCGAATCACGGCATGACCCTGATCGCTTTGAAAGCGTCTCTTCCGCACTCTGGACTCCCGGTTCCATCCGGATCACGTAACAGATATCGCGATGAACCTGATGGTTCAGTTCCACCAGAAAAGTGATCGTTCGTTGAGGCTTCTTGTCAACGGTCTCCATGTAAGCTTTGAGAAGTGGGCCTGCTGATTCCGCAGAGCGGTAAGCGGTCAACTCGGACTGTAACCATTCCTCGTATTTGAACGGGAATGTCTCAGCATATTCCTCTAAGAAAAAGTCAAAGGGGTTGATCACCGTCATGTCGGCAATGAGATCAACGCTGACACTGAATTCCGTTGTCTGTTTATTGAAGACCAGCCGGGCAATATGGTTCCCGTGAGGATCCTGCTGCCAGTTCAGAAAATGGTCTTTTGGCTCGATATTCAGCGAATACGAAACAATCGGCGTGCGGCAATGGGGCGCGGGCCGTAACCGGACAATGTGTGGCCCCATGTTGACGAGACGATCGTAGGTGTAGACCGTTTTATGGTGGAGAGCAGCGCGAATGGTCATGTGATCTCTGGTTTGCTTAGGCCGTTGTTGTGGAAAGTGGAGTTGCCGCAAAGATCCAGAAGATTGTCTGGATTTGGAGTTTTGCCAACGTGTCCACTGATAAGTTCAGGTCGAATGATCTGTATGGTTTTGACAACATCACTGGAGACACAACCCGCGTCTGTCACCACAATTTGTCTCAATGATAGTTCACAAACGGCAACAAGAATTGTTTCGACAACAGCTTGAGAGAAACGTCACCTTCGTCTGGCGAGGCCAAATTTCCTTCCATTCACTCTCCTCTAGCAATTTCCATGCATTGTGAGGCAGGAAACAGGGAGTTTGCTATGAAAACTTGGGTTTGGAGTCCGGCAGGTTAAAAAATAAGCAAGATGGACACGGTCTGGTCGGAGTTTTGCTACACAATTAATCAACAGTGCGGTGGTTGCAGGCATGGTTGGGCGGGGTGTTAGTCAACTGAAGGACGTTTTAGACGTGATAAAGTTTCAAAAATCATTCTTTATGGGCCGGAAACCATCGGTGATTGCTTTTCTTTTGGCTTGTGTGCTGTCTTTTTCAGCAGTGGTCGAGGCGAGTGAGGCCCAGAAACATTCTTCCTCATCGGCAGAAAAATCCCCTGCGG
Organism: Planctopirus sp. SH287; assembly: GCF_056500625.1. NCBI lineage: Bacteria > Pseudomonadati > Planctomycetota > Planctomycetia > Planctomycetales > Planctomycetaceae > Planctopirus > Planctopirus sp. SH287. The sequence continues at coordinate 2,170,896 of NZ_CM151403.1, read as the reverse complement.
GAACGGAGACCGTCAGGATCTCAAATCGTCCGAATGTGGTTTTTATCTTGGCCGACGATCTGGGATGGGGAGAAGTCGGTTGTTTTGGACAGGAAAAGATTCCCACACCGAATATCGACAAACTGGCGACGCGCGGCGTCAAACTGACCCGGCATTACAGTGGTGCTCCGACGTGCGCCCCATCGCGCTGTGTACTGTTGACGGGAAAGCATCTGGGGCACGCGGAGATTCGCGGAAACCAGCAGGCAAAAGTTCTGCTTCCCATGTTTTCTGAAGGGCAGCATCCGATCAGCCACGAATCCATCACAGTGGCAATGCAGTTTCAAAAGAGCGGCTATGCGACAGGGGCTTTCGGGAAATGGGGGCTGGGGCCAGTCGGAAGTACCGGAGAGCCAAATAAAAAAGGATTCGACGAATTCTTTGGCTACAACTGCCAGGCCATCGCTCACAGTTACTTCCCGAAATCACTTTGGAAGAACCGCGAAATTTTTCCGTTGAATGAGGTTCCGATTCCGGGAAATGCCAGGCAACCGGAAGGAACGATAACAATGGAAAAGTTCCAGGGGAAAAAATACGCCCCAGAGTTCACACTGAATGCTGCCGTGCAGTTCATCAATGATCACAAATCGCAGCCATTTTTTCTCTATTTGCCGTTTATTGAGCCTCATGTGGCGCTGCAGCCACCACCAGCTCTGGTTGAGAAATTCCCAAAGGAATGGGATCAAAAGGTCTATCGTGGCGAAGGAGGCTATCTCCCTCATCCCAGGCCGCGGGCGGCTTATGCCGCCATGATTCACGACCTTGATAACCATGTAGGACAGATCGTCTCGACTTTGGAAAAGTGCGGCTTGCTGGATAACACCATCATCATCTTTACCAGTGATAATGGGGCCACGCATGCGACTCAATCGCCAGACTTTCATGTCGGTGGAGCCGATCCGGTCTTTTTTAATAGCACCCGAGGATTGCGCGGCTATAAGGGAAGTACATACGAAGGTGGCCTTCGAGTTCCTGCCATCGTGAACTGGCCCGGAAAAATCCCTTCGGGGAGTGTTTGTGATTTTCCCTCCTATTTTCCCGACTGGTTTCCCACCTTATGTTCGATGGCCAACATCCCGCTCACAGACGAACTGGATGGCATCAACCTTCTCCCTTGCCTGACTGGCGAAATCCCAGCCAGAACGAGAGAACGGGAGAAGCCTATGGTCTGGGTCTATGCGGAATATACAGGTCAGGTCTGTGTGCGACTGGGGGACTTCAAAATCCTGCGTCGTGGCCTGAAAACGCGAAATCCGCAGCCATGGGAAGTTTATCATCTTCACGACGACGAAGCTGAATCAAAGAACTTGAGCGGGGAAAGACCGGATCTCGTAGCCAAAGCCATCGAGATACTTCGCGAGCAAACCAGCGCGAATTCCGTATTTCCTATGCCGGATTGTGATACTCCAACCGGCATGGCTCCCAAAGCAAAGTCCAACCCAGCGAAGAACCAGAAATCGTCCTGATCTTCCCTGATGGGTTTGATATCCCGGCATCAGAAAGAGGAATGGGGACAACAGCCCATTATTCTTTTACGGGAGTAACTTCTTCGTTTTCTGTCGGCGGAGCAGGGGGCGTCAGATAGATTTCACCGTGCGGAGAAGGCTGCTCTGCGTGGAAATGGTGGTGCCTTAGCAGTTCAAGAATCGCGAGGAAAATCCCCACGATTTTGCTTCGTTCATTCGCCCCTTCGAAGAATTCGCTGAACGCCGCACGTCCTGTGTGACGCACGCGCGAGCCAATCCGTTCGACATAGACCGAAATCGGTGTGTCGTCGTAGCGGATCGAGGCGGTCTCCACCACGATTTTCTTCTGCATGACACGAGCCAGCGCACTGACAAGATCCCACAACTCGACCTCCTTAAAGGAGTCGTTTGTCGCATCACGACCAGTCTTTGGTTTTTCGCTTGCCAGTCGGGGAAAGCGGGCATGCCATTCATCGGCATGAACCTGCAGGGCCATGCCAGCGTCCCGGTAGCGTTTGTATTCCAACAGTTGGTCGATGAGTTCAGCGCGAGGATCTTCGCCCATCGCCGCCTGGGCTTCCTGCTCCTGATCATCACTGCGAGGCAGAACAAGGCGGCTTTTGATCTCGATCAGCGTGCTGGCCATCACGACAAATTCACCAGCCACATCCAGGTCGATGAGTTCGATCACCTGAAGGAAAACCAGAAACTGGTTCGTGACCTGGGAGATCGGGAGATCCACCAGATCAATCTCATTCCGCCGAACCAGATACAACAGGAGATCTAACGGGCCACTGAAGTTGTCGAGTTGAACGCGATAGTCTGGCATCTGCTCATCCGCGTTCAAAGAGGGACTCCATGTTGCAGCTGCCTGCCACCTTTGCAGAGTCCCGCCAGTTAATCCTTTAACACGTTATCGTCCAGAGACATCGTAAAGTTCATTGTGGCCTGCGGACTTTGCCGATCATGGCACCGGCTGCCGCGTTATCAAAAGCGGCAGCCGCATAAACTGCCGCTTTACCCCGCAATTTTACTGCGCAATGATGTCAGAAGATCCAATGCTGACGCAAGATCTTTCTTTTGCTGAACAGGATCATGAGGGATCTCACGTTCAATGGTCAGCGGGCCGCGATAGCCGATTTCCAGCAGTGTCCGCAGATAATTTTCCATGCCGACATCGCCTGTCCCCAGCGCCACTTCCTGTCCCCAGGATTTGCCACGTTCAGCCTCAGCCGCCCAGAGTGCATCCTTGCAGTGGATACTCCGAACATACTGGCCCACTTTCTTGAGAGCTTCGATCGGATTGCCGGTGCCGTAAAGAATCATGTTCGCTGGATCAAAATTGATTCCCAGATTGGAGCGATTCACATCGTGGATAAACTCCAGCAGATGTTCGGCAGTTTCCTGCCCGGTTTCCAGATGAATGGCCTGCTGATGACCGGCGGCGTGCGCCAATAAATCCTGCGTGACAGCCACGAGATTCTGATAATCTTCCGTTCCGCGCTCGGGAACGAAACCAATATGCAGGCCGATGGCCGGACATCCGACCCAACTTGCAAAGTCAGAAATTTCTTTCATCTCCTGCACGCGAGAGGCCCGCGTGGCTAGGGGAACAAGACCCACTGTCCGGGCCGTCGTCGGAATGTCGGCATAGCTTTCCCCCTCGAAACCACCAAAAATGACGGTGACCGTGATGCCGGCTGCGTCGCATTTTGCACGGAAAGACTTGGCCACTTCCGGCGTCCGTGTGTGAGGATGAGGGGCATGCACCTGAACCGTCGGAACCTTAAGGTCTTGGGCAACTTCCAGATGGACGCCTAAACCCGCATCAACAGATGTGAATACGCCAATTGGCCAAAGGCTGCTCATGTTGTGACTCCCGATGATCAATCAAAGTGGCTGCTGAAGATTCAACGAGACAGATCACATGCGGCTCGTTCTGTTCTCAATGATTCTGGGCAAAATGTTAACTCATTCGACTTCTCGCAACCAGCAAGTCTTTCACGATGCAGAAGCCCGCCTCTTTTTGCAATGTCTCATTTTCGCTGATAGACAATCGATAAAACGGTGAAAACGTCTGATGGCTTTCTTCCGGGACTGGGGATAGAGATGTATTCAGTGCGGACATTCAATGCCAGTTTCCAGCGATGTTCCTGATCCAGATCCCACATCAGCGCAGATGTCGAGAAAACACGATAAAGAGAAGGATCCAGCAGGCTCGGTTGATAGCGAACACGGGTTTCCAGTGTTGTCCGATCGGATAGAGGCCAGCGGGCTTCAATTTCGCTGAAAAAGTCGAAGGTTGTCCGCGTATCGTTAGGCTCATCAAAAACTTCAACGGTCACAGCAGGGCCTACGCGAGCAATCAAACGCTTTTTTGGTTCATAATAAAAACGATAGCCAACGCCGATGGTATCTGTTCCACGAAAATACAGGTTTGCCAATTTATTATATTCGTTTTTGCTACTTAAGAACGTGATCCACTTGTCTTCTTCGTTAGCGATCGGCCAGTCAAAGTTCCCGTTCAACCACCAGCGATTGGCTGTATTTTGTCCTTGAGTTCTAGCCCATTGCCCCCCGAACTCCATCTGTCTTGAACTGGCCGGAGTTGATCGTTCAAGCTGCGCCACCACATCGACAATGTCGATATTTGAGTTTCCATTAGTGAAGTTTCCTCCCAGTTGAATGCGATTCGTCCAAAGAGCGGCATGGTTCGTAGCTGCCACAGCAGTCTGTTGCGCGGTATTCAAAACCGATGAAATCACATTGACCGAACTGCCGGCCAGGGGAACAGATCCTGTCCAGGAGTCCCCGGACTCTGACTCTGAAAAGGCTTCTTCTGGAGTGGTGAGATCGATCTCCTCCGGGGCATCATTGGCGCCGGGATGACTGATCGCGGGCGCGTCCTGTTGCAGAATTGATTCTGGCGAAAGGAGTGGCAATGACCCATTGGCCTTTGGCTCTGAAGGCCGATTGATGATGTCACTTGAAGGAGTCAGGGTTGCCTGAGACGTGCTGGGGGAGGACGGGTCTGCATTGGCAATAGGCTTTGGTGAAGTCGTGATCTTGTCAATATGGTCAATTTGTGAGATCGGAATCGACAGTGTTTCGTTGGTTGTCGTTCGCCAGATCACCTGTCCATTTTGGACTGATTCACTGACGCCCTCATAGCTTGACCCATCTATCAGAACAATTCGTTCGGTTCCTCCTGCCATCGCGAGGGAAGCCAGCATTCCTCCGACAAGTGCGCAGACCCACAAACTGCACGACACGATGTGTCGCAGTTCAATCAGTCCGGAATAAGTGCACTTGGGCACAAACAAAAGAGGCACCTCAACAGTACGGTTGGGGTTGTTCCGCGGGAGGACAGGAGAGGTCTCAGAGGGGACGGGCAGGGAAAGTCGTCAAAAAGGTGGGATGAACGGAGGCCGAAAAATCAGAAAAAGAATGGAGATTTGAGTGAGATTCGACAGAAATGCCGCATGAATCACCGCCCTATTTTATTCGGAAACGTGCTGTTTAGACAACATAAGTTATCCACTGTCCTGAAGTGGCTGGTTTTGTGTAACTTGTTTCATATCATTGTGTTGCGTATCCACTTCGGTCTTGAGCGCAGAAAGGGGATAAAATTCAGGCAGCTGGCAACAGGCGCAGTGCCTGATATAAACCATGGTGGATGGCTCGAAATTTATCTCGGTGTCGGTGAGACTTTGAAATTCTCACGGTGGCCGTCGGGCCTGCTAAGTAAAGTGATCTAAAAGACTTAGAGCTTCATCTTTCAAATCCGGGAGTGCCTCTGTAATGGCTGACGCCAAATACAAAGTGTTGTTGACTGACCGAGCCTGGCCCAGCCTGGATATTGAACAGTCGCTGTTGTCCACCATTGGTGCGGAGTTGATCGAAGCTCCTTCTGGCGATGAAGCCACGCTTTGTCGTTTGGCAGCGGATGTGGATGCCATTGCCACGAACTGGGCCAAAGTGACTCCCGCAGTCATTGCGGCCGCTACCCGCTTGAAAACGGTGGCCCGCCTGGGGATTGGTCTGGATAACATCGCGCTTGCCGACTGCACGGCACGCAACATTCCGGTCACCAATTCCCCGGACTACTGCACGCATGAGGTTTCCGACCACGCACTCGGGCTACTTTTGGCACTCTCCCGAAAAATTGCGTTTTTTCACCATCGAACGAAACAGGGAGAATACAATCTGGGGGCTGGCTTGCCTCTCACTCGGATCAAAGGGCAGACATTGGGGCTGATTGGCTTGGGGAACACAGCCCAAATGCTGGTTCCTAAAGCCCGTGCACTTGGCTTGGATGTCATCGCCCACACGGCGAGTAGTCAGGATTATGGCACTGGCTGCCGTATGGTCTCATTTGAGGAATTGCTCCGAACCAGCGATTTCATTTCTATCCATGCCCCCTTGACTTCAACCACTCGAAAAATGTTTTCGACGGCACAGTTCCAGCAGATGAAGCCCACTGCAAATCTGATCAACACGTCCCGGGGAGGGTTGATTGATGAAGCCGCTCTCTGGCAAGCCATTCAGTCTGGCACGATTGCTGGAGCTGCCTTAGATGTCTTTGACCCTGAACCCTGTGATCTGAGTCAGCCTCTTTTTCAGGATGAAAGAGTTATTGTCACTCCCCACGCGGCGTTCATTTCTGAACAATCACTGGCTCAGATGCGCCGTGAAGTCATGGAGCAGATTATTCAGGTCTTGCAAGGTGAAAAGCCTCGAAATCTGGTCAATCTCTAATGGCTTTCAACATCAATGAACTGACAAACGGAGGCTGAGAACGCCCTCTTTGCCAGTTCATTACGGCCGTAATATGAAGCGATCAATCGAGCTGACCCACTCCCGAATCGGGAGCAGGGGACAACTGCCTCTACCTCCAGATGATTTGCCGGTAATTATAATCTCACTTCCTGTGATTATGCTTCATCTGCGCAGTATTTGCTCAGTGGCCATATGATCTGTTTTGATAAATTTCACCTTAAGGGTGTGGCTTGCAGACTCACCGGACGGCACTCGCTCTCCGGCTTTTAGCAAGTTGATCAAAAACGAAATTTCATCGCTTGGGCAAAATGTTTTCTCTCCATTTTTCTCTGAACAAAGAGTTCTAAACCCTCCTGAACTCTCCTTTTTCAGCAAATCGCCACCCGAATCCCCATTCAGGGGCGTAGGTGAAAACACTCATCTTGCGATGTTGTTTTAGTGCAACGCGGATCGTTTAATTGGAACAATCCGGCAACTTGCACCCAAGCTTCCACTCTGCCCCTTCAACCCAATCTATCTTATTGACCCAGCCTAACTGGTGATGTACATTTTTTTCACCAGACGGTTTTTGGAAGCCGTCCGGGCCAGTCAGCAACAAGCGAAAGCTAAAGGACGTTGCGGCAGGACTAGGGAGTGTTTGTAAACGCACGGCGGCGGTTTCCATCAGGTTAATCTGAAGGGTTCAGGCAGATGGGTCAGTTGCCGCCGATTGCAATTGTTGGGGTGTCTTGCCGTATGCCCGGTGGGGATGGCATTGACGACTACTGGGATATGATTAAGTCTGGCCGTAGCGCCATTGATTTGCTTCCAGAATCCCGGCTGGATCGCTCACTCTACTACCACCCTGAACAAGGCAAAATTGGCCTTTCATACACAGAATTGGGTGGAGTCGTTAAAGATCGTCCGATCGACCGCTCCGTTTGCCCGATCACGGATCAGGTGCTCCGTGAGTCAGATAACGCCCACCTCAATCTTTGCGAGGTTGCTTCCTCGGCGCTGAAACACGCTGGCATGGATCCTCGCAATGTTCCTTATGCACGAACAGGAGTCTATGTCGGGCATTCGGGAGGAAGTTGCCTGGCTGGCGAGGTCACATATTCCCGGTATGCCGATTTGATCTCTGAAGTCATGAATAGCCATGACGAGTTCAAAGGCTGTTCCCCATCAGCACGAGCCGATCTGGCTCAACGGATGTTGACCAAACTGCGTGCTGGTGCACCAGACGCCGGTCTCATGAGGGATATCAATTTTCATGCTGCCAATGCCGCGATGCTTATCTCGCGAGTTCATGGCTTTGAAGGGCCATCATTAGTCATCGACGCTGCCTGTGCTTCCTCCATGATGGCGCTGAGCCAGGCGGCACAAGCGTTGGCACGCGGCGAAGTCGATATGGCTCTCGCTGGCGGTGCATCCTATAGCAAATGGTACGCCCTGGTGCTCTTCTCGATGGCAATGTCCATCAGCGGCACAGGGTCGCGTCCCTTTGACGCCAACGCCGACGGGCTGATCAGCTCCGACGGATACGGCATTGTCGTCATGAAGACGCTCGCTCGTGCTCTGGCCGATGGAGACCGCATTTTCTCCGTAATTCGCGGGCTTGGTGTCTCGTCAGACGGACGCGGAAAGAGCCTCTGGGCACCTCGGCCTGAAGGACAGATTCTCGCTGTTCAACGTGCTTATTCCAAAGAAGTCGATCCGGCTTCGCTTCAGTTCATTGAATGTCATGCCACTTCGACCCAGGTTGGCGACGCCACGGAACTGAAAACCCTCTCAAAAGTTTTTGCTAACGGCAATTCTCTTGCTAAGAAGATTCCTATCGGCAGTGTGAAAGCCAACATTGGCCACACGCTCGAAGCGGCTGGGATCGCAGGATTGGTTAAAACCGTTCTAGCCATGGAACATGGTGTTATTCCTCCGCAGATTAATTTCTCAACGCCAAATCCGGAAATCGATTGGGCCAACATCCCCTTTGAAGTGCCTCTGGAAGCCCGTGAATGGAAGCGTCCTGAAAATGGAATGCCACGCCGGGCTGCGGTCAACTCCTTTGGCATCGGCGGCCTCAATGTTCACATGGTGATCGATGATGGCCTGCTCCCCGGCGAAGGAGTGAAGTCACAGGTTTCTGTTCCTTCCTCAATGGCTCAACAGGGCGCACGCCGCACAGAATCAGCTCAGACAACACAGCAGCCAATCGCCATTATTGGAACGGCAGCAATTCTCCCCGGTGCTCTTACCAAAGCCGCGTTTTGGGAAGTGCTGGTTTCCGGGAAAGATCCCAAAACCGATTTGGCGATCGAAAAAGAGCTCAACGCAAAATCCCTGCTGGGCAAGTGGAAAGTCACGCACAATCCCCGTCAGACCACTCGCGGAGGCTACATCTCCGACTTTGTCTATGACTGGAAGCGTCATAAGGTTCCGCCTAAGCAAATTGCGAATGCGAATCCTCTCCAGTTTATGCTGCTCGATGCCGCTGACCAGGCTCTGGAAGATGCCGGCTATGGCAAGAAAGCTTTTGATCGTTCCAAAGCGTCGGTTGTTGTGGGCACGGTCTTTGGCGGTGATTTTGCCATTCAATTGCAGATGGGACTGCGTCTCCCGTTAATCCAACGCACTTTGCGAGAACTGCTGCAAGAAGATGGTGTTCCAGCCAACGTGGCACAAGAAGCTGCCCTTCAGTTTGAAAAACGGCTGCTGGATGTCATGCCGGCATTGCTCGATGAAACAGGCAGCTTCACCAGCAGCACTTTGGCCTCACGATTGGCAAAGTCATTCGACTTCACAGGTGGCGCATTCGCCCTCGAATCTGACGAAGTCTCTGGCTATGTGGCGGTCAGTGCAGGGATCGGCATGCTCGATACGGGTGCCTCTGACATTGTTCTCTGTGCTGCTGGCCATCAGTCGATGCGAGACAACAGCTTCGATACCCTGCAGCAGAACGGTTTACTGAGTGCCGGTGATTCTCGTTCGGCATTTGATGAAGCATTCGATGGGATTCTGCCAGCAGAAGGGGTCGCTGTTGTCGTTCTGAAACGACTGGCCGACGCCGAACGTGATGGAGATCCTATCCGGGCCATCATCCGTGGGACTGGACAGCGTTCTTCCCAGGTGAAAGGCAAAGAAGCAGAGATCTTCGATTCCGCATTCCAGGAAGCCTGCAATGTCGCCAAGACTCAGCCAGCAGCCATCGCTCATCTGGAAATGTCCGGCGTGGAAACTCGGCAAGGGCTGAAAAACAAGTCGGCTCTTGTTCAGAAAATTCAGGCGGAAAACGGTTCACAGCCCGTTCATCTGGCTTCGATGACACCTCAATTCGGCTACCTCCGTGGTGCTTCAGGGATTGCGTCGATCGTTAAGGCGGTTCTGCAACTGGAACAATCGAAGATCCCAGCGACCTTCGGACTGAAGCAGACAGATGCCAAAGTCACACTTCCCGCGTCCACATTCCCCAAAGAAATTCAGCCGCTCTACGCCACCACAAAAGACGGAAAATCGCTGATTTCTGTCAACAACAGTTCTGATACCGGTTTTGCGTTCAGCGTGGTTCTTGAAAGTCGTAATGAGGCGCCTCAGCGACCAGCTCCCAAGACCCCAGCCGTTACGACCCCAGCGGTGGCGACCACGCCAGTTGTCCGTGCAGCTCAGCCGGTGAGTGCACCCGCAACCATGGCATCATCGCGCTCTGGACATGGCCGACTGGCCCTGATGTTCCCTGGTCAAGGATCGTACTATGCCGGGATGGGAGCAGATCTGGTCAAAGACTATCCCGTTGCCCGTGAGAAACTGGCCGAATTCAACCGGATTCTGCAGGCTGAAGGATGCCCAACCTTTGAGGAATTAGCCGCTGATCCGGGTGCGAATATTCTCAGTGCTCAGCTTTCTATGCTGGTGATCGATTTGCTGTACTTCGCGGCTTATCAGACTTCGGGAATCAAGCCTGATGTTGTGTGTGGCCACAGTTATGGGGAATTCCCGGCACTGGTCGCCTCGGGGGCACTAACCTTCCAGAATGCTGTCCGGGCGACGAAGCTGCGTTCTCAGGTTGTGGAACAATTTGGTGGCAAACAAGGTGGTCTCCTGGCCATTTCCTCTGACGCCACCAAGATTCGTCAGCTTCTGGCACGCTCGTCCGTTGAAGTCTTTCTGGCGAATATCAATTCACCAGAACAGACGGTTGTGGGGGGAACTCCCGAAGATCTGCAGCAGTTTGAGAAGATGCTGCGTGAAAAACGGATTGGCAGCCGGATGTTGAAAGTTCCGGCGGCTTACCACACACCGCTGCTGGAACCTGCTCTGGTCACCTATCGCGATTGCATCCGGGATCTGCCCATCGTTCCGCCTCAACTCCCTGTTCTCAGTGGAATTGGCAACGTGATGGTCATCGATCCTGAAGTGATCCGTGAAAACCTCGTGATGCAGCTTGTCACGTCGATGGATTTCGTCGGCATGGTCAACATTCTCAAGCAGCAGGGCATTGATGTCGCTGTTGAAATTGGGCCGCGCAAAGTTCTGTCTCAGCTGGTTCAGAAAATCGTCGGTGAATCGGCGATTGCCTGCGTCCCGATGGATCCTCGCGATACCACAACTCCTGACTGGTTGAGCACTCTCCAAGCGAGAAAACCAGTCTCCGAAGCTCCAAAACCACCAGCAGTGAATCCACCAGGGAAGGTCAGCACAGCGGCACCGGCAGTCGCGCCAGTTCCTCCGATGTCGAAAGAAACAGGATCCGTTGTGATAGATAAGCCACAGATTGTTTACTTCGATGCTTCTGCACGTCGCAAAGAGCAGAATCGCCAAAGCGCATTGAAGCAGCGCGGCCTGACCGATGTACATCTTACGGAAGCCGCAGCTCAAGCTCTGCCGGTTGCTGCTGTTTCCGTTAAAGGCGTCGCCTCGACCAACGGTACGGTGGCACATTCAACGAACGGACATTCTGAAGTCAACGGATGGCATCCTCCTGTCAGTTCTGCGTCACAAGCAGTTGCTCCAGGAGAAGCCGTTGTTGAGCAACCCGCTGAAGCTCCTGCGGCTCCCCGCATTCTTCCGAACCGTGAAGAGTTGCAGGCGTTCGCGATTGAATACATTGTCGACCAGACGGGTTATCCGGCTGAGATGGTCGAACTGACGGCAGACCTTGAAGCCGATCTGGGGATCGACAGCATCAAGAAAGCTCAGATGCTGGGTGAATGTGCCCAGAAGTTCGAGCTTCATTGGCTGGCGAGCGAAGTGACGGACTTGTCACTGGATCAGTTCCCGACACTTGAATCGATCATCAAGTTCCTGACAGAAGATCTCGCCACAAAGGAACCCGCCACACCGGAAACCACTGCCACACCGGTCGCTGCTGTTTCAGCACTGGCACCTGAACCTGTGGCTGTGACCGCTGAAGCTCCTGCAGCACCTCGTATTCTTCCGAACCGTGAAGAGTTGCAGGCGTTCGCGATTGAATACATTGTCGACCAGACGGGTTATCCAGCCGAGATGGTCGAACTGACGGCAGATCTTGAAGCCGATCTGGGGATCGACAGCATCAAGAAGGCTCAGATGCTGGGCGAATGTGCCCAGAAGTTCGAACTTCACTGGCTGGCGAGCGAAGTGACGGACTTGTCACTGGATCAGTTCCCGACGCTGGAATCGATCATCAAGTTCCTGACAGAAGATCTGGCCACAAAGGAACCCGCCTCACTGGAAACAACGGCCACTCCCGTTGTTGCTGTGGCTGCACCCGTCGTTACATCAACACCTGTTGTCGAAGCAGTGGCAGTAACCACGGAAGCTCCTGCAGCGCCCCGCATTCTTCCGAACCGTGAAGAGTTGCAGGCGTTCGCGATTGAATACATTGTCGACCAGACGGGTTATCCGGCTGAGATGGTCGAACTGACGGCAGATCTTGAAGCCGATCTGGGGATCGACAGCATCAAGAAGGCTCAGATGCTGGGTGAATGTGCCCAGAAGTTCGAGCTTCACTGGCTGGCGAGCGAAGTGACTGACTTGTCACTGGATCAGTTCCCCACATTGGAATCGATCATCAAGTTCCTGACAGAAGATCTGGCCACAAAGGAACCCGCCACACTGGAAACTCATGCTGCACCGGTCGCTGCTGTTTCAGCACCTGAACCAGTGGCAGCAACCAATGAAACTCCTGTAGCGCCCCGCATTCTTCCGAACCGTGAAGAGTTGCAGGCGTTCGCGATTGAATACATTGTTGACCAGACGGGTTACCCAGCAGAAATGGTCGAACTGACGGCAGACCTTGAAGCGGATCTGGGGATCGACAGCATCAAGAAGGCTCAGATGCTGGGTGAATGTGCCCAGAAGTTCGAGCTTCACTGGCTGGCGAGCGAAGTGACCGATCTGTCACTGGATCAGTTCCCGACACTGGAATCGATCATCAAGTTCCTGACAGAAGATCTGGCCACAAAGGAACCCGCTCCACAGGAAACCACGGCCACACCGGTCGCTGCTGTCAGTGCACCAGCACCAGACTCAATAGCAGTTGAGCCTCAGACTTCAACCGCCGCTCAAGTCGTGATTGAAGCAATTCCAGCCGCGGTCGCTGTGGCGACTATCGAACGCGTCTGGGAACCAGCGGTTGGTTCTGGCCTGGTCACTCAGCTTAAACTATCAGGCGATCCCTATACCCTGGGATTCGAGCATGGCCGCCATCAGAAAGATGCCATCCATGCCATCCTTGAACGACAGATCACACGGTACGGGACACGCCTCGACAACATGCCAGAACTGAATCAGGCATTGCTTGAACCAGATCGTTATTTCGGTGAAGTCGAAATCGCGGAACTTTCGGGGATTGCTGCGGGAGCCGAACTTCCGGTGAATTTCATCGTCGGGCATAACCTGGGACTCTGCGAAGATTATGTCCCTGGATGCGTGCAGTTTGCGATCACAGCGGGGGCCAATGGGCCTCACGGCTTGATTCACGCCGCTAACGAAGATTCTTCACTGGCTTTGAGTCTGACCGACACCTTGAAGCGGGTCGTGCAATACCGTTCGCCTTCCAAGGGCTACCGCAATGTGGTGTTCAGCGTCACAGGCCAACTGTGCGGCATCAACGGCACCAACGAAAAAGGTTTGACTGTCAGCAGCACACTTCTGCTGGATCGTGCTCCTCGTGACGTGACCGCTCGTGGCCATATCCATCCCGTACTGATCAAGAGAATTCTCGAAAGCGCCGCCAACTCGGACGAAGCCATCGAGATCCTCAAAGAATCAAAGCGAAATGGAGCATGGGGGATCTGCCTCAGTAACGCCGCGTCAGATACGTTGTGCTATGTCGAATACGATAGCGATCAGATTCAGGTGAAGACCGGTTTGCCAAAGTTGATCGGCTCGAACCACGCGATGCTGCTCAATTCGACTCACCCCACACCTCCACATTCGGTTCATCGATTGGAGCGGCTCAACGAACTGCTGTCTCAGCATGAGAAAGAGGGCGTCTCTGTCGAGGTGGCTGAAAACACGCTGCGTGATCAATTTGATGGCCGACGCAAACGCGTCACAGCACATCCAACGATGAACACCGTCTGCCGTGTTGATAACCAGATCAGCATTGTGACCACCCCCGCAGAGCAAACCATTCGGGTGACTCCAGGGCCTGCTCGACGGGAAGTTGCTGATCAGTTTTCGACACTGAACATTGATGGATTCTTTGGAACCACCTCGGGACTGGCCAGGAAATCTGATCGATCAGGTGCTCCTTCAGAAAAAGTCGTTCGCCGTCCTGACACTGGACGCGATCCTCTGGCAGGCTTACCTCCTGTTGCAGATCGCGTCATGCGTCGAGTGGTGCTCCGTCCACGCCATGAAATGCTGAGCGAAACCTCTGGCACAACCTTTCCATTAACCGGAAAAGCCGTGGTTTATGGCTCAGGTGATATTGCTGAGAACCTGACGGCCCGGCTGCGTGCATCCGGTCTCCAGGTGGAATCGCTGCCGATAACGACTCAAGTGTCGGCCATCGAAGCGGAATACGCACAGCGGTGCGGCGATGGCAAGGTTGATCACCTGTTTGTGGTTGGCCCGAAAAATCTGGAAGCGATCCAGAATGACAGTCCTTCCGATCGTTTCATGCCCATCTTCCGCCTCTGTCAATTGTGGGCACAAAGTATTGGCAAGCACGGCAACACCGCTACCGCCAGCATGACGGCTTTGACGTTCTCTGATGGCCAGTTTGGTCTCAAAGGCAGTCCTACAGGAACCGATGGCGGTGCCTTGTCGGGCTTCTGGAAGGCTTTGCGACGGGAATCTGGCGGAATCGCTGCCCGTGTGATTGATTTCTCCATGGATGAGCCGGCTCATCGTGTGGTTGAACAACTTCAGAATGAGATGTCGCATCCCTTTGTGACGTGTGAAGTCGCCTATTCCCGTGGCGAACGATTTGTCCTGTCCGGCGTTCCGATTCCCTCAGCTCCCGATAAAAACGCGGGGCCAACTCCTGGTACAGCATGGATTGTGACCGGTGGTGCCCGTGGTGTTACCGCCGTGGTGGCACGCGAACTGGGCTTGCGATGCGGTGTGCATTTGCACCTGTTGGGTTCCTCGCCCGCCCCACAGGTGGATGCCAAGTGGCACACTGCCACCGCAGACCAATTGAAAGCTCACCGGCGTCTGGTCATGTCAGAAGCCCGCGATCGCGGTTTGGTTCCTCTGGATGCCTGGAATGCCTTTGAGCGGGGATTGGAAATCGATCGTACGCTCCGGGAAATGCAGGAAGCCGGGGTCTCTGTGACCTACCACGCCTGCGATGTTTCCAGTGTGGCTTCGGTTCAGAAAACCATCGAAAAAATCCGGGCATTCAATGCCCCGATTGAAGGGGTCATTCACGGAGCCGGCGTCGAAAACGCTTGCCGATTTGATCGCAAGCAGTTGCCCAAAGTTCGCCAGACCTTCGATGTGAAGGTGGAAGGGGCCAAGCATCTTGCCGCAGCCCTGGAACATGATCCCGTGGTCTTCTTTGTCGGCTTTGGCTCAACCAGCGGTCGATTTGGTGGATTGGGACAGGCCGATTACTCCGCAGCGTCCGATGCACTGTCAAAGTTCTGCAACGAACTGGGACGCCGGCGTCCGGATTGTCGCACCATCACTGTCCACTGGCCGCCATGGGGCGAAGTTGGCATGGCAGCCCGTCCTGAGAGCCAACTGGCCCTCAAGGCGGGAGGGATTGCCTTCATGCCACCTCAGGAAGGTGTCGCCTTCCTACTCGAAGAACTGTTCTCTGCTGCTCCAGAACCGGAAATCCTGATCATTGATAAGCCTGACGGGCTTGATCTGGATCGAACACTTCCTGAACGCGCCGAATGGGATGACTATACCGCAGCACAGAAAATCGCCCACGATTCGCCACTCCTCGATAACGTGGTTGAGTTCCGCCGTGGTCAACTCGTGAAGGTGGAAGCCAGCCTGAACCCTGCTACCGATCCTTTCCTGTACGATCATCAGCACAAGAACGCGCCGATCCTGCCCATGGCTTTCGGAATGGAAATTCTGGCCCAGGCAACACGACTGCTCGTTCCTGAAATGACCTCGCTGTCGATCACGAACACCGAGATCATCAACGGTATGCGATTCTTCGCCGACCGACCAGAACTGGTGACGGCCAAGATCGAACGCGTGGGTGATCACTACGTGGGTGAATTGGTTGCTCGATTCATGAATCGCAAAGGCGTGCTCCTTCAGAATGAGCGTGTTCTGGTGCGTGCCCACATTCAGGCAATCACGGCTCAATCATCGCAGACCATGCCCGCAGGCGTGGCCGCACCGACCGAACGTGTGGTCTATGCCGAAACCTGGGAACAAATTGGTGACTCTCGCTTTGGCAGTGTCTTCACCGGGCCAACGATTCAAGGGGTGACAGAAATTGCCCGCGAAGGCGCCCGTTTCCATGGAACGATCGTTCCACCGTCAACCGCAGGCTTCTCGGGAACACGTGGTGCGACAGGCTGGCTGGCTTCTCCCGCAGTCCTCGATGCCTGTTTTATCGCCTGTGATCGCTGGGCCTCATTGACTCTCGGCAAGCTTCATCTTCCTCAGAAGTTTGAAGAAGTCCGCTTCTATCAGGCCATTCCTGATGGGCAGCCTTGCCGCGTGATTGGACATGCCCGTGAGGTCGGCGACAACCACCTTCTCTTTGATTTCACGCTTTGGAATGCCGCAGGTCAGCAACTGATCGATGCCCGTGGATTCCAGGTGGCCCTGGCTCTGACAACCCCCGTGGTTGCCGGCCCCACCGATGCGACAGATTCTGTGGCGTCATCAGTTCCCGAAGTAGCTCCTGAAGTTCCCGTGACAAACAACGCATCGGGTTCAGCGAACGTGGCGTTGGCGGGCGTGTCTCAGCCAGTCCCAAGCATGCTCTTCCCGGTGGAAGCCGTGACGGCAACCGCAGACCTTTGGGAAGCCGAATTGCGGATTGAACCGCTGACAGAGCCTCTCTTTGCGGAACACCGTTACAACAACGCCCCGTTGATGCCAGGCGTGGCGATGCTAGAGCTTTTTGCTCAGGCCATTCGCGAGAATTTCCCGGGGAGCGATGCTCCACGGATCCGCAATTTCCAGATTCATCGGTCGCTTCATCTCAAAGCCGCTCTTCCTCGACGCATTCAGGTCGTGATCAAGAAGGGGGCTGAAGGATTCGATGCTCAACTGATCGATCTGGATGGCGGGAATCTGCTGTTGGCTTCTGCCAAAGTTGATCGGGTTCCTGTTTCTGTCGCTGATCTTCCCCAGCTTGATAAATCGAAGGGGATGTTCAGCCCGCTACCCGCCAGATATCCCGATGCCGGCCCCTTGATCCACGGCACCCCATTGCGTGCTCTTAGCACACTTTGCTCTGGACGCGATCATGTCTGGGCGGAAGTCAGCCCGACAGAAATGTCGACCTTGCTGGCGGCTAATTCTTCTTGCAAGCCACTGACTCACCCAGCCGTGCTGGATGCCAGTTTCTTTGCCTGCGGGATTCATGCCTGGATGAATTGCTTCGGTCGTATGGAACTCCCTCTCGCCCTCGAAGAGTTGTTGATTCTCCGCGAAGAACCACCCGCCAAAAACGAAAAGCTTGTAACCCGGATTTGGTATCGCAGCAGTGACGATACGGGTTCGATCTATGATATGGCGATTTATGATCGGGCCAAAAAGCCGCTCTATTTCATCAAGGGCTACCGCAGTGTCACCAAGGGAGTTGTTACGGCTTGAACCCGTTCACCCGAGAACAACTGACATTGGTCACTGCATCGCGAGCTTCTCTGCAAAACGAGATTCTCGCACAGGGCTGGCCCGAGCATCTGGGTGACGGATCCGAATGGATCGGTCATCCAGGTCGACAGGAACTATGGAGACTCGGGCGATTTTTTATCGTCAGTCAGATTCAACGATTATTGCAGGAACATTCCCCGGGATGCTCACTTGCCGTTTCGCTGAACGATATGGATGTCGTCACTCGCAATGGGCTGGGGCGGGGAACTCAGCCACGGGTTTACGTTCGTGGACGCATCCTTCCGTGGCGGCTTTCTCTCTCCCATGCCGACGAAGTCTTCGCGTTGGCGGTCAGTCGTCATCCTGAAGCGAGAGTGGGAGTTGATGTTGTCGAAGCCTCTGAGGCAACGCAGCAATCGCTCCGACTCTGGTGCACACCGGCGGAACGAAAACTATTAAATGATCACGATGATCAGATGGTTCTTAAACTCTGGTCATTAAAAGAGGCGATCTATAAAGCAGTCAATCATGGCGAGGCATTTCGTCCCGCTCATTTTGAGATCACTTTTGAATCGGAAATGACGGTCTGTTATTGGCGGGGAATGAAACTATTACTCGACGTCGCCGAAACCCGAGAACTGTTTCCGGGAACCTGGGTCTCTATGACGGTTGTATCAAATATTCGCAAAATTCGCTCCTGTTTTAATGAGACCAAGGCACAAGGATCTAAACAAGCTGCCGCCTGGTCTCACTGATTCGCATCGTTCAACGAAATCAAACAGTTCACCAATTTGTCCGGAACAGGGTTTATTGCCATGATCGATCTGACCAACAAAATTGCCCTGGTGTCCGGGGCTTCACGCGGGATTGGACGGGCCTGTGCCCTGCGCCTGGCAGAAGCCGGTGCAGACATCGTTCTGAATTACGTTTCGTCCAAGGAAAATGCCCAGCGGGTTGCAGAAGAGATTATCTCGATGGGCCGCCGGGTGGCCGTGATCCGCGCTGACGTCAGTGAGCAAGCCGACGTGCAGTCGATGATGGAGTTTGTCGGTAACGAATTTGGACGGTTGGATATTCTTGTCAGTAACGCGGCATCTGGCGGATTTCGTCCGTTACTGGCCGCGACCCCTCGCAACTTTGAAGCGACCATGAACACCAACGTTCGCGCGCTGCTGTTTCTTGTCCAGTCTGCACATCCCCTGTTGGAACGAAGCGAGGATCGTGCCAAAATCGTAGCGATATCCAGCCACGGCTCACACATGGCTCTGCCCATGTATGGACTGATCGGCACTTCTAAAGCGGCCCTTGAAAGCCTCATCCGGCATATGGCTCTCGAGTTCGGTGACCAGGGCATGAACTTCAATGTGGTTCAAGCCGGATTGGTTCCTACTGACTCCACCAAGATGATTCCTGGAGCCGATCAGATCTTCAATGCCCGCTCCGATAAGACAATGACCGGAGATCGTCAGCTAGAGGCCTCAGATGTCGCCGATGCGGTTCTTTATCTCTGCAGTCCTTTGAGCGACCTGGTTCAAGGTCAGACATTGATTATCGACGGCGGTGCCGCAATTCACGTCTGATTTCCTAGTTATGAAACGTTGGTTCCTTGGCGGGATCGACGTCAACCTGTCGCGAACAACGAAGTTGTCAGACAGTGTTGGCCAGCGAGACAGGTTCACACTCTGGAACGGATTCCCGATCAGGCTTGTTGCATCCAGCAGTTTTGCTAGCAGAGGTCATTCCGCAGCGCCGGAGTTCGTTGATCATGTTGAGTCCGATAATTGGCCTCATTGGGATGTTTCTGGCGAGGAAAGTCTCTCGCCAACGGGCGGCTTTCTATCATGCGACGACACGCCCTCGCGAATCGCAGCATGAAGTCTTAATGAACCTGGTGAAACGGAATGCCCGTTCCGATTTTGGTCGGGATCATCACTTTCATGAAATGCAGACCCCGGCCGATTTTCGTCGTCAGATGAAAATCGCTGAATATGATGTCTTTGCTCCCTATATTGAGCGAGTAAAGAACGGCGACATTAACGCGATGTTCTGTGACGAAAAAATCGTCATGTTTACATTGACAAGCGGCACCAGCAACACTCGTAAATACATCCCCGTGACAGGTCATTATCTGGAAACCTATCGGCGGGGATGGTCGATTTGGGGATTGCAGACCTTTGAAAAACACCGCAACCTGTTTCTTCAGCCCAAAATCGGATTTGGCAGCGCCTCGCAGGAATTCACCACCTCTTCCGGGATTCCTTGCGGCAGCCTCAGCGGTCTGACGGCTAATATGAACCCTGGCGTCGTACGCAAGACCTACTGCATCCCTTCTGATACAGCTAACCATGCCGATGCCTATGTCCGTTGCTATCTCAACTGGCGAGTGGGGTTGCATCGTAATATGGGGATGTGCGTTGCGCCAAACCCTGGCTTGCTACTTCAGTTTGCCCGCTATGGGAACGAGCATGCCGATCAGCTGATTAAAGAAGTGCATGATGGAGGATTTAACTGTAATGCTCAACTCCCGGATCATTTAACAAACTGGCTCAAACGTCAACTACGCCCGAATCGTCGCCGGGCTGTTGCTCTGGAGAAAATTCGCTCGAAGAATGGTCGCCTCTATCCTGTTGATATCTGGCCTCAGTTGAGCTTGGTGGCCTGTTGGCTGGGCGGCCCGACACGAGCTTATCTTTCGGCAATCCCCGAATACTTCGGTGATGTCGCTATGCGAGATATCGGCCTCATTGCCAGTGAAAGTCGTACCAGCCTGCCATTGGAAGACAATACCCCCGGTGGTATCCTGGATATCAATAGTACCTACTTTGAATTTATTCCTGTCAATGAGATAGATTCCAGCCAGCCCACAATCCTTGAAGCAGCTGATCTGGAGCTTGATCAGGAATACTATCTACTCATGACCACGGCGAGCGGTTTATATCGTTACAACATTCATGATGTGATCAAAGTTATTGGCTGGCAGGGCAAAACTCCGATTATCGAATTCCTTCATAAAGGACATCGTATTGCGAATCTGTTCGGCGAGAAGCTGACGGAAAGCCAGGTGGTGCGCGCCGTCGTAGAAGCTGCCGCGAACCTACAAGTCGCAGTTGGTGACTATGCAGTCGTACCGCCAATGGCTGATGAACCGGTGGCCTATCGAGCCATGATTGAGCTTCGCGAACCACTGACCGGCGAGGCTCAAAGCCGTTTTATGTTGCAGCTGGATGAATCGTTAGGACGCCAGAATTATCTCTACGAACGGAAACGACGGGAAGGCTTGTTGGAGCCAATGCAACTGGTGGTCGTAGAGCGGGGAGCATGGAGAGCTTGGGATCTTCGCCAACTCGCCAGAAACGGCGGTACGATGGATCAATACAAGCATCCGTTCCTTATTACCGATCGCAGCATTCTGCAAGATTTCAAGGCTTAAACAGCAGGTGTCATCTTGTTGTTGGAAACGATCTTACCGCACCCGTGTCTGCCGGAATGACTTTCCTGTGGGGAGCTTATCTCTCGCTCTTACGATCGGTCGCTGAAATCAGGTCTTCGACGTGAGAGTGGGGAGAAGTGAATCACTGCGAGAAGATTCACTTCTCCCTTTCATCATCATTGCGGCTTCAGGTTGCCGAACTCAGTCGTTCAACCTGAATTTGCTTGGCGCTCTCAGCGTCGACGACATCGCTATGACAGGCGGCTTTGGCCTCATTGTTAGCGCCGACGACTTTCTTCGTTTTGCTGGCGAGCTGATGGATTTCTTTCGGTGACAGGTGCCCGCGTTTTTCCAGAATCTCCTGTTGTTCTGGAGTGAGAGCCGCAGAGACCTTCGCGCGGTTCCACTGGTAGTTCTCATCCTTGCCAGACGCGAACTCGACAATTTCCTTCGAGATGCGGACGCTGCACCAGTCGTGGCCACACATCGCGCAGAAGTCGGTATCGACATCTAGGTCTTCGTCGTGATAGGCGCGAGCGGTATCGGGGTCAAAGCTCAGCTCGAAGTGCTTCTCCCAGTTGAGAGCTGCACGGGCCTTTGTCAGTTCATCATCGCGGTCACGTGTGCCAGGGATGCCCAGCGCCACATCTGCCGCATGAGCCGCAATTTTATAGGCAATACAACCTTGCTTGACGTCATCTTTCTTGGGGAGTCCCAGGTGTTCCTTGGGAGTGACGTAGCAAAGCATGCTCGCGCCGTGGTAAGCAGCGGCAGTCGCCCCAATACAACTCGTGATGTGGTCGTAGCCGGGGAAAATGTCGGTCACAAGCGGCCCAAGAACATAAAAGGGAGCCCCGTGGCACAGCGTCCGCTGGAGCTTCATGTTGTATTCGATCTGGTCGAAGGGAACATGACCAGGCCCTTCGATCATGACCTGCACACCTTTCCGCCAGGCCCGTTCGGTCAGTTCGCCAAGTGTCGCCAGTTCGGCCAATTGAGCACGGTCGGTCGCATCGGCCAGCCCGCCGGGACGCAGGCCATCGCCAATCGAGAACGTGACATCGTGCTTGCGCATAATGTCGCAAATGTCTTCCCACCGGTCGTACATCGGATTCTGCCCACTATTACGGATCATCCATTGGGCCAGAAGTGAACCACCCCGGCTGACAATCCCGATGAGACGCTTTACCACGTATGGCAAATGCTCTCTCAGAACACCTGCATGAATCGTGAAGTAATCAACCCCTTGCTGAGCTTGTACTTCAAGACTTTCAAGGATGATCTCGTGGGTCAGTTCTTCGATCTTGCGACCGATGATCATCGAATAGATAGGAACGGTGCCAATCGGTACGGAGCTGTTCTGAACAATGGCCACGCGACAAGCGTTGAGGTCACCGCCAGTGGAAAGATCCATGACCGTATCCGCACCCCAGCGTTCGGCCCACTTCAGCTTCTCAACCTCTTCATCGGTACTTGAAGAAACGGGCGAGGCCCCCATATTAGCATTGATCTTGGTCTTGGTGGCACGACCAATCGCCATGGGATCAAGTTGATGCTTCAGATGATTTTTATTGGCAGGAATCACCAGCCGACCGGCGGAAATTTCATCGCGAACCTGGGCGGGTGTCAGATGGTCTTCCCGTTCAGCGACACGCGACATCTGAGCGGTAATCACTCCCACTCTAGCCCATTCAAGCTGTGTGGAAGGATCGAAATCTGTGGGGAATGTGACTTCCCGGTAACTGCCATCACTCTGTTCAAAGACAAGACGTGAAGCACCCGGTGAATAAGGGACAGATGTCGCACCACCGGCGAGTTCAGCCGTTGTCCAGCCTTCGGGAAGAAAATCCCAGGCAGTCATTTCCGACGGCTGGGGCATATTGGGTGTATCAGGTGAGGAAAACGTCCAACGGCCCTGCACACCGGGGGCGACTTGGGGAGGATTGGCGAAACTGCCCGGCGTTGTTCCGGCGTGGCGCGATGAAGGATTATTTCCCAACGGCGGAAGTTCAGGCGACTTCGAATGTGCGACGTTGATCATTCCGTGATTAGCCTTCCATTATAACCGGGAGAACCAAAGGACTTGTCTTCTGATCCTGCCCGATCTCATCATCATTGCAAAAGCGATCTTCCATTCATCTCAAGAATGGCAGATCACTGGAAAAGATCGACAAATTGCCTTCACACCAGATTGGTGACGAAGCTTTCTAAGAAGCTATCGTAGTGGGCGCAGCCGTAATTGCAATCGGTGTCATGGGATG
This sequence comes from Planctopirus sp. SH287, assembly GCF_056500625.1. Classification (NCBI taxonomy): domain Bacteria; kingdom Pseudomonadati; phylum Planctomycetota; class Planctomycetia; order Planctomycetales; family Planctomycetaceae; genus Planctopirus; species Planctopirus sp. SH287. The sequence goes on along the minus strand of NZ_CM151403.1, from coordinate 2,147,716 downwards.
AGAGGCCATCATCCATGAGGTTGCAGGCAGTGAAAGCAACACACTCACTTGCTCCGGCTGGGAAGAATGTGAAACTTAATCACGTGAAGCCAGCAACGTTGGCAGCAACGACTCAAGAAATTGTTTGAGTCGCTCAGCAGATTGATGAGCCTCTTCACGCAGCTTCCAAAGATCCGAAACGCTCCCCGGTCGATGGAGAATCGCGCCCAATAGGGCACCGGCGCGCACACTTCCTGTCGGCCCCGCCACGGTCAGAATCTCTGCTGGTAAAGTCGTTTTGGCATCATCGCTGATAACACGGACGGAGAGCATGCGACATTGACGTGTGCGGCACGCCTCAGCCACGCCCCATGTTTCCATTTCTGCGGCCAAGGCTGCCGTTGAACGGAAAACGACCTCTTTTTCCTCGACTGTGCGAACGATTCTGGGCACGGTCACAATTGACCCGGTGAACAGCTTCGCCTGCGGATCGGATTCCATGGCCAGGCCCAATTCGATGGCCGGCAGTGGTGAGTCAAAAAGGTTGACGCGGGTGGCCGCCACAATACTGCGGCAAGGGATTTCAGGATCCAGTGCCCCGGCAAACCCGGTGGAGATAATCCAGTCGGGTTGGAAAGCGTCAATCGCCGCATGAGTCGCCCGCTTAGCACGTGCCAGGCCGACCCCCGATTCGACAATCGCGATCCGCTTGCCTTTCCAGAACCCGCCGTGAAACACAAAGTCCCCGCCGATGACTTTTTTAGGGTGTTTCAATTGGGCCAGAAGTGGGGAAATCTCAATATTGAGTGCCGCGATAATGACGACTGAAACCGATTCAGTCATCTCCTCATCGTCATCAGTACCGGCATCGGCAGGTTCGGCTGTTTGTCCAGAAGCGTGAGAGCGACCAGCTTTAGTACCAGCATGATCAGACGAATGCGGCTGAGGGGCCTCAGCATTTGTTGATCCGCCTGACGGGGTCTTGTCAGCATTGCGCATGGCATCCATCGCGGCATTGGACGCCGTTTGCATCAACCATCCACGTACCAACCAGGCCAGCCAGTTCATAAGCCTTTTCTATTTTTTAGCGTTGCCTACAGCTGCCTGGCTTCAAAAGCCTGCATGAACTTCACCAGTTCCACCACTCCCTGATGAGGGAACGCGTTATAAATGCTGGCACGCATGCCACCTACACTGCGATGCCCCTTCAAGCCATCAAAGCCGGCTTTGGTCGCTTCAGAGATAAACTGATTGTCGATGGTCTCGTTCCCGGTGACAAACGTCACGTTCATCAGCGAACGACTGTCCTCAGCCGCCGTGGCTTTGAAGAGGCGGCTCTGGTCAAGATAATCATAGAGCACCTTGGCCTTGGCTTCGTTTTTGGTGGCGATTGCAGGCAATCCCCCCTGATCAAGAAGCCATTTGAAGACCAGATTCATCGCATAAATGCCGAATGTCGGCGGCGTATTGAACATCGACTCATTCTTCGCATGAGTCCGATATTGCAGCATGGTGGGTAGTGACTTATTCCCTTTTTCCACCAGATCTTTACGAATGATGACCAGCGTCACGCCAGATGGCCCCAAATTCTTCTGACCCCCACCGTAAATGATGCCATATTTCGGCACATCAATCGGACGGGAAAAAATATCGCTCGAAGCATCGCAAACCAGGAATGAATTGCCAGCAGGAATCGGGTCTGCCTTGAACTGCGTTCCAAAAATCGTGTTATTGGAAGTGAAGTGAGTGTAAACCGGCTGTTCGCTGGGAGATCGATCGCTGGGAATGTAGGAAAAATTCTTGTCTTTGCTCGAGCAGACTTCGTGAACAGTTCCGAAACGCACAGCTTCATCACGAGCTTTTTCTGACCAGACACCAGTAACGAGATAATCCGCTGTCTGGCCTGCTTCCAGAAAGTTCATGGGAACCATGCTGAACTGAAGTGAGGCGCCCCCTTGCAGAAACAGGACTTCATAATCAGCCGGAATCCCCGCTAACTCCCGGCAACGGGCCACCGCCTGCTCATAGACCGCAAGGAATGCTTTGCCGCGGTGAGAATGCTCCATAATTCCAATGCCAGTATTGCCCAGCGACAGGAGAGCTTCCTTCGCCTCGAGCAACACGCTCTCGGGCATTACGGCTGGCCCGGCAGAAAAATTAAAAATTCGGTTCGTCATCAAAGCATCCCGGCAAAAAGATAATCACTCGCGAGGAGACGCCATCGCGAGAATAATTTCAGATGACTTTTGGCAAGCCTGGCAGCCATTTCGTCGGCCACCAGGCGGTTCGCAATCAAGAACTTGGCGACAGCTTGTTCGTGATGGCTGCCAGTATCTCGACTAACCTGCTGGAGTGCAAAGGTGCAGGGGGTGTTCGCGATTTTCCTCGATTCTATTCCATCATCGCCATTCTTTCTCCAGTCATATGGCGGTTACCGCCGCAGATGCCCCAACAGTTGTCGCAGCGGCGTCGCATCAGAGCGTTCTGAAAAGCAAATTTTCTCACAATCACCCGCATAATCACCTTAAGCAATAAAGATTCCCAATCTCCCTGGTATTGAGTTTGCCAGAAATGGCAGTTTGAACCGGCGGACTCACCCAACATGAAGGGGGGACATGATCCCGGCCGATACCCTTCAGGTAATGGAGTCTCAGGCTAAGGAACGGCATGACTGATCCCAGAGATGAACGACTGGCGGAACTCGAGTCGCAAATTCAGGCGATGAAAGCGGAATTGTTGCAGGCTCAGAAAACGGCTTCTGTCGGCATGCTGGCCACATCAATCACGCATGAGTTCAATAATATCCTCATGACGGTCATCAATTACGCCAAAATGGGAATGCGTCATAAGGACGCCGCCACACGAGATAAGGCGTTTGACAAGATTCTGGCAGCAGGCCAGCGAGCGTCAAAAATCACAACGGGGATGCTCTCATATGCCCGTCGTCAGGCTGACCGTCGTGAAGCAACAGATCTGGTTTTGCTGATCGAGGATGTACTCGTACTGGTTGAAAAAGACCTGCAAATGCACCGGGTGCGGGTTGAAACCCGTTTTGACCAGAGACCTCAGTGCAACGTGAATGCCAGCCAGATCCAGCAGGTCGTTTTGAATCTCATCGTCAATGGACGACAGGCCATCACCAACAGCGGCACAATCTACATCAGTGTCCGCAAAAACACAGATGAAAACTTTGGTGAGATCTGTATTCGCGATACCGGGTGCGGAATTCCGAGTGAAAGTCTCAAAGCGATTTTTCAACCTTACTACAGCACCAAAACGCAGGACTCACAGGGGCAGGGCGGCACAGGATTAGGGCTGGCTCTGGCTCGCGAAGTCATCGAATCCCACGGCGGCCGCATCCGGGTCGAAAGCGCCGTCGGTCGAGGCACAGCCTTCACCTTAAAGCTACCACTGGCAACCCCACCAGTTCCTGCGGTCACAGTCCCCACACCACTCCCTATTCCGACACCTATTGGCTGAAACGGGCCGCAGGCACATCTTGAAAAGCGTACCTCTTGACCTCGGCTTTTGTGGTGGGTAGGTCAGGTGAGCGGTAGGGTGGCGTTAAGGCTTTGTGCAACCCACCTGCTCATACGCATTCCAACTTGAAACAGCGCTCTGTGTGCCATGCTTGCAGCTTTGGGCAAACATTTTTTGCGATCTTCAACGCGCCATTTCAAGTTACAATTCGCACCAGAGAACCCGATTCAATCAGCGAAGGCAGGGCGGCCTAGACGTGGCTTTGAACGTCTGGGTGACGACAATCACAAGAGACATTTATCCCGTCAATCCGGCTGTGAGAGATCGCGACGTGTTTTTCTTCGCTGGGTGGCCCGGGTTGAAATTTCGATTTCTACCGGAGTGGTGAAGATACAAGAGGTTCCACCGCCCGGTCGGAGATGATTCTTATCCGGCATTGTTTAGGGTAGGGGAATAAAAAGGCTCGTTATCCGATGCCGTAACCTCTTCTACCTGCGGCACACAGGTAGCCCGTAGACGGTCTGAGGTGCTGACGATTTCACGGACAGTTCAACATCTTAAACTGGGATGCCTGGAAAGGATTGTTGGATGTCTAAGAGAATTGAAAAACAGATGGAAAAGCGTTCGCGGAGAACTTTCACTGAGGAGTTCAAGCGGGAGGCCGTCTCGCTTTTGCTGGATGGGCACTCGGCCAGTTCTGTCGCCGAGCGATTAGGTCTTTCAAACACCAATCTGCTTTACCGCTGGAAGCAGGCTCAACTCGAACAGTCCGGCCCGATTGCCACCTCGCTCGAAGCACGGGTTCATGAATTAGAACTTGAACTTCAGAGAGTCGTGCGAGAACGCGACATACTAATAAAAGCGTTAGCTATTTTCGGCCGCAACGAGTGACCGATCTCTATGCCGCGGTCCCGAGTATTGAGCAATCCAGCGGTGCTCACACAAGTTTGATCTGTGATGTCCTGCAACTTAGTCGGTCTGCCTATTATTCTTGGAAGAATCGAACATCGACGAGCCGGGAGGCACGTGATCAACGGCTGGCTCAGCAGATTCAGGTTATTTTCTGGAGACATCGCCGCCGTTATGGAGCACGACGGATTGCTGCGGATTTGGCCGATCAAGGTAATGTCTGTTCTCCGCGAAAAGTGGCTGAATTGATGCGTCTTCAGGGATTACGAGCGATTCAGCCCAAATCTTTTGTCCCCAGGACGACCCAAAGCCGGCATCGCTTGGGCTATAGTCCGAACCTGCTGCTGGAGGCTCCTGAACCGGATGCAAGAGACCGTCTCTGGGTCGGCGATATTAGCTACATTCCTTTATCAGATGGGCGGTTTTGCTACCTGGCAATTCTGATGGATCGCTACTCCCGTCGGATCGTGGGCTGGCATGTCGAATCCTCGATGACAGAGGATCTGGTGATTCTGACATTGCGAAGTGCTATTAAGGAACGTCAACCTGCACCACTGGTGATTCATCACACGGATCGCGGAGGCCAGTATGCGAGCAGTCGTTGTCGGGCGATTCTGCGCAGATCTGATTTCCGGCAAAGCATGAACCGGGCCGAGAACTGTTATGACAACGCATTTATGGAATCGTGCTTTGGCACACTCAAGACGGAGCTGCAAATGACCGAATACAAAGATCATCGCATAGCCCGGCGTGAGATCGGCGAATAAATTGCTTACTACAACCTCGACCGAAAGCATTCCGCCCTGGGCTACCTGACACCTCAGCAGTTCGAATTGAACACCTGAGACCCGAAGAACAATTTTCTTGTGTGTTGAACTGTCCGTGAAATCGTCAGCACCTCAGTCAACCTGTGCCACCCTGCGATATGAACTGCGAAATCATTTAATCATTCTCTATATTTGTCTCAGGAAAACAGAACATGGGAGTGGATTAGAAAAGATCCGCCAGGTAGTCGAAAGAAAAACAATCTGGATGGGCGGGCCACGGAAATTTCAGATCCGCTATGGCTGGCACCCAATCATTATTTCTGTGTGTAACCACTTGGCGATAGCCGCCCCTGTGCTCTGCAGTTCTTATTCAGTGCACCAGCTAAAGTGAGTACTTGCCAGCTTCTTAATCAGCATCCGGCCATTAGCATGAGATCTACCTCAAATCATCTGGACATAGTCGCCCTTTCCAATGCGATTGCTGGCGGGCTATTAATCAAAGAAGTATCTTGTCAGCCTCTAAATCGACTGTGAACAAAAAAGAAATAGAACGCTAGTGCAAATATAGCAGAAAGATTGATCAGAAAAAAAATCTTTGTTCCTAAACTCCAACCACTGTTTAAAACGAGGGGAATTGCGTTGCTTGATGGTGCTTTATTAGTAACCATCGTTAATCCACTAGTGTCAAATAAGCCGTTTTCCGTCGTTGCTCGTATGTTATCAGGAACACTAAATGGGACGGCAACAGCATTACGTCTGTCAATGACCCGTGTTCCCTTCGAAAGATCTAGAAAAAAATCTTTTTTAGTAAGTGGAATGTTTAAGCGGACTTCATTTTGCTGAAACTCGAAAGAACTCGTTGATGCCACTGCATCACCATCAGATTGATACGAAATTTCCTCGTACTTCCCTGGAAACCACATTTTACTGAATGAATCTTGGAAAAAGCCTGAAGAGGCAAAACGTATACTTATTTTATCGCCTAAATACTCCTCAATTTTAAGGCAAATAAAATCACGTTTCTCATCGATCCAATACTTGGCACTCCAAGAAAGATTATTGCCAGCGCTAGGAAGGGTAATCTTCAGCACGGTGGCGTTAGACACACTTCCGGGCAGAACTTCATAGTCTTCATATCCGACAACTTGCGTGAAAATCTTACCCTTAGAAGCCTGCGATCGCAATCTTTCTAAAAATGACATAATTTGAGACTCATCAACTGACCATGGTTGCAATTGTGCCTGCTCAGTACCTGCCACCAACGCTGCAGCAAATGCCATCGCCACATTCCCACGCACTCGCCCCATCATTGTAAGGCGATAAGACCGGAGTGCTTTGTCGATATCCAATTGATTTTGCACTTTAGACAATAAGGCAAAAGTGTTCACCGAATCACTTGACCCAAGCCGAGAAATCGGATCACGAGTCGCAAGCCCAGGCTCCAAAGTAGCAAATGTCACAAGCTCCTTAATCTGCTCAAAAGGCTCAGATCCTAAAAAAATGACATCATAAATTTCCTCACGCTTTAGACTAGCAAGCAGAAATTCGTTATAAAGATCTTCTGAGCGAGCTAATTGCGATTGCGCATGCTTCCTGTTCTTTACATCGGTCGCTGGCAAAGACGATATAAACGACTCCTGTTGTTTACGCCAATTGTCGAGCCCAATATTATAGTCCTTTCCAACAGGCCGTGGCGATTCAAACTTATGCACAAATCTAACACTGCCGCTCCAAATATACGATCGATTTATACCAGAGTGCTTCAAAGCATCAATCATTAACCGAATTGCCTTGTCCTGGTTTTTCTTAATTTCTTGCGCGGTCGAAATATTTATTAATGCGAAGTGACAAACAATCAACACAACTACCAACTTACATATCATTGTACATCCTCAGTAACAGGCAAGAGCCGAAAGACCACCGACCTTCAAATGGCTGGAATTCTATATTTAAATTGCCCACAGGGGAGTGGACTTGTATTAAGCGGGGTAGCACAGGTTGCCTGTCTTCAGGCTACCTGTGTGCTGAAAGCACGGGAGGTAAATTGTCGAAGAACAATGGTACGCACATTAGCAGAAGTTGAGCGTCGCTTCCCGACTTGTGGGCAATTGCCGTGATAGTCTTCGGCAAGCCCATGTTTGGCTTCGCCTACTTCTCGCGCCATGCCACTCATTCGACTGAAGACCGTCAACATGAGCACCTGTGAAAGAACAATCAGCCAGAACTTCAGCAACCGACGCATCATATCATCAATCTCTCATGCCTGCGGCACACAGGTTTCCCACAGACGGTCAACTTGTGCCACCCCACGGTGTTGGTTCCCCATGTGCCTTTGTCTTGCTATCCAAACAACTCCGCGTGCGCCTCGCTGAAATCGACCCCATTAAGCGAGTTAACCACGACGCTGTGACCCCAGAACATATTTTCGTCATCATAGAAAAAGTCGATCATGCGATCACCGGTAACATTGACCTCTCGCAACGACAACTTTGCCTTGAACTCGGCTTCGGAAAGTTGCGGATTCGTAACCGTGTGCAGTGACCCGTCTTCTTGTACTTCGTCGCATTCGTTCCAGCCGTTGTTGTAATTCTCTCGCAAAGCTGCTGCGGCAATGCCCCGGGCGAGATTATCCAGTTCCGCCAATCGGCCAATCACCTCAGCGGCGAAATTCAACGTGATCTCAAGGGGTTGATCGTCACGAATGATTCCAACTTTGATGTCACGCGAGCGGAGCCGAGCCAGCGCAGTCGCATCGAAAGGATGGCCGCCCGATTGCGCGATCTCGCTTAGGATGTTGTGTTTCATTGTGGCGTGGCTTCTTTGGCCGAACTGCAGATTCTCTGAATCGGACGAATTGAAAATACTAGATAGTGTTTGCGACTCAATCCCAGGAGGGCGGGGTGGCCCAGACGCGGCTTTGAACGTCTGGGTGACGATAGGCATCAAGATATATTCATCCTATCAATCCAGATGTCAGAAATGGTGGCTGATTTTCTTCTCGCTGATTTTTCTTCTCATGGAGATAGCCAGCATCGGTCGTCAAGATCCGACGACGGTGATCTGTCACGATGGTGGATCAGAATATCCTGCCATGAGGATTCCTGCGGTCATCGCTGATTTGACCGGGATTCTCTGGGTTGGGGGGGGGCTCAAAGCGTTGCTACCCAGGTTGACTGTACTCAGTCTACCTGGGTGGCAACGCCACAAGAGGTTAACGCGATTGAAATGGGCTAGCTGAAGGTTTTTAATGCCTTGGCCACAAGTCAAGCAACGACACGGAGTGGAAGGAGCGGCAGGCCTTGTTTTATTGGTCATCAGCCTCTTGTGCTTCAAGCACAAAGATAGCCCAAAAAAGGGCAACCTGTGCCACCCTCTCACGTCTCCCCCACCCACAGGTTGCAAAGCATCCTGGGCCATTCTCGTAAAGAAGGCATGTTCGGGATACGAGATCTAATACGACGATCTGGCGGCGTAAGCCCCATTCGTGACCTAATAACTGACGTCCATACGCCGCCACAAACCCGCAAGGGGGCCGCCTCAAACCTTGCAAAGGGGTTACAGGACTTTTTCGATCGTTTCCCGTAGGACACGCCCGCTTGATTGCAGGGCGATTTTTTCTTTTGGCCAGAGGTCGACTTCAACCACGCCAAGGACACCCTTACGCCCTACGATGGTCGGAACAGAGATCGCGACATCACGCAGACCATAAGCGCCGTTTTGCAATGACGACACCGGCATCACCCGGCGTTGATCGAGCGCGATGCTGTGAATCACATCGGCAATCGAAACACCGACAGCAAAACCAGCTCCACCCTTCTTCTTCAGCATTTCCGCCCCGCTGTTACGGGCACGCTTCTCAATCTCGGTGATGAGTTGAGGGGTCACACCAGGAAATCTATCGACAGGCAATCCACCAATCTGACCCAGCGACCAGATGGGAACCATGCTGTCTCCGTGCTCTCCATAAATTGTGACATCCACTTGTGTCGGTGGGACAGAGAGGTGCTGTGCCAGCAGGCTGCGCAGACGTGTGGTATCGAGCACTGTCCCCAGACCAATCACCTGCTTGGGCGGTAATCCAAGTTCGCGAATGGCCAGATAGGTCAGCACATCCACCGGGTTCGAGACAACGAACAGAATCGCGTCTGATTTGGGGCCGGCTTTCTTGATATCGCTCAGAATCCCACGGAACAGCGCAACATTACGGTTGATGAGATCCAGACGGCTTTCATCGGGTTTACGCCTAAGCCCCGCAGTGACCACGATGACGTCGCTGTTCGCACAGTCAGCCATGGTTCCGGCATGAATCGACTGATCAGCTACCAGGCTCGCACCATGGAGAATATCCAGCGCATGCCCATCGGCGGCTTCGGGATTCACGTCGATCATGACAATCTCACGAACGATCTTACCGAGTTGCAGCGCAAACCCGGCACATGACCCGACCAGTCCGCCTCCACCGATGATGCTGACTTTCATTTGACTGACTTTCGCTGGGAAACAAAGGCTTATAAAGACCACACCCGATCAAACGGCAACAAAATGATTATTTCTTAAGAGCGGCCATCACCTGCTCTGTGATCATCTTCACCAGCATTTCGGTATCAACAGGTGCGGCTGAAGCGGCTGGCGCTGCAACAGGGGCCGGGGCGGGAGTCGTCTTCTGTCGTTCGAGATAGCCGGGGTAATAGGGGGCTGGCTCAAAAGCAGATGGCTGTGGCTGGCCGTCTTTGTAACCGTCACGGAAAGCACTGTTGCCGCAAAGATCGCAGTTCTCGACATGGAACCTTGGATCATCGAAGCCGAGCTTCTTCTTGAGGTCAAGGAGTTCAACCGACTCCCGCTCGTTGAGATACTCCACACGTCCCAATTGCTTGGAAAGCAGGAGAATCTTGCAGTAGGCATCCAGGATTTCGGTCTTCCAGTAAGCTTCTTCGAGGTTAGCACCAAAACTGACCGTTCCATGATTGGTCAGGATGATGGTGTTTGTTCCCTTAAGGAACGGCACCACCGTGTTGGCAAAAGCATGCCCACCGGGTGTTTCATAAGGAGCGATGGGAACTTCGCCCATGAAGACTTCAATTTCCGGCAGAATACACTGAGGAATAGGCTCACGAGCCACAGCAAAGGCCGTGGCATGAGGCGGATGGCAATGCACCACAGCCTTCACGTCCGGACGGTGCTTCATGATGGCCAGATGCAACAGGATTTCGCTGGTGCGTTTCCGCTTTCCAGCAATCTGGCCTCCTTCGAGGTCAACCGCACAGATGTCATCAGGAGTCATGAACCCTTTACAGATCATCGTGGGCGAACACAGAACTTCGTTCTCCCCGACGCGAATTGAGATATTTCCATCATTAGCGGCAGCGAAGCCTTTGTTATAAACCCGGCGGCCAATCTCGCAGATCAGCTCTTTGAGCTTGCGATCATTGATGCCGGAATTCCATTTGTTGGCAGTGGTCATGAGAAGAGTCCGTTAAAAATTGATTGTTGTTGGTGATGAGTTGTGAGTTGCGAAGATTGCTATTTTCTGGACAGCTCAATCTTGTCGAGCAGGCAGGCGTTGTAAGCATCGAGCGGTTTCGTTTCAGGATGAAACGGGGCAGAGGCTTCGGCTCCCTCACTGATGGCAATAATGTCGCCGGGACTGGCTCCCAGTTCGTCAAAAACAATGATGGCTTCTTCTCGTCCCATGCCAGAGGGCGTGGCCTCACGATTAATCACAGCGGCAATCCCTTCAACCAGCAGCGGGACAGCGACAACCCATGTGCCACCAACCACCGTGGGATCGCATTGCGACAGCGTGACACGCCCAATGACTTCGGCCAGTCTCATTGCGCCCCCTCTGTTCTGAAGGGAATACCTGTGCGGACAATCGCCTGAACCAGGTTTCGCAATTCAATGAACGTCTTGAGAGTCGGGTCAATAAGGTAAACATTCGGGCTGAAATCGCGGCTGACAAGCAGCACTTCAGCCAATGACGACACCACGGCTGCACGAATGGCGGGCGATCGATTCAGAAGGCAGGCCCGCTTCGCTGCCGAACGCTCAATAAGAATCGCGCCATGAGCTTCGGCTTTGTGGATCACTCCGGAAACAAACTCGTCGGCTTCCGTTCCTGCCCCAAGAATTGCAATACGAGCCACTGTGGCAGCTGTCTGCGTACTGTTCAGAAAAGTCTGGACACTTGCTGTGGCAGAGACGACACCAAGTGCCCACTTCGCCATGGCCGTGGTGGTGGGAGAGGTCGGTTTGCTCGAAGAGAAACTGGCTACGCTGCCTGTTGCTGAGGGGCTGACAGCCGAGAGGCCACGTTCCAGAACCACGCGATGATCGCGTAGCCAATCTTTGGCAGCGGGGGTAATGATGGCTTTTGCGGCGACTGCAACCAGTCCGGCTCCTCGGGCTTGTCGAGAGAGAAGTTCTGCCGTGATGACAGCTTCATTGAGTGTCACACTCGCGCGAGAACTATTAGCCAATGCGGTGGGAGATGTTGCCGTGCTCACTGGCAGGGTGTTGGTTCCTGAGACTGTACTAATCGCTTTCAGCAGAGAAGGGCGATTAGGAATCGCAGCTGGCACAGCGCTCGATGATGTCTTTGTGGGAGCCTTCAAAGGTAATGGGCTGCTGATGTCGGGAACGGATTCTGGCGGCAGATGAATCTTGCTGACGGAAGCAACTGACTGATCAATCGGAACTGTTGACTCAGAACGCACAGCGCCACTGGCTCGGCTGTTAAGCTGAGCCAGCACGTTGCGGACAATCTGATCAACGAGTTCGGTGGACATGGGGTTTTGTTTGTCGTTGGTTGGAAGTTAATGGCTGGAAAGAGTTGTTATTAAAGTCGTTGATTAAGGATCGATGAGGCCAAGCACCATGAAGCGAATAGGACTGTTTTCGGCTTTCACGGTTTCACGCACCGTTTTGCCATCGGAGGTGATCACGACCAGGTCACCCTGGGCAGCACCCAAGCCATCAATGATCAATTGGGGGGCACCATCAGGTTTATCGTTGACACCCAGTGGCTGGGCAATCAGGAGCTTCCATCCCTGAAGGCTGGGATGCTTCACTGTTGATGTCGCGCGTCCGATGATTTTTGCAATCTGCATCCCTGCCTCCTTCCTATTTTTATGGCGCTTATTTGTAGGGCAGGCCCCTGCCTGCCGAAATGATTTCAAAAAAACTCGATACGGCAGGCGGGAGCCTGCCCTACGTTTCATAAATGAGCGGACTTCAAATAACCCGTAGACTATCGACCAGCACACAGCGGCGGCTGCGGGTGAAAGTGAGTGGGTTGGTCACTCCTTCGCCAGTGGGTGTGGCAATACTGAAACTGAGATAGCCTTCGCCACCAAGTCCGAGACCAGCCATCGATGGGCCGTTCTTGATGAAGAGAGTCGTATCAACAGCCTTCCCCATCTTGGTCATCGTCTGCACATTGCGCGAATGAATCAGGCTCGTATGACGGAAGCCATGTTCGTATTCGAGAGCGAGTTCAATGGCCTGATTGACATTTTTGGCCCGTACGAAAGGAACGAAAGGCATCATCTGTTCTTCGGGAACAAACGGGTTGTTAACGTCCGTTTCACCAAACAGAAGTTGAGTCCCTGCGGGAACGCGCACTCCAATCAGTTCCGCCAGTTTAGTGGCATCGGAACCAACCAGATCTCGGTTCAGGTGCCAGTGGTCACCAGGCTTGGTCGGAGGAGTGAAGGCGAGCTTTGTGAGGGCGTCAACCTCTCGGGCAGAAAGCTGGTAGCCGCCATGCTGCCCCATCCGCACCATCAAAGTGTCAAAGATCGACTCGACCGCGAAAACTTCTTTTTCACCGATACAGAGAAGGTTGTTGTCGTAGGCAGCCCCTTTGACAATCGACTTGGCGGCGTTTTCGAGGCAAGCCGTCTCATCAACAACAACAGGCGGATTACCTGGGCCAGCGACAACGGCCTTCTTGCGGCTCTCAAGAGCGGCACGTGCCACAGCTGGGCCACCGGTCACACACAGCAACTTCACGCCGCGATGGGCGAAGATGGCGGCCGCTGATTCCAGTGTCGGCTGCTCAATGATCGTAATCAGGTTTTCGAGGCCGGTCGCTTGATGGATCGCCTTGTTGAAGCGGCGAACCCCTTCACACGCAATTCGGGCACCGCTGGGGTGAGGATTGACCACCAGAGTATTTCCGCTGGCCACCATGTTGATCACGTTACCTGCCAATGTCGGCAGCGAGTGTGTCACAGGCGTGATGGCCCCGATGACGCCGAAGGGAGCGTATTCGACAATCGTCAGCCCATTGTCGCCACTGAAAGCATCGGTTCGCATGAACTCGGTGCCGGGGACGAGCTTGATGATCTTCAGCTTTTCGATCTTGTGATCGAGGCGACCAATTTTTGTTTCGTTGAATTCCAGCGTGCCCAGTTCTTCCGCTTGGGAATCACAAATCTGCCGCACGCATTCAATGGCCTTGCGGCGGGCGTCCATCCCGGCGTCAGACAGCTTTTCAAAAGCTTCGTTCGCAGCAGCGACCGCCTGATCGACATCCTTGAAGACACCCCAGTCCCCATCGCGCTGAGCTGCAGGCTTGTCGCTTCCCTTGTTCAGCTGAGCGAGAACTTCCTGCACCACCTGACGGATGGCCTGTTCTGTCGCTTGCATTGATTCAATCCTTCGTGGTGTGGTCGACCGTGTTGTTTTTATTGATGTTTTTAGATCAGCGATCCATGTTGTGGGGACGCTGACGTTTCGTTGTTAAACGGGCTTAAGCTTCAGCGACGGCCTTGTGTGCATGTAGTTCTTCACTCCCACGCCGGAAACGATTCAAACTGCCGGCAGTAGGAAAACGCACAAGGATTGATAACAGGCAGATTCCAGCAACAATCGGGCTGATCAGTGATTTTTCGACCATCCAGAACACAAGATTCATCAGCCCGCCACCTTCGGCCAAAGCAAAACCGATGATGTTATTCAGCACGAAATGTTGGGCAATCCAGGCATCGTCAATCGCAACTGCCTGCTTGACGCTTTGTCGAGTGACAATCTGAGGCATAATCAATGACAGCAGGGCACCGCCAATTCCCATGAACGCGCCGATAAGCGGCAAAGGAGTCACCACTGGCTTACCGGAGAGAACCGTTGGGGTTGTGAAGACCACAACGGTTCCGAAAAGGAGCAATCCCATCGCCATTACAAGACAAACAATCTGCATTCTTTGCAGTGCTACCGTTGGCAGGGAGTAACTCTTCCCCCTTTTTCTGAGAGCGAGAGTCATGAAAATTATCGAAATCATCAGAAAAACGGGGGCCAATAAGATCGGATGAAATTCGTTCAAGATGGCCTCCCCGTGATTGAGGCATCACTCGCACTATCATTCGCTGTTGCAGTCACCTTTGTATTAAAAATGATCTTCCCTTGAATCTGAACGACATCAATCAGGCCGATGATCGCGCAGTCAATGGGAAGCGGTTTGGTCGATGGAGTGAAACGGGCCGACGATCCCTGCACAATCAGCACGACCTGGCCTTCACCAGCCCCGACAGTATCCACCGTAATAAAAGTGCGGCCTGTCGAAACAAGCTGGGATTCCAACTGGCCATCTACCGTCTGTTCCTGGATGCGCAGCGGCTCGACCACCAGCAGCTTCTGGCCGACCATGGAGTCGACCTTCTGCGAGGAGACCAAACTGCCGGTGACGCGTGCAAGGAACATGGCGAATTCAACTTTTCAAAAAGCAGGGAACAAGACCTGTTGATCTCTTCTACTTCGACTGTGACAAAAGCTCGGCTGTTTGCCGGGCCACAACCAATTCTTCATTGGTCGGAATAACCCAAAGTTCAATCTTGCTGGATGTCGTCGAGAACTTGCCTTCTGTGCGAAGTGTCTCATTAATCCCCAGATCGATTTCGATCCCCGCGAAGTCCATCTGTGTGCAGACATCCTTGCGGATACGGTTGCTGTTCTCGCCAATGCCGCCCGTGAAGACGATGGCATCGGCTCCATTGAGGACGGTGAGATAAGCCCCGATGTATTGGCGAATCGACTGGCTGAAAACCTTTAGCGCCAGTTCGGCTTTCTCGTGTCCATTGGCAGCCGCCTGCTCCAGATCTCGAACATCGCCTGAAAGTCCACTGAGTCCCAGAAGGCCACTCTTGTTGGCGAGAATGTCGAGGATTTCGGGCAATGTCTTGCCTGTTTCCTGGATCAGCACCGGGAGTGCGAACGGGTCAAAGTCACCGACACGGTTGTTATGAGGCAACCCGGTCTGCGGACTCATCCCCAGCGTGTTTCCCTGTGATTTTCCATCGCGAATCGCACACAGTGAATTACTTCCTCCCAGGTGGCAGGAGATAACCTTTAAGTCAGATCGGCCTTTCAGTTCGGCAATGCGTTGGCTGATATAGCGATGGCTAGCCCCGTGAAATCCCCAACGTTGAATGCCATAAAGCGACTGCCATTCATGGGGCACCGCGTAGGCCCGCAACTCGGGTGGCGTCGTTTCATGGAAGGCCGTTTCCAAAGCTGCCACTTGAGGCAACTTGGGGAAGGCTTCCTGAAGCTGACGCATCGCTTTGGCATAAGGCGGGTTATGTGCCGGAGCAATGGCAGAATAACGCTCCAAACCAGCCAGCAGTGCGTCATCGACGCGACGCACACCAGATAGCGCCCCCGCCATCACGGCCTTGAAACCAATGCCACTGAGTTCCGCAGCATCCTTGAGGCAACCCGTCTCGGGAGCTGTGAGTTGCTCCAGACAGAATTTCACCGCCACGGCATGATCAGGAACGTGTGCAGTCACCTCTTCTTTGAACGAGCCGATCTCGACAGTACAGCGACTTTCCGGCCCGCCAATGCGATCAATCCCGCCTCGTGCCAATTGGCGTTCGGTGGTGAGATCGAACAAACGATATTTGAAGCTCGTGGAGCCGAGATTGGCGACCAGAATCTTCATACGGAAAGTCCTCACATGGAATTTGTCAGTGCCGGAATCTCAGGCCATCAAAGATCAGCCAAACATTATCCGGACGCGACGCATCGAGACGGGCCAACGGCCACGATCAAAGCGCCTTTCATAAAAGAGCAGCGTTCTGGCGGCGTACTATCTCATTCTTTTCTGAACTGATGCCGCACATACGCCGAGACACACCCCCGAACCGGGGTTAGATAAACTGTTCCAGCAGCGACTTTTCAGGGCGGGCAATGACGTGAGCACTCACGACTTCACCAACTTGAGAAGCGGCTTGCTGACCAGCATCCACAGCAGCCCGGACAGAGCCGACATCGCCACGGACAATTGTCGTGATGTAGGCGTTACCGATTTGAATCTGCTTAACGAGCGTGACGTTTGCAGCCTTCAGCATGGCATCGGCCGCTTCGATCTGGGCGACAAGCCCTTTGGTCTCAACGAGACCGATTGCTTCACCATTCATGAGAGAAGTTCCAGACACAGGAGACGGAAGTTGTTCAAAAGATATCGCAACAGGTGTGGCAGCCGAAGAAGCGGCGTCTCCTCCCTTGGGACGTTTCGCAGCAGACGGGCGTGATCGCTCAACCGGTCGTTTGCTGGAAGTCTTGGGCATGAGAACCTCGTTCAGCCGAATCACAGAGCCGTCACAAAAAACTACTTGCTGATGGGCTTGGGCAGGATGGCAGCCAGTTCCTCGTGCGGACGTGGAATCACCTGAACGCTAAGCACTTCACCAATTTTGCTCGAAGCGGCAGCGCCTGCATCGACAGCCGCTTTCACAGCTGCGACATCACCCACGACGAACGCGGTGACAATCCCGCTGCCAACTTTTTCCCAGCCGATCAGCCGGACATTGGCTGACTTGAGCATTGCGTCGATCCCTTCGATCATCGTGACGAGACCCTTGGTTTCGAGCATGCCGAGCGCTTCGATCGATCCAGCCATGAAAACTTCCTCTCAAGAAATGAAACTGCGAGAAACTATGAAACCTGCCGACCGGGAAACACCCCCGGTCAGATGTCTTCATTCACTTTATTTCGTATGGCACCCGCAACCGACCGGCTTCACCAACTCCACTTTCGTGGCATGAGACAGGTCTACAGCGTTGCCTTCATCCGTATCGATATGCACTTCGAGCTTGACGCTTTTGTCTTCGCGAACCGTCACGTGCTCGAGCGTGGTGGTGCAGGGGCCGGAGTGGATTTTCAGATCCATTTCGTCACCATTTTTCACACCATAATAAGCACAGTCGGCCGGACTCATGTGGACATGCCGCATGGCGCGAATCACACCCGACTTCAATTCAACCACTCCTGCCGGGCCAACCAGAATGCAGCCCACAGTGTCATGGTGATCCCCACTGATCCGCACGGGAAGGTCAATCCCTAGCGAAATTCCGTCGGTGAAAGCCAGTTCGACCTGCGACGCATTACGGCAAGGGCCGAGGACGCGAACATCGGGAATCATCCGGCGGCGTGGCCCAAAGATGGTGACAGTCTGCTTGGCGGCATAATAGCCATCCTGATAGAGCCATTTCATTGGTTCCAGTTTGACGCCTTTGCCAAACAGGACTTCAACGTGCTCTTCAGTGAGATGAACATGCCGGGCAGAGATATTCACGACCAGTGGATTGGGCGGCCCGCCAGATGATGACGCAGAGACTGAAGACGGTGCACCGCTCGCCAGTTGCCTGGTGAGTACGGCCCGAACCACTCGTTCCACATCCGCTTGTGTAATGCTGTCGACGGTAAGCGCGCTGGACGACATACGGCAGTACTTTCTCGCTGCGATCTACTCATAAGCGATCCGGCAACGTTCATTTGCCAGATCAGCTCCTGATCCCTCATGCAATCTGTAATTCGATACCGAGATCTTCGATTCTCTTCCGCCATTCAGGCGAAATTCCCTCATCAGTCACCACCGCATGGACTCGCTCCAATGGACACAAAGGGGCGAGGGCAGTCTTTCCAAATTTATAACTATCAACAGCCAGCACCACGCGATCAGCGGCATCAATCATTCGACGTTCCGCCTCGACCAGAAGAGTATTGCTGTTGAATAATCCTTTTTCTGAAATCCCACCGACACTAAAAATCAGCAACGGAACCTGAAGTTGCGCCAAGGCCATACTGACCAGAGGCCCCAGCGTGACACCAGTTTTCGGATGGAGGTATCCTCCCAGGAAGATCAGCTCGACTTCTGGCGAATTCGACAACAAATTTGCGATGGGAAGTGAGTTCGTCACCACCTGCAACTCTTTGCCAGCCAGCTCGCGTGCGATTTCCAGTGTGGTTGTGCCTCCATCCAGTAAAACCGTCTCACCACTCCCAATCATTTGTGCAATGTGTCGGGCAATCCGCTGCTTCTCAGAAAGATGAGTGACACCCCGCTCTTCCAGAGAAGTCACCGATTCCCCGATATAGGCCGCTCCACCGCGAGTTCGCCGAATCTGTCGAATTCCGTCAAGATGCTCCAGATCTCGCCGAAGAGTAGACTCACTCACGCCAGTCTTAAGGGCTAACTCGTGGAGTGATATAAACCCTTTTTCTTCTATAAGTTCCAACACATGCTGGCGACGTTGATCCAACAGCATGTCTCTTTGATCCTTAGGAAATTCTTCGCAAGTCACCCACGTTACCAAGTAGGTCGCGAGAGTGATATCAAAGTTTACGACTGCGTTGACACACTATCAAGCAGCTTGTGTCATAATATTCAACAAAACTTCAAATAACTCCATAATGTTTCATGGTTAACAATGAACATGAAGTCATATGCACTCTAGGAATCGACCAGATCCCGTGAATGAATCTATTCAACTTGCAGAAGTTCTGTTCAGGCAAGAAATGCCGGGAATGGGGATGAGGTGATTCTGCTGGTGGGCTGTGGGGGCGTAAGATTGTCAGTGAGATTCTGAAAGAGAACGAATGGCCCGGCGGAGTGGGTGGTGGCTGATGAATCACCAACTTTTCCGATGGTCATGCAGAATCTCTCAGGGAGAGCACCGTGCGGTGACTCCTCCAACTCGCAGCAACCATCTCCCTCATGAATGAAGGAGAATTCGAGAGTTTCCGGGCAGAATCTTCAGTCTCGCACCGTGGTTCGCCTGCCGGTGACGTTCACTTTTTTTGCTGCAACCAACTTGATGGCTTCAGGATAAGCCTGGCATTCCGCTTCAAAGACCCGTTCAGCCAGAGTCTCAGCGGTATCGTTATCGAGAACAGGCACTGCCTGCTGCAAAATAATGGGGCCATGGTCATATTCGTTATCAACGAAATGAACAGTACAGCCAGAGATCTTGACCCCTCTGGCAAGAACAGCCTCATGCACATGATGGCCATAATACCCTTTACCGCAAAACGCAGGGATTAGCGAGGGGTGGATATTAAGCACACGACCATAGAAGTCTTCCGGTACGATCAAGAGCGACAGATATCCCCCGCAAATCACGAAATCGGCATGGTGATCCCGACAAAGCTGAAAAATGGCATCACAGTGAGCTTCTGTCGTGGGAAAGCTTTTCCCGCTGCAAACGACGACACTCAGTCCACAATTTTCTGCACGGGCTATCCCGGTCGCCTGAGCACGATTACAGATCACCAGTGCAATCTCGGCTTGAAGTGATCCTTGTTCAATCTGTTCCTGCAAATTGAGCAGGGTCGTGCCGCCGCCCGAAATCAAGACCACCAGTCGAACCGGCCGTGAACCGGGCTTGATGCTTGAATCGGTGACGCTCGTCATTGCTAGGGAAATTCCTGAACCAAAGTGAATCGACCGTGGCCCCTCTTCACTGGGCGGTAACGATTCCTACTATAGAAGAATCCATCGCGAGTATCTCTTGTGATCCCCGCTGAAGGCGCGAAGTCTCAGGAGTTTTCTTCATCTGGAGGAAAAAGCGGATTGTCTGGAAAACCATCTGAACGGACAACACTCACCTTCGGGGTGTCATTTTTCATTGATGAAGATAAGTGGGACGCAGGGGAGATCGCGACGACAGAGGCCTGAGGGCGGCTATCGCGTGAGCCAGGAATCACCGGTTCCCAAGCCAATTCATCTTGCGCGACCGTGGGTGACGGGGCCAGAACCAGACGCGACTCGGCCATTTCCTGTAACGGGGTTGAAGAATAGCTCTCCGCCATCATCCCTCGGGAGAAACGTATTCCCTCAGGGAGACGGCGGCGGTCGGCCTGTGTCGTCCAGGCGCCGACAATGAACCATATCGCAACAAGACCTGCGACACCGTATCCCCAAATGGGAAGACGTGGTGATGGCTTGGGCATCGGCGGGATCCATTCAATAGTTCCTGCCAGAATCATCGGGGCCTTGCGGGGTTGATCCTGTGCTTCATAGCCATACATTTTCAAAAAATAACCAGCGACAACGACCTCTTCGACCAGATCTCCACCCAGCGGTAACCCTTCGGGCTTTTCAGTAAACACGACAACCACAGGATGAGTCTGTGCATCACCTGGATACAACCATCCCTCATAGACCGCCAAGACCCCTTCATCATTCGGGCCGGGTTCGTACCTGATGAGCTTTCTGAGAGTCCCGCGAAGAACCACAGGCTTCCCGCGATAAGCCGCAGGATTGAGAAACAGATCCAGAAAAGGTGAATAATTGCGATCATTGGCCGTTCGTGATTCATTAGCGGCCATTCTCGTCTTGCGATACTCGATGGCCAGATCCTGTAATTCACCAAAAGACATCAGGCTGGCCAGTTTCAGAATGCGGTAATAAGGGTCATTGTCTTCTGTTTGCAGTCCGAGAGTGCTATCACGCAAACCGCGAAGAATGTCAGAATTTATTGAAGCTCCCCCATCTAATGTCAGATCCCGTTGCCCCGCTTTTTTTGCTGAGAGATCACGGATCCGTTCACCGGGTTGGCCCAGATTCGTGACCGGAGTATCGAGATCAATAATGGGAGGTAAAGCAGTTCCACCCATATTGGAAAAATCAGCAGGCAAGGGCGTTGGAACTTCTGCGGGGGAAGGCCGCATTGAGCCGGGAGCATTTCGATCAGGCAGCGGGGCGGTAAAGGGATCGCCTGAAATCAGAGGACGATTCCCGGCAGGTAATGACGAACTGCCGGGATTTTGTAGGGGAGCGCTCGGCAAAAGAGGTTGTCTGGGTGGGAATTGTCGCGGCGGAACGGGGGTTGTTTCCACCGGCTCCACTTCATCCGAAAACTGTCCGAAGGCGGCCCGCTCCAGTGCGAATTGCCACCCAGCCATAAGCGCGATCACCAGCATCAGTCGTTGCAACATTCAGAAGATCCCTCCTGTATTGTCAAAGCTTGAAAGCGGGGTTGAACAGATTGTAAAGTCCGACATCGGAGGACGTTACTACGCATGAAACCCCAAGATAAAGCCGTGACACGGCACTCCGTTGAAATCAGAATGGCAAGTCTCATCTTCCCACATCATAAAGCTTTCGCCCATAGTGGAAGAATAACCAGGATTCGCTATTTCTCCTAACCGTCAAAAACTTCCAGGTGGAATTGTGTCGAGACCTGAAGTGGCTGTCGAGTCGAGGGATCTGATTCTCTCTCTTATGGAATCAGATTCACTTTTCCCTGAGCAGAGATTCCCTGAGCAGAGATGAGTGGTTACTGATCAAGGCCTTTTACTGATCAACACATTGACACCGCGCAGTGCCAAAGTCTGTCCCACAACGAATCCGAAAGGTCATCACCTTCTCATCGCGGCGGAGAATTGTGAGATTGACGTGATCTCCGGGGGCATGACTGGAAATCGTGGCGACCATCTGCCGGAGGGTCGGTTCTTCGACATGATCAATCGAAAGAATCTGGTCACCCGATCTCAGCCCAATTCTTGCCGCTGGTGAGCCGGGAATGACTTGATCAATAATCACCATCGAACCAAAAGGCATCGCACCAACAATTCCCAGGCAACCATTCGATTCCTGGCTGACGATCAGTCGGGGATACCAGCGGCGAAGGTCTTCAACCTGCTCGAGCGTGATGTTCACTTTTTCTGAAAGGTAAAGAATGTGCAGGACATTCAGACGCCGCAGATACTTTAAGGAGGTGGCATCTCCCCGAAAATTTTCTCCCAGTACGGCATACTCCACATTGATTCGCCCGGAATCCTGCTGAGCAGAGTCTGATTCCATCCCAATGCTTGCCCCCAACGCCTGAAGGGCTTCGATGGCTCGGCGTCGCCTCAAGGTCAAGTTTTCTGACAAAGCTTCCCAAGCAGTTTCAGCGATATTTTTTTCGTCACTTGCGGTCAATTCTTCAATCGCCGTCAGGGCGGCTTCTCCAGCTTCCTTTTCATTCAATACGGCCATATCCGAGAGAACATGAACCAGTGACTGACAATCTTCAGGGTCGGCATGAATTTGCTTGACAAGCTCAGGAATGACAGGCTCTCCCGCCTGTAATAACTCCTCGGCAGCACGGCGACGAATGGCAGCGTTACCAGACTTCAGAGCCTGCACCTGAGAGCTGACCGACGCCATCTCCGCAGGATCAATACGTGATTGCGAACCAATGCTGGCCCAGGCAACCACTGCCAGTAAAACGGCAATAACGAAATAGCGACCCGGTATTGGCAGCATTTTTCCACTCCGGATTCAGCAACGCTCAAACACTGCCAAAATTTTTATTGATGCCATTTGCCACTCAACAATTGAGAACACGGTCTAAAACCACTGAAGTTACTCTTCCGGCTCTTGTTCATTCCGAATGGGCATCGAGCCGGGCGGTTCCTTCGTCATCAATTTCTAAATGAATCAGGTTCGGACAACAGCAGACAGGGCAATCCTCAACATATTCCTGCTCTCGTCCCTGCGAGATGTCAATCGGTACGTTAATCTCTTCGCCGCACGAATGACAGATGTAGATTCCTTCTGAGGGAATACTTGAAGCCCGGCCAGAGCCTTTCCGACGTCGTCCCATGGTCGTCCCCGCTGGTCTGCCTGAGCGATCCCCTCCAGGATCAATACCCGGCATGTTCAAAAAGTTTTCATCTCAATCACAATTAATCTCATGCGGTGAGAACCCTCGGAATCTTTTTCACTTCCATCAGGTTCGTCTAACGACTTTCGAGCAACTCCAGGCGGCTTTACCAAATAGTCACTGAAGTTGATGTGGCGGAATCGCAACATCAACTCCTGAGAGCATGTCGCCAGATCACAACCCAACCGGAAAGAACGATACAAACGGAAACACACGTTTCCAAAATACGACTCAAAACCCAAAAAATCGCTCAGTCCACCTTGAGAAGTCTGGCAAATCGCGAAATAGTGCCAAAATGCTCAAGTTCAGCGAAAAACTGCTGCCCGCCTCTTGCCTCTCTTATCTGGCCATGCGTCTGGCATGGAAACAGACCGTTGAAGCGTTTGTCTTTCAACAACGTCGGTTAGAATCGCGAGACGACGCCTCTCTACAAACAGAATCAGCGTCAGGCAAATGGCCACATGCAGAGAAAAGTCGTCCCAGCCAATCGGGTTTTCTCTGCGAAGTGCCGTTTCTAGCGGAAGTTGCGCCTCAGGTGCAGTTGGATATTCTGGCTGATTTTTGGGCCCGGCACGTCAGTCTGGCCCATTACCGGGCCTCGCTTCTTGATGAAGCTGTGCTGTACGCCGCCTGTGAGTCAGCCGCCACACTTATTGAACGCGATTCCCATGCGGTGCCGCTTCATTTGAAAAACGGCCCGCTTGACGTCACTTTCCCAGTGGATGAATCGCTTTCCAGTGAAATCCGGCGGCTTTACCTGCAACTTCCCAGTGAAGGTGATTACCTCCTGATCGGGCAATTCCTGGATGTGCCACCGGAAGAAGGTCGCAAGCTGAAAAAGAAATTTGGCCTGCGAGTCAGTGAAACGGAAATGATGTTTGACCTTCTGGGCCGCTGGTCAATCCTTCCCTCAATCAATGACCGACTGGCGGGCCTCCTGTCATCGCAGGAAGTTTCCCGCCTTCGGAAAACGCTGGTTCGTCATACCCGCGTGTGAGACATTCATCAATTCGGTGCGGTTTCCTTCTGATCTGTTGCGTTCTGGCGGTGTAAAAAACGACTTCCCAGAACAAATGACGCACAGACTCCGCCACGCCGACCCACAAAAAGGTTCAATGGCGAGCGGGTTTAATGATGGAAGTGGCGTCGGCCCGTGAAGATCATCGCGATGCCGTAATCATTACACGCTTCGATGACTTCTTCATCTCGCTTCGATCCACCAGGTTGAATAATGGCTGTGATACCCGCCTGGTGGAGTTGATCTATCCCATCACGGAATGGGAAAAAAGCGTCAGAAGCGGCAATCGCTCCGCGGGCACGTTCTCCCGCTTTATCACAGGCAATTCGAGCAGAATCCAGCCGGCTCATCTGTCCAGCCCCCACGCCAACACTGGCACCATTTTTAGCGAGCAGGATGGCGTTACTTTTGACATGCTTACAAACGGCCCATGCGAACTCAAGATCCGCACGCTCAGATGTTGTGGGGGGGCGAGATGTCACCACACGCCATTCATGGGTCTGTTCTGGTTGATCATCCTGCTCCTGAACCAGCAATCCACCGGTAATTTTGCGGTATTCCGTTTGCCGGGGGCGTGAATCGATCAGCGCCGGGCACTTCAGCAAACGGACGCTATGTCGCCATTTGGGGGCCGAAGTCAACATGGCGATCGCTTCAGCTTCATATCCTGGAGCAATGATGGCCTCAATAAATCGGCCCGGAGCACAGAGTTCTTCTGCCGTCGCGAGATCAAGCGTACGGTTAAACCCGAGAATCGAGCCAAACGCACTAACAGGATCACCAGCATCCGCTTCGACATAAGCTTCACTGATCGCGTCAGCAACGGCGCACCCACAAGGGTTGTTGTGCTTGATCACCGCTACGGCAGGCTTGGAAAACTCACGAACAATCTGCAGAGCCGCATCAAGATCCAGGTAATTGTTATAGGAGAGTTCTTTCCCGTGAAGCACTTCCGCGCGTGCCAAAGTGGCTGGGTGAGGTGCGGTTTCGTGATAAATGGCTGCCTGCTGGTGAGGATTCTCGCCGTAACGCAGAGTGGCATGGCGATGAAACTGCAATGCCAGTTTCCGAGGGAACGTCGTTTCAGGGCTTTCGGTATCGTAATCCGTCAGCAGCCCCTTCATGTAGTCCGCAATCGCCCGATCATAAAGTGCTGTTAATTCAAAGGCGGCAGCAGCCAGTTCCCGGCGGAATTCCAGAGAAATATGCCCTTGTTCCAAGGCAGTAGCGACTCGGTCGTACTGGTCGGGAGTCGTCACAATCAGGACGTGAGCATGATTTTTGGCTGCCGAGCGAACCATCGATGGCCCACCGATATCAATCTGCTCAATCGCTTCAGCCGCCAACACTCCTGGCTTGGAAATTGTTTCCACAAAGGGATAGAGATTAATCACTGCAACTTCAATAGGCGTAATGTGATGGGTTTCCATCGATTGACGATCACCGGGAAGATCCGGGCGACCCAGCAATCCCCCGTGGACTCGAGGATGTAACGTTTTCAGCCGTCCATCCATCATTTCGGGGAATTCGGTATAGGCAGAAACGTCGGTGACCCGCACGCCCCCTTCGTCCAGCACCTTGGCTGTACCACCAGTGGAAAGGATCTCAAATCCCATCGCTTCCAGTCGCTGTGCAAACGAAACAAGACCGGATTTATCACTACAGGAAATGAGCGCACGGCGAGGCATGAGGGCGAACTCCACGAAATCGACCAGAGAAATCGTTCCGGCAGAAAGAAAAAAACGTACTCAACATCCTATCGCAACAGGCAATGCCATATCAACGAACGGGCAACATCAGGAACAGTGTTTGTTGTCCCTTCTGATGAGATTTCTTCAGACGGTGGTTTTAATGGGTGCAGTGCATCCGCAATATTACGAGGAGAGCAGGAGGGGCTGATTGATCTGATGATGGGTTCGAGAATACGGGCGAGGCAAAAAGTCGACCTACCAGAAACCGACAGTTGCCAAAGAGCAAACCCGTGCGGGATACTGTGGGGGAAACAAAACTACGCCCAAGTGGATTCGAACCACTGACCGTCGGATTAGAAATCCGATGTTCTTTGTCTTTGAAGAGGGAGGCCGGAATCTAAACCTGTACACTATTTTTCTCAAAGAATATCCTATTGAAAATAATTTATCTTTTAGCCGCTCGGCCGGCATCGGTCTGAAGGCGACTTGCTGCGATCTCGCAGTACTCCTCCGAGATCTCGATGCCGATGGCTTTTCGTCCGGTCTGGCTGGCTGCCACCAGAGTGGTGGCACTCCCGGCGAACGGATCCAGAATCGTTCCGCCCTCAGGGCATAATCGCACCAGGTCGGCCATCAGTGCCGTCGGCTTGCCTGTCATGTGATGCTTGTCAGTCTGCCTCACCGTATGGCGCAGGCAACCATCGAACGGGCCAGCATCATTGCGGTTCACACACTTCTTCAGTGGATTTCTCGAACCCCGTATGCAGTGTTTCCACCAATTGCAGACAGGCACCCGGCTTCAATAGATTCAGCCTGTTCACTCATTCGGGGCCAGAAATGATTCGTGTTCAATGTCCGAGATGCCTTTCCGACTATGCGATAAAACCGACGCTCGTCGGCAAAACTCTCTCATGCCGAAAGGAGGGATGCTCGCAGTCATTCGTTGTTCAACAGGCCGCCTATCCAGCGCCACCTGAACCCCCTCCCACACCGGATCCAGAGACTTTTCCGGACGATCTTTCAGGGTCATTCTCCCGATCGACATACTCGCCTGATAACCTCCCAATCTCCGAGGATGAAGTTCGAGAGGCAATCAGAAGAGCGGGTATAAAACCGGACTCACGAATTCCGTGGAAAGCATTTATTGCAGGGATCATCACGATTTCCCTGCTGGGAGTTGGATGGAAGATCTTCAGTACCATGTGGAATGGCTTCACGGTCGTGACGTCACCAAGGTGGGAATATCAGATCTTTTCTGCCCCAGACCACGAATTGCCATATCACCTCGCTGTCAAGGGGAATGAGCGATGGGAGATCATCTCTTCGCGACGGGCGATTGACCAAAAAGAAGGTGTGTATGAATTCGTGATGCGGCGTCCAGCCGCGACTGTGGAAGTTCCGCATCGTGACATTGCTCTGAGTTCGCTCAAAAAACAGATTGAAACCAAGGGGATTCGTGGAATCGAGTGGGAAGAAACGGCATCAGGATTTCGAGGGAAGAGGGATGGGATTGAAATCTCATTGTTTGCATACAGCAGTGGCAACCGGTGTGATTCAGTCGAGCTTCACGGCCCCGCTGCCTCCGATGCACTGAAGGATAGCATGTTCGCCATCATGGAAGGGAGTCAGCTCGTTGGAAGGGATTTCACTAATGCCTGGGAGGAAGGGCGAAGCAATCTTGCCGCTGGAAAAAATTACTTTGGGAGTGGAATCCGCACCCTGATTCCAACGAGCAGCTATATCTTTGTGAATGATTCTGACCCCAAGCAACTCGACATCACAATTCGATTCAAATGATAAATCGCATCCGCCTCACGATGGCCATCTGGCTGATCATGGCTTCATCCCTCTGCTGTGCGGCTGAATTCATGGGAAAAGTGATCAAGGTCACTGACGGTGACACGATCACAGTGCTGGACGCATCGAAAACTCAGCACAAGATCCGATTGCTCGGAATCGACGCGCCGGAAGCCAAGCAAGCCTTTGGGGAAGTTTCACGGAAACACCTGGCTGGCTTGGTGGCTGGAAAAGAAGTGAAGATCATCTGGACGGAAAAGGATCGGTATGGCCGCATCCTTGGAGATGTTCACTCAGGCGAGAATTGGGCGAATCGGGAAATGGTCGCAGCCGGCCTGGCATGGCACTACAAGAAATACGACAAGCGGCCGGAGCTGGCCGATGCCGAAGTGACAGCCAGAGCAGGGCAGGTGGGGCTATGGGTGGACAAGCAACCGATTTCCCCATGGGAATGGCGGCTACAAAATGTACCACGCTAGCTCAACGACAGCAGGCAGAGAGTTTTCCCTGCCTGCTGTGTGACGGCATCAAGATCAAGCCGCACGAGTTTCACCACCCAGAATGGTCATGACTTCTCCACTAATGTAACTGGAGTCGACGTTTGACGCAAAAAAGACAAATGCCGGTGCAACTTCTTCGGGTTGTCCCGGACGTTTCATAGGCGTCTCAGCCCCATGCTCTGCGACTTTTTCAGCAGGCTTTGAGGCGGGTTGTAGAACCGTCCAAATGGGGCCAGGGGCCACGCAATTGACCCGGATTCCGCGATCACTCAGATTTTGGGCCAGCGACTTGGTAAAGGCATGAATTGCCCCTTTCGTCGCGGCATAGTCAATCAAAGTTTTATTCCCTTCAAGACCTGTGATCGAGCCACAATTGATAATGGCTGACCCCTCTTTCATAAACTTCAAAGCATGCTTGGCCATATAAAAATAGCCAAAAATATTCACTCGAAAGGTCTTTTCCATCTGATCAAAACAGAGGTCAGAGAATTTCTCCGTGGTTTCTTGGAAAGCTGCGTTGTTCACCAGCAGATCCAGACGCCCAAAATGCTGGTGCGTCTTCTGGACAGCTGTTTCACAGAATTTCTCATCGGACACATCCCCCGGGAGCAACAGGCATTCTTGACCTTCATCCCGAACGGCTGCTTGTGTCACTTCGGCATCAGATTGTTCTTCCGGCAAATAGACAATAGCCACATTGGCCCCCTCACGTGCATACAAAACAGCGACGGCACGGCCTATTCCGGAATCTCCACCGGTAATCAAAGCGACTTTGTTTTTAAGTTTCCCCGATCCCTGGTAGCAAGGGGCCTTGTAATGGGGCTGAGGAGTCATTTCTGACTCAATGCCGGGTTGAGGTTGGGATTGCCCAGGTAGAGGTGATTTAGGATATTTCGTTTGTGCGGTCACGCTCGATCCTCCGAGAAAAACGCGAGGCCTTTTAGCCTCTTTCAGGAAATCGCTCGAACCTCATGTTGGCGATGACTGTAGAGACGAGGGAATGCTCAATTACACGCCGACGACTTTCTGGGTGCGGGTTTCATAATTGTATGCCCCTGATTGCTGCATCAATCGAAGGGCTTCGTCGTGACGCTCAGGGGCATCTACAGAAACGACAATCCGTCCCAGATTGACTTCAGACTCGTAATAGTCCGATTCAACCCGAGGAACCCCCAGGCCATAAAGTGCACCTGCCACTCCAACGACGGCGGCACCAACTGCTGCACTAGAAAGAATCGAAGCCAGCGTGCCGGCAGCGATTGCAGGGCCAATCACCGGCATGACCCCCGCGACAATTCCCAGTCCCCAGAGAGCTCCTACACCTGCCCCTGTGGCAAGTCCCGCAACCAAGCCTTCCATTTCAGCGCTTTCATCTGACTGGGCGGCATCTTCAGGAACGTAGCGGGCATCTCGTGAGATAAAGCCAATCGATTCTGCGGAAAAACCCGCATCACGAAGATTTTGTACCGCCTGCTCTGCTTGTCCAAATGTTTTGAAAACTCCCACAGCGACTTTTCGTTCGATGGTGGACATGATCGACTCCCTTTCACACTCTCGATAATGCGGTCTCCCCTGTAGAGACAACAATGAGTGCAATCTGGTCTGCACAAGATGTGCCGAAGAATTTATTGAGAATGGGCCTGGAGAGCTTTCACAAGGCCCATTTTGTTAAGACGGCTTCTTCCAGAGATTCCTGCTTCCTTGGCAAGGTTATAAAGCTCATCCCGGGTACGCTCATCGAGGGGAAGGTTGGGGTTACCAGTGCCTTGTGTTCTTCGATTTGATGTGTCGCCACGCTTACGACGCTGCTTGTTGACTGTCCGGGCCGCGATTTCTTCCGCTTCGTCTTCCGACTTGCCCTGATGAAGTCCGCTGTTACGAATGTGTTTGTATTGCCTTTCGTCTTTATGGCTCCAACCTGCTGGCATGATAGTTTCCTATTAATATGGCTCCAAGAAAGGCGACGGCTCTTAATGTCGCGATGAGAGCCAACTATTAATGAGACGGCCTTTATTTTTTTGACAGGCGTGTTGCAAGATTTGTACCCTATTGCTGTTCTGGTTGATGGTTGACCATCCTGATTGGCAGCAGCACAAAAGCTGAGAAAGTTGCGTATCGCCAGCGAACGGCATGGCTATTTGAAGACCAGAAATTAGGGCGCAAGCTTTCTTTTTTCTGAAATTCTTTGAGGGTCCCTCAAATGATTTTTTTTGTGAAAACTCTCAGAAGTGAAAAAGGGCCATTCACTCTCCAGCAACTTCGGGCTCTGGCTACACAGGGCATCCTGAAGCCAAGCCATTTGGTGAGGCGGGAATCAGAAGTCGAGTTCCGCGTTGTATCAACCGTTGAAGGGATTTTCACCAGCTCAGCATGTGGGTTGTCTTCCAGGCGGCCTTCCATCGACACTCCGCCTGCGTCGCCTCCAGAATCTGACACATTTCAGATATACGATAATCCCAGGGACACGATCAGTTGGGACGATCAGAAAAAGTGATTCCGCGTGGAATCACCCTTGGCTGGCTCTCCGCTCACCAGGCTGAGGAGCCGGCTTAG
The DNA here is from genome assembly GCF_056500625.1 of Planctopirus sp. SH287. Classification (NCBI taxonomy): domain Bacteria; kingdom Pseudomonadati; phylum Planctomycetota; class Planctomycetia; order Planctomycetales; family Planctomycetaceae; genus Planctopirus; species Planctopirus sp. SH287. The sequence goes on along the minus strand of NZ_CM151403.1, from coordinate 2,117,086 downwards.
GGCGTGGTGGTTTCGGGCGGTGGGACTGATTGACTTCCGGGGCATCCTGTGTCTGGCAGGTGAGGCAGTTGGTCAGATCTGACCGGCGTTTTCCTAAGATCACCAGGCCGTGTTTCCGGCAGTCGAACGTGGTGACAGCCTGGGTCTTCATGCTCGGGCAGCCGATGTTGCACAAGATCTGCCCGGACTGGCGGCCACGGAAGGGACACGGGAAGGACTCCAGCAGTTCTTTCTCGCCCGGCATCAATGGTTTGCTGATCAGGCTGGAGGGCTGGGGGATGACGCGCTGGGTTGTCAGTGGCTTCGGCATGAGCGGATCTTTGCCCCGGCCTCGCTCCACGATGGCCAGTTCTTTGATCAGGTCTGCCCATTGCTGTTCGCTCATTCTCCGGGGCTGGACGTGGGCGGCTTTGATGCCATTGAGTTCTGGATAGCCCAGTTCTTTATAGCCCAGTAGGGCGTTTCTGGCTTTGGTGGTGAAGTCTTTGCCGGCATAGGGTGAGCCGTCCACATCGCCGTACTGGTGGACGTATTGAAACTCGGGATGCACCCACGCATGACGGCCCGCTTGCCGGTACTTTTCCTGAATGTAATGCTCTTCACCGCCCCAGCCTCGGCAGTCGGGATGGAAGCCTAACCATGATTCGCGGCGTACCAGAAAGAACCCGCAACCGGCGGTGGCTACCTTATACGGCTGGGCGTCCGCAGCGAGCGTGTGAGGTGCCGCCGTGCAGACGCCGAAATTGCCATCGGCTCCCCAGCGCTCGGTGCGATGGCTGCACACCACGGCGGGCGTTCCGTCGGCGTTGACCATTCGCAGATGGAGTTCCATCGCGTGATGGATGTCATCGTTGAGCGGGTTCGCGTCGATCCAGGAGAGGATGCGTTCCAGCACGCGCGGTGGCAGTTCACAGTGCGAGTCCAGGCACAACACCCAGTCGCCGCTGGCCTGACGCAAGACTTCATTCTTGGTGGGGGCCGTGCCCGCGGCTTCGACGAACTCTACGTAGCGGGCGTGGGGCAACTCGGTCATCCGCTCTTTCGCTTTGCTGGCATGTTTCTGGCCACGTACTTTGTCCGGGATGGTCAATGAATTGTCCACGCACAGCAGCTCCACGTCATCGACCACGCCCAGCGCGAGGCGGTCTTTATGCAGCCCCGCCAGCGTGTGCCAGAGGCGTTTGTAATCGCAGCAAGTCGGAATGCCGATGGTGAGTTTTGGTGTCATCTCTATATCCATGTATAATAATCAGCACCGGCGTAATAGCCGCCGCCCATGTCGCCCATGATGTCGATAAATACGTCACCAACGCCGACGTATTTAAGAATGAGGCTGTCGCCGACGCCACAGCTGATATAGGTGGCCGGCTCAGCCTCGCAGTAGTATGCCATCCCGTGGAAGCCATCCCCCCACGTGAAGTTCGCTCCCTCGGGGTACAGTGGGCCGTAGACCGTGAAGCTGAGAATTTCGTAAAAGCAGGGCGTTGCTTCTCCTGTCCCCGATCCGGTTTCGCTCTCACTCCCGGAACCAGTTTCAGACTCGCTACCCGTGCCGGAATCTGAACCGGATCCCGTCTCTGAGCCGCTGCCAGCGCATTCGCCTTCAATGCTCCAGTCTTCGTTGCTTCCGGGGAGCGTCTCGAATAGCACCTCATCCCAGGTGTAGTTGTCGAATGCCCAGAAGTTCGATTCAGCGCAACCAACAGAAAAACGTCCTTCCCCGTCAGCCCATAATGACCCATTCCAGGTCAACACATGCGACCCTTCAGACGGTGTAGTGAGCACGATTTCGGAAGGTGTGCCGGGCGCGCAATCGCAAGGGCCGGTGCCGGTGCCTGAGCCGGTCTCCGATTCGGTTCCAGATCCGGTCTCTGATTCACTGCCAGTGCCCGACTCTGAGCCGGTGCCGTCGCAATCCAGCGGCATGGGCTGGCATGGCGTTTCCGCGTATTGGCCGGTGTATTCTCCGTCGTAATCAGGCGGGCAGGCATCGCAGCCGGATTCAATCGACCAGCAGGGCGATGACCCCCATTGATCCCAGTGACCAGGTTCCGAGTAGCCATTCCATTCCCACGCCTGAGTTGACACGCACGTCGGGCCGGTGCCAGTGCCGGTCTCTGAGCCGGTGCCAGAGTCTGAGCCAGAGCCGGTGTCTGAGCCGCTGCCGGTTTCCGATTCACTCCCGCTGCCAGTTTCGAGCGGCGGGCATTCCTCCATGTAAGGCTGTGTGCAGGGTGTGTAGGCCACTTCGCCGTCATAGGCTCCCACACGATCTGGCGGGCAGGCTCGGCAACCCTCGGGACAGAAGCCGTCACCGCTGTTCCACATGTTGTCTTCGGCCAGCCATGTCCAGCGCTCCTCAGTCTCGCAGCCTGTGCCAGAATCTGAGCCAGTCCCCGAATCCGAACCAGAGCCAGTATCAGAGCCTGTGCCTGAGTCACTGCCTGTGCCCGAGTCTGAACCGGTACCGCTATCTGAGCCACTGCCGGTGTCTGATCCTGTGCCATCACAATCAATGCGGCGCAGTGTGACGACAGTGTCAGACCACGATTCGTCAAGCGCATACCAGGGGATTACGTGGTCGCGATTGCAAATATATGATTTCTTGATAAATCCCGACTGGAACGCGCCGTTATAAAAGGGGTAAGCAGCAAACGCACCTAAGATCACATACCAGGAGACCATGTCATGGCCATCTCCAGGATGGAGATTCAGAGTCACATTTCCAGCAGGGACGCCATCCACGATCCAATTGTAACTATAGGCGCTGACGTTGTGGCATTCATCGTCGGAGAGGTAGAGCGGGAACACGCCGTTGTACGCACTTTCCGGTGCCCCGCTGATCTCGATTTCCCAACAGTCCAGACAAGGATTGTGGCACTCCTCCTGGCACTCTCCCGCTATCAGTGTGATTGTGTCCGGCGCTTCGGAATTGTCGCCATCTCGGGTCAATACAATGGTGCCCGCGTCTTCAATCGGTCGTTCCGCCAGATAATCCACTGTGAGGTCGCCGTGCGTGTGTTGCAGTCGCAGCCGATAAACCTCAGACCCCGCGTACTGACCAAAAGACGCGGTGCCTCGGAGCCACGCATAAGCGATATGCGGCGTCGTAGCGAAGAAACAGTTGGCTAGTTCCCCTTCCCCCCCTGAGTTCGTGAGGATGTACAAGCCGTTTAGTAGTGCATGGCTGCCTGTAAATTCCGTGGCATCAAGGATGTAGCAACCCTCAGATGCCAGATCCTCACACAAGCTCGTAACAGGCTCCTCCGGCTCCCACGGGCCGGTGAAATTGACCGGTGGCCATGGCCCGCCGACCGGCACGCCTTCGCTTTGGCGCCGGAGATTGCGCCAGAGCCGTTCGATATCGACTTTCGCAATCTCCACATCTTGTCTGAGGGCATTTAGCTCCTGCATGGATGTCCGGAATGGCGTCGTCATTTTACTGCTCCATCCCAGTTTCTGGGTCGAGGTACGCAATCCGGCTGTGATGCGTCACGCCCACCACTTCACGCACCTTGTAACCCTTGAAGGTCTTGAACAAATCGAACGTGAGCGTCTGACCGGCGTAGAGTGTCACTTGCTCTAAAGCCCGGATCTTGAGGCGTTCCCGCAACTCGGCAGGATCTTGCCCCAGCAATTCGGCCCAGTCGCCTGAAAAGGTGATCGAAGTCAGACCTTGGGATAGGTCGTATTCAACGTCTGTGACGACGGCTTTAATTTGCTCCCAGCCGGTAGCCATCGTGCCACCAGCCCCGTTGCCACTGGTCATGGAGACGCGACGATTCAGGCCAGCAAACGAGAAATCCAGACCGTCCAGAGTGACACCACCCACCCAGACAATGTCCTTCTGCTCATCCAGAACGGATCTTGCGTACTTACGGAACTGCTCCAGGCGGGCGGCAGTGGTGACGGGGGTTCCCCACTCTTTGCCGGTGGATAAAAACTCGCTGTACTCCTGAAGCTCACGAGTCAACCCCGCTGAAGTGAAGACCGTCCCCTCCCAGCCCGATTCCGGCACGCGAACTTCGAGGCAGGGGGCGTACGGTGCCCAGATGATGCGCACGGCAGACGGTGCGTAGACCGTCTGAGTCGTGCCCGGTCGGGCGGTCGGATGCTGGTAATAGGGCAACGTCCCCTGGAACGTCGCAATGCCGTTCAAGAAATCGAACCACACACTTTCGACCGTCACCCAGGAACCGCCGCGATTATACGACACCTGAATCACAGGCCGCTTCACGTTGTTGAATTGATAGGGGCCCACGGGGATCGTGATATACTCGGGCAGGAGAGCTGCCCCGCGACGTTTCACCGCTGGGATGATCTGCCAGCGGTGCCAAGCCTGTTCGGTGTGATATCCGGAACTGTCGCCCCATGTCTGGAGATTCACCGGATCACCCAACGGCATGAGTGAATTCACTGGCGGGTCAATGTCGTCTTCGGCGGGCAGAGTCCAGTGAAACACTTCCAGCGTGTTCGTCTCGGGGCCGTAGACCCTCACAGCCGAATGACACTCTTCAATGGACGATTGGAGTTGCATCGACAGCACGGGGAACGTGACGGCGGGATCGTTAAGACGCAACGTCACCTCGGGCGAGGCGTCAATCTTAATGAATCGCCACTTGCGACTACCCGGCTCGAACAACATGCGCATGCGAGGATCAAACTGCCTGACCCGCTCTAACGCTGATCGGATCCCCTCGGATTGGAACACCAGCTTCTGTTGCGGCTTGAAGTCAAACGGGGCCAGATCAGCATCGACAAACGGCATCTCTGCCGCTTCGACGGTGCCATCCCCAGGGGCTGCGTTGCGCCACACTAATGGGTGGTAACTGTATTCCAGCACACCGGCCAGAATCTGACCCACAGTGCCATCACTGCCGACGCTGTGCGCGTAATCGTCGTCTGCGTCGTTCTTGCAATTATAGACCAACCTCGGCAACGCGCCGATTGTCGGATAAGGCCATTGCCCCTCGCTGGGATTTCCCGGTTCCCAGGGTGCATTAAACACCACGACTTCTTTGGTCACGCGATAGGTGGAATCAAAGCATTCATAGTCGATGCGGTTGCTCTCGACCGGCTGAATGCTCTCCACGAACCCTTCAAAGAGGGGGTTGGCAGCCGATTGAGCCGATCCCCGGATGGTCTCTCCCTCGAGCCAGAGACGGACGAACCAATACTCGATTGGCTGCGTGTGCTGGGGTGCCACCACAGAAAAGGTAAGCCGGGCCGCATGCTCATAACTGATCTGCAACTTTAGATTGGATAACGCCAAATCTTGCAGGTCGAGTTCAGTGAATTCGCCAAACGGCTCGGCTTGTGTCTGCATCCGCACAGTCATCGCGTGCTCCTCCGCTGGGCCGCTTGACGCTGTGCAGCGGCTCCCTGAACGATGGTTTTCTGAGCGTCTTCCAGCTTCGCCAGACGTGCCGAAAAGGCTTCGTTGGCTTGCAGCATTTCCGTCTGTGCCCGGATGCCCTCTTCAATCACGTTGATTTCGTCTTCCGATAGCTGCTTGCTCTTGCGCATGGCGTCAATCTGGCCTTGGATCAGGTCACGTTGCGCGGCAACTTTTTGAACAGGGTCAGTCTTCCCCTGTTGATCCTTCACGACGGCTTCCCGCTGAGCAGCCGCCACGGCCCGCTTGCGTTGAGCCGCCAGCCGCTTCTTGGCCATGCCGTCAGCCCCCTTCATTTTGCCGGCGTTGGCCTTGTCGAAACGCTCCCCGGCGATGAGTCCGGCGCGATTGCGGAGCTGCTTGCGGACTGCGTTCGGATCTTGTCTGGCCAATGCCTGCGCAGGATCAAATTTCGCCACATCCTTCAGCCGTTTTTCAGCAGCCTCTTTGTTCTTCGCGTTGGCCTTGACCGCCCACTCTTCCAGCTCTTTTTCTCTCGCCAGTTTTCGGGCGGTTTCGCTGACCGAAAAGGCAGCCACCGCCTCCGTCATTTCCATTTGACGCTTGGCCGTTTCCTCTGCCGCTTCCGTGGCGTCTTTGGCCAGTTTCAGTCGCAGGTCTGACTCCTGCTGGATGAACTCCTTCTTACGCCGGAACAACTCCTCGGCGGCTCGATCCTCCTCACGGAAGCGATCCCGCTCCTGTTCTGCAAACATCTTGCGGATGGCTGCCAGCTTTTCCTGGTCTTGACCCTGCCATATCGGCGAGGCTTGTTCGGCGCGGCGTTCCCCTATGGTTTCCAACAGCTTGATATCAGCCTCAAATTCGTTCTTTCTCGAAGTGGTTGCCAATTCGATTTCATGCTTACGCAACACCTCACCGGCGGCGTGTTGATCCGCTGCAATGCGAGTGGCTTCAGCGGCCACCCGCCGTTCCTGCTCAATCCGAAATTCGGCCTCATCTTTGGCCAACGACTGCCGCAATTCGACCGTGGCTTTGAGTCGGTCAGTTTCGATGGCTCTAAGCTGCTCATTGAGTGAATCAGTCTCTTCACGTGTCAGATTCTCCCGCTTCAATTGACCCTTCAGGCGGTCTTCCTCCTGGTCAATGAGGGCCGCTTTCTCTTGCCACTCCACCTGAATCATGCGCTGCTTCTCGGCGTGGACTCGCTGCGAAGAACTCATTTCCAGTTCGTGCAGTTCCCGCTCAGAAGCTCCGCGTGCCTTGGCAATTTCGATCTCGTGACGGCCTCGGGACTCGACCAGTTCCAGCTCTTGTTCCAGTAGCCCGCGACGGGAAATCAGAGCTTCCGTTAACAGTCCCTCGTTCGCGATGCGCGACCGGTCAATCTTCTCGTTGACTTTGGCCTTTTCGGTCGCTTCATCCTTTCCCGTCAGCGTGTCTTCACGAGACTGAAGTTGACCGATTCGCTTTTCGTAAGTGGCCGTATCAATGCGTTCTTCGTTGAGCTTTTCCTGTGCCCGCCGGTTCTTGTCTTTTTGCTCTGGTGACAGGCTGGAATCCTGTGCGTCCAGGTCAAGGCGGGCCTGCAATTCCGTCTGCTCGACCATTTTCTGATTGAGTTTGTCGCGCTCTCCCACCACGTCAGAAACCGTCTTTAGTTCTCCGATGCGCTTCGTTTCTTTGGCGTCCTTTTTGTCCTTCTCCGCCTCTTCATTGACCTTGCGAATTTCCGCGTAGGTTTCTCTGGTCAACTCCTTCAGTTTTCCCATACGCTCGGTCATGCGGCCCATCTGGTCGAGCCGCCGTTGTTCGGCGATGTAGGCTTCCCCACTTCCTCCCGTGATGGAGACGAAGAGTGACTGAAAGCCCCACACGCCTTCCTTCGTGAGGCGTGACGTCTCATTCAGCCCCTCGACCTGATAGCGTGCCCACTTGGTGGCTTCCTTGTTGATCCGGTCATACATCGAAGGGAGAGGATTCAATCCGGACACGAGGGCACTGGCCGCACTGCCAATCCGTCCGAATTCGGTGGTGGCCGTCTTGCCCACCTCCCGATAGCCCTTGTTGATGCGGTCGAGATTGCTTTCGACCTTCACGGCCAGATCGTCGGCCAGGTCGATCCCTTTCCGCTTGGCCAGCGTTTCCAGGCTCACCCCCAGTTCCGTTGATTCCCGCTTAAGGTCTTCAAACTTGCGGCGTTGCTCATCGGTCGCCTTGCTGGACTGTTCAAAGGTTTTGCCGGTGCGAGCCATCACCGCGCTCAAGCCTTTGATGGCCGTGCTGAGCAGCAACGCCGCTGGCAATGCTTTGTCGACCACCTTGAGAGCCACGCCGGCACCTGTGCGAAGTGCACCGGTACCCAGGCCGGCACGCCCCGCCACTCTGCCAACGGCTCCCGCGCCTTTGGCGCCCACACGGACAGCGCCCCGCGCAAACCGGGCGGTGTTGCTGTTGCCAATCGCCTTACTGGCGGCTCTCGCTCCACGCACTGTGTTAATGGCACTCGACCGCACGGAAGCACTGAGTTTGGCCCGGGCTTCGGTCAACTGGGCCGTGCGGGCAATGAGACGGCCCGTGCTCTCGACGGCTTTTTCGGTCTGCATCCCCAGACGTGTCAATCGCACGGTGTTTTCATCGAGCTGCGATCGTAACCCCGTCCAGGTGGTGAGCTGGCGGGCATTCGCGGCGGTCAGTTGCTCGGCGACCTTGCGCTGAGCCGTGGCGGCTGCGGCATAGATCTCGGCGGAATAATACGTACTGGCAATGGCGGTGCCAGTTTTGGCAAACGTCGCTGCCTGCTCCAGCATGGCCTGTGACAGCCCACCGCTGGCCTTTTCCAGACGTTGTTGGGACGCTTCCGCCCTCGTGGCACTTTGCTCGATCTCTCCGAGCGGGCCGCTCACCTGGTTATTGAGAGTGTAAGTCAACACCATCGCCATAAATCTAATCCTCCTGATGGCCAGGCTGCTTGGCCGCTGCCTCCTCAATCAATTCCCAGACAGCCAACCATTCCTCAGCCACTGCCAACGGCAAGGCCTCAAACTCCCGCAGGCTGATGCCCAGTTTCTTCCGCAGGCCGCTCGATCTCATCAGAGCGGCCAGGCGGTCGAGACTGGGGGAACTCAGGCGGCCGTGGAGCCATTGGCGGGCGAGGCGCCGGACTCCCCCGGCGTGCGGCCCTGGAGCAGTTCCGACGTGGCGACGGAAAACTGGCGGAAGGATTCCGCACTGACCAAGAGCAACTGCTGGAATCGCTTGGCACTGAACTCCAGATCGATGAGCACATCACGCGGGCTTTCGCCCACTCCCAGAGACTCCGCCGGTTTGGGTGTCTTCACACCCTTCCAGCCAGTGACTAAGGAAGCCCGCAACGCAATCAGCGCGGCGAAGTGATGGCCATCAGGATCATCAGCGAGTGACGACAATAGGGAATCCTGCCGCAACGATTCCGCGAACGTGGGCTTGCGGATGATCAGTTCAAATTCCCCTTCCGGTGAAGTCACCGGCAAGGTGATTTCGGTAGGGATATCGAGATTCAATACAAACGACATGGAACCATTCCTTAATCAATCAGCCCGCGTTGCCGAAGAACGTCCTCAAACTTCGTGAGCTGGGTTTCCAGTAAAGCGTTGATTTGTGCGGCCCAGGCGGGCGGGATGCGGTCGGGCAGGAGCTTTCGGTGCCGCTCAAAGAACCGGGCCGCGAGGGCCGTGTAATGGACAGAGGCGGTTTTACGGACACGCTTGTTTTTCACCGCGAGCTTGACCGAACGTTTCAGCTCCCCGGTGATCACACCGATTGGCCCTCTGCGAGGCCGCTTCAGGGGTTGCCACCGCAGACCTGATCGGCCTCGACCCGAATGACCGAGGCTCTCGAATTCCTCTTTCGCGAACTCAATCAACAGTTGGGCAATCTCGTTGATCGAGGCCGACAGCGAACGATCCAGCTGGCGACTCAGTGTCGACAACTCGCGGTGCAATTCTTCGGGTCTCAGCTCAGTGGTCATCAGGCCACGTCTTCGTAAGCGAACGTGATGCCGTTCACTCCCGACGATTGTGGCTTCAAAATGTCGAACTCTAACGGCTGCTGGAGAATGCCCCGCTGACGGGCGGTCTTGGCGGTTCTCAAAAACAATCGCGGCAGAGTGATCGTGATTTGCGTCCAGTCCGTGGACTCTTCGCCGGTGCCCATATGCAAGCCTTTGAGTACCAGTTCGGCTTCGACCTCCTGTTCTTCGGGGTTCAGATCAAGGATGGCCTCTGACCAGGTGTTGGTGATTTTTGGCGGGTTAAATGTGACGGTTTCGACTGTGTCGCCGGAAGGCATCGACAGCGGCACATCGCTGTTGAGATAAGACGTGATCAGGTTGTGGTTAGTGACCAGGTTGAACCCACCAAACGGAACGGTGGCACCGCCCAGTGTGAGTGTGCAGTCTGGCCCGAACTGAAACTCGATCAGCTTCTTCCGATCGAACGGCACAGTGGGAGCCGCACCGACCGTGGATTGTCCCTGCTGATCGCGGCCCATCAACGCCAGAGCCAGTGTGATCGGGCCACCCTCTTGTCCTGCGAGAGTGGCCTGATTGACACGCAGGCCTCGGTGTCGCTGGTTATCGACGTTGAGGCCTTCATACCAGTTCCCGGACTTTGAGGCGCGAAACTTGGCTTCCGGGTTGGCAAACGCCCAGGTGAGCAGGTACTCGGCCAGACTGGGCAGCCCTTCCGCCTGGCGGAACCCAAACAAATTAGTGTTGAGGTTGCCCGAAGGCAGGCCTCTGAACCGCCGCCCATGTTGCCGCTGACGGGAGCCGGCGTAAGGGGTTGCGTTGCGGGATTCGGCCACATATTCGACGTCATACGTATCGACGGGAACGTGGATCAGTGTCGGGGAACCGGGGTAATCCGCCCAGGTGGTTTCGTCGACGAGGGCCAGAAATGATTCGTTACCGGTCAGAATTTGAATATCGGCAGGCATCAGGAACTCCCTCCATGGAAGTAATCGAGGTAAACAGGCAACACGATGGTGAGCGTGACCTTAAGGGCCTGGCGGCTCGGGGTGCCGGGCAAGGTCACCCCCGAAATCTGAAACGGCCCGAGCGGTTCCGGCAGATGACCGGTCACCCGGCGGACATAAGGCACTGTGCTCCCCTCTGGCGCACAGCGGCAGATGGCCTGTATGAGCTGATCACCGAGATATTCGGCGAGCGTCAAAGATCCCGCCGGCAGCCAGAGCGTGATTCGCAGAGAGAACGGACACTTCTGCAGCACGTTCAGGATCTGCTCGACACTGAACGGAGCCGCCCACTCGACGGCGATGGCCGGGAATTCCGATAACGAGGGCGTCCCCCGCAGGAGTAGCTCTTCGGTGTCGGCATCACTCTTGAACAACCGGTTCCACTCGAAGCCCGCGGGCCAGTCCCAATGGTCAATCGCGTCCCAGATCGCCAGCCGGGCCTGGGTGAGCAGCGAAGCGGGCGAGGGGAGTTCAATGGAAGCAGACGCCCCAGCCAATAACTCGACCGTGAGGGCGAAACTGGTGACGTACACCCCGGGAGTGCGGAGCTGCTCGCGATGGACGATCTCCGGCTGCTCGATGTCGAGCACCCGGCCGCCGGTCACTTCCCGGTCAGCGAGCCAATCGCGGAGCTGCTCGGCCAGGCGGTCGAGCAGCTCAATCAGCGGATCTGTGGTCTTGGTGACCCGCACGGCGAGCACCACCCGGACGGTGTACTGTTCCAATGCCCGATCCGATGTGCGACCGACTTCCTGCCAGTCCTCCGGATCGAACAGGATGGTCGGCGTGGTCAGTCCCGCCAGGCTCTGGAGATCGACATGCCGGCGGTCGGCATCAAACGACAGTTCCCAGCCCCCCGCCGGTGGCGTGTTGAGCTGCATCAGCAGGGAGTTGATGGCGGTGTTGATGCGGGAATTGTCAGGCATGATGGGGGGCTTTCTGCTTTTTGGCTTTTCCGCTTCTCGGCTTCTCAGCTTTTCTGCTTCTCGGCGGCCTGGCTGCCTCAGTTGCGGCCGAGCCGTTTCCGTTCTTTGGGGGAGAGATTCATCAGTGTCGCAGGCTGCAGGCATTGGCCATTCCGGCAGGCCGGGGTGGGCATCGGATACAGCGCCGGTTGCGGCAGCCGGGCGGGAGGCACCGGAGGAAGAACCGGAGGAGCTGCCGGCAAGGTCGGACGCTGGACAGGAGGGGACGGCACGGTCACCGGCGGTGCCGGAGCAGGCTTCGGTTGGGCGGGAGAAGCGTCGAGCATCGCCAGCACCGACAAGTCGAGCGGCCCGGCAGCCGGAGCTTCCAGCGGCGCAAGAACCGACAGATCAAGCGGCGGCAACGGAGTGAACGCGGAGCTGCTCACGCCGCCGGTCGCGTTCGCACTCACGCCAGGGGCGTCGAGCATCGCCAGCACCGAGAGGTCGCATTGAAGGCCAGGCTTGTCCTTCAATGGCTCCTGGCCGAACGCCTGCACCGGGAAGGCGATCCCCGCCAACAGGATGAGGACCAACGTGAACACCAGGCCGAGCAGCAGTTTGTACGCGCACATTTTCAGAATCCTTTCTGAGGGACAGGAGACGATCGAGGGTCGGGCCGATATCGCCGTCTGCCTCGAAACCAGAGACGTCGGACACGGCATAGATCACGTTGCCCGACTTGATGAGACGATCCATGTCGGCCCACGAGACCCAGAACGAGCCGGGAGGTTCGTCGTCGAGCGGCAGGGGATGTTTGCTGGAATCCGGATCCGCCCCGTGGGAATTCCACACGAGGAAGTACCGGCGATCGGAAGTGGTGCCGCGCTTGCCGTCGTAGCCCACGAAACACATCTGATGCGCCCATGATCCCCAGCGGTTGACCACATGGCGGCCATCCCGCTGGTCGTAGCCCAACGGCTTCGACCAGGTCGTCCAGGTGCAGGGGTAACCGTTGGTGATCGCTTCGCAGAGTTCCTCGACCGATCGAATGGGGTGGGCCTGGCCCGCGCGGGACTTGCCCTTCGCCAGGAGTTCGGCGGGAGGCCCCTGACAGCCCCATCGATCGGCCAAGGCTCCGCTGTAGGGGACGCCCGCCTCCTGGGCGGTGATCGTCCCGTACTTCTCAAAGCCCCGGATAGCGGCCGTGGGATCTGCCCCGGCACTGCGGCAGGACGTCTTGGTGGCGATCTGGCGAGCAACCCCGAAGTGATATGGGGCGAATGGTTCGATGGCGGTTCGCAAACCCTTCATGGCCATCAGGGACATGCGGGTGCGGATCGCATTCTTGAGGCCCTGGCTGACGCAGTCACCAGTCTCCTGCCAGTCAGTCTGGAACTGCTGGCCCCACGGCTTGTTCGGCGTCTCGACGAACAGCGCGGCCCGATAGAGCCGCACGTCCTCCGAGGCGTGATCGCGGCCCGGGTCGTCGCCGGCCGCCGAGAAGAGCCGGGGATGCTTGGCGAGATCTTCCTGGAATGATTCCAGGGCCGAGGAGGCGACGCCCCAGTTCTCCCCGGTGGCCACCGGAGCGAGCGGCGAGACGACGAGCGCCACGCAAGCGAAGCCCAGCGCCGTCATCAGAACGGTGATGAGGATCCGCAGCAGGGTGTCTCTGGCAATCTTGCGTGGCATGGAAGCAGCTCCAGACGAGACAGAAACGGGAGACGACGAAACGAATCAGGGACGGCGTGGGACGTTGATCAGGTGATCGAGGCCAGGGCCGAAGCGATCTCCCGGAAGAGGCCTTCGTAGTTTTCGAGGGTCATCAGTTGGCCCGACCCGGCCAGGCGGGTGATCTCGGTCTTGAGGACGTCCTTCGCGGGTTGCCAGGCGGCGGGGAGCTGGGAGACCGGAATCAAGGCGCGGGTGAGGATCGCGGTTGGGCTGGTGATGGTCTTGTTTTTGATCGCTTCGGCCACCGCGCTGGCTTCGCCCGCCAGCCGCTGCGAGGTGGCTACGCGATCCGCGACCTGGATCGTGCGGATCGCGGCGATCAGCTTCTCGGCCACACCGAACGACTTCACCGGGACGGGAAGAGGAACCGGAGGATCGGGTTGCGGTATCGGCGCGGGCTGGGGAGCCGGGCCGGGTGTAGGCGTCGGGTTCGGTGTGGGTGTCGGGCTGGGCGGGACGGGATCCGGTTTCACGGGTTGCGGGGCCGGAGGCGGCAAGGGCTGTTCGCCGTCGACGATATACTGTCTCGCGATCGTATCGACCCCGAACGCGTTGCTTACCGAGAGCGTGAGAATGTACGTCCCCGGATAACCGGCAGCGGTGATGTCGACCGCCTCCGGGCTGGAGAGCTGCTTGCGGCCTTTAAGCTCGGGACTGATCGTCCAGCGGACGTGGTGGGGTTGGCCTTCGGAGCTTCTGGCGCTGAACTCCAGAAACTCCCCCGGCTCTCCCCGCGTCGGCCCCGTGATGACGGCGCGCGGCGGACGGCCGAACGAGTCCTGGCAGCCGGTGGCCAACAGGCAGAATAGCAGGGCTGTTCTCACCAGGCTGTAACACGGCACGCCACCGGGAGTGGGTCGCGACTGTGCGGGATACCAACCTTCCGGCAGGTGCAGAACCGCACCCCGCTCAAGCTCGACCGCCTCCATCGCGGCGAAGCTCTTGGTGGGCACATCGGGAAGATTGATGATCAGATCTGGCTCCGACTCGAGCGGGGGAATCACCGTCATTTCCGCCATGTTGGGGTTGGCCGGGTGCGTTGCAAAAGCCAATGAGGAACCCGCAGGGGCTTCAGGAAAGATCTGTTTCAGCAGATCAACCAATGGATCGACCGGCGCAGGATGAGGTGCCACTCCGCCATCGGAGGTGTCATCGTCGCCATCTTTGTTGTCACCGTTTCGCAGCTTCGTGAGGTAGTTCACCAGCACGGGCGCAAAGCCGGCGACCAGGGGCGTGTAGATGCCGAAGTCCGTCGAGGTGAGCCATTGACTGAGGTAGGCAATCACCACGCCGGAGAGGCCCAGCAAGAACGATTTCACCATCGGCGATGGTGTCGGGAATTGAGGCAATGTCATGTGACAGGCTCCATCGAAACAAGCATGGTATGAATTTTGAGCGACTGGCCGGTGCCGTCGCAGAACTGGTATTCCCGCTGGGATCCCTCGGGGAGCTGCACGCGGAACGTGCGTCGCACGCCGCCCGTCACATGCTGGATCCGGTCGCCGGTGGTCGGGAGAAACGGCAAGCCCCCGTTCTCCAGGGCGGTGAAACGCACCACGAAAAAGACGCTGTCGAACTCCACCAGCAGGCCGAACGCCGCCAGGGCTTTCTGATCCGAGCTGGTGATCATCGCCTGGAGCGGCATCTCCTGATCGTCCCGCAAGTAAAGGACAGACTCGGAAACGTGGAGTTCACGCTGCTGAGCCAGCCAGGTGCGGGCGGATTTCAGGAGATTGGCCACAGGCATCCACTTTCAAAAACGGGTGAAAGAAAAAGCCCGGCGGAGGGCGTGAGGCATGCTCTCGTGCCGTCCGCCGGGCGCATCGTCGGGGCGACTCTTCTATGCCGAGTCCGCCCCGCGTTGGTTTAGGCGGCAGCCAGGTGGAGCAACTCCACTGTGGTGGCAGCAGTCCCGGCAGCCGCGACTGCGACGCCGATCTTCTTGTGCGTGCTGGCGGTGGTCGTCGCCAGGTTGGTTGTGTCGTTCCAGTACAGCGTTGCCCCATCGGCGATATCGCTGTCATCCTTGGGAACCTGATACACCCCACCATTCACAGCCACATTGCTGAGCTCGTTGGCAGCAATAGCCCGATGAGTGATGCGGGTGTTGTTGCCCACAACAATCACCTCACCAGCAGCTCGGGCTGTGGCTGACTTATAGGGGACGAATTCCGGACTACCCCGGCGAAAGAGAGCTTCCATGGCTTCTTGCCTTATGAAAGAGAATTGGTAAACGGTTCAAGCTGACAACCCACTAACGACAACCCACCCCTCGCGGGGGAGCCATGCCGCCGAAGCGAACACGGCTCCCCCTTCACACTGGGTTTTACGGTTAGGCGATGCCCTTCATGGCTAGGCCGCCATTTGGATCCTGCAAGGCCACGCCCCAGTCGTGATAACCACGCAGGACGATGCCGAGCTGGCTGGGGAGTGCTTCGACTTCTTCCACGGTGGGCGTCTCCTGACCGTCGAGGAAGGCGACTTCCACAGTCGGGATGTCCTTCGGATCAGCGAGCAGATACCACTTGGCGGACGTTCCGCCATATTTGGTTTTGCCGAGATAGGAAGAGGAGACCACGTCGAACTTGCTCTTATGAGGGTTCGATGTGCCGTACTTTTTCGAGGCCGTCGTATCTCGAACTTCCGCGGATGTCATCAGCACATCGGCTTCGGTCTTCAGTGCCTTAGGCACCAGCATGATTGATGGCTCAATCCCCAGCGTCTGCTTGGTCTTGGAATCTTCCTTCTCCGAGAGCGTGGTCTCGGCCAGCGTGATGCTGTCGAGGCTCAAGGCGGTGTTAGTTCCTGAAAGGAAGTTGCCATTGTCGGCCTTGAAGAAATCGCTGTTCGCATTGAACACAGACCAGAAGACTTCGTTCAGCTTCAGAGCGGCACCACGACCGAGCAGCTTCGGAATACTCTGCAAAGCCCCAGCATCATCGTTAATGATGTCTCGACGGTCGATCTGCAGGATTTTCGCGTAAGTGTCGATCTTGTTGGTGTATTCCTGATCGCCGAGCGTGCCATGGGCAATGTGGCCATTCGGCCCGATCTGCTCGAAAGCCAGATCGTCGACCAGCCGGTACCGGTGAATCGTCTTGAAGTCGGAAACCGGAGTAATCGTGGAGATCTTCCGCCACTCCTGCTCGACGAAGTTGTAGGCCTCCAGAATGAACTTGTTGGCCACATCAGCGAAGATGCCCGACAGTTCGCTGGATGAGAAGGCGGCTTTCATGACCACTCGCTCGTTCCCTCGGAACTTGCGACCGTCGTAGCCATTTGCCCAGGCGGCTTCAAGAATCAATTCCTGCAGGCCGATCCCCCGCCGGAATTCCCGATCAGAGGCTTCCAGGATCTTCTCGTCGAAGTGCTTCTCACGGGCTTGCAGCTTGAGAGTCCCGCACAAGGCTGCCGCCATGATGGTGAAGCGGTTCATCTTGTTTGCCGATCCAGAGTTTGACTTGGGAGCGTGGGGACGTCCGGCTCGGAGAATCGCCAGCTCGGTCTGCTCGGCAGACCAGTTGTCGCGGATCGCTTTCGCCCGGAGCTTGGGAAACTTGGCAGCCAAAATGCGGATCTTTTCGATACGCACTTCATTGGCGGCAGCCGCCCGGTTGGCTCGTTCCAGAGAACCCACGCTGGCAGCCGTCGCCTGCACCACAGCAGGCTTAGCCATGGCTGGCTTTCGTGCGGGAGCAGTCTTGTCTTTGACGGCTGGCTTTCGTGAGCGGCCGCTGCGAGCATTGACGACGGGTTTGCCTTCTTCGTCGGTTTGCCCTTCAGCGTTCAGAGTGGAATCGTTTTCAGTCCCTGTTGCGTTGGCGTTGACGTCTTCGTTGTCCAGGCTGGCTTCCACTTCGGCGTCGTATTGAGCCTGCAGCGTGGCCATCAGTTGCTCGGTGGCTGTCTCTGGGTCAACACCCATGGCAGCGACCCATTCATTAAACGGCTTCATTGGGGATTCCTTTCCTTGAGCCTTGAGAGCGGATCCTGTCACTCGCGCTTGGGCCCCGCCCTCGTCGGCTCCCAACGCCACAAAACTGGTTTCAAACAGCAGTGCCCCACGGGACACATAGAGCGGGCCTGAAAACGTGCGGCCGTTGACCTGCACGGTTTCGCCAGGGCCGATTTCTTCCATGCCGTCCCAGGTGTTGTGAGCACCGATCGAGGCTTCCCAGGGGAAGCCGTTGCGTCCGGAATCACGGACTTCTTTTGCGGCGGCTCCCGCCCCACTGATCACACCCTTGAGGCGGATCTCTGTGGGCGAAATATTGATGGACGTGGTGTGCCCCACGATGCAGTGGAAATCGTGGTTGCAAAGCAGGGGAAGCTTTTGCTTCTTCACTTTAAGCGTGGCCAGATCGACCACCACCGGCAGATCGAATTCCGCCAGGTCGAGCAGGTCGCCGGTATAGGCGAGCATTTCGCAGGTGGGCAGCTGGCTGTTGCCAGCTGCGGCATTGATCAATGCGGGCTCTCCGGAACGCAGGCGTATGGCCACATTCCCGGCCTTGACGCGAGCCTTCCTGGCAGTGGCCCCGGGCTTGCTCTTTTTAAGCAACGGCTGTGGCACGGCGTCCCTTTCGCTTCACGGTGGGCTTGGTGGGTGCCTGGCGAGCTGCCCGGGACGGAGCTGGTGCAGCAGGAGGAGCCGCTTGAGGAGCCAGCACACTGGCACTGGCGGGGAACATTTCTCGCAGGATGCACTGATGCAATTCCGGCATTGTGATGCCCAGCCGATCGGCCATGCGTTGCAGCTCGACGTCGGCGTCTAGCCCTTGCTTGGCATACTCGATGTCGAGTGAGGTCATGCCTTGGGCGAAGTTCATGCGTCGGGCGCTGGCGGTCTTTTCGGGATCGATGTCCTCATAAGGATCCCAACGCCACGCATGATCGAGCAGGCCGGCTTCGAGCATCTCGAACACAGACATCGGGAACAGGCCCACCAGGCAGGCTTCTTCCACGAATGCTTCAAAGATGCGATCGCAGGCTTCTTCCTCAATCCGGACGCGATCCATTTCACAGGCTTTGAAGTAGACCTGGTGATCGAGTCGGCCCGAGGAATAGTTGTATCCCGAAGAATCCCCCAGCGCGACGTTCTTAGGCATGTTGAGACAGCGGGCGATTTCGCAGAGGATCGAGTTCTTGAAATCGCCATAGGTGGTGGTCGGCTGTTCGGCCTTGATCTGATAGGCTTCCCAGCCTTCAGGAAGATGGACAATCGAACCGTTCTCCAGATCGAGCGGTGTCAGGGGATCGTCCTCAAGCTCGGCAATGTCGGAATCCTGATTAGGAACACCGTTCGTCTGCATGATCACCGAGTGGTTAGCGACCGTTTCTGCTGCCCGCAGAACGGCCAGCGTGTACCGTCTCAGGATCGCATACAGCGGCAAAGCGGGAAGCAATTCGGGAATGCCCCGATGCTGGCCTGGCCGCTCTTCCCGGAACAGATGGACGACAAACCGGCGATCGACCGAATAATAGTCCAGTGGCCCGGCCATGTTGGCGAACGTGTCGCCGGGATGCCGTTTGAGGAAGTGATACTGAATCGGATCGCGGCCGGACTTATCTAAGACAATCCCGTCCACCCGATGATCGGTCATCGGGTTCAGGAAGGGCGTGGTGCAGAGTTCGGCCTCGCACGTGCGGAGATCCAGTTTGACCGGATGCTGGATCCGTTCATTCGTGGTCATCACGCCGAAACCTTCCCCGTCCTGGCATTGAGCGAGGCGGAGCGTCCAGAGCTTGCTGGCCAGGCGAATCTTTTTGGCCCACGTCGACCAGACTTTTTCGATCAGCTTGGCGAGGGGTTTATTTCGCAGATTCACCTGCAGGCGAGGCCCGGAGCCAATGACATCATTGGCGAGCGTGCGGGTCATGCCCCGGGCGTAGCTGTTGTTGGCCACCTCGTAACGCGCCCGGTTGCGGATCATCCGCCGCACGCCCGGGTTATTGGCCGCATCAGCCGACAACCCATCGGCCAAAGCCCAATGGCGTTCATTGTCGGCGGTGGTTTGGGCCACGTCGTAACGGGCACGGACGGGACGCACCGGCCCACTCCGACGCCCCGCAGGAGCAGCGGCATGTCGGGAAGCCATCGGTCGGCCGAACTGATCGAGCAGTGAAGCCATTAGCAGCCCCCCGGTCCAGGGGGACGCGTCCGCATGTAGCGTACGCCACCGGTCTTTGTCCGGGAGGCCTTCTTCTGCCTCAGGTACTTATCCGCTTCAATCAAATCCTTGGGATTGAACTGCGACATAGCACCCGCCGCATCCGAAGCCTGTGCGGGTCCCTGCACGACTTCGGCGATGCGGTCAGTGAGATCCGGTAATTCGTCGGGCATGTTCGCTTCCTTGCGAGCTCTACGTCCGGTCGGGCGTGGGAGTCTCGAAGGTGGCGCTTGCGCGAGATTCAGGAAGAGCGATTTTGTGTGAAATCACCAAATGACGGGGGAAAGTTCCAGATGTGGAACTTTAACAGCCGAGAGAGCATTTCACTGGTGGCATCAGACGATCCTTTCGGAGGTGGTGACCTTGCGGCCGCAGTTGCGGCAGGTTCGCACGCGCCGGGTGGCGGTGTTAATTTTCCTCGTGTAGTAGACCTGCAGATCGGCACAACCGCAGCTCGGACAGACCAGTCCTCTGCCAGCTTGCAAACAGTACTTCTTTCGGTGACCCATCACACGGCCCCCCGCTTCTTGCTACCCAGCGAGTACTTCTTCCGTTGGCGTTTCGGCGCTTCTCCCACGTCATGGCCGGCGATGGTCAGGCCTTCATAGCTGGCGGCCACGCAGCTTCCCACCAGGCAGTCGAGCAGATGGTTCTCGGCGTTTGGCACGGGATACCAGACTTCGATCTTCTCCCCGCCCAGATCTTCACTCTTGGGTGATTCTCCCCGCAGGTGATCGATTAAGAGCTTGTGCTGATCGGGAATCTTCGGGACGGCTTCGCCACCAGCCCGCCGGGTGGCCCATTCCCCAAAGAATGACAGGGAACCGGAACCGCCCATGCCGACTCGCAACCGGCCCCAGAGGAAGGTTTTCCAGAAGTTGGCGTTGTAGGAAAGGTGGGCCACGCTGGATCGGCGGCTGGTGCGTCTGAGCCGCCAATTGAACCCGAACCGATCCCCTTGTGCCCGGGCGGTTTTTGTGGGCTTGAACATGCTCCGCTGGGTTTTGCCCACGCCATGCGATGGCCAGATCAGGTCTTTGAAGGCCGACTCAGCACAGAAGGCTTTGGTCAATGCGGACGTTGGCCCATGGCTGGAATCGATCAGGATCCGGCGGAGAGCGAGCTTGGCATCATCTTCCCGGATCCACTCCCGCTCGAACATCTGCCGGCTGCAGGCGTCCAGGGCGGCGTAGAGCGCTTCCTCCAGGCTGACCGCATCAACCGACCGGCCCTGTGCTTTCGCGAACCAGGTGATCATATCGGGCCGGGCGTCCCGTTTGTGGAAGTAGGTTTTCGACTGCGGCGGGAACGTGCCGTATTCGACCACGTCGCCGGTGAAGCCATCCCCCCAGGCGACGATGCACCAATAGAGAAGATCTTCGTGAACGTCGATAAAGCCGGTCAGCAGGTG
Source organism: Planctopirus sp. SH287 (assembly GCF_056500625.1). Classification (NCBI taxonomy): domain Bacteria; kingdom Pseudomonadati; phylum Planctomycetota; class Planctomycetia; order Planctomycetales; family Planctomycetaceae; genus Planctopirus; species Planctopirus sp. SH287. The sequence goes on along the minus strand of NZ_CM151403.1, from coordinate 2,096,491 downwards.
ATTGCGAGCGGGCACGAGGCCCCGCTTCAGGCCGTTGAGTTTCACCGAGAGTTTGTCGGCATCGACCACCCGCGTTTCAAAGGCTTCATCTTCGGGTTCGTTCTGGTACTCGGCAAAGAACATGGCCCGGTTCTTGAAGAACAGATTCATCGCCCGTTGCAGGCCGGAGAGTTCCCCCTTCTTTTTCTGGTAGTTGTCTTTCCAGGCCACCACGGCCCCGCGGTTCATCTCTTCCAGATTCTGGGCGTAGAACGCGGTGGCCACGGAGCCATCGCCATCATCCCGCAGATCGTCGGCGAGGATTTGCCAGTACTGCTCCCACAGATCCATGCGGACGGGCATGGCGTAGAGCATCTTGCAACGAATGCCCCGCCAGTCGGGAAAGAGTTGGCGGTTGAGCATGCGGTCGGCCATGTCTCCCCGGCGAATGACGGTGACGGTCATCAAGACCGAAAGAGATTCCCCCGGGCCGACACAGCCCATCAGGTCATTCGTGACCAGTTCTTCACGCGTCTGGCATTGCAAGTCGCTGCGGGCGGATTTCTTGGTTTGGGGATCGTCGACCAGCACCAGGTCGGGCCGGATGACTTCCCCGTTGGGCAAGGCTTCATTGGCTCCCCGGACGGCACTTTCCAGACCGCCCACATTGAGAATCGCCCCGGAACACTTGGCCCCCTCAATCGAAGCGAACACGAGTTGCGAACTGCTGTACCCGATGTAAGTTCGCTGGCCCTGGTAGAGCTGGCCGGTGCAACGGTTTGCCAGGCCTTCGAGGGCACGGACTGGCACGACGGCTTCGGGGAAGTCGTCCAGGAGGAGCGGGTTGCGCTCCATTTCGATTTTGATTTTCTTGAGCGACTTCTCGGCCTTTTCCTTCCCGGCGGCAATCAGCAGCCCGAAACGGCAGTGGCCGTAGAGAATGGCCCAGATAACGGCCCGTTCGCAGATCGTGGTTTTGCCAGAACCACGCGGCATGGCAATCGCCTGCTGGCCACCGTCTCGTACCGCCGACTCGACGGCCGCCACCACTTGCAGATGATCGTCCGACCAACCGAGTTTGAAGGCGTTGGGGAAATACGTTTCCAGAAAGAGCTGAAGGTTGTTCTCGCAACTGGCACGGCGGGCGGGGTTTGCGACGGCGGGCAGCTCGCCGATGTCGCGGGTTTCTTCGCCAATTTCTTTCTGGCGGGCGCGCGAGCGTTCCTTGTGGCGTTCGTACGCGTCTCCCTTCGGCCGGGTTGCATCCATGCTGAAATCCCAGGAGGTTCGCGCGAAAGAAAGTGTGTCGTATCACTCAACCCCACGGACACGAGTCGAAATCGTCCAAAGTGCCAGGAAGTACCTTGGAAGCTATGGACGAAATCCGTTGACTGGCGACAATAGCCTCTCAGGGAGAGAGCCAGCCGCGTCCTTGCGCGCTGGCTCTCGGTGGGTTGTCGATCGACGAATCAGATGAAGGCGCTTGCGCAAGTGCCTGTCAAGACCACAACTCAGCGGGCAGATTCATGACACAACAGAAGCACGGGCAAGAGGCTCAAAAACAAAAGCCAATCTACGTCCGCACGCAGATTGGCTTTTGGGTATTGATTCGCGAAGCCGCCATCAGAACCAGGCACCCCGGCGGCATGAGCGGTTATGTGGCCGATCTGCTGCAAGGCATGAAACACCAGATCCAGCAAGATGCTGAGGGTGTACAGGAAGCCGTTTGAATAATTCACGCACTCAAAATCTGGCATATCAGACAATGAGACTTCTCAATGCTTCGGCCGTTTTTGCCACCCAGTAAATTGAATTGGCAATGAACGCAGGTCGAAGTATCGATCAACAGCCAGGCCTACAGGCTCGCAGAATTACAGGCCGCTACCAACCATTCAGGCCAGTCTGCACCTCCTAGTTGAACTAATCGGAAAATTTGGTTCATCAGCACCGAAATAGGGCACCACTCAGCATTAACCACTTTCAGAATCAAATGAAGATGATTTACAATCATTCACTTGGGACGATTTAAGAAAGATCTAAAAAATTTCTCATGTTTCAAGTCACCTGATTGCTGGGCATTATGATTGGACTTGATCTCTTTTCCGGTGCTGGGGGAATGAGCCTTGGGGCGACATGGGCAGGGATAGACGTTGCCTTGGCAGTCGAGAATGACCCTTGGGCAGCAAAGACTTACGCAAAAAACCACAAAAAAACAAAGGTATACGACAACGATATACGAAAACTTGGTTCAAAGGAGCTTGATGAATTCAAAAAAAAGCGGGACCAAGTTGTCGTTTTTGGTGGCCCTCCATGCCAAGGATTCTCTTGGTCAAATTCCAAAACCCGAAAATTGGAAAATAGTGAAAACTGGCTCTTCTTAGAATTTGTAAGAGTGATCAATTTCGTCCAGCCAGCATGGTTTGTTTTTGAGAATGTGCAAGGGATTACGAATACAGAAGGTGGTCAATTTGTCTCTGAATTGAAAGGCCACCTGAATGGAAAATACCAATTACACGAAGCGCTGCTAAACGCCAAAAATTATGCAGTTCCACAAGATCGGACACGTTTTTTCCTTGTCGGCACACGAGATTCTCTACCATTCTCATTCCCTGAGCCAAATACAACAGAAGCAGCAGTTACCGTCGAAGAAGCCATTCGTGATCTCCCTCCACTGTCTAATGGAGACTCGTCCTGTTGGAAGTCGTATGGGAGAAAAAAACCATCCAAATACGCAAAGTCATTGCGAGGCCGTCGAAAAGGCTGCTCTAACAATTTGGTCACACGAAATGCTTCGTACGTGATAGAACGATACCAGCATGTACCACAAGGGGGGAATTGGGAAAATATTCCAGCAGACCTTATGGGAAATTATACCGACAGAACTCGATGTCACACCGGAATATATCATCGATTGAAAAGTACAGAACCTTCCGTTGTAATTGGCAACTTTCGAAAGAATATGCTTATACATCCAACTGAAAATCGCGGTCTGTCAGTACGTGAAGCTGCAAGAATCCAATCATTCCCAGATTCCTTCATTTTTCAAGGATCAATCGGGTTTCAACAGCAACAAGTGGGAAATGCAGTACCTCCTCTTCTCGCACGATCGGTTTTTAAATCAATCGTAAAAGCCGCTGGAGGAAATCATGAATAACTCACCAACACTAAAGAATAATCTGTACAAATACCTTGAGGAACACAAAGACGACTCGTCGTTTCCAGATCATCGTGTCGATTACCACCAGCGATATATTGGGATTGATGAGCATCTCAATCGTAATGTGCATCCATATGTAAACACGGGTGCAGCGGCAAACGATAAAGATACCTCTATCTTTCTAACAGATCACGGTCCTGAGCATATTACTAGTGTAATGCGGAGGATTTCCGATCTGCTTGGTGCCAATATAACAAAGCTGACGCCTTATGAGGCATACCTTTTACTTCTTGCAGCTCACTTTCACGACACTGGCAATGTTTTTGGAAGGGAAAAGCATGAAAAGAAAATCCAAGCTTGTATCAATGAAATTGGCAACGCATTGTTAGGAACTGATGATGCCGAAAAACGCATGGTACGTGCTATAGCCACGGCTCATGGAGGGTATGTTGATGCCGCAGAAACCAACAAAGATACAATAGGGGAAATGCCGTACCCAACAGAATTGAACGGCGTTAGGCCAAGAATGCTTGCGGCTCTTTTAAGGCTTGGGGATGAGCTTGCCGATGACCATACTCGAACAAGTCGCTTTTTGATTAAATCTGGAGCAATTCAAGAGGCGAGCGAGGTTTTTCATCACTACGCTGATCGTCTTAAACAGGTTGTTATTACTCCAGAGCAAAACACTATTACGTTACGATTTGATATAGCTCGCTCTTTACTATGTCGAAAGCTTCAAAAAGGGGCTGGAAGCACATACTTATTCGATGAGATTAAATCTCGGTGCCTGAAAATGCATCTCGAAAACATGTATTGTTCAAGATTTATGTTGCCACTGGTGGATATTTCACGCATTAACGTGCAGATTACAGTTTGTGATTCAGATGGCGATACTAATGGAGATTCAGAAATGAAAAACGAGTATGCTAGAGAGCTTTTTCATTTAGATTATACGCTCCAGCAGTCAGGCTATCCCCAAACACCAGCATCACTACAGACTGTGTCCAAGGAATTTCACAAGATTACCGGGGAGTCACTCAAAGACCGCCTATCTACTCCTTCGAGTGAAGCTTTTACAGAAGACGTAAACGCCGGTGCAAAAAATGAAATTCTAGATAATAGGGGGAAGTGGACAGTGATATCGGACTTCTTTCGACGAAGAAGGTAGTGTGAATCATGACGAATATCTCAACAAGCAAAAACCCATTTAAAGTATTCACTCCAGAGGATATGCCTCCAGAAGAAGTTGCACGACTTTTCGTCGATGTTTTCACAGACTTTCCTAAAATACGGGATCCAGGCCACACAATTGTTGCGGGACCACGTGGGTGCGGAAAAAGTATGATTTTCCGCTATATGATGCCTGACTGCCAGGTGATAGCACTAAAGAAACCTTTGGATAAATTGAGTTTTTTCAGTGTGCTTGTATCCATTAAAAATACTTGCCCAAACTTAACGGAATTTCGCAGGATTGATGACACAAGCGCAAGGTATGTGCTAAGCGAACATGTACTTACGGTGTTGATAGCGACAAAAATTTTCACTTCACTTGTCTCGCTCGTTAACGAAAAGCATGAAAAACATGCGTCAAAACTTAGAGACTTTTACAATAGTGTTTTTTGTGATCGCATTAAGCTGTCGGGCTGGATGGGAGACTTACCCAATGCGGGGCGTGGGGGAACTGCAAAGACATTAACACTTATGAAAGTTGTTTGTGAAAAGCTGTATGGAGAAATAAATCAATATGCCAAGCGACTATCATTTCCTGAAGGTGAATTACCAGGGTATTCTGGCGCCCTATGTGGCTATATCGATTTTCTTTACCCAATACTAGACGCTTTAAGGGGACTCCCATTCACGCCTAATGGTCCAAGTTATCTTTTAATTGATGATGCGGATTACCTGAGTTTGACTCAAACTCAGGTTTTAAATTCATGGATAAGCACTCGTACATCAAACGCTGTCAGCATTAAAGTTTCTACACAATTACGATATAAAACACTCTCGACGGTGGGCGGTCTTCCAATTCAATCACCCCATGACTATCAAAATGTCAGTATCAACGATGTGTATACTACTGCAGGAAGTAAGTATATGCAGCGTGTTCGCGACATTGTATCAAAGCGTCTTGAAAACAATGGGATCAGTGCAACGCCAGAGCAGTTCTTCCCCCCTGACTACAAGCAGGAAGAGCAAATTGAATTGATTGCAAAGCAATTAAGGCAAGACTGGCAGATGACTGGGAGAGGGTACAGAGCAGATGATGATGTGGCTAGGTATTCTCGACCAGAATATTTCAAGCGACTTGCAGGGACGTCAAAATCGACACACTCATACAGTTATTCTGGATTTCAGCAGCTTGTCGATATCTCCTCAAATTTAATTCGTTTCTTTTTAGAACCTGCAGCTCAGATGTATGATGAAGAATTAGCCAATTCAAGTAAGGGATCGGTTTCATTTATTAGGGAGGGGATTCAAAATAAGGTTGTTAGGCAAGAAGCAGATCGCCTAATGTTTGATGAATTCGATCGACTAATTGATCAGCATGGCAACGAGGTGAGTGATGTCAGTGTTTCTAAATCCGATTTGTCGAGAAAAATTCGGCAATTGCAAAATCTCGTAAGGGTGCTCGGCGGGACATTTAGGCAAAAGTTAATTTCGGAAGATGCAGAGAGAAAAGTTTTCTCAGTTGCACTTTCAGGTTTACCTGAACCAGAATTAATTGATTTATTTGAGCTTGGTGTTCAGCATGGATATTTTCATAAATCTTCGATCGGCAACAAAGATGGTACTGGTCGTACTAGGCTCTATGTTTTATCTAGGAGACTTGCACCTCATTTTGCTTTAGACCCTTCTAGTTTCGCTGGCTATTTATGGGTGACAAGCGTAAGCCTGCTTAGCGGGATCGAGAATCCTGATGCTTTTTTAAGAAAAATTAAAAAGAATGGTGTGAGTGTTTTACAAGAAAAGCAACCGCTCTTGTTTGATTGAGAATTGTATTATGGTCACAAACCAGCCATTTAACTGCAAACTGATATATGCTAAAGATCATCTATTTGCTTTTGATGCATTTTTATGCTGTGCAAGTTTTGAGGAGCGAAGTCTCTCGGTTGCAAAAGCTCTTGATCTCAGCTCAACATTCAAAATCATTGTTGGACGCTATGATCAACGGCCTGGCCTTACAAACCAGCATTTTAATACATTGATGAAATTGAATGTTTCTTCATCTGTAGAAATGCCGCTTAAGCTTTCAGATCCAATTGCTACTGCAGACACTGTTTATTCTAATCTTATAGCACTTCGTGACGCTGGGGTTAGGTCAGTTGCCATTGATGTGTCCACGTTCACACATGAAACAACAGTAATTCTTTATCGTGTTGTTTCTATTGTTTTTAGAGGCAATTGCAACGTGACGTTTATTTATACTGGAGCAAAAGAATATTCCGTCGGAGATGACACAAAAGATAAATGGTTGAGTCGTGGGATCCGTGAAGTAAGGTCGATAATTGGTTATCCTGGTGAGATGTTACCGTCTCAGCCAGTGCATTTGATTCTCCTCGCTGGATTTGAATTTGAACGAGCTATCGGTCTTATCCGTGAATTAGAGCCGAGCCATGTCTCATTGGGCTGTGGCGATAGAAAGGTGCATTTCACAGCACCTCACCAGCCAACAAACGATCAAACAACATCCGCTATCCACAAAGCTCAAAGCATTGCAAGCGAAGTTGACACATTCTCCTTTGATCCATATTCGCCTGACAATGTTTTTATGACAGTTTCTGAACAGTGTAAGAAGATTGTCGGCATGAGTACTGTCATCGCCGCGATGAACACTAAGCTGTCTACGTTAGGTGTTGCTAAGTACGCTGGCCAGTCACAAGAAGTGCAGCTATGTTATGCTCAGCCACTTGTGTATAACTATGAGAAGTATTCATCTGCTAGAGATGATGTCTGGTTTTGGAAGTCATCAGAGTTACTTAACTCTTGATTGGTTCTGTAGTCTTTTTTGTCTTGTCTGTTTTGATGCGAATCAGTTGTGTTCTATTTTGTTTCATGTACGTCATTTCTTGTTTATATGTTTTATGACCTGATTGTTTTCTTTCTTAATACGATCTCTATTTGATTAACGTGATTGTTGTCTTGCCAAATTATTTTTTTCTAATCGTGTCAGAATTTCTTTTATATCTGGTTCTCTGAGTCATGCGGACCTTCTTCAATAACCGTTTCATCTGGTGATCAGCCTGCGGGTGTTCCGTGGCTTCCTTTGCCTTCTTCCGGAAACCCGGCCCAATGCCTGCCCGGTGGCTTCTTTCGCTGGTCAGGCGTCGGCCGCAGATCGGGCAGTAGCGAATGGGCAGTTCACCCAGCAACGAGAGCTGCCCGGCCAGGGGTTTCGCTTTCGCCACTCTCATGGCTTCTTCCCGACTGGCTTGTCTCCGTTCAACCAGATAGAGATGTCACTGCCAGATTCCTCTTCACTCGAATCCACGACATCGACGATCTCATAACACTCCTGGCCTGAGGAGTTCGGCTGCATCCGGACAGTGGCACCAGCGGGATATTCCTGGAGGATAGCCATTAGTTCATAGTTCCTCATTCAAACAGACTCCGTTGAGGGGATGGTTTCTTGAGCTGGCGACGCGGTTTAGCTACGGGCTCATCAAGCTCGAGGCGCGGCGGTGTCTTGCTTCCAAAGCCAGCCGGATTGATTTCGGGCAGCAGCTCCTCGTCGACCAGTCGCATTTCCGACCGGCCGAGAGTGGTGAGGAATTCACCGCCGACAATCACCACCAGGTGAGGCAAGGGGCCGACAGATCCGCTGTTGAGGCTCTGGACATGCTTCAACACTTGCTCGACTTGCTCGGCCGGAAAGTGGCGACCGTAGAGCGTGCGATTGAACAGCACGCAGGGTGTCCCGGCAGGATACGTCTTCGACTTCCCGCCGGTTGAAAAGCCCATGGAGCAAAAGAGAACGAACGTGCTCACTGGCACACCTCCTCCAGTGGCTTCAAACCAGGGACAGGAACCTTGATGGAGATATATCCACCCCGAATGAAGCCAAAATCACGTTCTCCGTCCGCCGTATGGAGCAATTGCCTGATATTGAGTTCATCGCACTGGAGATTGGCAGCAATCTGCCCAGGAGTGATCGGGCCTGTTCGTTCCAGTAACACACGGATATTGGAAAGTGTCACAGAAACACCAGGCCGAGCCGTCATTTCCACCCTGCTTGCTTGTGTCTCCATGGGGGAAGTTGTGAAACCCATCCGAGCCGGACGTTCTGGATACTCCGACCGCTGTGTCCCAACCTGAATCACACCGTGGTTCACAATTGTGGGAGTCGGCTCCATCGTCATCAGGTGAGAGAGGACGAACGACATCGCCTTCAAGTCGCCGGACTTGGCTCGCTTGACGATCGACTTCACCATTTCCTGCAAATCGTCATCGCTGATCGATTGCTTGATCACGTCGACCATTTTGGCTCGCCAGGCGGCGGTGTGTGATATGGGAGTTTCTGGGGATGACTCATTCATGCGGCATGGCTTTCCTGAGGGGGAAGTGGAGCAAGATGGGGTGCGAGGCAATAGACCTCGACCCGACGATCAGAATCGGGATCCCGGGCCAGCCGGCCGAGGGACAACACATAACCCAGTTGCATCAGATGGCAGAGAAAATCCCCGCCTTGGGCTAGCCCCTGAAGTGAGGCCGTTTGTCGGCCAAAGCGGGATTGCAACCCGTCAATGATCTGCCGGCGTGTCAGGGGCCCGCATTCCCAGAGGAGTTGCAGGATCTGGGTACCGACGGGGAGAGCGGTCAATGGCCAGCCGGCAACACCCTGTTCTTCCCACCGCTGGATTCTCAGGCGATTGTTGAATTCCTGAGATCGCTGGGGAGTCAGCCAGCGTTGACCGGTTTGGCTCAGCTTCGATCGAGTGACCGGATCGGGCTGTTGATGCCCTGTTAGTCCCAGCCGTATTCGCATGCGATGCACCTGGCGGCGGGAAGCACCCATCTCCTGAGCAATCTGCGGATCCTGCAAACCTTGGGCGTGCAGCTCGATGAGGCGTTGCTTCCAGCCCTGTGGATACCTGGCACGGGGATGTGCCGCCAGTCCCAGATCCACGCGCATGTTGCGGGCTGTGGCTCGACAGACACCGAGTTCAGAGGCAATCTGATGATCCTTCTTGCCGGTGGCGTGCAGTTCTCGGCACCGCTGTTGCCAGTTGACGGGGCGATCAGGGTTCTTCACTGACACACCTCCTCCAGTGCTGACAGAAACCGTTCGATCTGCTGAATCGAACTGACCGGTTTCGCGTAGGACAAAAACACCATCTCACGGGACGAGTCATCCTTGGTGATGGTGTGCAGCTCGACATCGAAGGCGCGCGGGTTGTGATGGTTCTCCAGGAGCAGCACGGCCAGGCGGCTCTGCTCATCCTCGGCGATCGTCAGTTCCCAGTTGCCCTGGTGATTGCGACGAAAGCCTCGCAATTCCAGAAACGGCTCCAACAATTGTTCATACTGAATGCGATTGATCATGGCCAACTTTCAGGGAATCAAAGGGGATGGTTCAGGTTTGTGTTCCAGGCGGAGCGTCCGTTGCGGCTTGCTTGTGAGTCGTGATTGCTTCGGCCGGGGAATTTCCAGCTTCGCGCCATTCAGCAGCGGCACGGCCTGACGCGTGACCCACAACGCGGCTTCTTCGAGGGAGTGGAACGATTTCCGGAGCAGGTCGTGAATTTCGTCCGGTCGATCATCCAGGTAATCGACCAGGTCAATCCGGTAAGTGACGGAAGAGTACGTCCGCCCACGTTCCTTCTTGTGTCCCAGGTCGATGTGGAAATCGACATCCGTTCCATCCGGACACGTTTTGCAGAGCCATTCATAAAAGCCATCGATCGTTTTGGGAGCCTTGGTGGCCATGTCACACCTCTGGTAATTGGGAAAGCACTGCATCCATGCGGGAAGGATCGTCCGTGGAAGTTCGCCGGGCCGCTTGAGCCCGGCGGAGCAAATCAAACTTGTCCGGCCCCGACCCGGCCGCTGGCTTCGCATCTGGTGGCCGTTCGGGCGCCGGGCTGATGTTTGGGCCTGTTGGTGGCGATCGCGGCCTGGAGGGCGTTCTGGCTTCGCTGGCCTGCATGGCCGTCTCATGCTCGAAGATGGCCTTGGCCTGCTTCCGGTCAATCGGTTCCGGTCGATCGGTTCCGGTCGATCCAGGCAGACGTTGCCCAGGCGATCTTTTTCGTTGGTCAGCAGGTAGTACAGCATTCCCCCCGGGCTGTTTTTTTTGGGATCCTGGGGGTTCACGCATTTGCGTCCCACATAGCAGCACAGCGCCGCAAACTGAGTGAGCGGCACGTCAAACCCCTGCTTCGCTGCGGCCTGCTGCAACTGCCGGATCAGGGCGGGACTGGTCTTCAGCGCCGAAGCGGTGATGGAGGCCACTCCCCATTCGATGCGCGGCTTCTTCTCTGAAGAACTCTTCTCTAATAGAGAGATAGAAGAATTCTTCTTTCTATCTAAATATCTAAATTCTATAGAGGGGGTTTGCGCGCTGGGGGTCACTGGGTTTGCGCTAGCGCCGAAGCTGTCGGCGCTAGCGCTTTGGGCGATTGTTCGGGGTTTGCGCGGAAGGTTTGCGCGCTGGGGGTGGGGGTTTGCGCTCTCCGCACTAACCACAGTACTGGCCACAGCGGGGGTTTGCGCGTTGGGTTCCGGCGCAAAGGTGAACTCCAACTGGTCGGGCAGGGGTTTGCGCCAGGACTTGTCGCGCTGGGGGTGAGCGGTCGGCGCGCAACTGGTGACCAGTTCCACCACCAGACCCACCCAATAGAGCGTGACCGTCATCAGTTCCCCCGCCACATCCCGCTTTCGGCGCCGAAGAGGCAGCGCGCTGGGGGATGTCGCTGTGGATGTCACTGGGAACGGTGTGGGCACCATCATGGGAACTGGAGCCGGAGCCGTTGGGAGTGAAGTCGCCCGGCGTTGGCGGCGGCTGGGCAGGGGCATCACCTGGCCAGCAAAAGCAGCCGGGGAGAAAGCAGCGGGAGTGATGGTCAAGCGGCTGGGCCGACCCGGTCGCACTTCCACCTCGAGTAAACCAGCCGCCGCACACTTGGCTGAACGCCGGGTGATGGTGCCGGGGTGACAGTGGAGCAGCTCCGCCAGTTGTTTGGCCGGAGCGTTCCAGGTGCATGTGGTCGGATCCTGAGCGCAAATGGCCAGGAGCAGTTCGCGTTCCCCCGGGGGAATGGGGAGGAGTCGCAACTGATCGACGGGGTCGAGGTCGAGAGGCAGCCGCCGCTGCACCTCATGCGCCGTAGTGTGCGCCGTGCCGTGCGTCTTGGCGTGTGTCGCTGGTATGGGTGAAGGGGGGCCTTCCATGGGCCTGACAATCAGCTGGGGTCACCTGGGAGCATCCTTTCCCCGGCGACCACCTCAGAAGCGACCACCTCCTGCGGCCGCGTGGAGAGATTCAGGCGGCCGCGATGGAATCCTCGGCCAGTTCGTCGACGGGGATCAATTCGACGCGGACGATTTTGACCGATTGCGGCGCATCGAATCCCAGCCGCATACCGCAGGCTCGCTGATCGATGGCTGTGATGTAGAGGAGTGTTCCGGCGGGGAGATCCTCGGTCAGTTTCAATTGAATGACTTCACTGGGTTTACGGGTTAAGACCAGCATGGTTCGATCCTTCGAGTGAGAGGAGAAAAGAGATTGCTTGAGAGATCACACACGCCCGGATTTGAACCGGGTTTGTCAGCCGCTGTGGAGAACTTCCACATCCTGTTGGAAACTGACGGTCGGTCAATGATCGCTAGCAAGCCACTGACCTAACCTGCGGGTCGCCAATGCCCGCCCCGTGTGCGTTGGCTGTGCTATTGCGGTTTGAGTCCATGCTGACTGCGGTGGAGTCTTATAAAGCTGTTGAGTTGCAGCATGAGGGCCGTCTTTTGCGGACTGGCGGGGACATTCATCAAGGCGACCAGTGCTCCGCCATAGAAGGCCGCTCGCAAGCTTTCGTGCTGCTCCGCTGGCATGCTGCCCACCTCATCGAACGAAGCGGCCAGCATTCCGAGAAACTCAGTTTCGAGATCAACGACCATATCTATCTACCTCAAAAATTCCGATACGGATCGGTCGTTAGTGACCAACCTGGTTGAAGTCCGGGATCTCTGCAAAGCCGGCATCGACCACTTGCTGCAGGATGGGTGGCATGTCTTCTCGGGCGTCTGAAATAAAGCCCGTCATCATCTCTGCTGATGGGCCGATGTTCTGCGGATGCCGGAGCGCGAGCTGCAGATGTGAGATCAGAGCCAGCAAGAAACGTCCCCGGAGATTCAAGGGGATCTGGCGGTCAAAGTACGCCCGCGCCTCGGGATCCTGTTCGATCCGCCGGGCGGCCAGTTCCATGCCATTATCGAGCTGAGTCATTGCAGGATCACCTTTCAATTGTTGGAAGGGGTTTGGGTCAGATTCAGATGCTCGCGCACCATCTCCGTCGCGAGGAGTTTGCAGGCTGTGCATACCGGATCGCCGCAAGGTTCACCGTGCATGATCAAGCCGGTGACGACCTGCAAGGGAATCAGCAGCAGCGGCCTACTGGCTCCCATGCGATAGAGCGCCTCGGCCCGTTGCTCGATGGTCAGTTCAGAAGCTTTCATCAGTCGATCCTGATTGAGTCAATGAAAAACAAACCTGGCGGGCATCGAACCCGCAATTCCCCAGCAGTGGGGCGTGATGTTCCGCAAAGCGGCTTGTTCCGTTTCACCACAGGTTCTGGGCCGTCCGGACGGCCGTTCACCTTTGAAAACCGATTGGTCTGGTTACCAGCGGCGCGACTTCTTGCGCACGAATGGAACTGACCAGGTGATCGAGAATGCGTGCCAGGTTGTCGGCTTCGTCGACTGTCAGCACGATCGACATGGTGCCGGTGTGCGGCTCGCCGGGTGGCTCGATGGTGAGGCAGAGCTGCACGCCATCGAGCAGTTGGGCCGCCGCCAGGCGAGAGCGGCCACTATTTCGCACTTCGCAGACCGATTGGATGCGCAGGGCATCATCACGGGCGATTGTCCGCACCATGGCAGACCGCAGAGTGATGAGCTGCACATCGCGGTCAATCTCAGCAGTGGTGGCATTAGTCTCTGACATGGGTCTGAACTCCGTTGGGATGTGTGGTCTTTGTGGACTGGCTTCGTGGCTTTTTCTCTTTGTTGCTTCTTGGCTTTTTCGCTTAGATTTCCTGGACGCGGGAGTTGCCAGCGCCTTGCGCTTGTGACAGCAGTGCATCCAGGGGTGGCACACGCCCATACGGACAAGAGATCAGCCACGCCAGAGTCCCGATGGCGGTCCGCAGGACCATCGATTCTTCGCGTGAGAGTTCACCGGGCTTGGGAGGCTGATCGTGCAATGCGGCCAGCGTTTCAATGGCTCGATTGACGACGTTTTGAGCGAATACAGGATTGACTGTTTCTACGGTCGGGGAGGCAGAGGATTCTGAAGTCATCACGAAACCTTTCAATGGGCGCACCGGGTGCGCAGAAAGAGGAAAAAAACACGCCCGGCCCCCACCGCGAGAGGCCATCGCAGCAGAGACCGGGCGCGCCGAGATGGATCAATTGAGGTTGTGATTTCAGTGGAAATCACTTGGCAGGCGTTGGTGTTGCTGCTGCGAGCAACCCTGCTCCTTCGCGGAACGCGACCGGTTGTTTGAGCCGGTACACTGCCTTCAGGACTCGTTTGGTCGGGTTCTGATAGGACTTCGCATTCACCCCCTGCAACTCGTGCCCGGTGATCCAGGGGCCCACGCCCGGCGAGGCGTCGTCGTAAGCCGTAGAACAAGTTTTGCGGAAGTCTTCGAAATGCGCGTTCCTGCCTTCGGGAGCAATCAGTCCGGACGCAATGCAGATGCGCCGCCAGCAACGGTAGAAGCTGCGGTTCGACTTTTTGAACATCGGGAAAATATCGATCTCGTCGATCTTCAGATCCCGCACAATCTCCAGATGTTTTCTGGCCACGCGACTGAGCGGGATCCGTTGAAGTTTTTTGGTTTTCTTGGCACGGAACTGAATCGAGCCATACTGAAAGTCGTCCCAGCCAATGTGCGACCAGGGTGTTCGTAACAGATCCCAGGAGCGAGGGCCGGCACCAAAGCCCAGCACAAACGCCAATCGCCAGAGTTCGGGCTGATGCAATGGCGAGGGCCGGGTAATGAGCTGTGGTCTGGCTGCAGCGGCATGCCGGTAAAGTGCCGATAACTCCGCTCGGCTGTAGGTGAAGGGAAGTTTGGCAGCCTCTTCGATTGCCGACGGAAACCGGCACAATGGCACCAGCCCCAGACCTTCCGGGTTGTGACGATCTGGCGGAAAGAGATGCATCACAATGGCTTTGAGGTGCCGCATGATCTTGTTGACGGTCGCTGGTGATCGTGGCTTGCTGGTGCCTTTTTTCCCCGACCGCGACCACCTTTCGGCGGCCAGCTTGTCGCGAAACTCCTTGAGCTTGGCTTTGGTGATCAGCCCCACCCCCAGTGTTCCCATCAGTCGTTCCCAGTGGTTGAGGGTGGTGTCGTACTCGGCTTGTGTCGTCTCGGCGATTTCGGTGTCGGGCTGGATCGACAGGAAGCATTGCCGGAGCGTGGAATGAATTGAGAGGGGAGTGTCGGCAGAGGCTGGCCATCCCGATTCCGCATCGACAAACAGCTTGAAGAACTGGGGCTGGTTGACTGCGGTATGGGGAGCGAGTGGTTGGAGAGTTGTGTATTGCATGGCTTCCGTGGTCTTTGAAGTACGTGGGGACGCCCGGGCTGGTGGCGAACCAGCCGCAATCCTTTGAGACCTCCGTGACGGGCAGCAACGATGAACAAGCGGTCGTTGGCGATGTACATTCGCCAGTTAATCCGCCTGTTGATCTATAGCTTAAATTCGACATGTGCGCACGACATCCTTGGGCATGCTGGAACAGGCATGCTTGAAGTGCCGAGAAAGCGGGGACGTGGAGCGGCCGCATCGGTGGGCAGCGGCCGCTCCACGAAACTGCGCGAACACCGCCCCTCATTCAGGATCAGGCATGACGCGCAGCCGCAAAAACTCAGCAACGGGAGCCGGTCAGAATCCCGCGAAAAAGAGCGGAAACGGGACCGGCCGAACGGCAGAACCAATCAGGTTGCGTTCGGGCCGCGACTCCCGGCAGCCGAGGGGCAGCCAGTGGACACGTCGAGAACGCTCTTTATTTAGTGCACCCTTCTGACGGGGTGGCAGTCCGATGACTGCGAGGTTCATGAAAACGACAGCCGAGAGATCTGTCAAGCAAGAAAATCACCGCCAAGACGGCGGTGAGGTGGAGAATCCGGCACTTGTTCACTAGGAGGTTGGAAGCCTTTCAACGGTCGTTTCTGATCTGTTGTAACTCAGCTTGAGTGTGAGTCAATTCGGCCTGCAACCGCCCCAGCGACTCGCGAAGTTCGATAACCAGGTTCTCAAGTTGAGCGATGGTCTGCGTGTGTTGCAGGAGGATCTCACCGACTGGTCGGGAGTCGTACTCTGTAGTGGAGTGAGCGTCGGAACTAACTCGCATATCAGCCATCCTGTTCACTGCATCCTTCCCATTGTGACGATAAGATAGATCACCGGATCATATATCCGGTGATCTATCTACACAAAATTGAAAACGCCCGGTCGGTGCCACGCGACCGGGCGACAGCCAATGGAAGAAGAGGTTCAGAAACACGGTGGCCGAAAGAGCGGAGCCTTTCAGAAAGGCTCAATGAGCACACCAACCCTGTCCCGCGACCCTGACGGTAACGGCCTCATTCCCCCGCTGTGGTTCCTTCAAAACAGCTAAAAATCTGGAAGAAACACCCGGTCGGTGCCACGCGACCGGGCGACAGCCATTGGGGAGAGAGGTTCGAAAATGTGGGGGCCGAATCGCGGAGCCCGCAGGCTCTATGAGCACACCAACCACATCCCGCGGCCCTGACAGACGCGGCCTCATCTCCTCGCTGTGGTTCAAATCAGACACATGTCAAAACTACGCCCATGTGGATTCGAACCACAGACCGTCGGATTAGAAATCCGATGCTCTATCCAGCTGAGCTATGGGCGCTCATCAAACCCGACAAAGGCATCGGGAGTAAAGTCGTCTTGGCTTTTCGGGATGAACAGGTCATCGCCAAAGCAGGAAGTTTTTCAGAATAAGGCTGCCATCGTTATAGGTTGCGTCGAGAGTGGGTTCAAGGATGGAACAACTTTAATCATTCACTGAGGAACGCTGCTGTCGATTTGGCACTTGAAAAGTTTCTCAGTAGACCCGCAAAGAAAGTCTTGGTTCACCGGGGAAATTGCCGCATCTGATGTTCTGGCCTCGCTTTTGAAAAAATCGGCATGACTCAGTGGAGCAATTCTGTTAGTTTTTTGCTGGTTGAGGACGAACACCCCAAAAAGCTGTTCGCAGGATTGATTTTTTTCTGAAACATTCCCGACTCACGAAGATTTTAAAACACTCGTTTTTTTGATGAAAATGGGTGCTGGAGCGGGTTTGCAGGGAGTTGACACGGATGTCTGAGCAGTACCAGTGGAGTCGTTTTTTTCAGAGCAGTTTCCGCTCGGGTATCGACCAATTACTTCTGACGATTTCTCCTTTACCTTTGATGTCAGCGATGACAACTCAAAGAAGCTCAGTGGTTCCATTTCCTATGAGCGTGATGCGGCCAGTCGGCCAGTTGGCAGCATTTTTAGTGATTTCCGCATACGGAATTTCTGAGGCGCAGGCCCAGGTCACAGCCAAGCAGATTCTTCAAGCTTACTCCCCCCGTCAAAAAGATGTGGAGTTTGAAACGCCAGCAGTAGCTGACGTTGAGAAGTGTCAAGTGACTGTCGAGCGGGTGGGCAAGACGTCCGGCTATGTTGTTCTGGGGCCGCAGGGGCAACTGCTGCGTCGTTTCATGGACACCAACGGTGACAATAAAGTCGATCAATGGCGTTACTACAATCACGGAATTGAAGTTTATCGCGATATTGATGCTAATTTTAATGAGAAGCCTGACCAGTTCCGGTACGTCAACCTTGGCGGAAGTCGTTGGGGAGTTGACCAGAACGAAGATGGCAAGGTCGATGCCTGGCGATCACTCTCTGCGGCAGAAGCCTCACGGGAAGCCATTAAAGCCATCGTGACGAATGATATGTCGCTCCTTCAAACCTTACTGGTCAGTGAGGCAGATCTGAAAGGTTTGGGGCTGAAAACACAGGTCAGCAAAAAGATCCTTGAGAATCTCTCTCAACCAGAATCAAAAATCCGTCAGATGCTTTCAAAGTCCAAGAGTCTGACGCCGCGATCATCCTGGGTGCGGTTTGATGCACTCATGCCTGGCACGATCCCCGCAGACGAAGGGAAAGCCGATGGCGACTTGAACGTGTATGAAAATGCCATGTGCATCGTGGATAATGGCGGTGGTCAGACAGCGTTGATTCAACTTGGTGAAATGATCCGCGTGGGGGATGTCTGGAAGCTGACCCAGATCCCGGAGCCGCTAGAGGCGGGGACGGTTTCAACACTCTCCGGCGTCCTCATGCAGCCGATGATCTCGGATGATGTCGGAATGGCTGCCAACGTCAAACCAGAAACACAGAAGCTGCTCGATCAACTCCAGAAGCTCGATGCCGCTGCACCGGCTCCAAATGCTGCTTCCGATGCGATGGCGAAATTTAATGCCGCCCGTGTGAACCTGCTTTCCCAGTTGGTGACCACTGCAGGGTCGGAAGACGAGCGAGAACAATGGATGCAGCAGATGATTGACGGCTATGCTTCGGCCGTTCAGTCAGGTCAGGGGAGTGAAAACCTGACTAAACTTAAGGATATTGAGGAAAAACTGCAGAAGGACTCGCCTCAATCATCCCTTCTGCCTTATGTGGCTTATCGTCGGACGCTGGCCGAATACAGCCTCCAAATGGTCGCTGCGTCACAATCCGAGCGAGCACAGATTCAAAAGAACTGGCTGCAAAATCTGGAAGCATTTATTGCCAAATATCCTAACTCTGAAGATGCCGGTGAGGCCATGTTGCAACTCGCCATCACAGAGGAATTCAATGGTCGAGTCAAAGAAGCCACAACCTGGTATCAGCGTCTGGTTTCCACTCAGCCCCAAAGTATTGCTGGTCGCCGAGCCGCAGGAGCTATTGACCGAATTCAACTCAATGGGAAACCTTTGAAGCTCCGAGGCCCTGGATTGGCCGGTGGGACGATTGATGTTTCTCAATTCCGGGGTAAGGCCATCCTCGTGGTCTATTGGGCGACTTGGTGCCAGCCGTGTGCTGAGGATCTTCCTCAACTGCGGGCCATGTACGAGCAGTACCGCAATCAGGGGTTTGAAATTGTGGGAGTTTGCCTTGATGTGGCTCCACAAGGCGTGAGCCAGTTCCTCACGGAAAACAAGATGCGCTGGCCACAGATTTTTGAACCCGGTGGCCTGGAAAGTAATGTGGCTGTGCAATTGGGAGTCATCACGGTTCCCACCATGATTCTGACCGACCGCAATGGTCGCGTTGTGAATCGCAATGCGAGCGTTGAGGATTTGAAAACAACGCTCCCGCAGATTCTTAAATAAAGCCGCTTCTGCTGATTCGATGGCTGGCGTGTGAAGAGATTGTTCTGGCACGCCAGCCGATCTTCTCTTGATCCCTCTCTTACGTTCAGGTGCCACAATGAGCTGGCTCAAAGCGTTCCTTCGTCCGGTGAAAAAGCCCATTCAGCAGGCCATTATCCAGCGGCATCGTCACTCGGGCGTGGTGATGTTCAGCGATACGACCCTGCGTGATGGCGAGCAAATGCCGGGAGCCACGTTGGAACCGGATGAAAAAGTTGAGATTGCTCTGGCACTGGAGGCGGCTGGCGTGCATTCGCTTGATGCCGGCTTCCCAGCAAGTTCTCAGAAGGATTTTGATGCCATTCGTTTAATGACGAAGGTGATCAAGCGGCCCGTGATGACCGCACTTTGCCGAACGGTGAATAGCGATATTGATGCCGCTGAAGCCGCTCTCCAGGGGTTACCTCCTCATAAAAGAGGCGTCAGTCTGTTCATTGGCACCAGCCCTTTGCATCGTGATTTCAAACTGCGAAAGTCATGTGAAGAGGTTTTGGGCATCATTGAAAATTCGGTTCGCTATGCGTCGTCCAGGTTTGATATCGTTGCCTTTAGTCCAGAAGACGCGAGTCGGACGGAAGATGAATTTCTCTGCGCCTGCTATGAGACAGCTATTCGTGCCGGCGCCACCACGATTGGTTTTCCAGATACGGTAGGAGTGCTCACTCCTGAACGAACGCAAGCCACGATCAATATGCTGTTCGAGAAAGTTCCCTCGATTCGCAAAGTGCTGCTGGCCGTTCATATGCACAACGATCTGGGACTGGCTGTGGCGAACAGCCTGGCTGGCTTAGCGGCGGGGGCACATATCGTTCAGTGCACCGTCAATGGAATTGGCGAACGCGCAGGGAATGCGGCCTTGGAAGAAGTTGCCATGGCACTTCACGTCAATGAGGTGCAGTACCAACGCTCTGTTCGACTGAACTATCAACAGCTCTATTCGCTTTGTCAGCTTGTGGCCGAGAAAACAGGTGTGCCGATGGCACTGAATAAGCCGGTGATTGGCCGAACGATCTTTGCGACGGAAGCAGGGATCCATCAGGATGGGTTGCTCAAAAATCCCGATACTTATTTGCCTTATCGTCCCGATGTGATCGGTGGCCCGGCGATTGAATTGGTGCTTGGTCGTCATAGCGGGAAAAGGGCTGTCGCTCATCATTTGCAGGAAATGGGATTCGAGGCCACTGAAACGGCCATCCTGCATGTGCTGCATCAACTCAAACGCCAACCACGTGGAGTGATCATTGATCGCCAGTTGATTTCATGTTGGATGCATGAATTTTATCAAGAGCAGCGGCCATTCACTGTTCGCGCCGCCTGATGATCCGACCGCTTGGGCTTTGGCAGGTTACTGAGTTCGTCCGCAAGCTTGTGGGCCTGCTCGCTTCTAGTACGTCAATTCCGAATTGACGCACCACTCAATCTGAGAGCGCAGCTGTACGCCGACTCTTAAGCAAGAGTCGGCGTCGCATTGTCAGTGTTAAAAGCGAGGTTGATCAGGTAGTCATATCCGATAACGGAGGACGTGATTACGCATGAAACTCCAAGATCAAGCCGAGACGTGACACGGCACTACCTGACAATTTTCTGAAATTCAGTGGCCAGACGGGAATCAGGCTCGCGTGTCCCTTTTGAGACACCAGAATTTTCAGTCCTGTGCTCACCAGGATTTGTTCCAGTTGCCTGAAGCCGCTTGAACGTCAAGATCATGGCCAGATCAACGAGAGTTCGGTTTTGAAACGGCTCGGACTCTTCCTTTGAAAAGGTGATTTCGCCAGTAATCAATGACGGAATCGTGGCGCTTGCGCAGGATGAGTCTACCGCAGGTGTGTCCCTGGCTTCCTTCTTCTAACCCCATAGGCAGTGCTTTCACGACACTCAGGCTCGCGCAACAACTCCAGCTAGGGTGAAGACCCTTTTTTTGGAGGCTGGCTGTGTTGCATGTTGTTACCTGTCTCTTTAATCCTTGCCGCTATCAGCGGATTTGGCGGAATTATGATCTGTTTCGTGAGCGATTGAATGCGCCTCTGACGACGATCGAACTTTCCTATGACGGCACCTTTCATGTGCCCGACGCCATCTCACTTCTCGGCGATCCCACGAAGCATACGCTCTGGCAAAAAGAACGATTGCTCAACCTGGCCATCGAGTCCGTTCCCGACGAATTTGACGCCATCGCCTGGATCGACGCCGATGTTCTCTTCACTGATCCTCATTGGCAGGAGCGGACGGAAGAGGCGTTGCTTCATTCGCCGATCATTCAACTCTTCGATCAAGTCGAACTGCTCGATGCGACTGGTGGTGTCGCCGAAATTCGTCCCGGGATTATGGCCAGATTCTGGGAGACCCACGATCCATCGACTCGTTTTGCTCATCCGGGATTCGCCTGGGCTGCCAAACGCGAGGCGCTGCCTGCAGGACTCTTCGATCAGGATGTTGTGGGAGGAGGTGACACCACCATGCTGCATGGTTGGCTGGGAACAGCATCGCCCTTCCTGGACGAATTGCGTAGCGAGGGATGGAAGCAGGCCATTTCCCGTTGGGAAAAACAAGCGTTTCCTGCGGTTCAAGGCCGCCTGGGCCATCTTTCCGGCACTATCCGGCATCTCTGGCATGGTGACCGCAAGAACCGGCGTTACGTGGAGCGCATGCGCTGGCTGACGGATCATCATTACGACCCCGCTTCCGACTTGAGGAAGGATGAGCAGGGCTTGTGGGTGTGGAATTCCCACAAGCCTGCCATGCATTCGGCCGTTCGCCGCTATTTCCAATTACGGCAGGACGATGGAACCACTCTTCCGCTGAGCGAAATTCGCTGAGCACTCGCCGCTTAACCCATCCCCATCATTCTTCTCCCGAGGACTTTATGACTCGTTCCGAGCTTGCCCCTTCGTTGACTGAATCCTCCCCTTGGGCTGTGGGAATCACGACCGCTCCGCGGGAGGTGTCCACCTTGTCAGCCACTTTAGAATCTGTGGCTCGTGCGAGTTTCACAGAGGTTCAACTCTTCGGGGAACCGGACACGCCGATTCCCCGAAGCATGAACCACCACCCGCTCCGCGTAACCATTTCTCAACGCGGCCACACGCTGGGAGCCTTTCCCAACTGGTATACCTCGCTGACCGAACTGGTGTTGTCGCGGCCGTACGCGCATGGCTATCTGCTCCTGCAGGATGATGCCGAACTGGCAGCGTCTCTCGTGCCTTATCTGGAAAAGACATTTCCATCCGGTAGTCTTCCACTGGGAGTTTATTCGCTCTATTGCCCGGCGCATGAAGCCCAGCCTCAGACCCGTGGTTTTGTGGCGATCGATCCCGGTTGGCAAGCCTGGGGAGCGTTGGCCTATCTCTTCTCGCCCCTGACAGCCCGGCGTCTGCTGACCGATCGCACCGTGCTCGACCATCGGCCGCACGGGCCGGCGGAAGGGATGAAGAATATCGATTCAGTCGTCGGCTGGTGGTGCCGTCGTTCGGGTGTGCCCTACTTCGTTCATCACCCCAGTCTGGTACGCCATCTGGGAGAAACCAGCACGCTCTGGCCCAATGCCACCGCTACGGGAAAACGCCAGGCCGGGCAGATTCTCACCGACGCTCGCGCAACGTTTTCCCTTTAAGTGATGGCCCTCGGGCCTTTCTCTTCTCTGCTTCTCTGACTTTTCCGCTTTGTTGCTTTTCTGCTTTTCCTGCTTTTTTCCTCCCTTTCCAAAGGAGTTCCCGTGTCGACCGACATTCCACCGCTGCCGTCGTTTGTTTCTCGTGTGAAGCATTTCTTTTCCGCTCTCGGCCAGCATGCGGCTGATGGCTTTGAAAAGGTCTCGGAAGAGCAGTTGCAAGAGCGGCTGACGATTTGTCAGTCCTGCCCGTCGTTCACCGGCACGCATTGTCAGGAATGCGGCTGCTCCTGCTCGGGCAACAAAACCTTCCTCAACAAGCTCGCCTGGCGTTCCGAAGCCTGCCCCCTCGCCAAGTGGCCCGCTCTGAAGGAGGCACCCACCACCATCTGATCCTCGCTTCTCCCCGTTGTCAGCAGGGCACGCCGGTTGATGGTTTTCGCCTTCTTTCTTTAAGCGGAAAAGCCGCAAAGCGGAGAAGCGAAAAAGCCGGAGGAATGCCCCCAACGAACAAACACTCAATCTCCACTTCTTGTCTTCCTGATTTCTCTTCCTTCTCCGCTTTTCTGCTTCTTTGCTTTTCCGCTTTTCGTCTCTCTCTCTCCCTTCCTTTCCGAAAGTTCCTTTCCATGTCCGATGCCACCCTTAGCAATGTTTCTATCTCCATGGGCGATCCCAAGCGTTGCCCTAGCCCCGATGAAGACAAATCACCCATCTGCGAGGAAGGCCAATGCTGCCCTCCCAATGAACCGCCGCCGACCACCTGCAACTCGATTCGCTATTCCACGGGCGAACTCTCTTATCGTGCCAACGATCTCCCTTCATTGACCGCGGGCGGCATTCCCTGGGGCCACCGTCGCAGTTTCACGCCCCGGCTCACCTTCGATCAGAGCGTCGGGCAGGGTTGGAACTGGCATGTCGCTCAGCTTCCCTACCTCATCCTGCGCGACACCGAAGTTATCGTCATGGGCCGCGGGCTGGCGGAACTCTGGTTCGACCGTTCCGGCAGCACCTTCACCGCACGCTTCGGGATCAAGCAGCAGCTTAGCTATAGCGAAGTCACCGAGAACTACACCCTGCGCTCCGTTGATGGCGATGTGCAGGTCTTTAGCCACGACGGTCTCTTCCTCCGCCAGCTCAATCCTGCCGGGAATCAACTTGTCGTCGAAAGTCTGGTGACGGACACTCAGCTTCCTACCGCCATTAAACGTGTCACGGGGGATGTCACCGAGCAATATGCCTACACTTACACGTCGGGTGGCCCCGCGGGTTCTCTCCTGACGGAAGTGGTGCTCCGCCGCAAAGTCGGCACCGGTTCTTGGGAAAACGTCGCTTCCGCCACTTATACCTACTACGAAAGTGGCGATCCCTTCGGTGAGGCCGATGATCTTCAGACCGTCACGACTCGCTCCTGGCAGAACAGTGCCTGGCAAACGACCGGCACGACGCTCTATCGCTATTACCTGCCGCAAGCCGCCTCTTCTGGCAGCAGTGGTGAGATTCCTGCCCAGCGGGGCCATCTCCTCCGCTATATCGTCAAGCCATCGTCGTTTGATCGACTGGCGGCTGATCCCGCTGTCACCGATCCGCTCACGGCTGCCAACAGCCTGGTGGCTCTCTATGCCGATTACTACTTTGAGTTCGACGACGACCGCCGCGTGACGCGTGAAGTCCGTTCGGGTGGCTCACAGATCTTTGACTACGACTTCACCACCAGTTCCTTCACTCCCGATCAAAACCACTGGCATACGAAAACCGTCGAAACCCGGCCGGATGGTTCCCGCACCATCGTCTTTACGAACGCCGATGGTCGCGTGCTGCTGAAATCCCTCGAAACCGGCGTCAGTCCCTATTTAGAGCAATGGATCGATTACTACCGCTACAACACCAGCGGCCATGTCGAGTTCCACGCTCACCCCGCAGCCGTTCTCGGCTACGACGAAGATCTCGCCGACCTGGTCGAGTACGACCCGCTCAACCACACCGCCACCTACATCAGCGATGATAGCGGCTTGATCGAACGCTTTACCTACCACGCGCCCACCGCCTGGACAACCAGCGAATCGGTGCAGGAAGGACTGGCTGGCACGCCGCATATTGTTCGCGAAATGGAATACATTCCCTGCTGTCCCGGCGGTGCTTCAGGAAGCAGCAGTTCCTCCGGGAGCAGCGGGGGCGGTAGCGGTGGCTCGAGTAGCGAACCTTGCCGCTACTTCCTTTCGCAGGAAACCGTCTATCGGGATGACACCGCCACCACGGCGGCCGTCACGACGTATGACTACACCTTCCATCCCGACACCTGCGCCATTCACGAACGCGTCACCACCTTGCCGCTGGTCTCGCTCTTAGAACACGGCTCTGGCATCAACAACACTCGCCGGGAGGTCTACGACCTCTACGGCCGCCTCACCTGGAGCCGCGACGAACGCGGCGTGATTACCCACTTCGCTTACGATGAACTGACCGGTGCCCTCATCCAGCGAATTGACGACGCCGACACGTCCCTCCTCACCGGCGTCCCCACGGCTTTGTCGCCTCTCTGGGAAACGCTCCCGCAGTTCGGCCTCCACGCCATCACCGATTTCACGGTCGATGCTCAAGGTCGCACCATTCAATCCCTCGGCCCCGTCCATGAGATCGATCTCGCCGGAACCGCCACTAACGTCCGCACCGCTTCGTGGACGGTTTACGACGACACCAACCACACCACCTACAGCGGCCAGGGATATATCAACAGTAGCAACTCGGCCGCCACGCTGGTCAATCCGATTTCGGTCTCGATTGCCGATAGTGCGGGAAAAACGCTCGTTTCCGCGAACGCGATCCTCTCCAGCACCACGGGGAATCTCGCCGCCTGTTTATTGACCCACGGTGCCGTGACGCAGGCCGACTATGTCCGCCTCAGCACGTTCCAGTACACCGAATGCTGCCTGGCCGCATCCCAGCGGGCCTATCACACCATTCCCACGTCCGGCGACGGGAGTTCCGGAACAAACTACGACCAGACTTCCTTTGGCTACGACGCCCTCAAACGCCGCATTCGCACTGTTTCTCCCGGCGGCACTATCTCCTGGAACGTCCTCGATCCCCGCGGCCTCACACTCTCCAGTTACATCGGCACCAACGATACCGGTGCGACGGAACAGGATCCCACGGGAAGCATCCATCCGTCGAACAATATGGTGCTGGTCTCGGAAGCCGAGTACGACAGCATGGGCCGGTTGCTTCTTGCGACCCAGCATGTCGATAGCAGCACGACGCGAGAAACCAGCTTTAGCTACGATTACCGTGGCCGCCGGTTGGTCACTCAGGGCGAAGAAAACTTCTGCCAGAAGGAAACTCACGACTTCCGCGGCCAAATTATCCGCAGCGAACGCTATAACGTCTCTCCTCTAGGAACGCTATTAAGCCGAAGCGAAACCGACTACGACATCCTCGGCCGCCCCTACCAATCCCGCACCTACGCCGTCAACCCCAACAACGGCAGCGTAGGGAACGCCCTCGTGGATCGCACCTGGTACGATGCCTCCGGGCAAGTGGTGAAATCCCTTCCTTCCGGCTCAAAGCTCTTCACCAAGAGTCAGTTCGATGGACTGGGCCGCACGGTGGCGACGTTCGCGGCGTACGACCTCGATGAAACGGCTTATGCCGATGCCTTCGACATCTCTGACGACGTGGTCATCGAGTCCTCGCACACGACCTACGACCTGGCCGGCCACGCGCTGACCAGCACCTCGAAGCAGCGCTACCACACGGCCGACGACACCGAACTTGGCGAACTCGGCACACCCACCAGCACCTTGCAGCCGAAAGCCCGCGTCACCCATTCGGCGATGTGGCACGACGGCCCAGGCCGCACCGTGGCCACCGCCAGCTACGGCACCAATGGAGGCAGTTCCTTCACCCGCCCAGCCCTCATCCCCGCCAGCAGTGATACGGTATTGGTGAGCAGCCAGACTTATGACGAGGCCGGTAATCTGTTCGATACGACCGACCCTGCCGACATGACCACCCGCTTTGTCTACGACGCTGCCGGTCGCCGCACGCAGGTGATTGAAAACTATGTCGCTTCGCCTGTGGGAAGTGATGAAAATCGCATCACGAACATGACTTATACGGCTGATGGCCAGCTTGCCACGCTGGTGGCCGTCAATGCCTCGACGGGGAATCAAACCACCACCTATACCTATGGCACCACGCTGGCTAATTCGGAAATTGCGGCGACCAGCCTGTTGCGGTCGGTGGCTTATCCCGATTCCTCCAGTGGCACTGACAAGGTGTTCTTGACGTACAACCGGCAAGGCCAACGGCTCTCACTCACGGATCAGATCGGCACCGTCCACCATTACGAATACGATGGACTGGGCCGACTCACGGAAGATCAGGTCGCCGCGCTGGGGACGGGTGTCGATGGGGCCATCCGTCGTCTGGCCACGACCTATGACGAACGCGGACTGGTGCAGCAGTTGACCAGTTTCGACGCCGTGACCTCAGGAAGTGCTGTCAATCAGGTGCAGTTCACGTACAATGATTTTGGGCAGTCGATCCAGACGTTCCAGGAGCATGCAGGCACCGTGAATACCGGCACTTCACCCAGTGTGCAGAGAGGCTATGCCAATGGCAGCACGAACACGGTGCGGCCATTGAGCTTGACTTATCCCAACGGTGGGGAACTGACCTACGACTACGGCACCACGGATGAAATCAACGATATCCTCAGCCGGATCGAATCAATCGTGGACGATGACACTACTCACCTGGCCGATTACGAATTCCTCGGCCTGGCAGGTGTCATCCAGCAAACCAGCCCGCAATCGAACTTACGATATACATTAGCAGGAGTTTCCAACGATCCCGACACGGGCGATATCTATTCCGGACTGGATCGCTTCGGTCGGGTGAAAGATTCCCGCTGGTACAACACCTCATCTAACGACGACCTCTCCCGCATCCAGTACGATTACGACCGCGCGAGCAACCGCATCTGGCGAAAGAACCCCGTCGCCACCGCCAACAGTGCCGAACACGACTGGCTCTATACCTACGACGGCCTCCAGCGCCTGAAGACTGCCAACCGGGGCACGCTCAACGGCACCCAAACCGCCCTCACGAGTACCGCCTTCAAGCAGGACTGGCATCTCGATCCCACGGGCAACTGGGAAGGCTTCAAACAAAGCGATAACGGCTCCACCTGGAGCATGGAACAGGAACGGACTGCCAACCCGGTCAATGAAATCACCGACATCACCAACACCGTGGGCAGTACCTGGGCCGACCCCGCCTACAACGCCGTCGGCAACATGACCACCATCCCTAAACCCAAGAAAATGGACGAAGCTTACACCGCTACCTACGACGCCTGGAACCGCTTGGTCAAACTCGAACAAGAAGTCTCCAGCACACTAGAAACCGTGGCAGAGTATTTATACGACGCCAGAAACTTCCGCATCATGGTCAATAACTACGATGCTGGAGTTCTGGACAAAACCACCCACACCTACTTCACCGACAGCTGGCAGAACATTGAAGAACGAATCGACAACAGCCTAACTCCGAGCCAACACCACATCTGGGGCCTGAGATACATCGACGACCTCATCCTGAGAGACCGCACCACCAGCACAGCATTAGACGAACGCCTCTACGCCCTCCAGGACGCCAACTGGAACGTCACGACCATTGTCGATGACACCGGCGATGTGCAGGAACGGTTTGAGTATGATGCTTATGGAAAAATGGAAGTCTTTGAACCCAATTTTGATAACCGGGGAACCAGCAACTTCGACTGGGATACGACTTACTGCGGCTACACAAACGATTCATCAACGGGCTTATTTGTCATCAGAAACCGATTCTATCATTTAACAATCGGGTCATGGGCAACAAGAGATCCCTTATGGCTTGTCACACAGAGCGAATTGTACGCATACTGTGCAAACAACCCCACGCTATTTGTTGATCCTGCTGGTACTGAAGAGTTTGATCCACGGAAAGGCGACATAACCTTTGATCAGGCTTGGAGGCAATTCCTCTTAGAAACACCTGGATATCCTTATAAATCCCAGAAGGCTGCAAGAAATGTATTGAAAAAAGGGTGTATTGGGGTAACCCAATGTTATGTTGGTCGAGCCCTAAGTATGGCAAAGTCAAAAGACTTAAACAATTGTTACAACACAATCAAAGAGGCTGTTGTTGAACGAGATCGCTCAAACAATGCCAAGGAGTGTGAAGGGTGTGATGGATGCCCCAAAGAAAATCGACTGCGATTACCACCAAAAGCAGTTGTCATTGGATTTACCTACAACATGGTTCTCTCAGAGGGAGCGGCAAGATCTACAGACCCAGCAACAGGCAGGATAAATTGGGGAGATGAAAATCCATCAAGAAGTAATCCACCTTGGCCAGACTACCCTGGACTTGGAGTGTTTGATGTCGGCTACTTGCACCCAACTAAAGGCAAGATGATTTATGCAAATTATAGTGAAGACACGCCAAACTCATTCATAAAAGTCCGACTTCCATCATCCTTTGAGGACACTGGTATTGGGCGCCATACAGTCTTTTGTGTCATCTGTGAAGGGCCTGGCACCCCTGAATCACTCAAGCAAGAGGTTTGACTGCAATGGAAGACGCGAACATTTTGATGGATAGAAAATATCTAGGGATGAATTCAAACCAACGATTGATGGTGTGTGCCATAGCTGCCATTTTAACATCAACACTGCTGCTTATATTGCGTGCAATAGACTCAAGCAATCAGGCTAATGGATTCCAGTCGGCTGATGACAGAGTGTTTACGATGTCTTCAGCAATAGGTTATTTCTTCTCACAAGAAGATAAAGACCCGTGGCTTCCATTGCCAACAGTCATTGACATGAATGGCAATCCAATTGCCAGTTGGAGGCAGGTGAGATATTTTGAGAGAATCCCTGTGCCGCAAAATGGAATGCAACATGATTTACCATGGTTGAGTTCGCAATATACAAGCATCAGAGATCGTCTCTCAGGTGTAAGCGAGTTTTGCTATTCTGGCAAACCGTTTACATCCATAATGGCTGTTGTTGGAGCAGGAACTGCTTTTGACCTCCGTAAGCATATCCTTCCAAAAAACTTGCCACCCAGCTGCATTCTTGTTGTTGAGGTCAACCAAAACAAAGTTCACTGGATGCAGCCTGGAGACATAGACATTGAATCACTACAATCAAACCTTTCCCCAAATTCTATTCGTCCGTCATCAGATTTACCCGGAGGATTTCTTATTGGATTCGCAGATACTAAAGTATGGCGAGTCAGAAATGACACGCCACTAGAGAAGATTCAACTGCTATGTAATGTTGAACAAGCCTCTAAGTGGAATCGAGAGAATGTTCTTGGTTCATATCGCGTAGATGTCAACCAGGATAGATAGACGGCAATTGCAGGGCGAGATGGCCCAGACGTGGTTTTGCACGTCTGGGTCACGATAGTCACAAGAAACATTCACCGAATTAACCTCGAGAGCCGGCTGCCAGAGATGGTGGCCGGTTTTTTTCTGCTTTTCAGTGTGGAATCGACTTCCTGCTGGGGTGGTATCAGGAAAAATCAGGCTTGTCTTTTATCTACAACCGGCAGGGTCAAGTGGTGGAAACGGTCGATCAAGCGGGAACTACTCATGGTTACGCATACGACGGCTTGGGCCGTTCGATTGCCGATTGTGTGACAGACTTGGGAACCGATGTGGACGGAGCCGTCCGCCGCATTGAAACGGAATACGATGCACGGGGCCTGCGGGTCGCCATCTCCAGCTACGACGATCCCGATCTGGGTGAAGGAAACATCGTCAACCAGGTGCAAATGGTGTACGATGACTTCGGCCAACTGACCATCGAATACCAGTCCCATGACGGAGCGGTCAACGTGCTGACCACGCCGCAAGTCCAGTACATCTACGCCGACGGCTCGAACAACTCGATCCGCCAGACGGGGTTGGTCTACCCCAACGGTCGCGAGCTGACCTATCGCTACGGCACCAGTGGCAGTATCAACGATGCCCTGAGCCGAATTGTTTCCATTATTGATGACGACTCCACTCATCTGGTCGATTACGAATACCTGGGCCGTGGCACGTTTGTGACCAGCACCTCCCCCGAACCTGGTATTCAATGGACGCTGGTGGGAAGCAGCGATGATCCTGACACGAGAGATATCTACACCGGGCTGGACCGCTTTGGCCGCGTGGAAGACAACCGCTGGCACAAAGCAGGGACTGACCTCGACCGCATCAAGTACGGCTACGACCGCGCGAGTAACCGTATCTGGCGAGAAAACCCGGTCGCCCAGTCCTACAGTGCCGAGTTCGACGAAATCTACACCTACGAT
This sequence comes from Planctopirus sp. SH287, assembly GCF_056500625.1. NCBI lineage: Bacteria > Pseudomonadati > Planctomycetota > Planctomycetia > Planctomycetales > Planctomycetaceae > Planctopirus > Planctopirus sp. SH287. The sequence goes on along the minus strand of NZ_CM151403.1, from coordinate 2,065,746 downwards.
GGCAGCCATCGGTTAAAGGACATGGCTCGCGGCACACTCAACATCGGCCACACCGCGTTGACGAATAAAACCTTCGGCGAGACATGGACTCTCGACGAAACCGGCAACTGGACAGCCTACACCCGCGACGACGACGGCGATTTGACCAACGACCTCGTCCAGGCGAGAATCGCCAATGAAGTCAACGAAATCGGCACCATCACCAACAGCGTGGGATCAAGCTGGGCACAACCCACCTACTCCCCCGCCGGGAACATGACCACCATCCCCCAACCGAAAGATCCGAGTAAAGAATACCTCGCCACCTACGACGCCTGGAACCGGTTAGTCAAACTGGAGGAGGAAGTCGACATTCCTGTCTGTGAATACGCCTACGACGGCCGAAAGTTCCAGATCGTTCAGGAGGAATACACCGACGGCGTTCTGGATGTAACCAAACATCAATACTACACCGATGGCTGGCAAAACATCGAACAACGCGATGATTCAAGCACAGAACCAAGTCAGCAGCACGTTTGGGGTCAACGCTACATCGACGACTGCCTCCTTCGAGACCGCATCACCGATTCTACATTGGACGAACGTCTCTACGCCCTCCAGGATGCCATGTGGAATCTAGTGGCTGTTGTTGACGTTGCTGGAGGCGTGGCAAACGTTTACACTTACACTCGATTTGGCACTCCAGCCGCCTTGGATGCAACGTATACAACTGATTGCGCCACTGCTTTCGATAGGATTTTTACGGGAAGACAGTACTCTCTTCGAACGGGCTTCCACAATTTCCGCCAAAGGATTTTCGACTCTCTGACGGGTCGTTTTACAAGTCGTGATCCACTACGGTATATAGACTCATACAGCCTATATTATCCTCGTTTTGTATCTTCGGAAGTCGACCCATTCGGCACATGCAGCAAGAACACAAACAACGCATCCCCATCCGTACAATTGCATGGATGGAAGTACGCTGGTCAAGTTGGAAACAACTCACCTCAAGTGACAGCACTTTATTGCGAAGCTGCCGAAAAGTACCCTTCTAACGGGTGGCTAAAATGTGCCTGTAGTGTTTCCGGCGAGATCGACAATGCAATTAAATTAATTGACTTCTCAGTCGATTGGTTTAAAGTCAAGGGTGGAGGGTCTGCAGCCGAAGATAAGTCCAACTGGTTTAAGTGTACCCGCAATTGCATGCAAGAAAAATGGTTTAATGCCATTCGACACTTCGAGAATGGGGACGACCTGGCTTGTGATAGCGCTTGGGAAAGTTGGAGTAAGAAATGTAATCCGTCTTCTGGCTCGCTTGAATGCTGCAAAGAGCAAGTCGCGTCTGAACAGACCGAGTTGCAGAATTGCATGACGGGGTGTGGCACGTGGAAATATGGTGACAAGTTTCCTATCGGAATGATTCCAGGCTTTGATGGAGATTTTAACGACCTTGCAAATCGGATTCAGTTCGGAAATGAAAAATGCTGCAGCGAAGCATATTATCCGAAATTTTTCCCGGTAGATCCTGTTTCAGGAACCGGGGACGCGTTAGACATGGGGTGGAGATAAAAATGCAAGAGCAAGATGGAGTTAGTCAGGTCACACCCAAAGGCGCACATGTATCTAGGTTTCTACTTGTGATTGGTATCTCTTCGATTTGTGCTAGCCTTGTACCACCTTGCGTTTTGATGGGGGACGTGCAACCAGGGATTGTTTGTCTTGGGGCAGCTGTAGGCGTCTTCATGAGTACGATGGACGGATTCCATTTCGGCAACAGCACTGTCTGGATATGTCGAACTGGTTTGCTTCTAAATGTTGCAGTTGCTGTGACAGCGATTCTCTTGGCATCCCACAGTAAAAATGCTCGATACGATGGACTAATGACAATGCTCTTGTCGTTCGGTGGTATCGTATATGTTCTTTTGTCGATCCATTTGCGTTTCGGCGTCTTACACAACGGCATCCTCGCATGGATAACTGGATTGTCATTAATTCTGGCTAGTGGATTCACTAGAAATTTAGAGATCGGTGATGTGAGCGATTTGTGATATTACGCTGAGTGGCCCAGACATGCAAAACCACGTCTAGGTGACGGCGGTCACAAGAAACTTTCACCCAATTAACCCTAAGCCGGCTACCAGAGATGGTGGCCGGTCTTTTCTTTTCTCCTTCGGGAAATTGATTCCGCGTGGAATCAGGCACTGCTTACCTGCCGGGATGGCATCGTTGGGGGCGGGGCTGGTGGTTTCGGGCGGTGGGACTGATTGACTTCCGGGGCATCTTGTGTCTGGCAGGTCAGGCAGTTGGTCAGATCTGACCGGCGTTTTCCTAAGATCACCAGGCCGTGTTTCCGGCAGTCGAACGTGGTGACAGCCTGGCTCTTCATGCTCGGGCAGCCGATGTTACACAAGATCTGCCCGGACTGGCGGCCACGGAAGGGACAGGGGAACGACTCCAACAGTTCTTTCTCACCCGGCATCAACGGTTTATTGAGCAGGTTGGACGGCGGGGGGGCGACGCGATGAGTTGTCAGCGGCTTCGCTGGCAAGGGATCTTTGCCCCGGCCGCGTTCCACGATGGCCAGTTCTTTGATCAGGTCTGCCCATTGCTGTTCGCTCATTCTCCGGGGCTGGACGTGGGCGGCTTTGATTCCGGACAGTTCTGGATAGCCCAGTTCTTTATAGCCGATCAATGCGTTTCTGGCTTTCGTGGTGAAGTCTTTTCCCACGTAGGGTGAGCCGTCCACGTCGCCGTATTGGTGGACGTACTGAAACTCCGCGTGTATCCATCTATCCAGATCCGTCCAGACCCTGCGGACGAACTCTCAGGAACAAGGTTCCGGGGAACAACACGGGAGACGTCATAGGCCGATGTCTCCACTGATGGGGAAGTCTCAGCCATGCCTTCAGAAGCGGCTTTCAAGGACACAAAGGCTGGAGATTCTCGATTCCGCTTGCTTCAAAGGGCTGACAGGTGGTGGAGTCACCGGCGGCGCCATGGCTGTCGTTAATTCTTGTTGTGAAATGACTGGAGCCGGAGCGGCCTTGGTAGCCACAAGCGAGGAGGGAGCCACACTTCGGGCATATGGTTGTGTGTGAGGCTCACTGGAAGAAGCGAGGGAATCACTGGATGATTGAGGGCGAACTTGCCCATAAATCACCGCTCCGAAGACCATCACCATTCCCAGGCACAGCATGGAAATCATGGTGGTGAGAGTCGCTTTCGAGGCAGACTTCGGCTCCAGCTTGGCCCGCATTTCGCCTGAGGAAATCGCTGGCTTGGCGGACAGCTTTTTATAAAGCGAAGGCTTCTTAGCGACCGTAGAAACGTAAGAACCCATTTCCTCTTGGGAGAGTTTTTCAAGAGGCGCCGGCGGCTGGTCTACAACAACGGGAGCATCAGAAACGGATGGCTTGGAAGAAGAGAACCAGCTCGTGGCGGATTTCAGCCAGGAGGAAGCTTCGACCGGTGGCGTGGCCTTTGGTGTCTCATTGAGTACCGAGAGCACGGCATCTTCAAAGTGATCATCGCTGGCGCGAGTGACTTTAAGCGGTTCCCCGCAGGCCGGGCATTTGACAGCTTTGCCTATGGCGGTCTCTTTGAGTTTGAGATTCCGCCCACATCCGCACTGGATTCTAATAGTTCCAGACATGCTGAAAGGCCCACTTCGCCCCAAGGGGCTTGGTCAGGTGAGTCTTCATTGGGGCCGCGCTGTTTTTAACGCGGAGATTTCATGAGCGTTTTGCTGAGAATTTCGGGTATTCAATGGCCCGGGCGGGAATCGAACCCGCACGTCCCTTTCGAGACCCAGGATTTTAAGTCCTGTGCGTCTCTCGATAGCTTCGGGAGTTAACCATCTTGATTCCGGGTGGAATCAAAAAACAATGAACACATTGACACGTGTGGTTGCACTTGTGTAAACATGCGTGCATGTCAAAACGCACCTCACTCCGTGTCGGCCACCTGGACTGCGATTGCTTCTACGTGAGCGCGGAGCGGGTTCGATGGCCACATTTACGGGGGCGGCCCGTGATCGTCTTGGGCAACCAAGGGGCTTGCACAATTGCAAAATCCTATGAAGCCCGTGCGGCAGGGATTAAGACCGGCACCGCGATCTGGGATGCGGTGCGGCTCTGTCCACACGTGATCGCGGTGAAGCGCGATTTCGCGTGGTACGAAGTGCTTTCCCGCAAGCTCTTGGCTCTGATCCAGAGTGAGTCGCCCACCGTGGAGTATTACTCAATTGACGAGATGTTTTTCGAGGCCGACCAGATCGACCCTGAGCGGTTGAAGAAACGCATTCTGGATGAACTGGGGCTGTCCGTTTCAATCGGCATTGCTCCCACGCGAAGCCTTGCCAAGCTTGCGAGCGATGTGCACAAGCCGGGTGGTGTCAAAGTCCTCGATTCGTCTACCGATATTGAAGAGCTGCTTCGCCGCCTTCCGGTAGACGAGTTATGTGGAATCGCTCGCGCTTCAGTGGCGCGATTGGAGCCACATGGAATCAAGACGTGCTGGGATTATGCCAACGCTGATCATGTGCTGATTCGCCGCCTGCTAACCATCAAAGGGGAAGGCATCCTCTGGGAGCTACGGGGGCAGCCCGTCTTGTCGATCCACACGGAGCGGCCTGCACACAAAGCCGTCTCCCGTGGTGGATCGATGGGCGAAACGACATGCGATCCACCACGGTTGCGTGCCTGGATCGCCCGGCACTCGGAACGACTTGTCGATGAACTCGATTATCACGAGGTGTTGACCGGCGAGTTGTCGATTCACCTGGCATTCAAGCATGGTGGGGGCATCTCTACGCGAGTCCCTTTCGACCCGCCAGAGTCTGCTTTCAGAGCGATTTCACAAGCTGCGTTGACCGCCTTCGATCAAGCTTTGTTGCCGATCATTAAACCAACGACTCATGTGCATTTGGTCGCAGAACATCTGGTGCCTCGCCAGTCATACCAGCGAGGATTGTTTGATGTTTCTGCCTCCTCTCAAGTCGATGATTTGCGGCGGTCGATCAATGCGAAGCTGGGAATCGCCGCCGTGCGAAGCGCAGCCACACTGCCACTGGACGGCATCTATCAAGATCCTCTCGCGTTGTACGACGTGTGCGACATTAGAGGCAAGCAGTGCTTTTGAGGCAAACCAAGATGTGTACTGGAATCGTCCTGCCACCACGCGAAGCCACTGACGAGATCATCGAAAGGTACAGCCTCTCATCCCGTCGCAGTACCGACATGTTCTCGGGCCTCGTCGAGTACAAATTCATGTACCGGGACAAGAAAGCCCAGTTGCCGATCATTCTGGACGGCCAGTTGCAGATCATCGAGTGGGGCAATCGTGACAACAAAGAGTCACGCCTTTACCGCACTGGATGGGCTAAACAAGAGAGCCTCGCAGAAGGGAAATGGGGTTGGTTGCATCCAGAACCCGTCACGATCCCCGCTTGTCTCGGCCTGGAGAAAGGCGTTTGGTATCAGATCACTGAAGGGGTGCAAGGAATTCTGGTTCGTGATGAGCAAGGACGTCCGCACGTCTATATGCTCACAATGCCCGCTACGCACTATTACGAAGTGATGACCAGGCATGACAGAATGCCAGTGTTGATCGACCAGGTCATCTGAGGTGAGAGCGCACCAGATACCTGTTAAATGACGGAGGAATACGAACACGACATGTTCAGTGGAAGTACGAATAGTGGTTCCACTAATTGCAGACGCTTCGCCTCTCCACTTAAATCTCGGCGTCTCTTCACCGAACTTCAGTAGGGCCACAAATGCAAGCTAGAATCTTTGGATTTCGACTCTCCACTCCTGCCGATAATTGCTCTCTCGAATGCCTTGCCGATTATCTCAAAACGCTTAGTGGGCATGAACTTTCCAAAAACCGCATGCTTTTTGCTGACATCATTGATGGCAAGTGTGCAGGAGTGCTTCTGACGATTCGTGATCACGACAGGATGCCAGTAATCAAACGCGGGCAAGGTCAGGAAATCATTGTTGAAATCAGCGAAGTCGAGGAAGGTGCCAGTTGGTTTGACTTCAACTTCTTTACTTTTGACCTGGAGACTGGAGGAGGCCTATATCAACACTATCGAGCATCCCAGTCACTGAACCGCTTCGGGCAATTTATGAAAGAATGCTATGATGACATCGTAAGATCCGACTGCTGTCAAGGCGACCTGACTTCTCACCTGGACCGCGGAACCAACAGGCTACGCATCAAGCGTGGAGCACCCTTGGAATTCGCGATTGTTCATCGTCGTGAGTCGTTTGAGGAGTTGGTGTCAACTCTTTCGAGGGTGAATGAAGTTCAGTATGTGATCGAAGGCCCAAAAGATATAAGTAATGAGTCAGCCCCGCTGACTGATGAAATGCAATACGAGAGGAGGACAGTCAAGCTGAAAGCGGGTGTTTCGGGAGTTAAGATTTTTGACAAAATCAAGTCCATCATCGGTTATGACAACACTTCAAAAATGCGTGTTGCTGGCGTTACTGAGGACGGCGAAGACGGCATATTCTACTTAGACAGCGCTCCGGTCGATGTTCTAGGGGTTGACGATTTTGACAATCTTGCAACTTCTACCGTTTTGAGGCTGGATAAGATTTCGGAGTCAGAGCAACTGATGAAGATGACGAAACTGCTTGAAAGCCATCCACACTTGTAAGCTCTCTAAAAGACACGCTCCATGAACTCTCTTGCGAATTTTTTCATAGAAGTGATGAATTGGCTCTTCCGGGCTGATCCTCTTCATACATTCTATGCAGAGAAGCTCATGGAGCCTTTTTTTAGTGCTAGTTTAACACTATCAGGCTTCCTCCTGGCGTCCTACACGTTCATTGTCACCCACATGAAATCCCATGTGTACGACTCAAGGGAGTACTTTGAACGGTTTGAAAAGAAAAATAAGTCTTACGGAAATCTTGAGATTTACAAACCTCTGCAAGTCCTATCCAACAAACTCTATTGGGCAGTGATGGCAACTTTTGTTGTTTCCATCATTCAGGTTTCCGTGGGTCTAATACCGGCGAATCTCGCCGCTCTTGTCTGCATGGGGTCGATGGCAGTGGCTGCTGTTGTTGTGTTCGAGTCAATCAAGGATGTTGGTGAAAACCTGAAAACGTGGTTCGACCTCATTAAAAACGCCCACCCTTGCCAAGGCCTAAGCGGTCTTCCGCCAGAATCTAAGTCGACGGGTTCAACCATGTCAGAAGCTGCTTCTCTCCCTGATCCTCAAAACCCAGTTCACCAGGTCAAGCAAGAACCACCAACCGATACCGTGCATCTTTAGTCGCAGGAATAATCACAGCCCCGAGTGAATCTCCGGTGTGATAGTGATTCCGCGTGGAATCAAAGTTCGCGTTCACCAACTCACATAATCCCCCGCTCCAATCGGGGGCGGGGGAAGCGGCTGGCCGTCTCGCTTGGCTCTCTCGCATTCCAGCCGCCATTCTTCATTCACACGGCTGCAATCCCCTTGGTATCTGGCCCAGTCTCGCTGGTTGGCGATGATCGCCCAAATGACCGGAAGTAAGGCGAGAAAATACAAAACGATAAACAGCCAATCAACCAACATGGATCAAGCCTTTACTCTGGCAGGTGAGGCAGTTGATGATGCCTTTTCTTCTTTTCCCTAGCGTGACTAAGCCGTGCTGGGAACAGTCGAAGATCGTGACTTCCTGGCTTTGCATGCTGGGGCAGCCGATGTTACACATCACGGCTCCGGCTCGGCCCCGTCTGTGAGGACAGGGGAAGGATTCCAGCAGTTCTTTCTCACCCGGCATCAACGGTTTATTGAGCAGGTTCGATGGCTGGGGGGTGACTTGCTGAGTTGTCAGCGGCTTTGGTGGGAGCGGATCTTTGCCCCGGCCCCGCTCCACAATGGCCAGTTCTTTGGTCAGATCTGCCCATTGCTGTTCGCTCATGCGTCGTGGCTGAACGTGGGCGGCTTTGATTCCGGACAGTTCTGGATAGCCCAGTTCTTGATAGCCCAGCAGCGCGTTGCGGGCTTTGGTGGTGAAGTCTTTGCCGGCATAGGGTGAGCCGTCCACATCGCCGTATTGATGGACGTACTGGAACTCGGGATGCACCCACGCATGACGGCCCGCTTGGCGGTATTTTTCCTGAATGTAGTGCTCTTCACCGCCCCAGCCCCGGCAGTCGGGATGGAAGCCCAGCCATGATTCGCGGCGTACCAGAAAGAACCCGCAACCGGCGGTGGCCACCTTATACGGCTGAGCGTCTGAAGCCAGCGTGTGAGGCGCTGCCGTGCAGACGCCGAAGTTGCCGTCAGCTCCCCAGCGTTCGCTGCGATGACTGCACACCACGGCGGGGGTGCCGTCGTCGTTGACCATCTTTAGATGGAGTTCCATCGCATGATGGATGTCATCGTTAAGCGGGTTCGCGTCGATCCAAGACAGGATGCGTTCCAGTACTTTAGGGGGCAGTTCGCAATGGGAATCGAGGCACAACACCCAGTCGCCACTGGCTTGACGCAAGACTTCATTCTTGGTGGGGGCCGTGCCGGCGCTTTCTGTGAACTCTATGTACTTCGCGTTAGGTAACTCGCTGAGCCGCTCTTTCGCTTTGCTGGCATGTTTCTGGCCACGTACTTTGTCCGGGATGGTCAATGAATTGTCGACGCAGAGCAGTTCCACGTCATCGACAACGGCCAATGCGAGACGGTCTTTATGCAGCCCCGCCAGCGTGTGCCAGAGGCGTTTATAGTCGCAGCATGTCGGAATGCCGATCGTCAGTTTTGGGTTCATTTATCTAGTCCTTGAAAATCAGGCGAGCCAAATCGTGGCTGCCCCGCCATACCAATAGATACCGTCGCTGCTCGTGCAAGAATCCATCGTGGTGTCGTTGTAGCGTACCACTAAAGTGGTCGCAGTGGTCGGTGGTGCTGTCGGGCCGGGCGACGCAAAGATGTTCCACTCAGGGATGACATCCCAGTACCACGCAGGGCCGTTCGGGCCTGATGGGTGCCATGTAAATTCCCCGTCCAGACCTGACCCGTCAGTGACGCGCAACGGTGGGGGCGTGGCCACACGGTAGGCGTAGTACTCTTCCCCGGAGTAGTCGCTGCCCGTGAATATCAGAATGTCAATAAAAACATCACCGAGATATTTCAGAATCAAATTTCCACCGACCCCGCAAGTGATATAGGCAGGCGGCGAACCCACGGAGTAGTAATTCGATCCGTGGTCACCATCGCCCCACACGAAGTGCATTCCGTCGATATATAGCGGGCCATAAACCAGCAGGGTGGAGTATCCCGCAACGCAAGGACTCCCGCCGCCCGTGCCGCTGCCAGTCTCCGATCCGGTTTCTGACTCGCTGCCAGAACCTGTGCCCGTGCCTGTGCCCGTGCCTGTCTCAGAGCCGGTGTCAGAGCCGGTGCCGCTATCACTCCCCGTCCCTGATTCACTCCCAGTGCCGGAATCTGAGCCGCTGCCGTCGCAGTCCAGCGGCATGGGCTGGCAGGGCGTTTCCGCGTACTGGCCAGTGTATTCGCCGTCGTAATCAGGCGGGCAGGCATCGCAGCCGGATTCAATCGACCAGCAGGGCGATGACCCCCATTGATCCCAGTGTCCCGGCTCCGAGTAACCATTCCATTCCCACGCCTGAGTCGACACGCACGTCGGGCCGGTGCCAGTGCCGGTCTCTGAGCCGGTGCCAGAGTCTGAGCCAGTCCCCGAATCTGAGCCGCTGCCGGTTTCCGATTCACTCCCGCTGCCCGTCTCCAGCGGCGGGCATTCTTCCATATATGGCTGTGTGCAGGGCGTATAGGCCACTTCGCCGTCGTAGGCTCCCACACGATCTGGTGGGCAGGCCCGGCAACCCTCGGGACAGAAGCCGTCACCGCCGTTCCACATGGCGTCTTCGGCCATCCATGTCCAGCGCTCTTCAATTTCACAACCCGTGCCAGATCCGGTCTCGGAACCGGTGCCAGAATCTGAGCCAGAGCCGGTGTCTGACCCCGTTCCAGAGTCGCTGCCTGTTCCCGAGTCTGAACCGGTGCCGCTATCTGAGCCAGAGCCAGTGCCTTCGTCACAGCTGACAGCGCTGAGGACGGCGGAGGTGGGATGCGTCGGCAATCCGGTCTCCGCGTCCTTCGGCAATTCGACAGACCCACTCAGCGACTCGCAATCACCGTCGTAAGTGTAGGTCGCACCGCCGACACCCACCACAATTGACGCCCCTTCGTCGTCCACGCTCACACCAATTGTGTGAGCTTCGTTCGACCAGGTGCACGGATTGGACGTGCCGTTGGATGTCAGTCGATGCGTTCCATTGAGCGGCGCCGCACCTCCGGTGGCTCCGCTGAAAACGACTTCAAAACACTCGGGGCAACCGCAAGGATTTTCAGGCTCCTCCTCCGGCTCCCACGGCCCGGTGAAGTTGACCGGTGGCCATGGCCCGCCAACTGGCACGCCTTCGCTTTGACGCCGGATGTTCCGCCAGAGCCGTTCGATATCGACTTTTGCAATCTCCACATCTTGTCTGAGGGCATTTAGCTCCTGCATGGATGTCCGGAATGGCGTCGTCATTTTACTGCTCCATCCCAGTTTCTGGGTCGAGGTACGCAATCCGGCTGTGATGCGTCACGCCCACCACTTCACGCACCTTGTAACCCTTGAAGGTCTTGAACAAATCGAACGTGAGCGTCTGACCGGCGTAGAGTGTCACTTGCTCTAAAGCCCGGATCTTGAGGCGTTCCCGCAGTTCGGCAGGATCTTGCCCCAGCAATTCGGCCCAGTCGCCTGAAAAGGTGATCGATGTCAGCCCTTGGGAGAGGTCGTATTCAACGTCTGTAACGACAGCTTTGATCTGTTCCCAGCCGGTAGCCATCGTGCCACCAGCCCCGTTGCCACTGGTCATGGAGACGCGGCGATTGAGTCCAGTGAATGAGAAGTCCAGACCGTCCAGAGTTGCACCACCTACCCAGACGATGTCTTTCTGCTCGTCCAGCACGGATCGGGCGTACTTACGGAACTGCTCCATGCGGGCGGCAGTGGTGACGGGGGTTCCCCACTCTTTGCCGGTGGATAAAAACTCGCTGTACTCCTGAAGCTCACGAGTCAACCCCGCTGAAGTGAAGGCCGTCCCCTCCCAGCCCGATTCCGGCACGCGAACTTCGAGGCAGGGTGCGTACGGTGCCCAGATGATGCGCACGGCAGAGGGAGCGTAAACCGTCTGAGTCGTGCCCGGTCGGGCGGTCGGATGCTGGTAATAGGGCAACGTCCCCTGGAACGTCGCGATGCCGTTCAAGAAATCGAACCACACGCTTTCGACCGTCACCCAGGAACCGCCGCGATTATACGACACCTGAATCACAGGCCGCTTCACGTTGTTGAATTGATAGGGGCCAACGGGGATCGTGATATACTCGGGCAGGAGAGCTGCCCCGCGACGTTTCACCGCTGGGATGATCTGCCAGCGGTGCCAAGCCTGTTCGGTGTGATATCCGGAACTGTCGCCCCATGTCTGGAGATTCACCGGATCACCCAACGGCATGAGTGAATTCACTGGCGGGTCAATGTCGTCTTCGGCGGGCAGAGTCCAGTGAAACACTTCCAGCGTGTTCGTCTCGGGGCCGTAGACCCTCACAGCCGAATGACACTCTTCAATGGACGATTGGAGTTGCATCGACAGCACGGGGAACGTGACGGCGGGATCGTTGAGCCGCAACGTCACCTCGGGCGAGGCGTCAATCTTGAGGAATCGCCACTTGCGGCTACCCGGCTCGAACAGCATGCGCATGCGGGGATCAAACTGCCTGACCCGCTCTAACGCTGATCTGATCCCCTCGGACTGGAACACCAGCTTCTGTTGCGGCTTGAAGTCAAACGGGGCCAGATCGGCATCGACAAACGGAATCTCTGCCGCTTCGACGGTGCCATCCCCAGGGGCTGCGTTGCGCCAGACCAACGGGTGATAACTGTATTCCAGGACGCCGGCCAGAATCTGACCCACAGTGCCATCACTGCCGACGCTGTGCGCGTAATCGTCGTCTGCGTCGTTCTTGCAGTTGTAGACCAACCTCGGCAGTGCCCCGACTGTTGGATATGGCCATTGCCCCTCGCTGGGATTTCCCGGTTCCCAGGGTGCGTTAAACACCACGACTTCTTTGGTCACACGATAGGTCGAATCGAAACATTCGTAGTCGATACGATTGCTCTCGACAGGCTGAATGCTCTCCACGAACCCTTCAAAAAGGGGGTTGCTGGCCGATTGAGCTGCTCCCCTGATGGTCTCTCCATCGAGCCAGAGACGGATAAACCAATACTCGATTGGTTGAGCGTGCTGGGGTGCCACCACAGAAAAGGTAAGCCGGGCCGCATGCTCATAACTGACCTGCAACTTCAGATTGGATAACGCCAAATCTTGCAGGTCGAGTTCCGTGAATTCGCCAAACGGCTCAACTTGTATTTGCATCCGCACAGTCATCGCGTGCTCCTTCGCTGAGCCGCTTGCCGCTGGGCGGCGGCGTTCTGGCCGACGACCTTCTGTTGGGCCTTGAGGGCTTCAATGTCTTTTTGGATGGCAGCCTGGGTGTCCAGGATTTCGGCGGTTTGCTTGACTTGATCTTTGGCCGACCCCAGCAGATCCTGCTGGTTCTGGTTGCCCCCCTTCAGGCCTTCCAACGTCTGCTTTGCCACGTCGGCCTGAGCCTGTGCGAGCTGCTGCGGGTCAACCTGGCCCCGAGTGAGTTGCGTTCTGACCCGCCGCTCCTCCTGCTGGATCGCTTTTTTTCGTGCCAGGTCTCGTTGACGCAGTATTCGTTTTTTCTCTTCCGTCCCTGCATCCCGAAACGCCTGCTGGTTCTTCTTGTCGGAGTTGAACTCCTTGACCGCCTTTTGTCCTGCCTGCTCACCTGCCCGCTTGGCGAGTCGGGCCGCTACTTTGCGGGGATCTTGCTGCTGGATGAAAGCCTGAGGGTTGAATCCCGCTCCTTCCAATGCCTTCTGTGCCGCTTGTTTTCTCGCTTCTTTGGCCTGTTCTGCCTGGGCTTCCAGATCATCGACCAGCTTCAACTTCCGGGCTTCGGCGTCGACCTCCGCTTTGATGCGTTGTTCCAACAGCCGCTGAAGCGTCTTTTGCCGGGCTTCCTGCCGTTCCAGTTCTGTCTTCGCTGCCTTTTCGGCTTCGCTGCCTTCTTTTTCGATGGCCTCTTCCCGCACCTTGGCGATCTTCTTGGCCGCATCTTCTTCAATGCGGGCCGCTTCTTTCAGGTCTTTAGTTTTGCGACCCGCTAGCGCCGCTTCCCGCTCCAAACCACGAATCCGGGCATCGACACTGCCAGCGGCTGAGGTGGCGTTGAATGCGGCCTGTGCAACCGCTTCGCTTTCGGCCATCTTCTGGCGTACTTCTGCCGCTTTCTGTGACTGCTCAGTCTCCTGTGTCAGGAGATCCATGCGGTAGTCGTGGGCGGACTGAGCCAGTGACTTCTGACGATCGGCGTCAGCTTCCAATCGCTCCATGTCGTTTAATGCCACTCGACGCTTTTCCGCATGCTCGGCATGAATCAATTGCAGCCGGAGAGACTGGATTTGTTCGGCGGTGGCGCCAGAAGCTTTTGCAGCGGCAATCTCAGCTTCAGACTGCGATCGTAAAAACTGAACGTTGAGTTCGCCTTGAGCTTTGTATTGACTTTTAGCCAGTTCAATTCTCTCTTGCTTCAACTTTTCCGCTTGCTCTATTTCAGCGGCGGCTTTTTCTTTTTCGAGTGCGTCTTTTCGATCCTTGAGTGCTTTCTCTTTCTCCGTGAATGCGGCCCATTCATCGTTGGCTGCTAACTCGTCTTCTGTCAGGGAAATCTCTTTCCCCTGTTTGTCTTTTTGCGGTTCAGTCCTCTTAAGCCCGTCTGCAATTCTCTGGCCAAACTTGCTTTGCAGGTCGCTAAGTTCTCCTTGAACTTGCTCTGCTGTTTTTATGGCGGCCACTCGCTCCATCTCTGCCCGACGCGCCCTTGACGCTTCATCAGCTTCATTTTGCTGTCGACGTTGGGCGAACCCTTCTTGTGCTGCCGCCTGTTTTGTGTCGACCTGAGCTTGGCGATTATCGGTGTCGTAATCTTCCTGATTTTTCTTCCGATAGTCTTCCAGATTTTCTTTGCCACCACCCGCAACATGAGCCAGCCACAGCGCGGCTTCACCCGCGCGAATGGAGGCATCGGCCCATTCTCCCGCTTGTCGAGTCGCTTCCCCGTAATAGAACGTGACTTCCTTGTCGATCGACTGCCCGATCTTCTTCAATGTCGGCTGAATCGTATCTTCGTAGGTCTGTGAAATCGCACTGGCATAAGCCCGATGACTTCGTGTCATCCCATAGGTGGCTTGGCTGACTTTCGAGGCTGCCATCTCGACCGAACGAGAGAAGTTCGACGAGCGTTTTCCCAGTGCGTCGACAGAAACGCCAGTGTTTTCCAGCACCGCATGCAGTGCTTTGAAAGAACCCACAACAGCTAGTGCCACCGTTGCCCACCCGGAGAGCGCCGCCCCGACTCTCGGAATTACGGCCAATGCCCGCAGAGAGGCCGTGGTGACCAGTTGCTGGCCAACGGCTGTCTTTTCCAGGCTGTCTTTCGCCTCGCCCAGTTCCTCGCGATATTTCTTCGTGGACGCCCAGAGTTCCCGCGTGTTGTTCACCAGGCTGACGGCCGTTTCCGCCGTCTGAATCAATCCCCGTCGAACTTCCGTGATGACGATCACCTGTTCGCGTTGGGCTTCCGTGACTGTCTTGACGCTCTCGGCCTGTTGCTGCATCGCACTCGTGAGCTGGCGGTTCTCCTCAAACACCTCCCGCAGGACAGCCCGCAGTTCTTCCCCGCTTTTGGAAAGCTGGCGCGTGGAAGCAATGGCCGGTGTCACGCCCTGTTGTGCGAACTGGGCGGCGCTGGCACTCGCTGAGTCCAGACCTTCCGCGATGTTCGATTTCAGGTTCAACGTGAAGCTGCTGGCCATCACTCATTCCTCTTCGCCTGGGCGTCGGCCTCGGCTTCCATTTGTTCCAACGCCAGCAGCCAATACTCCACCCGCTCAGCGGGCAGCTGCTCCAGATCCGACAGTGTCAACCGCAACCGCTTTCTCAGGCGGGCTGTTCGGAGCACGTCGGCGAAGTGGTCAATGTGTTCGCTGCGGGCACGTCCTTTGAGGCATTGACGGACGTGCCGACTGACTCCCCCGGATCGACGCCCCGCATCAGGTCAGCGGTTGCCTTAATGAAGGGGGCCGCTGCGTCGCGATGATGGGCCAGCAGCAGTTCCAGATTCGTGCGGGAGAAAGGCACCGGCTTTTGATCTGAATTGACAACATCTTCCCAGCCGGTGACCAGATTAAGGCGAGAGAGGATCAAGCGGGCATAGGCTTCGCCGCTATCGTCCTTGCCGCTGAATGCCCGGGTACAGAGCTGATCATCAGCCATCTGTTCGCCGAACGTCGGCTGACGCATCAGGAGCGTGAGTTGACCAGTGGCCAGGGTCAGCAGCACCCGCAGCGGTGCCGGGTTGATTGAGAAGCAGAACATGAAACAAGTCCTTTAATCAATCAGCCCGCGTTGCCGAAGAACGTCTTCAAACTTTGCGAGCTGGGTTTCCAGTAAAGCGTTGATTTGTGCGGCCCAGGCGGGCGGGATCTTTTCGGGCAGGAGCTTTCGCAGCTTGTTAAATGCGGCGGCGTACTGGGCCTGATAGGACAATTTCACTTGCAGGCGGCGGCCCCGGAGAGTGGCCCGACTGGTCAGGCTGGTCTGGAGCTTGCGCGAACGAATCCCGATTACCACGCCCCGGCTTTGTCTGGCGGGTTGCCAGCGGTCACCGTCCACCGTTTCTCCGCGCGAAAGCCGGTCGAACCGCTCTTTCTGCAACTTCAGCAGGAGCTGCTCCACGGGCCGGAGCAGCTCCTGAAAGATGCGTTCCCATTCCTGCTCAGACTCACGGAACTGCTGGGGGAGTTCCGTGAGGTCGAAATCAGGCATGATTAAGCCACGTCTTCGTAAGCGAACGTGATGCCGTTCACTCCCGACGATTGCGGCTTCAACACATCGAATTCCAGCGGCTGCTGGAGAATGCCCCGCTGACGGGCGGTCTTGGCGGTTCTCAAAAACAATCGCGGCAGAGTGATCGTGATTTGCGTCCAGTCCGTGGACTCTTCGCCGGTGCCCATATGCAAGCCTTTGAGTACCAGTTCGGCTTCGACCTCCTGTTCTTCCGGGTTCAGATCAAGGATGGCCTCTGACCAGGTGTTCGTGATTTTCGGGGGGCTGAAACTGACCGTCTCCACGGTGTCACCCGCTGGCATCGACAGCGGCACGGGACTGTTGAGATAAGACGTGATCAGGTTGCGGCTGGAGACCAGCGAGAAGCCGCCATAAGGGACGGCCACGCCCCCCAGTTCCAAGGTGGTGTCAATGAAATCGAATTCAATCAGCTTCTTGCGGTCGAATGGCACCGCAGGGGCGTTCCCCACCGTGGCGTTCCCCACCTGCTCGCGACCCATCAGGGCCAGAGCCAGTGTGATGGCTCCCCCTTCCTGGCCCGCCAGAGTCGCCTGATTAACGCGAAGGCCCAGATGCCGCTGATTGTCGACGTTCAGCCCTTCGTACCAGTTGGCGGATTTGCTGGCCCGAAACTTGGCTTCCGGGCTACCGAAGCCCCAGGTGAGCAGGTACTCGGCCAGACTGGGCAGCCCTTCCGCCTGCCGCCAGCCAAACAGGTTGGTGTTGAGATTGCCTGTTGGCATGCCGCGGAATCGGCGACCGTGTTGTCGCTGGCGAGAACCCGCGTAGGGTGTCGCATTCCGCGCTTCCGGGGTGAATTCCACGTCATAAGTATCGACAGGCACATGAATCAGCGTGGGGGAACCGGGGTAATCGCCCCAACTCACTTCATCGACCAGTGAAAGGAACGATTCATTTCCGGTGATAAATTGAAGATCTGGCATGGTCGAATCCTTTGGGAGTTAAGCGAGAAAACAAAGCGGAACAGCGAAGAAGAGGGAAAGAAAAGGCCATTAGCTTTTCGGCTTTCTCGCTTTTCTGCTGTTCACGCTCCTGCATGGTAAATGTCGGTACGGGACAGCAGGCCAATCGCGACCTGGACTTCAAAACAGAGCTGACCGGCCGCGCCGGGGAGTTCAGCGGGAACCATCGAGATGGGGCCAATGGGTCGGGGAACACTGCCGATGACCTGACGGACAAACGGCACCGTCGAACCGACCGGATGAGCCTGAATCACGGCCCGCAGCAGCTGATCACTGAGGACTTCCGCCAAGGTTTGCGAGCTGAGCGGCAACCACGCGCGAAACTTCAGCGTCAACGGCACATCTTCCAGCCGATTCAGGTTTTCCCGGACACCGAAGGGTTGCCATTCGGCCGCCAGAGCCGGGAGTTCCTCCACCGCCGGGCCGCCACGCAGGGCGAGTTCGGCGATGTCGGCGTCTGTCTCGAAGATGCGACTCCATTCAAAGCCTTCTAGCCAGACCCAGGCATCAATCGCATTCCAGACCGCGGCCCGTAAGCGGGACATGTAAGGCAACTGATCGGGGAGCGTGATGCCTGGCAGCGAAGGATTGGCCGGGAGCAGGTAAAACTGCTCGAAGTCGACATACAGGGTGGCCAGATAAACGCCCGGTGACCGGATCAATTCCAGATCGACCCGCTCGGGTTGCGTGACGGCCTGCAAGCGGCCATGGTCGAATGGTCGCCACGCCAGCCAGTCGCGGAGCTGCTCCGCCAGTTCGTCCAGCGCTTCAATGCTGATGGCATCGCCTTCGGTGACCGTGCTGGCGAACTGAATCACCAGCGTGCCGGCATCACAGGCGGCGGCGTCACTCTGGGCGACGGTGGAGACTTCCCGGCAGGAGACAAAGACCAGATGGCCTTCGCCCAGGCTGGGCAGATCTTCCTGCCGGAACGTGCCGGAATGAACGTCCAGGGGAATCAGATCATCCGCATGGGCCGCTTCCAGAGCGTCGACCAGATCATCAATCAGGTTGTTGGCACGGCTCATGATGGTTGGGTGCTCTTGTGAATGGTGAAAACCCGGAGGACACGCCCGCGAAAATCCTCGAAGGCGTAAGGCTGGGCGGCGGGATTTTTGTGAATCACGGCATAGATACGGGTTTTGTCGCCGATCGTTTCGTGAATCTCATCGCCCCGGGTGGGCGTGATCTCTCCGCCGGACAGCTCCAGATCGTCGGCGTGGAATGTCCAGTCGTGGCTTTGCCAGTTGAATTCCAGCCCCTCATTCGAGACGCCTTTCTGCTGGCTCATTCCCCGCACGGCCACCACTTCCACCGACTGGTTTCCTCGCCGATAAGTGACCGTCGCCCCGTTCACGATCTTCATCGTGTGGAGAGCGGCGGCGATGGAATCGGACATGTCCATGGGTGGGAGCCTGAAAGCGGGGAAGCGGAAAAGCCAAGAAGCCAGAGGAAGAGGGAAAGCAAAAACTCTTAGCTTTTCCGCTTCCTCGCTTTTCCGCTTTTCTGCTTCGGGGCCGTATAAACGGCCACCGGGCGGCATTGGTTCCCCTGGCAGGTCATCGTGGCGGTGACCGTTTGCGGGACTGGCGGCGCGGCGGATGGAACAAGGGTTGTTTGCCTGGGGGGCGGCCCTTTGATCGGAACGGGTGGCACGGGATTTGGCGGCAGCGCCGGAGCGGGGGCCGCGGGTGAGAGCGATTTCAGCTTCGGAATCGCAGCAGGCGGCGGCAGTTCGGCCTTTGTGGGTGAGGGGGGCACGCTCCACATGAGCTGCGGAATGATGCCCGGCGTGGAAATCGGATCGGGGAACGGCACCAAGGGTTCCAGACGGTCGAGGGCCGACAAATCCACCCGGTATGACGTGATGGGGGACGCCACCGGGGAGGTGAGCAGCTCCAGACACTCGGCGCAGGCAGCCGGAGTCAAGCCGACCGCAGGCGGCCCGGCATCGAGCGTCTCGAGCATGGCCAGCAAATCAGGCTCTGCTGTTGCCGAAACCAGAGTAGGCGCCGACGGCTGAGCGGCTCCCGCTGCGGAAAAGAGACTGGACATCGGGAAGGGATGGTTCAGCTGGCACATGCTCAGGCCAGAAAGGGCACCGAACCCGAAGGCCCAGAGGATGGCCAGTAATTTGTAACCGCACATGAAAAATCACTCCTTGAAGAGTTTGTCGAACAGCGACCAATCGAGGTCATCGGCGGGAAAGCCGGTGGCGTCGTTGATCGCGTAAAGCGTGGACGAACGGCAGATCTGATCGAACTCCCGCCACGTCACCCAGAACGAGCCTTGCGGCTCATCGTCCAGGGGCTGCGGGTGGGCGTCTTTGCCGTGGGAATTCCAGACCAGGAAATATTTGCGATCGAGGTTGTCAGAGACCGACCCATCGAACGCGATGACGGCCATCTGATGCTGCCAGCTTCCGCGCCGCTGGCAGACAATGCGGTCATCCCGCTGGCGGCCACCGTCGGGTTTCCAGCTGGTTGCGAGTGTGATCGGGTAACCATTATCCAGAGCGGCGGCCGCTTCGGCGGCAGAACGGATCGGGTAAGCATCGCCGGTGCGTTGTTTTCCCAGGGCGACCAGATGTGCGGGCGGGCCATCGCAGCCCCATTGATCGGCCAGACGGCCCGAATAGGGAATTCCGGCTTCCTGTTCGGTGATCACACCGAACTTTCGGAAGGCTTCGACGGCAGAAGACGGGTAGGCCCCGGCAGAGCGGCAGGGAAGTTTGGGGCCATCCACCAAAACACGGGTGGCCCCATAGGTATAAGGGGGGAAGGGATCAATCACCTTCTGCGGGCGACCGTTGGCCACCTGGACGGCTAAACGGAGTTTGTAGGCGTTACAGAATCCCAGCGAAACGCAATCTCCCGTCTGCTGGAACTGGGCCAGCCATTGTTGACCGATGGGCTTGCGTGGTGTCTCGACCTTGAGCGCAGCCCGGTACAGGCGGGCGTTGGCCGACTGGTGCTTTTCAATGTCCCCATCGCCATCGGCAGCAAAGGGCATGGGGAAATTCAGGTCATTGGAAGCGGCGTCCACGGCCGCAAAGTCGGCAGGGAGACCGCGATTCTCGTTCGCCGCCGGCGCTGGCCCGGCTGGCATGACGATGACGGCCACGCAGAGCGACAGGATCGCCAGCAGCACACGAATCCAGAGCTTCCATTGCATGGGGTGATCATCCTTGATGGAGCGGAAAAGTAGAAAAGCGAAGCCGCCACAAAGAGAAGAAGTCAGAGAAAGAAGAGGCCGGGAAAAACCATGAGCTTTTGTGCTTTCTGGCTTTTCCGCTTTCTGCTGTTACGTCTTTTCCGCTGCTCTCATGGCGGCGGCAATGGTGTCGGTGAATTCGGCCCAGTCGGTCATCGTCTTCAGGAGTCCGGCCAGATAGACCCGCTGGATTTCGGACTTGGCAGCGGTTTTCAGGGGTTGCCATTCCGCCGGGAGAGCGGCCAGGGCGTCGACCATCAATTGCAACACGGCATTGGGGGTGGTCAGTTCTCCGCCCCGAATCCGTTGGGAAATGGACTCGGCGGATGCGGCCAATTGAGGGCAGCGGGCGGCCCGTTCCGCCGGGCTGACCGACTGAGCGGCGGCCACCAGCTTGTCCCGAATCCCAAAGCGATCAATCGGTGTGGGTTGGGGAGCCGGTGGCGTGGGCAAGGGCCTGACCGGTTCCGGTTTGACTGGCTCGGGCTTCACAGGATCCGGTTTCAGTGGAGCGGGTGGAGCCGGGCCGGGCGGGGTGGGCAGTGGCTGGGGGACTGGCACAGGAGCGATGGCATCGAATTGTACCAGCCATTCAAAACGGGTGTTTCCCACGCTGTCGCGAGTGGCGGTCACTTTGGCCATCTCCGCAGGGCGGGCTGATCCGCAACCGCAACTCAGGCCGATCAGGGCAGCGCACAGCAGCAGCGGCAGGATCTTTCCTCCGAACGTCGTCACAGAGAAAGGATCTTTTTTTGCCAGTTGCTTCAGTGGCTCAAGTGGCTTGAGCGGATCTGTGGGCGTTTCTGGATCAGTCACGCCTTTGGAACCGACGGCCAGCCGCAAAGAGGCAGCTACGCCCGCCAGGGTGGCCACATAAATGGCTTCGCGGGACTCGCTGGGGAGGAAACCCAGCAGGTCAAACACGGCCAGCACCACCAGCAGTGCGGACAGCGTGTACGTCTTTTTTCCGGTGGATTTCTCCACCAGACCAATCAGCAGTTTCAGAAGCCGATCCATGAGGGATCTTCCTTGAGTGGAAAAGCAGAAAAGCAAAGCAGCGAAGAAGCCAGAAGAAGAGGGAAGGAAAAGGCCATAGCTTTTTCGCTTCCCGGCTTTTCTGCTGTTCAAAACACGAAGCTGATTTTGGCTGAAGCGGCGGAGGCGTTGGCCGCTCCGGTTTTGGTGGCTTTCAATCGCACGTAAGCGAGGACGTTGGACGGCAGACGCACGCGGTAGGAATTGGCAGCGGCGCCCGCACCCGCGGCGCCCGTCTGGGTGAAGAGCGTCCCGTACAAAGCCACCGGGCTGGTGAAGGCTTCATCGACGGATTGTTCCAGGGCGTAAGCCACCGTCTGAGCATCGGGGAGTGGCCCGACGGCCAACGCCGGGGCGGTGACCAGCACTTCAAAATCGGCCCGCAATTCATAGCCGGGTTCGTTGACTTTGAAGGCCGCGGACGTGGTGGCAGCGGCCCCGTTGGGGAGAGCGAATGTCTTTTCGAGACTGGCGTCTCGTAATGTCTGAAGCATGGGAAGACCTTAATAAGGGTGGGGAGCGGAAAAGCCAGAAGAAGAGGGAAGGAAAAAGCCATTAGCTTTTCTGCTTTTTCGCTTCCCCGCTTTTATGGCTTTCAAGGAATGACGACAGTGGCTTCGGTGTCGAGCAGAGCCTCGGTTAACTGGATGGGGATGTTGCCGACTTCGGTCGGAATGGGGGCAGGCGTACCGGTGTTGTTGGTGGCCGTCCGGCTTTTCCGCAGCTCGTTCAAGGCCCGCGTGTTCATCAGGAACATGTCGGGCTTCACCCCGGCGGGGAATTTCGCGAGCAGATCGTACATCCGGTCATCGTCGAGCGTTTTTCCGTTGGTTCCGTCAAGGTTGGCGATCCGGGCCGCACTGTGACGGGAACCGAGCTGGAGACCGACACGGGTGTTGATCTCCTGCAGGATGGCGGTGTAGGGGTTCCCGTTCGCGTCGTTGATGGTCTGTTCGCGTTCGGGAGTCACTACCAGTCCCTGGCCGTCCTGCGCCCAGAGCCACTGGACATATTGCGGGCCGAACTTGACCGCCCAGACCGAGGTGCCACCCGCACCGCCCGCACTGAGGGTCATGTTGGCCAGATCGTATTGGGCCTCCAGGCCGGGGAAACCTTTCACATCGTTCCCGGAGCCGTAATAGAACTGGGTGGCGACATGGATCATCGATCCGAGCATTACCCCCTGAGCTTCGCGGGCCATCGCGGCGCCGGGGCCGTCCTCGTCGGTCATGGCGACCGCCTTGTCCATTCCCCACTGCGGATTGAAGATCATGGCTTGGAAGAGTTTGTTCGTGTATTCGCTCTTCAGACGGGCCGAACCTTCATTCGCACCACGGAAGCCCCCTTTGGGCACAGTCGTGCGAACCAGCACGCTGTAATTGATTCCCTTGATGGTGCGGGCGGCTCCCAGTGCCAGCTCCGGGGTGGCGACGACGGTTTCCTCAATCAGTCCGACGGTGGCGTCGGATCCGTTTTTCTTGGCGATGTCCAAGAGAGTCAGCATTCCAGCAGGCATGGTCGAATCCTTCGAGAGTTAAGCGATAAAGTGGAAAAGGAACAAAGCGGTGATGTCAGAAGAAGCGGGAAGTCAGAAGCCATTGGCTTTTCTGCTTTTGCGCTTCCGTGCTTTTTAAGAGCCGGGCATGCGAAAATTGGCGGCCATCTTGGCCAGTCCTGGCGGGAGACAGTTGGAGAACTTTTGGGCGGCGGCAGCAGGGACGCCTCCCTTTCCTTCGGGTGGTTCGGCACTTCCGAAACTGACCGGAGCGCCGCCCGAATTGGCGACGAATTCCGCCTTTTTCAGCTTCTCTGTCATGGCCGCCTGCTGGGTTTTCATGTCAGCGGAAAACTGGGTGACGGCCTGTTTGAACGAAAGCCCCTTGGCGAAATACTTCGCGCCACACTCTTCGCCGAAGGTCTTCATGTAGAACTCGCCGGATGGCTTTTCGTCTTCCGAGAATTCCTTCGTGGGTTCCTCGTCGGAAAGGCCTTCCTTGGCGGGTTCCTCGGTCGTGGCGGGTTCGGTTTCCGACAACCCGGCGGGGTCTTCCGTGACCCCTTCGCCCGCATCCAATGCGACCGAAGTGCCGGTGTCGGAACCGTAGGGGCAGATCGCCAGGCCCAGGAGCGACCATTCGCGGAAGATGGTCACCGGCCCGGTCACGGTCTGACCGTTCACATCCGCCGTCTGACCGGCGGAGATTTCCTCGATGCGGTAATCGGCCAGGCCCATGAAGATTGAGGCCTGGTACGGAACGCCCAGGGCTGCCTTGTGCAGCACTTCCGCCGCCCGGTCTTCGCCGAACGGTGTCAACTGGCCAGCTATCACGAGCATGGCATCGGAGGCCGTCACCTTGTCGGCGAAGCCAAGCACCTCCATTGGGTTGTGGCAATAGTCGATGGCGATCTTCGGCGGGACGCGCATGCCGGCGAAGTCGTGCACGCAGCGATCCCACCACCAGTGCTGGGCCACGCCGCCGGTGCGGGCGTTGACCGTGATCGGAGTGGCGAACTCGCTCCCCTTGGCGGGTTCTTCCGCCACATCGGTGAGGGCGTCTTCGACGGGCTTGGCTTCTTCGCTGGGAGTTTCGCCGTCGGCGAGACCTTCCTTTGCGGCCTCTTCGGCGGGCTTTTCTTCGGCTCCCTCGGAGAGGCCTTCCTTCTTGGCTGCGTCATCGAGGGCGGGATCGGCGAACGCTCCCTTCTTGGAGGGAGCAGCTGGTTTCGAGGGCACCGGGCGGCCAATCGTCAGATCCGCGGCAAAGCACATGGCCTTTCGGGGGGGCGTGAGTGGCTTAGTTTTCACCGGCATGGGCGGGTTCCTCCTCTTCGTTGGGGGCGGGTTGGTTCATTGCGGCCAGGGCGGCTTCGTCGATCTCGGCGACGGCCACGCCTTGTCTGGCCATGTACTGTTCTTCGCGGGCGAGCTGGTCGACGATCGAATAAAAGTCTTTTCCCCGTGCCCGGCAGATCTCCGTGCGGGAAGCCAATCGGCCCTTGATGGCCATCAGATCGGCGGCGACTTCCTTCAGCGGATCGATCCACGGCAGGCCGGAGTGAATCCAGCTCCAGACCAGTCTTTCAACGTTCACCCGCGCGGGGACTTCGCCCATGACCAGAGCGCGGGCCAGTCGCCACTTGAGGAGATGGTTCCGGGTGCGCACGGGGAGCTTGCGGGAATTGCTGGCCGACTGCTCGTACATCAGCAAGGCTTGCCGCGAACCCGAGTAAGTTGAAAAACTCTCGTTGTAGAACGAGTAAGGGATATCCACCGTTTTGAGGGTCAACGCCAGCATCTGCTGAAAGAAGTTGGCCGTGTCGGCGGCGGGGGTCTTCGATTCGAGGAATTCGGCCCGATCACCCACATCGAGGTCAAGCACGCGCTGATTGTTGAGATTCAGCTTGCTGTAATCCTGCGCGCCTTCGGCGTCGTAGGTATCGGGGGTGATGCTGTGGGGGTCACCGCGATACAACACCAGACCGAACAACTGGGCCAGCTTGATTTTTAACAGGGTGTAGTCAAACCCCTCGTACAGGTCTTTCAGGCTGTTGAGTCCGGCGGCAAGTTGCGAAACACCGCGGGTCTGGTCGAAGCGATCGAAGCCGGAATACAGGAGCAGATCCTGGGCACGGGCCATAGCCTCGAACTGGAAGTCCAGTCCCGCTTGTCCCCAGTCGGTAGTGCGGGCACGGCGGCAGATGGCGTAGGCTTCGGCGCGGCCCGCGTCGTTCGTCCAGACGCCATGAATCACCTTGTCAATCGGCACTTCGAGAGGGAGGCCGTTGTACGGCGTGCGGATGCGGTCGCCTTCGATGGCCTGCAGATGACCGGAGCGCAGCTTGTACAAGCCCACATCGCCATCAATCAACCGGCGGGCTTCCGCCACGCGAAGAAACGAATCAAGGTCATGCCGCCCGGCAACATCAAAGTTGTCCGGCTCGCTCCACTCGGCGACAAAATCTTCCAGCCAGTCATCGGCGTAGTCATCGCCTGACCTGGCATCGAAGGTAAAGGTGGTGGTGTAATCGAGATGTTTGCGCACCATCCAGGCGACGGCGGAGAAGTTCCGCTGGATGTTTCGGGTATCACTGAGCAGCTTGCGGCGGTCTTCGACAGCCAGTTCGGCGTCTTCGCTGCGGAGAATGCCGTCAGCGGGACGGCGGCGGCCTTTGTTCTGCACGGCGTCATACGCAAACGCCCCGGCCAGTGACTGGGCAAAGACCAGTCCGGCACGGCGAAGCGGGGCAGGGAGGTAATGAGCGATGGCCAATGTCAGAATCCGCTGAGGTCAACCCCCAGAATCCGTGACCGCTTGCCCTGCTGCTGGGCAATCTCTTTCCGCCAACGATCCCGCTCGGCGAGCAGGTCGCGGTAAGTGATGGTCTTCCCATCCCATGTGACGGTTTGCAGGCTTCCCGACTTGCGAATCAAGTCTTCGACTCGGGCAAGCTGCTCTTCGGCAAATGTGAGGGCTGGTTCTGGCATGTCTGGGATTCTGCTGGCCAATTCACAGATTCCCAGCCCGGATAATCAGCGGCTGATTATCCGGGCTGAAAATTGTCAGATTTCTTCCGGTGACCCCTCGATGGCGGCCTTTTGGGCGAAGGTGCGGTCAATGCGGATCTGCTGACAGCCTTCGCACTTCACCCGACGGCGGATGATGTGGGAATAGGGCTGACCATCCGGGCCGATCCCGGCGTAGGACTGGCTGTTGGTACTGATGACGCTCCGCTCGGTACTCCCGCACTTCGCACAACGGGACAGAATCGTGGTGGTTTTGGTGGCCACGTTGGGGGCACCTTTCGGGCGGCCACGCTGTTGTTTCTCTTCGGGGTTTTTGTCTTCAGGGGAAATCGTGGGGGTTGGCATCGTTCGATCCTTCACCATTGCAGGTCATAGGCTCTCGGATCCCGCTTCTTGCGGGCCGATGCCGGTTTGAGGGCTTCCTGGCCCGCCAGTTGGAGTTTGATTTTTCCCGTGGTGGCTGCGGCCACGCAGGCCATTTTGAAACAGTCGGCAAAGTGGTTGTCGCTCTGGCCGGGCCGGAGGTCGTAGCGGTCGTGAATTTCACCCGCCGTGGTGGTGAATGTGCCGATTTTGATTTCCGAGTCAATGTGATCGGCGAACATCTGATGGGGGGAAGGGCGTTCTTTCCAAATCGTGACGGCCCCTTTAGAAGCCACGGGCACCGCCAGCCGTTCGCGATGAAACTTGATCCAGTGATTGGAATCAAACGAACATTCCCGCACTTTCCGGCCCTTGGCGACCGGGGGAATGTTCCAGCCGTCCCCCTGCTGATATTTCATGTCGTTGACGTATCGGAGCGGTTTGCCGCTCCCTTTGCAGGGCATGAGCTGGGGCCGGAAGACGGACTCTGCGCAGAACTTCCGGACGGTGTCGGTCTCGAAGCCCATGTCCACAAAAGCCCGCTCGATGCGTAACACTTCGCCGTCCGGCTTTTTCCAGTCGCGGGAAAGGGTGGCTGCCATCAGGGCTTCCAACCCCTGATAGATGCGGCCTAGCTTGTCGGCCCCCTTGAACTTGCGCGACAAAGTCTTGCGGATGTCGGCGTTGGTGTAGTAAGCCCGATCCTGATCAGGGAAGGAGCCGTAATCGATCACGGCTCCCGAAAAGTCTTGCATCCAGGCCACCACCACATAGAACAACACTTCTCCCTGGACGTCGGTGCCCATGGTGAGGAGCAGGGTTTGCGGGGGGACGATGAACCGGGCATAGCCACTGGAGCGTTCTTTGATGAGCGCGGGGGAGAGCGCTTTATCGTCTTCCTGTGCGGCGGCCGGGTCGTTCTGGTATTCGGCGAAGAAGGCGTATTTGTCGGTGAAGTAGAGATTCATCGCCGACTGGATGGCACAGACTTCGTGCCTCTCGAAGCGTTCCTCCCAGCTCGCCTTGAAGCCCGCTTCGAGGACCTGCCGGTGCTGGTGATAGAACCCATTGCAGAGCGACCCGCCGTCGTTGAGTTGCAAGCCTTGCACCCGCAGATCGGCGTATTCCATCCAGCGTTCCAGCTGGTCGCCTTCCAGCTTGGGCATCAGGAGCATGGCGCAACGCTTCCCGTGCCATTCGGGATGGGCGGTCTGATCCAAAAAGCGGTCGGACAGATCTTTGGGGGCGATGACCGTACAGCACATCACCACCGAGAGAGATTCCCCTGGCCCCGCCAGACCCATGACCGCGCCGGTGATCAGACCTTCCCGCTTGTTGTTCTGATCGGGCGAGATGGCCGATTTGTCGGTCTGGGGGTCATCCAGCAGTACAAAGCCGGGGCGAATCTTGGTGCCATCCGGCAGACGGTGCTGAAGACCGCGAATCCGGCCAGTGAGTCCCGCCACGCCGATGATTGCTCCGGCGGCATCGCTACCGGGGATATTGGGGAGCATCATCTTGTTTTTGGTGAAGAGCATCTTCACCGGCTTGCCGTCGAACAATAGCCGCCGCTGCGGGACGCCTTCCAGGCGGGCGATGGGATAGCAGACTTCCGGGTAATCGGCCAGCAGGAGTTCGTTGGTTTCCAGCTCGTCTTTGATCCCGGCCAGCATGTCGCGAGCGGAAACTTCAGTCGCTCCGATCAGAGCGAAGAAATGTTCGTAGCCGTGGAGAATGGCCCACAGGCAGAGCCAGAGGGCGAGGGAGGTTTTGCCACTGCCGCGGGGCATGGCCAGAGCATAACAGCCCCCTTCCAGGACGGTGCGTTGCATGGTGGCCAGGACGTCGATGTGATCCGGCGACCAGTTCAGGCGGAAGGTGCGGGGGCCGTAGGTCTCACAGAAGAACCGCAGATCAGCGGCGGCTTGCTGGCGGCGCTCGAGGTTGGCCACGGGCGGGAAATCCGGGGCGATGTCGCGAGCCTGAGCGGATTGCGTGCGTTGCCTTTGGCCTTCGCGGGCTTTCTTGCGTTCGTACCGTTCATTGGTCTTTTCGGCAGATGCGGACGGCGTGGCATCCTGGCCGGCGAAGAAGCTCAAGCGGTCAGATCCGAGAGCTGTTTGAGTGCCCGCAAGGCACCGGCGAAGTCGCCGATTTCGGTCATGCGGCGGTACAGGTCGCGGGTTGCTTCAAAGCAGAAGCCGCGGACGGCATCACGTGAGAGATGGGCTGACACGGCAAAACCGTCGAGTGCCTCGCCCACCAGCACCATGGCTTCTGCGTTGGGCCAGTTGGATTGGATCGCTTCCAGCACGTCCCGATCTCGGGCACCAGTGAGAATCCACTTGGCGACCTGCTCCACCTGGGCCGCGTGATCAAAGTTCATCAAAGAAGAATCGCCGCTGCTCTCTTCCGCTGGCATCGGCAAGACTCCTTTTTTGCCGCGTCCAGATGTCCGTCATGACCGACCGCAAGAATACCGCCAGTCGGGGGTCATGCGCAAGCGTGAAATCTTCAAAGCGGGGGTTCTTATTGAGATTCATTGAAGTCCGCAGGCACAGCTCCCAGCCGGGAGCTTCGATCAGAGCAAATTTGCAGTGATTCAGAGCCACACGGATGGAGTCCAGCCCGAACGTCTGGCGGATCTGGTGAGCCGCTTCGGGGTCACGCCGCGCAAAAGAGAAGTCGATTAGCCACCGCATAGACAAGAGCCGACCGGCTTTGACATGCCGATCAAGAGTTTGAATTTCGTGCCGGGCGGCGGTCCACGTCGAGAGAAAAACGTGAGCGGGGCCAGTGTGATCGAGGATGGCTTCCAGTAATTGGAGCAACCCGAACTGGCCCTTGGTGAACCCGTAGATTTCGTGTTCGTGGTCAAGTCCGGCGATGGCCTGGCTGGCCGTCTGCTTGCGGCGTAGGTCGCGCAGATCCCGCTTGGCCGCAGCCAGTGGCCGCCGGTAAACAGTGGGCGCGGCGATGTCCGCGACGTCGACGGACTTCACGGCATGCGCCGAAAGGAGCGGGTTTGCGGACAGCGGAAGTTGATTCCGCGTGGAATCATTTGGCAGCATGCGCGATCCCCTGTCTACCAAATTGGTGGGCAAGAAAGTGTGTGTACTCTCCCGGGCCGGATGTAAAAGGGAAGGGACGATTGGCTGGGAAGTACCTTTCAGAAATTCATCCACCATTCTTACATCCACCCGAGACAGTGAAACCACCAATAGGCGAGCGGCTGCTACCGCCGCTAAGCTTTCTCAAACACGGCGACTCTAACTGAACTGGAATCTCAACGACGATGCAATTCACAGACCTTTCCAAAGTCACCGAAGCCGACCTCCAGGCATTGGTCGACAACAGCACACCCGAGTCACAAACTCTTGACTTCAAACAAGAGTTCTACGCCCTCGGCAAAGGGCTTCGAAAGGAAGATCAGGTTTTGGAACTCCTTAAGGATGTCGCAGCAATGGCCAATTCTGAAGGTGGCCACATCATCTTCGGCATTGCTGAATTGGTAAGTGGAATAGCAGGTGAACTGACCGGGATCGCTCAAATCGACGACGAGGACAATCTTGAACGGCAGATCAATGGCCTCCTTCGAAGAATTGACCCGCCACTGGCGATCAAACTTAAGCGGATTCAACTTACCATATCGCTGGACGCGGTGATTTTACGAGTATTCAAAAGCGTGAATGCTCCTCATCGAATTGCTTATGCGGATGACAAAATGTCCTTTCCAAGAAGAGTGGGTACTCAGACCATTCAAATGAGAACACTCGAACTTCGATCCTTGTTCAGAGCAAGTGAAATGATGAACCAACAAATCAAAGATTTTCGTTACCGGCGCGCCACAGGCGAACCGACCTCACACGAACCTTCCTCAGCAGGTGGCAACGGAACATTTCATATACACATCATCCCGGAGGACACGGATCTCAGTTCGCATCGCCTTACATCTGATGAGATGAATGCTGAATTCCAGAATTTGCACATCTTAGAGGCCGGATATGATTGGAAACGCAATATCGATGGAATTTCCAGGAAACAAATCCACCCCAAAGATTGCAGAGTCCAGATCTACAAACACGGTGTGATCGAATTTTCGGCAGGCGATGCAGTGAAGAAACAAGGCGCTCACATGGATTACATACACCCCAAAGAAATACTTGATCTAATAAAGTATACACCGGCCTGTGTAGAAAGGCTGCGACGCTTGGGAATCCAATCTCGCCTATGGATGTTTGTCTCGCTCCATGGCGTTTCAAGTAGCACTATTATTGGGGAAGGACCTTCATTTTTTGATCGCAATACAGTTCTTTTCCCTGAAATTGATGTCTCAGACGCCAATCGAGAGTCGATTAATGGAATCGCTGACAGTTTCCTCAAGGAGCTTTACGGTGCAATTGGAAAGCAACATGCACCCCATTTATCCCAGTTTGATTTTTATGTACCAGATTAACTTTGCACCTCTCCGGAACTGCACCGAACAAACGAAACGGCGGCCTTTATGTCAATGCCGCCGTTTGGCAAGCGTCGGACCGAATTCCAGAGCACACCTCACCTTGATTCCTCACCACATCCGGGCCGGTACTCCGACTGCCGTTGCTTTGACGATCGATTTCGGGCACGTCGATTCCGTGAAGTGAGCCATCAGGTGGTCGATGATCTCGCTCTTTGATCCGCTCCCGTCCAGCAGCTTCATTTCCTTCTGGAGCGTCTTCAATTGGGCTGTCGTGTGCAGGCCGAAAAAATCTTCAATATCGTCCAGGTAGTCTGCTGACCAGACAATCTGGACGAAATCCTTGCCGCTCAGCCCCCACAGGCCATCAATCAGCACAGGGGACACCGCCTTATCCGGCTTGATTTCTGAGGCGGCAATCAGCCGATAAAGGCATTTGCTGACCAGTTCGCTTTGTTCATCCCATCCCAGAGTCGTCAGGCAGTCACACACATGCCACGACAACTCCTGCCGCTCCCATTTCCCGCTGCCGGTCACTTCATTTTCCTTGAATTCCCGAAACATATACTCTCGAAAATCGGCAATGTCCTGCCAGTCGGTCAACTCGAACACAAACCACGTCCAGAAAGCCATCAACTCCCGATGGGTGGCTTCTGAGGCAATCCATTCCTGGAGCAGATCCCGCTGAATACGGGCCTTCCACATGCCGATTTTTCCGGCCAGCAATTCCGCCTGCTGCTTTTCTTTGGCGACCGCTTCTTCCGGGGTCAGGGCAGTCTTCGCGGCCGCTTCTTCACTCTCATCATCGCTCGCCTGGCTGGCCTTTTCGGTCGCGATGGCAGCGGTTTGCAGCTCCGTCCAAAGTGAGGTGTTCATGGCCCACGTGGTGCCATCGGGCAACGTCACCACCTCGAGCGCCGCGAGCTGCTCTTTGGTTGGCTCGAATTTCACTACAACGCCATTCGCTGACAGCCCCAGGCCAATCGGCAAGCCCGCCTCTTTGACGGACTGCTTGATGATATGGTCAATGTCGCCGCTGAACTCGTCGGCCTGCAATGAAGAAGCGTAGCATTGCCACTCCCGCAGGACTTTCTCGGCGATTACTTCATACCGCGCAAAGGGGATTAGCTTCTCGGCTGCGCTCTTATTGAGGCTCCCCTTATCGACCAATTCGGCAATCCGGGGAGGCAGTTCAGTCAAGCGGGCGAGTGACGAAACTTCGCTCTGGCTGATTCCCAAGTCGGCGGCTAATTCCCGCTGAGACTTCCCCGACTTATTGTACCGCTCCACGAGGTTCGCCATCGCCCGGCCTTTTTCCAGAGGCGACAACTCCCGCCGCTTGGCGTTTTCGATGAGTACCAGCTCTTCAGCGGTTTCGTCGTCGCATTGGATGATCTCGCACCGCAGCGTCGGCAGCCCGGCCCGTTCGGCGGCCCGCTTGCGAGTGTGACCGGCGATGAGCTGCAACGATCCATCTTGCAACACCCGCACAAGACAGGGCGTCGTCTGCCTTTTTTTGAGTTCCTCAGCCAGTTCATTGAGCCACGCCTCTGAGGGAGCGGATCGAGTCTGCCAGGGAGAATCCTGCAAACTCTCCAGCTCGACATTGACCGTGGCTTTCACCTCGAACTGCTGCATGATGGGCATGGCTGGCTTCGGAGTCTTCTTCGGCTTAGCGGCTTTCGTCTTGGTTTTTGTGGCCATATTGGCATCCTTTAGTGAAACGGGGGAGGGGAGAGTTGGATCAACTTTCGAGATACGCGGTGATGAACTCCGCGGCGAGTTCCGGGCAGATTGCATTGCCGTAGCCCCGCAGGAGGCCCACACGGCCGGATACCCCATGAGCCAACGGGAATGATCCGGGTTCAATGCGCCGCGACTTCCCGTCGGTGCATGGCAGGAGGTCGAAGGAACTCCAAGCGTCACTTCGCAGTTGAGAGGGAGTGAGTTGCGCCGAAACTGGCTTGGCCCGGCATTGTTCGACGCATCCTGAACGGTTGGCGTCGCCCAACCCGCCAGAACGGCCAAAGATGGAAGATCCAAGCCCCCTGCCGCTCGGTTCTTTTTCTGCTGTGATGATTCCGGCCCGCCTTCGCCGTCGCTGGCTTTGGGCGTCGCCCAACCCGCCAGCATGGCTGTCCGTCGACTGCTGTCTGTGTTGCCAGCAGCGTTCGTTTTCTCCTTTTCTGGTGTTCCGGCCATCGGAGTCGGCCAGCCCGCAAATGTCACTGCCTGTTCTGCCAGATTGGCTTCCCCGGCAGCACACCGCCGCCTGGTCGTCGCCGTGCTGGTCACTGCTCCATGGCTCCCATCCGCCGCGCGAGGAGTCACCCATCCCGCGAAAGCAGCCACCTGGGGCAATGAGGCTCCCGTCATGCCCTCGGTCACCACGCCGCCCCGCTCGCCATCCGTGGCTGATGTCGTCGGCCACCCACCACAATCGCTGACGGATATGGGGAGGCCCGAGGGTTCGATGATGCGTGACGAACTCAGGGTCAGTTTGACCTTCAGCTTCCCACATTTCCTGGACTGTGACTGAGGGTGTCGGCACGCCCGCAGCGCACAGATCGGCGGCCCCAAAGGCATATCCCAGTCGCGCCAGGTTAGCGCGTACTCCAGAGAGCCATTCGCGCCCATCCTTTGACGCAACCTGCTCGCCAAAGACGATTGCAGGGCGGCACCGGCCAACCAGACGTCGTAGCACCGGCCATAGATGGCGCGGGTCTTTGACTCCCAGTTGTTTTCCGGCGTTGCTGAAAGGCTGGCAAGGGCAGGAGGCCGTCCAGACAGGGCGATGATCGGGCCACCCGGCGAGCCGCAAGGCGTATGACCACCCGCCGATCCCGGCGAAGAAATGGCACTGCTTGTAACCGGCAAGTTCGTGTTCCTTCACGTCTTCAATTGATCTCTCATCGACTTCACCGGGGGCGATGGCTTTGGCCTTGATCAGCTCCCGCAGCCAGGCGGCCGCCCGTCGGTCGTTTTCGTTGTAGTAAGCCGTCATTCGATCCCCTTGCAGTCTTCGGGATAGACCCGCACTTCTATGGCTTTGGCCCGCACTGATTTTTCTTCGATGGAGCGATCGAGGCGCACCGTAGCAGCACGTGTGTTGCGGCTCAGCTTCACGACAGAACCCCTTCGCCCGGAACAGATTCCGGCAATCACAACCACCCTTTGCCCGGCTCGAAATTCATCCATTTTCTCATCCGTAGCGCAACGCACTCCCGGCTTTTTGAGGGCCTCGCATATCGCGTGGACTCATTTCACAAGGAGGGTGAAGTATGTGTTGGGAATTGTTTGTCAAACTGGCATGCGAATCTGCTGGCTGTGTTCTGGATCTCTCGGGGCAGCCCCGCTGTGCGGATTTGGCACGAAATATCGGCGAGAACGCGGCGAACATCGTTGAAATCTTCAGGATGCTCGCCGCGTGGTACCGCTTCCGGTTCACGGCTGGCCGTAGAAAATCGGAGCTGGATCCACCTGCTCGGCGAGCAGCTCCGCCAGTTTCGCCATCTGGTTATCCATCGCCCTTGTGAGTTCACCAGCGAGCGGCACCAGGGCCAGGGCTTGTCTGGTCGCGTCGATCTCGATGGCACACTTCACTTCTTGCCTTACCAGCAGCGAAGGGTCATCGAAGATCAGCACATTGAGCGTCACGGTTTCTGGGATGGCACCGTTTTCAGTTGCCGTGCTGATCACGCTTTCGTCAATGTCCGTACCGATCGAGACCCGCCCATGATTGATATCGCCTCGCTGCTGGACGGCGCTGCTGAACTTCAGCTTTCGCAATGTAGGTATCAAGCTCGTGTCCAGCTGGCCAATACAATCGCCTAGCTTCAGCCTGATCATGGAAACGAAAGCTTTTTGATCCATCCACACATCTTCGGAGGCCAGTCGATTGAGCAGCAACCAGACTGGAGTTTTCTTCATTTTCAGCGTGGCACGGGGTCGCAGATCGCCTTTCAGCTTCGAGTCATCTGCCAGAACAGTGATGGTCTCGGGAGAATACCAGACGGAGACAGAAGCCGTCACACCGGCACTCACACATTCGGTGAAGTGATTCACCATTAATGGTACCTGGTCAACAGCAAGAATCGTGTGGTTTCGGGCAGGGGGTTCAGCGGTGACTCTCTCAAAACTGCCGTCCGCCTTCGCGATTCCATAGACGCCGTCCGGCTCCCCGGGCAGTTCGATCACGACAACTTTGTTTATCGCACCAGCTGCGGCCTGGGCGGTCTTATGAATCAGTTCGAGAGTCTCGGGGTCACGCACATTCATGGTGGAAAATCCTTCCTGTTTTGGATCGATCGGAAATTGAATGGGGGCAATGAAGTCGGGTGTGATGCTGAAACGGGCCGCAATGGATCGCAGGGTTTCGTCGACAAATTCGGCGAAACTCACTCCTCATCGCCGAACGGCAGGGCGGCCTGGTCAAGAGTCGTCGGGAAGTCCTGATTGAAAACCAGCCCCCGATCGGTGACTCGCATCGCATACCGTTCTGAGCGATGCACAGGAGTTTTGCTCTTCACTTCCAGCTCAACGCCCACTTCTTTGAGGAACCCGTCATTGGTTAGGACGGGCTTGCAAATGACTTCTAATGTCACCTTGCGGACTGTTTTATCGAAGGGACGATGTTTGCAGTCGTCTGAGACTTTTTTGACGTGGTAATTCATCAGTTTATTAATCCGGCCATCGTCAAGTTCGGCCATTGTCGAAAGATCGAAGTTCACTTCGTTCACGGACATGATGTTTCCTTGAAGGTTTTGGGTTCGTAATCGCGGCAGGCGGGCCAACCGGCCCGGATGTCGGTGCCGGCCCCATTCGTCCACTCGTGACGCATGCGGCCGCATTTCAGATAGACGTAATCGTTGTGGCGCTCCCGGCAGTAATGCTGGCACGTCCGGCAGGTGGCACCCGCCGGGCCACTTCCCAGGGGAGCCGGGACACAAGGCCCCTTCCGATTCCGCTGGGCTTTGGGTGTGACGGTTTCATCGGCGAAGAGTTGGGGCGGCGAATCACACATCAGTTGCACCCGGCTTTCTCGTGGGCGGAAGCCCACGCTTCCAGAGCGATCCCACGCTCAAAGGTGATTTCCTGCCCGGCCCGGCGCTTCCAAGCGTCCGGGCGGGTCTGGCGGAGTTGAGAGGCCAGGGCGTGGCCGCCGATCCTCCGCAGCAGTTCTTCCAGCGTCTGGCACTGCTCCAGCTCGTCGCCGAATTGCAGCTCCAGTTGCGTCCACTTTTCGGCCCGTGCGCGATGGTTTTCCGCTCGCTGGCGGCGTTCCTCGTCGAGGGACGCCCGCGTTCTGGGTTCCACGCTGGCCACAGGTTGCCGGTCTGGTTTGGGCCAGAGCGCGGCGGGGTCTTGGCCGGGTCGCAGGTTGATCAGCCGGCGGCGGATCTTCCCTGGCTCCCAGCGGTTTTGCTGGCTGGCGTGCCGCAGCACGCCCAGCGCCAGCTCCGGGGAAACGCCCTGGTCGCGCATCGACCGCAGCGGCTCCCCGATTTCCTGAATCCCCAATTCAAACATTTTCCCCTCCACCTCCCGCCAGACGTCTGAAGGGGGTGGGGAAGGGATTGGTAGGGGTAGGGATATAGGTTGGTTCTCTTTTGGTTCGCTTTCGGTCTTCGATAGGTTCTCTTTTGGTTCGCTTTTGGTTTGAAAAACGTCCGAAAAAGAACCATTGAAAACCGGGTCGGGTTTGGCCCAGAGCGGCAACACCACCCGATACCAGTCACCATCCCGGTGGGCGTTGCCCGCGATGCGCTCCAGCCAGCCCGCCTTTCGCAAGGCTTCGACCGCATTGCGTAAAGGCGTCCGGTTTTTGGGACTGTAGCCCAGGGCTTCAGCCAGTTGTCGCTCCGAGTAGTGCGGCAAACGGCTGTAACCCCAGCCATGTTCTTTGGCCAGCAGAAACGCCATCAGCGAAAAGGCGACCGGCCCTAACTGCGCCACCAGATCGGCGTTCACGAACGCGCGTAAGGCATCACACAAAAACCAGTTGTTGGGCCGATTGGGTTCAGGATCGGCCCGAAAATTCATCTGTTGCATCCGCCGTTGCCTCCTTGCGGTGGGGTCGTCAGTCAGGCAGCGGCATTCATTGGCGACACCTCATCGGGGAATTCCTCGATGAGAGGAATCGCGAGGCGGGGGAGTTCTTCCAGTTCCCCGCGACGGATGTTGACCTCCGGTGGGGCCTCGATGCCGATGCGCGTGGTGGCACCGATGTTTGTGAGACGGATGGGGCCGTCGCTCGTGTTAATCACGATGGTCTGGCCGGGATTTCGTTTGAGGCACAACATGGGAGACTCCTTGAGCGGGGAAGCGACAAAGCAAAACAGCGGGGAAGCCAGAAATCACCGATATGAATCGGAGCGACAAAGCGGAAAAGTCAGAAGAAGAGGGAAGAGAAAGGCCATTAGCTTTTTCGCTTTTCTGCTTTTTCGCTTTTCTCGGGGGACTCAGGCGGCGGGCGTGAGGCGTTGGCCAGCCCGCAGGATCTGATAGCAGGAGAGCCAGAGGGCTTCGGCCTGGGCTGGCTCCCAGCGCGAGGGGTCGAACTGATGGCTGGGCGTTGGCAAGGCTCCTTCCGCGAACCATTCCTTCAGTTCGCTTTCTCGCCACGAAGGGAGCAGCCAGCGGCATTCCGTGGAAAGTGCCTGCAAGTCGGCCGCTTTCACCAAGGGATGCTCAAACAGCGCGGGATCGATCCCGAATTTGTCGCCAATCGCCCGCTCAAAACCGACTTCCAACGGGCCGTAGAGTTCGCGAATGAGCGCCTTCAAGGGTCTGACCACATCGCCCAGATAAGCTTCCGCGGCATCGTGAAAGAGTCCGGCCAATTGCAGCTCCGGGGGGAGCAGCTTCGCCACCAGGACGGAATGTTCCGCCACGGAATAATGCCGTTTGGTGTGGCCGTTGAAGCGGCAGATTTGCGAGAGAGCGTGCGAAATATCGTACAGGTCAAGCTGCTCGGGCCGGGGTGGGTTTAAGTCGACCCGACGGCCAGAAATCGTGCGAATCCAAGTCATGTTTTGCGTTCCTCCTGAACCGCCACTGGCGGCCAGACGATTGGCCCGTCGATAAGCAGTCAGCTCATCGACGCAGATCAGCACTTCGGCTTCGCTCCACAGCACATCACTGTTGAGAAATTGAGCCTTCCGGAAGAGTTCTCCGGGGACATCCTGCAATTGCGGCGTGAAGCTCTTGAGATTGAGCGAAACCACCCAGGCTTCGACCCATCCACTTTCGAGGGGACTATCTGGGGCACTTTCGGCTGGGGCACTTTCGGCTGGGGCACTTTCGGCTGGGGCACTTTCGGTTTCGTTGGTCATGATCAATCCCATTCAGGGTGGTTGCTGACAGAGAAGACAAGCCGGGGACGGGTCGCGTGATGCCAGCACACAGCAGGCATCGCAGAGGCGGGCCAGCTTCTGCTGCGACCCGTCCCCCAGACTTGTTCGGGTTAAGCGGCCTTTTCGCGGGCGTTGAGTTCTTCGACGATAGGAATGCCGACTTCCGCCGCTTCATCAAGAAGTTTGCTAAAGAGCAATGAGGTTTTGAGGCGATCGGTGAACCCATTGGAACCCGTCACCCACATCAGCGTTTGCATCAGGCCCATTTGTATGACGAGTGTTTTTTGTTCGGCTGTCTGATGTGACAAGGGAATGGGGCCGTGCTGCTCCAATCCCTTGTCCAGCAGATGCGACAGCCCCAGCAGGGCACACCAGGTGCGGTTCATGTGCTCAAGGTCTTTCTCGTCCTTTTCATCGCAGTCAGGCAGGATGAATCCGCCGCCCACAGTCATCCCCGCCGTGTTGTAGTCCGCCACGATTTTCAGATCTTCGGGCAGCATTCCCCTCAGCTCGATCATGGTCATCTGCACGAAATTGTTGAGTGGCAGGCCATCGGCCATCATCACACGGGCACCACAGGCCAGATGGCCGATGATGGCCAACAGTCCCAGATAATCTGTCTGGATCCGTCCCAGCGACACCGGCGGGCGAAGAACGTCTGCCTCGTAACGCGCCATGATCTGGGCGATTTCTTCCGCTCGCAGGCGTTCGCCATAGGGGAATTTGCTGGCCGAACGTCCGTACATTTCTTCCATGGTCGGTTCCTTGATCAATTGGCTTCGATGGCGTGTTCGTGGGTGGCGTCGGCGGGATGCCACAGCGGCATCCCGTGACGGAGGCGAAAGGCAAGCGTGGAGACTTTCTGCCGTGACCCCGGGGGAAACGGGCAGGGGCCGGGCGGGACATCGAACGCCCCGATGGACTCACATTCCGGGCAGGGCTGGACGTGGCTATTGACCCGCTCCAGATGGCCTTTGCCTTCACAGGCAGGGCATAGCCGCATTTCGTTGAGCCGAATCACGCCACACCTCCCCTCGATGCGGCGCGAGGGGTCAGAATCTCGCAAAACATTCCGGCTGGGGCACGCCATGGCAGGCAGCGAACACTTCGTCGGTCGGATCGTGATAGTGCTTCGCGTTGAGTGTCAGCCCATGCCCCAACACGAAGACCCCTGAACCGGGCCGATACGTATTGAGCCGACTGTTGCAGGTGACTCGTACCACCTGGAATGGCTTGGGTGTGAAGACTCCTGCAGCCTCGAATACAGCTCTGACGATTCTTCGGCGAACCCGTGCCGGGCGGCTTTTCTCTGGGGACTTCGCGTCCGCATTGAACAGAGTCGGAAACAAGTACGGACTTTTTCCCTGACTGTTGAGACGTGCCAGGTGAGCCAAAACCGTCGCGTTCAATGGCACCGTCTGTTGTTTCTTCGTCTTTCGGGCGGTGTAGGTGATCGTCGGTCGGTCGCACCACTCGATGTAATCCCACCGCAAGGTAAACAGGTCTTCGGTACGCGGTCCGAGGTTGATGCCCAATACGAATGCCACCTGCAATTCCAGATTTGGCCCGAAGCCCATATAGATGTCGGTGATCTCCGATTCCCTTAGCTTCCGTGGCTTCTTGGGGTCGATCTTCAGTGCCTCTGGCTTCGGAGCACGATCGATGGCCCGGATGGCCACAGCATGATTGAGCATGGTGCGTAGATGGTTCCAGGTGCTCTTGGCCGTCGCTTCGGAGGTTAGTTTGACCAGCTTTTCCAATGCCTGAGTCACGTATCGATCCGTGATTAGGCCGATCGGTAACCCCGGCCAGTGCTCTCCCTTTGGCCAGGTCTCTGGTCTGGTGGCTCGTTCCCAACGGGAGAGGGCTTGCCGATCTTTTTCCAGAGTGCCGACAGACAGTTTCTGTGCCGCCACGCGGCGTTTTCGATCCGCAATCATCCAGTCGCCATAGAACTGACGAATCGACAAGTTTTCGCGAATCCATTTCCGTTGATGCTCTGGCACCACCTGATCGCGAATCTCGGCCGCAATCGTGCCAGCGTAAGCCAGCACTGACGCATCCACTCCACCAGCCCACAGTTCCTGCTGATCTTTCGCAGGAACTGTTTTGCTTCGCCGCGTCTTGCTGATATCTGGTCTGGGCACCGGCTCGGTGGTGCGCCCAGGATATACAATCCTGGGCGCAGGCAAAGTGGGAAACCGCAGGATGGCGGGTTCGCTGTAAGCTTTGGAGACTCGGGCTGGCGAGCAAGAAGCCGGGTGAGCGGGGATCGGTTGCATCAAGGGGAGTTCCCAGCGCAGAGAATTCGATCTTCGTCCGTGGTGCATCCATGGGAATCCGTCCACCAGTGAAGCTAGTTCATAAGTCGCGATATGGCGGAATAACTTTCCAGAGGTGTGACAGCAGACTGCCTCACTTAAAAAATCAATCTTCCAGCGACCCGGCGGGCGCACGAAAAAAACGCCGCTCGCCCGGTGAAGGACGGCGGCGTTCAATGACTGATCCCGCCGTGACCTCACGGCGGATAAACTTAACTGTAAGTTAAGTTCCTGTCAACTGGCAATTTTTTGATTTGGTTGTCTGCTGGTCGCGGGTATCAGCAATGACGCTGGCTCTACTTGGAGCAACTCAGCTACTTTCGCGAGCAACTCAAGTGAGGGAGCCGTTTTTCCAGCTTCCATCTGAGAAACATGCGCAGCTGTGACCGCTAATGCCTCGGCAAGAGTAGCCTGTGTCAGCCCCAACTCTTGTCGACGTACTCTCAGGTTTGCAGCGAAGACCGCCTTCAGTTCTTTTAAAGTCACAGTTAACATCCTTTCGAGTTTAGCGGCCTCGAATCCGTTTCCTAGTGTTACCAGCAGGCTCAACGCCATCATTTCTTTCGATAGGCTTCGATCTTCTTCTCTGTCTTTGGTTTTGATCGGTAATGCCCATCGACCTCAGTCCCGTCTGTGCGCTCATAGGTAGGGACATAGACTTTTCCGGGGTGAAAAAAGTCGTTTGCTTTGCGCCAGAGGGATTTGCCTTCTTCTTTTGTAGGCTCTATTGGCCTAGCACTCCCTTTGACATACCCACTCACCTGCTGGCCGCTGGACGTGGTATGGGGTGGCACATTCGCCGCCCCGGACGATCCAGCAGCAAGGGACGCCGAATTTGAGTCGCGATAAACCGTCGAGTGGCTGTTGTTACTACGCCCTGATCCGAAAACAGTCACAGTGATCACCAGGCCCACCACCAACGCAAAAGCGATGAGTGGGATCGCAATCGCCGTCACGATGATGCTGGTCAAGAACCCCACGATGGTGAATGACTTCGCCTTGGAGGCGGGCTTAGGTGCAACCGCTGGCGAAGCAATGCCACGACGTTTGGCCGGTGGATGCTCGGGTGGCTCATCGGCAGGAGGGAGATATTCAGCGATTGGAGCCTCTGGCAACTTTGCAGGCTTAAACCAACTCGCTGCAGATTTTAGCCAGGACTTACCCCTTGAATCGGCCACAGGCTTGGCGTCTGGCTTTTCATTGAGAACCGAGAGCACGGCTTCTTCAAAGTGATTATCGCTGGCGAGAGTCACTTTGAGCGGTTCGCCGCAGGCGGGGCATTTGACAGCTTTGCCGAGAGCGGTCTCTTTGAGTTTGAGATTCCGCCCGCATCCGCACTGGATTTTAATCGTACCGGACATGCTGAAAGGCCCACTTCGCCCCGAAGGGTCTGGTCATGTGAGACTTCCATTGGGGCCGCGCTGTTTTAACGCGGAAAACCAACGGGAATTGGTATTGTTTTCATTGGGGCCGCGCTGTTCTAGCGCGGAGAATTCATGAGCGTTTTGCTGAAAACTTTCGGACATTCAATGGCCCGGGCGGGAATCGAACCCGCACGTCCCTTTCGAGACCCAGGATTTTAAGTCCTGTGCGTCTGCCTATTTCGCCACCGGGCCATGTGTTGTAAGTCTATTCTGAGTGATATTTTTCGTCTAGCGAGTTACTGTATTTGTTGGCTCGTTCAGGGGATTTTGCATGGACATCCCAGGTTGAACAAGAACAAAAGTACTCGGCAAAACATCCATGGCTGCCAATTTTACATGTCTTTATGGTCGCCCGTTGATCATTTGGCCTTCCTTCGTGATATCGAGCTTTCACTGCCATCTCATGGGTTGAACGACGCCTATTGCGAGCATCACGCCCAGAAGCGCGAAGCTAATCGCAATCAAACGAGTGATCTGGATCGCCCTGGGTTCACCAAACCGGGTCGCCAACCACTGCCCCTTTCGGGTTTCCCCCACAATCCATGGTGCCCGACCCGCAAAATAAAGCCCTAACATTACCAGCCCAACTCCCATCGCTACTTCTTGCGAAATCACACTGACTCCTTGTTGATTGGCTTGCTGCCAAGATCATGTGTCATTTTTTCACGATCCCGGCGTCTTCATTGTCCCGTTTTCACCCGGTATCGGTAAACTGTTGAGGGCTTCCATTCTGATTTGACAGGTTCAGCAAAGAGTAGTGAGCAGGCCAACGAGCCTGCGGACAAGCTCAACAGCCGGTCAGGACAGAGTGGTCGTACCACTATTCTGTTGAGAATGGTATCAACAACAGCACGCGGCTCCGTCAAATCAATTGTCTGCATGCAAATTCACCAATCGACTTTGAATTACAGCATCACAGACTGCCATGGAATGGAAGAAATGAAGATTGAAACGCTCCAGAAACTTTTCTGCGAATTTCCTCTGCGGAGAATTGCCGTTCTGGGGGATTTCTTTCTCGACAAATATCTGGAGATTGACTCGCATCTTCTGGAAAGCAGTCAGGAGACGGGTCGCAAAGCGCATCAAGTCATTGGAGTCCGCCGAAGCCCTGGTGCTGCTGGGACGGTCATCAATAACCTGGCTGCTTTGGGGGCCGGTGAACTCTATGCCTTAGGGGCGATTGGAGACGACGGTGAAGGCTATGATCTTCACCAGGGACTTCGAAAATTGGGATGCTCAACCGATGGGCTGTTGCGATGCCCGGAAATCCGCACACCGACTGTCATTAAGCCCACCGAGATCCATATTCCTGGTCTTCAAGGCGAAATGCACCGCTACGATGTGAAAAACCGACATCCCACCCCGCAATCGGTCATCGCCCAACTGACGGCTGCTGTCACGCATGTTCTTCCCAGGGTTGATGCTCTGATCATCATGGATCAGGTGGAAATCGCAAATACCGGTGTGATCACGACCTCCATGCGAGATGTCCTCGCAGAGTTAGCCTTGCGATTTCCGAAGGTCACTTTCTGGGCCGATAGCAAACGCAATGTGCGCCACTTCCGTAACATTATCATTAAGCCTAATCAGTTTGAGGCCGTCGGGCGGTTCAATCCTTTGCCGGGGGATGAACTGGACGAGAAGGATATCACTCCTGTTGTCCCACGATTGAGGGCAGAAACGGGAGCCACGGTTTTTGTCACGCTGGGAGAACGGGGGATCATCGTCAGTGATCCTGAACAGATGCTGATTCCAGGTCTTAAAGTGACTGGGCCAATCGATCCAACCGGTGCGGGAGATGGAGCAACAGCAGGAGCTGTCTTAACTTTGGCGTCTGGTGGATCAGTGGCTGATGCGGCCTTAATCGCCAATCTGGTGGCTGGCGTGACGGTTCAGCAACTCGGCTCTACCGGAACAGCGACCCCTGCGCAAGTCATGAGTGCGTTTCGTCAGTGGCAACAGCAGCAGGGGCTTTTATAGTCCTGACCAATCTTTCTGAAGCTGGTATCTCGGGGACAATGAGAGTCTGGCTCAGATCATGACTCCCTCCCTCGTGACTCGCTTCTTCAGCAATAACTCAATCAATGGAAAGAGACACAGCATGTCTGATCAGATCGCGGCGGGCACTTCTTCAGTGAGCCACTCCATTTCGCCCATGGCCAGTTCTCGACGGCAATTTCTGGGTGGGGTCAGCGCTGCGGCCGCTGCTGTGGCGTCAGATTCTGTGGCTTCGTTAATTAACGTTTCAGAAGTGAAAGCTCAAGACACTGTCGTCGCTGCCAGTCCGTTGTTTGCCAAGAAGACC
Organism: Planctopirus sp. SH287; assembly: GCF_056500625.1. Lineage (NCBI taxonomy): Bacteria > Pseudomonadati > Planctomycetota > Planctomycetia > Planctomycetales > Planctomycetaceae > Planctopirus > Planctopirus sp. SH287. The sequence continues at coordinate 2,021,782 of NZ_CM151403.1, read as the reverse complement.
CGCCTTTCACTGGCCGCTTATTCCTGGAATTCCCGGCTCCCCAGATCCTGGGATGAGCAGAATCCTCCTCAGGGGAAGAAACTGTCAGACTTCATGGATTATTGCGTGACATTGGGTCTCGATGGTTGCGAATTGACCAGCTATTACTTCCCCAAAAATCCGTCACCCGCTTACCTCTATGCCTGTAAAAATCAGGCATTCAAACAGGGGCTTGATATCACGGGAACAGCGATTGGCAACAATTTCTGCCTTCCCGATGGCCCGGCATTTGACGCACAGATGGAGTTGACGAAGCAATGGATCGACAGTGCGGCTCTTTTAGGCGCGCCAGTCATCCGCATCTTTGCGGGCAATGTGGCTAAAGGGGAAACTGAAGCCATCGCCTTTGAACGGTGTGTGAAAGGGATCACGACGGCCGTCGCATATGCCGCATCAAAGGGTGTCTGCCTCGCCTTGGAAAATCACGGGGGAATTACGGCGACGCCGGAGCAGCTACTCAGAATTTATCACGCGGTTCCTGCTTCCCCCTGGTTTGGAATCAACTTCGACAGCGGAAACTTCCGGACAGCTGATCCCTATGCGGATCTTACAAAAATCGCACCTTATGCGATCAATGCACAGCTTAAGGTTGAGATGCACCAGCCAGATGGCAAAAAAGTTCCCGCCGATATTCCCAAGGTTCTTTCGATTCTGAAAAATGCCGACTACAAAGGCTACCTGATTCTTGAATACGAAGGTGCCGAAAATCCTGACGAAGCAATTCCTCGCTACATTGAAGAGCTTCGCAAGCTTGTCGACTGATGGGATGGGAGTGGCCTTCAGCCGTTCCCTATTTCAGTTTCAACGTTTTTGCAAATTCAACGATGCTGTCGCGGTGTTTCTGGATGGTTGCCTTGGGGCCGGTGGCTTTTACGAAAAAATTGGCTTCCCCCAATGGCAACACAATTCCAACTAGCGCCGAATCTGGTTGAACGGCGTTTTCTTTGGCAAAACCATCGGTGAATGTTCCCTCAATTTCCATGAGAACGGCTGGCTTTCCAGCAATTTCCAGTTCTGAACGGCGAGGTCGCACATCGCTACCCGCCGTCTGGAACTGACCTCTCCAGCGGTCAAGGTTCATTTCGAGATCGCCGCCAGCTGCCGAACAGGTCAATCGACCAACGCCATCCGATCCGGGAAGCTGAAATTCTGCGAGGACAAAACCGGTCTTAGGGGGGATCTCAAACCATCCAGCAGGAACTGTGACCACCACATTCCCCAGGTCTTTATCGTAAGGTTCTAACGTGGCGGCAGCTTCGTCAGTTGTGAGAGCCTGTTCTTTCGTAGCAGATGCCGGTGGAGGTGTTGTCGCCTCTTTAGTTTCAGCGGATGGCTGGCAACCGACCGGGATTCCCAGCAGCAAACTGAGAACCAGCGCTGCATGCCACGGTGTATGTCTCTGAGGGATATTAGGCATGAAGTCCTCTTTTTTTCCTTCTGTTTTGCCAGAACGGTTTTCGCCGTCCCGTGGTATGACCACTCTGTCCTGACCGGTTGTTGAGCTTGTCCGCAGGCTCGTTGGCCTGCTCACCACTCTTTGCCGAATCTGTCAAATCAGAATGGAAGCTCCAATCGTTTTCATCATCGTAAAAGAGGGTAGCTTTTCGCAGGGAGATCTGGCAAACGCGAGGCGGGCGGATGTTTGAATCAAGGCGGCTGGTTCTCGCAAAGTTCAAGCGGCTTGGCGATGTTCGTCGTCTTCCGAAGCCCGTTGCTGCCAGTCAAAAATATCGTCAGATGTGGGTGGTTTAATGCCTCGCAGCATTCGCTCGGCTTCGGGAGTTGCCAGGAATTGTTCGGTCAGATCCCACAAGTCATCTGGACGGGCTTCCCGCAATTCATCGCGCGTCTGAATTCCAATCGCAGTCAGGATCTGGGCCATGTAGCCACGGAATTTTGGGATTTCGCAACAGAGCGTGGCCTGGCATTGCCACTCGTAAAGCGTGACGGAGTCGAGATGCTTCTGCCCAAGTTTTTTGGCCATGTCATTGGGCTGAGCGGACAAAAACTCTTCGACAGTATGAATTCCAATGGCAGCAAATCGCTCAGCCGTTTTTGGCCCGATTGAAGGAGCCTTCTCCAGAGGCATTTCCAGATGGAGATAATAGGGTAAAGAAGAATCGGGAGGTGCTGGTTTTTCGTGATTTTTCTCACTGACAGCAGGCTTCTCCGGGATGATTTTTTCTTCAACCGATTGAGCCTTCACCTCGGCTTCTTTGGTCTCTGTTTTCATGACTGAAGGAGGTTTAACCGCAACTGGCTGAGTCGCAGGAACTGGCGGAGCAGAGGGGGGCGACACAAAGGCTGGAGGGCTTGCGACTGGAGGAATGGGAACCGTCAGAATGGGGGCCGGCGGTGTTTTTATAACTTCTGTAGTTATCGGAATCGGAGGCTTGGGCGCTACAACGGGGGTATAAAGCATCCCCGCTAACTCAACCGAATCCTGGCTCAACATCTCCACAGGAACTTGAAGCACCTCAGCGGCATAGGCTTCGCGGACAGATCGTTCGTCAGCGGAAAGAGTCTTGTCACACCGGCCAATCGCTTCCACTTCCCTGGCGATGGCTAAGACTGCGGCCCGCTCTGCCGCATTGGCCATTTTTTTTGTGACGGTAAAGATGGGTACCGTCAATGCCGCAAGAACCCCATAGATCGTCACGGGACTGGAAGGTGGAGTAACGCTTGCTGCTTTCAATGCCTCTCCCAGAACGAGGGCGTATCCACGAATGGCTTCTCCCAGCAGTCTGGCAATGATTCTCTGACCCGTAGCGTCATAGCCCTCAAGCGGCTTTTTTGCCCCGATTTTCAAAGAGTAGTGGGCTATCGATGGTTCATAAGACTTGTGGGCCGTTCGTGCTCCGTCACGAATAATCTGTGCCAACCAGTCTGTCGCTGCGGGAGCTGACTTTGTCGGAACGCCACCCAGTTCGTTATCAAGGAGCTGGCGCAATTGGTCATAGCTACAGGCAATCGTCCACTCGGCAGCCCGATGAACGATGGTTTCAGCCTCAGACTGGCCGGTATGAAACGGTTGAAACGGATCTGTCACGTAGTGACTGAGAACCCCTGCGTTGTAAACCCCTGTCGACCAGTCCTTTTTCTGGAAGGCTTCGACGGTTTTTGTATACCAGCTTTGCGCTGTCGTGATGGCTCCACCCCACTCATTGTCGCTGACATGCAGGACATGGTTGCGGAAGTCTTTGAATTTGTTGTCAGGCGCTTTTGAACCGTCGAGGTAGGAGTCAATTCTTGTGAGGAATAAGTCGCGCCATCGCTCCGATTCTGGTATCTCCAGAAAACGGAGGGCATCGAGAGCCAATTTGTGATGGGTGTTTTTGCATTTATGCGCAAAGAGCACCGAAAACAACAGAGACATTGTGATGGGAACCTCTTCGAGCCTGTCGAACAACCCGGTAAACACAGTCCAAATCTAGTTTCGCAGGTCAACCAGCGCTTCAAAAGGGATGTTGTTTCGGCGGAAGTTGCGGGCTTTTGTCATGCTCAAACGAGAGTTTAACTACTGCATTGTCAAAGTGTAAAATTCGGGTTTCTTCTGTTGTTAGGTCCGACAACGGAGGACGTTGCGGCGACATCAACCCGAAGACAAAGCCGTGACACGGCACTATGGTTTGGGGATAAACTTCGTCCCTTGAACTTCCCCCGCTCGATGGGCCACATGATTGTTGGAATAATGCTTCCAGGTTCGTTCGATCCGCCATGCCAGTTCAGGGGAAACCTCGCGGATCTGTCGTGCGGGAACACCTGCCCATAATGTCCTTGGAGGAACAATCGTTTCTTCCAGCACCAAAGCACCAGCGGCAATAAACGCCCCTTTCCCGATCACGGCCCGGCTCAAAACATTCGCCCCAATTCCGATCAGCACATCATCCTCCACGGTCGCTCCGTGAACCAGGGCGCGGTGTCCGAGCGAAACACGATGGCCAATCTTGCAGGGGGAATGCGGATCCACATGCAGGATCACGCCGTCTTGCAGATTGGAATCATCACCGATGTCAATACGCTCATGATCGCCACGAACAATGGCTCCAAACCAGACAGAGCTTCGGGCACCGATTGTCACACGCCCATAAACCGTGGCGCCAGGAGCAATCCAGGCCGTGGAATCAATTTCCGGCAATTGTGTAATAGCGGAGAAGTCCCAGTGAATTTCCGGATAAGGCACATCTGGCGGAACTGACATCAAGTGGCCTCGGCAGGTTGAAAGAATATTGGAGGGAAACCGGAAGTCGGCCGGTGGAACTTGGAAGTCCGGTACAAGTCTTCTACTCTATCGGCATCAGGGAGGCAGCGTGAGTGAAGATCGCTGACGAATGCCCCAGACGTTTTGGTGAAAGATCTGGTTCCTTTTAGTGGAAAACAAGATGGCGAAGAAAACCATTGCCGATGTGAATGTCCAAGGCCAAGCTGTCCTGATGCGGTGCGATTTCAATGTGCCGCTGGATAACGCACTGAGCATTACCGACGACCGCCGCATCACTGAAGCACTGCCGTCGATCAAGTCAGTGCTGGAGCGTGGCGGTCGGGTCATCCTCATGAGTCATCTGGGCCGCCCTGAAGGAAAAGATCCCGCAGAAGACGCCAAGTACAGCCTCAAGCCGGTAGCCGCCCGTTTGAAAGAGTTGCTCGGTGTCCCTGTGCACTTCGCCACGGACACTGTCGGAACTGATGCACAAGACAAAGTGAAATCACTGAAGGACAATGAAGTCCTGTTGCTGGAAAATGTTCGCTTCAACAAGGGCGAGAAAAAAGGTGACGCAGACTATGTCGGCGTGCTCGCCACCTTTGGTGACATCTATTGCAACGACGCTTTTGGCACGTGCCATCGTTCGGAAGGTTCGATGGTCGGTGTTCCCAACGCGATGGGTTCCAAGCCCAAGGTGTGTGGCTTCCTTGTTGAAAAGGAAATCAAGTTCCTGTCCGATGCCATCTCGAATCCAGGCCGGCCTTTTGTAGCCATTGTGGGCGGGAAGAAGGTCGATGATAAGATCAACGTCATCAAGAACCTGCTTTCCATCTGCGATACCGTGCTGATCGGTGGCGCCATGGCGTTTGCCTTCTCCAAAGCTCAAGGGGGAGAAATCGGTAAGAGCTACCTGCCAAATCCTCCCGAAGCCAGCCTGGCTCTGGCGAAGGATCTGCTCGCAACTGGTGGCGACAAACTGCAACTTCCTGTCGACACTCACTGCGGCGATGCTTTCAAAGGTGACTGCAACAAGCTGATTGCCAAAGCCGGTCAGATCCCTGCCGACTATGAAGGCTTTGACATTGGCCCGGAAACACAGGTCAAGTATGCAGCAATCGTGAAGGCTGCCAAGACCATTGTCTGGAACGGGCCGATGGGTGTCTTTGAAATGCCGCCATTTGACGCTGGCACGCGCGCCGTGGCCGACGCCATCGTAGCCAGCGATGCGGTCAGTATCATTGGTGGTGGCGATAGTGCCTCGGCGATTCAGCAGTTCGGCCTGGCTGATCAGGTCACGCATGTCAGCACGGGCGGGGGCGCCAGCCTGGAAATGCTCGAAGGGAAAAAGTTCGCAGCCGTTGAATTGCTCGACGATAAATAGGCGTTGTACGAGTTAACTGCCTTTGGATACCCGGTGATTGCCTGGCACGCCGGGTATCCGTCTTTGTGCCGCCCGATTTTTTCCCACCGCAATCGCAAGACGCTGGGTTTGACTGAGATTACAGAAGAGACTACTCATGCCCATTTTATCGGCAGTGACCATCAGTCTTGTGGAAGAGGCTCGCGGTGGGCCGTTTGTTTTCTGGGACGACTTTGAAGCAGGTTGCCGATCCGCTTCAGAACTGGGCTTTGATGCTGTTGAGTTGTTTGCACCTGCGCCAGGATTTATTTCTTCCAAGTCATTGCGAGAAATTCTCACGCGATATGGTCTCAAGCTCGCCGCAGTGGGAACGGGAGCGGGTTGGTTGCGCCAGCAGTTGTCTCTGACCAGTCCCGATGCGAATGTTCGCGCCAAGGCCAGGAAGTTCATTTCGGAGATGATCGACTATGGTGGGCCATTGGGAGCTTCGGCCATTATTGGCTCCATGCAAGGACGGGCAGCCACTCCTGATCTGATTCCGGAAGGGCGCATGTTGCTGGGGGAAGCGTTGGCCGAGTTGGGAGAACGGGCGTTTACACGGCACGGTATCCCATTAATCTACGAGCCATTGAACCGCTATGAAACGAACCTGTGCAATACTCAAGCTGATGGCGTCACGCTTCTTCAATCTTTTGGTGCTCCCGATTGCCGCTTGCTGGCCGACTTGTTTCATATGAATATCGAAGAGACCTCAATAGCCGAGGGCTTAAAGGAGGGGGGCGAGTGGATTGGTCATATCCATTACGTCGATTCCAACCGTAACGCGGCGGGGATGGGCCACCTTGACTTCCAGGAAGTCGCCTCCACACTGAAAAAGATTCGTTACAATGGCTACCTCTCAGCAGAGGCCCGCAGTCTGCCCGATGCCATCGGGGCGGCTACAGCCACGATCGAGAGTTACCGGCAGCACTTCGGAAAGTGATCTCTTCGGTTGAGATGTCGCACAGATCGGCAGGGTACATCGTCGTCAGTTCAGGATCCGCTGCCATGTTGATGAATGAATTTCCTCCCGAAGGAAAACCGGAGACTGTTCCTGAAGCGACGCCTGATTCTCTCGCAGACGCTCGGCTATATGTCCCTGATCAGGAAGGATGGGAAGCTCGAATCAAGCTCGATACCGAGCGGATGTATTGCTACGCCAAATGGACGGGTGAGGACTATTTCCACCTGATTCTCAATGGAGAAATTTATCTCATTCGAGATCATGAGAAGTACTGCCTCCGCTGCGCGTTGCGCCAAGGCGTTCTGACCCAGGATCGACTGTTCTGGCAGAACCGTGTGAAAAAACACCGGCCGCCAACCGTCTGAATAAAGGCCAGCAAATTACTCCGGCGGGGCCGTGTCATCACGCGCAGCACGCTCCTGCCCAAAAGCGAGCCGCAACTGGTGATCGGGTTGTGGCTCGCGAAACTCTTTGAACAGCAGACTTGGCTGGATGTCCTGATTGTGCTGGTATTTGTTGCTCTTGTATTCGGTGATGTCGCCAACCAACTGATGATAAAAAACCTGGCAGATCGGAACACCGGCATAAATCCGGATCGGATGTACGGCAAACATCTCCAGCGTCCAGTAGCCGCAGAAGCCCACATCGCCGAATCCTGCGGTCACATGCACAAACAGTCCCAGCCTTCCAATCGACGAGCGGCCTTCAAGCATCGGGACAAAGTTGTGGGTTTCGGTGTACTCGACTGTTCTTCCCAGATAGAGCTGCCCCGGTTGCAGGACAAGCCCTTCGGGAGGAATGACGTGCCGTCGATACCGATTGGGACGCTGCATATCGAGGATAATTTCCTCGTAAACCAGGAGTTCATCGTGCAACCGGAGATTGTAGCTGTTGGGGTTCAGCTGCTTTTCTTCAAAGGGTTCGATAACCAGGTTGCGCCCCAGTTGCGACCGAATTTCGTTTCCCGTGAGAATCATCTCTCGTTTGCATCCCCATTGTGTGTATCAGCCAGAGGACTCGACATCTTGCGATGACAGGTTTCTGCACTGGCGCAGGTTAAGTTTCTGGCCGCAGACATGCAACAGGTCATCCATTGAAAACGAGTTTTTCCAAGCTGAACGACGAATTTGCATCACAACACGACCGGCTTGAACCATCATTCTTTGATGCTGCTGTTCTTGCTCATGAGTGATTTCTTGCGAGGCTTTGAAGGTGTTGCAGAATCCAGAGGCTCCAGTCCCACACGACGGCAATCACTCAGTAGCGGACACGTCAGGCATTGGGGGCGTCGTGCGATACAAATGCGGCGGCCATGATGGATCAGGCGATGAGAGAACATGATCCATTCGGACTGAGGAATGATTTTAATGAGATCGCGTTCAATCGCTTCGGCAGAGTTTCCTTGTGTCAGCCCCAGCAACTTCGTGATTCGTTGCACATGTGTGTCGACCACAATGCCACTGGGAATCCCATGTGCTGTGCCCAGCAAAACATTGGCCGTCTTTCGACCAACACCCGGAAGAGCGACAAGCTCGTCGAGAGATGCGGGAATCTCTCCATTATGCTGCTCGACAACAGCACGAGCCATACCAATCAAGTTTGCGGCTTTGTTGCGGAAAAATCCTGTGGAACGAACAAGCTCCTCAACATCTTCCTGAGAGGCAGTCGCGAGTTCTCTCGGCGAAGGGTAAGCACGGAATAGTGCTGGTGTCACCATGTTTACACGTTCGTCAGTGCATTGGGCACTCAAAATCGTGGCGACAAGCAATTCATAAGGGGAGCTGTGAACCAGTGCACATTCGACATCAGGATAGAACTGTTTCAGCGTCGCTATGATGTTGGCAGCGCGTTCTTTGAGGTGCACAAAAGCCTCTTTGCGAGGACGTGATTCCCGGACTTCAGCAGGGGGGGGATCCTGTTTGACCGGCGGCTTGGACGACTTCTTCGCCATGCGATTACATTTCTTCCTGACAGAGACCAACTCTTAAGCCGCACGTTGCGATCGCACCATTTGATCTGGCTGGGCATCATATCGAATGTCACTTCACATGGCAGAGCAGGGCAGGGTATTCCTGGGTCTTGTCACATCCCAAAGTCTCTCTCATGACATAGCATGCTGTTCAACCCGTGACGCGACATGATGTTCAAAATATTACAATTGTTCGGAGCGATGCGGAACATAAAACTCTGCTGCCGTTGTGAGACCACGTGCCATCGGGCACTTTCCTCTGTAAACTAATGCTCTATGTCGAACAACGCCGTTGAGACAGGCCACTCATCAGAATCTCAGTCATGAAACCTGCACACTTTCTTACAGTGGGATAAGCCATGCCCAGATTTGATTCTGCCAAGGATTATCTTCAGGGATTCCGGGGAATTACTCCGATTTTCCCGCTGCCGAATGTGGTTTTGTTTCCTCATTCCTTACTGCCACTTCATATTTTCGAGCAGCGCTACCGGAAGATGATGAGCGATGCGCTTGAGGGCGACGGATTTCTATCAATCGCCCTTTACCGTCCCAAGCTCGATGGTCTCGTGACAACTGTTCCACGCCCAATCCATTCAATAGTCGGTATTGGCAAGATCATCGCATCTGACCGACTGCCTGATGGTCGTTATTATCTGGCTCTCCAGGGGTTAACTCGAGCACGTATGCAGGAAGAGCTGCCCTCTGGTTTATTGCCTTATCGGACGGGGCGATTTGAATGCCTGACCGATGAATGCGAACTCTCCATCAAAGAGCAGCAGCAGTTGGCCATGCGGTTGATCGAGCTTTTTGAGCGGGCATTTCCTCAGGCGGCGATCAAGAAGGTGCTACTCGAGGGAATGGATTGTCCACAACCACTCTCATTGGTTACTGATTTATTATCGGGTGCGATTCCTTTTTCGGCAGCATCTTCCCAGATCCTGCTGGAAATATGGAATCCTGTGAAACGGTCGGAAATGTTACTGAATATTATGGAAAGTCTGCTGACTCATAGCCCGTCGAATCACAGTCATCAAACGCTCAGCCTTCTGAATTTCCCCCCGCAGTTCAGTTCCAACTGACATTCGTAAGGCCTGCTCGTGCTCCGATCACAAGAGGCCACGGGCTTTAATTTCCAGGTAGCGTGAAATAATCGATGTCGTCAATCCATCGTGGGTGGCTTCAATCGCGAGAAGCCCTTCGCTATTGAGTTGGCGTAGCGTTTGCCTGTTTTCCTGCAAAAGATCGGCAGCCGCTGCAATCTCAAAGCTTTCCGGGGAATTACGCGGCATGTCACGTGCCCGCTCTTTGAGGCTCTCCTGCGACATGAATGCACATAGCACGAGATGGGGGGATCGAAGCCGACGAAACTCTCGGGCCATCTGCTCCAGATGCACATCGTCCATCGCGTAAGTCAATACCACGACGAGTGCTCGCTTACGATGACGACGGCGGAGTTCATCGACCAGTAATCGGTAATCCGTTGCCGTATATTCTGGCTGGAGATCATAGATCTGCCGAATCAGTGTTTCGATACTGCGTGCCCCACGAACTGGAGGGACATAGGCTCGTACCCGAGAGGAGCACGCCATTAAGCCAACATGGTCACCTTGACGGAGAGCCACGTAAGCCAGCAAGAGTGCTGAATTCATCACACGGTCAAAATGTGTTGCGCCTTCCTGGGTATGGCACATCGAGCGACCGCAGTCGAGGACCAGAATAATGTTCTGATTCCTCTCGACCGTATATTCTCGCGCGATCAATGATTCCTGCCGGGCAGAGGCTTTCCAGTCAATGTTCCGGAACTCATCCTCTCGGCGATATTCCCTCAGGCGGTCGAACGATGTTCCTTTTCCCTGCAACCGAGTCATGCGAACGCCAGCTTCTGCCAGACGGTTTTGACGAGCCAGCAGTTCGACACCACGAATCGCCTGCACATCCGGGTAGACTTTTGCCATTTGCGGTGCCGGGATCACCCAATGAATTTGCCACAAGTTCCAGGGGGAAGTTGCTCTCAGATGAATGGCACCGAACTGCACCTGGCCTCGAACTTCCGGGATAAAAAAATAGGCAAGTTTGACCAATTGACCCGGTATCAGCCGCAGTTGAACGGGAAGACCATCGACTTTCCCGGTCAGGGGCGTTTCATCGTGAATTTCAATGTGACAAGTCAGAGGGCCAGGCCAGCGAATGTCGAGTGAAATCGGATTTCTGGCACCGACACTGAGAACACGCCCGACTTTTCTTTGAACCTCAATCCGTCGTAATGCAGGACTTCTCCAGGCATCGACCACGGCAATCGCGACCAACATGAACGAGCAGAGAACGGCCAGCATCGCCCATGATGGAAACCAGCAGGCTGGAATCAATGGAAACCCCGCCATCGCCATCAACAGCAATAAATTGAGCCGGGGAGTCATGCTCGTGGAGCCTCAATCGATTCCAGTAATTCCTGCAGGATGACATCAATTGTTGAGCCTTCGATTTCAGCTTCGGGTTCAAGCCGAACACGGTGACGGAAGACCCAGGGGACAAGCTGTTTCACGTCATCGGGAACGACAAATGTCCGGCCCAGGCAGGCTGCCAATGCCCGTGAAGCAATCAGTAATCCAACGCTGGCACGGGGACTGGCACCAATTTCAATCGCAGGGTGCTCTCGTGTGGCGCTGACCAGATTGACAATGTAATTGATGATCGTTTTTTCTACGACGACCTGGCGAACGTCAGCCTGCAACTCCAGCACTTTTCGTTCGTCCAGCACCGTTTGGACATCGTAAGTGCTCATCCGTCGCGGATCATGCCCTTCGGCATAGGCGGCGAGAATACTGGCTTCCTGAGTCGGTGAGGGATAAGTCACCAGCATTTTGAACAGAAATCGATCTAACTGAGCCTCGGGAAGTGGATAAGTCCCTTCCTGTTCAATGGGATTCTGTGTGGCAATAGTAATAAATGGTTGAGGCAGGCGAATGGTTTTTCCATCAACTGTAACCTGAGATTCCTGCATCGCCTCTAGTAATGCCGCCTGTGTCTTGGCAGGTGCCCGATTGATTTCATCGGCAAGCAGCAGATTGGCAAAGACCGGCCCCTCACTGAAGTGAAACTGGCGCTCCTGCAGATTGTAGACCGAGTGTCCGGTAATATCAGAAGGCATCAGATCAGGGGTGAACTGAATCCGCGAATATCGGCAATGCAGGACACGGCTTAAAGTGGTGGCCAACAAAGTTTTTCCAAGCCCCGGTGGCCCTTCGATCAGCACATGTCCTTCAGAGAGCAAGGCGACAAACACCGCTTCAATTAATTCCTGCTGCCCGAAGACAACCTTTCCAACCTCTTGACGAACGGCTGCATAAGCTGCGGCAACATCAGCGACCGACATGAAACCCGACTCCGTCAAAGAGTTATGAAACGCTAAGGACATACGTCCCAAGGAACTGTGACATCATTCCGTATGTGGGTTCCTGATGCCATGAATTCATCAGGGAATTCATGAACTTGAGCGACTTTACGTAGGTGACGGCCAACAGATTGGCTGGGTAAAAATTGGCTCACTTGACCACGAAGCCGCAAGTTCCCAATGACTCAAAGCCTTACGCTGTCAGTCGTGGGGCAATTTGATCAATGATGAAATCGCCAATCTTCAGCGAAGCCGTGGCTGCCGGGGAAGGGGCGTTACAGACATTGACAACCAGGTCACGCTCCTGAATCAGGAAATCGTCAGCCAGATCACCGTTAGGAAGCAATGCCTGGGCACGAACACCCGCCGGCGCCGGTACCAGATCTTCTGCCTGGATATCAGGGACGAGCCTGCGCAGTGCCTGGACGAAAGCTCCTTTGCTGAGAGAACGCCACATCTCTCGCAGGCCTTCATCCCAGTTGCGCATCATCATGAGCAGGAAACCGCGATAAGTCAGCGTTTCAAACAAATCGTAGGGATTCAGACTGGTTTTATGGTATCCCTCGCGAGCGAACGCCAGTACGGCGTTCGGCCCACATTCGACTCCACCATGAATCATGCGCGTCAAATGGACGCCCAGAAAGGGAAAATTCGGGTCAGGCACGGGATAGATCAGCCCCCGGCATAATTTGTGAGCCGAAGGCTTCAATTCAAAGTATTCACCTCGAAAGGGAACAATCTGAGCCGGTGGTACTTGTCCCGAAAGCCACGTCAAACGATCACTGTGCAGACCGCCGCAATTGATCACGATCTTCCCTTCGATGGGGCCTCGTGTCGATTCGACGACCATGTGGTTTCCATGCCGATACATGCCGTAAACGCGCGCAGAGGTCAGGATTGTGCTGCCCTGGTTGCGGATTTTTTCAGCCATCCGGTCACAGATTTGCCGGAAGTCCACGATGCCGGCGTCAGGGACATGAACCGCTGCCAGACCCGAGACATAGGGTTCAATTTCCCGCAGACGCTCACTGGAAATTTTTTCTGCTCGCACACCATTCGCTATGGCACGTTCATGCAGTTTGTCGAGTTGAGGAAGCTCAGATGGCTGCGTGGCAACAATCACTTTGCCGCAAAGTTCAAAAGGAATGTCTTCCTGTTCACAGAATTGCTGGAGCATCAACTTGCCATCACGGGCATTACTGGCTCTCAATGTTCCTGGCTTGTAGTAGATGCCTGTGTGCAGAACCCCGGAATTGTGTCCCGTCTGGTGTTGGGCAATTTCACGTTCTTTATCCAGCACTGTGACATGTGCGTGGGGAAATCGCTCGATCAGTCGATACGCCGTCGCCAGGCCAACAATGCCGGCACCAATAATGACGACCTCCGATCGCTGCATACCTGTTCCTCTCCATTATGATCTGAACCAGCTTCAGGCTGACATCCTTCACGCCTCGCCGGCAAAGCTTCGCAAATATCCCCAGTGCGAACAACCAGTCAGCTTGCAAAAGTCTTGTGAAGAGAAATCAAGGCCTCATTGTCATCTCAAGAAACGCCACAACCCGGCAAGCCAGAGCCAACCGGGTTGATAGCGAATATCAGGAGATATCAGGCAGTAAAGGGAGAAACGCTGGCAGGCATTTCCTGTGGATCATCATACGGAACTCGAAAGTGCCCGTTTGAATCCCGATCTTTACTTCCCAGGTCTATGTCGAAGGTGTGAGGGTCACTTAGCGAACCACGCCCACCCAGCAGTAGCGACCACCGGAAACCATGTAACCAAAGCCGCATTCTGACCCGCTCAGAAGGATTGAATGATGTGGTGGCGAATAGATCCACCCTTGAACAGCCGCATCGGCTGAAGTCACTCCCTGAAAAATCACCTCCATGTAAGGGAGTCCACTGTGGGCAAACACTCCGGTGGTGGCCATGTAGTTGGCGTGCTGCTGAGCATGAGCACACATGACCGGATTAATTGCGAGCGGCGCCTTGCCCATCCGGGCACGGTGTGCATTGGTGAGTTGCACCAGCCGCTGAATCGTTGGGTGCTGTGTCAGGTAGCTATAGTCATTGGCAATCCCTTCAGGGGTATGTCCAACCAGAGAGGCCACTGCCACCAGCGCCGCGCAAACGATTCCATACTTCATTAGATATCCCTCCATGTGGAAGAAGACATCCGGCCCAGTCACAAGGCTCATCCAAGAGAAAGGTGCTCAGGCCCGAGTGTCCAATGTGCGACAGACGCCCTGTCGCAACTGGAAAACACGGTAAACCAGAAAAACTTTGCCGATCAAGTGTACGGAACCTGAATTTCAGTTCAGTGTTCATCAGTCACTTGAAAAATGATCTTGTTGCACATGACTGACGGCTGATGGTTTCTGGACAATTTGGCTTCAGTCAGGCGGGCTTATTCAAGCTTGGCCATAACAGACTTTGCGGCTTTTCCCGCATTTTATCGTCAAGATCACACATTGATTCTCTTTGAAAATCACCCGCGATGTGACGTCGATAAGCGACAAGCCCGACTGCTCACGGCGCCTAAGCGATTCATCAGAGACGTAATCTGGAGAATAATCTGCAAGATTTTTTTTCAGCTTTTTTTGCCACAAACGCTGCTTGTACACTGCATTGAACGTCGAAATCAGCAAGTGGCCGCCAGTTTTGTAGGGTGAAATCACTGAATCGAGTGGTTCTTGGAGCGGCATATTGATGGGTAAACCACCGCTAAAATGGGCTTTCAACGGTGGTCAATAGGGGCGACTCATTACTCGTCGGTGAGCCAGCGAAGGACATCGTCGTCGCCGTCCTCCGCGTTGGGACTCGGTGCCGGGCGTCCTGGCCCCAACGGCGGGAGCGCTGACGAAGAGTGAGAAGAGGGGGGATTTGTAGAGGATCCACTGCTCGAGGATGACGGCCGCGACGAAGAGGATCGTGGCCATGGTCGCCTTTCTGGTTCTGTCAGCCCGGCTTTTTCCAGAAGGCTTCGCGAGAAGGCGTTTTCTTCTTCGTTAAGTGGCGCCGGTTCTGAACTTCCTGGCACATAATCAATATTGAAGCGGTGCTTTGCAAAAGTGACTTCATCTCCAGGGTTCAGCCACCGGGTCTCGTGGCGAACCCCGTTAACCTTAGTGCCATTGCTCGATCCCAGATCGTGCATTTTCCAATATCCTTGCTCATACAGCAGTTCGCAGTGCTGAGAGGATACGTTTGAGAATTCGAGGACAACGTCACAGGAAGGGCGACGTCCAACGACAATTCTTGCCTGCAACAATGGGATCGGATCACCGCCACCGATCGGAATGAGCTGACCTAGCATATGCCATCCCATAGTCTGGGTTTGCGTATCGCACCAAGAAGTCATTTCAGTCAAAACGGATGAGGCATTTCAGTCGACATCCCGAATCCATCTATCAACTTTGATCAATTATGACCGATGGATCGCGGAAGACGACCCATATCGCGTGATGATTGGCATTTTCCCTGTTTTATAAGCGGGAAATGCAGTTTCTCAGGATTAAAGATTCGATAGATTTTCCTGAGAAAAGGGGACAAACCCTCATATCAATGTCTTACCATGTCTATCGGTGTCGTGGCCGTGGTTTCACGAACCAGATCAGGACAAGAAAGACGGTCAACGCCATCACCAGATACAAAACGGGCACACGAATACGTGCCAGCAGTACCAGGAGCACGAGCATGACTCCCACGCCCCACAAGGGAAGGACAGCCACTCTTCGATTGGTCAATCGTTGGGGAATAAATAACCACAACGCCCCCAGAAGAATCCCAATCCGCAGCAGTGCGCCGCCCATCCCATCAGCCTGATGACGATCCCAGAGAGTCAGCAGGAGCGCAACGCCCCCGCATGCCAGCGACATCAGTCCCAGCAGGGATCGGTTCACAGTGACCTGCTGGCGGATCAAAAGTCATGGCCTCGTTAGTGCTGCAAAATCAGCCTGACTCAAGATTCACGGTGAATCCATGAGCACATTTGGAGAAAACCCTCCCGCAGATAGCACCGGTGCCGATGATTCTGGTACCGGGAGGGTTAACGCAACACTCCTCTGACTAATGAGCGGGTTTCAGTTCACCAGATGGCCCTGATTCACCCGGAGTGCGCCAACGATGGCCCGATTCCCAAAGCAATTCATCAGCCTCTCGCGGCCCCCATGCTCCTGAACGATACGGCTCGGGGACAACCTGCTTGTCTTCCCAGAACTTGAGCACAGGGTCAACGAACTGCCAAGCCGCTTCTAGTTCGTCGCTTCTCATAAACAGAGTCGAGTCACCACGCAGAACTTCCAGAAGCAACCGCTCGTAGGCCTCTGGCAACGCTTCGGCAAAAGCCTCTTCGTACTTGAAATCCATCTTCACCGGGTGAATCTGATACTGCATCCCAGGACGTTTAGTCGAGAATCGGAGCGAAATTGATTCGCTGGGCTGAATTCGGAAAATCAGCGTATTGGGCCGTGCGCCGACCAGGTCGCAAATGTCTCCTTCGCACTCCACGGTACTGAACAGATTCAGCGGTGGCAGCTTGAACTGGATTGCAATTTCCGAAACGCGTTTGGGAAGCCGCTTGCCTGTCCGCAGGTAAAAGGGGACTCCGGCCCAGCGCCAGTTGTCAATTTCGACTTTCATCGCCACATACGTTTCTGTACGTGAATCCGGTGCAATCCGTTCTTCCGAGAGATAACTGGCAGCCGCTTGCCCATCGACCATTCCCGCGGAATACTGTCCGGGAACGACCCAGGAGCTGATGTCACCTTTATTACCCGGCCTCAGGCACTTAAGCACTTTCAATTTTTCGTCATGCAGGTCAGACGCAAGGAACCGGGCAGGGGGTTCCATGCCAATCAGGCATAACAGTTGAAGAACATGGTTCTGAAGAACATCACGAAGTGCTCCTGACTTATCGTAATATCCGCCCCGACCTCGCTCCATGCCCTGCGATTCGGCGACGGTAATCTGAATGTGCTCCACATGACTGCGATTCAGGAGAGGCTCGAAAATGGAGTTCCCAAATCGAAAGAGCAGGATGTTCTGAACAGTCTCTTTCCCGAGATAATGATCGATACGATAAATCTGATCTTCTCGCAGTAACCGCTTCAGATTGGCACTGAGTTGCTGAGCCGAAGCCAGATCGTGTCCGAACGGTTTTTCAAAAACCACACGCAACCAGTGCTCGTCGTCACGGTCAGGGATCATATTTGCCAGCGACAAATGCTCGACGGCTGGCAAAAAAAGATCGGGAGAGGTGGCCATGTAAATCACACGGTTTGGTGGCAAGCCAGCTGCCTCTTCGAGCTTTTTCAGATCGGTGCAAAGTCCTTCATACTCATTGGCATCCGAGATATCTGTCTGACGATAAAACAGTCGCGACGAAAACTTCACCCACTTTTCAGGGGAAACTTCGCCGTCACGTACCGAGGTGCGGATGGCGTCATAAATTTCGCTGCGGAACTCCTCGTGAGATTTTTCCCGACGAGCTACCCCCACAATAGGTGAGTTATCGCTCAGATACCCATCATTCCAGAGGTCATACAGAGCCGGAAGCAATTTACGCGCTGTCAGATCGCCGGAAGCACCGAAAATGACGACTGTGGCTTGTGGCGTCGTCACGGACTGACCGATCATGGTTCACATTCCCTTATTCAAACGACTGGTCGGCAGGCAGGGTGAAGTCGCGAGGTTGGGCTTCACCCTGTAATACCCAGACTGTATCGAAGACGATGGAATCTGCACTCCAACGGCCATCGACCAGAATTGCAAGGGTGCAGCATGAACACTGAGCCGAGATGAATGTAAATTTTCCCGTACTTATGAATGAGGTGATACTGTAAGGGAAGAGGATTGCCGCAAGCGGCAGATAGTCGGCAAAAGTGATCCCGGCTGCGAGGCACGGGAAAAACCTCATGATTTTCGCAGCAGCAATTGTTTATTATGAAATATTAAGGCGCCATTGGATTGTCAGCGGCTTGCCAGTTAGTGTGGCGCAAAGTCCAATCAAGGCTTGGTGATCTGACGACAATTGTCAATTGCGATGGCGAAAGTGTCTTCACTCATTTCTCACAGAAATATTACGGCAGATCCAGGCGTGTCTTCTGAAAAACACGCAAAACTTTTTTACAGACAAAGCTCAGCCGCTCTTTTGATCCCTTCTTCATTTTTCATGTGAGGCCATCGTGAAACAGTATGATTTTGAAAGCAGTGTCGGATATTGGTTAGGGACAGCAACACAAAGCTACCAGAGGGCACTTAACGCAGAACTTGAGAAGTATGGCATTACTTACCGCCAATCACATGTCATCGGCTGGCTCGCCAAGGACAAGGAACTCTGCCAGACAGAACTGGCTGAACGAATGATGATCGAACCTCCCACTTTGGTTCGTATTCTGGATCGTATGGAACAAGCCAGGCTGATTGAACGCACTGAAGCCTATGGGGATCGTCGAAAAAAGATTATCCGCTTGCTGCCTGCTGCCGAGCCAATCTGGGAAAAAATTGTTGATTGCGTGATGGAAGTCCGAGCGATTGCTGTCGAAAACTTCTCGTCTCAGGAAATTCAGACTCTGATCGCCAGCCTGCGAAAAGTCCATGAAAATGTTATTGCAGAGACCCCGGAAGTCGTTCAACCTGTGTCATAAGACTTAAACTCCAGCGTCAACATTTGCTGAAAATAAGAAGGCGAAGCGAGGTTGGTCTGGCATGACAAGCACCGAGAGCTGGCGGGAACTCCATCGATGTTGCACACGGCCCTTCGAGCCATGATCACGGCCTGCCTGTTAATGGGAGCCATTCTCATTAGCGAGGTCGTGGTTGACGTGGCTCGAAGTCGCGGAGATTTTGCTGACCATCAAATTGGCAGACGAGTTGACGTTTTCATTACTCGAATTCGCTCTGTGGTGATGTACTGGGCGAATCTGTTTCCTGAAGAAGCTTGATAGCATCTCAACCGTGTTTGCATCCTGATGTGTTGCGAATTCCTGGTGGTCGCACAAAAACTCTCTTTTTCCTGTGGGAGATGAAAACGCGGCTGATCATGACGCGGGCCTCCCGGCTGTTTAATGAGATAAAGAGACACTCGTGATTGTTGATCAACTCTCCCATGCCGCCTGTTATTACTCATTATCGCCACAAATTCAGCGAGCGTTGGAGTTTCTTGCTTCTGAAGAATGTGCTGGTCTAAAACCAGGTCGCTATGAAATTGATGGCCAGAATCTGATCGCGATTGTCGAAGAATACCAGACAAAGAGAGAGGATCAGGCCGTTTGGGAATCTCATCGGCGCTATGTCGACGTGCAATATGTTGTCCACGGCGAAGAGTCATTTGGCCTGGCAACGTCTCATGATCATCTCCCTGTCAAAATGCCCTATTCAACGGAGCGTGATGTCACATTCTACGAGTCAGGCAGTCGTCGATTGGTTGTCTCAGCCGGGATGTTTCTGATTTTTTTTCCGCAGGATATTCACGCACCAGGATTGGCCGTTAATGCTCCATCGCCAGTGCGAAAAGTGGTGATGAAAGTGAAAGGTGATTGGACATAAGGACGATTTGGCACTCTGGCCAAAATTTGACTTTGACACCTGAGTCCTGTGAGAACATCGCCAGGGAACCTCAAATCTGCTTCTTTCGGATGCGAAGTCTCACTTTTCGTGTCAAGATACCCTTACCAAAAAATCGCCAGTCCTCCCGGCAGTCTCAAAAACACCCAACAGAAACGCATCTGAGCAAAGACTTCTCAGGCAATGATTCCCGGTGAACGGATAAAAAAGAGGAGTTCGATTGCTGAAAACTGCTGACAGGCAAACTGTGGATCATGGGTTGTCGTTTTAAGTCAATTAATTCGGGGTGTCGAAAAGCGAAGAGGCCGTGGTTTCTGGTCGGGTAGCCGAGGGGACTGAAGAAGGGCAATGAATGTTGATTCCGGAACTTTTTATTCGTGTGGCCAAGGTCGAAACTTACCTGCGGGGAGAGTTGCTGACCAATGCCAGCGGGTTTTTCTTCCTGTGGAAAGGCATCGTTTATCTCATTACCAATCGGCATGTCTGTCGCGACGATGCCGCTGGTCATCAGCCTGATTTTCTGAAGCTTCAACTGCACACTCGCCGGGATGACCCGAAACAAAATGGGCCACTGGCCATCCCACTTTACGAGAACAACCTATCCCGTTGGAAAGTTCACCCCAGTAATCGTCCCGAGATTGATGTGGTCGCGGTTCCTCTGGCTGAAGAGGGATTAACAAGTCGATTCCTGTTTTCCAGTTTTAGTGCCCACGACGTCCTGGGTTCTGATGAAACGCTGCCTCCTGGTCAGCAAGTTCTCATCATCGGATTTCCTCTGGGATTCCATGATACGCTGCATAACCTCCCGCTGGTTCGCCAGGCTGTCGTGGCCAGTGATTTCGCCCATCCTTTCAAGGGCCACCCCTACTTTGTGACAGATGCCCGCACCCATCGCGGCACCAGCGGTTCCCCTGTCGTTGCCAAATTGCGGCGACCAACGGCGGTGGCTGGGCAATTTGAGGATCGATGGTGCCTGTTGGGTATTCATGCCGCCACACTTGATGTTTCCAACCGCGATCCCATTTATGATGACCGATTGGGGCTTAACGTGACATGGTATGCCAGCCTGATCCCGGAGATCATCGAAGGCGTGCTTCCAACAGCTCCAAAAAACAATTCATCCCAAGGGGCAGCTAATCCACAGCTTCCTGTGACCAGTGCGACAGTGGCAAATCCTTCCTCCAATCCCCAAACTGGGATTGTCTCAAGGCCTTTGTCATGATGAAGTAACTGCAAGCGGCAACGGTGTTCGTCACCTCAACGGGTGATCCCGGCAGACCTTGCCTCTGCTGTGAAGGAGTCCATGGATGGACATGTTGATTATCAATGGTGGTGTGCCGCTTGCTGGCGGAGTCGAGATTGCTGGCGCGAAAAATGCCGCCCTTCCCATTATGGCTGCCTCATTGGCGGTCAGTGGGCAGACAGTCCTGCGGCGAGTGCCTCAACTCGCCGACGTCACGACCTTGCAGCAGGTGCTGGCTTCTTTAGGGGCGACGATTCAATCGGAAGGGATCGCAGGTCAATCAGAGCGGACGGCAGGGCACTTGTCGATCACGCCCCCTTCAATGACAACAGGAATTGCGGATTACGAACTTGTTCGCAAAATGCGAGCCAGTGTTTGTGTCTTGGGGCCATTGCTGGCACGGTGGGGGAAGGCCACAGTCTCGTTGCCGGGCGGCTGCAATATCGGTCACCGTCCGATTGACCTGCATTTGAAAGGCCTCTCAGCTCTGGGAGCCGACATTCGTATTGAACGAGGATACATCTTTGCTGAAGCCGGAAGGCTGCGCGGAGCAGAAATCTATCTGGGCGGATCTTTTGGCAGTACCGTCACCGGCACAGCAAATATCATGACCGCCGCTTGTCTGGCAAAAGGAAAGACCCGTATTTCAGCAGCGGCTTGTGAACCTGAAATTATCGATCTGGGAAATTACCTCAATGCAGCTGGTGCGCGAGTGACGGGACATGGCACACCCGTCATAGAGATCGAAGGTGTCGAAGAACTGCATGCGGTTGAACATGAAGTGATTCCTGATCGAATTGAAGCTGGCACACTAATGATTGCCGCTGCTGCCACTTGCGGTGATGTATTGATCCGAGGATGTGAGGCTCGACATCTTTCAGCCCTCATCGATATGTTAAGGCAAATTGGGGTTGTTATTGAACCAGCAACAACTCATCGCGGCATCCAGGGCATCCATGTTTCAGGAATGGCGTCTCTCATTCCGACCGATTGCACAGCTCTCCCATACCCTGGCATTCCGACCGATCTCCAGGCCCAGATGACCGCCCTTTTGTGCCTGGTTCCGGGCATTAGCGTCGTGACTGACAAAGTCTTTCCGGATCGATTCATGCACGTTCCGGAACTGATGAGGATGGGAGCGAGAATCCGGCGGGAAGGCGCTAGCGCTATCATCAGTGGCCCTGCTCATTTGAGCGGCACTAACGTGATGGCCTCGGATCTTCGTGCCAGTGCGGCACTCATCATCGCGGCTTTAGCGGCTGAAGGAGACTCCGTCATTCGCCGTGTTTACCATCTGGATCGCGGCTATGAACGACTCGATCTGAAGTTGGCCTCGCTGGGAGCGAACATCACTCGTGCGGTTGATCAGCCCCATTCCTGGCCAATCAGTCTACGACCTGATGAACTTTTAGGAATCGGTGAATCGGCGGTACGGTTGGATGAAAGCAATCCCGCGCCGACTGCGGAATTTCCCATACCCCATTTTGTCGCATACTCCCGAAACACATCGCCTGGAAATGTACCGTTCATCGCAAATATCGAGAGAGACGAGTGACTTGTCGCAAGTCTGTTCACAAGTTTGAACTCACCACAAAACTCAACGCTCATGACTGACCCTGACGCCATAACTCCAGCACAGAAAGCGACGGCTTATCACGAAGCTGGCCATGCCGTCATCGCAATTTATCTGGGCCGGCCTGTTCACAAAGTGACGATAGAACCCAATACCGAGCGATTGGGGCAGTGCAAAATCAACAAAGGGACTTTCAAACCCAGTCACGATGTGCTGGAAGGTGAGATCTTGATCCTGTTGGCAGGATTGGCAGCGGAAGCCCGATTCACAGGGGCCTATCATGTTGCCGGGGCTACGAGTGATCTCCGGCAGGTACGAGCTTATGCCATGCTGCGGGCCAATGGCCCCAAGCAGGTCGAGAGGCTTGAACGACGAATGCTCGATAAGACCGAACATCTCCTGTCGCAGGAAAATATTTGGCTTGCCGTTGAAACCATCGCAGCTGAACTACTCAAGTCATCCACGATCAGTGGGCGATCTGCCAGGCATCACTACGATCAATGTCAGAGAAAAGCTTCGAGATAACGTTGATCATCAGTCGGACAGATAGTCTCTGTGATCAGCCCACGATATGATTTTGGCATCATGGGAACACCGGATCAACAACGGGCATTATTCGCGAGCGAAGACCTTCCAGAGAAGCAAACTCCCTGGGAGATCGTTGACCAGGCCGACCAGCTTTATGCGGAAATCGTCTTCAATCTCCCGCTGATGAAATCATACCACTACCTTGTCCCCAATGGCTTACGCGGCCAGATTCAACCCGGTTCACGAGTGCGTGTTCCTTTCGGTGCCGGGAGCAAATTAACCCAGGGGTATTGTGTTTCCCTCAGCAATCAGAGACCGGCCAATAAGAATTTCAAGAGCATAGAATCACTGCTCGATACGGCCCCGTTAGCCAATGCCGGTATGTTGCGTCTCACAAAGTGGATTAGCGAAGAATATCTCTGCAGTTGGGGACAAGTTCTGGACAGTGTCATCCCCGCCGGAGTTAAGTCCAAAGCGGGAACACGCGAATTACTGCACTTCTCGATTGCAACCGATTTTACGGAACGGCTTGGTCGCTCAAAACTTCCTCCTGCTCAGCAGAGAATCATCGAGATCTTACGTTCTGCGACAGAACCGATGGCCGCCGATGAACTCACATCACTGGCTGATTGTGGCTTGGCTCCCGTTCAAAGCCTTCGTACAAAAAAACTGGTGACCGTCAGTAAAATTCGTACTTGGTCAACCTCCGCTTCCAGTCATGGGGTCGCCGACAGGTCGGAAATTGTCCTCAATACGGATCAACGTCAAGCCGTTGAACAGACCATCCTTGCCATGTCGAACGGCAAGCACGATACGTTTCTGCTCTATGGGGTCACCGGGAGCGGAAAGACCGAAGTTTATATTCGTGTGATCGAAGAAGTCGTCAAATACGGGCGACAGGCCATTGTCCTTGTTCCCGAAATCAGTCTGACACCACAGACAATTCGCCGTTTCCGAGCACGTTTTTCGTCAGTCGCGGTGTTGCACTCTCACTTAACCGATGTGGAGCGTCATAGCTACTGGCAGCAAATTGCCAGAGGCGAAGTGCAAGTGGTTGTCGGTGCCCGCAGTGCGGTCTTTGCTCCCACGCCGAATCTGGGACTGATCGTGATCGACGAAGAGCACGAGACCAGCTTTAAGCAGGATTCCATTCCCCGTTATCACGCACGGGAAGTCGCCCGCAGACGGACACAAGATGCCCAGATTCCATTGATTCTGGGTTCCGCGACTCCCACGCTGGAAACCTGGTTGCGAGGAATCCGCAAACAGGACAAGGTGCTTTCGCTGCCAAAACGTGTTGCCAGCAGGCCGCTTCCGCCTGTTGTGACTGTCGACGT
The DNA here is from genome assembly GCF_056500625.1 of Planctopirus sp. SH287. NCBI lineage: Bacteria > Pseudomonadati > Planctomycetota > Planctomycetia > Planctomycetales > Planctomycetaceae > Planctopirus > Planctopirus sp. SH287. The sequence continues at coordinate 1,997,572 of NZ_CM151403.1, read as the reverse complement.
ACGAAATGACATCAGTATTCAAAAAGGAGCCTCGTTGGGACGTGCCATGTTGGTGGCCATGCGGGAAGCTCTGGCGAAAAACGGGCAAATCATCCTGTTTCTTAATGTGCGTGGCTTTTCGCCGGCACTTTTCTGCAGGGCTTGTGGCCAGAGTGTGCGCTGCCCTGACTGCGATGTCACGTTGACTTACCATAAGCAACGCCAGATAGCATTGTGCCACAGTTGTGATTTCTCAATTCCCCCACCATCACATTGCCCGAGTTGCCATAAACCGGGTCTTCTTTTTTTAGGGCAAGGAACCGAGCGATTAGAACATGAAGTGAAGGCCCGTTTCCCTGGTGTCAGTGTTCTGCGAATGGACAGCGATACCATGCAGAAGCGTGGCAGCCACGACGAAGCTCTGGAAGCCTTTCGTCATGGCGAAGTTCGTATTCTTCTGGGAACACAGATGATCGCCAAAGGGCTGGATTTTCCGAACGTGACTTTGGTGGGCGTGATTGATGCCGACACGTCACTTCATCAACCTGATTTCCGCGCTTCTGAACGGACTTTTCAGTTGATTGCCCAGGTCGCCGGTCGTACAGGACGCGGCGAATTGGGTGGAAAAGTGCTTGTCCAGACCGCATGTCCTGATCAACCCGCGATTCAATGCGCGGCTCGTCACGACTTTACTTCGTTTGCAAAACAAGAACTGGAACATCGCCACTCCTTTGGTTTTCCTCCGTTTGTACGGCTGATGCGTATCATTTTTCGAGGTGAAATCGAAGCCGACGTAGAGAAAGCCGCGGAGAGAGTTCGAGCTTCCATTGAAGCGGAATCGCTGGAATTTGAAGGAATCGCGGTCAAACTTCTTGGCCCATCTCCCTGCGCGGTTGCCAAATTGAAAAAGCACTTTCGCTTTCAATTGCAGTTATCCCACGGATCTGGTCAGGCATTGGCAGAACTCTGGAAACGAGTCGAACCAATTATTCCTGACTTGTCGCCTGTTGAACTCACCGTCGATATTGACCCCATGAATTTCCGTTGAAGATTTTTGTACACAGATGCTTTGTGAAGACAGTTAGGGTACAAGATTGCCAGATTCTGTCGGTGAGGGCACTGCATAAAGAGAGGCATAACATGGATCGCCAGGTCGCAATTATCGGGGGCGCCGGCCATGTTGGACTTCCTTTTGGGCTGGTGCTCTGTAAGGCGGGATTCCACGTCACACTGGTCGATAAGAACAGCGATGCCCTGGCACTAATTGAAAAGGGAACCTTGCCTTTTCAGGAAGAAGGAGCAGAACCACTTCTGAAAGAAGCTCTGGAGCGAGAATTGCTTTCTTGCACCAACGACATCGCCGCCATCGCCCGCTCTCAGGTCGTGATCGTCACCATCGGAACCCCAGTTGACGAATACCTTGACCCTGATATCCGGTCTTTCGATCGAATCATGGAGTCCGTGATCCGTGCCATGGTGGATGGTCAGTTGTTGATGATCAGGAGCACCGTTTTTCCGGGCGTAACAGATCGTCTGGTGCGGCGTATTCAAGAAGCTGGCCGCAATCTGGAAGTGGCTTACTGTCCTGAACGCATTGCTCAAGGCTATGCCATTCGTGAACTGGTGGAATTGCCACAGATTGTTTCAGCGTCCACAGAACAGGCGCAACACCGAGCAACCCAGTTCTTTCAAACGATGGGTGCCCATGTGCTCCCTCTCACTACAGTGGAAGCCGAGCTATCCAAGCTGTTTGCGAATTCGTTTCGCTATATTACGTTCGCGATTTCTAACCAGTTCTACATGCTGGCAGAGCAGTATGGTGCCAACTTCGAGGCGATCCATAAGGCCACCACGACAAATTATCCTCGCATGAAAGGGTTTGCTCGCGCTGGTTTTGCAGCTGGCCCGTGCCTGCTGAAAGACACCATGCAGTTGGCCTCATTCAATCATAATTTGTTGACACTCGGTCAGCATGCCATGATGGTCAATGAAGGCTTGCCTCATTTTCTTGTGCAGCAGCTTAAACAAAAATACGATTTATCGAAGATGACCGTCGGGGTCATCGGAATGGCCTTTAAGCCTGATTGTGATGACTCGCGAAGTTCGCTCTCTTATAAGCTGCGCAAGGTGCTGGAGTTTGAGTGCCGAACGGTGCTCTGCACGGATCCTTACGTGGCTGACCCGGATCTGGTCTCTTTGGAAGAAGTGCTGGATCGGGCAGAACTCATTGTTGTTGGTGCCCCTCACCAGGTTTACCGTCAAGTCACATTTCGCCAGCCTGTTATTGATGTTGCTGGTGTCCTTACGAAAAGTTTTCCATGAAAATTCTGATCACAGGTGCTGCGGGATTCATCGGAGGCTATGTCGTCCAGGAGTTCTTGCAGAATGGTTGGGATGTTGTTGGACTCGACAATTTTTCCAAGTACGGCCCAACGCATCTCTCCTTTGCCAATCATGAACGATTTCAACTGATTTCAGGAGACGCTAAGGATGTGGGCCTGTTGAAGCAGGTTCTGGCTGACTGCGATCATTTTGTCGCAGGAGCCGCCATGATCGGCGGGATTGCCTATTTCCACACGCTGGCCTTCGACCTGCTGGCAGAAAATGAACGGATCACCGCTTCGGCTTTTGAAGCAGCCATTGATGCTTTCCAATCCAGGAAGCTTCAGAAGATCACCGTTTTGTCTTCGTCGATGGTCTTTGAAAATGTGACCACCTTCCCGACAGCCGAGGGTGCTCAGCGAACATGCCCCCCTCCCTCTTCGACCTATGGTTTTCAGAAACTGGCCACTGAGTATTTTGCTCAGGGAGCTTACGAACAATACAAACTTCCCTACACGATTGTCCGTCCCTTTAACTGTGCCGGGATTGGTGAGCGACGAGCGCTGGGTGACCAGGAAATTTATTCTGGCAATATTCAACTGGCGATGAGCCATGTCATCCCGGATCTGGTTCAAAAGATCCTCAAAGGACAAAATCCTTTACACCTTCTGGGAAGTGGACAACAGGTTCGCCACTACACCTATGGCGGCGATCTGGCCAAAGGGATCCGGACATGTGTTGAACACCCCAGGGCTTTGAACGAGGACTTCAATATCTCGACGGCTACAGCCACCACCGTTCTGGAACTTGCGAAGGTTATTTGGGACAAGGTTCATCTCGGGGAAAAACCATTCGCCTATCTTTGCGATGATCCCTTTGCCTATGATGTTCAGGTTCGTTCGCCAGACGTCAGCAAAGCTGAAAAGATGTTGGATTTTTCGGCAACGACTTCACTCTCTGATATTCTCGACGAGGTCATCCCGTGGATTCGTGAGCAAATCCAGCTGGGTACCATTTGAATCCGGTTCCGTTCGATGAATTGTCCAGGCGTCGTGTTTGAAACCCGGTCATGCGGAATTGCCGTTGGAACTCATCATGGCTTCTCTGACTGACCTTCACTGAACCGCGAAGCTGTATCGCTGAATATGCTGGTGAATGGAGCCGTCGTGAACTCCGAGATTTGTGATGTTCCTCGCTTCTCTATTATTGTGCCGGTCTATAATGAAGCTGCCAGCTTTCCCAAATTGATCGCTGAGATTGAAGGCGCGGGCCTGCCGCCATTCCAGATGTTTGTCGTCTACGACATGGCCGAAGACACCACGCGGCCGGTTGCCGAGCAATTCGCGCAGTCACGTCCCTGGCTCCATCTGGTGCATAATCAGCTGGGCCGCGGGCCAGCCAATGCCATTCGTGCCGGTTTTCAAGCCGTCAAGAGAGGGCCGGCACTGGTACTCATGGCTGACCTTTCCGACGATCTGCGAATCATCCCGGAAATGCTGGATCTGTATGCCAGAGGCTACCATGTTGTTTGCCCCTCGCGTTTTATGCGAGGAGGGAAGATGCTCGTGAAACCAGGGATCAAACCCCTGCTGGCAAGAATCGCAGGAGTCACACTTTTTTGGTTTACACGATTTCCCGTCCATGACGCGACAAACAACTTCAGGCTATACGATGCCGAACTCATCAACGGCATTGGTATTCAAAGTCACAAAGGATTTGAAATTGCTTTGGAATTGACAGCCAGAGCCTACGCGAACGGAGCACAGATCGCTGAGGTTCCCAGTTGCTGGCGGGATCGAACGGAAGGAACCAGTCACTTCAAACTCTGGAGTTGGTTACCTCACTATTTGAAGTGGTATCGCTATACTATTTTTCAGCAATTCAAACGCCTGTTGAAAAAACCCGTTCCACTTGCCGCTCCGTCGAGCATTGGTCGTGATCCCATAAATTGCGATACGGCGGAATCTACAACGAAATGATCTCTTAAATGGGATCTGTTTCAAATGCATTTCAACCAAGTGAATGACTCGTGGAGCTTCAATTCTGATTTGACAGGTTAAGCAAAGAGTGGTGGGCAGGCCAACGAGCCTACGGACGAGTTCAACAACCTGTCAGGATCGAGTGGTCGTACCACTAGCGTTCAACGCAAATCTCATTGCAGATTCGCTTGTTGGCCATAAGTTCCCGGGCGGCCGCAGAGACTAACTGCTTTGCGTGATAGGACGGGCACTGGCCGGTCAGAATCACTCGTTCACCATTCCAGCAGAGTTCCAGGTCATAAACCAGACCTTTAAGTCGACCGCGGAGGGTCGCTACGGTCTGATCAGCTTCAGAAATCTCTGCTGGGGTAAACGGCCACTCAGTACCTTTTCCCTGATTAGCCCCTCCCTGAGTCGTGCTTCCCTGAGTCGTGCTTCCCTGAGTCGTGCTTCCCTGAGTCGTGCTTCCCTGAGCCGTGCCTCCATGGATCTTGTGATCCTGAGCGATCGCCTCAAGGGACAGAGCATGAGTTGGTGAGCCAGGGATAGGAACACCAGCGATAGGGATGGCAACGGGGGGCATCCCTGCGATGTTTGATGTGATTGTCAATTCGCGTCGCGAAATCATGGTGCCATCCGTGATAAATTTGTGCGTTCAATGATGCCGTCGCAATCGGTGACCCGTAAATCTCGATTACCTTCGCTGACTCTGCCAGCATCCATTGAGGCTACCGGTTCAATTTCAAATCGTCAAAGAAATTCATGTGAACTGATGTAAATACTTCATTGGTTTGCAAAGGTAATGACCACCCCTCACACCGCTCGTCTTCCTGCATTCGCCATTCTACCAAAGTGAAAACAATTGCAGACAAAAACAGATATCTTGAGGAGCAGCGACAAGTGGGAATTCATCGCTTAATCTATCGATTCACTCGCTTCTCTCACGTCCCCGCACAATTCCACTTTCCCCTGAGCGCTCCCTGTGTTGTCATGCAGGAAGCCCGAGAAGGCACACTTGAATGGCGATGCTTGAAATTGATCGGCAATTTTTGAACGCACTGTTGGCAGCCCCCAGTCCCTCGGGTTATGAGCAACCCATTCAGGAGGTTGTTCGCAAGTATGCCTCTGAGTTCGCTGACTCGGTAACGACTGACCGTCATGGCAACGTGATTGCTGCAGTGAACCCTGGCGGATCGCTACGCATTATGCTGGCTGGTCACTGTGACCAGATTGGTCTGATTGTCAAAAATATCGATGATCGCGGTTTTCTATGGGTTCAGACGATCGGTGGTTGGGATCCGATGGTTTTGCTGGGGCAACGCGTCCAGGTCTGGGCCAAAACCGGCCCAATTCCTGGCATCATTGCCCGTAAACCCATCCATCTGCAAACCCCGGAAGATCGCAAAGTCATCCCCGAAATCCGCAATCTCTGGGTCGACATCGGGGCGCTGAACGGCGACGAAGCGAAAGCCGCTGTTCGTGTCGGAGATGTGATTACCTGTGAGTTACATCAGCAGGAAATGAGAAATGACTATCTCAGCGGCGTCGCCATGGATGACAAGGTTGGTGTCTGGACGGTGTTCACCGCCGCACGCCGGGCAGCAGCACAGTCTCCCAAAGCCGCAATTTTTGCAGTATCAACGGTTCAGGAAGAAATCGGTCTCAGAGGTGTTCAAACCAGTGCCGCTTCGATTCAGCCGCACGTTGGCCTGGTGACCGACGTCACACATGCCACAGATTGTCCGACAATCGACGAAAACCAGCATGGACGAGTCAAACTGGGGCAGGGGCCGGTCATCTATCGCGGCCCGAACACCAGCCCCCGAGTTTTTGATGTCATTGAACAACAAGCCACGTTGTTAGGCATCCCCTATCAATTGGCATCATTGGGTTCGCCTGCCAGCAACGACGCCGCTCAACTTCAACTGGCTGGTGAAGGTGTGGCCATGGGCTTGATTTGCATTCCCAACCGCTATATGCACAGCCCTGTTGAGATGGTGTCACTCAACGATCTGGAACATTCTGCCAACTTGATGGCTGCGTTTTGTGCCCATGTGAGTGAAGAGACAAACTTCATTCCATAAACGAGTCATGCCATGGCCCACCTTTACAAGTTGTTTTGCAAAGGTGGGCTCTCTTGCAGGGAAAATTCAGTTCATGAGCAATCCACGGTTGACTCCGCAGCAGGATCGAGCGCTGACGGAAAAGTCCGTTTCAATTGCTCTCTCTGCGGGTGCGGGATGCGGCAAAACGTTTGTCCTCACGCGGCGATTTTTGGGCTATTTGCAACCACACCAGGATCGTTTGCCGCTTTCATCGCTGGTCGCCATTACTTTTACTGATAAAGCGGCCCGTGAAATGCGGGATCGTGTGCGGTCAGCCTGTCTTCAGGAAGTCAAACAAGCTCCCACTGAAGACGTCGCCCACTGGCTGGGACTTCTCCGGGAACTGGATAGCGCCCGCATCAGCACCATTCATTCGTTCTGTGGAACAATGTTAAGGTCACACGCAATTGAAGCAGGACTCGACCCGGAATTTACGACTCTCGAAGCCAGTGTGGCGAATGCACTCTGCCGAAAGTCGATTGATAACTCTGCATCACAACTGCTGCTCGATGACAATCCGGACTTTTTGTCAATCGCTGTTGGTCATGGCCTGGAAGGGGTTCTCGGCATTTTGCCCCAATTGATCAATCAGCGTCAGTTAATCAATGCTGATGACTTCTCCCGACTGACCACGAACGAACTTGTCGAGCGATGGAGAAGTTGGCTGCACAATGTGGGTTTACCAGAGTTGATCTCGTTGCTCCCGACATTCCCGCAGTTTGAACGCGTTCATCGATTTGTGAGAAGCGCCAGCAGTGCGATAGGAGAAAAACTTTCTCCCAAACTGACTGAGCGGCTTTGCATCCTGCAAGGACTGTTGGATCAATTACGTCATCCGGGGGATGGACTCAACTCGTTTGCACAGATTGCAACCCTGCTGGAATCTCTCACGGCTCATGCCAAAGTCGTAGGGATCAAACCCGGCGATTGGGCTGATGCGACCCACCATGAACAAGCCAAAAACCTTTTTGAGCACCTGCGAAAAAAGGCCAAATCGCTCATGGAAACACTGGATCTCGCCAGTAGCGATCTTCAGCAGATTGCCGAGAAAAGCCTTTCATGGCTACGTGTTTCATCTCGGGTCATTCGCGATTACGAATCGTCCAAGCAGCAGCAAGCCAGTGTCGACTTTGATGATCTGCTGGTTCTGAGTCGGAATCTCCTGCGAAAAAATCTGACCGTGCGACAGGCACTGTCTCGTTCCATTCGTGTCCTCATGGTGGATGAATTCCAGGACACCGATCCTGTCCAGGCAGAACTGGTCGAGATGCTTTGCGGCAACGAACTGAGCACTGGCAAACTCTTTCTTGTGGGAGATCAGAAACAGTCGATCTACCGTTTTCGTGGGGCAGACCCACAGGTGTTTCGTTCATTAAAAGCGAAAATTCCGGCACGCGGCCAATTGCCACTGACGGTCAATTTCCGCAGCCAGCCACCGATTCTCGATTTCGTGAACATCATTTTCCGGCAGGTGATGGGTGATGAATATGAAGCTCTCCAGCCTTCATTTTCAGATGAACGTCCCTCGTTAGAACGGATCGAATTCCTCTGGGCGACATCCGATGCTCCCGCGCCGGCCTCGTCTCCCGATGATGGTCTGGAACTCGATGCGATTTCCGATATCGAAGAGGCAACCGACGAAGCAACGGGTGATTTCTCCCAAGACACATCAGGTGATAGCCAGGGAAAACAAACGTCTCTTCCTTTGCGTAAGCGGGAAGCAGACTGGATCGCGCGGAGAATTGCCTCATTGCTCGAAGATCCTGTTGAAAGGATCCGTGAAAAGAACGGTCACTGGCGACGTATCACTCCCGGTGACATCACCATTCTGTTCCGTGCCCTGACGAATCTGGAGCTTTATGAACATGCTCTCCAGACACATGGAATTGAGTACTACGTTGCGGGAGGGCGAGCTTTCTTTGCTCAGCAGGAAGTCTTTGATATCGCGCATCTTTGCCAGTTTCTTGATGACCCGGAAGATGGCTTGAGCCTGGTGGGATTGCTTCGCTCTCCTTTTTTCTGCTTGCGGGATCCCTTGATTCAGCAGTTGGCGATGGCTCCTGGTGGTCTCATTCGTGCTGTATTGCACCCGCCTTCGCTTTCTACGGAGGATGCCGCACAGATGGAGTTTGTGAGCCATGTGCTGCACTTCCTCCTTCAACAACGTGACCATTGGCCGTTAGCCCGGATCATCCGTCATGCGATGGAATTAACCGGCTACGAGGCCATTGTCTCTCAAGAGTTTCTGGGGCCTCGCAAGCTGGCCAACGTCCAGAAGGCGATTGAACTGGCAAGACAATTTGACTTGGCGGGCGGGAGTCGGTCGGCATTTGTTGCTCAATTGCGGGAGTCGATTGACGAAGAGACCCGGGAGGAATTAGCCGCCACACACCCTGAATCCAGTAGCGTAGTGCGGTTGATGTCGATTCATCAGTCAAAAGGTCTTGAGTTTCCAGTGGTCATTGTCGCCGACATGAATCGTCCCCGGCGTCCGGAAGGCCTGCGTCCCACACTACACTCTCATCTTGGAGCATTGATTACCCCCAGTACGCCCACTGGAGAATCACAACCCCATCCCATTGGTGCGTTTCTCAAGCTGTCGGTCGATGCGGCTGACCTCCAAGAATATCAGCGACTATTTTATGTTGCCGCAACGCGTGCCCGCGACCTCCTGATTCTATCTGCGGGACTCAACAGTCTGGACGAGGGGAAGCTTTCCCCTTGGATGGATGCTGTTCGTCAGTCATTCCATCTGGACACGGGGTTGCTCAAATATGACCCATTTCTGGGAACAGGTCATTCCGATTTAACGTCTCCTGATCAGATTCCTCATGTCCACGTGCATCATGCTCCTCCTGCGTATCAGCAGCGGAGCCACGATCATGTTGCTGTAACACGCCTCTCCTTTTCAGCGATCTGGAACGAGTTGGAACAGGCGCAGCCTTTGGCATGGCCTGAGCTTGTTGACGATCTTCCGCGAGAACGTTTTCGCCATCGGCGTTTAAGTGTCTCGCGTCTGGAAGAGCAGGGGAGCCATTGGATTTCGACAATGCCTTCAATGGGACAAACCTCGGGGCAAGATGCCGCCGTCGTTAGTCTCAACCGCGCGGATGCCGAACTACTGGGAGAAGTGGTGCATGGTGTGCTGGAAACCTTTGATTCCCGTCAGGGATCGGCCACTGAAGAGGATTTACAGTCACGTCTGACAGCATGGTGTCGCCGGCTTCCCACGGTTCCAAACGCAAAAGTGTTAGAGCATGCTGCTGAATGGCTGCGAATGTTTGCTGCTTCTGAACTGATGGCTGAACTGGCCTCTGCCCGGCAACTCCATCGCGAAATGGAATTCAGCATCAAATGGCAATCTGCTCTTTCAGGCACAAATGCAGAAACCGAGATCTATGGATTGATCGACGTCCTCATGCAGCGTGCGGATGATCGCTGGATGATTTTAGATTACAAGACCAGTCGAGTTCCTTCTCGCGCGACTGACGAGTCACTTCTCAATCCTTACCGCCTTCAGTTAGGGACATATGCTCTGGCTGTCCATCGTTTGTTTGGCAAGTTGCCGGCAAAGGCGGAGCTTATCTTCATGCGCCCAAAACTCAGGCGAGTCAGCTGGAACTTTGAAAACGTCTTGGTTGCTGATCTGGAAGCGATGGTGGGGCAGTCGATTCAAGAGTGGGAGGCACAAACCAACTCATCCACAATCAGTTCATAGATCTCGAAGCGGAATGAGACATCAAAATTCCGGAGCAGTTCAGGCCTCAATTGACGCTCTGCAGATAGGCCTCCAGATCCGCCAGTTCCTGAGCCGTAACACCCGAGAGCAATCCCGCCGGCATCAAGGACGTCGATAGCAAGCGCCGTTCTTCGATGTCGTCGGTTTCGACACGGACAACCTGCCCTGTCGCATTTCTCAACAGTAAGCCATCGACCGACTCGTAAATAATCATCCCCGATAACGAACGACCATCTTTGTGTTCAATTAATGTGGCTTGGTAACGTGCCGAGACATCACGGCTGGGATCGATGATCGCCGTCAAGAGGTCTTCACGCGAGAAGCGTTTTCCAACCCCTGTCAATTCTGGCCCCAGCGCACTGGAGGTTGATTGGCCAGCCGCACTATGACATTGATGGCATGTCCGTTTCTGAAAAATCACCGTACCACGTTCGGCCTGGCCTTGGAGTGACTTGGCTTCGCCCCATGCCTTCTGAACGGCTTGCTGATCATTTTCGAGTTCTAACGAGAGGGCTGCCGACTCCTTGGGGAATCTGGACGTGAGATAGCGGTTCCAGGCGGACATGGCTTCCGACTGAGGCGTGTATCCCTCTGGCCCTCTGACAAAAGAAGGCTCCTGATGTGACAGGTTTCGCTCTAATAGCCCGATGACTTCTTCTCGAAGTCTGTATTCACTTTGGTCACCTTGTAACTTGCGGGCAGCCGCCAGAATGAGGAACTGAGACGCTCCCTCTTGAGTTGCCGGAAGAACGGCCAGTGCATTGGCAGCGGCGCTAATGACCTCTTTCTGTGGAGCAGTAAGCCCTTCCAGAAAGAGAGGGCGGTCAATCACGTCGGGTTTGTCCGCCAGCGCCACAATGGCAGCACTTTTCAGTCGAAACTCTTTGGATTGCTGCCGAACCATTTGCCGATGCGCAGGATCGGGAGACGCCGCCAGGAGAAAGAGCACATCGGTCGACCAATAGTAGTTCGGGTCAGCTTCGATCTGTTTCAGAAAGCCTGCTAGCGCAACGGCAAACAGCTCGCCGGGGAATTTCGATAAAAAAACCACATGCTGTGATCGTCCCAGTTGCGGATGCTGTGCCATCACAATGGGCAGCAATTCATCGGCAGCACATTGAGCGTGATAGATGTCGCGAACCCGGTCATTCCAATACGTATCCCTGGGAAGCTTTCGCTGCGTCATCTTCTGATCGAGTTGCAGGAATGCAGTTGTGATGGCATCACGAAGCCCCCCTGTGCGTGCGACACGCATACAGGAAGAGGTAGCCAGCACATGAATGTCATCAACAGGATCAGAAGTCTCTGTCAGTTGACTCACTAATTTAGCAAGTACAGGTTCATGAGCGATTTCGATCATGGCCATCAATCGTTCCAGTTCCACACGATTGACAATCATTCGCTCCAGATAAATCTGGGCTAAATCGATCCGCAATTGATCGATTTGACGTTCAACAGATTGCAGGTTCGCACCGGCGACATAACCCAGAAATGCTGGAGGCACGTCTGACTGTCCGCCCACTCCACCCAGAATCTGTTGCAGCAAGCGGATCGCTTCACTTTGTAATTCAGGATCGTTGGAGCGTTGCAGGACTCGGACAGCCACTTGAGCCGCTGAACTGTTCATTCGCTGTTCGAGTGATGGCGTCCGCGCGACCCAGCCATGAGCATAAGCGAGAGCTGCTTTCGGGCCTTTTTTGCTGGCTTCGCCCGCCACGAGAACCAGACTTTCCTCAGGAAGTCGAGCCACAATTTGTGATGCCAGCAGTCTACAGATTCGTTGAGGATGAGCCAGACCAACGGTGATGACCGGTGTGACCCCATTCCACCACTCAAGTGATGCTTTGGCAGGGTCGCTCGTCAGTAACCCTTCGAGCATGGCTTGAACCAAAAACGATTGAACAGTGGGGTTGGCGGGGGGATCACTCGCCTTAACAGGCACATTTTCTTTCGGTAGCGTGTTGATCAAGGCGACCAATTCTTTGGCGTCAGGAAGCGAAGAGCTTCGGAACAATGCCCAGACAGCCCGTGCTTGAACCGCAGTTGGGCTGGTCTTGACCACCGATTTCCATTCCGTAGAGTCCAATCCCCCGTAGAGTTCCGTGATAGCTTCAATAGCCCGAATGCGCTGTGCTTCAGAGTAATGAGGATCTGCCGCCGCAGCCACCAGAGCCTCCCGGCCAGCACGCCTTGCCAGAGGAATCCACTTTGCACGTGACCAACTGGAGAGTGGCTGTGGTGCATCAAGAACAGAGAGCATGGCCTGATCCGCCAGAGTGGCGGCGGCATCTGGTTTTGGTGCGGAATGTGGCACTTTGGGCCTCAGGCGATAGACTCCTCCCTGAGTGCCGCGACCGCCAACACAAAGATAAATGGATCCATCCGGGGCAACCTCCAGGTCAGTGGGAGCAAATCCTTGTCCGGGGGCCGCAGTCAGGATCAATTCCGGAGTCACCGGTTTTTCAGATTCCATGGAGTTGGTGCGAATGGCCATGACGCGGCCGTAAGTCCAGTCGAGAATAAACAAGGCATTCCGCCACGAATCGCCAAGAGCATCATGCTGATAGCTAAGCACACCAGTCGGAGACCCACGCCCGGCCTGAGCCACCACGCGTGGGGAATCAAACCAATCATCAGGTCGTTTCCAACTGTTGCTTTCCCATCCCAGATGGACGCCCGGAGTCAGTTCCATAACACGAGTCGGTCGGTACCAGGGCAATGAGATATCCCGTTCATCATCACTGTCGAACGTAAAGGCCTTTCCATTCGCATCAAACGCAAAGTCATAGGCGTTTCGCAGCCCATGAGAAAGAATTTCTGCTGCTTTCAAGTCAGGCCTGAGTCGCATCCAGACGCCGTGCTCAGGTTTTTTGACCGGAGATGATGGCAGCGTCGCGTAGCGATAATCGACCTGGGCCATGTTCCCTGCCAGCAGGTACCACCAGCCATCCGGCCCTTTTTGCAGTGAGTGGGTGTCGTGCTCTCCACCTGTTTTCATCTGGAGATAGACTTTCCCCGGCCCGTCGACGCGATCATCACCGTCTTGATCTTCTAGCAAAAGAATCCCACGATCACCGACCGCCAGAAGATCACGCCCGTGATAGACCAGGCTTTGTGCCCCGTTCGCGGGTTCCTTGGCAAATTCAATGGCTCGATCGGCTTTTCCATCCTGATTATCGTCAACCAGGATCCGTACATACCCCGGCCCGGCAACGACCACTCGCCCTTGAGGATCAATCGTCATCGAGAAAATGTCATGAGCCAACCGGTCATCGGCAAATGGCTCGACAACAAAGTCTTTGGCAACGCGAAAGCCATTCATCTCTTCCATGGCAGGTGGCTCGCTGGCCCCAGCATTCGCAACAGGCCAGTTCCCCGGCACCATCCAGAAAGAAACGACAGCAATTGAAAGGACAATCGGAAACCGCATTGGTGGTCATCCCTGCCACGCCAAAAGAAAAAGCCCACAACGACCTGCTGAGATTATCAGCGTTACGGATCGTAGTGGGCACAAGTTTGTGGAGCTAGATGAACGCGTTATCAATTGCTCCAGATTCTGAGACTTGAGTCGTCGAAAGATTACTCAAGAATGATTTCTTTCACAGTGCGGCCACTGGGGATCATGGGCAGCACATGCTCTTGATAAGGTGTCACCACATCGAGAAGGTAAGGGCCAGGGTAAGCCAGCATTTCGGCCAGCGCCGCTGGAAATTCCTTCTTGCTGCGAACCTGCTTGGCTTCAACGCCAAACCCTTTCGCTACCTGCACAAAGTTGGGGTAAGTCTCTTCATAATGCGAACCATCCCCGGCGCCGACAGCTTCAGGATGATCGATTGGCCCAAGATAGGTATGTGCACGGTTTCCTTCATGGAAACGATCTTCCCACTGAACAACCATTCCCAGGTGCTGGTTATTCAGAAGCAGAATCTTGACCGGCAACTTCTCGCAAGAGAGCGTCGCCAGTTCCTGCACGTTCATCAGCATGCAGCCATCACCATCGATATCGATACACAACGAGTCCGGGAAGGCCGCCTGAACACCCATGGCGGCGGGCAAACCAAACCCCATCGTTCCCAACCCTGAGCTGGAGAGCCAGCGGCGCGGCTTGGCAAACTTATAGAACTGGGCCGCAAACATCTGATGCTGACCAACGCCCACACTCACATAAGTGTCACGATCCTTTGTCTGACGCCAGAGTTCATCGATGGCATATTGTGGGACGATAAAATCGCCAGCGTCACGGTACTTGAGTGGATATTTGTCGCGCCATTCGTTGACTTGTTTCCACCAGGCATCGATTTCGGGAATGTCGTCATCGCTCACCAGGGCATTGAGTCCCTGAAGCACTTCTTTGACGTTTCCGATGATCGGAATATGAGCCTTCTTGTTCTTGTGAACCTCCGAAGGATCAATATCAACATGGATAATTTTACCATGTTTGGCAAACTCGTCGAGTTTGCCAGTCACACGGTCATCAAACCGAACGCCCAACGCGATCAAAAGATCGGCCTCGGCAATCGCCATGTTCGAATAGGCCGTCCCGTGCATGCCGAGCATGTGGAGAGACTGCGGATGGTCACCAGGAAAGGCCCCGATCCCCATGACGGTGGTCGAAACAGGAATTCCCGTCTTCAGTGCAAACTTCGTAAATTCCTCGGAAGCATCTGACTGCACGACTCCTCCGCCGATGTAGAAAATCGGCTTCTTCGACTCACGGATTGCGGCCAGAATATCGCGGATCTGAGCAGAGGTTGGTTTACGAACTTCCGGGTGATAACCAGGCAGGTTCATCGGTGGATCAAGATCTGGTTCATCTTCCACTGTCGCCAGCTGGACGTTCTTTGGAAAATCGATCAGCACCGGGCCGGGACGACCTGTCCGGGCGATATGAAAGGCTTCTTTCACAATGCGAGCCGTGTCGCGGACATCAGTAATGAGATAGTGAGCTTTGGTAATCGCACGACAGATCTCTACGATCGGCGTTTCCTGGAACGCATCGGTTCCAATCACCGTGGTGGGCACCTGGCCGGTAATGGCGACCAGAGGGATACTGTCCATCTTGGCGTCGGCAATGGCTGTCACCAGGTTTGTGGCACCAGGGCCACTCGTGGCCATGCAGACACCCACTTCACCGGTCGTACGCGCCACGCCTTGAGCAGCAAATCCACCACCCTGTTCATGACGGGGGAGAATAGTGCGAATTTCATCGCGGTGAAATGTCAGCGCCTGATGGAGCGGCATGCTGCATCCACCGGGATATGCGAAAATGACGTCTACGCCCTGACGAATCAGCCCCCGCACCAGAATTTCCGCGCCATTGATGGTTTGCGTTTTGGTCTGCGGTCGCTCGACGATCGCCACGATAGCTATCCTTTGCAAAAGTACAAAAAAACGAAGCAGCCTGAATCTGAGATCCTATCCTGTGGGATAGAGAAAAGGATTCGCGCCAATCATTATTGCAGGTGGGTAAAGTCCTGCGTCATCTCCAAGCCGGCAACATGCCAGATTGATCCTGCCAGCGATTATCACCAGTTGATATCGTCACTGATGAGGGGCGCCACACAGAAGTACCGCCGATCATCAAGAAACTCACGCTGTCAGCAGTTTACGCACTTAACTGCGCGAAAGCGAGGGTTTTGTTGCCTCGGCCCTGTGCCGATGACAGATGCTGCCATGGACACCAATTGTTCGGATTGGGTTCGCCGGATTTGACATCTAAAAAAAGACGTAAGTCACTTTCCAATATAGAATTAACTGCGAGTCCCCCGCAATCGGGGATCTGCGGCATCCCGCAAGGCTTCACCAATCAGGTTGTAACAGGTGACTGTCAGAAAAATTGCAAAACCGGGATAGGCCATCTGCCAGGGAGCCTGCAACATGATCTTGCGGCCCTCGTTGAGAATGGTGCCCCAAGACGGTGTGGGGACGCGGACGCCGAGTCCCAGGAACGACAGAGAGCTTTCCAGCAGGATGGCACCGGCAATCCCAAATGTGCCTGCCACCACAACCGGAGCCAGGGCGTTGGGAAGGATCTGGCCGAAGATCAGCTGTGTGGAGGAATATCCCAGAGAGCGGCCTGCCAGAACAAATTCCTGATTCACCAGACGAAGGAACTCACTCCGCACCAGACGGGCAACGCCAGTCCAGCTGGTGAGACCAATGACAATCATGATATTGATCAAACCAGGGCCAATCAGGGCCACAATGGTTAACACGAGAAAGAGCGTGGGGAAGCAGATGACGACTTCAATCAATCGAGAAATCAGGATATCAGTCCAACCGCGGAAGAACCCAGCCAGTGATCCCAGAACAATCCCAATCGCCATATAAATCAGCACTGCGACCAGTCCGACTGACAAGCTGATCCGGGCACCCCAGATGAGAAGCGTGAGGAGGTCGGCACCTAAATTGTTGGTTCCCAGCCAATGAGGCTGATCCCACTGGGAGTTAGGCTTCCAGGCATCTTTAAGGTAGATCGCTGGTGGTTGGGTGATGTTCTTTGTGTCGTATTCGTCGATTCCAAAAGGAACCAGCGGCCAGGCGACAACTTCAAAGACTACGGGAGCCACCTTTCGGGAATCATAGGCGGCTAAGACTCCTTCTTTATAGTTGGTACGATCCAGACGAGCAGGCACCATTATCCACCACATTGTGGCGAAGATCAGCGGCACGCTGCCCAGCACAAGCCAGTGGCACCAACTGGGAAGGTTGTGAATGGTTCGAGATTTCCAGGCGAATATTCCCCAGACAGGCCAGAAGAAAACCCCCACCATAAACCACAGGTCAATCTCGGTCAGTTGCGAAATCACGGGAAAAAACCAGCGGGTGATTAATGGAGGAGTGGCGGTAAGTCGCAGTTCTTTCAGCTCTTTCTGGAGTGTTGTCAGTAATAAGACTTTTGTGGTGGATGTCGCTGTTGAATGGTTCGTAGAGGATGTTGTTTGAGAACTGGCAGGATTAACAGCCGCTTGTGCCAGATCTGCTTTGGCAACACCGATCTGCTCCAGAGTTTGATCGAGCCGTGCTGCAAATTTTTTGCCTGACTCCTGGGTCTGGTCAATTTCCTGTTTGGCAGTTTTCAGGTTGAGAACTGCATTTTCCAGTAACTGCTGAAGTTGCTGAATGGGTTTCTGCTGAGACTGATAAGATTTTGTCAGAGTGACTAGCGATTCAGAGGAACGAATCAGTTCCTGAAATTCAAAGCGGTTGAATCCCAGAAAGGCCAAGGGGCGATCGTTGGCAATCATGGGGGCAAAGATCGCAATAACAACTTCGACGAGCATGAGAACCGTCGCAAAGACGGCGAGGCGTCTCTTGCTGAACTCTCTCCAGATCTGGGCTGACTGTGACTGCGCGACGGGCGCCTTCGCATTCAAAGGGGGAACCACGGGCGTGCGAAGAGACACGAGAGGTTGCCCCAATGTTGGCGGTAAAGTCGAAGCCAAGGGAACCGGTTTCGATGAAGGGAGATCCGCCGCAACCATCAATTCTTGCTTTCGAACGAAACACGCGGATCGACCAGAACGTACATGATGTCGGAAATCAGGATACCGATGAGAGTCAAAATCGCCGACAGCATCATAGTGACGATGATCATGTCGTACTCACGAGCATAGACACTATCGATCGTCAATTTCCCCATGCCCGGGATTTCAAAAATATATTCAATAATAACGCTGCCGCCAATCAGTGCCGGAAGTAGAGAGGCGAATAAGGTAATAATCGGAAAGAGGCTGTTGCGGAGGGCATGAACCCAAACCACCCGAAACGGACTGCACCCTTTGGCGTAAGCTGTGCGGATATAGTCCTGGCGAATGACTTCCAGCATCCCCGCTCGCATTTGGCGACTGATGTAGGCCAGTGAAGCGTAAGTCATGCAGAGGATAGGCAGGACGAGGTGAGTGGCGTAGTCCCACAGCAGCGGCCAGAAAGACATCTGGTCAGCATTAGAACTGGAGAGGCCCAAGACCGGGAGCCCGAGTTTTGTTTCAAATACTCCCAGTCTGAGCATCTCAGCCACCCAGAAGGAAGGGAGACTATACAGCACAAACAGCCCAAGAGTCAGCGCACGGTCACTCCAGCTTTGTGGGGCGACGGCGCTGAAAATCCCCAGAGGGATGGCTAATACATAGACCAGCACAAACACGACGGAATTGATCAGCAAGGTCACTTTCATCGCCGGAATTAAATCCGTCCAGATAGAGCCTTGTTTGGTGTAATAGATCATTTCCCCACGAAAGACACGCCCCAGGAACCAGAGGAACTGGGCGTGAAGCGGTTCATCGAGTTTGAAGTTTTTACGGAAGGCCTTTTCGGCATTTTCCGTCCCTCGTTCGGAATTCATCCCTCCCTGCGCAGATGCGGCTCCGCCAAAGCGACCTGACGCAGGATCACCCGGTGTCGATTTAATGACTACAAACGAGATGATCAGAATGCCGAACAAGGTCGGAATCATCATCAACAGGCGTCGCAAGAGATAAGTCGCCATGCACTCCACTTCAACAGAAAAACAGGATCTGAGAGCCGGCCGTCAAAAACAATCCGAGAAAAATATCGGCGAGCTTATTCAGGAGATCAGGGTTAGTGTGCCTGTTCGTCTTTAGGAACATACCATTCGGTGAGGTCAAATCCGGGTCGTAGTCGATACCACTTCACGCCGCGGAAACGCTGGTGATAAGCTCCCAGATCCTTTTGGCAATACAAGAACATGTAAGGTTGCTGATCGTCCAGTACCCGATGGAGTGAATAGTTCAGCAGGGCGCGTTTTTCCGGATCGAGCGTCACGCGGATGCTTTCGATCAGTTCGTCAGCTAAGGCACTGGCAAACGAGCCAGCGTTACTTCCCCGGGATTCCGGTGTGGCTCCGGAACTATGCCAGAGCTGAAATGGATCGCTTTCGATCGGCATGGCCCAGGAGAGTGTGACCAGGTCAAATTCTTTGGCTTTGAGTTTGTCGACGAAAGCGGCCCACTCTAACGGTCGGATTTGCATATCAATGCCGACTTGCTTCAGAGACTTCTGAAGAAGAGCCACGCGATCGTTGGCGATGGGATTTCCTGGAGGTATGAGAAGTTCAAAACGGAATTTAACTCCTTCCTTATCGAGAACCCCATCACGATCCGTATCGATCCAGCCAGCAGCTGCCAGCAATTCCCTCGCTCGTTCAGGATCATAGCCAATCGGATTGACCAGATGATCGTAACCAGGGCCAAAGTAGTATTGGCTGCCACTAACAGTGGTGCCCAGGTTGTACATTTTGTCTTTGAGGTAGCCTTCTTTATCGAAGAGCATTGCCAGAGCGACACGAACCCGCTGATCGTTAAAATAAGGTTTGGTCAGATTCCAACAGAAATAGCTGTAATTTGGTGTGTACCAGTCGGCTTTGACATATTTTCCCTTGAACCATGAGGGAGGGCCTTCGAGATCTTTGGTGTACTGCTCAGGATCCATACGGTAGTTAAAGTCAATTTCTCCAGCCCGCAGTGCCTGAAGGGCTGTGGTGTTGTCAGCGATGAACCGGAAAATCAGCTTATCGAGATAGCCGCCACGTTCTTGAAGCCAGTAGCCATCGTTTCGCTTCAGAATGACACGGTCGGTCTTCTTCCAGTCTTCCACGGTATAGGGGCCGGTTCCCAGAGGAGACTGGTTGTAGGCCGTGTCAGTATTGAAGAATTTACCGAAGCGTTTGCCATGAGCACTCAAGGTCTTTTTTGCGTCTTCTTCAGCTTCGGTCAAGTTCTCAAGAGTCAGATCAAAACCCTTGAAATCTTCATTGGAATTCAGGTTTTTCAACCGGTTGCGGAAGAATTCAAAGGATGGGGTGTAAAGACCAAGACCAGCCCCGAATTCAAACGCTTTGAAATACTGCTGGCGGTAGCGGAGACGCACGACGGTTGGTGAGAGGGCATCGCAATCCGTGAGGTCAGCGTAGTAAGTTCGGACTGCATCGCAATCCACAGTGTTGTTGTTGAGGACCGCGTAGGCGAACTCCAGATCCTTGCTGGTGAAGGGGGTTCCATCTGACCACTTGGCACGGGGATCAAGGTAGAACGTCATCCAGGTTTCCCGCTGGATGTCTTCAAACTCACCGGGCTTGAGATCAATGAACGTCTGCCCCTGAGGGAGTTCTTTTTTCAGGGGATTTTCGGGAGAGAGAGGAGTCACACGAATGCCGCCACCATCGGGCAGATCTTCGACTTTACCGTAGATTTCGTTGCCGGTCTTGATGGTGTACTTGCCGGGGATAATCCCGCTGACAATCAACTCGCCGTCTTTATTTGACCAATTGTGATAGCCAGTGGTCGGGGCACCCAGCACTTTTCCAATCGGGAAGAGACCGACCCAACCTTTGGCGACCGGCTTGCCATCGGCATCAAGCGTCTTGACAACGATTTTGTGTTCATCTTCCGGTTTCTTGCCAGTGGCGGCCTTGTATTCGACCTCGGACTTAGCCACCGGGGAGCCACCATCGATGGTCATTTGTATGACCTTTCCAGTGGTGCCAGCGGCCAGTTTGACCGAGTCTTCGATAATCCACTTTTCTGCCAGATGCGGCAGGAATTCAAAGGTTTCCTGATCCTGGCGCGCCAAGGATTCCTGAACGTACTGGCCAATGTAAGTCTGCACGGCCGACTGCTCGATCACCGGATTCAAAGATTTCGGTTCTGAGTTAAATCGGACAATGACCCAGTCTCCTTTTTCAGGCGACTTGGGATTGTTCTGGGCATGGGTATTCCCCAGATCGACAGGAATTTTCGCATTCAGATCCAGTTTGCCGCCAAACGATTCGGCCACGCGGGGAATTTCAATGCCATCGAGTTCACTGAGAATGGGGACTTCGGGAACGTCGGGATATTTTTTGAAAAGAGCGTCTTCTTTCTGCTTCAAGTTGGTAGAGGCTTGACCTGCTGAAGCATTTGGTAATCCCGCCGCAAATTTTTCCGGCGTCATCCCTTTGTCAGATGGAGTTGGGGCGGTATCAGGCGAGCCAGCAACAACTTGCCCAGCGATAACCTGCATTGTTGCCAACCGCTCAGCGGCAGCGGCCAATCGGGCAGCCGCCTGATCCATTTTTTCAGCCGCCGCTACCAGCTTTTCCGCAGCTGCGACAGTCTCAGCACTGGATCCTCCCTGAGCTGAAACGGGAGGAGACGAGGTGACGAAACACCCGCTCCCGCCAACAACAAGTAGCGTCCCAAAACAGACCAACCAGACTCTGGAAGAAAGGCCCGACAACCGCATAACGTTGATCTTTCTCACGAGTTCCATTGTATTATTTGACAACTTGGTGCAATCAAAGTCGAAGCGAGCATTTCAAACAAAGACTTGCTTGAGTGGTCGCTCTATTTCAGATCCAGTCGGTATGGCATCACAGTGAGAACCGGCTGATCCCCCAGCCGATTGAGGAGTTGCTGATCCTGAATTGCAGGCAACGTGCCTGCGGGGAGCAGTTCCAGCAACCGGGCCTCAAGACGAGACTCAGCCCCCACTGGCCCAAACAGTGCTTCGAGAGGGCTTCCCGGTTTAGGAAGCTCCAGGCGTTCAATCTTGGCGGGATTCTCAATCTTGGCTAATTCAATAGCTCCCTTGATCGCATCTTCCAATGTACCGATTTCATCGATCAAACCGATTTCCAATGCCCGGTTTCCGGAATAAATTCGTCCGCGTGCCAACTGCTCCAGTTTGACGACGTCCATCTTGCGGCCAGCAGCAGCTTTCGACGTAAATTGCTGATAAATCTCATTCATCAGTGTTCTGGTCGCTTCGCGCTGAGTCTCAGTAAAACCTGTCGTTGTCGACAAGACTCCGCTGTTCTTGCCACGCTCAAGCACAACCACATTCACGCCTAATTTGTTATACAGCTTCTCAAGTGCCACTTTGCCACCGACGACTCCAATCGATCCCGTGACCGTTCCGGGAGCGGCATAGATCTTCTGTGCTCCCATGGCAATGTAATAACCACCGCTCCCTGCCACATCACTCATGCTGGCGACCAAGGGCTTTTTGGCTTTTAACAGTTCCAATTCATGCCACATGAGGTCACTGGCCAAGGCACTCCCACCGGGGCTGTCAATTCGCAGAACAACCGCCTTGACGGTGTCATCATCCCTCAACTGACGAATGGCCTTGATGAGGGTTGATGAGCCTAAGACCTCGCCAGAAATCGGACTCGACTGACTGCTTCCCGTAGAAATCATGCCGCTGGCGTACAGCACACCCACCTTGGGAGCTGATGACTTTCGCGTTCCTGGCGCCTGGCCGGAAAGAGCATTCATCAACGTGATGATGCCATTCAGTCCCGACAAGTCGGCATCAGCCTTCTTCTTGCCATAGTTTTTCGACAGCTTGGCGGCTTCTACTCCATGAGCTGATTTAATGGCCTGATGAAGTTCTGATTCGTAGGCCACGAGATCAATCAGACCGGCTGCCTTTGCTTTTTCAGCAGTGAAAACAGCGGTATCAATCAGCTCTTTAACACGTTCTGCAGGAATCTGGCGACTCTCTGAAATCGTAGAAACAATCTGCCCATAGACATCATCAAGGAGTTCATCCATTTCCTTTTTGAACTCAGGACTCATGTCGCGGCGAGTGTAAGGTTCACCCGCCGATTTGAACTCGCCAATCCGTACAACTTCTGGCTCGATGTCCAGTTTTTGCAACATGTCTTTATAGAACCAGACTTCGGCCCGTACGCCAGGAATCATCAGCAGGCCGGGTTGGGCGAGAGCGATTTTATTGCAGGAAGTCGCGAGCAGGTAAGTAGAAGTATCGGCAGAATCGAGAAACGCCCAGACCTCTTTTCCCGCGGCTTTCAGTCGACCAATGGCACTACGGAGTTCATAAAGCTTGCCACGCCCGATCGATAAATCGCCAATCTGCAGAACAACAACCTGAACTTCTTTATCAGTAGCGGCTTTGTCGAGACGCGCGATCAGGGTGAAGAGCGTTTCGCTACTCTCCCCAAACAAGCCTTCCATGGGGGCTCCTTCGGTCAAACTGCCTGAAATTTTGATTTCAGCAATCTTCAGTGACTTAGCGACTGCGACCTTGGGCTTTTCTTTGCTTTCGACTTTTTCTGAATCGCTGGTTTGCGACTTACCCTCTTTCAATTTTGCGTCTTGGGTGGTTGGCGTGACTGCAGCCCCCGTTGAACTCAGGTCTGAGGCCTGATTCACCACAGCCACCTGCAAGGAATCATCAGCTCTGAGTTCTCCCGTTCCGGCAGATGACGCTCCCAGCAAGCCAGCAAGTGAGAGACGAATAGCAAACGAAAGTTGGCAAGCGAATTTGCCGGGCACAGAAATCATGCCAAAACTCCATTGGAGATGATTGATCAATCCATAAGACCAACAGACACATCAAGTGAATCTGCTCTAAGCTATCACAACCTTATCACTCGTGCCCTTTTCCACGGCATACTTTAAGCGATCCAGACGGCGACAATTTTCCAGGGAACCCACTTCGCCCTTGAACAGATTAAACAGAATACGATTTGAAATCGCCCCACCTTCTGTGGGCTGACCCGGATCATTGACAGGTCAGTACGATAACACACCGGCAAGAGGAAATTCATTTGAAATCAATCAACATCTTCCGAGAAACAAACGACTGCAGGACAATGGCGCGCATGCGTAAGGCGGTCAAGTGCCTGGATGATTTTCGACAAGGCCTTTGCGAAATGGCACACGATTTCTCTTGACCGGCTAAGCAGTGTTGAATTGAGACTGAATTTCTTTTGTTTGGTTATCGATGGCCACGTGAAAATAAAGGCTAAAAAATAAGGGCTAAACGGCCCAATGACGTGAATTATTTTTTCATGACATCTTCCCCAATCCCACCTGATGAGTTGTCAAAGCTTAAAATCGGGGTTAAACCGGCTGTAAAGCAATACAGCGTAGGATGTTACATTGCATCGACCTTCAAAGCAAAGACGTAACACGCCCCATATAATTGCCAACAGGTTATGAGGGGCAGCCAAATTGCATGAAATCAGCTTGTCACTCCCCATTCAACAGGTGAAACTGACAAGAAATTTCTCAACCGTTGATTGCAATCCCCAAGGCAATCTACGATGGCGGTTAAGTTTTCTGCTGGCAATTTTCGCTCGATAAATCATTTGCTCACAGTTTTGCCGATCTGGCACTGTAAGTTTCAATGAGAAACCTTTTCCGCATTCTGACGCAATTTCGACGCTTTGAAACGACCGTTTCCGAAAGAACAGCAATGACACTTTGGCAGCCGCGACTGCTCGCAATGAGTCTTCTCAGCCTGGCGCTCGCTTTGAGCATGGCCACAGGACTACAGGCCCAGACGATTGTCTGGAATTTGCCTCCAGAGGGGACTTGGGTACGTTTCCAGGGAACTTTTGAACAAACGGAAGCCCGTCCGGGGGCAGCTGCGGGAGACCTGGAACTGCCACCGTGGTCAGAACAGGTCACGATCCGTGCTTTAGGAAGCGAAGAGGGAGAAGTCGCTGGTGAGCAGGTTCCCTGTCGCTGGTTGGAAATACGCATCGAACGGGGCAAAGAAATTGACGGCAAGCTGGACACGGGGCTGGCTGGTCTTGAAATTTACAAAGTGCTCGTTCCTGAAAAGGCAGTACCCACCAAAGCGGTTGATGCAAATGGGATTCCTGTTTCCTTTCTGCCTGTCATCAAAGGCTATCGTAAGGTGGGCAGCGGAGAAACCCTGCCGCTGGTGACACCTGCGCTCCAGCTTTACCCCCTTGGTGTGCTTGCGGGCTACTATCGAAATGTGACATCCAGCAATACCCCTGAAGATTTTGCGACACCAGCGGGAGCTCAATCAGCGACGCTTTACGAAGGCAAGCTGGAAGCCGAACGGGCAGGAAGCCGCACTCAAGAAGAATCGAGCATCTGGCGTTCGGCAGAAATCCCGTTTGGTGTTGCGGGTTGGACAGCGACCGTGGTTCGTCAAGTGAAAGATGAGCGAGCACCAAGGGATGACTTCAAAACGGTCAGCACTGTGAAGTCGTCTGTCAAGCTGGCAGCGACTGGCACCGATGCCACCAGCGATCTGCCCGATTCCAACTAATTCCCGCCCCCTGGTGCTCTTGGTTGGAAGAATCGCAGGATCAACAACCTGGCGACCATTCCTTTCATGTAACAGCAGGCTTGCCGGAATCTTAATTTCTTTTCATCCTTACGTGGATCAGATCACGATGATTCCACCGCCAAGGATGCAACCTTTGATACGCCGTTATTCTGCTGTTTGCTCGACTGAGATTGCTCTGGCTCAAGCGATCGAAGAGGTCTCGAGCAAGCTGCATGAACAATTGGAGGGAGTCGCACCCGACCTTCTCGTTGTTTTTTCCTCGCATCATCATGCCAATGAATGGAAGTCATTGGCCTCAAAACTGGTTGAGTCAACAGGCGCCAAAACTCTCGTGGGTTGCTGTGGTGAGTCGATTGTGACCACAACTCGCGAGATTGAAGGGGGGCCAGCTCTCTCGTTATGGGCCGCAGTTTGGCCGGAAGTGAGCATTCACCCCTTCCATGCCTCATTTGAACGGACTCCAGATGGTGTCGTGACCAGCGGTCTTCCCAGGGATCTCGATTCGCTCAGATCCTCAGCGCGGTGCGCCCTGGTTCTGGCTGACCCTTACTCATCGCTCCCTGATCAATTGATCGACTACTTTGCAGAGGAGCTTCCCGGCTTACCGGTCATTGGCGGCATGGCAAGCGGGGGAGGCCCTGGAGAAAACGCCCTCTTTTTTGCCCACCCCACCAAAGAACCACAGTTGATCGAAGAAGGGGCCATTGGAGTGATTCTCTCCGGTGAGTTACCCTTCACAACCGTGGTCTCACAGGGGTGTCGCCCGGTTGGTTCAACGTTTATTGTGACTCGTACGGACAGAAATTTTATTCTTGAGATGGGCGGAGAATCGCCACTCACCCGTCTTGAAGAGCTCTATTCCAGTCTCTCTCCCCATGATCAAAAGCTGATCGAACATGGCCTGCATCTCGGACTGGCCATGACTGAATATCGTGATACATTTCGACGGGGCGATTTCCTGATTACGAATGTTATTGGAGCCGACCGTAACACAGGAGCACTGGCGATTGGCGGACGCGCCCGAGTTGGTCAGACGGTTCAATTTCATTTGCGAGACCACATTTCCGCTTCAGAGGATCTGGGCGAGATGCTTAGTGCCGTGCGTGGATCAGCGATAATGCCGCTGGGGGCATTGCTCTTTACCTGCAACGGGCGGGGGACACGGCTATTTTCTGAGCCGCATCATGATGCCAAAAAAGTCACAGAGGCCTATGGGCTGATTCCCACCGCAGGATTCTTTGCTCAGGGGGAGATTGGTCAGGTGGGCACAAAGAATTTCTTGCATGGTTTCACTGCCAGCATTGGACTTTTTGGTTAACTTCATGGCGAAGTTGCCATGAAGTTAACCCTCTCATCAGCCACGATACCTGATGCGAAGATCGCCCCTCCAAGTATTAACAACTGCTGATATGTAGTGTGGGTGGCTTCGTCGCTCCACCTGAATAGAGATCGCTGATATACTCTTGGCTGATGGGGCGTCCCTTGGCACATGATTTGGCAGCGTGTCCTACAGGGTCTTTGATTGGTTTTGTTCACAGGATGATGGGTTTATGGCGGCACTGCTCCAGATTCGGGATGCCTGCAAAAGCTATGGGTCGCAAGTTTTACTCGACCATGCCGAAGCGACAATTTCGGATGATGTCAAAGTCGGGTTCGTGGGTCGCAATGGGGCTGGCAAAAGTACACTACTGCGCATCCTTCTGGGGGAAGAAGAACTTGATAGCGGTTCGATTTCCCGGCATCCCAACCTGCGACTGGGTTATCTCCGGCAGCATGATGATTTCCGTCCCGGTGAGTCGGCCCTCGAATTTCTGATGCGTGACAGCAATCAACCCGACTGGAAATGCGGGGAAGTGGCTGGCCAGTTCGAGCTGAAAGGGAGCTACCTTGACGGCCCGATCGCCAAACTCTCTGGAGGCTGGCAGACTCGTGTGAAGCTGGCCGCATTGCTGCTGCACGAGCCAAATCTGCTGCTGCTCGATGAACCAACAAACTTTCTGGATCTGCGAACCCAGATTCTATTGGAACACTTCCTGCGGGGTTATAACGAAGCCTGTCTGATCGTCTCTCACGACCGTGCGTTTCTGGGGGCGACCTGCTCGCACACGCTCGCTCTTTCGCGGGGAAAGCTGACAACATTCCCTGGAAAAATCGATGCTTATCTCGATTATGAGCGAGAGCAGCGTGAAGTGATCCAGCGGTCTAACGCCACCGTTCTTGCCAAACGCAAAAGCCTGGAAGAGTTCATCGCCAAGAATAAGGCCCGCGCCAGTACAGCGACGCAGGCACGTTCCAAGTCAAAGCAACTAGAGCGGTTGGAAGTCCAGGAGGTGGAAGCTGACGAAGCCACCGCAGTCATTCGCGCGCCGATGATTGAACCACGTCAGGGGCCTGCTGTTCGCTGCAAAGACATGTCGATTGGCTATCCCGAGCGAAAGATTGCCAGTGATATCACGCTCGAAATTGACCATGGCTCACGGGCAGCCATCGTGGGTGATAACGGTCAGGGGAAGACGACGTTCCTGCGCACCATTGTTGATTCACTCAAACCCATAGACGGTGAACTTCGCTGGGGGCACGGTTGCAGCGTGGGGGTTTATGCCCAGCATGTTTACACAACGCTTCCTCCGGAAAAGTCGGTCTTGCAATACCTGGAAGAGACCGCCGCACCGATGACGCGCACGCAAACCGTGCTGGATATCGCGGGAGCATTTCTGTTCCGTGGCGCGCATGTGGATAAAAAAGTGAGTGTCCTTTCCGGGGGTGAGCGGGCGCGCCTGTGTCTCGCGGGGATGCTGCTCAGCCAATACAACATTCTCGTCCTTGACGAACCCGGCAACCACCTGGATGTTGATACAGTCGAGGCCCTCGCCGACGCCTTGGTGAGCTACAAGGGAACGGTGATCTTCACGACTCACGATCGTCACTTTATGAAGCGTGTCGCCACTTGCGTGATTGAAGTGAAAGATGGCCGGGTGACGAATTACAACGGCGATTACGACGCTTACGTCTATGCAGTGAATAAAGAGATCGACGACGGAGAACGTGAGGCGAATGCCAGCAAAATGGCTAAGGCTCCGGCGGCAGTCATCGCAGCAAAAGCTCCTAAGCCGAAAGGAAAGGACGATCGCGCACTTCGCAAAGAATTACAGACTGTCGAACGGAATATCGCCAAACTCGATGAACAAAAGAAGTCGCTCACGGCTTCGCTTTCTCTGGAAGCTGACGCCAGGAAGGCCCTTGATCTTCATAATCAGGTTGAAGAGATCGGCCAACAGTTGACCACCGCTGAAGAGCGCTGGGTCGAGATTCAGGAAGAATTGGGAGAAGGCTGGTAAAGCGAATTGACGCTGGTCAAACCCGCTGACTTCAACTCTTAACTCTTTGCCCGTCAGTTTCGTCTTACAATGCCCACACCCAAAGCGGAACCAACTGGTGATCCTCTGTCACTGGTCGGCTCGGTAATTTGACTGTGATTTGGGCGAGTAGATAGAGTTTTTCACCTGAAGTGGGGGCGGATTGACGCACAGTTTCTCCAATTTCTTCCGTTTTTTTGAGGCATAATTTCCAGAACTCTCACAATTGAAGGGAATTGCGCCGTCTCCAGCCTTTTCAAAAAAGTGAGGTTGTGACTAAAATCCGGTTTGCACTCCCCGTGTCTGGATGGAAGGCGATGTGCCTTCGTCGACATACCCAACCCACTTTTTTGAGATAAGGCTAGTTTCGTCTGGAGTGAACGAATACGGCCGCCGCTGGTTCCTTGTGGTGAAATGATTTCAGGCAAAAGCTTTGCCGGGATTCATAAGGAACCGTGCAGTCAGGATTGAAAACGCATGGTTGATCGTCATTTGCTTCGCGAATACTCCATCAGCGACGACGAGCTGGATCAGGCTTTTGCAGCCTCGCTCGGACTGGAAGACGCTGGCCTCGATCAGGAAGAGATCGACGCCCTCTACACGCCACACGGCGAAACCTACGATGTGAACTCCATCATCGAGGGAACGGTCATTCGCATCGAAGGCGAAGAAGTTCTCATCGATATCGGCTACAAGAGTGAAGGCATCGTTCCCATCGAAGAATGGGGCGATGAAGATGAACAGCCTGTTCCTGGCATGCGGATCGCCGTTCTCCTCGAAGAAATCGAAGACGAATTCGGCTTGATCATGCTGTCGAAGAAGAAGGCTGATCGGATCCGCGAATGGGAAAAAGTCATTCGCGAACACAAGGAAGGCGATGTCGTCAAGGGCGAAGTCGTCCGCAAGATCAAGGGTGGACTGCTGGTCAATATTGGTGTCAACGTCTTCCTGCCAGCCTCGCAGGTTGATATCCGCCGCCCACACGATCTCGATTCGTACAAGGGTCGGATCATTGAGTGCCTCATCCTCAAGATCGATGAGCAACGCCGCAACATTGTTGTTTCCCGCCGCCGCTTGATTGAAGAGCAGCGCGAGAAGATGAAGAAGACTCTGCTCGCCGACCTCAAAGAACGCGAAATCCGCAAGGGGACAGTCAAGAACATCGCCGACTTCGGTGCGTTCGTTGACCTGGGCGGCATTGATGGCTTGCTGCACATCACCGACATGAGCTGGGGCCGCATTGGTCACCCGAGCGAAATGGTGAAGATCGACGACGAAATCGAAGTGATGATTCTGCACATCGACCGGGATCGCGAGAAGATCGCTCTGGGCCTGAAGCAGAAAGACAAGAGTCCCTGGGACGATGTGGAAACCAAGTACCCTGTGGGGACGAAGATCAAGGGCGATGTCGTCAACGTGATGAGCTACGGCGCGTTCGTCAAGCTCGAAGACGGCATCGAAGGCCTTGTCCATATCAGCGAAATGTCCTGGACAAAGCGCGTCAACCATCCTTCTGAGTTGGTTAACCCCGGCGACGAAGTCGAAGTCGTTGTCCTCAATATCAACAAAGACAAGCAGGAAATTTCTCTGGGGATGAAGCAGGCTCTGCCGAATCCATGGGATCAGGTCTCGGCGAAGTACCCACCCGGCACGATTGTCGAAGGAACTGTTCGCAATCTCACCAACTACGGGGCTTTCATCGAGCTTGAAGAAGGTGTGGATGGGTTGTTGCACGTCAGCGATATGTCGTGGACTCGCAAGATCTCCCACGCCAACGAAATGCTGAAGAAGGGTGACCTGCTCAAGTGTCAGGTCATCTCCGTCGACGAAGAACGCAAGCGAATCGCTCTCGGCCTGAAGCAGCTTGATGAAGATCCATGGGAAAACCGCATCCCAACACGGTACCAGCCAGGTGAAGTGGTCACTGGCAAGGTCACAAAGATCACCAATTTTGGCGTCTTTGTGGAACTGGAGTCGGAACTGGAAGGTCTCCTCCATGTTTCTGAGCTTGCCGATCAGAAGATCGAAAACCCAGAAACCTTCGTGAAGGTTGGCGAAGAACTCGAAGTCCGTATTCTGCGAATCGACCCTGTCGACCGCAAAATTGGTCTGAGCCGTAAGACCAGTGGCGATCTGCCGACGGAAGAGAACAAGCCGTCTTCCGATGGCCAGTCCTCCGCTCCTAAGCCCCGCGCTGAACTTAAGGGTGGTACAGAAGGTTCGGCTGGCCCGCTGTTCAGCATGAGCGGCGACGCCACACCAACTGAAGGTTAATTCATCGATTTGAGGGGTTGTCCCCTCATAATGACTTCTCTCAGAAGCCAGCCAGCGACCCGGCATCATGTTTTGATGCCGGGTCGCTTCGTTTTTAGGCTTCCCGCCGGTTCTCGTTTTGAAATGGGAGCCGCATTGGCAAGCGCAGCTCCCTGCCTTGTTTATATGCAGAGCATTAAACCATTGGGCGAAGCATCCTGAATCACGGGCAACCAGTCAGTGCAAATCGTCTGATTTTCGAGCGAGATAGAAATAAAAAAACATCGAAAACACGAAATCGTAGCTGGTAAAACTACTAATCTCTAATTTTGTAGTTTATGGTCTACCGAGTAGACCATAAGAACATACCTCTGGCATGAGATTCGCTTTATGCACAGCATCACATCGCTTCCGACGTTTATGTTCGGAACATTTTTCTAATTTTTGCGAGGGAATGAAATGCTGCGTCGACGCGGGTTTACACTGATTGAGTTATTAGTGGTGATCGCCATTATTGCAATCCTGATCGCCTTGCTGCTGCCCGCTGTTCAACAGGCTCGGGAAGCGGCTCGTCGAACACAATGTCGCAACAATCTCAAGCAGTTGGGGTTGGCCACTCACAATTATCATGACATCCATCTGCAGTTCCCACCGGCAAGTTTCACAGCAGAAGGATCGGGTGCCAACCTCAACCGGTCAGCCTCAGTATTTGTCCGTCTGCTTCCGATGATGGATCAAGGGGCCGCCTTCAATCAGATGGTGTTCAGTGGCACTGACTTCAACGGAACTTCCGGGACGGATCGAAATTGGGCCGTAAAGAACTCATTACGCGTCCCCGGTTTGCTCTGTCCTTCCAGCGCCATGTCGACGACACGTTCGGATACCACCAGTGCAGGCACCACAGCTTTGGGAACGACAGTTCCCACATCGATTACAGTGCAATTAGCCAATTATGTTGGCATCTGCGGATCGTATAACACTCCCACGGGAACGACACGCACCGAAACAGCCTGGACTGGCTCTGGCATGCTGGCGGCCAATGGCATCATTGTTCCAGCCCTCGCAGGAACTCTCTGGGATCCCATGTCACCAAAATATGGTTCCCGCCCACAACCAGCCACAATTGCCAACGTGATCGATGGAACGTCGAGTACGGCAATGTTCGGAGAGCAGGGGATTATGACCATGTCGAATGCGTCGACAACGGCGCTGAACGATATGCGTGCTTCAAATGTTCCTGGCGGTGCCTGGTCTGGCGGAGAAAATCAGACGTCACGTATCGGAAATTACACGTCACCTCGCTCGCCCTACCTGATTAATTATCGAGCATCAACTCCTGCAGATGCTGGAGTCAACACCTCAAACGTTGGCGGGCAGATGCACAGTGTTTTCAGTTCCGCTCATACAGGCGGAGCCCACTTTGTTTTTGCCGATGGTTCAGTCCGATTTCTGTCTGAAAACACCAGTGCCAGCATTATTAACGGCATCTGTCAGCGGAACGATGGTCAGGTTCTTGGCGAGTTCTAAATGACGGGATGTTTCATCCCGATTGTTGGAGGCTCGTAACAGGCAGCGAGCCTCTTTTCATTGAATCTAGTTTTTTCGTTGTGAGGATCTTGTGAATATCAGTTCGTCCATCTGCAAGCGATTAGTGGCTGTGATATTTCTCGGAATGAGTGTGCCCGGCTGCGGAACTGCGGAAACAGGCCCAGAGTTAGCTCAAGTTCAAGGAACAGTTGTTCAGAAAGGAAAGCCAGTTGCTGGTGTGACCGTGATTTACACCCCAGAGTCCCGAGATGCGGTTCCTGCGATGGGTGTGACCAGTACTGAAGGACGGTATGAACTCCGCTATCGTGGCGGCCCATTGGGGGCACCTGTGGGAGTCTGTCAGGTTCAGCTACAGGTCAATGGAACTTCGGAAAACCCCAATAAACCCGCTCCCCCTCCGCAAACATATACAGTCCCTCAGAAAGTTGATGTCGCCCCAGGCAAAAACACGTTTGACTTCGATCTCTCGACGTTAGGGAAGCCCAGCGTCTAACACAGGTCTTCCTTGCAAACTGCTCCTCGAGAGCGATGTCACAAAAAAACACCGGGCTGCTTTTTGAATTTATTCAAGAAGCAGCCCTTTTTCATTTCATTTACAGAACCGAAACGGATCAGCAATTCTCAATGTGATCTGGCGAAAATTCGATGAGAACCATTGCGATAGGAAAAACGGATCGTACCGATTATTCCATTGCACTGGATATATTCTGGCGAGAGGAGAGCATGACGCCATTAAAAATGTGCCATTGGCACGGGGGATGCTTTCTTGTGCCTCTGACAAATCAATTAGCTGTTCGCTGTTGTCTCGGATAACGCGATTGCAAAGCTGTTGTAACCTTTTGACAACCGCGCAGACCCTGCTTAAACGTACCAGGGCCATGATTGACACTTTGTCAATCATTTTGTTTACGAAATGTGCGAAGAATATGACGGCGCGCCCGCATGTTCCGCACGCCCCGCACGACAGGCTGTCTTGCCAGGTTTCACTATTCGGAACAGCCATTTTTCGCCGGAAGACCGCGAATTCTCTCCCCAAACAGTCGATATACATATTCAGACAACGCGTCAAACAGTGTTGGAAACGGACAGGAAACTTCGCTGGCTGTGTCGAGGGTGGATCTACCGACACATAAGCCGCAAGCCACCGGATGATTCGGGGCTGTGCCTGTTCGCCTGAAGTGGGACTCGATTCCAGCGCTCTGCGACACCGCGTGGCAGGCTTAGATGAGCTTGCCGACAACGTGCCATCCCCTGACACCCTCAGCGGCAGAGCCCACAAATGCCTAAAACGATTAATGTTTCATTTTTAGATGACCGCAGCGGCAGCACTTCGGTGCAGTCTCCTCTGGAGACCTACCTGCGGGAAATCAACGAGACCGCTTTGCTCACGGCTCGTGACGAACGAGAGCTTGCCAACCGGATCGCCAATGGCGAAAAGGAAGCTCGTGACCGCATGGTGCGTGCTAACCTGCGTCTGGTGGTCAATATTGCGAGAGCTTATGTTGGAAAGGGGCTTCCGCTTCAAGATCTCATTGAAGAAGGGAACCTCGGCCTGTTGCGAGCCGTTGAGGGATTTGATCCCAATATGAACACTCGCTTCAGTACCTATGCGAGCTACTGGATCAAGCAGTCGATCAAGCGTTCACTGATTAACTGTGGCAAAACGATTCGCATCCCTGCATACATGGTCGAACTGCTTTCCAAATGGCGTAAAGCCACTGCCAAGCTGGAAGATGAATACAAACGTCCTCCGACCCAGGAAGAGGTTGCCAAAGAACTGGGGCTTCCTAAAAAGAAGCTCTCAATTGTCAAAAAGGCCATTCATCTTTATAGCTCAACGCCGCAGACAGATGACGAAGAATCCGGCTGGATGATGTCCGATATGGTGGCCGATGAGCGGGTCAAAGGCCCCGATGATGAATTGCTCGATACCGATAATCTCAAGCATGTCTATAAAATGCTTGAAACGATGGACGAACGTGAAGCAAAAATTCTTCGCATGCGATTCGGACTGGATGATTCTGAGCCTAAAACACTCAAAGAAATTGGCGAAGAAATGGGTCTGACCCGTGAGCGTGTGCGTCAGATTGAGTCAGAAGCCCTCAAACGGATTGCCAAGCGGATTCTGGGAGAATAATCGCTCGTGACGAAGATCTTCACGTGAATCGAACATTGACGTGATCCATAGAATCGATTGAAACCATGATCGACTAAGCCCCAGGAGAGCCAGTTCATCAGAGCTGGCCCCCTGGGGTTGTTTCTCAAGTCACGAGTTCAAAAGCCTCCACGGTTCTGGATGACAGCAGATCCGACTGGTGAACCATTCATCAACGACAGATGCCGGGTAATCGTCAAAGACTTTTACTCGAGGCAACAGTCGATGTCATCCAGACGCAGGATTTGAAGCTTCTGGAAACGTATTTCAGTCTCTTCACCGCTAGGGAGCAGCCATGCCAGCTTCCCGGCTGGGGGGATGCCGGGCTTCACGAGATCGACGGTTTTCACTCCATTGAGATGAATGACCATACGGTCTCCCAGGGCGACGACGGTTAGCTCGTTCCAATCAGCAGGTTTAAAGGCTTTTTTGATGGTCTCTGCCGATGTCTTGGCAACCGGGATCTGGCCGGGTATTTCAAAAAGACCACCCATTTTTTCGGAGAAATCCAGCACGGTTTGATAACCAGTCATTTCGTGAGCAGAATTTTCCGTCCCGCGGAATATCAAACTGCTGCTCCCTTTCACCACCCTGAAAGACATCTTCAAGGCAAAGTCGCGATAGGCATCGGTCGAGATGAGGACGCTGGGCTGCGCCTCACCGGCTGGAGAGATTCCCTGAAGTTCACCATCGACAAACTTCCATACAGCAGCACCTGTCATCTGAAAGCCAGCTAATCCACCTTTGCTCGAAGGAACATCACTGATGAGCGTCTTCCAGGTGGGTTCACCCAAAGGAGTGAGCTGAATGTTCCTCCAATGGATTTTGCCGGCTTTACCCGAGTGAACCTGCAGGGCAATAAAACCTTCGAGATCAGCGGTGTCGATCAGATCGGCGCAGAGCACACCATTAACACGCGTTTGAATATGCGGGCCTTTGGCGGTAATCACAAACGTATTCCAACCGCTAAGCTTAAACGCTTGGCGAGCGGCTTCGTTATTTTCAAGGGAATAGATCCAACCGCGACGGCCTTCGTCGTAAATTCCGCCTGTCCAGGAGCGGGGTGAAGGGTCAATTTCGCATTGATAGCCGAATGTCCGGCCGTTTCCATCCTTCTGATGACTGCGAAATTGCACACCACTATTTCCAGCAA
The DNA here is from genome assembly GCF_056500625.1 of Planctopirus sp. SH287. Taxonomy (NCBI): domain Bacteria; kingdom Pseudomonadati; phylum Planctomycetota; class Planctomycetia; order Planctomycetales; family Planctomycetaceae; genus Planctopirus; species Planctopirus sp. SH287. Next base: position 1,961,908 of record NZ_CM151403.1, on the reverse strand, counting down.
TATCCAGCTTCACATCATAGCGCAGTTCAAAATCGCCATAGGTGGCCTGGGTTCTTAAGAAAGTGTTGGCTCCTGGCCCGACACGCCCGACAATCTCGCCGTTTTCGACTTCATATGTCGCGCCACCTCCGACTTTTTCCCAGCCGTTCAGTGTCTGACCGTCGAAGAGGTCAATTGGTAGAGGCTTCTTTGAAAGTTCTTGAGCAACAGCATTTGCCCCGCAGACAAATGACAGAGCCATCAGCGAGGCTGCGAGGCCGAACTTAATCCTTAACAGATGAGCAGAAATCTGGTTGCAAGATGTGGGTTCGAGCTTTTTCATAAAAAGCGTCCTTGTTGGTCGTGAGACATTGCCCATAACGCGGATTTTTTTGTGTGAATCATGAATTCAAGATGGCAACGTGTTGAAGATTACAGCCTGATAAAAACCTTTTGCCGAGCCAGCCACCAGACAAAGAGCCAGAAGGAAAGCCCTACGGCACATGCCTGCAAGATGGGCGAAAAGGACTCTCCAAAAATCTGAAAGACCCCCGCCCCCAGGTGCCGCTGCCACGTGATCGCCATCCAGGGACGAAGCAGCATGTAGAACACATACAGAACAATAGAGTTCATGCCTGCAATCACGAGTGGCCAAACACCCCAGCGCCATTGAGCGGCTTCCGTGACGAAATGAAAGAGGCCCAGTGTCGTCAGGCACAAACCACCACTCCAGAGTGTCCAGGAAGGAGTCCAGATTCGTTTCACCATCGGACAAACGCCGGTGGCATCCAGTAACCATCCCAGTAAAGCAATAACCACGCCCCCCAGAATCATCCGGATGGCGGCGGGAAAAGCTCCCTTTGATTGCTGGATAGATTGACCAGCAGCCAATCCCAGCAGCATGGTGGCAATCGAGGGGATAAAGTTCAGTGTCTGGTAGCCTCCCTTATTAAAAACAAAGGGAATCTCTTGAGGGAAAAAGTTCAGAAACCAGCGGTCAAACTGCCCTGCAGGATTCAAATGCTTGTTCCAGTGAGCAGAGAATCCCGTCAACTGTGACCAATCCGGGGGGAGTCCTAATCGTGCCGCATCGGCAGGTGTTCCTACTGGCCAGAAAGCAAACAAGCCCCAATAGGCCAGAAGAATTCCTCCAGCAATGAAGGGAGCCAGCGGCCGCGATGATTGTGCAACGGCATAGACCACCAGATAGCCCAGCCCAATCTGAGTCAGGACGTTCATCAACGAAAAGTCAGTGGCAGGCTTGGAATCAGAAATCAAAAAAATCCCCAGCATTATCAGCACCAACGATCGAATCGCGGCACGAATCCAACCGTGGGCAGGCGTGACTCCCTGAGATTTTTGTGATGCCATCGACCAGGGGATCGAGACTCCGACAAGAAACATGAACGACGGCTGAATCATGTCCCATAACGAACAGCCGCGCCAGGCAACATGGTCAAACATCCATCCGGCAGTCTGCCAACCATCAGATTGCGGGAAGTTTCGACTCGCTTCAAGAATCCCAAATCCATTGAAAGCCAGCAGCACCATCACCAGACCGCGATAGGCATCGATCGAGGCCAGACGATGACTCGCGGTTGGTTTAGTGGTGACCATCTATCAATCCTCGGGCTGATCGATTTCAGCCAGGTAGAAAGCGGATCCGCCCGCAAAAGGTGTTTGTTTCACACCAACGCACGATAACAGCCCTCGCCAGGATTCGCGACAACATCACGGGGGGATCGGTAAACCGAAAAATGATGAAAGGATCATCACGCCAAGCCTGTACAATTGAGCCTGCTCGTACAACAGGAGCCAATGCGTTGTCAAAGTATATAATTTCGGGTCTCGTCTGCTGTTAAGTCCGACAACAAATGACGTTGCAGCGACATCAACACGAAGATAAAGCCGTAACGCGGCACTAACTCTTCTTGCAGCCATCCCGGTTGACAGGCTAGCTTGGAGATGAAGTTGCGAAGTGCCTGCCGGGTTTATTATTTCAATTGCTGTCTTCTTTTAAGGAGAATCCCCCTCCATGCGCTGGCTGATCACAAGCATGTTGAGTCTGGGACTGTTCGCCGCACTGTTGGGCACGATCCTTCAAAGCGTCACTTGGCATGATGTCACGGCAGCTGAAGTGGATCAGACTGCTGGAACAGTTTCTGCTTCTAACTCCACTCAGTCAGACACTGCCGTATCACTGGGTGACTCCGTCTATCGAAACCCGCGCAGTGTGGCCGTCTCTTCCGATCAGACGTTGATCCTCGTGGCGAATACTGGCGGTTCCGTCGCCTTGATAGACCTGAAGACTTCAATGAAGCGGGATGAACTTCCCCTGGCGGGATCCCCCTGGGATGTCCAATGGATTGATGCCCAGCGGGCTGTCGTCACGGCACGGGGTGCCGGTGAACTGGTCGAACTTCTGGTAAAAGATGGCCATTTGAGCTTTGGTCGCCGGTTACCGGTCGGATTGGAGCCGTGTGGCATTGCCATCGAGAAATCTGATCGAGGACAGCGGGCATTTGTGGCAGTTTCCGGGGCAGATCAAGTCATGGTCGTCGACCTCGAAACCTTTGAAATTCGCAATAAAGTGCCGGTTTCTGGTCTGCCCCAGCAAGTGTTAATCTCTCCTGATTCACGCTGGTTGGCTGTGGCGAGCCAGGTTCCCGGCAAAGTGACAGTTCTCTCCGCGGAAACATTGGAAGTTGCTGGTGAGCATAAGATCTATACCGACGGGTTTAATCTCGGGCCGATGACCTTCGAGCCGGAAACAGGTTCGCTGCTTGTCAGTTGCGCCATCAATCGAGGGTTCCCTGTTTCTTTCAGCAATATTGAGCGAGGGTGGGTGATTGACAATCGCTTGATCCGCATGCCAATTCCTAAAGGCGAATTAGGTGAGCAAGAGCAGTTGGGATTAGATGAGTTTCAAAAAGGAGTGGGGGATGCTTACGCCACACGCATCTCTCCTGATGGTCACTGGATTGTCATCACCGCCAGTGGTTCGCACGAATTGCTTCTGATCAAGCGAGAGGATTTGCCCTGGATGCCTGGCGATCCGGGGGACTTTGTGAGGCCAGAACTTATCGGCGATCGAGATCGGTACCGCCGTATTCCTCTGGCTGGCCGACCTCTGGATTTTGAATTCATCGGCGACCGCCAGATTGTGGTTGCCAATGGTTTAACAGAACACGTCGAGATTGTTGATCTGGATCGTGGAAAAGTCACTTCAACCATTCTTGTGGGACGTAATACCACGGAAAAATCACTGGTTCGTGAGGGAGAAGAGATTTTTTACGATGCGAAATTCAGCTTGCATCAATGGTTCAGTTGTCATTCCTGCCATCCTGATGGACATACGGCTGGTCAATTGTTTGATACGCAGAACGATCGTGGCTACGGGGCAGCCAAGCTGATTCCGTCTTTGTTCCATGTGGCTGATACAGGGCCATGGACATGGCACGGGTGGCAGCAGGATCTGAGTAACGCGATGAAGCGTTCCATTGAAGACACCATGCAGAGCGAGCAACCGTCTTCGCCTCAGCAACAAGCCGCGCTCGTCGCTTATCTGAAAACGCTGAAGCCTTACTCATGGAGCGAGTCAGTTTCCCACCGTCCCATACCAACGGATGATCCCGCATGGCATGCTGGACGTGCGATTTTTCTGGGAAAAGGAGCCTGCGAGAACTGCCATCAGGGCAATTGGTTTGTTCATGAAGACTCGTTTGAGATTGGTTTGAAAAGCCGCAATGACAGCGATTACCGCTTTAACCCTCCCACGCTATTAGGGCTGGGAATACGCCGTCGCTTTTTGCACGATGGCCGATCCCGCAGCTTGCGTGATGCCCTGGAAAAATACCACGCTCCCGAAAAGGTCGCCGGGGAAAAGCTGACTTCAGAAGAGCTGAATCAATTGCTGCACTACCTCAATTCACTTTAATAGCAGGGCAGGTCGTGGGGGATCTTTGAGATTCCTCTTTTTGGGGCCGTTCATGAGTTTAATAGACATCCCGGCAATATCGCTTACTGCGGATCATGGTTGTGACATACTCGTCTACGTCTTTTGATTCCAGTCCGCCATGCCGTCCGATGATCTGGCGAAGTGTTTGATCGACATCGACAGCCATCCGCTTGGCGTCACCGCAAACGTAAACGTGTGCGCCACGTTCCAGCCATGCCCAGAATTCAGCACCCTGCTCAAGCATGCGATGTTGAACGTAGATCTTGCTCTCCTGATCACGGCTGAACGCGCAATCCATTCGCGTTAATTTGCCACACTTCTGATATTCCGCCAGTTCTTCTTCGTATAGATAGTCCGTGGACGATTTCTGATCTCCGAAGAATAACCAGTTGTCACCGGCGGCTTCTGTCGCGTGGCGTTCCTGTAAGAATGCGCGAAAGGGGGCAATCCCTGTTCCCGGCCCAACCATGATCATGGGAACGGTGGGGTTCACGGGGACAGTGAACCCATGCGACTTCTGAACAAAAATGCGAACGGGATCATTAACTTTCAACCGATCAGCAAACATTGTGGAAGTGACGCCTTTGCGTCGTCGATTCTGGAACGTCCAGTCAACTCGTCCTACTGTTAAGTGGACTTTCTCGGGACATGCCTTGAGTGAACTGCTAATCGAATAGAGTCGCGGTTTCAACGGGGATAGCACACTCACAAGTTGTTGTGGCGTGATCTTGTTCGGACTCAGAAATGCCAACAGATCCAGCACGTCCCAACCATCAATCAAATCGGGATTTTCTTCGACATGCTGCAACCATGCCTGCGTTTTGACGTTTTCTGTGGTCTCCCGCAGCATAGCCAGTAATTCGTCAGTGACTTCGGTCAAGCAGAGTTTTTCGGACAAGGCTTTGGCAAACGGCAGTGTGGCTCCTTCGACAGTCACCGATTCCCTGTCAGTGACGGAAAAGACTTGCATCAGCTCATCGACAAGTTCATTGCAATTGGTGGGATAGACTCCCAGTGAGTCACCCACTTGATAGTGAATGCCGCTACCTGTCAGATCGATCTCGACGTGAGTCGTTCTTTTGGAAGACTCTGCACCATTCAGCTCGGCAATTCGATGAATTTTAGCCACATAAGGATTCTGGCGCGTCCATGGCGACTTCTCTTCATGCGCATGGCCATTGGTTTTCTGCTGGCTCACTCCGTTAACGGCATGATGCTCACCATTTGTGCCAGACAAAGAAACAGATGGCAGTGTTTCTGATATGGTGATGATTGAAGAATTGGTGGACGACTGAGACGCAGTGCTCGGCTGGGCAATCAGTTCTTTGAGACGCTTGGCCGTCTCTTTTCCGCCTGGCGTGCAGAGTTTCAGACTTTTTTCGTCACCATTAGCAATGGCCTCAGCATATCGCTGACAATTGTAGCCACATGACCCACAGTCAAGCTGCGCCATGGCCGCCATGAGGCGATTAGGCAAGCTTTTTCCGCTGGCCATCTGCAATCGCTCATCGATCGGTAGAGCAGGGTCATGCCATGGCAAATCCTCTTCAAATGCCGCATCGGGAATACGGGAAGTTCCGGTATTCCCCTGAACCAGATTCGTGACATCAATCGATGGTAAAACATGACTTGGCTGATCGATCAGGCCAATCCAGCCCGCCAGAAAGCCATTCAACCAGGCACGTTGCTCTTCATTGAACGGGGCACTTTCCGGAACCAATGAAAGTGTTTGCGACATCGTGATATGTCCAGAAAATAGGGAGAAATGAAAGTCTAAAAAAGCCTCAGCAATCGGCGGTTAATGGAGAGAATTCCGTAACTGCCCGGAGCTTCTCAATAGGTTGACGCTGGGCAAATCGGGAGAAGGGTTCCTGGGCCTCGCGAGCCTCGAGATAGAAAGACAGCAACCGCTCTACCAGAGAAGAAATTTCAGTGGCAGGGACTTGTGGGAATAGCTGCCGGGCAATTCCCTGCTGATCAGCAAAGCCGCCGCCTACCACGACTTCGTAGCCATCCTCCATGTCGTCGCCGACTTCCACTTTTGTGCCGCGAAAGCCAATGTCACCGATGAAATGCTGGGCGCAGCTGTGATGGCAGCCCGTGAAATGGAGATTTACAGGGACATCCAGTTCGATCCAGTTGTCCAGATGATTGGCGACTTGCAAAGCGTGCATTTTCGTGTCAGCGGCGGCGTACTTGCAGCCAGCACTGCCCGTGCAGGCAACCAGTCCGCTACGAATAGCGCTGGCCCGCCAACCCAGATTCAGCCGTTCAATTTCCGCCTGGACGGCAGGGATATCGCAAGTGGCAATATCCGGAATGATGAGATTCTGCCACACGGTCAGTCGGAGTCGACCAGAGCCAAACCGTTCAGAAATTGCTGCCAGTCCGCGAGCCTGAGCACACGTCATTCGCCCGACGGGAAGGACAACTCCGCAATAGTGTAGATCCGATTGCTTCTGAGAATGAAAGCCCACATGGGCCCAACGATCAACAGGACATGGCGTTTCATAACATTCTTTGGGGAAGCGAAGAAGCGGATGTCCTATTTCCTTCTCGACGGCTTCAATAAACTTCTCAAACCCCCAGGCATCCAGCAGATACTTTAATCGTGCCCGTTTGCGATCTGTCCGGTCACCATGATCGATAAAGACACGCACAATCGCAGAAGCCAAAGCCACACTTTCCTCGGGCTTCACGATAACACCCGTGTCCCGTGCAAAATCGAGATGGCCTGTAATTCCTCCCAGATTCAACCGGAAGTAGATCCCCGCAGGGCAAAAGGCGGTTGCATGTTCAGTGGAGATTTTGACCGCCTGGAATCCAATGTCATTGGTTTCTTCCAGAGTTCCAATACAGCCGCCCCCATCGAAACTGATATTGAACTTTCGCGGCAAGCCATACATCTCTCGATCATTCAGAATATGGTGGTGCATCTCCTTGGCATAGGGCAGCGTGTCAATCAGTTCCTGAGGATCAAATCCCGCAGTGGCAGAGGATGTCACATTGCGAATGTTATCTGCCCCGGATCCTTTGTTGACCAAGCCGAGTTCCACCAATCCCTGATGAACATCACAGCCCCGATCAGCAGGGATTTCCCGCAGTTGCAGATTAGCCCGTGTGGTCACATCCACATATTTCCCGGCATGCAACTCAGCCAGATCTGCAATTCCATTCAACTGCCAGCTTCGCAATTCACCGCCCGCGATCCTCAATCGGCACATGAAAGAGTCTTGTGCCGGAGCAACATGGAACAGCCCATGAAACTTCCAGAGAAACACGTCTGTTCCTTTAGGGAAAGTGCCTTGGCGAGCAGCCGCTTTCATCTGTGGCCAGATTGAAAAAGGATCTTTGTCACGCTTCGCCTTTTCTTCTGCACAGAGAGATTTCCCTTGAGCTAATACGCGATTCTGAGCGACGCCTTGCCGCGTCAATTCGTGATGAGAATTCTCAACAGTTGCCCCCTGCGGGCCTAGTTGCACTACGGTTCCTCCCCCACCAGGGACACCGCTTCCAGACAGGATGGGAAGCCCCTGAACTTTACGGGCCACATCGGCCCCCAAAGCGAATCCCTGGAGATAGCTTTTTTGACTTTCAGTAAAGCCGTGGGAATTAATCATGGCAGATGCCCCATCCAGAAAAATAGCACTCAAGAAAAATGACTCATCGAAAGCAGGCACGATTCAGTCGCGCCCCGGTTTCAAAGTCACCGCACAGGCCTTGTAGGAAGGCTGCTTTGAATAGGGATCAAAGACTGCATCCGTCAGCTGATTCGTTTGTTCGTAGTGCATGGGGATAAAGACCTGTCCTTGCTGCACATTGGGAGTCACGAACGCCATCGCCCTCATGCGACCACGACGGGACTCCACTGTGATCCAGGCATTGCTGGCAATTTTTAGCTCACGAGCATCAGCCGGATTAATTTCTACATAAGGGTGCTCGGGATAGAGTTTTCGTAATACCGGCGATTTTGAAGTACGGCTTTGCGTATGCCATTGAGACGCGCTTCCCCTTCCTGTCAGAAGAATGAAGGGATAAGCTGGCGTCGGCGGTTCTGTCATGGGACGGGAGGCTTCAAAAATAAACCTGGCCCGTCCATCCGTGTGATAAAAACGTCCATCCGCGAACAGTCGTCGTTCTTGTGTGGGAGTCACTCCCAACTCAGGGCAAGGCCACTGCACTCCGCCTTGTTCATCAATCCAGCGATAATCGGGAATTCCGGAGAAATCACAGGGCATTCCCCGTGAACACTCTTTCAAAATCTCAAACACCTGAGCGGGTGATGACCAGCGGGCAAACTGATCGCGACAGCCCCAATACTCTGCAACCAGTTGAAAAATATGGAAATCTGAGAGAGCTTGTCCCGGTGCACGACGGACTTTCTTGATTCGTCCGATCCGCCGTTCGGAATTGATAAACGTCCCTTCTTTTTCTCCCCAGCCAGCTGCCGGAAGTACCAGATCCGCACGTGTCGCGGTTTCTGTGGAGTGATACATTTCCTGGACAACCAGAAAATCGAGTCGTGAGAGAATATCGCGTGCCTGATTCTGATTGATCCACGAATGGGCGGTGTTGGTACAAATCACCCAGAGACCTTTGATTTTTCCACGAAGAATCCCTTCCATGATCTCGTGATAGCTCCAGCTATTTTCTTTGGGAATACGCTCCACATCCATCTGGAGAATGTCCGCGATTTTCTGGCGATGTTCGGCATTTCGAAAATCGTGCCCGCCAAGCAGGTTGGTCGTATTGCTGAATAATCTCGACCCCATCGCGTTGCACTGGCCCGTGATGGAATTCGCCCCTGTTCCGGGCTTGCCAATGTTTCCTGTCATTAAGGCCAGATTGATGAGCGCCTGTGCCGTTCGCACCCCCTGATGGCTCTGGTTGACGCCCATTGTCCACCAGAAAGAGACTCTCTCACGTTCATGAATCGTCTGAGAAAACCGCTCGATCTGTGCTGTAGAAAGCCCCGTTTCCAACGCTGTTCGTTGAAGATCGTACTCTTCAACAAATTTGGCGAACTGGGCGAATCCTTCGGTTGACCGGGCAATGAACGCCTCATCAATCCAGCCGCGTTCGATGAGAAGACGGGCCACGCCATAAAACAACGTCTGATCTGATTTTGGCTTGATCGCGAGATGTTGCGAGGCAGACATCGACGTTTCAGTACCGCGAGGATCAACCACAATGATCTCGGGCGAGCGGCGGTTCCGCATGACTCGTTCCCACATGATGGGATGAGCGATGCAAGGGTTCGCCCCTACAAAAACGAGAGCATCTGATTCTTCAAAATCCGCATAAGTATATGGCGGTGCATCGAAACCAAACGATTCTTTATATGCCACAACGGCCGTTGCCATACATTGCCGCGTGTTACCATCACCGTGCTGGAGATTCATGCCAAATTTGGCCAGTGATCCAAGAAAAGCCATCTCTTCTGTAGGGATCTGTCCCGTACTGAGGAACGCCACGGCTTGCGGCCCGTGTTCTTTCTGAATTTTCTTGAAGCGGCCTGTGAACAGCTTCATTGCCGTGTCCCAGTCCACGGCTTCCAGACGACCGTTTTTCTCGGCCCTGTATAACGGAGTTGTCGCACGATCTGGTGCATCGAGAACTCGAAGAGCCTCCCACCCTTTGGGGCAGGCCATCCCAAGATTGACCGGGTATGACGTTGTGGGAGTCAGATTGACCGCTTCCCCATCTTTCAGATGAATTTTCAGATTGCAGCCGGTGGAACAGTATCCGCAGACCATTTCTGTGGTCGAGTCAGGGGCCATTTGTTCGGGAACCTGACCTAGCCCAAAACCGCCTGGTTCTTGCAGCAATTGCCGGGTTAATTGACCATCTCGTTGATGGAATAATGTCATCAGCGGACGTGTCACAGGAGTCTCGGGGAAGAAGCTCATGGCCGCACACCTCCGGGCATCCGGGGATTGGAGACCGCAGAAAAGAAGAGATACCGCTCTAGAAGTTCACCACCCAGGCAGCAACCCCATGCCAGGCCAATCAATAAAGTGGTGATCAGGCTGAACTGGACGGCTTCCGTTGAGGCGTTCGCTGGGAAAGTGGTATCTCCAAAGAAGCTGAGAGGAATCACAATCCCGCCAATACCACCCAGCAGGAGGCGGCCCATGGAAATGTGTTTCAGTGGGCCGATCACCAATCGTGCCGATCGCTTAAGCGAAGAATTACGGAATGTCGCCAGATGACGTAAAAGTGAAACGTCATAGATTAACTTGAGGATGGAGAACGCGATGACAGCGCGTGCGAGAGGACGATTCAATTCCAGTGCCAAAGGTTCCCAGGTTTCGGAACTTAGAAAACCTCTGGATAGACATAGCATCAACCAGATCGTGGCGACGCCCAGGAGAGCCGTAGTTAATCCAAAACGGATCGATGTCCGTTCCAATGACCAGAGTTCCCGCTGTGTGAAAACGTAGATCATGACCGAGCAGAAAACACCGACCAGGCCGACGATCGACACACTCAGTGAGAGAGGGGAAAGCCAGGGCTTTAAGTCATTCATGTTAATGACATGAAACAATTCAAAATCAGATATCGGCGCTCTCGTTGAAATCCAGCAGATGATAGCAAACGGAAATGCCAGCCCTGCAAAGACACCAAAGGCCACAATTTCACGACTTAGCCACGAATGACGGAATCCCAGAATGCCACGAAACGCATAGAGGGGCCGGCCCAGATGTAGTGTGCTGGCTGCCAAAGCAAGAAGCCCCAAAGCCAGGGCACCCGTGGCATGGATGGGACGGAAGGCAGATGCCAGGCTTGGTTCGAGAACCCATTCGAGATAGCAACCTGTGGTAAATGCTCCCACAGAAAGCTGTGTAAGAACCAGCATGACTATTAAAGGCCAGTGTGGATGCTGCGGATTTATGGAGTGATAATCAGCGGGAAGCAAATTTCGGGGGAAAACACGTGACGACTTATAGGTGGTTGTCGGAAGCGTGATATAAGGTTCTGGAGCGGCTGGTAAAAAATGATCGGCTTCCGAGTTCTCAATCACGCGTGTCACATCGACAATACGGATCGAAATCGCCTCGTGAGGGCAGGCTTGAACACAGGCCGGAGCTTCGCCGTGTGCCAGCCGGTTGGCACACATGTCACACTTTCGAACGATTCCTTTGGCATGGTGGTATTTAGGAACATCATAGGGGCAGGCCAGGGTGCAGTATTGGCAGCCAAAGCATTGATCATCGAGGTGACGCACGATTCCAGTGCGGGGATCTTTTTCATAGGCATTGACAGGACATGCCTGCATACAAGCCGGTTCAAGGCAATGATGACAGGCCGATGTGACGTGTTGAATGACCGGTAGAGCTTCCGTCCCACCAACAAGCAGGCCAACGCTTCGCCACGTTTCTGTATCATCCAGTCCGTTCAGAGAATGGCAGGCCGTCACGCAGGCTTTACAACCCGAGCAACGATCCAGATCGACCTCAAATCCATATTGTTGGCCGGGATTGACAGCCGTCGCGGGTAACAGTTTTGCATAGTAATGCGCCTGATCAGGAAGCGTGCGCATTTCTTGATCACGACTGAAACTCTCGACGGCTGTCAGTTCCCGCTGCTCATTCAACAGCCGACGCACTAATTGCTCACCTTCGGATTGGATGACATCGGGAGAGGTATACCCGGTCATCAGGTCATCCAGAGTGAGAAGTCGTGTGAGTGGCAATGTGTCGCTCATAAACTTCCGATTCACAGTCAGAAGGACAGCTCAGTTCATTTTCTGATACCGAAAGACATACTGCGGGGCGAGTGGAAACTCGTGTTTGCCACCTCACGCAGGAACCATCTCTGTCGAGCGCTCTACGACCAGGTCTTGATGACTGTTGTCGTGACCGATCGTACCGGGAAAAGCTGATGCTTCTGGTGTGGACTCTGTTCGTGCGGCAAAGCGAATGGCAAGGACACCAAACGAAAGGCCAGTGATCAGAACACCCAGGATCAATAAGGCGGTCGGCCACGTGATGGCAGAGCTTTTCAAGAGGAAGCCAATAGCGACAGCCGCCATGTTCCCGCCAGCCCCGACTATTCCAGAAACCGAGCCTAAGGCCCTTTGATTGATGAACGGGACAACGGCATAAGTTGCTCCGTTGGACATTTTGACGAACAATCCCAAGATCAACATGGATGGGATGGCGAAGGCTAATGTTCTGGCTTGAGAAAAGAGGATCAAGGCGATCCCCTCACACAGAATGGCAATAAAGAGTAAGCGGACACGTCCAGATAATGCCCAGTGAGCCGCAAAGCGATCAGAGGCATACCCACCCAACGCTCGAGCAAAAAGGTTCATCGATCCAAACAAGCCTGCTACAAATCCAGCGATTCCTAACGCGTGGATTGGGTCGGCATTTTTGAGTTCATCAAAGCTGTCCATGAAGTAAAGAACGGCAATGTTGTCGAGAGTCAGTTCTAATCCAAAACAGGCACCATAGATCAGGAATAAAATCCAGACGCGATAGTCACGGCAGGCTTCCTGAAAGGCCCCTTTTGTCGCTGATTTCTGGGGCATCTTCCCAGTTGCCCGCAGCGGCGCGAAGTTTCCTTCAGGTGTATCCTGAGTTAAGAAATAGTAGGCGACACCAGCCAAGGCACAGACCACACCAGCCAGTAGCATACAGACCCGCCAGGAACTGGCCGTTGATATGCCAAAAACGGCAATCAATAGAGCGAACAGGGCTGGCATGACCATTTGTGTAACACCACCACCGAGATTGCCCCAGCCAGCGCTCGTCGCGTTAGCCGTTCCGACACAGTTCTGTGCGAACATGATCGACGTGTGATACTGTGTGATTACAAACGAGGCACCGATTGCGCCAATGGCGATGCGAAACAACAGGAATGTTGTGAAGTCATAAGCCAATCCGATCCCCATGACAGGAATAGAGGCCAGAACTAACAGGCCGCTATAGGCCAATCGCGGCCCGACACGGTCGCACAACCAGCCGACATACAAACGAGCCAGAACAGTGATGGCAACAGAACCAATAATGCACCAGCCCACCTGATCCTTGGTCAGCTGCATTTCATCGCGTACCACAGGCATTAAGGGCGCGATGCCAAACCAGGCGAAAAAGCATAGAAAAAAGGCGAACCACGACATGTGGAACGCACGCATGGGAGCCGTTTGAAAATCCCACAGCCGAATACTTGTGGCTTTGGCAGAAGGGGGCATTCCGGGAGACCTTACTGGACGTCAATCATCCAAGCCTCACTTTTCCGACGAGCGACTGTCGTTCGCTCCCTTTCAGGAGTGACAAGTGAAACCTTTGCGTCAAAGACCTCAATTGCAGGTTCGATTCCATTGTGGATTAAGGAACGGATTTGTTCGGTTACCCGAACTGAGTGGGGGGAACTCAAGTGATGAACGCCTTATTCCGTGCAACCGAACAAGGCAAAGCTGCATGCTTTTCTCGCGAACAAGTCCTGTCATGGCATCGCGATTTACCTGAGAAAATCACTTCAGGAACAGTGAAATCAGGCGATCTGGCAAAATCTCACAGGAATCCCTGATCCTCGGCATGAAGTTTTCAGGTAACGACTGTCTCACAACAAAGGCTGTCTGCCAGGAATATGGCCAGCGGAGATCGTGTGTCAGATTGTGATAGATGCCAGAGATATTTCTTGATGACACAAACTTCGGAGAAACTGATTCAGGGAATGAGTCGCCGCTACATGGTGATTCTGGCGATTGTGGCTCTCTTGTTGTTAATTGATCAGGCGTTGTTGCAACCGGTCTTAATGAGATTGAATGGCATGGGGCCGGTGATCAATCTGGCGGGCCGACAGCGAATGTTGAGCCAGCGGATCACGAAGGCTGCGCTGGCGATGGAACTGGATCATACGCGATCAAGTCAATGGCGAGAGGAATTACAGACTTCACTCGCTCGCTGGCGTACCACTCATTTGGGCTTATATCACGGCGATCCTCAACTGAACCTGCCTCCAGCGAGTGACGCTCGGATATTGGCGGCGTTTGAAGAACTGGAGTCACCTTTTCAATTACTCTCATCTGCTGTGGAAAGAGTGCTCAATGAACCATCTGGCAGCGAAGAAAAAACTTCTCATCACCAGCTTTTACTTCCGATTCTTGAACAGGAAACCCGCTATCTCCAGTTGATGGAGCAGACTGTCGGATTATTTGAGCAAATCGCGAGCGAGCAGGTTCGGTGGTTACGCGGGCTGGGACTGATTTTGACGGTCGCCGTTCTCGGTTCGATGGTGGCATTGTCCTGGTTAATTCTGAAGCCGGCAAAAGATCTGATTCGATCACAATGGCAACAACTTCATACCAGTGAGGCCAAATTCCGTTCGCTGGTTGAGCGAATGCATGATGGACTGGCGGTCTTATCCCAAGACTATCAGATTCTCTACGTCAATGATCGCTTTGCAGAGATCATACAACGCCCTGTGACAGAACTGTTGGGACGTCAGTGGTTGGAGTTCGTGACATCGGAATCGCTCGCGAGGGCCGCTCAATTTGTCGAGAACCTGACTGACGAAGGAGGAGCTGTTGTCAATGAAGTGACCTGGGTTCTTCCTGCGGGAGGCTCGCGGATTACTCTCGTTGCACCAGGACAATGCCCTTTGCAGTCAGACTCTGATGAATTGAGATTCTTGATCGTGACGGATATTTCCAACCAAAAGCGAGCGGAAGATCGCCTCCGTGAGGCCCATCTGGAGTTGGAACATCGTGTTCTATTGAGGACTCGTGAACTCGCAGAAAAGCACCAGCAACTTCTCCATGAGATCGAAGTCAGGAGCATTGCGGAAGAACAATCTCGACAGTTGCAATCTCAATTGACACACGCCAATCGTGTGACAAGCCTGGGACATTTTGCCACGGGGATTGCCCATGAAATCAATCAGCCGTTAGGAGCCATTGCGACCTATTCGGATGCCTTGTTGCTGTTATTACAGGCATCCTCTGCTTCGTCAGAAGAAGCAGAAAGAATCGCTGGTCGCATGCGGGATGCATCACTCCGCGCGGGGGCGATTGTCTCCCGGATGCGATCTTTCCTGCGAACATCACGTCTAGAGGTTCGTGATGAACTCCTTAATACTCTCGTCGACGATGTGTTGCTTTTGTGCTCTGGGGAACTTCTGAAATATCGGATTAGAGTCCTCTGCCAGTTAGATGAAACGCGTGACCGGAAAGTGCGGGTCGATGCGATTCAGATTCAGCAAGTCCTGATGAATCTGATTCACAATGCCATTCAGGCCATGGCGGGGGAGGAACAACCTACCGGCTGCCTGACGATCCGATCGTCTTGCTCAGAAGAGAAAGCCACGATCTGTATCGAAGATACGGGGCCAGGGTTTCCCTCTGAATGGTTGGAATCCTGGCCACTCCCATTCCATTCGACTAAAGCCCAGGGTCTGGGAATGGGTTTGTCAATCAGCAACTCCATCATCAAATCCCACCTCGGCACTTTTGAAATTAATAACATTTTTCCACGCGGTGCTCGCGTTCAATTGACTCTCGCGTTAGCCCATGAGGTTCATGATGCCCATGACTCTTACGATACCCCATTCCTCAATACTTCCCACTGCTCAACGGCCGACCGTCTATGTGCTGGATGATGACATTGATCTGCGGGATTCTGTCGAGACGCTCTTGCGAGTGGCGGGGCATCACGTCGAGAGTTTCTCTAATGCTGTCGAGTTCCTGGCTCATTATCGGCAGGGGCAAGCTGGCTGCCTGCTGCTGGATATTCGCATGCCTGGCATCAGCGGCATCGAACTCTATCAACAACTTCTTTTAGAGGAAAAACGACTTCCTGCCATTTTCATGACAGCGCACGCGAATGTTGAAATCGCGGTCAATGCGATGAAATCGGGAGCGATCGAGTTTTTGGAAAAGCCTTTTCCGGGCGATCGTCTCTTAAAGCTGGTGGCTCATGCTTTAAAGATTGATGCTGACTGGCGGAGCAATGAAGCTCGTTTTGAACGTTTAAGCCTAGCTATTCAGGAGTTAAACGCCACAGATCGTGAGACCCTCGAACTGATCATTCAAGGCGAAACCAATAAGTCGATGGCAGCTCGGCTTTTTATCTCAGAGCGCGCTATTGAGTTAAGACGGCAGCGGCTCATGCGGCGGCTTAATGTCCGCAGTCTGGCCGAACTTCTCGACCTGACGATCACACACCGTGTTCTCGCCGAAGTTCGTCAAATCAATCTGCAAAGCACTGACCGACTTCGATAAGCATCATTATTGCGAATGCCCCGCGAGATAAATCCGTCAGACGGCACCGCACTATTTCTTTTTTTGCTTTTCTGCGAGGCGGCGATAGATTTCTGCCACCTTGGGCTTCCCTTTTGCCTCGGCCTCCTCAGCCTTCTGCTGGTAATTAGTCGTTGTATATCGGGAAGTGGCTAGTGGTTGCAGAGTCGTATCCCCTGCCATTGGGAAATCGCTGGAAGCACTTTCCAGAATCTGGCGATCCATTTCTCGAAGATCGATGATTCGAACACTCGCAGACATACTGCCGCCGCTTACCGTGCGACCGTAACCCCCACCTCCCCAAAGTGGGCTGCGAGATACAGGCCCACGGCCCAACGGAAAAGAGGGCCGCGTCATCGAAGAGGCACCACGCGACACGCCACCAAGAGATGCACTACCACCATCAGGAACACTGACTGAAGTACCAATGCTGGCCTGGCCAACTGATGGAAGTTGCACGGCTTGAACGGGTTGCTGAGCGGACGCATCGTCACCGGGAAGAACGAACTCTCTCACGATGATCATCGAACCGATCGCGAGCATTTTGAAAGATATTTCAGCAGACATTGTGAACTCCTCGCTCAAATCATTGAGGCGACGGAAACGATCCTCGTCTAGTTTCAATCATTTTTTCTGGTGGAGCAGGGGCTGGTTTGGAATCTGTAGGCCGCCGCTTCAAAATATAATAATACCCATTGGTGTGATCAGGGAGAAGCTCCCATTTATCAGGGTGCTGGGCATACTCGGGAATCTTATCGGGAGCGTCGATCTCGCTGTAGGGGCCTTTCGCATCAATAACAATATATTCCGTATCGTGGGGCACACGGAGTTCATAACCACTGACTTTACGAGGGTATTTGCTGTAGTCATATGATCTGAGATGATGGGTATACCGGGGGTGGACATAATCGGTGGACGCTACGGTCGATGTGTTGGGCACGATGTCGGCAATTTTCTGAAAAGCGGCGGCACGTTCGGTTGGTGCATACAACTTGGCCAACGACCAAAGGGAATTGGGATCCCAGAAAGTCACTCCTAATGGCGAAAGCGAGAACCAGATTCCCGTCTGAAAAGCAGCGGAGGCTGCGAGAACAGCCATTGATTCTGATGACCAGCGACGACTTTCGCTTTGAGGGAGAAAAGGTGTCAGGTTCTTCCAGCGGTAGATCACCGCTTCGCTCGCGGCTTGGATCACTCCTCGAATAGAAACAATTCCTGCCGCTGCCGACCAGAATACAACCGCCACCAAAGGGGCATGGAAATGATGCCGGGGGTCTTGTGCGATGTTGTTCAGACTCAACAGGCAAAAAAGAGGCAATCCCACCAGTAAGCGGGTGGGGGCCGCTATTGGAAGAAAAGCACAAGGAACCAGCAACAATAGTGCAAAGAGTGTGGTGGAAAGGTTGGCCAGTCGTCCTAGAACACGATCGGGTCGCAAAGCCATGTTCCAGGCAATTTCAGTGAAAGAACTGCCAAACTCGGCGTAATAGCGGGCGTAATGCACGCCCTCGCCACTTCGGAAGTAAGGAATGGCCACTTTGACTGCAAAGAGCAGATAAGCCACGGAAAAAATCAGCAGCATGCCACCGAAGAATCCTTGCGGTGTGCGGAACGTCTGGATGAGGGAGGGGATCCATTTTTGACGTGGCGCTTGCTCTAATTCAGGATTTTCAACGGAAAATGATTCGCACCAGGTAACCCAGACGATCCATAAACCCAGCGGGCCAAAGACCAGTGAATAATCTTCTTTCACTGTCAACGTCGCGAGAAGTGCCGCCAACAATGGCCAAAATGAGCCGGTTTTCTGACGCCATCGCTCCAGAAGCCAGAATGTCAACAGGAGCAGGGGAATCCCAAACGCTTCAGGTCGGAAAGTTTTTAAGTCAATTTCAATATCCAGAAACTGCATAGGGAAGTAGAGCAGATAAGCCAGTCCGAGCCAGAACCCGGCTCGTCGGCTTGCTCCTAAAGTTAAGCAAAGCTGGAAAACAATCAGTGAACCGGAAGCAAGTGCCAGCGTCTCACAGAGTTCCAGCAGCAAATGGGATGGCCAAAAGTAATATAAAGGCAGTAGCCCGACATGCACGACTTGCAGGTGCTCTCCCAGAAACAGACCCTGATCGAGATAACTGCGAAATCCTTTGCCGTGTAACAGGTTCCAAAGGTGTTCTTCGTACATGACGGAGTCACCATGGGGCATTCGCAGATTTCCCCACAAAGCCCAGTTCATGCTGACAAAAATCACACTGTAGGCCAGCATGACCACGACCAGAGCCTTAAACCCCCAGCGTCCTTCATGCGACTCAACCGGAGAGAGTGCGAGTTGATCAGGAGGCGTCGTGAATAAAAACCACCAGTTCCACATGGCCAATGCAAGGCTCATGCTCAGCGTTAATGAAGCGGTGGCCTCTGCGAAGCCTTGAAGACTTTCCCATCCTGTGAGCAGCCCCACTGTCCACGCAAATTGCCACAGCATTAACAACGACAAGGACTGTCCCAGCCGCTTACCCCATAATGGAAATTTGCCAGGCGGTTCCTCTTTTCGTGCGGGATCAGTTGGTGCAAAAGAGGTTGCGGGAAGAAACCAGCCACCAACAATCCAGAACGACAGCACGATCACGGTGCTGATGACAACAGCCGAAACCAGAGGAACGGTGAATGAAACACGTACTCCTTCTGCATTAGTCAATCGCTGAATGCCACTTCCCAGGTTGAAACAAAGCGTCTGCCAGGTGGAAGGGCTGAGGAATTGACCGGCGAGATGCTGTTCACTCAACCAGTCACGCACGCACATCGCCAGCGCAATGATCGCCAGTCCCAGCCAGCCGCCGGCACTTCGCCATGGGGTACGCTTCCAGCGGGAATCAGCAGCTGAACCTGAAGAATTTGGCGTTATTTGAGCCGATCGTCCGGTGCGGTCGGCACGTTTTTTTTTCGACATTCGCTAAACTGGCTCGCCATAGCAGGGAATGCAAACTGATATGAACAGATTCGCAGAGGTCGAGTCTTCTGCCAGATCATCAAAGACCTCATACGAAAACTGTGACAGAGACACTTTAAGCCGACCACATTAAGGGTACGACATCCTGGCCGCCATGCAATGAATGCCAATTGTACGAATGCCTGGTATCGATCGTCGAAGGATTCGGAAATGCCTCAATCAGCCAATGGCTGTGAAAACACTCACTTAGGTCAGCCGGCCAAATCTTTGGAGGCGTGCCGGATTTATTGTGCCGGCCCACTGTTTAATAGTTCTGAACGAGAGGAAATGACCCGGATTGCTGATCGGCTGGTCGCAGCCGGCTACCCGGTTTATCTGCCCCATCGCGACGGGATGGAGTTTCGCCTGGTGCTGGAAGTGCTGATTGAACGAGGCTATGAGAAAGCCGTTGCGGGCCAGTTTCTGCATAGCGCCATTTTTGCACTGGATGTGTTTCAGCTTGTCCATGCCTGTGATGCCGTGGTTTGGAATCTCAATGGGCGTGTTCCCGATGAAGGGGCCGTGTCAGAAGCCGCCATGGCCTGGATTCTTGGTAAGCCGATGGTGGCCTATGCCGACGATGCCCGTTCATTAATTGAAGGGCGAATCAATCCTCTGCTGTTCGGCTTAGTCGATTTTCAAAAAGTGACGACAATCGAAGAGATTGTTCCCAGTCTAAACCAAACGCTTCATCGCGCGACAACCGAAGCCTGGAACGCTGAAACCAAACGCCGTACGATGAACCTGCCTCCTCGCGTTGCTCGAGCCGTCTCAGATGGCGCTGCCCTCTGGAGTTTGCTGGAAGGTCATCCACATGAATTAAATCAGGAATGGCACCACATTCCCGATTATCAGGTATCTGTCGTATTACCTGCGAAGAGCAAGATGGAGACTTCAGACGAGATTGACAATGAGCGTATTGCCGATTGTGTGACACGCCTGTTCGCACCAGATCGATGAAGCCACCATGTCATGCTGCGTTTACAAAAACCAAGGGCTTGAGAAGGAGCGAAAAATCCTTCTCAAGCCCTTGGTGAATTTCTGGTTATGGTCGCTTCAGCGTTCCAGTAAACGGCTGCTGTTCGACCAATTATTCGACAGTGACGCTCTTCGCCAGATTACGAGGACGATCGACGTTACAGCCTCGCAAAACGGCAATTTCATAGGCCAGCAATTGCAGTGGAATCGAGGTCACCATGGGCTGAAGATATTCATCCACATCGGGAACATAGATCACGTCATCAGCCAGATCGGCCACCTTGTCATCACCTTCACAGGCAATGGCGATCACCGGCCCGCGGCGGGCTTTGACCTCTTCCATATTGCTGATGACTTTGGGATAGATCTGACAACGAGGTACGACAAACACGCTCGGCGTCTGTTCATCCACAAGTGCAATGGGACCGTGTTTCATCTCAGCGGCGGGATACCCTTCCGCATGGATGTAACTGATTTCTTTGAGCTTTAACGCTCCTTCCAAAGCCACAGGGAAGTTATGCAGACGCCCCAGATACAGGAAGTTTTCAGCGGTGTAATACTTGCGGGCGATTTCCTTGACCCGGTTATAGCACTCCAGGGTCTGGCGAATCTTGTCGGGCATTTTTCTCAGATTGGCAATCATGCGCTGGCCGGCAGGGTACGAAAGATGCCGGATACGTCCCATAAAGAGGGCCAGTAATGTCAGCACAGTGACCTGAGAGGTGAAAGCTTTCGTTGAAGCTACGCCAATTTCGGGGCCGGCATGGAGGTAGATCCCTCCATCGGCTTCACGGGCAATCGATGAACCAACCACATTGCAGATGGCAAGCGTGGGGTGCCCTTTGCGTTTGCATTCTCTCAATGACGCCAGAGTGTCGGCCGTCTCACCACTTTGGGTAATGGCGAAGACCATCGTTCGTTCTGACATAGGAGGGTTGCGATATCGCAATTCGCTCGCATATTCCACTTCCACTGGAATACGGGCAAATTCTTCGATGATATATTCACCAACAAGTGCTGCGTGCCAGCTTGTCCCACAGGCGGTGAGCACAATTCGATCGATCCCGCGTAGCTGCTGAGGATCAAGATTAAGTCCACCAAAGCGAGCGGTGGCTTCATCATCATCCAGGCGACCGCGGAAAGCATTTTCAATACTGGTTGGTTGTTCGAAAATTTCCTTGAGCATGTAATGCTCAAACTGTCCCAGGTCGGTATCAGTGGCTGTCTGCTCCAAAACACGGATATGAGGCGTCTGGGAGCCGGTATCGCGATGCAAAATTTCCAGCTGATCAGCAGTAATGACGGCAATTTCGTGGTCGTTAAGATAGACCACTTCTTCCGTGTAGCCAACCAGAGGACTGGCATCACTGGCCAGAAAGTGTTCCCCTTTACCGATTCCCACAACCAACGGACTTCCCAGGCGGGCAGCGATCAGCAGGCCAGGCATCTCGCGGAACAGGATGCCCAGGCCATAGGTTCCTTTCAACTGCTTAATCGTGTTTTCTACAGCACGCAGATATGTCGCCTTGTCTGTGACATCGGCCCCAAGTTTGATTTCTTCTTCGAGTTGATAGGCCGTCAGATGCGCGACAACTTCAGTGTCGGTTTGTGAGTAAAACACATAGCCAAGCTCCTGAAGCTGATTCCGCAGGCTGGCATAGTTCTCGATCACACCGTTGTGAACAAGAACTACTTCACCATTCCCTCCTATATGAGGATGCGAATTCACATCGCTCGGCTGGCCATGGGTCGCCCAGCGGGTATGCCCAATTCCATAATGACCAGTCACCGGTTGGGTCTTCAGCAACTCGGCCAGTTGACCAACGCGGCCAGTTTTCTTACGAACAGAAATCTGATCACCGGTTTGGACAGCAATGCCGGCACTATCATATCCCCGGTATTCCAGGCGGAAGAGACCTTCCAACAGATAGGACGACGCAGGCTTCGGGCCAATGTAACCAACGATTCCGCACATATTCAAAATTCCAACATGAGTCGCACGAACCGGTCTTTTGGACAACTCTGTTCACAACCATCGCGCAGATGGGATTTTATGGCAATATCATCTGGCAGAACTTACGAAAGTAAATACAGTGAGAGCTATTAGTTAAGCCTGATTTGCAAACCATTGCACTGTTTTTCGCAGCCCGACCATCAGTTCATGCTCAGGCTTCCAATTGAGAAGCTTTGCTGCTCGTTCTGGCAGAACAAGACTGGAGCGAAGGTCTCCGACTCGTGCCGGCCCATAGTTCATGCCAGGTAATTCGACTTCAGTCCCTTGCGATTTTCTCAGGGAGATCAGTTCGGATTTAATCGTTTCAGCGAGCTGATTAACATCTGTCGGAATCGCTGTCCCGATATTAAACGCATCAAAGTGAGTCGAGAGTGTTGCTTCCAAAGCAAGAGCGTTGGCGACAGCCACATCAGGCCCATAAACATAATCACGAATATATTTTCCATCGCCATTGATGGTCGGTGCCTGCCCGGCAAGGAGCTTCTGACAGAAGATCGCGACCACACCCGCTTCCCCGTGAGGGTTCTGGCGTGGGCCATAGACATTAGCGTATCGTAAGGCAATACCCTGCATGCCGCGTTCACGAGCATAGAATTCAAGATATTTCTCACCGACCCATTTACTGATTCCATAAGGGGAAATAGGAGCGGCTGGATAATCTTCTGCAGTCGGCTCGGTGACATCCCCATATAGCACACCGCCAGAAGAGGCAAATGTGATTCGCTTCGCGCCTACAGCCGCGGCGCTATCGAAAACATTGAGCAACCCCATCACATTGACTTCTGCGTCGAAAAGCGGTTCGCGAACCGATCGACTCACCGACATTTGAGCAGCCTGATGAGAAACGCAGTCGGGCTTCACCTCTTCAAAAATTTCACGCACTCGCTGACCATTGCGAAGATCGGCCACAAAGAGCGGTGTTCCTTCGGGAAGATTCTTAGGAGAGCCTGTCGAAAGATCATCAATCACAAAGGGTTGGTGCCCTCTTTGAATCAGGGCATCTACGATATGGCTGCCAATAAACCCGGCACCGCCTGTAATGATAACTTTCATAAGTGTGCTACTTCCCTGAATTTAAGGCGATCGACATTTTGAGCATAGCTCGAAAAAACATCCAGAACAGGTACAGGCTGACAATTTTCCAGCAGCGACGACCCGCCCTTTGGCTGAGGCCTTGACTTGAACACGATTGATAGCGATGGATTGCATTGTTTGTAAAGCCTGATCTTCACGAGGGTTCCATCGGTAATGACCCTAAATCCGGTCTTGCAGCAAACTCAAGTTAGCTGCTATGAACCGTCATGCAGGCTGTAATCGGCCTGATTTGCCTTGATAGATCTGGCAAGTTTGTGACTGGAAAATCTCATAAACGCCCCTTGTTTTTTGACAGATATCGCTAATCTCCGACAGGATCGACGCATGGCTTTCTCCGCGCCGTCCCCAATAATTGTGACAAAAAGCACACGCATGAGCACTTATTGCCGCCGCGTTGGGCCGTGCTCCACCATCGGCGGCTACTTGTTGGTCATGTTGATGTTCGCGGGGTGCAATGCTTTTAAGCCAGATCGTGCGTTTTCCGGCTTACCCCCTCAAACAGAACCGCCGGTTAAGTCCGTCGAACGTACCGTCCCAGATCTTAAAAGCACTTCTGATACCAAGCTCACTCAATCCCTGGATACTGACACTAAATCCGTCAATGAGTTTGGTTTTGATTAATGCCTATCACAGAGATCCTTTTTCACTAAATTTGCAATCGCTGTCAGGGAGACGGTGGAGAAATGGTCTCAGGCCACATCCTCAAGCCTGCAAAACTCATGCGGATCCTTGCCGTCATAGCGGCATTGTCTTCGCTGGTCTCTACGGGTTGCGTTACTGGCAACAAAAGTTTTTCAATTGACAGTAACTCACGCGTCCCGTTTTTTGGGCTGGAATTGGCACCCGCCGATCGTTCAACAAAAAACGAGATTCGCTCGATAGGACAAGCCGGTAAACCTCATCGCACGTGGAGTGATCCGTTTGGCAAAGAGTCTAAGAATCGTGACGCACTTCCCCGAATCCCACTTCCACGCACTGATGACTCACCAGGCGAACCAATAGCACTGGATTCGGATGCTCTCAGCGAATTCTAAAAGGCCATGAGGTTCGCATCGCTCTTTTACTGACTGGATTTCACTATTGTCTTTGCTAATCCACGGAAATGATGTGATTGAGTCGGATCGCTGGATATCGTATCTGGTTCTTGCTGTGGTTGAGATATTTGATCTCGAATAAGCTCTATCAGGCGGGTCTTGTTAATAGGCTTGGTTGTGTAGTCACTGCAACCAGCGGCGAGGCATTTCTCACGGTCACTACTCATGGCATGGGCGGTCAACGCCACAATAGGCCGGGTGTAGTGAGCGTCGCGCAACCGCCGCGATGCCTGATAGCCATCCAGCACGGGCATCTGCATGTCCATCAGGATGACATCAAACGCTTGATCATTTTCTAATGCGGATAACGCGGCCAGACAGGCCAGTTCACCATTTTCAACGACGGTCACTTCGGCACCGGCTTTTCGTAGAATCAGAGAAATCAGCTTTTGGTTATCCGGCCCGTCTTCCGCCAAAAGAATTCGGCAGTTAAGAGGCGGGAGACCCTGAGCAGGCGCTGTGCGATGGTCATGAGGTGTCGTCAGTAATTGGCCCTGTGCTTTTAAGTGACCCTGTATTGATTCATTGGCTGGTCTGGAAACAAATTGTGGCGAGACGGCTTCAATACGCAACGCGAACACCGAACCGATATGCTTCTTTGACGTCACGTCGATATCGCCATTCATCATACGAGCCAGGCGGCGACTGATTGTCAGGCCCAGGCCCGTTCCACCATACTTGCGTGTTGTTGATGTGTCGGCTTGCATGAAAGGTTGGAAGAGGCGACTCAATTGCTCTTCAGTCATGCCGATTCCTGTATCACAGACACTGAATCGTAATTCGCCTTTTTTGCAGGCGGCGACATGGCTCTCTGCTCCACCTAGGGGCAAATCGCTTTGGTTTGGCTCGAGATACTCGACCCGGAGCTGGATGTCCCCACAGTGGGTAAATTTCACCGCGTTTCCTAACAGATTCAGGAGAATCTGACGCAACCGAGTCGGATCCGTTTCAACATTGTCGGGAACATTAGGAGCGGTATGCACAATCAGCCGCAAGCCTTTGTCGCTCGCTCGGATTCTCATGAGCGCGCAGGCATCATTGACAATCTGAATGGGTGAGCAACACACACGTTCAATCGTTAACTTATCCGCTTCGATTTTGGAAAGGTCGAGAATATCATTGATAATTTCCAACAGGAACTCGGCATTACGACGCACCGTTTGAAGAGATTCCGCCGCATGCGGAGCAATGTCCGGTTGTTCGATCAGCAGTTCGGTATATCCTAGGATTGCCGTCATTGGCGTCCGGATTTCATGGCTCATGTTCGCCAGGAAGTCACTTTTGGCACGAGCCGCATCTTCTGCCTGAGTTTTGGCTTTTCCAAGTTCCTCGACCAGTCTGGCGAGATGCGCACTGTTTTCTTCTTCAAGTTCTTTGACCCGCTTCAGGTCGTCGGCATAGCGTTTCAGAGCCTCTTCGGCATGGATTCGCTCCGTGATGTCTTCAATCGTGCCGACGTGAGTCGTGCCTTCATCTGAAAACACCGGGTTGGAACGAATCTGAACCCAACCAGCAGTGCCATCAGAGTATTGACTACGAAAGATGCCAGAGAATCCTTCCAGTTCGTCAAGTCCTCTCTGCCACCCCAGACGGACTTGTTCACGGTCATCGAGATGAACAAATTCAAACCATTCGCGTGTCAGGCTCTCCTGAAGCGTCATCCCGGCAATGGCTCGCCAGGCGCTATTGGTATAGCGGCAGTGAGCACCCGCTCCTGCTTCAAAAATCCCGATAGGCACCGATTCACTTAAGGTTCGCAAGCGCACTTCGCTCACCCTGAGGTGTTGCAGCGCATCTTCCAATTGGGATCGTTCGCGCGAACGCCGAACTTCTTGTGCCTGCTGCTGGTTGAGTTGCCTCGTTCTGACGACATAGATCCCTGTCGAAAAGATGATCGCCGCCAGATAGCTGGTGATATCAGGCGAAATCGGCAGTCCAAGCCACCATTGACGATAGATAATGATTTGAATCAGGCCGAGAATGCCTGCCACGACAAAATCCTGACGATGGCGAAAAACAACCACCATCCCCAGGCAAGTGACCGCCAGCTTTAACCCTCCGACAGAAGAGTTGCTTTGAAAATAATCGATTAGGGAAACGGTAAAGAGGGCTCCCATCAAGAGAGGAGCGCAGTCAGTCACCCAACTGGGTAGCCGGGTTTCCTGCCGGACAATCGCGATCATCAGAACGCAGATCAGCAGATGAACCGCATGCGACCACTCATAAATCCAGCTAAGGTGGGTTATGTTGGAATCGCTGAGAATCGCCAGGCCGTGCATGGCGATGGTAGAAATCGCGACCCAGCGAAGAATCTCGCTGGCATCGAGAGAAAACTGGGAAGAGATCGCTTCACTGACGCTGGTCTTAGGTTTGAAGGCAGCTGTATGTTGCCGGAAAAGTTGGTCTGACTGGCCAAAATCAAGATCAAGCCGCATTTCGTCGCCCCCAATACTGCCCCAATTCAGAGGTAGCCTCAATCCGCGATTAGTCCGCTGCCAAGCCAGGAATTTGGTTGCCACATTGATGTGACAGGGCGCGATATGCCCGACAGTGTCGTGATTCGCCGTCATGTTGCTTTTGGGAAACGTAGATTGGTATTGGCGTACAGTTGAGGGATTTTCCGCAAAGCGGGGTGAGAGAAATCTCTCCAACCGTATTTTCAACGCGTAGATCGATTGTGCCGGTTGTGACGAGTGCCGTGTCACGGCTTTGTCTTCGGGTTGATGTCGCCGCAACGTCCTCCGTTGTCGGACTTAACAACAGAAGGGACCCGAATTTTATACTTTGACAATGCACGAGTAGGCCAAAAGCGACGAAGTCGTCTTTTAGGAGGAAGTCAGCTATCCTGCGGAAGACCCTTGCAAGAGTTTCGTGCTGCTCCTACATAAATTTTACGGTAGATGAGCCGAAACGGAAGTGGCCGATGAGTCGTGGCACAAGCCTGAATAACATCATCGAGATCAGGATTGGCAGGGTTCTCAATGAGAGTTACTGCGTTTGTAAGACTGTTGAAGGATGAGTTTTGACGAAGTTTGGCTACAAATTATTGGCGACAGATCGTCAGTCAATGGCGCGGGCTGGTGTCTGGTCGACACCTCACGGTGAGGTATTGACTCCGGCGTTCATGCCCGTTGGAACTGCCGGAACTGTGAAAGGGCTGACTCCTGATCAGATCCGTGCGACAGGGGCCGCAAAGATTTTGGCCAACACCTATCATCTGGCTTTGCGGCCTGGCGCTGAGGTTGTGGCAGATCTTGGAGGGTTGCATCGCTTCTTTGACTGGAGTGGCCCGATTCTGACCGATTCAGGTGGGTTCCAGATTTTCAGCCTTGCAAAGCTGTCAAAAATGACGGAGGAGGGAGTGACTTTCCGATCACATCTTGACGGAAGCCCACTTAACCTCACCCCTGAACGGGCGATGAAAATTCAGGAGCTTCTCGGGGCTGATGTCATCATGTGCCTGGATGAGTGCCCCCCGGCTGACGCTCCCTATGAGAAAATTTTGACCGCAGTCGACCGCACGACTCGCTGGGCGGCTCGTTGCCGGGATGCTCATCAGAGTTCTCAGCAGGCTTTATTTGGGATTGTTCAGGGCGGAACCAATGAGTCCCTGAGGGTTCGTTCTGCAGAGGCCTTGCTTCCTCTCGATTTTCCAGGGTATGCGGTGGGTGGACTCAGTGTCGGTGAACCTCCTGTGGAAATGTACAAAACACTGGAGTTCACCACTCCTGTTTTACCGGTGGAAAAACCACGATATCTGATGGGAGTGGGCCGTCCGATTGATCTCATAGAAGGGGTTTTGAGGGGGATTGACCTGTTTGACTGTGTCATGCCCACTCGCAATGGCCGAAATGGGATGGCGTTTACAAGCCAGGGAGCTGTCAGACTGAGAAATGCCAAGCACTTACGTGATTTAGCCCCTTTGGATCCAAATTGTCTGTGCCAAGCCTGCCAGAGATTCAGCCGGGGCTATCTCCGGCATCTGTTTATGGCGGGGGAAATGCTCGGGCCAATTTTGCTGACATTACATAACATCACGTTCTATCAGAACTTGATGCGAGAGCTTCGGGAAGCGATTCTTGCGGGAAGAGGAGCAGACTTCCGGGTCGATCAACTTGCCCGGTGGGGGGAGTCCGGCTAGGATACGCCCCGCACGAATGATCGAGAGAGTCCGCGCTGAGTCTTATCCCACAACAAGTTGGGGAATTTGTGCTCATCTCGGACTCGCTTGAAAGGTGATCGGAACCGAAAATCTTCGGCTGAAAGCTGGTTAGTGCATCATCAGCAGTGAACGATACAGGTCAAATGCCAGCGATTTCTGGTGCGACGACCTGAAGGGAGAATTCGAGTGAATTGGCAGGCGGGCTTTTCAATCGCACAACAGGCTGCACCGGCTCCTGCTCCCAATGCAGGCGCTGAAATGTGGGGTATGTTCGTCCCCATGATCATCGTTGTGGGACTGTTTTATTTCCTGATGGTGGTTCCTCAACGCAAAGAGCAGGCCAAGCGGGATTCCATGATCAAAGCCCTCAAGAAGAACGACCGGGTCGTCACTATTGGCGGCATGATTGGTCAGGTCGCCAACATCTCGGCAGATGGCAAAGAAATCACCGTTAAGTTTGGTGACAGCACACGTATCCCTTTCCGCCGCAGTGCCATTCAGGAAGTGCTTGTTGGTGAAGAATCTCCAGCAACCGAAACCAAACTCTCCTGATTTTTACTGACGCTCTGCCTGAGGACAATGGTTAATATTCTCCCGTTGATAAATGCTTCCAGTCAGTACTGCCTTAAAAAATACAAACGCCCCGCCAGTTTTGATCCAGGCGGTAAGAAATATAGAACCTCATACAAGCACGGCAACAGCAGAGTTCGCCAGCAACTGATAGGAACATGCGGAATGGAAGGTTTGTTCTCAGGATTGACTTTGCTTCAGGCGGATCCCGTGATCACAGCGGAAGCAGCAAAGATGTCGTCTTCTGATCTGTGGCTGATGGCCGTGATTGCCATCAGCGTGGTGACGCTTCCCTTTGTGCTGGGCACATTGATTGCCAATGCGTTGCGAATGAAGGATATCGGCTTCAGGCTGAGTATCGTCCTTTTCTCCGCAGCGCTCGCGCTCACCCCCTTCATTTATCATGGAGTACGGGGCGAAGGGATTCTCAAAGCCATTCCCCTTGGGATCGATTTGGCCGGGGGAACGAACCTGGTTTATCAGATCGATACTGAAGCGGCCAAAGCTGACGGAAAGACTCTGGATACAGATACAGTTGATCGCCTGGTACAGGCTATCGCCAAGCGACTCAATCCTTCGGGGGCAGAAGAAATCACGATTCGCCGCGTGGGTCGCGACCGAATTGAAATCATCATTCCCGGTGCCGACAAGGATATTGTTGAGCAGAAGAAGCGACTGATTACCCGGCTGGGAAGCCTGGAATTTGCAATTCTTGCTAACAGCCGCGACCACGCCACCCTCATTGGTCGGGCTAAGCAATTAAGTGATAATATTGACGACCTTCGCGAAGATGGTCTGTTGGTGGCCAGTTGGCGAAATATTGCTGCCGGGAAAACTGTTGGGCAAAACCCCAACGACCAAACTCAAACTCGTCTGGTCAAACGACGAAATGACCAAGGGACTGAAGAACCCGTCGAGCAGTTTCTGGTTGTTCACGAAACCCCAGATCGTCAGGTGACTGGTAAGTATCTGCAGAACGCTGGCTACACCCAAGATCGTCAGGGGCGTCCTGCGGTCGCATTCCGGATGACCACAACAGGTTCGATTCGACTTGACAATCTGACCTCGAAGTATGCCCCTGATCCCGTCGACAAGTTTGAAAGACGGTTGGCGATTCTCCTCGACGGCAAGATTTATTCAGCGCCCTCTCTGCAAGATCGCTTGTCCTCGGGCGGTGGTGAAATCACCGGGAACTTTGATCGTAAGGAAGTGGACGAACTCTCTGGCGTGTTGAATGCGGGGGCTTTGGAAGTGCCACTGATTCCCACACCCGTCAGTGAATTCACCATTAGTCCTCTGCTGGGGGCCGACGTCCAGCAGAAAGGGATTCTGGCAATTGTTCTCTCTGCCGCTGCAGTGTTCATTTTCATGGCAGTGTATTACATGGTCTCGGGGGTCATTGCCGACCTCTGCCTGATCCTCAACCTGATTTTGGTCGTGGGGGCCATGGCCTTTATCGATGCCACATTCACCCTGCCAGGTTTGGCGGGGCTGGTGCTGACCATCGGGATGGCGGTTGATGCCAACGTGCTGATTTACGAACGGTTCCGCGAAGAAATGGCTCGTGGTGCCAGTCTGCGGATGACGATTCAAAACGGCTTTGACAAGGCGCTCTCAGCCATTGTCGACGGCAACGTCACCACGCTGATAACGGCTGTCATCCTCTTCATGATTGGCACTGATCAAATCAAAGGATTTGCCGTTTCCCTGTTTATTGGTTTGACGGCTTCGATGTTTGCGATTCTGGTCTTTGGTCGTATCTGCTTCGACATTATTGAACGAAAGCGACTTGTCAAAACCTTGACCATGATGCCAACCATCAAGATTCAAGGTGTGGATTTTCTTGCAAAGAGTGTTCCTGCCATCATCTTTTCAATGGTCGTGATTGGAGCAGGACTTTTTGCTCTGGTAGCACGCGGAAAAGATAATCTCGATATCGACTTCACTGGCGGTACGATGATTACACTGGAATTCCAGAAGCCTCAAAAAGCCTCTGTTGTTGAAGAGAAGCTTGAAGAAAAATTCCCCTCAGCAGTCTCTGTCGAAGAACTGCGTCTGAATGACCAGTCTTCAACTGAGGGAACGCGTTTCCGCATTCGTACCAGCCTGTTTGATCGCGATGAAGTTCGCTCTCTGATCAATGCCGCATTCGCTGATCCTGAGCAAGCATTGACTCGCGTGCAGATGAAGTTCGGTGAAATCACTGCGGTGACCCCCGAAGACGCCAAGACCATTCGGATGCGAGCCGGCTCCAATATCGATCGCTTCAGTGGTGGCTTGCGTGTTCCACTGACATTCACAGGGCCAGTGGCCGAAGGCACTATTGCCGAGTATGTCGCCGAACAGTTGAAAAGCATTACTGGTTCAAATGATCGCCCAAAGTATGACACTCCGATCGCACTGGTGTTGGTCGATGGCGTCAGCACCGATGGCAACAAGACATCTGCCAAGTACACAGAACTTATTGCCCGTGTGACTCCTGATGTCAGCAACGCCGACCTTGCGAAAGCACTTCAGACGATTTCCACACAGCTAGCCAATGAGCCTATCTTTGACGAGTTCAACTCGTTCGACACCTCAGTAGCATTGGAAGCTCAGGTCAATGCGTTTGTGGCGATCGTGTTGAGCTTGATTGCGATTGTGATTTACATCCGCTTCCGATTTGAAAAGTTCTACTTCGGTTTAGCGGCTGTGGCAGCATTGACACATGATGCCCTGGTCGTGCTTGGCAGTGTGGCTCTGGGAGCCTGGGCTGCTCAAACACCGATCGGCCCGATCCTTGGTCTGGAAGACTTTAAGATTAACATGGGCTTCATTGCCGCGATCCTCACCATCATTGGTTACTCACTGAACGACACGATCGTGATCTTTGACCGTATCCGTGAAATCCGCGGCAAAAATCCCAATGTTACTCGCGATATGATCAATCTCAGCGTGAACCAGACCATGTCGCGAACGATCTTGACTGCCACGACTGTGTTGATCGTTGTGGTGATCCTTTACATCTTTGGTGGGGAAGGGATCCACACTTTTGCCTACAGCTTTATCGTGGGAACGATTGCCGGTACCTACAGTACGGTATTTATTGCCAACCCTGTCCTCTTCTGGCTGGTCAATCGCGAAGCCTCACGAACGGCATCTCCTGCAAAGGTACTTGGTTAAAAAACGAATGGTTGATCATCTGAACTGATCAGTTATCTTTGATCGACATTGACCAGCTTCACGAAGTTTCTCAGTCACCGCTGCCACACCTTTTGCGTGGCAGCGGTGACTTTTTTTGATCTCCATAAAAGTTTTGGCAGCTGGAGAGATGGCCATCAGGGAGCATGAGCTTTACAACTCAAGATCGGGATGTTTTGCCCTTGATGATGCAGATGGAGTAAATTCCAGTTCCTGAAAATGCTCATGCACGGGCAGTTGTCTGGAGAATGCCGCAATGAATAATTCTTCGATCCCTGCTGATTATTCCCCGAGTGAAAAACAACTGATTGATATTCATGCTCCAGACTGGTCAACGGGAGATGAGTTAATTCTTTTTGCCTGGCTGGTGGATGTCGATGATCTCATCTCTCCCGGTGACAGGTTGGCAGAAATCGGAATTGAGGGAATCAGTCGTGACCTGGAATGCCCTTATCCGGGCACCGTTGCCGCGCGATATGTCGTCAGTGGCAGCACCATTTCTCCCGGCCAGCGGTTGCTGACACTCAAAGCTGAAGGGGACACGGCAACGCCAGGCCAGGGTCCGAATTTAGAGGAGCCATCCAGCAATGTCAGTCTGGAATAATGTTCTTGGGCAGGCTGCAGCGATCGAGCAACTCACTCGGGCTGTTTCACGCGGGCGACTCGCGCATGGCTATCTCTTTGTCGGCCCTCAGGGCGTTGGAAAATCGTTGATTGCCAGAAAGTTCAGTCAAGCTCTTCTTTGTCGTCAGCGAAGCCCGAACGAGTTAGATGCCTGCGGAGAATGCAGCAATTGCAGACCATTTCTCGCGGGGAATCATCCCGATTTCCAGCTTGTCGAATGCCCGGAAGGGAAGCGGGAGATTCCCATTGAGCTGCTCGTGGGTTCCAAAGAAAACCGGGGGCAGGAAGGATTATGCCATGGACTCTCGCTCAAGCCCCTCGTTGAGAGTCGGAAAATTGCGGTCATTGATGACGCTCACCTGCTTAACGAAGCCGGGGCCAATGCCATTCTGAAAACATTGGAAGAGCCTCCGGAACGAGCGGTTTTGATCCTCGTGGCAGCAACATTAGACACGGTGCTTCCCACCATTCGCTCCCGGTGTCATCTGGTCAGGTTTCAACCTTTACCAGAAAAAGATCTCCTGACGCTGCTCACCGCGGATGGTTCAATCAATTCAACCTTTGCAGAAGAAGTTTGTGGCATAAGTGATGGCAGTCTGGCGACCGCCCGGCAACTGCTGGAACCCACTCTGTGGGAACTGCGTCGAAAGATTCAATCGACACTCAATGAACGCAACTTCTCGGCTCAGAGTCTTGCCAAATCGGTGATGACCACGGTCGAAGGCCTGGCATCAGAAACGTCTGGCCAGCGCGAGCTTTTACAGCATATTTTCAAATTCACAATCGACTATTTACGGCAGGTGATGGCAGGGCTTTGCGAGAAGTCTTCTGAAAGTCGTTCGGCGAAGCCCTTAATTGTCGCGCACCTGAAGGCAGATGTTCGAAGTTTGGAGGGATTAGCCAGAATGATTGAGCGCGTCATTTTAGCAGCAGCTCAAATTCATCAAAATGCGAATCTCGGACTCTGCCTGGAAGCTTGTTTTGATGATCTGGCACGTACGCGGGGCCAATTGGGCTGATGTTGAGTGAACGTGCTCTATCATCTGAGCCGCAAACATGTTATGAAGGTGCATTCTGCCGTAATGGTCTTGCTGAATCGTCATGTTGTCAAAAACCGACATGCGCGATTATTCAAGAGAAGCTTGCTCGAACTGGGTGTTGAACCGTGTCACGTCTCGCCTCCATGGCTGATTGCTGGGGAGTCATTACAGGAGCGTCGTCAGGGATCGGTGCCGAGTTTGCCCGTCAACTGGCCGCCCGAGGTATGCATCTTGTTTTGATTGCACGTCGGCAGGAGTTGATGGAACCCTTAGCTGAAGACCTTCATCGTCTCCATGGGACGCGTACTGAGATCATCAGTATTGATCTGACAAGCGAAAATGCCGTTGGTGAAGTCGCACGACGCATCGAGCATATGGGAGTCGAGATCGATCTTCTGGTGAATAGTGCCGGGTTCGGTATTGTGGGTGAGATTCTTGAAACCGACTCTCAGCGAATTCAAAAGATGCTTCGTCTGAACATCGAAGCATTGACAGCTTTAACGTACCAGTTTCTTCCATCCATGATTCGGCGAAATCGTGGTGGCGTGGTGAATGTGGCTTCACTGGCCGCTTTTCAACCCGTGGCCTACATGGGAGCTTATGCCGCCAGTAAATCTTATGTGCTGCACTTTTCTGAAGCACTTCATGCGGAATTGGCAGACACCGGCGTCGTCGTCATGGCTCTCTGTCCGGGGGTCACTCAAACCGACTTTTTTGATGTCGCCGGCGCACCTGGTTGGCTGCAAAAGAATTCATCCCAGACACCAGAAGTGGTGGTTCGCAAAGCGATGACTGCACTGGATCATGGTCGGCAGTACGTTATTCCCGGATGGCGCAATTATCTGATTACCATTCTTGTCCGCATGGGGACACGCTGGCGCGTTGTGAATGAATCCAAACGTTTCTTCCGTCCACGATCGACCAAAAAAAGATAGTTGCCCGCTGCTTGAGTCATCTTCCCTTACGTTGCTTCAACCCCGTTGGGAATTGCATCCACGATGGCGGCGATCTCGGTCGATTCTGATCGTGGCGGGCGTTCCAGCAAGGTGGCTGTTGCCCGGGCAGGTGTCTTGCCTTCATGCAGGACTTCATAAACCTGTTGCATGATCGGCAAATCCAAAGCGTGCTGCTTTGCCAAATCGGCGATACTGCGGGACGTTGCGACTCCTTCAGCTACTCCCTCCATGCTCCTTAGAATCTCGGTGATCTGTTCTCCTTGACCGAGTCGGAAACCCACTTTGCGATTTCGACCGTAAGGGCTGACACAAGTGGTGATCAGGTCGCCCATGCCAGCCAGTCCTGTAAATGTCATCGGGTTAGCGCCAAAATGGACACCAAAACGCTGCATTTCCACAAGCCCGCGTGTCATCAGGGCCGATTTGGTGTTGTCACCAAACCCCAGGCCGTCACTAATGCCCGTGGCGATGGCGATGACGTTCTTCAGGGCGCCGGCCAATTCCACGCCGATGGTGTCGGCATTCGTGTAGATCCGAAATCGATCCGTCGAAAACATCTGCTGTACGCGTTCTGCCAGATCAAGATCATCACTCGACGCCACGACAGTGGCGGGCAATCGCCGGGCAACTTCTTCCGCATGGCTTGGCCCACTGAGAATGGCAACAGGACGATTTCCAAGAATCTCGGTCACAATCTGACTGGGGCGCTGGAATGTCCCGTTTTCAACCCCTTTGACCACGCTGATTACAGGAATATCAGTGGGTAATGACTTTTCAATGACCTCTAAAGAGTGGCGCAGGAACTGACAGGGGATACCCAACACGAGGTAATCGGCTCCTTCAGCCGCTTCCTGAATCTGAGACGTGACAGTGACATTCTCTGGCAGGATGGCACCGGGCAGGAGACGGCGATTTTCTCGCAGTTTCTGCATTTCGGCTCCCTGTTCCGGATCACGAACCCAGATCGTGACCTGCTGATGGGGCTGCTCAGCCAGCAACAAGGCACAGGCTGTTCCCATGGCACCACCGCCGAGAATCGTCAATCGCGTTGTCATACTGTAAGTCTCGATCCCTCTGAGAAACATTTCCGCGAGATGACCTATTTCATCCTTATCTTATTATGCCATTTGATCTTCGGTGTGATAACCGAAATGCCACATCTCTGAAAGTGTAGAGCCGAGATTGGCTGATTCCTTGCTGCCATACCTGACACCTGAAAACTCTAATGACCTGAAAAGAGACATCCCCAGGCCCTCTGGCCAGTGTGATCGGACTGAGGAGCCATAAGTTCTGGGGAAATCGTGATTCTGCGTTTGCATTCTCGCAGCCACAACCTAGGTTTTTCAGAGTCGACAGATTGCACTTGCATTCTATTCCCTGCCAATGAATTCTGCCCGGAGCGTGTTCAATGGACACCTTTCAAAGTTATCCCGTCCCGTCACTGACTCCCCAATCCACTTCGGGAACTCAGCTGACGTCTGCGCAATTTGCCGACCGACGTGCGTCACGACCAGAAGGGCGGGGCGGCGGGCCTGAACGGCGTCAGTTTACCACGACCCCCAGTTCCATGCGGCCAGAAGTGGCGGAACTTGCCCAAGCCGTTGACCTCTATAAAATGGAACACCGACGACGATTCATCACTTTTGAAGAGCTTTTCAATGTGATGACGTCTTTGGGATATCACAAGTAACTGGCCAGTAAGTCGCTGACAGAGAATAGCGTTTACATGCCAGAGCGAAGCGCTTCCAGGTGCTTTACAAAATGGGTTTCCAGCACATCGCTATAGATGGCCTGATTCTCTCGCAGGATTTGCTGGACGATCGCCCCCCAGTGAGGATCCTGAAGTGTACTACCGAAAGTGCAATGGAGTATCTGTCGTCCTGGAGCACTAAACCCAAGGCCTGCGGGGACGTCTTCCCAATTTTCTAAATAGATCTGCCGCAGGCGATCATCAGAAGAGATGTCGTCTGGTGCGGGAACGGTCTCGAGCGTTGCCGAAACGTGGTATGTCGCTCGATCGACGTCATAATGGTCTCGTGCATAGGCGACGAGAGACCGGAACTCGGACGGTGCCGCAATCGAAACAACACGCAAGGCTTCCAGATAGCTTGTCCCCGCCGTTTTGACGTGAAACATGCCACCGGTCAGCTTCGCTAACTGCTGATAAACGGTGAGCTTGTCAGATCCCGAATGGAGACTCAGCTTATAAGGCCCCACCACTTTGGCAATGGAAGCGTGGTCGGCGAGTGACTGTTCCAGCGCGGTGAGATCTCCCTTGAAATCAACACCTTTCTCAAACTCCCCGATGAATCGGGGAGCGAGGCTGACCATGCGGACTCCGGCCGAGAGCAGTTGCTGCGCAATAATCAGATGCTCAGCTGCCGTCGTAGGTTGGTCGGTCTCATCGATACTCAGTTCGATTTCGCAGCCACGGCCTGCTCGATCCTGTACCGATTGTATGTAGTGCCCCAGACGGATGGCAAACTGGATCGCCTGCCCATATTTAACAGCGGCTCGCATCAAAATGGGTTCGTTTAGCTCAATGACAGTCCCATGAGGAAGTGTGATCTTCTTGCCCAGGTATCCATCGACCCAGGGAGCAAACTCTCTGGCATCATGGAAGCGATATTTCAGCTCGTCATGGGAGTAATTATCGGCCTTCTGATCAACGTAGCCCGAAGGGTCAATCGTGAAGAATACGAACCCTGCATCCGCTGTGACATCGACATCGGCTTCCGTCTTCAGATGGTCAGCATCAGCACCCACCGGGCCATCCCAATGGGCTGCCCTGACGGATCGGAAAGCGTCTTCAATCACGGCTTTTGCATTTCGTCCCGTTCTCGCCATTTCGCGAATCGATTGCTGGGCGAAAATCGGCAGAATCCCGGCGCCGCCCGCCTTCATTGCGGCAATGTGCCCTGGAGTGGCAAGACCTGTTCGGTCTCCAAAACCAAAACTCGGATTTAACCCCAGACAGCTTGCAGACATCATGTAAACCCTTTTGTGTTGGCCTGATGGGTCTTCTTGAGACTTGAAAACGTCTTCTAAAAGAAAACCATTCATGGTGTTTCTGAGAAAAGGCGGCAAGCTAAACGGCTGGCGCAGCAACTCCCAACTTTTCACTGAGGTTCACCAGGGCTTTCCAGTTGCCTTCATCAAGCGGAACACCACTGGCCGAACGAGAAGCCAATACGGCTCGTTCGGGATCACCGGGGAGCATGATTGTGGCGGCTTCATCGATCTTGGGGACACTGCGGACATACTCTTCCAACTGCTTGACTTCACAGAGAAGGTGGTCGGTTCCTCCAAAGAAATCTGGAGAGATCGCCATAAACCAGCCGCAGTTACCGATAGGAGCGGGAGGGTTGGGATAAGCGCATTGCCCACCAGAAAGGGCACCGCATAACATTTCGATCATGAATGCCAGCCCAAAGCCCTTGTAGGCCTGATCGCCTCCCAATGGGAGAATCGTCCCCGGTGGATTTCCATAAAGCTGATTTGGATCGGTACTGGGGCGACCGTCGGGATCAAGAATCCAGCCGAGGGGAACTGGTTCGCCGGCAATCTTTTTCACCCGCACTTTTCCTTCGGCCGTCGCGCTGGTGCCGATATCAAAGATGAATGGCCCGTTAGCTCCGCCGGGAACTCCAATACAAATGGGGTTCGTCCCCAGGCGGGGGCGTTTTCCGCCCACTGGTGCCACCCGCTGGGCCGCCCCATGAGTGTTGGCCAGGCCCATGGAAATAAGACCTTTTGCGGCGAATTTTTCTGCATATTCGCCGAGTCGTCCGATGTGTGATGACTGTCTGAGCGTGCCAATCACCACCGCGGAATTGACCGCTTTTTCGATCATCCGATCGACCAGTTGATGTGCCAGTACCAGCCCCAGCCCCCAGTGACCATCTGCCAGAATGGATGATGCTGATTCTTTGACAACTTCTAACTGGCTTCGGGGGATGATCCGCCCTTGCTGAATCTGGTCAACATAGGAGGCAATCCTCATGACCCCGTGGGAGTCGTGTCCCCGCAAATTAGCCTCAGTCAGGCTGGTCGCCATTCGATCCGCATCTGTGGGCTCCACCCCTGCTGCCCGAAACAGATCACTTGCAAATTGAGTCAGTGTTGAAGCAGAAATCAAAGGCACAAGGAGATCCTTTCAGAGATGAAAACCTGCAACCGCGCCACGGTGCAAGGCAGCGTACGTGTTAACGAACGTTGATGCCACCGAACGACGGTCTGTCTTGTTCATCGAAACTGGTGATCTTCGGCCTTTCTAAAAAACAGATGCAGAAAAGCCAGTTTCTGTGAACTTGTGAACTGGTGCCACGTCCACTATTGGCATAAGATGCCAGCAATGAATTGATGATCAAAATGATCTTAATTGAAATTCAGTGGGCGATTCACGGGCTTTTTTGAGGGCATCATGCTCTCACGCGTTGGGCTTACTTGCCGGTTCAAACTGAAATTATCCAGGTGATGGGGCGATGGTATTCTAAAGATGTCTCCTGCCACCCTGTGTCACTTTTCACAAACATGAGCTGTGGCTCAAACATTGCGAGTACCGTTGCCTGGAAGTCCAATGCCTGACGAAGAGTTCATCTCCTCGAAAATTGAAGCTCAACAATTTCCCCAAGCTCCCGGGGATTCGCTGAATGAGTTAGCCAACCTTTCTGACGAACTTAAGACGGCGTTTCTTCACACCAGTCCTTCCCCACAAACCGCTGTCATCGGAACTGCAACTCTCCAGCGGATGGACAAGCTGCTTGAAAACCTCAAGACCCATCTGAAGGGGGAGTCCGAGAGAACTTCTCCGTCTGTTTTGATCGATTGCCCCAGTCATGTTGGGCGCTACCAGATCATTCGGCTTCTTGGGCGTGGTGGTTTTGCTGTGGTCTATCAGGCCCACGATCATCAGTTGGAGCGGGATGTTGCCCTGAAAATTCCTTTGCCCCATCGTCAGCTGACTGAAGACACTCGCCGTCGATTTTTAATTGAAGCTCGGGCTGCGGCGCGCCTTGATCATCCCCACATTGTTGCGACGTTTGAGGCAGGAGAATCAGAGAGTACGCCCTATATTGCTTATTCACTCTGTCCGGGGCCAACACTTTCTCACTGGATACAAACACACGGGCCACTGCCTCCACATGTTGCCGCACGGTTAACGATGCAGCTTGCAAAGGCGATTACTTATAGCCATCAATTGAAGATCCTGCACCGTGATTTAAAGGCCGCTAATGTTCTGTTATTTCCCAGTAGCGACCCTCAAGATGCCGAGTTTCCTTATATCCCCCGACTGACAGACTTTGGCCTGGCAAAAGTGCTGGAATCGGCTGCGATCGAAACGCGAACCAGCATGATCATGGGGACTCCCAACTATATGGCGCCGGAGCAGTTGGAACTGGGCCTGCGCCATTGTGGGCCAGCGACTGACATCTTTGGTTTGGGGGCCATTCTTTACGAGTCGCTCACGGGAAAGCCGCCACATTCTGGTGTCACACTGGTTGAAATTATTGCCTCCATTCGTGACGGAGCAATCCCTTCTGTTCGCAGCTTGCGCCCCGATGTCCCTGGGGATCTGGCGAAAATTTGCGAAAAATCCCTGAGTCGGCGTCCAGAAGATCGATATGCCTCTCCTGACAAAATGCATGACGATCTTCAGCGGTTTCTGGCTCGTGAATCGGTTCATGCGGTCGGGCCTGGGTTGACGACCCGCGTGATTCGTGTCATTCAGGATCCTATTCGGATTCGTGAAGCCTCGGTCTTTCTGATGCTGAGCCACGCCACAATTCTGTTTTGGATTTCCACATTCCCGCTGGCCATCTGTCTGGGAATGGCCATGACACGTGGTTTCACAATGGAGGATCTGATCCCTTACACAGCTCCCTTGTGGGCTTTTCATCTGACTTCGTTGATTTTCGGTTGGTGGGTCGGTCGAAAAAGTGTCTGGGCGGCGGCCGTGTCGACGATTTCAGGCCTCTGCCTCATGGTATTCATCTTGTTAGTGCTGACCCGATGGATTAACCCGCCTTATCCTGCCGTCTACTCCGATGCGAGATCACGAGATATTGTGTTTGTGTTGCTCTTTGGAACCTTTGGCGCCCAGTTTGCTCTGAGCTTCTGCGCCTGGCAGGCAATCCTGGCGTCAAACCGGCAGCAACGACGTCGGCAATCGATCGAATTGGCCAGTGAATGGCCGAATTGAGACCTCTTCAGAGACTTAGCCGTCGTTTGGCTTCAGTGAAGATGCTGTCGAACATGGGTTCTGTCAGTCGTCCCGTAAATGTGTTTTGCTGGCTGGGATGATAGCTTCCCAACATCCATCGACCGTCAGTAAATTCAATCATGGCTCCATGCGAGAACTTGGGGAGCGATCCTTTCCAGAGGCCGGCTTGAATCGCGAAGTCCATGACACCTCGCCAGGCAATTTGTCCCAGTGCCAGATATCCATGAGGTGCAAACAGCTGAATGGTTTGCGAAAGATAAGCATGGCAGTTGGCAATTTCCTCGCGCTCAGGCTTGTTGTCGGGAGGAGCACAGTGACAGATGGCTGTAATCGCGCACTGGTGAAGTCGCAACCCGTCATCACGTGAGACCGATTCAGATTGATTAGCAAATCCGGATTTATACAGGGCGCGATAAAGCCATTCTCCGCTGCGATCTCCCGTAAACATCCGGCCGGTTCGATTGGCGCCATGAGCAGCGGGAGCCAACCCGACGATCAA
Source organism: Planctopirus sp. SH287 (assembly GCF_056500625.1). Lineage (NCBI taxonomy): Bacteria > Pseudomonadati > Planctomycetota > Planctomycetia > Planctomycetales > Planctomycetaceae > Planctopirus > Planctopirus sp. SH287. The sequence goes on along the minus strand of NZ_CM151403.1, from coordinate 1,920,309 downwards.
TAACCCACTGTTCGTTAACACTGTTTTTTCTGGGAGCAGATTAGGGACGGGCTTTCCCCAGTATGTGTCATTCGTAAATTGGCGGCGTTTTTCAGAGGCAATGGTCGTACACCATTCCCGCAATCGTGGGCAGCGTTCACACTCCACGATCGTCTGGTTCAGTGTGGCGAGAGCCTCTGTTGACACCTGAAAACCTTTCACTGCCTGGTGCATTGCCAAAGTTGAAAAGCAGGGTTTAACAGGTTGTCAAGTCCGACAACGGAGGACGTTGCGGCGAAATCAACCCTAAGACAAAGCCGTGACACGGCACTGGCAGACATCCGCCGCATCACGGGGTTGAGACTAACGAAAAAACTTACGGCGTACGGTGACATCCAGCCAGGCAATCCCACAGCCCATGAGAAAACCGACACCGTGGGCCCAGTTGGCCATTCTCATGCCGCCACCCATCCATTCACTGCTGATACCAAGAAACATCCAGACAATCGCAATCACAAAGGATTGTCGCGACAGGAGCACGCCTTCTACGGGCGCCATTTTTCCTTGGACGACGGCGTAACCAATCAAGCCGTAAGCCACGCCACTGAAGCCACCGAAGATGGGGTTCACAAACCAGGCTTGTGCGAAGTTAGAGCCGACCCCAACAACCAGGATAAAAACCAGCATCCAGATCGATCCGCGCCGCCGTTCAATGGGTGGTGAAAGGTCGTAAAGAATCATGCCGTTGAACAAGATGTGGAAGAGACCAAAGTGTAGAAAAATTGGTGTGATTAACCGATAAAATTCACCGGCTTTCAGCTCACTCCAGTTCATATCAGTAGAGAACAACAACAGTGAAACCCACGGGCTTTTGGGATCACCGACTCCAGTTATTACAGCCACCAAAATGCAGATTGCCAGCATCATGAACGAAATGGGCGCCGCGCCACCTTGAGCATCGGCGTTCCAATACTTACGGGGATCAATGGTATTTTTGCGGTACTGCTGCCGGACACTCAGTTCCGCCCGGCGAGCCGCTTTGGCAGCTTTAACCCCCTCCTGATATATGTTTGCGGAAGGATCTTCGATAAATCGCTGAAAATGTTCTCTCGCCGCCAAAACTTGATCATCATCCAAGGCCCAAAGCACAAATTCTCCGTCTGGCGAGGGATTGATATGACAGCGAATCCCTTGAGAAAAGAGAAAATCTGCCAGTAAATCGGCCTGCTGAACGTCACCCAACGCCCCTACTTTCCGCATGCGATTTCCATCTTTCCAGTCATGAGTCAAATTAAACGGTGGTTGATAACCACTGTTTTTCCAGGCGTTTTTCAGAGACAGGAACGGCAGTTGTCATCTCCTGCACGAAGAGATGGACTCGGTATTCTTCAATCATCCAGCGAAACGTTTCCATCTCGACATCGACCAGCTTGCGGCGATTATGATCGTTCAACCGCTGAGCGTAACGAACAATCCATGGCTCCAGTTGCATGATGCGGTCGCGGTCTTTCTGCACATTCCCTGTTAATCGATCCATTCGCATGAGAATGGCTTTGAGATAGCGTGGATATTGCGCCAGCCAGAACCAGGGAGTCTGCGTGAGGAACCCACTGGCAAACAACCAGTTGTATTGCCGATGAAGATCACGTTTTGTCAGTTCGTGAACCGGTGGGATTCGATCGAGCCGGACGCGAATTTCAGCCGCTTGCTGGAAGATGCTGGTCATCAATCGAATCATCTCACTGACGGCGTTCCCCAATTCATCGAAGCCGGCATCAATCAAGTGCTGAAATTGTTCTGGCGACCTGGGCAGCGTCTTGCCTTCGCAAACCGCGCGCATGGCTAACAGATCGACCAGGTGCGCTTTGAGCGGCAGAGGTTGGGGCAGGGCTTTGGCCGCCAGTTCCCAGCGTTTGATCTCTGGCAAGTGCGTCACTTGCATCGATAATTCTTTGTGCAGTTTGATTGCGGTGAGGCGACGCACCCCTCGCTTATGCTCGTGCAATGCTCGCAAGGGGTTGTCAAAAAGCTTTAGACCGACGGTCTCACCTTCATCGAAGATCGCCGGGAATGCTTCAATTTCAAGTCCTGATTGCCGAACGATCATCTTTTCGTGAACGGTGGCAAAATCCCATGTTTTGACGCCCGTTCGCTCCAGAGTACGACTGGCAAGCTCACTGGGTATCAATTGCCCGGCCTTGGCCTCCAGTGTGCTTTGCTCTCGGCTTGTAAGAACTGTTTCTCCCTGAGCATTAACCAACCGGATATTCATCCTGAGATGATGCGGCAGTTTGGATTCATCGAACATTGCCGGTAACACGCGAGCCCCGAATTTGTCCCGGACAATCTTGGCCAGTTGATCGGCCAGCATTCCTTGTCCCATCTTCAACAACGGGAGGATCTGCTTGACGCTCTCCGGGATCGGAGATAAGGAGACGCGGTACTCTTTGGGTAATCCTCTGAGAAGCGCAATGACCTTTTCTTCCAGAAGCCCAGGAACCAACCAGCCCAGACGCTGCCAGTCCAACTGGCGGAAGCCGGCTTGAGGCACATTGATGGTCATGCCATCCCGATCACTTCCCGGATCGAGGTGATACTCGACATTTAACTGCATGCTGCCGACTCGGATCTGGTCGGGAAACCGCTCGCGCCAGTCATCATCGGCTTCGCTGGCCAGCAAGTCTTCTCGCGTCATTTTGAGGATGTCTGGAGACTCCTTGGTAATGATGCGCAGCCACTTATCTAACTTGGGGCCGTCGTAAACATCTGCAGGAAGTCGATCGGCATAGAACTTCGCCTGTGTTTCAGCATCGACGACCAGCACTGGCTTTCGCAGTCGGGCCTGAAGATCTTCCAACTCTTTGCGAAGCTCCAGGTTGTGCACGAGGAACGGAGGAGGGTTGGGGTAATCCGCTTCGACCAGTGCCTGTTTGATAAAGATCTCGCGTGCCTCAGCCGCATTGACGTTGCCGAACTTCATCCGGCGACGATTAACAATTGGCAACCCTTGCAATGAGACCTTTTCATAGGCCACAACGGCTCGACTGTGAGCTTCCCAGTGGGGATCATGATACGTGCGGTTCACCAGATGGGGAACGTAAGGCTCGACCCATTCCGGTTCGATCTTGCCAGCGACTCGCAAAAAACGACGGGTCGTTTCCACAAACTCGGCAGCCACAATCCAGCGAGGTCGCTGCGAGGCCATCCCTGAGCCAGGCCAGAGGACGCCCATCATTCCACCCGCTACCTGATATTCCCCACTATCTGTCTTCATGGCGATATTCGTGGGAAACCCGGCCAGCATGGCCCGGTGGATGGCAGAGGTGTCCAGCAGCCTTGGTCTGATCACCAATCCTGCGGCTCGAACCAGTTCCGAGAGTTCTCGATGCAGATCACTCCATTCGCGCAGGCGGTTCAACGAAAGGAAGTTCTGAGAACAAGCTCTTTGTAACTGGCTGCGGGACAATTTGGCTTTCAGGTCGTGGTAGAAATCCCAAATTTTAAGGTAAGTCACAAAGTCCGACGTTTCATCCAGAAACTTAGCGTGAGCTTCATCTGCAGCATCCTGCTTGCCAACAGGGCGTTCACGTACATCCTGTGCTTCAAGAGCCGAGGCAATGATCAGCATTTCCGCCAGGCAAAGTTGTTCATTAGCGGCAAAGAGGACGCGCGCAATCCGGGGATCTGTCGGGAGCTTGGAAAGTTTCTTCCCCAACTCAGTGAGCCGGTTCTCCTCATCAACGGCCCCCAGTTCATACAATGTGCGAAAACCATCACGAATGGCTTCTGTCTTGGGGGGATCAAGGAACTGGAACGTTGAGAGACTTCCCAAGCCCAACGATTCCGTTCGCAAAATGACCTGAGCCAGATTGGTTCGCAGAATTTCTGGAACAGTGAAAGGCTCGCGAGCGATGAAATCATCTTCTCCATAAAGTCGATAGCACACGCCAGGGCCGATACGACCGCATCGGCCAGCACGCTGATTGGCAGACGCTTGAGAAACAGGCTCAATAGGCAACCGTTGAATTTTGGAACGGGGAGAGTAACGACTCAGCCGGACGGTTCCGGTATCAATCACATAACGAATTCCCGGCACTGTCAACGAAGACTCCGCCACGTTCGTCGCCAGAATAATCCGTCGCTGGCTGGAAGACGTCTCGAAGACTCTTTGTTGCTCGGCGGCAGAGAGTCGGGCATAGAGTGGCAAAATCTCACGGTGGGCTGCTGCTCGCTCACCTCCACGCAAGACTTTTGCCGTTTCATGGATCTCACGTTCTGTCGGCAGGAAGATCAGAATGTCACCAAAGCCATGGGCAGTGGCTTCCTGAACGGCTTCCACAATGGCCCGCTGCATTTCGGCGTCGCCGTAACTTTCGTCATCGTCTTTGAGATGAATCGGGCGATAAGCGATTTCAACGGGATAACTACGTCCTGAAGCTTCGATAATGGGAGCTTTGACCCCATGAGCTTCAAAATGCTCACTAAAACGCTGCGCATCAATGGTGGCGGACGTGATGATCACTTTGAGATCATGCCGCTGCTGCACGAGACGTTTGAGATACCCCAAGAGAAAATCAATGTTCAGCGACCGCTCATGGGCCTCATCAATGATGATGGTGTCGTAATGCTGCAAGAGAGAATCTGATTGAATCTCAGCCAGCAGGATGCCGTCTGTCATTAACTTAATGAACGATTGGGGGCCAACTGCCTCTTGAAAGCGGACCTTGTAACCCACAGCCTGCCCAATCGGCGTGCGGAGTTCTTCCGCCAATCGGGCTGCTACCGAGCGGGCGGCAATTCGTCGGGGCTGGGTATGTCCGATCAGGCCATCAATACCGCGGCCAGCTTCCAGGCAGAATTTGGGAAGTTGAGTCGATTTCCCCGATCCTGTTTCTCCGCAAACGATGACAACCGAATGCTGCTCGAGAGCGTTGAGAAACTCCTGTTTTCGTAGCATGATCGGAAGATCGAGATCATATCGCACCTGGGGTCGGCGGCTGATACGTTCATTCCGGGCAGCAGTCGATACTTCCAGCCATTGGAGAAAACGAGCCAGGTTTCGATCACAGGGCTGGCCTCGCTGAGCCATTTTCTGTGTTGACTGCAAAAGTCGATGCAGCCCCGGTCGCTCATAGGCCAAGGCTTCGCGAATCCGATGCCTGAGAGCGGTAAAGTCGGGTGGGGGAGTCACTGCCCCCGCTGCGACTGAATCCATTTCGCCTGATTGATCCAAACCATCAGCCCATCAAAGACAAGAACTCACCACCAAAACCCTGCTCAGGATTGTAGCTGACGCACGTTGTCGGCAGGATGTTCAGAGGAAAAGTTCTCTCTAAATTTGAAAAGCCAAAATCTCAAAGCTGGCAGAACATTGGCTTGCAAATGGCGATTTCTCTCGCAAGCAAAGGACACGCGACCGTTGACCGAACATCCCAGCCACCTTGCTGAGCCGAGGGCATCAACGACTTCATCTTCACTTTTGAAGGAGATTCGTTATCCGGCACAGCCTCTGGTCGAGCTTCCTCAAGGACTGTTTCCGATCCCTGATGGCTGGGCTTTGGCTCGGTATGATGTTGGCTACAGTGAACCATTAAAACTGTATCAGCCAGCCCGTCCTGATGCGTTTCTTGAAGATGATGCCGTGCTGGCTCGCCATGAAAAAGACGGGTACATGCCCTATTGGGCTTATCTGTGGCCAGCTGCTGTGGTGATGGCGCGCGTCCTGCAACATGCCCCCTGGCCAGTCGGTACATCGCTGCTGGAAATAGGGGCTGGCGTGGGACTTGTGGGTGTCACTGCGGCCATGCGAGGCGACCACGTGACGATGACTGATTATGACGCTGACGCCGTCAAAGTTGCCGCACTGAATGCGGAACTCAACGGCGTTACGGCCCGCGCGCAGACTCTCGACTGGCGAGAACCCATGCTGGAATCGTTTCCAGTGATCATTGCCAGTGAAGTGCTCTATGAGGAGCGAAATCATGCTCCCATTCTGTCGTTACTTGAGAAAGCCTTGGCCAAAGATGGCGTCTGCTGGATCGGCGACGCAGGCCGAACACGAGCTGAATGGTTTGCCAGTAAGCTGAAATTTACGCCGTTTACTTCCCGGCTGTTCGATGAAAACTATCAACCGATCCCCGCCCCACGATTCGGTGAGTTCCAGTTATTTGAACTGCGATGGAAATGAGTCCCTTGCCGGCCTATTCAAATACCAGCATAAGAAGAGACGGAACAGGGCAGTGTAAAACATCACAACCAGTCCGACTTTCTCTGAAGAGACTCGGGATTAGACGGGCTGGTTGATGCACTTGCAGTCCATCAATTGACGATTACTTGGAAGCTTCGACTGCTGCTTTGGCTTCTGCCTGTAATTTGGCTTGCAGTTCAGGATTCGGAGTGGCATCACCCTTTTCCAACCCCATGGCCCAGCGGATGCCCTGTGTCGTGTGAGCGAGGAAAGCCGGGTTTGTCCAAGTGGCTTCATTGTGTCCCAGGTTGGTGTAGAAATAACGGCCGTTGCCATATTCCTTGACCCAGGAAACCGGCACCATATAAGGCCGCTTGGTCTTGCACTTGGACATATCCAGACTCATCAGCACCCGTACTTTTTCAGGTTGGTAATGCCTGTACTGGTAGATTTCATCCTTGATGACCAGTTCATCGCCCAATGGCTTTGTCGCGGGAAATTCGGGATCATTGACCTTGATTGTGACCGTTTCACCAGATCCCCAGGGATGTCCATCGAATGTACCGCCAATGAAATCCCAGTAGGGCTCATAATCTTTGAAGGTATCTGTGGCAGAATGAAAGCCAATGAACGAGTGTCCTTCCTGCTTCAGCCATTCGTTAAAAAAATAGTCTTTGTCGGCTTTTGCAATTGGCAGATCACCTGTCGTGTAGAAAATGACCATGTCGTACTTGGCCAGATTCTCCTTGGTGAAGTCAGCAGCAGCGTCCTGTGTGCAAGTGACATCGAACAGTCCGGTCTGCTGGCCTAATTGCGTCATCGCCACTTCAGAGGCACTCAACTTCTGTGGAGCATCACCTTCCACTTTGGGGCGGCTTACAGAGCCATGCTTGAACCCCACACTCTGGGTCAGCATCAGGGCCTTGGCCTTCTTCGCCGGGGCATCCTCAGCCTGAATACCGAACGTTAACAGAGAGCAGGCCGCCAAAGCGAGAAAACGGACAATCATCGACCGCATCACAGATCTCCACGGAGTCAATTTGAGGTGCCATTCAGCCCAAAATAGATGAACGCTTATTGATATTAGCAATAGTCTACAGCCAAAACATCTGATGACTTGAGACTGGACTGGATGGCTGGATGGAAGTGATTCCGATACGTTTGGAGCATTCGGGGACATTTGCCCTCTTTGTGAACGACACCCTGTATAGCCGCGAGCCTGCTGATGACGACCCCCTCAACGACTCCCAACTACCGTGCTGCTGAATGGATGGGAAATGCCACGACCGGCTGGCTCAAGCTGATTGATCAGACGTTGCTGCCAACGCAACTGACGTATGTGGATTGCACAACCGTAGAGATTGTCTGGGATGCGATTAAGCAGTTAAAAGTCCGCGGCGCTCCGGCCATTGGTGTGGCGGCGGCCTACGGAATCGTGGTGGGGATGCAACCTCTGTTAGCCAGCGACGCCAATATCTCGCGAGCGGCCTTCGATCTGAAACTTCAAGAAGTCGCGTGTTATCTGGCAAGAAGTCGACCGACAGCCGTCAACCTTTTCTGGGCCATCGACCGGATGAAGAAGGTTGCCCAAGCCGAAACGACTTTGACACCTTTACAGCTTCTCGAACGTTTACTGACAGAAGCGATCACAATCGATGAAGAAGACCGGGGCATGTGTGCGAAGCTCGGTGAATACGGAGCATCGCTTCTCCCTTCAAATCAGGGTGTTCTGACTCACTGCAATACGGGTGGTCTGGCCACCGCTGGTGACGGAACAGCTTTTGCCGCCCTGGCCCATGCTCATGCTCAAGGCAAAAACATCCACGTCTATGCCGATGAAACGCGACCGCTTCTCCAGGGTGCCCGTTTAACCATGTGGGAGTTGATGCAACGAAAGATTCCCTGCACGCTCATCACGGATTCAATGGCTGGTCAGGTGATGAAGGAAAAACGCGTCGGTGCGGCCATTGTTGGTGCCGACCGAATCACTGCCCGTGGCGATGCGGCCAACAAAATTGGCACTTATACTGTGGCCGTGCTTTGCAAGTACCACGGCATCCCCTTCTATGTCTCGGCACCATCTTCAACATTTGATCTGACGCTGACCGATGGTGGCTCGATTCCCATTGAAGAGCGAGTTTCTACAGAGATTACACATCCGGGAGGAACACAACTCGCGCCGACGGGTGCGCAGGTTTATAACCCGGCATTTGATGTCGCTCCCGCTGAACTGATTACTGCAATCATCACAGAGAAGGGGATCATTCAGCCTGTGACCGAAGAAAACATCCGGCGAGTGCTGGGAGCCTGAACGAGAGCAGCAGGAATGAGAAGCTTTCACTGACGAAAAAACGTAACGGCCTCTGTTCAACGCGGAATTGAACAGAGGCCGTTAATCGTTCAGGTGCGAATTCCGTGATAAGTGTCGCGTTCTGGCGGCGTACATTCCCATTCTTTTACGAATAGATGTCGTACACACGCCGCCACAGTCCCCGGAACTGGGTTGGCTTAAAATTCCTTGGCGTTGATCCACTTCATCATCTTGCGAAGATCGCGGCCAACCTTTTCAATCTGATGCTCACGTTCACGGCGGCGAACCGCCTTGAAGCTGGCCTGGTTGACCTTATTTTCCAACAGCCAGTCGCGAGCGAACTGACCACTTTGGATTTCGCCGAGAATCTTCTTCATTTCCTGCTTGGTTTCAGCAGTGACGATGCGTGGGCCACGGGTGTAATCGCCATATTCAGCGGTATTCGACACGCTGTAACGCATGTAGTTGAGGCCGCCCTGATAGAACAGGTCGACGATCAGCTTCATTTCGTGCATGCACTCGAAGTAAGCCATTTCAGGCTGGTAGCCAGCTTCAACGAGAACTTCAAAAGCGGCCTTGATCAGGGCGCTCACGCCGCCGCAAAGCACCACCTGCTCGCCAAAGAGATCGGTTTCCGTTTCTTCGGCGAAAGTCGTTTCAATCACGCCGCCACGAGTTCCGCCAATCCCCTTGGCATAGGCCAGAGCCAGCTTACGGCTGTTGTCGGAGGCACCTGGCCACAAAGCGATGAGCGAAGGAACCCCGCCACCCTTTTCGTATTCGCTACGAACAAGGTGTCCTGGGCCTTTCGGAGCCACCAGAGCAGCATCGACACCCGCTGGTGGGACGATCTGGCCAAAGTGCAGGTTAAAACCATGCGAGCACAACAGCAGAGCGCCAGGTTTGAGATTGGGGAGAATCTCAGCCTTGTAGGTATCCCCCTGAACTTCGTCTGGGAGCAGAATATTGATTAAGTCAGACTGCTTGACAGCTTCAGCAATCGAAAGAGGCTTAAAGCCATGGCTGACGGCCAAGTCATAGTTTTTGCTGCCAGGTCGCTGACCTACAACGACATTCAGGCCGCTGTCACGCAGGTTCTGGGCCTGCGCATGACCTTGGCTGCCATAACCCAGAATGGCAATAGTCTTCCCCTTGAGCAGGGAGAGATCGGCATCGTCGTCGTAGTAAACCTTAACTGCCATGATACTGCGAATCTTTCGTAGAGAGTCTCAATCGGAGGACTCGGGTTCCTCAAACAGCGGTAGAAATCTGCACCGCCTTTTCAAAATTACGGCATTCACTTTCGTTGATCAGTCCAGCGAATTGCCAGAGTCTAATCAATTGTGCGGGAATTTCAGCTACGACGGCCAGAATTGAGCCAAATGCCTCTGGAGTGACAGGTTACCAGCATACGCAACAGGCATGTCTTACCAGCCCTGAGCGTACCACTCCGCGATGTAACTTACGACCAGAAAACATCTTACAAACTAGCGACTTGACACGAGTACGATTGCTAGACAACGACTGGCTCATCTGATGTGTCATAGGGAGCTGGTGGCTGAAGAGCATCTTCGATGGACATGGAAGTCTCACGTGCCAATGCGATTCGGCCGGTTCTGACCAGTTCCAGAATACGAAATGGCCGCATGAGATCGATAAACGCGTCGATCTTGGATTCGGGGCCGGAGAGTTCAATCATGAGATGGTCGGCTCCCACGTCCACAATTTTGGCGCGGAAAATGTCGACCAGCTCTTTCACTCGGGCCAGGCCGCACTCGGCGGTCGACACTTTAATAAGCATCAGATCACGCTCGACAATGTCCTGATTGCCGTAGTCCATCACCTTGACGACGGTGACAATCTTTTCAAGCTGCTTACGAACTTGATCGAGAACCTTATTATCGCCAGCGACGACAAAAGTGATTCGTGAGAAATCAGGGCGTTCGGTTTCTCCGACAGCCAGGCTTTCAATATTGAATGCTCGCGAGGCCAGCATTCCTGAAATGTGAGCCAGAACGCCAGGCTGATTCATTACCATGGCCGACAAAACATGCTTCATCATGAACGTATTCTTCTTCGCACGAGAACTTGTTTCAAAACCATTTCACTGCAAAGGTTTTAAAGCTTGGAATGAACGATTCTGGCGACGATCAGAGCCAATCAGGGATCGGCCAATCAAGTGCAATCCTGTTTCGCTAAGGTAACCCAATCACGCTAACCATTTCTCAGCGTGCCAAGTCACTTCAACGGCAACGAAAACATTTCACCTGATATTTGCCTGTGACACCAGTGTTTCCAGGTGAGTTCGCCTGCAAACTCTCATGCCCGGAAAATTTCAAACAAACAGACGCCAAGTTTGACCAGTCTAATGCGCCGCCTGGGGAGTCACAACCAGGCATCAAAGGAGTTGCGAAGACAGAGTGTTGATGGGGCTGGAAACACTGACTGGGTAAGGGAGGAGTTAATCGTCGGAGAACCTTTTTTACGAAATGAGAACCATGTCGATCGCCAACATTTGGGATAATTCAGTTAATCTCGATTCAGTTTTGAAACAGAAGAGTAAGAGTAAAAATGGGGAGTGAAACGGAGATACAGGGGCAGTATGGTCAGTTTTGTGAACCCGTTTAATGGTTGCCGGCTCATTCATTGTGGACTGATCGTCGAAAATTGAAGCGAAGCATGCCTGAAGGGATGGCCTTGCGGCTATTTGGGGGCACCCTATAATTTTGGTAGCGAAATTGGTGATGCCATTGTTTTGGCGGGACTCTTAATGCGGATTTGGTTAAGCAACATCTGGCTGGCAGTGACCAGCGTTATTAACGGCTTGTGGCTGACACTTCGGGTCTGGATGGGGACTTACAAGCGTCCGACCTACACGGAAGTGTACGAATATCCTGAGCAACCAGTCCCTCTTAAGGCTCGCTACCGTGGTTTCCACCGGTTTGACCTGACAACCTGCATTGGTTGTGATAAGTGCGCTGTGGCTTGTCCTGTGGATTGTATTTACATCAATAAGTCACGAATTCCAGGGGCAAAAGGATTTCAGGTGGATGGCTTTGCCATCGACTACACCAAGTGCATGTTTTGTGCACTTTGCGTGGACCCTTGCCCTGTGGACTGCATTTTCATGGGATCGAATTACGACCTGAGTTGCTACGACCGCGACGGATGCGTTGTTGATTACGCCAAGCTTCCTCTGGACATTGCCTGGGGACGGGCCACGTTGACTCCGCATGCCGTGGCTGCTTCAAAAGTGCTTTATGAACCCGTCTGGATCAAGGGCGAACCCACCGTGGCGACATTGCCTCAATCTGAGATTTCAGCAACACAACTGGAGCCTGTGGAATCCCAAGGGGCAAAAACGTAGGGATGATAGGGCGAAGTGGTGCATGATCAATTCAACTGACCAAATCCCTGGTGATTGGTAAAATGGGGAATCTGTCGCCATTCAGAGATCTGATGGAAATTGCGAGTGGTACGGTCATTCTGTGTCGGGGGACGTCTCGACTCCATCCACAGGCAGATGGGCTTGCTCTAGACTCATTGCCTGGCTACTGAAATCAGGCTTTATGCCCAACAAAACTGCCTGAGCATAGAGCCTGCGTGCGATAGCAAGTGAAAAAAGTCTTATCGATTGTTCATTAAAGTGATGGAAAAAGGGCTGGTTGGGGCCGACTTTCTGTCCTGTTCTGACTAAGATAAATGACGTCTGATGGCCAAGAGATTGGCCGGTTTGAAGTTTAGGTTGATTGATTTTTTCAGTGATCTAAGGGGTTGGCTCGTGCAAGCACCTGCGACACGCTCTCGGCAATACACACTTGCGTCAGCGAATAAAGCGATGCCTTTAGTTCGTGCGATTGTGCAAGACATCGTCGAATTGCATCGAGATTTGATGAGTCGCCATGGTCTTTTGCAGGAAATGCGATCACGTAATCGTCGGTCAAAATCCTCAGCCCCTCCTGCACATCGTGAGGAAGTTGAGCAGATTCAACTGGATCTGGCCCAGGACGAAGCCCGTTTAGAAGGTTTTGTGGCGGAGTTGGTCTCTTTAGGGATTATTGTTCGCGACCGCTCTGTGGGTCTGGTCGACTTTCCCACGCGGATCGATGGCGTCGATGCCACTCTTTCCTGGAAGCTGGGTGAACCAGAAGTTGCCTTTTGGTACGGCGTAGGACATCAGGCAGACATTCGCTCCCCTTTGCCAAAATCATTATTATCAGAAAGCGGCGGGGGGCCTGTTGAGTTGGCTGGGGATGCCATTCATCCAGCGAACCCGCAGCCTTCTACTGAACCACCTGCGTTGTAACGTTCGGAAGTCTGCGTTTTGGTGATCTTCTGTTTTCCTGTTGATTGACTGTTACGCCTGCCATGATTGACATCGCCGGACATCTGCTGGTCTTTGTGATTTGCGGTGTCGTTCTGTTTGTGATTCCACTGGTCATTGGCAAATTGGTTCGCCCTAAACGACCGTCTGCCGATAAAGACGCAATTTACGAGTGCGGTGAACCGACGATCGGTTCCAGTTTCATTCAGTTTGATTTGCGATTTTATGTGGTCGCGCTTCTCTTCATTGTCTTTGATGTGGAATTGGTGTTTTTCTTCCCTTGGGCACAGGTCTTTGGCTCTGCCACTCAATTGGCGGATACGTCAATTTCCTCCTCGGCAGCCACACACTTGGGACAGTCTCTGTTCCCGGAACTGACTTCGAGCTATCCCGCGCGACTGGAGAGTGCGCCATCAAGCCTCTTTTCCCTTCCCTCATCCTCGGCTCTTGTTTTAGGCTGGATGGCTTTTGCTGATGTCATCATTTTCTTTGCCGTGTTACTGGTAGGGTTTGCTTATCTTTGGAAGCGGGGCGATCTCGATTGGGTCAGGGCTGATGAACTTCGTTCGGTTGTCCCGCAGAGCCAAAAAACCGGGAATCTGTAACAATCCTTTTCTTCAAGTTTGGGACGTGGCAACCGTTCCGCCGTTTTTCGACCTGATGGGCCGTTTGTCACAATGACTGACACTTCCGCATATGCTGAACTGCTGAATCAGCACCTCCCACAATGTCTGCCACGCCTGGTCGCTCCAGGCCCCGGAGACGATTGGATTGTGGTTGAGGCCGCTTCTCTGATCTCGGTTCTCGCTCTATTGCGTGATCACAAAGAGTGTCAGTTTGAGGTTCTGACGGATCTGACCGTCGTCGACTGGCTTTCATTGGCAGGAAAAAAGCCTGTGATTAACGATCCTCGCTTTGAAGTCGTTTATCACCTTCTTTCCCTCACACGACGAAAGGCGCTGACAATCAAAGTTGTTTTATCACGCCCTTCGCCACAAGAGATGCCAGAGATTCCTTCGGTATCCGGTCTTTGGGAATCTGCAAACTGGCATGAACGCGAAGCTTACGACATGTTTGGCGTGAAGTTTACAGGCCATCCTGATCTTCGACGCATTCTCTGCCCGGAAGATTGGGTTGGTTATCCTCTGCGCAAAGACTATGAGTTTCCTCGAGAATACCATGGCATCCGAGGGCAATGACGTCGCCCCGATCTACTCCACGTCTTGAGAGACTGCAAATTCACTGAAATGGGATCATGCCACAGTTAGCCGACCAGCGAATCATTGAACTTGATGTGCGTACGGATGAGATGCTGGTCAATATGGGGCCACAGCATCCCAGCACGCATGGAGTTCTTCGGCTGGTCTTACGAACTGATGGTGAGATCGTCCATGAAGTGGTGCCTCATCTGGGATACCTTCATCGCTGTGCCGAGAAGGTTGGAGAGCACCTCGCACCGCCGCAATGGATTCCTTACACCGATCGTATGGATTACATCGCGGCCATGAATATGAATCTTGGCTTCTCGTTGACTGTTGAGAAGTTGATCGGGCAGCCGGCACCACCTAAAGCACAACTCATCCGTGTCCTGGTGTGTGAATTGAATCGCATTGCCAGCCATCTGTTGGGGATGGGAGCGTATGGCTTGGATCTGGGGTCATTTACCCCATTTCTTTATAGCTTTCGTGAACGCGAGATCATTCTCGATCTGCTGGAAGAAGTCTGCGGAGCACGACTGACCTATAGCTACATCACTCCTGGCGGCGTGACGCATGATCTGCCCGAGGCGATCACGATACCGCCGGGACTGGCCATGCTAACCGGCCGCTCCAAGACCGACACGCTTTCGTGGGTCGATGCCGTCATTCTGTTTCTCGACTGGCTTGCACCGCGAATTGACGAATACCACACGCTTCTGACCCGTAATCATATTTTTGTACAGCGGACAGCAGGCCTGGGGATCTTGCCGACAGAACGAGCAATATCATATGGCTGTTCCGGGCCGGTACTTCGTGGTAGCGGTGTCACTTTTGATTTACGCCGGGATGGCGATCCCTTTTACACATCGCTTTACGAAACTTTTGAGTTTGACATTCCCGTGGCTCCCTTTCGGCTGGCACCTCGTGAAGTCGTTTTGGGAGATAACTGGTGTCGCTTTTATGTGCGGATGCTGGAGGTCACCCAGTCTATGCGAATACTGCGACAGGCGATTGATCAATGGACAGTCGGAGGTGTGAAGCTTGACCTTCAAGGCCACAAACTTCCCTACCGTCTCACGACCAAATTACCTGTGGGTGAAGTCTATTTAGAAACGGAATGCCCACGCGGACAGATGGGGTTCTATGTGGTCAGCCACGGAGCAGCAGAACCCTTGAGAACGCGGGCGAAGAGTTCGTGCTTTTGCAATCTTTCGGTTATTTCTGAACTCTGTCGCGGAGTTTTGCTAGCTGATATCCCCGCGATTGCTGGCTCGCTGGATATTATGATGGGCGAGATAGATAGGTAGTAGCAGTAGCAGGAACGGGCTGTCGCACCGGGGCAATTTTCGGGTTAATTCTTGGGAACAGTGCCGAGAAAACGGCGCCAGCGACGTTCGGCCGACTTCGCATTTCCCGTTGCGGTAGATGACGACTCTGCTGGCTCTTCGGCCCGGCGTTCTCGCAACTCGTTTACAGCCTCTTGCTGTTGACGAATTTTAGCCTGGTCTCGGGCACAGCGAGCACGTTCAAGTGATAGCTCAACTTCCGCCAGGCGCAGATGTTCCTCCAGGCGGGTTTGCAGTGATCTCAGTTCTTCCACCAGTTCTGCCGGAGCATGTTCAAGAACGGCCCAGTTGGGTGGGCCTCCTGAAATTTCCCGGGCGCGTAACCGCCGGATCAACCAGCTGATGTAGGCATCCCGTTGATTGATAGCTGATTCAAACTCTTCTTCACGACAGGTGGTGATGTCGATAGGAAAAGGAACTTCCGGCTCCACGAAATCCGTTTCGACAAGAGATTCGATCGGCGTCGCGGTTATATTTCCAGAGTATGCTCCAGAACCCTCGTGATCATCAGAGAGCATTTGAGCTTTCAAACTCTCCCATAAGACCGAGTTACCAGAAGATGTATCTGAAGAGGATTCCGTGGATTGAGGATCCAGGAGAGCCTGAAGAGTTTCATCGACAGCGTCATCGAGTGAAGAATGTCCACTGGAGGCGGAATAGTACAATCGTTGGCTGCGGAGCAGATCAAATTGCTCCGACATATAATCGCGAATATCAGCCAGACGGCTATCCAGTTGTCCCAGCAACACAGCCGGTTGCATGGTGTCCCACTGATCCAGGAAACGCTGCATATCGGCAGTTAACGTGGCATGACGGTCGACACTGGCCCCAAATGACGACGTGACAACTTTGCGATCGGCCCCTGTGCGGTGCAGTCGATCCAACTGTTCGGCTGCTTGCTCAAGGCGTTCTGTCAGGGCCTGAATTAGTGAGTTCTTGCTCTCGAGATCGGCTTCCAGATTCTGAATTCGTTGCAATGCCGCCGCTTTGAAATGTTCGTTGACGGCGTTATTAAATGTTGAATCTGATCGGGTCTGCTGACCTTTTGTTG
Organism: Planctopirus sp. SH287; assembly: GCF_056500625.1. Taxonomy (NCBI): domain Bacteria; kingdom Pseudomonadati; phylum Planctomycetota; class Planctomycetia; order Planctomycetales; family Planctomycetaceae; genus Planctopirus; species Planctopirus sp. SH287. The sequence continues at coordinate 1,903,912 of NZ_CM151403.1, read as the reverse complement.
ACGACCGATTTCGAGTTCGGCTGGTCAGACGATAGGTGGAATCTCGAGAATCCTCTTGATTTTGCGACGAAGCTAACTGCTGATCTTCCGGGATGCCTGTGTGGCTCTCGGGACGATCAAGTTGACTCAAGACCTCATCAAGAGGATGCGCCGGCCGATTTTCTGATTGATAACGCCGGTAGTTGCTTTTTGTTGCATCAATGTCAGCAAAGTCTTCCAGAGTGACTTCCGGAGAATGAGCATTATTCCAGTGGCTTTGATTTAACAGGAGTTCGGGCGGAATCGCACTTTCATCTGTGGGTTCTTCGAGTGCTGGATTGCTGACCGCTTCGTTATCTGTTTCTAACGAATCTCTGTTGAACGTGCTTGCTGAGTCGACCTGTGCCCGCACATTCACTGAAAATTGCCCCTGAGGAAGGGCACTATTCAATGGTGCATTGTCAGTTGATCGTGGTTCGGACTGGTTCCGCATGACATGCCTGTCGGGTCGGACTCATACTGTTTCCCACCACCCACTCTTCAATACCAACAGGTTGAAGCGCGTCTCCAGGTTATGGGATATGATCAAATAAGATGATCATATCCCGCAACCTGGTTTTAAGCGGTTTGAAGACGGGGCTTGTCCATCATTTCTGGATGACGGACAGAGACCACCGACTGAGGCAAACATAGCATAAGAACGGCAGATCCAGCGGAGAGAATCACGTCTCAGTACAATCACTCATGATTCACGAGAACTTACAATCGCTACTGTCGTACTAATCGCGCCATCGTGGCTTCAGGTAATTTGTCCCTCAAGCAATAGATCTTTTTGATCCTGTCGACAGATGTTTACTCGACCATCATGTCTGCATTTTCGGCACGGAATCGGTAGCCCACGCCACGAACCGTTTCGACAACATCTGCAATCGCGCCCAGTTTTTGCCGGAGCGAGCGAACGTGAACATCAATCGTACGCTCCAGGGCATTGGCATCTTCGCCCCGACAACGGTCCATCAGTTCATTGCGACCAAAGGGCCGACCCGGCGAGCGGGCCAATGTCCAGAGCAGTCGAAACTCAGTGGGAGTGAGATGCAATTCTTCGCTATTAAGGCGCGCGGTATGATTGATGCGGTCAATCTCAATACCACGAGTGACGATCACATCGCGTGATTGCTCCCCGGCTTGGGAGCGACGAAGCAACGCCTTGATGCGATGAATCAGTGGTTTCACTTTAAAAGGCTTGGCGACGTAATCGTCGGCCCCCATATTGAAGCCCACGATCTCATCAACTTCCTCGGCCCTCGCGGTGAGCATCAGAATTCGAACGTTAGGGAGCTTGGGATCACTGCGGATCTGACGGCAGACTTCCAGGCCATCGATCACTGGCAGCATCAGATCCAGGATGACCAGGTCGGGAGCATTCGTCTGAGCGCGCCGCAGGCCATCCTGCCCGTCGGATGCCGATGTGACCTCAAACCCTTCCTTTTCCAGGTTATATGTCAGGATATCAATTAGCGATCGCTCGTCTTCAATCAGAAGTATCTTCGGCTTGGCCATACAACCTCAACGACGACGAAAAAGAAAGGACTGGAACCAGTGTTCCCCGGAAAACTCACAAGAGTCGGGCGTAACAATAACTACTAACGCCTAGGGAAAACCTGTGTGTGAGTGCGTTAAGAACGATATTCACAAGAAGTTCATTAGAATTACGACAACGGATAGCAACGCTAAGTGAAAAGAGGTGTGCCTATCAGTTGATTGTGGAGTCTGTCAGGGAATCAGAGTAAGGGCCACCATCACGATTACGATGGCGAATGATCTCGCCTTCAACAAGATAGACGACATCCTCTGCGATATTTGTGGCGTGATCGGCAACACGTTCGATTTGACGGCAAGCACTGAATAGATGCATCAGCGGCTCGATCAATTCGGGCTGACGCCGCATCTTTTGAATCAACTCCTGGATAATCTCGCGGTTCAATTCATCAACCCGATCGTCTGTGCGACACACTTCCCGTGCGACACGGACATCAAGATTGACATAAGCGTCAATGCTTCGATGCAACATTCCGAGAGATAAGTTCGACATTTCTCGCAGATCATCGGGCACATGAACTTCACCGCAGCGAATGATCGAAAGTGCCCGCTCGGCGATATTGGCTCCCAGATCTGCCACTCGCTCCAGTTCACCGGAAATTTTCATCACGGTTGTGATGCGGCGTAAATCGACGGCGACCGGTTGATGCAATGCCAGCATTTTGAGGCATTCTTCTTCGATCCGCACGTCCATGCGATCAATTTCATCGTCTTGGGCTGGAATCTGTTCTGCCCGGTCATAATCACGTCGGTGAAGAGCATCGACTGCAGAATCAATCAATTCCTCAACACGAGCGCACATGGTCAAGACACTGCGATGCAGAGCTTCCAGATCACGGATCAGATGGATGGCCAAGACAGTGTCCCTATAACGAGTGTTCGCAAAGAACGGATGACCAGGTTGGCCTCAGGAAGTTTAACCAAATCGACCTGTAATGTAGTCCTCAGTTTCTTTCTCACGAGGTTTGAAAAAGATCTGCTTCGTCAAACCCACTTCGACCAACCGGCCTTGGCAGAAGAATGCCGTGAATTCACTGATTCGTGCGGCTTGCTGCATGTTGTGTGTCACAATGACAATTGTGTAGTTCTGCTTCAATTCAATAATGAGATCTTCAATTCTCGCTGTCGAGGCTGGGTCAAGGGCTGAAGCTGGCTCATCCATTAACAGCACTTCAGGGTTGGTGGCCAGAGCACGAGCAATACAAAGTCGTTGCTGCTGCCCACCCGATAATGCCATGGCAGAATCTTTGAGCCGGTCTTTGACTTCGTTCCAGAGAGCCGAGTTCTTGAGACAACGTTCGACGGTCTCTTGAATATACGATCGATTGCGGATGCCAGCGATCCGCATGCCATAGGCAACATTCTCATAGATCGACTTTGGAAACGGGGTCGATTTCTGAAAAACCATGCCTACGCGTTTGCGAAGCGCAACGACATCAATGTTTGGTGCATAAATATCGTGAGAATCGAGTAAGACATCGCCGGTATGGCGTGTTCCCTCGATAATGTCATTCATGCGATTTAACGCACGGAGATAAGTACTTTTCCCACACCCTGAAGGCCCGATGAGCGCAGTCACGGCCTTTTCAGGAACTCTCAGATTGATATCAAACAGCGCCTGATGACTTCCATAGAAGAAGTTCATGTGGCGAGTTTCAATTTTGGGGGGAGACGTGGTCTGTGCACTGACCATGGACGACTCGGTCGTCACATGGGGGGATGGCGAGACCACGGGAGGAATCAGACTCATAAATGACCTACCAGCGAATCTTTTTCTGGAAGTGTTGTCGGATAAAGATGGCAACCCCATTACAGATCAGCAGAATCACCAGAAGAACCAGAATGGCTGCTGCGGCAACATGCTGGAATTCAGGTTTTGCCTCGTTAATCCATCCATAAATCTGCATGGGAATCGTGGTGAATGAATCAAACATCACCTGAGACATTTTCTGATCCGGCCGGCTCAGCAAATCAGACACCGAATTGATACGGCCTGGAGTAAATGTGATATAGGTTGCAGCTCCAATCGCCACGAGGGGGGCAGTTTCACCAATGGCTCGGGACATGGCCAAAATGACGCCAGTCATCATGCCGGGAAGCGCAGCGGGGATGACCTGAAAGCGAATCGTTTGCCACTTTGTTGCTCCCAGAGCCAGAGAAGCATGGCGCAAGCTGGATGGGACAGAGCGGAGAGCTTCCTGGCTGGCAATGATCACCACAGGAAGACTTAACAGGGCTAGGGTGAGTGCCCCTGAGATGACGGTTCTTCCGAAAGGAAGCGTCAGTTGCATGGCACCGATGCCGAAATTGATCACGTATTCACTTTTGGCGAGTCCGAACATCCGGACAAAAGCAGTGAAACCCAGGATGCCGTAGACAATTGAAGGGACGCCAGCGAGGTTGGCAATGTTGAGCTGAATGAATTTCGTCAACAGGCCAGGGCGGGCGTATTCTTCCAGATAGACGGCTGCTCCCACGCCCAGTGGCACAGAAAAAAGTGCCGTAAAGAAAATCAGCCAGAATGTCCCAACAATGCCAGGAAAGATCCCTGCTTCTGCCGGATTTCTTTTTGGCATCGAGAAGAGAAATTTTGGTGTTAACCAGCCAAACGCCTGCCAGGCCATCGTAGCAATGAGAACACCCAGGATCAGCACAGACCCCCAGGTTGCCAACCAGCAGACCCACTCAAAAATCCTTCCGATTCGGTGCCGACGGGCCAATCCCAGATCGAAGCTGGCTTCCACCAGATCTTGCCCGGTCGAAGGGACAGTTATCGATGAAGACAATGGCTCTGAAGACGTGGCTTTTTCAATCATTGGTAGACCTCCCGATAACGGGCCAGCACCAATTGAGAGACCAGATTCATCGTTAATGTGGTTAAAAAGAGCACCAATGCCACCGCGTAAAGACTTTTGTATTCAATTGTGCCGACAGGGGTATCGCCCGACATGACGTTAACCACATAGGCAGTCATCGTCTCAATCTGACTGAGAGGATTGAGCGTCAATGTCGGCTTTTGACCAGCGGCAATCGTCACAGCCATCGTTTCACCAATGGCCCGTGAAATCGCCAAAAGAAATGCGGCGATGATCCCTGATAGAGCTGATGGGACAACCACCCGCACACAAACATCAAACTTGGTCGACCCGAGTGCGTAACCGGCTTCTCTCAATGTGCGAGGAACGGCACGGAGTACGTCTTCACTGAGTGAGCAGACCGTGGGCACGATCATCAGCCCAACGACGATACCGCCGCTTAAAGCATTAAAACCATCGACAGGAATGTTCCACAGCCATGAAATCTCAAAAAAATCGGCTGGACGCAACAAGGGTTTAATGAAGTAAGGGGTGATAATCCGCAAGCCAAAATAGCCGTAGACGACGGTGGGAACGCCCGCAAGTAATTCCAGCGTGGGTTTCGCGATAGAACGAACTCGCGGTGAGGCATATTCGCTCAGATAAATCGCTGCCAGCAGTCCCGTCGGAAGGCCGATCAATCCGGCAATCGCAGCTATCAGGAATGTGCCGCAAACCAGAGGCCAGATTCCAAAATAGGGGTCAGCGTATTGGGGTGCCCAGCGGGTTTCGAGAAAGAACTGAGAAAAGCTGATCTCCTGAAAGAATGCTTTCTCAGGGGGAATCCCAATCAGGGCTTCGGTGACCAGAACAAAAATAATTGCCAAAGTCGTTAATACAGACAACAAGGCGCAAAGAAACAATACAAACTGAATCAGACTCTCCCGAGCGCGTTGCCAGGAGAATCGATAGGTCAGGCTGTTAGCGCCCAAGGCTTGTAGAGAAGCCTGAGGCACAATTGTCTTGGATTGACTGTCGTCGGCAAGCATCCGAGATCTATTCCAACATTCGTCGATCTGCCAAACTGCCGCGCAGGTTACATTACCTGACAATCTGGCTTCACCTCAGACATTGAGGCAAAGCCAGATCTCACAGCATCGTCCCATTACTTACTGGCTTCTGCCAGTCGTTGGGTCATTTCTTTCTTGACGGTCTCGGGAACCTTGATGTACTTCACTTCTTCAACCAGCTTATCTCCTTCAGGGGAAAGGAGAAACTTCACAAATTCAGCAACTTCAGGTCGCTTGAGCTTGGCTTTTGTCGTGTAGACGAAAAGCGGACGCGAGAGTGGAGTATAAGCCCCTGACTCGATGGTTGCGGGTGTTGGCTCAACGCAATCGGCATTCTTGCCGTCAGAGATTCTTACGGCTTTGAGCTTACCAGCGTTTTCTGCATAGTACGCATAACCGAAGTAACCTAAAGCGCCTTTGGAGTCGATCACCCCCTGAACGAGGATATTGTCGTTGGAATTGGCGGTGTAATCGGAACGGCTGGCTTTGGATTTACCGTTGACGGCTTCGGTGAAGTAGTCAAATGTTCCCGACGCGGTATCAGCACCAAAAAGCTGAATTGGTTCGTCGGGCCAACCTTCGCGGACTTCACTCCACTTGGTGATTTTGCTGCTCGGATCCCAGATCTTATTCAGTTCGGCAATGGTCATGCATTCTGCCCAGGTATTGGCAGGATTAATGACGACAGTCAGGCCGTCAGTCGCCACCTTGAATTCAACATATTCAAGCCCCTTGGCCTGACATTCCGCTGCTTCTTTTTCAGTGATGGGGCGGCTGGCACCTGTGATATCAATTTCTTCAGCGATGAATTTCTTGAATCCCCCGCCCGTGCCTGACATGGCCACCGTCAATTTGACATCAGGATTCTTGGCTTCAAATTCTTCGGCAACTGCCTGTGAAATTGGGAAAACGGTGCTCGACCCATCAATAGCAATGGTGCCACCCAAAGGTGCTGCTTTAGATGAGGAAGCCGTTTCGGTGGAAGTTGTCGCCCCTGTATTCCCTGAAGGGGCCTGCTGCACGCAACCATACTGAGCCAGACTCAGGAGGCCGCCCAGCACGAGGAAACGACTGACTGATCCCAAATTCATCGAGCGCATTCCATTCTCCAGAGAGTTCGTCTATGCCGAGTTTTCAACGTAACAACATCCGTGACATCGCCACAGAAAAATTGAACCGGGTGCAATCTGTCGCGAAGGTCACCCACAATTCACAGTCACGTCGTTTCATCAATTTGTTAAGACGGTGGGAGCCTACGCACTTCATATGAAAATTCCAACCGGCGAATTGTGAAGATTCTCTTAATTTATGCGGCGTATAGGCTTGCGTGAACTAGTTGAGAGCAATTCCCGCTGCTCCCGAAGGGAACGGTGTTGTCATCCTGGCCATATTCGGGAGCTGAATCACAAATTGCTGACGCGCAAGAAACGCTTTCATGTGAGCATGGGAGAAGTGACATCAACATTGAGAAATGTGCCACCTGATTGGCCCGTCACACTTGCGTCGTGACTCCCATCTCAGCAATCGCGTCTTCAGTGCCCCGCAGAAGCACTGTGAAGGTACTGCCGATACCGACCTGGCTGGTGACTCGAATAGAACCGCCAAACATCTGGCTCAAGTGTTTGACGATCGAGAGTCCTAACCCTGTTCCACCGACTTCGCGCGATCTGGCTTTGTCGACACGAAAGAAACGCTCAAAAATTCTGGCTTGATGTTCACGGGGAATCCCCACGCCCGTATCTTCGACATCAATTCGTGTCCAGGGACCTTCCTGCCCCCAGCGGACAGTCACCCTTCCTCCAGAAGGTGTGTAATTGATGGCATTGTCCAGCAGGTTATCAACAATAGTTCGCAACCCTTCGTAATCGGCATAGGCCATGATATCGATGGGAGGCTCGACCACATTCAATGTGATCCCCTTGTTTTGGGCAACTCCCAGGTGCTCATCAATACATTTCTTTAACACCTCTCCTGCGTTGACACATTCCAGGTCATAAGACTGTTCTGCCGATTCCAAACGGGCCAGAGCGATTAAATCAGCAATCAATGTTGTTAATCGTTCCGATTGATCGTAAATCCGCTGCAAAAAAGTACGGCAGGTTTCTTCATCTTCCATGGCCCCGTTGAGCAACGTTTCGGTGTAGGCACTGATCGATGTCAGAGGGGTTTTGAGTTCATGTGAAACGTTCGACACAAACTCTCTGCGAAGATTTTCCAGGCGGCGGAGTTCAGTCACATCGTGCAATACCAGCACGGCGCCCGCAGCCGGTGTTCCGGGAAGAGGGGATGCGACCATTGCCAATGTTCTTTGAGTTCTGGCAACTTCAAATTCAACGCGTTCTGAGGGTTTTCCCCCCAAGGCATCGCGAACGATCCGCTGCACTTGAGGATGCCGAACGGCTTCCCAGATGGGGCGTCTCATAAAGCCTTGCGGCTGGACATCCAGAAGTCGCAATACCGTGTCGTTGGCAAACAAGATTTGCTCGGACCGATCCACGGCAATCACGCCTTCGATCATGGCGCGCAGCACCGTCGCCAACTGTTCATGCTTTTCCTCCAGTTCATGGCTTTGTTCCTGAAGCTCGCTGAATCGCTGCGCAAGTTGCCGATCCATTGTGCGCAGTGTTCTTGCCAGCGTGCCGATCTCATTTTGACTGTCGAAGTTCAAGTCTTGTGGAGATTTTCCTACCGCCATTTGCTCAGCAGCCCGAGTCAACTGGTCAAGTGGCTGGATGATCCTTGCGACAACCACATAGGTCACGACTAACCCAATCAACAACAGCGTAATGGCTGTAATCCATAAGCGAGCAGTAAGCCAGGTGACGTTCTCGCTGACACTTTCCAGGGGTAAGCTCACTCGTAAGACAAATGGCTCCCCCCCCGTTTCAAATCGAACGGCATAAAATTGAAATAATGACGAAACCACTCTCCGCCGTGACGTCCCAAAATCTTTTGAAAGAGCATCGACAGTTTCCGGATCTTTAAGAGGACTCTCCTGAATCTCACTCACCGGGATGATTTCAAATCTTGCTTCAGAATTGGCGTTAATGGACCTGAGGAAATCCCAGTATTCCCCGGGAGGAATCTTCCGAATTTGTGGCAGCGTCACGTTGGCATTGTCGCGCAGGCGAGCCTCCATGAGAGGATAAGCCAGTTCCCGGTATCCCACGTTAAGTGTGAGCGCAAAAGCGAACGCCATACACAGGGTGAGGCCAGCGTAGATCGCGAAAATTCTCCAGAAGAGTTGCGATGTCAGCATGCCATAACCTGTGGTGTTAATCTGTAAGAAGCGCAGTCGCCGCACGACTGTAATACGCATGGTTGTGCCCGGAATGATTCGCGAGCCGATACCGTTGAACCAGTTATCCTGTCAGCCCAGTCAGTGTGAATCTCATTCTGTCTTAACGAGCAAACAACTCGCAACGTCAGGCTCTACTCCCTCTCACGATCCTTGAGAATTCCTCAGAATCACACGAGGCCCTAAGCAGTGGATTCACTCGGAAAACCTAATATTCGTGAGGAATTATTGAAAATCCTCATCGTTTTTTCATGAGGTCTGGCGGGGTCAAAAACATTTATCCCTCTGACGCCTGGACTCTATTGGTCAGTACCGGGAATTTCAGTCACTCGACTTTTGGCAATTCTCCTCAATGGGACATGTGATTGGTTCATCATGATTGGTGATTGTATTCACATGGGGGCTGGCGTAGTGTCAAACGCTCTGGAATGACAGAGCGATGCCGCCTGACAATGCAAAAAGAACGGGGCAACCCGGCTGAAGATGTTATGCCCCCTCATGGGTTTTATGGTGGGGTTCACAATGAGTTTTACGCTTCACAGTGGGCTTTCCAATGTGCGGCAGCTTACAATTGAAGTCGTATAAAACGATGACATGGCGCCAATTGTTTTTCGGTTCACCTGAGGAGATCAACATGATTCAAATTTCGAGAATGATCGCTTGCTCATGCACTGCATTTCTTGTTCTGGCCGGGCTGGTTTCAGTCCAGGCCGCTGAACTTAAGGTTGGGGATCATGTTCCCGCTTTTGAGGCTCAAGACGCCAAGGGAAAGAACTGGAAGTCGAGCGAGCATGTGAGAAAGAAGTTTATTGTGGTCTACTTCTACCCGGCTGACATGACAGGCGGCTGCACGAAGCAGGCGTGTGGTTTCCAGGACGATCTTTCCAAACTGGCCGCAAGCGATGTGGAAATTGTTGGCGTGAGTGGTGACTCGGTTCGCAATCATCAACTGTTCGCCAAGAAGCACAATCTCAATTTTACTTTGCTGGCTGATACTGAAGCAAAAGTCGCCGAGACCTTTGGTGTCCCTTACACGAAAGGAGAGAAATCGGTGAAAGCGGAAGTCGATGGCAAGGAAGAAGTCCTGCTGCGTAACGTCACAATCCAGCGATGGACTTTTATCATCGATAAGGATGGCAAAGTGGCTTACAAAAATACGAAGGTGGCCGCTGCCGATGACAGCAAGGCTGTCGCCGAAGCGATTGCTGGTCTAAAGAAATAACGGCTTCAACGTCCAAGCAAATTGATCATTGTGAATTGCCAGAAGCCCGGCATTGCCTCGCGCATGCCGGGCTATTTCGTCAGTGCTCTTTTAGTCGAGAGATCACATTCCCGCCGAGCGATTGGTTCTCAGCGAACTGCTGGTGCCGCAAGACGAATCTCGATTGTGATAGGTGTTTCTACAGCAGGAATCCGTTCCGTGTAGGCCTCGAAGAGCAGGTCTTCGCCGGAAGAGGTACTGGCAGCCGCGACGTCAATTGTGGCGGAAGAAAAATTTGCGACACAGATTAGATCGCCACCATCGGCTAAGTATCGCTGCTTTCCGCTCTCAGGGTCGGCTTCAAACAGACTACCCACAAAAACAAAATCTGCCTTCATTTCGTGAAACTGAGAGTCGGTGAAAAACTGATCAATCGGCTTCTGGAGGCGAGGGTCAGGGACTTGTTTTTTTAGCTCCTCTTTTTTCTCTGGAGTCATGTGACCGTACCAGAGAAGTTCTTTCTGTCGTTCATCCCAGATGAGTCCGCAATCTTCAGGGAACTTGAGATCGTCTTTAATTTCAGGGAGTTTGGCCACGAAGTAACGTCTTGTGGCGTTTCGCACCCAGGACTGTGCTGGTACGCGGTGTTCTTTCCCTTGATCATCTTTCCAGGTCAGGTGAATCTCCAGTTTCTCACCCGTTGGTGGTTGGAACTTCGGTTGAAACTTGACACCTTTGCCTGTCTTGGCCCCCAGAGCCAGAAGTCCCGCATGCACCAGTTGCGCAGTAGAATCGACTGCAACAATTGACTCGTGTTCCTTTGTCTGTTTCGGGCAGGCCAGCATTTCCAACTGACCTTCCCGCAACACGACACGCCCTTTGACCAGCAACCGCTTATTGGCTGTATCGACCAGGACGGTTCCAGCGGGGTTCAACGGTGTGAGCTTTTCTGCGGACTGCTCTTTTGATGGAATCACTGTTGTTGTGAGAGGGGGCCCTTTCTGTGGAACCTCCTGCTGAGCCTTTTCAAGAGGAGGCTGTGCATTGGGAAGTTGAGAATGTGCCCATTCCGTCGCAGCCAGCCAACTGACGCCAGTCACTGTCAGCACTGCGAACAGTCGGGAAGTCATTTTTAACATCATCGCAGATCTTTCATAAGGCGACTGGCTCACTGGGGACAGCGCTCCAGAGACATGGCAGAACATCCCAACTTTCACATTCGGAAACCTGCCGGAGAGAGTCAAGCCTTAAGCCATCGGATAGTGCTTTTCGCCCGATATGAATAAGACATTGCAAGGTGAACCTGGTTGTCATCAATGAATCATCGAAACGGTATTTGCCCAGTGGTTATGGCGGGTATGGGCAGAACGGTTCTATTTGCCGATACAGAAACGACTGAAAATCCGATCCAATAAATCATCCGTCTGCACCGCTCCAGTGACCAACCCCAGAGCTTCAATGGCTTGTCGCAGGTCAGCGGATAGAAGCTCGTCAGCATCGCCGAATTCTGCGGCTTTCCGAGCGGAATCAAGTCGACTGGCGGCTGTGGCGATTGATTCTTGACACCTTGCAGCGGTTGTTCCCAGCCAGAATTGTGACCGCGTCGATTCACGATTGAGATGAGTCTGCAAAAGCCTGGCGAGTTGATCAAGACCCTCGCCAGTCCTGGCAGATAAACCAAATGAGCTATCTTTAGGCTGTAAATGACTGGCGGGATCGTAAGTGTCGAGTTTAGTCACCACTCGGACGGCTTTGGCTGTCGACTGGGTTGCCAATTCAAACAGCTCATCATCTTGCTGTCGTTCATCCAGGATGGCATTGGCCGATGAGCACCAGATTAACAGGTCGCAGGACTGCATCTGTTCTATTCGCTGCTTCTGAGCGGCCTGCGTAATAGGTTCATCCGAGACTTCCCATCCAGCGGTATCGATCAGATCGAAAGACAAGCCATCCCATTGAATTTCCCAGACAAGATAATCGCGCGTGGTTCCTGCAATGGGCGAAACCAGTGCTGCTTCAATACTTGCCAGACGATTAAGCAGTGTGCTTTTGCCTGTATTGGGGAGACCAGCGAGCACCACACGCTTGCGTGAATTCGATGTCATCCGCGTTGATGACTGCTGTTCTATCGACCGCAGAACTTGCCGCGCAGACTGAATGCGTGAGATCACATCAGCCCGCGAGACAAATTCGATATCCTCATCAACAAAGTCGAGACCTGCTTCCACATCCGCCAGAAGATCCAGAAGATTATTGCGAACATCCGTCAGAGGGCGAGAAATGCCTCCCCCCAACTGTGAAAGAGCAAGACGAAGTTCATCTTCATGCCGGGCGTCAATGACACCCAAGACGGCTTCTGCCTGAAGAAGATCCACTTTGCCGTTCAGAAATGCCCGAAGTGTAAACTCGCCTGGCTGAGCGCCACGTGCTCCATGCCGAAAGCATTCTGCTAATGTCGCTTCGAGAAGAGGCTGACAAGCGACGATCGAGATCTCGGCCTGCGGTTGACCACAATAACTGCGATGATTTGGCCAGACTGCCAGACGGGCAGGGATGCGGATTTGATCACCCGGAATCCAGACAAATCCTTCATAGGCTCCTGCGTTTTGAGCCATGGGCCACAGTCGATTCTGGCTTTCAAACAAGCCACGCACGACTTGAATGGTTTCCGGCCCCGCAAGACGGACGACACCTAGACCGCCGATTCCAGCGGGAGTTGCCATGGCAGCAATGGTGTCACCCAATAATAAATCGAGCACCGGGAAATACCCGCTTCCATAGAGCCGATCAAACGCTTGAGCATGTTTTCAGGTCACACATTTTCGATGCGTTTCCTGACAAAATGCCCGTGAATATCAATGAGCATCAGCGACTAAGGGCGAAGATGGCACGACACTCATCAACCCAAAATTCGCAACCAGCTAATGACCAGCATCGGCTTACTTATTGCGACCCTTGCCTGAATTGTTCCCTTTCTGAGAACTTTGACTCGAGGCAGGGGGGAGTTGGCGGGCCTGTTCAGCTTGTCGATCAGCAGCTTCCAATGCCTGTTGCCAGAATTTGGCCACTGCAGAAGGTTTCTTCTCTTTGACCTCAACAACTTTTTGAGGATACCACTCATTCATCCGGTCAAAGAACCAGCGTTCAGCCATCCCCCAGAGGCTCGAGGTAATAAAGTAAATACAAAGGCCGGCCGGAACGCGATAAAACATGACGCCCATCATGATCATCATGACATTCATCATTTTGTACTGCATCGCTTGTTCTTCATCGGCGGGTGGTGGCATCAGGATCTTCTGCTGAGCCACAAACAGGGCCACCGTGATAAAGGGCAGCAGGTTAAATTCTGTCCAACCCAGGAATGGAACTCGAAACGGCAGCTCAAACAGAGCATCTGGAGCGGCCAGATTATCGATCCACAGAAATGATGCACGACGCAAATCGACAGAGACACTCAAAGACCGATAAAGAGCGAAGAAAATTGGCATCTGCAACAACACAGGCCAGCAACCAGCCAGCGGATTGAAACCGTGTTTGCTGTAAAGCTCCAGTTGGGCACGGCGTAGGCCATCCTGGTCACCAGAGAATTTCTTTTGCAGCTCTTTCAGCTTGGGCTGCATTTCCTTCATCCGCTGTGCACTCTGAGCCTGCTTGCGAGTGAGCGGCATCAGACAGGTACGGACGATAATTGTCAGCAGGATAATGGCAATGCCATAGTTAATTCCCAGTGAATGAAGCCCGTTGAGCAATCCCAGCATAGGGATGACCAGCAAACGAACCAGCGGCTCAAGAAAAAAGAATGGATTCCAGCCAATATGATATTCCGTCACATCTCCGGCACCAATGGCTGCCATCAATTGAGAACGCTTTGGCCCAGCATATAGCTGAAATTTGTGGGTCGCTTCAGCCGCAGCACCATCACCTTTTGCTGCCAATGAGATTGGTACTGACTCCAGAGTGACCGACACGTCTGTAAAATGCTTTTCCTGAGCACGATTAGTGACTTCACTGCTCACCTTGGCGATGGTGCGGTCTTTGGTTTGCACTTCAACCGGATGAATCAGAGAAGCAAAATAAGTGGCGTCAACGCCGACATAAGCAATCGGCCGCGTCCATTCTGATGGCTTACCACTCTCTTCGGCATTAAGAACCTCAGTAGCAGACTGGTGCGACGATTCGACCGAAATCCCATCAGGAAGAAGAAAACCCACACGAACGTCGCGATATTTGGTCACATTCTCGGGATTCTCCAGGGGAACACCGACAGGGCCTTGCATCACATATTCGACCTGCGTGGCTTCGTCGCTCAGGTTACGAACAGTGACGGCATACTCCAAAAGATAGCCTCTGGCCAGTTGATCTCGTTGAGCTTTTGTCGCGGGCTTTCCAGCCAATTCCATAATTTTGGGAAGGCGATACGCTTTCTCGATCTGTAATGAACCATCGGAAGATGTAAAACGGAATGTGACACCTTCCGGGCTTTCGCTTCCGGGAACCACTTCCCAATCAATCGTCGCAAGTGACAGCCCCCGCGCCATCAATTGTTTATTGATCGCAGCGATTTCCAGATCGGTTGTCTGCTGTTTGACCAGCGGGTCGCTTCCTACCACAACCACCGGCTTCTTGCTGTCCTCCAGCGAGCGATATCGCGGATCATTCAGCTCGATCGTTTCAATCGAGGCTCCGCGAGTATTCAACGTCACACCAAGAAAGAATGGCTCATCAACAGACAATGATCCCAAGAGAATTTGTCGATTCGGAAACTTGTCAATTTCAGCCTGTGGTGCTGCATCGGCCTGCTTGTCAGCCAGAGGAGCAACAGATGCTGATAGAACATTGGCAGGCTTCAGAGCATCGGCGGCACGCTCCGCCTGGTTGGCCAATACCCGATCAACCCCTTCAAGCAAATTTTGAGCGTCGACGTTTTCCACCCCTTTGGGTTTCGGTGGAAACATCAGCGGCATCACAAATCCCGACCAGCCAAAAATCACGAGGGCCGAGAGAGTGATGAAAGTCAAAAAACGACGCTGTTCCATGGAAAATGGTGCCGACAATCAGGAAAACGAGAGTGAGCTGGGCAGAACCAGTGGCTTCTGCATCATGAGACTCCCCATGCAGTTCCAGCGCGATCCAGCGAAGATGATACCCGCTGGCCACCAAAGCGGCACCGAACGGGGTGATTTTCTCAATCTCTTCAGCCAGATTGCCGTTGATTTTCGCACAGATGGTAGAGTCGGCGACAGGAAATTACCGGCCATCAGCCAGTCGATCCCCTAAGAAATTATCCAGATCGGAGATTTCGTAGATCTTCTTTTGCGTGATACGGAAGTCATATTCAACACGATGAAACCGGAGAGTATCACCATCAAGTGTGACATAAGATGAGCGGGAATCATTGTTTCGGGGTTGGCCCACCGAACCGACATTCACCATCACCTTCGCATCACGGAGGATGTAATTGAAATCAATCTCTTCGGGGGGCAGGAAGTTCAGATCTTCCGTGAAAACCCCTGGAATGTGCGTGTGGCCCTGAAAACAGTGCCTTTCGATCATTCCGAAAATCTTCTCCATTTTACGCTGATTGTAGATATCTTCCGGGAAGACATATTCATTGAGTGGGTTTCGGGCGCTGCCGTGGACGAACATGAGCGTTCCTTCACGATGCACACGGGGAAGTTCGCCCAAGAACTCCCATCGCTTATCAGCTTGGGCGCCGCGACCACTTTCCAGTTGCTTGCGCGTCCAGAAAATCGCCCGTTCGGCACTGGCATTGAAGCCCATCGGGTCAAATAACGCCCCCTGATCATGATTACCCAGTAAAGACAGCTTACAACTGGACATGACCCGGTCGACGCATTCGCAGGGATTTGGCCCGTAGCCCACGATATCGCCCAGGCAATAAATCTCTGTGATTCCCTGGCGGGCAATGTCTGCTAGAACCGCTTCCAATGCCTCCAGATTGCCATGGATGTCACTGAGGATGGCTTTCAACGCTTAGTTCCGACAGAAGTTACGAGCGAATCAAAAAGAACCGATTGAACGACATTGATCGAACCATTCTGCTGTGAACAGGTCGATTGAGGCCGAGCAAACTCCGAAGGTGTGTGGTACGAACATATTCTATCGTTTTCAACGATCGTCGTAGGTTCGCTGGCCACGATTGGCGAGGATTTCTTCACAGAATTACAGTTCCCGCGACGTTCTCACAACTGTTGAGTCGGCACGACGGACTTGAAAAACCCAGAAATTTTCGATGGGTGGCACAGTCCGCCCTTAATGGCAGTGTAGTTCTGCCGAGAAACCAAGGTCAAGGATTCCCTCCCATGGACTTAACTTCGTCTGTGCCGCTGATGTTGACTTATCAATTGGAACCGGATCTTTCAGCGACTGAGTTTATCGACGTTCTCCTGCGGTCAACACTCGCTGCCCGTCGTCCGATTGATCGTCCAGATCTAATCGAAGGGATGCTACGGCAGGCCGATCTGATCGTGACGGCACGTCTTGACGGTCGGTTGGTCGGCATCTCCCGGGCACTCACCGACTTTTCCTTCTGCATCTATTTGAGCGATCTGGCCGTTGATGAGGCTTACCAGAAACAGGGAATTGGCAAGGAGATGATTCATCGTACACATCAGGCCGGTGGCCTTCACACCACCTTGATTCTGCTCGCCGCTCCCGCTGCCCGGACGTACTACCCTCATATTGGTATGGCGCCGCACGATTCGTGCTGGATCATTCCGAAAGCTGATGCCTGCCCACCACAAGTTCATCAGGAAGTCAATTGATGGGACAGCTTTGACTGAACCCATGCTGCTGATCGGTGCTAATGACATCAAAAGGTATCATTGCGTTGGTGTGTTGAGCGGGCTATGAATGCGGATTCAAAGGGAATTTGCATCAAGGAGAGCTCATGATCAACGATCCGGCGGAGAAATCCACCGCCAATATCGGTGACCCGACCAACACCATGCCTCCCAGTCAGGATCCGGCACCTGCCGGGCTGGCGATGAATCCGCCGACGCGCTGGATGGGTCTGCTGGCTCAACTTGGCCCAGGCATGATTATCGCTGGAAGTATAGTCGGATCTGGAGAATTGATCACAACCACGAAGACTGGTGCTCAAGCCGGTATCTGGTTGTTGTGGCTTCTGCTCATCGGTTGTGTGATCAAGGTTTTTGTGCAGATTGAGTTGGGTCAATACGCCATCACGGCTGGCAAAACCACACTGGCTGCCCTCAATGAAGTGCCAGGGCCAAAATTCAAAGTCGGCTGGCTGGTCTGGTATTGGTACTTCATGATGCTGGTCATGCTGGGCCAATTAGGTGGCATTGTGGGAGGTGTGGGCCAATCCATGGCACTGGCCCTTCCGATTACTGGTGATTATGTCGATGCCATCAGTGTTCCCAGTAAAACTCAACTCACAAGTTACCTGAGTTGGGAAAAAGCTCAGGAGGAAAAATCAACTCAATGGACATCCCTGCCATCTTTTGAGCAATCACGAATATTACGTGGGCAGAAAGTCCTGCGGCAGGAACTCGACCAATTGGGTGAAGAAGGAACTGAGATTCTGGAGAGAGCCCGGCAAGGAATCTTCCCGGCTGAAATCTGGACGCGCGATGACCGCATCTGGGCAACGCTGGTGACGTTCGCGACAAGTCTGCTGCTCTATGTGGGTCGTTACGGCATGATTCAGTGGCTGTCGATGGTCTTGGTCATGACCTTCACCCTGATCACTCTGGGGAATGTCGCTGCCCTCCAGATGACGGCCAATTACCACCTGACATGGAACGAACTACTGGCTGGTCTTTCCTTTCAGTTACCGCCCGCCAGTCCGGGAGTTCGCCCCGTGGCAACGGCATTGGCCACGTTCGGAATTATTGGTGTGGGTGCTTCCGAGTTGGTGGCTTACCCCTATTGGTGTCTGGAAAAAGGTTACGCCAGGTTCGTTGGTCAGCGGGATGGTTCTGACGTCTGGATGAAACGGGCCAAAGGCTGGATTCGCGTGATGCGCATGGACGCTCTGGCATCAATGATGTTTTACACGCTGGCTACAGTCGCCTTTTATATCCTCGGTTCGGTTGTTCTTTATCGTGATGGGCGAGACCCGGATGGCATGCGCATGGTCAGCACATTAGCGACGGCCTACGTCCCGATCTTCGGCAATTTCGCTAATATTCTGTTTCTTGCCGGGGCTTTCGCTGTGCTTTACTCCACGTTTCTGATTGCCTGTGCCGGGCATGCCCGCACGATTACTGATGGCCTGAAACTGATGGGGATCGTCAATCCTGTTCGTCAGGATGCCCATGACGCCTCCGTTCTCTGGTTGAGTACGATCCTTCCATTCTTGTGCCTGTCGCTTTTTCTAATCGGGTTAAGCCCGACACAGTTGATTATTGCCGCCGCAATCACTCAAACCTGGATGTTGCCAATGCTGGCTGGCGCGGCCATTTACTTCCGCTATTTCAAAACAGAAAAAGCGTTGCGAGGTTCCAAGGTCTGGGATATCGGCCTCTTCGTTTCCTCCCTTGGCCTGGCAATCGTCGCAGCTTGGGAAATTGGCAACAAAGTCTGGGGGTTGTAAACGCGACCAAAGCGTGGGGAAAGTTTGTGGTTCCCACCAAAGCCGAAAGGAAATTCATTCCCGCGAACCTTTTCTGCGTATAATGCCTCTCCGTACATGCTCATTAGAAGAGACAGCAAGCAGCCGTCTCCTTCTGGACAATCGCCATGTTCTCCGACACACTCAGCTTTGTCTGACTGGGCATCAATCGTTTGACCAGTCCCTGGCCATTTTCGGGAAAATTTCTGTCTCTTACCTTTTGTGAGAAAGCCCCCTTTGACTCAACCGCTCCGCAACGATCTTCAAACCATTGATAAGACGGCTGTCCTGGTAGCCGTTTCCCTTTCGGATCAGAAACAAGACCGTGAGTTTGTTCTCGATGAATTAAAGGGGCTGGTGAAGACGGCGGGAGTGACGGTGGTCGGAGAACTCGTGCAGTTCCGACAGATGATCCATCCCGGAACCTGCATTGGCCCTGGCAAGATTGAAGAGTTGAAACTGCTACTTGAAAGCACACGAGCCGAACTCGTCATTTTCGATAACAATCTCACACCAGGGCAAGGGCGGCGGCTCGAAGAAGAGACTGGGCGTGTGATTGTTGATCGCAGTGAATTGATTCTCGATATCTTTGCGACTCACGCTCGCACCGCAGAAGCGAAGTTGCAAGTCGAACTGGCTCAGCTTCAATACAATCGAACTCGTCTGAAACGACTGTGGACTCACCTGGAACGAATCGACGGGGGGATCGGTGCCAGCCGCGGCCCTGGGGAAAAGCAGATCGAGACTGACCGTCGCCTCATTGATCAGCGAATTTCGGAACTGCAAGTCTCTTTGAAAGAGGTGGAGCGCCGCCGTGAGCGGATCGTCAAGCAACGCCGGGATCACTCTCTGGTCTCGTTGGTGGGATACACCAACGCCGGTAAAAGTACGCTGATGCGGGCATTGACGGGCGAAGAGGTTTATATCGCTGACCAACTCTTTGCGACGCTCGACACCAAGACACGCCTTTGGAAAATCCCCGGTTGGGGCGAAGCATTGCTCAGCGATACGGTTGGATTTGTCCGTGATTTACCGCACTCTCTAGTGGCCTCCTTCAAATCGACTCTCGAAGAAGCCCGGCATGCTGATCTGCTACTGCATGTCGTGGACGCCAGCAACCCCGACGCCGAGTCCCAGGTGGCAACGGTTGAAGCGGTGCTGGAAGAAATTGGTGTCGAGTTAAATAATTTTATTCTGGTTCTGAACAAAGCAGATCAAGTCCCCGATCGTTCAACTCTTGACATGTTGAGAGCCAAATACGAATGGAGTGTCTCAATCAGCGCCAGAACGGGTGATGGCCTGGATCGATTGGCCGAGCTTGTGGTCGATCGGTTAGGTGATGGCCTCGTTGATGTTACCGTTTCGACTGGCATTGAAGATGGAAAACTTTTTGCATGGCTGTCTGAGCACGCGATTGTGAAAAGTTCAAATTACACGGAGACTTCAGCGACCTTCCAATGCCGCATCTCGCGATCAATGCTGCCCAGGCTCCGCCAACGTGGGGAAGTTCTCGATGAATCTGAGTCGGCCCAATTGTCAACTTCTTCATTCACAAGTGTGAAAACCACAGACTCAGATTCTCATGATAACCTGGCATGAGTTTCCCTTGTCATTTTGGAGTACAGGCCTCGCGATGTTTTACGACACTCATCGTGGGGCCTGATTTTTTCCAGTCAGACTTCTGACAGACTGATGTTTCGATTTTTATCAGGAATGTCAGGAAATTCGCCAAGATTGAACAAGGGAGTCCGTAATCCTGTCCGAACCCGTTCAAAAGAACTATAAAAAGTCGTGCCGTGTCACGGCTTTGTCTTCGGGATGATGTCGCCGCAACGTCCTCCGTTGTCGGACTTAACAACAGAAGAGACCCGAATTTTATACTTTGACAATGCAGTAGTTCTTAAGCGGCTAGCTTAATAGCATGAGGGCTTGAGAAACTTCTAACAACCACGTTGAGCGTCTTAAGGGGAAACGCATGTCTGTTGCCGATGAACTCATCAAATTGCAGCAACTTCGAGATGCCGGGACAATTTCTGAAGAGGAATTCGTACGACAGAAAGCCGCTTTGGTAGATCCCAAACCAGCGTTGAATCTGGATGTAAAGCAATGGTCAGTTCTGCTTCATCTCTCGCAGCTCTTGAATCTTGTGACAGGATTTGGAGGTGTGATTGCCCCGGTCGTGATCTGGATGCTCTTTCGTGATCAGTCACCTGAAATTGATCAACATGGTAAGAACATCATCAACTGGTGGATCTCCAGCTTCATCTATGGGATTGTCTCTGGCTTGCTCTGTTTCCTGCTGATTGGAATTCCACTCTTGATTGCTCTGGTGATTTTGACGATCGCATTCCCGATCATCGGCGCCATTAAAGCCAGTTCTGGAGAAGTCTGGAAATACCCAATGACCATTTCGTTCATCAAGTAAGTCACGTACTTGCATCGCATGACTGGCGCGTCAGTGACGCCCCAGTCGCTTGTCGTGGGAAAGGGCTGTCTTTAAAGAACAGTCACCTTTCCCGTTGACGTTTATGCTGGCGATTTTCGTGGTGAGGAACTGAACCAGGCAAAGACAAACAGGGCACCTAAAATCAGATCCACAATCGCAGCACCCAATAATGGCCATGGCAATCGTCCCTGGGCAGCAATGATTAGAGCGGGGATTGCAAAGCCGACCTTTTCAATCACTGCGGGGAAAATCAGCGGGCGAAATCGGCGGATGTCCCACGACATAATCACATAGGCAATCTGCCAGGCGATGGTGACTCCTAGAAAGCCATAATAAAACTCGGAATGAGTAATCGCCGGTGGAAATTCGGTCGCGAAGGTCGACTCTGCCAAATACATTGGCAAGAGGGCCACGAGGCCATAGATCCCGGCGACAAGAAAGATCATTTTCGCGTAGAGCATTCTGAATCTGCCGGTGATGAATAATGATTGGTTATTGTCAGTTCAGCCTCAACACCCGAGATAAGTGCTGTTGAGAGTGAAAACGCGGGCTTATCGATCAAGATCGAATCGACGGATGAGTTCGCGTTCCACAAATGAAACATCTTGCCCGCTCGCTTTCAGCAAGACCATCCAGTGAAAGAGCAGGTCTGCTGCTGCATGGGGGATATCGCCGGGAGATCCTGATTCCTCCAGAGCGCAGGCTTCTACCATTTGATAAGACTTCTCGACCAGCGTGGTGGCCATCATGTGATGACCAGCTTTCGCCAACTCTGTGACATAGGAACCAGCAGGAAGATCCTTAAGCCGCTGTTCAACTGCGGCTTCCAACTTCATCAGTAAATCAGGCATTCGAGGCAATTTCCCAATAGGGCGTTCCAGGTGAATTCATCTCGGCAAGTCAACTCTTAATTCCGCCAAGATCATCGTCAGGCACCTATCATTCAAAGGATCCCCTGGCACAAGGATCAACGGCGGACACGAGATCCAAGCACTAAACTCCCGTTTTTCAGGGGGAGGGGGGGGGAGTCGTTAGGAAAAAGCCTTCAGCAATGCCTGGCGACGGTAGGCAAAACCATCTTCAAATTGCTCAAGGATTCGCTCGGCAGTGACCATCAAGCCGATCAGTCCACCGGGTGGTTCAAACTCGATACGGTTGGTCAACGTGGAGAGGTTTTCGCCATCTGAGGTAATGATGTAGTCGTGATTAAAAGTCTTGATCGGCCCTTTGATCAGTTCTTCCCGGAACGTGAAAGGCGCTTCAAAAACGGTAATCTGGTGCTCAAGCTGCTGCACCACTCCATGGGCCTGCACGCGGCACACTAACTTGCTACCCAACGAAAGAACCTCGGGCGCTTCAAGGAACACCAATCCCGCTTCGGGGGGACTGATCGCGGCGAGATTCTGTGGCCGGGTAATGAAATCAAAGATTTTTTCAGGGCTGGCAGGAAGTTGAACTTTACTTTCAAACAGTGGCATGAAAAAAACCTTCTGACCGCTGAAGCGGCTGGTGAACGGTGATAATTGGGAATATCAAGCGTTGGGAAGTTGGAAATTGTACTCGGATCGGCACTGCTGCTATAGTGCCAGCCCCGTGAATACTTGGGCAGTGTAAGCCACAACCGCACCGTTGAAAACCACCTTGATGCAGTTTCCCGATGAAGTTCTCAGGCAATGCTGGTTTCTCACCGGAGCAACGGCCAGCGGAAAGTCAGCCATCGCTTTGGAACTGGCAAAGCGGATCAATGCAGAAATCATTGCTCTCGATTCCATGACATTATATCGGGGCATGGATATCGGAACGGCCAAACCCTCACTTGCTGAGCAGCAAGAGGTGCCTCACCACCTTTTTGACGTGATTGATCCGTGGCAAGAATTCAGTGTCGCCCAGTATTTACAGGCGGCTCTGTCAGCTGCTCAAGAAATCCTTCAGCGGGGCCGCACACCGCTCTTTGTGGGTGGCGCAGGGCTTTATTTGCGAAGCTTGCTGCGAGGAGTTTTCGATGGCCCCCCGGCTGATTGGAACCTCCGCCATCAGTGGGAATCTTTTGCGGAACTCCATGGAAATATGGCACTCCATGCCGCACTCGCTCAGAGAGACCCTGCCTCCGCCGCTCGACTGCATATCAACGATCAGCGACGGATCATTCGGGCCATTGAAGTTTTTGAAGTGACTGGCCGGACTCTTTCAGAACAACAAACGAATTTTCCAGTTGAGGGCATACGGCATGTCTATGCCATCATGCGTCCCAGAGAATGGCTGGTTGAACGAATTGAATCTCGGTTACGAGACATGGTCGTTCAGGGACTCGTCGCTGAGAACCTGAGGCTTCTGAGACTGAACCAGCCTTTGAGTCGAACGGCCCGGCAAGCTCTGGGATATAAAGAAATTATTGACTGGCTGGAGCCTTTGCCTGAGTCAGACCGTCACAACGAACTGCCTGTCCCTCAGCAAGTCTTTACCCTCATGCGTGACCGCACCCGGCAATTCGCCAAACGTCAGGAAACCTGGTTTCGCAATCTGGAAGAATGCCAGTTAATCCCAGTCTCTCCAGATGAAACCGCCACAGAAATTGCACGGCGGCTTGCGAGACCAGAAACAAGTGGCCATAAGAGCATTGTCTGAGCGAAAAGCAAACTTCTGGTTTTAGCACAAAAAACAGGTGAGTCCGAAAATAGGCTTTGAGATGCTCTTAACGCTTATTTACCCAGGATCCTGGCGATAAAAAAGTAGACTCGACTTTCATCAGTATTCTATTCTTGTCTCTCAAGAGAAACAAAAACCTGTCCTTGAGATGCAAAGATGCACCATAGTGTTTTCACCAACAACGTGAGCACATGCAGGTGTTTATTGCCAGTAATGAGTAAAGAGACTCAATGAAGGCCAAGAGGTGTTTTTACCTCTCATTGGCCCATTAAATATTGTAAATGATAGGCAAATCATGTCTGTGTCAGTGAGCGGAATTCAGAGTGTTTTAGTAGCAGGCGCTGGCACAATGGGCCAGAATATCGCGGCTGCCTGTATTCGGAACGGGTTTAATGTTCAGATCTTTGATACCAACTCGCAGGCGTTGGTCAATGCCGCAGAAACCAAAGTCCTGCTTGGGCAGCTCTATGAGCAGGATCCGGAGTGGGTCAAGGAGAGGGAAGCGATTCTGCGAACGATGGTGGTTCAGACCGACCTCGCAAAAGCCGCGATTGGTGCTGACCTCGTGATTGAATGTATTCCCGAGAGGCTGCCGCTCAAAAAGCAATTTTTTTCTGACATTAGCCGCATGTGCCCAGCCCCTGCGATTCTGGCAACGAATTCGTCTGCTCTCTTGCCCAGCCAAATGCTTCGCGACGTTGAAGGCCCTGAGCGAGTGGCCGCCATGCACTTTCTGGGAGAGCCATTAGCCGTGGAGATTATGGCTCACCGACGAACCGACCCTGACGTCATCAGGCGACTGGAACTCTTTGTCCGACAGATTCGGCATCGCCCATTTACGATTTTGAAAGAAAATTCGGGACACGTCATCAACTATATCTTGATGCCGATCAACTATATGGCCATGTCGCTGGTCGCTAACGGCGTGTCAACCGTGGAAGATGTCGACCGACTCTTTATGATGTGTTTCGGGACGAAATTTGGCCCCTTCGCAAATTTAGACGCCATTGGATTAGATGTCGCACTGGAGATCACCAAGTCGAGTGTTGTCCTTTCAAAGGATCCCCAGTTCAAACGGAATATTGATTTCCTCGCGAGCTATGTCGATGCAGGGCGATTGGGAATGAAGGCGAAAAAAGGGTTTTATGACTACCCCAATCCGACTTTCAAAGATCCGACATTTATCGAAATTAGTGCACTTCCCGGCCCAAAGAGCGTCGTGGCGCATTGTGAAATCCAGCCTGACAAATCAATGGCACTGGTTAAACATCGAATCGATGGTCATGAGTCGTCACTGACTGCCCGACTGGATCCGATGCGAGATGGTTTCTGGCGAGATTATATCTGGCAAGGTGAGACGCACCTTCCTGCAGCCGCTTTCGTTGAAATGCTGGCAGAGACGATGCAGATGACCTGCTCAAAATCTCCCTGCATGATGGAAGATGTCCATTTCCATCGTGAAGTGTGCTCTTCACTCGGTCAAATTCAAGACTTCTCGATCTCTTGTAACGCCGGTGAATTTTCTATTTATCAAGAAGCTTTGAATCCACCTGAAAATCAATCAGAGACTCGTCAACTCTGCGTTACCGCACGCATCTCTAGCCGCAAGCCTGTTATTCACAAACCGCTCGATGCAACATCTGGTGTTGTTGCGGATATCGCTTATGAAAATCATGGTCGGAATTGGTACGGACTCAGCCTGCGAGGATTACAGCAGATTGTATTAAATGAAAATGGCGGAGCAGGGGAGATTGAAGAAATTCCCATGGGAACTCTCTGCCCCGACAGAACAGAGGGCGAATTTGCTCACTCAATCTCAGTGATTGATGCGGCGCTGCTTAGTTGTGCGATATTCACCGAAGAAAAAAAGAAAGGTCATTGGTTAGTTCCTGTTTCCATGGAACGAATTCAATGGGGGCGGGTTCCTCAAGCCTGGGAGACATGCCGGGTGGAATTTCAATCCACGACTGTTTCCTGCCAGGAGAATGAAGCCTTATTCAACATCCAGATCTATGGCTGTGATAAGACCTGTCTTTTAGCCATCGAGGGATACCGTGCGCGCGTGATCCCCATGAGTCATCCCATCGCGACACAACTCGATTTTATAGAGACCACAAACTGCGAGAGAAAAGCCTAACGAAGCTGGCCAGCCACTGAACGAGCTGACAGTACTCTATCTTTCTCTGACGAATCGTCAGAACCCGACTTATCGCTGTTCTGGATTTGATCGACTTTGGGAAACCGATCTGACTGGAACCATCGCTCATAGAGGGTGGCATGCCGAAGGCGTGGATCGTTCGTCGACACCTGATGGTGCTTACCGCGGCGAGTGACCAAATCTATCAGGCCATCGGCACTGACAGCCGTGACAGCCCAGAATTTGTCAACGTAATAGTTGTAAGTCTCGCCAAAGGGGGCTGGGTGCACATCCCGAGCGCGAGGACCGGGGTCGGTACTAAATTTTGTGATCCGGAAAACCACAAGGTCGCCAACACGAAACTGAGCCATGGAACTTACCCCCACCATGTGCCCCACACAAATGACTTTAGCGGCAATCCTCTGCCACTCATTTCGTTTTACGTCGAATGACCACTTGAGGCAAGTTCGTTTCCACAAAGAAGTTGACTCGGAGTAAAATTTACCGAAAACTCACCACTTGCCAACAACTTCCCCACAATCTATTAACGACTTTTGAACAATCCTGGATGAGAAAAGATTTGGGATGTTAATGTCATTCGGCTCCCTAAGAATTGACGCGGTCATTCAAGAGGCCTGTTTAACCATGGATACGCTTAAACAAGGAGACAAAGGGGGTAAAATGCGAGGTGGCCCAGTTTTTTCCAGCAAGAATCTGCCTGGCAGCCACTCAAAGAAGCCGCACGGGTTTTGTTTGCGTCACTGTATTTTATTCGCCAGAGGATTGTTCACTTCATTTGCTTCAAGCGTGTAGTTCTTAAGGTTTAACGTGTAATGGTTCTTAAAGTAGTCAGAAATCTCTCCTGAATAAGACCGATCCCACGTTCTGTCGGTGTGATGAGTCTGGCCGGCGGTCGCCTTTCGCAGCTCACCGCCATCAACAATGATTTCACCGGCTTTGAGGACATATCGCGGCACTTCAAACATTCGCCTCAAGTCGGTTTGCCGGGAATAAATGGTGATATCCGCATCAGCTCCTGGCCCCAGATGCCCTTTTGATGTCAGTCCCAGCATCCGCGCCGGAGCCGCCCGCGTGATGATGGCAATTTCTCTCAGTGTGTACTCCCTTTTCAACTCGCCCAGAATCGACTTTTTCCGGACAGTTTCAGGAAGTTCCGCTAGCATCTCGGCTCGCAAGGTCTCGCTCATCAGCAGGGCGATAATCTGCGGGTAGGCCAAAAACGAAGCCCCGTTGGGATGATCGGTACTCATGGCAATCCGCCACGGATCATTCATTAACAGATACCACTCCAGACCAATGGCCCATTGCAGAGCATGCACCGCGCTCTTGTTTCGATAAGTGATAGGGACGACGCCACAGCCACCTTCCACTTCACTGTCACCACTGAACCACCGGCGGCCGGTGAGCTTATGGAGGTAATACCCCACCTCGCTGTCCCCCGTCATGGAGACAGTGTCACCGAACATCACTTGCCCCACATCCACCGTCAGTTCTGGATGCTGCTGCACATATTCAACAAGCCGACTGGTTGCTGAACCAAACGTGGCTTGATCATTCGGTTCGCCGTCATAACTGTGATACTGGATGTGGGTCAGATGTCCGCGATGCCCCTCCAGCGACTTCATCGTTTCCAGAGTGGTTTTCCAGTTCCCGGGAATCCCCAGATGATTGCAGTGAATGTGGACAGGGTGCGGGAGTTGAAGCTGATCAGCAGCAGCAGCGAGGTGGCGCACAATAGCTCGCGCGGTGACCCGTTCATCACCAATCGGTTGATCCATGTCATCCAGTGGCTGCCGAGCACTTTTCCAATACTCAGCACCACCAGGATTCACAACTTTCACACCATAGCCATAAGTCGCTTCCAGCATCCAGGCGACGAATGCTGTCAATGCCTGGGAATTGCCTTTTCTAAGACACTCCAGAACAAAGCGGTTGTTTCCCAGCAGGGCATAGAACCCCTTGTCAAGAATTGGAACGTCTGCAAACTCGGCGTGTGTCGCCCGGGCATGGAGCGGAGGGATGGCGGCATCAAAAGCCGTAGTATAACCTAAGCCCGCATAGAGATACCCTGTGGCAAAACTGCTGGGAACTGGCCCGGCATTCCCCGCACGAAAGCCTTCACGTTGTGGTAACTGAGCGGCGGCTTGTGTCGCTCCCGGCAGCATTTTCCTTGCGGCATTGACCTTGTGCCCAGCGATATGGCAATGCATATCCACCCCGCCCGCCATGATCACACAGCCACTGGCATCGATGACTCGGCCAGCACTGATGGCGGGGTCAGCAGGAGCCACGATGACCTTGCCATTTTCAATCCAGAGATCTGCCTGGACTCCATCAAGACCATGAGCGGGATCATAGATTTCTCCATGGCGAATCACGGTGCGTGAGATCGTCATTGCCACATCTGCTCCCAGCCTATTTTTAATTCCCACGACTCACTTTTGGGTCGACAGGGTTTCTCAACAGCATTTCCCTTGAGCATAGTCGCTTCGGAGAAATGGCGGCAGAGAAACGGTAGAGGCCACTCCATTTTTGAGAGCAACATTGTCAACGTCGGGACATGATTTCTAATTTGTCAGTGTGACATCCAGCTTCTCTCGTTGGCTCTTTGATTCTCAGGCAGATGAATTGGCGGGGCAACTTAGTTAGTATCTTGTTGAAATCAAACACAACGTGCTTGAAGGGGAATCGGGTGGCCACAGAGAAGCGGGATTTCGACGACTTCCTTGAAAAGTTTCGCAAACATCGCGAACTGATGCAGGAAGAACTGAGTAAAATCATCGTTGGCCAGAAACCCGTGATTGAGCAGATTTTCGCTGCCATCTTTACCGGTGGGCATTGCCTTCTCGAAGGGGTGCCCGGCTTGGCGAAGACGCTCACGGTGGCGACCATCGCGCAGATTCTTGATGTTCACTTCAAACGCGTTCAGTTCACCCCTGACTTGATGCCCTCGGATATCACGGGAACTAACGTTCTTGATGAAAATGAGAGCGGACGCCGCGAATTTCGATTTGTGGAAGGGCCAGTCTTTACCAATGTGCTGCTGGCAGACGAAATCAACCGCACGCCGCCCAAGACACAAGCTGCGCTGCTCCAGGCCATGCAGGAACGGGAAGTCACGGTCGGGCAAACCACTTATCGTCTCCCGGAGCCATTCTTCGTCATCGCGACACAAAACCCGATTGAGCAGGAAGGAACGTACCCGCTTCCTGAAGCGCAGCTTGACCGTTTCATGTTCAACGTGGTGGTGGATTACCCCAATCTCAGTGAAGAAGAGGAAATTCTCACGGCCACCACACGCGGGGAAAAACCCGAGATTCGCAAAGTGCTCTCAGCCAAGTCGATTTTGTTTCTGCAAAAACAGGTGAGCATGATCGAAATTGGCCCCATGACAGTGAACTACGTGGCTCGACTTGTTCGCGCCACCAGGCCGCGAGACGATACGGCTCCAAAGTTTGTCAAAGAGTTGGTCGATTGGGGAGCAGGCCCGCGCGCGGGACAATTTCTGATTGCCGGGGCAAAAGCCATGGCTGCTATGGATGGTCGCCCCAGTGTCTCACTGGAAGACATTCACCGCGTGGCAATCCCGGTTCTTAGACACCGCATTTCGACCAATTTTCAGGCTCAAGCGGAAGGCCTCACCCGGGAAGCGATTATCTCCAAGCTGCTGGATGCCGTCCCGGAACCGACCGTCAAAAAATATACTTAAGGGAAGAAATGCGCCTGACAATGTCAGAAGTCATTCACCGACTTTTGTCATGACGAGTGAAGAATCACTAATGACAGCTAACGGCATCCAGGTGGCGGAAATCACTTCGCTGGAATAGTTTCGTTGGAACAGTCTGGAAGAGATGCCCGCGCGGGGAGGTTTTTGCCCTTGAACTCTGCAGAGCAGTATTTGAACCCTGCCGTTGTCCGCACGGTCTCGCGACTTGATTTGCGGGCACGATTTATTGTTCAAGGCTTCCTTCAAGGGTTGCATGCCAGCCCATTTCATGGTTTCAGTGTCGAATTCAGCGAACATCGCCGCTACACCCAGGGAGATGACCCTAAGGACATCGACTGGTTAGTCTTCGCAAAAACTGACCGATACTACGTCAAGAAATTTGAGGCTGAGACGAATATCTCGGGCATGCTGCTGATGGATCTGTCCGCCAGCATGGGCTACACCTTTCGGCAACAGCTGACGAAATTTGAATATGGCATCTGCCTCGCAGCTGCACTCAGTTACCTGATGATTCACCAGCAGGATCCCGTGGGCTTAATGACTTTTGGCTCGCGGATCAATGCCGCCCTTCCGCCTCGCAGTCGACGTTCTCAACTGGCTGAATTGCTGGGACTACTGGCCAAACTCAAACCGGAAGGCGAGACCGATTTTTCAGGCTCCATGAAGAGGGCTGCCGGGATGCTCAGGCACCGCCATCTGATCATGGTCGTCTCGGATCTGTTATCTGAACCGGAAGAGGTGATCAAAGGCTTGAGGCATTTGAAACATGGCGGCCATGATGTGATCCTCTTTCATGTCCTGGATGAGGCCGAAGTGACGTTTCCGTTCACTGGGGCCGCGCTCATGGAAGATCTGGAAAGTGATCAAACTCTGACAATCGACGCACAGGGCACGCGCCCTGCCTATCTGGAAGCATTAAAAATTTGGCGGGCAAATTTGGCCGCTGAATCATTGAAGTTGGGAGTCGATTACGTTCCGCTGGATACAAGTCTGCCATTTGACCGTGCCCTTGTCGAATACCTCTCGCAGCGCCGTGCGCGAGGTTAACGCTTCTTTTGAATGCGTTTTGAATATGGCATTTGAAAGTCGGATTGATGCGAAATGTTCTTGCGCTGATTCTCGCTGGTGGTAAAGGGACTCGCCTGGAGCCTTTGACTCGTGATCGAGCCAAGCCGGCTGTGCCGTTTGGTGGCGTCTATCGAATCATCGATTTTGCTCTCTCCAACTGTATCAACAGTGGATTGCGTAAAATTCTGGTCATGACTCAGTACAAAGCTGCCAGTCTGGATCGGCATATCAATCTTGGCTGGCGGTTTCTATGCCGGGAACTGGACGAGTTTGTCGATATTCTGCCGCCTCAGCAGCGAATTGATGAAAGCTGGTATCAAGGAACCGCTGACGCGGTCTATCAGAACATTTACTCCATCGAGAAAACACGGGCTGAGTATGTGCTGATTCTGGCTGGCGATCATATTTACAAGATGGATTATTCGCAGTTGATCGCTGACCACATCGTTTCCGGCGCAAAGGTCACGATTGCCTGCATTCCTGCCACATTAGAAGAAGGAAAACAATTCGGTGTGATGCAGGTCGACTCCAATCGTCGCGTGGTGGAATTTTCTGAGAAGCCGCCAGAACCCAAGCCGATGCCGGACGACTCAACCCGCTGCCTGGCATCGATGGGGATTTACGTCTTTAACGCCCAGTTCCTCTATGATGAATTGTGTCGAGACGCCACAGAACCCGGCAGCAATCATGACTTTGGGAAAGACATCATTCCCAACGCGATTCGAGATCACGTTGTCCGTGCCTGGCCGTTCCGCGATAAAAATACAGGCCAGTCGCTCTATTGGCGCGATGTGGGAACGCTGGATGCGTTTTACGAGGCCAACATGGATCTTGTGACGGTTCACCCGGAACTCAATCTTTACGATCACAACTGGCCCATGCGAACCTATCAGCCACAACTCCCACCACCAAAGTTCGTCTTTGCTGATGGCCACCTGACGCCTCCAAGGATTGGTCAGGCTCGCGATAGCATGATCTGCACCGGTTGTATTCTTTCCGGTGGTTCGGTAACGCGATCCGTCTTATCACCGCGAGTTCGCGTCAACAGTTACGCAACGGTTGAAGGTTCTATCCTCTTTGAGGGAGTCGATATTGGCCGCCATTGCCGCATCCGCAATGCCATTATTGACAAAGGGGTCAAAATTCCTGAAGGAGTCGAAATCGGCTACGACCTGGAAGCTGATCGCGAGAGAGGATTTACCGTGACCGAATCAGGCGTGAGTGTGCTGGGAATGGGATACGACTCTCTGTTGATCAACGACTGGCCGATTGATTAACGGCAATACCGACAGGAAGCAGTTTCATCGCTGACATTGGTTTATGTCCAGAGCGAAAACCCGCCTTGCCTTGGCTCGTCATCATCATGCACACTCAATCGGCTGGCGCGGTTGGCACGAAGGTGAACCGGTGGCGGGGTGACATTGGTGTTCACACCTGACAGCTTTTCACCAAGCAGATTCCAGGTCTCCTGATGGATTTCCAGTATTCTCAACGCATTGGAAACGGCTTCCAGATTCCGCTCCACATCGGCGATGACCAATTGTCTGTAGATGAATGTAAAGAGCGACTTTTGTCTGGCTCCCAGTTCGGGGGCTTCCTCTTCACGAACTCCGTCCATCAGTTCGGCGACACATTCACGGGCTTTGGAAAGCGCGACCAGCACAACATTCCGATCCGGTGAATTCCAATGGTCTCGTGCCAGCCGGGAATTACGAACAGCCGCATCCACGACCAGTTTGTGCAATTGATAAGGAGAGGCTGTCTCGATTTGCGAGAGCAGGTATTCATCGTTGTGAAACGTCACTTCTATTTCCCGATCACCTGATGGAGCGGCGTCAGCATCTGGAAATGGTCTCAGTGCACTTCAGCTTGGTACTTTTGCTGGCGATCCCTCATTAATGGAGTGTTCGCCAGCAAAAGTACCAAGCCCACAGTCGGAGACCCTGCCAACGAATCGTCAACCAGAGGACAGTCCCCTTGATCTTTTCAACGCTCGCATCGTCACTGCCACGACCGGAACAACTTATCATCAAGACGCGATAAGATGCTGAGTAACGAAGGCTCACCGAATCGAAAAATCCGGAATTTAACGATTACTGCTCTGCTGCTGAGTCAGCGCCGTCAGGGCACTCCCCTGGCTTTGGAGAGTATTGAGAATCGTTTCCATCTGACTGAATTGCAAAGTCAAACGCTGACGACGCACAGTCAGACGCGTATCAATCCGCCCCACTTGAGCCGTGATAGTTGCCGCAGTTGATTCCAGTGACTTGGTTGTAGTTGTGAGAGCACCGTCGATGGAATCGGTCATGGACTTGGTGAAGGCCTCAAGCTGCTTGCCCAACCCTGTATCAGTTGTGGTAAAGAAGGCGGCCACACTGTCGGGTGATGCCGTTAACGCATCATTCAACTTCGTGGCATCCAGTTGAAGCTGACCTCCCGTCGTCACCGTGACTCCCAGGTCGGAAAGAGATCGAATATCTCCCGTCGCTCCTGAATTTCGATAATTGGCGATCGAAGACAGGCTCGACTGCATTCTCAGGGCGGACGCTTCCCCCTGGAGAATCGACCGTGTGTTGGTCGCTGTATTGAACGCTGTCAATGAACTGACGGTCGATAAGACGGTGTTATAGTTCGTGACAAACTCTGTCACGATTTGTGAAATCGCCGAGTTGTTTCTCGCCACAGTGACCGATGTTGGTGCGGCTCCCAGCCCTTTAATCGTCACATCGACCGAGGCGACAGTGTTATTAAAAACGTTCGTCGATGATGTCAAAAAATACGACGTGGAGTTGGTGTTTCCGACACGCAGAACAGCATCCTGGCCAACAGCTGGGCCGGAAAAATCGAAGAGGTTGTCAGGGTCTTCAATCTGAAAATCGCCACGTGAACCGCTGAACGTGGCATTAATACTGAGCTTATACGGACTGACCAGCGAGCCTGTATTCACGGCTGACCCGCGAACTCGTCCCCCCAGGGAATTCAGCTTGGTAATGACGCTGTTCAGCGTGTCGTCAGCCGCCACATTGACCGACAGCACACGCCGGGCATCGATCATCTGTTTGCCGGTTCCATCATCGACAGCAGTTCCAATCAGATTCAATTCCATCGCCGTCTTGCCGGACGTTTCCGACACAGAAAGTGTTCCGCTCCCACCGGCTTGGTCAACCAGTTCAATCCCATCACCTGAACGACTCAACTGAGCGACAACAGTCCCACCAGTCGCCTGGTTGATCGCATCAATCACATCACCAATCTTTCTGGTCGTTGAACTGACAGTCACAATGGATTGGCCACCGTTAGAATCGGTGATGCGAAACGATCCCGTAGGAACAGAAACTCCAGCCGTCGAATACGTGGAAAGCAGCGTCGCCTCGTTGATATTTCGCTGTTTCAGTGATCCTGAAGAAACGGAATTTGAACTGCCGTCAAATTCTAATCCCAGATCAGCAGCGATCGTGCTGCCGCCTACATCGGTGATGATCAGGTTTGAACTCGTACTCCCTGACGTGTCTGTCAGAGTGATGCCCGTTCTCTGGGTATTGACTTCAGCCCGGAGAGACAATTTGTCTCCACCAGGAGTGGTCGCTGAATTAATGGCCTCTAAAACCTCTTCAAGAGTTTCAGCGGTGGTTAAATCAATCTGAGAAGTTCTTCCTGAACGATCAGTCAGTTCGAGAATTCCCTGGGCATCAATCCCCTGACCTCCATTCAGGTTTTTCAGAAGGACTGTCCCCAAGCCAGCTGCAAGCTTTGACCCTGTCAGTACGCCGGAGTTTGTCGCAGTCTTCAGACCAAGAACGTCCGTGGCATTAGATGAATTCAGGTTGGTGGCAATTAGCGAACCGCTGCCGGATGTCTGGTCAGACAACACCAGACGGCCATTCTGAAGGCTCGCTGACACTTTCCCTTCGTTGTCTGAGTCTTCATTGATGCGGGTCACGATATCGCCAATCGTCGCAACCCCATCAAAATTCACATCAAGCTGTGAACCATCAGCCAGTGTGAGTCGAAGATCATCGACACTGTCCTTTTGATAGAGACCATTACCGTCATTAAGAAGGCCTAGAGAAAAATTCTCAGTCACTTCAAACAAACTGGCTCCCGTGAGCGATGAACCAGTCGCGGTTCCAGCAATTCCGAGGTTGGCAGCTGTTTTCCCCCCGGAAATTTCGGAGATGCTCAGCGTGCCACTACTCTGAGTCTGGTCGTCAATCACGAGACGATTCTGGCTAATCCGAGCGGTCACATTCACATCACTGGAGTCATTGATTGTCCTGACCACATCTTCAATCGTGACAGCACGGGAGAGATCAATTGTTGCCGTGGAGCCAGAACGATCGGTGACACGGATACTGCCCCGCGACACACCAACTCCACCATTTAATAACTCCAGTCGCGTTTCATTCAGAAGTTTACCAGGAGAGGAGACAGTGACCGTACCAGCTTTGCCAACTGTCTGTGTGTCAGCGTTCGCAAAACCACGTGACGTCGTCTGAGCAAAACTGGATTCGCGAATCGCCTGCATCTGGTAGTTGCCAGCCAACGCTCCCGATCGAGTCGCCACTGACAACTGTGCAGAATCCGCAACGGACGCGCTGGTTCCGCGAAAAGTCGAGGCAGTCGCCAGCTTGCTGACAGAAGCCTGCAAATTGAGAAGTGTGGCTGAAAGCTGAGTGAATGCCGCCTGCTTGGACTGAACATTCTTCAGCTTGGATTCGAGACGGGCCGCGGGCGCTCGTTCGGCATTAATGATAGCATCAATTAAAGCGGCATGATCAATACCGCTGATTAATCCGACTCCCGTGGTGATGCCGGTCATAATCTCACCTGCAACAGACTCGGCCCGGAATATCTAAAAATCAAAGAGCAGCCAGGAACTGCCTCAACCTTTCGATATTCATCTCAACTCATAGGGAAATACACCCCCTCATCGGATAGCCCCTGATTTCGACATCACAAGAAATCGGCATTTGGATCAATTCCACAGAAACCACGACGAATAAACAGTTTACGTAAAATGGGTTAAAGTGAAGCGACTTATAAAAAAAAGGAGTCTTCAACAGAATATTCATAAGGAATAGGTGTTTCCTCTTGACGGTTTGGCGACAGTTGGGTTCAATCAGGGTGGGTTAAGTGAAGTTCATATTTCTCGGCTGGGGTTCGTAGGGTTGCGAATTCGAGAAGTGTGATTCTTCAAAATGGAGAAGTCTTCTTGGGCGACAAATGTCTCCTGATGAACAATTTCTCTTTGCATGGTGTGTGACTCGGATTGCAAGGCACGGATGGGGATCTGCTGCATTGCATTAAGAGAAATGTCGCAAGCGACAGCCTGATTTTGCAGTTTCCGTGGCATTCGGTCGATATGACCTCCATGGGAAGCTGATAGTCAAGTTGTGGTAGACTGATCGTTTGCTGGAAGCAATCACTCAGTTTAACGCGGCTTTCCCAATTCTGATCCTTGGAGTGACTTTTTCACTTAAGGAATCGGCAAGCCAGTCGGCGATGGAATGTCCGGCAGGTTCTGAGGGCTGCTATGATGGCAGGCAAATACGACTCAACAAATAAATCACCTCGGATCGTGGTGACGGGCGTTGGAATTGTGTCTCCCATTGGCATTGGGAAAGATGCGTTCTGGCAAAGCCTTAGCACAGGTGTGTGCGGCATCCGCCCGGCAACTAGCAAGATGGGTGGCTCCGAGACGACACGTCTGGGAGCACAAATCAACGGGTTTGACCCGCTGGAACACATCTACCAGAAAAAATTCATCAAAGTCATGCCACGAGAAGTGCAACTCGGCGTGGCCTCTGCTTCGATGGCCATGCGGGATGCCGGAATCACTCTTGGTAGCATCGACCCTTATCGCCTGGGTGTGGAATTCGGCGCCAGCCACATTTCGACAACCGCTGAGGATCTGCTGGATGCAGCCAGAGGCTTAAAGTCAGTCGTTGACCCGGCTTTCTTCGCAACGAGCTTCGGCTCTGAAAATATGGATCAGATCGGCCCCTTGTGGCTCATTAAGCAATTGCCCAATATGCCAGCATGTCATGTGGCTATGGAACATGACGCTCGTGGACCAAACAATACCATCACCAGTTCCGAGTCATCAGCACTGTTGGCATTGGCAGAGGCTGTTCGTGTTATTGAACGAGATGCCGCTGATGTCATGATTGTGGGAGCCAGCAGTTCTCATTTTCATCCTGTCGAATGGACTCGTGTTTCGACCTATGAATCATTAAGCCCAGAATTAGACCCTGACCATGCCTGCTGTCCCTTCGATTTGAATCGTTCAGGGACGGTCATGGGGGAAGGGGCTGGATCGTTTATCATTGAGCGATATGAGCATGCCATCGCTCGTGGCGCCACGATTTATGGCGAGATATTGGGTGTTGGTGCCGGATGCGATGGCTTTGGCGCTGAAAATCGTTCTCAAGGAACGGGCTTGGTTCGCGCCATTGAAAATGTCCTGAGAAGAAGCGATCTGACCCCTAAACACCTGGGCCATATCAACGCCCATGGTAAGGGAACACTGCTCGACGACATGACCGAAGCACGAGCTTATCACCGGGTTCTTGGATCTGTCGCTGAAAGTATTCCAGTGACTGCACTCAAGAGCTACTTTGGCCATTTTGATGCTGGTGCCGGAGCTGTGGAACTTGTGGGAAGTATCCTCGCTCTCCGACATCGCCTGATCCCCCACACTCTGAACTACCGGACTCCTGATCCTGAATGCACGCTTAAAGTCGTCCGTGGTGAGCCTCGTCGCATGACCAGCGATATCGCACTGAGTGTGAATCGTACGCGTATGGGACAGAGCGCAGCGGCCGTCATTCGTGCCATCTAAAAAACTCTAACAAAGCCTCTGATGCTACTGGATCTGAAGAAGCGTTTCGCATTTCCAAACAAGCACTACCGGTTTTGTCAGGGGTTCTCAATTTGCTCCCCATGAGTATCGATCTCTCTTCATCTGCGGCTCCCAAAAAACATCTGGCATTGGGGATCACCATGGGAGATCCCGCAGGCGTTGGCCCGGAGATTTGCCTGCGGTTGCTGGCTTCTCCAGAGATCACTGGGCTATGCCATCCCGTCGTTTTTGGGGATTTGGAGATCCTGAAAGTGGCCTCTCTGGCCATCAACCACCCTTTCCATACGCCGGCAGTTTCACTCGATGAATGGAATCAGTTGAGTGAAATAACGACACCACTCATTGTTGACTGTCGCTCAATCAGACTCAACGATTTCACGCCAGGGCAAATCAATCGACATACTGGCAGGGCAGGCTACTCTTATGTCGATGCAGCGATCACGGCAGCACAGGCCGGGCAGATCGTGGGTGTCACAACAGCCCCTCTTAATAAAGAGGCGTTACATCTGGCAGGAATCCCATTTCCTGGCCATACTGAGATTTTTGCCACTCGGACGCAATCAACGCGCTGGTGCATGATGCAATACTCGGAAGAGATTACATGCACCTTTGTAACTGTTCATTGCGGCTATCATGAAGTCCCCGCGCTACTCACCACAGCCCGTATTCTTGAGGTCATTGAATTAACCGCCACTGCGCTGGAACGCATTCGTCACCGTAAACCCCGGATTGCCGTCTGTGGACTGAACCCCCATGCCGGTGAACATGGATTGTTCGGACGTCGCGAAGAAGAACTGATTATCAAGCCAGCCATCATCCTGGCTCAAGAGCAGGGGATTGATGTCGAAGGGCCGCTGCCTCCTGATACGGCGTTTGTTCCCGCCAAACGCCGCACAACAGATGCCGTTGTCTGCATGTACCATGATCAGGGACATATTCCAGTGAAAGCCCTGGCATTTGACTCTGCCGTCAATACGACCTTGGGCCTACCAATGATTCGCACCAGTGTTGATCACGGCACCGCCCTCGACATTGCATGGAAAGGGTTGGCCAAACCCGACAGCTTGTTTGCTGCGACTCGATTGGCGCTCTTGTTGTCCACTGTTGATTGTTCACCTACAGTCTAAATACGTGAAGACAAAGACTCTTTGACACTCCTGGCAACTGGTGTTTGGATCGCGTCTTTTCACAGCCAAGACAGCCATGCAGGATTTTCTGGGGCGTTGTCATTCTGACGATCAAAATTGCAGAATCGCGGCGCATTCTTTGAATGCCATCGATTGAAATTCACCGTTTTCAGCATAAAAACGCCAGAAGTCCTGCATTTTTTGCCAGTGGCACGGATTGTGCCTTTGAGTCGCATGGGGATCGCAGCGAAGGCCGACAGCGCGAAGTGTCTCTGTGTTGGAGACCCTTCCGGACAGGGCTGTCGGCCTTCGCTGTTTCTTTGATCTGAATGATCGCTGGAGAATAGCCACCAGATCATCAGTCAGATAAGCAGTGTAGAGCGATCAATTCAGGTTAGCCTGAATCTCCAAACAACCAAGTGCATTGTCAAAGTATAAAACTCGGGTCTCTTCTGTTGTTAAGTCCGACAACGGAGGACTTTGCGGCGACATCAACCCTAAGACAAAGCCGTGACACGGCACAAGTTTGCCTTCAATTGATTTCAGCCGTTTCACAACATTTCATCATCTTTTTCCAATGCACCAAGATTTTTCCAAACGAAAGTGAAAGTTCTGGATCAACTTGTGGTATTGCGTTAGTGTCTACTGAAGACTTCCCGTGAGGTGACTGACCATTCGATTGGTCACCACCCGTTAATGGTCAACTTGAAGCAAATGGAGTGAATGGATGAAAAAGTTTTTCTCGACAATGGCCTTGGCCGCTTCTGTGGTTGCCAGTTCAGTTTCTGGTTCGTTCGCTCAGGCCGCTGAAGTTGAATCAGGCCTGTCAGCCGGTCAACGCGTTCCAGCCTTCTATGTGCATGATGTCACTGGCCCACAAAAAGGTGAAGATCTTTGCTACCGCTGCCGTTTCGGCAACCAGCCTGTGATTTCGATCTTCACCAAGGAAGTCGACGATAACGTCGCCAAGCTGACCAAAGCTGTCGATGGTGTAATTGCTCAGAACCGCGATGCCAAAATGGCGGGCTTTCTCGTGCTGACCAGCGATTCGCCCACATCCGCTGAAGCCAAGCTCAGCGAAGTGGCCATCAAGCATTCCATCAAGCAGGTGCCTCTGACCACGTTTGAAGGCGCCGCTGGCCCTAAGAGCTATAAGATCAATCCTGAAGCCGAAGTCACGGTCATGATGTGGGTCGAAGGTAAAGTTAAGGTCAATAAGGGTTATGCCGCCAAGGATCTGACCGACGCCACCATCGCTTCCATCACCAAGGATGCCTCGAAGATCCTCGAATAGTTCAGTATCATCACGACTCGTTGATGACATGAGACCTCGTGTGGAGTTAGACTCTGCACGAGGTTTTTTTGTGTGACAACAAAGCCTGAAAATGATCAAGCAGGGAATACAGCCTCAGATCCAAGCACGTAAAGATTAGCACCATGTCAGGGATAAATGAGATGACAGCAACCTCGCGAAGAGACTGGTTGACACAAGCTTCTACCCTGGTTGCAGCGACTGGTATGGCTGGGGCTTCGCTGGTTGCTCCGCTTTCCAGTGAATGTGTCGCTCAGTCATCGCCGCTCCCCTTAAAAGGAAATATCCATCACTCGCTGGTTCACTGGTGCTATAAGGAACATTGGAAAGATATCCACGAGTTCTGCCGGCAAGCCAAACTGCTGGGCGCAGAAAGTGTAGAGTTGATTGACCCGGTTCACTGGCCAGTCCTGAAATCTCATGGACTCAAGTGTGCGATTTCCAGCAGTCACGGGTTTGTCAAAGGGGTCAATAACCCGGCAAATCATCCAGAATGCCTCGCTATCCTGAAAAAGCGGATCGATCAGGCTGCTGAATTCGGCTGCCCCAGTGTGATCACTTTCACCGGCATGAGAAACACACCTGAGGGAAAGATCATCCCGGATGATGTGGGGCTGGAAAACTGTGTGAAAGCCTATAAAGAAATCGCGGGATATGCGGAAGAAAAAAAGGTGACGCTCTGCCTGGAGCATCTCAACAGCCGAGTCGCCACCCATCCGATGAAAGGGCATCCAGGCTACCAGGGAGACCACGTCGACTACTGTATTGAGATCCTCAAACAGGTTGGTTCACCTCGCGTGAAACTGCTGTTTGATATTTACCATGTCCAGATTATGGATGGTGATCTGATCTCGCGCATCAGGCAACATCGTGACTGGATCGGGCATGTTCATACAGCAGGGAACCCTGGCCGGGGCGAGTTACATATTTCTCAGGAAGTGAATTACCCACCTGTCATGCAGACTTTGGTGGATGTTGGCTACCAGGGGTTTGTGGGACATGAATTCATACCCACCATCGATCCTGCCATAGGACTTCACGAGGCGATCAGGATCTGTGATGTTTGATCGTCGTGTTTAACATCACAATACCAAGGCTTATTCGTCGTCGCCGTCGTCATATCCGCCCTGATGCTTCTGCTTCTTCTTCATATCACGGCGCTGACGTTTTGATAGCCCCTTGAGTTGCTGATGTCCTTCGTCAACCCGAGTGTAATCGTCTTCTTCACCTGATGAGTTACTGGGATCCTCTTCTGGTTCAGGCGGAGGTTGAATTTTGGATTTTCCGGATACCCCTTTGGACGGCTTTTCCTGGCGGCTCGCTGTTTGAACCGAAGAGTTATCAGGGCGCGTCAGTTCTTCCAGACGATCCCAATCTTCTTCATCCATCGCCTTCTGGATTTCCGCATCACGATCGAGTGGTTCATCTGCAGACGAATCGGCATCAGATGTGAAATCCGCAGCTTCATCTTCGGCGTACGAAGCTTCACTTCCCTCTTCTTCCAGCGACTCCAAAGCATCGTCATCATCGGAGACAATGGTTTTGGGTTTGGTCGTCCGTTTCCGGGTGGCCTTTTTACGTGTTGGTTTCTTGGGCGCATCTGTGGTTGCAGTTGCGGCCTTCTTACGTCCCCGTGTGGGCTTGGGGGGAGGTGTCGCTCGTTTCACACCCCACCAGCGCAATAGCTTCATACCTGCCAGCAAACGGGTGAGCCGGTTAAACCGGCGTTCTGTTGATGTGGGAGGATCAGCAGAGAAATAGACCACATGCCGTAAATGCAGCCAACTGGTCACAGCGACTGACGCAGCCGTCCAGACTCTGAGAATTGCCAGCGAAGTTTCTGCCCCCGAGTTCGTCACTCCAGATAAACTGGCCGAACGGTCAATCGCCAGACGGGCACAAAGGCAGATCACGACGAGTGAAACAGAAAGCCGTAAACTCCAGAGCGATAGCTGGCAACCTCGCATATCACGATCAAGATTCCGGACTAAAACCGCAGTGAAAAGCAGAGCCACACCCGTCCAGAGAACATTTGTTGCATTCCAGAACTGCCAGTGAGTCGCATCCAGGAGAATCTCTGCCATCGCCATGTGCATATCGAGTAAACGACAGGCCGCCACGGTCAAAGAAATGATCGCAACCCGGTACCAATAGCGATACTTTCCTTTAAAGTCGAGCAAACTTCGTGAGCGACACCAACCCACCAGCAGGGAAATCTGCCCGGCGACCATCCATCCTAACGATTCCAGAACAACAGCAAAAACAGGATCACTGGAACCAAAAAGACGACGTGTCATGGGATGGAGAAATTGGGGAAGTGACTGAGGTGATGCCAACAACCAACTGGAAATCGCTACCAGCAAGACAAATCCTGCCAGAGTCAACCACATGACCCAAGGGCGAATGGGCAGGCCGGGAACTTGATAAAGCGATCGGCCAGCCATAGATCGTTGCAAAAGTTCAGCGAGCGGAATTGACACATCGCCTGTAGAGCCACCGCCCGTACCGGCATCGTGACCGACAGCCATTCGCCGTCGGCGTCGATCACCTGCGGAGCGTACACCGGCAAACGACATGGAGTTTTCGCGTCGTGAAGAGAGGAAGGGTAGCTGACATCATCTAACGAAGGGTGCTCCATCACACCACCGGATGACTTTGCCATGCCCTGGTGTCGGATTGATCGACAAGGAAGACAGGAGGCTCTCAATCATTCTATTGTGAAAGGCGCGATCCACAAATCTTCACCAGCTTGACATCAAATTGATGGGAAAATCGCATGGGCCGCTCAGGTTACTGAAGGCAAAAAGCGCCGCATTTCAATAAATCCTGATTTTATATCAGCACATCGGCAGCCCCAGCTAAGTGCGTCAGAAACCCGATCATCCCAAACTCATCGCACCCACGACCACAAAAAACTTCAGGGCTGAAGATTCGGAATCCCCATCTGCCGACCATAAGCCAAGACCAGTTGATCAGGAGTAATGCCGAAGGTCAGTTCCAGCGCCTCCTGCCAGGAATATCCTTCCTTAATAGCCGTAATCAACCCGCGATAGGCGTTGGAATCAGTGGAAAGGAGGAATTGCGTCATGGTGGCGGCAACGCCGTATTGCCAGCTTTCCAACTGGCCTTCATCGAGGAAAAGCCCTCCCAGAGAACCCGTCGCGCGGATCATGGGTACGGCAACCGTCATGCGTGTAGAAATATGGTCACTTTGCGGAATAACAACCGAAGAGACCCATTCGGCAATCCCTTCGTTCATCCAGGCAGGAATACGACTGGATGAACGAATTCGATGAAGAAAGCCATGCGCCGTTTCGTGAACCAGCACGACGGCAAAGAACACCGGATCGTCTCCACGACCACAGACGGTCACCACTCGCCCGTCTGGCCATTGATGGCATAAGCCAGCAACTTGATCCGTGTCATTATTATTGAGATGCCTGGCTTCAAAACTACGGAAAGAATTGGGGTTAACAAAGACAATCACCGGACATTTCCCGACCCAGATATTTGTTCCTTGCGGCACGCTGAACAGGGTGCAGAGTTGGTCATACATGCGGTCAAGATTCGCAATGTAACCAGCCACCTGGGCCGGAGGCATATCCGTGAAAAACACGAAATACTGTGTTTCCACCTTACGGAAATGACTTTGTGGATTATCATCCTGAGCCTTTTTCATCAAACCTTGGTAGAAATCCATGGCTTGTGTGACGTTCTCAGGCGAAGGCTCATCCCAAAGTTGATCCCCTTTGGGTTTCAACCGCCGCAACGTGACAGCATCGCGCAGTTTCAGATCAAGCAATTGATAAGACTTGGTGGAAAGATCAAAGACCACTGAATATGCATTCTCAGCCGTCCTGATTTCTTGCATGGAAGCAGGGGCAATTTTTGACGGCACTCCTTTCATCGGCTTAAATAGAATCTGCTTGAAGGTATCTGGTCGATTTCCCAGTTGAAATTGTGTCACCTCCAAATCGGGATATGTCTTCCCGTTGGTGGTCTTAATGGTGATCACAGATCCTTCGCTAATCAGTGGGTTCTTTGCATCCAGATCCGCCACATAATCCCGCTCCAGCTTCATAATCGCACGCGGCACAGGTCTCACAGAAGAAATCTTTGGCGGGGCTGCTTCTGCCAATCGTCCCGTGTGAATCCATAAGACCAATGCCAAAACGGCGACGACAGCAATGCCAATTTGCTGTGATGACTCCCTGCGACCACAACCTGCCCAGCCAAAGTGCAGACAGCGGAATCTTTTGCATCGGGCTAAATGATCGTCCTGCCACATAAATCAACCTCTGAAGCTTGAGAAAATTTTGCAGGAAGC
Source organism: Planctopirus sp. SH287 (assembly GCF_056500625.1). Lineage (NCBI taxonomy): Bacteria > Pseudomonadati > Planctomycetota > Planctomycetia > Planctomycetales > Planctomycetaceae > Planctopirus > Planctopirus sp. SH287. The sequence continues at coordinate 1,859,698 of NZ_CM151403.1, read as the reverse complement.
TGGTGAAAACAATGCAAACACAAAGGGGCCCCTGAGCAATTTTGCGCCGCTTCATTTTGCCCGAGGCCAGGAAGGGGTCAAGAGTCAAAACGTGAGTGCTTCGCTTCAATTCATGAGAGATGATATCCTTCATCCTTCGGGAAAGGCTCCATAAACAGTGACTGTCAGAGGAAATTCCGGAACACATGGCCAAGGATCTGAAGTCTTCTGATCCCAGTGAAGTGCGCATTCGCGTACTGATTGTGGATAACGATGAGGCCCATGCTCAGGCGGTTGCAGACAGCCTGATTCGCGTGGGCTATGAATGTACGGTGGCTTCTGCGGGGGCGGAATCCGGTCAGAAAGCGCTGTCGTTGATTGAAGTCGAGAACTTCGATGTGATCATTACCGAACTCATGATGGACGAGGTCGATGGTCTTGAAATCCTGCGACGATCCAAGGCCGAACTACCGGACGCCGAAGTGATTCTGCTGACCGGACACGCGTCTATTAAATCAGCTCTGACTGCGGGACAGCACGGCGCCCATACCTATCTGACAAAGCCACTGGATATCAGCGAATTGCGACAGGCAGTCGATCGTGCCAGTTCCAAAGTGCGACTCTTGCGAAAGACCTTTGAACTCAGTCGACGACTGGACGAAAAGTTTGGCTTTGAAGGGGTGATTGGCAACAGCCCCTCCATGCACCGGTTGATTGAAAAACTGCGAAGTGTCGCTCCCACGGATAGCACCGTTCTCATTCAGGGCGAGAGCGGAACCGGGAAAGAACTTGTCGCCAGAGCACTGCATCAAAATAGTGAACGTAAAAACAAGCCTTTTGTTCCACTCAATATCTCGGCGTTGCCCGAAAGTATTCTGGAAAGTGAGCTGTTTGGCCACGAGGCAGGTGCCTTCACCGGAGCGGCCACCAAGCGAATTGGCAAATTTGAATATGCCAACGGCGGAACGCTCTTTCTTGACGAAGTGGGTGAAATGCCCATGTCGACACAGATCAAACTGCTACGCGTCCTTGAAGAACGCAAGATTACGCGACTGGGTGCCAACGACGAACTGTCCATCAATGTACGTCTCGTGGCGGCCACTAACGCGGACTTACAGGACATGGTCAAGAAAGGGACATTCCGTAAGGATCTCTATTTTCGATTATCGGTCATCACGATTGTGCTTCCTCCATTAAGTGACCGGCGCACGGACATTCCGTTTTTGATCGATCATTTTCTCAAACAGTTTTCTGAACGTAACAAAAAGCCCATCCCCATGATCACACGCCAGGTGCATCAGGCGCTGATGGCCTATTCGTGGCCGGGGAATATTCGCGAGCTTCGCAACGTCGTCGAAGGGATGATGGTGCTGGATATCGATGGCAAACTTGACACCGATGATCTGCCTGAAGGGATTCGTGATCCCGGCATTGAGTCTGGTGAGCAGGAAACCAGTCCCCATCGTTCTGGAAGCGATGGCTTAATCGGGCGATCCCTCAATGACGTAGAAAAATATTATATTGAACGAGCACTAGAACTCGCCGATGGGAAACGCGATGAAGCAGCCAATCTCCTGGGGATCGGTGAGCGCACACTCTACCGGAAAATCAAGGAATTCGGGCTTTAAGTCTCTCATCGAACCGACTGTGACGGCATGAAAGAACTCACGGCTGAATTCATGGCTTCTCTTGAGTATTAAGAATAATTGCCCTCTGTGAACCTGCCGGAAATTCGACTGTCGTATTGAGTGATCTTCAACAATTCACTCGCGCCATCATCGATTGTGCCGTGTCACGGCTTTGTCTTAGGGTTGATGTCGCTGCAACGTCCTCCGTTGTCGGACTTAACAACAAAAGAAACCCGAATTTTATACTTTGACAATGCAGTAGTGATTCATTCAAGAAAGACCGCTGTGACGATTTCTGCGATCAATGATGCTGCCAGCCATGAATTCCCTGGTGACTTCTTTTCGGAAGAAGAAATCAACCAGTTCCATGAACGGGGCTTTGTCGTTGTGCGAGGGTTGGGAACGAGCGAAACTCTCCGGCGCATGATGGCAATTGTCCGCCGAGGTCTTGCGGAACATATCGCACCAGTGGAGTACGAAGCGGAGTTGCAGTATCCAGGCGCTCCGGTCTCGTTTGAAGCGGAGGGTGGGCGAACCATCCGTCGGCTCAAGCAGGCTCTGACCCGCGATTATGTCTTTACCGAATGGCTGGGACAGACCGCCCTGGTGCGACGGCTTCAGCAATTGTTAGGGCCTCGTGTCGTGTGCCCTCTGGCTCACCATAACTGCATCATGACCAAGGAACCGGCTTACAGCAGTGAAACCGGTTGGCACCAGGACATTCGGTACTGGAGCTATACGAAGCCTGATCTGGTCAATGTCTGGCTGGCACTGGGTTCTGAAACAAGAGCCAACGGTTGCCTGCAAATGATTCCCGGTTCACACAGGGAAAAACTGAGTCGCGACCGACTCGACGACGCACTTTTCTTCCGCAGTGATCTCCCGGAAAACGCGGAATGGATCGACAAAAGGGAGTACATTGAACTGGAACCGGGCGATGTTGTGTTCTTCCATTGCCTCGCGCTCCATGCCGCTGACAGCAACACCACTCAGGATACGAAAATCTCTGTTGTCTTCACATTCCGTGGAGGGGACAACCATCCCGTGGCGGGAAGTCGGTCGGCATCCATGCCGGAATTGCTGCTAACCCCGTCTATTACGACATAACTGCCAACACACTGCACTCCACTGAAGGGCAGTTCGCGGATCGCACTGTCACCCCAACAGCATGAGCACCCAATCGTAAATGGTTGCTGGAATCTCAGTTTTCAATGAGTTGACTGGCAATCCGCAATTTTGCGAAACGCTCGCCGCGGGTGTTGTAAAAGTAGAGGTCATTGTTGTCGGCGGCCCAGACAGCATTGAGCCGGACATTACGCGGCCCTTGCAGCATGAACTGAAGCCCGCAAAGTTCACCATTTCTCATGATGCGCGATTCCGAGAGTTGAAACTGCTCGGTCAGCAGATTCTCGAACGCACAGAGTTCCTGATGAACGAAGGTTCGCAGGTCTTCTAACGACCTGACAGAAGAAATGTCACGCACGATGGTTTGCTTCCCAACGCTGATGCGAGTCGACCATGAACTCCTGACAAAACCGCTGGTGCATCTTTGGAAATGCGGACGACGTCGTTAATTCCAGCGACATCAGAGGTTTTGTAAGAGTCTGTAAAGAAATCCAGGTCAGTGCCGTGTCACGGCTTTATCTTGGGGTTGATGTCGCCGCAACGTCCTCCGTTGTCGGACTTGACTGCCTGTTTAACCTCGAATTTTAAACTTTGACAATGCATTAGGTCATTTTGGCCGGCAGCCCAGACCTTGATCTACCAACTTGAAAATCAAAAACGTGGAGAATCGTCTCTCTGAAATCCCCCCTGTCCGCCGTGACATTCGTTGTCATCGGCAAGCAGGGGGTTCTGAGGAAATGCGATCCCTAATACGCCATGCAACTGTTGGATGCGACAAAAGTTGCCGCACCCCACAGTTCCACATGGTCATCAACCACCAGTTGGCGAGAAATGTTCCCTATTGACGATTTTCTTCAGGACGCCTTTGACTACCGCCACGTTAGTGAATGAACTCACTCTGGAGGGTGGTCAAATCAGGCGTGAACGCCTAGCTCGGCATCCGATATTAATCGCGTTCTGGCTGCGTAAAAAACCATTCGTCCCAAGACAAATGGCGCACATACGCAGCCACACCGACCCGGAAACGGGTCTATAGCGGACTTGCGCCATTCACCGGCCTGGTTGCAGAAGCCGGAGTGACTTCCACAGTTCGCTTGGCCATTTCAATATCTGGTCGAACCGATTCCTGGAGACGCCCCTTAAATGCTCCCACGCCTACCATGCCCACAATCCGATCTTCGATGGTCAGGTCAGGTGCCACCACCAGGCAAGTCGGAAGTCCTTTGACTCCGAAAGAACCTACCAGCTCGCGGTGAGCATCGGCATCAAGTTGCACTGCGATAAAGTTCTGGTTGATCATCTGATGCACTTGGGGATGGTTCAGCGTCTGCTGTTCCAGAGTACGGCAGGCTAGACACCACTTGGCTGAGAATGTCACCAGCATCGGCTTGCCAGTCGTTTTAGACTCTTCCCACGCCTTGCGGTAAGACGTACGCCAGACAATTCCATTGGGGGAAGGGGAGGTTGCTCCCGCTTGAGTTGGAGACGTCCCCCCTTGTTCGGCTCCTGAAAGCTCAATCACAAAACTGAGCATGAAAACTGCGGTCACAAAAGACAAGCACATCCTGCGCAAATCAAACACCATTCGTCGTTCACTCCCTGAGGGCTTCCCTTCCTTTTGCCGATGATCAACCGATGGTGACAACCAAGAGAGGCCATAAAGCCAACGGAACCGGCAAAGGTTTCCTAAACTGCCCGAGAAGACTAAGCAAAAGTGCCACTGGACTCCATCCAAATGGCAAAAATTGCCGCAAATTCCGCCAACTTAGGGAGCATGCAAAGCATGAGGGGCTTTTCCCGCGATGGGGAAATTTGAAGATGGGAGGCATACCCTACACAGGAAGTCTGGGGCATCACACAGGTATGTCTACTGTGGCAAATAAAGGCTTCTTAAATCTCACAGCTTAAATCTCACAGTCACCGCTCTAAGCCGCCAGCCTTCAAGATCAGGAGCGAGAGGATAAAGACAGAGAGAGACGAGTAAACCCTTCTTCCATGGAAATCTGGGGGAAGTAATTCAAATCTCGCTGAATCTTCTTTGGGCAATACCAGTGGCTGGTAGAGAGTTGACTGGCAACGAAACGAGTCATGGGTGGCTCTGCCGTCTTTCCCAAAACACTGTAGATCATTTCAAAAGTGACCCCAGCAGCCTTGGCGAAGGGAATCGGAATTGATCTTGTCGTCGGTTTAACGCCGCCGCACTGGAGGATTCGGTTCAACAATGTCCAGAGTTCCCAAGGCTCCTGATTGGTGACGAAATAAGCCTCACCCGCACCCCGTCCTGCAGCCAATGCCTCCATCGCAAGCACATGAGCAGCAGCAGCGTTATCGATATACACGGCATCCACCAGGCACTGTTTGTTACCAAGTTGGCGAAGTTTTCCCTGGCGCCCCCGTTCCAGTACACGAGGAATCAAATGCGGGTCGCCCGGCCCCCAGATCAGGTGCGGCCTGAGTGCGATCGTCTGTAAGGATTCGCTATTGGCAGCCAGAACCCGCCGCTCAGCATCAGCTTTGGTTGCCGGGTAATGAGCGAGATATTTTGCGGGATAAGGAGCGGACTCATCCATTCCCACCTGGTCACTGCCATCAAACACAACACTGGGCGAGCTAGTGAAGATCAAGCGTTTAACGTTGGCTCGACGACAGGCATCGATCACTGCCTGCGTTCCCTGAACATTCACTCGGAAATAATCCAGCCACGAACCCCATACTCCCGCTTTGGCTGCCACATGAAAAACGGTCTCGCATCCTTCTATCGCAGTATCGATAGCCGCGACATCATTGATCGATCCCCGATGACACGTCACACCGGCAGCGGCCAACTCAGGGTAATCTCCCCGCTGCAAACTGATCACCTGGTGCCCCTTGGCAACCAACTGATGGGTAATAGCGCCACCAAGGAACCCGCCGGCTCCCGTCACGAGAATCCGGTGAGAATCCGCTGGCGCAAGCATGTCAGTCATGGTGTTCATCAGTTGGCTGGAGAGAGGCGCATCAATGGTGACGAATCAACTGGGCGATGCCCAAAGGCGGCTACCGCAAAGAAATCACATGCTGGCTTAACCGCTCGTAACCCGTTTCTGTAATCAAGTAGTTATGCTCGATGCGAATCCCGCCGACGCCAGGAACATATAGACCAGGCTCCAGAGTCACAACATCGCCTGCGAGAAGGACATCGGTACTATCTCGAACAAGAATCGGCGATTCCGGGTGAGCCAAACCAATCCCATGGCCAGCATGGTGGCCAAATCGATCTTTCAGGCCAGCTTCAATGATCGGTGCTTCGACAGCAGCAAACACATCCCTGGCCGGACAACCAGCCTTCAAGGTTTGTTCTCCGGCTTGTTGAGCAGCCATGACGATGTCGTAGAGTTTTTGCTGTTCAGCCGTAGGCTCAGAAACGCAGATCGTGTTCGTAAAGTCTGAGCGATACCCATCGAGACAGACGGAGTAGTCGAGGATATACATATCTCCCGGCTGCAAGGCATATGATGTCGGCAAGCCACCCGACTTGGGCGTCGCAGGTGTGGCTGCGCGAAAATCACCATAGACCAGTCCCGCGCGGCCAGCGTTAGAGAGGGCCGCCTCTTGGACTCCCAGATAAATCTCCAGTTCGGTACGTCCTGCCTGGACAAACTCTCGGGCAAAGGCATGGCCTGCATCACAGGCTTGCATGCACTTTTTCAACTGGGCGATTTCATCGGCATCTTTCTGACGTCGCAAAGTCCGAATGGTTGTTCCCAGATCGACAGGATCTTTAGCAGGAAGCCCGTCTCCAACTTCTCGGCTGATCGAGTGAGATTCACGATCCAACCCCAGAACTTCAAAAGCTCCGACAGGGAGCCACTCGGCTTCAACGGCTCCGACACGCCCATAGAGCTTGTCCGCAACCTGTTTGGCAGCAGCCAGAAGCGCATGATCACGGTTAATCACCGAATGCTGATGGTCATACCACTTGATCATAATTTCGTCGTCGACCACGGGATCCATGGCCCGCGAACGAAGCGTGAAGTTATCTCCCAGCAGTGTCGCTTTGCCAGATCGTTCCAGGAGCAGCCAAGCCCGTTCACCAGCCGAAAAACTCAGCGGGTTCACGGCAAAATTCGAGAGATATTGAACATGCCGAGGGTCAGCAATCAGAACCCACTCCATTCGACTGGGAAGTGCATTCCAGAGGCGGCGACGTCGTCCGAGAACACCTTCAGCAGTCAGCATGGTTTTTTCCTGAAAGTCCAGATATCGGGAGGAATGCAGCACAGTGAAACATGCCATCAAGTGACATGAGAAGACTGAGAACTCGTGAACATAACCACTGGTGCCTGCTGGAAAATGCCATGTGATTCACAAAATTCCAGCAGCAGCATGAAGTCTCGTGACTGTTTATTTAATGAATGCCTTGACTTGCGAGCCAGCGTTCAGCATCCAGGGCGGCCATACAACCCGTTCCCGCCGAAGTAATCGCCTGACGATAGTAACTGTCGGCGACATCGCCAGCGGCATAGACACCCTCAACGGATGTCGCAGTGCGGAAGGGCGTCTGATAGACCACATAACCTTTATCATCAGTCTTAATCTGACCGCCGAGAAAATCGGTATTGGGAGTATGACCAATCGCGCAGAACATCCCTGTGGCTTCCAGCGTCCGCTCTGTGTCATCCTTGGTACTCTTAAGGCGCACTCCCGTGACACCTTTTTCGTTACTCCCCAGCACTTCGGTCACATGGGTGTTCCACTCGACCTGAATTTTAGGATTTTCAAGCACACGAGCCACCATAATCTTGCTGGCACGGAATTCATCGCGACGGTGTACCAGATGCACTTTTGATGCAAACTTTGCTAAGTAGGAAGCTTCTTCCATCGCGCTGTCACCGCCGCCGATCACCACGAGAGGTTGGTTGCGGAAACGGGGAAGGGCACCATCACACACAGCGCAGGCCGAAACGCCCATGTTCTTAAATCGATCTTCGCTGGGCAGCCCCAGATAGTTGGCCCGGGCGCCTGTGGCAATAATCAGAGCATGCGCTTCAACTTCTGAGCCGTCGGAAATCTTCAGTTTGAAGGGGCCTTTCGACAAATCGGCTGAAAGGACATCCTCTGTGATCACCCGAGTCCCAAAATTCACGGCCTGCTGTCGCATTAACTCCATCAGTTCCGGCCCAGTGACTCCATGACCGGAATGAGGAGCCATATATTGACGGCGCCCCTTTGGAAGTGCCGTTTCTAGAAACTGAGTCAGATTCGCAGCAGGAAACCCGGCGTAATTCTCAACTTCAGTGGTTAAAGCCAGTTGCCCCAAAGGAAGAGTCCCGCGAATCCGGTTTTCTTCGCTGATGGCTCCTTCAAACACAAGTGGTTCAAGACTGGCACGAGCGGCGTAAATAGCTGCTGACCATCCGGCAGGCCCGGAACCAATAATCACGACGCGCTCTGCCACAGGGTTTCTCCAGACTTTGATGTGTTCAATCAATGGGAATTCGATGATTTCTGGAACGATACAGGTGCCTGACAGATCCATCAACACTGCGACGACTGAAACATCGGAAGACGGAATAGATCGAACATGTCGGCTCAGCCAGCTTACTTGACTAAGTCTGCTATCACATCCCAAGAATGACCCCGACTTGCGAGTCGTCTGGTTAAGTAAAGACTGCCGGGGAATCAGTGGTTTTGCAGCTCATCATCAGGCGTGCCATGGCTTCGTTCGTGGTGGTGTGGAATTCTTCGCCCTTCGACAAACGAAGGCAATTACTGAACGAATCTAAAAGCCACAAAAGCTGAGGAATATCGCTAAACCATTTAGCCTCCAGCAGATCCAGCGAAGATGCTGCCCGCTGCAGTCAACCTCCGGGTGCTCAATCCGTCACTCGCCCTGGGAAAACACCCGGAAACATAAAGCTCCAAGCGACATCCAGAAGGAGGTGTCGCTCTCCGTTCGATGTTGGAGATGAAGACACGGGTTCAAGCCACGGGTTCAAGACACTGAGCCTATGAACGACAACGCCTTCCGGATTGTACCCACTTTTTCATGGGCACAGTCCGGAAGGCGAATCGAAGTAAGTCTAATGCACCCCGGTGGGTTCGAACCACCAACCTTCGGTTCCGTAGACCGATGCTCTATCCAGTTGAGCTAGGGGTGCAGCAATATGGCTGCGTGGCACTCATTATGACCTGAAGTGCTTACGCAATGTAGTCTCCGTCAGCATTAGGGTCAACCGACCACCTGCCATTTATGGACAAGTTTTCGAGCACATTGAGAGGGAGGCGGTACCTCATGAAGGCGCGACGACACAACTCTCTGAGACCATCGCTTTCAAAGCTGAGGCTTACGAAACTCCTTAAGTTCAGTCATCATTAATACCGTGAGGAAAAATGGGAATAAAAAAACCCGTTGCGAGAATGAATGACATTCAGGCAACGGGCTGATCATTTCCGGCTGGAGAGCAAGGAAGCTAACGATGTATCGCGGCCACCTTGCCTTCAAGAAATCATGCAAGCATGTTTCACAACCTCAACGAGTAATTCAGGAATGCAGTGTGCATCCTCAATTGATTAACGACGGCCACCGCCAAAGCGGCTACCACCACCGCCACCGCCGCCACCAAAGCCACCGCTACGCTCTTCGCGTGGGCGAGCTTCGTTGACAGTCAGAGCGCGACCATTCACGTCCTTACCGTTCATGGCAGAGATGGCATCGCTGGCAGACTGTGCGTCACCAAACTCAACAAAGCCGAAGCCCTTTGAGCGGCCGGTGTCGCGATCCATGACAACCTGAGCGGAGCGAACTTCGCCGAACTGGGCGAAGAGCTGCTCGAGAGTGCCGTTGTTGATGTCATATGTCAAATTGCCGACATACAGTTTCGTACCCATGACTTTACGTCCTTTAACAGAAGCGGCCTGCAGTACCCGACATCCGAAAGGACCGGTCATTGCGAGACTCGACACGAAAACCAGCCACTGCGACATTCGCATTGGCGTGGGAAATCTGATTCCAAACTGGAACCAGACAACACTCAGAAAATGAGATCAGAGAATGCGATCCGAGTGACCGCAGAATTAGCGACCAGTAACGGAGTCTCACATGAAGCCATGGGGCGAGTCGAGCTGATTTCAACGGAGGGAAGTTGCTCACTGGAGCCAAGCCATTGAAATTCGCGGACAAAAACACCATGAGCTTGCAAGTTGAAACCAGGCCTGCCAGTGCCATCACTAACTGAAAGCCGGAGAACCGACGATCTGTCTTTCGTGGACTGGGGCGCATTCGGAGAAATTGCGTGGAACTATTCTGCACGACGATCTGCACTAAACCTGACAGCCATTTCCGTCATAACACGGAAGGGTTTGGAATCGATACGGCTGAAAGTGGCAGACGGTTCTTAGAGCCTGTAATTAAAACAGGCTGCCACACAAACGGACACAAAAATTCAAAAATCTTTGGCTCGTTCGTGCTGGTTCCAATTGATTTCCCCAGCGGGAAAGCCACCTGAACCAGGAGGTATGAAAAGAACAGAAACGCAAACTTTCGACAGTGATCAGACATCGGCTAGAGTATCGAGCATTCACGAAGCTGAACAGTCCAGAATTCCTACAAATTTGCCGAATGTTCAAAATCACACCTCTCAGGTTGCGCGGTCTGCCATCATTTTGAGAACAGTGATGACCTGCGTAATGACTTTCATGGCCTGATCGCGTTCATTTTCAGTCAATTCGCTATGCAGACTCAGCCTCAATCGCGATGTTCCCTCTGGAACAGTTGGCGGGCGAATCGCTCCCACAAGAAAACCGGCCTCCTCTATCGCCTGCGCGGCTTTCATGACGTTTTCAGGGTTGTGCATCGCGATTGGGATGATCGGACTGGCAAATTGCCCATCAGGAATCAAATTCGCTTGCCGTAATTGAAAGTCAACCTGTCGAACATGGTGCCAAAGTCTCTGACGGCGCTCAGGTTCACTCTCAATAATGCCAATCGCAGCCGCTGCCGCGGCACAGACAGCTGGAGGGAGTGATGTAGAATAGATCTGTGTACGGGCCTTGTTCAGCAAGAACTCACAAAGGGAGTGGCTTCCCACAACAAAGCCACCCATCGCGCCAAGGGCTTTACTGAGTGTGCCAATCCTGAGAGCCACACGATTCTCTACATGAAAGTGCTCACAAACCCCACGGCCAGAATGGCCAAAGACTCCCGTGCCATGCGCTTCATCGACAACCAAAAGTGCATCATAGGCCTCTGCAAGATCACACAGATCAGGCAGGGGTGCGATATCTCCATCCATGCTGAAAACGGAGTCCGTCACGATCCACCGCCGTCCACCAGCCACGGGTTTCTGTAGTTCTCGCTCCAGACGCTCCAGTTCCAGGTGCCGGTATATCCGCAGCGTTGCTCCACTTTGCCGGCATCCATCGATCAGGCTGGCATGGTTGAGGCGGTCGCAATAAACCGTATCTGAGTCACGCATGACGGCCGTCAACACGCCGACGTTGGCTGCTGCTCCTGTGGGAAAAATCAGGGCATCTTCACAACCCTCAAATGCTGCAATTGTCCGTTCAAGCTGTTCGTGCCAGGGCGAGCGACCGCTGATCAAAGCACTGGCACGTGAACCGACACCCTCTTCCAAAGCGGCATGAGCGGCAGCCAGCACCTGAGGATGGTATGAGAGACCGAGATAGTCATTCCCGGAAAGGTTCACCAACGTGCGAAAATCAGCCTTTAGTAACCCTCTCTTGAGTGGGGTCAGTGTGCGGCGAAACCTGCGCAGTCCAGCTTCGTCGAGCTTGGCGATTTCCTGATCGATGGACTGCTGCCATTGATCAACAGCTCGGAGAGGACGATCCATTATCGCTGTGGGCCGGTAGAGGGAGTGAGGGCTGGTGTTTCCGGAGTCGCCCTTTTGCCAAAAAAGCCGAACTTGCGACCAGCCACCGTCACAACGCCGGCCATATGATCGTGCTCTTTCGTCCATAAATAAGCTTCAGCGGAAACCTGCGCGTTGGCGAGAAAAATCTCAATTCGTGCCTGGTGTGGCAGCGCCGAAACATTTCCCGTGATGTCATACAGGTTCTGGGACTCACGGGATCGAAACTTTCCGGTGATGCGCCCTTCATCATCGACTTTGATTGACCATTCACCATTCCAGCGATTGTCGGCATTTATGATCCAGTCGCCGGCAAAATCCTGTGCCGTTGTCTCGGCTGCTGTCAATGAGCGGGCGGGCACTTCAGATGCTGGGAGAAGTGAGCCGGGCAGGTCAACCATGATCGCAGGCGGGATCACTTCCAGCACACTTTCGGCAGTAAAAGCAATGTCTCCACCGGCTTTGGGTGGTACGACCTGACCGATATCAAAGTCAAACTGAAAACCGGCAAACAGAAGTATGTCATGACCTGTCGCGGTTGTCATATCCGGGCGATCACCTCGATAAGTAACAAACCGCTCAATGAGCAACACGGGGAGACGGTCGTCTCCGTTCTTTCGGAAGCCCCAGCTGATCAGCAGTTTGGCATAATTGCCTTCACTGGTTTTAACGACGAGGCAAGGCGTGCTGATCGATGCGGAGAAGGGCTTCAGCTTGGAAGCTCCTTGCATCGTGATTTTCGTGATGGCAGGCAGTTCTGTGGTTGCGCGCTTGACGACCGAAAAATCATGTTTGTCAAAGAGATCGGCCGCAGACAGATTTCCACTCAGTAACAATGCAGCCGCACCGGTCAATAACCACTTCCAAATAATGGTCATTGAGCAACTGGACGAAGAACGGGAGCAAATCCAGAACATGGTTTGTGCCTTATACTGCTTTTTTATCGCGTTCTTGTCATTTCTGTGACTTCTGATGAGCCGAGAATCTCTCTGGAAGCCGTATCTGTCTGTAACTGGTTCAGATTTCACGATATCAAGTGGCTAAAAACATCGACTGGCAAGACCAATCACCCGGCATGACACGGCTCTGAGCAAGTCCTTACCATTTGGTGCGTCCAGATCGCTCGAGCGAAAGCACGGAACTGCCATTGCGAAAGACGGTCACGGTGCCTGTTGACTGGCTCACAGTGATCGCCATTGCCTGAGTATGCGCCGAGATGGCAGCAGCCGTCTGATGTCGTGCACCCAGGCCATGTGTCACACTTCCTGAGGCGGATTTTGGTGTCAGGTAAGTCCCTGCGGAAAGAACGGTTCCATCCCCCTGGATGATAAACGCGCCGTCAATCAGCGCAAATTCTTTCATCGTCTCTGCCAGACTGGGATCCAGAACATTCCGAAGCTGGCGAGCGTAACCGTGAAACGGGTTGAGAACCAATTGCTGCGAGTGTCGGAGCACCTGGCGGGAATCACCAATTACAAAGAGTGCCCCAATCGGGTGAGCCTCACGGCCCTCTGCCGAGATTTCGATCGCGAGAGTCAGCACCCGAAGCATGACTGCAGGTCGAACAACATCGGTTCCGCGACGATTTTTTTCTGAGAGCATCGCCCGAAAATGAATTTCCGGCTTGGTAACATTGATGCTGTCCAACCTGCGACCGTCAGGCCCCGTCACGCAAACAACGCTGATTTTTTCGATCAGCAGTCCACTTGAAGCTGCCAGCAGAAGACCAAGGTTTGCCCGATCAGATCGCGAGAGAGAAGCGTGTGCCACGTCGAAGATATGCAAATCTTCCCGCTTATGGTCAAAATCCTCGGAATGCTGCGAGGTGATCAACAACAGTCGACCTTTGTACGACGACAAAGCCTCCCAGGGAACATTTTCCACACGCTCGACAGCCAGCAACAAAGCCTGTGCTCCCAAACTTTCCGTCAACTGGATGGCCGTCTTGACCATATTGACTGTCAGTCGCGGAATGCTTGGGCCACGAACTGGTCGATTTTCAGGTTGTATTCCTGCCTGAGTGAGCAACAGGGCATCAATCGCCTTAACGTCTTTCGCGTCAATCAGTGCTTGTCGGAACTCAGGGCTTTTCAGCAATTCGGCCAGTGCCGCCAAAACTTCGACATGGGTCTGCTGCAGTTTGCGACCAATCACGAGAAGCACAATCAGCTGAACATTGATCCCGGCGGGGCCACCATAGTCGACCCGATTTTTGCTGCGACCCAAGACGATACGAAAGTCGCCGTCCCAGTCAATAAAGGCATGTGGAAGCGCAAAATCATTAGCCACAAGAGTTTGCGCTGCAGCTTCACGCTCTTCAATCGCGTCCAGGACATTTTCTGGGTTGATGCCATCATCATCCCAATTTGCTGCTTGAACAAGTGCGCGAATGGCTCCCTGGCGTGTTTTGGCAGTCAGTTCGACAATCCGAATTCCGTTGACAAGATCAGCCAGATCCAAGATGACCACTCTCCCGCCAAAAATGATCCACGCTCGTTAAACGCCTCAACTCCTGAAATATACTGTTGTTATCTCCTGACTGTCGAGAGGCTTTCATCCGGTTGCTCTGGGCAATCTGCTGCCAGGGCAATCTCTCATGGTAAATGATATCGCAAATTGTTCTGAAGGAGTTTGTCAGCCTCTGTCCATACATCTCAGCGGGCAGCCTGGCGCTGTCCAAAGGGAATTCCACTTGGCCGAAACTCTCATGACTTGGGGTACAGAATTCGGCGTCGTGAGGAAAGGTCGTCAAATTGATGATCGACGACGAGATGATTGGTTTTGGAGATAAAGAGAGAGGGTGGCGAGCACACGCATGTGCCAGCCACCCTCTCAAGAGTTACGACAAGTGCGGGCCAACGCCTGTCGCTCCTCTGAAACCAACCACATTGCACCTATCGTGCCATTTAGTGAAAAAGTCAAAAAAGGACGCTTTACCGACGTGCAAAGTGGCATTCAGGCATCACGCTGGTCGACCGGCCCTCGCGCGCATTATTTTGCAACACACCAGCGACCTGAAATAATGCAGCAAAATCAACCACACACTCATTTCGATTGTTTTGGAATCCTTCAGAAGCCAACAATTCGTCAGCAAACAAGAACTTCTGCCAGAAAAACTGAACAAACAAACACAAAGCAAGCCCTCCTGACTTAGGTTCGCATATTTTCCCGGTGATTCTCTCCACAAGGTGGCAACGGAACAGATCTCCCACGAGAATTTCCTGCATCTTCTACTGATTGAAAGCAGCCACAAAAATCGCGAGAACTTTGGCGGCCTGCACCTGTCCTTAGCTCGACATTCGTTTGATTGACCATCCGCCTCACACCTCACAGGTGCTTCTGTTTATGTCACACCATCCTCAGCCCGTTTCTTCTGCGACAGGGTTATCTGGTTCGCGAATGACCGTCCCCAGGTTCATCAATGCCAAGGCCAAGGGGGAAAAAATCGCTATGGCGACCGCTTATGACTTCCTGATGGCCCGAGCTTTTGATGACTCGGGAGTTGATTCGATCCTTGTCGGTGATTCATTGGGAATGGTGGTTCAAGGACACAACTCCACGTTGCCCGTCACTATTGAGCAGATGATCTATCATGGCGAGATCGTGGCACGCGCCTGCCGGCGGGCACTTGTGATTGTGGATCTTCCTTTTTTGAGCTACCAGGTGAATGGAGATCAGGCGGTTGCCAATGCGGGTCGGATCTTAAAAGAAACGGGGGCAGCCGCCGTCAAACTGGAAGGGGGCGCATTACAGGCCAGCACAATTCGCCGGATCGCCGACGCAGATATCCCTGTCATGGCCCATGTGGGGCTGAGACCTCAGGCCATTCACATGTTGGGTGGGCTGGGACGCATTCAACGGAACGCTGAAGTGATTCTGGCCGATGCGAAAGCAGCAGAAGAAGCGGGGGCCTTTGGTATTGTGTTGGAACTCATCCCCGAAGAAATCGCAGCTCAGGTCACCAGAGAATTACGAATCCCCACAATTGGAATTGGAGCTGGCCCTCATTGTGATGGTCAGGTTCTGGTTGGCCCCGACCTGCTGGGTATAACACCTGGGTTTTCCCCCAAGTTCCTAAAACGCTTTGCGGAAATTGATACTCAAATTCGGCAGGCGGCTTCCGCCTATGTCCAAGAGGTTCACCAAGGAACCTTCCCAGGCCCTGAACATAGCCACACATAATGGCCACACAAAATAGCCAGCGGGGATATCGCAAACATAGCCTCAGAGTACACGCAGCCTTTTGGGACTCTCTGGCTATGGGACTCTCTGGCCTGCTGAATGACACAATAAAAGAATAGGACCGGCGGGATTCGAACCTGCAACCAAGGGATTATGCGTGCCACTTCGGCTTTCGCCGCCCCTTTCGGGTTTGTGGTCTGGACTATACCTTCACATTACGTGTCTGCCGTCTAGTCTCTACACCTTCCGCTTTGCAGCGGTTTGGCTCGGGATTGGCATGCCTCAAAGAGGTTTAGCGTTCCCCGAATTTGACAGATTCTACTGAAGTCCTCTCGAAGAAGACGACAGCAACCCAATTGGACTCAACCATGCCTGAAAGGTTTAGGTCAGTCCTCTTAAGTCCCCTGCTCTAACCGTTGAGCTACGGTCCCCAACATTCTTCGCTTCTATTTATCAGATTTGTGAAGCATCGTCGACTCCGCAGGCACCACGAATCTCTGTTCACTGATCTCACTTTTCAGCGGCAAGTCTCCACGCCTCCATTGAGTCAGCGATCCAGACAGAACATGATGTGAGCTGCCACACCATCTTTCAGCCTCAAGATGACGATTTGCCCGGCAGTCCACGACAGATTGCCACTTTTCAATTTGAGCCTGAACTTTGACTTCTCTCAGGCATGGGATCATCACCATTGAATGATTTGCATCAACCCTTCCGTCAAAACAACGTCCAGACATCCGGACAGGGATCGCAGTTGCCACGCCTGGTGAAAGCCTGGCAGACTGAAGAATTTCTCATGAATTCCACTTCGGAATTCCCTCGAACGTCGGGGCATGGGATCGCTGATCTCACATCACAAACTCCTGCATGGGTGATCGATCGCTGGAACGAAGTTGAACAGCATGGATTTCTCAACTGGTTTGTCCCGGCTTCGTTTGGCGGGACGATGGAATCGCACAGCGAGGCCGAACGCCTGGAATTGGGGATGACACTCGCACGAGGCTGCCTGACCACGTCATTCCTGCTTTCACAAAGAAATGCGTCAGTCATTCGCCTGGCAGCATCGAACAATCAGGAAACCAGGGCCAAATGGTTACGACGGCTCACATCAGGAACAACATTCACCACTGTCGGCATTTCGCATTTCACCACGTCACGCCAATTCAGTCAGCAGCCAACAGTCACAGCAGTGCCTGTCACTGACGGCTACCTTCTTAATGGTGTGGTTCCCTGGGTGAGTGCCGGGCAGAGGGCCGACGCAATTCTCACAGGCGGAACCATCATTCCATTGGATGATACCCCACTTCAAGTGCTGGCCATGGTCGATATGTCTCAGCCCGGCGTCACCGTGCAACCACCAGCACCACTCATGGGACTGCGAGCAACACAGACTGGCCAAGTAGAATTGCAAAACGTCTTGATTGCTCAAGATGATCTTGTGGCAGGGCCAGCGCCACAGGTCATGAAAGGGAGTACCGGGCCTGCGAACCAGAAATCCAAAGGGCAGGGGGCAGGTTCACTATCGACCACTTCACTGGCCCTGGGAGCAACACTGGGAACGATTGACCGATTGGCACTGGAGGTGGCTCATCGTCCGGAACTCCAAGAGATCCACGAGGCCTTGCTGAGTGAATCCTTTGAATTGCACAAGCAACTGTTTGAGGTACTGAATGAGACCACAGATTTGACGCCGGAAATTCTTCGTCAAAGGGCTAACTCACTCGTCTCTCGAGCGGCACAGATCTACCTGTCAGCCTGTAAAGGGGCAGGTTATGTAGAAGGGCATCCTGCAGCCCGACTTGTCTCTGAAGCGATGTTCTTTACCGTTTGGTCATGCCCACAAGCCGTTGTTCTTGCCAGCTTGCGGCAACTTTCCTGCAGCACTGGGGAAGGGTGGTAACAGGGGAGGTTAAATTACTTCACTGATTCTCACCGCGACCCATCTTGAGTTCTGGCAATAAAAAACGTTGCAAGC
The DNA here is from genome assembly GCF_056500625.1 of Planctopirus sp. SH287. Classification (NCBI taxonomy): domain Bacteria; kingdom Pseudomonadati; phylum Planctomycetota; class Planctomycetia; order Planctomycetales; family Planctomycetaceae; genus Planctopirus; species Planctopirus sp. SH287. Next base: position 1,841,957 of record NZ_CM151403.1, on the reverse strand, counting down.
CAGGATCTCTCCCAACTCGCAACGTCTCATCAATCCGAAATTTTTTAGCGTTCCTGCCACATCATTACAGCGGACAACCGCGGTCACGTTGTCGTTATTTCGCAGTTTTTTCGGCAGCCTCTTCTTTGGCCGCAGCAGCCTTCTTCTCGGCTTGCTCCTTTCGGCGGAGTTCCTCCTGATGCTCTCGCATCGGGTTTGTTGACTCGTTTCCGGGAGGAGTGTTGCCTGGAGCATTGGGCGTGCCTGGCCGTGGTGCCGCCCGCGTTTCCCCGGTCGCTGGCTTAGTAATCGTCAGATCCGTTTCACCAATGGTTCGCGGGAAACGATTATTGGAAAAGTTTGTATCCGCAGTTTCGTTGTAAGGGTCAATCACCACCGCTTTCAAAGGCTTGGCAGTGATGATCAGTTTGCCGATCTCGCTTCCTTCCAAGCGCCAGATCTCGGCAGGATAACGCCGAATTTCCTTTGTGCCGTCCTCAAATTCCAACTGGAGAATCAGCGGCATGGGCAATTCACCGTTGTTTCTCATTCGCACTTCATAGAGTAAGTCACTGCTTTCAAGAACGGCTTTCTCTTCAGGCGTCAGACGCTCCATAAACTTCTGAAAACGATCCTGCTTCTTCTCTGTCACAGCATGCGGATCATAGGTGTCATAGAAGTCTTTAAGCGATTCATGTTTTTCCACTCGCTGCGGCAGCATGGCGTCGCGTTCATCCATCAGATTGAGAGACAGCCTGGCCTCGTTGCGATCGGCTCGCTCTTTCTCTTTGGCAGGATCGCCTGTCTGGAGCAGGCGGCGATTGACCGACAGCAACTCCACCTCATTGGATGATGTCGAAAAGAACCAGCCTCGCCAGAACCAGTCAAGATCCACGCCTGAGGCATCTTCCATCGTTCGGAAGAAGTCGGCAGGCTCAGGGCGTTTAAAAGCCCATCGTCGGCAATACTCCTTGAATGCCACATCGAACAACTCTCGGCCAAGAATCGTTTCCCTCAACATCGTCAGACCGACCGACGTCTTGGCGTAAGCATTTTTGGCGACATCCTTAAGGTTATCCGGCTGCGTCATGATCGGCTGATGAGCAGGATTCTGGAGGTATTCCGCAATACGCGATGGCTCACCGGTCTTCCCCATCCGACGCTTCCAGGATCGTTCGGCAAAGCCCTGCACAAACTGATTGAAGCCTTCATCCAGCCACATCCAGTGCCGTTCATCGTTGTTGATGATCATGGGGAACCAGTTGTGACCGGTTTCATGAATGATTACAGAAATGAGTCGATTCTTGACAGCTTCAGTATAAGTGCCATCCTTCTCGGGGCGCGGCCCGTTGAAGTTGATCATCGGATATTCCATCCCACCACTGACGACTCCCATGACTGCGGTGCAATGAGGCCAGGGATAAGGAATGCCAGTCACTTCAGAATAGACTTCAATCGCCTGAGCCACGGCATGTGTTGAGTATTTATCCCAAAGAGGCATCCCTTCCTTCGGATAGAGAGACATACAGAGAACAACCCGGCCGTTCAAAGGGACACCCCAGGTATCCATGACAAAAGTTCGCGAAGTGGCAAAAGCAAAGTCACGAACGTTTTCGGCCTTAAAATGCCAGGCCTTCATTTCCGGGGAGCTTGTCACCTTCCGTTTGGCTTCAGCTTCTTCCTTGGTGATAATGAAGATCGGCGCATCTGAAGTCTCTGATTTTTTCAGAAGCTCTTTCTGAGTGGCTGTAAAGACATCATTAATGTTGACCAGTTCTCCCGTCGCAGAAAGAGCATGATCTGCGGGGACATGGAGGGTGACATCATAGTCGCCGAACTCGACAGTGAACTCGCCACGGCCAATGAACTGCTTGGTTCGCCAACCCCCGTAATCGGTGTAAGCGCAGAGGCGGGGATACCAATAGGCCAGGCCATAGATGGCATTGCCGTCATCGAGCATTTCATAGCCCGTTCGCCCTGGCATCAACTTGGTATCGTTGATCAGGTATTGCCAGTCGAGTTCAAACTCATAGGACGACTTTGGCCCAATCCCGCCGGGAATGGAAATCCGCATCATTCCCTGATGGATATGAAACGATAAAGGTTTCCCGGATTTATCAACCACTCGAGAAATCTTCATTCCGCCATCAAACGTTTCGGGAATCGTCGTTTGACGCAACGTATTAATCGAGACTGAACCGTTATCGCTCCACGTTCGTGTCAGATGACCAATTGATTCTGGAGTGTAGGTATCTGGCTGTAATTGAAGCCAGAGATAATCAAGTTTGTGAGGAGAATGATTTTCGTAAAGGACTTTCTCTGTCCCCCTGATCGTTTTTTTTGCTTCATCGAGCGTGGCGTCAATCTTGTAGTTGGCTCGTTGCTGCCAATAGGCCGGCCCAGGGGCACCGGAAGCCAGTCGTGCTTCGGTCGGTGTTGGTAAGAGGCTATCAATCTGCTGGAACGCATCAGGCCCCACTGGTGAAGTGTTGTTTGCAACGGGTGCATCAGTGCCCTGAGCGATTTCCAATCCGGAACTGGTGACCAATGCCAAACCTGCCACGATCAGACAGCCAAACGTGACACATTTTCCAGGACGCGACTGTCGCCAACGTGAAGAATCTCGAACGCCAAAAAAAGACATGATAACAGGCATCATAAAGGCGGGATGTCCTTCGTAGAGAATGTGAGTTAACAGTCGCCCCGACTACCAGCAGAGGCCCCTTGGTGACACTTTATAAGACCCCCACCGATGGACACAGAAAATTTGTTGTTTCCCATGGAATCAATGAGCTTATGAAAGTGCAGCAATATGCCTGACACAACCTTTTGTTCAGTTTAATCCCGATTCTTTAGGAGAATCGGGATTGCCTGAAAGGCCTGGTGACCAGCGCATCCAAAGAGACCTGCGGGACAATCAGCGAACCGAAAATCGCCAAGTGATGCGGGAGCGCGTCATCACAACGAATCTCCATGAACCTAAAAAGGGCACGGGGGCTACGTCAACAGCATTGGCAAAAAACTGGTGACTCAATGAGGGATGAATCACTCAGCCTGTTCTATCACAAGCCCACATCGAATGACTCTGCCAGAGAAGGGGACAGGCAAACGCTGTCATATGGCAGCATCTTGACAAACTGAAGTGAGTCAGAGGTGATGATCGGGCGACTTTGTCAGACGAGTCATTCATCGCCTTTACGAATAATCGGTTCGTGTGCCAGTCTCATCAGGTGGAGAACCACCAGGCGGTTCTTTCTTCGGCCCCTCGTGTGGCGTCTCTGAAGCCGACTGGTCAGTGACTGGCTTCTGTCCCTCAGAGGCTTCAGCAGAAGTTTTAGAGATCACCGAAGGAGTCTTATTGACGAACCAATATTCCGGTAAACGATGCTGAGCAGGCAAGGGACGCCGGTTCATCCGTTTCAGCCGACGAGCCCAAACCAGCACTAAGACCATCAGCATGACACCCGCGATCACAATCCCAGCCAATGCCGCCAGTCCGGCCCAGGCGCGCGCCCTCATCTCTTTTCGGGAAGCTTCCGATTTGCGTGCCTGATCACGAACGGGTTGATCAGTGGCGAGTTCTTCGGCAGGTCGACTTTCGGTGACTGGTGTTAAGGCAGCTTCTGGCTGTACTTCGGGTGGTTTCGCCCCGGCTGATAATTGCTCGGAAGGTAAGCCCTCTGTTTTCAGTTCGGAGGAAACTTGAACTTCTGCCGCCGCTGCAATGTTCTGCAGCTTTGATGAAAAAGCCAATGACGGCTCGAAGAAGGCGAGAACCGCCATCATCCCTGCCAGAACAGTCCACCTCACCACAGTCGCGAATCTCTGAGTCCATCGCGAAATTCGTGATTGAAACACAGGCTTCATAACCAGATCCCAGTTCGTGGCGCGGGTTGACCATGCTGCTGGAGTTGTTCGTAAGCCGCTTTTTCTTCAGGACTGAGCGTTTTGGGAACAACAATTTTCACAATCACAAACTGATCTCCGGCAGGTTGGGACTTTGAAGCCGCAACACCTTTTCCCCGTAAGCGCAACCTGGCATTGGACGACGTTCCCGGCGGAATAGTCAGTGTCATCAGGCCTTCTTCAAGCGTCGGCACATCGACTTTCGCCCCCAAAGCGGCTTCAGCCGGTGTCAAAGGCAAGTCAATCAACAGGTCACGTCCGTCCCGCTTGAAGAATTTGTGCGGCGAAACGTGAACTTCCAAAAGGACATCACCTTCCTGGTTAGGGCCCATTCCCGATAAACGGATCTTTTTTCCCGACTCAATCCCGGCAGGAATTGTCACCGAGACATTGTCACCTCCTTCGAGATGAGCCAGGTGAACATCGATCTTCCCTCCGAGAATTGCTTTTTCAAAGGGAACATTGACCGGCATTTCAATGTCGCGGGGAGGCCGCCGTGATCGCGATCGCTCACCACGAGAACTGCCGCCACCAAACCCGCCGAAGCCGAAACTTCCCAAAAGATCTTCAATATCGACAGCTGACGCACCGCCGCCGCCACCGGCCCCACCAAACGGAGAACGACCGTAGGGCGCACCGCCGCCTTCTCCATTGGAAGCCCGATAAAAATCATGGCCTAGCTGGTCATATTTTTTACGTTTGTCCTCATCTCCAACCGCGTCGTAAGCCTCCTGGATCTCCTTGAACCGTTGAGCGGCTGCCGCATCACCGGGCTTGGCATCAGGATGATATTCCCGAGCCAGCTTGCGATAAGCCTTGCGGATTTCGTCCGTGGTTGCAGTTTTTGTAACACCAAGTACCGAGTAATAGTCCTGTCCTGGCATGCTGTATGGATTCCTGACGTCCGTAAATTTCACCGTTCCCAAAGTATACGATAAAACGTTTTCAATTGTGGACTCATGAGTTAGGTTCTCACGGCAGTTGTTTCAAAGAATTCTGCTCATAAATTGTCCCTCATCTGGAACATGCTTTGCACTGTTTGGGAACTGGACACGACGTTTGCCAGGAGAGGCGATGTCTCGTGGAGCTTCAAACCTGATTTGACAGATTAAACATTGAACTGTGAGCAGGCCAACGAGACTGCAGCACAGTTCAACAATCTGTCAGGGCAGGGGTGTTGTCCCACCAGAAATTCACCTCGGCTCAAGGGAGTTTGCAGAAGAACAAAATGCTGTCTGCCAATTTGTGTTCCAGTGACACAAATTGAGCGAAAACAGACGGAATTTGATCCTTCATGCAAACTGCTGTCAGTATGTGACGGTTTTAACGATCGGCGAAAGAACGCAAAGAAGAAGCAATTTGACCTGTGCTCAGGGCGACCTATAGTCGTTTTGTCGGGGCAACGAAAGTTTCGTTAAAGAAACATTGCTGCCACCCGGTTACACACGTCACGCTATCTTTGGCTACATTGCCACGCGGGTAATTGCAATGGGCACGGTTTGCGGACGCTCTCGTTAGATCCTTGAGGGGGGCTTCAAGGTGCATCCACCATTTGGACTGCGCTCAAAATCTGTTTGGACATATCTTGCCTTTGCGGCGATCGGCTGGGCAGTTGCCTTTGCCGCCGAAGCCAAGGCAGAGACTCCACTTCCAGCCACTGAATCAGCAGCTCTTGAAAGGGCGGCTGACTTTGAGCGAAGCCGGCAGTGGGCTGAAGCCATCGGACTCTATGAGAAAGGGCTTAAACAATGGCCCGAAAATCCGCAGCTGAAATACGGCCTTCGGCGAACACGCATTCAGTATTCAGTTGATCGCCGCTATGCCGATCGCAGCTACACAGAAGGGCTGACGACCGTTTCGCTGAACGACTCGCTGGTCTTCCTGGACGACGCGATCCTCAAAGTCCGAAAATACTACGTCGACACCATCAGCCCCACAGCATTTGTCGCCCATGGAACAGAGAGTTTGTATATCGCTCTGGCCAATGAAAAATTTATTGCACAAAACGCGGCATCTATTCCGCCAAGAACGATTAGTTCGTTTCGAGTGATGTTGAGGGATCGATACTGGAATAAGCCATGCGGCAGCATGGAAGAGGCCCGGATGGTTGTCAGCGAAGTCGCTCGCCTGGCCTCCAGTGAATTGAAGATTGCTCCCGGTGCCACGGTCATGGAATACGTCTTTGGCGGTTGCAATGCCCTGGATGAATACAGCAGTTTCCTCACCCCTGGCCGCCTGGATGACCTCTACAGCAACATCGAAGGCGAGTTCGTCGGCATCGGCATCGAAATGAAGGCCGAGCCTGGTAAAGGAATGTTTCTGATCAATGTCCTCAGCGATAGCCCCGCAGAAGAAGGGGGAGCCGCTCCGGGTGACTTCATCGTCAGCATCGATGGTGTCAACTGCCAAAACATGAGTACTGAAGAAGCCGCACAACTCCTCCAGGGGTCACCAGACAGCCGGGTGCGTCTGGATCTGAAAAATCCTCGCACAGAACAAATCCGCCAGGCCGACTTGAAACGCCGGGCAGTTAAAGTCAAAAGCATTCCCATCGTGCGAATCGTCGATCCCGTCAATGGCATCGGCTACATTAAAATGACTGGCTTCCAGAAAAATTCGGCAGCAGAACTCGACGCCGCACTCAATGAATTGCACGGCCAGGGAATGAGAGCGCTCATTTGGGATCTTCGTGGTAATCCGGGAGGACTGCTGACAGCCGCTGTCGAAGTTCTCGACCGTTTTCTTGATGACGGCATGATCGTCTCGACCAAGGGACGCACACAGGATCAGAACTGGAGCTACACCGCCACTCGCGGAAACGACTGGAATGTCCCTCTGGCGATTCTCGTTGACGGTGACAGTGCCAGCGCCAGCGAGATTGTCGCGGGTGCCATTCACGATCATGGTCGTGGCGTGCTTGTGGGACGCAAAACTTATGGAAAATGGAGCGTCCAGAGTATTCTGCCAGGGCGTTCATCAACAGGTCTGCGATTAACGACTGCCAAGTTCTATTCGCCCAAAGGGAACACCTATGGAAAAATTGGTGTCGAGCCTGACGTCGCCGTCAAGCTGGCAGAAGAACAATTCGCGGGCTACCGTGGCTTGAGAAACGAAAACCCCGAGGATGATCAGGATCTGGCTGCTGGGATGAACTCACTGCGACGCCAACTCGCCCGAAGGTAATCACCTCAAAAAAGTAAGACGAACCCGCTGTCTTACGACAGAAGGCGCCTATCAACACCAAGCCCGTCATTCCCTATGAATGACGGGCTTGGTTCGTTTCCTGCACACTCGTAATGAAAAACTCTTTGCAAACAACGGTGATGTTTAGCAAAAGGGCAAGAGAATTCATGCAGAAAAATAGTGTTTCAGGATCGTCGACTCAATGACTTCATAACAGCGATTCCAGTGCGACTTCTCTCATATCAGTCACGTTCTGGCGGCGTAAATAACTATACTTTCCAGGACAAATGACGAATATACGCCGCCATACCGAATTGGAAACGGGTCTAAAAGTCCCAATTCACTCGCATTCCAACAAAATTAGCAGTGCTGGTGCCAAAGCCCTGTTTTCTCAGAATCGGATGAATGTAGTTAAACTGAACTTTCATGTAGGGGTTCAAATACCAATTGACACCTACTGTCAGGTCATGCAACTCACCGCCGGCAATGTTGACATCCTGCAAGTCGATCCATGACCAGCGGGCCGCTAATTCCCAAGCACCAGGGCCAGCCGGAACAGGGGTACTTCCGGGAGCGGGAAGAACATTCGTCTTCGGAATGGGTCGCCCGAACATTCCTGTGGGATGCACGACCGAAGCGCTGCGGGTGACATAAGGCCGGTGCTCACCAGTAATAAACCAACTGACAAAAGCATAAGCTCCATGAAACTGCGCTTGTGGGCCATCGATCTGATCGACCTGCACAAGGTTGTATTCTGACTGAAACGATAAAGGCCCGCGGACAAAGGCCATCTCAAAGTTGATCAAATCTACGGTACCCGCGGGAATGTTGCCCGTATCGACGAAGTTGGGAATGCTGGCCCCTCCGGTTTCAGCCATGCGGATTTCGGGCGTGGTCGCAATCCGGTATTGCCGGTCATCAGGACGACGAATGCTATGTGCAAAACCAAAATGATTAAGATAACGAGTATTCGCAGGGTCAAATCCTGGCGCCCAGACGATGCGATGACTAAATGCCCAATCGGGGGAATCGCCCACATCGTCACCGTAATTATCACTGCCTGATTTGAAAAAGCCGTATTGCCACATCAAGCGATCCGACTCAGTCGAGTTAATCGCAATGATTCCCGTATTACGAGCAGGCGCCATCGCGTCGGCCAAACCACGCTCTAAAAATGTGCTGAATCGGTTCGCGGATAACCGTTCAAGGCTAAATGGCTCAAAGAAGTGCCCGACACGCACTGTTCCAAAGAAAGGGACATGCTGGTGTCCAACCCAGACGTCCAGAAAGCTGGGTCGACCTGCCAGCGCAAAATCCATTTCGATACGGTATTCATACCACTCCTCAAATCGACCGATTGCCCCCAAACGTGCACGGCGAAAGTCAGTTCCATTGGGAGCATCGCCGACAGCTAACCGATTTTCCTCTGATTGATCAGAAAAAACGGTGTCAATCTGCAACTGCCCAGTCCACTCGACAGTGGGCAAGTTCTTCTTGGAAGTATTGATGGGTGATGTTTCTTTTTGGATCGAGCGTGCGTGCTCCGCTTCAAGTTGTTTTTCGACATGATCCAGACGCTCGCGAAGACGCCTGAGTTCGTCAGCGATTTCGCTCTCAGCGGCAGTATCCGCCTTTGGGGAAACAACCTCGTTGAAAGGTAATGAGTCTTGAAACGGAATCAGAGGTTCTGAAAGTTGCTCAATACCAGGCGGAGACGAGAAGCCATACGAATCAGTGGGCATCGTGGCAGAAGCGACCGACTGTGATTCGCGGCGCACCTCATCTTGCGCGCAAGCAATTCTGCTACAGAGGTTCAAGCTGACCGCGATGATCACGATCAAGCCGAATCGTGCTGGCATAAGAATCATGTCGCCAAATAAGGCACGCGACAACAACTGATCACGCATCCAGAATTTCAGCATCACAGACGAGATTCTGCACAGTCCAGCAGTCATCCCGCAGTAGGACAGCACACGATGCGATCCAAACGTAGCCGAAACAAGTCACCGTTTCTGTAGGTATCGGTTGTAACGGCTAGCCAGGTGGAGCACTGAGCGGTCAAAGATAGAAAATTACGATGAGACTCCGGATTGCAACGCGCGAAGTCCGGCAAAAGTCGCCACGCGATCATCTCTCAGTTCTCAGCTGATTGGTTCACTGGCCAAAAAAACCACAAATTATTATTGACGGTTGACCACTCAAGTGAACACCAGTAACGTGCGACACAGACTGGCCTGGGGCTTGGATATCATCACTCCCAAGACAACCACGACAGGTTGAACGAGGACTATCCCAAGATGGCCGATTCCGAACAACTGCTTCGCCAATGGTCGATACTCCGGACGCTCACTGCTCGTCGGCACGGAGTGACGTTGAAAGAACTGGCGGCAGAAACCTCGGTCTCTCAAAAAACCGTTCAACGCGACCTGCGTCTGATGCAGCGTCTGGCCTTTCCGATCAAAGAACGTGTGGGAGATCATGGCCGCAAGCACTGGATGATGGACAGCACAGCGGGCCTGCCAGCATTGACGTTTACGCTGGAAGAAGCCGCCGCCCTCTACCTGGGCCGGCAGTTCCTGGAAGGATTAGCAGGCACCATGTTCTGGCAAGGCTCGCAAAGTGCTTTTTCCAAAGTCAAAGCTGCTCTGGGTGAGCCGGCACTCAGGCACCTGCAAAAGCTGGCCACCAGTTTCTATATGACTTCGCACGCCCTGATTGATTATCAATCGCGCGGCGAGCTAATTGACAACCTGATGATTGCTATCGAGGATCGCAAACTGACGGTCATCACTTACCAAAGCCTCAGAGCCACTGAACCAGTCACTTTCTACGACATTCATCCCTACTCTTTAGTCCATCATCGCGGCGCGTTATATATTATTGCCTGGTCGAAAGACCATGAAGCCATTCGGACATTCAAGATCGATCGCATTGCCTCGGCAGAGCATCTCGGCTTGCAATTTGAACGCCCGGACGATTTTGACACAGCCAGTCACCTGGCCCACTCTTTCGGCATTTTTTCTGGTGACGGCCCGCCTCAAGCCGTCCGCGTTCGTTTTTCGCCCAAGGTTGTCCGCATCCTGGAAGAAAAACAGTTTCATCCCAGCCAAAAGCTCATCTCACAACGTGATGGCAGCATTCTGGCTGAATACAACTTATCCAGCTTTGAAGAATTCAAATCCTGGATTCTCAGCTTCGGCCACCTGGCTGAAGTCCTGGAACCGGACACATTGCGAGAAGGTGTCGTTGCCAGCTTATCAAAGGCCTTATCACAATACAGCCAGCAACCGAGTCCACATCATCATCGTAGGCAATCTGCTGATCACAGAAATTAGCCAGGATACGAGCAAATATTAAATCATCACAACAGCAAGTAAACAGATACACACCAGGTAAATAGATAATGACTTTTCAGAAATTCTTCCATACCGCCACCAAAGGGTGCACCCCTTATCCTTATCAGGAGCAGTTCGCGACGGCGGAAGAACTGCCGTTATTATTAAATGCTCCCACCGGAGCCGGAAAGACAGCCACCGCGATTCTTGGCTGGTTGTGGAGACGGCAATCGCGACCGGAGAGCACTCCACGGCGTCTTGTCTATTGCCTGCCCATGCGTGTTCTGGTTGAGCAAACCGCTCGGGAAGCCCGAGAATGGATTCAGCAACTTGCAAAAGTATTAAAGACCCCCGTAGGCGTCCATGTATTGATGGGGGGAATTGAATCGGAACGTTGGTTTCTCCATCCCGAACGACCATCCATACTGATTGGCACTCAGGATATGCTATTATCCCGAGCGCTGAATCGGGGCTATGCTGCCAGCCGCTTTCACTGGCCCATCGATTTTGGGCTGCTCAATAACGATTGCTTGTGGGTCTTTGACGAGCCACAGCTCATGGCAGGCGGTGTCAGCACCTCCTCGCAGATGGCTGGCTTACGAAAAGCCTTTCCACTTACGGTGCTTGCCAATCATTATGGATGTCAGCCACGCTCGAACCCGCGTGGTTAGATACAGTCGATTTTCGCGGGCAATTCAACACCTCTCCCCAAGAATTGACAGAGGCTGACTATGCTCCCGAGCTTCCATTATTCAAAAAAATGACTGCGGCAAAGACACTTTCAAAATTAAGTGCGACTTCATCAAAAGACATGAAGGATGTCGCAAAATCAGCATGGGAAAAGCATCAACCGGGGACACAAACTCTCATTGTATTGAATACCGTTGATCGAGCCAAAGCGGTCTATGATGAGCTACTCAAACTGCGTAAAAAAAACGAACGTCCCACTCTCCTTCTTATTCATTCACGGTACCGTCCCAAAGAACGTGAAGAACGCAATACGCTTCTTCAGGAAAAAGGGGATTCAGCCAATGATCGAATCATTGTTGCCACGCAAGTTGTTGAAGCCGGCGTTGATATTTCAGCAAGAACTTTAATGACTGAACTCAGTCCCTGGGCCAGCCTTGTCCAACGTTTTGGCCGTTGTAACCGAACAGGAGACGATGGAACCTCTGCTGATCCAGCACAGGTTTTCTGGATCAATTTTGATGACAAACTGGCTCTTCCTTACACGACCATTGATCTTGAATTCGCCAGAGAGCAGTTGCTCAAACTGGATGGCCACAATGTCTCGCCTCAGGCACTGACAGAGTTCAAGCGGCAGCAAAAAATTGAACTTCCCTTTGAACACAAGCATGTTCTTCGTCGGCGCGACTTGATCGATCTGTTTGATACCGCTCCTGATCTTTCAGGGAACGATATTGATGTCTCTCGATTCATCCGAGGGGACGATCCTGAAACGGATGTGCAGATTTTCTGGAGAAAATGGGTGGAAAATATTCCCGGTGAATCTCAACCAGAACGCCGGGAGCTTTGCTCGGTTCCCATTGGTCAGGCGATCAAATTTCTGGAAACAATCTCTGAAAAAAAACGAGGCAAGGCCTTCATTTGGGATCATCTCGATGCGGAGTGGGTCGAACTGAATTCACGTGCTGTTCGCCCTGGTATGGTCATTCTGCTCCCCTGTGAGGTGGGAGGCTATTCCGATCTCGGTTGGGATCCCGATTCCACCTCGCTTGTCATAGAACTTCCGCTGGAGCAACGTCCTCAAGCAGAAGAATCGATTGATTCTGATCCCCATTCTTTAACGGATGAAACACCCTATACCATTGAAGAGCACACCGATCATGTTGTCGCCAAGTTAGAAGCAATGTTGCAAACTCTGCCGGAAACGCTCCAGGCAGAAACTCTGCTCCTGGCTGCTCGCTGGCACGATCTGGGGAAGGCCCATCCTGCATTTCAAGATGGATTGCGAGGTGTGAACCCGGAACTCCTGACTGATAAACTGTGGGCCAAATCCGGCAAACAAGGAAGATTGACTTACGGAGACCGCAAACACTTCCGACACGAACTGGCCTCCTCCTTGGCAGCACTTCAATCGGGTTTGTCTTTTGAAGCCGTCTACCTGATGGCATCTCACCATGGCCGAGTCCGCCTGAGCATTCGGAGTCTGCCGGGTGAAACATTGCCAGATGACCCGCAGATGCTTTTCGCACTCGGAATTCAACAAGGTGATGAGTTACCTGTTACGCAGTTGGGAGCAGACACGCTGACCCCAACAATCACACTTGACCTCTCCCCGATGCAATTGGGAGGGGATGCCAGTTGGACAGGTCAAGCCTTGGAATTTTTAGCACAGCTGGGGCCATTCAAGCTGGCTTATCTGGAAGCTTTGCTGCGAGCAGCTGATGTGCAGGCCAGCCAAGAGGAGGCAGGACGATGAATCAGATAGAGCTAACGGGCTGTACGCCAGAACCATTGATGAATTACCTCAAGGCGTTGGGGATTTTCCGTCTGGTGACCGAAGACACCAAACACGGCGACCCCAAAGCCAAGCTCTCCTGGTCAGGCGGCGTAGCCGTTCTCCACACTGAGTTTGATCGTGAACGCCTCATCAAATTCTTCCTGCAGGATTATCATCCCACACCGATTGTGGCACCCTGGAACGGAGGAAGCGGCTTCTATGGAGGCGGGGCAGAACCACTCGAAGCCATTGCCGCTTCATCGTCCCGGCGTCTGGCGCCCTATCGCGAGACCATCGCCACCATCCGGCAGTTAATTCCTTCACAAAAGCCAAAAGACGAAGACAAGCTTCGGCTACTCGTCGCCTGTCGTAACGAACTGAATGATCAGGTCGGTGGATGGCTGGATTGCTGTTTCGTTCTTCGTGACGATGCTGCGGGCTTCTTTCCTTTGCTAGGGACAGGTGGCAATGATGGCCGACTCGACTTTACGAATAATTTCTTTCAGAGACTGGCTGATGTCATTCGATTTGACGAGCAAAGCTCTTCGTCAGACACATCAGAACAACTCCTCAACGCAGCCCTGTTTGCAGACACTATCGTTTCCTTGGGGAAATCTGCGATTGGTCAATTCAATCCCGGAGGCATTGGAGGAGCGAACGGTATTCAGGGGAAATTTGAAGCCGATTCCCGCGTGAATCCTTGGGAATATGTCCTGATGGTGGAAGGAGCAGTGCTGTTTGCAGGCTCCGTCGCACGCCGGCTCGACTCTTCGGGAATGCTGAAAGCATCTTTCCCTTTTACTGTCGACTCCGTAGCCGTTGGCTATGGTTCCGCTATCGGGAATGAAGAGACAACAGACGGTTCCCGCGCTGAACTCTGGTTGCCGCTTTGGAATCCCCCCACATCATACGCTGAAGTGCGAAAACTCTTCGCTGAAGGGCGAGCACAATTAGGTCGCCACCAAGCCCGCAATGCCGTGGAGTTTGCATTATCCATTAACCTCCTGGGCGTCAGCCGGGGAATTGCCTCTTTTGTTCGCTATGGTTTTTTGAAACGCAATGGTCTGGCATTCCTCGCGACACCATTGGGGCGTATCAACGTCACACCTCGTCCCCAGGCGAAATTGCTCGATGACCCCCGATTGACCCAATGGCTAAATCAATGGCGATCAGCCTGCCGGGATAAAGACAAGACACCTCAGAGATATCAATCGGCTCTTCGCAGTATTGATCAGGTGATGTTTGAATTCTCTATTCGTAGCGAACAGGGGAATGATGCCAAGTATTTATTAAACATTCTTCGCACTCTGGGACGTGCCGAAAAGACCCTCGCCACGGGTTTGAAATTTGCGCAAGAAAAACGAATTTCTCCGCTGGGCGGCTTAAATTCTGATTGGCTCGTGCAGACGAACGACAACAGCGCTGAGTTTCGATTGGCCCTATCACTCGCTGGAATCCAGGGGATTCGCGGCAGTGACGTTGGGCCAATCCGCACCTATCTTGAAGAAGTCGTCACACTTCCTTTTCCCAAATGGCAGCCAGGAAGTACCTCTGCAGTCTGGTCGAATCAGTCGTTCGAAAACAACTTGGCCTCAGTTTTTCGACGCCGACAGCTAGAAACCTTTCGCAATGAACGCCAGAGTGAATCGCACAATTCCTATTGTTATGCCAACCTCGACGACATTACTCACTTCCTGCGAGGAAACGTCGATGACACTAAGATTGACGAGTTATTGTGGGGCCTGCTGGGCGTTATCGCTCCGAGCCAGCCGATTTTTGGCAGTCGGTCAGAATTGAATCCGCCATTTGAATATGGCTGCCCACGATTGGTGGCTCAAAATCGCCTGATTGAGGCCGCTAATCATTATTGGACATCGTCTGCATCTCAGAATGCCAATGTCAAGACTGATGGAGAAGTCTTCCATTGCCTGGCATCCAGACGCCCCACAGCGATTGCCGAATCTGTCCACCGAGCAGCACTCCGTTTGAAATCGGGAGGACTGCTGGTGAATGGCTACCGAAATAGCGGTCAATCCGGGAAAACAATTGATGTCACTTCATCGATCTCACCGCAACGTTTGTTGGCGGCCATGCTCTTTCCTGTCTCCGAAAACGATCTCGGCAAATTAGCAAATTCTGTGCTCTATCCCCCTGAAACTGAGGAATAACTCATGACAGTTGATTTGAAATCTCTGGAAAAGTCACCACGCATTCTGATCGAAGCCCCGCTCAAACCTCTGGCGGGATCTCGAATCCAGCCGACGGGCTTTCCTGATCTGGGCGCAGCGACCTACAGCGCTCCAGATGGCCAGGGGGGCACAATTCCCACATTGCTCGTGGAATCGGCACAATCAATGGCCAACCGATTAGAAGCCGTCTGCTGGGACGAAGCGGCTGAAGATCTTGTGCCAGAACTTCAAGGCCTCCCTTATGTAAAAGTTAAAGTGAATCTGCCAGGGGCTGGTGAAGATAATACAACGTCTAGCATCCTTGAATTTCACCGCTTGAATTCGCCCTACATTATGACCGGAAAAACCAGCGATGGAAAAGCCTTTGCCGATGTGCTGAAACCTGAACTCGGTATGGTTTCCGTTGCTGCAACATCCAAGAAAGCCTCGAAAGGCGCAGCACCCGACGAAACTTCTGGCGATGGTGAACCCAGTGATGTTGCAGGAGTCGTCAATCTGCGCAAACTGGCCGCGGTCTGCTTTAAATACGATCCTGGCTCTCTGATTCACGGTGTCTTTCTCGAAAAGATTGCCGGACGCTTACGACATCCGCGCGCCCTTTCCGCATTTATTGAAGCCACAGGTGTCGAACGTGCTGACAGCGGTGGCGTGAAATTTGATCGTGTTCTTCCGAAACCCAGTGTTGCAGGTGTCGATGCGAAGGGTGGCTACGGTAACGTCCCTTTCCATCGCACTGAATTCACCGCCCAAAATATAACCGCATACTTCAGCATTGATTTAGCTCAGATCCGTGGATATGGCCTGGGAACTGATGCCGAGCAGTTACTGACCGCTCTATCACTTTGGAAAGTCAGAAAATTCCTTGACTCCAACATGCGTCTAAGAACGGCCTGTGAACTCGAAGCCATCGACCCCGATAACATTCCTGGAAAAAGACCTCAAGGATTTATTCTCCCTGCAGCCGAAGAACTTGCCGACTTGATCAGCACTTTGATCAAGAAAAATTCTTCACTCTTTTCCAATCCCGTCGTCACTCAACTGACATGGACAAACCCAAAAGGTTAAAGCCACAAAATAGCCTTTCACGGCAATTACCTTGTGGAACTTCAAACCTGATTTGACAGATTAAAATGGATAACAAGCCAGTAGACGAATTTAATAATCTGTCATGACAGAGTGGTCGTACACTCGGCTTTGGGATACGACAATTTGTTCAACTTATATTTCTGGTTTTAAACGACCACCAGGAGAGATGCATCGATGCCTGTAACAATCGAAGTGAAATTTCCCGGTGGTCGCTACCATGCAACCCCTTGGGGACGCCATGTCAATGAAGGAGTTCCCGAATGGCCTCCCTCTCCCTGGAGGCTCTTACGAGGACTCGTCGCAGTATGGAAGCGAACTATGCCAGAAATCGCTGTTGAGCAAATGCAGCGAATCCTGACAACTCTTGCACTACCACCTTGTTTCAAACTTCCACCACATCGTGTAGCACATACTCGCCACTACATGCCGTGGGAGAAAAAAGGGCCTGATGATCGGACACTCATTTTTGATACGTTTGTCGCTATCAATCGAGAAGCCCCCCTCTATATCGTCTGGAGGGAAGCAGACCTTTCTTCAGATGACCTGAAAGTTCTGGCTCAACTTCTTAACAATTTCACATGGCTGGGAAGAGCTGAAGCATGGATCGAAGCCAATTTGTCCCAGGAAACTGTGGATTGTGACACAATCCTTTCTGATCCCTCCGACCCCAATCCCGTTCCAGTCCTCTGCCTGGATCCCGTAACAGCCTTCTCAAGTGAATACTATCCACGACATGATGCAAAAAAACTGGCTTCAGGAAAAATCAATCCCGCCAGTTATTACTTCGACTGCCCGCCGTGGCACCTTTGCCTGGATACCGAAACGATTCACTCCCAGCGTTGGCCCACTGTTCCAGGGAGCCAAGTCATTAATTATTCCCGCCCTCCAGAAGCAACGGTAGCCCCTACATCCAGACGACGCCCCAAGACCTATACTGTGGCTCGCTTCCTTTTGGATGGCCCAGTACTCCCTCTGATCACAGAGACAATCACAATAGCGGAACAATTCCGCTACGCTGCAATGGGGCAATTTGAAAAATGGTGCCGAGCAAACGTCCGTGCTGCAGACAATTTTAATAGAACCGATGATCCGACAAGGTATTCGTCACCGATTCTCTCCGGACGGTCGCTTGATGGATGTTCCACATTGACTCGACATCAGCACGCACACTATCTGCCAACAGCCGAAGGTGTTGATCCAAAAAGAATTACACATCTCACAATGATTGCCAGGGGAGGACTCGGTGAAGAAGAAGCCAGTGCGCTTTCCAACTTGAAATCTTTATATTGTCGCGATCGTGATCCACTACGCATTCAACTGATAGGACTAGGTGATCCCGCCAATTTTCGTAATGAGCTATTCGAGTCCTCGAAAGTATTCACCTCAATCACTCCCTATCTTGCCCCCTCCCATACAGGGAGCAGAACAGCAGCCAGAGATATGAGGAAATCACTCTCTCGCGAATGGAGACGAATAGCAGAACAACTTCCGGAATATCAGGGAATTCATCTGGAGAAAATTGAACAACTTGAGGCTACTGCCCAAGACTGGAAACCTCGTCCGCATCCCATGGAATACCGCCGCGTCCGTTTGAAACACGCTCGGGATGGTTATCGAGTGAGTGGGATTTTTCGGCTACACTTTAACAAAGAAATTATTGGCCCCCTTTCGCTTGGATATGCCAGCCACTATGGCCTTGGCCTCTTTGCTCCGACAAAATAGGAATGATGCGTAATTTTTATTGAATATCCTTTCTAGGGTCTTTACAACACCCTGGAATAGCCGCCTATACTTGCATGACTTGTTTCGTGTGAGTTGCTCAAGGCGGTTTAGCTCTTTGGCAACTTGGTTGAAGTATCGGGGCCGTGTGGTCTTCCGCGGCTTGTGGCGTTCGTCACGGACGACTCCTTCTGCAATAAGGTGTCGAGTCGTGATCAGTCCCAATTTTGGTCAGTCCGGTTCTGATAGCCCATTTCTTGACCTAGCCGCTCTTTTGACCGGTGAAGGTGAGAACCAGTCTCAGTCCGATGACGATCTCGTCCCGGCCCGCATGCTCAATGAATTCACCTATTGCCCAAGGC
Organism: Planctopirus sp. SH287; assembly: GCF_056500625.1. NCBI lineage: Bacteria > Pseudomonadati > Planctomycetota > Planctomycetia > Planctomycetales > Planctomycetaceae > Planctopirus > Planctopirus sp. SH287. The sequence continues at coordinate 1,823,734 of NZ_CM151403.1, read as the reverse complement.
TTGCTTATCTTGAGTGGGTTCAAGGTGAGTTTCGCGATAATCCTGAGACAAAAGAAGGGACATTTGGCCACAGGAATGTCGATCGCCCGACGGTAAAGTCTTTTGAAGCACCAGAAAAACTCTCGCACCAACCATCGAATTCTGGAGAAGACGAATCACCCACGAACGAATTGACTGCTGATAGTCTGGCTGCACGAGCACTTCTGTTGTCTGCTCCTTCCGAGGGACTGCTGGGCAAGTTGGATCTGATTGAGCTTTCTGGCCGAAAAGCGGTTCCTGTGGATTACAAACGGGGCAGTGTCCCCGACATCCCCCAGAAAGCCTGGGAACCTGAACGGGTACAGCTTTGTGCTCAAGGCTTGATCTTACGAGCGAATGGATACGACTGTGACTATGGCGAACTCTATTATATTGAATCCCGACGTCGGGTTCGTATTGAGTTTGATGAGACCCTCATCGCTCGCACTCGCCTACTGATTAAAGAGATGCGGCAGATGGCGGCTTCGCGCCAGATGCCACTCCCTTTGTTGGATAGTCCCAAGTGTCCACGTTGCTCACTGGTGAGTATCTGCCTGCCTGATGAAACCAACTGTTTAAAAAGCGGTAGTGACACTCAGGCCAATCCCCCGAACACAGAGAAAATTCGGAAACTCCTCCCTGCGCGCGATGATGCCCTGCCACTCTATATCCAGGACCAGGGAACCTATATTGGCAAAGATGGCGAACGCCTGAAACTCACACCAGTTAAATCAGCTCCGCAATTTATCCCGCTGATTCAAGTTTCTCAGGTTTGTCTAATGGGAAATGTGCAAATCACCTCTGCGACAATTCGGGAGTTAGCTGACCGAAACATCCCCATCAGTCACTTCTCTTATGGGGGATGGTTCACTGCCGTCACCACCGGCATGAGCCACAAAAATGTCGAACTTCGGATGGCTCAGTCGAAAGCCGCTTTTGACCCTCAAGCCTCTCTCTCCATCGCCCGAGGCTTTATTTCCGCCAAAATTAAAAACTCCCGCACCTTATTAAGACGGCACTCAGAAGAGAAATACAAGTTAGACCTTGACCGACTGGCCGACTTCATTCAGAAGCTTGAACAGGTCAATAATCTGAACTCTCTGATGGGTTTGGAAGGAATGGCCGCAAAAATCTATTTTTCTGGCTTTGCCAGATTACTGCGAGGGGGAGAAGAATTCAGCCTCGAAGGACGCAATCGACGTCCTCCGACAGACCCCGTCAATGCGCTTCTCTCTTTTGTCTATTCACTTTTGACCAAAGAATTGACAATCACTCTGCAGGCAGTCGGCTTCGACCCATTCCTTGGTTTCCTGCATCAACCTCGGTACGGCCGTCCTTCATTGGCTTTGGATCTGGCTGAAGAATTTCGTCCTCTCATTGGCGATTCCACGGTTCTCACCCTCATTAACAACGAAGAGGTCAGCCCGAAAAGTTTTATCAGAAGGGCAGGCAGCGTAGCTCTCACTGAACCAGGCAGAAAAGCCGTGATTGCTGCTTACGAACGCCGCATGGAGACAGAGATCACACATCCCATTTTTGGCTATAAGATTAGCTATCGCCGAATATTCGAAGTTCAAGCGAGGCTTCTCTCACGTGTTCTCTTAGGTGAACTCGACAAATACCCCGGTTTTTGTACCCGTTGATCAGTCATCTGAATGACAGCCTCAAAGTCACGCTGAAATGTTTCAGCAAGCAAAAAACTCGCTTTTTGCCTTCAGATATTTTCTGAACATCTCACTTTCTCTCAAGATTATTCCAAGGGACAGAGTTGATGAAGACCGTTTATCTAATATCTTACGATATCGCAGACGCAAAACGACTCCGCCTAACCCACCGTAAATTGTGTGGATTTGGTACGTCCTTACAATACTCAGTCTTTCGTTGTGAGTTGTCTCCCATGCAGTTACTCACACTGAAAGAAGGGCTGTGGTCAATCTTGAATTTGGCGGAAGATCGTGTCATGGTTGTGAACTTGGGCCACGCCGGTGCTCGAGGAGACGATTGTGTTGAATTCTGGGGCGAACCTCGCATGGAGATTCCCGAACGAAAAGCCATGATTTTCTGACCACGAAGCCTTGAGAACGCCTGAGAAACGAACAGCTGATTTTTTTTGCATACTTGGGATTTCGAGCGGTTCAGTGCCGCAACAAACCCCGTGATCGCTCGAAGAACTTAACACCCAACAAAGAAAGGAGTTACTTCAACACCATGTTTTCACATCGCCTATTTCCCCTGCTTCCGACTCGACCTCTCGAAAAGCTGCTGCTAAAGTCTGAAATGACAAGCAGTTGGAACCCGGGCGGTCATCCGCGCTAAAACAGCGCGGCCCCATTGAAGCTGGCCGAGACCGAACGGACTGAATCAAAGGAAAACGGTCATCCGCGCTAAAACAGCGCGGCCCCATTGAAGCCGAATCTCACGTATTGGTATCCAACGAGTCCCATGCTTGTCATCCGCGCTAAAACAGCGCGGCCCCATTGAAGCGATCCTCCGTCTGTTGGGAGCAAAGGGAATATTCGCAGTCATCCGCGCTAAAACAGCGCGGCCCCATTGAAGCGCGTTCATGCGGAAGTTTAGCTGCAAGGATGTGGCCGACGTCATCCGCGCTAAAACAGCGCGGCCCCATTGAAGCATACCCCAATGGATAGGGATAACTGGCATCTCTTCTGTCATCCGCGCTAAAACAGCGCGGCCCCATTGAAGCCAGTCAGCGACCAGGGGAGCGGCGGCTTCCTCAGCAGCTTGTCATCCGCGCTAAAACAGCGCGGCCCCATTGAAGCTGGAGTGCCGATAACGGCAACCTCCTGACCGGTGCCGGTCATCCGCGCTAAAACAGCGCGGCCCCATTGAAGCGATCCTCGCATGGTCGCAGAGATTTCCACGGGTTCACGTCATCCGCGCTAAAACAGCGCGGCCCCATTGAAGCACCGCAATTGTGCGGGTTTGGTCGATTCCAGCAGTGGCGTCATCCGCGCTAAAACAGCGCGGCCCCATTGAAGCCCGGTCATAAGGAATTGTCGGAGCGTTGCCCACTGCTGGTCATCCGCGCTAAAACAGCGCGGCCCCATTGAAGCATCACAGACAACACCAGCGAATTGATCAGCATCGAAGTAGTCATCCGCGCTAAAACAGCGCGGCCCCATTGAAGCACGACGATCCCTATTTAGATTCGTAGATATTGAGGCATCGTCATCCGCGCTAAAACAGCGCGGCCCCATTGAAGCTGCACGACGCACTTTGCAGCGGTCACGTATCCGGTATTGTCATCCGCGCTAAAACAGCGCGGCCCCATTGAAGCGATTCAGATTGGAATGTCAGTTGCCACAGGAGGCTTGACCAGTCATCCGCGCTAAAACAGCGCGGCCCCATTGAAGCACAGGCAAAAATCTGTTAATGCAAAAAGGGATTGTAGGTCATCCGCGCTAAAACAGCGCGGCCCCATTGAAGCCCATTACTGGAACAGGTCACAACGAGAGGATGCACCGCGTCATCCGCGCTAAAACAGCGCGGCCCCATTGAAGCATTGGAAGGGAGAGTACGCACGCATCCGCAACGACTGTCATCCGCGCTAAAACAGCGCGGCCCCATTGAAGCTGCCGGGCTAAGATTCTCAAGTGCGGCTGGATTCTTAGTCATCCGCGCTAAAACAGCGCGGCCCCATTGAAGCGCGGTGGTTGTCGCTCCGTCATGTAAAGACTCATGGAGTCATCCGCGCTAAAACAGCGCGGCCCCATTGAAGCTGAATAATCCAACAAGCTCCCCCAAGTGATGTGGTTGTCATCCGCGCTAAAACAGCGCGGCCCCATTGAAGCAATGTCCTGGTTCGCGTGGCTGAAAATCCTTCTCGCCGTCATCCGCGCTAAAACAGCGCGGCCCCATTGAAGCATATCTCCGGGGACTTCTGCTGTCAGGTGTTCGCCGTCATCCGCGCTAAAACAGCGCGGCCCCATTGAAGCGCAAGACATTCTGGCCGGGCCTCAGCACGCATCGAGTCATCCGCGCTAAAACAGCGCGGCCCCATTGAAGCAATCCGCACAAGATCAATCAACGTGACGGCATGGCCCCGTCATCCGCGCTAAAACAGCGCGGCCCCATTGAAGCAAACAGACTCGCGATGGCGCGAGAGTTGGGACGGTTGTCATCCGCGCTAAAACAGCGCGGCCCCATTGAAGCGCAAATCGAAATGGCCGCAATCGATCGCCCCGACCGAATGTCATCCGCGCTAAAACAGCGCGGCCCCATTGAAGCGGCGGAGAGGAAGGTTATATTCAAGCTAAGTATCGTGTCATCCGCGCTAAAACAGCGCGGCCCCATTGAAGCTCGGCAATGGTTTTGTATGCAACTTTGGCATGACTCGTCATCCGCGCTAAAACAGCGCGGCCCCATTGAAGCACGATTTCATCGTGATGCAGAGGCAGGTTATGAATGATGGGTCATCCGCGCTAAAACAGCGCGGCCCCATTGAAGCTTGGCAAACCACCCACACCGGAGCGCTGGCCCATGCCACGTCATCCGCGCTAAAACAGCGCGGCCCCATTGAAGCCAGGGAGGTGTGGTGCCGTACCGCCGGGTGGTCAACTCGTCATCCGCGCTAAAACAGCGCGGCCCCATTGAAGCTCGCGCAGCTCGCCCGGGTCTTGCCCGAGCAGCTCCATGTCATCCGCGCTAAAACAGCGCGGCCCCATTGAAGCACCTGCTCGCGATAATGCTTCACAGAGGACGATTCGCCGTCATCCGCGCTAAAACAGCGCGGCCCCATTGAAGCCGTCTGGCGTATCTCTAAGAGATCATTTTGCCGGTGTCATCCGCGCTAAAACAGCGCGGCCCCATTGAAGCACCTTCCCTTCGTTCATCGGAGTGGAACGAGCACCGGTCATCCGCGCTAAAACAGCGCGGCCCCATTGAAGCCACCTCTTCGGCCCGACACTCTCCCGGGGACTTTTCCGGTCATCCGCGCTAAAACAGCGCGGCCCCATTGAAGCATGTGAGCAACTAAACGATACTGTGAATCGGACATGGTGTCATCCGCGCTAAAACAGCGCGGCCCCATTGAAGCTGAATGGGCTTGCGGTTGTTCTTCCCGAGTCCAAAGGCGTCATCCGCGCTAAAACAGCGCGGCCCCATTGAAGCTCACCGTCCAGGGGTATGGCAGCCACATCATTAGGCCGTCATCCGCGCTAAAACAGCGCGGCCCCATTGAAGCACTGCCCACACTGACGTCGTGTCGTTGCCTGATCCTTGTCATCCGCGCTAAAACAGCGCGGCCCCATTGAAGCAGCCTTCAGTCGCTCTTCACGGGTCTTGCTGGCAGAGTCATCCGCGCTAAAACAGCGCGGCCCCATTGAAGCTCCATCAGCCGGGCCAACTGGCACGCCGGGGCCAAATGGGTCATCCGCGCTAAAACAGCGCGGCCCCATTGAAGCAGGCAACCCATGTCGTCAGGATCAATCGCTACGTTGTCGTCATCCGCGCTAAAACAGCGCGGCCCCATTGAAGCCGATTGGTCTGCCAGATCCCGGCCAAAGGCCCGTCCTGTCATCCGCGCTAAAACAGCGCGGCCCCATTGAAGCTGCCGCTTGGCACTGATCACGAATTGAACGCAACCAGGTCATCCGCGCTAAAACAGCGCGGCCCCATTGAAGCATGACGATGTTTCGCAGCTCGCCGAACGACTCGAAGTCATCCGCGCTAAAACAGCGCGGCCCCATTGAAGCTCAGATCAGCCAAACGCATTGGCATGCAATTGTCCTGTCATCCGCGCTAAAACAGCGCGGCCCCATTGAAGCTGCAGCACTTCCTGAAGCAATCTTCCACTCAAGACGTCATCCGCGCTAAAACAGCGCGGCCCCATTGAAGCCGGACAATCCGAGCGAATCCGAAGCTCGTAGCGCGGGTCATCCGCGCTAAAACAGCGCGGCCCCATTGAAGCTGTCACGAAGACTCGGTGAGTTTATCCAGATTGGCGAGTCATCCGCGCTAAAACAGCGCGGCCCCATTGAAGCCCGTCATGCCACGGTCTCGGCTCTTATGTAGTTGCCTGCGTCATCCGCGCTAAAACAGCGCGGCCCCATTGAAGCAACTCGCACTTTGAATCTCAACGAAGAGGGAGAAGACGTCATCCGCGCTAAAACAGCGCGGCCCCATTGAAGCTAGTTGACGGCCCTAAGCTGGGTTGTCGGTCTGCTGTCATCCGCGCTAAAACAGCGCGGCCCCATTGAAGCTCGGGCCATCGCAGCAGCTTCCCCGTCCTCGTCGGCCACGTCATCCGCGCTAAAACAGCGCGGCCCCATTGAAGCCAATGTTTGGCCGCGACAAGCCGCGACTTATTACACGTCATCCGCGCTAAAACAGCGCGGCCCCATTGAAGCCGAACTTACAAGACTCAGTAAAGATCGTTTACTCAAGACGTCATCCGCGCTAAAACAGCGCGGCCCCATTGAAGCTTGGCGACAATCACATCCCATTCACCGCCGTTGCGGAACAGTCATCCGCGCTAAAACAGCGCGGCCCCATTGAAGCGTGTGTAACCGTCTCAACAGAGTGTTCTCCATCAAGGTCATCCGCGCTAAAACAGCGCGGCCCCATTGAAGCGGCACTACCAGTAGTACAGTATACAAAATCCGTGAAGTCATCCGCGCTAAAACAGCGCGGCCCCATTGAAGCCCACTCGCCCCACCCGTCAAACCACAGAGAAACTCTCGTCATCCGCGCTAAAACAGCGCGGCCCCATTGAAGCCTTCTCGACCTTATCTTTTCCTACGACTCTGATTTTGTCATCCGCGCTAAAACAGCGCGGCCCCATTGAAGCAAGCGCGCGTCACACGCACGCAAGAAACCACAGGCCCCGTCATCCGCGCTAAAACAGCGCGGCCTCATTGAAGCACGTGGTGCAGTAATAACATTACCCGATGGGTCGAGTCATCCGCGCTAAAACAGCGCGGCCCCATTGAAGCACCAATAAATTCCATATTGATGAGTTTGGACTTCTGTCATCCGCGCTAAAACAGCGCGGCCCCATTGAAGCAAAGCCAAAGATGTACTTGACTGTACCGGGAATCCAGTCATCCGCGCTAAAACAGCGCGGCCCCATTGAAGCGGTTATCTCTCTTTTGGCCGTGAGATCATCACTCGTGTCATCCGCGCTAAAACAGCGCGGCCCCATTGAAGCCAGGGAGGTGTGGTGCCGTACCGCCGGGTGGTCAACTCGTCATCCGCGCTAAAACAGCGCGGCCCCATTGAAGCTACGAACGATTCATGGAGATTTGGCAGGGCATCACAGGTCATCCGCGCTAAAACAGCGCGGCCCCATTGAAGCTGATTGGTTACGCTCGTTATCCACTGGCAACCCAGCGGTCATCCGCGCTAAAACAGCGCGGCCCCATTGAAGCTTGTTAGATTTCTTCTAGTTGTGTGGAATACACTTTGTCATCCGCGCTAAAACAGCGCGGCCCCATTGAAGCCTGACCAGCACTTGCCGGGCTTTGGTGGGGACGTCCTGTCATCCGCGCTAAAACAGCGCGGCCCCATTGAAGCTGCCTATCGGCTAACGAACGTCGCCTAATCCGCATGCGTCATCCGCGCTAAAACAGCGCGGCCCTATTGAAGCCAGTCGCTTTTTGAGAATTGGAGTTTTCCACGAATGGCTTGCTCTCAGACGGAGGCCGGTTTGACGCCGAAGCGGTGAAGAACGTTGTGCATGAGTCGGCCCAGTTGCTCGTCGTAGTACACTCCCCAGGGAGCCGCCACCGATCCCATGTTGAAGACCCTCCCTCCTTCGGGACGCTCCCAGTAGATGATCTCAGAAAGCACTTTTGAAGGGTTCTCCTGGGCCGCATTCGCCTCCGCGAGATAGCTTGCGATCTTAAACGAGGATCGGCATTCCGCTAACACGGCAATCCCAGCGGGATCGCGGATGTCTTCATACCCCGCCGGCATTTGTGGAGTGGCCGCGACGAGAATACTGGGGCGTACATCGTATTCATGACCGACGACGCCAATCCCCTTGAAGTATCCGAACATGTCATCCTGCTTCAAGCCAACCTGATGCGGCGAATGGAAGAGGGCGTGATCCGTGTTGACGGCTGTATATGGCAGAAATTTCATGCCGTCGCACCACCCTGCGGTTTCCAGCCCAATCAATTGCCAGGCGGGTTTTCCACAGAATCGCATCAGCCCGCCTTTCGTAGATTCCACTCCGTGATAAGTCTCGCCCGGATGTGTCCAATTGGATGCGAGCATTCCCGTCCCCAGTTTGCGGCAATCCATCCGTCCTGAAGCATCGTATTCGACGCGCCAGAACAGACTGTTTCCGGAAAGGACTGCGACGCTTCCTCCCTGTATTAAAAAGCGGTCGACCGCGTCATACGCGCGAAACGACCAGTATTCGCTATGGCCGGCAATAAACAAGGTCTTGCGGTCGTCGAGCTGCCCTGGATCCGCGTCCAGATCCTCATCGGTAATAACGTCGAATTCATAGCCTTCACGCTCCAGCCAGAGATGCAGCAGTCGCTCGCAGGCGACCCATTGTCCCCAGAACGGGCTTCCCCGGTAACAGCGATACGGTTCCGCCGATTCACAAGGGATTTTCAGCCCCAGTTGATAAGTCGGTTGTCCGGCATGATGGCCTCGATAGAGACAATATGCGGGGAGCGACGCATCCGACTGTGTCGTCTCAATTTGAGACTGGCCCCAGTTGCGGGGGCCCGGCGGAAGATTCTCCGCGAACGGAAACCAGTTGTAGGCTCTCCAGGTGTTATTGGCCGCCAGCACCAGGATTTGCGATCGGCGCAGGGACTTCGCCCGCTTCACGACCACTGTGGCATTGTGTTGATAGGTCTGACCATCCGCCTCATATTCGAATCGCCCGCAATAAAATCCCGGCTTGGCGTCTTCTGGAACACTTACACGGTGCTTCACCGGCCAGCGACAATCGTAAATGTCGTCACTCGCCAGGCGCAACGCATGTCCCCGCTCCGGGTCTTTGCGGGGATCGTAAGTCGAGTCGTACTTGTCGACCGATTGCGCCAAGAACGAAGGACCGCCGATCATCCAGGTGCCATGATTGAAAATCCACCCGTGGTGTCCCCGTCCGCTAACATCCCGGACTTGAAATCCCTGTTCATCGGAGAAGTCCCAAAATGCGGCGGGCTGCGGGTTCTGGCAAGTGGTCAACCCCCGCGCCTCGAAGATCGCCTTCAGTTGAGACTTGTTCAAGGCAGAGTGGTACACCGCGCAGCAGGATATATCTCCATCGAAAAAGTCGGAGGCCAAGCCGTTCCGAATCGCGGAACCCAACCGTAGAGGAGTTCGCACAGGTTCGAGCAGATCATGCCCGGTGGCCTCCGCTTTCAGAAAAAGCTGCTGCTCCGCAACTTTCCGGCCATCGATCCAAAGAGAAACACTCTTATTGGAGCCTGTCACGGCAATCGCATTCCATTGACGCCGGGCAATCTTTCTGGACGCCTCCAGGCGAATCGGCCGTTGATTGGGGCGGGCCACTTCCAGAAACAGCTTTGCGTCCTCCACAAGCAAGACGAAGGCGGATTGTTCGTCGGGATCGTTCCTGGAGATGATCGCTTGCGTTTCGCCTTTGACGCGAAACGGACGGATCCACATCGAGATCGTGAACTCTTTCATCAAATCGATGTTCGGGGGTTGTTCAATCAGGACGTACGATCCGGGATGAATGGGACGGGCTTCCGCTTTGCCATTTTCCTCCCACAAGATCGTATCTGGAATATCACCATGGGGAACCGACCCCAGCTTGACGAATTGAAATCGGTAGTCGACCGTGCTGCTGACATGGAAATCGATGGCTTCGCCCGCATACACGCTATGGTTCGCATAGGCATGCACTCCGCCGACGTGTTTGGGTCGATGCGGTGGCAACGGGGGAGCCACCATCTGCGAGGGGATATGAGAACCGCTGTGACGAGCAGCCTCTTCGGCGAAGGCTTCGTGCGACCCTGAGAGGAACGATAAGCCGACGACCGAACCGGCTATCGATTCCGTGAGCATCTCGCGGCGGGTCAGCGGCTCTCTGGAAGACATTTCACATCTCCTTGATGCGGTGTCATGATGTCGCGAAAATTCAAATTCTGATGAGGGCAAACATCAATTAGATGACAGCTCAAATGAGAGGAAATTATCTCCGGCATCCCAAATTTCCGCCGAGACCTCTGATTTTTCATTGTAGCGGGCTGGCAACATCTCAACGCTTTCCAATGATCCCTCGCCCATGGAGTCCCTTTTTCCTTTGGGAAACGGGCGTTCCACTGTCGACGAGAACGAGACGAGATATTGCCCGGCGAGCAGTCCTTTCGCCTGGGGGATGAGGAACTTGCCGCCAGTGATTGATCCGCCGGAAAGAGACGAGCCACCGTTCTGAGGTAAAAACAGGATCTCGCCGGTCTGCAAAGGCTTGCCGTCCAGATTCACGGTTCCGCTGACCTGATGCCGCTTCGGAGCAGCAGAACCCAACCAGCCACAACCCACCGGAACGCAGCAGGCAATCCCCAGCAGCAGACAAGACACGCGCCGTATCGTGGTCATAAACTTCCCCTTCAGGAAATCGACGGGATCATACCAATCGTGCCGTATCAGGCTTTAGAATATGTCCGCGAGAGGCTCTCCCTGCCCTTTCGTGCCCAGGGCACGCCACGCCTCGATATCGACACTGTTGCCGACAAACCTGACCGCACCGTCACCCAGCACCACGTGAACCCCTCCCGTATGGCGGCTACGAGCGGAAGTGCCCCAATTGGGATTGTTTCCGGCGGCACATGGGAGATCGTCTGTGTTGCGACAGTAGCCGCTTTCCATCCTGTCGGCGATCGCCGTGTTCGGTGGATAGTGTGCGACAAAAACCGAAAGATTTGAATACAGCAGGATGTTGCGAAGATCCCCCGCGCTGGAGGCGCTGTCCGAAGGCGTTCCGACAGTACCCACCCTGGCTTCGCCGATCATTATCGTGTTTGAAAGACCGTCAGTGATTTCCGCAAAACGATAGGCAGTACCAACACTATTTGTATGGTTGTAATAAAACGCCCCCGGCGAAAACTGGACACCGTTGCGGGCATTGTTATATAAGCCGGTATTCCCGACACAGGCCAGATAGTTGTATTGTGGAATATTGCGAAAGTAGGCCGCCGCCGTGTCGCTGGGACAGCGCATCATGGAAATGACGGGGGTCACCAGATCCAAATTCTGGCCCGAGTTGTAGCCGGCATTTTCATCCCAGCTATTGTAACGGGGCGCCTCGCCGATCTGCGGCCAGATCGCGCGAAACCATGTATATCCGCCAGTTGTGGCTGAAAGTGCGCTTCCCGGTTTGACCACTCCAATGGGAAGCCGTTGGAATACATCGTGATAGTTATGCAAGGCCAGGCCAAGTTGCTTCAAATTGTTTTTGCATTGCGCCCGCCGGGCTGCTTCGCGGGCCTGCTGGACTGCGGGAAGCAAGAGCGCGATCAACACTGCGATGATGGCAATCACCACCAGGAGTTCAATCAACGTAAACGCACCTCGTTTCATGACACTTCCCTTCAGAGAGCAACCAAAGACATCACGATCAGTGTTAACAACGAAGCGATCACCAGAACACGCGCCGTCCTGTTTTCATTTGCCGGAGGCCCTGACAATAAATCGTTGGAGCAACAGGTGAACGACGGTGGTTTGGCGGCGGGTTGGGCCATCATGAATCGTCTAAAAGCCGTCAAGTCGACCGTCTTATGCTATGCAAACTAAAAGTGGAAAGCATTGATTCACTGCGTAAATAAATTGATTGTTCTCGCCGATATTCCTGATTTCTTCATATTTCCAATCGGCATGTAAATAAAACTTAACCTTCCTCGCTCGCTGGAGTCTGATGAGGCTCAAGTGCAAGCTACGGCAGAGGAATTCTCTGCTGTATAGGCCGGGCCACCTTTCCGACAAGTGGCCTTCTATCGACTTTTTTGTGCCTAAGAGGCTGGCAAAAAAACTAATTTAATAAGTACCCGGTAGTTGGTATGAGATTTTTCGCCATCAAGTAGTTATGTATTAATCTGACCTCTTGGGAACCAAATCATGCAGGTGCCGTAGCCCAGGACTGGCCGACGGTGGCAGCAGCAACTCGTCGCGAGGTCGTCTGTGGTAGCGCGAACTACAAACGTTCGCCACCGAGACCGGCCTGACAATCACCATCTGCCACTATCCGCCGGGCACCTTGAAATGGAATTGGAACGAACATCGGCTGTTCCTTTTCATCACGCTCAACTGGGCTGGAGAACCGTTGTGAACGCTCCACGAACTGCTGTCGCTGATTCGCGTATCTCCCACCCTCCCGGTATCTGAAATTCCTGGGCTAGCGCACGTGAAGCGGTGCCCACAGAAACGTTCAAGACAATGAACAATTTGTCAAAAAGGAGAAACACACAATCGTGAAAGGTTTTCAGGGACGAAGCATTTGAGCATCAACACGCTAAAGTCATCACATTCCTCCCAATTGACCGTATTGCAGATGCTCTGAATCTCGGTATTCTTCTCGAAGAGTATTGAATTGCCTGGCATTGGCGCGTTTAGGCCACAGGCAGCTGGAAATCTGGTTGGTTCGATTTTCTGAGATGAGAGCGAATGATGTTTCGAATATTTGCAGCCGCGATCGTTGCTGGAACTTTGGCGATGTCGTTGAATACCAACAATGACAACCGCCTGGAAGCCGGGCATCGACATCGAGCCAATTGCTCTGGATGCTCAGCACCCTCTTGTGCAGGCTCATCCTGTGCGGGTTCCAGCTGTGCTGGATCGAGTTATGTAGGAAACGGTTATTCCGGCCCGGTCTGGGTAGGAAGCGGTTGTAGTGCTCCCTCCTGTGCGCGATCGAACTGCTCCGGTGCTGTTTGCTCTCGCCCGGTTTGCTCTTCTCCAGCCTGTTCTGCCCCGATGTGTAGTGGCTCTATCACCACATGCAATGGCTGTTCAGGCTCTCATCGTCGTTGGCATTCTGCTCGTCGTGTTTTAGTTTGTAGTTCTCCAGCGCTGGATATGAGCCTGGAATCAGGCGCTACCTGGGCAGCCGATGACCTGACTTTCACTGGCAGTGGCAGTGAAGGGAATGGGGACGTGAATTGGGACGCTCAAGCGTATACAGAATCTGTTGTACCAGCCCCAGCCCTCTGTGCTCAGCCTGCGATGGTGAATGGTGACTTCACTGGATCAAGCCATCTCGTTGTTGATAGCAACGCCGCCACATACACACTTCCTGCGATGGGCCAAACCACTGTTCGCTACATTTCGCCTTATGACGCTCCTCTTCCGCTGTCCTATCCTGCGATCCCACAGGCTCCTGCCGCCGAAGAACTGGTCTGGTAAGGGAGAGGGAACGCCAATCCCTGTTTTATTATCTGGACGGTTATCCTGTGGATATTCCTCTGGCAAAAAGCATTTGAGAATCTGTGACTTTTATCAATCCTTGCTGCTGACAGAGTGCTTCTGTTGACAGCAAGGATGTTTTTTTGAAGGAAAACCTCCCGTTGTCAGTTCAGAATACGAGAAGTTTCTCTTGAGGGAATGTGAGCCTCGCTCTGGACACTCTCTATCGGTTCGATTACTAAGAGCCGCAACCCCAACAAGGAGTACTGTGCGGGATGTCGCGGCAATCGCCCAATGAGGCCTTGGTTAAACTCGCTCGTCAACTGGGCGTGAGCCGAGCGGTCGCTTTTGCTGTCTTTTCACGAGGATGGCAACTGCTGAGTGGCCCCATCACAGTCCTTCTGGTTGCATCTCACCTCACCGAAAATGAGCAGGGGTTCTTTTACACATTCGGCAGCCTTCTGAATTTGCAAAATCTCTTTGAACTGGGGCTTGCCCTCGTCTTTATGAATCTGTCAGGACACGCTCTGGCCAACAGTCGCTTCGTCCGGACTCTTTCACCAGGGAGGTGGTCAGCAGACCAGGTGACTTGGCAAGCCAGTGAGAAGAACAAGTCACTGGCAGCCAGCCTGCTACGCCAGGGTCTGGTTTGCAGTTCAATACAGGCTGGCTTCTTCCTGATCGCGGTGCTGAGTCTGGGGATCTGGTTTTTCGTCAATCGTCCCGAGAGCACCGCCATCTCTTGGCAGGGGCCATGGATGACCGTAGTGGCTTGCGCTGCGATTTCTCAGGTTGAAAGTATTCCGATCGTCTTTCTGGAATCTGCCGGAGAAGTCCTTTCCGTTCAGCGGATGCGATTCATCATGGCTTTGCTGGGAACGGCCACGATGTGGATTGCGTTGACCTTGAATCTTGGTGTGTGGAGTGCGGCGGCCGTCGCGATCACGCGTGTTGCGGTCGAGACCACCTATCTGGTTTTGATTCAGCGCAGGATTCTGGGGGCTGTCTTCTCTCAGCCTGTGCATACTGTTTATGACTGGTGGGGTACAGCCTGGCCCATTCAATTGCGGGCTGGCCTTCAAGGAATCCTGTTGACAATCTCCCATGCCCCCATGATTCCCGTGGTCTTCGCTTATCAAGGATCGGCCATGGCCGGGCGCCTGGGGTTGGTCTATGCGATCCTGACATCCATTCAGACAGCTGCTAGTGCATGGTTGCAAACGCGGCTACCAACACTCACCACGTTGGCGGCACAAAAAAAATATCGTTCATTTAGCGAATTGTTTTCTCGATCCTATCAGCAGTCCAATTTTTTCCTCATCACAGCGATCCTCACGTTTCTAGCGGCAGTGGCCTTGCTGCCGGTTCTTGCTGACCCTCCCGAGATAATCCGGCCGGGAACCATCGGATGGCTAACTCAAAAGGTCAAGCCCAGGCTGCTCCCTCTTGTTCCGACGATTCTTCTGGCGATCACTCTGGCCATTCAACATCAGTGTGCGGCGAACATTCTTTATGTCCGCGCGCACTTGTATGATCCATTCTTCCGGGCCGCGCTGGCCACTCATCCTTTAGCCGGTTTTCTTATTTGGCTGGGAGCGAGCCAGTTTGGCGTGATTGGTGCGATTCTCGGCTTTCTCGGGCCAATGGCTTTAATTCTCTGGCCATGGACGGCATATCTCAAACACAAATGCCGCTTGACATTTTCCACCGAAAATACAGATTCAAGTGGCGAGACTCTTACGAACGAGACCCAAAAAGATAGCGGGCAGCCACCGGGATCCAGTACAACGTTGTCAGTTCAGCAGCCAAATTCACCTCAGTAATTTTTCAACCCGATCAAAACAGGAAAAGGCATCATGGGAGAACGGATTCTCAGTATTTCGGGCCTTCGCGGCATCATTGGCAACGGGCTTGATGCCGAATATGTCACACGCTTTGCCGCTGCTCTGGGAACATGGCTGCAAGGTGGGCACGTTGTCCTCTCACGGGATGGGCGAACAACGGGAACTATGCTGAGGCATGCGGCGATTGCCGGGCTGACGGGCGCTGGCTGCAAGGTGACCGATCTGGGGATTGCCTCCACTCCCACTTGTGGTGTGGCTGTCACAGAACTGAAAGCCGCTGGCGGACTACAAATCACCGCGAGCCACAACCCCATCGAATGGAATGGACTCAAGCCTTTTTCGTCGCGAGGTTCTGTCCTGAATGCCGCTCAAGGAACCGAATTACTGGCGATCCTTGAGAAAACCGGCCCCGTTTACAAAACCTGGGAATCCATTGGTGAACTGGTCGAAGATCCAACGGCTGCTCTGGCACATATCAAGCGGGTTAACTCCCTTATTGACCTGTCAGCGATTCAATCCAAGAAGTTCAAAGTCGTACTTGATTGCACTCATGGTTCAGGCTCGATTCTCGCACCGGAATGGCTGAAATCACTCGGCTGTGAAGTGATTGTGCTCGGTGGGACTCCCGATGGACGGTTTGAGCATCCTGCGGAACCTCTTAAGGAAAATCTGGTGGCGTTAATTGATGCCGTTAAACTGCATCAAGCAGATGTTGGCTTCGCGCAAGACCCTGACGCCGATCGTCTGGCGATTGTCGATAACAACGGCCAGTACATCGGAGAAGAACTGACACTTGCCCTCTGTGTGGATCATGTCCTTTCACGGAAGAAAGGCTCAGTGGTAGTCAATGGTTCGACAAGTCGTACGACGGCTGATATTGCCGCAAAATATGGCTGCACGTTCTATCGGTCAGCAGTTGGAGAAGCGAATGTTGTCACTCGCATGCTCGAAGTCAATGCCCTCATTGGCGGCGAAGGAAACGGCGGGGTGATTGAACCACAAGTGGGCTATGTCCGAGACAGCTTCGTCAGCATGGCCTATCTCCTGCATGGGCTGGCATTACGACAGGCTCGTCTGGTCGACTGGGTCAGCACGCTTCCCAAGTACATTATCGTGAAGGACAAGCTGACATGCCCCCGTGAGTGCGTGGCTCCTGCGTGTTTATCGCTAAAACAGACCTTCACAGATGCCATTGCGACAGAAGGGGATGGTCTTCGGCTCGATTGGCCAGACCGCTGGGTTCAAATCCGCGCCAGCAATACAGAGCCGATTGTTCGCATCATCGCGGAAGCCCCCGATGAAAACGCGGCCCGGGCACTCTGCGACCAAGCCAAAGCGATCGTTGCCGCTGTCGCTTGATCCGATCGTTGCCAACTCGACCATAATCAGTCGATTGAATTACTTCCCGGACTTCACTGAATCAGATCCAACTGACGACTTGGCAAGATGGAGAATTGCCTGTTTGAGCAGAAGGGGAAATTCGGGTCGGGAAAAATCATCGACATGGCCCAGTGATGTATAGAAAGAAGTGCCCCCGTCCTTTCGGGTATATAACCACGCCACAGGTTCTGCCTGCTCAATAGTATCTGCCCGTCCGGTCAACAACACATTCGCATCGGAAGCCAACGGAGAAACCTGATAGAGGCTTCCGCCAGTCGGAAAAGATGTTTCAGGCAACCCATTCGTGATCGCATGACTCAATGGACTCTTTACAACCTGAGCGGTTGTCTTTAACTGCGCACCGTAGTGATTACGATAGTTACCACCAAAGACCTGCGGATCGAGATTGGGCCAATCGACAGTCCCTTCTGGAGAGGGTTGATTTCGCAATGAGAACGCATGGCTGGCAGTGCGAATTCCCACAACAGGGCGTCCTTCATCGACATATTGACGAATGACTTTCATATCACCTGGTATCAGGGGATGTCGTCGGACGCTTAATAAAAGCACATCTGCATCCTTGATTGCTTCAATCCCTTCAAAATGGTTCTGGGATTGATCATCAAGATGCAGAACTGTCACACGGCAGTCCTTGCCTAAAGATTTGACGGCGAAGGGAGGAAGTGTCAGCGCGGTTTGATACTCAGGTTCCCCAATCAACATCACGACATGATGACGCCGGTCATCGGCAAAACGGAATTCTTCACCGCCTAAAAACTGATTACTGGTGACTGAAGGGCACCAATACTTTTCAATATGCTCAACGACCAGATCGGTTCCGGTGAAATGGCTGACAAAAGGGGATTTAGCGGGATTGTACATACTATCAGTCAAATCACGCACCAGAGCGACGTTTAATCCTTGCTTGACCATCTGGCGAATGGAAAATGGCCGCCCCAAAATGCACATATTCGTATGTACGCCAACAACCAGCAGATTCTTGATTCCTCGAGCCTTCAGGAGATAGTAGGCTTCCTGAGAATCGGTAATCGCATCTCCTTCAACAATTTCAATCGATGCGATCTGCCTCGTCCATGGATAAGGAGGCCCTGATTTTTTTGGCTGTTCGCAATCACAACCGCCGTCGGTGTCGTCGATCGGCAGAGGCGCCTCATGCGTGGCGTCCAAGGGCGACCATGACTTCAGAGGAACAACAGGTTCGACGACAGGAGCAGATTGAGCCAGCGTACGGCCTGGGTATCCCTGATAAAATTTCATGGTGTTACTGGGGGCGTGAATCACCAGTACGCCGCGCTGGCGAAGGGTTTTCAGCAGATCGTTGACACGTGGCGCCATTTCAGCCACGCGTTTGGCTGCATTCGGGCATGTGTGCGTGTCCCACAGATCACAGACCACAATGGCTGTCTCACGAGGGTTCCACTCAGCGGGCTGGAACTGAAGCCGATAGGGGACAGCCAGAGAGGCGTGACCGGACTCGGTGACTGCCAATATCTGAGAAGTCTTCTCCACCAAGGCTGTTCCACCAGCCACCGGCACACGACTTCGCAGCGTTACATGCAGTCCTTCCCCAGCAAATGATGTCATCGAAATGCTGCTGGCCAGCACCACAAGCATCACACGCAGGATATGGCGGAAAGCAATCATCTGAAGTTCTCAGCAGTATTTTTCAGGGAATTTGAACAATCCATCTCACTATGCAACACAGAAATGATGTGAATCGCAAGCAGGTTTCTGCACAGATGCCATCAAGACCATCATTCTTTAATTTCGCAATGCTGTAAGATTCTGGATGATGATCGGTAAAGCTGCCAGCCACATTCTCCGGAAAACCGAGTACGTGAACTCAATGCGGATCTCTGAGTGTCGAGAGTTTCATCTTCACAGGAACAAGGATAAAGATCATGGAATACCGATATCTGGGACGGTCAGGGTTTCGAGTTCCCGCTTTGACGCTGGGAACAGGAACTTTCGGCGGCACCAATGAATTCTTCAAGGCGTGGGGAACGACGGGGCCGGAAGAAGCTCGTAGACTGATTGATCTCTGCCTTGAACATGGCCTGAACATGTTTGATTCGGCTGATATCTATTCTGATGGTGCATCAGAAGAAGTTCTGGGCGCTGCCATTAAAGGCCGGCGTGACCAAGTGCTCATTTCAACAAAGGGAACGTTCCGCGCCGGCAATGGCCCCAACGATGCAGGTTCCTCACGCGAGCGACTCATTCGGGCTGTTGATGGAAGCCTCAAGCGATTGGGGATTGACTATATCGACCTCTATCAACTCCATGGGTTTGATGCAAAAACTCCTATCGAAGAAACCTTACGAGTGCTTGACGATCTCGTCACCGCGGGCAAGATTCGCTATATTGGTGCTTCCAATTTTTCCGGCTGGCACCTGATGAAGTCTCTCGGGGTTTCCGACGTACGCGGTTATTCCCGATATATTGCTCACCAAGCCTACTATTCTCTAGTAGGACGAGACTATGAATGGGAATTAATGCCCCTTGCTCTTGATCAAGGGGTTGGCGCCGTGGTCTGGAGTCCATTAGGCTGGGGCCGTCTGACAGGGAAAATTCGTCGCGGTCAGCCTCTACCAGAAACCAGTCGCCTCCATAGTCAGGTCTCTAACGATAAGGGGCCACCTGTCGATGACGAGTTTCTCTATCACGTGGTGGACGTGCTGGATGAAATCGCAAAAGAGATCGATAAAACGATTCCCCAAGTGGCACTGAACTGGTTGCTAGGCCGCCCCAGTGTCTCCACGGTGGTTATCGGTGCTCGCAACGAAGAACAACTGCGGGCGAACCTGGGATCTGTCGGGTGGTCACTCTCCTCCGAACAAGTCGAGCGGCTTGATAAGGTAAGCTCCCGCCAGATCGCGTACCCCTACTGGCACCAGAATTTCTTCCAGGAACGCAACCCCTCACCGGTCAAGTGGTAGAAGCGATTCATAAAAGATATCAACTTATTTCCTATAAACTTTCACAAGTTAACATCATCTTGAGTGCCATGCCCGGAGATATCCTGGGCATGGCATTTTTTATGTGCGTCCACAATTTCAATAACCCAATAATGAATATCTATTAACCCTTGAAATCGCTAGCATCTCATCAGTGAGTTAGCGTTCTATTGTATTTTTTCATTTACCCCGACGACTTACGAAATTCACCTGGGGTCGTGCCGATTTTTCTGCGAAAACAGCGTATAAATGCGCTTGCATTTTGAAATCCCGAGCGGACTGCCACAGTTTCCAATGGCAAGTCGGTCTTCCTGAGGAGATCCTTTGCCAACCCCAGACGGATATTTCGTAAGACTGATGAAGGTGTTTCGCCAATTTTATTTATAAAGAGATGCTCAAGTTGACGACGACTCAAGCCCATTTCTCTTTCAAGATCCGACACTGAGAAAAGCGAGATGGCACGATCTCTGAGTATTTTAAGTGACCTTTTTATAATGGGATCCATTATTGCAACATAATCCGTAGATAGACGCTCAACAATTTTCAATGGTGGTATCAGAACTGGCTCAGATGGTGACGGATAGCCATACATCATCTGTTCCAAAGTAGCGGCAGCTTTATATCCAACGGCATCACCGTCTTGATCGACAAAAGAAAGAGGAACGGGACAGAGGGCTGAGAGTAGGGGGTCGGCTTCCAGACAAAGTACAGCGATTTGCTCTGGTATTTCCAGACCCGCAGAAAAGCAGGAAAGCACAATTTCGTGACATAAACTCCCATCCCAGACGATTAAAGCAATTGGCTTCGGCAACTCCTTCAGCCATCGAGTCAGACGTGACCGATTCAGGGATGTTCCTGCCGTTTCTGGATCAAACCGAAAAAAACGACAGCCATTCATCTTTAATATAATCGCTTGCTCAAAGCGATTTGAATAGCCTTCACGCCTGGGGCCAACAAAAGCAAACTGATCATATCCTTTCTTTAAAAAATAATCAGTGGCAAGCTCACCGCACAATCGTTCGTCTGAGACAACTTTAGGAACTGAAGGACTGTGTTCAGATAACCAAGCCACATTAATCGCTGGTATCTTGTGACGAACGACGGCAGCGCGAAGCGAAGGGTGTGTTAATCGAAGAATGACGCCATCGGCTCGCCAGTCTTTGGGTAAAGCCATTTGTTCATCGAGTCCACGCGGCTCAAGATAAAAATCCCAGCCTCCCCGCTCATCTGCAAATCTCGCAATCCCAGAAAGCACCTGACGACTCCAATCTGTGGCTGTCTGAATCAGCAATGCCACGCGAAATCGATTAAGGCGTGATTGACGGATTTCAAGAAGACTTTTTTTCATGTGATGGCTCTCTAAACGAAGCATGCGCGAAAAACCACATAAAACATTCACACAAGCTGCCATCCATGTGCAAATGGAACATTGGATTGTAAAAAAGGCCATTGAGAAAGCAACCAGATAAAGGACAATCTGCTGTCTCAATGTCATCTGTGCGTGGTCTTTGTCACATTCATAAAAAGGTTTCCAACATGCCAACACAAAAACGACAAAGTGCAAACGGGTTCACCTTGATCGAACTCCTGGTAGTGATAGCGATCATTGGAATACTCGTCGCGTTGCTACTCCCCGCAGTTCAACAGGCACGCGAGGCAGCCAGACGCAGCCAATGCAAAAACAATCTTAAACAATTAGGCCTGGCCCTTCATAATTATATCGACGCATTTGGTACACTTCCCCCTGGTCAAGTCAATGTCTACCCTACTTCAGTCAGCACTGAACTTGGCAACTGGGCGTGGGGAGCCATGATTCTCCCGCAACTTGAACTCGCTAATACCTATAACACTGCTGGAGTGAGCACCAGCAGGTTGTCCGTTGCTCTACTCGATCAAACGATCGTCTCCATGTTGCAAAAACCAGTCAGTGTTTTTCGCTGCCCCAGCGACATTGGGCCGGATCTGACGGATCGTGACATCAACGCCCTCGGAAGAACAGCGGGAGCAGATAATATTTATCTGACCAAGGGAAACTATGCGGGCAATGGAGGCTCATGGAGACTTTACAGCAGTAAAGCGGCGGCGGCATCTGCAGGGCGTGACATCGGATGTGTCAACGGCGTTTTCTGGGCAGATAGTAAAGTCTCATTTCGCGATATCACCGATGGAAGCAGCAACACAATTCTGCTAGGCGAACGTTGCTGGACGGCCCCACGCTATGGAAGTGCCTCTAAAACGGAATATCCCGGATCTGCCCATGTTTACGGATCATCTTCCAATCAATCAAACAGCTATTACGGCATGGCCGATGCATTAGGCTGTGGAGAATCCTACCTTAACGGCGCCTCTTATCCTCGCAACAGTTTTAGCAGTCTCCACACTGGGGGATGTCATTTTGTATTCATGGACGGTTCAGTACGTTTTATCAGTGAAAACATCGATCATAATAAATCCACGGCAGCGATCGACAGTACTTATGAACGACTTTTAGGACGTGATGACGGTCAGGTTGTTGGTGAAAATTAATAACAACCTATGACGAATCTCCCTTGTCAGGTTTTTGCAAATTCGCACACACAGCATCGGTGCTCGCATGCACTAAACACTTTGCCCCAGCAACAGCTTCGCCATTTCGCGCAAAGGCTACTTATGTATCGGTCAGCTTTATTTTTGATTTGTCTTTGCTATTTTGGCTGCACAAAATCAGATATGCCACCCCTGGGGCATGTCACTGGGATAGTCACAATTAATGGATCGCCACTATCTGGTGCTGAAATTACTTTTCAACCCAGTTCAGGACGCGGTTCTGTTGGTAAAACCGACAATAGTGGTCGATACGCCCTTGAGTACTCTCATCAAACTCCTGGAGCGGCCTTAGGACTGCATACGGTATACATCACCACATCAAAAAGGGCAGATAAAGATACTGGCGAAAAAGAAGTGGCTGAATCTGTCCCTGACCAGTACAACGAAGCCTCGACATTGACTGCCGAAGTCTTTGTTGGCGAGAATGATATCTCGTTCGATCTCACAGGGACTGCTTCCCGCAAATCAACTAAAAATGGAACGAGAAAAGCGACTGAGGCATTCCATTAAACGCTTTGTGAACCTTCTCCAGACATGCCTGTTTAGTGCCCACGAGTAGCACTGCAGCATCGCCTTCAGAGGCGCAGACGACTGGGCATCCATATGTTCAATAAAGTGCTGCTGCATGCAGGCGGTGATCTGTCAGTTCGACAAGATGAAACCCTGTATACCTAATTACTAGCCGGTTCACCTACCCACTTCAGTTTCTCCAGCATGTCGTAATTGCCCCGCGGCAAGGGTGATTTTGCTGATTGATGGAGGTCTGGTGAAATGTCCTTTTCAAATGGCTGCAAATGGCATGGTCATCAGACTGGGATAACGACCAGAGATGACCTAGCTTGCTGTGGCGGCGGACTCCTGTTGGATGGACGCGTCAATCCTGCATGAACACATGCTTCCCGCAGGATCGGTCGGCAAACGATTTTGAGGCTGACTTTTTGCTCACCGGCTTGGGAAAGTTTGTCGATATTAACGACTAGCATAACTTTTCCATTCACACGCCTCGCCAAGTGGCGATATCCGCCGCAAGACAGGCTCCTCTCGCCAATGAAACGGAGCCATGAATAGTTATTCCCAGGTTCCATTCAAGTTCAGGAGTTCGGTGCGCTGGCTGACAGTGTGCCTGATTCTGTTTGCACAGGCGTTCGTACTGGCATTCGCACTGGTTTTTGTACTGGCGTTTACGCTGGCAAATGAATCTTACGGCCAAATGCCCTCATCATTGCCTGCAATCGATTCGCCAGCGTTGGCAGTACAAAATGGTGCAACACAAGTTGGTGCTGAGACGACAGATTCACCAAGTTTCTCGACGCCATTGATTTCTCTCCCGGCTCAGGCAGAGATTCAGCCAGCACAATTCCAGAGCAGTCTTGATACGAACTATCAGTCCGGGCCACAGTTACCGGCTTATCGATCGCCCTATGCAGCGCCATTTCCAGCCGATTTTTATGAATCGTCGCGACGTGCGTATGACTCCTTGGCAGAGCATTATGACGATCTTGCAACGGGAGCTAAGCCTTATGCGGATTATGCCCCTGAAGGCTATTACCCACTCGACTATCAGGAAGCTCCTGGCGCCGGTTTGTATCAGCAGCTGACACCTCCGCCCACCATCAGCCCTGAGGACTTTGGTCGCCTGGTGATCCGTGGGCCAGTTCCGGGATCATTTTTACTGCCGGGGACAGGGACGGCGTTTCGCTTCAGCGGTTTTGTTCGCATGGGAGCGAACTACGACTTTGATCCGATTGGTACTCCTGATCTCTTTGTGACCCGAACAATTCCTGTCCCACAAAGCGCCGGCCAGAACGTTAATTATAGCGCCAGACCCACACGTATCAGTATGGATACCTGGACTCCCACAGAATACAACGACTGGGTTGTGCATACGTTTGTGCAATTTGATTTTCTGAGTGGCAATCCACCCGCCGTCGGTTCCTCTAGTAACCCTCGTCTCCGGTTCGCATTTGTTGATTATGGTTATTTCCGAATCGGGCAGGATACGACGGTATTCATGGACGCGAGCGTCTTTCCTCGAACGGCGGACTTTCAGGGGCCTAACGGGATGGTTAACTCCCGACAAGGATTAGGCCGGGTGACGATTCCTATTGGCGAAAATATGTTTATTGCTGCTGCGTTAGAACAACCGTTTTCGGATATCACAACAGACAATCTCGGGATCAATGTTCAAGACGTTCCCGATTTCACAGCTCATTTTCGCTATCAGCGTGATCTCTGGCATTTTCAGGCTGCGTCGATTGTCCGGTCGATCGGGTTCCGTGAAACAGAGGAGGGGGTCACTCGCCGTACAGGGTGGGGTGTCAATCTGACAGGCAGTCTTCATCCGTGGGCGGTTCTGATGGGAACCAACCCCGTGCGCGACGCCAACCCGACACCTCTCTCTCGTAGTCGGATGCTATTGCAATTTGCTGTCGGTTCGGGGATTGCTCGATACATTCAAGATACGAGCGGCATTGGACTGGATGGGGCTGTCACTGCCAATGGTGGTTTTGAGACATTAGGCATTAACAGCATGACCGCCTCCTATGAACATTGGTGGGCGGATCGCTGGATGACGAACGTCACATACTCCAACGTGAATGTGGATCATACAGATGCCATGCCCGGCACGACGTTCGCTGGCTCTGACTATGTAGCCACCAGCCTTTGGTATATCCCCGTGCGGAATATGTCTGTGGGCGTGGAGTACCTGTGGGGGCGCCGGGAAAATCAGAACGGCCAGTCAGGCCGCGCGGATCGTATCCAGACGGTCTTCCAATACAATTTCTGATGGGCGGGGTCAGGCGTTTTTAACTCAGGAAAATGCCGTTTGACTGGGGATTCAAAACCTGAAAAAGGGGATCTCTGCTTCCATGGCCTCCCTTCAAGCTCTTTGGCGATCCGCTTACTGACGCAAGAATCTCGGTAAAATTCTCGCCTGATAAGAGATGCGAAAATTTCAGGACTTTCTGCCGACAAGCTTTCCAATCTTGCAATCATGGGTGTAGAACAATCCTGTGATTTTCAGGAAAGCTGACTGACAGGCCAACCTGATCGATCTTCTTTTGATGCTCTCCACGTCTGCCATGGAATCGACATGACGTTTGAATTAGGCATGGTGCTTGCGCTCTTGGCGTTGGCAATCTTCATGTTTGCCACCAACAAGCCACGGATGGACATCGTCGCATTGATCATGCTGACGGTGCTTCCGTTGACGGGCGTCATTACGATGAATGACGCGCTACGCGGATTCGCCGATCCGAATATTGTGTTGATTGCCGCCCTTTTCGTGATTGGAGATGGCCTTGTCCGCACAGGCGTTGCGCGGAGCCTGGGAGACTGGCTCAGTGCCCGGGCGGGAAGCAGTGAAACGAGACTTCTGGTGCTGTTGATGATCGTTGTTTGTGGGCTGGGTTCCACCATGAGTTCCACGGCAGTCACGGCCATCTTCATTCCCGTTGTGCTTCGCATCTGCCATAGCACGGGAACGCCACCCAGTCGGCTGATGATGCCATTGAGCTGTGCTGCTTTGATCAGCGGGATGATGACACTGGTGGCGACGGCGCCAAACCTTGTCGTCAACAGCGAATTGATCCGTTTCGCAGAACAGCACTCGACAGATAGTACCGGCTTTCGTTTTTTCAGCTTTGCCCCATTCGGTGCCCCAATCTTGGTGGCAGCGATTGTCTACATGTATTTTGCCCGTCACTGGCTGCCCGCTGGCACGGCTTCCTCAACCACTCCACAGTCGCAGCGGCCGACACTGGCGAGTTGGGTCGAAACGTATCACCTGGCTCATCGTGAACAGCGTGTGCGAGTGAAAGCCGGGTCTCCACTGGTGGGGAAATCCATTGACGAAGTGGGCCTGCGTGACTCCATTAATGCCAGTGTGGTGGCCATTGAGCGTGAACGGTCGATGCTGCAACCCACTGCCAAAACGATCCTGAACGCTGGTGATATTCTGCTGGTCGACTTCTATGGCCCACCGGCGGATTCCGAGGCGCTCCGGGAAAAATACATCCTCGATGCGTTGCCACTGACTGGCACCTATTTCACCGATCGAGCACAAGAGATCGGCATGGTTGAAGTCATGATTCCCGCTGACTCCGATCTGGTGGGGCAATCACTCTTCTCCAGTGAATTCCGTAGCCGGACGGGATTGACGGCCATTGGACTTCGCCGGGGAAAATCAGCTATTTCAGAGGGATTGAGAAAAGAGACATTAAAAGTTGGCGATACCTTACTGGTCATCGGAAAATGGAAGTCCATCCGCTATCTCAATAACGAAGGAAATCTTGTCATCCCTCTTCAGCTTCCGGCTGAGTACGACGACATTCTTCCGGCGCATGGTAAAGCCCCACAGGCTGTGGCCTGCCTGCTGCTTGTGATCGGACTGATGATTAGCGGTCTCGTTCCTAACGTGCAGGCGGCTCTGATTGGCTGTCTCCTGATGGGGTTGTTCCGCTGCATCACCATCGAGACGGCTTATCGCTGTATTGATTGGAAAACGTTGATCCTGATTGTCGGTATGCTTCCCTTTTCCACGGCTCTACAGAATACAGGGGGAGTCGAGTTAGCCGCTGATGGGCTGATGGTGATCACTGATGGCCTCGGGCCGCGCGGGGTGTTGACGCTTCTCTTTCTGATCACTGCGATTCTGGGAATGTTTATTTCTAATACCGCCACAGCCGTTCTCATGGCACCAGTCGCGCTAGCAATGGCTGCTGACATGAATGCGTCACCTTATCCTTTTGCGATGATTGTGGCACTGGCGGCTTCCACCGCGTTCATGACTCCCGTTTCATCTCCCGTGAATACTCTGGTCGTCACGCCTGGCAATTACTCTTTTGGTGACTTTGTTAAAGTGGGTATTCCCCTGAGTCTGATTGTGCTGATCATCAGCGTGGCGATGGTTCCCTGGTTGTTGCCATTTTATCCGGCCACTCACTAATGCCTGGTATCGCTTTATTGATTTTTTGTCAGATGCTGACAGCGACGCTCTTTCACGGTCTTCTGGCCTGGATCCGTTCAATGCGACATGACTTTTTCGTTCAAAACATCCCGGCCTCATGTCGCTGATAATTTATTGAGGATTTTTCTGGCTAGAGATCCAGCCGCAAGCTTCAATCTGTTTGAATTTCTGTGATTGATGTTTTTCAAGGCAGGCCTGATGAATCAAGTTCCTGACTCGGCACCCACGGCATCTGTCGAAACTCGCCCTTCAGTCATGCAACAACTGCTTGACTTTGTTGAGGCCGTCGGCAATCGGGTTCCTCACCCCGCCGTCATTTTCCTCATCCTGATTGGTCTTGTGATTGTGCTCTCTCATGTCATGGAAATGACTGGAGTGGCTGTTAATTACGAAATTCTCAACGCAGAAACACATGCTGTTGAACAAGCGAGTGCTAAAGCGAACAGCCTGCTGACAGGCAGTGGTCTCCGTTTCATTTACACATCGTTAATTCCGAATTTCATGGGTTTTTCCGCTGTTGGTCTGATGATTGTCGCGATGGTGGGCGCGGGGGTTGCCGAAGAAGCAGGGCTGGTGCAGGCACTCATCCGCAAATTGGTAATTCTCTCTCCGCGGGCCATACTGGCCTATATTCTTGTCTTCGTGGGAATTCTTTCGAGCGTGGGGGCCGATGCCGGTTATCTGGTGCTGATCCCTCTTGCAGGCACGGCGTTCCTCAGTATTGGAAGGCATCCTCTCGCGGGTCTGGCTGCTGGTTTTGCCGCTGTGGCTGGTGCTTTTACCGTAAATATGCTTATTAAGCCGCTGGATGCGGTGTTAACCGAATTTACTAATGACGCGATTCATCTAGTCAATCCCGAATTGTCCATTGGGCTGACAGCCAATCTCTGGTTCTCTTTAGTCTCGGTTCCATTTTTGACTGTCATCATCACGCTGATTACAGAACGAGTGATTGAACCGAGACTGGGAAGTTACACTGGCGAAAAACCGCAGGAGACGGGGGGAACCTTGTCGCCAGAAGAATCAAAAGGACTGCTCTACGCTGGCCTTGCGCTTGTGGGCGTTCTGATTTTCTTTGGGTTATTGACATTTCCGCCGGGTGCTCCGCTCCGCGATCCGGTCACCGGAGCGATCATTGGTAATTCTCCGTTCATGAACGGCCTGATTGCCGTGATTATGGTGCTCTTTCTGGCGACGGGAATTAGCTATGGGGTGGGAGCAGGGACGATCACCAAGACGAATGACGTGATTAATGCGATCAATAAAGCAATCAGTGGATTGGGGGGAACGATCTTTCTGCTATTAATTATTAGTCAGTTCGTGGCCTACTTTAATTATACAAATATGGGAACAATCCTCGCGATCAATATGGCTAATGTCCTTAAGGATGCGAATGTCGGTCCTTTCTGGCTGCTTTTGGGACTGATCGGTGTTGTGGCTTTGCTCGACTTTCTCATCACGGGTGCCATTGCCAAATGGGCGATCTTCGCCCCTATCTTTGTGCCGGTGCTTGTCAAGCTGGATGTTGATCCTGAAGCGGCCTTGGCGGCATATCGTATCGGTGATTCACCTATCAATATGATCACTCCCCTCAATGCCTACTTTGCACTCGTGGTTGGTTTTGCCCAGAAGTACGATAAAAACGCTGGCGTGGGGACTGTTGTTTCTTTGATGCTGCCCTATGTCTTCGTGATCTTCTTTGCGTGGACGGCCCTCTTTATTGCGTGGTACCTGCTTGGGTTGCCATGGGGGCTGTAGTGTTGGCCATTTTGAACTCATCACTTATCAGTACACACGCCCCTATCGAGGAACCTTCCATGGGTGCTAACACATCACCAATTGATACTGAAGCAACGATTGAACTGCTATTGCGACTTCTGAAAGTCCCTGGCCTCAGTGGTCAGGAACAGGACATAGCCGATGCTGTGCGAAATGAATTGATTGCAGTGGGTGTTCCTGCTGATTGCATTCTCAATGACGATGCGCCGTCTCGAATCGATCTGCCTTGTCAACTGGGCAATCTGTTCGTGACGCTACCGGGAACAACAAGCGGCCCGAGAATTGTCCTGTCGACTCATCTGGATACTGTTCCGATCTGCGCGGGTGCTCAACCGATTCGTGAAGGGAATTGCATCAAGACCGATGGTAGCACAGGGCTTGGTGGCGATAACCGCACAGGCTGCGCCGTCCTGATTGCGACAGTGGCCACGCTGTTTAAACAGAATTTGCCACATCCGCCGATTACGCTCCTGTTCACCATTCGTGAGGAAAGTGGCATTCAGGGTGCCCGTTATCTCGACCCAGCGGCTCTCTCGGGGGCTGAAATGTGCTTTAATTTTGACAGTCAAGTTCCCGCTAATCTGATCACGGGAGCTGTGGGACAGGAAAGCTTTACCGTGGAGATTCACGGTCTGGCCTCTCATGCTGGCGTGGCTCCCGAGAAAGGGGTCTCCGCGACACTCATCGCGTCATTGGCTCTCGCCGATCTTCATGCTCAGGGATGGTTCGGCAAGGTCAAAAAACCAGAGGGACACGGCACGAGCAATCTTGGCGTTTTCGGGGGTAAGAAAGGTTTGGCGGCCGGCGACGCGACCAATGTCGTGACGGACTATGTTTTCCTCAAAGGGGAATCCCGTAGTCCAGACGAGGCTTTTACCTCACAAATCACAGCCGCTTACCAGAAAGCCTTTGAAAGAGCCATCGAACAAGTGACAAGTGCCGATGGGCAGAAAGCGACGCTCAAATTCACGTCGCATGCCGCTTATCCGCCCTTTCATCTTGCGGATGATGCTCCCGTGGTTCAACGCGCCATCCTGGCGGCTCAATCGCTGGGACTTGAAGCGACAACCAACTTCTCCAATGGTGGTCTCGACGCCAACTGGCTGGTGAAGCATGGTGTTCCCACAGTGACGATGGGGGCCGGACAACATGAAATTCACACGGTAAAAGAGTTTATTGATTTAGATCAGTTTATTGAGGGTTGCCAACTGGCACTCGCGATTGCCACACTGGTGACGCATGACTGAATGCCTGATGGTTTAGAGACAGTGGCCTGATTACTGGCATTCGGTCTGTTTTCCGATTGGAATACTTCAAAGGAACCTCTGATGGCATCGCTTGTTGTAATTGGTTACGAAAACGAACTGACCGCTGAAGAGGTGCGTCTGGCACTCCTGAAGATGCAGAAGGAATATCTGATCGATCTGGCCGATGCTGTGGTGGCCGTTCGTGACGACAAGGGCAAGGTCAAGCTGCGTCAGATGTATGATCTGACGACCGCTGGTGCCTTGAGCGGTGGTTTCTGGGGGACACTGGTCGGGATGATTTTCCTCAACCCGCTGTTTGGTTTGGCTGTCGGAGCCGGGGCAGGGGCACTTTCCGGTTCTTTGACCGATGTCGGGATCAACGACAATTTTATGAAGCAGCTTGGTGAGACCCTCAAGCCGGGAACAGCTGCTCTGTTCGTTCTGATTCGTCAGATGACAGCTGATAAAGTGCTGGCTGAAATTGAAAAATTTGGTGGTACGTTAATCCAGACGAGCCTCTCGCATGAAAGCGAAGAAAAACTGCGAGCGGGTCTTGCCGCTGCGGTGCCTGTGGCTCCTGCGACTTAATCTGTTTCAAGTGACGTTACTGTGATACTCATGCGGCGACACTCACGCGGTGTGCTTGATACCAGGCACGCCGCGTGTTTTTTTGACACGGGTTCAGTCATGTCGCGTTTCAAATAGCTCACGCAGTATGTCCGCCGAAATACGTCATCAATATCCCTTAGGCCACAATGATGGATACCAGTTCCCTCCGCGATTATGCGACGGTTGTGGCTGCAACGGTTGCGCTTCTGGTCTTTATTCTCAATTCCTTCTCGCTCGTGCGGAACCGAAGAATTGAGAACCTTGCCCGCTTTATCGAAACACACGACCGCCTCTTTGCACCCAACGGTTATCTTGCATCCAACATTATTGCATTGGAGAAGGGAGAACTGGTTCGAGACTTCGCAGATGCCGAAATGGAAAAGCGGTTTCTGCTGATGCTATTGGAGATCGAACAAATGGCGCTTCTCGCGAATAACCATGCTGTCTCTCGACACACACAGGTCTATATGTTTGGTGCTTATTCCCGAAGACTACAGAAATTGTTTACGGCCAAAGAACGCGAAAGTATGTTCTGGGAACTGGCGATTGGTTACCTGGATGAACTCGTCAGCGATACCGATCGCTACGAAAAACTCACCCGAAAAGACCGTGAGCGCTTCTGGCATTGATGAGACCCGAATTTTAAGCATTTGACAATGCACTACTTGTCTCGCATGTTCTGCTGATTTGAAAGAGATGTCTCTGATGACCACCTCCCTGATTTCCTTTGGGCAATCCCTCTCTCGCTGGATTCTAGGTTTTGGCATGCTTTCTATCAGCCTGGCAGGTTGTGGGACGCAAACGGCTGCTCCAAAAACGGGGACGCCAACCGCCAATCCGCCATTGATCAAGTCAGAAACAAACATTCCCGCACTTGAAATGGCACCACTGGAAAATGGTGAATTGCGATTGAGTCTGGCAGACTTTGACTCTTTTCCCGAAGGCCCTCACACGTGGAGTGAAGAGGGCGCGATCCTGCGGACAGTCGGCAAGCCCAAAGGTTACCTCTCTACCAAAGCTTCGTTTAATGACTTCAGGCTCCGGTATGAGATCAGATTCCCGAATGCCAGCTTGTCACCATCCGATGATCTGAAAGAAAACTCGGGCGTGCTGGTGTTTATCACGGGTGAGCACAAGGTCTGGCCCCTGTCTATGGAAATTCAAGGGAAGTATGTTGACCTGGGATCAGTGAAAGAGAACGGGGGAGCCGCTCCCGCTCAGCAGGAGTTTCAACGGGAGCGCCAGAAGCAGGTGATCCGACCTCCCCAGGAATGGAATGAGATTGAAGTCATGGCCAAGGGGGGGGCACTGACGGTGAAGCTTAATGGCAAAGAGATCACGACTTCACAGCCAAATTTCTTAAGCAGTGGTGCGATTGGCTTACAAGCTGAAGGGTTTCCTGTCGAGTTTGCGAATTTGCGTATTTTGCCGCTGGAATCGAATTAAGCGAGCAAGTTAAGTGATGTCATCGGCATGGAAAACCAGCCGAAAAAACAGGTGAGAGGGGTTGCGGCCACGGCCTCGGGAGTGATGTTCCTTTCGTGAAAAATCTTACAGTGCTCCATCGGTTGGTAAATATTTTTCACGAAAGGGTTTTTCTCAGCCCGTGGACATGGTAACACATCAGCACTTTCCGATTGATTGTTTGGGAATTTTCACCTCGCATCTCAATCGGGAGGAGAAAGGCCTTGTGAATGTGGTTTGAGTGCAAAGATCTCGTTTGATTGCCCACCGACCGTTGGCACCTGAAATTCATCCCGCTGCCGCCAGATGTTCCGCAACTTCAGGATACTACCAGCTGTGAAATTGACGTTACGTGTTCCCAGAGATTTCTCGTTTCGACGCTCCCTTACTCAATGGGCCACTCAATGGGCCACAGTGGCAAGTGGGCTACTGGTCTCTAGGCTAATGGCCTCAGGGCTGATGGTCATGGGATTGATGCTGGCTGATGGCCGGCTCGGCCATGGCGCAGAAGCTGGCCCCCTGGCGAGTGTTTCTCCTCGAGTCGCTGGTTATGACCGCTATCATGGTACCGTCCTTGGTGACGCCTCTGATGAAGAGGAAGATCGAAAGCCAGTTGATGAATTGGCACTGGGACGTTTACTGATTGGAGAATTGAACTGTACTGCCTGCCACGCGGCTAATCATGACTGGAAAAAGACATGGAATGCGAAGCAGGCTCCGCGTCTCACTGATGTGGCTCAGCGGGTCAAACCTCAATGGATTCTGGAATATTTGAAGAACCCTCATGGTTCCAAACCGGGAACCACGATGCCGCATCTGTTGGGGAATTTGCCCGAAGAGGAACGGGACTCAGCGGCGTTGGCGCTGACGCATTTTCTGGCATCAAATGCGCCGATCACGAATCGTTTTGTCGATCGAAGTCTGGCCAGTCAGGGTGCTAAAACATTCAGCAGAATCGGGTGTGCGGCATGCCATAATCTGTTGAAGGACGACGCCAAAGACTGGAATACGTCGATCTCGCTCGCTCATGTCGGACAAAAATATACTGTCGAGAGTTTGAGCCAGTTTCTCCGAAATCCGCATGAGGCGCGTCCTGCCAGTCGGATGCCGAATTTGAATCTGAAAGATCCCGAGATTCGTCAAATCACGGCGTGGTTCTTCCGTGATGTCGTTGCTCCTGCAAATCTCCAGTTCGATTACTACGAAGGAACGTGGGATCGCTTGCCCAATTTTTCTTCGCTTAAGCCCAAGGCTCAAGGAGAAGCCTCTGCCTTTGACCTTGAGGTGGCGCTTCGCGACAAGGATTATGGGCTGGTCTTCCGGGGGACAGTCAAAATCCCGACCACTGGTGAGTATCAATTCTGGATCACCTCGGATGACGGCAGCCGATTGAAAATCGGCGACAAGACCATCGTCACGATGGATGGGATTCACCCGGCCCAAACGCAAGATGCCAAACACAAACTGACGGCAGGGGAATATCCGCTGGCTGTGGAATTCTTTCAGCAGGGTGGAGGTGCTGAACTGCGGGTGGAAGTCCAGGGGCCTAAACTGACGCGGCAAGCACTGGAATCGCTTTTGATGCCACTGCCCGGTTCAAACCAAAAACCAACGGTCGAACCACCCTTTGAAGTTGACGATCAGTTAGCGATGAAAGGTCGTGAGCTATTTACGACTTTGAATTGTGCCTCATGCCACGAATACAAGTCCAACGGAGAGGCGTTAAAACCCAGCCAGTCGGCCAAAGCACTGGCGTCACTCGATCTCTCAAAAGGTTGCCTTGCAGATGCTGTGACTGGCAAGGCGGCTCACTACCAGCTTCGAGCCGATCAGAAAAAGTCGATCCAGGAGTCACTCACCAACCTGAAGCAAGCCGCCGCTTCTCCTGAAACATGGGAGGCATTAGTCACTGGGCCGGCAAAGATTCATCAGACAATGCTTGCTTTTAACTGCTATGCCTGTCATCAGCGCGGTGAGTATGGCGGGGCAGAGGCACAGCGGGATGACGTCTTTGATACGACAATGAAGGAAATGGGGGATGAAGGCCGGTTGCCACCTGCACTCAATGGAGTGGGGGATAAACTTCGCGATGACTGGCTGGAAAAGTTGCTCAATGAAGGAGCGGCTCATCGTCAGAACTATATGCTCACGCGGATGCCGCGCTACGGGACAGGGGCGATTGGACACTTGAAGGATCTGTTTGTTGCAACGGATCGTCGCCCTGAACCGGATCCGAAAACCATCCCTCCTTTCACTGAACCTGATTATCGTGTTAAAGCTGCGGGACGTCATATGGTGGGTGGCAATTCATTATCGTGCATTAAATGCCACGATTTTGGTCAATACCCGTCGATTGGCATCCGCGCGATTAACTTGACATCGATGCACAGCCGTCTGCGCGAAGACTGGTTTGTCCGCTATCTGGGCAATCCTCAGGAATATCGCCCTGGGACACGCATGCCTGCGGCCTGGCCTTTTGGCACAACAAGCCTTCCTGATCTTTTGGGAGGTCAGGCGGATCAACAGATTCGGGCCGTCTGGCGGTATCTTGAAGATGGGGATAAGGCTGCGATTCCTTCGGGGCTTGTTCGCGAACCCATTGAACTGGTGGCCACGAACGGCCCGCTGGTCTATCGCAATTTCATCGAGGGTGTTGGGCCACGCGCCATTGGCGTGGCTTTTCCAGAGAAAGTTAATCTGGCCTGGGATGCCAACGACATGCGATTGTCTATGATTTGGCATGGCGCGTTTATCGATGCCTCACGACATTGGAGCGGTCGCGGACAAGGTTTTACCGGCCCTTCCGGCGACGACATCCTGACTTTCCCCGCAGGTCGCTCTTTGGCCTATCTGGATCATCCTGATCAGGCCTGGCCAGTTGGTGCGGCGAGAGAGCAGGGCTTTAAGTTCCAAGGCTATGCCCTGACACCGATCAACTCCTCTGCCTCTGCTAAGGGCAATACTTCGTCAAAGGCTCCTCATTCGCCCCAGGGAGTTACATTCCGCTTTGGAATGGACGAGCAGAAGATTTCCGATGAATTCGCCCCTTTCAAAGTGAATCCTCAAGATTCAACAACGGATCTTGTTCGCACTATCCAGGTAGAACCCGCGAACAATGCGACGACCAAGAAAGCTGATGCCGATAAAGCTGATACAGACAAGCAACTCATGTTCCGGTTGGCAACGGCCAAGAAGATCGAACTTGATCCGACATCCCCCACGGATGCTACGAACCGGGAGCGTGTTTACCTCATCGATGGGATCTGGAGACTCTCGATCCAGGCCTTGTCCCCAACACCGACAGACCCTGTCATTCGGACTTCAGGTGATCAGCGGGAAATTCTGCTGCCACTTAACCCAGGAGCGACCCCTACGGGTTGGAAGATTAAGTACATATGGTAAACCCAATCGTTTTTTATCATCCTGACGAGTGCCGTGTCACAGCTATGTCTTCGGTTTGATGCCACAGTATCGTCCTCTGTTATCGAACTTAGCAACCTGTATCTACCCACTATTCAAGTTTGACGAACCACTCGCTTCTTATGTTCCGCCGAAAGAGTCTTCCGATGAATCTGCCCCCTGCCATTTTCAGAGCTGTCTATCGAAGCACGATTTGCAGCTTACTTCTGGTCGCACTCATCGCCACACCAAGCTCTCTCTCCCTCGCTGCGGATGAATCAACTTACTATCCGCTGGAGGCTGTTCCCCTTCCCAAGGATGTTATGCTTGAAGTGGGGGCACTGGAATTTCTTCCGGATCGTCAACTGGCAGTCTCGACACGGCGGGGCGAAATCTGGTTGGCAACAGGAACCGGTGAAAAGGATTTGACCCATGTGAAATGGAAACGGTTTGCAGAAGGATTACATGAAGTTCTCGGTCTGGCCTGGAAGGATCATGCTCTCTACGCCACGCAACGAGGCGAGCTAACCCGCGTCAAAGATACGAATGGCGACGGGACAGCCGATACGTTCGAGACCGTGAACGATTCCTGGCAAATCAACGGGGATTATCACGAATACGCGTTTGGTTCCAAGTTCGATAAAGAGGGGCACCTGTGGGTGGCTCTTTGTCTGACGGGATCATTTAGCAGCGAAGTCCAGTTTCGTGGCTGGTGCTTGCGGATTAGTCCTGAAGGTGTGGCGATTCCCACTTGCAGTGGCCTTCGCTCACCCGGTGGGATTGGTGCGAATGCAGACGGAGAGATGTTTTTTACAGATAATCAAGGGCCCTGGAATGGCACGTGTTCTCTGAAGCATTTACAGCCCGGCAAGTTTGTCGGACACCCCGGGGGCAACAAATGGTACGACAAGGCTCCCAACATGGGGCCGAAGCCTGTTGAGCCAGTTTCCGGCAGCCGTTTTATGACAGAAGCCGCGAAGATTCCGGAATACGAACCAGCGGCTATTCTGTTCCCTTATAAAAAAATGGGACAGTCTGCCTCGGGGATCGCCTGTGATCTTTCTCAGGGGAAATTTGGGCCTTTCAGCGAACAGATGTTTGTGGGAGACCAGACTCACAGCACGGTGATGCGATGTTTCCTTGAGAAGGTGGATGGCCACTATCAGGGAGCCTGCTTTCCGTTCCGTGCGGGGACAGGTTCTGGCTCTCTGGCACTTCAATTCAATCCCCAGGGAGAATTGTTCGTGGGCGGAACCAATCGTGGTTGGGGATCACGCGGGCCTAAACCTTTTGCTCTTGACCGGATTCGCTGGAGTGGAGAAATCCCGTTTGAAATTCAGAAGATGGAAGCACAGCCGGACGGATTTCTGCTGACCTTTACCAAGCCCGTCGATGCCTCTGTTGCTGGCAACCCTGACAATTACAAGATGACCAGCTACACGTTCATCTATCAATCATCCTATGGTAGCCCGGAAGTGGATCATGCCACACAGAAAATCACGCGGGCCGAAGTCAGTAAAGACGGCAAGCAGGTCAAAATCATTGTTGAGAATCTGCAGGCTGGCTCTGTCCATGAACTTCATGCTGAAGGAGTCAAGTCTGCGGTCGGAGAACCGCTGCTCCATCCGGAAGCTTATTACACATTGAACCGGATTCCCGGACAGTCGTTAGCCGCTGGCCAGTAAGTTTCATATTTCATGTCGAAGAGAGTGTCCTGTCG
This sequence comes from Planctopirus sp. SH287, assembly GCF_056500625.1. Lineage (NCBI taxonomy): Bacteria > Pseudomonadati > Planctomycetota > Planctomycetia > Planctomycetales > Planctomycetaceae > Planctopirus > Planctopirus sp. SH287. Next base: position 1,786,391 of record NZ_CM151403.1, on the reverse strand, counting down.
TCAGCCTGTCTTCCTGCTGGTCACTCACGGATGAATCATCGATTTCGTAATTGGCTGGGTCGGGTGCTGCCCAAGATCGCTGCGCCAATTTTTGACAGCGCGCTGTGGGAATTTCCGCCTGTTTCGTCGCATGACAAACAACCCTTTGACCTGAACTTACCCGCACTGTTTCGGCCAGCAGCACTCACCTTTGATGATGGGCCTCATCCGGTCACGACTCCATTAATTCTGGAGGCGCTGAGTCGTCGGAAAATTCCTGCGACATTTTTTCTTCGTGGTGACCAGGCAGAGCGTTATCCCCAATTAGTTCGTGAGATTGTGGCTCAAGGTCACGCGGTTGGTAACCACTCTTATGGTCATCTCGATGCCTGGCGAACGCCACGGCAAGTCATGAAGGATGATCTGTTGCATGCCACGCAGATCATCGAACAAATCACTGGCCAGCCGTTGATGTGGTATCGCCCTCCCTTTGGGCATCTCACTTTGGCCACGATTCGCTGGTCACGAGAATATGCCCAGCGGATCGTGATGTGGAATACGCTTCCTCCCGATTATGACCCTCGACTATCAGCTGATGTAATCGTTGAACTTGGTCAACGGTCACTCCCCAAGCGTCCATTGATCTGTTTGCACGACAATGAGACGATTGCTCAACAGCAGCGTGTCACCACAGTTCTGAACCCGCTACTGGATCACTGGGCAGAGCAGGGGCTTCAATTTCTGCCGTTGCCGCAACAGGAAGCGGGACAACGTCAGATAAAACACCCGGCCAGCCACTGATCGTCATCGATCAGTTTTGCTAATTTGTCTCGGGCGGATGCTTCAGCCAGCATGGAAAAATAGTGAGGTTTCATGCCTGGAGCCTGCTCAATGGCAGCCAACCATTCGTTTCGCAGGAACGGGTCACGGCGGATTTCATGCCAGAAGCCGGTTTCGTCAAATAGTCTGGCAATCTGCTCAGCGCCGATCTTCTGGAGTCGTGCCATGAGATAGGTCGCGACTCCGACTTGCAGGCCATGCAGCCGGGGACGCACGGAGATTTGGTCGAGGGCGTGAGAGATCAAATGCTCGCTGCCACTGGCGGGGCGGGAGTTGCCGCTGATTTCCATGGCAATCCCATTCAGCATGAGCGCGGTCGCCAGTAGTTTCATCCCATCCAGATCATGCAAAGGACGAGAAATAAACTGGTAGACGGTGGCATCTGAGAGTAAGGCCGCCAAGTCATTCACAGGTTCGCCGCACGCATGAAAAGCGATCTTCCATTCATGAACTGCGGTCAGCTTGGCAGCCAGATCTCCGACCCCAGAAAGCCAGAGTGCTCGTGGCGCCTGAAGGCAGACCAGAGTATCAATCACAACCCCATAAGGGAGTCTGGCTCCCATCGATTTTCTTTTACCTGCCAACGTCAGGCTCGATTGAGGGCTGCAGAAACCGTCATTGGAAAGTGAGGTTGGTACAGCGCAATACGGCTTTCCTGCCAGAAACGCGACAAACTTCGCTAAATCGAGGGCTTTGCCGCCGCCCATTCCGATAACGGCATCGGCATCGCCTGGAATTCTTGCCAGTAACTCCAGAGCGGCCTCACCCGATGCGATCTCGACCTCTTCACAAAGGAGAATCGAAATGCCAGAGGCCGCTAGCGAATGTTGAAGACTATTTAACAACGATTCCTGTAAACCATGACTGATCAGCAGGACGACGCGCCGATATCCTGCGCGCTCCAGATAGACCCCTACGCGTTGCAAGGCTCCGGGTTTGATTCGGAGGAGAGCTGGTAACGCAATCGTCGGGATTAACATGGAGAAGCCGCTCTTATGCCTGGAATTGCGAAGATGATCGTCTGGTGCCGTGTCACGGCACTGTCACGGCACTGGGCCACAAGAAATCCGTCATCAGAAGTCAGGATTATTCTGCTCAGGCGGGCCAAGAAAACGTCCGCCATCAACGCGAAGTGTTTCTCCGGTGACGAAGTCTGTCCCCTCAAGGAGATAGAGTACGGCCTGACTGACATCATCAGGCGAGCCAACCCGCTTCATTGCGCCGCTTAGACGAATGGCTTCCAGATCTTCCCCGGAAATTCCCGGTGGAGGCAAAATGGTTCCTGGTGCGATGGCATTCACTGTGATTGACGGGGCCAGTTCCACTGCCAGCGCTTTGGTGAAAGTGGCCAGACCGCCTTTAGCAACAAGGTACGGCAGATAATCTCGATAGGGACGATCCAATGCCCAATCAGTAAAGTGGATGATCTTCCCGCGAATTCCTGCGTGCCCCTCGCCAACAGGTTCCTGGCTGAGCATCTGGCGAGCGACTTCAACAGCGGTGTAATAAGGTGCCCTCAGGTTGGAGTCGAGCATCTCATCGAAATCGGTTGGCTCCAGTTTGCTCCACGGTGTCCTCGTGTAGATGCTCGTCAGGTTTACCAGGACATCGATGCGGCCAAAGGTCTTGACGACTTCGGCCACAACCCGCTGGTTGTCTTCTAATCGCCTTAAGTCGCTTTGGATATCGAGGGTTCGCACGCCTTGCAATTGGCAAGCGTGGAGAGCATCGCGAACAGGGGACTGGTTTTCAAACCAGGTCATGGCGATATGAGCACCACGACTGGCCAGAAGTTGAGCCAGATGAGCGCCGAGTCGACGTCCACCGGTAATTAACACGACTCGATCGTTGAGTTGCATAAGCGTTCTGTCCTCGAAGGCCCGTCCGGCAGAAACCGCCGACATTGATCACCAGATTGCGATTGCTGTGACTTCGTATTTCCGAGTACCTCTTGTCATGTCTTATTCTTGCTTATCGCCCATTCTTTTTCGCCTCCCTTCAGAAAAACGTTGGAAAACATGGCCTGCCGGTGAACTCAAGTTTCAACTGGCAATCGCTGTTGGTTCAACCCCTCCTGCTATTCCATCCACAGGTTGCCTCTATCATGCCTCACAATCTCCGAGTGCCGTATCACGGCTTTGTTTTCGGGTTGATGTCGCCGCAACGTCTTGCGTTGTCGGGCTTCACTACAGGCGAGACACGAATGATCAACTTTCACAAAGTACGAGTGACTGAGTTCTCGAGAACATCAGCACATTGGGTCGCCATCGTGCTGATGGGATTGACAGCGCTGTTTGCCAGTCATGTTGCCGCCATGGGCCAGGAACTTCGGGTCTACACGACCGTTCGTGACATACGTCTGGATCAGTCAGACAAAGCACCCGTTGTGGCTCGAAGCCTCACGCTGTTTCACGCGGGTAAGGCTTACGACTTTATTGAAGGAGCGCAGGAAGTCACAATTTTTGAGCCAGCGCTGAAACGATTTTCCATTCTTTCTCTGGCACGGGGACTGGTGACTGAGGTCACGCAAGATGAGATTCGCCATTTCCTCTCGTTGGCAGAAACCGAAGCCCAGAAGGTCGTCCTCAGTCTTGAGAAGCAAGATTCAGCGGCCTCGCGAACGGCAGCCGGTAGCTTGTCATTTCAATTGAAACCCGCATTCACTACGGAACTGAATGCCAGGAGTGGTCTGTTGTCAATGAAATCAAATGGTGTGAACTATCAAGTCAAAACAACTCCGTTTGCTCATGAAGATCTCATGGAGTCCTATTTGCGATTTGCCGATTCCACGGCGCAGTTGAATTCGGTGCTCTATCCGCGTGCCCTGCTTCCCGCGCCACGACTGGCTCTTAACGAACAGTTGCGAGCGAGATCTCTGATGCCGCTGACAGTGGAATTGGAAATCACCGACGGCCAGCCCATTCATTGGCGGGCACAGCATGAGATTGCCACCAAGTTTGCGAAGCTCGATCGGGAATATATTCATCACTGGGAATCGAAACTCAACAACGGCACTTTGCGAAGCATTCCGTTTCGTCAGTTTCAGCAGGAACACCTTGGAAGCCTCTCGACATCTCGACGATAAGACGCAGGTGATGTGAAAGGCACAGACAATTTGATCGGCCTAATCCCTACATTCTGCGAGGTAAGAAGCTGGAAATAGCAAGCCGCTCATTTATGAATCGGGAGCGCGCAACCATCTTGATTCTAGATTCGTTAGCACAATTCCGGCTATTAGCAATCAAAGTCCTCCGGAATTGGCCCCCGAGGCTGTCAAATTTGACATAAATGACATAAGCCATTCAAAACATGTAACCTCACCCGATCTGATGTTGATGATGTGGCGGTCAATTGTGTGAGTAAGCAAGTGTAATCCCCTATCTGTTAATCTCTTGCGGCAACATTCTGACTCTGTGAAACGAATGATGTTGATGAGCACGGAGTGATGACATGAAGTCTCAGACGATCTCACAGTGTCGGATTCCGTTGTTTGACCAAGAAACAACACCAATCTTTTGCACACATTCAGTTAACCATCGCCACATTCGCTGAGTTGCGAACTAACTTTCCCATGCAGACTTCCTGAAGTCGCCACATAGGAAAGTAAAGTCGATGGCCAGTATTACAGTCGAACCCGGAACCGAAACTCTCGTGCGGAACGATATCGCGGGAGAAGATCTCTATTTCCCGGGCACAATATCAACTCCCATGGAAGTCTCTTGCCGGGAAATTCTGGCCGAGGCGACAGCAGCGATGGGACTTCCGTCTTTTGTGTGGGTTCCTTCACATCAGGTGCAAGTGACAGGGCAAAATATCCCGTCATGGTTTAGTTTACCCGCCCATTTGTGTGACCAGATTTATCATTCAAACTCATCTGCCGTGGTGAATTATGGCAATGGGGTCTGCCTGCTAGGCTTTACTTTAGCCACTTCCCTGGGGGCAACAGCCGGGGTTGGAGCACTGGCCCGAGAGTCAGAAGGAAGTATTCCCGCAGAATGGGTCCTAGCGGCAACGGAAGCCGGCTGGAACTTGTCTGATCTCATGCTGTTTTATCGTTCGATCCCGGTCATTCCCCGGGCCACATTAGAACGACTTGCCTCGCTGACGGCGGCTCAATTAACCAACCGCAGAGTCGAGCAGCGATTGGAGAACGAAGTCCTCCAGCTCTCTTCGCAAATTGAATATACCTTTGAAGAAATCAGTCTGCTTCACAGTCTCACTCAACGGCTTCAGTTGTCGCGGTCGCCTTTAGAATTGGCTAACCACTGTCTGTCACGATTGCACTCATTGATCCCCGCAGCGGGCAATGCGATCTGGATGCAACTGGATTATGACCGGCATCATTTCTCGGTCGAAGGGGATCTCCCTTTAGACGAGTTTCAACTCGCCCGCCTGACCTCGCGGTTTGAAGACCATGACTGGTCTCGTCCTATCGTCAAGAACCATTTGGCCAAGACGCTCCTGGGAGCCGATTTTCCGGGGATCGATAACTTTATCCTGGTGCCAATTGGTGAGCCGCCGTTCCGGAGAGGGTGGATTGTTAGTTGCAATCTGGCCGGTGACAAAGAATATGGCTCTGTTGAAGCCAGCCTTCTGAATTCAATCGGGACGATTCTCGGAACGCATTTGCGAAATATCGAGCTGTATCGTGAGCATCAAATGCTGGTGATCAGTTTTGTTCGATCGCTGGTTCAGACTTTAGACGCGAAAGATCCTTACACACGTGGTCATAGCGAACGTGTGGCGTTGATTTCCCGGCGTTTGGCCCAGGAACTCTGTCTTCCCATCGATGATCAGGAAGATATTTACCTGGCGAGCATGCTGCATGACATTGGCAAAATTGGTGTGGACGATCGGATTCTTCGTAAGCCCGATCAATTGACCCCCGATGAATTCCGGGAAATCCAGCAACATCCGATGATTGGCTATCGCATTCTTAAGCAGCTCAAAAACCTGCAGCATATTTTGCCGGGGGTTCGCAGCCATCACGAGTCTTTCAACGGGAAAGGATATCCCGACTGTCTCCATGGGGAGGAAATTCCTCTGATGGCCCGAATTATCGCGGTGGCGGACAGTTACGATGCGATGTGCAGCGACCGTCCTTACCGGAAGGGAATGCCACTGGAACGGCTTGAAGAGATTTTCCGGCGTGGTTCTGGCGTTCAATGGGATCCAAATATCATTGACGCTTATTTTGCGGCTCGGGAAGAAATCGCGGAGTTATGCCGGGGGTACTCGCCGACAGGTGTGGATCTCTTCGCCGAATGGCCGACCAACACGGCAACGCTGCGTCGCTTTCTGTAATTCGATGAGTGATTGTTCGCAGTCAATGGCTGATGGTGGACAAATGGAAGCGAGAGTCATTAACACTGAAGCGTTGATTTCTCACGAATCCAGCGGCATCCTGCTTATCGTAGTCACTCCGGCGTCATCTGCATCCTTCGATGTTGTCTGACGAATTCCTGCACCTCTTCCGGAAGACTCACTGCGGAAGTGTGCATGCCCGGCTTGTCAATCATTGAAGCGATTTTCTGTCTTGCCAGTGAAGAGCAGGGCACCGTTCAGATCATGACGGTGCTGACCGTGGCATGGTTTATCATGCTGGGCAGTTCATTGGGCAGCTTTCTGAACGTGATTGTTTATCGCGTTCCACTGGGACGTTCCCTCTGGCGGAGTTCATCGGCCTGTCCCCATTGTGGAACGCCAATTCGCTCTACGGATAATGTGCCGATTTTCGGCTGGATCAAGCTGAAAGGGCGTTGCCGTAATTGCCAATGGGCTATTCCTGTTCGGTATCCGCTGGTTGAACTTGCGGTAGCACTGCAATTCGTGCTTCTGCTTTTCGCCATGGTGGTGACTGGGGGAAAGTCGCTTCCTGTTCGCACTCCCGATTATCTGACGGGTATTTCCTGGATGGTCTGGGAAGCAAAATCTCCCGATCTTTTATTCATCTATGGCTTTCAGCTACTTGGCTTATATCTGCTGTTGGCTGTTTGCCTGATGGGATTTGATGGGCGGCGAATTCCTCAGGGTTTCATCTCCTTCGTGCTGGCGGTGTTGTTTGGTTTTGCCTTTCTCTTTCCCGGAGTTTATCCACAGTCAGGATTTCTGTTGTCCGCCGAGGGTTTCACTTGGGATGATCGATTTTATGCCGTTGGATGCGGCCTGGGAGGTTGGCTGGTCGGTGGATTTTATGGAGCATTAATTGTCTCTGGTCGATTGCCGCATACGGTTTCGTGCCTGCGTTCTGGCTGGATTTTTTCACTGGGGATTTGCGGCGTCATTTTTGGCTGGCAAGCGGCGCTCACTATCGCAATTTTCTCCTTACCTGTCTGGTGGTGTGTGGCTGGCTTCAGTTGGTTGTTACGTGTCAATCACATGCGAATGATGCTGTTGATTCTGCCAGTTCTCGCTACGGTTCTGGCATTGAACTGGAGACAGATTGACGAAACCGTTTCTGCCATTCTTTCAGCACGTCTGGGACTCGTTCTGGTGATTACCGCTATTGTCAGCCTGCTGACATCGGCCATTCCTGTTCCGCCACGTCAGCGATCGTCATCATCGGAGCCGTTCGATTCATCCTGTGATTTAGCTGTTCTCGATCATTCAGGAACACATAATGAAGGCTCGCTTGAAAGCGTCTCTGAGCCATTGGACTTGAAGACTTCGCCAACAGAGAATCCCGTGGTTGATGGATCAGTTTCTTCTGGATCGTCCTCCGCACCTCAGATTTGAAAGCCGGGTCGCATGTCAAAAATCACTCTCGATGCGAGCGGTTGGAAAGGCTGGTTGATTTCACTGGCCAGTGCCCTGGCTTCGTTATTGCTGATTGTGGCTCTGGCCAGTAACGCACCTCCTCGCTGGCGGCTCCTGGGATTGTTCTGGCCAATCGCTGCGGCCACATGCGTGCTGCTTTCTCGCTGGTTTGAAATTGCGATTGAACGGACTCAGGTTTCTTCCGCTGCCCTGGAAGCCAATATTGAGCCAGCAAGTTCACCACAATCCCAAAAGGGGAGGCTTTGGTGGCTTCACGCCGCCGTATTGGGAGTCCTGACGGTGGGCATTGGCGTTGGTTGGGAAGCCTGGCGACAGCCTCCTCCGATGCCCGCGCTGAAGTTGTTTCAAGATATGAAACTGACGACTGAGCAAAGAGAAGCCATGGGAGATGACATGGCGAATTTTCTATCTCCCTCTCATCCTGTGAATCCTGTGGCGGATTTCTTTTTGCACTCGTTCCCCAATTACCTCATGATGCGCATAGGAACAATGCGACCGGCGTTAGCCTCTCTGTTGTTCTTGTGTGAACTGTTGGCCGCTGGAGTGCTCTCGGTTTACGTGGCGAAAGCTCATGAAGATCAGCTGGCATTTGAGATGAGTCTTGACCACAACAAACCATCGAGTTCTGGCATGGCTAAGACAGCAATACCATTATCGACTCTGTCGGCTCCATCGGCTGCTGAGCCGTCTGGTACAGTGAATGACGTGTCTTTGCCTGTTGAATCTGATTCCCCTTAAAAACTGACGACTTGAGGCACACCGTGATCGTTGGCATGGGCACAAGTCTGTGCGAGACCATTCGTATCGGTCGTTTGATCGAGCGGCACGGCGAGCGTTTTCTCCATCGCATCTATTCATCTTCCGAGATTATTGCTTGCCGTGAGCGGACGGAATATCTCCAACACTTCACGATGTTCTGGGCAATTAAAGACGCCACAGTGCGTGCGATTGGCCCTTATGCGGGGCCGGGGCTGAGTTGGCGTGAAGTCCTCGTTCAGGAAGATGGTGGCTACCGGCACGAGATTGTTCTCAGGGGGGAACTGGCACTCGTGGCGGCCCGTCAGAAAATCGGGCCGCTGATGGTTTCGGCGGCTCACTGTCGCACGATGGCAACGGCCACCGTCATTGCCTTGCAGGAGTCAGCGAGTTAAAGGCTACCTGAAAGCGCTCAAATCCTTCTTCGGTTGAGGGATCTCTATAAGTCTTTCTCCCTGAGGGAGAAGGTGGCCTCTGGCCGGATGAGAGGATTGGTCTTGGCTTTGGAAACACGACTGGTTCATCGGCCCTCACCCCAGCCCTCTCCCGCGAGCGCATTGGTCTCTACACATCTCTGAGTCAAGATTGAACTCGAAAAAACATCCTCTGAAAAAGTAGAAAAACGTCCTCAAAGAGATCGTTAGATTCACAGAATAGGCAAGACAGGATGGCTGGGTTTCAGGTGATGTCCCTCTACGCTTCGTGTTTTATCCTATTATTTTGGGGTTTTTGAGATGTGTAGAGACTAATGCGCGAGCGGGAGAGGGAGCCTTCCCGGATAGACTCTTAAAGCGACTTGATATTCAGGTTATTGGCGACGGCAAAGTGCTGCTGGAGAGTGACTTCACAAACGCGTGAAACTGCTCGCCGCGATCCCGGAAATTCTGAAACCAGTCATAGCTGGCACATCCTGGTGAAAGGAGCACGACATCACCGGGCTGAGAGTGATTCCAAGCCGCTGAAAATGCTTCTGCCGGGTTGCTTGTGCGGATCAGTGAGAAGTGGTTCGTATTATTTTGCAGCTGAGACTTTTCCGAACATTCTGCTTCGTCCACGCTCTTAGCATTGCGGGATGAAGCGAGGATCTGTTGCTCAATCTGATCTGCGGTCTGCCCCATCAGAATTGCGACGCGACAACGTTGAGCAATCTCGCGAGACATCACTGACAGATCGACGCCTTTGTCATAGCCACCCGCCAAAATCACGACTGGCCGGTCGAACGCCTGCATTCCGACAATCGCTGATTCGGGAGTCGTGGCGAGGGAATCATTGTAGAAATCTCGTCCTTCCACACTCCCAACGAACTCCAACCGGTGTGGCAATGCCTGATAGGTGTTGAGTGCTGCTTCAATTGTGGCGAGTGGCACTCCACAGGCCAGAGCGCCCGCGGTGGCTCCCATGGCATTCTGGAGATTGTGATTGCCTGGAACAGTCAGCCAACTCTTCAATGGAAAAGAACAGCGAGAATCTGCTGTCCGCCAATGGGTGATCCATTCGCCCGGATCACTTGTCTGTTCGCTGAAAATTTCTGCGGATAACTCTGAAGCGTTTTGACTGGGATGAAGCCCAAACGTGATACGTTTTCCCTGGGTCGTCCATGTGGCGACATCAGAGTCATTGGCATTCAAGACTGCAACGTCGCTCACAGTCTGCCATCGGAAAAGGGACTGTTTCGCAGTTCGATAGTGGCTGAGAGTCTCGTGCCAGTCAAGATGATTGGGTGAGAAGTTTGTCACGATCCCAAGAGCCGGCGACCAGTGAATGCGATCAAGCCAGTAAAGCTGAAAACTGCTCAGTTCCATCACGATAATATGATCCGGCTTAATTTCCGGCAGCCGGTTTAAGAGGCTGATTCCCAGATTGCCCCCCAACCAGGATTGGCCGCACCTCCCTTGTTGGTGAGCCGTTTGAAAAATTTGATGGATCATCGCCGTGGTGGTCGACTTCCCATTGCTGCCAGTGACAGCCACCACGGGAGCAGGGCAGCGTTCCAGAAAGAGTTGCACTTCTGTCGTGACAGATACCCCCGCCGCCTGAGCCTGCTGCAACAAGGGGTGATCAAAACGGACAGCGGGATTTGCAACGATCAAATCCGTCTCTAAAAAATCATCCAGATCATGACCGCCCAGCGCATAACGATGAATGGGCAGGTCGCTTAATTCCTGAAGGCTGGATCCCAACTGAGCCGCTGACTTTACATCAGTGACAGTGACCAAGGCCCCTGCGTTGGCCAAAAAACGGACGGCTTGTGTCGCACCGCCGAGTGTTCCTAAACCCATCACAGTCACACGCTGGCCCTGAAGCGACGTCGCATGACTGCGAAGATGCCAGGGATAAAGCGGAAATGGTGGCTGGTTTTGGTTCATGCCCGTGAGTTTCCATCACGATGGCGGCGTTTACAAGTGGCACTGACGCGGAAGCTTTTTCAGTTTCACTGACAAGACTTCCGCGTCTCATGCGTTCTGCCATTCAAAAGCTGTCCTTTATCCACAAGTTTTGTCATTTCCTTGAACAGTGTCACGGGATTTACGCCATCAAGGAATGATGGCCAGATCGACCACGGCAGTTCCGGCCTGGGGGAAAAACCCGTGCAACGGGATGACCCCTTCGCGTTCTTCGCGACTTAGCGGTGAAGCAAAGAGTTTTTACCGCGAAGAAAAGAAGATCGCGAAGGAATTCGGAGGAGGTAGGGGAGAAATCAAATGATCTTGGGCGTGAGCTTACCTTACTATTTATAGTTAGTATCAATGCCGTGAATTCACAGTGCTGTGTGCCACTGCTGGGCAAGCCAGCAGTGGCACACAGAATAGCCAGATATTGAGGTGACGACCGCAAGGTACTACGTGCCACTACGATCTACGACTTAAGAAAACTTGTGTATAAACGACAGCATTCGGAGGTGGTGAGGATCAATGAACTTGCGAGGTCTGCTCAATGACATTTCGGGCAAATACTTCATATGGCGCCCACATATTTCGAGCCATTGAGTCAGGGAAGACGTGAAATTCTCCGTTTTCCAAGGCGTGGATCAGCGCATCAGCCACCAGCGTGGGAGGCTCGGCGATTTCAATCAGTCCCGCGTCCACGGCCATGTCCGTGGCAATCGGGCCGGGATGCACACTGACCACAGCCGTTCCCTGACCGGCCAGTTCTTCGCGCAATGCCTGGGTAATGGAATAGGAGGCTGCCTTGGAAGCGGAGTAGGCTGCGACAGCCGGAAATGACTTCAGTGAGACCACGGAGTTCAACTGAGCGAAGGCACCGCCACCATTGGCTTTGAGGATCGGCGCAAAGGCATGAGCCATCTCGATGAGGCCGTAGACATTGACTTGCATCTGTGTTTTGAGTGATTCGATCGCATCTTCACTCATGGTTGAAGAGACGAGTGCGATTCCGGCGTTGTTGACGACAATCTCGACATCTGTCGCTTTGGCAGCCGCTGCTACGATGGTCTCCCGATCGTTCAGATCAATGACGAGAGGAACGACTTGCCCGGAATATTTCTTGACCAGTTCGTTGGCCGCTTCGATCTTCCTCACCCCGGCATAAACCTTGCGGGCGCCTTTTGCCAAAAGGGTTTCCACAATGACTTTGCCAATGCCCCGATTGGCCCCTGTCACTAACGCCACACGATCTTTCACAGAAATCGCCATTTCTATCACCTTAAATTTAATTGGATCACCGGAAAGCCAGTGACCCGGAGAGTCAGCAAGACTGGAATGAATTACTGGCGGTCTTTCAAGACCCTTACAAACTTGCTGAGAATGGCCGTGATTGTGCCTGGAAATTCGTTGACGGGTATGACAGACCTCATCTGCGTGAGCGGGAGGTTGCCGCTGAGGTTAATTGCCTGTAAGAAAGTTTTTGTTCAAATCTTGTCACCTCGACGGCAATCGAAGAAAGGTCATGAGATATTCAGTGGACTCAACACTCATCACCGTATTGGCCACCCACCTTCCAGCGAGGCGGGGGGCGATTGTTTTCTTTTGGATCTCGATGGTCTGCATCAGCTTGAGCATCACTGCTATCGGAGTTGCCGAATTGTTCATGCCTGACAACGTGCATGGACGACAAGCCGTGCTTACGTTCTATCGATCATTTGGATCATTGGCCTTATTTTGGTCGGTCGGAGCCATTAGCTCCCTGTGGTCTCTTCAATTCGTCAAATCGAGAAAGTCAGTTGCTTAGCCATGGCAGCCGGGCTTCTCGGCGCCGAATACCGGCGTTGAAAAATTCAATTGACGCCTTGCGATTCTGAATCTCTGGAAGATGTCGCCCCAGGCTGGAGGCTGGAAGAAGAATGTGTGGCCTTGAAGTTATTCGCATTCACCTCGCGAATGTTGAAACTGAATCTCAATGTCTGTAGTCTCTGGGCGATGTTATGCGTTGGCCTGACACCAGTTCGTTACTCTCTGACTGGAACTTCTGTCTTATGACTGGTCTCCGAGCGCTCGTAATGAGCCTGTTTTTATTGGCTCCGGCCTTTGCTGGTGCTGCCGAACCCGCCTCACCACACACTGGTTCCCCGCACAGTGTTTACCCGCCGATGCCGGAAGCTGTTTCCAGCTTTGGGGCGGCGGTTCTGGATAAGCACCTTTATATCATTGGCGGAAATATGGGACGGATCGGAGGGAACTCTCTCGACTCGCTCTCTCCTCATTTTTCCCGACTGGATCTATCCCAACCCTCCAATGGCTGGGAAGAACTGACCACTTTGCAACCTTCGCAAAGTCCGGGGCTGGTCTCGTGGAACGGCAAGATCTATCGGGTGGGTGGCCTGAGCTTCAATAATCGAAATGGAGAAACGACGAACTATCATTCACTGGATCTCTTCGCCAGCTTTGATCCGAAAACAGGGACGTGGAAAGAGTTGCCATCACTTCCTGAGCCACGTTCGTCGTTAGATGCTGCTGTGGTCGATGGCAAGCTTTATGTTGTGGGTGGGTGGAATCTCCAGGGGGAAAGTCTCATGGATGTTCCCTGGCACAAAGAGGCACTGGTCTTCGATCTTGCCGATGAGCAGGGAAGCTGGAAAACCATTGCTGCCCCGCCATTTCAAACCCGTGCTCTGGCAGCAGCGGCCCACGACCACAAGCTCTATGTGCTGGGCGGCATGAAAAGCAGTAATCAGGTCACCAAGGAAGTGCATGTCTACGACCCTGCCAAGGATCAATGGACACCTGGCCCGGATCTGTCTGCCGCCGGCGATTTCAGCGGATTTGCGATCTCGGCCTTTGGTGCCAATGGCAAGTTGTACTTCTCTGGTGGTTCAGGCACAGTTTTCCAGTTGGCAGCCGATGGCCAAGACTGGCAACCGCTGGAGCGACTCTTCACTTCCCGCATGTTTCATCGACTCGTGATTGGCCCCGAAGGGGAAATCGTCGTGCTGGGTGGTGTGGGCGGACGGACGTATCTGTCGAATGTGGAATCGGTGAAGGTCACAGAGCCAAGTCCATTCAAATCCACCGCGTGGGATGTCGAATTTGGCGGCAACGCCCGGCATAGCCAGTCATTAGTCATCAGTGGAACGACCTTATATGCCTTTGGAGGCAATAAGAGCACTGCTCCGCATGACTTCAAAAACGACAACTTTTCCAACGAAGCCTTTGCTTTTGATCTGGTCGGTCGCAAGGTCGAAGCCTTGGCTCCCATGCCCCACGCCAATCAGAGCGGCGGAGCGTTTGTTGGCGGAACCCGCATTGACCCGATGATCTCTGTGGTTGGCGGACTCGCTCCTGGAGAAGAAAAGTTCGGCCCCACAGATGTCATTCAGCAGTATCGTCTGCGAAGCAAATCGTGGAATGACAACATTCAACATCTGCCAGCCCCTCGCTCCATGTTTCAACTGGTCACCTTCCAAAAAAATGCGTGGATCTTTGGCGGAAGCGCTGGTCGGGAATTGGCCAAAGAGACCTGGTCCTGGAACACTCAGGATGAACAGGGAATCGAAGTGATTCCCGAAGCGGCTGTTCCTTCGGCTCGTCGCTCATTCGCGGGAGCCGTTCTGGGCAACAAGTTCTATGCCATTGGCGGTCTGGGTGAGAAAAAAAAGGTAGCCGAGAAGTCGTATGCCTTTGACTTTGAGACAAAAACCTGGAGTGAAATCCCATCACCTCAAAGCTCACGTGTCTTCGGCCAAGTGGCTGTCGCTGGTGGCAAGCTGTATCTCTCGGGAGGATTCTCTCAGGTCGATGGTCACTTCGCAGGGGCGACTTCGATTGAAGTGTTTGATCCTGCCACCAACAGCTGGGCCATTGCCTTTGAAGAACTGGCTCCGCAGCTTTCAAAGATGCAACTGCTCAGTTATCAGGATCGGTTACTGTTCTACAGCATTGATGCTGACCAGGCGGGGCTGGCTCATTTTGTGCTGCTGGATCCCGCTCCCACCACCGAAGGTTACGGCCAACCCGCCACACAGAGCGAAGATCGGACGCCGGGTCAGGAACTGATGGCCCAATTGAAAGCCCTCGATAAAAACGGTGATGGTCAACTGACTGTTGATGAGGTCGGTGATCGCTTTCAGCCACTGGTCAAACGACTGGATGCCAATTCTGATGGCACCGCCACCAAAGACGAAATCGCCCAGTTCATCAAAAAGCTGGATGAAGAAGCAGCCAGCCAACAAACAGGCGGGCCAGGTGGCCGGGGTGGAGCAGGTGGCCGGGGTGCAGGTGGCGGTCGCGGTGGAGCAGGTGGCCCTGGTGGAACTCCAGCAGAACGTGTGACACGCCTGTTGGAAGAGCACGATACTGACAAGGATGGCCACTTGAAAAAGGAAGAAGCCTCTGAGCGACTTCAGGCAAACTTCGACGCGATCGACACAAACAAAGATGGCCGTCTGGATCGTGCCGAGCTGGAACACTTCTTCAGTGAACTGGGCAGTGGTCGTCGGAACTCATCAGAAGGTGGTTCAGCCGAAAGGCAAGGTTCTCGTGGTGGAACTCAGTCTGCTCCTTAAGCTGAGATCACACTGAAATCACTGAGAGAGACCGAATGTGATCTCTCAATTCGATCTGTCGCTGGCTTTAGAAATGCAGCCTCTATTTGCGATGAAAGAGAGACAGTGTTCAAGCAACGTCAGGTTGATGACCTGATTGAAGATGCTGACTCTGCTCCACAAATTTCACTCCGATGGGAACATTTTCTGAGAGCTTAGCTGACTTGGCGAGGTGTTAGTTTTCCAAATTCGAATGAATAAATTCCTCTCATTGGAGTTGAGAATGCCAGGTTTGAGTTGGATGCTGCGATTGACCATCGCACCATGGGTTTGTGCTGCGGTTCTTTCGCTAATCAGTCCGCTGAATGCCTCTGAGCGATATGTTTTTGAACATGAATTTGTACTGGGAACGTCCCTGCAACTTCAGGTTGAAGCAGATTCTCGTGAAGCGGCTCAGGGAGCAGAAACTCAGGTTTTAGCCGAGATCCGTCGCCTGGAAGCGATCTTCAGCCGGCATCGACCTGATAGCGAATTGTCGCGCTGGCAGCAGACTTCGCACACACCTGTCAAAATCTCCCCAGAATTGTTCGGAGTGCTGAGTCGCTGCGAACAATGGCGAGAAAAATCGCATGGGGCCTTCAACCCTTCAGTGCAAGCTGCCAGTCTTGTCTGGGAAAAGGGACAACAGCTTCAACAAGTCCCTTCAAAAGTCGAACTTTCTGCGACAGCGCGGCAGATTGCACAATCCCACTGGGTGCTTGACCCCGTCAATCAGACAGCAGCACGGATCACTGCGATCCCCGTCACGCTCGATGCGATCGCTAAAGGAACGATCATTGATCGGGCTGTGGATGTCGCTATGGCATCTTCTCAGCAGATTCATGGGGCCTGCGTCGCCATCGGCGGCGACCTCTGCATGCAAGGGCGAATGACATCGACCGTGCAGATCACTCATCCGTTCCATGATGCGATCAACGCAGAACCTCTCTGCCAGATTCATCTGCATAATCAAGGGGTCGCGACCAGTGGGGGATACCGCCGTGGATTCCAGATCGGCAACCAGACTTACTCACACCTTATTGATCCCCGCACTGCGATGCCCGTGGATCATTTCGCCAGCATGACGGTCGTTGCGAGTGACGCAGAAACGGCTGATGCGCTGGCCACATCGTTCAGTATTTTATCCGTCAGTGACTGTCAGTCTCTCGCGAGCACGCTCCCGGGTGTCCATTTTCTGGCGGTGACAAAAGATGGTGAGACGTTGACCAGTCCTGACTGGGACGAACTTCGTCAGCCACGTCTGCATCGGATGATTGAAGTCGCTCAAGTGACTGAACCTGCCAAAGCCCCTGCCGTAGCTGCTCAGGCTTCCAAGACTGAAGTGAAGACGGATGGCGTGCTGGAACTGGAAGTCAAATTTGAGTTGGCCAAGCCAACCGGTGCACAATACCGCCGCCCTTATCTGGCCATCTGGCTGGAAGACAAAGATGGGTTTCCAGTTCGCACAGGCGCTCTGTGGATGATGACCAAGCAGCCGGGACCACGCTGGCACCGCGATCTGCTGCGATGGTACCGCAACGATCGTACCCGCAAGCTGGCCGACCAGAAGGATTTGATTGGTGTGATTTCTGAAGCGACTCGTGGCCCTGGTGAATACAAGGTGGTGTTTGACGGCAAAGACGATTCTGGCGCTCCGCTTAAGCCCGGCAAGTACACACTTTACTTTGAAGTGGCCCGCGAGCACGGAACTTATCAGTTAATCACTCACCCCCTTGAACTTGGTGCCGAACCTATCGCTGAGGCGAAGCTAAAGAACAATGTCGAAATCAAATCCGCCACCGTCGAGTACCGTCGACCCATCGCATCCGGCAAGTAGTCAGCCAGCCAAGCGAGCACTTCCAGAGGCATTGCGAAGGCCAGCCGTTCGACATGCCTCTGCTCATCTTCCACCGCGCCGCAACCCATTTTATACGTGGTTTGCGGGCACGGTGAGATGGTTGCATATCTATATCTCGCTACTCGGGTTTGCCGCACTGATCTTCTTTGCGGTCACGGGCATCACGTTAAACCATCCCACATGGTTTGGTGGAGATCTTCAGACGACGACTGAGTTTCAGGGAACCATGAATGGAAGCTGGCTCAAACGGCCAATTCCTCAGGGTTCACTTTCTCAGTCCGAGAATGCCACCGCTGAAATAAAGGATGATCAGACTGCTGACGAATCAGTTGATGAGTCATTGACCATCGACCGATTGTCAGTCGTCGAACATCTGCGAAACACCCATCAAATTCGCGGTGCAGTGACCGAGTTTCGGGCAGATGAAGCAGAATGCATGATTCTCTTCAAAGGCCCGGCTTATGCCGCCGATTTTTATATCAATCGTGAATCAGGCCAATACAGTGGCACACTGACCACGATGGGGATTGTGGCCCTGATGAACGACCTGCATAAGGGGCGTGATTCAGGAACTGTCTGGGCGTGGGTCATTGATCTGAGCGCCGTGGTCACGGTGATCATTTCAGTCACCGGCATCATCCTGATCTTCTATCTCAAGAAGAAGAGAAATTCCGGCGTATTGACCGCAGTGGCAGGGACGATACTGCTGGTCGTGATCTATTACATCTGGGTTCCGTAACCGGGCAAAATTTTCGGGTAAGTGATAAGTCTTTGATCTGTCTCCTATCGGCCCCTTGCGGGGTTTGTGGCGGCGTATGTGGGTCAGTTGTTGATCCGCGTTTGGGTCTTACGCCGCCAGGGCGGTGGTGGTTGATGGGGTTGATTGATTTGCTCCTCGCCCATTCCGATGGGAGAGGCTGGGTGAGGGCGAGCCGCTGCTGGAATGGCGATCATGACCTCAGCGATGCGAATAGATACCCAGGCACACTTCTCTGTTGAGAAAGCCTATTGGAAAATCCCTCACCCGTCCCCTGTCGGCCCCTTGCGGGGTTTGGGGCGACGTATGAGGGTCAGTCGTTCATTCGCGAATGGGGCTTACGCCGCCAGGGTGCCGGAATGAGAAGGGAAAGAAGGATGCTTTTCGCGCAACAAAGGGCGTTAGTGTAGAGAGGCTTCGTTTTGGGTGCACCTCGCAGGTTGAGGTCTTTTTCGCCTGTGATTCCGGACAGAAGGCTCTCTCTCGGCTCGGTCAGGGCCAACCCTTTGCCAACAGGAACTCCTTCCTGCTGGCGGAAGCGCCGATTGTGGACGCTTCCCTCGAATTCGAGACTGACAAACAGTCAAACAACAGATGCGAACTGCTCGCGCAGAACACCTCTGATGCCCGACTGAATGTTTTTTATTGGCACTTATTCATTCGCCACTTCTTGTGACGAGGGATTGCCAACACAATCATGTTTGATTCAGCCCAACACTGAATCAGACAGGCCGACGGAATGTTGTCAGCGAGGGTGACTTCGTGGAATGATGTTTCGTGGATTGGCCCTGATCTCTGCTGTTTTTTCACAGCCCCCGATTGCTCGCAAGAGCGGTCGGGGGCCACTTTCGTCCCCTTGCGGGGTTTGGGGCGGCGTATGAGGGCCGGTTGTTTATATACGAATGGGTCTTACGCCGCCAGGGTGGTAGTAGAGATGGTGGGTTGCGCAAAGCCTTAACCCACCCTACTGTTTAATAACGGCTTATAGCTACTTGTAACGAGTCGTTCGGAGTTGGTGCATTGCGCTGCGCTTCATGCACCCTACTTAGATACATAAGATCTGCTTGCTGATAGATAGGCGGTGGTCGTGATTATAAGGATGGAGTGAGGGATGTTGAAAGCTCGGCTCGCCCTCACCCCGGCCCTCTCCCATCGGTATGGGCGAGGGAGCTAATTCTCTCACGCGCGTCATCGTTGGAGAGCGACTCTCTTGAAAATCAACCCTCTCTTTGGCGGCGTAAAACCCATTCGCGGATCAACAACTGGCTTCATACGCCGCCACGAAGCCCGCAAGGGCACCGAAAGGGGGCGGTGTCAGGCCGATTTGCGAATCAACAACCGGCTAGCAGGCCAACGAGCCTGCGGATCTTTGCCCACGTCCCGGCCGTTAGGCCCAAACCCCGCAAGGGGGTCGGGTGGAGGGAGAGGCGAAAACTGGCTATAGTCGAAATTGGCCTGTCGCGACATTGTCTGTTGCCGGTTGACGCCGCTCGGTTCTCATTTTGCTCTCTGATCAAGGTTGACCCGGTGATGGACTTCCTCAAGAAGCTGTTTCAGAGCAGGCCACGTGTCCCGAAAATCGATATCAGCAAGCGATTTGAACTGTATGGGCGTGTCGGGCAGGGGAGCATGTCCAAGGTCTGGAAGGCTCGTGATTCAAAAATCGGCAAAACGGTGGCCCTGAAGATTCTGGATATCGACAAGACAAACCGTCTGGAGGCCCGTTTCAAAGGACTGAAAAAGCCCTCGGAAGGCGAAATCGCGATCACGCTCAAGCATCCTTACATTGTCAAAACGCTTGAGCATGGAATGACCACCAAGAATGAAGCCTATCTTGTGATGGAGTATGTCGAAGGGGTGGCCTTGAGCTTTCTGATTGACTCCCAGAACGATGTGATGAAGCAGAATTGTCTGCGAATGACGATCGAACTGGGTGAAGCGATCAATTATTTTCACCGCCAGAACTGGATACACCGCGATATCTGCCCGCGAAATGTGCTGCTTGATGAGAATAACAAAATCAAGTTGATCGACTTTGGCCTGGTTGTCCCGAACACGCCTCCTTTTCAGGCCCCTGGCAATCGCACGGGAACAGCCAACTATATGGCTCCCGAACTGATCCGGCGGCAGCGAACCGATCAGCGAATCGATATTTTCTCGTATGCGGTGACCTGCTTTGAAATGTTCGCCGGGCAGCTTCCGTGGGAGTCGGGGCAGACGTTGGAAGCGATTCTTTCCCACATCAATTCGCCCCCAGCTGATCTCAAGGTTTATTGCCCTGACCTTGATTCCAGAATCGTGGAGACCGTCATGAAAGGACTGGCGGTTAACCCTGGTGAGCGTTGGTCGCGAATCAGTGAAATGATCGAAGTGCTGCGAACTGTTCATTCCGAACAGAATTCATGAGAATAGACCCGTTTCCGGGTCATCGTGGCGGCGTATGAGTGTTATTAGTCCTGAAAAGTCTGGGTTCTTACGCCGCCAGGACGCTACACTTTTGCGGAAATCGCATTAGCCGGATGTTCTCGGGCAGGCAGATCAGGACTGCCGGGCAGGAAGCCACTTTTTTTCATGTGCGAACGCAATGCTTGAACTCTCGACTTTAAATCCTCCACAGCGGCAAGCTGTTCAATTGCATCAGGGGCCACTTCTGGTGCTTGCAGGGGCAGGAACCGGAAAAACCCGCGTCATCACGTATCGGATGGCGGATCTGATTTCATCGGGGGTTGATCCGACACGAATTCTTTCGGTCACTTTTACTAATAAAGCCGCTAAAGAAATGCTTGAGCGGACGACGCATCTGCTGGGGCGTTCGCTCAAAAAACGTCCCATGATCTCGACATTTCACAGTTGGTGCGTGGGCATTTTGCGGCAGGAAATCGAAGCTCTCGGATACCCTAAGCAATTTGTTATTTATGACCGGGGGGATCAGGAATCGTCGGCCCGCAAGGCGCTTCAAGCATTGAAGATGACAGACACAGCGATGAAGCCCAGCGACCTGCTGTCGCAGATCAGTCGCTGGAAGATGCAGGGGCTACCGCCCGATGTGGCCCAGGAAGTGGCCGATTCTGATCACGAACAGCTCGCCGGGATGGCTTATCGGCGGTATCAATTGGCGCTCAAAGCTTCGGGGGCCGTTGACTTTGATGATCTGTTGTATCTGACATGGCAGCTTTTCAAGAATCATCCGGAAGCGCTGACACGCCAGCAAGACCGCTTTGATTTTGTACAGATTGATGAATATCAGGACACGAATGAGCTTCAGTTCCAACTGGTCGAGTCGATTGTCCGCCGGCACCATAACCTCTGCGTGGTTGGTGATGATGACCAGTCGATTTATGGCTGGCGCGGAGCAGAAGTGAAGCATATTCTGGGTTTCAAGAACGCTTTTCCAACGGCTCGCATCGTGCGGTTGGAAGACAACTACCGATGTACGGCTCCGATCATCCAATTGGCGAACCAACTGGTGAGTCACAATCGTGGTCGTCATGAAAAAACTCTGATTGCCCACAAAGAGGGGCCGAGCGCGACCTTTCGTGAATATCCAGATGAGCAGGCAGAGGCCGAGGGAGTGGTTCGAGACATTGCCTATCTGATTGGACAATTGAATGTGAAGCCATGTGAAATCGCAATACTTTTCCGAACGAACGAGCAGCCTCGCATTTTCGAGCAGGAACTCCGCCGCAAGCAGATTCATTATCGTCTGGTGGGTGGTCAGTCGTTCTTCGATCGGAAAGAAATCAAGGATCTTCAGGCTTATTTGAAGGTACTGGTCAATCCGAAAGATGATTTATCATTACTCCGGATTATCAACGTGCCACCCCGCGGGATTGGTGATGCGACCTGCGAGCGGCTGTTAGCCCGGTCTGTCAAAGAAAAACGCCGGTTCTGGGATGTGATTCCTGATGCAGCGCAGGCCGGGGAAATCACCACCAAGGCATTGGGGAATCTTCGCCTGTTTGAGCAGCAACTGAAGGAGATGCGCGAGGCGTTCAAAAATCGCGGAGCCAAACTGAGTGAAAGTTTCACCAAGCTTGTGGAAGCCATCGGATACAGTCGAGAAATTGAGCGAACTTATAAAAACGCCGAACAGCAAGAGATGCGGAATCTGATTCTGGGGGAATTCACTAATTCGATTGCCCAGTATGAAGGTCAATCACGTGATCCGTCGTTGACTGAATACCTCGATGAAATCTCTTTAGGTGGCAGTGATTTTGCGCCGGCAGAACGTCCTGACGAAAATGCGATTACCCTGATGACACTGCATAGTGCTAAAGGGCTGGAGTTCTCTCGCGTCTATCTGGTCGGGTTGGAAGAAGGAATTCTGCCGCATAAACGGAGCGTTGACGAAGAGTTTGAGAAGCCGTCTTCTATCGAAGAAGAACGCCGTTTGTGCTATGTGGGGATCACTCGTGCGAAGGATTATCTCACAATAACAAGGCCGCAAAGCCGGATTAAGTGGGGTAAAAAGCGGGAAACCAAGCCATCGCGGTTCTTAAAAGAGATGGTCACACCGATTGAGCGACCGGTGGTTCTTGATGGGCCTGCCAAGCTGGCGGCAACCGGTTCCCGTCCCGTCGTTCGCACTGGTGGCTCTCCACAATCGGGAGGAACGCGGTAATGGTTAAACCTTGCGTCACGTTAGGCATTGAAACCGCAGGGGTTGGTGGATCGTTGGCACTTCTGCGAGATGGCCAGCTTCTGGTGGAACGCGTGCTGGAGGTGGCCGGGCGTCGGCATGCCCAGACGCTGGTGGCAGAACTTTCACAGCTTTGCATACTCGCGGGCGTGACGCCTCATGAGATAGGGTTGGTCGCTGTCAGCGTCGGGCCGGGGAGTTTCACGGGCCTGCGCGTCGGGTGTACGCTCGCAAAAACGCTGTGTTATGCCACAGGAGCGAAGTTAGTAGCCGTCGACAGTCTGCTGGCGTCCTCAACCGCCTGGGGTGACGGGCATCAGCGCGTGTGGGCGATTGAAGATGCCCAGCGTGGCGAACTTTTTCTTGGCGAATACCACTTCGCACAGGAGAGTTTCCATCGGCAGGGCGAGATCACGATTGTGAAAGCGGCTCCCTGGCTGGAACAGCTTTCGGCCAATGATGTTGTTCTGGGGCCGGGACTGTCGAAGATTCTCACACTGACGACTCAGGGGTTGCGTCTTGAGTCGAGTGTGGCTCCGCCACCGGCAAGGGTTGTCGCGGAACTGGCAATCCAAGCAGCCCAACGTGAGAAATATGTCGATCCGTGGACGCTGGAACCTTTTTATCTGCGGCTGAGCGCTGCTGAAGAGAAAGCCGCGTTGGCTTCTGGGAGATAGCCTATCAAGGAGCTGATCAGAAGGTTCTATCCGATGAAATTCGACAACAATTGTCCTTACGATAGAGACTTCAAGGAACAGTTGGACGCCATTTCCCCCGAGTTATCCAGCAACCTTTGTCTGGCAACAGAGCTGCCGCCCAGTGCTGTTGATCTCCTGATCTCGCTGATCCTTGAGCATGCGTGCCAATGCCAGAACATCCGCAATATCACTCTGGGCCGGGAAGCTGCGGCATCCATTCCCAGACAGTGGTTTCTCGAACGCATCGAAAGAGTGGCCGAACAATGTCTTGATCTCGACAATGACGAATGGGAGTGTCGTCGATTTCTTGAAATGGTTCAGCCTCTCGATTCCGAATTGTTCATGCGATTAATCTACCGAGGACTGACAAGCCACAACCCTGAAATCATTCAAGCCGCTAAAAAGCAGATTGAGGTAAATTGAAGTGGGCGCAATTCGATATGATGCCCCTCTCGTATCTGTATCGCGTAGCTGATACTTGAGCCTCTTCATGTACACATAAAGTTGAGAGTATGTCGCGGTTAAAATTGCTATTTGTAGCTTTTCTTCTGGTGGCGACGATCACCAATTGGTTACTATACCCACGGATTGCCCGGACAATTGCCTATAGAGAGCTGATTTCAGGCCCTCACGCCTCTTCTCGCCTCGCAATTCAGCCATCCCCGACAGACTTCCAGGTGACTTCTAACACTCAGGTCATCGACACTTTCTACTCGCAATTTGAAGTCCCTGCTGGCGCGTTTACGCAACTTGATTCCCACAAAACCTGGTTAAAACTACACAACTCTGGTGAATGTGAAGTATTACTGACCCAGCTTCATTACGACACAGCATTTTCGGCAGATGGCAACTATACGTTCATCCGACAGTCACTTCATGAGCAGCCTGTCAGCCTATGGAAAGTGATGTTGATGACGGATGACGACTATTTATCACACTGGAAATTGATCGCAGCGAAAATTGCGATCCCGTATGCCGACCATGAGGTATCGACATTTCAGACACCCCATACAAAGGGCATCATTCGTTATGGATCTGCCTCCTCTTACCCACATGTCGTCAACATTGTCGTCTGGGATAATATGTATCCCATTTCTCAAGAGTTGATCCTGACAATTACGGATTCGCAGTTGAAGAAATTAACGGTGCAATCGATCGTCGCTAGTTATCGGTTCACAATTGATACCGTTCCAGCACACGATGTGCTACTGAAACTGGCTGATGAGGCGAGTCAGTCGTTTACGGCTCATGTCGAACAATAAGCTAACACGAGCA
Organism: Planctopirus sp. SH287; assembly: GCF_056500625.1. Taxonomy (NCBI): domain Bacteria; kingdom Pseudomonadati; phylum Planctomycetota; class Planctomycetia; order Planctomycetales; family Planctomycetaceae; genus Planctopirus; species Planctopirus sp. SH287. The sequence continues at coordinate 1,761,836 of NZ_CM151403.1, read as the reverse complement.
ACGTATGGCTATCTAACCCGCGTCCGGGCAAACACAAACGCACATGTACACAACTCATTCTGATAAGTATGTTTTATTATGCCTCCAGAACACGCAGGCTGTGCATCAGCTAACCTCAGTTTGAGGATGCTAAGAGTCAGGGTTGGCGCGCTGTGCCTGTTCAATCCCTATGATACCATTCACAAGAAAAAACTGCGCTGTGCGTTGTTCCGAAGTCCAGCCTGTGAAAAGACATGTGGAATTCGAGCAGCGCAGTTATTTCATGGAAACCGTATGAGTTGGTGCATTGGCATGCACCCTACTTTTGAGTTAAATATCTCTCTATTGAATAAATAGACCCTCAATAAAAACATCCCTCGATACAATTTCTCGTATCGAGGGATGTTGCATTCCATCCAATTAAAAAAGCGAACTATTCTGTCGCGGCAGTGCGTGAGAATTGCTTGCGTTCGGATTCTGTCAGACGAATCTTTCGCAGGCGGATCACTGATGGCGTGACTTCGACGTATTCGTCATCTTCAATGTACTCAAGAGCCGCTTCGAGTGAGAGACGACGGGGCGGCTTCAGGATGATGTTTTCATCAGTCCCCGAAGCCCGCATGTTGGTCAGCTTCTTTTCACGGATCGGATTGACGGTCATATCCGAATCGCGTGAGTTTTCGCCGACGATCATCCCTTCATAGACTTCATCGCCAGGTGCAACGAAGAGTTCTGAACGCTCCTGCAACTTACCCAGAGCAAACGCGACCACCTTGCCACGATCCTGAGAAATCAGCACGCCGTTGGCACGGTGAGGAACTTCCCCTTCAACAGGCTTGTAGCAGTCGAACTGGTGGTGAATGATGGCCTCGCCGCGGGTGGCGTTGAGCATTCGGGTACGGATCCCGATCAGGCCGCGGGCCGGAATCGAGAATTCCAGATGCGACATGCCAGTGCTGTTGGTGGTCATGTTGGTCACTTCACCGCGGCGATTGCCGACAATTTCCATGACTGGCCCCACTTCGGTCTGGGGCACATCAACCACTAACACTTCGAATGGTTCGTGGATCTTGCCATCGATCCGCTTACGGATCACCTGAGGCTTGCCAACGGAAAGCTCATAACCTTCGCGTCGCATCTGCTCAATCAACACGGAGAGATGGAGCACGCCGCGACCAGAGACATTAAACGCCTCCTTATCGCTGGCTTCTGTCACACGGAGAGCCACGTTGGATTCGAGTTCGCGATCCAGGCGATCACGGATATGGCGTGTTGTCAGGAACTTGCCGCCCCCGTCTTTCGCTCCGGCAAATGGAGAGCTGTTAATGGTGAAGACCATCGAAATGGTGGGTTCATCCACTGTGATCCGGGGCAAGGCTTTGGGAAAGGCAGGATCGGAGACCGTGTCGCCAATTTCCGGCTTGGTAAGACCGGTCAACGCCACAATGTCACCGGCAAAGGCTTCTTGAACCGGCGTGCGGCCCAGCTTATCGAAGACTTCGACGGCCACCACTTTTTCGTTCTTGATGGTGCCGTCTTCTTTCATGAGGGCAATTGTCTGTCCCACTTTGACTTTGCCACTCGAAATTCGTCCCGTAGTAATACGGCCCACGAACTCTGAGTAAGTCAGTGAAGTGACCATATACTGAAGAGGGGATTCCTCGTCGACTTCCGGGCCGGGGATCTTTTCGATGATCAGGTCAAGCAGAGGACGGATATCGCCTTCACGGGCGGCTGGATCATGCGAGGCATATCCGGCACGACCGCTGGCGAAAACATAAGGAAAATCAAGTGTCGAATCGTCGGCACCCAGTTCCACGAAGAGGTCAAATGTCTCGTTGAGAACTTCGAGAGGACGAGCGTCAGGCCGGTCGATCTTGTTCACGACCACGAGTGGCTGAAGACCAACTTCCAGAGCCTTCTGTAACACGAAGCGTGTTTGTGGACGAGGGCCTTCAAAAGAATCGACGAGGACAATCGCACCGTCGGCCATTCTTAGCACGCGTTCAACTTCTCCACCGAAGTCGGCGTGGCCGGGAGTATCAATGATATTGATTTTTGTATCGCCATACATCAGGGCAATGTTTTTGGCGAGGATCGTGATGCCACGTTCACGTTCCTGATCGTTGGAATCGAGAATGCAGGCCTGCTGCAGTTGTGATTCGCGGAACTGGCCGCTGTGCTTGATGAGGCAATCAACCAGAGTGGTCTTGCCGTGGTCAACGTGGGCAATAATGGCCACATTGCGGATGTCGTTGCGTCGCTTCATGTTCCCAAATCAACAAACTGAGCGGGTCGACAGGGCCGAACTCCGCAAGGAAAAAAAGGCTGACATACCTTGTCAGCAGGTCATCTTGGCAGAGACAGTCCCTAGATTGCCGCTTATCAGCCGGGGCGAGAAAGTCCGCCGCCGCTTAATATCGTCTCAACGTGCAGCGTCCAAACGTGCGGCTCTGCCAAGTCAGCCAGTTTATCTCCGCAGATCGTGACTCGAAAGCCTGCCATGGCCCGTGAATCATGATAATCTTGCGAAGGTGCGTCATTTTCCCCTAATAATGTGGAACAATGGCCCGATTTTCCCCGGAAACCGAATAGCATCGGTGACTGTTGATAAGTTGAACCCCTGGAGAATGATGAAGATCAGAGAGCGATTGGCCTCAACAAATCAACTTCTTGTGAGCGTCAAAGACGCCGCCGAAGCCCAATTGGTCGTGAAAGCCGGGGTGACTGTCCTGGATATCAAAGATCCGGGGCAGGGGGCGCTGGGGCGCGCTTCGACGGCCGTCTGGAGCCAGATCTTAGTGACTGTCCAAAACCACTCAAACCCTTCTCCCTTTGAGGAAGAAGGTCGCCGCGGGCCGGTTGAGGAGATTGGTATTGGCTTTGGAAACACGTCTGGTTCATCGGCCCCCTCACCCCAACCCTCTCCCACGAGGGGAGAGGGAGCCTTACCGGACAGGCTCTTAGAGCAAATATCTGACGTTCAGGCCAAATGTCTCGGCCATACAACCAGTAATGAAAGATTTCCGATTCCACTGGTCTCCGCTGCACTGGGAGAACTTCTTGAGACGGAACCAGTCGCAATCCCTGCGGGTATTCAATTGGTGAAGATTGGTTTAGCAAACTGCGCCTATTTCCAGAACGCCCCTATTAATCAGACCAGTGACTCTCCCGGCAATTGGCAGCAACGCTGGCGATGGTTCCGTCAGCGAACTGAAATGCTTTCCGGGCGAACCTTAGAGTGGATCGCCGTGGCCTACTTTGATCCTCATGCGTCAGCCCCGGGATTGTGGGAGGTGGCTGAGCTTGCCGTCAATGAAGGCCTCGCTGGCCTACTTGTTGATAGCTATACGAAAAAAGGACAGACCCTCTTTGACCATTTTTCAATGGAGACACTCTCAAATTTCATCACTCATGTCCGCGATCGAGGACTGAGCATTGCTCTGGCTGGTCAACTCACGGAGACCACTCTGATCAAAGCACGTGACTTGAATCCGAACCTTCTCGCTGTTCGCTCGATGGTTTGCAAAGCGGGAAATCGGTTAAACGGGATTGATGCCGAGCGACTGAAAGCATTGGTTGAAATGCTCACATGATCGCTCCCACTTTCATAAGAGTCATGCTTTTAAAGTCTGTCCAGAGTCTTCAAATCCTTCTCGCTCAGGGAGAAGGTGGCCGCAGGCCGGATGAGGGGGACGCGTTGCTCTCAATGAAAGGGGAGCATATCTAGTCATCGACGAAATGCTATCAATAGCTACCTGAAACACGGAAAGTTAAATACCCCTCAACCCGGCCCTCTCCCGCAAGCGCGAGGGGGTTTTCTCAGGCAGGCTCTTAAGCAATTACTTCAACGATTCCAGATAACTCAGCAAGTCTTGAAACTCCTGTTTTGTGAGCTGGCGAGCCAGCCCCTTGGGCATGAGAGATTCTCTGGATACGCTCTGTTCCTCGACTTGTTCCAACAGAACATCATGAGTGGCTCCTTCGTTATCACGGATCCGGATCATCCCTTTAGGAGAGCCATCAGCCAACATACCGGTCATTGCCCGGCCATCCTTCAATTCCAGCACCAGAGTCGCAAACTGAGGCGAGATTTCCCGGCTGGGTTCCAGAATCGACTCGGCGAGTTTTTGTCGATTCATTGTCCGGGCGATCGCACTCAAGTCTGGCCCGACATTGCCACCAGATCCATCCACGCGATGGCATTTTGAACAATGGACTCCATCCAGTGCAAAAAAGACCCGTCTCCCGGCTTGAACGTCTCCACCAGCCCCTGCATCAGCCAGAGTGTGTTCTTGATTTTGGGCCTGAAAAGCAAGTTCCAATTGAGCAAGAACTTCACTCCTGGCCTGCGCCCGCAATTGAGTCACTTGCTGGGCTAATGCGACATCGCGCGTTGTTTCCATCGGTAAATGGCCGCGCAGCGCACGAATGGCGGCGACCTGTATTTCTGAGTCGTTGGAGAACATCAACCGAATCAGCAACTGCCGGGTTTTATCCTGAATTGATGATTCCGTGCTGGAGTGGCTTGGCGGCTGAATCAGTCCATTCAGGGCATCAAGCCGGAGAGATTTTGGCAATGACTCATTCTCTGTGATTTCACAGAGCACGGGTTCTTTAAAAGACAGGTTTGATCTGCCGAGCAATCGGATCGCAGTGCTCTTCAAAGGTTCTTCTTGAGTCAGAAAATCCCGTCGATAGAGGTCTTCAGTTAAAGCGGGATCGTTAGGACTGAGCAGACCCAATGCCTGAGCACGCAGAGAAACGGGTTTACTCCGATCCAGTGCAAAGGGCTTGGCCAGAGCGCTGGGCGGGGCCTTTTCATATTCTGCTGGAGGCTGGCCACCAATCATGGCACGAGCCGCCAGCGAAGCAAGAAAGAGATCTGACGACATCACATTGCCAGTCAGAACCTGATCGACGAGTGATCCCGCGTTGGCCAGACGGTCTTCCGCCACGGCCTGCACCAGCAGTCGACGAACAGAGGCGAAAGGGCTTTTCGCCGCCAGATCGAGAATATTCGGAGTGAGGCTCTTTCCTTCTCTCAAGGCCAGAAACGCAAGCTCGGCATCATACTGTGTTTTGGCCTGGATAAACTGATCAGCCAGAGCGCTCGCTGAAGATGACTTGACGAGACGATTCAACTCTTGCCGGAAAACAAAAGGGTCTGAGAGGTCGTGTGAGTTGTCTGTCGTTGAAGAGAGATGACCAGTCTCAGTCTTTGAGACAGAATTGGGCTGTTTTGGCGATAACTTCCAGACACGGCCTTGCCCATGGAGTTGATAGTCACGCTTCACCCAGTCACTAAAGTAAATGTTTCCAGCGGCATCCTGCTGAATTGAAACCGGGCGAAAATCTTCTCCGCCCACCACAATCGTCTTATATTCGGCAGCAAAAGAAGTTCCCCGTGGTTTAAGTAGATATTGCTCAATACGATGATCGCCCCAACTGGTGACGAGAAGTGTTTGAGCATAATCACTGGGAAAGCCATGACCGGAATGGACAATGATCCCCGAGGGGGCTTCGCCGGTGCCGCAAACCATTGGTAATGTGCCGGGAATCTCTCCATTCCATGAAGTGAAAGGATGTGTTCCCTTGCGACCATTTCGGAAGCGATACCCGTAATCGCCCCCTTCAATCACATGAAGTAACCGGCAAGGCGGGCGACTGTCGGGATCATTATCAACGGTGAACCAATCGCCTTTCTTAGTAAAGGCACTGGCGTAAGGGTTCCAGAAACCTGTGGCAACACGTGTCAGTCCATGGCCTTCGATATCGATCTGATAGATATTCCCTCCTTCACCACCGCCGGCAATCACGGTGCCATCATTTCCTTTGAGTTCATAGGAGGCCCCGAGATTCTCGCCACAACCGAAAATCAATTTTCCCGAAGGATACCAAGCCAGCCCCGAGAGGCCGTTGTGTGGATAATTCCCCGTGGTCTCAAAATTGGCCAGCACTTTGGTTTCATCACACCGGCCGTCGCCATTCAGATCCTGACACTTGAGAATCTGCGATCGCGTGGCGATATAAACCACGTTCCTGGTGGCATCGCGCGCCAGCGGATCACGCTCGCCCAGCAGTAAGCTCATCGAGTTTTTGAGGTCATCTTTGAAGACCACCACGGGCACTTCACTGGTCTTGGCAGGTTGATCTGCCCCAGGAGCAGACGGTTGAAAAACCAACACACGATCCAAAGGATGGCGAGCGTAACTGCCGGGCCGGAAGTGTGTGTTATTTTCAATGACCCACACACGGCCTTTGGAATCGACTTCTAACCCGGTGGGAGTGGCAATTGCGGGTGACTCAAGAAGACATTCCAGCTTCAGTCGGTCGTCGAGCACTTGTGGTGGCGATTCTGCCGCATGAAGCGAACCGACAATAGCAACCGAAATCCCCCCCAGGAGTGCGGCTGTCCGTAGAGCGAACGTCATGTGCATGCTTTCACAAAGTCGGAGAGATTCGGTTCAACGCATTGGCTGACCATCATCCGCGACTCACATCACAAAAACAATTGCACACACCTTGATCAGTCAAATTCTGGGGAGATGAAGACGATTACCGAGTGCGTTATCAAAGTCGAAAAGCCGGGTTGAACAGGTCGTCAAGTCCGACAACGGAGGACGTTACTGCGCATGAAACCCCGAGATAAAGCCGTGACACGGCACGAGCCTGTTGTCACGATTTTCCCGACCACCATTGCTGAAAGCGTGACCAAAGACGGCGTTGGCCTGTCTTATTCGCAGTGACCACAGGCGAACGATTGAGGTCAGAGTAAGGATAATCGTTGGCAGCCATCAGTCGCTTCAGTAATGCCTGGCCACCATGTTGGCGGGCATATTCCATTTCCTCGCGATGAATTTCCATGATCAGCATGAGACCGAAGTCCGCATGAGCCTCGGTTGTGCCATAAGCATCGAGAATCAGACAACGTCCACCGACAGTTTCCATCTCGGCTGGAAACTCGACCGTTTCAAAAGGATTGAGCTTTGCCTGGGCACTATAGCGTGCCATCATATTTAGCATCGTATTGATGGACTGGTGCATTTGCCCAAAAGGTGTTGCCGGATTCGATGCATCTTCCAGAGAGAGAGCCTCTCGGGTAAACATCACGAATTCATAGCAACTGAAGGCATCGTTTGTTGAACCTTCACGGGGCTTCTCGCTGAGTTCCTTGGTCGCGATGCCGGTGCCTGGAATCAGGTGAGGATAATAGTAGAGATCGAGTCCGCCGCCGACGGCATAGGGAATGATGGCGTGCATGACCATGTCATGTTCCTCACCCAATAATTCCTCCATGCGGGTCGTTTTTTCTTCATACCACTTTGACTCAATCTCATGATCCCCAGACATCGCTTGCTCCTGACCCGTTCCGCCAGAATGGCCTTAGTCGTGAATGGCATGGATTACCCGCAATTCACGCCTGAGGTGCAAGTCATTGAAGAGAGATTATTCCCAGCCTCAGTTCCATTCCCTATCATTGTCACTGTCACTGTCTCGGCCTCTTTGGTTTCAATCTGTAGGATCTTGATCACAAGAGGCCTGAGAGACCATCTGGTTCAGCAGAGATGCCGCCTGAAAGCCAGTCTTGAAGCACTCAAACCCTCCCTGAGGGAGAAGTTGGCCGCAGGCCGGATGAGGGGGGGGACGCATGGCTCGCGAAGAAAGGGAGCAGATAGTCATCGACGAAGTGTTACCAATATCTCTCTGAAACGCGGATCGTTAAATACCCCTCACCCCGGCCCTCTTCCGCGCGGGAGAGGGCGTGTTTTGAACAGGCCCTTAGTGCTGGCTGGCACGACCACCCACCGTGACGATCTTTGAGGGTATGCCACCCACGCGAAACTCAGTGATTGGTTTGCGATCACTGACTGAGAAAACCGTCAGCGTTCCGTCGCCAGGATTGGTGAAAATGGCCCGGCGGCGGTCTGCATCAAAGTCGAGGGCGTGATGCCCGCTGTGTCCGTCGACGCGAGACTTCCCGACATCATATTCTTCTGCTACGCGGGCATCATTCCATTGACCGTCTCCATCGGGATCAAGTTCTAGCAAGGTGAGACGATTCGGAGCCTCGGTTGTTGAGGGATGATCGTGAAAGATGAATGCCAGTGGTGACCCCTTGCGTGGTTTAACAAAGTAGGGGCCAACCGCCCGATTACCGTCAGCAAGCGCCAAAGGAACTCGAATCAATTCCGGCGTTGGCTTTGAGGCATCTAACAGACCCAGCGCTGAATCCTTCCCGCTGCCAGTCGTGCAGGCCACATACTTGCCAAAGGTAGCAAACGAGCCAGTTCTCAGGGGCTTATCATCCACTTTCCCCAGTGATAAATGATGGATAGCAGGGGCCTGACTGTCGCTCCCCTTGCATTGCGAAACATCGACCCAGCAAACCCCGTCTGAGGGAGCAAAGAAGACTTTCCCCTGGCTGGCGGTCGCTCCGTGAATCCCTCCCGTAGGCAGGTTGAATGACGAAGCGACTTTTCTCGGGTGCGCATCAATGGGAGTCACATCGACCCGTCCTTTGTTCGGCCCTTCGCGATCAATCCAACTCGAGAAACCCAGCGATTTGTCAGCGACGGCCAGAGTAATGTGCCCGCCTCCGCCCGGAACAAACGTGGCCTTCTTACGGATGGCGTCAGCATCGTCGTTTGGTGTCACCGAACGTGGATCAAGCCGGGTGTAGCCGCTCAGTCGATCGTTGGCGAGATAAAAGATGTCATCGTAGCAATAGAGATGCGCGGGATTGCCTTGCTTGTCATCCAGCAGGGAAGCGCGAAAGCGAGGCGTTTTGGGATAGTGCCAATGAGAATGGTCGCCGTGCTCTTCTTCATCGACCCCCGTATCAATCAGCACCCAGCCGCTTTGAAAGTTGCCATCGTCATCATCGCGCACGCCAACAAGCAACATCCCGGCGGCGGCTTCCATTTGAACCAATGTCTGTTGTTCAGGATCAAGCTTGGGAAAACCTTCCACCAGAGCGGGAGTCGTCAGTTGTAAGGTATCACCAGCCGTAACATCGGCCCATTTCAGCGTATGAGTCTCATCATCCTGAAAGAACACACGCGTGGCGATCCTTGATTCCGCACTTTGTGCGGCAGGAAACCGCGAGCTATTCATCACAAACAGCAAGGCCATCAGCAAGAGAACACGAGTCATGGGAAAACCCTCTTTTCAGATCAATCTCAAACACCAACCCTCTCATGCACAAAATAACTTAATGCACACCAATTGCAAGTTAATGGCGAGTTTTCTCAAGAGTTCTTTCTGCACAGTGATAAAAGCAAAAAAACGGAGAAGCGGAAAAAAACACCTGCCCGGCAATTCTTGATCGCCAGGCAGGTGCAGCAAACCAGACTCGATACGGTGTTAATCAGACGCGAACGCCTGAAAGAACACCTGGAAATAGCAGTCTCAATCGACGATTCGTAGCTTGAACTCGTGGGAGTTGCCGCGAAGTTCTGGGGCGTACATGGCGTGGCCGCGGGCGGGGAGGGCACTGAATTGACCGGGAATTTCGGCCCTCAGGCGATAGCTCACCTGATGCCGTCCGCGTGGCAATGAGCGGACAAAGAACGCCACCCGTTCATCGCGGAACTCCACGAAAGCCCCCAGTTCGTTGCCGGTGTAGCCACTGCGCAAATCGACCGCTTCGCTCCCCGCTGCCTTGAGGTCTTCAAAGAGGAGATACTCGTAATCATTCTTGGTCTCGATGATCAACTCAACTTCCAGCAGATCACCGCTCTTCAACTCGGCAAGGCTCTCCAGTTCGGTCTTCTTGAATCCCGCTTCATTGACATCCTTGACCGCACCAGTTTGTGTTGGGCGAACGCCTTCTTTAACGATGGGATCGAGTCTATAGAACTTACGTTCCACCTTGACCTCCAGACCGGCGGCAGGGATAGGATCCTCCAGCGAAAAATAACTGGCATCCACATTAAAGTAGACCGGCCCCTGGCCCTGTCGTCGCAGTTCAACACGATGGGAACCAGTGGTGAGTTCTTCACCAGTGATGATCAGCCGTGTTTGAGCGGTAAACAGATTCTCTTTAGAGAGGGCCACTTCCTGCCGCAGTTTGCCATCCAGCCAGACTTCGACCGTCATTTGCGGATTCAATTCGCCCGTTGCCTTGAGGTAATCGATAAAGGCTTCAATGACGAGCGAGGTATCGCGGGTGCTGTTCCAATATGTCGCATGACGACGGTTATTGAGCAGATACTTGACCAGCCGAGGGGCAACTTCGCTTTTAGGATTCGTTCGTACCAGCAGCTTGAGATAAGTCGCCATGGCTTCGATATCGCTGCCATGCCAGAGCCACCAGCGATTGCTGGCGGGGAACTTGAGATAAGCCGTCTCGTTGGAAGCGTCTTCCACCACGAACTGCCCAATGTTCTCAAGTAACATCGCCAGTTTTTCAGCCTGATTTTCCGCGTGCAGGGCCAAAGCAAACAGACTCATGGAATAGACCGAAAGACCGACCCGGTCACGGTAGAGGAACTCACGCATTTCCGCAGAAAAGTGCTTCGCTTCGCCCAGAACAGAATAGACGAGTGCATCGGTATCATCGGCAGCATGTTTATGGTTGAGTTCTTTTTCAGGAAGTTTCAGCCGGCTGAGTTCCTGTGCCTGATGATTCTTGAGCCAGGCAATACCGCGTGCCAATGATTGTTCATTGACAGAAGCCCCGTTTTCCCTGGCCAGCAACAGGCCATGCACGACAACAGCCGTAGTGTGCGACCAGGAGCGTTCGCCGAAGCCGCTGAACCATCCCCAGCCACCATCGGAAAGCTGCATTTCCACAAGAGCATCCAGCCCCTCTTGTGTCATCCTGGCGACTTCCGCTTCATTGAAGACCGGTTCACGGCTGAAGCGTTTCCAGCGAACAGCCCGTTCTTCCGGGCCAGCCGCTTCTTGCGGATTGAGCTGGCTGCGTTTCGCAGCAATGTCCTTGAGCGATAAGTTCATCGACAGCAGCAACCGCTGTGTGGCGAGTGTCGGCAGGAAGCGGTTGAGAGTCTGTTCGGTACATCCATAGGGGAACTCGACCAGATAGGGCAGGGCATCGACAATGGCCCCAGCCAGTGTGGGCGAATAGCGGATGTCGAGCACCGCCGTCTCGGGACGACGTTCAGCCGGAAGGGTGAATTCCACCACAGCGCTGGCGGCTGTCGGTTTGATCGTCCCGGCAAACGGTTCCTGTCGCGGTGCACCATGGACGTAGACCGGGAACTTCATCTGGGCCGCGTCGGATTCCCTATCCGAACGGGCGATCATGCGGATGGTGGCTGTCCCTTCGTGCATCACTTTCACACGCCAATCGACCCTCACTTCCGATTTGGCATCAATGACAACTTCGGAAGTCGCGGGGGTTAACAACTGGAGAGTCTCCCCATCAAATTCGATACTCACGCGAGCCGCGAGGGCCTCTGCGAATTCATTGCGAACGTTAGCCGACAGGACGACTTCGTCCTTCTCAACGAAAAATCGTGGTGCCTGAAGACGAACGATCAGGTTCTTGCGGGTCACAACCTGAGAAGTCGCTTCACCGACCTGCGCCTCTGGCCCCATCGCCCAGGTGCGGAGCTTCCAGCCGGTGATGTTCTCGGGCATTTTGAACTTCACCACAGCGCGGCCAGACTCATCAGTGACAATGGCACCGTTCCAGAAGGCGGTGTCAGCGAACTCCTGGCGAATCGTGACCGGTGCCTCACTCGCGCCCCCCTCGGCCCCTGAAAAATCGCTGGCAAGAACTTCGCTCTTATCGGCAGAACTTTTAGCGATAGCTCCCATGGGAGCAGAGGCAGGCATCATCTGACTTTTGGCCATGGCGTTCATCCCCAGTGCCGCTCCTCCCCGGCCAACAGCACTGAATCGATCACTGCGTGTGGCATCATCGACGTCCATCCGGCCAAAGATCCCGATCGGCTGGAGCACGACCTGATTGCGCTGGCGAGCAGGTTGCGATGTTCTCGTCAGGTTTGTTTCATTGCCGGGTTGATGACTTCGTTTCCAACTCCAGAAGAACTCACGAATATCACCGGAAAGAGGCCCGCCAGCGATGGCATCAATGCTGCGGTCATAGACCGAAAGAGCCAGTTGCCCAACAAACGGTTGGCCGGCTTTGTCCTTGATCTCCAGCGTGGCCTGAGCTTCGCTTCCCGGCAAATACTCGACTTGCGAAGGCGTTATCGAGACATCCAGTAGTTTACCCGAAGGAGGGACAAGAATTTCCCGCACAGCCGAGTGAACCTGGCCATCTGAAATCGTCAGTGCTTCCACAAAAATGTTCGGCCGGTCGGCAGCATCAAGTGGGATCGGGATCAATATTGTCTGGCCAGTCAGCTGCTTGACATCAGCCTTGCCCACGACTCCGTTCGATGCCCTCACAAAGACCAGTACGGTCGCATCGGGACGGTTGGTCGAGACCATCAATTGAACCGTCTCGCCAGGAGTGTATTCCCGTTTATCAGTGACCAATTCCAGATCATTAAAACGGAAGCCACCCGCCACGGCCTGTTCGCCTCGCACGGTGAAAAGATAGGCTCCTTCGACAGTTTCAAACTGTGTCTTATCATCCGTCTTAGCGATCTTCGCGAGGTACGACAGGCGGTATTGCCCCGCTTTGGCCGCGATGAATGATTGCTTCCCAAAGCCATCCTCGCCGCGTGTTGAGGCCCATTCTTCCAGCTTCGTTTCATGGGGAGTCCCATCCTCAGCATAGCGAATGGAATAGAGCGTGAATTGGCCATCCCCTGCGAAAGGAACCCCACCCGGCTGATTCACGGCGACCGTCGCATTGACAGTAGCACCCGCCTGGAAAAAGCCACGATCAACCCAGACCGTCACTTGCAACGGCTGTCGCGTGGTCAGCACCGAGCCACTTCCAGAGACCGTGCGGCGCGAACCATCCGTCACATCGGCCTGGATGGTGTATTTGTGATCGGTCTTACCAAATAATTCCTTGGCAATGGCCGTATCGATTTCAATCTCATACGTACCATCGGCTGCCAGCGGTGCCTCGCCCGAAGCGATCAATTCGGGGGCTTCCACGGGCCGTGGCCACCAACCGCGATCCGGCCCAAAGCAACCCCAGCGTTCAAAGCCTGGATACCACGTGGCATCAGAGGCGAACCACCACGCGCCACGGCCATAGAGCCAATCCCAAGGAGAAACAGGGAAGAACCGCTCATGCGATGCACGGCGTTCGATCTTATAGCTGACCGTTCCCTGTGATACAGGCGACCCAAAATAATACTTGGCCGTAATCCTGGCTTTGAACTTTTCGCCCAGCCTCGTGGGGGTTTCCGGGCCGTCGACCAGAACTTCAAACTCCGGCTTCTTGTATTCTTCGACGCGGAAGCGGCCCCAGTCGGAATTCTCAACTTCAACGGCATATTCACCCAGAGCAGCGTCTGCGGGTAGTTCGTAATCGAAATCAACGCCACCAAAGCGATCCATCGCCAGCGTTTTTTCTAAAACCACCTCGCCCTGCGGCTTGCGAATGCGAATGACAAGTGGCTGACCTTCAGGAGTGACAGCCGCGCGAATCTCGGCATAAGTCGCCAACTGTTGCCAGATCTTGAAATGGACTGTTTGTGATGGTCGATAAACCGGACGATCCGTCACAACATAGGAACGTTTGCGTTCCTCCTGCTTCATTTCGCGATCGCTATACCAGTAACCCTGCTGGCCCATCTCAGCAAAACGGCCATTTTGAGTCTTTGCCGTAACAAGCCACTGGTATTCGCGAACCGCTTCACGAGGGAAACGGGCTAACCCCTGAGCATCCGTGATCCCCGCCAAAGACTTGGTCACGACATTGACACGCCGGCCGTTCTGTACCCATTCCTGCCTCCAGCCGAAGAGATCCAGTTGGGCGCCCGCGATAGGTTTTCCCGTCACGGAATCGGCCACAAAATAGAGTGGGCCGCCATCCTGAGCCTTCCGCACCACTGCGGTGTCGTTCAGCCACAAGACAATCCGATCCGTGTTCCCATCCGCCATGGTGACGGTAATGAGGTACGCCCCGGCAGGAAGCTTCGGAACCGACACTTCAGCAATGCTGTCACGGTGTTCCGGACGCGGCACAACGTCCTGTGCCCATTGAGCCACGGGCTTACCAACAAACTTGCGGTCACCTTCAGTGACGATCACGTAACCCAATTGATCGATGCTCAACCGCGACCAGTTGAGATCCTTGGGATTGGCCTGAAGCAATCGCTTGATTTCATCGAACACCCCGGAAACATTGATGGGTTCCGCCGTAAAGCTGAGCTTGTTTCCATTACGAAAACGCACACCCAGTTTGGCTTGAGTGGCCGCGACCTGAGTGCGGGCTGGCTCAAACGAGAGCCATTTTCCTGTGATCTGGGCCAGACGCTCCTTGGCCAGTTTTGAATTGGGATCCTGCTTGAGCAGCGCCTGCCACTCAAGAGCCGCCTGCGGATATTGGCGTCGGTTCTCGAAGCACTGAGCCAGCAGGGTTCGAGCACGCTGAGAATAGGTATCGTTGGGGCCATCCGCCAGTTGACGGAAGCTGGGGACAAACGCATAGTCGTCTCGGAGTTGAAAGCGTCGGACGCCAGTCGCCAAACGGGCAACCGTTTCCTTCTCGGTCAAGGTATCGAGCGTGAGAATCGCACCGGTATTTTCGCCTTCATCGGGATCAGGCAGGCGGAACCAACCGCGTGACATGAGCGTTGTCACATCAAACTGTGACTGGGAAAATTGGGCGAACTCCAGATCAACCTGCGGCCCATCGGTTGGCTGAACCTGCTTCTGTTGATCCAGCAACCAGCGGTAACGTTCGCCATCAGACTGAGCGGCTTCCCAACTGGCAGGAATCGAATAATACAGCGGCTCTCCTTCATCCGTGACGGGGGCATCAGAGCCTTGATTCCGTCCAAACCAGGGGGGTGTTTCGTCAAAATCTGGGAGCTTGGAGAGGTCAGTGAGTCGTTGAAGCTGCCAGGCTTGCCGGTCGCTCCGATTCGTCATGAGTGCTTGCTTTAATGTTCGCAGCACACGGACTTTCGATTTCGTCTGATTTTCAGGAGTAAGTTGCAACGCCTCAACCAGAAGTTGCATCGCACGAACACGGTCGCGTTCACTTGTCCAGACATTGCGGCCCTGACCATTGCTATTCCCACGGGAATAAACGCCTCCCACCATTTGACCGTTAGAGGGCAGCGTGAGGTAACTTTCCCCCGCCATGGAGAGCACTTCAGGCTGTTTAATATGGGTGGCAATCGTTTTTTCAAGCAGGGCATCTGTTTCAGAGATTCGGTCAAGCCGTGCCAGGCACTGGATGGCCTGGTGCAAGAATTTAGCAGCCGCTTCCGGAGCGGTCTGGGGGCTGGCAAGCTGTGGTGAAATCAGTTCAAGAGCCTGCTTGAAATTGCCCTGCTTCATCAGCGCGGCCGTTTGATCTACGGTTGCGGATCCCTGCTCCTTCGCTGCCACGCCCAGCCTCCATGTCGTTATTACAAAGAAAAGCGTCAGGCCAATCATCGCCAGCCGAGAGCGGCGGCACGCACGAAAAAGAGCGTTGAGTCGCATGGCAATCCATTCTTCAAGCGAACAGGTACTCTCCCCATGAATAGATCATGGCAAAAGCCCCGGCAAGGGTGTCAATTTTGTTGGTGAATAAGCGGCACGAAACAGAGGGACTCACTCCGTTGAAGTCGAGTTGTTTCTCTCCAGACCATAGCAATTACCGTCGGTATTCGCGGTGAATTTTTGGCAGAGATTTTTTGAATGAAGAGTGCAACAGCGACTGAAAACGTGTCATCCCACTCAATGGAGAGGCATTGCACTGGGAAAGTTCCCAGAAACTGCGAGCACTTTCAAAGAAATTGGAGGCACTCTCAAAAAATGCACCAACTAGCACTCAGAGCAACCTGCCTGATGGCGTTTCCTCACGGTTTCCCACTCGCTCAGCAACACTGTAGGCATCGCTTTCCCGACTGCTGAAATGAACAATCAGTTCAGCCAGAAAGCCCAGCGACATCGCTTGTCCACCCAGCACGGTGAGCGCCAGAGAATAAGCCAGTAATGGGCGACCACCAATCGGTGTCGAAGGCCATGCGTGGAACAGATTCATCAGCACCCATTCACCGGCGAGCCAGGAGAGGCCGACAATCCCGATAGCGAACAGAAATAATCCGGTGGCACCCAGCAAATGTTGTGGCCGCTGTCGGTAAAACGAGAGAAAGGAGACCGTCAGCAGATCAAGAAACCCGCGCGTAAATCTGCGAAAGCCATACTTGGAATGGCCATGTTGCCGCGAGCGGTGATGGACATCAATTTCTGTCACACGGAAGCCACGCATATGCGCCAGAACAGGAATGAAGCGGTGCAATTCGCCATAAAGGCGGATTTCTTTCGCCACATCTGACCTGAAAAGCTTGATCCCGCAATTGTGGTCATGCAGTCGCAAACCTGTCAGGCGGCTGACCATCGCATTGAACACCCATGACGGATAGACCTTGTGCCAGGGATCAAGCCGCCGGATTTTCCAGCCGTTGACCACATCCCAGTCGTCACCGAGAGTTTCCAGAAAACGCGGAATGCCAGCCGGATCATCCTGGAGATCAGCATCCAGCATCATGACCAGTTCACCGCGAGCTGCCAGCATGCCAGCACTCAAGGCAGCCGCTTTACCAAAATTGCGACGAAAACGAATGCCGCGGACACGAGAATCAACGCCAGCCAAAGATTTAATGGCAGTCCACGAAGTATCTCGAGATCCATCATCTACGAACAGAATCTCGCTCGCAAACGGCTGCGCATCAAGCACTGCCGTCAGTTCACGATGCAATTCAGAAAGACTCTCAGACTCGTTGTAAACCGGAATCAAAATCGACAGCCGCATGCAGTCCCTTTTCCGGGTGATTTCACGGGAAGCAGGGCGCCTATCAACGCACCAGCCGGTAGGGTGCATGAAGCGACAGCGCAATGCACCAATCTTCGCGTTTTTTGTAATTGGTGCATTCCAGGAATTTCCTGCACCTGACTTCTTATGATTTCTGGTGCATCAGCATGCACCCTACAAAATAATGACCCTAAGATCATCACTTCGCAGGCTCCAGCAAACTTCTGCGCAACACGTCTTGTGCATCAGCAAAGAACGGCTGCCAGACGATTTCCGGCCGCATGTCTCGCAGGGCATCACGTACTTTTTGCAATGTATTTCGGGCCATGTGAGGACAGCTATTACAAGCGCAAGTTTCGCCCGTGCTGGTCATGATTCCTGGAACAGGAATAAACGTATGCTGCGGCGCAATCTTCTGAAGCGGATGAATCATGTTCGCTTCCGTCGCGACAAGAAACGTCGTGGGTTCTGTAATGGCAGCGACATGGCGACGCATTTTTTCTGTCCCACCAATGACATCCGCGTGCTCCAGAATGTTACGCGGACACTCCGGGTGTGCCATCACCACCGCTTGAGGGTTATTTTTCTTGGCCCGTAACAGATCCTGAATACTGAAGACCTCATGCACCATACATGATCCCGGCCAGAGAATCATTTTCCGACCGGTCACTTCGCTGAGGTAACGCCCCAGATGCTGATCGGGGACGAACAGAATTTCCTTATCCGCAGGAACCCTGTCAATGATTTCCCGTGCGTTGCCACTGGTGACAATCCAGTCACACAAACTCTTCACCGCAGCCGACGTGTTGATATAGGCCACCGTCTGAATATCACGGCCAGAAGCTCGTAACTCGTTCTGGAAACGGGCCAGATCTTCTGGCTGGCAACTTTCTGCGAGCGAACATCCCGCCTGCATGTCGGGCATCAGAACGGTTTTTTCCGGGCTGAGAATCTTCGCCGATTCTCCCATAAAATGGACACCACAGAACACAATGACGGGATTGGTGATTGTCGTGGCATCCCGGGCCAGCTTCAGGCTGTCACCCGTAAAATCCGCAATTTCCTGCAAGTCACCCTCTGTATAAAAGTGTGCGAGAATGGCGGCGTTACGCTCTTTTTTCAGGGCGTCGATTTCATCCATCAATTCCAATGGATCTTCCTCGATCGCCGGACGAAAATTGGCGGAAGGAAAAACCGGCCCCTGAATCACTGGTAAAGACATGGTCAACTCTTTCAACTCTCTGCAGGGCAGGGCCGTGATTTATTGGTGCGGCTGTGCGTGCATTGTACGTCTGACGGCTCTGACAACTGAAGTTTAATGAGGTTTCTGCTGTGAATCGACCCCTCCGCATTCTTGTAATCGGCGCTCATCCAGATGACTGCGAACTCAAAGCCGGAGGAATCACCGCATTATACCGTAAAGCAGGCCACCACGTGACATTTGTTTCCGTGAGTTGTGGCAATGCCGGCCATCATCGTTTGGCTCCTGATGAACTGGCGGCGCTGCGAAAGACCGAGACCGAAGCCGTCACCCGCTTGATGGGCATAAACTATCTCATCATGGGCCAGAATGATGGCGAAGTACTTCCCACGCTGGAACTCCGCCAGCAGATGATCGCCCTGATTCGCAAAGAGCAACCCGACCTCGTCCTGACTCATCGCCCCAACGACTATCACCCGGATCATCGCGGGACGTCACAGGTCGTGGCCGATGCGGCTTACCTTTTGATCGTGCCCAATATTGTTCCCGAGGTTCCCGCTCTGCGCGAGAACCCCGTGATCATGTACCTCTCGGACAATTTCCAAAAGCCGACTCTCTTTGACCCGGCAGTCGTCGTTGATGTGACCCCCGTCTTTGACTCCATTCTCGACCAGTTAGCCTGCCACGCCTGCCAGTTTGGCCAATGGCTCCCTTACACCATGCTGAAGCCGGAAGTCGAAGGTGCAACCGCCATCCGCCAGGCAGCACAGGACTTCTATGAAAGCTTCAACGGCCCACTGGCCACTCGCTTCAAAAAGCAGATCGAAGCCACCTACGGCTCAGAAAAAGCGGCTCAGGTCAAGTTCATTGAAGCCTTCGAGCCTTGTGAATACGGCGCCCCATTAACCGAAGAAAACAAAAAAACACTCTTCCCATTCTTGCCGTAACCACGATTTTTTATAGCAGAGTAGCAGGGTAGCCCCGGTTGAAATTCCGATTTCTACCGGGGTGGCAACGCCACAAGAGGTTTTCACAAAAAAACTCCACAGTGCCATGTGACCCAGACACAAACCTCTTTTGCCTCTGGCACACAGGTAGCCCGATGACGGGCAACCTGTGCGACTCATTTCAACAGAGCGTAAACATCATTCCGCAGCAGGGTAGCCCCGGTTGAAATTCCGATTTCTACCGGGGTGGCAACGCCACAAGAGGTTTTCACAAAATATTTTCACAGTGCCATGTGACCCAGACACAAACCTCTTTTGCCTCTGGCACACAGGTAGCCCGATGACGGGCAACCTGTGCGACTCATTTCAACAGAGCGTAAACATCATTCCGCAGCGACATGCGCACCCTTTTCCTGAGTCGATTTCTTCATGAAAAGCAGCAACAGCAATAGTGAGATAGCCAGAACAGCAAAGAGATAAAAGTCATCGAAGTAGGCCAGCGAAGCGGCTTGAATCTGGCGTTGATTGGCCAGCGTCTGAAGGGCCATCGCCTTGGCCTCGGACGGATCCGCCGTGAATGACTGAAAGTAGAGGGATGTCTGGTTGAGGAAATCTGCCACAGCCGGATTGAGTGGATCAAGAAACTCGCCCATACGGGTTGTGTGAAACTGTTCTCTCCGGATCTCCATCGTCTGAGCAATCGACGTTCCCACGCTGCCACCTTCGTTTCGCAGCAGAGCAAAAATCCCGACGGCTGATGCTCGGAGTTCGCGGGGAATGTAGTGGTAAGCTGCCACGTTGAGCGGAGCGAACATCATCGACAACCCCATAATCATCACAACTCTCGGCCACACCACCTGCCACGGGCTGATATCCATAGTCATGATCGACATCCAGTAGCATCCCGCCGCCATCAACAGCAGGCCGCAGGCGATGAACCAGCGTGAGTCCACACCCCTCGCAAAAATCGCCCCGGTGATCAGAATAGTAATAATGGCAAACACACCCGAAGGCGAGAGCACCAGCCCCGAAGCCAGAGCATCATATCCATAAAGAGCCTGCAGCATCCCGGGCAGTGTCGTGCTTGCCCCATATAGTACCGCATAGGCACTGAAGCAGATCGCACAGCAAACAGCAAAATTGGCATCGCCCAGAGGTTTGAGGTTAATCAGCGGTCGCGAAATGCTCAGTTGTCGCCAGATCAACAATCCCAGGCCAATCACGAAACATCCCACCAGTGTCTGAACGCGCCAGAAGGGATCACCAAACCAGTCCCATTCCTGACCTTTGCTGAGAACCACCTCCCAGGACGAAATGGCGATGATCAGCAGACCCAGGCCAATCCCATCAAACTTCAGCCCCTCTTTAAGAAGTGACTTGCGTTGTTCCTTCAGATATTCGGGATCCTTCAGCACCACAGCCGCAGCGATAACGCCCACCAGTCCGATCGGCACATTGATGAGAAAAATCCATCGCCAGTCATAATTGACGGTCAGATAGCCACCTAATGTCGGCCCCACAATCGGGGCGATTAGAGCGGCCAAACCAAACAACGTCATGGCCGCACCTTGTTTTTCTTGGGGAAAAGAGTCGAGGAGCACCGCTTGGCTTGAAGGTTGTAATCCACCTCCCGCCAATCCCTGAATGATGCGGAAGAGGATCAGTTGCTCCAGACTGGTCGCCATGCCGCACAGCCCCGAAGCGATCGTAAAAACCGCAATGGATCCCAGAAAGTAATTACGCCTCCCCAGGCGTGACGATAGCCAGCCAGAGATCGGCAAGACGGTAGCATTCGCAGCCAGATAGCTAGTAATGACCCACTCGCTATCTGTCACAGCGGCTGACAATCCACCAGCAATATAGCGAAGCGCCACGTTGGCAATCGTCGTATCCAGAACCTCCATGAAAGTCGGAATAACAACGACAGCAGCGATGATCCAGGGGTTGAACTCGCGAGGTAAAACGACCATTTTCTGTAAGGCGGGAGCAACGGCAACAGCCATAAAATGTTCCGCTTGCGAGACCCGATCAGAACTGAAAAACAAAGTAAAGCACGTATTTTCAATAATCAGTAGCGAAAACTTTTACTGATCAATCACTGAGTTCTGGGGAATCATCGGCAATTTTTGAAAAGGTTGTAATACGCGACCAGAATTGGGGCCAGTGGGCGGTTCTTTATAATAAACATAAGGGACAACAGAAAGCCCGGCAAAGATTGGCAACTTGTCGGGATCATAATCAGTCAACTCAATTCGGACGGGAAGCCGCTGAACAATTTTAATAAAGTTGCCCGTTGCATTTTGTGGAGGTAAAAGTGCCAGGGTTTGTCCGGTTCCCATTGTAAATCCAGAAATCCGACCATTAAATCGGTGTTGACTCCCGTACATATCCAGATCCAGCTCTACACGCTGACCAATCCTGAGGTCTCGCAGCTGCGTTTCTTTAAAGTTCGCATTGATCCAGATTTCCGTCAGTGAACGAATCGCCATCAGGCTCTGGCCAATCTGAACAAAGTTCCCCGGATTCACGTTGCGTCTGGTAACTACGCCATCAATTTCGCTGACGACTTGACAATAAGAAAGATTCAATTCCGCCAGCGAGAGATCCTGCTTGGCCTGCATCAATTTAGCCTCAGCTTGTTTAATCAGCGGAGCATTAGGAATCAGCTGGTCATAGATCCGGTCAATATTTCCTTGAGAATCAAGTTGATAGAATTCGGCAATGGCTTGCTCAGGAGTCAGATCCCATGACCGGGGCTTGTAACCAAAAAGAGCAGCGGCTTGCAACAAATTGGCAAGCGACTCTTTTACCAGTGAAAAAGTCTGTGAAAGGTCACTAGGGACATCGAGAGGATTCTTTGTATTTACCGGTAAACCAAGACTCGCACGAGTTTCCTGTACCACCTCAGAAGCGCTGTCAACACGACTGCGAGTTTCATCCCTCTTAGCCTGGAACGAATCAAAATCAGCCTGCGTAATGACGTTTTTTTCCAGAAGCTGCCGATTCCGTTCAAAGTCTCGGTCTGCGAGTGTGTATGTCGCCTCTGCCACTTTCAATTGAGCCACATTCGACCTAAGCAGCGCTATCTGGTTTTGAACATTCTCAATCGCGTGTAATAAAGTAAATTTGGCGCTGCGTGCCTGGCCGACATAGGCCTCAACTTGAGCGCGCGCCGCAGCCACATCTGACAGAGCCACCTCGACCATTGCCCGTTTGATATCGACTTGCACCTGAAAAGGTTCGGGATCAATTTCGATGAGTAAATCACCCCGTTTGACTCGCATATTGTCGTCAACAAGAACCCGAAGAACCTGACCTGCCACACGTGGCGCAACAAACGTGACATGGCCATCCACAAAGGCATCATCGGTAGAAATGGTGTTGAACGACTTGATGACCCATGGCTCCAGAAACCAGATCGATAACCCCACCAGTCCAATTGCCGCAAAGGGAATCAGCCACGGATACTGACTTGTCAAAGAAGAACCCGGTTCGCTTTTTGTGGGAATCGCAGGAGGTGTGGCCACGATGGGCGTAGGAGATGCCGAGCCAAAAGCCTCAGCCTGGTTAGCAGTTGGAGGCGTCTCAGGCAATGTGGGCTTGATATTGCTGCTCATCATCAAATTCCGTCTTTAATCTGCCACGGGGACGGTACCTGAAGCATGTCTTACGATGAGTTACCTCCCGAGTTTCGGACGTCTTACATCACCACATGGCCCAGCAGCATGCAATTCTCATTTTTCTTTTTTGTATAACAGCTTGAATTAAAAACTCGAACGCAACGTCCGCATTGCACCAGCAGGGTAACCCCGGTTGAAATTCCGATTTCTACCGGGGTGGCGCAGCCACAAGAGGGTGTGTATCACCCCGCGTCCCCTACCAACGAGCCGGAAGCGTCAGCGACGGACACTCGCATTAGTGATCTCACAATCAGGAGCAACTAAATTCAAGAAAAATGTTTTCGGTTCGGAGGGGTGTTGAAGATGAACTTGTGGCGGCGGAGTGATTAATAAGTCATGCCCGTCGCTGACGCTACCGGCTCGTAACGCAGGGTAGCCCCGGTTGAAATTCTGATTTCTACCGAGGTGGCAACGCCACCAGAGGTTTTCACAAGTAATCTTCACAGTGCCTTGTGACCCCCGCAACACAAACCTCATTTGCCTCTGGAACACAGGTAGCCCGCAGACGGGCAACCTGTGCTACTCATTTTTGTGGCAACAGCAATAGTGAGATGGCCAGAACCTGGCGTTGATTGGCCAGTTTCGCACACAACTCGAAAATCAAGCCGTAACATGCCACCTAGCCGGCTGCTCCCTGCAATTTCTCCAATCGCTCGCGAGTATCTTTATAGCTATAGTCAACCGCCAGAATTTCATTATAATGGTCTTCCGCCTTGAGGGAATCTTTGGCCTGTTCATAAAGCCGCGCCAGGATGTAATGACATTCCTTATAAGGATCAGGCGTATCCTGATAATTCAGCTTAATGACAGCTTTCTCAAACTGCCGACGAGCGAGATCATTCCGGCTTTCTGCCAAGAAGCATTTCCCCAGATTCACAAGTATCGAGGCTTCATTGCGTGGGTCGTTAGCTGCCTGCTGGTAAAGAGGAATGGCATCTGAATACCGCTTCAGACGGAAGTAGCGTTCTGCCAGCTCATATTTAATTTTCAGATCCGCCGGGTAGCGGTCAATTCGCCGAGCGAAGACATCCACTTCGCGAGCAATCAGTTCTTTGGAGAGTTCAACACCTTTCGCTTTGGCTTCGGCGTTGCCTTTGTTAGCCGCATCGCGTAGCTGCTCCAGTTGCCGCCTGGTCATGAGAATCTCGGCGTCTTCCCATTGTTCCCGCAGGTTAGGGTCATTGGAAAGATCAAGACCTTTCTTAAGAATCTCGACTTGTTCACTGAGTTTATTTTCTTTGCGGTAGTATTCCGCCAGCTTGATGAAATGGCCAACGTTATCGGGTTCTTTACGGATCTGCCGCTGAAGATCGGCCTCAACGGACATCCCGGGGCCGTCAGCTTCATCAGACTTGGTCAATCGGTCATGCTCATAACCTCGCTTGACTTCTTGAGTATCTTTCGCTTTCTCATAACCGCCACGATCGATGGTCTGGCTGGCGCCCAGTTGAGTGATCTTGGAACGATAAGCTCCATTTAATGGTTCCAGGCGTGCCAATCGCTGATAGATACCAACTGCCGCTTGATAGTTACCACGCATTTCGTAGATATCACCGAGCGAGATAAGAAAGACCTTGTTTTCGGGTTCCGACTCAACGGCCTTTTCATAGGCCCATGTGGCCACTTCTTCAAAGCCACGTTCACGACACGCTTCACCGATATTGTGATTAAACTGGCCATCCCAGGGATTGAGCGCCAACCCCTCTTCAGCCGCCTTATCCAGTTCGACCCAGTCTTTCGCACCGCGAGCTTTTTTAACACGGCTACGTAAGCTGTTAACTTTCAAAAAGACCATTTTTGCGCCGGTCTTATTATTGTTATATTTTTTTTCCTCTACTCCACGGAGCGCTTGTCGATAGTTGAGAAACTCGGGAAAAAACTGGACGGCGTTGCCAAACATCTCGATGGCAAAATCCCAGTTTTGCTTGGACATCGCCTCGGTGCCCTTTTTCCACCATTCATTGGCGATTTTTTTTCGACGGGTGATTTCATCCTGAGTTCCGAAGTCGACCATTACTGAAATCCTGGCGTTTGAAACGTGTCCGAATGAGAATGCAGCGACGCAAGAGATTTCAAAGTAACGATTTTGACTTGTCTTTCCAACAGCAGCCACTAACCAGTAGAAGCCAGTGAAAACAATCGCAGCCGGTCGATGATCAGCGTTATCACACAGATTTTCTCGAAATCAACGTCTTCTCCGGCAACGACAACACCTTGTTTCTAACGCGGGGTGAGTCCATCATCGTCCGACACATTGCCTGCCGGGAACGATTCGATCAACCAAGAACTCTCCGCTTCACTGAAAGACCATCTCATGCAGAGGAAATTCTTCATGACTCAACAATCTTGTCGCCTGAATCACGGCACGGCGTTGTGGTGTTCTCAGTTCTGGCCCCGGTTGGCAAAAGTTCTGTTCGCGTGCTGGTTGGTTGTGACACAGGGGTTAGCGTTATTTGCTGCGGGTGAAATTGATCCCAAACAAGTGGATGCTGACTTCGCGTTTCAAGGTGAATACCTGGGAGCCATCACGCTGGAAACGGGAAAAGTCCCTGTGGGCGCCCAGATCGTGGCGAAAGGGAAGGGGGCGTTCCAACTGGTGGGTTACCCGTTCGGGCTTCCCGGAGAAGGGTGGGACACCACCCGCAAATACGAAATCGAGAGTTCAAAAACAGAAAGCGAGACCACACTCCAGTTCAAAGGTGATGAACTCAGCGCCGAGCTTGAAAATGGGCTGATCAGCATCAAGAACGCCTCAGGCGCAATGATTGGCGAGCTAAAAAGAGTCACTCGGGCCAGTCCGACAGCAGGGGTGATTCCTCCCGAGGGAGCCATCATCCTGTTTGATGAAAAAGGAACCAACCAGTTTCCCGGCAGTAAAGTTTCCAAAGAAGGGTGGCTTCAACAGGGAGCGACCAGCGAACCATTGTTCAATGATTTTTTTCTGCATCTGGAATTTCTGCTGTCCTATGCGCCCGACCAGACTGGTCAAAAACGAAGCAACAGCGGTGTCTACCTACAGGGGCGATACGAGGTGCAGATCCTCGATTCATTTGGTCTGGAAGGGAAAGACAATGAATGCGGCGCGATCTACACCGTCAAAGCTCCATCCGTTAACGCCTGCTTTCCACCACTTCAATGGCAGACATATGACATTGATTTTATAGCAGCCAGGTATGATGAAGCCGGGAATAAGACGTCTGACGCACGAGTGACAGTTCGCCACAATGGCGTTCTCATCCATAAAAACGTGAAAATCCCCAATGCGACTCGGGCCGCTCCACTCAAGGAAGGGCCGACCAGCGGGCCGATCTATTTACAAAACCACGGCGACGAAGTCCGCTTCTGTAATATCTGGATCAAGCCTCAGCCTGAAAAGAAGTAAACACATCAATAATTCCTCTCAGCCCCCCATGGTGATTGTACAACATAGGACAAAATCTCTTACTTGACTTTGACCCAACAAAAAGAATACATATGTTCCGCAACAGCAATGACGTGAAATCACGCTGATTTCGTTTTATCAGCCAGAAATAAAACTTCAAAATGGTGTATGACCGGAATAGCAATGGCAAAGTTTCTTAACACAAGCGCTACCAATTACTTTCTAGAAGAATTGATAAAACAGTCTCGAGAACGACTGATTCTTATCAGCCCCTACTTAAAACTGAATGAACGAATTAAAGAGCTGATTGCAGACAAAGATCGCTTAAAAATCGACGTTCGTGTTGTATTTGGTAAAAATGAGCTTCAACCGGAAGAAATCAACTGGCTGAAAGAACTTACTTATATTCGCACCAGTTTCTGTAAAAACCTGCACGCTAAATGCTATCTCAATGAGGATTCTTGCATTATAACAAGTTTAAACCTCTATGAATTCAGCCAAGTCAATAACAATGAAATGGGTGTCTTCATATCCAAAGAATCAGACGGAGAACTCTATCGAGATGCATATGAGGAAGCTCAACGGCTTATTCGGGTTAGTGAAGAAATCCGAACCAGCGTTGAGAAAATCATTGAAGAACCTTCAAGTACCATTGAAGATAGCGAACGAAATAGCAAAATCACCTCATCAAAACTTGCACAAAAAATCGGCATTAAGACCTCAATTCTCATGGAAAAGTTTGTCTCTCTTGGATTGCTCGATTTCCGAGATGGAAAACATTACCTCACTGACAAGGGAAAACAGATGGGGGGCGAATTCCGTATGAGCCAGAAATTTGGCCCCTTTTTCCTTTGGCCTGAAGATCTCAACACCTAGCTTATCGTTAAGTAAAGCATTGCGGCAGCGTAATGATGGCGTCGAACAGGTCGCGGGTGACGTGGGTCTCAACCGCTGTCCGGGGAACCGCGTGAGGATCCAGACGAGAGGCCTGGCCATAACCACCAAAATAGGTAAATGACCAGTCAAACCCATGATAAGCTAATAACTCGCGCGTATCGTTATTAAAACTCCCTTGCCCCCCCACGGGAAAGCTGAACCAGCGGCAAGGTTGCCCCAGTTCTTCAGTCAACCTTGCCTGACAGGTGCCGATTTCAAAATCCTGCTCGGCTCGCGAAAGATTGGCCAGAATAGGATGAGTCGTGGTATGCCCGCCAAATGCCATGCCGCCGCGTTGCATTTCGCGAATCTGATTCCAGTCCATCCACAGTCGGTCACCAATTTCGACCGGTGCCCGTCCTGTCCCGAGTGCATCGGCCAAAAAATTGATATAAGCCCCCGTACGATTGCCATTAAGGATTTTATATCGCTTTAATAATCGCTTAACAGCCTGCTGTCTGTTGGGTTCATCGAAGACAATGTCTTCAAAAATCCACTCATTCGCGTTGAGCTTGTCTTTTTGTGACGTTCTGACCATCCAGGCGATTTCATCCCACCAGGGAACCGTGTGATGGTCAATGAAGCCTGTTGTCAGAAAGAATAAGCAGGTCGTGTTGTAAGACTTGAGAATGGGATATGCAAATTCATAATTATCAATATAGCCATCGTCAAACGTCAGCATGACATAACGACCGCGTGTCTGATTAAATGCGTAAGTCAGATCAGCAGGCCCGATCACATCGAAATCGAGCGAGACACGCTTGACCTGATATTCAAAATCTTCAATTGAGGCGCTCCACAATTCACGATCCAACAAGGAGTTGGAACCGTCACCAATACGGTGATAATTGAGGATCAAGACACCTTTCCAGGCAGGGCAACGGCGAAGAAATGGCCCACAACCTGAAGTATTCAGGGCTTTCGCCAGCAACTCCTGTTTTGAATATCCCCATGGCATCGAAAACGGCCCTACTACTGTACTAACTCTTCATCATGAATTCTGACACAACACTTTAGTGTCAATGCAAATCATGACGACAAAGCACGCCCTATCAGCGGTTGGTGATCTCTGTTGAGAAAAACACTTTTTTCAGATCGATGGCACACGACAAAGATAGCTTTTCCTTAAGGTTGAGCTTCCGGTTTCTTAAGATTTTGTCCATTACTCATGGTGCCACCCTCAAACACAGTTTCATCATCCCTAAGTCTACGTCTTATTCCTCTCGCTCATTCTGACAGGCAAATGATTGGTGGGAATTGGTCTGAGATTCAGGGTTTTCTATCAGATCAAGGTAAGGGAAGACGTTCGCTTCTGGAAGCGATGAAATCGGCTTATCCGTCAGTATCGTTATTATCGATACGATTGATCCTTGCGTCAGGTAAATCACTTAGTCTTTTTCTAAATAATCCTTACAACTGTAATGTTCTGCGACCAATCTTAAGGCTCTCTCAATGTTGAGGTTAGCAGGCAGCAGATGTTGCCAAAATGCAACCTAGGTTTGCTCTAGCCGGCCAGTCCTTCCGAAGTGTCCTTGCCGGTGGGGAATCACTGCCGCACTCCAGTGATTATCACCCGGTATTACTTCGGTTGATTCCCTGCTGGCAGACGAAATGCTCGAACCAACTCAAGCAATTTCACTTCTCTGGGTGACGTGCGCCTCCGTGCTGGTGTTCATGATGCAGGGGGGATTTTGTCTCCTCGAAGCAGGAGTGACCCGCACAAAAAACAGTATTAATGTCGCTCTAAAAAATCTGACCAACTTCTGTGTTGCCGCATTGATTTTCTGGACTTTTGGTTACGGACTGATGTTTGGTGCCTCGGCGCATGGCTGGATTGGCACAACAAATTTCATGCCGGATGAGAGCTTCCGAATTTTGCCTGCTCCCGACACGCTGGCAAGTCGTGGAGCTACAGTTGCCCTGGGCTTCTTTTTATTCCAGATGATGATTTGTGGAATCTCGACAACGATTGCTTCCGGAGCTGTCGCAGAACGCATCCGCTTTGCTGGCTATCTCGTTTTGACGCTGGTGCTCTCGAGCATCGTTTATCCCATCTTTGGGCATTGGGCCTGGGGTGGCACAGAGACAGGAACGCCGACCGGCTGGCTGGCGAAAATGGGATTTGTCGATTTCGCCGGTTCAACCGTCGTGCATGCCATCGGCGGCTGGTTTTCTCTCGCGGCTGTGATGATTATCGGGCCACGGCTGGGACGATTCGATATTAAAGCCCCGCGTATTCGTGGTCATAATCTCGTGCTGGCCACATGTGGCGTGATGCTGCTCTGGGTCTGCTGGTTTGGTTTCAATGGCGGTCGCACTTTCGCCATGAATTATCAAGTGCCACGGATTCTTGTCGCAACAAATCTTGCCGCCATTGCCAGTTGCCTGACCGCTCTGTTTATGTCCTGCTGGATTGAAAAGCGTGCCGTTGTCGAAGTCACACTGAATGGAGTGCTGGGAGGACTTGTCGCAGTGACGGCATCCTGCCATATCATTCCTTTCTGGGGAGCCATTCTGCTGGGAATTGGTGCAGGAGTGATTTCTGTCGCAGTCACTTATCTTCTTGATGACCTCCGAATTGATGATGTCGTTTCCGCAGTGCCCGTGAATGCCGCTTGCGGACTGTTTGGAACCCTTTTCTGGCCGCTATTTACTTCTTCTGAACACTTTCAACACGGCATGACCTGCCTGCAGCAGTGTGGTGTTCAACTTGTAGGATCGATCGCTGCCTTTGGCTGGGCGTTTGGAGTTGGTGGAGGATGCCTTTATCTCATTAACAAAGTGATGCCTTTACGTGTCCGGGCACGCGATGAAATCGTGGGGCTGAACTTTGTTGAACATGGCGCCATGAACGAACTTTCCGATCTGATCGGCACCATGAGTGATCATCGGATTCGTGGCGATTTTTCGCAGCATGTCTATGTTGAACCTCATGGTGAAGTCGGGCAGGTCGCAGCGGAATACAATCGCGTTCTTGATCGAGTCAACGATGAAATACGCGCTCGGGAAGATACGACCCGCGCCTTGAAATCGGCTGAAGAAAAGTATCGCAGCATTTTTGAAAACGCGATTGAAGGGATCTTTCAGACATCGCCTAGCGGTGTCTATATGAATGTCAATCCCGCATTAGCTGAGATCTATGGTTACTCTTCGCCCAATGAGTTGATCGCATCGGTTACTGATATTGGCGCGAATCTTTACGTTGATCCGGGGCGTCGCGAAGAATTTTGCCGCCTGATGGATCGCGACGGCCGTGTCAAGGCGTTTGTATCCGAAGTCCGCCGGCAAGATGGTTCCATTATCTGGATTTCGGAGAACGCTCATGCCGTCAAAAATCACTCTGGCCGGATTCTTTACTATGAAGGCTCTGTCGAAGATGTGACAGAAGTTCAAAAAGCTGAACAATGGCGTGCTGAAAAGGCCGAAGCGGAAGCTGCCAACGAAGCCAAGAGCCATTTTCTTGCAAAAATGAGCCATGAAATTCGCACACCGCTCAATGGTGTGATTGGAATGCTCGACCTGCTCAAGGCAACCTCGCTAGATGAACGGCAACGGCGCTATCTGACAATAGGTCGCAACTCGGCTGACACGCTACTGGGATTGATCAACGATATCCTTGATCTTTCCAAGATTGAAGCTGGCCGGATGGAACTGGATATCATCGATTTTGATCTTCATCAACTCGTCGAAGATATCTCTGATATGTTTGTGCATCGTGCCGAGGGCAAAGGGATTGAGTTAGCTTGCCATATCGCTCCGGATGTACCGATCCGTATCGAAGGTGACCCCGAACGTTTGCGCCAGATTCTGGTGAATCTTGTTGGAAATGCGATTAAATTTACCTCAGAAGGCTATGTCCTTATTAAGGTTTGCGTCAAAAAGAATAAAGAAGG
This sequence comes from Planctopirus sp. SH287, assembly GCF_056500625.1. Classification (NCBI taxonomy): domain Bacteria; kingdom Pseudomonadati; phylum Planctomycetota; class Planctomycetia; order Planctomycetales; family Planctomycetaceae; genus Planctopirus; species Planctopirus sp. SH287. The sequence continues at coordinate 1,730,948 of NZ_CM151403.1, read as the reverse complement.
TCAGACCCTCCTTCAGTTTCTTGTCAAAGATACAGGGATTGGAATTTCTCTTGCTAATCAGCAGAAGCTGTTCATGCCGTTCCAGCAAGCGGATGTGACGACATCTCGCCGATTTGGCGGTACGGGGCTTGGGCTGTCGATCTGCCGGCAACTCACGGATCTGATGGATGGAGAGATTCACATCGAGAGCGAAGCGGGAAAAGGGACAGAATTCACTGTAGAGATCCCAATCGCTCAATCGTGTACTTCACCCATGATTCTGGAACATGAAACACTCGCCGGCGTTCGGGTTCTTTTGGTTGATGACAATGAGATCAACCTGGAGATTTTGAGCGAGCATTTAACGGCCTGGGGCTGCCGTGTAAGCCGGTGTTTGTCAGCTGATTCGGCGATGTCGCTGTTATCAAAATCAGTAGGCACTGCGCAACCTTATTCGATCGCGATCATTGATAAGCAGATGCCGGGAACTGATGGCGAGACGCTGGCCAGCCATATCCGGCGTCTCCCTGGAAGCGAAGAGCTTCGCATCCTGATGCTGACCAGTGTTGATTTCAGCGATAACACGCTGACCGGCCACCCTCCCTGGGATGCCTGGATCAATAAACCTGTCCGTGCTGGCCGGCTTCTGGAAACGCTTCAAAAGTTAAGGGATTATGTACCGGTAGTACCTGTCAACAATGTGCCGCCTGAAAGCGAAAGCTATCAGCCACAGCCACGATCGGCACGAATTCTGGTGGCAGATGACAATGAAGTAAATCAATTAGTCACAACAGAACTTTTACAGGCCCATGGTTTTGAAACGGAAACAGCGGACGATGGTGCGGTCGCCGTCGAGAAGATCAAAATTCATGACTATGATCTGATCCTCATGGATTGTCAGATGCCCATGATGGATGGTTTTGAAGCCACCCGGCAAATTCGCCTCTGGGAACAATCACAACAGGCAAGACCTCGTATTCCCATTGTAGCGTTGACTGCTAACGCTATTCATGGTGACCGTGACCGATGTCTGGCCGCTGGGATGGACGGTTATCTGACAAAACCTATCAACTCGGCAGAACTCAACGCAACCATCATCAAGCTACTTGTCACATCACATAAAATCTCATCTGCCCTGGATTCAGGCCCGCAGGAGATTGCAGGTTCAATATCAGCATCAGCGATTCCCTCACCACCGAGTGTGACCCATCGTGCTCCAGAAAATTCCTCAAAAAAATCGATAGAATTCAAGGTCAACTCAACCTTAGTATCCTCTGTTACCCCTGAAACCACTCAAGGCGATGGATCTCATTCAGTGGCGGTTGATTTTCAAGAGCTTCTAGGGAGATGCCGTCGTGATACAGACTTCGCGATCAAGATTTTACAGAAGTTTTTAATTCGAATTCGGGCTGATAAAGCACAACTCGCACTCGCGATGGCATGCGATGATATCAATACTCTCAAATCCGTATCACATTCTTTGAAAGGGGCGGCCGCTAACGTGGGTGCTCGCAAGCTTTCTCAAATAGCAGGAAGTCTTGAAACACAACTTCGCTCCGATTCTCCCTTGCCTCTCGACCACCTTCTGTCCGATCTTATTCATGAAGTTGACTGTGTCGGGAATTGGATAGAAGACAAATTGATGTCTCATTCACTTTCCACTAGCACAATGAGTCAGACAACATGATTTCCGGCCTAAAAATTTCTCAGCAAGGACAGGCGAGATGAAAATCTTGATCGTCGATGACGACGATATGATGCTGGAAATGCTGGAACATGTCCTGGTGCCAGCAGGGTATGAGGTTTTACGTGCCAGTGATGGCCGGCGGGCCTTAGAGATTCTTTCCCAGGAAGCGTGCCGTCTTGTGATCTCCGACTGGGATATGCCAGGCATGACGGGAATCGAACTGTGTCGTGCTGTCCGTTCACAAGATTTTGTCAGCTATGTCTACGTGCTATTACTGACGAGCCATGATGGGCGAGAGTCATTGGTTGAAGGAATGATCGCCGGGGCCGATGACTTTTTAAGCAAGCCGTTTGATCCTGATGAGCTTCTGGTGCGATTGCGTGCCGGAGTCCGTGTGCTTTCGCTGGAAACACGTGAAGTTTTAATTCACTCACTGGCAAAATTGACCGAATCTCGTGACCCGGATACAGGGCATCATCTGGAGCGGGTTCAGCACTACTCGCGAGTTTTGACCGATGAACTGAGTCGTTCGGAAACTTATGAAGACCAGATTGACGCCGAATTTATCCGCCTGGTCTTTCTCACCAGCCCACTTCACGATATCGGCAAAGTCGGCGTCCCTGACAGTGTGCTTCTTAAACCAGGAAAACTGACTCACGAAGAATTCGAGATCATGAAGCGGCATACGTCTCTCGGTGCAGAGACGCTCTCGTCTGCCCTGGAATTGATGCCTGAAGCCCGTTTTTTACAGGTGGCTCGGGATATTGCAGCGAGCCATCATGAAAAATTTGACGGTCAAGGCTATCCGGCGGGCTTAAAAGGTTCCGAGATCCCGCTTGCTGCCCGAATTGTGGCACTGGCCGATGTTTATGATGCGTTGACCACGAAGCGGGTTTATAAAGATGCCTTTTCACCAGAAGAAACCCGTAAAATTATCGTTGAGTCTTCCGGGACTCATTTCGACCCCGTGATCGTTGATGCCTTTCTTGCCTGCGAACATATGTTTGACGTCATCCGGGAACGTTTTACCGACTCGTCTTCCCTGTCTTAACTGGCCGCGCCTTAACTGGCGGGTGCTCATTATTGGCTTGGGCTGTGTGCTAACAATCCATTATCAACGAACAAGCCCGGAATCCACAGGGAACACCGGGCTTGAACAGTTTCTGGATTTATCGCGGCCACCACTACTTACGGCAGCAGATCTTTCACGGTATCTCGCTCAGACTTGAGTTCGTTGACGGTGACGTCGATTTTGGCTCGGCTGAAATCGTCGATCTGGAACCCCTGGATGATCTTCCAGTTCTTACCGTCGCTGGAGAGTGGGAAGCCACTGATGATTCCTTCTTCCACGCCATAACTGCCGTCGCTCAAGACGGCGGCGGAAATACAGGTTCCCGCAGGGGTGGGGTTGACCAGGCTCTTGACGGTATCGAGAGCCGCATTGGCAGCCGATGCGGCACTGGAAGCCCCACGAGCAGCAATCACCGCAGCACCGCGCTGCTGCACTGTCGAAATAAAGCCAGATTTGAGCCACTCATGATCGGTGATGACCTGAGATGCGGGTTTTCCATCAATCTTGGCATTCATGAAGTCGGGATACTGAGTCGCTGAATGGTTACCCCAAATCGCCACGTTCTGCACGGCTGCCACAGGAGTCCCGGCTTTATTGGCCAGTTGAGAGACGGCCCGGTTCTGATCCAGACGGGTCATCGCGAACCAATTGGCACGAGGAATGTCTGGAGCATGGGACATGGCAATCAGGCAGTTGGTATTGCAGGGGTTGCCGACCACCAGGATTTTGGCATCGCGCGAGGCCGCTGCGTTAATGGCTTTGCCTGTGTTCGTGAAAATTGGCCCGTTGATCTTGATGAGATCGCTGCGTTCCATCCCTTTGCCACGCGGAATCGAACCAATGAGAAGCACCCAATCGACATCCTTGAAGGCGGCTTCGAGGTTATCGCTGGAAAATTTTTCCACGCCAGCCAGAGTCGTGAACGCACAGTCATCCAATTCCATGTGGATGCCATCAAGTGCCCCCTGAGCTTGCGGCAACTCGATCAGATGCAGGATGACCGGTTGATTGGCCCCAAAAATCTCACCCGAAGCGAGACGGAACAGCGTGGCATAGCCAATTTGGCCGGCAGCACCCGTGACAGCAACACGGAGAGGCTTGGTCATGTCAGAAATCTCCTCTGATGCCGGAAAGTTGTCCCGGCCGATGGGTGTTCATTCTCAGTAATCATTTCGCACGATGCTTGGCCGTCTAAGGTATCCGTCACCACGGGCGTCGGCAATTGAACGCGAATTTCCCGACTCTCGCCAGCCGTCTCAATTGATGGCATCGTGGACAGTCAGCCATCCAATATCTACGCTGTGAGTTATCCACGCTGTCAGTCACGATCTCATTTCCCCGGTTGGCCAGAGCGGGCCTGCCAAATCACTTGCTTGTGATCACATCTGGAATCATTTTTCATGCCTCGACAGATTCTCGTCACCTCCGCACTTCCTTACGCAAATGGTCAAATCCATCTTGGCCATCTTGTGGAGTACCTCCAGACCGACATCTGGGTGCGATTCCAGAAACTTCAGGGAAATCGCTGCGTCTACGTCTGTGCAGACGATACCCACGGCACCGCGATCATGATTCGCGCCCGCCAGGAAGGCCGATCGGAGCTGGAACTTATCGCCGATATGCGAGAGGCGCATCTCCGCGACTTTACGGGGTTTGGGATTGCCTTCGACAATTACGGCAGCACACACTCAGAGGAAAACCGCGCGTTGTGCGCCGAGATCTGGCAATCGCTCCGTCAGGCAAATCTGATTGTCGAGCGCCACGTTGAACGCTTTTATGACCCTGTTGAAGAAACGTTCCTGGCTGACCGTTTCGTGAAAGGGACATGCCCCAAGTGCGGATCCGAAAATCAGTACGGCGATAATTGCGATAAATGCGGCTCCACTTATGATGCGACGGAAGTCATCAATCCCGTCAGCACTCTTTCTGGTGCGACGCCTGTTCGCCGTGAGTCGCTGCAACTCTTTGTTGAACTTGAAAAAGTGCATGGGTGGCTCAACGAGTGGACACAAACCGGTGGCCATTTGCAGGAAGAAATCGCCAACTATCTGCAAGGTCATTTTCTGCATGAACCACTGCGTGACTGGGATGTGTCTCGTCCCGCACGCTATTTCGGCTTTGAAATCCCTGACTCGCCCGGCAACTACTGGTACGTCTGGTTCGATGCCCCCATCGGATACATTGCTTCAACGCACCAGTGGTGCAAGCAAAATGGCGAGGAACTGGCCCAATGGTGGAAAAGCCCTGAAACGGAAGTGCATCACTTCATTGGTAAGGACATTACTTACTTCCACACGCTCTTCTGGCCTGCGATGCTCAAGACGTCTGGATTCAGTGTTCCTACGAAAGTTCATATCCATGGGTTTCTGCGAGTCAACGGCGAAAAGATGTCCAAGTCGAAGGGCACTTTCGTCATGGCCTCGACCTATTTGAAACATCTCGATCCGGCCTACCTCAGGTACTACTATGCCTCGAAGCTTAGCAGTAAGGTTGAAGATCTTGATCTGAATCTGGATGAATTTGTCGCTCGTATCAATTCAGATCTGGTGGGGAAAGTTGTGAATCTTGCGAGCCGGACAGCCCGGTTTGCCCAGCCAACGGGTCTGTCGGCCAGCTATCCCGAAGATAGCGGATTGTTTGCCGAAGCCGCCGCAGAAGCCAACCGGATCGCCCAGCTCTATGAAACTTGTGAATTCTCGCAGGCCATGCGAGCCATTATGGTGCTGGCTGAAAAGGCCAATAAATACGTTGAAGACAACGCCCCCTGGACATTAAAGAAAGATCCTGCACAAGCAGGTCGTTTACAGGATGTCTGCACGGTGGCACTCAACCTGTTCCGTCAACTGGCAATTTACCTGGCACCTGTTCTTCCTCAATTGGCAGAGCAGACGGGTAAACTGCTGAGCGCCCCCATGACCTTGTGGGACGAAGCTCAGAAACCTCTGATTGCTTCTCCTGTCAACACGTTCGAGCACCTCATGAAGCGGGTCGATCCCGTACAGGTTCAATCGATGATCGAAGAAAGCCAGTCTGCTCCAGCCGCCGCGCCCGCAGCGACACCTGCTATTGATGGTTCCTCTGCTGCCGCCACACCGGCACCCACAACCGCCAACGCGTTTGGGGATACATTGGAAGCTCTGAACAAGGAACCGCTGACCGAAGCCCATTGCACGATTGACGATTTCGTAAAAGTTGATTTGCGGGTGGGTCGTGTTTTGACAGCAGACCTGGTTGACGGCTCTGACAAGTTGCTCAAGCTCACAATTTCGCTGGGCGGCGACCTGACTAAAACCGTTTTTGCGGGCATCCGTCAAGCGTATGAACCAGCGTCACTGGTAGGCCGGCTGGTGGTCTTCTGTGCCAACCTGGCACCCAGAAAAATGCGGTTTGGCACCAGTGAAGGGATGGTTCTTGCGGCTGGTGAAGGGGGAACACAAGTCTTTGTGCTCAGTCCCGACAGTGGCGCAAAAGTCGGCCATCGCGTCCATTAAATACTCATCGATCACTCCCAACTGGAAACAGCAAACTCAGTCAACGTCTTGCGATGCTTACCGCTTTGAGAGTGACATTCTGCTGGCCTGGAATTCCAGCCACCAGAACACGCCTGCTCAAAGCCGCAAGCATGGCACGAAAGCCGTAAGCGTGGCACTTTGAGAGAGGTCAGGATGTTTCAAGTTGGGTTTGGTATGACAAATTCTATTTGTCATCAGGCTTGCGAAATATCCAGAGGGGAACATGGCTAAAAAAACACGCATGACGCGCGAGAAACTCCCAGCGGGGGAGCATCTTTGCAGTTACTGCACTGCCAAGTGCTGTCGATACTTTGCGCTGCCGATTGACACTCCCACCAGTTGGGATGACTTCGACAACATGCGCTGGTACATCATGCACGGTCGCACGTCGATCTTCGTCGATGATGGAACCTGGTATCTTCTCGTTTATGGTGATTGCAAAAATCTTCTGGAAGATCACCGCTGTGGAGTCTACGAAACCCGTCCCGCTATCTGTCGCAGCTATTCAACGGATAATTGCGAATATGAGATTGGCGGTTGTTACGACAAGTTTTTCGAGGCAGCCGAACAGCTCTGGGAATATGCCGAAGCAACCCTTCCTCCGCGCAAGGTTAAGAGAGAAGCCGCTGCCGGACTTCCGATTCTGAGCCTTTGATCCGTTTCTATATTAATAATATCAACGGAAAAAGCTCTCACTCCGCACGACTTGTCACCCTCTCCCACCTGCGTGGGCGAGGCCGCACGGCGGCTTTGTCTTTCCGGCCCCCTCTCCAATTCCGATGGGAGAGGGCTGGGGTGAGGGCGAACCGCTGCTTGAATAGCGATCACACGACATGTTCGCCGATAGCCACCCAGACACGTTACGATATTGAAAATATCAACTGGAAAATCCCTCACCCGGCACGATGTGCCACCCTCTCAAAATGATTATTGGGCCGAGGAACGGCTGCCGTTGGGAGAACCGGCAATGGGCACACCTTTGGGAAGGGGACGAGCCGCGACCATGAAGCCCTGCTGATGAACGAACTTCCGCAATTGCTGAAACTCATCGAAGCTGTCGGGATAGACCCAGAAAGTCAGCGTGACACTTTCGGGAGCCGTCAATAACGATCGATAAAATTTTGAACCGGGATTCATGGCCTGCTCGACAGTTTCGGGCTGCAGGTCAGACGCAGGTTGGATGATCCACTGCGTCACGCTGATGCTATATAGCCCCGGCCCCATTTCGAGTTCAGCCAGCACACCACCGTTTTCCCGCTGAACGGTATAGCCCATCGTGAAGCCTCCCACGGGGCCAACTTCTCCTTGAGCTTTTGAGGTTTTGATCAACCAGTCTTTGCGACTTTCCATCTGCCGTTTGACGAGAGCAACCAGACTATCGATGGGGACTTCAGAAACCCGACCTTTGTCAAAACGGTAATGCCGTTCCCCCCCGTTCACCACTCGTCCTACGGGAGTCACCCGGTGTTCAATTTTCTCTACATTGGGAGGAGAAAATTCCGTCTCAATCACTTGAACCCGCAGGCGGGCCAGTTTTTCTTTGGCCGTGACCAGTTCTTGATGCGCTGTCACTAATCGATCCTGTTTTCCCCGCAAAATCTCTCGTTTCGAGTTAAGATCTGCCGTCATTTCCAACGCGGCTTCCCGCGTCATCTGCAGGACACGCTCTTGATCGGCGCGTTGGGAGTCGAGCATGGCAATCTCGACCTCTAAGTCACGAGCTTCCTGACTGATTCGTTCAGCTTCCCGCTGGAGGGCAGGGCTGGGAGCAAGGGCGATGACACGTGGCTCAAGCGGCGGTTCTTCCACCGGCGTTTCTTCGATTAACTCTGGAGGCATTCGTTCAGGTTCAGCAATTTCCATCGGTTCCGGAAGATGGATTTGAATCGGCAAAGGGTTCTCGACAGGCAGTTCTTTGGGCAACTCGGGAAGAGCAGGAACTTCGTTTTGAAGTGCATCGACAGGTTCAACAAGCGTTACGGCAGACGCTAATGTCGACGGGATCTTCGACACGCTGGGCATTCGCGAGACCTTTAATCCCGCGAGCACGATCAGAATGACGAGAATGCCAACGATGTTCGCAATGACATCCAGAAAGGAATCCGAGCCAAATTCAGATTCACTGGGGGGAGGACGACGGCTCATGGATTCCTCCTGGGGGCCGGGTTCGTGTTCAAAATGAATTCCCGTGAGGATTTCAAACCGGCCCGATTGATTGAGGGATTCAGGCGTTCATAATGCTGAATGCCGCCTGGCTCGACTTGAAATTGAATTTTAGGAACCCAGTAAAAACCTCGGGGAGGACGTCCCCAGTCACGTGCCAGTTCATCAACCGCCAGCAGCAGCATGCGGAGTGTGTCCGCTTTGTTTTCTCCCTGACCAACACGGATCAGAAATTTTTCGTCAACCACCAATGTGTTCGCGGTAACAACCACATTTAAGGGACGCTCCATCCCGATCGTGGCTGATGCTTCAGACATCCCCCAGCGACGCCGCTGGAGATTTTCGGTTGGCATGCCCCGCGCACGGCGACGGCTGTCTTCAGTATCTCCCAATTGCTGCAACGGCGAATTAACGTCTTCCGGCTTGATCTCGGTCGGGCCTTTGGATGCCGAGCCTAACGGGCCACTATTAAGCAGTTTGGCGAACTCCTGATCAGCCTCTTCAATCGCTTTTTCTCGCTGGTTGATCTCTTGATCAATATTCACCATTTGCGAGCCACCATTTTGCCGTCGATGTTCCTGGCCACCGAAATTCTCGACTTTGTTCCAGCTTTCGTCAGAGACGGGAACGTCTGTGAAACCGGTCGACTTTCGTTCGCCGGGCTTGCCGGCTGTTGCAGACTGCCGGTTCTCATGGCGCGAGCCGGTCAGATTCTGCCCAGAGCCGGTGATGGCAGAGTTCTGACCGAGTCCTGTCTCGCTAGAAATTCCTTCGCCACGAAGATCCGATTGCTGACTGGCAACATCCATGCGGGAAGGCATTGTTGAGTCACCTGGCCGCCCTGAAGAGAGATTGCGTGACTGGCCCGAAGAGGAGACGCCTTCCGTTGTTGTGCTTGAGCCAGGTTGACCAGAGGGGCGGCTTTGCCCAGGAATTCCCACCTGAGCCGGCATTCCTCCCATGGCTGACTCGGGGGAGTCCTCTCCGATTCCGACCTTGTTGCCTAGGCGATCTGCGCGAGGATCAATCGCCCCGATATTTCTGGAATGTGCCGTGGAACCGACATGATTTTTGGGAAGCGAATTGCCACCAGAGACATCAAGCTCGCCCTGATCTTGTTCCCCCATAACAAACTCGCCACCTGAACCACCTCCGCGTAATCCCCCCGCCGAGGCGATGGCCTCCCGTTCTTTCAACAAACCCCGCACAGCCAGTTCACAGATCTTGCGGGCTTCGGGATCAGCCATGGGCAAGTGAAGCTGAGTCTCTTCACCGATCAACTCATAGCCGAATGGCTGTCGCATGTTGGAAAGAAGTTGCGTCGCCGCGTAATACGCGACAGTCCCACTGGGACGAACGAGAAGCAGAACATAGGGTTCGCCCGGTGGTTCTCCGGGAAGCCGCGTTCGTGAGGGATTGGCCCAATACCTGGAAAGAGCAATGGCCCCAGAAAGCAGGGGATTGAATTTATTCTGGAAGCCGGCCAGGTCGGCCGCTGTGACAACCACATCTTCAGGCACAAAACGTAACCCGCGCGCGGTGCACTCAATCATGATTGGTCGACGCGTTGTTCCGGTTTGTGTATCGAACGGAACCACCATGAAAACACTGGAACCATTGGAGGGGGGCTTTTCCATCCCTGCCAGTCGTCCTTCCAATGCTGCAATCTGCCGTGTGACGAGATCAATTTCCGCCTGGTCACCTGTCTGGTGCAGCAGTTTGGCCTGTGCCACAAGATCAGCTTGCTCATGGCGCAGCCGATCAACACGATGTTCTTCCTGTTGATTGAGAGACGCCAACTGTTCGATTTGAGAGGCTCGAGAAGCAGCCTGTTTTTCCAATGCCTGCTGGTGAAGCTTCAGCTGATGAATTTGAATTTGCAGTTTTTCCACTGCCGACCGATCAATCACGACTTCCGGTTCAGGGCGGGGAACTTTCACCAGCTTTGGCTCGTGGCTGACTCGTTCTGGCGAGTGAACAACGACGGCGGGTGGTTTGCTGAGGTCTAATTGGGGAAATGCTGGTCTCTCGACGGGATCGATCACAGGTTGAGTCAGCGGCTTGGGCTTTATGATGACCAGAGGCGTCTCAGTGATTGGCTTTGAAAGTTCAGCCGCTGCGACTGCCGCTGCCATCGACTTCTGACGAATCATGCGAGTGGTGACGAGCAATAAAAAAATCAAAGCTCCCATGGCGCAAACGAGAACAGCCAAAAACGGAAAGAGCTGGACTCCTTCGTTTGACTTCGCTCGCGGTTTTGCCATGACTCACCTCTTCTTACCAACTGCCTCTTACCACTGCCGACCAAATTGTCTGTATGGATTAAGGTTAAGCCGCTCGATGAGTCGCACGTGCTGACAGCAGGTGGACTGCGGCGTTCAGGTTGAGCAGCGTTTCTTCAAAGGTGTGTGATTGCTGCAAAGCCGCCAGGTTATTTGCTAATAATTTTTGAGCATCAACCAGTTGTTTCCCGCCATCAGCCAGACTGCCAATCTGAATGGTCTGACGCTCAAGAGCTTCAGCTTGCTCCAGCGAACTTTGGCCAGCGTCTCGAAGCGATGTGGCCAGTGCCACAAAATCTTCGTGCAAAGCAGACGAGGCATTGGTCATCGTGGTTGCTAAAGCGGCCTGGACTTCCCGCTGTGAATCCAGTGCTTCGTTCCATACGTGGAAGACAGTATTCAACTGGCCTGCCACTGATTCAGATAGCTTGGCATGGGTCAATGCCAGTTGCTCTGAAAAAGATCTTCTGAGTTCATCAGCCTGGAATTGTGTGGCATGTTGGACTTCCAGCAATTGCTGACGATGAGCCTCTAAAGTGGAAGCGACGCCTGAGCCTAATGCCGTTGCCAGATCCTGTCCCTGCTGTGTGGCCAACTGATTCCACTGTTGTCGGCAACTGGCAATGGTTTCGTTCCATGCCTCCAGGTGTTGACGTGTCAGCAAATTGGCCTGCTCAAGAAACTGCTGAGCAACTTCGGCTTCGGCCGCCAGTAAAGGTGAAGTGACCGCTTCTTCCTGTGCAGGAAAAATAGCCAGCAAATGCCGCACGGAAAAGTCTTCAACCTGATCAAGGACGCTGGATTCTCCGCGTTCAACCGCGAAGGTTGCAAAGACCAGAATCATCGAGAGAGCAAGTGACAGGGCGGTGGTGTCAAAAGCGACCGCCAGGCCAGATGTCACTTCATTGAGAGAGCTTTCCAGTTGCTCGGGAGTGACGTTTGCAATCGCCATGGTGATCCCGATCACGGTTCCCAAAAAACCGAGAATGGGAATTGCCCAGGTAATTGTCCGGAGAGCACCATAGCTACTGTGAAGGCGAGCCATGGCGGTATCTGCCAGATAGCTCAGATGAGACTCCAGATCAGAGGCGACCTGACGGGTTCGCACATAATAGCAAACGGCACCAATTCGTTTGTACAGTTCCGTTTGCTCATATCGCTTACCGGCGATGCGAAGGTGACTGGCAAGATTTGCCGCTTTGGTCGGCGCATCGGCCTGAGTGTCAGCGAGAAATCCTTCCAGCAGATTTTCACCAAGAACCGCTCGCTCAGTGGGTTGCCGGAGCAATCGACCACCCAATATGGCCATGGCGATACAAAACAGCGTGACGGTCGCGTACTCAATCCAGTGAGATGAAAAGTATCGGTACTTAAAACCTTCATCAATTGGGAGAGATGGCAAAGCCAGATAGAACGACAATGCCATCAAACAGCCGACAATCCAGGAATAATCGCCAGGTTTTTTCGTCGGAACCAATTCAATAGAAACAGGTTGTGCGTTTTTCGACATTCTCATCACTTCCCACATCAAAGATTCATTTCTGAATCATTTGCCCAATAGTTGGCGATCTGGATCTATGGACAAAAGATGGTGTTTTCACCAACAGGCATCTTGAAATCGGACTTGGCAACACCTTTACAATCGTCAAAATCGACAAACCCGACCAGATGAGTTGAATCGAACAGATAAGGTTCTTTGGAAGATTCCGACTTCGTTTCAATTGCTTGTCTGTGGGCTTGTTGTCTATTCTTTGCCATGGAAGTCTTGAACAGGACTGATTTTGCATTCGCAAATGAATTTTGGCTGACGCACTTCGCCCGGCAGGGATCGGCGCATTGAGATCACCTTCGGACAATCAATCTTCAGAAACCGCGCTCCTCGTTCGCGAGATCGCGGGATACCTCAATCTTTCAGGGGGGCGGCCCGATGCGCAGTTCCAGAAACGTCTGGATCAACTGGCGCGTGTGGTTCCTCGCTGGAATGACCAAAGGCAACTTCTCTTAGACACCATGGCCTCGTGTCATGCGTCTCATGAGACGGGATTCGAGAATACTGATCAGGGTGAAGTGGTCGTTACTTTAACGTTTGATCAGGTCTTTCCCGCTTATGTGAATCACCATGCGGATCTCCTGGGACATTTGAAGTCGTCGGACTTTGAATCACCATTCTTTCTTGCTCGCATGTTTGAAGCGGTGCTTCAGCAAGGGGCTCCCTGGAATGAAGACCCGCGGATTATCCATGGTGCGATCACCAAGCTGAATGATTTTCTGGGATACCGCCCGATTGCGGTTCTCGAGAATCGACAAAAGATGGAGCCATATTCGCACGAGCGTTTCCGCCCGCTGCCGCTGTATATCCGTGGGGCAGGTGTCTGTGAATCGCCTTATCGCGAGATCGTAGAGAAGACGATTGAACTCCTTTCGCAAACTCCCCCCGAGATTCTGACTGACGCCTGGTTTCATCTGGAAAACCTGGACGAACTCTCTCTCGACCTGCGTGCCCACGATCATCTTCACCCTGCCAACAAGCGAACCAACTATCTCTTCGGTGAGTGGGATCCTCATCTGATTGACCTCAGTGGCATGTACCGCCGCTTTGTGGTTCGCAAGGTGATTCTTGACTCACTGTTGAAGTGGATGTCTGAACAAAAGAAAGTTCCCAGAGAGGAACTGGTCTACGACGCTGCCGCTGTTCTTTCGGGAACAATTCTGATGGCCTCGGCTATCAGTGGAGCAGGGCCGGAGACCCATGACTCGACTATCACGTTGACATCACTATTGCCACGAGTGGCTCGGCAGCGTGACCGCTTCTATTCCACATTACTGGAATCGGCAGAGGGAGCACGGGCCAAACGACTCCAGCGGCAAGCAAAGATCACGCAACAGCCGTTTGGACATGTCCGGCAATACCTCAATATGTATCTTGCCGAGTATGGGGCACAACAGGTTCAGAGACGCCATCTGGCTTACCTTTTTGCTCGCATGGGATATGCCGAACAAGCCCGGCAACAGGCAGGGATTATCCCGGCTGCCGCCGCCCGGTTTGAGTGCGAAATCCAGTGGCGATTCACCTCTTTCCGAAAGGAAATCGAGAAAGGCGATCTGGATCACGCCTGTCAGTTAATCGACGAGATTGAATTCTACCTGCACCGGGGGATCCGCTGCGGAGCGATCGTTGATCCCTGGAATATCCTGGGTTTCCAGGGTCATTTCCCGTTATTTGCTTCTCGCGAAGATAGTGTTCCTGACCAGCGGGTTGAGCAGCTTCTCAATCTTGTGGAGTTGATTCTGGAAGCCTATGCGATCGCGCTGCAGGATGCTGCTGTCCGTGGGAGAGAAGATCGGCTGTCCGAGCTTAACCGCAAGTTCTCTCGATTTGCAGAATGGTGGGATCGTTTTGGGACACCCACGATTGCCGATCTGCCACTGGTCGCTGGCAAAGAAAGCTATGAATCGGCACTTCATGTGGCGGAAACCCTCGCCGAGTGGCGCACCGCGGGAGAGGCAGCGGGAGATGTGCAGTTCTGGCGTCAGCATGTTGATCGATTTGAGTCATCGAAAGCCTATGCCCAGGTTGTGGAATCGCTGTTGGATCGAAAAGACACAGTGGCTTCGCAGGGGTTGTTGATTCAGTGGCTCAGCCAGGTGGAAGAAGTTGGTCTGGAATCAGGCCCTCATACACTCTTCGGCCTGATGATTGACTGGCTGGAGCTTGCGCTGGATTCGACGTCTCAGCCGCCTCAACCTCAGTGGAAAACCATTCTGAGAATGTTCGACTCGGTGGAGGCCAACGCGGGTGAACTCTGGAATGTCCCACGTTTGACATCCGTGCTGCAAAATGGGCTTGGAAATGATTCTGAGCCACCTGAGGCTGATGAAGATCTGACAGACACGGAAAACACGCTATATGGCGCAGCCTATGATGGCATGGTGTTTCGGGATACAGCGAACGACGGCGGGGAAAGTGATACCGCGGATAGCGGCAGTTCTGAGCCAGGTGAATTTGAAATCATCGAGGCACTGCTTGAGCCACGATTGAAGTTCGCCCGCATGCTGACGCAAATGTGGCAGATTGCCGCCAGTGAATGCACGATGGCGGAAGCCTCGACCCGGATGAAACTTGAACCCGGCGCGGAACGCCCTGCGGCCGTTTTCCCTCCGGAACATGTGGAGGAGTGGCTGAAACAGTGCATTGAACTTCAGCAGCAGCTTAAACTGCTCATGGAAGATCTGGAGAAGCATGGTGTCGTCGAATCCAGCGGCGAGCATGAAGCGAACATCGAGTTCGACATGCAGATACAGACCAAATTCTATCTGCTGCAATCGATCATTCTGATTCAAGTCAGTGCTCAGGTCGCTCAATGGTGCCTGGAGGCGTTGCTGGCAGAGACAACAGGTCATGCGCCTGCCAATGATCGCGACGACCGGTTTATTGTTCAGTCGATTCTGGGAATCCTCCGGCGCGATCCGGCAGAAGTCCGCAAATTACTGCCATCATTACTGAAGGAACTTCAGAAGAGACCTCTGCTTTACATTCCTCTGGAGCATGATGGCGACCCGGGACAGGTACTGACGGCACGCACGGCTCAGGCGATTATCCGCTTCATGCTCTGCCATCTTCCGCGACTGGGATTGCTCAAAGAAACATGGCACCTGCTTCAGGCCGCTCACGACATGGAGCGATCGTCGCGGCCCGCAGGTATGGCTGTGACAGAGTTTGATCGCCTCTTCCGAATTGCACTTCGCAATTCACTGGAAAGCATCATCCATGCGTCACGACAGTGGCAACGCGGCAAGTTTGCCGACGAAGATCTCATTGAAATTGTGGGATCAACTGTCGAACATTATCTCGATCAATGGCTCGATCATAGCGCGACAATGCGGCTCTCGACTGTTGAGTCTCTCAAGCTGGAAGGTGTCTGGGAGCAGACCCGGGACTTCATTAAAAAATATGGCAACGAATTTCTCAATGCGCGGGTTCTGACATTAGGCAACCTGCGAACGATCCTTCATCAAGGGATCGAGAAGTACATTGATTACCTGGAAGAATCGGAAGACCCGCTCAATCCTATTCCTCTTCTGGAAGACTTGAGAACCGAGAAGGTCAACTCGCGCGAAGCCATTGAAACGCTCAAACTGATCTATCAGGTCATCGTTGATCGCTTTGACCGTTTTCTCGAATACAATTCCACAACAACGCAATCTGATTATGGGCAACTGTTCTTTTCTTTGCTCGATTTTCTCCGGTTGGAAACGACCTATGAACGAGACGCCTGGAACCTGCTGCCCGTGGCGATTGCTCATGAAGTCTTGACCCGTCAGGGACGTGAAGAAGCGGCGGAAATCTGGGAAGAAGTCTTTACTGTCAAAACAGAAGATATGTCAGATCGACATCTGGCCGATCTGAAAAAGCTGGAGCGACAGTACGGCATGAGGCTTCCCTCTGTCACCAGTCACTTGCAGGAACGGTTTGTTAAGCCGCTGGCTGTCAACAACATGCTGGGATCAATTCCCCGAGCTGTGGAAGAAGCCCGAAAATCGCCCCCTGAAACGAAGGCGATGGATGCTTTAGTGACCCAGATTGAAGCTTACCTGACAGATTCCGTTGGCTCTGGTCTGGATGTCCCTCATTGGTTACGAGCCTTGGAAGAGGAACTCAACGAAGGCCTGACAGGCGGTGCGTGGACGGGATCCGATGCCGAACCCGAACTGCATCTGCATGGGGTCAATTTCACGTTGAGAGAAATGCGACAGCAACTCAAGACCTGGAAAGCACCGCCCGGCATCCGCAAGAAACCGGATGGAAATGCCGGTGCCTGACCTTCATGAGACTGATGCTGGTTTCCTCTCTTTACCATTCATCTCCGGTGCGGACATCGCTCCATTGTGGTAAGTCATGCGAGAGACTTTTGGTGATCCGGAGTTGAGGTGTCCGTGATAAGTTGATGGTCTCGCGAGTTCCCGGGACATTTTCGCCGAACTGATCGACAATGCGGACGGTGGGTTCTGCAAAGCGTTCCCGGTTGGAAAGCATCACTCGGGCAACGCGTCCATCATTCAACTGCACTGCACTTCCGACAGGAAATAATGAGATCAGGTGCAGCAGGGAACGGACAACCAGAGGATCAAACTGCCCCGCATGCGCCCCTTGCAAGAGATGTTCGATCGCCGCATAAGGCGAGATCCCGGCACGATGAGGGCGGGGCGAGATCAACGCCAGGTAAGTATCCGCCACGGCGGCAATCCGCGATAACGGATGAATCTGGTTACCAGAGCGCTGACGCGGGTACCCCGAACCATCCATGCGTTCATGCATCTGATAGGCGACAAGCTTTGCGCCATGCGTGACGAGGGGATCTTTGCTGAGCAGGTCACAGATATAAATCGGATGCTTCATGATTTCCAACTGACTGCCCGCATTGAGCCGTCGGTCAGAGCGAAGTCTTTGGGCGACTTTGAGCATGCCGGAATCGTGAATCAGGCATCCGAAACTCAGATCCAGTAAGTCTTCTTTCCGATAACCCATGATCGTGGCCATGGCGGTGGCCAGCATGGAGGTCTTCAATCCATGCTGCATCGGATAGCGATCAAGGATGGGTTGTGAACCATTTTCAGCAAACAGATCAAGATCCCGCGTCATCAGAATCAGGTTCTGACGGGCGACTCCGGTAACGGCATTGGAATTGACTTTTCCTTTGGTGCCGATATCGAGAAAAACTTCTTTTAACTGGGCCAGTGACCGCTCCATGCCCTGGTGAAGTTCCTGCACCAGTACCGGCGAGGGATCGACGCCGCTGCGCTGGGAAACATCGTGAATATAAGAATCAGCGTGGACGTTCCATTTTGGCGGTGCAGGAGGCCCTGCTGGTTCAGGCGCCCTGGCGGGTGTTGTTGCTCTCGCTCCGGCACGAAACGATCCACCTAACTTGCCGGGGCCTGAGACATTGTCCAGCTCATTCTTATGGACGTGAACAAACTTGATGCCACGGCGGGCGATCAGGTCGAGAAGCTGTTCGGTGATCTTTGTCCCGGCAGCCAGCAAAAGCGGAGACGCCGGCTTATCGGCATCATAGAGCGGTGAGCGAAGCGTGACGCCAGCTCGCAGGCGATCAATCGCTATAATCTGATAATCAGATCGCAAATTTACGGGGGAAGTATTCGTCGCTGGAACCATACGACAGTAACTTGGTCTCGGTGTGTCGTCGAATTGTGTGTCGTCGAATCGTGGGGTTCATTTTCAAAGCAGATTTCAGGCGTCAACGGGGGCAATCCGTGGCGCCAATGGAACTTTAGCTCATGAAATTCGCGGGGTGAGAAAATCTTGCAATCGTTGGCCATGCGAATCATCACGAAATGCGGATCGCTGGTTACAATGAGGAATCCGAGCGACAATTTTCTTGAGATGACTTTTGGCCTCAGGGGACTTGGCGCAGTCCACGAGTGCCGTGTTACGGCTTTATTTTCGGGTTGTTGTCGCCACAACGTCCTCCGTTGTCGGACTTAACAACAGAAACGACTTGGATTTTGTGCTTTGACAATGCACGAGTCTTAGGGATGAATGGTTCAGGCAGGTTTATGCGACGTATTCAGCAGCTCTCGAACAGTGTCGTCAACAAAATTGCCGCAGGAGAAGTGATCGAGCGTCCCGCCAGCGTGGTGAAAGAGCTAGTGGAAAACAGTATTGATGCGGGGGCCACACGCGTTGAAGTTGATATTGCTGCTGGTGGAAGCGAGCTGATTCGTGTCACGGATGATGGCGGAGGCATCCACGCCGATGACATCACTCTGGCTGTCACAACTCATGCAACCAGCAAGATCGCGACTGCGGAAGATCTTTTTCAGGTCTGCACACTGGGTTTTCGCGGAGAGGCCCTGGCCTCGATTGCAGAAGTGAGCCATCTGCGAATCCGTTCCCGTCAGCCTGAAAGTGAAATCGGCACCGAGCTGGTCGTCAATCTGGGTGAGCGTGGCGATCCCGTTCCTTGCGGTTGTCAGAACGGGACTTGTATCGAGATTCGCCAACTGTTTGCCAACACGCCTGTTCGCAGAAAATTTCTGAAAAGCGCGACGACAGAATTTGGACATATTTCCGAACAGTTCACACGGATCGCGTTGGCGCGGCCTAACGTGCATATGGTTCTCCGTCATAACGAACGCGTGGTCTATGAACTGCCCGCCACTGATGGATTGCTCAGCCGGCTGGAAATGTTCTATGGCAGCGAAATCTCCGAGCAGATGATTTCCATTGAAAACACCGTGGGAACGATGCGTTTATGGGGGTACACAGGGCACCCGGCTCTTAATAAATCGACCCGCAAAATGCAGCATCTCTTTTTGAACGGACGCTGGTTTCAGGATCGTTCCATCCAGCATGCGCTGACAGAAGCCTATCGCGGCCTCATCATGGTTCAGCGGCATCCCGTCTGCTTCCTGTTTCTGGAAGTTGATCCTGCCGATGTTGACGTGAATGTTCATCCCACAAAAATCGAGGTTCGCTTTCAGGACTCTCAGCAAGTTTACCGCTTGCTCCTCTCCTCGTTGCGTCATCGTTTCCTGGGAATGAACCTTGAAAGCAAGTTAAAAGTGCCAGCTGTTTCAGCAGGGACTGCAGAGGGGGCTGTGGCTGAACCCTTCGTCTCTCCCGAAGAACAAAGTCAATTACGGAATGAGTTCTCACAGTGGGCTAAAGCAGAACTCTTTCGGAATGCGGCAAGCAGCGATGTCCCCACAGATCCCTGGGGGGAAGGGGTCGGCCGCCATGAGGGGAATTCTCAATCAGATCATACTTCGGATGACTTGACTGATCACCCGCCTGGCTCCCGGCATCCCCTCTGGTCAGCTCCCGCCTTGCAAAACGATCCTTTGCGTTCCCCTGCCTGGGATGCAGAGAACGATGACGATCAGGAAGGCAGTGCTCTTTCCCCGCCTGAGACTTCGCCCCGAACGGCATTCGCCACGACAATGGTTTCTCGCGAATCATCAATCATGAATCGCAGCCATGATGCCGTGGGGGATCTTGCCGGTTCTCAGACTTTGGGGACTGCCTCACCTTCTGCTGAGATGACTTCAGGGACACTGAGTTCTTCATCCGGAGTGATGCCCACCATCAGCAAGCTGGCCCAGCAACTGGCAGCAGCAGACAACACGTCAAGGGCGATACAGATTCATGACTGTTATCTGGTAGTGGAAACCGCTGAAGGCATGACGGTCATTGATCAGCATGCGCTCCACGAGCGGATTCTCTATGAGGAATTTCGGCGAAGAGTGCATAGCCATGCGATGGAATCACAGCGGCTACTCATTCCCATTCCGATTTCACTGGGGTTTCGAGGGAGCAGCCTGCTGACTGATTGCAGCGAACCTCTGGGGCGGCTGGGTTTTGAAATCTCCGATTTTGGGCAAGGCACCATTCTGCTGTCGGCCTATCCCGCCATGCTGGGAAAACTCGATCAGGAGCAATTGCTGCGTGATCTGGCAGAACAACTGGAGTCATCGTCGCTCGAAAGTGCCCATCGTGATATTCTCGATGAGTTGTTGAACATGATGGCGTGCAAAGCCGCAGTAAAATCGGGTCAAAAGCTGGGCCAGGACGAAATTGACGCGCTGCTGCTCCAACGCCATCTGGTGGACGATGCTCATCATTGCCCACATGGTCGACCAACAGCACTGAATTTGTCGCGAGCCGAACTTGATCGACAATTCGGGCGTCTGGGATCATGAAAACGAGATTTTGAAAACATTGTGTCTTCTGAAACTGACCGTATTTCCTCAGGTGGTTCTATCGTGGCGTCCCAGATCTGTGTTGGCATCGGACGAACCCGTCATCAGATGATGGTGGCGGAACATCAGGCTCTGGCACAAAAAGGTGCCCAGCTGGTTGAGTTGCGGGTGGATTACCTCTCTCGCACGCCCGACATGAAACGGCTTCTGTCAGAGCGCCCGACGCCCACCATCATCACCTGCCGCCGGCTGTCGGATCGTGGCCGCTTTCGTGGAACGGAAGAGGAGCGGCAGACGATCCTGCGAACGGCGATCCTGACTGGTGCGGACTATGTGGATATCGAATACGACATTGCGCCCCAAATCCGCCGGTATGGTGCGACAAAGCGGATTATCAGCCATCATGACTTCGAGCAGACACCCGACGATCTCGAAGACCATTACGCAAAAATGTGCAAGCTTGATCCTGACCTCGTCAAAATTGTGACGATGGCCAACTCGGCTGCCGACTGCGCACGAATGCTGAAACTGGTAGAGAACGCCCAAGTTCCGACCGTTGGCTTCTGTATGGGCGAGAAAGGGATGCTGACCCGTGTGCTTTGCGGGGCCTATGGCTCACCTTTCACCTACGCCACATTCAGTAAAGAGCGGGAACTGGCGCCTGGCCAGTTTTCATTCGATGAGATGCGGAAGATCTTTCGTTACGAAGAGATCACTAGGCAAACGCGATTGCTTGGCGTGCTGGGTGACCCTGTCGCTCATAGCCTCAGTCCGTTGCTCCACAACACGCTGATGCGCAAGGCCAAGTTTGACGGCGTTTATCTTCCGCTGCGCGTCTCATCCTCGGAACTCAACGAAACCCTGGATGCTTATCACCAGTTGGGATTCTCTGGCTACAGTGCCACCATTCCCCACAAAGAGGCCATCCTCGAAAAATACCCGCATTGCGATGACTTTGTCCGTGCCATTGGAGCCGCCAATACAGCCTTCAAAGATGATGGGGGTCATTGGCGTTGCTCCAATACGGACTATCAGGCGGCTCTTGATGCCATTTTGAGTGGCTTAAAGCCGGGCGAAGAATTGTCTGGCAAGCGGGTGATGATCCTTGGGGCAGGGGGAGCCGCCAAGGCGATTGGTATGGCCATGCAGCAGCGGGAAGCTGTGATTGTGGTCTCGAGCAGAACGATGAAACGTGCTCAGGCATTGGCTGAACAGATTGGTGGCCGGGCGGTGACGTGGGAAAATCGGGGAGCGGAGTTTGTCGACATTCTGGTGAACTGCACCCCAGTGGGAATGCATCCCAATGTGAATGAGACACCTTTCCCCATGCATTGGTTACGGGATGACATGCTGGTGTTTGACACGATCTATACTCCTGAGCGTACGCTGCTGATCAAAGAAGCGCGCGACCATGGTTGCCGGACGGTGACGGGGGTGGAGATGTTTGTCCGTCAGGCGACGGCTCAATTCAAGATGTTCACGGGGCTTAAACTGTCACTGGATGATGTCCGAACGATTTTCCGCCGGCTGATTTCCCCCGTCCGTCATGACGATCTTCTCGCTGAACCAGAGGCTGCTGACGGTAACACCACCACTGCCGAACAGGCGGATGCTCCATGATCATTTCTCTCATCGGCTATCGCGGTACCGGGAAAACGTCAGTTGGCCAGCATCTCTCCAGGCTTCTGAATATTCCGTTTATGGATGCCGACAGCCTGCTTCAGGAGCGGGCGGGCGAGACGATTAAAGAGATCTTTGCCCGGGGAGGCGAAGCCGCTTTTCGCCAGTTAGAGACCTCGCTGATCCATGAACTGACCAGCAGCCAGCAACCTGCGGTTCTCTCGACAGGAGGCGGGGTGATCCTGAATCCAGACAATCGGCAAGCGTTGCAGAATGCGGGGCAGGTGGTGTGGCTGCAAGCCTCGCCGGAGGTGATTCGTCAGCGTCTGTTAGATGACCCGATCTCTGCTGCGCAAAGGCCGGCATTACTGGCAGCAGGCTCAGAAACGGGTTCTTCTGCGGCAGGTTCTTCTATCGCTGAGGCGATGCTTCAGGAGATCAAGACCTTATTGCAGGTAAGAACACCGCTCTACCGGGAAACGGCCAGCTTTTCCGTTGAGACCGACCATCGCTCCCCGGAAGAAATTTCACGAGAAATCGTCGCCAGGCTCAATGTGTAAAGAGACTGCCAGACTGTTCTGAATCTCTCCGTTTCTCAAAGTGAGATGATCGATGTCGAGGTTCAGATGCCCCACGATAATGAACTTCCGGTGACGATCGTCACCCAGACGTCCCAAGCGACGCCTGGGTCACCTTGCCAAGTGCCGGGCAAATGAAGATTTGCACAATTGCAACAGGATGCAAGTTACGACAAAGTGTCAGCTTGTCACATTTTATTGTCAGTGCGTGCTTTACTTCACCTCTGGGTGCCCAATGCTTGATCTGCCTCTCTGGTTTATCCTGACGGCGTTGTTCATTCTCGGTTCGGTCGTTGGTAGCTTTCTTAACGTCGCGATCTGGCGCATTCCCCAGCATGAGGACTGGATCCGCTCTCTCAAAGGGGTGGTCTATCCTCCCTCAGCCTGCCCCAAATGCGGCACATTTATCCTTTCCCGCGACAACATTCCCATCATCGGCTGGCTGATGCTGCGTGGTCGTTGCCGAGCCTGTCAGACCCGCATCTCATGGCGATACCCTGCCATCGAGGCGTTGAACGGGATTTTGTGGGTGATCCTCTATCTGGCGATAGTGCCACATGACTGGATCATTGACCCGCTATCCAGTGGCCTCTGGACGCATCTACTTCCCGCAGGAAGTGACACGCTGTCACGAGAGACGATCTTTAATCGTGCGTTATGGCACTATGTCTATTTTCTGGTGCTAGCAGAAGGCTTACTGGTTGCCACGTTTATCGACTTTGACCTGCAAATCATCCCTGATGGCGTCACAGTCCCGATGGCGATCTTCGGGTTGCTGGGAGCAATGATCAGTGGGACAACGGCGCTCTGGCCAATCTGGTTTCATGACCCGGATCTCGTCGGTGCACTCGGGTTGCTCTTTCCTGCGGACTGGTTCAGTTGGTGGGAAAGCTGGAGTGTCCCCTCCTGGATCGAGCACTGGCCAAGACTGCACGCGCTGGCCTTTAGTCTGGCTGGCTTGATTGTGGGAGCAGGAACGGTCTGGTTAGTTCGTGCTCTGGGAAGCTGGGTCTTTGGCCAGGAAGCGATGGGGTTTGGCGATGTGATTCTTGGTGGGGTGATCGGTATCTACATCGGCTGGCAAGCTTCGCTGGTCGTCTTCTTTTTAGCCCCGCTGATCGCTTTGATCGGCGTCGCGGTCAGCTATCCCTTTATTCGCGACCGCACAATTCCCTACGGGCCTTATCTGAGCCTCGCCACACTGGTGGTGATCATTGGCTGGCAGCCGATTATGAACCGGGCCGAGAAGATCTTTGCGCTCGGCCCCCTATTGCCAATGATTGCAGTCATCATGTTCATCATGCTGATTGCTTCACTTTGGCTTGTTCAAGGAGCCAAGCGACTTCTCGGGATCACGGATCCTGCTGAAGAACTTATCTCGGAGTGGAGTAGCGCCGATCAATTGATGTTCTTTTCCAACAGTCGTCCTGAAGCTAACAGCAGCCAGCCAACAGCCGGAATTCCCTGGGATGGTGTGGCCACAGGGCAGGGTCGACTCTATCAGCAAAAATGGCAACCAGGCACCTCGCCCTGGAATCGGTCATAGATCGTCTCTATGGGTGCCTTGGCATGCACTCGACATCACTAAATCATATTCAGCTTACGAGCGACACGGTAATACTGATATTTCGCGGCGTCAAAGAAGGGATACTTGCCGACTTGCGCTGGCTTAAAACCGCGCTGGCGTAGCAACCAGTTAATAGTGTGCACGCCCAACCGACGATCCAGATCTGGTGTCCGGAAAGTGATACTCAATGAGACCGAAACTTCGTCACAGTTCTGCACGAAGTGAGGGTAGGTCACAGGGAAATGAAGTCCATATCCGGGTTCGAGATCAAAGACCCAGGACTTGGAACGATTCTCGTCAGCCAGAGTCATATTGCGAACGCGTCCGCCATAAAATCGTTCAAATTCTTCCTGAGAGATGATCGAGGGATCGTTGCCGTCAAACATATGAACGATCTTACTTCCATGAACCTGGAGCAGAAAATTGTGCTCAGGATCCATGTGATAAGGCGTAATTGATCCAGGCGAAGTCAAAAAGATATAAGCATGAGCTGACCGCATACCGGGAACAATCGCTTCTGATTGTTTACGAACTTCGGCCAGGCAATCATCGAGAATTCTCCCGTAAGCGGGATCGTTCTCGACATGCTTAAGCACCATCCAGGACTTGCATTCCTTAATACGACTGACAGTCTCCGCCACGCTTAATCCATTGCGGGGAGTAAGGTTCGGATCCTGATTGATAGGCAATGTTCCGGCGTTGTACTCGATATCCTTTTCTGGAAGTTCTTGAGCCAATTGCAACAATCGCTCAATATTGAATAACGGATGCCCGGAAAGGCTGTGACGAATGAGAAAAGGCTGCCTATTGAAGCAACGGTCAAACTCGGCGACATCCCATTCCAGCAGCGGTGTGCCATTAGCAGGAACAGATGAAGTTTGTAAAGGTTCAAGAAGTGCTGTGGCCATTGCAAAAAGCCTTCCAAAAGAACGAGGCACTCACTACGAAATATTGAATCACAGAGAAACTTTTTTCATCTCACGACTTGTCGCCAACGCGATGACCACGCTAATCAACCGTGATGCTGACACAACTATTTAATGAGCTGACTTTTAGTTTTAAGGTAACCTGAATTATTCGGGTTTAGACTGATCTGATTTAGGCTGAGATCGTTTGAAGATACGCCGCATGGCACGCAGTCCAAATCGGGCCGCTAATGAGAGATCACCGATTCGCCCATTTGAAATGAACAGTTTTTGTATCAGCCTGCGATCGGGCCAGAGGCGAGAAATCATGAAATGGCCAGGCGCAGCACAGGAGTCGAGCCACTGAAGATCTGATTTCTGATGCGCAGCGCCGATATTTTCAATTTCCAGTTGAACACCCGGAGAGAACTTGGCAAAGCTTTCATCAAAACCTATTTTGAACGTAAACCCTCCGGTTCCCGAGAGAAAATTACATTTAGCGGCTATCGGTCGATCATTAACGAAGAGTCCCAGCATCATCAACTGGCCTCTGGCATGGGCCGACCGGCAGACTTCCCGAAACCATTGACAATCGGCGGGTGAGGCAGAGAGCGAGGTCTGCTCCAGGCCCTTCCATCCACTAGCTTCCAGTTGCAAAAATGTATTGACCCATGGCTCTATATTTTCGCCTGCCATCAGGCTTCGGATTTCAAAGTGACCCTGCTCTGAGAGTCGTCTGCGTTGCCGCCTAAGTTCCTGACGGTGATGAGATGTCGTGGCTTTTTCTAAATAAGCTTCTGCCGACGGCGCCTTGCGAAACAAAGCTCTGCCGTAAAGGTGAGATGTTAATGTCAACGAGGGCTGCTGGCTGAGAGCTTCCAGAAGTGCGTATTGAAACGGGCCTTCCCCATGAATGTGGGGGAGTTCCAGAACATGGGACTGACACTGAGAACTTTTCGACCATTTCAAGACTTCGCTGAGAATCGCGGCTGTATTTTCGCTATGGATGAGCGGAGTACATAAATAGGTATATGCGTGCTGCCATAGCCGATCGTATTGCAGAGGGTGCTTCCATGAACTGGGCCGCTGCTCCCAGGGGATGAGTGCCACAAGGCGTTCAGGTTCACCGGGTTTATGTCCTGACTGCCAGATCAACATGACGCGCCAGGAGGTTTGCCTTGCAAGATGTTCAATCGAAGGCAGCAGAAACCAATGCTCATAAAAGGGGTTGGGTTCGACCGCATGATCCGCCAGTTCACTCCATTGAGGAACAATCTCTTCGAGTCGTTCTTTCTGAGTGGTGAACTCAATGCGGTAATCGCCTTCGCTCACCCGGCGTTTCGTCTTTTGGACGTGTCCATCCGATGCCGGGATCGATGTGACTCCTCCGGCCAAAGGTGGTTTTTCTGAAGTTGGGGCAATCGACGCCGATCCCATACAATCGTCCTCATGGGAATAATGCGTTGGCCCTGGCGGTCTACACCACAGGTTCAACTTGCCAGACATTATTGCCGCATAAGAGAAGGTTAGGTCAGGAACCCCACAAGGCAAGTTGGATGAGGACTCGAGTGGTTTTACGGCGCAGTTTATTCGGAAACTGCTCCCAGCCTGACTAGCTTCAACGACTGTAAAGATAAGGAGTTGCGCGCATCTGGTGAGAGCCGCAATACACAAGGAAGAAAGACGGGACGCGCGGGAGCTTCGCGTGGAATCTCTTCTGAAACAGGGATGCGAGGCGGTGGTACGACCAATTCATGTGCCGGATGGACTAATCGAAGATACAGCCTTCGTGACGAAAAAAGTTCACTGAGAATCGTCGCAAATTCTTTTGAGAATCCCGTCGCCACGAGTACGCCGGCAGGTTGTTTCAGCCTCAGACCATAGTCGCCAGAAACAGGGATCCAGGGAGCGAAGTTTTCTAACAACTTCCCGAACCCTGACTCACCTGCCTGCCTCACCAATTCCACAACGGCCGCTTTAATCTGGCCATGAATGGCCAGTTGTTGCCATGCTTGCAGGGATGCTTCCGGTGGAAGGGGCGCCGTCAGAGAATGCTTGACTTCGGCTTGCCGTTCGTCATCCAGCATACGCACGACGCGATGGTCACTGGTGGCTTTGCGGCAGCGACTTTCGGCCCATTGTCTCAAGGAAAAAATCTGGTCTTCTGCGGTCAATGAGAGAGGAATCAACGAACGGCGAGCGGCCACTAAATCGGTGAACTCCAGCACGCGCCCCTGACTAAAAGACTCAACAATTGCCGAACTGATTAATTGCTCTAATTCAGCACCGCTGTACCCTTCAGTCTGTCGAGCCAGGGATTCCACATCGAACAAGCCGGGATTCCAGTTACGCTTTTGCAAGTGAATTTCCAGTATCCGCTGGCGTTCATCGATGTTGGGCAAATCAATGAAGAAGAGTTCGTCGAAGCGTCCCCGTCGTAATAATTCCGGCGGAAGAGATTGCACTGAATTCGCTGTAGCGACCAGAAACACAGGCCGATCCAGTTCGATAATCCAGGTCAAAAAACTTCCTAAAAGTCGGGCCATGGTGGCATCAGCAGCACCTCCGGCCTGTTGTTCGGCTCCGGCAAATCCTTTTTCAATTTCATCAAGCCACAAGACGGCTGGGGAAATGTTTTCCACCGTTTGTAGCACTTGTCGTAAGTTTTCTTCAGGGCCACCGCGCTGGCCGGTCATTAAGTGGGTGAGATCCAGTCGAACCAGAGGGAACCCCAAAACTCGCGCCGTCACGCGAGCGGACAAGCTTTTTCCGCAACCCTGCACTCCCAGGAGGAAAACACCTTTGGGGGAAGGAATCCCCTGCTCACGCGCGGAAGGTGAGAGCGCCCGTGATCGCTGAGTCAGCCAATCCTTCAGTTGATCCAGTCCGCCAACGTCATTAGCTCCCTCGGCGAGATCGTAGAAGGTCAGAAAATCTGATCCCGCAGCTAACGCTCTCTTCTCGGAAATTAATAAAGAAATGGCTTGTTCGTCCACTTCCGTTCGATCCAGCATCGCCCGGCGAATCGCCATTCGGGCTTCATGGATTGTCAGTCCAGACATCGTTTTGAGCAGCGCATCTTCGTCTTCCTGAGACCATGGGAGGACGTCCTTTTCCTGTGAAGCTTCCTGCTGATACTCCTGAAGAATTGACCTTAATTCTGCTGTTCCAGGGAGTGGCAAGGACATGGTGATTGCCAGTTTCTCAAGATCGATCGGTAATTGTGGATCAGGGTCGATCACGATTAACGTCTGTCGGCGCCCCATCGCCATGACGACGGTCTCGCGAAAATCGCGAGCGGCCTGGGGAGTGCCCAGAAAACGGCCAATACGGCAGATCAACCAGAGAATCCCTTCATCCGCCAGACGCGCCCCCTCAACCCAGGTTTTTGAATCCTCCACGTTTTGCCCGGAAGCGACTTCTGCGATGGATGGCATGCCTGGTTTCGACTCCCATGACTCTTCAAAAGCCATCTGACGAATCAGTTCCAGGCAGCGCTCTTCCTCATGTGTTCGTACGACCAGAAGCGGATAGCCTGCGCGAATCCTGGCGACCAGATTCTCGGTAAAAGTCGACATATTGCCCCCTACGTTCTTCAAATCGCCTAGACCCTCAAAACTTTTGACACCGTGCGATGTGGCTTGCCCCTGGGGTTTGATCGGCGTCGTGCCCGCGGTGTATTGCACTTAAGGACTTATCCAGCCCTATCTCCCAACTCTGACAGTCTCTGCGTCTTTTTTACCGATGGGATGGTTCTGAAATTCGGGAAGATATCCAGATAGCTTCAGCTTCTCTCAAACGGCTGGCAAGACAAAAGCCACCAGAAATCGATCTTGTTAAATTTTCCGAATGGCAATAGTCTCCACGAGTTAGGTTCAGGAAAAGGGTTCTGTTCTATCAGAATGCTTTGTGAACTTGGCGACACTCACCAGTGCTTGTTGCAAAGGGAATTGCCGTGGTGAGCTGAGATTGTTCAGGATGGATTCTGAACGGGAGCGGCCGCAATGATTTTGCGTGCCTGTGGTTGGGCCGCACAGTTCGTAAAAGCAACACTCCTCCTGACAATGGCCGTCTGTGGCGGTGAAGTCGGGTTGCGAGTCTGGGAGATGTACGCGCCGGATCATAGCCCGAAGCCGACCTCTTCGCTGGAAGCATTAACGATCCCGTCTGCCAGGCAATACCTCGAGTTCATTCCACGCAGCGAACGAAAGTGGACGGGACTTAACCAACTGCCAGTTCGATTCCGGACAAACAGCCTGGGGGGACGCGGCGAAGAACCACAAGCCCCCAAGCCTCAAGGAACATTCCGCATTGTCTGGCTGGGGAATCAAACGGTTCTCGGCCCCAATGTTAACGAAAGCATGTCGCCGCCTGAAATTTTGCGTGAGCAACTTCAGGCTCGCACATCGGCAACGATTGAAGTCTTTAACGCTGGCTTTCCAGACAACTGCCCGATGCTGATGGCGATTGAATATGCCAATTCCTGGGCCACGGCTGAAGCTGACCTGATATTAATTCATGTTGACCAATCATCGCTTGAACGGGATCGTCAACTTCGCAGGTACTTGCACACTTCAGTGGAGGGGCGACCTCTCTGTTGCATTCACCCCTCCCTTCAAGCCAGTGGCACCTCACGCGCTGCGACAGATTGGCGGGAGCGATGGAGGCTGATTGACCTGACTTTCGCCTGGACGGCTCATCTCTGGCACGCGCAGACAACTCAGCAGCTTGATGACTCCAGTGCAGCCAAAAAACGACTGAAATCATTCAGCGACCACTCGAACGATCATCTTTCCAACACAGAAACTGAATATTGTTTCAAGCCGATTCTCGCTATTGCGGAATCAGCTCAAAGGCAAGGGGCGCGGGTTGTCATCATCACGTCCCCACACACCAAGCTCGAAGCCAGCGACCAAAAGTTCTCTCAGACAGTGTCGGCCTTTTGCCAGAGAAACCGCTTGCCGCTAGTTAATGTGACCTCTGCATGGGAACTCTCCCCCCACACTGAAGCTCTGGCCACAGAAACCGGCAAAGAACTTTCGATTGAAGGTCTCAGGTTCTATGCAGTGGCTGTTGGTGAAACCCTTCTTCAGAACTGGCCAGGCCCGTGGCAACAGCAGGGGGGGATCGCTTATCCCCGGCCACCAGAACTCTCTCAACGAAGAGTCGAACCGCTCCAGGGCACTCACCAGAACTTGCCAACCTCTGCACAACCAGTGCACTCAGAATCGCATGGCATGAACCAGTCTGGATCTCATACCAGCCCACTTCCTGGCTCAGAAATCCAACCGGCGGGTTTTCAGGAGAGATCACAACTTCCCGCCTGGCCTCATGGGCAATAAAAAAGCCTCGCGTCACAATCGACACGAGGCTTTCTTATCATCGTTGGTCAAAAAGACCTTTGATTAGAAGCAATAAAACTGATCAGAGGCAATAAAGCAGGAGAGATCAACCAGCAAGGCTGATCAAACGGCTTTACGCCTTGGCACCACGAGCCAGCCGGGCCAGCATTTCGGCGGGGCCATGGTCGTAGCAGTCATCGTTGTTCCAAAGTGGAACACCAGCCGAGTAACGAGCAGCAAGCATCAGAACTTTATCTTCTGAACCGGGCTTGGCAGATGTCGGACGAGCTGGATCGATACCGAGCGATTCGAAATCAATTTCGTCGAATTCCCCCTCAAATCCTTCGCCACCTTCATCGCCAAGGGAATCCTCTTCTTCAAACTCGCTCATATCAAAATCACGTGCCATCGTCGAACACTCCTTTCTTCTTAAGTAATCGAATCTTGTCTTCAGATATCTATTTTTGAAATTTACTCTTAACGATCAGGCGGTCATTGATGCTTGTTACGCTTCGCTCGGCTCAATTTCGTGAATCAATTTGTTTTTCACTCCCAAAGCCGCGCCCAAACCAGCTGCAATCACCCCTCCACCCCTTATCCGACCTCACAAAAGCCTGAAGTTCAACATCATCATCAGGACAGATTAGACATCGAACCCGGAAAGGATTCCGCCTCCATCATTATGGACAGAAACGGACGATTTACGGGAACTTCAAAGCACTGACATCACAACAACGACAGCCCATCCGGCTTTGTGAACTGGCTGATGAATGACACGGGCTGCAAGACGCTATTGAAAACAATCAACAAGAGCTTTGACCCACCACATGTCGACTCAACCACCCACCGGCGAAATCACTCCGATCCATCAACACGTATTGGAAACCTCGCGGGCATCATGCCGGCGGATCCATTTGACGCACATCGTTCACTCAAACCGATGTTGTGCAATAGTGCGGGATGCGAAATTAACAGCACCCATCGGCAAACTACTGCGAGCAGCGTCACAAAATTCGTGCGATTTCAAGGCGTAGGCTTCGAGGCAGGACTCCTTACGAACCCCCGTATTGTGCGTTGATCGAAAGATTTGTCAATAATTTTTTCACAAGAACTGCACGCAGTTTCTGCCCCCGACCTGCCTGGCCCGTCATAAAAGCCCAATTTTCAGCAGATCAACGAAATATTTTGGCTTTTTTCTTCAGTCATCTTTTTTAAAAATTCTTTTCTTTAGGCCGCTCCACATCGTACCTCTTGAGCTTGCGATCCAGGGTCGATCGTTCAATGCCAAGAATCTGAGCCGCTTGAGATTTGTTCCAGCCAGTCCATTCCAATGTTGCCAGAATGTGTTGCTGCTCGACGATCTCCAGGGGAAGGGCCTCAAAGGTCTGCCGGGTTGAAATATCCTTGGAAGGCTCGGTTAACTTTGAAACAGCCCCTAGTGCTGACAGGTGCAGATCGGCCTGGCCAACGGCCTCGTGTGGACATAGGATCACGGCTCGCTCAATGGTGTGCTGTAATTCCCGAACATTCCCTGGCCATTCATACTCAATGAGAGCCTGCATCGCCCCGGGGGTGAAGCCCACCATATTGCGTGACATTTTGCGGGCAAAGCGGTTCAGAAAAAAATTGGCAAGGAGCGGGATGTCGGAACGCCGTCGGCGCAAAGGCTCGACAACCAACTCCACAACCTGTAGTCGGAAGTACAGGTCTTGCCGGAATGTGGCTTCGGCAACAGCTTTCTCAAGATCCCGGTTGGTGGCTGCTACAACCCGGACATCAGCATGCACGGGGTCACCACCGCCGACGCGTTCAAAAGGATGCCCTTCGAGAACACGCAGGAATTTGGCCTGAACTCCCGGACTCATTTCCCCGACTTCATCGAGGAAGATTGTCCCCTGGTGGGCCTGCTCAAACTTCCCGAACTTTCTGCCGACCGCGCCGGTAAACGAGCCTTTTTCGTGGCCGAACAATTCACTTTCCAGCAAGCTTTCCGACAGCGCGGCACAGTTCATTGTGATGAAGGGGCCGTTTTTGCGATTGCTGTGAACGTGTATGGCCCTGGCAATCAGTTCTTTACCCGACCCGCTTTCGCCTCGAATCAGCGTGGTGGCATCGGTGGGTGCGATCCGGGCAATGCGGCCTTTGAGTTGCTGCATCGCAGTGCTTTCGCCGATCAAATCCATTTCGCTGCGAAGCTGTTCACGCAGCGTCTGGTTCTCGACTTCAGCCCGCTGTAAGCCCGCCTGCAATTTCTCAACCCGCTGAAGTTGCTCCAGCCCGGCAGCCATCTGATCGGCCACGGCGAGAGTAAATTCCAGATCATCCACTTCAAGCTGTGTCGCGGAATCTGTGGAATAGAGATGAATCAACCCGTAGACTTTTTCCGGAGTCCGCACAGGAGCACAAATCACGCTTTGCGCCTGAATTTCCCCCAGACTGTCCCGGTCGAGAAACCGGGCATCAGAAGCAATATCACGAGCAAGAACGGCTTCTTGTTCATTCAAGACAATTTGCGAGAGATACTCAGAAACAGGGTGGTAGGGCTGATGGTTCTGTGCCCGGTAAGCCACCACTCCCAGTTGGTCTGCTGTGGCCCCTTTTTTGCTATTTCCGGGGGTCGTCAAGAGAATCGCACCGATATTTGCCGCTGTGGCGTTTAACAAGCCCTCCAGGACAATTTCAGCCAACGTCTGCGCGGTGACTGCGGCTCCCATCTCCAATGCCAGTCGGTACAACCGTGAAAGCTCCAGTGACATCTTATCACGAGCCGCGGTATCAACAGGCTGTCGGAAGCGCGACTGCCTTCGTCGATGCAAAATTTCAGGGTTGCTGTCACTTTCGTGACGCTCCCGCATGGCATCTACGGTATCCGACTCCAGAGGTTCATCGACTCCTGCGTCATCATCCCAACGTTGCGAAAGGCTTCCTGCCAGTCCAAAAATGGTGCTTCCAATCTGAAAAGATTGGCCAAAGCGTAATTCCACATCACCAACGATGGGTTCGCCCCGCAGTTTGGTTCCATTCCTGCTGCCACAGTCACGCAAACGCCAGTAGCCAGCATTGAAGAACAGTTCGCAATGATTACGGCTGCATATTTCATCCTGAACCACGACCCGACTCGTTGTGGCGCGGCCGATCGTTGTCACCTGATTGGCTGGAAGACGATAAACGTCTCCGCGCGAGACCCCGGTACGCACCACCAGGTATGCAAGCTCGGCTGTGGGTGAATTCGCCTCTTCTGACATAAACTCAGCAACTTGTGGTAATGCCGCTTTTGGCAGCATGAAGTAAGCAAGCCCGCCTGGATCAAAACCTCCGTGAGACAATCAACGAAGGAATCTTGGTTCCCACTAGAATGGGGCATCTTCCAGTGATCGTCAACGGGAGGGGGTATCACGCTTCTCCCTAAAAGCATAAAAACTGCTTGCAGTTCCTCATATTCCTAGCCATCCTCAGGAAAAAACCATTCACGAGATGAAGCAGGAAATACATGTCCCGCCAGACAATCAGCCAAAAAAAGGACAAATTCATGAATCATCACATGGCTATCAGGAGGCTTCCTCAACCACTGATCTCGTGCTATCTCTGGTTGGCGATGGGGGGGATGGTTTTGTGCAGTCTGCCCCCGTCACCTGCCGCTGCCGAAAACTGGCCTCGCTTTCGTGGGCCAAACGGCTCTGGACACTCTCCTGAAAAAGGGTTCCCGGTCGAATGGGATGCCAAGTCCATCACGTGGAAAAAAGAGATTCCCGGAGTGAGCCATTCGTCTCCTGTGATCTGGGATAATCGCGTCTTCGTGACTTCGGCTGAAGTGCTGCCGGGCAATACACAGACGCGACGCTGGTTGCATGCTGTGAAAACCGACACGGGCGAAATGGCCTGGTCAAAATCAACACTTCTCGGAATCAACGGCAAGCACGCAAAAAGCAGCTTTGCCAACGCCAGCCCTACAACCGATGGCGAACGGGTCTATGCCGTCTGTGCAGATAGCGAGCAATATCTCATCAAGGCGTTTGATTTTGGCGGTAACGAGCTGTGGACGGTCGATCTGGGGCCGTTTGCCTCGCAACATGGCCAGGGGGCCTCGCCGATCCTCTTTGAGAACCAGCTCATTGTGGTGAATGACCAGGATACAACCAGTTTTATCGTGGCACTTGATCGAAAGACGGGCAAAACGCTCTGGAAAATCCCGCGACAGTCACGAGAAACCTCCTATGCAACCCCGACAATTTTTGAACCGACCGGCGGGGGGAACCCGCAACTGATCTGTGTGAATGGCATCTCGGGAGTAACGGCCCTTGATCCCTGGACAGGCGAAACTCAATGGGCCAGCGAACAATTCAAGCAGCGAACGGTGGCCTCGCCGGTGGTTAACGCCAATCGGATCTATGCCGGAGCAGGGCAGGGCGGACGCGGGACAAGCTATTTTGTGATCGATCCTTTTGCCAAACTTGTGGATGGGAAGATCCCTCCTGTTCAAAAGCTGGAGCGAATGCTCCCCTATGTCCCCTGCTGCGTTGTCGAGGGCGACCTGCTTTTTTTGTGGGGCGACGGCGGGGTTGTCAGCTGTTTAGACGCAACCACTGGTAAGGTGCACTGGACGGAACGGGTGGGCGGGAAATTCACAGCCTCACCAATTCTGCTTGAGGGACGACTTTATAACATTGATGAAGCGGGCCGAATCAGTTGTGTCTCTGCCAGCAAGACCTATGAACTGCTGGGCACAACCTCTTTGGGCGAAGAGTCCTATTCGACTTTGGCAGTGGCTCACGGAGCCGTTTACGCCAAGACTTTTACGAAGCTGTTTTGTCTCCCGACTACAAAAAAATAGTGCCGTATCAAGGCTTTGTCTTTGGGTTGAAGTCGCGGGAAGGTTCTTCGTTGCCAGACTTCACCACAGACGAGACCCGAATTTTAGACTTCGACACAGCACATGGTAGAGTTTTGAATACTCAACCATTCTCCGGGTACGGATCAGTCTATTGGCATGGGAACTGCTCTTAATTTTGTGATCGTCTCTTTTTTTTGACATATTGCCCGCACGACAGTTTCCAAAAAGCGAAGGTCAGCATATGCCCGCATGGCCAGGGGGCGCCTGCCCCAGTTGCGGAGAAGACGTCCCAGCGAACCTTGTCCGCTGCCGGAGTTGTCGCCACCTCTTGAACGAAGACCTCCGCCCCGAACAGATCGTGGTGCCGGAATTTGTGCCACTCCCCATTATCGAATCGGTGATTGAATTAAATTTTGAGGGATATTTTGTCCCGTGTCCGGGGTGCAGCAAAGAGCTTCGCATCCACCGCAAATATGTGGGCCATCAAGTCAGTTGCAAGCACTGCCACACGAACTTCTTCTTTGATCTCACCAACCCGAAACTGAGGGATCTCAGTGTTTTCGCGGATTGTCCTCATTGTCAGGAGTCGATGAGATTTGCTCCCAAATACCTGGGAGCCAAAGCGGCTTGCCGGTTCTGTGATGGCCATTTGAAAATCCTGCCAGCTGACTCCTCAATGGCGTCAACAACAGGTCTGAACGGTAGCTCTGGCAATCGTTCGTCAGCCCAGTTTTCCGCGACTTCGCGTCACCAACGATAGTAGCGCCTCACGTCATTAGCAGCGATTCCAAACCGTTGCACGTCCAGAGAAAGCGTGCCTGGGCTTACTATAGATACCTCCTCTATCTTGGTGCTGCATACAGGACTGGCAACATTTGCACAGTCATATGGCAAGCCCCGATTCAGGGGAGAAATGGGTCAGTCGTTGTTTCATTTTGACCGGCTGGCGCGTCATT
The DNA here is from genome assembly GCF_056500625.1 of Planctopirus sp. SH287. Classification (NCBI taxonomy): domain Bacteria; kingdom Pseudomonadati; phylum Planctomycetota; class Planctomycetia; order Planctomycetales; family Planctomycetaceae; genus Planctopirus; species Planctopirus sp. SH287. Next base: position 1,694,734 of record NZ_CM151403.1, on the reverse strand, counting down.
TTGCGCTGCCGGGGACTTTCCCTGAGCCGAGCGAGGGCTTTCAACCATTTGCCCGGAAGTATCTGGCATGGTGGCGTAAATCCGCCCCTCTTCATCGAACAGCAGGGCGACATTGATGTGCCAGATCACCTCATCCCGCTTCCAGACATCGCAGTAATAGATGGAATCGTTCGCCCCATAATTCCCTTGAATACCAGCTTTGTTCAGACGCTTCAAAACCTCGGCACGTTCAGTACCCACGGGAACCACGCTAAGAACCTCTTGAACCTGCTGACCCGCTGGCCAGGGGCAAGACTGGAACGTGACCTTGCGGTCGTTCTGCCAGGTTGCGCAGGAGGAAGCCATTGCCAGTACGCTCATCAAAAAAGTGAGCCACCAGCCATGATGTCGAGCTGGAAAATGGCACAAGCGCATGGCGTCCCTTTGGGATATCCTGAAAATCACTTCTAAAAATCGGGATCCTCTAAACAGGAGGCCGAAGTTCCAGAAGCTGCGTTGCTGGATAGGCTCCTGATGGAAGCTCCCCGAGATTTGACGCGATGCTTGTACCTTGCATCTTCCCCATGAGTCCAGATCAGTTGGGCACCCTGGCCATGGCTGGCAAATAGATCAGCAAATGGGAACTTCGTGCATTGTTATATGCTCAAAAGCAGGGTTAAACAGGTTGCAAAGTCCGACAACGGAGGACGTTGCGGCCATCAACCCCAAGACAAAGCCGTGACACGGCACTTAGGCCGCTTGCCGGTTCGTGCTTCTTTGAGCTACGACCTTCTGCCAACTGTCACTCACAGAAGGCTGCCTGCTCGCATCGACCCCAAGGTGATCCCGTAAATGGGTTGGCCCGACAAGGGAGTCGGCCACTTGATCAACGGTTGCCGACAACCATCGTCGCAAGGCAAGATTGATTGTGGGCGTCTCATGCCGCCATGCGGCTTCGTAATCCCAGACTTCACACGACTTGGCGATCCCTAATTGCTCAAGCTGCCAGGCATTGACCTGCTGTTCCCATTGGTTCGGCAAGGGAACAACCGTGACAGGCAGCCCTAACAGAAAAGCTTCCACGGGCGTTGTAAAGCCGGCGCTGGTCATCACGGCTCTGGCTCTTTGCAGATCCCGCAGCATTTGCTGACGGCTGGGTGATCGAAAGACAACCCATGGTTGCTCTATCCATTCTGAAGCAGGAAAACCATAGGCAACGACACGTACCCGGGAGGCTGCCGCCCATTCCACCAAGGGAGCTACCGCAGCAAAGTGAGCATATACCAGAAGGTGCCCCGCCTCGCTCCGTCCTGCACTTGATGACGTCGCCAACGACGACAAGTCAGGTCGGATCACAGGAGGGATGCAGCGGTAATTTGTTGGAGCGTAGTGATAGCCATAAAAACGATCCGCCCCAAGTGTGAATAACCGCATGGCGGCTCGGGCCAGACGCGCTTCCCGGGCAATGTGACCGGGAATCTCCAGATCGCGATCCAGCAAAGCCACCTGCCGACTGACAGCCAACACTTCACAACGTGGTGCCAATAACGGGCTGGCAGTGAGGGGTTCAAAATCACTGATGATCAGTTCGGGTTCAAACTCCTGCACAATCCGACGGACAGACATCAGGCTGGCCATTGTCCGGGGTGACTGCACCAGCCAGTCGCGGGCTGTGCGGGAAAAGTCGGTTTTCCCTCGGGTCACCGCATAAGGCATTCCTGCAAAATGACGATGCCATTTGAACTGATAGGGGGCGGGCAGAGGAGGGCCGGAAGAGACCAGACGGACTTCATGACCACGTTCTTCCAACGCGGGAATCAGACTGGCAGCCTTTGAAAGATGCCCCTGTCCTTGCGAATTGGCTCCGTAGAGAATCCGCATGATCGAATGACTCCCTGAAGACACAAGATCCCGGAATCTCGCCTGATTGCCCTGCGGCAAAAACATCAGCAACAATCAAGGCAACTCTCGCTGACAGCTCTCAACCCGTTCTCAACGAATAGAGACTAACGTCATGATATAGGCCATCGACTCAATACCATCAGTGGCTTGAATCGACCTGTTTCAATTGTTGTGATGCGATGCGCCAATATCGGCAATAATCGCCACTCAAGTAGAAGTGTGCTCTCCTGAGTTCACGTAACAGAGGCTTATTCAGTTTGCTCGTAGATACGCGACGCCAGCATGCCCAAACGAGAAAACGTCAGGGTGCAGGATCTCAGCCAGAATCTCGGCTGACTCCACCAGTCGCGGCCCAGGACGATTAAAATACTGATTTCCATCGACAATATAGACTTCGCCAGTCTGCACGGCCCGGAGTTCTTTCCAGCGAGGATGCTCAGCCAGGCAGGGCCATTCCTGCTGAATTCGCGGGATATCAAAACCACAGGGCATGACCAGCACAACATCAGGTTCCGACGCAACCAGTTCGTCCCATGTCATCCAGGGGGAATGCTCACCAGCCACGCCGAACAAATTGTCGCCGCCGGCCATCCTCACCAGTTCTGGCACCCAATTGCCGGCCGCCATGATCGGTTCCATCCATTCGATACAAGCCACACGTGGCTTTCGTTCCAGCGCAGTGGCTTGTCGCTCGATTTCTGCCAGACGCTGCTGTGAGCGAGTAATCAGATCGCGGCCTCGTTCTTCGACACCAGCCGCAATGGCCACACGCTCGATGTCACTCCAGACATCTTTCAGCCAGTTCGGCTCACAAGCCACAATCCGTGGCTGGCTCAACACGACAGCACACATCGCGGCTTCCACATCCTTCAGACTCACGGCACAAACTTCGCATTGAGTCTGCGTGATAATCAACGTGGGGGCCAATTCATTCAACAGGTCTACATCAACGTTATAAACGGATGTAGCACTCCGCAGCACCTCTTTGACTCGTTCATCGATTTCCAGACTTGAACCATGCACATCGAGTTTAGCTGACGAACACATGGGGAGGGGAAGAATACGAGGTGGATAGTCACATTCGTGGGATCGCCCCACCAGTTCATCCGTCAGGCCCAAGCCATCAACAATTTCCGTGGCACTGGCAATCAGTGAGACAATCCGCTCGGGCCGACGCATACTCTCTCCCAGCTATCAAATGCAACAGGCTTCAGCGAAGCACCAATTGGCGATAAACCCCTTCGTCACGAATTCCGCTGGCTTCCCATCGAATCCGTTTGCGAAACAGAGGGCCATCTACAACAAAGCTGTGAAATTCGCCATTCTCACCCGCGAGATCGATCCCTTCGGGAAGATCGCGGATAAAGTCATCGTCCAGAAATCGCCCAAGGAAACGATCATCTAACAGACTCGCCATAACGCTACACACGATAGCCGTGTATTTTCGTTCTCTCAACTGGCGAAGCACTGCATCGCTGGAAACCTGCCAAACGGGAAAGAGTGGAGTCACATCCCAGGATTGATAGAGTTGCTCGCGGTATTGACGAATATCATCGAGAAATAAATCGCCGAACGCACATGTAGCGATCTGCTCTCTTTTAAGCGAACCCCAGACCTTGCCAAGGATCTCTTCATACATCGTATTCGGGCAGTCTTTCGGCAAAGGAACAGCAAGCAGCGGCAATCGAAGTGCCTCTGCCTGCTGCTCAATCAGCGAAAGCGGAATGCCATGAATGGCCGAGCGACGGGTGGCATCGCAGTAAGTCGTCAATAATCCACGAACATCATATATAGCGGGTTGCTGTAACAGCGCTTCCAGCGCCAGCAGACTGTCTTTCCCACCACTCCAGGAAACAACCAACGGAATAGCATGCTCTGGAGATGGAGTACCACTTGCCATTCCGTTGATTTCACCCCTAAGTCACAAAACCGATGAGTTTGAAAGCTCTATTGCCCGAGGAAAATTAGCCCGGTTTTACTTAATGGAGAGATTCTTCGTCGCGTACAATCACCATGGGAATCCGGTGGATCGGACAATTTCTTGTAGCCGGGTTGGACTGCATGTTATCGAGGTTGGGCACCAATCGCCATTTATCACATTTGCTGCAATATGCCCCGGGAAACAAGGTTTTTTCTCCACTTACTGGGTGCTTTTCAATTCTTTCCTGTGAGCGTATGGGAAAGACTTCTCCCGAGCGAGTATCAATAAAATGCACTAGTGGCACTTCATCGTCACGCACTGGTGTAATCTGTCCTCTTCCTCCCAGGATCGGCCACCAGACCAACATGACCAGAACGAGCACTCCTCCAAAAAACCAATAGCGTGAATTCGACAATGATCACCATCCTCTCACAGAATAGACTCAGATAAACCGTGTCAAATGATCCTGCTTAATTAAAGAATCATTCCCGGTCGTAGAGTTCATCTTGCAGAAGAGAGTTTCCAAGATTGCCGTTACTGATATAGCCCAACCGATGCTCTTCCATTTTTCCCAGTTGAACCGGTGTGAAGCCTGTCGGTGCCAGAAAATGGCGGGGGCGAGATTCGACATGCCCATCCATAAAGGCCACATTCGCGTTGTCATGGTGCCGAAAATGGACATTGGGAAAATTGTTGCTGGGAGGTTCCAGTTGAAACACTTCCCCAAAATTGGCGCTGAAATTGACCTGTGCACTATCAGCAAAGGCCACCGTCTGTGTCAGTTGAGTAATGTCTTTGAGTTGATAGGCAACAGGTCGACTGCCAAGCGCTGCTGACCATGTCGGTGGCGCATAATCATAATTCGTCCCTGGAGATATCACGCCATTGATTGCATAGCCGGACGCTGGTTGCCCAAATCGAATGACCTCCATTTGAGCAGGCCCAAAGTCAGGGCACTGATAGCTGGCACGATTCGATTCCATATAGGGCGCTAACGGCCCCCGTTTGAAATCCAGCTGCCTTGACTGATCAGGTTCGTCCTCGTTGACATTCCCGAACCAGTAAAGAATATTTCCTCTCACGCTCGAGGAAAAGCCCCCCAGGACATAAGCCTGTTGATTGACATCATCAATCTTATAGGGCACCAGATACCCGCGATGTGTCTCGGCATAGTTATGCGTCGCGAGAATCAGTTGTTTCAGATTATTCCGACACTGCGTTGTGCGGGCCGCCGCTCGTGCCTGTTGCACAGCAGGCAACAGCAACCCAATTAACACCGCAATGATGGCAATCACGACGAGCAGTTCAATTAGCGTAAAGCCGCGACGTGAAGTGCGTACCGATAGAGCACCATTGGCACCACACGGGAGCCATGTTGAAACAAACATTTCCAGCAACCTCGACCACGAAGGAGTGCCGACGCTACGAATTTGACGAGTGATCTCTGGCTATTTATCGATCCGAATTGCGGCACCTCAATTTCAGGAGGCAGCACAAAATCACATCAGACAGACAAAGCTTAAAGAACACTCACCTCAGCGCACGTCGGCCAACAAACACGTTGAATGGGCAGGTCTTCTGACTCCCGGATCATCCTACTGGCCGCACCTTCCCGCGCGATTCCGCGCAGTGGCATCTTGCGACGTTCGTCCCCGGATACAGCGGCGGGTCCGCGACGGGTTCACACCGTCTTCCCTATTCTTCAAATGAGCAACACGCCCACTCGACACCCATACGTCCCTCCGAGGTTACCACAGATAAAACGGTTTGCAAATGGACTGGATTTTCTACCCACAGAGACATCTGATCGACCGTGAATGACTGTCACGCTGAATAACTGCCAGAACGTCAATCAATCCCTGTGAGTCGCGGCTGCCCGCAAAAGCCGGTCGTTCAAGGCCAGCCCTAACCCCTGCTCAGGAAATCGGAGAGCGACAATCCTCGGGACACCCGCACGATCCAGTTGATGCAGGGCTTCAAAAAATTGGCTGGCCGCTTCCTTCAGATTTCCTTTGGGCGAGAGAACGACCATAGGGCCAACATGTCCTGCGGGAACCTCGCTGAATGTCAACACTCCATCCGTAGGCAAAAGTTGCCCCCAATGATCAATCACAACCACAGGGGTTACCGGCGCATAATGTTGCGGCAATAGCCCCGGTGCAGACTGCCCCGGTGCAGACTGGCCGATAGCAGACTGTTCTTTGCTGGCCGATGCCGGGCGTTTTAATGGCCCGATCATTCGCTCAATCCGCTCAATCGGCAGCCCGCCGGGTCTGAGAAGGTAAACACCATCGGACAGAAAACCGACAATGGTAGATTCCACGCCAACTTCACAGGCGCCACCATCCAGAACAAATGGGATTCGCCCCTCTAATTGCTCGACAACATGGGCAGCGGTGGTTGGACTCAGTCTACCAAAAAGATTGGCACTGGGAGCCGCCAACGGTGCCCCCACCCGTTCAATCACTTGTCGCATCAATGGATGCCCCGGGCATCGAATCGCCACTGTCCCTAACCCTGCGGTGGCCAATTCAGGAACATGCGGCTTCTTCGGCACGACAAGCGTCAATGGCCCTGGCCAGAAGTTATCAACCAACCGACGGGCATCATGAGGAACTTCACTCGCCAGTTGTGAAATCTGCCCCGGCCGGGCGATGTGCAAAATCAACGGATCAAATGTCGGACGATCCTTGGCAGCGAAAATCTTCGCCAGAACATCACTGTCTAACCCCAGACCCGCAAGCCCATACACGGTCTCAGTCGGAACCGCGACCAATTCCCCGGCCTTAAGTGCTTTTACGGCCTCATCGACCTTCTGAATAATCGCTGTTTGCATCCGCCTCGACTCCGGTTTCATAGAATTCCTGTGGGGAATTCCAGCAACCTGACCTGAGTCTGGCAAGCGACACAGAAGATTAATGAGACGAATCATTATCCGCAGCAGCAGTGATCAGAACAGTTTTAACCTAACGAGAACTCTGATTCATCCACTGTTCATTCTGAACCGGATTCAAGCCCGAAGGTGGCGGGATTTTTTCCGTGCGATAGACCGTGTTCTCAGCACTAAACCCACTCTGGGGAGTGTCGCTCGCCTGACTGGAGACTTGCTTGACCTTCGCAGGGCCGGTTGCCCGCTCAGCGAGTACCGTATCGGCACCGTTGATTTGAGCCTTACGATATTGAGCCAACATCGTACTGGCCGCCTGCAGATCGGGATTGAATTGTAAGGCTCGCGCAAAATGAACTTGCGCAGCCTGATCATCACCTTTTTCACGAAGGATGTAGCCGATATTGTAATGAGCCACTGCTGGGCCTTGGGCTTTCGAGAACTCATTAAAACCGGCATCGAGATCGCCACTTTTAGCTAAAGCTGCTGCCAGATGAAAATGGCAGCCCGCATCTTCCGGGGCCGCCATCACAGCAGACCGATATTCAGCAATCGCGCTCTCCCAATCACTACGCGTTTCGTGTAGCTGACCAATAGCGATGTAAACCTGAGGATTTCTTGGCGCCTGTTTAGCGGCTTTGTTAATCAATGTTTCCGCTTCGGATAATCGCCCCCCCATGATCTCCAGACGGGCTAACCCTAACATGGCGTCAATCGATTTAGGGTCTTTATCAATCGCCTCCTGATAGGATTCACGGGCAGCTTTGATATTCCCTGAACTCTCGTTCCATTTCCCATAGGCGACATGAATCTTGACCGGGTCACGCAATTTGACCGGGCCATGATCTGAACTGCTCATCGAGCTTGGCCAGATCGATGTCGCAGCTTGTCCTGGGGTCGTTGTGCATCCTGCGTTTGAGAATACCAACCAGACTAATGCGAGATAGAAAAGTGCCCATGTGGCATTTTGCTGGAAAATGCCCCGAGCATTCCCAACACCCGCAGCTCCTTGAAGAGCGCTGTTCCGAAAGAGAACGGAATAGGAACTATCAGAACAACTCATGCTGGTTTCTCGTCCTTGATGACCGGCAAGTTAGGCAACCGAACCCGCGAAGACATCTCGACAAAGCCCGCCATCAGCCCGTATAGAAAAAACGGGCTGCGGCATCGGCGATCAACTGCTCGCTCAACTGAATGCTTTCATTCCTGAATCGGCAGATTGCAACCGCAATCTCTAGTAAATCTCGCGGGTCGCTCGATCTGGGCAATCTGCCACGGTCGTAATGATTTTGATAAAGATACTCAACAGCCTCATCACGATAAGGAATCTGTCGTTGTTCACATGTCAGTTTGAATATTTCTGTAAATAACGAACGGTTCGGTGCTTCGATTTTAATCTTGTGGCGGATTCGACGCAGAAACGCATCATCGACTAGATCGCCAGGATCAAGGTTCGTTGAGAAAATTGTCAGCTGCTCGAAAGGGACAGCAAATTTTCGACCAGTCGCCAACGTCAGATAGTCCAGCCGCTCTTCCAGCGGCAGAATCCACCGATTCAACAGATCACGTGGACTGACAAGTTGCCGACCAAAGTCATCAATGAGAAACACTCCGCCATTCGCTTTAATATGTAGCGGTGCCGCATAAAACTGAGAAACCCGGCTATATTGAAGCTCCAGCATCTCTAATGTCAGCTCACCACCGGTCACTACAACTGGACGCCGAATTCTTCGCCAGCGAGGATCAGAGGCTCCGTTGCCGACAACTAGCGATCCGCCGCCGTTACCTGCACTGGGAGAAGCAATATTTGCCGAATTGATTGTGGCCTGCTGTTCTGACTCGTCTGTCGCTTTATGCAGAATGGGATCGTAAACCGTAATAATGCTATTTTCGGTCTGGATCGCATAAGGGACGTAGATTTCGCCACAGAACATATTCAGGTAACGGCCAAGTCCTTTAGCAATCATGGTTTTGCCGTTACCAGGTGGCCCATAGACAAAAATAGAACGCCCACTGCAAACAGCGGGGCCAATCTCATCGAGCAGACCTTTCCGCAAAATCATTCCTTGAAATGCCTGCATAATCGTCTGGGGATTACAGTACACCCCAGAGACAGCCTGTCGCCGGCATTGCTCGACGTATTGTTCGAGCGTCACTGGGGCCGGCCCGACATATCGGCAATTCTCGAAGCTTTCCCGGGCACGGACACGGCCCATGTCGGTCAAACTGAACCGGTAGGAAACTCGCCCCAGCAGATCCCCCTGAGATACCTCAATACACCTTTGATCCTTCAAAAAACGAAGGGCTTCATCGAGAATCGGGAAGGGGAGGCGCAGTTGCCGAGCGATATCCGCGCCAAACATATTTCCGTGAACGTAAAGCTCTTTCAGCACGAACTCGGCCAGATTTCCGACTCCCAGCCCGGTTTCTTTCAGGTTGGCAGGAACACGAGGAGCCGGAACCGTCATCACCGGGACTTGCCCATGACCTCGGTTGGAATTGGGAAGCGGCATCCCCTCGGGATCATCCGAGTCATCGCTGGCATCCACCCTGGGAACGATCACCGGTGGCCGAATCGCTGATGGCCTTGAAGGCATCGTAAACAAATCACTTGCAGTCTCAGACGAATGACTTCCTCGTGAAGGAGCGCTGCCCTGTGACCGCAATGGGGGCGCCGGGCCGATGGGAGGCTGCGATCCTGTCATGTCAGCCATGCCAAATTCCCTCATTCAATTGCAGGCTGCACAGTTGCGACAACAGCCTGAGTTTGAAGCAGTCTGCTATCGCCCGCGCACCACGAGAAGGCGACGCTCCATCGCCTCACGGTTGGTGGGACTAAACAAGGCAGAGATCAAGGGCTGGCACCGGTTCCCTTGCTCTCATTTCCTTGATGCCAAACAAGACATCATTTGCTTACCATTCACGGCATTTCATAAGGGTTCTTCTGCTGAAAAGTCACAGAAGGCCCCCGTGAGCTGAAACATCACCAAAGGGCCAATATCTAGGGAGCAATAGCGGCTCCCATAGTTCCCCCTGTGGAAGTCGCGGCTCCAGACGATGGTGTTCCCGAACCAACCCCCACCGTCATCTGAAGACGTGGCTTAGGCATGCTGCGAAGTTCCATATTCTGAAGGCGATCAATCTCCTGGGCAGGACGGCCAACCGGATCATCAATCCGCTGTTGGATCAAGCTCATCGCTCCCGGATCGATCTCTCCGACTAACTGCTGAACCTGCGCCATGCGTACCTGATCAATATCAGCCCGGCCTGTCCGCGCCACAAAGATCGAGCGGTGCTCTGGGGGAACAGACGTAAGAATCCACTGAATCTGACGCATTCCCGAAGTATTCAGCGCATTACTTTCTTCGTCGAAATGATATTCATGAATTGTGGTGGCATCAGCCCAGCCATTGCCGGCCTGAATTGCCAGTGCGGCGCGGATCGAGTCCTGATCCTCACAGCGGTAAGGATGCGGCCAATAATGTGCATGGTGATATTGATGCACAAACGTCTGACCGCGCCCCGCGGGACGAGGATAGGGGGGCCAGTATTTCCCATCTTTATAAACCTGGCGAGAACCGGCAGGATCGGTTGAACGATCGGCCCACCAGTCTTTCGACCAGATTCGTGGCCCATCACCCGCAATTGTCGTTGTCCCCGCCTGCACGAGCAGAATGAGTACGGACAACCATAAAATGATTGATCGAGTCATAGAGACGCCCTCCATGGGCTCACTGACGAAGTTCTACCGGAGATCAGCGTCCTCTAACCAAAGCGCCTTCATCAGTAGAAAGCTGGTCACAAGAAATCACTGATCCATCAAAAATTCGAGATAGAAGCCGTTCCTTCATGAACAAGCCTCTGATCAGCCAGCCATGGTGCCTTCCTGGCGTACCACAGCCGTCATCGTCGAATATCGACGCCCGGTCGCATCAATCATGACGCAAAAATCGCTCATGACGCAAATAGCACCCGCACTCTTTGCCGCTTATCACCGCTAAGAATCCGGCCATTCGATGCAAATCACGCCAGCCTCCACAACCACGCCGAACTTCTGCAGTTTCAGCCGCGGAGAAAGTGCATGCTCGCCTGTACGAAGGTCATACTGCCATCCATGCCAGGGGCAGGTGACAAGGCAACCGGTCACAGTTCCTTTCGCAATCGGGCCGCCTGCATGCAGACACATCCCATCGACAGCAGACAATCCGTCTTTGGTGTGAAACAGGGCAATAATCCGCCCTTCAACCACATACTCTCCTGCCGAATCTTCAGGAAATTCAACGAGGGAAACCAAAGGAATACGCTTCACGGAACGAACCTATTGCATTGTCAAAGTATAAAATTCGGGTCTCTTCTGTTGTTAAGTCCGACAACGGAGGACGTTGTGGCGACATCAACCTGAAGACAAAGCCGTGACACGGCACTATCCTGATCGAGATGCCGTCAGTTTTTATCTCAATACGCGTCATGCCGCTTTTCGGCGCACACGCGGTTCACTCTTCCAACGGCGATGAACCCAGAAATACTGCTCCGGCGAACGACGGATCATGCGCTCCAGAGCCTGAGTATATTGTTCTGTAATCTCTCGCACAGGATCATTTGCCGAAATCGCCCGGGGATCAATCAGTGCTTCACAACCCATTTCAAACTCGACCCAATGCTGCTTTGAAAAATGATCGCTAGCACGGGTTGAATATCCCACCATCAGCAGCGCGTCATACTCCAGAGCCAGCAGCGCAATCGATTTAAATGTCGAAGCAGGATGCCCAAAGAAATCAACAAATAACCCGCGTGACCCCGCATCCTGATCTCCCAGCAAAGCCAGGTGTCCGCCACGCGACAACATTTTCAGCATGTCGTCAAAATCACCCTGCTTAAGCATCAAACGATGCCCGGTCGATTCGCGATACTCTTTGAACCAGTCATGCAGATAAGGGTTATCCAGTGCTCGGGCAATGACGCCCAGTGGAAATCCCCAAAGCCCGAAAATGCTGGTTCCGACCTCCCAATTACCGAAGTGTCCCCCGACAAAGATAACCCGTCGACCTGAGCACATCGCTTCCACTGTCGGATGAAAGTTCCCAAATCGGACGATGCGTCGATAGGAATAGACATGCAGTTTTCGCGGAGCCTGCACCATTTCAGGAATCATACGGAAAAGATGAACCCACATTCCCCGCAGAATCGCTGCCTGCTGTTCAACGGAGTGTGTCTCACCAAACGCCTTGGCAATGTTTTCCATCGCCACATCTTTTCTCGTCCATTTTGCTGGTAACACATCACAAAGGAGAACTGCAAGCGTCTGGGCGATGGCTTCCACCCAGGCAACCGGGAGCACTTCACAAGCGCAAACGGCCACACGGAAAGCGAGAAATTCGCACCAATATCGCCAGCGGCGTTTCATGAGCCTGATCCATGGCATCGCGCAACCAAATTGTTCACCTCCCAATAGAGCGGGAGATAAACGTTACATCTTGTGGGCTACATTCTGCCGGAAACTCGGGTAAACTGCCAGTAGACTTTGCCAGCCGCCGCCAGCAAGAGTTCTCTCCAGAGTTCAAAAACCAATTTCAACACCGGAATCAACGCGAAATGCTGGCTAATCAAGTCTTTCAAACATTACGTCACCTGCCCGGCTTACGCTCTCTGCGATGGACTTTGAATCTCTTCCTGGCTGGCTTCATCACCCTCAGCTTTCAGGGACAAAGTCCGCTTTCAGCGGCTGAGCCATCCAGCGCCTATTGGCCAGCATTTTTAGGGCAAGGTCGTGGAGAAATTGATCCCGAATCCATCCCCCTCGAATGGAATGAATCGAAAAATATCGCCTGGAGCGTCAAGCTCCCCGGCTATGGTCAATCCAGCCCGGTGATCTGGAAAGATCACGTTTACGTCACTTCGGTCGAAGGGCCTAAGAAAGATACTTATCACCTGGTTTGCCTGAATTTGGCCGACGGTTCTGAGAAATGGCGAACGTCCATCGCCAACACCGCTCCTGTAGATTCCAGTCTTTATGTCAGTCGGGCCGCCCCGACACCCGTCGTCGATGATGCCGGTGTTTATGTCTTTTATGAAAGCGGCGATCTCTTGGCCTGCGATCACACGGGCAAGCACAAATGGCAGCGCTCATTAACAAAAGACTACGGCCAAATGGTCAGCGAATTTGGTCTGGCCGCCTCTCCTGTCCAGGGAAAAGACTGGATCGCGATTCTGCTCGATCTGGACGCGGGGGGATATCTCATTGAACTCGACAAAGCCACCGGTGCCACCCGCTGGAAGGTCGATCGGACTGGACGTCGCAGCTGGTCATCGCCCGCCCTCACCAACATCGACGGCACCACTTATATCGTTTGCAGTTCAGCGGGCAGCGTCGATGTCTATGACCCCGCCGACGGAAAACTTCTCGCTTCACAGACAGATGTCGGCGGCAACACGTCATCGACCCCGATCTCGACCGATGATGGAATCTTCCTGGTTGGCGCTTCCGTTGGCCGAGAAGATGCAGGGCGTGCCGCGGCCGCTAAAAAATCCAATCGGGCCGTACAACTCGTAAAGAACGAGAACGGCGTCGAACTCAAAACACTCTGGATCGCAGCCAGCGCCACCCCAACATTCGGCTCACCAGTCACCTACGCGGGCTATTCTTACTGGGTGAATCGTACAGGGGTCGTCTACTGCATCGACACCAAAACTGGCGAACAAAAGTACGCCGAACGTTTGCCGCAAAGCATGTGGGCCACCCCCCTGGGCGTGGGTGATCGACTTTACATCTTTGGAAAAGAAGGGATCACGACGGTTCTTGCAACAGGGCCAGAATTTCGCGTTCTCAGTGAAAACCGCCTTTGGGATCCTGAAAAAGTGGTTGTTGACCCAAACCTTGGGGCGAATGAGAAAACCGAAGGCCGCCGACAAGCTGCTGCAAATTTTGCGACACCCACCCAGTATGGAGTGGCCGCTGTCTCCGGCAGTCTGCTGGTCAGAAAAGGTTCCGAATTAGTTTGTATTCGTAACACGCCCCGTTAATCACAAAAAGCTCCAGATCCGCAGCAGATTTTCAATCGCAATTGAGAAAATGGGGTGGAGAGAAGTGAGTCATAAACTTCTCTCCACCCTACATCCACACCCGCATTCTCAACTCCCAACCATCAGCCCTCAACATGCCCACCCAACGGGAACTTGCCACCGATATCGTCACAACTCTCCGGCAGGCAGGGCACATCGCTCTGTTTGCCGGTGGATGCGTGCGAGATCTGCTCCTTGGTAAAATCCCCAAAGATTACGACGTCGCGACATCGGCCAATCCCGAAGAGGTTCAGCAGTTGTTTGGCCATCGCCGGACAAAGGCCGTGGGAGCAAGTTTCGGGGTGATCATGGTTCTTCCACCACGAAAACGGGGGGAACCGCATGCAACCGCCGAACAACCTGCTGTTCCGCCAGTGGAAGTTGCCACCTTTCGCAAAGATGGCCTTTATGTCGATGGCCGCCATCCGGAAACAGTGACTTTCTCCACCCCCGAAGAAGACGCCCAACGACGCGACTTTACCATCAACGGCATGTTCTTCGATCCCTTGACTGAAACCGTTCATGATTATGTCGGTGGCCGCGCCGACCTGGAATTGCATCAACTTCGTGCCATTGGCAACGCCGCTGACCGGTTCAGAGAAGACAAGCTGAGATTGCTCCGCGCCATTCGCTTCAATGCGATTCTTGACTTTTCCATAGAACCCTCCACCTGGCTGGCAATTCAGGAACTGGCACCCGAAATTCAAGCTGTCAGTTATGAGCGAATTGCGGCAGAGCTTCGTCGTATGCTGGCCCATTCCAGCCGACACCATTCGGTGCAATTACTCGACCAATCCGGTTTAACAGAGGCCATTTTCCAGGGCCATGTTCCCACAAGTTCCGACTCTCTATCAACAACTCTGAAAGCGTTGCAGACTCATCATTTTGAAACTGCAATGGCCATCTGGTGGGGAGACCTTTCTCAAACGGTTCTCAGTCAACTTGGCAACTTGCTCAAACTTTCCAATCAGGAACGCGACAATCTGCGATGGCTCACTTCACAACAGAAGGTCTGGACTGAGTTCAGCCACTGGCCCATCGCCCGGCAAAAAAAACTGCTGGCCCACTCACTGATTCATGAATTAATCGCCATCGGTGAAGCTCTGAATTCAGCAAGCCAGATCATCCCGGATCATCTTCAAACCATGAAAGCACGTCTGGCCACATGGTCAGCATCCGAGATCAATCCGCCGTTACTTGTCTCGGGAAATGACCTGATTCGCTGGGGATTCTCCCCCAGTCCCCAATTTCGTGACCTTCTGGAAACACTTCGCGATCAACAGCTGGAAGGCAAAATTTCTTCAATAGAAGAAGCCCGCGACTGGCTGAAAAAAGCAGGTCATCTGCATGGCAATTGATGACTGGCGACACACATTTTGAGATTGTGACTGACGCTCACTTCCCATCCACGCATGCAGTCGCGATGATGTCCTTTTCAGACGCGTTTCAATATGAAACAGCGCCCGGAGGACTTGCTTGCAGCAGCTTTGGGCAAGCATGTAGAACACATCCCGCGACGCGCCGTTGATTTTCGGAATGCGGATGACAGCTTGAGCAATGGGCAGTAAGCAGACCCACAAGCCTGACAAAAAGTGAAATAACCTGCCAGAATAATTGGTCAGACCACACAGATTTGAAAGCATGACTCATGGCCGCTCCCGTTCGTATCGCCATCATTGGTGCCGGGCTGGTCTCCGATTTCCATCATGTTCCCGGTATCAGGATCGACAACCGGAGCGTGCTCACTGCTGTCTGCGATCCCAACGAGGAATTGCTGAATAAGCGCAAGGCCGAGTGGGGAAATGCCCTTTACACGACAAATGTCGAAGAGATCGCCAACTCGCCCGACATCGACGCGGTGATCATCGCCACTCCCAACTTCACTCATTTACCGATCACGAAGGCTTGCCTCGAAGGGGGCAAGCATGTCATGTGCGAGAAACCTCTGGGCGTCACCGCAGCCGAAGCCTGGGAGATGTTTCATCTGGCCGACAAGCTGAAACTCAAACACATGACCGCTTTCACCTACCGTTTCGCCCCGTCGATGATCTATCTCCGTTACCTGCTAAAATCAGGCGGACTGGGGGAACCGCGTCATTTCCGCAGCCAACGATTCCTTGATTGGCCAGAAACCAGTTGGGGTTGGCGACAATATAAGAAGCTGGCCGGGGCAGGGGATCTTTATGACATGACAATCCACCGCATCGATTTCGCTCAGGATCTGCTCGGCCCGATTCAAAGCGTCTGCGGCGCCGTCAAGACGTTTGTCCCACGTGACAAAACAGCCGACGGTAAACCCTGCGAACCCTCCGATGTCGACGACTGGTCAGCCATGATCGGCCGCTTTGAATCTGGAGCCGTGGGTGTCTGGGAAGGCAGCACGCTCATGAAAGGCCACCACAATAAAGGGGTGGGCTATGAATGGGCCGAAATTAACGGCAGTGAAGGCTCGGCGGCTTATCTCCTCAATGAACCCCATCACATCATGCTCGGCAAGCATGGCGGATCCATGGAGAAGGTCGAAGTCCCGGCCCAATACCTCAAACCCGCTGGCAGCCCACGCAGCACGACCGACGGCTTGCCAACAACACTCTTCCGCTATGACCTGGTCTATGAATTCGTCTCGGCCATTCTGGAAGATCGCCCTGCGGTTCCGGGCTTCGACCATGGTGCCCATGCTCAAACCGTCGCTGACGCTGTCCTGAAATCTTCCGACGCCGGCCAATGGATCAACGTGCCCAAGATTTCGTGAGACGCATCAAAGAGATCCACCACAATCAATCAGCGGCCCCGGTCTCATCGCTCTTCATCGGTGCGACCGACCGCGGATTGGGGGTGACCAATGCCTGATAGCGATTTTTGATCCCACGGTAGCACGTTTTCGCCATTTGGTAGACCTTGCCACGGCGTGACCACGAAAACGTCCCGGAACACATCAGTTGGCGATCCGACCAGACAGATTCCACATAAGAGCCGCTCAAAGCGCAACTGTCGATTTGATGGATTTCCGGATACTGCCGACTCACGGCCCCAGCCAGTTCAATTTCCGACCATAAACCCGGTGCTCCCGCCCCATAGGCAGGGTCCCAACCAATCTTAAAGCCAATCAAGGTATTCCCACTGCGCAGATTGCAAGTACTTGCGATGGGGTTCCCGTTCAGACAGAGTTCTCCAAACAGAACCTCGCCACGCAAGGACAAACGATCAATCATCCCACGAAAAAACTTTTCATGGGAAGTCTGCAAACCAATGGCAGTTCCTTCCTGACCTTTCCAGCCCATCATTTCCAGCCGAAGAAACCGGTCGACGCAAGGATCATCCCCACCATGAGCGGCCATCAGCCGATAGTTGACCTGCCCCAGGCTTTCCAGTGACCTCCGACTGCGCCTCAATGATTTGCGCCGACCTTTAGAACAACCGCTCAGCAAGTCATCCACGGATTGATTTCTTCGCGCGATATACTCCGCCCGTTCCCAGCGGCAGGAGATCGTCAGCGAAATTCCCAATTGCCTGGCCACTGTCTCCATCAGATAGGTCTGAATAGAACCCATGGGCAGGTTTTTGAAATGAAAACCGTGCCATTGCCGCTGCTGCAACTGGTGTTCAAATAATGTTCCAATCGCACGCCGGGCATTTCGAGCCGCAATTAACCAGTTCTGCTGGAACACATACGGAGAAGTAAGCCCTGTGGCCAGAGGGAAGGGATTAAAGACATTCCAGGGAGAGACTTCAAACAGCGACAGCCCTAACCATTCTCCACTTCTCAGGTCTTCCACCACCAGTAATGAAGGCTCGCGAGCCGTTTTCACTTCCCTCAGCAAGGGCTGCACGAACTCCGGCGACAAAAACACGTTCGGTTCAATCGCTCGGTCAGCCAGTGTTTGCCATCGTGCCACATCCAAAGCCGTAGCATCAAGCGGATGCAGTCTGCGGACACAGAGCGGCCCGTCAGTCGCCGGAGCGTCAACTTCTAAAGGCACGCTTGAGACCACAAGAGACAATTCCATCACTCCAGACAACACACATTAAGAAAATGAAAGGCTCACCCTATTAACATCACTCCGCCAAAGGAACCTTAAGGACAACTTCAGGCAGACAAACCTAACTTTTCTGAAAGCCACTATCACCAGAACATTACCCGCCGAAAATTCGTCATAACCGGTAAGGCAAATACCTGCCGTTGAAGTAACCCTTCGCCCGAATTCCTAAAGACTCACACTGACTCTCGCTGGGAAATACGTCTCAACCACCACAGGCACCAGCGTTCATGAATCAGCCACTCTCTCAACGAAGACAGCCCTCGACCACTGTTTCCAGCAATCGAGGGCTGCACTGTCAGGCGATAGATCAGAGCGGTGCGCAGAACTTCCGTTCCGGACAAACCGGACGCAATCAAAAAACGAAAAGGCTCTGCCTGGAAGTACCACAAAACGAATTCACACTCATTTGCGGCAGCAACCAGCAAAAATCTCATTGCGTTCATTCCCCCTGCGAGTTCATCAGATCATTGTGATCGGCGAGGTCTCGTCACTGATCGTGTCGAAGGTCGCTGATGGAGACAACTCACTGATGAACGGCTTAAGCAGAGGCGGCGGTCAGTCATTCTCGAATTCGAGTGAGGCAAACGCCCCAACTGGTGCGATTAACACCAGCAATTGGTGGCTCTGATCGAGCCTTCAGAAAAGACTTCTGCCGGATTCATGAACTCTGATTTTGCAACCACAGTTCATGAGGCGCGCCCTGACGAAGTCCCTCTAACATAACCACCTTTGTTGCGCAGAACCTGGCCGCGAACATCAAGTGACATCAACACAACCACCGATTTCAGTGAGGATTCGTTTTTTGAAGGGCCAGAGCACGTCAAACAGTTATAATGCTGATTGAGCAAATTCACTCCAGAAATGCACCATTGTCAACAAGCTCACCGTGACGACAGCTCAGGAATTCACCACATGACAGCCACTCTTGCTCCCATTCAAAAGTACGCCGCACCAGCCATCCGGCAAACAAGGCTCCTGATCGGCGGTGAATGGTGCGATGCCGCCGATGGCCGTACGTTCGCCACATACAATCCTGTCAACGAAGAAAAAATCGCCGATGTGGCTTTGGCCACTAAAGTCGATGTCGATCGCGCCGTCGGCGCTGCCCGCCGTGCCTTTGAATCAGGCCCCTGGCACACGATGGATGCCCGTGATCGTGGCAGGCTGATTGCCAAACTCGCCGATCTGATTGAAGCCAACTTTGATGAACTGGCCGCATTGGAAACACTCGACAACGGCAAGCCCATCCGCGACAGCCGCGAAGCCGATCTGCCGCTGGTCATCGACTGCCTCCGCTATTACGCCGGCTGGGCTGATAAAATCGTGGGACAAACCATCCCCGTCCGCGGCGAATTCTTCACCTACACCCGCCGCGAACCCACCGGCGTCTGTGGCCAGATCATCCCCTGGAATTTCCCGATGCTGATGGTCGCCTGGAAGTGGGGTCCCGCACTGGCCGCCGGCTGCACCATCGTCATGAAACCTGCCGAACAAACGCCACTCACCTGCCTGCGTCTGGCCGAACTTGCCACAGAAGCAGGCTTCCCACCCGGCGTGATTAACGTCGTCACCGGCTTTGGGGAAACCGGCGCCGCCATCGTCAAACATTCCGATGTCGACAAAATCGCCTTCACAGGCTCAGGTGAGACCGCCCAGCGGATCATGGTCGACGCTGCCGCCACGCTCAAACGCCTCACTTTTGAACTGGGTGGCAAAAGCCCGAACATTATCTTTGCCGACGCCAATCTGGACGCCGCCGTGGCAGGGGCTGAGTTCGGACTCTTCTTCAATCAGGGACAATGTTGCTGTGCAGGCAGCCGCCTGTTTGTTGAAAAATCAATCCACGAAGAATTCGTGGCCAAAGTCGTTGCCAGAGCCAAGGCTCGCAAACTGGGCGATCCGCTCGAACTGGAAACCACTCAAGGCCCACAGGTCGATCGCGACCAGTTCGACAAGATCATGAAATACATTGAACTCGGCAAGTCTCAAGGAGCAACTTGTGCCACGGGCGGCCATCGTGTGGGAGACAAGGGCTTCTATGTCGCCCCGACGGTCTTTGATCACGTCACCGATGACATGGCCATCGCCACCGACGAAATCTTCGGGCCAGTCCTCAGCATCCTCACGTTTGAATCGATTGAGGAAGTCACCCGCCGCGCCAACGCCACCAGTTTCGGCCTCGCCGCCGCCGTCTGGACACAAGACGTCGCCAAAGCTCATCGGATTGCCCACAGCGTGAGAGCCGGGACCGTCTGGATCAACTGTTACGACGTCTTTGATGCCGCCGCACCATTCGGTGGTTTCAAAATGAGCGGCATGGGAAGAGAACTCGGCGAAGCCGCCCTCGCCAGCTACACCGAACTGAAAACAGTCACTATGGCATTGCAATAACCCACCAGACTCTTTTCAGAAATGGCATGCCTAAAAAAACTGGGCATGCCATTTTCTACGTCAGAATCACGCGTGATAGCACAAGCTGCCCACATACGGTCGACCTGTATGCTGAAAACGCAAAAGGCCAATTGTCGATGAGCCATGAGCCGCACCGCCACTCCCATGACGTCTTTGCCCAATTCAGTGAGCCAAGGCAGAGATAGCCTTCAGCAAGCCCATTTCAACCTCGTTGACCTCTTGGGGCGTTGCCACCCAGCGATTCTGTCCGGGCATCCCGGTTTCAGATGTTGAACTGTCCGTAACATCGTTGGCACCTCAACCTTTTCGGCATTGCCATAGAGGAATGCTGAGACGGGAATGTTCTATTGTGTCGATGCTCGATTACGGGTTGAATAACGAGTGAACGCATGCTGCCGGGTATGATGCCTGCCCTTGATGCTGGATGAGTGGCTGCTTGGGTGTGTTTGTTGCTGAAAGTGTTGACATGCCGGTTTTTGTTTATGTGACGATCACTCCCGCTTCATGGCTGGTCGGGCGGCGTTGTCTTTTCAATGGTGGCGGCTATTTCGCTGTGCTGACTTCCGTTCTGCTGACTTGTTGGTGGCTGGTCGGTGGAGCCGCTCCGGTTGTGGCACAGGATGCTGATGCGAATGAAAAGCCCAAGGTCGATTTGCCACTCATCCTTTATCAATTCGCGAGTATTGATCGCGTAAAAAAGAGCTCGATGTCCCTGTTCACAAAGTGCGAACGGCTCGACGCGATTACAAATTTCAATCAACGATTCATTGGCAATGGGGATCCCAAAGAACTCAAACCATTTGAGCACTCAAAACCGATAGGGTACATGTACTATCTGGGCGACACGGTGACAGCCCCCATGTGGGATGCCATATGCCTTCCCGTGCACAGTGTCGAAGAATTTCTCAAGGCGATAATTCCATTAGGGGATTTTAAGATCGAAAAAACTCCCGAAGGAGGGAGCCAGAAATACTACGCACGATTATTCTCATCAGACAACGACATTGACGGATTATATGTCATTGAACGGCAGGAGTATGTCATTATTGTGCTCAAGGAAGCTCACGCGAACTATAACTTCCCTGAGCCATTGGAACTAACAAAGCCCTACGTTGATCGCTACGACATCAGCGTGAGTGCATTCCCGAGAAATGTCCCACCTGAATTGAAGACCGCAGCCATCGAACTTTTCAAGGGGACTGCGCGTGCCTATCTGCAACAGCGGGATGGTGAAGATGAGACGGACTATAAACTTCGCCGTCTGGCCGGCGACAGTCTGCTGAAGCAGTGTGAATGTATTCTCAGTGACACGGAAGAAGTTACTTTGGGGGTAAAGCTTGATTGCGAGACGCTCAAAGCCAGGCTTGAGCTGGAGATGATCGCGACCCCTGATAGCAAGCTCATGAAAGCGTTTCATGCATTCCCCGGGCAGCATCGCCAATTTGGCCAAGTGCTAAAGAATGACTCTTCACTAACGCTCGGTATTTCAACTCGCCTTGGAACTGATCAGCAACAGCTACTTAATCACACTTGGAATGCCGCTGAAAATTTTCTCCAGCGAGAGATTCATCGATATGTCGCGGAGCGAAGACCGGGACAAGCACCTGGGGATGCCAACACCTTTGAACCAGTCCTTGCCGCGATATGCCGCTGGAGTGAATCTGGCGTGTTTGATGCCTTTCTGCAAATGGAGGGAGATCATCCTGAGAATTATCAGGTGATGGGTGGTCTCCGTCTGCCGGGTGGCGAAGACTTTCCGTTGGCGTTCATGCAACTCGTGAAGATGATCAAGGACCGCCAGCCAGAGGATAAGCGATTGCAGAAATGGGAACTTGATGTCTCGCGAATTCTGGATCTTCCAGTACACCGGCTGTCCTTTGGAAAAGACCTTGGTACTGAAAGCCTCTTGGGGAAAGATGGCGGCGAATTCTCCTTAATGGTAACGGCTGACGCGATCTGGTTTGCAGCAGCCAGCTCTGGGCAGTCCATTGCCGCCCTGCGAAAAATCGTTGAGGCAGCAGCAGAACCGCCAACAGAAACCAGTATTGCCAAGCGAGCACCGATTTTCGTTACCGGCGATATCTCACGCTGGACTGCGATTGAGTTGGGTAATCTTCCACACGCCAAGCTCACTCAAGAAGAAGCGGCAATCGCCTTGAAAAAATCAGAACGGCGTTTTCATTTTCAAGTGAAGCCTGAGGGCAATTCGCTCAAGCTGCAATTGGATCTGGATGATGGAATCGTCAAACTCTATGGCCGAGTTTGGGCACGGGTGATTGTTGGCGAGGAGCTATAATTCCCTCGCGGTGTGACCCACGTTGGCGGTTCTCAATCTCCTTGGGTAGCGGAGCGACAAGAAATTGACATATTCAAATAGGCTTGCTGAAGATTTTCAGGGCCTTCATCCACAGGTCGGTAAACGACACTTAACTTGTGCCACTGTGTATACCGAGTTTGTCGATAATTTGCTTCCTGTGCTTTCAGCACACAGCCAGCCTGTCTTCAAGCAACCTCTATCAGCTGTGAAAGTATGGAATCCTGACGGCAGACCAAACCATTTACTTCTTACTTCCTCACCAATCACGCCCATCAACGGGAATTGTTCCCCAGATCGGGGCCAGCCCAAGATGTTCGGCAATAATCACTGAGACTTATTCAAACGCCGGGATTGGCTTGTTGGGTGGCACAGGTTGGTCGTCGGCGACCTACCTGTGTGCCGTAGGCAGAAGAGGTTTGTTGCCAGAAATCACTCTTGTAAAATCATTAGGGATCTCAAGTTAAACTCAGTGAGGCGGGGTGATACACACTCTCTTGTGGCTTCGCCACCCCGGTAGAAATCAGAATTTCAACCGGGGCTACCCAGCTATCATCACAATCACACATTGAACATCTCGCAACGTCTTTCAACGGTCAGACATTTTTTGCACACTCGCCCGGTCGCATCGCAGATCAAATTTATTCAAACGCCGGGATTGGTTCCGCCTGATCCGGCGAAGATGTCGTCCCTTCAGGAACATCCGAGACCTCTGGCGCATTAGGCTCGTCGTCGCGGAACAGACGTGTGATTGACATCCAGCCAATCCGGTTAGTCAATGGCAGAGGATTGCCGTCAACATCCGTCAGCGGCAACGGTTTATCCCACTTCCAGGTCAACAGCGAGACCACATACATCACGATGATCGAGATAAAAAAGGCCGGTGGCGTGCTGACATACACAGCATCCCACACCGCATCCAGAAACTCGTCCCACACCAGAACGCCATCTTCACCCACATTGGCAGCATAGGTCGCTGGGTAGAAGTAAATCGATTCCCCAGCCCAGATCACAAAGCCCACAATGCAAGCCGCCATGGCCCCACAGCGATTCGCTTTCTTCCAGTACATACCGAACGCAAACGGCGCAAACAGGCCCACCAGCAAGACCGACCAGGCCAGCATCGCCAGCTGATAGGTTTCGCCAATCAGTAATGCGATACCAATACATGTCGTACCGATAATCAGCACCATCAATCGCGTCCACCACAACTTTTCTACATCGTTCGTTTCTTTCTTGAACGATGGCAGAATGTTTTCAGTGAAGACCGAAGCACCAGCCAGAATCGCACTGTCCGAGGTACTCATCATCGCCGACGTCAAGGCAGAGATGAACAGCACATTCAGCCACACCGGCAGATATTGCACCGACACCATCACCAGCAGGCTTTCCACATGGGCATCGGGAATATTCGGATTTAGCTTATAAACCATAATTCCAATCAGCGGCGACATGATCCCGAAGACAAGATAGAGCAGGGCGGCCACATAGCTTCCATACACCGAAGTGGCTTCGTTCCGGGCCGACATCGAACGCTGCATTAGATCCTGTGTAGCAACACTTCCCAACCCGATCGTGATCCATTGAGAAACCCAGTAAGACCAGCCCATAAAGCCGTTGTATCCGAGATAACCAAAATCGTTCTGTAATGGGAACAGTGCAAACGGCTCGGGAACTTCTCGTGTTCCCGCATGGTTGAACAGTCCCTCAAAACCACCCACCGCATAGAGGACGCAGACGAACACCGCCGTAATCCCGCCGGCAGTAAAGACCATCTGAATCGAATCCAGCAGCGTATCCGCCAGCATCCCGCCAAATGTCGTGTAGACAGTCACAACGACGCCAATCAGCACCACACCCACCCACAGATCCCAGCCCAGCAGTGAGTGCACGACCACCCCACCCGCCACGAACTGCGCCGCCGTCCAGGCAAGATAAGCGATAATCTGCACCACAGACCCCAGCAGACTCACTTCCGTCCCGAACCGCTTCTCGAAAAAATCCATCACCGTCAGGTATCGGGCGCGCCGCATCAGACGGATGAAAAAGAAACCGGAAACCACCAGGCAAAGCACAGCGCCAAAGGGATCAAAAATCACCCCCTGAAACCCATATTCATAAGCATTGGCACTCGCCCCCATCAGCGTTTCAGCGGCAAACCATGTCGCCATAATCGACGAGGCCGTCATGTAAAGCCCCAGCCCTCGCCCCGCCACGACAAAGTCGGTGGCGTTGTTAACCCGTGCGGCTGCCCACACGCCCACACCCAACCGAAGAAAAAAGAAACCGATAATGCCTGCAATCACATAGCCGGTATAAGGGTAATCGGACAGATCCATCGTCTTGATATTCTCCGGAGTATCAGGGCATACAGTGGGTTGAGGGAAAAACAACGCAGCGCAGCACACTTCAGAATCGGAACAATTTTGGCCACCGATTTTGAATCGCCCATAAAATAGCGTTCTTCACCTGAACAGTCCTGCTGAGATTCAGAAAAAATCTCCCGGATCAACAGGTATCGAAATGTCCCTATATTGGCTCGTTCTGCGCATTGGAATCCCCAAACCTGATTGCGCCTTTCCCCGATAGAATGGGGAATTAAGTTTGCAAGAAATGGACTCTGTCCGTATTCCAACGTTCCAGAGTCCTCCACAGCCATTGACTTGCTGGGGACAACGGATAATCTTACGGATGCAGCACTTGCGAAATGCCAATGAGCGATGGGATTTCGCCGGACTGTGACCGAACCGGGGGCGATCGGAATCGACTGGATCGTTATACGGAATGGTGGCGTGTCGTGGTTGATCAGAAGGCCACGTAAATAATCTGATCAAACAACAACTGCCAACACTGGCAACTACGCTCTGGCTGCCTAGAAATAGGTAACCGCGACTGAGAAAGCCCCGCCTGTGGCGTTCAAAAGTCGTTCGTAAATACGGGCTGGCTGCGGGTCAATGCGACCTACGCTCGCGGCAAGACTTGTGGGACGCTGGCACCAGAGAAGCCTTGTCCGGCGAGCTTTGAGGTGTGAGATTGATCAACGGACTACACACGTAGAGGCTGTTCCCGCGGCATCACAGGACGGGGGTTCAATTCCCCCCGCCTCCACTCAAAGGCACTTACGATTCGTCGTAAGTGCCTTTTTCTATTGGTGGTTACGCCAAATCCAGCTTCCGCAAGGCTTTGCGAAATCGCCCGCTTTTCTGATAAGGGCGAGGATTTTTTCTGATAAGGAGTCGAGTCCGATCTGAAACCGCTCTTTGGGACCAACAAGCCGCCGCCATCAGAAACCAACTCCAACCTCGGTTTTGCGGTGGCGGGTCATGCGGAAGAAGAGTCTCACCCCGGATCAGAACGGACAAATCTGGGTCAACATCGGCTGGAAGCTGACCAAGGGCGGCAAGCGGTCGCAGGCGAAAATTTGCCTTGGCGACTCGCTGAAGGATGCCGAGCGTCGGCTGGCTCGCTTGGAACAGTTCTGGGAAGACATCGAGAAGAAGTCGAAAGACCCGCTCTGGGACGAGTTCACCTTCGAAATCGCCAAAACCCTCGGCAAGGGTGAGCTTCAGTTCCTCGTCGAGCGTCTGGCTGGCGAAGAGCCAGACGACTACGCCCAGCGTTTGAATATCCTGTCGCTGAAGTACCCCTCGGTCAAATTCGTAGCTGGCGATGATGACGCCTACGAGGACGGGCAGGAAAAGATCACCGACTACGCTGAAGACGCAATCGCCAGCGTCAAGGAAATGTACGGACTCACCGGTAACGTGGGAGTCGCTTCGACCGGAACCCTGCATCAGGCGATGGACTCCTACATCGAATGGATCAAGAAGGACTACTTCGACATTGAGGAGCAGCACGTCAATGACAACGGCATGACCAAGATCAAGCAGGTCGTCTCGTTGAGGGAATTCCTGCCAGATGTCCCATTGTCCGAGCTTGGGTATCAGGGCGTTGATGACCTTTTTGGGACGCTCCGCAGGCGTCCTGTGAGCAAGCGAACCGGCTCGCCTCTGAAAGCGAAGACGTGCAAGAACTACCTCGGCGAACTGAAGCGGTTTCTCGAATGGCTTGACCTGAGCGACGATTTTGAATGGCTGATGCCCCACAAGTTCGCACGGATCAAACGACAGCCAATCGAACTCGAATCCGACATTGCGGCGGAAGCACGTGAGATTTTCACGTTCTCGGTCGAGCATTGCCGGACTCTGTACCGGTACGCCTCTCCGCTCGACCGGCTCTTCATCATCCTCGGACTGAACTGTGCCTACGGCGTCGATCAGACGGGACGACTGAAACTCGATGAAATCATGTTGGACGAAGACCCGCCGCAGATCGGTCGCATTCGTCGCAAGAAGAAGGTCTTCGGTCAGCATCGCCTCTGGAACCACACCTGCGTCTTGCTTCGTTGGGCACTGGATCGCAGGGAGGAATTCAAGAATGAACAATCCCAAGAGTTTCTGCTCCTAAAGCGGTCTGGTGTCCCGTTCTGGCGAAAAACCGCTGGCGGCAACCGAGCACGGGACATTCCAAACTATTGGGATCGACTGATCGTCCGCATTCGAGAGGACATTCCCGAATTCCCAAAGGTAGGTTTCAACACGTTGCGGGATACTTCGGTGAACGAAATCCGCAAGATCGGCGGCGAGGAGATCGCTTCCGTTCATGCAACTCACAAGCACCATTCATCCGACAAGAACCTTCGCCGTTACAGCAATGCTCCGTGGGAAAAGGTGTTTGAGGCACAATCAGAGCTTGGAAAGGTCTTTGTGCCAGTTTTCGCTGCCGTCCCCGATCCTACCGTTGTCCCAATGCAGGCGTATGTCTCTCTTGGAAAACGAGACCAGATGATTGAGCTTCGGGAGCGAGGGCTTTCCGTTCGGGAGATCGCAAAGGAAGTTGGCGTCAGCGTGATGACAGTTTATCGCACCTTTGAAGCCGGTAAGTCTGGGGAGCCGAGTGATGGTGCCGACTGACAGCATGGCGAGCGACCATCGGTCTGGACCGACTGAATCTGCTGAAGTAAAATCGCCCCAAAAAGGAACTTCCTCATGGGTCGAGTTACAACTTCTGCAACTCCATTTCAGTTGATGCCCGACCTGCCGAGTTGGGAATTCGAGGCACTGAAGGAGTCGATTCGGCAGCACGGCGTCATCGTGCCCGTCGTGCGAGACGAACACGGCACGATCATCGACGGGCATCATCGAGACCGAGCTTGTCGGGAACTCAAGATCAGGGATGTGCCGACGATCACGCTGGGAGGACTGACTGATGAGCAGAAGCGAGATCACGCTCTCGTTTTAAATCTGGTGCGGCGGAAGATCACTCGGAAGCAGATGCGAGCGATCATCGCCACAGAACTTCGCCGCACCCCCGACATCTCGAATCGCTGGCTCGCCGAAATCGTGGGAACCACGAACAAGACAGTCGAGTCCGTGCGACAGGAGCTTCTGAGCATTGGGGAAATTCCTCAATGCGATTCGTACCGTGCGAAGGACGGCAGAAGGTATCCTGCCACACGCCTCTACACCGAACGGGCGAAGCAAGCGGATCGTGCCAGAACCGCCCTTGCCACGTTGGGGAACCACGCACCACGCAAGGCGGTCACGCTGAAACAACTCGAACGGGAAGCGAAGAAACGGCAGCGTCTCGATCAGGCAAGAGGGCGATACCAACAGCCAGACGACCACGCCCCGATCCGGCTTTACCACTCGGATTTTCGTGACCTCGAACAAGTTGCTCGCATTGAGCCGGGCAGCGTAGACCTCGTACTAACCGACGTTCCTTACAACCGAGAATTCACGAAACAGTTCGACGATCTCGGAGCATTCGTCGCCCGTGTCCTCAAGGACGGCGGCGTCTTTGCCGTCTACGTCGGCGTCATTCAGGTCGCCGATGCGATCAAGGCATTCACTCGACATCTCGAATACCGAGCGACTGCGTTCTCGTCATGGCTTGGAGATGGACCAGTAATCCAGCCTCTCCAATGCGTCACCCAGACGACGCCAGTGCTGGTCTTCTCGAAAGGGAAATGGACTCGCACCACTCGCTGGTACAACGCATTTCACAATTCGGCGGCTGAACAAGACTTCCACGAGTGGCAAAAGCCATTGGCAGATGTCGAACACTGGCTGCTGTCATTCAGCGATCCGGGCGACCTCATCTGCGATCCATGTGCAGCTTCGGGTTCGACTGCCGTTTGTTGCATGAACCACGGAAGGGAATTCGTCGGCGGCGATTGTGATCGGGATGCCGTCCGACTTGCTCAACATCGCCTCAGAACGGCGACAAGGACAACCGAACAGCCCAAACTGACGCTGGGAAGCCCTCGGTAAGCCCCAATCGACAATCTGACAACTTCCGAAGCCGCCTGAGTTTTCTCAGGCGGCTTTTTTCGTGCCCAACGGACCCAAACGAAACGACATCAACGGTGACTACACCGTCTTTCAAACCTCAGTAACAAGGAGACCAGACATGACCGAGAACACGCAAACCGCTTCCTTGACCGACGAACAAATCGAAGAAGCCAAGAAGCAAGAGCAGATCATCGACAACGGACTGAGCAGTTATGTCGAGATCGGATTCGCACTTCGGAAGATTCAGGATGACAAGTTGCACGAAGGGAAGTTCATCGACTACGCAATGGATCGCTTCGCACTCAAGAAGCACACGATCTACCGGCTGATCCGTGCGGCAGACGTGGCGAAGACTCTCATGGACGCCGGTTTGCCCTGTCCGAAGAACGCCGGGCAAGCTCACCGAATCCACGATCTCGCCAATGACGACCCTGCGAAGCAGATCGAACTGTGGACGAAGGTGATCGAGAGCGGTGTGCCGGTCGCCTTGTCACAGATTGACCGTTTCGCCAACCAGCCAGAGAAGACCGACACAATCACAGACGAAGGCGACTCGGAATTGGTCGGCGAAGTGGACATGGATTCGGCACATCACATCGAGCCGATCACGGTTCCGCCAACCGAAGCCGATCCTCTTCCCTGCCTGCGTCGTGCCGCACAGGAACTCCGTTCCGTGGCAAACGCCATCGACGACGGCTTCGACGAACTCGAACCGTTGGAGGAAGAGATCGAACGGATCGCCGAACTGCTCGAAGGAATCCGCTCCAAGCTGGGAGCAGTGAGCCTCGCAGCCTGATCCGGCATCACGATTTGTTCCGTTTCAAAGGCGGCTGTTGCCCTTCATTGGGTGACAGCCGCCTTTTTCGTTTATCAACTGAAAGGAGAACTCATGCCAGCAAGTTACAACTTTTGCAACAAACTCTTCCACGGATGCGGCATCGCCGGAATGCGAATGCTGGAAGCCGATTCGATTCCGCTCGTCGTCACGTCGCCGCCGTATGGCTCGATTCGAGACTACGGCGGTCACCCATTTTATTTCAGTCCGATGGCTCGTGACTTGTGGCGAGTGATCATGCCGGGGGGCGTGGTGTGCTGGCATGTCCAAGACCAGATAGACAAAGGAACTGAATCCTGTGAGTCGTGCGAACAAAAGCTCTTTTTTCGTGACCTTGGATTTCACCTGCACCAAACGCTGATCGTGGATGGAGGACGCATCAACCAGCACGCCAATCGGTACGGCGTCAGCCCGCAATACGTGTTCATCTTGAGCAAGGGAAAGCCTCGGACTTTCCATGCCGTCAAGAAGGAACCGAACCAGTCAGCCGGTCGCACGCAAACCTATAAGGAGCTTGATGAGTCGGGATCGGTAATCCGCCAAAGCACAAAAAGAACTGCACCGTTTCGGAAGTGCGGCGAAATCTGGAAGTATTCGACAGGTTCGCACAATGCTGCGGACAAGATACTTCGACGGGAACGACATCCGGCTCTCATGCCGGAAGCTCTCGCCAGAGACTTGATCCTGTCGTGGTCGAACGAGGGTGACCTCGTTCTCGATCCGATGAGCGGTGCAGCGACCACGGCGAAAATGGCACTGCTGTCGAACCGATGTTACGTCGGCTTCGAGATCAATCGTGAGTACCACGATCTCGCCGTCGCACGGATAGAAGCGGCTGTTGCCAAGGCTCATGCGGCTGCGTAGTTGCTCGCCACCTTCATTCACTCGATTTCACACCTGATTCAAGGAGACCAATCATGATCGCATTTCACAACAGGCTCTACCACGGGTGCGGCATTGCCGGGATGCGATTGCTTCCCGACCACACCATTCCCCTGACCGTCACATCACCGCCATACGACGGAATCCGTGAGTTCGGCGGGCATCCCTTCTACTTTAAGCCAATGGCACGGGAACTGTGGCGAGTGACTGCCGAGGGAGGCGTCGTGTGCTGGCATGTTCAAGAGGGGATCAGCAACGGTTCCGAGTCGGGAACCAGCAGCGAACAGCGACTCTACTTCCGTGATCTTGGCTTCCGGCTGCATCACACGATGATCGTCGAGACGGTGGGCGGACACATCAGCCGCCAAAATCGGTACGGTGCTTCGCTGCAATACGTCTTTGTTCTGAGCAAAGGGAAGCCTCGCACGTTCAATCCCATCTGCGATGTTCCGAACAAGCACGCCGGAAAGAAAACGGGGTTCTACCAACGCCGCACAGATGGCTCGATCCGTCATCAGGCGACCGTCGAAATCAAGGAGATGCGTGTCAGAGGACCAGTCTGGCGATTGAATCCCGGCGTTCACACTACCCGTGACCCGGAAGCTCGACAGCACCCAGCCCTGATGCACGAGGAACTGGCTCGTGATCTGATCGTGTCGTGGTCGAATGAGGGTGACTTAATACTCGATCCGATGAGTGGTGCTGGCACAACTGCGAAGATGGCGTTTCTCAATGGACGCCGATACTTGGGTTTTGAAATCTTCCGTGAATACCACGACCTCGCTACGGCTCGTCTCAAAACAACAGCCGAATCACTGCTGATTCAACGGGAGCCTCATAAGAGAATCCGAAAGCTTGGACGACGAGTTGAGAATGACGAGATCGACGCCGCCTGAAGGTTGCAGACGGCTGACGGAAAATGGCGAGGCGTTGATAACCGTCCTTGAAGAAGCACATGGCGTTCACAATCAAACGACAGCGGTCTATAGCCGTTATCAGCCGCCTCGACAGGTTCCACGCAACTCCTTGCTGCTGTGGCACTTACCTGTCCTTGAGCGGGATTGGCGGCGGCTAATAGTCGGCACCGTCTCACACGCTCGCACGTCAAATCGTCCGATTGTTGTGGCGACCGGATTCTTCTGATTACCACGAGGAAATCGAATCGCTCCTGCATAGATACCTGCAAAAGGAGGTTGCCAATGCAGCAGCTATTAGGACTTTCCGGCGTGAGCAAGGTCGTTGGTGTTGCGAGACATCGAATCGACTATGCCATCGCAAATGGGTCGATCCCTGAGCCGAAGCTCAGGGTCGCAAACAAAAGGGTCTTCACAGAGGAAGACCTGCAACGGATCGCTGACTACTTCGGCGTGAGCATCAAGAACGGCGACAACGCCGAGGAGGGAGGAGAATGAAATACCGTCGTGATTACATGGATATGAACGAACTCGGTCGCTTGTTTGGCGTGAGCGGACGTGTCGTTGGTTCACGCCTGAAAGAGCTTGGCTTGAGAGATCGATGGGGGAACCCAACATGGCAAGCCGAGAGCCAACGCCTTACTGATTACAACTACGAGCGGCATGGAACTTACACCAAGCTCTGGCACGTCGAACGGACGGTCATGATTCTCGAAGATGCTGGATTGGAACTCGCATCTCCGGCACCGACTGATTTGATTGAACCGCCTGAGATTGCTGGACCGTTTTCGCTCAAAGAAGCGGATTGTGACCAGTGGCAAATCATCGGAAAGGACGACGCAGTTGCAATTGTTGTAACTGGCGAAGCCAACGCAAGAGTCGTTCAGAGGGTGATGAACATCGCTCATCGAGCCGGAATGCTCGACAAGATTCTCGAAACGACAATGTGATCAACAAACCAAGACCCCGGCGACCGCATTCACCTTGGTCGCCGGAGTTTTGCATTCAAAGAAAGGAACCTTCCCATGTCCCTTGCCATAGATAGAGTCTTCAAATCCGATTCTCGTCCCGAAAAAATCGAAACCGATGGGTTCGTGTTGTTCGAGGGCGAGCCAACACCGCCCAAGCCGAAGAAGAAGTCGGTCACGCCGTTGCCTGCCCTCTACGTCCCCGAACACTTTGAGCCTGAACAATACCTTGATCGAAGTCGCCGACATTGTGGAGATCGAGCAAGATACCTGCTGCACATGATTCATACCCAGACCATCTTCAATCATCGAAATCGACAAGATGGCGTGCGGTTGAAGGCTGCATACCTGCGGAAGTTCATGACGAAAAAGCATTACCGTGGCATCATCGCCGATCTCGAAGCTGGTGGCGTCATTGAGGTTGAGCGTAAGGCGATCCAAGGGAAGCACTCCTACAAGTTTCGGTTGGCTGGCGACTATCGGACACAAAGTTGTCGGCGGTACTTCCCGAAAGACGCTTATCTCGTCCGGGCGTTACAAAAATGGCGTTCGGACACAGACAGGGAAATCACATGTCCGACCCGCAAGCACCTGCGGGAGCAGTTGTGGAGGGTACGAGTCGAATTCGAGGATGCCCGCACGCTGTTGGCGGGCTTGCCCCTGAACGACGAAGGACACGCTGACACCCTGAGTTGTCTAGAACGATTGCATGAAGAGGATTGGTACTTTGTAGCTGATCGTCAGGGTCGTGTGCATCACAACGTCAGTTGTCTCAAGCGTGAGCTTCGTCAATTCCTGCGGGTTGACGGTGAGCCGCTTGTTGAACTGGACATTTCAAACAGCCAACCCTTGTTCTGCGGGCTGACTTACTTCATTTGGCTCAAAAATGGTCGTTCATTTGGAGACATCCACTCATCTGATTCTTTGTCTGAGGTTTTGCGTCTTAAAGAAGACAATCTCGAAATTCTCATCTCTATGCGTTCCTCTCTTTCCTCCTCAAAGAAACAAAAAGAAGGAAAGGGAAAGGGAATTCCTTTACGGTGTCCACCTTTGGACATCGTTAATAACGATGCGATGAAATACCTCGTGCTTTGTGAACAAGGACAACTCTATGAGTATCTCGCAGAAAAGGCAGGTGAAGACCTGACAGACAATGCCACGAGGAACAAGTTCAAGCAGAAGGTGTTTAGCCATGTGATGTTCGCCATAAAGAAGCACATGGGCAATCCACTGGCAAGGGTCTTCAAACAAGAGTTCCCCTCGATCTATGAACTGGTGATGGACGCTAAGCACAAGGACAAAAGCCGACTGGCAGGGTGGATGCAACAGGTTGAGTCAGACCTCGTAATTGACCGAGTGGTTAAGCGGTTTATCGAAGAGCGACCCACAGCGTTCATCCTCACGATCCACGACTCCGTTCTGACAAAGAGGCGTGATGCCAAGTTCGTGCGACAGCTATTCATGCAGGAGTTCGGCAGGTTCAGGGTAAGCCCCAAGCTGAACGTGAAATGAGAATGCCTCTTGAAGGGGTCAAACACTTACGAATCTTCACGTTTTCCAAGAAGACGGGAAATGAGCCGTGCGGACCGAGGAAATGAACTGAGATGAAGGATTGGCATTCGGCGGCCACGGATGACTCTCTCGTATCGAGCGATTCTGAACTTTAGAACCGAAAGTCAGAAACGGTAATGAAACCGCTTTTTGACCTTTTCGTGGATTTGCGATATGTTGCTCGTATCCTAACGACTCAAGGAAAGGGATTTACAATGAGTGCAAATAAGACGGCAAACAACTGGTATCTTCGCTCCAAGCCACCGACCGCAGATGGCAGTATCACGTTCGACCATTCGGGGATGCACCCGGCATGGCACGACCCGAGTTCTACTGTGGACGACCTGCTGGCAGTGACCGAAGAAGGCAGGCGACAGACGCTTCCTGCCGGAGCGACCTATCGCCTCGAAGAAACGACGTACCGGCGTCGAGGGCGGGGCTGGCAACCCGTCACCGTCAAAATGAAGGAGTACGTCCTGACACCTGATGGACAATGGGAGACCAAGCGACCGGAGATGTGTACGCTGCCGACATCAGTTGGGAGCACGCATGATGAGTAAGGCGACATCGAGCAAATCGACCAGATACAACTGGCATCTTCGTCCCGATCCGCCGTCCGGGGATGGCTTCGCATTCGAGCATTCGGGCACCCATCCAGCGTGGTGCGATCCTGACGCCACACTGGATGACCTGCTCGCAGTCACCGAAGAAGATGATCTGTTGTCGCTGACCGCTGGTGCGTGCTATCGCTTGGAGACGACGACGTGCGAATTTCAGGGACGGTTCATGCACCCTGTTACGACCGCTATCAGGGAGTACATTCTGCAACCTGATGGGACGTGGAAGGGCAAGACGGATGACCATTATTCGCTTCCGCTCAAGGCAGGGGCAACGAGTGAGTTATAAGTGTTGTAATGCCCGCTCTTGCGACCTATGTCGAAGGCATCTTCTTCAAAAGACAGTTCGAGCACGCTTGACTTGAGGTCGATAACGTGATCATCGCCCGACGATGCCCGCCCGACCACGGCAGCGTGGAGGCGACGTTCGAGTTTCGACCGGCGAAGACGTGATCGGCAGTTCGATCTTCGGAGCAATCAGTCCTTCGGTGAAATGATGACTCGCACGGTCAGATCGGGATCGTCACGGGAGAGATCGGCTTCCAGCCCGGCTGGGTTGGCGATTCGGTTTTCGGGATCGTAGACGAAGCAGATCAGCGTGTGGCAGTCGGAATGGTTGCGGTAGTGTGCCATGTCGATGATCAGTTCCTCACCGAGACGCTTCGCATCCAACCCTTTCCGAGTTTTCTTGACCTCGATGACGACCTTCTCCTTCTTCAGCAAAAAATCCATTCGGGTCGATTTCCCAGCGTAGCTGGGTGTCCATTCCTCTGGTCGGATGTCATCAAAATGCAGCCGCAGGAGTGCGTGCAGAAGGTCTTGCACGTCGTACTCGTCCTCCACATCGAACGTTGGACGCTCATCGTGTCTCGTGCGAAGCTGCCTGACGACACCATGAAATCGAAGGCAGAGTGACTGGACCGCCTTGAATGCCCGTTGTGGATCGTCTGCGTGTTGGACGGCAGGAACACCGAATTGTTCGATTTCCCAGATGAATGTTCGGAGAACCTCTTTCGACTTTTCAACGCCCCGGTCGTAGGCTTCGATCAGAGGACGATTGTCACTGATGTTTCGAATCCCGTTGAATCGAAAGCTCACCTTGGCGAGATCGGCAGACTGTTTTGAGTCTTCTCCGAAGATTCGATCCAAAGCGGTACGACACTTTCGCCGCCACGCATCGAAGGTGTTACGGTCTCGACGAAGCTTCTCGGTATCGTCGATGAGGTGGTTGATCAGCGAGATGGCTTCATCTGATTCCATTCGTCCAATTTCCTTTGAAGATTAGCCACTACACATACTCGACAAGCGGTGTGTCGAACGTACCAACCTCGCCCGCCTTCAGCAGTGTTTGGACATCTCTTGATAAGTCCCGCACGCCGCTATGCCACATGTCTTGTAAAGCACGATAGCGATCAGTGGGACGAAAGCGGTAAGTGATGAGACAGAACCGCAGGTCTTTGCATGATCCGAGGGCATGAGACATTATTCGAAGAATGCCGAGGTAATACTCTCGCTTGGCGTCGTCGCAATCAAAGCAGTGATAAACGACCAC
The DNA here is from genome assembly GCF_056500625.1 of Planctopirus sp. SH287. Classification (NCBI taxonomy): domain Bacteria; kingdom Pseudomonadati; phylum Planctomycetota; class Planctomycetia; order Planctomycetales; family Planctomycetaceae; genus Planctopirus; species Planctopirus sp. SH287. The sequence goes on along the minus strand of NZ_CM151403.1, from coordinate 1,658,548 downwards.
CCTTCGGTCTGCGTTTTCGCTGCATACAGAAGCGGTGCGATGGAGTAGCTGGTACGTGCAGTTGCCCACGACTTCTACGCCCAGCGTCCTTCCCGTGGCGGACGCAATCATGTCCAGCCACCCTCCAAGAACGAGAGTCTTGTTTGAGGAAGCTGGTTCGCCCAACCATTTGGAAACAAGGTCGTACTTTGATTCTGTGTATTTCGCTTCGACGCCAATCACGGCTTCCGCTGACCGGATTAGAAGGTCGGTATGCGAATCGTTTCCGATACCTTTGCTGGGAGGGACTCGATGTTCGAAAACGAGGCAGGCGTCGGCTGGAACCGGAATGGTCAATGCCGCACAAAAGTCACTCAGAGCGTGCTCGACATCTCTCCAATAGGCGAGATGCAGAGCCGTCGAACGGAACGGTGACTTCAGGTCGAACGGTTGCTCGACAAGTTCGGGAAAGTCAACGACTGAAAGGTTCATGAATTGGAGGGAAATCATCAAAACCTCTGCTTCAGGTAACCCTGAACCTCGCTTGGTTTGAGTTCCGTGGTCGCCGCACCGGTTCGAACGTAGAACTGCTCGGTGCTGCCGTCTTTCAGGAACACGGGCAGGTTTGAAGGCTGGCACTTTACGACGAGAACTCGCTTGTCGGCAAATGTCTCGAAGCGTGGCTCGACATGAACGAGATGCTCGGCACCGAGACGCTGCTTCAAAAGGTTGACCAGATGCAGGTTCATCTTGTCTTCATTCGGGAACCCGTCCTTCTCAAGCCCAAGGGCAACACCGTCATCGTTGACGCCGACCAGCAAGTATCCACCGTGAGAGTTCAGGAACGCCGCAATCGTCTTGAGGCAGGCGTGCTCCATTTTCTTGTCGTGTTCGTTCGTGTGCAGATTCAGCCGCAGTGTCGATTTGAACTCGCAACGGGTTGTCTCGCCAAGAGCCACGAGATCGATGGCTGATACCTTGTCGTCTTCGATCAGCGATTTACCTTGTGCTCCCTCAGCGATGTGTTCAAAGCCTTCACGGATGATCTTCGCCATCAACTTCCGACGAGCTTCCAGAAACTCGCCGTACTCCATCTTCTCCCAATTGATCGGAAGTGCGTGCCAATGACGCATACGAGACATCTCTGCGTCAGTGAACCTTTCGGCGTACTTGGGAAAGTAGTCGGCGGGTGGCGTGCCAGAAATGGCGATGTTGTCATCCCATTCAACCAGTGCGTAGTTGGCAATCTGGTTGGTGATGCGAGTTTGTGTGATTCCCAGCTTCTTCAGGTGCTTCTTCGGGAAGAGGTGATGACGCTCCACCGCAGACTTGTTCGCTTTGTGAGCAGGGTCGAGCAGATCGGTGATTTTCTTGTTCGAGAACAACCCCTTGGCGTGCAGTAGGTTCAACGAAGCGTAATAGGCGAACTGGTAAGGACTCGTCGCCGACGACGTGTCCATTCGGTTCGGCAACGTGATGTTCCAGAAGTCGTCGGTGAACTCGGTGCAGATCGTCTTTTCCATCCACTGAACGAACTGATCGGCGGTGGTGAAGTCACGGATGTCGGCAAGGTCTCGTTCCATCGCAGACTCAGGTGAGCCGGTGTAGCGACCTGTTACCAACACCATGAAGAACCAGCGTGACATCAGAGTGGAAAGAGCAAAGCTGTCGATGCCGAACACTTTCTTGCCGATCAGGTAGAACGTGTAGCAGTAGATGATCGCAGTTTGCGAACTGATCATCTTCGAGCTTCGGAAGCCCGCCATTTGGAGCGTCTTCAAGAAATCGTGCCAGTGCTGCAAGTTCAGCACGGTCGCCTGAGCTTCCTTCAGAATGCCGAACTGCTCATCTCGGCGTTCCTCGCTGTACTGTTCCGTTTCCAAGTCCTTACCACGCAACAGCGAATAACCGTATTGGAGCCGAGCACGTCGGAAACCATAGCCGATGCTGACCCGCAGAAGTTGCGATGGGTCAGGTTCGATGAAGTAGTTGAATGGACTCGGCTTTCCCTTGGAAGGTATTCGGGCATCCCGACAAAAGTCTTCGAGCTTGGTGCGACCCTCGTCCCAGAAGACGGACATCAACGTCAGAATGAAGTCCGACTGATTGAGGACTTTCCCCTTACTGTTGATACGGACGAAGACCTCGGCAACCTGCTCTTCGTCGATGGTGGAGGACAACTCCAAGGCAGTGAATGGGTAACTCAGCAGGCTCGAAACATTCTGAATGCTGCTCTGGATTCGCTTGACCTCTTCTGGTTCAAGCGTCTTGTCGTTTGCTTCCCGATGTTTCCGCAGCTTCTCGATGTAAGTTCCGACAATTTCGAACAGGTCGGCGTTCTTCGCCCAAAGCACGGAAATGTTCGGGATGTACTCGGCGTTCTTTCGGATGGCGGCGTCAGCGACCTCGAAGGTGCTGTCGAGCGGGTGGAAGGCGATCTCGATGGTTTCCTTCTCGTAGTTCTCACGAACGACTGAAATGCCCTTCACGACGGCGTAGAGCGACGTGAGCCGCTGCTGACCGTCAACGATCAGCAGGTTCGGCACCTTCTGTTTGGACTCTGAGCCGATCTGCTTCTGTGAGCCATCGTAGGCGTTTTGCCAGAAGAGAAAGTATCCCACCGGATACCCTCGAAAGATCGAGTCGAACAGGTCTCGGATTTTCGAGTTCTTCCACACAAATGGACGCTGGATGTCAGGCAAGCCGATGGTGCCCATCTCGATGTCGTCCATCAGCTTCGACATCGAGTAATCGACTTTTTTGAATAGTGTTTCACTCATGGCATCCACGTTCCTATTTCAGTTTACTCAGACACTTGCCTACGCATTCACACAACTCCTGAATCTTCGCTTCGGCGATTTGCCCTGTTGAGTAAAGAAACATCATGTGCTGTGGTTTCCGGTGATCACTTCCGGGGCATACTACCCCCCAAAAAGCCTCGATGTCTTTGGCGATCTGCTCAACGTGAACGGTAAATAGTGAGTGGCTACTATCAGCAATCAGCTTATGAATTTCTGGGTGGAACGTCTTGTTGTTGTCATCGTCATAGAGAACTCCATGTGAAGTCCCAAGGTGGCTCAGAATGTTCATGAAGCGATGTATGTTGAACTTGCCCATGCAATCGAGAACATAGAGACCACTTGCAGGTGGCTGAATTCTTCCCTCAAATATCAACCTCGAAATAAGAGCTTGTTCAGTCGGACCCTCAACAAGAAGCACATTATTTGAGAAGAACGCACTGGCTCGATCTGGGTTCATCCACAAGCAATACTTAACCCCCTCCATCTCAGGCTTAAAATCGTCAGCTTCGAGCTTCTGTTTTAGCTGCGGATACTTGCCTGCGATTGCGTTGAGTTGTTGATTCGCATCTACAATCTTATCCCAATCGGCTTTCCTGACCTGAAATGCTTGCACGTGACCGTCAGTTCGCTTCATCCGAACGATTGAAGGAAGTTCCATCATGTTACGGCTAACGAAATGAGAGGAATGTGTGGAGCAAATGACCTGACGGTATTGGTTATCGGACAGAGTACGCAGGCTTGACGCCAGCACGTCCTGCTGGGGAGGGTGCAAAAAAGCTTCAGGTTCCTCAAATAGGATCAAAGTCAAATCTGGTGAAAAGTCTTTCGCCTTCTTTGTCTTCTTCTTTAGCAGGTATCTTGGGCTAATGCTGATTAGTGAGTAGATGAAATGGCGTTGAAACCCGGAGCCATATTGGTCTGGTCGTACCGCTCTGTCGTGACTTGAATCTCGACATTCATAGTCAACTAATTGCTTAACGATATCAGACACGGAAGGGGACTTCATTTGAAGTCCGAACGACACACCCCAAGAAGAGAGCAATTGACTGAATTCGACCTCGAAGCCGGATAGTGAGCGGTCATCTTTTGTCTTTTCTTCTTTAACTGAGCCAGCAAATGATGCAAATGCAGTGGTCAATGCGTTGAATGACTCGCTGTCTTCGACGACATCTTCGAGGACACTTGAAAGCAAATCCCGTAGGGCTGATGGTCCGCTGAGCTTGGTATGATCATCCACTCGGCTTACCGCTGGGATATAGATTACCTCACCGAACTTACCCTGTTGGACATTCTTCTCACCATAAAACTGTTTGTCGCTCAAGCCAGACGGAGTATATCCAAATATGCAACCGGTCTTCTTTGCTTCGTCGGCTTTGAAGAATTTTCGTACTCGAAGTGTGCGATTCCCAAGAAGATACTCATCTGCGAGTGTTTCGACTTCACCTTCTGACAGGGAAAACTCAATCTCAATCCACGATTCGGTGTCATCCGGGCTGAGAAATGGAAAGTCAGCATCCTTCTTAAAGGTAAATTTGTCTTTCTCGTAGAATGCTCGGAGGGCATCAATGACCGTGCTCTTTCCAGCGTTGTTTGGACCGACGAGCAAGGTGTAATCGTTCAGAGCGATGACGGCGTCTTTGATTCCACGAAAATTGTGAAGTGATACTTCAACGAGTTTCATTGTAACTGTGCCCTATTGTTCTAAACGTACTGACCAAGTTATTCCGCTGGTACTTCAAACTGTGCCGCCAAGCCTGCGAGGGACTTTGATTCATCGACGGCGTTGTGCGGGATCAGGAGGTAGTGCCACGGTTTGCTGCTGACGGTGGTGGCGTGTTTGCACCATTCGGCGGCGGCACGGGCTTTGGCTTGGATGGTGTCGTCGTCCATCTCGGATTCTGCCTTCGGTTCGCAGAGGTAGTAGGCTTGCTCGGTCTCGGCAACGAAGTCGGGTTCGTAGTTCGAGTCACCGCTGTAGTGAATCTGGAATGTGTTCTTGTTGGGTTTGACCCATTTCAGAACTGGCTTGTCGTTCTCAAGGATCACTGCAAAACGACGTTCAGTGTCCGAGTCGAACTTCTGGACCGGGAACAGGCACTTCTCGAAGCCGCCGAACAGCATCGAGCGGATGTTCTTCTTCTCGTCTACCGGCGTGCGGAACGGGCGAGGCTCTTCATCTGCCGGGGCGTTGAAGGCACTCGGCGTCAGGGTGGTGAATCCCTTGCTGATATGAACCTCGTACTCGGTGGCGTCTTCGACGAAATGTTCCTGCATCTGGGCATGGATCAGGCGGACGTACTGGTCGTTGCAGTACAGCAGGACGTTCCGAATCTCACCCTCTTCGGTGAGGTACGTGCGGAGCTTGGCGATCAGTTGCCCGCTCAACTTGTAGAGCAAGGCGGCGTGTTCGTCGTAGCTGATGTCGTCGTAATCGATCAGACCACGGACAAGGTAGTTCTCCAAGCGTTCCTCGGTGCTCGTGGCGAGACTGACCAGACGGTACTGCTTGTTCTCACGCAGCGTCTGGATGAGGATGTCGTTGGCGACGGGCTTTTGGTTGATGCTGCTGGTGTCGAGGTCGAAGTCCTTGTAGCCGCATGTCACTTCGCCGGTCGGCACGACGACGATGCGGGGAATGTCGATGGACATCTTCACGTAGACTTCGGTCGTCTTCTTGACGACCTCTTCAACCTGCTTGTCGTCGAGCTTCTCTTCCATGCCGGGAAGCTGCATTTGCGGAACTCGAATCGCTTCCTTGACCTTCTTGACCAGTTCCTCACGCACAGCAGGCGAGTTCAGGTCAGAGGATCGGGGTAACCGCTCGAATTCCTTCTTGATGATGTCGAGCGTGGTCTTGGCGACTTCGACCTCTCGCTTGTCGTCGAACAGCGGTTTCTGCTTCGATGTGTCTGAACCGGTGCCAGTCTGACCTGTGATGATCTGGACCGCTTTAGGAACGACCTCAACCACCTTTGATTTCTTCTCAGGGATGTCCTTCCCGATGACGACGCCTGTCACGAGGATCGAATCGCCACGGTTGGCTTCATCAACGATCTCCTGAAACTTGTCGTGAGCAACGATGGTCAGGCGATCCACCGCTTCGTTGCCGGTGCGTTTGCCGTAGGGGAGTCGCAAACCACGTCCAATCGATTGTTCGACCAGCGTGCGAGAATCGGCTTTGCGAAGGGGGACGATGGTGTAGAGGTTGGTTACGTCCCAGCCTTCCTTGAGCATGTTGACGTGGATGACGATCTCGACGGGGTTCTTCGGGTCTTCAACCGTCAACAACTGCTGGACAACTTCGTCGTTCTCCTCCCCGGTTTGCTTGGAGTGAACCGTGATGACCTTCCCCTTGTAGTCGCCATCAAAGAAGTCGGGCGACTCGATGGTCGTCATCAGGGCGTTGGCGTGTTCGGTGTCACGGGCGACCACCAGCATGAATGGCTTGACCCGTTTGAGGTTGTTTTCACGTGAGTAGACTTCGAGTTGAACCTTGGTCTCCTCATGAACCCGGATGCCATCCTTGAGCTTCAGCGTTTCCAGACCATCTTCGTCGTAGCTGCTGGCATTGAAGTTCTCTCGTGTGGCGACGGCTGGTTGCTTGACGAAACCGTCTGTCAGTGCCGATGAGAGCGGATAGCTGTAGATGGCGTTCTTGAATGCTTCCGACTTGTTCCCTTTCTCAACCTGCGGCGTGGCGGTCAGTTCCAGTCCGAGAATTGGCTTCAGTTCGTTGATCGCCTTGACCCCGGCAGAGGCTCGGTAGCGATGCGACTCGTCCATCAGCAGGACCAAGTCTTCCAAGCCAGCCAAGTAGTCGAAGTAGCTGTCGCCGATGTACTCGTTCAGTCGCTTGATGCGAGGAGAGTTGCCGCCACGGACTTCCGAGTTGATTTTTGAGATATTGAAGATGTTGATGTGGATTGGCGAGTCGTCGAACATCACTCGTTGACCACGCACATCCATGCCGTCAGCACGAACGCCGACACCACTTTCGTAGTTGTCGCTTGTGATGATCTGAGGCGGCTTCAGGGCGAACTCCTGAATGCCTTGGAAGACATACTTCGCCGTGTTGGGGGTGAAGTCAGCGATCAGCTTACGGTAGATCGTTAGGTTCGGTGCCAGCACGAAAAAGTGCTGCACCTTTTCGGCTCGATGCAGGTAAGCGATGAACGCTCCCATCAGCCGAGTCTTACCGACACCGGTTGCCAGTGCGAAACAGAGTGACGGGAAGTCCCGTTCGAAATCTTCGACCGTAGGGAATTCGGACTTGATGATCGCAAGCTGCTGAGCCACATTGACGGTCTTGTCGAGGTCGATGATCTCGCAAATGCGGGCGAGTATCTCAAGCGAGTCTCGTTGTGGTTTTCGCAGGCTGAGTCGCTGAGCGATGGAATTGACGTGCTGGTTCATTGGGCGTCCTCCATCGGGAACAGCGTGGGACTACTCTCAAGCATTTTTCGGGCTTTCCGTTTGTTCTTGGGCAGGTCGGCGAGAACCTCATCAACCGGTTCCGACTCCGATGGTCGTGCGTCTGGCAGTGCCTTGATTTCGAGGCTGTAGTCATCCTTGCCCCATTCGCATTTCTGCATCACGGCTCTGGGAATCTTCTTGAGCGTCAGGTTGGGGAAGTCGTCGAGCTTCTTTGTCCTGTACGCACCGCAACAGATGAGGAGTGACCGATGTGAGCCAACTTCGTCGCTGAGCTTCTGAAGTTGCTCACGTGTGAGGGTCTGTGTCGTCACGTAGATGAAGTCGGTCTCAGTCGAATGACCGTGCTGCCAGTAGAACTCGGTGCTTGGGGAGTAATTGAAGCCTTCGAGCTTGCACATCGCTTCAGCAAGCATCTCGGCGTTATACTTCTTATTGATGACCCATTGCCCAAAATCGTCTTGCTCAAGCAACGATGGAGCGAGTGTATAGTAACGGAAACCTCCTCCCCCATTCCAGTTGCAAGAGTCGGTGACGCCACCGCCATCATCGCCGTCTATTACCTTCTTAAGTCGTGACGACACATGTGTGTGGCAATGGTCACCAAGTTCCACCATAATCCATTTACGACCCATCTTATGTGCAACTGCACCAGTCGTTCCTGAACCGGCAAAACTGTCGAGAACCCAATCACCCGGCTGGCTCGCAATTCCAACAATTCGCTTAATCAGCCGTTCCGGTTTTGGAGTCGGGAATGAGTTCGTTTTGCCAAATAGCTTGTGGATTTCGTTTTTCGACTCGCCCGTATGTCCCACATCTTCATGTGGCCACCATGTCCACGGAACCAGTCCATTGACTTCCGATAAATATCTTTTGACTCGTGGGACACCGTTCCCATCTTTTCCAAACCAAAACCGTCCTTCTTCGATCATTTGCTTGCATTGAGGTTCCAGCGTAGCCCAATGCCGCCCTTCCGGCGGAATATGGACGTTGCCGTTAGGGGCAACGATTTCGTACATCTGATTTGGACGAAAGCCTTCGCCGGTGAACGAAATTGACTGCCACGGACCATTTGCGTCATTGTCAGGATTCGAATACGGCTTCCTCGATTTTGCGTCGAGTTCGACGAGATTGCGGGTAGACTTAAACAGTTCTGGGTCACGAGCATACGTCAAGATGTATTCGTGGACGTCACCGATAGCTGAATTGTTGTCTCTCGAATACCGCTTTTGCCAAACGTTACAAGCAATGAAGTTATTTCGCCCAAACAGTTCGTCAAGCATAACCTTGAGATAAGCCATTTCCCTGTCGTCGATCGAAATCCAAATCGACCCATCGCTTGTGAGAAGCCTCCAAAGTATGTCGAGGCGTTCTCGTAGTAGAGAGAGCCAAAGCGAATGCTCTACCCCATCGTCATAGTGCTGAAACGCTGATCCAGTGTTGTACGGTGGATCGATGTAAATGCACTTGATCTTCCCAGCAAACTCCTGCTCCAACGCCTTCAACGCCAGCAGGTTGTCGCCGAAGATCAGACGATTGTCGAAGATGTCGTTGTCGCTGACTCGATGCGGAGCGTGATACGACTTCTCCGGGTCTTCCAGAAGAATTCGTGGTTCGAGACGTGGACGGCTCTCTTTTCCGATCCACGTCAGTTCGAGCTTTTGTTTCCCTGCCATTGTGCTGAGTTCCGTCCTTCGTATTTATTTGCGTGAGGTTCGTGCTTGGGGCTTCAGGCTCTTTCGAGCCGCCAACGTACCGAGAAGAGCGAAGTGACACTCTTCTGCTGACCAAGCTGAACTTCAATTTGTCCAATCAGTTCATCCCGGCGACTGTCGATCTCGTCTTGAGCTTCGTACAGCCGCTTCCGTTTTTCTTTGCGGTTGTGTTCCAACAATTTGATTTGTTTTTGGGCTTCGAGCTTCTCGCTGAGCGATGCCGCCAATGCCGCCACTTTGCGAGCTTCCCGAATCTCCTTGTCGAGTTCCTTGATCTCCCGCTCCAAACCCTGCTTGAGATCGTCGGACCAGTGGTCCAGTTTCAGCACTTCTTCGTCAAAGTGCTTCATGTTACGTTGCTCGACCTCACGGACACGTTTGGTCATTTCGGCGTCTCGTGTCGCTGAAAGATCAGGCGACGAACCATCGACGGTGTCAGACACCGAAGCCGGGATCAGGAGCAACTTCGCACAGAGGTCAGCATCCATCTCGATGCCGCTGTCCGTTCGACCTGCCAACAGCAGGAACTCTTCGGTATCGAGCGATGTGATCGACAATTTAGAGAGTTCCAGCCAGCCGGATTCGCCGATCAGCGGTTCGAGCAGGCTGACGACTGATCCATACGCCGAGTAGTTGAAAGTCAGGGTCGCCGTGTTCAACTTCCGCTCAAGAGCGGATTCGATGATGCTGGTCGCCAGTGGATGACCTTGGCGGTAGAAGGTGTCCCCGTTGTCGTTCGCCTTCTTCCAGTCGAAGTGGTAGTAGCCGTGTCGTGCTACGTCCCCGGTGTAACGAAACCGAGGTTCGGAGGGTTCGAACGCCGCCTCGCCGTTCAACTCGCTGCGAGTGAGATTCAGCAGCCAGCGTTCCCGGTCGGAGAGACTTTCGAGGGTGCGATCTCGATGGACTTTAAGGCGAGTGGTGACTTCTTCGTCAAAGTTCTCTAAAAGAACCTGTCGGGTATCTTCCAATCGAGTCTGAATTTCACCATCGAGGTCGGACTGCAACAGGTCGAATGCGGCGGCAATTTGCTCCGGGGTGCGGCATGTCTGGTAGACAGCAGCAATGCGGCGTTCAATATCGACACCGGATTCCAAGGCACCAAGCACCTGATCGCTGACGCCAAACACGCCGTCGAACAGGTTGAACTTCTCGCTGAGTAGCTCGAAGACCCGTTCGTCCGCCTGATTGCGTCGGTTCAGGAAGTTGACCACGACAACATCATGCTGCTGACCGTAGCGGTGACAGCGACCGATACGCTGCTCGATTCTCTGGGGATTCCAAGGCAAGTCAAAGTTGACGACCAACGAACAGAACTGAAGGTTGATCCCTTCAGCGGCGGCTTCGGTTGCGATCAGCACCGATGCTCGGTCTCGGAACTCTTCGACAATCGCCGCTTTGATGTCAACGGGCTTGGAGCCACTGACGCAGTCCTGCCCCTCGTGTCGCTTCAACCAGTCTTCGTAGATTTGCTTCGACAACGGGTCGGCATTCGAGCCGTTCATCAGCACAAGTTGACCGGCGTATCCCTTATGCGAAAGGAGTTCGAAGAGGTAGGTCTGTGTGCGGCGAGACTCTGTGAAGATGACGGCTTTGCGTTTCGCTCCAAGTTGTTCCGCTCGATTGAGGGCAGTCTCCAACGCAGGCAGCAACGCTTCTCCCTTGGCATTGATCGTGATACGACTGGCAAGCTGTGAGAAACCGAGAAGCTCTGCGAGTTCTTCTTCGATCTTCTTCGGGTCGATGTACTCGCCGGGCTTGAGCGTTGCTTCGTGCTCTTGCTGAGTTGCAACTTTTGTAACTTCTGCGGTCGCCTCGGCTGGGTTGTCTGAAGAGTCCTCGTCTTCAGCTTCCCATTCGTCCTGCAATTCGCAGATCGATTCAAAATCGGATTCGTCGATGAGGAGGGAATCGTCTTCTTCCTCCGGTTCCCGAACAACAGGTGCGATTGGAGCGGGTTGCTGACGCTGAGCAGCACGCTGCATCACTCGAAGGCGATCCACCAGACCATGCAGGGTTCCGGCGATGGCAAACGTCGAGGACGCCAGCAGTTTTCGCAGCACCAGTGTGATCAGATGTCGCTGGCTGGCTGGAAGCGACACGAGGGATTCTCGTTGCAGAAATGCGGAGACGCTTTCGTAGAGTTGGTGTTCTTCGTCGCTCGGCGTGAAGTCCTGAGTGATCGGGATGCGTTTGGTGTACGAGACATATTCGACCACCTGCTTCCGCAGCGTGCGGATACAGACGGGATTAAGGCGAGAGCGAAGCTGCTGGTTGCGTTCGGCTTCGCTACCCGCTTTGACGAACTGGTCTCGAAACGAAGCGGCATCCCCGAAGACATGTTCGTCAATGATGCTGACCAGCCCGTACAACTCCATCAGCGAGTTCTGAAGGGGCGTGGCGGTCAGCAGGAGCTTGTGAGCCGGTCCAATCGAGTCGGCGATCTGGCGAGCCATTCGGCTCTGCGGTTTGAAGACGTTCCGAAGACGATGTGCTTCGTCGATCACGACCAAGTCCCACGGAACGCCCTGAACGCTGGAAGCCTTGGCGGAAACGAAGTGGTAAGAGCAGATGACAATGGCGTCATCCTGCATGAACGGGTTGCCGTTTCCAGCTTTCCGCAGTTGGTTGAAACGTGGACCGTCGAGCACGACCGATGGCAGGTAGAACTTCTCGTCGAGTTCCTGTTGCCACTGTTTTCTCAAGGTGGCAGGAACGATGAGCAGGATGCGACGTTTGCGTTCTGCCCATCGCTGCGACAGGACGATTCCGGCTTCGATGGTTTTGCCGAGTCCGACTTCGTCGGCGAGAATGGCACCTTTGGAAAGTGGCGAGCGAAGGGCGAACAAGGCGGCATCGACCTGATGCGGATTCAGATCGACCCGTGCGTTCGAAATCGAACGTGTCAGGTTCTCGATGCTGCCGCCTGCACCCTTGAGGGTCAGCAGATGTGCCCAGTATTGACTGTGATACGGTGTCATCGCCGCCGTGATTGCCTTCCATTGTTGACCAAACTGTACCACTACCATACAGTAGAGGGGGCTTTCAGGCAATCAAGGCACAGGCGAAGCGATGCGTTTCGGCGACCGAGTTCGAGAACTCCGAAAACTGCGAGGTCTAACCCAGCAAAAGCTCGCCGAGCGGCTGTCGGTCAGCTTGTCCTACGTCTCGAAGGTCGAGAACGAGCGACTGAACGTGGGTGACTATCCCAGCGAGAGCTTCGTCCTCAAGCTGGCTGAAGCCCTCGATGCCGATGCGGACGAGTTGTTGCTCCTGACCGACCGGGTGCCAGAAGTGCTTCTCAGGCGAATTCAGCAGCGACCGGAAGTTTTTCGAGAACTGGCGGCGTTGTCCGATGGGGAGTTAGACGCATTGATTGCATTACGATCACGAAGACGGTGACGATTGCCCGGCAATGGAGTTTCGATACTGATGGCACGCCCGAATCCCAGAGATGTCTTCGACGACCCGGCATCACATTGGTCGTTCTTGACCACTCCTCGTGATGACGATTTCGAAGGAAAACACTTCGACAGGAAACAGGCTGGTCAGATTCAAGCGGGCGGCGGGATCGACAAAAAAGAACTCGACAACGTTCGAAAGCTCGTCACTAAGACAGCTTCAGCATTTGCGAATTCAAACCAGCAGGGTGGGTTGCTGGTACTCGGCATCACATCCTCTGGTCAGGTCGAAGGAGTCGATCATCTGAGTGAGACTGAACTGAACAGCATCACCGATATAGGTTCGTTGCTACGGTGCCAGCGTGCAGAAGTCAGCTACTATTCCTGTGCAGACCACAGCGGCAAACCGAACAATCTCTGTCTCATCTTCAGCGGGTGGTCCACGACGGGCATTTGCGAAACACACGGAACGCCACCAGAGGCGTGGGTGCGGAACGGCACACAGAGCGTGCCTGTCAAAACAGACGAGATGCGAGAGCATCTCCGAGTTCAGAAGGGGCTGGTGAATTTCGAGAATGACCCTGTTTGTGAATTCGACGAAGCCGATATTGATCACGATGTTCTGGCTGAATTCCGTAAAGTGTTCTGTACTGAAGCTGGCGACCGTTTTGATGATGTGCGGTTGCTGAAAGAAGCGGGAGCGATTATCTCACGCAATGAAAATTGGTGGTTCACGGCTCCGGGCGTCCTGTTCTTTTCAGCAAATCCACAACGAGTCTACCCATACGCCCATATTCGCTTGCTCAGGTTCGGAGTGCCTGCGAGCGACCACAAGAACCGAGGCAAACACACGTTTGAAAAGGAATTCAAGGGTCCACTTGCCTCGCAAATCAGAGCCACTCGTTCGTTCTTTCGGGAATCCGGTTTCTTTAAGAGATTCGACATTCGCAGACCTGAAGGTGGATTTGTCGAAGAGCCAGAGTTGCCGCCAGTCGCCGTTGACGAAGCAATTGTAAATGCTGTTGCTCATCGGGATTATCGTCGAAACACACCAATCGAATGCGAGGCTTACCTCGATGCTTTCGTCGTCAAGAACGCTGGACGGATTGTCCAGCGAGACCTCGACTTGCCTGACGATTTCCAGCTTGATCGCCAATCGCTTGACTCGACTCCCGTGAACTCCAAGCTGTTGAGTTGGCTTAAGCTGATGCGTGACCCGGACGGAAAGGCGTTTGTTTTAGCCATCAGTGAGGGCACCAAGACGATGACGAGGGAGATGCAAGCTCTTAAGCTTCCCGCTCCATTCGTGCATCTCACCAAATCTGAAACGATTGTGAGGTTGCAAAGTAACGCACAGCAGCGTGAAGCCGCCATCCTCGCTGCATCCCAAACAAAAGCAACGGAGACTCTAAATCACTATCCGCTGCATATTCGTCGGGGAACAGAGAACGTACCTGCATTTGAGTTTCGGCAACGCAGCGGCGAATTCATGAACACCGTGCGAGATGCTCTCGACGCACAAGGCTGGTACATCGACCGCTCCTCCTTCAGTCGGATCACCTGCCACCGCAAGGGAAATGAGTTGCCCCTGATTCGGGAAGCCCATGCCTTCGTCCGATTGTACCCGGCATACACCATCCAGCACGCAGAGTCTTTCGGCACTCACTCACTGTCCGTTGACTATCGGTGCGAAGTATTGAATGTTGCCAAACTGAATAAGGTTCTGAACCACCTGCCACTTAGCGAGGTTGTGGGAAGAACATGCACCGCAAATGCATCCGGTTGGCGAAAAGGAAGAATCATTGCGAATGACGCTGATTGGACTACGGTGCAATTCTTTGATACGGAATCTGAAGAACGAGTTGCCACTTCAGAAGTGATCCCCAACCTGTCGCTTAGTCAGATTGAGACACTCCTTCAAGCGGAGAAGATCACCGTTGATCTTCATGCGGCAATCAAACGTGCCAGCCTCGCATCTGAGAAGGCGGCAGCAAGGATGCGTGCCGAAAAGATTCAGCAGTTTATTGCTGATATTGCTGCCCATGCATTTCCGATTGCATTTGGGGAATATGAAGTCTCCCTGTCCTCCTCGCCCGTCGAACTGCGTGAACAGGGACGCAACGGAACCTCGCTTGCTGTCTATCGCCTCAATGAACCCCAAGTGCTATTTAGGGACCGGAACGCTTCATCTGATGTTCGTGAGGGTATCACAAAGTTTGGGTCATTCGACAATGACGAACATGCAATTGAAATCATTCCTCTCTGCATCGACCACTTCAGGTCAGGAATGGAAGGACTCATCCATCGGCTGATGGAGGGCAAGTTCAAGTATCGTGGATCGGAGCGGACGTTCAGCACACGCTTCTCATACCGAAGTATTCTCAATGCCACTTCGGCGAGAGAACTTGACGGAGAGACGGAGCGTTTGCTGAAGCAGAATCCAGATTGGATCGGCGACAGGAAACTGAATCGTATCTTTCTGGTTCAAAGTCCAGAAGCAGGATATTCCAGCGACGATGAATCGTCGCCGTACTATGTGATCAAGCGGAGATTGCTTGAGGCTGGTATTCCATGTCAAATGGTCGATTCACCGACTATCAGCAATCCCGACTGGAAAGACTTGAATCTCGCCCTAAACATCACGGCGAAGTGTGGAATTACTCCGTGGGTCTTGCCTGACCGCATTCCTGACGCCAACTTCTTCATAGGACTTTCGTATACCGAATCAAGAGACGGCACACGAATCATGGGGTTCGCTAACGTTTTCAACAACTATGGACGATGGGTCTTCTACACAGGCAACACGAGCACATTCGAGGTAAGTGAACGTTCCCGGCATTTGAGCGGTCTGGCAAAGGGAACACTTGAACGCCTGAAGCAGGCACATTCGTTGCCGAGTTCTGCGAGTCTGGTCATCCACCACTCGGTAAGAATTGCGAGGGAAGACCGGACCGCCATTCTGAAAGCAGTACGGGAAGTCGCACCAGATTCGACGGTCACATTTGTCTGGATCAATAGCCACGGCAACAGTCGCATGTTTGATACGAAACCAGAGACTGATGGCAGTGTGCGTCGTGGAAGTTATGTGCCGCTCTCTCGTCAGAGGATTCTGCTTTCGACCACCGGATCAAACCCATATCGGAAAGCGATGGGCACTCCTCACCCGCTTGAATTGACGGCTTTACATTTCGCAGCGAAGGACGACGCACCGAGCGATTACGATCAACGCAGCCTCGCTCTGCAAGTCCTCAGCCTTACCAAACTCAATTGGGCTTCAACGGATTCGTTTTGTGGCGAGCCAATCACGATCAAATATGCAAGTGACATCGCATACCTGACAGCAGCATTCCTCCGGCAGCGAGAGCCGTTCAAGCTGCATCCAACACTAGAAGCTACGCCTTGGTTTATCTGAGTGCCAATGAAAGTCCTCTTCCTCCACGGTTGGCACTCAGTTCCGGGCGGCGTCAAACCGACGTATCTCAAAGACGCCGGTCACGAGGTACTTAACCCGAAACTTGATGATGACGATTTCGATGCGGCGGTTCGCACTGCTCAAGCCGAGTTTGATCAGCACCGACCGGATGTGATCGTTGGCTCTTCCCGTGGCGGTGCAGTCGCCATGAACATTGAGTCGGGCGAAATACCGCTCGTCCTTCTTTGTCCGGCGTGGAAGAATTGGGGAACCGCCAGAACCCTCAAGGCGAACTCAGTCATCCTTCACAGCCGAGCCGACGATGTGATTCCTTTCAGCGATTCGGAAGAGCTTGTCGCCCATAGCAGCCTTCCATCTGAAACGCTCATTGAGATTGGAAGCGATCATCGTCTCGCTGATCCAGAACCGTTGGCAAAGATGCTTGAGGAATGTGTGAGCCTTGGCAGACAAGCCGTGACTGAACAGACCGAACCTTCGATGGAGATGATGTTCTCGTTCTTCGAGGGTGTCAGCCGAAAGGGACCGGGGAGCGAAGCCTCCACATTGAAAGCTCTTTCGCTGCTGAAAGACCTTCCGCCAAGACCCCAAATCGTTGAGTTCGGTTGCGGCACTGGTGTTGCGTCGATCCCGTTGGCTCGCAGTATCGAATGCGAATTGACCGCCGTTGAAATCCATCAGCCGTTTCTCGACACACTTGTGGATGCCGCAGTTCAGAATGGCATCGCAGATCGGATCAAGACAGTTCGAGCCGATATGGGAGAACCGCCGTTCCCAGAGAACTCGTTTGATATGGTCTGGTCCGAAGCAGCGATTTACAACATCGGCTTTGAGCATGGATTGCGGCTCTGGAAACCACTATTGCGTTCAGGCGGATACATCGCAGTCTCGGAAGCTGTGTGGCTGACACAGAAACCGCCGCAAAGGGCAAAAGATTTCTGGGACTCGGAATATCCCTCGATGATGACTGTGGATGACAACCTCGCCATGATTCGAGTAGCAGGCTTTGACCACGTTGAGCACTTCATCTTGCCATCCGATGATTGGCAGAACTACTACGGTCCGTTGCAGGAGAATATCACGACGTACCGGTCGAGCCATTCCGACAATCCCGCAGCACAATCCTTGGCTGACAGCTTGCAGCATGAGATTGATCTGTGGAAGGAATGCGGCGACAGTTTCGGCTACTGCTTCTTTGTCGGTAGGGCGAACTGAGGAGTCAAGAGAACGGACCAAGGTCGTCAATCATCGCCAATCTCATCCACTCAGGAGACGATGATGAACGCCCAAGCCCTTCTCGCCAAGCATTGGAAGAACGAAGAACTGAATCTGTCCGAAGGACGGCACCAGATCGACGAAGAGTTCGTTGTTCGTGTCCGTGGCTCGGTCGTCAAACATGCGGACCAGATGATTGCTCCTACCGTCAGCATCCCGCTCGTCACGACACTGGCGTTGTTCTGGGAGAAGGCAGGCATCAATCAGGATGTCGCTCTGGACCTGTTGCGTGAAGCTCTGACGGAAGCGATGGACGATGGACTCGATGACAATCACGTCATCAAGAATCGCATTGAGCAGGTCGAGACAGCAATCAAAGCCGTGAAGAACGATCTCATCGCTCAGCTTCCCAAGATGCCACGCACGGGCAAGGTCGTCACGGACAATCTGATCGTCGAACTCGTTCCAGTTCAAGACGAGGCACTCGCCGTCGCCTGATCGATTCCTGAAACATCAACTCAAAGGGCTGGACATCTTCATTGGTGACCAGCCCTTTTTGCGTTTCATGGTCAGTTGCAAAGTTGCAACTGCCAGAGGGACCAACAGCAGCCATTGTCACCAACCAACCTTCAACGGGAGAACGACAATGGGCAAGTCCACGAAAGACATTCAGGCGGAAATCACCAACAAGATCATCGAGTCGCTCAAGGCTGGAACCATTCCTTGGCGGAAGCCTTGGTCGTCATCGCCGAACTGCGGCTCGCCTGCAAACGTCGTCAGCGGGAAGCGATACCGAGGCATCAACCCACTGCTCTTGGAACTGCACCGGCAGGAGCACGGCTTCACAAACAAGTGGTACGCCACTTTCAACCAATGGCGTGACCTCAGTGCTTCGGTCATGAAAAGACCGGACCATGTGAAGCCCGGAGAATGGGGTTGCTCCATTATTTATTTTGCCCCAGTAAAGAAGACCAAGGAAGACCCGAAGACCGGCGAAGAGATCGAAGTCGAGTTCGCCATGCTCAAGCAGTACACGGTGTTCTCTGCTGAGCAGGTCGAATTGCCGGACCACCTGCGGCATTTACACGACACCGAGCCTGATGCAATGGCACCGAGTTTCATCGATTATGAACCGGCTGAGCAAGCCATCGCTGCGACACAAGCGAACATTCGATTCGGTGGTGACAAGTGTTTCTACGTTCCGTCGAAGGACTACATCCAGATGGTTCCGAAACATCAGTTCGCCAGTGAGAAGGAATTCTACGCCACCTGCTTGCACGAACTGAGTCATTGGAGCGAGAAGCGATGCAACTGGACCGGCAGCTACGCTGAGGGCGAATTGCGAGCGGAAATGTCCGCAGCGTTCCTGTGTGCTGAGTTGGAGATTCCAAACAGCGACGATCTCACCAACGTCAACGCCTACCTGCAAAACTGGCTCAAGGCGTTGAACGATGATCCCCGCTTCATCTTCAAGGCGAGTACCGCTGCCAGCAAAGCGGCTGACTTCGTGCTGAGCTTTTCACGCCAAGCCGAATCGGTCTTGGCGTGACTCAACTCTCCCAAGAGCCAGCGACTCACCCTCGCTGGCTCTTTCTGTTTCTACGCCAACCAATGTCGGACCAATCGCAGTTCACCGTGACGGTAACCAACCACAAACGGAGAACGAGCGATGGCGACAGCAATACATCTCGGTGATCAGACGATTGAGGATGCGGCGACGGAATCGGCTGGCAACTGGCGTGACTTCGACTGTTTCGTGTGGTGGCGGAAGGACGAACTCGAACGACCAGAAAACTGGATGATTCACTATAGCCAGCATCGTGACAGCGGTCTGCTGGACCAGTCCAACGCAGAGCAGATTCGACAGGCACTCGCATCGTTCACCGAGGGTGATGATCCCGATGTTGTGGAAGAATCCCACAGCCATTGGGCTGTAGGTCACATCGACGGGTTCTCAATGCGAGTCTTCCGAGACGGTGAAATAACCAAGGCATTTCGGACCTTCCACAAGCTGATGGAGTCGCTGGCTGCGTATCCGATTCTGGATGAAGAAGACTTAAGCAATCGGGAATACGAAGCGACCGTCGAGAACATTGTCGATGCTGCTTGGCGGCTGCGGGATGACTACGAACTGCCGGACAACTGGCAGTACGAAGTCTACGACTGGTTGTCCGACAACGAATGCAGCGAGATCGAATGCTGCGGTGACCAAGGCGGCTACCCGTCTGAAGACTCGCTGCGTCGTGCGATGGACGCTCTCTTCGAGCGAATCGAAGACGAAGAGTAAGCGGACCGGAATGGTGAGGCATCAAGATCGAACTCGATGCCTCACCTTCACCCGGAGCCAACGCATGATCGATGACGCCGACCGCATTCTGCTTTCACCTAAATCGCTGCAACGAAAGATTCGTGAGAACCAGCGGTTCCACAGATACGAACGAATGCTGCGGCGAATCCGCCTTCGCATCTTCGAGTACGAGGATCAAGGCAAGCTGGAAAAGGCTTATCGAGTCATCGCCAGAATCAAAGTCATCTGCGGACCAATGTGGGAACGCAGAGCGAAGCGACTCGAAGAGGAACGCCTCTCACGTCTTCGCTGGCACTAACGGAGAACCACAATCATGCCCATGTACGAGATCGAGCAGTATGAGCTTCACTCGTCCAAGTATCGAGTCGAAGCCAGCAGCGAAGCGGAAGCCATCGCAAAGCTCCTCTATGGCGAAGCGGACCCGGTGGATGACTCTCTCGAATACATCGAGGTCGCTGACGACTTCGGCTTGTCCGTGGATGAGAACCGAGAACTTGCCGAGCAGCTTCACGAATTCGGCGTCCCCGTCAGCGAGCATGTCATTCCCTCAATTCGCTCCGTAGAGGAAGTCGAGTGAACCGGACCACCAAACAAACAGAGGAGAACTCAGCGTGAAAGCGAAAACAGAAAGGACGTTCGTGATCTTCCGCAGATGGAAGGACACCGGCACCATCATCGCCCTGTTCCCGACGATCCCTTCGGATCGGCATGGCTGGTACTGCTTGAGCTATGAACACATCGGGCAGCATGGCGGTGCCGATTTTCACGGCGTCATGCAAGCGACGACGCCTGCCAGACGACAGGACACGCTCCCGTTGCGGCGTGAACTACGGCGGCGAGGTTACCGGCTCGCACCGATCCAGCGGACCACGGCGACGATGCACGAGCAGAGAAAAACAGAAGCTCGACGTTATCGAACATCTGCCGCTTGACAAATCACGACAGGACCGGACCAATCCGAGGATGAACCATTCAATGAACAACACCGAACCGATCATCACCAGCCTCAACCACGTCGTCGGGCAACAACGTGCCGTCTCAGTGCTTCGCACCGCTCTCGATGCCTACTGGCACGACCGATCAAGGAGCGGTGGAAAGGAAGCGTTCCCGCATCTCCTGATGTGCGGACCGGGTGGAACCGGCAAGACGCTGCTGACGGAACTGATCGCCAAGGAACTCTGTACTGAATGCCACGTTGAGTTGGCTCAGAACATCGGCAGCATCGCTCAGATGCAAGGTCTGTTGATGATGCTGGAACCCGAACACATTCTGCTCGTGGACGAGATACACGAATTGAGCGAGACCGTTCAGGTGTCTCTGTACCGTGCCATCGAAGAACGCAAGCTGTTCCTTGGTGGCAATCGGAAGCCGGTGACACTTCCGCCGTTCACGTTGATCGGTGCAACGACGGACGAGTACCTGCTCACGACAAGCATGAGGGACCGCTTCAAGATACTGCTGCGATTACAGCACTACAGCGACGACGAAATGCTGCTGCTGATTTCTCAGCGAGCCACAAGGCTCGGTTGGGAGATCGATCTGAAGTCGGTGCAGGAGTTGGCGTATCGAAGTCGTGGCGTTCCACGCTTGGCGGTTCGCCTGCTCGACAGTGCGAAGCGAACGGCATCATCCAAATCGTCCGACACAATCGAGCCGTCGCACGTTGAAGAGATGCTCGCCATCGAAGGTTTCGACTCGCTCGGATTCGATCCGGTTGAACAGCGATACCTGACACTCCTCAAGGAACATCAGGGACCGGTTCGCTTGAACGTGATCGCCACACATCTTGGTTTGCCGAGGCAGACCATCGAGATGTTCGAGCGGGATTTCATTCGTCTCGGTCTGATCACCAAAGGCGACAAGGGAAGAGCCTTGACGCCGAAGGGTGTCGAGCATTTGAGCAGGCATGGTGCCTGATCTTTTTGTGCGGGAACAGTCCGGTTTTTGTGAGGAGATCATTCGATGAGTGTGGGGACCATGACCGAGAATCAACCGAAAGCTGCCATCACCGTGTCCAAGATGTGTTCGCTTCTGGGCATGAGTCGCAGTCAGTTTTACTGGCACGTTCGCAAAGGGACGTTTCATGCTCCGCTCAAGCTGAGTAATGGACGACCGTACTACAACGCCAGTCAGGTCGAAGACAACATCAAGGCGAAGGAACTCGGCATCGGGGTGAACGGCGAGTACGTCTTGTTCTACCAACGGGACAACGAGACGCCCAAAGAGACAAAGACGACGACGCCGAAGCCCAAGCCGAAGCAGGACCACGCCGAGTTGATGGACGGTCTGGCGGCACTCGGTTTGTCGGGTCTGACGACCTCGATGGTCGCCGGTGCGGTTGAGCAGTGCTATCCGCAGGGGACTGCCGGGCAGGACGAAAATGACATTCTTCGCACAGTCTTCCGACACTTGAAGCGTGCGGGGTCTGCGTGATTGTCCGGCGAAGTGTGAAGCGGGTTCGTGCGAAGTCTGTTTAGAGTTTGGCAGGATTCGTTCGGACCATGTGCGGGAAGCGTCGGAGATTGAGCGAGGTCTGTGTGATCTCCGTGTGATGTGTGTGGCAAAGCCGTGTGAACTCTGTACGAAAGGTGTGCGAAAGATGTCCGATGACCGATCCGAAAACTGTGCGGAATTATGCACGATAAGTGCCATTATCATGCGTTCGCCCGAATCTGGCAGCGAAGTCGTCGGACCGGTCGTCCAACAAGCCGACACCGATGACCAACTCATCGAACTGTGGCTGCACGGTCGCCCGAAGAACACGCAGCGAGCGTACCGACGAGAGATTGCGAAGTTTCTTGAATCGACGAATAAGCCGTTGCGTTCAATCAAGCTGATCGACATTCAGAATTACACGGACGACATTCCGTCCTGCCTGAAGCCATCTTCTGTGAGGCGTGCATTGACCGCAATCAAAAGTCTGTTTGCCTTCGGATTCCGCCTGGGCTATCTGACGTTTGATGTTGGACGTGCGATGAGACTGCCGTCGTCCCGTGATGAATTAGCGGACCGAATCCTGTCTGAAGTGGACGTACTACGAATTATTTCGCTCGAACCGCAACCACGAAATCGTGCGATCCTGTTGACACTTTATGCCGGGGGCTTTCGAGTCTCGGAAATCTGCTCACTCAAGTGGCGTCATTTACAGGAACGTGATTCCGCAGGTCAGATCACCGTCTATGGAAAGGGCGGCAAGACTCGGACCGTCCTGATGCCTCAAGCTGTTTGGGAAGCATTACAAAAGTTGGATTCCAACGCTTCACCAGAAGCTCCGGTTTTCCGAAGCAGAAAGAAAGGTCATCTCGATGAGTCTGCCGTGTGGCGAATTGTCAGCAAGGCGTCCGAACGAGCTGGCATCGACAAGAACGTATCGTGTCACTGGTTCCGCCACGCCCATGCTTCACACGCACTGGACCGAGGATGCCCGATTCATCTGGTGCAGGCGACTTTGGGGCATTCGTCGATCTCGACGACGGGGCGATACCTTCATGCACGACCAACTGATTCGAGCGGAAATTACTTGCCGTTCTGATTGTTTTGGGACCAACCGCAGTCGTCATCAACAACTCACACTTTCAAGGAGAAATCGATGACGACCACGAGAAATATGACAAGGAACACTAATTTCCTTCTTGCTCGATCACCGCTCTGTCGCACCCTTGCCAGAAATAATCTTCGCTCGAAACTGGATAATTCGAGATACTCGTGTTGCGACCTTCTTCGCTGAATTGAGGGAAATAACGTAGCTCTTCTGTCTTCCCGGCGTAAGCCTGTGAAAGGCATCAGCTAACTCATTGTCACATTCCAGTGCCTCCACGAGTTCCACGGGCAATTCAATCTTGCTCGTCTGCCTACTGGGCTTAACGCCAGCCTTCGCATAGCCAATTGCTTCCATCAAGTACGACACGATTGTCGATTTCAACGCCGCTACTTGCTGCATCTCATTGAATCGAAACATATCAGGATGAGGGGTATTTGGACCCTGTCTCTCCAAGACGCAATCAGGATCTTTCATTAGTGAAGCGTTGAAGAAGCTGAGCCGAAAGTCTGTGCGAAATGCACCAATAACAACAATGTTCCGATTGCTATGCATATAGCAAGGGTGACCCCACTTCACTGTCTCTTCGAGTCCAGACTCGATGCAAATGTGACGGAGTTCCTCTAAGCCATGGACCCACTTGCGAGTAGAACAATCAGCCGTGGCAAACCGATCACAACGTCCACAACCATTTGAAAAGTATTCTTCGATGTTGCTGATCATGGTCTTTAGTTCCATACGACAGAACCGGCGAGATAAGCTCAAGGACGATTCGATGCAAAGTCTTGCAGTCAGACTACCTATTGAATTCAGTTTGAATTTGAGAACTATGCTTCGCCTGCTACACATGAGAATCTTCTGTATGCAATCACACCGGACACTATTGCCACAATGAGCCAATAGACGACAGGACCGAAAGCCTTGTCGCCAGAACGAAAGTGTAAACAGGCAAAAAGCAACATCTCGGCTACGATCAATACTGCGGCAATTGGGACCAACTGAGATACTGGCTTGTAGACAAAGGGCATCAGTAAGCAGATTGAGACAAGAATCTCGATCCCACTGAGTCCCAACCACATAGCGTTCGGAATCGCTCGCAATGAAGGCATTGTTTGTTCGGCGGTATTGGAGAATTTCCAGACGGCACCAATGGCTGTGTGGATAGCAAGGAGAACTTGGAGAACTGAGCTTAGAGTGTTCATTTTATTTTGCCTTAGGTAGTCGTGATGTGGACCGCTAGAGTGATTCGTTCAGCTTATCCAGCATCGTGCCCCATCCATGTCTTGCACCGTGGAAAGCCTGCTTGCCGAAAGGGTGCGAAATATCGAAGCCAGAATGTTCAAAGAGCAGTCGTGTACCAATTCCTTCGGGCTGTAGCTCAAAACTGACTTTCGTGTCCTTCAGGTGTCCAGCCGCCCAAGAGAAGACAAGCCGAGTTGCAACGTCACAGACTAGCACTTCGCACTGAATGCTAAGTCCTTCAAAACCGACTTCTGGCTTTGGTGGAACTTCAAAAGTAAAGCGATGACCAATCTTTGGCTCGAAATTGTTTGGATACATCCAGCCAGCAAGCGATTCACTGGTTGCTATCGCACGCCAAACTACATCTGGTGGCTTGGGAATCATCAATACTCTGCGAACCGATTCCGTCACTCTTTGTTTCCTTCCATCAGTTGGTTGTGAAGCCGCTGCAATCGCTCATCCCAGAATCGCTCATACTTGGCAATCCACTGTTTAACATGAGATAATTGATCTGGTGCCAGTCGATAAATCCGCTCTCGACCATTCCGCTTTTCTGTAACAAGCCCCGTATCGAGCAACACACGAAGGTGTTGTGACACTGCCGGACGACTCATTTCGAATCTTGCTGCTAGAGTCTTGACTGCACATTCTGAGTCTGCCAATAAGTCGAGCATTTGCCGCCGTGCGGGGTGGCTAATAGCTACGAAAACGTCAGGAGCAGTTTGTTGTGTCATCATTCAATGATAATAGGTAAGCAATAGCTTACCAGTCAAGCCCCAAATGAAAATTCTATTGGGGTGGTCGCTTCTTGGGACCAACCGCTGTCGTCATCAACAACTCTCACTCTCAAGGAGAAAACGATGACGACGACAATGAGAACAGCGGTAGCAAACGGAGCGGACGAGATTCAGCGAAAAGCGGCGAGCGATGCGGACGCCGTGCAATGCGGCGTGAACATCGTCGCCATCGTCGGATCATTCCATCGGCATCTGCTCGCCCTGCAACAGAGCGGCGTTCGTGGCGAAGAACTCTTCAATCATCCGGTCGCTCTCAGCTTCACCAGCAAGCTAAACTCTCTGTGTCGGATGACACTCGACCGAGAACTCGACGCTTTGGGTGCCGTTCGTCGCATCGAGCAAGGCGATGCCGTTGAGTATGAAGTGATCCCGCTGTGAAACTCCTAATCTGGGATTTGATGAATCTCCCAATTGCTGGCATTGTGGATGAGCAGATGCCCCATTTTTCCTTCCGGGGAAGCGAACGACAAGTGACCGCTGATGAACCGGTCAGCATACTCTCTGAGCATACACGTGTCTTTCGAACCCGGAAGTGCGGCTGCGTCAGCGATGGCTTCGTCCACAATTGCCACTCTCGTGATGTTGGCTAGGTTCTCGTACTGGTACGTTTCGATGG
This sequence comes from Planctopirus sp. SH287, assembly GCF_056500625.1. Lineage (NCBI taxonomy): Bacteria > Pseudomonadati > Planctomycetota > Planctomycetia > Planctomycetales > Planctomycetaceae > Planctopirus > Planctopirus sp. SH287. Next base: position 1,633,075 of record NZ_CM151403.1, on the reverse strand, counting down.
TTGGTTCTTCCGTGACACGCACAGCATCGGCGAGACGGGACCAGATTCCTTCACCATGCTTTCGAAAGAAGAATCGCACGTCGCCTGCCAACACACCAGCAAGCCTAGCAATTGCAGCACGCTCCCCGTCCGCCACATGCGAAAACGAAACATTTCCCGAAATGTCACCAAACGACGGGTGCGACCGGTAGTAATCTCGAAGTTCATCGCAGTATTTCTGCAACTGTTCCAAATCCGTTCGGCGATCCCAGCAGACCTGTATTGTGCGACCCACTCCTCCTGAATAAGTGATGACACACGAGGCGAAATAGCCCAAAAACACCTGAAGGTGTGCATCGCCGTCGCCGCCCCGAATGGCTTCGGCAATACTTGCCGTTACGCCTTGATCATCGGTGCCGAGAAAGCTCATTTCTTGGACCGCTCGATCCTACTCATTGAGTAGGGAAGCTCCGGGCGAGTAGAACCCAAAAACGCCTGCGGGTCGAACGAGTGGCATCACTGCTTCGACGAAAACACGTCGAGCATCAGTATTGGACTGGACGTGTTTGTACTTGTAGTCTTTCTTATTGACCAAATCGCCAATCTGTCGGGCTGCATCAACAAGTCGGCTCGTATCTGCTGCCTCAAAGATGACTCCACCGACCCCGAAATCGCTTTCCCCAGAGAGGTCTGGTCGATTGGTCGTCCCTGTTTCGTCAATGACAAATAGTAAATCGTCGTCCATCTCACTTACCTACTTGCGGATTGTGTTCCACGGCGTTCCGCCCCTGATTCTAACCGACAACAAATCGGTGGGGGAGGTTCGGACCGCCCTGTCGTGGTGTTGGCAACTCAACATCACCACGACGGGAGACGGACATGACAAGCACTCGTTGCGAACGACAGGGACAAATCGAGATTGGCATCATCGAACACGAAGGTCGGGAGTTCGCCGCTCTCGGTGGTTCCGTCGTCGGGCGGAACATCACCGGGTACACCAAAGGGGACCGCTACGGCATCACGCTGACGACATGGTGCGGCAAGACCATGCTGGACTGCCGCTGCGAGATCATCGAGCGGTTCTGGTCGGGATCACTCGCTCTGATGTTCCGTCTCCCTCGTGGTCGGTTCATCATCGGCTACGCTCTCGGCGAAAGCGGAATGCTGTTCCGGGGCGAGTTGATCGACGATTGCACCGACGACGAAGCACGTCGTCAAGCAGCGTATCTCGCCAAGTATTTCGGCGATGTTGATGCCGAAGATGAAGAGGCGTTTCAAGCGGAACTCGCCGAAGCGTGATCGGACCGCAGCCATGCTCGTATCACCAACCTCAAACAGGAGACACGAGCATGGCGACAATCATTGCAAGCGGAACATTCCACGGTCACGAACTCAAAGACATTCCAGTCATCAATCCCGGCGATTGGTTTGGCAAGACGTGGCTCATCGAGATCGGCGGCAGCTACTCCCCGTTCTTCCTCATCGTCGAAGCTGACAGCATGTCAGACGCCATCGACGAACTGGCGGACAATGAGAAGTACGGGCATCACGTTGTCGTCGAGGAAGCAAACCTCGGCGATTACCCGGAAGAGGATCGGCACTACGGACCGAGCGGTCAGGTTCTCGATCTGGATCACCTGATGATCCACGGGCAGGAAGGGAACAAGACACCGTTCCCCTGCACGTACCACGGCGAGGGATTGCCTGCGGAAGGTATGAAGCCGACTGAGTTCTGCTGGGATGAAATCGAAGCATAGCGAACAACTGAGGGACGAAGAGCCGGGGCAAGGATGCCTCGGCTCTTTTCGTTTGGCGAACAGATCAATCCGTCATGGGACCAACCAGTTGAAGCATCACCAACCCTCTTCAACACAAGGAGACATAATGGTCACCGCCAACAACAAGAAGCCACGCTTCGCATTGGGTCAGGTTGTTGCTACGCCCGGAGCACTCGGAGCCTTGGAATCCACGGGGCAAACTCCGATGGAGTTCCTTCAACGTCATGTCGTTCTCGATTCGGGCGAACTCGACGAAGAGGACCAACAGACCAACGAGGAAGCAGTCACCAACGGCGAGCGAATCCTGTCGAGCTATCTGCTCAAGGATGGGACGAAGCTGTGGGTCATCACCGAAGCCGACCGCTCTTCGACATGTCTGCTTCTCCCCGACGAATACTGATCGGACCGCATCCCAGTACCAGAACAATCACCTTCACCTTTCGGGAGTCGCACGAATGACTGACGCCACTGAATCGATCCGCCGTGAGATGGTCGCCGAGATCAACGCCGAGCCGGGGAGTCGAGAGTATCTGGAAGCCAAACACGGGCAGGTCTGGGACACGAGCCAGCTTCAGGATGAGTTCGAGGTTCTCGGCTTCATGGCACCTTTCGTCGTCGCCCGCCGACGCAGCGACGGGACCAAGGGAAGCCTGATGTTTCAAGCCAACCCAAGGTTTTACTTCGGCTGGTCTCGTGAGTGATGGCTTGGTTGATCGAGGTTCGCCGGGCTTCGGCTCGGCGGACCTTTATTCCTCCACAGAAAGGAATACTTGATGACAACTGCAACACGATTTCCCCGACTGTGCCCGATCTCAAAGCAGCAGTTTCGGACCCACGCACCAGCGGGCACCGAGGTCGTTGCCAAGATTGCGGAAGTGATCGACGTTACGGCGAAAGAGTTCTCAACCGGAGGCTTCGGCTTCGTTGGCTGCGGCAAGATCGTCTTGGACATTGACGGCGTGCCGGTGAAATGCCGGGTCATGCTCTCTGCCTCAGTGATCGACAGCAATCACGCCGAAGACGCCGACTCGCAGGTTCGCTGACACCGGACCGGGCGTCCGTTGCAGAACTTCAAATGCAACAATTCCAGACGTTTTCTCGAATGCGAGTTCCCCACCCCCGGTCGGTAGGGCGATACCGCTGGTTACATTTTTGTGAACTCGCAAATTGAGAATCTGGCAGTGGGGACTGAGACTTCTACCGGAAGTCGAATCTAAAAATCGCCGCCGCTCCGACTCTCGTCGGGGGCGAAGGTTTTGAAGGCTCACACGTCAGCGTCTTCGGGGAATTCGGTGGTCGTCCAGTATTGTTCGACGATCTCACGTGCCGACACTCGGTCGCACCGAAGGAGTGATGCCAGTTCACCTTCGCTTAGTTCACCTTGATCGAATGCCTGAACTGCGAGGAACACATGCGGATCAGGAAAGCGGGCGTCCGTCACCGGATTAGGGGGATCGGCAAGCGGCTCTCCACCACGGACAATTTCGCTGACCTGCCGTCCGTAGAGCTTCGCCAGAGCGACTATTTCTTCGCCGCTGGGCTGTCGAGTACCTTGTTCGATGGCAATCAGCGTCGGTAGACCGCACCCAAGATAGTTAGCGGCATCCTCTTGAGTGATCCCTCGTTTCCTTCGAGCTTCCGCAAGGCGAGTTCCGACGATGTTGGGATCGATTTGATCAGAGGCGGGCATCTTGAACCTCCCAAGAATCAGATAGATTGCTGCCATACCGGGTTCGCTCTCGTGACGATCAGCATTCGATCTGCTCGGCACCGATACCCTTGCCGCAGATTGTGCAGTGGAAGATCGCCCCAGTTCGCTTCATGTGAGTGAAGGTGCGACGGCTGAACGTGCAGCGTTCATCTTCGGGCTTTGGGCACCCCAGCACCCGAAACAGTACGATCCCGAAGAGATTGACATCGTGGCAGCGGATCGGTTCGACACCGCACTTCGCCATTGCCGCCTTCCACTCTGCACCGTGCGGCTTGATCTCCGTGCCGTGCAGGTGAAATGCAACGATGTGACAGGTCTCGTGAATGATTGTCTTACGGCGTTCCGTCTCCGAAGCACGTTCCCAAATCCGGGTTCCGATACGAATGATGCCACGAGGGGGATTTTTGCCGTACCCGGTATCGGCAAACTTTTTGATGAACCTTTTGTTCCAGCGAACACGGATCATGTTCGACAGGTAAGCCACTTCGTTTCGGTCGAGAGCAAAGTCGATCCATTCTCGGATTTGCTGCATCGTTGATTTCTGCGGCTGTGAGGCGTTGACCATGCGGTTCCTGATGATTGCGAGATTGGAAGCGATGCTGCTTCAGACACGAGCGACGAACTTTCGGATCGGTGGGTGCTGGTCCAAAAACTTGTTCAAAAGTGATCGCATCTCTTCCATCGTCGCCTGAAACAGCTTTGTCGCCTGCCGACGCTTCTCGTCGATCTCGGCGTTGTCGGCATCGATCTTCTGGTTTGCTATTGCGATCTTGGATTCTTCCTCCCGCTTCTTGCCTTCCCAACTCTTCAACATTGTTTTGTGATTGAGTACGTGCTGGCGTTGTGCTTCGTTCCGCTCTTGCTCCGCTTGCTCTTTAAGCACCTTTCTCTCCTCACGTCCTCGAAAGAACATCAGCAGAAGTGCCGCTCCACCCACACAAAGCAGGAGGTAGAAGACGATAGGACCGATGGGGTTTGTCGAATCACCTTCGCCCGTGAGAAAAAGCGACACCATCATGAGAACGCCGAGACCTCCGATCACCGAAAGGCATCCACCACATCCAGCTTGGAAAACCGCCTTTGAGTCCGCCTTGTTTGCTACGGTCAGCGAGTGCGATGGTTTTGGCGGAGGAGGGCTGGCTGGTTCCTGCCGAAACTCCTTCGACAACTTGACGTGCTGTTTCTTCGGGAATGCCCTTTCTGCATTGAACCCGGTGGCTCTTCGTTCGTAATAGACGCCGAGCAACTGTTCGAACTGCTCCATCTCGTCGAACTGTTGGCGGGGCAAACCCGTCAGTAGTCCTTTGGCTCTCGTCGTGAGTCCGTCGAAGTGCCGCTTGTCGCCGAGGTCAGACAGGTCAGCCGTCGAGAACCCGTTGCCGGGTTGATCGAGAACCTCGAACAGTCGTTTCATGCCGAAAGCAGCAGCGACCGGATCACCATACGCCTCGGTCTCATCGAGAAATTTCTCGAATTGGAACATGACTTCTTTGAGAGATCGCTCCCGCTGCACCTGCTCGAAGTGAGTCGCCTGCATGTGGGCGATCTGATCGAGCGTACCTGCCATGTGACCGAGGAACTGATTCGTGCGGCAGGCTTCACTGTGGACCTGAGCAAGAATCTGGTTGGTCTGGAACTGCTGGATGTTTTGGGTGACCAGCAGTCCAATCTTGGCGGCGTCGGTCATCTTCCGTCGCCGGATTTCTTTCTGATACTCGTTGTCTCGCCGGATCAGATCATAGTCGCTCATGTGCCGATTCGTTTCCTGTTGCTGTTGTCCCTTCAATGGTTCTGGGCGGACAACACTGGTCCGATACCCTCCTCTTGGTTGAGCGAGTACCGGAAACGACATAGCTCAAAATGGACCATGTCTTCACACGTTTTTCACAGTCGGTTGAGCCATTGGCAGGCGGACCCTCGCTCAGAAGAACGAGGAGACAATCAACATGACCGCAGAACACAAAGAATTCCGGCAGCAGCTTCCGGTACTGCTGCGATTGCTCGCCAACCCAACAACGCCGCACACCACTCTCGAACTTTGTTGCCGCATCAGGTCGTTCGGTTGGGAAGAATGTGAGCCGACACTCATGACAGAACTCGAAACCGGTGCAGGCGAAGTGAAGCGGCTGGTACTCGGCGTCATCAGAGTGGAAGCTGAGCAGATGGGAATCGAGTCGGTGCAGTCATTCGTGCCGCAGGTCGTTTCGTTGCTTAAAGACGAAGATCGACTTGTCCGAATGACAGCCATTCATACGGTCGAGAGCTTGCTCGTCTTCGATGAAAATGTGGTCGCTGCACTTCGTCACATCATCGCCAACGACGAGCCACTCTTGGCACGTCAAGCCTTGGTGACGCTACTGGAACTTGACCTCGATCACACGGTCATACAGGAGATCGCCGTTCAGTTTCGTGATGGGTCACATTGAATCCACATGCTGCCATTTCGCTCCGTCCCACTTCCACCATTGGTTGTTGTGCCAGTGAGCGTTGCAGTTGGGGCAAACGGATTTCACGTTCCGCTGTATGCACACCGGTTCCCAGCATTCAGGACAAAGCTTGTCCGTCTGGTTCCCTTGATTCGGCTCATGCCCGTACATGCGAACTGTGTCGCTATCGTTGTTCAGCGGAGTTCCCAGACTGTTGTAAAACGGATCAATCCCCCGTTCCTGCAACTGCTGATACCCTTTTGGATCGAAGAACCAGACGAACGTGTTGGTGAAGAGCCGTGAGCCGTGCCAAAACAAGAACAGTGTGATGCCAAAACCGAGGAGCAGCGGCAGGGCGAACGGAGCGAGCAGGATCGCAGCGATGATTCCTACTGGCGAACACATCAGAAAAAAGCGTAGTTGGATCAACCACGGCGGAGTGCGGTCGTCGGGCAAATGCGTCTCCTTCTATTGGGTCAGAAAGGAATGTCGTCTTGGTCCGATTCATCTGGCGGATCGAGCGGCATGTCAAGGATGAAGCCAACGCAGTTGCAAACTTTGCAACGATCCGCCCAATGTGTTTCGCCGTCGTATCCCCACAGCACACCGTTGCCCTCACATTCCGGGCAGATGCCGATAACTCGGCGACCGAGGATTTGCGAAGGAATGGATCGGTCGGCGGCGTCACTCATCTCGATCAGCCTCCAAGAGTCCGCCGAGATGACTTGCTGCTTCTTCAGCCTTGGTCGAACGAAAACCGCTCTTCACCAGTGATCCGTCGAGCAGTTCCGTGAGGAAGGATTGGCACAGACGCTCAAGCCCTGAACGCTCATCTGGCACTGCTTTTGAAATCTGGCTCGCCAATCCAGCGAACGGCGTTCCTTCAACCTCGGAAGCATTCGAGCGGTGGAGCAGTTGCAGACACGCCAAGGCACGGATTTCATTTTGATGCGAGTCAGACCATTCTTGGCAGAGAGCCAAGTCAGTCAGGACAAGATCGCCTCGTGTGAGTCTGACTCTTAACGCCGCACGAAAAAGTCGAGCTTCGGGGAATGGAACCGGCTTGAAATCCTGATAGACCTCGAATTGCACGTCTTCGAGCGGCTCACCGATTTTGACGCACAAGTCGGCGGCATCCATCGCCTTTTGGAAATCGCCGATGGCTGCATGTGAAATCGCCAATCGCAAGAGGAACGCATCGCAGCCACGATCCAGCGTCCCGGTCGGAAGGAAGTCGCCGTAGGAGTCGATGTTTCCAGCCTCAGCGATGGCATGACGCCACTCAAATCCATCGTTCCCGCCGAGCATATACATCTCGACCAGCCGCACGAAAGCAGCGGTCACTGGCGACGAGCCTTCGTCTGGCTGATGACGCAGTTCCACGAAGCACCGTTGCAAGAAGGCAGCAGCTTTGGCGTAGTCTCCTGCATCGAAGTACAACCATCCAATCCAACCGAGGAGCCGTGTGACATCGGCTTGACTCGGATATTCCCACCAAAACTCCGCCGATGGACTCACCAATGCTGCGGCAAGTGAATCAGCAGCGTTCTTGGGGTCGCCGCTCAGGTAATACGCTAAGGCAAGACGATCCAGAGCAACCCCGATCAGGTCGATCTCCTTCTGGTTCTCGCCGCACAGGGGAATGCGTGGGTCTGACAACATTCCGTTGTAAAACCCGTTCAGATCAAACCCGAACGTCGCCCACCATTCCTTGTTCAAGTCGGGAAGTTCGATCTCCTCGTCGCCGACCATCAGCCGGAAGCACGGTCGATTTGAGGACTTCAAAAAGGCAGTGAAGTGATCGATTACCTCAACGCTGACGTTTGCCTCCGCATCGGGCAGAGCAGCCTTGACGGGAAAACCGTCGCCCCAGAATTTGCCGCCGTAGTGGAATCCCAACAGAAAATGTGCTGCGGGGAACCATTCGGTTCGTTCGCCCGGTTTGAGGCTACCGAGTAGCCCTTCCAACTTTGCTGCGGACTCTTCCGTCAGCCGTCCGCCGTCGCTGGCTGCGATCTCCAAAAACAGTTCTTGGGATGATTTCGTCACGTGGCGGCGTCCTGATCGGGGATGGCAAGGAATTCACAAGTTGTCAATGCTCACTCACTCTTGATGGTGATGACTTGCTTCCTACCAGCCCGCTCGATCTCAAGTGTCGCCGTGTCGCCAAGCACGGTATTGCTGAGTAGTTTCGTCGCCTCCTCGATACTGGTCGGCTTCTCGTTGTTGACCGAAACGATCACGTCGCCGGTTTGAATGCCCGCCTGTTCTGCCAGACTTCCCTTGACGACCTGCTTGGCGAAGACCACGCCTCGCCGTTCGTCAAATCCCACGCCGTACAACGGCGTGATTTTCCCTTCGATCAGGAGACCGGCGATTTCCTGAACTGAATGCTGAAGGCTCTTCCCCTTGAGCGATAGGAAGCACGGCGTCTCGATCTTTGCGTTTGGTAGTGGAAGTCGGAAGGTTTTGCTGACACCCTTGTCGAGCTTGAATTCGAAGGGATCGATCAACTGAATGCGGTCCTGCTGACCGTTTGGTTTCGTCTCGATCCAGAAAGCTGCCAGCTTCGCCGACGACTTGTCACTCCTGTTGAGCGAGAACAGGTTGATGTGCAGGGAATCTTCAAGCGTCCCCAAGCCGATTGCCGTTAGCAGCACCGTGTCGTCTGTGAGTGGATAGCGGTCGTAGATGACCGTAAATGGCGGCTTGAAACGGTAGGCGTAGGTGACGAGTGCGTCGTCCTCCCTCGTCGATGTCAGCGTCAATGCTTTGAATCGCTGATCGAATCGAGCGTTCTGCGGCTTTCCCAAAACCTCCGTGAACAGTACGTCGAACTCGTCCGGGTTGGAGAAATCGTGGACGAGACGGACCAAACCCTTCTTGTTATTGAGGATCGTCGTCTTCGGCAGTCGGGATGACTTAACCGCCTCACCAGTGAACTCGGTCGCCTTGTCCAGCGGATCACCGGTGGACTCGACGCTGACTGTGCAGTTGCCGAATTCATCCATCGCCAGCTTCATGCGAATCATCTCGTCGGCGTGTACGACCGTGCCGACCTGAGTCAAAAGGACGACGGCTGCAAACAGCCCGAAGGCGGGGAACCTCATTTGGTTTCTCCTCGTGGTGATCCGGTGATTTTTCCGTGGGCTGCGACGAGACAAGCCCCTCCCATGTGAAGGCGAGTGCCGAAGCTCAAGTAGCTCAGCCTTCACACAAAGCTCACATTTCTGGTCCCTCGTGAGCTACTCGCCGTTCGGCACCCGCTTCAGGAAATAGGCGGACCAACAACCACTCCTCAGACCGCCCTCATTGGGAACGTCCACGGGAGAGGAAGTTGGGACACACCACCGATTTACAGAATGAACTGAAGCGGCTCTCGGCAGGGTGCCTCGATAGCCGTCGCACGATCTTGGAAAAGACCTGCGAACGTCTGCGACTGATGGCGAGCCGGATGCTCAAGCGGTTTCCCGGCGTCGGAAGATGGAGCGAAACGGATGACATTCTGCAAAACGCACTGCTGCGACTTCACCGATCACTGCATGTCGTCCGACCGGAATCGGCACGGAAGTATTACGGATTTGCCGCAGTCCAGATCAGGCGAGAACTCATCGATCTGGCACGCAGCTACGCCGGACCGCAAGGACTCGGAACGAAGCATGACAGCGATGGCGGCGAAGCCGCAGAACAGCAACCCGACGAGCGAGACGAGCCAGCATCTTTGGCGGCTTGGTCCGCTTTCCACGAAACGGTTGAACAACTGCCCGACCCCGAACAGGAAGTCTTCGGACTGCTGTATTACGACGGATTGTGCCAGAGCGATGCGGCACAAGTCTTGGGCGTCAGTCTCGCAACACTGAAACGTCGCTGGCAATCGGCTCGATTGCTGTTGAAGGAAATGCACGGTGGAGAATTCCTTGACTGACGACGAAAAAGACCTGCTCGCCGACCTGCTGGTGAAGTGGGAAGAGGCGTTTGATGAAGGGAAGGACATCCCAGCGGCGGAACTCTGCACCGACTGCCCACATCTGACCACCGAGTTACAGACCAAGATCGAAGGGTTGAAGGCGACTTCGTGGGTGAAACGAGACCCAGCACGTCCACTGACCGGTCGTCGAGAAGCGGATTCCAAGGACTTCAGTGGTACGGTGCTGGCAAACCGATACCGACTCGACGAACTCTTGGGGCGTGGCGGTTATGGTCAGGTCTACAAGGGATATGACATTAAACTTGAACGGCAGGTCGCCGTGAAGATCGGACATGCCCGCACGTCCAGCGATCTGCTTCTGGACGAGGCTCGACGTGTTGCTCGACTCAAACACTCCTGCATCGTCGCCGTGCATGATTGTGGAGAACATGACGGGAGGATGTTTCTCGTGTTCGAGTTGATCGAGGGAAAGAGCCTTGCCGACGTGATTCGAGACAAAAAACTCCCCGTCCGTGACGCCGTGACTCTTGTCGCTACGGTCGCCGAAGGGCTTCACTACGCTCATCAGCAAGGTTGCCTCCATCGAGACATCAAGCCCGAAAACATCCTCATCAATGCCGAGGGAAAACCTCTGATTGCCGATTTCGGAGTCGCCTGCACCCTCGAAGAGATCGAGAAGGGGCGGTCAGTGTCGAGTGGCACGTTGGCGTACATGGCTCCCGAACAGATTGCTCAAGAGACGCAACTTCTCGATGGTCGCTGCGATGTTCACGCCCTTGGAGTGCTGTTGTTCGAGCTTTTGACTGGACGTTCGCCGTTTCAGGCTCGAACCCAAGCGGCTTTGCGGGAACAGATTCTTTTCAGACAACCAACGATGCTGCGTACCGCAGACTCGTCACTCCCGAAGGAACTCGAAGCGATTTGCTCGAAGGCGATGGCAAAGCATCCTGCCGACCGACACGAGTCCGCAGCAGTCCTTGCGACTGAGCTTCGGGACTGGCTCGAAGAGTCGAAGAAGCGGCGGCTGACGATGTGGATCATCGCAGCCCTCGTGGTGCTGGGAATGCTCGTCGCTGGTGTGGTGATAGCATTGGGCAGCGGTCAGGACGAAGGTGATTCCTTCATCCAAAACGGAATCATGCACTTCGACGGTCGCACGAGGATCGTCACTGAGATCGAGCGGACGCTGCCCTGCACAACGGAGGCATGGATTAAACCGGAAGAGTACACCGGTGAGAACTGTCAGTTCGTGATCGGGAGCGATGTTCCCGGCAAATGCGGTTTGGGAATCGCCATCTGCGGCTCGCAGCTTTCCGCCGAGTACATCGATGACATGATCAACTCGCCCGCATCGGTCGTTCCGGGTGAATGGTCGCACGTGTGCGGCGTCTATACCGAATCCGAGACTCGGCTCTATCTCAATGGAAAACTGGTCGCCACGGGACCGGGGTCAGGAGAAGGCGTTCCCGCCAAGTTCGTCATTGGGAACGTAGGCGAGGACAACCTGTTGTACTTCTACCGGGGACAAGTCCGAGCCGTTCGGGTTTCGAAGGGCGAGCGTTACAACGGCGACAGGTTCGATCCACCCGCAGATTTGGACAGTGACGAAACGACGCTGTTGGTGATCTCCGATCCTCGGCTCGATGGGAATTCGGTAGGGACTGCGAGCGGAGTAGTTTTGGGCAGTTTTGAGAGGCTACCGACTGAAGCCCGTTGAGTCCGTCGCCATCACTTTGTTTGGCAAACCTTCGAGCGAGTACAAGCGATTGTGCTCCGAAATCGCCAGACGGTGTCTGGCGATTTCTGTCTCTCAGATTTCCTGTGCGATTTCCCAGTAGGTGGCGGTCATGATTGAGTTGATGTCGAACCTTGGAATTTTGCAGACGGTGTCTGCAAAATTCTCGAACCACGGGTTCGAGGCACTGAGCCTCCATCGGGATTCTGCGAAATGGTGTTTTCTGATAATTCGCCGCTGTTTTTCTGATAAGCGGCATTTTTGACAGTGTGCGGTTTGTGTGCTTATTGACGTAAGTGATTTCGGAATAGACTGTTAGCGTCAGTGTGCGAAAGGTGTCCGATTTCGAATGTGTAAGCCCCCCGCCTCCACTTTGATGAACAAGAGGCCCTTCGATGAGCACATCGAAGGGCTTTCTTATTTCTGGGCATAGTGTTCCTTTCCTGCTCCACCACCCCCAGGCAGAGGCGGTCGGGGGTGACTGCCAGCGAGATATGATCGTAGCCACCGAATCGTGTGACCTGATCCAGGCAACGAGCGTCGTGCGGAGAGTGTGAGGTGAAGTCAAGTTCAGGGTGTCTTGAACAATCAGCACGACAGGTTGCCGCCGCATCCGCTCGCGCGGGGCTAAGATTTTTTCTGGCGAGACCTGTGGATTGTCGAATAAGCGATAGGCCCCTTGTGTTTCGGCCCAACCCTGGCAAGCGGAATTAATACTGGCTTGCGGCTTGGCTGCAAGGGTTTGCAGAACTTTAAGACTTCGCTGATTCAACCGTTGATCCCCCAAGTCGATCCCATGCAACTCGGCTGCAATGTCGGTCATCGTCCCTGCGCCCATGATGCCTGCTCCCTGCCAATTTGACAGATCAAAATCTGTTAAATTGCCTGGCGCAAATCTCGTGCCGTAGGTAAATAAATTTCCGAAAAGATGTGTGTAATAGACAGCTCAGAACCACAAGCATGGCACGCAACTCGCCGTGGATTTCTGGAAAGCGTATCATCGCTGACTTCGGTGTCGTCTGCATCCACCAGCAGTCCCTGCCAAATCGGGCCACTCGATTGACCGCACTCGCTTTCATGGAAATATAGTTTTGTGGCCATGGTAGGATTGAATACTCGCTTGATGATTGGCGACTATTTTTTTTAAAGCGGCAACAACGGATTCAGTATTGTGCAAGCCCATTTACAGCGTGAAGTCGGCGTCTTTGGGGCGTTGATGATGGGACTTGGTTCTATCGTCGGCACGGGCGTTTTTGTCAGCATCGGGATTGCTGCGGGAGTCACTGGCCCTTCAGTTGTGTTGGCTATTGTGGTCGCTGCATTAGTGGCGACTTTCAACGGTTTGAGCAGTGCCCAACTGGCCGCCAATCATCCCGTGAGTGGTGGCACCTACGAATATGGTTATCGTTGGCTGCATCCCTCTCTTGGCTTCACCGCAGGTTGGATGTTTCTCTGTGCCAAGAGTGCTTCTGCAGCAACAGCCGCCCTGGGGTTTGCCGGGTATGCTCTGAACTTGTTGGAGTCGCAGCAGACAACTTGGAAAGTGCCACTTGCCGCGACCATTGTCGTCGTGATGACCATGCTTGTTTTGACCGGTATCCGGCAATCTAACCGCACAAATATCGCGATCGTTTCCGTGACACTGATCTCACTGGTTTGCTTTGTGGTCGCAGGGCTTCCGACTCTGTGGAAAAATGGTTTCGCCCACCTGGAGCCGTTCTTCTTGCCCGGTGAGTCCCGCCTGCCGGTGAGTGGTTTTCTCGAAGCCTGTGCCTTGATGTTTGTGGCGTTTACCGGCTACGGCAGGATTGCCACGTTGGGTGAGGAAGTTGTTGATCCCAAAACGACAATTCCCAAGGCGATTATCATCACCCTGATCGCGTCATCCTTGCTGTATATCGCTGTGGGATTGATTGGAGTTGCCGCTGTTGGATCAGAAGCAATCGCAGCAATGACCACTCAGCAGGCGGCACCGCTGGAAGTTGTCGCCAGATTGTTTCAGATACCGTATGTCCCACACTTTGTCGCCATCGGTGCAATGACGGCGATGTTGGGCGTGCTTTTGAATTTGATTCTGGGACTCTCCCGTGTCCTGCTGGCAATGGGGAGGCGGGGAGACATGCCAAGCCGTTTCGCCAAGATCAGTGGGTCGAACTCAACGCCGACCGCTGCCGTGATAGGTGTCGGGATCCTGATCACTTTGCTGACTCTGATCGGAAACATGAAAACAACGTGGTCGTTCAGTGCCTTCACTGTGCTTGTGTACTATGCTCTGACGAACCTTGCTGCCATTCGCTTGAACGAGAACGAGCGCCTCTATCCAAAAGTGATTCCGTGGTTCGGACTATTCACCTGTCTGTCGCTGGCGTTCTGGGTGGAGCCTCACATCTGGATGATCGGCTTGGGGTTCATCATGGGAGGATTGGTTCTCCAAGTGGCGATTCACCGCTTGTCCAGCTTTTGGGCACCAGTCTCGCCTGACCCGACCAAGGAACACCTCTGATGAATTGGCGTCAAAAAATCGCTGTGACCCATGTTCCTGCATCGGTCGTGCTGATTCGGCTCATGGTCGGACTGGTGTTCTCTCGGAAGGCATCCAGAAGTTTCTGTCTCCTGATGCGAATGGTGTCGGGCGATTTGCGAAGATCGGCTTCCCGGAACCGGAGTTCCTGGCGTATTTCGTTGCCAGCTTCGAGATCGTTTCCGGTGTGCTCATCGTGCTCGGCCTGCTGACACGATTGGCTGTTCTGCCGACGATCACCATTATGCTCGTCGCCCTTGCTACTACGAAATTTCCCATTTTGATGGAAAAGGGCTTCTGGCAGATGGCGCACGACGCTCGCACCGATTTCTCGATGCTCATGGGGTCGGTCTATCTGTTAATCGTCGGTGCTGGTCGCTGGTCAGTGGATCAACGAATCGGCAGAAAGGATGAATCGTGAAGGGACGACAGAGCGGGATCTCTGATGAAGACGACTGGAACTCGTTCTTCGATCCGGCGTGTATCCTGTCGAATCTCGGTTGCGACAAACAGTGCGGCGATGTCGTCGAGTTCATCTGCGCAGGTGTGTCACAGGAAGCCTGAAGACAGGCAACCTGTGACACACCAATCCGTTACTTAGCAACACCAGAAGTAGTTCCGCAGTGACTCATACCTGAAGAGATCCATCACGCCGGTAGCTCCTGGCATTAAAAACCTGAAGCCATCAAGGATCAATGACAGAAGTGTGAAGTAGAGACTCATCTATCAAGCGGGAGGACACCACAACTTGTATAGATAGCGAAATCGACGCTCGCTATTCATCGCCAGCCGAAAGCCACGGGGCCAGAGGCTCAGTCGCATCAACGATTTCATTGGCTTGGAAATAAATGGCGATCTCTTTTGCCGCGGCTTCCGGGCCATCACTCCCATGAACAAGGTTCATCTGACGACTGGTGCCGTAATCGCCACGAATTGTTCCTGGGGCCGCATCACGACCATTGGTTGGCCCCATCATACCGCGTACCACGCTAATGGCTGACTTTCCTTCGAGAACCAGCGCAACCGTAGGCCCCGCGGTAACAAAGCTTTCCAGCAAGGGATAAAACGGTTTCTGAACGTGTTCCGCGTAGTGCTTCTTTGAAAGTTCAGGAGTAATCTGGAGCAACTTCAGAGCTGCAATACGCAACCCCTTCTGCTCAAAACGGGTCAGGATCGGGCCGGCAAGACGACGGGCAACGGCATCCGGCTTCAGAAGAACAAGAGTACGTTCGGTCGGCATGTTTCTATAATTCCAGTGAGTTTCAATAAATTTAATGGTCGAGAAAACTTACGGTATTGAACCGGATTGTAAAGAGACTCAGAGCTTCGTGCTATTGATTAATGTGTTGCTGCGGGAACAACGTCTCTGGAGGTGGCAGCGTGCTGATCCATTAAGGCACAAAACTCCGCGAACAGGTAAGCACTATCATGTGGGCCTGCCGCTGCTTCAGGATGGTACTGAACGCTGAAGGCAGGGACGTTCTTGAGTTGCATCCCTTCAATGGTCTGATCATTCAAATTGATATGCGTCACTTCAACATTGCCGGGAAGTGTATCCGCGTCGATGGCAAACCCATGGTTTTGCGATGTGATTTCCACCCGGGAGGTTCGCAGATTCAGGACAGGTTGATTGGCTCCACGATGACCAAACTTCAGCTTATAAGTCTTGGCTCCAGCCGCCAGACCCAGTAACTGATGACCAAGGCAGATCCCGAATACGGGAACCTTGCCCAGCAACTGACGAATCGTATCAATCGCGTAAGTCAAGGGTTCTGGATCCCCGGGGCCGTTGGAGAGAAACACACCATCGGGCTTCATCTCAAGTATCGCTTCGGCACCCATGCTACCGGGAACGACCGAGACACGGCAGCCGCTTTCCTTAAGGTGACGCAGGATGTTCCACTTCATCCCATAGTCCACAGCCACAACATGGTAAGCCTCTGGTTTGGCTTCAGCGGGGGGAGCTAAAGTCGCCAGAGGGCCGAGTCGTTCAGACCAGGAAAACGAAGCGGATGGCATGACTTCTTTGACAAGATCCTGCCCAACAATGTTGGGGGCCTTCTGAGCCTTGGCCACCAGCGAAGCAGCATCAAGATCGATTGTGGAGATCACTCCCGTCACGGCTCCCTGTGTCCTCAAGCGTCTGACAAGCGAACGCGTGTCAATTCCCTCAATTCCCATGATGCCAGACTTCTTCAGAAAGTCATCCAGAGAGAGTTCGGAGCGGAAGTTACTGGGAGTCCGGCAAAGCTCACGAACAAGGAATGCCTTGAGTCGTGGCCCCCGACTTTCAGCATCTTCAAAATTAATGCCATAGTTTCCGATGAGTGGGTAAGTCATGGTGACAATCTGGCCGCAATATGATGGGTCGGTCAGGATCTCTCCGTATCCCGTCATACTGGTATTGAAAACGACTTCACCACTGACTTCACCCGTGGCACCGAATGACGAGCCATAGAATACAGACCCATCCGCCAGAGCCAGACAAGCCGACGCTTTCGTCAGTTCGGACATCAGCAAACATCTCACTTTCGCACTAGAGCCGTGTTACGACTTTGTCCTGGAGTTTCATGCGTTGATAACGCCATTCAATGTCGGACGTTACAAACGGTGATATAACAGCGTATCGAAGTGCGCTGCGCAAAAAAAGGAACCGCAGTGTTTCCACTACGGCTCCTCTTTGAACAGTCATCATCGCCACGAATACTGCGTGAGCAGGTCGTGGTCAATCACGGTCTTAGGCATTCTCTTCTTGAGAGAGAACGAAGTTCTTGAAGCGAATGCGATCGCCTTCCCCTTCGCCCATGCTGGCAAAGAGTTCACCCATAATGCGGTGGAAGTGCTTCTGGCGAACGCTGTAGAAGTTGTGCTTACCATCGCGGCGGGCTTCAATCAGGCCAGCGACGCGGAGCAGTGCCAAGTGATGGCTGACCGCTGGCTGGCTTTGGCCAAGCCGCTCACAAAGAGCAGTCACGTGGAGTTCGTGATCCTTCATGAGATACATGAGGATCCGCAGGCGGGTTTCGTCTGCCAGCAACTTGAAGACCTGAACCAGATCTTTTTCAAGTTGATTGGACAGATCAGGGAAGGACGAACCTTTTTCTTCCAAAGGCTCAGCAACGTTCGAAATCATTATGAATCGCTCTCTTGAAAAGGGATCGCAACCGTGACGCCGATCCATTCGGCGAGGAATTTGGTTCGATCCTAAGTTTTAAAATCCAACATCAAGCTGAGTTGATGTTTACTCTTTAACATTTCATCAGAAACAGCGTGCGTGGTGACGTTGACTGTTCCTGCAAACCCACAAAACATCAATTCAATTAACCAATCCGTGAACTCTTCTTTGAAATCGCAGCAGTGATTTAAGAGAAGTTCCCCAAGCATCACCGCACAAGAAAACACTCTCGTTCACCCCTGAATCATAAAGTAGTTCCACCAACCAGCACAGAGAAAACCCTAGGGTCATCATACCGAAACACAGGAAGCCATGGGGACAAACTTTTCACTTTCATCCCTTGGTGACTGCCCAGCATTTGTGCAATCGTTGGCATTCACAGGAAGAAATCAAAAGACAGACTTCTCCAACAGGCCAAAACCTCATCCCTTGATCAACTCTGAAACACCCAGTCACATATTCTCATATGTTCGATGCGTTCTTTGTTGTTCCGTGGCATTTTGCAATGATTTATCGAGTCCGTCAATAACCCTCTTCCTTCTGAATCGATTTCTCCCAAAAGTGATACAACTGTAAATCTCTGGGAGAATTGACGTTAAATCATCTTCATAAACAATCATCAAACCTGTGATCATTTGTTTTCAGCCTGATTTCCGCCTCCCTACCACCAGCAGATTGCGTGCCACACATGTGGACACTCTGGTGCGTCGATATGTTCAGAGAATCTGCGGCATTGCTAAACTCTGCGATCCGGAAGGTCTTCAGCAGCGATTCCCCCGTGTTAACGAGAAAGTAATACAGTGAAAAACCCTAGATTTTGTGATCTTTCCGGCCGCAAAGCCATGGTCACAGGCAGCTCTTCTGGCATTGGGGCGGCCATCGCTAAAGAACTGGCATCAGCGGGTGCTGATGTCTGTTTGCACACTCGGCAGGCAGTCAATGCAATGGAACAAATCCGCACAGAAATCTTGCAGACAGGACGAACATCGCATGCTTTTCAGGCAGACCTGCAAAATCCCGATGCCTGCCTGGGCCTGATCGATCAAGTCTGGAATATCTTCTCTGGTATTGACATCTGGGTGAACAATGCGGGGGTGGATTTGCTCACCACCCCTCAGGCGAAATCGCATTACATCAATAAAATTGATCTTCTCTACGAGGTTGATATCAGAGCAACCTATGTCCTCTCCCGAGAAGTGGCCGTCAGAATGCGTGAGGCAGGCTCGGGATGTATCATCAATATTGGCTGGGATCAGGCCGATCGGGGAATGGAAGGGGAGAGCGGAGAGTTATTCTCGGCAGCCAAAAACGCTATCATGGGTGTAACTCGATCAATGGCTGTGACTTACGCACCTCATGTCCGGCTAAACTGTGTCGCGCCAGGCTGGATTAAAACGGCTTGGGGTGAAACGGCCAGTCCCGCATGGCAAGAACGAGTCATGCGAGAAACCCCTCTCAAACGCTGGGGGCTTCCCGAGGATATTGCACGCACTGTCCGATTTCTGGCCAGCGATGAGGCTTCTTTTATTACCGGACAGGTGATCAATGTGAATGGTGGAGCGATTCGCTAACAACCGTCCGCAATGACCTCTATCATTTTGCTGCCAAGCTGAAACATTTGTGCACATCATGAAAAGTGTATGGTGGGAACCTCACCTGGCTGGGGACGAGTCGCTTGGGTAATGAACCGCAACGAATTCTTTTCGTGACTGGAAAACTGGCCGAGTATTCACTTCGCCAGATTCTGCCCCCGTTGTCTGAGAAGGTCGGCTTTCAGTATGAAATCCAGGTTTTAGGGATCACGGTGGCAGCTCTGATGACCACTCCCTGGATCGCTCGAAAGCTGGCAGACATCCCTCTTCAAACGGAAAGTGCGCCATTCGATCGGGTCATCTTGCCCGGTGCGGTCGCTGGTGATCTGGAACTTTTAATTCAACTGCTGAAGATTCCCGTCGAACGTGGGCCTCGTGATTTGTTTGACCTGCCAGAATTTTTTGGTCAACAGCGGCGACCCCTCCCAGACCTTTCCCTGCATGCCATCGAAATTCTGGCAGAAATCAACCACGCTCCGCGGCTGACCCTTTCAGAAATTCTGGCAATCGCCGAACGGTATCGCTCCGCAGGAGCCGATGTGATCGACGTGGGCTGTCTTCCCGGAGAAACCTGGGAAAGATGCGGTGCCACGGTCCAAGCATTGAGACAAGAAGGGCATCGCGTCTCAATCGACAGCTTTAATCCTGCTGAGGTCATTGCCGCCGTCGAGCAGGGGGCCGAACTGGTTCTCAGTGCCAATGCGACGAACGCCACCTGGGCCGCCGACCTTCCCGCCGAGTTCGTTCTGATTCCTGATCAACCGCGCGAATTGGAAACTCTCACCACCACTCGAGACTTTTTTCATAGCCGGAACCGACCATTTCGCCTTGATCCAATTCTTGAGCCAATCGGTTTTGGATTTGGCGAGTCACTTCATCGCTACCGCCAGACTCGCCAGCAATTTCCCCAAGACAAGATGCTGATGGGGATCGGCAATCTGACGGAAATGACCGAGGTTGATAGCAGCGGCGTCAATTTCCTACTGGCAGCACTCTGTGCCGAGTGGCGTATTGAAAGCGTGCTGGCCACTGAAGTCATCAATTGGGGGCGATCCGCCATTCGGGAATTTGACATCGCTCGCCGGTTGACTCATTACGCCATTCGCGAGCAAAGGGTTCCTAAACACTTGGGGGGAACGCTAGTTCTCTTGCGTGACCCCAAACTCAAGGAACAGGGAGAAGAAGGGCTGGCTCGCTTAAGGCAATATGTGACAGACCCGAATTATCGCATCTTCGCCGAGCGAGGGGAAATTCACCTTTTTAATCGTGACGGATATTGGCACGGAAGCGATCCTTACGAACTCTTTGACCGCATCGTTCAGACAGCAGGCGTCCTGACACCCGAACACTCGTTCTATCTGGGTTACGAACTCTGTAAAGCCAAAACCGCCCTCACACTCGGGAAGCATTATCAGCAGGATCAATCTCTTCGCTGGGGTTTTCTGACTGAAGAAGAGATCAGCGCTGTTGAACGCCGAAAAAAAGAGCGGCAGCATCTTCACTCGTCATCGCATCCCGGCACAGCACCGGTTCCTGATGCACCGGTTCCTGATACGACGATTTCTCCGCAGCCCATAGTGACGCAACCCATAGCAACGTTGCCTCAGAGTGACCAGGAGAACGTGATATGAATGCTCCTCTCGTAATCCCCTTGTCCAGCGATCTGACTCCCGAATTGGCTGCTCAAAAATTCCAACATGTTCCAGGGTTGTGCGTGCTGGATAGTGCCATGCGAAGCTCCCACCTCGGGCGATTTTCGTATGTCATGGCTGATCCATGGCATGGCCAGAGCCAGGATCAAGTTCCTGAACGAACCGATCCTTTTAACGACATCAGTCACCAACTCGCGGCCCTCCCATTTGTCCGCGATCCTCAATTGCCTCCTTTTCAGGGAGGACTCATCGGATGCTTGTCCTATGAAGCGGGCAGGGCCTTTGATCAAATGCCTTCAGCGGCAATCCGGGATGCTTTAGTCCCCGAGTTTGCCATCAGCTGCTTTGATGTTGTGCTGGCGTGGGATCATGAACTGGGGCAGGGGTGGCTGATTTCTCAGGGCTGGCCAGAGTCCCACCCTGAAGCAAGATCTCAGCGAGCCGAAACACGTGCCCAACAATTCCTTGGCTGGCTGAACAACCCGCCAGCGGCTTCAATCCCCTCCTTAAGACAAACGCAGACCACGCCCATAAAAAACAATTGGGCCACACCGACATTTGAAGTCGATGGCCACCCCGGAGTCTGGAGTAATTTTTGCCGTGAGGATTACATTGCCAGCGTCGCACGTGTGATTGAATACATTCGCGCAGGCGACATTTTCCAGGCAAATCTCACTCAAAGGCTACTGATCCAGCAAACGCAGTCTCCTTTTGACATCTGGCAATCTCTTCGACAAAAAAATCCTGCTCCGTTTATGGCCTTCTGGAATCATCCCGACTGGTCATTGATCAGCGCGTCCCCGGAACGATTTCTTAAAGTGGAAAACAGGTTTGTGGAAACCCGCCCGATCAAAGGGACGCGTCGCCGACGACGAGGTGAAGCTGACCTGTTTTTGCGAGACGAACTTCGCGAAAGCCGGAAAGACACCGCTGAGAACGTGATGATCGTCGACCTGCTCCGTAACGATCTCTCGCGCGTCTGCCGCCCGGGGACGGTGAAAGTTCCGTCACTGTGTGAGGTCGAAACTTATCAAACCGTCCAGCATCTGGTCAGTGTTGTCACCGGCGAACTGGCGGAAGGATACGACACCTGGGATGCACTGAGAGCCACGTTCCCCGGCGGTTCCATCACCGGTGCCCCCAAGATTCGCGCGACGGAAATCATTGCAGAACTGGAACCTTGTGTCCGTGGGCCATACACAGGCACCTTATTTTACATGACCCCCGATTTATGGTGCGACAGCAGCATCCTGATCCGCTCATTTGTGGCCTCTGAGGGGTGGTTGCAACTGGGAGTCGGCGGGGGAGTTGTGGTTAACTCTGATCCTGTCGCCGAATATGAAGAAACGCTGACGAAAGCCTCTGGTATGCTGGCCGCCTTGGTATCAGACTCATAATCACCCTGTCATTCCCACGAGACAGAGTCATTCCCATAAGACAGAACCGTTCCATCTTGACCGCAACTCGTTTGACCGTTTTCAGCATCGCCAACACCGCTTTTTTTGAAGGGACATTTTCTAGAGATGCTGCTGGTCATCGATAATTACGACAGCTTTGTACAAAACATCGCCCGCTACCTGGTGGAACTGGGACAGAGCGTCCGTGTGGTTCGTAACGACGAAATCACCATCCCCGAAATTCAACGCCTGAAGCCCGATGCCATTGTCATTTCACCGGGGCCATGCACCCCCAATGAAGCGGGAATCTCACTCGAAGTCATTCATCAACTGACTGGCAAATTTCCCATTTTAGGTATCTGCTTGGGACATCAAGCCATCGGTGCAGCCTTTGGTGGTTCTGTCGTTCGAGCTGTTCAACCGATCCACGGAGAAGCCTCGGAAATCACTCATCAAGGGCATCTCTTGTTTGCGGGAATCCCTCAGACGTTTCTTGCTGCCCGCTATCACTCGCTGATTGTCGAACAGACCACACTCCCCGCCGAACTCGAACCTTTGGCGTGGACGATGGACGGGGCCAGTGAAACTCCCGTGCTCATGGCATTAAGGCATCGCCAATACCCGGTGTTTGGCCTGCAATTTCACCCGGAATCGATTCTCACTCAGGGCGGACACCGCCTGCTGGCAAACTTCCTTAAACTTTGCGGCCTCGAAACATCCGCACTCCCTCAGATGCCCATTCATTCCCCCCATTCCCCTGATGCAGGGCGATCTTTAGCTGGGCCGGCGGCTGTCTTCTGGTAAATCATTTTCCCTCGGAATAGCCCGCAAAGTTTATCTCGCTGTGCCGCTTTCTCCAGACGGAAGACTTTATCTCATTTGCAGAACAGGGCGAAGCCGTGAGGTTCTTGCGGGATTCTCATCAGCTCACTCACACGCACCCGGCACCAACCATTCTGTAGCGCAAGATCGAGTGACCGCATCGTGATTGTGCGGTTTGCACTGCATTGGCCTTGGGAGTGACTCGTCCATGAGAATTTCACGGATTCAGATTTTGACTGAAGCAACGTCCCATGGCCTGAAACGCTCATTAGCGGCGATGGCCTTTCCGATGCTCATGGGGTTGTCATTCGGAGCAGCCTTTGTGCTCCCATGCTTCGATCACCCGGGCTTTCGCAATGTGGCGTTGGCCCAAATGCAGCCTCTGGCACAAAACTCTGTCTGGCACCCCTCTTTCAACGTCGCGTTGCAGGAAGCCTCTCGACAGAACAAGCCCGTCTTACTTCACTTTTCGGCAACATGGTGCGGCCCATGTCAGCAAATGGAGAGGGCCGTCTTTCCACATCCGCAAGTGCAGCAAATGCTTCGTACATCGGTGGCTGCCGTCAAAGTCGATTCCGACCAGAATCCGCAACTCGTCCAGCAATACGGCGTGCGTGGATTGCCAGCTGACGTGATGGTCGATCCTCGAAATGGCCGGGTATTGCTCCATTCAGAAAACTTTCTGGACGTGGGGACGTATACCGCAACCATCCAGGGAGTCGCACAAAAATATGCCGTGTCCGTTGCTCAGACAACGCCCCCAGCTTCACAGCCTCGCCGTGAAGGCGCGGGCATGCCGCGCGACAACAACTTCCAGAAAAAATCTCATCCCTCGGTCAATCCTGACGATGTGGGGTTGGATGGCTTCAGTCCTGTCGCCTTACAGCAAACACGAGACTGGGTGCGTGGCGTTCCTCAATTTGCCTGGGAGCACCAGGGCGTGACTTACCTCATGAAAAGCGAACAGGAACTGGCAGATTTCAAGTTGAACCCGGATCAATTCGCCCCGCAATTTTTGGGATGCGATCCTGTCGTCCTGTGGGATACGACAAAGGCTGTCTCTGGTTCGACACAACATGCCGCATTCTTCGATGACAGCCTTTTCCTGTTTGTCTCGCGTGAATCCCGCAATCGTTTCAAAGAGAATCCCAAGCGTTACATGCGTACCGAACAGGCGCTCCGCCGATCCGATGTTCAACGATTGGTGCAAGCCATGCCGGAAGTGACAGGCAATGAGACCCGACAGGCCGAACTCACCCCGGATGCCGAAGTTCAGCGCCAATAACAGCCACGCCAGACACCATCTGCCTGTTGGCTCCTGGCCAAAAGCCCCCACCGCCATTGATCGCCATGAAAATTCTTCATGGGCCATCAATGGCGTTCATTTTTGTTGAGGCAGCTTGGTTGAGGCTGTGCACCAGCCACAAATCATGATTCATTGACAATCTTGATCACCATGAATCTGAAGCTGCACCACCTGTCATCAGGGGATGCGAACCTCAAATTCCCCGGGAGCAGGCTTGGGCAGACGAGCTTGATATTTCCTGGCAAGGCGATGCTGGCGAGAGTCAATCGGCACGGCTGCGCCCCCAATGATCACACCATGGATCTGCGTTCCCTGCTGAAGAATTGATCCATCAGCAATCACAAGATCAGCCCGCTTTCCGACAGTGATCGAGCCGGTTTGCTCGGCAACTCCCAGAATTTCAGCGGCAGAAAGCGTGATGGCCCTGATCGCCACATCTTCCGGCAAGCCATACGCGACAGACGTGGCTGCATGGAAGGGAGTATTACGGCTGTCGGGTGCTCCATCTGATCGAAATGCGATTTTCACGCCCGCTTCGTGCAACCGTCCGGCATTGGCATAATTCGCATCAAACGGATCCCAGGGATGAGTGGGGCGTCCAATCACGCTTCCCACAATCACCGGAATGTTCTGCGATTTGATTTCCGCTGCCAGTTTCCAGGCATCAGTACAGCCAGTCAGTACGGCACGAATCTTTTCAACTTCAATGAACTGCAATGCCTCAGCAATCTGCCGCTCGGTTTCGGCTTCGATGAAAACAGTCTTTTGGCCCAGAGCATAAGGAACCATCGTTTCCAGCCGCAGGTCTCGCTGAAGCAACAGATTGGCTTCAGGAGTTGCCATAGCAGCCCCGTAAGTTCGAGCCGCGCTGAACAAGTCCTTCAGCTCTCGGATGGCTGCCTCAGTGGAATCCCCCCGAGGCCATTGAATCTGCAAACCGGCATCCCGCACGAGTGTCATCTCGGCAGATGTCCAGCCATTCAAGGCGACAATCGAATTCTGGCCACTGACTCGGCCTCCTTGCGGTCTGAGTCCTGCCAACGTAATGCCACCCGATCGTGCTGTGAAAATGTGCTCGGAATCAGGGTTCACTGCGGCGGCGGCGGCGAGATCCGGTTGGAATGCCCCTGTTTCCGCATAATCGGATGTCACCGACAACTGGCTGATCTCGGTCAACCCGACCGTTGTGCTGGCATCAATCATGCCGGGATAGACACGCCGTCCTTTCAGATCAATCTGAGGTCGTCCCTCGGGGATTGCCAGCGTCGAGCCAATGCCTGCGATCTTTCCATTTTCTACTGAAATCATGCCGTTGGGCTGCATGGGGCCATCGATGGGATAAATATTGGCATTGGTCAGTACGTAGCTCTCGCCCAATGACTCTGGCCACTCAATGACAGGCAGCCGATCTTTCGTGGCAGGCCAATCGGGTGCTGGCAAACGTTCAGAAGCCCTGGCAGCCGCCTCGGACATGACGGCAGGCTGCAAAGAGCGATCAAAGTAAATCTCACCGCCGATAAAAGCCTTTTCACATCGAGAAAAGCCGCTCATCGGGTGAGTGTTATAGATCGCGATATCTCCCAGCTTCCCCACTTCGATCGTACCAACATGTTCATCGATCCCCAGCTCTCGGGCAGGATTACGAGTCACAAACTGAAGTGCCGTCTCAGGAGGAACATTTCCATAACGAATCGACTTGGCGGCTTCGTGATTCAAAGCATTCGGCGTGACGGGAAAATCGCTTTTGATCACCACATTCGCCCCGGCCTGAAGCAACATCGCCGCGTTGTATGGCGTGGCATCAAAAGCTTCGATCTTGTAGCCCCAATGGTCGGCAAAGGTGCTGGTACTGGCACCGTGTGCCACAATTTCCGGCGCGATTTTGTAGCCTTCCAGCACATGCTGGAGCGACTGAATCCGAATGCCATGAGATTGCGTGACCCGCAGCAACATGAGGATTTCGTCGGATCGATAACAATGCGAGTGGATCAGAATTTCCCCCGCCAATATCCCGGAAAGAGCCTCCAGACGCAGGTCTCGTCGTGGCGGCAATGCCTTGGCCTTCTCATCATCACTCAAACGATTAAAAGCCATCCATCGAGCACGGTAGTCGAGTGATTCCACGAAGGCGCGAGTGACAGTAGCTTCGACACCCAGACGCGTATTCGGGAAGCGTCCGTTCTTACGTTTGACGTTTTCCCCCAGGGCAAACTTCACTCCCTGACGAGCAAAAGGAAAGAAATGCTCGTCGACTGTGGCCCCGATTTTCATCTGAACGACAGCATCCTGGCCACCAATCGTATTCGCAGAACCATGCAACAACCGGGCGGTCGTCAGGCCTGTTGCCAACCAGCGGTATTCATCTGCGTCGTCGCGGGAAACAATATCTTTGACGCGAACTTCACAAGTAATGGAGTTCGTGGCTTCATTCACGCCCCCACCACCGCGCCCCATCATCATGTGGCTATGAGTGTCGATCAATCCGGGGGCCACAAACTGACCCTTGGCATCAACCACTTTAACACCTTCTGGAGCGACCAGATCAGCGCCAATCGCAGTGATCCGCCCCTGTTGAATTAGTAGCGATTGCCCCGGTAGAACCGCTCCCGTTCCGGTCACAATCGTACCGCCGGAAATCAGAACGTGACCATGAACGGCCGGGGGACGTTGCCGACGATGATCGTCAAGTTCCACAGGAAATCGTGGGTCAATCCGATTGGTCTTCGGCTTGGACTTTGCAGAACCTTCCTCCTCTTTTTTGGTCGATGCCTGAGATGCTGCAACGGCAACAGAACTGCCTCGAAGGGGCTTGAGTGCGTCAGCAGGTTTTTCCTGCTCAGAAGCCTCGGTCTCTTCGACAACCACTTCAATGGCCTGAAGAACAGCCTCTCCTTGCGTTGATATGGCTTCCGGCTTTCTTTCAGCCGTAAATTCGGTGGCAGCACCAAACAGAGACTTGAGCTGCCCTGTCATCCTGTGATTTTCGACCTTTCCAGAAAACTCCAGCGTGACATCCCGATCACCCACACCGATCAACACGGTAAGTTCCAGCTGATCGCCACGAACTGTGCCTTTGCTGATTCGGCCTTCCCCTTGCTCGCTGGAAAAGCGGCCTGTAAGCCGATTCTCGGTTTGAACAATCGAAAGGGTCGCCGACAAAGGGCTGTCGCTGGCCCGCCCTTTAACTTTCCATGTCCCCGCCACTTGAAGGCCAGAGCCTGATTTATCGCCTTGCCCGGAGCCATTCTTCGATTGATTTCCAGCATCAAGAGACTTGGCATCATGAGCAAATTCAAAGACACGTCCTTCGATCACCACAAAGCGGATCACGCTTTTGGCGTTTGAAAGCGGGCCATTCAAAATGGTGAAATTCCCGAGTTGCCCGGCAGCCACACGCCCCAATCGATCGGATTGCCCGAGAATGGCAGCCGGCTGCGAGGTCAGCAGTGCGGTCATCTCTGCATCACTCAAACCGCGTTCCATCATCTTTCGCAGGGTCGGAAGCAGCTTCTGAGGCTGATCAGAGAAACGTCGACTGGAAATGGCGACAGGAACTCCGGCCTGAAGCAACACTTTGGCGGTGTCAAGATCTCGATGGTATTCCGCTAACGCCTCCTCCTGCACAGCCTGAGGCGGCTTCTTTCCACGTCCAGGCAGTCCGGAAGCGGGTTCTTCAACCTTGGGTGCATCGTCAGCATTCAATGCCACAATCACGGAGGCTCCTGCCGCTTTGAGCAGATCGATGCAGCGACCGGACTCGCGACCACCCCAGATGACGACTTTCAATTTCTGTTCGGCACCGAGCTTGAGCACGCGTTCGATATCGTCAGCCGTATCAGCGACAAAAATGGCAGGGC
Organism: Planctopirus sp. SH287; assembly: GCF_056500625.1. Taxonomy (NCBI): domain Bacteria; kingdom Pseudomonadati; phylum Planctomycetota; class Planctomycetia; order Planctomycetales; family Planctomycetaceae; genus Planctopirus; species Planctopirus sp. SH287. The sequence continues at coordinate 1,605,196 of NZ_CM151403.1, read as the reverse complement.
GTTGGCTGTTTTTCAGGGAAATTAAGGCCTGCCAGCCAGCGTCGACAGGGGGGCGTTCCAGCCCGGCAACACCTGCACTGGCCAGTGCCAGGTGCTGCTCATGCCTGAGAGCATCCAGCCACACCTGCCGAAAAAGAGCCACTCGCCCCATGGGAGTCGAAGGATAAACCCCGCTGTAAGGCTGAGGCGAAAAATCAAAAACCAGCCCGCCCTGAGAAGCCAGCAGTTGCTCTCGCGGCGGTCGTTCTCCCAGTTGCAAGACAACGCCTTCTCCGCTGGCCAGTCGCCCTGCAGGCCAGATGGCAACCGTCGCGAAACCGGCACTGCGCAGCTTGGACGACAGAGCAAAATCTCGCGGTAATCGTGAGGCCAGATCCCATTCGGGAGTGAAGGAGTTTCGCAGATCAGGTGGCAGGTGCGCCAGCGAGGTTTGATCCAGATTCAGGTCAGCAGCCGGAATGATGGAGACATTCTGTTCAAGACCACTCGGGACGCCTGCGTTAATCCAGCCGGGATAAATATGTAATCCTTCAGCCTGGATCCTGCGGGCACCATCTTTGGGGCCAGACGCGTCCTTCCCGGCATTTTCAAGGATCACTCCGTCACGCACATGAATACGGAGTGGAGCAGAAGGGGTCGCCTGAGGTGATGACGGCTCTTTTGAAACTGGCTGTTGAGACTTTTGATCGGTATGGAGCGTTCCCCCTTCGATCACCAGATCACGAAAGGGAAGGGGAATGGTCTCTGCTGCCTGGCAAGCTTCCGCTGGCCAGACTCCACAGGCCAACAGGAACAAGCCCAGGGAGTATGGCGCCAAGACCCGCCGAACAATAAAACTCAAAGGACGATCGTGTGTGAAAGCTGGCATTGGAGACAACGAGACCCTTTCTTGAGTGTCCGTTGAAGTCGGAAACTTCAAAAGACTCTATGTATTCTACCCAATCGCTAGCGCATGCCTTCGACGATACGGAAGAACTCCAGGCTCTCGCCAGCCTCGAATTGTGTCAAAAAAAGAAAAAGGGGAATCAAGCAGAAGACTTTAGGATTGACAGATTCGCAGGTTCCGATACCATGTGAAAACGTGATGTTGCTGATTTCGCTCAGCGAAAGTGTTTGCAGCCACTCTCTTTCAGGTGATCCTGACCTTTGTCGATGGGTCCCTGTCTTATTGATCAAGGGCTTGCTGCTCTTGATTGATTGTGGTGGTTCCGATTCTTTGTATTCGTTGCCTTCATCGCTTTTCGACACAGCTCTGGGTGACTTCTGCATCAGCAGGGGAGCGGGGATTGGTTTATCCCGCTTCGATGAGTGACCTGAGAGACCCGTCTACGAGTGATTCTGCAGCGGGTGGCACTCGTTAATTCCCGGCATTCCGGTGCGGGTCTTTCGGAGTTCCGTCGCACTAAACGTCAGTCGTTTTGTTTATCAGAAATGACCAGTATTTTTAGCAAAATTGTTCAGTGAGTCCTCCCCATATCAAGGCAGGTTCTTATTACACATTCTGGCGGAACCTTCTCACGCAGAGGTTTAACTCACGATAGAAGTCTGTCCCTATCAGAGTCTGTTAATACACTGAAATCCAAAAACACCTGATCTCCAGACTCTGATCTCCAGGCCCTGATTTCCAGACTTGGGGGTAATCAGATTGGTGAGTAGAAAAATCCAGGCAGATTTCAAAGTTGCAAGGGCTTCAAAGGATTGAGTCAAAACAAAACGCAGCCCGGTCTCTCATTACAGGCCAGTGCCCGACCAAGCCACTGATGCAAGCACATCAAGTTACTGGTACAAAATCACTAGTATCAAGCCACTGGCAAGGTGCATGGCATTAAAAAAGTGGGAGCCTGGCAAAGTCAGTCATGTTTTCAGGCAATTCGTTCGAGCAAGTCAAGATACTCAAGTCAAGACACTGGAGAGCATCGGAGCTGACAGGTTTCCGATTGTGATGCTTGACAGTCAACATGTTTCTGGAAGTTGATCCTTCAAGGATCAGTCGAATGTTTCTTTCCGATGTGGTCTGCACCGGATTGAAACCTGTTGGAAAAGAGTGCTCTCATCCAACGCCTTTTCAGTGGTTCCTGTTGATCAACAGGAACCACACCTGACCGCGTTTCGATTTGCGGGCTGATTCTGATCTCAGGAAAAGCCATCTGACCGGAACAAATCGTGATGAACAGTCTTATTCAAATGATAGCCACGATGTTGTGACTTCTCTGAAGAAACTCGAAGTCGCCCTGACTCCTTCGATATCTGGATCTGAGATTACGCATGTCTGAAAAACGCCCAGGGGCAAGACGCCCAACTCGCCGTCGCAGTGAAGATGTTGAAACGTCTTCCGTGGATGCTCCCCGACCGGTGATTGAAGAGGTTTTTGAAGAAGTTGCTGGCTTGCGTCAGGAACTGAACTCAGAACTTCCCAAACCAAAACGAACCAGAACGCCACGTGTCGCTGAATCGACAGCGCCAGGCGAAGCAGTTCCAGCTCCACGGCCTGTTCGCTCCACGCGGCGTAAACCCGCCCCGACTGACATCGAGCCTGCTCCTGTCGCCGGCAGTGCGATGTTCTATGACCCCGTGGATGACGACTTCTCACCAGCACCTCGCCGTAAATCCACGACTCGAGATGCCTCTCCTGCGGCTGAAGAACCAGCCAGCTTCAGCGCCGCAGCGCACTCCGATGACGATCAATCGCCGGCACGTCCCCGCCGCCGAACCTCGACGCGATCAACGTCTGTCAGAAGTGAGTCCAGTTCCTCAGCCACCAATGATGAAACGTCCGGTGAAACTCGTGGGACAGGCAGAGGACGCCGTCCTGCTCCTGAACGTCTTTCAAGCGATCAGGATCGTGGCGCTGAGCGTCGTGAACCGGCTAAAGCCGATGATGCCAGTGACTTTGGCGCTGGACTGGATGATGATTTCAGCTCATCAGCGACAAGTCGTTCGCGATCCTCTCGAAGTGATCGTCCTGCTGCGAACGACCGCTTTGTGACTGAAGCCGCCTCATCAGAATCTGGCGGTGGCCGGCATGAAAGTGGATCTGAAAGCAGAGGCCAAGACAGCAGAGGGCAAGAAAACGCGGGACGCGATGACAACCGCCCCCCTGTTGACCGCTCACAAGATGAAACCGGTTCTGGAAACAGAGGGCGGTATTCGCAAGATCGTCGCCGATCGACATATTCTGGTCGTGGCCCACGGAATTATTCCGAAGAAAGTGGCGCCTCGTCATTTGACTCACGCGATTCTGGCAGCCAGAACTCTGGTGGTCAGAGCTATGGCAGCGAAGAATCCAGCTCCTCTGATCGCAACCGCGAATATCCAGCGACAGGTGATACAGGACACGATAACTCCGGTAGCCCGTCAGATCTCGCTGGGCAGGAAGGTTTCCCACCTCGCCGCCCTGGTGGATTTCATGATGGGGATGACGGTGGAGACCAAGGTGAAAACGGCCGTCGCCGTCGCCGTCGCCGTCGTGGCCGTGGACGTGGCCCGGAAGGCACCGGCCCTGAAAGTAGACCCCTCGATAATCGATCGCCTGGAGGAAGAGGCCCTGGAAATGCAGGCCTTGGAGCTTCTCAGCCAGCACGCGGTCAGTTTGCTCCCCAGGGTAACAACGGCCCACGCGGTCGAAATAACGGCCCAGGCCGCAACCAGGGAGGCGGACAGCGGTATCAGGGGGGAAATCGCCCTTATGATCAGCAAAGACGTGGCGGATCACCCCATTCACAGGGTGCTCCCTATTCATCAGCACCGCGTGGCCCTGAAGTGATTGAGCCAACCAGCGGCGTTCTTGAACTCCACCCGAAAGGCTATGGATTCTTACGCGACCCGAAAGTCGGTTATGTCTCCCAGGAATCGGATTCTTTTGTCTCAGCCACGCTGATTCAGAAATTCTTATTGCGTGAAGGCGTGCTGATTCAAGGGGAAATGATACAGGGAAGCCGAGGACAAGGCCCCCGATTGAAGACGATCGAATACATCGATGGTCGAACCCCGGAAGAGTACCTCCAGGTCAAGTCTTTTGATGACCTGACACCGATTAACCCCTTCGAGCAGATTCGGCTGGAAACCGGGCCTACGCCCATCACCATGCGAATCATGGATCTGCTGACGCCCATTGGCAAAGGCCAGCGTGCTTTGATTGTGGCTCCGCCGCGAAGTGGTAAGACCATGCTCCTTCAGGAAATTGCCGACTCCGTCAGCAAGAATCATCCTGAGGTCTATCTCATTGTGTTGCTCATTGATGAGCGTCCTGAAGAAGTCACGGAAATGCGCCGCCGTGTTCGTGGCGATGTGATCGCTTCTTCGATGGATCGCGAAGTTGAAAATCATGTTCGCGTCAGCCAGTTAATTTTTGAACGCGCCAAACGATTGACCGAATCTGGCCGGGATGTCTTCATCCTGCTTGATTCGATCACAAGAACGGCCCGTGCGTTTAACAAATGGACTGGTAATACGGGTCGGACAATGTCAGGTGGCCTGGACATCAAGGCCATGGACATTCCCAAGAAGATGTTTGGCCAGGCACGCCGTTTTGAAGAAGGGGGATCGCTGACAGTTGTCGGCACCGCTCTTGTCGAAACCGGCAGCAAGATGGACGACGTGATCTTCCAGGAGTTCAAGGGAACCGGCAACATGGAAATGGTCTTGAGCCGGGATCTGGCCGATCGCCGGATCTGGCCTGCCATCGATGTTTCCAAGTCGGGTACACGTCGCGAAGAAAAGATTCTTTCACCGGAAGTCATGGAAGGTGTGACACTCCTCCGCCGCAGCTTGATCTCGCTCAGTTCGGTCGAGGCGATGGAACAAATGGTTCGTATTCTCACCAAATACAAGACCAACGAAGAGTTTCTGGCAAAGGTTCGTTCGATCCTATAACAAAGAGTTGATTGACCCCTGAGTGCATCGCACAAAAAAACCGGCGGCATCTGAATCAGGTGCCTGCCGGTTTTCTTATTTTTATCGTGTGAAAGTCTGGCTTATCGCCATTGAGAAAATTCTGGCAATTTCTCATTTCCCCAATGTTGCGGGGGCTGTTGAGGGACAGACTTGGGATTGAAAGGAGGCGAATATCGCGGGCGATATCCCTGCTGTCGCCTGGCGGCAAGGCGTCTCGCCCGTTCTTCTGCTTCACGAGCCGCTCGCTCGTGAATGAGCCGCTGAGTGATCTCAAGTGAGACCGGGTTTGGCCGAACTCCACGTATAAATTCAGGCTCAACCGGTTGGCCGACACGTGAACGAAGCGGATCTTTGGCCTCGATTTCAGGATTTGGCATTTCAGGTAGAAGTAACGCGGGTGCCAGTTGCTGATGATTGGCTGGCATCGCATGGGAAAGATCGGATGCATTCAATGGCGTGCGAGTCACGACCGATTCCACCGTTGGCTTAGCCATACCAGAGACAGTTGGCTTCGCCATGCCTGAGACTGGTGGCTCAGTCATATCAGTGGCGGGAACTGACGGCTTCTCATCGAACATCAGAAGCGGCAGCGGCCCCAGTTTCTCTTCAAGATTTTCGGGCAAGGATTTGGGTCTCACCAAAGCCGCATCTTTGGGAAATGAAAGTATTTCCTGGGCACATACCGGAGTTGACATAATAGCCCACCCCATGACGACGGGAAGGCAAGAGGCAGCAGCAGTGATTATAAAAGGTCGCATGCCACCAGACTCCACCACATCCCATTTGCCACAAGACCACCTTGCCTGTGAACGAAAAACAACCGGCCTTGTCTGTCAAAATCGACAAGAGGTCGCGACAAACTTGAATGACTTTTCCGGTTATAATGAATTCACCCCTGCTTCTTCGGCAGAATTCGCCTGCCAGACATCTCTGATGGTGCTGAAGGTGTCACACGGTGGCTTCGGGGCGCGGTTGCGAATGCCCCACCGACTCTTCTGGAATGATCTCGTGACCCGCGACGCTTGAGGTGGTATCGGTCATCGTGTTTTGAGGAGCGGTGTGGTGGAGTTCATGCTCCAGTTGAATTCGCTGCTGATGAATCGCTTCGTCAAATTGATTGAGTACATCAATCGCGCGATCACGTGAAGTCACCAGCCCGATAATCAGATACTGGAGAATTGCCAGGCCATAGCAGGCCCAGCCCACCCAGCCATCCTGAAAGACCGCCATAATGGCAAAGACGGGCGACGAGCGGTTGAGATGCTTACACAACAACCCGCGAATCAGCAGAGGCAGGTAAGAGAGAATCGCTTTGAGTCGATGTGTGCGGGGAAGTTTGAAAGGCGGCGGGCCGGGGTGAATGATGGCAAATAACGACTGATCCGGCATGCCTTCAATCACGCCAATCGCCAGCATCAGTCTCCCTGCCAGAATCATCCAGCCTTTTTCTTCCCGCAAGTCGAGAGGCACCCAGCCGAAGAATGCCTGCTCCATATTGGCGCTGGCCACCAACAGAAGAATGGCCCCCCGAAACCAAAGCTCCAGATCCCGCTCAAGCTCTTCATCAAGTCCGTTGACTCTCACAACCCTGCGAAGAAACCAGCGAAAAGCCGGCACTGCCATCAGACCAATGATCAGACGCGTCGCGGGCTTTAATACCGGCGCCAGAAGCTGCGGCGGAATGAGAAGTCGCAGCAGTTCCAGCATTTAATTGCCCTCCTGTCACCTGCAACACCAACGAAAAAATCACCACACGGGATCACTGATCCCAGGAAATCTTGTGAAATAACTTGAGCAAAATTGCCCCACGGTTGGGATTCAGATGATGGATATGCGCTACCCGGCCACGCAAATGTGACTGAAAATCTGCGTGATTCTGGCGGTTTTGAGAACGCCAGCCCTGCTGACAACAGTTGTGAAGAATGGCCTTCAACGAATCAAAGTCTCGCCGTGAGCAGTTGAGATGTTCATTCACCACAACCCCCGCAACCACCTGCCTGTTGGACTGCCGCAGCACGCGACGCTTCGAGCGATTTGTGTGAAACCGGCACTGAAGAATGATCTTTTCACAGAGAGGAATAAAACGAGCCAACTGCTTGAGAAATCGGTGATCGCCTGAGAATGTCAGATCGTCGGCGTAGCGGGTGTATGTCGCTCCAAACTTGCGAGCCAAACCGGACAATCGCACATCCATCGCGAAAGCCGCCAGATTGGCCAATGCCGGCGAAGTCGGCGCCCCTTGAGGCAGATGTCGTTTTAAATAAGGGGTGAGCGCATAAGGGTTCTTATCCGGGAATTGGCAGCGCGGTGGTAACGAAGACGTCGTCAACCGACTCAGCCAGAGGGCAATCTCACGGGAATAGCCGAGAGAGCGAAAAATCGCCACCACTTTTGAAAAAGTGACCGACGGATAAAAGTCAATCAAATCAAATTTGACAATCACGGCCTGAGCCAGATGAGGCTCAGCGTTGGAGAGAATCCCACGTCCCGGGACAAAACCATGCGAAGCCGTATGAGAGGGAACCAAATCCAGAATCTCGCGCAGTATTTTCTGCTGCACACGCTTGAGTGTCGGCTTGGGAGCTTCGATTAATCGATGGCCTGTTTTCCGCTTCTTCACCCACTTCAACCAGTAGTGAGACTGTTTTTCACTGGGTGGTCGACCGCGATGGGTCAGATGAGTCAGACCAGCCATTTTCGGAAGAGGGACACCCAACAACTGGCTCAATTCCTGAGGAACAGCGACAACAGGCAGTCCCCATTTTTGCAGTTCAGCGACATTGATATCGCCGGTCATACTGAGATAGTGCTTTTTCCCCTGAAATTGCGCATAAGGGTAGGGGGGGCGATCAACGACCACGCCTGCTCTTGAATCACGCCAGCGCAATAAACTGCCGCGTGAACGATATCGCAGCGGTGCTAACTGATTTTTGCGGCCGGTATCAAACTGATAGCGAAGCGCGGTCTGAGATGGCGTGACTGGTCTGCTTGATTCGCCTGGTGAGAACCACCATCCGAACAGCCAGTTCCAAAGCCCCATCCCTGCGTCCCTCAATGGATTTCTATCGCTCTCGGAAAAATCGGCCCATGGGTCGCACAACCAATGCCTGTTTCGAATCGACGGTTGCAGTGGAACCACTGCAACCGTTGATTCCCGTCAAGTATGGGAGCAATTATTCGAGCACGGGGTAACCCCGTACCGGCCAGGCTTCTCAGCGATATGGCCTCTTCTTGTGCGACCCATGAGCCGATGTGCGCAGTCTACACGCCGGCGTCAGCATCACCAAGCGGGTTTTTTCCAGCAAAAACAGGCGAATTCTGGCCATCATCCTTCATCATGACGCTGAAAGACTTATCTCCAGAGCCAATGAGTGTTACAACAAATCACGATTCTGGATGACAGAAGGCCTTGTCACGGCATTGTTTTTAGCTTTGATCTGCGGCTCGAGTCCTCTGTTGTCGGACGCATCCTCTGGTTCAAACCTGAATTCTTAACTGTGACAACTTAAGAACGTGACAACTTAAGAATATCCCTCCGCCCCTATGCAGTCTCAACTGCTCAGCCTGAAAAGCGAAGCCGCATGTTTTCGTTTGCTCCGACACCTCTGGATCTGACGTTTGTTCTCTTCGGAATTCCGATTCGAGTGAACCCCATGTTCTGGCTAATGGCTGCGGCTTTGGGATGGAGTTCCGGTGACATCCCCAGCACGGTGATCTGGGTCTGGTGTGTCTTCTTTTCGGTACTGATCCACGAACTGGGGCATGCACTGACCGCCGAGTGGTTTGGCTGGAGAAGTGCCATTCTTCTCTACTTCGGGGGTGGGCTGGCTTTCTCGGAACGGTACATCAACAACACGCCGGGCCGCTCTGTTGTGATGTCACTCATGGGGCCGATGGCCCAGTTTATTCTTTTGGGGATCGTGGTGGCTGTGGCCATTGGTCTGGATACGGCCGGAGTGGAGACTGACCCTCATGTCGATACAGCCATTCGCTTTCTGATCATTATCAACATTTTCTGGCCTGTCTTGAATCTGTTGCCGATCCTGCCTCTGGATGGCGGGCGCATCCTTCAGGGGATGCTGGATGTCTTCAGGATCAGAAACCGAACGACGATTGTTCGTGTTTTCAGCGTCGTCCTTGGTGCGGCCGTTGCGGCCTGGTGCTTCTCGCTAGGCCAACCCTTCGGCACCATCATGTTCGGCCTCATCGCCTGGCAAAACGCCAGCGGGGCATTTGATTCCAGGGCGTATTGATCGGGCTTCAATGACGGTTAAAGCTCGGTGATATCAATCCCTCACAACTAGAACGGCTTCAGACTGAGCGGCCACATCATGATAAAACTCCTGAAGTGATGTGAAATCTCTCGCAATCTGATCGAACAGATTTTCTAAATCGATTTCAGCCATGGAATTCCACTTGTAGAGGTTCGCCTGATCCATCTCTTGTGGATCGAAGTGTCCGTTCAGATCGCGAACCGTTAAGCCACTCAGCCATAAGTGAATCTGCTCAACTCGCGCAGCGGACGTCAAACGGATCGGAAATCCCTGAGTGCTGATGGCACTGGGAAAGGTCTGAGCCTCGCCGGAAATCGCTTCCATGGCCAACTGCTCTTCTCCTCGACCGCAGGCACACTTCATTAATAGCCATTTGAGCCAGTCATATCGCCGATCTAAATCGCAGAAGCGATCTTCGATTTGTGGGTGCAACACCACGAGTTCTTCCAGCGCGTCGATAAGCCTTTCATATTCCCCATCGCCTTGCGTCATCTCATTGACACGGCGACTAAAGAGACGCCTCTGTCGAAAATAATCTGGCACGACTTGCAGTAATTCTGCGTTGATCACCCCCTGATTTATCAGTTCCATGAGTTGGCATGGTATCGGGAGTGCATGCAGTCTGAGTTCCCATCCCATAATGTCCACACCCGCAATTCTCAGAATGACCCATGACCCATTGTGAGAGAAAAGAAAAGAGTCGCACAGGTTGCCCATGAAAGCGACCTGTGCGACTCATCGATCATTCAAACTCAGCCATTATTCTTTCGTCGCTGTGAAGGTGAATTCCCCGTGATGGGAGTCAACCCGGACAACTTTCGATTCGTTGAACTCTCCAGCAAGCAAGGAATTTGCCAGTTCGTTCTGTAACCGTTGCTGGATCACTCGTTTGAGCGGCCTGGCTCCATAAGTCGGGTCATAACCTTCGCTCGCGAGGACATCCTTCACGCTATCACTGATTTCCAAACGAATGTCGTGCTCCTCCAATCGCTTGATCAGTTTGGCGAGCTGCAGATCGACAATCTGTCGGATCTCCTTTTTGCCCAGCGGATGGAAGACGATCACCTCATCGACCCGGTTCAAAAACTCCGGCAGGAACTCCTTGCGGAGCGCCCCCATCACGCGGTTGTGGATCTCGCCTTCATCATCCGTGCCCGTCAGATCCATAATGAGCGAACTGCCGATATTCGAAGTCATGACGATAATCGTGTTCGTAAAATCGACCGTCCGGCCCTGGCCATCCGTGAGCCGCCCATCATCCAGAACTTGCAGCAACACGTTGAAGACATCACGGTGTGCCTTCTCGACTTCATCCAGTAGTAGCACACTATAAGGCTTGCGGCGGACAGCTTCTGTCAGCTTGCCGCCTTCCTCATAACCGACGTACCCCGGAGGAGCACCGATGAGCCGTGCCACAGAATGCTTCTCCATGAACTCGCTCATGTCGATGCGAACCATCGCCTTTTCATCGTCGAACAGGAACTCGGCCAACGCCTTACAAAGTTCGGTCTTTCCCACCCCCGTCGGGCCGAGAAACATAAACGAACCAATCGGCCGGTTGGGATCCTGCATTCCCGAGCGCGCCCGACGGACGGCATTGGAAACCGCCGTCACGGCTTCTTCCTGGTTGATCATCCGACGGTGGATCTGGTCTTCCATAACCAGCAACTTGGCCCGTTCGGTCTGCATCATTCGGGCCACGGGAATTCCCGTCCAATGGCTGACAACCTTCGCAATGTCTTCGTCGGTCACTTCTTCACGAAGCAACCGCTGCGTGTTATCCAGCGTAGCCACACGAGATTCAGCGGCCTCTAACGAAGCTTGCGCAGCCTTCAGCTCTTTTTCAGCCTGAAATGCCCGCACAAAATCTTCGTTATTATTGGTTCGCTGAGCCTGGGAGAACGCCTGCTCATAGGCTGTCCGCAGTTTCTCGATGTTCTCCTTTAACGGTCGAATGCCAGAAAGAGCCTCTTTTTCAGTTTGCCAGCGGGCCTTGAGAGCGGTGACTGATTCTTCGCGTTCGGCGATTTCCCTCTTGATCGTCGCCAGCCGCTGCTGACTATCTGGAGATGTCTCGCGGACAAGAGCCGTCGCTTCAATCTGCAGCCGGGTCAAGAGGCGCGTCGCCTCGTCGATCTCGGCTGGCATGGAATCCATCTCCAAACGGAGTTTGCTGGCTGCCTCATCAACCAGATCGATCGCCTTGTCAGGCAGGAAACGATCAGCGATGTAGCGATCCGAAAGCTTCGCCGCACTGATGAGCGCGTCATCGGTGATTCGCACACCATGATGCGACTCATACCGCTCTTTGAGACCACGCAGGATCGAAATCGTATCTTCCACGCTTGGCTCATTGACCAGTACCGGCTGGAAGCGTCGCTCTAAAGCCGGGTCTTTTTCGATGTACTTACGGTATTCATCGAGGGTCGTCGCTCCGACGCAATGCAGTTCACCACGGGCCAGGGCGGGCTTCAGTAAGTTGGAAGCATCTACGGCTCCTTCCGATGAACCAGCCCCCACAACAGTGTGCAATTCATCGATGAAAAGGATGACCTTTCCTTCGGACTCTGTCACTTCTTTAAGCACCGCTTTCAGGCGATCTTCAAACTCGCCACGATACTTGGCCCCTGCGATGAGCGCCCCCATATCCAGCGAGATGACCCGCTTGTTCTTGAGGTTCTGCGGCACGTCCTCAAGGACTATTCGATGGGCCAGACCTTCCACAATCGCCGTCTTGCCGACGCCAGCATCCCCGATCAGCACCGGATTGTTCTTGCGGCGACGCGACAAGACCTGAATCACCCGGCGAATCTCGCTGTCGCGGCCAATCACGGGATCAATCTTTCCCTGGCGAGCCAACGCGACAAGATCCTTGCCGTACTTTTCGAGAGCTTGATATTTATCCTCTGGATTCTGGTCAGTGACCTGCTGATGACCACGAATCGTCTGAAGTGCCTTCAGAACATCTGATTCTTCGACAGCGTTCAGCTTGAGCAACCGCCCGGCCACATCATCCGTCTTGATCAGCGAAAGGAGCAGGTGCTCTGTCGAAACAAATTGATCCTTCATCTGATCAGCCAATTGCTGACTTTGATTCAGAACATTCATGAAAGCGTTAGAAGCACCAACTTGTGCAGCATTCCCCGAAACCTTTGGCAGTCGGCCAATCTCACTGTCGATCAACCCGGACAACTGCGGCACGCGCACACCGATCTTCTCAAGAATCGGGCGCACAATCCCTCCCGATTCATCAATCAGTGCTTTCAATAAATGCAGCGGCTGCACTTGCGGCTGGCCGTTGTTCTCCGCCAGTTGCTGTGCATTTTGAACAGCCTCTTGAGCCTTCACGGTCAATTTGTCAGGTCGAAAAGCCATGGGAATTCCTCAATAGAAAACTGTCACACTCAGTGACAGAGTTCTGATGAACATCATGTGCCATTTTCCATTGGCGAGATGCCTCAGAATGGCACGTTCTGAGGCTCAAAGCCATTGCAGAATTGAAGATTGCAAAATCAATTTCAGCCTACGACATGACCCTGCGACCGAGATGTTACTCTCGGCGTCACAGGGTCATGGTGTTGTCAAAAACGACGTCGGAAGAGAGTGGCTGGTGAATTGGCGTGAGTGCTAAAGCCTGTCTGGAAACTCCCAGATCCTTCTCTCTGAGGGAGAAGGTGTTTTCTCGGACAGGCTCTTAGGTATTTGTCGTCCTTACGAGAATGTTGAAGTTCCTTTCTCGCTGGCACAAATGCCCAACATCAAAAACCAGATACCAACATCACCAATTAACTCTTCTTCTCAAATTCTGCATCGATCACGTCGTCTCCCCCGTTAGGAGCGGCTCCAGCGTCAGGTGCCCCGCCAGCGGCAGCACCGGGCGCGTTCATGTGCTGCGCCATGGCATAGCTGGCTTGCTGGAGAGCTTCCACAGCTGAGTTGATGGCGGCAACATCGTCACCGTTTTCCGTCTGACGAACACGGGCGATCGCTGCTTCAATGGCCGACTTCGAGCCGGCATCGAGCTTCTCGCCATGCTCCTTCAGCATCTTTTCCACTTCGTAAGCTGAGGTCGAAGCTTTGTTCTTGGCTTCGGCCAACTCACGCTTCTTCTTGTCATCGTTTGCATGCGATTCCGCATCGCGTTTCATGCGTTCGATTTCAGCCGTATCCAGACCGCTGGCGTTCTGAATCTTGACGACTTGTTCCTTACCCGTGCCCAGATCTTTCGCCTTGACGCTCACGATACCGTTCACATCAATGTCGAAAGAGACTTCGACCTGTGGCACACCACGAGGTGCTGGTGGAATCCCATCCAGGTTGAACTGGCTGAGAAGCCGGTTGTCGCGCGCCATGGGGCGTTCGCCCTGGAAGACGCTGACAGTCACGGCGGTCTGACCATCGGCCGCTGTCGAGAATGTCTGCTTCTTAGTGACAGGAATCGTGGTGTTACGTTCGACGAGGGCGGTCATGATACCACCTTCCGTTTCGATCCCCATTGAGAGAGGAGTCACGTCGAGCAGCAGCATTTCCTTGACATCGCCGGCGATGATCCCACCCTGAATGGCAGCACCAATCGACACAACTTCATCAGGATTGACCGAACGGTTTGGTTCTTTGCCGAAGTAGCTCTTAACAAATTCCTGTACCTTCGGCACGCGGGTCGAACCACCCACCAGCACGACTTCATCGATATCGGATGGCTTGAGCTTGGCATCTTTCAGAGCCTGCTCAACGGGCTTCTTGCAGCGATCAATCAGATGATCGACGAGCTTTTCAAATTCGGCCCGAGTCACGTTGAGTTGGAGGTGCTTGGCCCCCGAAGCGTCAGCCGTGATGAAGGGGAGGTTGATATCCGTCGTCTGAGAAGACGAGAGTTCCTTTTTAGCCTTTTCAGCCGCTTCGCGCAGACGCTGAAGGGCCATGGCATCCTTACGGAGATCAATGCCGTTTTCAGCTTTGAACTTATCTGCAATGAAATCCAGCAGTGCCTGATCGAAGTCGTCGCCACCCAGGTGGGTATCCCCGTTGGTACTGAGCACTTCAACAAGATCGCCCGAAACTTCGAGAACCGAGATATCGAATGTCCCGCCACCCAGGTCAAAGACGGCGATCTTCTCGTCCTTCTTGGTCTGCAGGCCATAGGCCAGAGCCGCAGCGGTTGGCTCGTTAATAATACGCTCAACCTTGAGACCAGCAATTTCGCCGGCATCCTTCGTGGCCTGACGCTGGGCATCGTTGAAGTAAGCGGGGACAGTGATCACAGCGCGGGTGACGGTGTGGCCCAGGTAAGCTTCAGCAGCTTCTTTGAGCTTACGCAGCACAAGCGCAGAGACTTCTGGTGGTGTGTATTCCTTGCCACCGGCTTCTACGCGAACATATTCGCTAGGCCCGCCCACCACTTTGTAGGGAACGAGCTTTTCTTCCGACTCGACTTCGCTGTGCCGGCGACCCATGAAGCGCTTAACAGAGTAGATCGTGTTCCTGGGGTTTGTCACAGCCTGCCGCTTGGCAGGATCGCCCACAAGGCGGTCACCTTTGTCGGTGAAGGCTACGATACTGGGGGTGAGACGATTTCCTTCCTGGTTGGCGATGACTTTGACTTCGCCACCTTCCATCACGGAGACCACGGAGTTGGTCGTCCCCAAATCGATACCAATGATTTTTTCTTGAACGGCCATAAAACCGGGCTCCTTGCGATTCAATCTTCAGGTGTGTGTGGTTTGTGGAAAACTGCGACGGGATCTCAGATGGTAGAGCGACTGATCATAAGAACGAAGAATCTTCAGTCACGGGATCAAAGGCCAATCCAGACGAAGCCAGAGCTTTGAATGGAATCACTGAGAAGATTTGCAGGTATTTTGACGGAACTGTTCATTTCGGAACGGCGACCATATCCAAGCAAACTGCGGGCCAAAAGAAAAAAAACAAGACGAGACAACACATCTCATTACCAATAAATGCCTTACAAGCATTGACCTTCCAGACTCTCAACAAAGCCACCTAAAAAAACCGCCAAAATGGCACTTCCTGAAGTTTTGTCACGCCAAGTCAACAATGCCATTTTGGCAGTCTCGCAGAAAACTCCCGGGAACCGAACCCTCGCACGCACTGCCAACTTGACAAAGCAGGAAACGTACCTGTAAAAGATCGTAACATGCTGTTTCTTCAAGAGTTATGTTACCGATTGAGCTGCGGCGTGGTCGCAACGGTTTAAGTGTTGACGTGGAATTACGTTACGCCCACTAGATTCTGGAAATTGCGGGAATGGCCACTAAGCCTCAGCCGACGAAGAAACCAGCCAAAGTACCGTCCAGTGGTTCAGTCAAAACCGCGAGCAACGTCGCCAAATCAACGGCGTCAATCGAAACTGAGATTGAAAAGCTCGATGGCGAAATCGTGAAGCTGCTTAACCAGCGTGCGGCGGCGACACTCAAGCTCATCGAAGCGGCTCCTGACAAAAAAGCCGCTCTGTTTGACCCCAAAGCCGATGACCTTCTGGCGAGCCGGCTCGAAGAAAAATCCAACGGCCCATTGCCTGCCCACGCGCTTCGCGGTGTCCTCCGAAATGTTCTGAGCGCTGTCCGTAATCAGGTGCGTACTCAACGTGTGGCTTACCTTGGCCCTGCGTTCAGCTTTACTCATATGGCTGCCATTGAGCGCTTTGGTGAAGCTGCTGACCTGATTCCTGTGAACACCATTGCTGCTGTTTTTGAAGAAGTGAACCGGGGGCATGCCGACTATGGCCTGGTTCCCATTGAAAACAGCACTGACGGCCGAATTATCGACACGCTGGATATGTTCACCCGGCTTCCATTAAGAATCTGTGGTGAAGTGCAACTGGCCATTCACCACAACCTTCTGGGCCGCTCAGCCAGAGGGGAAATCACTGAAATTTACAGCAAGCCACAGGCGCTTTCACAGTGCCGTGAGTGGCTCAGTCGAAACATGCCACAAGCGCGACTGATCGAAGTCACCAGTACATCAACTGCCGCCCAATTGGGTCGTGATAAGCCTGGTGCGGCAGCCGTGGCCAGTCGTCAGGCTGCGACTGAATACGGGCTTGAGATTCTCGCAGCGAATATTGAAGACAACTCTCAGAACGTCACCCGCTTCGCTGTACTGGGTGACAAGACGATGGCCCCGACCGGGCAGGATCGAACATCAATTCTTCTTCAAACCGCTGACAAACCCGGGGCTTTGGCAAACGCTCTGGAGATTTTCAAACGGCTGAAAATCAACTTGACCTGGATTGAATCATTCCCGCTGCGAGGGACTGAAAGTGGCTATATTTTCTTTATTGATGGTGAAGGCCACATGAAAGATACCCGCATCAAGAAGGCTCTTGATGAACTTGTTTCCCAAGCCGTCCGGATGGAGATTCTGGGGTCGTACCCCAGAAGCGAGCCAATTGAATAGATCTCTTAAAGGATGATGCCTCTGATCACAGTGGGGCGCCAAAGAGTTGGGCACGTCTCTGTTTTCCAGTTAGCATCGCAACGATGTTTGTAGATTAAAAATTGCAGATCGGTGATTGACCTCTCATCAAATCAAATACCGGTCAGGCGATGATCCTTCCCGGACATCGACATTGATTACAGAAGCTTTTGTCTTAAGTCGAACGAGGACTCCGCTATGCGTCGCCTGTTTGTAGCTGGCAACTGGAAGATGAATACGAATCTCGCCAGCGGAAAAGAGCTGGCAAAGGCCGTTGCTGCGGAAGCCACTCGCCTGGGTGATACGATTGATGTCGCTGTCTGCCCACCATTTCCATACCTGCCTAGCATCAAGGAAGAGCTGCAAGGCTCGAAGGTGACGCTGGGTGCTCAAAATGTCTGGTTTGCTGCCCCAGGTGCTTTTACTGGTGAAGTCGCCGTCGAAATGCTAAAGGATATTGGCTGCGCCTGGGTCATTCTGGGCCACAGTGAGCGTCGCCAGATCCTGGGTGAAAAGGACGAACTGATCAATAAAAAGATCGCAGCCGCCACTTCTGAAGATCTGGGTGTCATTTTCTGTATTGGTGAACTGCTTGAAGACCGTCAAGGTGGCCGGACTGAGACGGTTTTAGAAACGCAACTCTCTGGCGGCCTAGCGAACCTTGATGCGGCGGTGATGGGGCAGATTGTCATTGCCTACGAACCCGTCTGGGCTATCGGGACAGGTGTTACCGCTTCCCCTGAGCAGGCTGAAGGTGCTCACGCCTTCATTCGCGGCTGGCTGACCAAGCAATATGGAGCCAAAGTCGCTGATGGCGTGCGTATCCTTTACGGCGGCAGCGTGAAGGCCGACAATGCAGAAATTCTGCTGTCGCAGCCTAACGTTGACGGCGCTCTCGTCGGTGGTGCCAGCTTGACGGCCGCTCAGTTTGGGCCCATTCTGCAGGCTGCGGCCAAGTGTGCCGCTGCCTGCTGAAGGTGTTGTCACCCGTCAGCATGAGTTGCCCGGTGACTTTTCCTCGCTGGACTGCACAAGTTCGGTCGCTGTCGGTATATTTGTGTCGTTCAGCCGCCTTGATGGATCTGGTGGAAGCTTCGAAAGATCAGCATGTCGTATTTCATTTACTTTCTGATGTCCTTGCTCGGTTTCGTCAGCTTTCTGATGATTGCTGTTATCCTGCTGCAGCGTGGCCGCGGTGGTGGGTTGGCTGGGGCTTTGGGTGGAGCAGGAGGCCAGAGTGCATTTGGCACAAAAGCCGGTGACATGTTCACGCGCATCACGATTGCGATGGCTTCGTTCTGGTTCATTCTCGCCGGACTTTGCGTCTTCCTGATGTCAGACAACCACTACACAGGTGGCTCCCGCGCTGTGACATCCCCCTCGGCCTCCTCACTAGAGGCACCGAATAAGCCGGCTGATCCTGAAGCACCAGAAGGAAATCCCTCTGCTGGCAATGGAGCGACAGTCGCTCCTCTCGAAAGCAATACGACTCCAGCAACAGCTAACCCAGCAGCAACCAATCCTGTCGATGCACCAACCGGTACAGAACCCGCTGTCAAAACGGAATCTCCAGCTTCTACAGTGTCGCCAACACCAGAAAAGCCCGCTGAAGATCCCAAGGTGGAAACACCTGCTGCCAAAGAAACTGGAACCCCGGCAGAAGCTCCTCAGCCTTAATCGGGTTTTGGTGACGGCACCCATTTGGAAAAGTCGGTTAACCACAGCTTATCAATCTGGCCAAATTCAGCGGCTTTGGGCGATGCAAACGCCCAAAGCCGCATTGGTCTTCATGGTCTTAGTTCAAGGTAGTATTCGTTGCTTCTCAGCATGACGGGAATCGGCCTTGGTGCCGCGGAATCGGGAACGAGTCGGATTTCAGTGGAAATCCGTTCTGTCAATAATCGATATTTCAAGTTGGCACTGCGCTGTCCTGACCGGCTTTCAAGCTTTGAACCTGATGTGGAAAAGTTACTACGGGAGAAGATCTCCCGGGGAACGCTCAATGTCAGTGTCCGACTGGAAAACCACGGGGGACTCCCGACAACACGAATTCAACCGGAAGTCCTTAAGGCGTATTGGACTCAGCTTACTCCTCTGGCCAAAGACCTCAAAGCCAAACCACCACGTCTTTCTGAACTGTTGATGTTGCCTGGTGTGCTGAGTGATGACACTCAAGATGATCAGGAAACCAATTGTCATGCGAGTCTGCTGAAGGAAGCTTTGGCACGGGCACTCTCCGAGTTTGAAGCCTTCCGTATCCGTGAGGGAGCTGCCATGCAGGCGGACCTCTGCAAAAGTCAGGAAACCATTACTTCACAGGTGCAGACTGTCGCCGATTCAGCGCCCCGTGTGATCAGCGAATATCGCGATAAGCTTCTGGAGCGGGTCAACCAACTGCTGGCATCCACCTCATCGACGGTCACTCCCGCTGATGTGATTCGGGAAGTCAGCCTGTTTGCCGACAAGTGCGATATCAACGAAGAATTAGCCCGTTTGGCGAGCCATTTTCAACAGTTTGAAAAATATCTGGCAGATGCGACATCGCAAGGGCGAAAGATTGAGTTTCTGCTACAGGAAATGTTCCGAGAGATTAACACCATCGGCTCGAAAGCCAACCAGGCCTCAATTGCTCATTGCGTGGTTGAAATGAAAGCTGCTTTGGAGCGGATGCGTGAAGTGATTCAAAACGTGGAGTAAAACGTTCACCGGGGTCAACTTGCTCTGAAGCTCACGTCGAGTTTCAAGACGACTGTTCCTATTTCATTTGTTCTGGGTCTCACTATTTCCACCTTTCATGGCCAACAGGATCAGCAAGTCATGATCAAGGCACCGGAAACATCCTCCGCGGCCTCCAGCGTGCCGTTCCGTGTGGTGGTCTTGTCTGGCCCCAGCGGCAGTGGCAAAACAACGATCGTCAATCAACTGATCCGTCGGTCGCCTGTCCCGATCGTCAAGGCCATTTCCGCCACGACGCGCCCTCCCCGCAAAGGAGAGCAGGATGGGGAAGACTATTACTTTCTGACGCATGAGCAGTTTCAGGCCAGTCAGGCCAAAGGCGAATTTGTTGAAACAGCTGAGGTTTACGGGGCCGGTTACTGGTACGGAACATTGTTATCAGAGGTTGACCGTGCCCGACGCCTGAACTCCTGGTCATTTCTGGAAATTGATGTGGAAGGAGCCTTGCATGTCATGCAGCTTTTTCCGGATGCGATTACAATTTTCCTGAAGACCCCTTCACCAGAAATTTTTGAACAACGACTTCGCGGTCGAGGAACAGACTCCGAAGAAACCATCCAGCGACGCTTGCGGCAAGCTCATCATGAACTTGCGCAAGCCGAGAAATATCGACACCAGGTTGTTAATGACGACCTGGAACTGGCAGTCACTCGCATCATCAGCCTTTTGGAACACGAGGTTACGTTATGCTCGAAGAACTGAAAGAAGAAGCCATCGTCCGTAAGGTCGGTGGGCGATTCAAGCTCTCCACACTGATTCAGAAGCGGATGGTGGCACTCAATCGTGGTGCTCGTCCATTGGTTGAAATTCAGACCAAGAATCCCATGGAAGTCGTCGTTCAGGAAATTCTCCAGGACAAGATTTTCCTGGATGCGTCTGGAAACCTCCAGACAGCGCCCAGCGTGCCTCGTGAGATGGATGCTGGCCCATCGCTTGACGATCTCTAAGATTACCGGTGACGCTCTTGCCTTGATTGCGTCGCCCTTGATCGTGTCACAACGGATGATCCCGTCTTGCTGCCAATACCTGCTGACTGGGCAATTCATAAAAACGGTGTCAGCGTACAAACCGCTGACGCCGTTTTTTTATGACAAGGCCAGGAACGACAACCAGTTTCCCCCTGATAAACAGGATAGAATGAAGTGAGATGAGTGGTTGGACTTCTCTCAATCTCTTATTGGCTACTGACAACTTCCATGGATCGACTCATGGCACGCTTTGAAATTCTGTTGGGTGTCACAGGAGGAATTGCCGCTTATAAAACGGCCGATCTCTGTAGCAAACTCGTTCAACGAGGAGCAGCCGTTTCGGTTGTCATGACCGCTGCTGCCGAAAAATTTATCGGCCCCAGCACCTTTGAGGCATTAACCGGTCGGCCAGTCATTCGAGACCTGTTTGAACCCAAAGAACATTTCCGAGGCGAACATATTGGATTGGCAGAACGAGCCAACGTCTATTTGATTGCTCCCGCAACGGCCAACACCATGGCCCAGATTGCTCATGGTTTCGCGCCAGATCTCGTCAGCACATTAGCACTGACAGTCACTTGTCCCCTTGTGCTGGCACCCGCCATGAATTGCGAAATGTGGGCGAAACCCAGCGTGGCGAGGAACGTCGAACGCCTGAAGAATGATGGAGCGCTCATTATCGAGCCGGGAGAAGGGTGGTTAAGTTGCGGCCAAATCGGGCGAGGGCGAATGGCTGAACCCCTCGAGATTCAATCCTTCCTGGAACAGCGATTCCCGGAACTTCCCGCAAAGGCAATCAACTGACCACCTTCAGCAAACGGTTTCAGTTTCGTTCGGATAGGCAACGGACAGCTTCCTGCCAATGACGCGTCAGAACACTGCGTTCGCTCCCTTCACAAGTGCGCAGGCAATCTTCGAGCAGTTGTACGGCCAAGCCATAATGCCTGGCTTTGAAAGCAATCAACCCCAGATCCCGATGCTGGTCAAACCGGCCAGGCAACAGCGCTGTCAGACGCTTCTGCACCTGATGAGCCATCTCCCAATCCCCATGCTTCACATGGAGAACTTTCAAATTATTGAGCATTCGTGTGATGACTTCTCGTGGTCGGGCAGGGGTCAGCATGGGTTCAATTTCGCTGGCCTCAAGCTCACTGAGTTCCACAAGCCACTGGAGGCAGTCGTCCCAGTCAAGAATGACTCCCCCTCGAAACGCATCAATAAAGAGCGGACCGAGATCGGTTTCCATCCGCAATAAAAACTGCAGGGGCGCCGAGACGCCATCCAGCCAGATTCCCGCTGCTCGCGCCACTTCCTGCCAGACGAGAGACAGACTGATCGGTAAACCGGTTCCGGTGCTGATGACCCGATTGAGATAACTTGCTTCAGCCTGATCATAGGCACTCGTCGTGCCATGCAGACCATGTGTCCCTGAAAGACAGGACGCGAGAGCCTCCAATTGATCACGCGGTTGATCCGCATGGGCGATGAGAGTACGCACTTCGTTTGCCCGTCGACCGATCCATTCCAAAGTGGGCTGAAAATCCAGCCCTGGTTGGGCATCCCGAGCGATTTCCAATGCTGCGATCGTGAGATTGGCCTCGCGATCGCGTTTGATCAGCTTGGTAAATTCTGCGTCACCGGGAAAATCGAACTTCAACGTCATCGGAGACTGCCCGCAAACTGATGGATCGAGCTTGTCTTGAGGAACCAGAACCTCAGGCATCAGAGCCAGTGCGGAAACTCAATCACTCCGTCACAAAAACTCTGATTCTTGTATTCTCCAGTTGTTTCTCGATAGAGCTGCCACGATTTTACACAACCGTCCAGCAGACTCGAAGTCGAAATCAGCGGACATTGAAGAAACTTCGTTATTCCTCAGGAGCGACCCGTAGTTTTTCCAACAGCACCTTGTTGCCAGATTCGTTGTATTCCACCTTCGTCATGAAGGCTCTCATCAGCATGATTCCCCGGCCGCAAGGACGTTCCAGGTTTTCTTCAGCCGTCGGGTCGGGAACGTCACTCCAGTCAAAACCAGGTCCCTGGTCTTCAATCTCCACACGCGCCAGCACATCACTGACGTGGCAAGCAATGCGAACCTGCTTTTCAGGATCCATTCGGTTGCCATGCTTAATGGCGTTTACCAGCCCTTCCTCCAGCGCCAGCCTCATGCCAAAGACATCACGAGGGGAAAATTCAGCTGTTTCCATAGCGGCAATAATCCGCTCCTGGACAATCTGTCCCTCCGCAGTATCACTGGGAATATGAATTTCAAACTCTTCATAAATCGGCATGGCGCTACTGCTGTCGAGGATAATCCGGGGCTTGGTTGAACCAATCACTTGATGCCAAATTGACTCAAGGATTATTTCAACCCCTTCAACACACCATTGTTACGTGTTATGGAGTTCCTTTACGGGAAATCGCCAAAAGATCATACGGCGTTTCCTGTCAGAAAATCCCCCATGACTCAGCCCCCAGAGCATTCAAACGCGAAGTCAGGCTCGACGTCTTGATTGACTCAAAGAGATGATCGTTACGCACCAATGACAGCTCTGCGGGGATCAGATCCCTTCCAGGGCCTGCTCCTGAGTCGACTTGATGTCAAAAATTTTGTCCAGACGGGTGATCTGGAAGACTTCCAGAATTTCAGGACGAATGGCACACAAACGGAGCTTCCCGCGTGCGGCCTTCACCTTCTTGTCCATCGTGATCAGTTTGCCAAGAGCAGCACTTGAGAGATACTCAACCGTCGAGAAATCGAGAACGATCTTCTTGCGACCATCCTCATCGACGAGGCCGAACATCTGATTGCCAATCAATTGGATATTGGTTTCGTCAAGAATTTTCCTGTCGATAAACTTAGCTACGGTCACGTCGCCAACTTCTTCGATGTCCAGACGTCTTGTGCTCGACATGGGATTTCCTGCTAGTAGATGAGAACCTGCCAGAATTGGCCCGAGAAAACTTCTGCGATCACAAGTTTTCCTGATGAACGGCAACAATCATCAACACCGCACCTGTGGTCTCTCAACCCTGGTACCATGAATATGGGATCATTGTTGGCCGTTCAGTGCAAGTCAAGCGTTTTCCATGACTTGACTTACGGCGACTTGCATTGAGATATTTCATCGGTGCGGTGGCCCAGGGAGGCCACCCGACTTCAAACATTTCGCTTTATACCCGATCTTTCAAAAGAAGATGGCTCGTCTTGCCGGTGAACGCGAGCAAAAAATAATTCCTTTGGGTCAACCAAGGGAATTAAGCGGGACATCGGAAAACTCGCCGTCCCCGACAAATGCCACTTTAACGTCGATAAAATGCAACATTCTGTCCGAAAGGCCTTTAATTGTCTGAGGCATTACCCTTACTTTTTTGCCCCTGACGCCAACATACCCAAGAAATGGTAGCTCAAATTCTTTCGTATTTTTCTGCGCATTGTGAATTACCCACGACAAATCAGGAGATTGGGCAGGAATCGGGCCGTCAAAAACAGGATTTTCCTAAACTCTCCCAGAGATCTCGCACCAACTCGTTGCCTCAAGCATGTTTTTCAGAATACTTATCTGTGTGAATTGCCTTCGCTGAGTCCTCCGCCTCTCCAACCCAGGTGGATCCGCACCCTTTCAAATCAGGCGAACTTTCGTATGAGTGGGAATTTTGATGATCGCCTCGAGAAAGCCATTCAACGCGGCAATCGTCAGCGCGATGAAGAAGGGAGTCAGCGGGCGAAAGCCGCTCGTACGGATGAAGACTACCGCCAGCAGCACGGGGCACTCCGGCTGGAGTTGTCCGATCACATTGAATTGGCCATGAAAAAAATGGTGGATCATTTTCCGGGATTCAACTTCAAAACCGTGGTCTCACCGGATGGCTGGGGAGCCAGAGCCAGTCGAGATGACGTTTCGGGAACGTCTCGACGGGATGTTCAACAGTTATATTCTTATCTCGAAGTTCTGGTGCGTCCTTACAACAGTGCGGCCCGAATCATTGATATTGTGGTTCGCGGAACCATTCGGAACAAAGAGATTCTCAGGCGAAATGAATTTGCCCTCCTTGATGAAGCCGATGCTGTCACATTCCGCACCAGTATTGACCAATGGGTTGTTCAATATGCCGAACGGTACGCCGCTCAGGGCTGAGATGACTCTCGCCTGTCAAACTCGATGAGACATTCGGTTGAGTCGTGAGAGAGTCATTGCCTCCCTTTAATTGATGTTGATCTTGACCAGGAATTGTTGGATATGAGTCGTCACTCCAGTATTACCCGGATTCTTGAGTCTGGTCTGGTCGCGATCCTCCGGGCCGATGCGCCCGACACGCTTGTTCCTCTGTGCCATGGACTCTCCAAAGGAGGTATCGATGTCATCGAAATTACGATGACAGTTCCTGGCGCCCTGGATGTTATTCGCCAGTTGAGTCGAGAACTGGGTGATCGCGTGCTGGTTGGCGCGGGAACGATTCTTGACCCGGAAACGGCACGACTGGCCATTCTGGCTGGAGCCGAGTTTCTGGTTACGCCGTCATTGAATCTGGAAACCATCAAGCTGAGCCATCGTTACGACAAACTGATCCTCCCCGGCATTCTCAGCCCCACCGAGTTGATCACCGCGCTGGAAACCGGGGCATCGATGGTCAAACTGTTTCCTGCTGATGCGGTAGGCCCCACCTTTCTCTCGGCACTCACACGGCCATTTCCGCAAGCGATGATTGTCCCGACCGGCGGTGTCACGCTGGAAACGCTGAAATCATTTGTAGACGCGGGTGCTGCCGCCGTCGGATTGGCCACAAGTTTGGTGGATAAAGCGTTGGCCGCCTCAGGAGATGCCGAAGAAGCGCAACGCCGAGCCGCAACTTTTGTCGCAAAATATGCCGAAGTGCGACGTCGATAGCAGAGTTCAGTACGAACGCCTGCTCTTTCCGGCATAAACCACCGCCATTGACTGAAAGTCTGCACTCATGCGCGCATCTGGTCGGCATTAACAGGGCAATGTCATCTCAATGACCACCCGATGATCAGATCACATTGAGGTTTGCATGAAGTCATAGGCCGTCAACAGACGATATGAAACTGTACCACGTTTAGCGGCCGTGGCAGTTTTTCCGAGTCTAGTGCCGTGTCACGGCTTTGTCTTCAGGTTGATGTCGCCGTAACGTCCTCCGTTGTCGGACTTAACAACAGAAGAGACCCGAATTTTATACTTTGACAATGCACTAGTAACATCAACCGAGTTCGTTTTACGAATCGAATCTGTGACTGCTCCGGAACAATTGTTTTCCGATTACATATGACCCGCTAGTGGAATGACGACTCCGTTTTGACAGGTTGCTGAACTCAGCCGCAGGCTTGTTGGCCTGCACGTCGATTAAGGCTTAACCTGCCAAATCGGGTTTGAAGCTCCACTAGATTACGAGTTCTCGAAGAGGCCCGACATGGGGAGGTTTGCTCAAGCGTGTTTGTATTTCTGCCTGATGGCGGGGATGACAACGTCTGCGCTGGCAGCCAACCCCATCGTCACCAGCAAGAACCGTTTCCGAATCCCTTTCAAAGTCGACCCTGCAGCGCTTCAGCGAATGAATGCGCAGGAATTGAGGCTCTACGTCTCTTCTGATCAGGGAGCCACATGGAATCTGGCTCAGGCGATCAACCCGGAGATCGGTAAATTTGAGTACCAGTCACCGGGTGATGGTGAGTTCTGGTTCTCGGTCAAGACTCTTGATGGTGATAATCAACTTCAACCAAATGGCCGTGTGTTTGAGCCGGGGCTGATGGTCATTGTTGATACACAAGAACCTCGTGTTGATCTTTCATTACAAGAAGTTTCTCAAGGAAAAGTTCAACTTTCCTGGCACTTGCACGATCAGAATCTTGATCCATCAACGCTGAAACTGGAATATTCCCAGCCCGGAGTTTCAGGGTGGCAGGCCATGAGCGTCGCGCCGCGAGCAACCGGTCAGACCGCATGGAGTGTCCCTCAGGGAGGGATTGTGGCAGTGCGTGGTTCGGTGCTGGATCGAGCGGGGAACTCCGGGCGAGGAACGGTTCAATCCACTGTTCGCGGAGCTGACGGGGCCGGAAAAGCTGCCACACCAGACTTAAGGCAACCGATTGCCAGTACCACTCCGGGGAATTCTTCACTCGGATTTGGCGGGCCATTGATCGAGCCTTCACCCCGTGTCCCCTTGTCTCAGCCACAAATGGGCCTGATCGGACGACCTGTCTCCAGTGATGTCCAGTCTCGTCCTGACATTGTGCAGAATCCTTACGGCTTGCCGGGTGACAACTTTGATCAGCTACCAAATAACCCGCCAGCAGTAGAAAACAGTCCACCCCGCGCTTCAAACGCGATTGCTGCGGCTGACAAAAACTTCACTGGGAAACTCGTCGCCACACGCAAATTTCAGTTGGCTTATCGAGTGGATGATCTGGGGCCTTCTGGTATTGGAGCTGTCGAACTCTTCATCACGCAGGACAACGGCCAGAAATGGTATCGTTATGGCGAAGATGCCGATCTCAAAAGCCCCTTTGATGTGCAGGTTCCGCACGATGGTGTCTATGGATTTGAAATTCGGGTTCGCAGTGGTGCAGGGCTGTCAGCTGATCCCCCTGTCAACGGCATGCCCCCCTCGATCTTAGTAAAAGTTGATCAGACTCCTCCTGCGCTGGAACTTCAGGGAGTCGAACAAGGGACTGGCCTCAAGCAAAATCAGATCATCATTCGCTGGAGAGTGCAGGATGCCAACATCGCTGAAGCTCCGATTTCTCTCTATGCCGCTCCTTCACCGGGAGGCCCCTGGAACATGATCAGCGACTGGCGGCCTGACACGGGAAGCTTCCAGTGGGAATTGCCACCAAATGGCCCCAGCGAGGTTTTTGTCCGCGTGGTGGCTCGTGACGCCGTCGGAAATTTCACAAAGGCTGAATCAACTCAAGCTGTGGTGATTGATCTGAAACGGCCTTCCGCACGGATTGTCGATATCGCCCCCGGCCTGCCTCGCGATTAAGCCTTCCAGGCGAAAATTGGTGGTGATCCTGAAAAAACAGGAATCACAACCAACAGGAACGCAACGGAGTCCTCGTTCCCGGCAAGAAGTCGCAACATCAACCAAACCCCATCAATAATACACGATGGGAGATTTTGAGTTGATGTCGCGACAAATGGCAAAGCCGTTACTGAGCGAGAGCAATACGCGGCAACAGTTCAGGAATCAGTTTTGCCAGCTTGGCCCCCCCTTTGGCGGCCACTTCCAGAATCTTGGATAACTCAACCGGCTCCAGTGCATCGGGAAGACACAGGTCAGTGACAACTGAAAATCCCAATACGCGCAGGTTCGAGTGAACTGCGACAAGGACTTCAGGAACTGTCGACATTCCGACGACATCAGCTCCCATCAACTTCAGCATGCGATACTCAGCCCGAGTCTCTAGATTCGGCCCGCTGACAGCCACGAAAACACCCTTGGGACAATTAATCCCCAGTTCCAGTGCCACAGCGCGAGCCGTGCTGAGATGCTCGCGATCATAAGGGTGGCTCATATCCGGGAAGCGAGGCCCCAGTTCTTCGTCATTGGGGCCACGCAAGGGGTTTTCAGGCATCAGGTTGATGTGGTCTTCAATGATCAGCACATCCGATAGCTCAAGCTGAGGATTGATCCCTCCGGCGGCATTGGTCACGAGAAGTGTTGTAATTCCCAACGCCTTCATCACCCGAACAGGGAACGTCACCTGCTCAAGGCTATAGCCTTCATAGTAGTGGAAGCGACCTTCCATCACGACAACAGGAACACCACGAAGCTTGCCGCAGACCAGTCGGCCCGCGTGCGATTGCACAGTTGATGTGGGGAAGTGCGGGATCTCCGCATAAGGGATAGCGGCCTCCTGCTCAATCTGCTCAGCCAGGCCGCCCAGGCCTGTGCCCAAAATCATGCCGACCACAGGTTGCCCCTGCCAGCGGCTGAGAATCGCTTGTTTTGCTTCGTTGATGCGTTGGCGAAGTGGTGAAGTCATGCTGAATTCCAAATGCGAAAACTGCGGGATATCAGATTCTGCGTTATATCCAAGGCACTGGCATGGTGAAGGAACCGAGTCAAAAAAACAAAGGAGAGCCGGTGTAAAACCAACTCTCCTTTGAATGTTTTTGCGCAGGTGAAACAACAGGCTTGCTGTTCTTTCAAAACTAAACTGTGCCAGCCACGTTTTGCAGAATCAGTGATGCCTGCTTCACCAACAAATCCAGGAGGGACAAGCCCCCATCAGGGACAAGTGCCTTCGCTAAGAAGTCACGATTAGCCCAACGCGATCAACGATTAGTGCCGTGTCACGGCTTTGCCTTCGGGTTAATGTCGCCGCAACGTCCTCCGTTGTCGGACTTAACAACAGAAGATTCCCGAATTTTATACTTTGACAATGCACTAGTAATCATCGTCTTCATCAAGTTCGTCGTCGTCATCGTCATCATCGTCGTCGCTATCGTCATCAAATTCTTCTTCGTCTTCGTATTCGTCATCGAAGTCATCGTCGTCGTCGAAGTCATCCAGATCATCATCATCCAGATCGTCGACATCTTCTTCGTCAAGATCATCGACTTCGTCATCTTCTTCGTCGTCGCTGTCTTCATCGAAGTCTTCGTCCTCGTCGTCATCTCGCGCGCAGACCGGCGATGGAAACAGAGATGTTCCAAAGGCCGTTGCCAGCGAATTTTCAAAGAGGTGGTTCAAACTGTTTGGTGAAATCGAAGATACGGCCAAGCTCATGAATACGAACCCTCAATCCTGATTGGTGTCGTTCCTGTGTCCACAAAGTTCCTGCCCGAAGCAGCGATATGTCGAACGTCAACTCACGTTTTTCGATCGGTCAAATTGCCTTTGGGGGAGTAGGATTTTCCTGCCACTGGTATTCGAGCGAAGTGCCGATGTCAAGGCCCATCAATCGAACGAATTTCAAGAATTTTTGGTGTACCGAAAAATGCGGAAATAGAGAGACTGAATCAGGGCGATATTCAGAGCATCGCCTGCTCAGCGCGGTCAATATAATCAGGCAATCGCGGCAGGCAAGGGTGGAACCCTGTTGCCGGTTAAAATTTCCTTCGAAGTTTTTAGATTCCTTGAAACGAATCGCTTATTTCCAGCGTCCCGTTCATTGCCCACGCCATGTCATTAACCTCTATTTTTCTGGACGAAGCGGGCTTTTCTCCTCTGATTGATGAGAGAAAAGCCTGATGACAGCAGGAAAAGCCGTTCAGGCAACCGTTATCGTGAACAGAGGCGTGTTGCTGGCCGATGCTGAATAAAGAACCAGTACCGCCAGCACTTCGAGAAAGCATTCCTGAATCATTTCATTAAACTGGTGATGCCTGTCAGAAAACGCCAAACGCTTTATCGCTCTCTGTCGCACGATTGTTTTGTTAAAACTGACGAAGTGGCCTTCATGTTCAAAACAAGTGGTGACTCCCACGTGATTTGAAAAACACTTTAAAAGTTCGGCACGATCGATGACGGGATTGTGGGGAGGCTGGAATGAAATGTGAGACCCACACCGCAAAACAGCCTTCATCCGGAGAATCTCCTGCGGAAGCCATGGTGTCGATCGTGACTTCAAATCCTTCTCTCAGATCATGGCGTGTCATCCCGGCAGAGAAGGGTGCGGTCGTTCAACGACTCGAGAAAATTCCCCATGGCTGTGACGAGAGATTGAACCAGTTGCCCCTCCTGCCAGCCCAATCCAGGGAAAGCTCCGAAGAGAATCAGAACCGCTCGATTCCGCTTGTCAAAAGTCCGCTCTGGCGAGTGATTTATCAGTGTCTGGGATGGTTATGCGTGGGCCTGGCTTTCCTCGGAGCGATTCTTCCGGGATTGCCGACTACACCATTTTTGCTTTTGGCCAGCTATCTGTTTTTCCGTTCGTCTCCGGCCCTGCACGCGTGGCTCTATCGAAGCCCCATTGCTGGACAGATTCTGCGAAAATGGGATCGCGACCGGGGTGTCAGTGTGAAGATCAAGTGCTTCGCGATTCTCATTGTGGCGTTCACCGTAGGAGCGACCCTCCTTTTCAGTCCATTGGCAGAATTGCTGAAATGGGGGGTGGGAGCTCTGGCTGCGATCGGAATTACGGTCATTATTTTGCTGCCGCCCCCTCGCTCCTGCCATGTGCCGACTGATACTGCCATTGCCCATCAAGGTGAGTCCCACCCATGAACAGTCGGTGAAACGCCCCCCCGATCAAAAAAATCCAGCGGAACAAAACGCTTCGTACAATCGCTAAAAATCTGTGGTGCCCCCTGTATCAAGCCTTCATATCGATGTTGGCTGATCCCAAAAGTGCGCCCGAAGATTGTGCCGTGAATTCCCAGTGGCCTGAGATTTGATCTTCTCTAAATTCAGGAATTTCCGTACCAGTGATCTTTGTTTTGAAGAGTTCCTCTTCACTTCAGGATTCACTGATGGGGACGCGACACGCTCTTGTGATTGATGATAACCGCATCTGGGTGCGACATCGGGGGCGTACGTTTGGCCCCTTTGATTATGAGTGGAGTTCCGACTTTTGTGGTGCCGAGTTTCATTATGCCGGTCAAAAGTTCGGTGAGTTTTGCAGTGTGGATGAAATTTTTGTCGACACGAGTGAACTGGGGGTGCCGCGAACGGTTTCACAAGTTGCCGTCGTGGCGATTGGCACCATGATCTGCGGTATTTTAGCCGGAGAAAGCTCATCCAGCCGGCAGCAACGCATCCAGGAACGTTTGATTGTTTTGGGTTTTGACAGTTATCTGCCGTTAGAATGTCGGGAAGCTTGAACGATAGAAGTTTGGGTAACTTTCCGAGTCAGGTAAGATCTGATAGAACCCATGCCGGTGGCATCGAGGGACTCTTCCACCAAAGTTGGCCGTCGATAATTCGTTGACGCCCCCCTCGATGAATTTGCCGAGCTAGCTGTCATGACTGCCGTTGTATCGAACGGTTCCGTGGCCCGCGATGAAGTTCCTCCAACTTTGCACCAGCCTGTCCGCCGCAATCTGGCGGCCAGTATGGGGGATGGTGCGTCGTATGGTGTCATGGTGGGGATCGGGGAAACTTATGTCCCCGCCTTTGTTCTGGCAGCAGGACTTGGTGATGTCTTTTCCGGGTTGATCGCCAGTGTCCCGGTCTTTGTGGGCAGCTTGTTGCAACTGGTGTCACCCAGTGCGATTCGCGTATTGGGATCGAATAAACGCTGGGTCATCCTGAATGCCTCGATTCAGGCGGCCTGTTTCATTCCGCTGATAGTCGCAGCGGCACAAGGCACCATTTCTCACTGGCAGGCTTTGTTCATTACCTCCGTTTACTGGGCCACGAGTCTGGCCACCGGGCCAGCCTGGAATACCTGGATGGGGGCGGTGGTTCCGCCTTCTGTTCGCGCCCACTTTTTTGCCAAACGGGCGCGATTCAGCCAAGCCATGACTTTGGCGGGCTTTTTAACTGGAGGACTGATTCTTCAACTGGGAAGCTCATGGGAGTCTCGGACTCAGGCATTTATTTTTCTATTTTTGATTGCTGGCATCAGCCGGTTCATTTCGACAGTCTGCCTTTCTCGTAAGACGGAACCACAACCGGTTCACCTAGCCGATGACACGCCGTTTCTCCAACGAGCCAGAGACTTTGGAAAAGGACGATCAGGGCGGCTGCTTCTGTTTGTCGTTTGCATGCAAGTCGGTGTCTGTATTTCGGGGCCGTTCTTTGTCCCTTATATGCTCAAAGGACTGCATTTAACGTATGTGGAATACGTGATTCTGATTGGAACCTCGTTCGTCGCCAAATTTTTGACGCTCCCCTACTGGGGACGGTTGGCCAAGAAGGTGGGGGCACAGCAACTGCTGTGGATTGGTGCCATTTGTATTACCCCCCTGGCAGCGGCCTGGGATGTCAGTTTTCATTATGGATGGTTAGTTGTCGTCCAGGCGCTGGCGGGAACGGCTTGGGCTGCCTATGAATTGGCTGTCACGTTGTTGTTCCTGGAGGCCATTCCGGAAAAAGAACGTACCGGAACGCTGACCATTTATAACGTGGCCAATAACGCCGCATTGCTTGTCGGATCGCTCATTGGGACAGGGATGCTGCGTTCGATGGGAGTGACAATCGAGGCTTACTTATGGGTCTTTGCGGTCTCGACCCTGGCACGCTGTGCCAGCCTGTTAATTCTGGCCACGGTTCCCAAAATGTCTTCAGGGGTGGTTGAACCGACCTTCCGACCACTTTCTGTTCAACCCTCGATGGGATCGATTGACCAACCGGTGCTTGCCAGTCTTCCGGCAGATGCCGAACAACAGGTGGCCGAAAACGAGCAGCCGGCTTTATCTGACGAAAATCTCGACGAAACAGATCTCAACCAGAAACAGGCAGCCAATTCTCTCGATTCTCATATTGAGTATCCGGCTGAAACTGAAAGTTCGATATCACGCACAGACCGAAGGAATTTCAGCTAGAAAAAGTTGTTCCACCTCCCTTCGCCCCCAAAAGACACGCGGTTGATCATCTTGGGAAAAAATCGGGTGATTGACAGTGCCTCGCGAGTGACGACAATATCAATGCACAGCCGTTCCACAGGAGAAAGAAAGAGCATGAAGGCCGAATTGACGCCGCTCAAAGGTGGCCCGGCGATTCCCATTACACGTGACATCACGTTAATTGGGCGGCAGGAAGACCTCTGTGATGTTTTTATTGATAAATCGAGCATCTCTAAGTTGCACTGTCTGATTGTCCGTACGGATGGCCTGCTTTTCATTCGCGACTTGGGAAGCACTAATGGAACGAAGGTG
Source organism: Planctopirus sp. SH287 (assembly GCF_056500625.1). NCBI lineage: Bacteria > Pseudomonadati > Planctomycetota > Planctomycetia > Planctomycetales > Planctomycetaceae > Planctopirus > Planctopirus sp. SH287. The sequence goes on along the minus strand of NZ_CM151403.1, from coordinate 1,572,106 downwards.
AATGGCCAGCGGGTGGTTCGGGGAGCGTTGCTGCCGGGGGACGAACTCTCGATCGCGAGCGAGAAATTCCGAGTCATGATGGGGCCATCTGATGCTGTCGTCACACAGCAGGAGGCTCATACCGAAGCCATTCCTGTATCACAGATCCCTGAAGATCGTTTGCATCTCTCGCCAGAAACACCGCTTCCCTTGAATGCTCCCAGCCTCAGTGACGTCCGTCTGGTTGATGAGAATTGATGCTGCCCTGCTGCAAAAGAGCCAATCTCAGGAACCGTGTTTGTCAGCTTCGATCTGTGAGATCTCTTCCAGCGAAAAAGGCCCCAGAGCTTCCAGCTGCCCCAACAGATCTCGATGAATGAGCATCAGTTCTCCCCGCAGGCTTTGGCGGTTATCGATGTAGCCGGAATGTTCTGAGCCATTTTTTAGCGTCATGCGCCAGGGGTGGCTTTCGTCAAACCCGAGTTCGGGGTGGACGATGGCCCCAAAGCGTTCCCACGCCCACCACCAGAGTGTGTGTTTTGGACTGACTTGCCCTGCCAGATCAGTCCATTGAAATTCGGCAAGACGAAGTGATGCGAGATCTGCGGTTGCGCACCAGGGTCGCAGCACACGTTCAATCCAATCCCGTCGTGAAACAATCAGGCTGGGAAAGTCAGGATCAATGGGACAGGGAAGTGGCTTTGCCGGGACAATTTCATTGAGAGGAATGAACGGGCGGGCCGCAGAGGCCATGGATGCTTCGAGTTCGTCCATTGTCAGTCTCTACCATCCCCGGCACTGCCTGCGGTTTGTCACTTCATTCAAGCGTTGAGGTGCCAATTGAATCAGACGCAACCTATTGCATTGTCAAAGTATAAAATTCGTTTTTTCTGTTGTTAAGTCCGACAACGGAGGACGTTGTGGCGACATAAACCCGAAGACAAAGCCGCGACGCGGCACTATTTTGAATCAAGGTAGTGGGTGACTAGCTGAAGAACATCCTGTGCAATCTCCGTCTTGCTCCGGAGTTGCTGTTCGCTCAGGCAACCAATTTTTCGCCAATTTTGGCTGGTTGCTGCCATCTTGCGATATTCCTGCAGAACGGATTCAAGATAGGGTTGATCGGATTCGTGCAGGTCCGCTTTAGATGTTGTGTATTCGCGCGGGGCTTTCCGGTCAATGAGATCAGTCGCGGTTTCCGTCGTCGTGTCGAGGAGCAATGTCAGGTCTGCGAGTGGCAGGCCGAATAATTGATATTCGACATGTTCAATCCAGCGTCTAAGTTCATCACGCTCTTGCAGAGGAGCTTTGATCAACTGGTGTGCCAGATTAGAGGTCACGTAGCGATCACAAAGCACAATCTTTCCCTCTGAAAGTGCATGGATCAATAATCCGCGACTTTCAAAACGGTCTCCCGCATAGAGCAGTGATGCGAGGAAGGGGTGGACTTGTTCCATTGACCCGAAGTGACCATTGAGAAAGTCCCCGACGCGCTGGCCGAAAAACGTCTGCTGGTACCTGGGAAAGCTGAAGACCACGACGTCATGGCCCAAGGTGCCCAGCGAATTTCGCAACAGTTCTGTCTGGGTTCCTTTTCCTGCCCCATCGATCCCTTCAATGACAATCAGGCTGCCGGGATAAACCGGCGTCATGGGGTGAAGATGATCAACAACAGAAGAGGGGCTGGGCAGATCAGAGTTCAAGGACACAACGGCTTTCCAATGTGAACAAAACATCTTTCAAGATTGTGATCACATTATCGTCATTCGCGATGGTAAGGGCGATGGCTATGCCATCGAACTTGATAATGCTCGAAAACTCTCACAATAAAATCGATACAAGTTCGCTCGTGGCAGACTTGTTCTCACGAGAAGCTAACTCGTGGCATAGCGGCATAAGCCATCAGGACGACTATTTATGTGGCTTGCAACTGCGTGACTCCGGATTGGACATCCGTCGCCATCGAAAAATAATCCTGCAAACGGCTGAGTTTCAGAACATCTGCCACTCCTCCATTGGCCGCAGCAAGAATCATCCTGCCGTCTTTACGATGAAGCCGGCGGTGAAGCGTGATTAACCGCCCCAGTGCCGCACTGGTCATGAAAGTGACACGTTCGAGGCTGACCACCAGCTTACGACAATTGAAAATCTCAATGATCGAAAGCAGTTCCTGAGACATCTGTTCCAGGTTTTCGTCTTCCGTCAGTTGTTTACAACTGATCGTAGCCACATAAACATCCCCTGCGGGATGCAGATCAAAGAAACTCGCTTGAAAGTCTTGCTGACTCATACAAACCGTCCTCGCTCATCCGCGAGCGTAATTCTCACCACGATGCTGAGCCGGGATCTTACAAATCAACCATGTGAATAATGTGAAAACAGGACGAAGACACTCGTTGGTCAACTGCGGTTCCGATGACCGCAGTATCGAGATCCACTCCCCAGATATCATTCACCAATCAGCATACCTTCTAAAGCGCCAATCACCAACGATTCTCTCAGACTCCCCAAATCTGCCGCACTTCCAGGAATGAGCGCCTGACAGTAGCGGCGATCGGTTCCAACCACATACCCCTCACGGGTGGGGTGAATTCCTTCCACCATCACTTCCGTCTGTGTGCCAATCAGTGATTCACAGAATGATTGTGAAAGCCTGGATTCCAGCTCTCTCAATTGAGCCAGGCGGGCATCAATGACATCACCATGCACACGTCCAGGCAGTGTTGCAGCGACTGTCCCTGCACGGGCACTAAAAGAAAAACCGTGTATTTTGGTAAAGCCGACTTCCTGGCACAGAGTCATGGTTTCTTCAAACTCAGCGTCGGTTTCACCCGGAAAGCCCACGATCACATCGGTGGAAAAACCCGGACGGGGTAATCGGTGCTTAAGCTGATCAATCACATGGAGAAATTTTTCCCGTGTGTAGCGTCTTCGCATCCGGTTCAGCACTGCATCGGAACCACTTTGAAGGGCCGGATGAAACTGTGGGCACAGGTGCTCGCTGGAGGCCGCACACTCAATAAATTCCGCAGGCATTTCAGCGGCTTCAATGCTGGAAAGCCGCATCCGCCAATGCCCAGGAATCTTGTCGAGCCGGTCAAGCAGGTGCCAAAGACGTATGCGAGGCTGGTTTGGTGCTCTGCGGTGCAGATCAACTCCATAATGCCCGATATGGACGCCAGTCATCACAATTTCCTGGCAACCATTTTCGATCAGTCGCCGTACTTCCTGCTCGATGACTTCAGGTTCCCGGCTGATCAGATTGGGGCGCACTTGCGGAATGATGCAATAGGTGCAACGCAGAACACAACCATCCTGAATCTTGACGTATGCCCGCTTACGACCTTCAAAACGCTCAATGCCACGAGGAAAATCGATCACCCCGTAACGCTGCAAAACGTCGGGGAGTTCTCTCCGGTCAGTCACGACGTCAAAGACCGATGGCAATTTACGAAAATCGTCAGGGGCACGTGTGGCCCCACAGCCAACCACAATGGTGCGAGTGCCGGGATTGGCCTTTGCCAGTTGCCTGACTACTTGCCGCGAGCGAGATTCTCCGTTGGCGGTCACAGTGCAGGTATTGACAAAGCACAAATCGGCAATTTCATGATCAGCCGCTTCACGGTAACCAGACTTGGCAAGAGCCTCGCGCACCTGCTGGGTTTCGTACTGATTCACTTTACACCCAAGCGTGACCAGCCGGCATGTCCGATGAGATGACTCAGTTTCGAGAGCCGCCTGAGGTGTCTGGTCGATACCTGCTGACGGGCAACAGCCTTCCTCCGAGGCAGAAGAGGGAAGAATCGCAAGTGATGGGAATGACGTTGTCATAGGGTCGCTGCATGATGAAAAAACCTGCGACCAGTTGCTGTCAGCTGGCCGCAGGTTGAATGGAAATTCAAAAAATCCACGATCCAATCGAACGACTATCGTCGTGGCCGATCATCTCGTCGTGGTGGGCGTGGCGTCCGTTCACCGACAGGAGTTTTCACCAGCAAACCAATGGCTTCTTCCCAAGTGGGAATGTCGTCATAGTTCGCGGGTGTGATGGGATCGGGCGATGTATCTTCCACAGCCTGTTGTGCAACAGGTGTTGGCCGGCGAGAAGGAGGAACTTCCAGATCACGAGGTGATCGCTCGGAATAGTTTTCATCAGTGACAGGACGCCTTGAACGACTGCGTGGTTCATCCACGAACTCATTGTCACGGTCACCGATTTCCTGAGGGACACGGGCAGGGCGGGGTGAGTCGCTGCGTGCCGCTGAGGGACGAGTTCTTTCACCGCGGGGAGGCCGCTGTCGTTCAGCACCTTCACGAACACCGGATCGTGGCTCATCGCGGCGTGGTTCATCACGACGTGGTCGCTCAGCCCGACGCGGCGATGGCTCGCGAGAAACCACATCGCGTGTCGTCAGCTCAGACTTGGGAGCATGGCTTTCTGCGATGTCTTCTTCCAATTCATCGCTATCGATACCGAACTCTTCGCCAATTGTCGATTCCCCGGTGGTTTCAGCAGGCCGTGGCCCCGAACGGCGGCGACGGCGGCGGCGGCGACGACGGGGACGATCTTCACCGTCTTCAACAGCCTCTTCGCCTTCAAATTCTTCGGCGTCTTCAGAGACGAATGCGACGTCGTCGATTTCATCCGAAGTGGACTCAAAAATGTCTCCAGCAAAATCATCAACCGGCGGGGCAGGACGCCTTGCCGGTGGGGCTGACTTAATGGGACGACGTGAGGCTGGTGCGGGACGCTCTTCGGCTGTTGCCCCTAAACCAAAGCCGAAGTCGTCAGTGCGTACTTCCTGGGATGCCGCAACGGCCCGATGCTCTGGACGTTGTTCTGGGCGGTGTTCCGGACGACGATCCTGTCCGCGTTCTCGTGGGCCACGACGGGAACGATTTTCTTCGCGGGGCTGATCAGCCCGGGCATGTTCGGGACGGGGATTTTCAGCCCGGGGACTTTCGGGGCGGGACGTACGTTCTTCTGTGGCGACAGTCCGATCACGTCCTGTCCGTTCACGGCCAGCACGTTCACGACCACCGGCATCATCGCGCCGACGTGGCCTCCCACCTTCCTGGCTGGTGCGTGCTTCCTGGCCAGAACGTGGCGAAGAAGACTTTTCTGGTGATGAAGAAGGAGCACTCACGGCTTCACGGGATCGGCCACGTGGAGCAGGAGCTTCAGCACGATCACGGGCATGCCGGGAGTGCTGGGCAACTTCTGCCTCAAGAGTCTTTAAGAGATCTTGAGGACGACCTTCACGCGAGCGACTGGGTGACTCTTCCCAGTTCCAGCTTTCCAGAGCATCCCAATAGTCGTCACCCTGTTCGGCAACGGTCATCGGGAACTGCTTCTCGACTTCCACTTCGTCATCGGCGTCATCAAAATCCGTCGAGGCAGAGACGACTTCCTGAATCTCATCATCTTCAAGTACATCGTCTTCAAGCGTATCGTCTTCCGGTTCATCGTCGAGTAGATCGCCTCCGAAGAGGTCTCCCCCAAACTCATCGGAAGCAACCGCTTGAGATCGAGAACTTGTCGCACGCGGTGTTGGTTCAACCACAGTTGGTGCGGTCATTGTCACGGGTTCATCCGCAGCTTTGGCTGCGACAGGTGCGGATTCATTCAATTCATCCGGATCTGGCAAATCCAGTTCATCATCCACACCAAATTCTATCCCGAACAGATCCGATGCCAGCTTACCCCAGGAGTCATCATCGCTCGCTAGTGGTCGTTTTGGCTTATTTGTCATGTTTGCTCGCAGTCCATTGAAAAGCCGGAAGACATCGCAGGAACGCAGTACGCTGCGCTCAAACTGGTCGCCTTTCCACGGCGTCTTCGGATCATCCCATAAGGGGCCGCGAACCGCAAACGTGATATTGTCAGGTTATGACGATTTCGTACATCTCTCAATAAGAAATTGCCCGTTTCGTGACCGGGGAATCGCTGTACCGCAAGAAAACGTTGTTATCCCGGGTCAACTCGCTTGAAGCAACGGTTGGTAACAACCATTGAGCCAGCTTTGGCGATTACGACGGTCTTGCGGCAGTGGTGTGCCGGGCCTGGAGAATTTCCGATTGGCGACGGAGCGCTGACTGGAGTATTTCTGTATACTTGTCGGCAACATAAAAACCCGTCGATCGAGCAAGAAGCTCAGCCTCGGTGTTAATAACAACGGTGGCTGGCAAGTTCTCGACTTCGAGGATTTTTGCCGCCTTATCGTCTTTATCAAAATCCAGTTTCACCGGGACGAACTCGCGAAGCACGAACTGAGCGAGTTTCTTATCGCCCAGGGTCTCTTTTTCCAGTTTATGACAGTAGCCGCACCAACTGGCGCCAAAGATGATCAATAGGGGCTTTTGCCGTGCGATGGCTTGAACATGCGCCTGTTTCAGCGATGTGTACCATTCGATTTTGAGAGGTTCTGCCGCAGAAAGCAGAGAACCCAACAGAGGCTGGCTGGCAATCGCTCCCAGCGACAAATGAAGGAATGAACGACGTTGCATGTTCTGGCCCCCGTTTTACGGGTTACCCACGCCCATTTGCGGCGGCAGCCCGTCATTCGGAACTATCGGCAGAACTGAAACGCACTCTGTTTTCGATTTTAGAACGATCAGGCCAAGTGAGGATTTGTACCCACACACTAAAACAGGCCTCATCGGCAAATACCGCCGACTTCATCATTCACTGGATCTCTGGATGAGAGGGGCTTGTTCCCCGTTTTCTCCTGTAAGCTCATCCTTCAGACGAACCACGAATCATTCACTGGATCTACAATGAACAGTGGCCAGCATCCTTGAAATATGTCTTGGTGCTCAATCGGCAGTTATTGTGGAATCTGTGGAATAGTCGGTACGGGAGGAGCGGGAAAAGCGGGATTCAATCCCGAGTTGCCTGTCGGAGGTGCTTCTTCGGTCTTGGGTTTAACCAAAGATTTTCGTCCCAGTTGCAGGGCGTCGAAGCTGTCGGCACTGATGACATAGTACCAGTCGGCAAAACGTTCATTGAGCTGTTTGACTTGACGTTCACCTTCAAGCTTGCGGTCTTCCCAGTCGCGGAGATCGTCCTTGTACTTGCGCGAGGCCTCAAGATAACGCGCCTGGGCTTCCGCAGCGGCTTGTTTCGCTGCGGTGATTTCGCCCTCATTTTTTGTCGCGTTTGCAGGGGTTGCAGCGCTCGCCGGGCCATCACTTGCGGCAGTGTTGTCGGTTGTGGACACATTTCCTTCGGGCATCACAAAAGGCTTCGGCTCAACAGGTGGTGCGGGCTGAGGGCCAAGCGCTTCGGGATTAAAATGGGCCATAACAAAGAGATAACGGTTACGACTTTTTGCCGAATCTGACTTTTTGTCAGCCTCTGCCTCTTTAGTTGCATCGCCGGGTTTCTCTCCGTCAGGTTTCTCTCCGTCAGGTTTCTCTCCGTCTGGCTGATTCGCAAAACCGAATTCGATTTCTTCCTCGGTGCCACTAAAAACATTACCAAAGCGGAGCATATAGACCACGCCCTGATCGGTGATGGCAGCGAGATCCCCTTCTTTGGAATAGATCTCCATGCCGCCATCTTCATCCTTGATGGGAAAGAAGCCGCTCATGGAAAGATCGGCCAGCGTATTGGCGTCGAGTTTAATCCCCTTGGCCACTTTGAGATCACGGCTCAACCGGGCGGGCTTCGGGCGAACGCCGACGATTTTCATATCGCCGAGGGCTTTAACGAGCTTGCCGACTTCTTCTTCATTGACCTGCTCTGTCGCAGGATTGATGTTTGCCAGAGTCCAGGGATCATTCGGGCCATCACGGTGCAACTGGTTGACATCCTTCCCAGTAATCCGGCCGCGGACTTCATCCACCGTGTATTTATCGATAGTAATCGTATCGAGTCTAGTTGGATCAAGCTTCAGAAGATCTGGCTCGATCCAGTCTGTGAAGCGAGTTGAAAGATTCATGTTCAACTTGGCGGCGTAGACATTTTTGTCGTTGGAATCCAGCGGACGAACATAAAACTGTCCGCTCCGCCCCGGCACCGCCTTGCCAACGACATACGAGGCGAGAACTTTTCCATCGCCATCTTTCAGTGTAATGCGTTGCCCACGTCCTGTGAGTTGAGTGGAGTCTTCGCTCAAAGGATCAATGACATCGAATTCGCTATATAGCGACGCCTGACGACTGATCAAATTCTCTCGTTTGATGCCTATGACAGAAGCAGCTGTTTTCGCCAGTCGATCCTTACCATCAGCCGGGTAGTTGTGCCGGGATGGAATGCGCCAGGCACCATCTTTGAAGTCCACCACGAAGACTCGCGCTTCGGCGGTGTCTTTATCGTAGGAGACAACCTCCAGGGCTTTGGCATCGTTGGGATTGGTGAAGTTCGGAAAGAACTCCTTCCCAACGACATCGTATTCCTTTGGTGGTTTCGGTGTGGCTGGCCCTGCCATCAAGGCGGCGATCAGAGCGACCACAGCCACGCCGGCAAAAATGAGAGTTCGTTGTGTTTCACGCATGGGAGAAACCTTGCTGCAATCTATGTGGATTTGCTCGTTTGCCTTGAGCCTCTTGCCGGAAGAATGCGGCAAAAGGCTGGTGGCTGGAGTCATTCAGGACACGGGAAATAACAAGTGAGTGAGAGTCGATCACACCGAATCTCTCTCAAGGTACCTGGCTTTTAATGCTTAACCGGGGTTCTTCGTGACGGACTGATGTCTTGCTGTTCGTTTCTGATCCGGAAGAGCAGGACAAACAGCCCGAGCATTGCCGGCGGGATGATCGCAAGCAGGAAGGCCATGCGGAAAAAGCTCTGCTCGACGCGACGGATCTGACGATCTGTCTCCCGCTGAATTTTCTCCAGTTTGGCCTGTTTAACTTGCTCGATGTTGCTTTCCGTCACCTGGACGCGACGGGTTTCGTTTTCCTGGGCGATCGAAAGAGCCTGCAATTTGGCAATGTCATCCAGTGAATCGTCTTTGCGAATTTTTTCCACTTCGGTTTTCAACCGTTCCTTCGCTTCATCCAGCGCGGTTTTGGCTTCTTCATTGGCCTTCTGCTGCTCATCCGAGCGTTCTTTGACGAAGCGGGATGTCTGTCGTTCCACGCCTGCCAGAGTTCGGGCTTTGGCACGACGTTTTCTTAATTCAATAAACGTCTTGTCATCTGCCAGCAAATCCACGGCATTCAAAACAAATGTGACGTTATCGAGATCCAGATTGAGCATCCGCCGCTCGCGAACAGAAAAGAACCAGTCAGCGATCAGGTCGGTATCTGCCACATAAATCACATTGATCGGTGGCCCACCCGCTTTGGTGTCTCCTTCAATCTGGCAAGCGACAATATGAGAGTACTCGTCCTTAATGCGGGGTGGGTCTTCAACGATCTGCAGACCACCGCCAAAGAAGCCGGGACGAATGAGGTCACTCCAGCCAATCAGACCGGAATCAGGGCCAGTCTGCATCAGAGGCGTGATTTTGACATTGGCTTTATCGCGTTTGCGAATGGTGCCCGAGAAGAAGAGGAGCACTTCCTGCAAGCCACTGGTAATAGGGCTGACTTCGGAAAAGGCGTTCTTGATGCCGCTCTTGGTGCTGATGGCCACAATTTCGGGTCGGACAACGTCCGAGAATTCCGGGTGCAGCACTTTGATCGTATTGTCAAAGACCACTTCATCGAAGTTCCATTGGATTCCCAGAAGGTTAACAAGGGACGTGGCTTTTCCCCCATCGGCTTTTGGCTCGCCGGGCGGGTTCATCCCCATCATGCCTCCTCCCGCACGGGGACGCGGCTGGCGTGGGGCCAGTTCCACATTCGTTGCAGGAATCGGGTCATCAAAAATCAGGGTTGGGCGGCCCTTGCGGACATAGTCCACCAGATTTCCCATCTCGGGCGTTGTCAACGAAGAGGGCAAAACAGCAATCAGCACATCGAACTTCTTGTCATCGATGGCAGAAGCTGGCGAGACAGCCTCTACGTTGTATTGCTTCTTGAGTTCCGTCACGATCCGCCATTCCGGCGAACTGCGGAAACTCTGCATATCAAAGCCGCCGGTGAGTTTGGCTTCTGTTTCCAGTATCCCGATTGTTCGGCGTTTCTTTTCTGACACCGTTTGAATCGAGCGAGTCAGCTCATATTCAATGGGAAGTGAGACATCAAAGAAGGGGATGACCACTTCATTGGCACCACTATTGATCACGGCCCCCAGGTAGACATCATCCATCTGGATGCGGCCACCACGTTCTGACTGCACTTTGCGAGCTTCAATTCCGAAGGCTTTGGCTTCTTCGGCCGCTTCACTGAATGGCTCGACATCGACAATACGAACCGAGAGTTTTCCGCGTCCTGTCTGCTCGTACTGGCTGAGCAGTCCAATCAACGACGTTCGGACAGGAGCATATTCGCGCGGGACATGCCGACTGATGAAAGCCTGAATTGTGACAGGGCGATCGGCACTCAGCGAGGTGAGCGTCTTTCGGGTGGTTTCCGAAATGGTGTAGAGCTTCTCGTTGGTGAAGTCGAAGGCAAAATTGACGTTGGCAAGCACCACGTTGACCGAGAGCAGAATCACGGCCAGAGCCAATGTTCGTACAAGGTATTGAAGCCCCATCGTCGATCCGTGACGACCGCCAGACCAATGACGGTAGCCAATGAGGACTCGGTTGATGTACAGCATCAATACGATAAACGAAACAAAGTAGACCAGCGAGGAGAAACGAACGATCCCGTTACCGAAAGGACGGAAATGGTAAGGGATTCCAAAAGCTTCCAGGGAAATCTCGTTCCCGAAAATTCCGGATAGCGGGGAAGGAATTGACAGATTCATGGCGAAGATGGCAGGCAGGCACAACACCAGGCCAATGATAAAAGCCACTGTTGCACTGCTGGTTAAATAAGAAGCCAGCATCCCGGCACTCAGCAGGGCGCATCCCGCCAGCCAGAATCCCAAATAATTCGCAGCCAGTTGCCAGAGGTCTGGACTGCCGATCATGACAAGAACCAGGCAATGGGTCAGCGAGAATAGCAACGTGACGGAATAGACACCGATTACCGCCAGGTATTTCCCTAGCAGCACCTCTGTATCAGAAACCGGCAGCGTAAAGAGCAGTTCATCCGTCCCGAGCTTGCGCTCTTCTGACCAGACACTCATTGTGATGGCGGGCACCACGAACAGCAGCAACTGAGGAAAGTAGAGATTCAGTTGTGCCAGGTTCGCCTGATTATAGGTAAAGAACTGGTCATTAAAGGCAAACCAGGCACCAGCCGCCACGAAGACGATGATGAAGAGGTAGCCAATCGCACCAGAGAAATAGCTCCAGAAATTGCGTTGGAAGACGGAGAGGACGACATGAGCACGAATCATATGGCCGAGCACCTCAACGTGGTTACTGGCAGGACAGTTCGTTCTTTGGAAATCGTACGCGAGACGTCTTTTGACGATTTCTGAAAAATGACTGCCTGAGTATTCGCGGGGTTAATAAGTTGTTGTCTGTTAAAAAAACGTTGTCATACCTAAGGCAGATAGCAATGGATTGTTGGAAAAATCCTTCGATGGCAGTGATGAAAGTTCATCCCGACTGCTCACTATTTTGAACCGCTGGTCAGTTGGCGGAAGCGTGTTTCCATGTCTGAGGTGCCCATCATTTCAGCCGTAGTTCCGTCAAAGACAACCCGCCCTTCGTTAATCAGCACGACATGAGAACAAACGGCTGTCACTTCGGTCAGAATATGCGTGGACAGGAGAATTGTCTTTGATTGCGACAGGCTAAGAATCAGCTCGCGAACATCGTGCGTCTGATTCGGATCAAGACCACTTGTCGGCTCATCAAGAATAAGCACTTGCGGATCGTGGAGCAGGGCTTGCGCCATGCCCACCCGCTGACGATAGCCCTTGGAAAGCTTCGCAATGGACTTTCGCCACACAGACGTCAGCGAACATCGCGTAGCAACATATTCCAGCCGACTCTTCAGTAAAGCTGGCGCCATTCCGCGAGTTTGCCCCGCGAACCGGAGCATTGATTCAGGCGTCATCTCCAGATAGAGCGGCCCATTTTCCGGAAGGTATCCCAGCAAAGCAGCTGCTGCCAGCCGGTCGGTTTCCATTTCATGGCCGGCCAGAAACGCCGTCCCTTCGGTGGGAGCCAGATATCCCGTCAGCATTTTCATGGTGGTGGATTTCCCGGCACCGTTGGGGCCGAGAAAAGCACAGACCTGACCTGCGGGGACAGAGAATGAAACATTTTGAGCGGCGGCAAATGAACCGTAAAACTTACTGAGTCCCCGAGCTTCAATCATCACTCGTGAACTGGATGAGTTCGGAGACAATGATGGCTGCGATCCCTCTTGACGTCCTGCGGATATCACCATGAGCGGGGTCTTTCTAGCAGACTCTGTAGAACCTTTGACAGTGCCTGATCAAACCGATGTGTCTATCAAAAACTTCCCATGCTCCCCTTATGAGGAGAAGAACTTGAAAGCTCTCAGATAGACTCCTGGAGCTAAATCGTATTCAGTTTGAGTCAGTTGTTCTCAAGATTGATGAGTTTAACATGTCTGAGAGCAGGAATTCGAGTTTGACAAGAAACGTCAGGCCCCCCCCCCGAGGATTGAAATCGAGGGGGCAACAACGCGACGGCTGAGGCTATTACTCTTCGACAAACTCCACTTCACCACCAGGGAACTGGATATCGTATTTCTGACGGAATTCTTCAAACCAGCGCCGCTGAAGCTCCATGCTTTCAGGGACGGACAGATACTGATACGTCGTCGGCAGACCAATCATTGGGCCTTCTGAAAGAAACGCCGTCTTGAGAAATTCGTTATGGAGTTCATTTAATGACTTCAGAGGAGTTTCAGGAAGACCTGCCCGATTCATGACTTCGACAAGGTAGAAAATGGAACGATCATCGTTAGGAGCCGATCCTACCTGACCGACAGAAAGATCCTGGAAAACGACCTTCATAAAATCGTTACCGGCACCAGTGACCCCTGTCACATTGGAAATTGAAGGGCGCTGATACATCTTGAAGAAAGCCATCTGAGGATCACTGGTTTCTGTCGTCATCCAGCTGAACGCAGGCGTTTCCCGCAAGGTGAGTGCCGGTGATTCCGGCTTGCCGGTGATGGTCTGATCTTTGATGATCTCAGCCAGAGGCTTTTTGCTTTCCTGAGCCTGCTTGACCAATTCCGCAACTCGCTTTTGTGCCAGCTCCCGAGCCTTATCGCGTTTCCAGGCGGCAACAACCTGATCCCGGACAGCTCCTTCAGTGAGTTCAGGGGCGCGTGCTGGCTTGCTATCAATGACCCAGTAAATGAAGTCACGGTTGACATGGCGGTCTTCTGCCAGGCGTGCCCGGAAGGGGTCGACCAGGAAAGCCGCTTCGTGCACAGCGACTGGCTGGCGCGAATTGTTCGGGTCGAGTGAAGTTTCCAAAGCCACACCGATGTGACCAGCGGTCTTGGCTCGAAGTTCCAGCTCGGAAAGCAGAGCGGTCTCTTCGTATTTCAGATGATACCGTTCGGCGATTTCCTTGACCTTCGCGGTAATTTCAGCGACCAGAGTTTCCCGCTTGGAATCATCACCCTGGGCTTTGGGGTCTTTATTACTGCTGACATCAGCCGGTGTGTAAAGTCGGAATGCCGCTTCGATTTCCGGGCTGGCTTTTCCAATGGCATTTCTCATGGCAGCAAATGCACGCTGCTTCAAGAGAATTTCTTCAATCTGTGAGCGAACGTCTTCAAACGGAAGAACCGCATCTTTTTCGATCATTGATGCAGTCCCCCCTGGGAGAACCGTGCCTGTGGGAAGGGCTGGATCAATCGTCAACGGCGTGTTGACATTGGGTTGCTCGACCAATGGAGAACTGGTGGATTCAGCGGAAGCCGGGGGCGTTGCAGCAGGAGTTTCTGTGGCTGGTGTTGTTGCTGCTGGAGTTGTTGGGACAGCCACGGGGGAATCTGGAGTTGATTCCGCAGCGGGAGGAGTTTCCTGTTCGTCACAGGAGGAAATCTCGGCAGCCTGCTCGTTGCTGGCTGTTTCCTGCTTAGGTGCAGCTTCGGCTGGGGCGGTGGAGTCTTTGGACTCGGGTGGAGTCGCTGCTGGAGTTTCAGACTTGGGAGCTTCGGCGGCTGGCTCTGGCTGAGTTACTGGCTCTGGCTGGGTGGCGGGAGCCGGTTCTTTTTTGTCAGGAGCCGGTGTTTCCGAAGGTGTTTTCGTTTCAGAAGGTGTCCCGGGAAGTTCCGGCGCTTTTTCTTGAGTAGTCTGATTAGTCGGAGTCAGTGCACTGGCTGGCTCTGATACTTTATCTCCCGTTTTATCTTCGGGAGAATGAATCAAATCATCGGGCAGCGTGCGGGCACGAAACTGTTGCTTATTTTGTTCGTAGTAGAGCTTTAACTCATCTTCGAGCGGGCGAGTCACTTCTCGTTCAAAGACTTCAAAATCGGCGGCGAGCGAACCCAAAGCGACTCGAGGAGCCTGCAGGAAGCCTGGGGTTCCATCGCTCAGAGGAGCCGTATTTTGATACTTACGGAAGAAAGCGTTGAGTTCACTTTCCGAAGGTTCTGGAATCTCGCTCAGGAATGCAGCCACCGGAAATGCCGAAACACGCAATTCTTCCTGAACGTTCAGCTTGGAAAAATCTGACCAATACTGGTCAGGCGTCGGGGTGAGCGTTGTCATGGCTCCTTGACGAGCCACGGGCGGGCGGAGCATCCGAGCAGCGAGATTGGCTGTCAGTTCTTCCCGCAGAATATTAAAGAGGCGGCTTTCATCAACCCCCAGTCGACGGATCTGCTTGCGGAAATCTTCGACACTCAGTTTTTCATCGGAAATCCGACGGATAAATCGATCAACAGCGGTGTCGTCGACCACGATTTGCAGCCGCTTGGCTTCGGCGAGGAAGATGTCTTTCATCACCAGTTCGTTGGGGTCGAGCGAGCCAAAATATCCATTCTGGAATTCAGCCGCTTCTCTTTGACGAATCGCGGGATCAACCACGGCCTGAACAAATTGTTCGGCGATGATACGACGATTCCGCAAAGCAATCAGGTCGTTGTCAGTGTAATCCCTGATCGAGGTCGTGATTTGAGGCGTCGCGCCGCTGACCGAACTGAGGCCAATAAAAGCGCAAATGGCTCCCACGGCTGCACCGCCCAAGCCATATTCGGTTCCTTTGCCACGCTGGGCGCCCACAAACCAGAGGCCACCACCGCAAATCAAAGCGACCAGGGCCACACTGAGCGTCATGGGAAGTTGACCACTTCCCATAGCCGACTGGTCAAAGAAAATAAAAGAAAACATGGCCATGCCAGTGACAGCGACCATGAGCGTCTTTTGATTCCGTCGAAATACGTCAAACGGCGATCCTGCCATGCCTGCTTCCTCTGCCTGATGTCAGTCAATTGCTTGATGCGGGTGAATTCTAGCCGTTTTAGGCCGACCTACGATTTCGAGATGCCTGTCTTCGCTGTTCTCTGTCTGAAAAGAAACTTACGGATGTCATCAATCCAAACTATTTTCCGAAATGACTTCATTTGCCCGGTCTTTGCTCAATCATCCTGGGTGAAAAGGCCTGTTGAATGATGAGCGTTGCTGCATTTCCCTTACAAATGACCAGGAACTGGGGTTGATGAAGCCACATTCTGGACATTAATCGCACATTGCCCCGCCAGTCGAACGTGAAACCCTTTGTACGTCAACCATCAGGTGAGCGCTTGACATGTGCCAGAACAATTCCTTATGCCTTGGCATTGGGAAGCCTGACCTGTGCACACCTTATCACGCCCATCGGTGGCACGCATTCTAGCCTCCCACATAACCCGCACAAGTTTCACGACCCGGACTCTTGAGGTTTCTAACCCAGTAGTCAGAATTTCCGCAAGCGATTTCAGCAAACGGACTTTGAATTATCGTCGGCTCCTTTAACCAGGTCAGGTATTTTCCGTGGCAGCGAAGCAACACAAAGCCCTCGTGATCGTCGAATCGCCTGCCAAGGCCCGCAAAATTGGCGAATATCTGGGGAAGGATTACATCGTGATGGCCAGCATGGGTCATGTGCGTGATCTTCCTTCCGGTGCAGCGGAGGTGCCTCTCGAGCTGAAAAAAGAGAGTTGGGCCACGCTGGGTGTGAACATTGACCAGCGGTTTGAGCCTCTCTATGTGGTTCCGAAAGAAAAGAAAAAAACCGTCAAGGAACTCAAAGACGCATTAAAAACCTGTGCTGAACTCATTCTGGCAACCGACGAAGACCGCGAAGGGGAAAGCATTGGCTGGCATCTGATGCAGTTGCTGGAACCCAAAGTTCCTGTCAAGCGGATGGTGTTTTCAGAAATCACCAAAGACGCCATCAAGAAAGCCATTGCCAATACGCGAGAACTCGACCAAAACCTGGTGGAAGCTCAGGAAACGCGGCGCGTGGTTGATCGGCTCTATGGTTACCGGTTAAGCCCTCTCCTGTGGAAAAAAGTGGCGCCACGCCTTTCGGCCGGTCGCGTGCAATCAGTGGCAGTGCGCGTGCTCGTTCGTCGTGAGCTTGAGCGACTCGCGTTTCGCAAAGGATCTTATTGGGATCTCAAAGCCGCCCTGACGACGGCTTCCGCGGCGACCTTTGAAGCCAACCTTCATGCTGTTGGCGGCAAACGGGTGGCTCAGGGACGCGATTTCGACGAAAAAACCGGCAAGCTCAAGACCGACGCCGATGTCCTGTTGCTGGGAGAGGATCAATCACGCGCATTGCAGGAAAAGCTGCGATCCACCAGGGAATGGCTGGTTTCCAATGTGGAAACTCGACTTCAAACGCGCAAACCCTACCCACCGTTCACAACAAGTACACTCCAGCAAGAGGCCAACCGGAAGCTGAGCCTCTCGGCCCGCGAGACGATGCAGGTCGCCCAGCGGCTCTATGAAAACGGTTACATCACCTACATGCGTACCGACAGCGTCAGTTTGTCGCAGGAAGCGATTTCCGCTTCTCGATCCTGTGTAACCACACGCTACGGGAAGGACTATCTCCATTCGGAAGTTCGGCAATTTACCACGAAGGCCAAATCGGCCCAGGAGGCTCACGAAGCCATTCGCCCGGCTGGAACTGAAATGAAAACCGCCGAAGAACTGGGACTGAATGGGCGAGAAGGGGCCCTCTATGCCATGATCTGGAAGCGCACGGTCGCCACCCAGATGGCAGAAGCTCAATTGCGATTCCAGACGGTCTCGTTAACAGCTCAGGAAGCCGAATTCCGGGCAACGGGACGACATGTGGAGTTTGCGGGCTTTTTCCGAGCCTACGTTGAAGGGAATGATGATCCCGAAGGAGCACTGGAAGACAGCGAAGCCGCACTTCCACCTCTGGATAAGAATCAGACGGTAAATTGCAAGGATGTCATGGCAGTGGCCCATGAAACCAAGCCCCCCGCCCGATTCACGGAAGCGACACTGGTCAAGACTCTGGAAGAAGAAGGGATTGGCCGCCCCAGTACTTATGCCTCGATCATTGGGACAGTCCAGGATCGTGGATATGTCCGTAAGCAGGGAAACCAACTGATTCCCACGTTTACTGCAATGGCCGTGACAAAACTCCTGGAGAAAAACTTTTCCCGACTGGTTGACCTGCAATTTACGGCTCGAATGGAGCAGGATCTCGACGATATTGCCAACGGGCAAGCCGAGCGACTGCCTTACCTGAAACTGTTCTACTCAGGCGATTCAGGTCTGGATGAACAGGTCAAACAGAACGAAGCGGGGATTGATCCTCGTGAAGCCTGCACGCTGGATATTGATGGCGTGACGGCCAAAGTTCGCCTGGGCAAGTTTGGTGCGTTTTTTGAAGGGGAAAAAGACGGACAACCAGTCACGGCCACCATCCCTGACGATGTGGCTCCCGCCGATCTTTCTAACGAGCTGGCGGAAAAGCTGATCCTGCAAAAGAGTCAAGGGCCGCAATCGCTGGGAACAGATCCGGACAGTGGCTTGCCAATCTATCTGTTAATTGGCCCGTTTGGCCCGTATCTGCAATTGGGAGAAATGAAAGACGGCGTGAAGCCCCGCCGCGTCTCGATCCCTAAAACTCGTGACGTTTCTACGGTTCAACTGGCTGATGCCCTCGATTATCTCCAATTGCCGAAGACTTTGGGGCAGCATCCCGAAACGGGGAAGGTCGTCAAGGCTGGCATCGGCATGTACGGGCCTTACGTCCAGCATGAAAAGACCTATAAGTCGTTAGATAAAACTGACGACATCCTCAAGATGACCATGGAACGTGCTCTGGAACTTCTGTCCCAGGCAAAAGTCCGGGTTCCCGTTGTCCCGCTCAAAGATCTGGGTGTGCATCCGGTTGATGGCGAACCGGTTCAAGTCTTTGAAGGACGGTACGGCCCTTATGTGAAGCATGGAAAAGTCAACGCCACGATCCCCAAGGATCGGGAACTTGACTCGGTCTCTTTAGAAGAGGCTGTCCAACTGCTGGATGAACGGGCGGCGAAGGGCGGGGGGACAGGTGGCCGTCGCGGTAAGAAAGCGACTAAGAAAGCCGCTGTGAAAAAGGTGGCCACTCCTGCTGCGGACGCTGCTCCCAAAAAGAAAGCGGCTGCCAAGAAGAAGACGGCGAAAAAGTCAACGAAAAAGACTGCCAGCTGAAAAAGCTGTTCGCAAACAGAAAGCTTTTTCCGCTGACTCAAGTGATGCTAACTCATGTGATTCCATCAGGTTAATCACATGAGTTGCGCCATTTTACAGGTAGGCGAAGTCGTTGATTTCCAAATTGCCGCCTGTAGAAATTTTGCGATGTGAAAAGCCCTCCGTGCTTGTGGCCTATTCACTGAAAATCAACAAATAACATTGCATGCGTCATCTCAGGAGTTTCCAACACCCGCCACGACATTCCAACATTTTGTGAAATGTCGTATTGTCCAAATCCCCGTCATCCGATAAGTTCAGTATCCAGTGAACAGGCTGATTGCCGTTTTCGGTAATTCGCTGTTGTCTTGTGCCTGAAGTGGGGAGGTTCCAACGCATGTGGAATTTTGGCCGGTTCCTCCCATGTCTTCTGTTGCTTGCCTCGCCGTGGCTTGCTCCACAACTTCAGCAGGTGGGCAGCCTCTGGTCATCGCGTGAAGAACCCACGAATTATCTGTTTATTCGTGCGGAACATGTGCCCCAAAGTCCGGCGTTGTTTCACCTCTGTGCCATTTCAGCAACAACATCGGAAGAGACCCCGCCAAATCTCCTGGCCAATGACTTTCGTGAGGGGCGAGTTGAATTCGAGTTATGGGCGACAGAGCGTCAGACCGGTATTCAAACGAAAATCGCCGCATCGATTGGGACTGATGGTGCCGCTTTACTCTTAAAGCCGCTCCAGCCAATTCCTGATCACGCCACCTGTGTGGCTCGGCTACGCTGGAATCGACTGCTCACTGGCCAAACGGAATTTCCGCTCCAGTTCAATTTTCCACTCTATGCTCCCCATGAACTGCGGTTTTAGGCCCGGTTCCGGGTCGGTGTGGCGGCGAATGGGCGTCATTTGTTCTGGGATGTCTGTTTTATTTCGCCCCCAGAACGCGACAGATCAGAGGGAAACCTCACTGGTGCCCAGTGGCTGAGCGGCCCCGGGTTTTGGCTACCGGATCTCTCATTGGCCATCTGGCTGGCAGTCGTTTCTATTTGTCGCTCGGGTTGAGATGTTCTGGCAATGAATAAAAAATTGTCAAATCTCTGACCTTGCTGGTCTCCCGACTCGTTCATTGGGACGCTACCCTTGTTGTTATGCGGCGTCCACAGGCGCTTCCTGAACGACTCACACGATTTCTCAGCCGGGTGTCTTTCGCATGCCGATCGAGTTTTTGTGCAGCCATTGCAATGCACACATTCGCGTTCCTGACAACAATAGCGGACGAGGGGGGAATTGCCCGCGGTGCCGTAAGAAAATCAAAGTTCCGAAAGCGTCAACGCTTCCGGCGACTCCTTCCGTGGCACCCATCGTTCCCGAGGGATTTCCGGAAGCTTTCTCTGCTCCTCTCGCAGCAACTTCACCGAAGCCAGCGGCGGTTCGTCCTAAAGCTGTAACATCAGAAACCAGAACGCCAGCTCCCACGGCAAAAAGAGCGGCGACTACACCGACAAAACCAGCGGCCAATCCCACAACGCCCGTCACTCAGGCGGTGACGACACCAGCGCCGGCGATCTCCACAACTTCACCAGTGAAATCGAAGCCGGTAGCCACTGATATTCCCCCGCCTGAACCATTGGAAGAGCCAGAACTCGAGGTGGAATTCGCATCGCTGGATGCCACGACCGGCGAAGAAGTGCCTGCCACCAGCAAAACGCTCCCTCCCCCAGAGGAGGTGCCTGGCTT
The DNA here is from genome assembly GCF_056500625.1 of Planctopirus sp. SH287. Taxonomy (NCBI): domain Bacteria; kingdom Pseudomonadati; phylum Planctomycetota; class Planctomycetia; order Planctomycetales; family Planctomycetaceae; genus Planctopirus; species Planctopirus sp. SH287. Next base: position 1,551,803 of record NZ_CM151403.1, on the reverse strand, counting down.
TTTAGACTCTGCGGCAACCAGTTTTAACGACCCATTTGAGAAGACATTTACGTCTGCCAGAACTCAGCCGCGCACAGTGAAGGTTCGCCGTAAAAAATCGAATCCTGCCTTGATTATTGGCCTGATTGCGTGTGTCTGTGTGCTTGTCCTGGGGGGGGCAGGTTATTGGTGGGTGACTCAGGGGTCACTGATTCATGAACAGGTGCGTGCTTTTGCGACCGCGCCGGCGTTGCCACTTCAGGCAACGATTCGCGGGCCTTCCATTCCTGTCGATGCGTCTCTGCGCGAACGGGTGCTGATGGCCCTTGTCCGGTCTCCTTTGCCATTGCTCAGTTCGATGATGGAAGTTTCGATTGGTTCCACCGATGGCAATCTGGATATTCAAGTAAAGCCAGGGCAAAAAACGCAGTTCGTGGCAGTTGAAATCCCTCAGAATTCTCCGGTTCGTGCCTACTTCAAGCAGAATTTTAAGGGGCTTTCCAGACCGCACAGCGAATTGCTGGAAACGTCCGCCAAAGATTTTGTGGAGGCTTACGGCCGCCAGCTATCCGGACAAGGAAAGCCCAATGAGATTGCTCCATTTCGTGATTCTTTTGCTTTAACACATCTGGTCGGGCCGCTGGGATTTCATCTTGCGGCGATCACTAACGATGCGACTCCTTATCGATGTGTGGCAGAAGATGGTGATCTCTTCTGGTTTCTGATTCCTCACGGCGTGAAGTCTTTTACGATTGTCGGGAGAAAAGTTGGTGAAGAACCCGTCCTGCCGATTCAACTCCAGGCCAAGGTTACATCGGCACCTTTGCCTGTCACGAAGTCAAAACCAAAATCGACAAAGTCATCTCCCCCAGCATCATCCACGGAAGAAATGAGTTCGCCCAAAGACGCCAATGCCACAGAGTCGGAAAAGATGATGAATGAGACCATGCCCAGTGATGCCGAAATGATGAAAGAGAAAAACTGAACAGACTTGCCATTTGACAGAGTGAAAAGCTCACGATTCAAAACACTTCGTATTGCGTTTTTCAGATTTGGAGAAATCTACGGAACGCACTTGATGCGATGAACTTTTAAGGGCTTCGCGGAAGCATGCTTGCCTCAAAGCCGCAAGCATGGCACGAATACCGCAAGCATGGCGCTTTGGCTTGTTCGCAACACCATGCTTAACCGGTCAAATCAAAGTGGAAGCTCCATTCGACTCTGGCGGTAAAGTCTTCCCAGTTGTTACACTTCGCCATCTTGCCCAGAGAATCTCAGCACCTTGAAAATGTGGACATGGCCGATTGGCCTGCGAACACATTGCGGTTCGTTTTCTTCGCCATCAAGCAGGTTGATCACGTCCTATGATTCCGTTGTACGACACGATTGTCGCCCGCAGGCTCTGTGTCACCAACTATGGGATTATTGCCGCTTGTGTGGCCATTTTTCTGGTTCAGTTCTTTGCGGTTGATCGCGGGCTGAAGCTTGCTGAAGACTTTGGGATGATTCCCCGCCGGATTACTGTGGGGAATCAAACTTATCATGCGACGCTTTCGCCCTCTGAATTCAGTTCCCGGCAAGGCCCAAGAGGAGATGGTGAGTCCAACGATGGCCATCTCGCACCTGTCCCGATTGTCCTGACCATTGAACCATCGCCCATTCCCCCATTAGCAACGTTAATCACGAGCCTTTTTCTCCATGCCGGCTGGCTTCAATTGCTGGTGAATCTCTGGTTTCTGGCCATCTTTGGCGATAATGTCGAAGATCGTTTTGGCCATGTGGCGTATCTTGGTTTTTATCTTTTGTGTGGGTTATTTTCCGGCCTGCTCGTGCTCTTTATCAGTAGCAATTCACTATTGATCACAATAGGAGCCTCAGGGGCGGTAGGGGGAGTTCTTGGTGCTTATCTGGTGATCTTCCCGAACTCCCGAATTGTCACGCTGACCCCGTTTGGAAAGATGTTCCGCCGAATTCATATCCCGGCACAATATCTGTTTATCGTCTGGATTGTGCTTCAGGGAGCGCTGGCCACGGTGACACATCCTCAATGGTTGGCAATGACCTGGTGGGGACACCTGGGAGGTGTTACAGGGGGGATTCTCTTGTCTCTGATTCTTCGTGCCTTCGGTTGGCTGCAACCCGGCCTGATCGATGATGCCAGCTCAGAACGTGGTTACTTTTAATGCCGTGTCACGGCTTTGTCTTCAGGTTGATGTCGCCGCAACGTCCTCTGTTGTCGGACTTGACTACCTGTTCAACCCCGCTCTTAAGCTTTGACAATGCACTGGTCAACGTTCCCTGAGAAGATGATTTCAGGTCACTCTCATATTTCCGCCTTCTTATCAAACCCCAGGGCCTGTTGATGACGATGCCACCCCGGTTGATTCTGGCCAGCACCTCCCAATATCGTCGCGAGCTTCTTGAACGTCTGGCCATTCCTTTCACCTGCGAGTCCCCCGGCGTCGATGAATCCGCGTGGAAGCAGAAAAAACTGCCACCGTTAGAACTGGCTCGTGAACTGGCGATTGCCAAATCACAAGCTGTCTGGTCGAACCATCGCGATGCTGTGGTTGTGGGGAGTGATCAGGTGGCTGAAGTCGATGGGCAAGTTCTCGACAAGCCCATGACATCTACCCGTGCAGCCCAACAACTAGGGCAACTTGCGGGCAAGACACATTGCCTCTGGACGGCTGTGGCGATTTCTTCACCAGTGGGTTGTGAGGTGTTTTTTGACAAAACCACGCTCACCATGCGGCCGTTATCGATGGAAGAAATTGCCCGATACGTTGCTCACGACCAGCCATGGGATTGTGCGGGAAGTTATCGTCTGGAATCGCTGGGGATTGCGCTCTTTGAAGAAATCCACTCCGCCGATCAAACGGCAATTATTGGGTTGCCTCTGATAGAAACCGCGCGCCACTTACGGGCGCACGGTTTTCAGCTTCCTTAAAATTGAAATGCGTATTAGCCAGCCGTCATTTGAGCGGTCAGCTTTTCAAATTCCTCAACCTTCTCGGCCAGCACATCAATACTGCGCGACCAGAAGTCTGGCTGAGTCAGGTCATAACCAAACGACGATTTGACCGCGTCTTCTGCGTCCATCGCTCCGGAGAGTTCCAGCAATTTGACAAAGTCTTTGGCAAACGCCTCCCCTCGGCTTTTTCCGTCGGAAAACAGTCCCAGAGACAGCAGGTAACCAAAGGTGTAAGGGAAATTGTAGAACGGAATTCCTGTAATATAGAAATGGAGCTTTGAAGCCCAGAATCGTGGGTTCCAGCCATCTTCCGCGAGGGAATCTAAATAGGCTTCTTTCTGGGCATTGACCATCAAATCACTCAACTGATCTGCTGAGAGTTCGCCCTGTTGCCGTGCTTGATGGAATCGATCTTCAAAAATGAATCTCGCATGGATGTTCATCAGGAATGCAACACCATCAGCCAGTGACGCATCCAGTTGGCAAAGCTTATCATAAGGTTTGACGGCCAGCTTCATTCGGTAGTCAGCCAGAACGGCTTCGGCGAATGTGCTAGCCGTTTCCGCCAGATTCATCGGGTAATCGGCCAAAAGATAGGGTTGATCTTTCAGTACATACGAATGATAGGCATGCCCCAACTCATGCGCTAATGTCGACATGCTGTCGGCTGTTTCAGTAAAAGTCATAAAGATGCGGGATTGACTGGCGGCCCGATAACCGGTGCAGAATGCGCCTTGTCGCTTCCCGGCACGATTGACGGCTTCCACCCAGCCCTCGGCCAGTGCCATTGTGGTAAAAGAAGCGAGATCGCCGCTGAATTCCTGGAAGGCCTCCACCACCTGCTGGCAGGCGAGTTGATATGTCAGCTTCTCTGGTGCCTGACCCGGCAAGGGAGGAAGGGGGGCGGTCAGGTCATACCAAGCCAACTGTTTGACACCCAGAAGCGTGGCTTTGGCTTTCAAATAGCGAGTCAGCACCGATTTTTTCTCAGAGACGACCTGCCACATCTGATCCAGCGTGGCCCGGCTCATCCGATTCCAGACAAGGGGCGAAACCAGATGATCCTCGACACCAAGTTTCGAATAGATCGATAGCCTGGTTCCGGCCAGGTGGTTCAGTGATTCGGCACAGATGGGTTCAATGGACTTCCATGCGACATCCGCCGCAAAGAAATTCGATTGACGTTCTGATCGATCAGGGCTGTCAAACTGCACCTGACTGCACGACTTGGCGACAACGTTTCCCTTTTCCAGCAATTGGATCTTGAGGGCACCGGAGACCCGATCATAAAGTCGTCCCCAGGCATGCAAGCCATCAACGGCCAGTTGATTCGCAAGACTTTCTTCGGCTTCTGGCAACCGCATGCGAGCTGCCCGACGTCGCAATTTCCAGGCGTAAGTCCGCTCGTTGATCCAGGGGTCGGTGGCAACGAACGCTTCAAAGTCTGAATCTGACAATTCACGAAATGCCAGCTCAATTTCAGTGGCAATCTGCTCTCGCAGTGGTGCCAATGCGGCCAACTCGGCTTCAATTCGTTGATACTGGGCGTTGGTGGCGTCACCTGCACAATAACACTCGACATGCGACCGGAGATCCGACAACGTGGTTTCCAGTTCTTCAAATTGTTGAAGCAAACCGCGCCAGACCATGGCATGAGACGGTTCCAGCCTGGGAGCCTCGGCGAGTTTGGTCACAAGCCCCTCGAGTTGCTCCTTTGCATTTTGCAGCGACTGCTGGAATTCGGGAGTTCCCGGCTGAGGAAGCAATGAAGCAAGCTCCCACTCTTCTTTGAAAGCTGCGGATAAAGCGGCGGCTGAGGATGAGGAGCGGGCCGACATGTCATTCTTCTCCGAAGTTCATAAGCAGGAAGGCTTGTATCAGCCACAAGCTTGAAAAGGTTTGTGAATTGTGGACGAAATGACGTCTGACAACCAGTCAGTTTCTCATCTGTGGTGGCATCGAATCGTGCGTCTGATTACGCTCCGCCCGTATGAATTTTCTTCCCCTTTTGATTGCCTGCCCTGAATATGACGACTCCACCTGCTGTTGAACCTGTGGCTTCTCGTAAAAGCTCTCAAGGCGCCTTGGGGATCATTTTCCTGACGGTCTTTATCGACCTGCTGGGCTTTGGGATTGTGCTGCCTTTGTTGCCGCGCTATGGCGAATACTTCCAGGCGACGGGTTTCCAGTTGGGAGCCCTTTCGGCCTGTTTTTCGGCGATGCAGTTTCTTTTTTCGCCCCTCTGGGGACGGCTATCAGATCGAATTGGTCGCCGGCCGGTTCTGGTTTTTGGTCTGGCCAGCACGGCATTCTTTTATCTGATGTTTGGTCTGGTCACGCAATGGGGCGTTGAGGGAACGATCCTGGGCTTCTCACCGCTTTTCTGGCTCTTTGTGACGCGGTGTGGTGCAGGCATTTCGGGAGCGACCATCTCGACGGCCCAGGCTTATATCGCCGATTGCACGGGAAAAAAGGAACGTGGCAAAGGGATGGCCTTGATTGGCGCGGCCTTTGGCATGGGGTTCACGTTTGGCCCATTGCTGGGAGCCATGTTTGTTTCTAACGATTTAAGCCGTGCTCCGGCTGCGTCGCCCGCCTATGCGGCTGCCGCGCTCTCGGGTCTCGCGTTTCTGGCGGCATTGTTCATCCTTCCTGAGTCACTCAAAGCGGCTGATCGAACCAATCATCAGGATGCGACGGAAGCCGCTTCTCTGTGGCAACGGCTGGTGTCGACTTTATCCCAGCCATTAACAGTGATTCTCCTGTTGACCAGCTTTATTGCCACTTTTGCCTTTTCGATTTTTGAGACCACACTGGCCATTCTCACGGAACAGCTGGGATATGGTGATCGTTCCAATTTCTTTATTTTCGCGTTTGTGGGCATCACTCTCACGCTGGCTCAAGGGTTATTGGTGCGGCGACTCCTGCCACGTGTGGGTGAATTTCGCATGGCCGTTGCAGGTATTTTTTTGATGGGTATTGGTCTGGCAGGAGTGGCTCTTCTCGGAATGATCGACAATCGTGTCCTCTTGTGGATCGCGATGCCGCTGGCAGTGATCGGATTTGCGGCAACGACACCTTCACTTCAGTCATTGCTGTCTTTATCAGCCACGAAGTCAGAGCAGGGGGGGACGCTGGGATTGGGACAAAGCGCCTCTGCGATGGCCCGGATCTGTGGCCCGCTGCTTGGTTTGCAACTGATTAAGGTCGATATCGGGCTGCCTTACTGGGTTTCGACGGGGCTGCTTGTGGTCAGTTTCCTCGTCTTTCTTCAGATCGCGAATCGGCTGCCCAGCAAAGTTGATGATGCTGCACCACCGATTTCTCACTGATCATTTTGTGTTGTCAGTCTTTCATTTTGTTGGACTTTGCCGCAGTCATAACTCTTCAAAAAATAACGGTCGGATCTTTTGATGAATCATCAAGAGATCCGACCGTTTCAGTTCGTTTTGAAAACCATCAGCAGGAATTACTGCTTGAGGGTTTCCAGATAGGCCATCAACGAGGCCAATTCTTTGACTGTCAACCGGCTGACCAGATCAACGGGCATCATCGACAACTCTCGCCGGGTTCGTTCTTCGATCTCGGCTTTGCGAATGACTGTTGGCACCCCCGTGATACTGCGCAATTCGACTTCATCTCCCGATTCTCGTGTGACGAAGCCATCGAACGACCGTCCATCTTCCAGCAGGAATGATTGCGTTTCAAAGCCTTGAGCAATTTTCTTACTGGGCAGAATGATGGATTCTGCCAATTCGGCCCGGCTGTATCTGGCAGTAATCCCAGCGAGAAGCGGCCCCTTGATGGCCTCTTTGCTGGACACAGAATGGCAGGCCACGCAACCTTGTCGACTGAACAAGCGAGCCCCCAACTTGGGATCGCCTTTGGCTTTATCGAGTTCCGCCACTACTTTTTCGATGGGCAGTGTCCCGATCAAAGGTTGCTTGGGATCCACCGGGCGATCAAGTTCCATTTTTTCGGCTGCAAATTTGGCTGCCGCTGCAATGGCCCCGTTTTCATTGGTCATCAGGGCGCGGACTTGAATGGCTTGTGACTCCGCCTGTGTCCGGGCGATGGCCTTGAGCAATTGAATGGTCGCGTTGGGGGACGCATAGGCTTTCTGCAAAGCGACCAGAATCTGGTCTCGGGCAGAATTGGGAGTGCGATTGGCTTCGACAAGCGACAATAGCACGCTCCAGGCCACTTCCTGCTCTCCTGCTGTCCCGTCGAAAGCGGTTTGAATCAGCAATGAGACCAGGTCGGCATGCTTGGCGTCCTGCAGATACTCCGTCCAGAGAGAAGACTGGTCATTGGGGAGTTCATCCTGAGGAATGGTCTTGGCGAATGCGGCAACCAGCCCCGAAGCGGCGTTCATCACGGGAAGTCGTGCCGAAAGCCCACGAATGGCAGCGGCTCGTGTTACCCAGTCGTCTCGATCAGAGCAGGCGGTTTCTGTCAGCAGAGTGATCACGGCATCCGACTTGTCTGCTGTCGATGCAATCAACCGAATGGCTTGAGGACGGAATTCGCGATCCTTCGCGGCAAGCTGTACCAGAGTTGGAACCAGTTGAGGAGATTCCACCCGGTGGCGACGGAACTCCTTGACGAGATGATTTAGCGTCACCCCCTGATCTGTCTTCAGTGCTGCTTCTAATGCTGCACCAATCTTATCACTTTGATCCCAGGTGACGGGCTTGAAGTAAGGGCCAGTGGTATCCGGGCGAGTCCCCCACCACTTTTTATCCCAGGGAGCTTCCTGGAAATAGAGTCGGCAAAGGGCGGTTCGTACTAACTGCTGACGTTCAGGCGAACCGGTAGAAGCCAGTGACAGCAATCGAGCGACGACCCTGGGATCGTGCAGGCGTTTAGCCACATCGACAACGCCGGCAAAGACAACGTCATTCGTTGTTGCCAATGAGTCGACCACCACATCAATCGCGTTCAAGCTGACAAGAACTTCTCTCGCGACGTGTGCCACCGTGATGTCATCGCTGGACAATACGGGAATCACCTGCGCGGCCAGATCTGTCCAGCCTCTACGGCCAATGACCGTCAATGCTGCTCTGACCACACGTGGGTCTGATGACGTCAGGCCAGCCACAATCAGGTTCTTGGGCGCATTGGCTGACTCTCCCGAAGCCAGTATGACCGCTTCCTGGAGGTCTTCTGAGGAAGAGAGCGATTCCAGAACCTTCATCGCTTCAGGAGAAGCGATTTGTCCCAGTGTATAGACGGCAGCCAGGCGGCTTCCTTTAGAAAGTAAGTCTTTCTTTAGTGCGATGGCTTTTAGTGCTGCTATCGATTGGCTGACATCGGGGCGTCGTAACAGTTCTCGCTGAGCTGCCAGACGGGTCACTCCCTGGCCATGTCCGACAAGAGTCGCCAATTCACTTGTAGACAGTTTCTTAAACTGAGGGATTGCCGCATGACCGGAAGAGTCGCGAGGCGTCAGCAGCAGTATATAGCCTACTTCTGGTTTATCGAAGTTGAAACCGCCGTCTTTCCAACTGGAAATGTAAATACGGCCAGACGCATCGACTTCCATATCAGTTGGACGAGGCACGGAGACAAATGGCTCCTGCTCAGCCTTGAAGCTCGACCCGGTTGCGACCAGAGGATGGCGGTAAATGACGCTACGGCCCCAGTCGCAAGTGTAAAACGTCTCACCAAATGGAGCGGGAAGGGCTGGGTCGCTAATGAATACTGAGCCGCATGGAGAACCGCCGCCGTAGTCTGCCAAGCACTCAAGCCGGTCTTCCGGGAAGTTCATGTATTGTGAGGGATAGCCGTAGTTTCCAAAGGGAACGACATGGGAAAGTCGCACATTCCACCCGCCCCCATCGTTGGTGTTATCTCGAGTCAGCAGGTTCATTTCGGGATCGATGGCCACGTCATAAATGTTGCGCTGGCCACGGGAGACGATCTCGAGATTTGTGCCGTCGGGCTTCACACGAACCACGCCGCCACCGTGAAGTTGCAGTGTTTTTCCATCTTTCGTTTTTGCTTCGTAGAAGCCGTAATCACCCACTGCGACATAGAGATATCCATCAATCCCCAGTTGCATGCCGTTCGTTGTATGGTCTGCGCCGCGGAATTTGAGATCAAAGCCAATCCCATCGACCAGAACTTCACTTTTCTCGGACTTGCCATCGCCATCACGGTCGTAGAATGCCGTAATAAATGGCGGATGTTGCACATAGAGCACCCCATCATCCCAGACGAGGCCGCGCGGGCTATCAAGTTCACAGAATGTGATGAACTCATCGGCCTTGCCATCGCTATTCGTATCACGGCAACGGATGATCTTGCCTTTTTCTGGCTTGGCACCGAGAGAGCCGTTGAGATCAACACCCACGAAGACAAATCCCTCAGGCGAGGTTGTCAGGCAGGTGGGGTAAGATATCTCAGGTGGAGCAGCGAAGACCGTGGCCTCAAAAGCGGGAGGAACGCGTACTCCTGCCAACAATGGCTCGCCCGCGACCGGTTGAGGTTTTGCTTCAGTCAGGGGATCTACCACCTGCTCAATCAATTTCCCGGAATGGACTTCAAACTCCCAGAAGCTGCCCCAGCCACCGTGGGTGCTTCCCAGGTATTCCAGCCGGACATATTTCACTTTATCAGCAGCCACTGGAAATGTGGAATCGCTGCCAGCGACGGGAGTCTGGCTTTGGTCAACGAGTGTTTTCCAATCGGTGCCATCGGTTGAAGTGGCAATACGGAATTTGTATTTGCCTTCTGAGCTTTCCCAAGCCACTTTCACACCGGTAATTGACTGTGGCTCCCCCAGATCGACCTGCCATGTATATCCTGCCCCACCATTGGGCGCACACCAGCGAGTCTCCAGATCGCCATCCACGGCAAATTTGGGATCACGTCCTGCTTGAGAGCCTGAAGCGGTGGCGTTTTTTCCCAGCGCCAGATTTTCGGCCACTTTTATAGTCCGGGGCTTGGAAGCAGAAATCAGATAGTCATCGTTGAGCTTATCCGCCGACCAGAGCAGCCCCCGGGTCACGTAATTCAGGAAAATAGGATCCTGCATTTCTTCGGCATAGTGGCCAACGGTTGTCCCAAACACACGGGTTTTCTTATCACCGTATTCGTTGACCCAGATGACGCATTCATCCTTCAAGGCTGAGCTTTTGCCAAAGGCCAACGGCGTGGCTGTCTCCCACATTTTGGCAATATTGTAGAGTTCTCCTTTAGGAGTCATCCACTTGTTGCCAAAGCCCTGCATGATGGGGTGCTTGGGAGCCGCATTGATCACTTCATAGGCATAATGGGCGCCATGGCCATGAGAGGTGACGCCGAGGAATTTGAACCACTCGTCGGTCTTGTCGCGATAGCAGTGCATGGCGCAATGAATCACGACTGCGGGCAGGCCGGCCTTATGCGGTGCCAACACCCGTTGAGTCCAGGTGGGATCCGGGATACTGGCAAAGCATTCATTATGAACGACAACGTCGAATCCTTTGGCCCAATCGGGGTTTTCATACAAAGGAATCTTAGCGTCAGAGCTGCTTCCTCCCTGATGCACAATTTCCCACTCGACATTGGCGCGAGCTGAAATGCCTTCACTGAGGAGTTTTTTCTGCCGCTGATAATCGTGGCAGCATCCTCCAGTGACAAGGAGGGCTTTCAGCGTTTTGGCTGCGCGAGGAGCAGGGGCAGAGGTCTCTTGAGCCAGAGAGATTTTGAATACCAGCAACTGACAGGCCAGCGCCAGCAGGGCTGTCCATCGAGACCATTGTCTCGGTGCTGGATCGGCAAGGCTTAAGGAGGAAGCTTTTCGTTGATTGACATTCTGCATGTAAACGGGCCTCACGGTGTTTGGGCGACTGTCATCTGGTTTGGGACAAGCATGGCAAAATCATGGCGAGCAGGGGAAGGACGTATCCCGGGCATATCGCAAAAATCAGGCTCACCGCCGATTTTCACACGGCATAAAGGTGCCAGCAAATTCTGAAATACACCATCGCAATGAAATATTGAAACACAGGCTTTCGGCAATTTCAAAAAATACCGGTCTCATCTCAAAAACATGGCGAGGTGGAATCACAGATAAGAAATATCGATTTTACGGGCACAAATCGAGACAGTTTCTTGGACTTTGGCAAACTATCACATCATGAAACGTCACACATTCTCTGAGGGAGTGAACCGTTATCGAGACCTTCTCATGCGAAAAGTTTCTCAGATCTGTAGAAAAGAGACTTGCATCAACAGCGTTTCTGGATTCAAACACTGTACTCGGGAACTCTGTATTCAGGAAAGGTGTCAGGCTACTGTACTGTTAACCGTGTTCAACCCTGCGGTATCATCTCGTTTGGTAGAGCGCTGTTAGACATTCAACGCGATGATTGACAGGCGCTTCATTCGCTTTCTGATGAATTCTCAATCCTATCGAATTTTGATGACCTCAATTCCGCGTGCTTTCATCGCGGATGGCACTTCTGATTCGTGGTTTATTTTCCATCCCCACATTTTGCAGCAACAAAGAGGCTTCCATGAGCCTGGCCAATTACATTGAGCGAGATCTTGAATCAAGGATTCGGAATCATCGGGAGTTGCCTTGCGCAATGACGCTTCAGTCATTGGCTTCGCACTACGAAGTGAGTCTGACTCCGGTTCGTGAGGCCACTGAATCGCTGCTTCAGCGGGAGTTGCTGGTCAAATTGGAGAATCGCCGCCTTGTGGTGAACCCACGTCTGGCAGAGATCGCCTCTGAGCTTGATGACATGCTGACTCCTCCTCCCCCGATTGATTGGGATGGGGTGATTACAAAACACATCCTGCTGTTGAGCTTGCGGGGTGAACCGGTCTTTATGCGGGAAGAGGCACTGGCCGAACGTCTGGAGATTGGCCGCACGTTACTTCGGCAGGTCTTCAGCCGTTTGGCAGGGGCGGGAATTATCGACCACGTCCCCCGGCGTGGCTGGAGAGTCCGCCCGTTGAATGCTTCCGACCTGGGAGCCTATCTGGACATTCGAGTGACCCTGGAAAAGCGTGCTCTCGAGCTTGCCATCCCCCGGTTAGTCCCTGCTGATCTGGAAACGATGCTGGCGGGCAACTTGCCGTTGGTGGGAACGAACATGCCCCGGCTGGATAATCAACTCCATCAGTACTTCATCGAGAAAAGTGAAAACCGATATATTCGGGATTTCTTTGCTCGACACGGGGGATATTACCGGGCGTTGTTCGACTATGCGGCTCTTGGGGCTGATGTGGTTTCCGAGATGGCGATGCAGCACCGGGAAATTCTGGCTCATCTTTTGAAAAATGAACACTCACATGCGACGGCTGCCCTGGAGAAGCATATTCGCAGCCAGAAACCTGCCGTGCAACAAGTGATGCAGCATCTGGAAATGCAGTCATCGGCTCTCCCGGCGCAGGACATTCAGGAGACGACGGAGAGCACCCTTCAAGAGCTTTCCGAAGAATACCACGAAGTCTCTTGAGCACAGAGACTGTGCGCAATGGCCTATGTGCCGGGGCATCGTCGTTGAGAGGCTATTCAGTCTTGGGTGGCCGGATTCTTTCTGCCCATTGCGCTGCCGCTATAAAATTTTCCAGTTTCAATGTTCCAAGAACCAGACTGGAAACCGCCGATTCACTCATCACAAATTCGATGGCCGATTGAGGGTTGAGTTGCCCTGAGGCCAACCCTTTCTTGACCAGAATGAGAAGACCAGCGGCGTGTGCCTGACGCATCACATCCTGATGGCTGGTATTCTGCTGGTGAAACTCCACCATCACCGCGTCAGCCCAGTCAATGGCCAGACTGAGACCGGCGGATGTTTTCCCTGACAGACCGATTTTTGCGACATGCCCCTGGTCACGAAAGCGGGTGAGCGTTTCCACAACGGGTGTCTGTGTGAGAATCTCTTCATCGTTGCCGGGGGAGTGAATCAGCACAAGATCGAGGATGTCTGTTTTCAGCAGCTTCAAGCTTCGATGGAGGCTTTGCTCGACGGCAGTCCGTGAGAAGTCATAGGTGGACTTGCCATTGATAAAGGTTTCTCCCACTTTCGTGGTTAGCAGAAACTCGCTTCGTCGATGACTGATGGACTCCCCGATCCTGGCTTCGCTCAGACCATAGGCGGGCGCGGTATCGATGGCGCGGCATCCCTGATCTAACAGTTGATTCAATAGCTTGAAGGCGGTCGCTGTATCAGGCAGGTCGTAGCCTTGCGGGTATTTGACGCCTTCATTGCGTCCGAGTTTGAACGCACCAAAGCTGATCAGTGGCCAAGTGAGACTCAACTCAGGCGACATGGCGCACCGGCGTGGTTACGGGGTATTTGACCCAGTCAGCGGTCGTCATCCATGGCGGCTGAGCGATCGCAGGGCGCTGCCAATCCGTTAATGGCTTCGTATCAAACCGGAATTCAGGCTCATGAGCGTGAATGCCTTGTGCCAGTTCATTGGCCAGAACAGGTGCCAAAACGAGCTTCGTCGGCCAGCCGGTGGTGACATTGCCAGCAAACAGAATCTGTACGTTTTCAGGGCGTGTCCCTCCTGAAACCGCACCTTCCGCGCGATCCACACGGTAGGTCGCCCATTCGGTGTTTTCCAAAGCAAGTCCGGGAAGGACGGTTGCGATTTCCTTCTGCACATGAGCAATAAGAGCTTCCCGCTCAAGACCGACGCCATCTTCAGCAACCTGGCCACCAATTTGCCAGACACGCTGGCCTGTGGGTGCGACATCAGATGTGATTGTCACGCGGGTGCGGGAACCATCGACACAATGGCCGTTAAGCTCAGGGAGATCCCCTCGAACCATGACCATATGCAAAGGACGACGCTGCATGACTGAGGTTGAAAGCCCGGCGCGTTCACGAAGTTCGGCATTCCCTGCACCAGCAGTCAAGACGACATGATGTGGTTTCAATACCAGTTGGCGGGCTGTTTCTGGATCTTTCAACCGGATGGCACGAACTTCACCAGGAGAAACCAGGTCAAACTCCAAAGAGCTTGAGTCGAATTTCAAGATGCGGTCGCGATACTGCTCAAAGAGGTCTGCCATTAAAGAAGCGGGTGAGATGACCTGCTCACCTAATCTGGCAACTCCTCCGGGAACACTTGCCAGGCACTCTGGCCGCTCATGAGGAGGAACCATTTCTGGTGTGACGGACAGACCGACTCTGGCACCAATCATACCGGCACGGGAAGCCAGGCTTTGCGTGTGCCATAAGTAACAAAACTCGCTGCGTATGGTGGTTTTTTGTAGAGAAGGAAGCCCGGCTGAACCATTCAAAGCCTTCCGCCAAATTCCCGGCATCTCACGAATCTGGCTGGCGGAACGAGTCAAAATTCCTTGAAGCGTGTACTTCAGGCCTCCATGCAGAATTCCCTGAGAAGCGACAGTCTGTCCGTAGCCCAATTCATGAGCTTCCAGAAGCACCACGTGCCGACCACGTCGTGAGAGAACATCAAGGAGCCACAGTCCTGCGACCCCTCCGCCAAAAATCACTGTATCAAGTTTCATCACCACGCTCCGCGTGCATCCGACCGCCTCCCAGGCAGTGCTTGTTTCTTAATCGTATCCTGAAGCAGCGTTTGGGAAAAGATCGATGTTGTGTGTGCCATGAAAGCGTCAAAAATCAAAATTCGGAGCCATTGGCTGAATCAGATCGTTTTCCTGCGAATCAGTTTTTCACGATGGGATCGAGAACCCCTAAGTAATCCCGGAGATTTGCATGCGAGAGATCGACAAACAGGTTATGCTGCTCCCCAACGGTCAACAGGTCGGACTTATCTGAAAAAACAGTAGTCCTTGATGTTGCCGTCTCAACAGTCATGAAAAACAACACTCGAGATATGGGCTTCGGCATCCATGGCGAAATGTCTGGTTACAGGCGGCGCAGGCTTTATTGGCAGCCACATGACAAAGGCACTCCTGAGTGCCGGGCATGAAGTTACCATTCTTGACAACTTGTCAACCGGGCAGGCGGTCAATCTCCAGCCCTTTCGTGATCACCCCCATTTCAAGATGGCTGTCGGATCGATCACAGACTCCGTGCTATTATCAGAAGTGATGGTCGGCCAAGAAATCGTCTTTCACCTGGCGGCTGCGGTGGGGGTGAAACTGGTCGCTGATGATCCTGTTCGCACGATCCAAACGAATATCTATCCGACAGAAGAATTGCTCAGGCAGGCAGTTCAGAATCGTTGCCGGGTGTTCCTGGCCTCGACAAGTGAGGTCTATGGGAAGAATTCCAAGGAACGCTGGAGCGAGGAAGACGATCTTCAGTTTGGCCCAACCGCCAAGCCTCGCTGGGCCTATGGTTGCTCGAAGGCTATTGATGAATTTCTGGCGTTGGCTTATCACCGCAAATATAACCTTCCGGTTGTGATCGGTCGATTTTTCAATGTGGTCGGCCCGGCCCAGGTGGGACACTACGGCATGGTTGTTCCACGATTTGTGGATCAGGCTCTCCAAGGTGGCCCGATTGTTATCTATGATGATGGTTCACAGGTGCGCTGCTTTGGCCATGTCGAAGAAGTGGTGCGCTGTGTGATTGATCTCGTGAATACTCCAGCCGCTTATGGAAAAGTATTTAACATTGGCAGTGACCAACCAGTCAGTGTTCGCCAACTGGCCGAACGCGTGATCGCTCTGGTTGGAAAACCATGCAAGATTGAACATATCCCGTACACTGAAGCGTATGGTGCTGACTTTGAAGACGTTCAGCGACGAGTTCCTGATTTAACACGGCTTGAAACGACATTGGGCCGCAAGCCAGTCAAGACTCTGGATGAGATTCTCAAAGACATCATCAATTGGAAACAAAAGTAAGTCTTAGGTATTCCCAATCGGCAGGAAGTCAGATCCATTAAGCTCATGATTTCCTGCCGGTTGCTTGTTATGACGGAGTCCCTCTCCCACGCCTCCATTGCTTGCCCGCTAACTGGCGAGCGACGTTGGCCGCATTAACAGGACATGCATGTCCCTGCCTGATTCCATCGGTACCAAGCTGTTACAAGAGCAGAAGCGGGCTGCCGCGTCATTTCCTCTGGATACAGTTGAAGATCTCTCTCCTCTGCTCAAGCAAGGGCGAGAGATTGAACCACTGATACTGGCTGTGGCTTTCCTCGCTCTCTTGCCGCCACTTTCCCTCGCTTCACCGGATGTGGAGGGATCAGCGTGGATGCTGCGAGCGGTGTCACTGGTTAATGCCGGGTCGTTTTCAGACTGGATGATTCCCGGCCACAACGAAAATCTGCCGACACAGTATCTGCCTCCCGGATCGACCTGGATTCAGGCGTTGCTGCTGAAGGGAGTGGGTGTCGACTTTTTCTGGCACTTGCCGATTCTCTCTTATCTGGCAGGCGCCTGCGGCATCTGGTGGAGTTGGCATCTGGTTCGCTTGCTGGCTGACTCCCGCATGGCCCTTTTAATGGTCGCCATGCTCTCCGTTCATGGACAGCTATTTCGGATTGTTGGTTCCGCCACTCCCTGGGCTTTGTGCTGGGCAATCACGATTGGATCGTTATTACTCCTTTGCCGGCATCTTACCAAAGCCTCGGGCTATTGGTCGTGGCGCTTGCTGGCTGCGGGGATCGTGCTGGGTCTAGGAATTCTCTGTGGCGGGTTGGCTCCTTTGGCGCTCGTGCTGCCTGTCGGATTGTCCTGCTGGTTGCTGCATGTGACCCCATCATCGAACACCAATACTCCCGATCATTCCAAGAATCTCAAGCTGTCGATGCCTTGGCGCGGGGTGGTGGGAACCTCCGTGGTGATTCTCATCGCGGCCATGATCAGCGGCTGGTGGACGATCAATATCGTTCGTGTTGGTGGATGGGGAGCCTTGGAAAGCTGGTTAACGGGACAGTGGCTGCACTCCGAATCAACAGAAGAATTATTGAATCTGGGTGATTTTGTCGCCTCATCGGCACGATTAAAAACGGATCGAACCTGGCTGGTCTGGATTGCACCGCTGGTTGGCTGGCAGCTTCTGGGCGCGATTGTGCTGCTCAATTGGAAAGAGCATCGGTGGCCACAATCGATGACACAGTTCGTCCGTCCCTGGCTGATCATGACGATCAGCATTGGATTGGCGGGGTGGGGTTTCGTTGAAATGCAGGGGCTTGAAGCTCAGCTTTCACTGACGATGTGGCAAACAATTCTCCTGTTCACAACCACGATGCTGGCCGTGATTGGCCTTGAATCGATTCTTCGGCGAGAGACTCGCGGAAGAGCACTGGCAATCACCGCGGTCATTACGGCGATGTGGTCAGTTTGGGGCATCTACCAGAACCAGCATGCTCGTCTGAGCTTTGCGATGTCCTCATTATTTCTGCTTTTTTTCGCTGTCGCGGCTGGTTTGATCTGGTGGAGAACGATTCAACTCAGTCATGAAAATCAACGACGCCGAGTGATACAGGCCGTTATCGGTTCGCTGTTAGCGATTCAGTTTGTCTGGGGATATTTAATGCTTGAGCATCCTCAGGAGGATGTCCGTTGCCTGCGAATATTTACGGAAGTACTAAGAAAAACTTCTCCGGCGGAAAGTATTTGCATTGTCTCGCCTCAAGGGGTGATTCCTCCTCAAATCGAGTTAGCAGTGCGTGTGGCGCAGCCAAAGGCACAGGTGGCCATTCACCACGAAGCCTGCGAGTTTACGAACAGCCCTTCGCATGCCACCCATCTGATTATTGAATGGAGTCGCCGCGACCGGAAGGGAGGCTACCGTGGCCCGGCGGGTCATGTAATTGAAGCGATTGGCGAACCGCTCCGTTTTCGAGGGCGCCGCCTGTTGGCCTGGCAAGTTCGGCCTCAACCAGCAATGACTCAAGCCCAGCGAAATTAGGCCGAGTCACGGCTTTACCCACTGCTGCATTGTCAATGTATAAAATTCGGGTCTCTTCTGTCGTTAAGTCCGACAACGGAGGACATTGCGGCGACATCAACCCTAAGACAAAGCCGTGACACGGCACTACACAGAAGTCTCAGGTGTCGCTGGCGCGGCGTTGAGATCCATGTAGAAGTATTCCCAGATATGGCCATCCAGATCCTGAAAACCTTGAGAATACATGAAACCCATGTCTTGAGCAGGGCGATAGGTATTAGCCCCAGCGGCGACGGCTTTACGAATCATTTCATCAACATCTTCCCGGCTATCACAATTTAATGCGATAAGTGCCTCTGTCGATTTCCTGGCGTCGGAAATTTCGCCGGGAATGAAGGTCTGAAAAAATGGCTTTGTTAACAACATGGCGTAGATAGTGTCACTAATCACCAGGCAAGCCGCCACGTCATTCGTAAATTGCGGGTTAAATGTATAGCCCAGATCGAGAAAGAACTCCTTGGATCGCGGCAGGTCTTCTACGGGAAGGTTAACAAATATCATTTGGCTCATTATTCACCATCAATCAAAATGAGGGGAGTCTGAGAGACCTTTTCGCAAAACACTCTTGCTGCGCTGTTTTGCCGATAAGTGATGAATGCCAATATGAGAGTTCACTGACAAACACACGTTCTTGTGACTGCGGCACCCAGTAGTAGTAGGGCAGGCTCCCGCCTGCCGATGTTTCTTGCGGACATCATTTACTGTGAAGTACATCGAACTGGCAGGCAGGAGCCTGCCCTACATGACTGCGTCACCCAGACGTGCAAAGCCACGTCTGGGCCACCCCGCCAATTGTATCGCTGATCCTATCGGGATGCACGATGCCAGAACGACGGTGAAAGTGATGCCAGAGGGTTCGTCCCAAATTTGGGACGGTGCGAGCGAAACCTGTCCGCCCTCATCAGCGAACCGCCTTTGGCATCGATCGGGATCAGATGCTATACTGTTTGCGTAACCACCCTTAGTGAGAGAGACCGCTGAGATGGCAATCACCAAAACTGAACTCGACCGCTTTCATGATTTCGCCAGTCGTCGAATTGAGGCCAGTGAGGAAGGTCTCGATCTGGAAGATCTGGCAGTGGAATGGGAATCCAGAAATCATCGTGACGAAATCAACGTAGCCATTCGTGAGGGACTGGATGACATCACTGCCGGACGAGTTCGACCGGCAGAAGAGGTCACCGATGAACTCGAATGCCGGCTCGGTCTCTCGAAATGACGTACCGCGTTGTCCTGTCACGACGTGCTCAGATGGATCTCAACAGAATCGCCACTTGGCTCCATTCCCGCTCACAGGAAGGAGCAGCGACCTGGCTGGCAAGTTGGCGGCAGGTGCTTCTTGATCTGGCAGAAAATCCTCAGCGGTATTCGTTGGCCCCAGAGAATGAAGACCACCTGGAAGAGATCAGGAACGTCCTGTTCAAAACCCCGCGCGGCAAAAAATATCGGGTAATCTATGTGATTGAAGATGACGTGGTTTCGATCACTCACCTACGTGGCCCGGGACAGGATCTCATGTCTCCGGAAGACTTTTGATTGGTGAGTGAATTGGAATGACGATTCAGCAGTAGTAGGGCAGGCTCCCGCCTGCCGATGTTTTTAGCGGACATCATTTACGGTGAAGTACATCGCACCGGCAGGCAGGAGCCTGCCCTACATGACTGGGCCACGCAGTCACAAGCGTTACGAACCGGAAGAGTCAGCGACGGGCATGGCTTATTAATCATTCCGCCGCCACAAGTTCTTCTTCAACAACCCTCCGACCCATAACATTTTTCTTAAATCCATCTCGCTCCCGATGGCAAGATCACTAATGCGAGTGTCCGTCGCTAACGCTTCCGACTCGTTGGTAGGGACGCGGGGTGGAAGCGGCACAGTAGTAGGGCAGGCTCCCGCCTGCCGATGTTTCTAGCGGACATCATTTACTGTGAAGTACATCGCACCGGCAGACAGGAGCCTGCCCTACATGACTGGGCCACCCCGTCGATCCTCTTTCGTTTCAAAGAGCAGCCTGCCTCAAAGCCGCAAGCTTGGCACCTGGAGGGCTAGCTACGGCGGTAATCGCCCTTCATGAATGGAACCCATTCACCGGTTTCCATTTTCATCTGAGAGCGCAGGACGAAATGATCCTTATCGATAAACTGGATGATGTCCTGATAATCCACCAGTTTGGCAGGGTCACCAAAACCTGGGCCTTTGGCATCCAACGTCAGGGTGTTGCTGCTGGTCTCAAGCTGGCCGCTATAAGACCAGAAATAGGTCATGGCTGAACAGACGAACGATCCGACAAACCGCTCCTGGTGTGGGTCAAACCCCAGAGTCCACAGGCTTTGCACCCTGCCTCCGCCCGGTTCTTCGGAATCCGCTTCCATCACGACCCAGACATCACCCAACCCGCGGGCTGACATTGGCCCGGTCGATTTTTCAGGCGGTGAATCCGGCCCCATGGAACATTCAAAGTCGTAAATCCAGTTTCCGACGATCTGTTGCAACCATTCATGCTCAACGCGGGGAGTGACTTTTTCCATGATGCGATCCTCGTTTCAGATAGTGCGTCAACAGAGTCTATGCTCGACGACCTTACAGTTTAATCTCTGATTTTTTTACATCTAACCAGAAATCCATGATTGTAGAAGCTTCATCATAAATTCTGAATTCGGAGTGACTTCTCAAACACTCTTTTCAAACTCAAGAGTTTTCTAAAGCGGTTTTACCTCAGGGAAAGTCGACCAGGGGGCGTGGACGGTTGGCCCAATGACCTGAGGGGTCGTGACCACTCACCAGGACGCCTTTCTGGTTCCAATCCATCGCAGCGCGGACTTCAGACGCTGCATAGCGGAGAGTGAGTCCACACCGGCGACGATGGGAGACGTTTGGCTCGGAGCCGTGAAGCAGCAGATCGGAATGCAGCGAGATGGCTCCCGCGGAAAGATCATCAATCACTTCATGGCCAAACTGGAACGGATCTTCAATTGTCTGGTTGAGCACATTGTGTTCGTTGGGATCACTTTCGCGGAACGTCATCTGGCCATGATGATGCGATCCCGAAATGAATCGCATGCAGCCGTTGTCGATATCGGCATCATCGATCGCGAGCCAGGCTGTCACGTTGCGGGAAGGGCTGAGGGGCCAATAGCTGGCATCCTGATGCCAGGCCACGGCCTTTCCATCGCCGGGCATCTTGCAAAAGAAATGCGATCCCCATGCGACCACGTCTTCTCCCAACAGATCTCGCACATACGCTACGATCTTTGCGTTGGTCAGCAGATCCCAACAACGTCCATATTTCAAATGGGCAGAACTGATCGAATAACTGTCTGCCCCTCTGGCGAGAGTCAGTGAAAGGAGTTCATCGAAGTAACCACGGATGCCTGCGATCTCCTCGGGTGTAAAGACCGGCAGATCTTTGATGTACCCCTCACGATTGAATTGTTCAATCTGGGCTTTTGTCAGCACGTGGGGGGTGCTGTTCACTGTGGGATGAAAACTCAGGTCTCGTTCGAGATGACGAAGGATCGCCGCATCAGGAACCGCTGCAAAGTCTGTCTTGGGAAGAGTCATGATCTCAAGAAGAATCCCGGAGAGATGGAAACCATTCATTTGTATGAGCAACAATTGATGCGATTGAAGCCGATCTGTGGAATGAAATCCAGCAGAATCGTTCCCGGCTTCATCAACAACTCCTGTTTTGCCCCATTTTTTTGGGCAATGGAGCGGTAGGAAAACAAGTTTTGACGATTGATTTTTCCGGAAGGGTTGCGATTAAAGCGACTTTCCGCCCATGATCTCACAAACGAGACCCCGTCAACCACTGTTGCTTCCTCTCCTCTGGTAGCGCTCTCATCAGGGCGATGAGCTGATGTCTGAATCTTTGATTACCCGTCAGGATGAGTTTGAAGTCTTCTGCAAGTCCGTACGTGACGTCGGAATTGTCGGCTTCGACACGGAATTCATCTCCGAGTTTACCTGGCGTCCCGAGCTTTGCCTGCTTCAACTGTCGACACCGGATCAAGCGGTGCTTGTCGACCCGTTTGAAGTGCATGATCTCTCTCCCTGGTGGGACATCATGCTTGATCCGGAGATTGTCGTTGTGGCCCATGGAGGGCGTGAGGAAGCCCGATTTTGTGTGACCGTGACAGGGCAGGGGCCGGCGAATTTTAAGGATATTCAGATTGCTGAAGGGTTCCGCGGGCGGAGCTTTCCTCTGGGTTATGACGCGCTGGTCAAACGGGTTCTCGGGCATAAATCTCATGGCAAAGAGACACGCTCTGACTGGCGGAGGCGTCCGCTTACGAAACCTCAATTGATGTACGCCATTGAGGATGTCCGCCACATCCTGCCGATCTGGGCGAAACAGTCGACTGATCTCAAAAAGAAGAATCGCCTGGGTTGGGTTGAAGATGAATTCAGCCGCCTGATCCGTGATGTCCTGCTGGAACGGGAAGATGCGGCCTGGCTTAAGTTGCCTGGCCTGCAAAAGCTCCATGCTCGCGAACTTGCCGTGGCCAAGAACGTCTTCTGGTGGCGCGAAAACGAGGCAGAAGCCCGGAACAAACCTGCCCGTCGTATTCTGAGAGACGATCTCATCATCGAACTGGCACGCCGGCAACCGACTAACGCTGATGATCTGGTGGCGACACGAGACATGAATCGCTCGGAGTATCGAAAGGCTGCTCCAGAAATTCTGGCCGCCATTGCTCAAGCACTGGAACTGAGTGAGGATCTGTTACCTTGCCGGCCCTCAGAACCAGAAGACGATCAGTCTCATGACGAGCAACTGCTGGGTCAATTGCTGGGCATTGCCCTGGCGAATCGTTGTGCCGAGATGAACGTGGCGATGTCGATTGTTGGTAAAACCGCCGACCTGCGGCATCTGGTCAGGTGGCACGTCTTTGGTGACCAGAGGCATGGTTCACCACGACTGATGCAGGGCTGGCGTGCCGAGGTTTGCGGCGACCTGCTGAGCAACGTTCTCGATGGAAAAATTGCCTTACGAGTCGCTGATCCTCAATCAGATCATCCGCTGGTCTTTGAACATCGGGGGGATGATGGTGTGGTTGAGAAAACATCGCGACTGGGGCCAGCGAAGCGTCCCAAGCGTTCTCCACGCCGAAAGCCATTGTCGTAATTCGACGAATTGTAGAATTCAGTTCCACTGGGGATTGGGGCTGCGATGAGGGATGATGCGGTGAGCCGCATAGACCTCTTGAAGCATCGTGTCGTATATCTCGTAGGGATCATCCGCGAAGACGATCTGTCGACCGGCTGGTGCGACCAACCAGTCTCCGTGAGCAATCTCACCTTCTAACTGACCAGGCGACCAACCTGCGCATCCACAGAACACCCGAAATCTGACAGCCGGGTCATCGGGATCGGTGGTTCGCAACACATCTTCAAACGCTTCGCCAGAATTTCCCAGCCAGACCCCGTTGATCACCGTGGTTTTGTCGTGGCTGAGTTCGTCAATGTTATGCAGGATGAACAGAGCAGCCGGCTCGACAGGCCCGCCCACGTGAACTAACTCGGGGGAATCGGGAAGCTGAAAATGCTCGCTGAGTGCATGGCTGACAAGGATGGATGAAGGGCGATTCAACACCAATCCCATGGATCCATGTTCGTTGTCTTCCACGATCAGGATCACGGTTTTATAGAAATGAGGATCTTTCAACAGCTTGGTCGCAACCAGCAGCTTTCCACGTAATGACTCAGCCATGTGCCTTCTTCGACACTCCCAATTTCGTACAACACCAGCGCAATTTGAGTGGTCAAACCACTCTGTCCTCACCGATTGTTGAACTTGTCTAAAAGCTTGTTGGCCTGGTTGCAACTCGTTGCTTCACCTGTCAATTCAGATGCAATTTTCACAGTTCTTCATTTCAGGAAACTGGCGGCGAGGATACCGCACAGAACACCAACTGTCGCCAATAAATTGCCACCATTGTTCAGAAACACCGGGACTGGCCAAACGAAGCTCTATTCCGTAAGCAGATTTGAGAAATTCTTCAGAATCAGGCAATAAGTTGCGGGGAAAAGCTCGATCAAAAAGCGAACATCAGTAAAGATCGTCCCGCTGTGTGAATTTTCGCATCGAATCACCAAAAGGAAAGGCGAGACGTGCAACGCTGGATCGATGCGCTCAAACAAAACGGCTGGGGAACAACGGGACAATGGTTCATTCTCTCCACATTGGTGGGGATCGTGGCCGGACTGGGAGGCGTAGCCTTTCAATTCGTTTGCCAGCTTGTTGCCTGGGGCACATTGGGGGCGATCGCCGGCTATGCTCCTCCTGAACCAGCTGGAGAACATCGCCGATTCGAACATGTGGAAGTCGCCTTTCAGCCATGGCTGCTTGTGGCTGTCGCGGTGGGTGGCGGGCTGGCTTCAGGTTTGCTGGTCTTCACGTTCGCTCCTGAAGCCGAAGGACATGGCACCGATAATGTGATTGATGCTTATCATCACAAACGGGGTCGGATT
The DNA here is from genome assembly GCF_056500625.1 of Planctopirus sp. SH287. NCBI lineage: Bacteria > Pseudomonadati > Planctomycetota > Planctomycetia > Planctomycetales > Planctomycetaceae > Planctopirus > Planctopirus sp. SH287. Next base: position 1,527,527 of record NZ_CM151403.1, on the reverse strand, counting down.
CGCGCTCGGGTTCCGCTCATCAAGATGCTGGCCTCGGCCATCACGATTGGAACGGGCGGGTCGGGAGGACGGGAAGGGCCAATTGCACAAATTGGAGCCGGGTTTGGATCGAACCTTGCCAGCGTCCTCAAAATCTCGGCTCGTGATCGCCGTATCTTGATGGCTGCGGGGATGGGGGCAGGGATTGGAGCCATCTTCCGGGCGCCGCTGGCGGGAGCATTGTTCGCTGCTGAAATTCTCTATAGCGATGCCGAGATTGAGAGCGAGGTCATCATTCCCGCCGCCATGGCTTCGATTATCAGTTATGCGGTTTTTTCGCTATTTCTTCCCGCAGAAATGCACAACATCCCGCTCTTTGGAACTCATCTGCACTATACGATGAATTCCTTTTGGGAACTGGTTCCTCTTTCGTTTATGGCCATCGTTTTGACGGGAGCTTCATGGCTCTATGTGAACACGTTCTACGGCGTTTTCAAGATTTCAAAACAAATCGCGATTGTTCCTCATGTTAAGCCGGCGATTGGTGCGGGGCTTTCGGCCCTTATTGGTGTGGGGATGTACTATTTGTTCGCCGAGAACAAGCTGGCGCTGGGTGTGCTCTCGACGGGTTATGAGACTCTGGAAGTCGCCCTCACTCAGGCTGCCCACGCAGGCCCATGGCTACTTTGCGCCGTGGCATTGATGAAAATTGTCACGACGTCACTCACGATCAGCACGGGTGGTTCCGGCGGGGTGTTTGGCCCGTCGATGGTGATTGGAGGCTGTCTGGGAGCGGCATGCGGGTTGGTCTTTCAACAACTCTGGCCGGAAGTGGTAAAACAGCCGGAAGCGTTTGCGATTATTGGCATGGCGGGATTTTTTGCCGGCTCGGCTCGTGCGCCGATTTCGACGGTGATCATGGTTTCTGAAATTACGGGCGATTATCAGTTGCTTCTGCCGACGTTATGGGTCGCGGTTCTGTGTTTTCTTCTTTGCCGGCACTGGACACTTTACCGTATGCAGGTTCCCTCGCGACTGGATTCGCCAGCCCATCGTGGGGAGTTGCTAATTGACGTTCTGGAGGGAATGACTGTCGATCATGTGCCGCTCAGGCAGCGGCATGTTGTCAATGAAGCGGCGTCACTCAGTACGATTCTGGAACTGTTGGCTCAATCACAACAGAACTATTATCCGGTCGTTGATCATCGAGGCGAGTTTGTGGGTATTTTCTCGACCAGCGACGTGCGAGCTTATCTTTACGACCGAACGATCTGGCCGCTGACGATTGCTCGTGATGTGATGACGACCGAACTTCTCACGCTGACACCCGAGGATGATCTCAATACGGCGATGCGTCGCTTCACTCAGAAAAATCTCGATGAGATTCCCGTGGTTTCAAGAGAAAATCCTCACAAACTGTTGGGGATGCTCCGACGTAAAGATGTGCTTGATCAATACAACCGCAGGGTCTTTGAGCATCAAAAAATCGTGGTCGAACATGCCCAACCTTAAATAACAGGCGAATTGCCGGAATCACTTGCGACAACTGGTTGGAAATGACCTGATTCGCGAGAGGCGGGTTGATGCCTGTCTTGAAGAACGAGTGATAGGCTTCAGGTCTTGTGACGTTGTATTTCTGTCCTGCCGTTCCCGAGAAGATGTCAGGGAGACTGTCTGCGGGGCGATGCGGCGGTGTCATTTCTCGTGTCTTACGAAAAAGCCATCGATTGACAGCCGATTTGAAGCGGAAACAGTCAGTAAACGTTGGCATTTGTTCAACGCCATGTTGACAACAACAAATCAACACATGACAATGTGGTGGATCCCATCTGGTCTTCAAACTTCCTGAGTAGTCAGGTACGTATATCCACTTGACATGAGAGTCTGCCGTGATTCCACGGCTGGCCCTGATTTGATTTCAAGATCTCTGGATTTGGTTTCGTTCGTCTTGTTTCTCTCATTTCACTTCGTTCGATCTGACTGCTGGTTCTCAGCGACAAAGAGAGGTTTTCGATGATCAACAAACGCGCTGCGTCTATCAAGGGATTTACGTTAATTGAACTACTGGTGGTGATCGCGATTATCGCGATCCTGATTGCCCTGCTGCTCCCTGCGGTTCAACAGGCGCGTGAGGCGGCCCGCCGCACTCAATGTCGGAACAACCTTAAGCAGATTGGCTTGGGACTGCACAATTACCTGGACACCCACAGCGTCTTTCCTGCGTCGGTACTCAGCCCTGGGCCTATCCCGAGCAATGGACGCATCAGTAACGCCACGGGCTGGATTATGATTCTGCCCTACCTTGATCAAGGCCCACTCTACAACCAGTTCAATTTCAGTCATGCGACCGGAATCTACGGTGGAGAAGGGAACTGCCCTGACGCCGGTCTTTATCCCGTGACGGGGACGGCTCCCATGCTGGCGGGGACTGATGCCGGAATTCTTGCCAATGTGATTCTGGGTGCCCAGATTATTCCTGGATACTACTGTCCCTCTGACCCTGGGCAAAAACTTCATACCAGCGCTTGTCACTCCGATACGACCATGACTCCCCGTCCCCAAGCGGCACGCTCGAATTACGAATTCAGCACTCACACTCCGGCCCCAAACTCCCTATGGGCAACAGCCGCATCTGCGACACGTCATATGTTTGGAGTTAATTCCAATAGCCAGATGAGAGATCTGATCGATGGCTCCAGTAATACGATTGCGGTCGCGGAATCGACTCTGGAACTTGTTCAGCACAACTGGAAAACATGGAGTAGTACGGGTTGGTCTACCGCCGGAGTTTCGGTCGGGGATGCAGCTCGCCCCCTCAATGAGCGTCGCTGCTGCAGTTGGGCTCCTGTATTTGCCACAGCCAGTACAGCGTCCAATAAACTTTCGGACGGTGGCTTTGCCGGCAGTATGCACACCGGTGGCTTGCATGTTCTGTTAGGAGACGGCGGCGTTCGCTTCCTGTCAGATAATTCCGACCTCGCTGTGCGGCAAGCACTCTCCCGAATTGCTGATGGCGTGGTGGTTGGCGAATGGTAATGACTCTGATCCAGCAGTCATGTTGAAATTCTAGTAGATGGCATTGCTGGATCTCTTTTTTCATGGTCGATCAGACCACTTTTTGAGTTTATCCTGATTTCAACGAAGAGACAGTGCCCATCGGCTATGCCTGATGAACACTGTCTCTTTATTTAGGCCGAGTGAAATCCTTTTTATAAACGACGGTGTTTAATATGTCACAATGGCGATTAATGATGCTGGCGGTGCTATCTCTTCAGGGGCTATGGCTGACTGGATGCCAGGGAGGGAATTCTGCTTTACCCGAACGATATCCCGTCACTGGCACTGTGACTTTGAACGAAAAACCCGCTGACGGTGTGCTCGTTCAATTCATCCCCAAGCAAGGGACTCCCGGAAACGGCTGTACTAGCATGACTGATCAGAAGGGGCGATTCATTCTGGAATTTCCCGGGCAAAAAGAGGGGGTTGAAGCGGGGGAATACACGGTGGTCTTTTTCAAATTTGCGATGCCCGATGGCTCGAGTGTCCCACTGGGGACTCAGCCTGAATCCGTGGGAGCCAAGCAGATTCTCCCGGTACGTTACACCTCCGCAGAGAAGTCCGGCAACCTGGCCTCGGTCAATAAAGGCCCTAACAACTTTGATTTTGCACTGAAATCGAAATGAAGCGTTGCTCTATCAAAGCATGATCATTTTGAAAAGGGGAGCTATCAACACTCAACTCCCCGTAGGAACTCCCTAGCGAACCTGTAGAGACGAACAAGGCCTACTCGAACAGTGTTTTTGATTGTTGAGCGCTGTAGCGGCGGAGGTATTCTTTGACGGGGAGTTTTCTGGCGGTGTTGTCCGAACTCATGTAGCGGATGGTGCCGAAGATAGGACGTTCTGGCCCCCAGGCGCGGTCGTAACGTCCGAAGATCCAGAAGATCCCTGAGTAGGAATTGGGGTTCCGCCCATCGACGGCATACTTATTATTAAGATGGATCAGCCACTCAATCGCCTGCTGAGGAGAAGGTGACCACTCCAAGACCTTCTTTCCCCAGAGCATTCTGAGATAGTTCTGCATCTGGCCCTCGCGAACCAGTTGACGCTGAGCCGCATTCCAGAGTTCATCGAGTGTCTGCGCCTGCTCCAGTTGTTCCAGCGAATAAAGTGATGGCCGGTGATCACGGGAATGCTTCTCGAGCGTGCTTCGTGCCCAATCGGGAAGCGAACCGTATTGATCGTAGTCATCTCGATGAGACGTCATGTTATAACCCAGCTCACGCCAGGTGATTAATTCGTCCAGGAATGACTCTGCTGCCGGTGACATCTGCCACCAGCCTTCGCGACTGCCCGAGGCCTTTGCGGGAAGTGAGTCGGGCTTCCATCCTTCGGACTTTACCAGTCTGGCGAAGATCTCATGGGCAGAAATGTGTCCAAAATGGAGGTAAGGGGAGAGGCCGCTTGCGGCTTCGGCCTCGGGATTGTTGCGTTCTTCGGCATATCGAGGAAGCCGACTGGCGAAGAATCTCTTCAGTGCAGAAGAGGCGGCGGCTGGCCCGCCATCAAACGCTGCGGCTTTCACCGTCTGATCGATCGGAAGCTTCGACAATGCCTGATCATCCAACGAAAGAAGCTCGTCGGTCGCTGCTGGCCATTGTTTGAGAATTGATTCAGGGAGGTCGACTTTCTGTTTTAACGCAGCGAGCGGCTCCCGGACTGGGAACTCGGTCAGGTGTGGAGTGAGATTTTTTTGCAGAAACCGGCGGAAGGCGTGGGCTGTCGGAAAGACCTGGTCGGTGGCGTGCATCGGAAAGAGGCCGTTGGTGTCGACGCAATCCAGCCTGATGTCGATTCGCCTTGCCAACGCATCGACCATTTTCGGCAGGAAATAGCAGGGGAAGTCGTCAGTCACGATGCAAGTCGCCGCCTGGGCGTATGCTTCAACCAGACCAACCGCGTGCTTGGGCTTCAGCTCGACATAAGGATGATATGCCACGTTCAAATTGGCGCAGTGGTCTCGATGCTCAGCCATCCCTTGTAAGACAAAGCGATGAAACCTGACACATGACCATTCCGCCCGGCAGCCGATGGGTTCGAGAATGATCAGAGGGACATTGTGAGATTGGGCCATCCAAACGGCGTGTTGCAGGCTGAAATTCCATGTCAGCCGTCTGGCTGAGATCATCCAATAAAGGACATAGCGTCCGTTGGCGGCGACGGGGTGCCCGTTCAAAGTCCGTACGCGCAGTGCCGGAACGGCTGGGACAGAGGGCATGTTTCAGATTCCGTGTGAGAGAACGGTTTATTCACTGACCATGGAGAACACGACTCAGACTCGATGCCAATCAACCCATGCCAATTGCAGGGGTTCCTTACCGGTCAAAAGGCCAGCAGGCAACTTGACCAGAATGCCGCCCGCTTCTTTCGAGACCCCGATCTTGAGCGTCCCAGCCGGTGGTTGTCGCTGACCACTGCCATCCTTTTGCGTTTCTGGAGCGGCCGGAAGGGGAAGAAACTGAAACGGAAAGCTTCCGGCTTCGGTACGCCCCCCGTTGGTGGAGATCCGCGACGTGGTGATGTGCAGGTTCTCAAGCTCGGTTAATCCGGGAAACAGAATCTCCACCTGCTGTGGCCAGGGATCTTTTTCAGGAACCGCCTGGCAACGACCAATTCCGCGACTGGAAAGAATCGTGATCCGCATCCGCCCGTCTTTTGTGGCGGCCTCGGCCAGATCTTCAGGTCGCTGAAATCGAGAAAAACGGAGCGGGGGGACTGCTTCATCACCCCAAGTGATCATCGAGAACGGAAGCAAGATCATTGCTGTCAGGACTCGAAGAGTCGATCGGCGAGTCCACTTCTTCGCGTCCCCATCTTTGTGTGACATGTTTGCAAGATCCGATCAGGTGCCATAGGGGGTCGTTGCGATACCGAGAGGGGACATCCCCGGTGAGAGAGTCTGTCCGAGAAAACGTGCTCCCCGACTTGCGGAACAGGGGCAGGGTGAGAGTAAGCCCCCCCCAACTCCTTCTCCCTCGGGGAGAAGGAGTTGGGGGGCATTCCCCTGATTGCGGAGAAGATCCTGGCCTGTTGTGGTCTATAAACTGGTGGGATCCATGAGTTCGATAGCGTTGCCGGAGGGGTCGTGGAGATAGCAGGAGCGGGTTCCATCGCGATGGGGTTTAAGTTCCCCGAACTCGGCGGCGCGCTCGTTCACAAAAGCAATGTGCGGCGGATGCTGTTCAGGGATGACCAGCGCCAGGCTCAGATTGCCGAATTTCAGCAGTGCCCAGGTGCTGTCCTGATAGGCGATCTGGCACTTAAAAGTCGACGTGTACCAATCGACCGAGCTTTGGACATCTTTGACAGAAATCGCGATGTGATGCAGGTCATCCAGCAGAGCAGGGGCGGTGGTGGCAGCAACACTCATGGTTTATCTCCTTTAAGGGATATTGCATTCTAGCACCCAGCCCTGCTTCAAACAGGGATGGCCAGTGGTTGCCATCAAAAAACACTCCTCCGTGTTGTTTCCCCTTCATTGCACCGAGTTGACGACGATGGCAAGAAAATGTCACGAAATGACAACAGAGTTGGTCATCGATCATGTGTCACGAGGCGGGCAGCACCTCATTATTTTCATTAACACCTTCTGGAGGAAACCTCCCACGGCTCTGCCGCCCAGGTTGCAAAGCAACCTGGGCCACCCACGGTAAAGTTATTTTCGCAAAAAGAACTTACAGGGGAAGAGTAGCTCCTGCTCGACTTGGCATTCCAGTTTATCTATGCTGTTTCCAGGAGCAGTCCTGAGATCCTGTAACGTCCTGGGGAAATCTCTCCGACCGAGAATCGCTTCGACTGGTACTCACCTTGAAATGACCACCGAAAGATCTCGATCGGTTTGGTAATGGCTTGATATGACAAGTCCAGCAGTTCCTTTCCACACACCGGATGAGCGTTCCGTCGGAATTGTTTCCACACGGTTCATTGATCTTTTCTCGACTGAAGATCCCTTGCGACTGGAGAGCGGCGTCACGCTGGCTCCTGTGCGGATCGCTTACGAGACTTATGGCGAGCTGAACTCGGATGCGTCGAACGCCATTTACATCTGCCATGCCCTCACGGGGGATGCTCATGTGGCTGGTAAGCACAGCCCGGAGAGCAAGAAGTCTGGCTGGTGGGATGGCATGGTCGGCCCCGGCAAGACGTTTGATACCAACAAATACTTTATCATCTGCTCCAACGTCCTTGGCGGATGCCAGGGATCGACTGGCCCTGGTTCGATCAATCCGGCGACCGGTCACCCTTGGGGAAACTCCTTTCCGTTTATCACGATCGGGGACATGGTCGAAGTCCATGCGGCTTTGACGCGTGCCCTGGGAGTGAACCAGCTTCTGGCTGTCGTGGGTGGCAGCCTGGGCGGGATGATGGCGCTTGACTGGGCCGCTCGCTTTCCCGACATGATGCGTGCGATTGTCTGTCTGGCATCGTCCAGCCGGTTGACGGCTCAAGGGATTGCGTTCAATGCCGTGGGACGACGGGCGATCTATGCTGACCCGAACTTCTGCAACGGGGATTATTATACGGAAGATGGCCCCAAATTCGGGCTGGCGCTGGCGCGGATGATCGCTCACATTACTTATCTGTCGGAAACATCGATCGAGACCAAGTTTGGTCGTCGACTCCAGAACAGTGATCAGTTGGGGTATGAACCTCAGCAGGAAATCGAATTTCAGATCGAAAGCTACCTGCATTATCAGGGACAGCGATTTATCGAGCGTTTTGATGCCAATAGCTATCTTTACCTTACCCGAGCCATGGACTATTTCGATATCGCTTTGAAATATGGCTCGATCGCTCAGGCGTTGGGGAAAACCAAAGCCCCGTTCTTCATGTGCTCCTACACCAGTGACTGGCTGTTTCCACCGGCCCAAAGCCGGGAAATAGTGACGGCGCTGCTGGGAGTCGGGCAGCGTGTGACTTATCTTGAGCTGGAAAGTGTCAAAGGGCACGATTCGTTTCTGTTGGAAATTGAGCAACTTGATCAGTTGCTGAGACCGTTTCTGACTTATGTGGATCATCAATCCCCCGTTGTTCCAGCCATTTCCAGCAAGGATCTTTCTGCTCGAGTGGGTTCAGCAGCAGCGATTCCTGCCAGCATAACTGCTCCTGCCAGTGCAGCCGCGGCTGTTGAAGGAGGTGCGTGATGCGTTTCATGCTGCCGGATCCTTCTGCTTCGCTGATTGACCGCATCATCATGGATCAGATCCCGCATGGGAGTCGTGTGCTGGATCTGGGATGTGGTGACGGACGCCTGCTGTGCCGCCTGCGGGATGAATCCCACGCGTCGATCCAAGGTGTTGAACGTGATTTCGGGCAGGTGATTGCCGCGATTTCTAAAGGTGTTCCCGTTTTACAAGCCGACCTTGATCAGGGCTTGGGAGAAATTCCAGACAAGGCGTTCGACTTTGCGGTTCTCAGCCAGACGCTGCAGCAGGTGATTCGGCCTGAAGCGGTCTTGCTCGAAATGCTGCGAGCCGCCAAGAAAGCCATTGTTGTTGTGCCGAATTTCGGCCACTGGCGGATTCGTCTGCAGATTCTAATTAACGGTCGAGTGCCGATTACGTCAGAACTCCCTTATGACTGGTACAACACTCCTAACTTGCATTTTCTGACGATGATCGACTTTATCGCGCTAACGGAACGCCTGAAATTGCAGATTGCCCGGGAGTTGCCGATTGTCGGGGGTGTTGCGAAGCCTTCCCTTTCTTTGGCCAATCTGCGAGCCGAGAGTGCGTTGTTTGTTCTGGAACAAATGACGAATGGGGCGGTGTCGATTAGTATGCCTGAGGAATTGCCACCTCGCCGGGAACTTGAGACCGACTCTGCGGTTTGATCCGCTCAGCCGTAGAAGAAGTCGGACTCTGGCCAACGACATGTTTTTCCACGATTTTCCATGACATCTTGAGCCCGCATCTGACAGGAAATTGACTGTGTCGATCGTTGTACAAAAGTTTGGTGGCACCAGTGTTGCGGACGCCCAGCGGATCATGGCAGCTGCACGAAGAATTGTGGCAGCAAAACAGCAAGGACATCAGGTGGTTGCCGTTGTCAGTGCTCGTGGAGAAAAAACAGACGAGTTGGTGGATCTGGCGAAAAGCATTACCGGTCACCCGCGTCCTCGCGAAATGGACATGCTCCTTTCGACAGGCGAGCAGGAATCGGTCGCTCTCGTCGCGATGGCGGTGCATCAGTTAGGTGAAGATGCCGTCAGTCTGACCGGAGCACAGATCGGGATTCTGACAGACAGCACATTTACCAAAGCACGCATCCGAAGAATCACGACGGAACGGATCCGGGCGGCTCTCGATGCGGGCAAGATTGTGATTGCCGCTGGTTTTCAGGGAGTCGACGAAGACTTCAACATTACGACACTTGGTCGGGGCGGAAGCGATACCACCGCGACGGCGTTGGCGGCAGTGCTGGAAGCCGACGTTTGTGAGATCTACACCGATGTTGAAGGGATTTTCACGACTGATCCCCGCGCCGTGAAATTGGCACGCAAGCTGGATCGCATCTCTTATGACGAAATGCTGGAATTGACGAGCCTGGGTGGCGGGAAAATGCACTCTCGCTCGATTGAGTTCGCCAAGAAGTACCGTGTGCCTCTGCTGGTCAGGCCTTCATTCTCAGAGGGCGAAGGGACTTTGATTGCGCCTCAGCAAGAGGCCGATGCAGCGATGGTTTCTGGAATTGCGCTGGTCAAGAAAGAGGCCATCGTTCATTTGAGAAACATCCCTGATCGTCCCGGTGTGCTTTCCACCGTGTTCCATTGTATGGCCAGCCGGCGAATCCCTATTGATATGGTGATCCAGGACATTGCCGAAGGTGGCGTGGCTCATGTCTCGTTCACGGTTCCTCAGGATGACCTGGCTGACACATTGACCGCAGCTGGCGAGGCGGTTGAGCGGTTGGGGGCAGGGGAAGTGGGAAGCAGCACGAACCTCGCCAAGTTGAGCGTGGTGGGTGCCGGCATGCGAACTCATACCGGGGTCGCGGCACAGCTCTTTCAATCACTGGCTCAGGCGAATGTCAGCATTCGGATGATCACGACCAGCGAGATCAAGATCTCGGTACTTGTGAATCGGGATCAGTCACAAGAGGCCCTTGACGCGGTACATTCGGGATTTTCGCTCCATCTGAATCACTCGCCACAGCCACAGATTGGCTTCCGACAGACCGATCCTGAGCGGCACCGTGAAGGGATTTCACGCGATGAACTGGAGCGAGACGTTGTTCGGCGTCTGCAATCGATGGAAGACATCGTTGTCAGCGACGTTCATCTGGATACGGCTCAGTCACGGATTACGGTCCGGAATGTTGTAGATCAACCCGGAGTCGCGGCTGAAGTCTTCAAGGCGGTGGCCGAAGGGGGCGTGATGGTCGACATGATCGTCCAAAACGTTGGCCACGATCAGCGTACCGATCTGTCATTCACGGTTCCTCGTCCTGATCTCGAACGCTGCTTACTGCTGATGCGAGAACTTCTCGAACCCTGGCCAGAAACGACGCTGCATTTCGATAAGGATATTGCCCTTTTGGCAGTCATCGGAATTGGCCTGCGCAGCCACACGGGAGTCGGTGAAAAGATGTTTACGGCATTGGCCGAAAGTGGCATTAACGTCCAGATGGTCAATACCAGCGAAATCCGAATCAGCGTGGTGTTGGCCACCCAGGAGGCTGATAAGGCTTATGCGACACTGAACCGGGTCTTCAAATTGAATGGTGCTTCGTAACCCCCGATGCAAGCCATCGATGGGGATGTGCCTGTGGAACGCTTATCACATCCCCCAGTGAATGACGGGGATAGGGGTAGTTGGAATGGCAGGCGGGAGCCTGCCCTACCGTGGTGAACGGTCGGTGTGCCGATTTCGTTGGTGGAATGACGCTGTTTGAATGAAGAGAGTGGTTTGTGAAGTGTTTCTTGTGACTGGCGTCACCCAGACGTGCAAAGCCACGTCTGGGCCACCCTGCTCACTCACAAACGCACCCTCTTGTGGCGTTGCCACCCAGGTAGACTGAGTACAGTCAACCTGGGCCACCCCACCATGGATGGGGATGCGCCTGCGGAACGCTTATCACATCCCTGAGTGAATGACGGGGTGCCCCAGACGTGCTTTGAACGTCTGGGTGACGAAAGTAGGGCAGGCTCCTGCCTGCCGTCCTTAACTGGAATGGCTGTGTTTGGAATGGCAGGCGGGAGCCTGCCCTACTAAAGCTGTTTCCCGGTGGGATTATCATTACTCCATGGGGCTGGCTGGCTCAACATGGATAATGACATCCCTTAGCATGGGGTGTCCGGACATGAGTAGTTCTTTGACCTGATGGGCCAGAGCGTGTCCCTCAAAGACTGAGATATCAGCCGGAAGCACCAGGTGGAGTTCGGCAATTTGTTCAATGCCGCTTTTGCGAACGCGAAACTTTTCCGTTCCCACAACGCCTGGAACCTGGCAGACCAGGTTCCGCATCGAATCAACGACATCCCCCTCCACCTGTTGATCCAACATTTCCCGCAGACTTTGACGGAATAGATTTGTGGCAGACCAGGCGACGACGACAATCACGACCATGGAGGCGATTTCATCAGCAGGCAACATGGCCGGGCCGCCGATCATGACAATCGACAACCCGATCAAAACAGCCAGTGAACAGAGTGCGTCGTTTCGATGATCCCAGGCATGAGCAAGAAGTGCCGTGCTGCCGACACTGCGGGCTACCCGAATCTTGTACCAGTAAAGCGATTCCTTGATCACGACGTTGGCTGCCGCCACACCCAGTGTCCAGACGGGAGGAACCGGGTGAACGGAAAACAACCGTTCGATAGCCTCCCACCCGAGCAAGGTGCATGACATGAGGATCAGCAGTGCGACATGCGAACCGGCGAGTGCCTCGGCCTTGGAATAACCATAGGGATGCTTCGGATTGGCTGGTTTTTGTGAAAGATGCAAAGCATAAATCACAGCCGCTGATGTGACACAATCACTGACCGAGTTGAATGCGTCTGTCATCAGAGCAAATGACTGGCCGATTGTCCCAGCGAGCAGTTTGGTGATCCCCAGCCCCAGATTAATCCAGAAGCCGAGCCACGCAGCAAACAGGGCTTCCCGGTATTGCCCTTTGCGAAATTCGAGTGGGCTACTTGAACCCGTTGTGAGATCAACTGCAAGATCGGGATGTGTCATCGAGTTATTCTCGATTCGACTCAAATGAAAGTTCAAATGGCAGCGAGTGTGCCGTACTGTTTTTCAGCAGTGAATGATTGGTGAGATCGAAGTGCAGGGGGGTCACGGTGATGTAGCCATCAACGAGCGCTTCAACATCAGTGCCTGGCACCAATTGATGCCCATGGATCGGTTCCAGCCCTGTCCAATAATATGTTCTTCCTCGGGGATCGATCCGTTTTTCCAGTGTTTCTCGTTGCCGGCGTACTCCCATTGAAGTGAGTTTCACTCCCTTGGGGTGGCTTTGCTCGCGTTCGTTTTCATCCAGCGGCCACTGGGGGAAATTGATATTCCATAACGACCCCTCGGGGGGATTCTGCTGGAGAAGTTGCTGAATCAACTGGGCGCCTAACTGAGCCGCTCGTGGGAAATTGGGTGGTGTATTCCCCAGCCACTGAGATAACGCGATGGAAGTCACGCCGAAAAAGGCTCCTTCAATGGCTGCTGCGACTGTTCCTGAATAGAGGATGTTGATCCCCACATTCGCTCCGTGGTTAATCCCGCTCACGACGAGATCAGGCTTGGGAACCGCCAGTTCCATGATCCCGAGTTTTACGCAGTCTGCTGGACTTCCTTCGACTTTCCAGCCAAAGAATTCGTCGCCGCGATATTCCCGATGTGCCAGCAAGGGATGGAGATAAGTGATCGCATGCCCGACGCCGCTCTGCTCGACGGCAGGGGCGACAACAGTCACGTTGGCAAATTTGATCAGTTCGGCATGAAGGGCATTGATCCCTGGTGCATGAATGCCATCGTCATTAACAAGAAGTATGTGCATCACTGTCAAATTGCCGCCTGGAGTCTGTCACCGAAAACGTTGTGTCATGCCCCACGAAACAAAGGGGAAGGCTGTCCGCCCTGCTGTCGCGGCGCAGTCTGGTGAGCATCCTCTGTTTTGAAAAGTTGTGACAGCTATCGTGTCCTGGCGCCATCTCAGTTACCACCCTCGAGCAAAACTTTCGCGGACGAAAATGAGCGGGCGATTTCTGATTCTGGCTTGTTTTTGGCTTGGGACAGGGCATGATAGTTTTTCGGATCCATTTACGATTGTGGGGTTCAGGTCACTGTCCAACCTGAAGAACCCGGTTTGTTGATACATGCTGACTTTTCGGTGTGATCGTCACGATGGCGACCACCTGACTACCGCACGACGCGGAGCGTCACTCTTCTGAGAAGAAGGGCTTTGCGGCCATGTTTTCAACCTATGCTTGGCAGTATCCCGGCAGCGTTAAACCATGCGTTCTGGGAACTTTGTTCACTGAAGCGAACCGTTTTCATGTCCGGCTCTCACCGGTCATCAACGATTTCCTTTGCAAGCTCTCCGAAAGGCTGCGCATAATGCCAGACTGAGGGGTTTTAGGGGATTCAGCGACTTCAGGTTCAAAGGATAAAATGTTAAAGTCGAGGGCTGGTGACTTCTGTCGTCACAAGCCAGCGCTATGTTGAAGAAGGTTTGCGGATATTTTCAGTAGTGCCGTGTCACGGCTTAATCTTGGGGTTTCATGCGTAGTAACGTCCTCCGATGTCGGACTTTACAACCTGTTGAACCCCGCTTTTAAGCTTTGACAGAGCAGTGGTTTTGCAGCGGGATTCGCAAGAAATTCTGATCGCACGACCACTCACTGAAAATAGCCTTTTTCGGCATGCGCCCGATATTGACTTGCTGCCCGACAACTGGCCAATTATTCAGGGGGAAATGCAATGAAGACTTACTGGATCAGTGCTGCGATCGCGCTGGTCACCATGGCAAGTGGGCAATCTGCTGAAGCGGCACGCTATTGCGGCGCGGCCAGCTATAGCTGTTGCCCGACGACAGCGTGTCAACCAACGGCATGCTATACCACGTGCCGTGTTGAACGGCAGACCTGCTCACGAACCGTGTATGACACTGTTCAAGAGCCGCAACAATTCACCGTTCAGCGAACGGTCTATGACCAGACGTTTGAAGACGTTCAGCAGACCTGCTACCGCAACGTGGTTGAAACCCAGTTTCGCGAACAGACCTATCAGGTTTCTCGCCCTGTGTATGAAACCAGCTGCCGTGAAGAGCGTTTCACCGTTCAGAAGCCTGTTTTTGAAACCAGTTTCCGCGATTGCAGCTACACCGTTCGTCGCCCGGTCTATGAAACACAGATGCGGGAATGCCGCCGTGTTGTTCAGCGTCCTGTGTTCGAGACGATCGAGCGGGAATGCCGACAGACTGTGATGCGCCAGGTGAGCGAGACCATCAATCAGGAACGCTGCTTCACCGTCAATGAGCCTGTCACCACATTCCGGACGATTCGTCAGGATTGTGGCCGGTGGGTCAATCAGCCGGTTCAACTTCCCGGTCGCTGCTGTGCAATGATGGTTCCCGACGCCTGTGGTTGCCCACGGCTCACGATGGTTCAACGTCCTGGGCCTGTGATCTGCCGCCGTGTGTGGTGCCCACAGATTGTTGAACGCCAGATTCCCTGCACAACCTATGTGGCTCGACAGGTTCGCCAGTCCTGCCCCGTTACTGTCTGCCGAATGGTTCCTGAAGTTGTCGTGACCAAGGTTCCTCAACGCGTCTGCCGCATGACCTGCGAAACTGTTGTTGATCAGGTTCCCGTTCAAGTCTGCCGCTGGACAGAACAAGTTGTGGCTCAGAAGGTGCCAGTCCGCACCTGCAAGATGGTCAGCGAAGAATGCGTTCGTCAAGTTCCCGTCCGCACCTGCAAGATTGTTTCGGAAACCAAGACCTGCCGCGTGCCGTTCTGCGTAACTCGCCAGGAACCGTTCACAGTGACTCGTCGCGTGGCACGTTGCGTGCCTCGTACAGAAAACGTGAATTGCACCCGGTATGTGGCTCGCTGCGTGCCTCGTGAAGAAACGTATGAAGTCTGCCGGCTGGTTCCTCAGACGGTCTGCCCAACCACGGCTTGCAACACCGGCTGTGAAACTGGTGCTTGTGCATCCGGCGGTTGTGCGAATGGCAATTGCGGAACTTTTGCTCCAGCCAATGGAGCACCTGTGCCAACCGACACTGCCAAGCCACCGATCGCTCCAATTCCAGAAGGAACTCCTGCTCAGCCAGTGGTTCCAGCTCCAAGCGTCTAGTGCCTTGTGAAGGCTTTGTCCTGACAGTTCTGGACTCAAACGAGATTGCCGCCCAGCCTCATCCGCTGGTGCGGCTTTTTTTATTTCATAGCCAGAGTGATCAAGCTCTTATAGACTCTGTTCAATTAAAAGACGAGGTGTGTTCTCAGGCCGACAACGACAGCCGTATTGTTATCTCGGGCAGCGGGATCAATAATTTGCAAGTTAGGAGTGATGTTAAGCCATTTCGTCACTCCAACATTGTAATAGGCTTCGATCCCCTGATCATTTGCCAGAGGTATATAGGGGCCCACCGTACTTTTCAGTTCGCTGCTGAGTTGGAAGTAGTAATAGCCAACGCCAAACGTATCCAGCGGGCGGGATCGCAAGGGGCTGGAACCGCCAATCCCCACGGTCGCCGACCAGCGGATGGGGTTGGGATTACCGTCCGAGAGGCCGAATTGACCGAAGACTCCCCACCCTCGTTTGGGATCACTTGGATCCATCACCAGGTATTGATCAAAAGCATAGAGCAATGACCACGAATTGCTGATCTTGGGGAGGATTGGTATCGGGCCGATGGGTGTATCGATATAAGCTGAAGGCTCGAGCGAAGTGACGCTACGATTAGACCAACTGAAATAGAGCTGTTGATGACCGGGCCGATTAGCTATCGCGACGGGAATATTGACTTCACCAAAGAGAGAGACGCCGTTGGCGAAGAGATCATCAAAACCACTGGTCGTCGGATGATTCACAGGATCCATGATCATCATACTGAAAATGGGTTCTGCGCCATGTAGCAAAGCGAACCCGGCCCCCAGCGAAGAATAGGGAACGGTTCGCCCCAGAATCGGCGGCAGAACAAACGCCGTATTCATGAACTGAGTCTGGCCTTTGCCCGCTGCAAACGTATTGACATAGCCGTCTACAACGTTGATTTTCCCACCAAAGACAACGAATTGCTCGCTGAGAAACTGAGTCACTTTGACGTTCGTTAATGCGGTGACGTCCTCTCCAGGCACAGGGAATAACAGGCCGGCGTTGACCGGGCTGAGCGATCCTGTGAGGCCGTTCACGCCTTCTCCGTAGCGAGTTTCGCCATGGAGATCGATTATCAATCCTTCATTGAGTCCCAGCTTGCCGCCATCCATGGTGATGTAGTAATCGTTTCGACCACCATATTGAAAAGTCTGCTCACGTCCGCCGGATGCGATTCCCTGGTAATACTGAGTTGTGGTGAGATTGGCTGAAATTCCGTGCTCTGCCAATGCGGGGCGCAAGCCGCCGAAATCACCTAACAGCGTAGGACGTTCAGCCAGGCTTTGTGCTGAAACGATGGGTTCCGAAACTAACTGCGCGGAGAGTTCACCGGGCATACAGAAAGCTTCGTCAGTCTCCAGGAACAGTAGATCCACGTCGTTCGCATCAGCCACGAGAGAAGATGACAGCGTAAGCAGCCAGGCACACAGCCAGTATCCCATGACCAGCAGGGTTCGAGGAGCGTGCATCCGGAGTGCCTTCCGTGGCGATTTCATGAAGTCCCTGGTTCGCCGTAAATCGTGGACGACCATTACCGTCACGTTTCTTCGGCCCCAAGCAATCCCAAGCAATGGACAGATGAAAGGGACTTCGCTCCGAATCTGAAGATTGCCATTGCGATATCGGTTAGGCAAACTTTGCGGGCATCAAGATGAAAAACCATGACGGATCATCGATACAAACAAACACGACTCTCTGGAGACCTCCCTCGTTAATGGCATCGGCTTCTGCTTCAAGCTATTCGCAAAAGCTGCCATGATGCGGCCACAATCAGGGCGATCACGCGACGATGAGTCATCTGATCGAGATGGGCAATGCGACTCTTGCCAAGATCATACTGGCCATGTCGCGGCATCGAGAGTCGCCCTGATGAAACAGGGTGGCCCCGGTGGCAATTCTGAATTCTAACGAGATGGTGAAGCCACAAGAGGTCAAAGAGATTGAAATCAGCGAACTGAAGGCTTTCTCAGCCTTGGCTCACAGGTTGGGAAATGGCACTCAATAGAAGCAACAGTATGCCTTGTATTTTCGACATTCGGCCTCTTCTGCTTCCAGCACACAAGTAGCCAGAAGACGGGCAACCTGTGTTACCCTGCGGGATGTCCAGACATCCTAAACTCCTGTGCCCGCTCTTAGGTCGATTCGCGATCTGCAGCTCTATCTGGCCAGAAAACTCGTTAAAAAATTAACGTAAAACTCTCTAATATATTAGAGAATAACAACAAATCAACGCATTTGTGAAAAATTGTCGCTGTGCGCAGAATCACGCCTAGAGTGCGGTAAAACTCCTAGAAGCAAAGCAGGCATTCAAATAGGATCGTTCGAGAATTGGATAGCTAGAGCGGAATGTGGTTGGCTAATAGTATGCAGTTCGCATGACTTGTGGCGAGCTCAATCTCTGTGGGTTCAACTGCATTGCTGCGGCTGTTTTTTATTAACTTTGAGTTGTTTCTCAAGCCAGATCCAGGAGGATACATGCCGATTATCACGCCGCGCACAGGCACTCGCCACCAAAACGGCTTCACTTTGATTGAATTACTTGTCGTCATTGCCATTATTGCCGTATTGATCGCACTGTTGCTACCTGCTGTTCAACAGGCACGTGAATCGGCTCGCCGAACTCAATGCAAAAACCACCTCAAGCAAATGGGATTGGCGCTGCATAACTACCATGATGTACACTCCGTATTCCCCATGGGAAACATGACTCGCGTTTCTCACGGAGCCACGTTCTGGGTTTATCTACTGCCACACCTGGACATGTCAAATGTCTATAACAAGGTCGATTTCAATCAACCGCTCTACTTACCATCATCAAACTATCATAAGAGCTTGTTTGGTGGCTTGAATGTCACTGTTTACAACTGCCCGTCGAACCCAATTCCTGAAATGGTGGCTCTTTGGGACACTACGTTGCAATGGGGCGCTTACACCGGGATTCGTGGTGCTAACGACCACTCATCCACAGATCATACCGCATCCAATGGCCCTGTCTCCCGAGGTGGTGTTTTTGGCCATAACTCACGTATTGGCTTACGAGACATCACTGATGGCAGTTCCAACACGATGATCATTGGTGAACAAGCCAATTATGTGCAGTCTGGCTCCAACAAAAACTACATCACCCGATATGGCGGTGGACTCTGGATGGGGCATCTATACTCAGGCGATGCCAATGGAAACGGAACCTACGGAAGGGATCCTGGCGGGGCTGTAGATACCCGTTGTTGGGGCATGACCACGATTCATCATCAAGTGCCAATTAACTTGCGAACTGTCGCAGGCTCGACAGTTGATCCGTCCAACAGCGCGATCCGAACCGCTGGTACTCTAGAACGTCAATGCAATACTCCACTGGTCTCTGCTCATACCGGCGGCGTGCAGGTTCTTCTTGCAGATGGCTCGGTTCGATTTCTTTCCGAGAACATCCATATGCAAACCGCTCGCAATCTGGCCAACCGCGACGATGACAATGTTCTTGGTGAATTGTAAGAGCAACATTGCCCGGGATTAATGCAAATTTCATCCTGATAGCCATAATGCCATGTGAGCTTTCCCGTCATTCGGGGCTAGTGCCGTGTCACGGCTTTGTCTTCGGGTTGATGTCGCCGCAACGTCCTCCGTTGTCGGACTTAACAACAGAAGAGACCCGAATTTTATACTTTGACTATGCACTAGTGCTCAACAGCTACCCTGAAATGACAATGCGTGATGACCGATGCTTACAAAATCAATAGCGGGCGACCCATGCGACACTGGCTTTATGTACTAGCAACATGCCTCATCGCTTCTGGCTGCTTTGGCAGTGGTGTTCCCATGGGTTATGTCTCAGGGAAAGTCATGTATAAGGATCAACCCGTCACGGAAGGGGCTGTGATGCTGGTTCCATCTCATGCTGGTCATGCTGGTTATTCTGTAACAGCTGATCTGAATTCTTCTGGCAGGTTTACACTGGAAACATATGATGGTGGCCTGCTATTGGGCAAGTATCATGTCTGTGTTCTCCCTCCGACAGAATTGGTGGCAATCAGCCCAGGCAGCGACCCTCAGGAAGTTGCCCAAAAGGTTAATAACATCCCGATGAAATACCGCTCACCAGCGACATCGGGAATCGTTGTGGATGTTCAGGGCGGTAGCCAGGAACTCGACATCATTATGACAGAATAATCTGTAACGATGTTTTACTTGCAACACGTAATGCAAACAGCCACCGGTTTCCCAGTGGCTGTTTGTTTGTCCGTAACCTTTCTTCATGTGAGGCGGAAGAGGTTACGGCACTGGACAGCGAGCCATATCGCATCCCTGGCCTCTAAACAAAAGCTGAATCAGAACCGCCGTCGACTTGAGGATGAAACCTCTTATGGCTTGGCCAGCCCGGTAGAAATCAGAATTTCAACCGGGGCCACCCTGCGGGATTGTGAAGCCACAAGATGTCAAAGAGATTGAAATCAGCGATCTGAAGGCTTTCAATGCCTTGGCGCACAGGTTGAATTCAGAATTTCAACCAAGGCCACTCTGCCAAGAGACTCTGGTTGACTTTCAGTGAGTTGCATATACAATAATCGTATGGCTACACCACGAGACTCCGCTGTTGAACGAATTTCCCGACAGTGTCTTGGCTTCCGTTTGCGGGCGCTGGGACGCGTGATTACTGGTGTTTATGATGCGGCACTTCGCCCGCATGGCGTGCGCGTGAGTCAGTTCAATATTCTGGTGGCCATCGCGACCAAAGGTCCTGTTCGTGCCGTCGATTTGTGTCAGTATCTGATGCTGGAGCGTTCGACTGTCAGTCGCGATCTCGAACGCCTCATTGCGAGAAACTGGGTCAGTTCTACGCCTGGTCATGGGCGTGCGATCTTTCTCGAAATCACGGGGGAAGGGCACCAACTCCTGGAAGCCGCAGCTGTCGACTGGGAAAAGGCCCAACGAGAATCGGAAGAGATTTGCGGACCAGAGTTCACCTCGCGCCTGTTTCAGATCGTGCAGGATCTCTCCGCAATAGGCGGCGATGCCGCAGCCACAAACAGCGATCCCAACTGAATTCTTCAGAGATAAGGCAACGAGTTTGAAACAATCCGCACCTCAAGTTGTATATACAACAAATAACGCTGGGCGCCGCCTGCCAGCCATCACACATCGAATTTGAAAGCAGAAGGTCATGATGAAACGAAAGTCGTTCTTATTGGGTTTTGCCATCTTCCTCGGAATTGTTGGGGGAGGGGCCTATGTGGTATTTCGTGGAGAAGCCGCTGCGGTTGCGACAGAACTGCCGCAAGTTTCTCACGCCAAGACTGCAGTGGTTGTCCGAGTGCAGACCATCTCTGCCGATGACAGGGGCAGCAAGCAAAATTACACGGGGATTGTGCTGGCTCGCTATGAAAGTGATCTCGCCTTCCGAGTGGGTGCCAAGATCGTTTCGCGAGATGTGGAAGTCGGGCAACATGTCAAAGCCGGAACGCTTCTGTTCCGTCTTGACCCCACCGACTTTGATCTCGCCTTGAAAGCCGCCGACGCTGACCTGATCGCCGCCCAGGCAGAAGCCCGTAACGCTAAGAAAGAAGAAGCTCGAGCCCGCTTACTCATCGCTTCCCGCACCATCAGCCAGGCCGATCTCGACAAAGCCGCCGACACTCGAACCATTGCCGATGCTCGAGTCGATCGTGCTCTGCGAATTCAGGATCAGTCCCGCAACAAACTTCAATATTGCAACCTCGTCGCCGATGCCGACGGCGTGATCACGTCGATCTCTGCAGAAGTGGGGCAGGTGGTGGCTGAAGGCCAACCTGTCGCTCGATTGGCACAGGATGGTGAGCGGGAAGCCGTGGTCAGCCTGCCGGAAAACATGGCGGACATCGTCAAGTTCGTGAAGCCCACCGTTTCCTTATGGGCAGCACCGGGCGAAAGCTACTCGGCAGTGCTGCGGGAACTTTCTCCAATCGCTGACCCCGTCACCAGAACCTATCAGGCTCGATTCTCCATTCATGATCCCAGTTTACGTGTCTCGTTGGGCATGACAGCCACCGTCTATCTGGAATCGAGTGAGACCACGCCGGGATTCGTTTTGCCTCTCTCGTCTCTCTTGCGAAATGGGACTGATCCTGCCGTCTGGGTAGTGAATACCGCCACGGGTGAACTGACATTAACCCCGGTCGTGATCCGTGAGTACCGTCAGGAAAGCGTGGTGATTTCCCAAGGCCTGACTGCTGGTCAGGTCGTGGTCACAGCCGGTGTGCAGAAGCTCGATACCAGTCTGCCTGTCCGCCCATGGGAGGGGAAGTAATGAGCATTCCCAACCTCTCCGCCTGGGCTGTTAAACATCAGTCGTATGTCCTGTTTCTGGTTCTCCTCGTCAGTGTGGCGGGCTTGTATGCCTACCTCGATATGGGCCGGGCCGAAGACCCATCGTTTACCATCAAAACAATGGTGGTTACAGCTGCCTGGCCCGGTGCCACTAGCGATGAAATGCAGCGGCAAGTTGCCGACAAGATTGAAGAAAAACTGCAGGAACTGCCTTATCTCGATTACTTGAAAACTTACTGCCTGCCCGGGTCGGCTTTGGTCACCGTGCAACTGAAAGACTTCACGCCGCCCAAGCTCGTCCCGGATATCTGGTATCAGGTTCGGAAGAAGATTGGTGACATTCAGCAGACTTTTCCCGCTGGCGTCCGCGGGCCGTTTTTCGACGATGAATATGGTGATGTCTATGTCGCCGTTTATGCCTTCACAGGTGATGATTTCTTACCTGCAGAACTGAAGAAATTGGCCGAGAATGCGCGGCAGAGATTGCTTCGCGTGGAAGATGTCAGCAAAGTTGTGCTGATGGGCGAGCGGCCTGAAAAGGTCTTCGTCGAGATCTCTTACAAGAAGCTGGCCACACTGGGGATTTCTCCCCAGCAGGTCTTTGACAGCCTGAGTCGTCAGAACATTCTCACGCCGGCAGGCAGCGTTGAAACACCCACTGACCGGGTACATATCCGTGTCGAAGGACCGTTCGAGACCGTCGAGAAAATCCGTGCTGTCCCCGTGCATGCCAATGGCAGCGTCTTCCGTCTGGGAGACATCGCTCAAGTGAGTCGCAGCTACGAAGACCCGCCCACGTTCATTGTCCGGCATAATGGGAAGCCAGCTGTTGAACTGGTGGTCGCCATGAAAGCTGGCGGCAATGTTTTGACGCTGGGACACGCCCTTGAAACGGAACTCGAACACATTGAAAGCGATCTCCCCGCCGGCGCGGCAATTGAGCAAGTCGCCTTTCAGCCGCACATTGTGGATGAATCGGTTGGCGAGTTCACCCGCTCGTTTGTTGAAGCCCTGGCGATTGTGCTGGTGGTGAGCTTTCTGTCCCTTGGTTGGCGCAGCGGGATTGTCGTGGCCCTCAGTGTGCCGCTGGTGCTCGCAGCCACTATTGTCGTCATGAATGCAATCGGTATGACGTTAGACCGGATCAGCCTGGGGGCTTTGATTCTGGCGCTGGGCCTGTTGGTTGATGATGCCATTATCGCTGTGGAAATGATGGTGGTGAAGCTGGAGGAAGGGTACGACCGCGTCTCGGCGGCCACCTTTGCCTGGTCGAACACCGCTTTCCCGATGCTGACCGGAACGTTGCTGACCGTCATTGGTTTTCTGCCCGTGGGCTTTGCGAAATCGGTGGCTGGTGAATACGCCGGCGGCATCTTCTGGGTGGTGGGTATCGCCTTGATTGCCTCATGGTTTGTGGCCGTGATCTTCACGCCGTATCTCGGATTCCGCATTCTTTCGGATAACACGCACCACGAGCATCATGATCCCTACCATTCACGCATGTACCGCATGCTTCGTTGGGTGATCACTGGTTGTGTGAAGCATCCTTACATGACCGTCGGATCTACGTTTGTCATGTTCGCAGCTTCTATTGTGGGGATGTCGTTTGTCCCCAAGCAGTTCTTCCCACAATCGTCCCGCGCGGAGCTGATGATTGAAGTTCGCATGCCTGGCGGCTCCTCATTCACTGCGACCGAATCGGAAGTTCATCGGCTGGAGGCCATCCTAAAAGATCATGCCGAGATCGACCACTTTACAGCCTATATCGGAGCCGGCCCTCCTCGGTTTTACCTTGCCATGAACCCTGATCTTCCCGACCCCTCGTTTGCCAAGTTTGTGATCCAGACCAAATCGCCCGAGGCCCGCGAGCGACTGCGGACCGAACTGATGGATCGAGTCGCCAGCGACCCGGAACTGGCACATCCCCGAATCCGGATTGTGCGTCTGGAGTTTGGTCCGCCGGTTGGATTCCCCGTGCAGTTTCGCGTTGTGGGCCCCGATCCCGACAAAGTCCGCGAGCTGGCTTATCAGGTTCGCGATCTGATGCGAGAAGACCCATCCACACGCGATGTGCAACTTGACTGGAACGAACCCTCCAAACTCGTTCGATTGAAAGTTGATCAGGATCGCGTTCGGGCACTGGGACTCTCGACACAGGATGTCTCGGGTGTGCTCCAGACATTGCTCAGCGGCACACCGGTCTCTCAATATCGTGAAGGAATTGAGCTGATCGATGTGGTGGCCAGATCTGTTCCAGAAGAGCGGCTGAACCTGGACGTGCTTTCCAGCATGACGGTGGTGACATCGACCGGCCGGACAGTGCCGCTTTCACAGGTGGCCACGATGTCCTACGAGCTGGAGGAACCCATTCTCTGGCGACGAAACCGCGATGTGGTTTTGACCGTTCGCTCAGATGTTGTTGACGGCATTCAAGCCCCGGATGTCACTGGCCATATCCTCCCTCGACTCGAGAAATTGAAGCAGTCACTTCCTTCCGGTTACCGGATCGATACAGGTGGTGCTGTCGAAGAAAGTGAAAAGGCGAACAAGGCCTTGTTCGCCGTCTTTCCCATAATGATCGCCGCCATGTTGACACTGCTGATGGCTCAGGTTCAGAGCTTCAAGAAGCTGTTTCTGGTCTTTGTGATCTCGCCGCTGGGATTGATCGGAGCCGTCGTTTCACTGTTGCTGTTTCATGCTCCGTTTGGCTTCAACGCACTGCTGGGGCTGATTGCTCTGGCGGGAATGGATATGCGGAACTCGGTCATTCTGATCGATCAGATCGAGCATGACCTTGAGCATGGTGCGACTCCCTGGAATGCTGTGATTGAATCCGCAGTCCGCCGCGCACGGCCCGTGGTCTTGACTGCAGCCACTGCGATTCTGGCGATGATTCCGCTGACCCGCAGCGTCTTCTGGGGGCCACTCGCCATGACCATTATGGGTGGCTTAACCGTGGCCACATTTCTGACACTCGGCAACTTGCCGGCACTTTACACGATCATCTTCCGAGTCAAACCCGATGCTGCAACACTGCCACCTGCTCAGGCGCAATCGACAGTAACTCCAACGACAACGCCCGCAACATCAGTCACCGCAGTATCTCACAGCCACGAACTTGTCGCGACAGGAGTCGCCACGTGAACGAGACCACCATCATCGCAACGCACGAAACCGCAGCTACGCCAATACCTGTCACTTCAACACCTGACACGTCAGCACTCGCGACTTCATCGCTGGCAACCGATCGCACACGTCTGTTGCTGGAAGGCCCGGTTCTTCCGGTCTTGCTGCAACTGGCGGCTCCGACCATTGCCTTGACCATGTTCCAGGCGGTTGTGAATGCTGCAGAAGGGATCTTCATTGGTCGGCTGGGGTCGGCCGCACTGGCGGGTGTCTCGTTGAGTTTTCCGCTCATTATGTTAATGACCACACTCTCCGCCGGAGCTTACGGCGGCGGTGTGGCTTCGACGGTCTCGCGTGCACTGGGGGCCGGTCGACAACAGGATGCCGGCTGCCTGGCGGGCACTGCTCTCGCGATCGCCACTATCGCGGGAATCCTCTTTACGACTGTCATGCTCGTCTTCAGTCGGCAGATCTATGGAACTCTGGGAGCACAGGGAGAGGCTCTTGAGAATTCTATCCGTTACTCGAATATCCTCTTCCTGGGAGCCGTGCCCTTCTGGATTTTCCAAGCCTCAGCTAGTTGCTTGCGAGGGACTGGTAACACAGCTTATCCGGCGATTGTTGGGGCACTGGGCGGTGTCCTGACACTGGCGGTTTCACCTTTCTTGATTTTCGGTGTCGGTTCAATGCCAGGTCTGGGTTTGACCGGAGCAGCATGGGCGATCGTTCTCTATAACGTGGGCTGTGCCATTCTTCTAGTGAGAGCGCTGAAAGCTGCCAGCTCACCTTTCCATTTGACAATCCGCAGCCTGATTCCCGATTGGCCGCATACACGGGCCATTTTGCGAATTGCGGTTCCCAGCGCGATTAACACCATTCAATCGAATCTCACGTTTCTGGTGCTCACTGCTCTCGTGACGCCGTTCGGAACCGATGCGATTGCCGGTTATGGAGTGGGTGGTCGACTCGAATATCTGCTGATACCTATTGTCTTTGGTGTTGGCTCGGCACTGGTCCCTCTGATTGGTGCTAATGCTGGTGCTGGGAACTGGGGTCGTGTGAGTCAGGCGACTCGGGCAGGTCTTTTCCTGGGTGCGAGCGCAGGAGCTTTTATTGGGGTGACAGCCGCTCTCCTGCCCGGATTGTGGATGGGATTGTTCACGAACGACCCCATCGTATTTGATACCGGTGCGTCATATCTCCGCATCGTCGGCCCTGCTTATGTCGGGTTTGGTGGCGGCCTGGCCCTTTTCTTCGCCGCACAAGGAAGCGGTCGCGTGCTGCCATCACTGATCGCCGGCTTTGTGAGGCTTGTGATCGCAGCCGTTGGCGGCTACGCCATCATCCGCCTTGCCAATGGAGAACTGCAATCTCTCTACCAGGTCATGGCCGTCGCTTTGATTGCCTACGGACTCACGATGGTCCTCATCACTCACCGCGAACTCGGCTTCTTTCGACGACCCTCAACACCTTCTCAATAACCGACAATCAATGCCTCCATCTCTGCGGTACCTGCTCTCACAAAAGGCAATTGGCATCGTGGCGGGGGCAACCGGATACGAACTGAGCAGTCGCGACGATGTACTGATGGGTGAGATGCTCCACGCGGCGGGCATCCCCCTGACCGCGGGGTGGCACAGGTTGCCCGTTTGCGGTCTACCTGTGTGCTGGAAGCACAAGAGGCTGGCTACCGATAAAACAAGGCATGCCACTGCTTCCATTGAGCATCGTGACCCAACCTGT
Source organism: Planctopirus sp. SH287 (assembly GCF_056500625.1). Lineage (NCBI taxonomy): Bacteria > Pseudomonadati > Planctomycetota > Planctomycetia > Planctomycetales > Planctomycetaceae > Planctopirus > Planctopirus sp. SH287. Next base: position 1,501,000 of record NZ_CM151403.1, on the reverse strand, counting down.
GGGCCAAGGCTGAGAAAGCTTTTGGCTAACCTATTTCAATCTCGTTAACCTCTTGTGGCGTTGCCACCCAGGTAGACTGAGTACAGTCAACCTGGGCCACCCTGCTATAATGCACAAATGAAGGATCGCCATGGCACATTCACACATAGAGTTTAGAGGTGTAAATATACATGTCGATGATGGATACTTTGTCTGGTTGATGAATACGCTATTGCAAATGCATTCTAACGCCCCTTCCTCACCAGAGCTTGCTAATTTATTTTCATGGTGGGCAGAAAACTGGCCAGACCAAGGAGTAGGATGCCTAGAAGTTCCGTTTGATTTATTCTTAACTTCTAAAGAGTCATGCGAAGCGTTAGGATGTCTTGTAAATAATGTCGAGTCATGCCTACTGCTGAAGAGTGAAGAAATTGTCAGCGACCACAGTTTGAACACTGTTGTCAATGCAAAACGATTTCATTTTGAAGACCAAGGGGTTGGTAAGCTGATTCATGTAACACAGCAACTGAAGAATCTTATGCACGAAACAGGAAATGTATAGACATATCACTGTGTAGTGTTTTTCATGGTTTTGTATATTTAAAATACGGTAACTTACGTGGGGGGGGGGTAAGTTGATTCGCGGGGCGGCTACCTGTGTGCCGTAGGCAGAAGAGATTGCGGCACTGGATCGCGAGCCATATCGCATACCTGACATTAAACAAAGCTGAATCAGAACCGCCGTCGACTTGAGGTGAAACCTCTTATGGTTTGGCCACCCCGGTAGAAATCGGAGTTTCAATCGGGAGTACCCTGCGCTAGACAAAAACACCAGTGTCCGTCGCTGACGCTTCCGGCTCGTTGGGGTGAGGCGATTCATGTCAGATCATTTTTCCGGTGCGGGGGAATTTTCGGCGCGCAACATCTCCTGTTAAAGAGAGGGTGGTTGTTGAGGACGTTGGTGTTCTTCTGGCCGCCCGAATTCTCTGAGACAGGGGGTGGATGGTGGAACATACGGCGGAAGAGATTCTTGAAGAGTTGCGAGGGATGATTCAAGAGGCGAATGGTGCGGAGATCACGCTGCGGGATTTTCGCAAGCAGACCGGGATTTCTGCCTTCAAAGTCCATGACCGGTGGGGATCTTGGACGAAACTTCGTCTGGCGGCGGGACTTTCCCGCAAAGCCCGGATGCCGGTGCTGTATACCGACGACGAACTGCTGACCGAGTTTCACGCCGTGGCGAACCGGTTGAACCAGTATCCGACCATTTCCGAATTTAGCCGGATTTCAGAACGGTCGTGGCACACGCTGGAACACCGCTTTGGACGGAAAGAGGCGGTGGTTGACAGCTATCAAGATTGGTTGCGCATCTACCACCCGCACAGCGTCTGCCACGGGCAGTTTGTCCCGCACAGCGGGTCTGTGCCTGCGGCAGCCGGAGCGGGGTTGGAGTTGGATGCTGAGGGGCGAGCGGAGAATGGGCTGGAACATCGGGAGGAACGAGAGGAAATGCTGGTTTCTTTGAGGGAAACCGCTCAATCCCCTCCGCAGTGTTCCCCGGTCGAAGTGCGGCCTCGCAAGATGTCCGCAGCGGAGGAACAGCAGAAGCTGCGGGAGATTTTTGCGGAGATTCCTCCCGAACGGTGGGGTTCAAGCCGGACGACCGGCGCGGATGTCATGCGCTGGCTCGGAATCGGATGTCTGCTATTCATGCTGATGCTCTTCGGAAATGCTCCAGCCGCTGCGCAAGAGGCGGTTTCGTTCCATGAGATTGATGTCATTAATCGGGGTGTCGTTTACGCGAAGCCGTATTTAGCTGATCTTTTTAATGCATGGAGATCTACGCTCTCTATCAGATGCCGTAAACGGTTCAATACGCCACCAATTGTGCATAGCGCTGCGCTTCATGGCACCCTACGAGATGGAGATGGCGATAGATATTTACTGGAGATGATCCAGGCGTTTGTCCTGGATCTGACCGAAGCGGCAAGCACCGGCGGTATGGTGAATGATCTATGCGCGGCGGGTCATTGCGACAGCTTCTTCGACGTTGATTGTCCCCTCATAGATTGCCCGGCCAATAATGGCACCGACGAGGCTTGGTTGCCGACGATGAATGGCTTCAATCCGCTCGACATCCTGCAATGTGGTCACACCGCCCGAGGCGATCACGGGCAATTCCAGGTTGGCCAGTGTTTCCAGATCATTCAAAGTGGAGGGATCGACACCTTGCATCATCCCGTCATTGGCAATGTTCGTGTAAATCACGGCGGCAATCGGCAAGCCGCGAAACTGAGACACCAGTTCCATCGCCGAGGTCTTGGACGTTTCCAGCCATCCGGCTGTGGCGACCATACCATCACGGGCATCCAATCCCAAAGCCACACGATGAGGATATTTCTCGACCAGCGAACGAAACCAAGCCGGATCTTTCAGAGCCTGCGTGCCAATAATGGCACGATCCAGCCCGACATCTTCCAACATGAAACGGACAGAATCATCGGTCCGAAATCCCCCGCCCAGTTCACAGGGGATCCGCAACGTTTTGACAATTTCCCGCACAATCTCATGATTGACCGGGTGGCCCGCCTTCGCACCATCCAGGTCGACCAGATGCAAGCGATCAGCTCCCAACGATTCCCAGTGTCTGGCCATTGCGAGAGGATCTTCACCGAAGACGGTCTCCTGGGCATAGTCTCCTTGCCGCAATCGGACGCATTTTCCACCCCGAAGGTCGATCGCAGGGAGAATTTCCATAGTTGTGCAGATCCGTTGGCGTGCAGGAGAGGGGGACATCGCTTTTACGCGATAAAAGCAGGGCAAAACGAACAACTTAAGATAGCCGATACCACCTGACTATCGCCACCCAGTGAATCGCTACTCAGAGTCTGTCCGAAAACGCTCAAATCCTTCTCAGGTTGAGGGAGAAGGTCGCCGCAGTCCGTATGAGGGGATTGGTATTGACTTTGGAAACACGGCAGGTTCATCGGCCCCTTCATCCAGGGCAATCTTCTCTCTCATGGGTAAAGAATGGGTTCAATGTGCCGGAAGATTCCCTGCGAAATTCTGGAGCAACTTCAGGCCTGCATTCTGGCTTTTTTCAGGATGGAACTGGGTCGCGAGAAGGTTACCTCGCATGACTGATGAGACAAACGACGTTCCGTGAGTGGTGGTCGTGGCAATGATTGCAGGATCTTCAGGAACCACATAATAACTATGCACGAAATAGAACGTGGCATCGTCGGGCAGCCCGGCGAACTGGGGAGCCTGAATCTTTCGTTCCAGGGTGTTCCATCCCATATGAGGGATTTTCAAACCAGGAACCGAGGCAAACCGCTGTACGCTTCCCCGAAAGATGCCCAGCCCCTCGTATTCGCCATCTTCGTAGCCGACATCAAAGAGCATCTGCAAACCGAGACAGATCCCCAGAAACGGTTTATCAGCAGCGATATGATCCTTGATGGCAGGCACCAGTTCCAGACGTTTCAGTTCATGAATGGCATCACGAAAAGCGCCGACACCTGGCAGCACCAACCGATCAGCCGCAGAAATCTTTGCCGGAGAATTGACGATGACAGCCTCGAAGCCCACACGTTCAAAGCCTTTTTGAACACTCCGCAGATTCCCCATTCCGTAATCGACGATCCCAATCATCCGCCATGCCTTGCCGCTGGAAACCTGTTCGCTGAAACCGATTCTCTGGAATACGGTTTGATCAAGTTGTGTTTGATATGACCATAAAAACGCCCGATGGGCACGATACGCCACTGATTGACTGTTCGTAAAGAGTCACGGCAACTTCCTGAGAGTTTCCCCAGGACTTCGGTTCGCCAGAGAGGCCGCTTTTGAAAGCGATCATTCAGAAAAAGCCAACCCTCTGGCCGATCGCAGGTGTCAGCCAGAGGGTCAACTTCAAAGGAAGGAATATTCCTTCACTCGGTCAATCAAATTTCAGCGAAGATGAGACGAGGTCATTATCAAAGTTAAAAAATCGAGCTTTGCTTGTCGTTAAGTCCAACCAATTGAGGATCTTGCTGAGAAAGTCACTCGAAGGCCAAGCCATGGGACGGCAATCCGTCAGGATGGAGTGGTCTCAGCAACTATTCCAGGCCTGCGGGTGAGGCGTATTTGGCAGGATCCACGACAAACTGTTTATGAGAATCTGAATCACTGAAGAGATAGAGCTTCCCTTTGTACCAGGCGGCGTGGTCGAGCGAGCCTTCCACAACATCCTTGGCATTGGCAAGCACCACAACGTCAGCACCGTATGCAGCCGGGGCGTAGCGAGTGGGTTCCTGCTCGAACTTGGATTTGGCGTCTGAAGTTGAGAACTGGAACTTCTGGCCACGATAGGTGGCATGAAACTGGGTCTGAGTATCTTTCAATTCACGGCTATCCCGCAAAGCCACAGGGCAGAACCCTTTTAAGCCGGAAACTCCTTCGCGAGCCAGAATCTGCTTCATCCGAGGATCGGCCTTTGCCTCAGCCGGCAGTTGAGCGGGAGCTGTTCCCGCAGAGCCAGAAGGAGCCTGAACAGGAGTCGCTGCAATGTCTGTTGCCATGGTGGATGCCGCCGTAGCCGCTGGAGCCGCTGGCTTCGGTTCAGTTGTTGGCACAGCCAATGGAGCAGGGGGCGTCACTGATCCCGGTGCTGGAGCCATCGCAGGTGCTGTGGCCGACACGACCGGCATCTCTTTCGCTGGCAACTCTTTCGCGGGTAAAGCCGGTGTTGCTGCCGCGGATGGAATGGACGTGGCTTCCTGGGGGAGAATCAGGGCTGGGGGTAACGATGGTGCCGTGGCTGGTGGCGTCGTTGCAGATGGTGCATCAACTGGCAACTCCAGAGGAACATTAGGAGCAGCGGTGGTGGCTGCTGGCAGGGCCTCTGGTGTGCCGGAAGACATTCCCGCTTTGGCGTTTTCCTGTGCCCGACGTGCTAATTCGGCTTGCTCGGCAGCTTCTTCGGCCAAGTCTTCCAACTCCCATTCTTCAAGACCTGGTTCACCGGGCTTCTTCGGCAGCACTGTTGCTGCGGCTGCGGCTGGTGCAGTCACTGGATTCGTTTCAATGGCTGGTGGCGTCGCTGATACTGGTGCAGCTGAAGGAACAGCCACGTTTGCTAAAGGAGCAGCGGGTTCAGGCAATGCTTCTCCAGCAAACGGATCAGCGGAAGCTTCAGGCATCTGTGCCATTGAAGGGACAGAAGCAGGGGTGGCGGCTGGTGTTGTTGCAGGGGCTGTCGTCGCTACAGTGACCTGAGCAACCGGGGTCTGAACGACGGGTGTTTGTGAGGCGGAAGATGGTGTCGCATTGACCGCCACCTGGGGCTGAGCCGGAGCAGCAACGATGCCACGATCGGCCATCGCTTCGGAAACTTCGGTGAACGGATCAGGGAAGTCATCAAATCCACCGGCTGCCTCAGCCACTGGCGTTGCTTGGGCCGCTGGTGTTGCCTGAGCTACCGGCCGGGGAGTCGCTGTTGCTTGAGACACTCCTGCGGGAGCAACACCCGGGGCGGCTGAGACTGCTGTCGGATTGCTGACCGGCACTCGCACTTGAGGGGCGGCTTCAGCAGTCACTGCATTTCGGGCACGCGGTGTCGCAGGAATGCGGGTGCTGGTCTGAGCCGTATTTGTATCAGTTGGTGCCAGAGTTCCTTCAGGGACGGGCATTTCAAAAACCGTCTCTGCCGGTGCAATGGGCGTTGCAGGAATCACAGGCTTTGCAGCAATAACTGGCTGTGCAGGAATCACCGGCTGCACGGGAATCACTTTCACAGCCACGGGTACTGCGTTGCCATTAGATCCACCCATTGGAGGCGCCATTGCGGGAACCTGCACTTGGGCAGGAACTGTTAAGGGCGTTGCTGCCGGAACAGTGGCCACCGAAGGTGTCGTGACGACCTGAGGAGCAACTCTCGGGGTTGGAGATGGCGGAATGGTATACGCGCCAATTGGAGGCGATGTCGCTAGCGGAGTTGCTACTATAGGGCTAGATACTATAGGTCTAGCTACTAGCGGAGCCGCGGTGGGTGGAATGGTATTGAGTGGCGTCACCGTTTGTGCCAGACCCGAAGGAATGGGCAAGGCTGATGGCGCATTAGAGACAACCGGTTGACCCGTTGGAGTTGGTGCGCTGATGATTGTTCCTGGAACAGGCCGCACTGCCAGATTGGCGGGAGGAGCCATAACCTGTGGGGTTCCTGCCGGATGACGAGGTGGTAGCTGATAAGTAGGCTGCACAGGTGTCACAGCAGGCCCGGTCACCAGAGGAGCCTGTTGCGGTGATTGAACAAAGCCACCTCGCGGAGGCAGTGGTGCAGCTGGCAAGCGACCAGGAGGAAGCATACTCGGCGGCAGATCGTCACCGACCATGAATTCTGTGGGTGGTACCGAAGGCGTCTGATATTGCGGATAGCCAGCGGGCAGGGATGGCGGCTGTGGAGGTGATTCAGGCCCCTCTGTTGATGAATTTTTCCCAGGAACCAACTTCTTGAAAAACCGCGTCACCGCATTCCCGGAAGGAGCAGGCTTGGCCAGAGTTGCCGCTGTGATTTGACCGGGGGCTAACGGCGAAGGAGGAGCCTGTGACGGCATGGCCTGGATCGAATTGCTGCCAGGAGCATACCACTGCCCCGAAGCCTGCCCCTGTACCTGAGCCTGTTGAGGTGCAGCCACCGCGCTTTCGGCTTGCTGGGCAGGACGCTGGTAATTGGGCGAAGTCTGCTCGGCCGCACCTTCCAACGACATGGCCGGCATTTCTCGGCCACTTTCACGATAAAGCTTTTCCAGCTCTTGCTGGATGGCAGTATTTCCCACAGGGATGATTTGAACCGCCTGCGATGGCTGCCGAATCGCGGGTGAACTGGCAAGAGCCTTAGGCTCGGTGCGTGATGTGGCCAACACAGGTTTGGCCGATGTCGTCCGATTTCCCTGAGCCATCATTCCTGGCCGGGTGACTTGCGCTTCGGCAGGAACCGCCGCAGCCAGAAGACTGCCAGCAGTCAATGTCAGCAACCACTGGTGGTCGTTCATCCCTGAAGACTTTTTCATCTCAGAATCACTCCTCATGACAGCACCGATTTTTTTGACATGACTCTCTCGTTATTCCGGGAGATGGTCATCAATTCTCGGGGACTGCCAGGTCTGTTCCATTCAGCGACATCCACACATCTGGCCCTGGACAACGCTGCTTGAAATGGAGAATCGTCATTCAGGTGGTAGGGAATGATCCGGTTTTGCCGACGTCAGGAGCGATTCAAGTGGTACTTCGCCTAAAGTCGTTACACGACGAACAACAGGAATTCTCTACCCAGTCAACCCATTTTGTTTTTTCGATAGAGAGGGGCGAATTGTCGCTCCATCAAAAAAGGTCGCGACATACCAACAGAACAGACCTCCAAACCCGCGAGATTCTTTAAGGTTGTGCGAACTTTGGTCATCGGAACTGGTGTTCTCGCAATAACATCCGCACATTGCTGAGAGAAAAAAACATCCAGAATTGGCAACACAAAAATGCCTGTCACGGGAACCAGAACATGACAGCGTGGCTGATGGGCCAACGAGGCGAAACATTGCCCCGATCAATCGTAATGGGGTTGCTCGTGGCATGTGCATTGCCACTGCTAACCAACATGGTCGGGCTAAATTGGGGCATCCAGCCAGTCACACAGGGGACTCCGCTCCAACTTGTTCGCGGCGAGATCATTGTCACCTTAATGGCGTGGACAGCGGCCTGTACAGGAATCGTCACCGCAGCCAGCGCGTTCTCGATGTTCCGGCTACGTGGTGATGTCACAACACCAATCTTGGGAACCGCCTTATTATTCTGTGGAGTGATGGATGCCGCTAACGCTTTGGCAATCAATGGAATTCTGGTTTCTGCCTCTGATCCCGCAAGATTCGCCGATTTCACCGATGCCATGACCAGACTGGCTCATGCTTTGATTATTGCGATCGGCACAGCACCGTTCGCTTTGGGATGGAGTGGATCCACCAAGAATCGACATGCGGGCTTTCTTGTCGGTGCGGCGATTGTCTTTGGACTGGGGGCGTTTTCAATCGTCGAGACATGCGCGCTCGTTCCGTCATTGCCGCAAACCATCTTTCCTCATTCAGTAATCCCGCGTCCTTTAGATGCGTTCACACTGGTCGTTTATCTCACCACGGGAGGCTTCTTTCTGCCCAGGTTCTACCGGCGGCATCCCAGCCTGTTCTCACATGGATTGCTATTGAGCCTCTTGCCTCACGTGATCCAGCAGATCTATATGGCCTTTGGATCAACGCGGTTTGACGACAATGCGGCGATCATTGGGCACTATCTGAAAATCGTGGGATACCTAGTTCCGTTCATTGGACTGCTTTGCGATTATACCAGAGCTTCGCAGTCTGAAGCCCGCTGGCTGACCACTCAAGAACAATTGCAGATGGCCCGACAGCTTCAGCAAGGCTTGCTTCCTAAAAACCCACCGATGATTACTGGCTATGAAGTCTCGGGTTTTTCGATACCTGCTGAAGCCGTTGGCGGTGATTATTTCGACTATCTACCCTATAGTGATGGCTCAATAGGTTTAGTTATTGCAGACGTGAGCGGCCACGACCTGGGCGCATCCATCCTGATGTCGCAAACGCGCGCGTTTCTTCGATCAGACCTTTCGTGTAGCCCTGAGCCAGCGATTGTCGCAGAAAGTCTGAATCGTTTTCTTTTAGAGGGAGGCACACTGGGTCACAGGTTTGTCAGCCTGTTCTTCGCCAGGTTAATACCTGACACACATGAATTGTGTTATGTAGCTGCCGGGCAACCCGCGACATGGCTTCAGGCTAATGGAACGACCGTTCCGTTATTGCCGACCGGGCCGGTTCTGGGGTTCGATGAAGACTGCCTCTTCCCTTCTCAATCACTCAAACTTTCGCCGGGAGATGTGTTGCTGCTCTACACCGACGGAATCACTGAAACCACGAACCTCGCAGGGACAGCCTGGGGAGCAAACGAACTCCATGAACTTCTGATGGCAGGATCTCAGCAGCCATCGAGCTATCTCTCAAAGATCGTACAAACCGCCGTATTAAGACACGCCGGTGATAAAGGCCCCATCGACGACCTGACCTGCCTGATCCTTAAAAGAAACCCCACGCCATAGTAGAAGTAGGGTGGGTTAAGGCTTTGCGCAACCCACCATCTTCACTACGCACTATATGAGCAGGATGGCTTGGACTTACCCATGAAATGTGGGCGCGGGATTAGTATTATAGTAGGGTGCATGAAGCGCTAGCGTAATGCACCATCTTCATACCATCCAAGCATCACAGTAGAATTAGTATTCCGCCTCATCTAAAGCGATGTGTATTTACTATCGTTCTCCGACTGCTTTTCATGCGAGTCGATAAAATCAAAATCCACATGATTAACCGAGGTCAAGAAGTAGGGTGGGTTAAGGCTTTGCGCAACCCACCATCTTCACTACGCCCTAAATGAGCAAGATGGCTTAAAACCTCGCGCAACTCACCATTTCCACGACAATAACCGGTTTCTACATCTGCATATAACCCATCATCTTTGTAATCTCCGTGGCATGAACAACGACCGTGGCAACGATGATGACTGCATTATATTAATTATGATTGACACCGAGAGCCATCGTATTGCTCTTGGTAATGTAGGGTGCATGAAGCGCCAGCGTAATGCACCATCTTGGCGTATCCAGATTACGCATAAAATACCTAGCAGAAGTAGGGTGGGTTAAGGCTTTGCGCAACCTACCATCTCCACGATATTTGCCGGGTTCTGCATCTGTATAGAACCCACCATCTTTGCAATTTCCGTGACATGAACAACTACCGTGGTAATGATGATGCCTGATTTATATTAATTATGATTGACACCGAGAGCCATCGTATTACTCCAAGTGCATTGTCAAATGCTTAAAAGTAGAGTTAAACAGGTAGTCAAGCCCGACATCGAAGAACATTACAACGCATGAAACCCCAAGATAATGCCGTAACACGGCACAAGCCTCGCTTGGAAGAGCACGGAAATGCATGCCGTCCGGCACTATCACCTCTTCAGCCTGTGGAATATCGATGTGCCACTGATTGACAACAGCGCCTACGGAGCACACAGTTATTGGCAAGTAGATAGAGTGTAGAGTGTCTCCTGAGCAACGGCAGATGATCCGTGATGCCTACGCGAACTGGTTCAACCCCCATTTTGGCGGCCCGGTTAATGGCACGATTTCGATCAATGCCGTCTATAAATCCTACGGGTGCACAGCGGAGGAAACCTTTGTCCCTCCTCTGGTGAATATCGAATGGTTTACTAGAGGACGGGATCAACTTCCCCATGCCTATCCCTATCCGAGGGCCCCAAATGTGATTCGGCATCCTTATCCTCGGCAAACCACCTCGCATCTGGCCACAGCTCCCGCTCACTGGAATGACCCGCAGCTGGCCTCCGCTACTGTGAATTTTCAGATGTCATTAAATACCGATGAAAATGACGTGACAACACTCAATTCCATCGTCTCCCCGCTTCCCGCAACAACCCCTTAAACGACTGATCTGGAGGATTGCTATGCGATATTCAATTTTTGTATTGATAATTTTGGCCGTTGGGATGCCCATATCCGCACAAGCCCAACAGCAGCAGCCTTATGAAGTGCTGGATTTGCAACATATTGGGCCGGTCATTTCGCTGGCGTGGTCGTCGGATGGACGGTTTTTAGCCAGCGGAGCCTTACCGCAAGGGTATTCGCGACATGATGGGGAACTCGCCGTCTGGGACTTCAAAGAGAAGAAACGTATTGTCTTGCAGGATGATTTTTTGGCTGGACAAGAGATTCTTTATCCACAATTCCAACCGGAGACAGACATTCTTGCCGCCAAATACATTCCAGCTTTTACTTGGGCGTTTTGGTCTGTTGAACGGAAAAAGCTAGACCCCACCTGGCAATTTATCAAGCCGATTCGACAAGATGGAAAGGGTGACTATAGATATCTCGTTCGCTTTCAATGGAGTGGTGATGGTTCGCATTATTTGGCACGTACCGAAGACGGTGACAAAGGGCAGATTGGTTTTATTAATGTCTTCAAAACGTCCACACATGCCCGAGTTTTCTCTATCGACGCTGCTCCTCCTTCCGGGCGCGCAGGAGAGGTGGATCTTTCCGTCAATGGGCAAAAGCTGGCTGTTGACTGGGGGAAAGAAGGCTTCAAGGTGTACGATACCGCTTCGGGGAAGATCTTGAACACCTTCCAGCCGGATCCGATGGCTTCGGACAAGATCTACGAAGAACTGAAATGGGTGCCCGGTACGGACAAACTGGCCATCCGGTCGGGGGAATATCTCTGGCTGGTTGACACCACCACCGGTAAGACCCTCTGGGTGCGGCGGGGACAGAGTGTGCCGCTCTATGACATGGATGTTTCCCGCGATGGAAAATGGATCGCTACCGCCGGGGAGAATTCCACGGTGCTGGTACGTGATATTGCCACAGGTCGCATCCGCCGATCAGTTAGGATCGAGGAGACCACCGGGCGAGGCACGGTGAATGCGATTCTCGCGGTCGCGTTCTCGCCCGATGGGAAACTGGTCGCCTTTGGTGCCAACGACTGCGGCGTCTTTGTCTGGGATCACGAAAAATCACAAGTCGGGCCGTATTCGGATGAAGTCACAGCCAAGCCGGCGAAAGAGGTGACATCCCCCCAACCCACACCCCGGCAACCCACGCCGATTGATCGTTAAATCTATCGTCACGCTCGTTATATAGTACGTTGGCATTGGAGGCATGCATAAGGGACATGCCTATGCACCGGTGTCGATACTATTACAGATTTACTCGAATACTGGTACATTTCGAGGACTTCATGCACCGTACAAAACCAGGGCCGGCTTGTCCCCCTAAACCACGTAAGAGCACTACTGGCCAGCAGTGCTCTCGGTACTAATTTAAGTAGAATGTGTTAGGTGAAGGTGGGTTGCGCAAAGCCTTAACGCCACCCTACCTAGCAACAAGGAGGCCGGTTAACTAGTGCATTGTCAAAGCTTAAAAGTAGGGTTCAACAGGTTGTTAAGTCCGACAACGGAGGACGTTGCGGCGACGTCAACCCGAAAACAAAGCCGTGACACGGCACTAGCTACAGGGGGCAGGTTTAACTGGCAGCGCGGGTTTGATCCCCATTGAGCTTGTTATAGAGCGTCTTGAGGGCAATCCCCAATTCGGCAGCGACTTTGACCTTATCGCCTTTGTGCTTTTCCAGAACCTGGTAGATCACTTCCATTTCAATTTCTCGAAGTGTCTTGGGAGAGCCGTTAGCCATCGCTAGATCTGCGGGATGCCCAGCCTGAGCCATACTGACCTTCTGGCGGGTAATGGCTGCTGGCAGATGCTCAGGAAGTATCACACCTCCATCAGCCAGAATGGTCGCATGCTCCAGCGCATTGGCCAATTCGCGAATGTTTCCGCTCCAATCGTGGGATTGCAGCGCTTCAATCGTTTCAGGAGCCAGAATTTCCAAAGGGACATCGCGGCGTTTGAGATGCCGGGCAATCAGATTGCGGGCAACGTCCGAGAGATCTTCTTTACGCTCTCGCAACGGCGGCAGACGAATTTCAAACGTATTGACACGGAAGAATAAGTCCTCACGGAACGTTCCTTCCCGCACCATCGATTCCAGATCACGATTGGTCGCACAGACAATCCGGACGTCAACATGGAAGGCTTCGTTTTCTCCCACACGCCGCACTTCGCCTGATTCCAGAAATCGCAGCAACTTGACCTGCATGGATTTATCAAGCTCGCCCAATTCATCAAGGAAGAGCGTACCACCGTTTGCGACTTCAATCAGTCCTTTACGTGGAACATCTGCCCCGGTGAAGGCCCCTTTACGGTGGCCAAACAGTTCGCTTTCCACCAGATTGTCGGGAAGGGCACCGCAATTGACTGCCACAAAAGGCATCTGAGCGCGAGTGCTTAACTCATGCACCCGCCGGGCCACTAATTCCTTGCCTGTGCCGGTCTCACCCAGGATCAATACAGCAGAATCAGTCGGAGCAATCTTTTCGATCATTCGCTTGACCCGCTGCATCGAGGGGGTCTTGCCGATGATATCAGGCGAGCCTTCTACCGCTTTAAGACGTGTCTCCAGAGCGATGGTCTTATTGGTGAGCGTGCGCTTCTCAGCCACTCGTTTCAGAACAGCAGCAATCTCGAAAAGTTTGCACGGCTTAGGCAAAAAGTCATAAGCCCCTTTACGCACCGCCTGAATGGCCGCTTCAAGGTCACCGTGCCCGGTACTGATAATCACTTCCGTTTCCGGAGAGACTTTCTTGATGTGATCAATCACATCCCAACCACTGATTCCCGGCATTCGCAGGTCAACAATAGCGGCATCAAAAGTGTGGCCGTCCAGCGTTTTGAGTGCTGACTCACCATCTTCGCAAAACGTGACATCATGTCCCATTCGCGGAAGTTCGATTTTCATCACACTGCGGATCGCTGCTTCATCGTCGACGAACAGAACACGCAATTTGTTGGAAGTCATGGTACCCAACGGGCGATCTCCTTGCCCTACCGGAAACATCATGTCACCGGGCCATTGGCAGGCATTCACGGGGGTTTCAATTCAGAATGGGTATTAACACAAGGGGACATTACCGACAATGCCGCATTTCAACATTATCGTGGGGAGGTAAGGTCATGCAGCAGCAACCTGAACAGCACGTTTAGGCAGATGAATCCTGAAGCGACTCCCCAATCCCGGGCCATCGCTCTGAGCTTCGATCCGGCCCCCATGATCGGTCACGATGCGATGACTGATGGAAAGCCCCAACCCTGTTCCTCTTCCAGACTTTCTCTCAGTAAAGAAAGGCTCAAACAGATTTTCCAGCACACGCGGCGTCATCCCGCAGCCGGTATCTGTGAATGTCATACAGATTTCATCCGAGCGTTCAATCACATCAATCGTGAGGGTGCCCCCCGATGTTCCCATCGACTCCAATGAATTCGCCACGAGATTCAGGACAACCTGTTTAATCTCGGAACCATTCACATCGGCGTGAGCACTTCCCTGTGGCCGGAATACGATGGAGTGCCCGGCAAATCGCCCCATATGCCCAACCATCTGGATGACGTCACTGACAATTTTTGTCACGTCTTGCCGGTAGCGTGGTGCATCCTGCCCGCGAGCAAAATTGAGCAGGCGGGAGGTGATTTCCTGGCAGCGGCCAGCCTCTGTCTGGATCATCGCAAGGTACTGACGGGCCACATCCGCATCGTCGGCAGAGACAACCAGTTCCGTTCCTTCTGTTCCCGAAACCCGGCTTGCCAAAGATTCAGAGGCCATCGAAATAGCCGAAAGGGGGTTATTGATTTCATGAGCAACACCTGCCGCCAGAAAGCCAACACCTGCTAATCTCTCTGAACGCACCAACTGCCGTGAGCGCTCATTAACCTGTCGATCCAGATCCGCCTTAATTTCGCAGAATCGCAACGTCATGGCATTCAGCGCATCAGCCAGATCAACAATCTCATCCTGCCCTTTTAATTCCACACGAACGCTGAAGTCGCCTCTCGCCACCTTGGTGGCACCACGGTGCAAGTCTTTGATCGGCCGAAAAATCCAGACAAAAACCAACCGGGAGACAACAAGCAGCACAGCGACAGTTAACAGAGTCGCGCCGGACAGCAACCAGAGACAAATCTTGTAGGTCGCTCGATCCGCCTGCCAAAGGACTTCCAGTCCATCGATCGGATTGGGAAGATTGACAGCACTTTTATGCAAAGAAGACAGGCGATCTGTCATTTCCTGCTGAGCCACAAACGCAATCTGCTGGCTGTCCAAAGCTGGCAGCTTGTCTTTCATACGAAGAATATCTTCATCCATTTTTTGCAGGATGGCGAACGAGATCGCACCCTGGCCGCGATTCTCCGGCGTGTTCGGCAGCTTGACCAACTGCAAGCGGTACTCGCCCATCACCAATTCCAGCTTACCCAGCAGGTGAGAGAGTAAGAGAGAATCCCGCTTAAGCGTCGGCTCCATCAAACGGGTGACGGCTGCCAGTATTTCATACCGCTTGGGGCCGGCACGAAGGTTCCGCTCGATCTCGTTGACCATGCCGCGATAAGAAAGCAGGCCATAAAATCCAGCACCGAACAACAGGCTCAGCAATGACACGAGCACGAAAAGCACCACGCACAGTTTGCGGCGAATCGATCGTGTCAGGAACACTTCGGCCTCCTTGCCGTTATCTTTCCGATGAGCAGCGTTCAATATCCTATCGAACGCATTCCAGGCGGATCATCTGCATCGCGTGCCAATCGCATCAAATGCGACACAGGTTTGCAAACCTTACAAGGAACGGCTGTCGCACAGCAAGAGAGATTTGTCTCACTGACGACGTCTCCTCTTGCTTCACAGTTGGCAAGCACCTCGTCGTCACGCGGGGTTGGAAGGGGAATCCTTACTTTGGCGAACATTTCCCCACCGCGACTCCCGTTTCATTCGCTTTCTCTGAACCTGCACACCATTCATCAGAATGCCGATCGCTTTGGAAAGATCGCGGAAAGCACGGCTCAATTTCTTCTCGAGAATCGCTGTTGAAAATTTCTGAGCCAACTCATCGTGTTGAACCCAGTCAATCCCCCAGTTTTCTTCACGAGCCGCTTTTTGTAACTCGGTGTGTAACCGTACCAAACGTTCCAAAACATCGGGTGTCGCGCGAGCACTTGCTGTCCGATAAGGACGCCACAGAACCGTCGCTGAGTCATCCGCGCGATCACGGGGTGCCTCTAAAGAAAGTGCTTTTCGCCGCATCGAGATCATCCCGATGATCCAGATCATGATGCTGACAAAAGCCAGTGCCAGCCCGGGAACCAGACGCGGCCCTCCCAACAGCATCAGGCCGGTACCGATCAATCCACAGGCACAAACGCTGAACAATAACAGGGCGGCCTGCTTCGATGACGAACGAAAGGAATCCGCAATGGGATCGGGAGCATTTTCTTCAGTAGTCACCATCTCCGGTAGCGCACCAACTCGCACCACAATCACAGTGATGTTATCAAGCCCACCACGGAGGTTAGCCAGATTCACCAGAAAACGGCACGCATCCGAAGGAGGCAACTCGCGAACGGCAAGACCCAATTCCTGGTCACTCACAAGATTCGTCAGGCCATCCGAACAGAGGAGATAAGCATCCCCTGGAAAGGCAGGGAAGGGGCCTTCAATATCAGCGTTGACAGTAGGTTCCACCCCCAAAGAACGGGTAATGATATTCTTGGGAACCACAGTGCTGGCGTCTTTGGGATGAACTCGCCGCTGCTGGATCATCTCCCAGACCAGACTGTGATCTGCCGTGACCTGGTCAATCTGGCTTCCGCGAATCCGGTAAGCCCGGCTGTCACCCACATGACCGATCAGCACTCCTTCCAATCCCAGCGTGAGGACTGTGCATGTTGTCCCCATTCGCTCGAATTCACGATTCTGGGTTCCCCGGTCATTGATCACGCGATTGGCGTCAACAATCGCGGCTCTCAGGGCATCGCGGGAATTCGATTCAACCGATTTTTGAAACGCATGAGGAATCGTATCGACCGCCAGTTTACTAGCCAATTCCCCGACAGCATGCCCACCCATGCCATCACAGACAACAAAAAGATGCCCGCGCCGCCCCCAATCTTCGGGATCCTTACAGAGGTGAACCGCGAAGGCGTCCTGATTATTTTGTCGCCGAAACCCGATGTCACTCAGGCTGGCAAATTGCACGGACTGCTCAAAGAGCATGTCCTGGCCCCGAGATAAGGAATGTGTCCAACGGTTGATACAGCGATACGCAGTCGTATCGTAGCCAGGATGCTATCAAGTCGAGCAATGCAGCGTAAAGCCGTCCTCTCAGGAAACAAACGCATCCTGAAGGCGTCTTACCCACAATCAAAAGAACCGAGTCCGCGATTTTTAGCCGATCAAAGCGATTTCACCGCGGCCTTCAGCTGAAAAGCTCGACAACAGGCGTCCCCCCATCGGTAATTGGCACAGGCCGCTCACCCGCATAGAGTTCTTCGCGGGGATTAATGCCGAGCGTGGCATACATTGTGGCGTGCAGGTCAGGAACCGAAACCGGACGGCTGACAACTTTCATCGCCAACTCATCGGTTTCGCCAACAGCAACTCCCGTCTTGATCCCACCCCCCGCGCAGGCAACAGAGAAGCACCGCCCATGATGCCCGCGTCCGCCACCGCCATCAAACCCGGCCGGACGGCCAAACTCGGTAGAGACCACAATCAAAGTCTTATCCAGCAGCTTCACGCGTTCCAAATCCAGCACCAGTGCTGCCAGAGCCTGATCAAGTTCCTGAATCAGGAGATGCTGGTTAAAGATGCCTTCGTTATGCACATCCCAACCAGTCCCATTCAAAAAGTTGAGGTTATGGGACACTTCCACAAAACGGACACCTGATTGAAGCAGTCGGCGCGTCAACAGACACCGCTGGCCAAACTCGCCACCGTATTCATTCCGAAGGGAGTCGGGTTCAGACTTCAGGTTGAAGATCTTCATGAATTGCGGCCCAGCCAGACGCTGCGCCTCTTCAATCATCTTCTCATAATTTTCAAGCATCACGTTCCGATGCTCGCTGCTGGAAGCCTTTCGCATTTGACCAAGCAACTCAAATCGTCGATCCTGACGATCCTTTTTCACCACAGAAGCCGGTTGAAACCCTTGAGGGCCACTTTCCGTATCTGTCAGATAGATATACCCCGCGCTGCTCCCCAGAAAACCCGGCCCGCGTGTCGTGCTGGGATACCCAATCAGAACATACGCAGGAACACCATCGCCAGCGGCACCACGCTGATGGGCAATCACAGATCCCACCGAAGGATAGATCACCGTTTCGCTCACAGGACGGCCGGTATGCATACGGTTGGTCGCAGCGGCATGCTCGTCGATCACATCGTGGTGAACTGTCCGAAAGAGAGTGAATCGATCAAGAATCGGCGCACAGTGCGAAAGGTGTTCACAGACTTCCACACCAGGAATCGCGGTCTTGATTTTGTCATAATAAGAACCCGGCTTCTTCCCCTTGGGATCCCCTTTGACTTTCGGATCCCAGGTGTCAATCTGCCCGGCTCCACCTCCCAGCCAGATCATGACACAATGCTCGGCTTTCCCCATGGGAAACACAGGCTTATGCCCATCCGTTGCCATCGCTGAGGGGAGGAACAAAGAAGCCTGACCGCCAGCAGTCAATCCAGAGGCTGCTCCAAGCATTCCCATGCCTGCTGCAGTGGTTTTTACAAAGTCTCGTCGTCCCAGATCTGTTGACATCTCTTTGCCCTATCTTTAACCGACGTACTTTTGCCTGATGATTGCTAGAAAGACTTTGAAATTCTGCTGACGGAGGGATCAACCGTTACGGGTCATTTCCCTCAGAACGATTTCAGTTGATCAGTATAAACTCGGGCATATTGATCAACGCCCATGTCGCGTCTTCCGCACGTTCACGCCAGGCCGGCGAGAGACGCTGAGTCGGTGTGTCTCCCTTCTCGACCGAAATTGCATACTGAACTTTGAGATCATTGGCTTCAGGTCGGAGATGATTAGTCCAGCTGACTCCAGTGGCTCGCGGCCGTGTCGTCACCTCAGCAGAAGCACCGGCCACCACACGGTCACTAAATCCGGGGGTTAGATACGCCACCAAAGTCTGCTTTTCCTGTTGAGTCGGCTCCCTCGTCAAGAAAATCTGGAAGAGCAGCTCGGCAAAGGCTTCTGGCGATTCCGCGTCGAGGGCCAACCTTGTCAATTGACTATCATCCGAGAACTGGGAAGCCCGAAGGGTCAATGTGCCATTAGCCAACGTGGCCGGTTGTAAAACCGTGGTTTCATTCGCACGCAGGCTGACAGGATCAGGACGCGAAGGACGCCAGCCAAAAGTTTCCAGCACATTCAGAAATGATTGAATCCCCGGCAGCGACAAACTCGGACGATCTCGCTCATTATTGGTGGCAACAAACTCCCAGGCCCGTTGCGGGAAACCAAAGCCAAGAGACTGATGATAGTCACGCAGTCCATCCAGATCGATGTTGAGCTCCTCCGTTCGGAACGACTTTCCAGAGGCAATAAAGAGGGAGTCGACAAGCTGCTCAGCCGTGAGTTTACGAGGCCGGGGGCCAGCAAACAGCATCGCCCGGCGTTCATCGCCCAACCCTTGGCCATCAGCCACGCGTTGGTAGACCTGCGAGTTCAAAATAATCCTCGCAACATGTTTCAGGTCATACCCTGAACGGATCAGTTCCGCCTCGAGAAATTCCAGAAGCTCGGGATGGGTCGGTTCAGGATTCTCCCAGTCGTCCACTGGCTCAACAATGCCGCGTCCCAGGTATCGCTGCCAGAGACGATTAACAACGACTTGACCAAACCGCCGATTCAGCGGCGATGTCACCAGCGCGGCCAACTGTTCCCGTTGATCACTGGGACGTTCCAGAATATCGGGAGAAACCTTTGATGAAAGAAGCTCAGCAAAAGGCCACGCGGGAGGGACAGGTTCACCAGGCTTGAGCGTCACCTTGACCAGCAGCGATTTCAGGGCATCATCGTCTCCGGGAATGGTACTGGTTTTAGGCACCGATTCCGAAGAACGATTCAGCATCGCCGCGATACTGAAAAGATCTTTCTGAAGAAAATCGTGGTAAGGCGCGTCGTGACAGCGGGCACATTTCATTTCCATGCCGAGAAATGCCTGTGCCAGAATATGAGCTTTGGCAGCCATCGGGCTGTCGTTTTGAGTAGCCAGGGCAAACCCTGCCGGCCCACCGAAATAGGCACTTCCTTCCATGAGAATCAGTTCCGTCGCAAACCGGTCAAAGGGTTTGTTATCAGTAAATGACTCATGAATCCAATAGCGGAAAGGCCCGGTATTATTCAGCGTGGGGTTCACGAGATTCGGATTTTCTGCCAGCACATCCTGCCAATATGCCACCCAATGATCAGCCCACCCATCCTGCGCAAGCAACCACTCAACCCACTCCTGACGGCGGGTCGCCTCAGGGAGCGATCGAAAATGAGCGGCTTGCTCACGCGTCGGAATGGTTCCCAGGACATCGAGAGTCGAACGGCGCAAGAAAGTCGCGTCATCAATCAGCGGCAGAGGCTCCGTTTCAGCGACAGTTAATCGATCCGCGATGATTCGATCAATGACAGCCGAAAGCTGCCGGCGGTCAAGATTTCTGAGACCGGATTCCGGGCTGTTGGCCAGACGCTGTTCCAGAAGATCCCGACCATCGGCGTGCCGTCGTTCCCAGTATTTGGCATAGTTGGTTCCAGCAGCTAGCCGACGGACGGTGTTGACGGTTTGCAGCCGCGCCAACTCTTGCACAGACCATGTTTCCCAGGCCGAATCAGTTAAAGGAAATGGCTTCTCTGTCGAAAGAACCTGAAAATTCTCTCCGTCCTGACTGACAGCAAAGCAGAGTTCTCCGACTTCAGGACGCCGCGTTTTCCCGCCCACCCAGAAATCGATCTGCACCTGATGCAGACCCGATGATGGCCGAAACTCCACCGCCTGTTCATAGTCTCCGGGTTGAAGTGGGCGAATTTTTGAGGAAATCTGACTTTCCACACGATAGAGCGGCCCATGCCCATCACTACCGCGACCGGGATGCCGGTTATCCAGCACCAGAGCACCATCAACCCACAGACGGGCGCCGCTGCGGGCACGCAACATGGCTCGGGTGACCCCCTCGGGAAATTCCACCAGACCACTCATCCGCACCACGATGGGATTGCTGCGATCCTCGCGCACTCCATGATTGTTATAAAGCTGGGGAATGCCAACCATGGCCCAATCCCGCTGCTCGAAAGATTCAAACGGGGCAGGAAGGCTGAACGTCCAGTTGTGCTTGTCAGGGACACCGTGGAAAACCTCGACAAGCAGGCGATCTTTCGACAGCCGGTTCTTATCCGTTATATATGACGGGACGGCCTGAATTCGTGCATGTTCCTGAATGCGATCCAAAGAGAGCGCATGCCGATAAATCGCGACTTCATCGATTTTCCCGCGAAACGTACTACCAGAATTCCCTCCCAACGAGGAACCGATCCAGAGCTGGTCATCATCGACTACCGGCCCCTGAGTCGTCGCACCGCCATAATCCCAGGTCCCCGTGGCAAGTTCGCCGTCAATGTAACCCCGAATGGACTTGGGATCGCCAAATTTGTAACTCACAGCAATATGATGCCACCCCGTATCCTTGGCAAAACCCTGTTGAGAGTTCCAACGATGATAGCTATCGCTGGAACCCTTCTTGTTTTCTGCATCCCGAAAGAGAAAGCTGACCACGGCCTGCTTGTCTTTGCCTGCCAGTCGCAGGGCATAGTTCTGGTTTTCATCGGGATAGCCGGCTCGCTTGGTACGACCTTTCCCGACAACATACATCTGCTGGCCATCCGCGATGTTCTGAACATCCACCCACGCTTCCAGAGTGATCGTGTCACCCAGGCCAAACTGTAACGGGCTGGCCGGCCCCTTGGCCTCAATGCTGTTCTTGGCAGGAAGATCGTTCACAAACAGATAGCCCGCACCGGCGGGAAAATCGATGGCCTGATTCTTGTCTGCGAACAGCGGATAGCGCTTTCCTCGTGGTCCCTCGGCTTGGGATTTCACCGTCCCTTTTTTCTCCAGAGCCAATTGACCCTGTGAATCAACCCATTGGCCCCCCTCAAAGCTCCAATGAGCAACCGGCCGGTCCTGCTTCACAATCGCATGGTAGGTGTCAGCAACGGGCACCGTTGAAGAACCACCATCTCCGTGATCTGCGGTTCCCCCAGCACTGGCTTTCGCCGCTGCACTGGCTTTTGTCGCAGATGCAGGACTTGCAGTCGCACCATCTGCTGCTGACTCTCCTCCCTGAACAACAGCCGCCGGCACCAGAATCAGGCAAAGGCCGAATGCAAGCAGGCACGCTCTGGCAACACTGTAAGATTTGTAAGATCTGGAAACAGTGGCCATGCAGTCACCCGGACTCAACGAAACGCTTGGTCGAAATGGAAATCGCGGCATGGAACCATCCAGCGAAGATCAGGCGGCGGGAGTTGATACTCATCAAATCATAAACAATCGCCGGGGTGTTGTGCTACATATGAACCCTGAGTTGTGAGTTTTTCAGGGATCATTCGTCCGTTTTGCCTTGCCTTTGGGTGCCATACCAAAACCTTTGGCTGACTCAGGGATCTCCAGATCGCACGTCGGGGACAATTTCTCCAGAGGAATGCTGTACATCACAAACAGCGGCGGGGCATTAGGAGTCACGACCGTTTCGTCACCCGAGCCAGCAACGGGTTTTGCCGTATAACCAGTGATCCGAGCCACATGCGGCCCCAAAATCACTCCTCGCCCGCTCTTACGGGTTGAGTAATAGCCATTCACGATTTCCGCTTCGCCCATTGGCCCTTTGTGCCCCTTGGTAACATCCGGAACAAACTCCACCGTTCCATAAACTAAGGGGGCGCCAGCGAACTGAACCTTCCCTTGAAGGTTCGCAATCGGCACATCGCTTCCCCCGCAGCCAAGTGCTGTTAACCCCAGGATTACGGCACCACTCCAGACCTTTCTGATCATGATATCACCAGAAGTTTCCCTCACAGCCATCACTCCTGTATTTCAGAGGCGACCAGAACAAGCCCGGCCAATGTTCTTTCTCACAGGAAAAAACATTGGCCGGAGGAATACATACGCAACACATAACACTTCACACATCGCTACTGAAGTGCGGTCGATTCACCGCTACTGCGACTGGCAGCAGCTTGGTAAGTCGCAAAATCAATATTTTCAGAAATAAACCGCACCGTACCATCGCCCATCAAAAAATGGGCACCTCCCACATGCTGACTGCTGAAACGAACGTCATTAAAAAGCCGCCCCGCAGTACCACCCTGATATCCTGAGTTCTTACCAATCTGGTTGGAAACGTTCTTCGAGGAGTAAACCGCGGCTGCGTCCGAGTTATTACTGACACCCTGTGTCCAGGCACGAAAACTGGAAGTCCAGCCAGAGGCAGGATCTGCTGAAACTTCACCGACGAGCAAAGTGTTTGATAACCCATCAGTACAATCGCCAAACCGCACGCAAATGTTGCGAGGCAACATCCCATTCGTGGCCCCGCCACCATGATCCGTCGTTGGCAAGGGTGTCGCAGGAAAAGCAGGGTAATAGGCCGTAGTTGAGCCAGATAGCAAACCCTTTGCACCAGCCACACCTAAATAATGCACATTAACAACATCATGAGTCACAGCATTAACCGCAGTGCCATAGGTAGCCGTTTCTGTTGAAGTCTGATCCGCCAGCCTGGCGCTTGGACAATGAAGCACAGGAATTCTCTGCCGCTTCAAAGCAAAGTTGGGAACATCATTATAGAACCGCGACATATCAAACTGGTTGTAAAGTGGAGCTTGGTCAAGAAAAGGCAGCGTCCGGACATGAAAACTTAAATGATTTTTTTGGTTATTGGCGGGTGATCCATCGACCGCCATGCCAGCACTAGGAAGGGCATTATATGTGTCGTGATAGTTGTGGAGTGCCAAGCCCCACTGTTTCAGCAGATTTTTGCATTCCGTACGGCGTGCCGCTTCACGAGCCTGCTGAACTGCGGGAAGTAGCAACGCAATCAAAATCGCGATAATCGCAATCACTACCAGCAACTCAATCAGGGTGAATCCCTTGCGTTCTAACCGACACATTACGTCCCTTTCATAAATAGAAAAAAAATAACAACCACACATCAAAGATAATCAGACGACAAAACCGGTTATGTACAGAAAGGCTTAACAGGCACAATATGCTCAGGGGTCATTCGCACGGGCACGAGGCCCCACCAATTCAATCTGGGGCTTCTGGCCATTCGTCGTTAATGAAAACTCAGCCGGTGAAATCCCCGCTGAAGTCACTTCAGCAGCCAATGTTGACGAAGCCGGGTCAGCATAAGATTTCGGAACCACCCATTTGTAGGTGATATTGACAGAGGAGTTGGTTTCTTCACCTGGGTTAACCGGTGGCTTACCCACAATCTCTCGTTTTTCCACACCCACCTGATACTTCCCGTAAGGCAATCCATCATTGGCATCATAAGTGCGAACGGTGAATTCACCAGCAGCATTTGTCACCCCTGACGAGGGACGTTGGAAGCTGTCTTTCTCTTGAGAAACTCTTTGAAAGAGCACCATCGCCCCTTCAATCGGTTTGCCATCGAGTAATACAATCCCTTTGACCTGGGCAAGTTTCGGTCTCCCATTACCACATCCGGGAAGGATTAAAAAAACGAGCAATGAGAGTATTGAAACAGAGAGGATGGTTCGCTTCACAAGACCGCCTTTACTACGGTGATGATGATCGTCACGTTCGATAGTTTTCAGGTGATCAGGCGCGGATCAGAATTCCCCGATCGTGTTGCGGTCATTAAGCTGAAACAGATTCTGATAAAGAAAATTACCAGTCTCAGTCGCGACCGCAGGGTTTGACTGAATATTTTCGCTGACAAAGCGAACGGTTCCATCGCACATCAATAAATGGGCTCCCCCGGTATGTGAGCTTGTGACCGCAACGCGCGAATACAGCGAGACCGGGGTTGCGTTCTCTAGATAACAATTGGTGGCCGTATCTAGCGTCCCATCAAACGGCGTATTGATCTCCGCATGAGACGAAACAATATTGAGCCGATATTGGCACATTTTTCCAGAACTCCATGTCGAGCCAATCGACACGAACGGCGCCGTCAACAGGGCCTTTTCCCCCGCAAGTACGGTATTGGATGTGCCATCAAGAATGTCCGAAATCGGAATCGCTCTGGGAGGATTAGGGACAGGGAAAATGTTGTTATTCCCGGCGTACATCATCACGCCCAGATTCTTATGATGCGGATTAACATCCCCACCATTCGCCGAAGGACAGATGAATGCGGCCAGTCGCGTCGTCATTAACTTTTCCGGCGTCCCGCCATTAGCCGTCGCATAGTCATTGACGTTGGTCATATTGGCGCTGTTCTGGGGTATCAAATTGGTGTTACCGACACCGATTGCCGTATAGAGCGGTGCCTGGTCAATGTAGGGAAGGATCATCTGAGACCACGTCCAGGAACGGGAGACATCCTGATTGGTGCCAGCCCCGCCAGCCACGCCTGACACGGGAAATCGCCGGTGAGTGTCGTGGTAGTTGTGAAACGCGAGTCCCAACTGCTTCAAATTGTTTTTACACTGGGTGCGCCGCGCAGACTCGCGGGCTTGCTGGACAGCGGGTAACAGGAGAGCAATGAGAATCGCAATGATTGCAATCACAACCAAAAGCTCAATCAAAGTGAAAGCACGGCGAGACATCAGAAACCTCGCGAAAGAAAAGAGGGGGAAACGCCCACAAGAACAGTGGGAAACAAGAAAGGCGAAAGGCACTCAGCGAAATCAGCGTATCAGTATGTATCGATCCGTTCAATCGTTATTCTTGCTGAGAATTGAGAAATCCCACAGAACTCTCATGGGGAATTTGACGTAAACCCCATATTGGCCTCTGGCAACGCCTGATTAGAGCGCTCTCAATGCCAGATTTCGCCTAAAACGCTGGAAAATCGCATCAGGTGGTCACCTGCAAAAGATCTTCTGCCACGAACGTTGGCGAGAAAATCTGGCGAGCCAAGGCCAGATCGATGGGATCGTCGCCTGTTTCTCTCGGGTCGATATGTGTGAGATAAAGCTCCTTAACAGCCGCTTTTTTCGCAAGCTCAGCAACCAGACTCGTGTGGCTATGTCCGGTCGGCTCGCACCATTTCGCATCGGCGTCCCGAAAAGAACATTCATGGATGAGCAGATCGACACCCGCGATAAAGTCGAGATAACGATCACTGGCCGTGGTATCAGTGACATAAGCCAGGCGAGACTTGCCGTCAGTCACCCGATACGCGAGTGAACCACCGGGATGGATCATCGCCTGTGAAGTGACCAGAAAATCGCCAATTTGCACTTCATCTAACATCGGCTGAAATTCAAATGCAGGCAATATTGGAAAGATCGCCGGTGAAAACAAATGCTCGCGGACAGCTTCAATCGTGGCTGCTGACGCGAAGATCCGGCAATGAGTGAAATAGCCCGTCAAGAGGGGCCCCAGGAGATAAGTCAGCCCGCAAATGTGATCGAGATGCGCATGTGTCAGAAAGACGTTCAAGTCACCGGGAGGAAGAACTTTCGCAATACGAAAGGCACTGGTTCCTGCATCGAACACAATCCGAGCTTCAGGAATAGCAACGCCAGCAGTGTGCCGACGCTCATTCGGATGATATCCGCCCGTCCCCAGGAACACAGCTTCCATGATAGTGAATCTCTGCGTGATGGAAGATTTATTCATCAAGAACGGACGATAAGTCTGACTACGCCCTTCTTGACCGATCCGCATGGAGTTTGTCAATGCCTCCAGGCGTGATCCCTTCACCATCACGCATGAAGAAAAGGATTGTCTCTAGGAAAGCTCAGCGTCTGAACAGTAGACTTTGATGTGGAACGGGACGAACGTCAACTCCCATCCACAGCGGTATCGGAGAGGATGCGATGCTCGGGACGACGACAACATGTCCAAAATGTGCGAAACGGTTGCGGGTCACCGCTGAACAAATAGGGCTAAAAGCCCGCTGTTCATGTTGTCAAACAGCCTTCTTGGTGTCGTCCCTGAACCTCGGAGGGAGTGTCGATGTCAGCCAGTCGGCCACGCCCACGCTGTCTCCCGACGAGACGGACGCCTTCCAGCCGATCGTCAACATTCCCACAACATCAGACGCCGCCGCGTCCTCAACGAAGACCATCGGCCGCTTTCAACTGCGTAAAAAACTGGGGCACGGTGCGTTCGGGGTCGTCTATCTGGCAGAAGACCCGGAGTTGTCCCGCTCCGTCGCCCTGAAAGTTCCTCGGTTTTCAGCAGACGATCACCGTCGCATGAAGCGTTTCGCCGCCGAGGCCAGGGCCGCCGCCAGACTGCGGCATCCCAACATTGTGGCCGTGTTTGACGCCGGGAACGCGGGGCAGCAGCCCTATATTGCCTACGAATACATCGATGGAGAAACCCTGGCCGCGCGGCTAAAGCGCTCGCCTCCCGACCTACCCACCCTCGTGGGCTGGATGCAAAAGCTCGCCGACGCGATGGCCTATGCTCATGAAGAAGGGATTATCCATCGCGACTTGAAACCGGACAACATTCTTCTTAACGCCAGGGATCAGCCGCAGATTCTCGACTTCGGCCTTGCCAAACAGGTCGACGACGATTCGTCCATGACTGTGGAAGGGAGCCTGCTGGGGACGCCGGTCTATATGTCGCCAGAACAGGCCCGCGGCGACATCGCCCAGGTCGGCCCCTTGAGCGATCAATACAGCTTGGGAGCGATCTTCTACGAACTTCTGACGGGACAGAAGCCATTCGATGGTTCCCCGCATGTCGTCATTGATCAAGTCATCAAGCACGACCCACCGAACCCTGCCCGACTCAAGCCCCGACTGCCACGCGAACTGGTCGCCATTTGCCTCAAGACGATGGAGAAGGATCCTGCCAAACGCTACGCCTCCTGCAGGAAGTTTGGCGATGATCTGACCCGATGGCAGGAAGGACGTCCCATCAAGGCGCGCCGCCCAACATATATGGGGGTGGCGGTGAAGTGGGTGAGTCGGAACCCTGTTATCGCCGGTTTGGCGACAACCGTGTTGCTGCTGCTGCTTGCAGGAACCGCGATCTCGTCCTACTTCGCTGTGGAAGCAAATAACAGGGCCTCCGCCGAGACAAAGGCGCTGGCGTTGGCGAAGTCCGAAACCAAACGGGCCGAAGCCCAGGCGAGGTTGGCGGAGGCCGAAAAAGACCGGGCCACTGAGGCACAACTCCTGGCAGACCACCAAAAGGCCCGTGTCGAACAGCAGCGCACCCTGGTGGAACGACAGCTAAAGGCCACTCAGAAACAACGCCTCATCGCGGAGGCGGAAAAGCAGCGTGCCGAGGAACAAAGTGAAATTGCGAAAGAGCAGAGTAAGCTTGCGGAAGAGCAGCGTCAGCGCGCTGAAACGGAACTACGCCGTACGGAAACAGCGTATTACGCCGTGAACATCGACCGTGCGCAAAAGTCCCTGAAACAAGAATCTCCCGCTGCAACGTTGAAGTACTTGAAAGACTGCCCATTGCACCTTCGCGGCTGGGAGCACGACTACCTGTCAGGACAGGCGGACACCAGCCTGCGCACTCTAAAACGGGGCGGCAAAAATGGGATCGCAAGTATCTGTTTCAGCTCCGACGGCAAGAAACTCGTTACTGCAGGTGCTGGCGACGCCAACACGATCGAAGTATGGGATGTAGCCTCCGGCGCACAAATACAAACCCTGATAGGGCACAAGGATCGAGTAAGCTGTGTTTCCTTCAAACCGGGTTACACCCAAGTCATCAGCGGAGCAATAGACAACTCCATTAAAATATGGGATACCACCACCGGGCAGGAACTGCGGACACTCAACGGACATTCAGGGTACATAAATAGTGTGTGCTTCAGTCCGGACGGGAAATTGATTGCCAGCTGTAGTGCTGACAAAAACATTAAGATTTGGAGTGCGGTCAACGGACAAGTCCTACATACCCTGACAAGTCACACAAATAATGTAACGGACGTAAAGTTCAGCTCTGATGGCCGACGGATTGTCAGCGGAGGATTGGACAAGACCGTCAAGATATGGAACACGACGACAGGTCAGGAATTAGAAACACTTTTGGGCCACACGGAGGTAGTCGATAGCGTTTCCTTTAGTCCAGATAATCGGCTAATCGCCAGCGGAAGCTGTGATCAAACGATAAAGTTATGGGAAACATCCACTGGCATGATGCTACACACGATCAACAGCGACACCGCTACGGATGGCTTGAGTATGAATGTTGCTTTTAGTACAGATGGAAAAACCCTCATCACTGGAGGTGATGAGGGAATCATCAAGTTATGGAATCCATTTACGGGGAAGGCACTACGGACGCTTCTTGGTCACACCGGTGGAATTACAAGTCTGAGCATAAGCCCAGATGGTAAGCAAATTGCAAGTGCAAGTAGAGACGCCACGTGCAAAATTTGGGGTGCCAACGAAAGCAAAGACTGGGACACACTTAATGGGCATACGAGAGGCGTCGTGGATGTCTGCTACAGTCCTGACAGCCAGCAAATTTTCAGCGCGGGAGGTCAAGACACTTCAATCAGAGCCTGGAATTCGACCACCGGGAAGCAATTGTTGGCATTTGCCGGGCACACCGCTCATGTATCCTCGGTGCGAGTGAGCCCTGATGGCAAGTGGGTCGCCGCCGGCGGTTTCGATAAAACCATCAAAGTTTGGGAGGCGGCAACTGGCAAGTTACAACATACGCTAACCGGACACACCAGTGCTGTAACTGGAGTTGATTTCAGTCCGGACGGCCTTCGAATTGTCAGTGGCAGTCTTGACAGCGCGATCAAAGTGTGGGATGTGGCGACCCAGAAGGAATTACTAAATTTCAATGGCCACTCGCCTTTTGTATATGCCGTTTGCTTTCGACCGGACGGCGCGCAGATCGCCAGCGGAGGGGGTGACAAGTTTCTGAAAACTTGGAACGCGAATACCGGTCAGGATCGAAAATTTTTCCTTGGCCACTCAAGTTCTCCATGCAGTGTTTGCTACAGCCCGGACGGCGAACGGCTCGCTAGCGGGGATTTTGAAGGAGGGATTAAACTCTGGAAGGCTGCGACGGCGCAAGTACTTATAACACTTACCGGTCACACCAAGGCTGTCACAGGTATCTGTTTCAGCCCTGACGGACGACGGATTGTCAGCGGAAGCAGTGACCGCACTGTCAAGGTGTGGGATGCATCGACCGGACAGGAATTACTCACCTTGACTGGTCACACGGACGCTATAAATAGCGTCTGCTTCAGCCCCGATGGACGGCAAGTTGCCAGTGCAAGTGATGACAAGACCGTTCGTGTGTGGGGCAAGAGAAATTAATCGGGCAAATCACAGGCCTAGGTCAAGCAGTTGCGATCAGACATATTTCGGACTTCATATCCACCCCTGTGCGAATGGAATTATCGCCGTACGCATGGCGGCTGCGCTGCCAGGTCGGTTTTTCGGTTCTTTCGCGAGTGACTGGTCGATGATATCCGCCAGCATCGTGGGAATTGCGGGAATCAACCCATCGGCCCTGCGCGGGGTGTCTTCCAGAATCATTCGCATCGCGCTCGACTGGCCAGTGAAGACGAAGGGCAACTCTCCCGTCAGATAATGAAACAGCGTTACCCCCACGGCGTAGATGTCCGCCGGTGGTTTCGCCGAGCGGCAGTCGACCACCTGCTCGGGTGGCATGTAGGCCAGCGATCCGCGACCCGTCCCTTCCTGTGTCAACCCGCTCATCCCGGCGGTCAGATAATTCTTGGCCAAACCAAAGTCGGCCAGCTTCACCTGGACTCGCTGACTCTCGCTGGTTAACAGGATGTTAGACGGTTTGACGTCGCGATGCACGAATCCCCGCTGGTGGGCGAAATCTAAAGCGTCCAACACCCGACAGATGATGCCGCACGCAAGTTGAATCCGTTTGGCGATCGGGAGTTTTTCCGCCAACTGCGGGAACGAGATTGAAGGCACATACTCCATCACCAGATACAGTAGCGAGTCGCATATTCCCAACTCGTGGAATTGCACGATGCGGGGGTGTTGGAGCTGACTGAGAACAGTCGCCTCACGCAGAAACAGCCGTGTCGCATCCATATCCGTCGCTTGGGCAGGCAGGATGAATTTGACAGCGTAGATAGTGCCAGTGGCCTGTTGCCGGGCGCGGTACACTACCCCCAGCCCGCCACGCCCCAATTCCTCCAACAGTTCATATCCGGCGATAGACGGCATGATCAACCCGTTCGTGGATTGCCACGCGGCGGGCGACACTTCGGCGGGCGCTGCTGAAATTACGGTCTGCATCAGTTCCGCACGTGTCGGGGCCTGAGGATGGAGGATCCGCACCAGACATTCGGATCGGCCGACACCCAGTCGATCTTCATGCCGCAAGTCCTGTTGTTGAACTTTCCGGCCGTTGACGAACGTCCCGTTGCGGCTGTCGAGGTCGATGAGTTGTATCTGGGGAGGATTGAACTCAATTCGGCAATGATGGCGGGACAGATGTCCGTCCTGGTTCAGAGAGACCTGTGTCTCGTCCGCCCGTCCGATCAAAAGTGTTTGGTGTCCGGTGAATTCGTAGACATCATTGGCATGGGGGCCTGAAACAATATCCAGCGACACGGAGACAGCAGTCGGCAAGGTGCGGAAAACATCGATCACCTGCTGCTGGTATTGCGGAAACCCCGCGAGATATTCAGCCGCTAAGAGCGTCTCTCCTCGAACGCGACGCCACCACAACTCGATCGTGAGCAACATGGAGAACAACGTCGCCTGCTCTTCCGCAGAGACCTTCGTCAGAAACTCCGCGAGCGGCGGTGGAACACGCACCTTCCAGCCGTCCTCGAAACGACGGCGGAGTTCTACAAACAACCCTGTCGGTGGCCTTTGAGGGAATTCACCAGGAGTTCCAGAAGTCATGCCAGCTCGAACTCCCGGCGACCACCACATGAGATTGTTTCCGACACCATGCAAGGCGATTGCAAAATTTTATACAGACTAACACTAAGCTTGACTCTGAACAACAGACACCTGCTTGAAGACAAGGCGACCAGCGTTTGGGACGCGACGGTATTAGCTGTGCCCAGATCCTGTTTGATCATTGAGGTCTAAGCAACAGCGTTTTCTGCGAGACTTGACTTTCGTGCCGTCAGCAGTGAAACCACAATCACGGTCAAAAAACCCAGTGGGATTGTGACAATACCGGGCTGACTGAACGGAACAAACGCCATCGCAGCAGCATCGGCTTTCCCATAGCCATAGACATTTTGAAACGACTCCTGACTCGCCAGAATCCAGGCTAAAGAGGAAGCCATTCCCATCAGCACAGCCGCAGCCACGCCCGGCCCTGTGGTTCGCTTCCAGAAGAGAACCATGACTAATGCCGGAAGGTTGGCAGATGCAGCCACGCTGAATGCCCAACCAACCAGAAAGCTGGCATTAAACTTCTGGAACCAGATTCCCAGCCCAATTGCGACCAGACTGACCAGCATTGCCACCAGTTTTCCAAAGCGGACTTTCTGGTGATCGGTCAAAGGAATCTGGAGCCAGCCAACCATAAGGTCATGAACCACAGCGCCACTGGCCGCGACAATCAGGCCGCTGACGGTGCCAAGCACCGTGGTAAAAGCAATTGCAGAGACCAGAGCAAAAGGAAGCTCACCAAAGGTGCGAGCGAGCAGGGGGGCCGCCATGTTGCTATCGGTGAGGTCAATGTTACCTCCGGTCATGGCGCCCAACCCCAGGAACAATGTCAGAACATAGAACACGCCAATGGTGGCAATCCCCACGACCGTACTTTGCCGGGCCGCACGACCATCTTTAACCGTATAATACCGAATCAGCACATGCGGCAATGACGCTGTTCCCGCAAAGAGAGCCAGCATAAGCGAGATAAAATTCAGTTTGGGCCACAGAGAATCAGACTTGATCCCTTGAAAGAGAGGACTGCGACCAGGCATCAGAACTTCACTTCCGGAAACCACCACCGGAGAGTAGGTCGTCTCGGTTCCTGCCTCGGAAACCTTCGTGCTTTCCGACCAGAGAATGACTTGAGAATTATTTAACTCTTGAAGAAATCCCAGGGGGCTAAGCGGCCCCGTACTTTGACGGACTTCTCCATCAGGCCCTTTTCCCAATGCCGCGATTTCCCCAACGCCACGAATGCGGGATTTGCCTTCACCAGTTCCCCAGGGTTGACCATCGATCAGTTTTTCACCGAGGGCGGTTGTCGTGACCACTTGAGGCTGTTGCGCGAGCGGATCCGTCGTTGCCGTTAATCCTCGATTGAGGATTAAAATGGTGATCAGACCACTGAAAAGGACTAGCAAGCCTCCTTTAATGAACTGCACATAGGTCGTGCTGACCATGCCGGCTGAAACCACAATGATCGTGACAACCAGCCCCACGGCAATAACGCCCATCCAGTGGGGTAACCCAAAGAGTGGCATGATCAGCGAACCTGCTCCCACCATTTGGGGAATGAGGTAAAAAGCGCTGACAACCAGCGCACTCAACCCGGCCGAGAAGGTCACCGCACGTGATTGAAACTTGCTGTTGAGAGCATCAGCGAAGGTATACCGTCCCAATCGCTTGAGAGGTTCTGCGATCACAAAGAGCGCCACCACCCATCCCGCTAAAAAGCCGATTGAGTAAAGAAATCCATCATAGCCATAGCGGGCAATCATGCCGCAAATACCGAGAAACGACGCGGCAGAAAGATAGTCACCTGCAAACGCGACACCGTTGATAAACCAGGGGATCTGTCCACCAGCGGCAAAATAGGATGCCGATGATTTACTTCTGGCAGCGAACCAGAAACTAATGGCCAACGTAATCGCCACAAAGACCAGAAAGATCACCATAGCTAACGGAGAGGGATCTGTGAGCACGCCGCAACCTTCTTCCTGAGCGATAAATTGAGAAGAATCAAAAGGCCGGATGAATCGCCTTTTCAGGCAATGCCACGCTTAATCGGAAGTGCAGGCACTGGCATAGAGGAGAGAGAGGATCAGCGCGCCAAAAATCAGGCCAAACCCTGCCGTGACGGAGGCCGGAATGCCCAGAATCGGAATAGCCAGCCACGCCAGCGAAAAGGCACTGATCAAGACAAAAGCGATATAAAACGCCGTGTATGCCAGAAAGAACCAGATTCCCAGGCGAGCGTTCCAGGCAATCGATCGGGCACCTTGCTGAGGTGTTTCAGAACTCGGCTGATGATCGAAGTGCATGGAGATACCTTCTATGAAAGAGTGATTCGAGATGTGACATGGCTACCAGAATCAATCGCCAGCAGCGAGAACTTTTTCGTTAGCGACCCGGAGTCGGACTGATCGAAGCCGGTAGTTCGTGCATTCCCCTGGTCGTTGTGCATTCTCGTAGTTGTGCATTCTCACTGCGACAAGAGCCTGCCTGACAAACGCCCTCTCCGTCTTGAAAGAGGGCTGGGGTGAAGGCTGATAATTCACCAACGTTCCAAATACGCATTGCCATTTGAAATAACGCTCTCAGTGCCATGCTTGCGGCTCTGAGCAAGCATGCTCCGACAGCATTTCAGGATCAATGTCAAACACAAGGTCGGCATACTCACTCAAGGCCGTAAGCATGTCACCTGCATCCCTCAACGCGCCATGAAATCCTGGGATCGACCTTCTCACTCAGAGAGAAGGATCCGAAAGCTTACGGACAAACTCCAGAGAAAGATCTCACACGGAATAAGACCAACCGAAGCTTTGCTAGCCACAAGAACCGCCGGAAGGAATCAAACGAATTCCTCCCGGCGTTCGTGACACAACAGACCCCAATGGTTCGTCAAACTTGAAAAACGGGGTTGAACAGGTCGTCAAGTCTCACAAAGGAGGACGTGACGACGCATAAAACCCCAAAATAAAACAGTGACACAGCTCTAACGCTGCACGCGAGCCGAACCACCCTTCGCAAGAGCTTCCACTTCAGGCAGCTTGGCAATGGTGGTATCGCCGGGGAAAGTGGTCAGCAGAGCACCATGTGCCCAGCCCAATCGCAGAGCCTGCTCAGGAGTCTTGCCATTCAAGAGGCCGTAAATCAGGCCAGCGCAGAAGCCATCGCCGCCGCCAATGCGGTCGACCACGTCGAGGGCCATCGTCGGACTGACAAACTTCTGGCCATTGAGCCACAGCACCGCCGCCCAGTCATGACGGTTGGTGGTATGAACTTCCCGCAGTGTGGTGGCAACCAGTTTCACATTCGGGAACTTCTTGGTGGCCTTGTCGATCAGTTGGAAAAAGGATTCCGGATCGAGTGTCGACTTATGCTCGACGTCCTGTCCTTCGATCCCCAAGCCCTTCTGGAGATCTTCTTCGTTACCAATCAGGCAGTCTACGTGCTCGACAATTCTGGCAATAGTTTCCTGCCCCTTGGCATCGCCACCCACCGAAGCCCACAACTTGGCTCGATAGTTGAGGTCAAACGAAGTGATAGCCCCAGCAGCCTTGGCAGCCTTCATTCCTTCGATGATCACTTCGGAGGTTGTTTCCGACAATGCCGCGAAAATCCCGCCCGAATGGAACCACTTCACGCCGTTCGCGAAGATTTCTGACCAATTGAAATCGCCGGGCTTCAGCATCGCCCCCGCTTCATTCGCGCGGTTATAGAAGACAACAGGGGGGCGGACTCCCAAGCCACGATCGCTATAGACCGTCGCAATATTTGGCCCGCGGACTCCGTCGTGCTTGAACCACTTGTAATAAGGCTTAACGCCCATCTCACGCACACGGGCCTGCACAAGCTCACCAATGCCGTAATCGACCATCGCTGTCGCAACGGCTGTCTTCTGACCAAAGCAGTCAGCCAGGTTGGCGGCAACGTTGTACTCACCACCCGAAACGTGAATGTCAAAGCTTTTGGCCTTGCGAAAAGGGATGATGCCGGGATCCAGACGGTGCACCAGAGCGCCCAGCGCCAGGAAATCCAATTCACAGGCATCTTGACGAATTGCGAGGTCGGCCATGAGTCGAAAACTTTCTGTTTAATGAAGGAGGAACTGAGTTTGTCGGAAAGTATTTTTGTCTCAAAAGTAGAGAAGCCAGCAGTCTTGTTAGATCGTCACCGAGGAAAATCCGCCATCAACGACAATATTCTGACCGGTCACAAAAGACGCTGCGGTGGAAGAGGCCAACCACACGACAGCTCCCGAAAGTTCTTCCGCAGTCCCAAAGCGGGCCATAGGAGTGTGCGAGATGATTTGCTGACCGCGGGCCGTGTAGCCACCATCCGGGTTAAACAGCAGTGCCTTGTTCTGTTCAGCAGGAAAAAAGCCGGGACTGATCGCATTCACACGCACACCTGTCGTGGCCCATTCACGGGCGAGAAACTTGGTCAGATTCAACACAGCAGCTTTAGCGGCGGAATACGCGACCACTCTTGAAAGGGGGATCATTCCAGACATCGAGGCAATGTTGATGATCGAGCCACGTCGATTCCGAACCATTGTCTCGCCAAAAATCTGGCTGGGAAGTAGCACTCCGGCTGTCAAATTGAGATCAAAAACTTCGTTCCACGCGCTAATGGGGAGCTTGCAGAAGTCGGCTCCGGGAGGAAGGGTCGCCTCTGGCCGGTTTCCGCCCGCCGCATTCACCAGCACAGTCGCGGCTCCGACAGTATCCTCAATTTCTTTACGGGCGTTCAGTAGCGATTCGGCATTCCCAGCATCAGCCAGGACAAAACTGGCACGCCCCCCATCGGCTTTAATCGACGCCACACGGGCTTCGCCACGTTCCTGGTTTCGGCCCATGACGATAATGTGAGCACCAAAATCAGCCAGTGCGCTCGCCATGGAGCCACCCAGAACGCCGGTGGCCCCGATGACCACTGCAACATCGTTTGAAAGATCAAAGAGTTTACGCATGTTGTTTACAGCTCAGTAGATAGACATCACGATCCAGCCAGGCTTCACCGCCTCTCTGGGGGACGACCACTCGATCCTGACAGGTGACTCAACTTGTCCGCGGGCTCGTTGACCGGCTCGCAACCCATTGCTTGACCTGTCAATTCAGGTTGGCAGCTCCAACAGCCTGGATTCTTTTTTTGAATCCGCTGGGCTTCCGAAGCCGTTATTACCTGTCAGGTGGAATTTCCCATCGCTCGCAAGATTAGCAACCGACCGATCTTTTCGCACGCATGGATACATGCAAGGGAGATCATTTGATGGTGGAGCAGAATTCTCCAACGGAAGCCGACAATTCTTGTGGTTCAGCGAAACCGTCGCCAGCACAAGAAGACACGCAGATGCTCGCGTCCCCACAGAATCACACTCACGCGCCAATCGTCCCTGCGATTCATCGGCCATCATTTTGGAGAGGAATACGGTACAAGCTTCGGCAATGGCAGCGAAAAATCCGTTCTTACCCTAAACCAGTGCGCAGGATCATGATCGGTGGAATGGGGATATCAGTCATTATTGTGGGAATAATCATGCTGATTGCCCCCGGCCCAGGCGTTCTGACGATTCTTCTGGGGCTGGGCATTTTGGCGACGGAATTCCGCTGGGCGGCAGGGGCACTTAAAAAAACTGGTCAACTGGCGGCCCCTTTTATCAAATGGATCCAGAATTGCCGCGGAACAACGCCATCCCCCACACAAAACCGTTAAGATGATGCAACATCAGGATGACGCAACATCAGAATTCAGGCATTGGAATTCAGACAGAGGACTCTCTCCCTCATCGCATCCGCATGTAATGTGCACGTAATGTGATAGCGTGATGGGATCTTTGATATTGGGACGATTGAGTTTGCCAAACCCTTCTTTCAATTCCTCAGCCGGTGGTCTTTCAGATTCACAATCGAACGCTGCGCCAACCGTGGCCTCTCAGGTGATGGCACCAGCTTCGGCCAAAGCGATCCATGTTCCTGTCCTGTTACGTGAGGTGATCCAACAACTTCAGTTGGCCCCTGGGCTAAGAGTGGTTGATGGAACCGTCGGAGCAGGGGGGCACAGCCGCGAGATTTTGAAAAAAGTGGGCGCAGAAGGGGAGGTTATTGGCATCGACCGTGACCCCATGATGCTGCGGCATGCCGCGAAAGCTGTGGTTGGCTCTAATGTCATTTTACACCACGGAAGTTATGTCGAACTGCTGGAGATTCTCAAACAGAAGAGTATCGAAAGCGGTTTACCCTCACGGGTGGATCGAATTCTGGTAGATCTCGGTTATTCATCTGACCAGCTGGCGGATCGCTCACGCGGATTCAGTTTTCAGGAAGAAGGCCCTCTTGATCTGAGATTCTCCACAAAAGAGGGCCTTTCGGCGGCTCACTGGCTGGCACAGGCCGACGCCGCAGAAATCACCCACGCTCTGCAAACGTATGGCGAAGAACCGAATGCCGCCCGTCTGGGGCCAGCGCTCTCTCTCGCTGCAAGAAACGGCGAGATTCGCAGCACGGCTGATCTGGTACGGGCTGTGGAAAGCACGGTGCCCGCAGCGCAATTAAGGAGCGCAGAAAAGCATCCGGCGACACGTGTCTTCCAGGCCTTGCGAATTCAGGTCAATGCCGAGTTGGAACACGTCGAACGCCTGCTGAACGAGATTGCCCCCGCCGCTTTGAATCCAGGAGGATTGTTCGCCGTCATCACCTTTCATTCCCTGGAAGATCGTCTGGCGAAACAAGCCTTCAAAAATGCGGAGCTGTGGGAAGAACTGACCCCCAAGCCAATCATCCCCAGCCCGGCAGAAGTCCGATTCAATCCCCGCAGTCGTTCAGCAAAATTACGTGTGGCCAAACGTCGGTAATCAATGTGAAGTTCAGTCAGGCCGAGTCGCGCGTGGAGACCTTTTGATCATATGCGGCAGCATGACGGACTTCCCTCAGGTCGAGACGGCATAAATCTCGATGACGGGGCCAAGGCGAAGGGCCTGCTCTAAACGATAAACCATCGGTTTCAATACAGTTCCCAACGGAAATCGACTGGATGTTGAACGATTGCGACGAGGAGTTGCAGAATGCAGAACGTGAAAACCGTTTTGCCTCAGCAGTCGGCCAAGTGTCCTGGGCGTGTAAAAGACGAGATGTGGGGAAGGAACTTGAACGGGAGTCATCTGACGTCTCAGTACTGACTGCTGGAACCAGGAAAACAAATCTCCCATTTCGCTCGGGACTTCAATCGCAATAATCCCGCCCGGCTTAAGCAGCCTTCTGGCATGACCTAAAAAAGCCTGTGGGTCGGGGAGATGTTCGAGCACATGACTGGCATGAACCACATCAAACGCCCCGGAAGGGAATGGCGCCGTTTCAATAGATCCATGATAGAGGTTGATGTTAAAAAGATTTCGTGCGGCCTGAACACCTTCATCACCAAGTTCAATGCCGAAAACGTCCCATCCCAACTGTCGCGCCAACGCCAGAAACGTCCCTTTGGATGCTCCCACGTCAAGCAGCTTACCAGCCGATCCCAGTTGTCTTTTCAGGTAGTTGAGACGTGTCAGAAGGCCCTCTTTGACAGATGGATCTTCAGTGACCACGGAAACACCGGCTGCGGAAAATCCCGAAAGATATGACTCGCCCGAATAGTATTCAGCCAGCTTGTCGTTGGTGGGAAATTCCGAGAGCCGAGCGAATCCGCAACGCTGGCATTGAATGATCGTTCCGGCAAATGCCAGATTTGCGAACACGGTCAATTGATCGAGCGATTTCCAGTGGGTTTTGCCGCAGAGTATGCAGGCTGGCAAGGACATCGCGTTGTCTCTCTCAATCATGAGTTCCATGACATTTCTGCGCGGCCAACAACTTGGAAACATGCTCGGCCAATTAACGATACGGCGAGGAACATCGGTTTGAATCTGGCCTTAGTTCAATTCCCTGATTGCAAGTCATCGTTGTGGCATTTGCTCTTTCCAGCGGCTAGCCAGGATGCCGCAGATGACCAGTTGCAGCGGATGGTAAATCATGATCGGTAGGAGAATCAGACCCAGAGCAGGGGTGCCACCAAACATCAAATTAGCCATCGGGACTGCAGTGGTCATGGATTTTTTGGAGCCGCAAAAAATGGTGGCAATTGCGTCTTCCCGTGAAAACTTTAATCCCCAGCAAATGACCTTCAGAAGATAGAAAACCACATAAAACAAGGCTAATGCGAGCACCATTGTTGCTATTACCACCTGAAAACCATGCTTCGTCCAGATTCCCAGCACCATCGAATCGCAGAACGAAGTGTAGATCAGCAGGAGGATCGTGCCGCGGTCGACTTGACTGACAAATCGACGATGCCTGGTGACCCATTTACCCAGCCATTGCCGGCAAAGCTGTCCAAGAATCAGAGGCAAAACCAGCCAAATCGACAGTTCTAAAATGACTTCGCCAAAAGGGAGTTGGCCACCTTGTGACTCCCCTGAAATTGACTGAGCCATGGCCGTCATCCAGAGCGGTGTCAACACCACCCCCAGAAGGCTGGAGATTGTGGCATTAAAGATTGCTGCCGCGATGTTCCCCCCAGCCACTGCCGTCAAGGCGACTGATGAAGAAACGGTAGAAGGTGACGCGCAGAGAAAAAACAGGCCCAGGCGTAAATCATCAGGTAACCAGCCGTGAGTGACTGTCATCAATCCCCATCCGATGAGGGGGAACAGCACAAACACAGCCCCCTGAACAACAAGATGGATTTTCCATTTCATGGTTCCTTCGCGAAGGTCAGCGAAGCTTAAAGAAACCCCATTCAGGAAAAAAATCAGAGCCACCCCCAGGTTTGTCAGCAACTCGGGATAAAGCCACCCCCCCCGAGCACCTGGCGCAGGAAACAGCCAGGCCAAACCAATAGCCATCAGCATTCCAACAAGAAACCAGTCAATTTTGGGCTTCATCCGGCGGGAAAGTCCTGAGGAATTTGGTGAAACAGTGAAACAGAATCCTCCTGAAGCGATTGCAAGAAAATTCCAGGGGGAGCGTCATACCTAACTGAACAGGTTAAGCAAAAGCCTAGGAACAGGCCATCCAGCCCGCTCTTGAGTGCCCAGGACAGGAATCGAACCCGCACGGAAGTGATCCCACTGGCTCCTGAAGCTGTCTCCCTGATCGGCCTTTCTGCCAATAGAGCGGCGGCACAAACGAAAAAAGCCGAGGAACTTTCCCCGGCCAGGCCGTCGAATTGGTCTTTTCACTGAATACGATAACTGTCTTTTTCCTTCAGGCAGCGTCCTTCAGCTCGATCTCCAGGCACTCCACCAGACTGTTCACCTGGTTGGTACTTAATTCCCCCTCCCCCTCAAACCAGGCGATGAAAACCGGCTTCTCGATACCGGTCTCACGCAGAATTTTCAGTAACGATTTCCCTCGTTGTGCGTGAATCCTCCGACGCAACCACCCAGAAAACGAATGCTCAGCAGCAGCGATCTTCGCCTTCTCCAAACGTTCTTCGATTTCTGGCGCCTCCGCCTCAGCAGCGGCAATTTTCTCCCGCATCTCCTCCGGCGTGATTTCAAACCGCTTCATTTTTCACCTCTTGGTCGGCTCGTAGCCGGTGATGGGGAATTTCGTGATGTCATCGATTTCCTCGTAGACACAAATCAGCCAACGACCAGCTTCAGTATACCCTTTGGCAATCAAGCGATCGCTGGATTTGCTGATTTCCAGCTCTTCGGGAAAACAAACGACCTGCTCGAATTCCTCGACCGTCACCCCATGCTGGGCCAGCTTTTCAATCGCCTTATCAGTCCACAGGAAATCGAACCAGGCCATTCACACTTCCTCTTTCGCGTTGATTGTTTATTGAATATACCATCTCTCTCAGGATGAGTCACATGATAAATAATGAAAACAACCATTCTGAAAAAAGTTGCGAGGAGGATGGCGGCCCGGTTCCGGTCGACCATTCACTGGGCGTGCCCGGTTCACTTTTTCACTCTCGCCGGAACTTATGGAAGAAGTCAAAACGCGAGCCAAAGAGAAAGGCAAGAGCCTCTCCGCCTGGGCGTCCGAAGCCTTTATCTCGGCTCTGGGGCGGGGATCGGAAAAGTGATTCCGCGTGCAATCACTCGCACAGATAGGCACGCAGGGCATCAGCGACGATCCCGGACTGGCTTTTACCTGATTCACTCGCCTTCTCTTTGACCCGCTCCATCAGATCAGGCGGCAGCGAAAGCATGTAACGCTTATGCCCAGTCACCGGGCGACCCGAGCCAGGCCGGACACCGCCGCGTTTCTTTTTTTCAGCCGATTGGTTTGTTGTAGCTTTTTTCAATTGACGCCCTTTTACTGTTTGGTAGAATGTACACTAAACCAAACAAAAGGGCAAGACGATGGCTTGGTTTGAATTCTTCTGGACACCGGAAATCGAAGAGCATGTTGCCGAACATGGCGTCAGTGTGGAAGAATTTGAATACGTCGTCTGCTTTCCCGAATCCCGTGAAGCAAGCCGATCCAACCCTGACCGCACGGTCGCCATGGGTTATGACAGGACAGGCCGCTGGCTGGTCTGTGTCTACGAAGAAATCGACGATACCACCATCCTGCCGGTCACGGCCTACGAACCAGAATAGGACAAGACAATGAAAGAGTTCAGCATTAGCCCGGAAGAACTCCGGGCAAAACAGGAAGCAGCAATTGCTGAGAGGCCACAGGTGGAAGCAGGTTTGAAAAAGGCTGCTGAAGCGGCCAGAGAACCCGGGTTCTCTGGCTGGCTGCGTCGTCAGATTCACGCCACGCCCCAGGTATCGCTCAAGAAAATCTGGCAGGCAGCAGGGATCACTCACAACCAGCTCAACGATTTCCTCGAAGGAAGCGGCGAACTGACTACCGGCCAGGTTGATGCCATCTGCCATGCTCTGGGCATCGTTCCGGCTGGAGCAGAACGCGTTGCGTGACACGCACTGCCCATTTTTTTCGGCATGAAATATTCTTCATTCACCGCCGCACGTAATCCCCCGAGTCGAAAACGATAGGCGGCAATTTCGCTCCGTCACTAGCCATTTCTTCACCCCCGTGAAAAAGAAACACGCCGAACCCGCACGCCCAATCGGGCCGCCGGTTCGGCGTACTTTTTTCAGTTACGAAACCCACCTCCCAAATCCCCTAATTCGCGAAAGCCGAACTAGGTTGCCCGGGATTGTGTTTGCCGTAAGTCGAGTGCCCAGGACAGGAATCGAACCTGCACGGGAGTTATCCCACTAGCTCCTGAAAGCTGTGGGAACTCATCCTGTCCGCTCCTGGCAGCCCGCTTTTCCTGTCCGCGTGACGTCCGCGTGACAGTCACGGAAAAGTCGCCCCAGAGACAGATACAGAAGTCAGATCCAGAGAAGATCTGAAGAAATACTTCAGAAGCCAGAATCTTACGGAGCGCGCAACAGCGGCTTGGCGAGGTCTCGCCGGATCAGGCTGGCATCTGGGTTGTGGATTCTCTTTGAGGCTGGCAGGGAATTTCTGGCGGGAAGGCGTCAGAATCGCTCCCACAATGCGAATTGCCAACGATCGATCATCCCAGTGGAATCTGCCGCAAAATGCGTTTTGGCGCAATCCTGACCATTTTCTTTAAGTCAGCAAAATGGTGAACGTATTGACACACGGTGTTTCCGCTTGGTAAACAGTCGTGCATGCCAACACACCGCACCGTTGGCCACTTGGATTGCGACTGCTTTTACGTTTCAGCTGAGCGTGTGAGATGGCCTCACTTGCGCGGCAGGCCCGTAATTGTGCTTGGCAACCAAGGGGCCTGCACCATCGCCAAGTCTTACGAAGCCCGTGCGGCCGGAATCAAAACCGGCACCGCAATCTGGGATGCGGTGAAATTGTGCCCACAGGTCATTGCGGTGAAGCGTGACTTCGCCTGGTATGAGGTGCTTTCTCGCAAATTACTGGATCTGATCCGCAGCGAGAGTCCGACCGTCGAGTATTACTCAATTGACGAGATGTTCTTTGAGGCTGATCAGATCGCCCCGGAACGCCTCAAGCAACG
This sequence comes from Planctopirus sp. SH287, assembly GCF_056500625.1. Lineage (NCBI taxonomy): Bacteria > Pseudomonadati > Planctomycetota > Planctomycetia > Planctomycetales > Planctomycetaceae > Planctopirus > Planctopirus sp. SH287. The sequence continues at coordinate 1,457,437 of NZ_CM151403.1, read as the reverse complement.
CATCCTGAACGATCTTGGCCTGTCAGTCAGCATTGGAATCGCCCCCACCAGGTCACTGGCGAAACTGGCGTCGGATGTCCATAAGCCCGGCGGGGTCAAGATCCTCGACACGCCCGCAGAGATTGAGGAATTACTTCGCCGGCTGCCGGTGGATGATCTGTGTGGGATTGCTCGGGCATCCGTCGCCCGCCTCGAGCCGTACGGGATAAAGACATGCTGGGACTTCGCCCAGGCGGATCATGTCCTCATTCGTCGCCTGCTGACCGTCAAGGGTGAGGGGATCCTCTGGGAGCTGCGGGGGCAACCAGTGCTCTCACTCCACACGGAAAGGCCTGCTCACAAGGCGGTCTCTCGTGGTGGATCGATGGGGGAAACCACAACCGACCCCGTGCGTCTGAGGGCCTGGATTGCACGGCACTCAGAACGACTTGTGGATGAGCTGAACTATCACGAAGTGCTGACTGGCCAACTCTCGATTCACCTGGCTTTCAAACATGGCGGTGGTGTGTCGGGAAGAATCCCGTTTGATCCACCACAATCTGCTTTCTCAGCCATTTCTCAGGCTGCGTTGCAAATATTCGATCATGATCTGATGGCAAGAATACAGCCCACAACTCACGTGCATCTGATCGCAGAGCACCTTGTATCGCGGCAGTCCTACCAGCGAGGATTGTTTGACTCGCCCGAATCGGCTCGCGTGGACGATCTGAGGCGGTCGATCAATGCGAAACTGGGAATCGCGGCGGTGAGAAGCGCGGCCACACTGCCTCTGGAGGGCGTGTATCAAGATCCGCTCGCTTTGTACGACGTCTGCGATATTCGCGGCAAGCAGTGCTTTTGAGGTGATGAGATGTGTACAGGACTTGTGCTGCCACCACGCGAGGCCACTGATGAAGTTGTTGAGAAATACAACCTCTCGTCACGTCGATGCACCGACATGTTTTCTGGGTTGGTTGAATACAAGTTTATGTACCGCGACAGGAAAGCCCAGTTGCCGGTCATCTATGAAGGCCAGTTGCAGATCCTCGAATGGGGCAATCGTGACAACAAAGAGTCGAAGCTCTATCGAACCGGCTGGGCAAAGACAGAGAGCCTTCAAGCAGGCAAGTGGAGTTGGTTGCAGCCGGAACCAGTGGTCATACCAGCCTGCTTGGGTTTGGAGAAAGGTGTGTGGTTTCAGATTACCCAAGGGATTCAGGGAATTTTAGTTCGAGACGAAAAATCGCTACCCCATGTCTATATGTTGACAGAAGCCGCAACGCACTACTACGAAGTGATGACCAGGCATGACCGTATGCCGGTCTTAATCGATCAGGTCATTTGAGGTGTTCCATGCTCCGCACTCTTATCTGCTGCCTGATGTTTGTAATTCCTACACTCGGTTTTGCTGACGAACTTACCGGACGGGTGGTCAAGGTGACTGACGGTGACACGATCACTGTGCTGGATTCGGCGAAGACTCAACACAAGATCCGCCTGCTGGGGATTGATGCCCCTGAGTCAAAGCAACCGTTCGGCGAGGTCTCAAGAAAGCATCTGGCCGAACTTGTGGCGGGTAAGGATGTGCGAGTGGTCTGGTCTGAGAAAGACCGATATGGCCGCATTCTTGGGGACGTCTACGTTGGCGAGACGTGGGCTAATAAAGAGATGGTCGCATCTGGATTGGCCTGGCATTTTAAGCGATATGACAAGCGGGCGGAATTGGCTGAGTCAGAACTGGCTGCTCGAGAGAAGAAGCACGGCATGTGGGCTGAGAAACAACCCATCCCTCCGTGGGAGTGGCGGGCGAATAAGCCGGTTGCCAAATAGTATTTCGGCACGCCTCTTGCGTAAATGAGTTTACAGATCGGTGAACAGCGGTTTTTGCAGATTTTACTGCAAGATTGTGTTGTTCAGCACCGATAACTACACCAGCCATGGTGGCTGATCAGAACTTTTACCACGGAAGGTGCGTCGTATGAGATTTCTAAATATCACGTTAGTTGGACTGGCAGCATTGTTAATAGGACGCTTTGCATTTGTGTCGTCTGACAGCCTCGAAGAGTGCATGTCGTATTATAGTTTGGCGTTGCCAGAAGGGCGACAAGCAAGTTGGGACTGCATCCAGGCAGCTCTAACGCCGCTCTTTTTCGAGACAACGTATAAGCCATTAGCTAGTATTGTGGTGGCTATTATCTTTGTGAATGCAGTGTCTTTCACTTCTCCACGGAAGTCACCTCATGCGGGGTAGCCATAAGCCACGCATGAATCTCCCGCATCCGCTTATCTCAACTGGGAGTGGTGCTCCTGCTCAAACGAGCTAAGTCCCGCTCCCAGTTGCTGATGAAAGCTCTCTGGACGCAATCGACCCATCGCCGTCATCCTGTCGCAGGCGGAAGTAGCCCGCGATGTCGCTGTGCATGGCGGGTTTGGCCGATGACCACGTCAACAGGCCTTGCCTGTCGGTGATGAGATCCACGGCAGGGTTATATCCATGCTTTGTGAGCCACTTCATCCTCTCGATATAAAATCGATTCTTCATATGCCCGTGCCACAAGTGCTGAATCTTGCCGGGCAGGAATCCCAGTTGCCCCTTCACTGCCGGGTAGGCGGTTTTCTCCCATTCAACAATTGACTGTTTCCAGCCAGTCGAACGCAGCTTCTCCAAATATGGCGGGTCGACTCCCAGCCAACTGTGGAGCATCGAGGTGTCACCGCCCCCGACGATGTCGTATTCGTAAAGTCCCGATGGGAGTGCATCACGCCGGGCGGCCCAGGCGAAGCCCGGATGCGCGAACTGCACCGAATGGTCTCCCGTCTGCTGGTATCGTGAGACAATGCTGGGTCGAGTCCCCAGCACACTGCCGTCTTGATCCAGTAACTCGACCTCATCGAACAATTGGACAATCGGGTATTTAGTGAGCATTTCTTCGGTGCGAGCCAGCCAATCAGGATCGTGGAAAAGAATGTCCGCGTCGATCCAGACCACCGCGTTGTACTGCTGGGGCACCGCAGCAATGGCCATGTTGAGCAGTCGCTCCTTCTGCCAGAGCGTGTGTTTGCCGGGATCACCCACCAAATGGATGGCGTCCGGTACATGGAACTGGCCGTCGTAGGAGAGTTCCACCGTCACTAATGGAGCGTTGATACTCGCTCGGAATCGATCATAGTTCTGCCAAATCCGCTGGTATCGCTGCGGGTTAAACAGGCAGGTCACCACGGCCAATGATCGGCGTGGCTCAGGAGTCTTCACTGTGGCGGCAGGCACCGGACGGACGGTGGTTTTCTGGGTCAATTCAGCGTGGATGGTTCGCATCCTGTCCGGTGTTACATAGTGGGCGGTGACCTGCTGATTGTCGGCTTGCGGCACCACCTTGCTGCCAGCGGAGAACCTCCCGCTCTCCTTCAGTGTGATGCCTTTTTTGTGGAGCAGTTCTCCCACCAGCACGTCATCGCGGTGACTGCGCTCGCAGCGTGTCGCTGCGGCCACAATCCCCACAGCTTTGGGTGAGAGCAGGTATCCCGCCCCTCCGCTCGCTCGCCTGAATGGCCGCTGTTTCCCCTGGGGATCGGGGATCCAGTGTCCCACGTAATCAGCGGTCTTTTTGTCGCGTCCCACCAGCCTGCGGACGTTCACGAAAGTATCATCGTCGCACCGCATGGCCCGCTCGAATGTCCGCTGTGACTCAAGCCAGCGACAGAACCAGACCGTCTTGTCGGTCAGATCCTGATAGGTGTCGCCACAGGGCAGCGCGAGCATATCTCCGTGCAGCGTGGGGTGCTTGACCAGATCCACCCTGCCCACGAGAAACACGACCTCTACGCCGGGCGGCAGATCCTTCGCCCAAGTTTCACGAATGGCGGCTCTCTGCTCAACGTGCGAACGTGCGGAGGTCGCAGCTGTGGCCACGCCGATGATGAGCTTCTTAGCGGTCTTTTCCACTGGGGTTGGTATTGTTTTGGGGATAGCGGCTCGCACCTCGGGACGTGGCACTGTGGTAATGCGGGGCCATCTACCAGTTTGATTTCTGGTCAAGGCTCCCGTTTCGGCGGCCAGTTTCTGGAATCGCTCCACAGACAACCGCCCTTTGGCCGTGTAGTTCGCCTTGATCATTTCAAACGATGGATAGCCTAACTCAGCATAACCCAGCAGGTCGTTGCGGGCTTTGGTTGACCACTCGAAGCCTTTATATGGCGCGCGGTCGACGTAGCCATACAAGTGAATCCAGCGGAGCCAGGGCAAGCACATTACTGTGCGTCCTGCCTGCCGGTACTTCTCAGGCAAATAAGCTTCCACGCCGCCGTGGCCCCGCACCTGCGGGTGGAAGTTGAGAAAGGTTTCCCGTTTGGCCAGGAAACATCCCAGCCCGCACGAATTGACCTCAAACGGCGGGGCCATGGCGTTGTGCGCGTTGGGGTGAACAGCCCATCGGCCCCAGTTCCCTTTTTGGGTGTACTGGGCTTCGTAATGCGATCCCACAATCGCGGGCTTGCCGTCTGGTTGAATCAACTTTCGCCGTAGATTTGGGCCAAAATAAAGACCATCATCGATCGTCAGTGCGAACGCGAACAGCCGCATTATCACGCCACGATCGAACACGACATGGCCGTCTATCTTGCACACGGCAAGCCCACGGGCGTGGTTAAAGACGGCTTGCTTCGCCGGCCCGGAACCTTGAGGGTGAGGCTCTGGCAGATGGACATATCGGGCGTTGGGGATGACCTCGATATGCTCGCGCTCCGCTTTGATGTGAGCCTCATTTTTGCTCTGCGACACAAGCAGCACTTCAATCTGATCGAACAGCCCCAGGTCTCTGAGCGTCAGTTGTAAGTCGAGTAAAGCAAAGAACAGCGCACGCTGGTCGTCGACAGTGGCCAGGCCAATTGTCAGTTTTGGGACACTCATTAACTACATCCTGTTAGATATAAGCGTAATACTCTGTACCCTCGAAATAGCCGCCGCCAAAGTCGACGAGATTATCGAGGAGGGTATCACTACCGACGTACTTGAGAACGAAGCCGCCGCTCACGCAGTTGAGGTGTGTATACGGCTCAGCTTCGGAGTAGTATTTCATTCCGTGGGCACCCTCTCCCCACGTAAAAGTCGACCCCTCGGGGTACAGCGTTCCATACACAGTGAAATTGAGGATTCCCTCAAAGCAGGGTTCCCCGCTTTCGGTGCCGCTGCTGGTGGCTGATTCACTCCCTGACTCAGAGCCTGATTCGCTGGCTGACTCGGTGGCTGATTCGCTGCCCGACTCAGATCCCGACTCGCTCCCCTCAGTCCCTGAGCCATCACCGCCGCCGCCTGAACAATCAGGGGTCGGTGATCCCCAGTTGTCGCCCGCCAGATCGTTGAGTGATCGGCCTTTTCCACAATTCCATAGCCACTCCATGATCGTGTCGTCAATCGCAGAGCGAGTCACAAGCACCTTGGTGACCTGCCCTTCGTATCCGGCGTTTGCCCAACTGCCACCGCCCACAATGAACGGGCCGTCGTCAATCGTGCCCAAGCCTGTCACGTAGGCGCCGCTGTTGATCCCCGAGGGCTTGAGTCGTTGGAAAACATCGTCGATAAACTCAGGGATTGGAGTTGAAATGTTCGTGCGACCATCCCACGAGTTGTATCTGACCCCAATCAATAACCACTTGTGCTCAGCGACCAGCGGGCTTCCGTTGGGCTGGAAGCCGGACGGGTGCTGGATCTCGCCGCCGCCCCAATCAATCTCTGGTGTCCCCAGGCCAATAATACCGGGGTGATCGCCCTGCGAAGTGGTGTTCGTCCAGAACGCGGCTGCCGGATTCAAGAAGCCTGATCCCCAGTGACTGAGGTCGTTGACGGGTTCACCCACGAGGCCCGCGACCCACTCACGCCGTGTACCACTCTCAGATTCTTTGGCGACGATAGCTGCGTTGCCGTCAGTCGAGCGGAACCAGAAAAACAGCGAGAAACCCTCGGCCCGCGTCCGCAATTCCACCGGCGGTTTGGCGGGTGACGTGACCAGCGGATTCGAGCCGCTGAATTCGGCCGCCCAGCCCAGATTGGGCACTGACTCATGGTCACTGGCGGTGACGATCTGATCGGGAGCAGCAGATCGGTACAGGTCGTTGCCTGCTATCAGATCGACACGACCAATGTTGGCCATGTCCGGTTCGTCCAGTGGCCACAGACCCTGTATATAGTCTGGCTGAACGGCCCCCCAGCCGTAGAAATTGCCCTTGTACTGGCAGTTGTATTTTGTCGCGAGACACTGCTCCACGCCGTCCAGCGTCTCTTGCCCCAAGCCTTCGGAGAACACCACGATTTCGGCGAGATAGCCTCTGAACGGCGAGCCGAAATTGCGATCACCGCCCACGCAGAGCTTGCCCTGATTGAGTTCGGCCTGCGTCCACCCAGCATCGACGCTGTCATAGTGGCTGGCCTGATAGCCACGCCATTTTCCGTGCACGCGGAAGTCATCAATCGTCCGTCTGGCAAAGCCACTCGTGACCCCGTTGACCACGTAGGTGCGCCTCCTCCAGGTCAGCACAAAATAAGCACCGTGCGACGTGAGGTGCCCCGCAATCTCACCACCTGACCGCCCGCCTGTGATCGGCGATTGGTGCAATTCCAGCGTTCCTGGCTCGTCGCCACAGAGGATCTGGCGGGGCGTCGAGGTCGTAGCATGATCCAAGTAGAGAACCATCACGACGGTGTCCATCTGGATGTCAGGCCCGTCCTGCCGCAACTGATACTGATCGTCAGCGCCGGAGAAGTGCACCACCTTGTGCCCGTTGGCTGCCTCGTGGATCAGCGTGGGGAAGGTCGCCGATTCGCCACTGCTGGCCAGCCCCAGCCAGTCACCCACTCGTGCCGGCCAGCCTGAGACGTCGCTGTTGTCAGCCTGATCAATATCGTCTGCCACCAGCCAAGTCACGCAGCCAGCAATTGACCCCAGCTCATCACAATCAATCTCGGTGCCGCTGCCGGTGGAGGATCCATCGTCAGTGCCGGACTCAGACCCCGACTCAGTCCCCGAGCCATCCGAGCCACTGCCCGACTCACTGCCGCTCTCAGATCCCGACTCACTGCCTGACTCTGAACCCGACTCAGATCCTGATTCGCTCCCTGACTCACTGCCGGACTCAGATACCGATTCCGAACCCGATTCACTGCCAGTGCCACCGCAGTCCAGCGGCATTGGCTGGCAAGGTGTCTCGGCATATTGTCCGCTGTATTCGCCGTCGTAATCAGGTGGGCAAGCCGCACAGCCAGCCTCCAGTGAACTACAAGGGCTGGAACCGAATTGCACCCACGAACCAGGCTCCCCGGACTGCCATTCCCAAGCCTGTGTGGACACGCAATCAGGCACCTCCTCAGTGCCAGTACCTGTACCAGATTCAGTCCCGGTTCCAGTTTCAGTGCTTGAACCTGATCCCGTCCCGCCTGTACCCGTGCCGGTTGATGTCCCTGATTCTGAACCCGACTCAGTGCCTGACTCGGATCCGCTCTCGCTCCCTGACTCGCTACCTGTGCCGGGTTCGCACGAGGCTGGAGCAACAGTGATCGTGACCGGCGTGTCATCATCAGACCCGCAAATTGTTCTCGGTAGAATGTTTACGCCAGAGCAATTCGGAGAGACATTTAAGTAGCTACAAGATGGGATACCGGACGGGTTCAGGCTCGTCAGTCCAGCTAGCAGAGATCCACCACCGAAGCCTCTAGACAGATGCCATCCCCTCAACGTATCTATCTCATGTGCGTAGGTAGCCATCCATTCACACGGCGCATGCGGAATTTTGTTGAGCAGCCACGTGCCGTTGTACGATGCAAGATCCCCCGAAAATCCACTTGCCACTAACTCCCAGCAATCAACATCGCAGTCAGTACAGATCAGCTCATCAGTCCCCGTTCCCGACTCAGTCCCTGACTCCGTCCCAGTCGGCTCGCTCGGCTCTGGCTCCCATGGCTGCACCGTAATCCCCGGTGGCCATGGCCCACTCCCTGAGTAGTCCGGAACAGGGTCATCCTCAGTGCCTGCCTCAATCTCAAAGGCCCACTTGGCGTATTCAGCCACCAGCGAGATCTGCTCCATGACCTGCCGTGTGGCGTCAGCGGCTGTGTGATTGATTTCTGTGATGCGGGCCAGCTGCCCGTCCAGAATGGTTTGTGACTCACCGTCTGCCCAATCGACTTCAATCAGATCCCCCGGCTGGATCTGCAAGCCGTGCAGGTACACATCCACCCGGATCTGCCGCTGTGTTTCAAGGTAATACCGCAGCCAGAATTCGGTGATATAAGCCGCACTTGTGGGGTATTGAGTGGCCCACAGATCCAGTTCTTTCTCACGCCGTTCGTAGGCTGTGATGGCTGCTGCTGACTCACGAAACAGTTTGCGTTCCGGCTCACCCACTCCTAACCGGAACTTGCTGACAATGCGTGTGGTCACTTCACGCAGATCGAGGTGCTCTATCTGGAGTGACGCCCTGCGTCCATTGCCGGGAGTGATCGTCATCACGGCATCGCCACTGCTCCAGGTCGAGGTACTGGTGAGCTTCCTCAAGTGGAGCTTGCCGCCGTCCCAGAAGATCAGGCAAGTGGCCTGAAACGCGAGCTGCTGGATCAGATCGGTGCTCTTCTGGATGGCGCGAAGTGCGAAGCCGAACCGCACTGGTGTGGCTGCTGCCGCTGCTGCGAAGCTCGCTGTATGGATGAGAGACGGATCTAACCGGCCAATACGAGGATCAGTGAGCAGGTGCTTGATTATATCAGCAGGATTGTTGATAGCATCGGATGTGTAATCATTATCCGCCGTGCTCGCTCGCACGGTGCCATAGATGTTGTTGTCCTGGAAGCCGAACGATGAGGGCGGGGCTTCCACTTGCACCGTGGTGATGCCCGGATCGTCGATAGTGCGACCCAGGGCCTCGTTGTACGTGCGGTTGTCGAGGTTGACGACGTACCCGGCAGGGTTCCATTCGTACCAGAGATCAATCGGTGGAGCGTCTGGTTCGGTGCTCTGCTGGTCTTGCTCCTGTGCGTGGCACTCGATGGCCATCACTTCGTTTGATGGCAGGTGGTTCAGGCAATAGGTCAGAGGTGCCATCTCGGTGACGCCGGTTCCGCCTGGCCACTGAGTGAACCCGCCAATCTGGTTGCAGATTCGCCAGGGCATGCCGCCCGTGAAGACCATGCCTTCACCTTCTTGCACAGTCTTGATCGATTCGCCAATCACCTCCCATTGGTCGATAAAGTATTGCAACCAGACCCCGTTGTAGAGGATCAGCATCAGATACCCGTTGCGGCTGCTCTCTGGGCTTGGCACATCGAATTTGCTGATGGCGAAGTATTGATTCCCTTCGCTGGCAGTCACACCAGTGCTGTAACCCTGGCAATCCACGTTGCCACGCGAAATGATCACGAATTCCTGGCTTTCATCATTGTCGAAAAAACCGACGAACATCTCATTGCCAACCACAACGCTGATCTCAGCACCTGTGGTAAAGCCCGCTTGTCCCGCCGGCTGGTTGATGAAAAACGAAGTGGGCCACAGACCGATCCAACTAGCAGTGAGTGCGTAGCCGGGTCGGTCAATCAGAGTCCCCGGATATCGATAGCAGGGATTGCCATAAACGATTGGCAAGCACTGATCGTCCTTGGTGTAGATGGAGCGATCAGGAAACGCTGTCTTGGTGAGACGATGGCCGATATCTCGGTCGAGCACGTCTTCCATGCCGCGAATCGTGGCTTCCCATGCGCCTGTCGAGTCGCTCCACTTCATCGGCGAGCAGAGCACTCCCCGGAAAAGGCAGACGCGGTCTTCCTCCCATGACGTGCCATCGAAGTAGAGCCAGACGAAAGCCGGAGCAGAGAGCACCCCCGGCGGTATATCGAACCATTGCTGCAACTGGTGATCGACATCAAAGAGGGTGAGCGTTTGCTGGCCAAAGCCGCCCACCTGATCCGGCACCGCTTGTATCTGGAGTGAGCCAAAGTCCTTCACGATCCCTGCCGCTGTGACGGGCGAGCTGAGCGGTTGCGTCGAGAAATACTTGGTGCCGATCTCCCCACCGAACTGCACCTCGAGTATTCGGACGAATGCCGCTCCCTGGTTGCGGTTCTTTTCGGTGGTTACTGCTGATGTAAGCGAGCGGGCCATGGCATCCTCACGAGTGTTGCCCGTGTGATACGCATGGCCCGGAAGTCGTCAATCAGAGGCAGATCAGCGAAACATGCCCCTCCGCTGTTGCTCCCGGCTGATCTTGTCCGCCAGGTCGTAGATCTGTGTCTGCGTCAGATTGGTGACGTGGGGCATGGTCAGATTGTTGGTGATGGTGACGCTGCCCGGATCCTCAAACCGGCTGTTCCCCTGAGGCGTGAAGAACTTCGGGGCCGTCTGCTGGTAGGCGGCTGAGAGCTGCTCATTCAGTTCCGCAATCTGATCAGCCAATCGCTTCTGAATGGTGTAGGTGGGGGCTGCCTTCATCGAGTTGCTCAAGATCTGGATGGCCTGTTGCAAGCCTTGGATGCGATCCCAGATGACAGGGTTGTTGTTGATCTGGTCGTTGATAAAAGTCACCGTGCTGTTCATCCCAGTCCTGATCGTCTGACCCACCGAACGGATGGTGTCTCCCAGCCCAGAAATCGCCCCCCCAAGGCCGGTCATACGTTGCACGATGCCATCCACTGCCGCTCCGAATTGCTGACGGCGGATGTTCAATAGACGCTCTTGAATGGCGTTCTGGATATTGAAGTCCGACCCGGCGTTAGCCCAGTCGCCCCGCAGGAGTGCATCGCGTTGAGCCGCCTCCCATCGGGCTTTGGCGTTGTCCCGGGCGATCTCGGCATCACGCTGCAACGAGTCACCCAGTTTGTCGATCCCATCGTTGAACTCATCGACTGAGATGCGGCCTTCCCTGAGCTGATTCTGCAACCGGGTGACCTGCTCCCGTGCGTGCCTCGCCTCCTGTTCAGTGGGAGCCATGCCGTTCTTATTCAGACTATCGAGCACATTCTCCAGTCTGCGGGCCCCATGAGAGATAGCTGTGTTCTTCTGTGTCTGATTCGTCATCAGGTTGTTGAGCTTCTTCATTTCCGACTCATAGGCGAAGGTCGTGATCTGACCGGTCGCCAGTTGAGCCTGCAATGCCTTCATGCTCTCGATAAAGCCTTTGGCTTGATCTTCTGTGAGTTTCCCGTCAGTCACGTGTTCTTCGGCGCGTACCGTGAAATCACGTCGCTGATCAGTCATCCGCCCCACGACGCTCGCACGTTCAGTGAGTTCCGATTTATTGCGGTCGTACTGATCCTCGGTGATCTGGCCCGTCTGGAACTGCGTGGCGAGCCTGGCCATCGCGTCTTTGAGTTGATCGGCGAATGCTTGAGGAAGTCCTTCATCGACGGCCTTGGCCATTCTTTCGCCGAAGTCCCGCACATCACCGCCGCTCTGAGCTGTACGGTCGGCTGTGGTACTCAGTGACTCCACGGCTTGCTCGAATTCCTCAGTGCTGATTGCCCCATTCTTGAATGACTCTGCGAGAGCATCGAACCGCTTCTGAAAGCCCATGGCCAGCGACTCGGGCAGACCACCCTGGAACAGATCTCCGATGTGATGCACAAACTGCTTCGAGGCAGACGCGATGTCCTTCTCAATCTCGGCAGCCGCCTTCGCGTTCTTCTTCTGGTTGGGATCGAAGGGCGGGACATCGCCTGGAGGAACAGGTGGAGCAGAGCCAGTCGGTGGCTGCGGTTGCTTTGCTGCTGTTCTTGCGGCTTCGAGTTCCTTATCGAGCGATTCCATTCGCCGGGCTTGCTCTTCAACAAGCCTCTTAGCATGCTCCTCTGCCGCAATATATGGAGTTCTCGGATCAGATTCGGCCCCAGTTGTCGCCGACAGCCCAACTGCATTTAAGCCATCGCGGATTGTACCAGTGATGAGGAGCGATGTCCGCTCGTTGAAATCCAGAGATGCCTCAGCGTTTTCCCTGGACTTCTTCTGCTTGTTCTTTTCATTATCCAGGCGGATGAACTCTTCCTGCTCTTTAGCTTGTTGTTTTTCAAGTCTGGCGACACGCTGCGCTGGCGTCTCATCAACAGGAGCCTGCATTGTTTCATCAAGTTTCAACAAGTTTTTCTGGCGGGCATCATCCAGCAGTTTCAATGTTCTTCTTATTTGCTCATTGATGGCTTCCGCTTTTGGAATGAACTGATCCAATAAAACAAAACCAACGCCCGCAGTGAGAGCAGCGATCCCGCCTTTCAGCGCGAGCATCCCAGCCGCTGCCCCTTTAGAACTTCTCGCCAGGTCGTTGAGTTGCGAGATGTACATTGTGAGTGTCGGTAGTCCTTCAAGGACTATCCACCTCCCAATCGCTTTCAGTGATGTGTATAGAGATCCTAGACTTGATACAGCTCGTATGCTCGGACTGACGAGCGATATCACTACCTGAGACAATGCAATGACGGCCTCTGTCACACCAAATATCTGAGCCGTCTTAAACAGCGCGAAAAACATCACCAACTGCGGGTGGGCCGCGATGATCTGGCCAATCGGCTTCAACCAACTCCCCAGCGCCGCACCCCAGTCCGCAATCGCTCCCCGGTTGTCGCGGATCCAGCCAATGGCGTCCCGGATCACCTCCAGCAGACTGAGAATCATCGACTGGACTTGCTGAGCCGCATTCCCGCCGCCCATGTCTCGCAGCAGACCGTTGACCTCATTGACCATGAGTTGAATTTGACTGGTCACCTGCGACACGAACTGTTTGAATCCGGTCGACGTGATGTAGTCCGTGATCCTTTGCAACCATCCCTTGGCGGCAATAAACAGAGGCTTCATCACATCGCCGGACTTCTCCCGGACGGTGTCCATGAAGGCATTCCACATGCCCGTCCAGTTGCTCGTCATCTTGAGCGACAGGCCACCGAATTTCTTCTCGATGCCCCCCAGAATGGCCGCAATGGCGACCTCCGAGCTAACGGCCCGATCCTCGACCAGCTTCATGGCAGTGGGGATATCGACGCCAATCGAGTCGGCCAAAATCTGCCACGCAGGAATTCCACTCTCTGCGAGTTGCAGCATCTCTTGCGAAGCGACAACACCCTTAGCTTTGATCTGACCCAAAGCGATCGATACTCGATCAATCAGCTCCGTGCCGCCGCCCATGGCAGCAATCGCATCACTGATTGCTCGCAACACACGGGGGATCTCTTTGCCCGCGTAACCCATACCAAGCAACTTCCGGGCTGAATCGGTCACTCCCTCTAAATCGAATGGGCTGTCACGAGCGATCTGCCTGAGTTCCGTCCACATCTTCTTGGCTTCTTCCGCACTGCCCAGCAGTGTGGTGAAGCTGGTCATGGCGTTCTCTTCCAGCACCAGGAAGTTCCCGCCCATGGTGGCTGTCGCACCGCCCACAACAGCTGCGACAGAGAGCGTTCCTGCAGCCAGTCGGGTGAACATGTTGTCGACGGCGGAAAGTGCCCGCCCAACCGCAACACCGACCTCACCCGACTTGCGGATGACCTTGTTCGCTCCAAAGATAAATCCGTCGTACTCCGAGCCGAATACGGCAGAAAGAACATGGATCTTTTCGCCCATGGTGAGACACTCCTTGCCCACATCAGGGCTTAGCTATTGATGGGTGAAGCCGATTCCAGGATCAGTTGAACTGACCAGAACGCATCGTTCTGTCGGCTGAAGTTGAGAGAGGTCTGCGAGAAACGAACCGTGTAGGTCGCCCCGTCAGTGTGCCTGTAGGCAAACGTGTTGGTTGGCCCTTTGGCCACCGTGCGAAAGAACGTCAACAGTGCGTTCTTCTGTGCCACCGTGATATCGGAGCAGTCCATCTTCCACGTGTGGAGCGTGGTGCTGGTCGGTCGGTAGACAATGCGGGTGTTGTCCGCTGTCAGATCAGTGACCCACTCCGGCAGAGATTCAACGGGTTGTTCCGAATTGTTCGGCCCGTTGATCTCGACGCCGGTCGTTTCCGGGTTGCCCAGAATGATGGTTGTGTAATGAGCCATTGGCTAACTCCGGACAGGCTTCCAAGATCGACCTGCCCAGAAGTCTTTGCCCTTGAGCTGGCTGTAATGCCGCTCGTGCAGGGCGATTGCCTCAGCTTCACTGACCCCCTGACGAGCGAGCCAGTCGAGCAGTTGCCGGTTCTTCCGGGCCCACGGCTGCCCAATCTTCTTGAGCATGCCGCCGATCATGCGGGCCTTCTGCGAATCGTCCATCAGTTCCACGGCTGACTTCTTCCGTCGACCGACTTCGCCGATGGCGATCACACTGGCCTGGATCTCTTTGGCTGACTTCTTGTCTCCATGGGGAAAGGCTGAGATCCGCAGTGCCCAGAGCCGGTCTTGAGACTCCTGCTGCTTGATCACCACGAAGTGCTCAAACACCTCCCGGACTTCCAGCGAGCGAATGCAGGCTGGCGTCCAGGAGTAAGTGCGAGCGAGTTGTGATTCCCAGACTATGCTTGATCTGGGCTGGAGGAGGGGTTCGTGCCAAACATCTTGCCTGCTTCGTTCGCCAGGCCGATCCACCAGTTTTTTTCGAGCGCCACCAGTTCTGCGAAGCCCACTTGCTGGATGGCTGTTGACCGAAGTTGCAGCACTTCAGCAGCGGTTAGTCCCTCGGTCTGAATGGGAGTCCTGACGCATCCTTCCAGCACCAGCTGAGCGAACTCATCGCTGGTCACCATCAGGTCTTCGATCACCACGGACAGATGCTGTTCATAAAACTCACGCAGTTCAGGCAAATGAGCCTGAAATTCAGTGAGCGTTGATTCACCCGACTGAAACGTCGCGAACAACGATCTACCAGCCTCGCTGCTGAGGAAATCGATCACTCGCCGAACGACCCGACCGCTCAGCGTCTGCTGGAGCAACGCTTTGAGCTTGACATAACTGCCCCACGTCAGGGGGCCAAACTGCACTTCGACTTCGTTAATCAACATGAGCGGTGTCCTTCAAGAAACAGAACAGTGGGATTGAAAAAAGCATTACTCAGCCGGTTGTGGCTCAGGAGTTGGATTGGTCGGTTTCACAGCCTTAGCCGTTCGCCGCTTGACGGGGGTGGCCTTTTCAGGCGGTACAATCAACTCGGCCAGCGTCCGTGCTGCAGCCTGTGCGTCTTGCAGAGACTGGCGTCCGTCGATGAACGCACCGAGCTGAGATTGCAGCAGTCTGGCAGCCTGCTGAAGGCCATCCGGGAAGCGGCCATCTCTCGCCTTGGCCCACGCCACCAGGTCAGTGCGGAGGTCCTTGGCTGACTGTTTCGCCTCGGCGGTCGCAACATCAATTTCCAGAGAAATGAAGTTGGACAGTGAAATGATCGCTGCGACCTTCGCACCGAACTCGGTTTCTTCTTTCATGGCGTTTCCAAATTGAGAGGTGGGGTGGGAAACAAACCCGCCCGACAGGTCGTGAGTGATCTATCGGGCGGGATAAAATGCATCACGATTAACCGCCGCCGCCTTCCTCAACATGAGTCAGCTGCATCCGTCCAATCAACTCGCCGTCATCCTTGGACTCATCCACCAGACAAGCGAACTCAGACTCAAAGATGCGGTCATTCTCCGCGTTGTCGAAGGTGAGCGTGAGCGCACCAATCGGGCAAGAACGATAGAACTGGAAGCGTTTGCCGGTGTCACTGGTCAGCAGCGGCACCACCTTGAGATCCAGCGTTGGGTAGAGAAATCCGGCACTGCGACCGATCCCCATATACTTGCTGCCACTCACAGCCGCAGTCTCATCGGCACCGGAAGCGTAGACCGCCCCCATCGTGGCAGCCGTCCATTCAGCGAGTGGTGCATTGACGCGCACCTCATCGCCCAGGTGGATCATGGCACACTCGCCAGATCCGAACTTGTCGACGTTCCGAGCACGGGTGTTTGGGGTGATCACCACCTCAATCCCCCCCTCGGTGTGCCCCATGGCATCGTCATCGAGCAGCAGCTCGGCGGGCCCGCTTACGCAATTATCAAAATCAGCCATGCTTCACTCCCTCGATGACCCAATTGCCCGCAACAAACAGTGTTGACGCGGGCAGTCTGAATCAGAGGGGGATTGCGTCAAGGAGTGGGAGCGTAGGCTGATCGCAATGAAAAACGCAGGTCACATTCAAACGTGTGGTGCAGGATGACCTGGCTGGTATCGAGCACCTCGAGATACCCGATTTCACGCCGCTGACCGAAGCTCATTTTGCTCACCCGGAAGTGGCTGAGATCTAGGGGAGTGGCTCTGCGTACCGGAATTGACCACTCAAATTCCAACCGCCAGTAGAGCTTTTCGAGCACCCGGGGATCCGGGCCGTAAGCATTGATCTGAGCATTCGCCAACCAGATTCCCGGATGGCGTGTGCCTTGGGAACTGGTGGACGCATTGATGGTCAGAATCGGGTACTGAACTGCGATGTTTGGCCAGACACGAAATATCCCGTCCACCTGGCCAAGGCTTTGCCTTATCTCATCATCTGCCAGCCAGGCCGTGCGAATCCCTGCCCAGACCTCAGACAGGTTGAAAGTGTAATCGACCATCACGCGACTCCTGTGCGACCGCCTCCCCCGAGGTCACGCAGCACAGCACGCAATTCGTTGATGGCAATCTGCTCGATGGCCATCCAACTGGGCCTGAGCCAGGGCATCTGCTCCCGCTCGCCACCGTCCTTTTCCTTGGCGGGCCAGTTCTTGATCGCTGCAGCATCAGTGATGCGAGGATTCCTACCCAGCGCGAGCACACGACCGCCCGCGATGTACTCCGTTCCGAACTCCACGTGCAACGGGTAGTCCGCGACGTTGGTGCCCGTCTCGGTGATGATGTGGTCACCTTCCCGGTACGTGTTGGTCAGGATCCGCTGCTTGAGATTGCTGGTATCGACAGGCACACGTTTGACCGCTCCCGATCGATGCCGCTCTCCGATGCGTCGATGAGCCTTGATGATCCGCTTTACGATGTCGCCCTGCATGCGGCGAACATCGCGGGTCAGGATATCGATGCCGCTTTGGAAGCTCTTGTTGACGTGGATTCTTGGCATCGCTTATTCCTGCCGACCGACATAAGACCCACAGAGCAGGCTCGTTATTCCAAAAATCCCTATCTGGCTGTAATAAGCCTGATCATCCCTGCCTCAATCGCTCCAGATA
Organism: Planctopirus sp. SH287; assembly: GCF_056500625.1. Lineage (NCBI taxonomy): Bacteria > Pseudomonadati > Planctomycetota > Planctomycetia > Planctomycetales > Planctomycetaceae > Planctopirus > Planctopirus sp. SH287. The sequence continues at coordinate 1,440,328 of NZ_CM151403.1, read as the reverse complement.
GGCCGTCTTGTGATCTCCCATGCCGCTCTCATCAACCACCAATTTGACGAGGTATTTCCGTCCTGCGAGGGCAGGTGGAGCCGTCAGAATCAATTGGTCTCGCTGATCGTTGAGATTGTCAGGTCTGACGTCGGCATCGGGTGGAATGAATGCAGTGGCGTCGTACTCAAGGCCTGCTCCTGAGCCGTCGCGCCTGACCGTCCCAGATCCCTCCTGGACGAGCAGTGGCATGTTGGCTCTCACGATCGAGAGGGATGGGATGGGCACACCCTCAGAGTTGATCACTGTGTTCCGCCGAACGTTCGCCAGGTGCTTCATCAATGATCGACTGGACATATCAGGCCTCACACTTCTCGGTACCGCCCCAGGACTGACCGGCATGTGAGCATTTCGAGACTGCTTGTCTCGGTCAGGATCTCGTAGGAGTACTTGCCGAGTGTCTCTGTCTTGAGCACCCCGCCTTTATCCAATCCCTTGATTGTCGCAGCGGCGAGTTGGCAGACGGCCAGCGTCAGATCGGCGGGAGCCGTCTCGTAACCAGCGGTGTAAGTGACCTTGATCGATCCCGGTTCGTCACACCAAGTTCCAGACAACTTGCGGAGGATTGATCCGTTTTCCTCTGTTTCATCGAGTCTCTGTGGTGCATAGAAGACTCCGAGAACCAGCGGTTCATTGGTGAATGCTTCAGGGCCATGGCCATAGGCTCCCGCAGGATCGAACCACACATCCTCGACTGCTGTGAGTGGCCGACGCCGCAGAGCGATCCGTTTGCTGCCGTTCCCGGTGTAATACTCGGTTGACTCGACCGATTCGAGCGGGTGATATCCCGGCACCCGCTCGCGCCCGATGTAGCTGGCGACCAACTCATCCATCTCGACCAGCAATGCTTCAAACAAAGCATCCCGAGTGGTATCGCCCTCAGGAATTCCCAGGTGCTGCTTGAGTTGCTCCACAGTGCAGAGAAACGCCATTTTTGCACCTCAGACAGAAATTTAGTGAAAAATAATTAGCTTACGGATGGCGTCGTTTCGCCTAAAACAGGAGGCGGCAACCAGTCACCCAGTTGCCGCCTCAACCGTCCTCACCGCACCGCAAACAGCGAGGATCCTTAGAACCGCTCTTTCTGTCCTCGCACCGAGGCTGCCACTGGGGCTGTCGGAGACGAACCGCTGACAAATGCTGGCGTGGCCACCGCTCGCACATACCGCTTCGTTCGGAGTCCCCGGACAAACCCGAACTCTCCTGCGGCATCCAGAACAACGGCATCGGTCTGAGTCACGATGTCCTGCGAGCCAGAACCACCGCTGGTGTCAGCCTCCTGCAACTTGCAGGTGACGGTAAACGAGGTCGGTGATCCGGTAGCCGTCCCGACCAGGAAATCGCCATACACCGGGCCGACCAGATCCTTGCAGTCGATCCAGCTGCCATTCGCTGCCGTCGTGCCCGACAGAGCCACACCTGGCAGGATCGATGTCCCGCCGCCCAGGTTGGCTGAAGGGTCAATTGCTGCTCCGTTGCTCATCACTACCTCACTTCACTCGCCGGGAGAACTGATCGAAATTTGGACTCAACATGGCAGCCGGTCGATTTCTCAACCGGCTGCCGATTCACCAAGGGTCATGCTGTCCGATTAACCGACAGCGGAGAGTGACAGGTTGTCGCAGATGACGAAGGAGTCTTCGTAACGAACACCGATGTCGACGTGCTGGATGGCCCTGAACCAAGTTTGGTCTGTCTGGAATGGAGTATCGCCGCTGTTGGTCGAAGCGAATTCCAGAACACCTGCTCGTGCGATAATCATATTCTCAAATAGACCACCAATCACGTAGCTAAGATTGGAGCTGCTGCCTTTCGCGCGAGTCTTGCTGATCTGTGTCGTCTTGTAGACCTGATCGCCAGACAGCATCGGACGAACCGCGTTATTGATGTCTGAACGGTTCACGCTGAAGAGGAACGGCCCCTTCTGGTCACCAGCAGTCACAGCATCGGCTCGACAGTCGATGATGTTGTTCCACATTATTGGACGCATGCCCCAAGACCAGGTGCTCCCTTCGGTGTCATGATCGGCTTCTTCCACCAGAGCCTTCATCCGATTGACGTCCTTTGGCCCGAAGGTGTCGCCATCCGTGCCGACTGTTGCAGCCGTATGGGGCAGGATGTTGAAATTAATCAGACCCTTTGGACGATTGGACGAGCCGGGGCTTTCCAGTCCCGACTTATCGACCTCCAGAGCCATGGTCTTGGCCATATCCATCCGGAAGAAGGCTTCGGTCTCCGCGCTCGTGAACCGCAACAGATCGTTCGGACACTTCACCAGAGTGGCCAACTTCTTGGCAATCAGATCCATCGCACCTGTCTTCGGTCGGCTGGCCGTGATCTTTGGTGAGTCCCGGTCATCAGGCACCTCGCCAATCCAGTAGGCTGTGGTGGCACCGGTCTGCCGATCAAATTTGAGGCGCCCGTTGGCTGGCAACACCAATTGGCGAGCACCAGCACGAGTGAGGAATTCCCGAGCACGCACCAGTTCGATCAGATCTCCCTTTTGTGTGGGGCCAAGGAAGACCCCCAGCCCGGTATCATCGAACTGGCTGAGTGCTTGCGTGTAAGTCAGACCCTGCTGCATCCCCTGATTGATCACCATCGCCCGGTAGCGATCAGGATCGAATCCCACCATTGATTGCAGCATCGACTGCTGAATGAAGCTTGCGTCCTCGGCTTCAATGTCCTCCAGCATGTTCACGCCGAAGGGCACCAGGTACGAATTTTCGCTTTCCAGGGACATGCCGCCCCGCTGGACATAGTGCTTCTTGAGCCGCTGATGGACGTCCATTTCCACCTTGCAGCGGTCGGCGGCGTAGGCCCCGGTGCGCAGGCCCATGATGTTCTGGAACCGGTACGGCCGGCTGCTGAGTGGATCCTCACCAGTGCGAACGCCAGGGGCACCGTGGAGCCAGCCAGACTGATGCACAGGCTTGGATAGTTCCTCCAGCCGATCACTGAGTTTCTTGTTCTCGGCCCGTAGTTCAGTGACCGACTGTGTCACAGTGCCCTGCACCTGGGTGATGATGGGGCCTGTGATTGACTGCAACTGTTCTGCGGTCAGTGCCAGGGCACCACTCTTGTTGCCAGTTTCTCCGGGAGCGACATCGAAGAGACTCGCCACCATTGACCAGATAGTTCGCCGCTGCATTGTCGCCACTCCTTGCCGACTGTATCAAAGAAGCAGCCCACCCCTCACCATGAGGAGCGGGCCGGTGATCCCTGCCCGATGCGGCTATCGAACCGCAGGGGCAGAACTTGGCAAGAAGTGGGAGGCTCTAATCGAGCTTGCCAGTGAGTGTTTTAAGTCGCTCCCCAAGCTGCTGCTGTTGCTCTCGAATCGGGGCAAAGGCGTCCTGGATTGTCTTCACCAGGCTGCTTGCAACGCCTTCCATCGCCTGCTTGAAATCGACGGCTGCCAGTTCGGCTTGCTGAGAACTGGCCAGTGCTTGAGTGACATGCTCGCGGATCTGATCGGCGGTCAGGCCAGCTGGCTGTTGTGGCTGCTCAGGAGGAGCAGGGGGAACGGCCGGCGGTGGAGCGGCAGGAGTCTCCACAGCAGTCTGCACAACTGGAGTCGGAGGAGTTGGCGGAACGAAGCCAACTCCGTGAGCCTTCTTCTCCTCGGCAAGTGGTTCCCATGACTGCCGCAGGAACAGTGGCAGTTTGACATCATGGATCTTGCCGCGTTCGATGGCCTGCCTCAGCGAACCGCGATCTGCACCAATCGGGGTAATGCTCCACTCCAACATTTCTGATTCAACGAAGTCCATCCCTCTCCACTGACGCCACACTTCAACACCAGCTGCGAGCTTTTCGTTGCTCTGTTCCAGTGACATCGCCTTAGTCGCGTTATAAGCAATCGAAGCCATCCTTAAGATGCCTTCGTTTACTGCCGCAAAGATAGGCTCTGCGTGTGGCAGCCTTGAGAAAAAGCAGGTGGCAACAATTCTGGTAGCCGACATTTTCAGGCTTAGCTCACCTGTTGGCGTTTTACTCAGCCCGACAGGCAGTGTCAGTCCGCTGAATCCATGATCGTAGAGAACGACAGGGTTTTTAGCATAGAAATCTGTCATGACCCCCTTGCCATTAACTGAGGGGAGAATCTGCACTTGATTGCCGTTCCGATTTGGCTGCTTAGTACGCGTAACGATGATGAAGTCAGCCGTCATCGCCCCTGCATCTGCGGACTGGAAGACAGCATCATCCAGTCGCTGAGTCACATACCCACTAGACAACACAGACTCAGGAGATCTTTCAGCAAGTGCCTGGAGTATCTCATCCCTACCAATGAATGAGGCTTCACTGCCAGTTTCCGGTTCGATCACAGCGCCAGTCATTTCATCGCCTCACTTCACTTAACATTGTTAAAAACCTAAACGCACGACTGAGCAGCAGGGTTACTTCTTGGCAGCTGTCTTCGGCTCTTTGGGCGTCGGAGCTGGTGCTTGCTCAGGAGATGGGGCAGGCGGTTCGACTGGAGCTGGTGAGGGAACTGGTGGCGTCGGAGCTGGGGGAGCTTCTTCACTCTTTGGCACAGTGTGACTCAAAATCGTGACAGCGTCTGGAAGGACACCATACGACTGAGCCAGGCTGACTTTCAGTTGAGCATCCACGATCTCAGCAGGGCACTCGACATACTCCATGCGGCGTGTATCGCTGATCACCCGCTCTTTGTTGATGCGGATCTTGAAATTGGCGTTGCAAAAGGGCATGAAAAAACCTCCGTGGAGTGAACCGTACGGAGGTGAGTTTGTGAAAGGAGAGCAGAGCGTCAAGACGCTGTGGCAAGATCCTTCCGGATGATCTTATGAGTCCCATCTCCAAGGAGATGCAGTTCGTTAAATGCCCAACCCGCAAAAGTCTGCCCTGGTTTCATGATAAACCCTTCAGTGACCATCATCCCTTCGGGGCGGGCTGATGATGTACTCGGATCAATGAGGATGTAGTCATCACCGACATCAATCGTCACTTCTAGGGTGTCTGTGGTGGATTCAGCCATTTCTGGTACTTCTCTTTCAGCAGTTTTGTAGTCTCAGGGAAAAGTTCCCTGACTTTTTTGGGGCGATCCCATGCACGACCGACCCCCGGAAATTCCAGTTCAAAGAAGTTGGCCACCATCTCTTTATATCCGTATTGCCCAAACAAAGTATAAATCTTTCTCCTCACTTTTGTGGTGAGTGTCTTATTTTTGATCGCGGCTTGCAGGTCTGCATCGAAGGCATCATGAAGGTCTTTGGCATCTGACCACTTCACTACCTTATCGATGGCATGACCGATTTCGTGGTTTGCTGTGCCACGCCAATGCGGGTGATCAAGTTTCACCCGTCCTGCCAAGAGGATTGGCTCTTCAGCGACGTAAGCCTCTTTGTTGTAATACATTCCGTAGGCATCAATCGGGTCGCTAGGGAACTCATCTATGAGGTTTCCCACAGCCTTCACTTTGACTCCGTTGTCGGTCAGGAACCGAGTCACTTGAGCGGGGAGGCTGTTCACATGCTTCTGGAGGTCTTTCACGAATTGTGCCGATGCCTTGCTAATGGCACCGTTTTCGATGGTTGTCTGGGGTGATGGCTGCCCTTTATTGCCACTTGAAGGAGAGGTGGTGACAGGCTCATCGTCGAAGGCACTGACCGCAGCACACCGGCAATTGCAGATATTTCCCGCTGACGCCCCGTGGCTTGAATCCCCCGGATAAGCCAGCTGCTGCCCAGAGACAGGGAACAGTTCGTTGTTTCCCACCGTCTTGCCGTCTGCGGCTCGATGATTGAACGAGTCGCCAGGCTTGCTACCACGCGTCTTGATATCGAGCGTTGACACCCACTCCTTTTTCTCGATGCCGATGTCGTCCCGCTCCAGTTGCTGGCCATGATTCATGGCACTGGTGGTTTCAGTGCGGGCAATGCGGGCGGCTTGATATTTCTCAGCGTTCTTCAGGACTTCGCCGACTCGCTTTTGCAACTGACGTGGGTTGTCCCCGTCCTTCAATGCCCGTTGCAAAGCTCGCCTTAATCGGTCATGCACAGTCGATCCAACCTGTGCCCACACGCCCACCTCACGTGACTTGAGGAATTCGCGGATGTGCTGCTGCATGGCAGGGGAGAGGTCGACATGGAACGAGGGTGGTAGATCAGCCTCGTTGAGCTGGTAGATCATCCCCAGCAGTGCTTCGTGAAACCGCTGGCGTTTGGTATCACCGATCCATGTGGCCTCGAAGCGGGCACCCTGCATGGTGATCTGTGCCCATTGCGGCACCATCACGCGATTGAAGGCTTCGCTGAATTCCGCTGGCGAATACAGTTCATCGACAATGGCCACACGGCCAGTCTTCTTGAGCCGGCTCATCACCTTGCTGGTGATTGTCCGGAAGAACCGAGTCAGCTGCCGCTGCGTGTCGGTCTCCAGTTGTGCGTGCAGACCTCGCCACGTGCTGATCAGATTGCGACGTCGGGAAGAGCGGTTCTTTTGCCGAACGATGATCTCAGGGCCATGCTGAGGAACTGTGCCATAGGCATGACCGACAGTTCCCCAGGGCAATATGATCTTCTTCGATGGAACGAGCAGGGGCATGTTTCCCCCTTACTCTTCATCGTCTGGAGATTCATCGTCATCCGCAGGCTTCTTAGGCGGATCCTCATCATCCTTCTGCTCGTCATCATCCGTGGGCAGTTCAGGAGGTTCTGGCGGCTCGAACGCCTGCTCAATGGGCCGCACGCCCATCGGCACGTACGATGTGTTGAACTCCGGCTTATTGACCGGTTCCAGGCCAAATTCGGTGCGGATCTCGTTGAGCAGGATCGCCCCGGACTTGTTGAGCAGTTCGATCTCCTTGATCCGTTGCTCAGCATTCATCGGTCGACAATCGTCGTACCAGCAGCGGATACGGGGATCGAAGCGGCTGGCAAGATGCTCGGTGAAGACGCCCGCCATCCGGCGAAACAGCGGATTCATCGTGATGTCAGCGAACACCCAGGAAGCCGCATCAGCGGTGGCATGGTTATATTCCTCACTGATTCCAGCAGTGATTTTGGGAACGCCGTGCAATGCCAGATTGTTATCTCGTGACTGTGCTGAGGACTCAGGGAATCCCATTTCAATTGGCTTGTTCGACCATTTCTCGACCTTCAAGCCTTTCGGCACCCACAACGGCTCAGCCCATCTACGCACACCCCTGGAACGAGCAATGAACTTCTCTCGAATGCGATCAATCTGGTCATCTGATGGGGACTGATATTGATCCCCATCAAACTGAACAATCACATCGGGATTAATGCCTGCCTTGAACAGATTTGACCGGCAGGACTCGATGTTTTCCGTGCTCTCAATCCAGTTGGCACCGGCTTGGGTGGCAGACCACCCTTCGAGCTTGGAAAGCGGTGATTCAGCACGGTAGCAGACCATGTCCTGCGGCCCGATCAGCTCCGGACGAGCTTTGCCAGGCACCCACACTTCCCAGTGATTCAGCACTCCAGTTGTGTGGTTGTAGTTTGGCTCCACCCATTGTGTGGGGATCACGTGCATCTCAACAGGCAGACCAAAGCCGTTGGGAACAATCCACCAATAGAATTTGCCGGTCAGCAGGTAAAACAGAACCGTTTCGTAGATGAACTGGCCGTAAGTGTCGAAGCCGTTCACGTTCTCCAACAATGTCACCAGAGGGTGAGTGTCTGGCAGCGGCTGGAGGTCATCATGCTGCGATTGCAGGTAGGTCGCGCCATAGCTCTGCTTGACCCACTGCAGCTGCTTCTGTGTCAGATTGCGGTCGCTTCCCTTAGCAGACCGAGTTCTTAGCCCGAAGTGTGGGAATGGCTCACTGGCTTTGTCCGCAATGCGTTTGATCGCGACATAGTTCCAGTAAGTGAAGTGTTTGACTTGTTCGCGTGCGAGTGCGTTCTGATTGGTGCTGTGATTAAACGTCTGGGCCGACCATGTGTAGGGGTTGCCGGTCGATTTTGGCTGCTCTGAGCGAACAGCCTGAAACGTATCGAGAAAGCGGGGTGCGAGGCTCATTACTGACCGCCTCCCTGCTTGGTGAGGGACTTGAGGTCAGCGGCGTTCAGTGCTCCACGCATCTGGTAGTCAGACTGCACGGATTGGAGTGCGTCACGATAGACCGCGATGATCTCGTGGAGATGATCGACCTTCGCCTCCAGCAGCTCGATCTGCTGTGCCTGACTGGCGATATGCGATGCAATCTCTGCTGGTACCTGGTAGTCCATGCCGCCTCCCTGACCTGTGGTTGATGGTTGGGTCAGGGTAGGGCGGTTGGTCGAGTTGCCAAGCAGATCGGGTTAGAGCAGCTTCCAGCCTCGTTCGTCGCAGATTTGATGTGCTGTGCGTTTGACCGCAGCGAGCACTTCCGGCCTGTATCGTCGATCAAGGAGCAGGATGACCCGCTTCAACCGCGCGCCAATGTCGGTTTTCACCACAAAATCACTGGCAACCATCAACTTGACCACACCTCGCACTGGCCCGCCTGAGAGGGTCAGTTCCTGTGTCGGCTGGCCGCTCATTAGTCGGCAGGCCCGGTTCATGCACCGCCATCGGTCAGGCGATTCTTGCTTCATCAACCGGCCGCAGGTTTTGCAGGCTTTCGGGCCAGATCGGTGAGGCTGGCTGAGGCTGGTCAGGTAAAAACCATCCTCCCCACCGGCCAGCATCGCCCCAGTCAACTGAATCCTGAGGAAGTCACTGGCCAGGCGGTAAGGGATCGGCTCGCCAAAGGTCAGGACAACCGCACAGTCCCGCATGTTGGCGGGGAGGAGTTGGTTATCGGCGAGCAGTTCGGCGGTTGTGGGGGCGATTTGCAGGGGCATGGGTTACTCCACACGCAAGTGCAGGATCTTGTGTTCGAGCATTTCACACTGCCCCTTCATATCTTCCACGGTCGTGATAAGCGCATTCACATCTTCTCGGTGAGCTTGCAGGTTGCTGAGGACTCGTTCCGCCTGGCCACGGGTTTCATTCACCTTGATGATGGCGTCTTGTTTCTCCTCATAGCGATTTGGCAAGTCATCATCCGGCTCGGGAAAAGCTGTCGCACAGGCGACACCCAAACCGAATCCCAGAACGAGTGATATGAACCCGATAAGCATCATGCCGATTTCTTGCGACATCTTTAGGGTTTCCTTTTACGGCCAATAAACCGCATACAACTCAGGCCTTCGATGATGTCCTGATACCAATATGGATACTGTGCAATGCCCAGATAGAGCACCGAACCCAGAACAACCCCTACTAAGAACCAGCCATCCATCAGAACCACCCCTTATCCAGCCACTGATCCAGGCTCCTGCCCACATGTTGCAGCGCCCTGTGCCAATAGACTGCCGAGTCTCCACGATCTGGCGAGCGTCCGATGATGCCGAGAATCGTTTCGCTGGACTTATCTGAGCCGGGGATGGGCCGCTTGGGGGTGATGCCGAATTGCAGGCCGTCCGCTCCACGATAGACCTTCTTGGGTGCCACCAACTCCTGCCTGAGCAAGTCGCAGTCGGGCATATAGAACGGCACGCCTTCCCACTTGCCGTCCGGCTTCACCCGCTCAGCAAATTCCCCGTAAGCCTCCGCTCGTTTATTGGCGTACTTCTTGGGATCCACTTCGCTCGTACCGTTGCCGCGAAACTCGATCACCCGGCAACCTCGCTCCTGGAGCAGCCCGCCCACACCCCACCCGAGGCCGTCCATGTCGACGCAGATCGGGTGCTCGCCGCTGGTCAGCACGATGCCGTACTCACGATTCACCAGAGCAATCAGAGCCTGCACCATGGCTGGTGCCTTGCTCTCGTGAATGTGATGCTGCCTGCGGATGCCCTTTTCCCCACCGGCTGTCAGGACTGCTGCATCCCCGTTTTCTGAACCTGCCACATCGAAACCGAAGCAGGTGACAGGCAGCACCCGATCAAGCCGCTTACGCAACGAGGCTTCGTTGTGCCTCCTTTCGCTGCGAGTCCATGCGGAATTCCACCTCTTCCAGACGTCTTGGCAGGGCCGCAACCACTTCGAGAACATCAACTGCCGCTCGGGATCCTCATCCATGAACCGGCCATGGGCAAAGCATCTCACCCAGCCAGGATCGGGGTGAGCACACAAACCGAGGTATTCGTCGAAGCAGGTCTGCCCCGGAATGATCGACCTGGCGTTCGCGAAGTCCGCATCATCGATGACGTCACCGCCTGAGTATCTCCGCTCGCCAATCGTGATGCCGCCAGGTGGAGCAACGGGGTGCTTGAGCCGCTTGGCTCGCACATTGAGACAATTGGCACCATCCACGGTGATGAGCTTACGGCGCCCCATGCGGCTGGGGACGACCTGAGAGATGTCTGGATCCTCAGTACCCTGAAACGCCTCACGGAATTTCCCCGATGTGGTTCGTGGATTTGCGACAGCGAGAAACTTGCTGCACTGCGTATCGGCCAGTGCAAAGCGTGCATTGAGCACAGGCGCCGTCGCTTCATCGAAAATGAACAGCACGTGTTGGCCGTGCATCCCAGAAAATCCTTCATCAGTCTCAGGGGTAGCGACCCGAATGAAGTGTCGCTCTCGGTTCGCCAGATCGATGATGCTCGAGGATTGCAGCACACAGCCCTTGGGCGTGAACGACATCCGACGCCACCACTGAGCGATTTCTCCAAAGACGATGTTCACGGCTGATTTGTGTGAATCTCGGGTGAGAACGACCTGTGCATCAGGCCAGATGGCGTAGTAAAGGCAGGCTGTCAGACCGATACAGGCACCCTTGCCGCATCCGGTATTACCCTTGATATAGACCTCACGAATTGACGGATCAAAGACCGCACTAACCGCGTCGAGCTGAAAATTATCGAGTACCAAATACCGTCCATGATGCCGCTGCAAGATCGTCGGATCGGCCACCACATCATCCGCCCAAAAGATCTTCCCCCACAGGATTTCCATCAGCGGGAACGGATCACCAGTCCGTGCGTCATCGATTGCGAGCAGGATCTTCGCGGCAAATCCATGTGTAGTGAGCGACAGGGCGTCCATGCGTGACGCTCCGCTCAGCTCTGTGGATCGGTCATGCCGGACAGCACGTCATGAGCAGCTGCGAGCTTCTCCAGTTCCGCACGTGGCAGACTTTTCAGCTTGTCCAATGCGTCCGTCAGGTCTGGTGTGACGTTCAGATTGACCTCTTGCGGCACTGGGTCGCGTGAGACGTTTTGACCCATCATCTGCACCAGGATGCGGGCAGCTGTGGTGCGGGCGCGTGTGCTGTAGAGGTACTGACCAGCACTGTTTTGGCTAAACACCACCTTACCGAGAGCGTCAGGTAGATCTGACTCCAGACCGGCAGGCATCTGCCACACGCCTGAGCGGAGCAGCCGTTCGATGTTCTTCACGTCACCTGCTGATTCGAGATTCACCATGATGGGGTGAGTATTAAGTTGACCTGTGCTCAGTCAACGACCCTCGTGCCGGTCTGGAGTACTCATTTCCCGTGCGTGCCTTCTATCTGCCGAGCTTCGCGGTCAGCAGTTCGTGCCTGTAGGACTGACATTGCCGCATTGAGGTGCTCAATCGCCTGAGCGTTGTACGTGCTGGCAAACTGAGATCCCTGGTAATAATCCAGACGGTCAATCGCAGCTTGGATCACTGTTTCCACGAAACAGCCGTTTGGCTCCAGGCGGTCAATCCCACGTCCTAGCGGGCCATTCTGCCACGCAATACAGAGTCCTGGTGCGAACGTCTGCCCGCCAGCAGGGTTCCCGCAAGAGTCAGTGAAGTGATTCGACTTGAGCGGCTGTTTCATGATTGTTCCAAGGATTGATCTGAGAGTTCTCCCGGACATCCCGGCGCAACCTCTGCCCTCATGATAGGAGCAGTGGGATTCTGTCAGCAGTTCGCTGGCTGACGATACTGCTCCAAGAGGAGAGTCGTGATGTCTGGTTCGTATCGAGCGATTGAGATGGTTGCTGTGCCTGCTTTGTACGAGGTGCACATGGAAGTCAGGGAGTACGGGAAAAAGAAGTGGTACTCAGGGATGTGTCGCATCGTCGCCAACTCGGTTCACTCAGCGGCAGGCAGAGCACGATACAAGGCACGATCATTCGGATTTCGTCACTCGGGCGGGAAGAAGTTTCTTGAATATAGCGACCTCAAAGGAGTGAGAGTGATCGAAGTTAAGTGGGTGTGCGATATCGACCTCGTTGGCGTAACCGAACGTTCTAAGGTTGGCCGAGGATTCCTTCCATACCTGAAAGACTTAGGCAAATAGCCCAATAGCCGCCAAGTGATTTCCCAGGAAATCAGTCCGCATCGACCGCCAAATCCCGCTCGTCCCCCGCTCCCCCGAATTGTCTGGAGAGCTGGGGTTTGTGTGGCGGTCATTCATCCGCTTGTCACACGCAACCGCCGCACGTCAATCTGCGTAATGCAGGCTGGGTGCGGCGGGTGTGGTGTGCTTGGGAGTGTCGTAGGCTGTTTTCTGTCTCAGATAAATAGTCTACGCATGGCGTGCCAGGTTAGTTCAGCTTCAGCCGTGGATCGATCATCCCAGGCAGCTCCAGCACAATCTCACTGGTATCCAGACTAATTGCTGAGACGCTCTGCTGTGCGGGGAGGATGCCGAGCAGTTTGGTTCGCAGGGCTGGACGTCCCTTGGTGAATGAGATCCTCACCGTCTGGTTGGCCCGTATCACGTCGTACCTGATCCCCAGTGGATTTGGCACCGTCACTGACATCCCATCAGCCACAGCAATTATGGTGGAAGCTCCTTTGCCCCGCGTCCACGTCCCCTCGAAGGAACCGGACTCACCGACCATCTCGGTCATCCAGTCGATTGCCGCCTTTGCTGCGACCTTGCCCCCTGAGATTGTCCCGATTGTTACGGCACCTGCGGGAGACTGAGGAGGGCGAGAGCGGCTGACTTGCAAGAACCGATCTGCCAGATGCTGGCGGCCAGGGTAAGTGGTGTGCCGCTCAATCACCTCATCGCCGTGCAATAGTACGTAGGTGGGCACCACATTAACGGAGAATTTCTGCCGCAGATCCGGATTTTGATAAACATCGACAAAGCGGATTTTATCGTCTACTGATTGACCGACCGTCCACCCTGATGCTTGGAGCCAACCAGCGTAATCCTGCTTGTCTCGCTCACAGGGGACACAGCCAGGTGTGGTGAACACGAGCCACTGAAGACGGCCTGGTTCTGGCTGAATCTGTGCAGCCGCGACGGGATCAAGCGTCAGTGTGAGAGGGACTGGTGCAGGAGAACCTGACGCCGGTTGGTCAGTCTCAACAGAAGTTGGCTCAGCTGGTGCAGACTCGCCTGATCCTGGCCGATTCGTTTGCTCGATGCTGTTTGGGAGTTCTGGCTGTGCATCAATCCGGGCCTTCACGAGGGCGGCTGCCACAGCCACTGCTGCTTTCGGGTCGCCTGCTTGAGACTGGCTGCACCAGACCACCAGACAAAAGCACGTGATCCACATAATGAGTCGTCGCATCGCAAATCCTCCTGACGTAAAAAAGGCCAGCCCACAGTGGACTGGCCGGAAACCCATGATTGAATCGATCAGGCCATCAGCGTCTCAGGGCGGAACTCTTGCCCGGGCTGGAGATTGATTGCCCACGCTTCAGCCCCGTTGATCCCCGCACGCCTGATGAGTGCGTCCAACTCCTCAGCCCAGATGCCGCACTCACCTTGGCGGAGTTGCGTTTGCCCCCCTGCGTAGCTCAGAACATTCGGGCCAGCTGGCTGGTTGCCCCATGACTGCTGGTACACAAATCCAAGATCACCTGCTGGTGTGCGGAACACTCCGCTTAGGGCCGTGCAGTGGTTCCCTTGATCGGACAGGCGGGACATCCCGTGTTTGTCGCGGCTGGAAGCGATTCGAGGAATGCAGATCGCCACTCCGTGCTCAGCTGCAAGTGCATCCGCGATCGCATTGACATCACGGCACAGGTAGGCATCACACTTGTGGTCAGCTGCTGCGAGGTAGAGCGAGGATGGAACACCAGGGCCGGGATCTGCCCACTGGATAGCCAGCGACTCAGCTGGTCGAGACAGATCAATGTTGCCGTAATTGCCTCTCTCAAGGGCACCGAATCGAACCAGTGCTCTCGCTGCCCAGCCGCCGTACGTTCCATCGTTACCGCTGGAATTGGCGTAGTGCTTGCCCTGCTGACCTTGGCCAATCCCGTTTCGAGCTGCGGCATAGATGTACTCTGGAGAGATCTTCGCTGGCCGCATGATCGCTTTGCGGAAGACACTCGCCAGCACAGCATCCTGCAAGGCTCGCCCAAACCCTTGACCAACGCAGGTGCCACGTCCCTGATTGAAGGCTGGTTGAGTGGCACCGAGAACTGCTTCTTCAAACTCACTGAAGAAGACGCCATTCACACCTCGTGCGACGAGGCTTTTCCAATGACCAGAAAGAGCAGGCCGGGCGGCACCAAAGGCGACCGTGCGACCCTCGCCTTCCATCGACACGCAGGTCTCTTCAGTCACTTTGGGATCAAGCAGACATCCGCTATTGAACGACATAGAAGGGCCTCAGACATAGATGAGATGAACGCCATAGATCACTGACAGCAACCGCAGCTTGCGGGCATCCTCACTGGAGAGATCTCGCCGCTTATTCAACAGGTCGGCGAACTGGGTCTCAAAGGTTCGGACATCGGATTCACTGAGATCACCCGCCTCCCGCAACTCTTTGATGGTGGCGAGCAGCTCATCCGAGTTGCGGAATCGGCCTGCCTCAATCCGTTCCGCCAGTGCGTTCCAGATCGCTTTGGCATTGGTGCTCTCTGGGGTGACCGGATTCACGACATCCGGGCCGGGCCTGTGTCGTCGATCAACTGGCTGGACACAGCCACCAGATCCGATCAGTGAGCAGAGCAGCAAGGTGAAGATAAGAGCGGTGCGCATGGATCATTCCTGTGCCGTTGGAAGTGTGACGGTCGAACGTGGAGCAGAGACTGCTGATGGCCCTGACGAGGCTGCTGGTGTAGCAATCAGCCCCATCGCTTTGAGAACGGAGGTAACGAACGCCTGACCCGTCGCCTTCACCTCAGGGAACTCAGGGAAGACCTTGCCGCTGATCAGATCGACCAGCCCCAGCAAGACCTGGCTGACCGCTGATTTCTGCTCCGCGGAGAGGGGATCGTTGTCGTTGAGCTTCACGATGCCAGGCAGCTTCACCAGCAGGTTAATCACCGCCTTGGTGAGATCTGCATTGAGGTTCCAGTGACTGCTCAGAAACCAACTCACGCCGAACATGGCTGCTGATCCCAGCATGCTCCCCGCCGTGGTGAGCCACTCCCACACCTCAGGAGTGGAGCCATAAGACATGTTGGCAGCGACCGTCTGGCCGCTGGAGAACGAGAACAAACCGAGCAACGTGGCGACGATCTGGAGGATGCGGACGATCATCAAAATAGACATGTCTGGCTCTCACATGCAGGTTGGTGGGCAACTCTGCGAGAGGATGGGGACATGGCGGGATGCGTCAACTGCCCTGTGTCCCCTTGCGAGCATCTTCCCATTCGATTGAGTCTCGGGAGAGCCTGGCAGCGTTCTCGTAGATCGAATGCACCTTGGCGATTTCCTTTTCGCAGTGCTCCGCCGTTGTCTTGAGCGCCTCGAGGAACTGGGCACGTCCAGAGGCCAACTCGACTCGCAGGGCCAACGTCTCTTCATTCTTCAACTTATCACGATCCCTCAATTCCTTGTTGTGATTCGTGATCAGCGTTTCAATGAATTTGTCTTTCCTGGGAATATAGGAACCGAAGATCCACGCCAGAATCCCCATGACAGTCGCCCCACCCAGCACACCTCCGACCGTCCAGGGATCGGAGGGTGGATTCGCCACAACCTCAGCGAGCAGGGCAAAAGATTGGAGGCCGGTCAGCGTGGAGATGGCGCGTGTGGCAATGTGGTACATGGATTCCCTTCCTGTGGTTGGAGGAATCGTTGATCAGTCGTCCATCTCGTCAATGTTGCCACGCTTCGACTTCTCCAGCAGGTGAGCCAGCGAGGTCACGCGGCGGTACCCGATGAGGTCTCCACCAGCTACGAGTCGTCTGCCGAGAGCAGGGGAGATGAGCGACGATGCCCCGACCTGATAGGCAGCCTCCAATGCTGCCCGCGATTGGTAGGGGTCAACGATCACCAGACCCTGACTGATAACCACGGGATACCAGAGATGCTTGATGAACCGGAAGCGCCTCTGGAAGAGGCTCTTCTCGGCATTGATCCTGGCCATCTTCGCCCGCCGTCGATCATTCGCAGCCGCGAATCGTTCAGGCTTCGACTGCATTGAGGTGCGGAACACCTCTGCGAGCGGCACCACCCGCAGGTTGTCGAGTTCGCAGTTCGCCTGGTTGCCGTCGACGTGCACCAGCCGGTGGCCGGGGGGGACTGGCCCATTGATTTTGCACCACGCATAGGAAGCGGCTGGCAACCAGCCCGAGGCGGTCTTGATCCGAAGAATCGGCGGAGACTTTTTGCCCCGCTTGTGCAACCGTGTCGTCCCGACCTGAACCGCCCGCCTACCCATGCGATGCCCTCCTTGTTGGGGGACATCATGCGCAAGTCCAGTTCGACATCAAGTCAGCGGCCAAATCCAAACATCTCATACACCGAGTGAAGTTCTTTGAACCATGGTCCAACTGGATCGTAAGCCAGCACACGTGATATGCCTGTGCCATTCTGGGTAGCCCCTGTGAATCGATACTTCACAAATTCCATCGCTTTGGTCAGCGTGCTGCGACTGTATGTGCCGGCAGGCCCCAAGTCGTACTCCAAATGAATCTCGTGCTTTTGAGTATCGCCGGGAAACAGAATGTTCGTCTTCCCCGGTACACAGAAGCCATTTTCGTCGAGATATCTCTCCTGATTCCGTTCCTTCCATCCGTGACAAAAATCGGGCGTTTGGATTAGCACAGCCCATGGAGTTGCGGCCACTCTTGAAAGATTCCTGACAGTTAACGTGATGTAAATCCGCAATTGGTGGTTCAGCTCGTTCGTGGGCTCGGGTGTGAAGCTTCGAAAGTAATGGTCAATTTCGGTGATTTTCAGATCTGCCTTGGATTCCCGGCGATACAGGTTGTCGAGATGGAAATGAGGTGCTGGTTCAGACTTATCAGATGGCCTCCAATAGTACGTTTGGTCGTAGGCCGACTGATGGGGAGCCGAAGGGCTGTCTGGGATCTCGATGACATAGACATACGAGCCAGGTTTATCTCGAAATTCCAGAGGATGAACCTCATGGCCGTGCAGGGTGAAGTCCACAGAGTTTTCAATGGCTTTCCCGAGGTATGTCTGCATCGGTTCTCTGCCAACGGTGGCGAGACATGGTTCTAGTTCTCGCGTTTTCTCATCGAATCCAATCACCAGATTTCCACCACTGGTGTTTGCAAACGCTGAAACTTGCTTTCCAAGATCTCTTTTGAGCTCTTCCTTATTGGGCTTGATGCCGTCGGAACTTAGCCAGAGTGCCTTCTTCAGCTCCCATTTGTGGCTCTCAGTGCCCGTCGGGAGAACCTCCAACAAGTCTTCTGCCTTCATGTTCCGGAAGTCCACAGCATCCCTTTTCTATTGGATTTTCTCGCCATCAACGGCCCAAGTATCGCTCGGCAATCCGCCGAATGCCATCCGCTGGTGCGGATTGGCTGATGGCTTCGTGTTTCTCCCCACGCAGGGCGTCCGATTGCATTCGCTTGATCCCCAGTACCTCGGCCACACAGGGATCGCTACCATCGTTGGCCAGCAGGAAGTAGGCCATTACCGGATCCTTCTGGCCGTCGCGGAACACTCGCCCGATGCATTGCTCATGCACGCCAGGTGACCAGTCGAGCTCGCCGATCACCACCGTTCGGGAGCGGAATTGCAGACCATCCAGCCCGGCTCCACTCCTCAGCGAGACGATGATCAGGTTCGTCTGGCCGTCGACGAACCGCTTCACCTCCTGCACCTTCTTCGCATTCGACTCAGACCCGGTGTAGAAGGCGGGCGCGTGGTGCTTCAATCGCTCCTGCCAAATGTCATACACCGCACGGTGCCATCCATAGAGCACGACCGGTTCCCCGCTTTGCAGGAGCAACTCGACGAACGCCGCCACATGCGGGGCTTTGGCGATGCCCGTGGCTTGGCGGATCATCATGTCGAGTTCGGAACTCGCCTTCATGCGATCGATCCCGGCCATGGGGGACTTGGACAGGATGATGCGGGCCAGCTCACCGGCGGCCCCTTCGATCTTGTCGAGGGCCGAGCGATCGCAATCGATGGTGTGGTTGATCTTGGAAATGGGCGGCAGTTCCCGGCCTACCTCGCTGCGGGTTCTCCGCACCATGATGTGCTGCTCGCGCAGGTAGGCTCCGAAAGCGTCTGGATTCTCCAGCAGCGGCTTGTCGCCCCACCCCTTGCACCACTCCTGCCGGAATTCACCCCATGTCCCAAGCGATCCGGGCCGCAGCACCTCGATGATGTTGAAGATCTCGCCGCCGTAGTTGTAGATGGGCGTGGCTGACAGACCGAGGCGATATTCAGCCGCTGCCGCGACGTGCTTGCAAGCGTTGTATTTATTGCTCCCCGAATGCCGCAGCTCCTGCGCTTCATCAAAGATCACGGATCGCATTTCCCCGGCGAGGTGATCCCGCCATTCGCTCATCTTGTGGTAGCTGCTGATTAGGATCTCGGGCTTGCGGCCACCGATCTTGGGGAGTGGGTACGGGCGAGACTGTTTGAGGATATGCGTCGTCGCCCCGGGCATGAATCGTTTGATTTCTCGCTGCCATTGATGGGTCAGCGGGGCAGGGCAGACGATCAGCGCGGGCAATGCCCTCGGCTCGGTGAATGAGCAGATCGATGTGCAGGTCTTACCCACGCCCACATCATCCGCCAGTAGCAGGCCGCGCGCTTCGAGATACATGTTGGCCGCCAGCCGCTGATATGACCTTGGCTCGAGAGCTAGCTTGAATCGCCGCATCGGCACGCGCTGCTCGATGATGTCGTCGAGCTTGCTCATCCTGGCCGTGTGGACTTCGCACAACTGCCGCAGGAGTGGCAGGTCATCGCACCGCAGGGGGAATCGCTGCAGGAACCAGTCCAACAGATTGCAGATCTCGGGGGTGCTGGAGAGTTTCAGGACACCCGTGGCATCCCGACGCACCCCGGCAAAGACTCTCTTGGCGAACACCATGGCCTGCGGCTCGCACTCGAGGTGCCATTCATTCTGCCGTAGGGCCAAGCTGCCGTACGTCCGCTGTCTCTTCTGTGCGACCACGTTTGCCATTCCTTAGAGGTGACCAGCACCAACCCAGATGACGCTGAACGGTTTGCCGCCGAGGTCCGCGATCAACCAGCGGTGCCGCGGCTTCGATGTCAGGAGGATCAGCCCGGAGATCTCGGCGAACTCCATGTAACGCCGGCACTGCCGCAGGACATTCGCGGGGCTCCCGTCAATCTTACACTCGATGCCGATTTCCCCAGCGAGGAAATCAATCCGGCTGCGGCTGTCGAGTCGATGCTCGGCCAAGAATGGCACCCCGGCTGCTCTGAGCACTGTGGCAACATCCGCTTGCATGTCCAGCTCAGTACCGAATCGTATCTGTGCCTTAAAAAGGGCACTGATGATGGATTCCATCTTTACACCTCGATCGATAGCGGCATGACGATATAGGCGTAGTTTTCGACCGAGAGCACACCTGGCGACTCATCGTCGATCAGTCGAATTGTGGCCACCTGAGATGGTTCGAGAAGCCGGAAAAAGTCAGCCATATAGCGGGCATCAAAGCGGATTTTTTCACACGGTTGGCCGGTCATTTCGATGGGCAGTTCAACTTTTGAATCCCCCACGCCACCAGTCCGAGAGGTCAGGCGAATCACACCGTCCTTCAGGCAAAGGTCAACACCGCGTGTTTCCTCACCGGTGAATAGGATGGATTGCTTGAGTGCAGACAGAAGAGGCTGGGTGACGCCTTTCGCTTCAAGAGTGTGGCGGGAAGGTAAGACTTTGGTGTAGTCAGGGAACCGTCCCTGGAGAGTCTGAGACACAATGACGTGATTTCCCATTCGGAATGCGACCTGATTATTGCCGATGGAGAGATGCACGGGATCCTTGCCTATGGCCTTTTCGACCAACGACATCGCCCGTTGCGGAACGACTGGATTCGATGGAGCATTCGGCTTCCCCTCGGTGGAACTGACAGACTTGGCAATTGCGAGACGGCGGCTGTCGGTCGCCACCAGACGGATCTCACCAGGATCCGCCTCTATCTGGATCCCGCCAAGTGCGTATCGTGTACTCTCCACGTCACACGCAAAGATCGTGCGTCGGATCAGAGTGCGGCAAGCTTCTGGCGCGATTACATAATACTCGGCAGCATCGAAATTCGGCGATGGTGGGAACTCCTCGGCTTCATCAGTCGATAATTGAAAATCGCTACCACCGCACAGAAGCTTAACGCCGCTGTTGGTCGATTTTATCTCGATCGTCTCACCAGTGAGTTCGCGCAGTATTGCCAGCGTCTTGGCGGCTGGCAGCAGCAGCACTCCAACCTGATGAGACTTTGCGACCGTCGCTTCCGCCCGAATCGATAGACCATCCCCATCCGAGGCTGTGAGCGTTAGAACAGACTTCATCGGCGCAAGATCACACTTGATGTGCTTGAGGATTTCCCGAGGCGTGCGGGTGGGAACGACGCTTGCAGCCAGGCTGAAGGCTGCAGTGAATGGTTCGCGGGGGACGGTGATGTGCATGGGATTCCTGTTTGATATAGGGTGTGAAATGAGAGTGATGGATAACCAATTCAGACGCCTAAGAGTTCTCGCTGCCGTTCTATTGGCTGTGCAGTACGTCGCAGTTCAGGCACGTTGGCGGTGACGAGGGCTTTGGCAAGGTCGGGGCAGACGCTGTTGCCGACACATCGCGTCTGGGCATCCTTCGGCACCGGCTTCGTGCCGCCGCGTCCATTTGGAATCTGAAAATCAATGACGTAGTCGTCAGGGAAGCCCTGGGCACGGAACAACTCCCGTGGCGTGAGCATCCGCATGCCGATGTCCATGATCTGGAACTTGACTCCCTCCACCGTCACCACTCCGAAGCGGTCGCGTGTCGGCACGGTATGGAGTGGTTCATCGCATGACTGATGGTTCGCTTCATCACCGTAGTATTTCGCGAGGAACGCCCGCACTTCTGCGACATGGCCGCCGCCGCCCGCAGTGATCGTGGGTACAGGATCCACTGCCTCCGAGCCAACCGATTGCGAAAAGTCCCGCTGGAGATGGCTGGTGACGATCTGCTGCTGTGTGCCCCGGCTGGTAATCGTGCTCAGCGGATCCCTCGCATCACGTCCAATCACGCCGGTGTTGTGTTGGGCGATGAAGGCTTCGACCAGTGCGTGATGGGTGCCACACGCCATCACCGTACGCAAAGGTTCTGCCACATCGAAGGCTTGTTTCTCTCCAAAGTTATTCTTGACCAGATATGCCGCAGCAATGGTGTTCTGATCCTTCGGGCTGGCCGTTACGGTGTGGAGTGGCTCCGCGATTGATCGATTGCTGCCCCCCTGTTGCGCTATTGAGATGGTGGGTGCCACGACTCCAAAGCGGTTTGATGTGTCCAAAGTCGAGAGTGGATCGGTCACATCCTCCGCACGGGTTTCACTGGGCGACTTCTCGCCGTTATAGCGATTGAGGAAAGGCGTCACGAGAGCCTCACCTCGTTTGGCGGTGGCGGTTTTCATTGGGCTTTCGATTGAGGAATCCCTCCGGCCACCCGAGTCACCATGGTTGGTCGAAACGATGTAAGGCTTCGGATTATCGATCACGTATCGCTTCAATCCAGCGAAGATTCGACGCATGGTGTTGGGGGCGAGGGGACGGTTCACACCTACTGCGCGGCCTTCCTCCTTGTTGAGGAAGATCGAATGACAGGGGAGGCTCCAGTCAATGATCTCAGCCGCCGTCCGCCATGGCTTTCGCTGCCCGGTACTCAGCTCGGGAGTACCGGGCTTGCCGTGTGTCGGCTCGGGCCAGACAATCCGTCGTCCATCACAACGGGCGATCACAAAAAGCCGCTTACGGATCGTCGGCGCGCCGTAGTCACAAGCCCGCATTTCACGCCATTCCACCGCATACCCGAGCCTGCGGAGCTTGGAGACCCACATCCGAAAAGTTTTTCCTTTGCGAAGCGGGCAGGGCTTGCCGTCGACGACCGGCCCCCAGGTTGTGAATTCCTCTACGTTCTCGAGGATGATCACGCGAGGACGTGCAACCGTGGCCCATTTGATCACCACCCACGCCAGACCCCTGATCCGCTTCGAGACGGGTGCTCCCCCTTTGGCCTTCGAGAAATGCTTGCAGTCAGGAGAGAACCATGCGAGTCCCACCCGCCTGTTTCTGGTGACGACGAGAGGGTCAACCTCGAAGACGTCTGTCGGATAGTGCCTTGTCCATGGATGGTTGATCTTGTGCATGGCCAGAGCAACTGGGTCATGGTTGATCGCCACATCAGGCGAGCGATTAAGGGCCAGCTCAATGCCGGTCGATGCCCCGCCGCCACCAGCGAAGTTGTCCACAATCATTTCTTCACGGTCAAGTCGGCGTTGTTTGCGCATATTTTCCACGCAGAAGGGTTCAGAGGAATCAGTTTCAGCGACTCACAATGGGCGGCTGATCAGTCGAAAAGAGTCCGTGTCTTGGATACCGCACTCAAACAGTGCGGGCTGAACCAGATGCGTTCGCGCTCCCGGTTCTTGTTGCCTTGATTGCGATTTCCGTAACCACCACCGTTCCGCCAGGCGACTTTCTCCCAGCCGAGTTCTTCAAGTTCCTTGTGCTCGCCATCGAGGCCGCACAGAGCGATGCGAAACATCGGATCATCGCCGTGCTCGATGCACCAGGCCCGGACGTCTGCCCCGACGTGAAGATCTTCTGTGGAATAAATCTTATGGTCACGCGACTTCTCCCCATCGATCTCACCAGCGTAGGGCGGATCCAGAAACACCCCGGTCAAGCCGATGCGAGTGGTGACACTGGGTGAACCGCAGACTCTGAGCCAATCCCCGCTACAGACTCTCACTGGACGCAACCGATCTTGCAACCGGCGAAACCAGTCGATCAACCATGCTTCTCTTGCCGCACAGGTTTCGACAGAATCATGACCATGCACCCCACGCCCTCGACTGAACGCATCCGCAAGCTGTGGCCGGCCGCTGGAGATGATCACTCCTTTGCCGCCAGCTCCACCTCGCCCATCACCCAATGATGGCCGCTTCTTGTGCACAGCGATGCCATCAGGACTGTAGCCAGAAAGCCTGGGGAGCTTGCGGTTGATGCCTCGCCCTGATGCCCCCGAGTCACCCGAGATGGATGGGAGTTGCTGCTTCAGAATCCCGTTGGCGTGCGAAAGTTGAGGCCGTCGCTCTTCACAGTCGCCTGATGCCGTTCGGCCTTCGATGTATCCCTGATCCTCTTCATTGAGGTTGCACCAGCCAGCCCCGATCCACTGACACATGCCCCAGACCCACCGGCCAGCGATCACTGGATCACAGTATTGAGGGTCAAGGCGGATCGCTTCTCTGAACGCCGCAGACTGTTCGGACAGCACCAAGTAACGATGCCATGCGTGCAGGTCTGCTTCGTTGACCGGGTAATTGCAGGCTTGAGCCACTCGTTCCGGATCCTGCTGCATTGCTCGCCAGAAATTCGCGATGAAGCAATTGGCATCGTTCAGAGTCTCGATCGACGGAGCATGTGGCCGCGAGAGCAGCATGGCTGCCGAACCGGCGAATGGCTCGATGTAGTTGCGGACGTCGCCCAGGCGAGACCACACCAACGAAGCCGCTTTGGCCTTGCCCCCGAAATAGGGGAAGGGTGCTTTCAGCGCGAACTTCATTGAACCACCTCGCACTCAACACGACACTCCATCTCATACCCATCAATTCCATGGTCGAAATGACCTCTCAACACTTTTGTTGCGACGAAGCCGCATGATCTAAAAAACAGGTGAGCACCCAGGTTCTTTTCGCTGGACACCAGATTCAGTCGGTTTAGCTGATGAGCCGACAGTTTTCTCTTGAGGCTATCAATCATCTGGGTGCCAATACCCTTGCGCCATTCATCAGGGGCGACAGCAAAGTTGAGAAGTTCAAGCTGCTGTTTGCTGGCGAGTGTGTAGACCATATAACCAACGATCTCCTCCTCGATTTCTGCAACCATACCAATGGTGCCGCGATCTTGAAGAACTGTGAGGAATTCCTCCTCAGTCCACGCATAGGCACCAAAGCTTGCCCGCTCAATCGACATGACTTCTGGCATGTCACGGCGGATCATCCAGCGAATTTGAACTTCATGCGTCATCAGGTTCGTCCTCCGGGTAGATATCGAAACTCGATGCGGTTGATGACTCGGGACTGCTCGCACGCCATATTCTCAGCGAACATTCGCACGAACTGGATTCCTGTCATTTGCGGAAACCCTTCTTTCCATGATTCCCTGTCGCCATAGTCACCCTGTAAGGCCATTCGGTTACTGATGATGACGATGATTCGCAGCCGTCTGATGGATTCGCCGGCCCGGAAGCCCATGCACTTCTCGCAAGCCATCACCAGATCGCCGGGCTTAATGTGCTCCCAGCCCAGCCGTCGAGTGACGGTTTTCGTGCCTTCAATCACCTGCGGTGTCGTGAGGGCGAAGCTCATGTTTCTCACTTCGCCACCTCCGGGAACTCGTTCCACTCACGCCCATCTAACAGGCGGCCGGCGGCATTCTTGCTTAACTTGAACATCGTGTGCGGCCCTTGAACTGGCAGCCCTTTTGGCCCCATGCGCTTCCCGGGGTAGTCGTGTTCCCCTGTCTTGGGATCGACGTTAACAGCATGTGACCATGCCCAAGTCGGTGCCCATTCTCCCCACTGCTTAAAGAAAAACGGCACATTCGCTGCCACGCACTGATCACGAATTGAACGCACCCAGTCAGGGTGCATTGGTCTGGCGTTGGGGCCGCTCTCGCCTCCGACGATCACCCAATCAATACCGGTGAGGTCGAGTGTCCCGAGGTCTTCGATCAACGGTTCAAGCGACAGGAACAGCACTGAGGCCAGTTCCCGTGACTTCCGCAAGGCGTCGATGTGCGGCAGATCAGCCTTGCAGGCGATCGACGTGCCCAGACAGACGTTTGGCCAATAGGCTTTATGTTGACTTTCCGAGTCGAACACATCGGCACTCGGCCACATCTCCCATATGTTTTGTGGCCGCTTCGTGAGGATTAGCCAGTCGAGGTTCGGCGTTTGGTCGATCACATCGCGAAAGAGCCGCTCCCGGACATCTCGCATCGTCGTGTGGAAAATGGAATTGTTCTCATCGAATCCAGGATGAGAGCGCTTGTTGATTGTTCCCGACGCCTGCCAGTGGGGATGCTCTTCGACCGAGTACATAACCTCACCCGACGCATCTTGAACCCTTCCAAACCACTCCTCGAACACATCAGCCAGTGAGGCGCAGAACACGCGAGGACGTGGTGGATCGACAGACCTGTGCGCTGAGTACCATTGCTGCTGGGCTTCTGCTTCCCGATTCCATTTGATTGGCTGCTTCCACATCGACTCACTGGCCACAACCCGCGTGCCGTTCTGCCCCCAGATGCCCAACGTGGCGGGGTTCCTTTTGGAGAGGGTGGATGCGTAGCAATTGGCACATCCGGCCGCGACCTTCGTGCAGCCTCGCCACGGGTTGAACGTGTGATCCGTCCATTCGATCTTTGAGTTTTCGCCCATCTCACCACGCTCCGTATTCTTCGACCGTCTCGTACATGTCCTGATAGTCCGGAAACCACAACCCGCTGTCGATCTGCCTCACGTCGAACACCTCGCCCAGGATGTCGACGTACATCGCTGTCCCATCCCGCCGCCGCCAAGCCGCAACTAACACCGGCTCATGTTCCTTCACCCCATCCCACAGCCAGAGCCACCCGTTGAGCGCGGGACTTGATGACAGGATCAAGTCGTCAGAGTCCAGCCAGAGCAGCCGGTAGCGTTCGTGCTGGATGTAGTGGGGGAGCGGGAACTTCATGGCTGAGATAGAATCACTCCCTCATTTCGGTGCTCTTCTATTGCCACTTTCATTTGATTCACCGCGTCATAGAGAAGTCTTGCCGTCCATTGATCAGGCCCATATTCGTGCATCATCATTGACTCTACTGTGCTGCGGAAACACAACGCTTCTTTTGGCAGGCCATCCGCCTTTACAAGCACCTCAACAAATGGCCTGCCAGGTATGAATTCAAATTGCACCAAGCACTCATTCATACCCGCGTATATCACGGCGTCCATGAGGCATCTTTCAGGTAAGCCTTCACCTTTCATATTCTCGATGAAGTGCCTTGGAACTGTTGTTATGACACCATTGGAACCAGTCTTAATCAGTTCATGGACATCCATAGCTATCTACTCCTTCCCTCTAAACAATCGCCCGTAATCTACTTTTTTACATGCCTCAGATTTCCTAGCGGGCACGCATTCCGCGTCAAAAAACACACACTCACCCCATCGCACCAGTCAATTGCCGCAACCAATCGCCCCCTGCCACGCGGCAGGTGGTAGATCATCGTTATCACGCCCCATTTAGTGGCCGGATCCCCGAACAATCTGACCTTGTCTCCAACTGAGAAATCGCCAGATGGGTGGTATCCGGTATTAACGCGACGAATCTTTTTTTTACGCATGACTGCAAGCTCGTCCTGGATGAATCACTTCTTATGTCAGTCGCATCCCTTGCCGACCCTCGAACCATCCTTGCCGTCCGTAAAGTCTTTCCAATGCCGCCATCCTTGAGGGCAATGAAAGCCCCACTCTCGGATCCGTGGCCCGGTGATGAAGAGTGTCCAGGCCGGAATAGATGCGCCACCTCGCCAGATCGACGTGAACTTATGGACGTACCTGCGAAGCTTAATTCGGTGGGCACTGGTGGCGGATCTAAATACCACTGACCCCACTTTGTGCAGCGTTGTTTCCTCTCTACCGTCCTTTCCGGGATGAATGTCGTAGTACCCACCACTCAACACGATCGACACTGAAGGCCAAGGATGATCGTGAAGCGCCCTGTCTTCGTCATCACTCACGAACTTGTGCAGGTAGACGTTGAACCAGCGGTTTCTCGGGATGAGATACCATCGCAGCAGATAGGGATTCCCTGGATCCCCCACAATGAAATCTGGCTCTCGCATTGCTTCCTCATGTTCACTCAAAGAGTGGCGTCTCAGGAATGGCCGCATAGTTCTCAAACCGCATGAACTCTTTCCGCCACGTGAGATTGACCGTCCCGGTTGGCCCACTGCGGTGCTTGGCAACGATCACTTCTGCCAAGCCTGGGGAGTCGGTTGGGTCATAGGCTTCCGGACGATGCAAGAACATCACGATGTCGGCGTCCTGCTCGATTGCTCCCGACTCTCGCAGGTCAGCCAGGCGGGGCCGCTTGTTGTCGCGTGTCTCCAGACCACGATTGAGCTGGCTCAAGGCGATGACCGGGATGTCCAGATCCTTCGCGATGCCTTTCAGCCTGCGAGTGATCTGTGCAATCTGCTGCTCACGAGGTGCCCGTTTGTCGTCGCTTTCGATGAGTTGCAGGTAGTCAATTACCAGCAGTCCAAGCTTCTGCTTGCGCTTGATCCGTCTGGCGATGGCCGCAATTTGCCCGACCGTGCGTCCTGATTGATCATCGATGAAGAGTGGCCACTTGGCGAGGTTGCTCGCAGCATCGACCATCAATCGACGCTGGCCGTCGTCGATGTCGCCCTTCCGTAGCCGGTGACCATCGACCTTGGCTGACAGGCAGAGAAATCGTTCGGCCAACTCCAGCTTGGACTGTTCCAGACTGAAGATCAGCACCGAGGAACCTGCTTCGGCAGATGCGGCTGCCAGGTTGCACACAAACGCTGTCTTCCCCATCGACGGGCGGGCTGCCAGGATAACCAGCTCTGATGGACGCAATCCATTCGTCTGATGATCAAGATCACAGAAGCCGGTCGAGAGTGCCCCTGACGACTGATCCTTCCCTCTCGCTTCGATTCGATTCAGAGTGTCGAGCAGGATCGAACGCATATCGGTCTGTGAGCTGCGTTCACGCTCTTCCAGAATGTGGAAAATTCGCTGCTCGGCCTTGCCGATCACATCCTCCGTGTCGTCCGGACTTGTGTAGCAGTCACGCAGAATGTCGTTGCAGGCGTCGGTCAGCGACCGCAGCAGCCACTGCTCCCGCACAATCTGGGCGTAGCCCATCGTATGAGCTGCATGGGGCACCGTCGAAAGGATCTCCATGAGGTACTCGACCCCTCCGCAATCGGCGAGGCACTTCTGACGGTCGAGTTCCTCGGCAAGAGTCACAGCATCGATCTGTGAATTTCGCTCGCTCATCGATTGGATCGCACGATAGATGAGGCTGTGAGAGTGTCGATAGAAGTGCTCGGCACTGACGATGTCTGCCACATCGTCGAAAGCATGTGGGCTTAGAAGAATGCCGCCCAGCAGCGACCTCTCTGCCATCTCATTGCGTGGCGGGCCAGCCACGTCTTTTTCTGCGAATGCAACCATGACCAGCTATTCCCTTACAAGAGTGCACATCAATTCGTATGGCGTGTCATTTACTTCGCTTAATTCCGCGTGTCTGACGACATCATGTATTTTCACATTCAGTACATTGCAGATTTGAACCAGGAGGTCGAAGCTTGCGGTCTTACTGGATAAGCTGCCTTTTTCTGCGTAACACAACATCACATTGCTAACTCCAGCACGCTTAGCTAGTTCTTTCTGACTAATACCTTGCTTCATCCTTTCTGTGCGTAGCACTTGAGACATGCGGCGTCGGAGTTCATCGCCATCCATCATTCAGCCTCCACCTTGAAGATTTCGACTCGCACGCCAGCTTGCGGGCCGTAGGATTTGCTGACTTGTTGTGAAACGACTTGCGAATCATCTCGCCAGACGATGCCGGTCAAAGCATCTTCGACGGCTCGCCAGAGCTTGGTCGCGTCTGGCTTGATCGTCGGGTGTTGGGGTGCGGAACTCTTCAGCACTGCGGCGTTTCTGCCGCTGCCGTAGTGCGCCTTAGGCCTCAACACAAAAAAACTCACTTTGGCGTAGAGGGCGACATCGGCGGGGGGGACAGCCCCCATGATCTTGCGAGCCTCACGCTTCACTTCGTGTTGCCAGTCCTTGGCCTTGGGGTTGGCGTCGATCACATTAGCGATAACTCCACCTCTTCCATTTGGGATTGGCTGCCCCTCTTTGTTGCGTGGCACGAAAGCCCGCTTGCTCCCGCCCGGCTGAGGCTTGCCGAGCACTGTGATGTCGCACAGTTTTGCGAGCTTCATTCGCCCACCTTTCCAGCGACTGCATCTTCTTCTGAGATGGTCGCGAAACTGATCGCTGCGGGTGACTCCCCCTGAATCTTCACTCGAAGAATGAACGACTGGAGATCTTTGAAGAGATAACTCGCGTGCTCACCGTCGATTGGCTGGAGCAGAGCCGACAACCGCTCCGCTTCCCCGATGACAGCTTGGGTGGCTGTCTGGAATCCAGGGTGCCGGATCGATGGTGCGTCCGTCTCCTCAGGGAAGATATGGTTGACTCCCTCCAGATCGCTATGCAGCACACTGGATGGTCTGTGCTTATCATCTGCTCCCCAGGCCACCCGGATCGTTAGGCCTGATCCGTCACTACATGGGATGCTCGGAGTCGGAATGTAATATTCATCCGACTCCACATAGATTCCCGCAGCATCCACGTCCTCGTCGCCATAGAATCCGACCATTACACAGCAGAAGATGTTGGATGAGCAGTTCTCCGCTCGGCAGTAGCCGTCGTCATCCGACTCTATCGGGCGGTGAGCCTTGCACTCGAAGCAGTAATACTGCAAAGCCACATTGTCGTTTCTGTTGTGCTTCAGAGCGTATTGAACAGAATCTTCCTTCTGCTCTTCTGCCAAGTACGGAGCGAGGTCATCGGGCACGTCTGGTATTTCGACGTCGTCAACGCCCGATGTGGCCTGCAAAACCTGCTTGGCCCAAGTGTCGATCTCATCCCTGATCTCAGGCGACCACTCTTGCAGAATCTCAACAGGGATCACCGGCACCGCCACACTCTTGAGGCTAGCCAGCAGCTGCTCATCGCAGAGCGTCAGCTTGTCGTCTGGCCGTGGCTGAGGTGCGTCAGGCTCAGGGAAGGGGAGTGTTTCCCGCTGCACTTCGGCGAGCGTCTCCAGGGCAGGGTGGCCGTGCGGGCGGTGCTTACCGGCTTCGACGTCTTCATGAATGAGGTCAGGATCTCGACTGGGAACACTCTCGTCGTTGTCGTTCTCTTCATCCTTGGTGTGTGGTGAACAGTTCCTGATCACGAGAGTTCCACGACGCTTGGCAAACTTCGTGAGTTCCATTAACCCTTCTGATTCTTTCGAGACTGATATACGAAGTCTGATTGAATAATACTTCTTCTTCACCGACATGCCCGACGAGATGAACGGGCCGGGGATGTGCGGATTGGCATCCTCCATTGTTGGTAGAGTTTTCTGATTAGATGCCACATCCCCCAGCGTTAATGTAACTTCGCCCTCGATGCTGTTCCCAACGAAAATATCTGCCGCGCTCACCACCCCAATGGCATCCCGTTGAATTGTCAGGCCAATGCTCACAGTCTCCGAATTAAATGACACTCCTCCAAAGTCGACTGGTATCTCCAATGGTGTCTCAAACGTGACTCGAGGCGATTTGGCCTTGGTAGATGGCTTAATGTCATCGGACTCGTGATCTCTATCCAGGTCGTCAAGCCCATCGTCTCCAAGGTCTTCTTCAAATTTGTCTGCGTCATTGACGTCATCCTCTGTAGCCAACAGTGGACTTGGTGCGTCGAAACCCACAGATTCCGCACTGACCGGCTCGTCACTCGGCTCGACTACATGGCAATGGAACGCTGACGTATCCGGATCCGAGTCGACTGGTTTTTCTTCGTCGTCTATCTGCAACCATGCAATTCGGTCAAACGCTTCGTCTCGCAGGGCTTCGCCGAGAATGTTACGTCGTTCAAGCGTGAGTTGGTCAAGATCTGCAATCCCCAGGTAATAGCCTCGGGTTGAAAGCTCTTTATAAAGCACAGCAGGCACACTCCGAGACTCATAGGCTCGGTCGAATCCGGTCTGCCAGGCTCCCGCCAACTCACCCTTCATGGTCTTCGGCGGCTGTGAGGCATGAGTCCACCAGTCTTCCCAACCACGGGTTTCCGCATCCTTGATCTGCTCTGCTGTGGCTGCCGATTTCTTCGCCATTACTTACATCCTGTTTGGGTGGTTGCAAAAAATTGGAATGCCAGTTGTGTGTCCGTTGGTAGAGCTTTGAGCCTCTCAGGCTTGGTACGGATCTCTTCCCGCAAAGTCTTTAAGTACCCTGCAGCCCAGTGCATATGCTCAGGGTCGATCGATAGTTTTCTCTTGCCACCGATCAGCGTTTTGAACAACGCAAGTGGTGATCTGATCTGGCTGCTTGACCTGGCATGCTTCGATGCTGCCAGAACTCGCACGTAGTGCATCTCTTCGTGTTCGCATAATGCGTTCGGCTTGCCACGCTCTTTCATCGCGACCTGCACCGCCCAGCGGAGCATGAGCAATGGATCTTTGAGTGCTTCGTCGGTCAGCGTGTCAAAGAGGCTTGTGCCATCAGCCTGCCAGGGCTGTTGACTCTCAACGGCTGTCACAGGATGTTTCACCGACATTGTCTCTGACGGCTGAACTGAGGCGGGTGCAGCGAGTCCCTTGTCACGGGCCCGCTGCTGCCGCTTCCGCTCAGCATCTTGTTCTCGCTTCTTTTGCAGATCCCCAAAACGCTCGTCATAACCAGGCACTGAGATAGACTCCGTGCCAATTTCAATCCATCCCGTCTTCTCCTCTACGAGCCGCCAGAACTGCTCCGTCTCCCCACATTGATGAATGAGCGTGGCCATGTCGCAGGGAGTCACCTCACCCCAACCTTGCCTGGTCTCGGACGGCTGCCCGTACTCATTGACCCAGCACCACAGACCGACCAGACACCCCACCACATAGCGGGCAGGCATCCCAGTGGCGGCTGCAATCCTCACCACTTCGGGTTTGGTATGCAGGTGGTTATCGATCTTTGTCCAAAACCCGCTGGCCATCCGTGTTCGCCTTCCGTGCGATGCGTTGATCCGTCTCAGGCACATTTCTCTGTCTTGAGTCGCTGCAAGATGTCCAGTCGTTGCTGATCGAACCTCGCTGTGGTTGGCAGCGAGAGGTAGGCATCCCAAAGGCTCAGCCAGTGCTGATGCTGCTTAGTCCCTCTGTCGTCATTTGACGACTGAAACAACTGCCCCACCTGCTGGCGCTGGGCGTCTGTGATGTGCTCCTGGAACAGCCCTTTTAATCCACTCATAACCCATCCTTAGAACGGGATCTCATCGTCAAGATCCAGCCACTTTTCCAAGCCCGCTTCCATGTTTTCCAACGCCTCAATTTGCCTATCTGTCACACGCTCATGCTTGGAGATCGTGTCCATGATCGATGAGACTTTTTCGTAGACAGACTCGGCATAGTCCTGACCAGAGGTCGGCACTTCCTCGCATGTGCTGAGGATCTCACCTGCGAGCTTCAGAGCGGCTTTCCAGTCGTTGACCACTGGGGCTGGCTCATTGACTGGGGTTGGCGATGCATGGGGGAACGTCAGAACGTGATTGCTCCGGCTGCTGTCGCCGGCTGGGTAGGGTTTTGCGGCACCGCACCTGGCTGTGAAGCGAGTGCCGCATGATGTTGATAACCAGCCGGTGGCACCTGTGGAGCAACGGTCACTTGCATTTGTGCATACGCCTGAGGGAAATACTCTCGCACTCGGAGGCAGGGGACTGTCTCACCGCCAAAGTCTGTCTCAGATTCATACAGAGTGACCGGCTTGCCCACCCAGGCATTCGTTTCAGGGCCATAGAGCTTGGCGATCCGCTTCCCGTTAGTGCGGTTCATCACCATACCTTTGCTCATACCTTGGAAATAAAGCACTGGCCGTTCCTCCTGGTCTGTGCCGACCTTCTCCAGTTTGATAGCAGCAATGGAGACAGTGACGTCTTGTCCTTGCAGGTCAGCCGCCGCGACATAGTTTGAGGGAAACCAGCTATTAATGTGAGCCATGATTCAGACCTTTCCGGTGTTGTGCGAAATGGATTAGAGCGAGACCGACTTGCCACCAATGGAGAGTGAGAGAGGATCTTCCTGAGGAGTTGCCCAACGCGGGAGATCCCATTCATCGGGATCTGCAGCACACGGCCAACTGTTCTGCCGCCTGGCTTCTGCCAGCTCTCCAAGTAAATCGTGAAACTGGTCGTAGCCCACCTGTTGAGCCTCCAGGGACAGGCTGGCAGCTCGCACAGTCCACGGTGAGACCGTTTCCGCAGCGATCAGGGCAAAGCGTTGCGACCGACCAGTAAGCCGCATCAGGCCCTCGCAGTACATCGCACCTTGCCGGTGATAGGCACGCTTGGCGATGTGCTGCTCAAAGCTGAGTGGGTCATAGGACGTCTTGAGGTCGATCACCAGACTTTGCTGTGGTAGCCACTTATCAATGCGACACTTACACCGGATGCCTGTCTGTGGATCATCCCAGACGATGGACACTTCCACCGGGCCGGGAGAGTTGAGCCATGCGTTTGCCCGCACGTGAGCCACCAACGCTGTCACCAGAGCACGCATGGAATCATATTGGGACTGTGTAACGATGGACTTGCCTTCGTTGGCTGACTCAAACTCATCCACAGCCTGCTTGTAAGCTGATGACGCCTTCGGCTTCTCGAACCGAGAGCCATCCGGCTTTCTCACCTGCTCCTCGAAGGGCGGCATGACCACATAGCGTTGAGCCAATTCAAGCGGCTCGAGTCGACCGCAATGAACCAGGCTCCCCAGCCGCATCGCTTCGGTTTCCTCAATGGTCACGCCCGCGTGGAAATGTGCCATCGACTTAGCGGCAAGGTGCAGCCGACTATTTGAGATATAGGGCCAGGAGAGATAAGCCTCAAACGGCACATCCTCATAGATACCAGGGCCGGGCAGTTCGTCGTTGTAAGGAGCGATCATTGGCTGATCCCTTTCGCCTTTTGAATGGCCGCCAACAAGGCTTTTGTTGCCTGCTGGACGTAGCCTTTTTGGGCTGCCACTCGATAATCAGAGAGTGTCGAGAGAGCGAGTTCGGCGGCTTCTAATAACTCTGGAGCAGACCGGATAAGTCGGGCATTGGCTTCATCAACCTTATTGCCAGTCTCGATATGAATATTTGCAAGCAGCCTCATGCGATTCTGGCTGGTCAAGACATGCCATTCGGGATCCACAGTTGGTTCGTCAACATACAAATCCCATGGCCCGGGTGTGTGGTGTCCCATGTCTAAGTCAGCTCCACTTCATAGACACACTTGCTACCGGAAACACTCTTCAGTGTCGCCTTCGCTTTGTGATCAACGTCCGATGAGTCGACCGCCACGAATTCCACTTCACGGGGAATGTCCCAGTCCGGTGCGTCGACAGTCACCTCAGTGCAGTCCAGTTCGTACAGCACTTCTTCAGCCGTCGTAGATCCGTATGGGTGAGACTCCACGTCGCGAAGCACAGTGACCTTTTCGGTGATCTGGTCAGCCACCTCTTGCCAGATTGCCTTCCACTCCCGCACTTCCTGAGCGTCGATACGGTTAGATTCGGCCTGCCGGGTTCGCTCGGAGAGTTGATTGAGCAGGTCGGAATTATCCCGGCCAACTCGCACAATCTCTGCATTGAGCCTCGCCACCTGACCTGTCAGAGCTAGGTACAACTGCCGCTCCTCAGTGAGAGAGCGTTCCAGCTGCTCCAGTTTTTCCGACATCTCCATCCGATTGAGGATGAGCGGGAGGCGACCGGTTTCGACTGTTGCGACCATCACTTGATCCTTTCGGTAGGTGCCAGCATCCCCAGACGGATGAGGGCGGCAGTTCTGACTTGGGCACTGGTCATGGGTCATTCGCCTTGCAATGAAGCAGTGATGGATTGGATCGCTTCTTCATTTCGCTCGTATTGCCGGTTGCATCGGTGATAGACACCGGTCTCATCATCTTGGCCATAGTCCGCCATGAGCTTGGCCAGCCATGCTTGTGACAGTTTGAGCTGCTCCAGCAACACGCACACTTGATCGTCTTGCTTTTTCATCATTCACACCTCAATAGAGGGAGCGGGCCGTGGACTTCCGCGACGTTCACATCGAGACGGTGCCAAGCGGCCTTGCCAGCCACCATCACTGCTGCGCGTCCGGTGGTCATATCGATTTCGTGAGCCATGATTCGCTTCCCAGTCAGAGTGTTTTAGATGTGTTTGACCGACACGAGATATTCTACGTTTTGTAGAATTCAATGCAAGCTCTGCAAGCAAGTGTTTTCTACATTTCGTAGATTTCTTGGTTTCACCCTCAATTATTCGGAGGGCAAGAACTTTGCTACAGACAAGCCGAACACAGCTGCGACAGCGGGAATCAGATCCAATGGCAGGTCGCGTTTATTCGCCTCGTAGGAGTAGTACGTCACAGGCTTTAGGTTAGCTCCATGCAACGTGTTGAGGCTCTCTACCACGTGATCGACAGTCAAACCTTTTTGGTCACGAACTTCCCTGAGCCTGGCAGCAACACGGCCAGAATAGGTGGAGGTGTCGACGGAAAGTGGCTTGCGTCCCATGGTACCGCTTGGAGATTCGCTTTTTTTACGTTTTGTAGAACCTGCCATCCTAACAACCTCCGAGGCCTGTGCCAGTGAATGTGTAGTGCCATCTGCGGTTAAGCAGCTTCTGAGTCCAGATGATCCTGCAATTGCTGATCTGCCAGCCGGTCACAGCGCTCCAGATCCACGATCTCTTGTCGCACGATCTTGACCCCATCCGGAGCGATGAAGCCCAGTCGTACCCGATTGCCCTGGATTGAGATAACAGTCACCGAGACACCTTCGCCAATCTCGATTGTTTCGCCTGCCTTGCGTGAGAGAACGAGCATGATGCTTCCTTGCTTATGACTTCCATTCAGAACACGTCACACCACGTGACGATCACACTGTTTCGACAGACATCTGACGTTGCAGAGGGTCGCGGGCTGCCTCAGCCGTGAAGACCATTAACTGAGTCTGTGCAACGATGTCCGCGATCAACTTGCGGTTGGTCGCGTCCAGCCCCTCCCAGGCTTCTTGAGGGATGGCCAGGATCGCTGGCTGCTGATTCTTCTCAACCGCCTTGAGAAACAGGCTCAGAGCCAGTGCCCAGCGTTCCCCATGCGAGAGTTCGGCAAAGAAGACTTGCCCTCGCTTCTCGTGATTGACAATCAGACGGAATTCACTGGTGACATCCACAGCGGACTTCAGTGAGCGCACGGCTTCAGCTAAGACAGTCGGAATCTGCTGAGCGAGCTTTCGGAGGCCGCTTCCTTTGCCTCGAAGTGCTGCCAGAGACTCTTCGCGAACTGCTGCTTGTGTTCGCAGTTCAGCGGCTTTCTTCTCTTCGGCCAGTCGGGTTAGCTGAGCATGAATACCTTCAATCTTCTGCTCAGCTTCACTGATTTCTTCGCTCGATGGATTAGGCAGGCCGTTCATCCTGTCAATAGAAGCATTGTATGATGCGAGCATGTTTTGCTGCTTGACCGCAAAGTCGTAGGACTGCTGCTGGTGAGCAAGTGTGGATCGCAGTTGAGTCAGTTCGTCTCTCTTGGCCAGCAGTGCATTTCGAGCCTGAGTCACTGCTTCTTCGAGTCGGCGATCTTCTTCGGCGAGCACCTTTTCAGCCTCCGTGAGATCGGCCAGTGCCTGATGCTCTTCAGTGAGGCTTTTCATACTTGATTCAAGATCCGCTTTCTGTAGGTGGATCCGTGACACTTCATCGCTGATCTGGACGAACACATCCCGCTGCTTGGCAAGCTCGGACTTGCGGAGTGTTGCGGCCTCCAGGTCATTCTTCAGGGAGGCTTCATCGGCGATTGTACCTGAGTTGGGTTCCCCTGCCTGCTGACGCATGGCTTGGATCTGCGACCACTCAGCCTCACACTTGGCTTCCACTGTGCGAGCGGAGACTTCCACGTCTCGCTTAATAGCGTCGGCCAACTGGATCACATCATCGGTTGACTTGAGCGAGGACGGCTTTACCGTCGCGTCAAACTCTTCGGTCGAGCCGAACAGTTCCCGGAACGTCTCAATGTTCGCCGCCACACCGGCCAGACTCACTAAGGCCCGAATCCGCTTGGCATCAGCAGCTGCTGGATCCTTAATTAACGGATCGACCAGATCAGCAATGTTGTACTGATCCTCGATCGATTCGATCTCAACATCACCCATGCGACGGTTGGCACCATTGCGGGCAATTTTGAGCGTCGCGCCGAAGCCTTCTACCTTGCCACCAACCGTGCCATCCCGAGAAGTGAGTCGCTGTGATCCATTAAGTGCCAGTCCATTGATTGCATTGAGTGCAGTTGACTTACCTGCCCCATTGCGACCACGGAACACTGTGATGGTGCCAGGCTTGGGCGAGAGCTCGAGCTTCTCGATGGGGCCGATGTTCTCAATGACGATCTTGTCGGCGGATTCTTTGGCTGGGGCGACCATGGGAAGTTCCTTGTGGGTGGGGGTGCCTATTCGGCATTGATTTCAAACTGCATGAGCGGCTTAAAGACGATGGGCTTGCCGTTGCCGATGTGGGGGCCGAACACTTTCATTACCCTCCAGAGTTGCCAGCGGGTGTAGCCCTCGGCGTCTGGATTGTGCTCAGCATCGTTCCCATAGAAGTTCTCGGCGGCTATCTCCACCCCGATGGGGGTGAGCTGGATCCGGACGTAAAAGTTGTAGTTGAACGGAGTCAGTGGAACGTCCGGGAATGCCATGCTGCGATCCTGCCAGAGCGACTTCAGTGAATCGAAAAGCCTGCCCCCGGGAATCGAACCCGGCACCTGCGAAACGGAGTTCGCTGCTCTCCCACTTCTGAGCTAGGGCAGACACGCCGGGCGGGGCAATCCAAGGTCAGCCCCACCCGTCTCAACCCATCACTGGGAACCTGCTTGGCCAGGTGCTGCTGCGGGTTGCTCCGCAGTAGTTGAGGGAGAAGTCAACAACCCTAGGTCTGCTTCGACCTCAACTACCACTGTCTTCGTTCTTTTGCTGAGCAATCCGGCTTTATAGAAGGCGGTCAGGCCGCAACCACATACATCCCCTTCGATCCAGTGCGTGTCAGAAACATTACATGCTTCCATCGGCGTCATTGAAAGTTGATTGACCCAACGCAGTTGCTCAATGGAGATGGCTTCGTAGAATGTGATATCTATTTTCCCATCTATTTCACAATGGGGCATTGCTTCAAGCCGATTAGCGATTTCTCGCAGTACAGTGACCATCTTTGTGGGTGTTAAATCGCTCATGTGAACCTCGTGTGAATTGATTGCTTCTTGGGAACTATCACTAGATTGCACCTGGTTGGACTCGAACCAACATCACCCTCGGGCCAGAGGGTGCTCTACCAATTGAGCTACAGGCGTCACGCTTACTTAGTCACGAAAGAACGCAGCTTCAGTAGCCGGATCCCGCGTCCGATCCTGAAACAGTTGCTTTAAGTTGGGCGGCAGACCGCCTGCTGCCTCTCTGAGAAACACTTCGACGGTCTTCGCCATCTTTCCCCGCAGCAGCACTTGCGTATCAACAATCTTCAGCGCGGCCAGAATATGCAGCAAGTCCACCGGCCTGACATGCACTGTCACGCAGCCGGGCGCATCCCGGAATGCCTGGATCTCTTTAGTCAGGCCGGTTGGGGCCATGAGTACCTCCTTTCGTTTTGATAATCAGTAAACCAGAGCAGGGCGGTTCTCTAGTGAGGTCTTGGCAAGACACCAACGGCAAAAGCCGATGGAAGTATTGTCTCATCTAGATTTACAGCAGACATATCAGACCGATGCCCCGCATATCGGTTCGCTTGAGTTGGCCCGGCAATAAGCCAGGTGAGTGAATACCCAGTACGCCTGATCTTTTGGAACTTATCTCTATGTGTATTTGGTAGCCCTGCTGCAACCAGTAGCCGATCCATCGACTGCCATAGATACCTGCGATGGAATGGGAACGCGAAGATCGTCTCGCTGTCTGCATTCCATGCAGCATTTAGTGCCTCAACAGTCTGATCAGATAGACTCTGAATCAGCCTTCCATTTCTGCCTCGAACCTGAAATGAGATCTGCTTTCTGTCTTCGCTCAAGTGTCTTTTCAGTGCTTTCAAGACAGATCCCACCGGCTGCCCTGTGTCATAGCAGAACAGGATCAACGCCTTCCATTGTGACGATCCCCATCCTTTTTTCATGGGGATGCCATCACATGCGTCGATGAGCTTCTTCATCTCATCTAGCTTCCAAGATGTCGGGTTTTTTTTAGAAACCTTCACCCTTGGCACTCTTTCTGTATCTGGATGTGCCTGCTTAGCCAGTTGTTGCCGGTAAGCTTCTCGCCACATCGAGATAATCATCCGTCTCTTGGAGTTCACAGTAGCAGGGGCTGCATCCTTAGATTCAAGCAACCACTTCTGGAACCCCAAGAGTGTGTCATCTGATAGATCATCCAAAGAGGCTGGTCTTCCCAGGTATTCAGAGAATACATTCAGGCAGACTATCAGTTGTTCAATCGATCCTTCTGTGAGTTCACTGTGACTCACGAGATATCGTTCACGAAGAAAACTGATAAGCAACATGCCTATTCCTCTCTACGGTCTCGGCAGAACACTGATAGCCTGACTGGCAGGCAGCAGAGTTCGATCTAAGTAGTACGCTGACATGTCTGTTCGATGGCCGGCGTATTGGCTTGCTTCTTTGTGACCAGCCAACACGTACACTTGGCTGTACCCAGTTCTGCGAATCTTGTGACACTTATTTCGCCTGCTCACTGGAAGACCAGCTTTAGTGAGCAATTGATCCATATCGAGCCAAATTTGACGGTGATGAAATGGGTAGTCGAATAGCTTCTCTTGATCACGATTGATCATCCTCAAGAGTTCCACCGTATCTGGGTGCAGGTCATGCACCTTGTCTTCGCCTCCCTTTCGCACCTCCGCTGTGATGGTCAGTTTTCCTCTCTCTAAATCGAGGTGTTCAACTGGAGTGTTCAGTACTGCTCCAATCCTTTCTCCAGTGTCGTAACAGACCAGCAACAACGCCCTCCAGTCCTGACCTGACCAACCACGTTTAACCGGCATGGCATCGCAGGCATCTACCAATTGCGTCATCTCATCTGTACGCCATGCAGTTGGGTTCCTTCGCGGCACCCGCGCCCGTGGCACTCGTGCTGCATCCGGAGCCACCACACTGGTGAGATCGAGACTGTGCGCTTCTCGCCACATCGAGATAACCATCCGTCGTTTCGAGTTGATTGTTGTTGGTGAGGACTTTCGTTCGTGCTTCATCCATCCGCAGAACCTCAGCAGGTTGTCATCAGTGAGGTCACTCAGGAGTGGGGGGCGTTTCAGGAATTCTCCAAACACGCTGATACAGACTTCGAGTTGTTGGATTGATCGCTGGCGAAGATCGAAGTGTCTCAACAGATAGTGGTTCTTCAAGAATCGATAGAGTTGCATTTCTGAGGCCTGCCTTTCATTTCTGGTTGGCCCCTCCGTGGTGTTTCGTGTCTCCGTTCAGTTGTTCTCTACATTCTGAATTGACTGTCGTCAGACACTGTGCGCAATTTCTCCGGCACCTGATCACAGATTGCCTCACTACTGGCGCAGTGATAGCAATGCTGTGACGGTTGAGGCTCCGTACAACCGGACTGCGGGCAGACCTTCGGCTGCTGACGATGACCGGCACGTTCCATATGGACGCACCCTCATCGTGTTGAGACCTGGGGAGAGTTCCGCAGAGAAGACCGTAGGTCTGTGAAATCCATCACATTCACTACAATCCGCAACAGTTTGGATGGCGTTATGCGGCTTTACGCTGATCCCGGCTGAAATCCATCAGCCAGGTGCCAGTCCTGTCACGAGAGTTTGCTGAACCCATCCGTGGGCCAGCCCGGTCATCGCTCACCGCATCGATTCAGCGGTGAGGCTGAGGTCGACGAGGGGATAATAGCATTCTATTATTTTGTTACAAGCCCAGTCTTGGAATTTTTTTAGACTTGCTGCACGAGGAACTTCGCAATCAGCTTGTAACACACACCGCCAACGATTGTGACGAATCCTCCCAATGCCGGAATTCCAACTAGAAACGGGCCGATCGGCAATAACCCTGCACCACACAATCCAAGCAGGATTCCTGTCGAAAGCATCGAG
Source organism: Planctopirus sp. SH287 (assembly GCF_056500625.1). Classification (NCBI taxonomy): domain Bacteria; kingdom Pseudomonadati; phylum Planctomycetota; class Planctomycetia; order Planctomycetales; family Planctomycetaceae; genus Planctopirus; species Planctopirus sp. SH287. Next base: position 1,399,012 of record NZ_CM151403.1, on the reverse strand, counting down.
AGTCCCATAACGAACATTACGTCCGAGACAATCAAGTGGGTGACTCGACGCAGTCGCAAGACTTCTTGACTGCCCATCGTCTCTCTGGCCTGCTCGACCGATGGTTCTCTGGATCCTTGATGCTCTTCTCGAGCAATAACAAGCTTATTTTTCGCAGTCCTTGAACAATCCCCACAATAGCGAGGATCACTTCCCTCAGGAATCTTTGTTACCTGCTCGCAGGATGGGCATTTCCAAGAAATCATTTGCATAGTCGTGACTTTCAGCTTTCTTGGATTAGACACTCCATCCATCGCAGCAGAACCCGTCGTGTGCCTATCCATGATCCCACCACGCTTTGGCCTGGTACACACACACTCCAACAATCCCAACAACAACCCCTGCAATCCCAAACACTAAAGTCACTCCGAAGAGAACCGCATATCCCCCGGATTGACTTGCAGGGTTGCTAAACGTCATCCATAAACCAGAACTGATAATCGCAATGAAAGCTGATATTAGTGAGACAAAACCCCACTTTAGCATTCCTGCCTTGTGCTTCTTTTCAGTCAGTTCAACCAACAGTTTCGATTCAACCATGATGCCACCACGCTTGGAACTTTGCATAACAGATCCCAAAGAAACCTATCACGAAAGTCACTACACCCAAGATCCCGATTGCCGTCCCGGTATTGGCCAGATATGCCTGGTTCAACACGGGGTCTTCAAAGCATTTCCATATCCCAGCACCCGCAAGAATCAAGACGAGGCCACCTGCCGCAATTGCGTACCAAAGAATCATCAGCTTCTTGATTCGTTTCTCTGTGAGCTCGGTCAGAACCTTCGTCGACATGACTTACCTTTATCGGTATGGCCACGCAGTCCATTGCTGTTCTTAATTCCCTACACCAGGACGAACTAAATCATCCAGAGAGCATTCAAGAATCTCAATAATTTTCACAATATGCGAAAGTTTTGGTTCCGATTCGCCACGAATCCAACCGCTAACAGATGGCTGAGTAACACCGACAAGTTCAGCTAACTGTTCTTGCGTGATTCTACAAGCTTTGCAACGAGCACGTAGGTTGGCACTGAAATTGTGCTGAAGCGTTCCTTCGGTTCTTGAGGCGAGCATGATCATGCCTCCAGGTTAAGCAGATCGCTGAATCACAAGTTCAGATTGAGCAACATCAGAAACTGGAGAATGAAGTAACTCATCAACCGTCGTACCAAGTGCTTTGGCGATTTGACTCGCTGTGGTAAGACGTGGTTCGACTGCTCCTCGGAGTATTTGACTGATTGCACCTTGAGTAACGCCAACAGCCTCCGCTAACTGCACCTGTGTCAGACCAACTGAAATACAACGCGACTTCACGTTCGCGCGAAACGTCTCTGTCTCAGGTTTTGGGGCGAGCATGATCATGCCTCCGATTGTAGCACGATCTGGGGAAAAGTAACCCCGAACGTGCCAGAAGCTGGCTTGGAGCGAATTACTCCAGCCAGCTCTGAGTGCCCAGGACAGGAATCGAACCTGCACGGGAGTTATCCCACTAGCTCCTGAAGCTAGCGCGTCTGCCAGTTCCGCCACCTGGGCAGGTGGTTGGCGAAGAATACGTCACGTTGCTTTCTTAGGCAAGTCTGCCAACAAGAAACCAGAGACAGATTCTTTGCCAAATGCTTTTCTCCCAATAGAAACGCCAGATTCAGCACCATTTCTCTGAAATTTTTTAACAGGTGCAACTGGTACTGAAGATTTCCACGAGCACTCCCTGACTTCGAGGCGTTTTCCGGAATTAGATCATGTCCAGGCGACGATGCGACCTTTGTGGAGGACGCAGGCACTTGGCACACACACCTTCCACCTCCAGCCGATGCCCCGACATCCGAAAACCGTGCTCCATGGCAACCTTCTCCAGCGCTTCTGAAATGACGTCGTTGGCGAATTCAATCATATCGCCACATTTGTCACAGATCAGATGATCGTGCTGAGGATAGCCATAGTCATGTTCATAAACTTCACGGTCATTGGCCCGGGCCACCCGGCGAAGTAAACCGGCCTCAACCAGCAGGCTCAATGTCCGATAAATGGTCGAACGGCTGGCGCCATCCTTCCGGCCCCGCTGCGACAGATTGGCAACCCATTGCTCAGCATCAAAGTGATCATGAGTGGCATAGACCGCTGTCACGACAGCTTCACGTTCCGGGGTGAGCCGCATTCCCTTGGTCAGAAGGAACTCGCGAAATTTTTCGACCGGAGCAATATCTTCATTAAATGCGGCAAGATGCACTGAGAATCCCCCACGGCTGTCTGAGAAGGAAGCCGACGAGGAAATGCTTCGGCTCAGGACAACAGACTACTTTTCTTCCCGCCACACATTCAACATTTGCTCAACGGCAGCTTCCAGCTTGGCCTCTGTATCATAAGTGCCATTGGCAATCATTTCACGGATGGCGTTCAAACGCTGTTCGCGAATTTCTGGTGGTTGGTTCAGTTGGTCGAGCATTCGGCCTGCTGTCGAAATGTGCAGATCATCTCGCGGTGAGACGGGAACTGCGGGGGACCGGTTGTCCTTTGACGAAACAGCATGCGGCTGCGTCGTCAACACGCGGAAAGAGGGATTCACTCCGCTGACATCCATGCCGTCCACTCCAGACTGATCCGACCACAGTTCTGACCCATCCAACTGAATGACATCGAGCCACAATCGCTCGAAGCCAGTGCAGGAATGATACCGGAAAGTGCCTAAGCGGTTCAACCTGGTGTTGCGAGAGAGGGACATGAGGCGTTCTCCATCGGGAAAGAAGACACAAAAATAGGTCGTCATCCCGACGAACAAACAGGAAACCTCTTGGTTTCCTCACATTCAGGCCAACATCAGCCACCCTTGGCAGGTGAAACGTAACTTCCATCAAGGAAATAGGTTCCAGCTTCTGTGTGAGTGCTTGTCTTCCTGACAGACAAAGTTATCGGCAACCTTAAGCCAAGAGTTAACGAGCTTCGCTAAGACATTTTCACCTGGCTCGACTTTGGTACTGTCGGGCTTTGTATGACGAATTTGCAATTCACTCATCCAGAATGTTCAAAATTCGGTGTCATTGGGGCTTGCACATTCAAAAAAGCGCAGATCGCCTCGCTATCGGTTACAAGAAAGATCAGTCACAATGGGGCAACTTCCACAGAGCCTGTATCCTCTGCATGCTGAGATTCATCGCAAGCGAGGCTGGCTCTGTCAGCGACGTCGACTCAGCTTTTCGGGTTGACCATATTTTTTAGAAGGCCAGGGATCACCGAATGGGCGAGCAGTATATTTTCGCAATGGAAGACTTAAGGAAATTCCACGACAAGCGGGAAATCCTCAAAGGAATCTGGTTGTCATTTTATCCCGGTGCCAAAATTGGCGTTCTCGGTGGAAACGGCGCAGGCAAAAGCACGCTGCTCAAAATTATGGCCGGCGTCGACAAAGACTTCATGGGGACGGCTCGGATGGCAGCCGGCTATACCTGTGGCTTCGTGCCCCAGGAGCCTGTCCTTAATCCAGAACACACCGTGCTTGATGAACTCAACGAGGCAATCGCTGCCAAACGAGCATTGATGGCTCGGTATGACTGGATCAATCAGCGGTTTGGGGAAGGCCCTGACGCTGATGAAATGGACAAGCTCATTGAAGAGCAGGGGAAGATCCAGGAACAGATCGACGCCGAGAACCTGTGGGAATTGGATCGCGAACTGGCTATCGCCGCCGATGCCATGCGCTTGCCGCCCATGGATGCAAAAATTGGCCCGCTGTCGGGGGGCGAACGCCGACGTGTGGCACTTTGTAAAGTGCTACTCCAGCATCCCGACATGCTCCTGCTCGATGAACCCACAAACCACCTGGATGCAGAATCCGTCGCGTGGCTGGAGCGTTATCTCCATGACTATCGCGGCACTGTGGTCGCGGTCACTCACGACCGCTACTTCCTCGATAACTCCTGCGAGTGGATTCTGGAACTGGATCAAGGCCACGGTATCCCATTCAAAGGGAACTACAGCGGCTGGCTGGAGCAGAAGCAGGAACGTATGCGGAAAGAGGACCGACAGGCATCAGCTCGTCAGAAAACTCTCGAACGCGAACTGGAATGGGTGCGAATGTCCCCCAAGGCCCGGCAAGCCAAAAGCAAGGCTCGTCTGGCTGCCTATGAAAAGCTGGTAGCCGAAGAACAGGAACAGCGAGAAGAAACCATCGAACTCAAGATTCCACCTGGCCCGCGACTGGGCGAAATGGTCGTGAAGTTTGATGGTGTCACGAAGGCGTTTGGCGACAAGCTTCTTTTCGACAATCTGGAATTCCGACTGCCGCCCGCTGGAATTGTTGGAGTCATCGGCCCTAACGGTGCAGGGAAAACAACTCTCTTCCGACTGGTTATGGAACTCGATAAACCCGACAAGGGAACCGTGACCATTGGTAACACGGTCAAAATCGCCTACGTCGAGCAGAACCGTGAGACGCTCAATGGCGAGCAAACGGTTTACGAGAATATCTCCGGCGGCAATGACAACCTCAAGTACGGGGATGTCTCGATTAACTCCCGCGCCTATTGCGGCAAGTTCAACTTCAAGGGGCCTGATCAGCAGAAGCAGGTCAAGTTCCTGTCGGGTGGGGAACGTAACCGTTTGCTGCTCGCCAAGACATTAACGGTCGGTGGAAACGTCCTGTTACTCGACGAACCCACCAACGACCTGGACATCGATACGTTGCGTGCGCTCGAAGAAGGTTTATTGAACTTCTCGGGTTGTGCGGTTGTCATCAGCCACGATCGCTGGTTCCTGGATCGTGTCGCGACTCACATTCTGGCCTTTGAAGGGGATAGCCAGGTCTTCTGGCACGAAGGAAATTACGGCACTTACGAAACCATCAAGAAGCAGCGATTGGGTGAAGATGCCGACAAGCCGAAGCCCATGCGCTATAAGAAACTGACGGGAATTTAGCCCGGCCTATAAACCCCCTCTCCCGCTCGCGGGAGAGGGCCGGGGGTGAGGGCCTGATCAACCAGCCGTGTGACCAGCAACACGCCCCTCTTCAACCAACCTCTCTCAGAAAGAAAGATTCGAAGGCTTCCTGTCAGGCTCAGAGACCCCGTTCCAGGTCAATGTCGCCGAGTATGACTGTCATTTGTCCGGAAAAGCATGAATTCTTACGCCGACAGAAAGCCAGACCCTTTTGAAATGCACGACTCAAGAGGGTGTCAGGTTCGAGGCGACTTCCGTTCGGTAGGCCGACAACGCGGGGATCAATCCGACGATCACGGCCAGAACCACCATTGCCGGCAAGAGGATCCACTCGGCAGGCTGAAATGTCCATCCATTCAACAGGATGCCAGTTCGTGCAGTCACGATCGGAGCTGCCAAAACGGCCAGCAAGTGACCAAGAAGTAACCCTGCAATAGCACCGCCCAGGCAGAGCAGTAATGACTCGACAATAATGATGCCGAAGATTGTTTCGCGACGGGCACCTAAAGCCCGCATGATAGCAATTTCACGGCGGCGTTCCTGAAGCGACGAATAAATGCTGACAAAAATTCCAATGCCGGAAACGGCAATGATCAATCCCGTCATCACCATCAGCAGGATTTGAATATTCCCAAGGATGTCTGTGAGCAGCTGATTCATCGGGCGTATGGGATTGACCGCCTGAGCTTTGAAACCCTTCTTGTATTCCCCCTCCATCAGGCTGGCTGCGATTGCTGTTTTAGTTGTCACCAGAATCGCTGTCACATCTTTCTGCACCATCGGAATGTCATGGAAATGCTCCTCGCCAGGGGCATGATCGTGATTGTGGTGGCCGTAACGTTTTTCGAGCCGCTGAACTTCTGCTGCAAGAACTTCCGGTTCAAGGGGAGGCTGGCCATAGAATTCCCGCTCCCGTCTGATCGCTTGATCAAACGGATTGTCGTGTCCTTGAATTTGATAAAAACCATCGAGATTCACGAAGACCGACCGATCGTTGGGTGTCCCGGTCGGGGCGAGAACTCCCACAATGGTGAACTTCTCATCGTGGACATGCCCGGTATCGGCTCCGCCATGAACCATGCGGAATTGGGATCCCTCTTTCCAGCCATTGTTAGCAGCCACCCGTGAACCAATGACAGCGTCAAATGGCTTCCGGAAAAAAGTTCCACGAACAGCAAACTCACGGTGCTGCGCATAAGGGATTGAGAAGTATTCCGGAACGGTTCCTACAATCGGAAACGCGCCTTCTTCAGTCGCATCACCTAACGCAATGGGGATGGCCGCTTCAACACGAGGGTCTTTCTGAAGATCCTTATAGAATCGGTAAGGAAGATTCTCAATGGGCGGGCCAGCTCGATAGATGGAGCTGAGCACCAGTTGCAGCGGGCTTCCTTTTGCACCGACAACAAGGTCGTAACCCACCGAAGACTGTTGAAATGTGCTGGCGATAACACCGTAAAGAATCATCGCGGCGACCATCAGCATCACGCCCAGCGCGACGGACAGTCCGGTGAGAAGCGAGGCCACCGATCGCTGCTGAATACTTCTCCAGGCAATCTGAAAAATGTTCATCCAATGGCTCCCGTCAGGGGTGATGATGCAGCCCGCGGAGCAGCGGTATTAAAATCCGATAATTGCTCGACACGAGAAAACATTTGGGCAACCTCAGCCGTATGCGTCACAAGCAACAACGTGACATTGTGCTCTCGGCAGCTTTCCTGCATTAACTGAAGGATGGCCGACTGATTCGGGCCATCCACGTTCGCGGTCGGTTCGTCTGCCAACAAGAGGCGTGGAATCTTTGCGACAGCTCTCGCCACTGACACGCGCTGCTGCTGCCCCACGGAGAGTTGTCCCGGCCGGTAATGCAGGCGGTCTCCCAACCCGACCCGGTTCAGTAACTCAATGGCTCGCGATTTATTCACCGGCTGCGATGAAAAACTCATTCCCAGCAAAACATTTTCCAGCGCTGTAAACGCGGGCAATAAGTTAAAAGTCTGAAAGACATAACCAATGCGTTCGGATCGAAACCGGTCACGAACCGTTTCGATCATCGTGGTGATGTTGACCCCTCCCACGGACACGGATCCCGTGTCGGGAAGGGTGATACCAGCCGCGACGTTCAGCAGTGTGGTCTTGCCACTGCCGCTTGTTCCCAAAAGAGCCATTTGCTCGCCTTGTGCCAGCGAGAATTGGGGAACCTGAAGAATTGTCTGAAACCCACCCCCTGGGGCAGCGTAGGTTTTCGCAACGTCTTTCATTTCGAGCGACATAGGAATCCTTGGCGTAGCCGACTCGGCTTTTTCATCAAACTTTTTAAGGCGTCCCGCGAGAAGCCCCTGCTGATTTTTTAGCAAAAATCTCGTTGTCTATCAGAACATGGCCTGAACCATTGCAAACGGACACGGTGACTAGATCAAGTACGCTTGGATTGAAAGATAAGGAATGCCCCGAAGACTGTGACAGATCAAGCCCAATGACGCAACTCTGATGATAATGCAAGTGAATTGCTTTTAATTTCCTAAAGTGAAGCCATGTCTCCTTGTGGGCAATACAGACCGCTAACCATAACAGATCACAAAGTCGTGATCAGACCGGTGCAATGGGTTCCACCTCCAGCATTGTCACGGGGGGAGAATGGATGTTCATAGCGCTCCCGTTACCAACCAGATCTGGTTCGACAACAGACATGGATTTCCACTTTCCGCCCAGGAAACGGAGCATAAAGCCCACACCCATCACCACGATATACAGCGAGCAGTACGCCCAGCACATCAGAAGCGTGGGCTTAAACCAGGTGAAAAGAACGACCGTAGGGGCAATCAATAAGAGGAAAACACAAACCAAAGTGAAGATCATTGAAAACCGGGTATCGCCCGCTCCTCGAATGGATGATCCAAAAATAATGGCCAGCGTGTCAAAAAACGAATAAGCCGCAACAAACCAGAGCAACTGGATAACAACTTCTTTGACTTCGGCAAATTCGTTTCCATGAGCTTTCCACTCATAGGGAGCCAGAAGAATGTTGGGGAACATCAGATAGATTGTGCTGCAAAACGCGATGTAACCCACCGACAATCCCACGGCCATCCAGGTCGTGCGTGCTGCCAGATCCGGTCGGCCTTCGGTAATGCGCATGCCGACCAAGGTTGAGACGGCGATCCCCAAACCAATCACCGGAATAAACGCCAGCGTGTTCAGATTGAACGCCAGATTGGTGGCGACTTGCTCGGCTTTTCCCAGCCAGCCAATCGCATTCATAAAAATGGCCCAGCCCGAGACATCGATCAGCAACAGCAGACCGACGGGAAAGCCGAAGTAAAGCATCCGGATCGTCAGGGCGCGATCAATCCCCCGGTGTTTCCAGAATTGATAACGTTGAGAGATGGAAGGCCAGAATAGGAGGCCCCCCAAGACAACGCATGTTCCGACGTTGGCCATGACATCAGTCAATGCGCCGCCGCCAATCCCCATTTCCGGGATCGGCCCCCAGCCGAAGATGAAGACATAGTCCAAAACCGCATTCACAGCCACACTGACAACGTTCACAAACATGACCACAGTTGTCTGCCCACGCCCGGTAAAGAATGTTCCCAGAACAGTGGCCATCACAGTGGGAATCCCCCCCAGAAGCAGAATCGACAGATAGGTCGTCTCGTGCTTCTGGATCTCTTCAGAGTGACCAATCGCTGCAAACAGTGGGCCAGCCAAAGGAGCCAGCAACATAAGCAGTCCACCGCTGATCAGGGCAAAGTAAAACCCTTGCCACATCGTGGCAGCCACCCGATCCGGGCGAACGGCTCCCTCGTACTGAGCAACAAAAGTGTTGATATAAGAGGCCATCCCATGAAAGATGGAGAGCACCGCCCAGAAGAGTATTCCAGCCGGCAGCGCAGCAGCCACTTCATCAACATGGTGCCAGGTCAGATAGATCCGGTCGATAATGTGCATCAGCGACTGTGAACCAGCACTGATCACCATGGGAATGGCAATCAGCAGCAATTCACGCATCGAACCCGGCTTCGCTTTGCCGATCGTGACCGAGGAAGAGTTGCTGGCGACATCTGAGGCCTCAATGGTTGAGGTCATACAATCCGTTGACATAAAAAGAGGAATCCAAGAGTGCGTCTATAGAAGTACGTCGTAGGGCATTGACTGACAATGCTTCCCCAAAAAAGGTTCAGACTTTCCACAGAAACTTCACGATTTTTGAAGCTCACCAGTAACAGACAGTCTTCCCATATGACATTTTCCCAACGATAAGTTTCTTCTTCACACATGTCATCACAACATCCTGTCTTGCGACCAGATGACAATTACTTGAGAATGACCTGTACAGAATCAGGCGGCATCAACAGAGCGCAAGGGGCCAGTGATGGGAATGCTTTCCGAATCTTGGATCGTTGTGCTCTGCCTGGGAATTGCAGCATTGGTAGGGCTGGTTGTCTGGACGCGACATGGCCGGCCTCTCTGGCGAAATCTCGGGATCCTGTGCGGCGTGGCCGCCGCGATCATTGCGATCTGGGATGTCTCGCACGTTTCAGAACGTGAAGCGGTTGTGGCCCGCTTGATGCAATTGACGCAGTCATTTCAAGCCAAAGATCCCCAAACTCTGGCGATGGTCGCAGCCGAAAGTCAGGAACTGCGGAGCACCATTGAAACCGGCATGAAGATATTCACCGTACGTAACCTTCGTGTGTCCGATGTTGACGTCCGGTTTACTCAGGATAACTCCCGAGCCATTGTTAACTTCCGGGCCAGCGGTGAAATTGAAATGGCCGGATTTGGCCAGGTCGGGCGTCAACCCGGAAAATTTGATTCGGTCTGGATTCGCGAAGAGGGCGTCTGGAAGCTCCTGCGAGTCGTTCGCAAAAACCCGATCAATGACAGCACCATGGATCTCATGCGCCCGTCAGCTTCCTGATAATTCCATCGGATCACTATCCTCCAACTGGCTGGTTCTCGACAGACCACTGCGGTACCGAACCAATTGGTGTTGGTGGTTTGGGAAGGACGGGTTACATTTCCAGCCCAAATCTCTGGCGGCATTCTTCCTGCACCCTCTGTAGCGGTGATAGGTCTTGATCGTGAGTGTTTCGCCCGGATTCATGACGCACAGATTCATGTTCATGACGCACGGAGGCGACACATGCACCAGATTTTGATCGTTGGCGCGGAAACCATGGTGGGGGCCAACTGGATGACCACAGCCAGGCACGGCGCATCAGAAGATTCTCACGAGACGTTTATCGGTCTCCCCATCGACAGTTCTGCTGACAAACTGCGACAACTCATCGGTCGAGCAAGTGTTTCAGGGGCGAAAGATGCACCAGCGGTTCATCGGGTTGTCCATTGCGGAGCAGCGGGTGCCACAGGATGGGATCTTCAGAAATCCTCTCCCAAAGCGTCAGTCGCTCAAGTGACGGAGTGGGCACAAGTCTGCGCAGAACATCACATTCCGCTGACCCTGATTTCTTCAGATGCCACCTTCACCGGCCCGTGGATGTTCCATTCCGAAACCAGTGAGTCCTTCTGTTCATCCCGCGAGGCCCAGGCACTTCGCCAGATGGAAACAGCGGTCATGCTGGCATCTCCCAGTCATCTGGTGATCCGAACTCATACCTTCGGTTGGCATTCATCGTCGGGTTGGTTGGAAAAGTGCCTGGCAGACATTCGTAACGGAGATCGCCTCTCTGTCGACAGTGCTCGCCATGCCTCACCCATTCTGGTGTCGGACATGATTGACATTGTGCAACGGGCCTGGTCTTGCGGATTGAGTGGAATTTACCACGTCGCGGGAGCCGAACGAGTGAATTTGGCTCAGTTTACACAGCGGCTGGCCAACACATTTCAATTCGATGTGCAGCGAATGTCAGCCAAGACTCCGCTCGAAGCCAGAGCATCAGGTTTTGCTCAGGGGGAAACCTCGCTGCAAACCCGAAAAATCCGCCGAGCCACGGGGATTTCCATGCCCATGCTTTACGATGGCTTGATGCGATTGGCTGATCAGGACGCTGCTGCCAGTGATCGAAGCCGGGAGCTGGCAGCCGCTTGAAGCCAGATCTTCCAAAAACCTGTGCAGACAATCTTTGATTTCCAGAGATCAGGCTCTTTCTCCCAAGTGGTCGGCTGATTAAGCTCGACAGGGGAGGGGATGACCGTGTCAGTGCAATATTTCAAACGTTACCGGATGGAATTCGATCTGGCGCAACAGGCGGTTGAACGACCTGCTTTGCCCGAAGGCCACGTCTGGGTGTCCTGGAGACATGATCTTCTGGAACGCCATGCCAGCGTGAAGGCTCAGGCCTTTAAAAACGAGATTGATTCTCAGGTCTTTCCTTGTCTGGCCGACTATTATGGTTGTTTTCGGTTGATGCAGGAAATTGCCCTGCAAAGAAGTTTTTGTCCGCTGGCAACCTGGCTCGTTTGTGCGCCGGAAACGTCTCAGCAAATGGCCATCGACTGCGGGACAATTCAAGGAATCTGTCCCTCTGAGTATCTGGGATCTATTCAGAACGTGGGGGTCATTCCGGGGCATCGTGGGCTGGGATTAGGGCGAGCGTTAGTTCTCAAAAGCCTTGAGGGCTTTCGCCTGATGGGACGAAAACGGGCCGCGCTCGAAGTCACGGCGACCAATGCCATGGCCGTCGAACTCTACCGCTCCATTGGTTTCTGCATTACACGAACCATGTATCGTGAGGCTGTTGACGAAGCACTGGTCAATGCTTGAAACAGGCTTCAGGGTACACCGTTCAACTTATCCTTGTTCGCAACTTGCTGTTCACGCCATCAGATGCCCGCCCCAATATCTCGTGTTCATCAGGAGTATTGAATTCCGGCATTCTGCAAGTCGCGCAGCTGCTGGCAATAATAAGCCGCAGCATCTTCCGGGGGAATCGTATTGATAAACCCACCGGTTCCCCACTCAAAGCCAGCGATCCCTCCCATGCGGGGAAGCAACTCCAAACGCCAGTGAAATGAGCCATCATCCGGCGAGTGTATGGGTGCCGTTTTTAACACCAGATTGTAGTCTGGCTCACCGCCCAGAATCGCCAGAGCTTCCAGTAATTTTTTAAGCAGCACCGCCAGTTCTTCGCAGTCCTCATCCGTTAATGTGGTGAAGTGTGCCTGCGCCTGCCGGGGAAGAATTCTGAGTTCAAAGGGAAAGCGGCTAGCGTAAGGGGCGATCGCAACATATCGCGGCGTGGACGTGACAAACCTTCGTTGCAGCGATTCCTCCTGTTCAATTATCTGGCCCCAGAGGCATGCTCCCGTTGACTGAAAAGCATCCTGGCACCTTTTCAGTTCGCTGGAAAATGAAGGGGGAATAAATGGGAGAGCCATGATTTGAGAATGGCTGTGAGGAAGTGAGGCTCCCGCCAGTATTCCCTGATTTTTGAAAAGGAGGACGTACTTCAGCTCAGCTTGCTTTTGAAAGCTTCTCAGACGATCCCGCCAGACACGCACCACGCGTGAAATTTGTAAGACCGGTAAACGGTGAAGGCACGTTTCAAACTGCGGACACTCCACCACCACATCATGAACGCCAATTCCCGGCTGTGGTTGCCTGGTTGCTGAGTCCATCAGGTGGTCATCAAGAGTCTCTCCCTTGAGAGAACTGAGGCTGCCATTTTTTAGCCAGCCTTCAGGCGTATAGACAGCCGGATACCGATTGGAAATGCACCGCACGTGCCAACCTGGTTGATTTGGCAGGGTTCCAGGTTGGCGATCAGCGAGAGTTTCTGGTTCTGTGGAATCCTCGCGGCCCTCAAGAAACGGATCAGTGTCCATCGCGACGAGATCATCCGCATGGGTGACCTCTCTTGAAGCATGATTTCGCAGCACGAGCGGACGACGTGCCCGCACGGGCGAAATCAGTACGGTCTCACCTGTGACCGGATCAACGCGAAGTTCGCTGTTCATCGGTCGCTCACCATCGACTTTCAGCAGCCTGAATTTTTGAAAACGCCCCAACCGCGATCGACCTGAGAATCGCCCGATGGATCTCCTGCAGGGAACCAGTCACAGGATCAATTACTCGCCCGCAGTCCCATGAGCTTCAGTCGCCTGAGCCTTCTTAAGACTGACCAGATATGCCACCAGATCGCGGAGGTCACGACGGGAAATCTTACCGGCCAGATCTTCAGGCATCCCAGACTTACCCACAGAGCGTTCTTCGATTTCTGCGACGTTCACTGTCACTGGTTTTCCCTCAGCAGGCTGCAAGACCAGCTTGCCATCGGCTTCCGATTTAATAATTCCTACCAGCACGCGACCATCTTCCATCGCCAGAATCGCAGTTTCAAACCCTCTCGCAATCACTCGATTCGGGTCAACAATCGCTTCCAGCAGATATTCTCCAGTCTTTTCGGCTCCAATGGTGGTCAGAATCGGGCCGACTTCTCCTCCCTGATTGCCCACACGATGGCATCGCTGGCAACTCACTTCACTCCGGTTAAAGAAGATGTCCATACCGCGATCCACATTGCCGCCCGCAATCAACTCACGAACCTTGGCCAGAGGGTCGTTCGCATTGCGAGAAGCTTCAAACTTTGCGACGGCTTTCTTCGCCGCATCCGACGGTTTCTCATTCGCGATTTCAAGCAGTTCCAGCCAGATTTCTGGAGGAGCGGAACGATCTCCCAATCGATCCAGCCATGTCGCCATGACCTCTTTTGAGGCATCATTTTTGAGTGTGCCGAGCGTCTTCAGCCCCATCTGAATTTCCACAACAGGAGACTTGGGAGTCAACGTCTTGAGGTAATTGATTGCCAGGTCAGGGGCGATGCTCGCCAGTCCCGCACCGGCTCCTGCACGAACCAGAGCGTTCTGGTCTTGAATCAATTGCGCGGCAATGTCTTTCAACTCAGGATCTTTCAGTGCCTGCAACGCCTCCAATGCTGCCAGTCGCTCACTTCCCGGACGATCGACCGACTTGACCGTTTCTCGCAGGAATGGCTGAACTTCTTTCACACCATACTTTGCGGCCAGCTTGGTGGAAGCATCCCTCACTTTGGAAGGGCCGGCCAGCATGGAAGAGAGCAGGGGGCGAATCACGTCGTTCACCGAAACATCCCGCTTTTCCAGTGGACGCAAATCGCCCAGAACACGATCGAGCACCGCGGGATCATTCCAGATCAGCAGTTCGTCGATGGCTTCAATTCTGAGGGCTTCACTTAATGACGAGTTGGCCGCAACTTCTGCCACCCGTTGGGCATTTGCTGCAGTTCCCAGCCGATAATTGGCACTAAGAATCCGGCGGGCCAGGGCGTCATTTGTGACCTGTGAAATCGTCAGTGAGGCCAATGCGGCCAGATGATCGGATTTTGGAAGGTCATGAATCGCCCGGGCTGCCTCCAGAACAATCAGAGGGTCAGCGTCGTTGAGAGCCAGACCCAGTTCCTGCGATTCCAGCCGGCGTAACGCCACAACGGCCCCTAATCGGACAGCCGGTGACACATGCTTGAGTTGAGCGGCAATCCAGGCAGGATCACTGGAGCCGACCAACCCCACAACCAGTGCATGCCTGAGATAAGGATCGGTATTGTTGCTCGCAGCCAGTGCTTCCACTAAAGCAGGGCCTTGACTGTTCCCGGAAAGTTGCCCCAGTGCGATAGCAGCTTGTGCCTGAACGTGAGCGTCAGAGTCTTTCAAAAGGCCAGCCAGTGCAGGGGCAGCGGGGGCATAATGAATATCTCCCAAAACCACTGCGGCTGCTTCAAGAATCTCTGCTAAAGGATCAGAAAGAAGCGTGATCAATTCGGGGCCGACTTCAACCTCTTGTCGGGAAAGTTGTCCCAGGCCCCAGACCGCATGCAACCGGGGAGTAACGGTCGCTCCGCGTGCTGCCTGCGTCTTGAGTACAGAGATCGCCTTTTGTGAAACGAGGGCAAACTGGGCTTGTTGCCGCACACGGTAGTCAGCATGGGAAAGAAGCTTGACCAATTCATCAGCGGGCCGCTTGGAAAATCCTTCCCGGAAGAGTTGGGCAACATTCTGCCCCTCCTGATTTTCTCCATGAGTAAACCGATAGATGCGGCCTTTTCCTAATCCTTCCCAGCCATTGACCCAGTCGGAAACATAGATTGAGCTGTCGTAACCAAAGTCAACATCTGTCGCCAGAATACTCCAGATGAACTGTTCGGAATTGGCGATTTCAAAGCCAGCTCCCTTGGGTTTATTCGAGACGGCACGGATCCCGCTATTTGCAGCCGAACCGCGAAAATCAGCCATGAAGAACCAGTCGTCGTACTTCGCAGGAAGACCTGTGCCAGGGTTGTGGGTCAGGCCAGAGGGGCCATCTCCAAAATTCAAAATGGGCGGCACAATGTAGGCCGCCTGTCCTTCGTGAGCAGGGTGCCACAGCTTCTCGCGGTTCCACGGCCCACGGTCGTTGAGATACTGATAGTTCATTCGCCAGCCGGTTTCGCTTTGGCGCATGACATAGGTCCAGCGCGCTTTATCGCCTCCATCGGAGTTATTGTCGCCTGTGAACAGCCTGCCGCGATTGTCGAAGGCCAACTCCTGAGGATTACGAAGTCCGGTGGCGAACACTTCCAGTTGGCTGCCATCCGGTTCACAGCGGAAAACGGCTCCACGGTCAGGATGAATCAGCTTTCCTGCGGGAGTATCAATGTTGTAACCACGATCACCAATACTGAAGTAGAGCCGTCCATCAGGGCCGATGACCAAGCCGTGAGAATCATGTCCCCGGAAAGCAAATCGAACGCCGTAACCATCGCTCAGCACTTTGCGCTGGTCGGCCACACCGTCATTGTTGGTGTCTGTCAGCATCCAGAGCTTGGGAATGCAGGTGTAATAGACGTGCCCGTTCCATGCGAGCAAACCAGCCCCTGTTCCGTCTTCCATCGCATTAAATCCGTCCGCAAAGACTGTCGCAGTCTCATACACGCCGTCCTTATCAAGATCTTGCAGCTTGCGAATCCGGTCGTGTTCTTTGGTGTACCGCTCGTCGGCATCGGAAACATGCTTTCGCATGTACGTGACGCGGTCGGCCACGGTCTGTGCCGCCAGGTCGTCGAGCAGCCACTTCATATGACCACGGTTGTCTTCCACCCCTTTGCTCTGCCGAAAGGTTTCCGCCACATACAGGTTTCCCTGTTCGTCAAAACAAAAAGCAACCGGGTTAGCCAATTCTGGCTCAGAAGCGGCTAACTCGACCTTGATTCCTTCTGGAAATTTGAATTGAGATTTTGCCAGAACAGCCTCATCCGATTTCTCACTGATAGCTGGCTTATAGGTGTCGTCGGCTGCCGTAGCGAATGCTTCCGGGGAAAAGGCCCCAGAAAAAATCGCACAACAGACAACCAGCAAAGGAGATGCAGCAATCCTGGCAAGGGGCGAGAGCCACCGGCTATTCAATGCACTCAAAATCATGGAGCGAATTCCACCGTGAAGAAAGCGTTGAGGCTATATCGTCAAAATTTCATATGAATCAGTGTCAGCCCTGAGTCCGGGCATTTCAAGCGCACTCAAAGACAGGTGGTGCAATTCAATACAACCGAACGTGATGTGCTATTCTGCAACACTCGAATTTTCAGCCTGAATGACTGAAGAGCGTTCAACTTGATGGCCATTCCACCAACAGAGTAGTAAACACACTTACAGACACCGTTCGTTTTCAAGAATTGTAAATCCCTATCTCTTTTGTTAACATGATGTTACGACAATCGACCAAAGTAACAACAAACGTCCGGCACGAAACATGCTCAACATCCCAAGCATTGGTCATTTTAGTTTGCCGAATTCGATAAGGGATGCTCGAATGCTTGTGCTAACACGAAAAGTCGATGAATCGATTCAGATTGGCAACACTCAGATTACTGTCCGAATCGTCGATATTGGAAATGGGCGAGTTCGTCTAGGGATTGCAGCGCCTCCAGAAATCCGGATTGAGCGTTTGGAAAAATCCCGTCCACTGACACTGGCAACGCAAGCCAAGTAATTTTCATAGAGAGGTCATCAAGGCCCTGCGCCGGGCCATGCCTCGCACCTCGTTCATGCCCCGTTGGTGCAGTGCCAATATCACATCCCACCAAAGCGTTGCATGATCTCAGTCATCCTTGGCCATATGGTGAAGTGATTGTGACTAAAAGACGGTTGCCCACCGTTGTCACTTACGACAACGGTGGGCAACATTGCCTCTCACACAAAATTCAGCTCGAAGCACAGCCATCTTTGCTTGATCGCTTAGCTTCCGCGAGCGGCAACATCAGGGGCAGTAACATCAGGAAGCAGTGATGTTGTGAATGCCACCGTAGCTTGCGGCACCACCAGCCCTGCCAGTTTGGCTTTGTGAGATTGTTCGCACAATTCTCTTAAGAGGCTTTGCCGCTTACCCTGGTTTTCCCGCTTGATGAATCCATGCCGCCTCACTCGCAAGCTGGATGATCTCAGCCTATTGTGACGATCGTGCATGACCGAAAAATGGCTCACTCGGCCATTTCTCACCGCACGAGTCGATTCAAGATTGCTTCGCCGCGTTCGGCCCCGTATGAATAATGGCCGATGCGTTGAGATTGGTCTGCTCCGAATTCTCTCTCGGCAGCAACGTGACACTTCAGCGACAGATTTGAACCAGCATTTGAGGCATTCATGCGTAACGTGGTTTCGGTGATTCTTGGTGGTGGTAAAGGAACTCGGCTCTATCCTCTGACAAAGGATCGCTCCAAGCCGGCTGTTCCACTGGGAGGCAAGTATCGTCTGATCGATATCCCTATTTCCAACTGCCTCAACAGTGGCCTTAACCGCATCTATCTGTTGACGCAGTTCAACTCGGTCAGTTTGCACAAACACATTCGTCAGACTTATCGCTTTGATCGCTTTGACGGTGGTTTTGTCGAAATCATGGCTGCCCAGCAAACCATGGAAGGCGAAGCCTGGTACCAAGGTACAGCCGATGCGGTTCGCAAAAATATGCGGCACTTGGAGCAGAAGGGAATCGACTACGTCCTGATTCTTTCCGGCGATCAACTGTACCGGATGGACTTCCAGGACATGATTGCCTCTCATCAGAATGCCAAGGCTGATGTCACGATTGCGGCACTTCCCGTGACCCGTGAAGCGGCCCGTGGCTTTGGTGTCATGCGATTGGATGACACTGGTAAAGTGCTTGGCTTTCTTGAAAAGCCCAAGACAGACGAAGAGATTGATCTGGTAAAGACCGACCCCGCCTGGATCGATGCACGCGGCATCGAAAGCAAGGGACGCGACTGCCTTGCCAGCATGGGGATTTACCTCTTTAACCGTGATGTCCTTGTCGACTTGCTGTCGCGCAGTGATTATCACGATTTCGGTAAAGAAATTTTCCCCATGTCCATCCGCACTCACAAGGTGCAGGTTCACTTGTTTGATGGCTACTGGGAAGACATTGGAACGATCCGTTCGTTCTACGAAGCAAACCTGGATCTGGCGAAGTCCAGCCCGCCGTTCTCGCTCGCTGACTCCACGCGTCCAATTTTCACCCACGCGCGGTTTCTCCCTCCTGTTCGGTTGGAAGGGGCCACGGCCAAGCAAACGATTATTGCCGACGGATCATCGATTGGTGAAGGCTCGGTCGTCGAGAACTGCGTCATTGGCTTGCGATGCAACATTGGAAAAAACACCACGATTCGCAACACCATTATCATGGGAGCTGATTCCTATGAGAGCGAAGCCGAGTTGGAAGCCAACCGTAAGAATGGCATTCCTCCCATTGGGATCGGTGATGGCTGCGTGATTGATGGCGCGATCATCGATAAAGACTGCCGCATCGGCAACAACGTCCGCATCACCAACTGCCAGGCAGGCACATTGCCGAAAGATAGCCCGCTGGTACTTCAGGACGGTGTTCTCGTGGTTCCCAAGGGCACCACATTGCCATCGGGCTGGACACTCGATTCCACAACGACCAGTCGGTAATTCGTTGTGAATTAAGGCAACAGTGAGTGGAGAGATTCGCAGAGCGACCTGTTCGCTGAATCTCTCCACTATTCTCTGTGCGTCAAGATCCTTCCCCCTTGAAGAGCTTCCCATGAAACTCCGCCTTCCTCTTTCCGGAATGTTTTCACGAAGTTTTGCTCTGATTCCAAGGCGACTTGCCTTCGTCATGTTTGCCGCGTTGGCGGCTTGGATGGCGATGGCACCTTCAGACCTTCAGGCAGCTGATGACTTTGTCGTCTATGAGGGAGGAGAAGGGCCGGGGGCTGGCAAGCGGTTGGTCTTTCTCGCAGGCGATGAGGAATACCGTTCTGAGGAATGTCTTCCACAACTTGCCAAGATTTTAGCGGCTCGACATGGCTTTCATTGCACTGTTCTCTTTTCGGTCGATCCTGTAACAGGGAACATCAATCCCGAGAACGGAAAGTCGCTGACCGGCGCTGATGCCATCGATTCAGCCGATGCGTTTGTCATGTTACTGCGTTTTCGGCAATGGCCCGACGAAACCATGGCCCGTTTTATTAAAGCCATCGAGTCCGGCAAACCTGTAATCGCGCTTCGCACCAGCACACATGCTTTCAATTATGGAAATTCCTCCAGCCCGTTCGCCAGGTATGGTTGGAACTTCTCGAAAGACCCTGCCTGGAAAGGTGGCTTTGGCAAGCAGATTCTCGGAGAAACCTGGGTTGCCCATCACGGTGACCACAAGAAAGAAGGGACTCGGGGAGTGATTGAGCCGGCCCAAAAAGATCACCCGATCCTGCGTGGTGTGAACCACGTTTTTGGTGATACCGATGTCTACCGCGCCTCACCTCCTGCTGACGCAACGATTCTGATGCGTGGTGAAGTTACCCAGTCACTGGATCCCAATTCGCCAGCTGTCAGCGGTGCCAAAAACGATCCCATGCAGGCGATTGCCTGGACTCGCGACCACAGCCATGAGTCAGGAGCAACCAGCCGGATCTTCACCACGACGATGGGGTCAGCCACAGATATTACCAATGAAGGCGTGCGTCGAATGATTATCAACGCGGTCTTCTGGGGCCTGCACAAAGAGGCGGAAATTTCTCCGACAGCCAATGTTGCCCTGGTCGGAGAGTTTGTCCCCACGATGTATGGCTTTGGCAGCTACAAGAAAGATGTGAAGCCGGCGGATCTCAAAATGACGCCTGAAGAACTCAAAGCCGCTGCCAAATAATCGTTGGAATGATCGAGCCAGAATTTCAAAAAAATCGCCCGGTGGCCATGAGTGTCATGCCCCGGGCGTTTTTTTTATAGGCTCTTTACAATTCAGAATGCCGATGAGTCGCCATCTGCTTGAACGGCATGTTCCTGCAATTCTTCCAGAGTAACGAACTCAAGCGTCGAGATATGCGTTGCTTCCAGAACAACGGGTGGCGCGACACCATGCTCGAGAGCTTCTTTCCAGCGAATGACACATAGACACCAGCGATCGCCGGGTTTCAATCCGGGGAAATTCCATTGAGGAACCGGAGAAATCAGGTCATTCCCCCGGCTCTGCGAGAACCGCAAGAACTCTTCGGTGACCTCTGAGCAGACCAGGTGCAGACCAGAATCATCGCCGCCGGTATTACAACAGCCATCACGATAGAAACCGGTTATGGGATCGAACCCACAAGCGATCAGGGGAGTTCCCAGCACATTACTGGCTTTACGCATCAGTTTTTCCTCCAGCCAGTTCAGGCAATTTAATTTCTTGTCAGATCGAATATTTATTCAACGGATCATTAGTCAGTCCGAGTGGGCTTGGCGATATCCAGGCAAACCAATGACTTTTCATCGCGCAGGTAGAGCTTTCCGTTGGAAAGAACCGGAGCGGCCCATGTGGGGTAGCTGAGATCCTTCCACGAGGCCCGATGAAACTCTGTGTATCCTTTACGATCGAGTTTAGCGAGTGAAAGCGTTCCTCGTTCGCTCCAGAGAATAAAGTGTTCGCCCACCTGAATTTTTGATCCTCTGCCAAAAAATGGCCACGGGATTTCGGCGCCACTGGCGCGGTCACGAAGAATTCCGGTCGCCGGATCGCGTTCCAGAGTCTCTGCATCAACCAGCAGGCCGCTTTCTTCCCAGAGCAATTCACCCGTCTGCTCATCAACAGCTTGCAGCATGGCTCCATTTTCATGGCGGCCAGAGAATCCGTAAATAACCCCTGGCACACGAATCGGAGTCGACCAGTGGGCGTGCATCACTTTCTGATTTTTCCAAACCTCTTTGACACCTTGCCCGCGTGGTTGAATCTCCAGAAGTACGGAACCCGCTTCATAAGCCGCTGACAGCAGAATTTTCTGATCCCAGACCACGGGCCGGGCAGCATTGACCGATTCATGAACGCGTGGACGAAACCAGTAGTGAAAACGTTCTTGACCATTAGCAGGATCCAGCGAGACAAGTCCATGTCGCATCAGGCAGAGCAGGTGCCGCACGCCATCCACTTCGTGCACAATGGGTGAGGAATAACTGACGATCATTTCTTCGCCCGTCCAGCGGCAGGGCTTTCCCGTTGAGGTCAGGCACCCGTCCCAGGTGGATTTGCCCACGGCTTCCCAGAGGACTTGGCCGTTAGCCAGATCAAAAGCCACCACGCCCGAGTTGGGCTGCCCACCAACAAGCACGATCAGCTTTCCTTGCTCCACAATCGGCGTGCAGCCAAAGCCAAAGAAGTGTTCAGCAACATTCCAGCGTGCCGCGCAGTCCACTTCCCAAAGCCGTTTTCCTTGAACCAGATCGAGGCAGATCAGCTTTCCTTCGGGGCCAAAGGCAATCACTTTACCATCATGGATCAAGGGGGTTGCTCGCGGCCCGCCGTTGTAGCCATAAGGATCGACATAGCTGGTGGCAGATTCGTAGCGCCATCGCCTTGTGCCAGTGGAGGGATCCAGACAATCCACAAACTCCTGTTTTTTCTGGCGATGATGAACGATCAGTCGGTCGCCTTGAATCGAGGGAGCGGAGTAACCTTCCCCAATCGTTGCTTTCCAGAGAACCGGCGGGCCATTTTTCGGCCAGTCAAGATTAAGGTTCGTTTCTTTGGAAATCCCCAGATGCGTTGGCCCCAGAAAGCAGGGCCAGTCTTCTCCATCAACCCGGCCAATCGTGTATGTCAGACTCAGAACGCCGCACATGGCGATCATGACCAGTTGTCGGTTCACGACCATAGCGCAGCGCGAGGGGATAAAAAGTGACCAGTCCATGATCATTAAAGTCCTCGATTTCAGGAGAGTGCATCCAGAGCACTCTGCATGAAAACTACTCATGAATTGTCAAAGCTTAAAAGCAGGATCAAACAGGTTGTAAAGTTTTACAGCGGAGGACGTGACTACGCATGAAACCCCAAAATTAAGCCGTGATACGGCACTCAGGAGAGCACAAGCGTTTGCCAAAGGCTGGGGTCAGCGTCGATGGGAAAATCGAGACCGACCGTTAAAAACTGATCCGGCACACCGTGATGAATAAACCGCCAGTAAAATCCGATGCGAGGACTGGCGGACGGTTCATACCCCGACAGCACATTGGCAGGGAACCAGACTTCCATGGAGTATGACTGTTTCTCAATCACACTGCGACACGGGATCGATTCAGCCGAAGCCATTGTCTGTTCTTCACGAGCACGAGCAATGGGGTGTTGAAGCACATGGGGTGTGAGATGTGTTTTTCCCGTGGCAGGCAAGCAGCAGAAATGATGACAGAAGCGGGTCGCCCGG
The DNA here is from genome assembly GCF_056500625.1 of Planctopirus sp. SH287. NCBI lineage: Bacteria > Pseudomonadati > Planctomycetota > Planctomycetia > Planctomycetales > Planctomycetaceae > Planctopirus > Planctopirus sp. SH287. Next base: position 1,376,383 of record NZ_CM151403.1, on the reverse strand, counting down.
TGGACGTTCTGAGTGTTTCGGGTATCGATCCAAAGTTGCAGGCCATCGCTTTCAGTAGGGCGTTTGGTGTCACTCTGTGGCAGGCTTGGCAACTGCTCAGCGACATACCGGATCCCCAACCCTTGCGAGTTCCAGCCAGCGTAAAGCCGGAAATCGATGGGAGACGTTGCCGCTGTCGTCTGTGGCAGGTTGAGCAGCAGCGATTCCGTTGGGGGAACCCACTCGGCAGCACCCAGAGAAAACTCTGGCAAGCGCTGAATCGGCCATTCAAAACGAAAGGCAAATAAGCTGGGAATCACGCTGAGGCATCCATCAGGAACAGAAACACTCTCACGATTCAGTGAGGGCTAATCTCTGAATGATGGGTATTGCGCCACAGATTCGCAAATGCTTCCGCCATTTCCCTCAGATTCAAGGTGATCAAGCATTCAAAACGCTTAGGGCAATTCAGGGATCGGAGCCAGCGGCAGGGGAGCCAGTGGCAAGGGAACCAGCGGAACCGGAGCTAATGGCAACCCGCCCACTTCCGTAGCTGGTACGGGAATTCCGTCATCGACGGGAGGAGGTGGCGGTGGCAAGGGAAGCCAGCCTGCCACAGCCAGACCAGATTCAGGAAGCAACTCACCCGTTCCAGTCGCCGTAACGGGAACGGGGCCTCCTGTCAGCTTTGCATACCACTCGGCCAATTGTGAGTCGTGATCCTCGAGTTTTTCAATTGAATTTCCAATCCAGTTCCGCTCCTTGCCTGTTGAGCCTGGGAGTGGTTGCCAATGAATGGAAATTGTCCCATTGATAGAATCACGAATACTGATGCGGCCCCCGCCAACGTCTGCCTGAACAAGTCGCGGTTGCGCTTCACCAGAAGGCCATGCCGCACTGGTTTGAGGGATAAAAACAATTCGGGGAACCAGCGGATCTTCACGAACTGGTTTGAGCTGTTTGGGCCCGGGTTCCTTACCTTCAATGGCGGCATCAGACGTCACTTCTGAATGATCTTCATCATCAGCAACACGGGCATTGGCTTTCTTTTCCCGAGCGCGATCTTGAGCACGCTGGCGAGCGCGCGAGGCCAGTTCCCCTTTCAGAAATTCCACGAAGGCTTCATATCCTTCGGGTTGATTAGCCCGCAAATCGGGAAGACTTGTGGCTCGCCAGGCTTTGACCGACGTCCCTTCAACAGACGTCGTTGTAACCGAGATGTGAATCTCGCCGCTGGGATCACGCTTGACTTGCACTGTCCGTTTTTCAGTCGCTGCTGGTTGAATGATGACTGGTTCAGGTGCTGTGGGGGACTGTGCCGTATCTATTGATTCTGGGGCAAGTTGAACCTGTTCAGCAACGGGAGCGCTCACGGGTGAATGCTCTTGAGCAGCTAGAGAATCAACGACTCCACAGAAAGTGAAGGCGGCAATCAATTGAACGCGAAGAATACGCGATAGAGACATGATGAGAGCCCATCCTTGGGGGAAGTGGATCATCATCCTACCCACGGAATTTCTGATCGAACAGAGCAGAATTTCCGTTCCGAAAAAATAGAGATCACAACCCCTCTGATAGACAGTCAATCCCTCCAAGATTCGGCGGTAACTGCTGGTATTTTCCCTTAAGCAAACCTTCCGATCCACCAAAAGTTCGTCTGATGATCTGACTTTCCCGAGATTTTCCCCAATAGTCTCTCGCCCATCGGATTATCCCCAGGCAGGCAAACCAGAACTTTCCAGCGTATTCACTATTGAAACTCCCCAACATTGAAAAGTTCGCCGGGTGAAGAGCCATGCGGGGTTGCCAGGAGGGAAACTCTGCCGGATTGGCTCACGGGACTTGAGTGGCGCGCCCGTGACGCGATTCTTCATCCGGGTGGCGGCTGGCGACAATCAGATACAGACATCCAACGAGGAAGGCACTGGTAGCGCTGGTGGCGAACATCCAGAAAAAACCCGCCTCATCAATAATCCATCCCAGAAAGGGAGCAAAGACGAGTCCGCCCAGATCTGTCATCCCCAGGATAATGGCCGTCCCCGTGCCACGTGCTGACACAGGAAAAGCTCCTGCCCCCAAAGACACAACAGCCGGAAAGAGGATGGCATGACCGAAACCACAAATGACAGCCGGAAAAAGTAGCTGCCAGTCTTCGGTCACAAAGGGGATCATCAGATGTCCCACAGCCTGACCTATTAAGCCGCGAAAAAGCATCCAGCGACGGCCAATCGTCCAGCCCCAGTTACGAACACTGATCCGGAAGCAAAAAGCCGAAATCGCATAAGCCGTGAAGAACATCGCGATCCCACCCAATGCCCGCTCCGTAGCGAAACGGGTTAAAAAGACCGTCGTGACGGTTTGCCCCAGTCCCATCATCATCGCGGCCAAAACCACAGCCCCTGGCCAATATCGGTAAAGCAACCTCACGGCTGATTGCGGTTCGGTCATGGGTTCATGATGACCGGTCTGGGGAAATTGACGAATCAGCAGGAGGTAAACAGTGCCGATTGCTGCCGCTCCCCCAAAGAGGGCGTGAAACTGATCATGGATGTTTGGGAGCCAGCGGACGATTTGATCAGCGATGTTTGAGCCAACAATGATTCCCACAAAGCCGCTGCTTCCCAGATTGCCAATGACTTCCGTCCGGCGACTGGGAGGCACGTGGTTTTGAATATGCGTCATCGAGCAGGCGAACATTCCCGTCAGCCCGGTGTAGAAAGCAGCCCGTGCCACATACAGCGACCAGCCCAGTTCTGTTGCCATCAGAAAAACCAGGCTGCCACTGGTAAACATGGCGGCGCAAAGAGTCCAGATTAAACGGGTACCGTAGTAGTCGATGCTGCTGGAAAGCACCAGTCGGGCGAGGACGGCGACAATCAATCCCACGCTGACAATATTGCCCGTCGTTTGCTCATTCCCGCCTAGAAAATGCACTAGCTCGGCAAATCGAAACGTCAGTGCGTTCGCCATGACAGCCATGATGTTGGCCAGGTATGCCAACCAGAAAATTCGATCATAGATCGCTGGTTCCGCCAGAGGCACCAGTGACGTGACAACCGACTCAGATGCCGACGTGGCGTGAACGTTCAAAGAACATGGCTGACGAGACGTGTTGTCAGCTTCTGATTCATTCTTGCGACAGTCTGTCGCCATTTTGATCGTGTCCCAACGATGAATCAATCACAAATTCGTTTTTCAAACGGCACGACCCAGGACAAAAAAACAGCAATTTCCCGCTCGTTATCAAGTCATAAGGTCGCCAGTTATCTCCTGACGACCTTTCGACTAAAAACCCCGTAATAAGCAGCGTGACCAAAAAGAGTTAATCAAGTCTCTTATTGGCATATGCTGGTGACTTGTAGAGCTTCCGATCCAGGCGAGGCATGAACAAAGTCCAGTGCGATTCGCCATGGGGATCTTCGGCAATGGCCCGCATGAATTCATGCAGCTTGGCGTCCAGATTATCAAGCAAATGGAGTGCCATCGCTTCGGGTGTCATGGGCAAACGGGGGCTGCCAAATTCATACGTCCCATGATGACTGAGGATCAGGTGCTTCAGACGCCAGGAAAGTTCTTCAGGGAACTTTTCACTCGAAAGCTGTTCCATTTCCCGAATGCGCTCTGTCAGCATCTCGACACCAATTTGCAGGTGCCCGATGAGCTGACCTTCGTCCGTATAGAGAAACGATGATTCGTAGCTCAGTTCACGTATTTTACCGATATCATGCCAGAAGATCCCGGCGATCAGCAGATCAACGTCCAGCGTGGGATAGACTTCCACCACCCGGCGGGCAAGATCCATCAACGTAACAACATGCTCCAGCAATCCCCCATGGTAAGCATGATGTGCCTTGATTCCTGCGGGAGCCTTGGCATATCGCTCCATCAGTTCTTCATCGAGCAGGCAGCATTCACAGAGCGTCCGCAGCGGCATAGATTCCAGCCGCATCAGATGATCACGCATTCTCCCCAGCAACTGATCGATATTCGCAGGGGTTTCCGGGAGGAAATCCAGAGGATCGACAGAAGCCGCATCGATCGACTGAACACCCGCCAGAATCAGTTGGAGCACGCCCTGAAAGAGCTGCACCTTCCCGCGGATCCTTACGTACTGCCCCGCCTGAATATGTGCGACAGAGTCTTCCGAGACATTCCACATCCGGCCATTAATTACGCCCGACTTGTCGCGAAGATCCACATTCAGATAAAGCGCGGCATTGCGGTTAGCGCGCAACTGGCGATCTGCCACAAGGAAGACTTCATCGACGTTATCGCCGTCCTTGAGATCCTGGATAAGACGTCTGGCCATGAAACTCCCGTCGCAGCAGAACAATGTCAGAAGTGGGGCAATGTTGTTGGCCCGCGTATTTTTTATTGTAGGAAAGATGGCGGGTTAAGCCCCTCACCACAAGTGATCACGCGGATTTCGACCGGATCGGCCAGTCAGTGTTTCGCCAACTCCCGTAAAGTTCCCGGGATGTTGCAAGAACATCGCTTTCAAGTCAGTTCCGAGATCTTTACAATCCCGACGACCTGTATCGCTTGCTTTTTAGACTGGTCAAACCCTGCCATTTTCAAGGATGTCCGTCGTGCGCTGGTCCCAGTCATTTATTCCGACTCTCAAAGAGACTCCTTCCGATGCCGAAATTCCCAGCCATCAGTTGATGCTGCGTGCGGGGTATGTTCGCCAGCTGATGGCTGGTGCTTATACCTATCTGCCTTTGGGCTGGCGTTCGATCCGTAAAATCGAAGCCATTATTCGTGAGGAAATGGATGCCACCGGCGCGCTGGAAATGTTCATGCCCGCCTTGCAGCCCATCGACCTGTTTGAGCGCACGGGACGAAAGGACGCCTTCGGGAACGTCCTGATCAACTTTAATATCCGCCGCCAGAATCATCAGGTGCATCTGGCACTCGGCCCGACGCATGAGGAAGTCGTCACTGACCTCATGTCGCGGCACATCAGCAGCTACCGCCAGCTTCCGATGACCGTTTATCAGATCCAGACGAAATTCCGCAACGAAGAACGGCCCAGGTTCGGAGTGCTGCGCACCAGCGAATTCCTGATGAAAGACGCCTACAGCTTCCATTCATCGGTGGAATCTCTGAGCGACACGTATCAGCGAATTTACCGTGCTTATTGCCGAATTTTTGCCCGTTGTGGGCTGGAATATCTTCCGGTCGAGGCGGAAAGCGGCCCAATCGGTGGTGATGCGTCTCACGAATTCATGGTGCCTGCGGATAACGGCGAAGACCAGATCGTCTTCTGTCGCAAGACGCGCTACGCCGCCAATCTGGAACGGGCAGAGACCGGCCGCACACGGGCTGCCGTCAAGCCGGTCGACACCGCCTTGCCAGTTTCTGAAAAACTGCATACGCCCAATGTGGGAAGCATTGACGCTCTTTGTCGATTGCTCAAATGTGAACCGACGCAGCTCATCAAGACCCTCATTTTTGTGGCTGATGGGGCACCAGTCGCTGTTTTGCTGCGTGGTGATCATGAAGCGAACGAAGGAAAGATTCGACGCGCGCTGGGTGTGGCATCACTTGAAATGGCTGATGCAGCGACCGTTTTCCAGGTCTCTGGCGCTCCGATTGGTTTTGCCGGCCCTGTGGGCATCAAATGCAAAGTCATTGCAGACCATGATATTCCTGGTGTTGTCCCCGCCGTTGTCGGTGCCAATACCGAAGATTATCACATCGCCAATGTTGTTCTGGGACGAGATTTTGAATTACCCCAGACGGCTGATGGTTTCTATGAAACATTTGACCTGCGTAACGCAGCAGCCGGTGATCCCAGCCCTCGTGGCGAAGGAACATTGGAAGTGGTGCACGGCATTGAAGTCGGTCACGTCTTCAAGTTGGGCACCAAGTACAGCGTGTCGCTGAATGCCACTTTTGATGACGAAGCAGCCACCCGCCAGCCGCTGATCATGGGCTGCTATGGGATTGGTGTGAATCGTATCCTGGCATCGATGGCCGAGACCAAATTCGATGCGAATGGACTTGTTCTTCCACTCTCGATCGCTCCTTACTCGGTCGTGATTTCGACAATCGGTGTGAACGACGCCGAAGTCGATAGCCTGACAGCCAAACTGGAACAGGAACTAACCGCAGCCGGAATCGATCTGCTCATTGACGACCGGGATCAGCGTCCGGGAGTGAAATTCAAAGACGCCGATCTGATTGGAATTCCGCTCCGAGTCGTCATCGGCGGCAAAGGACTCAAGGAAGGCGTGATCGAATTGAAATGGCGACATCTCGCTGATGCCACCAAAATTCCGGTGGCTGGAGCAGGGGAGGCTATTGTGGGAGCGATTGCAGCCCGCCGGGCAGAAGAATTAGCCAGCGTTCCTGAATAGCCAGGCTTTAAGACAGTCAACTGTCAATCAGCGCAAAGAGGGCACCGCAACGAGTTGATCGCTGCGGTGCCCTCTTTTTTGTTTAATCACCAGACAAGCTGCTTGCTCTCCATCCTCCGAGAGGGGATGAGCAGCAAAAGTCAGTTAGCAGGTGAGGCTGGCGGCTTGGGAGGTGCGGGCTTGGTAATTTTGCCGGCTTGAATGTCTTTCACCACTTCAGCCAGGATCGCAGCGTTATCCGTGGCGACCACATGGGCGATTCGCGAAGCAGGAACCCCCAGTCGCGACATGATTTCCTGAGCAGTGGCCCAAAGCTTGGCCTTCTTTTTTCCTTCCGTGAGATAAAGATCGGCCACCAGCTCACTCAGCCGCTGATGATCGCTGGTATCACGATTGTCATAAAAAGACTTGATGACTTTGGACTGGTAGCGCGAGTATTCACGATCCGCCATGATGTGAACTCCGGGAAAGAGTGGAGGGTTAGGAATGTGGTGGCCAGGAATTTGAAGTGAGGCTGGTGCATTCCGTCGAAACGTCATGCACCCTGCCAAAACTCAACCAGGGCGACACACTGCTTGAAAAGACCATGGGAACGTTAGGATTTCCGCTTGTAAAAAGGAAGCTCTACGACCGTCGCAGACTCGCGTTTACCGCGGATGTCGACTTCCAGACGCGTGCCTGGTTCGGCAAAAATTGCGTCAACATAGGCCATGGAAATCGATTTCTGAAGAGTGGGCGAGAATGTCCCTGAAGTCACTTCGCCAACGATCTGGTCATTTGCCACGACAGGTGTTGTCTCTCGGGCAATCCGCTTTCCATCCAGAATCAGCCCGCAACGACGACGGGGCAGGGGCATCCCGGCGATTTTTTCCAACGCCGACTTGCCAATAAAATTGGCGTTCTTGGTCAGCTTCACAGCAAATGAAAGACCCGCAGTCAAGGGGTCGATGGCTTCTGAAAGCTCGTGACCATACAGCGGCATCGCAGCTTCCAGCCGCAATGTATCACGGCATCCCAACCCGCAAGCCATGATCCCTTCGTCTTCGCCTGCCATGAGCAGGTGATTCCAGAGAGTGCTCGCAAGATCACTGTCGACAATCAATTCGACGCCGTCCTCGCCGGTGTACCCAGTACGGCTGACAAGCACGGGTTCATCAGCCCACATCATGGGTTTGCCAGTATAATATTTCAGATCATGGACTTGATCACTGACCAGCCGGGCCGCAATCTTCAGTGCCTCTGGCCCTTGAAGTGCAATCATGGCCCGTGTCAAAGTCAGATCTTCAATGGTCACCGCATACCGGCTGGCAACGGGTGTCATCCATTCCAGCAGTTTCTCACGATTGGACGCATTGACAACCAGTTGAGGGGCATCGGGCCAGTCATAAACGAGAATGTCATCCAGAATGCCCCCTTGTTCATTGAGCATGAACCCGTAACGAATCTGGCCGGTCTTCAACCTGGAGAGATCCACTGTCTGAATCTCATCAAGGAACTCACGGGCATCAGGCCCTGTGAAGCGCAAGCGACCCATATGCGAAATATCAAACAGCCCGGCTCGTGTGCGGACCGCGTTGTGTTCTTCAACAATCCCTTTGTATTGAACAGGCATATTCCAACCGGCAAAATCAACCATGCGGCCGCCATTTGATGCATGCCAGTCGCAAAGTGGTGTCGAAAGAGGCATTGTAAGTCATCCAGAGTGTGAAGAGTGATAGAAGGCGGAGACACATTGTGACGTTGAGCGTACTTCTATTGTGCAGAATAGCAATCGTCTTGAGCAAACGAGCGTCTCGAAAACCCGCCAGATATCGATGATGTCCGATTAGAAAACCTGAGGATTTTGCCACGATCAAGAATGATAGGCCGATTGCTGGCGATGCCCAACCAGAGAGAACCTGATTGTGCAGGAATACCTCAGGATGAAACGATGATAAGGCATCATCTCACAATCATGGTTTCGTTTTCCTCACTTCAATTTATTAACCATAGGCCGGTTCATTGATGAATGAGACTCGTCGCCCTTCTAAATCGCCACGACGCCGGGCAGGGAAAAAGCAGGATCCTGCGCCAGCACCTCCTGCAAAGCCCGTCGCGGGATCAATGGCGGGAAATGAGCCGCGTTTTACGAAATATGAGGGGTATTTCTGGCCTCTCGTCGTGATGATGTTTTTAGTGCAGGCCATCCTGGCTGTGGATGCTGCCTGGAGATGGTCACCCACCCACGATGAATACTGGCATCTTCCTTTAGGAATTTTCTACTGGCAAACGGGTGACTGGCGCGTTGACCCGATTAACCCTCCCCTCGTGCGATTGTGGGCCAGCCTGCCGTTGGTGCTTGGTGGAACAACTCTTGTGCTTCCGCCAGAAGTTTATGGCCCGAACACGATTCCAACAGCCGAGCAGATTGGCGATCTTTTCAGTACGCAGTTTGGTGACAGTTATCGCTGGCAGTTTTTTCTTGGTCGACTGATGATGATTCCTTTGGGGAGCATCACAGGTCTATTAGTGACAATTTGGTCGCGGCGATGGTTTGGTCCCTGGGCAGGGGTGCTGGCAGCGGCTCTCTGGGTCACATGCCCGACTCTGCTGGCACATTCTGTTCTTGTCGCCCATGACATCCCGGCAACGTTGGGAACCGTGGGCACGGTTGCCGCCTGCGTCGCGTGGCGGTCACGTCCTTCCTGGAGGAAAGCCATACTCTGGGGAGTTATTCTCGGATTGGCTCTGCTCACCAAGCTCACGACAGTCTTTGTGTTACCGATTTGTTTTGCTGCCTGGCTCCTGCTGCCGACAGACAATCCCTTAATCGGATGGAAAACGCTGGTTGGTCAGTGGTTCAGTGGGTTGATGGCCGCATGGGCGATACTCAATCTTCAATTTGGCACCCTGGCGATTTTCCCCCCACCCTATCTGGCGGAATGGGCCGAATTGCGGCACATCCTGGCGACGCCGCACCCCGTATTTCTCGATGGAGAATGGCAAACTCAAGGTTTCAAACAGTATTACTTCTGGGCCTTGGTTTATAAGCTGCCGATGGGAACATGGGCGGCCATCATTTTGGCCATGATCTGGGTCGTGAGGCCTCCCCGAACAAGCCTCACACTCAGACGATCATTACTTCTAGTGGTCGCCATCCTGACTTATGTCGTTCCCGCCAGCCTTTCCGAAAATCAACTGGGACTTCGCTACATTTTCCCGGCGTTCCCGTTCCTGATCGTGTTTGCATCACAAGCGGCAGGCTGGTGGTCGTATCAGAGTTCAAAATTCCCTGGATACATCATGACAGTGGTGTTAACCAGCCTGCCATTGGCGCTGAGACATCACCCCCATCATCTCGCCTATTTTAATCAACTGGTCGGTGGGGCGCCGGGCGGTCTCTATCGTCTGGCTGACTCCAATCTGGATTGGGGGCAGGATCTCTACGGCTTGCGGGATGAAATCCAGAGGAGGAAACTGACAAAAGTCAGAATCGCCTATTTTGGAAGTTTCCGCCCCGCACTCATTGGTCTCACAGGCGATTCACCACCCGGTTTTTCACCGGAACCAGGTTGGTACGCCGTCAGTGCCAACTACGTTCAGGGCCGCCCCCATGCCTTAAGGCTGTCCGGCCAAGCATCACGCGCTGTTGGTCTCGATGAGTTCGGCTACTTCCGATTCTTTGAACCAGAAAAGCGAATTGGGGATTCGATCTTTCTCTATCACCTGACAGAAAAAGACATCCAGCGTTATCACACATTTCGCGAGAGCGCGCTGAGTCAACCGTGAGCAATGCTCAGAGAACTCACTCATAAGAGGCCGGTAAAACTCTCCACTGGCCTCTTAAGTTTTCGGCGAAGGCCATTAATCCTGATCGGAAACCAGTAACGCTCTGAGATATTCACGATTGAGCTTCGCAATACTGGCGAGCGGGATTCCCGCAGGGCAGGCTGCGGCGCACTCACCGGTGTTGGTACAGTTGCCAAACCCTTCTTTGTCCATCGTTGCCACCATCTTCAGCACCCGCTCGTTTTTCTCAGCCGCACCTTGTGGCAGATGGGCCAGATGAGAAACTTTGGCTGAAGTAAAGAGCATGGCCGAAGCGTTTTTGCACGAGGCCACGCAGGCTCCACAGCCAATGCAGGCGGCGTTATCCATCGCCTTTTCCTGCATCGTTTTGGGGACGGGAACCGAGTTGCCGTCAGGTGCATTCCCGGTATTCACCGAAACATAACCACCCGAAGCAATAATCCGATCAAACGCTGCCCGATCAACCACCAGATCCTTAATCACCGGAAAAGCATTCGCTCGCCAGGGTTCAAGAACCAGCGTGTCGCCATTTTTGAACCGGCGCATGTGCAACTGACAGGTTGTGGTGTTGTTATCCGGGCCGTGTGGCTGCCCGTTGATCATGACGCCGCACGTTCCACAGATGCCTTCACGGCAATCATGGTCAAAAGCGACTGGCTCTTCACCCTTGATAATAAGCTGATCATTGAGCACGTCCAGCATTTCCAGGAACGACATATCGGGAGAAATGTCGGTAAGCTCGTATGTCACCAGCTTTCCCTGAGCCTCAGCAGATGCCTGACGCCAGACCTTGACCGTCAACTTCATGCCGTCACTGTGTTGTGTCACACCGTGTTGCGAAATACCGTGTTGTGCAATCATCGGAAAGGGCCTGAATCTCTCTGGGATGCTACCGGTTGTTTGAATATGCGGCAGCCATCAATGTATTCGAGTGAAATTTTCCGCCGAGATTTTTTGACTATTTATAGCTACGTGTTGCCAGCTTGATTTCTTCAAAGGTGAGTGGTTCCTTCCAGAGAGCAGGTTCGTTTCCGACTCCCTTGAATTCCCAGGCCCCGACGTAGCAGAAGTTTTCATCGTCGCGTTTGGCTTCGCCTTCTTCGGTCTGGTACTCCTCACGGAAGTGACCGCCGCATGACTCTTCCCGGTGCAGGGCATCGATCGCCAGCAGTTCGGCAAACTCCATGAAGTCGCCGACCCGACCCGCATACTCAAGATTCTGATTGAGTGTGTTGGCAGACCCCACCACTTTGACATTCGTCAGATATTCATCGCGGAGCACACGAATTTCTTCGATGGCTTTCTGCAGGCTGGCAGAGGTGCGTCCCATGCCCACGTTATCCCACATGATGTGACCCAGAGACCGATGGAAGTCCTGAACTGTTCGCTGCCCCTTCGTATTGAGGACAGCTTCTACCCGGTTGCGGGATTCAATAAGTGCATCTTTAGCGGCCGGATGATCGGTCGTCACCTTGGGCAGCTTGGTCGTCGCCAGATGGTTTCCAATGGTATAGGGCAGAACGAAGTATCCGTCTGCCAGCCCTTGCATCAAAGCACTGGCCCCGAGTCGGTTGGCACCGTGATCTGAGAAATTCGCTTCGCCCAGAACGAACAGCCCTGGAATATTGCTTTGCAGATTATAATCAACCCATAACCCGCCCATCGTGTAATGAAGAGCCGGATAGATCCGCATCGGTTGCTTGTAGGGATCTTCCGCAGTGATGCGTTCGTACATATGGAAGAGGTTGCCATATTTATCACGAACCACATTCTCACCATCTCGGCGGATGGCATCACGGAAATCCAGGAAGACGGAGAGTCCATTAGGGCCGACACCATAGCCCGCGTCGCAGCGCTCTTTAGCCGCCCGACTGGAAACGTCTCGTGGTGCCAGATTACCGAATGAAGGGTAGCGGCGTTCCAGGTAGTAATCGCGTTCGTCGTCAGGAATTTGTTCCGGTGGTCGCGTGTCGTTCTTTTTAAGGGGAACCCAGACACGGCCATCATTGCGGAGGCTTTCGCTCATCAATGTCAGCTTGGACTGATGGTCGCCTGAAACGGGAATGCAGGTCGGATGAATTTGTGTGTAGCAGGGGTTGGCAAACAGCGCCCCACGTCTGTGACAACGCCAAGCGGCCGTCACATTACAACTTTTGGCATTGGTCGAAAGGTAATAGACGTTGCTATAACCACCGGTGCAAAGTACCACGGCATCGGCGACGTAGGTTTCAAACTCACCGGTTTTCAGATTTCTCGTCACGATCCCGCGAGCGACACCATCGATAACAATGAGGTCACTCATTTCACGCCAGGTATAGAGCTTGACACGACCGGCATCGACCTGCCGCATCATGGCCTGATAGGCTCCCAGCAGCAGCTGCTGGCCGGTTTGTCCCTTGCAATAGAACGTTCGCGAAACCTGTGCACCACCAAACGACCGGTTGGAAAGTGTTCCCCCATATTCGCGGGCAAAAGGAACTCCCTGCGCGACACATTGATCAATGATGTTCGTGCTGACAGAGGCCAGTCGATAGACATTGGACTCACGGGCGCGGAAATCGCCACCTTTGATTGTATCGTAAAAGAGCCGCCAGACGCTGTCACCATCGTTCTGATAGTTCTTGGCGGCGTTAATCCCCCCTTGAGCTGCGATACTGTGCGCCCGACGGGGAGAATCCTGCACGCAGAAGGAGAGGACGTTGTAGCCTAACTCACCGAGCGAGGCCGCCGCTGAACCGCCAGCCAAGCCTGTCCCCACCACAATGACGGTGTATTTTCGCTTATTGGCAGGATTAACGAGCTTGAGATCCTGCTTGTACTTGGGCCAGCGTTCCGCCATGGGGCCGGTAGGACACTTGCCATCAAGAATACCGACTTCAGTTGCCAGAGACATCAAATGGCCTTGTCAAATGCAGTAGGAAAAGTGTCAGTGAATCGCTGAAGTTGATGTTTTAACTAGAGCATTGTCAACGTTTAAAAGCCAGGTTGAACAGATTGTAAAGTCCGACAACGGAGGACGTTACCACGCATGAAACCTCAAGATAAAGCCGTGACACGGCACTAATGAACGTTATTGACCGTGAGAAGGACGACTTTATTTATGGTCTACTTTGAATTGTAGAGCATAGAAATAATGGATCATCCCGGCGCCGCTCATGGTGAATATTATACCTTGTTAATGATCGTCTGGTTTTTCTGTCGTCCCGGAGACACTACCCGTTGCCGGAGCAGAGACTGTGGCTTTACCGCTTCTGGCCACCATTCCGGGAACCAGCAGCGGCAAGCTGGCAAACCCCAGACCAATCGCCACACCGAATGCGATCGAGGTCTTATGAATGATCCCGTTGTACTTGGGATGATTGATCCCTAGTGATTGAAATGCACTCGCAAAGCCATGAGACAAATGGAACCCGAGGATGATCGGGCCAACAATGTAGGCGATACGACTGAGAGGATTGGAAATCGCCTGGATGGTGATCGCGTAAGGCGTGGTGTCGTAGTTAATTCCTGGCCGAATGCCAATTCGCAGATCCACCATGTGAAGCAACAGGAAGCCGAGGATGATTGAGCCGGAAATGAACATCCAGTTGTGGGCGGGAGCTGGCAGAACCAGATCCTGCTGCTTTGATTCCTTCATGGCATATCGCTGCTTGCGAGCCTTGCGATTTTCAATTGTCGTGACGAATGCCAGATAGATATGCGCGACGAAGAGCAGGAGCAGGCCTAACTCCACCAGAGGGAGAAGCTTCTGGTGGTGAATCCACGAGGCGTACTCGTTGAAGTCTTTTTCACCCTTGAAAAGCAACAAGTTTCCGGCCAAGTGACCCACCAGAAAGCCGCACAGCAGCAGACCGGTCAGCGCCATGATGAATTTTCGGCCGATGGAGGAGTTCAGCAGTCGATGCAACCACTTCAGGTTGAGCCGTCGCGCCAGATTTCCTGAGGCTGACGATGGTGCCGAGTCCATTTTCAAAGAATCCTTTGTGATGTATTAGGCGAGATCGACTGGTACTTCACGACCTGGTTTTTAGTGCTGTGATCTTTTTCCGGGGACTCTCATTCAGTTCCCCCCAAAACAACACGTCCTGCGGCAATGTTCTGATAATGGTTTCGGAGAGAATCAGGCTGACGATTTGCTCTAATCTTCCAATAGACCCAAAACTTGCCGAATTCCTGAGACCATCAGCGTTCAAAACATCTTTAGAGTTGATGATTTTTTCTCAAATCAGGATTTTTCCGTCTCGTTGGTCGAGTAAGAATGATCCCTTTCCATGAATCATAGCCAAACAGCGCCAGACTTCCATCGACAGAAATTCGTAACGCATTAAAACAACAGTGATTGCGGAAAATGCGTCTTTGAAGATCAGCGGTGTTTTTTGGAAGACTTCTTCTTGTCACTGCTTGTTTTCCCCGCTTTCTTGCGGAATCCGCCTCGTGGCCCGGCCTTAGCCTTATCTCCTGGAAAACGCGAGGCTCGACGGTTCTTCTGGCGAATCGGTGCCTGGCCTTCTCCTGTCGCACTTCCATCGAGGCTCTGCGACGCCGCTCCTGCCGTTGCTGCATCGCCTGTTCCCTTTGACACAATCCGAAAGTTTAGCTCTCGTTTGGCGGCATCCACACTGGCGACTTGCACGCGAACGGGATCTCCCAGCCGAAAAACTCGTCCCGAACGACGCCCAATCACCGCATGTGCAATGGGATCAACGTCATAATAATCTGACGGCAATTCGGAGAGATGAACCAGGCCTTCAGCGGGAAGCTCGACACCCTGGCAGAAGAGACCAAACCGCTCAACGCCTGTGATGGTGGCGTCGAGTTCCATGCCGATTTTGTCCGAAAGATAGCGGATCAAGCGGATTTTGATCAGTTCGCGTTCTGCTTTTTCCGCCCGACGTTCGGTTTGCGAGCAAGAGCGTCCCAGTTCATGGAGCTGACCCTCGGAAAGCTGATCGGCTCGTGACGATTTTGATTTTTTCTTACCACTGGCAGGACGTTCGGCAGTCGTCTGTACGATTCCCGAAAAAGACGTATCGGCAATCACATGTTCCAGCAAACGATGGACAGTCAGATCCGGATAGCGACGGATGGGACTGGTAAAGTGGCAATAATGATCAACCGCCAGGGCGTAGTGGCCAAGTTCCTGTGGTGAATACTCGGCCTGCTTCAAACTGCGGAGCAGGGCGTAATTAAGGGGAAATGCTTCCGGTTTCCCAGCGACTTCATTCAGCAGAGCCTGAACCGCCTTCCGGTCTTGCGGCCGCTCCAGATCGTAGCCCAACGTTTCGACAAACTTGGCGAAGTTTGTCATCCGAAGTTCATCCGGGCTGCCATGAACTCGCCGGAGAAACAGCCAGCCTCGACGGTAAAACTCTTCCGCCACAGCCACGTTGGCTGCCAGCATGAATTCTTCAATGATCTGATGGCTGGCATCGTGATGAGCACGGTGCGCTCCCGTGACATCTCCTTCTTTGTTGGCATCCAGCTCAACTTCGCCCAGAGAAAGCTCCAGTGCCCCCCGTGAGAATCGCCGTTCTCGCAGGAGCATGGCCAGTTCATACATTTTCTCCAGCAGTTGGCAGATTCCTTCAGCCACTGGTTCTCCCGGAGGCGCAGGGTGAGTCGCGGGATCTTGCCGATGTTGCAGCAAGGGCATGACTTGTTCATAGGCAAATCGCTGCCGGACTTTGATAGCGGCATTCGCGAAAGAGGTGTGCTTCACCAGGCCATCCGGTGCGTACTCAATAAACGCACTCTTCACATAGCGGACTTTGTCCTGCTGTAAACTGGCCAGGGCGTTTGACAGCACTTCGGGCAGCATGGGCAGGACTTTACCAGGCAAATAGACGCTGTTGCCACGACGAATGGCTTCGTTGTCGAGGGCCGTGCCTGGACGAACAAAATGAGCCACATCAGCAATATGCACCCCCAGAGTCCAGGAGCCATCGTCGTGACGTTTCAATGAAATGGCGTCGTCAAAATCCCGGGCAGTGAGCGGGTCGATGGTCACGATCAGATCGTTGGTCAGATCCAGTCGCTCCCCCAGATCTTCTTCATTAAAAAGCTGAGCCTGCAAGCGGGCTTCATCCAGAACCGCTTCAGGGAATTCATCGGGAAGTCCAAATTCATAAATGATGGATTGCAGATCGACTCCCGGCTCACCACGTTTCCCGAGGACCTTGATCAAGACGGCCTCACCAGGCGTGTTTGGCTCTGGAAAATGAACCATCTCAATCACAACCTGGTCGCCCGGCTGGACTCCCTTCGCACCGGGATCACCCACTGAAATCGGGCTTTCAAAGCGACTGTTATCGACAGTGACATAGCCCTTGCCGCGCGACTCATGATAGGCTCCAACGAACTGAGTGGTGGCCCGTTCAAGCACCTCTTGCACACGAACAGCCAGTCCCCCTTTGGGGCCACGCTTTTTCAGCAGGGTGGCGGACACTTTATCGCCAGTGAGAGCCGAACCTGCGTCTTCAATACTGACCGTGTAAGGTTCAAAATCCCGGGACTGAGGAGCACCCTCAGGAGTGAACCAGGCGTGGCCGCGAGCTGATCGACGGATGGTGCCAATCAAAAGATGCTGTGCCACGGGAATTTTCAGCAGCCCACCTGGCGACCGATAAATTCGTTTCGCTTCGATAAGCACTTCCAGCGCCGCCCGGAACTTTGTCCAGTCGTGTTTCTGAGCACCCACCTCTTTCGCCACCTGCTGCCATTTGAGCGGTGTATAAGCAGGATGTGTGATCACACTCAGAATTTGGGCTTGCCAGTCGGCCATTAAGAAACTCCCGTCCTGTTCGCATTTGAAGGGTTGCAACCCCTCGCAGACCTCAAGCGTAAAGAAGGAGTCACTAAAGTGCGAGGAGGAACGAGAGGAAGAACCTGAGTTGCACCGTTCATAGTTTGAACTTGGGAACTCCTGCCACGAAGCGATTATGTTCTTGGCGTGATTCGCGGCGGTGTATAAAAAGTGCGAACATCAATGGCGAACATTCCTGCCCGATGTGCCGCTTCAATCCCGGGGTTCACATCTTCAAAGACGATACAACGCGCGGGGGGCGTCTTGAGTCGGCGGGCTGCTTCCAGAAAGATCCCCGGATCAGGCTTATGGGTCGGCACATCTTCACAGGTGACAATGGTATCGAACAGTTCCGGTGAAAGGCCGATACTCTTAAGCACCCCCAGGCAGACGAGCGGTAAGCCGCCTGTCGCGACCGCCATCGGGAGTTTGCCGTGATAATAATGAACAGCTTCCACGACCTGAGGAATCGGAGGAACGAGGTTCAACTTCTGGATAAACAGTTCTTCCTTATGCCTGACCATCCCCGCGAGGTCGACCTGGAGACCAAACCGCTGAATCATCGTTTCGGCCACAATCTTCGTGGGCCAACCGCCCATCGCGTAGAACTCATCCTCACTCATTGTGGCCCCATAGGGGGCCAGCGTTTCCTCCCAGGCAACGTAGTGCATGGGCATGGAATCGCCGAGGGTTCCATCACAATCGAAGATGATGGCATCAAAAGAAAGATCAGCAGGGATCACGGAAGGACGTAGAGGCTCTGTCACCTGTGCAGCCATGAAAAGATCCTCTCCGATACAATCACATGCCTATGAATTAGAAGTTCAACTACCAGAGATCACTGGGCCATGTCATGGCTTTATATTGAAGTTGATCGCACCGCAACGTCCTTTGCTGTCAGACGTTACAACTGGTTCAACCCTGATTTTCAAGTTTGACGAACCACTGGTCTAACCACCTGTGGCACCGTTGTTTGTGATGCTGGCATTCGCAGAACTGGTGGCCAGGGCACGCTCCTGATGGCGCTGCAGGGCGGCTTTGATAAAACCATCGAACAAGGGGTGCGGGGTCTGTGGTTTGGATTTGAACTCGGGATGGAATTGAACAGCGGTAAACCAGGGGTGTCCTTCCAACTCAATGGCTTCGACCAGACTGCCATCAGGGCTGGTGCCAACAAGTTTCATCCCCGCAGCCGAAAACTGCTCGCGATATTCCGGGTTGAATTCATAGCGGTGACGATGGCGTTCGGAAATTTCACTTTTTCCGTAAGCTTTTGAGATGAGAGAGCCTTCCGCCAGTCTGCAGGGCTGTGCCCCCAAACGCATCGTACCTCCACGGTGAGTGACGTGCTTCTGCTCTTCCAGGAGGCAGATGACCGGATGGTCTGTCTCGGCAACAAACTCGGTGCTGTTGGCGTTCTTATGTCCTAAAACATCACGGGCAAACTCAATAACCGCCACCTGCATTCCGAGGCAGATACCGAAGTAAGGAATCTTATGATTACGGGCAAACCGGACAGCGCGGATTTTCCCCTCAATCCCCCGTCGACCGAAGCCACCCGGAACCAAAAGTCCGTCCACACCTGCAAGCACCGCTGCCGGATCCTGCTGTTCAAGCTCTTCGGCTTCAATCCGCTTCACAATGATCCGGGAATCATATTTGAACCCGGCATGGTCAAGCGATTCATAGATGGATTTATAAGCATCCCGGTGTTCGATGTACTTGCCAACCACAGCAATCGTCACGTCATGCTGGGGATTGCGAATTTTGTGAACCAGGGCTTCCCAGCCCTCCATTTTTCGTTCGCCCGCCTTGAGGCCCAGCTTACGCACAATCAGGTCATCGAGACCGTGGTCAATTAATCCCAAGGGAACTTCATAAATAGAAAACTCCGTGTCCATTTCTTCAATGACGGCGTTTTTTTCCACGTTACAGAAGAGGCCAATTTTTTCCGCGTTATCGCGTCCCAGTGGGCGTTCACAGCGAATGATCAACACATCGGGCTGAATACCGATCTGGCGCAACTGTTGAACACTGTGCTGAGTCGGCTTGGTTTTGAGTTCACGAGCCGCTTTCAGGTAAGGGACCAGTGTCAAATGAATGAACAGACAGTTTTCGCGACCGATATCGAGCGGAATCTGGCGGATCGCTTCCAGGAAGGGGAGGCCCTCGATATCGCCCACCGTCCCGCCCAGTTCGGTGATGACCACATCGACATCTGGCCCGGCAAGTTTGAGAACCGAGTTCTTGATCTCGTCGGTGATATGAGGGACGACCTGCACGGTGCCGCCCAGATATTTTCCCTGGCGTTCCTTCTCGATCACCTTGAGATAGATCCGGCCTGAAGTGAAATTGGAATCGCGGGTCAGGGGGCTGTCAGTGAACCGTTCGTAATGACCCAGGTCGAGATCGGTCTCGGCCCCGTCATCCAGCACATAAACTTCACCATGCTGGTAAGGGCTCATTGTGCCGGGATCGACATTGATGTACGGATCGAGCTTCTGCATTCGGACACGGAGGCCGCGGCTCTCCAGAATCGTGCCGATCGACGCCGACGTCAGCCCTTTGCCCAAAGAACTGACCACGCCACCCGTCACGAAAATATGCTTGGACATCCGCGAAACGATCCTCTTTGGCATTCCGTCCACCCAGAAATTGGGTGTCAGGCAAACAATACCGGTGCATCAAATGGTGTGCACCGTGGAAAATCTATTTATCAAAAGACGTAAGCGACGCCTGCTGAACAGTCCCTCAGGAAACCTGCTGTTCCCGAACCCGGGCGACAAAACGAGCATAATCCTCAGGAGTGTCGATGCCAACCGAGGGATGATCCACGTTCGCAACTTGAATGTGTGCCCCATTCTCAAGAGCGCGCAGTTGCTCCAGCTTTTCAAGCAATTCCAGCTGGGAAGGGGGAAGTTGGCAGAGCTGCAGCAAATAGTCGCTCCGGTAAGCATAAATGCCGACATGAAGCCGCCAGGGCGAGGGTTGCTGAGATTTTTCGAGAACGTCTGCATGCCCTTCGCGCGGGTGAGGAATCACGGCCCGGCTGAAATAGAGGGCTTTCCCACTCAAATCGGTGACCACCTTGACACAGGAGGTGGCAGAAATCAGGCGCCAATCGTTCAGTGGGGCCGCCAGTGTTGACATTTGGGCAGATGACACGCTCTGCAAAGCCTGGACGACCTTTTTCAGATGCTCGCGCTGGACTTCGGGTTCATCCCCCTGAACGTTGACCACAATTTCATATTCGCCCTGTCGCCGACGGATAATCTCGGCCACCCGGTCGGTTCCGCTGGGATGTTCGCCAGTCATTTCGACCTGAGCACCGAAAGATTTCGCAGCGTTGGCGATTTCCTGGGAATCCGTGGCGATTAACACGTCATCAAACACACGGGCTTGTTGGACGCGCTCCCAGACGTGCTGCAAAAGAGGTTGACCAGTTTCCGAAAGCAGCATTTTGCGAGGTAAACGCGAAGATGCCAGACGAGCCGGAATAATCCCGCACACACGACCTGTCATCAATCCACCGCCTTCCGTTGCTGGCTGGAAAAACATGAGATGGAAATTCTGGTGACCGGTATTTCACGGAAACACAGCACATTTTCAACTCATTCTAAATCATATCAGCGATGAGTGGACTTCGCATGGTGGGCAAACGCTGAGGGGGCAATAAATTTCTCGTTCGTTTCTCTCGAAGAATTTTGAAAACTGGATTTAACAGGACTGATATTTCTGTACACTGTTTGTGTGACCGACTCCACGTCTCGGCCATTAAGAACTCTCTTTGGGTTTTCGCCCGGTCTCTTATCAGCAAACGATAGATCACAGAAATTGCGATTTCAGCAATGAATCAGTCTATGGAATCACCTGATCCTCTTCAGCCATCAAGTCCTGGGACTGAGGAAACGGCCCCACGTTTCCTCAGTCGTCATGATGCGTCCATGAATTCTTTTTCTGTGAGTGCATCCGCCGTTGGCAATGCCTCAGCCTCACAAAATGTCAACCAGCAGTCGCTGCTTGAGATTATCTTCGCGCAAGCCCCCATCATTCTTTGGGTCATTGATGAGCACGGAATTTTTCAGGTAAGTGAAGGCCGTAGCCTCCAGTTACTGGGAAATAAGACGGGGGAGTTAGTCGGGAAGTCTGTGTTTGAAGTCTATAAGGACTATCCCCACGCATTAGCGGGAGTTCGCCGCTCATTATCAGGAATTGAATCACGGGAGACTGTGCAGGTTCAGCAGGCTTACTTTGATAGTTGGCAACGCCCGTTATTAAATCATCAGGGAAAGGTGACGGGCGTTCTGGGGGTTGCGACCGATGTCACCTATCAGATTTTGGCCCAGCAGGAGAGCCAGGCTTCTGATCAGCGGTTTCAATCAGCCTTTCGTTATTGCCCCGCCTCTATTGCAGTGACGGATCTGGAGACTGGCCGATTTATTGATATTAATGACGCTTTTCTGAGAATGATGCGGATGTCTCGCACAGAGGTTCAGGGGAAGACATCGCTGGAGTTGGGATTCTGGACAGATCCTGTTGAGAGGCAACAGATTCTTGAGGACGTGCTTTCAGGGAGGGCCTTGACCCCTAAAGTCCGCACTTTTTTTAACCCCCGAGGACATAAAGTCGTCGGGCAATGGTCGGCGAGCATCATTGAAGTGAATAATCGCCGCTGCATGCTTTCCTGCATGCTGGATATTACCGATGTGTCGCGGGCCAATCAGCAAATTGAAGTCAGCCGCAAGCAGTTGCGCACTTTGGGCCGATTGGCGCCAGTGGCAATTTTTCGGACATCCGCGACGGGTGTGATTCGTCATGCAAATGGCCGCTATCGCTATCTCCTGGGTTCAATGAAAGATAGTGACGCACTCACATCCTGGCTGGATCGGGTTGTTCCTCAAGATTTACCCAATGTCTCTCTTGCCTGGAATAGTTTCCTGAAAAGTGGCCAATCGTGCCTGCTGGAATTCCGTCTGATTGACAGCCAATCCAAAGAACGCTGGATTCTGCTGCATGCAAAACCTCAACGATATCGCGGCAAATTGCATTCGTTTATTGGCACGCTGACCGATATTACCCCCAGAAAAAAAGCCGAAGCGGCTATGGAGCAGATCAATCATGATCTGGAAATCCGTGTCGCCAGTCGAACCTCAGAACTTCAACGACTGGCCAATGATCTGGAAGAGCAGCGGGCACAATGGGAATCGTTGATTAAAAATGCACCGGATATGATTCTAAGAATTCGGCCTGACCGAATCATCGAGTTTGTTAATCGCACCGAATACGGCTGGGAACCTGAAGAGGTCATTCATCAGGATGCGATGAGTTTTGTCCATGATGATGACCGCAAGGATGTCGAGAATGTTCTGGCTCAGGTTTTTCTGTTTGGGTCTCCTCAAACCGTTGAACTGCGCAGTCGCACGAAAACTGGTGAAACGATCTGGTACGCCGCGCATGTGGGGCCTGTTTTTCGCAATCAAACCGTGATCGCTGCCACGGCGGTGCTCCGGGATATTACCCGGCAGAAATATTTTGAAGAGGAATCCATTCGGCGGCGAAATGAACTGGCCCACGCTTCGCGGCTTTCCACCATCGGGGAGATGGCGGCCATGGTCGCCCACGAACTCAACCAGCCACTGGCGGCGATTGCTAATTTTGTACGCGGAGCGGTTCACCGCTTGAAAGAGCCGAATTTCCGGGTTGAAGAGATTGTTGAAGGATTGGAGAAAGCCAATCGTCAGGCTCAACGGGCCGGCGAAATGATCCATGGCATTCGGCGCTTTTTGAAAAAACGCGACTCACTTCAAATGCCCATTGGCCTGAATCCTTTGATTGCTGAAGCCTGGGGACTTGCGGAAATTGAAGCCTCCAGATACCGCGTGCAGCTCGTGACGTCGCTTTCCGAGCAGCTCCCTCTGATTATCGCGGATGATGTCCAGATCGTGCAGGTTCTATTGAACCTCTTCCTGAACGGGATTGATGCAATGAAGTCAATCCCTGTCAACGAACGTTTTTTGTATGTGCGAACGCTTCTGAACGATAGCCAGACCGTCATCTGTGAGGTGGAAGACCGTGGAATTGGATTTAGTCCACGAATTGCAGAAACGATGTTTGATGCTTTTGTGACAACGAAGGATGAAGGTTTAGGATTAGGGCTGTCAGTGAGCCGAACCATCATTGAAGCTCATGGCGGGCGGTTAAGAGCGATTTCTAATCCTCAGTCCCGCGGTTCGACATTCCAGATGATTCTTCCGATCCCTCCCAATGAATGAGAAAATAAAAATGTCAGAAATTTGGGAAACAAATTCATTATCAGTGACAACCAACAGAACAAATACAGATCTTACTCGAGATCACGAAGTGGTCGTGACTTCCCCTTACGACAGGATGGCATCGCTCATGTCAACAACCGATTTACCACCGACCGTTTATGTCGTTGATGACGACATGGGATTCGCTGAATCTGCCAAGTATCTGATTGAATCAATTCACCGCGCGGTGGTGATTTTCCCTTCGGCTGATGAATTTCTTGCACAATTCAGTCCCCGGCAAACTGGCTGCATCATCTGCGATGTGCGCATGCCCGGCATGAGTGGGCTGGAACTTCAGGAAGTCCTGCGGGAACGAGGGTGCCTGCTGCCAATTATTATTGTCTCTGCGTTCGGCGACGTTCCGATTGCTGTCCGCGCGATGAAAGCGGGCGCAATTCACGTGCTGAAAAAACCTTTTGACGACAATGATTTTCTGGAATTGATCCAAAAGGCTTTGGCGGAAGATGCACGCCGGCGTGAAGAATTTCATTCCCAACAGGTCGTTCTCGATCGCTATGACCGTCTGACTGATCGCGAACGGGAAGTGTTTGAAGAAGTGATCGAAGGACTTTCCAGCAAAGAGATCGGCCAGCGTCTTTCGGTCAGTTTCAAAACGATTGAAGCTCATCGTGCCAAGATCATGAAAAAGATGGAGGCCGACAGCATTCCGCAACTCCTGCGGATGTGGTTCACCATCCAGCAATGCCGAAAAACACGAACGATTCTTCCCCCAGAGGCATAAAATCACTTGGTGACCCTCAGGTTTTCAGGCTGTCGTTCTGGCACGTTCTATAGCCACAGGTTGCCGTTCTTCCTGAAATCGTGACTGATTCTCAGGAAGAACGACAACTTCTTTATTTGGTTCTTCGGCAAACTTTCCGTGGTACTGGTCTATGCATCTGTTCTTTGACCTTGATGGGACACTCACAGACCCATTTGAAGGAATCACGCGGTGCATTCAATTTGCCTTACGTGAAAATGACATTGAGCCACCTCACAACGACGAACTGCGATGGTGTATCGGGCCACCTCTCAGATCAAGTTTTGCAAAACTGGTTCACAACTCTCACGAATCGGCATTGGTCGATCGCTGTATGGCGTCCTACCGTAGGCGATTTAGTGAGATCGGTCTCTATGAGAACCGGGTGATTGAGGGAGTGGTTCCGGTTCTTAATGAAGCTGCCTTACAAGGAAAGACGCTGTGGGTTGCGACATCCAAGCCCACGATCTACGCCAGGCGGATTCTTGAGTATTTCCAATTGCTGCCGTATTTTAGAAATGTCTATGGCAGTGAACTGGATGGAACCCGAACTGATAAATCGGAACTTCTGGCGCATCTCCTTCATGAGCAGAACATTTCTCCAGAGGAGGCGCTCATGATTGGCGATCGGGAACATGATGTCTACGGAGCCTTATCCAATGGCATTCCTGTGATCGGCGTACTTTGGGGGTATGGCAGTCGGCGAGAATTAACGAGCGCAGGAGCAACCACGCTTGTCGGTACGCCTCAAGAACTACAATCACTCCTTAGCACCCGACAGGCCAGTTCACCGCGTATATAGACACACTCTCCAAGTCGCTTTCCAGGATCAATACTTCCCCCAATGTTATACTAAGGGGGACAGTAGTCATGAATCTGGCAGGCAATAATTAGTGCGTTATCAAATGCTGAAAAGCGGGGTTGAACAGGTCGTCAGTTCCGACATCAGAGGACGTGACGACGCATGAAACTCCAAGATAAATCCGTGGCATGGCACGAGACCTTGGGCGGCAATATTGCGTGCCAGATTGATTATGAGATTCAAGAAAGATTTAGCACTTTTTTCTCTTGGTTTCTTGACATCGATCTGGTTATTTTCCTGTCGTGGCGGGGGCGTGGCTGAAACTCAGGTTTAAAGCGAGCACGAGATGAAATTTGCCAGCGTGATCGGCGGGGGGATTATTGGCGGAGCGATTGGCGCGGCAATCTGGGCAGCCATCAGCTATTTCACCAACTATGAAGTGGGATATGTCGCCTTAGGAATCGGGTTTATTGTCGGATTCTTTGTGCGGATTGGCGCTGGTGATTGGCAGGGTATTACTCCGGGCGTAATTGCCGCCTTGCTTGCCATCGTTTCGATTGCTGGCGGGAAATATGCGGTCGCGACGATCCAGGCTCATGATGCGATTCGTAATTTCAACTCTGTCGCGACCGCTGACCATCTTCTGCATTCCGACGCAGAGGCGCTCGTTAATTCCAGCGACAAAGCCCCCGAGCAACTGGCCTGGCGAAATGGGAAAAACCCGGAAACAGTGGAAAGTTTGAATGACTATCCTGTTGATATCGCCAAAAAAGTTCAGGCCGATTGGGAGAAGCTTCCTGAATCTGAAAAAGCATCACGGATCGCCACGCATAGCCAGGAACTCGCCAAGGTCAAAGACGAAGTGCATCAGGTCGTTCGTGATGGACTCTTCAAAAATAGTTTTGGAATCTATGACCTGTTATTTTTTGGTATTGCGATCTATATGGCGTTCCAGATCGGAACCGGAACATCTTTGAAATCGGAATAATGGCAATATCAAGGACTTGAGTGAAAGCCTATAAAAAGTATAGAGATTCTTACACAACCTCCACCTTGCGATCCTTTAAGCTCGACAGACAATCCGGCAGGTCAAAATGGCTGAGAACTTCCGGCACCATGAGCGACAAGGGCGCCTCATAGAACTCGTCTTCTGCAATGCTGAGATAGCTCGGAGGAAGCCCTTTGAGATGCAGTTTCTCAATCGCTGGTGACAGGCAGGCGGCGAAGACAGAAGGGAGCGTTCCCCAATTCATCGACACTAAATGAACCTGTTGGTGCCCGAGCGATTGCAGCCAGGAGATCGTTGCCAGTAAATCGAGTGTCCGCTGTCCCACCAGCGGTCGATTCAACATCAAGCCATGAATCGCATAGAAATAGTCACTGCCATACGGCTGCAAGAATTTCTGTGGCCCCCCACAAGTGTCGGGACGAGATTCACCAATTCCACGCAGATCACAGGCATAAACGGGTTGTGTGGGATGGTGTTGGATCAAATCCCGCAACCATCCTTCCTCGCGGAGTTCTGCATCTGCAGAATGATGGGATACGTACAATAAGCAGGGTTCCTGAGAGCGGGGTGGCCGGGAATCGAGTCGTTGGCCAGCCAGACGAGCCACAATCGTCTCAATGCCCGGTTCCGTTTGCAGTGCATAGTGGGTCACGCCGGAACGAGGGGTCTTCCGATTGCCAGCACTACGCAGAATCCGATAGTCGGGAACCGGGATTTCTGCGGGAATGACCAGATGTTTACGAAGCGCTATTGAGAGTTCTTCAGCCTTTAACGGTCTCCTCTGTTTTGCTTTCGTACGTGCGGCAGATTGTGTGAACTCAAAAAGTGTCGCCCCCCCCATTAAAGAAACCTGGCCTTGTGGTGTCACGAGCAGATCGGCATCGTTTTCGATCGTCAAAGCAGGCTCTTTGCTTCCCATTTTCTTGCCGGTGGCCTGGTGGAACATGGCGTACATCGCCTCGCGACTGGTCTGGGAGTATTGATGCCCCCCAGGTGCAATAGAGAGTTGAAGATTTTGCTCGCTGCCCAGCAAGCCCCATAACTTCTTGAGTTCTTTGTATGCCTGTTCTGTGCCGCGAACATCAAAAAAGTCTTCTTCCTGCGCTAACAGGACGACTGGTTTCGGTGCCATCACCGCGATGAAATCCGCATGATCCAAACCCATGGCCAACACGCCGGGAGGGCATTGCTCTGTGTCGGTGGGAAGCTCATTTTGGAAATTTCGAAAGAAGGAAGTGACGGCACAACTGGGTGCCGCCATGGCCCAGCGATCGTCCAAAGCCGCGAGCCACATTGTCATGGTGCCACCACCGGAATTGCCGGTAATGCCAATGCGATGAGGATCAACGTCGGATCGCGATTGCAGATAGTCCAGTGCGCAAATCGCATCCCAGGCTCGTGTTGTCCCTAAAAAATCTCCGACAAGAAACTGTTGATTTCCTGCATGAAGGTGCTCCATCACCCCCACGCCGACCTTTGAGCGGGAAGAGTCTTTTGCAAGGTATTGCAGCCTTTCCCCCTGGCTAACGGGGTCGAAAATCAGGACAACGTATCCCTGTCGCGCCAGTCCCTGAGAGAACGACTGGTACAACGCAGCGGCTTTCCCGTTATCGGAATGCCCGCATTCCCCGACAACTGCAGGGAAGGGAGCTTGCCCGACTGTCGGGACATATAAATTGGCTGTGACAAAAAAACCAGGGCGACTTTCAAACAGCAATTTGTCGATTCGATAGGTTTCTCTTGAGAGTGTTCCTGTAATCTTGGGATTGAGAGGCGTGCGTTGGGGAAAGGGGCCGAAAGCTTTGGCAACTTTTTTTCTGACGTCGTCGATATAAGCCTGAGCCTGTTCACGGGTCTTGATCTTGGCGAGCCGTTCACTCCGATCCTGCATCGCGTGACGAATCAGGCCATCATAGTATTCATGAAGCATGCGCCCGAATCGATTGAGCGGCGGTAAACGCTCGTGTTCTTTCTCTTTTGCTTTCTGAGATGACGATTTCTCATGGTCTTGGGCCGTTGTGACATGGGCGCAGGCTGCAGATTGTGTTCCCCATCCCCAGGCACCAATAGCAGCAGCTTCGAGGAGCGTACGACGTGAGAACATTGAGCGTCCTTTTTCATTCATTGCTAAAAGTTATATGCGATCATGGATGAGTCTGAACTCTCGTTCCATTTAAGAGCATCTGCCTGGAAACTCGCAACACCTTCCTGTTGAAAGAGAAGTTGGCCGCAGGCAATCCTGCTTGGCATGGGATGTGATTGGTGATGCAGAGGGGCTTTTTGCTCAAATGGGCTTCCAGACAGCTCTTCCAGGGCGGGGCGAAATTAGCAGCCAGCAGGCCAACGAGCCTGCACCACTTGGCCATACGCTCGCAAGGTCGTGCCAAAGCCCGAAAAGGCCAGCCACGCCAGCAGTTTCTCGACCCCGTCAGGTGGATTGCTTCACTTCCAAACTGTTTTGGAATGAGAAAGAGCGACATCCAGTTTCTGCTGACAGACATCACTGCCGACATGAGGACGCAGTTTGTCAGCAGCCGTAAGCCAGGTACTCAGACATAAGCCAGGCCCGACCTTGTCAATACGACCTCGTGTATGGTTCCCACCGCTCAAACGACTGTAAGGGAGTTAAAACCACAAAACGAACAAAAGCTCGCGCTTTGGCGGCGTAAGACCCAATCGTCAACAAACAATCGGCCTTCATACGCCGCCCCAAACCCCGCAAGGGGGTTAGAAGCCGAGGCCAGGGCCGTTGAGGGTCGAGGTGTTGATTTTCCCGTCTTTCAGGTTGAAGAGTTCGGGATAGTCACGTGCCCAGATTTTGTTGGCGGCTGGAGAATACTGGCGTCCGTTCCCTTCGACGGCGGTAATTCCAGGGAGGTGAGCTGCCAGGCTGGCAGAGTGCAGGAACGATGCACCGGGGCATGTCAGATCTTGAACGCAGAGGTACATGCCAAATTTTTGAGCCGCTGCCGCTAGTAATAGCGACTCGGTCTGGCCTTTGCAGGCTTTGATGGCAACTCCAGAGTAACCCAGATCCTTGGCTGCCAATAAGACATCAAAGTCGACAAGTGATTCGTCGATGACCACAGGTTTTAACTTGGCGACATCGTGCATGGGAATCGGATGAGCTGACAAATCACGGTGCGTGGGCTGCTCAAGATATTCAATGCGGTTAAAGAGAGCGGCGTGATTTTTCTTCAGTTCTTCCAGCAATGAGATGACATACTCCGCTGACTGACACTGCTCATTGAAATCGAGCGAGTAACGCCAGACTGTCGCTGGTGAGGTGGTTGTCGCGACACGATCGACTCCCAGAATCCGCTCGCGATCCCAGTCCAGATCATTTCCCTTGAGTTTGATTTTCAGACAAGAGAGCTGATCGCGAGTGATCCATTCGCCCAAATGCTCGGGCAGACCATCACCGACCTTTTCCTTGACGTCGGCTTCCGTGAGGGGATCAACAGCACCCACGAGATGAAATAAGGCCAGTTGAGCCGCAGGCTCACGACGGGTGTATTTATCGAGATATTCACCTGCAAAAGACTTATCGAGATATTCAGACAGATCAAACGACATGTACTTTTTGGTCAGCATATCAAAGCTGTTCAACTGGTGCATGCGACCAAACGCATCATGCAAGGCGGCATCCAGCGCACTGGCAGCAACCAGTTGGGCTAACTCGGGAAGAGCTTCCGGGGATTTATTCCGGGCAGCCAATGTCTTGGCAAGGTGAGGGTATTCGCCAGCCAGGTGATACACCAGATCAATCGGGTGTCCTGATTCTGTGCAAATGAGTGCCAGATGGACAATCTCTTCAACGAACGTCTTCATCGCCGCTTCGGTCTGCTCGGGAGAACAAGCAGAGGAGGGCCATGCCCAGAGGTTTCCCAAAGGCATGCTGCCAAAGCCTTGCCCTTTGTGTTTGCCGTCATGCGATTCGACATCGACATCAACATTGACGAGCAGTGCCGTTTTCTGCACCCGATCGCCAAACTTGAGCGGGGTTCGAAAAACAATCGGCTCGAAGGAGCAGGTTGCGTCCTTGATTCGGAGATCCGTCGCCTTCGCCATGCTCCCATCTTTTCCTACAAAATTCCTGATACACTTGCGGCTAACAGAAAACCGCCAACCCAAGAAGTCTAATCCACGATCCAACAATAGGGCAAGAACACAGTCAACGAAACATGGCAAGATGCTCAAGAGCAGATCAAATGCCCAGAGAGAAAGGCTTGGTGTGAATCGTTTTTTTCAGTTCTTCAGTTGGCTCCTACGGAAATTCCATATGAACCAATTCCTTTTCATACAGCAATCGAAACCATTTTGCGATGACCAACCCGCGTCTTGCCAGAAGACTTGCCACAACAGGACGCTTCAAATTCGGACTTTTCGACCCCGGCGGCAAGCAGCCTGGCGCCTCAGCCTCTGCATCCTGTTTCTGACAGCAAGCACTAATCTGGCGGAAATGCTGCCGGGTTATGAACGAGAAGAAATGCTTACGTCAATGACGCATTCTCTGGCGACCGCACAAGATGCACCGCCAGTGATTCAGCAGCCAGCCTTTCAACATGAGGGATTACCTCTGCGAACATTAGTGACCAGCAATCAATCATTGAAAGAGACAGCCTTATTAATCGCAAATCCCGAAGATTGGTCAGTCTGGCTGGATGGAACGGTTGATCCTTCGGCCCTTGTTTCCCTGAAGATGATAGACCAGACAGCACAAGAGGGGCTGAAGCAGCTGAGTGATCAAACGACTTGGGGAATCTCACGAATTAACCCCATTGTTTACCTCAGCACCCCGGAAAAGGCCGAACTGATCACCACGGCGGCCGCGCTAAGAAGGTTCGAAGCCGATGCACATAAGAAAGACTGGGCACCAGAGATACGCCAACGCTGGAAAACACGGCAGACATTGGAATGGGACGATCTGACAACGCCAAGAGAGCTTGCTGATGAGTTGGAACTGATCTGGGATATCAGGATTACAGGAACATTTCCTCACGACCATCTCGTCGCAGGAAAACTGTCGAAGGTTTTCTTCAGTGACGCGCTGTCGATCTTGGCTGCCATGAGCGATCAGACGTTCTCCATCGGTTCAGCAGGCGATGTGTGCGAACTCAGGCCCCTTACCGCGCAGGATCGACAATTCACGATTGTTCTCTCAAGAGTTCCTGCTGAGAAGCTCACCAGCCTGGCTGAACAATTTCCCCAGATTCCATTGCAAAAAGTCACCATTTCAACAGGGAAGACCGAAATCCATGCGACGGGCACTTACAACGGACTGAAGCAACTCGATGCCACGATCAAAGGGCCGAAAGAGATCGTGGCAAATCGTGGTGGCACTGCATTACCCGCTTCTCAGGCAGGGAAGAAAAAACGCGACACCGATAAAAGTGGCATGTCAAAAGTTGAGCAGATGAAACTCACCCTCGAGGTTTCCATGGTTTCGCGGCGAGCCATCCTCCAGCAGCTCCAGAAATCCGCAGTCCCCGTCTTCTTTGACGAAGAGGCTTTCAAAAAAGCAGGCTTAAGTTTAGATCAGTTGGTGAACGTGAAAGCCAACAATCAGCCTGCCATCGATTTTGTAAAAAGCCTCTTTCCACCGGAGTCAATTATGGTTGAAGTAACGGAGGAGGGTTTACGTTTGACTCCATAGTGGCATGCCAAACTTAAAATCAGGGCTGAGTCCGTTGTAAAACTCGCAACGGAGTAAAGCCCGACAACCGAGGACACAGCGGCGCCATTCACCTCAGGACAAAGCCCTGACACGGCACCCAGGCTCATTCATAGGAAATCATCGTTCGCAAAGATTTCTCAAGTGGTTTCTGGCAAAGGTTTTCTCGCTTCTCGTTTTGCCCTCATCTGACTTTTGTTACCATCTGGCAGAATCTTGTCAGGCTCCAGGGAAAGAACTTTATCACGATGGCTTCTGTTGCTCCCCAGACCGTTGTTGTTCAATCGTCGAAACCTTTCTGGAAGTCATGGACTCTTCGAGGTCTTGTCCTGCTTCTGGGTCTCTCTGTCGTGGTCAATCTGGGGATGTACGCCGCTTACCGCGACTATTTTTCGCAGAACCCAGAGGTCACAGAACGGTATCTCTCGGGAGATCGAACCACATCGAACCGGATTGTTGTGCTGCGGGTCAGTGGAACAATCATGCCACCATTGACCGAGCGTGTGATTCGCCAGATTGAAGTAGCCGCAAAAGATGACCGGGTGAAAGGAGTTCTCCTCACAGTCGACAGCCCGGGCGGACTGGTGGCTGATAGCCATCAGATTTATCACGCACTGGAAAAGCTTCGCCAGAAAAAGCCGATCTTTGTCCAGATGAAGCGATTAGCTGCCTCGGGTGGCTATTACATCGCGATGGGGGCAGGGGTCAAAGGACAGATCTACGCAGAGCCAACAACCTGGACAGGTTCAATCGGCGTCATTATCCCAAGGTTTGATGCCAGCGGCCTGGTCGAGAAACTGGGGATCAGTTCCGATCCCCTGCGAACAGGGGAGTTCAAGGATGCACTGAGTCCGTTTCGTCCGCTTCCTGAAGCCGAACGAAAAATCTGGGACGATATTCTCAATCAGTCTTTTGAGCAGTTTGTCGAACTGATCGATGTCAATCGTGACACGCTGGATCGCGAACAGGCCCGCAAGCTCGCCACCGGGCAGATTTACACTGCCCGTGACGCACGAGCCAATGGATTGATTGACCAGATCGGTTTTGAAGAAGACTCGATTGCCGCCCTTCAGAAATCTCTCAATCTCGATCGCGTCCGTGTGGTGGTTTATCAGTCACCTTCTCAACTGATCGATCTCATTCTTGGAAATGAACATCGGGATGCGAAAACGGCCCAATGGCAGTCTCTGGTTGATGCAACCACACCGCGCGCGATGTATCTTTGCTCCTGGCTTCCAGGGATTCCCTCGTTACTTACTAATGAAGTTCGTTAGCGCCATGTCGCGACCTCATTCGGAGGTTTTCCCTGCTGTTAATTCCCACTGCTTTCATCCATTGCCACGAACTTCAACAACTTCAATTCGAGACAGCGACGCCCCTCTCCTGTTTGACTCTCCCATTTCTTAAGTCATTGAGCGATTCGATAAACGATTGATTGACACCTTCCGAATTTACTTCTGGAACCTGATTCATGCCGTCAAACACAACCCTTCGGACGCCCGCTGATGACCTTTGCTCCGAACTCGACAAACTGGTTTTGATTGATCCCCATTCGCATATCAACCCGCTCTCCGCCGCATCAACCAATCTCGCGGATATCCTTGGCTACCACTATTACACAGAGCTTGCCCACTCAGCGGGCATGCCTAAAGAACGGATCGAAGAACCCGGCATTTCGCCCAAAGAGAAAGTTGGCCGAATCGTCGAAGGTCTGACTCATCTCGATAACACCATTCAAGTCAAATGGCTGATTGAGTTATGCCAGAAGTTCTTTGGGTTTGAGGGTGAAACACTCAACGCCAGCAACTGGGAAAGCCTTTACAACCATTCTGAAACCTTAATGGCATCTCCCGGCTGGGAAGCCACCGTTCTGGAAAAGAGCGGGTTGGAAGCCGTCTTTCTGACCAATGATTTTGATGATCCACTGCAAGGATTTGATACCTCCAGGTACATCCCTTGCCTGCGAACAGATGATCTCGTGTTTCATCTGCAAAAGCCGGAAATTCGTCAACGTCTGGCCAAGGCAACAGGCTTCGACTGTGCCACACCCGCCAAATTGAACCACGCCATTGGCCATCTCTTCAGCCACTTCGTGGCCAACAACGTGAAAGCGGCAGCCATCTCGCTGCCACCCGATTTTGAACCCATTCCAGTCAGTCATCTCGATGCCGAAGGCCCGCTTCGAGCCGCGTATTCGGGCGCGACGCTAACCCCCGAACAGTCCCGCACACTCAGTCAGTTCGTTTTCTGGACGATTGCCGAATTCTGCTCCGAACACCACCTTCCATTTGATCTGATGATCGGCGTGAACCGGCGTGTCTACGAAGCCGGGGTTTATCAAGGGCAGGATCTCTTCGATCAACGAGTCTCGCTGCTGCAATATCGGCGTTTATTCAACGCCTTTCCCAGGGTGAAATTTCCAATTTCAGTGCTCGCCCACGCCAGTAATATGGAATTGGTCAGTTACGCCTGGATCTTTCCGAACGTGATTGCCAACGGGCACTGGTGGTATTCCAATATCCCGGCGTTTATCGAACCAGACTGCCGCAGCCGGCTCGAAGCCATTCCTCGCAACAAGAATATCGGCTACTACAGCGACATGTACAAACTGGAATTCGGCTGGCCCAAGTTCCAGATGTATCGCCGCGTCCTGGCCAAGGTGCTGCACGAAGATTTTGTCGTGGGACGAGGCTGGTCAGAAGAACGCGCTTTGAACCTGGGGCGTCAGGTGCTTCGAGGAAACGTAGAAACGCTCTTTTTTGGCAACAAATAAGGTGATGAAACCAGCAATTTGAGGATCGTTGACCATAAACTGCTGCTTGACCATCTGGTCAAATGGATGGAATGCCCGATGGCGGGCATCGGAAACGAAGAGAATAGTGATGTTATCAGTATGGCTTGGAGATGTGGCCATTTGTCCCTAGAATGCTGCTGCAAGGAACGATGATGGCGATTCATCATCGTTCCATCCATAAATTATCATAGAGTCTTCCGATCGATTGGAGTTCGTCATGGCGAAACTTCTGCTGCTGCAAGGAGGGGAAGCAACTCCCTACGAAATCTCGGGCGAAGAGGCCACACTTGGTCGACACCCTGAGTGCAGCATCCAGATCAATTCGAACATGGTCTCCCGCAAGCATGCCCGTGTTGTTGTTCAAGACGATGCCTTCATCATCGAAGACCTGGGGTCAGGAAACGGCACGTTTGTTAACGGAAAAAAACTCGAAGGCCCATCAAAACTGAAGGACGGCGACCGGATTAAGCTGGGGCCGATCCTGCTGCGGTTTGAAGATCCGGCAAATCCCGCCACCCGTCCTGGCATCACTTCGGGAAGTGGGGTCGGTGCTCCTGGTAGCGCGGGGGGAATGGCCACTTTTAACCTTGAGTTCGCGACGGGCGACGATGACGTTGCCACCGTGATGGGAACGTCCGGAAAAGTCGAGGGGTTCGGTGCCCTGGAAGTGCAGCCGGAAGCCAAACTCAAAGCCGTTCTGGAAATCAGCCGGGCACTCGCCGGCAGCACCGATCTAGATGGCCTGCTTCCCAAAATTCTCGATACGTTGTTCAACATTTTCCCTCATGCTGATCGGGGAGTGGTTCTTTTCAAAAGTGAAGATGGCAAGCTCGTTCCTCGGGCGATCAAGCACCGCCGGGCAGATGAAGATGAGTCGGTCAAACTGAGCCGTACAGTTCTCAACACTGTACTGGAGCAGAAAACAGGGATTCTCTCTGCCGATGCGACCAATGACTCCCGTTTTGAAGCCAGCGAGTCAATCTCGGCACTCACGATCCGCTCAATGATGGCAGTCCCCATGCTGAGCGTGTCGGGCGAAGTTATGGGAGTCATCCACATCGACACCCAGAATGCCTTCAATCAATTCAAAAAGGATGATCTTGACCTGCTCATCGCAGTGGCAGGCCAGGCAGGTTTGTCTTATGAAACCGCCCGACTGATGGTGACAGCTCTGGAAAAGCAGAAGCAGGATCGGGAAATGCAAATTGCCGCCAACGTGCAACTGGCACTGCTCCCCGAAAGCCTGCCGCAGATTGAAGGTTATCAGTTTTACGCGTCTTACGATTCGGCCCAGGCGGTCGGCGGAGATTACTACGACTGCATGGAACTGGAGGGCGACCGTGTTTTCTTTGCCTTCGGTGACGTGGCAGGGAAGGGGGTTCCCGCATCGCTGGTAATGTCACGGATCTCCAGCGTCGTACAAAACGTCATGGCGTTTGTGTCCGATGTTGGAGTCGCTGTCACTCGGATAAATAATCAAATGTGTGCCAAGGCGGTGGAAGGCCGTTTTGTCACCTTTGTTTTGGGAGTCATTTCAACCAAAACCGGAGAGATGTCACTCGTCAACGCAGGCCATATGCCCATCATGATTCGCAAGGCCGACGGCACAGTGGAAGAATTTGGTGCCGAAGCTGTCGGGATTCCCCTGGGCGTGATGGAGGATTATCCCTTCGATGTGGTCACTCGAAAGATTGAACCAGGCGAGACCTGCCTCATCTATACCGATGGGGTCAGCGAAGCAATGAACCACAACAGCGATCTCTATGGCATGGGAAGAATTCGCGAACTGATGACCACACATGGCCATCTCGGTGCAGAAGATCTGGGACGCACGATTTTACAGGATGTTCGTAAACACGCTAACGGGCGCCCCCAGAACGACGACATCACCCTGATGGTCTTCGGCCGATTGACCGAATAGCCGTCATCACTTTCTTGCAATTCCAAAGCAGACGGCCGGGAGAAACAAATCTTCCCGGCCGTCTTTTTAATCAGTCTTTGGTATTAAAGCCGGGGAGCAGCGGGCTTGATCGGAGCCTGCCACGCATTGGCACCACGCACCTTCACCTTCCGCTGATAAACTTTATCACCCGCCATAATATAGAGCGTATCAAACTCCGGGCCACCAAACGTCAGGTTGGAGACTTTTCCGTTGGGTGAAGGAATAATACAGTTCACCCGTCCGGCCTGATCACAGACCTGCAATCCCAGACGTGTCGCGACCCACAGCCGACCATCGCGATCCGTCCGCAAACCATCTGCTCCACTATCGTCGACGGCATCAGGCTGATGCAGATGGTAATACCGCTGCTTATGAGCAAGCTTGCCATCGGGCTGAATCTGATAGCTATAGACCCAGTGTGATTTTGAATCAGCCACATAAAGCAAACTCTGATCAGGTGAAACGGTAATCCCGTTCGAGAACTTGAGGCCGGTATCAACAACCGTTGGCTCACCACCCTTGGGAATTAACCAGATCTTGCTAGGCTCTGTTCCTGACCAACCAGGCTCTGTTACATAGATCGAGCCATTGTTCAGCACGACCAGATCATTTCCGCGAAACCCTTTACCGACCTCAGTAACCACTCCCTCTGGTGTCGTGGCTACGATCTGCTGTGAACCACTGGCGACCGTATATAGTCTACCGTCCGGGCCAAACGCCTGTCCGTCCCCACGATTAGTCTCTTTACGAAAAGCTTCCACACCGTGAGGAGTGACACGGTAGGTCGTCGAGTTAGGAACATCATTGTAAAAAACTTCCCCTTGTGCGTTGACGGCCGGGCCTTCTGTAAATTTGTAGCCCTCGGCAACCAGTTTCCAGTCTTCCCCTGGAATAAGAATTTCTTGAAGCTGGGGAGAACCTTTCCCCGTTTTGATACCAGCCGCATGATCTTTCCATAACCATCGCATCGCATCAGGGAAAATCTCCGTGGCATGCTTACCGTTATGCCCTCCATCTCCCCAGGAATGGTTGACTTCATATCCAGCAAAGGTCAGCGAACGATCCATCGCCTGATTGGCGATCCACCAGTCACCACCATAGATATTGAGATCATTCGTGCCATCTTCCAGAAACACGCGAAGTGGCTTGGGTTCATATTTACGCACGAGAGTGGGATAGCTGTGGCCGCCACGTAGTCCGACATAGGTGCCAATCGCACTAAAGACCCTGCGAAATGAGTCAGGGCGTTCCCAAGCCACCGTCCAGGCACAAATTGCCCCACTGCTTGAACCGCCAATCGCACGATCATTGGGATCTTTGGACAGCTTAATCGGCTTGCCATCACTGGTTTTAAGCTGTTCAACAGCAGGAAGTAGTTCTTCAATGAGAAAACGAGCGTAGCTATCACCTAATCCATCGTACTCATAGCTACGATTAAAACGATCAAGCTGCTTTTCTCCATTGATTGCGGGAACCTTCCCGTGCATAACAAACACGCCGATGGTCACTGGCATTTCCCCAGCGGCTATTAACTTGTCAAAGACTGCCGGAGCATTGTATTGCACTCCATCCTGATTGACATAAAGCGCCGCGGGGGTCTCTCCGGTATATTGTTGTGGAATATAGACCCAGTAGTCACGAGTCGTTCCGGGAAAGATTTTACTCGACTTCAACTGATATTTAGTGACACTCCCCTTGGGAACTTCGCTATTGGCAGGAGTCGCAGCCTGCTGCGCCATGGCAGCAGGTTGAAGTGACAGGAGGACTGCCAGACTCAAGAGCAGGGCAGAAGCCCGGCCAATACCAGAAGAAAAAAAACATTGCATACCAACACTCCCGTCAGTCAATCATTGTTGCGTTGTGTAGAAAGCACCGCATCTGCCGCACGCCTGGCTGCCGTGTCACGGCTTTGTCTTCGGGTTGATGTCGCCGAAACGTCCTCCGTTGTCGGACTTAACAACAGAAGAGACCCGAATTTTAGACTTTGACAATGCACTGGCTGCCATTCTTGCCATAAGGTAACGACCGCCAACGCATCACGAAAGCCTTATCCGTCAGAAGCTTTGGACGGGAACTCATTCTGACGGCATTTCAAATGCGATGAGAAGCAACCACCCGAGACATTCAAGCATCCCATCTGTCACTGTGAGATGTGCGTCAAGCAGCACTTTGCCGCAACGAGTAATGGGGTTCCGACTTTAGTGGGTCATCTGAAAAGCAGCCAGAAAACGTTGGCTGAAACCCACAAATCCAGCTGAGGTGAAGTCGCGCAACCCACCTTTTCATGAAGTAGTTTTCAAATGCCCCCGAGTGGATTCGAACCACCGACCTACGGTTTAGGAAACCGTCGCTCTATCCAGCTGAGCTACGGGGACTCATTTCTTGGTTAATAAAGCACGCTGAGATGTGGCCTGCCAGGTCAGGAGGTGCCAGGCGAGCGGGCCATCAGTGAGTCAACCAAACTTTACCCAGAATTTCTACTGCTTGCACACGGTGTCAGCCCGTGAGAGTTCCTGAGCCAAAGCACCAATACTCCATAAATCTGCACCCCGTGATCAGGAGTTGACCAGGAAGTGGCAGATATCCCCATCTTGCATGATGTAGGCCTTGCCTTCAACACGGAGCTTGCCTGCTGCGCGAATTTCTTTTTCGTTTTTGTATTGTTCCAGATCTTCCAGCCGGTAGATTTCGGCTCGAATAAACCCTTTTTCAAAGTCGGTGTGAATCACACCAGCGGCCTGAGGAGCTGTGGCTCCGACGGGCACCGTCCAGGCACGAACTTCTTTTTCGCCGGCAGTGAAGTAGCTTTGCTGTCCCAGCGTGCGGTATGTCGCTCGGGCCAGAATGGCTAAAGCAGGTTCTTTAAGCCCCACAGAATCGAGCATTTCCGCCCGGTCGGCAGGATCAAGTTCTGCCAACTCGGCTTCGAGCTTGGCGCAAACGGGGACAACCTCCGCACCAACTTTTGAGGCAAATTCCTGTAACTGCTTGACCAGGGGGCCTTCACCCAGCAAATCATTCTCATCGACGTTTGCAACATAGAGCACGGGTTTAGCCGTCATGAGGCCAAATGACCGCATGATTTTGGCCTCATTCTCATCGACTTCCATTTTTCGCAATGGTTGGTCTGTTGCGAGATGAGCCGTACACTTCTTGATGACATCGACACGGAGTTTGGCTTCTTTGTCGCCGCTCTTGGCAGAACGTTCCGCCTTGGAGAGAGAATTATCGAGCGTCTGCATGTCTGAAAGCATCAGCTCCATCTCGATCGTCTCAATGTCGGACAAGGGATTAACATCACCCGCGACATGCACCACATCAGGGTCTTCAAAGCAGCGAACGACTTGCAGAATCGCGTCGACTTCACGAATGTGGCTCAGGAATTTATTTCCCAAACCCTGTCCTTCACTGGCCCCCTTCACAATCCCGGCGATATCCACCAGCTTTAAGGCCGCAGGGATCACTTTTTGCGGAGGAATGAACTTCGTAATCCGTTCGAGCCGGGAGTCAGGAACGCTGACCACCCCCTCGTTCGGCTCAATGGTACAGAATGGATAGTTGGCGCTCTGAGCTGCTTTAGAGCAGGTGAGAGCATTGAATAGGGTACTCTTGCCAACATTGGGGAGGCCAACAATTCCCGCTTCCATAATCGCGAAACCCATCTGCACTGCGTGTAAAATTTATCCAGTGACCCTAATCGGAGGGAACTGGCATGTGGAAATGTCGCTCCTGAGCATTGCATCAGAAACGGGCAGAATTGCGAGTGATATCACGCTGAGGCATGTTTTGCACGCCGGAGAGTCCTGTGAACCAATCCGGAACCTCACTTTCTGTCTCGATTCAACTGGAGAATGGTAAAATCAGTAACACTCACGATGAAAATGATCACAGCAAAAACGACCACCGCGAAAAAGACCACAGCAAAAAAAAACACAGTCAAAATGTGAAAATTTGTGAACTTCCCTTGCGCCAGACCTGGTGGCTTCCGGGTGGGCATTTGCAGACAATTGCATGCGGGTTGTGGCCAGTGAGTGAGCAACCGGGGGATTCGCTGCGGCATATTGTCTCGCTGCCAGACGGTGACCGGCTCACGGTCTATGAAAATCAGCCTGACCTCACCAAATGCCAGCGATTGGAGAATTTATCTCAACAGGCAACGGCCGGTAATTCATCGATCGCGGTGTTGTTGATGCCAGGGCTTTGTGGCGATCACCGCAGTGGTTTAATGCGTCGTCTGACGGTCCGCTTATTGTCGTCAGGAGTCACTGTCTATCGGATGAATCATCGTGGCTGTGGCGAAGCAGAATTGCTGGCATCGCGGCCATATCATGCTGGCCGGACAGAAGATCTGGTCGCTGTGACTCAGTGGCTCAGTCAGTCTCAGTCGCTCCAGAGACCAATTGATAAGCTGTTGATCTGCGGAATTTCGCTGAGTGGAAATATCCTGCTGAAAACCCTGGGAAGATGTGGGAACGAACTTCCCGCGTGCGTCACTGCGGCACTGGCAATCAACCCTCCCATTGATCTCAAGCATTGCGTCGAGCAACTGAAATCTGGAGTCAACCGCCTCTATGATCAATTTTTTGTGCGGCAACTTTACCGACAATTGAGTCAGAGAAAGGATGAAAGCCGCTGGCCTGCCAAGTTGAGGCGTCCACGAACGCTCTATGAATTTGATGATCTCTATACGGCTCCCCGCAGCGGGTTTCAGGGAGCTGATGACTATTATGCCCAGTCGAGTGCGATCAGCACACTTTCACAGATCAGATTACTGACAACGATTCTCACGTCAAAAGATGACCCGTTGATTCCTATCGGCCTGTTCACAGGCAGGGCAGGGGAGTGGTCAAAATCGACGACCTTGTGCCTGACCCCGTCAGGCGGGCATGTTGGCTATTTCTCATCTCCCGATCGCGCGGGGCACGGCTTCTGGTTAGATCGCTTTGTAGAAAACTGGATTGAACAGACCGCCCATTTTGATAACGACTCAAGCAGGCAAAAACGTCTACTGACCTGAATTGTCACTGGTTTGGTGGCTGCTTTTTGTTCATCCAGCTTCAGTTGGCAATACGCAGCGAGGGCCATTTTCTGAGATCAACAGCAGCTTGAGCAGGGAAGACCGGCCCCTGTTGCGCCCTCATCACATCTCGGGTCAGGCAGTCGGCCAGGCCATTTTAAACCGTTGTTTATGAGATCGGCAAATCTTGCGCATCTTTCTGCCATGGTCGAATTGACGGTTGCCAGACACCTCGATAAACTTCGGCCACACTCGGGATGTAGCTCAGCCCGGCTAGAGCACCTGGTTTGGGACCAGGAAGTCGCAGGTTCGAATCCTGTCATCCCGACTCGAAAAACAAATGGCCTGCCGCATGGATTTGCGGCAGGCCATTTGTTTTTTCAGCGATGATTTACGGCTGACTTTGCGAACCATTCGTTAGGTTCAAACACTCAGGGATTTGGGAAAACCGGCAGGGCCACTTGCTGCAAAGCATTGGCACATATGAGATTGCCGAGTTCAGCTCAACTCTTGGGAAGATTATCAAGCCAGACGTTGACGCTGTGATCCTTGGCCGCTTATTTTGACTCCAGTCTGGTTAGAGAATCACGGTTTGGGCCCCCGAACGATGCGCACCAACGTAACTTTCCGGCATCCGGCCGAGTTTGTCGGTGACTCAGAGGACGGCGGTGGCGTTCTTGCTGTGAGCGGAGCACATTGGTTCGTCGCGCTGCTAACGCGGGTGCCGG
This sequence comes from Planctopirus sp. SH287, assembly GCF_056500625.1. NCBI lineage: Bacteria > Pseudomonadati > Planctomycetota > Planctomycetia > Planctomycetales > Planctomycetaceae > Planctopirus > Planctopirus sp. SH287. The sequence goes on along the minus strand of NZ_CM151403.1, from coordinate 1,334,414 downwards.
ACTTGCAAATTGATGAGCACCTGTGCCAGGAGGATTGGGGCGTCGTGTTGCTTGCTCAACGCAATCAGAAGAAGTTCTGGATCGGTTTGAGCGCGTGGGACGCAGAGGGCGCTTGGCTGGCTCACTTTCATAATGGTTCCTTTGCCTGGTTCCAATGGTTCAGCACGTCAGGGAAGGTCAGACTAGAATGTCTGCTGGCCGATGTTCACAATGCGATTGTGAGCGAGCCAGCTATTTCCGACATTGCATGGTATGAAGAGAGCGAAATAAGCAAGCCAAAGCCCTTAAGTTTTCCCGCTCCGATTGACGGCTAAGCTTGGGTTGAGTTTGTCCGTTACACTGGCTCGCTTGCCCGCTGTCGGTCGAGAAACCGCCAAATCCAAACTTCCCATCCCGAAAAATTTCAACAGCCGTCTTGTCACTCCGACTCCAAATGACTAACAGCTCGTCGTATTGACCGATTGCCATAACTCGTCATGCATCAGCCGCTCGTCGAGTGCAAATTCGGTCACCCGTTTCGCCACAAATGATCGGCAAGCAACCGTGCCCAGTTGGATGCCCCCACAACACTGGGGCGGTTCCGCTCTGTTTCTTGCTCTTCGCTCGACGCGCCAACTGCCAAAAAGTTTTGCCGTCTGTCACAAACGCTCTGTCTCCTGCGTCCTTGATTGCGAACACCCTGAGGATAGCCCTCGCGGCGCGTGCTCGAATTCGTGACGGGAGAAAATGATGCTTAGAAAGTTCGTTGTCCTGGCCTTCGGAATAGCCTTGGGAGTGGGTGGAGCGGCGGCAGCAAATCACCACCAGCATGGGGAATCGGTGAAACTCATCACAACTCGCGACATCACAGAGAAACTTGACGGAAAAGACGTCATGCTGACGGCGGTGGAAGTGACAATTGGCCCTGGTCAATCCGGCTTGTCACATCGTCATCCCGGGCCAGGGTTCGTCTATGTACTGGAAGGTGAGTACGAACTTGGAATTGATGACCAGCCGACGACACTTCTGAAAGCAGGCGAGGCATTCTATGAGCCGACCGGATGCCTGCATCGAGTGTCAAAGAACCCGGCGACAAAAGCCAAGACTCGCCTGATCGCGTTTATTGTGCATCCGCGCGACTCGAAAGAGATCGTTATTCCAGAGCATTTCAAGAAATAAGTGGCTCAAGCGGGACATCGCGTAGGATATGACAGGCTGGTGAAGATGACGCGGAGCGGGTGGAGTGCTCTGCCAAGAGCAGGAGTTTGCCATGAACGCCAACCTGAATGAACTGCGACCTCGGATGATGTCCGTCGCCTACCGTATGCTCGGGAGCGTGGTGGATGCAGAAGACGCCGTGCAGGACGCCTTTCTGCGTTTGCAGACAGCCGAGGAAGTTTCCTCGCCTGAAGGTTTTCTCGTCAAAACGACAACGAGACGGTGCATTGACCTGCTGAGAGCTGACCACCGCCGAAAAAAATACATTGGTCCCTGGGTGCCTGAACCCGTCGACACCAAGGTCGGAGCGCCAAATACCGTGCTAGCGGAATCGCTTACGCAGGCATTTCTGTTGATGCTGGAACGCCTCTCGCCAGAAGAACGAGCTGCGTTCCTACTGAGGACAGTGTTTGACTACGAGTATGCCGCCATTGCTGAGATTTTGGGGAAAACCGAGGTTCACGTGCGGCAGATTGTCAGCCGGGCGAAATCGCGGCTAGAACAAGATCAGCTGCGATTCCAACCCGCGGTGCAAAAGGCAGAAAGTTTGGCAGAGCGATTTGTTGCCGCCTGTCGCGCGGGCGATGTGAAGCTGGTGGAACAGCTCGTCACCGAAGACGTGGAAGTCCACTCCGATGGTGGCGGCAAGGTGACTGCGGCGCGCATCATCGTCCGCGGGCGAAATCTCGTCGCAAGGTTCCTCACCGGGGTCTTCAGCAGGAAGCGTCGAAACTTTGAAATGCGCACAGCGACCGTGAACGGTGAACCGGGGGTGATCTTCCTATCGAACGGAAAAGTCATTCACGTGGCATCCTTCCGCATTGAGGACGGTGTCCGAGCCGTTTATATGACCGTCAATCCAGACAAACTTTCCCGTTGGTCTGAAGCCCAAATCGACTAATCGTCACTTCAGGGACTGGCGGCTGGCCAACGTTCTTGATGGCTTATCATGACAAACCTGAGACCTCATTGGACAGCGCTCCGCTGTCTCAGTGGTCGTGACTCTCTGCATCCCACTCCAGTGCCACTGCTCCTGTAATTCTCACAAAAGTATCAGAAATGCTCCTGTTCTACTGGTTACAATTTCCACTTTGTCACAAAGGACGCGATTAAGTCGTCCTTGTTATTGAATCATCCATCGATCGACCGCAAGTGATTGAAGATTAGTCTGTAAGTACCGGATTCATAGTCATCAGCAAACAGGGGAATTCCAATGGAAGATCAAGTCATTTTCGACAAGACAAGTTCGGAAGCCTACAAGGCCCAGTTGGGCGTAGAGAAAGCTCTATCGAAGAGTCGCATCGAAAAGCCGCTGCGGGAACTCATCAAGCTTCGCGTATCGCAGATTAACGCCTGCGCGTTCTGCCTCGACATGCATTGGAAAGATGCCCGGGCAGCCGGCGAGACCGAACAGCGGCTCTACGGCCTGTCAGCTTGGCGGGAAAGCCCTTACTACACCGAACGCGAGCGAGCCGGGCTGCTTCTGGCGGAAGAACTGACGCGCGTGGCAGATCGTGTCATTGCAGAAGCAGTACATGAGAAAGTTCGCGAGGTCTTCCATCCACAGGAGATCAGCGACCTTGTCTGGGTAGTGGCGACGATCAATACCTGGAATCGCGTCAATATCGGGTTGCGAACTGTTCCAGGAGACTATCAGCCCCCACGGATCGCACATTGATCTTAACCTCAGATCGGCGCCACAGAGTCGGCGGCCTATTTAGCGGAGCATGTGATGAATATCGTTGTTATTGGCGGCAGCGGATTAATTGGGGCGAAGGTTGTCAGTATTCTCCGCAAGCGTGGCGATCGGGTGACTGCGGCTTCTCCTTCAACAGGCGTCAACACACTTACTGGTGAGGGACTGGCTGCTGCGCTCACGGGCGCCGAGGTTGTTGTTGACGTGGCGAATTCGCCTTCCTTTGAAGATCAGGCGGTTCTCAAGTTCTTCGAGACGTCGGGGCGGAATCTCCTGTCTGCCGAAGCGATTGCGGGAGTGCGCCACCATGTGGCGCTCTCCGTTGTCGGTACGGATCGACTACTGGAAAGCGGTTATTTCCGCGCAAAATTGTTGCAGGAGAATCTGATTAAAAACTCGGGGATTCCCTACACGATCGTGCGTGCGACGCAATTCTTTGAGTTCGTGAACGCCATCGCCCAATCGGCCACAATCGGACAAACAGTTCGCCTGCCGCCCGTTCTGATGCGCCCCATCGTGTCCGATGATGTCGCTGCTGCCGCCGTCGAAGCGGCCATCGGCCTGCCATTGAATGATACCATCGACGTTGCGGGGCCAGAGTCGATCCCGATGGACGACCTCGTCCGTAAATTCCTGGTGGCGAACAAGGATGAACGAACCGTCGTCACCGACCCACAGGCGCGCTACTTCGGTATCGCCGTAAATGATCAGAGCCTCAGGCCGATCGGCCAATCCATGATCGGCCCGACGCGCTTCGCCGACTGGCTAAGCCGCTCCATAGTCTGAGCTTCGAGGAATCTGCGAACATATTTCATCGGCGTTTTATTGGCTGACAAGTCCTGAAGTGCTGTCGTGAAGAGATAGTCCGCCCACGATCATCCCTGACCCAGGGTTCTGTTGCCGGCCTGCCACCCCGACTTGATCTGGCTCATTTTGAATGTAGACGCCAATTTCGCAAAGTCTTGTTCAGGAAAGATTCCGGACACCATTGTTTGCAGAGTGTTGCCGGAGCGTTTGCACACACAGTGGAAAAATTGACATTGCGAGCTGTCATAGCGAGTCCGGTTGCTTGCGGATCGATTCAGCCATCACGGGAGATCGCTGGTGGGGATCGAAGGCCGGACGAGGCATTGGAATGACAGGTGAGACCCCAAACATTGAGGGACGGGAATTACCCGTTCGTTGAATCTGATCTGGCTTTTGATTGTCGCTGGCGAACAGGTTTTTCGCGGATACGTTCCAGCTTTTCTCCCCATGCGTGCATCGCGGTGAGCACTGGCTCAAGCTCTCGCCCAAGAGTTGTCAGCGAGTATTCCACCTTGGGTGGGATCTGTTGGTGGACTTCGCGGTCGATGACGCCATATTCCTCCAACTCGCGAAGCTGGCGCGTCAGTGTTCTGGCGGAGACGCCGCCCAAAAGCCGCGTCAACTCGCCAAAGCGTTGAGTCCCTGCCAACAAATGGTGAATGACCAGCACCTTCCAGCGTCCACCGATCGCGCCGATGGTGGTTTCGACAGGGCAACCGACGGTTTTCTTGTCGTTTTTTCTCTGGGGTCGCTTGGCCATGCGATTCCTTTAATATCACAAAGGATACTATATTACAAAAAAGACCATACTTGATTTATTGCCAAGAGCGAATTTAATGTCAATGCACCAGCGGAGATCTTGATTTCCAAGGTCACCAAAACACACACCCAGGCTCTGGAGAAAACGATGACAGATAAGAACAAATGGATGATCGACCCCAGCGATGCTGTCATGTTGCTAATTGACCACCAGAGCGGACTCTTCCAACTGGTCAGGGACATTGACCTGCCAGTGCTGCGATCGCACGCGACGGCACTTGCCAAATTGTCGTATCTCGCCAAGATTCCGACCTTCACCACCGCATCGGTTCCCGACGGACCGAATGGCCCGCTGATTCCCGAAATTCATCAGTTCAACCCCGACGCGATCTATATCCCTCGGACAGGTCAGATCAACGCTTGGGATAATCCCAAGTGGGTGGAGGCGATCGAAAAAACCGGCCGTAAGACACTGCTCATCGCCGGAACCCTCACGAGTGTCTGCATGGCTTTTCCCGCCTTGAGCGCTCTCGTGGCCGGGTACAAGGTGTTCTGCATCGTCGATGCTTCAGGCAACTGGTCCAAGATGGCCACTGATCTCACCGTTGCTCGTGTGACGCAGGCCGGAGCCATTCCCATCGATATGTTCGCCTTGCTCGGCGAGATCATGCAAACGTGGAACCGACCCGATGCGATGGACTTCGCTGCGATCATGGTCGAGCACGTCGTGCCGCCGTATCGAGCCTTGATGGAAAGCTACGACAAAGCGCAGAGCGTGCAAAAAATCGGGCATGAAACCGAATTGGATCGATTCAATGCAGGCCAAGCGAAGAAATAGCTCGCCGCCCACCCTTCCAAAGAGGGGCGACGTGCAATGGATGACGGCACCCTCTGGAGTAGTTCAAGAGGAGTTTCACAGCGAGCGTTTTTCCCGCGATGGCGGGACGCTGGAGATGGTTCAACGGTGAGTCAATCTGCCTGCGAAGCATATTAATCCCTCGGTCGAGTTGGCTTGTAGACAGTGTTTACCAGACACTGTCTACAAGCAGGTTTCGTAACCGTCATGTGGGCCGGTTTCATTCATCGCGCACCTTCCGAATCTCTAAAGAGATTCGCTGGTGGAGTGAGGTTCTGAGACAGGACGGACTTCTTCAGTTGGCATAATCACGGTTGCTGCTGAAGTTGATTCCATGGAATTGCGATAGGCGCGAGAATATTTCGTCTTCGGAACGCCAATCCGCTGGGCGTGATAGATACTCGAATGCCCACTCAGAAAGTATGATAAAAAGCAGGCCACAGCGGCATACACGACGAATCCTGAACTCAAGAGCGAGCCATTCCCTGGCGCAAACAGTTCGATGGCCATGATGGTACATGCAAGGGGGGTATTCGTAGCGCCCGCGAACACGGCGACAAAACCAAGGGCGGCCATTAAATCGACAGGCGCTCCGAGCAACTGTCCCAGAACATTTCCCAGCGCCGCACCAATGAAGAAGAGCGGCGTAACCTCCCCGCCTTTGAAACCACTGCTGATCGTCACAGCCGTGAAGAGCAGTTTCCACCACCAGCTGAACCATCCCGCGCCACCGAGATGAAAGCTGGATTGGATCGTTACCGCTGTTGGGTCATTCGGATTAGCGGCGACCCCCAGGCCCAGGTAATCCCGTTCGCCAAGCAACCACACTAAGAGAATGACCAAACATCCCCCCACAGCCGGACGAAGCCAGGGAAGGGCGATGGTGCGTTTAAAGGCTGAGTTCATGAAGTGTGTCAGTTCTGCGAACAGCACACTGGCCAAGCCAAAAAACACCGCGGCAATCGCGACCTTCCCAGTCAGTAGCCAATTCAGCGTCGTCCCGTTTGCAACACTTGAAATACGATCTGTCACGACGATGTGATAGTGCGTGTGGCCGATTCCCCATGCGGAATTGACCTGATCACCGACAATGCTCGCGATCAAACAGGGGATTAGCGCCTGGTAGCTCAAGGTGCCAATCGCCAGAACTTCCAGAGCGAAGACAGCACCTGTCAACGGCGTTCCAAACACGGCACCAAATCCAGCCGCAATGCCCGACATCAGTAAGATGCGGGTGTCTTCTTTATTTAGTCGAAGCCAGTGCCCCAGGGTTCCCGCGAGGCTACCGCCCATCTGCACGGCGGTTCCTTCCCGTCCCGCTGACCCGCCGCAAAGATGAGTGGTTAAAGTGCCAATTAAAACCAGAGGAGCCATTCTGATGGGAACGCCGCCGCCTGGTTCATGAATCTGCTCCATGATCAGGTTATTGCCGGCTTCTGAAGCCCCACCCCAAAAGTGGTACATGAGGCCTGAGGCGATGCCTGCCACCGGCAGCAGATAAAGCAACCAGGGGTACTCCCATTGGAGATGTGTCACCTGGTCGAGCGACCACAGAAAGAATGCAACCGATGAGCCGACGACAATTCCCAGCGGCAAACCGATCACCAGCCACTTCAGTACAAAAGCGGCTAAGTGCAGGTGCTCGCGATAGTCCCATTGAAACGGCATTTTGGAATCTCCTGGTCACAAAGTGTGCAGGAACTCCCAAAGCGGGCGACGGCCCAGTAGAAGGCTCCCACGACCTCACGGCGTGAATCGTAGGAGTTATCAGCCAGCACCAGGCCAGCGGTTGTCGGCGAACCCCATCACCATCTTCCCTTCGACTTTAACGGTCGGTAAGAAAAGTGACAACGGGAACCAGCGTTTGGTATCCCAGTGATCCAGCAAAAAAGCCGTTAACACCAGCGATCAGCGAAGCGGAAGCCGTGGTCAGAAATATCATCGAAGAGCTGGAGCGATTTCGATTTCTCAGAGGACTCATGACGATCCTTCTGCTGCGATTTTTCAGTCATCTCAGAGAAGGGCGTCTCCGCACGCGTTGCCTGCTCGATGACTTCAAACGTGATCAGACGGGGCATCTGCGATCAGACGAGGCATCCACACAATGGTCGTTAAGTCGCATCGGATCCATCGACAATAAGGCATCAAGCGGGTTACAAAGCGAGCAAGAACGGAGACTTCAAGATGCCGTGAACAACGCATCGGGAAAGGTCGCCTACGGAGGAATCCCATGAGCGAAGTGGTTTGGGGGAATTGACGATGCATGACCTGACGATCACACCTCAAGGGCATCTGCTGATTCGAGATGTTCCTGCGGTTGCAGCCGATCAGCCGGTGCCCAGGGGATTGATCGACGCATATCTTGAAAGTCCTGCACAGGGAATGCTGGTGTCCGCCACCCGCGAGAGTGCGGCGATAATGCCGGCATCATTTGAGTTTGCCCGGTCTATGGCCCGACTGTATCTTGCCAGTCTCTGCCGCGCCGTCCTCATTGAGGGAAGTCACGACGTCCCTGACATTCTGCCCCCCGCGTCCGATCTGCAACGATCCCTCATGCAGGCTCCACCCATGACGGGGCTGGAATACCTGACTCTGGATGTGCTCGATCAATGGTGGCGTGATCTTGATGAACTTGTCCGCGCTGAAATCAAACGGCACCCCGGTGGTGCGCAAAGTTATCTTCGCGAACACAACCCACAATGGCGATTCGTAGGCCGCGTGACATTGCACCTGGCGGAGAACAAACGCGATCCCGAATTTCCGTTCGCTTTTATGGCAACTTTTGCCAACGGACTGACGCCTCAAGGCAAAATTAAGCATGAACCCTTAGGGAATGCTTTGCGACAGTATGCCGGAGACCAGAATCGGGCAGCGATGCTGAACCTGCTGCTTCCGATCTCGAAAGCCGCCGAGTCTTCAAAACTGATCAGCCAGCTCATTGATTCTGATGATATCTACCATCCTCTTGCATGGTCTCCGCGCGAGGCGTATGAATTCCTCAAAGACATCCCGGTGTTTGAAGCGGCCGGCCTGATTGTGCGTGTGCCCGACTGGTGGAATGCCCGCAAGCCACCCAGGCCTGCAGTCAGTGTGAAAGTGGATTCAAAACAGACGGCGACAATCGGCATTGACGCGATGCTGAATTTCTCGACGAGCGTGAGTCTGGATGGCGAATCGCTCTCGCCTGAAGAGATCAATGAATTGCTCAACAGCAGTGGCGGTCTGATTCCACTCAAAGGGAAATGGGTCGAAGTTGATCCGGAAAAGCTCCAGCAAGCTCTGAGTCATTGGAAACAGGTCGAACGGGAGGTCTTCCAGAACGGGATCTCATTCTTTGAGGGGATGAGACTGTTATCCGGGGCCAACCTGCTGAAACCGGAAGGGCAGGAGACGGGAGAGACCGTTCGCGAATGGACATCTCTCGAAGCGGGGCCGAAGCTAGATGCCATGCTGAGTCGTCTACGATCCCCTGAAACCTTGCAGGAAAAGGTTCCACCGGGATTGAAAGCAGACCTGCGGGCTTATCAACAAACGGGTTACCGCTGGCTTCGTTTCCTCACATCGCTGGGACTGGGAGCCTGCCTGGCCGACGACATGGGTTTAGGGAAAACCATTCAGGTCATTTCATTGCTTTTGGTATTGAAACGAGAGAAGCAGCGAGCCGCAAATCTGCTGGTCGTGCCTGCCTCGTTGATCGCCAACTGGAAATCGGAATTGTCGAAGTTTGCCCCTTCGCTCTCGGTCGGAGTGGTTCATCCTTCGGAATCCAGCCAGTCCAGCCAGAATGGAGAACAGATCCAGCAGGATAATGCGGATTCGTTCGATCTGGTCGTGACAACCTATGGCGTACTCACCCGCACTGAATGGATCCGGCGGCACGCATGGCAGTTGGTCATTCTCGATGAAGCGCAAGCCATCAAGAATTCCGGCACCCGACAGACGAAAGCCGTGAAGGAGTTGTCTGCCAGTGCCCGCATTGCACTAACAGGAACTCCCGTCGAAAATCGTCTGTCTGACCTTTGGTCTCTGTTTGATTTTCTCAATCCGGGCCTGTTAGGGACGGCCAAACAGTTTGGTGCGTTCGTGAAAAGCCTGCGGGAAGCTCCCAACCCATCGTTTGAGCCGCTGAGGAACCTCGAGCGGCCTTATCTTCTGAGAAGACTCAAGACCGACAAGCGCGTCATCGCCGATCTCCCGGATAAGACTGAAGTGAACGCGTATTGTGCGCTGAGCAAACATCAGGCAGCGCTCTATCAGAAAGCTGTCGACGATCTGACTTCACAACTCAAGAGCGCGGAGGGAATCGCCCGACGAGGAATTGTCCTGGCGCAACTCATGCGTCTCAAGCAAATCTGCAATCACCCTGTCCAGGCCATAGGAAGTGGTGAGTATGACCCTGATCGCAGCGGTAAGTTCCGTCGTCTGGCAGAACTTGTTGATGAGATTGCATCTCGTCAGGAAAAGGTGCTGGTTTTCACACAGTTTCGAGAAATCACTGAACCTCTGGCGGCGTTTTTGGGCACTCGGTTTGAACGACCTGGACTGGTGCTTCATGGAGGAACCAGTGTCAAAAAACGAAAAGAGCTGGTTGAGGCGTTTCAGCGTGAAGATGGCCCTCCGTTTTTTATCTTGTCGCTCAAAGCCGGCGGAACCGGATTGAACCTGACGGCCGCGTCACATGTGATCCATTTCGATCGCTGGTGGAACCCGGCCATCGAAAATCAGGCAACGGATCGGGCAGCGCAAGAATGTCCTCGTGCATAAGTTCATCTGCCGAGGAACCATCGAGGAACGAATCGATGAGATGATCACACAAAAGAAGTCGATTGCTGGCGAGGCAATAGGTGATGGGAGCGCGGACGTATTGCTCACGGAAATGGACGATGATAGCTTGTTGAAGTTCATCAGGCTGGACTTAAAGCAAGTCGCTGACAAGTAGGCTGAACTTCAAATTGCAGGGAAGCGAAAATGGGACGTGATTACGGTGATTATGGTTACTATGGTTTTGCACCATATGTCCCAGTAGCCCAGCGTCGTGAAAATGCTGCAAAGCAACTCCCTAAGAAGCTGAAAAAAGGGGAGCAACCCTCACCCATCAAAATTTCAGGCCGTACGATCACGACGACTTTTTGGGGGGAAAGCCTGGTGTGAAAATCTGGAAGGTTACAGCGATTACTCCAGTCGCCTGCCCCGTGGCCGGACATATGCTCGCAACGGCTCCATCGTGCATCTGGCAATCGCTCCGGGACAGGTAACGGCTTTCGTCGGCGGATCGGATCTGTATCAAATTCAAATCCACATTGGAGAACTCTCGAAGTCAACCTGGCTGGCCTTGAAAAAAGAATGTGCGGGCAAGATCGGCTCACTCATCGAATTACTTCAGGGGAAGCTATCGAAGGAGGTCATGGAACTGGTGAGTACTCGCCAGAAAGGCCTGTTCCCTGGCCCCAATGAAATCCGGATAAAATGCAGTTGCCCTGATAGCGCCGGGATGTGCAAACATCTAGCGGCAGTGATGTACGGGATCCGCCACCGGTTGGATTCATCGCCAGAATTGTTTTTTCTTCTCCGCAGTGTGGATCATACGGAATTGATTGAACAAGCGATTCCTGTTGCCCCGCCCAAGAATGCAAAACGAACAGCACCGACGATCGATGCAAAGGATCTGGGGGCCATCTTCGACATTGAAATCGCAGATTCCGCTCCAGTAGAGACGAAGCCACCGGTTCAGGCGAAGCCGCCGGTTGAAAGGAAGCCGGCAAAGAAGTCCGCTGCACAGCGCTCTCGCCCGCCTGCAAAGAAGTCGTCGGCAAAGAAATCGCCCGCAAAAAAGTCTCCTGCAAAGAAGCAGGTGGTACAGAGAACGACTTCAGTCAAGCCAGCGGTTAAGAAGACTGCTGTGAAAAAGTCTGCGGTTAAGAAGAAGAAACCCACTGCGGCAAAGAAAACTCAAACCGCCACCAAAACGAAGGCGACAAAGCCCTCCAGTTGAAAATCATTCGCTAACGAGAAAACAGACCAGAAATTAGTTTTTTAATTGCTGATTTCTAGGGAAAAAACTCTCAAGCAATACGTCACACTGTCAGCCACAGTGTCGATTGCCTGGTCTCCACCAACCACCAAAACTCAGTTGTCCGTAACTCTGTTTTAGTCCTATCAAATTTCATTAGCACCTTACCATTCTGCGTATACGCAATTATCTACCGACGATTCCCAGAGAGAGATTTATTATTGGGATACTGGGGTCGAAATTGCGGTTTAATAATAGCCTTTATTGCGTAGCTTACGACCTCAATTCATGTAACAAAATCGATATGTATTGGGTATATTAAATGGGTGAATCCACGAAGGCGATCTGTGCATTTCTATTGATCATCAGCGGCATTGCTACGTTTTTCGCCTGGATTACAGATCGGCCTGACCCAACGGTCTGGGCCATTCGTTTTGGTGGACTTACCGTTTGCGTCTTGGCTCTTGGCTTGATTTTAAGGCTGCAGCTTCGTGTAGATCTTGAACCAGATTACCTGCGTCATGTCTCTTCCCATTATTTCAATCGAGACGGGTTTTGTTTCTCGTTTCTTGTAACTGCTCACGACGGTATTGCCTTCATGGAAGCCTACTTCCAATCGCAATACGACAAGCCCTTTTCTGGACAAATCGCTCTGCGCCCATCTCGCGGATTCTTTATGACACGTACAAAGGGCGATACGATTTTCTTTGATATTGATTGCCCCTCTGGCGGGTTTGGATATACCCGAACTCCGATCCCAATTCCCAAAAAAAAGCAAGGTAAACGGCAATTATTCGAGGTGGGTGCTTCCGTCAAGTATGCCGATGGCAAGGGGCGTCGGATTCGTTTTCACGATGGAATATTTCTTCGCTCAAACTCCAATTTTTCAAATTCACTTGCGACTGCCATGACTATTGCCGGAATAGCAACGGGTTCGGTTATTCTCACAAAGCCTGCCAAAATAAAAATGCAAATGCCAGTTAATGTTGCCGAAGATGTTCCTGCCAATATTTCATCAGAAATCAAAATTCTTTGGCAATCTGGCGAGCCAACACTCGATAGCTTTTCTTAACGATAGATTGGAGAGAGAAGCTGATTGTGGGACGCGCGTCTCAGGACTTCTCAAGAATTTCCATCGCCGCTCGAAAGACGCGATCAGCCGTCACCTCACGAAAGCAGGCGAGGTGTTGTTCGCCTTTGAGCGGGCAGGTTTTATGGTAGCCAGCACGGCAGGGCAGGGTGGTAGAAACAAGACGATGCTGCTCACCGGGTGGCCCGGAACGGATGGGATCTGTGCAGGTAAACACCCCCGCCACCGGTGTGCCCAATTCTGCCGCCAGATGCATTGGCCCGGAATCATTACAGACCAGTAAATCCAGGCGAGAAAGAATGGCTGCCAATTGAGTGATGTTCGATTTCCCGCCTTGATCCCGCAGTTCAACAGCCTTTCTCCGGGACGAACTCACCAGAGAACGCTGCACCTGGGAATAGCATTCAGCAGTCAGCATGGTTTCGTTGGGAGCACCGAGAAAAATCAAACTGCCGCCGTTTTCTTCAGCCAGACGTAAAGCGACTTCGGCAAATTGTTCTGTTGGCCACGCTTTTGTCACCCATCGTGTTCCCGGTTGGATGCCTATCCACGGGCGAGGCAAATCAAGGAATAGCTGATCAGCGGCGGCGATATCGTTAGCGTTAGAGACCAATGACGTTTCTGCAGGTCGCCGGGCCATACCCCAAGTCTGGGCCAGTCTCCAGTAGCGGTCATGAGCCGGTACAGAGAGTGATGTTTCTGGAAGGCGATAATGATAGGAGAGCGAGGAAGCTTCTCGCGCTGATTCCAAACCAATTCGAGTCTCAGCGCCGCTGAAGTAGGTGAGTACCCCCGAGCGAAACAGCCCTTGAAGGTCGATGACAGTATCAAAATGAGCCGCACGGATTTCGCGGCAAAGTGAATAAAATGCTCTTAGCCCTGCGCCGCGCTGAAAGACAAATTGTTCGTCAATCGCAGGAGAAAGCTTCAATAAGCTGGTCAGCCCATCGGCAATAACCCATCCCAATTTCATGTCAGGCCAGCGAGTTTTTGCCATCGCTGCCAGTGGTAAGCTTTGAACCACATCCCCCAGCGCACTTGGCTTGATGATCAGCAGACGCCGAGGTGGCGAGCGATCCCAAAATTCCACTGGAAGAACTCGCACAACAGATCCTCACTCATGCTGCCTGGCCGTATGGTGGCTTTATTCTGGAGTGGGGCATGACGCAATCACGTTCTCCGTTATCGGATTTAGCAACTGGTTCAACCCCAATTCTTGTCTTTGACGATGGACGAAATTGGCATCGTTGACATCAGCGAGAGAGTAGTCGAGATGGCCCGCAGGATGAAAGACCTCCTTGTCGAGAAGAGACTTCTCCTGCAAAAAAGCGGAATCAACCACCTTGCTGGGCAAATCAGTTCTTTAACTGAAGCTGCCACAGATCGGCTTTTTCCATGACCTGTCGCGGGCCATCGCCCTGCAACCAGGATTTTGCGTTGGCGTCGTCGCGCAAATAAGCATCCCAGAACGCTGTGGTCAGAGAAAGAATGACGGGATGATGATTGGGATTGCGAGCATTCCCGCGCATGGCTCGCAAACGAGGCTCCCGTTCGCTGAAAACGGAATGCTCCGCTCCCTCAAGAACAAGTTCATACCTGTCGATGGAGGCGGGCAGGGCAGGGTAGACCTTCCGTCGGGATGCTGGCGTTTGTCCGCCGACTGGCGAATCATCATTCGTACCAGTCATCAATAGCATCGGGCGATCAATCGACTTAAACACCTCTTGTGGATCACCCCGCAAAGGGACAGAAGGGCTATAGGCGATTCCCGCATCGATCTCGGGAACTTTGAACTGTTGACTGATCCGGGTATTGCCTTGTCCCAGCACGCCCTGGGTGGTCTGTGCTCCGAAAGAATGACCAGACATGCCAATTCGTTCAATATTCATGCGGCGGTACAGCGGGTGCGCGCTGGTCTTGTTCCAGACAGACAATTGAGCCACCACAGCTTTGACATCTTCACAGCGGAGTTTCAGATTTTCAAAATTAGCGGCGGCTTGCATCGCAGGCATGATTGCCGCTGGCTTTTGCCCTTTCCAAACCGATTCATCACTCCCAGGATGTTGCAGGAAAATGCAGACATAACCTCTGCCAGCCAGTTGGCGCCCCAAATATCCGTTGTTGTCTCTTGATCCCCCCAGACCATGACTAAAGAGAACCACAGGCTGTGGTTCTAAATTTTCGGGCAGGAAAAACCGGAGCGGAATTTCCCGCTGGCGCGAAGCATCAACCAGTGTGAATACTTCAGTGGTCGTTTTTGAAGAGGAGTCAAGCGGGTTGTATTCGGCTGCCAGCGACAAGCCATTAAACAGCGCCCAGATCAATGTTGGAATCGCCAGTAACTTCATCTGAAGGGCACTCCTGTGATCGCCTTGAAGGCGAGTCAATGGGATCGTTGGCTTTGAGTAGCGCGAGATCAGGCTCTCGCATCATAAACTCAAAAGGCACCAATCCAGTGCCGTAGAAAAGCTGGCAGTGGTGAAAAAATCACCACGTCGACGAAAATACTCCGTCAGAACTTTTGCTACGCAATCAGGTCTTTAACCACAGTTCCGTGCACATCCGTCAGTCGGAAGTCGCGTCCGGCGTAGCGGTAAGTCAGCTTTTCATGATCGAAGCCCAGCAAAGCCAGAATGGTGGCCTGCAAGTCGTGGACATGCACTTTCTTCTCGATGGCCTGGAAGCCGAAAGGGTCGGTGGCTCCGTAAACCTGTCCACCTTTCACGCCCCCCCCCGCCATCCAGACTGTGAAGCCCCAATGGTTATGATCACGGCCGTTGATCTTTCCTGCATTTGATCCCGCGGTGGGCATTTCCACGACAGGAGTCCTTCCAAACTCTCCACCCCAGATGACCAACGTTTCGTCAAACAGCCCTCGTTCTTTGAGATCAGTCAGTAACTGAGCAATTCCGCTGTCTGTCTGGCCGGCCAGACGACGATGCCCCGCTTCCAGATCGTCGTGGTTGTCCCAAGGCTGACCTTCACCATGCCACAACTGAATAAAACGGACACCCCGTTCGACCAGTCGGCGGGCAATCAGCAATTGTCGTGCTTGAACGGAGTCACCATAAGCCTCAAGGATATGCTTCGGTTCCTGCTGAATATCAAACGCATCCGTGGCTTCCATCTGCATGCGATAAGCCAGTTCAAACGAATGGATTCTCGCATCGATGGCGGCATCATCCGCACGGCGCGACTGGTGGATCTGATTCAGCTTTTGAAGAAGATCCAGCTGTTTCCGCTGCTCGGGGAGTGTGGCGACGTGGCTCTTAATGTTCTCGATCAGCTTCTCGATTTCCTTGTGCCGGGTATCGATATGGGTTCCCTGGTAGACGCCGGGCAAAAATGCCGATCGCCAGTTCTGGGTGCCTGTGATGGGCAACCCATTGGGACACATGGCGATAAAACCCGGGAGGTTCTGGTTTTCACTCCCCATACCATAAGTCACCCACGCTCCCAGACTGGGGCGGGGAAGGCGGGCGTCGCCACAGTTCATGAGCATCAATGAAGGTTCATGATTGGGAACATCTGCGTGCATGGAATGAATGATGGCCATGTCATCCACATGCTTGGCCGTCTTTGCAAAGAGTTCGCTGACGTGTTTGCCACTCTGGCCGTATTGCTCAAATTTGAACGGTGACCCAAGAGCGGCTCCGGTCTTACGTTCCGTTTTGAGATTTTCGGAAGGAAGCTGCTTTCCTGAATACTTCTGCAATTCAGGCTTGTAATCGAATGTATCCACATGCGAAGGGCCGCCATTACAAAAAATATGAATGACGTGCTTGGCTTTCGCCGGGAAATGCGTCGTTCGTGGCGACATCGGTGACGCAAACTTGTCCGGCCCGGATGAGATTTCAGCCAAAGCCTGCTCAGTAGTCAAACCCGCCAACGCGAGGGCGCCAAAACCACACCCGGATCGCGTCAGAAATTCACGGCGTGAGGAGATGAACATGGGCTGGTTGCCTTATCAATTTGCGAGGGGTGCACCGCTCGATGAGCTTGGACTGAAATCGATTTAACGGAGAATAATTGCTGTTTTTTTGCTTCAATCGATGAAGATGTATTCGTTGGTCAGGAGCAAGACCTGGGCCAATTGCTGCCAGGGCGTCAGTTGGTCTTTTTCCTCTTTGGCGCCGGTTGTGGTTTTGCCACTGACCACAAACTCGATGGCCAGTTTCTTTTCTTCCGGTGTCGGCATTCGGCTCAGGACTCGCTTGTAGAGTTCTGTGACGGCTTTGTCCCCGTTGTCACCAGGCACCTTGATCGATGCTGCCAGTGCACGGGTTTGTTCTGCCACAAAATCCGAGTTCAAGAAAAAGAGAGCTTGTTGGGGAACGGTGGTTTGCGGGCGGGAAGGGGCACTGGCATCAGGATCCGCGAAGTCAAAGGCCCGGAAAGTTCCCGGCAGGTCATTGCGGTTGATCAGAGCATAAACCGTCCGTCGATGTTCTTTAGGATCCGTTAACCCACCAAAGGGCCGACCACCTTGGGCGCTATCAAGGTTTCCCGAAACAAAAAGCATGGAATCGCGCATGGCTTCAAGCCCCAGACGCTGGCGGGGCATATAGCTGAGCAGTCGATTTTCCGGATCAACGGAGGCGACTTTACTTGAGGGCGTGCTGATCTGACGATAAACCGCAGACTTTAAGATCTGTCGATGGATGGTCTTCACTGACCACCCTGACTTAATGAACTCACCAGCCAGATAATCCAGCAGTTCTGGGTGGGTCGGTGGTTCCCCACGAATTCCAAAATCACTGGCCGTTCGCACCAGTCCATTGCCGAAATGCTGCTGCCAAATGCGATTGACCATCACGCGGGCAGCCAGGTCTTTGCCAGGGCCAGTAATGGCCTGGGCAAGATCAAGACGTCCACTCCCTTTTTTGAACGGTTCGCCCGTGGGATTAAGGACTTTCAGAAATTGACGCTGAACTTCATTTCCCGGTCGGCCGGGATTCCCACGCTGGAAGACCTTTTGTCCGCCGATTTTATCACGATCCAGGAGAACCATGGCCCGAGGCGGAGCACCTGGAGAAGTGACTTTCAACTCTTCCACTTTACGCCGCTTGGCACGGAGTTCATCGTTCATGGCCCGGTCAAAAGCTTGACGTGCTTCTTCAATTTTCCAGCTTGTCGGAGAATTTTCACCGTAAAGCACGACCCGCAATTGTTCGCGCGGTTCTTCGAGGAAATTTTTCACGTCGGCCGATTGCTTGATTTGTTCCTGCCAGGCGACATCGATTTCGCGAAAGAGTTCCCCATAAAGACGGGCCAGTTCATAGAGATTCGCGGGTTTCTTTTCATTGAGTTTTTGCAGCAACAGAGAATGGATCAGCTTACGACCTTCTCCTTCGGCCTGAGCTTTCTTGATCAGATCATCCAGCTTGCCGGTAAATTCGTTTGGCTTAAGCCCAAAGGTGTCATACCAGACGCCGAAGACCAACTGATTCTGGCTTCGTTGGGAGTTCAGCCAATCGCGCCAGCGCGTGACCATTTTCCCCTGTGGTTCTTCCCCTTCGATTTTCATCAGGGCATCATCGCGGGCAGGGGAGGACTGCTTCACCAGCAGTTGCAAAATCTCTCCGACGCGGGTTCGCATCGAATTCTGTACTTTCTCGAAGCCCTTCTGCTCAATTTCATCGACGACCTTCTCGCGCTTTTCCAGCTCGGCCAGGAACTCTTTGTAGGCCTGAGTGTCACTGGGCTTACCAATTTCCGGGAGTTCTTCCGGCTCATAAGAATTCTGGAAGATGCTATAAAAACCGTAATACTCATCAATGGAAACGGGGTCAAATTTGTGATCGTGGCAGCGAGCACACTGGACGGTCATCCCCAGGAAACCCCGCATGGTGACATCAATGCGATCATCAATAATGTCGTGTGTGTTATTGAGATAACGGCGACCAGTCGTCAGGAAACCTAAAGCTGCTAAATGTGTTTTTTCCGGGCCGGCATCGAGTTGATCCGCCGCTAGCTGATAGCGAATGAACTGGTCATAAGGCATGTCGGCATTGAAGGCGTTAATCACCCAGTCACGATATGTGTAGGCATAGGGATAACGATGTTCGTCTGTAAATACATAGCCCTTCGTATCGGCATAGCGGGCGACATCCAGCCAATGACGTCCCCAACGTTCACCGTAACGTGGTGAACTGAGGAGTCTGTCAATCACTTTGTCTTCTGCATTGGGATTGCGGTCACTCAGAAACGTCTGGACTTCTTCATAGGTGGGTGGCAAACCATGCAGATCGAACGTAATTCGGCGAAGCCATTTCACGCGATCGGCTGCGGGAGCCAGATCCAGACCGACCTCTTCCATTTTCTGAAGGAGAAACTGATCGATGGGGTTGCGAACTTTCCCACGATTTTTTACCCGGGGCGGGGGAGTCTGACTCAGCGGCTGGAATGCCCAGTGCTTCTGCCGGGCGACCTGAGGGTCGCGCAAATTGTCGCCTGATTCGGATGGGGCATCATTTTTCTTCGGCCAGACAGCGCCGGCATCAATCCAGGCGCTGAAGTCTGCAATCGCCGCTGCACTCAGCTTTCCTTTGGGAGGCATCTGAGTGTCGTCATCGCGGTACTCTAAAACCACTTTAAGACGACTTTCCCCGCTTTTGCCGGCGACGATCAAATGACCGGAATCAATTTTGGCAAAGGCACCAATGGCGGAATCAAGACGGATATTGGATTCCTGCTTTTTTGAGCCATGACATTCGACACAATGCTCAACAAGCAGAGGGCGGATTTTGGCTTCAAAGAAGGCTTCGCTGGCAGGGTTTGCTGCATCGTCAGCGATCACTGTCTGCACGAGCATCAGCAGAGTGAATGTCGTAAGTGATCGAACAAAAGTATGCGACCGCGGGAGCATAGTTCATCACCGGAGAAGCGGAGGTTGGCTGTGGGGGCGGGAGCAAAAGATGTCTGCAACCAATAGAAGGATCATCGGTTACAACGCATCAATCACCACCAATTAATTGTGGCGTGTGCCCACTGCCCCATCAAGCCTAAATCAATGACTTCTGCTAATTCCGATGCTAAGAAATCCTATGGGAAAGAATTAAAACCCATGAATCCTCCGATTTTCAGGACAGGCTGGCTCGGAAGTCCACAAAAATCCACTCAAAGCTGATAATCGATCAAGAATGGCGTTTTGATGGCACAAACGTCTCAACGGAATGCAAGAAAAGGCAAGGCCCGCCAGGGAAGTGATTCCTGACGGGCCTTACCGATTTCAAGGTCATCGCGAAATTGTCAGTCGATTACGTCTTGGCGAGACGTTCGGCCTTTTCCTTCTTGCGTTTTTCAACGACGTCGTCCACCAGGTTACGTGGCAGCATCGAATAGCGGCTGAATTCCATCGTAAACGTGCCCTTACCCTGCGTCATCGAACGGAGTTCGTTGGCGTAGTCGAACATCATTGACAGTGGCACTTCCGCACTGATCGTTGCGATTCCCAGATTCGTATCAGAGGAACTGATCACACCACGCTTGCTGGAAAGCTGTCCCGTTACAGACCCCTGGAACTCCTCAGGAACTTCCACTTCCAACTTCATGATCGGCTCAAGCAGACCAATGTCGGCCTTCTTCAGTGAGTCACGCATACAGTCGAAACCGCAAATATCAAAGGCCATTTCCGACGAATCGACGTCGTGGTAGCTACCGTCCTGAAGAACCATGCGGACGTTAACCACTTCGCATTCGCAGAGAGGGCCTTTGACGATCCCGCGCTGGAAACCTTTATCCGTTGGAGCGATGTATTCCTTAGGAATACGACCACCCGAAACATCGTTGACGAATTCGTAAGGCAGCACGCTGTCTTCAGGCAGCGGTTCGAGGTAGCCCACGATGTGAGCAAACTGACCCGAACCACCGGTCTGCTTTTTGTGCTTCCAGTTGAATTCAACCTTCTTCGTCGGTGTTTCCCGGTAAGCCACGCGAGGCTGACCGACGATACATTCGACGCCGTATTCACGCTTAATACGTTCAACGTAAATATCGAGGTGAAGCTGTCCCATACCGGCAATCAGCGTCTGACCAGTTTCTTCGTCGGTCAGCACGCGGAATGTCGGATCTTCACGACGGAATCGTTCAAGCGCTTTGCCGAGCTTGTCTGCCCCATCACGCTTCACTGGCTCGATGGAGAGACGAATCACGGCATCAGGCACGAAAATGCTTTCCAGCGAGTAGTTCGTCCCTTCAGAACAGAACGTATCTCCCGAAGCACAATCGACACCCACCAGAGCCACAATGTCGCCAGCTTCAGCAGTTTCGATATCTTCTCGGCTGTCAGCATGCATTCGCACCAGTCGGCCAAAGCGAATTCGCTTGCCGGTACGAGTGTTAATGTAGCTGTCACCCTTAACAATCTTGCCCTGATAGAGGCGTGTGTAGGTCAGCTGACCAAACTGCTCGACGACGGTCTTGAAGGCCATACAAACAAGCGGCTTGGTCGAATCGGAGGCCAGCGGCACGCGGTTCCAGCCTGCCTGCAGGTTGCTGGAGTCCGCAGGTAGCTTCATGTCATTGTCCATGGCCGAGATTTCTCGGTCGAGCGGACTAGGCAGGAAATAGGTCACCGCGTCCAGCAATTCCTGCACACCCTTGTTCTTATAAGCCGTTCCCATCATGACAGGGACGATCTTATGAGTCAGGGTGCATTCACGAATGATTGGACGGAGTTGCTCGGCCGTCAGTGGTTGCTCTTCGAGAATCGCCATGGCAACATCATCGTTGAACATCGAGAGTGTATCGAGCATTTCCTGACGGGCTTCTGCAGCCTTTTCGGCGTACTGAGCAGGAATGGCTTCGTAACGCACGATTTCACCATCTTCTCCATCGAAAAATGCGGCACGCATTTCGATGAGATCGATCACGCCTTCAAACGCAGCTTCACGCCCCATAGGAATCTGGAGAGGGCAGGGGTTGACCATCAGCTTATCACGCACCATCCCGATGACCTTCTCGGGGTTGGCACCGGTACGATCCATCTTGTTAATGAACGCGATACGAGGCACCTTGTATCGCTTCATCTGACGGTCAACGGTCAGTGACTGGCTCTGCACACCACCGACGGAGCACAGCACCAGAATCGCGCCGTCCAGCACGCGCAGACTTCGCTCCACTTCCACGGTGAAGTCCACGTGGCCAGGAGTGTCGATGAGATTGACAGTGTAATCCTTCCACTTCACCTGGGTGGCAGCGGAAGCGATCGTGATGCCCTTTTCGCGTTCGAGATCCATGCTGTCCATGGTTGCGCCGACGCCGTCCTTACCCTTCACTTCGTGAATAGCATGAATACGGCCGGAGTAGAACAGGATGCGCTCGGAGAGCGTTGTCTTGCCGGAGTCGATGTGGGCCGAAACACCAATATTGCGGTAACGGGTAAGATCCATAGCTTCAAAAATCCGTGAAAGGAAACAGGAAACGATCTCTCCGCAGTTGTTTTCATCCACTCAGGTGCTTAAGCGAGAGAGTGGGTGAACATTCCACGAGGTGATCGACAGAAAGTCGGTCAAGTTAAAGCAGCGGGGGGAGTTGCCGTCTGAGGTTCGGCTTCGATGCCTGCTGGCATCAGCGTCGGGCTTCATCGAAGAGAGCGACGCCATCAAAGGTTGGCAGGGGCCAATCAGGCCACTGTCGTGGTGCTCGGGACTGGAGCCAGTTTCCTCAGAAACCGGGCACCCGGGCACCACGGGAACTACATGGGTGGAGGAACTTCCCAGATCACCATAGCGTTCACCAAAACCTGACGGCTAAAGAAGTTAAGAAACGAAACACACACCGATCCGCCACGCACTGCAAGGCCTGAAGAGCACCTCAATCCACAGAACAACAGCGATCAGCGACTAAGTCACTCAGGCGTAAGGATATCGGGAATCAGTGATTTCGTGAAGCCTACTCGGCGGCATCAGCCGGAACTTGTTCAAAAATTCCCGAATCAGCACAGCGACAAAGTCTCTCAAAAGCGACAAATCTTCTGACTGTTTATACCAGAGCAGGGGCGGGAGTCTTACTCGCCACCTGTGAAAACACAGAGATGGCGTTCGCCGCAACTTGTTCTGAGACATCGAGATGTGTGCAAACTCGCAGGCGTTGCGGGCCAACGTCATAAACCAATACGCCCAGGTTTGCTAACTGGTTCGCGAACTCTTCAGCCGTTCCCCATTCAGGTGCAATATCGATCATAAAAATATTGGATTGAACAGAGGTATGATCGACTGAAAGGTTTGGCAAACCGGCAATCTGGGTTGCCAGCATCTTTGCCAAAGCGTGGTCATCAGCCAGTCGTTCAATGTGATGATCGAGTGCATAAATGGCGGCTGCGGCCATCATCCCCACTTGGCGAGTGGCGCCGCCGAACAGCTTGCGTGCCCGGCGAGCCTTGGCGATGTGCCGCCTGGATCCAATCAGCATTGATCCCATAGGACAACCCAACCCTTTCGAGAAACAAATCGAAATAGTGTCTGCATGCTCGCAGAACTCGGCAGGGGAGTAGCCTTCGACATGACAGGCATTGAAAATGCGAGCGCCGTCAACATGCACACCCAATTGATGTGAATGAGCCCAGTCCGCGACCTCACGAAAAGTCGCCAGCGGCCAGGCAAGACCACCGCCACGGTTCGTGGTGTTTTCAACACAGACCAGTCGAGTGATGGCCTCATGCTGATCCTGACCGCGAACGTGACCCTGGAGATCTGCTACAGAAAAAATGCCCCCTTTGCCTCTCATGACCCGACAGGTGACACCGTGGAGTGCTGCTGGGCCGCCTTGCTCGTAATGATAAATGTGAGCCGTTTCATCCAGCAGGATTTCATCGCCGCTCGTGCAGTGAGCTCGCAGTGCGATTTGATTTGACTGAGTTCCAGAAACGACGAAGAGGGCGGCTTCTTTATTGAAAAGCTCCGCCACACGTGCTTCGAGATGATTCACAGTCGGGTCTTCACCCAGCATGTCGTCGCCCACTTCCGCTTCAAAGATGGCACGCCGCATGGCAGGGGTGGGCTTGGTAACCGTATCACTGCGAAAATCGATTACTGGGGACTTCATAAAGAGATCTTCTCTCACTAGATAACGGATTGCGAGGTCGCGGGCGGCGACTGAACTTGTCCGGCCTCGTGGAATTCAGCACTCAGTTGACCTACGATACCGAACGAACGTAAAGGACACGAAGGAAGAACAGGGTGATTTGCTGACCAAGGTAGACACTGTTCACCAGTCCTGTGCCTGATTGACTGCATGTGATCAACTCAATCGCCTCCCTTGATGAATGATCGATCTATGACCCCGGTCGCCCATGTGTCGCATCTTCCGGTTTACGATTACCAGACTCCTGAAGCCCGCGAGGCACTATCGAAACTTCGCGAACGCCTCAGCCCAAGGGGTGACATTGTTTCAGAGGCGGGCAGGGCGAGAACGCGAGAACTGTTTGGTGAACCACTGACACCCCGCGAGGTAGTCACACGGATTTTATCCGAAATTCGCGTTCACGGCCGATCCGCATTGCTGAAATACGCTCAACTTCTGGATCGACCAGATCTCA
This sequence comes from Planctopirus sp. SH287, assembly GCF_056500625.1. Lineage (NCBI taxonomy): Bacteria > Pseudomonadati > Planctomycetota > Planctomycetia > Planctomycetales > Planctomycetaceae > Planctopirus > Planctopirus sp. SH287. Next base: position 1,310,460 of record NZ_CM151403.1, on the reverse strand, counting down.
CAGACGAAGCTTTAAAAGTAACACAGGCCGAACTGGATGCGGCCCATCAATCAGTGGACCCAGGTTTTCTGGAGACGATCCGCCGGATCCGAACCAATATCCTGGAATTTCAGCAGAAGATCCTCCACGAAGACGTTCGCCTTGTCCGACAGGATGGAATGTCGCGCGTGGCACTCACACAGCGATACCTTCCGTTGAAACGCGTGGGGATCTGTGTGCCGGGCGGAGCGGCGGCTTACCCGTCAACAATATTAATGACCGCCGTTCCTGCGCAGGCAGCAGGTGTCCGTGAACTTGTCGTTGTCACACCACCCACGTCTTTTGGTGGATATAACACAGAGGTCCTCGCGACCTGTGCCGAGCTGGGGATTCACGAAGTTTATCGAGTGGGCGGAGCACAGGCTGTGGCGGCTCTCGCTTATGGCGTGGAGGGAATCCGTCGTGTCGACAAGATCGTTGGCCCGGGAAATATGTTCGTCGCTCTGGCCAAGCAAATGGTTTACGGCGAAGTTGATATCGATAGTATCGCTGGCCCCAGTGAAGTGGTGGTCATTGCCGACGACTCAGCCGACCCTCGCTATGTTGCCAGCGATCTGCTTTCACAGGCAGAGCATAGCCCTGGCTCAAGTATCCTGATCACCTGGCACGCGCCATTGATTGAGGCTGTTCAGCGAGAGGTGGCAAAACAGCTCGCTGACCTACCACGGAGCGAGCTAGCCGCCACAAGCCTGCGAGAATTCGGTGCGATCGTGCTGGTGGATTCTCCCCAGGCGGCCTGCCTGCTCGCTGACGAACTGGCTCCCGAACATTTGCACCTTTCGACGGATTCTCCCGAGGATCTCCTGGGGACAATCCAGAACGCAGGGGCCATTTTCGCCGGACATTTCACACCAGTCGCCTTGGGCGATTACTTCGCCGGGCCATCGCATGTCCTTCCCACCGGGGGGACAGCCCGGTTTGCCAATGGGCTTTGCTCTAACGACTTTCTGAAACGATCATCAGTCATCCAATTTAACCGGGCGGCACTGGATGACGCGGCTGAAGATGTCCGGCGGATCGCAGCGGTAGAAGGTCTGACAGCACATAGCCAGAGCGTCGACATTCGACTTGATGATTAACAGAGCAGGGCCGCGACCCCTTGCATAATGATAAATAGCATCTTCAGCAAACTGAAATATTTATTAACCAAAATTCCGTTTTATAATATACACTCTATAGATCGCCTGATTGGCCGACAAGAGTCTATCCTACATGGAGGTAAAGAGTGCCAGATCAGATTTCGGTTCAATGGCGACATTTAGAGAAAATCTTTGAGGAAGGCGTGGCCACCGGGCTGCACCATGGACTACAAATCTATATCTCACAAAATTGTCAGCCTGTGCTGGAAGCGAGTTTCGGAGAAGCTGAACCTGGAGTACCGCTGACTAATGAGCATCTCATGCTATGGCTCTCCTCGGGCAAGCCACTGACAGCCGTGATTTTTGCACGTCTATGGGAGCGAGGGCTATTAAGTCTCGACCAGCGGATTGCCGATTTGATACCAGAATTTGGGTGTCAAGGGAAAGAACACATCACATTCAGGCATGTATTGACTCATACCGGTGGCTTTCGGATTCTCGATTTAAGCTGGGACATTAAGTCCTGGGATCAGATTATCCAAACGATTTGCTATTCACCCATTGAACCTAATTGGATTGTGGGCACGACAGCGGGATATCACACGATCAGCAGTTGGTTTATTCTCGGTGAGGCTCTTGCACGAGTCGCGAAATGCACCTTTGGTGAGCTGTTTGATAGTGAACTTTGTATTCCACTCGGGCTTAATCAATTGACGATTGGATTGACTGAGGATTCGTACGCCAGTCGTCAAGATCGGTTGGCCCCGATGTATGCACGAGTTAAAGGCCAATTACTAGAGATGGACTGGCATCGCGAGCCAAGGGCGACGCGAATTTCTCCGGGGAGCAATACTCGCGCTCGCGCTTGTGATCTGGCAGCGGTTTATGAAATGCTGCTACGTGATGGCAAAGCGAATAATGGAACACAGTATCTACAACCACCGACCGTGGCAGCACTGACAGCCAGGCATCGTGTGGGACAGTTTGATTTAACTCTTCAGCATGTCGTCGATTTTGGGCTGGGGGTTATTCTTAACTCAAATCAATACGGGATAGAAACAGTTCCCTATAGCTATGGACGCGGGGTTTCGCCTCGTGCGTTTGGCCATGGCGGGTCGCAATCCTCAATCGGTTTTTGTGATCCCGAGCAAGGTTTGGTCGTCACCTGGGCCACGAACGGTATGGCAGGGGAAGGATGGCATCAGCGACGCAACCGTGCGATCCAGGAAGCGATTTATGCCGACTTAAACATTGAACCCTGGATTCTGGCAGGGAGCCTCGCATGACATCGATCGATTGTGATGTTGCGATTGTCGGCGCGGGAGTTGTCGGCCTTGCGATTGCGTATGAACTCAGGAAAGCCGGACTCGATATCCTGCTGATCGATCAGTCAAATCCAGGATCGGAAGCGTCCTGGGCTGGGGCGGGAATGCTTCCGCCCGGCCACCAGCTTCAACATTCCAGCCCCGAAGCACGCTTAAGAGCCTTGGCTCATTCTCGCTGGAAATTGTGGGCGCAGGAACTGGTTGAAGAATCAAAGATCGAAATCGGTTATCAGCGTCAGGGAGCGCTGGGGATCGCACGTTTCGAGGAACTCAACCAGTTTCTGGATGCTGAATACCGGAGCGAAGGAGTTGTGGTGGAGACCATCTCCCATGAGGCCGCTCAGCGCCAATTTGGCTGTTTTCCTCACGAAGAGAATGTGGCTTTTCTAATCCCCGAATTCGGTCAGGTTAGAAATCCCTGGTACTTGCGAGCATTACAGATCGCGTTTTTGCAGCGAGGCGGACGAATTCTGAATCAGACGCAGATCCTGTCGCTGTCTGTCGAATCGAATAGCGTCAGGATGATCGCACACTCAGGATCGGTCATTCATTCAGATCGGGTGATCCTGGCCTCTGGAGCCTGGTCACAGCGGTTTCTTGATGTGGAGGAGATGTCAAAACATCTTGATATCCGGCCCATCCGCGGGCAAATCGCACTACTGAAAGAGGCCACGCCGTCTTTGATATCGATTATCGAGAGAGGAAAGAAGTATCTGGTTCCTCGTGGGGACGGGTACGTTTTAATTGGTTCAACTGAAGATGATATTGGCTTCGACCATTCGACGGACGACCAGACGATTGGCGAACTCAGACAGTTTGCTATTGATCTGGTTCCCAGTTTGGGAAAAGCCGAACTGGAGAAGTCATGGGCAGGCCTGCGTCCCTGGAATGGCTCGACAGTGCCGTGGATGGGCTGGTTGAAAAACGCCGGTGAGCCAGTGCAACCTTCCCGAGTCCTCTTGATGGCAGGTCACTTTCGACATGGGCTTCAGATGTCCCCCGCGACGGCTTTACTCGCTCGACAGATGATTCTTGGTGAGACTCTCTCGGTCACGTTGCCAGAACTTCCGATCGAATTGTTTCTCAAGTCGCCAAGTGGCACGACCACTCTGAAAGGGCGTTGATGCGTGCGGTCGTTCAAAGAGTGACTCAGGCTCATGTGACTGTCGCTGGGGAAGTGGTGGGAGCCATTCAAAAGGGATTGGTTGTGCTGATTGGCGTTGGCATCGACGATGATCTTCATGACGCTCGCTGGATGTCGGAGAAGTTGGCCACCCTGCGGATCTTTGAAGATTCCGACGGCAAGATGAATTTGTCATGTCAGGATGTGGGCGGCAGCATCCTGGCCGTTTCTCAATTTACGTTATGGGGAGACGTTCGGCAGGGGCGGCGTCCCAGCTTCACTCAAGCGGCCCGCCCGGAGATGGCCGAGCCTCTCTATGATCAGGTGGTGACGGAGCTTCGTGTTCATGGCTTGGCTGTGGAGACCGGCCGGTTCCGCACCGAAATGCAGGTGAGCCTGATCAACGATGGCCCGGTGACACTATTGCTCGATAGTAAGAAGCAATTCTGAAGGACGTCGTCTCTGTCCTCAATCTGCATCGAAATCGAATACGTCAGATCGATCTTGTGAGAACGAGAGCCCGCCGGTCGTTACCAACCGAGCCTTCGCTCATTCAGTAGCCGGGGCTGAAAACCCAACTGGAATCGGAGGGTGAAAAGCAACATAACGGACAATTCCGGTATGATTTGCCGGTCATGTTGGAATCGAGCCACTGGCTCAGGATTCTGAATGAAAAGAGGCTGCCAGTCTTAGACCACTGGCAACCTCTTGCGGGTGAAACGAATTAGCGTTCGTCGCCACCCAGCCGAATCAAAGTGTTAGCGCACTCATCGGCTCGACCGCCGCAACATACCCACAATTAGAGGGGTACGGCTAACGGTCTGCACAGCATGCCAGATTTCTGGCCATGCGTCAACATCTGCCCTCCACCCGGCTGCCGCATGGCCTTTGCGTCGGCAGTCGGGTTTTCAATCACTCGTGTCACTCTGCGGAGTCAGGGTGCCCGCTGTCAGTCGCACGGAAGCGGCTGTCTGCAATGGATTGTGTGTCTGCCGGGTTGGCAGGGCAGTGGGAAAGCGAGTGTTTTGTTATGGCTTCGATTGGACGAATTAAAGTTGCTGGGAATGTTGTTAAGCGTGAATCGCGGATGAGCGATGACGGCAAGCGCGAGTTTCGGTCTGTGCATATTGCTGTTGTTGGTGCGACTCTTGAACTCCGGGATGTGACTTCAGAATTGTACATTGCGGTTGGCCCTGAAGGTTCAAGTGTGTCTTGCACACTCGCTGTGCATCCCATCGTTGTGACCTGTTCTGCCAACGGCAAGACGTATCCTCGACATGTTGCCAATCTCGAATTGGTTGCTGTCGAGCCGTACAAGCAGGGTTGATAACGAAAACAGGGGAGTGGCTTATAAACCACTCCCCTTTGTTTTATCGGCTTCGGCGTGCTAGTTCCCTCAGTCTTTCCGGCACATTAAACATGGGCGGTTGCCTGGGCTTGTCGTACAGGTCGTTCAAAGCGTCGTCAGCCGCTTCCAGCATGATCCAATGCATCTCCGTTGGTTCTTTTCTGAAAGCGGCCACTCGTTGAGCGAGTTTGATGCGTGCTTCGTCAATGTCTGTTCGGCTGGGTGGTATAGGCACTTTTCGGTATTGAGTTTCCCCGTCTGTCGCATAGGCGGTTTCGTGCAGTAGTAGCATTGCCTTCTTGTAGTTGCCTTTGTCGCATTCAGTCCATCGTCCGTTGTGTGTGGCTTCCCTGCATTCATATGTCCATTTCATAGGGCTTTCTTAATGAAGCGAATTGATATTGAAACTGTGATCGACAGGGCATGTTTTTCAGTCATCTGCATTTGCCTGTCGCTATATTCGATTCTCTTGCTGTGCGGGATGGGTGCCTTTTCGTCTGGCAGTATTTATTGGCTAGGGACTGTCATCTTTTGCGGCATGGGCGTCTTTGTCTCTATGGTCGTTGCTGCATTGTTTTTATTTCTACAGGTCGAAATCGCAGACGCGTCCGTTCGTCTGCGACGATTCATTCGTTGTTTATTTCGATAGCTTTCCTTCAGTTTCGATATTCCAGACTTCCACATCCCATGTGAAATAAATCGCAATCAGCCACATGTTCTTCTCTTCTGCCCATTTCATGATGTGGTCTAGTCTGTCGAGTCCGCTGTCTGGTCTTGAATGCAACAGTGTGCCGTCGCTGTTGTATATGTTGAGTGTTCCATCCTTTGTCCATTTTGCCCTATGCGTATACTTGCCCATTGCTTTTCCTTGAGTAAAGAGCCGCCGGGAAGATCCCGGCGGCATGTTCAGATGGATTAGTAAAGTTGTGCAGTGTGTAGCGATAGCCAAGTTCTTTCCGGTGACGTCCAGGCATCACCTACTTCGCAGGTTAAACCTCTTGACGCCATCCAGTGAGTAGCGACGTTGTAAGCTGCTCGTTCTGTTGGCAATGCTCTGAATGTTGCTACCAGTTTGTTGTCCGATTTTCTCGTGATCGTTGCTCCCCTTGATGCTGGTGACCAGTTCATTTCATAGCGTTCTTTGACTCGTTCCGGGCCATAGTTAGTGAGTCCATCGATAATCTTCAGGTGTTGCATCATTTTTCTTGTCTTTCGTACTAGCGAATCCGGAACGGTTGAGCGGGTGTGAGTCACGTTGACCTGTCAGGCGAAGCCGCCTGTACCAATCCCCTTGTGCCTTGCCTCTCCAGCCCATTCGCAGAGGCCACAGAGGGGAGGGGGAGTTTTCACCCAATAGCACCTAGCCCTGTGGGCAGGGGGGAAAATTCAAAGAATCTGGCTTTGCAGATTGTTTGAATTTTATTCCCGGTTGAGTGGTTTGAACGGGAGTTATGTAAATCGAGCGTGTAGAGCCAACGTCCCGTGAAGAGGTGCGGGGGAAAATCCCCCTCCCCTCTGTGTCCTCTGTGAATTGCGATTCGTAGTAGTTGATCGGAGTGGAAATCCTTTTCTGTACTCAGAAAAGATTGGAACGTAGAGCGACGGTTTTGAGTCCATGAGGACTCAAAAACTACCCTAGTTGATAGGAGTGAATAGCGATGTGGTTTATTAGTGATGAGCAACTGTTAAAGATTGATCTGAATTTCTGGCTGCACGACGTACGTCGCATTGTGTGGTGGTATGACCGAACAGACCGTCGTTGGATTGTTGAAGGATATGACCGTCCGTCTCAGGATCTTCCTGCTGCAGTGATCTTCTTGGATAAAGTTTATGCGGGAGATCCGAATCAAGTTTTGCGTTTAGTATTGCGTCATTGGTGCGAAGTCCCTTCTTCGTGGTCTTGCGTTGCTGTGCGGGAACGTTATGAAGCGGAGCGTGTTGAAGATATTGCACTTTTGACTTCTTCTATGTGTGCAATCTTTGGATTTGGATTTGTCGTCACTGTCGATACCCGGTGCTACTGCGATGGCAATTAGCCCAAAAGCGGTGTTCCGCTACGTTGAACGTCATTGGTGGCAGTTACGTTCCCGCGAAGTGGTTGAACATTGCGGCATGCGTTGGCGTGTCAGTGGTGTGACTGCTCGCAGGGAAGGGTATGTGGTCATACAGGGTGTGGTGGAAGCGATTAAGAATCGCGGTCTTCATCAGCCTGTGGAACCTTTTGTGATTGCGGTTGTAGTGAGCGACCGCGAATTAGTTCATTCAGTCCGCTTTGAGGGGAGCGATAAGAATGGGATCAAGGAAGAGTTTGGCAGGGAACTTGGATTCTGGGGCACCAGCGTTGATGGAAGAACGGTCTACGATGGAAGGCGAAAGCCGGTCTGATGACCCCCGATCAGGTAATACGGGGGTCTCTAACCCTCACGTGTCGTTAGGCGATCGGGTAATAAACGTCTTTTATAATGGTGGTGACTGGGTTGAAGTGAGTTACTGGGGTGTGTTTGCTAATGAGCAAAGCGCACCAGTGGCGGCAGAATGCCGCCGTGTGGTTGAGGCCCTGAAGGCTGAGGCAATTAAGCAGGGCGGGGCTGAATCTTTAGGACGGCTGCCAACGGGTCATGAAGTGTCTGTCTCTTCCAAGGGAGTCAAGGACGGTAAGGGTGTAAAGTTATATCGGATTGAAATTCTCGGTGTTGTGCTTATTACAAGTTTTGAAACAACTTCAAGAAACAATTCCAATTCGTGCGGTGTAGCATTAACAATTCCCGGCACGATGTTCATGCAGATGGGTGATGCTGCCACCAGTTTAGCTGGTCAAGTTCTTGATATCTTCGGTTTCAGGGCGACTTCTTCAGGCATGCGTCGTTTCGATCACGCCTTTGATTGTGACGTGGATTTAACCTGGCTGTGTAAGCATGTGGGTGATGGCAACTATGTGTCTCGTGCTGTCAAGGCTCAGTTGCATAGTGGACGTGGTTCTAAGTGCACCGGCTTTAGTATTCAAAGCGGTTCTGTCAGATTGCGGATTTATGACAAGCTGGCAGAAAGCCATGGTGATGTAAAGAAGCGGGAATTGATGCTCCAGCGTGCCAAGTCGTGTGGTATGACTGAGTTGCCTGAACATTGGTGGCGTATAGAAATCGAATTGCGCTCGGCCGTACTTGATAAGGCGGCGAAGTTCCGTCGAATTGATCAGCTTTGGCCTAGGCTTGTCGAGACAATCCAGCGTTTGGCCGTGCGGTGGTTTAGACCTGTAGAAAAGCGTTCTACCAATACAGATCGTGATGCTTCTTTAGCCTGTTGGGCCATGGTGTTCGCTCAAGCAAAGTTTGTGATGCGTCCTGATGTGCAGGGCGAAGAAGTGATGATTGAAAAGCGTGTCATGAAAGCGGAAACCGCTATTAAGGTGTCTGGCACGTTTCTTGCTAAAGCAATGACAGTGCTGCGTCTTGATCCTGACGGCAATGAGTGTGCTGCATTTACGGAAGCATTTAGCGATGTAGGAATTGATGTTAAGCAGAAGATGTTGGACTATGCGTTAGCGGAGTGGTCAGAGACGGGCAGGGGGCCAGCATATTGGCGATGGGATATTGACTTGCATAGCGGTGTTTCCGCTTCACCTGAAGGGGATTTCGATTGTTGATCGCAGCTATTGAAATTCAGATGGGTGATGTTCTTTTCAGCACGTTGACGAACGTCTTTAGTGCGATGTTTGGCCAGTTCTTTAGTAGCTGGATCTCTCTGGCAATACCTGTGGTGTTGCTCTGGAAGTTCTGGCGAAAGATCCAGCGTGACCGCTGGCAATCGATGATCTCAGATCCGTTAAGCCGTCAAGCTTTTGAGGCAAGGGCTGTGGCTGAAGTGACTGAAGGTGTGAATGGCACAATTCATCGTGCCATGCCTTATTGGCAGCGTAAGAAAACTGAGCGTCGTTTGGTGCGTGATGCTTATCGTCGTGCAAGGCCATATGACTTGGTGTCAAGGCGTCGTCGTTATCGTCGGCGTAGGTAGGTGATGTGTGCAAATTGAAACGATTGGGGATTTGCCAGCATTGATTGCAAACGCGTTTGCGTTCATTGCTGTGATGCATCTGTGCTTGTACCCGCTGGCACTGTTTAAGCGGGTGGTATGGTTCGCAGGGAAGTGAGGTGTTGATGATTGGTTATTTGTGTGAAAAGGGTAAGGCTGCGTGCGGCTGGATGAAGGCCAAAGCAACGTATGCACTTAACGCGGTGATGGCAACTTTCGCCGTGGTCGCAACTGCCGGTGTGGCCAATGCTCAGACGTCTGGCACGTCTGGCAGCACTGTGTCGATCACGCCTGCCAACCTGGGCTTCACGTTTTCCGACGTGACTACTGCCTTCGGTGAGATGTTCGGTAGCTACTTCGGCATTTTCTTGGGTCTTGCCATTCCAATCGCGTTGGTCTGGAAGTTCTGGTATCGGACTAAAAAGCTCTAAACCAGCTTTGATGGTTCGTTAGCTGCTCTGGGGAGGGCAGGGCATGTTATTTAGCGATTTGGTGGTGAGTTTAGCACCGGTCATCATGGAAGTGGTGGCCGGTGTCTTTGGTCTGCATTTGTCATGTGAGTTGATTTGTTACTGGTGGGAACGGATTCGTGGCCAATGAGTTTAGAACAAGCCGATGTGTTAATCGAAGTGGTACAATCATGTCGCGAGTTGATGCGTCTCGCTTGTGGTCTTCTGGCCTTTCATGCGTCATGTACGTTGTATTGGCTGGTCTTGCATGTCTGCTCCAAGAAAAGCTTGCTCTAGCTCAGCCACCGGGTGGCCAGCCAGTTGGTTGTATCCGGTATATCGGTGCGTTGTCGACCGGTTCAGGCTCCATGGCCGGTGGCCGTATTTATAAGTCTTATCGCTTTCGTTTCGAACTTTCTGAGCCACAAGTTTGGTGGCAAAAGGCGAATGGGGATTGGTCTTCGTTATCACGCCAACCATCTGGTTACTATGAATACGATTATACGTTCTATTCTTTGGAAGTCATCGGTGGTCGTGTCGGCGATGTTTGGGCGGCTGGTAATTATGTCGAACCTGATCCGTTTGTTGTTCAATTGATTGTTGCGGGTGGTGCTTCTGGTCCTGTGGCCATGCTGCTTAATGATTTGGTTGCTAAGTGTGGTCAGGATCAACGCATTCCATACTGGGATGAGGTTTTTGCCGGTCATCAGTGGGCTTGGGCGAGTGTCGGTGGTGAAGGTAATCCTTGCCCTTCTGTCGCCACTGCTGATGTCTCTTCATCTATTTGCCCTCCTGATCCTCCCGATCCCATGCCGGGTGATAACAACGGCGATGGGGATGCCAGCGACCCTGATGACGATGCGGACGGCGACGGCGTGCCAAACAAGAACGATCCCGATTTTCCCGGCAACAAGCCTCCTCCGAACGGCGGTAATCCTCCGGGTGAACCTCCACCTGGCGGCTTTCCTGATCGCGACGGCGACGGGGTTCCTGACTGGGCAGATAATTGGCCTGATGACCCGGCTAATGGTGGTGGTGGTGATCAAGGCGGCTGGCCGTTTCCGTGGCAACCTCCAAACCAACCGGGCGGCGGTGGTAATGGTGGTGGGGGCGGGCCTCCACCTGCTGGCAATGATCGTGATGGGGACGGAATTGATGATGCCTGGGATCCATGGCCTGACGATCCAACCAACGGCGGCGGCAATGCTCCAGATGGTGATGGCGACGGTGTCCCCGATGATCTTGACCCTGACGACGACAACGATGGAACGCCTGATTCTGATGACGGGGACGATGATAATGATGGTGTCCCTGATGTCGACGATCCTTGCCCAAAGAATCCAGATCCCGATTGTGAACCTCCGGCTTCTAATCCATGCTTCTTTACCGATTTTGAAGCTTGGCCTGACTGCCCTAAGCAGGACATTGTAGGCCGCGATGGAACCGTTCTTCATGAGGACGTCATATTAGATACAGATTGCGATGGAGTGCCTGATTGTTGCGACAAGTCTCCAACAGATGCTGCTGATGATGAAAATATCTGTGATGATGACGATGAAGAGGGTGAAGACTGCGGTTGTGATCTCGATTTACAGGCAGGTATTGAAGGCTTGAAGGCTAGGGTTGCGAAACTGCTTGGGCTTAATTATTTACCAGTCAATCGCGAGCAAGATCAATATCCTGACAGGATGGTCACACTTCCTTTTACTCTCGGGGGCGTTACCCGCTCTGTCCCTATTTATCTCACATATCGAACTGCTCCTGCGGTTGCTTCTCTCGGTTCTCTTGCTCCTTGGATGTCTGGCCTGCGTGTCTTTATTTGGTGGCTTCTCATTCTTTTTGTTGTTTACCGGGCAGTCTTATACCTGCAATGGATAGGGTTAAGGTGGTGACATGGCTGAAGAAGAGGAAGAAGGCGGTGTATGGGGCTGGTTGGAGTGGATTAAATGGACTGGGCCTGCTGGTCTAGGTGCTTATGCCTCGATTAAAGCAATTGGCCATTTCTGCGTTGCTCAAAACGTTTGGTGTTGGGTGTTCCGTCATTTCCTTGAGATGACCGAATACATGATTAACAACCTTGAGGGCATGGGTTTTGAGCAAAAGGCGGAAGTCTGGGAGACTCTTGCGAGTTATTACGATGTAATCTCGTTCTGGGTTCCTGTTAGCGAGATAACCGCAATAGTTGCTGGAGTTCAATTAATTGTTTTCTTTGTGGTTGCTATCCGTCTCATAAAAAAATGGATTCCTACTTTATCGGGGTGATTTATGGACTGGTTTCAAGAGTATTCGTTCCTTGTTTTCTTCGGTTTTGTGTTCTGGTTTTATGGTTTATGTTTTGCGGCCGGAATGCATTGTTACCGAATGATTGAAAAGGTGATGCAATAGCGAAACTGGTCGTCCTGAGCGACGTAAGGAGCGAACGGCGACCAGTGAAAGCGTTGCGAGCGAAGCGAGCATATTAAGGGAGTGATAATGCCGTCGATTGATGCTGTGTTACGATATGTTGTTGGTGTGGCAAGAAGTGGTAAGACTTATCTTGTCACAAGGGAAATACATGACGAATTGCTTCCTGCGGGTCGAGTCATCTATCACAATCTGCCACTGAAGGAAGATTTGATTGCGGCTGGTGTAGCTAAGCATTCAGGCGGTGATGTTGATGAAATCCGTTCCCGGTTGCGTCGTTTGCCTGATTATGTATTAACCCTTTGGCGTGACAAGAAATCTGGGCCTTGGGAGTATTTCCGATCATCTGACGATGACGAAAAGAAACCCTCGGTGAAGGGTGCTGATATCCTGTTGGATGAGGCCCATTTATATTGTTCCTCTTCGTTCCCCGATGCCTGGCAAAGCAAGTGGGCGGAATGGTTCGGTACTTTGGGCCATCCCGGTGGCCGTTGCACGTTGCTGACGCAGCATCCAACCAAGGTTCATAAGAAGATTGCGGCAGAGGTCGGCACTCGCTACTGGATCACGAATTCTGGCACTGAGCGGCTCGCCGGAATTTTGATGTCCGATTGGTACGAACTGATTGCTGCATGGACTGGTGAATGGCTGTGTGCTTCCGTGTGGCGGGAACAACGCGATGAGATGGGGCGTCTTAAAACAGTTCTTGAGAAGAAGTATCGTCATCGTCCTTATTATTTTGGTTTGTATGACTCTCATTCTGCACCTGAGCAAGGCGGTGAATCAGGCACTGGAAAGAAGCGTGAATTCGAGCAAAGAACCCGCCTCGGTCTCACTTGGTGGTTCACTAAGCGGAACCTCCCTCAGGTTGCTTTTATTCTCTCAGTGACTGCTGCCTTGATCTGGATGTTGAATGGTGGTGGTGCCACTGTCTTTGCTCATGTCCAGAGTTCAATCAACGGTGCCGTGACCTCTTCGATGGCATCAAAGAAGCCTTCTGCATCTTCCGCACAATCAGAGCCAACCATCGATCCAAAGGTGGCTGCTGAATGGGAGCAGCATAAAGCGGGTCTCCGGCCTGTGGCGAAGTCTACTGGTAAAGACGGTGTTGTTCCGGCTCACTTGCTGCGTGACTTGGAAATTGCGGAACAAGAATCGAAGCGTTTAGCGGTTGAAGTCCAGCGTCTCATCTCTGTGGAAGATGATCGTCAAAGGCTTGCTTTGGTCATGCGTGATTCGTGTGTGACTCGTTCAGGGGAGGTGTTGTCAGTAGGGAGTATCATCAGTGAAGGAACACATCGTGGAGCGTCTGTTGTGGAGATTGATTTCGAGACTCGTAGTGTGCGGTTGGACGATGATTCTCGTCTGTTCCTGCAACGAAAATATACCTCCACTGCGTCCGCGGACGTCTCCCCAGTTCGAGGCGATATATCGTCAACTTCAACAGATCGAACAGCGGGGGCAAGCCAAGCAACAGGAAGGCGAAACACTCAGCCTGTCAGTGGTGGAAATGGGTCTTCCGGAATTCGCCCAATGGCTCGCAGCCAGGTCAAAACTGACAATCGTGCTGTCTCAGGATCTTCAACAAAGAACGGTGTCAGTGGAAGCGCGGGAAGTCTCCCCAACTCAGCTTTTGACCCTAGTCTCTAGGCAAGCGGGCGTCACACTTTCAAAGCTTGGCGAATCATATTTCTTGGGTCAGGCACAACCAGAAGATGCGGTTATTTTGGTTAAGCGATTTCGTCGCCTTAGTCCTGTGGAAGGCACAACGGCCGTTCAATCCGTTTTGTCCGGTTCTGGCAAAGCGGTCGTTGTTGGTGATTCGTTGATCATCGTTACGGATCGATTTGATTGTGTTTCCAGAGTCGCAGAGGTGTTGCACCTCGTTGAATCCGCTCCTTCTATCACATGGCTTATCCAGCTTCATGTGGTTTCACTCAGTGACAATGCTTTGAAAGATCTCGGCGTTGATGTGAAACCGGCTGCTGAATTGGGCCTGACCTTTGCTGCCAGTTCCGCCAGCTTGCTGAGTGCTGCAAAATCATTGGATACCGTGGCTCAATTGGATGGCTCTTTGGACGCACTTCTGCGAACCACTCAAACGTCTGGTGAATCACGCGTGGAAGCTGAGCCAGTGTTGCTGTTACTGGATGGCATCCAGGGTGAAATCAACCTGGGGGAACGGGTGCCGATTCCGCGGCGCACCGTTTCAGATCAAGGCACTGTCACAACTTCCGGTTATGACTTTGTCCAATCTGGTCTCGTGATCAACGCCACATGTCGTGAGGTTGATCAGCGTTTGGGGCGTCTGCAACTGGCCATTGAGCGTTCGACCGTCATTCGTGTTGTCGATGGTGCACCTGTCACCAGCCGGGAGTCTTTCAGTAGCACAGCCGATGTGGTCGCCGGTGGAGTCTATTTGGTTGCTGCACTGCGTGATGAGCGGAGAGAAAAGAGCCGTTCATTGTGGCTTCAGCTTGGCGACAAGAATCAATCAGATCGACGGACAATCTTTGTATGGGCGAGGGTTCATAGAATTGATGTTCCGGTAGGGGAGCAGTCTTCACTGATTCCCAACGAACACAATCCTTGATTCCTGCTACTGCATCCTGTTTCATGTGGCCTGTTTGTTGGGCCACTAAACAGGAGTATTTCAATGTCTCGTCGTCTTGCGCCTGAGTCGTATTTGTTGATTGTGTGTTCTTGGGTCTTGGTTGGTGCCTTTGTCGTGAATGTGATTTTCTCGTTCGTGACTTTGGTCATGTATACCGATGCTTCGCTTTCTCAGGGTGGCAGGAAACCCCCGATTCGTAGTGGCATGCCAGAGGGTGTTTTCTCCGCAGTGGTTTTTGCTTTGGTTGCTCATGGTTGCGGTACGTTCGTTTCTGTCGCTGTCCTGCGTGTCTTTGCGTTTGGGTATGAAGCTCTCTTGGATTGTCGTGATTCGCTTCGTGGTGTGTTGTTGGTTCAGCCTTATAAGCCTGAACAATCTCAACAGATTCCCGTTATTGTTCCGCCGGGGGATCCCGGTTTTGGATTTCGGCGACGATGAAAGATTATCTGGAAATTTGGGATTGCCATTTTCCAGTTATTTTTTAATGTGGTATTGCAACATAACGGACATTATCGGACGTTGGGGGTGATTGGTTTTGTCGGTGGTTTGTTGATCAAGCGATGGCGACCTATCCCATACGAATCGCAACTTGAAATAGCGCGGCGCGTTGATGATCTCGAAAACATGCTTGCACAAAGCTGCTGTAAGCATGGCACGCAGAATAGCTGCCACGAAAGAAATGAAGAGTGGTGATCCTGGGAGGTCACCACTCTTCATCAGTCGCCCATTGATGAGTCAACGGCGGTTGCTGATTGTCTGTGTTGTCTGCAACAGAGACTGGCGCTTGCCAGATTGTTTCAAGCCTTCTCTTTCAGCCTGACCTGGGTTACTTGCTGGAACTGGCCAGCGTTTTGGCAGGAGCGGCAGGTTCGTTGGCGCTGCTCGTCAAGACTTCATCGAACTCGCCGATCTTGCGGAACTTCTGATACCGCTGATCAAGGAGTTGCTGAGGACTCAGTGGGATCAAGGCTTTCAGTTGACGGATGATCGTACTCTTGAGATTGGCAGCCATCGCACGATGATCGCGATGAGCACCGCCCAATGGCTCACTGATTACTTCATCGATGATGCCGAACTTCAGTAGATCCTTGCCGGTGAATTTCAGGGCGCGGGCCGCCTTGTCGGCAAATTTCACATGCTTCCAGAGAATCCCGGCACAGCCTTCCGGACTGATCACTGAGTAGTAGGAAAACTGAAGAACCGAAACGGTGTTTCCAATTCCAATCCCCAATGCCCCGCCAGACCCCCCTTCACCGATCACAACGCAAACAATCGGCACGGGTAAGCGAGCCATCTCACGAAGGTTGTAGGCAATGGTGTAAGCTTGCCCCCGCTCTTCAGCCCCCACACCGGGATAGGCACCGGGGGTGTCGATGAGACAAACAATCGGCAGGCCATACTTCGCAGCCATCTGCATTTTCAGCAATGCCTTCCGGTAACCTTCCGGATGTGCACAGCCATAAAAACATTCGTTGCGTTCTTTGAGTGTGCGGCCTTTCTGTTGGCCAATAAACATGACCTTATAATCTTCCAGCTTCGCAAAGCCTGTGATGATGGCACGGTCATCACCAAACGACCGATCCCCATGCAGTTCAATAAATTCGTCGCAGACTAATTCCAGATAATCCAGCGTTTGAGGTCGCTCAGGATGACGTGCCACTTTGACAACGTCCCAGGCGTCAAGGTTTTCAAAAACCTCTCGTTTTAACCGTGCCAATTCCAAACGAACGGTACGCACCGATTCCAGGATGGCTGGCGTGGGGTTTGACTGTGACTCCAGTTGCGAAAGCTGGTCTTCCAACTGAAAAATGGGGCGTTCAAACGGTAACTGAAATTGAGGCGACATAAATCTTCCAAAGCAGTTATCAAACTGCGCTTTTCACGCTTCCTGCCAATTTATTCTGCCTGCGAGGCAAAACTTTTGATTTTGATTGATCACGCTGTCACGGCCCGGGGGCCATCAATGCTCCACAAAACCATGATTTGACGAGAGTCAAAGGAAATTCCCCAGGGGATGAGAACTTCCGGTCGTCTTTCGGGCATCATCATTGGCTGATCAATGCCACCCCTTCCTTCGTAAAGGTAATCAACTAGATCACATCCGGCAATTCCGTCATGATATCAAGGTCATCGTCGTTTTGAGGGCGAGCCGGTGGCGCGGGGGGCCGAGAGCTTTTCTGTGGGGGTGATTGGGGCGGTTGAGCCGGTCGTGCGGGGGGTGGCCCGCCTGCGGAACGAGCAGGATTAGACGGCGCGGGAGGAAGTGGCCGTCCCCCTGGCGGTTGAATGCCGGGAGGTGCTCCCGCAGATGGCATTCCCCCGGGTGGTGCCGACGAACGGGGTGGTTGTCCCGGTTGAGGAGGCATTGCCGGGTTAGGCGGTTGCCCTGGTCGCGGGGGAGGCATGGCACCGGGAGGCATCATCCCTGGCGGAAAGCTTGCAGTAGCGGGATATCCGGCAGGGGCGTTTGGCATCGGATAGCCGGGAGGCAGCATTCCGGGCGGCAGCATGCCTGGGGGATATGCCTGAGGAGGAGACATCCCTGGGGGCATCATGCCGGGAGGAGCAGAAGGGGGAGGTGCTGGATTTGTCTTTGCTGAACCAATGATAGCCGCTGCTTTTTTAGCCTTGGCCTGTTTTCGTTTTTCGAGTTCCTGGCTGTGCCGGGCGGCTAATTCAGGGTTCTCTTTCATCATCTGCTGGCGCAAGACGTCCGCTCGGCTGTCAACCTGGACTTCACCAATCGATTCCATAATACGGGCTTCTTCACTGGTCTTTTCAACATCCAGTGCTTTGGGGACGACATCTTCCTTGAAGATCCTGATACGGCGAAGCTCGGAGTTCACCTCCTGAAAATCCTTGAATCTGTTCTGTGGCTTTTTGGCCATGAGCCGCATGAGGACGCGATCCATCTCCTGGGTCACGTTGGGATTGAGCGAAGACGCTGGCGGTGGTTCGGTCGCAATATGTTTTTGCAGTAGTTCTTGAGGTGTTGAAGCCTGGAAGGGCATCTTCCCCCCTGTCACAATTTCAAAGAGAGTGACCCCGTAGCTGTACATATCTGTCTGGAAGACGGGGGCCCTTTTCAGGATGGTTTCGGGGGCGATATACATTCGCGTCCCTTGAATGACCTTGGGGCCTCCTCCGAAGAGTTTTGACAAGGCTCCGGGAGGGTGCATTGCCAATGAGAAGTCGATCAGCTTCACTTCGCCAGCCCGATTCATCAGCACGTTTTCGGGCTTAAAGTCACGGTGAATCCAACCTCGCTGGTGGAGATGTGCCAAAGCCTGGCAAGTTCCTTCGACAAATTTTGCGATTCGGGATTGAAGGGCGGCTGGCTCGCCTTTGATCTGCAATTTGACGTTCACCGCGCGGAAGTATTCCATGACCAGATAGGAATGATCCCGTCCAATCACCAACTTTTCGTTGCGGATAATGTTGGGGTGATCCAGCTTTTTCCCGACAGCGGACTCAACACGGAGTGTTGTTCGAGCGGCGGCTTTGTCCGGGACATTGGGAAGCATCAACTTCATCGCAAGATGGCGGCCACCGGGGCCTCCCTCCTGCACTTCCCACACCTGGGTGGTGCTGCCCGTCGCGATCACGCTGATCAACTGATAGTCGTCAATAATGTTTGAGTCGTCGCTCAAGGGATCACTCACAGAAATAAGACAGGCAAATGGACGGGGTGAAACAAGGCCCGGTGGTGATTTCACCAAGGGGCTAATCAAGGTCATCAAGTCGTCATGTCATACTCGTCATCAACGAAAATAAGGTATGGCAAACAAGAGAACCTGCTTGCCTGGAAAACTCTGCGTCTGGCAGACGATTCACTTTTGCAAACCATACAGCGTAACAGTTTGAACAATTGAAACGACATTTCCAATCACAATAGTTGTTCTGGTCGATTCATTTCCAGATCGGCGCAAAAAAAGCAGCGGTTCAAAGGCTGATTTGCCTCTGAACCGCTGCTGAAACTGAGCGGCCGTTAAAACCTTGATCGCCCTGCTCTGGCAAAGAAAATGCCAGAATCAGACTCTAAAGGATCAGAAACTGACATCAGAATTTGGTGCGGGCCGTCCGGCAGGGGGAGCCTTTCCGGGAGCAGTCCCGGCTGGGGGCAAGACACTGGGTTGAATCTGGAACCCATCACGCAATTCATGGGACGACTGATAGATGGCTTCGTCTCCGGCAAGGAACGGGCCGCTCACAAAGAGTCGACCTGAGCCAATGGGAGCAAGCATTGTTACGGGGATATCACGCACCACATTGAGGCGCACGACCTGGACTTTCCGTGCTCCATCTCCGGTATTCAGTATGGCGGCTGTGGGAATCTCGGAGACAATTTGCCGCGGGATGATGGATGGATAGACCGTCATGCCGGATTTCAGTTTTCCGTCGGCATTCTCATAGAGAACCACGGCGCTGGTGACCGTTTCAAAGAGGTCGCGAAGGTTATCATAGCGGGAATTCAACGGCAGGACGGCGTCGATTTTTCCTTCAATTTCATTCGCTTCAACCTTCAGCTTGTAAGTCTTGCCCACTTCAGCAGCAGAGCGTTCTAAAGGAAGCTCAACAACCATTTGAGCGGGGTCGAAGATGACGGCCACGGGTTGACCAGCTTTCACAAATTCACCCGGTGCGACCAGAATCCGCTCGACCTCGGCATCGAATGGAGCGCGAACTGAAGTCTGATCGAAGATTAACTGAGCCAGATCAAGGTCAGCTTTGGCTGCCTCCAGTCGAGCATCTGCAACGGATTTCGCCGCTTCAGAACCGTCGACTCCCTTCTGCTCAATCGTCGCTACGCGATAGAGGGCTTTGGCTCGATCAAGCTGCAATTTCGCACGTGTGTTTTCCAGTCGCAGCAGCTCTGACGATGCGAGAACCTTTGCCCCTGGTTTGACGGAAATCGCACGAATAATCCCATCGGCAGGTGCAACAAGTTCGACCCGCTGTTTGGGTGTAAGGGAAAAGTTAAAGCGATATCGCTGGGGGTCGACCAGTTGCAATGACTCTCGCTTGATCACAATCTGATCGCCGGGGTTGGCGACAGGTTTGGGTTCGTTTGTTCCTTCAGTCTCCTGAGCGAGAAGCCATGCCGGATCTGCGAAGATCGTGGTGGCACAGACCAAAGCCGATGAGGCGAAAGTGTAAAGTCCCCGCAGGTCAAATCTCATGAAAAACACCTTTCCGAACGGCCGAGGGTGGTCAGAAGAAAGCTCCGAGAATTTTTCCCGGTTTCCCATCACGCTACGTACGGAGAATCCTTCATGTCAAATCGATTGAGGGGGGTGAAGTGAGAGATGAAGGATTCTTCGTAATGGATCCGCTTTACGACCAGACCTGGCGACTTGGTGTGGAACACCTGTCGAATTGACCGACTAAATTTCAAGGGACGATCGCTCCCCTGCTCTGGCAGGAAAATCATTCGCGGCATATTCAGGGGGGGCCGTTGAGAAGACTGCCGAATTATTCCTCGTAGAGTTTCGGTTTGCGACGCTTCTTGGGCTTGCGCACTTCTTCATATTGAACCGGTGGGGCAGGCATTTTCCCGGAGAGAGATTTCACTGCCTTCACAATGGAGTAGCCGCGAATCAGTTCGCTGCTGACCTCTTCAAACAGAAACGGTAGTGACTCCAGATACCAGGCGGGTGCCTTGGTCACAATATAGAATCGGCCACCGGGTTTTAATGCTCGAAATGCCGTTTCAATAAAGATGCCAGCAATGCGATAGTTAGAAAAATAAGGGGGATTGGCGTAAACGACGTCGATACTGTCCGACTCGAGGGACTCCCCTTTGGCGTCGAGAATCGCTTCAATGCCCGAGGTTTCATTCTCTGTGGCGGCCCAGCGAGTGCATTCGATGGCTCTTGGGTTGGAATCAATAGCGAGCACCTCAAGGTTGGGATGTCTCAATGCGGCAGCGACAGCCACTCCCCCACTGCCGCAGCCCATATCGACGATACGGCCCGCTTCCATTGGTTCAAGAACGGAGATCAAGGTTCTAGCCCCCACATCCAGTTTGCGATGTGCGAAGACTCCTGGTCGGCTTTTCATTCGAATAATGCGTTCCCCATCACGGAAGGCAAATTCGCAGTCGTGGTTTTTCACTTTTTTGACGGTTTCGGGTTTAACCGCCAGATAGGTCACCCCCTTGCGAACTGGCCGCCGTGTGATTTTTGGGAATAACCGCCCCAGTTCTTCGTGCAGCCACTGGTCTTCACGCATGTCGGTGGTCGCGATGAGCGTGCCCCCATCGGCTAATCGTTGTATGGCTTGCTGGAGGAGATCGCGGGTCAGTTCTGCTTCCCCTGTTTTGGGCAGAACCAGGCAGATCGTTTGAAATTCCAATTCTGGAAAATCGGCCTCGCAGACCAGTTTAAGATTTTCGGGAATTCCCTGAGGAGCGAGAGCCGCCTGGTCTCGCTGATAGACATCCAGAAACCAGCAAGTCACTTGAAGTTCCGGGCGTGCTGCTGCCAGGGCGAAGGCAAACTGTGCACGGCCCGAAGTATTGCAAAGGATATTCGGCCCCTTCACTTCTGCTGAGGCATCCAGCATCAATTGTTCGGCCGGGCGAGTTTTCGGGACATATTGCGGAGGAGTTTCTCCTCGACGGAGGCGACGCGGCGCATTCATAAGTCAGCAGCTTTCCAAACGTGGGCTGGCACCGGGCCGGCAAGTTTCCATGAGAATTGACAGTATGGCCTGCTCCCTGGGGGAGTGCTATTGGATCTGGTTACCTGAGCGAACCAGATGATCAATCAGCCATGGTTTCGATCACCCGCGTTCATGCGGTCGTGATATAGCATTTGAGGTAATCAGTTTCGGGACATTGAGGAGACTGCGGATGATCGGGAGAAGGGCCGCGAACTTCGAGAATTTGCAAGTCGCGTCCCGCTTGACGTGCGGCGTCGCGGAGTGTGGTTTGAAACATGTCGTGCGTGACTAATCCGCTGCAACTGCATGTGACCAGGATGCCTCCTGGAGCCAGAATGTCGAGAGCCATGCGATTAAGCGAATGGTATCCCTTCAACCCGGCATCAAGAGTGGAGCGATTTTTCACAAGTTTGGGAGGGTCTAAAACAATCGACTCAAACCGCCGCCCTTCTTCGCGATATTGGGTCAGTAATTCAAAAGCATCACCGTGCTGAAGTTCATATTGAGCGGAGAATCCATTTTGCTCAATGTTCTGCCGGGCGGTTTCCACAGCCAGCTTAGAGGTGTCGACACCAATCACATGAGTCACCTTTTGTTGCTTCAGCGCATTCATACCAAATCCCGCTGAATAACAGCAGACATCAAGCAGGGAGCCATAGAGAAAGTCAGCAGCCCGGCGGCGATTTTCACGCTGGTCCAGAAAGAAGCCTGTCTTCTGACCATCAATCAGATTCACCTGATAAGTCAATCCGTGCTCGACAATTTTCAGGTGAGGAGGAGGTGGC
Source organism: Planctopirus sp. SH287 (assembly GCF_056500625.1). Taxonomy (NCBI): domain Bacteria; kingdom Pseudomonadati; phylum Planctomycetota; class Planctomycetia; order Planctomycetales; family Planctomycetaceae; genus Planctopirus; species Planctopirus sp. SH287. Next base: position 1,288,603 of record NZ_CM151403.1, on the reverse strand, counting down.
TCCCCTGCCAGCAGGCCATCAATCTGAGGTAAGCCTTCCGCTTGACGAATCCCCTTCTCTGTTCGGAGCCAGCATCCTTTGGCTCCTGTCTGTGCCATCACCTCAGTGATCAGAAGATCCAGACGTGAATGGAGCGCATGTGCTCCCAGTTGCACCAATAGCCAATCTCCGTACCGGTCAACTGTGAGGCCGGAGAGTTGATCAGCCTCGCTTGAGATCAGCCGCATGCCATTTTCATTCGTGGCTGGGGGCATGAAAAGGTTGCGAATCTGACAGGCGTTGCGCACTCGTTCGCGCCAGAAGTCGTCGGTTAAAGGTTTTGACTCATCCCAGGAATAAATCCTGACGCGAATCCGACTGGAGGCATTGAACAGGCCGTATCCCAGAAATTTCCCATGGGAACCAACGACAGTGACTTCTTCGCCAATCCCGGGAGTGCCGTCGACTCGTTCGATGGATGAGTCAAAGAGCCAGGGATGGCGTGCCCCGCCTCTGGCAAAAAATTTATCTGTTACAACTCGCGTCAAAAGCCTTGTCCTTTATCATCGATTATTAAAACTCCTTGAGAACTGTGTGCCAACAGGAGCGGGAATTGACTGAAGGGGCGAATATTTCGAGTGGGAACGCTTGTGGTTCACCGCTCCCTCCCTCTCTCCTCGTGAACCTGGCCCTTTCCCACAAGGGGAGAGGGAGGTTGTCTGAGCCTGCTTGCTCAAAGCCGCAGGCATGGCACATTTTCAACATGGCACTTTATTTAAGCGGTCAAATCAGAAGTCGCTTGGCTGGTGTCATTCAGCCATTTGAGCGCGCAGGCGTGCCTGTTGTTGATCGACTTCTTCCACATAGGCAAGCAACCGGTCGCGTTCGTTGGTGAGATGACGAACACGCAATAGCGATTTCACACGTGTGGTGAGTTCGAGGCGGTTAACGGGTTTGGTGAGGAAGTCATCAGCACCGGCGGTAATGGCCTTTTCAATATCTCCCATTTCATTCAGTGCTGTCACCATCAGAATGGGAAGTGACTTCGTGGCCGGATTGCTTCGCAGCCGGGCACAGACTTCAAAACCGCTCAGCTTTGGCATCATAATGTCGAGCAGAATGAGGTCGGGCTTCCATTGCTCCACCTTTTCCAGTGTCTGCTGACCATCATAGGCCATGGTGATCTCGTAGTTTTCTGATGCCAGATAAGCATCAAGCAACTCGCAATTCTGCAAGTTATCGTCGGCGATCAAGATACGGGAAACAGTGGTCATCGCTTCAGCCTGCCTTGCGGATTCCTGCATGAATTCGTTCGCCAGGCGATGATTTGCCTGGAGTGAATTGACGGTATCAAAAAAAATTACGTCACGAGTCCCTGCCCAGGATCACAATTTCTCATACATGATGAGTTGGTTCTGCGACATGGTCGTGTCGTGTGATGCTAGCGGGCAGGTGGTCAAAAATCGTATTTGACTCCCGAACTTCAGTGCAAAGACTATCAAAAATTCCTGCATTACGAAATGCTTGCCCTGCCCTGTCTGCCTCTGGACTGTTTTTTGAGCCGTTGATCCGGGTTGTCGCTCGCCATATTTCGGGGCAAAGTGATCACTATCAGGTCAGTTCCTTCAGGAGAAATCTTCCTGATTGCCGTTAAGGGCCTCTGGTTCTTGCCGAGTGAGTGATGAGGATTCATGGTCAGGCGCACGGGATGAACTCAATGCCACCACTCCCCCTCCAAACATCAGAACAGCCACCAGCCACCAGAGGTTACGATTGACGAACCAGATTGCGGGCATCCAATGGAGAGAAGAAATGCTTTCCAGACTGTTCAGCGACACCAGCACCACCCCTCCCATCAAAAGGGGCCATCCCAGATTGCTCCAGGAGTTTTCGTGTTCCTCCTGCCGATGAGGAGTGCCTTTCCTGCTGTTGGAATGACTGGTCGCTGCGGCTTCACGTGGGGCTGAATTTGAGGCTGAATGCAAGGAATCTTCGACTCGATCCATGAGTTTTGCTCCGACACACTTCAGGCTGACCAAAGGGCAAGAAATTCCAGTGGGAAAATTCCCATCACGACTCGGGGCTGTCAGTACGTGATGAAACATCAAAAGTCATCCTATGAACTGTAGAACTCTGATTGACAGAGTGCTAGCCTGATACTGGGTGGGGATGGTTACCCATTTTTATTGTTTCATTAGGATGTCCTGCTCGAAGGTCTATCGTTCAAGTTCAATTTGTTGAACTGAATGATTAAGTTGAAGCGAACTGTCTCTTCCTTTCTGTTATTCTGATCCTGCGCTCACATCGATTTCTTTCGTGATATGCTTGGGACAATTGGCGGTTTTCTCACAAAAATTTGCCTTGTCATGGCACAAGCAGAGCATCTGTCGCTAGCGGAATTGTCAATGCCCGCAAAACTTAACAGTGAATCCTTCCTTGCGACTGTCCGGCGGAGTGGCCTTGTCGAAGAAGATCGGCTGAGCCGGCTCGTCGATGAGTACCTTCAAAGTGCCCAAGGAGAGCCTGATTCCATGGGCCTGGCACAGTATCTGGTGCAAAAACAGGCTGTGACCACCTGGCAGGGAGAAAAACTGCTTCTGGGAAAGCATAAAGGGTTTTTCCTGGGGAAATACCGGCTGCTTTCGTTGCTGGGCAAAGGGGGGATGAGTTCGGTCTATCTGGCCGAGCATGTGGTGATGCGTCGCCGATGTGCCATTAAGGTGCTGCCACAGAAACGCGTTTCGGACAGTTCTTATCTGGGGCGGTTTCATCGCGAAGCCCAGGCGGTGGCTTCGCTGGATCATCCGAATATTGTTCGGGCGTATGATGTTGACCATCAATCAGATCGAGAAACCGATATCCACTTTCTGGTGATGGAATTTGTTGACGGGCAAAGTTTGCAGGAACTTGTTCAGAAGCATGGCCCCTGCCCTTTCATTGATGCGGCTGATTATGTCCGACAGGCAGCTTTGGGCCTTTCCCATGCTCATGAAGCAGGTCTGGTTCATCGTGATGTGAAGCCGGGGAATCTGCTGGTGGATCATGGGGGGGTTGTCAAAGTCCTTGACTTGGGGCTGGCCAGATTCTTCAGTGATTCTGGTGACGATGCACTGACTATCCAGCACGATGAGAAAGTGCTGGGGACTGCCGATTACCTTGCTCCAGAACAAGCGCTTGACAGTCATACTGTCGATGCAAGGGCAGACATCTACAGTCTTGGTTGTACGCTCTATTTCCTGCTGACGGGTCACCCTCCTTTTACCGAGGGGACATTGGCGCAACGACTGATGGCCCATCAGACGAAAGAGCCGCCCACCATTGAAAGCAAACGGCCTGATATTCCCGCAGATTTCGCAGAGATCTTGCGGGGAATGATGGCCAAATCACGTGACGACCGCCCCCCGACGGCCCAAAGTGTGGCCGATCTTCTGTTGAACTGGTTACAACGCCACGCAGATGCGGATTGGTTACAACGTCATCGATTGGCGTCCCTTTCACCGGTGCCTTTCCCTGCAACCGGTTCTTCGGGATCTTCGACAACGCCCACTCGCAGTTCTCACAATCAAAACGCGAATGAGCAGATTATAGAAGCCATTGCGGTCGATTCTCCGGCTCCCCTTCCCCCGGCAGATGATCTCTCGACGTTCCTTTCTTCACTGGGGGATACGGCCGCTCCTGTCTCCAGCACGATTCAGCGGAATCGAAATTCGGGCGGAAGTTCAAAGAAGAAACCCACTTCTGCCACCAAACCTTCTGCCGCTGCTGACTTCAATTTCACCGCGTCGTCTGAACCGGCTCCCTCTGCTTCTCAAGAAACATCCAGTGATCAGGGATCGTCAGTATTTTCTGGAGTGGCCGGGGAATCCTCTGGCTCGTCGAAGGCAGGAAAGACTCCATCCGAAGTTCGTTCTGCCAATGTCCTGAACAAATCCTCTGCCGGTTCTGCCAAAGCGAAATCAACCGTTCAAGACCAGACTTCCGCCGCACCAGCCGAACATTCGGCTCCTCGAACAGTTTCTCGAACAGAGGCTGTTTCCCCTGAAGCCATGATGGCTGAAGTTGTTCCAGAGAATCTAGCGGCAAACTCTCCCCCTGTACGGAAAGTGGCCAAGTTGGTTCGTGCAGCGACTCCTGCAGCCGTGAGTTCTACTGCGGAGCCTGTCAGGCCAGTTGCAAGCCACTTCCCTGCGGTCGAAGTTTCAATTGCAGAAGGGGTTGAGGATGCGATGCCTGGTGAGAGCTGGGCGAATCCAGGGAACTTGGCCAGCCGGTCTTCTCATCGCTCGAAGTCTCGCTCGTCGGCGTCTTCGTTTTCGTCTGGGAAATTGATTGAACAGCTGACTTCTCATTTTAAGAAAAATCGGCCCCAGGTCTTGATCGCCGGGGGCGTGGTGGCCGGGTTGTTGGTGATTGGTATTGGTTATTTTGCTGCGGGATCAATGTCTTCGAGCCGGGCTGTTGATTACGGTCGGTATGATCCTCAATGGATTGAACGACGATCTGCCACGGTTGGCCCGAAGGGTGACTTCCAAAGAATTTCGGATGCACTGGCGAAAGTCCGAGCGAACTTTAAACCTCAAGGTGAGAAAGATCGCTTTACCATTGAAGTTGCCGCTGGGACTTATCCCGAGCGAATTGTGCTGGATCCTCGGGGAAACAGTCGAAAATGGCCAGAGAATATTACGATCAAAGGCACAAGCCCTGCCACTGTGATCATTACTGGAACATCAGAAGGAGCCGACCCGGTCGTCAAAATTCGTGATGTGCAAGGGTTGGTGCTCACAGGCGTGACGATCAATGCTTCTCAACACGAGACTGCCGTTGAGGTGGGGGATTACCTTTATGGCACGTCTTTGGACAACGTCATGATCAGCGGATTCAGCAAGACGGGGTTGCGAGGAAAGAATGTTTCTGGCCTGAACGACAAAGAATTTATAGTGACCAACACTCAGTTTGAAACAACCAGTGAAGAGGCCACTGCCATTCGAATGGAGGCCACTGAGACGTTGGCGGATCTCTTGGTTGAGAAGTGCGTGTTCGCAGGGCCTCTGGCGGTGGGTATTCAAATTGAATGTGATTCCTACGCATCAAAAATCCAGATCCGTGAGAATCGTTTTTTCCAATGTCGCACAGCCATTCAATTGGATGGCGCCTCTTCATGGGTGAGTCTGGCGATCAGTAATAACACGTTTGTCCGCAGCGCGACCGGGATTCTGTTTGCCAAAGCTCCGGGAAGTGAGTCATCGGGAATCGCCATTCGTCGTAATCTGTTTGCAGGTCTGACAGGGCCTGAGCTGCGGGTTGTTTCCGGATTTAATGCTGATCAGTGGAAGAAGTTCACTGGAGGAATGACGCAAGGAAATGTCAGCGACCGCGCACCAGGAAGCATCAGTGGAGGAATCATTGATCTGTCAGCCACCGGTGGCAGTCGCCTCATCGAGAAGGTGGCATTCAAGTCTGAAGAGCCAGGAGGCGATGAATTCCTGACCCCTAAATCACCCAAAATCCCCAAACCATCGGACAAGATCATTGGGCGAGAGTTGGATCGCGTGGGGGCTATGTCGCACTAAGCTGTTTCCCATAAGCATGTTACGTCTTTCACTTGTTTCAGTAAAAAAAGTGGCAGCACGTCCAGTGAACAGATTTTTCGACGAAGTCATTTTACGTAACCTGCTTCTGGAAATAATGTTGCGACACCTCCAGCGTGGTTCAGCCACAGGCGATTTAATTGTTTCCGTCGTAACGCCGCCCTGCACTTCAACTTAAAGTGTACACTTGCAACGTGTCCTGCTCTGGTTGACGATCTATGAATCGGCGTGGGGGATTGTCCCCTGCGGCAATCATCACGGAGCAGGCAAGAGGCCGCGGCGGCGCTCAACGACGAGCGACAGAAACCAAGGGTGCATTTGGCGCCCGGAAGTCAGCTGTCTATGCGATTCTCAATTCATCAAAATAACCGACGCTCAGACTCGCCCCAGGGGCGACACCGTTCTTCACGCCACGTCAACTTAAAGACGGGGAGTCGGTCGATTGTTCGCCCCGTAGTCGCCCATCGCAGTCGGGCTGCGGGTCGGATGGATCGTGCCTGCCAGTTCTCAGCACCAGAGACCTGGCATGAACCGACAGAAAAAGAGGGTTACCGCTGTGTGATTGAACCGCCCGGTGTCTCCCATTGTCATGTTGTGACCGAACAGGAGATTCGTGAACGAATTTCACTGCTCCCTGAGCATTTCATCTGCGATCTGAAAGTCGTGCAATTAAGCCGCATGACAAGAAAGCGGGCGATCTTCCCCCTGTATGGAATGCAGTGGGGGCCGAATGTGTACCTCTATCCGCTCGAAGAAAGTCTGATTGAACGCTATTCCCGAGAACCCCGGCCTCAATTACGTATTGATTCGCAGATGTACGGCGGCGTCTGGGAAGAATCTGGAGGGATTTGGGAACTGACATGGACGCCTCAGACGATTAAAGACTTCTATCTCAACAATGTTCTGATTCACGAAATCGGGCATCTGAACGATCACCGCAATCGCTCTTATATCGACCGCGAACGTTACGCGAACTGGTTCGCAATCGAGTACGGCTATCGAACCTCACGCGGCCGCCGCTAACCCCCTTGCGGGGTTTGGGCCTATCGGCCGGGACGTGGGCTAACCCGGATATCTCACCAGGGCGTGGGGGTGGTGTTTTTTTGCTGGTTGGTAATCGGTTGGAGGGCTGGTGGGGGCCGATCGTTGGGGATTTCGTGATCGCGGAGCGGAATTGCAACGGATTTCCGGCGGGTTCATGGTTTTTTACTCTGCTCAGCGCAGAACTTCTCCCCGCTCTTCGCTGTCGAAACAGGTCTTCGACCGAAGAGGCCTTGGCAAACTCCTGATTTCTAAGCCATAGGCTGGTTACACTCGCAGAGGTGTCCGTTCCTGACGCCGGAGGTTGCCAAGGATCTCTCGGAACAGCGCCTGATACGGATACGCCTGCGACAACGACAGCACCACCCGTCGCACACTCACACTGATTCGTCCACCGATCTTGAGCAGCCTGGCCCGAATCGTGTTGACCTGAGCTGTCGCCAGCGACGTGCCTTTCAGGCCGAACTCCTTGAGCGCTTTATGCAGCACATACGCCATGGTCGAGAACAGCACCCGCAACTGATTACTGCGCATGGCGTGGGTACTCGTGCGGTCGGCGAACAGGAACAACTGCTGTTCTTTAATCCGGTTCTCCATCTCGCCGCGAGCACAATACAGATCCTCGTATAGCGGCCGGGCAGCCATGCGTCTTTCCGGCAGACTCGTCACCACGAACCGGGGGTTGCTCCCTTTCGATAAGTGCTCAGCCTTGCCCACCACCCGGCGGGCCTGCGACCAGCTTTTCCGGGTGCGATACTCAAAGTCTTTGAACACCCGGGAAGAGGCCTGAGTCTGCTCGAACAGAGCTTGCGCCTCGTGCAATTCTTTCCCGATGATGTTCAGCAATCTCTTGTTCTTGGCCAGGCCGAAGACATAATCCACGCGGTTTTGTTCACACCAGTGCAGGATCGCTTCGCGACAGAAGCCGCTGTCGCCACGCACAATGATCCGCACCTGAGGCCAGGCAGCACGCAGCTTGGGAACGATCTTCGCCAAGACCTCCACGGTGCCCGCACAGGCGTCGATATTCGAGGGTTTGAGTAAGGCCAGGAGCGGCCAGCCATCACAAAAACAGTACAGCGGCAGGTAGCAATAATTCTGGTAGTACCCGTGAAAGAACTTGCCAAGCTGATCGCCGTGAATGGGGTTGTCTGTGGCGTCGAAGTCGAGAATCAGTTCTGGCGGTACGCACAGTTTGGCCTTCATCCGAATGAAGATATCGACCAGCGTTTCCTGCAACTGGTCGATGCTGGCGACAATCTTCTTGTAGCGACTTTTCGCACTGGCTCCGGGCGGTGTGAGTTCCAGCCGGTTGAGCGTGCTCTTGCCCGCCAGCGGCTTGCCGTGATCTTGTGGATGGAGGCGATTGTGGCCAGTGATATCCTTTCGTCCACAGAGCAGCGCCAGGAGAGGATCATGGCGAAGTTGTTCGTGATCGTTGAGGTCTTCATACCCCAAAGCCAGCCCCATCACCCGCTGGAGCAGGAGTTCTTCCACGGTGAATTCAATGAGTTCTTCATCGCGATGATCGGTGAAACACCCGGCCAACTGGCGGACGATGCCGAACCGCTCTTCGACTTCGCGGAGTAAGAGCCCCCCGGCATCGGAAGTGATCTTCCCGCCGTCAAAATCAGCGACCACTTCCCGGCGATCGTGGTGCTGAAAGAGCAGCTGCTGCGTGTTACACTCTGTCATGACGAGACGTCCTTGTGCTGGCGTGGTGAGTTGTGTGGTAACAACACTTTACGCAAATCCAGGCGTCTCGTTTATGCTGCGCTGTGAGAAATCCGGGCTAAAGATTCGCAGCCCCGTTGTGGCCGCTCCCCTTAATGCCCTTACGGGCTTCGTGGCGGCGTATGAGGGGTCGGTTGTTTGTTCACGAATGGGTCTTGCGCCGCCAGCCCCTTGCGGGGTTTGGGGCGGCGTATGAGGGTCGGTTGTTTGCTGATGAATGGGTCTTACGCCGCCAGCCCCTTGCGGGGTTTGGGGCGGCGTATGAGGGTCGGTTGTTTGTTGATGAATGGGTCTTACGCCGCCAGGGCGCTGGAATTAATGCGGTTTCGCGCAACAAGGGGTGATGGGGTAGAGAGGCTTCGTTTTGGGTGCACCTCGCAGGTTGAGGTCTTTTTCGCCTGTGATTCCGGACAGAAGACTCTCTCTCGGCTCGGTCAGGGCCACCCTTTGCCAATGGGGAGTCATTCCCATTGGCGGAAGCGCCGATTGTGGACGCTTCCCTCGAATTCGAGACTGACAAACAGTTCATCAAAGGTGAGTTGCTCACGCAAAACACTTCTGATCAAAACTGAATGTTTTTTATTGGCACTTATTCATTCGCCACTTCTTGTGACGAGGGAATGCCAACACAATCACGTTTGATTCAGCCCAACACTGAATCAGACAGGCCGACGGCATGTTTTTCAGCGAGGGTGACTTCGTGGAAGGATGTTTCGTGGATTGGCCCTGATCACTGCTGGAATTTTCACGGCCCCCGATTGCTCGCAAGAGTGGTCGGGGGCCCCCTTACGGGGTTTGGGCCTATCGGCCGGGACGTGGGCTAAAGATACGCGGCCCCGTTGTGGCCGCTCTCCTCTCGGAGTTTGGGGCGGCGTATGGGAGCCGGTTGTTGATATACGAATGGGTCTTACGCCGCCAGAGTAGTGGTATTTTTTTGCGGGGGCGGTTCGTGGTTGGTAGGTGTTTTAGTAGAGATGGTGGGTTGCGCAAAGCCTTAACCCACCCTACCGTGTTAACAACAGTTTATAGCTACTTGAACGTTGGGAGTTGGTGCATTGCGCTGCGCTTCATGCACCCTACGTAGATATATAGTAGATATATATGATCTGCTTGTCGATAGATAATGGGTGATGGTGTTTATAAGGACAGAGTGTGGGATATTGAAAGATCGGTTTGCCCTCACCCCGGCCCTCTCCCATCGGAATGGGCAAGGGGGGCCAATTCTCTCATGCGCGTCATCGTGAGTGAGCGACTCTCTTGAAAATCAACTCTCACATTGGAGGCGAAATACGAATCCCAATCTGAAATAGCGCGTTGACGATCAAAAAACATGCTTGCCCAAAGCTGCTGCAAGCATGGCACACAGAGCGCCATTTCAAATGGGAATGCGTCTGACATGAAACTGAGAGTTGGTGTTAGTTTTTGCGGCCTTTTTTACCGCCGCTGGCTGCTCCGCTGACTCCCAGGAAGCTGGCGCCCATGACTCTGGCATCTTGCCGATAGACGGCCTGCAATGCGTCTGCCGTGTTTTCCCCATTCTGGATTCGTTTCACGAAGTTGCCGAAATTCGTGCTTCCTCCGTTACGCATCAGGAATTCGACAATAGTGTATCCAGCAGGGCCGACATCGGCAGGAGAGAATGTCCCGTCGGCAAAGACATCTTGAGGTTGCTGGATACTGTATTGCATGGCACTGGCGGCGCGTGGTTTCAGCCCCGCGATATAGGGATTCCCTTTACCGATCGGGCCGCCCGCTGCGAGTGACAAACCCGTTCCGCGAATCAACCAGTCAGGCAGGTCGCCGCCCCCTTTGAGCAGGAGGGCTGCCGCCAACTGTTCCGCCAGGTTGAGAGCTGCTCCGGGTGATTTTTCAGAGGGATCATCACCCACATCAAAGATCGCCACGAGCGCCGTTTCAAGTGTGGGTGTGACATCGGCGTGGCCAATAATCTCTCGCGGTACTTCACGACGATTGATTGTCTGGTTGAACTCTTCATAACCAAAGCGTTCCTTAAAGACAAAGATCGCGAGCTTCCCCTTCCAGAGAGGTGAGTCCTTAATCCCAAAGGTCGTTTTCAAGGCTTTGGTAAAGTCGGCTCCGACTTCGCCCAATTCTTTCAAGCGGGCTTCGCCAACATCGCCAATGAGAATGAACTCTTCCGTTTCAACGATTTTTGGTTCCGTTGACCCCAGAGTCAGCTCCCATTTTTCTTTGGTATCTTTACGGCGGTTTTCCAGGAATTGCTCGGGGGACATTTTCGCCAGTTCCCGGGCGCGCAGTTCAGCGGGTGTGGGGACAAGCTGGAGCAAGGGGCGTTTGGCATCAGGGCCATCAAACTTGGCTCCTTCTGTGATCCAGGTTCGCAAGTTCGCATGCCATTTTCTGGTAATGCGGCCCTGCCCTTGTGGCATCACGGGAGCTTCGTCAGCGTTGACGAGTCGCCAGAGCCGGCTGCCTTCCAGATTCCCCGGCAAAATGACGCGACCACTTTCACCGCCACGCATCAACGCTTCAAACGTCACAACGCTGAAGCCTCCTCGTGGGTTATTTCCCAAGTGGCATTGTCCGCAGGTCGTTACCAGTGTGGGAGCAACGTCATTGATGAATGAGACCTTCTCGCCGCCCGTGGGCTTGGCAATGGTGAGAGGGGCTTCTGGAGGTTTTGGCTTACCGTCAGCCATGGCCCCTAAAGAGCCCAGAGATGCGGTCTTTTCTGTACCGTCAAATTTTGCCCCTTCGGCAATCCATTTGGCAATGACCTGAATCTCGGCAGGTTTTAAAGCTTCTTCGTTTTTGGGCATTCGATAACGAGCTTCGGTCGTGACCAACCGCATGACCAGAGGGCTGCGGTTGGGATTACCCGCAACGACCAGGGCACCGCTGGAGCCTCCTCGTTCCATACCGGCGAAAGTATCAATTCGCAGACCACCGCGGGGGTTGTCTTCGCCGTGACATGAGACGCAATTTGTTTCCAGGATGGGGGCGACCTCTTTGGCGAAGCTGGTGGGCGTTTTTGATGCGGCAATCGCTTCCTGTTTTGCTAACAACCCTTTCTGGAGTTCCAGCTGTTTACGAAGACCTCTGACGAGGATTTCGGATTCGGCCACCCCACCCTCTTTGACCAGTCCATTAAGCTTTTCTTCGATCGATGTGATTGCAGCGGTCGCTTCTTCTGTCTTTTTCTTTGAGACCAGCGCTGGCACCTTGACAAGTTCGGATCTCAACTCTGCCAGTTGCTGACGCTGTTCAGGCGTGATGGCTGCCAAAACGGAGGTTGCCATAAAAAAGCAGAGACTCAGAGCCAGCAAGGCCAGCCCTGTGGGCGCGGCGATGACAGCCAAGCGTCGAGAACGGTGGGAGATGGAGAGACTCATGAAAACGATTCCTCACTCGCCTTGTCCATGCGATCAATGAGTTGGATCACCTGCTCTCACTCGAACTGTCATTGTTTTTCAATGAGTCAATTGAGTGATTTCAGAATACCGACTCATTCAGAATAACAACGTGCTTGACTGGATTGAAAGCCGGTTACGGAACTTGTTCTTTTTGTACCGTCTACTGTCGTCTGTTTGTCGTTTACATTAGCCTGTAGGCAATTGAAGACGCAATTCTTTCTCAGAACACAAAACTGACACTTAATACCGGCTTACCTGCGTTGCCGGCCATGTGTTCGTGACGAAGTGACGAGATCCCTTAATTTCTCCCAATACTGATCAATATGCCTGCTGACTCCCCTTCTCTTTCGCCATTAACAGAGTCTTTCCGGGCTGGCCATCTTCCGGAGGAATCCTGTTTACCAGTGCTGAATATGACTCAAGCCAATGTTCAGAGTGGTGATCTGTTGATGGAAGATCGGCCGCCAGTCTCAAGTGACAGGAATTCACTGGAAGCCCTGATTCGCTGGTTCAAGCCCTCCCCTTCCGTTCTGGTGGCGTTTTCTGGTGGCGTTGATAGTGCTCTGGTGGCATGGGGGGCGTTTCAAGCACTGGGGACGGAAGCGATCGCTGTGACGGCCCACAGTGCCAGTGTCTCTCAATTTGATCGGGAGTTTGCCGAACGCGTGGTTCAGGAAATCGGGATTCGTCATGTTGTTCTGGAAACCAGGGAACTTGAACTGGCTGAATACCGGGCCAATTCTCCCAATCGCTGTTTCCACTGTAAGTCGACGCTCTATACGACGATTCGATCGAGGTTTTCGGCCGCCGATTTTCCTTTGTGCGTCAACGGAACCAATGTGGATGACCTGGGCGATCATCGCCCTGGACTGCTGGCGGCCAGTGCGGCTGAGATTCGCAGTCCGTTAGTGGAGCTTGGCCTGACCAAGGGCGATGTCCGTCGATTAGCCCTTGAAGCCGGTTTGACTGTTCATGATCGGCCTGCCAGCCCCTGCCTTGCCAGTCGTGTGGCTTATGGGGTGGAAGTGACACCGGAACGTTTAGCGCGCGTTGAGGTGGCAGAACGTTTCCTGAGGAGTTTGGGGCTGCGGGAGTTTCGCGTCAGAGTTGAAGCGGATGATCTGGCACGTATTGAGGTGGCAGCTACAGACCTTCCCAAACTGGTGGTTTCGCCTGTTCGCGAGGATTGCGTGCGGATTCTCAAAGAGGCTGGCTTTCAGCAGATTTGTCTGGATCTGGCGGCGTTTCGTTCCGGAAGTCACAACGAATTTATTCCGCTGGAATTGGGCCATCACCAGTCACAGGCACATTGAGAATGAAGGGCCAGTGATGGACAGCGCAGCCGCCCATGTGAAAAAAGGCTGGCAAGAGCGTTATGTGCCGGAATAAGCGACCTGGCTAATCGCCGGTGTCAGTCCTGTGTATCAGTCCTGTCAAATGTTGACTGGCAAGTTGATTTCCGGGGCGAATGTTTGCCACCATCGGTCGGCCTGTTCGTTGCTCCACTTTCCGGCCACGCTGCACCGGCTCAGAGCCAATTCCAGTTCACGGGATGTGCTGAAGCGGTGCTCCTGATTTTTCGCCAGGCAGCGAAGCACGATCGCTTCGACGTCGGCGGGGATATCGGCTCTCAAGTCGCGTAAAGGAACAACCCGGTCACGAGCATGTTTGATCATGACTTGTACGGGCGTTTTTCCTTCAAAAGGTGGGCGCCCCGTCAGGAGATAATAGGCGGTTGCGCCGATGGCGTAGATATCGCTGCGGGCATCGGGAATACTTTCATAGGTCGCCTGCTCGGGCGACATAAACAGCGGTGATCCGGCGACCGTTGTTTGACGACTGCTGTCACTTTGGCTGCGTGAACGTATTGTTCGTGAATCAAGAACCAAACCAAAGTCGAGCAATTTGGCAACGTCGAACTCTCCTCCCCGTTTAGCCGCAAAAATATTTGCGGGCTTGAGATCGCGGTGGATCATGCCCAGTTGATGAGCTTCGTTGAGCGCGCGGCAGGTCTGAATCAGGAAATGAACGGTACGTTCAGGAGACAATGGCCCAAACCTTAGCACTAATTCTCCCAGATTCATTCCCGGAAGATATTCCATCACATAATAGAAAGTGCCGTCTTCGGTGTGTCCATAATCATAGATCTCGACGGTGTTCCAGTGCGAGAGCTGTGCCATGCTGCGCACTTCCTGCTCAAACCGCATCAAGGCCACGGGATCGGTACCGTATTGAGGATGGATGAGCTTGATGGCGCAAGGACGCGTCAACAGACGATGCTCAGCCAGAAAGACCTGGCCCATGCCACCTGCGCCCAGCCTGCGGGCGAGACGATATTGCCCCAATTGCCGAGCGCGGCTGACTTCCTGTCTGAGTGCAGAAATTGTGTGGGTTCCCCAGATGGATGCAAAGAGAGCGACCGCCATTGTTACGGCCAATTCGATGGCGCCCTGGCTGGAAAGAACCGTTTGTGTCCAGGGAACCGCGTAGCGGATGTATAAAACAATCGCGGGAGGAGCAATGGCCAGCGGGAGCGATAAGCAAAGAGCGCGGCGCCAGGTATTGGGAATAAACATCGCGTAGGACATCATCATGATGATCAATCCCAGCGAGCCGTGATGAACGAGTTCATGCAGCATGGGCGCATTCTGCTGACTCCCTGCTTCATACATCAGCAGGATCTGTGTCACCACAATTTGCGCTGTGGGAGGAATGAACAGCAGTAGCTCGAGAAACCGTAACCTCTCCAATGGCAGAGTTCGGTTGGTCAGGAGAATGAACAGGCACACAACAGAATTCAGCAGCACTGCAGCCCGTAAATACGGGTAAGGAGCGCTGACAACCATCATCGAGCGTAGAAAATAGGCTAAAAGTGCCACGCAGACCAGAACGGCAGCGGCAATCAGCCGTTTCTGAATGAGTGTCCCGCTCCGGTTTCGATTGCGTCCGGCATCGGCATTGAGATGTTCGCGGGGAGTAGACAGCGAGTGTCTGGGGCGAGGCTTACTGCCACTCTTGCGGGTGAGTTGAGTCGTGCAGATGCCATTGTTGGCTGGTTCAGAGTCGGTGAGCGGAGGGGTCGCTGAATCAATGTCCGTGGTTTCTGAGGGCGAGCCTATCCCCGCCAGCAGCTCATCCAGAGATTGGCCATCAGTGCCAAAGGCTTCATGCCCAACCAGAGTAGGTTCGAGCGCCGCTTCATCGTCCATTAAGCCGCCATCATCGAAGATCAGGTGATCTGCGGCCTGCATTCGCGCTCACTCCTTCCACGGTCTCCAATGG
The DNA here is from genome assembly GCF_056500625.1 of Planctopirus sp. SH287. Classification (NCBI taxonomy): domain Bacteria; kingdom Pseudomonadati; phylum Planctomycetota; class Planctomycetia; order Planctomycetales; family Planctomycetaceae; genus Planctopirus; species Planctopirus sp. SH287. Next base: position 1,273,584 of record NZ_CM151403.1, on the reverse strand, counting down.
GAACGTGACAACACCTGTTGCCTGGCCCAAACCCAATTGAGACTGATGTAGGAAATAAAGCTCAGCGATTTTCCCATGGCGCTACGGAGTGACCAACTCTTGGGGAATCGAGGTGTCTCCCGTACCGATTATGCTGGTTTCATCGGCTTTTTATCGTTGTTCACGACAATCAACGCTTGTTGTTGCGTTCCCACATGCCTGACTGTGAAAGTCCGCAGGTGCCTGACTTTGTAAAGCTGGCCATGATTTGTGTTTAGCGCAACAAACACCCCATTGCACCACACAAGGCGCAATGGGGTCGCGAATTGGCATTCTCAAGAGCCTTTATAACCAGAATGCTTTGGAGAATGTTTTGCAGCCAGGCCGTGTCACGGCTTTGTCTTCGGGTTGATGTCGCCGCAACGTCCTCCGTTGTCGGACTTAACAACAGAAGAGACCCGAATCTTATACTTTGACAATGCACTAACCTTAACTGTTGGCGTTACAGGGCGATTCCCGGAACAGGGAAGCTCTTGCAGAATTCCGAGATTTGCAGACGAATTGTTTCCAACTTGGCCGCGTTATCCGGAGTCTTGAAGATTTCGAGAATCCACTGTCCGACCTGCTTCATTTCGGCTTCTTTCATGCCGCGAGTGGTGAGGGCGGGCGTTCCCAGACGAATTCCACTGGGATCAAGTGGTTTTCGGGAGTCGTAAGGAATCATGTTTTTATTGGCTGTGACACCAGCAACATCCAGCGCATGCTCGGCAATCTTCCCCGTCAGCCCGACCGAGGTGACATCGCAGAGCATCAGGTGATTATCGGTTCCACCGGAAGCCAACCGGACACCACCTGATTTGAGGGTTTCCGCCAGTGTGCGGGCATTCTTGATGACTTGTTCAATATATTGCTTGAATGCCGGCTGAGCAGCTTCCCGGAAGCAGACCGCCTTACCGGCGATTACGTGCTCTAAAGGCCCCCCTTGCAATCCAGGAAAGACTGTTTTGTCAATCACTTTGCCGTGCTCTTCTTTGCAAAGTACAAAGCCCGAGCGAGGGCCACGCAGTGTTTTATGCGAGGTGGAAGTGACGAAATCGGCGTGAGGAACCGGGCTGTTGTGGACTCCCGCAGCGACCAACCCGGCGTAATGGGCCATGTCAACCATGAACAGTGCCCCGACCGACTTGGCAATCTCAGCAAATTTTCCGTGATCAATTTCTCGGGGATAAGCACTGGCCCCGGCAATAATCAGCTTGGGCTGATGCTCTTTGGCCAGTCGTGCGACTTGATCAAAATCAATCAGGTGATCAGATTCCCGCACGCCGTAATGTACTGCGTTATACAGAATCCCGGAGAAATTCAGACCCATGCCGTGAGTCAGGTGCCCGCCATGGGAAAGATCCATGGCCAGGAACGTATCGCCCGGCTTCAAAAACCCCATAAAGACCGACATGTTGGCTTGTGAACCTGCATGTGGCTGAACATTCACATACTCGGCCCCAAACAAGGTTTTCGCCCGGTCGCGAGCCAGTGATTCGATCGTGTCCACATGCTCACAACCGCCATAATAGCGTCGACCCGGATAACCTTCGGCATACTTGTTGGTCAGCACGGAACCGACGGCTTCAAGTACGGCCTGGCTGGTATAGTTTTCCGAGGCGATCAGCTCTAAACCATCGTGTTGGCGGACTTCTTCCAAACGAATCGCTGAGGCAATTTCAGGATCGGCCACTGTCAACACAGGCTGTCGGTCAGTCATGGAAGTTTCTCTCGAAGGGAATTCAGAATACAGACGAACTCTGTCGCACCCAGCCGGGTAAAACAGGTTGTCCACTGATCATTTAAGGTGATGGACTAATATTTACCTTGGGACGCCAATCCAAAGGCTGAAGTTCGGTGTCATTCAGGTGATTCATACGTGATTTCATGAAGGATACTCAGTCTGACGGGCTGCTGCCACCGCACCAGTTCCCCTGAAAATCCCTGCTGATGAAAGAGCCACTTCCTGGCAGATTCCTTCGCAGTACTGTTCTCGCCAGTCGGTGAGGGGGGTATCCTTATCGAGTGCGAATCGTGTGCGATAATTTGCCGAGGATGGATATTTTGGACACAGACGTGACAACCTCGCAGTCAGTACAGACTGGTTCGCCGCCGCTGATCAGTTCCGGCTCTTTGAAGGGCGAGAAAGTTGCGTTCACCGGAACACTGGCCTCAATGACTCACCGGGAAGCGGCGGGGTATGTTGAGCAGAATGGAGGCGTTTTTGCTGCCCAGGTCTCGCAGCAAACCACAATGCTTGTCGTCGGTGATGAAGGTTGGCCCCTCGAAGAAGATGGGCAGCCTTCAATGAAGCTTGAGGCTGTTCGCGATTTGCTGGAGCGTGGGTTTCCGACTCGTATTCTCAGTGAAGCCGAGTGGCTCCGACTGATTGGGCTGGAACATAGCCCCCATGGTGATCGGAAGGTTTTCACACCCGCCATTCTTAGTCAATTAATGAAGATCCCTGTCTCTCGAATTCGACACTGGGAGCGACTGGGACTGATTCGTCCCGTGCGACGAGTGTGTCGTCTCCCCTATTTTGATTTTCAGGAAGTGACAGGGGTCAGGCGGCTGGCCGACCTGATTTCCTCTGGAATCCCTCCCAAAAAGATCAGTGCCAGTTTGAAAAAGCTACGACAGCTTTTGCCTGCGATCGATCGGCCTTTGGCACAGCTTGAAATTCTGGCACAAGACCGCCAGCTTTTTGTCCGGGATCGTGCCAGTCTGTTTGATCCTCAATCGGGTCAGCGTGTCTTCGATTTTGCAGAAAAATCCTGTGAAAGTGATCGCACTGCACTCGGTGAGAACGAAGATCACAGCGACCACGACGAACCAGCCACCCTGCTCTTTCCGGCTTTTAATAACGTGGCAAGCGATGCCAAGTCAGTGACCGAGCACTGGGGAGCCTATGAGTGGGGTCACAAGGCGTCTTCGTTGCTCGATGCCGGGGAAACGGTCGCGGCGATTCAGGCGTTTCGCAGAGCATTGCTATTCAGCCCGCACGATGCCTCACTCCAGTTTCATCTGGCTGACGCTCTCTATCGTCAAGGTAACTACGCAGGCGCCATCGAACGGTATTACGCGGCTGTTGAATGTGATTCCGAATATATTGAGGCGTGGACTCAGCTTGGTTGCGTGCTGGCTCAGTCAGGGGAAACTGACGCCGCTCAGGAGGCCTTCCTGGCGGCCCTGCACCTTCACCCGGATTATCCAGAGGCTCACCTGCATCTGGCAGAACTCTTTGAGCAGATTGGACAGCAGATCAACGCCCGGCCGCACTGGTTACGATATCTTGATTTTGATCATTCAGGGCCATGGGCTGATTTAGCGCGCGAACGATTGGAACTCTCTGATAGCGCACCGTTACCAAGCCCTCCTCCTGAATTCGTACCGGTGGAAATGTCGGGCACAGAAGTCAGGTAAATTCTCCAAGACCCAGTCGCGGTATGCCATGTGATGCACAGGAGATGCAAATGGGAATGCACAGGGGATGCGCTTCCGGTGGTGTCTTCCTAAAGCTCATCAAGAGAGAATGAGAAGATGGGGCGATTGGGTGTCTTGTTTGTGATGAGTTGCCCGGTTTGAATCTGGGAAATTGATCACTCCGCACCCTTTTTGTGGAGTTGTGATTGTGGAGAATTCTGGAGTGGACTAAAGTCGCGACTGAAGAAAAACTTACCACAGATTCAGGTGGTTAAGATCGAAGTCAATGATCCGACCGGATGTCGGTCGTTCGAGAACAGGGAGGTTCACATCATGCGCGCGAGCTCTCAAAGCTCTGTGACAACGCTGCTGCTGATCCCTGTTCTTGCGGTTCCATTGATTGCCATCTTTGGTATCCCAGAGATTTCCACGGATAAAAGCCAGCCACGGCTGGAGGATGAGTTCCCTGAACTGGCCTCCGGGCAAACATTGAGTCTGGATGCCGAGGAGTTCAATCCCGTTCAGCGTCGCGATGCTCATGGTTTCGATGATCGTGGCCTCAATGCTCATGAGCATGGTGCGCTGCCTGACGATTCCAGTCCTCAAACCCGACTACCCCGACCGGGATCCATAGCTGCCGCAAACCCGGGTTCAACTCAGAGTGCTGAAACGCCACCTCTCTGGAGTGACAATCAAGGAATCGGCAGCACTTCCTCGGATGATCTCTCGAAGAAGGCTCGTGGAGCAACAGGCCCAGGGGCAAATGAAGCCGATTTTGGTGTGAATCAAGCGGTTTCTGGTGCCAATGAAGACTGGGCCATGGCTCCGGGACGAGATGCCAAAACCAGCCCCACCAGCAGCCCGCCAGCGGAATTTTCACCTGGGCGCGCTGTGCCGCTTCTTTCTGGTGGCGCACCACCCTCCGGTCAGAGAGAGGCGACTGATACTGGTGATCTGTCCGCCGAGACTGATCGCGGGATTCAGACTGTTGGCAACTTTGAAAACGCGCCTGCCAAAGCCATCAAAGAGAGAGCGGATTCCGATAAGGCTGGCCTTTCTCAGGCATCCGTGCCCCGGTCGACAACTGTGCCACCATCGATTATCGGGCCAACAGGATCATTGACATGGCAGGATGCTGTTCAACGGCTACATGCACTCCAAATCCGTAATTTTCGTCTGGAGCCTGGGGCAGAACCTTCGGTGTTTGTCTTCATCTGCTCTTATACGCCTGCTGATAACCCTCGCATTTCCTATCGTTTTGAAGCGGAAGCCAGTGAGCCATTGAAGGCTGTTGAGAAAGTTCTTCAGCAGATTGAAGAGTGGAGAGCTCAGCGATGACTGCCAACCACCCGTTGGCTCGGTCATGCAGTTGGCCCTCTTCTCTTCCGAAAGATTGGCCGTTTCACTTTCAAAACCGCTGGCGGGAAGGAACAAGCCCTGCCTTGACGACAGCGCTCAGGCGTGGAGCATCGCTGGCGGTCGACGAGATATCGAATGTCGCTGGCCAGTTGAAGCACATGGGCCGTACGAGCGCCGTTCGCTCAACACGCAGTGCCAGGGTGGAAGCGATTCTTTTTGTGGCCGATGGCCCCATGCCGAGCCGTAAGATTGCACAATTGGCGAGCCTGACCGATGCGAGGGAAGTTGAGCAATTAACTGCCTGGCTTAACAGAAGTTACGAGCTATCGGGCAGTCCCTGGCGTGTTGAGCAAATTGCGGGAGGGTATCGCCTCTACTCCTTGCCCACTTATCAGAACTGGTTGAGCCGGCTGAATCCCGCAGGGCAGTCACCTCAGCTGACCCCTTCAGCGTTGGAAACGTTGGCGATTGTGGCTTATCGGCAACCCGTGACGCGGGCCGACATCGAACAGATTCGCGGCGTCCAGTGCGTCGAACTGCTGAAGCAGTTGATGGAAGATGGTTATCTCCGCCTGGCGGGTGAAGACACAAGTCTTGGCAGGCCCTATCTTTACGAGACAACTCGCAAGTTTCTTGAAAACTTTGGTCTGGCCGATCTTTCGCAATTGCCCTTTGCCCGGGAATTACGTGGTTCTCACCCGCAGAATCTGGCTGGTGATTCCGGGAAAGCCGCGTAACGGGAGAATTTTGGGAAACTTGATTCAGTTACATCAACCTGCGTCAAGTTTGAATACGGAATTCGCCTCATTTTTAATAATCCGTGGCGGATTTTTCTTGGACAACGTATCGATTAGCATTATTTTGTTGGTCAGGTGCGTGGCTTTTGCTCTTCAGCAGGTCATGAGCCGCTCTTTCCCAATCGGCGATGTATCCCTTCGGAGGCTTCCCAATGCCCTCAATAGCCGCAATGGAAATTAATTCACGAACAGATGTTGATCCGGTCGAAGAACTTCGCCTTCGTGCCTGGGCTCGTTCACATTATGAGCCTGCGGATCGCCGTAGCAGCCGCTTGCATCCCATTGTTTTGGATGAAATGCGCCGAAAAGACAGCGAACAAAGTTCGATGTCTCGTCCTCGCTGATTTTGCTTTCGGCTTCTGATTTGATTCTGATTGGAGTGTTTCATTCCGATCGGCTTGTCTTTGTCAGAAGGTTAAGCAAAAAAGCCACTGACAATCAGTTGTCATTGTTGGCAACTGATCAGCAGTGGCTTCGTATCTCAACGAACCTTTGCGTCGATGTTCCAGACGTTGATTTTCAACGTCCGGTCATTAACGGCGAATGGGGAGACCAGCATCACGAATAGCAGTTCCCGGTTGTGCTGATCCACCACCTTGGGGTGCACTTCCCTGGATTGTCCCGGTGGCCGGTGCGTTTGCAGGATCTGGCTGTGTTGGTGATGACCAGTTAGAAACGGCCCAGTGGGGATGTGTTGATACAACGGTCGCACCCAGGTCATCCAGGTCGGCGCGGAAGGAAGCCGAGGTCACGCTAATGTTGGGCAACGTGCGTTGCAGCACGAAACGGCGGTTGCTGGCGATGTAAGCGAAGAACTTCCCTTTACCCAGCTTGTCGTTATCGGCCAGCAGGCGAAGCAGCGCAGTTCGTGGAACATCAGCTGCCGAACGTGGCAGTTCATCCAACCAGGCCATAATCCATACGACTGATCCATCCAGGCTGAGAACCGTCGACATGGAAAGTTCCCATTCTTCGTTATTAACGTTTGCTTTGAAGACAAAGTCGTAACGCTTATCGAAGAGCTTTGCTTCGAGTCCCATCGCTTTCAGCAGCGTTCCCAGGCTTTCGTCTGTCAACTGGCCCCGTGCCGCCGCTTCCTGAGCTTGGGAGACCGACAGTGCGCCGGGAACCGCGGCGGCCAGAGCGGCTGCACTCAACATGGATCGACGCGTTAAACCACTGCTCATGCTCGACACTCCTTTGTCCTGCAAAACTTTTCCACAGCCCTGGCCCACAACTCGGTTGAAGTCCAGAGTCTGAAACCAAAGTTCAGCGAATTCCATTTCCGCTGAATGAAATCAACAAGGACTCACGTCCCGCTCGAGCGATCACGCACCAAAGAGAGACTTGAGGCAAATCTGCGACCACGATTCAAAATCATCGATTTCAGCGATCAATTGTGACGGCGGGGCAAATCCTGTCTCCAAGATCGACTCTTCACGTGGGCGAACTTTTGCCGCTTCCAGTTCAAAAACATGAACAATCCCTAAATGAACGCGACCAACTTCGCTCTGGTCGTCATTAATCAGGCCGACGCACTTTTCCTTAAATGCTGACTCCAGGAAGACTTCCTCCTGGATTTCACGCTCCATGGCTGGCCCGTAGCGACGCTCGCCACCGGCGGGATCCGTTGAGGAAATGTGGCCGCCGATCCCGATCGAACGCTTTTTATGCAGTCTGCCCTCTCCCCCCTTACTACCCCGTCGATAGTAAAACACCTGCCCATCGTGAATGAAGATGCAATAGGGAATCAGTTGTTTCAGGGTCGGGTCAGTCTCAACGGTGCTTCGTGGCTCATAGCGAGTCAGAGACGGGTTCAGCAGTTCGGAAAGATACCGTTCCGTGTCAGCACAAAACCCTTGAAACTGCCCCAATTGGTGAAAGACCGGAGTGGGAACCACCAGAACATGCTCTTCCAAAATCGACTCCATCAACTTCTCAAAGGGAATATTGGTGTACGTTACATGAGACGTTGCGAGACATTATCCTCGCAGCAGCTGATCGACTGCCTGCCCAAGATTTTCCTGTTTCATCAACGATTCTCCGACTAACACCGCTTTCACGCCAGCCGACTTTAACCGATCAATATCGGCGCGCGAGCGAATGCCACTTTCCCCGACCAGCAGAACATCATCGGGAATTCGGTGAGCAAGCCGCACCGTCTGCTCCAGGTCTGTGATCATCGTTTTCAAGTTACGGTTATTGACTCCGACCAGTCGCGGCTTCAGCGACAAGACCCGTTCCAGATGCTCTTCGTCGTGAAGTTCAATCAGGATGTCTAGCCCTAACTCGTTGGCCTTGAAGAACAGCTCTTCAAGCAGAGGTTGTGGCAGGCATTCAGCGATCAAGAGAATCGCGTCAGCACCCGCCGCCCGAGCTTCCAGAATCTGGTAAGGGTCGATGACAAATTCTTTTCGCAGCAAAGGGACATCAACAGCCGCTCGAATTTGCCGGAGATATTCCAGGGAGCCTTGAAAGAATTTTTCATCCGTCAGCACGCTCAAACAGGTGGCTCCGTGTTGAACATAAGTCTGGGCGAGTTCCACCGGTTCAAAATGAGGACGGATCAAGCCTGCCGAGGGGCTGGCCTTTTTCACCTCGGCAATGAGTGCAACGTCTGCGTGGTGGGCAATGGCGTCGGCAAACCCGCGTGTCGGTGCCATGTCACGCACTTGCCCGGCCAGATCGGCGGGGGAGATCACTCTTTTCGCTTCAGCCACTTCTTCGCGCTTGTGCTCCACGATGTGATCGAGGACATTCATTTCGTTCGTCGAACTCAATATATTCTCCACCTCAGGTCTTGGCCTTGACTATACGCCACAGCGGCAGCCGGTGGTATCTCGCGATGGAATCCAATTTGTGAATACGATTGCTATCGGGATTCTGGGTTGCCTGATACTTGGCCTTCTGGCGGGATGCGCGGTCAGTATTGGTTGGGGGCTTGCCAAATTATTAGGAGCCGAGGTTTCGTCTCCCATTCCTGCGCGCCAACCACCTCCGATCACCCAGTGGCCGGTGATTGCCACGATTCTTGCTGCGGTCTGGGTCTCGCTCAGTCTTTTTTTGCAATTGGCGTTGCTGCTCAATGGGAAGGGATCGACCCCACCGCCGGAATTTTCGATCCAGCAGGTCATGTTCCTGAACGTTCAGAACAGCTTGCTCATTTTTTTTCTGTTGGTCGCCATCGGATATTCGCGGTTTCGAGATCTGGGCGTGATTTCCAGTGAACCAGCTCGCGACCTGATTGCTGCGCTCTGGGCGGCTCCACTGACGCTGATCATGGCGACGTTGATTCGCGTCTCTATGACCCCATTGATCACCCCCGATGACAGTCATCCTCTGCTGAAAATGCTGTCGGAAAATACGTCGATCGGGCTACTGGTTTCCCTGTTTATCACCGCAGCGGTGATTGCCCCGCTAGTGGAAGAGCTTCTTTTTCGTGTCGTGCTGCAAGGCTGGATGACACACCGGTATGGTGCCCGGATTGCTATCCCTGTAGTCGCCATTGTGTTTGCGGCCATCCATGGTTGGCCCGACGCGGTTCCTCTGCTCGCGGTGGCCCTAATGCTGGGGTTTGTTTATGAACGCCGACGCAGTTGGCTTTCGGTTGTGGTATTGCATGCGATTTTTAATGGAACCATGCTAACGATGCAGGTTCTGACCGTGATTGCGACGGGAGAGGCGACATCGGCTGATTCATTGCCGCCCACAACAGTGGAATCGCCAGTCGAAAACTCAGTACCTCCGATGATTCCAGTCACCCCTTCCGAACCCGCTCTGCCACGTTCAGAAACTCCTGCTTCATCGGAAATATCCCCCAACTCCGAAACTTGAGTTGCACAGTTTGAATCAGATTGTCACTTTTGCCAACGAATTCCCTGATGTCTGATTTAGCAGTTCAAGCGGCAGACAGTGAGTGGGCCAACAAGTCTGTGAATGAGCATCGTCACCTGACAGAACAAAGTGGCGTGCCACCAGTCTCAACAAATACGGCATCAAGAGTTTATTGCTCCCAGAAAATTTTCACCGGCGGTTTGAGGTTTCCATGTCATCAGTCCCCTGCTCTTTTCCACCTGTTGAAGAACAGCTTCAAATCATTCTGCGTGGTGTGGAAAAGGTTGTTCCCGAAGAAGAGCTGGCAAAAAAACTGAAGAAAAGCCGCGAAACAGGGATTCCTCTGCGGGTGAAGTATGGCATCGACCCCACGGGGATTGATGTCCATCTGGGGCATACTGTCCCGTTGCGAAAGCTGCGGCAGTTTCAGGAATTGGGTCATCAAGCCGTATTGATTATCGGCAATTTTACGGCGATGGTCGGCGACCCTAGCGGCCGTGATCAGGCGCGTGCCAAGCGGCTCTCGGCTGAAGACGTGGAGGCCAATGCCCGTGATTATCTTCATCAGGTCGGAAAGGTGATTGACCTTTCCAAGACCGAGATTCATCGCAATGGCGACTGGTTCTCGAAGATGTCGTTTGCAGACATTCTGGCCTTGTGCAGCAAAGTCACTGTGGCCCAACTGCTGACGCGAGACGACTTTGCCAAACGCTATGCGAGTCAGTCGCCGATTTTCCTGCATGAATGCCTCTATCCGATCATGCAGGCTTGGGATTCTGTGGAAATCAAGTCTGATATTGAGCTGGGTGGCACAGAGCAGCTTTACAGCTTCATGCTGGCCCGTGACCTTCAACGAGACCAGCAGCTGGATCAGCAGATTGGGGTGATGTCGCCGATTCTGGTGGGGTTGGATGGTCATCGTCGCATGGGCAAAAGTCTGGGCAATTATATTGGAATCGCTGACTCTCCCATCGACATGATGAAAAAATTCATGCAGATCCCTGACGAAGTCATGAAGATGTACTTCGAGCTTCTGACGAATCTCCCGATGGAGGACGTTGCGGTTCTTCTGGCCGGTCATCCCAAGCTGGCAAAGCAGAAACTCGCCAGTGAGGTCATTGCGCAATACCACCCGGCAACAGCCGGTGAAGAAGCCATTCGGCAATGGGAAGCAGAAGTTAGCGCAGGCGCTTTACCGGCGGATATCGAATCGGTTGCGTTAGACCTTGCCTTCGTTGTTGATGGTTCCGTTGCTGCCGCCGCCCTGTTGAAAGCGACGGGGCTATGCGCGACAACCTCGGACGCCCGCCGCTTGATCAGCCAGGGGGGAGCCTACTTTGGTGATGATCTGCAAGTGATGACAACCCATGATCAGCCGATTCCTGTTTCCAATGGTCTCTTGCTGAAAGCGGGCAAAAAACGCTACATCCGTATCACGTTGCCTTCGTAGCGTGCCCCTGACGAATATCGTCTCATCAGTCCCTCTCCCTTTTTCCCTCACGAATATTCACCCATGGCAAACATCGGTTTTGGAATCATTGGCTGCGGCATGATCGCCCATTTTCATGCCAAAGCGATCAAGTCGATTCGTGGTGTTTCACTTAACGCCTGCTTTAATTCGTCACCTCAGAAAGCGATTGATTTCGCAGCCGAGCATGGCGGCGTGGCCTGTGCCACTATTGAAGAACTGCTCGCCCGGCCCGATATTGATGTCGTTTGTATCTGCACTCCTTCAGGAGCGCACGTTGACCCCGCTGTCGCAGCGGCTAAGGCCAGGAAGCATGTGGTTGTCGAGAAACCACTGGAAATCACGCTCAAGCGATGCGACGCCATCATCAATGCCTGCCAGGAAAACGGCGTTCAGCTTTGTGCCATTTTCCCGTCACGGTTCAGTCCTGCGAACATCGCGCTCAAACAAGCCATTGATGAAGGCCGCTTTGGCCGATTGACGCTGGGTGACACTTATGTGAAATGGTGGCGCAGCCAGGAGTATTATGATAGCGGGGCATGGCGCGGCACCTGGGCACTCGATGGTGGTGGGGCCTATATGAATCAGGCCATCCATAACGTTGACCTGCTTTACTGGTTGATGGGGGATGTGGCCACAATCAGCGGGATGACCTCCACGCTCGCGCACGACCGGATTGAAGTCGAGGATGTCGGCGTCGCCACACTTCAGTTCAAAAACGGTGCTCTGGGCGTCATTGAAGCCAGTACCAGTGCCTGGCCGGGGTTACTCAAACGCACAGAAATCCACGGAACGACAGGCTCTGCGATCATCGAGCAGGATCAGATCACGCTCTGGAATTTTGCGAAACCCAAAGCCAAAGATGCAGCCCTGTTAGAAAAACTTGGCAAAAACTCCGCTCTTTCAGGGGGTGCCAGTGATCCCAAAGCCATCAGCTTTCAGAATCATGCAGAACAGATCAAGGATTTCTTAAACGCCATTAAAACGGGCCGTGCGCCCAAGGTCACCGGCGCGGAAGGCCGCAAGTCGGTGGAGATGATCCTGGCCATCTATCAGTCCTCATGGAGTGGTAAGCAGGTGAAGCTCCCTCTCGCGAAAGATCCCAAGCGTCCTGCCAAATAGCTTCCGTGCGACCTTGATAGCAAAACCGAAATTGCCCAGCCGAGAAATGTCATGCGAGATATCCACGAACTTCGCCAGCGCCATGCCAAAGGCGGGAATCTTGAGTTCCTGTACTTTTACGGGCACACCCCTCCTGCTGATGGCAGTATCGATCAATCATGCCTCAGTCAGTGGTTCCCGGCAGCCTTCACGATTGATGGCGTCTCTTACCCGACGGCAGAGCACTGGATGATGGCTTCCAAAGCTCGACTGTTTGGCGATCAAACCACGCTGTCAGCCATTCTGGCAACGCCCGATCCCGAAGAGGTGAAGTCACTTGGTCGTCAGGTTCAGGGTTTTGATGAAGCGGTCTGGGCGAAAAACCGGATGCCGCTGGTCATCAAGGGAAACTGGTCAAAGTTCATCCAGCACGACGAACTCCGTCCGTTCCTGCTGAGTTCAGGGGAAAAAGTGCTGGTTGAAGCCAGTCCTCATGACGCGATCTGGGGGATCGGCCTTTCAGCCGCTGACGCCGAAAAAACCACACCCGATCAATGGCCAGGACAGAATCTTCTGGGCTTCGCACTGATGGACGTCCGGGAACAGATCCAGGAACTGACATTCTAAACCGATCACACCCCTCGCCGATTACCAAACCATTCGATGTGCAGGCGAGGGCAGAAGCGGTGGCCGAGTGAGACCGCTCGCGGTTCAAGCCATTCTCCGCGTGCCAGAAGTTCCTGCTGAGTCACTCCCTGAGGCATCAGCCAGACGTGCTGTCGATCAACATGCGGCAGGTCTTCAAGAGCAATGGTCACAGCGTCAAGGTCAGACGGTGCGTCGATCACAAACTTGAGTTGATAAGGATATTCTGTCGTCAGGCGGGTCAACGTGGAGATGTTCCATCGCTGTTCGTCATGCCGGCGTGAGATCGTACTTTCCCCCTCCCCTTCTGCCACGAGATTACGGGCCTGCGGGGGTGCAGCGGCAGGACTGGAATTCGCCAGCTTGGGACTGATCGACATCAGGTCGGCAATCACAGGACGATTGACCGTCCCCGCCGTCTCGACAGTGATATGCAGCCCGGCTTTTTTCAGCAGTTGGCTGAGTTCCACAATAGCTGGTTGCAGCAACGGCTCACCACCAGTGAGGACAACATGCTGAGCCTGGCTTTCCAAAGTCTGAGTCAGCAGATCCTCAATCGTGTACCAATTTCCTTCTGCTGCCCAAGAAGTATAAGGCGTATCGCAAAACCAGCAGCGGAGGTTGCAGCCCGTCGTGCGGATGAAAAAAGAGGGCACCCCCGTCAGCGCTCCTTCCCCCTGTACCGACAGAAACGTTTCGGCAATACGCAAACGCGACGTGTCATCGCTTTCGGATTGGGCAGTCGTGACAGGCAGAAGATCAGTCGGCATAGCGTGTCGGATCAGGAAGCTGGGCTTCGAGGAATCCCTTTTTTCGAATCTGGCAGGAATCACAGTGGCCGCACGAAAGGCCCTCTGGAGTGGGATCATAGCAGCTATGCGTCAACGAGTAATCCACGTTCAGCGCGACTCCCTGCCGGATGATCTCCGCTTTGGTCAGATGAATCAAAGGGGCGTGAATTTTCCATCGCTCTCCTTCGACTCCTGTTTGCGTTGCCAGGTTCGCCAGAGTTTCAAAGGCCGCGACATATTCAGGTCGACAGTCAGGATAGCCACTGTAATCGACCGCATTAACCCCCACAAAAAGATCCTGCGCGCCGATCACTTCTGCCCAGCCTAAAGCAATCGAAAGAAAAACCGTATTGCGGGCAGGGACATAAGTGATCGGGATGCCGCTGGTCAGTTCCGCTTCTGTGCGGTCTTTGGGCACATCGATGTTCGCCGTCAGCGCCGAACCACCGATAGAACGCAAATCAAGGGGAATCACCACATGCTGAGCCACACCCAGGGCCTGGCAGACTTTTTGAGCAGCTTCCAGTTCAAAACGGTGCCGCTGGCCGTAATCAAACGAGATGGCATATGGAACAAAGTTTTCAGCCTTGGCCATGGCAAGAATTGTGGCAGAATCCAATCCCCCACTGACGAGAACGACGCACCGCCGCTCCTGATCCTGAGCGCTCAATTGCTGCCCTGCTAAAGCCTGCTCTGCCATCCTCACGTCCCTTGATCACATAAACACCTACCAACGGACATATGTCCGATATCTGGGTGCATAGTAACCAAATGGCTGATAACCCCAAGGGGCACCCCAGAATCCGCGATAATAATTTGTCCAGGGATCAACGCCGCCAGCCACCACGCTGACGTTCGTTGTCTGATGGGTGACAGGGCGAATCTGGCCCAATAATAATTCGATCGTGGCATCGTGGCGATATGACGGATTGACGTTGTACTCCGACCGGCTGAAAGGAATCTGATTGTAAACATCAGTGTAGTATTGAGCACGAATAACGCCCTGCAGAGTCTCGTTTGTGGAAGATGCAGGAAGGCAGTTTCCTTCGGGGCAGTTGGTCACCACAGGGCTTGCTCCCATCGGCAAGGCTTCCTGATGGGATGATGGCAACGGTGCCGGCGGCAACGCATTCTGTGGTAACGCATTCCAATGAGCCTGACGAACGGGAGCGGAGGAAAGTCCCGGAGCGATGGTAATCACCCATTCCGCAGAGGTTCCAGCGCCAAACGTATGGATCGTCGAACCATCCGGCGATGAAGTGACGTTAAGCGTCGTCATCGGGATCGTCGCCGACGAGTCGGTTGCTGCTGCTGCTGCTTTTTCGGCAGCAGGAATCACGGGTTCGGCAGCAGGAATTGCTGGCAACTCACCTTCTTGAGCCACGATCTCTGGCAATTTCACGTCTGCAGGAACGAAAGGCACAATCTCTTGTACATTAGCATGAGTGGCAAAAGCCACGGGAATCGAGAAGACGCAGGCGCACAAGCTGAGGCTGAGTAATGTGTTACAATTCATTTTCTGGTTCCGCTCTCTACACACCACAAATCACGAAAAAGCAAATCAGATTTCTCAAAATACCCAAATTAACTTTGATTGCAGAGCGGAAAATGAGGGTCAGGCGAAGTTTCCGTTTCTTTTTGGCAACACGTAACGGCTGTAATGCCCATATCGCCCGAAAACGGTCGAGAAGCAGCGGCTGAACAGGGAAGCCAGCAGGACTCAGTGAATTAAAAGGGCTTGAGACAGGCACCGCGACAAAGTGCGTAGGAAGACGCTAAACTCTTTGGCAAGCTGAACGGCAACGTGAAGGTGGGATAGCGGGTCTGAATTGAAGAACGAGAGAGATATTGTGGCAGCTAAAGCTTGGGGTGGTGCGTTTGATGGTCAGACCGATCCTCGTGTGGAAAAGTTTACTGAGTCCATCAGCTTCGATGCCCGACTAGCTGAAGTCGACATTCGCGGCTCCAAGGCTCACTCGCAGATGCTTTCAGAAGTGGGCCTGATTACTCCCGCAGAAAAAGACCAGATCCATACTGCACTCGATCACATTCTGGCAAAGATCACGGCGGGAGAATTCTCGTTCCGCATCGAGCTGGAAGACATCCATATGCACATTGAGTCGGCACTCATTGAGCAATTAGGTGATGTCGGCCGCAAGCTTCATACAGGTCGCAGCCGGAACGATCAGGTATCGACAGATATCAAGCTCTATGTCCGCGATGCCATCGACCGACTGGATGCATTACTTAAAGAGTTGCAGAAGGCGTTCATCGGCCGTGCTCAGCAGGATCAGGGAGTGATCCTGCCAGGCTACACGCATCTGCAGCGTGCCCAGCCTGTTCTGGCTTCACATTATTGGTGTGCCTGGTGTGAAAAGTTTGAGCGGGATCGCACCCGCCTGCAGGACTGCCGTAAACGTTTGAATGAATCTCCATTGGGCGCTGCCGCATTGGCAGGAACCACCCTGCCCATCAATCGGCAGCGCACTGCGGAACTGTTGGGTTTTGACCGGCCAGCTGCCAACAGTCTGGATGTCTCGAGTGATCGGGATTTCCTGGTGGAAACCGTCTTCTGCCTCTCGCTGATTGCGACTCACCTGAGCAACTGGGCCGAAGAGTGGATTCTGTGGTGCACGACAGAATTCGGATTTCTCAAGCTCCCGAATGCCTATACGACCGGATCATCAATTATGCCGCAAAAGCGGAACCCGGATGTTCTGGAACTCATTCGCGGAAAGTCGGGCCGTGTCATCGGTGATTTGCAACATCTGTTTGTGCTGATCAAGGGCCTTCCCTTAGCCTATAACCGTGACCTGCAAGAGGATAAAGTCGCCTTCTTTGATGCGCTTGATCAAGTGGAAGCGAGTCTGGAATTGGCAGCCGCCATTGTGGAACATGCTCAACTGAAGCGAGAGACAATCGCGTCGCGCATTGAAGAAGGGTTCCTTGATGCCACGACTCTCATGGAATACCTGATCCTCAAGGGAGTACCGATGCGGAGCGGACATGAAATCGTCGGGAAGCTTGTTCGCTTGGCCGAATCGAAAAACTGCACGCTGACAAAGCTCCCTTTCGCTGAAATTCAAGCTGTCGCCCCACAGGTCGAGGCGGATGTCTATGAAGCTTTAGGAACCTCGAATGCTGTCAAACGCTTCCAGAGTGAAGGCTCGGGGGGACTGAGTTCGGTGGAAACGCAAATTGCCCAATGGCAGAAGCGCTTGGGCTGATCCTGAAACCTAAATCGTTTTTCAATCTGCACCAAGCCACCTGGCGAGGTCGACACCAGTGGTCTGGCTCCATTTTTTAAGGAGGGAGTCATACAGCGGCCCGCGCTGGCCAATTCCGATTGGCTTCCCTGCAAAGCGGGTCACAGGCACCATGGCAAATGGTGTGCTGGTCAGCCAGGCTTCGTCGGCAGAGGCTAACTCGTCGGGCATGACTCGCCGCCGCTCAATCACCATGCCCGCAGCCTGACAATACTCCAGCGTCGCGCGCAGGCTGATCCCTTCCAGCACCTGCCCTTCCGCGGGAGAAATGACCCGCTCCCTTTGAACCACGACCAGGTTTCCAGCGGCGGTTTCTGTCAACGATCCATCGGCGTCTGCCAGAAGACAGACTGCCTGGGGGTCAAGTTTTCTGGCCGCCAGTTCTCCCATGCGCCAGTGCATGCGACTGCGTGACTTGACTGTTCGAGGCACCAGATTGGCTGGCAGTGCCGTGATTTCTGGACAGACCAGCGACACGCCCTGCTCATACATTGCTCGATAAGCCAGTCGTTGTAGCTCAAAAGTATGAATTCCCACCGTCGGCCCCGCTGCGAGCGCTGCCTGTTGGCCCACATACGTCGGATTCGGCCCCGCTGTCACAAAGAGGATCACTCCCAATTCATGATGGCCGAGGGAATCTGTCCCAGCCAGCGAATAGTTATGCAACACCACCTGCTCACAGGCCGCTTTCAGTTCTTTTCGAGACCAGCGAGGTGAAAATTGCACAATCTCCAGGGAGTGCGCCAGACGATCCAGATGATCATCCAGGCGAAAAATCTCCCCGCGAAACGTACGAGACATCTCCGTCACCGATAGTCCCCCCACAATGCCGAGATCCGTAACAGACAACGCTGCTGTGGACTGTGTCACCCATTCGCCATTGATCCACGCGATAGGCTCAGAACTCCTGGCTTGGGCTGAGTCCTGTGAGGAGAGTGAGAGGGGCATGAGAAAGCTTTTGATTGAGAAATGGAAATTGTGGTATTCATGACTGCCAGACTCCCGCCATCAGCAGCAAGAACAAATGATCTTCTTTAGCTCGCGCCCTTTCTGGAAAAGGGATAAAACCAGATTCCATAGGGAAGATATTTCGGAGCAACCGGTGTTGCCAATCGTTGCGGGTTTCCCAGAATCCAGGCAAATTTCCCTGCAAGAACGTCTTCGGGAACGCACGACGCCTCACAGTCTTGCGCCGTTGCCGGTCGTACGTCCAGAATTTCCACCGATCCGACCAACATGCCAGTGACCAGCTTCGCTGGATCGAGTTGAAACTGCAGCAATGCTTCTTTCGCACAGGGATAAGACGCGATCTTACGCGAGGCGTAGATATTCACCCGGCCCCGCTGGCGAGTCAATTGTGAGCGGATTTCAATGGTCTTAAAACCACGAAGAATCAAATCGGCCCAAGGCTGTTGGATGCCCAGCGCGATCTGATGCTCATGCTTTGTTGTGACTTGGCGTGGCAAGCGGTGTTTTCCACAAGGTATTCAAAGAACCCGGAATTCACGGAAATTCCCGAGCATGTTATGGTGAGTCGGCAAAGACAACATGTCCTGATGATCGACACAATATCCACAATTTTGTATCAGTTGAGGTTTGCTCCGTTTCACAGAAAACTCCCCGGATTCCACGCCAGCATGCACAGTCTTTGCCACCGTTGCGAGCACGTTCGACGAATCGTTTCCGGGCGAAATTCGGTCTTCTGGCTCTGCCAGTTGAGTCAACAGGATCGACAATTTGCAAAATACCCTTCGCAACCGCGATTGTCCTGCACGGGATTTACAGCCAGAATGCCGTTAATAAGTGAATTCAACGACCAACAGGATACCGAACAACGGTCGGGAGCAGGCTGATGTCAAATGCGACATGGCAAACATTGGGAAACGATTGGCTCGACGATGGAGGGGATTTCCCCGCCAGCGCGCTGGCCGACGCACAGATCATCGCCGCCTCGGATGCAGCGCTCATCGTCAGTCTCCTCGAACGACAGATCCAATGGCTGCGTGACGATCTCATCTCATTATCCGATATTCGGGCACTCCTGGTTGTTTTTGAACGTATTGAAACGACTCAGGCACTCATGCACCTGGCACGTCATGCGGTTCCTCATTTGCTGGAACTCTTTGAACTGGTCTCTGAACGAATTCCATCAGATGACGACTTGCTCGGCTACCTGCTCATGCTGTTCTCCCGATTCGGGACGACCGAAGGCTGGGCAACGATTATTTCGGCTGCAGGCGATGTTCGTTTATGCAATCTCTGGGTCTGGGATGGCTTCATTCAGTGGCCTCGCGAGCAGGATCCGATTGTCCCGCAACTGGTGAAGTCATTATCACCAGGACATACAGAAGATGCGGCGGCCGTCGCCACCGTCTTCTGGTTCAATCAACTGGCGCGAGCCGATCAGATTTTGACACATCCTTACGACTGTCCTGAAGGGATCCAGCGGCTGACCGAATGGCTCGACCCTGATTTGTCTCCGACGGAACGAAGCGTTTCGGGTAAGGCCGCAGCCAGCGCGATTGCGTTTGTCAGCCGCTCGTGTCAGCCAGCTTTATTTGCGTTGGCAGATCAGCATCCCGAAGCGGATGTTCGGCTGGAAGCGGCCTGGGCACATGCTTTCCTGCGACATGACCAGGGTTTCACGACATTAGTGGAGGCCTGCGAGGACGATGAGATGGCCGCTAATGCCGCCGCCTATCTCGATGATCTGGGTTCCGGTCATCTTGTGCCGAATGATCTGCGGCGACGTCTGGCCGACTTCCAGAAGGAGTAAATTGTTTTCACGGGCCGACCAGACAAAGCCGATTCATCAACTGCCTGCCCTGTCTAGCCCTGCCCTGTCAACGACCGCGACTTATTGGTTATCCTTTGTCCCGTCTGATTTGCGGAAAACATACTCATTGCAACCCAGTCGGCCTCCGACGGTGGTCATTTCTGTCAGCATAAAGCCACGATCTCGCAGATACCGGAATATCTGCTCTGGCTTGGCAACTTCAAAAGGCCAGCCGCCCACCCAGTCGACCATGTCTGTCCAGTAGGTCATTCCCCGCTCTTTCTGGCCAAAGCGTGAACGATACCAATCCTGCCAGGGAGGAAAGGGGTTCTTGAAACGCATTGCACGGCTTATGCTGCGCAGCGTATTGACTGGGATGGCATAGCACTCATAGCCAGCAGCCACTGCCAGCACAATCAAAGGCTTGAACCAACCGGGAGCAGCGACATAGTTCTTTTTGATGAACTTCCAGCGTTCACTCCAGACAGCCTGATCATTATAGATCGATAGGCAAAAATATCCGTCTGGCTTGATGGCCCGTGAGGTAATGTCAATTGCACTCCACATGTCGCCGGTGTGATGGAGCACGCCCCAGGAATAGACGAAATCAAACATCCCCAGACCGGCGATGAAAGCTGCGTCGCGGGCTGACCCCTGTTGGATTTCCCACCCTGCCCCGCTCCCATACCGGCGGCGAAGTTCTACCGCACAGGCCACGCTTTGTGGATCAAAATCAATAGAAACGACCCGCGCTCCAAGCCGGTTCGCAGCCAGACTGAACAGCCCGCTTCCACTTCCCATATCCAGAAAGCTCAGTCCATCAAGTCGCTCGACATGAAAAAGAGCCTTGATCGACTCCTCAGCCGCTACGATTTGTGATTCCGTCAAACGCGAGAGAAACCGCCACCAGTTTGCACCGAACGCAAATCGAGGATCTGACTCGTCAACGACATCAAGCGGTGCGGAGGACGTAGTGGCCATATAGCGAGTCTTCGCCCTGTTTCCAAAGAGATGTATTGTGGGAAATATTGAACCAAACCAGGCATCCACCATACGTCAAAGGCGCCATGATGAATGCGATACGAACAAGAGCGGAGTCTCTTCGGCTCTGGCTCAGGACATTACAGAATCCCCGGCCCTTTCACATCAATCCCCTTGAGCATCATCTTGAGTTCTTCCACGTTTGGACTGATTTCAAACGCTTCAGCCCTGCTCACGAATTCCTTCGTGATAAAGTGATAAAGACTGTCGTTAAACTGCTGCATCCCATCAGCTTTACCAATACGGATCGCAGCGGGAAGCTTTTCATCCTGCTCTTCAAGAATCAGTTTACGAACGGTGCCGTTAAAGAGCATGACTTCGCAAATCGGGACGCGTTTAGGTTTATCACGAATCGTGGGAAGCAGCTTCTGGGCCACGATGGCTTTCATGTTAAAGCCCATCGAAGACCGAATGGCAGAGTGCATGCTCTGAGGGAACAGGTCAAGAATACGACCGATGGTTGATGGAGCCGACGAAGCGTGAATGGTGCCGTAGACCAAGTGGCCCGTTTCAGCCGCATGGATGGCCGTTTCAAACGTATCCCGGTCGCGCAACTCACCCACGAGCATAATATCAGGGTCTTGTCGCACGGCGTGTTTCATCGCCGTATGAAAGTCAGAGACATCAGGCCCGATTTCCCGTTGATTGATCAGACTTTTGTCTGCCGTGTACACGAATTCAACAGGGTCTTCGATCGTGAGAATGTGCTTGCCAAACTGGTGGTTGATCCAGTCCAGCATCGAGGCAATGGTCGTTGACTTACCAGAACCTGTCACCCCGGCGAGCAGCACCATTCCCTGATCGTACTTGCACAGTTCTTCCATGATTGCAGGGAGATAAAGCCCTTCGAAGTTGGGAATTGACCGCTCAATCTTTCGGCTGACCATCCCGACCTTGCCGGTTTGAATGAACATGTTCACACGGAAACGCCACGGTTCGCCCTTGTGCTCAACCACGTGGGCGTAGTCAGCGCCGCCGGTATTCAGGAAAATGTCTTTGTTGCGTTCATCCATCAAAGGCCAGCAGAGTTCTTTCATCTGCTCTTCCGTGATGGGAGGCATATCGAGCGGCTTGAGTGCCCCTTTGATACGCAGAATAGCCGGCTTACCCACTTGGAGATGGAGGTCGGAGCCGTTGAGGTCGATCATGGCACGAAACAGCTTATTGATCGGGAAGTCCTTAATGACCCCCGCACCCAGTCGAATGGTGCTGTACTTGGCTGCCGCTGCGGGAGCTCCACCACCCATGTGAACATCCTTCTAACGAAAAACGGGAAAACTCTGTGCGAAGGCCAGTGATGTTGGCGATCTCGCCTCAAACGAGGATCTCTCTGAAATCGTCGGTTCTGCTCAATAGCCGTGCCATCAATGTAAGCAGAAGACATGGCTGGCTTCAATTGCCTCTGCGCGAAGGGAGTCAGTTCCTGATAAGAAACTTTCCCAACGTTGTTTGGCTAATCGCGCCAATTCGAGATCGCAGTTGCTTTGCGTACAGTGAGGCCATGCCGTCGCTCCAGTTCAAAATGGAACGTCCAGACACCCCGGCAACGGTCATCGAAACGCGGGAAACCGCAGCAGATTTCTGTAGCAGATCTTCGTGGTCATCGAAAATCGTGAAACGTTGAAAACGGTTAAGCCGCCCGGATAAACGGGATTGTCGCGGGAATTTCGGCTTCCAGATCTTCCGCTGTCTTGCGGATCAACCGTTTCTCATAGACAAACCGGATGAAGTCTGGAAAGGCACGCCACGACTGGGGATCCCGATTCCACACAGTGGCCAGTTGTTGGAAGAAGGCCTGCTCGAATCGGGAAATCACCAGATCTTCAACCGTCTGAACAGGATCAAGGTCGGCTGGCATCCAGGGCCGGGGACACAGTTCATAAATGGGCAACAGTTCCGAGCGCCCATGTGACGGGATATCATAGATCTCAGCCAGTTGGCCCGATGTGCTTAAACGGGTCGGGAAAATCCGGCAGGCCGATGGTCGCGAACCATAGATGCCGCAACGGGCCTCTCCCAGGGGATAATCCCGATCCGGTGAACCTTCCATGAGAAACCGACATTTGGTCGACTCGGGAAAGTAGGTGCTGGAGTGATGCATCAGGCAGATCGCAAAGGGCGTCTCCGGCTCATCATCAAAATAAAACTGAGGAGCCTGCCGGCGTGTAATCAGACCTTCGCGATCTTCCCAACGGCAGACAAAATCCCAGAAATCAAGCTTTAAATCCCGCTCAATGCGAAGGATATCAGCTCCCGTGACGGTAACCGCAAAACTGCGACAACAACCCGCGTGGCAGTTTTGGCAGGGACTCATCTGGAATCGATCCTTCGCGACCAGTTTTCCGGCTGATGGCAAAATCTCGCCGACCAACTCTTTGGGGGGAGTTTTCCGATCGCCCCGTTACGGTTGTATCGATCAGGTTGATCTGACTGATTGAGAAAATTCTCAGCATTTGTGACGTTTAACCGGATTTCAGATTTCAGGTTGATTTCCATTAAGTTCATGATGCCCTTAAAAGATCCTCTGGTTGATCCACTCCATCACGGCATACATGCCGGGGAATTGATGTGTGACTCCGCGGTTCAAATACATTAAAGTCAAATCGGCTTGCGTTCCCGGATTTCCAGTTTCGACTCTCAATAAGGTTCAGTCATGAAGTTGTTTGATCGGGCTGAATGGCCATCTCGTCAGTTCCTGAGATGGAGAAACGCGATGGCGGTCGTCATGGCGGCAGGATTCTTTCAATTGGCCTTGATCGAAACTCTTCAAGCCGAAGACTGGCCCAATTGGCGCGGCCCCACCAATAACGGACTCTCGACAGAAAAGAACATTCCCAAGGAGTGGTCAACGACAAAAAACGTGGCCTGGAAGGTTCCTCTTCCTGGCCCTGCGGGATCAACCCCCGTCGTCTGGGGAAATCAGATCTTCCTGACGACTGTCACCTCCACGGGTGACCTCCTACTGCTGGCTTATAAGACGGATGGCACTTTGCAATGGTCAAAAACGGTTTCTAATAGCACGATCACCGCCCGAGGCGATGAGGGAAATGCGGCCTCCCCTTCCCCGGTGACCAATGGGTCTCATGTCTGGGCGTTCTTCGGTGACGGCTCGCTGATCTGCATGACAGTGGAAGGCAAAGAAGTCTGGAAATTCAACGTCCAGGATCGCTATGGACAATTCAAAATCCAGTTCGGCATGAGTTCCACCCCCCTCTATCACGACGGGGTCATCTATCTTCAATTGCTGCACGGCGATGGGAATCCCAAAACACGTGAAGCCCGCATCGTGGCACTGGATGCACTGACCGGCAAAGAAATCTGGGCCGTCGACCGCCCCAGCGATGGCAGCGACGAAAACGAGCATTCCTATGCCTCACCAATCTTCTTTGGCGAGGGTGACCAAATGGTGCTGGTGACTCACGGGGCTGACTATACCATAGGCCACCGCCTGTCCGATGGGCAGGAAGTCTGGCGGATGAGTGGGCTGAACCCCACCGCAAAATATGATCGCACGCTCCGTTTTGTCGCCTCGCCAGCCGCTCATGGTGACCTGCTGGTGATCCCCACTGCAAAAAAAGGCCCGGTCATGGGGATCAAACCCCAACCAACGAACAAAGACCTCTTTGAAACACCAGCTCATTTGTGGAAATGGGAACGGACACCCGATGTTCCCTCTCCATTAATTCTGGACGACCTGGTTTACCTCTGCATGCACGACGGCAATCTGAATGTGCTGGAAGCTGACACAGGAAAAGAAGTCTATTTTGAAAGGACTCACCGCCAGCGGCATCGCGCCTCCCCTGTTTATGCGGATGGCCATCTATATCTGACGGCTCGTGATGGCAAAGTGACCGTCGTCAAGGCGGGACGAAAGTTTGAAATTGTGGCTGAAAACGAGATTCCTGAGTCCATTTCCTCTTCTCCCGTCATTTCCAATGGCACCCTCTACCTCAGGACGTTTGAACACCTCTACGCCATCCGAAATCCTACTTCAAAGTAACCGAAGCCACTCAGGCACATCGCCAGGGAAAGCATCGTTTCATTGTTTCGATTCACTGGGAAGGCTCGGCTGGCTACACTGCACCAACAGCCGAGCCTGTGCTTTGTCACAGTGTGATGGTGGAGCGATCAAGTGATCGCGACAAAGATTGAAATGATGCCCTCTCCGTATTGTCAGAAGTGAGCCCAGCATGTCTGTTGGTGTGAGTAACGCTGCCGTCTCTCAGGAGCTTGATACCCCCTGTGGACACTCCTCATGGAGCGAACTGGCCGATCAAGTGATTGCCGGTCACCGCTTAACCCGCTCTGAGGGACTTGCGATTCTCTCCTCCTCAGACGGAGAAATTTTAGAGCTTCTGGCGGCCGTCTACAAAGTGCGACAAAAGTACTTTGGTAACAAAGTTCATCTCTATTTCCTGAAGAACGCCAAAAGTGGCCTCTGCCCGGAAGATTGCGGCTATTGCTCGCAGTCAAAAATTGCCGAAGCCGAGATCCCCAAGTATGCCATGCTCAATGAAACCAAGCTCATGGAAGGAGCGGCTCGGGCAGTCGAGGCCAACGCCCGCACCTATTGCATTGTTGCGTCAGGACGTGGCCCTTCAAATCGGGAAGTGAACCATGTGGCCAACGTGGCAAAAAAAATCAAAGAGACATATGGCCTGCACATCTGCTGCTGCCTCGGCTTGCTGTCTCCCGATCAGGCCAAAACGCTGGCTGAAGCAGGGGTTGATCGCATCAACCATAACCTGAACACCGGTCGAAATTTTTACGACAAAATCTGTACCACTCACACCTATGACGATCGCCTGGAAACTCTTCGTGTCGTTCGTGATGCAGGCATGGAACTGTGCAGCGGCTTAATTGTCGGCATGGGCGAAACGCAGAACGATCTCGTCGATGTCGCGTTTGAACTGCGGGATCTGGGGGTCGAGTCGATTCCCGTCAACTTCCTGCATGCCATTGATGGCACACCTCTGGAGTCACGGCAAGAACTGGATCCGCGTCAGTGCTTGCGGGCACTCTGCCTCTTCCGCTTGGCGAATCCCACGGTGGAAATCCGGGTTTCTGGTGGGAGAGAAGTGAATTTGCGCTCAATGCAGGCCATGAGCCTCTATGCCGCCAACAGCATGTTTGTCAGTGATTACCTGACAACCAAAGGCCAGCCGGCGGAAGATGATTTCAAAATGGTGCAGGATCTGGGGATGGAAGTTGTGATCGGTGATCACGAAGCCTATGTGGCCTGGAAGGCTGCTCAGAGCCAGGCACCATCCGCCGAGGGCTGCGGAGGATCAGGCGGTTGCGACTCGAAGTCGACCATGGTGACCTGCCATGGCTGATCCGAATGGCTTTGATGCACGCCTGGATTCTCTGGTGACAGAAATCCGCACTCAGTTTGCGTGCGATCGAGGAACATTAACGCCCGTGCAGACGACGCAACTGACAAGCTGGATTCATAGCCATCCGTTGGAAGCGTCGTCAGTGCGATATGACCGCACACCGACAGGTTTCTGCCGGGCAATGACAATTCACGCCACGGACATCGAAAAGTTCTTAAACCGGTCAGGCTCCCCGACCGGTTAGGCAGCAGCACTTTTCTCGCCATGTCCTCGCCATCAACCATTGATGACTCAAATAAAGATTTCAATCTGAGCCATCTCTGTTGTTTGTCATTCCTGCGAGGACGAATCAAGAGCATCGCCTTGCAATGAACTCTTTTGTGGTGTGGCAACGCGGGTCAATGGGAACTCTGACTGAGCACAACCGGCTTGGTCGTGGACGTTCAGCAGCAGCCCGGAGTTTCACAGCCATTGGCATCGATAATTGTAAGCCCGCAACGGTCAGGAGCCAGGCAGGCTGTGTGCTTGTTGCCAAGGCTGAAAACCAGGCCAGAGGGTGTGACCTCACCCGCGATCAGTGAAAATTGCGAAATGACAGTTGCCTCATACTCAATCTCTACTGGCAGGTCTTCAGACCCGAGGAGAGGTGCTGCCAGCCGCATGATCGATGAAAGCTTTGAAGCATTAAGCCGATGATCCATGTCATTGGCCACCCAGAGTTGCAGCACGCAGGAGATCGTCGATCGTGTCGTCCCGCCACAGTCGATGAATTCCTTGCTGACCTTGCCGACTTCAGTGACATGGAAATGAGCAGGAACAGACGTGCCATCGGGTAATTTCACGCTGATATTTAATGACGGATGGTCATTGAGAAGTGCGCAAAATTCATGGAGTTTCATTGCAATGATTTCCTTTGTCACAATTAAGGGCGACCCAGGTCGTCAATCGTGATTGGCTGCTGGCTGCCTCAGCCAAACACCACCCCTGTTCAATGATCCCTGAGACGCAAATATCCACAACACGATACCGGATGTTATTGCCATCCCGGCGGGAAGACAAAATCCCCAGATCAGTCAGCCGCTGAAGCTGATTTGACACAGCTTGCTGCTTCATCCCCAGCGTGGCGGCCAGATCAGAAACACACATTTCGTCTGCACGAATCAGCGCGTGTAAAAGTCGCAATCGGGTGTCGTTAGCCAAAACCTTGAAAACAGCCGCAAGCCCGCCTGACTGAATGGGGCTGATGAGCGTTCTATTTTTCAAGGAAGACGCATAAGGAAGATTGGGATTGAAATCCGACATGACACACCTCTACTACATGGTGTCGTG
Organism: Planctopirus sp. SH287; assembly: GCF_056500625.1. Lineage (NCBI taxonomy): Bacteria > Pseudomonadati > Planctomycetota > Planctomycetia > Planctomycetales > Planctomycetaceae > Planctopirus > Planctopirus sp. SH287. Next base: position 1,246,400 of record NZ_CM151403.1, on the reverse strand, counting down.
TTGTTGTGGTGCCGTCAAGACTTCAATCAAGAGCTATTTTGCGACAGGATTGCTACGCATTCCAATTTGAAATAGCGCTCCGTGTGCCCTGCTTGCGGCTTTGAGTGAGCATGCCGAATGTGCGTTTGACGCCGCTCCTCCCTCAATTCACAGAGCATGCTTGCTCAAAGCCGCAAGCACATGGCACGAAGGCACGATTTGAGAGGTTTTGACTCATTGAGCCAAGTCGTGCGGCTCAAGAAAAGTTATGGATAAAAGACAGCAGCTTTGGGCAAGCATGCATGACGCATCCCTTAACGTGCAGTTGTTTGCTGAAAAGCGTATGAGTGAGATCGAAGGGATCACTGAGGGCTGGCAATGACACGGAGTGTTCAACTTCTCGCCCTGTAATCCAATCCTGTGATTGAATAACGAAAAGAGGGAAGCTCTGTAACCAGAACTTCCCTCTTCGTAATTCAGAACGGAGACTCTTTCAACCTAAGCGAACTCAGCTCGAAAGAATCCGCCATCATTAGTTGGCGGCTGGAGCTGGAGCCACTGGAGCAGCTGGAGCTTCAGCTGGTGGAGCTGGAGCGACTGGAGCAGCTTCGACTGGAGCGACAGGAGCCACTTCAGCTGGAGCGGCACAAGTTGGAGCACAAGCAGCAACTGGAGCACATGGGGCCACTGGAGCACATGGAGCTGCGGCTGGTGCACAGGCAACAGCTGGAGCAGCACAAGTTGGTGCACAGGCAGCTGGAGCACAAGCCACAGCTGGAGCAGCACAGGTTGGAGCAGCTGGTGCACAAACTGGAGCGGCTGGTGCACAGGCAACAGCTGGAGCAGCACAGGTTGGTGCACAAACGGCTGGAGCACAGGCGTCTGGGGCTGCACAGCTAGGAACTGCACAGCTTGGAGCGCATGCTGACTCGCAGCAGCTCTTACGACGCTTCTTGCAGCAACGAACCTTCTTCACCTTGACGCAGCAAGGAGCTGGCTCGCAAGCCACTGGAGCGGCGCAGCTTGGTGCGTAAGCAACAGGAGCAGCGCAGCTAGGAGCACAATCGCTTGAGCGATGAAACAGACCTGCATCGGCAGCGCTAGCACAACACAGGACAACAGCGACGGCAGCAGCCGCCATGGACTTGAACATTCCAGCCATCTTCACAGACCTCCTCAGACGTTGAACGAGATTTCGTCGGTGCAGACAGCCCCGACCCCCCTGGTGACTCGCCCGATGACCGGCGGTTTTCGCCGAATCGATACGTTTCGAGCGTGACGTAGACACTTTGAGTAACTTCAGAAGATTTTCCGGGTTACGCCAATGCAGAATAGCGGGAAGGATACGGATGTCAAACGAAATGAATCGAAAAACGTGACTGGGGCGTGTGGGTCGTTCGCATTGTCTGGGTCGATTCATTGGGAATGATCGGATTATGCGTTCTGGTATGATTTCAGAAAAATGATTTTCCCAAGAGAACTTTCTCTGGATATCAACCAAATCAATGATGACCGGCCTTCGCATTCACGTGGAATTTCATAGAGAAATAGCAACCTGGCATAATCTGCTGGCATAATCTCCCGAGAAAATGTGGCTGACAGGCTGTTGGATTAACTTCACCCCAGAGACTTTTCCAAACACGCATTGCACAACAGGATCAACCAGGCCGGCCACCTGCTTCACGGGATAGAATTTCTTCAAAGATTGGTTCTTCGTACTCATGGCTTTTCCGGGAAATGTGGTGTCATATGCTCTCTGCCCCCTCGAAAATCAGCTGGAAATGCCGGGATCTGACGTTAATTCGTGAGCACGTCCCACTGCTCATGGGGATCGTGAATGCCACCCCGGACAGTTTTTCTGATGGCGGGGAATTTCTTCAATCCGCCAATGCCGTTCAGCACGCTCTCAAATTGTTAGAGCATGGGGCGGCCATCATTGACATTGGCGGAGAGTCCACGCGACCGGGGGCAGCTCAAGTTGAAGCCAACGAAGAGTTGCAGCGTGTGGAACCCGTAATTCGCGAGATCAGCCAAGACCCGCGCACCATCGTTTCGGTCGATACCACCAAAGCCAGCGTGGCGGAAGCATCACTCAAAGCGGGTGCCCGGATTATCAACGATATTTCTGGGCTGACGTTTGACCCGCAAATGGCCTCTGTGGCTCGAGATTATCAGGCGGGCGTGGTGATTAACCACATTCAGGGAACGCCGCTGACAATGCAGTTGCGACCGTCCTACGAAGATGTCGTCAACGAAGTGCTCGCATTTTTTCGCGAGCGATTAGACACCTTGATCTCTTTTGGCTTGGCCCCTGAAACCATTTGTCTCGACCCCGGAATCGGGTTCGGGAAAACAGCCATTCACAACCTGGCGCTTTTACGAGCAGTTCCCAGGTTTCGCGAATTAGGACATCCCGTCCTGGTCGGGCATTCGCGAAAACGATTTCTCAAGCAACTGACCGGGCGCGAAGTGAATGAACGCGATTACGGCACTCTCGGAGTCAGTCTGGCACTGGCTTCGTTAGGAGTCGATCTCATTCGCGTTCACGATGTTCAGGCCCACCGAGACTCGCTGCTGGCGTATTCTGCAGTGAGTCTCGGGGTCGATCCGGTCTCCTGGTGACTTGGATTTCCCTGGCCTTTGTCGCTTTTGTCCAGTTACTTAGCCTCAACAAATCCCTGAGTTTTCAGCCATTCCGCACAGAGCACAGGCCAAGCAGACGCGGTTCCACTCCCCTTCCCCAGACCAATTCCATGCTTCCCCCGTTGGAAAATATGGAGTTCTCCGGGAACACCCTGAGCCGTCATCGCGGCAAAAAATCTCTGACTGTTCTCGGGAAGAACGGCTTTGTCTTCTTGCGTATGCCATAGGAATGTGGGCGGCGTTTTCGGAGAAACATTCAGCTCACTGGACATTTTCTTGATGTCTTCATGAGTGGGGTTCTCTCCCAGAAGATTCCGGCGTGAGCCACTATGAGTCACTCCCTCTGCCATCGTGATCACTGGATAACAGAGAATGCCGAAGTCGGGCCGGCAACTGACCCGGTCAATCGGATCAGACGCCTCACTATTTCCGTTGTCGAATTGTGTCACCGCCGTCGATGCCAGATGACCTCCCGCAGAGAATCCGAGCACACCAATCCTGGCAGGATCCAGATGGTCATCCTTGGCCCGTGAGCGAACAGTGCGGATGGCTCGCTGTACATCCAGCCGTGGCACCGGGTTCTTGTAAAGGGGAGCATGACGATAGGTTAAAACATAGGCCGAGATTCCCAGGCTGTTTAACCATTGACCGATATCATGCCCTTCGTGCGACTTTGCCAGACCGCCATAGCCACCCCCTGGGCAAACGACAATCGCACATCCCGTCGCTTTCGCGGGATCAGCTTTGTAGACCGAAAGATAAGGGACATCTTTCGGCGATGTCCCTTTAGCCTCAGGTGCCCCATCAGGCCAGAGCACAATCCGGGGCTGCTTTTCAATGGGAAGCTCATCGGCCTGACACAGGCTCCCTGCCCCTCCCGAAAGCAGCATCAAAACAAGTGCCAATGAACACAGAAGACCCAAGTCAGCTCTTAACAGAAGACGCCTTGATGTCCCCTCATGGTCAGGAGCAGTTGTGGGGAAGGACAACAAAACAGCAGCGATCCTCTTATCGAACTGCGAACGAACTCGGAAACTCATGGTGTCATCTCGTATGAAGTCTGATTCAGTTCCATTAAGTCATGGAGCAAAACGCTCCCGTGTGCAGGCTCTTAAACTGGGAGCCATCAATCAAGAGCTTTCCAGCCAGTCTTGATGATTTTGCGATAGCCAGCTTTCATGGCCGGCCATTTGTGGAGTTTCTGCTATTTTTTAAGGACGAACATCACCATGCCACCGACAACCATGATGGCACCGATCAGTCGGACAGGCGTGAGTCGCATACTGGGCATGCCCAGCAATCCGTAGTGGTCAATCAGAAGTGCAGCGAGCATCTGCCCGACGAGCACAATTGTCACCATCTGGGCGATTCCCAGCTTGGGAGCGACGGTCAAGCTTGACCAGACAAAAAGAGTGCCTAATGTTCCGCCCGTCCATGCCCACCAGGGAGCATCCGCCAGCTTTGACCAGGGAATCACAGCCGTTCGATTGAGAACGCAATAGACCAGGGAAACGAGAGCGCCCGTCGAAAAAGAAATCAGCGTCGCCTGCATGGGATGCGCAACATACAGCTTCAACTGTGAATTCACTGCCGCTTGAATTGCAGTTGCTGCGCCGGCCACAATGGCCAGAAAATAGAGCAGACCGGGCATGGTGAGGCGTCCCATGGAGGAAGAGCAGACCCTGCCAGATCATTACAAACAGGCTTCAATTTTCAATGCCATCCATCATTTTGTGCGTGGCAATGAAAATTGAAACACAAGCTCATTTATCAGCATTTGACAGCATTAATCACACGTCGTGGTGATCGAGCCTCACGGACTTGTCCAATCATTTCAAACCGGCGCAACCATTTCAAACCAGCGCCATCATTTCAGACCAGTGCAAGGCCAGTGAGAGTCAGATTCATCGGAAGCCTTGCAGTAAAGCCTGCCTCTCACCCGAACTCATTGACGGAAGCTTGGAGTCCGGTGAGGCTTGATTGCGCAGTGAGTTGCTATCCAGGTAGCGACGGAAGAAGCCTGCAACGCCCGTGGCAATCCGCGTGGTTGGCCAGTTTCCATGAGAGAGGTCACGAACTTTCCACAAAGTGACCGGCTGCCCCCGTTCGCGTAATAAACGCGACAGGCGAAGCGCCTGCTCAAATGGGACGAGTCTGTCATCAGCGCCATGCATCAGCAGCGTGGGGGGAGCATGACTCACTTGCTGGGCCTGCCAATAGGGGCTGGCCTTTCGTGCCACTTCCAGACGATCAGGAACCGGCCCACCTAAGAGCAGTGAGGCCGGAGACCAGGGAGCAAAATGATTCATCTCATCATGGGCACCCTTCCCCTCTTCCAGCGTCAATAAATCGGTTGGTGCATAGAGCGTGCATACCGCCTTGATATTTGGATGGCGTGATTGGGAGAAGTTGGTCAACAAAGCCAGATGACCACCCGATGACATCCCGAACAGCCCAATGGAGTCGGTATTTAAGCCGTAATGAGTACCATTTTCGACCAGCCATTTGACAAGATCCTGGCAGTCATCAAGTTGTGCCGGAAATCTTGCCTGATCAGAACTCCGAAAGTCGGGAGAGACAACAGCGAACCCTTGATCGACAAGCTCGACAATAGGAACCTGCCCCCGATGACCAGCTCTCCAGTGACCGCTGTGAAACGAGACAATCACAGGCCAACCATCGGCCGGTTCATCCACATTTGCAGGAGTGTGAATATCCACTTCCAGCGGCCCGGAGGGAGCTGCTTTGAAGGTGGCCGTTCGACATAACCGTGTGGGCACCACGGGCAGGCTACGCGCGCCAGGCCCAAACGTAAAATAAGATCGCGGCTCCATTTCATCACGATTCGCATGGCGAAAATTTGTTTCCCACCACGATGCTGATGTCCCTGCTGTCACGCAAATGGCGCCAAACAGAACTAACCAGATCGCAATCCTGGCAACCAACGTCATTCCTTTGCCCTCTGATGTCCGTGGGTGCCTGTGGGTAGGTTCTCAGCATCAATTTGCTTTGGGGGAACTGCCAAATGCGAGGCAATCCATCCAAGGCCTGAAATCAAATGGGCCGCTTGGAATCAACCGGCGAACGCCGAGGCGTGATTCTGACAATAAACACCGCACTAAACAAATAAATACTCGCAGGTTTTATCAAAGATTTGAGAATTTCGTTTTGAACCCTTCATGAACAGGGGGCGTTCCTATTGCCACAATCCCTCAGAAACACCGTTTCAAACTGGGAAATACCGCATTAATAAAGCGAACAACGCGGGTTCAGCGAGTGGCCTGCTGGATTCAATAAAGACTGGTGATTCAGTGAAGAGAACTTCAACTCACAGGGATGAACCCCGGAGGTCAGGAATGTTCTCTCAAAAATGTCCGGGATTTGACTCATCTGGCGGAATCGATAATCGAAACCAAATCGCGATGACCCTCTCTCTCCCTTTAGATGCCATGCTTGCTTGAGAAGTCGATTGCAGGCGTGGTCTTCAAAAGTTCAGCCGCCAGCATGTGCCTCATTTTCTCGCGTTAGTGCATCAGTTTTAAGCACGTCAATATCAAGAGAATGATTTGCAACACTTGATGGCAGACTTGCCACTTTGGTACACCGATTGCTAACCAGACACTTGGGATTTTCCCAGTCGCTCCAAAACCGTTTGAATAGATGAGGAATCGAGACTTATGAGTGGCAGCCAGGCTCGTCAGCAGGCCATTTCCGCCGTTCTGAATTACAAGCCCATTTCTCCACCACTGAATTTCAACGAGACACCATCAGCCGAACTCTACGGCTGCAACGTCTTCAGTGTCTCCGAAATGGAAAAGCGTCTGCCAAAGCAGGTGCTCAAGTCACTCAAGCGAACGATCGAGCGGGGTGAGCCTCTCGATAACACGATCGCCGACGTTGTTGCCGCCGCGATGATGGACTGGGCGATCACCAAGGGAGCAACCCACTACGCCCACGTCTTCTATCCACTGACCGGCATCACAGCCGAAAAGCACGATAGCTTCCTTGCCCCGGATGGTAAGGGGGGAGCCATCGCCGAATTCACTGGAGCACAGCTCATCCAGGGTGAGCCTGATGCCTCCAGCTTCCCTTCGGGTGGTCTCCGTTCGACATTTGAGGCCCGTGGTTACACCGCCTGGGATGTCACCAGCCCAGCTTATATTCTCGAAAACCCCAACGGCACAACGCTTTGCATTCCCACAGCGTTCGTTTCGTGGACTGGCCCCGCTCTCGATAAGAAGACACCGGTTCTTCGCTCAATGAAGGCCCTGAACACTCAGGCTCAGCGTCTTCTGAAACTGTTGGGCCATAAAGAAATTCCCATGGTCACCGCAACCTGCGGCCCAGAGCAGGAATACTTCCTGATCGACCGGAACTTCTTCTTTGCACGTCCTGACCTTGTCAATGCGGGACGTACCCTCTTCGGTGCCAAGCCGCCCAAGGGCCAGGAATTTGCAGATCAGTACTTTGGTGCGATTCCTGAACGCGTGCTGGCCTACATGCTGGAGTGCGAGCGAGAGTTCTACAAGCTCGGCATTCCCGTCAAGACTCGTCACAACGAAGTGGCTCCCAGCCAGTATGAAGTGGCCCCCATTTATGAAAACGCCAACGTCGCCGCTGACCATCAGCAGCTGTTGATGATGATCCTCAAGAACGTGGCGTCCAAGTATGGCATGTCCTGCCTGCTGCATGAAAAGCCATTTGCCGGGGTCAACGGCTCAGGCAAGCACCTCAACTGGTCGCTGGGGAACGGCGCTCAGGGCAACCTGCTCGATCCTGGTGAAACTCCACACCAGAACATGCAGTTCCTGTTGTTCTGCGGTGCGGTGATTCGTGCTGTTCATATGCACTCGACCCTGCTCCGCGCGGTCATTGCCCATGCCGGCAACGATCATCGCCTTGGTGCTAACGAAGCTCCTCCCGCCATCATCTCGATCTTCCTCGGCGACATGCTTTCTGACGTGTTCGAGCAGATCAAGAAGAGCGGAGCTCCCACTTCATCCAAGGGTAAGGGCACACTCGCCGTTGGTGTTGATACCCTGCCGCAATTGCCCAAGGATGCTGGCGATCGTAACCGAACCAGCCCGTTTGCCTTCACTGGTAATAAGTTCGAGTTCCGTGCTGTCGGTTCCAACCAGTCCCTTTCCGGGCCATTGGTGGCACTCAACACGATCGTGGCTGAGTCAATCGACTACATCGCCACAGAACTGGAAAATGCCACCGGCGGCGATCCTGCCAAGCTCGCTCCGGCCGCTCAGGCAATCCTCAAGGGCATCGTCGAAAAGCACGGGGCTGTGATCTTCAACGGCGACGGCTATTCAGAAGCCTGGCATCAGGAAGCTGAAAAGCGTGGCCTGCCTAACCTCAAGCAGACCGTTGACGCTCTCGAATACATTGCGACACCAGAAAATATCGCCATGTTCGAGAAGTACTCTGTCCTGACAAAGGATGAAGTTGTCAGCCGCCAGGAAATCTATTACGAGCAGTACTGCCTCACGATCAACGTCGAAGCCAACCTTATGGCCGAGATCGCCAAGACCGTGATCTACCCTGCCTCAACCCGCTATGTCGGCGAACTGGCCTCCTCAGGAGCCAGTCTCAAGGCGGTGGGTGTCGAGTTTGATGCCTCCCTCCTCAACAAGATTGTGGCGCTCAACAAGTCACTTCTTGTCACGACGGCGAAGCTGGAAGAAGCCGCATCACACGGCGGTGGCGGCGGCCATGGCGTGGCCAACCCCAAGGAAACCGCGTTCTACATCAAGAACACGGTCATTCCTGTGATGGTCGAACTCCGCGGCATTGTCGACGAACTCGAAACGCTTGTCGCCGATGACCACTGGCCACTGCCAACTTATCAGGAAATGCTGTTCATCAAGTAATTGATGATAAGGATCGATTCGCGTCCTTCGGGGCGCGGAAATCATGATAAAACAGGGGTCTCTGTGAACTCTCACAGCGACCCCTGTTTCTTTTGGTGCTCTGTCCTGAGAGGAATGCCATACTTAAAAGAGAGGAATGAGTAGTGCATTGTCAAAGTTGAAAAGCAGGATTGAACAGGTTGTAAAGTCCGACAACGGAGGACGTTGCGGCGACATCAACCCTAAGACAAAGCCGTGACACGGCAGCAGGTTGTTGAGTCTGACAACTGAAGACACATTATCATCCCGCCGCTCTCAAAAAACTGGCATGGCACTGATCGTAAAGTGATCAGCCTCAACATGCTGATCTGAGCCACAGGCGTTACTCCCATGAGTTTCAATTCTCATACTGGCAACACACCCCTCCTGGATCGAGTGATCATTCTTGCTGGGGGTCAGTCTTCTAGAATGGGGCAATCGAAGGCGAATCTTGCCATTGGCAGCCAGACATTCCTCGAAAAGATCTGTCAATCTCTCAGCGAATTGGATGTTCCCATCTATCTTCAGGGAGGGGTCGAGTCGGATGACTTGCAGCTGGCCCGAATCGACTTATCTCGCATCATTCTCGAAAAAGACCCGGCCCCTTTTTGCGGCCCGCTGGTCGCGTTGAGTCATCACGCACAACGTCATTCATTGAGTCATGATCGTTGGGCTTTTGTCGTCGGGTGCGACACGCCACTGGTGAATGCCTCGTTTGTGAGTGGCTTGCTCGCATGTGCCCGAAAGTCCTGGAGTCCGGATCATCTGGCGATGGGATTTTCCCTGAGTGATGGCTCACTCGCCCCCTTCCCTGCGATTTATTCCTCGCGGTTGTTGAATCTGCTCCCTGAGTGGGTCAATGCGGGTGAGATGTCACTTTTCCGTGGACTCAAAACAGTGCCGACGACCATCGTGCCCTCGCACGAACTGCTGCAAACTCTGGCGGATTCTGCCACTGGCAAATTGCCTCCCTGGTTTAACGTCAATACTCCGGCAGAACATGCCATCTTGACAGAGAATCTGTTTTAAGCGGCCACCATAGGCAAGAGATACGGTCTTGACGGTAAGCAGGCATTGGTAAGAAAGTCCGCCTCAATGAACGGGGCGGATTGATCGGCTCAGGCTGAGACCAGACTGGCATCAACGCTGCTCCTTAATCCAGTCGACTCCCACTGCGTTTCGCGGAGCTTATCTATGACTTCTGGTGCCCGCCTGATTCTGACCATTCATAACCATCAGCCCGTTGGCAATTTTGATCATGTGATCGAGCAGGCCTGCCAGGATGCTTACTTCCCGTTGCTTGATCTGCTGGATGAGTTCCCGGAAATCTCGATCGTACTGCACAACTCGGGGAGTCTGCTTGAATGGCTGATGAAGCATCAGCCAGGCTATGTAAACCGCCTCGCGGCTTTCGTGGAAAATGGTCAAATTGAACTGCTGGGTGGGCCGTTCTATGAACCCATTCTCGCATCAATTCCCCGGCGTGATCGCGTGGGGCAGACTGCCAGTTACAAGACATTCCTTGAACGCCGGTTTGATACCCCCGTACGCGGTGCCTGGATTCCAGAACGCGTCTGGGAGCAATCATTTGCTGGAGATCTGATTGATGCGGGCGTCGAGTATGTTCTGCTGGACGACTCACATTTCCGCAGTGCAGGTCTGCGTGATGACGAATTGCATGGCTACTACATCACCGAAGATGCCGGACGTAAACTCTGCCTGTTCCCTGGCAGTGAACGCCTTCGTTATCTCATCCCCTATGCCAGCCCTCAGGAAATCATCGATCATTGTCGGCACATTGCAGAACGCACTCCCGGAGCGGTGCTCACTTTTGGTGATGATGGCGAAAAATTTGGCGTCTGGCCCGGTTCCAAGACTCATGTTTACACCAATGGCTGGCTGCGTCAGTTCTTCACCGCCCTGCGTGAGCAATCACACTGGCTCAAAGTGACAACCATGGCCGAGACCGTGCGGAATGTCGCGCCGTTGGGAAGAACTTACCTCCCCGATGGCAGCTATCGCGAGATGACTGAATGGGCGCTGCCGGCTGATCGCCAGCTACAGTATCAGGATGCTGTCCAAGGCTATCGCCAGCACCATGATTGGCCTCAACTGGGTTCATTTGTGCGAGCCGGATTCTGGCGTAATTTTTTAGTGAAGTATCCTGAAAACAACGAAATGTATACCCGCATGCTGGGCGTGAGCGAGCGGCTTGCGTCTTACGAAAAACTCTATGCCGAAACCGAGCATGTTTCAGCACTTCGTTCGGCTCGCACAGATCTCTACCGCGCCCAGTGCAATTGTTCGTACTGGCATGGTGCCTTTGGGGGGCTTTATCTGCCCCATCTGAGAAATGCTGTTTACAGTCATCTGATCGCTGCCGACCAGAAGCTCGATCAACTGGCTGGCAAAATGAACCCCTGGGTCGAAGTGACGATTGATGATTTTAATTGTGACGCCAAGTATGAGGTCAGCCTGGCGAGCGACAAACTGAAGGCATTCTTCAGCCCTTCAGAAGGAGGGCACTTATACGAACTGGATGTGACAGCCGTTCGTCACAACCTGCTTTCCACACTCAATCGTCGGTTTGAACCTTATCACGATAAGATTCGCCGGGCAGGAAGTTCGGCCCATGTTACGGAACATGGTGGCGGTGTCGATCCCAACGGCGGCATCAGCTTCAAGCAGGCCGGGCTTGATCAGAAACTGCGATATGATCAGTGGGCGAGAAAATCGTTGGTGGATCACTTCCTGCAACCCGGCTTGTCATTGGAATCCTTTAACAATGGCGAAGGAACCGTGGGTGACTTTGCTAACGGGGCCTATAAAGCCATCATTCGCCGATCGGATTCCCGCGTCGAAACACAGATGACACGGCACGGGCACTTTGGCCCCTATGAAGCCACTGTCCGCAAATCGATCATCCTCGATGAACAGTCGCCCGCCGAACTCATTATCAAGTACGAACTGTCTCAACTTCCTCAGGGGTTGCCACTTCACTTTGGTATCGAGTTCAATTTTGCCGGGCTTGCAGGCTCTGCTCCCGATCGATATCTCTACGACGCGCACGGTCGTTCCATTGGCACGCTGGATTCCACTCACAGCCTTCCCGCTGGTCAGTCCATGGGACTGGTTGACGAATGGCTGGGAATCGATGTGAATCTGGATTGTTCGCAACCGGCACAATTCTGGATGACTCCCGTGCAAACAGTCAGTCAATCAGAAGGTGGGTTCGAGCTGGTTCATCAGAGCACGACAATCATGCCTCACTGGGAGTTTTTTGCACCGGCCAATGGCACATGGACAGTTGAACTCCGACTCTCCATCGATACGTCGATCGCCCAGGCCAGGAAACTCCAGGAAGAACCGACCCGCCGCCCTGCCTCATTGGCGATGCCAGTATAAAACATCGCCTCAAAACCATTGAAGAGGGGTGCGTTTTAGAATGAACGAATGCTACGGATTGTAAGGATCTGAGCGATTGTACTGATGACTCAGAACCCATTCTTCTGAACATCCCCCACAGCTTGACAAAAAAGGTTGAGAGACAATATCCCGTCTCTCAACCTTTTTTTGCTTGAAGTGTTCAAATGAGGCTTTGTCGATGGCTGGCAGCAGTTGATGTTTTTTGCCAACAGATCGTCACACCCGGAATTCCTGAGCTAAGTTTCCCATAACCGATGGTCGGACAAGTCCATCATTAGGGAACTCCTCTCCCGATTTCGGAGTGATCAAGTCTCATGCCTCCTGCCACATTCAACCCCGCACGCTCACGCAACGGCATCTCCTCCGAACAGGATTTTGAAGCACTCAAACGCCTCATCCACGGCAAGCTCGTGGAAAAACTCGACCTGTCCCGCCTGGGTGATCTGGAAGGAGACACTCTCCGCCGGGAAATTCGCCTGGTGGTTGAACATCTTTGCGATACTGAAAATCCGCTTCTCAATCGTTCCGAACGCGAACGTTTGATTGAAGAAGTGCTTGACGAAACATTCGGCTTCGGCCCTCTGGAAATCCTGCTCAAGGAACAGGGTGTGGCCGACATCATGATCAACGGGCCAAAGAACGTCTTCATTGAAAAAGGGGGCCGGATTCTGAAGTCCGAAGTCACCTTTCGCGATAACGATCACCTGCTGCAGATCCTTGATCGAATCGTTTCCCGCGTGGGCCGCCGTGTTGATGAAACGTGCCCCATGGTCGATGCCCGTTTGCCTGACGGTTCCCGTCTCAATGCGGTGATTCCTCCCTTGGCTCTCGATGGCCCATCAATCACCATTCGTCGATTTGGCTCGAAGCCGCTCGCATTAGAAGACCTTTTACGGTTTGGGGCTTTTACCCCCGAGATGGTGATGCTGCTCGAAGGAGCCATGAAGGCCCGGCTCAACTGCATCATCAGCGGTGGGACTGGTTCCGGAAAAACGACACTGCTGAATACACTGTCCAGCTTCATTCCCAACGATCAGCGGGTGATTACGATTGAAGACGCCGCGGAAATCCAGCTGCAGCAGGAACACGTGCTTCGTCTGGAAACCCGCCCTGCCAATATCGAAGGCAAAGGGCGTGTGACAGCGACTGATCTCGTGAAAAACGCCCTACGTATGCGACCTGACCGCGTCATCATTGGGGAATGCCGTGGCCCGGAAGCGCTCGACATGCTCCAGGCGATGAATACTGGCCACGAAGGGTCATTAACCACGATCCACGCCAACACCCCCCGCGATGCGGTTTCCCGTTTGGAAACCATGATCGCCATGGGTGGTATCGAACTTCCGCTTCGGGCTTTAAGGCAACAATTCGCTGCCGCCGTTGATCTCATTATTCAAACGAACCGCCTGCAAGGTGGCCCTCGAAAGATCACGCACATCACTGAAGTCTTGAACATGGAACAGGACACAGTCGTTATGCAGGACATTTTTGTGTTCGTGCAAGATGGCATTGATGAAAACGGACGGGCATTTGGACGCTTTGAATCGACCGGCGTTCGCCCGGCATTCATGTCGCGGCTTGAGCAGGCCGGGATTCGATTGCCAGCCAACATTTTCCAGCAACGATCACTGGGTGGTCGCTAAATCACCCGATTTGCAATGAGGAATTCAGGCGACATTCAGTAGACGCCATCCTCCAGTTCCCAGGCAAAGACCTTAGATTTTTAGTTTTACGTGTTCGAGAGGCTCTGGCCTTTCTCATGGCTCGCGAAGGGATTGATCGATGAGTCCACTCATCATTTCCATAGTCGTCTTTGTGGGAGTCACCGCGCTGGTCGGGGCTATTGCCTCGCTATTTATGGGTGCAGGATCGAACCGGGCTGAGGATCGACTCGATGTTCTCGCGGGTTTGAAATCCAGTGAAGAACAGACACGCATCACTAAAGATGATCTCGTCAAATTAAGCTCTCAGACAATCGGCGGGATGTTAGAAGGCATTCTTGAAAGATTTAAAGGGATTAGTCTCTTCTTTGAGCAGGCCGATTCTCCCATCAATTTGCAAACGTTTTTATTGATCAGTGCCGGATGCGGCGCCGTGGGTGTCGTGCTGGGAATGGTCGGGAATGCTCCCACGCCTCTGCTGCCCCTGTTTGGTCTGATGACCATGACTTTTCCCTTATTCTGGTTGTCATTTCGTCGCAAGCAGCGATTCAAAAAGTTTGCGAAACAACTCCCCGATGCCATGGAACTGATGGGGCGTGCGCTCCGTTCAGGACACAGTCTGGCTTCAGGATTACATCTGGTCTGCGATGAAATGCCGGCACCGATTTCTCAAGTTTTCCGGGCGGCCTATGAAACTCAGAATCTCGGTGTTCCCGTAGAACAGGCACTGAAGGATTCTCTCAAAAAGATGCCCAACCTGGATTACAAATTCTTTGTCACAGCCGTGGCAATTCAACGGCAAACCGGTGGGGATCTGGCAGAAATCCTCGACAAAATCAGCGAAGTGATCCGTGAACGATTCAAAATTCTGGGAACGGTTCAAGCTCTGACAGGCGAAGGTCGCTTGAGTGGTGCCGTGCTGATGGCCATGCCGATCGCCATCTTCTTTGCCGTTTACTACCTCAATCCCGGCTATGTCATGGTGCTCTTCACCACAGAACTGGGCCGAAAGATGATCGCTGTCGGGATTGTCATGCAGATCCTGGGCGCTGTCACGATCAAGAAAATCATCGATATCAAAGTGTAACGCCTTTATCAAAGCGTAACGCCAAGGCTTGATAAATAAGTTTCTGCATACCTGTTTTTGTTTTGAAAAGCTCCGCCTGGCATTCCAGGGATTTATGGGATTGTCCCAATGATGAGTCTTGATCTTGCCACCATCATGCCGATTGCGATCTTCGCCTGCATTACGCTGGCGGTCTTCGCGGCCCTTCAGATATTTAGCCAGCAGGAAAGTCGAGCCAGCCAGCGGTTGGACGAATTCAACAATCCGTTACTCCGTGAGCAGCAAAAAAATCAGAAGCAAGGGATGGCCAATCTGATTGAAAAGGCGGCTCCTGCCCTCTCGAAAGCTCTCGAGCCTAAGTCAGAACTCGAACAAAGTCAGCTGAAGATCCGTCTCGCCAATGCCGGATTCCACAATCCCAGTGCACCCACGGTCTATTTGGCAGTAAAAACCGTCTGTCTGTTGCTTGGACTGGTCATTGGGGGAGGAACGGGTCTTATAAAATATGGCACCACTCAGTCCGGCCTGACGACATTAATTGTCTCGGCGGGCGCTGGTTTCTATTTACCCGAACTCGTGCTCATGTATTTAATCAGCAAACGCAAACAGGCCATCTTTCTACAGCTTCCCGATGTCCTCGATCTGCTGGTGGTTTGTGTCGAAGCAGGCCTTGGTCTGGATGCGGGACTGCGGCGTGTTTCTGAAGAATTGAAAGATACCGCGCCAGAAATCTGTTCCGAACTCGCCATGTGCAACTTGCAATTGCAGATGGGCCGCAACCGCCGGGATATGTTACATGATCTTGGCGTGCGGACTGGTGTTGATGACGTGAAGGCACTGGTTGCCATCATGATTCAGGCCGATAAGTTTGGTTCTTCAGTCGCTCAGGCTCTCCGTGTGCAGTCCGATTCCATGCGAGTTAAACGGCGGCAAATCGCCGAAGAAAAGGCCCAGAAAACGGCCGTTCAAATGTTGTTCCCCATGGTGATCTTCATCTTCCCGGGAATCTTCGTGGTTCTGGTCGGCCCCGCAGCCATCAAGATGATGGATCAGCTACTCAATAAACCATGACCGTTCTCAGGCCAAACGGCTCTGCTGATCGTGCGACCTGCTCTGAAAAAAATCCACAAGTTTCAATTTTGCGACGCTGCAATCGGGAACTTGTTGACGCGACACAACCTGTAACCTAGGTTTGCTTACCCTCGACAAACTCCAGGCTTTCACAGGCTCGTTAAGTTTTGGTTTCCGTTCTGGCCATCCCTTCATGAGGAAGGAATGACGTCTGAACTGAAACCTGGTGTTGGAATCTGTACGTACTCTGTGTGATGAGTGCCGGAGAATTGTATGTCGATGAATCAAGGCTCTCTGCTTGTTGTGGATGATGACCGTCAACTGGCCGAGTCCATGGCGGATTATCTGCGCAGTCTGGGACATCGCACAGAAACCTCTTTCACGGCCCGCGACGCCATGTCCCGGATGAAAGAGTTTCGTTTTGACATCGTGATCTGTGATGTCAATCTGCCTGACGAAGATGGATTTGCGGTTCTGGAATGGGCAACCAAAGCGGTACCAGATACAGAGATCATCCTCCTCACAGGTTATGGCACGATCGAAAGTGCCGTCGATGCCATCCGTCTGGGGGCGTTTGACTACCTCACCAAGCCCGTCATTGATGAAGAGCTCAATTTCTCAATCCAGCGAGCCTTGGGGAAACGGGAAATCGTTGCCGAGAACCGACAACTCAAGAAACAATTGAACGACCGATTTGGTCTCGAGAACATCGTTGGGCATGACTATCGGATGCTCAAAATGTTCGACATCATCGAGAGCGTTGCCGACACGCGGACAACCGTGCTTGTTCTGGGCGAAAGCGGTACAGGAAAAACGCTGACCGCCCGAGCCATTCATCAATTAAGCATTCGGCGAGACAAGCCGTTTGTCGAAGTGGCCTGTGGTGCCCTTCCCGACAGTTTGTTGGAAAGCGAACTCTTCGGTCACGTGGCGGGAGCTTTTACCGGTGCCAGCCATGATCGCGCGGGCAAGTTTCTCCAGGCGAATGGCGGGACATTGTTTCTGGATGAAATTGCCACCGCTTCGCCGAGCCTGCAGGTCAAGCTCTTACGTGTTCTGCAAGACCGGGAGTTTGAACCCGTTGGCGGAAACAAAACCCATAAAGTGGATGTCCGCTTGATTCTGGCCACGAATGTGGATCTGGAAGAAGCGGTCGCCAAGGGCGAGTTTCGGCAGGATTTGTACTACCGCATTAACGTGGTGACATTAACGCAACCCTCATTACGTGAGCGACTGAGCGATATTCCACTGCTGGCCGAACACTATTTGAAAGAGTTCGTCGCACAAACCGGCAAGAAAGTGACCGGTTTCAGCGAGCAGGCGCTTCAGGCCATGAACCGCTACCGTTGGCCCGGGAATGTTCGTGAACTGGTGAATGTGGTGGAACGGGCGGTCGTTCTCTGTAAAGGCTCGGTCATCGGCATTAACGACCTCCCGGACAATATGCGTCGGGAAGAAATGGTCATTCCGGGAACGGCGACAATTGCTTCCAATGGTTCCTCTTTAAAATCAGCTCTGGCAAATCCCGAGAAGCAATTGATTGTCGACGCTCTGGAGTCACATGGCTGGAACCGGCAATTAACGGCTGAGGCGCTGGGGATCAACCGAACCACCCTCTATAAGAAGATGAAAAAGTACGGCATCAGCTTTGAGAGACATCTCATGATGTCCTGAAGCGTGATGTCGGGGATTTCTGGCAGATACTGCCAAATCCTCGTGCAGCAGCCAGCTGCAAAGATGTTACGACCGCTTTTCCCGTTACTCGCGGCACAATCGATACAGTCAGCCAGATTCCCGAACCGATACTACCGTCAGGCCCATCCAGCGCGATGGCTCATCTTCGGCGGCTTTCGCCGTTGTTAAGCCGGCACCAGGGTGGTTGCCTCGCTTACACATCACGGTGTATCGTCAGGGACGATCTGATGCAGACACGGCACTGGTTCAAACACCTTCACGGCTTCAAGTATCTGCTCGGCGGATTACTGATGGCTTCTGGCTCAGTAACACTGGGGCAGGATGCCGCCATGAATCCCGACCTCAGCGGGTACTATCCTCCTGCGGGCTATGGCCCGACATCAGGGGGTTATGCGCCAGGAGCATACGGCCCTGGTATGGCTCCCCCCTCATTTCCGCAAGGCGCCAATCCCTGGCCAGGAATTTCCCCATTTGAGGGGCCGCCTTTCCAGCAGATCAAGCAGGAAAACGGCTTCTGGTTCGATAATTCGAAATGGGGGCCACCTGAGGCCTCTTTCTCGGTCGAGGGCCTGTACGGAATCTATAAAAATTCCGGTAACAGCCTCGTGGGATCGCCAGGCATCATACCAATGTACCGTCCCCCGAACTCAGGGACTGGGACTGGGACAGGAACAGGCACTGGAACCAACACGGCTCTCAGAAATGTCACGCCGTTTTCCACAGCCTCCATGCCCACGGAGTCGACTGCGGGCGGTTTGCGATTGACGTTGGAAGGTGAAAATGTCGATGACAGCGGTTGGACTCTTTCGGGATTTTTCCTCGATCAGGGAATTACCGTAGATAGTAAGGTCGCCACGCCGAGGCCCGTGCCAGTCACGACCCCACCCGTTTACTCCATTCCGCAGGATGATCGCCTTCAAATCGTGGGATCGCTACCCCTGTTTGATGGCGACACTGATATGAACAACCTCAACAATGGCGGCGTACAAAAGTACGACCTGTTGTTTGAACTCAGCCATTCGTCACAACTGTGGGGCGCCAACGCAGGAGGGATGCTGAATCCCTGGAAAGAGGGCGACGCATTCAAAATCCGTCCAACTTATGGCATTCGCTATTTCGGTTTGCGGGAAACATTCGGGTTCCACGGGATCGATAGCGGCGACAATTATACCGTCTCAGAAGTCGACCTGATGGTCGATAATTTCGGACGTCCAATACCAGCGGCTGAAATTGCCCCCGATAATATCGCAGACATTCAACTGTTGGATTCAACTCTTCGTTCAATCGTTCAATCACAGTTTGCCGGCCCGGAAATTGGTTTCCGGGTGGATCTTGGGAAAGAACGTTTCAAAATCATCTCGCATACCAAGTTCGGTCTTCTTGCCAATCATTCCAAACGATCAATCCAGTATAAGAACATCTTCAACCAGACAGGCTCTGACAACCTGCCACCAGGGCCAGATATTGTTGATCAGTTTTTCAATGACTCATCAACAACCACCGTGGTCTCGCCCATGCTGGAACAGTCAGTTCTCCTTCGTGCTCCCCTGCTCAGTTATGTCCCTCTGATCAAACGACTGGCTTTCTTTGAAAAAGCTCAGTTCCAGGCAGGTTATACCTTCACATTGATTGGTGAAGTTTACCGTCCTGAAGAAAACATTGTCTGGCGTGGTGCCCCACTTCAAACCACCGTGGGTGACTCACGAAGTACCTTCTGGGCACAAAGCTGGAGTTTCGGTGTGGAGTGGAATTACTAATTCTCTCTCCCCGCGACCTCCACGCAGCAGTGCAGATCTCGATGAACCATGAATCACCCCTCTGGCTTTTTTGCCAGAGGGGTGATTTCGTTAGGCATCAGGCATGTGGTGCGAATTCGCGATGTCAAAGTCCTGACTGGCAAGCAAAATTGCCCCCCACGCCACATTTCATGGTTAAAGCCAGTTTATGACGCTGCAACTTCCACCCACATGGCGACCTCAACCGCCGCATTCAATGGTAATTCATTGACCCCGACAGCGACGCGAGAATGCCGACCCGCGAGACCAAAAATCTCAATCATCAGATCAGAGGCCCCGTTGATCACCACCGGTTGCCGACTGAATCCGGGAGCCGACTGAACAAAGCCATCCAGCTTGACGATCCGGCGGATCACATCCAGTGTTCCCAATTCATGCTGCAGATGGGCCAGGGCATTCAAAGCACATTGTCTGGCTGCCAGTGCAGCCTCCTGCTCAGTAAGATCCGCCCCCACTTTCCCCGTATGTGTCAAGACCCCGTTGAGCATGGGTAACTGACCGCTGGTGACCACGAGGTGGCCAGTTTTCACCACAGGGACATATGACGCAACCGCGCCAGGGGGAGAGGGCAATTCAATACCCAGTTCTTTTAAGCGAAGAGAGGGCGTAGACATGTTTTCGTTCCTTGAGAATCCGGGTGTGTCCCTTTTTGAATTCGCTGTTATCTGTACGACAACAGGAACCCACAAAGAATCAATTCGGTTTTGACAGGGTCAGCAAAGATCTGCGAAGCAGGCTAAAGAGCCTGCACGAGTTCAGCAACTTGTCAGGACTGTGGTCGCAACAAGGATGACATTTATTAAGGCACAGTTCCAAGGCCTGGCACAGTTTCTCATTGCGATCAATCGTTGATTAGGGAATGATAATTATTGGTTGATGCGATTGATCGGTGACAAGCCATCAACCAGTGGGTCATGAAAGGGAGTGCCAACACACTCTTTGTGAAGCCGACTCGAGCATCGCGTGTTCACCAGCCATTGATTAAACGGCAGACGTTTTGCCACTTTTCATAATTCAGGAGTGAATAGGAAATGACCTGCATGAATCGGTTCGGTGCCGTTGTATTCGCAGTGATCTTTCCCTGGCTCACGACAGTGATGGCCCAAGAGGCCGACGAGTTACCACCACTACCCAGGAACCCGGCTCAATGGATCAACTCGGCGCCACTGACTTATGAGCAATTACGCGGCAAAGCCGTCTACTTTGTCTTTTTCGAGGAAACTTGTCCGAAATGTCGTGCGGCCTGGCCTGATATCCTGCGATCTGCCAAGGCCAATGAACGACTTCCTGTCGTCTTTATCGCTGTCAACTCGGGAACTCAGCGTCCAGAAATCGAACGATACGTCAGAGAGTTGAAGATTACCTGGCCCGTCATTGTCGATATGGATCGCTCGTTTGAAGCCAAGTTTTCCGACAGCAGTGTCGGTGAGATTTCCCTGCAAAACATCCGCCAGATTCGAGGGGTCACCGCAGCCGGAAAAATTGAAACCTTGCCATATGATGAATACGACATGGCCATCAAAGGTCTGGCCAACGGAGCAACATGGAAAGTGGAGCGGATGGAGGTTCCCCCGGAATTGTTACCGCTCTGGCAGCAGTTTGAGTACGGATCCTATGCGGGTGTCGCCCTTACTCTCAAGAAAGCCGCCGTCTCACCACGCCCCGACATGAAGTCGGCCGCGGAAAAGATGCAAGCTGTGATTGATAGCGAAAAGCAGGAACTCGAAAGCGCTGCAGTGGAAGCCGCTGGTGCGGGCAATAAATACAAAGCCCACGAGATCCTGCAAAAAGTGGGTGAGCATTTCAAAGGCTATCCGTTAAGTGATGCCGCGATGAAATTGAAAAAAGACTTATCTCGTGATGCTCAGGTCAAAGCGGGAGTCACGGCTTCCAAGCAGATCATGATGATTGAACGCCAACTGGCAAATGCCCGTCCGCAGGCGAAAGAAAAACTGGCTGACCAACTGGGGAAAATCGTGAATGATTTCCCTGGAACAGAACTTTCAGCCTATGCTGAATCGCTGCTGAAAGGGGCGGGACTGGATGTTCCAGCTGCCGGTGGAGCCGCAGATGGCGCCACTCCCACAATCAAGTCAGGAACATTCTAAACGCGAAAACGGGTTTAGAAGAACAGCATTCAGTTGACGACTACGGAGTGGGTATCAGGATTTCATCCGGTATTTCTGCAGCAGTGGCCGCCTTATAGTCGGCTTCCGCAACGAAATAGCCTAGTAGCGATTCAATTTCCGCAACCCGCGCATCGAAGGTCGCCTGCTCGCGCAGATTCAAGCGGAGCAGATCACTGGCCCCTTCATTCAATTTGATCGTTTCAAAACGCTGCATTTCATCATTCAGTCGGACAGCTTCACTGGCCTGACCGATGGCCCGATAAGCATTTTCAAGAGCAATGACCGCCGTTCGCACCTCGATGGAAATCTTGTCAGTTGTATATTGGCGTTTGGCAAGGTTCTGGGCCAGTTTCCCCTCCATCATCATGATCTTACCATTGGCATTGCGACGCTGGACTGGCACCGTAAACATCAATCCGGCTTCCCCCTGGAATGGCCCCTTATCGTTGTAGGAATTCGAGGGAGCACCGACATCTTTTGTTCCCAGGACATGGGCATCAAGCGTCGGTAGTAATTCGTTCTGGGCTTTACATAGCTCGATATTCAGCTGTTGGCGATCGTAATCAAGCGCCAGCAATTCAGGGCGACGGGATGTCGCAAAGGCGATATCAGCCTCCAGAACTTCCGGCGTGACCAGCATGGCTTCCGGGAAGCGGGCGGGAAGCATGTTGTTGGGTGGGATAAACGGATTTCCTGAAGGATCCCGCATATAGAGAGAAAGCTTGACAGCCGCACTTTGCAGCTTTTGTTCTGCATCAATCAGCTTCACCTGTCGCGCCACGATCAACCGCTGGTTATCAATCACATCGGATTCTGGTCGATCGCCCTGTTCCACAGTAGCACGGATCTGTCGGTCACGGTCAATCGCAAGAGCCTGAAGCTGTTGAGCGACAAAAAGCCCCCTGCCCGCAGCAACCCAATTCCAGTAAGCAACAGAGCTTTCACGAATGAACGAGAGGAGCTGAGACTTGATTTCCGGTTCGACACGAGATTGACCAACCTGTGTCAGCCAGAGTTCAGCACGCCGCTTGTCTATCGCACGATTCTGGAGCAGTGGAATTGCCAGACCAAGTTTGAACTCACCGGCATCGTTGGTCTGCCGTCCGCCATACCACGGTTCAAAGTAACCTCGGCCTGTCCGATACCCGGCAATGACTTCTCCGCCGTTTTGAAGCACCGGCTGCTGGATATCAAACCCATTTCGATAGGTTTGATAGTAACCCAGAGGCTGATTGTTCATATCGGCATTAAGCCTCAGGTCAAATGCCCCCTGAGCAGCCAGATTGGCGCCATTGGCGATATTCCTCCCGTACAGTGCGCTGCGCAGCATGGGGAATGACAAATAGACCGCATCCACCACCTGATTCAAACGAAGTGAGCTGAGATCATTCTCTGGGCTTGGCTCGGGAATTATAAAGCGACCATCCGGGCTGGGAGGCACGCCATCTTTCACCAGCGGGTTTTCACCTTCGATTTTTTGACGAGTGATTTTGCCTTCCATCAGCTCATCAAGCGGCATCCTGGCAGCCACTTGAACGGTGGCTTCTGTTGATAATCCTTCTTCGGACTCCAGCTCAGCCGTTATGACGGGATCTTCGTTAAAATCATCCGTGTCACGCTCACGATTTCTTGAATCCTGATCAGGCTCAGCAGAGTCATCGTGGGCGAGGCTGGTACGAAGTGGCCCCAATCCCGAACGAGACGATTCCCGGGATGAGGCACTCTGATCCTCCCCCTGCTTAAGTCCTGCAGCGTTTTTTGATGCTGGGGAAGCCGTAACGACAACGGGCCGGGATGCAGCACATCCCGCGATCATCAGACAACCAACAAGCATCCATGCTTGTCCGGGCAATGTCATTTTTTCCCTCGGAGTAATTTTTCGTCGTAGGAAGATTTTAACTCTTCAATTTGAATTGCTGGAGGAAATCCGTTGAGTTGTCTCCAGAGTTCTTGTCCGATTGTCACCTGATCCAGAAGAATCCAGGCTCTTGCCCGGATGCCTTGTCGCAAGACTTGTGCGGTTGGCCATGGTCTTAATTCGTCAGGATCGGGCAGTACCAGTACTCGGAACTTCCCCATTCCGTCATCCATTGAATCAACAACCGTTACAATCCCACCAAACGTTCCGACCGCCACAGAAGGCCACCCGGAAAATTGAACGGCAGGCCATCCTTCAAACTGTAATCGAACCTTGCGGTGCTTCCCTTCCTTGTTTAGCGAGGCAGCTAATGGGGCGTCGTTCCCATCAACCTTGATCTCCACAGCCCGGTCTGCCGTTAATGGAACTAACTCCAGCAGTGGCTGTCCGGCAGAGACAATCTTCCCCCCCTGAAAGTTCATCAACCTTAGGATATAACCATCGATCGGGGCCGTCACCGACTGCACCTGAACCTTCTGTTTCGCCTTGATATCGGCGATCTCTTTCTCGGTATTGGCGATGTCTCCCAGCGCCTTCTGATAAACGGCCCGAGCCGAGTCAATTTTAGTAACAGCCTCACGAATTTTATAAATGCGTTCTGCCTGCTTGGCCGATAGCTCGCTCTTGGCCGCTTCAACATAGGCCTCAGCCTGAGCCAGTTTTGCCGCTTCTTCCTGGGCTTTCCGCTCGGCAATTTCCACTTCGTAGCGCGACTCGACCTTCTGTTCAAAAAGCTGAATCCGTCGTGTGCGATCCTTCTCCGCCTGTTCAACAGCAGCCTCAGCAGCTTTATAGCTCTGCTGTTCTGCAAGAAGTTTCTGTCTCGCCATTTTGATGAATTCATCCTGTGCCAGTTCCGTCTGGTCACGGACCGCTTTGAAGGCTTCTACCTGTTGTTCGTAAGCGACGACAATCGTCTTTTCTGTTTCCAGCTTGCGAAGCGTTGCTGAGAGTTGTTCTTCCAGTCGAAAGATCAGCGCGGGATCAATCACTTCGATGTCCATCAGGGCTTCCCCCTTCTTGACAATCGAACCTTCAACCAAATCCGCACGGATATTGGTAATGCGGCCGGCAATGGGGGCATCCACTTCTTGAAGTCGGTGGTTCGGGTCATAAGTCACGACTCGCCCCGACCCTGTCACCGACTGCTGCCAGGGTGCCCACATCATGATGATGATGCTCGTGGGGAGCGCCCAAAGAAGCGCCGTGGAGACCCAGCGAATGGTTCTCACTGGCTGTGCCAGACGCAGCGCCGGGAAATGACGAGCTTGCCAGGTTTCACCAATATCCCAATGCGCCAGCGACTGTCGGGTTTCAGTGGTGGTCAGTGCGAACGAACTCTGGCCATGGCCTTTGGCTGTCGAGCTATGAGAATGTCCTGTCATATTGAAACTCCAGAGAGAACGAGTGCTTTGTCAAAGTGGAAAATCCGGGTCTTGCCTGTTGTTAAGTCCGACAACGGAGGACGTTGCTGTGACATAAACGCGATGACAAAGCCGTGACGCGGCACAAGGCCCCTTTCGGTCATTTTCGTGAGTCGTTTAATTCCCTGAAGCTTTCGGCAATGCCTGATAGGGCACGGTCGAAAGAACTCGATAATCCCGGTCATCCAAGGCAACCACTTGATCGCAAAGGGCCGCAATGTCTGGTCGGGAAGTTGAAATGACGGTTGTCCATGTCCGATCAGGAGCAAACATCACCCCCAGCAATCTCTGACGAAGCCCCTCAGGAACTCCATCTAACCACCCATCGACCAGCAAAAGCCGGGGTTGGCCGGCCATGGCTCTGGCAAGCACCAACTGCATCTGCTCGGTGATCGAGAGCGGGAAACCTTTGGAGGTCAATTCCGTATGAATTCCTCCCTGCAAGGTTTCAATCCGCTCAATCAACGCCACATCATCCAGTCGGCGAGCCACCATCTGGTCACTCACCCCAGGCCGGTGCATATGCACGTTTGTAGAAATTGAGGCCGTCAGAATGCTGGCTTCACGAACCAGCGCAACTTGTGAACGAATCAGATCGCGGCGCAGATCCAGCAACGGGTGGCCATCAAGTTCAATGATTCCTCGCAATTTGACCGGGTCTCCTGCCAGTGCCGAAAGAATCTCGGCGCGATGCTCAGGCCGACTATCGAGAATGGCCAACGACGACCCGGGGGGAACACTACATGTCAGGTTCGGAGAAACCCAGGGACTGCTGGGAGGACGCAAATCATAGCCCCAGGCAGTATTACGCATCTCGATTGCCATCGGCTCGGAGCGATCCGGAAGCAGAACACCGCGATACTGATTCACAGGAAGATCAAAAAGGTGTCCCAGTTTGTCGACCGAAGCCATCAGATCGAACCACTCTTCCAGATGCTTTCCTAACTTTGAAAATGAACCAACAATCGTGGCCACAATCAATTCAGCGGCCACCAGTTGACCCAATGTCAGCTGATCCTGCAAAACCAGATATCCCCCCAGGCCAAGCAGCCCTGTGGCCGCCACAGCCTGCAACACGGCTAAAGCCACATATTGCCTGAGCACGATTGTAAAGTGCTGCTGCCGGGCCAGGAGATATTTAGTGCAAAGCGCATCGCTTCGCTGCCATGCTAATGCCGCACCATCCGGTGTCTGAAACAGGCTGGGGACTCGCACCAGTTCTTCAAACCAGGCCAGCGTGGAGTATTTATGGATCGATTCATCGATCGATGTCCGAATCCCGCCTCGCCCCATCGTGAGAATGATCAACGTGAGCAGCGCGATCAAAATCAGGTCATAGCCCAGCAGGAAAGGGTGATAAAACGCCATCAGCGTCATCCCGACAATCGTTGCCAGAATGATCGCCAGTCCATCGACCAGCAAGCTGCTGACAACTTTTTGCACAGTCACGATTTCCAGAAACCGATTCACCAGTTCCTGTCCATCGTGGTGCTTCCACTCTTCTTCGGTCACACGCGGAAGCCGCCAGGAGAGGTCAGCGGTAATTCGCGTGAAGAGCCGTCTTTGAATCACTTCCGCGATGTAAATTTTCAGAATCTGAAACGCACCACCCAGGCTCAGAAGCCCCAGCAGAATCACACTTAACACAATGATTGGCTGATAAACGCCACCAAAGGTCACCGCTCGCACCAGTTGTTGTGCAGCCATCGGAGCAGAAACAGAGAGCAGACCGGCAGCGCAGGCCATCAGAAAGATCGTCCAGATCTCATGGCGATCCGGCGCAATCATCCGAAATAATCGTTGCCAGGGTGGCTGGTGAGTATCGTGGCCAGCCCCTAAACCATCGATGTTCGGTTCATAGACCACGCATCGAAAAGAAGCGGCCGGTGCCTGCCTCACCAGTTCCAGCCAGCGCAGACTCGTTCCTGATTCTGTTTTCGTGAATCGCTGCGCCGTGGGCTTTCCTCGGCCAGACACAACCAGAATTGGTGGATCAATTCCCCAGCCGCCCATTTCACTGGGACGATCGACCTGATCCTTCAGTGAATGAGGTTCACCGGTTGTGGCCGCCTTTGCCATGACGACTCCCCCCTGACGGACAATCGCGTCAACATCAGAAGCGGTCAGATCCATCAGCCGCACTGCCAGCCCATGGGAACGGGAAACCTCAAGGCTCCATTTCCACCATTTTTCCTCCAGGGTTCCTTTCCAGCATTGAATCACCGATTCAAGCTCTCTCTGAATCGCCAGAGGCTCCCAGGGATTCTCGGTAAGTCGGCCAAATTCAACAAGTGCCGCGATCAGTTCGGATTTTTGCCCTCCCGAACGCCTGCCGGTCTCCAAATGATCTTGTAGCTGTGTGCTCATCGGCCATGCGTCTCCGTCTCATCTCCTTCAAGCAAAGACAGGGGATTTTCACCTTCGCTGAAAGTTTCGTTCTGACTTGGCGGCTCACCCGGTAAGGCTGCCGTGATCTCTGTGGATCTAACTTGGGACTCAACTGTGGACTTAACAGTGGACTCAATTTGTCCCTGGTGTTGATCAATCGCGGTCGAGATCCTGATCTGATCTGTCCGGCCTGATGTCATACTATCGAGTACAGCGACTCCTCGTCTCAACCATTCTGCAATCGCGGTATCTGCAAGACGATAAAAAACATGCCGGCCTGCGCGCCGCTCTTTCAGCAGATGCCGGGTTTTCAGTAGCGCCAAATGTTGCGAGACACCCGAGTGGCTGATTCCCAGCACTTCTTGCAATGAATTCACATTTCGCTCGTCTTCCCGCAATTCTTCAATGATCTTAATACGGCATGGATGCGACAAGACGCCCAGCAGATCGGCAAGCTCTCGGGCAGCCACGTTCGGAGATGGCATTGGGTAACACCTCTGAATATTTGAAGATGTTTGAATCTGTTTTTTCCGGATCTCATTGATGCGTGATACGGCCATTTGGCGGAGAAAGATGACAATAATGTAAGAAATTAGTTTTCCACAAGAAGAACAGGTGTCACTTGTCCACCATTCACGCCGATATTCTCGCATCTTTTGCCGATTGAACACCATTTGTGAAACGATGCCCTTTCCTTGAGGTCGCTGGGAGGGCGGTCATTCATTCGCTAAGCTGGGGGCAGAAATTCAGAGTGAACGATGATTCATTTGAGACAAATCAATAGATATTGATACAGAGATTGGGCTGCGGATCTCATTAATCCAGCAAGATTTTCGTGCAACCGAGGGAACTCAGAAATGGCGGTGAGAGGAATTCGCGGAGCCACTTGTGTGGATGTCGATCAACCCGAATTGCTCCTGGCGGCAACTCGCGAACTGTTGCATGAGTTGATCCAGCAGAATTCCATCACTGATTTCGATGACATCGTCTCGGCCATCTTTACGACAACGCCCGACCTGACGTCGACATTTCCCGCCGAAGCGGCTCGGGCTTTGGGAATGCGGCAGGTTCCCCTGCTCTGTGCTTCCGAGATTGCCGTTCCTCACGCACTCCCACGTTGTATTCGTGTGCTGCTACACGTAAATACGGAAAAGCGCCCCAGTGAAGTGGTGCACGTTTATCTGAGAGAAGCCAAAAAGCTACGCCCCGATATCCAAAGTGCTCAGTAGGGCGCACCTTCAGATCGTGGCATGGACAAGCGATATGCGGCTTGACCTTCGCTCACCAGTGTAGATGCCATTAGCGTGGGAGTCGTGAAAAGGACTCTGGTGAATCCTGAGGGTGCTCAATCATGTCGAGCGTTTCCTGAGCAAATTCGGCATCAGCGAGCCTCTGCTCTTTGTTGAAAGCTGAGTTTGTCACGACAGGAAATGAGTGCTTTTCACAGTAGGGGCAGGTTTCCGTATAGATCACCCTGCGGCAATTCGGGCATTCATGCAGGCCAAAGACCGGCACGACAGCCGTCATTCGCTGATGGATAAAATACGCAAACGTGAAGACCACAAATCCCGCCAGCAGAATCGTCGCAATGGCGTGCTTCTCCCAGAAGAACGCGACCACCGTGACCAGTAAAGCACAGCAACAGAGTGAATAAAGTGTCACATCCAGAAGACGGCGGCGATTGAAGCGAATTCGGGAAAGCTCGCGGTTGACGCGGTGCCCGAACTGTTGCCGGAGGGCATCGAATTTCTCGGATTCAATTTCAGCGAGTTGCCCTGTGTGACCAGTCGCGATCAGCAGGCGATGCACACTATCCAGAACACGAAAAGCGTCATCCTCATTGAGAAACGTCTGATGGGCCAGACGATTTCGATATTCCCTCAACTCACTGACAAGACTTCGCTCAAAAATCCCCATCTGCTGCCGGAAGCAGTGATTCCATTGATCCCAGACCAGGCTCAGAAGCACATGCGGATCCGTGAGAGGATCATCGATTCGTGCGGAGGCCATGTTCCGATCACCACGAACCTGCTGCAGAATCAAATCGTTGGCCCGAGGGCCGTGGACACGCCGCATCTCCTGCCGAATGTATGGTGACCATTCTTCAACAAGGATATCCAGAGCACGTGTAATACGATCCTGAGGCGTGGGCATCTCGCTGGCTTTTTGAAGGTGATGTCAGTCAAACCACAAAGCATGAATCTCTGAAGAAAGCATCCGTTGCTGTCTTATCGCAAATTGTCACAGTCTTGTTCAGACTTAAGAGAGGAAACTGTTGAACAACTCCCATTGTTGTGGCTTGCGAACAACTTTGTGCCTGGTCTTGAAGATTTTGCTGCATCGATCAGGGATTCTGGAGAGAACTCAACGGATATCGCGGTCTTGACAGCTTTATCAGTGGTAACGAATGAGAGGTGAAACAAGGGAGGTCATGTGCCTGGGAGCGGTGGTCGGGCGACTTAACAGAAAGGAATTTCAGGGAAGATCTGTTTGAGATGCTCCAGAACGTCCCGGCAATCGTTACGGGCTGCATCCAGTGAATTCCCCCACCCAAAGACCGTACAGATCGGGTGTCCCGCTTCAATATGGCTTCCGGGATGGGGAATATCCGCGATCCGCAGAAGGCTTTGATCTGCATCTTGTCCTGAAACATGCTTCCATGCCGATCTCAGGTCAGGCGACGTGAACGCTTTTTCGGCGTAAGCAATCCATTTCATGCCAAAGCGCGGCTGGGCATCTCTCGGAGTCTGATGGGGTTGAGGTGAAATAACCTCTGGAAGATTGACGATTTCGACGGATTCACTCTGCACCGTACCTTGCAGAAGACCATCAAGCCGTTCTCCTCTCGCTTCAAGATGCTTGCGGATCAATGATGGCGGAGATCCCGCTGTCAGCTCAAGAATCTCGCAACTGGCGGTGTATCGCGGGTTGATTTCAATGGGACGCCAGATTTCTCCCTGGAGAATTCCGTCAATTCCCATCAGCCCTCGATAGCCGGATGTGCGGGCCAAGTTTTCGGCAATCTTCTGAGCAAGGCTGACAACGTAAAGTGGTGGTTGAATCGGGCCCCAGGATCCGCGATACCCAAATTCTCCAAAGGGTGTCCCGGACAGTCCTTTCGTCCAACCCATCAATTCCACACGGTTTTCGCTCATCAGAAAAATCGCATTGAGTGAGATGCCCTCCACCCATTCCTGAAGATATTTCCCTGCGGAAAGGCGCCCTATCAGTTCGGCTTCTGTTTCATCAGAGGAGGCTGGAAACCTGATGACCCCCACCCCTCCCCCGGACTTCAAGGGTTTCTCCAGCCATTGTCGCTTGAGGGATGTTGGTCGTGCCGTATCTTCAGAAGTCCTGAAAAGACGAGGACAAGGCACTGTCATCACACAGAGTGGTGCACCACCTGACTGATGCACCATCTGTTGGAGCCAATGGGGATCTCGCAAAAGCTCTAGTATTTGCGGCCCCACTGCCAGCAGCGGGAGATCCAGGCACAAGTTGGCCAGCAATTCGGCCCTCTCCGGCCAATTTTCCCAAGGGCCGGTGTATAGCCAGGCATGAAATGGCAGGCCTTCCTTGTCTTCTGTCTGAAGCCGCAAAATTAATTCACGGACGGGATGCCATTCACACAATTCCTGGAGATCGAGATCGCCGTAATCATCAGTGGCGATGACCTGCAGCCCTCCCCGCGTTGCCGAAGCCGTGGCAGCACGGACACTTCCTCCAGCGATCAACAGCATGCGTTTCACCACATTCTTTTGAGCACATCAGCTCGGCTTCGATGTTTTTACAGAAGGTTGCCACTCTTACTGAAGGCCAGAGGCAAGCCGCCCCTGGCTGCGGCAATCATGCCTCAGCCTGAGCACCATCAAATAGAAACAGGGCTGCCCCTCTTTTGAGAGAAACAGCCCTGTTGATCAATCCTGAAGCCAGTCAAACCCCCGCGAGGGGAGCACGACCTGATAATATCCGACACACTAGCGGCGTCAGACCCATTCGTGGATGGACGACTGACCCACATACGCCGCCACAAGCCCCGCAAGGGGTTAGCCGAGGAGGGTTTTGCCGGTGCTGAGGAGGTCGTCGCAGGCAGTTCCCAAGCGGGCGGCCATGCCGATTTCGGCTGCTTTCAAGTAAGCGCGTGGGTCATATTGCTTCTTGTCGCCGATCTCGCCATCGATTTTCAGAACGCCTGAGTAGTGTTTGAACATGTGGTCGGCGACAGGGCGGGTGAAAGCGTATTGGGTGTCGGTGTCGATGTTCATTTTGACAACGCCGTAGCCCAGAGTTTCGCGGATTTCTTCAAGTGGTGTGCCTGAACCACCGTGGAAGACGAGGTCAAACTCGGCTTTTTCGCCGTACTTCTTCATGACGGCTTCCTGGCCCATTTTCAGAATATCGGGACGCAGTTTGACGGCGCCGGGCTTGTAGCTGCCATGCACGTTGCCGAAGGTGGCTGCAAAGAGGAAGCGGCCAATTCCGCTCAGCGCTTCATGAACAGCGACCATGTCTTCAGGAGTGGTGTAAAGCTTTTCAGCGGGGTGATCGGAATGGTCGACACCGTCTTCTTCACCGCCGACAACGCCGGCTTCGACTTCGAGGATAATCTCGTTTTCGGCACAGAGTTTGAGCAGTTCTTTAGAAAGAGCCATGTTTTCGGCCAGTGGCAATTCCGAAGCATCCAGCATGTGAGACTGGAAGAGGTTGCCCAAGCCGGCTTTACGACGACGAGCCGTCTCTGCAATCAGTGGTTTCATGAAGGAATCCACCTTGCCGGGCTGGCAGTGGTCGGTGTGCAGGGCGACCAGCACGTTATGCTTTTCAGCCAGGCGATGGGTGGCTTCTGCCAGAACAATGGCTCCAAATGCCATGTCTTTGACGTTCTGGCCTGAGGCAAATTGGCCACCGCCCGTGGAGACCTGAATGATGCCATCAGACTTCTTGTCGGAGAAAGCCTTCAGGGCCGCGTTGATGGTCACGATTGAGGAGACGTTGACAGCGGGGTAGGCGTAACCACCCTTTTGTGCGGCATCAAGCATTTGAGCGTATTGGGCGGGTGTGGCAATAGGCATGTCAAAATTCCAGTGAATGGCTAGGGGAAATGGCCAGAGGATCCTTCGTTAGAAGTCTGTTTAGATTGAGACTTCTCACGGACATTCCAATCGATTTTTCCTCGGGCTATGAAAACGGTGAGAGAGTAAACCTCCCTACACTTTTTGTGAGGTGAAGGGGTCAGAAAGATGACCTTTCCAATAGCCCCGTCTCTCCACAGTGTGACGATGGGAAGTGCGACGATGGGAATCGTACGGACTGCCGGCGGGAAGTTGAAGTCTCTGCACGACTTTTCAGTACCGAGATTCCCGTAACGACTGGGCAAGAAAAAAAGTGGCGTTCGCGTCACTGCCCTTTATTTCAGGAAATCGTGACCAGTTCCTGCTGATCGATTGCTCAGCGGGAAGGCAATTTCTCGGGGGGTAAAGCCGAATCGTTTTTGGATCGCTGGGGCCATTTGGGAATCAGTGACCGCAGTTTGGATCCATTGGATTGTTCCGGATTAGAATGACCTGATGCTAATTGTGCGTTTGTCATTTTGCGGATTTGGAGGTTATCGATCAGCACCTCCCCTGCACCGCCCAATTCGATAATCCATTGAATGCTGCCGGCTTCCTGGCAGGGGCGAACCAACTCAAACCGTTGCCAGTCTTTGGAGGGAGAAAAGCGATGCAGACCCGCTTTACCCGTCAGGCTGTCTGTGATTGTCAGGCCATCGGTGGGGCCGACGATGGGCTTGGGCATCCGGAGAGATCCACTGAGATAGAGGATATCCCCGGCTGAATATTCCACGGCTGGCGAACGAATGGTGAGCAATGGTTCGCCATCAATTTGCTGATCATGGACTGTCGGCTTCCCTTGTTTGTCATTTTGTTGCTCAAAAGCGGCTAATCTCAGGGCGTAGCGGCTTTCCAACCCACCAGGGAATAATTCAGCCAGAGCGACCCATCCGGGAATATCGTGCTGAAGATGAGTCCAGCCATCCGTGACCAATTGATCCGGTGCTTCAAAATCACCAGATGCCAGAAGGTTTTCCCCATTATGCAGATTGGAGCGTCCCACCTGGGCGATCAATTTCCAATGGAGCGGCAACGTCTGGAAGCAGACGGTATATGGGCTTCCCAAAGGTGTTGTGCTTCTGTGAACGGCCTTATCCCAGTGTGCTCGCTGGAGAATCCTTGCCAATTGCAATGATGCCAGGCAGGCATCCCGGGTTCCGCGGTAGTCTTGATTGCGGAAGGCGTATTCAGCCTTTTCAAAGTAAATTCGTGCCGATCCCAACATTTGTGGACTATCGGCTTGCCCTACGCCTAATTGCTGTAATTCATTGTCGACTTGCCGAACGCGTTCCAGTTTCAAGCGTGTCATTTCCAGGCAGGATTCCGCATAAGTGGCCTGAATGGCGGCGGCCCGCTGTT
Source organism: Planctopirus sp. SH287 (assembly GCF_056500625.1). Classification (NCBI taxonomy): domain Bacteria; kingdom Pseudomonadati; phylum Planctomycetota; class Planctomycetia; order Planctomycetales; family Planctomycetaceae; genus Planctopirus; species Planctopirus sp. SH287. Next base: position 1,212,837 of record NZ_CM151403.1, on the reverse strand, counting down.
CCAACTGGGCGAGCAGTTGTCGATCGGAAGTCAGAAGAATGATGGCTGTCTGATCAAACTTGGGTAGTGTGATTTCTAATCCGCCTGTCACACGGCGATGCTTCAGGCTGATTAGCCCGGTGGGTGTGATTTCCACGGCGGAGGCTGCTTCGTTGGCTCCGGGGACAATAATGGTGGCCGATGGCGCAGCCAGTTGCCCAGGAACATATTGCGACTTTGACTCCAGCCACATGGGGATGACAAGAGTGCCTAGTTCAGTTCGCAAAACGGTGGCAGAGAGTTCTCCATTTTCATCATCATGGGGAGTGGGCTTTCCTCCTGTCTCCTTACTTGAACTGCGCGATGAACGATTTTCGGAAGCCCGGCCCTGCTCAATGGTGAACGAGGTTTCTGCAAACGGGCTGCTGGTCGCCAACCATGGTTCCAACAATTCCAATTCGAGGTTGAGCATGGCCAGGGCGGCCCGCCGTTCCTGAGCCAGCGGGGTGGGATCGTCGATCGGTTTTGTACTCCAGTAGCCAATGCCACGATATCCGCTGGTGAGGGCGATCCAGGCTTGCATCCGGATCTGTTCCGGTTCGATGTGATGGACGTGTGGAATACCCGCCAGATTCTGGGCGCGGGTTGCCGGCAGAGACTCGTCATTGGAACTGCTCGTGGCCATCGGCGTGGCGGTGGCTTCTGTGGCAAACTTTTTCCAGTGAGGAGATGGCTCCGTTTGCAGCCATGTCCAGGCGAAGGTTCCCGGCCTGCCGCGAGAGCGTTCCATGACCAGCCAGCGACGATATTCAAGAAAAGTCATGGAAGAATGGATGATATGACGGCTCATTCCCAGCATATCAATGTGCCGTGAATAGAGGCGTTCGGAACCCACGACATCGGCGGCAAGAGGGCGGCGGATTTGTCGATCGGATGCCTGAACCTGTTCGACCCAATTGATCAGATCTTCACTGACACGTCCTGAAACACGTGTTCCGAGATTCCAGAAGAGAATTGGCGAAGTGTTGGAAAGGAATGGGGGCAAGCCGGCTTCATCGGCCAGGAGCTTTTCTCCATTTGATGCTCGCGGTTTGGGGGGCGTGGCTGTGACCCACAGGCCGGCAGCGCGGAGTTCTTTGAGAGAAGCACTATCAGACCAGTCAGGTGCCCAGACAAGGTTGAGGCCCATTTGCCGCAAGTCACGTGGGGTTTCTCCATGCCAGGGGACAAACCGGGGAAGCATGGGCTTTCCATCGACCACCAGTCGATCCAGGCGAAACTCGACGTGAGAAACCAGCTCGGCTTCAGGAGCCACGGCCTCGGTTGAACTCAAATTTTCCAGTTCGACCAAAGGGCCAACCTGAAGATCATCGACGGCAATTTCGACTAATCCCCGATCCGCAGGAGAAGCGAGCAGGATCGAATCGATGACCAGATCGCTGATCGGAATGGCCTGCTGATACTTGGCACGGAGTGGACGGATCTTTTCTGAGAGATTTTTTTCCGTGAGTCCGCAGGACAACTTTTGCCAGTTTCCCGCAGAGGTGTAGGGATCGCCAGAAATGACGACTTCCAGGGGTTCCCCTGTTTCTGGATGACGAGCGAATCGCGTGATCACTTTGATTGCCAGAACGGCGCCTGGCCGATTGCTGCGAAGAAATAATTCGGCTTTCACTCCTTCCAGGGCACGCCCTTTGGGAAGGGGCATTTCGGCGCGAATGATGCTGTTGTCTTCTATGATTTCGGCACGAAAGACTTCGCCGCGTTTGCCTGAATGTGCGGCTGTGCTTTCTCGTGAATGCGCCACAATCCGGTTGCGGGTCCCCATGACGGTGGGGCGCAATTTTGTTTGTTCAGTATCGAACGATTCGGTAAAATCGGCAAAGGCGCACGCCGAAAGACACATCCACCCGAGAAGGGTGATGAGAATTCGCCCAAGGGCCGGCTCCTTGTTGATGAGGAGCCAATCCCTTGTCATTCGTGTCAGGCCCATTGCATCCATGCAGGGGGTACTTGTTTCACAAGGCCAATGCAGACTCGTTCGTCAGTCAGTTGTCAGTGATATCGACTTGTTTTCAAGGAAAACGTCAGTGATGTCTCATTTTTTCAACAGTCGGGAATGCCAAGTGTATTACGCAAATGCTTTCAGGTAAACGTCTTTGCGATCAAGGTTTTGTGCAGTGTGTGGCATTTTTTCAACAAGGCCATGCTTGGGGATGTCTGGATAAATCGACACAACATATTATCCAATATCGATTTATGTCAATTGGTTGCATTTGGCGGGGTCACTGGCACAAAATCTGTTTCCAAGGATTACGTTCCCGGTATTTCTGAACGCCAAGAAAAGGCACAACATGGATTACGCATCGCGGCTGCCGAACCCAGATGCTGAAGAGCTTCCTCGGGAACTCTCTGATTTAGGCCGTCGCATTGCCCTGCTGAATACCGGCGGAAGAAATCAGGAGCTACAGCAGGCTTACGACCAGGTTGTGGAAAGTGTGAAACGGCGGCGAAGGATTCTGAATCTTGTTCAGGAAGCACTGAGTCAACTTCGATTGGACATCAAATACTTAATGTTCGATTTGGAAGTCACTAGAAGCGAACGCGATGAACTTCGTCAGCGGTTAGAAAGCGAATAGAACTGAAGAGGCTGCTGAAGCCTGGCTCATTTCTCTGCGGTACAAGGAGAAAGCCATGCTTGCTCGGAACCTCTGTCTTTTATCCACAACTTTTTCGCCTCCTGAATCGCGGCATTGAGGTGAGTTGATATCTCGCTATCTAAACTCACTGACAAACGCACTTTCTTGTGACTGCGTCACCCGGACGTGCAAAGCCACGTCTGGGCCACCCCGCCATGTTTGGGCTACTCTGTCATGTCTGGGACACTCCGCCGTCTAGAGAATGGCTTGTCGGGTGATTCTTGGCATTTCAGTGAGTACGACTCATGGAGTGCGGCGATTTTTTGAGGAGAACAAGCCACAATCACGCTCGCCGTTCTTCCTTGCTCAATGGCTGAGTATTGGGCGGAATTCGCGAACACGTATGCCCTCGATTGTGGGAAAGCCTGAGGAATGAAGACGGCTGGCTCGATTGAAATGTTCTTACAGGCCTTAGCTGCCGAGCCACTTGGCCGCGGTATTGGAGAACGCGGTATTGGAGAACGAGGTGTTTTCGAGCATGGGGCTTCTCCCCAGTGCGGCGGGTCTCCGGGAGTGGTGCGGATTGGCGCAGCTGTCGATCCTGTGGAAGAATTGGCAGAAATTGTCCGACAGGCTGACGAGAGCTGGGAGTCTCCTCCCGTCCTTCTGTTCGAGGATGTGCGCGGCAGCCGATTTCCTGTGGTTGTGAATCTTCTGGCGACAGAACGGCGGTGTGCCCAGGCATTGGGGGTTGCTCAATGGAATCAGATTTCTGATTGCTTTCCGACTCACGAAGGGCCAATTAAAGAGACGTCGCTCTTTAACTGGTCGGGCGGCAGTGGGCCAACAACTCGCCAGCGAAGTGCCCCTTCCCAACAGGTGGTTCGGTTAGGGACAGATCTTGACCTGACGATGCTTCCTTCGATGAAGCTGCATGCGCAGCATCCCTGCGCCACATTATTTCGGGGTCAATCGATCACTGTTGGTGCGGAAGGTGATCGTTTTATCGACTCTTGTGACCTCCATGTCATTGATTCCAAAACGTTGTCCTGTGTCTGGCCAGAAGACCATCGATCCTGGCAGCATCTGAAGGAAGCGACTCGCGAAGGGCGCCAACTGCCCGTGGTGCTGGCATTAGGAGCTGACATTGCTCTCCATGCACTGTCTGGACGATGGCTCAAGGCTCATGAATCCGTCTGGGGCAACGACCTTTGGTCATTTGTTGGTCGCCGTCGTGAGGGTGGGTTTGCCGTCGCTCGTGCCCGTTCGCTGGAAGTGGATGTCCCGGCTGAAGCTGAGATTGTTATCGAAGGATTTATTGACACCATTGCTCCTGTCCAACGGTTCCATCTTTCCTCACGTTCATCCCGCTGGCAGCCTGTTGATGGTGAGTTCCCATTAATTCATGTGACTGCGATCACACACAAAGCCTTGCCGGTGGTTCCTCAGGTGCTTCCCGGATCACGCGAGGCACATCAGGTTGATCGCCTGCTGGAGCAGATGCTGCTGCAACGGCTTTCAGCGATGGTGCCTGGAGTGCAGGAGCTTTATTTTCCTGCCAGAAATGAAGGGCACCAGATCGTACTGGTTCGGCTCAAAAAACAGCATTCTGAACATGGTCGACAGTTGCTGCATGCTGTCTGGTCATTACCAATTCTCTCGGAAGCGAAATTGGTGGTGGTCTTCGATGAGGAGATTCGTCTCCAGGATTCTTCCGCCATCTGGCATGCGATGGCAGGGCAAGTGAATTCCTCTGAGGCTTTTGTAGTCTCGCGAGGATCGGCTGTTCCCTGGGCGATGGGGACTTCATCATCAGTAAGCCCCGGGTTTGTGCCGATTCTTCCGCCGCTGGCCAGCAGTGAGAAGTTGGGAGTTGATGCCACCACTCCCTGGGGCCGTTCTGTCGGGCCGACAAATGATTTTTCCGAGATCAAACAACGGGTTCATGATCGCTGGCAAGAATACGGATTCCGGTTTGCCTGATAAGATCTTGTGGTCTCGTTATGGGAAACTTCAGGACGAAACGATGGTTTGGCACTAAACTCTTGCAAGCTCACACAAAAGCTCTGGTGCCACTGGATTTGACGAAGCATTGGGCATTTTCAAACCAGCACAACCGTTTTTTTCAGATGTCTTTAGAGTCCGACGACAAATCGAATCACACGACTTGATTGAAGTCTTTAATAAGCAGGAAGCCGCATGACGGTCAGCCTCCCTTCGGTTGATAAATCCGAGACGCGTATCCGTAAGATGTTTGGAGAAATCGCTGGTCGTTATGACCTGATGAATCATCTGCTTTCTGGAGGCGTTGATTATTACTGGCGATGGCTGGCGATTCGGAAGTGTCGGTTGATCGGGAATGCTCCCATTCTGGATGTCTGCACCGGAACGGGTGATTTAGCCTTGGCATTCTGGAACTACCACAAGCGAAAAATCCCTGTGGTGGGAGCCGATTTCACACATGAAATGCTGGTTCTGGCGCGGAAGAAATCGCCCTCTTCGGCCTTGAATCATGAAATGAAGAATGGGCCAGTGACTCCAGCACCGTTAACATTTATCGAAGCTGATGCGCAGGCCCTCCCCTTTGATGACGGTCAGTTTCAAATTGTGTCGGTGGCGTTCGGATTGAGAAATGTGACCCGGATGGAACAGGGGCTTTCGGAAATGACGCGTGTTTGCCAGCCCGGTGGAAAGGTCGCGATTCTCGAATTTTCGCTGCCAGGCAACCGGCTGATTCGCGCGGTTTATCTCTGGTACTTCAAGAATATTCTGCCTCGTATTGGCCAGATGCTCGCTCAAAATCGGCAAGCGGCTTATGAGTATCTCCCCTCCTCTGTCGCTGAGTTCCCTTATGGAGAGGAGTTGGCCGGTCATCTGAGGACAGCGGGGTTGGTTGATGTCAAGTATTGGCCACTGACGTTTGGAATTGCCACGCTTTATGTGGGTGTTAAGCCTGTTCATGAGCCTTCGTGAGAGATGCCCGGTGTTTTGTCATCACTGATACTCATGTTAATGCATCTTCTGGACTGACTTGACCAAGGACTGAATGTCATGCGCCGCATTGTTGTTGCTCTGACGGGAGCGAGTGGAGCAGCCTATGGTCTGAGGCTTCTGGAAACGCTTGTCGCTGCGAATACGGAAGTCCATCTGGTGATCAGTGCGGCTGCCCGAGAAGTTTTTTCTCATGAATTGCAGCTTGAGCTGCCTGTCTTTCAGCATTCAGCCGATGGTTCTGACACGCCCTCTTTCCTTCCGCCTCCCCTGGGGTCATTGACCTCGCAGGCGTTATCGCACTATGGATTTCGCCCATTACTCTCCCCGAATTGTGCGGACAGTGGCAATATGCCATTGGGAAAAATTATCTTCCATTCTGATCGCAACTATTCTGCGGGAATTGCCAGCGGCAGTTTTTTGACTGATGGCATGGCGATCTGCCCTTGTTCGATGGGGACGCTGGCAGCGATTTCGCAAGGGTTGTCCAGTAACCTGATTCACCGAGCGGCTGATGTTCATCTTAAAGAGCGTCGCAAGCTGGTGCTGGTTCCGCGGGAGACGCCACTGAGCACGATTGCTTTAGGGAATATGAAGCGTTTAGCGGATGCTGGAGCCGTGATCTTACCGGCGATGCCGGGGTTCTATCATGAGCCACAGTCAGTGGCTGATCTGGTCGATTTTATCGTGGCCAGAGTTTGCGATCAGTTGTCGATCCCCCATACCTTAGGCCGCCGATGGAGTGAGTCGTCGGAATTGCGTGGGTTGGACTCGTTTGATCCGGAAACGCCATCTGTTTGATTCAGGCCTGGGGAGTTGCATCGCCTGGAGGAGTTGTGACTTTCTCCAATTCGGTCAGCAATTGCTCGAGGCGGAAGGGCTTGTACAGAGCCGATTTCAGGCCCATCTGCCGTGCTTTGACGATGGAGTGTGAGGGGTCGTAGCCAAAGCCCGTCATCAAAATCACGGGGAGATGCTCATTGAGCTGGCGGATGCGGACAAAACAATCAAAGCCGGTCATGTCAGGCAGGCGGATATCGATGATGGCTGCATCGTAGTGATAGCCCCTCACGAGCCGTTCTGCTTCGGCACCACTGCTGGCGGCTTCCACAATACAACCAAAGCGAACCAGCAAGTCATTGGCGGCCTGCCGGATGGCATCGTCCTGATCCACAACGAGCAGGCGCTTCCCACGAATTTTGGAGCGTTGCTGAGGGAAATAAGTGACAGGGGCATGAGGCATGGAAGGCTGCCCTGCTTCGCCGATTTTCATGATCAGGTCACGAATCCCGCGTGTGTGATTAATCACTCGCTGAAGGCGCTCGCAGATCTCTGGCTGATGCCCAATAAACTCATCAAGAATCCAGGTGGCGTCTCCCAGAATTTCCGAGAGAGGGCGGTGAATTTCCTTGAGAACAAGGTTCATGCTCTCGCTCTGTGTGGTCATCTTCTCAACGGCGAGAAGTTCCAGCGTGTTGAGGGCGATGGCAATTTCTCTGGCAAATAATTCCAGGAACTGCAGGTCTCGATGAGAAAATGCTCCGACTTTTGAGCTTTCAACATTGAAGGTGCCGAAGACTTCATCGTGGAGAATGAGTGGTACCGTTAAAGAGCTGCATGCTCCCAAAGCTCCCGGTAAGTAGAGCGGATCAATGGCGGTCTCTTCACAGAGATAACTGTTTCCCGTGGCGGCCACGTAGCCAGTGACACCGTTGCCTTGGGCGTTCGCATAAAGATCGCGATGCGAGGCTTCTTCTGTCATGCCGACATGCAACAGGGGTTCGAGCTGCTTGGTTCGGCGATCCAACAAACGGATCTCAATGGTCTCGTAGTTCAACGTGTCTTGCGTGAAGAGAATGATCTTCTGCTTGAGCAGTTCGATGCGGTCTTCGACCGACATCTCAATCAATTCTTCTGCGGAAAGATCGCCCAGTTCGCGGCCCGCCTGATGGATGGCATTGAGCTTTTGCTGCTCAAGGACATCATTCGTAATGTCGTGAATTGTGACCACTAAACCCAAGGGGAGTTCGCTGTCAGGCATCAGGACGGGTGACGCGAGAATTTCTAAAAACTGCTTATCACTGATCCGCAGTTTGGTTCGTGTGGTTTCGCCTGTGGCCAATGCCCGGTTCAAAGGAGCAAAATCAGGCCCTTCGATTAAGGGGTGCTGGAGAACCTCAAAGAAATTGCGACCCGCCAGCTGTGTCGTTCCCGCGAGATGTTCGACACGGCGGTTCCACCAGATCAGATCCTGATCTGAATTCAGCACGATCAGGCCGTCTGGCAAGTGCTGAACAATCGCGGTGATCTCGTTCAGTCGCATGGCCAGTTCGGCCATCGATCCCACGGCAAGCACAGCATCCGGAAACTCTTCCGGCGTTGTTCCAGAAAATGGCGCTGTCGGGGAAAGCAACTTCAGTGAGTCGTCCCGCAGTCGATCCAGAATCTGCTGATGCTGATCACTGGTTGCTCCGAGAACCACCACCCGGTCGGGAACAGCCACGAACCACCCTTCCAATGAGCACTGATCAAGTTCAGAAAGCGTTACAACAGTGTCTACAAAATACTCTCATCTCGCCAGAGATTGCATGAGAATCTTTGAATTTATGATCGCTTTGCCTGAAATGCTTCTGGATCGTTCAAACTGTCTGGAATGCTCTGGCTGGAGAATAGACGGCTGATTTGCATGTTCGTACGCGATTAAAACGATTGGTGATTCCCAAAACGGTCTCGGCTGCTCCCAGAACCAGGTAGCCATCGTGACATAATTGTTTCTCCATTCGCTCCAGAATGGCAGATTTGTTGCTTTGATCAAAGTAGATCAATACGTTTCTGCAGAAAATCAGATCGTATTCACCCAGTGAGCCGAACGGATCCAGGAGATTCAGGGATTTGAAAGTCACTGCACTGCGCAATTCATCATTGATCTGCCAGCCCTCGGGGACTTGCCTGAAATATTTCACCAGCAATTGGATGGGGAGTCCTCGCTGGATTTCAAATTGCGAATAGATCCCTGCGCGCGCCTTGGCGAGGGCCTGCTGGCTGATGTCGGTGCCAAGGATTTCAATTCGCCAACCGTTTAATTGAGGAAACGACTCGCGAATCATCATCAGTAGCGAATAGGCCTCCTGCCCTGTGGACGCGGCTGCTGACCAGATTCTGAGGCGTCGCCGGCTCTGCCGACTGGCGATCATTTCTGGAAGCAACTGATCTCGCAATTCATCAAACGGAGTGCGATCTCGAAAGAACAGAGTTTCATTGGTAGTCATCGCTTCTGTGATCGTGGCTGCGAGGTTTTCATCGCGCGTTGTCCGCAAGCGCCTTACCAGTTCAGAAAGGTTCGATAAGCCCAGCGAATTGGCAATCGGCGTGAGCCGAGCATCCAGCAGGTACTCTTTCCCGGCTCCCAGAGAGAGTCCGGATCGTTTGGCGACAAGTGCCGAAAAAAACTCGTAGTCACTGGTATCCATTGTCATGCGGCCCCTTTCCATAATGCGATCTGCAGGATTCTTAAAGGGATCTCTGACAATGGGAGGCATTCATCGTGCAACCCCGCTTTAACAACCGCACCAGGCATTCCCCAGACCACGCTGGATGCAGCATTTTGTGCCAAAACATACCCACCGGCCTGATGAATGGCGTGAGTCCCTTCGATGCCGTCTTCCCCCATTCCCGTCAGCATGATCGCTGCCAAACGGTTGCCCCAGAGCTGAGCGGCTGAGCGGAACAACGGGTTGACGGAAGGTCGGCAAAAGTGTTCGGGAGGGTTTTGATGGAGTCTGGCGGTGATTCCGGTTCCCTGCCGGATGACTTCAAAATGATAGTCTCCCGGAGCGATATAGATGTGTCGTGGCTGAATTGCCATTCCCGTCTGGGCTTCAACACAAGTTCGTCCCGAGTCGCTGGCCAGATGTTTGGCCAGCATGGGGGTGAACGCGGCTGGCATGTGCTGGACAATCAGAATGGGTTGCCTGATGGAGTCATCAAGGTTGGAGAGAATCTGGCTGAGTGCCTTGGGGCCGCCGGTGCTTGTTCCAATGACGATGGCTTCGATGGGACGAGTGAGCTTATGGCGCAATGACATTGCTGACTGTGGGTGAGTCCCGGAATCTTTACTTCCAGATAATTTTCCGGAAGGAGCCGAATTGCGATCTGCGAGTGCATTGGATGACGGCAGGTGTGAGCGCCCGCTCGAAATCGATGAAGAGGTTGGAGTTTCCTGCTCCGAATGGATGACAAGTGCCTTGATCAACGGGATCAGTTCGGCACCCACCTGAGCAATCGCTTCCGACGCGGAATTTGCCTGTGGTTTGGCAACACAGCCGGCGGCACCCAGTGCGAGAGCCTGAACCGTTTCGCGAGCACCGCTGGTTGTCAGCGCGCTGGCCATGATGACATGAACGTGGGGGAATTCAGCCTGGATGCGGCGTAGCGCTTCCAAACCGTTCATCACGGGCATTTCAACGTCTAACAGCACGACATCGACGGCTGTCCGTCGTAAAAACGCCAGTGCGGCTTCCCCGTGCATGGCGGTTCCTGCCAGCATCAATCCGGATGTTTTTTCGATCACACGGGCCATGAGTCCGCGAATCACCGCCGAATCGTCTACCACCAGAACCGAGATGGGTCTGTGGTTCATAGAATTCCTGTTCCTGCCAGTTTTTCACGCACAATTTCTTCCGTGAAAGGCTTCATGATGTATTCGTTGGCACCTGCCTGAATCGCTTCCAGGATTCTTGGCAGGTCGTTTTCTGTGGTACACATGATGACAGCAGGCTGGCGTTGGGTTTTATCTTCCCTCAGCTTCCTCAAGAACGTAATGCCATCCATGACGGGCATGTTCCAGTCCAGCAGAATGGCGTCGATTTCAGGGTGTTCCTGAACACGATCCCAGGCTTGGCTGCCGTCTTCTGCCTCGAGAATTTCGACACCCATGGGGGCCACCATGCGTCGCGTCGCCAGGCGGACAGCCCGCGAATCGTCGACTAAAAGGAGAGTCTTCATGCAAGTAACCTTGTCGTAAAGGTCAGACGTTCGGGGAGCCAGCAGACCACGAGAGAGTCACATCTCTTGAGGCATGTGCCGGGTTGTGAACGGTGTGATGGGAAAACGTTGTGACAAGAATTCAGGTCGATTTATTAAACGGTGGTACGTGTCAGGTGGCGTGTTGATAGTAATACCGGTGGGTTGCTACTACTCAAGTGTTTCTTATAACAATAGGCAACCCCTCATCGGGAACCACGTGCTCCCCCTCATCCGGCCTACGGCCACCTTCTCCCTCAAGGGAGAAGGATTTGAGAGATTTCGGACAGGCCTAAGACTGGTGGGTTGCGCAAAGCCTTAACCCACCCTACTGTTTAAGTGTTGTTAAATATGCCTTGGTGCATTCCGTCGGAACTTCATGCACCCTACTGGGTTAAATGCCTGATTTCGGAAGTCAGACTGGTGGGTTGCGCAAAGCCTTAACCCACCCTACTATTTACTGTTTACTGATTGGAACCAGGTTTAATGGGTACGGAGTTTCTTGAGGAAGACTGTGGTGGCTTGATCAAGACGGGTGGACTCAATGGCGAGTCCTTCGGCGGCGGTGAGGATATCCCCTGCCCCTTTACCGCCTTCATCGGCAGCCTGAGAAACTCCCGTAATGTTTGAAGAGACCTCGGCGGTGCCGCGAGCGGCTTCGGAAACATTGCGTGAAATTTCATTGGTTGCAGCCGATTGTTCTTCGACAGCGCTGGCAATCGTGGTGCTGATTTCGTTGATTTTCCGGATGGACTCACCAATCGAACCGATGGCGGTGATGGCGACACCAGTTGCACTTTGAATGGCGTTGATTTTCTGGCTGATTTCTTCGGTGGCTTTGGCTGTTTGCCGTGCGAGTTCTTTGACTTCATTGGCTACGACCGCAAAGCCCTTGCCTGCTTCACCTGCTCTGGCGGCTTCAATGGTGGCATTGAGTGCCAGCAGGTTGGTTTGCTGGGCAATCGATGTGATGACTTTGACGACCTGCCCGATTTCATTGCTGGAAGTTCCCAGATCGCGGATGGTGGCATTGGTTCGTTCGGCATCATGAACCGCAGTGGCGGTCATTTTGGAAGCTTCCTGAACGTGACGGGCAATTTCGCAGATCGATTTGGAAAGTTCTTCGGAAGCAGAAGAGACGGTTTCAACGTTGCGAGTGGCTTCTTCGCTGGCAGCCGCAACGACTTGAGCTTGCCGTGCGGTTTCGTCAGACGTGGCGGCCAGTGAACGAGCGCTGGCCTGCATTTCGGTGGCTGATGTGGTCACAATTTCCACAATTCCCCGAATATCCTGCTCGAAAGAGTCGGCCATTTGCACCTGCTCTGTGATGGTATTGAAGGTCACCATCGGCCCGACAAAGTCCCCTTTTTTGTCGTAAATTGCGCTGATCTGGACTTCGAGATATTCGGTTCCCAGCTGAACCCGTGTGGCATAAGGGAGGTCTTTCGCTCCTCCCAGAATACGATTCTGAAGTTCGGCATGTTTTGCGAACATATCAAAAGGCTTGCCTTTGAGTTCGCTGGCACGACGTGGCAGGTGCTGCTCCAATCGTTTGAGCGTTTCGCCGGCAGCTGGATTGATGTATTCCAGCGTTCCCTGGACATTGGACATCATGACGTTGATGGGCAGGTTGTCCATCATGTTCTGAATGCGTGCGACTTCATTTTCAGTCCGAAGTTTTTCTGTCACGACGTCCCAGGTGATCATTGAACCGACTGGTTTTCCGGTGGCATCAGTGACCGAACTGATCTCCAGATTGAGCCATTCGGGGCCAACCTGGATCTGGGCATTGCGAGATTTTCCGCCCATATTGTTCAGGATATTGCGCTGATACGAAGGGGTCTTGTGGAAGATATCGATGCTCTGCCCGATGAAGTTTTCCACTTTGACGGGAAGGTATGTTTCCAGGGTTTTCAGCAGGTTCTTTGAGGCGGGATTCAGGTAGGTAATCTTGAATTCCGCGTCTGCCAGAATCATGTTGGACGGCATGGATTCGACCATGCACTTCATGCGGAAGGCATCGAGTTGCTGCAAAGTTCCTGACAGGATGCGGCCAACTCCCCGCAGCGCTTCCATGCGTTCTTTGGAAAGGGTGATTTCCCTTGTCGTGAAAAAATCGACAGTGCCAACGACTTCGCCATAGAGTGTGATTGGCAAGGCGATACCAGATTTTACGCCAGCGTTTTGAGCAGAGGGAGCGCGAACGCAGTCGGTAACGGTCGCAAGATTCTGCGCAAAAATGAGATCTTTGTTTTGCCAGGCGCGTCCATTGAGGCCTGTTCCTCTGGCAAAGCTGGCTGACTCTGTGACGCGGCGGAACTCGGGTGAGACGATCCCTTCCTCAGTGGTGAACTTGAGAAGCTGATCTTTCGGGTCGATTGTCCAGTACGAAGCGTATTCCCAATTGAAGACGTCCATTACAGTTTTTAGCGCAATCTGCACGGCCTGAATGGGGTTGGTGGAGTTTGCCAGTGCCAGCTGGATTCCATTGGTGGCTTCGACATCTTTGGCGATTTCTGCCTGGGCATTCGCAACCCGGAGGCGCTGGATCTGGTTGGAGACCATCCGGCCAATCGAACGCAAGGTTTCAATGCGAGCTTGAGAAAGATCAAGCTCTTTCTGCGCAAAGAAATCCATGGTTCCCACGACCTGATCGTCGACGATCAGGGGGAAACAAACGCCCGATTTGACTCCTGCACGAATCGCGACTGGTGCGCGGACGCAATCCGCAACCTGAGACAGGTCTCGCACAAAAATCAGATCTCGCTGCCGCCATGTTCTGCCGCACAGTCCGACACCTTCAGAGAACGTGGTGGTTCTTGTCAGGGCGGCGAATTCCGGGTTGACTGTTCCCGCTTCCAGGGCAAATTTCAGAGAGCGGGTGGTTGAGTCCATTGCCCAGTACGATCCGTAGGCCCATCCAAAACCGGTCTGGACAGCCTCCAAAGCGCGACGAGCGGCATCTTCTGGCGTTTCAGCCGATTGAAGTTCGGTCAGAACACGAGCGGTGGCCACCAGATGTTCCTGATGTTCAAGGGCTTTGATTTCCGCCTGTTTTGCCTCGGTGATATCCTGAATGGAAATGGCGATGCCGTCTCGCGTGCTTCCTGGAAGCGCGGCTGGAGTGAGATGGAACTGGAGGCACTTTCCACTGGTGTTAAAGGTCATCTGCTGAGGAGTGAAGACATTGGCAGCCAGTTGCGCCAAACCGGGAATACGGTCATAAAAAGTTTGTGCTGGCCCTCCCACAAGGTCGTCGGGAATCAGTTTGAGATCAGCCGCAATGAGCCGCAGCATTTCCAGGCAGCGGAAATTCATGAACGTGATGATGCCGGCTTTTGAAACGTGCATCAGGCCAGTGGGGATGGTTTCGGCCAAAATCCGGTGGGAACTGGCCTGAGAAACATCGTGGTGACCTTGAGTTGCCATGGGGGTTGCCTGGGCAATCTGATCCAGAATTTGTGCTGAGGTCATGGCATTTTCCTGAGGCTTCGTATCGATACGAGCAGGCGATGGAGAGGAAGGAATGTCCGCATGGGAAAAGGGCGTCAAATTACCAATCTCTGCACGGGATGAAGTCACATCAGGAGGGGCGATCATGGGCATCGCAGACTTTGAAAATGCAGTTTGGTGAGATCGTTCAGTTGGCGTTGAGTTTGGGGGAGCGAGCAGTGTGTGGCGTAATTCTTTCAGTGCTGTTTGCCAGATTTTCTGTCGATGAACCGTCCAGCCAGTTCCTGCGACTTCTGCCAATGAACGGAGAATTGCTGTTTCAATGGCCGTGAGTTCGACCAGTGTCCAGGGGATCTGACGTGTCTGATCCCTCAGATCGGCTGCAAAGCGAGCCAGTTGTTCGGGTTTCTGAGCGACCTTGGCAACGACGGTGACTCCTCTTTCCAGAGCGGCTTGCCACAATTCGGGATGAATGTGGGGCACGATTTGTTGAGCTTGCGGCCAGACCGCTTCCAGATGCGCCGGGAATGCCCTGGCAACCGCGCTGGCATCAATAGCCAGATCGTCGTGTTGCTCGGGATATACCAGGGGTTGAGTGATGCTCATGGTCGCTCGGGAATGCTGCTTGGTTGCTTACTTTCGGGCTGAGAAATCGGATTTTAGAGGGAACATCGTTTGAGATCAGTTCAGTCCGTTACGCCCTTCGATCGGTGTGCCAATGCTGAGGATGCTGGGGACATTCAGCAGGAGCAACAGGTTGTTTTCGAGTCGGACGACACTTTGAGTGAATGTTTTCCAAGTCTGTGAAATCGTGCGTGGTGGCGCTTCATGCGGTATGCCGGCGATATCCAGGACATCGCCGACTGAGTCAACGAGCAGGCTGAATGACTCACCGTGGTAGCGGAGCACGACGTTCATGCTTCCTTCGGCGGCCGAGTAATCGCACAGACCGAGTCGACGGCGCAAATTGATGGCGGTGACAATCTGTCCCCGCAGATTAAGAAGACCGGCAATTTCACGGGGAGCCAGCGGCACAGAGGCAATCGATTGTGGATTCAGAACTTCCTGAACCATACCGACGGGAATCCCCATCAACTGGTCATCAACCCAGAAGGTAACAAACTGCCTGCGACCTTCGTGGGGGGAGTCCTGGCTATGGAGGATTTCAACAGGTGCAATCATGCCGGGACTCCTGCCATGGTTCGTTGTTGCCGGCAAATCTCGGTCATTGAGGCACTGAGTTCTTGAGGGTTGAACTTGGCCAGATGGCAATCAAATCCCGCTGCCAGGATTCGCTGGCGATGTTCATCAGAGCTAAGAGAGGTCATCGCGATTAATGTGGGGTTTTGATCGCTGTCACGTTTGCGATACCATCTGGCGAACTGACAACCATCCATGTCTGGCATTTCAATGTCACAAATGATGACATCGAAGTGATCACCTCGTTCAATGATGGACTGAGCTTGAATCCCTCCATTGGCGGTGACAACCCGGTGCCCATCGGCTTCAATGGCCGTTTGCAGTAACTGACGGAAAAACGGGGAGTCGTCGATGGCGAGCACTTTGAGTCGCTGGCTGGTCTCATTTCGATCAAACCAGCGAGGATTTGCTAATGTCAGATAGTGCTGGATATCAATAATTTCGGTCGCACGGCCAGCGACGACCGTGGTGCCGAACACTCCGGGGCGTGTTCCCTGGATTTTGATCGAGACTGATTCTTCAATGATATCTTCAATTTTCTCGACCATCAGCCCCATCATGCGGGAGTCATCACTAAAGACGACGACGGGTTGAATCTCGCGCTTTCCCGTGGCGCTGTGATGTCCTCGGATGGGGATCAGAGGTAAGAGGTCTCCCCGATACTGAACCATCAGTTGTTCACCAACCCGCTCGATCTGGCTGCTGGTGAACTCCTCAAGGCGAGCCACCAACCCCAATGGAACAGCCATGGTTTCGTGTTGCGGTGTGGAAAACAGGAGGAGACTGGTTTTGTTGTCGTCCTTTCCAACCCCTTCCTGATAGAGGTTGCGCAGCTCACTTTGAGTCCGTGTGGATGTTCCTCCCAGCGCGTTGGCGACGCCGGCGACGTCCAGAATCATGATGACGCGGCCATCGCCGAGTATGGTGGTGCCCTGATAGACACGCAGGTCTTTGAGAATGCTTCCTAATGGTTTGACGACGATTTCCTGAGTGTCGAACACTTCGTCAACGATCAGTCCGAATTGATCATCGCCCACCTGAACGACGACAATGCTCATGTCCTCGCTGCCATCATCCGGAGGTGAGAGCTTCAAAGCGTCGCTTAATCTCAAGAGTGGCAACAATCGATCACGCAAGCGGAAAACACGTTGATCATGGATGCGTTCGACGCGATGCAGGTCATCCACGGTTAGCCGTACCAGTTCGACGATTCCCAGTTGAGGAATGGCAAACGACTGTCCGACGCTGGAAACGACCAATGCGGAGATGATGGCCAGAGTCAGTGGGATTTTAATGCGGATGGTTGTTCCCTGGCCAACCCGCGAGCTTAATTCGACGGTACCGCCGATTCGTTCAATTGCTGTGCGTACGACATCCATGCCGACACCGCGACCGGAAACGCTGGTTACGGTTTCTGCTGTCGAGAATCCTGGCAGAAAGATGAACTGCAAGACTTCTTCATCCGTCATGTGGGAGAGGTCGGTCTCAGTCGCCAGGGCTTTTTCCAGCACTTTCTGGCGAATGCGCGCCGCGTTGATTCCTCCGCCGTCATCTTCGATATGAATAATGACATGCCCGCCTTCGTGATAGGCTTTCAGCCGGACGATTCCTGTTTCTGATTTTCCGTTTCTTCTTCTGATGTCTGCCTTTTCAATCCCATGGTCGGCAGAGTTTCTCACCATGTGAGTGAGAGGGTCTTTGATCGCATCCAGAACAGTGCGATCCAGCTCGGTTTCTGCCCCGTGCATTTCTAATTCGATCTGCTTGGACGTCACTTGAGCGAGGTCTCGGACAAGCCTGGGCAGTTTGCTCCAGGCGTTGCCGATGGGTTGCATCCGTGTTTTCATCACCCCTTCCTGAAGATCCGTTGTGACACGGTTCAGGTGAGTGACAGGAACCTGAAAGCGGGATTCGTCTTCTCCACGAACCATTTGCAGTAACTGGTTGCGTGTCAGCACCAGTTCACCGACAAGGTTCATCAGTTTGTCGAGCACATCGACATTGACGCGAATCGACAGGTCGGCTGCTGATGACCGGCGTGTTTCGGACTCGCCATCTCCATGATCCATGGCCGTGGTGCCGGTCATGGCCACTGAAGGATTGGCCTTAATGGGTTTCGTTGGAGCAGGTTCGGAATCGGTAATTTCAGATGTGGGCGAAACGGGCAGTGGTTTTATTGTGGCGGTCGGCTCGGTGATTGATGGGTGCGCAACAGTAAGGCTTGCAACAGCTGCCAAATTCGCTTCGGGCGTGTGGTTTGGTGATTGATACGGCGCAGGGGGAGCGCTCAGTGAAGCCAGTAAATCGAGTTTATGAATCAGCCCTGCCGATTCAAATGCAGGTTCTGCTTTGGTTTGCTCGATGACTTCCAGGAGATGCTTGATGGCATCGACACCTTCAAGCACGAGCGAGACGGCTTCATTGGTGACATCCAGTTGGCCATCCCGCATTTTCCCCAGCACGTTTTCCGTGGCATGCGCGACTTTTCCCAGCGTCTGGAATCCAAGAAAACCGCATGTTCCTTTGATGGTGTGAATCGTCCGGAAAATGCTTGCCAGAAGGTTCCCGTTGCCGGGTTCTTTCTCCAAGGCGACAATCTCGGTATCGAGCCGAGCGAGGTTTTCCCAGCTTTCCGTCAGGAATTCCTGCAGGATGTCCTCGTCCATACACCATGTCCCTGCGCGATATGCTCGGCTGGCCCCGAGGAAAGGAATTTCGCAACAGCCTTCCGTTTCCCCCCTCATGAGCGTTGTCGCCTATGATTTTGGATACTGAAGTGAAGTTGCAAGCTCTGGCTTATCCGTTTTCACGTCTCCGTTGAGAAGAGATGAAGACAGGCAGAACTGGCCGAAACGGAGCCGGTTCGATTCTGCTATCGGCAGACGGGGTGAACAGATTGCATCGCGAGAAACGAAATTCCGGATTTGAGTGTTTTACTGTCGTGCCTTTCCGATATCTCCGGCTTTCTTCTCGATACGAGCGTCAGAACCGGCAATGTCGCGTGGAGCGGGACGAGAGACCGGATATTCACAGCAATGGGTGGGGCAGAAGTCATGGCTGGGGCCGAAGTGTCCAATCGTACGGCGGCAGGAACTTCGTCCCAGTCGCTCTTCGATCAATTCCCGGATCATGCTCACAAACAGGGGATGTGATCCTGCTGTGCCGGCACGGGCAAAATGCAGGCCCAGGGAGTCAGCCAGTAAACGGGCTTCTTCATCGAGGTCATATAAGACCTCCATATGATCGGAGAGGAATCCAATCGGCGCCACGACAATGTGCGTTCCCCCCGCTGTTTTCATCGCCTTCATATGATCCAGAATATCGGGTTCCAGCCAGGGGTCTTGCGGTCGGCCGCTGCGGCTTTGGTACGCGAGTGACCATCGATCTGCCGGCAGGCCGAGTTCCTTCGCAACCAGTTGGCTGCATTCGGTCAGTTGCAGCTGGTAATTCGAGCGGTCAGCCATTAATCGCGGGATGCTGTGAGCCGTAAAAATAACATGAGCCTGAGAACATTCTTCGAGTGTCCATGATGCCCAGGCCTGCTGGATTCGTTGAGCATTCACTTCAATGAAAAGAGGGTGATTGTAAAACATGCGGGTTTTGTCGATCACCGGCGCCTGCTCTCCGACGGCAGTGCGAGCGGCCATGATATTCTCGCGATATTGCCGGCAACCGGAGTAGCAACTGTAGCCCGACGTAAAGAAGGCTAGCGCGTGTTGAACGCCGTCATTGGCCATCTTCTGCACGGTATCAGTCAACAAGGGATGCCAGTTGCGGTTTCCCCAGTAAATGGGCAAGTCGATGCCCGCCGACTTCAGCTCGACTTCCAATGCCTGGATCAGTTGCCTGACCTGATCGTTGATCGGGCTTTTGCCGCCAAAATGGTAATAATGCTCAGCGACTTCCAACATCCGCTCCCGAGGAACGGGTTTTCCTCGCAGCACGTTCTCCAGAAAGGGCATGACATCTTCTGGACAATCCGGGCCGCCAAAGGAAACGATCAACAACGCGTCGTAGGCGTGATCCATGAACTTGCTTGCCTTGGCTGGAAGGTTTGTGGTTGAAACTGTTCGACTGAGAATTCAATACACAATCATTATGCTTGTCGCTCGCTCGGTTGCCACCCCTTACAGGGCCCTCACGGGCTTCATGGCGGCGTATGGGGTCAGTTGTTCATCCACGTTTGGGTCTTACGCCGCCAGTCCCCTTGCGGGGTTTGTGGCCTCCTTGCGGGGTTTGGGCCTATCGGCCGGGTCGTGGGTTGAAGATTCGCCGCCCCGTTGTGGCCGTTCCCCTTGCACCCCTTGCGGGGTTTGGGG
Source organism: Planctopirus sp. SH287 (assembly GCF_056500625.1). NCBI lineage: Bacteria > Pseudomonadati > Planctomycetota > Planctomycetia > Planctomycetales > Planctomycetaceae > Planctopirus > Planctopirus sp. SH287. The sequence continues at coordinate 1,193,234 of NZ_CM151403.1, read as the reverse complement.
AGTTTGATTTTTGGTCTTTGGTGAAATGATGGGTGGGTTGCCAGGGATGTAGTTGAGTTGGTGCATTGCGCTGCGCTACATGCACCCTACGTAAGACTATATATATAACACCTGTTTGCCGATGGATAGCCGGTGGTGGTGTTTATAGAGTGGGTGCCTATTGCAAAAGACCTCACCCGGCACTTTGTGCCACCCTCTCCCGCCTTCGCGGGCGAGGGTTTGTTGCGATGACATGCCGTGTACCAAAGGCATTTCTGCAATTTTTTTTGCGCAACAAGAGGTGATGGAGTGAGGGACTTCATTTGGGCGCGCCTTACAGGTGGAGTTGCAAAACTCTGGTTGTGATTCCGGACAGAAGTCTCCTCACCCGGCCTGGTCAGGGCCTGTTGCCGGTGCGATGTTGCAGTCGTCACCGGTGGGAAGTCGCGCTTGGCGTGACTTTCCCCTCGAATTCGAGAAATGGACAATGGCAATTCAACTTTCATGACAAGTGATCACCTTACCTGAGTCATAAGTCATGAAAGTGACAATTTGTCTTACCGGCGGGATCTCACCTCGGTGAAATCCAACACACCACCACGCACCCTTCAAAGTTCTGTTCAAAGAACCTGGGTGATGTCGTGGAAAAGCCCTGACAGAGGCCGGAGTTTTCCAGCAGCCCCGGATCATTGGCAACAGTGGTTCGGGGTTGTTTTGTTTTTGTTGAGGCTGATGACGCATCAATAAGTGCTTTTGTTTCAAACGTCTGGTATAAGCAAGGGCATGCTGCCTGCTCACTCTCAGTGAATGAAGGCGGTTCACCCTGATTCTGGCCACACTGATCGAAGGCACTGCTATGATATCGACTCGGTCTGTCGTCTCTCTTTTTGCGTGTGGGCTGGCCGGTGTAATCTGTTGGCTCCCTCTGACGGGTGTTGGCAACGAAAAACCAGCCACCTCGACAGCAACAGCCAAACAGGCGCCCCCCGTGGATGTCGTGGTCTATGGGGGAACTTCGGGGGGAATTGCAGCCGCCATTCAGACGGCCCGGTTGGGGAAATCGGTCGTCGTGATCGAGCCTTCGAATCATCTGGGCGGATTGACGACAGGTGGCCTGGGAGCCACTGATATTGGCAATAAAGCCGCTATTGGCGGACTCTCGCGCGAGTTCTACCAGCGTGTGGGAAAATGGTATGCCGATCCCAAGAACTGGGTTCACGAAACGGCTTCCAAGTATAGCGAACGTCGCAAATCGAGCGGTGAGAATGAGATGTGGACATTCGAGCCTCATGTAGCCATGAAGGTTTATCAAAACTGGCTGGCTGAATATCCGGCTATCAAAGTTGTGATGAACGAGCGGCTTGATCTGAAGAATGGTGTGAAGAAGAACTCCACAACCAAGGCGATTGAATCGATCACCATGGAATCTGGGAACGTCTACTCTGGCAAGGTGTTTATTGACGCCACCTATGAAGGTGACCTGATGGCAAAGGCTGGCGTGCCTTATCACGTGGGGCGCGAGGGAGAAAGCGTTTACGGCGAAACCCTGAATGGCATTCGCGTCGAAAAATCGACCCACCACCAGTTTACTCAAAAGGTTGATCCTTACGTGATCCCCGGTAAGCCTGAAAGTGGACTGATTCCTCTGATTCAGGCAGGTGGCCCAGGAGAAGAAGGTGCCGGTGATCATCGGGTGCAGGCTTATAACTATCGTATGTGCACGACTGACGTGGCCGAGAACCGCCGGGCATGGCCCAAGCCGGAAGGCTACGACGAAAAGACTTATGAACTGGTGCTGAGAAACTGCGAAGCCGGCGATCATCGCAAGTCCTGGAATCCTGTGTGGATGCCTAACCGCAAGACCGACACCAACAACAATTTTGCAGTGTCCACGGACTATATCGGGGCAAACTATGAGTATCCCGACGCGGATTACACCAAGCGTCAGGCGATCATTGATGACCACCGTAAGTACCAGCAGGGACTGATGTGGACTTTGGCCAACCATCCCCGTGTGCCGCAGGAAATTCGCGATCATTTCCAAAAGCTGGGGCTGGCGAAGGATGAGTTTGTAGAAACCGATAACTGGCCACCACAACTTTATGTGCGTGAGGCCCGCCGCATGATTTCAGACTATGTGATGACTCAAAATCACTGCCAGCGCAAAGTGACAGCGGAGGATTCTGTCGGAATGGGGGCCTATAACATGGATTCCCATAACTGCCAGCGGTACGTCACCAAAGAAGGCTATGTGCGGAATGAGGGGGATATTCAAGTCGGCGTTCCCCCCTACCCCATTTCCTACAAGAGCATTCGCCCGGCGAAAGAGCACGCGACCAACTTGCTGGTTCCCGTGTGTCTGTCGGCTTCGCACATTTCCTATGGCTCGATCCGTATGGAGCCTGTCTTCATGGTGCTGGGGCAATCGGCCGCGACAGCAGCTAACTTTGCCATCGATGGCAAGACCACCGTGCAGGATGTCGATTATGCCAAACTGCGGGAAAAGCTGCTGGAAGATAAGCAGGTGCTCGAGTGGCAAGGCTCCAAAGGCAGCACAGCAGGTATCGTCCCCAGCTCACTCCCCGGTGTCGTTGTGGATGATACTTTGGCCCGAACCAAGGGCGAATGGACAGCCAGTGGTGCCATGAACGGATTCGTCGGTAATGGCTATCAGACGGATGGAAATGAGCAAAAGGGCGAGAAATCAGCTCTCTTTGAACTGAAGATCCCCAAGACCGGCAGCTACGACATTCGGATGAGTTGGACACCTAATGCCAATCGCGCCAGCAATGTTCCTGTGGTGATTGAAGCGGGCACGCTAAGAAGTGAGACGACCGTCAATCAGCGAAACGCTGCCGGAAAAGATGGCTTTCATACATTGGGCCGTATGACTCTTAATGCTGGTCAGACCGTGCAGGTGGTGATTTCCAATGAGAAGACCGATGGTCATGTCATTATTGATGCGGTACAGGCACTGCCTGTCAAAGATTAACCCCCCTTGCGGGGTTTGGGCCTATCGGCCGGGATGTTTACTGAAGATTCGCGGCCCCCTTTCGGGGCTTGGGCCTATCGGCCGGGTCGTGGGCTGAAGATTCGCGGCCCCGTTGTGGCCGCTCCCCTTGCGTCCCTTGCGGGGTTTGGGTCAGTAGGCGTCGGATGGAGTTAAAGCTTTACGCAACCCACCTTGGTCTTATCTATCCCGCGTTGTGGCCCAGGTTGACTGCGCTCAGTCTCCCTGGGCCACAACGGCATAAGAGGTTGGCGAGATTGAAAATGGGCCAACTAAAGGCTTTCACGGCTTGACCACAGATCGGGCAACGACGTTCAATGGGGATAACTGCGCGTCCTGTTTTATCGACCATCAGCCTCTTGTGCTTCCAGCACACAGGTAGCTCGAAGACGAGCAACCTGTGCTACCCTGCTCCCCTTCCCCATAGGAAACCATATTCGATGAACGAAAGATTCGATCCTAAGACACTACACAATTCGCTGCATGAACAACTGAATCAAATGAACGCTGAGGCATTAAATCAGCTTGAGAGCAGCACAAATTTTGGAGAGATATTAAAGCTTAATGGTCATATGGAATCTATGTCAAAGAGTGCTTCGGAACTAAGGACCGCACTCAATAATGAATTAAGCAAACAAGATTCTCTGCAATAACTAGTCCTGCACCTGCATAAGATGCCGTAGCCCAGGACTGGTGGACGGTGGGGGGATTTATGAAAATGCCTTCCGGAGGTCCTGATGTCTCAGAAATCGAAACGTGTGCGGCGGTCGTTTACCGAAGAGTTTAAACGTGATGCTGTAGACTTAATTGTCAAGCAAGGTTACTCCTTCAAGGATGCCGCCAAGGCTCTGGATGTGGGGGAAAACAACTTGCGATTGTGGCACCAGCAATTCGCACCCCCACCGGAACCGTGCGGCGACAACGCCTCTCTCGATGAACTGAAAGCCGAAAACAAGCGGCTGCGACAAGAACTGCGGCGGGCCGAAATGGAACGCGAAATACTAAAAAAAGCCACGGCGTATTTCGCGAAGGAGTCACAGTGAAATACGCCTGGATTCGAGAGCATGGGGACTCCTACCCTATCGATGCGATGTGCCGTGTGCTGAATGCCAGCAAGAGCGGCTTCTATCGTTCACTCTCGGCCAAGCCTGGTTCGCGAGCCGGGCGCACGCGGAAGATTCATGAGGCGGTGAAGCAGGTTTTCGAGCAGTCTCACCAAATTTATGGCAGCGAAAAGATCTCTCACAAGCTTCAACAAAGCGGTCAACTGGAATCGGCTTGTCGTAACACGGTGGCCAGGGCGATGCGGGAAATGGGCCTGAAAAGCCGTGTCATTCGTCGCTACCGGCCCACCACCACGCAAACCGACCCGACAAAACGACCCGCAGAAAACGTGCTGGCTCAAGAGTTCACGGCGACCAGGCCGAATGAAAAGTGGGTGACCGATATTACCTATCTACAGACGACTCATGGCTGGGTCTATCTGGCAGTAGTGCTCGACCTGTTCAGTCGGAAGGTGGTGGGTTGGGCGCTGTCGGATCGGTTGACCACCCCGCTGGTGAGCGAAGCATTGAGGAATGCGATCCATTCACGACGACCAGAAACCAAAGGCTTATTGCATCATAGTGATCGAGGCTGCCAGTATACGAGTGATATCTATCAACAGACGCTCCGAACGCTGGGGATTACTTGTTCGATGAGCCGTAAAGGTTGCTGCTATGACAACGCCGTCGCGGAACGCTTTTTCTGGTCATTGAAGCACGAATGGACCAAGCATGAGACATTTGCAAGGATCGAAGATGTTCGGTTGAGCGTGTTCGGCTATATTGAAACGTTCTATAATTCGGAGCGTATCCACGAGACGCTCGAATATCTTACCCCCAGCGAATTCGAAGCCAGATTCAACGTGAACCTGGCTGTGTAAAAAGAGTGCTCCCCACCGTCCACCTGTCCTGGGCTACGGCACCAGTCACCCTAAGGCCTTCCAAGTAAAATGCGATTAAGCAGAGTGGCTCAGACTTGGCTTTTAACTTCTGGGTGACGACAGGTGCAGGAAATATTTATCCTGACAATCCGGCTGTCAGAGATGACGACGGTTTTTTCTTTTCCCTGATTTTCCTTCTCATCGGGGGAAAGCCAAGATCGGTCATCTAGATCAGATGGAGGCAATCTGTCACGACGGTGAAGAAGAGTGTCCGGCCATGATCACTCCTGCGGTCATCGCTGATTTGATCAGGATTCTCTGAATGGGTGGGTTGCGCAAAGCCTTAACGCCACCCGACTTTGCTTCAAACAGGCTCGTCAGGAGAGGTGATTGCTGAAGGTGATGGCGCGACAGTCGCTGTTTTTCGACCGCGACGATACCCTGCAAAAATCTCCCAAGCGATTGGCAGGATCGAGACAAATACAATGCCGAGTACAACCAACGAAAAATTGTCTTTTACGAATGGCAGGCCGCCAAAGAGATAGCCGGCCAACGAGCAAACGGAAACCCAGAGAATACCGCCGGCAATGTTATAGATCGAGAATGTGCGGTAGGGCATTTTCCCCATGCCTGCCACGAAGGGGGCCACTGTCCGAACGATCGGAACGAATCGCGCGATGACAATCGTCTTGCTGCCGTAACGCTGGAAGAACTCTTCGGTTTTCGCCAGATGCTCGGGCTTGATGAGTCGAAAGCGTTTCGCTGTCAAAAGCCGCTGGCCAAACCAGCGACCGATCAAATAATTAACAGCATCACCCGCAACGGCTGCGACGATCAGCAATCCCAGGAGCAGAGGCATCGAAAGCGAACCGGTGGCTGCCAGTGCCCCCGCAGCAAAAAGAAGCGAATCTCCTGGCAGGAATGGTGCAAAGACCAATCCTGTTTCGGCAAAAACGATGATGAAAAGAATCGCATACGTCCAGACGCCATAGTCCTGAATGAATGCTTGCAGGTGCTTGTCAAAGTGAAGGATGAAGTCCACAACCTGCTTGAGCGCTTCCATTGAAGGCATCCTGCCGCTGACAAGGTGAATCGAGCGATAATATCACGTGGTTTAGCTGAGGATCGTTTGTGCGCGATCGGGGCCGACTGACACGATTTTGACGGGTTTTTCCATCAGTTCGCCAATCGTGTCAATGTACTTCCTGGCTCCTGCTGGCAGGTTGGCCAGCTTAGTGACGCCACAAATGTCTGTTTTCCAGCCGGGAATGGTGCGATAGATTGGCTTGGCGTTGGCCAGATCTTCGACATGAGCCGGGAAATCTGTCGTTCGCTCGCCATTGATCTCATAAGCTTCGCAGATTTTGAGTTCGTCGAGCTGGCTGAGGACATCCAGCAGCATGAGTGAAATGCAATCGACACCGCAGACCTTGGAACCATGCCCGGCAGCGACGGCATCGAACCAGCCGCAGCGGCGCGGACGTCCTGTGACTGTGCCGTATTCATGCCCGACATCCCGAATGTGCTGGCCAATTTCATTATTCAATTCCGTGGGGAACGGCCCGCCGCCCACTCGTGTTGTATAGGCTTTCACAACGCCGATCATTTCATCAATCAGGCGTTCAGGGACACCGCTTCCTGAATGAATGCCTGCGGAAGAACTGTTCGATGATGTCACGAACGGGTAAGTGCCGTGATCGACATCCAGCAGGCTGCCTTGAGCCCCTTCAAACAGAATATTTTTCTTTTCTTTGATAGCCCGGTGCAGCCAGGCGACGGTGTCCGTCACAAATGGCTTCATCGCGGTGGCATACTTCTGGGTCAGTGAGAAAATGTCACTGGACGCGAACGGCTGGAACTCGGGATCAAGAGCCGAGAGTACGTGGTTTTTGGATTTCACGATGCCTTCCAACCGTTGCTCAAGGCTGGCTGGATGATAGAGATCACCGATGCGCACGGCCTGGCTGCGTCCGGCTTTATCACGGTAGCAAAAACCGATTCCGCGGCCGGTGGTGCCAATGGCATCCTGCTTATGACTTCGTTCAGAGGCACCGTCTTCTGCCACATGATATGGCAGAATCACATGGGCGCGATCGGAGAGGAGTAGATTGTTGGAAATCTCCACACCCTGTGAGCGAATGGTGTCGATCTCTTTCTGCAAGGCTTCGGGATTAACCACGACGCCATTACCAATAATGGCGGTGACGCCTGGACGCAAAATCCCGGTGGGAAGCAGCGATAGTTTGAAGGTTTTGCCGTCAAATTTGACGGTATGGCCCGCGTTGTTGCCGCCTTGATAACGAACGACGATCTGGTGCTCGTCCGTCAGCAGGTCTACGATCTTTCCCTTGGCTTCATCGCCCCATTGTAAGCCGACAACAGACGTGATCGTCACGAAAAATCTCACTCAGAAAGCGTTGAAAATCGGCCCGAGATTCGCTTTTGGTCAGATCCTGTCACGAGGGTCAGCCCACAAATCACTGGCGTCGGTTGCGCCGTCAAATCGGCGCATCGCCCCGAGTGTAGCCGTTTGGCGTGTCAATCGCATCTGAATCGGGGGGATCGTCGACGAAATTCGCATCATCATGGAAGATTCCGCACGATCATTACGAATTACAGCCTTTTGCCGCAAGAAAATCGGTGAACCCCAGAGGATTTGACGGGTCAGGTTCCCAGCGGTACTCTGGAACTGTTTGGCGATTAAGAGAAGAACGAAATGTTTACCGAACCTGTATCCATTATTGGAATTACGACTTCCGGGGGCTGACGCAACCCAGGCTGTAGTTCCTGTGCCTGCCTGATGCCCCCGGACAACCGGGGGTTTTTTTGTTGGTATCGAGGGAAAGTGGCATTGTGGGATGACGGCGATTCACAGCCAAGAGCATCGCTCTTGTGATGAACCTTCCCGCCGAGAACAGAAAGTATAGAAAACATGGCTCGCATCCAGCTTTACGATACCACCCTGCGTGACGGCAGCCAGGGAGAAGGTGTCAATTTCTCTCTGCAAGATAAACTCCTGATTACGCAGAAGCTGGACGAGATTGGGATCGATTTCATCGAGGGGGGCTATCCTCTCTCGAACCCCAAGGATGCGGAATACTTTCAACGTGTCCGTGAACTGCCACTGAAGCATGCCAAGATCTCTGCCTTTGGTATGACCCGTCGTAAAGGCGTCACCGCCGATCAGGATACGGGCATGCTGGCTCTGCGAGACGCACAAACCCCCTGCTGCACCGTGGTGGGCAAGACGTGGGATCTGCATGTTTTTGAAGTTCTGCGGGTCGATGAAGCCGAAAATCTGGCGATGATCAGTGACTCGGTGGGGTTCCTCGTGGGCGAAGGCCGGCATGTTATTTACGACGCGGAGCATTTCTTCGATGGTTTCAAAGGGAACCCTGAGTTCGCGATGAAGACGTTGCGGGCGGCTGCTGAAGCAGGTGCGCATTTGATCTGCCTATGCGATACCAACGGCGGAACCATGCCGGAAGAAATTGCAGCAGCTGTTAATGCGGTCAAAAAAGAACTCTCCACGCCGCTGGGCATTCATTGTCATAATGATTGCGAGCTGGCTGTGGCGAACTCATTGATCGCTGTTGATTGCGGGATTGTTCAAGTTCAAGGAACGATCAATGGCATCGGCGAACGGTGCGGCAATGTTGACCTCATTAGTGTGGGGGCCAACTTGGCGATCAAGAAGCATCACGAGGTGCTCACTCCCAACGGTGTGATCCATCTGACAGAGCTTTCGCGCTATGTCTATGAAGTTGCCAATCTGCAGCTTCGTCCCGGACAGCCTTTTGTGGGAAGCAGTGCGTTTGCTCATAAAGGGGGAATGCACGTTCACGCAGTCAATCGGCTGGCCCGCAGTTACGAACATATTCCGCCCGAGACCGTGGGCAACGAACGCAAGGTGTTGGTGAGCGAGCTTTCGGGCCGTAGCAACATCATTGCCAAGACCACAAAATACCGGATCGCCGAAGATAATCAGCTCATGCGGAATATCCTGGAGCGGGTGCAGGATCTGGAAAACATTGGCTATCAATTTGAAGCGGCTGAAGGTTCTTTTGATCTGCTGGTTCGTAAAGAGGCGGGACTCTATACCCCCAAATTTCAGCGACTGCATTACCGTGTTGGCGTGGTCACAGAAGAAGGGCAAGCTCCTGTCACCGAAGCCACTGTCAAACTGAAAGTTGGCCATGAGATTGAGCACGTGGTTGCCGAAGGAGATGGCCCGATCAATGCACTGGATACAGCCGTGCGTCGAGCGTTGATGCGGTTCTATCCGGCTCTCGAGCAAATGCACCTGGTAGATTATAAAGTTCGTGTGATTAACTCAGCTGAAGGGACAGCGGCCCGGGTTCGTGTGGTGATTGAAAGCCGGGATGAACACGATACCTGGAGCACGGTGGGCGTCAGCGAAAACGTGATTGAAGCGAGTTGGCTCGCACTGGCGGACAGTGTCGAATACAAGCTATTTAAGGATGAAGGCTTGCCGGAATAGTGAGTATTCGCTTCCTGAAATTAAACAACACAGAAATGATTCAAATAACAAATCGGGTGGCCCAGGTTGACAGTTTTTGGTCACTCTGGGTGACAAAATCATAAGAGGCAGCGTTCTCGCGATCCCACTTAAAAACTCTAACAAAACCTCTGATGCAGCGGGAATTGACGAAGCATTCAACGTTTTCCAACAGGCACAACCGGTTTTGTTGGGCGTTCTTAGCCTCTTTCGGCTGCGCCGCCCCGGTAGAAATCAGAATTTCAACCGGGGCCACCCATTTCCTTTTCATTCGGTACCCCTGATTACGAATCCCGCACGCCAATTTTTGCGGCCCCACGAGAGTTTTTTCATGACGACTGAGATTCCCAAGTCTTACGATCCGCAGGCTGCCGAAGCACAGTGGTATACCCATTGGGAAACGCAAGGCTATTTCAACGCTGACCCCAGCGAGACGAAACCGCCGCATGTCATCATGATCCCCCTGCCCAACGTGACGGGGGCGCTCCATATGGGACATGCTCTCAATGGAACCTTGCAGGATCTCATCACTCGCTGGCGACGGATGCAGGGTTATTCGGCGCTGTGGATGCCGGGGACAGATCACGCGGGGATCGCCACGCAGTCGATGGTCGAAAAGCGGATGCTTGAAGAGGAAGGCCTGACGCGGCACGACGTGGGCCGTGAGGCACTCATTCAGCGCATCTGGAAATGGAAGGATCATTACGAGGCCCGCATTCTCGGCCAGCTCAAACGATTGGGTGCCAGCTGCGATTGGCGACGAACACGGTTCACGCTCGATGACGTTTGTTCGCAGGCCGTGCGCAGGACGTTCTTCAAGATGTTCCGCGATGGCCTGATCTATCGTGGTCAGCGGCTTGTTAACTGGGATGCTTTTCTGCAAACAGCTGTCGCTGATGATGAAGTCTATACCGAAGATATCGATGGCCAGTTCTGGACGTTCAATTATCCTGTCGTCGACGATCAGGGCGAACCAACCGGACAGCGGATTTCGTTCTCGACGACTCGTCCGGAAACGATGTTGGGTGATACCGCGCTGTGTGTCCATCCTTCTGATGAACGCTACACGGCTCTGGTGGGCAAGCATGTTCGTTTGCCACTGGTGGGCCGGCTTGTGCCCATCATTGCCGATGGTCTGCTGGCAGATAAAGAACTGGGGACGGGCTGCGTGAAGGTGACTCCCGCGCATGATCCCAATGACTATGCCTGCGGCCTGCGCAACAAATTGCCCATGATCAATATCATGCGGCCAGATGGTTCCATCAATGAAGAGGGGGGCGAATTTGCTGGTCTGGATCGACTGGAAGCCCGCAAGGCGGTGGTCGCAAAGATGGAGGCTCTCGGTTTCTTTGAAAAGGTTGAAGACCGCAAGATTCCCATGAAATTCAGCGATCGCTCGAAGACTCCTGTCGAGCCGCTGATGTCGGATCAATGGTTCGTGAAGATGGACGAACTCGCCCAGAAGGCGATTGATGCGGTGACTGATGGCCGCGTGAAATTCTATCCTGAGCGGTATCAATCGAGCTATCTCGACTGGCTGGGGGAGAAGCGCGACTGGTGTATCAGCCGCCAGCTGTGGTGGGGACACCGGATTCCCGTGTGGAGCAGGCAGTTTGCCAGTGCTTCGGAAGCGGAGTCATATCTCGCCGCCCATCCCAATAACTCTGCGGCGGCAGGCATCCTCTCTGCCAGTGATCCGGCCAGCGTGCTGATCTGTGTCGACTCATCAGACGCTCAAGGAGAGATCACCCAGAAGCAACTCGAAGCCGATGGATTTGAACAAGATCCTGATGTTCTTGATACCTGGTTCAGCAGTGCCCTGTGGCCACACGCCACGCTGGGTTGGCCGAATGAAACGGCGAATCCGCCACTCAACAATCAGCCTGATTCCAGCGGCGACGGGAAGAACACGGTTCTCCCCTACTTCTATCCCGGCAGTGTGCTGATCACGTCGCGGGATATCATCACGCTGTGGGTCGCGCGGATGGTGCTGACAGGGCTATATAACCTCAACGATATCCCCTTCAAGCACGTGCATATTCATCCGAAAATTCAGGATGGTTTCGGGCAGACGATGTCCAAAACCAAGGGGAATGGCGTCGATCCGCTGGAACTCGTTGACCGCTATGGTTGCGACGGCACACGCTTCACGATTGCCTCTTTTGCGGGAGAAACGCAGGACGTGCGGCTTCCCGTGAGCTATGCCTGTCCTCACTGCGAGAACCTGATTCCTCAAGAGCAGAAGCACCTGAAATTTCAGCCGGGTAAGCCCAAGATCAAGTGCGCGAAGTGCAAGAAAGAATCGCAATATGCGACGCCCTGGTATGCACCGGATGAAGGCGAACCGGTGGCGGGGATTGTCATCGAGCGCTTCGAGTTTGGCCGCAATTTCTGCAATAAGCTCTGGAATGCCGCCCGTTTTGCCATGCTGAACCTCGAAGGCTACACGCCCGCTGCGGTGCAGAAGAGTGAGCTGGCGATTGAAGACCAGTGGATTGTCAGTCGTCTGGCGACGGTCACGAATGAAGTGACATCGCTCCTTGGTGTTTACAAGTTCGACGCGGCCACTCGCGCCCTGCGGGATTTTGTCTGGAACGAATTCTGTGACTGGTATCTGGAACTGATCAAGTCGCGATTGCGTGACGAAACTGCCAAGCCGGTCGCGCAGCGGGTGCTGGTGCATGTCCTGGATCAAATCTTGCGGCTGCTGCACCCGTTCACTCCGTTCATCACTGAAGAGTTGTGGCATCGTCTGGCAGAGATCGCACCGACTCGCGGTTTGCCTGATCCCAAGCCGGCGGAAACGGCCTGCATCATTGCTGCCTGGCCAGCTGTGAACGAAGCCGACATCTCCCCTGCCCTTGAGCAGCGATTCACTCGCTTGCAGGAAGCGATTGGAGCGATTCGCAATATTCGTGCGATGTACAGCATCAGCCCCGGCCAATCGATTGCCGTCCATTTGAAGTGCAGCATTGAAGCCGCTGCAGATTTTGAAACCTTGCGTCTTCAGATCCAGAATCTGGCGAAAGCGGAAATTGCAGCCACTGGCCCAGAGGTGTCACGTCCTCCGGCTTCTGCGAGTTTCACACTGGAAGGAGCCGAAGGTTTTGTGCCTCTGGAAGGTTTGATTGATAAAGTCGCTGAACTGGCCAAGCAAACAAAAGATGCCGAAAAGCTGCGTGGCTTCATCGCTTCGACGGAAAAGAAGCTCGGTAACGCCAGTTTTGTTGATAAGGCCCCACCGGAAGTTGTGGCCGAAGTCCGACAGACTTTGGCCAATCAGAAGGCTCAACTTGCGAGCATTGAAGAGATCATTCGGCAGCTCCAGTAGAAGATGGTGCATTCCGTAAGAACTTCATGGCACCTTCCCCAGGCAATCCGCTACGCTCTGTGTTTGATTTTCAGCTCAACCATATCGACTTTTTTCAACATGATGAGGGTTGCATGACTTCGCCGATTTCACGACGGGACGCATTGAAGGTCACGGGGGTTGCCGCTGCTGGTTTGATCGCTGGAACTCCGTTTGTGCATGCTCAAAGCAAAACTGAAACTGAGCGATTAATCACGGGGCAAGGCGATTATCAATACGAAGTCATTCACAATTGGGCTCAGCTTCCCAGTGAGTTTACCTGGCAGACGACTCAGGCTACTGTGGTTGATAAAAATGGTTTCGTCTATCTGAACCACACGGGTGACTTCAACAAGAAGAATCACCCCAACGTTTTTGTGTTTGATGAAAACGGAAAATATGTCCGTTCATTTGGCCAGTATTTTCAGGGAGGTGCTCACGGGCTGGAGCTTCGTGAAGAGAACGGAGAAGAGTTCCTTTATTACTCGAATCCCGATCCGGTGCAGTCAATTGCCAAGACGAACCTCAAGGGAGAACTGATCTGGGAACGATTTGCGCCCATGGAATCGGGGGTCTATCCTGAAGGTGAAAACACATTGCCTCAGCGGGTGCGCTCTGGTGAAGTTCCTCGCAAGGGAGTGAGCGGGCCGAATCGCTACAAGCCAACCAACATTGCCTTCCTGAAAGATGGCGACCTGCTGGTGGCTGATGGCTATGGTTCTAATTTCATCCATCGCTATACGAAAGATGGCGAATACAAACTGAGCTTTGGCGGGGCTGGCCCCAGCCCGGAAAAATTCAGTAATAACCATGGTTTGGCATTAGAAGTTCGTCCGGGAAAAGATGAAATTCTTTATGTCACTGACCGTGGCCGCAACACGATTCAATGCCTGACACCCGAAGGGAAATTTGTTTCTCTCATCGACGGTTTTCAGAAGCCATGTCATGTGGATTTCTATCAAGATCTCATGCTGGTGCCTGAGCTTCAGGGACGTGTGACTCTACTTGATGGCAACAATAAAGTTCTGGCTTACTTGTGTGATGACCACAAGAACGTCAACGCAGGAAAAGTGAACCGTGGCGATGCCAAGCAATGGGCGCCTGGTAAATTTGTTCATCCCCACGACGCCACGTTTGACCACAATGGCAACATCATTGTCAGCGAGTGGGTCACCACCGGCCGCATCAGCTTCCTCAAGAAAATCAGCTAGCGCGGTGTCAAGGTTTAATAGAGGGGTTCGATACAGTGCGATGTCCTTCGTTTTCGGACGGTGCGTCTGTCCGGCAACTCTTAACTCCTTCTTGCTGATGACTCCCGTGCCATGCTCACGGCTCTGAGCATGCCGGATGTTCCTTTGACGCTTCTATCAACTCACAGAGCATGCTTGCTCAGAGCCGCAAGCATGGCACTTGACAAGGGCACCCGGCATGGCAATTGGGGAGCGCGGATGGTTCATCAGCCCTCACCCCGGCCCTTTCCTGCTTGCGGGAGAGGGAGTTTTCTCGAACAGGCTCTTAACTAGCTGCTGAACCTCGATTTTCAACTTTGAAGCTCTACGAATACTAATCTCAGTGAGCTAATCCTGCCTGGCGAATCCTTGCCGGGAATGGCCGTGAATTAAACCGGAGACGACACCATGGCCCGCCGTAAATCGACGACATCTGATAGTCCCTCTTTTGAAGAAGCCATGTCGGAACTTCAGGAGATTGTTGATCGCCTGGATCAGGGGGAGTTGCCTCTCAATGATGCTCTTCAGGGCTTTGAGCGAGGGATTCATCTTTACCGAACGTGCAGCGAACTTCTGGAGAATGCCGAATCGAAGGTCGAGATCCTTCAGTCCAGCCTGCAGTCACCGGCAATGATCACCGCCCCTTTTGATCCGGTGGCCACTCATCAGGAGTCATCAAAATCCGGGAGTTCAGTCTCTCAAAGGGGACGTAAGGCGGAGATATCCGCCGATTCTGAAGTCCCGTTTGATCTCAACCCGTCGACTGTACCGATTGTCCCGACCACACGTTCTGAATCGACATTTCCCATGAGGACGATTCATGAGGCCGAGGGAACCGGTGATGATAAAAATCGGGAGATCGAGGAACCTCGCAGCGAAACCAAACCGGCCATTGGATTGTTTGATTCTGATGATGAGTTATCGCGAGATCGAGATGCCACTTCGTAATGACTTCAACCTGAAGAACAGCTGAATGGGCTGATGACTCATCATTTAGGGGAAGCAATCAAATTTATGCAGATGAACTCAAGCAATCTGCCGGTTTGAAGTGATATCACGTGCAGGAAGCGATCGCTTCTCGCCATGGAGAGACCGTTCAAAGATCATGGTGTCTGAGGATTCTGGCAGCACATTGTTAATGTAATGGCTGGTAGAACTGAGCGGCCTGTTCAAATGAATCACCTGTGGCAAAATGCCTTGCTGGGTATGTGTGAAATGATGAGGCAATAGAGGCACAGGATGGGCTTGGATTTTGAGAACCCGGCCAGTTCACCTGGTGGGTTCCTTGCAAAACACGTGAGTGCGGCCCATTGGTCGCCACCGGGACGTTCGGCCATTGCTGTGGTACGAATTGCTGGCGATGTGGCTCAACTTGGGCCTGGCGCTGAGCAATTGTTTCGATCAGCCAACGCGACAGATTGGCGACAACTGGCGATTGGCAACGTTTCTTATGGACAATGGGGGGGGCCGGTTTCCGAAGGGGTGGTTGTCTCGCGGATTAATCCTCAATTATTTGAAGTGACCTGCCATGGAGGTCTGGCCGCTGTTGAGCAGGTGCTGACGTCGCTTCAGTCGGTGGGGGCTGTCGTTGAAACCTGGCGAGAGCAACTCTCGCAGATCACGAATTTTCTTACGGCTGAGTGTACGGAGTCCCTCTCCCGGGCAGCGACGGTGAAATCGGCCAAGCTGGTACTGGAAAACTGCCTGCAAAAACTCCCCGAATTTGTGGCCAATCTCCAGTGGGAAAGCGATCTGGCTCTCAGGGACTTTCAGGTTCGTCAGATCGAATTGGCCCTCCGATGGGCTGCGGTGGGTGAGCGGTTGATCAAAGGCTGGACGCTTGCGATTGTCGGGCTTCCCAACGTGGGGAAATCCAGTCTTGCCAATCGCCTGCTGGGCTATGACCGTTCGATTGTTGTCGATCAGCCAGGAACCACACGCGATGTGGTGCGATCTTCGACTGCCGTGGGAGGCTGGCTCGTGCAACTGGCTGATACGGCAGGCGTCCGCGATAGCCATGATCCGATTGAAAACGAAGGGGTCAAACGCACCATCACATCAGCCCGGCAGGCAGATGTTGTGCTCCATGTCGTCGATGCCAGCCGACAGTTGCTTCCCGGCGATATTGCTCTTGGCCAGCAATTCAACGAAGCGATTGTGGTTCTGAATAAATGCGACTTGCAGATGGAGCGAGACGTTCTCAATCATTGGCCGGATGCTCTGCCCATCTCGACCATCACAACGCAGGGAATAGCGACGTTACTGGACGTGATTTCCCGAACAATCATGCGGCGCGGCCCCGGCCCGAATGTGATCATTCCTGTCACTGAGCGACAGTGTCGACTCTTGCAGGCATTACTTGATGGCATCAAACAGGGTGATCGTCAACGCTTTTCTGATGCCCAGTTTGAGCTTTGCCACGGTCATCTCAGCGAGTGATTCCTGCTGTGGAAAATCAATGGTCTGATGCCATTGATAATCCCGTTGTGCGCCTCAGAATTTTGTGGTTGAGCGAGGCTTTCATGCGTTGATCATGAAGGTGGCGGTGTGGCTCAGGAAATCGGCCACGATACTCCGCACCGGTTCTGGCAAAGAAGATTCATCGATTGAAGCGGCCATGAGTTCCACCCAGCGATCACGGGCTGAATGAGAAATCACAAAGGGAGCGTGCCTCATGCGTAATCGCGGTGCTCCCCTTCGGCGCAGGTACTCATCAGATCCACCAAACCGGAAGATCAAAAAACCGGCCAACCGTTCTTCAGCCCCTTGCCAGTCATCAGGAGGGTACATCACGCCGATGATCGGGTCTGTTTTAACACGCTGGTAAAAGCGTTGTACCAATTGCCGAATCGCCTCCTCGCCGATGGTTGGAACCACAGTGGAGGGGAGATCGATGGAGGGTTGCTGAGGAGTGGGCAAACAGGCACCTGAACAATCAGTCGAGTGTCATGATGAGAGCCGAAAGCCCCGACGAGACATTAGGGGTGTTTCACATGTTTTTGACGAATATCAACTGGCAATAACAGTTGGCCATGTTAATCGGCGGTCTTCATGTGCGGTAATACGTGCAAGAGACTATAACTTTCATCAGGCCCGGAGCGAATCCTCTGATGGGGGAATCGTTTCGTGCTGTGAGAATTTATCGCCAGGATGCTCATCTCATCAGCTCTTACAAAACTCTTTTGCGACAGGAATCGTCGACTTGGTCGGCATTTCCAAGGTCAAAAGTGGCTTTGTGTGAGAGGTTAAGTTCAACTGAAAGACGATCCGTGGACAATCGAACGCTTATCCGTGTCGGCCATAGCCCAGATCCCGACGATGCCTTCATGTTTCATGCCTTGGCAAATGACAAAATCCCCACAGGCTCATACGTTTTTACGCATGAATTGCAAGACATTGAAACGCTCAACCAGCGGGCATTCAAAGGCGAACTGGAGTTATCGGCTGTCAGTCTGCATGGCTACGCCTATCTGACTGACAAGTACGCATTGTGCGCTTGTGGATGCAGCATGGGTGATAATTACGGCCCGATGGTCGTCGCTCGCGAACCCATGAGTATCGACCAGTTGATTGATAAGCGGATCGCCATTCCCGGCAAGTTGACCACCGCTGTTTTGTCGCTGCGCCTTTTGCTGGGCGATCGTTTTACGCCAGTGCTTTATCCCTTCGATGAAATTCTGAATGCCGTTGAACGTGGCGAAGTTGATGCTGGTTTGATCATTCACGAAGGACAGTTGACCTATGCCTCACAAGGCTTGAGCCTGGTGGTCGACATGGGAAAATGGTGGCTGGAAAAGACGGGATTGCCGCTTCCTCTGGGTGGCAATGCCATCCGCCGTGATCTGGGACAGAAAGCGATGGAAGAAGTGACCGCCCTCTTAAAGCAAAGCATCATTTACGGGTTAGAACACCGGCAGGAAGCACTCAATCACGCAAAAAAATATGGACGTGATCTTGATGATCAAAAGGCTGACACATTCGTCGGCATGTACGTCAACGACTGGACGATTGACTTTGGTGATCGGGGACGTGAAGCGGTCAAATTGTTGCTGGCAAGGGCTTATGAACACAAGGTGATTCCTCACCCGGTTCAACTGGAATTTATCGGATAACTCCAGTCACTCCACTTGCTGAGTGATCTGGCATAGCCCGGATTTCTCACAGCGCAGCATAAACGAGACGCCTGGATTTGCGTAAAGTGTTGTTACCACACAACTCACCACGCCAGCACAAGGACGTCTCGTCATGACAGAGTGTAACACGCAGCAGCTGCTCTTTCAGCACCACGATCGCCGGGAAGTGGTCGCTGATTTTGACGGCGGGAAGATCACTTCCGATGCCGGGGGGCTCTTACTCCGCGAAGTCGAAGAGCGGTTCGGCATCGTCCGCCAGTTGGCCGGGTGTTTCACCGATCATCGCGATGAAGAACTCATTGAATTCACCGTGGAAGAACTCCTGCTCCAGCGGGTGATGGGGCTGGCTTTGGGGTATGAAGACCTCAACGATCACGAACAACTTCGCCATGATCCTCTCCTGGCGCTGCTCTGTGGACGAAAGGATATCACTGGCCACAATCGCCTCCATCCACAAGATCACGGCAAGCCGCTGGCGGGCAAGAGCACGCTCAACCGGCTGGAACTCACACCGCCCGGAGCCAGTGCGAAAAGTCGCTACAAGAAGATTGTCGCCAGCATCGACCAGTTGCAGGAAACGCTGGTCGATATCTTCATTCGGATGAAGGCCAAACTGTGCGTACCGCCAGAACTGATTCTCGACTTCGACGCCACAGACAACCCCATTCACGGCGATCAGCTTGGCAAGTTCTTTCACGGGTACTACCAGAATTATTGCTACCTGCCGCTGTACTGTTTTTGTGATGGCTGGCCGCTCCTGGCCTTACTCAAACCCTCGAATATCGACGCCTGTGCGGGCACCGTGGAGGTCTTGGCGAAGATCGTTCCCAAGCTGCGTGCTGCCTGGCCTCAGGTGCGGATCATTGTGCGTGGCGACAGCGGCTTCTGTCGCGAAGCGATCCTGCACTGGTGTGAACAAAACCGCGTGGATTATGTCTTCGGCCTGGCCAAGAACAAGAGATTGCTGAACATCATCGGGAAAGAATTGCACGAGGCGCAAGCTCTGTTCGAGCAGACTCAGGCCTCTTCCCGGGTGTTCAAAGACTTTGAGTATCGCACCCGGAAAAGCTGGTCGCAGGCCCGCCGGGTGGTGGGCAAGGCTGAGCACTTATCGAAAGGGAGCAACCCCCGGTTCGTGGTGACGAGTCTGCCGGAAAGACGCATGGCTGCCCGGCCGCTATACGAGGATCTGTATTGTGCTCGCGGCGAGATGGAGAACCGGATTAAAGAACAGCAGTTGTTCCTGTTCGCCGACCGCACGAGTACCCACGCCATGCGCAGTAATCAGTTGCGGGTGCTGTTCTCGACCATGGCGTATGTGCTGCATAAAGCGCTCAAGGAGTTCGGCCTGAAAGGCACGTCGCTGGCGACAGCTCAGGTCAACACGATTCGGGCCAGGCTGCTCAAGATCGGTGGACGAATCAGTGTGAGTGTGCGACGGGTGGTGCTGTCGTTGTCGCAGGCGTATCCGTATCAGGCGCTGTTCCGAGAGATCCTTGGCAACCTCCGGCGTCAGGAACGGACACCTCTGCGAGTGTAACCAGCCTATGGCTTAGAAATCAGGAGTTTGCCAAGGCCTCTTCGGTCGAAGACCTGTTTCGACAGCGAAGAGCGGGGAGAAGTTCTGCGCTGAGCAGAGTAAAAAACCATGAACCCGCCGGAAATCCGTTGCAATTCCGCTCCGCGATCACGAAATCCCCAACGATCGGCCCCCACCAGCCCTCCAACCGATTACCAACCAGCAAAAAAACACCACCCCCACGCCCTGGTGAGATATCCGGGATAGGCAGCATGGCACAAAATCCGTGGCAACGCGCCCCCTCACCCGGCCTTACGGCCACCTTCTCCCTCAGGGAGAAGGATTTGATGACTCCCTCTCCCGCTTGCGGGAGAGGGCCGGGGGTGAGGGGTATTTAACTATCCGTGTTTCAGATAGCTATCGATATCCTCTCATCAATGACAACACGATCCTTCTCATCGCGAGCAACACATCCCCCTCATCCGGCCTTACGGCCACCTTCTCCCTCAGGGAGAAGGATAAGAGGGGTTCCGGGCAGGTTCATGGGGCTTTGTGCTGCGATTCATGCCTCCTACTTGGCAGGATTCTGGCCTTCAGCGGTCAGCGGTTGAGGCAGACGCCAGCGGGCATCCAGGATGATATTTTCCACAACTTCCTCTGAGTAAGTATCGTCCGCTCGCTGTGTAAATCGAATGATCGCCAGATCGCCCAGTCGAGGATAAAGCTGGGCGTTTGACCCTCGAAATTCTGGTTCATGAAAAGTGTGCCCGCTGTTGATCACCACATACCGCAGAGAATTCAGCGGGTTGGGAACAATCAATGCCAACGCATGATTGGTGGTGGAATACTCTTTTTCTCCCACAACAATTTTGTCTTTTGTCCATTGAATCGGCAGTTGGTCAACAATCCGGGCAATGAGAGTGTTTGAGCCGGGATCGCCCCAG
The DNA here is from genome assembly GCF_056500625.1 of Planctopirus sp. SH287. Lineage (NCBI taxonomy): Bacteria > Pseudomonadati > Planctomycetota > Planctomycetia > Planctomycetales > Planctomycetaceae > Planctopirus > Planctopirus sp. SH287. The sequence continues at coordinate 1,172,628 of NZ_CM151403.1, read as the reverse complement.
AGGATCAGGTTCTTATCGCTTAAAGTTTCATCGCTGACGCGATTATCAATGGTTTCTGGAGCTTGTCCCCGCATCCATTGATCAAACTCGGCTTGAGCACGTTGCTTTGACCATCTCACGTATTCTTCATGAGCCATGCCCCAGGGACGCCCGCTCCCAGTGACATGGATGAATGGCTGGCTGAAGGCATCGTCGATGGGGCCTTGTAAGCGGTGGTGTTTGTGCCGCATGTCATTGATTTCAATATCCCGCGAGGCCTTGTATTCGATCTGTTTCCAGCCATTGGCGCGGAGTTCAAAATAGACATCGGGAAGCAGACCCTCGGCCGCGTCACGCAGCGGGAGCGGGTCGCTGCCGTCAATTTTGATCGACTCACCGGCTTGCCGATCGACACTCAAAATCGCGACATTTGCAGTCGTGACCTCCACCAGATCCTTATCGGCGAGAATCTTCGCATCGACCGTTGACTGAACATAAGGAACTTCCTGCCGGATGACTTTCAGCCAGCCTGCATTCTGATATTTGACCGTCCATGTCACAAAATGAATCTGTGGTTGCAGAGGGTATCGGCGGCGTCCCACGATCCGGTGCTTCTCATGGAAGGCATCGAATTCTTTTTGAGAATCGGGATGCCATTTGTGAGCAACCCCTGGCCCGACCAGCACGGGAATATCAAATCCGGCCTCTTTCGCAGCGATCTGCATCGTCTTGGCAGCGGCCAGTTGTGGGTCTTCCGAACCGCCGTAGCCAATCAAAGGCACCAGCCCGGCGTTGCCCGCATAATCCACAGCGTCATAGATTCGGAGTAACTCCCGATGCGGCGACTCAAGGGGATGTTTCATTTTCTGGTAAGTCATAGTTTCTGCGAAGCCGGCCCCAGCACCCACCGATGTCCATTGATCGGGATAATGCACGCCGAGATGCCAGGCCCCTGCTCCTCCCATCGAGAAGCCCCAGAGGTTGACCCGCTGATCATCAATTCGGAACCTTCGTTCGACATCACGCATCGCTTCAAAAACGTCGGTCTCACCGGCCCAGCGGTAGGCGTTGTTGGTACGACCAAAGACCTCAAGTCGAAAGTATGGCGGCCGATTTTTGAGTGCTTTTCCATCATGAGAATCAATAAATTTGACTTCATTGAGACCATTGTCACGGCCATGCAGCACGACTTCCAATGGCCAGCGATCACTGGCGTCCGGCTGATATCCTACGGGGATCGAGAGTGCGTAAGGCTGAACCGATTCATCGACATCCGAGCGATACCCCAGCACATGTCGCCCCGGTTCAGTGACCCAGGGAATCTTTCCTTTTTCGGCATCTGCCCATCGTGCCAAGCCGCGAAGAGCAACACGCTGGAGAGCATCACGTTGAGGGGCTGTTTGAATCTCTTCGTGTCGCAGAGTCCAGTCGACGGCTTTGCCGAAAACTTCAAGATCAGCCTGCTCTGCGGGACGCGTCAATGCTGGCAGAGGTTGAGACAAAAGCTCGCGCAGACGTTTAACCTCGGTCATTTCGGGAAGGAGCGTCCGATCAATCGGAGCCGGTTTGACAGCAGGTTTTGCGGCAGACTTGGGATTCCCCAAAGCCGTTCCGGGTGGGGCCACTGACTGACCAAACGCCAACGCGATCGGCGTTATGCACAATGCGGTTTGAAGCAGGAGCCTTGCCGCGCGATTACGAAAAGGTTTCAAAAGCGACGCAGCGTCAGAAAGGCAAGATCGTTGGTGTTTGAACATGAAAAACTCATCTGGTAGAGACAAGGGAAATCTGTGAGGCAAAAGTGATTCTGAAAATGATGGTATGCACTGAAGGCCTGATCAACACGCGGCATCGATGACTTGGCATCAACGTTTGGGGATCGGAAGATGTTTTGTTACTTGTGAGAATCTGGCTGCTGGTGATTTGCTAACTCATTCGCGACAAACCCACAGCCGCGATGACTCCCGTCGCAAAAAGGTTTTTTGGCGCTGATTCCGCATCGGCAAAGAGCGACGTTCTGGCCGGGGGGAATAACGAACTCCTGATATTGATGGTCGATCAGCCGAAATGGGCCTGTGACCACCAGCGGGCCATTCTCTCGCGTGCGAATTGTCACTTCAGGGATATGAGCATCAACGGTCAAAGATTGGTTCTCCAGTAGCCTGCGAAGCATCTGCGGCGGCTTGTGCGAAAGTCTATCGCTGAAGCTGCTTCATCGCCTCTAAAAAGCACTGCGCGAGAGAGATCTGTTCAATTATGGGCGGATTATCAACAGGAATGAATACATCCACGAGTTTTGGATTTGTATGTCGCCTCACAACCCGGTAGAACCAGAGCACATTTCCTGGGGGGTGATGTTGATGGCGAAAGCCTATGTGCCGGGTTTGACAATCAGTCGTGCAACCACATGGAAAGCGAAGCGATTGCTTCCCATTTCCGGTGATGTCCTCGTGTCACTGGGCCAACAGGTTGATGCACTGACCCCTATTGCGCGAACGGAGCTTCCCGGAGAGCCTTTCCCTGTCAATCTTTCCCGGCAACTTCAGGTTTCTCCGGGAGATGTGCTCAAATATGCCACGCGGCAAATCGGAGACAGGGTCAGTGAAGGGGAAGAGCTTGGCTGGACTGGCGGACTTTTTGGTTGGTCACCACGATCAGCGACGGCTCCCTGTGGCGGGATTGTTGAGTCGATCTCACGGATCACTGGTCAGGCGTTGATTCGCGCGAACCCGCATGTCATTGAAGTGCTGGCTTATTTGAGCGGCGTTGTGACCGAGGTGATTGCTGGCGAAGGTGTCGTCGTTTCCAGTCAAGCGGCTGTCGTTCAGGGAATTTTTGGCGTGGGGCCAGAAGCCTACGGCAAGATTGTCATGGCAGCGCAAGCTCCCGGTGATCTCCTCACAGAAGCCTCGCTCCGCCCGGAACATGCCGGGAAAATTGTGATTGGAGGTGGGCGAATCACTCAGGGAGCCGTTAGCGCCGCAGCCAGTCTGGGCGTTGCGGCCATCGTCTCAGGAGGCATTGACGACTCTGATCTCCGGGCAATTCTGGGCTACGATCTGGGGGTGGCAATCACTGGAACAGAAAAAATTGGCACCACCCTGATCATGACGGAAGGCTTTGGTGACATCCCCATGGCGGGGCGGACGTTTGAATTATTCAAGGCCCATTCAGGCCAGTTTGCATCGTGCAATGGAGCCACGCAGATTCGTGCCGGGGTCATGCGACCCGAGGTCGTCATTCCTGCTGCCAATCAATTGATGGTTCCCGGTGAGGAAGCATCAACTCGCGGGAATGAACCTGTTTTTCTGACGGACGGTGCTTCGATCCGCATCATTCGCGATCCGTATTTCGGTCTTCTGGGAAAGGTCTCCAGCCTGCCTCATGAACCGATGTTGCTTGATTCAGGGGCCAAGGCCCGTGTGCTGATTGTGGAACTGACAGATGGGATGCGCGTGACTGTTCCCAGGGCTAACGTTGAACTTCTGGAGTCCTAAAGATGACGTTATCGACTGGCACAGCTACAGGCACAGCAAATGGCACAGCCATAGGCAAAGGCGCAGGCGGCATCAATCTTTTCCAGCGCGAGAAGCCGCAACTGCCACGCATTCTGAAAGCCGAGATCATTCTGGCCATGTTCGCGATTTGTTGGGCGACATGCACTGAGGCTCTGGCGAACAACGCTGCCACTGCCACAGCCAACGCTGCCACAGCTGGCGTTGCCACTGCGAGCGTTGGCATTGCCAGCGAATCGTCTTCCGCGACAGGGCCATCTTCTGAAGGGGAATCCTCTTCGGAAAGTGGGCCGATCTCTGCAATGACCCCGTCGAATCTCGAGCCATCCAAGCAGAACATCTGGTGGTTCTCATTTGATCCCAAACGATTCTGGACGTTCGTGCTGGTTTCGCTGGTTTGTGCGTGTGTGCTGGGATGCACGTTACGGGCACGGTTGGGCGGATCGGTTTATGTTCGCCCGATTGCCGGACTTCAAGCGATTGAAGACGCGGTAGGCCGTGCGACCGAAATGGGGCGTCCAGTGCTGTTTATTCCGGGGATTATGGACCTCAATGAAATCCAGACGATTGCCGGGCTGAGCGTGCTGTCGACGGTGGCGAAAGAAGCCGCTGCCTATGAGAACCCTGTGCATGTTCCCACGTCGCGTTCTCTGGTGATGACTGCTGCCCGTGAAGTGGTTCAATCGGCGTGCATCGAATCCGGAAAGCCTGATGTCTATGACGCCGATTTCATTCGGTATGTGACCGATGAACAGTTTGCATATGTCGCTGAAGTTTGCGGCTGGACACAACGCGAGAAACCTGCGGCCTGCTTTTATATGGGGCAGTTCTTCGCTGAGTCATTGCTATTGGCGGAAAATGGGAATTCCGTGGGCGCCATTCAGATTGCGGGAACGGCCGAGTCGTCACAGTTGCCCTTCTTCGTGGCGGCGTGTGACTACACGCTCCTGGGGGAAGAGCTTTTTGCAGCTTCGGCCTATCTCTCAGGCGAGCCACAACAATTGGGCAGCTTGCAAGGTCAGGATCTGGGAAAGCTCGTTGCGGTGACGGTCTTGCTGGCGGGGTGCCTGCTGGCGACGCTGATGCAGTTCGAGAGTGTCGGCCCAGTTCCGCGACAGGCCTACAACGTTCTGATGAATCAAATTCTGGGAACTAACGAGTAAGTGGGAAGCTGAGAAGAAGGTTAGTTCATGTTCAAGCGTCAGATCCCCATTGCGATTGCCATGCTGACCGGGTTCATCATGGTGGCCGCATTTTTTATCCCCGAGATGGAAAATGTGGGTGGGCTTGTTGAATCCTGGTTTCTGGTGTTGGCCGCTGTTGCGATGGTCTTGGGGGGAGTGAATCTTTGTGTTCACCACCTGACGTTAATTTCTCAACTCAAGCCGGGGTGGGCCTATTCGGCGATCACACTTTCCGGCTTCGTGATCACGCTCGTGGTTGGCCTGTTGAAAGTGGCTGTTCCCCCCAGCGAGAGATATCCCGATTATCCCTGGGCGAATAGCTATGAAGCTGACCCTGGTGCAATCTGGTGGCTATATGAATACATCATTAAACCCTCAACCAGCACGATGTTTGCTCTGCTCACTTTCTATGTGGCATCAGCAGCGTTTCGCGCGTTTCGCGCAAAAACCACAGAAGCGGTTCTGTTGCTCGGAACCGCTTTGATCGTCCTTCTGGGCCGGTCGTATGCGGGAACCGTGCTGTCTGCACCTCTGGGAGACGCCTATTCATTTTCGTCATTGACCGATTTTGTGATCATGAGCGTGATCAATACCTCAGGTCAACGGGCCATTGTGATTGGGATTGCTCTGGGGGTCGCTGCGACTTCGTTGCGGATTCTTCTGGGAATGGATCGCTCTTACCTCGGGGCTGATGAATAGACCCGTTTCCATAGTCGTGTGGCAGTGTCTGGACGTCGTTTGTACTGAAAACGATGTTTTTTACGCCGCCAGAACGCGACAGTTAAAAAGGAAACCAGATAAGAAGAGCTTGGGAGACCTTGTCAACAGAGTGGGCAAACATCGGCTCAGATGACACAATCCCTGTTCCCTCCTCCATATGCTGGAGGGGTCGTCATGATGAGAGAAACCGGATTGATTGAGGAATCGTTCCATGTTGCGAGTCGGCATTGTCACGGTCTCTGATCGAGCCAGTCAGGGGATCTATGAAGACCGTGGTGGCCCTGCGATTCGTGAATACATGAGCCAGGTTTTAGCCGGTGAATTTGCTGTCGATGCCCGCGTTATTCCTGACGAACAACCCCTTATTGAAGCCACGCTGATTGATCTGGCAGACCAGTCAGGCTGCTCTTTAATTGTCACCACTGGCGGCACTGGCCCGGCTCTGCGTGATGTGACCCCTGAAGCCACGGAAGCCGCCTGTTCAAAAATGCTGCCAGGGTTTGGTGAGCTGATGAGAAAGGTCTCTCTGGAGAAAGTTCCCACAGCGATTTTATCTCGACAGACGGCCGGCATCCGCGGCCAATCGTTGATCATTAATCTGCCTGGTCAGCCCAAGGCCATTCAGGAATGCCTTGATGCTGTTTTTCCGGCTGTTCCCTATTGTGTTGAACTGATCGGTGGGCCAGTCTTTGAAACTCGTCCTGAACGGATCACGGCCTTTCGCCCCAAAAAAGCATGATCCTATCCGAAGCCTCTCGATGATCTCAGAGAGACTTTTTGCTGCTGCCTCTTGATTCTCTCATCCTGTCATTCTCCCATCGAACTGAGTCACATCATGGCACGTTATTTCAAGTACAAATCGTCGGCGGATGTCAGTGCCGATGCCGCCAAACTGGGGCATCAACTGCATGCCACCAGTGATTTATCGCCACTCTTTCAACCGATCACTGTTGGTGGGCGCAACGTTGGCAACCGACTCTGCATACAGCCGATGGAAGGCTGCGATGGCACTCCCGAAGGCTTCCCAGATGATTTGACATATCGACGCTACCTGCGATTTGGAGCCGGCGGTGCAAAGCTGATCTGGGGAGAAGCCACCGCCATCGAAGAACCCGCTCGCATGAACCCCCGGCAACTGTTGCTTTCAGAAGCAACGATGCCCGCCCTGGAAAAAATGCTCAACGATTGTCGTCAGGCTCACCGGGATGCCGGGTTTTCCACCGACGATCTGCTGCTGGGCTTACAACTGACTCATTCAGGGCGTTACAGCTATAAAACGCCACTCATGGCCATGCACGATCCCGTGTTGGATCTGGTGACAATCGATAAAGCCACGGGGCAACTTGTTGCTGCCGATAAACCCACGCTGACTGACGGAGAGCTGGAGCGAATTGGCGCACTTTACGTGACCGCCGCAATCCGCGCTCAGGCGATTGGCTGCGATTTCATCGATCTGAAGCAATGTCATCGCTACCTGCTTTCTGAATTGTTGGCCGCTAAAATCCGACCGGGAAAGTTTGGTGGTTCTCTGGAAAACCGGATGCGTCTGGTGCTCGAGATTATCGGTGCCATTCGCAGTGAATGCCCTGATCTGCTGCTGGCCACTCGGATGAATGTCTTTGATGGAATCCCCTTCAAAGGACAAGGCACCGAGTTTATTGGGCAACCCATTGAAGTCTCATTCCCCGTTCAGACCAGCTTTGGAGCTGATGCCAGTAATCCCTTAATTTTAGATCTGACCGAGCCACTGGAAGTGGTGAAACAACTCGTGAAAGCGGGAATCGGTCTCTTCAATGTGTCATTAGGAAATCCCTACGCCTGCCCCCACTATGTGCGTCCGGCTGAGATGCCTCCGGTCGACGGATACCACGCTCCCGAGCATCCGTTACTGGGCGTGTTACGGCATTTCGAGGCCACAGCCGCTGTGCAGGAAGCGGCGGGAACAGTTCCCGTGGTGGGGAGCGGTTATAGCTGGCTCCAGGATTATGCGTTCGAGGCGGGCGCGGCCAATGTGCGCGACGGTCGCTGTCAGTTTGTGGGTCTGGGGCGAGGCTCGCTCTCTCAACCCGATTTTGCCACTCATTTGCAGCAGCATGGCGCACTGAATCGAAAAACCATCTGTCGCACGTTCTCCTACTGCACCAATCTGATGCGAACCAAAGATCATCCCTGGGGGCAGTATGCGACAGGCTGTCCACCGTTTGATAAGGAAGTCTACGGCCCACTCTGGAAAGAAGCCGAAGCCAAGCGAATCAAAGTCAAAACCGAATAGTAACACGCCCCTCTGTACTTGAAAGTTTCAAGCACCATGAGTGCCATTTGTGCGATGCTCACGGCTCTGAGCTGTCTTTTATACATAAATTTCTCATTCCCTTGAGCAAGCGGCACGGCATTGACACCATCAAGGGGTGATGACCAGATCAAACCACGGGAGTTCCGGCCTGGGGAAAAAACCTGCTCATCGGAATGACTCCTTTGCGTTCTTCGCGCCTTTGCGGTGAGTCAAAGAATTTTTACCGCGAAGAAAAGAAGAGCGCGAAGGAATTCGGAAGAGATCGAAGGGAGACGAACGGTATGGGGCGGAAGCCTGCCCTATGACTTTTGAATAGCATCAATCCCATGAATTCCCTCGGCTGTGTGCCAGATGTTGAGGTAACGGCCGCAAGGTGGTATGGGCCACGCATGCCAATTTCATGGTGCGGTTCAGGTGGCGAAAAAGTTGTGTATAAGAGACAGCGGCTTTGAGCAAGCATGTGAATTGATAGGAGCGTCAAATGAACATCCGGCATGCTCACTCAAAGCGTGAGCAAAGGCACGAGAGCTACTCCACCTGAATCCGTTTGGCTTTCATTTCATGGCGAGGCAGAGTTCCAGGATCGACCAGATCGACCCGTGCTTCAAAATGATGCCGCTCTTTGATGGTCTTGCGAATGACCGTCGCACAAGCCTGACGGTCAGCTTCTGAAATATCGGCATGACATTCCAGACGAATGGCTATTTCCCGCATCTGTCGTTGAGCACTGACAATCAACTGATATTCAGCAACCTGTGGCGATGAGCGGATAATGGCCTCCAGACTGGAGGGAAAGACGTTGTTCCCACGGATGATCCACATATCATCAGTACGGCCAAGCACCCCTCCTGGCAGCCTCATGAATGGCGGTTCCCCAGCGACCGTTTTCCAGCTGGCAGACACAATATCCCCTGTGCCATAACGCAAAAGTGGCGAACCAGTCCGGCCAAGATTAGTGATCACCAACTCCCCCTGCTCTCCTTCATCAGCATGACGATTCGTGGTGGGATCAATCACTTCGGCAATACATTCCGTTTCGAGTAAGGCCAGTGAACCAGGATCACCGGCGGTTTCACTGGCCAGTGGCCCGACTTCCGTCATGCCCCAATGATCAAAAACTCGGGCATTCCATGAGTTCTCAATGAGTTGCCGTGTTGCGGGGATGTTTCCGCCGGGTTCCCCTGCCACAAGAATGGCACGAACAGAACTTTCCTTTAAATCGAGCTGATTCTGTCGAGCCACTTCGACCAGTCGCAACGCATAGGTGGGCGTGCAGCCAAGAATGGTCACCTGATTATCAGCGAGAAGTTTCAATCGCGCTTCGCTACTCATGCCACCCGCGGCAATACAAAGGTTTCCCAGTTGGCTGGCCCCTTCAAATCCCGCCCAAAAACCAAGAAACGGGCCAAAAGAAAAAGGAAACGCCAACCGGTCTTCAGAGGTAAGTCCCATGAGGGCGTAGATCTGCCGCCAGCAGGAAAGAATCCATTGCCAGGAATCGGGAGTATCCAGCCAGCGCATCGGCTGGCCGGTAGTGGTGCCGGAAGTCTGATGCAACCGTGAATAAGCGGTTGGGGAAAATGTGAGATTGGTTCCATAGGGAGGATGCTCGGCCTGATTGGCTGCCAGATCCGTTTTGCGAACAATCGGCAATGTTACCAGCAGTTGACGAAGGGCAGCTTCGTTCGGGGCGGTCGACGCGACTTGATCCGCAGACCAGCGAGCGGCTGCCAAACGTGGCTGCCAAAAGCGGTTTGATGGCTCAATCGTCTTCACCAGCTGCGATAACTTCGCGATTTGACGCTGAATGATTTCTTGCCGCGTTGTTGGAAAGCCAGTCGTCATGCGAAATCACCTGCTGAAAGCGAAGAAGGCAAGGCTTGAGGCTCTGAAAAACACTCATCATGGGGGCCATTAAAGTCTAGTCATCCAATCCCTTAGCGATGAGATTCACTCAGCATTGCCATCTGAGCAGGTCGCGCCAAATCCGTCCACTCAAGCCCATTAACTGCCAACGATCTCCCAGGAATCTGTCGTATGACATTTCTGATACCAAAAGGTGGATACGCTGTTATTAAAATGATCCTCCGTTCTTTTCGTGTTGCAAACAGGCCGTGATGAAATCTGGGTCAATGATCGCAACGAATCCGACACTTCATAAATCGTGCAAATGAATAAGTAATTAAGTTGCTTGGGATTAACAAAATCTTGTGCATACATATTGTAATTGAGTGACTGGCGCATATGCTTGTACAGAGATTTGACCTTTTCCCTTCATTACGAATGAAGTGGCGATAATTTTTTGAATTAAGTGACAGGATTGAGCGACATGACCTTCTCCCCGTGGACTTCTCAGAGAACCCCTTCCCCGGCAGGGCGAAAAGGATTCACTTTGATTGAGTTGCTGGTGGTTATCGCAATTATTGCGATTCTGATTGCTTTGCTTCTGCCCGCTGTCCAGCAGGCACGGGAAGCAGCCCGCCGCTCGCAATGCGTCAACAATCTCAAGCAATTGGGCTTGGCACTGCATAATTACCATGACACTCACGGCGTCCTGCCTCCCGGTTGGATTGGGGTCGATCCTGCGACACGAACTCCTCATGCCGAAGAGCGTTCAGGATTTGCGTGGGGAACGATGATCCTTCCGATGTTGGATCAGGGGCCGCTTTACAACCGAATCAACTTCAGCCTTTCCAGCCTGGATACCACGGGAAATAACAACCGCGCGATGCTGGCCACACCTCTGGTTGCCTTCCGCTGCCCTTCCGACAGTGGGCCAACAACCTGGGAAATCAAAGATGAAGCCACAGGCGCAACCACCTTGGCAACACTGGCAACGGCCAACTATGTCGGTGCTTTCGGCAGTGGCATCCAGGGGTCAAATGGAATGATCAGTTGGGAAGACGATATCGAAAACAACGGCCCGGATCATCAGGTACGAGGCGACGGTATGTTCTGGCACAACTCGAACGTCCGCTTCCGTGATGTCAGTGATGGCATGAGCAATACCGTTTGCGTGGGAGAGCACAAAACGGATCTTCTTCCCGAGCCTGATGAACCTGACGAACAATGGCTGAGCACATGGGGAGCGGTTGTTCCGGGCGGACAGGAAGCGGTTGCTCGGGTATTGGGTTTGGCCGATCATACTCCAAATCACCCGAACACCCATCTGGATGACTTTAGCAGCCCCCATACAGGCGGAGCACACTTTCTCTTTGGTGATGGCCGCGTCCGGTTTCTGACTGAGAACGTCGATCTTGGTCTGTTCAAGGCGATCAATACCCGCGCCGGCGGTGAAGTCGTCGGTGAGTTCTAAGCGACGTTGACTTGCACCTTTGAAGACACGTTACACTGTCTTTCATGACTTGCCAAAAACATAGAAACAGGGTGCTGACATTTCAGTCGGCACCCTGTTTCTATTGGCGGCGTGCAAATCACTTCAAATGTTGATCATGGAAGCTCGTGCAGAATGTCGGCCACGGAGCGTTTTCGTGTACCAGCCGGCACTTTTGCGGGATACCCAAACCAGATCAATCCCACCACACGCGACACATCGAGATTCAGGCCACAAATCGCGGCAAACTCACGTGTCTGTGTGATCTCACCTGTTGACCATTTCGAGGCAATTCCGTGCGACCAGAGGCTCAAGCAGAGGTTCTGGATCGCACAGGCGCAGGCAGCATAATCTTCTTCGGCAATGGCAGGGTCTTCGGCAAGCGAGCAACTCACCACCAGCCATCCGGGGATCTCTGACCACTGTTTACGTCTCGCTGCGGCAACTTCCGCTCCCTTGGAGGCTGTCAGAGTTTCATCGCTGAGCCGCAAGATTTTTTCAATCGTCTCTGGTCCAAGGTGATAAAAATCCCACGGCTCAGTACGGCGGTGATTAGGCGCCCATCGGGCCATTTCAATGGCCTCAATCAATGACGTATTCAACCCCTCAGTTTTAGGAAGAAAAGCGCCGATTGTTCTTCGAGTCGTGATAATGTCCTGCAAAAGAGCAGGTTTTGGCTGTTCAGAGGAAGGCTCAGTCATTGGGGGCTTTTCAATCAGGAACGAAAACTTGTTCATGGGAGTAATTCATGGTCAGCGATCCGGCAATCAAAATCACTGAAGATTCTCAGTGGGATTTGAGTCCCCTCAATCGCCCAGACCCGTCAACACTAAGGGCCAGCAACAACTGGCTTGGGAAGTGACGGTACCCGGATTTCAAAGAGTGAAGGCCAGTTCTTCCCGGTGACATACAGCTTACCGCGAGCAGCGTCAAAAGCGATTCCATTGAGAACGGCTTCCCGGTGCGGCCGGCGATTCCCCGGAATCAAATGGCCCAAGTCAATCCAGCCAATCCCTTCACCGGTTTGAGGGTTGATCCGTAAAATCATGTCGCGATGCCAGACGTTGGCCCAGATTTCGTTTCCGACCATCTCCAGTTCATTGAGATCGCTGACTGCTCGGCCATCGGCCCGCACGGAGATTTTCCGAACGGTACGAAAGGTCTCCGGATCGATCACTTTCAGGGTCGAGGAGCCATCGCTCATGACCAACTCTTTCCCCATGACGGCCAATCCCCACCCTTCCCCGGAATATCGCAGGGTCGTCTTGTATTCGAGAGTCGTCGCGTCGAAGACCAGGGCTTCACGATTTTTCCAGGTGATCTGAATCAATTGATTGCCACTTTTGACCAGCCCCTCTCCAAAATACTGGTCGTTGAGTGAAACCATTTTCAGAACTTTTCCAGTCTCCAGATCGATGATGCGGACTGAAGAACTTCCAAACAGGCCGGTACTCTCATAGAGCGTGTTGCCCTCGACCACTAATCCCTGGCTGAAGGCCTCGGGATCATGAGGATAAGTCGCGACAATTTCGCCTTTTTCAATCGGAATGGCTCGATCTCGTGAATGGGCTGTCGATAGATCGCAAGCAGCAAAAGTGCATAAGTACAGAGTAATGCCCACACGTCGGATGAGATTCAGGGGGAGAGATCGCATGCCGGATGTTCCAGAAAATGAAGGGACACCGTTTGTTTCAACTGCTTGCCAAACCACCGTCTTGCATTGTCAAAGCTTAAAAGTAGGGTTCAACAGGTTGTTAAGTCCGACAACGGAGGACGTTGCCGCGACGTCAACCCGAAAACAAAGCCGTGACACGGCACTCTGTTCATACTGGAATCGATGGCTCCCGACCAGACAAACTCCTGAGAGCCTGTCCGGAAGCCCTTAAATCCGTCCCCCTCAGGGAGAACGTGTGAACTTTCCCACAGGCTTATGACCCCATCACCTAACAACAATTCCCGTCATTTTCGGAGGCCTTGGCGTAAATTGATCAAGAGATCATCCAAGCCACTCTTTCATCCGAACCTTCTTGGGTTTCGCGGTGTTAGCGATGGAAACGCAGCCTCTCCAAAATCTTCATGCCCACAAGTGAGCCTGTGATGGAACTGATTGCCGAGCCGGGAGAGGAAATTGTTCTGGATTTGTCTTCTAACTATGTGATTGCGGGGACATTTCAAGAGTCCAATTCAGCCTATCTCACATTAGTAAACGCCGATGTGCATGATTTACGCGACTCCAAATCGAGCCGTGAATTGTATGTGCTGGAGACACGACGTTTGGGAGTTCGTGTCAATCGGCAACAGGTGATGGTACGTTGGGCTGATGTCGTCGCAATTTCCCGACTGGAGGATGTGGTCGTGTGAGGCTTAAAACATGCCCGGTCAAAAGTGAGGTGTTCTGCCTTGCGGCATGAAAGAGGTGATGAATGAGTCATGACCAGTGCATTGTCAAAGCTTAAAAGTAGGGTTCAACAGGTTGTTAAGTCCGACAACGGAGGACGTTGCGGCGACGTCAACCCGAAAACAAAGCCGTGACACGGCACTCGGTGCGGGCAGTATAAAACTCAACCCCATCAGTTCCACCCTGATGTTTGAAGGAACTGTATTAATCAGGCAACTCCTTGATCTGCGGTCTCTTCTGATCGTGTGAATGGTATTGCCCACTGGCAATCCATTAGTCGTGGAAATATCATTTCAGGAGTTTGAATAAACCGCCAGCCAGCCAATCCCGTAGACATGGCCTGCCAGCTTCGGATTTGCCATGATATCAGACCTGCCGTTACGACCTCCGTTTCCTTCCCACACCCTGACGATACCGAATCCATGCTGCTGATTATTATCCGAATTCTGTATGCCGTGGTCTGCGCCGGGGCGATTGCCTCGTACGTGGTGCCATCCAGTCATCCTCCCGCTTTTGTGGGTGACTATCCCCTGGTCTGGTTCTTCGGTCTGTTACTGCTCACACAGGCAGTGACATTGGCGGATATTCTGGTTCCCCGAAAACGGCTCGACCTGATTTCGTCGGTTTACTTTGGACTGCTGATCGGTGTGCTCCTCTGTTACATGCTCTCTGTGGCGCTGGAACCACTCAGCCTGATTCCGTTTGCAAAGCAGGCTGTCTTGGGGTTGGGACTGATCGTTCTGCCCTATGTTTGTATCTCGTTGTTGCTACAAACCCGCAATGATTTCCGCTTCGTGATTCCCTATGTGGAATTCGTGAAAGAGATCAAAGGGGGCCGACCACTGGTCGTGGATACCAGTTCGCTCATTGATGGCCGCATTGCCGATATGGCAGAGACCAAGATTTTTGATACAGAAATGATCGTTCCCAGCTTTGTTTTGGAAGAACTTCAGGAAATCGCAGATAGCAATGACAAGCTGCGCCGGACACGCGGACGCCGTGGTCTGGACGTCCTGACCCGCATGCAGCAGAACACGAACGTCGAGATCCGTGTTGAAGAAGTCAAAGACAAAGAAACAGAAGAGCTGACCGTCGACCAGCGCATTGTGGGCCTTGCCAAACAGCGTGGCGGCCGCGTTCTCACGAATGACTTTAACCTCAATAAAGTCGCCAGCGTTCAGGGTGTCGATGTCATCAACCTCAACGATATTGCCAATGCCCTGCGACCTCGCTACCTGCCCGGCGAACAATTACGCATCAAGGTGATTCGCGAAGGCGAAGCCTACGGACAAGGGGTCGGTTACCTCGATGACGGGACAATGGTGATCTGTGAGCAAGGCGCGATTCACATGAACCGGGATATCGATGTCGTGGTGACAAGTGTGCTTCAGAACAGCGCGGGGCGAATGATCTTTGGCCGCATTCAGTCACCTCCCGTTCCTGCACCAGCAAAATCCAACTGAGGATCTGTCCAAGATCACTCCCTCTCCCGCTGTCGGGAGAGGACCGCGGTAAGGGCTGATTGACCCTCTGTGTTTCTCATAGCAATGGGCTACCCCTTATCGAGTACCACGCGTTCGCCCTCATCCCGCCTTCGGCCACTTTCTCCCCCAAAGGGTTTAAGAGTTTTCTGACAGCCACTGGGTTTCGTTCCACCTGAGGGTTTGCTCCAGCTGAGGGTTAGTCAGACAAAGAAAATTCATGGCGGAAATCACGGCATCAAAGTGATCATCGCTTGAGGCCATACCTTTTGGCCAGTCATTGCGCTAGAATAGATATTATCGGTTCGCATCCCACCGTCGGGCTTATCATGCTCAACGTCAGTGTTTTCTGCTTTTTTGCCAGTTATCTGGTCGCCTTTTTTTTTGAGCTGACTCGGTTACGGGGGCAAGGGATCGGTGCGCGAATCCTCAGCCTGGGTTTTGCTGCGGCCGGGCTGCTGGCTCACACCATTTATTTGCTGGCCCGTTCGAGTGAACAGCGACTCCCGCCCCTTCTGAGTTCAGCTCATGACTGGTTGCTGGTACTGGCCTGGCTGCTGATGGTGCTCTACCTCGTGTTGACCCTGGTGGATCGACAACTGGCAATTGGTCTCGTCTCCTTGCCATTGATTATTAGTCTGGTCGCCGTCTCATGGCTGCTTCCCGTAACCTCCTCCCGTGGTTGGGATCCGTTGCGTTCCTGGGCCATGATCCATGCCAGTACGCTGGTTCTGGGAACCGCGGCGGTTCTGGTGGGTCTCGTGCTGAGCCTGCTCTTTTTGTGGCAGAACGGTCGGCTGAAACAAGGGGCCATTGGAAGAAAAGGATTAAGCCTGCCCAGTTTGCAACAACTGGCCCGACTGAATCTCTGGTCGATTTCCGTCGCTGTCCCGCTGCTCACTTTTGGCGTGATTTCTGGCGTTGTCCTCACCTATTGGACGTCAGAAACCGTCTGGAATGACCCCGTTGTTCTTGGGGGAACCGTCGGCTGGGGCGTCATGTGTGTGCTACTGATCTGGCTACTTTCCCAGACAAGAACTCCCGGAAGAAAAGTCGCGATCACCACGGTCAGTGCCTGCGGTTTACTCCTGTTTGCTTACGTCGGATTACAGGTTCTGGCATCCGCCGCTGGCATGAATTCCGTCCATGGCCGGAAACCGGTGAACCCTGAATCCCCTCCCGAGACCACCAGGCAGGAAAGACAAACACCGGCAATTTCCCATCGGCATATGATATATCAAACCCCATTGTGGGCATCTCTGGCAGCAGACGCCCGGCCCCTTAAAGCTGGCCAATTGATGGGGAATGGGAGAGTGCCCCAATGAACCTCCACGTCCTCTCCTGCAATCATCAGTCGTCAGCATTAGCGATCCGTGAGCGTCTGGCCTTTTCCAGTGCGGAAGAAATCCAGAGGGCCTACGAGCAATTCCATGAAAAGTTCCCTTCCTCCGAAGTCGTGTTCCTTTCAACCTGTAACCGCGTCGAAGTTTATGCGGCGACCGCCGATGACAGCCCGTCAGTGGTTCATAGTCATCTGGCATCGTTTCTGGCAGAGTTCCACAATGTTCCAGTGGAAGATTTTGTCAGTGAACTGACCGAACACACCGGCCCCGATGCCGTCAGGCATTTATTTGAGGTCGTTTCCAGCCTCGACAGCATGGTGCTGGGGGAACCGCAGATCGTCGCCCAGGTCAAAGACGCTTACCGCAAAGCGGAAGAAAACGGGCGATGCGGGCCGCTGACTCATGCTCTGTTTCAGGGGGCAATTCGCACCTCCAATCGTGTCCGCACCGAAACCCGCCTTTCCAATGGCCGTGTCTCCATTGCCAGTGTGGCGGTGGGAGAGTTTGGCAAAAGTATTTTTGACACCTTTTCCGACAAGCTGGTTATCGTGATCGGCGCGGGCGAAATGGCCGAAGAGACCGTTCGGTATCTCGCTGACGAAGGGGTTAAGCAGGTTGTGGTGATCAATCGCCATCGCGAGCGAGCCGAGCGATTGGCCGGGCTTTATCACGGGCAAGCCGCCAACTGGAGTGAACTGGATCAGTGGCTAGGCCAGGCAGATGTCATTGTGAGTACCACGGGAGCCGATGAACCCGTCGTCACGCGGGAACGTTTTGACCAGGCACGTTCACGCCACAAAACGTACAAACCTGTCTTCATTATTGACTTGGGGGCACCACGCGACTTCGACCCGAAGATTGCCACAATGGATGACGTTTATCTTTACGACATCGACAGCCTTCAGAAAACCTGTGACCGAAACCGTCAACTGCGCCAGGCAGAAGTCGCTCGTGCCAATGCCATCGTTGAAGAAGAAACCCAGCGGTTTATGACCGAATTCTACAGTCGTGCCGGCAGCGCGATTGTGAAACGGTTAAGAGATGACTGGCATTCCATCAGCCAACAGGAATTACAGCGGCTCTTTACCAAATTGCCGCACCTTCCCGGTGATGATCGTGAAGCCATTGAGCGAACGGTTGCTCGTATCGTCAACAAGCTGCTACATCCCCCGCTTGAAGCGCTGAGAGATGAATCGAAAGGCGGTGCTCCCAGTGGCTTACTGGAAGCACTGGCCCGGCTGTTTCGTCTGCGCTGAAACGCCCTCCACCCTCCACGCTTTAAGCGTAAATCCAGAGGAATGAAGGGCTAAAACCCAAGGCCAACGGCGGCAATCAACAGAGTTCAACGTTCCTGATCGAGATTATTCCGCGCAGAATTTCTCGTGACACGCTTCGCACCGCTTCATCCCTTCGGCAAAGGCAGCACGGGCCTTCTCGGCATCTTTCGCACGCATGGCGGTCGCAGTCGCCGTCATCTCCTGTTGAAACTGAGAGGCAATTTCGTGCCAGATGGGTTTATCAGCTTCATTTTTTACTTCATGGGTATCGGCATACGTTGCAACGGCCAATAGCGCGATGACAGAAGCATCGCGCGCTTCTTCTTCCGGTTTTCGTAACCGCTTGAGAGAACGACGCACAGCCGCCCCGCGAGCGTTCATCTCTTCCATTGCAGGGTGCATCTTTGTCAGCTTGGCCCAGTCGAATTCAGGCTTGGCATCAGCCGACAACTGGCCGGCAACGGCGGCGGCAATCACCTTCTGACCCGATTGAGCTTCAGCAAACGTCTTGCTCCGAGCAATCGTGATCGCCCCGTTACGAACAGAGGGAGCCGCCGTCTTCAGTGGGCTTACTTTACTGTGATCAATAATTCCCTGCGAGATGACCGCCAGCAGACTGGCTCCCTGCTTCCAAACCTTGGCATTCTTCTGATAAGACTCATCCGATTCCAGCACCTTGGCGAGTTCGGCAATCAGAACCTCTGCCTCAGCATTGAGATCGGAAATGGGAGCAACAGATTGAAGAGGAATGGGACTCTCCGCCCTGACAACCGCCACAAAGCTACTCAACACTGATGGCACCACAATGGAGAGAACAACTGTGGTGACCAGCAGGCGATTGGCCATAAGAGAAATACGACTCAAAACCGTCTCGATGGGTGGCATTCTGACATTCCCTGGTTGTGAATTCTCTGTTCGGATGACCCAATGGGCAAAAGCTTTCGCTACGATTGTTGACAGCTCCCCGCTTGATCGCAAGGGCTGAAGTCCATCTCACAATGAATGACCTGGACTTCACCTCCATTGGTCGTCCATGGAAATCCATCATGTTGTTTGGAAATCGTCTGCCATTGAACATTGCCGCCAGTTGGTGCCGTTCCATGAGCACGTTACTTCACTCGGGAGTGACCATTCTCAAGTCGCTCGATTTAGCAGGAAAACGGGTCGGCGATCCTCGCCTGGGGCCAATGACCAACCGGTTAGTCGACCACGTGAGATCAGGAAATGGCCTGACAGAAGCACTGAAAGACGAAGGCGACACCTTTCCCAAGCTGCTGATTGATATGGTCTCCGTGGGGGAACAGACGGGCAACCTCCCTGAAGTTCTCTCAGCATTGGCCACACATTTCGACCATCAGGTGCAAATGCGACGCACCTTTCTCAGTGCGATCGCCTGGCCAATTCTCCAGGCCTTGGCCGCGATTCTCATTGTGGCCATCCTGTTGGTCGTCTTGGGGTTTGTCGCCCAGGTCACCAACTCATCACCGCTTGATATCTTTGGCGTCGGATTAACCGGAATGACCGGCGCCATCGCCTGGCTCATGGGCTGGGCTATGCTGGTTGTCGGTGGTTTTGTCGGCTGGCAGTTTATCAATCGTATGGGGCAGCGGGGAGCGTTCGACAAACTCCTGCTGACAATCCCCGTCGTAGGCAACTGCCTGAGATCCTTTGCTCTCTCACGCTTCTCATGGGCTTTTTCCCTGACTCAGAATTCCGGTATGGCCATTGGCCCCAGTCTGGATGCCAGCTTACAAGCCACAGGGAATGAAGCCTTTACGGCCATTGCCCCCCAGGTCAAAGCCCATGTCATGGCCGGCGAAGAACTGTCTGACGCCTTACAGTCCACCGGCCACTTCCCTCTGGACTATCTGGAAATGGTGCGCGTCGGCGAAACTTCAGGAACGGTTCCCGAAGTCCTTGAACGCATGGCACCTCAACTCGATGAAGATGCCAGACGTAGCCTCTCCCGACTAACCATGACACTCAGTTCAGTCATCTGGGGCGCCGTAGCCCTGATGATTATCGTGTTGATCTTCCGCGTCTTTTCAATCTATATCGGCTTAATAAACAGCGCGCTAAACGATGTCCGCTAGCAGAATTCTCATCGCTCATCATATTGAGAAACGAGGATTCTTAAACATCCTCGCACTGAACTCGGAAGCCACATTATTAGTCGAGATTAAACAGTAGAGTGGGTTAAATCTCTGCGAAACCCACCGTCGCCTAATTCAGGCTTGTAGGGTGCATGCCAATGCACCAATTCGGTGTCAAATGCAAAGACTGGTGCATTCCGAGGACTCCATGCACCCTGATATGGACGGATCTGTCAAGTGGTGGTGGATTCTTTACATCGGGGAATCGAGTGCGGTGAAGTGGGTGTGCTGCTGCGACGATGATCACTCTGATATGCGTGGGTTGGTTACCACAGATCAAATCTTCGTCGGGGGCTGGCGTCTGTCTACTGGCGAGCGTGGCACAACATTCCTGTCCTGCTGCTCCAGGGTGCATCGACGGTTCCCTTAAGTCACAACACCCACTTCACCGACAACTCCTTTCTCTTCTTAACCTCAAAGAAACTCTTTTCGTATTTATCTTGATCGACCTCTGCCGGCTGGTCACCCGTCAGGCGGGAAGGACTGAATATCGGCTGCCATCACCCAATCACCTCAATGGTGCCGCAAGCCTCAGGCCCGGGTCTTCTGTGCCGCAATGAGTGTGCTGCTGTTGCTGGCGGCGAACCACAGGAACCCGGCCAGTTCCCGGGCGACAGCCGTGACAATCTTGCAGGGCCGTTTCACACGCTGCTTCATCTTGTAGGCCTTGTGCCGCAGCCTCAACCGGGCTTTTTCTGCAATCGCGACAATCTCTGGGGGAACATCCTTGCGGCGGGCGTGCAGAGCCGCACTGACTCCCGCCCGCGCGTTCGCATAGTGCCAGGCGGCTTCCACCAGCAGCCGTCTTAAGTGACGGTTCCCCGTTTTGGTAATCGACCCCTGTTTGCGGGTGCCACCGCTGGAGTGTTCGCTGGGAACCAGTCCTGTGTATCCCATAAACGCCCTGGCTGTAGTGAAACGTGTGAAGTTTGCCACTTCGGCCACAATCGCAGTCGCCGTCAGCAACTGGATTCCCAGAAAAGCTTGTAAGTGCGAAACCATGGGAGCCAGAGACCAGGTCTGGACATGTTCGGCAATCAATTGATCGAGTCGTTTGATCCGTTCTTCCGCGGCTTGAGCTGTGGTGGTGTAATCCTCCAGAACGGAATTGAGAGCTGGCTGATCAAAGCGTTGCTGCCGAATCCATGTCCAATGGGCTTTCGTCCAATGGGATTTTCCGGTTGTGAAGGTGCGCTGGTGCCTGAGCAGGAACTTCAACAGTTGCTGGCGGGCCGTGCGTGCTGCCAGACGAGCATCTTCCCGCGTGCGTTCCAGGTCACGGATGGCTTCGGTCTGCGTGTCCGGGACATAGACCGCGGTAAGTTCTCCCGCTCTTAAGTAGCGTGCCAGCGCGATGGCATCGCGGCGATCTGTTTTCAGGCGTGTCCCCTGCCTGACAGGAATCTGCGAAGGAGCCACCACAATGCATTCGATCTGATGCTCCGCCAGAAATCTCTGGAGACCAAACCCCGTAGGCCCGGCTTCATAGCAGATCTGCAGGAGGGCATTGGACTGCAACTTGCGGAGGGTTTTGAGGAGACGATGAAAGTCATGCGGAATGGTACTGTGGATGGTGGCTTGTCCCGCGTGATCGCAGATGGCAATGACGATGGACTCTTTGTGGACATCCAAACCGAGATAACGTACGTTTGTATTCAACGGACCAGCCTCACAATAGTGGCACTGAAGTGACAGGAAATTAACACTCCCACCACTTTAACCCACGATCACCGTGATCGCTGGTCCGTCCATTTTGTCTACTGCTTCACCTCGATTAACATTCTGGGTTTCGATTATAGCTAGCAACCCACCTTCTCCTAACTCAGACCGTCGCGGCCTTTTCGGAACGAGGATTCGGGTCAAGTAATCGCTCAAACAACAACAACCTGGTTTCCAACGAAGACAACGTCAGTGCGTCAAGGTCTTCATCTCCAAATCGCACGCGATAAAACAGTTCCGTCAATTGTTCAGGAAAAGCTTCCAGCCGGGAGTCGTTGATACGCCGCTTTAATCGATAGGAAACGTGTTGGGCAAACTCTTGCTGCGTTTGTGATGGCTCACGGTGCAAACCTGCAAAAGCGACAATTTTCTGATATCGCTCATAGAAATCCACCACCTTTCGCTGCACCTGTTGTTGACGCGAAAATTTCCACAGGCTTCGCAGTGAAAGACGCAAACCACGGGTCAGGACATACCACAAGCCATAAAGGAGTGTCAGGGTCAGTGCCAATCTCAACATCCCACGGATCGTAAACCACTCGCGGGGGGACATGAGAAAAGAAAAGAATTCAAAGATGAGACCTTGGATTCCACCCGTTCGAGATTTCAATTGAGCCACAACCGAAGTCACCCAGTCTCTTAAGGGGCCATAGACACCTCGTTCCTGATCGTTCAGTGTGACGTTGACGACATATCGTGACCAGAACATTGAGAGTTCACCGGTCATTGCCTGCCAGAACGTGAGTTTCCCCCCGATTGTTTCTAATTCGGTATTTCGCTCGGCAACAGGCGTCGCATCAAACGTTCCCCAGTAGAATTGGCCATCCGATTCTGTCAGAAATGCTTCCACCCAGACATGGGCATGTCGTTGTTGAACTTCAAATCGTCCATTAAGAGGGTTGATATCCCCCCCTTTGAAACCACTCACAAGTCGGGCAGGAATTCCTGCCGTTCTCAGCATGAGTGCTAAAGCCGAGTTAAAATATTCGCAGTGTCCTTCTTTACGATGGATAATAAAATCAATCACAGGATCAACCGTCAGATTGACGCGCGCTTGTTTTAATGTGTATTTATATTCGCCACTATCGCGCAGCCATTGCTCAATAGCCTGTGCTGTCTGTAGTGAACTCGGCTTTTGGCCCAGTTGCGCCGTCTTGCTTTGAATGATTTGATCGACGATCGGCTTGAGCGCACTCAGACCTTCCCCTAATCGCGTGAGATCATCGAGATAATTACGTGCCAGGTATTCTTGCCACAACCGCGAAGAAACAGGAATCGTGGCAATACTCTGGACGCGGTCCGGCATGGGCGAAGAATACGCCGTGTAGGAGATTTTTTCCGCCGATGACGTTCGGCCACCCGTGTCACGGGTCAACACCGAGGTCGTTGTATGCTTTACCACGCGACGACGATCAGATCCCTCCAGATCGCAAGCTTTAATGTTGTCGATCACAAAGAGCAATTCTGTACCAATTGGTTCCAGTACATATTCCTGCCTCACCGAGTGCCCAGCCGCAATTCGCGGCAACGGATCCTGAGAAGAAAAAACGACATCAGCTACCCATTGTCCGTTGTCATACTGGCTTAAGACCGTTCCGCGAAATAAGGGTTCGGCATAGCCTAATCGTTCGCAGTATTGCTCAACGGAAATCTCTTTGTTGGATTCCGAATCGAACAGCCGACATTGAAGCACGGGAGATGAGTTTTCCAGAATCTCCCCCAATGCAC
Source organism: Planctopirus sp. SH287 (assembly GCF_056500625.1). Classification (NCBI taxonomy): domain Bacteria; kingdom Pseudomonadati; phylum Planctomycetota; class Planctomycetia; order Planctomycetales; family Planctomycetaceae; genus Planctopirus; species Planctopirus sp. SH287. The sequence continues at coordinate 1,149,504 of NZ_CM151403.1, read as the reverse complement.
CGAGTTTGACCTGGGATGTGAAACCCGTCATGGCCGACTGACTCAAACCCGGCAACGGCCCATCCACTTCATCTCCAAACGAGAGTCGGGGGCCAATCCACACGCGAGGCACCAGAGTGAAAAACACCCCACTCAGCACCAAAGAAAGGAAAGCGATAATCAAGACGCCTCCCCCGAAGCGTGGTGTCACCCAGCGAGCAGAACCGTCATGGCGAATGGTGCTCCAGGATTCACTCCGCATGACCACATTAACGGGAGACCTTGATTGACCAATCACTGAGCCAGCCAGCCGGGGGGTTGGTTCGCGTCTCCCCGATTCAAATTGCTGATTGGCCTGATGCAATGAGAAAATCGCCAGCGACCACATGGCTGCAATGGAATAGATAATCAGCATCACGCCATACCAGCTATCGCTGGTCAGCACAGAAGCCACCGCCACTTGAAGTAAGCTCAAGGCTGCCATGGCCCAATACTGGCGGTTCGTCTTCTTCTGCAGGAGGACGATCCAGTTCAAGTAAACCACCAGATGGGCACCGGCCAGCAATTTCCCTTCACGATCACCCATAGTAAATTCGGCGGCGGCCACTAAAAAAGCGACCAATCCCAGGGCGTTCGCCACCGGGACATTGACCATCCATCGTTTGAAATGCTCCGTCAGCAGATAACCTGCTATTGCGAACAGGATTGTCAGAAAAGGGATAAACCCACCCTCTGCCCGCCCCAGAATAAATCCCGCCAGACAGATCGTGCCGTAAAGACTGGCGTGAAAGACGGTCGTCAGAGGCATGTCGTTATCCCTCAGGCATGCAAACGTTCAGAAGAAAGCCGATCTCATTCGCTTTGACGCATTCCCATTTGAAATCGCGCTCTGTATGCCATGCTTGCAGCTTCGGGGCCAGGCATTTTTTGGTGGCATTTCAACGCGCCATCTCAAATGGCGATTCAGATAAGAATGCACAATCTGCCGGAGACAATCCACTCCAGAATGACAACATGCCCTGCAGAAAAGGCATCAAAGCCTGCGGGCAAGGTGAAGGCCTTGTGAAACCCACCAGTTTTGCTGCTTGATAAAGCGTCACCTCTTGTGTCGCTGGCACAGGTCGCCCGAAGACACGACAACCCGCACCATCTGCCGACTTCAACGAGAGTATATAGTCTCTAGCAGGCTGGGTTAAGCCTCCGCGCAACCCACCAAACGCACCGACAGTATTCACAAACACCTGCTCTCGTAGGGTGCATGCAGCGAAGCGCAATGCACCATCTCCTCCTGCCGCCTACGGGAAAATTCAATATGGCTCAGTGACCTTAATACGAAAGCCTTACCTCCTGCGCCGTCCATTCACAACAAACTCCCGCGGCGAGCGATCCCCAATGACTCGTGCATTGTCAAAGTATAAAATTCGGGTCTCTTCTGTTGTTAAGTCCGACAACGGAGGACGTTGCGGCGACATCAACCCGAAGACAAAGCCGTGACTCGGCACTGGCAACAAACTAATCAACAACCAGTGATGCATTCGCGAATTATATTGTGTTCATCAATTCGACCATTAATAAGGGGGCCAGACGCTACCAGAATTGTGAAAATTCATAGATATTTTCGCGAATCGATATTCACCTTGCGAGCTTATACTCGTGAAGCTCAGGACACAATCACTCAATGCAAGGTTGACGCACATCAGAAAGTAGCCATCGCCCCAATGATTTGTGAATAAACGGTGAAATTAAAAACACCCACCTTTAACAATGGCCCTGATCTCTCGCAGACTCAAAAGTTTTTCCAAATCGCCCGCCAAAATCGCGTCAGAAAATCGCGAACGCCGTCTATCTCATCACAGGCATCGTTTCACCAGGACGCACTGGGAATTCAATATGGCCGAACGCATCCGTCGCCCCGACACCGACCAACAGCCCATGAACCATAACCATCAAGATGAGTTCATGCGTCAATTGGTTCGACACGAACGCCTCTTGCACTCATTCATTTTCTCTTTAGTGCTGGATTGGAGACTGGCAGAAGAACTTCTTCAGGAGACATACCTCCGATTGCTGGAGAGAATTTCCGAATGGGATCCCAGCAAAGACCTCTATCCGTGGGCCAGGCAATTTGCGCACTACCAGGTACTCAACCACAGGTCGCGATGCCGCCGCGATAAATTAAAGTTTAGTGATTCGTTTATAGAAAGCGTTTCAGCGGTTCATGAATCGCGATCTGATCACTTAAAGCTACGTCTGGAGGCGCTGGAGTACTGCGTCGAACGCCTCCCTTCTCATCACCAGCGATTGCTGGACATCGCCTACCGTGGCGATGGCTCAATAGAAGAAGCAGCCCAGATGCTCGGCCGAACCGTTGTGGCCACCTATCAATCACTGACAAGAATCCGCCGTTCATTAAAACAGTGCGTGGAAAAAGCCATCCGCACGCTGGAGTAGTTGTCTATGAATACCTCAGACGCTCATCGAACATCGCATTTAGACGAAATCGGCCCACTCGTCGACGCCATCGTGACGGAAATGGCCACACCCGAACAATATCAACGACTTCAGGAACTCGTTCTCGATTCCGAAGAAGCAAGAGGTATTTATGTACAATATGTACACGACACAATCACCATTCATCGTCGAAGTCATGAAAAAGAGTTTCTAGCCGGCTTCCAGGATTTGGCCCGTGTCGACTCTAGACAAGAGGACACCGCGTCCGATAGTGACAAGTTTGATCGATCAGAAGGCCTTTCCACTGAATTCCCTGAAACTGAATTTTCTGAAACTGGCGATACCGATACACAACTCCACAAACCTGCCAGGCAAAGCATCTCCCGCTGGCAACAGTTGGTGGGTACCTATGTATGGCAGCACCCGAAAGTCTTGATCGTCAGCGCGGCGGCCCTCTTGATATGCGCCATCGCGGCACAGAAAGCGTCTGTTTCGCCAGCGCGGACTGCTCGCCTTGAAAACGTGGCAAGGATCACTGAAGACGCTCACTGCCAATGGGAACGGGATGGTCACGCCATCAGCTTGAAAAAAGGCGATCGGTTAACAAGCGGTCGCTATCGACTTCGTTCCGGGTTAGCCAAACTCCTCTTCCCCTGGGGCACTGAGGCCACGTTTGAAGCCCCGACGGAATTTGAATTCTCTAACGATGGATCACGTCGATTGCTGAGAGGTCAGATGGTAGCCAAAGTTTCACCGGAAGATACCGGATTCACCATCGATACACCCTCAATGAGATTGATCGACCTGGGCACGGAATTTGGCGTTTCGACCGATGCTGACGGCGAAAGCGAAGTGCACGTGTTCAAAGGGGCCGTCGAGGTTCGCCCACGCTACAACGAAAAAGATAGCAATGATCACCCCATCACTCTGATAACTGGCGAGGCGAAAGGTTTCACGACGGGAGATATTCCTGTTCGTCAAATTGCCTTTAACCCCAAACGGTTTTCCAAAGCCTGGCGTGTCAACGGCCGCGTCTCGGAAGCCTCCGGAGCCATGAAATTTGTGCACCCTGCCCCCTCCAGTGTGGTGGAAGGTGCCGTCGAATCAAATGAAAACATGCTGCTCTTTCTGGAGCGTGAAAAAGTTTCGACCTCCCCCATCGCCGTCACTGTGGTCGATCCGGGCTTATATACCACATTTAACAATCGCTCGGCTTGGCTTTCTCCAGATCTGACTGTTGACAGCTATATGGTTCACTTTGATCCAAGCGGCTCCACCAACACCCAGGCTCCCGTGACAGTCGAAGGCTCAGTCACTTTCGACCGCCCGATCCTCGCAGTCATTGCTCGCGGCGATCAACTCGCTGCCAGTGATGGCCACTTCGCTTCCCCTGAAACAATCTACAATCCCAATCCTGTGCTTCGTCAAAAAAGAACCGACCCCTTCAAGGCGAACATCAGCCCCAGTTACTCCACACGAGGGTTAACTGGCCTCTGGAACCTTTACTACTCAAACGACTCACCGGCTCCTAATGACTGGATGCGACTGAGTGCTGATCGCCGCACGTTAACAGTTCACTGTGCCGCTGGGGGCGAAACGGATCAGTTGCGAATTCTGGTCGCAACAACAGATGAGATTCCGGCTCTCATTGCCTCTTCCACGAACACCCGGCTACCCACCACATTCCATGGGAGACCGTTCGCAATTTCACAACGAATCGAAGCCGAAGACTTCGACCTGGGAGGGCAAGATGTCGCTTATTACGACACAACTCCTGATTGCCTGTCGAATGTCTACCGTAGCAATGAGAGCGTTGAACTTAAGCAATATCTGTTCAACGATGTCACACACACGAACGTGACGCTGGCTCGGGCCGGTGAATGGCTGACCTATACAATTGAAGTCGAAACAACAGGCGAATACGTCCTACAAGCACGTGCTGGTTCACAGATAGGCGGTGGTCAGTTCCGCTTTGAAGTGGCCTCACCAGATGGCAGCACGGCAGTGACACCGTCGATCAAGATGCCGACCACCAGCCTGGAATCAGGCGATTACGAGCACTGGTTTCATACGGTGACGTCTCATCCAGTGCATCTGAGCCGTGGAGTTCATCACCTGAGAGTCGTGATGGAGTCTAACCATCAGAAAGGTCGCTTAGGAAACTTTGATTGGTTCAGTGTTGAACCAGCCCCCAAAAATTCTGTTCATACAACACAAATTAGTGCGAGACAATACAATTGATCAACACACACATTAACACATAGCAATGCGTACCTTACGACATCAAGGCCGAGTCCACCTTTGATGACTTTAGTTTTCGACTCGATATTCTTTAATAGAAAGTTATTTCCATGTTAAATGTTTACACAAGACTGTCTGTTGCCGACGACCAGGTCACAAATCGTCGGAAGGCAAGAACAAGCGGCTTTACCCTCATTGAACTGCTGGTTGTCATTGCAATTATTGCCGTTCTGATTGCCCTACTACTCCCTGCTGTCCAGCAAGCACGAGAAGCGGCACGTCGAACTCAGTGTCGTAATCATCTCAAACAACTTGGCTTGGCGATGCACAACTACCTTGATGTAACAACAACATTCCCTATTGGTGTAATGGGGGCCAACACTAAACCTAACTGGCGAGTGTTCATCTTGCCTTACCTTGATCAGGCTCCTGCTTATAACAAACTTGATTTCTCGAACGGGTCATTCTCCTCTTCAAACTCTTCAGGATCGATCGGCGGCTATGGCACTGGTGCCAATAGCGTCTTCAAGACACTGGTTGTCCCCGTTCTCAATTGCCCATCTAGTACATTAGGAAATCGGGCAAACAATACAACACCAAATACTAATAACTATGATGGCGGTCAGACTGCGGATTACGTCGGTATCGCTGGAGCTACACCTGATCCTGCCGGCCGCGCCAACGTGTGTTCCGCCCAGACTGGATATGGCGGCATCTTCTGCAACAACGGCATGCTGGCTCCTGTCCAGGCTTTTACCGCAGCAAAGGTCTCTGACGGCATGAGTAATGTTCTCCTGATCGCCGAGCAGTCTGGCCCCGTCGGAACTCTCGATCTCCGGTCTAACTACTGGGGAGCTTGGTCAGGCTACACCTCTGGGAATCTTGGTACAACATGGACCCTAGTGCCCAATCTTTCTGCGAGCACTAATGCGTATCAGACCGGCACCACAGCAATTCGCTATGCTATCAATTCACCAACGACCTCTGCTGGTTCAGATAACATCTACGATGCCAACACAGTACTCACAAGTTCACACACTGGCGGCATACATGCTGTGTTTTGCGATGGCAGTGTACGATTTATTTCGCAAAACATAGATTTCCCAACTCTCCTGCGTCTGGGCGCTCGTGATGACGGTGAAGTTATCAACGAGTTTTAATTTAATAGATATCAATATCTTACTGAATACGAGGATCCCCATCGATCTCTATTTCTGAGATCGATGGGAACGATATGCAATTGGCTTAATGCTATCTTTTGTAAATGTTTATAACATCACAGTGAAATTCCTCGAATTTCCCGTTTCGCATACGTTATTTTTAGTGAGATCTTTTTCGATGTGGCCAAGATATATTATAACATTGTGTGCTTTAGCACTAAACTTATCGGCAGGATGCACCAACAGCGTGCAAGATATTGAAATTTCAAAAAAGCATGGCGAAGTGATTCTAGATGACAAACCATTACAAGATGGACTGGTAGTCTTGGAATCGTCGACAACAGGCTATTCCGCCTGCGCTCCTCTCGATGAGAATGGACGCTTTGCTATTGATCGAGTCCCGGTCGGCATGTATGTAGTTACAGTACAGCCTCCACCCCCTCCCCCGCCTGGCGAGCCATCTGCGCCGCGTCCATCACATTATGGCCCGCTAAGACTTCCGCCAAAGAAATATCACTCCATGTCTACAAGTGGATTAACCGTGACAATAGCAGGCGGGAGTTCCGCAGATCTTCAGATCGTTCTCAATAGATAATCGCTCTTTCGCAACCTGAAATGACGTTTTCTGTTTTCGCTTTCAACCATCTAGGTTGACTTGTTTGCTATATTTTCTCGCCAGCTTACCAGGGGGGTGAAGTGTGTTGTTGATCAGTAGAATCGGATTGATCTGTCTCATTGTGGGCCTTGGAGCAACAAGAACGTTCGCCACTGAACCATCATTGTTTCCGCCCGAGATCACCACACAACGCGATGTTATCTATGGACGAGTTTTAGGAGCTGGCTTGCTAGGAGATATTTCCTATCCAACATTGGGAAAAAAACTGCCTGTGATCCTCTCCCTTCATGGCGGACGCTGGATGAGAGGCACCAAGAATGACAACGGCGCCATTCTAGTTGATCAATGGGCAAAGATGGGTTTCTTCGCCATGACGATCGATTATCGTCTTCGTGGTGCATCCATGCCACCAGCCTGCTATCAGGATGTCCAATGCGCCATTCGCTTCCTCCATGCCAATGCCGAGAAGTATAACATCGACGAAGACCGGATCTTCCTTATCGGACAATCCGCTGGCGGGCATATGGTTTCTTTAGCCGCGACGTTAGGCAATGGAAAATATCCAAAAACCGGTGGCTGGGAAGACGCACGTGATGACTTCTGCGCTTCGATCTGCGTCTCAGGCCCGCATGACCTTTTGACATGCCCCTGGGGTAACCTTTGGACTCCGACAGGCATGGATCAACAGGCCGAGCGTGAATACGCCTCGCCAATTAAACACGTCAGCAAGAACATGCGGCCTCTTTTAATTTTCCATGCCGACAACGACAAGTCCGTCCCCATCGCGAATGCACTCTCAATGGTCGAAGTGTTGAAGACTGCCGACGCGCCCCATGTCTTCCATCACTACGAAACCGCAGGACATATGAGTATTACCCCCGAAGTGATTAGCAAATCACTTGAATTTATACAAAACGTCTCCTCCCCAAACTCGCCACCAGTACAAAATGGGAAATAGAGACCCATCTTCAGATTCACATGACGCTATCAATGGAACACATGAATGAAACATATTAGCCGACGAGAGATACTAAAGGCCGGCCTCGCAACGGGATTGCTTGCCTGCACCGAATTCTCGGCCCGCGCCGCAGATAAGCCAGATCCTTATGGTGATGCCGTTCTGGTTGACGGAACATTATCACCGATTCAGCCTGGCTCGTTCACGGTAGTCGTCCTTCCAGACATTCAAAACTATACTGACACCCGTCCAGAAATAGCCCTCGCACAGACCCAATGGATTATCGAGCAGGCGAAAGCTCGAAATATTGTTTTTGTCTGTCAGTTGGGTGATCTCACGAATCACAACCGCCCTCTGGAGTACAAGAACGCCGCCGCAGCCTTGAATAACCTCAACGGTACGGTTCCTTATAGTTTTGTTCTCGGCAATCATGATTATGGCCAAGAGGGAAAATGTCAGGACCGCACAACATTAATGCCTGACTTCTTTCCGGTCACTAACTATCGCGAACTCCCCTCATTCGGAGGGACTTACGATAAAGAACCTGAAGTGATGTCGAATAGTTATCACACATTCCAGGCAAATAGCCGCAAGTTTCTGGTGCTGGCTCTAGAGTTCGGGCCACGAAACGACGTTATCCGCTGGGCTAATGAAGTCGTAACTAAACTCCCTGATCACGAAGTGATTCTAACGACGCATTCCTACCTTGAAGCCGACAATCGTCGCGATCACTGGGAGAAGTATGGCGACGAGCAAAAGTGGAATCCTCATCGCTATAAGGTTGCTAAACTCGAGAACCATCAAATTTGCGATGGCGAAGCGATGTGGAACAATCTGGTTACCAGGCACAAGAACTTCGTCCTGACGCTAAATGGCCATGTATTGGAAGATGGCTTGGGGCAACTCGTGAGTCAGACGCCCTCAGGCCGCAATGTTCACCAGCATGTCGTGAACTTCCAGATGCGTCCAAATGGTGGCGATGGCTGGCTAAGGACACTGGAATTTCTCGCCGACGGCAAGACAGTACGCGTCGCGGATTTCTCGCCGACTCGCAAACAGAAAAACGAATCGACCCAGAATCGCTTTGAATTTGTGACCTCACCAATCGGCTAAATCATTCGACGAAATAGTCCCTTGATCTGGGATGACTCAGGTGCGCCACGGTACTTCATCTCGTGATTCGTGGCACATGGAAGGTCGCCAGGATGATTCGAGATAACTTTTGACAGCATCAGGCTTTGATTCTTGCCTTGACAATCCTCTTCAGGCGACACTCACGTTCACTGATAAATCAGCGGTTTATCAAGACATTGCGAACATGGTGGAACATCTCAAATGCTCCGCCAATTTCAAATGCCTTAAATATGAAGAATCCTGTAATACTGATGAAAAAAAACGTGAAGAGACTTTCCGCACTCCAATCTTACTATATGACCACGTCGAATCACTGGCTGAAAATTGCCATTTGCTGTTTAGCCCTGGGGATCAATTCCGTTGCTGATGCTCAAATTTCGGCGACGGTGAAACCGGTTTCTGCCAAGAGCAAACCTGTCGCGACTTCCCCTGTGACTAATCAGGAGACGAATGACCAAATTCAATTATTCCAACCGATTGGCGACATCGGTGATGATTCCCAGCCATTGACTCCGCACCAGGCCCTGCTGGCGATCACCCTGCAAAATGGCCTCGCGATTGAGACCATCGCTCAAGAACCTGAAGTCATGCAACCCGTATCGATACATTTCGACGCGAAAGGACGCATGTGGGTTGTACAATATCTCCAGTACCCACTCCCTGCAGGACTGAAGGTCGAACGCTACGATCAGTTCCTGCGAGCAGTCTTTGATAAGGTTCCACAACCACCACCCGGGCACGTGCGTGGTAAGGATAAGGTCACTGTCTTTGAAGGCCATAATAGTGACGGCACGCTACGATCACCAAAAACCGCGATCGACGGGCTGAATATTGCAACATCGGTCTTGACGGGACATGGCGGTATCTGGGTGATGAACCCTCCCTATCTACTTTTCTATCCTGATTCAAATGGCGATGACATCCCTGATGGCGACCCCGAAGTTTGCCTGAAAGGCTTTGGGCTTGAAGACACGCACGCCGTCGCCAACAGCCTGACCTGGGGGCCAGACGGCTGGATCTATGGTGTGACCGGCTCGACGACAACGGCCTGTATCTCGTCTGACAAGAATCGGGACGTACGTTTTGAAGGCCAGAGCGTCTGGCGTTATCACCCTGACTGGAAGACGTTTGAAGTCTTTGCAGAAGGTGGTGGGAATACTTTTTCACTGGAATTTGATGCTGTGGGAAGGGCATTCTCGGGGTCAAATGTGGGCGATTCCCGAGGCATGTATTACCCCCAGGGATCCTACGGCGAGAAAAATTTCGGCAAGCATGGCGCTCTGTCCAATGACTCAGCCTTTGGCTACTTCAAGCATATGAAACATCAAGGGGATCCCCTGCGATTCCCTCAGACATTTATTATCTATGAAGGTGGTGCCCTGCCCGAGCGTTTCCATGGTCGTGTGATCTCGGCCAACGCACTGCACAATCGCATCTGGTCAAGCCGACTCGAATCCGATGGATCAACTTTCAAGACTGTTGATGAACCACTTCTCGGACAATCCAGCGATCGTTGGTTTCGTCCGGTAGATCTGAAAGTCGGGCCAGACGGCGCTCTCTATCTGGCTGATTGGTACGACACGCGAATGACCCACATTGATCCTCGTGACAACTGGCATAAGACCAGCGGCCGGATTTATCGGATCAGGGACACTCAATCGAAGGTCGACTGGCCCCAGGATCTGACCACATTCACCGAACTCGAACTGGTTGGTTTTCTGGATCATCCCAACAAGTGGCACCGGCAGACAGCCGTACGTCTGCTGGGAGAAAAGCTCAAACTGTCCACGGCCTCCAAAAATCAGCAGCTTGCGGTCACTGAGTTGCAGCGTTTGATGAATTCCGACTCCAGCAAGTCACTGGGATCACTTTGGTCGCTTTATCAGGCCAACCTGATTCATGAAGCAGAACTGCGAAGCCTTCTGAAGCACCCACAAGCGACAGTTCGCACCTGGGCCGTTCGCCTTCTGGGCGACACCCGCAATGTCACGAAAGAAACCTCACTGGCCCTGGAAACGATGGCTCGCACGGAGCCGGATCTTCAGGTTCGCTGCCAACTCGCCTGCTCAGCAAAACGCCTCCCTGCCTCAGCGGCGCTTCCCATTCTTCGCCAACTTATCCTTCAGGAAGCAAACGCCAGCGATCCTCACTTGCCACTCCTGCTGTGGTGGGGGTTGGAAGAACACTGCCACAAGAGTTCTCACGAGCGAAAGAATCCTCAGTTAGGTATTCCACTGTCGGAACAGACAGGCCCACCGCCACGTGACCAGGTTCTGGCACTCTTCACTGAGGCTGATCTCTGGTCGAAACCGGTCGTTGAGCAGACCATCGCGCCACGGTTAATGCGCTGTTTTGCACAGCAGGCAGTCCTGCTCAATCAACCAGACAGCCCTGACAGCATTGCCCTGTATGCGGCTTGCGAAAAGCTGTTCGCCATCGCACCGGCTCCAGTTCAGACCTTATTAATTGCCGGCTTTCTGGAAGCCCATCAAGGACATTCGCTCGAGCGACTCCCCACGGCGACCAGAGAACGGATGGCCAACATCCAGAAAACCATCGGACAAACAGACGTCGTTCTCGGTTTACAAATCCACAACAAGCAAGCCATTGCAACAGCACTCAAGCTGATGCGTGACAATCAGGCCGATTTGACACTGCGATTGAAGTTGATCGAATCATGCGGAACACATCGGATCCGACAGTCGATTCCCGTCCTTCAAGAACTCCTGAAATCGCCCTCAACAGGGATTAAGGTCGCATCGCTGCATGCCTTGGCTAATTTCCCTGATCCTCTGATCGGAAAGCACCTTTGTCAGGGGTTGCAGTCCGCATTGTCGAGCGAGGGACAGGTTCGTGAGAACGCATTACGAATTCTGGCCAGCCGATCTCAGTGGAGCGATTTATTGATTGCCGAAGTCGCCAATCATCGGTTGGCGCCGGAAAGCATTCCTGAATCTGTTGTTCAGCAAATGCGATTGCATTCCACGCCAGAATCCCAGCGACAGATTAATAAGTTCTGGGGCCTCGCTACGGAAAGCCAGCGGGATATTCAGTTGGAAATCCAAAGAGTCAGCCAGTTGCTGGCGACTCAGTCGAAGACCCCGCCAACAAAAAATACACTCGTGAATGGCGACCGACTCTTTCAGGCGAAATGTGCGTCATGCCATTCTCTGTTCGGAAAAGGGGGCGCCGTCGGCCCCAATCTCACGGGCTATGAACGCACGAATCTCGGCTTCCTGCTACCGGCCATCATCGACCCCTCTTCGGGGATTCGTGAGGAATATACGCAGTTCCAATTGGTTACGACGGATGGACGTCTTCTGTCAGGGATAATTACCGACCGCGATGCCACATCCGTGACCTTGCGGGACATTAACAACCATCTGACAACCGTATTGCGAACAGACATAGAGGAGATGCAAGCCGTACCAACATCTTCAATGCCCAACGGCTTGCTGGATCGACTCTCTGACCAGGATGTGATTGACCTCCTGACATACGTCATGCAGCCATCGGCTCCACAGAACGACACCACGAAACAATCCCGGTAAACATATTTTTAGGCAAAGAATGAGATCTTTCATCTCTTGCTCTCTGGCAGCGTTGGCCCTTCTCACCGCCTGCTGCGGTGCGCTGAGCGGCCGTGAACAGACTTTATCCGATGACGAAGTTTTGTCCGGTACAAAGCCGCTTACGATGCAGGAACCACTCGATGTGGTCATGCTCAAGGGGATCAGCCAGCATGCGGAAGATGAACTGGTTCGTGCCCGAAACGAACGCATGGCTCCCTGGCTGACACATCCGGCGAACTCTGATCCCGGCATCAAAGCCCGCGCGAAAGCCCGCGAGAACTTGCGGCACATCATCGGGCTGCCAATGGATCTCGCCAGCGATCCCATTCTCACAACCTCCGAGATCAAACGCGGGCCAGACGGACCATGGGGGGAAGCCAAATCATTCACCGTAAGAGCTTGCGAGTGGACGGCATTCGATGAGGTTGCTGGACAGGGTTTGATCGCCATTCCCAATGACGACATGCTTTCAGACAAAACTCCGATTATCGTCGTTCTTCCCGATGCCAGCCAGACGCCGGAACAGCTCTTTGGTCTTGACTCCACTCTTCCTGAAACACAGCAGGTGGCTCGTCAATGTGCCGCCAGTGGCTGTATCGTGCTGTGCCCGGTACTGATTGACCGCGATATCACGTGGTCAGGCCATCCGAACGTCCGCGCGACCAATTTGCCTCATCGCGAATATCTGCTGCGACTCTCTTTTGCCATGGGACTACATCCCGTCGGGTATGACGTCGCCAAGACTATCACCGGAATCCAGGCAACTCAGCGCTTGACCGGATCCAGCAAGCGGCCAGTGGCACTCATTGGCACCGGCGAAGGCGGATTACTAGCGCTAATGACCGGTGCTCTCGACGAAGAAGCCATTCAGACTGTGGCCGTCCGAGGCTATTTCAACCAGCGGGAACAGGTCTGGAAGGAGCCGGCTTACCGTGATCTCGTTGGCCAATTGACCGAATTTGGCGATGCCGAACTGGCGAGCCTGATTGCCCCAAGGCCGCTTGTAATTGATCAGTCAACAGCCCCAGAAGTCAGCGGGCCGCCAATGCTGCCCGGGATGAGAGATATCTGTTCGCCCGGAACAATTCGCACGCCCAACGCAAATCAAATCCGTCTCGAATTTGAACGGGCGTTATCGTACTTCCAAAAGGCGAATGCGGCTCAGATGATCTCCTTGCTGAAACAGGATGAGACGAATTCTACGGTGCCCGTAGTGACTTCAATTCTGCGCCAACTCCAGCGGGAACCCCACTTTGAAGAAGGCTACCAGAACTGTTCCAGCGGTTCGGACGCGTTTCGTCAGTCACGGATGAAGTCCCAGGTGCGCACTCTCGTCGAATACTCACAGACCAAGGCTCGCTTGAGTGAATTTGTGCGACGCGACAAATGGGCGGCCCTCTACCGCAGTAACCTCGCTTCCCACGAAGCGGTTGCCGACAAGTATCGCAACGATGTCCATGAATCATTCATAGGCAAACTTCCCGCCATGAAAGCAGCGCCAAACCCTCGCTCCCGAAAAGTCATCGATGAGCCAACCCATCTGGGATATGAGATTGTTCTCGACTGCTACCCAGCCGCTCAGGCGCCTGTGAATGAGGGGGACAACTGGGGCGTGATCGCCGGCGGGATTCTGTTGCTCCCGAAAAATCTCAAGCCAGGTGAAAAGCGACCCGTCGTTGTCTTCCAGCACGGTCTCGATGGCACACCCACATTCACGATAGATACCAACACGGCACAGTCCTACTTCAAGACCTATCGCGGCGCCAGCACGGAACTGGTCAAGCGAGGTTACATTGTCTATGCCCCGCAGAATCCGTACCGGGGCGAAAACAACTTCCGGGAAGTGCAGCGGAAACTTCATCCCCTGGGGCGATCACTCTTCAGCTATATCGCCGAGCAACACCGCCAGACTTTAACCTGGCTGGCAAGCCTTCCGCAGGTCGACTCCTCGCGAATCGCGTTCTATGGAATTTCGTACGGCGGAACAACCGCCATGCGGATCCCGTCACTGTTCCCGCCGCGTAAAGATCAGCCAGGTTACTGCCTCTCGATTTGTTCCGCCGGCTATAATGACTGGGTACGCAAAACCTCTTCAAACCAGGATCGCTACTCGTACGTCTACACCGATGAATACGAAATCTTTGAGTGGAATTTAGCACACGTCGCTAATTATGCAGAATTGACGGCTCTGATCTTTCCACGCCCATTCATGATCGAAAGAGGCTTGGATGACCCCGTGGCTCCTGATGATTGGGTGGCAGCAGAATATACAAAAGCTCGCCGACAATATATCAAACAAGGTCTCGAAGAAAATTGTGAAATAGAATTCTTCAACGGCCCACATTCCATCAACGGAGTTGGCACGTTTCAGTTTCTACAACGACATCTGAAGTTTCCCCTCCCAACAGAAGCAGCTTCAGTAACAGCCGAGAAATAGAACTGAGACGCCTACATAGATTCGTCTCGACATCATTTATCGCGATAGAGTGCAGACCTTATGAATACCATCTCTCGCCGTATCTTTTTGAAGTCGGGGGCCAGCGCTGCGCTCGCGATGGGTCGATACCGTTCGGCTCAAGCTCAAACACGAGTCTTCGACCACTACGATGACGCGATACTGAAAGACGGGCCTCCCCCACCGGTCGCACCCAATTCATTTACGATTGCCGTCTTGCCCGACACACAGAATTACACCGACGTTCGTCCAGAATTCGTCGCAAAACAGGCCGAATGGCTGGTTAAGAATGCAAAAGAACGACACATCGTCTGGGCCTGCCAACTCGGAGACCTCACCAATCACAATCTCCCCGAAGAATACCGGAATGCGGCTTCGGGGCTTGCACTGATGAATGGAGTGATTCCCTACAGTGTGATCACCGGCAACGGTGACTACAGTGAGCAAGGGAAATGCGTAAATCGCTCTACGCGGATGCCCCTGTTCTTTCCCTTGCGCATGTTTCAGTCCCGGCCTTCATTCGGTGGTGTCTATGACAAGGAACCGGACGTCATCACCAATTCGTTCCATCGTTTTTCGTTTGGTGGACGAAAGATCATGATCCTGGCATTGGAGTTCGGCCCGCGCCACGACGTTGTTCGCTGGGCCAATCAGGTGGTTTCCCAGAACTCTGATCACGACATCATCCTGACGACGCATTCCTATCTGTCTCCGGATAGCGAACGCGATCACTGGGCAAAAAAGGGGATGACGCAAATCTGGAATCCCCATCGCTTCGGTTTTGCAAAGTCGACCAATGATGACGTTATGGATGGCGAGGAACTCTGGCAAAACCTCGTCTCCAGGCACAAGAACTTCCTGCTGACAATCAACGGGCACGTTCCCAAAGATGGCCTGGGGCGGTTATCGAGTGAAACCCCATCCGGTCGGATCGTTCATCAAATGGCCGTCAATTTCCAGATGCGGCCCAATGGGGGTGACGGTTGGTTACGACTGCTCGAGTTTCAACCTGATCAAATTACCATTAAGGTGATCGACTACTCTCCCGTTCGGAATCAACAGAACGTGTCCGAGCAAAATTCTTTTGAGTTAAAGTGTCCGCCCCCGCATGCCACAGGAAAGTCATAAGTCACCAACCCCGGATCTTTTTTGAAGATCTTCAGAGCTGAGCCTGCCAGAGCGAATTGAGCCGGAAGGAGGAAGTCTTCCAGCCAAACCAGCCAAATGAAGAGCAAGAAGGTTTCGCTGCTGAGGGAGAGGCGACTTCAGTCTTTTTCCAGCATCTCAAACTCTCTTTGGGGGATCTTTCTGAGAAAATGGGTAATTCTCTCAGAAAGATCGGAGGTTCCCTTCAATTCTGGCACCCCATTGACTTGTTCCTCTGTTGCACAGCTGTTATTTTTTCGGAATCTTTCAGGACAATTGACGCGACGCATTTGCGGTGGAGAAGAAACATGGTCTACAGACCACGGACAAAGCTTGTGAAGTTACGTAAAGCCATCCGTTGCCCCAAGTGTGGCAAGCTGGTGGGCTTCGCCGTCCGTTGCAAAACTTGTCATAAAAAGCTGCGTGCGTAGTTTCTCACGATGTTTGTCATCGTTTGAATCAGCTTGTAATCAACGTCGTCAAAAGACGATGACCGAATCAGCTTCTTTCTTTTTGATACTGTACTGGATTTCAGATGCCTCGTACCGAACGCGATCGTGAACTTGCCAAGCGCCGCCAGCGTAAAGCCAAGATCAAGAAGCTCGAAAAGAAGTATCAAGCCGCTACGTCTGCTGCTGATAAAGAAGTCATCGTTGCCAAAGTTCGCCGCATGAGTCCACTGCTGAACTTTGTGGCTCGCATGGAAGGCGCTGAAGCTCAGTAGTCGACTCGTCTCAGCAGTTTCCCTAATAGTTCAGACTGATCGCGTTCAATGAGCGCTTTGGTTTGAGCCTTTGAGTTTCTACGACAGATCAAACAAAACCAGCCTGAGTTGTAAAAACTCGGGCTGGTTTTGTTTTTTATGAGTTGTCGATTGCGATCTGTAATACGCATTTCCATTTGAAATAGCGCTCTGTGTGCCATGCTTGCGGCTTTGAGGCTGTCGTTTATACACAACTTTTTCGCCACCTGAACCGCACCATGAAATTGGCATGGGTGGCCCATAGCACCTTGCGGCCGTTACCTCAATATCTGGCATACAGCCGAGGGAATCCAAGGGATTGATGCTGTTCAAAAGTCATAGAGCAGGCTCCCGCCCCATACCGTTCGACTCCCCTCGTGCATTGTCAAAGTATAAAATTCGGGTCACTTCTGTTGTTAAGTCCGACAACGGAGGACGTTGCGGCGACATCAACCCAAAAACAAAGCCGTGACACGGCACTCGATCTCTTCCGAATTCCTTCGCGCTCTTCTTTTCTTCGCGGTAAAAATTCTTTGACTCACCGCAAAGGCGCGAAGAACGCAAAGGAGTCATTCCGATGAGCAGGTTTATCCCAGGCCGGAACTCCCATGGGTTGATCTGGTCATCACCCCTTGATGGTGTCAATGCCGTGCCGCTTGCTCAAGGGAATAAGAAATTTAAGTATAAAAGACAGCGGCTTTGAGGTGAGCATGCCGGATCTGCGTTTGACGCCGATCTTCCATCAACCCAAAGAGCATGCTTGCTCAAAGCCGCCGCAAGCATGGCACGAAGGCACGATTTGAGAGGTTTTGACTCGTCGAGCCAAGTCGTGCGGCTCAATAAAAGTTGTGTGTAACAGACAGCAGCTTTGGGCAAGCATATTTTTGAGACCATCAACGCGCTATTTCAAGTTGCGATTCGTAATTCCATCCGGATGATTTCACCCAAAGAAAAAGCGGACGCCCCAATCAACAGGGCGCCCGCTTCAGAATTCACCGACATATTTGAGAACCGCGAGACTTAACTCTCAGCAGTACCCAAGTCAGTTCCGGTGTGAACCTGATGATCCACCGTCTTGGGCTTGTAGCCACCAATCATGCGGAAGTAGATAATCAGTAGCAGGTAACAGACCGCCATCGTCGCTGGAACATAGGCCGTCAACTTTAAGGCCATCTGACCACCATAGATGCCGGCTTTAGTGACAAGCGGCTTGTCAGTCTCAGCAAACGGTTTGGCATTTGCCCACCAGGCTTCAAGCTCTGCCTGATTCTTACGAGCAGCCTGATTAGCGGGTGTTTCTGGTTCTTTAGCGAGAACTTCACCGGCGCGTGCCAGCTCCTTGCCGCCGTCTTCCAGCACGCCCACTTTGGCACCATCCAGGCCAATTGTCCGGAAGCCAAAAAAGCTGCTTTCACCGGCTGCACGGTAACGGTCAAAAGTGGCTTCAGATTTGGCCTTGAGTTCCGCAGAGGCATTGAAGTCCTGCTTGAAACCAATCGCCGGGCCACCCAGAAGACCAGCGGACAGCATGCCAACACCACCCAGCATCCCGATGGCAACCGCACCACCACGTGGAAACTGCTCCGAGGCAACGGCCAGCATAGTGGGCCAGAGGAACGTTTTTCCGCAGGCATACACCGTGGCAGCGATGGTACACATCACCCAACCATCGGCACTTCCTAAAAGTGTCAATCCGGTTGCTCCGAGAACGGCACTGGCAAACAGCAGACCCAATGGAGAAATCGTATGCACAATCGGCCCGGCCACAAACCGCAGAACGAACATCAGTGATGATGTGTAAGCAAAGAGGGCCAGTCCATAAGCAGGCTTCTCCATGATGGCGCCGGTGATCTTGCTGATCCAGGAATCCGTACCAAGCTCCACGTATCCAACCATCGCATGGATGATAAGCAGCACAAAGAACAGCGGGGCAATAACACTGGTGATCATCTGCAACAGAGTCACGCCAGCGCTTTCAGCTTCCGATTTCGGGAATTTCTGCCCCAGAAGCATACCGCCATAAACAATCACAGGAATCAGGAACAAGGACATCTGAATCGTCCAGTGAACTGGCTCAGTGCTCCCGTTACCAGCCATGAAGAACGAAGCAAGACTTCCCATGACCAGACCTGCGGGCCAGCCAGCATGCAGGAGGTTGAGATAATGTGTTTTATTCTTGGGGAACAAAGTCGCTGTCATCGGGTTTACGACAGCTTCACAAAGCCCGTTACCAATCGCGAAAATAAACATGCCGATAAACAGGCAATAGAACGTCGCATCCTTACCACTTGTCGCAAACACAAATGGGGCAGCCAGCGTCAAGCCAGCCGAAAGCAGGTGCAAAAGAAAAGCCGCAATCATCAGCTTGCCATAGCCAAGCTTATCAGCAACAAGTGAACTAAGAATGATCACGATGCCAAAGCCAGTCAGGCCCCCCCCCGTGATGGTTCCCAGTTCCGTCATCGTAAAGCTGAATTGGTTGGCCCATTGGCCAAGAATCCCGCCACGAACCGCATATCCCACGCCAGCGGCGAGAATCGCAGTGAAACCAGCCCAGAGGAGCCGGTGGGCATTCGGGACTGCGGCGTCTGTCATCGTGCCGGATGTCATTAAAGAAGTTCCTCTTGAGGTCTGACATGAACAGGGAGCATCACCGTAAACTTCTACCAGGGAGTATGATCGACAAACCCCGGCAGACTCTTGCTAAACGAGCGGCATCGTATCGACGAACGTGCATGTTTTCCACGTCATGGTTCCCAATGTTCATAAATTCCTGTGAGGTTCCTCACGGTGTGATGCCGGATCATCAGGAAGAGTCTCACTGATCGGCATTCTGAGACTCCTTAGTGAGACTCCTTCCGGGAAAGCTCCCTGCCCGTTCGCGGGAGAGGCCCGGGGTGAGGGCCGATGAACCAGCCGTGCCTCCAAAGCCAGAACCAATCCCCGCATCCAGCCTGCGGCAACCTGATCCCTCAGGGAGAAGAACTGATAGAGATCACTCAGTCAGAAGGATTTGAGCGATTTCGGATAGTCTACGACTCACGGCGTACCGTCAGATCAATCCATTCGCGAAGTCGGGTGACTCGAACATTTCCCGGAAAATCCCCCACCAGCGGATGGCGATAGATCCCAAGAAATGAGATCAGTCGAATCAGATGCTGCTCGCCCAGCGATTGCCTCGGCCATTGGTTTTTGATCCAGATTTGCCGAAAAGCCTCTCGTTGAACAACAGGGGGCTGGCTTTGCCAGAATGACACACAAAATCGATTCTCGCCTTCACTCCCGTCGATCTGGCTCTCTTGAAGAAGCTTTTGGGCCATGGTCTCCACCAGTTCCTGGGCATCACGCGCATGTCGGGAAAGCTGACCCAGGCTATCAATCGGGTCGCGTTGCAGCCCCATTTGAGAAACGGCCTCAGCCAGTTGCGGAATGACCTGATTTCTCAGGAGATTGCGTGTGAACTCAGAATTCTGGTTCGTCAGATCTTCGCGCCAGTCCTGGCCCAATTCCCGCAAAAAAGCTACCAAAGAAGACTTGCGGACTGCAAGCAGAGGCCGCTCAAGGCGAAGACCATTGGTCAATTCCTGAGAGATCCGCATTCCTGCCAATCCACTCAGACTGGTGCCTCTCAATAAATGATGCAAAACCGTCTCGGCCTGATCATCAGCATGATGGGCCAGGAGAAGATGTTGAGCTTGGAAACCAGCCGCTGTGGATCTCAAAAATTCCAGCCGATGTTCTCGCAGGACGGCTTCTGACATCCCCGCACGCTGGTATACCCCATGAGAAGGCGAACCTGACATCTTCTCTGAAGTAAGCTGCCCAGAGGCAAAGTTCAGTTGATGCTTTTCAGCCAATTGGCAGACCCAACGCGCGTCCTCATCGGCTGCAAGACCACGAATCTGGTGATTGAAATGGGCAACAACCCAATGGTCTGGCCGAGGAAAGCTCACCGCATGCTGCCATTCCCCCTGCTCTCCCAAAAGCAGTAAACCGCGAAGCAGCGCGACACTATCGGCCCCTCCAGAAACAGCGATGGCCAGGCGTTTAGGGCGAAATTCCAATTCCTCCCACCACCTGCGTAGCGCTTTGATGATTTCTGAGGAATCATGATTCACTGGTTATTTGACCTTTTTTCACAAAACTCATCGATCATCCTGAACAGATGATTTTAACAAAACCCGCTCAAGCCGTCTGGCGAACTCGCTGGTGGCGGTTTGAATCGTTTCTTCGACTTGATACTATACCTCAGGGGCTGCTGTCCTGACATCAGGGACTTAAGCTGCAAAGTATTACCTGGAAGCTGCTTGTGATCTGTTTTAACAAGCAGCATTAAACAAACATGACGATTGTGGGTGGGTTGTTGAGCTGAGAGAGGTTTGAGGTCAGGGCAAATGATCAAGCTCTGAACTTCTGGATGATGAATGGGTGTTTCTGGTGTTCTTTTTGTTCTGCATGGTGAGCTTCACCGCCGCATTTTTCACTGTGATATACTGCCTGAATGGCTGTGCTGCAGTGAATGTCCGGACTGTTGGCACCATGGCAGAAGACTGTAATCCCCTGCTGCGAATTTGCATTCGGGGCGACAGTCAGAGGATTCGCATTGAGATGTTGCCAGTTGGTCGTTCGCTTCTGAACACGCTTCCTGGTAAGTGGATCACAACACAGGATCGACAAACCGGATTCTCATGGCCTGAGGATGGCATCATGCCGTTCTGTTCAAGCCTCGGTTGCAGGACGTCCTATGCCTTTCTTTTTGCATCACTTTAGTAAACTCGTTTGTCATCACTTTTTCACTCACATATTCGCCTGACAGCCGACGCATTATTAAGGGCTGCCAAGTGGAAATGTTCATCGGGGGAATCATCGGTCTCCTTCTGGGAGGCGTTGGGGGTTATTTCGTCGAACGTCTGGTTCGTGGAGCCGCCTTCAAGAATCGTGACGAAATTGTCGCTCAGGCACAGCGCGACGCCGACAATCTTCGCAAGTCAGCCGAACTGACCGCCAAAGAGGAACTGCTCCAGCGCCGAGAGGCCCAGGATCGAGAACTTTCCTCGCAGAAAGACGAACTGCGCCAGCTGGAGCGAGCCGTCGACAAGCGCGAAGCCACGGTTCGTGACCGCCAGGAAGAGTTTTCCAAACGCGAGCGGATGCTGGAAACCACTCAAACCAAGTTGGCCGAGCGTGGAAAAGTTCTGGAAGCCCGCGAGCGGGAAGTGGAAAAAGTCATCAAGCAGGAGCAGGAACAACTCTATAAGATCAGCGGTCTTGATCGTGATTCCGCCGTCAAAATGCTTCTCGATCAACTCGAACGCGAGCTAAAGAATGAAACCGGCGCTCTCGTCATGAAGCACGAGGCCGAAGTCAAAGCCCAAAGCGAAAAGGTCGCTCGGGAAATCATTGGCATGGCTGTCCAGCGATATGCCTCGGCTCATACTTCAGAATCAACAGTTTCCACGATTGATATCCCTAATGATGAAATGAAGGGACGTATCATTGGCCGTGAAGGACGGAACATCCGTGCCTTCGAAAAAGCCACTGGCGTGGATGTGATTGTGGATGACACTCCCGGCGTCGTGGTGGTCTCAGCATTTGATAGCGTTCGCCGCGAAACGGCCAAGCTCGCTTTGATCAAGTTGATTCAGGACGGCCGGATGCATCCGACACGCATTGATGAAATCGTGTTGGAAACCCAAAGAGAAATGGACGAATACATTCTGCGACAGGGGGCCGAGGCGTCACAAGAAGCCACCGTTCCCAATCTCCACGAAAAACTGCTGGCATTAATGGGACGACTCCACTTCCGCACCAGCTATAGCCAGAACGTTTTACGACACTCCATCGAAGTTTCCGCACTCACCGGCATGATGGCTGAACAGTTAGGTCTCGATGGAAATCTCGCCCGCCGCTGTGGCTTCCTGCACGACATCGGTAAGGCCGCCGATCATGAAATGGAAGGTGGTCACCCTGCTGTGGGAGCCGAATTGCTGAAGCGATACGGTGAACGTCCTGAGGTGGTGCATGCGGCCCGTGGCCACCACGATGATATCCGTCCAGAATATATCTATACCGTTCTGGTCGCTGCTGCCGATGCCTGCTCGGCTTCACGTCCCGGAGCACGTCGTGAGTCGCTCGAACGCTATGTAAAGCGGCTTGAAGAACTGGAATCAATTGCCTGCGGATTCCCCGGTGTCGAACAGGCATATGCTGTCCAGGCCGGCCGCGAGATCCGCGTGATTGTCAATCCCCACGATGTGAACGACCGCGAAGCGGCTCGCCTCTGTCGTGATCTGGCGACTGCCATTGAACAGTCATTGACTTACCCCGGGGAAGTCAAAGTCACGGTTCTTCGGGAAACACGAGTGATTGAATACGCTCGATAATCGGAATGCGTCATGACGCTCTCTGATGACAATGACCGGGAAATCACGGCCTATCATGAGGCTGGGAACATTTATGTGGCTCTGTCTCATGGTGGCCGTTTGAAACACGCCAGTTTAGAACCCGAAGATGACGACGGCTTACGGCGCTTTGGCGACACCACAATCACCTGGAAAAAGTCGATTCGGGAAAGCTCAAACTTCGCCAGAATTCTCTGCGAGGTCGCGCTCGCCGGCCCCGCTGCAGAGGCCATCTTGACAGAAGTGGAAGCTCATCCAGCCACGGTCAGCGAATGGCGAGTCGATTGGGCAGCAGCGATGCAGGCAGCCAGTTGCCTCTTCAAAGACACCAGAAAACAGGTCGAGTTTCTGGAGTCTGTTTCAATTCAGGTTTATCACCGCCTCAAAGACGATCATCGCTGGACAGCTGTGGCTGATATCGCCGATCTCCTGACCTGTAACGACATCCTTGAACACGATGATGTCATTGATATCGTTCACCACTGGGGAACATAAACAATACGAACCCCAGAATTTAACGTCGCGTTATGTGCCATCCTACCGGCTGTGTGCCATGCTCACGGCTTTGAGTAAGCAGCCCTTACGCATCTCTCAGCGCACCGTTGATGCCTGGAATGCGTATATCATTAGCTCGCGGGGTGGCACAGGTTGCCCGTCTTCGGGCTACCTGTGTGCTGGAACACAAGAGGCCTAATGTCGATAAAACAAAGCATACCGTTGGTTCTATTGAATGCTTTTTTTCAATCTTTGAGCCAACGCTGAGAAAGCCTTCAACTAGTCCATTTCAGTCTTTTTGACCTCTTGTGGCTTTGCCTCCCAGGTAGACTGTGTACAGTCAACCTGGGCCACCCTGCGGTGGTGCGTTTTTTACACTTTACCACATCACTCGCCGCAGCCCGGTGATTTTGACGTCAGGCCTCACACAACATGCCATTACGCAGCGTCACGATCGTCGAATACCGAACCGCCTGGAGCGTCGAGTTCGAGGCCATTGCAGCGGAGTTGCGAGAGACACTTGGTGTGGCCGCACTCCAGATCGATCACATTGGTTCAACAGCCGTTCCTGCACTTGCGGCGAAAGACATCATTGACGTTCAAGTAACCGTCCGCAGCCTAGATGACGGTATCTCTGAAAGGCTACTCGCTGCAGGTTTCTCAACCCATACCCACCTCGCTAGGCAAGATCACATGCCTCCGGGCTTTACGGCGCACGAACGAGACTGGAGCAAGCTCTTCTTCATGCAGAAGCCGGGCGCCCGTCGGAGCAACATTCACATCAGGCAAATGGGCAAGCCCAACCAGCGCTACCCGCTGCTCGTCCGCGACTTCTTGCGAGCAGAACCGCGCATCGCAGCGGCATATGGTGAACTGAAGAAGAGGCTCGCTTCGGCTTTGACGGATCCGGACACCTACCCTGAAGTCAAGGATCCCGTCGCGGACATCATCTACTTTGCAGCAGAGCGCTGGGCCTCGGCTACCAATTGGCAGTCTCAGAACCCAGCCGTAGCCAGTGAGGCCTAACCCGGATTTCTCACAGCGCAGCATAAACGAGACGCCTGGATTTGCGTAAAGTGTTGTTACCACACAACTCACCACGCCAGCACAAGGACGTCTCGTCATGACAGAGTGTAACACGCAGCAGCTGCTCTTTCAGCACCACGATCGCCGGGAAGTGGTCGCTGATTTTGACGGCGGGAAGATCACTTCCGATGCCGGGGGGCTCTTACTCCGCGAAGTCGAAGAGCGGTTCGGCATCGTCCGCCAGTTGGCCGGGTGTTTCACCGATCATCGCGATGAAGAACTCATTGAATTCACCGTGGAAGAACTCCTGCTCCAGCGGGTGATGGGGCTGGCTTTGGGGTATGAAGACCTCAACGATCACGAACAACTTCGCCATGATCCTCTCCTGGCGCTGCTCTGTGGACGAAAGGATATCACTGGCCACAATCGCCTCCATCCACAAGATCACGGCAAGCCGCTGGCGGGCAAGAGCACGCTCAACCGGCTGGAACTCACACCGCCCGGAGCCAGTGCGAAAAGTCGCTACAAGAAGATTGTCGCCAGCATCGACCAGTTGCAGGAAACGCTGGTCGATATCTTCATTCGGATGAAGGCCAAACTGTGCGTACCGCCAGAACTGATTCTCGACTTCGACGCCACAGACAACCCCATTCACGGCGATCAGCTTGGCAAGTTCTTTCACGGGTACTACCAGAATTATTGCTACCTGCCGCTGTACTGTTTTTGTGATGGCTGGCCGCTCCTGGCCTTACTCAAACCCTCGAATATCGACGCCTGTGCGGGCACCGTGGAGGTCTTGGCGAAGATCGTTCCCAAGCTGCGTGCTGCCTGGCCTCAGGTGCGGATCATTGTGCGTGGCGACAGCGGCTTCTGTCGCGAAGCGATCCTGCACTGGTGTGAACAAAACCGCGTGGATTATGTCTTCGGCCTGGCCAAGAACAAGAGATTGCTGAACATCATCGGGAAAGAATTGCACGAGGCGCAAGCTCTGTTCGAGCAGACTCAGGCCTCTTCCCGGGTGTTCAAAGACTTTGAGTATCGCACCCGGAAAAGCTGGTCGCAGGCCCGCCGGGTGGTGGGCAAGGCTGAGCACTTATCGAAAGGGAGCAACCCCCGGTTCGTGGTGACGAGTCTGCCGGAAAGACGCATGGCTGCCCGGCCGCTATACGAGGATCTGTATTGTGCTCGCGGCGAGATGGAGAACCGGATTAAAGAACAGCAGTTGTTCCTGTTCGCCGACCGCACGAGTACCCACGCCATGCGCAGTAATCAGTTGCGGGTGCTGTTCTCGACCATGGCGTATGTGCTGCATAAAGCGCTCAAGGAGTTCGGCCTGAAAGGCACGTCGCTGGCGACAGCTCAGGTCAACACGATTCGGGCCAGGCTGCTCAAGATCGGTGGACGAATCAGTGTGAGTGTGCGACGGGTGGTGCTGTCGTTGTCGCAGGCGTATCCGTATCAGGCGCTGTTCCGAGAGATCCTTGGCAACCTCCGGCGTCAGGAACGGACACCTCTGCGAGTGTAACCAGCCTATGGCTTAGAAATCAGGAGTTTGCCAAGGCCTCTTCGGTCGAAGACCTGTTTCGACAGCGAAGAGCGGGGAGAAGTTCTGCGCTGAGCAGAGTAAAAAACCATGAACCCGCCGGAAATCCGTTGCAATTCCGCTCCGCGATCACGAAATCCCCAACGATCGGCCCCCACCAGCCCTCCAACCGATTACCAACCAGCAAAAAAACACCACCCCCACGCCCTGGTGAGATATCCGGGCTAACCCCTCGCAGGGTGGCACAGGTTGCTCGTCTTCGGGCTACCTGTGTGCTGGAAGCACAAGAGGACGAATATCGATAAAACATGGCATGTCATTGCTTCTATTAAGTGCCATAACCCGACCGGTGAGCCACGGGCGAGTCAGCCCATTTCAATCTCTTTGACCTCTTGTGGCTATGCGACCCCGCGTTCCTCAATCGTCATTCCAATTCACTCTCTGATCAAAAGTCTTCCGGAGACATGAGACCCTGTCCCGGGCCACGTAGGTGAGTGATCGAAACCACGTCCTCTTCAATCACAGAGATTGCCCGATATTTTTTGCCGCGCCGAGTTTTGAACAGGACGTTCCAGATCTCTTCCGGGTGGTCTTCATTCTCCGGGGCCAGCGAATACTGCTGGGATTCTATGCCAGATCACGAAGCACCTGCCGCCAGCTTGCCAGCCAGATAGCTGCTCCTTCCGGTGAGCGGGAATGGAGCCAAGTGGCGATTTTATTGAGATCCATCTGAGCACGTCGTGACAGGACAACGCGGTACGTCATTTCGAGAGACCGAGCCGGCATTCAAGTTCATCGGTGACCTCTTCTGCAGATCGAACTCGTCCGGCAGTGATATCATCCAGTCCCTCAAGAATGGCTGCGTTGATTTCGTCACGATGATTTCTGGATTCCCATTCTGCTGTCAGATCTTCCAGCTAGAAGAGTGCATGCCAATGCACCAGCGGTTCTTCAAAAGACATCAATCAGTTGAGTGGCAAGGCTGCTAATTTTAATTTGATGTCGCGAGTGGCGGTTCCCGTAATCACCGTCAGTTTGACCTCCTGATTGACGCGATATCCCTCCATGGCTTTAAAGACATCCATCGCCTTGGCAATAGGTTGATTATCGATACTGATAATCACGTCACCCAGGATGAGATCGTCTTCTTCATCACGAGTCGTGGCGTTAATTCCCGCCTCGGCAGCCGGACTCCCTTTAAGAACGGTGCCCACCAAAGCGCCACGAGCCACCCCCAAGCGGCGTGCAACAGCATCATCAACCAGACCAACACCAAGGCCGGGGCGTTCCAGGCGACCTTCACGGATTAACTGAGGAACATAAGTGTTCACAACGTCAACAGGAACCGCAAAACCGACGCCACTGAAGTTACCGGTCTCACTGTAAATCGCGGTGTTAACTCCGATCAACCGCCCTGCACTGTCCAACAGCGGCCCACCCGAATTCCCCGGATTAATAGCTGCATCTGTTTGAATCAGGCCACGAATAGTCCGCCCGCTATTCCCCGGAAGTTCGCGCCCCAATCCACTGATCACCCCTGTTGTCAGGGTATGGTCAAAGCCAAAAGGGTTTCCAATCGCAAACACCTTTTGTCCCACCTGAAGATCCTGCGAGGTGCCAATCGGGATAGGCCGCAATCGACCAGCCGGAGCTTTGATTCGCAGAACAGCCAGATCTCGATCAGGCTCGTATCCCACCAGTTGAGCATCCCAGGGAGTGTTGTCAGCAAGAATCACAGTGGCAGCTTGTGCATGCCGAATGACGTGGTAATTGGTGACCACATGCCCCTGATCATCCCAGATAAACCCGCTCCCTGTTCCCTCTTCAATACGATCCGGATTGAGACTGAATTCCGACTTTTGAACAGCCAGACTCTTAATATAGACCACGCTCGGCAACGACTCACGAAAGATCTCAATCGTGGTCTTTTCATCTTCCGCAAGAGATCCCCGCGGCGTGATTGGTCGAGGATCCGCCTTGACCCAGTTTCGGCCAAAGGGCCATAGCCCCGCCGAGTTTAATGTCCACAACCCGACAGCAAGCAATAACAGACCAACCAGCCAATTATTGACTCCCCCCGGCCCGCGAGATGATGAATAGTTTGGCAGCAAAGAACATCCTCGAAACAAGGCGTTGATCTAACGACAACTTCACTCACGACCTGTCGCGAAACCCGTGCAACAAACCATGGCTCTCAATGCAACATGATTCACTGGTCTCATCGAGACAATGCTCCAACAAACCGTCTACGATAAAGACCCTCCGCCTCTGGCCTGCCGGCAACGAGGTGAGTCCATAGACTGGAAAACAGGATCATTGATGCATGAGTGTCATTTATCGATCATGCCAGCGATGTGATGCCAAAACCAGCCATGAATTCAATTTGCCCTCAGATCACCCAACAATTGAGGAAAGCCGATCCATCATCGCTTCAATCGCCTTTTGCAGGCGTCGTTGAGATTTGCCATCCAGATACTGGAATTCGCTGACGACTTCATCCGTCAGCAAGCCAGTGAATTTTTCACAAGAAGATGTCAGACGTTTAAAAATCTGGTCGGCTGTCGGTGGAACCCGTTCTTCTCCCCCAGCCCCCGGCTTGGAAGGAACCATCGTCGCCTCAGGACTGAAAGGGCTATACTCACCCGCCTCGCGTGCAAAACTGGCAGCCGTAGGATCAGAAGAGCCGCTGGATCGTCCGCCGGGAACATCGCCATCGAAGGGAGCCTCTTCGCCTTCGACCGGAAATCGAACCGGCACCGATTCGTTCGTCAGCAAGGTGAATGGTTCATCGTCGGCTGGCAGCGTCAGGTCTTCTCCCCGTTGCGCTCTCCGCCAGGCCTTCATTTCCGTCACAGTGGACTGAATTTCGTCTGCCCATTGGAGGCACTCCGCAGCATCGTCCCAGGTGATGGCCGAATAAAAGTGAGACCACTTCAAATGGGAGTATTGCTGGCGCACATCACCAAATGTTTCCCAGACGCGACGCCGCTGGTAAACCTGATCGGGACTGAGGTGAACCAGGTTGGCAAAATCCGCGTCAGTACGACCACGAGCAAATTTGACCGTCCATTGAGCCGCACATTCGCCGACCACCCAGTTGCACTGGCTGACAGCTTGCTGTGCGATCGTAATCAGTTCCAGTTCGGTGGAATCTGTTGTCGTTGTGAGGGTCGACATAAGGGCGGCTTTCGACAGCGAGAGAACAATGTGCTTTCAGGAACGGAGAGGATGTTCCTGAAAAACGTTCAGAATCAAAGAGAATTCAGAACGTACGAACGTATCTCATGAACTCTAAAAGCTCCAGCCTCTGGGGGGACAATTGGTGGGAACATCAACGATCGAAGTGAACGGCCCAATTTGGTGTTTTTCATCGCTTCGGTAGACTTTGCCGAAGAGAGCATCCCGCCAATGCTTGACCGCATTGACTGCAACACCTAAAGTTCCCTCTGTGGGGTTTTGACCGGGATCGGCAAATGCTGCGGGTGCCGCAGAGTTTGAGGATTCCCTTCAATTTCCAACCCGAGAGTGCCGATAAAAGGCTCTACTCGCCAGACGAAAAGACAAAGCGATACGAAACAGAAAGTTTTGTTTTTTGGAGTCTGAGAAACAAATGGCGCCGTAGCCAAGTGGCTAAGGCAGTGGATTGCAAATCCACCATCCCCGGTTCGAATCCGGGCGGCGCCTTTTGCGGCCAACCTTGGCCATACGCGGACAATCAGCGCCTAACTCTTCATTCTGTGAGGAGTTAGGCGTTTCGCTTTTCAGGGGTGATGCCAGCACTCCACTGCCACCAGCGGACACCTCGGGACAGGCTGAGACAGGCGCTTGTACAAGATTTGGTACAAGCGGGGGTACAAGAAATAGCCCCCCTTCCCCATCTCGAGCCTGCCCGGAACCAGGGGCCGGAAGATGCGTCACGGCTTCGGAAAATGCCGCAGTACGCTCTCACTCCCCGCTGCCGCGAACCGGGACAGGAGATGGGGGGAAGAGCACAAAACACCTCAACCCATGCTGGCACAACTGGGTTGTACCCGACGCTTGGCCTAAGGGTGACCACACGGGCGATTGGCCGGAAGATTCGCTCAAGAGGAATTCCTTCTCACGTTCCAAGTTCGTTTCCAAAAGGGTTAGAGCTACCTGAATACCGATGCTTTCAGAAAAATGACGGCGAGGCATGAGAAGGAAGTGCATCTGGAGACGAGATGCATTAGCTGTCGTCACCATTAGTGACCAGTTGTTGCGAAAGATGCCAACGATCCCAAGTTCGTGGAACCGTTGTCAATGCTAGACTGAACAACAAATTCCCTTCGAATCGCCTTATAGTGTAGGTTTTCCAATGCCTCGACCCGCCGGTGAATCTGCCAAGCTAGGTGACCAGTATGAAGCCGTATGGACAGTGGACGCTGTTCTCGATGTGTGTGAGGGCCGATTTAAGTCGATCACCCTGGAGGCATTTGGTGACGAATCGGTCGGAGTTGAATTCCACCTCGAAACAAATGATGGAGTGCTCCAGTTCCATTCCGTGAAACGCCAAAAACAAGGAGGGGATTGGTCCGTTGCCAATCTATGTAAAGAAGACAGGAACACAGGCAGAAGCATTCTTGGAGATCTACTTGGCAAGCGGACTCTGTGGCCAAACGCCGAAACACGATTCATATCCGCAACTGGTGCGAACAATCTTCGCGAACTTGCGGAGCGCGCGTCAACGTCAACGAATTTCAATGAATTTTGGAACCCTTTGGCGGAAAAACTCCGATCAGAGTTTAAGACGCGAATCATCCCACTCTGTGACGGAGATCCTAACTCCGCATTGGCGGCGCTGAAAACGCTTGAAGTCATTCTACGAAGCCATGGGGACTTGAAACGCTCAGTGGAGCGCCGAATCGACGGACTCTTCAATCGCACGGACGGTTCACAGCTATGTGCCGACGATATCCGTCGAATGATTGCAGAGTTTATTATTGAGAACCTTGGCCCAAAAATCGATAGGGAACGGCTTCGCTCCTTCTTTCACGAAAAAGGAATTGGAGTCCAAGATTGGAAACTGGACGTCACGATCAATGATACAGTCGCAGCGGCCAATCGCCGCTATCTCTCGGTAGCGGTAGCCGAACTCATCAATTCCGCAGAAATAAGTCGTGATGTTGTGACGCAAATAATCGACACGATCACAGGGTCAGAATCGCGTGGAGCATTACTGGTCGCACCAGGCGGATTTGGAAAGAGTTGTGTTTTAGCTCAATGTGTTGCACAACTTTCGACGAGGGGCATCCCGCACCTTTGTTTGAGAATGGACTCGTTCACACCGTGCCATACTGCGAGGCAACTCGGCGAGCAGATGGATCTGCGGGCATCCCCGGCTGTCGTGCTGGCGGGAATCGCGAATAACGCATCAAGTGTTTTACTCATTGATCAGTTGGATGCGATGAGTCTTGTCTCTGGACGTAATCCACAAATGTGGGAGGTGTTTCGTGATCTGTGCGAAGACGTAAAAAACTATCCACAGATGAAAATGATCTTGGCTTGTCGTGAGTTTGATCTTGAACACGACCATCGTTTGCGAAGTTTGGATGATTCTAAATCTGAATTCTCCAAATTCCCACTTTCAAGGCTCACTGAAACTGAGGTCAATGACTCACTGGGTTTGGCAGAACATGGAGAGCTTAAGCTCAATCCACAACAGCTTGAAATTCTCGGTACTCCGTTTCATCTTCTGCTGTTTTTGCAGGGTGATCCAGCACGTGGCTTCAATACCGTCAATGAATTGTACGATCAGTATTGGAATCGCAAACGACACAATTTGAGGGAAAAACTTGGTCGCGAACCGCGCTGGAACGAGGTGATTGACGCTTTGACGACAAAAATGAGCGAGCAGCAACTTCTGTTTGCGCCGAAATCAGTTACGGACGAATGGCAGCGCGACGCCCAAGCCATGGCTTCCGAACATGTCCTGATTGAGGTTCCGAACCAACGTCAATATCGGTTCTTCCATGAGTCATTCTTTGATTACGCTTTTGCGAGGCGATTTTGCAACTCGGGGCGGAATGTCATTCAGCTTCTCGAATCATCCGAGCAGCATCTATTTCGCCGCGCTCAGGTGCGTCAGATTCTGGAGTTTCGCCGAGAAGAGGATTTCAGCAAGTACATCGGCGACATCCGTAGCATCTTTGAGTCACCAACAATTCGTTTTCATATCAAGCGAATGGTCGCGTCTGGTTTCAAGCGAATTGACCAGCCGAAACGAGAGGAATGGCAACTCCTCGAACCATACGTTTTGGATGGCGAGCTTTCCCGCTACGTCTCTTCCGCATTATGTAATCACTTAGGGTGGTTCGATTTGCTGTACTCACTTCATGTCTTTGAAAAGTGGCTTGCATCCGATGATTCCCGCTTGAATAACACTGCCATCTGGTATCTCGAGGCTGGCAGCGTCCATGATTGCCGATCGGCAGAAATTGCCCGGCTGATTTACCCTTACGCAAATCGCGACGGTGATTGGAGGCAGCGAATCCAAAGGATCATGTCGTGGGGTCAAGCTCATAAAAGCGTCGAAATGGCAAAGATCTATCTCGAATTGATCGCAAAAGGTGCCTATGACGACGACGAAAGCAGAGTCAGCGGAGAGGACTTTTGGAGCCAGCACTACAATGCCGAGAAAGAGTCGCCTCAATTCGTGATTGATGTGTTAGCAACATGGTTCGATCGGGCAGTTCAACAATT
Organism: Planctopirus sp. SH287; assembly: GCF_056500625.1. NCBI lineage: Bacteria > Pseudomonadati > Planctomycetota > Planctomycetia > Planctomycetales > Planctomycetaceae > Planctopirus > Planctopirus sp. SH287. The sequence continues at coordinate 1,116,865 of NZ_CM151403.1, read as the reverse complement.
TGACGATGGCGTGACGTGGAATTTTCTCGACAAATGCCGGCTCAATCATTCACACACAGGTGCTATAATGATTGGTAAAGCAGCTGCCGATGAACCTGACTACTTTGTCGAGCAGATGCTTCCGCGTGTTCGGGCGATTGTTTTGAAAACCGAAGTATTCAAAGCCGGCGGCGTGTTTAATCGTGCTTGGCCTTGGCTTTCCAACAACGGTGATCCATTCGACATCAACGACGCCATCCTAATTTCGCTGCGAAAGTCGCTCCAGTACCTTGCAACGCACGAGGTGGAAGTATTTCGGAGGCACGCAGCCACGATTGCGACACATCCACATCAGACATTCGGTTATTTACTGCTTCGATCCTGGGCGGACAATCCAGAAGAATTTGCAAACGACTGTGCCGAATACCTTGTTGCCGACAAGTGCCAACTCGATGTCGGTTATGTAAGCTGGTCTGGAGGTGGAAAAGGGACGGGCGATAGTGCAATCTGCCGAATGGCATTGAAAGCAATTTCGCCAAAATGCTCTTCCGAATTGCTTCAACAATTGGAGTCGCAAATCATCGGCTTTTGCGACGAATGCGAAAAACATACGCCGAAATGGCGAGGTTATTCCGAGTTGCTACTGCTTCGTGCGTTGGATTGCTCAAGGATTTCTCGTCGGGCAGCACTCAGGATCGAGGAACTCGAAAGGAAATTTCCGACGTTATCTGATGCTATCGTCGAGGAAGATGAGACGAGTATCGGTTGTTTTGTGGAGTCGCCAATTGAGCCAGCGAGTGCAGAGAGGATGACGGACGGTCAATGGATCTCCGCAATGAAGCAATACGACGGTAGTACTGATGAGTTTCGTGGAGGTCCAGAGGAACTTTCCCGCTTATTGAGAGAATTTGCTCGAACAGATCGAAATCGGTTTGCCGCATTGGTTACGAAGATGTCAGACGATGTCCATCCAATTTATTTCTCGGCCATTCTGGATGGTCTAGGCAGCCGATATGCGAATCTTAGTGGGGAAGAGAAGGAGATTGACAAGGAGCAAATCTCTGTATTCCCAACAGAAACTTTTTTGATCGTCATTGATCGCCTTCATGAACTGCCGAATCGACCTTGTGGCTCGGCGATTTCAGAATGTATCCGTAGGTTGTCAGATCGACCGCTTTCGCCACGAGTTTTGGACATTGTCTCCTACTACGCCACTAACGATCCCGACCCGAGCACGGATATCTGGCAGGACACAGGAGACGGGAAAAATTACCACGGAGGTGATCCCCATTCACATGGCATCAACTGCGTGCGCGGGCAGGCGGCCGAATCCCTGTCATCGCTTCTATACAAAGACCACACCCGATTCAATGCACTTCGTCCCGCACTGGTTACCTTGTCGGAGGATCCAATCATTTCTGTTCGGACGTGTGCGATAGATGCGTTTATGCCGCTGCTTAACTTCGACCGTGACGTAGCCGTCAAGTTGTTCCTGAGAGCTTGCGGCCGATGTGAAGCAATCTGTGGGACGTATCCCTTCGATAACTTTATTTACTACGCGATTTACACCCATTACACTCAGCTCCGTGAACTACTTCAGTTTGCGTTGAAATCCAGAAACGAAAAAGCTGTTGAATATGCAGCACGCCGGATCATATTGGCCGAACTTCAGGATGTTGCAATAGGAACCGATGCGACTGACATTCGCTCCGGCAGCGATACCATGCGAAAGGCTGCTGCTGATGTATACGCAAGGAACCTCTCAGACGAAGTTGTTGGGAACAAATGTGCTGAGCGATTGGAAGAGTTCTTCGCCGACGAGTCCGAGGCAGTTCGACAAGAAGTATCTAGTGCATTCTTTAACTTGTCGGGCGAAAGGATTTTACAGTTAGGCGATTTCATCGCCCGGTATATCGAGAGCCGCTGTTTTGAAAACGAGGCATACCGTTTGCTCCACGCTCTCAAGGAATCGAACGTCGAACTTCCACGAATTATCTGTCGCGCAGCGGAAAGAGTCCTCGAATTCCTCGGCGAAGATGGAACGCACGTCGCCAATCACGGATCGATGACGGCGCGTGAGATTTCAACACTTATCGTGCGTCAGTACGAACAAACCACTGACGACGTAATTAAGACGTGGTGTTTGAATTTGATTGATCAAATGGAGCGAGTCGGCTATTTAGGTATTGAAGAGGAGTTGGCAAGAGTCGATCGCTGATTCGGTTTCGACGTAGCATGGACGGAGACATGCGGCGCAAAGTGCGAAAGTTGCTCGCGATGTACGGGTATCCGCCAGACTTGTCGGAAAATGCCACGCAACTCGTGCTCAAGCAGGCGGAACTGTCGACGGATGCGGGCACGGCGGAATAGCGTTTGATCGACTCTTGTTCCGTCTGCCTATAGGTTGAGACAGTTTGTTCTCCTCCTGTTCATTTAGTGCAGAGCGCACGATGAGCAGCACAGATTGCTTCGCGTAGTCGGGCAACGTCGGCCATGCGAGGACAATCTGGGCCAAGTCAAATTGCTTTTGAGGACAAACTGCGGTACAGGCGATTGAATCTGTTTTTCGTAAGTCAATCCTTGGCAATGTGTTATGTATAATCACGGATCTAATGCAAATCCACCATCCCCGGTTTGAATCCTGGCGGCGCCTTTAGTTTTTGCAGTGAAATGCGCCAAAGATGATTCTTGGCCATTCGCGGACAATCAGCGCCTAACTCTTCATTCTGTGAGGAGTTAGGCGTTTCGCTTTCCAGGGGTGACACCAGCACTCCACTGCCACCAGCGGACACCTCGGGATCGGCTGCGGGTCTCTCAGGACAGGCTTGCGGGATCTTCTCCCCGAGGCAGCAGGATGAGTGGTTCTCAAACAGGTTCCTGACGGCCGTCAGCAATCTTCAGCGCATCATGGAGTCGTCGCCGGTGATCTCTGGCATTTCTTCATGGACGCGAAATTCTGGCAGTTTCCAGCGGTATTTCAAAGCAGCCAGTCGCAAGACAAGAATCAGTGCTGAAGAGACGAGCAGATTCACGGGTTGTCTTCCCCAGAGAGCGTTCATGATCAAGTAGCAACTGGCGCCGCAGAAGGCCGCTGTGGCGTACCAGTAGACTTCCGTGCGAAAGATCGTGGGGAATTCACGGCAGAGAACATCTCGCAGAATTCCGCCGGCGACCCCCGTGGTGACTCCCAGAACGACACTGATCACATTCGCATGGCCCAGTGCGTCGGTTTTTGCCGTCCCAATGATCGCCACAAACGCAAGACCGACGGCGTCAGCAAACAGTAATGTCCGCAACGGGGCCTTACGGTATCTCGCCATAAAGAACATGAAACTGGAAGCCACAATCGCTGTGATGGCGAAGTTGGCATCCTGTACCCAGAACACGGGGACATCAAGAATCAGGTCACGAAGTGTACCGCCTCCGGTCGCTGTGACCATTCCCAGCACCAGAATGCCAAACAGGTCGACACGTTTGCCGCGTCCTGCCAGCACACCTGCCACAGCACCAAAGGCGACCGACAAATGTTCCAGCAGGTAGCGCAATGTCATTATTGATACGAAATAGAGTTAATGCCGCCCGCCCCACTACTGGAGCTTCAATTCTGATTTGACAGGTTTAGCAAAGAGTGATGAGCAGGCCAACAAGCCTGCGGACAAGCTCAATAACCTGTCAGGAGAGAGTGGTCGTACCACTACGTCCGCGGGCTGGTACGCCCGGCAGGCATCCATACTGGGTAATCCTTAATCGATTGGCGTGCCCCTTCAGATGTAGGCACTCCCCAGTATTGAAAGAACGGCCCCAGGTTACGCTTCACGCGATGCGAAAAACGAACCATCCATTGATCATGCTTTTCAGGATCGGTCTTGGGGCGCTCGTTGGCTGGCAGCTTGCCGTACTCCGCAAAGACACTCTTAAACGGATCCCAGCCGAACTCTTCTTTGAGTTGAATATACATCGTCAGTGCGAGAAATGGGTCGTCTTTCCATTTATCAAACGGCGCACCACTGCCAGCATATTTCTTTTCTCTTTTATCCCTGTCAGGTTGTTGAATCGCATCGTGAGAGAAAGCTTTAGGGGTCAGTGTGTCAATCACATAGAGCGGTGTGAGATTGTTTGTCACTTCGCCTGTGCCAGAAAAAGTCCACTCTCCCTTCTGATGGTTATGCCCTAACTCATGATAGAAGCCCCACCCCCCCTTATTGAGAAGATAGTTGAGATCGACTACTTCTGGAGCAGAGGGATTAATAAAGCACATGATCGGATATCCGCTGTGCATGAATCCTGCGCTGATCTGGTTATCGAAGACAAACCGCTCAGCGTAAGGACGCTTGCGGGGAATCGCGTAAAGATCGGCACAGGCATCGAGCACCGCGGCCCAGTGATCCATTAACTTATCCGGGAAATCGAGCTTACGAATCAGTTCGCTTGGAACAGTGATCACCAGATTTCGTGTTTCCAACTCTGCCCAGGGAGCCGGGAAGTTGCGGATGGCGAATCGCCAGTCGCTGATATCGGTTTTTCCATGAACAAAATAGGGAGCGTCAACAACGTTAGAAAACTCAATTTCAAACTCACCTGCTTTGGTATTTCCGGGAACCAGCACATAGACCAGTCCTCCGTAAGCATGAGCAACTTCAAACTCGACTTGATCAACCGGGAAGCGGCGTAGCATGGCCGGCGGGCGTCGCCACTCCTCTTTTGACCAGAGAGAATCGGAGTGTGAACCGATTTGAATTTCAAACTTCCCGCCCAGCAATTCTCGGGGAGCTTTCACTTTGATTTTTGCACCAGGAGGGGCATAGACTCCAGTGCTTTTCCAACGAGTGGTTTCGGTGTTAATGGCCACCTTACGAGTCACTCGTTTGGCAGAAGTGGGAACAGTTCCGGGAAATGTGGATGCGGTGGGACAAGCCTTCATGTCCTCAAGCGGAAGGTTCAAAAAATAACCTGTCTGAAGTCCGACCAGAAGCTTTGCTTCCGGCTGTGTGGATTTCACCGGCTGTTTCGGAGTGGGAACAGGCATCTGCTTTTCATAGGTGTCGATAAAGCTGACCAGCTTTTTGACAACGCCATGATCTTCTTTCCAGGGGATTCCAACCAAAGCTGGCCCCAATGTTGAGCCAATCTGTTTCATGTCATCGGGCGGCGGAGGCGTCTTGTCATCCATCGCTTCCTGAAGTCGCTGTGCGGCAAATCCGGCATTGGCCAAGGGAGGAACTGGTGTCGTGACAGTAAAGATCCCATCCTTGCCTTCCTGAGTTCCCTCCAACCAGACGAGGCCAGCCTTGGCAAATAGTTTGTTTGCCCCGTTTTCGGTTGCAGCGTGGCCCCCCTTACCATACTGCTGCCAAGCCCAGATCAATGTGACAGAAATCAGCCCACCACCCCGGTTGACAAAGTTGTCCAACCCTCGTAATTCGTCATCCGACAAACCATCAATTTCCGCGATGATCACGTCGGCCCCCGTGGTCTGAACTAACCAACTCTTTCCGCCCACTTCAATTGCCGGGATTTTGGCTCCCTGCAACTGCTGGAGGAGGCTCTTTTTATTCAGTACGGCCACTTTAACATCGCCTGGGGCTTTCTCTTTACCACCTGCCCAGACAATACAGTTACTGATGAACCGCCCTGTCATGGCATGGTTGACTGGCCCCGACCCAAGCAGATCATTGTGACACAGTGCAACGACTCGGCCTTTGCCATATTCAGCAGCCGCAGCGGCAACACTCGTTTGCCCCTGATTTGTCGAGACGACTACCGGGAAGGCTTTGGCCCCATAAGGAAGAATGGTTCCTGGAAGGCCACCAATTTTGATTTCCGTCACGCCATCCAGCAGAAAATCCTGATGAACTTTCCAGCTTTCAGGATCAATGGCCACAGCCGTTGCCCGGATGCTGGCTCCCTTTTTGGTTGCCGGTTTAGTCGTCGCTGGCTTGGTCACTCGCGTTTTGCCTGTCTGCGCTGAGGCGTTTGCCGAAAGAACAAGGCCACACAGCAACAATACCAGCAGGCTACGAAATGGCATGAGAACACTCCGGCGATTTCAACGCAAAAAACGTCTGTGATCCAATGAGTTCTGGCGAGTCTGAAAAAGATTCGACACCTGAGCTAAACAGCAAGTTCTTTCCAGATTTTGCTGAATGCCGCTGCAGCAGTTTCAAGATCCTGCTGAGTATGAGCAGCTGAAATCTGTGTGCGAATGCGGGCTTGCCCCTGAGGCACCACCGGATACGAGAACCCGATGACATAGACCCCTTCTTCCAGCATGCGATCTGCAAATTTAGCCGCAAGGGCTGCATCGCCCAACATGACCGGGCAGATCGGATGCGTGCCGGAAAGCACCTTAAGGCCGGCTTCTTGTAATGCGTTCCGGAACCAGACGGTGTTCTTTTCCAACTGATCCCGCAAATGAGTCGACTCGCTCAGCAGTTCCAGCGCTTTGAGTGACGCTGCGGCAATAGGTGGAGCAAGTGTATTAGAAAAGAGGTACGGCCGAGAGCGCTGGCGTAAGAGATCGACGATTGGCTGCCGTCCGCTGGTATAGCCGCCACTGGCGCCACCCAACGCTTTGCCGAGCGTGCCCGTCATGATATCAATGCGATCCATCACGTGATGATATTCGTGCGTCCCGCGTCCATTTGGCCCGGTAAAACCGACCGCATGAGAATCGTCGACCATGATCATCGCGTCATATTTATCGGCCAGCTCACAGATTGCTGGCAGATTAGCAATGTAGCCATCCATAGAAAACACACCATCCGTGGCGATGAGCCGGAAACGAGCACCAGAAGCGTCTTTCAGTTTCGCTTCCAAGTCCTGCATTTCATTATTGGCATAGCGAAATCGCTGAGCCTTACAGAGACGGACGCCATCAATGATGCTCGCATGGTTGAGCGAATCAGAAATAATCGCATCTTCCGGCCCGAGCAACGTTTCAAAGAGTCCCCCATTGGCATCAAAGCACGATGAATAGAGGATCGTATCTTCCATCCCCAGAAACTGACTCAGTGCTCCTTCAAGCTGTTTATGAAGACCTTGTGTGCCGCAGATAAACCTCACTGAAGCTAACCCATAACCCCATTCGTCCAGCGCCTTGGCGGCAGCTGCTCGCACTTCGGGATGTTGAGCCAAACCTAGATAGTTATTAGCACAGAAATTCAGAACGGGCTTGCCACCCGCGACCTGAATGCTCGAATTCTGAGGCGTTGAGATCACTCGCTCAGACTTATAAGTTCCCGCTTTGCGGATTTGATCGAGTTGTCCACTGATATGTTCCAGAAACCGCGTCGACATAAGTCACTCTCCCAGGAAACAAGACTATTGGAAATCGATAGATATCCGGACGAAGCTTAGTTTTCCCAGTCGAGCACAACTTTGCCGCACTGACCGCTAAGCATCACATCAAAACCCTTCTGAAATTCGGTGTAGTGATAACGATGCGTAATGACCGGCGCGATGTTAAGCCCGCTTTGTAGCATGACGGTCATCTTGTACCAGGTTTCGTACATTTCACGACCGTAGATCCCCTTGATTGTCAGCATGTTGAAAACCACGGTGTTCCAGTCAATGGCCATCGACTTTTCAGGAATCCCCAGCATGGCGATCTTGCCGCCATGGGCCATGCTGGCGATCAGGCTGCTAAAAGCGTGAGGATTGCCAGACATCTCCAACCCGACGTCAAAGCCTTCTTTCATGCCAAGCTTTGCCTGAACGGCGGCAAGATCTGTTTCTCGCGGATCAAAGGCCACCGTCGCGCCCATCTTACGGGCGAGTTCAAGGCGATAAGGATTGAGGTCTGTCACAACAACGTGGCGGGCACCGGCATGGCGGACGATGGCAGTCGCCATGATTCCAATCGGCCCGGCTCCCGTGATTAACACGTCCTCACCTAACAGATCGAATGAAAGTGCGGTATGAACAGCGTTACCAAATGGGTCAAAGATCGAAGCCACATCCAGGTCAATTCCCGGCGAGTGGTGCCAGACGTTCGACATCGGAAGCGAAAGGTAATTCGCAAAGGCCCCTGACCGATTCACACCCACGCCTTGAGTGTGAGCACACAAATGTCGCCGACCGGCGAGACAGTTGCGACAGCGGCCACAAACCACGTGACCTTCACCACTCACGATATCGCCAGGATGAAAATCCACCACATTGGAACCGACAGCCACGATCTCGCCCACAAATTCATGCCCGACAACCATGGGGACAGGAATCGTTTTTTTAGCCCAATCGTCCCATTTGTAGATGTGAACGTCAGTGCCGCAAATTCCGGTCTTTTTGACACGAATCAGCACATCGTTGATGCCATATTCCGGCTCGGGCACATCTTCCAGCCAAAGCCCCACAGCAGCGTTGCGTTTCACGAGTCCGTGCATGTGCTTCCTTCCCGCCAATTATGATTCAAGATCGTCGCATATTATCATCTCGATTGACACAATAACGACGGACTGGCGAAAAAACAACGTCCGTGATATTGGATTCGACATCCGCTATGCTAGAATCGAAGTCTCTGCTCCGGCAAGAGGAAAGCCTACAGAAATTCCAGATTTTCTGACAGTTTCTGCGACGAACTCTGCTTCAAGGTTGAAAATCGCATGAACCAGCCTCAGCCAGTCCCGCCAGACGTAGCCGACGCAATCAGTCAATTGCTTTGTCACCGTGTTCGTGACTTGCGTCAACAGAACGGCTGGTCGCTCGACCAGTTGAGCACGGCCTGCGGGGTCAGCCGCTCGATGTTAAGCCAGATAGAACGAAACGAGGCCAACCCGACACTGGCGGTTACAGCCAGAATTGCCCGCGCCTTCGGCCTGTCTATTGGACAGCTCGTCGAGTCACCACCAGTCGCGGCAGGAATTCATGTCATTCGTGGTGATGACCTGACGCACCTTTACCGTTCTGACGAAGACTGTGAAATCCGCACTCTTTCACCGTTGCCGCTAGAGAAGGATGTGGAGTTTTATCAGCTCAAATTGAAGCCGGGACGATCATTGAAGAGCGATGCTCATTTTCAAAAAACCCGCGAATTCATCACCGTTGAGCAGGGAAAAGTCCGCATCACTTCGGCCGGCGAAGTCCGGGATCTTGTGAAAGGCGACTCGGCAAGTTATCGCGCCGATGTCCCTCACTCGATTGAGAATCGTGGTAAGGGCGAGGCACTGACATTTCTAGTCGTGATTTATGAATAATGTGGGATAGACGACTGTCCAACAAACGCCTCCGGGAGATTCATTCCCTCATTCCGGGCCTGACTCCTGCTTGTGCAGATAAGGGATTTTTTTCCCTTTCCGACTCGAAGGGCACAATATCGATCAGTTGAATCGCGCGACTCTTCTTGCGGTAATCAATGATGAGCCGTAGGATCAAAATCGCTCGTTAAAAGAGCAGGATCGTTTTGTCCATCATGATCTTCGAGGGCCGGAGACCATCGACAGCCATGGGTGCCTGCTTCACAGTACCGCCTGACCGTGAGCCTCTCCTGATCGTGCGACCATGAGTTTCGGAATGACGGTCGAGATTGATAAAACTTTCAAGCCTGAAATTGAGTGAACTTTTTCTGACCGATCATTGCTGTTAAGGCAGATGAATCCTGCTTTGAGTGGCCAACGATCGGCGCGACCAGGGATGGAGATTGCCTGAAATGACTTCGGGAGCACACGGTGGGACTCGTCACTCACGGGGGCTGATAGATCTGGAAACCAGCGATTCCACGTCCTCTGCACCGACCGGAAGCACAAGTCCGCTGGAGTGTGCTCTCCATCGTTCACGAACACAGCTTTTGGGGCTTCAAAACGAAGCGGGCTACTTTGTCGGTGAACTCGAAGGAGACACGATCCTCGAGTCGGAATATATCTTACTGCTGGCCTATCTCGGTGAAGCAGACACAGAACCCGCTCACGCTGCGGCCAGGTATTTACGGGAAAAGCAGTGCGCCGATGGAAGCTGGAATAACTTTCCCGGCGGGCCGATTGATGTCAGCTGTGCTGTGAAGGCCTATCTGGCGTTGCGGATCACAGGTTGCTCTCCCGATGAGGAACAGATGGTTCGGGCCAGAAATGCCATCCTGGCGGCAGGCGGCATCGAACGTGTGAACAGCTACACCCGGTTTTATCTCGCGATGCTCGGCCTGATACCCTACGAGCTTTGCCCGGCTGTCCCGCCAGAAATCATCCTGCTTCCACAAATCTGCCCGATCAATCTTTATCAGATGTCGGCGTGGTCACGCACAATTGTCGTCCCACTCAGCCTGCTTTGGGCCTTTCAACCTGTTTCCACAGTCGCTGCTCAACTGGGACAAACGGGATCGCCTCATCTGGAAGAACTTTACACGTCGCCGGAAAAAACGCTTTCCCGGTTCATTCGTGGCGTGAACCATGAATCGTCGTCATCGGGCTGGATTAACTGGTCGCGTTTCTTTTTCCGTGTTGATCAGGGTTTCAAGTTGCTGGAACGATATGGTCTGAAGCCATTCCGCCGTCGTGCGACACAGCAATGTGTTCAATGGATTTTAGATCGTCAGGAGAAGAGTGATGGCCTGGGAGCGATTTTCCCTCCCATCATCTGGACACTGATTGGATTGAAAGCCGCTGGCTTTGCCGCTGATCATCCGGTGATTCAACGGCAGCGCGATGAACTTGACAAACTGATGCTCCGCACGAGAGATACGTTGCGATTACAGCCCTGCCTGTCGCCAGTCTGGGACACCGCAATTTCGGTCATTGCCTTGAGAGAAGCGGGGGTTTCGCCAGAATCGACTGCGATTCGTAAGGCGCGGGACTGGCTCGTATCCAAAGAAGTTCGCCATCGGGGGGATTGGTCAAAAGCCCATCCTCACGTGGAACCTTCCGGGTGGTATTTCGAGTTTCAAAATGAGTTTTATCCGGATGTCGATGACACCGCGATGGTCTTGATCGCCTTGGCCAGCACGCTTCCTGAAAGCATGAAACCTTACATTTCCCAGGAAAAATCAGATCACACTGAACAGCGGCATCAAGCGGGACTCACCCGCTCTTCGGGAGCTACGGGATGGTCAGGCCTGGCCAAAGATTCTGATCAGGCCGTTCGGCAGCTGGAAAGCTACCGGCCTGTCCTTCAAGCCATGAAACGAGGGACTCTCTGGCTTAAAGCGCTGCAATCTTCTGATGGTGGCTGGGGGGCTTTTGACTCAGACATCAATCGGGATTTGCTGACGAAAGTTCCCTTCGCCGATCATAATGCGATGCTTGATGAAACCAATGCTGATATCTCCGCGAGAATTCTTGAAGCCTACGCTGCGGTAGGTCTTTCCATCCGTGATCAATCGGTGCAGCGTGCCCTGGAATTTATCTGGAAGGATCAAGAACCCGACCATGCGTGGTACGGCCGTTGGGGAGTGAATTATCTTTATGGAACCTGGCAAGTCCTGGTCGGTTTAACCGCGATCGGCATTCCTGCCAGCGATCCTCGTCTGAAGAACGCGGCCCAGTGGTTAAAGGGAACACAGCAGGCCTGTGGCGGATGGGGAGAAACGCCAGCAACTTACGATCACCCGGAACTCCGTGGGCAGGGAACACCAACCGCTTCTCAGTCAGCCTGGGCAATTCTCGGCCTGATTGCTGCTGGCGAGCAAAACTCTCTGGAATGCCAGAAAGGGATTGAATTCCTGATTCGCACACAGAATACCAACGGCACCTGGAACGAAGAAGAATTCACCGGAACCGGTTTCCCTCGAGTCTTTTACCTCCGATACCACCTCTATCCCCTCTACTTCCCGTTGATGGCTCTGGCTCGTTACACCAAAGCCATTCGGGGTTAAACCCGTTTTGATAAAAAAGACGGGAGAAGCTTGAAATGAAGGCTTCTCCCGTCTTTTTGTTTATGGCGTGGGAATCTCGTGCTGACCTTGCTATTCCGGCATTTTAATTCCGATACGGATAGCCGATGGCGATTTACCAGCGGTCATAGCTGTCAGAATTTCTTCCAGCGGATACCACGCGGCCACCAGACTGGCAAAGGGGTAGTTAGCATGCTCGGTTGCCAGAAAATCCACGGCTTGTTTCAGGTGACGAGGGCCATAATTATGGACTCCACGGAGCGTGATTTGACGACGAACAATCTGCTCCAGTGCAATGCCCACGGGGGGTGATGGAAAGACGGAACCTGCAAGGACAATAGTTCCACCAATGCGGACGTGTGGCCAAACCGATTCAAAAGCCGCATTATTACCGGAGAGTTCAGCAACCGCGTCGACTCCATAGACGAGGCCGGCTGACTGAAGCGTTTCTGCCAGGTTCGTTGACTCAGTCACATGAGTGGCACCAAAATTTGCTGCTAACTCTCGGCGAACGGGATGAGGGTCAACGCAAATAACATGGCGAGCACCAAGCGCGCGGGACATGGCACATGCCGTTAATCCCAACATCCCTGCTCCCAGGATGCAGATCGCTCGATTCTCCAGAGATCCCGCGGCTTCCAGCACGGCTGCGACGGTGGAGGTCGCGCAACTGGCAGGACAAGCCACGGCTAAGGGCACCTGCTCAGGAAGGCGGATAATGCTCGTTCCCGGGACGAGAAGGCAGTATTCAGCAAGTCCTCCGAGAAGTTCCTTGCCAGGACGAAAAGCTTCGTGCCCATACTTGACGGAATGAACACATTTTTGGGGGAGGTCGTGCAGGCAGTAAAAGCACTCGCCGCAATTTGCAACAACAGCCCAGGTCACCATCTGACCAGTTTCCAGTGGTTGCCCGGCAATATCATGGCGAGGAGCATCATGGCCAAAAGCCGCAATGCGTCCCACAATTTCATGCCCAAGTATCGTCGGGACAGGAACCTTCCGTCGCCCTTCGACGCTGTGTAAATCGCTGCCGCAAAGAGTACAGCCCGCCACCTGAATCAGGATTTCCCCGGCCTGAGGTTTTGGGACGAGGAGCGTTTCCAGAGTCATGACATGCTGCTCACCCGAAAAGACGGCAGCTTGACAGGTCGCTGGGTTGGAGGAGACCACTGAAGAAACTCTCCGGTGGCTTCCACTTTCACGTGAAGAGGATTTCGTTGAGAGAGGCATAAAGACCTGTTGGAAGAAATAGATCGTTAAATTATGTGACGGGCTGGTCGCCACGTCTCACAGAAGCAAAGTAAAACCAGCTGATGACCAACGCGGTGGTAGCAACAGCGACACTGATCCAGCTTGACCAGATCAGTAGCTCGAGCACATTCATTCGTTGAGAGATCACATTTTTCAGAAGCATGATCGCGACGAATCCGAGATAGCCGACCGCGTCGACGACGTACATCAAAAAACCGACGGTCCCTTTATCACGAGTCATCGCAATGAGACGTTCAAAGACCGTTGTATGAAAAGCGACATAAGGGAGATAAAGTCCTAACCCCAGTAGCACGAGAAACGTGAATCCATCGATCCATTTGCCTTGATGCCCAATGAGTGACACCGCCAATAGTCCCAGCCCCAAACCACAAGTTGATAGTGCTGTAAAAAAAGCGAGGCGATTGTCGCGAATTAATGCGGCAGTTCCATTAACAACCAACACCCCCAAAGTCACCAATAGTTCTGACTGAGTAAATAATGCAGCGGAAGCGGTAATCCCCAGGTTCGCCCAGATCTCAGGTTGAAAGTCGTCTCTTAAGCTGCGGAGAATCGTCACCAGTAAATAGAAAACAATGATGGGGATCAGCCCGATGGCATATCGATTCAGGAATCCCCAACGATCAGCACGGTTCATTGGAAGTCGTTCGCTGCGAGCCAGAATATCTTCCCGAGAAGGAGGTGGGACAAGGCTGAGCATGATCAGGCAGATTCCCAAAGGCAGGATAAAAATCCCGCCAGCAACGGCCGGCATCCAGTCCTCCGAGATCCGGACTTCTTGGAGAAGCCAGGTTCCTACGGATTTCATGACACCACCAGCCAGGATGAAGCTGGCGCATAACCCCGCAGTGAGTGCTTCTGTCGATCGACGCCCTTCCAGGCAACCCAAGACCAGCCCGAAGACCATTCCCAGTGGCAGGCCATTCATAAACATGAGAATCAAGTTCCACGGACGTGGAACAAGACCAAAACCAACCAAACTCAATTGTGCAATGGCAATGAGAATCAGAATGCCTATCACGCGCCGGTGAGGTGGCGTTTCTGCAATCACCTTAATGCCGATGAACTTCGAGACCATGTATCCCAGCACCTGCGAGATCAGCAGGACGCTTTTGAAATCCATTCCTCCCCATGTTGTGTCACTGAAACTGGCTGCTGTGAATGGCTTGCGAAAGCCATACATGGCGAAATAACAGCCAAAAGCGGCAGTGACAGTCCAAATCCCCCAGAACCAATTCTTCAACCATGATTCTGGCGCGTCTGATGTTGATGAAAATGTTTGTGACAAGTTGGCACAACTCGTTAGAGGGCGAAATTGGGGTGGAATCGTATTTCGTCGACTCTACCCAACAATTCCCCGTAACGACCATGGCTTGCCGCAATTCTCATTGTTTCTTAACGATCTATTTTCTAGCGTTTTGGGAAACAGTTGAAAAGATAAATTCCCTGAAAAATTTCGCCAACACGATTATCGAGAGACAAACGCAGCAGAGTGATGAACATTGAATTCCCCACCCTTTTATGGCAGCCTCACTTGAGAATCGCCCATCCCCCACGGTATTCCAACGTGGGGAAAGAGGGATTCCCAGGCAAATAACTGCCCGCAGGTGTTGAAGCCGTTTGATATTCAGTAAGGAATGAACAATGGACTCCATTAAGTCTCTGGTCACAGTCAGTGCAACAGCCAGTGGTGGGCGAAATGGCCATACCGCATCTGAAGATGGTCTGGTTGCGGTTGACCTGTCGGTTCCCAAGGCCATGGGCGGGCCAGGGACAGCCGGGACTGCAACGCCGGAACATCTCTTTGCTGCCGGTTATGCGGCATGCTTTGGTGGTGCTCTCGACTTCGTAGCCAAGCAGCACAAAAAGAACGCCGCAGCAGCAAAAGTCACCTGTGCGGTTTCTATCGGCCCGCGCGATGGAGGCGGTTTTGGTCTGGCGGTGGCAATGACGGTGGAAGACGCATCTCTTCCCCAGGCTGATTTGCAGGCCCTGGTCGAAGAAGCCCATGCCACCATCTGCCCCTATTCACACGCAACCCGAAATAATGTCCCCGTGGAATTCACTGTCATTGGCGGCTAAAAAACATCTTTTATGACCGTATCGCCTCATTTGAAGGAACGTCTCATGACTCGGCTTCACCAGTTGACCGCTCTTGTGTCTCTCTCGATGTTCGTCAGCCTGAGTTCACTGGTTGTTGCCGCTGATCATACGAAGGACTCACTGGAGACCGTCAAAAAGCATATTTCTGAGAAGAAGGCGATTCTGGTCGATGTCCGCGACAAAGACGAGTGGAACCGGGGACATCTCGAAGGGGCTGTTCTGCTCCCCTTTCGTGGTTTGCAAAAAGGAACCACTGAGGCTGATGTTCGCAAGATCGTCCCGAAAGACCGGATTGTCTACACCTATTGTGCAGTAGGTGCACGCTCTTTGGGAGCGGCCAGCGTACTCAAGGACTATGGCTACGACGTTCGTCCTTTACAGCCAGGCTACAAAGAACTGATTCAAGCGGGCTTTGAAAAAGCCAAAGATTGAAAGCTAGCGCCGTGTCACGGCTTCGTCTTCGTCTTCGTCTTCGGGTTGATGTCGCCGCAACGTCCTCCGTTGTCGGACTTAACAACAGAAGAGACCCGAATTTTATACTTTGACAATGCACTAGCCAAAGACAGAAAGCTTTAGAAAAGCCACAATCAAGCGGCCCCACTCACCGTCATGCGTGAGTGGGGTCGCGTTGTCAATGGGCCGAGCACGCCACAATTGGTCGGCTTCCCTCTTTTCTGGCAGCAGCGTTCTGGCGGCGTAAAAACCCAAACGTTTCAGGTCAAATGACGCTCATACGCCGCCACACTTAACCCGGAAACGGGTTTAGCAGCGGCGGCGGAACTCACCCGATTCGGTATCAATTTCAATCTTGTCACCAATTTCGACAAAAGCCGAAACCTGAAGCTCGTGCTTGGAGTGCTTCAGGATCGCCGACTTGGTGATCTTGCCCGAGGTGTCACCACGTGTGACAGGTTCGGTGTACTCAATCTCGCGAGTGATCACTTTAGGGAACAAGACCGAGATCGGCTTGCTTTCATAGAAGGTCACTTCAACGACGTCTGGCATTTCCGGCATCAGGTACTTTTCGACATCGGCCATCGTTTCGCCTTCGATCTCGTACTGGTTGTAGTCCGAATCAACGAAGACATGAACTGGTGGAGACGAATAGGAGTAGGTACATTCTTTCCGTTCAAGAATGATCTGCTCCATCTTTTCGTCGGCCTTGACCACCGTTTCAGTCACGCGGCCAGTCAGCAGGTTCTTCATCCGCAGTTTCACAACGGCAGCATTCCGGCCGGACTTGTTGTACTGGGCCTTCAACACGACGAGTGGAAGACTCTCGACGATGACGACATTGCCCGATTGCAGGTCGCCGGCAAGCTTGACGCTCATGAAACAGATTCCTGGAAAATGTGATCTTTGGCGAAATTCATGGCAACTGCATTTTCCCTTCAGGGCAAATGACCTGCCTGACACTTCATTACGAATTCTGCCAGATTGTTTGCGAGATTGCCCGTACGGTCAAGCAGGTCGGCCCACTCTCTGCCATGTTGACTTATCTTATCCCGTTGGGAAAGAAAATTCCGCCACGCCATTCCCACAGATTCGACATCTTGGGCAGAAGCGGCATTCCACAAATTCCAGAACGAAAAAATCGCAGCGGCCTCCGGGAAATTCTCCAGATACCGACTTAAAAACGCCTCCAGTTTTCGGAGGTGCGTGCCTTCAGTTTGGGGATAAATCTGCCAGATAAAAGGGCGAGCTGCCCATTGAGCTCGTACGAAAGAATCTTCTCCACGCACAAAATTGAGGTCGCAGGCCCAGAGCAACTGATCGTATTCTGCGGGTGATAAAAAAGGCATCCCCTGGATGGTGAGTGATCCTCGCCGAACGCATTTCCCCTTAGAAAATGGTGTTTTAAGCCATGCCGCGACTTGTTTTGAAGAGAAACCCGGCGCCACAAACAAGCGAATGGCCGTCTGTTGCGCGGCCCAGCAATTCAGCAGTGCAAACAGATTCGGGTTTTCGTAACAGAACAGCGAGATGCGAATTTCATCTGTCCGGTGAGAAATGACCTGAGGGGAGCTGATGTTGCTCAATATGAATTCGGAATCCTCACATACCGTGAGTTGCCACTTCTTCCAGAAGTCTGCGATTCCACTTTTTTGAAACTCATCCCGTCTCGAAAACAGCCCAGCTTCACGTAACAGGCCACCTGTTTTCCTGGTGAATCCGGGAAAGAAAAAAAACTTCCTCAACGAAGTTTCTTGCCCCGGTGACGGCAGCCCGTGGAAATCATCCACCCACTCTTCTGCACTTAGATATTCCAGGTTAATCCATACGGGGCATTTCGCAGGATGAGAAGTCGCCTGCTGAAACATGGCAGCCCGGTAAGTTTCAGGAATCTCACAGGCAAACGCTTCGATGATAACGTCTGCAGGTTCTACCAAAGGAAAGTTTTCTTCCCACAAACAGACTAAAACGTCATCGACCACTTGTTGTGCCATCTCGGTCTGAATGGCGGGGCACATGACCTGGAAGGCTGTTAATTCGTCAACCCAGAGTCTGACAGAAGCCCCCTGCTCTTTGACTAATTGCCGAGCCAATCGCCAGCAAACGCCGATGTCGCCGTAATTATCCACCACCCGGCAAAAGAGATCCCAACGCATCGTCATGGCCATCTTGTTCAGCGATCGAATTCCCTGTGCCGACGCCGCCAATTATGCCTTGGGACATCGTTTGTCAGTTGGCATGATAGAAGCCATGAGTTGATTCCGCTTAAAAAAATCAGCCCCGCTGCTTGTTTCCAAGGAACAGGGCCAAGTGTAGGGGATTTCTAAAACTGACTTGTCTTTTTTTGACTTAGTGCATTGTCAAAATATAAAACTCGAGTCTCTTCTGTCGTTAAGTCCGACAACGGAGGACGTTGCGGCAATATCAACCCTCAGATAAAGCCGTAACACGGCATTAGATTTTTGTGGAGATTTTGGATTTGGCTTTTTGGGCCTTGGCGGATTCCTGAATTTCCTTGAGCTTTGTTTTCTGGCTTGCCGTCAAGACTCCGCTGAGTTCGGCGTCTCGTTTTTCCTTCAGTTCTTTCAGTTGCTTTTCCAGACTGCTGATCTGGGCATCGTACTTCTTTTGAACAGAATAGACTTGGTCTTTCTGCTCGCCAGAAAGTTCCAGTTTGCCATAGTTGTTCGGCAATCGGGGGGAATCTTCTTTGGACGATGCTTTTTCAGCGTCGCCTTTGGGAGCCATGGCTTTCTTGGCCCCGTCGGCTTGCGCCACCAGAATCATTTCATTGGCAGATCTGATCGGTGAAGTCGCAGTGGGTGAGGGAACCTGTTGGTTACTGGGTGTCTGGGCGCTACTCAACCCAACGAAAACGGATGTTCCCAAACCCAAAGCAAGCAACATTTCAGGGAGTCGCATTGTTGATCCTCTGCCAGGTAAGAAAAAGCGGCCCATGGCCAGGTACCAGCCAGCCAAAATTCTGCAATACAGAATGGCTCAACCAGAAACCTGAACGTAATCATCGTAGAGTGCCTGTTGATTAGTGTCAGAAGCAAATGAAATTTTGACCATCAATTAAAAATTTCCGAAGTTCCTACAGCGAAGCTGGGTGAACTGGACAGTCGCATCAACATGAGAATCCACGCCAGCGGTTACGAAAAGATATCGTGCGCGACCTTACCGGCGACATCAGTCAGGCGGAATTCACGGCCGCCATATTCATAGGTGAGGGCTTCATGATCCAAGCCCATGAGTGCGAGAAGTGTGGCATGAAGGTCATTCGTATGCATCTTGCCTTCAACCGCAAACTGGCCCACTTCGTCGGTAGCCCCATAGGTAAAGCCGGATTTCACTCCCGCGCCTGCCAACCACATCGGATATCCCGTGATATTGTGGTCACGTCCATCAGGGCCTTGAGCCGATGGCAATCGTCCGAATTCGCTTCCAAAGAGAACCAGCGTATCTTCGAGTAAACCACGGCTTTCCAAATCAGCCAATAAAGCAGCAGCAGGTTGATCGACAGCAGCGCAGTTGTTTGTCAGACCACGATGCAGGTTGTTGTGCTGATCCCAGCCCGGATGACAGATTTCAACAAACCGCACACCCGCTTCACTTAACCGGCGAGCCATGAGGCACTGGCGGGCGAAGCTTCCGGCAGGGCCATCCTTGATGCCATACGCTTTCTGAACATGCTCTGGCTCTTTGGAGATATCCAGCAATTCAGGAACCTGGCTCTGCATACGGAAGGCGAGTTCGTATGAGGAGATGACACCGTCGAGTGCAGCGGGAGCCGCAGGCGAGGTTCCAAGTTCACGGTTCATCGCTTGAATCAGATCGAGTTGCCGACGCTGAAGAGCGGGAGGAGTTTGAGCTGCCAGATTGGGGAGATAGCCTGCATCGTTAATCCGTGTTCCCTGGAAGTGAGCTGGAAGAAAGGCGGTACCATAGTTAACGGCCCCACCAAAGTTCGGGGGTGGGTTGATAGTAATGTAACCGGGAAGATCTTGATTCTCCGTCCCCAGTCCATAGAGTAACCATGCTCCCATCGAGGGACGGGTGAGCGAGGCGATAGCCGCTCCCGTATGAAGTTGAACGACTGCCTGAGGATGAGCCGGCGTATCGGTGTGCAGTCCTCTCAGCCAGCAAAACTTATCGACGTGTTTTGCCAGATGCGGATGAAGTTCGGACACCCAGGTTCCTGTTTCACCATGCTGGTCAAATTTGTAACGTGACGCCATCAGCTTGCCACCACCCGGGCCGGCTTTTCCATCACGCTTTTGCAGTTCCGGTTTGTACTCCCACGTATCCATCTGTGAGAGCGAACCTTGCATGAACAGGAAAATGATGCGTTTGGCTTTGGCCGGAAAATGTGGCTGTTTTGGAGCCAGTACACCCGTAGGCTGGGCTGATTCTGCACGGGCAACAGTGGCTTGTTGACCAAACAGCGCTGCCAGAGCCATATAGCCAAACCCCGCGCTGGCGGTCTTGAGTAAATGACGGCGTGAGGGAACCGCGAAGGGATCAATCGCCTGGTTTCCAGGAGTGCTCAACTTGTGAGTGTTTTGCGATGACATCGGATCGTTCTTTCTGATTGAGATATCCTGTGGTCAAACTTTTTCTGTGCGATATTTTTTAGTAGGACTTGCCAATGGTGGCTGGATTTCTACTTGAGATAGCGGAACTCAGCAGAAGCGAAGAGCGCCTGCACGAAAGATCCCCAGGCAGCGGTGCGGGCATCACGAATCTCAATTTTCACCTCGTTGACAGGGGCATCGCTCTGTTCCATTTCATCGGCGTTGGCTAAGGTCAAAGCCCCCCCTGCACCGCCATTCCCTTTGCTTTGGGTGGCATCGGTAGAAGATGGGCCTGCTTCGGGATCAACGGTATCAACACTTGCTGTTATTGTTTTGCCACCATCAAGATCGGTGGATGACTTTGCAATCTGCCTGGTCGCGATGTAGTCGCCCGCTTCCCGTTCAAAGTCCGTCAGGTATTGTCCGACACCCTGGATTTCGGTCAGAGAAGGTTCTCGTCCCAGAATCTGTCGAAAAGCCAGGACGATCCGAGCCTCATCAGTCACTGATGAATGCTTCAAAAGATCTTCAGCAACTTTGATGCTTTGACCGCGAACAAGTGGGTCATTCAAAAGGAAGAGTGCCTGCGGAGCAACCGTGGTGTGATCTCTGGATCCAGTCACCATCCCTTGCTCTGCAAAATCGAAGACTTCCAGAGCACGCGGCAAGATGCCACGGACGAGTGGCAAGTAAACACTGCGCACCCTAGCCTTCTCAGCATGAGCTTGTAATTCACGCGCTTCAAGGCCGTTATTACGGATTTCAATGACCTTAAGACTGGCTGCGGCTGCTTTTTCTGGACGATCTGATTGAAGAGTGCCAGCGGCAGCCAGAATCCCATCGCGAATTTCTTCAGCGGCTAACCGTCGCGGAGAATGTCGCCAGAACCAACGATTGGAAGGATCAATCGATTCATTGGCAGGGATAGTCTCAGCGCTTAATTGATAGGTTCGTGTGAGAACAAGCTTGCGGATAAGCCGCTTCAGCGAATAACCATCAGCGATGAACTCGTTCGCCAGATGATCCAGAAGCTCAGGGTGCGATGGGGTGTCACCCGTCACTCCAAAGTTATCGACGGTTGAAACGATGCCACGACCAAAAAGGTGATGCCAAACTCGGTTGACGATAACCCGTTGTGCCAGCGCGTTCTGTGAGTCGGTCATCCACTGGGCGAGTTCCAACCGGCCACTTTGGCTGCGGTTAATTTCAGGCTGCCCTTGCCAGGAAGCAAGAGCCAAAAAACCACGAGGAATTTCTGGCCCGAGTTGTTCGGCTTCACCTCGTAGACGCAGTGCTGTATCGGCGATCATTTTAGAGTCACGTGCACCCAGAGCCACTTCTCCAAGGTGAGCAGGGTCGGTCAGCAGGTTTAACTCTGCCTGCAAACGATTCCATTTCTGCCGGGCCTGCTGTTGACGAGGCCGCCCATT
This sequence comes from Planctopirus sp. SH287, assembly GCF_056500625.1. NCBI lineage: Bacteria > Pseudomonadati > Planctomycetota > Planctomycetia > Planctomycetales > Planctomycetaceae > Planctopirus > Planctopirus sp. SH287. The sequence goes on along the minus strand of NZ_CM151403.1, from coordinate 1,095,239 downwards.
GGGGCCTTTTGCCAATCCTTCAGGCGTACCCCTGAGCCGTTCAAATTCTTCACGAGCCTCCACAACGGCTTTCTGTGCCTTCTCCACTTTTGCATGTTGCTCAGGATCAGGTTCTTTCGCTGTTTGCGAAATGATTTGCAATGCCGAAGTGTCGTAATAATCCAGGCCACCGCCACCCATTTTGTTGCGCAGTCCGGCCAGCAGATCAGTGCTGGTGAATATCCCAGCAATCGAGTAATACTCCCGTTGTGAGACGGGGTCGAACTTATGGTCATGACAACGGGCGCAGCTAACGGTCAAACCGAGAACCGAACGAGTGACGGTATCAATCTGCTCGTCAACGTTATCCATGACATAGCGGACTTTAAACCGCTGGTTAACATCCTTAACACCCAACGCCAGAAATCCCGTGGCAATTAGGTGCTTTTCCCGTTTCTCAGGAGTTGCCGATGAAAGCAAATCACCAGCGATCTGTTCCTGAATAAACTCATTAAAAGGTTTATCTTCATTGAAAGCATCAATCACATAGTTGCGGTATTTATAAGCTTGAGGATATGGAAGATTACGGGCCGAACCGGTAGACTCGCCATAGCGGGCGACATCCAGCCAATGGCGGCCCCATTTCTCTCCATATGCAGGAGATGCAATCAGTTCGTCGACCAAATGAGCAAACGATTCCTGTGAAGGTGATGCAAGATAGCGATCTTGCTGTAAAGCACTGGGAGGAAGTCCCGTCAAGTCAAAAGCCACACGTCGCACGAGGGAAATAGGGTCGGCATCGTGGCCATGCTGCAGATCTTCAGCTTCTAACTTTGCCAGAATCAATCGGTCAATATCACCTCGTGCCCACGCCGGGTTTTTAACAGTGGGGATTGTGACTTCTTTCAAAGGTTGCCAAGCCCAGTGCGTCTGGCGAAGCTCAGAATAATCCGCTTGACCATGCCCAATGTCTTCCGGGATCTTCGGTAATGGCCAGGCAGCACCTGCGGCAATCCAAGTTTCCAGATCGCGGATCTGATCGTCGCTCAGTTTTCCTTCAGGCGGCATCTTTAATTTGCCGTTGTAGCGAACGGCCTGGATCAACAGACTGTCATCTGGCTTTCCAGGAATCACCCCTGCCCCACGATTGCCCCCAGCCTTGAGGCCATGAAAATCATCCACGCGCAGGCCACCAGCCGCTTTATTATCAGCCGAGTGGCAAGTGTAGCAATTGGCCACCAGCACGGGACGGATCTTCTTTTCAAAAAAGGCTAACTGCTCCTCCGTTGGCTCAGTTCTAGCATCAACTCTGTTTGCCGGTGCAAGAGCTGAGACTTCCCCTGCACAAAGAACTGTCATGCCCAAAGCGGATGCAGCAAGTGTCGCGGTGCCGCAACTGGCAAAGATCAATATCGATCTCGCCTGAAAAGCAACATTGTGTAACAAAGAGAAACACTGACGTTTCATAGTGGCCTCTATTATAGACGACAAACTATTTCATCTAAAATCGTCGTGGCAATGTATATAGTGCATAAAATGATTCACCGAATTAGGTTTGATTCAGAATGAATCAGCGTTCGGCAAATTGTCGATCACGCTTGCTCGCATTTCGCTTGAATGGCTCAAGTTTAATATTGAAATCGTGCTCGCTATCTAACCCTGGGACGTTAACCCTGAGATCCGTTTTTTTGTTGTAGCGATCAGGAATTTTGTATTCTGGAGGTGATTTGTCCCCATCGGATTCAAATTCGATTGCGAGACGCACCTGGTGTTCACCTCGTAATGCGCCGTAGCGATCACGAGAGAATCGCAGACGAAAATTGCCATTTTTGTCGGTGAACCCTAACGAGGGAGAGCCTTGCCCCATCAGCGGCTGATACTCCACACTGACACCTTGCACAGGTTTTCCGTCAGAGAGGACTTTCCCCTGCAATTCCACGAGATCCGGGCCACTTGAGAAGCAACCAGCCATGAAAAATACTGATGTTGCGGCTGGTAGCCCCATCCAACGAGAATCAGTGATCGTCGAAATTGAAATCATAAGATTAGCTTCCTCTCCCAGATGAATTCACCCAAAGCTGAACTGGTTTAGTATTCACCCAAGACACCGCCATCATTACGAATAGCTAAGCGTTGATAGGTGCCACGTCTGGTCTGGGGGTTGCCAGGTACATCAGGAGTATCGTCATAATGGATGGAATCGCTGATAAATTGGACTCGTCCATCAGCGAATAAAAAGTGGACACCACCGGTGTGGGCACTATGAAAGCCTCGTCCCGCTGTTGTCTGGCCAGCAGCGTTAGGAAGATTGAGCTTCCAGTTCGCAAGACCTTGCGTCTGGCGGAGGCCAACGTCACCGTTTCCGACATAGTTACGGACACCGATCCACACGGCGGACAGATTATCCCAGCTTCTTTCACCAACAATAATGGTATTGCTAGTGCCGTCAGTGTAGTCATTAATCCGTACTTTGCTTCCGGGCCAGAAGGTACCGAAAGGATCTAATCGTTTAGCAACCCATTCCTCGGCATTGACCCAGCGCACACCATGCACTCCCACATAGCTGGCAGAAGCGACTGAAATGTCACCATAGGCAGCATTCGTAAATCCTCGCTGATCGTTTAATTCTGGCGCCGTGTCTGAAGGGCAACGATAGCCTGGAATGACGGCTTGAGATTGTGCCCGCGATGAAGCATCAAGCATCAAGTCAACCAATTCCCGACCATTGATATTTAGCTGATTGAAGAGTGGCGCCTGATCAATCTGCGGGAGGATGAAAGCGGCCCATGAATAACCAGTGGCGCGATTCGCAGTGGTCAGATTAATTGGATACCCGGCATCTTTTTGCCGTGACGAGAAGACATTGCCTGGTGGAAATGTGCTATGAAGATCGTGATAGTTATGAAGCGCCAAACCAATTTGCTTCAGATTGTTGCGGCATTGCGTGCGTCGTGCTGCTTCGCGAGCCTGCTGTACCGCAGGCAGTAGCAAGGCAATGAGGATCGCAATGATCGCGATCACAACCAGCAGCTCTATTAACGTGAATCCTGATATGCGACGGTTCATTTTATTCGGTTCTTTCTGCATGTATAAATACAATTCTATTCTTTAAAATGCCTTGGTTTATTCTCGTGTGCTCAGCGGTAGACGATTCAGACTGTCAACCGATCCCTGGAGAGCGGGGTTGACATGTAATTCGTCAGCAATGTCAAGATCAAAAACGCTTCGGCGTGCAATCTGAATGGCCAGGGATTTGTCGATGTAGCTATCAACAACGCCTGAAAGAACCAGCACGCCATTGCGAATCGCGATATCGATCCGCCGGAAAGTCACAGGTGACTGAGACTGCATCCGCTTGAGCACATAGGACTCGGCCAAAGTCGGTTCAGGAGTGTTTTCTGAGTTTGAACGGTGGAGTGAAAATGCGACCATGATATTCCTCAATTGCTCAGCAAGAGCTTGAATTGTTGATGAAGAAGTTCACCTCCGTGGTTAGCTACACGAGGTGAGGCACTGATAGCTTGGCAGCGGCTTAGACGCCGTAATCTCGCTTTTTTCTGAGCGGACTACGTGCCACTGATGGTTGTTGAGCGGCAACGACTGAGGAAAGCCCTCATCGATCAGTCAATAACCAGAAAGATTGCCGCTTGCTGTCACTGAAACGCCAAGGCGTGCCAAGTAGCAACTCGCCTCGCACTGAATGTTTAGCGACAACAACAACACAAGCCATGCGACATTTGGTGTGAATCGCTATCAGAATTTCCCGAATGATGATCGCCATTTAAGACCACGATCAGATTTGCGGGCACCAACCCACCATCGAACGACAAGAGGTTCGCTCGAAGGAAATCATCAACATTCATGTTCACAGGGAAGGACATCTGAGACTCCAGAGTCTCTGCTGCGCCTCCAGGAGCCTGGTGAGCACACGCCAACGTATTCAGTGAGGTTATCAACCGGCTTAATGTTTACCGTCTTGATGGGAGATAGTATCGACTCTCCAGTCCAATTGGTCAACTCATTTTTCAAAAAAAACTGAATAACCGTTGCAAATTGCTCAAAAAGCGACGTTCACACGCGGTAAACAGTCCGATTTGAGATCGGCAACGCACTTCCCTGACGATGTTCGCATGCGAGAAAAATGCGCCGGCGACTCTGGTTCTGATGCCACCCTTAAAGATCGGAAATCGGCAGTGATCGTTTGGGAGCCTGAAGAGTCATCAGGGCGGCAGCCGTGCAAAAAGTACGTGCCGTGATGCAATGATGGCCTGACCAACTGCCATCCCGATTCTGATGCTTGATCAGTTTGTCCCGAACTGCGGGGTACCAGGTGTGCCAGTCTTCCCGGTCATCTTGCAGCAAGCATTCAGTCACCAGGTAAAAAGCGAGATATTCTTCTCCGCCAGCATGCAAAAAAGGGCGGTCATCCATCCGAGCCATCAAAATCATCTGGCGCACACAATCGAGATAGGCTTCATCATGTCGATGGCCCATGGAATGCAGAACGCGAATCACCGATGACTTCTTGTAAAAGTCGTGCATCCAGTTGCTTTGCTGAGGGTTCTTCGCCTTGAGCTTCTTAAGAAGTGCTTTTCCGGCAGATTCGGCGGAGGCGTTGATCTTGAGGCCGCAGGAACTGGCAGCTCTCAGGCTTTCCCATCCCATCACTGTTCCCAGAATGGGTGCCCAACTCTCATCTCCCCATGTTCCATCTTCACCCTGGCTGCTGGCGATGATATCGACAAGCTTTTCCAGCTTCTGACGAACTTCTTTTTCATACCCTCCTGAGTCGCCGTAAACCTGGCTCAGGAAGAGGGCGGCAAAAAAGAGATCGGCATTACGGCCAATCTTTCGCTGCACCAAAGTAGGTGGCGTTGATCGGCTCCCTGAAAGCGGAAGTTCATCGATTTTCAGTAACACGATATCAAGGATCTGCATGAGTTCAGTGGCATGTGGGCCGCCGTAGGGCGTGTTTCCTTGCGAGAGAAGTGCCAGCCCTGTGATTGCTGTACAACTCAAATCAAACGGCTGGTTAATGTCCATGCCCACACCGCGTCTGGTCAGTGCTGACATCAGCCACTTGGTGCCGTCATCGATTGATTGCTGGCATTCTCTTGTCAGCCGATTGGTGGATGACCGCTTGGGATTGCCGGATTGAGTGATCTCGCGAATTGGCACGTTTTCTTTCGGCGACAACGAGAAAAGTGCATCTGTGAAAGTGATGCCACACATGCCGACCGCGATGCAGATCCAAACCCGCATTGTGAAAACTCCTTGATCGCCATCCCTGCTCATTCACCAGCCTTAAGGGCTGAAAGATGATTGGCCTGCACTGAGAAATCAGCCTGCCATTATTCGGAACAGGAATGATCTCCAGCACCGGTGGGCAGGAATTCCAGATGAGGTCTCGCAAAATCACGCTCTCATCAGCATACAATGATTCCGGGGGACGTCGATGTGTCTTACATACGATTCTTCGAGTGGTGATCACCACGCAGGCTCTTCTCGCAATTTATCATATGCAGACTCTGAGGATCGCAGACATGAAACAGGCTTTGTTCGCCATGGGCCTGTTGGCAGGTTTGATGTGGAACGTCACTTTGCACCGTTCCCTGTTGATGGCACAGGATGATGTGCTGTCTGCATCTGGTGGTTTTGAAGAGACTCTGGTGCTTTTCCAGACGTCTGGTGATCAGGAACTTCCCGGCAGGCCGGTTTCCATCGTATGGCAGCAGTCCCTTAACCCGATTGAGGTGAAGAAAACCTATCAACGCGGAGAAAACTGGTTACTGAAACAGCAGTCAGCGGATGGAGGTTGGCACTCGGTGACTTATGGTGTCATGGAAGGAGGAGTGGGAATTACGGCACTCATTCTGAAGTCCCTTTCGCGATCACCCAAAAGCGATGCTCCCGAACTCGACGCGAAATTTGAACGGGGAGTGCAATTTCTCACCGCAGGTTACGACAAAGACGGCTTGATTCGTGGTCGTCAAAACGCGGCGGATTATCCTGTCCACGCCACGGCCCTGCTCCTTGCCGCCATCTCCTGCCGTGATGCGGGTAAATCACAAGAAATCACCATGAAGCTTGCCAGCGGGTTAAAACATTCTCAGCGCAATGTGGCCAGCGGGTGGAGTCTGGAACAGACAGATTTTGGTGGTTGGGGTGCGCTCAATGATCGTGTGCCGGGGAGTATTGAAGATTCAGAGCGGCTCGCTTCGGCGGGAAGTCCTTCCAATATTTCTGTTACCCGTTATGTTCTGGAGGCATTACGTACTCATCGGTCGTTGACGCCAGAGATCTGTCGTGATGCCCAGGTCTTTCTGGATCGTTGCCGTGCTTCAAAACCAGCAGAGAAGGTGAACTTTGAGTTCTTTTTCACGCCAGATCCTGAGGATCTCCTGAATAAAGAAGGAGCTCAGAATCACCCGTCCGGCAGATTACAGGCACGGCCATATGCGACCGCCACATGGGATGGATTATTAGCGCTGGAGTGCAGTGACCCCTCTTTGGAAAATCAGGAGCAACGACGGCGCTGGTGGCAAACGATCGACAAAAAGTTGCCATTCAGCCCTGTTTCAAAGCAGCAAAGTAGGCCCAATTGGGACGCCGGGCTTGATTTTTATGAAGCGGCTCAATGGGCGGAACTGAGAAGTGCTTTCAATGAGCAGAAGCCAACGGCCGACTGGGACGTGGTGGTTCATCGCTTGATGGCCAACCAGCTTGCTGATGGATCATGGGCGAGCGATCATCACGAAATGCGCGAGGATGACCCGCTCATTGCCACCTCGTTTGCACTCATGGTTCTGGGACGCTGGCTTGTTGAACAACAGACGCCTCAAGCCCCATGAACCGATGCCAATCAGAGAGGCCAATCGGAGAAGCCACAAGAAAGCAGAGTCGGCAAACACCTTCTGAAGTTCCGGGCCGGTTTGTTTCATCGATGGAGTTTTTTACTATGGGGCTGTCTCAATACTGACAAGACTCCATGGGGGTTTGCCAAAGCCAGCAAATGGGACAAAGCTGTGACACAGCACAAGCCGTTGACTTCTCTGAGGCACACTCATGGTAATGACTAACGAAGGCGGGGCAATTTCTGGTGACGTGACAAATCCAGGCAGAGCCGGAAACTATGCGGAAGCACTCCTGAAGCAATTTCATCAGGCAGAAACCCGGCGTGCTGAGAAAGCATCGTTCATTTTGGCACTTGATCAGGGAACGACATCCAGTCGGGCGATTCTGTTTGATCGAGACGGTCAAATTGCGGGGCGTGGACAAGAAGAAGTGACGCCCCTGTTTCCTTCTCCAGGACATGTCGAGCAGGATCCCAACCAACTTTGGCTCACCACCTTGAGCAGTGCCCGGAAGGCCATTGATGCCACTGGGGCGTCTGTCTCTGAAATCGCTGCGGTTGGTCTAACCAACCAGCGAGAAACAACCATTCTCTGGGATCGTGCAACCGGTCTTCCTGTTGCCAACGCCGTGGTATGGCAAAGCCGAATCACGGCTCCTGAATGCGCCAGACTCAAAGGATTGGGGCATGAGCCGATGGTTCGAGAGAAAACCGGGCTAATGCTTGATCCCTATTTTTCCGCCACCAAAATCTCCTGGATTCTCGACAAGTCCCCTGCTCTTCGTCAACGCGCCGAACGGGGAGAACTCTGCTTTGGAACCGTTGATTCCTTTCTCTTGTGGCGGCTGACTTCCGGTCGCGTGCACGCCACGGATCTCACCAACGCCAGCCGGACGCTTCTCTGGAATCTTCGTTCGGGCGATTGGGATGAAGAACTGCTGAAACTCTTTCGAGTTCCTCGCGCTCTGTTACCGGAAGTCAAACCGTCCAGTGGCCTGTTTGGCATGACTGACCGAAAATGGTTTGGTGAAGAGTTGCCAATTACCGGAATAGCGGGCGATCAACAGGCAGCGACATTCGGCCAGCAATGTTTTACGCCAGGACTGGTTAAAAACACTTATGGAACAGGTTGCTTTGCGGTCATGAATACGGGTGACACGATCGTGAATTCCCAATATGGATTGCTGGGAACCGCGGCCTGGAAAATCCACGAGCAAACGACCTTTGCTCTGGAAGGAGCCATCTTTGTCGCGGGGGCGGTCGTGCAGTGGCTGCGAGACGGACTGGGGATTATCTCGCAGGCATCAGAGAGTGAAACGCTGGCAAATCGCGTGAAGAATAACGGCGGTGTTTATCTCGTTCCGGCTTTCGTCGGATTGGGAGCTCCCTATTGGGATCCCGATGCCCGTGGTGCGATCTATGGCCTGACGCGCGGAGCAACGCGAGAACATCTTTGCCGGGCGGCCCTGGAATCCATCGTGCTACAAACGCGGGATGTCGTTGATGCCATGTCCTGTGATTCAGGTTTAGCAATCCCGGCACTCCGGGTCGATGGAGGAGCGACCGCGAACGACTTGCTCATGCAGATGCAGGCCGACGTGCTGGGGATTCCAGTGCACCGGCCACAAATTCTGGAAACCACCGCTCTGGGAGCGGCCTACCTGGCGGGACTGGCGACAGGGTTCTGGCCGGACATTTCCTCGCTGGCTGATCATTGGCACCTTGACCGAATTTTCGAGCCACAGATCTCAATCGATCAGCGTGACGAATGGTACGCCCAATGGAAAAAAGCTGTGGAAAGAACAAGGTCATAACAAATAGAGTGTCGAGAGTTTTTTTGAGGCTTACTTGTCTTTCCAGTCGCTTTTGCGGGCTTTGAGCAGCTTCGCAAAGGTTCCTTCAGAAGGTGGCGGCTCCTGACTAGTCTTTTCGCCAGATGAAGCAGAAGGCTGGCTTTGAGGAGTAACGGCGGGTGGGCTGGTTCTTGTTTCCGGGTTCTGATCCCGTTGTGAAAGAGATGGCCGAGTGACTGCTGATCCCGTTGATGTTGGTGGTGATGGTCGTTTTGCCGAGACCGAAGGCGGCTGAGTCACTTTTTGCTGTGCCTGCTTGTGTTGCAGCAGGGTACTCATCGTGGCTTCGGGACGAACGGCTGCTGGCGAGCGTGAGAAGGTGCGAGTGATCCAGCGCCAGGGAGCCGTGAAATCGATCTGAATCCTGCGGAGAGCCACATCCAATGGAATCAGACAGGAAATCACCAGCAGCAGAATGTCAAAGATCGAGCGAGAACTGAATCGAGCGATTCGCTCGGGATGATAGATCTCGGCGGTCGTTTCCTGGCCAGTCAGAATCCGCCCGCCTGTGGATTGAGCAATTTTCTCCAGTGTCGCGGGATTCGCATTGAATCGCAGGTATTCCTGTGAAAAGGGGATCACAAACCCGTCACTGGCGAGATCTTCTGTATTCGAGGTGGCTACGACCGAGTACCGGCCCTCCCCCGACAGTTCAAATTGACCGCGATATCGCCGGGGAGCAATCTGCTGCAGCTTGATGGTCTGTGTCGATTTGTTCGGGCCAGCCACCAGGGCGCTGATGGTCAAAAAATCTCCCTCTGGCGAAAAATCTTCCACATCCACAAAGCCCTGTGTACCGGCAGCATAAGCTTCGATCTGTAAATGGCTCTGCTTCTTGGTTCGGGCAATATCAGTGACCAGTTGCTGCACAAATGGCTGAAACTGCTCCCAGCGAACCCAATCGTTTCCCCAGCGTGATGAAAGATCAGAAGTGAAAGCGGCTGTGCGTCCCACGCCATAACGATGGACGGCCAGAACGGGATCAATCTCATCGGATTCAGCGTCAGAGGGGGTTCCCAGAATGACTTCAGCACGTGGCTTGGCCACAGTTAAGACCAACCCCTGAAGGCTGGGAGGGGATTCAATCCCTTTAAGAATCACTGACGGAGAAGCGACTTGTGGAATAAATGGTGACTCGCGAATGGCGGTACGCCGGAGTGTCACAGCCTCGTGCATCAGAATGCGGGGGAGTTGCCGGGCGTTGGAGACCAGATAAGGGCGACCGTTCGTTCGACCAGCAATCACAGCCAGTAGAGGAAAGTTAACATCATTAGGGTCACCGATGCCGATTGTGGAAATGCTGACCTGGGCTTCCTGACATTTTTTGGTGATCTCATCCGGATCACCCATGCTCTGACCATCTGTCAGCAGAACGATATGTTTGACGGCGGCATCTTTGGGGCCTAATTTTTGGATAGCTGCTAACGCTTCATCAAGAGCGGGATACATATTGGTTCCGCCCCCCAGACCGATCTGGCGAATTTTGGCCGCTGCTCCTGCGGGATCAGTATTCTGAGCAAAAGGAACAACCCAGGTAGGTTCGGTATCAAAAGAAACCACGCCTAGCCAGTCTTTGGACATCAACGTCTCTGCGGCACCAATTGCTGCCCGATTGGCCACCTGAAGCTTGGTGGACGACGTGCCGGGCACCAGTGCTCCCATTGATCCCGAATGATCCAGCACCATGACCAGCGCGCCGTTGAGCAGGACTTTACGCCGGGAGATGTCCATATCGACGGGAAGAGATTTCTCGACCAGCGTTCCTTGCCAGCCGCCGGGGCCAAAGCTATGGGGGCCGCCGATCATCAGAAAGCCCACTCCCTGATGAAAAACGGAGTGGTGCAAGGCTTGCAGTTGCAGATCATCAAAGGCTTCGCGAGCTGCATCGGCAAAGACGACGCAATCGTAAGGCTGTAAGGCCCCACTATCATTGGGGAAGTCGTAGGCCGAAATCGTCTGCACAGCGAATTCGGCTTGTTGCAGTGCCTTCGCCAGCGGTTCCCATTCTCGCGGGTCACCATTGGGATCAGTGACGATCAGTACGCCCCCCTGCCCTTCCAGCAGAACCGTGTTGATGGCGATATTGTTCTGGCTGACAGCATCGGGCGTCGTAGGCTCGATGATCGCGGTGTATTCGTAATACCCCGGGTTTCGGAGCCTGATAGGGACTGTGAAGCGATTTTTCCCGGCACTGAAGGAAACATCCTGCTCCACAAGTTTTTGCCCATTCTCGTTGAGAATCAACTTCCCCTGCCCCGCCTTGAGCGAGGAGAGAATGACAGCGGCTTCATACGTTTGCCCTTTAACCACGCGGTTGGGGAGATCCAATCGGTCGAGCCAGACTTCCTCTTCATAGGAATAGGCAATCGGCAGGACATCGACAGAGATTTTCTGATTCCGCAAGTTCGAGAGCACATCCGTCAGATCGCCGGCTGTCTGTACTCCATCACTGACCAGCACGATTCTTCCGTTCTGGCCATCGGGAATCTGCATGGCAGCCAGACGCAATGCTTGCGCAATATCCGATCCATCGCGCCGCACACGAACATTGATCGTTTCGATTTCACTGACCGCAGGGCGCGTCTTGGCGGCCACCTGAACATCGGCTTCACGCCCAAAGAAAACCAGTGCCGTCCGATCCTTTTCCGGTTTGTCTCCACGACTCAGTTTAGCCACCAGATTTCGTGCCTGATCACCGGCGGCAGGAGCAATGGATCCAGAAATATCCACGGCATACACCACGGTCAGTTCATCGCTTTTGCGAACCGAGCGAGGTTCAGCCAGCGTGAGAATCATCAGACCAAAGACAGCCAGTCGGCAGAGAAAAGCGATACCGGATCGCCAGCGAGGTAATCCATTCTGACCAGCCAGCCAGACCAGCCAGATCCACGGGGTCAGCAGAAGCAGACTGAATGGCCACAAAGAGGTGAAGACCCAGACACGGGCCAGTTCGACCCAGAGACAGGCCACGGCAAAGATCATCAAGAACGCAATTAACGGCACCACCGACCAGAGCGTGGGCTGACGCCGGGGCCAGGGAAAGAGTCGTTGCCGGAGTTGAAAAATCAAACCGCGCATAGAAGCGTTGTTCCAGCAGAATGGCTTACAGGTTGGCCCGCTCCTTCCGGCGAGAGCCTCTTTATCATCCTCTTTGAGCGACGCTGTGAATAGTCATGATCGCAGTCGATTTATTGATTTTCGGGTGAACTTCGTTTTTCCAATGATCCCAGACATTGCCACTGACGATTCCCCGTGGAGCGATCTGGAAGAGAACCGATCATGATGAGCGGCGATGCCAGCTGATATCGCTCACTCAATTGCTGATTCACCTGTTTTTGATATCCCCCCTGTGGCGGCATGGGAGCCTTCATGATGGCCAGCGACCATTTGTCTGTTCGTAGACGGTAAAGGTGATCTAAATCAGCACACGGGCCTTCCGGGAACCCCGGCTCGACCCACTGCCGAACGGACGAAGGAAGTTTTTGTAAGTCTTCTTCAGTGAGATAAAGTGACACTTTCTCACTCCGCATCGAATAGACGGCCCAGCCTGTCCATGGGGCGCCGCGATCAAACAGTACGAGCAGAGCCGGAAACCACAGGATCAATGCGAACGCCAGTTGAAAACTGATGTCCCGGAAGTGCGTATTCCATGAATGCGGGGCAGGATTCAGTTCATGGAATGATCTTGCCAGCCCAGATTGTTTCTGGAGATCTTGTTTCTGGAAATGCTGAGCCTGAAGGCCCATCGCAATCCCTGCACAACTGATGTTCCACAGTATCACCCCAGCGCTATGATTCAGCCCCCAAGGCCCTAGGGCAGAGATCAACAACAGGTGCATGCCCATTGCCAAAAACAAGCCGATCGTACGCGTACGGGGAACTGCGACGAGCAAGCCCACCAGCAACTCTCCCACAGGCAAAGCCAAGGCAAGAGTGTGCCAAGTGCCAGGTGACCAATATCTGGTGAACGAACTTAGCCCCAGAGATTGGAGCAGGCCACCCAAAAGGGTCGGCCCCAGTTCATGGGAAAAAGCAAGATCGAGTTTAGAAATCCCAGAGCAAAGATAAATAGTGACCAGAATGATCAACCACCAACGAACGGCTTGACGCGGAGAAAAGATCTGCCAGCTCAAAACAATGAGCCAACCATGCCAGACCCAGGGCTGCAGTCGCTGCTCACTCCCCAGCACCATCCAGAACGTGCTAATGAGAACAAAAAAGCACCACCACGTTTTTCGATAGGGAAACAGGAGGCCACCCATCAGCCCCAACAGCAAAAAAAAGGTCGCAATGGGATCAAGCCGGGATGTGACATTCTGAACGAGAGCGATTGCAGAAATCGTGGGTAATTCCGACGTGCCCCACCAGAGCGGCCAGGTAGCACCGATCATCACCAGCCAGAGCAGAGCAACCCAACGAATGATCAGGCCAGGCCAGTCGATTTCTTTTTGAACAGAATCGCAACTCACTGGTGTTACCAGGACGGTTTGATCTGTCATCGCTGGGTCAGTGCGAAGATGGCAATAGCCACCGCCGCCCCCGCGAGAATCGCAAATGTGATCTTGATCCAGCTATAAGGTCTATCACCGCTCACTTCCCCCGTGACGGCATTGACCATGACGGGATAAGTCTTGTCTTGATAACGATAGGCCAGCAGCCAGACAGGGAGCAGCAGGTGCTTGCAGGTCAATGCGGTAAATTGGGTTTTAAGATCATGGACTCGCTGCTCGTCACCGCCAATCAGCTGACGAGTTTCTGCCATCAAAGCGTCTTTCATCCGCAGTTGAGCTAATTCAAACGTCTGGTCAAGCTGAATGTCATATGTCCGGGCAAAGATTCCTGCCATCGCATCAGGGGTGAATGGGACGCATTTTTCCAATGGCCATGGCTCCAGATTTTGCGCCAGATCATGCCGCTGAGAGCGGATGGCCAGAATCAACACATCATCAAAGAATCGCTGGAACTGACCGGAAGCATACGACCAGCGGGTGCGGCGTTCCGACTTACGATCTTTCCCCGAACCCGTGGTGACAGTGTAGTGGTCACCTCGTTGGCCTTCGTATCGATTGAAGGTCATCGCATCAAAGGTGAAGTAAGGAAGATAGACCCCTTCAAACTTTCCTTTGGCCCCCAGCTTTTTGAAATCGTTGGGAGCAAACCAGCGTGATTGAACCCACGCCTCAATATAACTGGCGGCTTTCTCTCGAACGACAAAGAAAGGCAATACGCCATCCACCGGAATGCGATCCTCAGATCGATGAACATCATTCCGCTGAATCGGGCCGCCACAGTAAGGGCAACGCGTGCTGGTTAATGTCCCTGTGAAAAGGACATTGGCACCGCAGCCATCGCAATGCACTTCCTGATCACCCACATTCGCGCTGGTGATCTCCCCTTCCGCTGATTTTCCTTCTTCTGTCGTCGATGTGCGTTCCTGTTGCTGGCGCAACCGTTCCAGCATTTCGGGCAAGCTCTGCTCAGTGATCGGTTGATCGGTGGGGATTTCCAACTGCTGGAGATGCCCACAATAGGGGCATTGAAGTTCGCCGTGGCCAATCCGAAATTCCAGATCGGCCCCACATTCGCTGCAAGGAAAAACACGTGCCAGCCCGTCATTCACCACACGCGAGGCACCCCGCACACTGGTGGGGGGCAGCGGTGGCTCAGGTTCAGAAGTGGGAGGCGGCTTCGAATCAGACATGCTGTTTGATGAGCCTCAAGAAATAGATCACAACAATGAAAGAACGCAACAATGAAAGAATTGCTGTGCCCGGGATCAGATCTTGTCCCCAGAGTCTGACCTGCTCACAACCCAGAAGCAGCCGATCAAGAAACGTACTGTCACTCACCAGCTGATATTGTCACCCCTCGCGTGAGCAGCTCCTTGCAATTTCATGGCATTTTCAAGCAAGGTCGCTGCTCACGATGAATGGCTACGAGGAACGACGGCCGCTCGCAATCAGTTCGTTAAGGAGTTGGCGGCAGCGGTGGAGGAGTCACAGAGAACAGGCTGGCCAGCGATGATTGGCCTGCCGGCTGCCATTGATCCATTCCCGTACTCCAGACAAGTGCCTCCCGGGTCAACTGACCTGTTTGAATGGCCTGTTGAACCTGTGCCGGAGTGTACGGCCCCATGGTCTGACCATTCAGAGCCACATGCCATTGCACCGCTCCCGGGAGTGGAGGCGGCCCGCCTGCTGTGGGGGTTCCTCCCGCAGAGGGAGTGGCAACAAAGCCCGGCTGATTCATAAACCGGCTGGCCATGGCAAAGCCCATCCCCATGCCCAGGCCATCCCCTGCTCCGCCATTGGGATTATTGGCGGCATCCCCCATCGCTTCACCAAACTTGTACTGCTGAAACTTGTTCATGTCGCCAATGACACCCATGCTGCTGCGGGTATCCAGAGCCTTCTCGACAGCTTCAGGGAACGAAATGTTGACGATCTGCAAATTCGGGATCGAGAGACCGTATTCGTCATCAATCTGTTCTTGAACGGCTTTGCGCAGTTCCTCCGACATCCCCCGATAGTTGGCAGCCAGATCAAGAGCCGCAATCTGCTTTTCGCCCAGCAGAGTTGACATGCTGTTAACGATAATCGAGCGGAGAAGTTCACCGATTTCATCGGCTTCTACTTCGCCATCAGTTCCCACCAATTCCTTGAGGAGCGCCTTCGCATCAACAGCTTTAAGAGCATAGGTTCCGAACGCGCGCAGGCGAATCGGGCCAAACTCCGGATCACGGAGCATCACCGGATTTTGCGTTCCCCACTTCAAATCAGTGATCTGTCGAGTGCTGACAAAATATACCTCAGAGCGAAACGGGCTGTTAAACCCATACTTCCAACCCAGCAGAGTGCCAAGAATAGGAAGGTTTTCACTCTTGAGCTGATAGTTCCCCGGCTCAAACACATCGGCAATCTGGCCGCGATAAACAAAAACAGCCATCTGCCCAGGGCGGACAATTAACTGAGCACCGTTCTTGATTTCATTCTGGTACCGAGGAAAACGCCAGACGAGCGTTGATCGGTTGTCATCCAGCCACTCGATGATGTCGATGAGTTCGGCGCGAAGCTTATCGAAGAGGCCCATCATGCAATCCTGAATCGAAAGGAAGACTGAAAGACAGAACACAGACGACGTGACCCAGGATCTGAATGGCCCTGGGAGAGAATTTCCCGTTGGCAGAAAGTTTATCGTACTCAGAACCTGTACATCAAGGACGACTTTCGCAACCTTGAACGGGAAGCTTTCCTGAAAAGATCAAACAACCTGCGACAAAATCTGAGCAGATTCTCTCGACGAAACGAGGACTCCATGACCTACGATCTGGTTGGTATCGGCGAATTACTCTGGGATTGTCTGCCAACAGGTCGGGTCATGGGCGGTGCTCCTGGAAATGTCGTTTTTCATGCTCGGCAGTTGGGGTTAAACGCCATTCTGGCTTCCCGTGTCGGGAACGACGACGAAGGAAGCGACATTCTTGATCAATTGCAGCTGGCCAAACTGGAAAGTGAGTTGATTCAACGTGATCCTGAGCGACCTACCAGTCAGGTACAGGTTCAACTCGATCACAGCGGCTCGGCCAGCTACACATTTACTGAAAACTGTGCCTGGGATGGACTCGAGGCCACTTCAAAATGGAAAGAGGCTTGCCTGACAGCCCGGGCCATCTGCTTCGGGTCGCTGGCTCAACGAAGTCCAGAATCTCATCTGGCCATCAGCGAATGCCTGCAAGTCTCCCGGCAAGCTCAGCCACAAGCTCATCGACTGTTTGATATCAACCTCAGAGCCCCCTTCATTGTGCCCGAAGCGATTGTCAACTCGTTGGATTTCACCACAATTCTCAAATTGAACGAGCATGAGTGGCCACAGATTGCCACGATGCTCAACGCAAATGCGGCGATGACGGATCTGGAAGCATTTCGAGTCGAGCATGCGGCTTTTTTGTTTGACCACTACCCCAACATTCAACTGATCTGTATTTCCCGAGGAAAAGAGGGGCTGATACTCACATCACGTGATGAAGTGATCCAAGTCCCGGGCCAACCGATTCAGGTTGCTGACACCGTAGGAGCCGGAGACGCGACCTCAGCAGGACTGATCTATGGCCTGCTTTCAGCCTGGCCTATCGAAAAAACAGGACGGTTCGCCAATCAGTTGGGTGGCCTCGTGGCCAGCCACCACGGCCCCACACCCGTTTTACCATTGAAGCAACTGGCGAAAGATTTCTCCGCTTAAAACCGCCGACAAGAGCAACCCAAAACCTATGCCCTCGCGAGGCCCTTACGGGCTTCGTGGCGGCGTATGAGGGATCGGTTGTTCGTTCACGAATGGGTCTTACGCCGCCAGGGCGCTGGAATTAATGCGGTTTCGCGCAACAAGGGGTGATGGGGTAGAGAGGCTTCGTTTTGGGTGCACCTCGCAGGTTGAGGTCTTTTTCGCCTGTGATTCCGGACAGAAGACTCTCTCTCGGCTCGGTCAGGGCCACCCTTTGCCAATGGGGAGTCATTCCCATTGGCGGAAGCGCCGATTGTGGACGCTTCCCTCGAATTCGAGACTGACAAACAGTTCATCAAAGGTGAGTTGCTCACGCAAAACACTTCTGATCAAAACTGAATGTTTTTTATTGGCACTTATTCATTCGCCACTTCTTGTGACGAGGGAATGCCAACACAATCACGTTTGATTCAGCCCAACACTGAATCAGACAGGCCGACGGCATGTTTTTCAGCGAGGGTGACTTCGTGGAAGGATGTTTCGTGGATTGGCCCTGATCACTGCTGGAATTTTCACGGCCCCCGATTGCTTGAAAAAGTGGTCGGGGGCCACTTTCGTCCCCTTGCGGGGTTTGGGGCGGCGTATGGGGGCCAGTTGTTGATCCACGAATGGGTCTTACGCCGCCAGAAGGATGGTGTTTAGTGATTGTTGAGGTGGGTTGCAGGATATATGTCGAGTTGGTGCTACTGTTTAATAACGGTCTCTGGCTACTTGAACCTTGGGAGTTGGTGCATTGCGCTGCGCTTCATGCACCCTACGTAGTAAATGCTTGGCGATAGTAGCCGTTTTTATGTAGTTAATATCTATTAAAAACAGCCCTCACCCCGGCCCTCTCCCATCGGAATGGGCGAGGGAGCAAATTCCTTGTTTCACGCTATCGTGGGAGTGCGGTTGTGTTGAAAATCAACCCTCTCTCTGGCGGCGTAAGACCCATTCGTAAATGAACGACTGACTCACATACGCTGCCACAAACCCGGCAAGTGGCAATAGAGCAGCGGCCACAACGGGGCCGCGGTTCTTCGCCCAGATCCCGGCCGATAGGCCCAAACCCCGCAAGGGGTTATTCGTTGATGTAGCGAATCAGGTTGTCGGCTGAGTAACGAACTTTAGGGACGGACGCGTATTTATCGTCTTCGGCTCGGTAACCCAGCGGGCAGACAATAACCGTCTCATACCCTTCATCACGACATTTGATCAGTTCGTCATACTTGGACGCAATGATCCCTTCCATGGGGCATGTGTCGATTCCCAGCATTGCGGCTGAGGTCATCAGATTTCCCAATGCGATATAGACCTGGCGAATATTCCATTCGCGAATCGCCATGCTGTCAGGCTGATGAGTTAAAAAATTGAGGATGACGTTCTTCAATCCTGCCAGTGATTCGACGGGAATCTGGCGGGTAGCAGCAGTGGAGTTGATATAACGATCAACATCATCAGGAATTGTTTCGCATTTGGCTGCCAAGACCACCACGTGAGAAGCATCACGTCCCTGGGTCTGTCCCCATGAGATCGCCGGCAACTGACTTTTCACCGTCATGTCGGTGATGACATAGAACCGCCAGGGCTGCAAACCAAAGGAAGAGGGAGTCAGGATGAGGGCCTCTTCCAGCACGTTCCAGACATCGGCAGGAATTTTTCGATGAGGATCAAACCGCTTGGTTGCATACCGCCAATGCAGGGCATGACGGAGTTGCTCTGGAGTCACGGTCGCTTTCAAAGTTGAAATTCTCGCTTCCAAGGAGGCCATGGCCAAAAGAGCGATCGCAAAAGACAGAGCGATCGTGCGCAATACACACGCTCATTTTAGAGAGTCTGTTACGAAAGTCTGCGCTGGATGTTCTGCCACTGCCACTACCACAAGTCGCTTATCGGGTCACTGATTCATCGGCTGGCACAATTTCTGTGACATTCTGTTCAATCATTGCACAGAAATCTTCTAGTGGTAAGTCGTTGGGGTCAGTTCCAAACGGGTCTTCGATTTCGACGCCAATCTCTTCGATTCCGAACATGGTGTAAGCAATCACCAGTGTCGCCACCACGGTCTGCCAGCCAAAATCTTCCACGAGCGCCAATGGCAATGTGAAGCAATAGACAATCAGCACCCGCCTGATATGGACAGTGTAGGCATAAGGCGCCGGGGTATTGCGAATGCGCTCGCAAGCCCCTAAATAATCCACCAGCAAACCAATGTTCTCATCAAAGATTTTTTGTTGAATACTATCAATTTTCTCTTCACTGCGGGCCTGGCAGATGAGTTCAGTCATTTGAGTGGCAACGAACATCGGGGTATGTCCTGCGCTCATCGCTCGATGAACATCCTGAGAAGAAAACCGCTGGGCAATGTTCCCCAGGCTGCGTTCGCCTCGTAACCGGTGCATGGTGGCCCAGGAAAATGCCATGACCCACAGCCGGAACTTCTGCTGAATCTCGGGAGAGCCTTTGAGATACGAGTGCGTCAACCGCGCCAGGTTGCGAGATTCATTGATGATAGAACCCCAGAGCTTGCGCCCTTCCCAGAAACGGTCATAGGATGAATTGGTGCGGTAGACAAGCAGAAGCCCTAACACGACCCCCAGAAGCGTGTGCCCCGTTGCGGGATACGCAAAGGGACTGAACCATTTCGGCGCAATCTGGTGCAGAATGGTAATGACTGTCGACCAGATCACACACAGTGCCACCCGGCCCAGGATTTCGTGAAGCATCGAGCCACGAAAATCAAAGAGATGACTTGTCCACCGATGAGGGTTGTAAGGAATCATAGGGTCTGCTGGTGGTTGGTTTTAAGGTCGAGATGACAAGATCGTAAGGTGTTTCCCTTCTGCAATATAGTCAGGAATCCGCATGAGACGACTCGGAATTCTGACTGATGGCCTTGACGGTGACTTAACGAGTGTGGATAAACTAAAAATATAATTTCGATTAATCAAAAACCGGAGCAGCAGTCATATGAATGGAGATTGCCGGTTGTCCAGACGAGAAATGCTGGCGTCGCTGATCACCATTTCCGGTTGTTCCCCTTTCGTGGCGGGATCGATTGAAGCCGCAGATCAATCCCGTGTGGTTGCCACCACGGGGATGGTGGGCGATCTTGTTCAGTCTCTGTTACCAGTGGAATTGGGGCGTGTGACGGTTCTCATCCGCCCGGGTGTCGATCCTCATTTGTATCGTGCCACGCGGTCTGATCTGCTCAAAGTCTTTAATGCCCGGATCATCTTCTATTCCGGGCTTCATCTGGAAGGACGGATGGATGCCCTGTTTGAACGAGCCGATCGGACAGACCGCCCTTCTCTACCGGTCACTTCAAAGATCACAAAAGAAGAACTGATTTTCCCTGACCCGGGTTATGACCGTCCTGATCCCCACGTCTGGATGGATGTGCGACTCTGGCAGCAGACAGTTCCCGTGATGGTCGAGGGATTGCGAACGGTATTTCCCGCATTTCAGAACACGATTGAACAACGGGCTGGCCTGCTGGATCGTTGTCTGTCCCGACTGAACGAAGGGGTGAAAACCACCATTGGCTCTATCCCCCAAAAGCAGCGACTCTTAATCACTTCCCATGATGCTTTTGCCTATTTTTCTCGGCGATATGAGATTCCTGTCGAATCGATTCAGGGAGTGACCACCGATTCAGAGCCGGGGGTGGCGGATATCAATCGGATCGTTTCGCTGGTGTGCGAACGAAAGCTGCCAGCGATTTTCACGGAATCCAGTGTGAATGACCGCGGTTTGCGCGCAGTGATAGAAGGTGTGCAGGCGCGTGGACATCGGGTCGAACTGGTTGGGCCGCTGTATACTGATGCACTGGGTGAACCGGGATCACCAGCGGGAACATACTTCGGAATGATGGTGGAAAATGCCCGTCTCATTGCCAGAACCCTGGGTGGTTCAACCCACGCGATCGATCAGATGATGAACGAGATTTCACAGGCATTGATAATTGAAACAGCGACCTGACACCATGAGTGATGCGAATTCTGCCAGTGGATCACCGATGGTGATTCATGATATGACTGTTGCCTATGGTCGAAAGCCCGTCCTCTGGAATATCGACTATACCGCCCCCGAGCGCAAGCTCATTGCGATTGTGGGGCCGAATGGGGCAGGCAAAAGCACATTGCTCAAAGCGGCTCTGGGATTGATCCCCCGGCAAAGTGGATCAGCCGCCTTCTATGGCCAACCTTATCAGAACGTCCGGCAGCGAGTGGCCTATGTGCCACAACGCTCCAGTGTTGATTGGGATTTCCCCGCCACAGCCCTCACTGTGGCAGCCATGGGATGGTACAGCAGGCTGGGTTGGTTCCGTCCGGTGAATCGCGCAGCACGCACGGCTGCGCTGGCAGCCTTGGAACTGGTCGGCTTGGGTGACGTGGCTGACCGTCAAATCGGACAGCTTTCCGGTGGTCAGCAGCAGCGAGTCTTCCTGGCTCGCGCTTTGGCCCAGGATGCCGACCTCTATTTGATGGATGAACCCTTCGCAGCGGTTGATGCCGCGACGGAACAATCGATTGTCTCCATGCTGCAACTACTGCGTGATCGCGGCAAAACGACGATTGTCGTGCATCACGATTTACAGACCGTCGCTGAGTATTTTGACGAAGTGCTGCTCTTGAATTTGCGACTGGTCGCCGCGGGTGCAGTGAGTGACGTGATGACACCACAGAATCTGAAGGCGACGTATGGTGGTCAACTTTCGATTCTCGATGCCGTGGGACAGAGAATGACGATTGGCCAACAGTTCTCTCGATAAGGCGTTCTCTGTCTGAAATGTTTCACTTTCAAGAAAGCCTTTACGCGATCTGAGACCCTCCATCAGATGCTTAATCGAAGAAGCCACAGGTATGTTTGGGCTGAGTTATAATTTGCTGCTGGTTCTTGCAGGGACATCCCTGCTGGGGGCGTCGTGCGGTTTAGTGGGACTGTTCCTGACACTTCGGCGTCAGGCTCTGCTGAGTGATGTCATCAGCCATGCCGCCCTGCCCGGTGTGGCTGTCGCATTTATCATTGGCGAAATACTGGTTCCCAATGGCCCGCATTCCATGCTCTGGTTGGCAACTGGAGCACTTCTGGCGGCTTTGCTGGCAGTCATGATCTGTGCGGTCTTAGAGAAGTTTCGCTTTTTGCGAGGAGACGCTGCCTTTGGAATCCCTCTGGGAGGATTTCTTGCCATCGGGGTGGTGCTCTTCTCGATTGTGCAGCAGATGCCATCGGGAAATGCCGCAGGATTAGAAACATTTCTCTTCGGACGAGCCGCCGCACTCGCTTCGCAAGATGTGCTGATTTTAGGAGGACTCTCAGCCATCATTCTGTTGATCTGTCTGTTATGCCAGAAGGAACTCCTGCTGGTGGCATTTGATCCCGAATATGCGACGGCTCAAGGTTGGCCTGTCAGCCGTCTGGATACATTGTTAATCGCGATGGTTGCCTGCCTGTGTGTGCTGGCGTTGCCGATGGTCGGCTTTTTGCTGGTCGTGGCGTTAATGGTCACGCCACCGGCTGCCGCCCGTTTCTGGACACACCAGCCAGTAAAAATGATGGCCATTTCATCGGGACTGGGAACTCTTGCGGCAGTTTCAGGCACTCTGGTCAGCAGTTCGATGGAACAAATCCCCACGGGGCCAGCGATCGTCCTGTTTGCCACTCTCTTGTTTGCCATCAGTGGCATTTTGGGGTTTGAGCAAGGGTTAATCTATCGCTGGTGGAAAGATCGACATCAACGTTGGGAACGTTGGCTGGATGACCTGTTGCGTAATAGTTACGAGTCATATGAAGCCACACGCGAAGAGCCTCGTCAGGAGCATCATCCAGCGGCAAGAAGTTCAAGTGCCGAAGTCACCCACGAGACATCCCTTCTCTCTTGGGAATCCCCCGCAGATGAGCTACCAGTGGTTTTCCCGGCGGGAATGAAACTCTCCCATGTCCAGCAATTAAAGCGGATCGGGCAGACGCACGGCGTCATCCGTCTCGACAGCCGGGGAATCTGGCTCTTGACCACACCAGGGTTTCAAAGAGCCAAAGCAGCAGTGATTAAACATCGTCTGATCGAGCTTTATCTCATTGAACATGCCGAGTTTCCTCCAGAACAGGGTGATCGAACAGCCGATCTGGCAGAACACGCTCTGGCCCCTCATACCGTTGACGAACTGAGAGAACTTCTCAACGTGAAACCCGGACGGGCAATTGTTCCCAGCCCACATCCCCTGGACAGCAAAAGAGAGCGTTGATCGTGATCAGAACAGACATGATCTCAAAACATTTATTACTAACTATCCGATGAAACCCCTTGATTTGCGCGAAATCGCCAAGAGCCGGGAATGATTTTCGTCTCACACATCATCGAGCAACTTTCGACGTGGTGTCTGATCGACACCTGGATGGTCGTCATGGCCGCATTGGTGGCGATGGGCTGTGCCATTCCGGGTTGCTTCTTACTGCTGAAGCGACAATCGCTGCTTGCCGATGGTGTCAGCCATGCCGCTTTACCGGGAATTGTCGGAGCGTTCTTGCTGAGTAGCTGGCTCTCTGTTCCCGGACAATGGGGGCTATTACTTCTACTGGCAGGAGCAGCCCTGACGGGAATAGTCGCGTCATTGTTGATTGAACTGTTGCAGCAATTCAAAACCGTTCATGCAGATACGGCTCTGGGTGTCGTCTTCACCACGTTGTTTGCCACGGGCTTGTTGCTTCTGCGTTTATTTGCCGACAAGATTCACCTCGATCCCAGTTGCATTGTCTTTGGCAATCTGGAGATCGCCGTGGTGGAGACCTGGGGCAATTCGGGCATTCCTTTGGGAGTCGTCGCGGGGCTTGTCACCCTGGGACTGAATCTCGCTTGCCTGGGGTTGTTTTACAAAGAGCTGATGGTGGCGACATTTGATCCCGTGTTTGCCGCATCACAAGGAATTCCAGCCAACCGTGTCCAATTGATGCTGGCGGTCTTGGCCTCAATCACCATTGTGGGGGCTTTCCAAACGGTCGGAAGCCTGCTTGTTTTAGGAATGCTGGTCATTCCGCCGGCCACTGCCCGATTGCTCACATCCAGCCTGCCCCGGATGATTTTACTGTCGATGATCATCGGTGGTGCCTCAGCGATTCTGGGACATGCCCTGGCGATCTCTACCATCGGGCCACTTCTGAGCCTCTTGGGACTTCAAGGTGTTGATGCCGTCAGTACCAGCGGCATGATGACTCTTGTCGCGTGTCTGGGGTTAGCTCTGGCCATGCTGTTTGCTCCGGATCATGGCTTATTCAGCCGGATCATTCAGGATTTCCGCATTCAGCAGCGGATTGCAGAGGAAGATTTATTAGCAGTGCTCTATCGACTCGAAGAATCCGGAGGGAACATCAGTTCGAGTGAGCTGGTTTCCCTGGTGGCTGATTCTTCAGGACAACGGGCCTGGCAGGTCTGGGCAGCCAGCCGGCAACTCATCAGTCGGGGGCAAATTGTCCCCCTTAACGGTGCCTTCACGTTAAGTGATTCCGGACGGACAGGCGGGAAGCAGATTGTTCGTTCCCATCGTCTCTGGGAGACTTTTCTCGCTCAAAAACTGGGGCTTCGCCCCGAGCAGTGGCATGAGGGAGCCAGTCGTGTGGAACACTTCATCACGCCGGCTCTCAGGGCCGAACTGGATCAAGAGTTAGAAGTCCCGGATCAAGACCCCCAGGGCCGCATCATTCCGCCAGAACACTAATACGGATCCCAGGATTTAACGACGCGTTGCGTGCCTTCGTGCCATGCTTGCGGCTCTGAGCTGTCTTTTATACATAAATTTCTTATTCCCTTGAGCAAGCGGCACGGCATTGACACCATCAAGGGGTGATGACCAGATCAACCCACGGGAGTTCCGGCCTGGGGGAAAAACCTGCTCATCGGAATGACTCCTTTGCGTTCTTCGCGCCTTTGCGGTGAGTCAAAGAATTTTTACCGCGAAGAAAAGAAGAGCGCGAAGGAATTCGGAAGAGATCGAAGGGAGACGAACGGTATGGGGCGGGAGCCTGCTCTGTGACTTTTGGACAGTATCAACCCCATGAATTCCCTCGGCTGTATGCCAGATATTGAGGTAACGGCCGCAAGGTGCTATGGGCCACCCATGCCAATTTCCTGGTGCGGTTCAGGTGGCGAAAAAGTTGTGTATAAACGACAGCGGCTCTGTGCAAGCAGATCTTCGTGAATTTCAACACGCCATGACAAGTTGCGCTTCGTTTTAGCGCTCTTACCTTCCTGGCAGGAAACTCGGACGAACCGATTTCTGCTGCGTTTTGGGGGCAGTCCCTCCGCTTTGCTCGATCAGTTCTGTATCGCGGAGTCCGTTGCTGGGCTGAATCGCTCCACCAACGCCGAGAATCTCAGGACGACGCGCGACTTTATCGCTGAACTCCCGCATGTCTTGAACAATAGGTTCCACACCACGCAGGAGCACCGTCATGAGTTGGGCAGAACGGTTCAGATTATCATACAGTTGTGGATCACCGGCCAGCTTCTGCAACGTGCCATCTTGAGTATTCAGCACGCGGACAAAGCGGCTTGCATCTGCCAGAAGACGATCCAGGCTGGCAAGGCTGGTATCGACGCGGGCAATCATCTCCGTCCCCTTCTTCGCCAGAGGATCAGTAACAGCTTCCAAGCTTTGCAGATTACGCTGCATACTCTCAAGTGTTGTTCTGGCAACGATAATGGTTTCCCTCGTGTCATTGACCAGACGGGGGAGCGATTGAGCCGTTTGCGTTAACGCCGCTTGCGTCTTGGGATCACCGACGATCCGATTGGCTTGCTGAATCAGTTCTGTCGCCGATTTCATCGCAAGAGAAAGCTGATCCAATGAATCGGCCGCACGTTCAATGACCTGATCGATGTTCCCCCGCTTGGTTTCCAGCAGGTTATTGACATTATGCGCCAGTGCGCCCCATTCCTTGCTGGTGGCCGCAAAGGAGTCCATCGTGGCGGTGGTCTTTGCTTCTAAGCGGGCGACCATTGCCATCGGATCACCCGCGGCCTGTCCCTTCAGAACATCGCCATTCTTCATCAATTCAGTAGATAGCCCGGGCACAATCTCCAGGTGCCCTTCTCCCAGCAAACTGACAGCCACTTGTGCCGTCGAATCGGCGGGCAATTTATGCTTGGAATCAAGTTCCACAATGACAATGACACCCCGGCGTTTGGGGTCAAGCCGCACATCGCGAACATTGCCTACGGTCAGGCCATAGAGCAGCACAGGTGCCGAAGGATAGATCCCTCCCGCAGAGTCAAATTGAATCGCCACACTGAAGTTTTCACTCCAGTAGCGATCCAGTTTGCCCGCGCGAACAAGCAGACCGGCACCGATCGTCAAGGCGACCAGAACCATCATGCCAACACGGAATTGAAGCTGTCGCTCAGACACAAATCGCCTCCTGAGAATCCAGAGGCCCAAGATTTAACGGAAGTCGCCATTTTCGCCGAGAGCAGTTCTTGTGACAGGGCAAAAGGCCGTTTCCCGGTTCCCAAAAAACATCAGGCGGCAAAGAGTTCCTGGAGCCGTTTCCCTGAAATCCCATGAACAAAATCATGAACACGTTCGTCGAGATGCTCAAAGGCTTGTTCAGCAGTCCCCTCAAAAATGACCTGTGATTCCTGAGGAGCCAGACGGGCGAGCGGGAAAAGCATGACCACACGGGTCGCCACCCGTTTGACGGTCGTCATATCGTGCGTGACAACAATGCTCGTGACCGAACGGGAACTGCGTGTCTGAAGTATCAACTCGTTAATGACATCACTCATGATCGGATCAAGACCGGTCGTTGGCTCGTCATAAACAATAATGTCAGGAGACATGGCCAATGCTCTCGCAAGAGCAGCCCGTTTCCGCATCCCCCCAGAAAGTTCCGAAGGATATTTACTGGCAGCCGTCGCTGGCAAACCGACTTCACGAAGACGGGTCATGGCGACCTCTCGCATGTCGGCTTCGGACATCGCATGATTTTCACGCAAGCCAAAGACCACATTTTCATACACGGTGAGGCTGTCAAACATCGCCCCACCCTGAAACAAATATCCCAGCTTGAGGCGATCTTGCCGTAATTGACGATCACTCAAAGTGTTCAACGGACGGCCACTCCAGAGGACTTCCCCCGAACTGGGTTCCAGTAAATTAGCCAGCAGCTTTGTGGTGACACTTTTCCCACAACCGCTCTCGCCAATCAGAACAAGAGTTTCCCCGGCATAGACATTCAGATTGATATCACGAAGAACCTGTGTCGCACCAAAGCCGCGAGAACAATTTCGCAACTCAATAATGGGCGATTCCAGAGAAACATTTTCGTGAGACGAAATGGTCACCAATCAAAACCTTGCCTGAATTCGTAGGAAACGGCCGCAAGTTAGAGAACGGGCGATCTCAGAAATGGCAGCAGATGCTGAATCTGGATGAAGAAAACCCCCAGCAGAAAATCCATCCCGAGAACAATGATGAACGAATAGACAAACGCTTCTGTCGCAGCCCGGCCCACCCCTTCGGCTCCACTGGAACAGTGAAAACCTCGATGGCACGCCACCAGCGCAATCGCTCCACCAAAAAAAATGCTCTTAATCACTCCGGAAACAATATCCAGCGATGTGATGTATGAGTCTGAATAAAACCAGTAAAGATGACTGCTGATCCCTAAAACCTGAACTGAAAGATACCAGCCGCTCAGCATGCCGATGCCATCGGCCAGCAGCGTGAGCGCGGGAATGAGTAGCACGCAAGCCAGAAAACGAGGACTGACCAGAAAGATAATCGGATTCGCGCCGAGCGCTTTGAGAGCATCGATCTGCTCGGTCACTTTCATCGTGCCAATTTCGGCAGCCATCGCACTACCAACCCGACCGGCAAGCATCGTGGCAGCGAGCACCGGGCCAAGTTCTTTGACCAGAGAAACATTGACCACCGACCCTAATCGGGATTGCAGCCCAATCGCAGCAAGTTGATCAAATGACTGAACGGCAAGCACCATCCCGATAAAGCCGCCAGTGACGAGAATCACAGGCATGCTCCGGCAGCCAATTTCATAGAAAATCGGCCAAAGAATGGCACTCCGAGGACGCTTGAGCAGTAAGCCAAGCGTGACCGTCGACGTGAAAAGGACGGAATCTCCCACGGTGCGCACAACCGTCAGCAGCAACCAGCCCAGCCAATGAATGGGGGTGCTGCCACGGGATCGATTATCGGCGGTAAATGTGGTCGACACTGTCTGTCATCCATGACTGACGGCAGGGAGAAGCAGTCGATGCGACTACCTCCAGCGTGGATTCTCCCCGAAGCGACCCATTTCGGCAATATGGGTTCGCTTCAGGTCAACTTCCGGGCGAAAAACATCATTCTGCTATCGCGAATTCCGACGTTCTTCCCACTCATCCATGGACATCATCACTTCACGGGCCTGACTTCCGTTGTATCCGCCGACGATCCCGTCTTCTGCCATATAATCAATCAGACGGGCACCACGACCATATCCAACGCCCAAGGCTCGTTGAAGAAGAGACACACTCCCACGGCCTTCGCGAATGATGACTTCCACGGCCTGGTCATAGAGGTCATCCCGCTCACCGGCACTGGGGCCGCCCGCTGATTTTCCCTCTTTGGCAGGGACTTTGAGTTTCTGAAGCTCAGGATCGTATTGCGTCGGCATCTCTTCAAAGAACTCAATCACGCCATTGACTTCTTCATCGCTGACATAAGTTCCTTGCCCCCGTGCCAGAATACTTGTCCCGGGAGCCATATAGAGCATATCCCCGTTGCCCAGCAGTTTATCGGCCCCATTTTCATCCAACACCACGCGGCTATCCATGCGGCTGGCCACCTGGAACGAGATACGTGCCGGCAAGTTCGATTTAATCAGTCCGGTAATCACGTCAACCGTCGGCTTCTGAGTTGCCAGAACAAGGTGAATCCCCACAGCGCGTGACTTCTGCGCCAACCGAATGATATGCCCTTCAACATCCTTGCCAGACGTCATCATCATATCCGCCATTTCATCAGCGATGATCACGATGTATGGCATCGACTCAGGAATCGATTCGGCATCTTCAGATTCAGGATCAATATCCAGGCGTTGCAGTACTGCGGCTTTGCCCAGTTTATTGTAATTATCGAGATGCCTGACACCGACCCGTGCCAGCAGGTCATAGCGTTCTTCCATTTTCTCGACAGCCCAGCCAAGAACCGCTTCCGCCTTCTTCATGTCCGTAATCACCGGATGCATCAGGTGCGGAATTCGGTTATACGGGCTGAGTTCCACCATCTTGGGATCGATCATCAGCATCTTGACCTGATCCGGGCGACGGGTCATCAGCATGGACAAAATCAGCGTGTTCAAGCACACGCTTTTCCCCGTGCCAGTGCGGCCAGCAATCAGAAGATGCGGCATCTTACACATATCAACCACCAGCGGCTTACCGCTGACATCTTTGCCCAGATAAAGCGGAATCCGCTTGTCTTCAAAGTCCTTTGGCGAAGATTGAATCAGTTCTTTCAAGCGAACCATCACCCGCAGATCGTTAGGAACTTCCACCCCCACCGTGTTCTTGCCGGGAATTGGCGCGACAACACGGACGGACGGAACTCGCAGCGCAATGGCCAGATCATCAGCAAGAGCCGTCACTTTCGACAAACGCAGCCCCGCCTCCAGTTCGAGTTCAAACTGAGTAATCACAGGCCCCGTATCGATTTCAACCACTTTGACATTGAGGCCGAATTCTTTGAAAGTCTTCTCCAGTGTGGCCGCCGAGATCTGAGCCTTCTGAGCCAGCTGCTCATAAGGAAAGTCTTCGCTCTCCTCCAGCATGCCATAGCCGGGAAGCTGATATTCCACAGACGCTGCATCACTGCCAACACTTGCCATGGGCTTATTGACAGTGAACGGCGTGGACATTCCCGCAACAGCACTCTCCACCCCGACACCCTCTTGCGAAGCAACCGGCGTGAGCGTCACTGGCGGATTGACCTTGATAATACGTGGAACATCATCATCGGCGGTCATTGAAGGACTTGAGGCCTGGTCCCCTTCAAACAGGGCCAACCCGATCGGGTTATCAACATCAGATACGACCTTGAACATGTCGGTCATCGACGCAGGACTCGACTTGAATGAGTCGTCAGTCACATCACGACTGGAATCCCCGCGCGTCGCTGTTGGGAATGGAATTGTTGCAGCCGCTGACATGGCAGCCCCGCGCAACGGTGCCAGTGTGTCGCTCACAGGTTCTGAGGCCGCTGCTTCCACATTGGGAATGGACGCCGTCAAATTCGCATCAGCAGCAACCGCGGTCACCTTATCACTAGTCACCTTATCACGGTCAGAATCACGGCCAGTTTTGAGTGAAGACGTTGTGGCTGTGACGTGAGCAAGTGAAGTCGTTTTCACTGGAAGTGGTACGGTAGCAACACGTCGCTTCCAACCCCTCAGAGGAAGAACCAGCAGCGAAGCAACCGCAAGCACAATCGACCCCAGCACACTGATCAAACGGAGTTCGTCAGTCAGAAGCAAGCTGGCGACCAGCATGGAAAGCAGCAGTGAAAGCGTCCCGAGAAAGGTAAAATGTTCTGCCAGAACGCTAGCGACAATCGTGCCCAGGTATCCACCGGCTCCACTGGCCAGACTGGGGCCTGCCCAGGGAATTGCCAGTTGAATAATGGTGCAAATGGCACTAAGTCCAAGGAGATAACCGGGAATTTGCGTGGGAGCATCCACGGACTCACTGCGAGTAAACAGACGCAGATCCAGCACCACAATCATCAACAAGAGAATCCAGGCACCATAGCCCAGTGTGCTCAATAACTGAAAGGCAACTGTGGCTCCCATCTCACCGCAAAGATTCTGGGTGAAGTGCCGGGCAGGAAAGACCAACCGTGAAGCAGAATCGGCAGGATCATAGCTGACCAGACTCAAGCCGAGAAATACGGCGAGCGCAAGTAACCCGAGTGCAATCGTGTCGTTTCGCAGCCGAGCGAAATCCACGGCAATCCCCGTTCACAATGAAAGACTGTAAGTAGCGGTCGAGGACTGAATCCGGTGGACGCGGTTATTCATCAAAAAACAAATAAACGCCCATGCTCCAGCTGAAGCGGGATTCATCCACATGAAACCTACCACCTCTTTTCAGCCGTGCTGCCGAAGTGCCACAAGGATGTGGTTTTTTGGAAACATCATCTTCCGGTGATGACGAACACACCGGTTCACACGAATTGCGCAAATATGGCGGCAAAACCCCAGGCGACGACTTCGCCCAGCCTGCCACCATCTCAATGAGTCAGACATTGCGCCGGAAATCAGCCGCGAGCCAACGAGCTTTCGATCCATTCAATCAGATGGTTGGCAACGTCTGTCTTGCTGCCAGAGAATCGGGTGGCCGTCTCACCAGAAGGAGAGATCAGTTCGACATCGTTATTCGTGGCACCAATAGCGCTGGGGCCATTGAGCACGATAATGTCACAGTTCTTTTCCCGCAATTTTCTCAGGGCATTCTGATGGGCATATTCGGCAGATTCCAGGGCAAACCCCATGATCCACCGATCCCCTTTTGTCTGCCCTAATTCCGCCAGGACATCAGCAGTTTCGACCAACTCCAGTTCCAGCGAAACGCCGGTCTTGGCCAATTTCCCTTGAAATCGCTCACGTGGCCGATAGTCACAAACCGCAGCGGTCGCGATCACTCCATCGCATTCCGGGAAATGCTCCTGGCAGGCAATGAGAAGTTCTTCTGTTGTTTCAACCTGATGAAACTGGCAACCACGTGGCGGCATCAAGCCCACCGGGCCACTCACAACAATCACCTGATGGCCACGAGCAACAGCCGCCTCCGCCAACGCATATCCCATCCGTCCACTACTCGCGTTAGACAGATAACGAACATCATCAAGATATTCGCGGGTCGGGCCAGCCGTGATGAGAATGCGCATATCAAAATCCGAGAGACACAAGTTGTCAGCAACCAGAAAATGTTCGATCGAGACACTACCCGATTAACAGTGAGACGATCTGCCTCGCAGGAACCAATCACCTCATGAACGAATCATGCAAAGTGCCATGCTTGCGGCTTTGAGCAAGCATGTTTTATGACCCTCTTCGCGCCATTTCAAATGGCGTTTCGTTTTAAGCAGGAATTGATACCAGACAGGATCAGTTCATTTCAAACCGGGAGCGCAGCCAGTTCAATGATCCGTCTAAAATCAGCGCCATCGCCACAATTCAAGACCGGTTCCGCAAAATGTCACGGGCACGCAGCAACGACTCCAGAACAGCGTCAACATATTTGAAGTCAGCAAACGGCGAAAGAATATACGACTTCAACGCAACCACAGGCTCCCCCGTAACAGATGTCTGATAACAGTCCGTCAACGAAAGCACCACCCCTTCCCCTTTAATCGCATCGGCATGCACCAACTCAAAAATCTGACGATTGTAATCGTTGTGCTTCCTGAGAATTTCTAAAGCTCCAGGGTCTCGAATCTCCTGTTCAAGAATCGAAAACGTATCGACATGATCGGGATAAACCCGAAAAAGTGTGACCGGCCCGAAGTTATCCCGATTGGCAACGGTTGTGGCCGCATGCGCTTCTAACCGGGCACGCAATGCCTCGGCCATCGTCACCGCATGGCCCAGCAACGTGCGCAATCCGTTCATTCCAAACAACTTGAGATTGGCCAATGCGGCCATCGGGCCTTGCCCACCGCGCGTCGTTTCCAACGTATATCGCCCCGGATGATAATGTCCATCATGGAACAGATAAGGAGTCGTTTCCTGAGACCTTTGAATTCTCTGAAAATCCCGGCCGTCCTTCACCAGAATGAGACTTGAGGTATAAGGCGTAAATCCCGTCTTGTGAAAATCAATCCCTATTGAATCCGCCAATGGGAGGTGCTCAATTCTCCGCCGGGTACCGGCCAGCGCTCGAACCGTTCGTGGCGGAAAGTTCAGCGGATTCCGATCCATGTCGTACTGATTGAACACGCTCCAGGCCCACCCAATCACCGCATCAGCATGGACATGAGGCACATAGCTCAACCCATACTTTTTCACGAAGGCATCACGGATCCCCACGATCTTTTGAAGATCATCCAATCCAAAATGATCCGTCGTCCCCATCGTGGCAATAATCGCTGCCACAGGACGCTGAGACTGACCAATGTCATCCAATACCCGGACTAATTCTTGAAGATCCATTTCGTGATTCGGATGGCAGCGCACCTGAATCACATTCTCTTCACCCAGACTCAACCAGTTCGCCACGGCCAGGCAGGCATAATGAGCCTTTTCCGAACAGATCAGCAATGGTGAACGCCCTTGCAAGCCCTGCTCTCGCACGCCGGGACAGGCTTTTTCGATCCCTAATTTGGCCGCATAAAGAAGGGTGCCTGTCCCTCCGAATGTAAACAATCCCGCAGCCACTTCAGCATCGTACCCCACCAGCGAAGCCGCCATACTGGAAGCTTCGACCTCTGACAGTGCAATCCCCTTGGATGACTCTTCGCTGACCAGATTGGCATTATAAAGCGAGGGAAGCAACGCCCCGACAATGCTGGCAATCGTGGGGGGAGGAACCACGTTAATCTGCGACTTGGGATGTCCGTAAATGAATAATCCCGAAAGATATTTTACAAGCGATTCATGAACGCACTCTAAAGCCTGCGGTTCTTCACCAATCACACGCTGGCGAGCTGCGGTAAAATCTAGCTCGGCAGGTTCGCCCAGAAGTGGCGACACCGACTTCATTCGGTCAACGCTATCCAACGCGCGCAAGATGGAAAATGCAAAATAAGCATCATGCATTTGATCCGAAACGGGCTGAGGAAATGCCTGGCGCAGTCGCTGAAGTACATTGACATAGCTCTCAGCCATGAACATCCGTCCCAAAAAAACTTTTACTTGTTGAGAATCACGATTTTTCGCGTCCGAATCGGTGGTTAAAGTGGATTCCATTTCCAACCATAAAATTTCCACGTTTGGACAGAAGACTCCACATAACTATGCTTTTCCTGCAGAGATGTGAAGTCAGCTGAATCTTGCAGATGCTGTCTTTTAGAAAACAGGCTCTCTTTCAGGCAAACATCCCCCCGCCTCTATGGCACACCAATGAAACTCACTCACTGAAAGGTTGATTGGAAATGATCTTCAAAAAATGGCTCATCGCGTCACTACTCCTAATGCCTTCCTTTTTAATAGTGACAACCGCCCAAGCGGAAATTCGGTTAGAAAATGTCGAATATCAAGCTGGCACAGTCAAAGCGAAAGGTGTCGTTTACTGGGACGATCAGCTCAAGGGCCAGCGGCCAGGCGTCCTTGTTGTTCACGAATGGTGGGGCCTGGATGATTACGCGAAAAGCCGCGCACGCAAACTGGCTGAAGCTGGCTATGTCGCGCTGGCCTGCGATATGTACGGCGAAGGAAAAACGACCAATCACCCCAAAGATGCCGGAGCCATGGCAGCCAGCGTTCGTAGTAATCAACAGGAATGGCTGGCACGCGGAAAAGCAGCCCTCAACCTGCTGAAATCCCGCCCCGAAGTCGATCCTTCCAGGTTGGCAGCCATCGGCTACTGCTTCGGGGGAACAACCGCCTTACAGCTTGCCCTCGATGGGGAAGATCTCGATGCCGTGGTTTCTTTTCATGGCGCTCTCCCGGCAGTAAAACCCGAAGCAGCAGCCAGAATCAAAGGCAAAGTCCTGGTTTGCCACGGTGCTGATGATTCGTTTATTCCCAAAGAAGCCGTGACAGATTTCCAGAAGGCTCTCAACGAAGCTCAGGTTTCTCTGGAATTCATTTCTTATCCGGGAGCACGCCACAGCTTCACGGTTCCCGATGCAAGCAAACACGGGATTGAAGGGATGAAATACGACGAAGCCGCCGATCAGGCCTCATGGGACTCCACACTCAAGCTCTTTAAGAAAGTTTGGGAATAAATCCCTCTGAATAAGCCGTCAATGGCGGCAATCTCTGTTGATAAACATCAAGGCCCGTCAGCAGGAAATACCCGCTGCGGGCCATGACATTGAAAGCATCAATAAACATTGACAATCAGCTATTGCCCAGTCACATCATCCAAGACAGAATCCGTCACATAGATCGGCAAGAACGGTTGATAGTGAACAGCCAGCGCAATCGCATCACTGGGACGGCTATCAACTTCAATCAATCCCCCTTGATGGCGGATCCGAATCGAAGCGTAATAAGTGTGATCCTCCAGATGATTGATCACCACATCCTGAACCTCATCGCCTAACTGTTCCACGATATTTTTCAAGAGATCGTGTGTCAGCGGCCGGGGGGGAGTATCTCCTTTAACACGACGGTCAATACTCGTGGCCTCAAAAAGACCGATCAGAATGGGGAACGCCCGTGAGCCGTCAACTTCCTTAAGATAAATGACTTGTTGGTCATTGATCTCACTGATGATGATTCGCACAAGCTCCATTTGAACCAACACAGCGTATTCTCCCCTGCCCGACAAACAGATCCTGGAAGGAACTCAATCTCTTCCTGACCATATCATGCTCTGGAAAAACAATCTCGCCCAGTCCATCGAGAGATTTCTCAATGCCTGGGCAAGAAGTTTTCACACAGATGCCAATCCATGAGGCAAAACACATCACTGAGCCGGTTCTTGAGAACTGACTGCTGAGAGTGACAAGATGCCTGAAACGCCCAACAAAACCCGCTGCACCGACCAGAAAACGCCAAATAGTCGTCAATTCCAGTGGCATCAACAGACTTTGTGAATGCGATTAAATGGAACTTCAAACCTGATGAGACTGATCCCAGGTTTTAACGGCGCGTTGTGTGCCCTGCTTGGCGGCTATGAGCAAGCATGCTTTACTCATCTCCAACTCGCCGTTAATTTCTGGAAAGCGTATAAGACAAGCAAAGTTATCAACTCAGAGCTGGCCACCACGACCCGACAAGTTATTTGAACCTGTCAAGACAGAGTGACCACACAATTAGTTGCCAGCCAGCATATCGGCCATCTGCTTTGCCAGTTCAGGCCCAACAGCATCAACGATTTCCCGAGCCTTCGCCAAAGCACTATCGGCGTCAGCGTGAGTGGTGAGGAAACACAAAGCAGCAGCAATCGCCACAGCAGAGGACTGGCTACCAGAAATCACAGCGACAGCGGCCTTGCTACCAGGCTTACGACCTGGCTTCTTCTTAGCCACTTTTTTGACTCGCTTGGGAACAGGCTGGCCAGCAGCCTGCAACATCGACTTACGAACCTGACCAATCGCAGCAGCTGGATTCGTCCCCCACTCCCAACCTTCGTATCGTGAGTCAACAAGCTGCTTCACCTGCCCATTGCTCGCAGTTTCAGCTCCGCCCAACTCAATGATGGCGTCGCGATAAATAGACGACTTATTGAGTGACTTATCAAACTTTGCCTTAGCCATGAATACATCTCCCCTGAAATTTTCCGGCACCTCAACCTGCGAGATGCCACTTTTAAAGATCAATCGATTCGACAGAAGTCCCTACAGGTGACTTCAATCACCACATAGGCACTTGAGCAGGAAATCTTTCATTCACAACTCCCTGTCGATCTATTCAACAGATAGTGTAGTCGATTCTCTCTAAATGCAAGTCTATATCACAGAAGATCGTTAAACAGACACCAGGGTAGCCACCCCAGCCTGACATCCTCCTCCAATTATCGTTGAATCATTTTAGGTATTTTTCTTCCTGAAAATGGCACTCGAAACCACATTCAAATCACGAAAGACGAGACTTCTACAGTGTTCCGGAAATAGAGAATCGCAGTGAATTCTGCTGAAAAACGCGACAAAGAAAGACATCATCGGACAGCCCCCCTCCCCAAAAAAACTAAGCCGCGACAAGGCGCTAGCACGATGTTTAGTTGGCTGCGCTAAACGCAAGCACTGACTAAAATCACTCGAAAAAAACAGCCAAAAGCTTATCTCACAACGTCAAACTCTGGAACTGCAGGCAGCAATAGCCCACAGATACGATCGAGAGATCAAGACAGGCGAGATTGCACAAGGCTCAACCAGTGCACCAAACGATGATGACAGGATAAAATCGTAGTCAGCTTTCAACCTTCCAGAGAATTCTACAAGCCTCAAGAAGGTATCACAGAATAGAAACACGGCACCGAAGTGTGATCACCAGTGCATTATCAAAGCTTAAAAGCGAGGTGGTACAGGTTGTAAAGTCCGACACCGGAGGACGTGACTACTGCATTGTCAAAGTATAATATTCGGGTCTCTTCTGTTGTTAAGTCCGACAACGGAGGACGTTGCGGCGACATCAACCCGAAGACAAAGCCGTGACACGGCACTACTCATGAAACCCCAAGATAAAGCCGTGACACGGCATGAAACCACCACTTCACCAACAAATCACTTCAACCTGAAATCCGTGAGATACTAAACATACAGCCACACCCTACTGGTAAGACAAATCCCTCATTTGCACCCTTCCACCCAATAAAGTGATGAGCGAAAAGAACACTCTGTGCCTATGTAGGACGCGTTCCAATCTGAAATATCGCTCAGTGGGCCATGCTTGCATCTTTTTTAGGGGGTGGGCAAGCAGGCCTTTATGATTGTCAACACGCCATTTCATGTCACGATTCGTAGAAGAGGCAAAAGTAAAAATCTCCCCTGCCCCTGGCGAAAAGCTTTGAATCACTCCGTCATCAAGCGTGGCGACAGAGGGCATGGAAGCATATCGAATCCACGATAAAGTGGTCACGCACCTCTCGTCATTTACGCCGGTGCACTGATGCCGGGACACTTACGGCAGAGGCATTGGAGAGGCAAGTTGCGTAGAGACTCTCCGACATGTCAGAGAGCAAGCGTGACCAACCGCTCAGACGCTCATGCAAAGCCAGGATCCAGCAAAGCCGGGATTCAACAGAGAGAAGCCGGTCTTTACCAGCGAAGCAGACAAGTGCCCCAGGTCAGGCCGGCGCCAAAACCACAAATCAGCAAAAGCTGGCCTCGCTGAAGACGCCCACTGGCAAGCACTTCCGCCAAAGCGATCGGAATAGAGCCAGCCGAAGTATTTCCATAGCGATCAAGATTATTATAAATCTTATCAGCTGCGATCCCCAGGTCTTCGGCAACATGATTGATAATTCGGATGTTGGCCTGATGCATCACGAACAGCGAGACCTGTTCGATTGAGACCTGAGCCTGCTCCAAAGTGACGAGAATGCTGTTACGAACCGCCTTAACAGCCCATTTAAACACGTTCCGCCCATCCATCCTTAAATAACTGGCTCCGTTAGCCACATCTTCCTCAGTCATGGGGTGAAGCGAACCACCGGCATGACGATCGAGCATCGATGACAACGATCCATCTGACCCCAACTGATAAGAGACCAACCCCTGCTGATCATCACCACGGCCTAAAATAACTGCCCCGGCCCCATCTCCAAAAAGGGGTGCGACTTTCTGATCCTTGGGATCGACAATACGACTATTGCAATCACCGCCAATCACCAACGCCCGATGGCTATTTCCCGTCACAACAAATTGTGCCGCTGTTGCCAGAGCATAGGCAAACCCGGAACATGCAGCCGCCACGTCCATGGCAGGAGCTTCGATCCCCAATTGGGCTTGAACGAGGTTGGCCGTCGAAGGACAAAGCTGATCCGGTGTAAACGTCCCGACAACGACGAGATCAATTTCACTCGCATGAACTTTGGCATCGTCGAGAGCACGCTTTGCCGCTTCAACACAAAGATGGCTGGTCGCCATCCCCTCGGGAGCATGCCGGCGAGCGAGGATCCCCGTCCGCTGTTCAATCCATTCAGGATCAAACCCAAAGTCACGCTGCAAATCAGCATTCGTCACGATCTGGTCAGGAACGTATGCCCCAACTCCCAGCACCTGAAACCCCAGCAAACGTGATGTTCTGCGCGGCCATTGCGCCTCCGCCACGCGCGCTGGAGTGCTTAATTCAACACCGGGTGTTTTGGTTTGGTCGCTAATTGTCACAATCCCCTGAGGAGAGGCGAGATTTTTCGACATCACTTCAGACACCATCAACGCAGATTCCACATCGTTTGCTGGAGCTGATTGATAGGGCATCACAGGGACGACTTTTCGTTCTCTCGAACTCTGAGCAGCATGTAGCAAGTCTAATGGCACCCCATCAGCAGCAGTCTCTTGACTGGTCAGGGCAGCAGTTGCGTCATGCATATCGAAGATTCCAGACAGTCAATTTCTACCGGGGATCAACCAGGCACAGAACCTGATACTCTACCACAAAAGCCTGACAGACAAGTCCTGACCCAAACCCTGATCGACACTCTTAACTCCATGGGATGCTACCGGTTACGCTTTTCGAATGCTACCCAAACATTTGCACCTCGCCAATATCTGCCAATACGTTCAGAGAGTGCATCGCATCATTTTTCTCAGGAAATGCCATGCCAGTCCATCGAATCGCTTTGAAAGGCCCTTGGGAATTTTTCTGGCAGAGCATTAGCCACGACAAATCCCTTTCTGGGAAGGTCTCCATGCCGGCCGATTACAAGACACTTCATGGCCATCACGCAGGAATTGTCCGCTATTCCCGCCAGTTTCATCTACCAACAGCCAAAGACTCAGGAAGCAACCCGGCACCACTGAAGCTCGCCATTGAACTGACTGGAGTACGAGGCGACGGAACAATCCACATCAACAGCACACCACTCGGCATGATCACGGCAGAAGCAGTTAGCAACATCTACCCCATTCCTGCCAACCAGCCACGATTTTCCAAGCTGGTTCTCGAACTGGAAATCACCGCAAAGACCCTGGATTCCGGCCTCCCCTGCGGATTATTTGATGCCGTCTACATCGCGATTGACTCTGAGTTAGCAAGTGAGGCGAAGGCCAACAAGACTGCGAACGGGGTTCAGCAAATTCGCAAATCAGAATGATCCACCGGGGATTGCCTGAAAAAAATTAGGCAGCATTGGCCACGACGACCGCTTGATAGCCGATTTCAATAGCGGCTGCAGGAGCCTCAGCCTCACTCCGACGCACTTTGAAGCGGGCACCAAAACGGTAGATCGCCAGAACTTCCAGCTCAACACACCCCTCAGAAAGATCTTCGATTTCCATCTCGGGGATCGATTTGAAAGGGGGCATAAAGACCAGATGTATCAACTGCTCTTTGCTACCTGCGGGAAACTCCATGCGCAATCGCCCCTCCTGACAATCACACCCATCCCTGGTGTAGCGAACAATTTTGACAACAGAATCATCAGCCAATAGCTCCTCATCAGCCAATTCAGTAGCTGGCTCATCGAGACTATTGTTTGAGAGTCCTACGGCAACCGGGGCGACACACTCATTAGCTGCCGCACGAAAGGCCAGACAATGATGGAGCATATCTCGCTCAACATCTGAATCCGCCGCATAAGACGGCATCGTTTCAGTTCTGCCACTGGAAGCTGTGGAAAACTCCGATGTAACGAACCCAGAAGCGACTTGAGCCAGAGCGTCGCTGACTCTGAAAGCAGAAGACTTCAAAAGCTCTTGATAAACCAGTTTTAGTAGCAGGGCGACTGTCACCAGGCCTACAACAACTCCAAGAGCCAGCGGAGGGAGACTCCAGAGAATCCAGCCAACACCAAGCAGCCCGCTGAAAGCGTTCAAAACATGGGTGCCAATTTCGATCAAGCCCATAGCCAGCAGGCGTGAACTCAAGATTAGCGATGTCCCCCAAAGGAGACCTCCAACCAGCAGCACCAGCAATGCCGTTGATGGCGGGACATTGCCCCCCCATGCCACCCAAGCGATGAGCACAGCCATCGCCAGGACAGCAAAACTTGCGGCAATAAATCGCCGCAATAGATCTGACAGCAGGGAGAGACCATCCATGGCTCTATTCCTGAATGCTGCAATGAACGGTCTTTAACGACCATCGAACAAAGTTTGCGAACCAATTGACCGAAGGTTCCAGTCTCGAACATCCAGACTGGAACCTTCAATTCAATTCGCGTTGATGATCACTGATCACGGTCAACACTAAGCAATATGACCAACCGAGGGGAGAGCACTTCCCAGACCGGCTTGCTCACGCAATGCCAGAGCCTTATCGGTGACTTCCCAGGTGAAACCTGGCTCGGTACGACCGAAATGGCCGCCAGCAGCTGTCTTTTGATAAACTGGACGACGAAGCTGAAGCGACTCAATGATCCCCAACGGAGTCATCTTGAAGTTCTCGCGGACAAGATCGGAAATTTTTTCTTCCGAAATCAACGCCGTCCCGTTGGTATTGATCCGCACGCTCACAGGATCAGCCACGCCAATCGCATAGGCCAATTGCAATTCACACTCTTTCGCCAACCCGGCTGCTACAATGTTCTTGGCAATGTAGCGGGCGAGGTAAGCCGCAGAGCGGTCAACCTTTGTGGGATCCTTACCACTAAAGGCCCCACCGCCATGGCGACCCCAGCCACCATAAGTATCAACGATGATCTTTCGGCCGGTCAGCCCTGAATCACCGTGCGGGCCACCGATGACGAAGCGGCCCGTCGGATTAATATGATACTTGGTGGACGACCGGAGCAAAGAGGCAGGAACAGACTTACCGATCACTGCCGAACGAATAAATTCGTTGATTTCGTCCTGAGAGACTTCCTCTGAATGCTGAGTCGAAACGACGATGGCCGAAATCCCGACGGCTTGATTATTGGCATCGTACTCAACAGTGACCTGACTCTTGCTGTCTGGACGAAGCCAGTTGACTTCGCCTTTCTGACGAGCTTCAGTCAAGCGGTTAATAATTCGGTGCGACAACGCAATCGGGAGCGGCATCAGTTCAGGGGTCTGGTCACAGGCATAACCAAACATCAACCCCTGATCGCCAGCCCCATCACGATCCACACCCATCGCAATATCAGCGCTTTGGCTATGGAGCTTGACCAGAACTTCACAGGTCGCTGAGTTAAAACCAATATCGTCGCTCGTATAACCAATCTGGCGGATCGCCTCGCGAGCGACTTTTTCATAGTCAACCGTCGCGTTAGCAGTGATTTCACCGGCAAGGCAAACAAAATCCGTCGTACAGAGCGTCTCGCATGCCACGCGAGCACGTGGATCCTGCGCCAGCAATGCATCAAGAACGGCATCCGAGACCTGGTCAGAGACCTTGTCGGGATGCCCCATACTCACGGACTCACTCGTGAACAAAAACGTCGACATGCAAACGACTCCAAAATTTCGTCGCGTTGTATTGCTGTTGCCAGTGGAGCTTCAAACTGATTCGACAGGTGATGCAAAAGATTGCGAGCAGGCCAACATGCCTGAGAACGATGAGCAACCTGTCAAGACAGAGGATCGAACCACGAGAAACAAAAAGCTTGCTCAATTCAAACAGCGCGGAATTGTAAACCTTCGTTTCAATGGCCACAACCTTGCCTGTGATGACAAGTTCGATAAAGCCATTGTCGTGGCTTAC
Source organism: Planctopirus sp. SH287 (assembly GCF_056500625.1). NCBI lineage: Bacteria > Pseudomonadati > Planctomycetota > Planctomycetia > Planctomycetales > Planctomycetaceae > Planctopirus > Planctopirus sp. SH287. The sequence goes on along the minus strand of NZ_CM151403.1, from coordinate 1,052,852 downwards.
AAAGAGATTAACGCCAGCCTGTGATCCCCTCCGACAATCCCCAATCCCGTAAGCTTCAAACCTGATTTGATCGGTTAAAATACGAGGAGAAAGCAGACTAACGAGCATGCAAACGAGTTCGGAATCCCGCCAGAACAGATTCACCAGAGATCCTCGGGAAAACACGAACGATAAGCCAAACTTGGAATTGACACTTTAAGCAAGCTGATTTAGAAGCCTTAACTCACTCTGATCGACTTTTCCTACTTCCGCCTTCCTTCCTCCCTCCCCTCCTTCTCTTCCCTGCTTCCCTGCTTCCACGCTGTGTTTCTCGACAAGGCTGACTTTCCCAGTCCCTTGGCTTGGAGGAACGTTCTCATTAAATCTGGAATTGCACCTGTGAACTGGCCGTCTTCCTATCGGCGTATCGGCTTGATGCTGCTGGGCATTATGTGCCTGCTCATGCCGATTCTTGCTGGTTGTGTTCTCGTGCCGGGATTAACAGGCGAAGCGCAACGACTGTTGAGCCAATCTCAAACGACAGCCAATAAGCTTCCCCCCATTCCCCCTCCAGATAACTCGATCCAACTGGAAATCCTCTTTGTCGAACGATCTGCCTCGGATCCTCTCGTCGGTGAAACTCTCTGGCGTGATATTGATGAGGTAGGAGCCGCCGCCCCTCAACTCCGCAACCAAATGCTGCAAAACGGCTTACGCGTGGGAACCGTCGGAGCCAGCCCGCCGCCATCAATGCAAACGCTGCTAGGGATGTCCCTGGAGATTCAAGACGAAAACTCGCTAAGCCAATGCGTCCGACGCAAAATCCTGGTGCAAAACGGTGCAGAAACTGAAGTCGCAGTCAAATCAGTTGATGTTCCGACCGAACTTCAACTGTCAGACCAGGGAACCATCACGGCTCGTTCGTTTGAACAGCTTCACTGTGTCTTCAAAGTTCGTCCCCATCGCCTTCAGGAGGGATGGGTGCGCATTGATTTTATTCCCGAACTGCATCATGGCGAAGAGCGCATGAGACACACACCGACCGACAACGGATGGGAACTCCGCGGCGGCCGCAAGGTCGAAACATGCTACGCACAGAAGTTCTCAGTCACGCTTAATACCGGAGAAATGGCCATCTCGACCTGTGCGGACACCAAAGGCCAGAACCTGGGGAATATCTTCTTCAGCGATCCCTCAGCCCTCCAACCCCGACAAAAAATCCTCGTCGTGAGGTTCGTAGGCATGCCAAAATCCGAATCCCTCTAACACCTTATAACGGCAAACTTTCCGGGTACAACTTGTAAGATGTATGAAGGGATAGCGCAATGTACTATCCCTTCGATGACGCCAACTCAGCAACGAGTCACCATCAAACATCGTATCACGGCACCACTCAATCACTAGCTGCACGATCACTGGCTGCACGATTCATCCGCGCTTCCAGCTTCTCATGCGAAATCTGAGGAATCGCTTCAATTAGACGCTGGGTATATTCGCTCTGAGGATTCGCATAAATCAGTTCCGAAGGGCCATATTCGACCAGTTTCCCCTGATTCATGACAGCCATCATATCAGACATGAACTTGACGACACTCAAGTCATGGCTGATGAAAATATAAGTCAGCCCCCGCTTCTCCTGAAGGTCTTTTAAGAGATTAAGCACCTGAGCCTGCACCGAGACATCCAGCGCAGAAACAGATTCATCACAAATCACGAATTCCGGCTCCACAGCCAGTGCGCGGGCAATGCAGATCCGTTGCCTTTGTCCCCCTGAGAACTCGTGCGGATATCGGGTAAGATGACTCTCCAGCAGGCCGACTTCCAGAAGCAGATTAGCCGCCAGATCCCTTCGGTCAGCCTTGGATTGCCCCAGCCGATGAATCGACATCGCCTCAGTTAATGCGTCTTCGACAGTCATGCGTGGATTGAGCGATGCAAATGGATCTTGAAACACAATCTGCATTTTCCGTCGGTGACGCCGAAGCTCTCTCTCAGAGTATTCACTCCATTTCAAACCGGAAAACTCGAAAGTTCCCCCGGTGAAAGGAATCAGCCGCATAATCGCCCGGCCTGTCGTTGTCTTCCCGCAACCGGATTCCCCCACCAGTCCCAGAGTTTGGCCACGATAGACATTAAAGCTGACATCATCCACTGCCTTGATCTGCCCGGTCACCCGCCGCAAAAGGCCACTTCTCACCGGATAGTAAACCTGCAAATTTTTAACTTGCAGGAGAGGTGCTGTCCCTTCAGGAACAAACCGGGACGCGGGAATTTCCGAGATGTCATACCCCAACGATTTTACTTCTGAGGCAGGGGAAAACAGACGATCACGAGCCGTCTTCTCAGCCGCTTCCAGTCGTTCGTTAGTAACAGCGCGTTCCACAATCCGGAATTCACGCGTCGCTGGATCCTCTACGACTTCCATGAAATCGGCGACTGTCGGCAGACGTTTGCGAGTTGTTTCCAAATCCGGGCGACAAGCCAGAAGCCCTCGTGTGTAGGGATGAGCCGGCTTGGTAAAAATCTGCTCAACCGGCCCCTGCTCGACCAGCTGGCCACGATACATGACCGCCACATCATCAGCGACTTCAGCAATCACCCCCAGGTCGTGAGTAATAAACAGCACCGACATCTGCCGGGTATCCTGCAACTTCCGAATCAGACGCAGAATCTGGGCTTGAATCGTGACATCCAGAGCCGTCGTTGGCTCGTCGGCAATCAGCAATTGAGGATTACACGCCAGAGCCATCGCGATCATCACACGCTGTTTTTGCCCTCCCGACATCTCATGGGGATAGCTGCGGATTCGCTCTGCCGGATTGGGAATCCCCACTTCCTGAAACAGATCAATCACACGTTCAGTCACATTGGCACGTGTGGCATGGCCATGGAGTAAAAGCGCTTCCGCAACCTGACTCCCCACTTGATATACAGGATTAAGCGATGTTCCCGGCTCCTGAAAAATCATGCTGATTTCATTACCGCGAATTTTTCGCAACTCACGGCCCGGCAACTTCACCAGATCGCGGCCAAGGAAGGCAATCGTCCCCTCTGCAATCCGGGAATTGCTTTCTGGCAGCAACCGCATGATCGAAAGGGACGTGACCGATTTCCCTGACCCGGATTCCCCCACCAGTCCCAGTGTTTTCCCCTGAGGAATCGAGATGGACAGCCCATTAACGGCCGTCACATAACCATGCTCAGTGCGAAATTGCGTCTTCAGACCGTCAATCTTCAAAACCGGGGATGAAATCGTGACCAATTCGCGTAACTCCCAACCGCATTAAAAAAATGGCTTGAATCGAGCGCTGCAATAAATTCTCAAACGGATATTGAGCTGATCGTTAGCCTGACAATGACATGCCAACCCATGGCGACAAAACACCCCAGTACACCCAAAACCAGGCATCAGTTACCGTTTGCTGGCAAGGGAGAGCGGGCTTGAACTGCTGCTCAACCCGCAAACTTTTCCACCTTACTGAACTTTCCGCCGGCCATTGTGTCAAGCTTCCTGGGAACTTGATACGCTCAAAACACCTGATCACAACAGTGGTTGCGACATCGGTTTGCCCGGATTTTCGGATTTTGTCCCAACCTTCCCAATCATTTTGACTTGCTGCCCCGCACTGGCGCAGATAAATTTCACCAAGTCAAAGTGAGACGGCAACGTCTTACTGTGGTGGTTTTAGCTCAGTTGGTTAGAGCGCCAGATTGTGGTTCTGGAGGTCGCCGGTTCGAACCCGGTAAGCCACCCTCATGAAGCCCTTGTTGCGAATTTCCTCGCAGCCAGGGCTTTTCTTTTTGCGACAGAAACCTTTGTCCCTGAAATCTCCCCCCACACCCCTTCACTCCCGAAAACCCGCCAGTGCTTGTCACTCACGAAACCAGCGGCCAGGTTTTCCCTCCAATAGGTCAAGGATTTTCCCAAATGAACTGGGGCTTTCTCAATGTTAACAAGCCCCTGAGAGCGACTTCCCGAGATCTCGTGAACCGCATCCAACGCATGGTGAAACCATTAAAAGTTGGCCATGCGGGAACGCTCGACCCCCTGGCAACAGGTGTCCTGGTCATCGGCATCGGCCCCGCCACCCGCTTGACAGACTATGCCCAGTCGACGCGCAAGGGATATCTGGCCAATTTTCGTCTTGGCCAGACTTCAACCACCGACGACGGCGAAGGAGAACTGTCGCCCCCCCTTTCTACCGATCATCTCACCACGGCAGACATTCAGACAGCTCTGACTCAATTTAAGGGAGTGATCCAACAAACACCGCCCAGGTTCAGTGCCGTACATGTCAGCGGGCAAAGGGCCTACGATCTGGCGCGCTCAGGTGAAGACTTTGAACTCGCCCCCCGGAATGTCCAGATCGACGCCATTGAATTGCTCTCCGTCAATGGCTCGGACATTCAAGTCCAGATTGAATGCGGCAGTGGCACATACATTCGATCGATTGCTCGCGACCTGGGCATTCAACTCGGCTGCGGCGCCTACATGACCCAGTTAACCCGAACATTTGTTGGCCCATTCACACTGAATGCAAGCCTGAAAGTCGAACAGCTTCCAGAACAGGCCAAACTCACTGACATCTCGCCATTTCTGATTCCCCCCACGACCATCTTCCGCCAGGAGCAACTGATAACGGTCTCGGCAGAAGAGGTCATCCACTTGCGTCAAGGGCGGTTAATCGACCGGAGAGGATCATTGCCCTCTCCGGAAAATCAACCCGGGACACTGGCATCGAATCGGCAAGCTTACTGCATGGTGGATGAAGCAGGAAAGATGATCGCCATTGCAGAGTATCGCCAGGAAACCGGCCTGATGCACCCAAAAATCGTCATCCCCACTGAGTTCAGTTACTGAGTTCACACGGGATTGATGATTGCCGAAGTTGATGATCGCTCATAATGTTAAGCGACCACAGAGGCCAATCGCTTCTTAGCGGATGACGCTGTCATCGGGAGGCATTTGGCTCAATCGTTTGAGTGGCATTTCGGGCTTCTCGGTGGATGGCCCCCAACCTTGCACATTGGCAGGACGCGGACGATACGGCACAAACATCCGTTTTTCGGGCGTCGGCGTTGATGTCCCACCCACACGGTCCCCGTTGGAAACCCGGGGCGAAGCAGCAATGTTACGAGGTGACCTGGAAACAGGAATTTGAAGCGTCATCCCGGCCCGTAAATCATTGGCGTCCCGTAATTGATCACGATTTGCTTCATAGATTTCCAGAAATCGGCTTTCACGACCTAAATACCGGGAGGAAATCGACGACAGAGTTTCCCCACGTTGAACCACGTGACTGATCACCTTCGGAGCAGAATTGTCACTTGCCCGAGCCTCTGACTCTTCAAATGTTCGCTGAGCAGGGGCACTCCCTTCACGTCGTGCGGAGATTGGCTCTTCGCGGGAATCGGCATTCCCATTGATGACAGGAGCAGAACGGCCCCTGATCCCTGCCTGATCATTGCCGGAACCGCTGAGACCTCCATTCGCACTGATGTTCTGACGATCAAATTCAAGGACATCCGACGGCCAGGGAATCGCAGGGATTTCTTCGATCGAGTCAGCGAGGGGAACACGGTGGGAAGAGGCTCGAGGAGCCGCCTCGCCAGCGTGACTCTCATTGCCCCAGGGATCGTCCAGCGGGGGAATAATCAGCGTATCCGTCACAGGTCGAGCAGCCATTTGCCGGACAGAGGCGCTGGATTCTCCCAGATAAGGACGAAACGCCTTTTCGGCAATCACAGCATCAAGTTCAACGGCATTGCTGACCAATGGAGCCTGCGCAACTCCTGGCTTCTCATTACGAAAGAAGAAAGCGGCAACAGCACCAATCAGCAAAACGCCAAGTGCAAGTCCAATCTTCTGGTCACGATGCACGGTATGCTCCGATATCACTTGAGGGAATATCGGAAATCTGCCTTGTAATGCGCGATGCGGTGGGCGGAACCGCGGTGAATTCGGCAAGATTCACCACATGCCCCAAAGCTGGAGCGGTTGTAACGCCCGTTCGGAGCATGACTTTCAGTGAAACTTTACGGACTGGGAAATCTGTTCCACTCGTCGGTTCTCTGAATGAAAGCGGGGCAGAACAGCTCAGCCATTCTGCCCCGTCACCATTTTCATTCGTTCCCCAGCCTTAAGGAAGCCAGGGTCTAATTCAGTCGCATCGCTGATGACGCCAAAGTGGCAGTGGTTGCTGTTGCCGTTCCCGTTGTGACAGCAGGAATCGGTGCCGGGCGGGTGATCGGCTTCAGAATCACCAGACCCAATGGGGGAAGAGTCACTTGAATGAACTGGCCAAACCCATGGACTGGCCCAATCTCACTGTAAACGCCTCCCGCATTTCCCACGTTTGATCCGCCGTAAACACTGGAATCGGTGTTGAGGACTTCTTTATAGAACCCCGCCAACGGCACCCCAACCCGATAGTGATACCGCGGAATCGGCGTGAGGTTCATCATGACGATCAGCAGATCGTCGGCATGGCTTCCATAACGCACCCATGAGTAAACGCTATTCTGATAATCATCGGCACTGATCCAGGCAAAACCATCGGTATTGCAATCGCCATAGTGCATCGCGGATTCTTCGGTATAAATCCGGTTCAGATCGCCAATCAGCTTTTGCACGCCCTGATGGAACGCAAATTTGGTTAAGTCCCAATCAATCTGGCTGTCATGATTCCACTCTGTCCACTGAGCGATTTCACCGCCCATGAAGAGCAATTTCTTGCCCGGTGTGGTGAACTGATAACCAAACAGAACCCGCAGGTTGGCAAACTGCTGCCAATTGTCGCCAGGCATCTGGCTGATTAACGAGCGCTTGCCATGCACCACTTCATCGTGAGACAGCGGCAGCATAAAGTTTTCAGTGAAGGCATACACCATGCGGAACGACAACTCGTTTTGATGATGCCGACGATGGATCGGGTCTCGCCGGAAATACCGGAGAGTATCGTTCATCCAACCCATATCCCATTTGAAGCCAAATCCCAGGCCTCCCGTGTAAACGGGCCGGGAAACCCCACCCCATGACGTCGACTCTTCCGCAATCATCAGGACACCAGGAAAATCCTGATGGAGGACAGTGTTCAGATCCTTTAAGAACTGAATCGCTTCCAGATTCTCTCGCCCCCCAAACATATTGGGCATCCACTCGCCCGCTTTGCGGGAATAATCGAGATAGAGCATCGAGGCCACTGCATCGACGCGCAAACCATCAATGTGGAAGACTTCCATCCAGAAATGGGCACTGGAAAGCAGAAAATCTGACACTTCCGTACGACCATAATTGAAAATCAGCGTCCCCCAGTCAGGGTGAAACCCTTTCCTGGGATCTGCATGTTCGTACAACGCCGTCCCGTCAAAATTCCCCAATGAGTGCTGGTCGGTCGGAAAGTGGGCTGGCACCCAGTCGACCATCACGCCAATGCCATGCTCGTGGCAGTAATCCACAAAGTACATGAAATCGTGTGGTGTCCCAAACCGGCTGGTCGGGGCAAAATATCCCGTCGTCTGATATCCCCAGGAGCCATCGAACGGATGCTCGGTGATGGGAAGTAACTGCAGATGAGTAAACCCCAGGGGCTTCACATAATCGACCAGTTGAACGGCCAGTTCCCGATAATTGAAGTACCGGCGACCATCCGTCGGCCGGCGCCAGGATCCCAGATGGACTTCATACATCGAGATCGGCTGCTCATAAACGTTCTTCATCTCTCGCTGACGAATCCACTTCTCATCGTTCCAGCGGAAGCCTGTGAGATCAGCCACAATTGAAGCCGTTCGCGGCGGTAATTCTGCCTGGAACGCATAAGGATCTGATTTCTCCAACCGCTGACCAGAGAACGTCTTCAAACTGTATTTATAAGCGTCTCCCGCTTTGATTCCCGGAATAAAACCATGCCAGACGCCGTTATCACTGGACTGAAGCCAGTGTTGGCCATGGCTCCAGTAGTTCAAATCAGCGATCACGCAAACTTCAGACGCATTAGGTGCCCAGACTGCAAAATGAGTCCCGTCGACGCCGCCGCGAGATTCAGGATGGGCGCCCAAATGTTGATAATTCTGTGCGTACATAGCGATCCGTGGGGTTTGCAGGAAGCGTCAGACTTTATTGGTAAGCTCGATTATCGATGGGGAATTCTGGATGACATCCACTCCCCCCTCTGGGCAGGAATCAAGGTCTCAGCACACCGAGTCTCGACAGTGAGACTCAGCACACCGAATGCCAGACACACGAAATGTCTGGAGATCGTCCAGAAGTTTTATGGCCAGAATTCAATTTTCCAACAGAATCAAATTGCTGCATACAACTCGCCAGCCATGAGTTAAAGAGCCAGTAGACAGGCACCCTCTCATGGCTGACCCACTCATGCATGACCCAGTGTGAGATAACCCGCAGCCTAGGGCAATGTGGACTTCACGAAAAGGATGAACAACTGAAAATCCCGTGATCGCCGTTCTCACGGGTTGCTTATAACGCGCCAGATCCCGACGACAACAACCCGCTCGGCAAGCTTAAACTGCAGGAAAACGAAGATTCGAGACAGAACGCCGCAAAAGTCGCCCAGACAGTCTCTCATGATAGCAGATAGGTAAAATTTGCTGCCTGAGAAATCTTTGACGGCCAGTGAAAATAGACTCTGATGATTCCTTCAGAATGCAGGAATTCCTCTTAAGTCCAGGAAAAGTTGATTCTTTCGCTTAATCACACGGCATAGTTGCCCTACCAAGCTCTCACAAGCGTCTTCAAGTCGGTCGATGTCGCTCACAGCGGTTTAACCGGCAAGGACTCGGGTAAGACTTTGGTCACTACTCTTCGTTTCTTCCGTTTCGCTTTTTCAAACATGATGAAACTCAGAAGTCGCGAGGATCGAGTGAGTTTTGAAGCAGCGATTGGTGACCGATGATTCATTCAACCAAGGAAGTTCTGGAAAAATGGCGGTCGCCGGAGAACATCGCCGTACTCAGAATTGGCTGCTCGTTCTCGGCCCGTTTGTAATCATTGGCCTCTGCTACCTGGTCACAGCAGCTTCACGATCAAAGGATGCCCAATCCACTTCTGTTGCGACGGTTTCCTCCACGTTGATGGATCGAACCTGGAGCCAGATCACGTCGATCGCCAGCTCGGTTCGCCTATACGATGAAGCAGGTCTTCCCGTTCCATCGCTCGAAGAATCGACAGCCGGCTTCACTCAGCAGTTGCAAACCATTGCCACCACGTTAAGAGCTGAGCTTGGCCCGCAGTTCCAGGTCATCACGCGATCTCCCTTTGTGATCGCCGGGGATGATACGGCGGAAGAATTGCAATGGATCTATGAAAATGTGATTCAGCCAACGCAGCATGCGTTGGAAGTCAGTTACTTCGACAGGCCACTCCCTCATCCCGTCAAAATAATTCTGCTCCGCAGCCCTGAACGCTGGCAGCAGCTCCGCACGCGCTGGCCAGGTTTCACACCGGCTGAGTACGCAGGTTTTTACACTCAGGAAGACCGATGTCTGGCTGTGAACCTCTCAACAGGTGTCGGCTCGATTGCCCATGAGTTGACCCACGCGCTGATCCATGGAGATTTTGAGCACTGCCCCGAATGGTTTGATGAAGGGTTAGCATCCCTCCACGAAGAATGTGAATTCAATGCGTCGGGAACATCTTTGCTGGGGCTACCCAACTGGCGGAATCATCATTGGCACGAAGCTGTCGAAAAACAGCAGGCGTCAACGTTACATCAACTGTTCCATCAACCCTTTGGCCACTCTCGCCCCGCTATCGAATATGCTCACGCCAGGCTTTTCTGCATTTTCTTGCAGGAACGCGGCGTGCTGGAAGCATTCTACCGGCGTACGCGTGCTCTCAAAGATCCTGCACGTGATGCTTCAGGGATCGAAGCCATTGCCTGTCAACTCACACAGACAACCGACCTGGCCGACCTCGACCATCACTTTCAGCAATGGGCGAGAAACCTGACCACATCAAGTCCAGCCACATCAAATAGAGCCACACCTGAGACCAATCAGCCTTCTCGGGAGACCGAGCAGCCAGACTTATCCGGTTCAACGACTGACAAGATGACTCCCAATCCTCAGGAAATGCCCCACAGGCAAGCCAAACCTGAGGGAGCACTACTGGAATTTGGGCCTCTGGAATCACCTTGAAATTCCATCGATTTAACGCCTGGATGTCGCACGGCGGCGCAAGATACTGAACAGGTTGCGATACCGCGACGACAATGGAGGCTCACCAGCGTCTCCAGCCCCCTCGGACTCAGCAACTTTTTGCTTGCCAAAACCGGTCTCAGAAGCGTTTGATAACGGCTGTTCGCGGAACGATCTCAACCCCTCAAGATGGCGTTCGATGTCGTCGGGAAAATCATCGTCAGTGCTTTCCAAAGCATCGGCCATGTCCTGAAAATGATGATCGGCTTTGTTGATGGCGCTGCCTGCATCCCATTCCGAGAAATCTTCATGCTGGTCTAAGGCCTGCTGAGATTTTTTCAGAACATCGTCCATGCTTTCATAAACTTCGCCCCGCCAGACAGAATCATCTTCTGATCCCAACCCCGTCTCCTGGTCTGACATCTCAGGAGAATCGGTAAACGGGTGATGATCGCCTTCAAGCTCATCGTCATGGGAAAGAGCCTCTCGAGTTTCCTGATCACGTAAAGCCTCGGCCCATGCCGCTCTTGATTGAATCGCGGAACGAGTGGCATCAGCCAGATCGATGGCATCCGCAGCCAGAGCACGCTCGCGAATTTCATCCAGGTCACCAGCAATGAATCGCGCCAGACGTGCGGCTTGACGATCCGAGGCACTCATCCCGGGAATCGGATCGTTTGTTCGAGAATCAACCGGGAATGAGGAAACATCACCTGCGTCAACACTCTCAAGCGTGTCGGGTGACTCCTCCTTACGATGATCACCAGTGGATTCAGTCAGTGCTGCCCCACCATGAATGGCCTGATCCAATAGCGGCAGAATCTGTTCCAACTGTTCTTCCGCAGAAGGACGTGAGTGTGCCTGGCTGACGGTATCGGCCAAAGAAGGGACAACTTCCTCGATTGGCCCTGGCAACGATTCTGGCAACGACCCTGGCTCTGGCAACGGTGCTGGGACGACAGCCGAAACCGGTTCATCCAAAGACTGAACCATGATTCCTTCAGGATCAATCACCAGATTGGAATGCCTCTTCTCTTCTTTGATGGACTCCAGAAATGGAGTGGGATCACCAAACGGTGTGAAATCCATCGACGCCAGCAACGCAGGCCGTTCCGAGCGAATGAGGGAACCAGAAGGAACAACAATCTCTACATAGACCGATTCCGAAGGAGCCAGAGTCTCTTCCATTGTTTGTGAAGCAACTTCGTTGTGCGTCGGGATGGATGGCGTGGTGATCACCTCAGTGCTGTCCTGTGGATCACGATTGACCGTCATCATTTCAAACGCGACACCTTCGCTCTGAGACTCATCATCCGGGGTCATTCTCTCATCAATGAATGACGACTCCCCATCGGGTGACATCACGCCGGCAGGCTCGTTGTGAGAGAATTGCGCCGATTCAAACGACAGGGATTGCTCACCAAAATTCGTGCCATGCGGGCCTGAAATCCCCTCTTGCTCTGTCGCTAGTCGCCAGCGAGTCAGCATGCGATCCAGACGATTCTCCAACGCATGTTGTTCTGAATCGACGGAAGCTGATCCTTCATCAGCAACAGCATGTTCTCCCCTCCAGTCTTCGGCACCTTCCTCCTGCATTCCCGTCAGAGGAAATGAAACAGGGGCATCATTAAGGGCTGGAGTGAAGTGCTGTCCTTTCAACTCCATTTCTGATCCCATTGCCGACCAATCTTCAAAACGTCCGGGCAGACCATGAGTCTGTTGTTTTTCAGCAAACTCCCCTTCCTTAGACTCAGTCATGCTGAGCCCCCCAGACCCAACATCGGACCCAACATCGGCCCCGGCATCTGATAAGGGAGCAGTCTCGTCTGTGGAGTGGATTTCGCTGTCCAGTCCCGCGCCGATTTCAATACTTGATAAACCTTCCGTGCCCCAGTCATCTGCTGAAGACAAATCCGGCAAGTTCATCGCAGCCACGTCGACCGACACATCGTGAATTGCGCTCTGGTCTTCCAGGGTTGAAAAAGCCTCAGCCCCTCTCTTTTCGATGAGCAACGATTCGTCTTCCATCTCAACCAGGCTTTGGCCAGAAAGTTCGTCCAACCCGGATTCATCGATCGATCGTGAGACCCGCAGATGCCAGGGAAGCGAAAGATGCTTCAAGTCGTTTAATGCCGTTTCGACGGTCGCCAGCGTCACGGGCTTTTCGCCCATCGCGAATCCCAGCAACAATGCGTGATCCGCCAGCAAGCACAAACATCGAGGAAACCCTGCGGAAACTTCCACAATGTAGGACATCGCGTCAGGAGTCAAAGACTCCGCTGTTCGTCCACCCGCCCATGTCAACCGGTAATCAAGGAACTCATACGATTCCGCCCGATTCAAGGAATCCAGGGCAGCGTGTGTCGTGACTCGTTGAGCCAGCGGTTGGAACTCCGGTGTTGCCAGCCGTTCCTCTAATTCCAATTCCCCTGCGAGCATCAGACGGACAACTGGCTGACCTTCAAAATGAAAGTCGCTCAGTCCTCTCAATTCGTCCAGAATTTTGCTGTCCAGCAGATGAGCTTCGTCACAAACCAAAAACAGCAGATGCTGTTGCTCCGCCATTTGTTTCAAAAAAAGGGACAGTTCACTGCGCAGTTCCTGCTCAGACAGACGGCTGAAAGGAAGTTCTAATTCTCCCAAGATTGTCTGAAGCAGTGACCGCCGGGTTGCAAACCGGGGGTGTCTTAAGAAGACCACGGGATGATCGGTTCCCAGTTGAACGACTAATCGTTCACAGAGCAGAGTCTTACCAACTCCGGCAGCACCACTGAGCACCGCCACGCCCGCGCGCTCTTTCATCCCCAGCAATAATGCCTCGCTGGCAGATTGCCCAAGTTCCGTAGGGAACCAGCAGCCAGGATCAGGAGTGCCCACAAAAGGGCGGCGCGCCATTGAAAAGAACGCTTCATACATGTTTCAAACATCCCTGTCGCTGTTTTGTCCGGCCATCCTGATCGAACAATTGGCAACCATGCCACGCGGCGGCACCAGTCCACGTATCCGTAGAATCGAGTTATTCGGGTTATGCACTTGATGACAATTGCGTCAAGAATGCTAACCAAGGCAACTTGCTGCTTTTTCCCTCAGTCGCCGATCACTGTAAACACGGCTAATCCATCATTTTTATTCAATCACCAAAGTTTCCTGAACCTTCACCAACGCTCCGTGTCATTTTTCGGCAGATTTCACCGAATGGCGAACCTTTTTGGGTAGGCGTCAACTCTGCGAACGCTAACAATTAGGAAGTGATGGGATCGACAAAACGCATCAGTTTGGCAAAGTGGCGACTGGTGAGAAGATGGGAGCAGCGCCCCTCGCGTCATGATCATGATGATCTTTGGTCTTTGTGATCTGATGATGAATGGACGCAACGGAGAGACAATGACAGATAAGCGAATTCCGTTTAAAAATCACGAACAGGTGCGTGTGCTGTTCGGCCCGAATGACCGTAACCTCCGCAAATTGCGGGAAAAACTGCAAGTCGATGTCGTCCTGCGCGGCGATGAAATCCGCCTGTCAGGGCCAGTTGAACAAGTCGATGCCGGCAGCCATGTCATCGGCGAAATGAGAGGGATCATCGAACGCCGCGGAATGCTGCCCGACGACGAGTTTGACCGAATTCTCAATCATCGCAGCGCCGAAGTTTTCAACGGCCCAGAGTCATCGATCGACGTCTTTCATAAAGCAAAACGTGTCTTTCCGATGGGGCCGGGACAGGCCGCCTATGTCGATTCCATCCGGCAACATGACCTGGTTTTCTGCACCGGGCCTGCCGGTTCGGGAAAAACCTACCTGGCTGTGGCCATGGCGGTCAATGCGTTGCGTAACGAGCAGGTTCGCAAGATTGTTCTCGTTCGTCCAGCGGTCGAAGCGGGGGAAAAGCTTGGTTTCCTTCCCGGAGACATGCTTGAAAAAGTGAATCCCTACTTGCGTCCCCTGCTCGATGCTCTCGGAGACATTCTGGATTTTGATACCGTGCAGCGCTACCTCGACCGGGACGTGATCGAGATTGCTCCCCTGGCTTTTATGCGAGGACGAACGCTCAACAACACGTTCATCATTCTCGATGAAGCTCAGAACACCACTGCGGTGCAAATGAAGATGTTTTTGACCCGCATGGGCCAGCGATCAAAAATTGTTGTCACCGGCGATGCCACACAAATCGATCTTCCCGACAATGTCACCAGCGGCCTTGCCGATGCGGTTGGCCGCCTGCGTGGCGTAGAGGGGATCTCCGTCGTAGAACTGAGCGGCGGAGACATTGTCCGGCACCCACTGGTGCGACGTATTGTTGCAGCTTACGATGATGGAAAGGTGGGAGATCCCCGCTCGCGAGGAAACCACACCAACCACCGCCCTGATTCATCTATTGCCGGTAACGCACCTCTTAAAGCAGAGACACCGAATCGCGATTCGGCTGCCAAAGGAGACGAAACCGCTGTTGAGGAGTGAAAACCCAACGAAGCCGGAATGTGGCCGAATGACAATTTTTCCAATTTCATTCTGGAAGTCGGCCCGGTTTCGTGATTGCCTATGATCTGAAAGATTTGTTCCAACTGATCGCCGGGAACCTCCCTGCCAATCGGTTTCGGAGCCAAAACAAGTCTTGATGTCAGAAGCAATTGGGTCAACAACGTCTATGGCATTGTTTTCGTCCCGCAAGACGCGGACTGGACGTCTCTCGAATCTGCCGACTTCCGGGTCGCTGCTTGTCAAACTGGGTTCTAAGCTCGGTCAAGCCGAGGTATTACTTCGTTTCCTGCTTGTGGCTGCTGCCCTGATTCTGATGGTGGTTTGCGTCGAAGGCTGGGTCGCCCCTTTTCCCTACCGACTGGGTCAATACAGCCGGGACGGGATTGTGGCTCGCATCGATTTTGGTCGACTGAATGTCTATAAGACCGATCTTGCCAGAATTGAAGAAGAGTCGCGCACCCCCCCGGTTTACCTGGCGAGAACCGCCCCGTGGCGGACGCTGGTTGACGAATTGAGAGAATCTCTGTTCGCCATTCTTCATGCCAATCGCCCAGCCGATGTCCCAGCCAACGTGCTGGTGGCTTTCGGCTTCTCGGTCGATATGAACGGCAACCTCGGTGATTCGGAAAAAGAATGGGAACAACTCCGCGCAGCCCTGGGGCCGGAAGACACGGGTGAACAGCGTGTCGAGCTTATCTCTGGGGAATTCACAAAATTCCTGGATCCCTTGCGGCAAACAGGAACATTGGACGTCACAGAACTCACCCGTCGCGACTTACGCGAGGATGAAGTGATTCATGTGATCCCCGACGAAAACCCGGCAGATGAACAGGACATCGCCGTCTCTCAGGTGCTTCTGCGGGAGGCTCTAAAAAACACTGGGCGGCTGGGACGCAGCTGGAAGTCTTTTGATTCATTGCAACCCATCCAGCCACTTCTCGAACGCTGGCTGCGCAACCGCGCCCCCAGCACATTGGAATATGACGAAGAACGTTCCATGACGGCTCTTCGTCAGGCCCGTGCCCGCACGGAAAGTATTGTCGACACCTTTAAGCGAGGGGCATTGCTCGTCGCTCCGGGGACCTCGATCAGCGAAGACGCACTGGCGATCCTCAAGGCGCAATACGATGCCATTGCTGCCACTGTCCCCTGGTATGAAAGCCTGTTAAGAGCCACGACCGTCCTGATATTGCTGGTGATACTCGCAACGATCAACGGTTATTACCTGATTCGCTCAGAGCCACGACTGGTCACCAGCACCGCGAGATTGTCGGTCTATCTGGCCAGTTTGCTGCTGGCCATTGCCTGTGCCCGCTGGCTCTCTTTTGATCCCTGGCGGGCGGAAATCATTCCCCTGCTCTGCGTGGTCATGATTCTGACGATTGCTTATCAGCAGGTTCTTGCGGCTTTGACCGGCTTCAGCCTGACACTGATTCTGGTGCTCTCCAACGGTTACGACACCAGCGAATTTGTGGCCATTCTCGGTGCCATCTGCTTGTCGATTGTCAGTCTGGGTCAAGTCTCGTCGCGCTCCAAGCTCATCAAAGTGGGCGTGGCGACAGCAGCCACCTATTTCCTGCTGACCATGGCCATGGGTGTGATTGTTGGTCAGAGGCTTGACCGACTCTGGCTCGACAGTGAACTTCTCTGGCATGCCCTGCGCGGGGCCGGCTGGTGTGTCGCTGCCGGCTACCTGGTCGCGGGAAGCCTCCCTTTTATTGAATCCACCTTCGGAGTCGTGACGGATATCAGCTTGCTGGAATTAAGCGATGTTTCCCACCCCCTCCTGCAAGAACTGGTACGCCGCGCGCCGGGAACCTATAACCACTCGATTGGTGTGGCCACGCTGACCGAAACCGCGGCAGACGCCATTGGCGCGAATGGGCTTTTATGCCGGGTGGGAGCCTACTTCCACGACATCGGCAAAATGCTCAAGCCGCAGTATTTTGTCGAAAACATGGCAGCGGGTGAGACCAACCGGCACGAAAATCTGGCACCAGCGATGAGCACCCTGATCATTATCGGGCATGTCAAGGATGGTGCCGATCTGGCACGCCAGCACCATCTGCCCGAATCGTTGATCGACTTTATCGAACAACACCATGGAACGACTCTGGTCGAATATTTTTACCACAAAGCATCGCGGCACGCGGGGCAGCAATCAGCTGATGTCCGTGTCGATGTGGAAGAATCATCATTCCGCTATCCCGGCCCCAAGCCTCAGTCAAAAGAGACGGGCATCATGATGCTGGCCGATGCCGTGGAAAGTGCCAGTCGGACATTAAGCGAGCCGACTCCAAAACGAATTGAAACTCTCGTTCATGACATTCTTCTGAAACGTCTCCTGGATGGACAGTTTGATGAAAGCGGGCTGACACTCACTGAATTGGCCATAGTGGAAGATTCACTGGTCAAATCTCTGATCTCCATTTATCACGGGCGCATTAAATATCCCGATCAGAAATCAGCCTGATCAGTTTAAGAGACAGGCTGTTTTTTCGACTCGTGCATTGTCAAAGTAGAAAATCCGGGTCTCTTCTGTTGTTAAGTCCGACAACGGAGGACGCTGCGGCGACACCAACCCTAAGACAATGCCGTGACACGGCACTCGGTTAAAATACAGATTCAGACTGTGGCACATGTCATTGAGACAGTAGAGACTTACCAGATTTTCACGTTATAAATCCTTGAAAATGCTGCTCGCCTGACGGATATGGCATGATTCAGATTGAAATTACCGACGAACAATTGATCGCCAGAATTCCCCCTGAGAGGATTCTCAATCTTCTCCAGAGTGTTTTCTGTGAAGAAGGGTTTCTGGAAGGCGAAGTGAGTGTCGCGCTGGTTGACGACCCCAAAATCCACGAGATAAACCGTGATTTTTTGCAACATGATTACCCGACAGACGTAATCAGTTTTCGGCTGGACGACGCCTTAACAGATTCTCAACAAGGCTCCCCCATTCTGGAAGGCGAGATCGTCGTCAGCGTGGAAACCGCTTCCCGAATGGCTCCTGAGAACAACTGGTGCATTGAATCTGAAGTCCTGCTATACTCCCTGCACGGTGCTCTCCACCTCTGTGGATTCGACGACCTGACGATAGACGAAGCCCAAAGAATGCGAACTCGTGAAAAACACTATCTCGTACCTCTTGGACTCAATCCCATTGTTTCATAGCATGATTTTCGGGCCACGACTCACTCGCGCTATGGTGAATTGCCCGTCCAATGATTGGAGACCGGCGACCTCGTCATGGTAATTTTCCTGTTCGTGGTTGGCGGGTTTCTATTAACGGCGTGCTGGAGCGCCTTGGGATGCTACGCCTTAAGAGATTTCTCCTATAGTCGGCTCGAAGAACTTTGCGCCCAGCGGGGAAAACCCGAGCGATTTAGCGAAGTGCTCAAACAACAGGAGACAGCTCTCCTGGGTCTGGAATTAATGCTTTCCCTTTCCACCATGGGAATTGCAGCAGCCGTCGGGATCGGTGTGGGCTGGCCTAAAGCCCAGGAAGCCGCACTGACTCAGCAGTTCCCTTGGGATTTTCTCGCTGAATATCTCCTGTTGACGTTTGCCGTTCTGGTCATAGCAGACCTCCTTCCCTGGAGCATCGCCCGCGTCACCAGTGAACAATTTCTTTACCGCTGGTGGCCATGTATCAGCGGTGTCCAGGTTCTCCTCTGGCCTCTACTTTCGATTGCTAAATGGCTCGATCGCATGGCTCACCGCCTCGTAGGGCGAGGGGAACCCGAAGAAGATGACGCCTCGGTTCTCAATGATGAAATTCGCACAGTCGTCGATGAAGGTCAGCGGGAAGGCTACCTGGAACAGGGTGCCCGTGTGATGATTCACCGCGTCATGGAACTTCAGGATGAAGATGTCGGGGCCATCATGACTCCCCGGACAGATATGTTTGTTCTCAATGTTGACGCCACCCTTGAAGAAGCCCGTCAAAAACTGATCGAGTCAGGGCATTCGCGAGTCCCCGTCGTCGCTCAAAGCCCGGATGACATCGTCGGGCTTCTCTACTCGAAGGATTTGCTGAAAGCGATTGACCCCGCCCTGCCCCGTGAAAAATTCCCCAAGCTGGCAGAGATCCTACGGGAACCCAAATACATCCCTGAAACCACCGGGATTTCCTCGCTGCTGGAGATGATGCAGCGCGAGCACTTCCAGATGGCGATGGTGCTCGACGAATATGGCGGCGTCGCAGGCCTCGTCACCATGGAGGATATTCTCGAAGAAATCGTCGGTGAAATTGATGACGAATACGACACGATGGAAGGTGAATCACCTGTCAAACAGGTTTCTCCCAACGTGACGGAACTCGACGCCCGCATTCACATCGACGACCTCAATGAACAGTTTCATTTCGGTTTTCCGGAAGATGGAGAATTCGACACCATTGGCGGGTTTGTCTTCTCGCAACTGGGCCGAATCCCCAAGGTCGGAGATTCCCTCGAGTGGAATCTTCTGCGAATTACCGTCATTGACGCCGACAAACGGAAGATCAATCGTTTACGAATTGAGCAGCCGAGTAATGTCCCCAGCGAAATACCAGAAGCTTGATCCCCACCAAGGCATCAATCATTCCTGGCAGGCTACTCGCTGTATCTCGTACCAATGACAATCTCTGGCCAATTCGTATTAACGCCGCACGATCAAGCCTACAACCAGAGGATCATTTCCCTTGTGAAACGGCGTTAACGCCGGAATGTAAAAAAGCATTCCGGCAATCGCTATTCAGCGAAAAGAGATCTTGCGAGAGCTTCTTCACATCTTCCGAAGACTTCTGACTGATCGCCGTTCCGACTTCCTGAAGCCGGGCGCTCAGAAGATCTTTCGATGCCTTCGCGGCTGCAGACACAGACTGGCCACGAAGAATGGCGCTGGGGATCAACTTCCCCAACTGCTGATTCCAGGCTGCTAACCGAGGGGCTGCAATTTCAAATTGCTCCTGCTTGATCGCAGTTAACGCTTCCGCACGGATGCCACTGATATCGTCGAAGATCTCTTCAACCGGCGGGTAATAGATATAAATTAAAATCGCAGTACAGATTGCCGCCCCCGCAACGACCAACCGCTGAATCCATCGTGGCGACAAAGGCTGGTTCCAGAATGACTTCTTCGATGCAGAAGTTGTTCCAACGGACAAATGCTTCCAGGCAGGGAAAAGGTCTCGAACTGTCGTTATCCCTCGCAATCGCAAGACAGTCCCCATGCCAATAACCACCAATATCAGCGCGAGACTCCAACCGTTGGCATCGCTCGAATAGGTCGTGGCACTGGCCCAGAGTTGCCATGCCGAAGGAATACTGGCATACGTTCCAAACGGCTGTGACAGATTGTCAATCGCATGCGTCTCGTCATCATCGGTAGGAAGCTTGGGAACCGTGGCATTGGCCACATAGCCAATGGTGAACGCAATCATCATCACCACCAGTGTAACTGCCAATGCGCGGCGTAAACCCAGTGATTTTCCAGCAAAAATCAGGCTCGGAAGGCTCAGTCCCACTCCGAATAACTGCAGGATGAGGGCGGCAGCCAAAGACCAGTGAACCTTTTCCATCGCCGCCACTTGCATCACCCCGGTCGCGGGAGCAACAAATTGCGTGGTGACAGCGACCAGCATGATCCAGGGTGCCCAAAGATTACCAGCCCCCATCACATGCCCGATACTATCAGCGGGAATCAGGGCGGCTGTCATTCCAGAAGCAACAATCCCAAGTACGATCCACCCCAACGCATTCCCCGCCAGAATGCGACATGCCGCAAACAGCAGATTGATCATGCGAAGCACGCCAACATCCGGCTCAGACTCATTCACCTCACCAGTCTCAGTTCCCGTTAATAAAGCCACCCCGCTCTGCCCTTCAGTGAGAGTCAGTTGCTCAGCGGAAGTCAATCGTTCTACCAACCAGCCTGTGGCGAGAGAGAGAGCCAGAGCACTCACAACGATCGTCATGAACATAGGCCAGGTCAGGATGGTTAATCCGTAACAGATCGTGATCGGATTGAGCAGCGGGCCGGAAATCGCAAATGCCAGTATCCGGGAAAGGCTGACGCGTGCCGCTCGCATTTCCAACAAGACGGGAATCACGCCCAATGAACAGACAGGAAGCAGCGCCCCGCTGGCTGTCGTCGACAGAAGCCCACGCCAGCCCCGCTGGGAGAAAAATCCGTGCAGATGACGCGGCCCAACCACCACATGCAGAAAAGCGGCCACAACGCATCCCACCAGTACGGTAGGTGCCGCCTCAACAGCAGCCTGCAAAGTTCGAATGAGAAACGTCACCAGAACAATCATGACAGCACTCAAAGTGGCTAGAAGAGGTAAAAAAACAGGAAAATCCCAGACAGTTTCAGAGAGCCGGCACCGGGACAGGAACCGATTCGATCAATTCTTCAATGAGTATTTGCGACGAATCTCCATCCACAGCCAACCGCACAGCAAGCACAGGTCGTGCCACATCCTGAAGGTCACTGGGCGTTACAAAATCACGCCCTTTCAGCCAGGCCCACGCCTGCGCTAACCGCTGCCAGATCAGCAGGGCGCGCGGACTCAGGCCCAGGGTAATTCGCGGATGGAGACGTGAAACGCGGGCAAAGTTGACCAGATACTCCTGGACACATGCCGGCACAGCGACTGTAGCCACCAGATGCTGAAGCTCTGCCAATTCCTCCGGCGACAAACATTTCTCCTGAGGCTGACGCCCCGCAGGTGCCAGATGGCCTGACGAAATGACGGCAGCAGCCAGCATCCGCGCTTCGTCGTCAGCCTCGGGATAGCCAATCGAAAGTTTCACGGCAAATCGATCAAGCTGCGCTTCGGGAAGCGGATAAGTCCCATGCTGCTCATGAGGATTCTGAGTGGCGATCACAAAGAATGTCGATGGCAAGGAATACGTTGACCCATCAACCGTAACCTGTCGCTCAGCCATCGACTCCAGCAAAGCGCTTTGAGTTCGGGGAGTTGCTCGATTGATTTCGTCAGTCAGCAAAATTTCGGTAAACACTGGCCCTTCGCGAAACTCAAATTCCTGTGTCTTCTGGTTGTAGATATTGAAGCCCGTCAGATCACTGGGAAGAAGATCTGGCGTGCATTGCACGCGACTGAACCGGCCACCAATCGATTGCGCCAGCCCTTTGGCTAATGTCGTTTTTCCTAATCCCGGCTTGTCCTCCAGCAGGACATGCCCTTTTGCCAGAAGTGAAGCCAGTACAAACTCCACCACGTCAGGCTTACCCAGCAATGTGCCATTAAGGCATTGCCGCAGCTTCTCGACTTGAAGTCGAAAATCGACTTGTGAACGGCATTCACTCCGAGAGTCCACCACATTTTCTGTGGACATCGTCTTCGGCTTGGGAATTGTTTCGAGCGAAGAGTCAGTTGCAATGCTCATAGATAACTGCCTGGTCGTTTGTTGTCATTAAGAAGGGAGATGAAATCAGTTGTCACATGGCCTGAGATGGGGTGATCATTAAGGACAACAAGCCACCGGATTCAGACAACGGTAAGACATGCCTGGAGGAAACCCTGGGTTATTTCAGAAGTCTCGCCCAACGCCAAGATGACCATTCAGTGATCAAAGACTGCGTCACCCATTTCAGAGATTGCCGATCTGTCATGGCATTGGCGGCACCAGAGGATCGAGGCTCTTGACGCCCTTCATAGAAGTCCTGCCCCACTGTTCCATAAGCCGCAAGATCACATCCATCCGCGAACTGCTGAAGCTGATTGAGAAGTGGCGTGAAGTCTCGTTTAGATGGCTCCGCCCGCCCACTCGCCGAAATCACATGGCTAGAACTCAATACGGGAGATCGCTGGGAGGATCGAGTTGCCAGAGATGCTGCCATCTCTCGTAACCAGCGATTCATTGTCTGATGCGCGGGGCGACGATAACCTGCTGCGCGAAGCCGGGCTTCTAAAACCCGAGAAGCAGCAAGGATTGCCTGTCGCGCGGTTGGAAATGACCGACATCTCCATAAAATCGCCATGACTTCGGCTGCGAGCGCATCACGTTGAAACCATCCCACGATAATAAGCGTGACAGCAGCCATCACGAGTACGAGATTTCTCCAAAGCAGCAGCAAAGCATGCCACGCCACTAACCCCAGGCGTTCAGCAAGAGTTGGTGGAGGCCCAAGAACGGTGTAACCCGGAGTCGGCTCGACCGTCAGCCACCAGTGCAGTCCGCCATGAACCTCGACCCAGGTATGAACGTCCTCTTTCAAAATCGGCGTCTGCTTCAGACGATTGTCGTAGCGGTCATCCCTCGCATAGAGTCCTGCCACCAGACGCGAAGGATAACCTGCAGCCCGCAACAACATGGCTGCGGCATTCGCAAAGTGATAGTCACTACCACGTCGCGACTCAAACAAAAACCAGGCAGGAACGTTGGTGCAATCGGCAGGTGGCCGGGCTTCCTTATCGACGGTGAAATTGTTGCGAAGATAGTCACGAATCGCTGCGATTTGATTCCAGCCACGAGGATGGCCGCGTGTAATCTGATCGACCAGTTCCTCAACCCGGACGAGGAATTCATCATCAGGAAGACCAAGATACTGGCTGGCTCCTGCTGGAAAAATCGCGTGGCTGTTCAGCAACAGCCGCTCATCAATCGGTGCTGACTGCAAATGAATCACCGTTAAATCCGGGATTCGTTCACGATCGAGCCTCAAACGTCCAGGAGAAGCCCAGCGATAAAACGACGGATCAACCAACTGGTCAATCATCACCGCCTCAAGTCCGGGAGGCGAAGGAATCGCGTTGGTCTCCAGTTGAACCAGTTTCACCGCATGGAGTTCACTTGCCGCATAATGCTGAGGTCGAGTATCGACGGGCAGCAAATACCATGGTTTTCCCTTCACTTCACGTATGGTGGCATTGCTGGCACCATACGTGGGTTCAACTTCAGCATGCCAGAGAACACCGTCAAAATCGGCGAAGGTCTCCAGTGAAAGATGAAGGGGCACTCTTCCCACAACAAAAGCCAGCGCCTCACTGACAAGATCCTGGGGACGTTTCTGCTGAGGAGCCACCGATTCACGAAGAGTCGAGAACGGTCGACCACCTGATTGCGCCTTCGACATTTTCTGTTCCGCCGACGAACGAAACTGCCGCGGCAACGCGATGGCCCGATCCTGCTTCATGGGCATGATCGGTTCGTCATAGGTATCGTCAAACAGATCATAAAGGCTGGGATCATGTGACGTCATGAACGGAGCATCATCGATCGGCGCGAAACTCTTGACGTTCTCACTTCCTGCAATAATGGCATCACCATCATTGACGCCACCCCGCGCCCAGGGGCTTGAGTCGCCCGTCCCGCCCGAACTGGGAACCAGACCCGGCAAACCACGAGCAGCCTCTGAGAATGTCAACGGGATGACCGACAGAGCAATAGCCAGCGACACAGGAACGATCAGAAGCCAACGCCGGGGAAATTTTTTCTCCACCGACGAAACCAGATGGACACTCAACCGCTCCCAATGACGGCCCATCAGCCAGCCAATTCCAATCGCCAGATATCCCAGAACAAAGAGCTGCAACCACCAGGGCTTACCAACGGCCGCTGAAAAGATCAGCAAAAAGGTGGCCAGAATCACCGCCTGGCTTCGTGCATCCCGCCAGAAGTTCACAATCGTGAGTGCCAGCACGACGGACTGCAAAGCCAGAAGCAATAGCAGTTCCAACGGTAGCCACAGACCCAGACGACCACGAATCATAAGCTCCAGGCCAAAAACAGTCCCAGCCAGAACCCCGGTGGCAAGAAGGGATGGTTCCGCATCCATTTCCTTGAGTTCACGTCGACCGCGCAGGAATTGGCCAATCACCGCCCCGGCAACGACCGCAATCAAAAGTTTGGAAATCGCGATGCCCCACGACAGGCCAACACCGCGTTCTGGCTCACCCAGTACAAGCTCAAAAGCCACGAAGGAAACCACCACCAGCAAATAGGTCAGTCCGCTACTAAGACGCCCATTAACCCACATGGCAGACCCTCTTCCATTCCCGCTGAAACTGCTCCCCCAGGTTCGGTTTCAAATCAAGCCAGATCGCCTGACGACACGCATCAGCATGAGAGTGATGATCGTTGCAGTGATGCCCCTCGCATGTCCGAATAACAATCATCCGCCCTGATTCTTCATGAGGCAGATGTGCCCCATGAATCGACTGGTCTGTCACGACCGACAGATGAAAACCGCCCCGGTGACATTGATGAGCCACATGAGTCGAATCCTTCGTCATGGCCACCCGTGCCAGCGCATCCAGCAATTGGCGACGCCCTGCGGATCCGGGTTCAACGGCAAAAAGCTGCCCACCCACATGGCAACGAACCGCACTGCTGGCCTCTAAATAGGCCACACTCAAACTCGCCGAGATCCGAACCGCCCAGTTGAACGAGGAATCAACGTCATGCTCATCACCAGAATGAATCGACTCGTCGGTCGGCAAATCGATTTCCACTTGTGATTGAATCGACGCCTGCCGCTCAATCACGATCAGACGACGATGCCGAGCCGTTTGAGCCCAATGCACCCGGCGGAGAGAATCTCCCTGGCGATAAGGACGAGTTCCCAGCAGATCCCCCTGATCACCCACCCGATGCGAAGAAAACACTTCGGCAGTGGGGTTGGCGACAGACACATCAAGCAACGACCCAAGTGGCACAATCCGAGGCCACACCAGAAGACGACTCCCCACCTTCAAAGAACGGGACGCTGATCGAAAACCGAAGGGAAAGGCAGACTCCAGACGCGGAACGCTTTTCGGATAGTCTCCACGAACCGCCGGCTTCCATTCCCACGCAAATCGTGACTGAGTCCCTCCCGCAACTGAAGCGAGTGAAACCCAATACCGACCATCAGACGCTGGCTTTCCAATACCATCACTATCTGTTCCCACTTCTCGATTCTCCATCTGAGAACAGGAAACATGCGGCATCTGCACGGTCAGGCCCCAAACCGGCCATGGCCAGCGATTCGTAACATTCAGCGTCACACGAACCGATTCTCCCTCGCTGATCCGAGCACGATCAAACTGCAACTCCCCCTCGACACCCCACATGCTTAATGTGGGCCAGAGATAACCCAGCAGGAGAATCAGCATCGCTCCCGCCACCCCGATCAACGACAAGGGATTGAGCCAGATCGTGCAGGCAATGGCAGCAAGAATCGCTAACCCCAGAAACGCCAAAGGCTGCTTGACCCAATAGACCCAGCGATTCGCCCAGGGACAAAAGTCATAGGTCAAAAGCGTCTGGAAAGCTTCACAGGCCTTGAAGAAGTGTCTTTGAAGCACAATGAGTTCCCGCCGATAAATCGATATTGACGACGTGTGGAAGACACTCCACCTCACAACAACGCACAACAACTGCAATAATCCTTGTTTCTCTTTAACAATCAATAGGACGCATAATCAGAATCCGTAATTTCACAGTAAATTGTTATCTCTCAACAACATACATTCATGAATCATCAACTGATGAACTCATGGAAAGATCTCCGGGAACGCTTTGAGCGATGGTCATGACAAATGATTTGCGTAAAGTTTGAACTGAGACCAAAGCAATCAAAAATCAGAAAATCGGCCTGCCACCGGTTTGGAAAATCTGATATTTCACCTCTCTTGGAAAACCCCTTGCAGGAAACGCATGACCAGTACTCATCCAGCCAGGGACGGCTTGGATCAGGCCGTACCAACTCGTCCAGCGACTCGGGTCATGGGGCTTGATGCTCTTCGGGCTGGAGGTGCGCTACTGGTTGTCCTGCTCCATGCGGCGATTCCTTACCTGGAGGAACCGATGGCCGGCCTGGTTTGGCCAGCCCGATCATCAGAAAGCTCGGCTCTGGCCAACGCGCTGTTCTGGTGGATCGAATCGTTCATCATGCCACTATTTTTCTGTCTGAGTGGCTATGGCTGCTGGATGAGCCTGAAGAATCGCGGCACAAAAGAATTTCTCTACGCCCGCTGGAATCGGTTGGGTGCTCCTCTGCTGGCAGCAGCCTGTGTCATCCTGCCGATTGAACTCTATCTGTGGATTGGTGGCTGGGTTTTGAATGGAGAACTTCCTGTTCAAAAACTTTTCAGCCTGAAACTCACCGGGTCTTATGCTCAAGCCTGGGGACTGAGCCACCTGTGGTATCTCCAATACCTACTGGTGATCAGCATCATTTTTGGCCTGGTTGATATGGCCGTTCGCTCTTTGAAAAGCCCCGCAGTCAGCATTCCAGTTCACTCTAAGAGTCGAACCGGGACGGCTCCCTCTCCCCTCGTGGGAGAGGGTTGGGGTGAGGGGGCCGATGAACCAGCCGTTTTTCCAGAGCCAAGACCAATCCCCTCATCTGATCTGCGGCCACCTTCTTCCTCAAAGCGAGTAGGGTTTGAGCGTTTTCGGATAGCCTCTAAGCCATCCACGGGCTTTCAATTGCTGATGTTGGGCATGTTAGGCCTGCTTTTCCTGTCAATCACCGCGACTTTGACCTGGCAGCCTGAAGTGGTCACTGGCTTTCAACACGGATTTCTGCCGGATTTTGCCAAGCTGGCCTACTCAGCCGAGTTCTTCCTGCTCGGTGCATTACTGGCCTATGCAGACGCAGCGTGGCCATTGAAAGGGGAGAAAATCACAATGCTCCTCTTCATCACCTCCATCGTGTGCAGCGTTGTCTCTCATGCGGAGTTTCAACAAGCGGCCGCATTCTCCACCCTCGTTTCCACAGAACCGCTCTATCAGCGTCTGATGGGGGGATTGCTGCTGTCAATCACTGCGATGTGCTGGACATTAACCTGTTGGAGCGGCGCACAACTCATTCCCAGAATTCCTACCACAATAGCCATGTTGGCTGCGGCTTCATTCTGGATTTACCTTGTCCACCACCCCATTGTCGCCGCCCTGGAAATTCTTGCGGTTCAAACTGCGATCCCGGCCATCATCCAGTTCCCTCTTGTGGCCTCGGGAACCCTGGCACTTTCGTGGTGGAGCTACCACGCATTCATCGAATCCACAAAAATTGACAAGTTTCTCAATGGACAACCCTTCCGCACTCAGAAATTGCCTGCCAAAGAGAAGCCCCTCAACATTCCAACACTTCCCACGCGGAAAGCGGCTTAATCACCAGCCTGTGCCTCATCGACAATGACTTGCAAATGAGCAGCTGCCGAATGGCCCAGGTTCAGTTTCCGACCCGCTAAATCGATGGCCACAATTCCGGCTTCGGGATTGTTCTGCTCGACAACTCCATCGACACCAATTTCAACGCCCGAATCTGTAAGAAACCGCAGAAACGCCGAATCCTGATTCACCACACGGCTGAGACGAAATCGAGAACCGGCTGTGACCTCTGCTAAAGATGCCATCGGTTGTTCCGGGCCACGCATGACTCCGTCGGAAGCCGGGATCGGATCTCCATGCGGATCGGAAGCCGGGCGACCAAGAAATTCGTCGATCCGTTCTACCAGAAAATCGCTGACAGCATGCTCCATATGCTCAGCCTCTTCATGAACCTGATCCCAGGTTAAATGAAGTGTTTCGACAAGAAACAGTTCAATCAGCCGATGCCGCCTCAGCACTCGCAACGCCAAAGTTCGCCCGGTTTCTGTCAGCGCGACTCCCCCGTAAGGCCGGTATTCAGCCAGATTCGCCTCGCTCAACGTTTTCAGCATGCTGGTCACTGACCCTGGCGAAACATTCAGTTCCGCAGCCAGTTGACCAGTGGTCACCCAGTGCTGCTGGTGCTTCAAACTAATCTGGAGCATTGCTTTGAGATAATTTTCAACAGTCAGGCTGGTCATGAATCAGGCTCAATCTCTGAGTGCCTGTCCGAGAATACTCCCTCTCCCGCTTGCGGGAGAGGGCCGGGGTGAGGGTCGATGAATCACAAGTGTTAACACTGGCAACGCTCGCCCCCTCATCCGGCCTGCGGCCACCTTCTCCCTCAGGGAGAAGGATTTAAGAGTTTCCGGACAGACACTAACATGGCTCGTAATGAATTTTCTGCCCCCCGAGTCTTTCGCTTTGAGGAAGATTGTGCAACCGCTCTTGTCCCAACGGCGGATTTTGCCGTAGAACATCCTTGCTGCCCAAGGGAGTATGGAATTGCCCTGACGGCCACCGCACTCGACAAGGATGTCACGTATGCTTCGCCGCATCAGTAAACAATCACTTTATCTCGGCTTCTTGACCATCATTTCCGCAGGATGCGGCGGTAATCCAGCAGCCACACCTTCCGCACAAACACCTTCTGCGGAGAGCGGAGCCGTCACGACGGTCTCTGATTCGGCTCCCCTGATCACGCCAGGCCCTTCGGGGAGTGGTTTACCTGTTGCATCAATCGCGGCCCCCGGAGCGGCTTTGTTATCCAGCGATGAAGAAGAATTCTCTGGAGACCTTCCTCAAACTCCTGAACCGGAAAAAGGAAGTCCCGAATGGGCCATTCGAGAAATCCTCAGTATCCGCTTAAAGCCCTACCCCGTCATTGAACCAGCAACCACAAACGATGCTGCCGCTCAGGCCAAACTCAAAGAACAGATGGAGCAGCAGAAAAATCTCCGAACTGAACGTAATCGCGAGATCATTTCCCTGGCGACCAGTGCTTTAGCAGCCACCGCCAAAGACCCTGCTCAGGAGAGAATTTTCACCGTTGCTGCTCACCATCTCCTCGAAAGTCAATTGCAATTGGCACTTCAGGGAGACGCGGAGAGCACTGCGGGTCTGTATGATATTGCTGCTGTTTTCTATGAAAAACGCCCTGAATCTGATGCCGCCGCTGAAGCCCAACTCACCGTGGTCAGCCTGGCTCATTCCAATGCACTTCGCTCCAACGAAGCCGAGCCGAAATGGCTGGTCGAACTCTCTCGGCAGGCCCAGCTTTATGCGACTCGTTTCCCGAAAGAAACAGCAAAAAGCTTGCCTCTGCTTTTGGCCGCTGCAACCAGTTGTGAAATGAACCACCAGCCGGAAGAAGCCCTGGCCTGTTATCGACTTCTGGAAAAGAGTTTTCCCAACACCGCAGAAACACAACAAATCACCAATGTCCTTCGCCGGTTAGACCTTCCCGGAAAGTCATTGGAACTCGCTGGCCCCGCATTGGACGGCAATTTTATCACCATGGAGGAATACCGTGGTAAAGCCGTCCTCGTGGTCTTCTGGTCGACAGCTTCCAAACCATTCCGTGATCAACTCCCTCAGCTCACAGAGCTTGCCAAGAAGTATGAAAAATACGCCACCGTTGTTGGCGTCAACCTGGATTTGGAAGAGTCAGCCATTGACCGGTTTCTGGAAGAGACCGGACTGGCATGGCCTCAGATTTTTCACTCCGAACGCAACAAGCGAGGCTGGAGCCATCCACTCGCCACACATTACGGAATCAACACCGTACCAACGCTCTGGCTGATCGATCCACAGGGCGTGGTGGTTGCAACTGATGTGCAGGCGGCAACACTGGAACCTGTACTTCGTGAAACGCTGCTCAAGCACATGCGAGCTGCCAAATCAAAAGAGGCCAATAGCAATTGACCCGTCATTCAACGACAATGTTCCTAAAAAAGGGGGGCTTGCCATCACCGGCAGGCTCCCCTTTTTTATTTTCTGAAATGACTGGGGATTTTAGAAATATTTAGAAAGCCATGTAATTTTCAATGGTAGAAGCTCAGTAAGCCTCTTTTTCCGCGAGTCTCGCCGTGATTTTTCTGCCTTGAGGGCACGTTTCTTACGGACTTGCGATGGGTAAAAGCCTCATCAGATTTCTCTCTGAGATTGTCAGCCTTTACCGCAGCGAATGGTGTTCAGAACAGAAGCAGATAGAGTTCATCGCCATGGTTCTTGTGAACACGTGGCACGACCATACATTGCTGAATTTTCTGTTATCTGAATAGAGTGCCATTCGTGTTTTCCCTTCAGATCGTTTGTCATCTGTGAACAAAAGTCGCAATAATCGCTTGTTCTCTTGACGTCAGTATATTAGAGTTTACTCTAGTTCTTCCGGGTGAAGTTCATGTTGAACGCTAACAGGCAGCGGTCAGCTTTCACCCTCCCCAATGAATCACTCATAGGAAACGGAGCATGAAAGTAAACCTGACCACTCGCCAAAAGGAGATTTACGACTTTCTCCGCGATAAGATTATGAACCGTGGTTATGGGCCAACGGTTCGTGAAATTGGGACACACTTCGGTATCCGCTCACCGAACGGCGTGATGTGTCACCTCAAAGCCCTTGAACGTAAGGGGCTGATTTCTCGTGAATCGCATATGTCGCGAGCCATTCAACTGGCAGACAGTCCCGCATCACGGATGACGCTGCCGTTAGCTGGTCAGATTGCGGCTGGCACCCCTGTCCTCGCTGAACAGCAGGAAGAACGGGTCGATTTTAGCCATCTCTTTGATGCCGAAGACCATTACTGCTTAAAGGTCAAAGGCGATTCGATGATCGAAGACCAGATTGCAGAAGGC
The DNA here is from genome assembly GCF_056500625.1 of Planctopirus sp. SH287. Lineage (NCBI taxonomy): Bacteria > Pseudomonadati > Planctomycetota > Planctomycetia > Planctomycetales > Planctomycetaceae > Planctopirus > Planctopirus sp. SH287. Next base: position 1,021,791 of record NZ_CM151403.1, on the reverse strand, counting down.
GATTTTGTCATCATCAAGCGACAAGCTGACGCTCGCGACGGGGAAATCGTTGTGGCTTTGGTCGATGGAGTCGATGCCACTCTCAAGAGGTTCTACCGTGAGCCAACCCGTATCCGGCTGGAACCTGCCAACAGCACCATGAAACCGATCTTCTCCAACCGCGTTGAAGTGCTCGGCATTCTGATCGGTGTGATTCGTCAATACGCCTGAAGCCACGCTCCAACAGCATCAGCCACTGACTTAACTGACAATAAAAAGTATCGTGAGATCGTCTTCAGACTTCTCACGATACTTTTTTTATAGACTGCTTCATCGCTGGTTTTTGGATTGAGGAGAAAACCAATTGTTCGATGGAGCAACTGCATGCGCGACTACGCAGGAAACCCCAAGCTAAAGCCGTGACACGGCGCTAGCTGGCTGAGCGGAGAAGAGAACGGCCTACCAACCACAGTTTCCGCCAGGTCGGGACACGTATTCGTTCTTGAAAGACATTGAACTGAGCACGCTCTACTCGCCATAACAATTCAAAATAGGTATCAGTCATTGCCTTAAAAATCGGACGGCCTGCTGGTTCTAATAAACTATACAGCGACATGGCCTCGTCATAATTCGCGCGTGTCACACGTGCCATCTGCTGCATGGCAGCCACAAATTCTGGAGTGTAGGCACGACTTCTTAACTCCTGAGGTGAGTAGCCGTTAGCCAACATCACTTCTGTGGGGAAATAGATACGCCCCAGATCAAGGTCAGTCGCAACATCCCGGAGAATATTCGTGTACTGCAACGCACGACCGCAAGCCAATGCCGGCTCCACAGCTTCCGGCCCACGAAAACCCCAAATGTGAATACAGCACAAACCCACCGCTCCTGCCACATGGTAGGAGTAATTTTCCAAATCATTCAACGTGGCGATATTGACGGGATGCAGATCCATCTCGACTCCGCTGATGACGTCGGACAAATACCGCGGAGGAATCTTGAATCGACGCACAGTATCAGCCAGTGCCGGCATTAATGGATGCGTGCCAGTTTCACCATCAAGAGCGTCTGACAATGCCGTTCGCCAGAAAGCCAGTTTCTTGGCGCGTTCTTCCGGCGAATAGGAACCATCATCCCCCAGATCATCTGTAATACGCATGAAACTATAGAGAGCCATCATCGCCCGCCGTCGCTCTGCGTTGAGCGTATAGAATGACAAGCGAAAATTGGAACGAGAACGCTTCGTCAACTCCGTGCACCAGAGATAAGACTCGGCCATCGTCAAAGGCCGTTCTTCAATCACAGTGGATGCTCTCGTCTCCATGTTCATGCAATACCACCCACTTACGCCCTTGTTAGAGAAAGAGACTTGTCATTTTTCATCGAAGATTGACCGGACACAGGGAATCAAAAATTTCATGTGACCTTTTCGTGTGAATCAACATGGTCACAGTCGCTTTGTCGGGACTTTCCAGCAGTCAACTTCCGCCAGAGTGCCCCGGCAAGCAATCCCATCGCATCCCATTTCGTCACCTTAGGACGTTGCTCCAGCACACGAAAGCCCGTCTGTTCGATTCGGTCAAGAATTTTCTGCCCACCCGCTACGAAGAGATCAATATCCAGCCTTAACGTGGGAGTGATATGCTCGATCAGGGGCATGCCGTCGAAAAAAAATTTCCGCGTCCGCTCCACTTGAAAAGCCATCAGCCGCCGAAATTCGGGTGTCGAAGAATGTCCTGCCAGGGTCTCGCGACTGACCTGAAAATCTGCCAGATCTTCGGCGGGGAGGTAAACGCGATTGATCGCAAAATCCCGTGCCACATCCTGCCAGAAATTGGCCAGTTGCAAACCCGTGCAGATCGAATCCGACCACAAAAAATTCTGTGGTGAGTTGTCGCGTCCCAGATAAAGGACAATCCGGCCCACAGGATTAGCACTCAGTCGACAGTAATCCAGCAGATCATCGAACGTTTGATAAGTCGTTTGAGTCTGATCCTGTTGAAAAGCTGAGATCAAATCGAGAAACGGATCGGCCGGGATCTGAAACGTCGTGATTGTTTCTTTAAGTGCAATCATCACTGGATGCCGCCTGATCAACATGTTGTCGACCGACATATCACTGAAGGGCAACTTCAAAGAACTGAACGATCTTTCTGGATAGCAGGTCTGTAATTCCTGTTGCCACCAGTTCAGAAGTTCCAGGGATCGAAGGGGATCCCCCGTTTCGTCACTCAGGTCGTCAGCCCAGCGGCAAAAGGCATAAACGTTATAAAAATGAGTATGCAGGTTTTTCGGTAAGAACCAGGAGACCAGCGGAAAATTCTCGTAATGGCGACGAGCCAGCTGGCGACAATAAGCTTGAGCGTCACTCAACGATAATGGCTCGGCGCGATTGTCCGGCCCAAATTCTCGCAGTTCCTCAGCAAACGGTCGCCAACGTTCACCTTGATCTGCCATCACGCACATATCCGCCACGAATTGATAAAACCGCCAGAAATAAGCTGACTCAAGAGATTGGAAGTCGGATTCTCAGGAGTTATCAGGCGAAACACAACCAAATTGTCCTCTTTGGATATGTCTTGATCAGCCCCTCTCTCTCCCCGGAAGGTAATCCATGGGGCAGCAATGCGGAAATGACCTGGAGTTGGTATCCTCTGTGCAGTGAGAGTGGGTTTGAGCATCTTCTCCCCCCCGGCTGGTTGAGCGTAATGGCTCAACAAACTGGTTGAGCCTTCCAACACACCTCAAGACATTTGCGCAGTAATAACTGCCGATCACAGCATTCCGCTGTGCTTCCATTGATTTCGTGTTGAAGTGAACTTGTTTTATGTCGATTCCCAAAGTTGCCATCGTGGGTCGCCCCAACGTCGGTAAAAGCTCCCTCCTCAACTGGCTGGCCCAAAAACGAATTTCCGTTGTCGATCCCACAGCGGGCGTGACCCGAGATCGTGTCATGTACCTCATGCACGAAGGCGATCGATATTTTGAACTCGTTGATACCGGCGGGATCGGGATCGTTGATGTTGACGATCTCAGTGAAGAAATCGACCAACAGATTGAAGTTGGCATTCAGGAAGCCGATCTGATCCTCTTCGTCGTGGACGGATCCGTCGGCTTGACATCCCTCGATCTGGAAGTCTCTCGCCGGCTCAGGCCCATCAATGTCGCCAAAGTGATTGTCGTTAATAAGTGCGATTCTCCCAAACTGGACATGGAGTTAGGGCCGTTCTACGCATTGGCCGATGCCCCGCTGGTGATCACCAGTGTGAAAGGAAATCGGAACCGCTCCGACCTTCTTCAAGCCATTCTCGAGCACCTTCCAGAGGCCAACGAAGAAGAACAGACCGACGGGGAACATGACGCCGCCGATCCTGAACTGAAACTGGCAATTGTGGGCCGGCGTAACGTCGGGAAAAGCACTTTTGTCAACGCGCTCGCCGAAGCAGAACGTATGATCGTCAGCGAAATTCCCGGCACGACCCGCGATAGTGTTGATGTTCGCTTTGAACTGGATGGCAAGTCTTTTATTGCCATCGATACTCCTGGCGTTCGCAAGCGCAAGTCGCTGGCTAATGACATCGAATGGTATGGCCTGGCCCGCGCCAAACGGAGCATTCGCCGGTCGCATGTCGTCCTGATGTTCTTTGACTGCACGCAGCCAATCTCACGTGTCGACAAGCAGTTGGTTCATGAGATTTATGAATACCACAAGCCCTGTATTTTCGTAGTGAATAAGTGGGATCTTCACGGCGACCAGGAGATGGAAGCGTGGAATGATTATTTGTTGCAGAACTTTGCCAGCATGCGACATGTCCCGCTGGCGTTCATCACCGGGATGACGGGGAAGAACGTTAAGAAACTGATCAACCTTGCTCAGTCAATCTTCAAGCAGGCCCGTGTGCGAGTCGGCACCGGGGAACTCAATCGCCTCGTGAAAAAGGCCATTAAAAACTGGCCGCCACCCATGCGCCAGAATCGCAATGTCAAAATTTACTATGCGACCCAGGTAGCGATCGAACCGCCGACACTGGTTCTCAAATGCAATGACGCGCAACTGATCGATGACAGTTGGAAACGGTATCTGCTCGGCGTTTTCCGGGAAGAACTCCCTTTCAACGAAGTCCCTATCAAGCTCTATTTCCGCAGCCGCGAGACCGATTCTGAAGGCCGGATTAAGCCGCGTAATGCCGAAGAACGTGATGAGTTGCTCGAATTCGCTGAAGAATTCAGCGACGAAGACGAAATCATCTACGATGGCGAAGAAGATTTTGAAGCGGGAACTGCTGCTTCTGATGAAACCGATTTCGATGACGATCGTTGAACGGGATGCCGAACCGTTCTTTTACCAATAGCAAAGGAACGGTTTAGCCAGCAATAAGCCAATCGCTGCCTCTGACAAAAGATGAGCACAAAAGCTCGCTGACTCAATGACCTGGTGTCAATGAAAAGACATCAGGTCATTTTGTCAGCTTTGTAAGCCTGGCAGTGAGAAACGAGCCGTCAGCCTTCTGCTTCCAAGCTATCGCGATTCCAGGAGTTTTCTCCCGATGACACCTCACTGCGACAAATCCACGGTGGACGAGATTCGCACGCGATTTGATCACGACGTTGAACGCTTTTCGAACCTGGAAACTGGTCAGACGTCAACAATCGATGCCGCCTATTGCCTGGATCTTGTCGCACGAGCCGCCAAAGCCACCACCCCCACTGCCACATCACTTCTCGATATTGGCTGCGGGGCAGGCAACTTTTCGCTCAAAATACTGGAATCACTTCCCGGCATGAACGTCACGCTGATTGATCTCAGCCAGCCGATGCTGACCCGGGCTAAAGAGCGTCTGAGCCAATCGACAGCGGCGAACATCACTACTCTTCAAGGAGATCTCCGCGAGCTTGAGCTAGGCGCAGAGGCTTTTGATGTGGTCATTGCTGCCGCAGTGCTGCATCACCTGCGCACAGAGGAAGAATGGGCTGCCGTCTTTCAGAAGATCTTCTCCTCTTTGAAACCTGGGGGTTCTTTCTGGATCTTTGACCTGGTTGAAAGCACCTCTCCAGAAATCGAAACGGTCATGAAGTCTCTTTATGGCGACTACCTGACGCGATTGAAGGACACTGCTTATCGCGACCATGTGTTCGCCTACATCGCCCGCGAAGACACACCGCAATCGTTGATGTTTCAACTCGATCAATTACGACATGCCGGCTTCAGGCAGATCGAAATCCTGCATAAGCACGTCTCATTTGCGGCATTCGGGGGACGCAAACCTCTGTCATCCTGATTGTCTCCCATCAGTTCTTCGACTTTGAAGCCACTTTAGCCAGTCGTTCCTGCACGCGCGAAAAGTTATGGAGCCAGCGGTCGTAGTCTTCTGTCTTGAAGCGGAAGAACTCCAGAACTTCCTGATGCGGCAAAACCAGGAAGCGATTATCAGCAATGGCTTGAATGGTCGAGTCGGCCACCTGTTCAGCAGTCAAAGCACTCATGTGCAGAAACTGATGAATCGGGTCGTCCATATCCAGAAACTCGGTGGCGACTCCTGCCGGGCAGAGACAATGAAACTGAATTCCCTGTCGGCGGTAATGCACCGAAAGCCATTCGGCGACAGAAACACTGCCATGCTTCGTGACAGAGTAACTGAGCGAACCGATCTCGGTCAGTACGCCAGCTGCAGAAGCGGTTACGACAAACACGCCTTTGCCCTGACTCACCATGGTGGGAATCGTCAGGCGGGCTAATTCAACATGCGAAAGGACATTCACTTTCCAAAGCTTGTCCCATTCGTCAGGAGGAGTTTCCAGCCCCCCTTTGGCTGTCACACCAGCATTGGAGAAGACGGTATCAATCGAACCATACTTCTCGAAAATCGATTGCGTTAAACGCTCCAACTCCCCCGGAACCGCCACGTCGCAGGCTACGGCCATGGCGGAAGAAGAACACGCGCTGGCCACTTCTTCTGCGGCAGCCAGATCACGGTCACTAACCACAACCACCCGCGGAGATTCAGCAGATGCTCTTAATGCAAGCGCTTTCCCAATCCCGCGGCCGCCGCCTGTCACAAGGACAACGTGGTCAGAAATCTGCATTCGTCACTCCGAATATGAAGACCCACATGTCACCTGAAGGAAATGTCAGTTCCTTCTCAAGAAACCGGGATCAAACTCAAATCGGAGCCATCTGTAAAGGGCGGGAGGGAAAAAGTTATTGACTGTTGGAATGCCAGCACCAACCCGGGAAAAACCACTCAGGAACGGGGCAGAACGACTCGCACCCGGGAACCTAAAGGAAGTGTTGGCCACTCTCGACCGCTGGCTTCAATACGAACTTCGACAGGAACATCATGAGCCGATGTCGACACCACGCTGTCAGCTCGCAAAGGAATTCCCATCACGATTCCCGATCGTTTTTCATCTCCTGGAAAGACGAGATCAACCTTCATCCCTCGAATGACATGCGACATCTCACGCGAAGGCACAGAAGCCAGCAGGAATCGATGATCTTCATCGATCAATTCAAAGAGCTTCTGCCCCACATCCACGAGATCCCCTTCTTTTAGAGCATAGGCTTCGACAGTCCCGTAATTTTCGCTGTTAACGACCAACCCGCCCTGCTTCGCTTCCCAACCCGACAATTCTAATTCGAGTCGTGAAACCTTTGCCTGGGCCACTTCAACCCCATGAGCTTTACGGATCAACTGCACAAGATCCTGATCCAGATCTTTCAGTTCAATCAGCCGTCTCTCACAAATTTGCAACTGCACAGCCACCGCCTCAGCAGACGTTGCGGCCGCATCCTGAGCGAGCAACGCTTTGAGTCGCTCTTCGTCGGGCAATGACTTATCAAACAAAAGAGAACCAGCTTCCGCTTTCAGGCTCGCCAGTGATGTCACAGGATTCAGTCGCTTCAGATAGTCCTGCCACGCAATATGCTCAACCTGTTTTTGAAATCGTAGCTGAAGAAGATCAGCCGCTCGTAGTTGGGCTTCAAATTCAGCGGCCTTCAGTTCCCTCCGACGCCATTCGAGATCTACCGACGCTTCCGCATTCGACCGATCGACTTCCGCACGGGCTTCATCCAGTTGGCGTTTCAGACGGATGATGTTTTCATCAATCGAAGGATCCAGCAAAGTCACCAGCGGCTGACCAATACCAATCACATGACCGGGAGCCACATGAATGCGAGAAATAATGGCACGACGCGCCGCAGTGACCGTCGAAACCTGAGCTTCCAATGAGCATTGAAAATGCTTTGATTCCAGCTGATCCAGACCAACCGTCAGCATCCCTCCAGCGCCAAGCACCAGAACGGCCAATAGAACCAGACGAATTCCGGGAATCGGAACCGGTGGTGAACTGGTAAGATCAAGTGGTGAGTTGAGAACGGTAGATGTGGCTGACATGGACTCCCTCCCTTACAGATGACTTGAGCATCGGCATGGGAAGCAGAGAAGCATTGCCTAAGTCACAATCGTCACGGTGATAATTCGAGGAGTGACCGTCAAAGTTTACCCAAACGGAACCAAACACACTTTTCCCATCCAGTTCTCCGATCAGAAAACCGGCAATTCCCGCAAGTCATTGATCAGCAGGAGGGGAAGATGAGGGTCGAGACGTTGCATGAACCTTCCAGGTAACAAATTCTGACAATTCACCGCGTCTGACTTCTCACTCTGATGACTTCAGACCCCTTCGTTGGTCTGTCAAAATTTGATCTGTCAAAATGAAATAGCAGCGTTAAACAGGTTGTTTAGTCCGACATCCGAGAACGTGATACCCTATCAACCGCAAGATAAGGCCGTGATACGGCACGACTTTCATCATAAGAGCAATATTCATGATCTCCGCAATCGGTTCCACTTCTGGTTCTGCCCCCCTTTCAACAGCAACCGCGCCGTCGCCGGGAAGTGCCGATGTCCCTGCGTTTCCAATCATCGACACGCATCAACACCTGTGGGATCTGCACAAATTTGAACTCCCGTGGCAGCAAAGCGATCCAGACTTTCCTGCCGGCGAACATCCCTTGGCAAAAAGCCATTTGATGGAGCACTACCTGCAAGCAGCCATTGGGCTAGGCATTGTGAAAACCATCGCGATGGAGGTGGATGTTTCTGTTGATCAGCAGGAAGCCGAAATGGAGTACCTGACGGCCCTCTGCCAAGACCCCACCAATCCCATGGTCGGCGCAGTCGTCTCTTCACGGCCCGGCGAACCGGGGTTTCATCAATGGGTCAAAAAACTGGCGGGCAATCCATGGATTAAAGGGGTTCGCCGCGTTCTGCACGCGGCTGACACTCCTCCCGGACTATGCACATCAGCAACGTTCATCCGAAGCATGCAGGAGCTGGGAGAACACGGCCTGCGATTTGATTTCTGTATCCGTCCCACTGAACTGGCGGATGTGGCATTAGTTGCCGCTGCTTGCCCCCAAACCCAGTTCATTCTGGATCATTGCGGCAACCTGCCAGTGCACCATGCCAGCCAGGAACTCAAAGAGATTTGGAAACGTGGCCTTCTGAAAGTCGCCCAGCAGCCAAACGTCGTCTGCAAAATTTCTGGGATTGTCGCCAGTGCCCGCGATGATCATTGGCATATGGAAGACCTTCAGCCCGTCATTGAAGAAACACTGGCGACATTTGGCCCTGACCGCGTGATGTTTGCCAGTGATTGGCCAGTCTGCACACTGAAATCAAGCCTGTCACGATGGGTCACCACACTCCGCACAATGGTGTCAGATCGTCCTTTCGAGGAACAACGGCGACTCTTTCATGATAATGCCGTCCGTGTTTATGGCTTGGCCGATTGAGGTGCCCCAGCACTCACCTGCCCCGGAGTCAACACCAGCAGCAGCCGCACTTTCTGAGAGTCAACCGACTGAGAGTCAACCGACTGAGAGTTAACCGGTTGAGGATCAACCTGCTTTTCAGGAACAGCCTGAGTCAGACTTTCGGCTTCTTGGCCCCCATCTCCCGTTAAGGGGCGTGTCACCATCGCTCTGGCAGCAACAGCATCCCTCCGGGGCACCGCCTGAACATCTCTTGAACGCGCTATCTCCGATGGAGCAGCCGCTTGAGAACTAGCTGCCATCGGGAGAGACTGCGAGCCTGTGATGACACGGGTTTGAAATTCGATCCCCTGTCGAAAAGCCAGACCCATGGGCACTCCGCGCTGTAAGAAATTCCCAGACCCTTCAGAGTTTAAAAGAGGATTTTCGATCGTTTTCTGATCCTCAGCTTTCAAAATACCATTTTGTGGATCAGTGAGTTGGGTTTTCATCGGCTGACTTTTGTATGCCGGTGCTGGCGCACTCCCCGGCATCACCCTGGCAACTCTCGTTTCTCTTTGATCACGCCCTTCCCCTTCGATCAACTTTTGAGCAAGGGAGACATCGACAGAACCTTTCGCCAGTCCGGCTGCGGATTCCTGCGTGAACTGAGAAAAGTTTCTGGCAGGAAGCGGAACAGGGATGGCTTTCACTTCGACCATCTGAGGCGGAACGACTTGGCTGTCATGGGAATGGGGTGGTACTGCTGCTGCAAAACCATCCTGGTGAACGCGATGTTGGCGAACATCCCACTTCTCCATCGCTTCCAGGTCTCTCTCTCCCAGGCCAGATTTTCCCGGATCAGTAGCCGAGACAGCAGGAGAAGACATGGGAAGAGTGGACGCGGCTGGCGTGGACATCACACCCAGATTCTGCTGACGTTCCCGCCAGAGACGCGACAGTTCCACCACATTCGACTGCACCACATCGGCCGACTCCTCTCCGGAATTGGCTTGGGAACGAGAGCTGTCTATCAAAGAAGCCACATTCTCTTCGGCCACTGGCTGTGAAGTCCTTCCACGCGGAACAATCGTTCGACCAAAGGATCGCTGCTCGTCACTTCGTTGCACATCGTTCCATTCTCCCACCGACTGAACCAGGGAAGGAATCGCTGGTGTTTCCATGGGGGATTGCAGCCGAAGCTGCTTCATTAATCCCGCTGCTTCCATCTCTGATAATGCCTGGGAAAGTGACGGGCGACTGGCTTCAATATAAAAGACCACGGCATTTGACGTACCGGCGTGAGTGTTGCCAGCAGTTCCAGACTCTCCTCCCATCGCGCCGCTTGCTGCCATTTGATTGGCCACTTCTGCTGCACCGCTCAATGTGTTATTTCCGACCAGACCATCGATGGTGTCAGGGTGATTAACAGCAGAACCCAGTCCATTCCTCTCAGTAGAAGGGGAAATCGCTGACACGGGAGAGCGGGCAAGGTCTCTCGTGAATCCATCAGTGGCCAAGGCCTTCTCTTGGGATGAGGCCAATGACGCAACCTGAGGTACAGCCATCTGGAAATTGAGCTTCTGATGAGCGAGTTCAGGCGTGTTGTCCCCGACAACAATCGCATTGGACATCAGGCGTTCCAACACGAATTGTGAGGAAACTTCAGGATTTTCAACAGTCATTTCCAATACAGCGACGGCATCCTGTCCAGCGGGAAAATAGGAGACAAGATCCCCCGTCCGAAGTTGGTTCAATGGCTCAGACGGAACCTGACTCTTTTCACTCGCCATCTGAGGAAATAACGCCGCCGCCTGCACATCGGGAGCCTGCGGATCAGACATGTTGGAGACTACAGGCTGAGAGCCAAAAACCTGGGGATTCCCATTGTCGCCGGGCGTTGTGAGCGTACTAACAAGAGGACTCCCCGGCATCGTGGCATTGGCGAAGGACTTTGATTGCTTCGCGGCTGGCTCCATCAAGCTGCTATTGGAAGAAGCGACATTGGCAGCGACAGCATCATGCCGCTTGTCCTGCACCTCCAGTTCCAGACTTTGAACCCGACGGGCTGAACTTTCAGACTGAGATTTTTCTGCCAGAGACATTTCTGCCGGCAGATTTTTGTCAGTTCTCGAAGCCACTCGCTCATGACGCAAAACGTGCTGGCCTTCCAATCGATCAAAACTCAGGTTCAATTCCGCTGGACTGGCTGGCCCGAGTTTGGCTGAAACGGGAAAGCTCTGTGCAATCATCTGATCATTCGGCAGGTTGGCACGAACTCCAATGACAACAACCGCCGCCGTTGTCAGCGATGCGCAGACTGCGACCCAGGCTTCGCGTGTCCATTTCCAGCGTGCAGGAGATGACACGAGGGCATACTGGGGGCGCCAGCGAAACGATTTCCCTGCAAGAAACGAATCATCCTGAAGCAACGCCTGGTTCTGCCGGAATCCCTCGACCAGCTCACGAGCTTCCGCCGATGTGGCCAACAATTTCTCGACACGGATCTGCTCCTCTGGTGATGCTTCACCATCGATCCATGCAGAAATGGCCTCGTGTTCATCGGGTCGCAGCATGCTTTTCATTCCACCACGATCTTCCTGCATCAACAGGCACGCTGTTCGTGCTTTAATTTTCGTTCAAGACGAGTCCGAAGGTCTTGTCTGGCCCGATGAATCCGGCTGCGAACCGTTCCCAGCGGGCAATCCACAATTTGAGCAATTTCTTCGTACCCCAACCCCTCCATTTCGGTCAGCACCAGAACTGTCCGGAAAGATTCCTCCATGGCAGCCAGCGCTTGTTGCACCATCTGCTGCTGATCGGCCACATCCAGGGCATTGGCCGGGTTGGCATCCGGATGGCGATCTTCCAGATCATCTCCCAGCAAATCGCGATTGGCTTCAATCGATTGAGTCACCCCTTTCCGCTGTCGACGCGAGGAGTGAAGCAGATTCAAGGCAATCCGGAAGACCCACGAGTAAAACTGAGATTCTCCCCGGAAAGCTGGCAGACCACGCCATGCGCGCGTAAACGCTTCCTGGCAAATGTCTTCCGCATCTTCAGGTGACCCCACGATCCGTGTCATCGAACGAAACAACCTCTGCTCATATCGGCGCACAAGAAGAGTATAGCCCTCCGTATGGCCGGCTTGAGCAGACTGAATCAGTTCATGGTCAGTCAGTGTCTGCAAGGATGTCATTCTATGCAGGGTTTGAAGGCTGATCGCTTCTTTGAAATTGACCGGGGGAACCCGGGTTCTCTCGAAATCCCGTTCCACGCAAAAATTGTCATGAGGTCAGTTTTTCATCAGCCCGACTCTCCCCGTGATTCAAAAAAACTCATTCTCACAGGAAATCAGACTGAACTCACCGGCCCACAGATCATTGGAGCAGGTTCATTCCAGGAAAGTTCCCTCAAAGCAGCATACCGGGGGAATTCTTCCCGATTCTTTTTGAAACGGCAAAAACCTTCCGAGAGCAGCCAGTTTTAAGCCACTCCCTCCCCTTGCGCAGCCTGACGGCGGACGAGAGGCGGACGAGTAAACACAAAAATCAGCAGCAGCACGATACTTGTGCCCAATCCCAGGCTGATCCACTGTGAAATCGTTAATGAAGTGGAAAACTGTCCTTGTTCGTCGCTTCTCAACAATTCCACAAAGTAACGGGTGATGGTGTACGTCAAAACGGCAAAGCCAAAGACCGCCCCATGACGAGTCCGGTAAGGGAAATAGAGATATGCTGCCGCTGCGATCAAAAAGCCATCAATCGCACTATAGATCTGAGTCGGTTGCAACACCGGAGTCATTGTACTTAGGGGGGAAATAATCCCGCGGGAGACGAACTCCCAGTAAGTCACACTCTCGCCCGGAAATTGAATCCCGATGGGAAGTGCGCAGACATCCCCGTAACAGCAACCATTGAGCAGGCAGCCAATCCGACCAAAGCCGACACCCACAAAAATCGAGGGGGTAATGATATCGGCCAGTTGTAAAGGATTAATCTTTTTCCAGAAGCAAAAGACAAAGTAAGCCAAAGCCCCCATCAGGAGACCACCAAACAGAACAATTCCCCCTTGAGAAAGATTAACGAAGGCCAACAGGCTTCCCAGCCCGGAAGTCCCCGCAAAAACCTTTTCGGGATACTGCACCGCAAAAAACAGGCGTGCTCCAAAGAGACCGGGAATAAAAATGCTGATCGCCAGATCCCAGATCAACTCAGGGGAAATTCCCTGTTCACTTGCTCGACGGGTCGCCAGAAAGACTGCCGTGGTAAATCCAAGGAACAGCATCAGCCCGTAGCCGAAAAAGGGAATCCCATCTGTCGCAAACTTCGGGCCAATCGCGGGTGCCTGCCAGATCGCCAGACCAATTGCCGCCCAGATCCCGATCGCCATCGGGTCTTGTGTCAGATTTTTCCACTGACCACTCAGAGCTGCTCTTGCGAGGAGCGCTGCCCCCACAAGTCCCCAGATCAATAAAAAAATGCCGACGCCAAAGGTCGGGATGTCGACTCCCCCGACTCGAAAATGATCCCAGGGAATGCGGAAAAGAACCTGCAACATTCTCAAACCCTTTGTTCCGCAATCAGACCGGCAATGGCTTTACAACTGGAGTCAGAAGCTGTTTTGCCTCTCCCAGTAACAGATTGTCAATGAGTCGCGTCGTCCCCAGACGGCAAGCCACCAATGCCACCGCACTTTCAGGCAACTGGTCTTCAAGAGCACTCAGAGGCTCTAAAGTCTCCGGATGCACCACAGCGATATAGTTCACCACAAGCAATGGTTGACTGGCAATGCGAGACGCGATTTCAGCCTCCAGCGCTGCGGGGGATTTCTCTCCCAACGACCAGAGTTTTTCTGCGGCAAACAGGCCCTGCGAGATTTGAACAGCCGCCACTCTCTGTTCGGCAGTGAGATAGATATTCCGACTGCTCATCGCCAACCCGTCAGCTTCGCGAATTGTCGCCAATGTGCGAATTTCGACAGGTTGATCCAGATCCAGCACCATCCGGCGGAGAATCGCCTGCTGCTGGTAATCCTTCTGCCCAAAAAAAGCCACATCCGGCAAGACGATATTAAACAGTTTGGTAACAACGGTCGTCACGCCTGAGAAATGAGTCGTACGAACACTCCCTTCCCAACGTTGAGACAATTCCGAAACAACCACCGTCGTATCCCGGCCCGGTCGGTACATTTCTTCTGGTTGAGGATAGAAGACCACGTCAACGCCGGCGGCTTTGCAATGTGCCAGATCCTGCTCTCGCGGCCGCGGGTATCGTGACAGGTCTTCCGTTGGAGCAAACTGCGTCGGATTCACAAAAATGCTGGCCACAGAGACTTCCATCGTCTGCCGGCATCCCTCCAGCAGACTGAGATGCCCTTGATGCAAGGCGCCCATCGTCGGAACAAAGCCGACACTCTTGCCAGACTGCCGAAGGTTGGCCACCGCCTTCCGGCATTCGGCAATTGTCTCAACAACCAGCACTGCTGCAACCTCTTCGTTGAACTTCACCAAAGGCGCCAGAGTTGAGTTGGCGCGGTATCAGACAAAACGCTGGAACAAGCATCACTTAAATTTGTATTGCGGGTTATCCACCGAAAAGTCGATGTTCTTCAGCCCCAGATTTGGCCGCAGAGAAACATAAGAATACTCTTCGATGAGGGGTGGAGCCGCATCTTTGGTTTGGGGGAAACCATACTGTTCCACCCGTACTGGCAGGCGGGTCGCTTTGTCGATGAAAAGCCTTGTCATATGGAACCGGAACTGGTTTCGTGGGCGAGGATGCGTCGATTCAATCACCTCAACTGCGACATCTTTCCCCAGCTTGGCATTCCGATAAAAGTTGACCTCGACTTCACCGTACTTGGTCTCCGCTTCCCACTGACGAATCACCTGTTCGAGCAATCGGTGAATCCCCAACATGGTGATGGGATAACGGTTGTCGGCCATGGCGTCCGAACTATCGACTGCTAGGGAGACCGTCCCGGCAATCGACAGAAATCCCGTCTCATGTCCCAGGATCATGTTCTTATTCTGACCATCGACATAGATCACTTCGCGACCGTCGTTGGGCTTGATGAACTTCATATAGACGCTGAACGGTTCTTTGCGAATCCGAACATAACTGACCTGTGGCTTGAGCTTGCCGTCGATCAACTCCCGTTTACTGAAGGTGGCATCGTAATCTCGGACATCCTTCAGGATGTTTTGTGATTCGTAAGCCATCTTCAAGGCAGGTGCCAGAGGATGGGATTCGTTGATTTCAACCGGCGTCGTGCTCGCTGGCAATGGCTGACCACGATCGGGAGCTTGGGCCAGAGCCGATGAATGCCCGATGCCAGCTACAGCGATCATTCCCCAGCCAAGCGCCAGCCCGACATGCCAGCGACACATCCCGCAGAGAAGGTGACTCAATACGTTGTTGAGTGAATTCATGCTCTTGATCCTCCATGGTGAAACTTCCCGAATTGAAAGTTTCACAAATAGCTCTCCTTTCGGCACGTTATACGCTGTGCGTCATTTGAGCAATTGAAGATTTCTGCACTGATCGGACTCATGAGTCCGAAAAGGCACAAAAAAATATCTCCCGGCAGGATAAGTCACATCGCACCGCCCTCGCCCACTTCATCAAAATCACTTGAAATGACGTGCATAAAGCGATGACCAGTTCCCTAATCTTGCGGGAAAAGCCTCTGCGAAAGGACGGGGAACATCCCCATTCATCGATGCCTGAAAATAGTCGTCCAGAATCTGACGAGCGGCAGGCGGGCCATGAATCATAAAATGAACAAGAGACCAGGCATCCCGGTAGTCATCGCTCCCCATATCCAGGAGATCCCGTTTTTTTTCCAATCCTGCGATATTTGGCCGCCCGCCAAACCGTCGCGACCACTTGATACTGGAGAGATGCGGGTTCTTAAACTTCTTCTCGGCCGCAGGAACTTCAAAATACTCGGCGATCCCTTCATCCAGCCACAAGGGCACAAAAGGGAGGCAGTTGTGAAGAATGGCATGTGTCGCCTCGTGACGCACATCGATTTCCATCTCTCGATGCCGGTAGGCATAGATCCGCCCCGCATCTTTCCCCTGGACGTACAGTGCACGTCGCTTAACGCCTTCAGGAACACGCTGCGAAACATACGTAGTGTAAGAATTTCGAGATGAAAACAAATAGACCTCAATCGGCCGATCACTGGCCTTCAGATTGAGAGTCGTCTCGATATCTCCTTGTAATGACGCAATTTCGTCAACCAGAGACTGTACTTCTTTCAAAGGGAATTCAGCCCGAATGGTGAGTGAACCAGCCGTATGCTGGGACTGCCATATCGCTCCGTGCGCAAACTCCCCCCGACTCCACAAGACGCAGAGAAAAAGCAGTTGCGTCCATCGAAGAAAGGATGCCATCCCTGGCTCCAGGCGAACTCTGACTGCGGCTAAAACGCCGGCAATTTTAATGACGTCAAAACTAACGACGAACAGACCTCGACCAAACAAACGGCCGTGAGCCAAATTGGCGAACCAACGAAATCCGGGCAAGGTGATGTTGGGGGACTCCTCCCGATTCGTCAACATCAGCTTGAAACCGAGGGCCAATCACATCGCCAGAATCACCTCGTGACAGCCAGCAGAATGTGACAGGATAAGGCACAACATGCCCGAATTAACCCACTGACGAAGCCTGAAAGGCATTCATCGTCACCGGTTCAGGAAAACCTGACTGTGGATTTGATGAGGGAGGAAGATGGTTCGCTGTCCACCACGCGCAACCCACCATCATGACAATCAACACAGCAAAAAAACCGCCCAGCAATTGACCCACAATGCGACCCGCCAATTGATCTGACTGAGTCATCTCCCGAAGATCATCCTCAGTCAGATGGCAAGAAACCGCAGTGTGAGGAGCATGTTCGGACATATTTCATGCTTTCCAGCAAGACAATGAAGCTGATTTGTGGAAGGAATATTCAGATCATAGGTCTTCGCAGCTCACAGTACGATGTTGGCACCCGACGAAAAATTCGGGGCATGTCCAACATCGCCACTGCACGCGAGCAGAAGAAGGGTTATAACACGAGAGTGACAACATATTGAAGTTTACCACAGACCGCCGATAAGTCAGCAGAGGCCAAGTTCGGCATGGCAGCCACACCAAGCCCAATGACATTGAGTGCCGCGTGACATCTTCCGATCAACCGACAATATCCACCCGACGATTCCAACAATCCAGCGAATGGATTGATCAGGTGATCGCAGCCCTTCGATTTTTGCCCAATGCGGCGGGGATCGCTTTTTCACCCATCCCCCTCTTGTTGGCTCTCGCAACCAGCTTGCTGCTGATGCCTGCCACCTGGTTAATGCCAACCGCAGCGTCTCCTGAAGTTCGTGTCAACGAAGTTCATCTAAACACGGCGAGAAACACACTCGGTCATCCGCAGCCAGTGCACATTGCCATCATGACAACGAGCGAAAACCCGCCCATCCTGACGTCCTGGTCCTGGTGGTCACAGGAGGATGAACCTGGCTCCTTCCCCTGGCTTGTCACGGGAGGAATTCCCTCCCTGCCCTTCTCGCTGTCAAAGTTCTGGCCTGTCAAAAATTGGGATCCTGCGACCTGGCCTGTGATTCTTCTCACCTGGATGATTGCCAGTTACAGCGGCCTTTGCCTGGCGCGATTTGCGGTACGCTCACTCGCCCAGAGGGAAATCAGTCTTTTTCAGTTGCTTCAAGAAGCGGGACGTGGCTGGTTCACCCTTCTGGCGGCGATGACACTTTTGATTGCCGCCTATGTTGCCTGTCAGTTGATACTGGCGATTTTCATGCTGCTGGTGAACATCCCCGTGCTTGGTAGCACGATTGCCATCCTTGAATCGCCCGTGACGATCGCATTGAGCCTTTTAGGAGGAATCGCCACGCTGCTGATCATCTGGGGCTGGCCCGTTCTGGGTGTTGCCTGGGCAATTGATGATTGCGATGGATTTGGCACCATCAGTCGTACCATTGGCTACGGAACCGCCGGATTCTTTACCGCAATGATCACCGGGATCATTGTTTCGGCCCTGGCGTTTTTGCTGGGAATGGCCATTCAGGTGCTGATTGCGACAGCATTTGCCGTCGGGACAGACTGGGCCTCCGACTTAGTCCGTATCGACTCTCAGCCCAACTGGACAGGCACGCTGCTGGCCGGACTCAACGTCATTCAACAGGCTTTACACATTTCGATCAGTTGGACTCTCCTGACAGCCTGGGCATTGCAGGTTCGGCAAATGGTGGATGCTCTTCCGCCCGATGCACCGGAAGTCTTTGACCGGGGAATGACGCCTCGCGAAACCTACCCTGTCGTTGGCCTCCGCGCAGTCACTCCACAAGCTCCCTCAATGGAATCACCACCCGGCGACCACCCCACGTCGTGAAATGGCAACGCCCTGGACTAACATTCAGAGCAGTCCCTATTTCTGAGGCTGTGTCAGTCCCTGCTTTCTCGAACAGGGTTGAAAGCAGTGGGTCATCAGGCCGCGCGAACGAATTGCCCGGTGATTTCCGGAAGATCGACCAGATCACCGATGTTGCCGCGAACGGGATTGGCAGAAAACCGTCCGTCCTGCGCCTCAATAATCATGGGAACAGGTGTGGTCGGCCCCAACATGGTGGAAATCACACGGCCGTTAACTTCGGCATAAGGCACGAGATTGAATTTGAACCGCGATAAAATCATCGGCAAAGCGGTTTTTAGAATGAGCATCCCCAGCGCCGCACCAATACACATGCGTGGCCCGGCTCCAAATGGCAGATAAGCATAAGGACTGGGACTGATCGACCCCCAGCGTTCCGGGCGGAAGCTATAAGGGTCTGGATACAGGTCAGCCCGATGATGGGTCATAAACTGACTGAAAATCACTGTTTCACCGGCACACAGATTAAGCGAACCCAGCATTTGCGGAGTTGTCGTCACTCGCTGAGAATAAGCGGAAGCCGGCAGGCAGCGCATGCTCTCTTTGATCACCTGCTCAGTGGAAACCAGTCGATCCAAAGCCGGCCCCACGGGTGCTTGCCCGTCCAGCAGAGCCAATTCATGATGGACGTTTAACATCGTTTCTGGATGCTGAGAGAGCAGGAATAACGTCCATGCAAACGTATGTGCGGTTGTCAGATGAGAAGCAGCAAACAGCAGGGCCGTGTGCCCAACAAGCTGTTCGTCAGTAATGGCCCCCTCTGAATCATGGGCTGCCAGCAGCATTGACAACGCATCATGACTGAGAGTTTGCCTGGTTCGCCTCAGTTCGATCATGGCTGAGATCTCAGAATCAAGATCAGCCGCAAAACTGAGAAGTTCTTCGTATCGGCCTGCGATTTCGGGATTGGAAACCATGGCCCCAATCCCGACCTCATGATTCATCCGCACCCAATGATCGGTCATTCGACCAATCCGATAGGCCATTTCCGGGTTATCCACCCCAAACAGAATCGACGACGTCACACGAAGCATGAACTCCGTCATTTCGTGGTTGATATCAACCACTTGACCCGGTTCCCATCGGCTGAGCAGATCTTCTGTCAGACTGACAATTGTCCCCGCGTAAAGAGGGACGGCCCGCTTACTGAAAGCATCCATGACTAATCGGCGATTACGGCGATGTTCCTCGCCGTTCATACTCAAGAGACCACTGGAGAGCCGGCGCTGGGGCGACTTTCGACCGCCACGCAGGGCAAAAAAGCGTGAATGATAGTTCACTGAATCACTGAGGACTTTGTGATTCCCCTCGGGACTGAAAACGAAATTCAGCCGCTGCCCATCTGCTGACAGTGATGCGTAATCCCCCTGCTCTTGCCGAAGTCGACGCATGCACGCAATCGGATCGGCAGGAAACTCCATGAGTGACCCATCCGCAGAGCTTGACTCTCCGGCCACAAGATCTCCGACAACACACCATTGAGAGCGAACGTCAACCATGACGTAAATCTTCCCTGACTTTCGCAGACATACAGACAACCCACTGAACTTCTATCCAGAAGCACAAAAGATGTCGACAGCGTCTTCAACGTGATGACAAGAACCGACGCATCCTGACACAGAGAAGTCAGCTCGACCAGCCCAGATTTCCCTGAGAACAATTTTTTTGAAACTTTGTGACCGATGGCGAGTTTACATGTCCCCATGCGCTATTTAGTGTGCATATTCAAAAATTGCTGCTCCGAGTTCAGCCCTCGCCGCTGAGAATCAACTCGTTTCACCGGTGCTCAGGTGGGATGAAACCCTAATGACCGAGGTGACCTGACACCCCAGGCATCCTCCAACCATGGAAAGTGAAGCATTGGCAACCAGCTCATCGCCAGACGCTCCCTCCCAGAAAACAACCGAGCACGATGAAGGATCTCACTGGAAAATCCTGATAGGCCTTGTTGCAGGGATCCTGCTGGGGCTTCTTTTCTACTATGCCACGTCGCTTGTTGTCCCTGCGGCTGACAAAGCGAATCCTTCCGATTTCCAAATCAAATTTCTCTACTGGAGCCAGGGCGTCGTCTATTGGATCGAAGGCTTTGGCAAGCTGTTTCTCCGTTTAATGTTCATGATTGTACTGCCGCTGGTCTTTTCAGCGTTAACGCTCGCCGTTGTGGAAATTGGCGATTTGAAGAAACTGGGAAGCATGGGTCTGCGAACCCTGGGATTCACAGCCATTCTCTCTATCTCCGCAGTGATTATCGGGCTGACGTTGGTCAACACTTTTCAGCCGGGAAAAGCCATTAGTGAAGCTCAGCGAACTCAGCTTTCCGAGCGGTATGCCACAGATGCAGAGAAAAAAGTTCAACAGTCTGAACAAACCAAACCTCTGCGCGATGTCTTGATCGATCTCTTCCCGGAAAATCCGCTTCAGGAGATGGTCGGGGCGGTAGATGGCTCCTCCAAGGGCGATGGCATGCTGGCCGTGATGGTCTTTGCCCTGGTCTGCGGCATGGCAATCACGACCAACCCCACCAAAGCGGTGGGATTCGTGTCGTGGCTGGAGGGGCTACAGCTCATCAGTTCCGTCGTGATCAACTTTGCCATGAGGCTGGCCCCGATAGGCGCCGGTTGCCTGGTTTTTGCCATTACGTCTCAACTGGGATTCGACATTCTGCGCGTGCTCGCCAGTTTTGTGCTGACCGCTTTGGCAGGCCTGGCGATCCATTTGTTTGTCACCTATTCCATCGTGCTGATGGTCTTCGCCAGAATGTCGCCCATCACCTTCTTTCGTGGGTCGGCTGAAGCGTTGCTGACAGCATTTGGAACCTCCTCCTCCAGCGCCACGCTCCCGACAGCGATGCGTGTGGCGACAGAAGATCTGAAATTCCCGCCGCGCGTCTCTAACTTTGTGCTGACTGTCGGGGCCACAGGAAATCAAAACGGAACAGCCCTCTTTGAAGGAGTTGTCGTTCTGTTCCTCGCGCAGGTGATGGGAGTTGACTTGACCTTTACCCAGCAAATTCAGGTCGTGATGATGTCCGTCCTGGCGGGAATTGGGACGGCAGGGGTTCCGGGAGGTTCTTTGCCGTTGATTGTGGTAGTGATGCAATCTGTGGGAATCCCTGGTTCCTCCATCGGCATCATTATGGGTGTCGACCGAATTCTTGATATGTCTCGGACAACGGTCAACGTGGCTGGCGATCTGGTGATTGCCGCCTGTGTGACAGAATCCGAACGGAAGATTGAGGCCGCTCAGCAGTCGATTTCAAACGTCCCTTCCACCACGATTGTGATGCCCGGTTCGCAAAACCCACCAGCGCCACCGGAACCGCCAGTCGCCTGAACTGGGCAGAACCTCTCACGACGGCTAAACTTGCGGTCGCTTGAGATTGGCGATTCGGTCGCACCAGCTTCAAATGAGACGTTCAGCCTCCCGGAGATGACGAGGGGGTGAAAATCATTTCTTGCCGTGGGCCGTATCATTCAGTCGATTCAGGCGGCCGAGTGCCGTTTCATGGATAGTTTTCAGCGATAGGCGGTTCGCATGCTGGTGAATCTGGATTGGCTCAAAGATTATGTCGCTATCAACCTCCCTGTCGAGGAACTGGGTGACCAGCTGACGCACGCCGGCCTTAATCTCGAATTTATCGAGCAACGGGGCACGCAAACCGTGATCGATCTGGAAGTCACCAGCAACCGCCCCGATTGTCTGGGCCATCTGGGAGTTGCCCGTGAAATCGCCGCTGTGAATGGCGAGCAACTCCGCTATCCCGATGCGGCTCCGAAATTCATCTCGGAACCAACATCAAGTTTGGTCAAGGTCTCGATTGACGAAAAGCACTTCTGCCCCTGCTACATCGCCCGAGTCATTCGAAATGTGAAAGTAGGCCCCAGCCCGGACTGGCTGGTGGATCGACTGTCATCACTCGGGATTGCTTCGATTAATAACGTGGTCGACGCCACAAACTATGTCATGTTTGAATGCTCCCAACCCCTCCATGCCTTCGACTATGCCAAGATTTCAGGCGGTGAATTGACCGTTCGCATGGCCAAAGCCGGCGAAAAAATCATGGCCATCAACCAGCGCGAGTATCCGCTGCAACCGACCATGGGCGTCATTGCCGATGCGCGCGGCCCAGTGGCGGTGGCTGGCGTGATGGGTGGCCTGAATAGCGAAATTGAGTCAAAAACTACAACAGTGCTTCTGGAAACCGCGTCGTTTTCTTCATTAAGCGTCCGCAACACATCCCGCGCCCTTGAACTGTTCAGCCCGTCATCATACCGCTATGAACGGCCTCTGGATCAGCACGGATTGGAATGGGCCAGCAGCCGATGTGCATTACTGATTCAGCAATTGGCGGGTGGAGAAATCCTGTCAGAACCTGTCATGTCGGGTGAGTTGGCTCCCGAGTTCGGCTCCCCGATCACCTTCCGACTGGCGCGCATTCCGAAGGTACTGGGAATTGATGTGCCGGTTCAAACGGTTCAGCAGATTCTCAAACAATTGGGATGCCGGGTGACTGTCGAGCAGAATCAGACTGCAACTGATAGCACAATATGCTTCCAGGTACTGGCTCCCTCTTTCCGCCGTGATCTGACACGAGAAATCGACCTGATTGAAGAAGTGGCGAGAATCCATGGCTACGATCAGATTCCGGAAGACGCTCTCGTCCCCCTCTGTTCCAGCCGAAAAACGACCATTGACCGCGTTTCTGAAAAGGTGCGCAGCACACTGGTTGCTTCCGGTTTCTTTGAGGCAATGACGGTCGCGTTCACCAGCGAATCGCAGCAGCAATGGTTCTCTCCGCACGGGGCCATCGCTCCGCTCACCGTCGATCACTCGCGGCGTCGATCCGAGAATCAATTACGACAAAGCCTGGTTCCGTCCTTGCTCAATGTCCGCCGCGAGAACATCCGCCGTGGCAATCATGATGCGCAACTGTTTGAAATCGCCCGTGTTTATCTGGGAAGTGAAATCACCAGCGATTGTGCCCAGCAACCCACAACTTTGGGATGTGTCAGCGGATTGCCCTTTCTGGAATTAAAAGGGATCATGACGGCGATCGCCCGTGCCTGTCGATCTGATCTTCGCTTGGAAGCACGTCCTTCCAGCCTCTCCACTTTTGCTCCATTCCGTGGAGCAGAACTGTGGCTTAATGATGTCCGCTGGGGATGGTGCGGCGAACTCCATGCGAATGCTGTGCAAGCGGCCGGCTTGCGCGATACCGTCAGCATCGCCGAAGTCGATGTCGCAGTTTTAGAAGCGGTCTTCCAGGCGGCTCCCCAATTCCAGCAGATCGCCCAGTTTCAGCCAGCGGTGCGAGATCTGAACTTTGTCCTGGCCGAAGAAGTCAACTGGAGCGACCTCGAACGCGTGGTGCGATCCGCCGCCGGTTCACTCCTGGAAACCGTCCGGTTCAGCGGCCAGTATCGCGGCAAACAGATCCCAGATGGCCAAAAGTCTTATCTGGTCACACTGTCTTACCGTTCTCACGAACGAACACTGACCAGCGAAGAAGTCGAAGTGGCCCAACAGGCTGTCATCAGCGAATGCCTGTCTCAACTGGGAGCACAGGTTCGGGCATAACGCCTGCCGATCTGCGACACAATCCGTTTCGCGCAAATTCAACTACTGTGTTCTGGCGGCGTAAAAATCCAGATTTTTCAAGTCAAATGACGAACATAAGCCGCCGCACTGACCCGGAAACGGGTTTAGAAAGCTGACTGAGCCGCACTGCTCCCTTTTTGTTGCGATCCCGCGCGAGGTTTTTCGCCCGTCAGCTTCATTGTTTCCAACATCATGGGAATGCCCGCTCCCAAAAAGGTGTTGGCATCAGAATCGGCGGGGGCCGCCACGATGACGGCGACCTGAATGTCCTTCTGCTGAATGATGTAGACATCAAAGAGATACGGGATCCCATCAATCGGCTGGGCAGGTCGAAGGTTCATCGCAGTAAAAGACTTCTTCGGCAGATAGGATGTCCCTTTAGGAAATATTTCAGTTGTGGTCTTGCGCTGATCTTCCGGGATCGCCAAGACTTGCCAGAAACGATCCAGAAAGTTCTGAGAGAATTGAGGGGCTTTTTCGATCTGACTGGTTTGAGCAAACATGGAGTAATTGCTGATCACATAAATGAATGCGTTCCGGGGAACGGAAGCACCATCCAGCGTGGCATTCACCTGCGTTTTCCAGGCGCCCAATAATCCCGGAAATTCAAAGTTGAAATAGTCTGGTTGACGGTGATCATCGACCACAGGGGCAGGCTTCCCCTCTTCGGCCTTGGGAACAACGGGTTTGGGGATTAATTGGAACTGGCGAGGAACTCGCAGTTCAACGCCCGACTCCCGCCACACTGACCCCAGCACCTGATCCTGTTTTTCCAGGTAGGCAAAATACTTTTTCGTTTCTTCCAAACGCGTTTCATAAGCCGCAGCACCACAACCGCTGAGAGAACTCAGGGTCAGGGAACAGACAATCAATGCCGCAATTCTCGCCAGGTTTGACTTCTGGAGTCCTGCGATAGCGAAGCGGCGTCGATTGGCAGGACGCGGGCAAAAGTTCGTCATGACACATTCATCCCATTGTCTGCGTTGAATTGCCTGCGTTGACCTGGATCGTGCTTCAGACCAGGCGAATGGAAACCATCCCGACAGCAATAAAGGCTGCTTTGGCTGCTTGAAAAAGTCCAGCCTGAAGAACCTGTGCATAAAGCTGATTTCGGCAAAGTTACCGAAGTCGTCTTCAGCAAACCAGCCCACTCACTTTGCGAATCGCAAACGCCAGCTGGCGTTCAAGGTGGCAAGACCTCTTTCAGCAGAGAAAGCAGGGGCGTATCAACGCAGTTTTGCACACCATCACGTGATGACCAACCATGCCAATCAGGCATAGTTATTCCCAATCATCGATCAGTTCACGCAGGCGACTATCATATTGCTCAGAAGGCGGTGAGTCACTGGAAGTGTCCCCTGTCACCAAATCCGCAATCTGTGACAGTGCCTCTGAAGCCGACGCCGATGATTGCGAAACTGACGAGGTTGATTCCCTGGAGGCGACTCCTCCTGCAACGCCAGCGGTCTTCCCTACTGGCACCCGCTCAGGATTACTTCCCCCGCTGGATCCAAAATCTCCGGTCGAAAAGAAACGGTCTCGCTGATTCGGGGCAGGAACAGAAGACGTTCCAGCAGAGACGTGTTTTCCCTGTGGAATCAAATTCTCGGGGGAGGATGAAGCTTCCTCCGCATGAGCAGATGTGGTCTGCTGCAAAGAGGCCTGCGGCAAAGGAGAATTGACTGCCGGTTTGCTCTCAGATGCCGCAAAACCTGTGGCAGGGCTGGCGTAACTGGGACGGGTCACATTCAATGCTGCTGCCGCCTGTGCCTCAACCCGCTGCATGATGGTTCTTCGGCGGGGATCAAATCGTGCCAGCTTATTGAACAAATCTTCCTTGGAGAAACTGGTCTTCACAATGTAGTCATGGGCGCCAGCCTGAATAGCGGCCATGACTGTTTCACGGCTGCTATCCGAGGTCAACATGACCAGCGAAACTTTGGAGAGCGCGGGATGTGCCCGGAAATGCCGAAGTGTTTTAATACCGTCCCAACCCGACATCTGCACATCAATCAGCACAATATCTGGTGCGTGCTCTGCCGCCTTATAGTACCCTTCGGCACCATCCGAAGCCACAGAGACCAGGTAATCCTTCCTGAGCAATGACATGATCAAGCTGCGGAACAGCGGATCGTCATCGATCACCAGGACTCGCGGGCGATCATTCGATGCAAACTCATTCATCGAAGTGGTCACACCCCAGGTTAAAGAATTGCGATTCGCATCTGAACGGAAAAGCGATATGGAGGCGAAATCAGGTGGCGTTTTCACGACCTCGTTTCGATCCCTCAACAAGTCTACAACACGAACGGCAATAACCCGGCTCCAAGTTGAGCTTTTCTTTTGATCTCTTCCCTCAGCCTTATGCGGTCACTCATTCCTGCCGCGTTGTATCGATTGTAGAGGATCTCCAGACAGCCCCTCCCACAAACATTGTCGGCAAAGAACAGGGAGGAAAAATCAATTAAAGAGTCAGCCGTACAGGCAAAATAACCGCACCAGCTGAGTTGGCATCACTCCTCTCAATACGCCCCCCCCATCCAGTATGAGCCATGCGAACAGGCACCTTGCGTACTGGCAAACTGGCAAGTGTCGCATTCCGTTTTCTCAGTTAATCATCGTGTCGTATTACTGTTTTCATTCTGTTTCAGGAGGACGATACGACGCGACCTCGACCGGGAGACATACAGATGATGCACATCAACTATTTATTCAGATTGTCTTCCAAATCGAATGTCAGGAAGCACTCTGTCTCATCCCCGGAGACGTTTGCCACGAGTCCGCTGGAAGCGGGGCTTCCGTACCTCTTGGGAATCAGCCATCTGGCCGGTGGTTTGGCAGACATGGTGTCCATCTCATCTGTCGAATCGCTGAGAGCGACCCGTTCGCTTTCCGAGAGAGGCACTTCTTCCATCGCCACGACGGAAACCCGATAGTTGCCCGGAATGGCCCCTGTCTGCGAGTTCGTGCAAAGCTGAAACTTTCCGTACTGATCAGTAATGGCTGTGGCAAGCGATCCGTACTCGGGCGTAAAGATGATCGTGGCATTTGACAATGGATCGTGATTGTACGTCAGCCGGCCATACACATCGACCAGCTTCGGGGCCTGTTGCCCACAACCGATTGTGGCTAGCAGCATGGCGATCAACAGGGAAGACTTCACGACCTCAGACATGCGGCGCATCCTTTTCTTTCAATCCAAATCAAGAACTGGCGGAACTCATTAAATTGATCGTGAGAGAAAGTCGACTGGCGGTTCGTCTCACTCAAAAGCGAGGTTGAACAGACTGTAAAGTCCAACATCGGAGGACGTTGCGGCGACACCAACCCTAAGACAAAGCCGTGACAGGCCACTCACGCTGGTTCATGATGTGACCGCGCTATCAGGCACAGGCTTTCGCTCTCAAACACGACGTTTCACGAAGCGGGGAGCGTGCTGCTCTTATCCGGTGTGGGCCAAGAAGCCGTTAAAATTCTCCGATGACCTTTCCATCCGCACGCCCCCCCAGGCTTTGGTAAACGTTGGCGTGATCGATGTTTTCGCCAAGGAATCGCACGCTCCCGTCGGCAAACAGGAATTGAGCTCCACCGGCATGTTGAGATCGGAAGCCATAGGAGAAGTTCCAATTGGAGGCTGCTGTGCAACTTGGATAAGCTGTATTGGCATTTTTTCCGGGGCAGGTTGTGAACTCATTGAGAGGGGTAATGGTCGTGGCTCCATCGTTGGTGGTCGAATAGGCAAAGGACCAACTGGCGCGGCTCCCTCCATCCAGACATGTGGGGATGAACTCCCCCACATGGATCGTGTTCGAGGTTCCATCTGTCACGTCCTGCATGCGAATCGAGATTCCGTCTCGTCCCGTCATCCCAGAAATGGCGGATTTATCTTTGCCACCTCCAAAACTTGAGGTCTTTTCGGCATAGCCATCGAAGAGAATGCACGCCGCAGCGCCGGATGTAATGGCTTGTGAGCCGACTGAACCGGCATATGTCGTGACATGGAACATTCCAAAAGCGGAGTCATTCTGTATGGAGCTGGAAGGTTCGCTGGGACACATCATTCCGGGTATCACGAATTCCTTGAAGGGCTTGTTCGGTTCGAGCAACTGCCAGGAGACATATCGGTAGCCGTCGTAGCTGGAGGCTGGAAGTAGGCAACTCATGTCGAGCTGGTTGTATAAAGGTGCCTGATCGAGGAATGGCAGCAACCGCACCATCCAGGTCGTTCTCGGATTGCCTGCCCGGGTGGATGTTCCGCAGATGGGAAACATTCCATAGGTGCCATGGTAGTTGTGGAGAGCCAGGCCGAATTGCTTCAGTTGATTCTTGCATTGTGTACGCCGTGCGGCCTCGCGAGCCTGCTGGACGGCGGGCAGCAGCAAAGCCACCAGGACGCCAATGATCGCGATCACCACGAGTAACTCGATGAGCGTGAAGCCTCTGCGAATGCTTTCGGAGGTCTGCGTTTGGGAGCGCATGAGAATTTCCTGATTTCTTGAGCGTGAAGAGGTATCAACGGCGAGCCATCTTACCAACGATGCAGCGGATGCTGATTGTCTGATGACGATGGTCACCGCCCATATGTAATGTCGCTTAGGACATTCAATCGTTACACGGAAACCCGATCTTAACCGAAGCTTCACTAGCCACTCACGGAAGATTCATGACCGAAAGGGGTTTTTCTTGCTGCGCGGGCGTGATAGACTCACCGATAAAAACTTCAACATGGAAACGGCTTCGGCGGAACGACGGGTTGGAATTTATGAGATGAATGCGCATTCGGATCTGGCTCTCAACTCAACTGTCACTTCAGTCCGTGAACTCACCCGCGTACAGTCGCATGAGTTGTTGACGGTGAACTGGCTCAGGGTTCAACCGGCCTTGACCGCGTTTTTACGAACATCAACCCCGCAGTTCTCTGATGCGGAGGATTTATTGCAGGAAGTCGCAGTAGAAGTCGCACGTCGATTCGATGACTATGATCCATCTCGCCCATTTCTCCCTTGGGTGACATGGATTGCGAAATTGAAAATTGCCGACTTTTATCGAGCACGGAATCGCGTGCCAGTGAAGTTTGTGGAAGAGTCACTGGATCTGCTCATTGAAACTTGTGATCAGGTTCAGGGGGCTTTAGTCGAGGAACATTCCGTTCTTAAAAAGTGTCTCTCACGACTCACGGGCCGTTCTCGAGAATTGATACAACTGCGTTACCAGCATGATTTCACGCCACAACAGATCGCCGCAAAAGTCAACATGACCTCGGGATCTGTCCGTACAGCGCTCTCTCGAATTCGCTCCGCATTGTTGGATTGCATTCAGGCCAACGCTCTCACTTGATGTTTGAAATGAATGAACGAGACGACTGCCCTTGAACTCCTTGATTGTTATCTGGACTGTCGGTATCTCAGCGACGAAGAGTCTGAAGCGCTGATGGGCTGGATCAGGGAGCATCCCTCTCACGCCAAAATCGTGCTGCGGCGTATTGTCCTCCACTCATCACTTCGATCAAACTTTCAGTTCGACGACGGGCCAGGACTGCCACACGAGAGTATCGCTCGCTCGTTGATTTTGCCGCCAGAAAATCAGTCGCAGTTAGTCTTGCCTGCCACGGAACCGGTTTTCTTGCCTCTCCACGATCGGGACAATCGCCCCGGTTCCCTTCGAATGTGGGATAGGAAACTCCGTTTGGTTCTGGGATGCGTGATCGCCTTTGCAGGGATTCTGGGGGCATTTCTCTGGATGAGTTCTTCACCACCCCCTTCGCCCGTAGCCTATGAAGGGTTTGACTATTCTCCAACGGCGATGATCAAGCAAGGGGTGAACGCCTCTGCGAATCCCCTCGCAAAATCAATGATCCTCGGCGGCGGGTTTGGTTGGGCTGAACCCTGGATTGAACAAGGCACGCAAACTTCGCAAATCGTTAGCCACTCCCATCAACCGCCGCTCGATCCCAAAGATCCCCGCAGTACGGATCCGTTACGATACGTCGATCAGTACGGTCGTGTGTTGAGCACCCTCGGTAACGAAATGCGAACGGCCTCGTCCATGTTTTCCACATCGAGTCGCAGACTCGATGTCACACAGTTTCCGGTCTCACTTCAGGCAGAAGGAGGACTCGGTCGGGATGGCTCTGCACTCTGGTTCAGCTTTCTAGCTCAATCCGCCAGGCCCCTCAATGGTTCCCACTTCGCCTTCCTTGAACTGGGAACCGATCGGGCCGGAGTCCGAGTCGGTCGTCTGCCAGATCGACAGTCTGCAAATTGGTCTGCGGGAGGGGTTTTGCTGGGAGACCTTCAATACGTTCGAGAGAGCCAGATTTCATTCCGTCAGCCGGTCTTATTTGTTGGGCATCTTCAGTTTCAAAAAGGCTCTGAGGATGTGCATGTGTGGTTGAATCCTGATTTAGGACAAACACCAGAAAGGGAGACCGCACAACTGCATTTCACGGTTCCCGATTTCCGCCTCACGCAGGTCTCAATCACTGCGAATGTTGCCACCGATTTCGATGAACTGAGATTAGGATCAACATTCTCATCCGTCTGTCCGACTCGCATTTCTGATTAATCAGAGTGGCGGGATGGGAGCATCAAAATCGAGCGTCCCAATGATACGAATCGCAACTGAAATAGCGCGTTGACGATTGCATCGCATCAACATGCTTGCCCCCAAAGCTGCAAGCAGGGTAGCCCCGGTTGAAATTCCAATTTCTGCCAGGGTGGCGAAACTTCCACCCCGCGTCCCATGCCAACGAGCCGGAAGCGGCAGCGACGGGCACTCGCATTAATGATCTCGCAATCAAGAGCGAGAGGAATTCAAGATATATGTTTTTGGTTCGGAGGGGTGTTGAAGAAGAACCTGCACCGGCAAGTGATCCATTTTACTTGCCCGGAAAGCGAATGGTGCCATCCCAATCTTTGGGGGCTTGCCGGTTATTCATGGCGATCTGCTGAATCAATAAGTCCTGAGCACGATCACTGCTGGGCATCGCATGTAGCCGATGATAGGCCTCTTCCCAATTCCCTTGAATAAACTGCTCAACACCCTCTTCATAGGCAACAAGATGAGCGTCCGACAGTAACGGAAAATCCTTTTCAGCAGGCAGCAACTCATGGACGACAACCGGTCGATCCATGCCGTAAGGCAAAACCCTCGCCAGCTTCCTTAACCGCCCTTCCTCGCTCGATAAACGTGGCCGAACCAGCGATGCGGTTGCGTCATCCAGAAGAATGGGCACCCGCAATTGTTTTGTCAGTCCTTCCAAACGACTGGCCAGATTGACCACCGGCCCAAACACGGTGACTTTCACCTGATCATGCGTGCCAATCTTCCCTGCCACCGCCCGACCGTGAGCCAACCCAATTCCCATTGCAAAGTCGGCCAGAGGATGATCCTTGTGACCACGCTTGCTTTCAAATTCACTGCGAATTGCCAGAGCAGCCCGGCAGGCATTCACCGCAGCATCTGTGGAAGGAAATGGCCATCCCCAGAATCCCAACGTTGCGTCTCCCTGAAAATCTCCCGTGACGCCGCTGTTCGCCAAAATTTGACGGGTCATGACACCTAAAGCCCGGCTGACACGATCCAAAAGACCGATCAGATCATCGCTGGCATTTTCTGCGGTCTGAGAAAACCCGCGAAGGTCGCAGAACATCACGGTGACATCGCACTCACAAGGTTCTAGAAGCGTCGTATCGAGATCATCTCCCAAAGCGGCCAGAATTGGTGGTGCAAAAAATTGCCGCAAACTCGAACGCTGTCGCTCCCAGCGGCGTGACTTCAATACCGCACCAATGATCTGCGAGACCAACTCTGTAAACTTAACATCCGCATCCAGATGAGAATGATCTATTTCCGGCCCGGTCACTGCCGTGGAAATGTTCCGTTTACCGGCCAGGTAAAGCCCAGTGCGCTGCAACGTCAGCCCTTCGACCGGCGTACAGCAGGCCCAATCAAGATCCGACGCCAACGTATGTTCAATGACATCGGGTTGGAGAGAATCCCAGACCTGAAGCACACT
The DNA here is from genome assembly GCF_056500625.1 of Planctopirus sp. SH287. Taxonomy (NCBI): domain Bacteria; kingdom Pseudomonadati; phylum Planctomycetota; class Planctomycetia; order Planctomycetales; family Planctomycetaceae; genus Planctopirus; species Planctopirus sp. SH287. The sequence continues at coordinate 989,992 of NZ_CM151403.1, read as the reverse complement.
GCGCGGCTCTGCCGGCGCCAACGATTCCTGAACTAATCGTCGGCTGGGCCGGAATTCTCCGGCAGTTTCCCGACGCCGATCCCAATGCAGGATTCGTACGGTATTCCCCCCTGACAGTTCCACAATCGCAGCTGCTTCCGCATCAACGACGCCACGCAGCAGGAGCTGACAGAGCCTGACATAGAGTTCGGCTTCTCCCGTGGCACCAGAAATCACCTCGGGAAGGTGAGTTAAAACTTCGATCCGGTTCTCGGCATCGGGATAACGCACCGTCCTCAATGACTGCGAACTGAAGTTGATCTGAGCCACAGCGGGCTGATCCGTGGATGGTGTCAGGTCAGCCGATGGCTCGTTGGAAGGAGTGGCAATAATCTGCAACACCGTCCCCCCGACCACAAAATGTTGCCCCACTTCAATCCGGCAGTTATCAACTTCTTTCCCTTCAAAGAACAACGGGTTCACAGCCGCCGGATCTCGCCTGGCCACCACATGATCACTTTGGGGCATCAACTGCACATGGTGACGCGAGACCAGAGGATCCTTCGCCAATGGAAAATCACAGCCAGGAGAACGACCAATCGTGACAAGACGTCCCTGATGAAGTGGGTGCCGTCCGATCAGCGTGCCATCAGAGTGGCGGATTACAAGTTCGTACATCCCTGCCCTTCAAATCCTTGACCACCACCCAGCAGATCACATGGAAGCTCTGGCTCAAGCACAACACTCTGCCATTATGATGCGAGCGATGAAGACTCGGAATTGTAAGAACCCACTCGCGGCAAACGTCGTTTGCGACGTGTCCAGTCAGACATGGCTGCCATCAAAATTAACCAGGTGATCGCCACGGCGACAATGACTAATCCCACACCATAAATCGCAAATAAACCCAACCGACTGCGCATGTCGTCGACCGGCCCATCAATATCCGACTGGCGTTCCTGAACAATCGCCACCCAGGTTGTCTGCCCCACAGGACTGAACGCTGCCAGCCAATTACCGCCATACTCCTGAGGAGCCGTTTTCGAGACAGGGTCGGTATAAGAATGGGTTCGGTCAAAATGAATAGCCTCATGGGAACCTGGCTTCAACTTTTGCAGCTGCTCCAGTTTTTTCACAAATCGAGGATCCAGGCTGAGCGACAAAAACTGCTCCAGTGTCAACTGAGAGAGATGCTCATCGTCCATCCAGGGATGGGCCAGCAGCTTCCATTCACGGCTATCGACTAATGCAATCACCCGGCTGACACCATCAGCGTAATTATCGCGTAGTAATTCCTCATACTCGACAAGCAGCTCTCCCAAATAGATGGATCGGGCCAAAACACCGATCACCTTCTGAGGATCGTCATAGTCAAACACAGGCACCGACATCGCCACTTTGTAACGCCCGGTTGTCGTACTGGTGTAAACCATCGAGAGATGGGGTCGGTGAATGGGCTTTAGCCCCTCTGGTAACTGATGAGGAGAAAATTCTTCGTCCTGGCCATGGAAATAGTCTCGATGAGCATAATTTTCATCGAGGCTGCGCTCGCTGGATGGTTCGCGCCAGATCTGCACACCACTGACATTTTGCAAAAACCAACTGTCATCCAGCTTGCGCTGTTCTGCACGATGCCGGTCGTCGACTTCCTGTTTTAACTCTGTCAGCAATTCACTGAGTTCGTGGCGTTCTTCCGGAGTTTTTTCTGCAAACTCAGCCACAGCACGCTGGACACGCGGATATTGCGAGATTCGCAGCAGTTCATCGAACCGGTCAAGAATCTCGCGTTCAATACTTCGTGCCAGCAGATTGGCAGAAACCACATCGCTTTCTAATGCTCGATCCGTCAATCGTTCACGGGCCGTTGTCACCGCCACGCGCATGGCTTCACCAGCTAACGGAGCCATACACAACAACAGAATGACCGGGAGCAGCAATCCCAGCACAAAGAGTGGCCGTCGGGAGCGATGACGTTCACGAATGGAAAGTTGATCAAGAATGGCTTGGGCATTGGGAAAACGGCGAGCAGGGTCAGCCTGTAGACATCGATCAATAATTTCCGCCAGTTGACCATCCACACCCGCAATCGATCGATGAGCCGTGGGAACTGGACTGCGCTCAACGATTTCGCGGTAGAGGCGCAGTCGCTCTTCCAGTGACGAGGCGTGTTTCAGTGTTTCTTCGTGAATGGCTGTCCGATGTGGCGGCTCACCAACCAGCAGATGAAAGAGAATCGCTCCCAGGGCATAGACGTCCCAGCGGGCATCGGGAACCGCCTTAAGATCGGCTTGTTCAGGTGCCATATAAAACAGAGTCCCCAGGGCATGGCTCTGCTCGTCAACCAGTCGGGACTGCCCAAAATCACATAACCGCGGTTCCAGATCCTGATCGAGCAGGATATTGGCGGGTTTCAGATCGCAGTGCAAAACACCGCTCCCATGGGCATGCGCCAGACCACGGGCAATCTGTACCGCCATGTGCACAGCTTCTGCCGGCCTTAACCCCCCCTGCTCCAGCAATGTCGCCAGCGAGCCATTGGGAAGATATTCCATCACGTAATAAGGGGGTTCATGATCCCACCCCACGGCCAATAAGCCCACGATATGCCGCGAGGTATAAAGCACGGCGAGCTTCTCGACTTCGCGAGAGAGTAGTGCCCAGTCGACACTGCGACGATTAGTATAAAACTTGATGGCCACCTGCTTGCCGGTATTGGTCTCCCGGGCCAGCCAGACCGAGCCAAACTTGCCTTCACCAATAGGTTCCAGAATCCGATATCCCGGCACATTGGCAGGAGCAGCCACCGAAAACGTGCTGGCGGCCCGAGCACTGAGATGGCGGCTCCATTCCTTCTCATCAGTTGACTGGTCAAGTGTGTGATCCAGTTCGGCTGCTGCTGGCGAAGAGTGATTGGGAACAGAATCCATGCCTGGAGTTTGCACTTCAGGGAGTTGGCCCTCAGGAATTTTTCCGTCAGGAGTTTGGCCGTGAAGAACATCAGAATTCATCGAGTCCGCCATGGCATGTTCGGAATAAAGAATGTCCGGGAAATCACGACCTGAACCGAATCACAGGAAAACCGTCGCGGTTTCTTGTTCTTCCACCTTGGCAATTTGAGAGCAGAAAAGAAACGGAGAAGGGACTGAAATACAGCCGGAAATTCTTGACAGAAAAATCCTGAAAAACCGGAAGATCCCGGGGTTGGAAGATCCCTGTGCTTCGCAGGGGCTGTTCGTTGTGACGAAACTCCAGTTATGGTAAACTCTTGCGTCAGTACACGGGGTCTTGCGACCCTGACGAAGATTGGGCGTAACATTCACTCCCACTTCAGGTTACGTGATGAGCAATAACGCCCGTCAGTGATCACACTCAAGCCCTCCCAACAGGAGTGACTGCGTTGTCGAACGGAGACATGCCGCCAGCGAATCTGACGCCGCTTCCGGAACGGATTCTTCCGGTTCCCATTGAAGGGGAGATGCGGACGAGCTATGTCACCTATGCGATGAGCGTGATCATCAGCCGCGCGTTGCCCGATGCCCGCGACGGCCTCAAGCCTTCGCAGCGCCGCATTCTGGTCGCGATGAACGACCTGAACCTCGGCCCCAGTTCGGGGCGTGTCAAATGTGCCAAAATCTGTGGTGACACCAGCGGCAATTACCACCCTCACGGCGACGGCTCCATTTACCCCACACTGGTTCGGCTTGCGCAGAACTGGAACATGCGGGAAACCCTGATCGACAAGCAGGGGAACTTCGGTTCGCTGGCAGGTCTTCCTCCCGCAGCCATGCGTTATACCGAAGCGCGGCTCTCGGCCGTGGCTTCTGAGATGCTGGACGACTTAAAGCGGGATACTGTCGATTATGTGCTGACCTACGATCAGCGCAATCGCGAACCTGTCGTTCTGCCGTCACGTTTTCCGAATCTGCTGGTCAACGGTTCCAGCGGGATTGCCGTCGGGATGGCGACGAGCATTCCGCCACACAATCTGGCAGAAGTCTCGCAAGCTGTCGTGCGGATGCTGGATGATCCTGAAGTCTCGATTGACGAACTGATGGAAGTGTTGCCGGGGCCAGATTTCCCCACGGGTGGCATTATCTGTGGTCGATATGGCATCCGCCAGGGCTATCTGACAGGTCGCAGCACACTGACCGTGCGGGCGCGCACGAAGTTCATCACCGAGAAGAATACTGAGATTATCGAAGTCACCGAGATCCCTTATCTCGAAACTCGTGACCGGATCCGTGAAAAGCTTGAACAACTGGTTCGCGATGACAAGATCAAGGGGATCTCGCGAATTATCGATCTCACCGACCGCACGATGCCTTCGTGGCAAGTGTGCCTGCATATTGTGCTTAAGCGCGATGCTGATAAAGAGGTGATTCTCAACCAGCTTTTCCAATATTCACCACTGCAATCGACATTCAGCGTGATTCTGCTGGCGCTTTCGGGCAACCGTCCGAAAACGATGAATATCAAAGAACTCATTGGCGAGTTCATTCGCCACCGCATCACGGTTCTCAAAAGAAAAACGGAATTCCAGTTAGCTGAAGCCAGACGTCGCAAGCATACGATTGAAGGCCTGCTGATTGCTCAGCTCAATATCGATGAAGTGATTCAGACGATTCGCTCATCGGGTTCTCGAGCCGAAGCCAAAGAACGACTCCAGGCGATTGCCGTACCAAGCGCGATGGTTGCCCGTGCCCTGGGGAATGAAGGTTTTGCAGAATTCCAGGCGGAACAAGGGGTTCGTGAAGCCTACTCGCTTTCGGCAAATCAGTCAGAAGCGATTGTCTCGATGCAATTGGGTTCGCTGGCCAATCTGGAGCAGGAAAAACTCCGCGGCGAACACCAGAAACTGATCTCCGATATTCTGGGCTATCTCCACCTGCTGAGTGATGAAGCGAACATCCGCGCCGTCATTAAAGAAGACATGCAACGTCTGGGCGAAAAATACAGCAGCGCCCGCCGCACTGAAGTTTCGGAAGAAGAACTCAGCGATGTCGATAAGGAAGATCTGATTCCTGAAGAGATGATGGTGGTCACGCTCACGCAGCGTGGTTACATCAAGCGTCTTCCCGTCCATACTTATCAGGCGCAGAATCGTGGCGGTCGCGGTGTGACCGGTGCGAAGGCTGATGACGAGGACGTGATTCAAGACCTGTTTATTTCCAGCACTCATGACTGGCTGCTGTTCTTTACCGATAAAGGCCGTGTTCTCTGGCAGAAGGTCTATGACCTGCCTCTGCAAAGCCGTACCAGCAAGGGCCGTGCTCTGGTGAACCTGCTGACACTTCAGGAAGGTGAGCAAGTCGCGACCTGTGTGAACACCCGCACGTTTGACGTGGATCGATACCTGGTCATGGCGACTCGCGCTGGAGTGGTGAAGAAAACCTCTCTCGATGCTTACAAGCGTCCGACCAAGGGGGGGATCATTGCGATCAGCCTGAAAGAAGGTGATGCCCTGATCGAAGCCCGAATCGTGGGCAAACAGGACGACATCCTGCTCTCGACCGCTAACGGCATGGCCATCCGCTTTGCTCAGTCCGACGCGCGTGCCATGGGCCGTAACACCAGCGGTGTCCGCGGTATCAAGCTCAAAAAGGGTGATGAAGTCATTGGCATGGTCGTGGCTGACCCGGATATGACGCTGCTCACGATCTGTGAAAACGGGTACGGCAAACGGACGCCGTTCGGTTATATCGAACCCGCCCCTGCTGCTGATGAAGTTGCTGTTGAAGGGATTGGGAACGACGAAGAAATTGCTGAAGCGTTGCCGGAAGACCCGGAAGCCGAAGAAGCCTCAGTGGAAACCTCTCCTGAAGCTACTTCTGACGCCACTTCTGACGCCACTCCTGAAGACAGCGAAGAAGCCACACAGTCATCCCGTTCTTACCGTCGACAGAATCGCGGCGGGATGGGTGTTCGCGACATTCGCACGACGGTACGAAACGGTAAGGTCGTCAAGACGCTGGCCATTACCAATGGAGACCACGTGCTGCTGGTCACTGCTGGTGGGAAAATTCAACGCGTGAGGGCTGCTGAAATCAGTGAGATTGGCCGCAACACACAAGGTGTGCGGGTGATTAAACTGGTCGAAGGGGATCGCGTGGCATCGATGGCTCGCATTCCTGCAGATCTGTGTGTCGAGGTTCCAGAAACAGTCTCTCCTGTGACTCCTCTGGAACAAGTGCCTGAAGGATCTTTGCCAGAAACTCCTTCGACAGAAGCTCCGGCTCCTCCGACTACAGACGAGCCAAGCCCCACTGAAGAATAATGAGAACTGAAGAACGATGACAGCTGGTGGAACGGATCGATTCGTAATGGTTAATTGATCCGCTCCACAATGGCTTGGTCTCTGATCAATCAGGCCCGAGAAGACATAAGCGCACCCGTTGTGTCCCGAGAGAACATCTGATGAATCCTGAATGGTCACGCCCGCATGTCCTGGGCTTGGAAGATCTTTCTGCCCAGGAAATCACCACCATTCTTGATCATGCCCGCCAGTTCAAAGAGCTGGCCGCTCAAGGCGAGACACGGCATTCCCTGCTGAAGGGAATCACCATCTGCAATTTGTTCTTTGAGCCTTCCACCCGCACGAAAACCAGCTTTAATCTGGCGGCTCGCCGCCTGGGTGCTGACACCGTTGATTTCTCCGCGGTCGGCAGCAGTCTTTCCAAAGGCGAGACCTACATCGACACGGCTCGCAATATTGAGGCGATGGGCGTTGACCATATGGTCGTCCGGCATAGTTCCTCGGGGACGCCACTGGTGCTTACCCAGCATTTGAAGACCGGGATTGTCAACGCGGGGGATGGCACCCACGAACATCCCACGCAAGGGTTGCTCGACCTTTATACGATCCGGGAACATCGCGGCAACTTGCAGGGTCTGACGGTCGCGCTGGTGGGCGACATTCTTCACAGCCGGGTGGCTCGTTCGAATATCTGGGGCCTCAAGAAGCTGGGGGCCAGGGTGATTGTTTGCGGCCCGGCGACCCTCATCCCGGCGGAGATCCACAAGCTCGGAGTCGAAGTCAGTTATCAGCTTGACGAAATTCTGGCTGAAACCGACGTGATCAACCTGTTGCGAATCCAGTTTGAGCGGCAACGCGGCGCGTTTTTCCCGTCGATTTATGAATATGCCCAGTTCTATGGGATGACGGGCGACCGTATTCGCCGTGCCAAGAAGGATGTCCTGATTCTCGCCCCCGGCCCGATCAATCGTGGTGTCGAACTCACTCCCGATGTCGCCGATGGCCCTCACAGTGTCATTCTGGATCAGGTCACCAATGGCCTGTTTGTGCGAATGGCAACATTGCACCTCATGCAACTTGCGGCTGAAAAACAACGGGCAGAGAAACCACAGGCAGCCACGTTAAAGTCATCATCGTCTTCAATCTGACGTGCTGGAAGGTGACAGATCAATTTCCAATGAACACAACGACTAACGACTTAAAGACTCACACAGAGCAACAGGAGTAGGCGGATGGCATCGCTGCTGATCCAAGGGGGCCGCGTGATCGACCCCGCCAATAAAATCGATCAGTTGCTGAATGTTGTCGTGCAGGATGGCCTCATTGTCGAGTTGACATCGGCCTGCCCAACAACTGACTCAACGATTGATGCCAGCGGCCAGATTGTCTCGCCTGGGCTGGTTGACCTCCATGTGGCCTTGCGTGACCCTGGTTATGATGAAGATGAAGGCACCACTTCAGGAACGAAGGCGGCATTAGCTGGTGGTTTTACAACGATTGCCACGTTGCCCGACACACTTCCTGTCGTCGATAACCGGGCCAGTGCCGAGTTTGTCATCCTTCAGGCCGAACGAGCGGGCCATTGCCGGGTGGTTCCCCTGGGAGCGATTACCCGCAATCATTCAGGGGAAGAACTGGCGGATCTGGGCCAATTGGCGGCCGGCGGGGCCGTTGGTTTTACCGATGCCAACCAAGCCGTTCAAAGTGCGGAAATCATGCGGCGTGCCCTGGAGTACGCGCGCATGCTGAAAAAGCCACTGCTCAGCGTTCCCCAAGATCCGACCTTGTCGGCAGGCGGGCTGATGCACGAGGGCTATTATTCCATGGTGCTGGGACTGCGCGGGATACCGGCAGCCGCAGAAGAAATCATGGTGGGACGAGATATTGCTCTTGCTGAACTGACTGGCGGGCATGTCCATCTGATGTCGCTTTCGACCCGTAACAGCGTGGGAGAAGTCCGCCGCGCGAAAAGCCTCGGTATCCGTGTTACAGCCGACGTTTCACCCCATCATCTGGCACTGACCGACGCAGACATGGTGACCTACGATGCCAACCTCAAGGTGTCTCCACCACTGCGCAGCCGGGAGCATGTGGACGCACTGATTGAAGGCCTGGTCGATGGCACCATTGAATCGATCAGCTCTGATCATCGACCATTTGCTTCGGAAAAAAAGAGCCGGGAGCTGGATCATGTCCCCTTTGGAATCAGCTCACTGGAGACAGCACTTGCTGTGTGTGTGAAATCGCTGATTGAACCGGGACATCTTGACTGGCCAGATTTGTTGCGACTTTTGACGTGTGGGCCGGCAAAAATTCTGGGACTGAAAGCAGGGACGCTCGAACCGGGCGCTGCGGCTGATATCACGTTAATCGCCCCTTCCGTCACCTGGGTCGTGGAGCCACATCGTTTTTATTCCCGAGGGCATAACACGCCTTTTGCGGGGAAAACGCTTCGCGGTCGCGTTATGCAAACACTCGTGGGTGGAGAAGTCCGCTTTTCCTGTCAATAATGGAGTCCGATGAGTCCCGCTTGAGCCTCCTTGATTTTGCCGTGATATCATTCAGGCTCAGTTTGTCGGAAAGATTCAGTCACGAGGGCATCGGACGATGGCCCGTTATTATCATCTCATTGATGGCTACAACCTGATGCACGCAGCGGGGCTGGCTCGGGTCAGGTACGCGCGGGGTGATTTGGAAAGGTGCCGGCACCGCCTGCTGCTCCGTGTGAGTGAGCTTCTTACAGAAACGGAACGGGTACGGACAACCGTGGTGTTTGATGCCCGTGAATCACCTCCCGGCAGCATTCGTCGGCATGTGTTTCGAGGCATGGGAGTCGAATTTGCGGAGCCTGGGACTGAAGCCGATGATCACATCGAGCTGATCATTGAAACACATTCCGCCAGTCGCCAGATCCTGTTGGTCTCCAGTGACCATCGATTACAACGAGCGATCAAACGCCGGCATGGTCACTCCATCGACAGTGAGCAATTCCTGTCTCAGTATCATCAACGAGAATGGCTCAGATCTCAGGAATCTGAAACGGTCGCTGAAGGCTCCTCACGTCCTGCGACAGTGGCGGAAAAAGAGGAACTGGAATTCTGGCTCAGTGAGTTTGAAAGCGTCGATCCCCGTCAGATCAAACGTGAGCTTCCTCGCGAGATTAAGGAAGCCAACTTTCTGGCACCTTCCGAGAATACAAAAAGCTCTGATGAAAAGGCCGTCTCGGTTTCATTACCCGATCACGAGGAGATCGATCGAACTCGATGGGAACAAGAAATCGACGAGTTACAGGACATTCTTGATGACCCTTCATTAACCAGAAAATGGCTGGAAAGCCGACCTCCCGGAGAGAAACCTCCCTCGAAAGGATCCTGATCTCAGGCTCTCTGTCATCATTGACGATCCATTCAAAAAGCTGACTGAGACCGCCCACAGCTTTGTTTGAAAAGTGCTTCCCTGACGATTCGCTTGAGTCACAGAACCGCCGCTATTTTTTCCGATTCCCTTTTCTTTTCGACCGACTATTAGCATTTCGACCAGAAGCGCCCCGAGCACTGGCTGTTTGTTGAACTTCAGGGGATGTCTTCTCGACTCGCAGTAACAGCAATCCCACAACCAACCCCACAGCAGCCAACACACTCAGAAAAAGCAGTGTCCAGAGATCACTGAACGTGGGACGAACTGATGGCCAGATGGCGGGCCATTGCCAGGCGACCAGATAACAGCCCAACCCCAGACTGGGGCCAAAGGGGATCAGCTTCAATTGCCCAAAACAATAACCAATCAGGGCGTGAAAAATTCCCAGCACGGGAGCAATGGCCAAAGCGACCAAAGTCGCCTGCCAGCCTAAGAATCCTCCTAAAACAGCCATCAACGTGACATCGCCAAAGCCCAGGGCCTCCATCTGAAGAAACACAAAGGCAGCCCGCCGGATCACCCAGACGACCCCTGCCCCGCAGATCGCGCCTGCCAGCCAGCGGAGAGCTGCATGCCATATCGGAGACGAGGAGATCCATTCGCCTTGCACATGTTCTGACATCTTCCCGACCGCTGGATTCCAGTCGACCCAGACAGGAACCAATTCGATCGATGGAGCAATCAGTGCAAGCACTAATCCGGCAATTCCTCCGGGAAGGGTGATCACATCCGGTATGGTGCACGTGGCCAGATCAACACGTGCCGCGACCACAATGACGGCCGCAAACAGTGCAATCAAAAGGTCATGGAAACCCAGTGCGTTCTCTCCAGCCATGGCTTTCGGAGACCACCCACTGCCAGCACTGAGAACCATCACCATCAGCCAGTAGCAAACGGCAACGATGAGTTCATAACGCCAGGAAAGAAGAAAATTGGGCGAGATTTCCCAAAGTCGTGACTCTCGACGTGAAATCGCACTTCCCGCAGCGGCAACCAAAACTGCCACCAGCAGAAATAATAGACCGCGAATTCCCAAGATCTCCCAAACCATACTGAGAGCCTTTCGCCCTCACATTATTTTCTGACTCACGGCATGACGGTAACACATCAAACCCCAATTGTCCCGCTGAAGCTCCTCTGCCTTGGGAAGATCGTTTCTCAGGTGCGTGGTCGATAAAAGGAATCCCTGAGTTTGAGCAACACGGGATGATCGAAATAGTGGCGTCAATTGCCTAACTTCAGTGCAATCGGTTAGTTTCTCTCATCGAAGCCTAGACGTTATTGGGAAATTCCTTGAAAAATCCCACAACCAGGAGCTGATGTGAAAAATTTTGCTCAAAAAAAGTGCCAAAGATCATGGCATTTGTCGATTTGTACGGCTCTCGCGGTGTTCCTCTTCCCCGGAGCCAATTGCTTCGCCGATGAAACTTCGGCAGCGATAACGTCGCAACCCTTTTCTGGGGCAGACATTGCATTTGTCCTGCTTAGTACGGTGCTTGTCTTGACGATGCTGGTTCCTGGCCTCGCCCTGTTTTATGGCGGGCTTGTCCGTAAAAAAAACATCCTCGGAATCATGATGCAATGTGTCAGCATTGCGGGATTAATGACGATCGTCTGGAGTCTCTACGGATACAGTCTGGTATTTGCACCCGATCTTCCCAATTCCTTAGGGTTTGTGGGAGGATTTGACTTTGTGGCATTCAATGGTGTGATGCCCGCATTTACTGAAAAGGGACATGTGATTCCCCGTGTGGACTCACTGCCGAGAATGGCTCATTTTGTCTTTCAAATGATGTTCTTCATCATCACGCCCGCTTTGATCTGTGGAGCCTTCGCTGAGCGGATGCGATTTGCTGCCGTCTGCCTGTTCTCCATCCTCTGGGGGACGTTCGTATACTGCCCTGTTGCCCACTGGATCTGGTCAAGTTCGGGCTGGTTCAGTGAATTTAACCTGGAATCACCACTTTGCGTGGCTTTTGATTTTGCTGGTGGCACTGTTGTTCATATCACTTCAGGCGTCTCGGCGCTTGTCTGTGCCTGCCTGGTTGGAAATCGTTTGGGATTTCGCCAAGAACCGATGCCACCGCATAACCTGACCTATACGGCAGTGGGTGCGATGATGCTTTGGCTGGGCTGGTTCGGGTTTAACTCAGGAAGTGCCCTCGCTGCCAATCACCTTGCGGTATCAGCATTTGTGGCGACACACCTCGCCGCTGCTGCTGGTTTAATTGGCTGGGCGGGCATGGAATGGTACCGCCATGGGAAAGCCAGTTTGCTGGGAGCCTGTTCTGGAGTCGTCTCGGGGTTGGTTGCTGTGACTCCAGCCTGTGGAACCTGCTCGCCCATCGGAGCGTTGTGGATGGGTCTCGCCGCAGGAATTGCGTGCTATTTTGCGTGCACTCTCCTGAAAAACACGTTTCGTTACGACGACTCGCTCGACGCCTTTGGCATTCATGGAGTGGGAGGAATTTTGGGAGCGATTCTCACCGGAGTTTTTGCCACCCGGGTTATGAAAGGTGGCGAGGTTCCGTTGGGCCTCGTTGATGGAAACACCTTCCAGATCGTGAATCAGACGGTCGCGGCAGCAGCGGCAGCGGCGTATGCCGCCATTGTGACGGTGATCCTGCTTAAAATCATCGACTCGACCATCGGCCTGCGTGTTTCTCAGCAGTCAGAACTTCAAGGACTGGATATCTCCGAACATGGCGAGGAAGGCTACATCTTCCAGTAAAGACGGCCCAAAGAAAGAGATTTGAAGCCACTCACAACGGTGCGTATCCAGAGATGGAGAATACGGGGAAGTAGGTCACTGGAGTCGTCGCTCGCGATTCCGGTGAACATCGGCACGCCATTTTCACTTCATTCCAAGTGCCTAGATATTGAAGCACTCAGCGCGATGACCTGCTTGCTGTCAGAAAACAAACGAGTGCCGTGTCACGGCTTTGTCTTCGGGTTAATTTCGCCGCAACGTCCTCCGTTGTCGGACTTAACGACAGAAGAAACCCGAATTTTATACTTTGACAATGCACGAGTGTTAAACCTCACACGCTTTCCAGAAATCAACTGGGCGTTGGGGAATGCGTAAGGCATGCTTGCCCCCCAAAGCTGTAAGCATGGCACACAAAGCAGAACATCGCCTTGAATTATAACGAGGAGCTTACTTGTGAAAAAAATCGAAGCGATTGTTCGGCATTTTAAGGTGGAAGAGATCAAAGACGCACTGACTGCAGCTGGCATTCAAGGAATGACTGCGAGCGAAGTTCGTGGATTTGGCCGACAGAAGGGACACCGAGAGACATTTCGAGGAGCTGAATACTCCGTCGACTTCCTGCCCAAAGTGAAACTGGAAATCGTCATTTCTGATGAACAATATCCTGTTGTTCTGAAGGTCATTCTCAACGCGGCGCGAACCGGCCAAGTGGGAGATGGGAAGGTTTTTGTCACCAATATCGATGAAATGCTCAGAATCCGCACGGGAGAAGTTGGTGACGATGCCATTTGACGCCCAGGCGATCCCGCATGAAACCGATTTGTCCTTTCAGGTCGACTGGAATGGCGGTTATGGGATCTCTTTCTCTCTCTTTCTTGAAACTCCCTCAGCCCTCATAAAAATCAGGCACAAAAGCTGCATGGGATTGTGTATAGTCGGCAGGTGAGGCGATTCTCACCTGAACCAATCAGTTTTGCGGACGAAGGCTGCTCACTGCAAAATTGATACTCAAGGTTGAGCAGTCGTTAGTTGTCGGGCCTTGCGCTCGATACGCCGGGGCGTTCCGCCAGTGCGGGTGGATTCGCCGGCTTCCGTTCTCTCAGAGGAAGGCATTGGTCGCATGAAGAAGATTGAAGCAGTTTTGCGTCATTACAAGCTCGAAGACGTCAAGAACGCCCTCACTCAGATCGGTATCCAGGGGATGACCGTGACTGAAGTTCGAGGCTTCGGTCGTCAACGTGGCCACAAGGAAACCTATCGCGGCGCGGAATACACCGTCGACTTCCTTCCCAAAGTCAAACTGGAAGTTGTGGTTTCTGATACAGAAGTCGCCAAGGCGATTGAAACCATTACGAATGTGGCACGTACCGGGCAGATCGGTGACGGAAAAATCTTTGTCACCTCTCTCGCTGAAGTCGTTCGCATTCGTACCGGAGAAACCGGCCCGGAAGCGATCTAACGTTGATCCTCATCTTCTTGTGTGAGGCTCCGAGGCCATGTCCATGGTTGATGGAGTCCATCGCAGGTTGAAATCCCGTTTGCAGTATCTGCCTGGAAGCTTTCAAACCCTTTTCCCTGAGGGGGAAGGTGGCCGCAGGCCGGATGAGGGAGCGCGTTACTTTCGATGAAGAGGAATGGGAGCATCCCGCTCTCGACGAGTGGTGCATTGCCGTTTAACACCCTGGCAATCAATCAACCTGCCCCAACCCTCTCCCGCCAGCGGGAGAGGGAGTTTTCTCGATCAGGCTCCGAGAAAAGAGGCGGTTTTTACGTCGTGCCTTCTCTGGATATGCTAAGCTCGGCACGGCGGATATCTCATGGTGACATGAGTTCATCGCTATGAACATTGATCGGACACCACAGACATCGCACAATTTGACGCTCCATGACCACTGCCTCTCCTTCAAGCAAACTCTTGCCGGCCGATCGAGCCTTTCGACTCCCCGCCGCCCGTGAGAGACTGGATGACCTGAGAAAACAAATCTCTGTCCGCATGATGCAGCATGCGACGGGACTGCAAATTTCCAGCTGGTTTTCCGAACAAGTCGATGTTCTGTTAATTCAGCTCTGGAATGGTGTTCTTTCAGAATACCCCGCCGAATTCCAGACAGGCTTGGCCAGCGCGGTGGGATTAATTGCTGTCGGTGGGACGGGCCGTGGTGATTTGGCTCCTTATTCTGATATCGACCTGCTGATCGTTCACAAAACGGCTGGTGGCGAACGCTGGTATGAATTTGCAGCCCAGTTTGTCCGTGACTGTTGGGATACGGGACTGAAACTGGGACACAGCACCCGGTCAATTCCTGATGCCATTCGCATGGCGCGCGACGATACCCAGTTTGCAACCTCACTGCTGGAAGCCCGTTATCTCGCAGGACATCGCCCGCTCTTTGATGACCTGATGAGAAAGTTTCAATGGAATGTTGTTCGTGGACGCCTCCATACCATCCTGGCATCCTCCGTTTCAGAGCGCGATAAAGAACAAGCCGCTCACGGTGCGACAAATCAGGAACTCGAGCCTGATGTGAAACGATCTCCCGGGGCGCTGCGCGATATCCATTTAATACGCTGGCTCAGCCAACTGCGAACTGGCTCCAGTGATCCCGAAGCCTTACGCCTTGCGGGTCTGATGACCCGCGATGAATTGCTGCGGCTGGTGACCGCTTACGATTACCTGCTCTCGATCCGCATGAATCTGCATCTGGAAGCAGGTCGCGCAAATGATTTGCTGACACGTGCCGAGCAAGTGCGAATTACACAAGAACGTGGCCTCGAAGCAGTCGGTGGCCAATTGGCCGTTGAACGTTTTATGCAGGAATACTTCCGGCACACTGGCACGGTTTCCGAACTGGCGACCAGACTGGTTCGGAAACACATGCCCACACGCTGGCAGGATGTCCTCTGGCGTCCGGTCGTGACGCATCGCGTCGACACCATCTATCGAATCAGCCCCGACCAGATCGATATCCCCAGACGTTTCCGCCAGCAGCTTGTATCTCTCGAAGATTTGTTGCGTCTGTATTGGTCGGCTGCCATGTATATGGTGCCGTTTGCTGATGATCTGGAAGAATTCGTTACGACACGAGCCAGCGAACTCACCGACACGCTGACCGTGGAGTCCAGCCGGATTTTTCTGGACATTCTGGGGCGTTCCCGCTGCGTGGGCAAGATTCTTCGCAGTATGTATCGCACAGGCGTTCTGGAACTGGTCATCCCCTGTTTCCGACACGTTCGCTGCCTGCTGCAATTCAATCAATATCATCATTACACGGTGGATGAACACACACTTCGTACCATCGAAGCGGCTGAGTCATTCGCCGAACAGCAGACCACACTGGGGGATGCCTTCCGCGAGATCAAGCATCGCGATGTTCTGTTCCTCTCGCTCCTGTTGCATGACGCAGGCAAGGGCTTTGAGGAAGACCATTCCGAAGTCGGGCGACGCCTGGCTATCGAAGTGGCTCAACGGTTCCGGATGGCTTCCTACCCTCGCGAAACGGTGGTCTTTCTTGTCCATAAGCACTTGATGATGGCGCATCTGGCATTTCGCAGGGACACCACTGACCCTGACGTATTGCTCCGCTTTACTCATGAAGTGGGAACAGCCGACCGTCTTCGGATGCTCTATGTGCTGACAGCCGCCGACATCACCGGTGTCGGGCCGGGAGTCTGGAATGAGTGGAAAGCCGAGTTACTGGGGAACCTGCATCTGGGAGCGATGCAAGCACTTTCCGGGAACAGCGACCTGCCACAAATTGTTGATCTTCAGTCGCGGGTGCTCAATGGAGTCGTTGAAGAGCTTTCTCACCCGACAACGGGCGAAGAACGCGATCGCATTGCCCGTATGGTCAAGGCACTTTTCACGACACTTCCCAGGCATTACCTGCAAGGAAATTCGGTCGAGCGCATGTCGTCCGATCTGCGAGTGATCATGAGTCGGCAGCCTCATGAGGTCAATGTTTCTGGCCGCTACGAGCCTGAAACCAATTCGGTGGAATACCGCATTATCACTCACGAGAATGTCGCGCCGGGCTGTTTCCACAAAATCGCCGGGACACTGACATCCCAACGGATGGAGATTCTCTCTGCCCAGATCTCCACGACGACGGATGGCGTCATCATCGATTGCTTCCGTGTGAACGACAATGATCATGCCGGAGAAGTTCCCCAGTTCCGTCTCGACGATATTTGCCAATTGATCCGTTCGGTACTTTTAGGAACTAAAAACGTCGCAGAGCTGGTCTCGCGACCGCGTCGCGCCATCTTCTCCAAGCCCCTCATTCCAGGCCAGTTCTCTGATCTTCCTGAACAGGTCTTGATCGATAACGAATCCTCAGAACGCTGTACAGTCGTGGACATTTTTGCTCACGACCGTCCGGGATTGCTGTATGCCATCAGTCGCCAGGTCTTTGAATTAAAGCTTTCGATCGTGTTAGCGAAAATCTCGACTCATCTCGATCAGGTGGTTGACGTTTTTTATCTGACCGATCAACGCAATCAGAAAATCACAGACCCTGAACAATTGGCCAAAATTGAAGGACTTTTGCTGGAATGTGTGACGCAAACACAAGCGGACTAAAGAGATCGCCGTTAAAAGATTGACCGGGCACCGTGGGGATTTGACAAGAGATTTTCTTGCGATTGCGACATTGAAGAGGGCCATTGACGCCCAATCTTCCCATAACCCGGAAAGAGGGATTGGTGAAGACTTCGCCGGATATTATATTCCTTCGTTAATCATCGGTTCTGGCAAGACACCTGTCACGGTCATTGAGCCGACTCCCGGTTCACGGAGATACCCCAGTGCACTATTGCGAAATGGACGTCGCGGTGGGCGAAGTGATTCGCCTCGATAATTGCTTGATGACGATTCTCGATGTGGATGGGGAGGAAATCACGGTCAGGCTCGATATGGACGATGATCCTGATCCGATTATTGGCCGCCTGTCTCTCTCTCGCCCGCGCTGAGTGGCTGCCGTTTCTGCTTTGTCGCCTCAGACCACTGCACAGAATCGAGATCCCTGCTACTATTTTAACAAGAGCGGAAGCGATCGAAAGCCGGCAAGGACATGGGCCATGTGGCCCGACAGTTCATCGGCACTCGGCTGACCGCCAAGTTGCAGGTTACTATGCACCACGGGAATACGAGCGAGACACTGAGCTCGATGGAAGATGCCATCACCGCTCTTAAGAACGGCAAGATCATCATTGTGATCGATGATGAAGAGCGCGAGAACGAGGGCGATTTCATCTGCGCGGCCGAGCATATGACACCAGAAATGGTCAACTTCATGCTCAAGCAAGGGGGCGGAGTGCTATGTGTCCCTCTGACTCATGACACGGCCAGCCGGTTGGGCGTTGTTCCCATTGTCGACCAGTTCCAGAACAATGCTCCCAACCAGACGCAGTTCCTGACTCCGGTTGATCATCGTCTGGCGGGATCCGGTGTTTCCAGTGAAAACCGGGCGTTGACCATCCGCGCGATGGGCGATCCGCTTGCGACTTCACACGACTTTGTGCGTCCTGGTCATATCAATCCTCTTCTTGCAAAAGAAGGAGGTGTCCTGCGACGGGCCGGGCACACTGAAGCCACCGTCGACCTGATGAAGATTGCCGGCCTGCAGCCTGTGGGGACACTCATCGAAATTCTCAGTGAATCAGGCCAGGGGATGGCCCATCTCACCGAATTGAAGTCGATGGCCTCACGTTACAGCATGCCCATCATTTCGATTGAACAAATCATCCGTTACCGCCGACTGCGCGAGCAGTTGGTCTCGCGAGAAGCCGAAGTCCCCTTCACCACTCGCGATTATGGCCAGTTCCAGGTGATTGCCTATCGCGTGGAGCATGATGACCAGCAGCCTTTGGCGATTGTCTGGGGTGATCTGAAGAGCACTCCGGCCCCACTCGTTCGCGTTCACTCCTCTTGTTTTACTGGTGACGTGCTGGCATCGCTCAGATGTGACTGCGGTGATCAACTCCACATGGCCATGAAAATGATCAATGCCGAAGGAGCGGGTGCCGTCATCTATCTGCCTCAAGAAGGACGCGGCATTGGTCTGACAGCCAAGCTCAAAGCCTACATGCTTCAGGATGAAGGTCTTGATACGGTCGAGGCCAATCACAAACTGGGCTTTAAGTCAGATAGCCGGGACTACATGGTGGGCCTTCAGATTCTCAAAGATCTGGGACTCACCCAGATTCGGTTGCTCACCAACAATCCCAAGAAAATGCAGGCATTCCCCGCATTTGATCTGCATGTGGTTGAGCAAGTCGCGATTATTGCGCCTGATGATGAACATCGTCGGCACTATATGGCCACAAAGCGAGACAAGATGGGTCACCTGCTTCCTTTAGAAGCCTCGATCCTGCCAGGCGATCTTCCCGCCAAGAACTGATGCCCATTTCACTCGGGACAATCCCGCCTGACGGTTGTAGTTTGGTTTGGTCAGCAACTCAGATCAAAACGGTTCTTTCCGGAGAGAAGCCTTGACACGGCTTTGTCTTCGGGTTGATGTCGCTGCAACGTCCTCCTCTATCGGACTTAACAACCTGTTAAACCCCGCTTTTAAGCTTTGACAATGCCGTAAGCCAGATGAGGGGTTGATGCGTTGCGGGTGGAAACACGTGTGGTTCATCAGGCCCCTCAAGCTCCGTGTTTCTCATCGCAATCTGCAACCCCTCATCGAGAGCGACGCCCCCTTCATCCGGCCTTCGGCCACCTTCTCCCTCAAGGGAGAAGGATTTGAGATTCCGGAACCGGCTCTATCGCGATGCCAGTGCGGGTTCTCGTAAACGGGACTCGGCCTCTTCAAAGCTGGCTTTGAAGGCCATGATGGCGGCCTCCACGGACGCTTCTCCCGATTCGGCCAATTCACCGCGAACAACCCGCACATGGGAAGGGGCTTCAATTCCGATTTTCACGGCCCCTTTCCCTGTCTGCACCACCTTGATGATGATGTCGTTACCCAGGTGAATACATTCTGATTTCTTACGTGTCAGCACCAGCATGATCGACTCCATTCTCTACGCTTCAGTGGACAATCGTCACTCTTCCTTGTGACATTCGACCAACACTCAATTGTGCTGATCAAGCCCGCTTGGCATGCAGGAAGTCTATTGCGAGCCTCGTGCCAATCCTGAAAAACACAATCCTGAACCCACACTCACACGTGACAACATCATTCACAATAAGCACTTACAACTGTTAAACAAAACATCGGCAAAGATTGCCGGAGACTTTTTTGAGTCGTTCTTACAATGAAGCTTACAGAAACGATCCCAAAAAACTTTTGGTGAGCACGTATTTCGGCAACTCTGACCGCTAAAGCCACCATCAGGAAAATGGTGACAAAATGAGAGATGTTGATCCAGACAAAGCGCTCGTCAGTCCGTGACTCTCTCCTCAATATCGACCATAGACCATGGAATAAACTTTCGCGGAGGTGCCATCAAAAACAAGAACTCTCCTCAATTAGTCACAGTTCGTTTGCAACTGGCATCTTGACAGTTATACTCGCACATTCCCATAAATTCGGCGAACGGTTCCTGAGGAACTGAACGTACGCTTGTGATCTTGGAATTCGTCGACGAGAGGTGACCCCATGGGGGCTCAGTGCCAACTTTGCGAGAAGAAAACCACTTTTGGCAACACGCTTCAGCAGCGTGGTAAGGCCAAGTACCTTGGCGGTAACGGCCGCAAGACCACCGGGATTTCCCGTCGTGTCTTCCGCCCTAACCTCCAAACCATCAACGTCCAACTGGGCGAACGTAGCCAGAAGATGGCCGTTTGCGTCAAGTGCATCCGCTCTGGTGCGGTGGTTAAGAAGATCGTTCGCAAGCCATTCACGCTTCCGACCGAGTAATGACTTAGCCCATTGATCCTGACCCTCTGGTTTCAAGATCAATGGACAGGTGATCGACGTGAGCAAAAACGGCCCGGCCCGCTCTTCATCAGGCGTTGTCCGGGTCTTTCGTTTTGCGAGCAGTTGATCTTATCGTGCGGCCTTTCTCGCGAATCCAGACATTCAAAAGACCGTATTATTTCCGGGAAGAATCTGATGACTCAGACATCTGGTCACACGGCAGCAACTCTTCCCCAGGAAGATGTTGCCAAGATTGCCCGCCTGGCCAGGCTCAGCCTTTCTTCTGAAGAATTGGCTTTGTATTCCCGTCAAATTGGCCAGATCCTTGATTTCATGAATGTCCTCCGGGAAGTTGACACGACGGGTATCGAACCCATGGTCTCTGCGGTTCCCTGCCAGAATGCCTTTCGTGATGATGTCGTGGTGGAGTCACTCCCACGAAAAGCGGTGTTTGCTAACGCCCCGCGAACCGATGGCAAATTCTTCCTCGTCCCGAACATCCTTGGCTGAAAATCTCGACTACCTGCCGGGCTGTTTTTGCTCCTCACCGCATGCGCTCATTCATCAAAGTACCAGCCAAAACTGGCTGCCGGCCATGTGTTGTTGCCCAGCCTATGGCCTTGCTGGAGATGCCTCACCATGATGTGGGGTAAGCACTCCCGAATTTGGCATTCTCTGGTTCTTCCATTCAACCTGTGCAGAACGGAATGCAGAACCGTGCCATCCACGGTATTATCTGCCGAATGCCATACGGAGCCGATGGTACTCAGCGATTCCGTCTTATGGTTGACAGCGTTAGTGCAGGGAACTCAGGCTGCACTTTCTGTTTTCGTATGATTCATCTCGCTCAAGGAAACGACTGGTGACTCTCGCAGATCCGTCAGCGGCCAGTTCCGAATTCTGTCTGGAACAATGCTCCATTCGCGAACTCAGCCAATGCTTGAATCAAGGCAAGGTTTCCAGTCGAGAGATTATCGAATCGGCTCTCTCGGCAATTCAGTCGCGTGATTCAAAAATCGGCGCGTTTCTGCATCTGGATCGTGAGCGAGCACTGGCAGCCGCCAGCGCCAGCGATGAACGCCGTACTCAAGGAAATGTCCTTGGGCCTCTGGATGGCATTCCGGTTTCCATTAAAGACGCGATCTGCGAGGCCGGACAGCCTGCGACCTGCGGCAGCAAAATGCTCAAAGGTTACATTTCGCCGTACTCTTCCACGGCATTAAATCGTCTTGTGGCCGGTGGTGCGATCCCTCTGGGCCGGGTGAATCTCGATGAATTCGCCATGGGATCATCCAGCGAAAACTCCGCTTATCAACTGACACACAACCCATGGGATTTGACCCGAACAGCCGGTGGTTCGAGCAGTGGTTCTGCGGCCAGCGTCGCTGCCCGCATGGTACCGGGTTCGCTTGGAAGTGATACCGGTGGTTCGATCCGACAACCAGCTTCGCTTTGCGGTGTCGTCGGGTTGAAGCCCACTTATGGTCGAGTCTCACGCTATGGACTGATTGCCTTTGCCAGCTCACTGGAACAGATCGGCCCGTTTTCGCTGGATGTCTATGGAGCTGCAGCGCTTCTTCAGACCATCGCTGGGCCTGATGGTTATGACTCGACCTGTGTTAACGAACCTGTGGACGACTATCTCACCCAATTAGACGAACCTCTCAAAGATCTGCGGATCGGGATTCCTGAAGAATACTTCAGGGATGGACTCGATGCTGAGGTGCGTCAGATTGTTGAACAAGCGATTGAGACCTACCTCGCCCACGGCGCGACCCTTGTCCCCATCAAGCTGCCACATACGAAATACTCTGTTGCCACCTATTACATTGTGGCTCCTTCAGAGGCATCGAGTAATCTCGCTCGATTTGACGGGATTCATTATGGCTATCGCAGCCCTGAATTCACCGATCTTGAATCGCTTTATGCCAACAGTCGTGGCGAGGGCTTCGGGCCTGAAGTGAAGCGCCGCATCATGCTCGGCACTTATGCTCTCTCAGCGGGCTATGCCGATAAATATTATGTGAAAGCGTTGCAGATTCGTCGGCTGATTCGCCAGGATTTTGACGCGGCGTTTGAACAATGCGACCTGATCGCTGGCCCCGTCACTCCGACACCTGCCTTCAAACTGGGTGAACTCGTCGACGACCCACTGGCCATGTATCTCTCGGATATTTATACCATCGCCGCCAATCTGGCTGGCATTCCCGCGATCTCTATCCCGGCTGGATGGACAAAGGCTGGCCTGCCTGTGGGACTGCAACTTCAAAGCCCGGTCTTTACAGAAAACCGGCTGCTCCGAGCGAGCCGTATGCTGGAAGTCGCCGCCCCCTGGATCAACCGCCAGCCCCCCGCAATCCCCTGAGTCATCGGCCTCTCCGGTTATAACGACAGATTCTCCTCCGCCTGCACGCCGTTCGTACGAAAGCTATGACATGAAGTTCGATGTCATTATTGGTCTGGAAGTTCATGCCCAACTGCAAACCAACACCAAGATTTTTTGCGGCTGCGCTACGGACTTTACTCCCGATGCACCGAACACTCGCACCTGCCCGGTCTGCCTGGGTCTTCCCGGTGCATTACCTGTATTGAACCGACGCGCCTTTGAACTGGCGGTGATCGCAGCATTGGGACTTCGCTGCCAGATTGCCCCCTTCACCAAGTGGGATCGCAAGCAATACTTTTATCCCGATCTTCCCAAGGGATATCAGATCAGCCAGTACGACCTGCCCTTCAGTTTCTCAGGCAGGATGGAAGTTCCTGCAGACCCGGCAGTGACTGGGAATGAAAACGAAATTCGTGCTGTTCGCATCATCCGCGCTCATCTGGAAGACGATGCGGGCAAGAACATTCATGATGAATCAGGCCGGGGTTCAGATAGCCAGGTTGACCTCAATCGGGCAGGAACTCCGCTCGTTGAGATTGTGACAGAACCTGACCTTCGCTCGGCTCGTGAAGCTCGCATGCTGCTGGAAGAAATTCGTTTATTACTGCTCTATCTCGGGGTTTCTGACTGCAACATGCAGGAAGGAAACCTGCGCTGCGACGCGAATATCAACTTGCATATTCATCATGATTCGGGTGTCACTACGAAGACGCCGATTGTTGAAATCAAGAACCTGAACAGCTTCCGCTTTCTGGAACAGGCGTGTGAGTACGAGATTTCGCGACAGCTCAAGACATACGGTTCGATGCCAGAAATTCTGGATAAAACCAAACGAACTTTCGGCTTTGATCCTGCCCGCGGCGTGACCTTCGAGCAACGCAGTAAAGAAGAAGCTGCTGACTACCGTTATTTTCCTGACCCTGATCTTGTACCGGTGACTGTCACGAGAGAACAAGTCGCCCAGTGGGAAACACTGCTTCCCGAGCGGCCTCAAGATCGACGCCAGCGGTATCAGGCACAACTGGGGCTTTCGAGCTATGACGCGGCAGTGATTATCGAACAGGGCCGGCCTTTTGCCGACTTCTTTGAAGCGATTGTTTCGCAAGGAGCCGACGCGAAGCAGGCGGCCAACTGGCTGACTCAGGATATTCAGCGAATCCTGAACGAGCGCAAGTGCGGCATCAGCGAGTTTCCAATTCCCGCTCAACTGGTGGGAACCATACTCCGTAAAGTCAACGAGAAATCGCTCACGCTGAAAGCGGCTCGTGAAGCCCTTGACCTTCTGGTTGAAAGAAGCGAAGAGGAGACAGTCGACACTTCCACGCTTGAAAAAATCATCCAAGAGCGTGGATTGGCGATCGTGCAGGATGACTCTCTTTTGAACGAAGTCATCAAAAAGGTGATTGAAAAGAACCCCAAGCCGGTCGCTGACTACCTGGGTGGCAAGCAGGCTGCTGCTGGCTCACTCCTGGGCCAGGTGATGCGGGAAGCGCGCGGCGCAGACCCTCAAACGGTAAAAAGTTTGGTCACAGCGGCCCTGGATGCATTAAAATCGGGGAATTCGTGACCACCGGGCCAGAGCGGGCAGATAGTCTCTACATATCCCCATGTGTCGTCACCAAATGTGTGATCACCAAGACTCTTTACAACAATGAAGCAACACCCCGACCTCAAGTGCAACTCACGCAGAGAGCGCCAGGCTTGATGTGAAATTTTCTGCCACCTGTCCAGTACAGATCGAATCAATCGCCATGTCACGGCCCTCAGGAAAGATCGTTTCCTGTGACAATGTCGTGGGCGTTGTCGCGAGATGGCCCCAGAGAGCGGCAACGTTTTCTCTGGGCCTTTTTGTCGCCTTTTCGACCACTTTCCCAGTGATGGCGTCGCCTCAACAACTGGCAACACCGTTGCCTGTTCCTGCACAACAGGAAGTCCAGTCACCGGCAGTTCCACCGGTTCCTGTGCAATCATCAGCGACTCCTCAAACGCTTCCCACTTCGCCGCCTGCGGCAGTTAATCCTCTACCTGCGATCCCAGCGCCACAGACAACCCCCAATCGAGCAACGCCCTTGGGAATACCTGCTCCGGAAATCACACGGAAGCCGCTGGCTGTTTCCGACATCAAAAAAAACTGGACGATTTTCTCAGTCGAAAAAGCGACGAGCGATGATGTCTGGAAAGTCCAGAAAGCGGCGACAGAAGAAGATTCCGAACTGATCTGTCTGGGAAAACCGTTTGGTTATCTCCAGTCACCCGAAGCCTATGATCATTTTGACATGGGCTTTGAGTGGAAGTACCCGGATGATCCCAGCGGGAACAGCGGGCTGCTGGTTTACACCGTTGAAGAAGACAAAATCTGGCCCAAATCGATTCAGATTCAACTGCACGCCCCTTTTGCAGGCAGCATTTTTCCTTCAAGCGGCGCGACAACTGACACGACGATCAATGTCAAAGGCTTGTCGCGTGCCTTGGGAGAGTGGAACTCGTGTACCGTTTCCAGTCGCGAGGGGCGTCTGGCGGTGACGATTAATGGAAACCGAGCATCGGCCATTGTGAATGGCAAGAAAGTGGAAGAAGTCGTCGCATTGGAACCCACAAAAGGCCGCCTGGCATTGCAAAGCGAGGGGGCTGTCGTCCATTTCCGACGCTTTTGGTTGAATCCTCTTGAGTTAAAAAATGACTCACCGACGGAAACGACCAGTATTCCCTCTCAAACATCCATAATTCCCAATAATTCGGCTCAAACGCCCATCGACAAAGCACCGTTGCCCACAAAAACAACTGACAACGAGTCTCAATAGCCGCAAACCCCTGTTCACAGGCAGGTTCATTTCGGCCTTAAACTTGCAACAGGGAAGTGTGATACTTTCCATATCGATGACGTCGATGCTAACATCCCTGTAGGGTTCCGGAGACCATTCAGACGACGGGCTGAACCCTATTTTTCGACTCCTTTTTTCGGAGCTGGTTCATTCATGGCTGCTGCCGATCCTTTCAACGCCTTGAGTTCCATTCAAACCAGTTCAGGCGAATACAAGATTGCCCGCCTTCCGGCGCTTGAAGAAGCCGGCTTGGCGAAGCTCAGCCAACTGCCGTTTTCCATTCGCGTCCTTCTTGAAGCGTGCCTGCGTAAGGTTGATGAGTTCGTTGTCACCAGCGAACACGTCCGCCAGGTGGCTGCGTGGGAAGCGGCCGCTCCTGCTCAGATTGAAATCCCGTTTTTTCCCGGTCGTGTCGTCCTTCAGGACTTCACCGGCGTGCCTGCCGTCGTTGATCTGGCGGCCCTCCGCGCTGCCATGCAGCGGATGTCCAAAGATCCCAAAAAGATCAACCCGCTTGTGCAATGTGATCTCGTGATCGACCACTCCGTGCAGGTGGATTATTTCGGCACACTCGGCTCACTCCAGCAGAATGTCGACCTGGAATTTGAACGCAATCTCGAACGATACCAGTTGCTTCGCTGGGCACAGCAGGCTTTCACAAACTTTGGTGTGGTTCCTCCGGCCACAGGGATCGTCCATCAGGTCAATCTCGAATATCTGGCGAAGGGGGTTCTCAAGAAGGATGGCTTTGCCTTCCCGGACAGTCTGGTCGGCACCGACAGCCATACGACGATGATCAACGGCCTGGGCGTTGTCGGCTGGGGTGTTGGTGGGATTGAAGCCGAAGCCGTCATGCTGGGCCAGCCTATTTATATGCTGATGCCTGAAGTGGTGGGCTTTAATCTCACCGGGAAACTCCCTGAAGGAGCCACAGCCACTGACCTGGTGCTGACCGTCACCCAAATGCTTCGTAAGCATGGTGTGGTTGGAAAGTTCGTGGAGTTTTATGGCACTGGCCTTTCCAGCATGTCTCTGGCTGACCGGGCGACAATTGCCAACATGGCCCCAGAGTATGGTGCCACGATGGGCTTCTTCCCGGTGGACGCTGAAACATTGCGTTACATGCGCCGCACGGGTCGCACGGAAGCGGAAGTGGAACTGGTGGAAACCTATTACAAGGCACAGGGACTGTTCCGCACCGACGAAACACCCGACCCGATTTTCACCAGCACACTTTCCCTCGATATGTCGACGGTCGTCCCTTCGATGGCAGGCCCGAAGCGTCCTCAAGATCGCGTCCTGCTGACCGATATGAAGACGCAATGGCATGCTGATCTCAGTAAGTCGTTTGGCAAAGCCGAGCCGGGTGCACCTGTCACAGTTGGTCAGAACGGTTCGTCATACTCCATTGGCGATGGCGCCGTGGTGATCGCCGCCATCACCAGTTGTACCAACACCAGTAATCCCTCGGTGATGATTGGTGCTGGCCTCCTGGCACGCAATGCCATCGCCAAAGGGCTGAAGTCTAAGCCCTGGGTCAAAACCAGCCTGGCCCCTGGCAGTCGTGTTGTGACTGACTATCTCTCGAAGACTGGTCTCGATTCGCCATTGAATCAACTGGGCTTCAACACCGTCGGGTATGGATGCACCACCTGCATCGGCAACAGCGGCCCACTTCCCGATGAAGTGTCGCATGCTGTTCGAGAAGGTAATCTTGTCGCAGCGGCGGTTCTCTCGGGAAACCGTAACTTTGAAGGACGAATCAATCCTGACGTCAAAGCCAACTATCTCGCCAGCCCTCCTTTGGTCGTGGCTTATGCATTGGCAGGCACCACGGACATTGATCTGACGACCGAACCTATCGGCATCGGGTCAAAGGGCGAACCCGTCTACCTCAAGGAGATCTGGCCCTCTTCGCAGGAAATTGAAGCTGCCATTGAATCGGCCATCACCCCTGAAGTCTTCCAGCGTGAATATAGTGCGGCCACCAAAGGCCCAACCGAATGGCAGGAAATCAGCGGTGCAGTCGGAGATCTCTACCAGTGGGACACTGATAGCACTTATGTGCAGGAGCCGCCGTTCTTTGTCGATATGCCGGCTGAGCCATCACCCATTACATCGATTCACAATGCCCGGTGTCTCCTCTCTGTTGGTGACTCGGTCACGACGGATCATATCAGTCCCGCCGGCTCAATTAAGGCATCATCACCGGCTGGTCTCTTCCTGCAAGCCAGTGGTGTGAAGCCCATTGATTTCAACAGCTATGGGGCACGCCGCGGTAACGATCGGGTCATGACTCGTGGCACGTTCGCCAACATCCGGCTGAAAAATCTCCTTTGCCCAGGCACCGAAGGGGGCGTGACTCTCCACTTTGGTACGAACCAGCAGATGTCGATTTACGATGCCTCGCTGAAGTACAAGGCTGAAGGAACATCGCTGGTGGCCCTGGCGGGTGCAGAATATGGCACAGGCTCATCGCGTGATTGGGCCGCCAAAGGAACCTATCTCCTGGGAATCCGCGCGGTCATCGCCGTCTCGTTCGAGCGAATCCACCGCTCGAACCTTGTGGGGATGGGAGTTCTTCCGCTGCAATTCCGGGATGGTGAATCACGAGAAGTGCTGGGTCTGGATGGGACTGAAGTCTTTGACATCCAGCTCAACGATACGCTCAAGCCGCTCCAACCCGTTGAGGTCATGGCTCATAAAGCTGATGGCACAATGATGTCATTTGTCTGCACATGCCGCATCGATACTCCCGTTGAAGTCGAGTACTACCGCAATGGTGGCATTCTGCATAAGGTGCTTCGCCAACTGGCTGCCGAATAACGCCCCTGAATCGTTATTCCGGGAAACTCAAACCTTTCAACCGTTCTTGTGACCATTCATAAGAACGGTTTTCTTGTTCTTTGACCCTTCCCATTCTGTGGCCTCCTGATTCAGCTGCCACCCAATTGAACAGGAAAGACGTGCTGACTCAGGGCTGCAAGCATCCCGCAAGATGAAAATCCCTCTCAAAAAAATATCGAAAAACTGGTAAATGTCTTGTCAGTGACACCTGCTCAGAATGAGATGACGACTGGGGAACTGATCGTGAGCAACAAGCGAAGCTTTTTTGCCTGGATGATGGTGGTGATCAGCAGTCTGATCTCTCACAACAGTATTCTGACTGCCAGCGATTCCGTTCCTGTTCGCAAGCCGAGCTTCGTGGTTCTGCTTTGCGATGATCTGGGCTATGGGGATCTGGGGTGCTACGGCCATCCTGTGATCAAAACACCTGTTCTTGATGAGCTGGCTCGTTCCGGAATGCTGCTGACAGACTGCTACTCTGCGGCTCCTGTCTGCAGTCCTGCCCGGTGTGGATTGTTGACAGGCCGCACGCCTCACCGATTAGGAATTCACGATTGGATTCCCGAACAAAGCCCTGTTCATCTTGAACGGGAGGAGCTGACCATCCCTGCCCTTTTGAAGTCTGCAGGCTACTCAAGCGCTATCTTTGGCAAGTGGCACGCCAATGGGAAGTTCAATGATTCTCAGCAGCCTCAACCTGGTGACTTTGGTTTTGAAACCTGGATGGCCACTCAAAACAACGCCGCTCCTCATCATTTGAATCCTGTAAACTTTGTTCGTAACGGTACTCCGATGGGCCGACTTGAAGGTCACTCAAGTGATCTCGTTGTGGATGCAGCGCGGGATTGGCTGTCAAAACTTGACTCAAGAACGCCCTTCGTCCTCTTCGTCACGTTTCATGCCCCTCACGAACCCATCGCCACCAGCCCCGAATTTATCGCGAAATATCAAGGACTCACACAGGACGCAAACGAAGCGATTTACTTTGGCAACGTCACTCAAACCGATGCGGCCATTGGTCGATTGCTGGCAACATTGGAGACGTTTCAACGAACCCGCGACACGATGGTGTTTTTTACGAGTGATAACGGGCCAGAACGTCTCAACCGATACCGGGGAAGCGAACGCTCTTTTGGTCGGGCCACACCGCTTCGTGGCCAGAAACTGGCGATGTATGAAGGGGGCTACCGTGTTCCAGGGATTTTGCGATATCCTCCGTTGATCGCCCCGAACTCGGTTTCCCAGACACCCGTTTGCAGTGTTGATCTGCTTCCGACTTTCTGTGAACTGGCTGGCCAAAGTGCGCCAACCGACCGGCCGCTCGACGGAGCCAGCCTGGTTCCCATGTTCAAAGGTGGTTCCATCTCCCGGCCTCACCCTCTCTACTGGCGTTACGCCCGCTCAGCTTCGCGACCATGGACAATCTCGGTCCGCGATCAGGAATGGAAGTTGATCACCAACGCCAGGTTTGAGAAGGCGCTGCTGTTTAACCTCAGCAGCGACAAAACGGAAATGATCGACGTCTCCGCAGAGACGCCTGAAGTCACTCAACGACTCCTTATTGAAGCCAAACGCCTCTACAAAGAAATGGAAGCCGACGCACCTCAATGGCCAGAAGGCAAAGGGGTTCTGAAGGCCAACGAGAATTAGCCCCGCTTCCGGTTCAGTGGGACGGCATCTGTGTTTGAAGGTCTCATCTCAGGAAGGTGTCATCTCAGCATCGCTGGTGCGACGAGACTCTTTAACAGAGATTCGGCTGCTTGCTCGCCACTGGCAATCGTGTCGGGAATGCCCACTCCGTCATAGGCATTTCCGGCAAGAAAAATCTCCGGTGAACGAGAGATCTGTTCGCGAATGCGACTGACTCGTGCGCGATGCCCTAAATGAAATTGCGGCATGGCTCGGGGATATCGAATCACTCTGGAGACGTCCACCTCTCCTTCGACTCCTAACAGTTCTCGCAATTCCTGCTGAACCAACTTCACCAACTCTTGATCTTCCAGCAGGCAAAGTTCTGGTTGCAAAGCCCCTCCCACGAATGTTCTCAGCAATAACCTCTCATTCGGTGCACGTTCCACAAACTTTCGGTTCGCAAACGAGACCGCGAGAATCTTCCGCCCTTCCCTCCGGGGGATGACCAGCCCAAAAGCATCCAGAGGATGTTTGACCTGACTGGCATGGTGCCCGGTGGTAACAATCACACTGGAAGCATACTCAATTCCCTCTAACTCATTGGCGATGATCGGTAAAGAAGGTTTCAGCAATTGAGCCGCTTTCCAGGCGGGAATCGCCAAAATCACGCGATCAAACGCTTCTGGCCGCCTCCCTGCCGTATGAACAAGGACAGAGGAATGTTCGCCTTTATTCATCTCGACCTGCTCAACGTTCGTCCCCAGCCTGAGTGAAACACCCCCGACGATCTTGGCGAGCAACCAGTCGACCAGTTCCTGCATCCCTCCTTTGAGACCCTGAAAAAGGCCATACCGCGCCCCTGTCGCAAGTTCGTCAGGAGTTCCGTTCTTGGCTGCTTTCCGGGAGAGTGCCGCCCGGATCAGACTGCCATATTTTGCTTCATCCGCAGGAAACCTCGGCAATGCGGCGTGAATACTCAGCCTGGCAGGATCAGAAGTATAAATTCCGCCCACCAGAGGCTGGACGATCCGCTCAAAAGCCTCACGTCCAAATCGACGCACAACAAAGGATTCGAGCGACTCATCTTCAAGGTCATGTCTGGCAGGCACAAACCTCTCTGCTAGCATTCGCAGCTTTCCCTTCCAGGAAAGCAACCCTGACTGCAGCACCGGAAAGGCGCGCGAGGGCGTCATCAAATTCAATCCTTCAGGAACCCGAAATAGTTTCCCATCTCGAAGCACAAAGGCACCACGATAAGCGGGATTGGTTCCGACCAGAGACTCTTTAAGTCCCAACCGCAAACAAAGCTCTAATGCCGCGGGTTTGTCGGTAATGAAAGAATCCGCTCCCAGATCAACCAGATAGCCCGCCACGGACTCTGTCCCGACCAGTCCTCCCAAGCGGGACTGTGACTCAAATAAAGTCATTTCCAACTGATGCTGATGGTCCCGAGAGAGTTCATACAAGCGGTGAGCGGCAGCTAATCCACAGAGTCCACCACCAATGATCGCGACGCGTGACCCCATTCCCGCCACCTGAGTGGTGCCTCCTCGAAGGTCGCGAACCGGCTCACGATTGAGACTCATCCCGCTCTCCTGCCTGTTCACGTTGGAAGGGCATGCCCAGTGTCATTCACACCTACTGTGAAGTGATGATGCGGCTTATGACTGTGAGCCAGCATCGTGCACAAATTTCACCAGATCTTTCACTTTATCTGGGTCAACTTCCGGAAAAACGCCATGCCCCAAATTAAAGACATGGCCACGACGCCCCGCACTGGCATCAAGAATGGCCTGTGCTTTGCTTTTCAATGTCGGCAGATCAGCCACCAAAGCCACAGGATCCAGATTGCCCTGAATCCCTTTGGAAACACCCACCAATTTCCAAACCTGCTCGATCTCCTGTCGCCAGTCAATTCCCAGCAGATCGCCACCGGCTTCAAACTGCATGGGTAACAGGGCCGGATTTCCTGTCATGAAGTTGATCACAGGAACTTTCTCCGAGACGGCATCAATGATCGACTTCGTGTGTGGCAACACATAAGTCCGATAGTCACTCGGCGAAAGTGTTCCCGCCCAGCTATCAAAGATCTGTACGGCCTGACAACCCGCATCGGCCTGAGCCAGCAGATACTTCACAATCGTACGCGAAAGCCTGCCCAGCAGGTCATGCCATTGACCGGGATGGTTATACATCCAGCGTTTGGTGTGGAGGTAGTTTTTGGAACCGCCACCTTCCAGAACATAAGACGCCAGCGTGAACGGTGCTCCGGCGAACCCCAATAAAGGGATATTCGAGGGCAAATCCTGGCGAATTAACCGCACGGCATCGAACACAAACCCCAAGCTCTCGACGCTGTCCAGTTCATGAAAGCGATCCAGATCTTTCGCCTCACGAAGGGGATTGTGAATGACCGGGCCTTCTCCTTTGGCATATTCCAGATCAATCCCCATCGGCCTGAGCATGGGCAACAGATCTGCGAACAGAATGGCAGCATCGACATCCAGCACCTCTCGCGCCGTCAGAGTCACTTCAGCGGCCAGGCGGGGATTTTCACATAATTCAATGAACGTCACCTTGTTGCGAACGGCCATATATTCCGGCAGATAACGTCCCGCCTGGCGCATAATCCAAATGGGAGTGGTATCGACAGATTCACGGCGAACAGCCCGCATAAAACGACTGTTGGCCAATTCAGGGGTCATCATCGAGGTCTGGCTTTCGTCAACATTCCCTGCGCCGGTCAAAACATGGTTGCCGCCGGGGGAATGATCATTGATGTCGATTGAGAATGAGACAAGTGCCGTGTCACGGCTTCATCTTAGGGTTTCATGCGTAGTCACGTCCTCCGATGTCGGACTTGACCACCTGTTCAACCCCGCTTTTAAGCTTTGACAAGGCCCTATTCTTTGCTTTGCCTTACAGCAACGATTGCCGGCCCGGCGTCGCAGACCAGTTTAACAAGTGGCCCCATTTTCGGATGCTCTGGCTCGAGATCCGGCGGCAATCCGGCCTCAATCAAGGTTTCGGTCGCGGTGGGGCCGATGGAACCGATGACGCAGTTTTTGGCCGCCTGAAGAAATTCCGTTCGTTGCCCCAACGTGTCTGCAACGCTCAGGACATGATGAATCTGTTGGGCGCTCGTCCATAACAGAGCGTCGAATTTGCCTGCAATGCAATCTTTTACGGCCGCTTCTAATGGCTTCACGTCTTCCGGCAATGCCCAACGATAAACAGGAACGCGCGTTACCAGTGCTCCCCGTTCCTCAAGGGCGGCGTAGAGCAACTCGTTGGGTTGACCATACTCCTGGACAGCCAATGGCACGCCGCGAAGATCTCCCCAGGTGTCAATCGTTTCGATGAGTTCCCGCCAGGTATTGGGTTCCGGCGCACGGGCATCAACATGCACGCCCCATTCTCTCAGGACACCATGAGGCTTGGGGCCACGAACAATGGTGACACATTGATCCCAGGCTTTGAAGATCGCTTCCCGCTCAAACTGGGACTCGAGCACCTCGAGTAGCGCTTTTGCTCCTACTCCTGTCAGAAAGACCATCATGCGGTACTGCCCCGACAAGAGAGCCTGCCCGAATGCCAATGCCTGGGGGTTATCCGTCAGAGGAATTTCCCGCATCGAAGGAGCGATGGTGGGCCGCCCTCCCATGCGTTCAATCAGCGAGGCCATTTCGGTTCCTCGCCGACTTTCAAACGAACAAATGCTGAGTCCGTTCTCTTCATTTTCGGGCAGATCTGATTTGTCCGGTATGTCCGACTGGTCTGAGTTGCCCGACGAACTTGCCCCCATCGCGGTTTCCATGCCACTCGTCCTTTGCCAATCCCCGCCAGATGGTGTTCCCCGAGGAGATCACAACCTGTTCAACCCCGCTTTTAAGCTTTGACAGAGCACCCGTTTTGGCGCCGCTCCTGAGAGCCGTCAAGCTGCCAAACCTGTCCTATGGCAGGCCATTGAAATACAGCCGGTGATTGTAGCAAAAAAACTTGCGATCTGACGGGGGAGTTCCCATCAGCACGCTCTCTCGAGTCAACAGCCAGGGAAATATCAAAAGAACAGGGGTGGAAGACTGGCAGTGTAGGCGCTCGCCCGAGAACAGCCAAACGACTGACCTCGGCTACACTGCCAGCCTTCCACCCCTGTGGTTGCTGGTCAGTCCAACAACTAGGCAATTCATGCGCCATATCGCTAATTTCATCAGCATTAATACACAACTCCCGCTGCGGAAAGCATTTGTATTTAGTTCAACAACACCTGATGCGTAAGCAATTGCCCTCATGCTTAATTTTTGGCTAAGGAATTAAGCAGGCCTGCCTTATCTTTCGTCGATGTTGCAGGCCCCTCCAATCGATGCTGATGGAATAGACAGACAGCGAAAACCTGATCACATCATCAGCGATGAGCATGTGAATCGGATGTTGCGAGTCGACTTCTTTTTGTCAGCCCGATTTTTTTCACTCTGAGCAATTCCCCTTTGTACAATTGCGTGAAGGGTGATTTTTTCCCGCAATAACTAAGGTCAGCAGCCATGGAAGATGGTGGGCCGCTTGAACACTGGACGACGCATACTGGCGTCTTTGGTTGGTTTCAGCTTTCGTTCCCCCCCAGTTGGAGTCTTGTGGAACGGCAAGGCCGTATTCTGCTGCGCCCCGCTGAAGGCAAAGCCACACTGGAACTGACCGCCATCTGGAATTCGGCCTTACAATCTTCAGACGATGTCCTGCGTCAACTGCTGCTCTCGGACTTTCCCCAACGCCGCCGGATGTCTGTTCGCGGTTCATCCCACCGTTCTTCAAAGACAGGCTGGCATACCGGCGAATGGTTACCTCAACGTCCAACCAGTTTTTGGAAACGACTTTGGGAGCGTCAACCATGGCAGAAATTCCAAGTTTCAGTCATTGATGAGGGAAAGCTGATCATGACAGTGAAACTCTGCCATGACCTTGAGATCGATCAGGAATTTCAGACACTCGCTCAGTACGTGATTCAATCCCTCAAAATCAGCCGTCAGCCCTGCGATCCCCCAGCCATTTTTGTCAAAAGAGCGGTCGATTTTATCCGTGAATCGCATCCTGATCTTTCCTGCCAGCAAGCGGGCGATCTTCAGATCAGTGTGGGAGGAAGCACTGTCAACCTGGTCAACTTCTATCGCGAATATCTGCACCAGCCACAGTCATTTGAGACGATTCTCAAAAATGCCGTCGGGACTCTGGTCCAATTTCAGCGAGGAACGAACGGCATTTTTTGCCCGACGCTGGAAAGTGTCAGCTTACGTTTACTGCCAATGCTTTATCCGCAGAAGTCGATTCATCACGCGATCGGGCCAGGGTTATTTGATGCCGACCACTGGGAAGGTGGCCAGCTCTCATTGGCCACGATGGAAGGAAATCAACTGGCTTTTGTCTGTGAAGGGTTTGCCGCTGATCTGGCACTGACCTATGTCGTCGATGAAGACCAGGCCTATTGGTATGTTCAACCTTCTCAACTCGACGAGTGGCACTTGTCTTACGAAGATCTTCGTTTCACCGCTATTCAGAATCTGGATCGTTATTTTGAAGAACATCCCATGGAAATGACGGTCATTGAAGCTGAACCGGGGCCGGCCGTGGCGATGCCCACACGTCCTGATGCCTATAACGCTGCGCGATTGACCAGCGAATCCTTTCGGGAGCGGCTGAGAAAGCTTCTGGGAGGCTCTTGTGTTGTCGGAGTTCCTAACCGGGATTTTTTTGTCGCCGTCAGCTTGCAACATGAAGAGACCATTGAGCAAATACGGCAGCGTGTTTCTGTGGATCATCAGCACATGACCCATCCACTCACATCCCGACTGCTGTTGATTACAGCAGACGGTGTCAGCGAGTATGTTTAGCGGATCACGGCTCCGCTCAGATACGATCAATCAAACGGAAAAAGTCTCTTCAAAGGATGATGTTTGTGCAACGCTCGATGACTCTGCTTGGCACGGGAACCAGCCATGGTGTTCCCATCATCGGGTGTCATTGTCCCGTCTGCCTCTCTGAAGACCCCCGGAATCATCGGACACGCACCGGCGTTGCGGTGGAAGCGCCGGAGGGAGTCTTTCTGATTGACACGTCACCCGAACTGCGAATTCAGTTGATTCGCGAAAAGATCGACATGGTCAACGCCGCGATCTTCACTCACTCACATGCGGATCATATTTTTGGACTGGATGACCTGCGGCTCTTTGGCTACCGGGCCAATGCCCCGATTCCACTCTTTTGCGAAGAACTCGTTGAAAACCAGCTAAAAGCCGCGTTCTCTTATGCGTTCATGCCGCCACCACCGGATCTGCATGTTGGCGCGGTTCCCATGCTGAAATTTGAGCGGATTTCCCTCGATCCCTTTCCATTGCTGGGTGAAACAGTGACGCCCATCCGTTTAATGCACGGCAAGCTTCCCGTACTGGGGTTCCGGATTCAGAACGTTGCGTTCTGCACGGATGTCAGCTTTATTCCCGAAGAAAGCTATGAGCACCTCCAGGGGCTGGATGTTCTGGTCATCGATGCCTTACGTGATGTTCCTCATGCGACACATTTTGGCATTCCGCAAGCGTTAGAAGTGATTGAACGTACTAAACCCAAACAAGCTTATCTGACGCACGTCTCGCACCAGCTTGAGTACACAGCGACTAACAAGCGTCTCCCCCCAGGAGTCGAACTGGCATACGATGGTCTTCAAATTCCTTTAACACTTTAAGACCCCTGCCGATGATCTTCGCAGGTGATCGCTTCTCGCCAGAGCTTAAAAGAAATATGCCATGAACCATGAAGCCGCCTGCATCAACTATTTGAAACTGGCTATGGTGGCTCACAATAAAGGGCAATGGCTGCCCCGCAACCGCCTCATGCTGCTTGTGACCATTACGGCGGCTCGAGCTGGGTGGTTAGATATCGCCGAGTCATCCCATAAACTGCTGATGGGCTGGAATCCGCGACATTTAATGAAGGGGGATGCTCCCGTCGCTCAGCTCCTGGCTGAGGAACATGTCCAACATCTCATCCAAAGCCACGAAAAACAGATCAGCTATGAACGGGCCGAGCATCTGCTGACACTCACCAACGAACCTCCGACGCCTGATCAGCCCGAGGCCTCTCTCCATGCCGTTGGCCTCGAAATTCTGGGCCAACTCACACAAGGCTGATGCCAGAAATCAGCCGGCAGCAGACAGACCTTTGCTGTTCATCGCCCGATTAACGCATCGGATAGATTGACCGATACCATTCCAGCAGACGAGCCCGCATTTTCTCGACCCGCTGGCCTTCTTCGGGAGCTCGATTGACCGCTTCGATGGGATCCAGTTCCAACTGATAAAGTTCGACCTCTTTTCCATCAACGTTCATCAGCAGCTTCCATGGCCCGTCCCGCATGGCCAGATGCGGGCTTCGATTTTTTCGATCTTTCGGAAAGATAAAAGCTTCACTGTCTCGGCCATATTCCCAGAACAGCGGAGTTTCGTTTTTCAACGCCGCTCCTTTCCATGACTCTGACAGATCACGCCCATCAAACTGATATTCATTTTCCGCTAATTTACGACGACTCGGGTCATCGCCAGAGAACGAGATCAGCGTCGGCAGAATATCGAGGGAACGATGAATGGTAGTTTCATCGACCCGACCTGCAGGAATACGTCCCGGCTGCCAGACAATGAAAGGCACCCGAATTCCCCCTTCATACAGGCTGAGCAGAGAACCACGCAAACCCGCTGTCCGGGTCTGGTCATATGTCGGAGCCGGGCCACTGTCTCCCGTCAAAATCACCAGTGTCTTTTCAGACAATTTCTGGGATCGAATCCCATCAATCAACCGGCCCAACTGGTGATCCAGATTGGCTAAGACCGCACGATAACGGCCACGATCTGATGAATCGTTCGTCGTTGTCGACGGATCAATCCCAACGGCGGATAACTGTGCCTCACTGGGCCGAAACGGCGTATGAATGTCATCGAACCAGAGCGTCATCAATGCCGGCTGATCCGGGCTTTTTTTCAGATAATCCATGGCCTGATCCACCAGCCACCGCGTTCGATCGGAGCGATGCACCTGACCGGCTTCCAGTTGTTCCGACCAGGGAGGAAATTGTTTTCCCAACGCCAACACCGGTTCAGGACTTTCCCAAGTTCCCGCCGCCTGATCGTAACCGTAGGCCGCAAATCGGGGAGCGTTGGTGACATCCCGCCCCCCTCCCAGATGCCACTTCCCGAAATGACCGGTGCGATACCCCATCGATTTGAAAATCCGAGCCATGGAGGGAGCCGTCGGACTCAGAAAATCGGCCTGACCGCACGCTTTATTGCCCGCGCGTGTCTGCAAATAACTGGTTATTCGATTGCGGCCAGGATATTGCCCCGTGACTAACGCTGCCCGCGAGGGTGAGCACACACAGGAGGCACTATAAAATTGAGTCCATCGCGTCCCCTCACTGGCCAATTGATCGATCAATGGTGTGGGCTGGATTGTTCCGCCGTAACACCCGACATCGCCTAATCCAAAATCGTCGACAACAATCAAAATGACGTGTGGCCGGCTGGGAGTCGCCACGACAGCGGGCACATTCAAATCATCGCCACGGGCAATGGCGATGGCACCTGATATGCCCCCTGAGCGTTCATCCAGCCAGCAAATGATTGTGGCTAACAGCAGTATTGCCAGACGAAGAGCATTCCGTGAGCTTGCGAAATGAACAGGATTCCCGGTGACCGTTCGCACATCCATGGGCTTAATCCAAATTCCTGATCAAGGAGAGCGAGACGAGAGCCGCACTGTGAGGATTCAACCTGTTTCCACGCCCAATCACATCTGATTTACATGTGATTCAACACTCTTGTTAACAGTGCTATGCGGACAAAACACCAGCTTTTTTCGGGAAAATTGCAGTCTGTTTTTGATGATATAACAATTCTGACTGACGATTCAGTGAGTGTCGAGAAGCGAATCGCTCTCAAAGGAAAAACTCGCTAATTCGTTTGCTCAAAACCGCATATCGCAACAACACATGCGAATCTTTAGTTGCAACAAAGAACGCAAAAACACCTTGATCAACTCAGCCTTTCTGGAATCTTTCACGGGAGCATTGACTGTCAAAGACGCCGTTCATTTGCCGTACAGCCACCTTCCGGCATAAACT
Source organism: Planctopirus sp. SH287 (assembly GCF_056500625.1). Classification (NCBI taxonomy): domain Bacteria; kingdom Pseudomonadati; phylum Planctomycetota; class Planctomycetia; order Planctomycetales; family Planctomycetaceae; genus Planctopirus; species Planctopirus sp. SH287. The sequence continues at coordinate 950,924 of NZ_CM151403.1, read as the reverse complement.
CCCGCACATTGGAGTTTAAGAGAAACCGGCAGCAGACAGCGCCATCTGTTCACGCACTGGTTCAAACTCCCGCATGTGCGTGCGGCTCTCGATGTGTCTCTAATTTTATTCTGCTGGGATCATTCTTCATGTCTCAACATGACATCGGCCTGATCGGCCTCGCGGTGATGGGTCAGAACCTCGTCCTCAACATGGCCAATCATGGCTTTTCTGTCGGTGTCTATAATCGCACAACAGCCACGACGGATGAATTCGTGGGAGGGTTGAAAAACGAACCTCAAGACAAAGTCCACGAAGGAACTGTGGATCGGGTCAAGGGATACCACACTCCCGAAGAGTTCGTGAAGAGCCTGAAGTCTCCTCGCCGCATTATGATCATGGTCAAGGCCGGCAAGCCGGTCGATGCCGTGATTGATCAACTGAAGCCTCTGCTGGCTCCCGGCGACATCATTATCGATGGTGGTAACAGTGACTTCCGCGATACGAACCGCCGCGATGTCGAACTTCGTGAAGCAGGCCTCCGCTTTATCGGTACTGGTGTTTCGGGCGGTGAAGAAGGAGCACTCAAAGGCCCCTCGATCATGCCCGGCGGACACCACGATGCCTGGCCATTTGTCAAAGATATCTTCCAGTCCATTTCGGCCAAGGTCGGTGAAAATGCCGACATCCCCTGCTGTGAATGGGTGGGCGATGCTGGTGCTGGCCACTACGTGAAAATGGTTCACAACGGAATCGAATACGGCGATATGCAGTTGATCTGCGAAGCCTATTTCGTACTTAAGAACGCATTAGGGCTTTCCAACGAAGAACTCTACCAGGTCTTTAAGTCCTGGAACGATGGGGAGCTGGAAAGCTATCTGATTGAAATCACCCGCGACATCTTTACCGTGAAAGATGGTGCCTCGGGCGAATATCTCGTTGACAAGATCCTGGATACCGCCGCCCAGAAGGGAACCGGTAAATGGATGAGTCAGCATGCGCTGGATCTGGGTGTTCCCACAACACTGATTACTGAAGCGGTCTATGCCCGTTGCCTGTCCGCTCAGAAGGATGAACGCGTTCGCGCTGCCAAGGTTCTCCCTGGCCCGACAAATGCCAAGTTCACTGGCGACAAGAAGCAGTTCATCGAAGACGTCCGCCAAGCTCTCTATGCTTCCAAGCTCTGCAGCTACGCCCAGGGCTATGTCCAGCTTGACGCGGCAGCCAAGGAATTCGGCTGGAAGCTCGACAACGGTAACATCGCTCTCTTGTGGCGCGGTGGCTGCATCATTCGCAGCGCGTTCCTGGGTGACATCAAGTCGGCATTCGACAAGAACCCGAACCTTGAAAATCTGCTCCTTGACGACTTCTTCAAGGACGCCGTCGCCAAGGCTCAGGATAGCTGGCGCCGTGTGATCGCCACCGCTGTCGAACTCGGCCTGCCGATCCCTGTCTTCAGTGCGGCTCTGAGCTACTACGACGGATATCGTCAGGGTCGTTTGCCAGCCAACCTGCTTCAGGCTCAGCGGGATTACTTCGGTGCTCATACTTATGAGCGAACCGATAAACCACGCGGTGAATTCTTCCACACCGACTGGATTCGTGAACGCAACCTGTCCTAATTAAATCGCCAGGGTTTAATAAACTCTTGCAACATTAAAACAGCCGTTCCGGGTGTGATAAGTTCACCCGGAACGGCTGTTTTTCTATTTCTGTTTTCTCTATTTACAGTGAGAATGTGTCCCAGACAGCCACGATTTCCTTAAACGCCGGGTTCAGATTGCTCGCTGGGCTGACCAATGGCCGCTTTATTGAGAGCGCGAAGATAAGCCTGAGCGCTAGCCTCAAGAATATCGGTGCTCACTGCTTTGCCGTGATATTTTCGGCCGCCGGAAATGATCTCAATCATCACCTCGCCCTGCCCGTCTTTCCCCTCGGCAATACTACGCACCTGATAATTATCGAGCTGCCCCGAAATACCAATGATTCGCTCCAGTGCCTTACAAACGGCATCTACCGGGCCGTCACCAATTGCGGCATCGCAATGGACGTTCTGCTTGTCGTCATGCAATTCGACAGTTGCGGTGGGGATCGTGCCTGTACCGGCGGCGACATGAAAGCGATTCAGCTTCCAGCGATCTGAAGCGCCTGCATCCTGATGTTCGATAATCGCAACGATGTCAGCGTCGTAAACATTCTTTTTCTTGTCGGCGAGGACGATGAACTCCTCAAAGACTCGCTGGAATGTTTCGTCGTCGAGGTTGTAACCCAGTTCAGCCACACGACTGCGGAATGCGTGTCGTCCTGAGTGCTTGCCAAGTACCAGATTCTGGCCGACAAACCCCACGTCTTCAGGCCGCATGATTTCATACGTTTCAGGATTTTGCAGCATGCCGTGCTGATGAATTCCCGACTCATGAGCAAAAGCGTTCTGACCAACAATGGCCTTGTTTCGCTGAACGATCATGCCTGTCACGTTGCTGACCAGACGGCTGGCCTGACAAAGTTTCTGCGTGTTGATGCGCGTCCCAACTTTATAGTAATCCTGCCGGGTGCGCAGCGCCATCACGATCTCTTCAAGAGCCGCATTCCCGGCCCGTTCCCCCAAGCCATTGATCGTGCATTCCACCTGACGAGCGCCGGCTTCAATGGCCGAAAGGCTGTTAGCGACAGCGAGGCCAAGGTCGTTATGACAATGGGCACTGATCACGGCCTTTTCAATATTCGGCACGTGTTTCTTGAGATAGCTGATGACATTGAAATAGTGCGAGGGAGTCGCATACCCCACGGTGTCAGGGATGTTGACGGTCGTGGCTCCATGACGAATAGCCGTTTCAACAACCTGAGCCAGGAAGTCGAGTTCTGTTCGTGAAGCATCTTCGGGCGAAAACTCAACATCCTCGCAACGTTCTTTGGCACGGCTGACCATTTCCGCCGTTCGTTTGAGAATTTCTTCCGTGGCCATTTTGAGCTTGAATTCACGGTGAATGGCGCTGGTGGCCAGGAAGAGGTGAATCCGCTTTTTGCTGGCCGGTGCAACAGCATCAGCGGCCCGATCAATGTCTTCGTTCCGGCAACGGGCCAACCCGCAGATGGTGGCTTGATCCCCAAAACGTTCTGCCACTTTACGAACCGCTTCAAAATCTCCGGGGCTGGCAATGGGGAATCCGGCCTCAATGACATCGACCCCCATTTCGACCAGCGTTTTGGCGACTTCCAGTTTTTCAGCCGTGTTCATACTACAGCCGGGAGATTGCTCTCCGTCGCGTAATGTGGTGTCAAAAATGATGATGTGGTCAGAAGCGGGACTGGTCTGTGAAGCAACTGAAGTCATGGTCAAATCCTCGGGTCAACAGGTGAGACGTCGGTTCGAGAGTCAGGAAGCAAGTCACCTGCTGGCTGCCCGCAAAGATGAGCGGGACAAGAGTTCCGGGTACAAAAAAACCCCGGTGCCAGCAGGCAACGGGGTGAAAATTCTGGTCGACAGGCGACTACAGTTCTCCCCCGTGCCTGCTTAGTAGCAGGTTGGCGAGAAGTCGTAGTTGGGTGAAAGCACAATTCATCGGGAATTTCCTTCTGGGATAAAACCGTAGCGCCCGCGTCAAGGAATGTCAAGGCTGGGCTTCTGGTAACGACCGAAGAAATCCGAGCCAGGTTCGGATGTTTTGCCCTTCAAAATCTGAATTACCGTTTCTGTTTGTCGTTAAAGTCTTCTCAGGCGGAATCTGCCGCAACTTTCCCGAGACAACCAAAAATCGGCGGCTTTGACCGGACGAACGGGCGATTAACGGTCGATAAGTCTCGTGACGGATCGAGAGCTACCGAATGGACTCGGAGGCAGCCAAGGAGGGCAGTCAAGCATGACTACTCCCCTGGCCGTGTCAATTTCTCCCTCAGGCCATCGGAAGGTTGATCCCATGCGGGCTCGTTCGCTCTCACAATTTGCCGCCCTCATGCTTTGTGCGGCTTCAATGACGCTGGTTGGTTGCCGTGCCGCGCAGGTTGTCGATCAAACGACACCGCCGACACCTTATAACGATCAACCGACCCTCAGTGAACCCATGCCACTGCTGCAGCCGATTCCGCCATCGGGCTATTCCAACGAACTGATGCTGCCACCGTCGCCGCCGCCAGCCCCTGCTTCGGAATCAGCCAGCATCCGCTCGACTGAGCGGGAAGTTCTGCCAGTCAGCTGGAAACCCAAGACCTGGTTCCAGAACGTCATGAAATAAAGCCGTGACCGGCTTTTCAGCCAGAGCATTCTATGACAGAGAATTCCCCGCGCCGAGCAGTTCACTCAAGACCTGAGTGAGGCTCGGCGTGCTGTCATTCATTAAAGGTCGGGCCGGCAGGCTCAAACCGTCCAGCCGATGAAACGTTGCCCGGGTTTGCACACCCTCTATGGCAACACGGATCACGATTGCATTCTCAGTGATTTGTGCCGGCGGCTGGCTGACCAGGTAAATGGTCGGCAACTGCTTCAGACGCTCATGAGCCACTGGAGACAGATGTCTTGTGGCATGATTTCCAATCAGAATGACACCATCTGCCCTGCCGTCCTGCAAAATCCTGTCGGCGTCAAAGCCAGTTGGGTCATGCTGGATCTGCCCTCTTTGGAAGGAAATTGCTCCGGGATAGCCTGTCTGCCAGGTGGTCACCACGCTTCCTGCGCCAATGTCTCCCTGATTAGCCAAATACTGGGAATGAAACGCCCGTCCCTGATTCAATTCCCTCACCAGTAGTGAGAGTGATTCTGTCACCAATCCGGCTTCATGATGGGGGCAAATCTCGTCGCCATAAAATAAGCAGCCATATCGAGACGCGAGAAACGCCTCGGCGAGAATGGCCACCGCGGGATGTTCATCAGGAATGATGACAGCGTGTGACTTCACTCTCATTCGTAATTGCTGCAAAACCACGAGTGTCTCCGCCGGGACAACCGGTAAGTGCTGCACCGTCACGCCGGTTTCATGCACTTTGGAAATCGTCTGTGCCGAGAACTCACCAATCAGTAAGTAAGTCAACCGCTCGTGGTCACCGAACTCCGGCGGGACGTTCTTTGAAGCTGTGATTCGCTCAAGAAGACAAGGCTGATTTTTTACAACATCACATCCCCAGAAAGCCACAACATCCGATCGGGCACGCACATCACCCAGAGAACATGTCACCTGCCCCCATTGAGCAAAGGCCTGTGCTGCTCCTTTAGCGACGGGACTGGCGGGCCACGTGACCGTTGCTCCTATGGCTTCGGCAAAAGCCAGGATTGAACTGGTCGCTTCAAAACTCTGGCAATCATCAACGATCAGCAGAGGCGCTTGCCAAGACTCGATTCGCTCAGCCAATGATGTCAGGGCCAGTTGATTCAGATCATGGCTGAACGATCCTGACTGGAACTGCCTCCAGCCTTCTTCGCATCGCCCCACTTGAGTCAACCAGTTCTTTCCTTGTATGCACCGACCATTGAGGATCCCAAGGGCATGAGGGATTGTCCGCTGATCGTTCGGAAGCTCCAGATCATCACACAAGAGGCCGCAACCCAGGCAGGTGAGTGGTGACGTTTCATCGCTCATATTCCCGGCCTTTTCTGTGGAGTTGTCTGGGTGGAGAGATCAGTTCATTCCCGCTTGCTGGCATTTCGCCAAGTGAAAACTTTTGACCGCTTTTTACCAGCGTTCGTTCGGGCCAGCGGGAACCGGGATCTGAAAGTCGGGCAGCACGCCTTCTTTGCTGCCACGGCGTGGCCCATCACTCGCGATGGCGGCCAGAGCGGCTTCAAATTCGTCCACCGTCGATGCGGTCTGCACGGCATTTCTCTGCGCAGGCCCCACATGCATGGCTTTGGTGTACCAATGCGCCATTTTCCGAAACGCACTCAGGGCGGTGGCTTCCCCCACCCATTCCTGCAAGTAGCGAAACTGCCGCTTCATCAATTCCAGCCGGTCATTGAATGATCCAGCGGGTGACCATTCACCGGTCGCTTCCCACTCTTGAAGTTGCCGAAAGATCCACGGGTTGGCCAATGCTCCCCGACCGATTGAAATGGCCCGGCAACCCGTCTCAGCATACATCATGATGGCATCGTCGACCGATCGAATATCACCGTTGGCTACCACGGGTATTTTCTGAACCGCTTCCACCACCTGACGAATTCCGTCGCGACTGACCGTTCCACTAAAGCCCTGTGCTCGTGTTCGACCATGAATGGCGACGGCAGCCACACCGACCTGTTCAAAATCACGGGCAAATCGGGGAGCAGTGAGTTGGGTGGAATCCCAACCGAGCCGCATCTTGACGGTGACGGGGATCTTGACGGCTTCCACAACTTGCCGAACCAGTTCGACAGCGGCATCCGCATGACACATTAAACTGGCCCCCGCCCCGGTCTTGACGACCTTTGGCACCGGGCACCCCATGTTAATATCGATGGAGTCAACGCCTCTTGCTTCGAGAAACTGAGCCGCTGCCCGCATCACACCCGCTTCCCCGCCAAAAATCTGGACGGCAAATGGCCTGTCGGAAGGATGCGTCGCAATCAGCCTGAGCGTCTTTTCGCTTCCTTCCATTAACCCTCGTGCGTTCACCAGATCGGTGGTTCCCAGGCCTAAACCACCCAGTTCATGCACCAGCCTGCGAAATGGCAAATTCGTAAAACCCGCCAATGGCGAGAGAAATGTCCGGGTCGGCAGAAACAACGCCCCGTACTGAACATCAGGGCATGCCCTTAGCCGTTGGCGAACGGAATCACTTTGTTCGGGATTCTGGGGGTGATGACGTAAATCGTTCATAGGAAAAAAGATATCACCAACAGCAGGAACTGTCACTCGCACACTTTTCAGCGAAACGTCAGTCTGTTACTCTTTGCGGCTCTGAAAGATAAAACAATTCCATTATTTCCCCAGTTCTCGAAGGGACGCGCGTCATGCGCCATCGCCCCAAAACCAGTCGTGCAAAGGTCAGCCTGACCACCAAGCAGAAGATTAACAACCGCTGGAAGGCCAAGCGTAAAAAAATCCGCAAGGCCAAGTACGGTATCTAAGCCAGAACGGCCTCTTGGCCAACATCTCGCTGAGTTATTAAAAGCGGTATCTCTGGCGCTGTCTCTCGTAGACTGATGCTGTTGCTTACTCACGTGATGCGCCAAAACTCGTGCCATCGTTCTGTGAGTCTATGAACCCGCTTAAGCAATCGATCTTCGCTGAGGGTTTGTCTCAAGAACGCACCAAGCTGTGCTGCTCAATGATCCCTGCCACTTTTGGCGGGGATTTTTTTGCCCTCAGAGTGGCAAGCTTCGATCTCATACGAACGCAACTTGAAATAGCGCGTTGATGATCGCAAAAACATGCTTTCCCAAAGCTGCAAGCATGCTCTGTGGTCTTCTTCAGGATCAATATCAAACGCACACTCGGCATGCTCACTCTCAGAGCCACGAGCATGGCACGGGAGTCATCAATCCTGAGTATGACACCCCGTCAGATGTGTGTCAGAGTCTCTCTGGAAGCGTATCAACCGATCAGTTTTCAGCATCTGGCAGACACAGAAAACTGATCGGTTTATCAGCAGCATTCCAAGACAACAGCATTCTAAGACAGCAGCATGCGCAGATCGTCGGCGGTGAGGTTGGTCATGACGGAATTGTCCTGCTCCAGAATTGCGTCCGCCAACTCCCGCTTCTGTTTTTGCAACTCGGCAATTTTCTCTTCGACCGTATTCTTACAGATCAAGCGGTAAGCAAAGACTTGCCGTGTTTGCCCCACGCGGTGAGCACGATCAATCGCCTGCGTCTCAACGGCAGGGTTCCACCATGGGTCAAGGATGAAGACATAGTCAGCCGCTGTGAGGTTCAGACCTAACCCCCCCGCCTTCAGGCTGATGAGGAACACACCGCAATCTTTATCATTCTGGAAACGCTCCACGCATTGCTTGCGATCACGCGTCTGCCCATCCAGATATTCATAGACAATACCAGCCCGATCAAGATGCTTTTTCACGATGGAGAGCATGCTGGTGAACTGCGAGAACACCAGGGTCTTGTGCCCTTCTCTGACCAATTCCTCCAGATGAGGAATCAGCACGTCGAGCTTGGCACTGGCTTCTTCATCTGATGATTTATGCAAGAGAGCGGGATGGCAAGCCGCTTGTCGTAATCGCAACAAGGCTTCCAGCACGTGCATTTTGGTCTTGGCAATTCCTTGCGACTCGATCAGCCCCAACAGCGAATCACGGAAATGATCCCGCAGTTCGTCATAGAGCCGCTGCTGCTCATCACCCATTTCACAGAAGATGGTTTGCTCGATTTTATCTGGCAACTCATTCGCGACGGCTTGCTTAGTCCGTCGGAGAATGAACGGCCTGAGTCCATGAGCCAGCACTTTTCGTGTTTCCCGATCATTGGGATCAGCGGCGTGCAGCTTGAACAGACTGCTTCGTCCGAGCATGCCTGGATTGAGGAAATCGAAAATGGAGCAAAGATCACCCAGATGGTTTTCAATCGGAGTACCGCTGAGCGCCACCCGACGACGGGACTTGAGCAGCCGTGTCGCTTTGGCCACTTGAGACGTATTGTTTTTGATTGCCTGGGCTTCATCGAGAATGACATAGTCAAAATCGACATCTTTTAGAATCTGGACATCTCTTCGCAATGTTCCATACGTCGCGAGCACGATGTCTGACTTAGAAAAACTTTCCCGCTGCTTCGCTCGATCCAGTCCTGAGTACTCAAGCACACGCAACTGAGGCGTAAACCGTTCCGCTTCCTGTTTCCAGTTGAACATGAGCGACTTGGGAACCACGACAAGCGAAGGGCGGCGTTCTTTGACCGGCATCCGCTGACGCCGCTCTTCCAGAAACGCCAGCATCTGGATGGTTTTCCCCAGACCCATATCGTCAGCCAGACAGCCACCGAACTGGAACTCATCAAGGAACTGCAACCAGCCGACCCCTTCGAGCTGATATCCACGGAGTTCCCCATGGAAATCCTGGGGCTTGCGGGCCTCATGAATACCCGAGAAATTGGCCAGACGCTCACGCACTTCGGCAAACCGGGCATCGTAATCGACCGTCCCCTGCTCCAATAGCAGCGCGTCGAGCAAGCCCACCTGAGCCGCTCCAAAGCGAAGGTGATCGCCTTCCAGCACACCCAGCCCGCCCATTAATCCATAACGACGAACCCACTCTTCGGGCAGAATGCCCAGCGACCCATCATCGAGATAGACCGTGCTGTCACCCCGCGCCAAAGCGGACAGCAATTCAGGGAATGACACGCGGCTGCCACCAAAATCGATATCAGCGTGGAGTTCAAACCAGTCGACACCCGACTTGACCTGGAATTTCAGTTCGCCCGGCTGACGGACTTGCTTGCCATCGGCGCGCACTTCCCAACCTTGACCAATCAGCTTGCGAACAGCAGGGCCGAGATCGCGAGAAGTAATTTCCACATCATGCGGGCCACGCCGGGCATCGATCAACCGGCGGACACCGACATCCTGCAAAGCCGACCAGTACGCATCTTCTTCGTTGCGATCACGCACAACATAGCGCATGGAGGCCCGCTGAACGATGGCCCACTGAACACTGGAACCACGAACGCTGGCGTCTTCATATTCAAAAATCACGTCGGCTTTAAGCCGCTCGTGGTGCCATTTGCTCTTGCCGGGGGAATGCACCAGCAGGAGCGGTTTGGGGGTCAGCCGCACTTCTTTGAGGCGCAATTCCTCGGGCAAATTCAACCGGGGGAGCGCAGGCATGTCGTGCAGGCGGTCGACCAGATCATGCTCTTCGCCCGCAGGAACTTCGAGTGGCTGCCCGGATTTGAGCAGCTTGACCCAGGCATATGCGCCAAAATCATTGAACAGCGAAATCTGATGATCGAGAATGACCAGGCCACCGGGCGTCAGCATCTGAGCGACTTCAAGCCCACGGTTTTCTTCGCCCCGCTGGAGGAAACCTCGCAACTTCCAGACGCTAGGCCCCTGATCAAACTCCAATGACAAGCAAAGTTCCCAGGCGGCGCCTGCATCCCACCCGAGCACTTCCGTCATTCGCTCTTCGGGATCAGTAAACCGGATGCGGCCCGTCGAGCAGATCTGGGGAAGTAGAAGCTCGGTTAAATCATGCGGCACTCGGTAACGCCACGCCGCGGCCTGCATTTCCCCGACCATTCCGCTGGTGCTGGCGCGATCGGGAGTGCCACCGACCAAGTGTGCGAGGATCCGCCGGTCTTCTTCGTCTTCGATTTCTTCCAAACGGCCAGGTCGCAACTTGAGAGGTTTCAGCTTGCCCCATTGCCCACTGGCGCGCCGTTGCCGTTGTGAAGTCTGCAGAATGAGGCATTCCGCTTCTTCGCTGGCGGCGGCGTCAATTTCATAGACCACTTCGCGTTCTTTGCCAGGGGCTGACATGGCATAACCGCCATTGCCATCCTGCATGACTGTGCGTAATTCTTTCAGCCGGGCTTCCCATTCGCGGACAGGTGCAGCCACTGCGGGTGGACGCTCTGCAACCGCCGCCGATTTCACCACGGAAAGCTTCCGTGACGGAGCGGATTCGAACTCATCGTCGAGCCACTCTTCTTCGGTTAATTCCAGTGGTTCATCTTCAGTGATGAAGGCGGGAATAAACCCTGGCTTGACGCCCGAAGAAATCACGCCCTGCTTCTCAGCCAGCAGAATTGTGGCCCAGACATGCTTGCAAGCCGCCTGCCCCGTGGGGTTAGGCTTTCCGGCCATGCAAGTACAACTGGTTTTCAACTGGCCTTCATCGCGAGCCAGCTGAGTCGCAAATTCGACCCCATCGCGCACAACGCCAAAAATCTGATCTGGCGAGACTCGATTGATCGCCACTCGTTCCGCTTGAAGATAGGCAGCTCCGCGAAAACGGATATCTCCTCGAAACTTGCTTTCCAGCAAATCCGACAACGTCATAGAGGCTTCCCTGACTCCACAAATGGAGACTCGAATGCAAATGAGGACGGCGGTTATCACCCGAAGAAGAATACTGCCTCCGGGAGAACCAATGAACTGAGACAATAGTTGCTGTGGTCATCACCCTTGAGAAAAAGGCAACAATCGCAGCGAAGCGATCAACGGTAATCGAATGGGCCTCAATTGACCACTGAAGAACCCCGCAGGAAAATTCCCTTCGTCGCGACCCTGAGTTTTGGGGTTTAACCTCTCTCTGTCCAGAGTTCGCGAAACAGAGCCATCTGTATTACACTGGCGGGAATTCTCAATGTTCCCGGGCTTGGCAAGAACTGCAACCGAGTGTTTTTTGCTCAGGCCCCCGTGAGAATGAAATCGTTAAAACCGAACACTCTCCTCCTTCAGATGAGAATGCCGAGTCGCGACATGAGTTCAGGTTCTCTGCCAACAATGTCTTCGGAAGCCGTTCGCGAGTGGTTCCGCACACAGGTTCCCCTTGACGACTTTCAAGACCAGCGTGTCTTGCTCATTATCCCTGACGCCACGCGAACGGCCCCTCTGCCGCTCTTGTTTTCCGCTCTTTTTGAGCGATTACGGCCTGTCGTGCAACAACTGGATGTACTCGTTGCTCTGGGAACCCATCCTCCCATGTCTGAGCAACAGATCTGTAAACTTTTGGGGATCTCTCCTGAAGAGCGGGACAAACTTTTTTTTCAGACCCGCTTTTTTAACCACGAATGGGACAATCCTGACCGTCTGACAACGTTAGGAACCCTTTCAAAAGAGCAGACAGCCGGTATCACAGAGGGGCGGCTTTCACTGGAAGTTCCCGTCCAGATCAACTCGCGTATCAATGACTACGACCTGCTTTTAGTGCTAGGCCCTGTGTTCCCGCATGAGGTGGTGGGATTCTCAGGCGGGAATAAGTATTTCTTTCCGGGAATTGGCGGCCCCGAGATCCTCAATTTTTTCCACTGGCTGGGAGCATTGATCACGAATGTGGGCATTATTGGCGTGAAAGAAACGCCGGTTCGCAGCGTGGTGGATCTTTCGGCAGCTCTGATCAAGCAGAAAAAACGGGCCATCAAATTTGTGGTCGCCAGCGATGCCAGCCTGTATGGGATTTTTTACGGCACCCCTGAATCGGCCTGGCATCAGGCGGCAGATGTTTCTGGCCAAGTCCACATCAAGCGCTTTGACAAACCGTTTCAGACAGTGCTTTCCTGTGCTCCGCCGATGTATGACGAGTTGTGGGTCGCCGGCAAATGTATGTACAAAATGGAGCCTGTCGTCGCTGATGGAGGCGAGCTCATCATTTATGCTCCCCACATGCATGAGGTCTCTATCACCCACGGAAAATTGATTGAAGAGGTCGGATACCACGTGCGTGATTACTTTGTCAAACAGTGGGATCGCTTCAAAGACTATCCCTGGGGAATCCTGGCTCACTCCACGCATGTCCGAGGCTCAGGAACTTTTGAGAACGGCGTTGAATCTCCGCGAGTGAAAGTCACTCTGGCCTCAGGAATCTCTGAAGAGGTCTGCAAGAAAATCAATCTGGGTTATCGTGACCCGGCCACCATCGATATTGAATCGTTTGCCAATCGGGAAGACGAAGGGATCCTGCTGGTTCGCAAAGCCGGCGAGCACCTTTACCGATTGAACAACGAATAGTTTTTCTATTGCCACACTTTCCGCATTTCACTTAATGAAACTGGCTTCCATGGCTTACACGACACAAGATCTTCAAACCCGTCTGCAGTTCGCTCTCGATGTTTATCAGGATGCCCGCAAGCTGATTCTCAGCTATTACCTGCACGCTTCTCTTGAAGTCGAAGAAAAAAAAGACTTCTCTCCTGTGACAGCTGCCGACCGGGGCGCTGAATTGCTGATCCGTGAAAAACTGGCCGTAGCCTTTCCTGATGATGGCGTGCTTGGCGAAGAATTTCCTGAGAAGATGGGAACGAACACCTTCCGCTGGATTCTTGATCCTGTGGATGGCACCAAATCATTCGTGCATGGCGTGCCGCTCTTCGGCACACTGATTGGGTTGGAAGTGATTGAAGGGGACAGCCGCAAGTGCGTGATGGGCGTCTGTGGATTGCCTGCGCTGGATGAAGTGGTTTATGCCCACGAAGGGGGCGGCGCTTTCTGGAAGCTGAATGATGGCTCTGTTCGTCAAATTCATGTTTCCAATGTCAGCACGATCGAAGATTGCACATTCCTCACCACCAACATGCAGCGATGGCAGAAAATTGGTAAGTGGGAGGCTTATTCAGAGATTCTGGAGCGTTGCAAGCTGTCTCGTGGCTGGGGAGATTGCTATGGCCATATTCTCGTGGCGACAGGTCGTGCCGATTTTATGGCTGACCCGGCGTTGAACCCCTGGGATGGTGCGGCACTTCTGCCCATTCTCCAAGAAGCCGGCGGGCACTTCATCGACTGGAAAGGCAACCCGACCATTTATGGTAAAAACGGGATTTCGGTCACTCCGGGCCTGAAAGACGAAGTGTTGCGCATTCTCAACAAGTAGTGCGGTGCCACAGCATGACGCTGTTGATCATGACGCTGTTGATGTCGCAATCTCTTCCGACATCTGGTTGCCGTTGAATCAGTTCGCCCTTCGACAGTGTGGCCATTCGATCGTGTGGTCATTGGATCGGCATGAAGGAAAAAGCGGGCTTATGGTCTTCAGACAAAACACGGCCATCACAGATGACCATAAGAGATCGTGAGAGCATTGACCCATCAGCCAGATCTGTTGACTGACGAGATAAGCCGCCTGTGTTAACAAGAATCTGTTTTTTGGTGAAATTCCCCCAGGTTCAAAGGTTGAAAACAGTTTCTTTCGCGATATAGTGCCCGCTTGCGACTTAAGCTCGCGGAACAATGCTGTGCCGACCACGCGCCGAGGTCTTCGCAGACAGATGCCACTGGATCGACAATGCCAAATCGCTCTGATGTTGCAAGCTGCGCAGGTCATGAATCACATCGTGATTCTCTGTGTCAAACACTGCCGGAAACATGTGAGAAGGCTTCTCTGATGAGAGAGCGCCTATCGCTCACTGCGTATATTCTTGGCCGCAGCTTCCTTCTTTATTCCGGTCTGCTGCTCTGCGTTGTTGGCTTAACGGTTTCTGGTTGCCAATCGCAATCCGCAGATACCAATGAAATCGTGATTGGCCATTATGGATCCATTACCGGATCAGAGGCCACTTTCGGAATATCGACCGATCGCGGTATCCAGCTGGCGATTGAAGAAGTGAATAACGCTGGCGGGGTTAACGGCAAAAAAGTTCGCCTGATTACTTACGATGATAAAGGCGACGCCCGTGAAGCGGGTTCTGCCGTGACCCGGTTGGTGACTCGTGACGGTGTCGCGGCTGTGATCGGGGAAGTCGCTTCCGGACTTTCGCTGGCTGCTGCCCCGATCTGTCAGGAATACGGCGTCCCCATGATTTCGCCTTCGTCGACAAATCCCAAGGTCACGAAAGTGGGCGACATGATTTTCCGTGTCTGCTTTATTGACCCGTTCCAGGGTGCGGTTTGTGCCAAATTCGCCAAAGAGCATGAGGCAATTAAGGCTACAAAAGCGGCGATTCTTTCCGATCAAGCGGCACCTTACTCCGTTGGTTTACAGGAAGAGTTTGAAAAGGCTTTCACAAAACAGGGCGGGACAATCGTCTCGAAGCAGTCTTATCAGGCGGGTGATCAGGACTTTTCGGCTCAGTTGACATCGATTCGCTCGATGAATCCGGATGTCATTTTTATTCCCGGCTATTACACCGACGTTGGTAACATTGCGATCCAGGCGAAGAAACTGGGGATCACGGCTCCGCTGCTGGGTGGCGATGGATGGGACTCCATCAAGCTTGGTCAGATTGCGGGCGACTCAATTGACGGTAGCTACTACTCGAATCACTACTCACCTGAGACACCAGAACCTCGCGTGCAGGATTTCATCAAGCTGTATCAAAGCAAGCATCAGGAAACGCCAGACGGTTTGGCCGCTCTGGGATATGATGCCGCCAAGATCTTATTTGCGGCCATGAAGAATGCTCCATCTTTAAGTGGTGCTGACATTGCTGCCGAGTTGGCAAAAACGAAAGACTTTGCGGCGGTGACAGGTGTCATCTCGATTGATGCCGAGCGCAACCCGATCAAGCCGGCTGTCATTCTCGAAATGAAGGATGGGACTCCCCGGTATGTGACCACCATCTCCCCTGATGGGCTTAAACCGGCAGAAGCTCAGAAATAGGGTTGTCCTCGTCCTTTCTCCGTGCCATCCGGCCAGGATGAGTGTTAGATTCACAAAGTCTTTTTCATCGACTCACAGCCACTTCCCTACCCTTTTGAATGGGTAGCGGCACAGTTGATTGCATGACGCAAACTTATGGCAGATTTCGTTCAAACATTAATGACCGCCCTGGCCATTGGCAGCTTATATGCGCTGATTGCTCTCGGTTACACGATGGTTTATGGGATTCTTAAGTTTATTAACTTTGCCCATAGCGACATCGTCGTGCTGGGTGCGTGGATGAGTTATTCGATCGCAATTCGTGCGTTGCCGTGGATTGGCCTGGATGCACATAACCCTGCTGTTCCTCCTCCGGTTTGGATGACGGCCGGGATTTTTATCAGCATCGTGGCGTTTTGCGCCGTCGCGGGTTTCACCATTGAGCGACTGGCTTACCGTCCCTTGAGAAAAGCCCCCCGATTGAATGTGCTGATCACGGCGATTGGCGTTTCACTCCTGCTGCAAAATATTGGTCAACTTGATTTTGTATTTGGTGCCAGTCCTCAGAAAATGCCGGCACTTTTGCCCGACTGGGAATTACTGCGGCTGGGATTTGGTCAGGGCGAATCGACCCGCTATGTTGTGATTACACTGGTTGACGCCATCATCTTCATTTTATCCGGCGTCCTGATGCTGGCGCTGGAGTTTCTGATCTTTCGTACGAAGTTTGGAACGGCCCTGCGTGCCGTCTCCTACAATACAGACAATGCCGCGCTCATGGGCATTCCCGTCGATCGCATGATTTCTCTGACATTCATGCTGGGGTCGGCTCTTGCTGGAGCAGCCGGGTTCTTATATGTGATGAAGTTTCCTGGCATGAGCCAGCCGGCTCATAGTATTTGGGTCTTGCTGGGTCTGAAGGCGTTTGTCGCGGCGGTGATTGGCGGGATTGGAAATATTCGCGGCGCAGTGCTGGGCGGTTTCATTATTGCGTTCGTTGAACAGTTTGGCGCTTACTACATTTCGTCCAACTATCGTGATGTTTACGTCTTCGCCTTGTTGATCTTGATCCTGTTGGTCAAACCTACCGGCCTGTTAGGGTCGCCCGTGCGAGAAAAAGTCTGATATGAGCACGTCCGAAGCCCATCAGAAGAAAAGCTCTCATGGCTTCAATGCTCTGAAGAGTGCTGTCCCCCTGATTATCGGGATTGCACTGGCGTTTGCCTTCCAGTGGGTCGTTCCCAAAGCTGTAGGCCCCTACTACTCTCGCCTGATGATCGATGCGGGTATTGCGATGATCCTGGCGGTCTCGCTGAATATTGTGAACGGTATGACGGGGCAGTTTTCCATCGGTCATGCCGGCTTTATGACCGTGGGTGCATACACGTCGGGAATGGTGACGTTTTATGGCTCACTTCTCATCTGGGGAACCGCAGCCAAGCATGGCTCTTTCCTCGGTAGTGGCGAATGGATGTTCCTGTCTGCCTGTATTACTGGCGGTGTGGTTGCGGCCGTTGCGGGTCTGGTGGTGGGACTCCCTTCGCTGCGATTGCGTGGCGATTATCTGGCGATTGTGACGTTGGGATTTGGCGAGATTCTTCGCGTGATTCTCCAGCAGACGGGCAAGGTCGTTGATGATCCCGCGATTGTCCGCGAAGCGCCGCTTTCCACACTCGCCACTTTACCGGTGGGTGGCGCAATCGGGTTTGATGGCATCCCGAAATATACCTCGTTGTTCTGGGTCTATGCTGTTCTGGCCATCACCGTGATCTGTGCTTATCGGCTCAAAGTGTCCAGCATTGGTCGCGCCATGCTTTCGGTTCGCGAAGATGAAATCGCCGCTCAGGCGATGGGGATCAACGTGGCCCGACAAAAGACACTCGCCTTCGTGATTGCGGCTTTTTTCGCAGGAGTGGGGGGCGGATTGCTGGCTCATGAGGGGGGCGTGATTATCTCCCCTAAAGATGCCGGTTTTCAACGCTCTTTTGACTATGTGATTATGACCGTTCTGGGAGGACGAGGTTCGATCACGGGTGTGATGCTGGCGGCTGTCCTGCTTTCCGGGCTGCCTGAGCTGCTGCGTGATTTTGAACGCTATCGCCTGATTGTCTATGCCCTGCTGCTGGTGGTGATGATGCTCTGTCGCCCGCAGGGTCTTTTCGGGATTCACGAAATCTGGGACTTCTTCCGTCGTCCCTCCAAAGCCAACTCGAATAAGGGGACAACATGACCGCACATGCCCCTGCTTCCTTAGCGTCTTCTACTCAAGCAACTGATGTGCTGCTCTCAGTGGAAAATCTGGGAATCTCGTTTGGTGGATTGAAGGCCGTTCAGAATTTCTCTCTGTCGATCCCTAAGGCGGGATTGCATGGATTGATCGGCCCTAACGGGGCTGGCAAAACAACCGTCTTTAATCTGCTGACGGGGATCTATCGACCGAACACCGGAGCGTTGCGACTTGATGGTGAAGACCTGACCCATCGCAAGCCGTATGAAATTACTGCGGCGGGGATTGCGCGCACGTTTCAAAACATCCGCCTGTTTCCCAACTTGTCGATCCTCGACAACGTGCGGCTGGCAGGCCAGGTCCGAATCAAACCCCGGCTGGCATCGACGTTGCTGCGGACAAGCCACCATCTCGAGCAGGAAGCGGAACTCCTGGAAAGGGCCATGGATCTGCTGAAGATTTTTGATCTTCAGGATCGTGCTCACGAACTGGCTCAAAGCCTGAGCTATGGGCATCAGCGCCGTCTGGAAATCATCCGCGCTCTGGCCACTCAACCCAAAGTTCTGTTACTGGATGAACCGGCAGCCGGCCTGAATCCTCAGGAAAAACTGGCTCTGGCAAGTTCGATTCAACAGATCCGTGACCGATTTCAAGTGGCGATTCTGCTAATCGAGCATGACATGCAACTCGTCATGAAGATTTGCGAACGCATCATTGTTCTCGACCATGGCATCACGATCTGTGAAGGAACACCTCAAGTCGTTCAGAATGATGAGAAGGTCATTGCCGCCTATTTAGGGGCTGTGGCTGGAGAGATTTAGGCCGATAGTAATCAGCCTCAAGGGCAGCACGGCAATTTCCCCTGCGAGGAAGCATTCCCGTTTTGCAGGAAAACTGGTCAGACAACAGAAAATGAACCTGCTGGTTCAGGCGTTGACGATTGCGGGATTTTCAATGGTATTGCTGGAACTCAACAATCTCTCGGTTTCGTATGGCTCGATCCGGGCCTTACGCGGGATTTCGTTAACGGTCAACGCGGGTGAAATTGTCACGTTGATCGGCGGCAATGGGGCTGGAAAGTCGACCACGCTTCGTGCCATCTCGGGGTTGCTGTCACCCAACGAAGGCCAGATTTTTTTTGAAGGCCTGTCGATCGCATCTCACTCTCCCCATTCCATCGCACGGAAACGATTGGTTCATGTTCCTGAGGGCCGGGGAATTTTTGCGAACCTGACCGTCGAAGAAAACCTGCGATTAGGTGCGTTTTGCCGGAACGATGCGGCGGGGATTCAGGAAGACTATGAACACGCTCTGACACTGTTCCCACGGGTGAAAGAACGATTATGGCAATTGGCCGGAACTCTTTCCGGTGGTGAACAGCAGATGGTGGCGATTGCCCGAGCACTTCTGGCTCGCCCCAAACTGTTGATGCTGGATGAACCGTCGTTGGGGCTTGCACCTCAGATTGTCCAGGTGATTTTTCAGGTGATTCGCAAGATCAATCGCGAAGGGACGACGATTCTTCTCGTTGAACAGAATGCCAATCTAGCCCTGCAAGTGGCCCATCGTGCCTATGTGATGGAAGTGGGGAAGATCGAAATGTCCGGCCCTGCCCAGGAACTTGCCAACAGCGACGATATCCGCCGCGCCTATCTTGGTGCTCATTAAGTTTGGTGCTCATTGAGCCAACCCGCATGGGTTGTTCGCCATCGACAATCTCTCAACGATAGCTACGCTCCCTCTCCCGCTTGCGGGAGAGGGTTGGGGTGAGGGGCTTTAGTCTCTGCATTTGAGATAGCTATCGACAACACCTCGTCGATGGTGATGTGCTCCCTTTCACCGAGAGTCACGCGTTCCCCCCTCATCCGGCCTGCGGCCACCTTCTCCCTCAGGGAGAAGGATTTGAGAGTTTCCGGGCAGGCTCTTAAGATGCCTGTCGCACATCACTCTGAAAACCTTCTCTTGGTGAATCAATAGCCGATTCTTCGGCGGGTCGGTTCGCACCACATGAACGGAGTTAATCCCTTCGTTCTTCGTTGCTCTCACTAATCGGGTTGATCGCTCATCGAATGGAGCGGATTGCGACAAAAACGCGGCCTCGTTATGACTGAAAGGCGACCGACATCACCCGATTCTTCTTTGGCACCACGGATCGTTGAGGATTCGTCCCATGACCTCTGCGCAATCAGCCTCTTTCGATAACCAGCCACCTGCTCCACTGAAGCTGGCGATCGTGCAGATGGATTTTCAGCTGGGTGACATCAGCGGCAACTGCGAGCGGATGATCCAACAGATCACGACAGCGGCTGCTCAGGGAGCCGAACTGATCGTATTTCCTGAATGCGCCCTTTCCGGCTACTGCACAGAATCTTTAGAGGAAACCCGTGCCTTCGCTCAGCCGGTGGAAGGGACGGGGTTTATCCAACTCCATGCCATTTGCCAGAAACTGGGCGTCTTTGTGATCTATGGCCAACTGGAAATTGACCCGGCGGATCAGAAGAACGGGGCTGAGTTGCCGGTCTATAATACAGCCGTTGCGATTGGCCCTGAAGGCGTGGTGGCGACCTATCGCAAAACTCATCTTCCCTTTATTGGTGCGGATCGCTTTACCTCATATGGGGCTGGCCCGCTGACAACTTTCTTCATCCGAGATGTCCGTGTGGGCCTGCTGATCTGCTATGACGGTGGTTTCCCCGAGCCGGCCCGCGTGCTGAGTCTGGCTGGTGCCGATCTCATTCTTCTTCCGACCAACTGGCCACCGACCGCGAACATCTTTGCGGCCCATGCCTGCCAGATCCGTGCGATGGAGAACACGGTCTATTTCGCCTCCAGCAGCCGGGTGGGCGTGGAGCGAGGGACGAAGTTTATTGGTCAAAGCCGGATCTGTTCGCCGCTGGGAAGTGAAATGGCTGCCGCCGACGATCATTCAGAAACCATCCTTTACGCCACAATTGATCCCCGGCATGCCCGCAACAAGCACCTCATCCGCACGGCTGGTGAGAGTGAAATCAACCGCGTGGCCGATCGTCGTCCTGAGCTTTATGCGGCTTTGGTGGAACCTTCGACCATGCCCCGCGCGGGAGGACGTCCTCACCCTTGAAACATCCGGATAGCCTGAGTTGGTGGGTTGCGCAAAGCCTTAACACCACCCTACGGCTCTCCTCACCAACCCACCACAAAAGCCGAGGCCAGGCACTGGTGGTACAACCACTCTGTCCTGACAGGTTATTGAGCCTGTCAAATCTGCATTGAGACTCCCGAGAAGTCATTCAGACAACCAGAGTGGTCAATGGTTGAATTCCCAAACGCAACTTCAATCAATCGTCCAAGTGGCGTACACTCAGGGACGAGCCTGTAATCTCCTTGAAATGGCGGGCGGTATCGTTCTGGAAGGTGGGAGTTCAATGACGTTTCTGCATCCGTATCTGCTGATGGGGCTGGTGGCCATTGTGCTGCCGGTGATGATCCATCTGTTGATGCGACAGAAGCCCAAGCGAACGCCCTTCCCTGCGATGCGATTACTCAGGCAGTCGCAGGCGAATGTCTCCCGCAGGCTTAATCTGCAACACTGGTTACTGATGTTGCTGCGTATGCTGGTGGTGGGAGCGTTTGTCTTCGCGATTGCCAGGCCCACATTGCCAGCCGCCAATTACAGCCTGACCTCTTCGGAATGGTTGCGTCTGGTGAGCATTCTGCTGCTGACGGGCGGGGTTTATGCGGCGGTTGAATACCAGATTCACCGGCTGCGCACGAGCAAGCCCCTCAATTCATTGATGAAGTCAGAGACGGATTATCGAAACTCATCGCGTGAAAATGCTCTTCCCCCGGAAGCCAGAATCCAGAAGTTACGCGGTCGCATGATACCGGTTCTGGCCATTGTGGGTGTGCTGGCCACCCTTTTGCTGCTGGTCTGGCCCTATCAAAATCGGATCGGAGCAGAATGGGCCAAGCCGACATCGAAAGTGAATGCCGAACTTCCTGTCGCCGCTGTCTTCATCTTCGATACGTCACCGAGCATGGACTATCGCCAGCAGGGAAAAACGCGTCTGCAAGCGGCTCAGGCGATGGCCACCACTCATTGGAACAAAGCTCCTTCAGGTAGCCGCCTGGCGATTATTGATGCCCTGCTTCCTGCCAGATCAACCTTCATGGCAGATCGCACGACGGCGATCCAGCGAATTTCCAAACTGGAAACCCGTTACGAAGAACGTGTGCTGGAAGATAGCGTCCGGGCCGCTCTTTCACTGCATGAAACAGACCGCCAACGCCTGCTTGAAAATGAAGGTGGCACGTCCGATCGATTCGTCAGAGAAATCTATCTTTTCACCGATCTGGCACGACATCAATGGAGTGGAGCGGCCGATGCAGGTCTGCTTAGCGAACTGGAAAAGCTGAAAGATGTGGGCATCTATCTGATGGATGTCGGCGAGACTCACCCGCAAAACACCAGTATTACGTCTCTCAAACTCAGCCGTGAAACGGTCTCGGAAGGGAGCGATGTTGTCGTGGAAGCGACGGTGCAAGTCGCTGGAGAGGTGACCCCTGGGGGAATCGATGCTCTTGATGATCCATCGTCTGCGATTGCCAACCCGCCTGAGGCAGCATTGGCACAACCCTCCGCCAATTTTGAGTTAGTGCTGGGTGATGCTCAGGGAAATCAACTGAAACGTATCGGGATGGAAACGGTTCCTCAAGGAAGCAAGCAGACCATCCGCATGACAGCCAGCCACCTTGCTCCGGGGGCCTACACCGGCTTCCTGCGACTGGTCGGTGATGATCCCCTGGCTTTTGACAATGCCATCCCTTTCGCTCTGATGACCTCCACTCCGCCCAAAGTGCTGATTGTTTCTGCCACACGATCAGAAAGCCAGCTTTTGATGGAGGCATTGGCTCCGGCCGAATTGGCCCGGGTCGGGCGAACGACGATTGCTCCCGAATGGATCCCTGCCGCCAGCCTCTCGGCGACCAATCTTTCCAGATTCAACGTCATATTTGTATTGAATCTCCCTCGCCCGACAGTCGCTGACTGGCAAGCCTTGCGACAATTTGTGGAACACGGGGGAGGTGTTCTGCTTGCGTGTGGCAGCCCTTCCCGTGCGGTTCTGAATTCTCCCACAGCCATTGATCCCCTGGCCTACGACACGCCCGACGCCAACGCATTGCTCCCGGCAGGTTTGAAAGCCTCACTCACCTTCCGCCCCGGACAAGTGTGGGAGTTCCCGAACCTTTCCCATCCCTTCATCGCTTCACTTCTGGAGTTTGGTGTCCTTGAAGAATGGGCTGCTCAAATCGTGTCGCGGTACTGGTCAGTTACGCCCCATGACGATGCGATTGTCCTCGCGAGGTATCTGGATGACCGTAAATCCCCGGCGTTACTGGAACGTCGCGTTGGCCGCGGCATCATCCATCAATGGACAACCTCCTGGAGTCTGCCCGACTGGAACGACCTGCCTCGAAGCTGGGTTTATGTCGCTTTGGCAGATGCTTCAGTGGAATATCTCAGTCAGCAGCAATCACGAAAACTGAATTTTGTCATCGGCGATGTCATTCAAATGGCCCTTCCTTCAGAGACTCCTTTTCCTGCGGAATGGCTGATTCGATCTCCCGATCAAAGGCAACAGCCCGTCTCGCTGGAGTCCGCCACACGTCTGGTGATTCCTCAGTCCATTGCCAATCATCCGGGCCATTTTCTCGCACAGCCGAAGTCTGATCCCGGTGGGGCGATCCCCTTTGCGATTCGCGTCAACTCTTCGCAGTCGAATCTGGAACGAATGACTCCCGAGATGCTGACCACGGTCTTTGGAGCCGATCGGGTGACGATTCACCGTGATGCGGAAACGCTTGAACGAGCGGTTCTTTCTGGTCGGATTGGCCAGGAAATCTATGCCACCGTTCTGATTCTGCTGATGCTCTGTTTTGTTGGCGAACATCTGATTGCCAACTGGTTCTATGCTCCGCCGGCGGTCTCTTCGCAACGTTCTCTGGCGTCCTCCCTGACAGAAAACTCGGGAGGCCCTCTTGCTGGCTAAACCATCAAAACGGAATGTCCCCGAACGAATTAGCCACAATGCCCCGGCACTGACAACTGAAAGCGGGAGGCTATGGAGCTGACCTTTCAGGAAATCACCTTTCAACCGATTGGGGGCTATCTGCTTTCCAGTCTGTTATCTGCCGGGTTGTTGATTCTGGCTTGGCGTGTCTATCCCAAGCACTTCTTTCAACAACCAGTACAGCGTGTGCGCGTCACTCGCGGTCTGCGAACGTTTGCTGCCATCATCCTGATCGTGGGCCTGTTTCGTCCGGCATTGACCTGGGAATCATCAGCGGCCCCCGAGCAGCAGGTATTGATTCTGCGTGATGTCAGCCGCAGCATGACAACCCACGATATGCCGGCTGCCAAAAGCCGATTTGAAGCCGCTCTGGCCGATGCTGAAGAAATTCGCAGCACGCTGGCCAAGTCGAAAAAAGATCCACCGCAGATCAAAGTGTTTGACTTCGCAGAGGAACTGACTCCTCCGCAAAACGCCAATGAACAGGCCGAAGGACGCGAGACGCTGTTTGGCAATGCCTTGCAGGCGGCTTTGCGTGAGGCCCGCAATTCGCCCACAACGGCGCTCTTTATCCTCTCTGATGGTGCCCAGAGAAGCCTCTCGCTGAAACCGACAGATCCTTTGCCTATCGCTCAGTCATTTGGTGAAGAAGGCATCCCGATCTATGGCATCAGCTATGGGGCCTCGAGCATCTCTGGACGTGGACTGGACTGGTCGATTGCTGAAATGCGGGTTGATCCGATTGTCTTTGAAAAGAATCGGGTGCCTGTCACAGTGCGCGTGCGTGCTCAGGGAGCGCGCGGCCGGGCAACGACTGTTCGTTTACTGCTCGAAAACCGCAGCGATGTTTCACCGGGACAATCGGGGCCAATGCAACCGGTTCTTGCCACGGGGGGAGCCACGCCCATGGCGACGATCACTCCCACTGAAGATGACCAGGTCATTCCTGTCGAACTTTCGTTCACTCCCACTCAGCCCGGAGAATTCAAACTTGCTGCTGAAGTCGTTTCAACTGAAGGTGAACTTCTGACACAGAACAATCAGTTGGAAACGATTATCACCGTCAAAGCGGGCGGGTTACGAATCGCGGTGATTGATCGTCTGCGCTGGGAGCCGAAGTTTCTGAAAATGGCCAGTGGAGCCGCTCAACTACAGATGGATTTTGCTGAAATCCGGCAAGCCAGAGGGCAAGCGCCGGCCGTCCTCGATGCCTCGTGGTTTGAACCTGATCGTTACAATGTCTACATCCTGGGTGATGTGACGGCTGAAGAGTTGGGAGAAGCCAACATCCGGGCTTTGGTAGCCCGGGTTCAGGCAGGTGCCGGCTTGATGACGATTGGGGGAAGCCAAAATTATACCGCCGGCAGCTGGGATCAAACCGAGCTATCGCAGGTGATCCCCGTGACAACAGCTGGTGGAAATCGACCAGGAGCCGCGGCAAGTTCGGACTCATTTATTGATGGCCCGACAGCCTTTCTTCCCACAGAGACGGGGCTACGCCGCTTTGTTTTACAACTGGATGGCAGCGGAAGTCTGCTGGATCGCTGGAAAGCTCTGGCACCACTGGAAGGGGCCAACCGCCTCACCGCGCGAAATCCTCTGGTCGAAATCTGGGCGGCTTCACCTTCTGGCGAAGGGTTGCTGTTTGCTTCGGAAATCGGCAAGGCGCGTGTTCTGTCGTTTGCCGGAGACTCCTCATATTTATGGGTCTTGGGAGGAGCTGCCAAGGCACATCAACAGTTCTGGCGACAGGCGATTCTCTGGCTGGCCCGCCGGGAAGAAGATACGCAGGCTCCGCTCTGGGTTCGTGTCAATCCGCGCAATGTCCCGATGGGTTCACCGGCGATCATTGAATTTGGAGCCAGAAAGCCGGATGGATCGCCACGGGGGAACGTCCAGTTATCGCTCGACATCATCGACCCGGCAGGAAAAACCGTGCAGCCACTGGCCAGTGGTGCCGCCAGCAGTGCCATGTCATCAGGAAATGGCCGTATTGACTGGGCAGGAACTCAGGTGGCTGGCGACTACTGGGTGAAGGTTTCCGAGATGGCTGGAGGCCAGCCGCAAGGATTGGATGCCATGACCCGTTTTCTGGTCTCTCCGCGTGATATCGAGCTGGATCAACCCGGAGCAGATCCTGAATTCCTGAGGCAGTTAGCTGAACTGGCAGGCGGACAGTTACTGACCACCGAAAAGTTGCCCACGTTTTTGGAGCAGTTTCTGGCGAGAGAAAATCAGGCTTCAAAAGATTCTTTCACTTTTGCCATTTGGGACCACTGGCTACTCATCGTTCTGTTCGCAGGTGCGTTGGGCCTTGAATGGATTGTTCGCAAATGGACGGGTTGGGCCTGAGTGCAGTGTCAGGGCTTTGTCTTCGGGTTGATGTCGCCACAAACTCCTTCGGTGTCGGATTTAACAACAGACGAGATCCGAATTTTATTCTTTGGCAGTGCACTGAGTGAGGTTTCGGAAAATTCTGCCGGAAGGGTGGCATCTCCCCCTGATCGCAAACTTGGACGAATTTCTGTTTCCCCCGAAGTAACGGGAACTTGGGAGTCCTCTGGGGCGTCGATAATTCTTGACGCGGGGATGACGGCACACCTTCTGATTCTTCATGGGAAGATGAAATCGGCAAGAAGCCAGCCTTTGGAACTCTCTCACGAATCACCAGTCACAGACAATTTGCGAGGAGATTTCAGGTTTCATGTACGGCTCGCCGAACTGAGGACTTTTCGTATTCGATAATCTGATAGAATTCCCCGTGAGAGAACCGCCGTGGCAGGCACATGGCAAATCTCAGGTCAATGTCACTTTGCCAATTCTGCTTTGGGCTTTAATTGCCTTGTGCCTGATGACTGCTGCGACTTGAGTGAACCTGATCAACAGGCTGATTTTTATGGCCAATACACAGCCCTCCGAAGAAGCGTCCGCATTCGTTGAGTTCGACGAATTTGTGGCGTATCAACTCAATGAAGTGAAGTCAGCCGTTCGCTCGGCAGATCTCACCATGGCGGCCGTGGGAAGTCTGGCCTGGATCAGCGCTGTGGTGCTCTTGTTCGTTCTGAGCGATCAATGGGTCGCCGATGGCGGATGGAGTATGCCCGCACGCTATGTCTGGTTTGGAATTCTTTGCGCGGGGCTGGGAGTCTGGATTTCCCGTTCAGTGACCCATCCTCTCTTCCGCTCGGTTTCCCCTTTGTATGCTGCGCAGGAGTTGGAATCTGCCGTCCCGACACTCCGCCGTAATCTGGTCAATCTGATCGATCTGCAGACGGCAGAACGTACGATTTCCCCGACGGTCTTGAAAGCCCTGCAAAAGAGGGCCGCGTTTTCACTGGAGCAAATTCAACCTCGCCAGGCCATCGACCATACCCATCTGCTCTGGGCTTCTTATGCTCTACTTGCGGCGGTGGTGTTTCTGGCTGCTTATGCGGTTTTTTCGCCCAAGCCGATCATGCCGTCAATCTGGCGCATGATCCCTTTCACACGCACAGAAGCTCCCACAGAAACGATTATCAAAGAAGTCACACCGGGATCTGTCAGTCGACTGGCAGGCTCTTTACTGGATGTGCAGGTTCAGTTGGCAGGCCGCATTCCTGAAGAGGTTCAACTGAAGTTCAGCACTTTAGATCGACAGTTTGTGGATGAAACCGTGCGTATGCTGCCGGTTGGTCAAGGCGGAACACGGTTTGAAGCCCGTCTGATCGGAGAGCGTGGCGAAGGGTTCACGCAGTCACTGACGTACTATGTGGTGGCTGGGGATGCCCGTTCAGAAAACTTTCAGGTCACTGTTACGACGCCGCCCCATGCGAGCGTCGATGAAGTGGAAGCCACTCCACCCGCTTATACCCAACTGGAAAAACTGACCACACGCGGTGGAGCGATCCACGCCTGGGGGGGATCAACGGTCAATATTCGCGCCACATCCAATCAACCCATCACCTCAGCGACCATGGTCTTCTATGATGACGACGGGCTGACACCGACTGGCGAAGAACTCCCGGCAAGACTCATCTCGCCGACAAAAATTCAGATTGAATACATTCCCAACCTGCGACAGGACGGCACCTATCCCCGGCATTACGCCTTGACTGTTCGCACAGCCAATGGTGAGTTGGATCCTGCTCCCACGGTTTACCCCATTGCGTTGCAGATTGATCAGGGGCCGGAAATCCGGGTGGTGCTTCCGGAAAATGATGTGGAAGCGGCCGCGAATGCTTCGATCCCATTTGTCATCACAGCCAAAGATCCCGACTTCCTGCTTGGCCCCGTGACTCTGATCACTGAGAAACAGGGGCAAGTGATCGCCCGGGAAGAACTTGCCGCAGGAGGAGTTCCTCAACTCACGACAAAAGCCGTCCTTCGGCTGGATCGTCTGGCTTTGGAAGAGAACAACGAACTGCGCGTCTATGCGATTGTTCAGGACAATTATCAACCCACGCCGCACACGGCGCGATCCGATGCCCGCACGATTCGGATTCGTGGTGTTCTTCCTCCCAAACAGCAACGTGACCAGCAACAACAGGCGGAAGAACAGGCTCAGAAAGCCCAGCAACAAGCACAAAAACAGGCTCAGGAAGCTGGCCAACCCGGTCAGGAAGGCCAGCCGCAGCCTGGTGAGAATCCTGATGGAACGCATGATCCTCAGGCTGATCCGAACTCTCCCGCAGGCGACGGAGCCGATCAGGACGGCATGCCAGAAGGTGCTCAAGACGCCAATCGCCAGCCGGGGAACGATCCTGAGAATTCTGCTCAGCAAGACGAGAAATCTGCTGATCAGAACGACATGGCTCGTGATTCCAGCAATAACCAGCCCGCTAACAACCAGACAGACAATCGCCCGGCGGAAGGCCCGCAGCGCTCCAATGAAACGGGACAGGGACAGCAAAAGGGTTCCGGTAATAACTCAAGCAACCAGGGGGAATCTCCCAAGAATAAGTCTCAGTCAGAGGAACGTGGCAATCGAGGCCGGGCATCGGACAGCCTTTCGCCCAATGGCGAAGATGATTCCGCTGTGCTTGAAAAGTTGATGAATCAGCGAGGCAAATCACAACCCGACACATCTAAAACCAACCCTCAAAAGGAGGCACCTCAAAACGAGACGACACCTCCTGAGAATCAATCGGGAACAGAGAAAAAACCGAACGCTGCGAACGCCCCATCCTCTGAAGAAAAAGCGGGCGAGGCTAACGACGCTTCCCCCGATCAGAAAGGACGTTCTGAAAACCGCCGCGAAGGCATGCGCAACCCTGATCAAGAAGCGGCACGCCCTGATTCTGCTGCCGGCAGTAATGACGCGGCGTCTCCCGATCAACGGAAGTCACCGAATTCAAGTAATGCGGAAAAACCCGCCGCTTCCGGCAATGAAACCTCTGCCGATAAGAACGCTCAGGAGATGAATGCGTCCGATAAGTCCTCGGCAAATTCTGGACAATCCAAGAACCGTTCACCGGATTCTCTCGAAGATCCCTCTTCTTCTCGTCCCCAGACAGAGGGAGCGTCCTCTGAAAAAATGCCCGAGAAGCAACCGGCTCCTCGCAACGCAAAGGGTGCGAATGCCGAGGATCCCGGTTCTTCCGCCAAGAATGCAGCCGATCAACCGTCGATGGATCAAAACTCTGTCAATGACAAAGAAAAGCACGGTAAGTCGAACAACAACGCCAGCGGTGGCGAAAATGCCCCCAATCCCGCGAACCAGAATTCACGCGATCAAAAAGCTGTTAACGATCAAGCCGGCGGAAGTCGCACAGACCAGAAGCAATCACCTGACAAAGACGGCTCGGGTCAAAATTCGAACAACACGGCTCAGCCTCAAGGGACGAGTGGCGAAGAAAAGTCATCTTCTCCTCAGGAGATGACCGACGACAAAATGTCGCCAGCGGCACGGCGGGCCGGTCAAGAAGGAACGAAAGGCCCGCTCGAAGCGGATCATGACCGCCCGGAAAATGCTCCGGCAGGCCGTACGACATCGGATGCTCCCGCTCCTCAGGACACACCGCGACAGGCCAGCGATATGAAGCCTGATGCTAAAAATCCGTCAGCGCAGGAATCTGGAAAGACGTCAAAAAGCAATGAGCCGGGTTCAGAGGGGGCGTCGCCGCCTCAGGCATCACCTCAAGATCGTGCGGCTCAACCTTCTCAACAAAAAGGGGAATCTCCTCAGAACTCACCCAACCAGGAGGGTGCCGCACGACCGAATTCCGATCCCCGCGAAGCGCCCGCTGGTCAGGGTGAAGAGATGAAGCGAGACCCTGGAAAAGACCCTCAAGCCAACCGGAAGGCACAACAGGCCGACAGTGGTGAGGCCGGAAAATCGAGCACGAATCCCGATGGCGCCGACGGTATGGCTGAAGGGGCGGGCAATGACACGTCTCAAGAAAAAGCCAAACCTGGCGAAGCGGGACGTCCCGGTTCATCATCCAAACCTTCACAGGAATCTGGCAAGAATTCACCAGCGGGCGAGAAGAGTCAACCCTCTCAAGCCAGCGGAAAACCATCAGCCGATTCTCCAAAGGGCGACAACAAATCAGCAGAAAATCCTGGCGGGAAAGAAGCTGCCGGGAATGAAGCGGGCAAAGCCAAAGAGGGCAAATCACCAGCATCTGACCAGAAAAAGGGAGATCAAGCGAACCCCAAGGGTGGTGAAGCCTCGGGTCAGGGTCAGGGTCAGGGTCAGGGTCAGGGTCAGGGTCAGGGTCAGGGACAGGGACAGGGACAGGGACAGGGACAGGGACAGGGACAGGGACAGGGACAGGGACAGGGACAGGGACAGGGACAGGGACAGGGACAGGGACAGGGACAGGGACAGGGACAGGGACAGGGACAGGGACAGGGACAGGGACAGGGACAGGGACAGGGACAGGGACAGGGACAGGGACAGGGACAGGGACAGGGACAGGGACAGGGACAGGGACAGGGACAGGGACAGGGACAGGGACAGGGACAGGGACAGGGACAGGGACAGGGACAGGGACAGGGACAGGGACAGGGACAGGGACAGGGACAGGGACAGGGACAGGGACAGGGACAGGGACAGGGACAGGGACAGGGACAGGGACAGGGACAGGGACAGGGACAGGGACAGGGACAGGGACAGGGACAGGGACAGGGACAGGGACAGGGACAGGGACAGGGACAGGGACAGGGACAGGGACAGGGACAGGGACAGGGACAGGGACAGGGACAGGGACAGGGACAGGGACAAGGTCAAGGTCAGGGTCAGGGGCAAGGTCAGGGGTCATCTGCTGGTGGAACACCGGGGCAAGGGCCGTCTTCAGCCAGTACCGGGGGGGGTGCCAGTGGTGAAATGCCCGCCGGACAGCCGGGAAAGAACGCTGGCCCAGGCAATGGCGGCACTGACGAAGCAGCGCCAGGCCAACCCGCGGGCGCTCAAGCACCGCAGCAAACTCCGGTCAACGACTCCGCGGCTAATCCCCAGTTTGAAAGAGAAGCGGCTGAGCTTGTCCTGGATCAGTTAGAACGCCAACTCGAGAGAGGGGACGTTGACCAGAAACTTCTGGATGATCTGGGCTGGAATGAAAATCAAATGCGATCCTTCGCGAAGCGGATGCGACAGCAGATCAACGCTGCCAAATCTCAAAATCCCACACCAGAAGACCTGTTAAGAAAGCAGCAATTCGAGGAAATGCTGGATGCGGCCAAGCTTTCCCGGCAAGCCGTTGAATCGTCAGGATCGAAGGTTCCCACTCGCAATATCGATCAAGCCGGCAGCCGGCGAGGAGCGGTTCCCGAGCAGTATCGTGAGCGATACGAAGCCTATACCCGAGGATTACAGAAGAAATCCACCACGCCAGTAGCACCTGCCAAACCATAAAACGGTTTACCTTGGAAAATTGCATTGAAAATAAGTTCAAAAGGGAAGGCAAATCACGTCGCTACTTGAAATGGCGCGTTGAGAGATGCGTAAGGCATGCTTGCTCAAGGCTCAAAGCCGCTGTCTTTTATACACAACTTTTTCGCCACCTGAACCGCACCACGAAATTGACATGGGTGGCCCAGGTTGCTTTGCAACCTGGGCGGCAGAGCCGTAGGAGGTTGTCTCCAGAAGGCGTTAATGAAACAAAGGGGTTCTGGCTGGCCCGCGACGCACGACCGATGACCAGTTCGGTGGTCATTTCGTGCCATTTCCCTGCCTGCGGTAAGAAATGTTCATTCACCACTTCTGTTTACGCGAGGCAGATCATCTTTTGTTTGACCGGGTATGGTCTCGTCGGATTGACTCAAACTGCGACCTCTCACCGGCTTTGCCGGCCCAGGTTGCAAAGCAACCTGGGCTACCCTCGCTTGGCAAGCCTGCCAACAAATGCTCAAGAAAACTTGTGTATAAAAGACAGCCCAAAGCCGCAAGCATGGCACGAAATTCCAACCCGGCGAACTTCTGACATGCTGGCTGTGAGCTTTGCTTTTCAACCAACCTGAGAGGCTTTGAAATGCCTTACGGTATCGGTTGGAAAGTTTTCAATGGAGGTGGCTTAATGGAATTGGCGGGGTTAAAGCTTCCCAGGAATTGCTTCAAGGCCCCATCCAGTTCAGGTACGGGTTTAAGACGCGAAGTGGGTGCTCCGACATTGCCGCGAACTTCCACACCAACCCATCCCCGGCTGAGTGCCCCCACGACTTCATGGATGACAGGAATTCGGATCTGATTGCGGGCCAGCATTGAATAAAAGTCAAGCACAATCCCGCCATCAAATCGAATTGACCCGCGCCCCCGCATACTGATTGCGCTTCCCACCAAGTCAATACTGGTGAAATTAAACCGCTCATCCGCGACGCGAAAGTTCAAGTCGACATAGTCAAATGCGGCCTTAGAAGCACTTCCATCCAATTGAAGAGAACGAAACATCTGCACAAAGATGGGCAATTCATAGATGGCAGCGGGACTGATTTGTAACTGCCCTGCTCCGATGATTGTTTGCGTGTCACCAGATCGGCCCTTGAGATCCATCCAGCCGTTCATGGTGCCGCGCAGATTTGTCTGACCGTTCAAATACATCTGCGCATAGCGTTCTAAGCTGGCACGGGAGAGCACCGTTTTCATCTGCCAGGCAGGAACTGGTTGATCAAGCCAGACCACGGCATCCAGCGTGATCGTTCCGTCACATGCCTGCCCACTCAAATGCTCCTCAATGGGAACACGGCGGGGAGGTGCCTGAGGATCAGGGCGAATGATCATCTCCCGTGCCCCCACAGACAATTCACTATTCTGAAGCCGGAACGGGCCGCGAACGATTCCCACCTGATAGCCCATTGCCCGGACAAGATCGAAATCAATCGATCCCTGAAGCTCTGTGACTCCTTCCACCGAAGTTCCCTGGCAATGAACTTTCCCGATCACCTTTTCCAGCTTGATGCCCGCAGTCAATTCATTCCCCGGCAATACCGCTTGAATCTTCCACGCCACATCCTGCCTGGTGCGGTCACTGGTTGGCTGACGGAATTCGATTTGCCCATTGACTGAAAAAACGCCCCCCGGATTAATGGCATCCAAAGTCGGTTTCAGCGATGCCGGCACGGCTCGACGAAACGCCGCTGTCACAAGAATGTCGTCAGCGAAAAATTCGTTGAAAACCACACGGTGCTGGTTAGCGCCAAACTCGCCAAATCCTTTCAGTCGAAACGTCGTGTCATCATGGCGTCCCTGAAGCGAGACGATCTCGAGTTCCTGTTTTCTAAATCGAAGCTCGCCGTGAATGTCGCTGAGTGGATACGGAAACTGTTTGAGGATCGCGCCGATCCCCAGAAGTTTTAAGGAAGGAATAACAACATCCACTTCGCCACCCGGTGTCCAACCCAATTGCAGGTTGGCATCAAATTTTCCACGGGGGCCTAATTCTCGCCAGGACTCCTGCAATTGAGGTGACAACGCGTCATAGAGCGACTGATTGAATTCCCCCTGCTTGACATCAACCATCAACTCCAGACGATCACCCGTTTCTCGGCGTTTGAATGTCCCTGATCCTGACAGTTGTGCTGTTCCATGCTCAGCCACCATATCATTCATGGTGAGCGTGTCGTTCAGCCAGGTGACAACGCCCCGCGCCTGTTGAAGTTCAAAGGGAAATTTGCTGCATTTGATTCGGCCATCAATCACTTGAGCAGCCAGTTGAAAATCCCATTTCTGCCCCAGCCCCGGTGGTCGAATGAGGCGGGCCACCAGATCGGCTTTCCCCTCCATCCGCAGCATGTTCAGAATTTCGGCAATCGCGGGCGGGGCACTCCCTTTGAGAACATCGTCAATCGCGACGCCGCGTGTTCTGACCTCAATCGCGGCATCAGCCATGGGGCCGGGATTCATCGCCACGCCTTTGAAGAAAACGGGAACAGTCCCCGCCATCCCGTGAGCCTCCAGATCCAACCGTGTCCCGGCGACAGTAATCAGGCCGCTGACATTCGTGACAGGGTAAGGAAATTTGGCATACCTGAAGGTTCCCTCTCGTCCCAGAATGGTCATGCGAGGAACCCATGCCGCTCCCGCTTCGTGATCCAGTTCGCACTTCGCCCGGAATAATCCGGTCAGTTTCAGTTCGTCGGCCCATTTCCGAAGGCTCGCGGGGAGTCGCTGGCGAAGTCCATCAGTCAGTTCGAGTTCTTCCACCCCCGACTGGATAATCGTGCGGCCGGTATCAAAATGATGCTCGGCAGTCGCTGACCATTGTGCAAAACCCGTTGCTGCTGTCAGTGATTCCACTCGAGCCAATTCTTCAGTCACCTGACAGGCCCCCGTGAGGCCCGTCAGTGCCATGGGAATGGCAGGATGTGCCACGCTCCCGCTGCGAATTTTGGCGTTTACTAAATAGGCAGGTGGCTTGGTTTCTGACTGTTGTGACGCTTGAAATGTCAGATCGGCCTGCAATTGAATGGGCGGCATCTCTGGCAATCCACGCACTGATGCCGGCGCATCCAACGCATTCATCGCCTTATCCCACTGCTGTGCCCATTGCTGTTCAATGCGGGAATCCAGGGTTTTGGCAAATGTCCAACCCGACTTGGTGAAACGCAATGCCTGCCATTCCCCCCGCACCGACCAGAGCTTTTCATCGATCGAGAACATGGCCTCGTCGATCACTAATCGTCCGAGATCACCCACACGAGCTTCACCATGAATGGCCAATTGCTTGGCCGAAACGGGCATGCACGTCCATGCCAGGTCATCAATGACTAACGAGACGGATGACGTCGAAGCCTCGCTTTCATTGACTGTACTGCCGGTTCTCCATCCCATTTGCGTATCAGAGACTGGCCAGGCTTCTAATGTCGCAGGGGACGCCTCCCCCGCCATGAGCTGAATGGCCGATTCCAGGGTGATCTGGCAGCGTCCGTTCTCAATAAAAACTTCCGGGATCGCGGCGGCTGAGCTTTTCGCCATGGCGAGCGATTCGCTGTTCCAGCGTCCCTCGGCGTTGCGTTTTAGATAGACGTTGGGTTGGAGCACTCGAAGCTGTTCAATCACAATTAACTGGTGCTCGGATAACTGTTCCCGATCAAGCGTGACGATGAGTTCAGGCACAACCACCAGAGGCGTGGCCTCTCCCGGTGGCGTGACCTGAAGATTGAAGAGTCGGATATGTCCGGTGAAATCAAACCGAGCGCCATCTAATGTGATTGTCGCCTCAGGGAAGGCTCTTGTGAATTGACGTAACGCTTCTTCCCGCAGCATGGAATCACTACGAAAATAGAGCGCCGTCGCCCCGCCTCCCCCCGCCAGGCCCACAACCATGATAATCCCGGTCATCCAGCGGAGTGTTCTCAGCATGGAGCACCCTCCTGACCGATCGCGCTGTCTTCAACCGCGACATGACATGTCTTCTTCTGTGAACGTGAAGACTTCGTCCAGAGCTTGATCCAGCCGCTGGCGGCGAGAACAGCCAATGGCAATTCTGCAGGAAGCCGATACCGCATTGATCCCACAAACAGCAGATGAATCAAAGCAAAGACAATCACGGGCGTGAGGCAGAGAATGAATGCCAGCCAACTTCTGGGTGGGAAGACCAACTCAAACCCTGTCCCCAGATAGAGCCATAGTGAGAAAATTCCCGTGGGAATCAGAATCCACCATGGACGAAATGCCGCGTCATTCGGCACCAGATTCCAGTAGCGGCATTGTTTGATGAACCCCAGTTCCAATGTCCGGAGAGGGTTATTTGCGACAAAGGCCCAAGCCCGTCGACGATATTCCGCATCGACTTCCGCTTCACTGAGTTGTTTGGTCAAGCCTTCTGTTTCAAAGAAGGTCATATCACTGTTGCCTGTCGCCCCTGGATGCAAACCATCATAGAGACTGGCACCGACCCACAATGTGGTCAGCGTGAACTTCCCTGAGACCCGTTGATTTCTAATGCCCCAGGGAAGCAGAACCAACAGAATTGTCACTCCCATCAGGGTGGCTGTCGCACCACTTTTGAGAAAACGAGACCAGCGGTTTTGGCGATCTGCAATGAACAATCCCACGATCAGCAATCCGAGAAGAAGGCCGGCGCAGGCAAACCATGTTGGCCTCATGGTGATCGCTAAAGTTGATAACAAGCCGGCAATCACAGCAGAAACGATCAGAGAGCACCATGATCCGGAAGCCTGTAAACGACGCACCCAATCGCACATCGCAACCAAGGCCCACACCAAAGTCGTGCCGAATGCGCCTTCGCTGAGGATTAAAATGCCAAAACCCGCCAGCATGGGTGAAATTGCCACATAGAGACATGCCAGCAGTCCCACGGCATGACTATAGAGCTGGCGTCCTAAAACATAGACACCAGCCACCCCGAATACAGAGACACAGGCCAGCAGAAATCTCACCGCCAGACGGTTGTCGTGGCCGACAGATCGCCCGATGGCCAGCACCGCAGGAAACCCCGGCATCCGTAGAACATGACGGCCATAGATTTCATAAGGCTCGCCCTTCATTAAATCACCGGCCAGATCCCAATAACCTTCTGCATCACCGGGAACCAGAAACATCCGATCCGGCTCGTGGCTCAGAACTTGTTCGACACCGATAGCCAAACCGATACGAAGGATCAGCCCAATCAATAACACAGCCAGAAGTTGCCACAATTCGCGCCGATTCAATTCACCAAGCCCCTGAAGAATTTTCTGAGGGGACGCTAACTCAATCCTGCGGAAGTGGTCAATCCAACCTGGGAAGTCTGGGGTAGATGAGTTGTTGGCGAAACTTCCCTTTCGGAGGTTTCAGCGGATTTGCCCGAAAAAGTCAGTCAAAACAGCCAACAGGCGTCGCCTTGCTACCGGGTCAGTATCTCAACGACGTCTGCACATAAAACTGAGTACAGTCTCCGCGAGGGATGGTTCGCTCGACGAACTTCCCGTACCAGTACCAGGAATAGCCGGCCTGAATATCCCACCAGACCTTCACGTTATAGACGCCATAAAGATCGAGCGCTGTTCCCAGTCCGGTTCCATTTCCTGGCGATCCAAAAGGAACGTGGCTGATCTGGTAGCCCGTGTCCTGCCCGCTCGCCAATTGCATCCAGTGCACGGCTGCGACAGTCGTCAGCTTGGGCATCGGCTTGACTTCAGCCTGTAAGCTATAGTCAATCAGGTTCTGACCAGTCACGTTATCCGACAAAGCCCAATAGGCGTGACCCAGCGGGAAATAGGTATAGAACGTGTTGTCCATATCATCGTCGGGATTGCGATCACCGGAACCCCAGTAAAACAGCCCGGAAACACGAGGCTGCCAGGCGTGCCGCTTCCAGGTATGCCCTACGACAGTTGTGGCAAATCCGGCCTGAACGTTCTCTCCCAGATCATTTCCAAACTGGTAGCCTCCTTCGATTTCGAAATCCCACACGCGATCGTCAAAGGCGATGCCATCGGTCACTGGAATCAAACGGGCATACCGTGTCCCCACTGTGTGCCGGCTGCCATCGGCAAAACCAGGTCGAGGCTCTTTGTTATTCATCCACAACCAGTAGAAATCGATAACGGTGTTCTCGAATCCTGTGTAGGTACTGTAGGCACCGCTGAATTGCACCTGTCTGTTCGGTTGATCGAACTTCTCGTCATAGATTTCAACACTGTTGAATCCCGTAGATGGACTCACGGGGTTCACCGTAAATAAATCGAGCTTCCAATCCCCTTCAGTATGCAGATATCGGAAGCCCTGGAACGTTCGACGAGTGTTCGACCAATCCAGCGGCGAAACTAATCGCTGACGCCCAAAGCCCATTTCCTGTCGGCCGTAGCGCAGAATCGATGACGTTTCCTCGTCCTGATAGAACACCAGTTCGACAAACGCATTGGTCAGTTCCCAGCGATTTTTATCAATGGCATGAATTGGTGCAGAAGTGTTTGTTACCGAACCATCAATGGCTTCGACGTATCCTCTCAGCCAGTCGCTGTAATGGACATCCAGATAATTTCGCCAGCGGACAAGGTTATAGCTGGCGTCCAGTGGGCCAGCCGGCCGGATCCGATTCTTCTCAGTGATGTATCGATACCTCAGTTCGCCGCCTGCCGAGACGCGAATTGACTCGCCGAACAGGGTTCCCTCCATGTCTTTGAGGTCTTCTCCGGGAAGCCATTCATGGTTGGGCTTCTTGAGGATTGAGAAGTCGTTGTCGTAATACAAAAGTTTCCAAGGCCCTGGCTCATTCACGACCTGTGGTGGCGGGAAAGACAGCTTGGGCTTTGCTCCAGATGACTTTGCCGGTGGTGCCGGTTGTGGCGCAAAGAGGTCTCGTAACAGAGAGTTTTCGGCAGAAGCCGGCTCGAGATTTTGATCGACGATCCGTCCCTCCCGCACCTCAGACGGCGGAACTGACAGCAATTCCCCCATTGTCAGTGCGGGGGGAGAATCCTCTGTGAAGACAAGGCGGTCTGGCGGCCCCAAAGCCACACTGTCGTTTAGGGGGGCCGTCACGTTGGTCGAGTTCTCAGCAGAGTCAATTCTTGCCGAAACACCGGCCGTTTGATCGTTATTGACAACCAACTCAAGCTCATCACCCAGCGCGCAGGAATCACGACTCGCCGTGAGAATCAAAACCAGAGCCAGCAGCCACTGGAGGTTCAATTCTGTGATCGGATGTTTGATCTGCGTTTGCCAGCGATCCATCGCTCACCCGAAGCCTGAAAAATGTTGATAGAACACTCTCTATCAGGCGGTGTCGGACAAAGCTGGCTCAAGGGCCACTATTAGTTTCCTTACTTTTTCTTTGGAATCTTTGCCATTTGTTGACTCGTCGCTGCTCATGCAGACGGTGGAGGAACCGTCACAGGCCACTTGAGAGAAGAGTTCTCCGGCCAAACTCGTCATCTCACTTGTATGTATCGTCCCACTGACATCGTTATCTATAAACAATCGTAAATATCATCACTCGGCGAAGGCCTGATCGATCACTTTCAAATAAGCTTCGACCGTCCTTGCGTATCCCCTCTCCAGAGCATCGGCGATCAGTGCATGACCAATCGAGACTTCTAAAACGCCCGGCACTTCTTTCAGGAACAGGCTCAGATTATCAAGACTGAGATCATGCCCGGCATTCACTCCCAGGCCCAATTCCAGCGCTTTATGGGCGGTCGCTACATAACTGGCAAGAATGGTGCGACCTTCTGGCTGGCCGAAGCTAGAGGCGTAAGGCTCGGTGTAAAGTTCAATGCGATCAGCGCCGACTTCCTTTGCCGCCATCACTTGCGTCACATCAGGATCAAGGAACAGGCTGGAGCGAATGCCACGTGCTTTTAATTCCGCAAGAATCGGCTTAAGCACTGCGGATTCAGCCATGACATTCCAGCCATGATCGCTGGTGGACTGCCCCGGAGCATCAGGCACCAGGGTGCACTGGGCGGGTTGTACTTCAAAAACCAGATCCAGAAACTCGTCGGCCAGAGGATTCCCCTCAATATTGAACTCGATCTGTGGATGCTCTTTCAGATCAGCCGCGAGTTCCCGGACATCACTGCGGCGAATATGACGTTCATCAGGGCGAGGATGAACGGTGATTCCCTCAGCGCCTGCGGCAATACAAAGGGCAGCCGCTTTGCGAACGGAAGGAATGCCTAGCGAGCGCGAGTTTCGCAATAGCGCCACTTTATTGATATTGACACTCAGCTTGGTCTTTTCCACGGCAAATACGTCCTTGGATCATACAACAGAATAAAATCAGCAATGTCTGTATCAATAGACCATCCCACTTATGATCGTGCCCCTTCGGCCGTGAGCAATGGGGGTTGATCCAATGTGTAGATCATCGTCTCCTGAGCCACCGCTTCCCGAACATAGAGGGGTGGTTGCATCGCTGCGAGCATGGCAGCACCATCAAACATCCGCCGCGTCCCCTGCACCATTTCACGCAAACGTTCATCAATCGCCGTTGGATCGATCATGGTCTCAAAGGGTTTTGCACGAGCCACTGTCAGTCCCCACAAGGAACCATAAGTCGGCACAGGCGCCGCTGTTGCCAGTGCATGCCCAAAAACCGATTTCATGGTATTGGTGACCCGAGCCAGCAGTTTCACCCAGGGAGGTGCCATTGACCCTGACTGGTTGATCATGACTCCATCGGCGGTCAATGCCTGACGGCAGTTCTTGAAAAACTCACTGGTAAACAGAGGAAAAGCCGGGCCAAACTCAATGGGATCGGTCAAATCGGCAATGATCACATCGAACGCATTCTGGCTGGCTTCAATGAGTTCAAAGGCATCGGCCACTTCAATCTTCACGCGGGGATCATTGAGCGATCCTTGATGAATTTCCGGCAGCATCTCACGGCAGGCCTCGATCACTTCACCATCCAGATCTGCCAGGACGATTTCTTCGACCGACTTCCACTTCAGCACCTCTCGAGCGACTCCGCCATCTGCCCCGCCGGCAATCAAAACGCGCCGCGGAGCACCGAACAGTATGCAAGGTAAATGGGCAATCAATTCATGATAAATGAATTCATCGCCAGTACATGTCTGCCATTTGCCATCAAGAACGAGGGCTTTGCCGTAGCTTTCGCTGACGACGATCATCATTTCCTGAAACGGGGTCTGGCGATGCGTCAGCACCTGTTTAATGCCATGCTGATAAATATCTGTTGGCGACAGATGCTCACGAACCCAAAGATTGGAACCGCCTGTAGAGATCTCGGTAACAGTAGAATTTTCCAACGACCTGACCTCTGCTTATCTATTAAATTTTAATGGTCAAACGAGATGAAAGCCGACCGGCGCCAGCGTCTTTAATTCAAGCCTGATGCTTAAACCTGCTGGCACCCCACTCAAGAGGACGAGCTTTCAAGAGACAGGGGCCTTCACGATGGGGTTCACCAGCGTGCCAATCCCGGCGATCTCAATGGAGACCTCATCACCATTTTCCAGTGAAAAGTTATTATCAGGAACAATCCCTGTCCCTGTGAGCAAGAAAGCTCCGAAGGGAAGATCGTTCTCAAAGGTCAGCCACTGAATAAGTTCACTGAAGGTTCTTTTAAGCATCCCCAGGTGAGTCTGATCCTGACTGACAACCTGTCCGTTACGGCGAATCTGGAGCTTAACAGTACACGCTTCCAGTTCGAGCGGGGTATCAGCCAGACGCACCCAGGGGCCTAGCCCACAGCACTGATTGTAGACCTTCGCCTGCGGCAAATAGAGGGGGTTCTCTCCTTCAATGTCTCGAGCCGACATGTCGTTTCCCACGGTGTAACCGACCAGTTTCCCTGCCGGAGAAATCACTAATGCCAACTCGGGTTCTGGAACCGACCAGCGACTGTCTGAACGCACACGCAGCATCTGGCCAGGGCCAGAAACACGCGCTGGCGTTGCCTTGAAAAAAATCTCCGGGCGAGGTGCCGTATAGACTTTATCGTAGTGTGAGGCTCCGGCCTCCGATTCCTCCATGCGGGCCACCTGACTGCGGCGGTATGTCACCCCCGCGGCCCAGACTTCCTGCCGGTCAATGGGAGCCAGGAATTTTAATTCCTCCACGGGAATCGGACTCAGGCTGCTATCGACCAGATACCTGGCCAACCCGACGGGATCCTGAGCATGCAAAATATCCGCCAACGAACGGACATGTTCCACCTGCATCAGGTCGAGCAGTTTCCAGCTTCCGTCTTCCCCGAGTGCGACACGAGCCTCACCATCGACAAGTTGTACTTTTCCGAGCAGCATTATGACCTCGCTTGTCCCTTGAGTTCCGACGCACTTTCACTCTGATCAGAGTTCACTGTAGTCAGCGTTCACAGTAATCAGCTTTCACGGTGATCAACTTCAGCCAGATCACGCATCCCCAGATCACGCAGACTCTGTTAATCAGACAGGGGCATGGTCAGGATTTTCAAGCCTGACGGTTCTGGCAAATACAAGAAATGCAATGGTCATTGTGGCATATCCGATGGCCATATCATAGGCGTGGTAAACCATCGCCCCTTCCTGCACTTGGCTCCCCAGCATCAGAAAATCCGGGAAGTTCCCAATCAACTGGTAACTGTGGGTCAACCCCAGCCCCGCCAGTACGGCGCCAATCGTTGACCACGCAGCCGCCCGATAAAACCGCCGCTCGATCAGTTCCACGGTGATCGTCGCCAGGATCACACAAGTAAAGATATAACCGCGCTCCATCGACACCAGACCATGTAGCATGATCCCGTTCAGTGAAGTGGCGGTATTACTGACCAGCAACTCCTGAATGGTTTTTCCCCCGGCTGCCATGAAAGAGCCTTGAACCACGTTCAATCCCCAGGCGGCAATGGCCGGGAACAATCCGATCGCGACAGCGGGAGCATGCCGGGCCGGGCTGGCGTTGAACGCCTGCGAAGTAATGACAATGCCAATCCAGAGAACAATCGCCACACCAGCTTCCATCGGCACCAGCGCCTGAACCAGTGCCACCGCTCCCGTGAGACAGAGAATGGTAATGACCACGCCATTCAGGATCGAGTAGCCTGCCCGTGCCCCCATTCCTTTCCAGCCCGGATGACCAATATAGATTGTGGTGGGAAAACAGCTGCCAAACGCCGCTGCTGCCAACGATCCCAACCCGTTCATCGCCAGCGATGATCTTGTGTCATAAGCATCACCTGCCGCTTCTGCCGACTCGATGTTCTGCAAACTTCCCAGAAGATTGAACAACCCCATCGGAATAATCACAGAAAGCAGACCGAGCCATTGATCAGGGCGAGCGATCACTTCAAACGTTTCACCCAGCCACCAATGCGGCAGGCTCAATTTCAGGAATGGCATGGCTTCGCCAATGGCTGACACATTGAGTGCATGCTGAGCAATCCATGACGGCCCCGTGGGCCAGATCAGGTGCAGCCCGGTTAAGCCCCAGGCCAATGCCACCCCCGCGACCAAAGACAACAGACCACCGGGGATGCGCCAAGGAAAAGACACATGAGAAAAGTAAGTCACCAGCACAATCGCCAGAGGCAACATGGCAATGACAGGCTTCTGAATGATCTGCATCGTAAAGCCCATCGAAATGAAACCGATGGCAATCCCGGCCAGTGTCGACAGCAAGGCAGCGCGTGGCGTCCGGCGGCGAATGGACTCAGCCACAAACGCCCCCAAAAACTCAATCACTCCCGAACCAATACATGCCACCAGACCAAGCTGCCAAGCCAGAACAGCCGCATCAACTTGCGACTTCCCCCCCGCGACGGCAGCCCCATAAGCGGGAGCCATCACAAAGCTGATGTAAACCAGCAGTGACGGAGTATTGATGCCATAAGGCAAGGCGGTGACATCATTGCGACCCGTCCTGATCGCCAGTTGCCGGGCCTGCCACGCATAGAACAGGTTACCGATCAACAGGCTGACAGCCGCCCCCGGGAGAATGCGCTGATAAAGCAGGAAGGCCGCTTCACCTGACATGCCACAGAGATAGCCGCACAAGGTGACGATCAAAATCAGTTGCAGGAGGTTGTCGACAAACAACCCGAAGAAGCCATCAATGTCGCGGGCGACAAACCAGCGGAAAGGCCCTTGATGATTCATCACACCGGCGTTCGATCCGGATAAACCCGAAGGGGAAGAAACTGTCGAGTGGTCGTTGGCTTTTCCAGAATGATCCTGCACCATGAAACGTGCTTTCCTGCGTCATGAATAAAATAACAAATTCCGACGAGTCGAGCGGGCCACCACCTCGTCACGCATCGCCTGCGAGCGTCCAACGTTCTATAACGGTGAGCACCGACTTACCACAACAGAATCGATGAAACCTTTGCTGGTTTCGTCACTGGTCATTGCTGAACATGACACCTTTGCCACGAAAGATTTTCCTCCATGCCCTCTCTTCCCTCTGTTGTACTGAGCAGTCGTAACAAAAAAAAAATCGGTGAAGTGATGGAACTCCTGGCTCCCTGGAACATCCCGATTCAGGGTATCCAGGAATTTGCGGACGTCGCCGATGTCGAGGAAACAGGCACCACCTTTGCCGAGAACGCCGATCTGAAAGCCATCACCGTAGCCAGAACACTGCGCCGCTGGACGATTGCCGAAGATAGCGGGTTATGCGTCGTGGCTTTGGGAAATGCTCCGGGAGTCTATTCTGCCCGCTATGCCGGCGTGCCGTCTGATGACTCCCGTAACAACACGATGCTGCTGGAAGAACTGGCCAAGCTTCCCCATTCCGATCGGCGCGCGTTCTATGTCTGCCATGCCGTTCTCAGTGATCCCGAGGGAAA
The DNA here is from genome assembly GCF_056500625.1 of Planctopirus sp. SH287. Classification (NCBI taxonomy): domain Bacteria; kingdom Pseudomonadati; phylum Planctomycetota; class Planctomycetia; order Planctomycetales; family Planctomycetaceae; genus Planctopirus; species Planctopirus sp. SH287. The sequence goes on along the minus strand of NZ_CM151403.1, from coordinate 906,867 downwards.
TATCCGCGTCCGCTGCGAAGGACGCTGTTATGGCGAAATTCTCGGTGAACTTCATGGCAGCCAGGGATTTGGCTACGACCCGTTATTTCTGGTTCCTGAGTATCATCAGACTTTTGGACAACTTGCGCCGGCAGTCAAAAGGCATATCAGCCACCGCGCGCGCGCTTTCGAGCAATTCATCCCTCAACTCGTCTCAGTCCTCACGAACGCGTGATGACTCTGAAGAGTCCTCTGAGTCACTGGACTCATCAAAATCCTCACCAGCAGCGATCGGCCCACGATAGACTTCCATCGAATGCTGAGAGTCTGACGCTGTCTCGGCCCAGCGACGCACCAGTTCGATCACAGCTTGTATATGCCTCTCCAGATCATTGGCCAGCTCTGTTTCCCGGTCATGATAGCCCAGGCGGCGCGCGAGAAACTCGAATTCCTCGCTGCTGGCCGGAGGAACCGTCAAGTCCCGGGCATCCCCCCGCACCATCCGTAACGCATCGATCAAGGCGCGATGAAATCGATAGGCGGCTTTCAAGACTTCGGCATCCTGCCAGGGAAGGAGATCGAGATCCCGCAACATCCGCAGGGCATCCCGTGTATTCGTCGTTCTCAGTTCGGGTTGATCGTGTCCCCACTGAATCTGCAAAGCCTGCACCAGGTATTCACAATCGACTAACCCGCCCGGACTGAGCTTGGCATTAAAGCCACTGCTGTTGGAGAGCTGCCGTACCTGACGTTCCCTCAGGGCACGCATGGCAGAAAAATCGAACCGCCCCTGCGAATAGAGAATGTCATCGCGATAGGCTTCGATTTCACTGCCAAGAGCAAGATTCCCGGCAATACACCGCAATTTCACGAGTGCTTGACGTTCATAAGGCCACGCTGGCCCTCCGAGACCAAAGTAAGCGACAAACGCCTCCTGGGAAACAGCCAGCGTCCCGGCCTTTCCATAGGGCCTGAGCCGAAGATCAATACGGAAAATCCCTTCTTGCCGGGCAAAAATGGACTGCGAAAAAAGCTCCACCAGCCGATGGAAAAACTCACTGGTCGCGATGGGAGTTGGGCCATCAGTTCGTCCCTCACCAGCAAAGACCAGCATCAGTTCGATATCTGATGCAAACCCCATTTCTCTCCCGCCGCACTTCCCCAGAGCCAGCACCGTCCAGGGGCATGGCTCGCCGGTATGGAGCAGCGGAGAACCATGCCGCCAGGTCAATTCCCGAAGCGTCATCTCAAAAGCGCGTGAAACCACGACTTCCGCAAGATCGGTCAATTCACTTGAGAAATGGCCAAACGGGCCGATATGACCAAGAATGTGCCGCATATCAATACGGAACATTTCCCGGTCTTTGAAAGAGTTCAGCCGCAATTGCCAGCGCGATAAATCGGCCCCCTGAAAAATCTCGTCTCGAAGCTCTTCTGCCAGTTGATCCCGTGTTTTCGCCGCCTGCAAACCTTCCACATCCGCCAGAACTGGGAAGAGATTGGAATGTTGAAGCCGCAGAAAATCCTGCCAAAGGAAGTCGCTGATCCCCAGCAGTTTTGCCAATGCGTCCAGCACTTCCGGACGTTCCAACGATGAGAGTTGTTCCCACCAGGACTCCTGCAAAAACAACTCCTGCAAAAACTGGCGGAAATGAATCAGCGCGGCTTCCGGGTTAGGAGCCTTGGGCAACAGATGAGTAAACTGCTGAATCAAAGCAATGGCGGCCTTCAATTCCTCCAGCTGACGTTCATCTTTGATCTGACCACCTCGCCGCGCATCAGTGATCAGCAAGGTATCATGAACCCGGCTCCCTTCATTGCGAATCGCCATCTGTTCAATTGAAACGCCACACAGCGCCAGCGCATTCGTAAATTCATAGAGAAAACCAATCGAATCATCCGCTTTCAAATCCAGCAAAGTCGCCTGCCGGTCATGTACTTCGGCGACACTGATTTCCACTGGTAAAAAACGGACGGCTGAGGTTTCGTTCCCTCGCAAAGCGGCAGCGACTCGCTTGGCCAACATTCCCTGAGCCTCGGCATGCCCCTTGGAATGTGCCACCTGCTTGAGTGCCAGAAGATCATCTTCATATCGCTGCCACATCTCAGGAACAACAGCATCCACCAGAGGACGGGCCTGAAACACATTGACAAAATCGCGATACCCCGACTTTTCGGACTCGCGAAGATTCCGTTTATTGGCTCTCAAAGAGGCGGCATAGTTCGCCAGCAACTCTGTTGAATGACAGGACGTAAAGACATCCCCTCCACTGATATTAAACCCGTAAACGAACAGCAACCCACAAATCATCGAGAGATCGCCAGGTTCGTCAACACCCAGCACTGTCACCCGGTATGTCCCATCTGATAACGAATCGGCTTTAACCCGAACGGATCGCTCTGCCGTAATCGTGGTCAACCAAACACGATGCAGACGAATCTCGTCTTCCGTAAAAACTTCGTTGTAGTAAGGCAAGCCCAGCGAGCTTCCGGGTGGTCGCTCAGGTGGCGCCAGATCAGGCACTTCAGCCTTATCAGATAAAAGATACTTTTCATAAATCTTGCGGATCTGGCGGCTATGATCTTCGTAGTGCCTTACGAATGTTTCGGCATCGGGAAAATCAAGTCGTCGGGCCAGGTAGGACAACTCCCGCTCATTTTCCGGAAGAGCATGATCCTGCTTGTTATGCATCAGCTGGATGGCATGCTCTATCGTCCTGAGAAAGACATACCCCACCGTCAGACAGCGATACTCATCGGCCTGTAAAAAGCCATAATCAGCGAGCCGCACCAGCGAATCAAGCGTATTTCGAGAACGAACGGCGGAATGCCGCAGTCCACGTGTCATCTGGAGATATTGCACGGTGAACTCGATATCACGAATCGAACCCATGCCAGACTTCACCTCGCCCCATTGACGTCCGCGTTTGGCCAATCCCTGTTCGATCTTCTGCTTTGATTCGCGAATGCTGACACGGACAGCCGCTTCGGGCGCCCCATGAATCACCGGCTGAATTGACTTCAAAAATTCGTCACCCAATGAAAAATCGCCAGCAATCGGACGAGCTTTAATCAGTGCCTGTTTCTCCCAGATGGCGGCATGCCGTGCCAGATATTCCCGGTACACATCGGGCGTCGACACCAATGTTCCCGAGCGCCCCCAGGGCCTGAGGCGAGTATCGACACGATATAAAAAGCCTTCATCGCTGGCATCATTGAGAAAACGCACCAGCCGTTGTGCGACCAGCAAATCGCTGGCATCACCCCGATGCAGAAACACAAGGTCGATATCCGAACTGTAGTTCAGTTCTTCGCCCCCCTGCTTCCCCAGGGCAATGACAACAAATCCCGAAACTGGTGCATAGAGATTCGCATTGGCCAGACGCAGACCACATTCCACAACAGCGTCTGCCAGCAACGAAAGCTGGTTCACCACCCCACGAAAATCCATCAGCCCAAAAGTATCGCAGGCTCCGATCCGCAACATTTCACTATGGCGATATCGGCGGACAGCATTCCCCGGATCAGCCCCCGGTTGGAGGGAACTGACCGCTTCGACGGCTCCTTCAAAAAACTCTTCGCGGCTCCTTAAATCTGCCAGGCGATGATGATGTGTCAGTTGCTCCAGCAATGCCGGGCGTCGCAGCAGAATCCCCGTCAAATACTGGCTGCCGACAAACAGCCTCAGCAAAATCTCTAAGGCACGCGGGTGAGCAGCCAGATAGGAAAACAGGAGATCGGGATCAGGATATTTCTGGACATACCGCTCAAAATTCAACAGAGAAAGATCCGGATGCGGCAGAGACGAAACAATGGCCAGCAACTGCTCTAATGTCGTGGCTCGAATGAGTTCGGCCGTCTGTCTGGCCCTCGCCAATCTCACTCCCTGAGAATGATCGAGCACCCGGTCTGCAGCGATGTCACCATGTTTTGCCACATCACCGGCATCCTGCGTTTGGGGCGCATCGGAAGTGTGAAGCTGCTGGCTCACAGTGACTGAGAGTCTATCCGCGACGGCTCCCTCTCCCCTTGAGGGAGAGGGCTGGGGTGAGGGGGCCGATGAACCAGCCGTGTTTCCAATGCCAAAACCAATCCCCTCATCCGGCCTGCGGCCACCTTCTCCCTCAGGGAGAAGGACTTTTAGAGATCCCTCAACGGGAGAAGGATTTGAGCGCTTTCGGCTAGCCTCTGCCTGATCAGAAGCATCGGTCGAGCTGGATGTTCGTCCTTGCCGGTTCCATGATTCGGTCACTGGTGCTGACTGGGAACGTTCTTTGCGGGCTGTCAGTAAATCCAGCAATCGGGCGTGAGCCACACGAGGCTGTTCAAACCCAAGAGTCGCCAGTGCTTCTTCAACCTGAACAGCCTCCTCAGGCTGACGAATCCGGTCAATCAATTCCCGCCAGGTCAGTTGCATGTATCAACGCCAATCGAACAACGCCATCTTCCGATGAGAAAACTCATCATCACGGCACAAACACCCACGAGGAATGAACTCAAGACAACGGCTCTGCCTCTTTGAGCCTGAAACGTCTCTACAAGCCAAAAATTCAGAATTCAATGATAGCAAGCATTCCTCGGAAGATTCATCAAATCTCCACAGGACTGCGAAACTCGCCGGGCTTAAGCGCCAACACAGAAGATTTCAAAAGAGGAAGCAGTCGTTGAGCGGTGCTTCCCATCACAAACTGGCTGAGTCCAGTGCGTCCATGGGTCGTCAGAACCACCAGATCGACCTCTTTTTCTTCGACAAAACGAGGCAACGTGACTTCCGGACTTCCTTCCAGAATTTCGACCTGCACACCGTGCGGGAGCGTCCGCCAGTCGGTCTGGTGCAACTGCCGATGAATCGTATCGTGGGCGCTAGTCAACACCTGTTTGCGGTACTCATCCACAGCGGCTTCTTCACTTCCCGCACTTCTCAGATAACCTGTCAGCGGGAATTCGACCGAATGCACGATGAACAACCGCGCGTCCAGATGTTGTGCGAAAGCAATCGCAGCGTGCATGGCGCGAAGTGAATCCTCGGACAGATCCGTGCAGACCGCCAACTCGCGAATCTCGCGGATTTCCTCAGGCTTCACCACCCAGACAGCACAGGGGCAGGTCTGCACGAGTTTTGTTGTCGTGCTGCCAAACAGCGAGACGGAAAAATGCGACAACCGCCTGGCCCCCACCACCAGCAAAGGGGCATGGACTTCCTGAACAAACTTTGCAAGCTCTTGCCAGGGAGTGCCAAACCGGAAGACAGCCTGGGATTTGACGCCCCGAGCCGTAGCCTCCTGCACCAGCTTTTCCAGAGCCACTCTGGCGTAATCTTCAACAGTCACCATCACGTTGGCGACGTCATCGTGAATCAGATGTTCCGCATAGGGAGAGACATCAAGACAAGCACAAAAGATCACTTCCAGATTTCGCCGCACTGCCAGTTCCAGACTCTGATCGATCGTGGCCCGCGCCACATCGGAAAGGGTTTTCCCGACCACATGATCAGCGTCCCGAAGATCGACTCCAACAACCATTTTGGACAGGGTGTGCATGATCAAAAATCCCTCTGGAAATGAGCACCGATTCCCATGGAAACAATTGCTGGGAAAAAGCGGCGGCCTTCACGTCTCGGTAACCACGTCTCTGATGCGAAAGTCATCGACTGTCGAAATTTGCTTCTCTTCTTTAATCAATCATTCCTGCACCGGCATCATACCATTGAGATCCCCTTCAAGGCATGCCTGAATCTCGTTTCTTCCTGACTTCAACTGATGATGGCAGATTTGATGATGGCATTCTCTCCACTGCCGTAAGCCCAAAAGAGCCAACGGCCAGAGTGGTCTTCGCGCCCGCTTGCAGTCCGGGGTACGATTTCAAATCTCGAACAAACACGGTCGTCGTTCATCAACTCATTTTGAAAGTGCCGAGATGGAACTCATTTCAGACAGCCAGCGATTGCCCACCTCTGCCTTAACGCCTGCACAAAAACCGTTGCAGTTGCGACAGCGATGGCACACGGTCAAATCGGGATTGGTGATACTCACGCTGATCGTGGGCATGCCGGCTGCCTGGGCACAGAATGAGGCCGTTCTTCTCCGCTACCGCCTCACGCCAGAACAAACCCTGCATTGTGAAGTCGCCAGCCGCATGACAGTCACTACCGTTGTCAACGACTCCGAACAGGAGTTTGTCAATGAGTCTCATTCGCAAATGCAATTGAAAGTCGTGGCGGTTGATGCCAGCGGGAATGCCACACTGGAGTCACTCGTCAGCCGCGTTCAGATGAAATCGATACTCCCCGGCGGTGCCACCGAAGAATTTGACAGCCAGCAAACAGAAGCCGCTCCTCTGACCTCCCGAACAATCACTGAAACCCTGGGCAAGCCTGTTGCCAGAGTCAAACTGTCACTTAAAGGGGAGACTCTGGAATCGGCCTCTCTCACTCCACCAGAAGCCAACCCCGCGCCTCCCCGTGAGAAGCCTCGGTTCGATAGCTTTCCGCTGCTTCCCGAATCAGCCGTGTCAGTGGGAAGCCAATGGAAAGAGTCGTTTGAAGGGTATATCATCCAGGTCGATGGGCAAATTGTGAAGATCCCCTTACAGAGAAATTTTGAGATCACCAGAATCACCGGCCAACTGGTGACAATTTCTTTCACCCTCACTCCCGAAACCCCGCCTAATGACGCCACAATTGAGGCACAACTGGCTCAGCGGGAATTCGGCGGCACAATGATCTTCGACACCAGCCGTGGCCTGGTGATCTCCCGTGTGGCGACTATTCAACGGGAAGTCAAAGAGGCCTTAGGCCCCAAGACTGCGATACGATTCGAAGGATCGTTGATCGAAGAACTGGTGCCGCCCAATACCCCCATAGGCTCCGTGAAATTGCCGGAATAGCCGGAAAGCGAAAATTCTCAAGCTCCTCCGTTGATTCCGGAAGAGTTTCGGTTTCGCAGATACACAACCAATCCACTCGCAATGTCATTGAGAGCCGCAGTATTTTTCTTGATCGTCTCCAACGAATCATGATTGGCAATGCACGATTCCAGTCGACCGGCTGCGTCGTGCAGACGTTCACAACCAATGTTACTACCGGTATTCCGTAAAGTATGTGCCAATCGCTTGATTGTTCGCATGTCGCTGGTTTCGATGGCGCGGCACAAGTCCCGTTGCCATTGAGGCAAATTTTCGCCTGTCAGATCAAGCAGTTCATCCAATAACTCTGCGTCATTGGCAACGCGTTCTAACCCCACCGCGCGATCCAGCCAGTGAACATCCTCGACGGAATTGAAACTCAACTCAGGTTGAGGGTTCACCACGTTGGGATTTTTATCAGGAGCCGCAAACGCAGTGGCTCGCTCCTCTCCTTCCGATGCCCCCGCAGCCGTGGATACCCACCATTCAGGCTGCTTCACGAATGCCGAAGTGGAGGGAGCAGAAGACCGATAAGACTCCAGCGCAGAGAGAATCTGCATATTCAACCGTTTGCGGTCAATCGGCTTCGTCGCGAAATCGTTACACCCTGCTGACAAAGCCAACGCCCGATCCCCTGACATCACATTGGCCGTCAGTGCGATGATCGGCGTCGTGCACCCCATTTGCCTCAACGCCCGGGTGGCTTCCAGACCATCCATCTCGGGCATCTGCATATCCATCAAAATCACGTCATAAGGAGATTGCTTGGCCCAGGCGGCCTGCACCGATCGAACGGCTTCCAATCCGTTTTCCACCATGTGAAGATCGACGCCCATCCGCCCCAACCACGAACTCAGCAGCAAACGGTTATCCGGGCCATCTTCGGCCAGAAGAATGCGACACGAAGGCAATCGTTCATCATTTCCAGTTGTGGGACGCTGCGACACGTCCTTCTCTAAATCTCCGTGATCCAGCATCTTCCATGAACTTTCTTCAGCATTCAAAATCGGGAGCGTTAAACGGAACACACTCCCCTGGCCCAATTCACTTTCCGCAGTGAGATCACCACCCAGCAACCGGGCCAGTTGGCGACTGATCGAAAGCCCCAATCCCGTGCCACCATATCGGCGTGCCGTCGAAGATTCGGCCTGAGTAAAAGGGGTAAACAGCTTTTCCATCTGAGCGGGAGTCATCCCGACGCCCGCATCCCTGACATCAATTAACAGCAGGTGCGGCTCTCCTGCGGAAGATCGAGAGACATCAAAACTGATCTGAATTGCCCCCGCGTCAGTGAACTTCACTGCATTACTGACAAGGTTCATCAAAATCTGGCGTAACCGGGTGGGATCACAGATCATTTGATGCGGAACAGGAACCTCACACACCAATTCCAGCCTGATCCGATGAGATTTCACTCGAGACTGAAACAGCTTGAGAACTTCATTCGCCAGTTCCAGAGGCTGACAATCGATGAGTTCGACCGTCAGCCGCCCCGATTCGATCTTTGACAAATCCAAAGTGTCACTGATTAATCGCAGCAGATGCTCTCCATTTCGCAAAATCGTCTCCACCGCACTGCGATGCTCGGCAACAGACCCTTCACCCCGCTGGAGAATTTCTGCAAACCCAAGAATCGCTGTCAGCGGGGTGCGAATCTCATGACTCATATGCGCCAGAAAATCACTTTTCGCTTTGTTCGCATGATCGGCCACTTCCATCTGGCGACGAACTTCTTCATTCGCTAATTCAAGCAACCGCGACTGAGCCAGCAGCAGCGTATGGATATCCAGAAGCCGATACACACCCGCTTCCAATTGCACGACCAACGGTTCATAACTGGAAGGCCAGGGACGATTCAGCGCCTGCTGAGCAGCCTTGGGGATGGGAAGATTGCCGGGGTGAATCGCGATGGGCGCATCAATCACATCGATAATCTGACCCACCGGACGCTTCAAATAAAGATCCAGACCAAAGGGGCGACTGAGCAGCGTCAGCAGCTGACTTCGTGAAATCATGCTGGCCAACTGCCCGCGTTCCAGCACCAGAATCCCCGCACATTCCGGCGTTTTCTCGAATAAATCAACCACGTCCTGAATCGGCGTCTCAATGGAAACCTGCCAGTCATCCAGCGGCAATGCCGAGATCGTGGCCCCCAACTTCAAATGAAGCAGGCAGTCATGCAAGCGACCAAAAATCTCAGGATTGTTTTCCAGCGTCCAAAGGGGGAGCCGAACGCTGGAAATGGATGCACTACTCATTCTGTGCCCCGTCTCATTCCGTGATTCACAAAGAAAACGCAGGGAAGCCTCTTGAGCGATGACCGAAGCGTGTAGCATGCCTTGATGGAGAAAAGCATGCCGCATCGCTATGAAAATCTGGTGAAAATCTCCCCTTGGCAGCCAGAAAGTTTCACAGCAAACACAAACGACCACCCAATGGCCATCTTCGCTGAGTCAGAGATCCCGGCTTCGTATGCCTTCAGGAATGGAATTCATGATCGACGTGCAAAAGGTATCTAAAATTCATGTCCGGGGACAGACTCAAGTTTTCGCCCTGCAAGAAGTTTCGTGCCAGATCCCCAAAGGATCGTTCAGCTTCATCCTCGGCCCATCCGGCAGTGGAAAAAGCACATTACTCTATATTATCGGCTGCCTCGATGTTCCCACGACAGGCGACATATTTGTCAATGGCCGCTCTCTGGCAAGCCTCTCCTCGTCTCAAAAAGATGCCTACCGTAGAGATGATGTCGGCTTTATCTTTCAAAGCTTTAACCTGCTGGCCAATCTTGATGCCGTCGATAACGTGCTGATTCCTTATCTGGCAAAAGGTGCCACCACACAACAGCGTAATGAAGCCATCAGCCTGTTAAAACGGGTGGGGCTAGGCGACCGGCTCGATCATCGCCCCAGCCAGCTTTCTGGAGGTGAACAACAGCGAGTCGCGATTGCCCGCGCTTTACTAAAGCGGCCCAAGCTGATTCTCGCCGACGAACCCACGGGAGAACTCGATACCGCCAACAGTGCGGCTATTTTGCAGCAATTGAGGGATTGCTGTGAAGAATTCCAGACCACAGTCGTGGTGGTCACACACGAGCATGAGCACGTGCGACCGACAGACCATGTCGTTCGCATTCGTGACGGGAAACTTAACACGTCAGCGACATGAACTCAGCAGCAAGGATCGCTCGGCCAAACTCCCTGATCGATCCGAACCAACACGAGAAAATCTTTGGGAACTTCGCAAAATCTTGATGGATGCCTGCCAAACTCTCTTGATCGCCTATCCAAGAAAACGCCCTCTACCGCTTGCGGGAGAGGCCCGAGATAAGAAAGCCGTGACACGGCACAATCCGTGTTTCTGATAGCAACCAACACCCCCTCATCGGGACGATAAAGGATCAACCAGCGAACTCGCTCCCCGGAAGAAACCCATTCCTCGCCGATCAAGCTTGGCACAATGAAAACACCGGGCAAGATAAAAAAGGTCTCCATGAAATATTGACACTGGGGGATAACCTTTTTCAAAGCGGTAAATCCATGAAAGCACTCTGTAGCGAGAAATCAGGAAGTTTGGCACGCTGTCTTTTGTGTCATAACCGATCACAAGACAAGCTGCCTTCACCTGCGTGGCCACTCACGACAAAGCCTTAGCCTGGAACGGAACATGACAACCCTCCTGGTGATCGACGACTCACCCATCGACAGACGACTGGCCGGCAAGCTGTTGTCAAAACGACCGGACTGGACAATCCTCTACGCTGCCGACGGCGAAGAAGGTCTCCAGAAAGTCCGGCATTTTCACCCACAACTGGTACTGACCGACATGCAGATGCCGGACAAAACCGGGTTGGATGTCGTAACAGGAATCCGGCAGCAGTTCCCACAAATCCCCGTCATCCTGATGACGGCTCAAGGCAGCGAAGAACTTGCTGTGAAAGCCTTGCAGGCAGGGGCCGCCAGCTATGTCCCGAAACGCCTGCTCGCTCAGGAACTGACGGGGGTGGTCACGCGGGTTCTGGCCGCCACTGATGAAGATCGCTCGCGAGCCGCCCTTCTCAACCGCTTATCTGAGCGAAGCGAGCAGTTTGTCCTCCCCAACTGCCTGACACTGATTATGTCATTGTCACATCATCTGCAACGATCGCTCGCCGATATCTGGGAATGTGACACGACCGAACGTGTTCGCGTAGGAACCGCTCTCGAAGAAGCCCTCCTCAACTCCTATTACCACGGAAATCTGGAAGTCAGCTCAGCCCTCAAGGAGCAGGATCACAACGCCTTTCACGAGATGGCGGAACTGCGCCTGAAAGAATCTCCCTGGCGAGATCGGCTGATCCGTGTCTCGGTGCAGATCCATCCCACCACAGCCCACTTTGTGATTCAGGATGAAGGCCCGGGATTCAATCCCGCTGCACTGCCAGACCCCACAGATCCCACTTATCTGGAACGCCCCTGTGGACGCGGTGTGCTTCTGATGCGAGCTTTCATGGATGAAGTGACTTACAACCCCAAAGGAAACGAAGTCACCCTCACAAAACATCGCTTCCCTCCTTCGTCCTCCCCATTTCCATCTTCACCACCCCTCTCTTCACTAACTCCGTCATGACCGAGAACCGATCCCGGCAGATGCCCAAACGACGAAAAATTCGACTCGATAGAGCCAGCAGCGAAAAAGAGCACATCTGGCGGGTCTGCGCACAGCCTCCACGCATCCCACAAAATCAACAGAACCGGATTCTCATTCTGGTGTCTCCTGGTTAACAGAACCACAATCGCCTTATCGCTTTGATCGTGAGAGGTTCCCCCCCCCCCATAAAGTTCCGCTCACCCGGAACATAACCACCCCGAACATAACCACCCGGGAAATAACCAGAGTGATCTGGCTCAGATTCTGGCGTTCGGTCGCCAGAGGGGAAAAGGAACTGTAACATATGACCTCAACGGGAAATTCCAGCCACCAACTGGTTGACACCGTGGGGCACCGTATCGAAAAAAACGATTGCAGATGCCCACAACAGAAAATCTGCAACACCTGACTGAATAAGATGTTAAAGCAGGATCGCCGTCAAATGTGATCCTCTTGCTGGCTTGTTACCGACCTTTTGAAGAACCAATGCCATGGCGAGCACCGGAAACCCGCTTGGGCCAGATTTTTCAAAGAGCACGCTCCTCCCAGTGATTGCTCAGGATGGCGCCACCGGCGATGTGCTGATGCTCGCCTATATGAATGAAGAAGCCTATCGCGAAACACTGGCAACAGGTCGCGTGGTTTATTACAGCCGCAGCCGCTCCAAACTTTGGAGAAAAGGCGAAGAAAGCGGCAACGTGCAAAAGCTCCGGTCGATTTATTTCGACTGCGATTCTGACACCCTGCTCGTCAAAGTGGATCAGATTGGCGGAGCAGCCTGCCACGAAGGCTACCGAAGCTGCTTCTTCCGCCAGATTGATCCCGCCACAGGGGCTGTAAACGTCGTGGGTGAACGAGTCTTTGATCCCCAGGCGGTTTACAAAAAGAGCTAACTCTCATCGCCATTGGCAGATGAAAGTTGCTCGTTTGCAAAACCAGATCTCCTTCGCAATTTCTGACTTCGCTCCAAGATTGAATTGGCCGACATGACATCGCAAATTATCAAGCTGGGTATCCCCGCAGGCAGCCTGCAAGAAGCCTCGTCCGAGCTTTTTCGCAAGGCCGGTTACTCCATCAAGTTTTCATCACGGTCTTACTTTCCCGAGATCGATGACCCCGAAATCGAATGTATGCTGATTCGTGCTCAAGAGATGGCACGCTATGTGGAACAGGGAATTCTCGATGCAGGCATGACCGGCCACGACTGGGTGATTGAAACTCAGGCTGATGTCCACCAGATTTGTGAGTTGCAGTTCTCCAAAGTCAGCCGGCGTCCCGTCCGTTGGGTGCTCTGCGTCCCCAATGACTCTGACATCAAGTCAGTACATGATCTTCAGGGGAAACGGATTGCGACGGAAGCGGTCGGGTTGACCAAAAGCTATCTGGCACGTCATGGCGTCTCGGCAGAAGTCGAATTCTCCTGGGGAGCCACCGAGGTCAAACCCCCCCGGCTGGCCGATGCCATTGTTGAAGTGACAGAAACCGGCAGTTCCCTGCGAGCCAATAACCTGAGAATCCTCGACGAGGTACTTCAGAGCACGACCCGTTTCATCGCAAATAAGTCTGCGTTTGCCAACGAATGGAAACGCAACAAGCTGGAAAACATTGCACTGATGCTGCAATCCTGCCTGGCGGCCGAAGGCAAAGTGGCCCTGATGATGAACGTCCGTCGCGGCGACCTTTCAACCGTGCTGGGACAATTACCCGCCCTGCAAAAGCCCACCATCTCCTCACTCTCTGATCCGGATTGGGTGGCGGTAAATACCATTGTGGAAGAATCCTACGTTCGGATTGTCATCCCGCGACTCAAGCAGGCCGGCGCCTGCGGCTTGGTCGAATACCCGATCAACAAGATCATTGATTAACCCCCCGTAGTCGACATCAGGGGATTAAAGCATGGAACCTGTTTCTCACAGGAGATCACCATGCTGGTTGTGATAAAGTTAGGGGGGAGTCTCTTCAACTCCCCCAAGTTGCACCTTGTCATTTCGCAGCTTAAGCAACTTTTTGAACCACAAGGCCAGTTTGCCAGACACACTCCTCTACTCGTTCCGGGTGGAGGGGCAACGGCCGATGTGGTGCGCACTTGGCACAGGCAACATCAGCTCAACGAAGAAACGTCGCATTGGCTGGCCTGTGATGCTCAGGATTTCAACGGACGCTTGCTGACGAACCTGGAGACCGATTGCCACCTGGTAAGCACACCAGAGGAAGCCCACTTGATGTGGGAACGTCAGTCTCTCCCCATCCTTCGGGTCAGCGAAGCGCTCAGGTGCGAAGAAGCGGCTGCCACTGCAAAAAATGCCAGTGAATCAATTCACGATCTGCCTCTCTCTTACGAACCACTTCCCCACATCTGGGACGTCACCAGTGATTCGTTGGCAGCATGGCTGGCTCTGCGATATGGCGCACAGCACCTGATTCTCATCAAATCCATCCCTTTGCCGCTGAATTCATCAGTATGCCAGGCGGCTCAAAAAGGTGATGTCGATCCCTACTTCCCAGGTCTGGCGGGACACCTGCCGTTCGTCCACTGGTGCAATGGGCACACATTTCCTCTAACGTGCCATAACTGGTTAAACGAAGGGCTTCCCTCCGCTGAGACACACCCTCAGACGTGCTTCAAACCTGATTTGACAGGTTAAGCAGGGGACAGGGGCCAGCAAACAGGCCAACGAGCCTACGAATCTTTAGCCCACGTCCCGGCCGATAGGCCTAACCCCCGCAAGGGGCCGCAAGGGGCAATTGCTCCCTCGCCCATTCCGATGAGAGGGTTGGGGTGAGGGCGAGCCGCATTTAAATAGATGTTAAATACCTATAGTCTGTAGGCTGCGTTAAGTTCTGACGCAACGCACCATCTTCGATTCATAGTGCGCATTGCTACCTTCAAGGGATTGCTATCAAAAGTCCACGACCGATCAGGGCCGCGCAGAGAGTCGCCGTCACGAAGCTTCCTTCGTGAGAACCACGCTTGCGAACTTAAGCACCTGTCCCACCAGTTTTGCTTTTCCTGAGAATCACGGGGATCCAATTGTTGTCGGAAGCCGTTGTGAAGCTCAGAAAATGACCTGACATTCCAGAGAATCATCGCGGCGGCAAGGAATCACTCCTTTGCCGCTGACAATCCTTTGCGGCCAACAAGTCGGAAAACCAGTCGGAAATCTCGAATTCGAGTTGAGAGCGCCACAGGCCTCTCAAGCAGGCGGCATCTTGCGACACCGCCGGCACAACACGGCCCTGATCAAGCCGCTGACGAGGGTCATCTTCCGGATCGCAGGCTGGCCCATTGATGGCCCTCACCGACGAGGCGCGCCCAGCGAATCCCCTCTAACCTAACCCCCCTTGTTGCGCACCCAATCTCCGCCCGACACCTCCAACCCCTCCCCCCATAAACTCGCTCCCCCGTTCTAAAGAGAAGTTGAATGAGGGCGAACTATGTTTTCAGTGAGTCTGAACGGATCTCTTTTCAAATCTTCGTGTTTTTTCATTTCAAGCCCCGACGACTTTTTGAATGGCGACTCTGGCACATCTTGCTTTTCATGGAACAACCGGCATGATAAGTTAACAGATCAATCAACGTTGATTTCTGGAGCCTGTGATGTTTCGTCCCGTCGTCATGTTTGTTGCGATCTCTCTCGTCTCGTGGGCTTCGCCCTTGTTGGCGGCAGAGCGCGAACAGACCGTTTTTGTGGAAGCCGAAAGTTTCGACCAACTGGGCGGCTGGTCGCTGGATACTCAGTTCATTCGCGAAATGGGTTCTCCTTACCTGTTGGCACATGGGTTAGGAAAGCCGGTTGCCGATGCCACAACAACGATCAAAATTCCGGAAGCCGGCAAGTACCAGGTTTTCGTTCGGACCAAGGATTGGGTCGCGCGATGGAAAGCTCCCGGCACGCCAGGCAAGTTTGAAGTCTTGATTGACGGCAAAGCCCTCTCGAAACCTTTTGGTACGGAATCCGCCACCTGGTTCTGGCAACCGGGCGGAGAGATCGAACTAACCCAGGGAGAGCATCAACTGGGGCTGCATGATCTGACAGGTTTTGATGGTCGCTGTGATGCGATAGTGTTGACAACCTCTTCAACGCCCCCTCCCGTTGCAGGTCAGGAACTGGCTGGCTATCGCCAGAAGCAACTGGGCCTGGGAAGTTCGCCAACGATCAGGCAGGGCTATGATCTGGTTGTGGTAGGCGGAGGTTATTCCGGAATGGGCGCTGCGCTGTCCGCAGCACGCATGGGGTGCAAAGTCGCACTGATTCAGGACCGTGGTGTGCTGGGCGGGAATGGTTCCAGCGAAGTTCGTGTCTGGTCGATGGGTCTCATTCGCCGGGGGAAGTACCCGCGCGTTGGCGAAATTGTGGAAGAGTTCTGCGACCACGCCAGGAAGTCACCCGGAACGGCTCAAGAGTTTGAAGACGAGAAAAAAGAGAGCCTCGTTCGGGCTGAAGAGAAGATCGATCTCTTCCTCAATACGTTTGCTGATGGCGTGAAGCAGTCGACCAGCAATCGGATTGATGCCGTGACCGGTTTTAATGTCAAAACCGGTGAACAGTTCGAGTTTCGGGGCAAGCTGTTTGTGGATGCGACCGGGCATGGAACGATTGGTGCCCTGGCCGATGCCGCCTGGGAAATGACGGACAAGGGCCGGATGGGCATGAGCAATATGTGGACGTGGGCCGAAGAGTCGGCTCCGACCACTTATCCCGCCACGCCCTGGGCCTTACCGTTGACCATGAAGGATTTCCCCTACCCTGTTGACCATCATGGCCAGTGGTTCTGGGAAAGCGGATATGACAAGGATCCTCTGAGTGATGCCGAAGGGATTCGTGACTGGAATCTTCGCGCTGTCTTTGGGGCCTTTCATGCCATGAAAAATGGTGACGGGGCCGAAAAACACAAATCAGCGGCTCTCACCTGGGTGGCATACATTGGTGGCCCGCGTGAGTCTCGCCGCCTTCTGGGGGATGTTGTTCTGACTCAGGATGATGTGGTCAATAAGCGGGAATTTCTCGATGGCTGCGTTCCCAGCACTTGGAGTATTGACCTTCACTACCCCAAGAAGCAATTCATCGGCAAGTTTGAAGAGAACCCTTTTATCTCGATTGCGATTCATGATCAGCGCATTGATCGTGCTTATGGATACCCCGTCCCTTATCGTTGTTTCTATTCCAAAAATATCAACAACCTCTTTATGGCTGGCCGCAATATCAGCGTGACGCATGAGGCGCTGGGAACAACACGTGTGATGAAAACCTGCGGCATGATGGGCGAAGTGGTGGGGAAAGCCGCTTACCTTTGTGCGCTGCATGATTGCCAGCCGCGCGATGTCTATGAAAGCTATTGGAAGGAGATGGATACTCTGCTTCAATTGCCAGGCAAAGCGCGTCGTGAATCAATCTCGGGAGAAGTAGTCATTCCCAATGATGCCATGTCGCTGCCTGGCCCTCCGGGACTTGATCCCGCGAAGATGGAAGGAATCGTTATTGATAATCGCGACGCCAAGGTCTCAGGGAACTGGGTCAGTGGTTCGGGGCTGAATGGCTATGTGGGATATGAATACCTTTATGCTCAACAAAACACGGGAGCGAAAATTCTGTTTCCCTGGCGTGCCGGGGAAGCAGGACTGGTTTCTGTGCGACTGATCTACGGGGTTCATGAAAACCGTGGTAAAAAAGTTCCTGTGACTGTTCGTGTGGGTGAGACTTCACAGCAGTTTGTCGTCGACATGACCAAGGCTCCCACGGGAAAAGAGGGTTCCTATGAACTTGGACAGTTTTCCGTTGAGAAGGGGCAGCCTGTCACTATTGAACTCAGCACTGAAAACGCAGGTGGTTTTGTGCATGCCGATGCGGTTCAACTGGTGAAAATCAAGTGAGCCAGAAGCGTGGTGCTGGCCCCGCACTTCCGGTTCTGAATCATCCTGCAACCCCTCAGATTCATCGGCAATCGTACGCAACCCGTGTGCATGTCGTTCGCTTGCTGGTGCTGTCGTTGTTGCTGGTGCTGATCCATTGGCGGCATGAGACGTTATTGCAAAACGGGGCCTCCACATCGGCGGAGGCTCGGTTTTTGTTGATCGTCCAGAAGCACTGGACGGAAGCCTCGCGGCTGTTAGCCCGTCATGTCCATGAAGAGGAGCCTTCCGGAACAGAACTGGCCGATCTTCTGTCTGATCCAGCGCTCCTGCCTGATCCAATGCTTCTGTCTAATCCAATAGCAACAGACGGGGTCTTTGAAGTCGTCGATGCGTCAGGCCATCGACTGGGATTCTTCTTGCAGACATCGCCGTTGAGTGATCGATACCTGGGATTCTCTGGCCCCACAAACCTGTTAGTGGGATTCAACGATGCCCGGCAGATAGTGTGGGCCGAGATCGCCAGCAGCCGTGACACCCGTGACCATATTGAACTGATTGAGCGTGACTCTCATTTTTTGCGACAATGGGATGGCCTGGCGCTGGCAGATGTTCCTCAACATGATGTGGTGACCGTAACGGGAGCCACATTGAGCAGCCTGGCGATTGTCCAGGGGCTTCACGCACGGCTGGAGTCCCGAACGGCTGCCTTGAAGAGTCAGGGCGGCGTGGCTTCTCAACGAGAGTCGTTAAGGTTTCCTGGCCCAATCTCCATCGGGCAGGCAAAGGAACTTTTTCCGC
This sequence comes from Planctopirus sp. SH287, assembly GCF_056500625.1. Taxonomy (NCBI): domain Bacteria; kingdom Pseudomonadati; phylum Planctomycetota; class Planctomycetia; order Planctomycetales; family Planctomycetaceae; genus Planctopirus; species Planctopirus sp. SH287. Next base: position 888,707 of record NZ_CM151403.1, on the reverse strand, counting down.
AAGCCGTTCATGTTCAGCCCGATCCTTCCAGTCCACTTTTGACTCAAGTTCTGGGAGAGGGGCAGACTCAACTGGGGTGGATTCTAAAGACTGTTCCAGCAGCAGATCAGTTGGTGGGTTATCAGGGGCCGACAGAAGCTTTGGTGGCGATTTCTTCCGATTGGACACTCGGGCCAGTTTTGATCGGTCGGAGTTTTGATAACGAACCCTATGTGGGATATGTCAGAGACGACGCCTGGTTTAAAGAACTGGTGTTAGGGCTGAAACTGGATGACCTGGCTCAAAAAGATTTTGATCAGTGGGGCGTTGAAGGGGTTTCTGGCGCAACGATGACCAGCCAGACAGTCGCCCGGGCTTTGATTCTGGCAGCTGAGCAGGCGATGCAGGATCGTGAGCGTGCGGAACGGACGCTTCAGCAGACGATCACCCCTGTTTCCTCGGCTTCATGGCAACGCTTCTGGACACCTCAAGTTGTGAAAGGAGGGCTGACAGCCCTGATCGTGGCGTTCACCTGCGTCATAGGCTTGACCCATTGGCGAGGATCTCGTCGGCTTCGTGGGGTTCTGCAAGTGGTCATTTTTATCTACCTGGGGCTTCTCAGCGGGGAGTTGCTTTCCATCGCCATGTTCGCCGGCTGGATTCAAAATGGCGTTCCCTGGGTGAATGCGTTCGGATTGGTGGCTTTGTCTTTAGCGGCTCTCGTGTTCCCCATCACCCATCGCAATAACCTTTATTGTTCGCATTTATGCCCACATGGGATTCTTCAACAGTGGATGGCCCGACATCGACATCCCCGCATCAAGTTGGCCCCGCCGGCTGTCAATGGGCTGAGACTGATTGTTCCTGGTCTATTGATATTGGCATTTCTGGGAGTCATGGGGCTTCTGCCAATCCCGTTAGTCGCTCTGGAACCGTTTGATGCTTACCTCTGGCGAGCGGCTGGCCTCACCACCATCGTGATCGCCGTTCTCAGCCTGATCTTTTCGTGGTTTGTCCCCATGGGCTACTGCCGCTACGGTTGTCCCACTGGCGGGATTCTCGATTATCTGCGACGTCATGCAGGAAGCGGAACAATACAATCTGGTGACTGGTTGGTGGCAGCCTGTTTGATCGTGGCGGGGGGGCTGGAGTTATGGGACTTCTTCAAAACCCCATGAAAATCGCCATCAGGATTGGCTCTGGGCAGACTGGCAAAGATCTGGTGATCGCGTTTGCCGGGATGCTTGTGGTGAGTCTCTGCTCCCTTTTCCAGGGGCCAGAGGTGGCCTTCTCTGCAGAGGACTCTCGGCGAAACGAGCTTTCCACACAGGTCAACGGTCATGCCATGGGAATGTCCTGGTCGATCGCATTTCAAATGCCAACGACAAATTTCTCTCGCCATCAACTGCAGGCAAACGCGCAGAAAGAACTGGCCCGACTGGAACAGATTTTTTCGCTTTATCAGCCTGAATCCGAACTGAGCCGGTGGAATCGTTCCCGCAGTACGGAATGGCAGGTCGTTTCTTCGGAACTGATGGAGTTGGCATCGCGTGCCCTGGAACTCTATCAATCCAGCCAGGGAGCATTTGATCCTCGCGTGGAAGCGGTGTCGCAGAAGTTTGGACTTCGTTCCTCTGTTCGCGTGGTTCAACCATCACATTCTTCGGCAGCCACAGAGGGCCGAATCCTTGTCGATACTCCTCAAATCGAAGTACGGCATGAACCACCCGCCATTCGTAAATTATCTCCAGAAGTCCAGATGGATCTTAACGCTTTGGTGGAAGGGCTTTCGTTGAGAAAGCTCAGGGAACTGTGTCATCAACATGACATTAGCAGCATGTTGATCGATCTGGGTGGTGAAAAATGGGTGGAGTTCCCCTTACGCGAAAAGACTTCTCAAGTCGATTCACCGAAAAAGGCGCAGGCAGAAGAACAGGTGACGATTCTGATTGAGTCACCCGATCAACCGGGAGCGTTTGTGGCAACCATCCGAACACGCCATGGCGCGGTCAGCACTTCAGGTTCATATCAACAGCGCTGGCCAACGGCAGAGGGGGATGTCACCCATTTGATTGATCCTCGCACCGAGAAGCCCATCGCTGCCGGCCCGGCCCTGGTGACAACTTTTGACCCCGACCCTGTAAGAGCAGATGGATGGGCGACAGCGTTGATGGTCGCTGGCAGGGAGAAGGGACTGCAACTGGCCAATGAGGCGGGCATCTCAGTCTTATTTTACGATGCCCGTCTGGAACCGAAGGTGGTTTTGTCAGCTCACGGAGAACGCGACTTTCGAGTGCTCACCCGGCAGGACTCCTTCCTCCAGACTCATGCTGCGTCCGTATTTCGTGACAACCACCAGACATCAACAACCGGCGTGGCCCGCCAACAGGGAGGGACTTCAAAGTCATCCCAAACAGTAGACAGCCCCGAGACCATGAGTATGAAAAACTGGGGGATTTTCACCTGGGGTTTGCTATTCAGTTTGGTTCTGGCGGGGTGGTTTTATCGTGCCAGAAAGGGCTGACAAGAACTCTTTCCCGACAAATTCACCGCTGAAGCCGAGAGTTCTGGCGCAAAGAGAATCTATCGACGTTGAGGGACGACGAATCGATTATAGAGAATGTTGTGTTCATCAGCATTGAATCGGAGCGTGGCGTCACTAGACAACGCATCTTCGCCAAAAGGGACACCGAGTGCTGTCTCGCGATCGAGAACTTCGGTCATGGGGTCGCTCCAGGCATGCGCTGGCAGGATTTTTTTCAACCACTCCTGATGCTGCTGCACCAGTTTGAGATTTTCCTCGGGAACTTTATTCAGCCAGACGATTCGATCAACACGTGCTAGCGCCCGCGCCTCCCGGAGAATGCGGTAACGCTCTTCTTCGGTCAGCGTGGAAAACATCCGATGATCATGCTCGAGATCGCGCACCTTCAATAGCGACTCTTTTCGGAGATTTTCAGAAAGGTGTCGCTGCTGTGAGGAGGTTCTCATGGTGGCTAACGAAATGGCCTGAACCCAGGCGGCAAACTGCTCCGATGTGACCTGTTCAATTCGCAATGAACGTTGAAGTGACGTTGAACGATTCCATTGGCTTCCCAACTCAACAGAGTTCCAGTTTTTTTTCTGCAAAGCCTGTTCTTCCGCCAAAAGCTCGCTGACGGCAATAGTCCGTTGCTTTTTCCAACCGGGTGGCATGGTAAAGAGCGGAGCGAAAGCGGGAAGTCGATCGCCGGGAAGCGAGTTCACGATGCGTTCAAAGGTTGTCCACATCTCCGGTGAAAGCGCTTGATCGGGACGAATAATTTCCGCAGGGACGGGAGGCGAGGCATCGCATCCCCATGCCGCCATGGTTCCAATCGTCAGGAAAATCGCCAGATATTTCATCGGTGGGAGGACAAACCAGAGGAAGCGGGACTTGTGGGCATTGATCAGCATGATCTCTTCTCCAGAGTGCATGCTTCAATTTGCCTCAGTAAGTGGGAAGCAGAGTCATTCTTTTGCGTCACGAAGAGAGTCTCGTCCACTGACTCTGCCAATTTTTCCCGTTGTAACGATATTAGTGCATTGTCAAAGCATAAAATTCGGGGTTCTTCTGTTGTTAAGTCCGACAACGGAGGACGTTGCGGCGACATCAACCCGAAAACAAAGCCGTGACACGGCACTCGATCTCTTCCGAATTTCTTCGCGCTCTTCTTTTCTTCGCGGTAAAAACTCTTTGACTCACCGCAAAGGCGCGAAGAACGCAAAGGAGTCATTCCGATGGGCAGGTTTTTCCCCCAGGCCGGAACTCCCGTGGGTTGATCTGGTCATCACCCCTTGATGGTGTCAATGCCGTGCCACTTGCTCAAGGGAATGAGAAATTTATGTATAAAAGACAGCGGCTCTGAGCAGGCAGGCTCTGTCAACATTCAGGATCAACATCAAACACAAGTTCGGCATACTCATTCAGGGCCGTGGGCGTGGCACGAAGAGTAATCAATCCTGAGCATGGCACAGAGAGCGTACTGAAATCCTGCAATCCGTATGATCCACCTCGTGCATTGTCAAATGCTTAAAAGTAGGGTTGAACAGGTCGACAAGTCCGACAACGAAGGACGTTGCGGCGACATCAACCCCAAGATTAAGCCGTGACACGGCACTCGTTAGCTATTAGGTTCGTCGAGAGCCAGACCTGAAGTCGAAGGAGGCGGCGGGGTTTGAGGAGAGGCTTCTGGTGCCTTCTTGTCTTCTGACACCTCCTCCTGCGTGGGAACAATCCTGTACTCCTCCGGCATGGATCGCACATGCAAATCCATCTGCGGGAATGAAAGCCGAATCCCAGCGGCAAACAGTTCCCGATGAATCGCAATATGGAGTTGATGCAGGACACCCATGCGGTTCTCCAGGTCAGGCAGGAAAAGGCGGATGGTGAAGTTGAGTCCGTTTGTTCCAAACTCATCGAAGACGATCATGGGTGCCGGATTTTGCATGACATGAGGCTGACTTGTCACGCACTTCATCAGGATCTCCTGCACTTTGTAGGGATCTGACCCATAGCTGACGGCAACCTTGAGTGACAACCGGTTGACCTTGTCGGACAGTGTCCAGTTCAACACCCGGCTGGTAATAAACTCCTTATTAGGCACCAGCAGTTCTTTACGATCCCAATCGGTAATTGTCGTGGCGCGAAAACGGATCTTGGAAACCGTGCCAGAAACATCTCCCACAGTGACAATGTCCCCTTCTCGGATGGGGCGTTCGAGAAGAATAATGATCCCCGACACGAAGTTGGCAAAGATCTCCTGCAGGCCAAAGCCCAAACCAAGACTGGCAGCCGCCACGAGCCATTGCACATTCGACCAACTGATGCCAATGCTTCCAAAGGCAAGAATCACTCCCAGAGAAAAGATCAGATATCTGACCAGAGTAATCACCGTTAAATGAAGCCCGCGATCACTCGACAGCCGCCGTAAGAGCACCACCTCCATCAAGCCAGGAATGTTTTGTCCAGCCAGCAAAGCAATGGCAAAGATAATAATTCCCAGCGCGAGATCACGTGCGGTCACCATGCGAGTTGGTGAGCTGCTACCAGTTTCCTGGGAAGGCGACTCGATCCCGGGAACCAGCGATGTTCCGCCAGCTGGGCTGGATGTTTGCGAAGCTGGGGCTGCGGTCTCCCAGAGTTCCATGCGATCCAGAATGCCCAAAGCGGGGACAATATCGGCCCAGATGAACCAGACACCGCATAAACCCACAATGGTGAGCGATGTCTGTAGAAGGGATCGCACCTGTTGAACAATGGTCGACAGGTCGACTTTGAACTGCGAAAAAAGCAGATTTTGCAGGCTGGAAGCCAAATTTCCGGGAGTTTGCCGCACGCTTTCTTCGGCGGCCTGCCGCATCTGCTTGACTTGTTCCAGAGCGATTTTTCGCCGTTCAACCGTAACCCATCGCATCACAATGGCATGAACCAGAATGAGGCCAATAATCAGCCAGAACGTCCAGTGAATGCGCAAGGCCAATTGTCCGGCTGTGTAGACATATCCCATGGCCACAAGGATTGCTAACAGGAGCGGAATCGTGAATGCGAAGTATTTACAGACGGTTTGCAGCCTGAGCACAAGGGGATTCGTGAGCGGTTCCCCCGTGAGCAGATGCGTTCCTTCGGCCTGATGAAAGAGAGAGCGCCAGGCCACACTGGAGATCATTAACAGCAGAATGATGAAAAGAGGCCGGCTTAAAGCCTCAAGGAATCTTTCATCGTTTGTGGCCGCTTGTTGCAGGACACTGAGAAGCGAAACCATAAAGACCAGCGGGGTTCCGCAAATGAAGATCAGGGTCAATCCCCGATGAAGCCGGCGAACCACCATCTCTGACCATCCAAAGTGTTTGGAGGCCAAACCTTTTTTTAAGGTGACCATCCGCAACACTTCCAGCGTTGCCAGAAAGACAGTGGCAACGGTGAGAGCGCGAGCGATCTGTGCACTGCTGGTGGCAATGACTGATGACTCTTTCAGCCGCCAGGCAATAAAGCCCAATAAGACAGGCCATCCCAGCGCGAGGAGAGCTGTCCAGGTCAGTGTACGTGCAGTGGGCGTGTAAGATCGGCATGAAGGGAGGGCCGCTTGCTCGCCCAGTGTTTTCACCTCATGGATCATTCTGCGACGCAGGCATAGCAGTGGCAGTAAGCCTGTTGCTGCGAGCAGATACAAGGGAAGGTTCTGGCGAAAATCCGTCAGCAACAGATTCAGCGAGGGTTGCCAGAGATCAGCCCGGCTCAGCCATTGAATAGCGATCTGGCTTTGACTCAAGGTCTCCAGAGTCATCGGCCCGCTGGAACGAATCCAGAGGACACGTTCGTCAATGTAGTTGCGGAAGTCTTCCACTTGCTTAATCAGGTCTCTGCGGGCGTTATCCAGAGAACGCTGATTTTCAAACGCCGTATTGTAACTGCGTTCCAAACTGGTCAGCAGGTCACGTTTTTGTTTGAGCAGGATCTCTGCCTGAGCTTCCAGAATTTCTCGAGGAAGCTCGTTGGCGTCTTTGGGAAGATCCGCTAGCGCCTGATTCAACGATTTCTCTGGATCACGGAGCGCCGTCAGCATCTCATCCAACTCAAAGAGCTTGAGTTGCATCTCTTGAATGCGGTTTGCTTCAGCGGCCAGTCGCTCTGAAATGTCGCCCAGATTCGGAAGTGTCGACCGTTTTTTACGGAGCATTAAACCGATGGACTCAGTTAACCCCACATCTTTCACCACATCCTGCATTCGTTTGAAGTCGGTCTTCAAACGATCGGCCTGCTGGCGAATGTCAGCCAGGTTCTGGCTGGTCTTTTGCATCTGCTCAGCCAGTTGCTTGTCTTGCTGAGCCAGTTTTTCGTTGCTTTCAGCCAATGGCTTGAGAATGGGATGAGCGAGGGCGGCTTCACGCTGCGCCTGCTTGACGCGCATCTCAGCTTCGGCCTGACGTCGTTTTGACAGAGCGGATTGAAGCTGCTCAATTTCCTGTTGAGCCAGCGTCAGTTCGCGCGATGCCAGGTCGCGTTGTTCACGTGCCAGCGCGCCACTGGCCGGAAGGTCGTACCAGGCTTGCTCCTGTTTCAAAGCCCCGATTTCCCGGAGCGTTGCCAACCGCTGGGCATACAAAGAGAGCCGGCGTGCCTGGGTTAATACTGGTGATTCCCCTTCTGGAGCTGTGGCTTCCTGTTGCTTCGTGAGTTCTTCGAGTCGAGCCGTGGCCGTGATGAGAAGATTGGGGATTTCTTTTAATCGTAACGAGCGTTTGGCAGCTTCTGCGTTGAGATCGGCCAGCCGTCGTGTCAGTCCATTTTCTGGATGTTCTACGCGTGATTTGCGGGTCGCAAGTTCACTATTGAGGGATTCCACATCGGCATTCGTGAGGGAAATCGGAGCCGCTTCTTTAGGAAGCCCCGCCAGCTTCGTCTGAGATTCCTTGAGAAGTGCATCGGCCGATCCCAGCAATCGGTCAAATTCTTTCTGCCGAGCCATCCGAAGATCAGCCTGCTTCAAAGAAGCTAAGGTCTGCTCATAAAAGTCGGCGATCGATTTCTTGACAGGGGCATCCAGATCGGTAAGTTCGGCGGCCTGTTTAGCGAGTCGCTCAATAAAGGCAGGAGTGAGCTGATCTTCAGAATTTGTGGTGGTCACATTTCCTGAAGTCGAGGATGTTCCCGCTGGTAATGAGGCAGGCGGGGGCGTCACTTCGGCTGTTGGCCGTGTCCCTGCTGATTGGCCATATGCGGTCGAAATCCCGGGCCAGAACATTCCCGCAATCAGCGCGAAACAAACGACAGACCAAGCCATGGCAGATGAAGCCCGCAATGTCGCCAAAGTGGCCTTGCGGCTGATAACAAACCCATCCGTGTTCATACTTCTCTTTCAACCAATCCTTGGCGACAAGAGTGATGCGGGCACGCCGTGCTCTTGACACCCAGCGGGCTGATTCCGGGACTTCAAAATAAGTTTAACGTTCCCGGCAATCTCAATGTTCGCCATCGGGTATCCCTGATGGGCGCTCGGGAGTCAACCTTTAAGAGCCAGTCTGTGGCAAAGCCCTTGACATTTCTACGGAGTTTTTCTTGTCGCTCAGAAGATCATGTTCAATCTTGATGTTCCGTAATCCTCTGAAATCATGAAACTTAGAACGTCTTCACAGGCTGGCAATTCTCTTTCACTGGGGACGAACAATTCCCCAGATTCCAGGTCAGGTCGAGAGATGCACAGAACTGACGTTGCCTGAATCGGGAGGTTTGAACTATTTTTCCGCCAGCGAATTCCGCTGAGTCTGGTTCACTCATCGCAGCATGGGTGACTTTGGCAAGTGAACTCCGTTTTTCCCAAGCCGGTTTTGATCCCAAGGATGGGTGGTTGTGCAAACGGCCAGACGATGGATGCTGTCCGGAACTTTAGCAACACTCTCAACGTGTGTTGCGCTGGGTGGCTGCGCCGTTGGTCGCAATCAATCGGAACTCTATTCGGCCCGCCTGCGCCACTCCAACACGCAAATGCTGCGACTGGAATCTGATCTGATCGCAGCGAAAGACGAACTGCGTGCGGTTAATGAGAAATTGGCTCAGGTACAATCACAATCCGCTGGAAACACCATGGCGGCTGGATCGGGGGCGAAGACCAGCCTTGCAAAAACGATTGAGTTTCATACGCGCCTGACCGCCCTTCAGGATGACGATCAATCGGCTGGCCCCGAAACTATTACGGCATTTGTGACCCCACGAGACGCTTCCGGAAGCCCGACCACACTGGATGGTCAGTTGGAAATCGTGGCGCGTGACATTCAAACTCAGGCCGTTGTGACACGCTGGTATGCGGAAGGCCCCCAACTCACCCGGCATTGGTATCAAGGTTTCCTTGGCAGTGGTTACCAGATCACGCTTCGATCGTCAGAACCACTTCGCGCCGACACGGTACTGATTGAAGCCAATTACACGAACGCTGACGGAGTCGCCCTTTCCACCACACATCATTTCTCCCAGGCAGGCAGCCTGGCATCCTCCAAAGCGGGAAGTGCAGGACGGCCAGCGTCGTTCTCTGAATCACAGGAAACCCGTCGCCCGGATTACAACGGACAAACGACTTCGCATGTCCCGGAAAGCAGCCAGATTCCGCAAAACAGCGATGAACAAAATCTGCGTCGCTCAGCAGAACTCGGCCCCACGTCCGTCAATTGGACGGACGACAACATGCCCATCCGCCGATAAGTTTTTGCCAGTCAGGCCACACGCTCAATGAGGGTGGGCATCGCAACGTCCTCGGTTGTCGAACGGAACAACAGGCGAGCCACGAGTATTAAACCTTAATAATGCTCTCGTGCTCTGTCAAAGCTTAAAAAGTGGGGTTCAATAGGTTGTAAAGTCCGACATCGGAGGACGTTACTACGCACGAAACCTCAAGACAAAGCCGTGACACGGCACTCGTTAGTTCTTCAGAATTCCGCCACCAAAGTCAAAGCCTGAAACCCGCCAGACTGTCATGATGCAGGTGATGGTCTGGGCGATAAAAAAAATCCTGGTGGATAAACCTTCCGGAAACATGATCCAGGCTTGTGAGGTGGGAGCTGTCTCTGCGTTTTCTGTTTTCGAGGGATGCAATAGGGATAAGAGCGGAGCCAGAAGGAGCGCTGGCGACCATAGCAAAATAGGCATCAGGAACAGCCAGAGGCGTGCGGTTTCTCCGCTGTTCTTTCCTGAAAGCCAGAGAATTCCCCAGACAAACAGGCAGCAGATCGTTAATCGATATCCGTCAGAGGAATGTTCAGCCTGTTGAAGTTGATTACGTTTGAATAAGGCCTGTCCAGCATAGCCATACACTTGAGCCGCCCTTAAGAATACCGGCCAGCCGATGGCGATCAGCAGTTCCACGGGAGCCAGCAGAAACCAACCCCAGTAAGACCGCGGCGAGACTTCGTAAAAGCGGCCATGATTGTGAAAGTTATACCACCAGATCTTCCAGAGGTTAGCTTCCGTGAAATAGTGAAAGAGCTGCACCAGAGCAATAAATCCGATACCAATCGCCAGAAGGGAAATGACATCTGGCAATAAGGATGATCTTGGAGCGGCGGGCGTTGACTGTCGTTTAACGATCAGATTCCAGAGCAGATAAAGGCCGACCATCAGAAAAATAGGAGCAAATGCCAGCGTGAACAGCATGCACATGGCTGCGAAGCCACCGGCTGCCAAGCTGGTTCCAATGCCCCATGGCTGATTCACGCGATATCTGCTGGCCGCGCAAGCCAGAATGGTCATCGATAACACAGGGAAGGCGGCGTCTGATTTTGGCAGAAAGATGATGGCGGCTGGCACCAATGGCCAGAGTGCCGCCGTCAGCCAGGCGATTCGATAAGCACAGAACTGTGAGACAAGCCCATAAATCGGCAATGTGGTCAGACCGGCCATCGTCAGGCTGAACAGAGTTGCCAGCCAGAGGATGGCGCGATCATTGTCTGTCAGTGGATGGGCATCGGCTGCGGTGTTCTGCATGAGAATCTCGCAGGCTTCATTGAACATCGGCGGCAGAGTGTTCAGTGCCATGCCTTTGATGAGGGGTGAACCATCAACGAGAGCCGCAATTCCATGAAAAACAAGAAACAGACCAGGGGGATGTGTGCCGACATGCAGGACATCCCCTTGGGCAACTCGTGATTCATAGGTTTTCAGAAATGGGGCTGCTTGTGGTGCTTCATGTCGGGCAATCGTGAAGTAGCCTGACGACGCGGGGTAAAACAACACAAAGGGGGCTTTGGCTGTACTCCCTGCGGTGGGTGCCAGCTCAAGGACAGAGAGCATCCAGATCGTGGAAACAATGACCAACCCCATGAGAGACAAGCGTCTTAACGCTGTTGGAAGAGCATCCACACGAGGGGCCAGCCAGAAGACATAGCCCAGATAGGCCGCAGCGAAGACCGTGGTCAGAAAGAGATTAATGAACTGTCCTGGCCCATCCCACGGCATACGCCACCAGGTCCACTCCTGAGGGATTCCCAGTGGCCAACGGGTCTGCCAGAGGTAGAGATAAACCAGAATGACCCCACCTGCCATCCAGGCGAGCAGAGGGTATGGAAATGCCGTCGCTCCCTCTTTGAGTGGAGTCGGTGCAGCACGATCAGATTTTGTCGAGCGAGGTGGCATTCTCTCAGTGTAGACACGAGGTAAGCCGATTGCACGAATGGGAGAGGTTCTTCAGAATGTGGCCCGCATGAGTCAATTTCGCTGTAAATTTGGACTCTCGTCATTGCGTCGAGCCATTAATCCGTTGAAAAGGTGCAAGCCATGAAGCCGCGAGTCACTGTCATTACACTGGGTGTCAATGATCTTGAGGAATCGTTGCGGTTTTATCGGGAGGGGCTGGGTTTTTCCTCGGGGGGAATTATCGGCCAGGAGTTTGAGCATGGGGCGGTGGCGTTCATTCCGCTCCAGCCAGGGCTACAACTCGCGTTATGGCCACGAGCCAGCATCAGTCACGATACAGGTCTCCCGGTGGGTGCGATGAGCTTTACTGAGATGACGTTAGGACATAACGTCGCCTCACGAGATGAGGTTGACGCTGCGATGTCTGCGGCTGAGGCCGCTGGCGCCACCATCGTGAAACCTGCCCATGAGACGTTCTGGGGAGGCTATTCTGGTTATTTTCAAGATCCTGACGGCCACCTGTGGGAAGTGGTCTGGAATCCTCAATGGGTGGAGTCACCCAACATAGCCGACATTCCCCCCGCACCAATCACTCCGTAATCGAACTTTGTATCGCCGACGATTTCCACGCTTGGGATTGTGGCAAATCTGTCAATCGTTCCCCGCCAGTTACGCCCCGCCCTGAGCGGAGGCTACTAATTAAAGTGCTTTCCGTTGGGTGGAAATGGCGTCTGTCTCTACGAAAACAGGGAATTCTACTTGAGGATGATGGCTGGTTCCTGCCGATGGGAGTTAGCCGCGACCGGCATCAGCGCGCTCCGCGCGGAATTCCACGCTTCGTCTTGCCCTTCACGGAAGCCTGCCTGATAGCCGGCGGCCCAACACATGAAAATCCCCCACACTAAGGCGGGAACACTCCAAATCAGCCAGGGTTTTGAGAGCATCTTGCCCCTCCTCCACAAAGACGGATTCGGCGGGCGGCATCGTGCCGTTCGTCGATTATTTATTGTTCGTTCATTAAATTTTCACATACTCTTCGACTGTCGTCAACCCGACCTCTCCACAATTAACAATCTGCGTGCCCAAGAGGCGAAAAAAGCGGAAAATTGTAACTCAAAGCAGCACATCACTCGCTTTGTCGCGATTTGATTCATTGTTTGGACGAATTCATGAGGAAAAATCAGGCAGGCTGCCGTTCGTCCGGAAAATGAGAAGCGCGAACGCCAGCCGTTTGTGCACAGCCGTGCTGGTAAATAGTGCATTCCGGAAGAATGTGAACCATGAGAAGCCGTGAACTTCCCCGTGAGTCGCGGGAGTCTTCAATAACGGTTGAGAGATCGCCCGCGGCTTAATCTTCTTCATCCAGAGGAATCGGCCCGGCTTGGCGCAAGATTGATGCCAGAGTCGGGAAAGCGTCTCGGTTGCCGGGTTGACTGATTTTGAGTGCCGCTGCAGCACAGGCAAATTTCAGGGTGTAATCGGCAGCCCAGTTGTCGAGCCACCCATGGATAAAGGCGCCGCAAAAGGTGTCGCCCGCCCCAGTGGTGTCTCGGGCGACCACGCGGAACCCAGGCTGTTCAATCTGATGGCTGCGTGTATGCAGGATCGCGCCTCGTTCCCCCAGTGTTGTAATAACCCAGCGTGGCCCAAGCGATTGAATACGTGCGGCCCCTTCACTGAGAGAATCAGTGCGAAAATAATCTCGTATCATTCGTTGTGATGCATTAACCGCATCAACGTAAGGAAGTAGCGTTTCCAATCCCGGGCGATAACTTCCTGCATCGAGAAAGACTCGCAAGCCTGCCTTTCGTGCAAGCCGGGCAGCCGTCACTGCGGTTTCGACGGGCCAGCCATCGAGATAGAGGCAGCGCGCCCCTTGAAACATCGCTGGTTTGAGATCCTCAGAACTTAAAGAGACGCGAGGACGATGGCTGGCAATCGTTCGTGAAGCCGTGCGTTCATTAATCCAGACATGAGCGACACCCGTGTCCCGGTCGGAACTCTCAATGGACCATCGGTAATCAATTTTTTCAGAGTCCAGACTTTCCCTGATAAAGCGGCCTTCTTCATCTGCGCCCCAACTTCCAATAAAACTGCAGGATCGCCCCAGACGAGAAAGCATTGTCAGGCCAGCGGGAACAGGCCCGCCCATCTGGCGAGGAAGAACCTGCGAGTTGACTTTCGTATTTTCAGCGGGAAAGTCAGGAACAATCATTCGATGGTCGACAACCACCAGGCCAGAGCCGATGACTTCAACAGGAGTGACTGGCGTCGCAAACGAATCCGACTCCATGAGATGTCCATGTTCCAGAGATTGTGATGTTCGAGAGACTTCATGCGATTGAAGTCAGCTTCCATGATACCTGGCAGGGTTATTTCGTGTCATTCCCGATGATCTTCCAGAACTCATCGTCATCAATCGTGGCGTTTGGGTCAGTCAGTTTGTTCGGAGGAGTGACGGATCTGGCGCGAACCCGTGGGACTTCTGGTTCTTCCAGCTCAGCCTCTTCCAGAAGTATGATTTCTTCATCATCGTCACTCTCCTGAGACGATTTTCCCGCAGTTGCCGCCGGGGAGCCTGCCGGTTTCGGACCTCGTGAGAGATCTGATCTGGAAGGGCGCGTTGCAGGAGCCGGCGGACGAGACGTTGGGCGGATTTCATCCATTGCATGAAGATCACTTCCGGCTGAGTCAGTCGCTGCCGCACGGTCTCCAGGGAGAGAGGTGCGGGTGATGTTTTCTGGCCGCACAATTTCAGTTCGTGCCGTTCGTCCGGTCTTTCGCACAGTGGCTGTGACTTTCACGCGTGCGTCGGTGCCATATTCCAGGGTGACATCAATTTCTGATCCCTCAGGTAATCCAGCGGGAAGAGGTTTAATCTCGCATTCACCGACAGGAACCGGGCGGTCGTCTCCTGCGTTGCCGCTTTCAACCAGTCGCAATGTCACTTTGGATTGATTGGTGATCACTGTGCCATAGGTCTGACGGCAGTTCGCTGGCAGAGGAGTATTCGCTGGGATCAACCAGTTAGGTTCGCGCACGCCTGTCTGTTCGTTGCGAACCAGAATTCCGAGAGATCGGGAATTCACATCGGTCTGTTTGAATTTGGTCAGTTTGGAAATGGCGTCAGAATTGAGCACTGATTGGGCAAATTGATGGTCAGACATCAGCATGCCCGCAAAATAGGTGGCTCCATGGGCAATTGACAAGTCGGGAGAAAGGGATGAGTTCAGGGTTTTCCAGCCAGCCATTTTTTTCAGCAACTGCTGAATCATGGGCATGCGGGAGGCCCCCCCAGTGGTGAGAACCACATCGACATTGGCCCAGCCAAGGCGGTGGTCGCGGAGAAGGCCTTGCGTAATGGCTTCGACACGACTTAACAGCGACGTCGCAAGCTTTTCAAATTGAGCCTGCTCGACAAGATAGGTTTTATGGTATCCCTTATGACTGATATTCAAAGCGGCTTTGGGACGGATCGAGAGGCTGCGTTTGGTCTGTTCCACCTCAAGCGCCAAGGCCTGCAAGCTCTCACGGTCATTGCGGGGATCGAGGCCAAATTCTTTCTGGAACTGCTTGGCGATCGCGGTCATTAAGACCTGATTAAAATCCAGGCCCCCCAGGTTCAGATCCCCCGATGACGCGATCACGCGGACTTCATTTTTGCGATACGAGACCAGAGACAGGTCGTAAGTCCCACCACCAAGATCCACCACAAGAATGGTCTGGTCTTCCGCCAGCTCTGTGAACCAGACCCCTTCATTGCCGATAACATGGCACAGAGCGGCTGCGACGGGTTCATTGATAATATCAACATGCTTGAGTCCCGCTCTCAGACCGGCCTCGACGGTCTGCGCACGGGACGCATCGGTGAACTGCGCGGGAACGGTGATCACCGCCTGGTCGATGTCACCCAGTTTCTCACGAGCCTGGGCAAGAAGTGACTGCAAAATGATGGTCGAAATATCCAGCGGGGTGTAGAGCCGCCCGCCGATATCCCAGGTTTTTGAAGGATCACCCATGAAGCGCTTGGCTGCTGAAATCACGCGCTGAGGCGATCGAATCGAGTTTCTCAATGCTTCCGTGCCAACGATGGGGTGGTTTCCTTCAAAGAGCACCACCGAAGGGGTGGTCATCTCTCCTTCCCGGTTGGGAACAGTCACCGGTTCGCCATGCTCGTTGAGATAGGCAATCGTCGAGTAGGTGGTGCCGAGATCGATGCCAACTGCTTGATGACGAGGCATACGATTCATTTCATATGAAAGAAGTGAGGTACGGCATGACTCATGGCAAGGCTCCCCTACCCTGACGGGTTGTTAGAGCCTGTCCGCAGATCCGGTTCATTGCAACTCTCGTAACCGATTGCTTAACACGCCAAACCATTGGGAGACTCTACGAACCCCAGTTTACCGAAAATCCACAGCCTTGTGACCAGCTTCCGGGAAATTCTCATACCAGAATGGCAAATCCGGAGTATTGCTGAATGGTGAGCAATCCTCCTGTTACGTAGGGGGGTATGAAACGACAGGCAGCAGCAGCAGCAGTAGGGTGGGTTAAGGCTTTGCGCAACCCACCAGCGACTTCTTTCTGATCTGTACGATCCGTGGCTAACAATACAACACACAACAATCACGAATCGCACAAAGGCCACCAATCAGAATTTCGACTGACAGCATTTACATTCAAGTAGGGTGCATGAAGCGACAGCGCAATGCACCAACTCACCCCGCCGACTTATGTACCACCACCCTGAAGGCGTAAACCCCATACGCCACCCAAACCCCGCAAGAGGCATTAAGGAAAGCGGCCACAACGGGGCCGCGAACCTTTAGCCCACATCCCGACCGATAGCCCCAAGCCCCGTGAGGGGGCCGCGGATCTTTAGCCCACATTCCGGCCGATAGGCCCAAGCCCCGTGAGGGGACTGCTGAGATGGAAGAATTACCAGCTTAACTGGAACCCTCCCGTCCCTGTATGCGAAGTCAGTTGATCCGAGGCCTGACCGATGTAGTGGCCATAGAGGCTTAAGCGATCGCTCAGCACTAGAGACCCACCCGCTCCGAAGACAATAAAGCTGTGACCAGCGCTCACACCTTCAATGGCAAACGGTGCTCCGGGAGGCGCCCCGGCAAATGTTGCACTAATCCCCTGGCTGCTATCGAGGAATTCATACATATAGCGGGCCTGCATTTCTGGCACGAACGTGCGGCCGCCTCGCAGAGTCATTGGCCGCAGCAACCGACCACCAACCGAACCTCGTAGTGAGTTATCCGACTGCCCGTCGACATTCAGCCCGACACCACCCGTGGCGTTTTCTGCAAAACTGTCTGTCCACAGGTTGATATACTGCAATCCCACCAGAGGCTGGACAACAAAATTCCCTAACGAACGATTCTGCCCGGCTTCCAGCAGCACACCCAACTGATTGGCATTATAGCTGCCCTCTGCGGTATTGATCGTGCCACCGACATCCACGACCCGGTTCGTATCGTAACTCTGGTTGCCGTAGTTAATCACGCCCAGTAAGTAGTTATGATCGAAGCTGGTTCGGCCATAGAGACCGACCTGACCCGTTTCGACTTCGCTGCGATCCATGCCAGAGCCACCACCGCGTACCGTGCTGTTCGCATAGCCCCCCAGCACACCCACGGTCGTCACTTCATCGAGATAGTAACCGATACCAAAGTTCGTGGCACCAAAGCTATAACCAATACCGCTGGCATTGCCATTAGAACTAATCCGGCCTGACTGCCCATAACCTTCAATCCAGCCATCCCAGGTCTGGGCATGCGAGACCGGTTGCAGGAACTGCGCCACCGATTGCGCCATGACCTGGCTCGATGCCTGGTCACCCGCTGTCTGACGGTGAGCCAGACGGATGATGTCATCCTGCTGATGATTAAAGTCACCGGTCGAGACCATCTGAAACGCCTGATCGGGCGTCTGCAGACGGACGGCAATCAGAGAACCGTCACTTCCCGCATTCTGCCGAAGCCGCTCGGCCATGTTTCTCAGCAATGACTGAGCCTGCTCGATCGAGACGGATGAATTACTGGCATAGATCTCGCCGCTCAGATTATTGAAAGCGGCCTGTGCTTCAGAATTTGTGAGCAATGTCAGATCATTAATCAGAGTTGCGAAATCACCCGTGGCCCCCGAAGCGGCATTGTCAAGTGCCGTTGCCACATGGAATTCGTTGGGGGTTCTGGCCGCAGTGACAAACGGTGCATCATTTGCCAGGAGAAATGAAACGGCATTCGGATCGGTATAATCCAGCTGAAGTGACAGAAACGCCAGGTCATCGGTCACCGTATCAAATTCATTATTTACACCGCCTGAACCATAGAGGAAGGTATAACGATCACCAACGGTGAAACCGGTCAGCCCCTGCCCGGTGACATTGAGTTCACCGCCCAGACTAGCGACACCGACCACATTCAGCACGTCGGTGTTTTCCGCACCCGGAGCAATCTCAATATCTAACCGGCCACCAGCTTCCTGAGTATAGTTATCATTGATCGTGAGCGTGCCAATCGAATTGCCCGGAGCGACCACAGAGTTATTGAACACGGAGGCGTAGATCGTCCCCGCTCCCGAAAGTGTGCCGCCATCAATCAGGATATCGCTATTCCAGGTGCCGTTGATGGCCAGATTACCACCCGTAACGGTCGTATCTCCGCTGAACGTGCTGGTGCCGGTGAGGTTCAAGCGGCCTTCACCCAACTTCTCAAACATCCCCGAACCTGTGATCGGGCCAGAGAACGTCGAGTCGTACCCATCGGTATCAATGGCACCACCATTGGTGATGTTGATCGTCCGTGCGGAAGTGATGCTGGCAACTGTGAACAATGTTCCCTGATCCAGGTTGAGGTTCCCGGAAGCATCGCCCAGATTTGAATCACTGCTAATTCCCAGGAAGCCACCATTGACATTAGTCCCCCCAGAATAGGTGTTGGTTCCACTGAGAACGAGAGCACCAAATCCACTTTGCGTCAGGCCACCACTTCCGGAAATCGTCCCTGACAGAGTGAGCATTCCTCCTGCGATATCGAAGGTACCGCCGGCGGTATCCAGGAACACATCCCGCTCCAGGGTGATCATCGGTGTCGTTGTCCCCAGTGTTCCGCCATTCATGCTCAGAACGCCTGCGGTATCTCCCAGATTATCATCGGATGTCACATTGATGCGGCCACCGTTGATCTCGGTTCCGCCGGAGTAAGTATTGGTGCCGCTAAGAGTCAACGCCCCGGTACCTGTTTTGACGAGCGAACCTGTCCCGCTGATAACACCGCTATAGGTGGTGTCGTCCGACGTGTTTGACGTGAGTTGCCCATCACCCAGCAGCACACTACCAACGCCTGAAAGTGAGGCAATCTCCTGCGTTTTCCCATTCACATCGAAGACGGTGTCCGGCGACAGACTGAGGCTGGTGGTCGAAGCCAACGAACCGTTGCTTCCCAGCCGCAAAGTTCCCTCGTTGATGGTTGTCCCGCCGGAGTAGGTGTTTGCAGCATCAAGGGTCAGCACCCCCGCACCGTCTTTCGTCAGGCTACCGGTACCGCTCATGATCCCTGCATAGGTGCCATCGACCTCCTGATCGAAAGCCACCGCCGCATTGTTCGTAATGTCGTGGTCGTTGAATACAGCGGCGGTGCCGATCAACGTACCGGCATCAACCTGAGTCGCCCCAGTGTGATTCAACGCCTCATCAGCCGTCAGTGTCAGACTGCCCGAACCCGCCTTGACGAACGTGCCGGTGCCTGTAATCTGGCCATCAAAAGTGACATCGTTGGATGTCCCGGCTGTCACCTTGCCGCCATGGTTCAGATTGATATCTCCCAAACCGGTCAGATCGCCAATGATCGCATGGCTGGTGCCGTAGGTGGCCAATTGCGACCCATCGGCAATATGGACATTGTTCCCCTGACTCAGGGAATTGTCGTTGGTCAGAATCAGCATCATATTCTGGATATCGACATCACCAGTGAATTCGCTGTTGTCTCCACTGAGCCACAAGGCCCCAAGGCCGGTGGCAGTCAGCTTGCCGCTCCCCGAAAGATCACCACTCAAAGTTGAGTTGCTGTTCTGAACCTGATTGACCGTTAAGTCTTCGGCCAAATTGATATTGTTGGCCAGCGCCTGATTGGAGTCATTAAACTGGAGCGTGCCGCCGTTGGCCTGGATCGTCCCGGTTCCGAGTGATCCCCCGGTATTCAGGGCCAGAATTCCTTCATTGAGATTCGTATCGCCGGAGTAGGTGTTGGCGTTCGACACTGCTAACGTGCCGACACCACTCTTGGTCAGTTCACCCGTCCCCGACATCACCCCGGCATAGTTGCCGCCAATGACTTGGTTGAAATCGACTTCGGCGTTGTTGAGGATATCTCCCTGAAGGCTGTTGGTGGTTCCTTCCAGCACACCTTCCGTAACCGTTGTGCCTCCCAGATAGGTATTGGCACCTTCAAGGATCAACCGGCCAGCCCCTTCTTTGACGAGTTCCCCGGAACCACTCATGACTCCACTATAAGTGCCTTCGGTCTCTTGATCGAACACCACCGTGGCGTTGTTGGTCATGTTCTGGTTATAGAAGGCGGCGGCGGAGCCAATCAGGCTGCCGTCGCTGATGGTGGTCGTCCCCGTATGAACCAGCGCGTGGCCACCCCAGACATTGCTTCCAGTAAGTGTCAGGCTCCCTGAACCGGATTTGATGAAGTCCCCCGAACCCGTGAAGCGTCCATCGAAGACGACATCATTCGAGGTTCCCACCGTGATCTGGCTACCACTGCCGAGGGAAACATCACCTTCGCCCGTCAGATCACCAACGATGACCTGTTGATCCATCCATACTACGAGAGATGCTTGATCGGCGATACTGACATTATTCTGCTGATTGAGGGCATTCGCACTGCTGGCAATGACCGAGCCATCCTTGATCTCCACATCACCGGTGAAACTACTGTTGTCACCGTAAATCCAGAATGCGACGCCGCTGTCACCATCTGGCTTTTCAAAGGTCAGCTTCCCCGATCCGGAAAGATCGCCGTACAAAAAAACATTATTTCCTCCAAGCGCCGCCCCCACCTGCTGGATCGTGAGGTCGGAATTGAGAACAACATCGTTAGAGAGAGACTGGCCACCGACATCATCGGCGAACCTGAGTGTCCCGCCACCGGCAATCAGATCTCCAGTTCCAATCCGGGCCGATGAACCCGAAAGTTCCAAAGTTCCGGCATTGAGCAGAGTGTCACCGGTGTAGGTGTTGTTGCCGGTAATGGTGAGAACGCCATCCCCCTCTTTGACCACATCCCCGGAACCGGAAATCACACCGCTATACGTGTCATCGTCGGTCTGGTCGAAGACCACCGTCGCGTTGTTGGTCATGTCTTTGTTAGAGAAGGCGGCGGCGGAACCAATCAGGCTCCCTTCGCTAATCAGTGTCGATCCGCCATGAAGCAGTACATGGCCACCCAAGGAATTGTTGCCGGTCAGTGTCAAGCTGCCTGAGCCTGTTTTAATGAAGTTTCCAGCACCGCTCGCCTGAAAGAATCGACCATCAAAAATCACGTCGTTGTCGGAACCGACCGTGATCTGGCTGCCATCGTAGAAGGTAACGGAGCCTTCTCCTGTCAGGTCGCCAATGACCACTTGCCGATTCGTATAGGCAGCCAGCGCGGCACCATTCTCGATCGAAACATTGTTCTGCTGATTTAAGGCGTTCGTGCTATTAGCAATCAGCCAGCCATCTTTGATTTCCACATCACCGGTAAAGCTGCTGTTGTCCCCTACCAGCCAGAGTGCAATTCCATTCTCACCGCCGGCCTTTTCATACGTCAGTTTTCCTGATCCCGAAAGATCGCCGATCAAATAACCATTACTCCCGCCGACTGTTCCGCCGACATGCTGAATGGTTAAGTCTTCGTTTAGAATGACGTTGCTACTCGTGATGGATTGGCTGGCATTATCTCCATTGAGCCGAAGCGTCCCACCACCGGCAATCAGGTCTCCCTCACCAAGCCCCGCCGCCCAGCCACTCAGAGCCAATGTCCCCTCGTTAAGATAAATGTCACCACCCTGTGCAAGTGTGGCTGAACTTGACCCGACGGTTAGCGTCCCGGCTCCTTCCTTAATCGTGTCGCCAGTTCCATAAATCCTTGCATTTAACGTGTCGTCAGTGACCTGGTTGATGATCAGCGTCGCATTATTATCGATATAATTATTGCCGAATTGAGCCGAGTTACCGGAGATCGCACCACCGGCGATGGCCACATCGACGTTAGATCCAAAGACCGCACCCGTGGCTCCGAGCGTCATCGTTCCAGTGCCGTCTTTAATGAAATAACCACCGCCGTCGAAGTTTCCATCATAGGTGAAGTCGTTGCCGTTCCCCGCTGTGACCGAACCTCCCAGGAAATAGATCCGGCCAGCTCCCGTCAGTTCTCCGATCACGGCGTTCGTACCGGGCGTCACCAGATCCGAGCCGGCAGCGATGTCAACATTGTTTCCCTGAACGAGGGCCGTGTTCGAATAGACGTACAAGGCCTTGTTCTGAATGCTGACATCACCGGTGAAGGTATTGTTCCCGAAGAGGAGCACCGTCCCGACACCTGTGGTGGTCAATCCGAATGATCCCCCTGACTCACCGATGTCCCCATGGAGGTTAAAGTTGCCATCCTGAACCTGGTTGAGTGTCAGATCCTGTTGCAAGGTGATGTCGTTGTTCAGGTTGAAGTCACCGCTCTTATTGACATGCAGAACGCCCCCATTGGCAATCAGCGTCCCCGTTCCAATCGTGGCCGATCCCCCGGAGAGTTCCAGGATTCCCGCGTTGAGGGTCGTATCGCCGCTGTAGGTGTTGGCCCCGGTGATGGTCAGTTTCCCATTGTCATTCTTGATGACATCGCCGTCGCCGGAAATCACTCCGCTATAGCTACCATCTGTCGCCTGCTCAAAAATCAGTTCGGCATTATTGACGATGTTGTGGTTGTCGAATTGAGCAGTCTTACCGGAGATCGCCCCGTCACTGATGGTGACCGATCCGCTATTCTGGAAGACGACCCCATCCTTGCCGAGGGTCATCGTGCCGGCGCCGTCTTTGATGAAGTTACCGGGGCCCTCAAGGGATCCATCATAAGTAAAATCATTGGCATTCCCGGCTGTGACCGAGCCTCCGATGAGATAGACCCGGCCATCTCCCGTCAGTTCTCCGATCACGGCGTTCGTACCGGCTGTTACCAGTTCCGAGCCGGCAGCGATGTCAACATTGTTTCCCTGAACGAGGGCCGTGTTCGAATAGACGTACAAGGCCTTGTTCTGAATGCTGACATCACCGGTGAAGGTATTGTTCCCGAAGAGGAGCACCGTCCCGGCACCTGTGGTGGTCAGGCCAAATGAACCTCCCGATTCACTGATATCGCCATTCAGAGCGAGGTTATAATCCTGAACTTGATTGATGGTCAGATTCTGTTGCAGGGTAATATCGTTCCCCAGGCCAGAACCGGTGTTGCGGTCGACTTCGAGGGATCCCCCATTGGCGATCAGCGAGCCAGTGCCAATGCTGGCAGAATAACCCGAGAGTTCCAGGATTCCCGCGTTGAGGGTCGTATCGCCGGTGTAAGTGTTGATCCCGGAGAGTATCAGCTTTCCGTCGCCATTCTTGATAACACTTCCCGGTTCGCTGTTCCCTGTGGCATCAGCGATAATATCGCTGACGGTCACTTCATTGGGGCTGGTCACATCAAACGTGACACCTGTATTTTGCAGGAAAATGGCCGAACCGGCAGCCATGCCGTTTTGAGCACCAGTCCCGCCTTCGACCTGGCCGCCCGAAATCCCCGAGTTGCGAACGGTGATGGTCGCTCCATCCATCGCAAAGATGGCCCCACCAAAACCCGCACCGCCGCCCGCCTGATAGTTACTCCCGCTCCCAGTTCCTCCCCCATATCCCCCAACGGCATCGGTACCTACATAGCCTCCGCTCCCCCCACCACCGAAACCGCCAATTCCCGGATCTGCGCCACCGAGGGTGGGTCCGCCGCCACCACCTCCGCCAAAGCCACCATTTCCACCAGGGGCCTCGGGAGATTGAGCACCGCCCCCTCCACCACCACCGCCGAACCCACCAGCACCTCCATTGCCATTGTCTCCCGCTCCACCACTTCCCGCTCCACCACCGCCCCCGCTGAATTCTCCTCCCGCTCCACCTTCCTCTGTGCCACTACTATCACCTGCGGTTCCACCGTTTGGGCCGCCCCCAGTCCCTCCGACTGTGGCTGTTCCATTTCCACCATTTTGTCCGGTAAATGCCCCACCGCCCCCGCCAGCACCCGTTCCAGAACCATCTCCTGATCCGCCGTTTCCTCCCAGACCGCCGCCACCGCCGCCAGTGATGTATAGTTGAGCGTTGGCAGTTCCTCCATTGCCTCCAACGGCGCGGTTGCTAACGAGTGTCACGGTGTCGAGCGTGACATTGGCCCCGGATCGTGCGAAGACCGCTCCCCCGGCCCCCATTCCGCCCCCACCAGAACTGTGGGAGCCGTCCCCACCATCTCCCCCTTTGGCCAACCCATTGTGGATGGTCAGGTTGCTGATAGTGACGGTTCCCGCGTTCACAAAGAACGGGCGATAAGTGTCGTTGCCACTGACGGAATTCCCGACACCACCGTTAATGGTGACGGAATCACTGATGAACAATCCGCCGGTGGTCAGCGTGATGGTGCCCAGATTGTTGGCAATGTTAATCACATCGGCCCCGCCTGTGGCTTCGGCGTCCAAGATGGCCTGCCGCAACGACCCGGCACCGCTGTCGTTGTTGTTCGTCACCGTGAAGGTGTCGGCCTGAGCACTCCCCGCACTCCCCGCCACCAGCAGCGTCGCCGCATAGAGCCAGTGCCGCCAGCGCTTCTTACGGGGCACAGGAGGAATCACACCAGGCCGGCGTGATCGCCTGGTCACATTGGCTGCCGTCGAAGCGGCTTGCGCTGAAGTCGAGTTCGTACCCTGTTCCGCGCGACGACATGATGACGTTGCCAATCTGCACCTCCCTGTGATTCAACGGCAGTTTTTTCCGCCTCTGCTCAAGCCCGCATCCTTGCGGCTCTGCTAGATCGTCTCGGGATATGACGACCTTAAGATTTTTGCACTGCAAACAGTGGCTATGTGACATGTTTTAACTAATGTATCGATTACGCCATTTCTCCGACCAACCTGCACCGCTCTCTCAGCACGAGACAGCAACCGTTCCTCCCAAAGTGCAAAGCAAAAATTGCAGCAAAGTGCCAGACTTGAGGCTCTCTTGCAGCTCTGAGCAAGCCTGCTTGAACCATCTCTCAACGCGACGTTGATTTTTGGTAAGCCCCCAAATACAGGGAACCGCGAGCACACAACCAGTCGCGACAGAAACCCACAAATGGGCCGGCAACGGGATTTCCAGTCAACAGCATGACCGGGCAACGGGATCACCAGGTAACTGGCAATCTCTCAGGAAAAAGCGGGTGAAGGGAATCGAACCCTCACCTAAAGCTTGGGAAGCTTTCATTCTACCATTGAACTACACCCGCAAGATCACGGAAGACTAACCGCCCACCGCAGTGATGGTCAAGTATGCGGCCCAACTGTTCCAGACACCGACTCCACCCAGACAACTCAACCGAGTCTACACCACCGGGACAACACCACAGGCAGACCGCCGCGCACCATCCACCATCTCTAACGCGACGTCCAGCTCGAAACCGCCGACGGATTCTCAACCTTCTGGTATCGAATCTGGATGGCATTTTGAACCCCCATCAGCGTAATCAGACCTTTTTCCGCACTGTGATCCACACTGATCATCCGGTCGATTTCAATGCCGTCGCGGGTCGCCAGCGTGACCCCGGTATGGGCATCAAGAACTTCCACCAGCAGCCAATGCAGATTTCCGTCATCACGATCTCGTACCCGACTCATCAGCACCAACAAGTCAGAAGGGATTTCCGGGGACTGCAAGATCGAACGATTCGGCGTCGATCGTCCCCACAAACACTCCCCTGACCGTTTATCAATCGCGATTAAGTCATCGCGGACATGCACCGTGGGAATAAACCCTTCATTGACAGCCGCATTGAAATGCTGAACCGTAACCACCTGCATATTTCTCAGCAGATTGATGTAATAACGATCCTCATCGGCAAAGGCTCTGAGATAACTGGCCCCCTCCAGTTCCTCGGCACTCAATGTGAGTTTCGCCTTTAACCAGGGCCCGCGCACATCGTAGATTTTGATCTCCCGATCAGAATTCAGCAAAGCGATTTCATGCTCATTGATACGATGAACAAAGGCCCGTTCTCCTGCCGGTTCGTCAATTAAAACACGAGACCCCACCGGATCCCACAACTTCATCCGCATCGTTGAGCGAGGTTCCAACTGATGATCTTTGACCGTTGCAAACAACTTCCGACCGAAGACATACGTGGCCTGCCGTAATTCCTGGTCAATCCGCCCGTTCCCGATCTTACGCCCCGTCGCCGTCTCCAGCAGCGTGTATTGAAGACGATCCGGCCCACGAACAACCAATGCCGTTTCATCGCCAAAAATCCCGGTTCCCTGATCCACCTGTAATCCGCTCAACGGTTCCAGATCGTCCCGCTTCCAAAGGACGGCTCCCGTCGCAGCATCAATCAGAGATAATCTCTGCTGGCTTTGAATCACAAGAAAACCAGGCCCGGCTGGCCCATGATTGGGCACAATCGTTTGCCCCTTTCGATCCGCCAGGCGGCAATTCCACACAACCCCCTCTTCCCCGTTTTCCAGTAACGAATGGAGCGAAACCTCCCCTTGCCGAGCCACGGTAATGCTATGCCCCTGAAATGCCTGACTCCCCGCCGGAGGCGTGTTGTAACGACCATCCAGAGCAATCGACCGGACATTAGCCCCCGTCGACTTATCAAATAGCATTAACTGCGGGATCTGATCATTGCCCACCACCAGAGCATCTGCCGGAAACCCAAGCGGAGGAAAGAATCGCCGCCGATGTTCGAGATAAGGACTCTTCTCAACAATCAGAGCAGGTTCAGCCTTTGACCCTGCGAGAGAATTCCAATCGATCCGCTGGTTCCCTAAACCGGCGTTCCGCTCCATCGAAATATCCAAACGATATACAGGTCGCTCAAGACGCTGACTCTCGTGTTTGTTTGCGAGAGGCACCAACGCTGGTTCTTTCAGAACCGCACGAGAACTCCCCGGATACCCGGCCATCTGATACAAGCTGGCCAAAGCCTGACGAACCTCCGACTGATCGCTTAACTGTAACTCTTCTCTCAGTAAGCATTCAGCCGCATGCAACTGCCCCAAAGACTTTAATCGCTCACATAAAGCGAAGACGACACGGGTTCGATCAGGGGAATCTTTTGCCAGTTTCAGCCAGCGACTGGCTAATTCCGTCGAATCCACACGCTCAGCAGCCGGCAACCAGCGCTCCAGTGCGCTCCCCCAGATCGCCGCCAAACCATGCCCCTCTGGTGCATTCACATTTCCTGGAATTAATTTCCCTTGCGTTAAATTCCCCGGAGCTAAAATTCCCCGGAGCCGCTGGCACCACGAAGTCGCCGAGACCTGAAGCATGGGGTCATCCGGGGCCGATGTCAGCACTCCCTCGGGAATCTGCATCAAAGCATCGAAACTCAACGCCACGCCCGCTTCGTCCTGCTCCTGAGCGCAGACCCACGATAACCAGACCGCATCATGCAAACGATCTGCGTCACTGAGAGCCAATGATCGCAGTTGCTGGAGTAATTCACGCACAGGCCGTTTTTTTTCGTAAAGCTGAGTGCTGAGAGCCGCTCGCAGCATTCGCTTCGCCCGTTCCCGACTCGCGGGTGATAAATCTCCCTGAATAGCCGCTTTGACAGCCGCCTCGACGCGATCCGACCGACCTAAAACCGTTTCCAGTTCCGCCCGTTCCAATGAAGATTCCGCCGTCGCCTCCCCCTTGGCTTCCAATTGATCCAGTGCCGTCAATCGAGCCAGAGACTGAGGAAACGCAGCAACTTCGGAAACTCCGATCGAGACCAACAAGTCACCAGCGGGGAGAAGATTCCCCAAACCATTCAGATCACCAGACAAGGCATGGGCACGCGAAGCCCCAGTAGCTGTCTCAATGGTCAGGAAGCGGCTGTCATCTAAAGGAAGGACAAACTCAGACCCGAGCTGAAGGCCAGTCCCACACGGCAACCCCGTATTCACTTTCCAAAGTTGCTGACCATCACCAAGCTGCAAGCCACGCGTCTGCTGACGTCCAACAACAATCACAACCTGATCTTTGACCGCTCCGATGTATTCACCATCCAACCGGGGAGCAGCCCAGAGAACCTGGCCTGTTTCCAACTCCAGGCAGCGAAGTTTCTCGGAAGAATCCGGCATGAAAATCACGCGGTTCTCAACAATCATTGGGCCATCCAACATCCCCCGAGCGCCACGGCGAGGAGGCGTTGCCGTCGAAAATCGATCCGGAATTCCCATCCCTGCCGTTGTTCCATCGGCCTCAGAGGCCAACCACAGGAAACGATGCGTGGCCAGATCAAAAGCCACGAGCAATCCCGTTCGTGTCGGGCAAACGGCAATCCCCTGATCCACTGCCGGCAAGCAAGCCTGAAAAAAACGATCACGCTCTTCAGAAATTAACCGATCGCTGAAAGCCATCGGCTGTTTCCAGATCAAGGCGCCCGTCCCCGGATGGATACTGGAAAGAATAATCTGCCGGTCAAACTCAGAAAGCACCAACGTCTCAGTCGGTGTCACCACAGGAGGGCCAAGAAAAAAATGCCCGATAAAATCATTCGGAGCACCCGCTTCTGAAGTGTGTTCTCGATTTGGCGCAACCTGCCCCTTAGCCCCACCAACCGACCAGGCAATCCGCTTCTGATGACTTTCGGCCCAAAGGTCGAGAGCGACCAATCGATTTGAAGCCACACCAACAGGTTGAGCCTCACCAAATTGGCGAAACTGAGGACTCGCCATGCGTCGAGGAATCACAAACGAAAGATCATCAATCAAAAACAAACGCCGACGGTCAGACGACATCACACCCTGCACGGTGTTTCCGCCGACATACTCTTGAGGATCAAGCACGGAAGAAATGTTTCCGATCCCCTGCTTCGAGATCATTCTTTGTTTTGTGAGTTCGTTCAGTAACGTTTCCAGGCTCGATTCACTCGACCAGGCCCATCGTTGCTTTCCGTCAAATCCAACAGAAATCACACCTTGATAGTCGCGAATGAGAATCTGGTCACCGACAACAACCCCATGAAGTGCGCCACTTGGCAATCGGTCGGCATCCCGCTGCTGAGCTTGCCACCGCTCTAAATAGAGTGGCAATAATTCATGATTGGATCTCTCAGTCAGCAGGAAAGACCAGGCCAATCGCTGGGCCGGCAGACTTCCTTTTTGCGATCTGACCCGCGACTTGGAGCCACGGGCACCCAGCCAGTCATTAACTGATTGACCCCGCCCGTCCAGAAATTGGTTGTCTCTCTCTTCCCAGGTCAATAACTGATTGACTGCTTTAGAACCAATCAGATCAGGCCGCCGCGACTCCACCAACGCTTGGGTCGAATCAC
>NZ_CM151403.1:0-852500 GCF_056500625.1 Planctopirus sp. SH287 | reverse complement strand
ACGTTAAGGTCAACATCGATCTCTTCGCAGAAATCAACGCCGATTAACGCAGATTTTTGAGATGTCGATTCACTACCGCCAAATTATCAAAGAACAAAGCCAGCAAATAGACCTCCTGAGAGATCTCACTGCTGGCCAACCCTGCTTTGGATTTCAATCAAAGCGGCATGATTAACAAGCCGCACTGATTGGAAGCCACTCAAGGCTGTGCACAACGCAAATTCAATTAACTTAAACAGACTCAGCAACACCGGTTTTCGCGTCAGTGTCACTTTCGCTGGCTGACGGACGCATTGTTGCGGCTTCCGTTTTAACTTTCAACCAACTTGGCAAGTTTTTGGTTTCGTTTTTTTAACCAATTCTTGTTCTGTTGCTTGCTGGTGAAAATCAAGCCCTGGGGACTTAATTTTTTGACTGCCAGAGACCTGAATTACTTCCGGCCCACTTGGCAGTCAACTTCACCTTAAGGCAGCACCAGCAGAAACACCTTGTGCTTGCTGACCCCACCCTCTATTGGAGACGACCGGGATCGAACCGGCAACCCCCGGCTTGCAAAGCCGGTGCTCTCCCAATTGAGCTACATCCCCTCGCTGCCGAGCCATCGCCTACAACTGAATGGCGACGATGACACCGACATTTTCTTCCGCTGCCTGTAGTAGGAACACCCACTAACAGTCAACGACTTTTCCGAAAAACAAACAAGTGCATTTCTGCACCATTGATTTCTGGATTGGGCGTGCGTGGATTCGAACCACGGACCTCAGCCTTATCAGGGCTGCGCTCTAACCAACTGAGCTACACGCCCGGGTAACTCTTTTCCTGATTGCATTCTCAGGTGGCCGCCGTTTCGTTTCCTCGTGGCGACGGACGCATTTTGCTAACTGAACCATCGGCTGTCCAGCCATCGGGCCTATTTTGAATTTTCTTGTTTACTTCACAATCCCACAAACCCATCATTCCGCACGATCCGCCCAGCCATAACCTCATCTAACACAACAGATTCCCCCGAAACAAATATTATCTGTAAAACCAAATGGTTAAATATTTTGCAACGATTTAGCTTTACTCATCCCGAAGTGATTCCCGTCGTAAAGTTAGACCCATTCGCTCCCACCTCCCCACGATTTAGAATCCAAAAAATTCTGAGCAGGATGGCAGGCGGCATGGGAAATTCTACCCTCACACCTGTCAGACCTCACGACGCAACCGCTGGAGCAACCGGCGGTATTTGAGAACATGATTGAGTTCGGGCACTGGAAGAAGCCCTCCGACAGTCCGTCGGATAAACTGGTCAAGCATCAAAACAATGGCCGTTCGCTCAGAAGAAAGTTGCTCGTGATGAGCCGTCAGATCTTCTCGCGACCATATCAATTCCGTGCTGGAAACGACCTGCGAGACCCCATTGGCAAACACGACGCGTGCAGCTGTGCCGGGACGAGAGTCAGACTGATGATCCGAGACGACAATATCACCACGTGACAGTGTGCAACTCACTGAAGCCATAGGCTTTGCAGCTGGTGTCCCCCCCCCGGTTCCGCTTCCTCCCTGACGATAATTCGCCTTCAGGGTTGCGCCAGGCTGATTCCAGATTTGTCGCCATAACTCGGACGATTCGTCCAGATCGACCTTATCTAACCAATCTTCAGCACCAGAAACACTGAGCGATTGTGGCGCCCGGCCGGTCAATACCGCAGCAACATCCATCCATTCAATCAGCTCCCTCTCTACTGAGACAGAGGTGTTATTGTTGGACGACAAATATTCATGTTGGGTTGTTCGATGTAAATCGGGGGCAGGAAACCGTATCTCCAATTGCTGAACGGCCCCTAAATCCGTTGCTGATAACTCTCGTAATCGACGATGAACAGGATCAAATCGCACCCGAAAATCGACCATCAACGTGGTTCCAACATCCTCCGCTAAAGTTGTCAGCCGCTCAATTTCGGAATCGCTTAGCTGCTCCCATTTTGAAATCAGACAAGGCTTTGCGTGAATTGTTAAGACTTCAATAATCGCAGATTTCATCCACCCCAACTGGCAAATTAAAAAGCCATCAATATCAGGGCGTTCCGCGAGAGCCAGCAAAGAATCAGAGGCCATCGCGTGAAACTCAGTCGCCACCGCCTGAGCACGACTCCGCACCTCGTCATAGACAGCCACAATTTTTGCGCGATCAGCGAATTCCGCCAAGGCCGGCTTCATGTGCTGTTCCCAATCGGTACCAGTACCTACGAGAGCGAGCGAAATCGATCCTCGTCGAGGGCGTACGGGCATGGGAAATGAGAGTCTCTGAAAAAAGAAAATTGGCCCAGAAAACAAGTGACAACGACTGCCAGCGGCCTGCCGGAACAGCGATTATGTCGCGGCGACTCATTGAACACCAGCTTTCGATGAGTTTCTAAACTCAGCAGAAAGCAGCGACCCCGGTGGTTCTCGCTCTGACAAACGTTAAACAATAAACAAAAGACCACATTCTGTGGTGCAAGAAAGTGAGATCCCCTCCTCTTTTCCATCGTTTTCAATCGTTAAGGGCAAATCAACTCTCACAAAGCGCTCTCAACGAATGGTGTTTGTCTGAGATTGAGACAGTCCCTCATCCACTGAAAACAATTCCGCCATTATTGCCGATATTTGTGAGAGTTCAGCGTTTCCCCTCAGCAGACCGTGCCTATTGGCACATCACTATTTCAACGTTTGAGAACACTCATGACGTCTTCCACGATGAGTTCGCCGCGACCATCTTCGGCGCCCCATCCAACGGAGGTTTCTCCCCCCATTACGATTAACGCCTCCCCAACCCGGATTGCCCAATTAGCTGAAGAAATTATGCGACACCTGGGAGATGCCTCTCAGGAAATTGCCACACTCAATGATGAAACTCGATTCCTCTCGATTAATGCGAGAATCGAGGCCGCCCGTGCTGGGGGGCAAATCGGAGCGGCTTTCGGCGTGGTTGCACAGGCGATCCAGGATCTCTCAGGAAAAACAACCGCTGTCGCCCGCACACTTTCTGCCCGCACAGGCACAGCCCTTCACGAGTTGGCAAGTATCAGTACCGTGCTTGCAAACCAGATGCAGGGATCAAAACTGGTCAATATTGCCGATCATATCATCGACATCATCGATCGTAATTTGTACGAGAGAACGTGTGACTGTCGCTGGTGGGCCACTGATGAAAGCCTGGTCACGGCTCTGACGACGACTCGAAGCGATACCCTTCGCCAGGCGGCTGACCGATTAGGCGTTATTCTCGACTCATATACCGTTTATACCGATCTCATTCTCTGTGATTTGACCGGCCGAATTGTCGCGCACGGCCGTCCGAGGCGATTTGATTCCGAAGGCATCAATTGTCGGCAGAGTCCCTGGTTCAAAGGAGCGATGGAGACACAAAGCGGAAGCGAGTTTGCTTTTGAATCAGCCCACGCATCGCACATTGTTCAGAACCGACGAGTTCTGGTCTATTCAGCGGCTGTTCGCGAAAATGGAGATACGAATGGAAGGGTCATCGGTGTCCTGGGGGCCTTGTTTGATTGGGAATCTCTGGGACAAAAACTGGTCGACGAGCTTCCTCTCGATAGTCAAGAACTTCTTAAAATTCGATGCCTGCTCATTGACGAGCAGTTCACAATTCTTGCCGACAGCGACCGACGCTCGATTGGTGAGAGATTTTTGTTTCCGATCAATCGCGACCTCTTGCTGGAAACGCGCGGACATCGACAGATCACATTAAACAATCGGAACTATCTGCTGGCGTTCTCATCCTCACGAGGTTTTGAAACCTATGCAACCGGCTGGAAATGTGTGCTGTTACATGACCTGGGAGAAAGACGCCCCAACGCGATGCCCATGGGCCATACGACATGAAACCGGTATCACGCCAGAGCTTTACCCGGTGCTTTCATCTGCGATAACACCCTCTGCTGAATAACTTTACAACGGAATCCCCCCCCCACTTCAGACATTCTCAAGCCGCTAACAACCTGCAATCATTGCCGGTCAGCCCTATTCTGATGCCTTCTCAAACGGGTTTGTTGATGTACCGCTCACCGAGGGACGAGTCAAACTGAAGCAATTGTAGCGATTGTGCCGATGTTCCGAAGGGAATGGAGGCCGACCCGTGAGTGCCGACGCATCAGTTTCGCGATCCCCTGACTTAACTTCTTTATCACCGCCCCGATCATGTCCCTCGGAAATGGGGCTGACCCGGCGGGAGATGATGCTGGCCCTATTCGCATTACCAGCCGCTGGCTGCGTCATGATTGAGGTGGGCGTGACCAATCCCATTGTGGGTTTGACCACAGTAGCCATCGCCCCGTTCTTTAATGTCAGCCAGGAACCCGTGGTTGATGGACGTCAGTTCGCGTTGGCTTATTTTGCTGAGCTTCAAAAAACTCCCGGCTTCCAGGTTGTCCCCGTAGGGATTACAGAGCAGGCGATTCGTCAAAATCGCCTGGAAATGGACAGCCCGGTTGATGTCCTGAAGCTGAGCCAAATCCTGGGCGTTGATGCCATCGTGGTTGGGGCTGTGACAGACTATTCACCCTACTACCCCCCGCGAGTCGGATTACAAGTCTCCTGGTATTCCCCGAAACCCTGGACATTTGAGCCTGGGCCGCCGGTGGATCCTGCGGCACGCAAAGCCGTCCTGGAAACTCAAAAAGCCGAACGCAAAGCGGCCAAACAAGCAGGGAAATCTTCTTTTTCACAATCTGTCTGGCCCTTTGGCAGCGAAGAAAAGTGTGACCCCGCCACACCCACTCCCTCTATGGTCACTCCACCTGCAGCCAGCACTTCACCCACAATTACTTCTCGAGGGCAATCGCCTGGTGAAATCGCAGGGACACTTGAGATACAGAAGTCTCTGGATTCGGGAATTTCCGCAGTCACCAGCTTTACCCCAGTCTTTGATCCCACACAGCCTCTTATGTCGTACACCCGTCTCTTTGATGGAGCCGACAGTCGCCTTGTTGCCCGATTACGGGACTATGTGGAACTCAGTGGTGATCTCCGGGCCGGGGGGTGGGAAGCCTACCTTCAGCGAAGCGATGATTTCATCCGTTTCACTTCGTATCTGATGATCGTCGAAATGTTGCAACTGCATGGCGGTGAAGCTCGTCGACGGCTCGTCATCAAAAAACGTAAATACAAATAGCAGCAATGAGTTGAGTAAAACCAGCCGCTTGTCGTCCCTCGCGATGGGTCTCTTGAATTCTGGCATGTCGGCAAGGCGAAAAAACTGACTGAGATGGCCCGGAATAGCCAATTCAGCACGACTGATTTCGCCGATACGACAGGAAGCACCGACTGCAAATCCCATGGGGGTTTCCAAGATTTCAGTGCTTGATCTTCACCTTCCGCGAAAGCTTCCGGAATGTCGAAATCGTTACATGTTCTGGCCATGGTCAAAGGTGAAGAACGGTTCGTCTTTCTGTACGACCCGCAAAGTATTGATCAACTGGTTGATCAACTCGGGAAGTACGCCAGTGATCCCGAACTCGACTTCACCTGGCATGATGCTGCCATTCTTGCAGAAAAAGCACGCGGGACAGCGGCTTCACTCAAAGGCCCGCATGGTAAACATCGCTGGTCAAAATATGCGGGCGACAAATGATGTCAATTGACGCCCGTTCTTCTGAGGTCGTTTGCCATGCACGCTGTGATTGACCGGTTCCTGCGATACCTGCAGATTGAGCGAAATTCATCGGAATTAACCTTAAAATCTTATGCCGAAGACTTTGGCAGCCTGCAGGAATACATTGCCGATCGCGTGGGTCATGTGACTGACCCTCAGCAACTGGGGATCTCAGAACTTCGTGGCTATGTCGCCTACCTGGGGGAATGTGGTTACGCCAAAACGACAATAGCCCGCCGGTTGGCATCTCTCCGCTCTTTTTTCCGTTATTGCCAACGAGAAAATCTGGTGGAGGGAAACCCGGCGAAAGCGCTGCGTACCCCCCGCGTGGGACGAAAACTCCCGCACTTTCTCACAACCGAACAGATTGTGAAGCTGCTCGAAACACCACCTGCCAATGAACCGGAAGGGCTGCGTGACCGGGCAATTCTCGAAACATTTTACTCAGCAGGTCTTCGCGTCGCCGAACTCGTAGGACTGAATCTTGACGATTGGGATCGCGATGCCCAGATTTTGCATGTCTTTGGTAAAGGCAAGAAAGAACGCATTGCTCCTGTTGGCAAATACGCGACAACGGCATTAAAAAACTGGGTTGCTGTTCGCCACCCCGAATCGGCTGCCCCCCCAGAATTGAAAAACGCTTTATTCCTTAATCGTTTCGGAACACGCCTGACCACACGGAGCGTGGGCCGTATGCTGGAAAAGCACTTAAAGCTCGCCGGGCTGGATCAGATCACGACGCCACACACGCTCCGACATACCTTCGCCACCCACCTTCTGGATGGCGGAGCCGATCTCAGAGCTGTGCAGGAAATGCTCGGCCACAAAAGCCTGACCACCACCCAGATCTATACACACGTCAGTACACAGCGCCTGCAAGAGACCTATAAAGGCTCACACCCTCACGCCCAGCCTTTGGAATGAGGGCCTGGTCGGGTTCATGCCAATGCACCCGTATTCCCGATCTCCCGCAAACTCTATCGATTGGTGCATTTCGTCAGAACTCCAATGCTCCCTCACTGGATTATCCTGATTGGAGAGGTGCGCTCACTCGAAAACTCTTGTGACGCACGTCACCCAGACGTCCCAAGCGACATCTGGGCCACCCCATCGCTCCCCAAGATAAAGCCGTGACACGGCATTACTTGCGAGCCAGCGGATGCTTCAAAGGAAGCCAGGCACCGTTCTCTTTGCTGCTAGCGACGCTTTGCTGGATGAAATACATCCCTTCAATGCCATCGTAAACATTCGGATAAATCGTGTTGCGTGTCTCGAATGCAGCACCACCAGCCTTTTGCACCATGGCATCAAACGCAGCCCGGTAGACGTTGGCAAACGCTTCAAAAAAGGCTTCGGGATGCCCGCTTGGCAACCGGCAGGACGCCTTCGCCAAAGGATGCGTATACGGTGCGTTGGGATCGCGCGTATAGATCTGATGAGCTGAACCGTTACGACGCACCATCAATTCGTTCGGGTTTTCCTGACGCCATTGAATGGCTCCTTTCGTCCCGTCAATTTCAATCGTGACGTCATTTTCACGCCCGTGGGTGATCTGGCTGGCCGTCACCGTCCCCAATGCTCCATTTTCAAACTGAATGACGGCATGGCCATAATCATCCAGTGCCCGGCCTTCCTCAAACGCCCGTAAGTGGCAGGAGATCTTTTCGGGAAGCAAACCCGAAATATAACGCCCCAGGTTGTAAGCATGAGTCCCGATGTCACCAAAGCAGCCAGCAGCACCTGACTTGGTCGGATCGGTTCGCCACGCGGCCTGCTTCTGATCCGAAGCTTCCAACCGGGTTCTCAACCACCCCTGAATATAGTTCGAGCGAATACACTGGATTTCGCCCAGCTCACCGTTCAGCACCATTTCCCGTGCCTGACGCACCAGAGGATAGCCGGTGTAATTGTGCGTCACGGCGAAAACAGCACCAGACTTCTCAACCGCTTTCTCCAATTCTTCCGCCTGTGCAAGATCGAACGTCATCGGTTTATCACAGATGACGTTGAAGCCAGCTTCCAAAGCCGCCTTGGCAACAGGAAAGTGCATGTGATTGGGCGTGGCAATCGTCAGAAAATCGATTCTCTCCGATTCCGGGAGAGCCAATTCACTGGAAATCAGCTCCTGATACGAACCATAGGCCCGATCCAAACTGATATCATACCCCCCTGCCGAGGACTTGGCACGCTGTGGATCTGATGACAACGCCCCAGCCACCAAAGCCGCCCGGTTATCCAGCACAGCGGCGGTCGCATGCACGCGGCCAATGAATGATCCCGAGCCGCCCCCCACCAAGGCCATCCGCAATTTTCGATTCAGGTTGCCGTTCGTCGTATCCATAGCTTCGGTCTTTCACTGCCAGTCGTTACGGAAACAGTTTGACTCAGAGGATTTGGCAATTTCGCCACCAAACATGTGTGATGGAGCATATCTTCCGGCTTCCGTCGTTACCACATGCACGCCCATTCTCATGGAAACCTCATTCAAACGCCCACACCGCTGTTTCCAGAGTTGGACAAAGCGGGATATACTCATTTTGCAGTCGTCTTCCCGCAAGAATGCGGCTGACACTGCCCCTTCGCCACAATTTTATCACCACAACATTTCAACATGGAATCACCTGGAGCATTGACATCATGGCTGTAACGAAAATCGCATCAGCAAACAAACTCCCCTGGCTGGTGACAGGCCTGTGCCTGGGGCTGGCACTCTCTTCATTCTGGCCCGCCGAGCAGGTTCAAGCCCGTGGCACAGATCGTAACGAGCGCTTCGCCATCACAACGGCCACAACCGGTTTTCAAAACCCGGACACCATCTTCGTGCTGGATTTCCTCACTGGCCGGCTTGTGGGCGGCCTGTTGAATCAGCAAACCGCCACGTTCACCAACTTTTACTTCCGAAGCATTGTGGCTGATTTCGGGCTGGATCCCACTGCCAAACCTCAATTCGTCATCATTGCAGGGGATGGCAACCTGGCAAACCGGGGCGGACTCCAGACGTCAACAGGCATCGTCTACATTGGCGAACTGACGACAGGGAAAGTCGTGGCCTACCGTTACCCATTCCGTATCGCGACCAAGCCCATGCCCGCCCTGACATTGGAACCGTTTGCATTCTTCAGCTTCCGCGACGTCGCCCCCACGGAATAACGCCGTAATAAGGCTATTAACAAGCAATAAGCAACAAGCGGCGTTTGACTCCCTCGCGAGACCAAACGCCGCTTGAATTGTTAGAAAAGCTTGCTGAATGAGATCGAACGCGATCAGTCGTTTTCGGGCTATCGGGTTCCGCTTCCCCCACGATAACTCAAGCGACGGCAAAGCAGGTGATGCTGGCGACCGACCAATTTTGCCACCACCAGCACTCCCGCCTCACCTTTTCCCATGGGAAGCTTCTTGCGTAACGTGGTCGCATCCACTCGAAGATGTCGGCACTTGATCTCCAGTTCGCGGTATCCCCGTTCGCGCAGTGCCGCTTTCAGTTCCCGATCGTTGCTCCCGACCACCTGATCGATTTCAAACGTCTGGACAAACGGACTGAAAACCGGCTCATTGCCACTGAGATATTCTTCCGCGTCATCCAGTCGCCACATGCCCAGTTGATCGGCCAGAACGTCGACCAACCCCGCACGGACCACGGCGGGATCAGGGTCAAAAAGAAATTTCCCCGGCGATTCAACGCGGGTCATGACGCTCAAAGGATGCCCCGAAATACTTTCACCCTCGGGCAGAACAGTGGCTCGAAAAAGGGCTTCACCAGCCAGTTCACCAAACCAGATGGTGGCTTCCTTGCACTCACCGTTCAGGCTGATCAGTTCAACTTCAGCCTCAGGAAACTTCCCGCCAAAATTACTGGCAGGCGACAACTTGATGGCTCCCCCCCGGGCACTGGCCATCAACTGTTGAAGAACTTCCAGAGGAGGGGAAATTTCTTCGATCCTCTGAACGCGCCCGCTCATCCCTTTGGAATTCAAATCGGGACGGCGGTCGGGATCGATATGAATCCAGGCTTGTGTGACATCCAGTGATTCGGCACTCGCCGACAAACAGGTTAGCTGATCCTCCACGCCGTAGAGTTCGGCATTCCATTGCAATCGCTGCAGTTGCAAAACATCCAGGTCAACAGCGGTCACCGGCCCGCGCTGTGCCAGAGCCAAAGCATCGCCGCCAACCCCGCTGCAAATGTCGATAACACGTTCACCCACAGGGAAACGCCTGGCTTTATGGCGTGCCACTGTTTCACTGGTGGCTTGCTCCAGTCCTTTCCGATCAAACCACAGAGATTTTGCCAGCGAAAACCGACTCGAAGCGCGATGACGCAGATCCGCGACCAGCAACCCTAACGTCACCAGTTCTGCGGGAAATTCACGCCGGAGCAACTCCTGGCGGCGAAATTCCGGGCCTTCGATCTGAGCCATCCGTTCAAATAAGGCAGGAGTGGCATGCAATGTCCGCCATCGCTCCATTTCGCGGGTCACTGATTCGCTGGCCTCTGACGTCACGACATTCACCTTTGTAAAACGCTCCTGCTAAAACCCTTGATCCCGCACGACATTCAATTAAAAGGGTCACTCTTAAACGATCATAAAGTCCAAGACGTGCTTCCGGCAATTTGAACGCTCTGGTATCCTTGGCGACACCATACTCGGTCAACAGGGAGACATTCTGCCTCGCGGCATAAATGAAGTGAAGAAGGCTCCATTTCTCGCCGCGGGCAGGATAATCTTCGGGATCGTCAAAGTTTTTGCCTGACTTTTCTTCTGATCTCTGCCCAGAAAGTCTTTCATGCACGTGCCAGATGGTGTTTTGTCTCCTTCAATGTGCGCAGTCACCAGCATTCTTGCCACATCGGCCGTTGGCGTCAGTCTCTGGAAGTGGCGAGAAGAGACTCTTCGCGCGCCTGAGAAATCCCCCACCCTTCTGGAAACGACGGCTGTCGGCGGATTGGTCTTTGCCTTGCAAATGTGCAACGTGGCAATTCCTGGACAGCATTTTTCAGGACATATCCTTGGCGGAGCCTTGGCAACGATCCTGCTCGGCCCCTGGGCGGCCTGCTGTGTCATGGCAATCATTCTTGCAGTGCAGGCAACGGTCTTCGCCGATGGCGGACTGACAACATTAGGGGCCAACATTCTCAACATGGGAGTGGTGGCCACTGCGGTCACCGCACTGATAATTCGCGCCACGAAAGGTACTTTCCTCGTTTCCTTGTCATCTGCTCAAGCTCCCGACCGCGCACCATCTCACGCGATCACGTCACTGGCTTTCCAGGGGATCGTCTGGTGGGGTGCCACGACATTAAGCGTCATGGCGGCTGTCGCTGCTCTGGTCGTTCAACTGAGCTGGGGCGCCACCTCCGAGATCGTGTTACCACAAACCGCCACTCTGCTTTTCCAGACACACTTGCCGATTGCGTTTGGTGAAGGATTTGCCACTGCGGGGCTAGCCATGACACTGCTCCTGATCCGTGGCAGGCGTACAGCCCCCCTCATGATGACGGCCTCAGTGCTGCTGATCATGGTTGCGGCTCCATTTGCTTCCGAACTCCCTGATGGTCTCGAAGCGTCAGGGGAAGTCGCCGGCTTTCTGAATTCTGTCTGGTCAATTGACACACTTCTTCCCGATTACACAGTCCCTGGTATGACGGCTCCTCTGGCTTCCACTATCATGGCGGGCATCGCCGGACTGACAGTGACTCTGACTTGTCTGTTGGCCCTGCATCAACTGCTCCGGCTGACACAACCCATCAAAACGGCTGCCGCTTCCCAGTAACCACGTCTCAATTTTGCTCCAGTTTTCATGTGCCGCATCAAGGATGATGTGCGGCGTTCACAACCATCGCCAGGGAAAGGAATCCACTTCGTGCGGGAACCCCCATCGTCACAACTGCTGGAACAGTTGGAGCAGCTGGGAATTCCCTCAGCGGTCGTGATACGTCATGCGCGACGCATCATTAACCGCATACCGGAAGACTTACCGACATTCGACGGCCTCTACATCGATGCGCTGGTTTCTCGAAAAGTCCTCACCCCCTGGCAGGCATCCCGGATCGAAGCCAGGCAGACTTCGTCACTGTTTATTGGCAATTACATTCTCCGGCAACCCTTGGGCCAGCAGCGTTCTCCCCATGTCTTTGAGGCGACCCATCGTCAGACAGGTGCACGAGTCTCACTGCGATTGATTCAGGCCACAGGCTCTGAACTGAGCCGGTTAGAACATGCCTTTCAGCGTCTGGTCGCAGCGGGAACCACGCACGACCTGGCATCTCCCCATATTTCCTATCCGCAGGAACTCTTTCGATTCGGGCATTGGCCCACCGCATCAGCAAACAACACAGAAACCCAGACCGATCCCAGCGGACTGGCAGTTGTCAGCCGATTGATCGAAGGCCGCCCACTGACGCAATTGCTGGTGAGACGGGGACGATTTCCGGCTGCGGTCGTTCAAGCGATTGGTTCGCAGTTGCTCCAGGCGCTCTCAGCCCTTGAGAGAGCCGGATTTTCTGAAGGTTCCCTTCGCGTCGAAAACCTACGGTTATTGCGGTCGGGACACATCGTGCTGGTCGAACCGGGATTTGGTGGCATTGTCACTCCCCTGCTCACTCTGCACGATCCGCCCCATCCGTCCGTCCTGGATCTTGCAGCCCCCGAACGCTTTTCGCATCAGGCTGTTCCTCATCCAACAAGTGATCTCTACGCGACAGGTTGCCTGTTATGGCAATTGCTGGCGGGACGTCCTCCGTTTCCGATGGGGGATCTTTTTGCGCGCGTCGCCGCTCACCGACAGAAACCATTTCCAGAAATTCAGCAACTGGCCCCCGAGACACCAAGGGGTATGGCAGATGCCATTCGCCAGTTCACCCTCCGCACGCCTGAAGAACGCCCTCAGTCGATCAGGCAAGCACAAGACTTATGGGGTCATGGTGAGACCCGGGCGCTCCGGCAGTTTGAAAGCTCTTTCAATGAAGTCGTACCTCACCTGAATCAAGGCCAACAAAGACGCTCGTGGCAACGAACCTTATGGACGTCGGCCGCCGTCCTTGTCAGCCTGGGCATTCTTCTGGCAACAACCCGCGAAAAGTGGCAAAATCAGGTGCTTCTGGCCATTGGGTCGCAGGCCCCCGCCTCTCAGGCAACTGCCTCACAGGCAGCAGTTGACAACGCCACTTTCACCAATCCCAGCCAATCCCATTCACGGCCTCCTGTCGATCTAAATCACATTGACTTGATGACGTCATCAATCACGATACCGACTCCTCCAGAATCACTGAACACTGGCGGCCCGCTTCATCCTCTCCCTGTCCCTTCACCGACAGGAAGCCTGCTGCTGACCGAATCGGTTCGCTATGAAGCCGCGGATATCGCCATTGTCGGCCCCTTAATTATTGAGGCAGCGGCGGGAGTTCACCCGCAAATTGTGGTGCGCGATCAGCCGCTTAAAGTCATTGCAGATTCACTCGTCTTGCGCGGCGTAACTCTTTGCCGCGAAGATCCCCCGGACAATGTTCCCGCGTCGCGGTTACTCTTGAGCCTTCGCGCACGAAACCTGACCGTTTCCGACTGTGGGCTGTTGCTACCGCCTGATGCCAACGATGGAGTACCTCTGGCTGCCATCGCCTGGAAACCTCCTGATCGCCAGGATGCGACGGGCGGCACCGCCCGGTTTGACCGGGTGGTTATGACAGGGGCTGGTTCCCTGCTGTTTGCAGCCATCCCCCCGCGATCGATCGCCATGTCACAAGTTCTGAAGGTCGGTGGAGAGGGCCTGGTTTCTCTCTCGCGATCCACAGATCGAGGCAACTTCCGACTGGAAATGCACCGCTGCACGCTCCGTGAGACCGCCTCCTGGATCGACTGCCATGGCGAACTGGCGACTCGACCGGGAAGTGCATCCCTGGAGATTGAAGCCGTTGACTCTGTCTGGCAGCCAACTGATGAAGGATCGGCCATTGTTCGCTGGAAGACAGGTGAGACGCTCCGATCGGACTGGCAAGAAGCAATTCGCATTTCTGGTGAAGGGACAGTTCTGGCCGGGCACCCCGCGATCAGTGTTCATAATGATCCCGCGCAATCCCTCCCCATCTCCCTGAATAGCGACCATCTGTCAGTCGAAGGGATCGTTTTTGGAGAGGTGACCTTTGCTGGCCCCACGTCTTTCATCCCGAAAGACGCGAAAGTAGTCGACTCGACCGCCCCCCGCTTCTCACCTGACCTGCCAGGGATCGAGCCAGAGAAATTGCCCTCTGCGATTCGCTTGCGCTGACGGTCATAGCGCTCAGGATCATGACTTAATCCTCCCCGACGAGTCACCATTCAGTCATAGAAAATGGGCGATTTTTAATTTTGTGAAACGGGAATGGCACTGGCAAGCAATGTTCCTGACCATGGTCTCGCTTTCGCGATCTGGCCCGGTCGACTAATCTTTGGTTGATAGACGGCCCCGTCATGCGGATGCGGCCTTGAGACTCATAGCCCTGAATCGACTCAATACGCCATGGACAACGAACTGATTTCCCGCTCAAAAGAGTTGACAGCTCGCATCCTTCAGCTCCGAGACTCTCTTTGACTACGCCAAGTGGCAAAGTCGCGTTGCTGAAATCAATCAGGCGATGACAGCGCCCGATTTCTGGGATCATCAGGAGAAAGCGCAAGCTCTGGTCACAGAAATGCGAACCATTAACGGTTCGCTGAAACCACTTCAGGAACTGATTGACGGGACAGAAGAACTCGCGGTCATGCGGGAATTTCTGGCAGAAGACCCCTCGGGCGAAACCGGTAAAGAAATGTCTGAACTGCTCACCCAGCTGGATGAGAAATTCCAGCAGGTCGAGCTGAAGGCCTTGATGAGTCGTCCGGAAGACCCCTGCGCAGCCTACCTTCAGGTACAGGCGGGTGAAGGGGGAACCGATTCGTCCGACTGGGCCTCGATGCTACTGCGAATGTACCAGCGATGGGCCGAAGACCGCGGCTTTGAGACAGAACTGATCGAAATCTCGGAAGCCGA
Source organism: Planctopirus sp. SH287 (assembly GCF_056500625.1). Lineage (NCBI taxonomy): Bacteria > Pseudomonadati > Planctomycetota > Planctomycetia > Planctomycetales > Planctomycetaceae > Planctopirus > Planctopirus sp. SH287. The sequence goes on along the minus strand of NZ_CM151403.1, from coordinate 837,862 downwards.
AGAAGCGGGCATCCGGAATGCCACATTGGCCATTCGTGGTGAATACGTTTACGGCCTCCTTCGTGGCGAAACCGGGGTTCACCGTTTAATCCGCATCAGCCCCTTCGATGGAGCCGGGCGCCGACAGACATCGTTTGCAGCGGTGGATGTCATTCCCGAACCCGACGATACCATCGATATCGATATCGACTGGGAAGACCCCAAGGTCATTCGAGAGGATATTTTCCGGGCCAGCGGGGCGGGCGGCCAGCACGTCAACAAAACGTCATCGGCCATTCGCCTGACTCACCTGCCGTCGAACACCGTTGTTCAATGCCAGAACGAACGCAGCCAGCATAAAAATCGTTCATGGTGTCGGAAGATGCTCGTCGCCAAGCTGCTGCAACTGGAAACCGTCAAACGGGAAAACGAGTCTGCTGCCAAACGGGGTCAGAAATCCAAAATCGGCTTCGGCGGAGAAACCATTCGGAATTATGTTTTGAACCCCGAGCAGTTCGTCAAAGATACGCGAACCAACCTCAAAGTCGGCACCCCAATGCCGGTACTTGACGGACGGATTGACGATTTCCTGGAAGCCTATCTTCGCTGGGATATGACATAAACCGAGTCTTGGGATTCCCGTTGACTGGGATTCCCAATGATCAGCCAACATCAGCGACATCGGCAGTTTTGCCTGTGTCGCTTTTTTTTGCGGATTGAGCAACCAGCCCAAGCAGTCAAACGTCCATCAAGGTAGGATGCTGGCACGTCCTGACAATTTATGCGGAGGTTCCCATGATCCAGTTCCAGAAGCTTCTCTTCCCGACAGACTTCAGTGAATTTGCTGTACCGGCTCAAGCCTACGCGGTCAGTCTGGCCAAACAACTCGGTGCCGAACTGCACTTACTCACCGTGGTGCAGGATATTGAGATGATTTCTCCCGATCCCGCGTCGCCGTTCCTGCTCCCCACGGGCCAGCTTCCGGAATTGATTGCCGCTTCTCAGGAACATCTGGACGCCCTCCTGCAAGTTGAAGAAGCTGCGGGCCTCAAGGTCGTTCGCGCCGTTCGCTCAGGTGTTCCGTTCCTGGAAATCCTGCAATACGCAGAGGAGACCGGCATCGACCTGATTGTGCTGGGGACTCATGGACGCACCGGGTTGGCCCATGTTCTGTTGGGGAGCACTGCGGAGCGAATCACTCGCAAGTCCCCCTGCCCGGTGCTGACCGTCCGGCCTCACGCTCTCAAGACAGATCTCGCGACGTCGGCTGAGTCAAAACCTGAATGAAGTGATTGACCACATCAGTTTTTCGCCACGCCATTCGATCAACCGGCGGCTCTAACAATATCCCCTCTATGAAAATTTTCACCATGACGTTCCGCTCTCTGAGTTGCCTGCTATTGGCGATGAGTTTCCCGCTGACCGGTTGCGACGGAGGATCTCCTCCTGCTTCAGTGACTCCTCAAGCGAAAGAGTCCACGGCCAATGATTCTCCCAAAGCCTCGCCAACACCCCCTGCTCTCGCTGCGACTCCCGCACTGGAAGTTCCTTCAACGGATGGCAACAACCAGCTTTCATCAGAAGAAATCGAAGCTGGCTGGATCAAGCTTTTCGATGGCCACACGTTGTTTGGCTGGCAGGCCTCCTCGGCGGCCAAATGGTCTGTCGAAAATGGCGAGATTGTCGTTCTTGATGGCCCCAAGGGACAACTCTGCACCACGACGCGCTTTGCGAACTATGAATTGCGTTGCGATGCCTGGATCGACAAAGACACCAACAGCGGCCTCTTCCTTCGCACGCCACTCGACCCGAAAAACCCGGCTGTCGACTTCTACGAAGTGAATCTCAGTGATAAGCACCCGGAAGGCTATACCAACGGCAGCATCGTCTTTCGAGCCAAACCAGAAGAGACCATCACCACCGCCGGCGCATGGCACAGCTATGACATCACAGTGAATGGCCCTCAAGTGACGGTCAAACTCGACAATCAGGTCATCAGCACCTATACGGACAATACCGCCGCGCCACTTCAGACAGGCTTTATCGGACTGCAACAGAGAGAGGGGCCTGCTCGCTTCAAAAATATCTATCTAAAGCCCCTTGGAATGGAACCTCTCTGGAATGGGAAAGACCTTTCGGGTTGGCGGGTGGTTCCGGGTAGTTCGGGAACCTTTGAAGTGGCTGACAATTTTCTGCATGTTGCTGGCGGCCGGGGCTTTCTGGAGACCGAGACAACCGCAGGAAACTTTATCTTCCAGTTCACGGCCCGCTCACTGGCTGAAAACCTCAACGGCGGTATTTTCTTCCGTGCGATGGAAGGCACAGAAAAAGCCCCGTCCCACGGCTATGAATTCCAGATCCATAACGGCTTCAAAAATGGTGACCGAAACCAGCCGCTCGATCATGGAACAGGAGCCATCTTCCGGCGAGCGCCTGCCCGGCGTGTGGTCGCTGATGACAATGCCTGGCTCACTGGCACACTCATTGCCGACGGCCCGCATATTTCCACTTGGGTGAACGGCATTCAGATGGTCGACTGGGTCGATGAACGGGCACCTAACACCAATCCCCGGGAAGGAAAACGACTGGAACCAGGCCACTTCAGCCTGCAAGGCCACGACCCCGGCACCAAGTTCGACTTCAAAGCAATTTCTCTGGCACCGACACCGTAAAATCGTCGAAGTAACGAGACTCCGATTCCTTTCTTAACAACCGCGCTCTGGCGGCGCAAGACCCATTCGTGAACCAACGACTGACCCGCATACGCCGCCACAACCCCCGCAAGGGGACGCCACAAACCCCGCAAGGGGCAGAGGGGAAGCGGCCACAACGGGGCCGCGAATCTTTAGCACGCATCCCGGCCGATAGGCCCAAACCCCGCAAGGGGGTTAGGCGACAGCGTGGAGTTCCAGTTCATCGGCGTTCAGAGACACAATGGCGATGCCCAGTTTGTCGGCCAGTTCAATGGCTTCAGGCTCGTCAATAATAATGGTCTGGCCTGCTTCGACTGCCAGCACCCGGCCGCCGGCTTCGTGCATCGTTCGGATGGTCTGAATGCCGATGGTTGGCATATCAAAGCGGCGATCCTGTTGAGGCTTGGCGACCTTCACGATGGTGAAGCCTCCTCGTCGGCAAAGATCCGCCGCACGTCGAATGCAGCGGTCTGTCCCTTCAATGGCTTCCACTGCAATCACCGCCATGTCGTTGACGACCACGGACTGCCCGACATCCAATCGCCCCATCTCTTTGGCTAACGTCCAGCCAAATCGAATATCACGCCATTGAACTTCTGTGGGTTTACGTTTGGTGAGAAAGCCGTGTTTCACGAGAAGCTCCGGACAATAATCGAGTGCTGAATCGAAATGAAGTTGATCCCGCTCAAACTCACGAATGACAGCCAGCAGAATCGTGTCGTCTTTCCGGTTGGACGTCGCAAAACGATACCACATGCGTAACGTTCGGAAGTCAGGAAGCAAACGGAAGATTCGCCAGGGTTGGAAGAGAACGGTCTTCTCAATCTTTCCCGCCATCACAATGCGATCGACCCGATGCCGCTTGAATGTGCGGACGGCATAGCCAAAACGCGCCAGTGGGCCTTCATTGTACGAATAGCAATGCTGGGCCAAATCTGGCGAGGCCATACCCGCCACGCCGACACAAACGACTTTGATTCCCTGTCGTTTGGCAGCTTCTGCAAACATGATCGGGAACCGCCCGGCACCTGCCAGCAGACCGACCCGTTGGCCCTGAAATTGTTGAACATCCATGTTCATCGTTTTCTACGGAACGTTCCGTTCAATGAGTGTGGTTAAAGACCAACGCCAGGCTGGACACCACCACGAGGATTAACCGACGGCTTTCAATTCTGTCGAGGTTAACGCCGCCAGCTTGGCTTCTAATTCTGCCAGCTTTTTCGTCATGGCGCGCAAATCTTCACGCATTTCGGGAACCCGCTTCAGCGTGAAGACCAGGCGTTTCTGTTCCGCTTCAGGGCTGGCAGGATAGCCAATCCAGGTTTCGCCATCAGGAACACTGCGATGAACACCCGCCTTGGCACCCACCATACAACCCGTTCCCATGTGAACGTGGTCTTTCACACCCACCTGGCCACCCAGGCGGACATAATCCCCTGTGCTGCACGAACCGGCGAGGCCGACTTGAGCCGCAAACACGTTGTTGCGACCGATCCGGCAGTTATGCCCCACCATGACCATGTTGTCGATCTTGGTGCCAGCGCCAATCACGGTGGCGTCGACGGCACCCCGGTCAATCGTCGCGCCCGCGCCGATTTCCACATCACTTTCAATGATCACGCCACCCAGTTGCGGGACCTTGACAAAGCGGCCCTGCTCGAATCGATAGCCAAAGCCATCGGCTCCCAGCACCGCATTCGCGTGAATGATCACCCGGTCACCCAGAGAGACCTCGTGATAGAGCACCGCGTTGGAATAAATCTGACAATCGCGACCAAGCCGGCAACCCGCCCCCAGGCTGGCCCCGGGATGCACGTCACAATCATCACCCACGATGACATCGTCACCAATATAAGCCCCTGGCCCGATGGCACAGTTTTCGCCGATTTTTGCGGTCTGACTGATAAAGGCCGATGGCGAAATGCCACGCTTCATCCGACTGCGAATCGTGCGGAATAATGGCAGAATCTGAAGAAATGCCGCTTGGGGATCTTCCACCGTCAGTAGAGCCAGACGAGGATAATCACTCCCAATGCGAGCCGTTTGCGAAGGATGAATAACGACCACACTGGCCCGAGTCTCTTTCAACCGGCCGATATGCCGATCTTCGGAGAGAAACGTCACCTCTCCAGCGGCAGCCTGCTCAATCGCAGCCGCTCCGGTAACCGCTTCAGTCAGACGGACAGCGCTGCCATCTGCCGTAACAATTTGTGCCCCGATCAACGTGGCGAGTGACTCGATGGTATGAGCCATGCCGGCATCCTTTCCGGTGGTGATGTCCGGGTTTCCGGACTCAAAGGTAGAATTTACAAAATCCGTTGTAACGGAAAACATTCCAGAGCGACAAGGGCGATTCTTCTGAGAATCTGGCAAACTGAGGCGGTTTTGAGAAACACTGCACTGAATTGTCCGACAATTTCTGTATTAACTCCCATTTTCAAACGGCCTGATGAACATATTCTCTGCCGATCACTCACTTTTATCCCTGGCTCGATGAGGCTCCCATGCTCGAAATTTTTACAGGGACAGGCCAAGCCAGGCACCAAGCCGCCGTGGCACAATATGCCCGGCATCTGAAGACCGCACAGAATGAAGGACAATTAGGAACCGGCTTGTGGTTGTCTCCCTCTTCTCGAACTCACCAGGCGACGTTTCATTCATTACTGAGTGAGATGGGAGGCCAGCTGGCTTTCCCTAATCTTCATACGTTTGAATCCTTTTCCGAAGCCGTTCTTGTGGCGAGTGGTCAACCAGCCACCGCGATCACCCCGTCCATCCAGCGATTGTTACTCGCCCACACGATTGAAACGGTTCGCCAACGCGGGGAATGTCAGTGCTTTGCCCAAGTAATCCATACTCAAGGCTTCCAAAAGATCGTGGGAGACTGGATCTCTGAACTGAAACGAGAAGAAACCTGGCCAGAGGAGTTTCAGGAGGCATGTCAAAAACAGCCTGGGGGTGCGGGCGATAAAGATCGGGCATTGGGCGCGATTTATGAGGAGTATCAGAACCATCTGGCACAGCATCAGTGGTACGATCAGGAAGGGCGATCCTGGCTGGCAAGAGCCAGAATCGCTGAGGGCGCCCGACGCCCGTTTGAAACAATCCGTCTGATCGTGCTGGATGGCTTTACGGATTTCACCTGGATTCAGTATGAACTGATTGAACAATTTGCCCACTGGGGGGCAGACATTGTCGTCTCACTTCCCGATGAAGACGCCGCATTTCAAGGAACCGCTGCGGAACGATCTGAACTCTTCACCATCCCCAGACGTACCCGAAAATTTCTGATCGATCGCCTCTCGCGGATCACATCCACTCGCCTCTCGCCCGTTGATTCGACAACGACAGCCCAAGGAGTGGCCATCGTGCCACCGGGGTTGAGTCATGCCACGCAACAACTCTTCCGGAATCCCCGGCTGGTTGACATTTCCTCGCAAGGTGAGGGAGTCGATGTTGTTGCCGCTGGTGGGCCTCATCGGGAATTAGAAATCGTCAGTCACCAGATCAAAGTCTGGCGGCACGCTGGGATTCCTGCTGATCAGATTGTGGTCATCGTCCGTGCCCTGGCAACCGACGGGCCGCGCTGGCTGGATCACTTTGAACTGGCGGGGATCCCTGCCAGCACACAACAGCCCGTCTCTCTCGCCACGTTGCCCATGATCAAATGGTTTCGGCAACTGGTCGAACTGGAGCTGGAGAACTGGCCACTTGAACGCTTCCGTCAAGTGGTATCATCTTCGTTCTTTCGCCCGACCTTCTTGCCCGCCCCGATCCGCCACATCATCCTGAAGCAACTGGGGCGTTTCAATACCTCCGGGAAATTGGCCCTGGTTCGCCGATTTCACGACTCGGCTTTTGTTATTGAGGGAAATTCCCCAGACAGACAGCAACAACTGGCCCAGAAGGCGGCACAAGGCGTCGAGGCAATTCTCAGGCAAACCGAACGGCTTGCGACACTTCACACATTTACGGACTGGATCAATGTCTGGTCGGGATTGATCCAGGAATGGACACCTTTCGCCAACTCCGACAATAGCGACATGGATCGTGCTGATCGTGCCGACTGGGAACTGCTTCAACGTGTCCTCCGCACCGCCGCGAGGGGAAGAGAAGCATGGGCCGGCCAAAAAGACCTGCTCACCTTGAACGACTGGTGGGCGGAAGTCGAGATGTGCCTGAATGTCGAACGGAGCCTTCCTCCTCCCTATGATCCAGCCACGATCCGACTTGTGGATCCTGCCCAGGCACGTCTACTGGATTCCATCCGTTGCGTGGTCATAGTGGGTGCGACAGAGCAAGCTTATCCCGGTGGCGAAAGGTCGAACTGTCTTTACAGCCGACCCGAGCGACAACACCTCATTAACGCAGGGTTGCCACTGGCGAAAGAAGAAGACCGGACATCAGAGGAAATGCTGCTTTTCTGGCAATTAACCTCACTGGCCAGCGAGCAGCTTCTGGTGACATTTTCTGCCATGAATGCCAAAGGACAGGAACTGTTCGGCAGTCCGTTCGTGATGGCATTGTGCAGCCTCTATTCTCAAGCCTTGCACTTACCCCGCCATGCGGGTTCGCTGGATGTTTTACCTGAATCCGACCGACTTCACACCAGGCGGGATCTCCGCCTGATGGCCATCCAGGACGCAGCCACCGGGCGCGCGGGCTGGTGGAAAACCGGCCTGACCAATCCTGCCGATGCAGCGGTCTTTCGCAATATGGCGCGGGGACTGCCCATGCTTCAAAGCCGCTTTCGTGAGACAGGATTTACTGAGTACGAAGGAATGCTGACCGAACCAGCATTGCAGACTCATTTTCGTCAGGAGTTCGGCAACGATCATCAATTCAGTGTGACCCGGCTGGAAACTTATGCCAACTGCCCTTTTCGCTTCTGGATCGAAGAGGTTCTCGATCTGGCTCCGAGAGAACAGACGCCCTTAGGAACCAACTACCTTCTTCGTGGAACCGCCCTCCACAATGCCCTGGCCACATTGCTGGGAACAGGAAAGCTGGCTTTGGCTGACGAGCAGGAACTGGGACAGATTTTTGCCGCCAGCGTCGCCGAAGAACTGCACCGGCGCGCCTCAGGCTCCCAATTGGGAGAAGCGATGGCGCGGCTCGAAGCCCGCATTGTCGGTGAATGGAGTCAGCAATTTGCCTCGGCCCAGCGAAGCTATCTTGAAACGCTCATTCGTGACTGGGGAGGACTTCCCGACACATCCCTTCCTGAAGTCGCATTTGGCATGGTCTATGACGAAAATGGAGAATTGATCCGCGGCCCTTATCCCCCGCTGGAAATCCAATGGAATGACCATGTCGTTCGCCTGGGGGGAAAGATCGATCGCATCGACGCCCACCAGCTTCCCACGGGAGAACGCTACTTTTCGATCATTGACTATAAATCCGGAGGAGCCAGCCACTATCGTTTTGACGAAGGGGCGGTACAACAGGGATTGAGCCTGCAATTAGCGGTCTATTTACTGGCTGTAAAGCGGTTGCGTATTGCGGGCGATGAAGCCGATGCCTGGCAGGCCGGTTTCTGGGGGCTTCGTAAAGAAGGACTCGTGGCGGGTTTGAAAGCCGGCCGCAAATCAAAGGAGTGGACACAGTTGGATGAAGCCGCTGTGGCCAGCCTGGAAACGGCAGTTCAACAAAGTGTGATTGAACTGGCTGAAGGGATTCGTTCCGGGAACTTTATGGTCGATGGAGCGGCAAAACTTCGGACGCCTCCCTGCACCAGCCAATGTCCCGTCGCCACGGTTTGCCGGGTGAAACAACAAGTGGGCATCGCTCGAATCCTCCGGAAAATCCGCCCACAATTTGATGATTCACAAGCCAGGCCTTCCCACAGAGACACCAAGACTTCTTCGGAAAGCCAACCATCATGACGTTTGACCAGACTTTCTTGCCTGTCGTAGGTCTTTGGGTCAGTCAACCCCCTGCGGGATGTGGCTCACTTTCCGTTGTTGATCCACATGTAGCGTGGACAGATGACGTACAGGGAGAAGTTCCCCCTCTGAGTTTCACCCGAGTTGCGTCTCTGGCTGAGGCAATCCGATGCTGGAAACAGGGAGAGGTCAGTGAAGGATCTGGCGTTATCGAGCTGATTGTTGTTGAACAGGTAACGTCGGATCAGTTTTCGCCCGAAGAGGCCGACAACTTTCTTGCAGAAGTTCAAGGCTGTCAGGTGGTCGTGATCTATGGCCCTTGGTGTGAAGGGGATGGCCGCACACGGACAATCTGGCCGCCCGCGTTGCGTTGTCCCGAGACATGGAAAGAGCGATGGATCAAGCGGACGCTGGCTGCCTTGCGTGGCAGCAGTGACCCGCTTCCCTGGACAGCTTCGCGAGAAGAAATCTTCCGCTGGTTGATCATGGAACCAAGTTCTCGATGGCCCAATAATGGCCCTCCTCATGCCGAGTTTCTGGCAAACGACCCGCACTGGAAAGAGACCTGTTCACTGCAATGGAAGCTCTCGAATCAGCACCAAATTCCTTATGGGAAGGAGCCGGACTCTCCCACCCACTGGATGATCGATGCCGATGAGTGGCTTTGCCAAAATCAGTCCAGCGTCAGCACAGTTTCTGCACCAGGCACGTTGCTTCAATATGCCGAACATCTCGCGAAAAAGCCGTTTCCTTCATCGGTCACTCTGATTGCGATGACCTCCTGGACTGATGAGGCCACGACCCGGCGATTGCAGCAGAACGGTGCCGATCTGGTTTGGCCTAAACTGCTTCCTTAAAACGGTGATCAGTTGGAAGAACGCTTTGCCGAGTGGACAATTCTTCTGTGATCGTGTGATCTTACTTCACCAGTGCATTGTCAAAGTCTAAAATTTGGGTCTCGTCTGTTGTTATGTCCGACAACGGCGGACGCTGCGAGGGCATCAACCCGAAGACAAAGCCGTGACACGGCACCAGACTGGCCTTTTGCAAAATAAATTCACAAACTTGTGCATTGTCAAAGTTGAAAAGCAGGGTTGAATAGGTAGTCAAGTCCGACAACGGGGGACGTTGCGGCGACATCAACCCTAAGACAAAGCCGTGACACGGCACTTGGTGAAAGCCAACAGGGAATCCGAGTCGAAAGATCAGCCTCATGTCGCTCATTGATCATGCAGAACGATTAAAACGACTCTGGACGGATCAATACGTGCAGGTGGTCGCCGACACTCCCTCTCTCGCCCGTTTTCGCGGGATGTGCGGACGTGTCAAAACGGTCAACATGAATGGTCGGCTACTCATCGAGTTCCAGGACACCGTCGATATCACGTGGTACGACATCGACCCCAACTGTGTGGTGCGGACGGAGTATTTCGCTAAACCCACCGCTCCAATTGCATCTTCTGTAGCAGTTCCTGCGACTCCGCCGGCAACGGCCCCTGCACCAGTTGCCAATGTTGAACCAGCTCCTGCGAAAAAACTTTCACCCATCGAAATGATTCGTGCCCAGCAGGCCAAACAGGCTGCGGCAGCGACCGAACCATCTGTCCCTGCACCCGCTCAGACAGAACAAGTCTCTGCTCCCGCAGCAGCAGCCACACCGGCGAAGAAGCTCTCGCCCATCGAAATGATTCGCGCCCAGCAGGCCAAACAGGCTGCGGCAGCAACCGAACCATCTGTCCCAGCACCAGTTCAAGCAGAACAAGTCTCTGCTTCCGCAGCAGAACCCACACCGGCGAAGAAGCTTTCGCCCATCGAGATGATTCGTGCTCAGCAGGCCAAACAGGCAGGGGCAGCTTCCGAACCACCTGCCCCTGCCCCTGCACCAGTTCAAGCAGAACAAGTCTCTGCTCCCGCAGCAGCACCCACACCGGCCAAGAAGCTTTCACCCATCGAAATGATTCGTGCCCAGCAGGCCAAACAGGCAGCGGCAGCGACCGAACCATCAGTCCCTGCACCAGTTCAAGCAGAACAAGTCTCTGCTTCCGCAGCAGAACCCGCACCGGCGAAGAAGCTTTCACCCATCGAAATGATTCGTGCCCAGCAGGCTAAACAGGCTGCGGCAGCGACCGAACCATCAGCCCCTGCACCAGTTCAAGCAGAGCAAGTCACTGCTCCCACGGCAGAACCCGCACCGGTGAAAAAGCTCTCGCCTCTCGAGATGATTCGTGCTCAGCAAGCCAAAAAGCAGGCGGAAAAATAGTGCGAGGCAGGCGGGCATTTCAAACAGCAGTTATCGAGTAAACCCGATATAGAAGCTGAACAATTGCGTCCGATCAAACTCTTCTTTGAGGATCGGAATGGCCCAGTCCAGGGCAATGGGAGCTGGCCCCATCGCTGGCAATGTAATTCGCAAACCAGCACCGACAGACAAACGAAAACTGTCCAGGGTCACATCTTCCGTCACGGTACCAAAGTCCGTGAAAGCGACGGCATGCAGCATTTCATTCGCCGTCAGCGGAACCATATATTCGGCACCACCCAGCAGCATCCAGTTACCGCCAGTTCGCACACCGGTATTAACGGGACTCACGCCACGGAAACGGAACCCGCGGAACGACTGAAAGCCCCCGGCATAAAAGTTTTCAAAGATCGGCGTATCACTGCCTGTCCATCCCACATCTCCATGGAATGAAAGAATGTGCTTACCAAATCCATCAGGGCGGCGATAAGTCGTGAAGTATTGCCAGGCACTCAACTCCAGCTTGGGATAAGTGAAATCACCAAACGCCTGCTCATACGACAACTCGATAAAATGGCCTTCAGAAGGATTGAACGGCGCATCTCGCGTATCGTGCGCCAGCCCCAGGCGGGCCGTTGTCAGCAGGTTATTGCCAATAACATCTGTCAAACTTTGTGGCCGAGGCGTGACGGCGTTACTGACTTCCACATTTTCAAGACGCAAAGCGGCAGAGACCGACCATTCAGGAGTCAACTGACGACCGATACGAGGACGCATACCGACACGCTCTTCTTGCCAGTATTCCAGATAGCGGGTGTAGTAAAAGCCGCTCACACCAATGTTGTAGTCTGAATCCATAAAATAAGGATCAGACCAGTCAACGGTATAACGGCTCACTTCACTTCCGGGGGCTGCTTCCAGACGAAAACGCTGACCGGCTCCACGCCAGGCCGTTCCGTTCATAATATCTTCAAAGCTGGTGGGGGGGCGGAAGATATCGAAATTCGACTCACTCAAAACAATATTACCGACCACACCGGCATCACTGTTCACACCGACGCCAAACATTAACCGGCCTGTGCGGGCTTCTTTTAAGTAGGCGTCGATATCAATATATTCCGGGGGAACGGAGTTATCATACCAGTTCTGATCAAACCGCCGGGGGTTGCCGTAAGGATCGCCAAGAGGACTATTATCATATTCAAAGTTTTGCGGAGCTCGCATATCCCGTGTCTGACCACGAACGACGCTGACGTTGGGATCAGAAGCATCCACACCGTCTTTAGTAACGGGTTTCAACAATGAACCGGGCAGAAAGTATTGCCCCTCAATATCATCATCCGAGTTACTACTGTCCGAAACCGGCTTAGCGACAGAAGTCCTGGCTGGCTGAGGCTTTGAAAATCCAAAATCCCCGGTCAATGGCTGCGGAGATTGACTGGCAGCTCCACGAGATTGAGCATGATATCCAGGTGCTGCATTGGGTGTTTGAACAGCAGGACGTCCAGTCATTCGGGCCACGCCCGCAGGGGGTGAGGCTGTTTGATAGGAACTCGCAGGCGTTGCTGCCCGCATTCCTAGAAAATCGGACTGGCCAAGGACGGTCGCGTTTCCAGCAGGTGCAGTCTCAGAACGATCCTGGAGCCAGGCAACATCTGTCACCCGGGATATTTCAAGTTTCGGGCCTTCACCTGGGCCGCGTTCAAAATACTCCGAACCCGCCAATTGCCGTTCTGTCTTTTTGATCTGCTTCGGATCAGCGAGATCACCAGGGTGAATCCTGGAAATGTTACGAGGGAGATTGTGCCGGGTATGGGGATGATCCCCCTCAATATGCACCCGGAATTCACGAACGACATAAATCTTATCTTCGTTCACCTTGATAATCAGATCAAGCTCGCCAGGAGTCTCTAGAAACTGCGGCACGGCATCCACTGTGGCGAACAAACGTCCCTGTTCGCCATATTTGGTACGAACTTTGTCGACATCTGTGGCAATCTCACGAGCGCTATAAAAGTCCCCGGCTTTGAATTTGATAAATTCGCGAATTTCTTCCTCGGAAAGAACATTTTGTCCTTCGACCGAGACATTGCGGATTTTATAACGAGGGCCTTCATTGATCGTATAGACATAAGTCGCACTCGACTTGGTATCGTTGAATTCAACGCGATGATCGATTTCAACTTCAAAGAACCCGAGACTGTGGTAATACTGCCTCAGGCTTTCTTTATCATCCGGAATGGTGGCCTCATCGTACTTGCCACCAAAAAGACGCAGCACACGAGTCTTCGAGACTTTTTTCGTCCGTAAGATCTGGTCACTGAAGAACTCATTCCCTTCAAACCGGATCGAATCAACACCGACTTTAGGGCCTTCGTTAATCCGGAAAATGACTTCCCGGTCTTCGCGTGCCCCTCCTTTTTCCAAGGTGCATGTTGCGAAGGAATAGCCTTTATCCCGGTAATGAGATTCAATTTTTCTGGCACATTCCCGGTTGGCACTGATATCAAACGGGCTACCTGCTTTGAGATTTGTAATTCCCTCAAAGACTTTTGACTTATACTTTTTATTACCAATGTATTCGACACTGCGAACGATCGGCCGCTCCAACACACGATAAATCACGATCAACCCGTCATCGCCAATTTTGACGTAAGGTTCAACCGTCGTAAACCAGCGGGTTCGCACCAGTGCATCCACATCTTGTTTGATAAGACGTTCTGTCACACTTCGGCCCGGACGAACCTTGATATACTTTTCAATTTCGCGAACAGGAATCGTGTCGTTTCCTTCGACACGCACTTCAGCCACGTTCTCATCAAAATTGACCTCTGCGGGAGCTTGTTCTTCTGCAGAAGTTCGGAGAATCTGACCCGGCCTTTTCTTCAGTGGGTCAAAAGTCGGATAAGAGCCACCGTCTTTGCTGCGTTGGGCTTCATAGAGTTCATCCTCGGGATGAATCACCTGCGAAAGTGTTTTGCGCTGAGGGGTCGCCCCGCTTGTGGCTGGCGGTGATGATCCTGCTCCTGGAATCGGAGCATTTTCAAGCTTCGCGCGGCCTTCGGTGGCTTCACGACGCGAGCGATCTGATTCAGCCGCCCATTCTTCAAAACCATCACTCGACTGTCCTCTGATCTGAGAGGGGAGAGACGAATGATGATGCGGCTGAAAGAGCGGTGTTGAGAGCTGGCTTCGCGACTGCCCCATTCCGTTCGATGGTGACGTGTGTCCCCCTGGCAAAAGCTGCTGTTGCTGCTGAGCGAGCGCAAGATCGTGGGGCAGCACCAGCACAGCTGGCAGCAGCATGACTGCCAACAGGCTTGAAGCCCAACTTTTACTTGCGAATGGCTGCCGCATCATGCGGTTTGCTTTCATCCATGAGTCGCGCGACGTGATTAACGCCAGACAGGTCAAGAACGCGGGAAGCGAGGAATAATGAATTCACTGAAAGCGAACAAGGTGAGATCCTTAGCAACACTCGCTTCTAATACTGGCGGTTTATGCCGCTTGGGATTGTCCAGCCTTCATAGCCCCTTCCCCCAAGCCACCAATTCCACCCAGACCTCCAGCTGTTTTTGAAAATGCGATAGAAACAACTTGACTGACCATTAATTCCGTAGCGCCCGATTGTTGTAACACGAGTTGCTGTGCCCGATTGCCCAATGACTGCCGGAATGTTTCATCTTGCAACAGAGACCGCACGACGCCCTCTAACTCACTTCCAGAAGGGACAACTACCGCCGCATCAGCTTCCAATAATGCGGCGACCGTTTGCCGAAAGTTCTGTGTGTTAGGCCCAAACATGACCGCTGCGCCATATCCCGCAGGTTCTATCATGTTTTGCCCTCCCCGATTGGTCAGGCTTCCACCGACAAACGCCAAATCCGCCATCCCCCAAGCATCACCTAACTCCCCCAATGTATCGAGAAGTCGAACCAGCGGCTGTGAGTTTGAGACATCCAAGACATCAGAGCCTGTTGAACGTCGCCAGGCTTGGCATCCCTGTTCACGAATCAACTCGGCCACTTGCTCAAATCGTTCCCGATGTCGAGGGACAACCACAAGTTGCAACTTGGGAAATTCACCCCGGAGAGCCTTCCATGTTTCAATCGCCAGCGACTCTTCAGGATGCTGGGTGCTCCCGGCGATCCAGACCAAATCACCTTCCTTCAAGCCAAAAGAGTCCCTCAATGCGATGGTTCGAGGGTTTTTCCGATTCGTTTCAATGCGGTCGTACTTAATATTTCCCATCACCCTGACGCGATCCGCAGGAACACCCAGGCGAACAAACCGGTCGGCATACTCCTGAGTCTGAGCAGCCACAACTGCAATATCTCTCAGCAGCCACCGGAAAAACCACACGCCCCGGACATATCCCTGAAAACTTCGCTGGCTTAATCGTCCATTGGCAATCATGACAGGAACCTGCTTACGGCGAGCCGCCAGCAGGAGGTTTGGCCAGACTTCTAACTCGACCAGAACAATTAAGGAGGGTTGCAACTGACGGATGGCCCGCCCAACGCTCCAGGAGAAGTCCAGAGGAAAATACTTCACCTCAATCGATGAACTCTCCAACTGAGCGACCATCCGGGTCGCCACTGCATGACCTGTTTGAGTCGTCACGGTCATCACCAATCTCGCTTGCAGATGCCGATTCAACAACTCCAGCAAGACCTGTTTCAATGAAAGGACTTCACCCACGCTGACCGCATGGATCCAGATCACCTGTTGAGAACCAGACTTGAATGTCGCATCATTCGATGCCGACGATAATCGAAGATCGCCAAGAACTTTTTCCCGAAACCCCTCTCGATGCTTTCCATGAACGAGGCGATTCCAGAGAATCCAGGGGGTGGCGAACAGGAGCAGAAACAGATATCCGACATCCAGACATCGGCTCACCACGCGATCCATAACTCGCCCCATTGCGAAACCGCATCCTGCGATTCGCTATCCTTTCAGGCCAGGATACGCTTTATGCGGCATCATGGCCCAAATCACATGACCTGAGAAATTGACGGTCGGCTCACGACTGACCGATCAAGCTGGCCAGATGCCATCGCGGGATTGCAATCAATTTCACGCAGAGCGTCAATTGGAACTCTTCTGTTATCCTCTCCTCTTTCAATGAGAAGAGATACCTGGCTCCGTGTGCCAATCACCAGCCAGCATGACAGACACCATTCACAGCTAAAATCTCTCACTGCAAAAAGTTCTCGCAGCAAAAACTCATTTCGCAACAAATGCCCAAGGAGATTCTGGAATGAATACGCCTCATCATTGCCTCCAGCAGCGTGTTTTCCTGAGCGTGGCCATCTGGCTTGTGGCTTTCTCATGGGTCACTCCTCTGGTGGCAGAAGAACCAGCCACCCTCCGCGTGATGAGCTTTAATCTGTGGCATGGTGGAGATGCCGGGAAGCAACCCTTGGAGCAATCGGCGAAAGTGATCCGCGCGGCACAAGCCGATCTGGTGGGCTTGCAGGAAACCCGAGGCAACGCAGCGAACAAACAACCCCGTCCCGATCGGGCGGCGGAACTCGCCAAAATTCTTGGCTGGCATTACTTCGATCAAGGGGGCAGCACGGGCATTATCAGCCGCTATCCCATCAGCAAAACCTCAAAAGACCATTGGGGCGTCAAAATTGATCATCCCAGCGGCCAGCCGATCTATCTGTTCAACGCCCATTTCATGCACATCCCTTACCAGCCTTATCAACTGCTGAAGATCCCTTACGGAAAATATCCATTCATTAAGACGGAAGAAGAGGCCATCCAATTTGCCAGGCAGGCCCGTGGAGGGCAGGTTGAAAAGATGCTCAAAGATCTGCAAAGCACCATAGAAGAGAAGTCAAAAGAAGAAAACGCTCTCGTTTTTGTGACGGGGGACTTCAATGAGCCATCCCATCTTGACTGGACAGCTTCCGTCAAAGCTGCTGGTGGATGCCCGGTGGCTGTCGCCTGGCCAACGACCAAAACCATTATGAAGGCTGGCTTTGTCGACACCTTCCGTATCGCACACCCCGATCCCGTTAAAGCCCCCGGAATGACGTGGACACCGCTGACCAAGCCCAACGATCCCAAAGACCGCCACGATCGCATCGACTTCGTACTCATGAAACAGGGCCAGGGAAAAGTGCTCTCTGCTCAAGTCGTCGGGGAATCTCCCCAATTCGCTGATATCGTTGTCTCTCCCTACCCTTCGGATCATCGCGCCGTCGTCAGCACGATTGAACTCCCAGCAAATACCTCTCAATAGTGCGGTGCACTCAACTACAGGGCATCACCACTGCGATAGCGGGTGGGATTCCAGCCGGCGGCCAATTCGACCAGCGTCTTGAGCATGTTCGGATCGGTCGCGGTCGCCACCACACGCGGCAAGCGAATCATATCGGCCTGCTCATCCAGCCATGTTTCACCGAAGTGAACCCGTTCACTGGTATCTGTCCAGATAGAATCGCCACCCAACAAACGGGCAATCTGTAAGGAAACCGGGTAGTCATAAACATTAGGGGAATGGATCAGCGAACCGGCGAACTCCCCCGACGCCATCAGTTCATAGATACTTCCCGGCATCTCATCGGGAGCCACACCCTCTAGTCCTGCCTCAGTAATTGCCTGGGCAGCAGCGATATCCCGCTTTTGAAAGCCGATGACATAAACTTTCTTCGAGGTGGTTTCCCGGTGCAGGTCAGCCGGCGGCAGACTGCGGACAACATCCGTCGCTGGACGAGACCAGTCGTCGGCCCCGCTCACGACACGGTCAGGAGTCGCTTCCACCCACCACCCCTGATCCCCCTTTTCGGGGATATAAACCAGAGAATAAATCACCTCAGTACCTGTTCGCAGATGAAGCATGACGGCATAACCGTTCCCCGTCTGATCGCGATACTGTTTGGTTCCATCAATCGGGTCGAGCGAAATGACAAACTCGGATTCCGTGGCAAAAGCCGCCAGATCTCCTGTCGACTCTTCCGCTTCAATCCGGCAATGGCGAAAGATAGGGTCAATGTCCCGCAGCGCCGCCACCAGTAATTCCTGAATCGTCAGGTCAGCCAGCGTGAGCGCATCCGTCAAAGCACTTCCCGTGGTCTTGGTCGCGACCCCAATGTTGTGTGACCGCAAACGACGGGCGATGGCCCCCGCCCATCGCAACACGGGAGGAAGATGAACCGATAACGCATTCACCAGAAACTCAGGCGGCATAAAACTCGTTCCTTTGAACTCAACCATGACATCCAGAAAGCATTCCGATTCAATAACGGACTGCCTGGAATGTCCTTCGGCCGAGAATCTTGGGGGCGTTTTATACTGTCTGCGGCCACCAAATCTTTGCTTTTCCTGATCATGCCCCGAGGAGAAATGTATCATACATGACCATGTTTGGCATCACCGCCTCAACCACCACGGCGTTTTGCTTTTTCAAGCTGGAGGTTGATACTGTTAGAACCACTTTCGATTTGAATCCCCTCCTGGAACTGGTAGGTTGCCGCAGGTAACGACTCTGAGGCGGGAGATTCCGAACCAGTGGCCGACGGAGCGTTCGATCCGGGCTGACCTGACACTTGTACTCTGACCTGATGTGTGCCGATCACCGCTCCAGTCTGGCCGCCGTTCAATGCCAGTGAAAACATTCCGTCGGCTGATGTGTTGCCGAAGGAACTTGGGCCGCTGGCTGGGTTAAAGAGAATTCTTGCCCCGGCAACCACCTCACCATTGAGCGTCACCCGACCATCTACCGGGGCCAAAGGAGGTAGGGACTCCGAACTACCGCATCCCACAAAGCAGAAAAGTACGGGCAACGGGATTG
Organism: Planctopirus sp. SH287; assembly: GCF_056500625.1. Taxonomy (NCBI): domain Bacteria; kingdom Pseudomonadati; phylum Planctomycetota; class Planctomycetia; order Planctomycetales; family Planctomycetaceae; genus Planctopirus; species Planctopirus sp. SH287. Next base: position 819,259 of record NZ_CM151403.1, on the reverse strand, counting down.
TCAGAAAGAAGCGACTTGAAGCCATCATGACACGAGGTTCCGTGAGCTAAGAAAATGCGAAAGTGTTTCGTCAAACCTAAAAGGCGGGATTGAACAGGCTGTTAAGTCCGACAACGAAGGACGTTGCGGCGACATCAACCTGAAGTCAAAGCCGAGACAAAACACTAAATCCAAAAGAAATTAGAAGACCGAAAACAAGGCCGCTCGCCTCGATATAGAGAAGAGGCCGGGATTTGATGAGGAGATATTATCGCCAGTGCGACACGACTCCGCGGGGGAACCGTGGCCACACATCAGGAAGCCACTGTCTTCACTCATTTTTTGCCCACTCGCAGTAGGGATCTACTGTGAGGATTCGCGGTAAAAATCCACTGTGGACTAAAGCAGTCGAGCCAAACTTCTAAAACTCGCCCACGGGAACGCCGTCAGCTTTGGAATTAATGTTCTGCCAGAGTGCGTAATTGATGTTTTCCGAGAGAAAGCGTACAGAACCATCCGCGAATGCGACATGCGCACCACCAGTGTGGGATGATATCACTTTGGTGTTTCGCCCGTAAGGTGCGACACTCCCATAAACATTAATAGGATCACGACTATTAATGCTCCATCGAGAGGTTGTAATGCTATGCGACCAATCGCCAGGAATACCGGTACCACCGTTCCAGAGCCCCCCCATATATCCAAATGCGCGACAATCTTTGTTCGTCGCAGTGCAAGTCGGGTCGGCATTTGACTGCTCGACAACCATGATGGTATTGGACGTCCCGTCGGTGATCTTCGCGATGTCCACTGGGGGCACAGATTCCATGGTAAATGATGTCGAACTGGCGCCATTGAAAGCTGTAGACAAAATAATCACACCCGTCCAGTTGTGCCGCCCCCCATGTTCAAAGCCACGCCAGTGAGAGGGGAAAGGAACGTCTCCCGTGGAAGGGTCTTCGTAGGAGCCTGAATTCCCTGCATAATCCGCAATTTGAATCGAACCCCCTGTTCCTGCGGCAATACCAAGAGCCGTTGCGGTAGGACTATTGATCGTCTGCGGTCGAGTGGTGGACAGAGGATTTGACGGACAATTCACACCAGGAACCCGTGTGGAAGTCATTGTGGTCCAGTTTCTGGCGACTCCATCCTGAGCACTGAAATCATTGCCATTAAAATCCAGAGTGTTGAATGCGGGAGCCTGATCCATCATCGGGAGAATCCGAACCATCCAGGACGCCGACCTGACACGAGTCGCCACTGCTCCCGTTTGAGGAAAAGCCGCAAAAGGAAACTGGCGGCTCGTGTCGTGATAGTTATGCAGCGCCAACCCAATCTGCTTGAGATTATTGCGGCATTGGGTTCGCCGGGCCGCTTCTCGTGCCTGCTGCACGGCGGGCAGCAGCAGCGCAATCAGAATCGCGATAATCGCAATCACCACCAGCAGTTCAATCAGCGTGAAACCGTGTCGTCTACTCATTCTGTGCAATTCCTGAGCAAAAAAAAGTTAGCAAAACAAACAATAACCATTTCCTCACATCGACTTGCGAGGAGTTCATCAATCACTGCAAATGAAATACCAGCGAGTAACCAGAAGTTTCACTGACTGATTAAATGCACGAAAGTGGGTCTGGATGACACGATGGTCACACAAGACTCGGGGAGAATTACTTGAAATCGCTCATCGAATTGATTATACGCACAACACACTCCTCTCTCCAAACTCCTTCCGACTGACAAAGGAACTATGATTTGCCCATAAAATAGTCAGCCTGAGAGCGAAAATCATACAACACGCCCCACAGATTGCAATAGTGACTCCTTATATGAATTCATCTTAATTGTGATTGCAGACCGATTAATCAACGCGTCAGAACGCAACTTTTAATCAATCGAAATGACTATAAACACAAACCAAAAACGCTCACATTGTGCTGGGATACTGTTTTGATGGCGGGGTGGCTCAATAAATCTGGGTGACGGATGTCAAGGAAAACATCACACTACAGCACAAACGTCGATGTCCTCCGAGCCTCTCGGCACTCAAACCCATCTTCCCCTCTATCGAAGTCTTGCCCGATGCCCAACTTGAATCTTCAAACAATTGCCAAATTGGTTCAGATCCTGGCAGATGTGGGAGACCCTTCCTCCGAAGAGTCTCTCAAGGAACGTAAAGAACGGCTTGTTTCGGAGCTTGGTCGATTAATCGGAGCCGATGTCTGGATTTCGGTCACCGGGGAAATTAATCCCGATGTTCCAGGCGACGCCATGTACACCAGCCTTGTCGACTACGGCTTTCACGACGAATGCGAACGCACCGAATTCCTGGGAATCACAATCCATCCCAAGCTGGCATCGATCGTCAACAAACCCCTCTATGACGTGATGATGACCCGTAAACCTCTGACACAGAGCCGCAACCAACTGGTTTCTCCTCAAATCTGGAAAGATTCTGGACTGGAGCAGATTTGGACGAATGTGGGATTTGATGATTTCATCATCTCGGTTTATCCCCTGGGATCGTCTGGACACAGTGGTGTCGGCTACCACAAAAGATTGGGGACATCCCCGTTTACTCCCGATGATCTGGCCCTTGTTCAACTGGTCTTTGAGAACGTGCTGTGGCTCCATCACAGAAAAGGTGAACCGGCTGCCGCGAAAGACGTTGTTCGTCTTTCGCATCGGGAACGGCAGGTGATGATCTTCTTGATGGAAGGAGATTCCAAAAAACAGGTGGCTCAGAAAATCGGGATTAGTGAGCATACCGTTGGTGACCATCTGAAAGAGATCTACCGCAAGTTTAATGTCAACAGCCGTGGCGAGCTACTTGCAAAGTTCATTACAGGTGAGGAAGCGATCTAACCCCCGCGTTCACGGGGGTTCCCTTCCCTCCATGAAACTTTATGATCTCGCCCATGCCCCAGGACACTGGCGCTGACCACAGGACACTGGCGTTGAATTAGCCAGATGCCGCTAACCAAGCCAGGCTTCGTTGCATCAAGAGTGACGAAAGTCGTCTGGCGATTTACTGATTCGAAATCGGGGAAATTAGCCAAGGCTGAGATCGCCCCGTCTTCTATCTTTGAAGGAACCACACCTATGTACTATGTACCGCCAATTTCTATTGTCGGACGAGTTCTTGTTTTCACGGTCACTGCCATGATCACGGTTCATCACTGCGACAAGGCCAGTGCGCAGAACGAGAGTAATTCCTCGGGATCAACAATCACTCTCTATATCCCGCAAGTTTCCTCACCATCCGGCAACCCAAATCAATGGGACTATCTTGGGCCAGCAATGACTCTTGCTGAGGCGCAAGAGAAAACCGCCAAGTGGCACCAGATGAATCCGAATTCGTCGCGACTGACTCGCGAAAAAAGTGTCATCCAGCGAATCATTCCAACCATCCGCCCCAAACCTAAAGAAGACAACCCGCTAGAAATCAAGCCCGTCTTGCCGGGGTATATTGAAACGCCAAAATCGATCTGGTCAGAGAAAAAAAACCGCGTCTGGAAGATGTGGCCGGAATGGCAACAACCTGATGGTACCTGGAAGGAAATCCCAGGAAAAAGCCAAACCTATTCCGAAGCCAACGGCACCGCCGAGGTCAATTTTAAAGAAAAGTTGGCGATGTATGAGAAGGCCATCGAATCAGAAAACAATAAGAAGGAGCGAGAAGCCGCTGAACAGCGCAAGCAAGGAATACCGGCAACATCTATAAAACTGAGAGTAAGATACTCCGAAGCACGCAACGAGCTAACAACGCAAAAACAACCATCATCGGCTACAGCATCACCAGAAATCACTTATCGTATTGAGACGAGAGAATATACCGACCAAACTAATCAGAAATGGCAACCCTGGGGTGACTACGGGCTTTACCTTTGGCATACTGCCACTCCTGACAAAGGAAGAGATTTCAAAGCACTTGGCACAACAAACCTGAGCCTAGCCACAGCACGAAACACGATCATAATGCTCAAGGCAGACAATACAGAAGGGGCAAGGCAATTTCCAAACGCCTACCATCCAATGACTCAATATCGAATTGTTGCCAGTGACGGAAGAGTTGTTGAGTAGGAGTACAAAATGAATAGATTGACCCTTACTCGGTTGACCATGACTGCTTGACTCCCTGCGGATAAACACCTCATTAGAAGTGAATACTGACAAGTAGCCTTGGCTCGAAAAAACACGATTATTTAGTGGCGTAAACAAGCCATAGAACCACGGGTTGCCATGCGTGCTTCCTCACCCCCTGACTCCTCTGAGCTGATAAATGTTTTAAGATATAACAACACTCCACATTCAACCATAGTAAACCCTTACATTGCAACATAACGGAGACCATACATGCCCATCTTGGCATTCGACAATTCGACAACAACACCAGTAAAAATGTACAACATGTTGCGTTTTTTGTTCGCCATGCCCCTCATACTCCTTGGAAGCGTCAACGGTTTTTTGTATGCGGCAGCAGATGACACTCCCCGTCTGGCTGTTGTCACGGTTTACTGCAAAATCCACACAGACAATAAAGAGGAACCTGGGTCTTATCATGTAGTCGTGAAGAAATCCGGTAAAACCGTGCTTGAAAAGAAAGCGTGGGGTTACCGGGAGAACTGGGACAATGGCACGGAGAAGTCTGGCACGGGTGAGAATGTCGCAGATCTGAAATTGCCTACCAAAGGGCCTTACACCATCGAAGTCAGTATCGACAATGGTTCAAATATCGATGTAGACCACGAGTGGTGGGTCGAAATTGAAGACTCCGAAGGCAACGAACTCAAATCAACTCATGGGCCACGTGAGCACTGGAAGAGCGGTGTCAAGCAAGGTAGTTATAAAGTCAGTGTCAAACCTGAGACCTAGAGCAATTCTAAAATTGATTTGCTATCACTTCTCCGTCGCTGTTTTGACAGTCATTAGATAAGACTGCCACTTCAAGTTGCCGGGCCTTACTGGACACCGCTGCGTGTTTATTGAGAAGTTCAGGGTGAAAAATCGATCAGACTCAAAAACCGAAACCTGATGAAGAGTCAGGCGTGTTCAAAGTGCTCGATGAGACGGCTTGCTACGGGGATACCGGTGGTTTGCTCGAAGGCTTTCCAGCCGGGGACGCCGTTGACTTCCAGTATCAGCCATTCGCCGTCAGGGCGTTGAATCAAATCGACGCCAGCGAAGACTGTTCCCACCGCCTGAGCCGCCCGCACGGCCAGCGCGGCCGTCACGTTGTTCAGCTCAGCCTTGGTTGCTTTGCCACCTAAAGAGACATTGGTGCGAAAGTCGTTGGTCGACCGCCGCTCCATCGCGCCCAGCGGCTCACCATTGAGCACCAGCACCCGCAGATCTTTTCCACCATGGTCGATCCACTCCTGTAGATAGAGAACGGCTCCGGTACGCCCCAAGGTCTGCGATACCCGCCACAGCAATTCTGGATCACTCAGCCTGAAGATTCCTCGCCCCTCTGAGCCAAAGAGCGGCTTGAGCACCACATCGCCCTTCAACAGATGAAAGGCCCCGACGGCTTCACCGGCGGTTTCACAAACGCACGTGGCGGGTGTGGGTAGCCCGGCTTCAACCAAGCGGGATGTCGTCAGATATTTGTCGATGGCACATTCCAGCGAGCGAGGCGAATTCACGACCTTGAGGCCGGCCCGTTCCGCCAGTCCCAGCAGGTTCATACGCGTCACGACCTGTTCCAGCGATCCGCCAGGCATCGAACGCACCACCAGTGCGTCGAGGTCTGTCAGTGTGAGCCGCCCGGCTCGTGACTGCTCAGCACTTGGGTCACCAGCAGCATCCGGCTGTCCAGCCACTGAAACGCAATTCCCCTTCACTGTTCCCAGACTCAGGCCGGAAAGCTGCGAAAATTCCAGAGGAATGACTTCATGTCCACGCCGGGCCGCTGCCAGTGATAGCTGCTCCAGTGACCAGTTCCCCGGCTGAGCAAGGACTCCGAACCGCATATTGAATGCCTTACTCAGACAACCTGTGGGCAGAAGTCAGTTCGACAAGCCGAACGATTGAAGAACCAGTGCCTCGTTCAGTTCGCCCGCCACATGCACCCGCCCTGTGTCCAGATTATGAACAATGATCTGAGCCGGGCTGAAGAGCAGCTTGTCAATCTGATAAAAGTCGCGACCGGCGGCTTCATAAATCTCAAGAAACGTCTTGCCATAAACTGCCGCCGACGACGACGGCACCCGAGGAAGAATCGCCGCGATCGATTCATCATCGCCCGTCATCATCAACGTGACTGTGGCCCCGTAAAGAATCGCATCGTTGGTACGGCCAATCCCCTGCAAATCATTGGCAGCCACTGGCGGGAGAGGCGTTGAGCCAAATCCACTGCGAACCCGGTGAACATCAAAGCCCAACTCCAGCAGCTTATGCAGAGCCGTTTCTACCGACCGGGCTGCCACCTGAAAATTACCGGCCACCGACGAAGTGGGGGCCACCAGCAACGTGATCTCTGAGGGTTCAACCCCTGTTTTGGCAGCAATTTCTTCAAAAATCGTCTCGGGAGGAAGCTTCGCCGTCTCCAGCACTCCCACCACGCGTTCGGACTCTTCTTTGTACCAAAGCTTATCAAATAGCGGCTCAATCCCGGCCACAGCCCGCATCGGCCCACTTCCCATGGCCTGAAACTTGCCACTCGAAAGCTGCCAACCGGCATATTGGCTGTAAAGGCAAGCCGCAACAGGATAATCCGTTTCAACAATCACGTACGGCCACTGGAACTTTCCCAGCAGCATCGACTGAATATTGACGCTTGCCAGCCCCGCCATGCAGACTGTCGATAAAACCTGGCCCGCTTCTAACGAACCTTCGGCCTCGATGCCAAAATCCAGCAGCAAACCCGTCCCGGCACTTTCGTGAGCAATAATCCGGAAGTGGTCGGGCGATTCGACCACATCTTCAATAATCGACATCGCCAACTCATTGAGTTCCAGATTCATACCAGACTGCTTATTTCAAGGAGCAAGTGTCCACCAGCCCCGTCAAAAAACGGTCTGGCATATCGACAGAGAAGGATCCTGACAAAGTGTAATCGCTGAGCGACGTCTCTGCGAGAATGCCGCCTCTTTCCTGCCTGAGTTTGAAGCCGGCTTCTTCTAAAAAGTCGAACGCGACCGCCTTAGGCCATCATCAACCGCTGCCACAAAAAAGCTCAGGCTATCGGCAGTCCGCACGATAACCTGAGCTTTTTAAAGAAACAGACACGAGACCTTATCGGTCATCATCTCTGATCAATCACGACTTTGAATCTTACTCAGCAGACGCAGAATTTCGAGATACAGCCACACCAGCGTGACATTCAAACCATGGGCCGCTAACCACTCATAACTTTTGGGAAGCTGGTGCGTTGCGGCTGAGTCGATAAAGTCAAAATCCAGCACCAGATTCAAGGCGGCGATGATCACGCAGAACGCTGTAAAAGCAATCCCCAGCATTGAGGAATCCTGGACGAACGACATCCCCTGAAATCCGAACATCCCCAGCACGATTGAAGCCAGATAAACCAGCCCGATCCCACCAGTCGCTGCAATCACACCCGTACGAAAACTGGCAGTCGCACGAATCAGACCCAGCTTGTAGGCCATCAGCATGGACGCTGCGACACCCACAGTTGCAGCAATCGCCTGCACGCCAATTCCGGGATAGTTGGCATCAAACAAGGCCGTGGCTGTCCCCAGAAAAGCTCCCTGGCACAGAGCATAGACCGGAGCCAGAATCGGGGCTGACCGATTCCAGAATTGCAGAACCAAACTGCTGACCAACCCGCCAATGGCCCCACCGACCAGAAGCAGCATCATTGTCCCCTGAGGGGCATCTTTCGCGTAACCGAACGTCACCAATCCCAGACCAGCCGTCAGACCAACCAGCAGAATGGCCTTGTTCACGGTGCCAGAAACGGTCATGACCGAAGAGGACGACAGGCCACCCTCTTGTCCCCAACGCTCAAACGTATTTTCGTTCAGAACTGGATTACTTGTCCGCATGTTTGGCATTTTCCGTAAAGTGACAAAGAAGCCCACGACATCACGTCGCATTGCCGCAATACTGAAATCTTACGACAGGGAACTCTCATCTGACTGCCTCAGCATCATTTTCCCGAGGCGAATTTTGAAAGTCCCAACTTTAGCATGTCGAAAACCAGCACGTTTGAACAGATGCTTCCTGCGAGAATTTCGCCTGTCGCTTGGCTTTCCCGATGAAACCGCGATGCTTTGTGCCATCGGAATTGTCGCCGGAGGATCTTGTCGCGTCATGCTGGGATATCATCTGGCGTCGCCCGATCTCTCCTGCTGATAGTCCAATGTCCCCCCCCGTTCCTCAAAACGGCCAGATTCATCAGTCTTTTCGTTGAAGAAATTCCCCGGCATGCCGATCCTTGAAAAAACGTATACTGTCGAAAAATATCTGGCGGGTGTGCGTGTCGATAGCTTTCTGATCAAGCACCTTCGCAGCTACACCAGTTGGCGAATTCTGCGAATGGTGGCAGCTGGGCAGGTGCAGATAAACGGTCAAATGGCCACAACGACTCAACGCGTTCACCCCGGCCAAAGTGTCTCGATCCGCTTGATTGAGCCACCTGATCTGATAATTCCTGCTGAAGCCACACCGCTTGAGATCCTGTTTGAAGATGACTGTCTCCTGGTTGTCAACAAGCCGGCGGGGTTGATTGCTCATCCCACGGGCGAGATTCCTGATGGCACTCTCATTAATGCCGTTCAGCACTACCTGGACTTGAAGTCACCCTATCCGGGCCTGGATCGCCCCGGCGTGGTTCATCGGCTCGATCGTGACACCAGTGGCGCCATTGCTCTCTGCAAGGAACACTTATCGCACCGGCTACTTTCGATTCAGTTTCAACGCAGCCGGGTTTCCAAGATCTACACAGCTCTGGTGGAAGGGGTGCTCACTGATGACGAGATGGTTATTGATCTCCCCATTGGCCGGGCTTCAGGCTGTTCGAGTGCGTTGATGTCCTGCAAAGCCGACTCACTGGAGCGACAAGCCTCAAAGACATCCATCAAAGTGCTTGAACGATATCCAGGCCACACACTGGTCGAGGCTCGACCACGCACAGGACGCATGCACCAGATCCGTATTCATCTCGCGACCATCGGACACCCGATCACAGGCGACGAATTCTACACCTTCGGCGGAGAGATCATCCCACTCCGTTGGCCGGAAGAAAAACGTCAGCCAATTTCATCACTCATCGGCCGACAGGCGCTACATGCGTCAACGCTCTCTTTTGCCCATCCCATTTCAGAGATCTGGCAGGACTTTCACGCGCCGCTTCCCGCTGATTTATCTCAAGCGATTCAATCCGCTTTGCGACCAACGATCACAGCAACCATTCGCTCCTAAGCCAAAGTCTTATCGCTGAAATTTGGCGGAGTTCTCAAGAAGATGCTCAATCGTCGTTCCCGTTGCTGGAGGGCGGTCGCTGAACTCACGCCTTAAATGATCAGAATCAACATAAATTTTGCTATCTGGAACAACCAGTCGCTGGGCTGGTACTCCAGCCATCCATAATCTGAAGCGGTCAAGATAGAGATAGACAACAGGCGTTGTATAGAGGGTCAGCATCTGGCTGAAAATCAGCCCTCCCACGATCGCAATCCCCAGCGGTTGGCGAAGTTCAGCACCATTTCCGGTTCCGACAGCAAGTGGCAAACCTGCGAAGAGAGCCGCCATCGTTGTCATCGTAATAGGCCGGAATCGCATCAGGCAGGCTTCAAAGATCGCCTCCTCTGGTGATTTGCCATGTCGGCGTTCTGCTTCAAGGGCAAAGTCGATCATCATGATCGCGTTTTTCTTGACAATTCCGATCAATAGTAAGATCCCGATCAATGCCATCACATTGAGTTCAAACCCACAGATCATGAGAGCTAACAGTGCCCCCACGCCAGCAGAGGGAAGCGTGGACAAAATCGTTAAGGGATGGATATAGCTTTCGTAGAGAATCCCCAGAACAATATAGACAGACGCCAGGGCCGCCAGGATCAACAAAGGTTGCGTACTGAGCGAAGACTGGAAGGCCTCAGCGGTTCCGGAAAACTTTCCCTGAATATTCTGAGGAATGCCCAGACGAAGGGAGATCTTCTCAATCTCGGGAACTATCTGACTCAGCGACACGCCGGGTGCGAGGTTAAATGAAATTGTCGCCGAGGGAAACTGCCCGGAATGATTGGCAGACAGCGGGGAGTTTGCCGAAGTGATCCGACACAGGTTGCTCAAAGGAATCTGAGCACCGCCCGGCCCTTTGACATAAACATATTTAAGAGAGTCTGGATCTTCAGCAAACTCCTGATCAACCTCCATCACGACGCGGTATTGATTGAGCGATTTATACATCGTCGAGACCTGACGCTGCCCGAAGGCGTCATAGAGAGTATTATCGATCTGCGAAAGTGTAACTCCTAAACGGGCGGCCGTCTGGCGGTCAATTTCCAGTCGGGTTTGCAAACCGCCATTCTGTTGATCCGTATTAATATCAACGATCCCAGAAATTTTTCGCATCTCAGCCAGGAGCTTTGGAGTCCAGGTATTGAGTTCCCCCAAGCTATCACCACGCAAGCTATACTGGAACTGGGCGCTACTAATTCGACCGCCAATACGAAGATCCTGCACCGATTGGAGCATCAGCATCGCCCCTGGAATTTTGGACGTTTTGGCCCGGATACGGCCAATGACCTGATCGGGTGTGCCTCCGCGTTCATGCAAAGGCTTGAGGGTGATAAACATTCGCGCAGAGTTTGTAGCCCCTCCAAAACTTCCGCCAATAGAAGCCTGTACGCCAGCAATGGCAGGATCTTCCTGAATGACTGCCGCAAATTTATCAAGCAAGCCAGTCATGGAGCGAAAAGAAGTATCCTGATCTGCCATCAGGCTCCCCATCAACCTCCCGGTATCCTGCTGTGGGAAAAATCCTTTCGGAATAATCACATAGAGATAAACCGTCAGGCCAACGGTTCCTAATGTCACGAGCATTGTCAGCCACTGATGCCGCAGAACCACGCGTAGAGATGATTCGTACCAGCGGAGTAACCAGTTGAAAACATGCTCGGTTGCCCGATAGAAGCGACTACGCTTCTCTTCTTGATGGGGCTTTAACATGTAAGCGCACATCATGGGTGTTGTTGTCAGTGAGACCACCATCGACACGCCGATCGCAACCGAAAGAACGACAGCAAACTCACGAAACAGACGTCCGACAATCCCCCCCATCAGGAGGATGGGAATAAATACGGCGACCAGCGAAATACTGATCGAGAGGACGGTAAAGCCAATCTCGCGGGCACCCTTGATCGAGGCCTCCATCGGAGACAAGCCTTCTTCAAGATGACGAGAGATGTTTTCAATAACGACAATCGCATCGTCAACCACGAATCCTGTCGCGATAGTCAGCGCCATTAATGACAGATTGTCGAGGCTATAATTCAAGAGATACATCGCCCCGAATGTCCCGACTAGCGAGACAGGAACAGCAACGGAGGGTATCAATGTGGCCCGAAAATCACGAAGAAAAAGAAAGACGACAAGAATGACCAAGCCCACTGAGAGCATTAATGTAAACTGAACGTCCTCCAGCGATGCGCGGATGGTTGACGTGCGATCCATGGTGACTCGAAGATCCATTTCCGCAGGGATCTGGGCATCGAGTTGTGGCAACATGCTGCGAATCTTGTCGACAATCTCGATGATGTTCGCACCCGGTTGCCGGAAGATCAGGAGAGTCACTGACGGGCTGCCATTACTAATTCCATATGACCGGCTATTCTCGACAGAATCTGTCACTTTAGCGACATCCTGAAGTCGTACGGCGGCTCCATTAAGATGACGGATAATCAGTGGCGCATACTCTTTCGCGGTATAGAGCTGATCACTGGCGGCTAACGACCAGCTTCGATTGTCATCACCAATAACCCCTTTAGGACGATTGGCATTGGCATTCGAGAGCGTATTCCGAACGTCTTCCAGGTTCAGTCCCAAATGATTAAGCAACGTGGGATTGACATCCACACGAACCGCAGGGGCTGCGCCACCGCCAATAATGATCTGGCCTACCCCATGAACCTGTGCAAGCTTTTGCTGAAGGATGGTGGCTGCGACATCATACATCTGCGACTGTGTATATATCTCAGAAACAATGCTGATTCCCATGATAGGAGCATCGGCGGGATTAATTTTTCGATATGAAGGATTATTGGGGAGGTTTGTGGGTAACTGTCCCCGAGCCGCATTGATCGCAGCCTGAACATCGCGGGAAGCGGCATTGATGTCCCGATCGAGATCAAACTGCAATGTAATGGATGTCGTTCCCAGAGAGCTTGATGAAGTCATCTCTGTGACACCAGCGATGCGACCGAACTGGCGTTCTAAAGGGGTGGCTACTGCTGATGCCATCGTCTGTGGGCTGGCACCGGGCAGGTTCGCACTCACGGAAATTGTCGGGAACTCAATTTGCGGTAACGGCGAAACTGGCAATAGAGCATAACTGATCGCTCCTGCCAGCATGATCGCTAATGTCAGCAACGTGGTTCCGACTGGGCGAAGGATAAAGGGAGTCGACAGGTTCATACCGTCTCTCCGCTTGGTTGAGGCACATTCAATAAGGGAAGATCAGACGAAAATTCCGGCGAGAGGGTCGTCATTCCGAAATACTCACTGATCCGTTCAAACCACAGGAAGATGACTGGAGTGGTATAGAGTGTCAGCAGCTGGCTAAAAATCAAACCGCCAATAATCGTGATACCTAGCGGACTGCGCAGTTCCGAACCGGAACCGTGTCCCATCGCGAGTGGGACAGCCCCCAACAGAGCGGCCATCGTCGTCATCATGATTGGCCGAAAGCGGAGGAGGCACGCCTCAAAAATCGCTTCTTCGGCAGGCTTTTTATCTGTTCGCTGCGCATCAATGGCGAAATCGATCATCATGATCGCATTCTTCTTGACAATCCCGATCAGGAGAATAATCCCGATCAGGCCAATCACACTCAAATCAATCCCAAACATGAGCATCGCCACCAGCGCCCCGACACCGGCTGAGGGTAATGTCGAAAGAATCGTGATGGGGTGAATATAACTTTCATATAAGACCCCCAGAACAATATAGACCGTCACCAAAGCGGCCAGAATCAATAAAGGAGTGCTTTTAAGGGATGCGGTAAATGCTTCCGCAGTCCCGAGAAATCCACCAATGATCGCTGGTGGCATATCCAGTTCCTCATGCGCTTTATTGATCGCTTCAACAGCAGCGCCCAGCGAGACATGCGGAGCGAGATTAAATGAAACGGTCACAACAGGAAATTGCCCCTGATGATTGATCGTCAGTGGTGCGTTCGACTCCTGAAGAGTTGTAAACGTATTCAGAGGGACAGGCTTGCCATCAGGTGGCTGAATATAGATTTCGCTCAGGTCACGGGGGGAATTCCGAAACTCGGGCTTCACTTCGAGAATGACCCGATACTGATTCAACTCTGTAAACATGATGGAAATCTGGCGCTGACCAAACGCATTATAAAGTGCCTCATCCACCATTAAAGGAGTGATCCCCAGTCGTGAAGCCATATCGCGATCAATCATGACCTTCATCTGCAAGCCGTGATTCAGTTGATCACTCGTCACGTCCCGTAGCTCAGGAAGTTCCTGCAGCTTAGAGACAAATTGAGGAGCCCATTCGTCCAATTCGGCTGAACTCGGACATTCAAGACTGTATTGGTATTGAGTGCGGCTGATTCGCGTTTCAACAGTGAGATCCTGCACCGGCTGCATATAGAGACGAATCCCTGGAATCTCCTCAAGGTGCGTATTCAATCGCCTGATAATCTCAAGGGAGCTTTCGTGCCTCTGTGCAAGAGGCTTGAGATTAATTTGAATCCGGCCACTGTTAACCGTCGTGTTCGTCCCATCAATCCCGATAAAGCTGGAAAGACTTTCAACGGCAGGATCTTCCAGAATCTTCCGGTTGAGTTCCTGTTGACGCTTGGACATCGCATCGAAGGAAATCGTCTGCGGCGCTTCTGAAATCCCGAGAATCACCCCCGTGTCCTGAACCGGGAAAAATCCTTTCGGCACAATGACATAGAGATAAACCGTCGCAATGAGTGTCAAGACGGAGACAACCATGGTCGCGGTCTGGTGCCGCAAGACGATTTTTAGCGTCCAACCGTAAAAAACGATAATCGACTCGAAAATTGCTTCCGACCAGAGATAGAGCCGACCGTGCTTTTTTGGGTCGACGTGTTTAAGCATCTTCGCGCACATCATCGGTGTCAGAGTCAGCGACACAACAGCCGAAACCAGGATCGTCACACTGAGAGTCACCGCAAACTCCCGGAACAATCGCCCCACCACATCGCCCATAAACAACAAGGGAATCAGCACTGCGATGAGCGAAATACTGAGTGACACGATCGTAAAACCAATTTCCGCCGAGCCTTTCAGCGACGCCTCTAATGGCGAGTCACCTTCTTCGATATAGCGAATGATATTCTCAATCATCACAATTGCGTCATCGACGACGAAGCCGGTTGAGATCGTCAACGCCATGAGTGTCAGGTTATTAAGGCTATATCCGAGTAGATACATCACTCCAAAGGTGCCGACCAAAGATAAAGGGACAGCGACGCTGGGAATGATGGTGGCTCTGACATTCCTGAGGAAAATAAAAATCACAAACACGACCAGGCCGATCGTCAACATCAACTCAAATTGAACATCTTCGACAGAGGCGCGAATCGTCTGAGAACGGTCGGTGAGAACCTGAATATCAACAGCGGCTGGCAATGAATCGCGAAGTTGAGGCAGCAACGCTTTAATACTGTCAACCACTTGAATCGTATTCGCCCCTGGCTGGCGCTGGATATTGACAATCACTGCGGGTGTGTCGTTCATCCAGGCGGCTTGTCGAATATTTTCCACGTCGTCGACAATTTCGGCGATATCAAAAAGATGTACCGGAGCACCGTTACGATAAGCGACAATTAATTGTCCGTATTGCTCGCTGGTAAAGATCTGATCATTGGCACCAATGGTAAATGCCTGTCGCAAGCCATCGAAACTTCCTTTCGCCTGATTAACGTTGGCTCCTGCAATAACAGTTCGTACGTCATCAAGACTCAGGCCCAGGTTGGATAATGCCGTGGGGTTGACTTGAATCCGGATTGCAGGCTTTTGCCCACCACTCAGGCTCACCATCCCCACGCCGCTTAGTTGAGAAATTTTTTGTGCCAGCCTGGTATCAGCGAGATCTTCCACCTTGGATAAGGGCAATGTTTTTGATGAGAGTGCCAGCGTCAATACCGGAGCATCCGCCGGATTTGTTTTGGTATAGATGGGGGGGTTTGGCAGATCGTTGGGAAGAAGTGAGGATGCGACGTTAATCGACGACTGAATCTGTTGTGCCGCGATATCGATATCTAGCGCCAGGTCGAACTGCATCGTAATGACTGAGCAGCCTTCGGAACTGGTCGAGGTCATCTGTGTCAGGCCGGGGACTTGCCCGAATTGCCGTTCCAGCGGGGCCGTGACCGAGGAGGCCATGACATCCGCGCCAGCCCCGGGATAAAAGGTTACGACTTGAATCGTTGGGTAATCGACTTGTGGTAGTGCCGAGACAGGTAGCAAACGATAGGCAATAGCCCCTGTCAGCAGAATTGCTGTCATGAACAGGACGGTTGCGACTGGCCGCAGAATAAATAGCCGCGAGATGTTCATAGGGGTCTCAGTTCGGCTTTCGCTTTTTTCGAGCGAGGAGCCACGATCAATACTTTTTGATACCGAAGAGCAAGAGATCTTTATCTTGCTCTTAACAGAATTTTCTCAATAATCAGGGCTTGCAGCTGACTTGAGGCTGGTGCCCTGGCGTGCCTTTGGGCGCTATGGTGGGCTAGCCGGCTTTGTGTGGCGTCCCCGTCTCGACCCCGCTTTTCGCGTGACTATCGCGGGTTGAAACCTGGGCTTTTGGCTGGAGTTTATCGAGTCCTTCGGTCACGACAATCTCGCCGGCATTCAAGCCTTGACTAATAATCGTATCAGAGCCTTCATTCGGGCCGACTTCTACGAGTCGGACATCGACCCGGCTATCTGCGTCGACAACATAGACGTAAGTCCCTTGAGCGCCTCGCTGAACAGCGGATGTCGGGACAGTGATCGCCCCTGGCAATTCATCAATCAGCAACCGGGTATTGACGAACTGATTAGGAAACAGGTAGTCGGCGTCTTCTTCGACAATCGCTTTTAATCGCAGAGTGCCTGTGGCGGGGTCGACCTGATTGTCACTTGCCAGCAGCTTTCCTGTCGCTAACCTGTTCGTCAATTCGCGATCGTAGGCATAGACTGTCAGATCTTTTCCTTCACGAACTCGTTTCTGAATCCTGGGGATTTCGTCCTGTGAAATTGTAAAGACAATCGTGATCGGTCGAACCTGGTTAATAACTGCTAACCCATTGGAATCATTGGCCCGTACGATGTTTCCGATATCGACTAGCCGCAGACCGATCCTACCGGAAACAGGAGCCGTGATCCGACAATAGGCCAGTTGCAGTTCGGCGTTGGCGATCATCGCTTTGTCAGTTTTGATCGTTCCTTCCGTCTGCTGGGCCAACGCCCGCTGTTCCTGAACCTGTTGAATCGGCATGATTTTTTCTTTGAGCAGTTGCTCGTATCGATCCAGGGTATACCTGGCTGAGGCCAGGATCGCTTCATCTCTGGCCAACTGGCCCATCGCCTCGTCGCGTTGCAATTCAAATGGTCGCTTGTCGATCTCTGCGAGCAGGTCTCCTTCTTTGACCATCTGACCTTCGGTAAAAGCGACGTTGATCAGTTCCCCTTCGACCCGGGCACGGACTGTCACGGTTTTGAAGGGGGTCACTGTCCCTAAACCATTCAGGTAGAGATTCATGTCCTGCGCACGCACGACTGCTGTGACGACGGGAACAATGCGAGCTGGTGGCTTGCCTGCTGGTGGCTTTGCTCCCAGCATGGCAGCGGTTTGTGACCACCAATGTTCCTGATAATACCAGCCGGCTCCCGCGATGACGGCGGTGATGACCATGGCCACCATCCAACCACGCCCCGCGGCTGGTTTTGCGGGGAGATCGGCAGATTCACGCCCCAGAGTATCGATGGGCGCTGTATAGGGCTTTTCGCCAGTGCCTCGATCTTCGGCGGGCGAAGTCCGAGGCCGGACGGGAGGAACGGTCGAGGGTGACGTGGTGAGATCAGTGAGCATGGGTCAGAGTCCCGGCGCGGGAAAATCAGGGGCGTCAAATTCTGTGATGTCAAGTCGCAAACGGTCTACGTGCAAAAGGCTTGTGCGTTTCAGGGAAATCTTCTGGGGTTCGATGTGGTGTCATGTCCCGTTGTCGGACTTAACCATCTGCTTAACCCCACTTTTCCGGTTTGACAAAACACGAAAGTTTCATTGCTGTTGACTTCTATACTACGAATATCCAACCCCGTTCCACGAGATGCGATTGACTGCCATTCGGCATATGTGTGCAAAAATTGCGATCTTACCCACGAAATCTCACGGTTTTTCACGTTAAATCTGAAGAGAGCCTGAAGAGGAATGTTGCCGAACATCTCTTGTGCCAAATCCTGCAACATGTGCGTCGTCTCATGATAGAATCGACAGTAGCCCGGCGATTGCTGCTTTTCTGGCCTTTGCAGACGGCATTCAATGACAGAAGACGTTTGGCAGTTTCTGTCGACCGCCTTTTTCAGGGCAGTTTCTCATTTCAAAGGTGTTGCCTCCATGGGCACTTCATGTCCAGATGGTCGTGACGAGATAATCGCTCGGCGAAACCCTCCCATCCCGCTTTTTCGAGTGTTGATCGCAACGCTCATGTTTTTTGTTCTGACAGCCCAACCTGTTGTTGCGCTTGATTCTCTGCGCCCACTTTCGCAGGCACTCCTGAGGATCTGGCAAAGTCATCAAGGGCTTCCTAGAGGGGTGATCTTTGCGATCTGCCAGTCGAGTGAAGGTTATTTATGGTTAGGGACACAGGCGGGGCTTTATCGATTCGATGGCAACCGCTTTGTGCCGTGGGCAAACGCTTCTCTCCCGCTTCCTGCCAACCCGCCATTATGGATTGAAGATCTGTGCGAGGATCAGGCTGGCTATCTCTGGGCGGCCACTAATGGTTCGGGAGTCATTCGGATTCGCGGGGAATCGGCGACGCACTTCGGTACGGCTCAAGGTCTTCCGTCTGATCATGTCCAATGTCTCCTTGCCGACCGCCAGGGGGATGTCTGGATTGGGACGCAACGTGGCCTGGCACGGATTCATGAGGGACGTGTTCTAGCCGATAAAATCGGATTGGAAACTCAATCGATCCAGGCATTGGCCATCTCACCAGACGGGAAAATGTGGATTGCGACTGAAGGCCCGCAATTGTATTGCTGGGATGGCTCCGCTCTCGTGACGATCAAACATTCGCTGACTCCACGAACCGCCATTCAAAGCCTCTGCTTTACGAATGATGGTGTGCTCTGGGTAGGAACATCTGAGGGGTTGCTGTCTCAAAAAGGAAAATCCGAGCGTCTGTTCACAACGGCTGATGGCTTGGGTAGCAACCTGATTCATGCACTGGCTCCTGCTGGCTCTGACGATCTGTGGGTGGGGACAAAAGAAGGGTTGTGCCGCATCCAGAAAGGCCAGGTGGAACGATTTCAGACGCGTGAAGGATTGTCGCAGAGCACTGTGCATGCCCTCTGCGAAGACCACGAAGGGAACCTCTGGGTCGGGACGAAAAATGGACTGAATCAGTTCATCGACCGGCGCACCTTGTTTCCTTTCACGACGGCCGAGGGACTTCCAAGTAACGACACAGGCCCGCTGTTGCAGGATTCACAGGGAACCATCTGGGTGGGAACTCTCAGTGCGGGGCTGGCACGTTTTGACGGCCGGCGTTTTCATAGTGTGGCCAGCCAGGCCCATGGACTTCCCAGTGATCGGATTTTGTCATTAACGGAAGGACGTCAACGACAACTCTGGATTGGAACAGATCAGGGACTCTGCCGCTGGAACGGGCAAACGATCGACAAAGTCTGGACGACCGCCGATGGCCTTCCCTCACAGGTTATCACCTGTTCGGCCCATGATCAGAAGGGGCGACTGTGGGTTGGAACGCCCGAAGGACTTGTGGAATTCCAGGATGATAAATTTACACCACCAGAGGGTGCTGCTTCTGGCCTGCCTGTCCGTGCGATGATCAAAGGATTTCACAACGAATTGCTCATTTCCATGGGAACAACTCTCTATCGTCTGGAGGATCGGAGGCTTGTTCCTTTCCCCGAGTCATTGCAATTTTTCACCGAGGTCGATGCCCTGCACTATGACTCTCAGCAGCGTCTCTGGCTATCACTGCAAGGTCGGGGTTTAGGATTGATCGACCATCACCAGCGGTATGAGTTCACAATCAGGGACGGACTCTTCGACGACGATATTTTTGGCATGACCAGTGACGACAAAGGCCAACTGTGGATGGGATGCAGTCGGGGGATGTTCGCCGTCAATAAAGACGAAATCCTTAAGTTCACTCAGGGGAAAATTGAACGGCTGACTTCAACACCTTTCAGCCCCACAGATGCGTTACGCACCATTGAATCCCAAAGTGGCGTGGAACCCTCCATCTGGAAAATGAACGATGGCTGGGTCTGGCTTTCGACAGTCCGGGGAATCCTTGTGGTGGCCCCGGAACCCGTCAGTGCACCGCTTCCTGCGCCCAGGTTGTTGATCGATGGAGTGTTCGTCAATGGGCAGGAGTTCCAGCGCCAGCAACTCCATTCCATTCCCCCTGGTCGCAATAATCTCAGCATCCATTATACGGCACTGAGCTTTGCCTGGCCGACAAGACTGAGCTTTCGATACAAGCTTGAAGGATTTGATCAGGAGTGGGTGGAAGCTGGCTTGCGCCGTGAGGCATTCTATACGAATCTGCCGCCGGGCGATTACCGCTTCCTTGTCCAGGTGACCACGGTCGACGGGTTATCGACGTTGGTGGCCAGTCCGCTGGAATTCACGCTGGCTCCGTACTTTTATCAATCGCGATGGTTCCTGCCGACGCTGGTTGTGGCACTGGCTGCGGGAGTATGGATGGCCTATCAGCTCAGAATTCGCCAGATCAAAATTCGCTGGCAAGCGGTGCTATCAGAACGCAGCCGCATTGCCCGCGAACTGCATGACACCTTGATCCAGGGATTTTCCGGCGTCACGATGCAGTTGCAAGCGGTGGCTGCCCGGTTGCGGCAGTCTTCCGAGTATGAAAACCTCACGGGCATTATTCGCGACGCGGGGCTTAGCCTGAGTGAAGCTCGACGTTCCGTGGCAGGTCTGAGAAACCCGCAACAAGGGGAATCCAGCCTCGCAATCGCGATTGCCGAGGTGGCCCGTCAGCTGACCGATGCGGGCGATGTCCGTTTGCAGTTGAACCTCGCGCCGATCATGGCTGCACTCTCTCCTGACACGGAATACCAGGTGGTGAGAATCATTCAGGAGGCGATTGCCAATGCCGTCAAACATGCTCAGACCGATCTGGTCATCGTGACGATGGGCATGGTTGAGAAAACCCTGAAAGTCTCCGTTCGCGACAATGGCTCCGGCTTCGATGTTCCTGCTCACTTGAAATATCCGCAACCGGGGCATTATGGACTCATTGGGATGCGTGAGCGAGCGGCTCAGATTCATGCCACGATCACCTGGAGCAGCGAACCCCATCAGGGAACAACCGTCACTTTGATCAAACCCTTCGTGACCGTCTCATCCATGAGAGAGCGACCAGATCTGGTCGCCGGCACATCCCGCTAACAGTCAGGTGTCATGTTGCACCTGTTGACTCAAGGAGTGACAAACTGAGAACGCCTGACAAAACCGGTTGTGCCTGTTGAAAAAAGTCGAATGCTTCGCCCATTCCCGCGGCATCAGAGGTTTTGTGAGAGCTTATTAAAAAGCGAAACTGAACCGATAGATAACCCCGATAACGGAGCATATAGCAACAGAGAATATGGCAGCGGAGAACATGGCAACATATCGCCCCGAGATAAATATGCAGTGAAATGGCTTTCAGACTCTGCTAACAGAGAGAACATGACCACAGACCCAACGACAGCACCGATTCGCATTCTCTGCGTGGACGACCATCCGCTCGTTCGTAAAGGGATCATTGCGATTCTTGCCAATGAAGCCGACATTGAACTGGTCGCAGAAGGTTCGACCGGACAAGAGGCGATTGATCTCTATCGGCAGCACCAACCCGACGTGACATTAATGGATTTGCGCATGTCGGAAATGGATGGCATTGCAGCCACGCGCGAGATCCGCAAAGAATTTCCCAACGCGCGGATCATCGCCTTAACGAGCTACGACGGCGACCATGATATTCTCCGCGCGTTGGAAGCGGGCGTGCGAGGTTACCTGCTCAAGGAAGTCGTCCACACCGAGATCCTTAGCGCCATCCGTATCGTTCATGCGGGAAAGAAGCTGATGTCCGACGATGTCTCCGACCGGATGAATACCTATTTTCCTTTACCTCAACTCACTCCGCGTGAGGTTGAAGTGCTGGAACTTGTCGCTCAGGGATTAGCGAACAAAGAGATTGCCGCCCGTTTGGGAACCGCAGCGGGGACAGTGAAAATTCAGGTACAAAACATTCTGGCAAAGCTGAACGCTTCCGACCGTACGCATGCTGTCACCATTGCTATTCAACGGCAGATCATTCAACTGGGCTGATGCTCCGGTTGTTGAATCAGTTGAATCAAAAGCCAAGGCAACCCATGGTCATGTTTGCGAATCATGGGGTTGACAAAGGGATTTTCCTCAATCTCAGCGCGTTCCCTACGACCGATAACGAACTGAGAGTCATGGCGATGCTGGCCCAGACAGGCGAGATCATCAAGCCCATCACTGGATAAAGGAGACCGGCAGCCACAGGCACACTGGCCACGTTATAAACAAAGGCCAGTACCAGATTTTGCCGAATGTTCTGCATGGTGATTCGACTGAGGCGACGGGCACGAACCACAGCACGCAAATCTCCCTGCACCAGCGTGATGCCGGCGCTCTCCATGGCCACATCCGTTCCAGCTCCCATCGCGATACCGACTTGAGCCTGTGCCAGAGCGGGAGCGTCGTTGACTCCATCACCCGCCATTGCCACCACATGTCCCTGAGATTGAAGCTGCCTGACAAAATCAAGCTTCTGTTCAGGCAAAACTTCGGCCACCACTTCATCAATCCCCAGCGTCTTTGCCACGGCTTGTGCCGTCCGGTCGTTATCTCCTGTCAGCATGATGATCCGTAAACCCTCGGCGTGCAGTTGACGGATGGCTTCGGGAGTGCTGGGTTTGATTTGATCCGCCACGCCTAAAAAGCCAATGAGTGTTTGTCCCTTAGCGAGATACATCACGGTCTGACCAACATCGCGCAGTTCTTCGGCCGCACTCTCCACACTTGTCAGGTCGACCTTCCAATCGGCCATTAAACGGGCATTCCCCAAAGCAACGGGTTGGCCATCCACAATCCCCGTGACCCCCTTGCCTGTTACGGACTGAAAATTATGGACTGAAAGCGATTCAAGTCCTTCCGCTCCCTTCATAATAGCCATTGCCAACGGATGCTCACTTCCCCGTTCCAGCGCAGCGGCCAGTTGCAGCACCTGTTTTTCCGACTGATTACCCAAGGCCTGGCCATCGAACGACCGCGTGGTCACGAGATGTGGCTTTCCTTCGGTTAATGTCCCGGTCTTATCGACCACGAGCGTATCCGCTCGATGAAGCGTCTCGAGGGCTGCGGCATCCTTGATCAGTACCCCCTGCTCGGCTCCGCGTCCGACTCCCACCATGATTGACATCGGCGTTGCTAACCCCAGAGCACAGGGACAGGCAATGATCAGTACAGAAACCGAATTGACCAGCGCATAAGCCAATCGCGGTTCGATCCCCCAAATGCTCCAGACAACGAATGTCAGTATGGCGATCAGCACCACAGTGGGCACAAAGTAACGCGAGACCTGATCCACCACGCGTTCAATAGGAGCACGACTGCGTTGGGCTTCCCCCACAAGCCGGACGATCTGGGCAATCAGGGTGTCACTCCCCACTTTCTCGGCACGCACAATTAGCCCACCGGCTCCATTCACCGTACCTGCAACGACCGTGTCCCCCTGGGTCTTATCGACGGGAAGTGACTCACCGGTCATCATCGATTCATCAACAGTACTCTGGCCTTCGACAACCAGACCGTCGACAGGGATTTTCTCGCCGGGACGAATGCGCAGCAGATCTTCCCGCTGAATCTGTTCTAAAGGAATCTCTTCTTCGGACTGATCGGGACGAACACGCCGGGCGACTTTGGGAGTGAGACCCAGCAATCGCCTGATGGCGCCACTTGTCTGGCTCCGGGCCTTGATCTCAAGCAACTGCCCCAGCAGGATCAGGATCGTGACGACCACCGCGGTATCGAAATAGGTCATGACGGCCCCCTCAGCCGTCCGAAATCCCGCGGGAAAGAGATTGGGGGCCAGCGTGGCCACAGCGCTATATAAATAAGACGAGCCAACCCCCAGCGCGATCAAAGTAAACATATTCACACTGGCTTGTCTTAACGACATCCACGCGCGTTCAAAAAAAGGCCAGCCGCACCAGAAGACAATTGGTGTCGCCAGCAGGAACTGCCCCCAGTTCACCAGGTTCATCCAGTCATGCAAGGGATGACTGGGCAGCATGTCTGCCATCGCGGTGAAGAAGACGGGGAAGCCAAGAATCAGCCCGATCACGAATCGACGCCGCATGTCGATGAATTCAGGATTGGGGCCGTCATCGGCAGTCACGATCATCGGTTCGAGTGCCATCCCACACCTGGGACACGGCCCCGGCCGATCACTGCTCACATCGGGATCCATCGGGCAAATATATTTGGTTCCCGCCGGTGGTGTGACAGTCTCTTGCGGCTTCTTTTCGGGATTCAGATAGCGATCAGGGTCGGCGACAAACTTCTTAACACAATGCCCACAGCAGAAAAAATAGGTCGTTCCCTGATGGAGATGCGACAATGTCCCCGGCGTCGCAGCGACCGTCATCCCGCAGACCGGATCAATCGCCGTTGGCCCAAGATGTTCTGGTTCGTCAGTTAATTGGGGAAGTTCATACTTCATGTGGCTTATCCGGCATTTCAGTTCTTCATCCTGTCAGGCCATTCCTCTGCGAATCCGTTAGTCAGAAAATCGATGACCGGCTTCAGGCTGGAGGAATATCACAACAGGATGACCTTCGTTTCAATGTTCTGATATAGATGAGAGCAGAGACTATTCAAGCATACCTCTTGTGAAGCCCCCCTCTTGCAAAGGGGATCACACGAAACCACGTTTTTGATCACCTTGAGGATGCTCATCATGTGAACAAAAGGATCTCTCGCCATGCCAACAGGCCATATACAGATCCTGTCGCACCATTTCAGAGGGTGTTCGGAAGGACTCTTCAATCGCAAAATTGGTGCGGCCCCTCGCGGTTGCCTCTGATCAACTGTAACATCAGCAGAACTCATCGCTGTTTACTGATGAGTGCGATTTTCCCTCCGATTTGTCCCACCACGAATTCCTGCGGGAGACCTTCCCATGCGTTCCCACTTCTTCTTACGGGAAAATGCCTGGCCATTCTCTCCAGTCAGACCTTTTTTTCTATTGGCTCTGGTGATCTCGACAATCCCAGCTTTAGCCAATGAGCCGACCGCCCCACAGACGCTGACACAATTGAATGACGCAGTATCAGCCGCACAGTCTCGCTGGAATGAAATGACCGTTCATCGTGCGGAACTGGAGAACCAGCTTCTGGCGGCACAAAACCTTGTGCGGCGGGCTGATAAACCTCTGGATGACGTCCGCGATCAAATTGGCGAATTGAAAAAGGAAATCGACGCCAGCAATAAAGAGATTCAAGCGATTGTCGCAGCCTTCTCCAAAGAGAAATCGGAAGGTGACAGCCTCCCTCCGGCCAAGTATCCCTCTGAAAAAGAAGCTGAATTCCGCAAGAAACTGGCAACAGCTCTGGAAGCTCAGCAGCCGCTGATGGCTCAACTCAAGACAGCCGAGGATGCGATCACCCCCTTGCGGCAAGCGGCCGACCAAGCCCGCCAACTGGTGGAAGAAGCCCGTATCAAAGAGGAATCACAGCGGTTTCTTTACAAGCAGGCTGCGACTCGAAAAATGAAATATGTACAGGCTGAGGAAGATCAACTGATTGCCTCCGGGAAACGGCTCACCTTCGCCCGTCATATTGCGCCGCTGCTGGTTGAGCATTGCCATGCGTGCCATAACAGCCGGGTTGCGGGGGGAAACCTTAATGTCGAAACATGGGCCAGCCTGCAACGAGGTGGCGACTCGGGGCCGGCCCTTGTCGATCGCACGCCAGACGAATCTCCGCTGTTTACCGAATGCCAGAACGAATCGATGCCCAAGGATGAGCCGCCGCTCACAACAGTCCAATTGCAGCTTCTTCGTCACTGGATTGAACAGGGATCTCCCTTGGGTGTCGGTGTGGATGAGAAGACTTCAATTGTCACGCTCACGTCACTGGCAGCGTTCCCTGCGGCCCCAGCCAAGTATCCACGTCCTCTTGCAGTCACTGCTATCGCGGCTGATGACGCGCGCGGTCAATTGTTGACTTCCGGCTATCGGGAAGTGTTGGGATGGAATGACAGCGGAGCACCAACTCAACTGAAAGCCAGATTCAGTGGAGCAGGTGAACGAGTTCATGCCATTGATCTGGCACCACATCTTCCGTTATTTGCTGTGGCTTCGGGACAGCCTGGTCATACCGGCTTGATCAGCTTGTTTGAATGGGATCCCTCAAAGAAAAACAGCGATCCCACTCCTCTGGAAATTACGGCCGATGAAGCGTTCGCCGTTCGATTTTCTCCCGATGGGCAGCAGTTGGCTGCGGGAGGAGCTGACCGGGTGATCCGCTGGTACGATGTGGCCTCGCGACTGGAATATCGCACGTCAGAAGATCATTCCGACTGGATTACCTCACTGAACTGGACGCCTGGTGGTCAATACCTGCTCTCAAGCAGTCGTGACAAAACGGTGAAAGTGACCGAGACCCGAACGGGCAATATCTCACTGACATTCACTGGCCACACAGCCCCTGTGCTGGAGGCATTGGCGTTATCCAACACACAAGCCGCCAGTATTGGGACGGAACCCCGGCTGCTGATCTGGAATCTGTCGGATGGCAAAGTGGTGGAGCGAATCAAACTGGCGGCAGACCCCACCCGACTGGCTCATCGCCCTGCCCGAAAAGAGCCTGCCATGGAAGAATGCCTGGCTTTGAGCCTGGCCAATCGGACAATTGCGATCTATGCCAACGGGGAAAAACAGAAAACACTGTTCAAAACACTGCGTCTGGCGTCAGTTGCCACGTCATTGGCATTCGAGCCAACGACTGGCGATCTACTGGCTGGGCTTCAGAACGGAAAAGTGGTGCGGTTCACCGCTGCCTCACTCAAGGAAAAATCTCCAGAAGCGGTGAAAAAGTCAGAACCATCCCCTTCACCGGACAAACAGGCAGCCAACGATGGCCGCAGCGAATGGCTGGCGCAGCCCCGGTAAAAATTGGTTGTTCATCAGACCCTCACCCCGGCCCTCTCCCGCGAGCGGGAGGGAGTTTTCCAGACAGGCTCTTGTACAAATCGCAACTTGAAATGGCGCGTTGATGATCTCAAAAACATGCTTGCTCAAAGCCGCCGCAAGCATGGCACACAGATCGCTATTTCAAATTGGAATGCGTATTAAAGTTTATCCACATCGGGTGGCAGGTGAGGCTCCAGCATCGTGGGACGCATCTGCTCGGCTTCCTGCACTTCTTCAGCCACTCGGGCATACAGCGCCGCCTGACTGCGAAACGGTTCAGTTCCCGACGCGATGGGCGGGCGGACATAGCGGCCATCCGGCAATAATTTCTTCGCTTTGGCCGTATCCTGGAAGTGTGTCCTTAACAGGCTGATCATTCGTGATTTCGTGGCTGAGGAACTGACGGGTACCAATAATTCCACTCGCCGATCCAGATTGCGCGGCATCCAATCAGCACTGGAAATGAAGACCAGTTCATCCCCGCCATGATGGAAGTGCAAAATACGGCTGTGTTCCAGAAAACGATCCACAATACTGGTGACGGTGATGTTTTCGCTCAGACCTTCAATGCCCGGCCTCAAGCAGCATATCCCGCGAATATTGAGTCGAATTTTTACGCCGGCCTGTGATGCCTGGTACAAAGCTTCAATCATCTGCGTATCGACCAGCGCATTGAGCTTGGCATGAATCATGGCTCTCTGACCATGTTTTTTGCGGTCGATCTCGGCATCGATCAATTCCAGCAGGCGTTCCCGCAATCCCAGAGGGGCGGCTTCTAACCGCCGGAACCTTTGCGGCTGACTGTACCCGGTGACCGCATTGAACAACGCGGTCGCATCGGCCCCCAGGTCTTCGTCACACGTAAACAGGCTGGTGTCGACATAAAGGCGTGATGTGATTTCGTTGTAGTTTCCTGTCCCAAAGTGCATGTACCGCTGAATTCCCTGAGGTTCGCGGCGCACGACCAGGCAAATTTTCGCGTGTGTTTTCAGGCCTTTGACGCCATAAATCACCTGGACATCAGCACGCTCCAGATCGCGTGCCCACTCGATATTGCGCGCTTCGTCAAAGCGGGCTTTGAGTTCCAGAACGGCAGTCACATACTTCCCATTCTGAGCAGCCCGTTTTAATGCCGACACAATGGGGCTGTTTCGGCTCGTGCGATAGAGCGTCTGTTTGATCGCCAGAACATCGGGATCAACAGCCGCTTCTTCAATGAACCGGACAACGGGGTCGAAACTTTCATAGGGGTGGTAAAGAAGAATATCTCCCCTGGCAATTTCATGAAACATGCTCTGGGTCGCATCGACCCTGGGCGAATTTTTGGGAGGCCAAGGCTTATCGCGATGTGCGTCGAAGCCCTGTGTTTCATAGATCCTCATCATCACGGTGAGATCGAGCGGGCCATCCAGCCGATAGACATCCTGTTCGGAAACCTCAGTCACTCCCATGAGGAATTCCAGCATTTCGCTGGAAGCCGAAGTCGTTAATTCCAGCCTGACACAATCGCCTTCCCGCCGGGCGTCGAGTGCCTCGACCATCTCTCTCAACAAATCGCTCGCGGCATCCTCACGCAATTCCATATCGGCATTGCGAGTAATCCGGAAAGGGATGCACTCAACAACATCTTCCCCGACAAAGAAACTCCCGACAAATTGTTCCAGCACATTTTCCAGCAGCGTATAGCTGTATCCCGCATCATGAGGCAACGTGATAATGCGTTCTCGTCCACGGCCAAAGGGAATAACAGCGAACTTTGATGTGCCTGGTTCGTCGCCTTGAAGACGGACACACACATTCATGGTCTGATTGACCAGTTGAGGAAACTCATCCTTTGACGGAACGCGGATGGGTGTGAGAATGGGATAGATCTTTTGATCAAAGACCTGCCGGATGACTTTATGCTGCCGGTCAGTCAGTTCAGCCCCACTGAGCCGTCGCAGTTGACTTGCCTGCAAGGTGGGTTCAATCACTTCCAGCAGGCACTGGTATTGATCACGCACCATCTGATGAGTTCGCGCACTGACCGCTTCCAATTGTTCAGACGGTGTCATGCCAGCGGGATCGCGCGAGGGATTCTGCTGCCTTCTGAGCATCTGCAGACTGCCGACGCGTACCATGAAAAATTCATCGAGATTCGATGCGGTAATGGCGAGAAACTTCAGTCGTTCCAACAACGGAATGGTTGGATCCAGCGCCTCGTCCAGAACGCGCTGGTTGAATTCCAGCCAGCTTAATTCCCGATTAAAAAAACGGCTGTCGGCCGGTAATTGCGGCAACATCGAATTCTGTTCCGTATTGCCCGCCACTGAATTTCCAACCACAGGATTCGCAGCCGATGTCATGGCTATTTTTTCTTTGCTCACGGCCCAGATCCTTCTCAACGCCCGAATTCACTGACCCACGTCTTCATATTCACAAGCAACAATTCACCTACATCAACTCGCGACTGTCATTCTGGATGACCTGCTGTCTGACTTGCCGGCTAATGTCTCAGCTTGCGCAAAAGTACCGACATTCCGTATGTCTCTTCAAACAGAGAACCCGTCTGCTTGAGTGCCAGTTGCTCCAAAGCCAGATCTTCGACCTGAGGAAGACTGATGACCAGACGGGAACCTTCCCTGGCAAACCAAAGCTCGTGCAGGCGCTGGCTGTGCGAAGCATCCAGAGCATCTGCCAACCGCAATAACGCGGCCATCTTGACGACGGCAATTCGCTGGTCACGATCCAACTGGGTAAACCCGATATGGGCCGGCTTGGGAGACGTCTTTCGATGGTAACGGGCCGTCAGTCCGATCAGCATCACATCTGTCCGACTCAACCCAAACAGCTCACTATTGAGGATGAGGTACATCGAATGCTTGTGATAGCCACTGGGGCCAACATAGAGACCAATCTCATGCAGGAGAGCCGCTATTGTCAGCAGAAGCTCAAATCGCGGTTCCAGATGATGTTCTTCCCGTAACCCCTGGAACAGAATTTTACAGAGCTTGGCGACGTGGCGAGCGTGGGCTTCGGCAAAATCGAACTTGCGGCCCAGTTCAACGGCAGAACGAACAACCTGATTACGGAAGTCTTCGTTCAGCGCTCCCCGGGCCGCCATTTCGGTCAGCATGCCGTCCCGAAGATTGATATTCGCCACATGAATTTCGTCGAGATGAAAAGCCTTGGCCATCTGCACATAAGCCAGCAGAGCCGGCCCCAGCGTCGCAGCGTCAGGGAACGAAATGTGATACCGATGGACAATCTTGTCTTCATTCAGATCAAGAATCGCGTTTGTCAGTTGCTCCAGTTCATGCACTTTGAGACGCACCATACCATCATTGCTGACTTCGCCAGCCAGCTGGTGAGCGGCAAAACGCATATCACCACCCAGAGCCACCAGATGCTTGATTTCGGCTTTATTAATGTGCTGAACGACCTGTTCAATCACACGCCGCATCTGGGTTTCCATAATATGGCGCACTGTCGTGCGTGAAGTCTGGTAGGCTTCGATGGTCTCGCGCAGGCGGAGTGATCCCAAACGATAAGTCTGCGAAAATTGCACATCGCACTTCTGCAGAACCAGCACTTCGGTACTGCCTCCTCCCACTTCAACGACCATCGTTCCCCATTCCGAGAACTGAGGGTCACTTTTCAAAAGGGGCTGAGTACCGAGGTAGGTAATCCGGCTGACTTCAGCTTCGTCGATGACTTCGATCTGGAAGCCGGTCGCTGTGTAGATGCGGTCTTGAAACGCGAGTTTGTTTATCGACTCGCGAACGGCACTCGTGGCCACGACGCGGATCTGATCAGGGCGTGTCAATTCATATTCTGCCAGAACTCGCTTATAGCTCCTGAGAACACGTACGCATTCTTCAATTGTCCCCTTATCGATTACGCCTTTGGAAAAGACGTCCCGGCCCAAACTGACAGCCTGCGCCAGGGTACTCAGCAGGTGTACGCGGCCGCTCTCATGCAGCTCTGCAATGGCCATGCGAATTGACGTGGCCCCGATATCAATGACCGCGACAGGTCGAACCTGGGCAACGGGGCGGTGACCTGCTCCCGCGTCGGCAATATCCAGACCTCGTAGCCCTGTCGACATCGTCCTTGCTCCAACCGGGTTCTCTTGTAAAAACTGACGACGGCAAAACCTGGCGACAAGAAAGATGCCTTCAGAAATTCCGGGGGACATCTTCCTGTTAATTCAAACTCAAAAACACTTCCAGTAGCGATCCTTGCGGAAAACGCCAAGAATGGTGAATCCATTTCCGGCCAGAATTATGTCGGAATATCAGCTTTCTCCTCCACAAGCTGACGAATCCACGCGGCTGCTCCTAACGCACCAGCGTCATCGCCCAGCTTGGCGATTTTCACTTCACTGACACCGACATAAGCTGGCATCACATGTTTTGCCAGGGCCGCCTCAACCTGTTCAACAAACAGCTTTGGCAACGCCTCGACCAGTCCGCCCCCCAGGACAATGATATCCGGCAGCAGGAGATTCACCGTTCCGGCGATGGCTACCCCCAGATAATGGGCGCCATCTTTGACAATCTTTTCCACGATGGCGTCACCCGCTTTGATCGCTTCGGCCAGTGTCCCACTGCGGATATTCGCCAAATCCGTCCCCGCAACACGCATCAACTGCGGGGCTTGTCCACGGTAGGCCGCCTTGGCGATCTCTGCTGACATGGAAAGCCGACTGGCAACCGTTTCAAGGCATCCCTGACGACCACAACCGCACATGGCTCCATTGGGAACAACAGGAATATGGCCTAATTCCAGACAGGAAGATTTTCTGCCCCGAAAAATGCGGCCCTCATAGACCAGCCCTGCCCCAATACCAGTTCCCGGAAAGACTCCCAAGGTTGTTCGAGCGCCAATGGCCGCTCCCAGACGGGCTTCAGCAAACACACCGGCATCGACATCATTGAGAATTGTCGCAGGACAGCCAAATCGCTTTTCCAGTTGTTCCTTAAGAGCCACATTTTTCCAACCGAGGTTGGGAGCTTCAATGATGACACCTTTGTCCAGATCGAGTGGCCCTGGACAACCGACGCCAATTCCACGTAACTGAGTCACAGGAACATCCAGTTCTGTCAGCAGCTTTTCGATGCTGTTGCAGATCCTTTCAACGCCGGCTTCTGCTCCTTCGTGCCCGCGAGTCTTCTTCCGCCGATGCCCCACCGCCTGAAGTTTTCGATCATACAGACCTGCGTGCATCTTGGTGCCACCCAGATCGAAACCCAGCCAGTATCCGTCATTCTGCGAAGCGGCGATCATGCGTGGGTTCCTGAGAAGCAGTTTCGACAAGGTGTTCTGTATGACATCAGCGTTCGCAAAAAAGGACGAGAACAAACTGACGCTCTCGCCCTTCTTTGCGTTGACTGAAAAGATTACGAATTCTTCCGATTCGCAATCGCTTTCTGGAGTGCGACTCCCATTTCACCGGGGCTGCGGGCCACCACCACGCCAGCCGCTTCCAAAGCAGCCATCTTCTCTTCGGCTGTCCCTGCGCCACCGGAAATGATCGCGCCGGCATGGCCCATTCGCTTCCCTTCGGGAGCCGTCTGGCCAGCAATAAAGGCCGCGACCGGCTTGGTCACATGGGCCTTGATGTACTCGGCGGCCTTGATTTCGGCGTTACCACCGATTTCACCAATCATCATGATAGCTTCGGTGCCGGGATCGTTCTGGAAGAGTTCCAGCAGGTCGATGTAAGGCGTCCCGATGATGGGATCCCCACCGATGCCAACGGCTGTCGATTGTCCCAACCCCAGATTTCCTAACTGCCAGGTCGCTTCGTAGGTCAGCGTTCCGCTCTTGCTGATCAGTCCCACGGTGCCAGCCTTGTGGATATAGCCAGGCATGATGCCGATCTTGGCAATGCCTGGAGTAATCACGCCGGGACAGTTCGGGCCGATCAGGCGGCTCTTGGGATAATGAGCCAGAGCCTTCTTCACGCGGGCCATATCCAGAACTGGAATCCCTTCGGTGATGCAGACGATCAGTTCGATCCCGGCATCAGCGGCTTCTAGAATGGAGTCCGCGGCAAACGGAGGTGGCACGAAAATCAGCGAGCAGTTCGCCCCTGTCTTAGCACGGGCTTCTGCGACTGTGTTGAAGACGGGGAAGTCATCAACTGTGGTGCCCCCTTTGCCGGGAGTCACACCACCCACGAATACCTCTTCACCGGGGCGATGCTCTTTGGCATAAGCCCGGCATTGCTGGCTATGAAACAGACCCGCCTTACCAGTGATCCCCTGGCAAATAATCTTGGTGTTCTTATCAACAAGAATCGACATTTCCGGAATTCTTTCTATGGCAATAATGCGTGATAAAAGCGAAGGAGGGAGTCTGAAGTCCGCAGTTCTGAGAGTCCGCAGAGACATTCAACATTAACTTATTGAATTGACGCGACAGCTTTCTTGGCAGCGTCGGTCAGATCCAGACCCGTGGTGATTTTTTTGCCACTTTCCGCCAGCATCTTACGGGCGAGTTCCACATTGGTGCCTTCAAGTCGCACCACCAGCGGAACCTGAATTCCAATCTTGTCGTAGGCTGTCAGCAGTGCCGTCACGATAGTGTCGCACTTCATGATGCCGCCGAAAATGTTGACCAGCACGCCCTTGACGCTCTTGTCAGCCAGAATAATACGGAAGGCTTCTGTTACCTGATCAACATTGGCACCACCACCCACGTCGAGGAAGTTGGCAGGCTCACCGCCATGCAGCTTGATCAAGTCCATGGTCGACATGGCCAGACCAGCACCATTGACGAGACAGCCAAGGTTCCCATCGAGCTTCACGTAGCTCAGACCCCATTTCTGGGCTTCGATTTCCGAAGGTTCTTCTTCGGCCAGATCGCGGTAGGCCAGCACGTTCTGATGACGGAACAGAGCATTGTCATCGAAAGTGACCTTGGCATCGAGAGCCAGCAGATCCCCTTCTTCGGTCACAACCAGCGGATTGATTTCCGCCATGCTGCAATCATTGTCGAGAAAGAACTTCGACAACTGACGGAAGAACTTTTCCGCGTTCTTGAGAGCAGGCCCTTCGAGTCCCAGTGCGAACGCCAACTTGCGCGCCTGGTAGGATTCCAGTCCATAAACAGGATCAAAGGCTTCGGTCAGAATTTTTTCGGGATGATGAGCGGCCACCTCTTCAATATCCATCCCCCCTTCCGAGGAGACGATCAAAACGGGGCCGGCGACTTCGCGATCAACGACACAAGCGGCATAAAGTTCGCGAGCGATTTTCAGACCCTGCTCAACCAGCAGCGTCTGAACTTTCTTGCCTTCTTCACCCGTCTGAATGGTGACGAGAGTGTTCCCCA
The DNA here is from genome assembly GCF_056500625.1 of Planctopirus sp. SH287. Lineage (NCBI taxonomy): Bacteria > Pseudomonadati > Planctomycetota > Planctomycetia > Planctomycetales > Planctomycetaceae > Planctopirus > Planctopirus sp. SH287. The sequence continues at coordinate 785,313 of NZ_CM151403.1, read as the reverse complement.
GCATGCGTTTGGCGTTGGCAGCCGCATCATCGGCGGACTTCACCAGCACCACACCCGGCTGAGCGGACTCTTCTTTGAAACGGCCTTTGCCTCGGCCGCCGGCATGGATCTGTGACTTCACCACAACCACCGGGGTGCCGAGCTGACCGAAGGCAGCGCTGGCCTCTTCGGGACTCTTGGCAATAATTCCTTTGGGAACTGCCACGCCAGCTTGAGCGAGAAGTTCTTTTGCCTGAAACTCGTGAATCTTCATTCGTTCTTCCGTTTGTTCGGAGGGAACCCGCTCCGGAAAAAACCGGCAACAGGCCGACGACCAGGTGATGTGAATGGGTTGGACTATTCAGTCCTTGCAGCGCGTGAGATGATATCCTGCGCACACGAACGCTTCCAACAGACTCCCCCGAATTAGCAATTTTCTTTGAGATGAGACGTAATTTTGTCTTCGTGTCATAATCGTCATGTTCGTCAGCGTTTTGCCTGACAGGTCTCTTTGGTGCCTGGAACCTTCACCTTTCCGTCAGAATCCATGACTGAATTCCACAAAATCACGCAAAGTCTCGGTCGTTTTCCAAATCAGCCGGTTGAAGAGCGATTTTCCAAGGGCGTCGAACTTGCCTGCTGGATCGAGGCCACGAGCCGGAAGCCGGGAAATGTTCACCCTTATGCTCACTTCGTCGACTTGACTCACAAAGATTTCACACAGGCCGGAACCTTACTCAGTCAATTTTGTGAAGCCACAGTTAAGCCGCGAACCAGTCAAATCACTGAAAATGGCCTTTCATTGAGTCAATGGGCGCGACCTGACGCCAGACTCGGCCACTGGATCGAGAACGCGGTACGACAAACACAAGGCGATGCGTCATCCAATGTCAACCTGGGAATTATTTTGCTGTTCGGGCCACTGGTGTTGTCGTGGCAGCCCGGGATTTCTTTGGAGAGGTGGAAGAATGCGACCAATCGACTGATCGAATGCACGACCGTGGACGATGCGGCGGCTATGTATCGCGGGATCGTTGCTTCAAAACCTGGGGGCATGGGGCAATCGAGCGAGCAGGATTTATCGTCATGCCCGACCGTCACGCTCTTGCAGACCATGAAACTTGCTCAAGACCGCGATCAAATTGCAGCCTGTTACGTGGAAGGCTTTGCCTCACTCTTTGATGTATGGCTCCCTTGCCTGAAAAAATGGATCGATACAGCAAAGTCTCATCAGGCAAAGTCTCATCAGGCAAAGTCTCACGAGGAAACAGAACACAGACTTCCCGGCGAAGTGGCATCATTCTGGTGGGAACTGGCCACAATCGGCCTACAAATGGAAATGCTGGCCAGGCACGGCGATTCTCTCATCACACGAAAAAACGGCCTGCTCGTGAGTCAGCAGGCGCAAGGATTCGCACAGAGTATTTTGAATGCCCAATGGCCTCACACTTTAGTCAGTTGGAACCTTCTTCACGAATTCGACGCCTGGCTCAGAACTGACGGCCACCAACGAAACCCCGGAACAACGGCTGACTTAATAGCAACCACCTGGTTCATCGGCCTACTGAGTTAGCCTTACTAACCATCAACTATCAACCACCAAGAAACACACACCATGCCTGAATTCCGCGTTCGTGTTACTAAAGACCATCTCGTTTTCAGTGCCGCTCACTTCATTACCTTTAATGGCAATATTTGTGAGCGACTCCACGGACACAACTGGCGGGTGGCGGTAGAAGTCGCAGGGCCACTTGATGAAAATAGCTACGTCTTCGATTTTATCGCACTCCGGGATGCGGCTCAAAAGCTTGTTAATGAACTCGACCATCAAGTGCTGCTCCCGCTGAACCACCCGACAATCAAGGTGAAAGTTGACGGCAAGGAGGTCGAAGCCACGTTTGAAGATCGCCGGTGGGTTTTTCCGTTAGAAGACTGTGCGCTCCTGCCGATTGCCAATACGACGGCAGAACTTCTTGCAGATCACTTCGCCCGCAATCTGAGCGAAATCATCCGCGCCTGGCCGGGCCAGCAAGTCAAATTCGTTCAGGCGGAAGTTGAAGAAAACTTTGGCCAATGGGGCATCTGCAAACTGGAGATTTAAGTCCAGACTAAGAAAACGCTATTTGCATCTGTTGTGCCACAAATCGACCTCATAAAGAAACTACAATCGTTAAACTGATTGACTCGGTATTGAATAGGTATTTTTTGTAACCGTTTTCCTCAAGAACGTCCTTTTAATGAGCGACCATCTGTCTTGTGTCTTTATCGCGATTGATCACGACCGTTGCCGACTCTCTGAAAATCCGATAAGAGACCATTCGTTTTAAGGGCGATTCATGCTTCAGACTCGATGCTGTGTCGTGGGTGGCGGGCCGGCGGGCCTGATGCTGGGGTGCCTGCTGGCCAGAGCGGGTGTGGAAGTCATTGTGCTGGAAAAGCACGCTGACTTCTTCCGGGACTTCCGAGGAGACACGATCCATCCTTCGACGCTGGAACTGCTCCATGAACTCGGGCAGTTAGACGCCTTCCTGAAAATTCCGCATCAGGAATACTCGCAACTGGAAGTCATTCTGAATGGCGTGCTGGTGCATGGGCCTGACTTTTCAACCCTCCCGACAACGTGCAAATTTCTGGCCATTGCCCCTCAATGGGACTTCCTGAATTTCATTGCCGACTTCGCAAAACGCTACCCCACGTTTCATCTGATGATGAGCACTGAAGGGAAAGAACTGATCCGTGATGGCGAACAAATCACGGGCGTGGTTGCCTATCAGGGCGAAGAACGGATTGAAATTCAGGCTGATCTGGTGGTTCTGGCCGATGGCCGGGCATCAATACTGCGAGATCAGACGGGCCTCAAAGTGAACGAAATCGGCGTGCCGATTGATGTCCTCTGGTTCCGACTTCCCAAAACCATGGAAGATCCGCAGGGGCATGTGCTGGGGCGTGTCGGGCACGGTCAGATGATGGTCACCATTGATCGCGGAGAATACTTCCAATGCGGCAACGTTATCGCCAAAGGTGGCTTTGAAAAGATTCAAAGCCAGGGGCTGCAAACATTCCGTGAACGAGTGACCGATCTCGCCCCCTTCCTGAAAGACGCCACTGAAAGCCTGCAGGACTGGAACCAGGTGAAGTTGCTTACGGTACAGATCAATCGCCTGCCGCAATGGGCGATTCCCGGCTTGCTGTGTATTGGAGACGCGGCGCATGCGATGTCGCCCGCGGGCGGAGTTGGTGTCAATTTCGCCATTCAAGACGCTGTGGCTACGGCCAACCTGCTGGCCGAAAAGCTCCATGCCGGCCCGGTCTCGCTGGACGATTTGAATACTGTCCAGCATCGCCGGGAATGGCCGGTGAAAGTCATCCAGCGTCTGCAATCGTTTGCCCATCAGCATTTGTTCAATCCGGAACAAGGCTTCCAAAGCCGGGGGATCGGCATGTACGCCTTCCGGTCGATGGTCTCACTGCTGGGGCCCATCGTCCGCCGCCGCATGGCCAGACTCATCGGCCTTGGAGTACGCCCCGAACACATCCAGACCAAAGAAGCCCCCTGACGGTGCCCTCGCGGGCTTCGTGGCCCCCTTGCGGGGTTTGGGGCGGCGTATGAGGGTCAGTTGTTTGTTCACGAATGGGTCTTACTCTGCCAGCCCCTTGCGGGGTTTGGGGCGGCGTATGAGGGTCGGTTGTTGATCCACGTTTGGGGCTTACGCCGCCAGGGCACCAGCCTTAATACTGTTTCGCGCAACAAAGGGCCTTAGGGTAGAGAGGCTTCGTTTTGGGTGCACCTCGCAGGTTGAGGTCTTTTTCGCCTGTGATTCCGGACAGAAGGCTCTCCATCGGCTCGGTCAGGGCCACCCTTTGCCAATGGGGAGTCATTCCCATTGGCGGAAGCGCCGATTGTGGACGCTTCCCTCGAATTCGAGACTGACAAACAGTTCATCAAAGGTGAGTTGCTCACGCAAAACACTTCTGATCAAAACTGAATGTTTTTTATTGGCACTTATTCATTCGCCACTTCTTGTGACGGGGGAATGCCAAGACAATCACGTCTGATTCAGCCCAACACTCTGAATCAGACAGGCCGACGGAATGTTTTTCAGCGAGGGTGACTTCGTGGAAGGATGTTTCGTGGATTGGCCCTGATCGATGCTGGAATTTTCACGGCCCCCGATTACTCGCCAGAATAGTCGGGGGCCACTTTCGTCCCCTTGCGGGGTTTGGGCCTATCGGCCGGGACGTCGGCTAAAGATCCGCGGCCCCGTTGTGGCCGCTCTTTCCTTGCGCCTTGCGGGGTTTGTGGGGCGGTGTTAGTTTGTAAGGTTGTAGGGAGCTGGTGGGTTGCGCAATGCCTTAACCCACCCTACTGTTTAATAACGGTCTCTGGCTACTTGAACGTTGGGAGTTGGTGCATTACTTAGATACATAAAATCTACTTTTCGATAGATAGTCGATGGTAGTGATTATGAGGACGGATTGAGGGATGTTGAAAGTTCGACTCACCCTCACCCCGGCCCTCTCCCAGCGGAATGGGCGAGGGGGAAATGCCCTCACGGGGTTTGGAAGGCGTATGGGGGCGGTTGTTCATTTACGCTCGAGTCTTGCGCCGCCAGAATGAGATTACAGACACGCCTGGAGAGATGCTTGGCAGTTTATCCCGTCCCATGCCAGGCGGCCCATTGTCCAGCGGGCGTTAATATCCTGTAGAGGACGGACGGCAGTCTCGCGACTCCCTGTTTGTCGACTCCGGAACTGCATCGCATCGATTCCCACTGGCCCGATATAGCCAAGGTCGGACATTTTCTGGATGACTGGCCGCTGAAATTCAATTGTCGGGCGCCAGCGTTCGATTTCAAATGCTGACCTCAACGGCCGGCTGTGCGTGTATTGTCCTTGCGGCGTACAAATCAATTCCGTCACACCCACACATTGAGGGGCTTGATTCCAACCAATCTGCCACTGCACTCCCACTTCAGCCACACGATCTAGCCAACGCTCGCCAATGAGCACTTCGCCCGCATTCAAAATTCGCTCACACCATTGAAGCTGATTAGCCTGAGGCGCTTTTTGTCCCAGAATCCGTTGGCGTCCTGACATACCGAATTCCGCTTTTATCACCCAGGCCGCTTCGCTCTCAACATGAGACTTCAGCCAGTCTTTGACTTCAGAGAGGCTGCTCAGGCATTGGGAGATCCCGTCATCAGTCGGGCCATCCAAGGTTAGCACTTCGCCGTATTCCCGTTCCTGTTGCCACGAAAATTGACGAGAGTTCAATCGTTTGACCACATCAAGTGGCGGAATGTCGGTGTGGATTCCCTCACGTTGAATTTGGATCTGTGCCAATGCGTCGTAAGCGGGCTGCGACCAGCCCCAGGGTTCAAAACGAAACTCATCTTTCACTCGTGAAAATTCAGCCAGAACGTCCTGGATTCCCAGAGCGATCAAGACGCCCGGGGGAACGGCGAGTGGTGGCGGTGTTCCTTCCGGTAACCAGATCACATCACCAGCCTGAGCCACCCTCAACCAATGAGACGACAAACCACTGAATAACCCCAATAACGAACGCGAGGGCCGGAATTTTGCATCGACTAACTCATGCTCAAAGCCAAAATTGCAATAAATGATCCGGCGCATTTCGACCTGCTGTTTACTGAGCACTACTCATACGAATCGCAACTTGAAATAGCGCGTCGACGATCGCAAAAACATGCTTGCCCAAAGCTGCTGCAAGCATGGCACACAGAGCGCTCGATTAACCAACACGAAAATCGCCGGTCGGCATCCGAGTCGTGGGAGCAGCCGGTCCATCCTTTGAGGGATTAAGACCACTCCGCAAGTTGCGGCCAATCGCTTCTTGCAGCAATCGCCCCAGTTCTACCGAGATTTCCTTGCGCAGCGCCTGATACTGTTGAACATAGGACTGTGACTGCGAGACGTTCCCTTTGAGGCTTTCAATGACAGCCAGGCCCGCCAAACCATGAGCACGCAAGGCGGGATCCTGTTCGCCTTCACGCAGGAATTGATGACAGATTTGCTCGGCTTGCGGCAAACGATCCGACTTCAAATAGATGATCGCCAACTGTTCCCGCGCCCGGCGCGTTTCTAATTGAGCATCCGGGAAATAGTCGATCACACTTCGCCAGGCGGCTTCGTCATAGCCACGGGTCAGAGCATAGTAATACTGAGCTTGTGCGGTCTCCTGCTTGGGAAGCCGGGCTGTTTGCGGGACAGGTTCTAAAAAGGGATTGGGCGTCCGCATCAGCCATCCCACACCGGCAGAAGCTGACCCGACGATCAGCATGGCTCCGCAGGTGAGCAACGCATGTCGCAGCAGCTTTTGGCGTTGGCTGCGGTGCATGGATGGGGTCTTCGTGGGAAGATTCAGCGGCTTATTGTCTGGCACCTCGTCGCGACTGGCAAATTGACGGCTGATTTGCTTCAACTCAGCCAGAATGGCACCTGCATCGGCCGGACGATCTTCCTTCTTTTTTGCCATCATCCGTTCGATCAACTGAATGAGTGGCTTCGGAAGATCAGGCCGAAACTCACTGATCAGCGGCGGCGACACATTCAAATGCTGAACTGCGATCGACAAGGCCGTCTCTCCCTGAAACGGCGGACGCCCACAAAGCATGTGAAAGCACAGAACTCCAAACGAATAGAGATCGCTACGAACATCGAGCGGCTTGCCATTCACCTGCTCGGGACTCATGTAAAGGGGCGTGCCCATGGTGACACCAACCTGGGTGAGTTCGACTTTCTCGCCGGGACGTGTCAGTTGGGCCAGACCGAAGTCGGCGACTTTGGCTTCCCCCTTACGGGTCAGCAGAATGTTCTCGGGCTTGATATCGCGATGGATGATTCCTGCCGCACCGGCCACTTGCAGGGCTGAGGCAATCTGACGCATGATTTGCAGCGCGGCCCCCGCTTCCAGGGCACCGCGACGAACCAGATACTCCTTCAGGTTGCGGCCCTGCACGTATTCCTGGGCGATGAACTGAACACCATCCGCTTCCCCAATGGTATAGACCTGAACAATGCTGGCGTGATTCAAGCCTGCTGCCGCTTTGGCCTCCTGCTGGAAGCGCTTGAGGTACGTCTGATCCTGCACGAACTCAGGTCGCAAGACTTTCACAGCTACAGAGCGTTTCAAAGAAATCTGTTCGGCCAGGTAAACCTCGGCCATGCCACCGCGGCCCAGGCGTCGGATCAACTGAAAATCGCCCAGCTTACGTTGAGAAAGATCGAAAGAGGGAGCTTCGGCAGCGTCTGACATTGCAGGAAATCTTTTATCGAGCGAACTCAGTTCTGGCAGAGAATGTGGCATCAGCCACTGTGTCTTCGTCAGCCACAGTGTCTTCGTTATCGCATACTCGCCTACCTTGCCGCCAGTGCTACTGTTCCGCCTTCAGAGTTTGTCGATGAATCGGCCCGATGGGAGTTTGCGACCAGCCAGTGCGCATCGCTGTCACATCGCAGGGTCTGCTGAAAGAACGATTCCGGTCAGGTTACCGGTTTCTTCAGCAAGAGCAATCTGGTAAGGAGTGATATGGCGCCGCATTGGCCTGAGATCACTCCTCATGAAAGAGACTCCATGGATCTGTTGACAACGATTGCCGGGTCGATGATGGAAGGATTCTTCCCCGCGGGATGGGATCTGGCCCGGATTGACCGCTGTGTTGACCCTGACCCGACGACGCTTGCTGATCGTCAAACGTGGTGGCACAAATCTTTTCGACCGGTCGAGTGCACTTCGTTAAGTGATTTCGACACCTATATGGGACACGAGATTGCACTGACGATCAGAAACGCCAAAGCCGCTGGCCGGCAAATTGCGATGATCCTTCCTGTTGGGCCGATGGGGATGTATCGCTGGGCGGTCTACTTTCTCAAGGAATGGCAAATTTCGTGCGATCACGTCCATGGATTTAACATGGATGAATGGAGCGATGCCCAGGGCAACACCCTTCCCGCCACTCATCCGGGAGCATTCCAGTTCGCCATGGAACAGGCGTTTTACGGGCCGCTCGGCAAGCTGACCGTTCCCAAGAAGCAGCGGAACTTTGCGACAAAAAAGAATCTTCCCACCTATCAGGAAAAGTTCTCAGACCTGAAAGCCAAAGGGGCGATGCATGTGGTGGTTTTTGGTGTGGGGCGGGTCTGTCACATTGCCTTCTGGGAGCCTCACTTCGCGGCGGAATTCAACAGTGATCAAGAGTGGAAAACCCAGTCTCATCGGCTGGGAGCCAAGCTCCATCCGTTGACAATCGAGCAGAATGCGCTGACCAGTTTCAAAAGCCGGACAACGCTGGTGCCGGCTTATGCCAACACGATCGGCCCGGCGTTGTTTCTTGGGGCAGACCATATTATTGGCGGAGCCGACGGAGCATTTTCGCGAGGCATGCAGTGGCAAGGGCTTTCTCTCTGGATGACCTTTCGGCATGAACCGACACCCTGGATTCCTTCGACCTATATGACCACTCAGCCTGGGAAGTTTTTCTACTTGCAGGAACTGGCCGGCCCTCTGACTGCCGATTGCCAATAAACTCATCTGATCTCTATCACAAACCCACCAGTGAGCGACTCCATGACCACCCTGCTTCGGTTCACCTTTGCCGGCTTATTTGCCTTATTTCCGTTAATTCTCCGGGCTGAAGGCCTGCCTCGCGCAACGCCAGAATCGCAAGGCGTTTCTTCGGCTCAGATCCGCAAGTTCATTGAAACCGCTGACAAATCGATCAACACGTTGCACAGTTTCATGCTGATCCGGCATGGAAAAGTCGTGGCAGAATGCTGGTGGCAACCGCAAACACCCAGTACGCCACATGTGCTGCATTCGCTGAGCAAAAGCTTCACCTCGACAGCGATTGGCTTTGCGGCCAGTGAAGGAAAACTGAGTGTGGATGATCCGGTGATCAAGTTCTTTCCGGAACAGTTACCTGCGGAAATTCCGGACAACCTGAAAGCCATGCGTGTGCGTGATCTGCTCACTATGTCAACGGGACATGAAACCGAGCCAAAGCTGATCGGTGGGCCAGACGATTCGGGGGTCAGAATGTTCCTGGCTCATCCGGTTCCCCATAAGCCGGGGACTCACTTCAAGTACAATACCCCCGCGACTTACATGCAGTCGGCTATCATTCAGAAGGTGACGGGTGAGAAACTGATTGACTACCTGCGGCCTCGCCTGTTCGATCCCCTGGGTATTGAGAACCCGTCATGGGCCAGTAGTGCCGAAGGCATCAATTACGGCGGTTTTGGCTTGATGCTCACGACAGAAGACATCGCTCGCTTTGGCCTCTTTACGCTCAATCAAGGGCGTTGGAATGGTCAGCAACTCTTGCCGGCCAGTTGGGTCAAAGAAGCGACCTCAAAGCATGTCTCTAACGGCAGCGATCCTCAAAGTGACTGGCAGCAGGGGTATGGTTATCAATTCTGGCGGTGTCGGCATGGAGCCGTTCGTGGTGATGGCAAAGATGGCCAATTCTGCATCATGCTGCCTGAGCAGGATGCCGTGATCGCGATTACGGCGCACACGGGCAATATGCAGGCGGAATTGAATGTCGTCTGGGATCAGTTGCTTCCCGCTTTCCATGAAGCGGCCCTGCCCGAGAATCCCGAAGAGGTCGCTCGTCTCAAGGAAGTCAGTTCTCAATTGGTTGCGGGGCAACCGGCAGGTGCCAGCAAGCTGCGGCTCAGTGAGACGATCCCCAGCAAGATCCTCAAGAAAGAGATGAAATACTCCGTCTATTTGCCCGCTGGTTACGAAGGTTCCACTGAGAAATATCCCGTGCTTTACCTGCTGCATGGTTTTGGTGATGACGAAACCAGCTGGCAGAAAAAGGGGAACATGCAATCGATTGCAGATGCCACCATCGCAGCCCGGCGGGCGATCCCGATGATCATTGTCATGCCTGACGCCGAGAAGAAATATTACCTCAATAGCGTGATGGGTGATTATCAATACGAAGACTACTTCGTCAAAGAATTGATGCCCCATATCGAGAAAAGCTATCGCACAAAAAATGATCGAATCGACCGGGCTGTATCAGGGCTTTCCATGGGTGGGTATGGCAGCCTGCTTTATTCACTCCACCATCCCGAATTGTTTTCTTCCTGTTACGCCATGAGCGCCGGTGTTCGTTCGGATGAAGAAATGCGAGCCATTCCGTTTGAAGAGTTCAAAAAACGATATGTGCCGGCTGTCGGTGATCTCAAAGAAGGTGACGAACGCATTACCGAATTTTATAATCGTAACAGCGTTCTCTATCTGTTCCCCAAGACACCGCTGGAACAACTCAAAAACACTCGCTGGTTCATTGATTGCGGCGACGATGATTTTCTCTACAAAGGGAACTCGCTCCTGCATATCACGCTGGGCGACCTGAAGGTCAAGCATGAATACCGGGTTCGCGATGGGGGCCACAATTGGACTTACTGGCAACGGTCTCTCCCTGATGCAATGGAGTTTGTTTCGCAAGGCTTTCAAGGAAAAAAGTAATCTTTGTGCCGGAGAGAAACGCTGGTCATCATGAAGATGCCTGTCATCCGGAACGGGCATCTCCATGGGGCGTCTTTTTTGATGTTCCGTGCGAGAGAAGTGCGAAAGGTTGAGTGAGAATCTTCCCGAGTCTGGGCCAAACCCGATTCTCTCCCTTTTCCAAGTTGGAAAACTGGCATAGAATCCCCGTTAGTGACAATTCAGGCCGCGCAGTACCTTCGCAACGTGGGAACATTGATTTGAGCGAGTTCGTTGAACCATTGGGAAAGCGAATTCTGATCCGTAAGGACGAGAGCAAGCAGAAGACGCGCGGGGGGATTGTTCTGCCCGATCAGGCGGAAATCCCGACGATTACAGGTCGTGTGGTTGAAATCAGCGTTCTGATCGAGCGGGATCTCGACTTTCCGGTGAAAAAGTACGACAAGGTTTTGTTCCATCCCAAGAACGCGATCCCTGTTGATTTTGAGCCGGATAATTTGCTTTACGTCGTGCCGATCGAAGATGTTGTCGCCGTATTCCGGCGGTCGGAACCCGTTCGCCCGACGAAAAAGTCGAAGGGGAAAAAAGACGTCGACCCGGATGATCTTAGCGAATAACGCACCGGTTCAGTGACTAGCCGGTTCAGGAGCCATGGATGTCGACGCACGAATCTCCCGCGAACGCAGCCGGATTAAAGTCTCCTCGTTTGACCGCTTGGCGATGGGTCTGGCCGCTGGCCACGATTGGCTTGGCCGCAGTGATCCAGGCTCTTCCTGCGCTTGTCATGGGGGAAGACCGCACTGTCTTTATGATGACGCTCGTCTTTCTCCTGCCGACGGTGTCGCTGTCGCTGATCCTCTGGTGGCTGATTGGTTCCGGGTTCAGCTGGCGAACGCGAAATCTCGGCATCGCTGGGCTTCTGGTCATGGCCTTCACGATGGTTGCGGTCTTCAGAATCGAGGGATTCACAGGCGAGATGTTGCCAAGGATTGTCTGGCGATGGACACCTTCCGCCGAGTCGGTGGCACGCAGTCAACAGGCAGCGTTTGTTCCCAAGGCAGCAACAGCACCGATCAGCGAGACCCCATTGATCGCTCATGAAGGTGACTGGACGCAGTTTCGCGGGCCAGATCGCTCGGGCATTCTGCATGGTGTGAGCATTCCGCTTTCATGGAGTGAAGACCATCCTCCCAAAAAACTGTGGGGGAAATCAATTGGGCTGGGGTGGTCGAGTTTTTCAGTCGTGGGTGATCATCTCTTTACGCAGGCGCAACTCGATCAGGAAGAACAGGTCATTTGTCTTGATCTTCAAACATCCGACGTGATCTGGAAGCACACGGATGGAACCCGTTTTTCTGAAGCCATGGGTGGCGATGGCCCGCGAGCAACGCCTACCTTCCATGAAGGCCGACTCTATACCTTGGGAGCAACCGGTGTTCTCAATTGCCTTGATGCCGCCACAGGGAAACGATTCTGGACAACCAACATCCTCAGTGATGCCAAGGCCACGAACATCCCCTGGGCCATGGCCGGTTCACCCCTGGTGGAAAATGGGTTGGTGATTGTGAATCCGGGGGGAAGCGAAGGTCGCTCGATCGCCGCCTATCGGATCACTGATGGGAAGCCTGTCTGGACGACGGGGGACTACGAAGCAAGTTATACCGCTCCTCGCGCAGAAACCATTCATGGCGTGCGACAGATTCTGGTCTTCCATGCAGCGGGTCTCTCGGGGATTGTGCCCGAAACTGGGCAGGAACTCTGGATGTTTCCCTGGGAGAACCAGCCCAAGGTCAACGCCTGCCAGCCGATTGTGCTTCCCGATCAATCGCTCTTTCTTTCGTGTGGTTACACCGTGGGGAGCGCCCGAATTCAGTTGACTCCCGCCAAGCCTCAATGGCAGATCAAAACGGTCTGGAAAACGAACAAATTCCGTTTGAAGTTCAATGATGCGGTACTCAAAGACGGCTTTCTCTATGGGCTGGATGAAAACCGGATCGCCTGTCTGGACATTGAAACGGGGAAAATCAAATGGAAGGGGCCGCCCTACGGCTATGGCCAGGTATTGCTGACAGACAACGCTCTGGTTGTCAGTTGTGAAAATGGCGAACTGGCCCTGGTCGAGCCAACACCCGAGAAATTCCATGAGATCGGCAAGTTCCGCGCGCTTCCCGATGCAACCACCTGGGCGCACCCGGTGATTGCTCACGGCAAGCTTCTGGTTCGCAATAACCTGGAATTGGCCTGCTATGAAGTCACGCCAACTACATCAAAATCGCAAGCCCCCTAAACGCAATGACACGAAACGCAACTTGAAATAGTGCGTTGACGATCACAAAAGCATGCTTGCTCAAAGCCGCCGCAAGCCTGGCATGAAGAGCGCAATTTCAAATTGGAATGCGTATGACACGAAACGTGACCACCCGAAATCATCACACGAAAATGTGCGTTCTGGCGGCGTAAGACCCATTCATGGATGAACGACTGACGTACATACGCCGCCACAAACCCCGCAAGGGGGGCTATTCGACGAGCAGGATGGGTTCGATGTTTCCTGTTGGTGCGTCGACTCGGCCGATGAGGGTTTCTTTCCCGGTATGGTGCCCCAGAACGGCTCGGGGGTATTCGGTCGATTTCAAACTTCGGTAGATCAGAATCTGGAAGTCGCCCAGTTTCAGACGGTAGCCGGCGGCTTCGTCAGTTCGGACAATTCGCGAGTCTTCTGTCACGGTCAATTGACGCCAGACGGCAGGCCGTTTGAGCAGCTTTGAGTCCCACACCACAACGATTGGTGCGTAAATCGCCTTCCCTTGAGCGACATAACGGCAAACGAGTTGACCATCGATGGCCTCAATCTGGTGTGGCGTGGAGTAGAGTTTCTCCTGTGGCAAACCGAGCGGGAAAATGCGGGCGACCAGTTTGCCTTGCTGCTTGAGCAACCATTCACGGGTGAAACGATCAGGCTCAATGACCAGATCCTGCCCGAGCGGAAGTGCCGCTTTCAGGATGTACTCTCCTGCTGTGGAGCCTCGCAGCGTCTCACCGAACAAGGCAAATCCCTGCTGACGGGATAAAAAGACTTGCCGCTCGAGTGATAGCTTTTTCGGCCCCAACATCTGCAATTCGAGATAGTCGCCGTCTTCATCCGTATTCCAGCAGACACACGACCAGCTTTCGGCCAAATCGAGCACCCCCTCGGGGGTGATGGCTTCAATCCCGCTGGCTCCCCGCAGGAGTGTTACCGCCCCGGCTGACAGATCGATGTCCGGCCAGGGACGATGATAGGTCACAGCGCAAGCGGCAGCAGCCACATCCCAACTGGCTCGCATGGCGGCAGTGTGTGCCCAGTCCGACTGACTGGAAGGCCACTCTTCGCTTGCGACCTGAGCACGGCTGCCAGGCCCGCTTTTTGAAACGGAGGATGCTCCATTGGCAATCGTCTGTGCTGCTCCTCCCGGCGGAAAACTCAGGCATTTCGCAGCAACCTGGTAAAGATGTGCGATCGCGATGGATTCTCGATCAGCATGAGCCAGTCGGCCATCTTTGCGAATTAAACGTGCCGCTTCCTCCAGCACCAGCACCAATAATTCACGGTGGTTTGTGGAAAGAAGACTCTTTGCTCGGCTGAGTGTTTTACTGAAACCAGGGGAGACCAGCGTCACATAAGACATAGCGCGAACATGCACCGCCAGCCATGATGGCAGAATGGGCAGCAATTCCGCATGCGGTGTGCCGTCGGTATCGACATGAGCCGCCAGATCTTTGGCCAGCGCTTTTGCAGCCGCTTCCAGTAAAGGTTCGCAATCGACGAAGTCCCGATAGATCAATCCGCGAAGCAACTGGGCTTCATAGAATGCCGCCACAAGATCCGGGCGATCTTGATCCGCAGGGAGCGTAGAGGCTTCATAGCCGCGACTCAACAGGATCGGAAAGTCGCCGGATGGAATCTGTTGAGGGAAGCGGTAAAGCAGTTCGAGCGCGACAAGTTCTTCAGCCAGAGTGAATGGTCGATTTTTGCCGTGAGTCGCCAGCAAGCGGGCAGGCTCATGGATCGTCCCCATTTTCACCCCCGACCGTCCGGGCTTGTTTGCCGTTCGGGTGGTTGGCCCGCGCTTTGTTACCGGCCGGAAGACCTGTGAAAGCGCGCTTTCCGCAGCGTCTTCCGCCAGGGCCTCCCACGACCATCCCGCCAGTGGTTCAATCGTCCTAGTGACACCGGCCTTGAAAGATCCCCTTGTGACAGCCTTTGACTTGGAAGTGGCGGTCTTGCGAGACAACTGTTCTTGCAGTTCGTCAAACCAGACCGAGAGGCGATTCGACACGACCGCATGGCTGTAAGCTGCCCGCAGTGCCGGCAACCAGGGAATTCCTGCCCCCATCAACTCCAGCAGGGTGTCCTTCGCCGAGTCATTGAGAGCAACAGCCTCACCGATGGTCGGAACGGCTGACTGGCGGGCAGACGCTTCGCCGCGAGAGGATTTGTTACCCGTTGAGATTGACCGGGCAGAAGCAGATCGCGTTTTACGGACAGGCAAATTCATGAGTTTCCGTCGTTGCCGCATGGGTATCAGAAGGGAAACAGTTTTGAGAACAGGCGGTTTCTGCCAGCTTTCAAAAACAGCATTGTGTCAATGAAACCTTACCCGACGAACAGGCCCCTGGCGCGAGGTGAGTTGCCGCGTGCCTGGGATGACCGGTCTGTCGGAGGAATCGGAAATCATTCCACGCCAGGCATCTGAGGCCGGGCCTTGGGTAATGTGGGCAGCTTTCCTTGCCTCAGTTGAGTTTGCAGACGATTGGTTTGCAAGTGGTGGCTGCTGGATTTCGTCAGAGACAGAGAGTGAACAGTAGAAATCACCTGTCTTTCCCTGGCTCGTTCGTGCTGATCTGGTGGTAAAGTTTCTTAAGCAGTTCCCTCAAATGTCAAACTGTAACGGTTGTACTCAAGTTAACGCAGGCTTTCCGTCGATCCTTGCTGATGAGTGTCGTTCCCTTGTCGAGGAACGTCGTGAAAACCGGCAAAACCTGCGGATGATGTCATGCTGTACGGCCTCTATCTTTCTGCTCAGGGAGCAGAATCGCAGGCCATGCGACAAGGTGTTTTGGCTAACAATCTGGCGAACGCGGGAACTAACGCGTTCAAGGCCGATACCGCTGTTTTCCGTGCTTACTTTCCCTATGACGTGGCTCATGACGAACCACCGCGTGCTCCTGATTCCATCAATCTGGAAACGGGCGGAGTGGCGGTCGACGGAACCATTACCAACTTTTTGCAGGGTTCTTTGAAGGCTACGGGAAAGTCGACCGACGCAGCTTTGATGGGCGACGGCTTTTATCAAATACAAATGGGGAATGAAACGCTGCTCTCACGTGACGGCTCATTTGAATTGAACTCGGAAGGAATTCTGGTTCATGCGGGAACGGGTGCTCCCATGCTGGATCCTAACGGCGGGGAAATCACCATTCCTCCCGAAATGGTTGATCTGCAAATCAACGAAGCCGGCGGTATCTCTGGTGTTGGGCCTAACGGGATCACCGTCCCTTTAAGCCAGCTGGCTGTGGTGGTGCCGACTCGTCTGAATGAACTCATGAAGCGCGGCGATGGGATGTATTCCACCCGGTTGCCGGTTGCTCCGGCTCCTTTAGAAACACGGGTTCGCCAGGGGTTTGTGGAAGCGTCTAATGCCGACCCGATGCAAGGCACGATGGAACTGATCGAAGTGTCTCGTGGCTTTGAATCAAACGTCAATATGATGCGAATGCAGGATGAAATGCTGGGGCGACTCCTGCAGGCAATCCCCCGGCGATAACATGAACAGCAAGCATAAATAACGGATTTTCGCGGCAGTCAGTTTTTTATTGAACCATCTTTTCAAGGACGATGCCCATGCTGTACCGCGCGATGTATACGGCGGCCTCAGGCATGCAGGCCTATATGTTCAACCTCGATACGATTGCCAACAACCTGGCAAACGCGGGGACGAACGGCTTCAAACGCTCCCGCACCGACTTTGAAGACCTCTATTACCAGTATTATAAATTGCCTGGCACACAGGATTCTTTAGGAAACTATACACCGATCGGGACAGCAGCTGGTCTGGGTGTGCGTGTTGCAGGAACTCAGATTGATTTCTCTCAAGGCTCATTGCTGGAAACTGGTCGTCAGCTTGACATGGCCCTCACTGGCGATGGTTTCTTTCAGGTTCGCGGCAACAACCAGACTTTCTATACCCGTCGCGGTGAATTCGCCTTAAATCCTAACGGGGATATGGTACTGGCTTCGGCAGATAAAGGCCGTCTCCTCGACCCGCCCATCAACATCCCTCCCGACACGGTAGAAATTGGCATCTCGGCTGAAGGGATCGTCACGGTCATTCAAGCTGGCTCTACTATTCAGAACCAGGTGGGGCAGATCCAGACAGCCCGATTTATTAATCCGGAAGGTCTCTATCAAATGGGAGAGAGCCTTTACGCGATCACGGATGCGTCGGGCCAACCACTCATCAGCAATCCGGGCGATCAGGGACTGGGGTTGATTCGGCAAGGCTTTCTGGAAATTTCTAACGTTGAACCGGCGAACGAACTGGTCGATCTCATCAAAACACAACGCAATGTGGAACTCAATAGTCAAGTCGTTCAAGCATCGGATCAGTTATTGCAACTCATCGCGAATTTAAGACGGTATTAATGACTGAAGAATAAAGAAAGCACAAACTTAAAAGGGCAACTGCGTAGGGTGCATGGAGTTCTGACGGAATGCACCAGCCTTTGCAATTCACACCGAATTGGTGCATTGGCATGCACCCTGCGAATGGATTGAGTAGGCATCGCGAGAGTTATTCGAGCAGCATCGCCAGGAGATCAAGGATGGCTCCCCCACAACACCTCATTCGCCCCCTTGTGTCATCACTGATGGCGTTCTGTCGGTACGTCCTGTTGATCGTCTTTACTGTCGTGACTTCTCTCGTGGGAAATGCGGCAGAGCCTCAAGTGAATTCTGAAGCTGTGATCTCGAAAAGAGTGATCCCGAAAGCCGTGATCAGCCTCAATGAACGAGCGGTGACCAGTCGAGCGCTTATTCAATTGGGTGACGTGGCGGAAATTCATGCCAGTCATCCTGAATTTCAAAGCCAACTCCAGGCGATCTCCCTAGGCCCTGGCCCTGTCGCTAACCGACCGATCATGATCGATCACGTGCAGGTTCATCAAAGGCTGGTGGCGGTGGGGATCAACCTGTCGCAGATTGAATTTTCAGGAGCCAGTCGCACGATCCTTTCAAATGCAGCCGTCATCGAAGAACGGCCTGCGACTGTGACTGCCAGTCCGATTGTGCAGGTTTCTGCGACTGTGGCTGAACCTCCCAAGCCCCGGATTGACCGCGAAAAGATCAAAATCATGCTCGCGGAATCGTTTAAGAAAGAATACCGCTGGGCCGATCAATCAGCGATGCCCACTGTGAAGCTGACTCCCCATGAAGAGACGCCGACAGAGACCTGGGCCGCGCTGGCAACCGCTGCAACGGTTCATTTTCTGGATGACAAATTGCAGGATCTGCCCGAGCAATGGGTGATGGCGACGGTGCAGGATTCAGCGAATGGCACTCCTCTGCCAGTCAAAATCCGGATTCAATTGATCCCTCAGGTCAAGCAAGTTGCTTTCCGCCGGGCGATGCAAAAAGGCGAAATCATTCAACAAGCCGATCTCATGTGGCAGGTTTCCTCAGCTCAGACTGAGCGATACACGGATCCTGGGCAGGTGATTGGCATGGAATGCCGCAAAGCGATTCGAGCAGGTGAATTCGTCCTGTCGTCGGATCTGGCGTCGGCTCCGCTGGTTCGCAATGGCGATATTGTCACGGCTTCACTTCGCGTGAAAGGGATCGTCATTCGCGGCCAATACAAGAGCCTTTCGACGGCAGCCCGCGGAGAGAGCGTCACGCTGGTCTCCCTCGATGATGTTCGCGAGCGTGTGTCGGCGGTTGTCACCGGATGGCATGAAGCGGCCATCACAGCAACTGGCCCAGGGAACGCGATGGCAGGAGACGGGAAGGCTTCGCGCGGAGTTCAACTGGTCAATTCGAGTCGGATAAATGAATCAGGATCAGCATCATCCGAAGCTTTGCCCCATGATCGAACAGGGGGTGGGAAATGACTCACTGTAAATGCCCGACCGGGGCGTGGACATGCTGGGGTTTAGTGACGTTCGCCGGCTTGACGATCAGCTGGCCCGAAGCGGCTATGGCACAAGGCCCGCCGATCATCACCCCGCTCTCCGACACACGCGTTGAAGACTATTCGCTGATCTATGTCGAGCCTCCGCCCCTGCCCCCGGAGATCAAGGTTCACGACATCATTACGATTCAGGTGGACGAGAAAGCGGAAGTCATCGTCAACAGCCGCTTCAATCGGCAACGCAACGGAGCTTACGTGGCTCAGCTCAACGAGTTCGTGAAATTCGGAAACAACTTCAATCTGCTCCCTGCTGCTCTCAACGAGCCAGCCATTGAAGGCAATCTGACCAACCGACTGCAAACCATTGGCCAGCTGACTGACCAGGAAGGGATCAGCTACAACATCGCCGCCACTGTGGTGGATGTGCTCCCCAATGGAACGATTGTTCTGGAAGCGCGAAAGTCGATTCGTACGAATCAGGATTTTTTTGAATACCGGCTGGCTGGCCGGATCGATCGATTGGCCATCCTTCCCAACCGTACGGCACGCTCGGAAGACATTGCAGAACTCAAGATCGAACGTACTCAGAAGGGAAAGGTTTACAACAGTACCAAGACCAACTGGGGCACCAATATCCTCGACATTATTTCCCCGTTTTGAAAGGGGAGTTGCTGGTGGGGAGTTGCTAATTGTTTTCCAACTTCCCGTGAATCGCTTCCAACGAACAAATCAACATCGGCATCGCCATGTCACGTCTCTTCATCGTTCTTCCGCTGCTTTTGGCTTGGGTTTGTGCGCCCGGTGAAGCCCAGGCGCGTGTGCGGCTGGAATACTTCTGCACGGTTCAAGGACAGCAGGAAGTGCGGCTGACCGGGTTAGGAATGGTCGTTGGTTTACCGGGGACGGGTGATGGAGCCAAAAACGCTCCGACTGTTCGAGCCTTACGGGCAGCGATGGCGCGGTTAAACCAGCCTGTGCTGGATGCGGAAATTCGCAATGCCGATGGCGTGGCGATTGTCATGGTCGAAGCGATCATTCCCCGAACAGGTCTTAAACGAGGACAAAAGATCGATTGCTTCGTCAATGCGGTGATGGGTGCCAAAAGTCTCCGAGGTGGCCGACTGCTCAGCACACCGCTGACAACCGCCGATGCTCGTAATCAACTGGTGATCGGCGTAGCCGGCGGGGCGATTGTCGTCGATGACCCCGCACGCCCCACCAGCGCACGAATCACACAAGGTGTCGATCTTGTTCAGGATGTCACAGCCCTGTTCCTGAGCAAGCAACAGGATCTGGTCACACTGCTGATTGATCCCGCTCATGCCAGTTTCTGGACAGCCAGCGAAGTGGCCCGTGTGGTCAACAGTGAATTCACTTTTGAAGCGGCCGGCAAGTCCATTGCGAAGCCGACCGGGCCGGGTTCTGTCGAAATTATGGTGCCTCAGCAGTATCGCCAGAATCCGGTGGAGTTCATCGCACAAGTGCTGGAGGCTGGCATTGATACCCCGAACACCCAGGCGCGCGTGGTGCTGAATCCCAGGACGGGCACGATCGTGGTCACGGGCGAAGTAGAGATCAGCCCCGTGATCATTTCTCACAAAAGCTTTGTCGTAGAGATTGGTGCTGATGATCCTCTGCTGACAGGGCCGGATCCGTTTATTGGACTGATTGAAAACCCTGGGCGTCAGTCGCCACAGCACCTTAAAGATCTGGTGGAAGCTCTCAATAAGCTCCGTGTCCCGACAGCCGATGTGATTGACATCATTCGCGAACTGCACTCGACAGGCAAACTCCACGCCGAGTTCATCGAGAAGTAACGCTCAAGTCATTTCAGGAATCCCCAGCCGTGAACGTGGATGCCCCCACAACACTGAAGCCTTTCCAGATGACGCCAACGGCGAAGCTCTCGCCTTTGAATGAAACCACGGGCAAAAAGAACATCAGTAACGAGGAACTCAAGACCCAATTCGAGGAAACCGTTGGGACGATTTTCTATACCCAGATGATGAAAGCCATGCGGTCGACCGGAGGGCAGACCAAGTATCTCAACGGCGGTCAGGCGGAAAAGATGTTCCAGTCACAACTGGATGAGGTGGTGGTGGACGCTCTGGCCAAGCGGGGCGAAAATCATTTCGCGGATGGAATGTTCAATGCGTTTGATGCAGGCCTGCATGGCGGCGTCACACAGGGCAGCATCACTCAAGGCGGGGCGTTAAAGTCTGCCAATTCCGCAAGCTTTACCGGGTCGGTATCGATTAACGACCTGACAATGCCTTCCCGCCCTGCAAAATCGATGGGATCGCACCAACAGGAATTTTCAGAACAACTGACAGAACTCGCACGGCAGACACAAACCCTGCGAGAAGCGTCTCAGGCACCATCCGGAACCACAGAGTTCCTTCCCATGATCCGAAAGTAACGATGGAACCATCTGCGCCTGACATGAGGCGCAGCCATCGCCCTTTGCCAGGATCACGCCATGTCGACCACGGACGGTCGCCGGCTGATGAACGAACTCATCGAGTCGTTTCACAGCTTACAACAGCAGCTCCATTCACTGCTTGAAGCCAAGTGGGCCGCACTGGTCAGCAATCGCGTGGATGATGCGGAAAAACTTCTGCCTCGGGAACAGTTACTGATCCAGCAACTCCAGTCCAAAGCGGCTGAGCGGGAGTCACTTCTGCTTTCACTCCGTCAACAGGGGCACGCGGTTGAATCGCTGCTCGATCTCGCACGCTCGGCAGGCGATCAACTGCTGGTGGCCCGCGCTCAGGAAGTCCGGGAACAAGCCACCCGCTTACAGCAGTATTCATGGCAAATGTGGATTCTCACCCAGCAGGGGATCCGGCATCTCTCCCTGATTGTGGAAACGATTGCCTGTGGGGGAAGCCAGAAAGCGACCTATACCGGCCCCGCAGGCTATGAAACTCCCGAACGGACGCACAGCGCGCTTCTTGATGTGAGTCTTTAATGCCGTCTGGTGGCCTATTGCCGCCTGATGGTTTCGTGTGCTGTTTCAGGCTCAGTCATGTCCTCCGCGTGCGGATTTGACGACTGGTTCGACAGAAATTCCTTCTTAGTGACGGTACACCAGGAGTCCTCTGAATGTCACTTAATGGAGCATTGGCTGTCGCTTCACGTTCGCTGGATGTTTTCACAGCCGGCGTGCAGGTGGCCAGCAACAATATCGCCAATGCGAACGTTCCGGGCTATGTCCGCGATACGATGTCTCTGACCCCGGCCGGGTCATACGGCAAGGGGGCATTGCTGCTTGGCAGTGGTGTTTCTGCGATCGGGATCAAGCAGCAGCTGGATAGTTATCTTGAGAGCCGGATTCATTCGGCCAATACGGAAGCGGGGACAACGTCTGTCAAAAGTTCGGTCTGGACGCAATTAGAAACGGCACTGAATGCCTTGGGTGATGATGACTTGTCCTCGGCTCTCAACCAGTTTGTGACACAGTTACAAACGCTTTCCGGAAGTCCTGATTCGACCGGTCAACGACAGATCGCGCTACAGTCCACGCAGGGAATGGTTGACCAGATCACCTTCCTGCGACGCACTGTCGACGGTATGCGTACGACGCTCAATGATCAGATTGTGTCGCAGGTGGACGAAGCCAACCGGTTGATCAATCAAATTGCCGAATTGAATCCGAAGATCAGTGCACTTGAGGCGAACGGCTTAAATCAGAGCGATGCCGGTGCCATGCGAATTGAGCGACTGAATGCCATTAATCGGCTTTCGGAACTGATGCCTGTCAAAGCGATTGAACGCCAGTCAGGCCAGGTCGACCTCTATTCCGGAAGTGAATATATCATTCTGGATGGGCATACCCAGAACTTGCAGGTGGTGCCCGGTACGGATGGTAATTTCGGTGTTCTCAATGTTCAAACCACCATCACTCGCTCTGCAGTCGGAACAGCTGGCGGAGCGATTAACGGCTCTATAGCAGCTCGTGACGAAATTCTGGGCGGATTCACCAAGCAACTCGATCAGATGGCATCGGGTTTGATTTACGAAGTCAATCGCATTCATAGTCAGGGAGAAGGTCTGACAGGATATTCCCGCGTCACGGGAACTTATGCTGTCAACGATGCCAGTGCGGCTCTCAATTCCCCGGCAGCGGGGCTGTTTTTCTCGCCCCAGCATGGGAGCTTCACACTCAAAGTTCAGAACACGGCCAGTGGTGAAGTCACTGAAAGCGTCATCAATATTGACCTGGATGGGATTGGTGCGGAAACATCACTCAATGATCTGGTGGCTAGCCTTAATGCCGTGGGACAGGTCTCGGCACTGGTCACGGCTGATGGCAAACTTCAAATCAGCGCCACCCCCGGCTATGAGCTTCGCTTCGGAAACGACTCCAGTGGCGTTCTGGCCAGCTTAGGAGTGAATACGCTATTTACGGGTACTAACTCCGGGGATATTGCCTTAAATCAAACCGTGGCCGGCAATCAGAACCTGCTGGCCACAGGACAGGGAGGTGGTGCTGGCGATTCCAGCAATGCGGCCCTGCTGGCAAAAGTGTTGACCGTTGGCTCAGACAGGCTTAACGGCTTGTCGATTACACAGTTTCAAGACAACCTGATCGGCGGCGTTGCTCAGTCATCAGCGGCCGAACAGGCACTTGACAAAGGTTTCTCGGGCTTTCGCGATTCGCTGCTTACCCGGCGCGAGCAGATCTCGGGGGTCAGCCTCGATGAAGAGACACTCAATATTATGAACCTGCAACATACCTATCAGGCAACGGCCCGCATTATCAGTGTGGTCGATGAACTGTTTAATGTCCTGCTAAATATCTGAGGAAGCTTCTCCAGAAATGGTAGCAGGAATCGGGAACATGCCTTTACGGGAGAACCGTCAGGGTCGCAAGAATTGAGGGATGAAGATGTCGTTCGGACAAATCGGTGTCGGTCGTATTCCGAACAGCTTGCTCTATGGCAAAGCCGGATCTGATATTCAGTCTGGCACCTATCTGATGTCCAAGCTTCAGGAGCAGATCAACTCACAGAAGCTTTACACGCTGATGTCAGAGAACCCGACGGCCACCCGCCAGGCGACATCGCTTCAATCACTGTTGGAGCGTGTTCAAGGCGTCCGTAGCCAGCATACATTCAATCAGGGGTATCTCAGTGCAGCAGACAATGCGCTGGGCACGGTTAATGATGCCGTCATCAAGGCCAAAGGACTGTTGCAAACCGGGATTGGATCAACCACGACTCCCGAAGAAAAAGTGGGGCTGGCTGATGAAGTCGCATCACTGATTCAAAGCGCACTTAATGCGGCTAACACGCAATATCAGGATCGCTATCTCTTCAGTGGAACCGCCACACAGACCCAGCCATTTGAGCGAATCGGTACAACAGTAGCCTATCATGGTAACGATGGAACGGTGAAGGCTTTTGCTGATCTCGATCAATCAATTTCAACGACCGTTTCGGGAGTGAAAGCCTTTGGCGGAGTTTCACAATCTCCCGTGTCGTCCCTTTCACCAGCCCTGGAAATGTCGACGCCGCTCACCTCGTTGAAGCAGGGAGCGGGAGTTCATTTCACCTCGATCAATATCACGGTTGATAATGGCACACCGATCAATCAAACGATCGATCTGAGCACGGCCCGCACCGTTGGTGATTTGAAACTACGAATTGAGCAAGCGTTTGCGGGCGAAGCGGAAACGGTGACGGTCGAGATTGACCCGCTCAGCCCCACTGGTCTGCGGATCACGCCATCCAACGGCACCATCGCGATTTCTAACACTGGAAGTGGAACGACGGCGACTGACTTGCGACTTGCCAGCGGCCCTGTGGCCGCGATCCATGGAGGAAACCTCGCACCGGCCATCACGTTGCAGACCAGTGTGGCCAGTTTGAATGGGGGAGCAGGGATTGGTGCCACGCCGGGAACGGGCCTGCGGATTGTGAACGGTGACAAAGTGAGCGTTGTCGATCTCGACGGAGCCGCAACGGTTCAGGATGTGCTTCAAAGAATTCGTGCCGCTGATCCTCATCTTTCCGCAGAGATTGACCCCAGTGGTTTAGGAATCACCGTTGGCACACGACTGAGTGGTGCCAATTTTTCGATTGGAGAAAACGGCGGCACCATTGCGGCTTCGTTAGGAATCCGCACCTTCTCGGGTGAAACTCCGCTGGCTCAACTCAATCTGGGAAAAGGTGTCCCTTTTACGGTTGGCTCACCAATCAGCATCACCCGCAGGGATGGAACCACGACTGAAGTCGATCTGTCATCAGCCCGAACCGTGCAGGATGTGCTGAATCTCTTCAACGCGGCTGACCCTGGTGTGCTTACGGCATCACTCAATGCCACTGGAAACGGGATCTCTCTGACTGATTCTTCGGGGGCTGGCCCACTCACCGTGGCAAGCAGTGAATCGGCGATTGCCCTGGGAATTGATGGCAGCGATAACAATGGAGCGACAGGAACGCTCGCTGGTCGCGAAGTGAATCCTCAACGTACAGAAGGGGTCTTTGACCTGCTGGCGTCGCTGGAAAAGGCGTTGCGTTCAGGTGACAACGCTGAACTTGCCCGCCTTTCCCCCCTGCTTGATCAAGCTTCCGGCCACGTCACGATCATGCGAACCGAAGTGGGGACTCGCCAGCAACTCATGGATCAGATTGGCGGGCGCCTCGATGATCAGAATCTGCTGACGCAAGAGACGCTCTCGATGATCTTTGATACGAACCTGCCGGAAACAACAACCAAGCTGTTGCAACTCCGGCAAGTTTATGATGCCAGCCTGCAACTGACGGCCCAAACACTGCAAATGAGTCTGTTGCAGTATCTGTAGCCGCTATCGACGTGGGATCTGGTCACTTTTCCGCCATCCGGCTGCAACGGCAAGTTAAAACCGGGTGAGTGCATAAGGCTTGGGATCAACGTGCGGCTTCTCGTCGTTGATCATTTCAGAAATCAGTCGCCCGGTTCCTGTTGCCAGCGAAATGCCCAGCATGCTGTGCCCCGTGGCAATCCAGGCCCCTTGAACGGCAGGAGCTGGCCCGATGATGGGCAAGCTGTCATAAGTCATGGGACGCCAGCCGAACCAGGGGTCTTCCATCGCTTCGCCGATGGGGTCATGCAGATACAGTTTGGCCCCTTCGGTCAGTAAGGAAAGTCGCCGGGGGTTGATCGACTTGTCGTAGCCAGCAAATTCCATGGTCGAACCAATGCGGTATCCCGACTGAAACGGCGTGATGGCAACCCGGTGATCGTGGAAGATCATCGGAATTTTCGGGCAAATGGCCGGCCGCTTCATGGTGACCGACAACCCCTTCCCCGGCTGCACAGGAATCTTACAACGGAGTGCTTTTTGAAAGATCGGGGACATGGCACCAGCGGCCAGCACGACATGTTTGGCTTCAATCTCTCCTGCTGACGTCTTGACGGCTTTGAAACGCCCGCCCTCGGTCACGATGTCATTGACAGCGGTTCCTTCAAGCAAGGTGACACCCTGTGCCATCAGCGAAGTCCGCAATTGCTCCATCAGTTTGTCGGGACGGAGATGGGCGTCGCAGTCATAGAGGAATGCCCCCGTATTTCCCGGCTTTAGAGCAGGTTCAAAGGCGATGAGTGCGTCATCTCCCACAATACGACGTGCCGGACGATCAAACTTCTGAGCCAGCATGTCATCCGTTTTGCAGAAGGCATCGAACTCGGAAGCTTTGCGATAAACGAACAGAATCCCTTCATGCTGCCATTCACAATCAAGATTGTCTTCGGCAATGACCTTGGTGTATTCATCAAACGAGGTTCGCAGGATCGCATTGAGAGCAGTCCCCGCGGCCATCATATCCCGTTCGTTGCATCGACGGGCAAAGCTGGTCAACCACCCCATCAGCGCCAGATCAAAGCGGGGACGGATGTGAAAGGGAGAGTTCGGCGTAGTCATCGACTTAAGAGTCTTGAGCATGACGCCCGGTTCAGCCAGAGGCAGCACATGGCTGGGGCTGATATAGCCGCAATTTCCTTTGGAACATTCCCCGCCCAGCGTCCCCTGCTCTACGAGCGTGACCGTTCGGCCCGATTTCGCGAGATAGCGCGCACACATGGCCCCGACAACACCACCGCCGATAATGACTACATCCATCGCCACGAAAGTTTCTCCATTCTCATAAAAGCGATGCTGCCGAAATTTTAACGGATCGAAGGGACGCCGCGCGCATGTCGCCCATTCATTTGCCACGTTCTCTGGTGAAACTCGGCTTTGAACCAGCACATCGTGCTGTCAGGCACAGACATTTGCCAGTCCAAGAAGCTCGCAAATTCACGAAATAGCACTGACTGGCTATATAAGGCTCCATTCGTTTCCGAACCGAGGCATTAGCGGATGCCGTGACGAAACGGATCGCGCGGATTGATTAACAACGTTGAGCGCGCCGTCACGAAAGCTTCCCCAGTCAATTGAGGCAGCACTTCCAGACCGTTGGCGGTTTCTCGCGTCGATAACGCTTTGGCGACGAACTGGCTGCCAACAATACTTTCCTGTCGCCAGCTTCCTCCAGAAAGAACATGCCCGTCGGCCACCAGACAGGCCAACTTGGCACTGGTTCCTGTGCCACAAGGAGACCGGTCATAAGCCCCGCCCGGACAGAGCACAAAGTTCTGACTGTCAGCGTCAGCAGCTTTCGGCGAACCAAAGAGTTCAATGTGATCGATCTCGGCCCCGTGTGCGCCGGTGATTCCCTGAGCGGCAAGCTGTTGGCGAATCCGGCCGGTGTAATCCAGCAACCGCGGTGTGTCAGACAACTCCAGCGATTGCTGATGAACCTCTTCAGGCACCAGAAAAAACCAGTTCCCGCCCCAGGCGATATCACCGACCACTGTACCAATCTCGGGAACTTCGACGGCGACCTCTTTCCGGTAACGATAGCTCCAGACGTTGGTCAAAGTGACCGACGAACCACCACTCCAGTCGACTTCAATAGAACCGACCGGCGTATCAATCACCACCTGACCGGGAGCCAGCAGTCCCATCTCTCCCAGAGAAACGACGACGCCAATCATCCCGTGGCCACACATCCCCAGATAGCCCGTGTTATTGCAGAAGACGACCCCTGCAACAGATGTGGCCAATTCCGGTGGTGTCAGCACCGCCCCTACGATGACATCGGAACCGCGAGGCTCCAGCAGGCTCGCAGTTCGCAACCAATCCCCGCGCTGTCGCAGATCATCACGACGTTCTGACAACGTTCGCTGTGTGGCTTTCCCACGAGATAACGAATCCCGCAGGGACGAGAGATCATCACCAAACGGGGAATGACCTGCGGGGAGTTCTTCTGGCCAGATCCATGGACTAGCGGCATAGATCAAGCGGGTGGGTTCACCCCCCGTATGACTATCAACAACCTGCACCCATTCCGGAGTCATGTCCATATCAGGAGGAACCCATTTCAATTGGCAGAGAGCGAAAGGACAGCATCGAGATTCGGGCGTGTGGCGATGGCGTGACGGATGATCTGGGTGATCTTTGTTCGCTCCTCACCCACCAATGGAAGGCGTGGCGGACGAGTCAGTTCGCTCCCCACGCCGGTTTCCACCATGCAGAGCTTAATATACTGAACCAGTTTGGGATGAGTATCGAGATGCAACAGCGGTGTGTACCAACGGTAAATCTCTAACGCCTCTTGCCAACGGCCAGCCAGAGCCAGATCCCAGAGAGCACGGTTTTCTGCAGGAAACGCATTCACCAAGCCGGAAACCCAACCTTCAGCCCCCAGTAGAATACTTTCCAGAGCCAGGTCATCCACGCCAGAAAGCAGCGTATACCGGTTCCCCAGCAGATTGCGAATATCGGTGATCCGGCGAATGTTATCTGAAGATTCTTTGACGGCCACAAACTTGGGTTCGTCGGCCAGCTCAGCCAGCATGTCGGGCGTCACATCCACAGTGTAAGCCACCGGGTTGTTGTAGATCATGATTGGAAGCGGGGACGCATCGGCAACCGTGCGGAAGTGAGCCATCGCTTCACGAGCATCGGCTTTATAAACCATGCAAGGCAGAACCATCAGACCGTTCGCACCCAAATCAGCAGCATCAGCGGCATAACGGCAAGCCATCGCCGTGGTGTATTCCGCAACGCCGCTTAGTACAGGCATCCGTCCACCAACGTGGTTAATGACCTGTTTCAGGACTTCCCGCTTTTCCTGTGGCTCTAACGTGGTGTTCTCTCCCACGCTTCCCAGCATGATCAAGCCATGCACGCCTTCATTCATCAGCAACTCGACATGGTTTAAGGTGGCCTCCATGTCAACTGAGAAATCCGACTTAAACTGAGTTGTTACCGCAGGATAAACACCGTGCCACATAGCGTTGCTTTCACCTATTTTGATGTTGCGTGCAAAAAGACACTTGTGAGAATACGGACATTGGACGCAGATGTCAAATAGAGAATTCTCCGGGAGGCACAATTTCTTCCAGAGTTCAAAGACAAATGAGGAAGCGGGTCAAAAAGCTTGTCCCGTTGATCTTTCAGAGGACGCGTTTTTGATCGACTGCGACGCGTTCCACCATCGCCGGGTTGACCGGTATGCCCAGTCCTGGCTCGGTCAATGCCGAAGCCCAGCCACCACGACCAAACGTCAGGTCTTCTGGCGTCAGAGGCTCCCGCACCAGAAAACGATCAAAGCTTCCTTCGAGATAGCGGATCTCGGCCACAGACGTGGCAAAGTGACGGCCAGCAGCCGAGAGGATGCCGGTTTCTCCCACCTGGCATCCCAGCTGATAACCTAACCCATGCCGTTTAGCCATCGCGGCCAACTCGAGCGAAGGGAGGAAGCCGCCGCACTTCGACAGCCGCAAGTTAAAGAGGTCACACGTCCCATCATCGACAGCACGTTGAGCATCGACCATGCTGCAAAGAGATTCATCGAGCATCAGCGGGACATTCACCCGTTTCCGGACAGCGGCGAGTTCTTTGACAAGTTCATGCCGCACGGGTTGCTCGCAGGAAGTGATATTAAATGGCATCAACCGTTCAAGATGCGGTGCCACTTCTTCCGGTGCCCAGGCTTCATTGGCGTCGATTCGCAGGTTGAATTCCTGTCCGAGAAACCGCCGAATCCAGCGGGCCTGCATGACATCATCTCGACCGGCCACACCCACTTTCAGTTTGGCAGCAGCGAAGTCATAACACTTTAATTTGGCACAGCGAATCATCAGCTTAAGCCAGTTCATTGACGTAAAAGCCGCGCTATAGCGAACGCGATCTACGGAATGACGCGGCAATTCGGGCCATGGCGCAAGGGTCGTCACATGCGACAACGGTACGCCTTCACGGCGGCAGGCGGCATCGAGAATCGATAGCTCAATAGCGCAGCGGATGGAATTTCCAAAACACTGGCGGTCATCGTCCAATGAGGGCTTTAGCCGGAACTTCTGACAAAGTGAAATCGCTTCCGACAAGTGTTTCCATGAGCCAGTCAACTGTGAGGGAATATTCGATTGATCGATGATATCCCAGGCATCGTCGATGGTTTCTCCCGTCACATACTTGCGAGGCAGCCCTTCTCCCCACCCCACTTCCCCGGTCTCGAGTGTGCAACGCACAACCAGCGACATGGTGTTCGTACGAGAATGAGACGCATGTGTCACACGCCGCTTGAGAGGAATCAAAACTTTCCACGCATGGAGTTGGGCTATCGTCATATCACAAGAATTCGCAGAGAGAGGAGAAGATCACCTCAGTGGAAGGTTAATAACAACACTCCCACGGAGGGATAGGCAGTGAACAGGATGTGATATACGTTTAATAGTGATTTACAGTTTAATAGTGAGCCGGCAGCTATCGCGTTCTTCATCGGGAAGATTAAATAACGCTTCGACCACTTCCGCTGAATACAACGAGAGTTCTTCGGGAGACTCAGGGGCGTTTCTCAATTCTGGCGGAGCGGATGATTCCAACGGAAGCGCCTGGACTCGCAGGCTATCGAAGTCGTAAACCCCGAATTTGACTTGCGGAGGATTCTTCACACGGAGCTTCAATTCCCGCTGAAGTTCCAGTGCCGAAATAGCGCTGTTGATATATGAAGTCACAGCGACCAGGAACGAACGATACAGATCAGGGTTGTGCTCAAAAATCGGGGCATAAGACTTCAAGCTGCGCGAAGCCCCACGAACGGCGATCTGGATTTGATCGACCAGAGAACGCAGCGGGAAAGTATAGGCGATATCGGCATAGGCTTCGGGAGAGAGATAAGTATCGACGGCCGCAGTCACCGCGCCGCATTTGGAATGTCCCAGCACAACCACGACTTTCAAACTTTCACCAAGCGCTTTAACCGCATAGTGAAGAGAGCCAAGGCATTCTGACCCGAGTACGTTGCCGGCAATTCGCAGTACAAACAGATCGTTAAAAGACTGGTCAAAGATTTGTTCGGTCGGCACGCGAGCGTCCGAGCATCCCAGCACCACAGCGAACGGCGCCTGCGTCAGAACGGCCCCTTCATAGAGCGGCAGCCCCATGGCCACAGGACTGATCGGAACGACGATGGGTTCCTGATTCGATTGATCGAGTGTATGCCGCTGCATCCGGCGAACAAGTTCTATGAACCGGGCGTTCCCTTGCAGCAGGTTATCCACGGCTGCATCGGTCGTGGGAATATGTCGCGGGGTGATCGGTGCAAAGGGGTCGTAGCGATAGATCAAATCCATGAACAGTCGGCCTTAAATACCAGTAAAGAACAGAGGGAGGGATTGAGACGGCCACCCTGCATCTCATCATGCCGGATCGGCGGGGATTTCCGAATGGGAAAATCTCACGATTTCGAGATGTTGGCTTCCCAAAATCTCAATGGGAATGAACTGACAGCGTTGAGATCAGACCATGTCGTCTTCGACAAACTTGGGCTGGAAGGTCGCCAGTTGCCCCGTATCACGGGCAATGGTCAGCGTAATCGCATCAAGATCAAGGCAGTTCTGGTCGAGACCAAAGGGATCTTCGATTTCAACGCTGGCCTCTTCCATCCCCAGAAGTGCCAAAGCAACAACCGCCACCAGCACCGGTGACCACCAACCACAGCGTTCGCAGAGTACCAGCGGTAACGTGAGCAGGTATGCCAGAATCAATTGCTTGATCATCGTGACATAGATAAACGGCAGCGGCGTCTTTTGAATTTTCTCACAACCGCCCTGAGAATCAACCATTTTGGAAAGCTGATCTTCCATATGCCTGACCTGGATCGAATCCAGTTTCCCTTGCCGGTAAAGCTCTCCGATCCAGTGAGAAATGCTGGCCGCGACTCCAGTCGGGATATTCCCAAACCGGCTCACTTGTTCGCACAGTTTTTCGGGAAGATAAAGGTCGGCTTCAACAGTATCCCGTTGCCCATGGAGTGAGCGTTTCAACGTGATCACGTAACCGGAAACTAAACGGGCAAGGACTTTGCCACCGTCGGAGTATTCACATCCAAACCGGACAAGATTGCGAGAGCTGTTGATTAACTGCCCCCAGTGAGACCGTCCTTCCCAGTAGCGATTATTCGACGAATTCATGCGGAAGACGATCAGGAAGCCCAAAAGCGAACCCACCACCGCGTGACCAACGGGATCAATGCCGAGAAAATGCTCTTCAATGAACCAGTGCTGTTCACTTCCGAGTTCAAAGACCGCCTGCACAGCCAGAGTGTAGATCACACAGAGCAGAATCCGCTTTCCGGCTCGCGGGAGGGATGTTCCCCGAAAGGAAAACGCCGTTTTCCACCAACTGTAGCGATTGTATTCAATCATCGTATTGACCAGCGAACAGTGTCGAACCTTACGAGGGTAATGAAACGAAACGGTCGGGGACAGACCGGCGATCAATCACCAGTCATTCCGCCGGCGATGCTCACCCTCATCCGGAGCCTGCGGCCACCTTCTCCCTCAAGAGAGAAAAATTTATGGCAATTGAGGGGAGAGATGTACCCCAGATTGAAAACGCTGGATAGATCGACTCGCGATCCTTCGGCCAACCAGCAGAAAGGACAATGAAGGATCTTTTGATCGACCTGACAGGTGTCTACGAGGAATGCTTCTGCGTGACCAGACCACGGGAGGTTGCCAGAGTTCCACGCGACGAGGGCGTTTCCGGATTTCGCATGGCGGGAGCATGCTTTCGCAGCATCTGCTCGATCTGCTCAAGCACAATGGGTGTCCCATCGTTTTTTCCACGATAGGCAGCGGCCTGCTTTTCTAAATCAGGAAGCCGCTTCCAGAAGCTCAGCAGCTTTTCTGAGGTGAATTCTTCCAATTCACAGAAATCCCCCGCCCCCATGTCCTTCAGGAACCAGGCATTGATCCGCTGTTCAAAATGCTGATTCTCTGGTAAAGCGAGAAGCGGTTTTCCCAGATAAACCGCTTCTCCACAAAGCTGATTACCCGCCGCACTGATGACCGCCCGGCACGAAGAGAGATCATCCAGAAAGGTGGTTTCATGAATCGCGTGGAAGGTGAGGTTTTCCCGCGGAGGCCGCTCACCCAATCCATAGACCTTGATCGGGTTAGGAAGAGTGGTCAGCACCTGAAGCGTGGCGTCGGAAGTCTGTGGCCGAAGATAAGAAAGCACATGCCCTTCACAACTTGTCGAGTGGCGGGTGACTTCGCTACGCAGCAGCGGGCCGACCTGCATCACCGACTGAAATTGAGGCTTCAAAGGGGGCGTATAAAAAGAAGAAACCAGTGTCCGCTCGGCCGAGGCATAAAAGGCCCAGACAGCCCAACTCATGGACGCCGCATGGCGGGCCAGATCGGTCGGCAACATCGAGAAATCACAGGCCCGCAAAACATGCTGATGATCCAGAATCATCGCTGGCAAACCACATTTTGCCGCAGCACGCGAAAGAGCCGGTTCAAAGTCAATAATCGCCAGATCGGGCTGTTCGCGTTCGATAAACTTTCGCAGCTTGCGAACGACAATCGGCAACGTCACGGCTGCGTACTTCACCCCTTCCCAAATCGAACGGGAAACGTCCATTCGCGAGTTGGTGTAATGAAACCGCAGGCCAGGAATCTGCTCGATCTGCACCCGATCGCGGGAAGAGACATACAGTGGCGAGAGGAACTCGTACGCCTGATCCGGTGCGAAGACGGTGATCCGATGCGTCCCCTTCAACCGCTCGATCAACGTGTGGACACGGACAGCATGACCACGACCTTCTCCCGCGAGACTAAAAACAAGGTGAGCCATGATAAGCCTCATTGTTTTTGCACAACTGCCGACGACTCGATCATCAATCACAATGCTATTCGCTACTGATGAAGATTCGTAGAAAATCCTGTGCGACTCTGATGAGTTTCAAAGTCGGGTCGTTGACGGAAATCTCCCAGAGAAAAAGCTGTCAATCAGACGGCAATTTCTGCAAAAATCTCTCGACCGATACAAGAACCGGTCTGCCCGGTATGCTCTTCTCATCCCATGAGTTCACCTTTTGAGGAAACACCATGCCCGGCCCTGCTGAAACCCACACAACAACCTGCACCAGCCCGATCCTCCGGCGAATTCCGACACCACAGACCAGCCACAGTTGGTGGGGACGTCTCCTCTTGAGCGCGGCCACTTCGGCCCTGTTAACCCTGTCGGGCGCCGCCACGGCTCTGGCACAAATTGATGTCCAGAACGACGACGTCATCGTCTTTTACGGCGACAGTATCACCCAGGGAGGCGCCTATGTTGATCTGGTCGAAGCCTGGTTATCAGCTTCTCGTCCCGATTGGAAAGGCCGGATCTATAATCGCGGGATCAGCAGCGAAACCCTGTCGGGCTTGACCGAAGCCGACCACAACCCGCCCCGTCCTTGCGCCCTGGATCGCTTGACCCGCGACCTGCCACCTTTGAAGCCAGCCATTCTTGTCAGCTGCTTTGGCATGAACGACGGCATCTATCATCCCTTTGAATGGAACCGCTTTTTTGCCTATCGGGATGGTGTGCAGGAAATGCTCAAACGGGGTTTTGAAGAAGCCAAAGCCCGTGACATTCTGATCCTGACACCCCCGCCATTCGACCCTTACCAGCGAAAAGCGAGCAACGCCAAAGCACGTCACTATGGCTACCAATTTCCGTTTTTGAACTATGACGACACGCTGGGAACCTATTCCGAATGGCTGATGACCCTCGCCGATGGAGAACATGTTCACGTGGGTGATGTCCATAGCTATCTGAACGACTGGCTGGCACGCCGTCGCGAAGAAGAGGTCTCGTTTCATCTGGCTCCTGACGCTGTGCATCCCAACACGACCGGGCACTGGCTCATGGCCATGGCAGCCGCTTCCATGCTACAAATGGAACAACCGACCGTTGAACGGACTTTCAAGCCCGGCGCCAAAGAGGGAACATTCTCGGCCACAACGACAGAGACGCTTCCCTGGTTCATTCCCAAGGTCGATGAAAAACTTCTGGAATGGCACCGTGAAGAAGGATGGTTAGGTGATCCCGCGTGGAACGCTGATCTTTCGGCACTGGAAGACCTGCCCGGCGAGAAAACGCTGCGTATCACAGCAAATGGCGAAGAAGTTCGCGCGACAACCGCAGAAGAACTGCTGGCTGGCATCGCCATGCTTCCCACAGACGTTCCTGCTCTCAAGACCCGTGCCGAAAAACTCCATCAAGCCGTCGCGGCCCGGCGGCAGATCGAATACCAGGCCTGGCGGCGTTCCTTTGGTGCCGCCAAAGACAAAACACCCAAGCCGGAAGAAACACCGGAAGCCGTGGAAGCCAAGTTGGCCGAACTGACCAAAACGATTGACGAACTGCGTCAACCGGTGACCGTGGAATGGGTGATTGAACCTCGCTAACGCGGTCGATTTCTTTCTGAAAACGCCACAAGTTTCTATAAGCCGGGTTGTGTATGTCCCTTCTGGACGTTCTGTTTGAAGACAACCACTGTCTGGTGGTCAATAAACCAGCGGGGGTGCTGTCGATGGGAGATGACACGGGCGATGAAAGCATGGTCGCCCGTGCGATAGACGATCTCCGCATCCGGTTTCAGAAACCCGGAAATGTCTATGTGGGTCTGGTGCATCGATTGGATCGGCCAGTCTCTGGCGTGCTTTTGCTGGCAAAAACCTCAAAAGCCGCCAGCCGACTCTCGGCTCAGTTTCGTGATCGGGAACCCGACAAGACCTATCTGGCATTGACCGAAGGGAGCATCCACCCGGAATCGGGGGAACTAGTGGATTGGCTGAAGAAGGATACGGCCCGCAATCAAACTCAGGTGGTCAGACAAACCGACCCGCTTGCGAAGATGGCTCGCTTAAAATACCGCGTGGTCGAGGAGTTCTCCGCCCGCGAAGCGACGACTCCTCCACGCGGTGGCGTTCGCGCTCTTGTTGAGGTGCAGCCTCTCACCGGGCGGAGCCACCAGATTCGCGTGCAGTTGGCTCACGCGGGCGCGATCATTGTCGGGGATGTTCGCTATGGCTCGCTTCAACCTCTTGGCCCAATGATCGCGCTACACGCCCACTCACTCATCTTCGATCACCCCGTGAAACACGAACCTGTCACAGTGCACGCCCCACTTCCCGACAGCTGGAAAGCTCTGTTAGGAGAATCCCGCTGGAAGAAATTTCAGAGCTGATGCCGCTCCTTACCGAGTCGCCCCGGTTGAAATTCTGATTTCTACCGGGGCCACCCTTCAGGGGATCACCACGGGCGCCCGCGTTTGGCTGGTTGGCTGAGCTTGGCCCGCTCTTCCTTCGAGAGCGCCTTGGCGATCAGCTCGCGGATCAATTCCGCGCGCGTTGTCTCTTTGGCGGTTGCCAACCTGCCGACCGCCTCCCACCAATCAGCCGGCATCGTCACGTTGTAGGTGAGGTTCGCTCCAGCCTTGGGCGCGTCCCTGTCGCCGATCCCGCTCATGACGACAGCCCCATCGCCGTGAATTGCTCGGCATCGATCTCACAGCGGATGACCTGCAGGCCGGCAGCGGCCAGCGTGGCATGGGCGCTGCGGATCGCATCCTCCAGCGACGACGTGTCACGGTCGAACGCGACAAAGTCCTGGCCGTTGCTGGTGCCAGCCGTCGTATCATCCCCGCCCGCCTCGTACAGGGCGTTCGCCCATTCGTCCAGGTCGCGTTCACCCGCGTCCACCCACATTGTGAACTCGTAAGTCATGCTGCCTCCTATTCAAATGGGTTTGGAGAATTATGTACGCACTTGTCAACGAATCGGACAATGCGACTGGCGTGCTTCTGGGGGTTCGCGGGAGTCGACCAGACGGACATCTTGCAGGCACCACGCACACCAGCCGGGCAGTAGATCACGCAGAACGCATGACTGTTGCTCATGCGGATTTCCCAGCCAAGGCTGGCTGCATGCTCGAGAGCGGCATTGATGTGTTTGTTCGGATGACGCACGCGACTGCTCCCAGTGTTGGCTGCGACGCAGGCCACGATACCCGGAATACTCGTGTGTGCCAAATATAAATCCGGGTAGAAATACAAGATTCTCGCTGGGTGGCACAGGTTGCCCGTCTTCGGGCTACCTGTGTGCCGCAGGCAGAGGAGGTTTCCTTGCCAGAAAACCAGCCTTGTGAGGTGTTGAAGGTCTGAGAGGAAACCGATCGGACTGGCGGCACGAACTGAGTCCTCCAGTGGCCTGCCACCCCGGTAGAAATCGGAATTTCAACCAGGGCCACCCTGCGATCTGCGAACACCGCCGCGGCTACGAGCGGCATGAACGAGTCGATGCCGACCTGGCTGAGCAATGGACGCTCGGCGAGGTCAATCACGCCATTCGCAATCTTGAAATTCTCGGTAACCCAACTCCCCAAGAGGAAGCAGACAATATGGCCACAACCACGAAGCCTAAGGCCAGCAAGAAGCCTAAAGCCACGCCCGCAGCAGATACTGCTCCTGTGAAGCAGGAAATGATTGACCACTTGCTCCAAAATTTCTGGGGCAAGAGCTGTCCAAAGTCGATCGTCGACGCGAAAGCGAAAGACGCTCAGGGGAGGTGGGATTGAAAACTGGGGGCAATTGTTAGGGATTCAGTTTTCTTGAGATGACCGGAGACGACTTCCGCTACTAGGGTTCCCAGGAACGGATCTTTGAAGTGGAAGTCAGGGACTGGCGGAGGAGCGTCCACCCCTGGTGAATTTGCATTCGATCCATCCATTGAGGGTTGGTATATACAAACAGGCCTTCAGCTTCAGTTTGTTACTCGGTGATTCTGAAGGTTAAAACAGCTTCAGGACGCTCATTATCTGGCCCCCTGACGCAATCTGGCCAACAAAGATCTGGGGGGATTGTGGCCACCCACTCAGGATCAATCACTACGGTTCCTTCAATTAGGAATGGATCACATGAGACAGCAGTAAGCGTAGCAACCCTACTGTTGATTCTCACAAACCATTTCCACGGTGGTGTCGCTCCTTCAGGCCAGCACTTTAAGTACACTTCTCCTTTACATGTATTGTCGATAAGACCAAGCCATCGATGATCATCCGGCCCTAAGGGATCTACACCAAAGTCTAGATCTATTGACCGACCATCCCACTGATTAAAAACTCCGTCACCATAAATACACCGAGCCATCGTACATTCAAATGTAAGCTTCCTGGGTATCGGATCTTCACAACACTGCGTCTCCACTGGCGATTCTGGCTCGGAACATTCCTCGCACGGAATAACCTCAATCGTGGGTTCAAAGTCGCAGTCGTTGCCCAGGAGGCTGACGTCGAAGCTGAAGCTGACGTTGCCAGAACCGGCGGGGGTGGTCAGGTTGGTGGAACCCAGCACAACGCCCTTGTTCACCAACCGTACCGTGACCGGGGAATCGTCACCCGGATCGCGCGTGACGGTGGCAGTGACCGTGATCGGGCCACTGGCCGGAAGAATGGTCTTTGGCATCTGAGCGCTGTTGCCGGACGGGGAGGAGCTTGACGGCTTAATCGTGCGAGACATGGCGGGACTCTTTCCAACGCAAAAACAGAAACGAACGGGGACATGATGAGCACAAGGCTCCTACCCCAGCACGCCTTGTTGCGCGGAAACTGAGAGGCGAAATCAGGCCTTGCCGATTCTTGTGGAGATAGAGTGCAGAACCGCTAAAAAAGCGGCCATCCCTGCGGGAATCAGAAGTGCCACAAAGTTCAGACTTTCAAATGCAATCGCTCCCATGGCCGTTCCGCTGAGAAACCCCAGAATAAGGAGCCACAGTAGAAATGCCTTTCTTCGATCAAATCCATGACCTCGGAGACGATGACCAATCATGGTTCCCAGATCGGTAAACAAACCAGAGACGTGAGTTGTACGAATGACTGCTCCGCTATAGGTGCTGACCATTCCGTTCTGCAGCCCACAGGCGGCTGAGGCGAAAAAGTGTCCTGCGGTGGAACCGGATTGGAGCAAGGCCATTGCGAGGACAAGCAAGAGGGCTTCGAGCACCAGGGCCTGACTGTCTCCACGCCCCAATCGCAGGCTCACATTTTCGATGATCAGGCCGCTGAGCATCGCCCCGATCAAGAACGAAACCAAAATCAGCACGAGGTGGATTCCTTCCCCAGCTCGCAAGCTGACGAAAGAAAGACCGAGCAGGGACAAAGTTCCCGTCAAGTGAGAAACGGCCTGATGCTCGAATCCCAGAAGACCAATGGCATTCACAGCCCCCGCGATCGCTGACATCCAGAACGCGCCAATTTCGACCCAGCGAGGCAACTTTGTGAACATGGAGACCAACCGCAGGAAATCCGAATTTGCAGAGACGGAGCGTGTTTATACCACGAGAGCTCTCGACGTCGATGCCACAAAGAGAAAGTCCCTGAAAAGGTTTTTCTAGCGTCTCGAAAAGTGAAAAAAAGGAGCGATTGCTCCTCATTTCGCTGAAAATTGATGGGTTCTTGGCGCAGAAGGTCTGGTGCCGCTTGCCGAGGCCTGCCGCCCTGTTTACTCTAAACTTCTCACCGGTGAGAATTCTGTTTTCACCTGAACCCGCCCAAAACACACAGGCATCACCCCGAGGATCGCATCATGAACACATCTTTCCGGTCGCTTGTCTCGTTCGCGTGGACCGCACTCGCCATTACAACACTGGGGGCTGCTTCCCAGGCGGCTGATTGGGGAAATCTGTCAGGGCAGATCGTCCTGGATGGCGCTGTCCCCGAAGTGAAGGTTCTCGTCCGCAAGGGAGACTCCACTGCCCGCGACGCGGCTGTCTGCGCCAAGAACGACATTAATGACGACAGCCTGGTGATTGACACCGACACCAAGGGGATCAGCAATGTGGTGATCTATCTCACCAAAGCTCCCAAGACGATTCATCCTGATCTGAAGGCCGGCAAGTCGGCAACTGTTGAATTTGACAATCAGGCCTGCACCTTTGTGCCTCGCGTGATTGCCGTCCAGACCGGCCAGCCCATCAAGGTGCTCAACACTGACGCTGTCGCTCACAACGTGCACACTTATTCCACAAAGAACACCGCAGTGAACTTCCTCGTCCAGCCCGGCAACAAGACCGGTGTCCCCCTCAAGGGAACGGAACAGGAACGAATCCCTTTCCGGGTCACTTGCGACATTCACCCATGGATGCTGGGACACTGGATGGTTTGTGATCACCCTTACTTTGCCGTGACGGGTAAAGATGGCAAGTTCACCATCGAAAACCTTCCCGCTGGTGAAGAGTTTGAAGTTCGCATGTGGCAGGAACGTTCTGGATACGTTCAGAAGCCAGCCAAGATGACACTCAAGCCAGGTGCCAATGACCTGGGCACCATTAAGGTTCCTCTGGCCAGCTTTAACAAGTAAGCCAACTGGCGAAACTTATGGACTTGCAACAAAACGCCTTGAGAAGATTTCTCAAGGCGTTTTGTTGCGCCAGACTGATTTTTCTTGGCAAGGTGGCCTGCTCAGAATTCAAGACTCTTCTTGCCATGCTCACGGCTCTGAGCTGTCTTTTATACATAAATTTCTTATCCCCCTGAGCAAGCGCCGGGGCATTTACACCATCAAGGGTGATGACCAGATCAACCCACGGGAGTTCCGGCTTGGGATAAACCTGCTCATCGGAATGCCCCTTTGCGTTCTTCGCGTCTTTGCGGTGAGACAAAGAGTTTTTACCGCGAAGAAAAGAAGAGCGCGAAGGAATTCGGAAGAGATCGAAGGGAGACGAACGGTATGGGGCGGGAGCCTGCCCTGTGACTTTTGGACAGTATCAATCCCTTGAATTCCCTCGGCTGTATGCCAGATATTGAGGTAAGGGCCGCAAGGTGGTATGGGCCACCCATGCCAATTTCGTGGTGCGGTTCAGGTGGCGAAAAGTTGTGTATAAAAGACAGCTCAAAGCCGTGAGCATGGCACTTTGCTACAAGCAGGAGACAGGCATTAATGTCCGACGAGTTGACATTCATGATGGGTCAATTCCCGGCGAAAATTCTCACCGACCGGAAATATGTCTCTACACATTTCTGGCTGCTTGAGCGGGAAGCAGGGCTGTACCGTGTCGGGTTCACCGCTTATGCCGTGAGATTGCTTCAGGATGTCTATTTTCTGGACTGGTCGATTGGTGACGGAAGCGTCGTCGCAAAAAAACAGGCCATCGGGGAGATTGAAAGCTCTAAAGCACTCAGCACGATGTACGCCGCTGAAGCGGGTGAGATTGTGCAGTTCAATCCTGTTGTCGCCTCTGACCCCAGCGCCATCAATGCCGATCCTTATCGTGACGGCTGGCTCTATGAAATGCGCACGCCCGCCGAATTGCTCACCCCGGCTGACTATGTCGCAGTGCTGGCAACCAGCTGGGAGAAAACCCAGTCGCTCATCAAAGGCCAAATGAACCGGGATGACGGTTAATCCCGTCACTTCGCCCACCGCCCCCTTGCCTGCCATGCTGTTTCGCCACAACCTTTCTTGCCGGGATCTCATGAAGTGAGTGGCTACGGTTGTTCACGAATTGCAGGAGCACCAGAACTCCGCCATGATGGAACATGGTTTTTAATCGTTGAAGAGTGATTTGGCAGGAGAGTCTCGAATGGCTGCCGGCAAATTGACTGTGGTCATCTCACAGGCGCCAGGAAAGAATCCGATCAAGCGGGCCTTGGAGGAGGAGATTGCCGTCCAGCTGATGCTGGGGGGAAAGGTGGATGTTTCTGTCATCCCCAACCTTTACGACCTAGCCGCTGATCACACCGGTTTAATGTTTTTGCGATCGCTGCCCGGCGATGTGGTTGTGCTTTCCTGGCTGTTCCCGCGCGCCGCCCACTGGATTCTTGACCGCCAGCAGATTTCAGGCAAAGTGGGAACAACGCTTCTTGTCGATGATGACGATGAGAGCGAAGACGACGATGACAACTCCCGGTCAGCAATCCGTCAGGAGATGACCACTGAGGAGTCAAGTCCGGAGGAGACCTCAAAAAATCTGGCTCGCCCGCGAAGAACGATCTGGTCAATTGATTTGCGGGTACGGGAGAGTGCCCAGCCTTTCGTGGACGAAATTCACAGGATCGCTGCTGAACTCTCTCAACCGGTGATTTCGTTGGGTCTTTCGTTCGGAAGTGCCTCAACAAAAATAAAGCCCCAATCCGCCCCGTCACTGCCTCCGGCAACAACGGAAACGGGAATGACCACACCCAGTGAGTCCCCCACGAACATCATCGATATTCTGCAGTTGGGAACGGAACAACCAACAAAGCGGCGATGGTATCCGGTGATTGATTATAGCCGCTGCACCAACTGCATGGAGTGCATCGATTTCTGTTTGTTCGGTGTTTACGGCGTCGATGCCCTGGATAAGATTCTTGTCGAACAACAGGACAGCTGTAAAAAGGGATGCCCTGCTTGCAGCCGTGTGTGTCCCGCAAATGCCATCATCTTCCCGGAGCATAAAACGCCGGCGATTGCCGGGTCAGAAGGAGATGGCCCCACAGCTTTCAAGGTGGATCTTTCCAAGCTGTTTGGCGGCGGCAATGACTCCGCAGAATCGGCCCTGGAAATGGCGATCAAAGAACGTGACCATGAGCTGGTGGCCGATGGTCGCGGGGCAGTAGGAATGACCGTGGGAATTCCAAAACGCCAGGAAGGAAAGACTTCTCAGCCAAAAGACGATCTCGATGATCTACTCGACAGCCTGGACAACTTCTAGAATTGACTGGTGGAAAAGTCATCGCGAGCGTTCCATCAGTTCCTGACAGTGTGCCTCTTGCGGCTGAAGCTATGCCGCTAAAACCGTTGCATCAAGCGGGTACGCCAAGTGCTCTCAACTCACGTGCTCTCAAGTGACCTGCCTTCAAGTGACGAAAGTGTGGCGGTGGTTAGCCACAGGCATGCGCCAACCGACCCATCTCTGCCGTTTAACGCGGGACAAAACCACCGCCACATCACCTGCAACGTTGGGAAATATCGACATCGTCAGTGACAGCAGCTTGTCACACCTAATCAAAGTTCTGAAAAAAAACTCCAAAACAACCATCTCATATAAAACTTTATTCATATCTCATCATTCATCCATCAAAGACTCCACCACAACCAGATCCGATCCAGCAAATCGTGAAACCAGACATATCCCAAAGGAGCCTGGCCGCAATAAACACGGGGAACCGCCGTGGCACCAGGTCGTAGTCCGTTCACCGTGGCCTGATCGAACAACAAAATGATGCGAAGAAATGGCTGCCCCATTTCGTCCCGCTCCGTGACATCACTGATCGTTTCGACCCGGGCATGACACATCTCCTCAGGGCGCGTGGCTAACACGAATTTCGCAGGCAAATCGGCCTGATTCCGGGCTGCTCTCAGAATGTGGCCTGCGGAAAGGTCATTCACCTTCATATCAACAATCCACGGCCCTAGTGGTTGCCCCAGGGACAAAAGCAATTGGCCGCGCTCGACCGGCCTGCCAGCCAGATTTTGCTGAGGATCCCACGTCGTCACTTCCCCATCGACGGGGCTGCGAATCTCCAGTTCACTTTGTGCCATTTTGACCAGAACCAGCTCATCACGTGATGAACGCAGATGCTGTTCAAGCGACAACTCCTGAGCTGAAAGCTCAGCGGCCTGGGACGCCTGCTCGTTGTTTCCCGCATTGAGTTGAACACGAGCTGACCGCGTGGCATCGATTTGCTTTTCCAGCGTGAGAATTTCGCCCTGCAAGCGTGTTGCTTCCAACTCCAGCTGAGGATTGCGGAGCGTCATCAGCAAATCCCCCGCTTTGACGATCGCTCCCTGTTGGAGATAAATTTGATCCACCCGACCACTATTGGGAGCAAAAATGTGCCGGCGCTCCTTAGGCCAGACAGCCCCCTGCCCCGTCATCTCAAGATCTGCCGGAATGAGCAGCAGCGCAGCAACGACGCCCAGAATCCCACCTGCCACAACCAGACGGGTGATCAATGTCCTCAGCGACGTCGTCCGAAGACTACGGCTAAGCCCCAGCCAGGTACTCGCAAAGGGAATACTTTCGACAAGCAGTGCATGTCTGAGCGAGGATTCCACGTTGGGCGCAAGTTGTTCCCAGCGTCCCTGAATCTCTTCCCAGGTCACCATTCCCGCCGATTCTGGCTTGAACTGCTCCATGAGGACCGCAGCCAGCGGGATCTGGGTCGTCACATCACGGATCACCCGCACCTGCTGCGAGTGGGCTTCGGGCACATCATTCCCAAGTTCTTCCATGGTCTTTGATGGCAACGTCCGGGGGGACATCAACGCCGCTGCCACATCGTGCTCAATCGCCTGAATGGTGGGTGCTCGCCGGTCAATCGTGGCTGTCCCGGAAACGGCCAGCACCCTGGCCTGTGTTCCTGTCAATCGAATAACACTTAATCGGTCACACCCCAGCAGGCTGCGGGCTTCTTGCGCAATGATCTGTGCGATGGAATCTAATCGTTCCGATGCAGCCAGCCGTTGAAAGAACGCGAATTGCCGTTGTCGACGCTCAGCCGCTTCTCGCAGCTGCCTCACCTCTTGATCGAGCAACAGTTCAGCCAGCAATTCAGAAATAATGGCCGTGAGCGGAAGAGGATCAAAGTCGGCTCGTTCTTTAATAATTTCAAGAACCGCCAGCGTCCGGTTAGATTTCCGGACGGGGACAAGCCAGCGGACAACTGAAGAATGCGCATAGTCAACAGCAGCACTGG
Source organism: Planctopirus sp. SH287 (assembly GCF_056500625.1). Lineage (NCBI taxonomy): Bacteria > Pseudomonadati > Planctomycetota > Planctomycetia > Planctomycetales > Planctomycetaceae > Planctopirus > Planctopirus sp. SH287. Next base: position 740,636 of record NZ_CM151403.1, on the reverse strand, counting down.
AAGAGACTGGTGCCACTGTTTGAGGTGCCGAAGAAGCATCCAGAGAAGCGACTTGCTGAAGATCACTCGCAACCGGCTCAGGAAATCGGGCCAGTTCAGCACCTCCCACAACGGCCATCGCCAGCGGTTGCGAGAGGCTCGGCATTGGTGACGTCTGAGCTGTCTTCTTATCATCTGAGCCGGAAGATAATCGCCAGATCCAAAGCCTTGCCCCACGCGCGCCAGTTAAGGGAACCAGACTGGCCAGCAACTGTTGCACCGTTTGGGCCAAAGGTTGTGATTGATGAACGGCTTCCGCCAGTTGATCAATCAATCTTTCAATCTGTGCGCGATCTGTCAGGCGTGCGGACATGATGAATGCTTACCAGTACGAATCAACTGATCTTTCGGGAAGATGAGACGTGACAGGTTGACCATTCTTCAACCGCTCAGGGTTTCCGTGTAATCAACTCCGTGACATGCAATTATCGCGGCTGTCTGACCAGCATTTTCGGAACTCAAGCACGACGCCTCATCCCCCATTCATACATCATGATGGCCATAGCCGCATTAAACAGCAGCCACTTCAACAGCCATCGCTTGCAGATTTTCCAGACCCTGTCGAACGCAAAAGTCACCAAAGCCTTCATCGGCCAGTCGATCTGCTTTGTAAGCTGTCAGCAGCGGAACCAGCGTCGGCACCAGACTGTCCAGAGGCACCTGATCCTTTAACAGAAACGCCAGCCGGGAACCTTCCAGATTCCCGCCAACGAAGATGGTGTACTTCCCCAGCGAACGCCCCACAAAGCCAATATCAGGGGTATAAGGCCGGGCACAGCCGTTATTACAACCGGTCATATGAAGAGAGATCTTTTCCGATTGCAGGCCGAGCTTTGCCATCTCAATATCGAATTGATCAATGAGGCCGGGAAGCACCCGCTCTGATTCCGTCAGAGATAACCCACAAGTGGGGAGCGCGGGACAGGCAATGGCAAAGCGGCGGAGAATCGTCAATTCTTCAGCAGGCTTAATGCCATGCTGCCGGAGCATGGCCGTGATATCTGCACGATCAGCGGGATCGATATCACACAGGATCACCCCCTGCATGGCCGTGGTACGCACCGGCATGCGGTACTTTTCAATGATCGCGCGCAGCCCTGACTTCACCCGCAAATCGCCGGTGTCGCGCACCCGACCGCACTCAACATTAATCCCCACAAACAGCTTGCCATCCCCCTGGGGGAACCAGCCAATGTGATCTTCGACCCCTTTGACATCCAGCGATGTCGGAGGCGAGAGCGGGCTGCCATAATACTCTTCAACAGTCGACCGGAATTTCTCCAGGCCCCAATTGTTGATGAGATACTTCAGACGAGCCACTTTACGGTCTGCCCGATTACCAAAGTCTCGCTGCACTTTAACCACGGCTTCAGCCACAGGAATGACTTGCTCTGGTGTGACATAGCAAAGCTTTTTCCCAACCGCCGGGAAGGTCTTTTCAGCGCTAGGCGTGCGCCCCATGCCGCCGCCGACCAACATGTTGTAGCCCACCACCCGGCCACCCTGCACATCGGCAATCAAACCCAGATCGTTGGCGTAGACGTCAATACAATTGTCATCTGGTAGCGCGATGGCCATCTTGAATTTACGGGGCAGGTAATGAGCACCGTAAATCGGTTCCTCCACGGGAGTAAATTCCGCCGCGTTGTGCGTATTCCCTTCGTCATCAGTCAGCCAGAGTTCATGATACGCAGTGGTTTTGGGTTTGAAGTATTCGGCGAGATCATAGGCCAGCTTCTGAATGGTAGCGTGCGGCTCATCTTTGATGGGTGCAGGACAGGCCATCACGTTGCGGTTCACGTCACCACATGCAGCCAACGTCGTCAACATGGTGTCGTTGATGCCGCGAACGACGGCCTTTGTATCCGTTTTGGGAACGTAATGAAGCTGAATACCCTGCCTTGTCGTGAGCCGGATCGCGCCGTTGGCATACTTTTCACTCAGGTCAAGAATTCCCAGAAACTGGTCGGCTGTCAGATTACCGCCGGGAATTCGGGCGCGAATCATGACAATATGAGTCTTCCCTTTGGGCGTCCCATCAGGATTTTTAGCTTTACGAACGTCGCGATCGTCCTGCTGGTACATGCCATGGAACTTGATCAGCTGCTGGCTATCGTCCCCAAATTCCGGCGAATCCGAATTCAGGTCGGCAAGGATCTCCCCTCGCAATTGCTGGCTGTTTTCTTTGATGATCTCGTTCTTGCTGCGCTCAACCTGTTCGGACATTCCTGCATTCCTGATGACTGAATCTAATGATCGGTGATGAGATGTTAGGGAATGATCCTGCCCTGACATCCATTTCCAGCGTCCTCAAGAGGACACTTGTCGGCCCGGCCGGTTCTGGCCTGTCCGAAATTTCCCTCGCCTTTGAGCGATTACAACATTCTAAAGACCATTCCGCACCACAGTGATCTCACCGCGATTAACCATTGACGATTTACAACTGGCGATTAACGACAGAAAAAAGCTCAAATGGAAAACGATGTCTTTCCCTGAAACATAAGCGAAAACTCATTATATCCGGGGAGCGGAAATGTGAGTAGTGCATTGTCAAAGTCTTAAATTCTGGCCTCGTCTGCTGTTAAGTCCGACATCGGAGGACGCTGCGATGTCATCAACCTCAAAACAAAGCCGTGACACGGCAGTAGTGCATTGTCAAAGTCTTAAATTCGGGTCTCGTCTGCTGTTAAGTCCTACAGCGGCAGACGCTGCGATGACATCAACCCCAAAACAAAGCCGTGTCACGGCAGTAGTGCATTGTCAAAGTCTTAAATTCGGGTCTCGTCTGTTGTTAAGTCCGACAGCGACGGACGCTGTGATGACATCAACCCCAAGACAAAGCCGTGACACAGCAGTAGGCCGAGGTCTTTCTTGCGGACTGATGTTCTTGATCTTCTTTGTCAGTAATATCTTGCGAAAATTTCAGTTCTACCGGAAGATCACCGGGGATGTCGCTGGTGATCGACTTGCGATACGCTCGTAAGAATGCAGGCACCACTGCTCAAGAGCAGAGTTCAACTCATCTTCGATCATATCGGCTGAAATGGGAGTACAAGCGATGAATGTCCTGGTCATTGAAGACGATCCCACAATTGGCAGGACTCTTCAGCAAGGATTCTCAGAAGCGGGACATCATTGCACCTGGCAGCAAGATGGGATCACCGGCTACGAAGCCGCCGTTTCTCAACAGGCAGACGCCATTGTGCTGGACTTGCTGCTCCCTGGCGAAAATGGACTTGATGTTCTGCAAAAACTGCGGGCAGGCGGTGTCCTGGCTCCCATCGTCCTGCTGACGGCTCTGGGATCTGTGGAAGATCGGGTCAAAGGACTCAAGCTGGGAGCGGATGACTATCTGGTGAAACCGTTTGATTTCGCCGAACTGATGGCTCGCCTGGAAGCAGTCTGCCGTCGCTCGGGGAATAAGCCCTCCATGATCCTGCAAGCAGCCGGTCTGACGCTGGATCTGACCACCAGACGCGTCGTCGCCAGTGACAACGGCAAGGAAATTGATCTGACTCCCATTGAATTCAGCCTGCTTGAACTTCTCATGCGTTATGCCGGGCAGGTGGTCACTCGCAAAATGCTGTGTGAGCATGTCTGGGGATTTAATTGGGATGGGACAACCAATGTGATTGAAGTGCACGTCAATCGTTTGCGTGGAAAGCTCGACAAAGATCGCGACCAATCTGTGATCAAGACGATCCGAGGACGTGGTTATGCCATTCCAGCAGCTTAGCCGCCGGCTCTCTTCACTCCGTTTCCGCTTGATGGTCTGGAATACGCTGGTGGTGATTCTGGCAGTTCTGGCCGCACTGATCAGTGTTCGCGAAGGACTGCGATATTCGCTGCTGGATGAAACTGATCGCATCCTGCTGGATGAAGCGCGGGCCTTGGAACTGGCTGTCAAAGAAAACTGGCCAGACGAAGAAGCGATCCGCAGCGAGATGGAACGCAAGGCGAACAGCAGCCAGGAAGTCGGCTGGCATGTGCGCTGGCTGAACGCTGATCGCAAGACGATCTTCGCCAGCGAAAGTGCTCCTGCCGAACCACTGGGAAATCAGGTGCGGCAAATAGCCGACGGACTGGTCTGGTCAATGAATGGTGTTCGCTCTGTTGAAAGGCAGATCAATATCAAAAATGGCCCAACCATGTACGTGCGCGTGGGACTCAGTACAAGTTTCATCGAGATCGACGTCGCCCGCATGACGCGGGTCTTACTGCCGATTGCGTTAGCTTTGTGTATTCTGGCCCCTTTGGGTGGTTACATTCTGGCAACTCAGGCCGTGATCCCCTTCCAGAAAATCCTGGCCTCTGCCGACATCCTGCGACCCCGACGACTGGAAGACCGGCTGAAAATTCGTGGCGTCGGCGATGAACTCGATCTCCTGGCCTCAAAGATCAATGCTTTTCTCGACGAAATTGCTTCGCAGATCGACAGAAACAATTCGTTTCTGGCCAATGCCGCTCATGAATTGCGTTCGCCTCTGGCAGCCATGATCAGCCAGATCGATGTGGCTCTTTCCAAACCACGTGACACCGCGGAACATCAGGAAATCCTTGAAACATTACTGGAGGAGTGCCAGCACCTGGCCACGCTGGTTCGGCAACTCATGCAGCTGGCAGAATCGGATATTCGCGGCACGGATATCGAACGATTGCCGGTGGATCTGAAACAGGTTGCCACCCGCGCCATTGAAATGTTTACGGCTGTTGCCGAAGAACGCTCGATCCTGCTCCTGCTAAAAACACCTTCTTCCGTTCATCAGGACTCACAAGGGGAACTGAGCCAGGAGTCGCTCAGCTTTCGGGTCATCGGCATGGAACGGGAGCTGCGGCAAGTCGTTACCAATCTACTCGATAACGCGATTAAATTTTCACCCCCCGGCGGCGATGTGGTCATTGGACTGGATCATCTTCCCGAGAAAGGCATGCTGCGGATGACGATTCAGGATCAAGGCGTGGGAATCTCTCCGGAAGATCTGAAACATGTGTTCGACCGCTTTTTTCAAGCCGATCGGTCTCGCCAGCGAGTTGAATCCCGCGGGATGGGATTGGGACTGAGTATCTGCGAAGCCATTATTAAACAGCATCAGGGAACCATCTCGATGACCAGCGAATTACGTCAAGGCACGACCGTGACCGTTCTGCTACCGATGGCCATCTGACACATGTTCCCCACCATGAGGCGTTGCAGAGGCCGTTCATGCCGAGAATCTCTTTGACAGAGCAAGCGCACTCCCTGCTGGCCAGCCACCTTCAACCGGGCGATGTGGCGATTGATGCAACAGCCGGCAATGGCCATGACACCGCCTTTCTTCTCCGTTGTGTCGGTTCGACAGGAACTGTCTGGGCTTTTGACATTCAGCAATCCGCCATTTCGGCGACGCGAGAACGAGTCTCACAGCCAAATGAACAAGTTCATAAAAACCAAGAGGCCCTTCAAAAGAATCTGAAACATCAGCCAGAGAATGTGCATCTCTTGCAGCGATCACATGCGGAATTGAAAGAAGCAATCCCCGCCTCATTAATTGGCCAGGTGGCAGCCATCATGTTCAATCTGGGATACCTGCCGGGAGGCAACAAGTCCGTCACCACGCTCGCGGCGTCCACAATAGCCGCTCTGAATCAGGCGTTAGAAATTCTTTCGCCAACAGGAATGATGACCATCCTGGCCTATCCAGGGCACCCCGAGGGCAAAGACGAAGCCATGCATATCTCTCGCTGGATTCAAGCACTGGAGCCAGCATGGCAAGTACAAGCCCTCAATTCTTCAGGCACCCCCGAGAATTCTCCCAGGCTCTATGTGATCCAACAACCACCCACAACCCCACGGCCCATTCATCACACCGGCACCACTTGAAACAGCCCTCACTGTCACTGGCTCTAAGTCTCACAGAAGATTAAAAAGGAGCCATGCAGCGATGGCCTGGAAGATCAAAGTCCCAGGTAATGACTTCCCCAATCGACGTTCACTACATAAAAATGATCCTATACTAATGTCGTGAGCGTAAAACGCAGCGCAATGCACTCTACGTAGTAAATGCTTGGCGATAGTAGCCGGTGGTGGTGTTTACAAGCACAGAGTGAGGGATATTGAAAGTTCGGCTCGCCCTCACCCCGCCCCTTTCCCATCGGAATGGGCGAGGGAGCAAATTCCTTGTTTCACGCTATCGTGGGAGTGCGGTTGTGTTGAAAATCTATCATCTTTTTGGCGGCGTAAGACCCATTCGTAAATGAACGACTGACTCCCATACGCCGCCACAAACCCCGACAGGGGACGCCCCAAACCCCGCAAGGGGAGCGGCCACAACGGGGCCGCGGATCTTTAGCCCACGACCCGGCCGATAGGCCCAAGACCCGCAAGGGGGTTAGAAGCCGCGAGCGGTGCGGATGTCCTGGAAGTCGCGTATGCGGTAACCGATGCCGATGTAATCCAGTTGTTTGCAAAGTGCTCTGACAGCGACGCCCATTCCGTCAGGCCCGCTGAAACCGCCAAACTGGCCGCCCCCTTTGAGATGAGGTTCCAGTTCAAGGAATGTGCCTGGCAGGCCGAGTTTTTGCATCTTTTTGTTGATTTTGGGCAGGTGTTCTTTCAGGTCGCGCAGAATGCGTTCGTGGCCTGAGTCGCCGACATCGGCTGGAACAAAATTCTTGAGGCGTTCTTCGTCGACCACTCCGTTCCACTGAAGATGAGGATCGATCTTGTAGTCCTTGATATGCATGTAGCCATAGGCGTTGCGCATGGCGAGGTATTCGGCGAAGCAGGCTTCAGGAGGCAGGTTCTGACTGGAGAGGTTTCCACCGTCAAAGATGCAGACCAGGTTAGGTTGCTTCACAGCCTTGGCAATGGCTGCCAGTGTCTGGCCGTTCTGCCCGACCAGATTGGCTTCCACTTCCAGGCCATAAACCAGTCCGGCTTTGGCGCAAGCTTCCACCACTGGCCCCAGAGCGTCAGCAGCGGCTTGGATGTATTTCAGGGCGTCTTCGCCGCGTGGGTGATAGAACGAGAAGCCTCGCACGATTTTAGCGCCAAGAGCGCCTGCCGCCTTGATGGTCGCGGCGACTTCAGTGTCGAGATATTTTTTGGGGGCGACGTACTTGTTGTGAGAGCCATCTTCCTGATCGAAGAGTTTTACTTTGCCAAGACGCGAGCCGATACTGCAAACATTCATGCCATAGCGAGTTTGCAGCGTGGCCAGATCTTTGAGTTGGGCTTTGTCGAGTTCTGTCACATGCTGCACCTGTCCCGTGCCCGCCACATCGACAAAGCGTGGGCTGTAGTAGCTCAACCCGAGGGCAGAAAGGGCAGAAAACTGTTCAACAGCCGACTTGGTGTTAGCCGCTTCATCAGCAAACGCAGAGAGAATCACAGCAGGTTCAGACATGGTTTGAGATCTTCAAAAGTGGTGTTGATATTTCTTTCGCTTCGATAACACTCGCCCCTTCGTCAAATCAAGCGAAGGAGAGGAAACTTTTCCGGCGAGATTTCCTGAATTCGTAGGCTGGGTCAAGACCCAGCACTTTGAGCATCGCTCCATCAATCATTTCACTCTTTGCCAGAAATGAGATCCCGCTGGAGTTAATCGCCTTGTTATCCGTCGTGTGTCATTATTCGGCGGCATCAAATTCGTCAAACGAGTTGGACAGCTGGCTTCCCCAGTCAGGCAGGTAAACACCTTTCGCCACGTAACGGTGGAACGATGACCAGGGCCAGTCGATGATTCGGTTCACAATGCCATGCTTCATTGGATAGTAGTGAATGTATTCTAAACAACGTTCGGCATCTTTCTCATCACGGCAAGTATGTTCGTAGAACCGTCTCTGCCAGATAGACCGTTCACCTTTATCGCGACGACTTCTGGTACTGATCGTCTCCGAACCACCTTCCCGAATCCACATCTGACTGAATTGTGATTTGATCAAACGCCATCGAATGGAGTAATCGTGATCACCGGAAGGCAATTCCCAGATCGTATGAAGATGATCAGGGAGAAGGACGATGCCGACAATCACAAACGGGCGATCATACTGCACTTTTCTAATCGCCAAACGAAGCGCTTTGCGTCCAAGTTCAGTCGTGAGAATTGGACGACGATCCAGAGTCACTAAGGTAAAGAAAAACATCTGGCCCAGACGATTTCGTCGATAGTTTCCCACTGGATCATAACTCCGAGAAAATGTGATCGGAGTGCATCATATGCTATTTAAAAAGCGTAGCCAAAAATGAGCTGTTTGTGCTGGGTCGAGACCCAGCCTACTACTAAATGCGACAGATAAAAAGTAAAGACATTACGGTTTCTTCCTTCTCTCGGCGTAAAGTTCACGGAATGATTTCTTTGGCATTGGCGGAAGTTCTCGTCGCTTGCCCCATTTATTGAGGGGGTTATAGACCATAAATCGGGGGAGCCACGGCCAGATGGTACGGCCGACTTTTCCCGCCAGTTCATAAAGCCGGGGGCGGCTGAACAACTTGCCGGCAAACCACATCCCCCAACGCTTGTCAAAAGGCAATAACCCCAAGGCCGCAATTTGCTTGCGCCAGGTGAGAAGCTGTAAATGGAGATCGATCTTCACAGGGCAAACATCGCTGCATGAGCCACACAGACTGCATGCAAAAGGAAGCGTGCTGTGCTGGGCGGGATCGCGAGAGGGAGCGAGGATTGAACCGATCGGGCCGGGAACAGTCGTGTCATAACTATGGCCGCCGCTACGTCGATAAACCGGGCAGGTGTTCATGCAGGCGCCGCAGCGAATGCAGTAGAGCGAGCGACGGAATTCGGGCGTTCCCAGAATTTTACTGCGGCCGTTATCCACAATGACAATATGAAGTTCGCCCCCTTCCATTGGCCCATGAAAGTGTGACGAGTAGGTCGTGATAGGCTGGCCAGTGGCCGAACGAGCAAGCAGCCGTAAAAAGACACCCAGATCGGCAGCGCGCGGGATGATCTTTTCCATGCCCATGCAGGCAATATGCAGTTTAGGAAGCGAGACTCCCAGATCGCAGTTCCCCTCGTTCGTGCAAACCACAAAGCCGCCGGTTTCCGCGATCGCAAAGTTCACCCCGGTGATCCCCGCCTCAGCTCCGAGAAATTTCTGCCGCAGTTCGTTCCGAGCCGCATTCACCAGGTAAGGCGGGTCTGTGGCGCCTTTCTCTGTTCCCAGATGTTTATGGAAAAGCTCACCCACTTCTTCCCGCTTGATATGTATCGCTGGCATGACAATATGGCTGGGCGGTTCATGCAGTAGTTGCACAATCCACTCGCCCAGGTCGGTGTCGACGACATCCATGCCGTGCCGTTCAAGAAAGGGATTAAGATGGCACTCTTCGGTGAGCATGGATTTGCTCTTGACCACCTTCTTCACGCCATGCTGCTGTAGCAACTTCAGCACAATCTCGTTGTGCTCAGCAGCATCCTTTGCCCAGTGAACGACTGCACCGCGTTTTGTCGCTTCGGCTTCAAACTGCTCCAGATACCCCGCCAGATTCGAGAGCATATGCATTTTGATCTGCGAGGCCCGTTCGCGCAGCTCTTCCCATTCGGGCAATGTCCAGGCGGCTTTGTCTCGTTTGGAACGGACAAACCAGATGGCCTGATCATGCCAATGAGCGCGTGGTTCGTTGTCGGTGAATTTCTTCGCATTGGCGGGATGGTCGTGCGTGGCGGAGATCATGATTGTCTTACCTAAAACTATTTGTCAGCTGCGAGTAAGGAGATTTTCCATACCCATCTGCGTCCTGACGGCATACCAGCAATTCGCTTCCAAACAACTGACTTTCATGCGCCGCACCAACCCCCGCAAGGGGACGGCCTAAGACCCAAACGTGGATCAACTACCGACCAGCAGACCAACGAGCCTGCGGGTCTTCGCCCGCGTCCCGGCCGATAGGCCCAACCCCCGCAAGGGGCTGACGGCGTGCCAGCCATTCGTTTCTCAACAATTGACGTTCATACGCCGTCCGAAACCCCGCAAGGGGACGGCCGATAGGCCCAAACCCCGCAAGGGGTCAAGGGGATCGGCCAGCGAAGATCTGGGCGAGGTGCATCACTTTCATGGGTTTCTTTTGCCGCACGAGTAATCCTTGAAGATGCATCAGGCATGACATGTCTCCCGCAGTCATCACCTGCGTCCCGGCTTCCTCATGATCGTGAATCCGGTCATTCCCCATCATACAGGAGACCGCTTCTTCATTGATGGCAAACGTTCCGCCAAAACCACAACATTCATCAACCCGCTTGAGTGGCACCAGTTCCAACCCTGGCATCGTCTTGAGAAGCTGCTCGGCTTTGCTATAGGCAGGAGAGACCAGTTCGCTGCATTGGCCCAGACGAAGTTCGCGGAGGCCGTGGCAGCTCTGATGTAATCCCACTTTGTGCGGGAAAGGGACATCGAGCCGATCCACTTTGAGAACGTCGACGAGAAATTCGACCAGTTCCAGCGTGTTTTTGGTGACATGGTGGAAAGCGGCTTGATCCACGCGACCAGCAACGATTTCATCGTGCAGCAGATGTTCGTAGTGGCTGCGAACCATGGCGACGCAGCTTCCCGACGGACAGATGATGTGGTCGTATTTTGCAAAAATTTCGATGAATCTGCGGGCGACAGGAACCGCGTCGACCGTGCAACCGGTGTTGGCCATGGGTTGGCCGCAGCACGTCTGGTTGACGGGAAAATCAATATCACAGCCAAATCGTTCGAGAACCTCACACGTGGCAATTCCCACGTCAGGATAAAGTTGATCAACGTAGCAGGGGATGAATAAACCGACACGAGGCATATGCGAGTTCCTGAAGGCGGAATTTCAGTCACCCGGATTGTAGACCAGTCGCGCGTTCACTGCATCCATACCCGTTGATTCGTAAGAGATTGACTGGACGCCCTTTCCGATCAACAGGACGGCGAGCCTGGGCTTCTCTCGCTTTTGATGATCGAACGACGAACTCGCCCTCTTCCAACATCTCCCATCTGAACAGGCAAGGAGCAACTAACCCTCGCCCGCGCAGGCGGGAGAGGGTGGCACGCAGTGCCGGGTGAGGGATTTTCCCAGTGTGCGTTCCCCATCAAAAAGCGTGACTGGATCTCTCTTGGTGGGTAGAGAGAATGACCGTTGTTTGAACTACGGCCCGCCCTCACCCAGCCTCTCCCATCGGAATGGGAGAGGAGCCAATCCATCAACCCCACAACCGCCATCTGGCGGCGTAAGACCCATTTGTGGATAAACAACCGACCTTCATACGCCGCCACAAACCCCGCAAGGGGCGGGTGAGGGATTTTCCAATCGACGTTCTCAATAGAGAATCGTGCCGGGGACGCTATTGATGAACCGGGCGGTGAATCGCTATCCAACCTGCAACCCGCCCTCATCCTGCGCTCCCATCTGAATTGTCGAGGAGCAAACTCGCACGATGGAGGCATGAACCGCCAGCAGGCGATCAGGGGCAAGATCGCTTTCAAAGACTGTTCAACCGGGACTTCGGAAAAAGAAAATCGCCTGTTGATTTCTATCAATCGACAGGCGACCAATCTTTAATGCCCGAAATGTGAAACAGCTCATTCATCACTGCTTGATCACAGCGAAGTGAGCGTTCCACTCCTGACTTCAACCCGGCTTTTCATGCCGAATCAAGCGGCTTCGGAAAGCTCTTCTTCGTCTTCATCGTAGACGAGGTAATAAACCGTATTTGAGACATCTTCGAGGTGAGCACGAATCGTTTCGCTAGTGAGGGAACCCATCAATTCCTCAAGAGCAGCCACGACACGATCAACTTCTTCGCTCGAGATTTCCTCGAATTCAAGATCTTCCGACACAGCTTTCTCCCTCCATTGAGACCACTGGCACTGGCCAGACCCCTTGACGGTGTCACTTGATTCCTAAGGGATCACGACCTGACGTAACACGGGTATCGGCAGGAATTTTTCCGGCCATCCATGCGAAACTCACCAGAAAATGACCTGCGGCAGAAATCCGGGGGAGTTCCTGTTTCATCTGGCAAAACAGTTTTAATTTGCCACAGACTGCGAGAGTTTACCGCTTATGTCGATTTTATTGACAAAGTTGAGGCAGCAGGGCTACTTCGACACCTTCGTCCCTTTTTTGCTAACGGCTTTCTTAGTCAATGGGGTTGTGGCTGATTTCTTCGTGGCTGCTACCGGGGGAGCTTGTTTTGCTTGCGCAGGTGAAGCGGAGGCTGCGGCCTTTTTCGATGCCGCCTTGGGTTTAGCGGGCTGGCCAGAGGCGGTTTTCGAGCCAAAAATCCGATCCCAGCCGTCAGAAAACCCTTCCGTGGAACCTGTGTGAACTGTGTAACCGGTCATGCAAAACTCTTTGAATCGTTACCAGGAGCGAATAGTTAAAGTGAGAACGCTCACAGCATAATCATCGTCTTGGGGGATGATCAACAATCCGGGAGGAAGACATGAATCGCCATTATTGAGACGGCGCTTCCAACGGCGCCATCTGCCGTAAATTCTGCCCAATATTGAGACGGTATCGCTGGTCGTTCACTCGCAGGATCACGTGTTGCCCTGCCGCTTCCTCCACAACAAATTCCACATCCCCCACCTGTTGCAGCGTTCCCGGTGCTACGGTGATTCTCAGGTTGCGGATGCGATCAAAGAACCAGACTTCGCTAGTGACAGGCTTATTCACCAACGGCGTCAAGCTGACCGCTTCCTGGGTCGTTCCTTCAACCGAGGCCGCTGAATTCACCAGACCGGTCGGACTTTCCCCAGCGCTGGCAGACGAATTGGCCTCAATGATCGCGATCAGGAACGTGAACTGGGGAAGATCCTCCACCAGTTCAAAGCGAAAGACCTGGTTGGTTGCCAGAGGAGGTGACGAGTCGTCAGTGACACGCAGTTCGATCGATTGAGATCCCGGTTCAATCGACGCGGGCGGCGTCCACTCAATACTTCCTGTAGAGGAATTGAGAATCATCCCTTCAATCAGCGAGACCGCCGACCAACGCAGTTTTTCACTGGAAGTCTCTTGATCGCGAGCCTTCGGCTGGAGTTTCCACTGTTTACCAACCACAGCCACAGGCATTTTTGCCGGTGGAGTCATCGTGGGAGCGGTGTTCGGGTCTTTCACCGTGAAACGCACTTTTCGCTGAACTGTCGCGTAGGCATCACCATCGGGCACGACATCAAACTCAAGCGTCAGTTCGTTAGAACGAGTTCCTTCTGATGAACCACGAGCGGGCAACGCGCCGCTGATGGTGCGGGATTGTGGATCGAACGTAATTCCTTCGGGCCAGGTGCCAATGGGTTTCATGACGGGTTGGGTACCGGCGGTTCCAGAAAGCTCAATCGTTTTCTTGAAAGCCGTTCGTGTCAGCAGTGTGCTTTCCCCTTTCAATTCCAGCCGGGGATCATACTTGGCAGGGGGAACGGGTTTAAGAAATCGCCATTGGCTCTGAATTTCCGCCGCTTTAGCGGTAATCACAGCAGAAGTCGGCCCGGAGGGAATCTCCACCGTGGTGCCCAGCGCATGAGAACCGGCTGTGGCTCCCCGTTCTACTTTCCACACGCCGGTGGTGGTGTTCACCGCCGTCACATTCACTCGTTCTTTTCCAATGAGAACTTCAAAAGGAAGAGGGCTACGAATGGCGAGAGGATCAGCCACGGTCAACTCTTTGGAAGCAGGTGTCATCGCCACCTTCAGAGTGGTTTCAGGAAAGAGCGTGTTTCGTGGCCGGCTTTCAGGGAACACAATCCCTTCTAATTCGATATCGATTTTAAACGGCGGGTTACCGGTGAGTTCTGTCGAATCGACGCGAACGCGATTGACGCGATGCAATAGCGAAGAAAGTTCAATTCGAGCCAGAAAATCAGCGATTTGTGCTGGCGTTCCTTCGCCCGTCAGCGAGACCGCGACACTGATATATAGCCCCGGCTTGGATTGCCGACGTTCAGGTGACGTTTTAACATTCTTTAGCTGACTGGCTTCCGCCACACTGGAAAGCCAGTTGAGATACAACCGCTGAGCATTGAGAGCATCAGGGCGTTTGGTATTAGGAGGATCAGCAGGCAGGGAAATCGCCTTCCATTGTCCTAACTGCTTACGTTCCTGAAGCAGTTGCATGACGGACTGCTGACTTTTTTCAATCTCTTCGCTAACGGAAGCAATCTCATTCTGTCGGCTGGTGATAGGCTCGATGAACGCTGGCAAGACATACATATAAGCCGCATAGAGAAGTGCCGTGCTTCCCAGGCCTATGACAAGATTCCGTTCGCGGGTATTCATGAGCGGCCTCCTTCCGTGAGAGACGACTCAGAGGACGTGGTCTTCACTGGTGGAGTCCCTGTTCCTTTGGCTCCAGAAGCTGAGGGTTTAAGGCCGCTTGAGTTTTTGGGTGGTGGCGCGGGGGGTAACAGCGTGGCGTCAATTTCAAATCGCTGTTTGTATTCAGGGTCTTTGCTGATCCCGGAAAGTTCACGAGGAACGAGACGATATTCTTTGCTCTCCGCCATGCGATTGCCCAAATCAGTCACATCAGCACCACTGCGAGCCAACCCTGAGGCCTGAAAACGACCAAACGCCTCACCGCTTCCAGCGGCAATCGACCAGCTGGTCCAGAGCAAACGCTGCGTATCAGGTAAAACTCGCGTCTGTCGCCCTAACTCCGTGGAGATTTGCGGTGCATGCTTTCGCCAGTCATCAATGGCGGCAAAAATCTTCTGGTCGGGAACCCCTTGCTTGATCATTTGGTTTGTCTCAACCTTCTGCACGTTGAGAGCCGTTAATTCGGTATCCAATTGGCTGACTTGATAGTTTTGCCAGGCGAGAATCAACGATGCAGCAACCAGTGCCGCACTTCCCCCGGCCACAATTTGAACCTTGCGATAATCCTGCTTCGGTGCCGGTTTTCTTGGATGCAGAAAATCGATGCGGCACTGTTCAGACAGCCCTCGCACAACACCAAGACAGCCGATCAGTCGCCAGATCGACTCCTGATCTGAAATCATTTGATAGAACGCTGGCTCCAGATTCGCACCGGCCAGCATCTCGCCAACTTCTTCAACCTGACATTCAAACTGAGAAGCCAGCGCGTCTTTGAGTTCCTCGCCAGTTTCACCAAGACACGCGGGCGAGGAGATGATCAGACGACGAGGTTGAAATTGTGGCGCGATTCGCCGAGCGGCAAATAGGCCACGGGTGATCTCGGCACCCATCGCCAATGGAGAGACCACACCCTGTTCATTCTTGGCGGCATGAGGGACACGAGCCGAATGGGCAAACAACAGTTGCCCATCCGCGATGGCTGTGGTTTCAATACGTCCGTCACGTTCGACCACAAATGCGACTTGGGCCGAGTTGCCAAGGATCGCTTGTGAGAGGTTCGCATGCCCGCAACTGGACAAGGTGACCTGCGTGACCTCAAGTCCCACTCCCTCCAGTAATCGGCTAGCGGTGTTCGCCAGATGAGATGGGATTGTCGCCACCAGCACATGGAGCGTGTCACTGGGAGGAGCCACAACGATCTGTGCCGCTTCGGCATCAGAAATCGCACGCATTTTCCCGCTGGCCGATAATTCGTCGACCAGAGGAAGCTTCACATGGAGTGGCAGGTAGTCGAGCATCACCTGATCAAGTGAGACCGACGACCGCATCGTGGTCTGCAAACGGACAACGTCCAGCACCTCTTCAGGAGGTGTCGGGGGTAACTCAAGATGACGCAGAATGGCGTCCTCTCGGGGGATCACCAGAATCGCTTTCTTTTCCTTTGACAGGAATTCTGACAATTCGGCTTTAAGCCAGGACACATGCCCGACATCAAACCCGGTCGGTCTTTGTCCATCTGTCCACGCCACGACTTTCGACGAATTTCCGTCGGTCGACAGGGCCGTCAGGTGGAATCGATCCCATTCAATAATCAGCACAACAGTCTCACATTTCCCGATGATACAACGAAAATATCAAGTGGCTCAGGCAAGAGAAAATCGACATTAGTCGTATTATAAATTCATGTTACGCTTGAGCCTTACCTTCTTTTTTTAGAGAATTCCAGCGGTTTCAATCTGGTCTTAAATCTGTTCTTTAAGAGAGGCAGACACGAATCAAACCCCGTTCTCGTCACCCATGTAACGCCAGACCTGCCTGTTTCGTGAGAACGGGCAAACTTTTGGAACAACGGAGGGTGAGAACCAGCCAGGCATGGCCCTGTGGATTGTATCGATCTTGCCGGGCAGATTGTTCGTGGAATTGTTTGTGGGAAAACAGGGAAATCGTCTGGAACTTGATGGCCCCCTGAAAGCCACCTGGTGGCCCGCTGATAGCTCCCCTGATGGCTCCACAGTGCTTCTGGATAAATCAATTAATGAGTCCTGCCGGTAGTCACTGTTGGTCAATAGTCCAAAATCGTATGCTACTACCCTTCGATTCATGCTCACCTCGTTCTGGAAAGTTTTGCCGTGCGTGCTCAGATTGCTCTACTGCCTGGGGATGGAATTGGTGTTGAAGTTGTTGCCGAAGCGGAAAAGCTGCTGGTAGCCGTGGCCCAAAAGTTTGGCCATGAGTTCACGTTTGTCACTGGGGCCATTGGTGGCTGTGCGATTGATGCCACAGGGGAAGCCCTTCCCGATGCGACGCTCGACCTCTGCCGAAACAGCCAGGCCATTCTGCTGGGAGCAGTCGGCGGCCCCAAGTGGGATAACCCCAACGCCAGGACTCGCCCAGAAGCGGGTCTTCTCAAGATTCGTAAAGAACTGGGGCTGTTTGCCAATCTCCGCCCGATCAAGGCGTCTCCTTATCTGGTGCAGGCTTCTCCATTGAAGCTGGAAATTGTGGAAGGGGTCGACATTCTCTTCTTCCGCGAACTGACGGGTGGGCTGTATTTCGGCGAAGCGGGGCGAAAAACCAATCCCGACGGCTCCGAAACCGCCTTCAATACCATGACCTACAGCACTCATGAGATTGAGCGAATTGTCAGGCTGGCAGGTCAGGCAGCGCGAGGCAGGCGCAAGAAAGTCACCAGTGTCGACAAGGCGAATGTCCTCGAAGTCTCCCGTCTCTGGCGGCAAACATTCGATCGTGTCATGAAGGCTGAATTCCCGGAGATTCAGACGGAACATGTGCTGATTGACGCCATGGCCATGCACCTGATTTCCAAGCCAAGGAACTTTGACGTCGTCGTGACGGAAAACCTCTTTGGTGACATTCTCACCGATGAAGGGTCAATGCTTCCCGGTTCAATGGGTTTGCTTCCATCAGCTTCACTGGGTGAAAGTGGCCCGGGCCTCTATGAACCGATTCACGGCTCGGCACCTGATATCGCCGGTAAGGGAATCGCCAACCCGCTCGCCACGTTATTAGCAGCCGCCATGTTACTGCGTCACTCCTTGCATCTTGAAGCCGAAGCAGTGGCTGTGGAAAATGCCGTCGACCATGTTCTAGCTAAGGGACATCGCACAGCAGACATCGCTGGCGGCGGCCCTTCGGTCAGCACAACTCAGATGGGGCAACTGGTACTCGACGCTTTTCTGGCGTAAACCCCAAACGTTGATGGTCTGCGAAAACTGATATCTTTCCCTGTTTCCAATCTCCCCTGCTGGGTTTTGTCATGATCACCGGGCCTTCAATTCGATCTCGTGAACTGCGGCTGTTCGTTTTGTCGGCGCTCGCGATTGTCGTGATCATGCTTCCCGGCGGGGGATTGGTTCCTGCCGCAGAAACGGCCCGGAGTACGGATTCCAAAGCCCGAATCATTCACGACGTGAATGTTCTGGCGGCTGATGAAATGGAAGGCCGTGGTGTTGGCACTGATGGCATCAACAAGGCGGCTGAGTTTATCCGTCAGGAATTTGCCAAAGCAGGCTTGGACGTAACGCGGGTCAACGGCGGTGCATTCCAGACATTCTCACTGCCGACAGGAACCAGGTTGGGAGAACCTAATTCTCTGAAACTGATCTCACCCAAAGGTGAAGAACTGATTCTGGAGATGGGCCGTGATTTTGAAGTGGGAGCGTTTGGTACCAGCGGAAAATTTGCAGGCGAAGTGGCCTTCATTGGTTATGGATTGGATGACAAAGAGGCCAAGTACGACGACTACGCTGGAATTGACGTCGCCGGAAAGATCCTGGTCTGCTTTCGTCGGACACCAGGACAAGGGCAGAAAGACGGCCCTTTTTCTCCAGCAAAAGGAGGGCGTCAAGGTGATCTGCGGGGCAAGATCATCGCCGCGATGTCTCATAAAGCCGCAGCCATCTTGTTTGTGAACGATCCTTACACTCTGGCTGAGAAAACCCGTTCTCGAGAAGCGGCCATCAATAAAGCCGAAGAGAAAGTTCTGGCCACGGCAGAACAACTGGTAGACGCCAGCACTGACGATCGGCCAGCACGAATGACGGCGATTCAGGATGCCGTCACGGCATTGCGACGTTCTCGCGAAGCCTCCAGCACCTCTGTCGACGATTTAATGCCGTTTGGATATGCCGCAGCCAATGATGGGGAAAGCCTTCCCGCGTTTCATCTTCGCCTGGAGTTTCTCAACCAGATGCTTCGCAGCGTGGGATCCAGCAACGCTGTTGAGCTGGCAGAAGAAATCGACGCCACGATGACGCCACGCAGTCGTGTTCTGACAGGCTGGAAAGCTATGGGTGAAACGAATGTCATTCGACAGACAGCCGATGTTCACAATGTGATTGGTGTTCTGGAAGGTGAAGGGCCACATGCTGATGAAACCGTCATCATTGGTGCTCACTATGATCATGTGGGCAGGGGCGGCGCGGGATCTTTATTGCCGGGATCAATGGAGATTCATAATGGAGCGGACGACAACGCTTCCGGGACGGCTGTTCTGATAGAAGTTGCCCGGCTGATTGCGGCCCATCCCCAGAAACCAGCACGACGGGTGGTCTTCATTGCCTTTACCGGAGAAGAATTGGGGCTACTAGGATCTGCCCGTTACTGCAAAGAACCCGTGTTCCCTTTGGATCAGACCGTGGCCATGCTCAACATGGACATGGTGGGTCGCCTTCAGGAAAACAAGCTCACTGTTTTTGGTGTGAAAACGGCCAAGCAGTTTGAAGGATGGCTGCGGGATGCCAACAAGGTGACAGGTTTTGAACTGATCGAAAAGCCGGAAGGCTTCGGCCCCAGTGACCACTCTTCGTTCTATGCCAAGAAAATTCCGGTAATGCACTTCTTTACGGGGCTGCACCCTGATTATCACCGTCCCTCGGACGACACCGATAAGCTGGATCTTGATGGCATGACCCGTATCGCAGCGATCGTGACGGACGTGGCCTTGGTCATCATCAACTCCCCTGCCCGACCGGAATATGTCGAAATTAAAGGGTCGGCAAATGTAGGCCGCGCGGGCAATCGTCCTTATGTGGGAACCATCCCCGATTTTGGCGTCCAAGACCCCGGCTACGCCATCAGCGGCACAGCACCAGGCTCCCCCGCAGAGAAAGCGGGACTCAAGCCCGGCGATTTGATCATTCAACTGGGAAGCAACAAAGTCACCAACCTCGACGACTTCGATCTCGCGCTGCGAAAGTTCAAAGCGGGCGAGAAAGTCGATTTCCATGTGAAGCGAAAGACAGAAACTCTCATTCTCCCCGTGGAGATGGCTCCCGGTCGTTAGATGCCGTGTCACGGCTTCGTTTTTTTGGGAGATGCACTGTCACGTCCTCCGTTGTCGGACTTTGCAACGGGTTCAACCCGAATTCTTGGCAGACGACACATTAGTGGGGCTTCGTGAGCGCACCATTTTCCATTAAAGTGTGTGTGTGTGTGTGTGAAGAATAGCCCAACTGTACGCTACCCGGCAGACTCAATGTGCCAAAACAGCCATCCGTATCCTGGAAACTCGCGACCACGAGTGATGGCAAGTGGAGCGGCCAGACAGGTTGCAATGAATTTCTCGCAGGACAATCGACATAAGCTGCCTGCTAGATTCTGGTTATGACCGGCTGGTTCAAACCGGCATTTCAAGAGAATATTGTTGGGGACGGTCTCTTATCTTCAAAATTCTTGGCCAAGCCCAATTTTTCCTCTTTTCTGTGGTATCCCAAAACATAGACTTCCTGTTGCGAAATTTACGACAAGCCGATGTTTGATGAGAAGCCCCATGTCGGGGACGTTTTTATTTCACTTTTCACGAACGATCTCGGTGAATTATTATTCCCATAACCAATCTTGCATTGATATCGGGAGGGCATACGACCATGACAGTATTGAGCCGAATCAATGGAGCAGGCGGTCTTCCGCTCTCGATGCAGGCATTTGAACGTCTTGGTTGTTTCACAGATGGCCTTGATGAAGTGGTTCGCAATATAGCCGAAGGATTTGCTCGGAAACGAGCCGAGAAATTCCTAGACTCTGCCGACATTCGAATTGAAGAAGAGGATGTTGTCAGTGCCGGGAACGCCGTGCATAACGCGATTTTGAGATTAGTTCAGGCGGGGGAAATTCCCGTCTCGGCAGCGGAACAAGTCAGCGCGATAAGTGATTGTTTGTCCCTGAAATAAGTGGAATCTTTCGCTGTGGTTGTGCGAAGACCATCTGTTGAAATGACGTCGACGGGAGAAGATCGACTGAAAAAGCTGGAGACGGCTTTCAGATTGGATATTGCCAAGATTGCCGAGACGTGTGTCAAACACGAAGGTGGAACCCAGGTTGAAGTGCGACACATTAATGCCGCTTTTGAAGCCTGGGACGGTTGGCATTCAGTCGACAACCTTGGTGGAGGCGGCCTGAACTCTTTGTCGGGTTTGGAGTAGGGATTGTGGGTCTGGCGCCCCAATTGCCTGGTTATGCTGATGGTATGTTTGGCCCCTTAACGCCGCCAACTCACGTCGCTTTTGTGTGCTTTTCTTGGTTGTTGATTTTTTTGGGTGGGGGAATCGTTGTTTTTGGGTGGATCTGCGCTCGATTTCTCAAGTGATTGTCAATTATCAATCAATAAAGCCAACCTTCATCGCCACACGTTCTTTGATCTGCGAACATCGAGGAAGAATGTTTGTCCAACGGATGAGGCAGCATTTCATTCCTGAGGGGTTCAAGACATGTCGACTGGTGATCAAGGTTTAGAAACGTCGGGGATCTCGTGCGGTATCGAGGCTGTTTGCTTCGATCTGGATGGGACGATGTTCAATACGGAACATCTCTTCTTTGAAGCAGGCGATGAAGTTCTTCAGCGTTATGATCGTCGCATGACTCACGATGTGATGGACGTCATTATTGGTCGCCGGCCGATCGAGTCGTTTACCCGTCTGGTGGAATACCTGAAGATCGATGTTGACCCATTCCACCTGCTGGAAGTCTCTCGAGATGCACATCACGCTCTGATCAGCCAGAAACTTGCTCCGATGCCGGGCGTCGTGGAACTGCTCGAAGCCCTTTTCGTAAAAGGGATCCCTTGTGCCGTCACC
Source organism: Planctopirus sp. SH287 (assembly GCF_056500625.1). Classification (NCBI taxonomy): domain Bacteria; kingdom Pseudomonadati; phylum Planctomycetota; class Planctomycetia; order Planctomycetales; family Planctomycetaceae; genus Planctopirus; species Planctopirus sp. SH287. Next base: position 719,219 of record NZ_CM151403.1, on the reverse strand, counting down.
ACCTCGTCGCCGCGTGATTATGCGGAGTCCCTGATTGAGCAATCCGGATTATCCAGGCACTTCCGCTTCTTTCTGACGTCTGGCGATGTCATTCAGGGGAAGCCGCACCCGGAAATTTATTTGAAAGCCGCCCAGACGTTCGGCGTTCATCCCGAGAAAATGGCGGTCTTTGAAGACAGTGCGGCAGGCACACGCGCCGCCGTGCTGGCCAGGTCAAGGGCCATTGCCGTTCCTCATGAATTCACGGCCGCTCACGACTTTACCGGAGCTGAATTAAGGGTCGAGGCGCTGACAGACCGCCGCATTTACGAACTGCTGGCGATTTGACTCACATAAACCTGACTCGCTGACTTTGAAATAGCGTTCTTTGTGCCATGCTTGCGGCTTTGAGAGCAAGCATGCTCTTGAGATCGTCAACGCGATATTTCAAGTTGCGATTCGTATCATTGAAAACTCGCAATTTTTGAGATGCTTATGACATTCTGGTTCACAACTTTTGTGATGCCCACCACATTGTAATGACCACTGTGTAATGCCACATTTTAGTGACCACTGTGCCCCGATTTTTAGGAGACTCTCATGACGATCAGCGAATGGCTGTTACCCGAGTTTGATTATGAAATGGCCACGACACGCAAGGTTCTCGAACGGATCCCGGAAGATAAGTATGAGTGGAAAGCTCATCCCCGATCCAACTCGATTGGGTGGAATGTGGCTCACCTGGCCGACATTGCTGGCTGGGCCGATGTCACCCTAAAGAAGGATTGCTGGGATGAGAATGGTGAGACACCCGGACTCAAGGCAATCAGCCGTGAGCAGATCCTGGGCGTGTTTGACGAAAACGTCAAGAAGGCCCGGCAAGCGATTGTAGAAGCCACGGACGAAGATTATGAGAAACCCTGGTCGCTGATTTTTTACGGCCAGACGATCTTCACCATGAAACGCCGCGAAGTCATGCGGAGCTTTGTTTTAAGCCACAGCATTCATCATCGCGGTATTTTGACAGTCTATATGCGACTCAACGAGATTCCTGTGCCAGCGGTTTACGGGCCATCAGGTGATGAGAACAATTTTGGCGGCTAACCGCTAAATGTGCTGCCTGACAAGAATCAAAACCTCCGTGCCGCGTTGGAACGATCCTGAGCGGCATGGAGGATTTGCAAGCCAAAGCAAAATCCACAGCGAATGCTGTGACTGATTCGGATCCCAGGATTTAACAGCGCTTTGTGTGCCTTGCTTGCGGCTTTGAGCAAGCATGCCCTAAGCATCTCACAACGCGCCGTTGATTTCGGGAAAGCGCATCACACGGGATGAGCGGCCTGTCGGCTCTCATGCCAGGAACACCTTCACCTCTGTTGCCCGCAAATAAGATCATGCACCGGGACGCATATGCAGGTAAGCTGAGAGGACGTCGTACAGGTCGTGGGAAATGGCCACTTCCTCGTCTTCGAAGTCATCAAGCCAGGCACGGTTTGAACGGGATGCGTCGGAAATGGCACGACGAATTTCGCCCAGGCGGACAGGAACGCGATCGTCCTCAGCCGTGAAGTCGCAATCATCACCAGTAAACAGACGGAGTCGATGTCGCATGATTCATCCTTGAAAAGCAGCGACCTGATTTTTCGGCAACCCTCACTTTGCCATTCTGATCGTTTTCGCGACCAGCAATGTCACCCTGATCGTCTCCACGGTCAGAAACGGGCTACCATGGGGCAGCTAACGGCAGTTTATTCCGTCATTTGCACCCTCTGATCTGTGTCATCGACCGGCGGGACCCGCCGAAATCACACATTTGTTCCGAAAAATCCGGTCACGCTGCGAACGTCAGTTACTCACGCAAAGCTTGCTCTTCGCAACATGCCTCGCATGCGGCATAAGCTAATCCGTCCTACGGATTCAGCGGTATGCCAGTTCTTCAGGCAGATTCGGCGTTCGGAGCGCCTGAACTCCATACTTGCCAGCAAAAACCGCCGAAGAAGACAATTCCTTGCTCCACCCATGAGAAGAATTGAAAGAATCGGTATTGTCTCATTTACTGAAAAAGCCTCTGCAGTCCTGACATCAGACCTTGCTGGTTTGTGCCCTTGGCAAATGCGCATCTTAATGATGGGCTGTGGATCCTCGATCTTTTTTCATCATCATTGGCCTTCAGAGACATCACGGATGCCGTCTCCTGTTCCACTGACCCAACGAATCGCCCAGAATCTTCAACTTAAGTCTCCTCAAGTCGAGGCGGCCGTACGGCTGTTGGATGAAGGGAACACGATCCCTTTTATCACCCGCTACCGTAAAGAAGCGACCGGCAATCTGGATGAAGAAAAGCTCAGACTCATTCATGAAGAACTGACCGATGGTCGCCAGCTCGAAGAGCGGGCGACAGCGATCACGCGACTGTTGCAACAGCAGGAACAACTGACTCCTGAGTTGGAAGCCGCAATTACGACGGCCACTTCATTGAAGCAATTGGAAGACATTTATCTTCCTTATCGCCCCAAGCGAAAAACACGGGCCACTGTTGCCAAGCAACGGGGATTGGAGCCACTCGCCACACGGATTTTTCGTGATGATCCGACACTGGGAGATCTTCAGCTTGCAGCCAGGGCCTTAATTTCAGCAGAAAACGGGCTACCGACTGGCGATGAGGTTCTTGCCGGTGTGCAGGATATTCTGGTGGAGTGGATCAGCGAAAACTCCATGGTTCGTGAAGCTTTACGCCAGGTACTGCGCCAGACAGGTCGCCTGCAATCCACCGGCATCGAGAAGGCCAGTGCTCAGGCACAGGCTGAGTACCGTGATTATCTGGACTTTGCCGACTTGATGATGCGTATTCCGCCGCACAGGTTGCTGGCGCTCAATCGCGGAGAACGGCAGGATGTGCTCCGTATCAAAGTGGGTTGGGATAAACATCGTGCTCAATTCGTGACAGAACGCACGCTGAACGTGGACGCTCGCAAGTATGCGGATTTCCTCCGGTCGGCGATTACTGAATCACTGGAGCGACTACTCCTGCCTTCCCTTGATCGGGAACTGCGGAAAGATGTGACGCTCAAAGCCGAACGTCATGCGATTGATGTGTTTGCCAAAAATCTGCGAAACCTGTTGTTGCAACCACCCCTTTCGCCACAACGTGTCTTAGCGATCGATCCAGGTTTGCGAACAGGATGTAAGCTGGCCGTGCTCAGCGAAACCGGTGATGTTCTGGCACTGGATGTGGCCTATATTACGGGCAATAACGAACGGCAGCTCGAAGCACGAAACAAAATCGTGCAGTTGATTCAAGCCCATCAGGTAAAGACAGTGGCCATTGGCAACGGAACCGCCTGCCGCGAGACGGAAGAACTGGTCGCAGCTGCCATTCGTGATGAACTGCCCGATGTTCGCTATATCATTGTCAATGAAGCCGGCGCAAGTATTTACTCGGCCAGTACGATTGCCCGCGAAGAATTTCCCGAGCTTGATGCCACAGCCCGAGGCACAATTTCCATTGCGCGACGATTGCTTGACCCACTCAGTGAGTTAGTCAAAATTGAGCCTCAGCACTTGGGAGTGGGAATGTATCAGCATGACATTCCCCCCAAGCAACTCAAGTCGGCACTGGATGGCGTCGTTGAATCGTGCGTCAATTATGTTGGTGTCGATCTCAATACAGCCAGTTCATCGTTGCTCAAGTATGTTTCTGGATTGAATCAGTTGTTGGCGAAGCGAATTGTGGATCGACGAAAGACCTCCGGCCCGTTTCGCAGCCGATCAGAGTTACTTGAAGTCCAGGGGGTTGGCCCAACGATTTTTACCCAGGCGGCAGGCTTTCTGAAGGTCAGCGGAACCGAACCACTGGATGGAACATGGATTCATCCCGAAAGCTACGCCGCGACGAAAACATTGCTGACAAGGCTCTCAGTTCCTTATACCGAGACTTCGGCAGAAGGCCATGGTTCCCGATGGCAAGGCGTATTGAGCCAGCATACCGATCGGCTCAAACAGGCCGTCAATGAAGTCTCGCAAATGACCCGGGAAATTGGTGTGGGTGAGCAGACACTGCGCGACATTCTGGAATCGCTGCTAAGGCCGGGACGTGACCCGCGGCTGGATCTTCCCAAGCCGGTCTTTCGGCAGGACATTCTGCGATTCGACGATCTGGCTGAAGGGCTGGAACTGCAGGGGACGATCCTCAATGTCGTGGACTTTGGAGCTTTTGTGGATGTTGGACTAAAAGATAGTGCCCTGATCCACGTTTCAAAAATGTCGACACAGTTTGTCCGAAATCCGCATGAACTGGTTTCTGTGGGTGATCGTGTGACAGTCTGGGTGGCTGACATTGATAAAGAACGTCGAAGGGTCGGATTAAGCCTGATCCCGCCCCAGTGATTCTTTGACAGGTCACATTGAAGACGGTCATGTCTTGTTGTTGGATTGCTCCAGAACCTGATGACCGACCATTGTGCAACAGGCCTCGATCAAAGCAGCGCGGTCAACTGGCTTGGAGACATAAAGATCACAACCAGAATTCAGGCAACGCTCTTTGTCCCATTCCATGGCATGCGCGGTCAGGGCAATAATCCGGTTGGGAAACTGCTTGTCTCTGAGAGAGCGAGCGAAGGTGTATCCATCCATTTCTGGCATCTGCATATCCGTGATCACCAGATCAAACAGGCGGTCGGGAGCAAGGGGAGAGGCAATCGATCCGTTCGTGGTCATCGCTTCCAGGGCCAGTTTTCCGTTATCAAAAACACTGACAATGGCTCCGGCTCTTCGCAGATGAAAAGCGATCAGTCGCTGATTGTCAGGCCCATCTTCTGCAAGGGCGATTTTCACGCCGTATAATGGCAAGGATGGTTCTTTCATTCCAACTTGAATGGGCGCTGCCTGGCATTCCCGGTGATTGGTCTGTGATGTTTGTGATGGTGAATTTGATGCGGAAAGAGAGGTCGTGAGAACGCCTCTTTCAGCCCCTTCATCAACCTCTTTGTCAGCCAACAATCCAGGGAGAATGTTCGTTTCAGTCTCACTGTCTTGTTTAAGGGAGTCTCCGGCTGCAATCGTGAGTTGAAAGATACTTCCCAGGCCAGGTTCACTGGAGACCGTGATGTTTCCGCCCAGTAATTGAGCCAGGCTGCGGCTGATTCGCAGACCAAGCCCTGTGCCCCCAAAACGGCGCGTCGTGCTCGTGTCGGCTTGGACGAAAGCTCCAAACAACTGCTCCATTTGCTGCGCAGTCATCCCGATTCCCGTATCGACAACATCAAACTGGATCATCGGAGTTGGCGTTTGCGACCGCTGGGAAACTCGAACAGAGATGCTCCCTTTCTGAGTAAATTTGAGCGCATTGCCCAAAAGGTTGACAAGAATCTGCTTCAGCCGAAGGGGATCCGATGGAATTTTCACAGGCAACGGTTGAACAAGATCTATTCTCAGCAAGACGCCTTTTGCCGAGGCTTTGACCTGCATCAGCGATTCAACATCGCGAAGCAGATTTTCCAGATGAGTCGGTATCGTCTCGACCGTCATCATCCCCGATTCAATTTTTGAAAGATCCAGAATATCGTTAATGATCGTCAGCAGATGTTCGCCATTACGACGAATCGTATCAACATATTCCCGCCGTTCACGATCAACGGCACTGGCCGCACACCTGTCCTCAATGAGCAGTTCAGTATAGCCGAGAATCGCAGTCATCGGAGTCCGAATCTCGTGGCTCATGTTGGCGAGAAAATCGCTTTTTGCGCGACTCGCTGATTCAGCCGCATTCCTCAGACGCACCATTTCAGCGGCATGGCGTTCCAATTCACGCTGGTGTTGATGCTGGTCGGTAATATCGCTTTCAATAGCCATAAAGCCGGTGATCTGTCCTGATTCGTCACGAAGGGGATCGATCTCGATTCGGACAAAATACTCACGGCCACTCTTCGAGTAGTTCATCAGTTCTTCAGTGACGGCTTTCCCTTGACGGATCGCTTCCCCGATACGATTCACAGCCAGCGGGTCGGTATTGCTTCCTTGAAGGACTCGACCAGGGCGTTTCCCGTACAGATCATCTAAGGTATATCCAGAGATCCGCGTGAAGCCTTCGTTGACCCATTCCACACAGCCGAATCGATCGGTAATGATGACTCCATTGGCCGTCCTGCGGGCGATTTCCGCCAGCCGACTGACTTCGGACGTGCGAATTTTCACTTGCCGCTCGAGGTCAATCGCGCGAGATTCGATGGATTCTCTGAGTTGTCGTTCCAAACGATTGGTGGAAAAGACTTTTCGAAATGCTTCCAGATTGGCGCAAAAACGCCACGAAAAAATGTTTAATGCCAACAGAAAGAAGGCCAATAACCGATAGCCCGGCCAGAGAAACATGAGCATGGACATGGCATAGCCGCAGATCGCGCAAAACAGGAAAATGCCAGCCAAATCAAACAGTTTACGATTTCGGTCTTCAACCCGCTCGCAAAAATAAGACCTCATCCAGAAGACAAAGATTCGTAAATAAGCGATGATCACCGTTCCGCTGAGCACCATGAGCATGATAATCCATGGCCAGTCGCTTCTTCCATCAGAAGTCATCAGGCAATGGGTACGAGGCATGTAGTAGCCTCCCCCCGTAAAGAAGTCGATCAGCGGCCACCCAGTTTGAGATAACGCTTGAATGCCTGCTCCTGACGCGGACTTAATGAGAGAGGCTGGCTGACACAATTCGTCATTGGTCAGGGCCAATAGGTAAGCACCATTGGGGCTAACAGAGATTGGCAGCGTTGTTGGTGGCAAAGCGGGCGACGCGGGAAGACTTTCACTTGTAATTGTCCGGCCCAGCGAACCCCAATGGGAACGATCCCACACAATGCTGCCCAGCAGCACCACAGCGACGGCCACGGCCCAAAGCCGCGGATCAGACATTCCTCCCACGGGGAGGCGAGGAGCAGGCAACACAGCGAAGCTCCTGAGTAAAAGCGGTCAACGACAAATTAATGCGAGTTCTATTAAAAAAATCATCGAATCAGGCCGACTCCGCCAATCAGGTGGTTGCGATAAGAAACGGTACATCGAGTGATAACCCTCATGAGCTAATTCGTATAAACGGAAAAGATGGCAGGGTGATGGCTTTACGAAATTCCGGGTTGCTCAACGAAATTGCCAAAGATTAGAGTCTCGCAGGGGAAGTCATTGACAATTGGTCAGATCGACTCGTTTGCCAACGCCCTCCCCTTCATCCTGAAAAATCATCGTGTGGAGACTGATATGCCTTCTTTGAAGTGGACAGATAACTCGGTGCCATCCCCCGCTTTCATTAGTCTCAGTGTGCTGGGGGTGATGACGATATTCTCTCTGATCGGGAACCAGGGACTGGCAAGCGAACCACTTCCCATGGCAAGTTTTTCCTGGAATGAGTTTGCCGTGCATACCGTTGATAGCAGCGGTCGGAAGGGAAGGATTGTCGCTCCAAAAGTTGACGCGAAAGTTCCTGACGGCCGGGGAAAGCCGTGGGTTTGGATTGGTGAGTTCCCGCATGTCGTGACTGATTTTGAAACGAGAATGCTGCGCGAGGGATATCACATCGTTTACCTCCCCACGCCAAATCAGTTTGGTATGCCGCCCGCGATGAAGGCCTGGGAAGAGTTTTATGACACTCTGACGACGAAGTACGGGTTCGATGCCAAACCGGCTCTGGTGGGGATCAGTCGCGGTGGTCTCTATGTCTATAGCTGGGCCGCACTACACCCTGACCGGGTGAGTAGCATTTACGGCGACGCACCTGTCTGTGATGTGTTGAGTTGGCCGGGTGGGAAGTCTCAGGGCGCGAAATATCAAGGCCCCGGCAGCGAACCCAATTGGAAAATGCTCAAGGAACTTGCCGGCTCTAAAAGTGACGCCGAGATGGCGACCGCCGGCCTGAGTCCGATCGATAAGCTGGAACCCATCGCTAAGGCCAAAATCCCTCTGCTGCATGTTTATGGTGATGCCGATGAAGTCGTGCCTTGGGAAGAAAACACCGGCGAATTGGTGAAACGCTATCAGGCGTTGGGAGGCCAGATCACCTTGATTGCCAAACCCGGCGTCAAACATCATCCGCACGGACTGACAGATTCGACACCAATTGTCGAATTCGTGAAGAAAAGCTGGGAACGCAAAGAGTAGAATACAAGAGATTTGTCTTCCATACGCTTTGATCTTTGAAGCCGTCGTTGCCAATTAGAACCGATCCGGAAAGACTCCCTCTCCCCTCGCGAGAGAGGCCAAGGATGAGAAAGCGGGGTGAGGGGCGATGATTCCTACAGTAAAGCTCCCTCTCCCCTCGCGCATTGGTCTCTACACATCTCTGAGTCAAGATTGAACTCGAAAAAACATCCTCTGAAAAAGTAGAAAAACGTCCTCAAAGAGATCGTTAGATTCACAGAATAGGCAAGACAGGATGGCTGGGTTTCAGGTGATGTCCCTCTACGCTTCTGGTTTTATCCTATTATTTTGGGGTTTTTGAGATGTGTAGAGACTAATGCCCCTCGCGGGAGAGGGCTGGGGTGAGAGGGAATCGATAAATAACCCGTGTTTCCAAAGCCAACACCAATCCCTTCATCCGGCCCGCAGCTACCTACCCCTATAAGCGAGATGAATTGGATGATTTTCGGACAGTCACCTAATGAAGAGGCCGAACATGAAACCATCCTGCAGCATTTCTGAAACGGCGTTCAAAACCACCAGCCTTGCGTCTCACTTGAGAAGAGGGTTCACGCTCCTCGAACTGGTGGTGACAATGATCATCATCGTGGTTCTCATTGCACTACTGCTGCCAGTGACTCGTTCGGCACGGCCTGCTGCCATGCGAACGCAATGTCGGAACAATCTTAAGCAGATTGGACTGGCGTTACATAATTATCTCGATCAGTACCAGTCGTTTCCACCTGCGTTTACGGTTGATAGTGAGGGAAAGCCGCTCCATAGCTGGCGGACATTGATCTTGCCGTATCTTGATCAACAGGCTCTTTACGACAAGATTGATCTCAGCAAGCCATGGGATGATCCGGTGAATGCAGAAGCCCGTGGCACATCCGTTCCCAGCTATCGATGTCCGTCATCTGTTGCAATGGCGGATCAGTCAACTTATTTGGGATTAGTGGGAGAGGAAGCCTTCTTTCATCCGCAGGATTCACGAAAAATATCTGACTTCAAAGCGGGAACCTCTTATACGATGGCAGTGATAGAGGTCGATCTCGATCATGCGGTGCCATGGATGTCACCCCAGGACGCATCACCCGAGTTCTTTCTGGCATTTGGCCCGAAGTCGAAAAAATCTCACCCTCTCGGACTACAAGCTTTGTTCGCGGACGGTTCTGTCAGATTCCTGAGCGAAGACACCGATGCGGTAGTGAAACAGCAATTACTATCGATCCTTGATGACGCCAAGCCGGAAATCTGAGCCAGGCTGATGAACGACAAATGTAAACCGAATGCCTCACTTCAAGTCGCAGGGATTCTTTTTCGAGAATCCGGGAAGATAGGCACAGCTCTTTATTGAATTGAATCACTCAGGCCAAACATCATGCGAAGAGGCAATCAAGAGATCATCGAGATATCTATCCAAGGCCATGAACGACAGGTGAGGTCACTGCGGAGAGGGAAGATAATTTTCAGAGCCACGCTGGCGATTGTGCTCGTTCTGGTGCTCGCGAGCTTTTTCCCTCTGCCTTCCCGAAGGAACCGCAAGTTGCCATGTCTTAATAATGTAAGAAACATTATCTTGGCACTTCATAATTACCACGTTGGTCATGGAATGTTTCCGCCAGCATATACTGTTGACGCCAACGGAAAACCTCTTCACAGTTGGCGGACACTGTTGCTTCCTTTATTGGATAATCAATCTCTCTATGAGAAGGTGGATTTGACGAAACCGTGGGATGATCCGGCGAACGCCGAAGCGCGAGCAGCGATGCCTCCGATTGTCTATGCCTGCACCGAGTCTCGTTTGTCCCCAGGAGAGACAACGTATCTGGGCGTTGTTGGTGAAAGCTCCTTCTTTCGCCCATCAGCGCCGCGATCACTGGATGATTTGATCGATTCCGGCAATGCCAAGGCCATCGCCATTATCGAAGTCAGCCCGAAAAACGCGGTGCACTGGATGTCACCGCAGGACATCACTCCCGAGCAGTTTCTCATCGCGGCGAAAAAATGGTCATCACCCCATCGGAGAGGGATGTACGCGGGTTGCGTAGATGGCGACGGCATCTTCATCGAGTCTGAGGAACTCAATCACGATGTTCTTAGCCGTCTCTCCATTCACAGGGATAATCAAGAGGCTGGCCGTCCTCCAAAAAATTGAACTTCAAAACTTCAGTAGATCTATTGAAACAGGCGGCGGTTACGCCACCAGACTTCGTAAATCGCCAGGGGAAGCAGCCAACTGATCCATGACACGAGGGGATCGAACCAGAGGGGATCAAGCCACAGAAAGTCGGCGTCAAGCGTGATCATGGTGCCGACCATCAGCCGCAAAGTGACAGCAGAACAGAGCAGGACATACGCGCGTTCCATCCAGCGTTGATGGAGCGCAAAGTGCCGGTTGACGGCTGCCCGCCAGCCAAGAATCAGGCAGCCTGCGGTGACCAAGGAAAGCGTCATAAACGAAATCGTTGCGAGAGGGCCAGACGCTGCCCACCACGACATGACCAATCCGCTGGGAACCATCACCCCCACCACGCTCACCACCTGCACTCGTCCCAACCAGCGATGAAACACCGGCCATCTGCGGCGGAGGCTCGCACTCATAAGCAATAGCCCGGCCACGAGCGCCAACGGCCCCGAAATGATATGGGTATAGAAGGCCCAGGCATATAGCCCGAAGAAATATCCCTCCCGGCTGTGGAGAAACTCAGAGTTGAAATTGGGCGGAAAATAGTCCCCATAGTTCGCTACGACGACGACCGTGACCCGCACAATCACCAACACCACCAGCCAGACCAGTGTTTGCTTTAGAATGTAAAGTGTGGAAGTGGCCATACACAGAAGCCATGAAGTCGCAAGCTGAAGTGAGGGGCTAATTGCAGTTTAGCAAGGGCGTTCAATGGGAACGAGAGGATTGTCTCGGCACATGGTCGGCGAACCCAGGCATTAAAATCTTTCTCATCCATCGCAAAAAAATGATTGACATTTCCTTCGAGACGGAGCTACTGTACTATCATGGTGGTACAGCTGGTGGTTTCAGGATGTCCTCATGCTGCTGCACATTGATCCTTCCAGCGGGATCCCGATCTATGAGCAGATTATCCGGCACGTGAAGTTTTCCGTGGCGAACGGGACTTTACGTGTCGCGGATCAGGTTCCTTCTGTCCGTGAAATGGCGACACAGGCGGCTGTGAACCCCAATACGGTGGCTCGGGCTTACCGGGAATTGCAGAACGAAGGCATCCTGCTGGCCATTCGCGGGATGGGGCTGGCGGTGACTGCGGAAGCCCCCCAGCTTTGCCGCAAAATGCGTCTGGAATTGATTCGGGAGCGTTTGCGTTCCGTGCTTCAGGAAGCGGCCCAATATCAGGTGGGGACGGATGAAATCCGCCAGCTTGTCGAAAGCGAACTTAAAAAAGTCTATCAGGGAAAATCCACGCCAGGCAAACCCTCTCAGGGAACATGACATGACTTCTGTAGTTTCCATGCAACAGGTTTCCAAGCGATTCCAATCAATCCAGGCGCTCGACAATGTCTCTTTTGAGATTCCCAAGGGATCTGTTTGCGCTCTGCTGGGAGCGAACGGAGCCGGGAAATCAACAACGATTCGAACGCTACTGGGATTAGAGCGGCCAGACAAAGGACGCTCTGAAGTCTTGGGAATGGAGAGCCAGAAGTATAGCCGGGAAATTCGCTCGCGCGTCGGATATGTCCCTGAAAAACCCACGCTCTATGACTGGATGACGGTCGAGGAAACCGGATGGTTTGCGGCAGGGTTCTATCCACCCGGCTATCAAGCCTCCTTTGAGAACTATGCTAAACGATATGGTTTGAACTCAAAACAGAAGATCTCGGAGCTATCTAAAGGAACGCGTGCCAAAGTGGCTCTCACGCTCGCACTTTCCCATCATCCAGAACTATTGATACTGGATGAACCGACATCAGGACTTGATCCGTTAGTCAGGCGGGAGTTTCTGGAAAGCATGGTCGATGTCGCCAGTCAGGGGCGAACGGTCTTCCTCTGCAGCCATCAAGTCAGCGAAGTCGAGCGAGTGGCCGATCTCGTTGTGATCTTGCTGGGTGGGCAGGTGATTTGTGCTGAAAATCTGGACGATCTCAAGCATTCTGTACGGGAAGTCATTCTCACATTACCAGAAGCAACTATCCCTGTGCCGCAACTTCCCGGCGTCGTGTTGTCTCAAGTCACACTGGGACACGAGCAGAGCATTATCATTCGCGATCTCGATGAACAGAAATTGGCAGAGTTGGCGTCATCAGGGATTCGCTACGAAATCCGGCAGCCCAATCTGGAAGAAATTTTACTGGGACTACTGAGAGAACACCGCCATGCCCCAGAAGGTGCCATCTCGTATGCAACCTAAGCTTCTTCAGAGGTGGTATTAAGTAGGGTGGGTTAAGGCTCTGCGCAACCCACCACAAATAAGATGTGGCATATTAAATAGTTAGAAGATGGTGCATTCCGTCGAAACTTCATGCACCCCACCGTCAAGAGTGTAGAGTTAGGCGTAGCTTGACTCCACCGGCAAGACAACACGAACTTAATCTTTCCAACTTCAGCGAGTACTCAGGACTTTTATCATGTTTTCTCGCGGGTATTTACGAATTGTCTGGAAAGAGTATCGTGCTCAGAAAACTCTCTGGCTCGCATTGTTGGCTGGGACTGCTCTGATACAAATCATGTTTCTTGGGTTTGCTCAGGATGCTCGGCAATCGATGCAAGACTACCCCTTTCACGTGGCCGCGGTGTTGAGCATCTGCTACGCCGTTGCTGGTGGAGCCATGCTTTTCGCAGTTGAACGTGAAGAAGAGACAGATCGCTTTTTATCGCAACTGGCTATACACCCCTTTGATCTGATCGCTGGGAAACTGACGTTCTCTTTTGTCAGCCTGGCCCTATTTTTCTTGCTGGCTTTGCTATTCGCTGGCTTGATCTGTGCAGCGCATCGAGGATTCCTTCAGGGCTTCCAGCTCCTGCCCATTAACGTGGGGATGGATTCTTATCTGCCGTATCTTTTACTGGCATATGCCTCAACAGCGTTCGCCTCATTTTTTGTTAAAAAAGTCACCGTCGCCGTAGTGGGAGGCGTCGGCTTAATGATATTCTCAATAGGAGTCATCACATACATCGAGAATCAACCGTCCATCGTCACACACTTTCTCCCCCGTGAATTATTATTAATGGTCATCATGCCTCTGTATGCCATGGCCATTCTTGCGGTGGCATGCGTCCTTGGATGGAACTGGTCTCGAAGGTCGATTTCGAGGGCCAAATTACTTTCTATGAGAAAATGGGACATCGCTACTTATTTACAATTCCTTACTTTGAAATGGTCAGCCCTGCGGGCCTCACCGTCACAGCGGATGCTGGGTGTGCTCTGCTGGAAAGAGTTTCGCGCGGCACTTCCGATGATTTTTAGCGGAATACTATTGCTGATTGCGTTTCATATGGCGTCACTCATTCCTGACAAGTCGAGCCTGATACACGGCTTCTCTCGTTATCTGATCGCGGGAGCTATCTGGGGTTGGATGAGTTTTATTGGACTCTTTGTGTTTAACGGAGACAATCTCCACCTGCGTAAAAGATTCTATGAGAACTATGGCATCTCCCCCAGTTTAATTTGGCTTGCCAAGCAGTTCGTTTGGGGGCTTTGCCTGGTGCTGCTGGCAGGATATGGCTTATTGATCGTGTGGATGAGCGAAGTCACCATCGGCTTTCCAATGCGACCTGCTCCTCATGAATCGTCAAACCCACTCCTTATTGCTACCACCGGTCTTGTTCTGTGCTACGCCTTAGCACAACTGATTTCATTATGGATTGAGAAATTGATAATGGCGGGTGGGATACTGTTGATAGCTTGCTTATCAGTTTTAGCTGGCTGCGCGTTGGTCTACGGACTCGAGATCCCGCTCTGGTTGAGTTTCGGGCCGCTCATTGCCGGTTATCTGGCAGCGACCTATTTCACGCTCGACGACTGGATAAAAAGTACGCGAACGTGGCTGCGATTGACTCGCCAGATTCTCTGGGGTGGCGTGCCAATCGTTGTGAGTATCACCGCGATTCTGGTATGGCGTGTCGTAGAAATTCCACTGGTGGATCCAGGATTTGACTGGAAGGCTCATGAATCACAAATGGCCCAATACGACCCGGAGTGGACTGAACTCTGGGAGAAACTCAATTCATCGAGATATTCTTACTATCACCTTGAATACGATAGTGACCCTGAAGCCGATGCCTTGCTTCTGACGATTACAGACCGCATTGCAGCAAGACGATGGCCGGGAATTGACCCTCAGATTTGGCTTGATACCAATGATTTCTGGAATTTAAGAGAGAGAATTCTGGAAAGACACTCTCAATTAACTCCCGACCATGAAGCTCCTTCTATTACAGAAGAATGGAACAAGCTACGAACAAAAATTTTACTGGCAAGTTATTTACGTATTGGTAGTATCGACGAGACTCACTTTTCACAGTGGGCTTATGGATTACTGGGACAGTATCATCTCGCACAGCATTGGGCACAACGTCCTGAGCAGACGCCAGAAATGTTGGGTCAGCTACTCGCATTCTGGAATCGCCTTATACTCCCGGAGCCGACAAGCATCGAAAATCAGTACATATTAATTCGCCAGGGGTATGAAAATCGTGGATGGGGGAAGCAGTATTTCGAGGAAAGACATGAAAGCCTGGTCTATCGGTTCAATCATTTCCCATATAATATATTGCCAGGAGAACGGACTCGTGCTGTCCGGCTGTTAAACCATCAAACGCGGTATCTGCTGGATCCTACTTATCGAAACTCCTCTACACTCAAGCAGATTCAAAGATGGGAAAACACGACACCACTCCTGATTTTTCAAACCGCTCTGAGAGGGAATAATATTCATGACATTAATCGTCGGTTGAGAAGATCAGCGTGGGAAACCGGCGCGATCGCCCGGCTGGAAAAATATCGGCTGGAACATGGCCACTATCCGCCTCGACTGGAGGATGTCTACGCTGAAAACGAGCGGACGCTCTTTGAGATTTCACTCAGTGAGTACCGCTATGAACCCCAAGGATTACCAGGGGTTTTGCTTGTCTCTGCGGATCAGGCACTGTCTCCGAGGCAACCTGTCCTCTTCCGAGAGACGCCCCTGCGGTTCACAGCGGGAAACCTGATCACAAAAGAAGATCAGAAGGCTTTAGAGAGATTGCCTGAGTTGGCTGAAGTCAAACTTTTATTTGACGAGAATAAAGTTCTATGGCCATATACACTTAATCATCGCCTGGATTCTGATGGTCGCGCATTAAATTATGAGCGGAAGCACGGCTCCTATTCTTCTTTTCTTGAAGCAATCAAGCAGCGATCTCCATTGACTAACCGCATCAAGCTGGTTCACTTTCGTGATTCAGTATATGGCTGGTAACTGAGAGGTGCCTTCGCTTTGCCAAAGTCACGATTGATGGTTCAATTGCCGTGATCCAATGACTGTTGTCAGGACGTCAGGTCTGCTTGAGTAGATACCAGGCAGAAGGGCAGCAGGCCGACTCGAAGGCAAAGCCAACCTGCTTCCAATTCCACTCTTTTACAAGTGCAGGAAGAGGAAGGCTTTCAACTCGTACAAAGTTCAGAAAACCAGGACACAGACGAGAGTGTACGTCGAAACCGAGAGCAGTGGCCTGCCCCAAACATAGCTCCTTGAGCACAACAACGCCCGCATTTTTTGCGGGCGGTTGCTCACCTCGGTTCCTTTGGCTCAATGCAGAACCGAATTAAGGAGCCGGTGTTTCTGAGGCAGTTCCATTGCGACCGGTGGTCAAGAGGACGCGTTGGCCTTCCAGCTTTTTGAAGCGGGAGACGGGATACATCCGGATGACGCGATTCTTATACATCAGGCGCCCATCTTGATCTTTGGTTAATTGTGCCGAGATTTCATCGGTGGCGTCGCCAGCATAGAGAGCAGCGAAAGTATAAGGATCAACTCCGCGACCCGATTCAAGATCAGCCACAACATCCAGGCCGCCGACCATCACGCTATAGGGGTTCAAGGATTTAGTGGCGGGAACATAGCGCTGTTCCAGCTTCAGACTTTCCATCGCGCCGCGCATCGAGTCGTAAGCGGCAGTGATTTTCTTGACGGTCTCATCAGTCGGGGCTTCAAACTGTTCGTCTTGAGCGGCGAGACGAGGTGAGGTTGCTGCCTGCCAGTTCAGCCCGATCCCCATGCCGATGGCTAAACAGGCCACCATCCCAATGAAGCGGCTGGAAATTGACATTCGACATTCCTTTTCAAAAGCTGAAACAACTGACCCGCCCGACCTGCACCGCCAAGGCAACCTCCTCATCAAACGGAAGGAGGGGATCACCATGAAATACCGTATTGGGCCAAGCTGGAACCTGAGGCTAATCCTTTGACTGGTACGGGTTCCGACCAGAACCGATGTTCGTCAACGCGGATGAGCCACGCAAGTCTTCCTGCGCTTGTCCAATCGTCTACTGGTCAAGCACGCGATGCAAGCCAAAACCTGTCGTTAACCCGGGTGCTTTCCGGAAGTTGGGCCAAGATCCGGAATGTGGCAAGCGGCCTAAATTTCTGGGAAACGGCCCGCATGGTAAGCTTTTGTAAGAACATAACCAAGCAACGACATGCTCGTTTGACCACTTCTTTTTCCGAGTGGCAACTGGCGAGGAGGTTTCAGACGGAAAGACGGCGGAGGTAGGTCACCAGCTCATTTGTCGTTTCCTGCACGGCAACAGGTTGCTGGTCATGGCAAGCAATTTCGACGCGAGCCGCGACTTCACTCAGGCCGGGAAAGCCGTAACCACCGCCGGCGCCCTTGAGCTGGTGTGCTTTTCGTTTCAATTCTTCGACATCCTGGCGCTGAATGGCCAGTTCCAGCTCTGTAATCCGCTCTGGGACAATCGATACGAACTCTTGAATGAGTTCCTGATAATCGGGATCAGATGCGAATTCTGACTGCACCGGATTCATCATCTATTCCCTGCGGGCAAAAACGTGGTGAGCCTTGCCAGAATAACACGAATGGTCGCCTGAAATCTCAACTGTTGGCCCAGCGACAACCGGTTTTGTCGGCCAATGCCGTTGAAAGGGTTTTAAGCGGCTTTTTCGTGCCAGTGGGCAGGTGTTGGAGAGCCTGTTGTATTGGCTGTAACGGGGATCATATCAGCGGGGAGTTGCCATCCATCTTCCCTGCAAGCTGTGCCGGACACTTCGGTCCGAAACCATCCTGCGACCTGCAGGCAGATCAGCCCCAATCCCAGCCCAGCGGCACAAAGAATCAGAGCGGCCAGGTCATCTCCCACGAATGCACGCAACTGTTCCATAATTCGCACCATCCCGAAAGAAGCAGGACGTCGATTTCACCAGTTCAATAGCCGTCAAGCTCTGGTGGCTGTACGTCGTAATTTCAGTGATCGGCTGCTTTTGGCGGCGAACTCAAGGGCAACTGCTTCACCCATGAAGGATCCCGGAGATTCCGAGGGGATGCCGGAAAAATCGGAGGTTTCCCAATTTTGAGTAAGGTGCGAAGTACTGGCAAATCCATGCAGCCCTGACTCCAAAGCAGACCTGCCTCCCCTTTGTGCCCAAATGGCTGAATGTTCGGGACGAAAACCGTTCTTGACGGATTTCCTCGTTTTCCCATAAAGAGAGAGGCTTTGGCACACTGCCGATGTTGTTGATGTTTGCGAACTGATCGTTTTAACGGTTCCTGCCTGTCGTTTTCCGTGTGCCTGATTGGCTGGAAGCGTCAGGTCATGCTTTTCAGAGATTTTACCAGGAGGTAACCCGACCGTGATGCCGCTGCTGCAGCGATACATCCTGGTCGATCTTCTGCGCGTGTTCGCCGTCAGTGTGACCGGCTTCACGCTGCTCTTGGTCTTTGCCGGCGTTTATGTGGAAGCCAAAGAGCATGGCCTGGGGGCGATGCAGATCCTTCAGATCCTGCCGTTCGTGATTCCGACGCTGCTCCCGTTTACGATTCCCACAGCGCTGTTGCTGACAGTCTGCGTGGTGTATGGGCGGCTTTCTGGGGATCAGGAGATTATTGCCGCCAAAGCGGCTGGTATCCATGTCTTTTCCATGCTCTGGCCTGCGTTTGTGATTGGTGCCGTTCTGAGCATCGGGACGCTGTGCATTACAGATCAGATCATTCCCTGGTCGGTCAAGCATATCCAGCGGACGATTGCTCTGGCTGTGGAAGATATTTTCTTTGATGTGTTGAAAGCTCAGAACCAATTGAACCTGCGCGATCAAGGTCTATCAATCACGGTGATGGATGTTCGTGATCGCACCTTGTTGATGCCGACGTTTCGTTATGCGCGGGGCCACAGCAAGCCTGTGACCATTCAGTCCAAGGAAGCCAGCCTCAAGTTTGATCTTGAACGAGATGTGGTCGTGATGAGCTTTGAGGAAGGCTATCTCAGCCTGCCTGATGGGACATTAACACGATTTAAGTCGGAGTTCCGTGAATTTCCCTTACCCACACGGAGCCAGAAGCAGAAGCCACGCGACATGACCTCGCGCGATTTGCTGGCTGAAACGCGTGCGATGGCAAATGGTGACGCTCAGGCAACGCGTAAGCTGGCCATTGAAGCGGCTCTCATTCTGTGCTCGGGGGATTTCGACCGTTTTGGTGATCGTGATTTTTCAAACAGTCGTCATCTGGTGGATGATGAGCGTGTTCGCGATCGCAAATTGACAACCGAATTACACAATCGTTTTTCAATGGCGTTCGGCTGCTTTTTCTTTGTGCTGGTGGGAGCACCCTTTGCCGTTTACATGGCAAAAAATCAGTTTTTGACGAGCTTCCTGTTCTGCTTTGTTCCCATTCTGGTGGTGTATTACCCGCTCTCGATGTTTGCACAGAATATGAGCAAGGTAGGAAAGCTTGATCCCACGTGGGCAGTCTGGCTTCCCAATGGGGCATTGACACTGGGGTTTATTCACATCATGCGTCAGTTGGTTCGCAACTGACGCATGGCTCTCTTCGGGGTCAGTGAGAAGACTTTTTTTCCCGGGGCTGGCCAAGAGAGTGAACTGAGGGTCGGGATTGCCGTGACCTGTTAAACACCTGCTGTTTTGCGCACCAGTCCCGGTTTGACATCCAGATCCCATGCGGCAAATCGTCCGCGATCGAAGTGTTCCCAGCCCAGACCACCCATGGCTGCGTTATCGGTACAGAATTCACCCGGGGCGACATGAAGTGTGAAGCCATTTTTTTTCGCCGCTTGTTCGAGCTTGTCGCAAAACGAACGATTGGCTGCAACTCCGCCGCCGACACAAAGCACTTCATAGCCCGTTTGACGGATCGCCTGCACGGCTTTAGCCACTAAAACATCGACAACAGCGGCTTGAAAACTGGCGGCAAGATCAGCCCGGCGCTTTTCATCCAGTGGCGGAGGTTGAACTCGGGCACCAGGAGTCCCGTGGGCTGCATAGAGGACGGCAGTTTTCAATCCACTGAAACTGAAATCGAGTCGTTCGTCGTTGAGGAATGTGCGGGGAAAAGGGAAGGCATCAGGGCGCCCGGCGTGCGCCGCAGCTTCAATGGCCGGCCCACCCGGGAAGCCGAGATCCAGAACTTTGGCGACTTTGTCGAACGCCTCGCCCGCAGCGTCATCAGTGGTTGTTCCCAGCAGTTCAAAATCAACGGGGGTTTCGCAGGCGTACAAATTGGAATGTCCGCCACTCACCACCATGCCCACGCAGGGATAAATGGATCCCCTTCCTGGCTGAACCGCTTCCAGTGCTAGTTGGCAGGCATAAATATGAGCCTGAAGATGATCAATCGCGACCAGTGGAATGCCGAGTGACCAAGCCAGTGTTTTGGCGGCTGTGAGACCGATCAGCAATGAACCCACCAGTCCGGGCGTGGTCGCGACGGCAACAACGGACAGATCATTCAGATTGATGCCGGCTCTGGCCAGTGCTTCATCAATCACGGGAAGAATCTGCTGGACGTGTGCCCTTGAAGCCATCTCAGGGACAACACCGCCAAATCGCCGGTGCAGTTCAAATTGACTGGCAACCACATTCGACAACACCTGGCGATGGCTGTTAATCACCGCGGCGGCTGTTTCATCACACGACGATTCAATCGCTAAAAGATAGCCGATCGGTCGCTCTGTGGTTTCCGTTTCAACCTCCAAGAGAACAACTTCCTTTGCAACAATTTGCTGATAAACAACTGCCGACAGGGCGAGGAGCGATGACTTGGAGTGACATCGGGAGTCTGCTTCAAGTCATCGACGTCTCATAAGTGCATTATCAAAGCTTAAAAGCAGGGCTGAACAGGTCGTCAAGTCCGACATCGGAAGACGTTGCGGTGACATCAACCCGAAAACAAAGCCGTGACACGGCGCTACCTCCGAAAGTGACCATGATTGAAGTCGATGGTCACTTTGCCCACCGAGAAGCTGCCAACGTTCGGATTATTTTTCGTCCGGCATCTTGGCATCTTCCTTTTTAGCATCTTCCCTGTTGGGATCTTTGGCAGGTGGTGAGTCTTTGGCGGGATCGGCAGTTGCCTCAGACTTCTCAACTGGTGGCGTGCTTAGCTTTGATTTGAGAAACTCCACCGCTTTGGCCAACTGAGGATCATCAAATGTCGCCACCGAGGCTTCTTTGCGGAGGACATCTCGCAGTCGGCGGTACTCCAGATATTTTTGAAGTTGCTCGGGAGTCAGTTTAACTTCATAGCCTTCGTTAGGCTTCACGCCCCATTCGTCGGATTCCTTGGAATTCGGGAACCGGTGAATGTTCTTGCCGCTGGGACGGTGATAGCTGGCGGTAGTCAGCTTGATAGCACTCTTGCCTCCATCGACATTGATCACGTTTTGTACGCTTCCTTTGCCCCAGGAACGCTCGCCAATCACGATGGCTCGGTCATGATCCTGGAGAGCCGCGCTCAGAATCTCACTGGCGGAAGCACTGAAACGGTTAATCAGAACCGCAACGGGGAAATTCCGGAATGTTCCGGCTTTGCGGGCTTTGAAAACCTGCTCCTCCGTGTTACGGCCACGGGTACTCACAATGACCCCATTGTCGAGAAACATATCTGCGATTTCAGTCGCTGCCGTCAGCAGTCCGCCTGGGTTGAACCGGAGATCAAGAATCAGGCCCTTCACTCCTTCGTGATCGAGAGCGGCCAGAGTCTGCTTGATTTCATCAGCACTGTTGCGTCCAAATTGCGACAGGCGGACATAAGCGATTTTGTCCTGCCCATTCAGAAAGAATGACCATGAGCCATCATCGTTGTATTTGTCACCCAGAACCGATGGTGTGCGGATAATGGCTCGTTCGACTTCCATTTCCACCGGAGTCGATTCGGTTTCATGAAGGACGCTCAGCTTAACGATTTCACCGGGCTTCCCCTTCATTAACGAAATGGCCGACTCCAGCTCTTTTCCATCGGTAAACTCAGCGGTGGGCTTTCCGCTGATGGAAACAATGCGATCACCTGCCCGAATTCCGGCCTTGTAAGCCGGTGTTCCCGGCAAAGGTGTCATGACAACCAATTGGCGTGTTCTGGGATCAAGAGAAACTTGAATTCCGATGCCACCAAATTCCTGTTCCACCTGCTGGGTGAAATCGGCCAGATCAGACTGATCAATGTAGGACGAATAAGGGTCAAGATCGGCCAGCATACCACGGAGAGCGGCTTCGAGCAGTTCCTTGCGATCGACCGGCTTGACGTAATTTCGTTCGACTTGTTCAAAGGAATCGACGAAGAGCTTCATCAGTTCATAGTATTCTTTTTCGCGTGCATCAGGTGGCGCCACTTCATCCGCAGCAAAAGACGATCCGTATTCGAGCCGCATGGCTGACGGACTTATCGAGATTGAGAAGGCCCCTAGGCCCATTGCCAGAACGATTGCAAGGCGGACGAGTTTTTGTCCTGTTGCCAAGCTGTCAGACCGATCCATGATTCCAGCCGTACCCATTCCAGTCCTCCGGAACATTGAGATTGCGTCCAGTCTCGTTGCAAGAGCCATTCCATCGGAGACTCTCCCTGCATCGAGCTTAGTCAGTCTGCGGCAATGCCGCCACGGTTGATTTCATTGCCGCGAGAACTTGAGGTTCGTTTTTTGGAAATTAGTGCCGTATCACGGCTTTCTCTTTGGATTGATGTTATTGCAACATCCGGAAAGACTCCCTCTCCCGTTGGCGGGAAAAGGCCGGGATGAGGGTTATTGATGAATGACCAGTGTTTCCACGGACAATAGACACCCTCTCATTCGCCTTGCGGCCACCTTCTCCCGAAAGAAGAAGGATTTGAGTGTTTCCAGACAGGCTCTTGTTTGCAACGTCCTTCGTTGTCGGACGAAACATTCAGGACACTTTGCCAGGAAGACGTCCGGGATGTCGCCGAAATTGTTGAAAACGGAAGAGTGGCCAATTGAGTGAACAGGATTTAGCAATCACGGGAATTTCGTGTGTTCTAGAACAAACTTTTGTTGGATTTGATGATTTGAATTCAGTGTTTCAAGAGAGAATCCCCGATCCATTCCCGAGCGAATTTATGGTTTGGTGATGTATTGGGGGAGTTAATGAATGAGGCAATTGATCCCGTGCTTCTGGACAGATCCTCTTCGGCTACCAGTCAAATTATCACTGATTATTGACAGGAAATCGAATGAATCCCCATAGAGCGGTTGAATTCCTTTGCATTGTGGATAGTCTCTCCCATTCGGGGAGCTTAAATACATTGATTTGAGTTCTTCGTTTAAGGCGATTCTGTTTTTGTTGAGAGCTTGGTGGGGAGCAGACGACTGTAAAGTTGTAACATATCCTTCAGGCAAAGCGGCTTGACCCTGGGCTTGTGCAGGTTTCATCTCCCGGCACGACTTCAGGCATTAATCTCTGAACACTTCAAAGGGGAAGTTCTCCGGGAAAGATCAGGGAACAGAATTATGAAAGAAATCGATCGATCGGGATTACGCGACATCTTCTTTTTCACTGATTTTTTGTTGCGTGATCGGTCAGGCTTACAGGCACCTGAATACTACGAAAGCAAGGCGTATGGCCGGATCGTCGGATGAACTGAGTGTTGCGCAACTTGAAAGGATCTTAGCCAGCCGCAAGCAGGAGTTAGCCTCGCTTGTCAGCAAGCGGGATATCCTGCAGAAAGAGTTGGCTGGTATCACGAACCGTATTCTGGAGTTACAGGGGGCATCTCACCCGTCGAGGGCCACCAATCTGGCTGATCGAACGGTCGCGATGCGTGGTCGCAATCCTGTTTCGCTCCGACAGACAGTGATCAGCCTGCTGGAGCAGCAGATCGAAGGTTACACGTTGGCGGAACTCTCTGACAAAATCATTGAGAGTGGCTACCAGACCGCGAGCAAGAACTTCCGCAATGTGCTCTATCAATGTCTGTACAATACCCCACAGATCTTTCACGATGCCAACTCCGGGACTTACCGTCTTGGCCCCAAAGCCTCTGACAAATAGCGTCTCTGATCACTGGCGCCTGTCGTGAGTAAAACCTGCGGGAAGCAAAGCCTGTCACGAGAGCCGTTGAATGACCTCGCCCGACTGGTCGCCCATGCGCGTCAATGCCGTGGGCAGATCTCCAGTCGGGTTCATCAGACATTCCCTGCCCACCCCGATGTCTTAGCTCCGGTCATCACTAGCCACAGCAACAAACCGTAGTTTCCCGATGAGGCCTTCATGGATGATTTCAGTGCAGATCACGCTCTTGAACTTCTTTTGAAACTACTGCCCATTGAAGGACTGAGCCGTCGGGAAGCCGATGTTCTTAAGGTCATCCGTCAGGAAATTCTTGCTACTAGCGGGGAGGAGAGCTTTTTGCATGATGACAAGGCCTCGGCGCGAATTCCGGGAGGAGGCAATGCCGGCAACCTGATCGTCAAGCTTCCTGGAACCATGAAAAAGCCCCGGCGTCTGTTGATGGCCCACGTGGATACGGTTCCGATTTGTGCCGGTTGTGAGCCAGCCATTGAAGGCGATTATGTGGTTTCCAAAAACCCACTGACCGGCCTGGGAGGGGATGACCGCAGTGGAACAGCGGTCATTCTGCACACACTCTGCGAAATTCTTTCCAAAGGGCTGCCTCATCCTCCGTTGACCTTCCTCTTTGCAGTCCAGGAAGAGATTGGTCTGTATGGTGCCCGCTTTGTCGATAAGAGCCAGCTTGGCAACCCAAAGCTCTGCTTTAACTGGGATGGCGGGAATCCGGCCAGTCTGTGTGTGGGGGCGACTGGCGATATCGCCATACAGATAACAGTTCATGGAATTCCCAGTCATGCGGGCGTGCATCCGGAACTGGGGGTGAATGCCATTACCATCGCTTCCCTGGCAATCGCTGACCTTCAGGCAAATGGCTGGTTGGGACTGGTTAAAAAGGGTCGGAAACGTGGCTCAAGCAACATTGGCATCATTGAAGCCGGAGCGGCGACCAATGTCGTGACTCCACTGGCTTCTCTCAAAGCAGAGGCCCGCAGCCATGATCCCGTGTTCCGTGTGAAGATCGTTTCTGAGATCCAGAAAGCATTCACACGTGCTGCCAAACAACTCATGTCGGCTGAAGGAAAGCGCGGGCGGATCGAGTTCCAATCAGAATTGAAGTATGAATCATTCCGGATGGAAGAGACCGAACCCGCGGTCATCGCTGCGGAAAAAGCACTGGAAGCCGTTGGGCTGACACCCGAAAAACATGTGGGCAACGGTGGGTTAGATGCCAACTGGATGTCGGCTCATGGGTTTCCCACGGTCACATTGGGTTGTGGCCAAGAAAAGATCCACACAGCCGAAGAACGGCTGCATCTCCCCTCATTCCTGAAGGCTTGCCAGACAGCCCGATTATTGGCGACAGCTCGCGTTTGAGCTTCGTAAGCGTGGTGAATTAGCGCCAGAGGAGCTTCCACTCTGATTTGACAGAGTCAGCTTTGACAGAGTCAGCAAAGAGTGGTGGGCAGGCCAACCAGCCTGCGGACAAACTCAACAACCTGCCAGGACAGAGGGTCGTACCACTATGCGGCCCCTGCCAGAGATTCCACACGCCCTGCCGTTAAACGGACAGTGCGGGCGGCTTCTCGCGCCAGATTCGCATCGTGGGTGACCATGACAATCGAAAGCTGTTCTTCGATATTGAGGCGATTCAACAGATCCATGATCTCGCGACCTGTTGTTTCATCAAGATTTCCCGTTGGCTCATCTGCCAGAAGGATCTGCGGCTGTGAAACCAGAGCGCGGGCAATGGCGGCCCGTTGCATTTCGCCGCCAGAGAGTTCCGATGGCTTGTGCGATAATCGGTGGGACAGACCGACCCGGTCAATTAACTGCTTGGCCCGGTCAATATAAGTGCGGCGGTTTTTCCAATAAGCCCAGATAGAGTGCCGAATCATCAGCGGGAGCACGACGTTCTCCACCAACGTTAATTCCGGCATCAGGTGGTAAAACTGGAAAACAAAGCCAAAGACGCGATTACGGATCTGATCGCGCGTGCGAGCCGGCAGGTCGTCGATCCGCTGACCATCGAGCAGCACTTCGCCCATGTCGGGGGCGTCCAGCAGACCCATCAGGTGCAGAAGCGTGCTCTTTCCTGATCCCGACTGGCCAATAATTGAGAGAAATTCACCCTTTTGAATCGCGATATCGACTCCCCGCAGTACCGAAACACGATGGTCTCCTTTGCGGTAGGCTTTATCGATTCCTGTTGCCACGAGTTGAGAATGGGGGGGGAGTGAAGAACTCAACAAGATCGTCTCACAAGCAGCTTCAAATGGTGGCGCAGATGTTGATCCACCTGAGGGATAATGGCCCTGATGGGCATTGGCAGTCGAAAGTGAATTCATCGCGGCGTAGCGATCCATGATGTTTTCTTTTCTGACAAGCAACAAATAATTTGACGATTGATACTTCTCTTCAGGAAAAACATCCTGGCGGGGCATCTGCTGTCGCGAGCGACAAAATCATTCGGAGCGCAGGGCCTGCACAGGTTGAAGCCGGGCGGCGCGACGAGCCGGCAGAATGCTGGCCATAACGGCAATCCCCATGGCTCCCAGCGCAACAGAAACTACCATCCACGGATCGACATACGTCGGAATCTCAGGGAAGTAGTAAATCCGCTCATCAAAAACTTTACGGCCAGTAATATAGGTGATCACCAGTTCGATCTGATTGATATAGCGGACAAAGAGGAGGCCACAGGCCACACCGCCGCCACTACCAACCACTCCCAGCGATAAGCCATAAAGCAGGAAAATGGCCATGACACCCGTAGAGCTGGCTCCCAAGGCTTTGAGCACGCCGATATCTCTGGTTTTCTCGACCACAATCATGAAGAAAATCGCGAGAATCCCGAAGCCAGCGACGGTGATAATCAGGAAAAGAAGCACGTTCAGAATGGAAGATTCCACATCAACAGCAGCTAGCAAAGGGCCTTGTTTCTGCTCCCAGGTCCGAATGGTATAGAGGCCGGGAGGAAATGCGGCTCGCAGCTTGTCGACCACTTCATTGGCATCGTTAAAGTCATGGAGCTTA
Organism: Planctopirus sp. SH287; assembly: GCF_056500625.1. NCBI lineage: Bacteria > Pseudomonadati > Planctomycetota > Planctomycetia > Planctomycetales > Planctomycetaceae > Planctopirus > Planctopirus sp. SH287. The sequence goes on along the minus strand of NZ_CM151403.1, from coordinate 692,546 downwards.
AGCTGAATCGAAGTAATCGCCCGTTCGCCAGTCGTGGGATGAACCATGCCACGGACTTGCTGAAGGTATTCCAGATTACAGAAGACCAGCGAGGAATCGTATTCGCTCATCCCGCTTTTGAAGGTGTCAACGACGGTGGCATTGAAGTAGACGGGTTGGGGAGTTCCAGCAGTCACCGTGCTGATTTTGACATCATCTCCCGTACGAACCATCCATTGCGTGCGGATCTTCCCGGTTTCGTTTTCTTCAAAAGGGAAACTGATCAGGCCAGCGCCGATATAGAGCTTGCCGGGTAATGGTTCCGAGGGATCAACAGGCTGTGGAGGAACGGCGCGGGAGGCCTGGGCCGATTCCAAAGCAAAAGGGTCAACGATATCGCTGGTGGGCGGTGGCTCAGCGGCATCTTTTGTTTCTTGCGTCGTTTCTCCCCGTTGCATCAAATCATGCTGGCGTTGTTCACGAAAGAAGGCCTCTTGAGCGGCCCGTTCTCTGCGGTAATTTCGGGCCGATGAGGTGAGTGTCCATCCTGCGGGATTTTCAGACGATCGCTCGGCTTTCCTGACAACCGTCGTCCCCTCTTTTTCGTCCTGATAGCTTTGCAGATAGTTGACCAGTGGCCCGACTTCCGCCTTGCTCTTCGGGTCAATGCCAATCAAAGTCACGGGGCGGGTAATCCATTGGCCGGCGTATTCAAAACTCAGCATGCCATAGATTTCGACCGTAGTGGTCATGCCTGCGACATACTGACCAACGACTTTACGAACAAGCTCGGCATGAGCTTCGGGGTTCTTTTCACCATCCAGGCCGTTTGTCTCGATGACGACATCCGAGAGCAGACCCTTGATTCGATCCCGCATTTCGCTGGAAAAGCCCGCCATAACGCTGTTGACGACAATCATCGTCGCGACACCCAGCATCACGCTGACAACGCTGGCAAGAGCGATGTAGCGGGTTCGCAGATATTTCTGACAAAGCAGTAATTTGTACATTCCGCCAATCCTTTGGCTGACTTACGAGGCACGAGTTTTCCCGCCTCGCGGAGGCTCTTCCGTGATCGACTCTAAGGATTTCGGCAAAAACTGCCAAGGCCAAGACCTTTTGTTAACTCAGGAGGTTTAGCGAAGGCTGGGTTTCCGCACGATCAGTGGGTACAGCGTTGGGCTAATGTCCCTTTGAGGAACCGGGTGGAACGGCCTTGCGGAAGGAATGTTGCGGGCCTTTTGTCGGGTGCGATGCCGTCATCTTCAGATCAGTTTTCCTATGCAATTCTCAGGAATCAGCGTGCGATAAATTTCTGGAGGGCATATCATCTGCGCCGCTGTAGCCGTTCCGTCGAATGGTTGCGTTTGCTGTCTGCTGAGATGCGAGAGAACGACATGAAGCCACGCTATGCCTTGATTGTGATTGATGTTCAGAACGATTATTTCCCCGGTGGTCGCTGGACATTAAGCGGAATCGAGGCGGCGGCTGACAACGTGGCGAAACTCCTTGTGGCTGCACGAAACGACGGCCAGTTAGTGGTGCACATTCGGCACGAGTTCCCCACAGCTGATGCACCTTTTTTTGCGCCGGGCAGCGAAGGGGCACAGATTCATCCCACGGCAAAGAACCTGCCGACCGAAGAGGTCGTTCTTAAGCACTACATCAATTCTTACCGTGAAACAAAGCTCGGCGAGATTCTCGAGCAGCATGATATTAAAAATGTGGTCATTTGCGGTGCAATGAGCCACATGTGTGTTGATGCAGCTACCCGGGCATCCAACGATTTTGGCTATGGCTGCACGGTGATCCACGATGCGTGCGCGTCGCGGGATCTGGAATTTAACGGGGTGAAAGTCCCCGCCGAGCATGCCCACGCGGCCTTCATGGCAGCCCTGAAATTTGGCTATGCTAACGTGCTGTCAACAGATGAGTTTTTAACTATTTAATAGCTTTTCTATTAACTCCGCCTTCTTCCTCGAGAGTGAAAGCGGAAGATGGTTCTCAAACAGTCCACACTCTATTGCCCTGAAAATCCATGCCGATGGGAATGGATTGAGGGGATTTCAGAAGGCGTCGCGATGCAAGATCACTGTGCAACGGTGAGAGAGTTTTTGAATCTGTCCATTAATAAGGGTGAGATTGAATCTGCCAGCCAGTTCTTCTGGGAAGATATGGTGGAACAGGTTCCGTTACCCGGCCAGGGACCAGGTTTAGCGGGACTGAAAGACGTTCTACGTGGAATGCGAACTGCGTTTCCAGATATGCATTGGACGGCACAAGAACAAATCGCCGAAGGGGATAAAGTCGTCACACGCTTCGAGTGGACAGGGACTCATCAAGCAGATTTTTTGGGGGTGCCTGCCACCGGGCGATCAGTCAAGGTTTGGGGTGTCGTGATTGACCGCTTTGAAGGTCATAAAATTAAAGACACGCGAATTATCATGGATGCACTAGGACTAATGATGCAACTCGGAGCGTTTCCTACGACTTGAATTGATTTCCGGAACCCGGAAATGCTGCCGCCGATCTTTGATATTTCACAATCTCCTGGACTGCGGCAGTGTGAATGAAACATGGAATGGCCTATGAACCCTGATGAACCTGCGATCGTCTCTTCGCTAAGCCAGACGATGTACTGGCGTTTCTTCAGGTTGGTATTCTTGTTTGTTTTGATTCCCTATGTCGGTATTCATGTTCTGCTGATTGCAGTCCAGCGGCAGATGATTTTTGTCCCGACACAAACGGGGCCGCTTTCGGCTCATCTGGCTGGTCAGGGAAGTCTTGACGTTGAAGATGTCGTACTGACAACTTCTGACAAGCTCTCCCTTCATGGCTGGTATTATCGACGTCCAGAAGAGCCTAATGTTGATACGCCCCGCTGGCTGGTGATTTATTTCCCCGGTAATGCCGGGACACGACAGCAGCGGGAAGAGGATTGTCTGGAATTTTATCGGCTGGGCTTAAGCGTTCTGATTTTTGATTACCGTGGCTATAGCGAGAATCCCGGTTCACCCTGTGAAACAAATTTTGCCAGCGATGCTCAATCTGTCTGGAAATATGCAACCGAGACCTTGGGATATCGCCCCAATCAGATTGTGCTCTTTGGTGAGTCGATGGGTGGTGGAGTAGCGACGCGTCTGGCGAGGGAGCTATCTGAGGCCAACGTACCACCTGCCGCTTTAGTGCTGAACTCGACCTTTAAGTCAATACCAGCCACTGTCCTCTACCAATACCCTTACATGCCGCTTCTGCAATATTTCGTCTGGGATCGGTTTCCGTCGATTGAGCGAATTGGCAAGGTGACGTGCCCTGTTCTTCAATTTCACGGCACCGATGATACGCTCACGCCTTATGCTCATGCCGAGCAACTTTTTTCTGCGGCACGGGAGAAGTCAGTTTCGGGAATTCCCAAGAAGTTCGTGACGATTGAAGGTGGGCACCATAACTATCTGCCAGCAGAGGAACTCAGCCGACATTTCCGCGAGCTGAAATCCAGCATCACGCAGCACTCTGCGAATAAATAATGTTTGCGTTGGATGACGATTAGCGATCAATCGCGATTCGCAATATATGCAGGGTGTATGCAGCGCAGCGCAATACACCAATTTTTAGTTGGCAGTCAGGCTGGACTATATAAAAAGCGTAAACACTGGTGCATTCCGAAGACTCCATGCCATTTACTTAACTGCGATGTCTTTCGTTTCGGTGCATATTTTTTGATTGAAATGAGAGCCGATCACTTGTCCGGCAAGCGTCAGTAGAAGGAAAACCACGCTCGCAAAGAGAGAGATGGCCACGACTGCTGCGGGGAAAAGAGGCGAGTGATTTGTTTGAGTGGGATCGATAGCCCCTGACATGATGCGGCAAACGGCGACAAGCCCCAGCATGCTGCCGATCAACGTCCCACGTCTCGCATAAGTGAGCGGCACGTCTTTTGGTTGAATATCGGTTTTTTGATTTTTGTCTGCGGTCTCTTGTTGCATTCACTGATTGTATTAGTTGAGCTTTGGCAATGACAAGTTCTTGTCAGCGATTTGTCTGGGGAGCATTTTATTGGGGAGCATTTTATATAGATCTGCTGTGGCTTAATTAAGGCGTAATGGGGGTGCGGCCGTTGATGATATTGTCCGCCGAGTGATTTATTGGAGGCAGCGTGCGGAGAAAGAGTTCTCGATCACCGGCACAATAGCGGATGTGATCGTCGGTATGGGTGGCGCCGTGTACGGTAATGAATTGTTTTGAGCCTGGGGCCTCTTCAAAGAGCTTTTTCCCCAAGGGAAGAGGGATCAGTTGATCTGCTGATCCATGGCTTTGTAATAGCGGGCCGGGATAGCTTTTCAGCTTATCCACCGAGTTCAGCCGCTGGGTCATATTCCAATCAGGAAGAAGCCACGCGGCATGCTGTCTGGCGACGTCCGGCAAAGATGGGAAAGTACTCTCCAGAATCAGCCCGCGTGCGCCATCGGTTGAGGCCAGATCGACAGCGACGGCCCCTCCTAATGATCGCCCCATGAGAACAATGTCGGTCGATGCTAAGCCGTTTTCTTTAGTCAGCCAGTCTCTGGCCGCTTTGGCATCGATCAGAATGCCTTTTTCGTGAGGGAAGCCGGTGCTTCGGCCATAGCCACGGTAATCAAAAACCAGAATGGAGACTCGGTGTTGCACGCTCAAACGGGCGGCCAGCTTTCCCCATTGATCCACCGTTCCAACATTTCCGTGACAATAGAGCACCACGGCCTGAGGGACAGGGTGGGCAAAATAACGGGCGTCGAGAGTCTGGCGATCAGGGGTCTCAATCAGAACTTCTCTGCCTGGCGGCAAGACTTCACCCACTGTCGAATCTTGTTTAACCATGCGGGATGAGAAATTTGGATAAACAAAGACCTGTTCAACGGGCCTGAGAGGGGAGAGTGGCCCCAACATGCGGCAACCGGTGGCATTCAAGACGAGCGGCAACAGCAAGAACGACACCCATCGCATCTTGGCGTGCGACTCCCCAAACACAGCCAGGTTTGTGGCCGTGAAGTGTGAGAAACGTCAGGTTGAACAATTCCTGGGGCAAAGCCCCCATTCACCAGACGTATGGCAGGACGTCTGATGGTCTCCAGCTTTCTCATACTATGTCGGTCTTTGTTATGGGTTGTCTTTAACGATTTTGCGGGGTGTTGTGCCCCGGCTTTGCCATCGAAATCATGTCGCCGCAACGTCTTCTGCTGTCAGACTTAACAACAGAAGCGACCCAGATTTTATCCTTTAGCAATGCCGTAGAGGCTGCTGGTGCTTTGGGGAGTTGAGACGATCGCTACCTCGTTTGCACGAAACTTTGGTCACCAAATTGGAAGGTGTGGGCTACTCGGGACAGGGAGAGATTGGTGCGTTCACCCGTTGAAGTTTCAAGCCGCAGGTGAATTTGCGGCCATTCCTCAAGGATATCCCAAAGGCCGGTTTCGCGGTCGTCGCGAACGCGGCCCAGCGATAAACCGCCCCCACTGATGGAAGTGTGCCCTGTGATCCGCCGGAGATAGGTTCCATCAGATTTGAAAGAGAGGGTTTCTTCGTGCGAATTGCTATCACTCGAGCCAATGGATCGCTGGTAGTGATGTGCAGCGGTGAATGTCTTTCCACGAAGAACCTCTTCCCACTGTTCCATGCGAGGGCTGATGAAACGGAGGTATTTCACCAGTTGACCAATCGCACTTCGCAACTCTTTCTCTGTGAGCCGGGCATGATTGAACGGCACCAGAAGATAAAGCCGTGATGTATGCGGATTCCGGATGGCACCGATAAACGGCACCTCTGGATCCCGGCGATTGATGAATGTGGCGCCGTGTTCTCCCACCGGGCCGAGGGCCGCCATCAGTTCATATTGCTCTTCGAGGTTGCCCTGAGGGTCATCGCCCGGCCCGGGGGACATGATGCCTACGCCGAACTGGCCATGGAGCGGTGCATAAAGGGTGATACCGTTTTGTGTGGCCAGCCCGTGATCGTGCGGAGCATCGATCAACATCCCGAATTGAGGAATTCGCAGCATAGCGTCATCTCGATGTCAGATTTTTAGGAAATGAATGCGCTGGCGAGTGTCAGCCCAGGAGGCAAATGACTCAAGCCGAATTTCTGAAAGCGGCTGATATTTCACGAAGAGTCAGACTGGCTTATGTGGGAGATTGCTAATGCCGACGATCTATTGATAATACCCGCCATGAATACTATGATTGCGATTGCAATGAACACGGGGAGTAAAAAAGGTGCCAGCTGCATGAAAGTGACTAGAGAACAGGCGACAGCGAACCGTCAGGCGATTCTGGATGCCGCTGCCCGGCTGTTTCGCCGTCGCGGAATTGATGGTGTTGGAGTGGCTGAGGTCGTGCGGGAGGCGCGACTGACGCATGGGGCGCTCTACAGTCACTTTCCCTCGAAAGATGAGTTGGTGATTGAATGCTGCGAACATGCGATGGGTGAGACGTCGCGGTCACTGGAAATATTGATTGAAATACCTGGTGATGCCAGTTCTTTTTCGCGGATTGTGCGTTTCTATCTTTCACCAGAGCACCGGGATCAGCCTGAGAACGGGTGTGTGATGGCGGCGATGGCGGTGGATTTATCGCGTCAGAAGCCATCGACCCGGCAGCGATTTTCGCGGGCGATTGAAGGTTTTCTGGCGTTTCTCTGCCGGCATAGTGGGCAGCGCTCGGCTGAGAAGGCCCGGAAAAAATCGATCGTCGCCTTATCGACGATGCTGGGGGCATTGACGCTTGCGAGAGCGGTTGATGATCCCACTCTCTCGAATGAAATTCTGGCAGTGGTTACAGATGAATTACTGAGGTCGAAAACAGACGGTTCGACAAAAACATCCGAATGAGAAGACGGCCGATTGAATAGTTGTCGCGAGTCAGGTTGAGACATTGACGGAGAGTTCAACGATGCGTCGTCGAGTTGTGGTTACGGGGTTGGGATGTATTTCGCCGGTCGGTCATACCCCGGATGAGGCCTGGCAATCGCTTCATGCCGGGAGATCGGGTGTTCAAAAAATCACGCGGTTTGATGCGTCTCACTTTCCTTCACAGATTGCGGCTGAGGTCAAGTCGTTTGATCTGAAACGGTGGATCGCGCCGGAGATTGTCCCGTCATTTATGAAGTCAGGGCCTAACATCCAGTTTGGGGCGGCAGCGGCCATGCAGGCGGTCACGGATTCCGGTCTGGATATTGCGAAGTTGATCGACCCGACGCGGTTTGGAGTTTATCTGGGTTCGGGTGAGGGGTCGCAAGACTTTCTTTTGCTCATGCGGACGCTGCTGGGGGCTTCAACAACAGACAAAGGGATTGATCTTCAAAAGTTTTCAGAGTTGGGGCTGCGTGATTTTGACGCCGAGATGGAACAGAATCAGGAACCGAGCATTCTGGCGGGTCGTCTGGCGGGATTGTTCAATGCGATGGGGCCTAATCTGAACTCGTTGACTGCGTGTGCGGCCTCGGCACAGGCCATCGGTGAAGCGACCGAATTGATCCGCAGTGGGGAGGCGGACGTGATGTTGTCTGGCGGAGCACACAGCATGATTCATCCGTTTGGAATTACCGGCTTTTGCCTGCTGACAACGCTTTCAACCAGAAATGACTCGCCGGAACAGGCCTCGCGGCCCTTTGATCGTGAGCGGGATGGATTTGTGCTTGGTGAAGGGGCAGCCATGCTTGTCCTGGAAGAGTACGAACACGCCGCCCGACGAGGAGCCAGAATCTATGGGGAAGTCGTAGGGTATGGAGTCACGGCTGATGCTTATCGTCCCACAGATATTCCGCCTGATGGAGAAGGAATGGCGCGAGCGATTCGGCTTTCACTCAAGAATGCGGGGCTGAATCCTGATGCCATTGACTATATCAATGCTCACGGAACCAGCACGAAGGCCAATGACAAGACCGAGACTTACGCACTGAAAACCGTGCTGGGAAGTGATGTCCGCAAGATGCCGATTTCCAGCACCAAAGGGGCGACGGGCCATCTTGTCGCCGCTTGCGGTGCGTTGGAAGCGATGTTCTCGTTGCTGGCCATTCGGGATCAGCTGGTTCCTCCCACAGCGAATTACGAATACCCCGATCCCGAGTGTGATCTGGATTATGTTCCCCGCCATTCGCGAGAAAAAACGATCCGGCGTGTGATGTCCAACAATGCCGGCTTTGGAGGACAAAACGCGTCGCTGATCTTTGCCAGTCTGTAAGTCTTTTCTGTCGATATGCTTCAAGGACAGCAATGATGGAAGAACCGCCATACTGGCTACGCGGGATCATGTTTCACTTCGCTGGCGGCGATGCGTGGATTGTTGCGTTGCTCGCAATGGCGGGCATCTTGTGGCTGTTGCGGCCTTCCTGTTTGAAAGCGATTTTCGAGGGACGTGAGGCTTTCCGGCGGAGTGCTCAAGTGCGACTGGCGGCATTCTTGCTGGTCGTTTCCATCGTTTGGGGAGCTGCTTCAGGAGAAGCTTTTCCAATCATCCTGAGCTTGCTGCTGCTGGTGGCGGTTACCAGTCTGATCCTCAGGTCGCCCGCTGAATTTCGTCACGCAACGACCAGTCAAATGCCGGAGACTGAGGGGCGTGCTAACAATCCCCAAGCGTGGTGGCTTCAGAGATGTCTTTCCGTAAGTTATCGAACCCACTACTGGGGAAGTGTCTTGTGCCTGGTCGCCGTCTTGGCGTGGGCGGGGTGGAGTCGCCTGAATCCGCAGGCATGGCCTGAGCATCTTCGAGAGGGGCGATTGCTGGTCATCGGTGATTCGGTGACTGCCGGGCTTAACGATGACGACCTTGTCTGGCCAATGCAAATTCAGCTTCCCTGGAAGGTTGTGAGTGCTGCTCAACCAGGGGCTACTGTTCGATCAGCGATAAGGCAATTGGAGTCGCTACCGAATGAACCCGCGACACTGCTGATCGAGATCGGCGGCAACGATCTCTTGGGCCCCACAACCCTGACTGAATACCGTGAGGGGTTGGATCAACTTCTGCGAACTGCTTGTGAAAGACCTTATGACATTGTGCTGTTGGAACTCCCCTGGCCTCCTCTCCGGCACAGATTTGCCTGGGTGCATCGGGACTTGGCCAGTCAATATAGGGTTCGCCTGATTCCTCGCCGCCGGTTCATGCAAATTTTGAGTACGACCGGCGCGACCTTTGACGGTATTCACCTGACGAATGACGGGCATGCACTCTTTGCGCGATGGGTCGAGCAAGGAATTTTCAAAAGCGACTGACGTTTTCTTATTGTCTTAGCTGAAAGTAGCTACAGCGGAACCGGGATCATGGCACACAGTCCGATCTCACAAGCCCTAATCGTGTGGGGGCCGTCGGCGAAAGACTATCGGTCGCGGGGCCAGTTGGCGGTGTTGACGGGCATGTCCTGTGGAGCGGCACCGCCTGATGGAGTGGGGGCGGCATTGCTGTTGACATAGCTGCTCTGAATGATCGAATTCATGCCGATCGAACTGCCAGAACTGAGTGAACCACCGCCATTTACGGGCATCTGGCTCACTTGTGGTTGCAGCGTTGATTGATCCGGGAAGGATTGGATATTGGTGATCGTTTCCTTGATTTGCTGCAATTCGCGTCCGTCAGCGGTCTTGACAACCATCTCCAGCATGCTGGTCAGGCGGGAACTGGTGGGCAGGCCGGTGGCCCGATCGACATGACAGACACCGCTCTGCCGTCCGCCACGCACAGAGACTTTCATCCCTTGAGGGCCATACTGTGCCATGGAGGGAGCAATCGCTCCCACCACATCGATGACAACTTCTCGCGACCCTAATTCTTTCACCAGACAGCGTGTTTCAATAGTGAGAGGGATCGGGCCATCCAGCCGCTTCGGAGGCAGCACCCATGTTGATCCCAATTGAACGCCTTGTGCCCCTTGAGCTGGCAGCAAACCGATGGAGTTGTCGATAAAGTTCGCAACCCCTTCATCGTGCGGAAGAACGGCCAATTGTCCGATCACCTGAGCTTTGCGGTCATCCGGCACGTGAGCGACACAGCGATGTACGAATTCTTCAAACCGGAGCACTTCGGCCACCCGGCGATCAGGGCCTAGCCAGAAACCAAAACCGTTGCCGGGAAGTCCCGCATAGGCCAACGCTTCCGGTGGAATATTGCTTCCCCCATCGGCAGAGTTGTAATTGATGGTTTTGCCGCCCAGGGTCTGCTGGAACTGGACGCGGTGATACTGCACGGAGAAGCGGGTTCGGTCGTTCTGAACTTCATCAACTTGCAGAACCATCTGGAGTTCCAGGCGGCTGGCGCCGACAACCTGAGCGGGCTGGCCCTGGGAAACTCGCTGATCGACAGTTTTCAAGAGAGGAAAACGATCCCCGACCTTAACGTGAAGATCCAGTTTTTCTGTCTCTAATGCCGGGGCAGCAGGGGCTTGGAGTAATGCTTCACTGGTTGAAGCTTGCCCGACGCCCATGTCGCGCGCGACTTCCGACGTATCCCCAAAGTCCAATTCCAGATCGGACGAATCAACCGACCCGGAGGAACCACACCCTGCGGCGCAGAGCGAAGTGGTCAGCAGACAACCGCCAACCAGCCAGGCTTTTCCGCCTGCCATTAAGGACTGGATTAACGTGCCTGGTTGCATTCCCATTTGTGGCCAACATCCTTGTGTGGGATGAAAATTTCGCCCCAGAAAGACAAACAGCACACCGCCTTCACCCGTTATGAAGCCGATTCTGCTGCTGACTGATCGTTTCAATCCCTGATCTGACCAGTCGAACAACGGAGCATAGCAGCATTGTGGGGATTGGCGGAAGAGGAGGTTTTCCCCGCTGCTTTTGATTTCAGAGCCATGGCTTGCCACCACTTACGGCCTGATTTTGTCCTCACTCATTGGTTTTCTCGATGAGGTTTTTCATTTTCCCATGGCAGTGAAGGGCTGCGACGATCAGAATGGCATCCAGTCGGTACGCTCACCGATGGTGTCGACACTTCTGGTCAGGCCGCTGAGTGAATATGGGAATCCACCCTCCTTCCCGACGAGCGATTCAAAGCGTGTCCACATCGTTGGCACTGCACGCTGTGATCTTGTTGCTTCTCGGCTTGATTGTGCTCAAGGCAGAGGTTCCTCATTCCCTTCCCGTTTCTACACTTTGGGGGGCTGATGCTGAATCACATGACATCGTCACGGAAATCACGGATTTAGTATTCGACGATCATGAGGCAAAAGCGGATCCGGGCCAGATGCTTGACGTGTCCGGCGGATCCTCATCAGAAATGCTGGCCGATCTTCTTGACGATTCGTCCACAGCGCCCACTGATCAGTTTTTGATCGACCCTGCCTGGGATCCTCTGGGGACGCCTGCGACGGTGACTCCGGAAGTGGCATCCTCAAAAGGAAAAGCAACCCGCCCAGGCAAACGAGGCACAGGTCAGGGGCAAGGGGAAGGAACCGGCAAGGGAACTGGAAACGGCAAAGGAGGCTCGGGAATCTTTGGTAAGACTCAGGCCGGTAAGAAAGTCGTGTTCGTTGTCGATTGCTCGGGCAGCATGGAAGTCGTTCATCTCCCGTCGAGTTATCGAAACGGAGGGCGCACCACCCGCTTTCAACGAGTGAAACAGGAACTGGTGCAGGCCATTCGAGAACTTCCCGAAGAAACCCATTTTTACATCGTCTTTTTCAGTGATGTGGACTATTCCATGCCTTCCAAACAACTGGAACTGGCCACGAATGAAAACAAGGAGCGTTTCCTTCGCTGGGCTGGGACAGCGACGACCATGCCGGGGAACACCGATCCGCGATCATCACTTCAGTTAGCTCTCAGATTGCAACCGGATGTGATTCATCTCTTGACTGACGGCTCTTTCCCTCCCATCGCAGAGCAGGATCTGATGGGACTTCGGCAGGAGAAAACCATCATCAATACCATTGCACTGGGCGGGCAAGCGGGCGAGGTCGTGTTGAAACATCTCTCGCAACAGAATGGAGGAACATTCAGCAACATCCCCTGATCACGCCCGCCAGATGACGTGATCAGAAAACCCGCACGGCACACTGAAAATCGGCGCCAAAGACTTGTAACAAACTCAGTGCGCAGTCTTGGCAAATTGGCAGCCGGCATAGACGGTAGCTGCACACTGGATCGACTCAAGAATCGCTTCGTCACTCAGTCCCAGTTGCCGGGCTTTCGCAACGTGACCTTCCGTGCATGGCTTGCACCCGTTGACATCGCTCACGGTCACGTTGATCAGTTCCACGTCCCGGTCACTCAGGCTGGTGCCTGCAAACGTATGTGCTCGTAGTCCCACGGGCATTCCACTGAACAGATCACTCCCGCTTAAGTCACGGAACTTGAAGAAGACGTTGTACATGGCACAAGTCGCCTGGACAGCGAGGACGTCCGCCACGAATTGAGACTTTTCCTGCTCGGTTCCTTCGACCTGTGAACGCAACCTTTGGGCGAAATATTCGGTCAATGATTTCACGCCAGCCGTATGACTGACTGCCACGCTGATGAGCGCCTTTTCACGAACGGTGAGCTTGCCGTCGGTGTACACGAACTTTTTGAAGTTCATGTAATAGTCATTGAGAAACGCAGGGACGATACTCATCTGATGAAAGATTTCAGGGATCGGCTCTGCACCAAACAATTCTTCCAGCCGTGAGAGTGTTTGCTTCGCTTTATCGTCAATCTCGGCATGTGTTCTTGCAGGCCAGAGCGGGTGCATGATTCGTCTCCTGAATTTGTTTTATCATTTGAGTTTTGACAGCGTGAAAACAGCACAACCTGATTTCACGAGTGCCTGTGTGATCAGAAAATTTGGCTGAGCGGAGATAAGCTGAGTGAAGAAAAATAGCCGCAAGCGGTTCCTGAAATACAGAAACCGTTCGACGGCTACATCACCATGTCAAGCAATAGAAGAAACAGGGTCACGACTCATCATCTCGTCTGACCCATGCTCACATCGTATTAGTTAAGGGTCTCTTCGCCCTTCTTCCAGTTGCAGGGACAGAGCTTGTCGGTCTGAAGAGCATCCAGCACGCGAATGACTTCTTCAACGCTTCGGCCCACGGAAAGATCGTGCACAGCCAGCCAGCGAATAGCGCCGGTCGGATCGATCAGGAAAATGCCGCGATAAGCAATCCCTTGTTCTTCATCAAGCACGCCATAAGCGGTGGAAAGCGTATGAGCCGTATCGGCCAGCATCAAATGCTTCAGGCTGGCAAGATCCTTATGGCTATCGCACCAACCCTTGTGCGAAAAAACGCTATCGGTGCTGGCGGTCAGCAGAACGCAGTCACGATCAGAAAATTCGCCCACAGCCTTATCAAACGCGACGATTTCCGTGGGACAAACGAACGTAAAGTCGAGTGGGTAGAAATAGAGACAAACCCACTTGCCGCGCAGATCAGTCAGATTCACCTTGGTGAACTGGGCGTCGGTGTTGTCCTTGGTTCGGTCATAGGCCTGTACGGAAAAGTCTGGGGCAGGCTTACCAACGCGAGCTGACATGAAAAACTCCATCAAAGTGCAGAGAACAGGGGTGAATCATGCAGGTACTCACATCGCCAGAGGCTGACACGCTCTTGAACAAATGCGCCATTCCTGGCCCAGGGATACCTGCGACAAGGGAAGTATACCCCTCGTGAAGTCAGGAACAAACCCAGCCAGTACGATGCTTGGTATAGGCTGAACCTATGGCATGGCCTCCATCGTGTCGCAAAAGTTGATGTTGGTTTTTCCACTTGATTCTGCGATTTACGCACCTCCAATGTGCCGCACAATCCTTGAATCCATCGTGGCGTGGGAGCGTCACAAATTTCCCCTCGATGAATTCAGACCGCAACCGTGTGCCTTGTCGCAGACTTTACACCGCATGGTGAAGTGCCTGGCGGAAGCCCACTGGCTGAATCGTTTTTTGAATCAACAGGAATGCCAATTTGCAAGTCCATTTCACAACCTTGAAAAGGTTCGCGAAGAGTGTCACTCCGCTCTGGAAAAGTTGAGCATCACTTCGTTAGTGTGGAATGTGTGGAACACGATCACCTGCCTGTGCCTGGCACAGACAGAGTCTGAACCACATATCAACTCCGTTCTGTTTCACATCTGCTCGTCGTCAATCAGGCAATCAAACAAAACTGATATTAAGCTTGGTTGAATCATTGTGGTCTTTGAAGAAAGGTTGCCATGCGCGTCGATTCCGTCCGCCCCGACGTAACATCGCTCATGCTGCAGGTCACTCAGAAAGCCCCTCATCCGGAACTTTTGAGTGCTGTAGAAAAAGACGTGTTTCGCACGCACGACGTCACGGCAGAAATCTCCCTCACTCCCATGGGGCATGCCGTTGTCTGGAAACGCCAGGGGAGTGTTCTCTGCGAACTGATCGCCGAGCAGTCTTTAACAACAACGTCTGGTCGGTCATGCCTGATCCAGAAAATTCGCGGCTGCAAAACACATATGATTCGCCCCGCCTCTGGTCACTGGGAATACTCGGTGAGCAGCCAATTGGAGATGTTGGAACCAGATCAATTTCTCGGAGCACATGAGGATCTGCTCAGCGACCTCCATCGCGCGACACTCAGCCATGTCTTCCCCACACGCAATCGCCTCTGCCCTGCTCCACTCAGTCTGCTGATGTTTGAAGTGACCGGGCATGCCATTTCCGTCCACGCCTTCCACTCCTTCCCCGCTCACTGCGGCATCGTCCGCACCCAATCCCTCCTGGAACTCACTCCCTAACCCCCTTGCGGGGTTTGGGCCTATCAGCCGGGACTTGTACTAAAGATTCGCAGCCCCGTTGCGTCCCCTTGCGGGGTTTGTGGCGGCGTATGAGGGCCAGTCGTTCATCCGCGAATGGTTCTTACGCCGCCAGAGCTTCTCAAATCCTTCTCCTTGAGGGAGAAGGTGGCCGAAGGCCGGATGTGGGGATTGGTATTGGCTTCGGAAACACGGGTGGTTCATCAGCCCTCACCCTGCCCTGCCGCAAACGGGAGAGTGTTCTCGGACAGGCTTTCAGTCTTGAATCGTGAACTTGCCCAGCCCCCAATTCCCCATCGTAATAGACGACTTCTGGCGGGGTTTGGGTTGTGCCGATTGCATGACTCATTCGTAGGCAAGAAATGGAAATCACGTGGTGAGCCATCCCCCGCCGATGTTCCCGACGAAGGCGGAGGGCGCGGATTACGCGGGGGAATTGCCAAAATTGCTCGCCGTCTCTGATTATGAAGGAAGATTTTCCTTCAAACTGCTCCATTGGCGGCAGTAAACTTTGTGGGTTAGGAAAGCTGTTTGCCGTCCGGTGCCTCCGACCGGCGGTCACGTCTTAAAGATTCGGCTTGAAGTTCTGGAAAGCTCACAAATGCATTTCCTCTCTCATCGTCAGTGGTCACGATTCGTTCTTGCTGCCCTGCTGACGGGTTCTGTTTCTCTTCCTGTCGCCACATTTGCTGTTGTTCAGGCAGCGGAAGTCCCTGTCGCGAATGCACCTGTGGCAAAGCCGCAGTCTGTGAAGGCTCAGGTTCTCCGGCAGGTTGACCGTGATGGCTCAAGTTACACCGCGGTGGCGTTGCGGGCAGCATCGCTTCCTGCCGTCGCTTCGGCTCAGGAACTGGTGATTCTGGTTGATACGTCGGCCAGTCAGGTGGGGGCTTACCGAAACGGGGCTCTTAGCTTGGTGGCTGAACTTTTGAAATCATTACCTGGGGAAACTCAGGTTCGTCTGGCAGCGGTCGATGTGAAGCCCGAGCCATTGATGGACGGTTTTGCCGCTGCAAATTCGGCCGCTCTGGTTGATGCTGTCGAAGAGCTGCGGATGAGAACTCCGCTGGGAGCCACAAACCTTCCGCTGGCTCTTGAGAGTGCTTCAACATGGTTTACAGGGAACGGCCCCCGGCATGTTCTCTATATTGGCGATGGCTACAGCACTGCTGAGTTTATTCCTGTGGATCGGTTGCAAACGACCTATGACAAGCTTCAGCAGAAGCAGGTTGTTGTTCACAGTTATGGGCTGGGGCCGCGTTTTAATGGCAAGCTTCTGGGGTCGCTGGCTCAGCGGACTGGTGGTGCCCTCTGGATCACTCCGGCAGAAGCTCCTGGAAAAGAAGCCGCTGCGGTTGCCAATGCGGTGCTGGCTCCCGTGATGCAGGTCAATGAAGTCATTGTAGAAGGAGACCTGGGGCTTCAGTTGCTTCCGGCCAGTGGCCTTCCGCTTCGTACCGACCGTGAGACGGTTTACATCGGTCGCGGGACAGTCAATGGTGAAGAAGTGGTGGTGCATGGTTCGGCCGGCGGAAACCCCGTGTCCATGACCTTTAATGTCTCACAAATGAATGGTGAGTCAGCCTTCCTGCCTGCTTTTGTTCGCCAGGTGACGTCTGAAGGCGGTTTAACGAACTCGTTGGCAGGACTGGAAGTTGTTGGTCGAATTGGGGATGAATTCGAGCAGGCTTCTCAGTTACTGGTGGCCCGGGCTGAGCAGGCTGCCCGTGATGGTGATCAGCAGATTGTGGCCCAGATGGCGACTCAGGCTGAACTGATGTCTGTTCGGCCAGTCACACTCCAGCGCGTGCTGGCTGCAGGTCATGCCACAAAGGGTGGTGCTGTTCAAGCGACGCCCGTCAAGGCCAGCCGACTTCAATCAGAAACTTCAGAGCCTCCATTGGTGGAACGAACCGTTCCAGGCCAGGGGCCTTCACTGCTGGATGAACGCGAACAACTGATCCGTGTTCAAGCGGAAAAATTACGTCAGCAGGTCAGTTCGACCATTCAATATGCCCGCTCCTCTGATAATTCTGGTGCGGCACTTGATGAACTGAAGCGCACGATGACTTCGGTTCGTTCGGCAATTGATATCAATGCCGAAGAGCGTGGGAAACTTGAACGCGTGATCGGCTCAGAAATTCTGGCCATGACGAACCGGATTGAAAAAGAGAATCAGGATCGTGTTCGTGACCTTGAACGTGCCTCACAAATGGAAGCACAGCAGCGACTGGTTGAACAGTCCATGCTGGATGAAGAGCGTCTGGCCAATTTGATCGACCGTGTTCGGGCACTAATGAATGCGGGCCGCCATGGCGATGACGCGGCATTCTCTGAAGCTGAGGCTGTGGCCCGCGTGGCGGTGGATCTTGAACCCGACAGTGGTGCGGCGGCGGCGGCTCTGTTCAATGCCGAAGCGGCAACGCAACTTCGCCGGATGTTCCGCTTGCGTTCCAAGCGTGCGGATATGTTCCTCGAAACACTGTATCAAGTGGAACTTTCTCACATTCCATTCCCGGATGAACCGCCTGTTGTTTTCCCTCCCGCAGAAGTGTGGAAGGCTCTGACCGAGCGACGTAAGCGATACCAGTCAATCGATCTGCGTCAGAACAGCCCCAACGAACAGCGGATCATGTCGGCTTTGGATCAGCCTACGGATATCGAATTCATTGACACATCGCTCAAGGACGCTCTCGATTTCATTGAAGATCTTCACAAAATTGAGATCTGGGTCAATGAAGCCAAGATCATGGAAGAAGGGATTGCCATTGATCAGCCTGTTAATCTCCAACTTTCCGGGATCACGTTGCGAAGTGCCCTTCGTCTGATGCTGGAACCGCTTCAGTTGGGATACGTGGTTGATAACGAAGTGATGGAAATCACCACTGCGACTCTGGCTGGCGAACGCCTTTTCACCCGCGTGTATGCTGTGGGTGACGTGGCAGCGACGGTGCCAAACTTTGGTGGCGGTGGCGGTGTTGGTGGTCAGAACGGCCAGAACGGTATCAACGGTGGTCAGCAGAATGGTCAGAACCAGAATGGTGGTGGCGGTGGTGGCTTTGGAAATCAGTTCAGTCTGCCATCTGAAGTGATCGTTCCTGCGGTAAAAAAAAATCGCTGAACCTCGGTAAATTACCCGATCTCAGCGAAGACGGGTTGTCTGTAAAAAGAAGTGCGTCTGTTCAGAAGGACTTCGTAGCCGCTTCGCGGAAACGATGCCAGAATGTTCGCTCGGAAAATGTCCCTTCAGCACAGCCGACCACGGCTGCCGATTGGGATCGATTCGTCGCGGAAAAAGCCCCGAAGCCAGATCTTGTCAAAGAACTGGTGACGGGGTTTTCAGTTTCTGGCAAACACGCCAGCTCGATTGGTCTGATTGAAGCGTGCATTCGTGCGGGGCAGGTTCAGCCCTGGATGCATGAAGTGCTGGCACTTTCCATGCAAATGGATGGCAGGCCCAAAGAGCAGATTGAACGAGTGATGCTTTCAAGCGTGGATGTCGGGAACGGCGACGTGGCCTCTCTAGCATTTCTGGCGACTTACTTTGCGGGGATGAAGCGGCCTGAGCAGGCAATCACTTTGCTGGATCAGGCGGTGCGTATCGATCCGACACGCGAAGAGGTTTATGTTCTGGCCACACGCATTGCACAATCTGCCAAGCTGTGGGAGACGATCCTCTGGAGTGCACCGGGGATTTTGGAACATGCCTGGGGCCAAGACCGCCAGGAGATGGTGACATTGGCCGAATCTGCTGCTGTTGAAGCAATAGCGGCTCTGAAAAAGCAGGGCAAAGAGCCTGATGCCCTGCGACTTGAACGTGCGATGGAACTGGCACGCTATTGTGACCTTCAGGTCAAAATTGAATGGAACGGTGCTGGCGATGTTGATCTCTTTGTCGACGAGCCAGGCAATTATACGTGCTCGCATGAAACCCCACGAACACCTGGCGGTGGGCACCTCTCGCGAGATGGCTTCGGCCCGCGTCAGGAAAATTGTCAGGAAGAGTATGTCTGTCCGCGTGCCGATGCTGGCGAATACTGTATTCGGATCAGGCATGTGCATGGAGACATTGTTGGTAAGCGGGTGCTCGTCAATATTGTGAAGCGGCTGGGACGGCCCGACGCCGAAGAAATCACACGCACGGTGATTCTTGGTAAGGAAGACCAGGAAATCCGCATCAAGATGCGAGATGGTCGTCGACAGGAACGCGCGGTTGTTCCCGAGCAGTCCCGCGGAATTCGTCGACCAGAAACTGCTGGTAACAAGGTCTTTGCTGAACTGCGCGGGCATCAACCACAGGGCCGGTTGCAGCCGCCTCTGGCTCAGATCGGGAATGCTGGCGGCGTGGCCGTGGGACAGGGAGTGGCAGTCTCCACTCCCCAGGTCAGCCTGTTTTCTGAGGGAGTTTCATTGGCGGCGATGGCGGTTGTGTCAGGAGATCGCCGGTATGTCCGACTCTCTCTCCAGCCCCGTTTTTCTTCGATCACCGATGTGATTCAATTCAGCACTGCCAGTGGCCCTCTGGGAAGATAAACCACTGGAAAAAATCCTGTTATTTCAAACTGGAATGCGTCTTAAAACTGTTTGAGGAAGCGAAGGTCGTTTTCATAGAACAGGCGAATGTCGTCGATTCCATGTCGCAACATGCAGAATCGAGCGATGCCTAAGCCGAAGGCAAACCCAGTCACCGTTTCAGGGTCATAACCCACCGTTCTCAGAACATTCGGGTCAACCATTCCTGCGCCGCCCAGTTCAAGCCAGCCGTTTTTCCAGCGAACGTCCACTTCAACCGAAGGTTCAGTGAAAGGGAAGAATGACGGGCGAAAGCGAATCTCGACTTCCTCGCCTAAATAGGCCGCAGCGAACATTTTCAGCACGCTTTTCAGCGTCGCCATGGTGACCCCTTCGCCGACCATCAGCCCTTCCATCTGGTGGAACATCTGATGATGGGTGCGGTCAATTTCATCAGGTCGATAAACACGTCCCACAGAAACAATGCGAATCGGCGGTTGGGACTGCTCCATCACCCGGATTTGAACAGTCGATGTCTGGCTGCGCATGAGGATGGGTTGACCATTCGCGGTCTTGGCAGCCGCCAGATAGAAATTATCAAGCGGATCACGCGCAGGGTGATCGAGAGGGATATTGAGGGCATCAAAGTTATGATATTCATCTTCAAGTTCAGGGCCGTCTTCGACGGTGAAGCCGAATCGGGCAATGATTTCCTTGAACTCATTGATGGTCTGAGTGATCGGGTGCTCACGGCCAATTGTCGGCAGTATCCCCGGGAGCGTCACATCGAAGTCCCGTGGCAGGCTCTCAGGCTTCGCCAGTTGTTCGACCTGCGCGTCAAACACCTGCGTCACCCGGTTCTTCATCTCATTGAACGCTTGCCCCACAGCAGGACGATCGGTGGGTGCCGCTTTCCCCAGTTCGCTTTGAAGGTCTTTCAGGCGCCCCTTGCTCTTACCCAGATAGACAATACGAACCTGTTCAAGGTCAGCGTGGGATTTTGACTGATTGATCGCCGCAATCGCTTCCTGTTCAAACGACAGGAATGCCTGAAGTGCTGCATTCATGAGTGAATCACCTGGAACAGACTGGCGGAGAAAACCAGTCAAAGGAAGACAATCGCCTATCAACAAATAAAGGGGGCAGTGGAAATTCCACGCCCCCTTTGCGAGTCATTCTGACGGACCCCGCAGGATCTCGTGATTTCCAGCGATCATTAAACCGCAGCGGTTTTACGACCGAGATTGACGTTGTTGTTAGACAGCGCCGAACGAACCAGATTGGCCACTTCGTCAAAGACGGCAGGATGATGAATCGCCAGTTCGCTCAGCGACTTGCGGTTCAACTTAATGCCAGCCAGGTCGAGGCCGTTGATAAAGCGGCTATAGGAGATCCCACGCATCTGGGCAGCAGCCGTAATACGTGTGATCCAGAGTGATCGGAAGTCACGCTTGCGGGCGCGGCGATCGCGGAACGCAAAACAGCGATTACGAACAAGCGTTTCTTTGACCAGACGGATCTGCTTGCTGCGACCGCCAACCTGACCACGTGCTTCACGGAAGAGACGCTTGTGCGACTTATGTCGAGCGACGGCAAAACTGATACGCATGATAACCTGTCTGGCAATGAATTCTGAAAAAACGGGAGAAGGTGGTCTCGAAGAGAAGTTCAACCCACTGTTGACCAACCTGGCTTAGGATGCCAGGAAGAAAACAGAGTCTGAGCGGCTCGTTAGAGGCTAGGACGCAAACCTTCGATGATGTTCTTGGCATTAGGGCCGGTCACCACGTTGTCCAAACGAAGATGCCGCTTGCGGTTACCGCTCTTGTGAGAGAGCAAGTGACCACGAAAGGCACTGCGATGCTTGGCTTTGCCCGAGGCGGTGACTTTGAATCGCTTCAGCATTCCCTTGTGGGTTTTCTGCTTAGTCATAGTGATCTCTATCGAGCATGCAGTGTAAGGACAGGCCGAACTCCACAAAGTCTGAATGCTGGACAACCGGCAGCCAGACTGATGTTGTGGTTACGGATGATGTGAAACAACGGCAGACGTAATTAGCGATCTGCACCGGCGAACGGGCAGTATAGTTGACGCTGCCAAGAAATTTCCAGCGAACAGATCATTCTTGCCATCTGACTGGCAAGGATTCGCAGAAGTTATGACTTTGGAGCTAAAACAGCGATCATATTACGACCGCCTTCCAGCTTGGGCATTTGCTCCACTTTACCGAATTCTTGAAGTTGTTCGATAATGTTGGCGAGAATTTCTTTGCCGCGGTCATGGTGCGCATTTTCGCGACCACGGAAAATGATGTTCAGCTTCACTTTATCCTTCTGTGACAGGAATTCGCGGGCCTGTTTGACCTTGAATTCGATGTCGTGCTCGCCTGTTTTTGGGCGAAGCCGGATTTCCTTGATCTGAACCTGATGTTGCTTGGCCGAATTGGCGTGCTTCTTCTTTTGCTCGTACTTGAACTTGCCATAATCCATGATGCGGCAGACCGGAGGCCGCTCGCCCGGTGCCACTTCGACAAGATCCATCCCTGCTTCCAGCGCAATGCGCATGGCGTCGGACGTTGGGATCACTCCCAGCATTTTCCCTTCGTGATCGACCACCCGAATCGGGGACAAACGGATCTGGTCGTTGATACGATGCGTCGTTTCGATTGCCGTAATCTCCAGCAGTGTAATAGTTTGTGGCGTTCTGCGAGGTACTGTGGACGGATTCTCACCCATCAAAAGGTGAGAAAAGCAGCTCTGTGATATGGCCACAGGGCACTCGCACGGGACTTATGTTTATACCGGAAACCATACCACGTCAACAGGTTGCCACAATTCGGCCAATAAAGAAAAGGGAAGACGCAACGTCTAAGGCCGGTGGAATATCGGAGGCAGGGCTTGTTTCTATCACCCTCGCCGACTCGCCAATCGCATCAACCCATGCAAATTTGTTGTCGTAATCCACTCAAGTGATGCAGCATGGGACATCCGAAATTGGGGCCAAGCCGCAGCAGCGCCTGCCGTACAAACAATAGAGTGACTACTGACTTGAGGACTCATCAGGCCACTTTTTCTGCACCTGTGGAGATATCCCTTCAAGAAAACCAGGAGATGGAATTTTCTCGAGGCGCAATGCCTCTTGCAGACGAGTGAACAACACTTCGAGGTGAGCATGGATCTGCCGGCGGACCCAGCCGGAAAAGGTGGGGGCATTGGCAGCCATTTCTGCGAGTTTCCATTATTTCACGGGCGCGGTGGGAAGTTCGCCAATGGCTTTCAGTTTTTCTCGCAGGATGTCGCGACTATGGGCCAGCATGCTGACCACGCGAATAGCCTTTTTCCCTTTAACGGCCCCCGGTTTTGCCACAAACAATGGGCAGCCTTCAACCACAACCTCCAGCCCCTCTTCTCTGGGATGCTCGGTCATGATGACATCTCCTACTGCCAAGTGAGCGAGATCACGCGCAGTTAACGTGGTGTGAGCCAGATTGACCACCAGATTCACGCCAGCTTTTGACAGGCCGCTTTCCAGAATCACGCGCTGCCGGTTATCAAGCCCTTTCTTCTGATAGGCCGACCATGAATCTGCGGAAAGCTTGCCGGAAAGAGGTTCAATCGTATTGAACGGGATACACAGATTCATGATCCCGCGAACTTCCCCCATCGTGATTTCAAAGCTCACCAGCACAATCACTTCGTTGGGAGGCACAATCTGAACGAGTTGAGGATTACTTTCGATCTGAGTCACTCTCAGGCCCAGGCTGCAGACATTATGCCATGCGTTTTCCAACCCTTGAGTGACAAGGGTGGTGATCCGGGAGACCAGTTGCAGCTCAATTTCAGTCAAAGGCCGGCTCGGAATACTCGGAATGCTTTCCTTCCCACCGCCCAGCAATCGATCCACAATCGGGAAAATGATTGAGGGGCTGAGGTCGAGGATCAAATGACCTTCCAGCCCCTTGGATTCCAGCAGATTGAAGCAGGTCGGGTTTTCCAGGCTGAAGACGAATTCGCTATAGGTCAGTTGATCCACGCTGATCAGCTTGACTTCAACAATCGCGCGAAGCATCCCTGAAAGGGCTGCCCCAAACTCCCGACTGAATCCCTCATGCAGCGCCTGAAAAGCCCGCATCTGTTCTTTGCTGACACGTTCGGGACGCTTGAAATCATAAACACTGATTTGCGGGCCGTTTTCCCGACGGCGCACCGGTGATTGTGTCGCGGGGATCGGCGCAGCGGTGGATTTCCCGGGAGCTGTTGTACGAGGAGCCGGGTCAAGAGCGGCCAGAAGTGTTTCCACTTCAGACTGGCTGAGAACATCGCCCATGAGAAACTCTCACTTCCTTGTGGAGACAACTTGGGAATCGGGGGCTGTGTTGGTAGCCATTTGTCGCAGATAGTTTGTGTTTCAAGCCGCTGGTTTTATTGGTATCTCACGACGATCTCTCGGAATCAGCCTCGGATCTGGCCATTTCCCTGAACAATATATTTATAACTGGTGAGTTCCCGCAGCCCACAGGGGCCGCGCGCATGGAACTTGTCGGTGCTGATCCCGATTTCCGCGCCTAAACCCAATTCTCCCCCATCATTGAATCGCGTGCTGGCATTCACAACGACAGCCGCAGAATCGATCTGTGTGATGAAAGTTTGAGCCTGAGCATAATTACTGGTGACAATCGACTCCGTGTGGTGCGAGCCGTGACTTTCGATGTGCTCAATGGCTTCATCAATGGAGTCAACAACTTTGCAGGAAATGATCATGTCGAGATATTCAGTGCGGTAATCCGTGGCGGTGGCAGCTTTCGCGTGAGGGAGGGCTGCACAAGTGCGGGGGCAACCCCGAACCTCCAGCTTTCGGCGAGACATCAATTCTTCCAGCTTAGGGAAGAACATTGCAGCGGCTTCTGAATGAATGAGCACGCATTCAGCCGCATTGCAAACCCCCGTTCGCTGGCATTTGCTGTTTTCCAGAATGCTGGCAGCCATGTCGATGTCAGCGGAGGCGTCGATATAGACGTGACAGATGCCGTCATAATGCTTGAGTACGGGCATGGTGGCATCTGCCACTACTCGCTCGATCAATGATTTTCCGCCACGAGGGATGACGACATCAATCAGTGTGTTGAGCTTCAGCAATTCGCCCACAACATCACGGTCAGTAGTGTTCACCAATTGGACAATTGACGTGGGGAGTCCCGCTTCTGCCATTGCCAGTTGAACGATTTCGCCCAGCTTCGTATTTGAGTTCAAAGCTTCTTTGCCGCCGCGAAGAATGACGGCATTCCCGCTTTTCAGGCACAAGGCCGCTGCGTCGGTGGTGACATTGGGACGCGATTCATAGATAAAAAGAACCACTCCCAAGGGAACGCGGACTCGCTGAACGCGCAGGCCATTCGGGCGAATTGAGCCGTCGATGACTTCCCCCACGGGATCAGGCAGAGCGGCCACTTCTTCGACCGCTTTGGCCATCGACTCAATACGTTCGGGAGTCAATCGCAACCGGTCGATGGCAGCGGTGTTCAGGCCCAATGAAGGAGCCGCCGCCACGTCCTGCTCATTCGCTTCCAGCAGCGCCGCTTGATGGCGACGAAGCATGTGAGCGATCGCCAGGACGCCATGCGTCTTCCGGGCTGGCGAAACGCTTCGCAAAGCCATCGAAGCGGCTCGTCCTTTTTCACCCAACTCGTTGGCATATGCTTGCCAGGACATGAAACTCATTCCTCAGAAACGATGAGAGAAAAAACACCTGAAAAAACCGGTCGAGCTTGTTTGAAAATGCCAAAGGCTTCGTCAGATTCAGCCATATCAGAGGTTTTGTGAGGGGTGATAAAGTCACCGGCCAGACGGATCGCAAACGACAAAAAAAGCGACAATTGGAGAGATTGAGAGGCGTCATCAGAGGTACATCTGCTCCTGAATCATCACCCAAATCGTGAAATCGGTCAATTCCTTGCCAGAAACGTCACAGCAGGTTGTGAAAAAGCCCAACATCTGACGGGATGTCGGGCTTTGCTGTCTGCATTTAGCTGTGTGCATTAAATTAATGGAAATGACTCTCGAGGAAGCCAAAAGTTCGCGGCATCTTCAAGAGAAGTTGTCAGCTACTCAATTTCTTCGATCTGAGTGACTTCATAGTTGAGTGTGCCACTGGGCACCAGGACTGCGACCTTCTCACCCACTTTTTTCCCCAGCAGAGCGCTGGCGAGAGGACTGGTGGTCAGAATCTTCATGACATCGCTCATGTAATCTTCTTCGCCCGGGCCGACGAATTCATACATTTCGACATCGCCGTCATCGGTATTTTTGACCGTCACACGGGTGCCAAACGCCACGACGCCCTTGGGAAGCGACGATTTGTCGATGATGTAGCAGCCAGCCAACTTGGACTTCAGGGAATTGATGCGGGCCTGCATACGCCCCTGCTCTTCTCTCTGGCCATGATATTCGGCGTTTTCTTTGAGATCACCTTCAGCGCGTGCCTCAGCAATGGCTTCCGCGATCTTGGGCATCTCGTCGTGCTCCAGCTTTCGGATTTCCTCCTTCAGCTTGTCGTAACCTTCACGCGAGATCGGTTGCAATTCCATCGCAGACTCCAGCATGCGCCAGCACCAGGACGCATTTTCAAGGCATTTTCAGTAAGTAAGCATAATGACTTCATCGAGTCAGCATGCAGACAGGCTTCACCAGAAATGAAAAAGGCAGGACAGTTGTTAAGCTGCCCGCCTTCGTTCTGCATAGGATAACGTCCAAAGAACCGAATTTCCACCCGCCTGAACACATAGTGAACAAACGCATGGCGCGAATGGTTCAGGAACAACTCAGCAGCATCCTGTTTTCATGACACACAGGCCATCTTTCAGGATGCGCAGTTCCTCTCAAAACACGTCTTCAGTTTTTGTCAGCCTGGCACAATCACATCATCGCTAATGTCTCAGACGGTTTTCCAGGCTCTTTCTTTGGCACTGGACAAGACGGCGTCACAAACTTTCTGGGTCTCTAAAGCATCCCGGAAAGTCGGTGGACAGGGCTTACCTTCCTCCAGAGCCTTGAGGAAGTCGGCGACCTGATGAATGAATGTGTGTTCATATCCAATTTGCAAGCCCGGAACCCACCAGTTCTTCATATATGGCTGATCACCATCAGAAACGTGAACCGAACGCCAACCGCGAACGATCCCTTCATCGCTGTGATCAAACCATTGCAGGCGATGGAGATCGTGAAGATCCCATTTCAGTGAGGCGTTTTCACCATTGACTTCGAGGGTGTAGAGCGCTTTATGGCCACGGGCGTAGCGGGTTGATTCAAACAGGCCCAGCGATCCATTTTTGAAATGACAGAAGAAGGTGCAGGCATCGTCGATACTGACTTTTTCAATCTGACCAGTCAGAGTGTGCTTGCGTTCCTTGATGAAGGTTTCCGTCATGGCGCTGACATCAGTGATCGATCCATTCAGCCAGAGAGCGGTATCGATACAGTGAGCCAGCAAGTCACCTGTCACACCTGAACCAGCGGCAGCAGCATCCAGACGCCAGAGAGCAGCCCCCCCTTGAGGCAGATCTGCCGAGATTGTCCAGTCTTGCAGGAAGTTGGCACGATAATGGAAAATGCGGCCCAGCTTGCCACTATCAATCAGTTGCTTGGCCAGTGTGACGGCTGGAGCACGGCGGTAGTTGTACCAAACGGTATTAGGAACACCGGCTTTTTCAATGGCGGCGACCATTTCTTCGCCTTCTTTGGTGTCCATTGAAAGCGGCTTTTCACAAAGAACCATCTTGCCATTGGCAGCAGCAGCGAGAGCAATCTCTTTGTGCAGGTTGTTTGGCGTGCAGATATCAATGGCGTCGATATCCTTGCGCTCGACCAGCTTGCGCCAGTCGGTCTCAACGGACTCATAACCCCACTGATCCGCAAAATCCTGTGCCTTGTCAGCGTCTCGGGCACAAATGGCCTTAAGAACAGGCTTATATTTCAGTGGGAAGAAGTGATTAACCTGAGAGTAGGCGTTTGAATGGGTGCGGCCCATAAAGCCATAACCAACCATGCCGATATTCAGTGTTTTCATTGTGGCATTCATCTGAGAGGTCAAAATCAGGATGCCGGCCGACATCTGGCCGAACCCGGGAGTGAATGAGATAATAACTAAGGACTGATGCGTTCGCTGCGCCGCGGCAATGATTCCCAAGGAAGATGATCTCAAGGCGATTGTTGATGCGTTGGTGAAAGAAGTTTGTCAAACTTGCTGAAGGCCGTGAGTCGGTCAGTCGCTGAGGTAACCAAGTCGTAGACAACGACCTGGCGACATTTGGTCTTAGTGGGCGGGAGATTGATCAACTTGAGACGGAAACGCTGTTCATGACGACTGAATCGCGATGGATCTGGCCGTTTGAACTCAAAGAGAAGCTTGGCGAAGGAGGTATGGGGGTCGTTTATCGAGCCCGATACGTCGGCAACGATCGCGAAGTGGCGCTGAAGTTATTGCCAGACGAAGTCGCCACGAACCCCACGATCCTGGCCCGTTTTGAACGCGAGATGGAAGTTCTCAAGCAATTGAGGCATCCCAATATCGTGCATTGCTTTGGAGGTGTCTGCAAAACCAAAGAACGCTTCTACGCGATGGAATTGGTCGAGGGAGGGAACCTAGCGGAAGAGTTGCAGAAGAAGGGCCGGTTTTCCTGGGATCGGGTGATCGACCTGGGTTTACAGATGGCCGCCGGACTGGGATATGCCCATGAACAAGGCGTGATTCATCGCGATGTCAAACCAGCCAACTTCCTTCTGAACCGGCAGGGACAGCTTAAGCTCGCCGACTTTGGACTGGCGACAATCAGTTCAGGGCAAAAGATCACCAAAGCGGGAAAGACGGTTGGCACGTTTTTCTATATGGCTCCTGAGCAAATCCGTGGGAAGCCTCCGATTTCGCCCCGGACAGATCTCTATGCGCTGGGCTGTGTGCTCTATGAATTATTAACAGGGCATCCTCCTTTTATGGGTGAACACCCTGCCGAAACCTTGCAGAAACATGTCGATGCGCCCGTGCCTCATGTGGCCACCGAGATGCTCGACTGCCCCCCCGCTCTTGATGCGCTGATTACCGATCTTCTCGCCAAGAATCCTGATGCCCGGCCTGCCAGTGCCGAAATGGTTGCCTATCGGTTGGAGGCGATTGCGCTTCCTTCACGCGGGATGTCTTCACCGCAGTCGATTGATCATCAGTCGGTCACGCCTTCTGCCGAGAATTTTTTCCTCCGGATGGCGCAGGGAAGCAAATCCGCCACTCCCAAGTACAAAGGGGTGCAATCTTCAGTCAGAGTGGATTCGGATGAAGAGGTCGCTCAAACTTCATCGGGAACAACCCCCGCACAGCCTGCCGTCATTTTGGCACTTCTTCTTGTGTCGATCTTGTTGGTGGAATCTCTTTTGGGGCAGTGGGCCACGTCGGCCCAGATCTCTCGTATCGAAGGGGTCTGGCGTGAGCGGCTGACGGGAAGCGATGGCAGTGCCCGGCAGCAGGCTGTGGCCACATTGCTGGAATTCGATCATTTAAGTAATACGACAACGAAAGCTGCCGGTGAGTTGTTTGAACGCCCGGAAGCCGAAGCCCGCCTGGCTGGTTTACAATTACTGTCAAAGCCCTGGGCACAATCTCAGTCATTTACTGAGAAGGCCATTCGCTTGCAAAAGGGCGATCCAGAGCAGGAGGTTCGGTATCAGGCGGGGCAGTTCGCCGAGGCCCTGAAGAAACCTCTCCCAGAAAAATCAACATGGTTCTGGATGCGATTGATGTTCTGGCTGACGATCTGTGGAGGGGCTTATCTCGCTCTCAACGGTGGGTTGCCCTCACGAAAACGTCAAGAATAAGCCCAATAGATTTTGCAGAGGTTGGGGTAGCGCAGGAAGGCCGGTTGTTGCGGGATGGCGTACTCAGTTCTGCTGGCGTTCCTCACGGTCAAGCTCCATCAGGCGGCGATCAGCATCGAAGAGAGGGACAGGGAGTGATGCAGCCGCTTGAAAGGCCGCGGCGCTGTCAATATCTTCGCGACGCGTCGCGATTCCGCGAAAGACCGGCAACCCTTTTTTAGTGGCAAGAATTTCCCGTCGCGTGCGGCCGCGCGGTGCATCAGGCCAGAGTCCCGGCAGCGCATGCAGCGAAAAGAATGTGGGGACAACACTCTCCATGTACTTCCAATAAGCGGGATGGTCTGTTTGCAGGATGAGTTCACCGCCTGGCATCAGCGATCGATGAGCCATGGCGAGGAACTCCGGGGTGACCAAGCGTTTGCCAATCAGCCGGGGATCGTAATAGGGTTGTGGATGGTAGACGCAGATTTTTGCCACTGAACCAGGCGCAATATATTGCTCCAGCAGTTCCTTTCCGCTAATTACAGCGAATCGGGTATGATCTAGTCCCCGCTGATTGGCTCGCCGAGTGGCATATCGAATCACGACTGGCAGGACATCGATACCTAGATAGCAGAATTGCGGTTGGACAACCGCATGCCAGAGCGTGCTGCGCCCATTGCCGCACCCCAGATCAAGAACAACTCCCTGGCGACTCGAAAGAGAGTGGCCAAAAATTTCTTGCCAGTCCAGCGGCCCCGCAGGCGGCAGTTGTTTGATTGCAGTCTTGACCCATTGTTCAGGTGCAAGAATTTCTCCAGGAATTGGCACGCCAAATTCGCGTTCGATACGACGGGTTTTCTCCGGCTTGGGCGATTTTTCGACGATCTTGGGTGACGTGTGTTTGCTGGTTTCTGGCGAGGTGGGGAAATCGTCGGGCAAGTTCGAGGCTGACTCTGGCATGTTGATTCAAGAACCTCTCTCAGGACAGACCACACCACGTTCAAGGGCAGCGTTGAAGACTCGGCCCTGCCATAATTACTTGAGCATCCCCAACGATTTTTGGTGATGGTATCGAATGAAAGCCGGTTCTGCTGGTGAATGGACGGGGATGAGAGGTGGCAGAATGGAGTTTCTTCAAAGAATCCCATGGGGAAGGAGTTGGTTCAAGGTGCTGTAAAGGATAAGGTGACGTGTCTGTCTGGCTGCAAGAATCTGCCATTACCACATTGAGCGTATTCTACCACGAGGGACTTTCATGGCTGGTTTCTATCGATTGACCGATCATCGGCTTGAGTCTCATAGCCGTTGTCCCTGGACAAGACTGGCCTTACTGTTGGTGTTGGGACTGACAAGCGGGATTGTCTTGGCCGTTGAACCGCCCGCAGCGGGTGCAGTGGCGGATCCCGTGAAGCCGGCTACTCAGCCTGCCACCCCGGTTGCTCCCAAGCTTTCTTCCAGTGAGCGATGGAAAAAAGACATTGACGCCTTCAATAAGGACAACGCGATGAACCCCTCGCGGAAAGGTGGCATTGTTTTCAGTGGTAGCTCAACGATTCGGATGTGGAAACTCAAGAACTCGTTTCCTGATTTTGCCGCCATTAATCGTGGCTTTGGCGGTTCGCGTTTTGATGACTTGATTGCCAATGCCGAACGAATCATCAAGCCCTTAGAACCCGCCGTGCTAGTGATTTATTCTGGTGACAATGATATCGCAGCCAAGCAGAGTTCTGATGAAGTCTTTAACAACTTCGAGACTTTTCACCAGTGGGTTCGCCGTGAATTGCCGAAGACTCAGGTGGTGGTGCTGGGGATCAAGCCCAGCATCAAGCGTTGGGCGATGATCGAAACGATTCGTGAGACAAACAGCCGGATCGCTCAACTCTGCGCGAAAGATCCGCTATCGACTTACATTGATACCGAGACGGTGATGCTGGGCGAAGATGGCCGACCTGAAGCGAAGCTGTTTGTGGCAGATGGCCTGCATATGAGTGAAGAAGGTTATCGCCGTTGGGCCAGCCTGTTGCAGCCATATCTGGAACATCTGGCACCTCCTGCTGTTCGTCCCGAGTAATCTCTGAACACTTCTCGTGGAGCTTCTATTCTGATTTGACAGGTTGAGCAGTAGGTGATGAGCAGGCCAGCGAGCCTGCGGACAAATTCAACAACCTGTCAGGGCAGAGTGGTCGTACCACTAGTCATGTTGTGCGTAGTGAGTGTGTAAGGTTTGAGGTTCTCGCTTGTATTCCCCGCAAGTCGGTCGTTCTCCGTTGATGTTCTGAAACATCGTTAAGAGGCTATTGGCGATGATTTTGCCCACTGACATCGGTTGCGACTGATGTGAGTGGGTGAGCACTGCGATGAAATTAGCAAGTGAGAATTTAGTGACAGGCCATTCACCGTTGAAATCAGGGGCGTCGCCAGAAACGTCAGTGTCACCATTGCCCGACAGCCACGAATCATTGCACGACCCTGACCCCCAGATTGTGGTGGCGGTTCCTTCGCTGGAAGGCGAAGTTCCGATGCTCAACCCGGTCTCTCAACATGAGATGGCTGACGCAGACCGGACAGGGGCGACCATCAAGCCGGAAACACCGGCAAATGTCGCTGAAGAGGATCTTCGGCAGCACTCCACCTTGAAGTATGCTTTTGTTCTGGGATCGTTAACGGCCATCGGCGCGTTTGGCATTGATACCTACCTGCCCGCGTTTCAGATCATTGCTGAAAAGCTACATACCGATGAAGGGCGCGTGCAGCAAAGTTTAGTGAGCTATTTTATCGCTCTGGCGATCGGTCAATTAATCTATGGGCCTCTGTCAGATCGCTATGGGCGCCGAAAGCCGCTAATTGTGGGCTTCGTCTTATTTATTGCAGGATCAATCGCTGCCGCCTGCTCCACCACCATTGAGATGTTGATTATCACCCGCTTTTTTCAGGGTCTGGGAGCCTGCGCGGGAATGGTGGTTCCTCGTGCCATTGTGCGAGATTTAAGAGGTGGCGAGGCCGCTGCCCGTCTCTTTTCGCTGATGCTGCTGGTCTTGGGCGTCTCACCGATTCTGGCTCCACTGGTCGGGAGCATTATGCTGCATTATTTGCCCTGGGAGGCTGATTTCTGGTTCCTGGCTCTGGTTGGCCTGTTCTGCCTGGGGCTAATTTTATTCGCTCTGGACGAAACCCTTCCTGAATCGAAGCGTGTTAAAGGGAGCCTGCTGAGTACGGCTAGTAACTATCTGATTGTGATGCGAGACCTCCGTTTTCTCGTCACCGTCCTTGTGGGCGGTTTTTCTCAAGCCGTGGTCTTTACTTATGTCACAGGTTCGCCCTTTATCTATACGACACTCAATCAGATTTCTCCGACGTCCTATAGCCTGTTCTTTTCTCTCAATGGGCTGGGTTTAATTACTTTTGCGCAGTTCAACGTCTGGTTAATCCGTCGGATTGGAGCGCTGGCTCTGATTCGCTACGCAGCCATGATTCAAGCCGGGGCGTCGACCTTCATGCTGATCTGTGTGCTTTGCGGCATGACTGATGTCTGGATGTTTGCGGTATCGCTCTTCTGCTGTATTGGCGTGGCGGGACTGGTGGGGCCAGCCACCGGCATGCTGGCGCTGGAGCCTTATGCCCGCATGGCTGGTGCAGCTTCCGCCGTGATGGGAGCCATCCAATTCACCTGTGGTGCGCTTTCCAGCGGGGTGCTGAGTGCCTCGTTCAATGAGACAGCAGTTCCGTTTGCAATCGTCATGTTTGGAAGCGCCCTGGCAGGTTACCTCTGCGCTTGCCTGCTATTGCTCTGGAAGCCAGCGACCTGATCATGGTGGACCGCAACCGCAAATCTGAGATTGCGAAATTACCCAACGGCGCGTCAATTTGCCCAAGGTCAGACCGGTCGCGATAAGAACCATAGACAATTGCCAAAAAAAATGGCTGAGAGATATCAACTCAAGCAGCCATCCCTAAACACAGTCACGATACGGCACTAAAATTCACTCACAGGATTCCCGTCTGCCTTGTCTCCCAGGTTTTGCCAGGTTTGCAGGTTGATATTGTCACTAACAAAGCGAATTGAACCATCCGCCAGCAAAGCATGCACTCCACCGGTATGGGAGCTTCTGGCAGAAAATCCTCCTCCTCCAGAAAAGTTTGTGCAGTCATAGATGCCATTATCAGGCGAGGTTCGATTGAAGTTTGGTGTCCGTGCACACGAGAAGTACCAGGTACTCCATTCCCCAAAAAACCACGAATATCCTCGGTTATTGCTTGTTGAATCCGGAGCTGTTGCTTTTGCTGTATTACACAGGCTTTCATTACCTGCGTTACCGTAAATGCGTGTCCCCACCCGACATTCCGAAGCCAGCAACGTATTTGAAGAGCCATCCACAATTTCGCTCATGCGTGTATGGCTATTGGAAGAAAATACACCTCTCTGGCTTCCATTGTTTTGTACCACCGCTGACCAATAGCCATCGGGAGTGACTGAGTTTCCTGTCAGTGGTGTCGAATTACCGCCATCTCCACGAACATTGTCAGCACGGCCAACACTGACCATGTAGTTGAGTGGTGAATAAGCCGCTTGCGGACGAGTCCCTGGATCACTCGGACACCTGTAGCCGGGGATATCGACGCCAACAACAGTTGACAGATTTGTACCTTGATTTGAAGGATGTAGATTGAAATTGATTTTGTTGTAAAGCGGTGCCTGATCAATATAGGGCAGGATTCTGGCAGCCCAACTGATGCGGCTGCTGCCGTAAACTTGAATATTATTGATATTCCCATAGAGAGAACCAATGGGAAATGTTCCATAAGTGTCCAGGTAGTTGTGCATGGCCAACCCGATTTGCTTCAGGTTATTGCGGCATTGAGTCCTGCGAGCTGATTCTCGTGCTTGCTGGACAGCCGGCAACAAGAGGGCGATCAAAATAGCAATAATAGCAATCACGACCAGCAATTCGATCAGTGTGAACGCATGGCGGCGCCAGGGGCGGGAAACGGGATTCATCAGTTGCTCCATAGAAAAATGGAAAAAAGAGACAGGAGAGAAAAGACAATTTATTTTTTAAGATCAAAGTTGATCTCATTTTTCCCCAATTTAATTTCAGCTTTCTCTTGTGAAGCTTCATTATATTTTTTGGGTATGTATTGAACTTCTTCGGCAGACTTTTGGCCTTCAACGGTCAGAATACGCCCTGTCTTACGGGCGGCAATAATCTGGACGGCGTTTAATCCCACAGTCGGCCCGGACGATACCGAAGATTGATACCTCCCCTGTTCGATCATGACTTGAACAGGTGGCCCAACGACACCAGGCTCTGGAATGAACAGGATCATGCCGGCTTCGATCGGCTTGCCGTCAAACGTCACAGTTCCTTCCACAGACGCACGGACAACGTCGCTTCCAGAACAACCTGAGAGTGCCATCATCAGCACTGCTAATAAAAAGTATCGAGGACAACCCATCGGGCACGTTGTAGGAGAGTTCCGACGCTTCATCGAACATTCCACTGGTTTTTGAAAGGCTGTCTGCAGATGTGCTTAGAC
This sequence comes from Planctopirus sp. SH287, assembly GCF_056500625.1. Classification (NCBI taxonomy): domain Bacteria; kingdom Pseudomonadati; phylum Planctomycetota; class Planctomycetia; order Planctomycetales; family Planctomycetaceae; genus Planctopirus; species Planctopirus sp. SH287. Next base: position 657,950 of record NZ_CM151403.1, on the reverse strand, counting down.
CATGAATGGCTGCTGATATGTATGCACTCTGATGCTACTGCTGCGACAGTTCGTTTGTCGAGCGAACTTTATGGATTCGCACCATGATGAGTGCAATGAATGAAGACGCATTAATTTTCACTTGGGCCAGGCGCAGTGCCGTGCCCAAGCCAGCCGGTGCCGATTTGTTCGGTGCATTCGTGGCGCAGACCATATTTTTCTTTTTTTGATCCCTTCAAAACACATGAAGGAGATCCTGCAATAGCTGCAAGACCTCCTTCATGTGGAAGATCACTGAGAGACCGGCACAGCGAAGATATCAGCACAGTGAATCGCTGCCGCCTCAACGGTTGGTAAACCGCTTAGAATTCACCTGTGACTTCGCCGCCAGACTTCGTTCCCAAGGCGCCCCAAATGCCATACGGGCTGGCGCCGCTCGGGTTGCCTGAAGTAGGGCCGGTTCCCAGATTTCCTGTGTCGATATTCTCGCTAATGAAGCGAACAGCGCCATCAGTCATCAAGGCATGCACCCCGCCCGTATGCCGACTGGAGGGTGGAATGATCACGGTGCTGGAGTCAGCATAAGGGTCAGCACCTTCAGCGCACCCGCCGCTGTTGGGAGGAAGAATCGTGCTGAACCCAGCCCGCTCCATTTGTCCATCTGTCCAGCGCGTTCCCGACCTCCCTTTGACGGTGAGGCTTGTATTCGTGAAAAAACTGCCAGATGCTAACGGGCGGCAGATTAAAGGAGAGGCCGCAATTCCTGTCTGCCCCATGGCAATGTACTGAAGAACGGATTGTGATCCGTTTGCGGTTCCAGAAGTATCCTGTCGGCATCGCTCAGACATGGCGATGGTATTGCTGGTTCCGTCAGTCACGTCACGAACACCATTGCAGCGGTTCCAGGCAAACAGACCGCGCACGTCAGTCAACCCATTCACATTATTCACGCTGTCTCCGGCACTGAAGACATAGTTGTGGTTGCTTTCTGACGTGGAAAAACTGTCTGAAGGACACAACAAGCCAGGAATTGTCACATTCCATACCGACCAGCCATCCCAGGCATGTGGCCCGCCGGGAGCAATTGCCAAACCCAGGTTGTTGGTTGTTGTGGAGTCTCCCGCTTCAATCTTGTTGTACAAAGGTGCTTGATCAAAGTAGGGCAGCAGGCTTACCAAGCCGCTTCTTCGTCCTGAATTTTGGCGAGGCGTGGCATTTGAGGCCCCTGTTCCGCCTTTGCGAAATACAAACATCCCAAACACATCGTGATAATTGTGTAACGCCAAGCCTAACTGCTTGAGGTTGTTGCGGCATTGTGTCCGACGTGCTGCTTCTCGGGCCTGCTGAACGGCGGGCAACAGTAAGGCGATCAAAATCGCGATAATGGCAATCACGACCAGCAATTCAATGAGAGTAAAACCTCGGCGTCGTAAATTCATAAGTGTTCCCACTGATCTGATCAGTTCGCTTTTCATGATAAGATATGGTGTGAAATAACTATTTGATAATAAAACACACTTACACATCAAAGAGATTTCACCTGACAATGTGAATAATAACCCACAAATCAGTCAACGACAAGTGCCTTTTTCACAGGAAATCGACGTAAAACATTCTCTTGAAATAGGTTACAGCTTTGTAATCTTCTCGGTTCTGCGAGAGTTTCTGTTGAGTTGTGAAACTCGATGTGGCGAAAAATGATTCTCCTGTCAGATTTTCGTCGCAGACAAATGGCGTAAAGTCATCATCAATAATGACTTACAAATCTTCAACACAAAGATGACCCTCAATCAAATCATTTTCTGATACGCGGGACAGGGAAAACCAGGTGTCGGTAGAAGCGTTCCCCATAAAACATGGCTCACCCCGACGGCAGAAAACCCGTTGCCGTGAAGAGAAAAAGGGGCATCTTCCTCTCAACCTGAGGTCGCGCGTTGACCTCACTGAGAGCTGGGCGTGTTAACCGAACGTCCTGCGCCGTTTTAAGTTCGGTGGAAACTGCGGCAGCCGTGCTGACAAGACGTTTCCTTCGGTATAAGCGGAGAAGTCAATTTGGCACCCCCGCAGAAAACTTCATGGTGAATGCTCTGCCGTGTCGTAATAATAGTGCGTCTACCATCGATAGGTGGAGCCAGCTCTGCCTGATGAAATTGATTGCCAATCACCATGGTTTAATTGCCGTGGGCTCGCCTTGGGAAAGTTCCCGCCATGCAGATTCGGAGCGTCCGTGCCCTCCGCGGACCGAATATCTGGTCTCGCCAACCTTGTCTCGAAGCGCTCGTCGATCTAGGCCCGCTGAAGGATCTGTCGTCAGAACTTTTGCCCGGTTTTAACGACCGGCTCATGGGCTGGCTTCCAGGCATGATCGAACACCGATGCAGTATCGGTGAGCGCGGCGGCTTTTTCGTCCGCCTGCGCCGCGGGACTTATCTCGCCCATATTCTGGAACATGTCACTCTGGAGTTGCAGACGCTGGCAGGGACAACTGTGGGGTTTGGCCGAGCCAGAGAGACCTCCGAAGAGGGGGTTTACAAGGTCGCTATCCGCTATGCCGAAGAGTCTGTGGGACGGGCGGCGTTAGAAGTCGCTCATCGGCTGTGTCTGGCTGCGGTTTATGATCTCCCGTTTGACTTGCCTTCTGAAGTGACCAGGTTGCGGGAACTGGTGGACCGGGTGTGCCTTGGCCCCAGCACACAAGCCATTGTTTCAGCAGCTCAGGCCCGCAATATCCCGATTCGGCGGCTGAATACCGGCAGCCTCGTGCAACTGGGGCAAGGCATTCGTCAGCGCCGGATCTGGACAGCAGAAACCGACAGCACCAGTGCCATCGCAGAATCGATCGCGCAGGACAAAGACCTGACCAAATCGATGCTGCGTTCGGCGGGAGTTCCTGTCCCCGAAGGCCGCGAAGTCATGAATCCCGACGATGCCTGGGAGGCATCTCAGGAGATCGATGGCCCGGTGGTCGTGAAGCCCATCGACGCCAATCATGGGCGTGGCGTGTGCATGAATCTTGAAACGGAAGAAGAGATTCGTCAGGCCTTTGGCGTCGCTTCTTGTGAAGGGAGCGGGGTTCTGGTGGAGCGTTTTGCTCCCGGCTCTGAACACCGCCTGCTTGTCGTAGGTAATCGTCTGGTCGCCGCTTCAAGGGGAGATGCCGCCAAGATTGAAGGTGATGGCACACACACTGTTGCGGAACTGATCCAACTGCAGGTCAACAGTGATCCAAGGCGGGGTGACGATGAGATTTTCCCGCTGAGCACAGTGCTGCTGGATGACCAGGTCGTGCTTCTGGAGCTGAAAAAGCAGGGCTACACCCCTGAGGCCATTCCTCCGCTGGGAGAAATTGTGATCGTCCGTCGCAATGACAATCTGTCAATCGATGCCACGGACGAAGTTCATCCGGTGAATGCAGAACATGCCGTTTTGGCGGCAAAAGTCGTGGGACTGGATATTGCCGGGGTTGATATCGTGGCCGAGGATATTTCCCGGCCGTTAGAAGAACAGGGCGGCGCGATTGTCGAAGTCAATGCTGGCCCTGGCCTGCTGATGCACTTGCGGCCAGCCGTTGGCAAACCCCGTCCCGTTGGAGAAGCGATTGTCGAGCAGATGTTTCCGGCGGGAATGAACGGCCGGATTCCATTGGTTTGCGTCACTGGGGTCAACGGCAAGACCACCACCACTCGTCTCATCTCCATGATTCTCAGGCAGTCAGGGCTGAAAGTCGGTACCGCGACCAGCGACGGCATTGTGGTCGATGATCGTTCCATCGAACTGGGGGATTGTGCCGGGCCTAAAAGTGCGCGGGCGGTGCTTCTGAATCCCACGGTGGAGGCGGCTGTTCTGGAAGCGGGCCGGGGTGGGATCCTGCGAGAAGGACTGGGGTTCGATAAATGTGATGTCGCCGTGGTGACGAACCTTTCCGAGCCTGATCATCTGGGTGACTATGATATTCAGTCTGTTGAGAAAATGTATTCAGTGAAGCGGACGCCTGTTGATGTGGTGATGCCTGGCGGTTTTGCCGTACTGAATGCTGCCGATCCCTGGGTCGCCAAGATGGCCAGTCTGTCGGCAGGCGGAGTCATTTTCTTTTGTCTTGATGAACGGAATCCGGTGCTCACCCAGCATCGTGGAGAAGGAAAGAAGGTCGTCTTCGTTCGTGATGGCTCCATCATGGTAGGTGATGGCGGATTAGAATCTCGCATCGTCAAACTGGCGGATGTCCCCTGTACACACGGAGGGCGAATTCTCTTTCAAGTCGAGAATGTCTTAGCCGCCACGGCTGCGGCATGGGGCCTGAAAATCCCCTTCACCACGATTTCGGCGGGGTTACAGCTATTTCAGGGAAATCTGTCCGATGATCCGGGGCGCTTTCACGTGTTCCATCTGGATGGACGCACTGTCGTCGTGACCGATGCTCGTAATCCAGCGGCCTTGAAAGCCACGCTGGACTCGCTGGCATCGTTTCCGTCGGCTCGAAAATTCGCAGTCTATGCGGCTGAAGACGACCGCCTTCCCTCTGAAGTGATCAGCCAGGGCTACATGTTGGCGGAAAGCTTTCAGAAAGTTTTCTTATACGAATTACCTCGGTCGGCTGGTGGCCAGGGAGATTCCCCCAGGGATTTGCTGGCTCGGTCAATCAGTGAATATAACGAAACTCCAGTCGGTAAAAACACTTGCGTTGAAAGTTGCCACAGCTGGACAGAGGCCGTTGATATCGCTTGGCACGAGTTTTGCCAGAATGATCTGTTATTGATTCAAGCTGCCTCGCCACTGGTTTTAACGGTTCGGAAACTTCAGCAGCTCTTGGGGCTGGAACTTGTTCAGAGATAGGTGGACATAAACACAACGACACACTTACGTCAGAAAATGAAACGTATCGGAAATCTGGAAGGGGGAGGCGACACAGAATCTCAAGGAATTTCTGAAGAATGAAATTACCTGACTTGCGTAACTTCCCATCAGCAGATTTCAATTGCTATCGATCAGTTGAATGTCGAAGACAAGTTCATGTGAGTTTCGGTTTTGAACCGGCGGTTTTGTATGAGCACTCCAAAGTTGATCATGAAGTCGACAAACAGCTGGGGCGTCTGTCAGAGCGAAATTGATGTTTCGCAAAACGGACGGCACCCTGCTGTCGGATTGACGACAGTTTTGAAGAGTCTGCTGAGAGACCTCATAAGCAGATGAGCATTGTTGAGAAAGATTTTTATGTTGTTACTGCCAGAGCCTTTCGGGCTTTTGCAACCAACCTGAAAATTGACTCTCTCTGTAGTAACAACCTTGATTTTGCATCTGGAAAAATACTCAGCCACCAGCAGCAGGACTGGGGCGAGGCGGCAGGATGTCGCCTGATCACGGAATCTGGCTTTTTTGTATGAGGGTGACCGGATAGCTCCTGAAGCGATTCAATCACCGGAGACTGGCCTGTGCCTTATCTCCTCTGGATTCCCCGTGATTTGCCGCGACACTGAAAAGGATGACGTATGGAGTTGGCGAATGTCCGCGCTTTGCGTGGGCCGAATGTCTGGTCGCAATCGACCATCATTGAAGCCACTTTGGATCTGCGCTCGGTGACCATGCAATTCCCCCTGGAACTCGCTAAGTTTCGGGGACGACTGGTGCAGCTCTTTCCCGTTTTGGCAAATGACGACGACGCTGAGGTTCTCGCAGATGCCCAGCAGGAGCGTTCCTCGCTTCTTGGCGTTGCCGAGGCGGTTGTTCGTGCGGCGGTTGGCTTGCAGAATGCCGCTGGCTCGCCGGTATCGCTCGGCCGCGTTGTCGAATCCAAAGAGTCTGGCGTTTTCCGAATTGCCTTCGAGTACCGGGAAGAGGACGTCGGCCGCCGGGCGCTCAAAGACGCGTTGCAACTGGCTCAGCAGGCTTTGACAGCCGAGGGGCTGATCTCAGGGATTGATACCAGAGAAACTCCTGCATCATCGCAATTGGTGGAAGAAATCCGCTCGCTTGACCAGCAGATTCGGTTAGGCCCCAGCACCAACTCCATCGTTCAGGCAGCGATTGCTCGCGGGATTCCTTACCGACGCCTTAACACGAGAAGCCTCGTTCAGTTGGGTTATGGCAGCAAACAGCATCGAATCCTTGCTGCCGAAACCGATCGGACAAGTGCCGTTGCCGAAGCGATTGTCCAGGACAAAGAACTGACGAAAAATCTGCTCGAAGCGGTGGGCGTGCCTGTTCCCAAAGGTCGGCAGGCCATCAATGCGGAAGACGCCTGGGCCGCAGCTCAGGACATTGGTTTGCCCGTCGTTATTAAGCCCAAAGATGGCAATCAGGGCCGGGGTGTAGCGGTCAATCTTTCGACTCATGAACAGGTTCTCTCAGCCTTCGCCGCAGCGCGTGAGGAAGGAACTGAGATCCTTGTAGAAAAGTTCGCCCCTGGTGGTGATTACCGCCTGCTGATCATTGGTTACAAGCTGGTGGCTGCTGCCCGCCGTGAACCTCCCCAGGTGATCGGCGATGGCCGACGCACGATTCGTGAACTCGTTCGCGAAGTCAACCTTGATCCCCGTCGCGGCGAAGATCATGCCACCCCTTTAAGTAAAATCCCGATTGATGACATTGCCATTGCCGTCCTGGCGGATCAGGGACTGATTCCTGATGCTGTTCCCGCAGCTGGCCAGCAGGTTCTCTTGCGTCGTAATGCCAACCTGTCCACAGGCGGAAGTGCGGCAGATGTCACTGAGCTTGTCCATCCCGAAGTGGCGGCACGCGTGATTGATGCCGTCCGTATGGTTGGGCTGGATATTGCCGGTGTCGATGTGGTGGCGACTGATATCAGCCGACCGTTGGAACAACAGGGCGGCGTCATTGTGGAGATCAACGCCGCTCCCGGATTGCGCATGCACTTGCAGCCTTCTGCCGGTCAGCCACGCGCTGTCGGCGAAGCCATTGTCTCGTCGATGTTTCCTCCCGGCGATAATGGCCGCGTTCCCATTGTGGCTGTTACCGGAACGAACGGTAAAACGACAACCACGCGGCTCATGGCGCATATCTTCCGCCAACTGGGCAAATGCGTCGGCATGACTTGTACCGATGGCGTTTACATCGATGACCGCCGGATTGATACCGGCGATTGCAGCGGCCCGCGCAGTGCCCGTACCGTGTTGTCAAACCCCATGGTTGAAGCCGCTGTCCTGGAGACTGCCCGTGGCGGCATGCTTCGCGAAGGACTGGGCTTTGATCGTTGCGATATCGCTGTGGTGACCAATATTGGCGAAGGCGATCATCTTGGCATGGCCGGGATCGAAACCGCCGAACAATTAGGCCGCGTCAAACGGATCATTGTCGAAAATGTCTCCGCCGATGGTCATGCCGTTCTGAATGCCGAAGACCCCATCACGTTAGCCATGGCAGACTACTGCCCTGGAAAAGTGATTCTGTTTGCCAAGTCGGGCGATCATCCCGCAATCCGCGCCCACTTGTCCAGAGGGGGGAAAGCCGTCTTCACGCAGCAGAACTGGTTGATTGCAGCAGAAGGAACTTGGAGCGCCCGGGTCGCTTCGCTGGAAAACGTGCCGTTGACGTTCTCTGGCCTGATCGGGTTTCAGGTCGAAAACACGATGGCCACGCTGGCGGCTGCCTGGGGCCTGGGGATTCCTTTTGAAGTCATTCGCTCTGCCTTGGAGACTTTCAGTAGCGATATCCGCAAAGCACCGGCCCGATTCAATGTTCTGGAAGCAGCCGGTGCCACGCTCATCATCGATTACGGCCACAACTCTTCGGCACTTGTAGCGCTTCTTGAGGCCATCAATCAGCTTCCACATGGCCGCCGCCGCATTGTTTATACAGCTGCGGGAGATCGTCGTGATGAAGACATTATTCGCCAAGCGGAATTGATTGCCTCGGGTTTTGATGAAATCGTGATCTACGAAGATCAGTGCACTCGCGGGCGAGCGGACGGAGAAGTGATCCGCCTGATGCGACAAGGTCTGGCATTGGGTGGCCGACTTTCCAGCATTCTGGAGACTCGCGGCGAGATGATCGCGATTGAAATGTGCCTGAAGCGTATGGAAGTTGGCGATTTAATCCTGGTTCAGGCCGACCAGGTGGACGAGGCCATCCAGTTCGTTCAGTCGTATATCTCCAAGCTGCCTCTAGCAGTCGCTACCCAGGCCAACCCGCACCGGTCGAAAAAATCATTTGAAGAATAAAACCTGCCCCCGCGCGGGGCTTGTTGTGGCGTATGAGGGCGGGTCGTGGGCTAAAGATCCGCGGCCCCGTTGTGGCCGCTCTTGGTGTTTGGAGGGGCGGCAATGATTCACGATTAGGCTTTGCGCCGCAAAAACGAGATCCACTTCGGTTTAACACGGATCTCAAGAACTAACGGTGATATATGCGTCATGCTTACGCATTTCTCAACACGACGTTGATTTCTGAAATACGTCTGGAGCATGACTTCTGAGGAATCGCCACATCAATTGAACGAGAGCAATTCCCAATTCCACGCCCACAGATTGAGAGAAAGTGCACTTAATGTGAGGAGTGAGAAATCTTCACTCGCGTGCCAGACTGGGACTCCTAATCAGTCCCTGCTTTCCGTGCTCTTGGCCAAGCGGGAGATGGTATATGAAGCCGCCATGCACAACAGTGCAAGGCCTTATTGGCAGCAAAATCTCCGGACATTATTAGTATTAGATTCACACGACAAACCTGACATGATTAATATTGCTGCAATCGCCCAACCCATCAATCAATGGCGGACTGCGACAATTTCGCTATTAACTCCTTCTCATGTTTTTCAAAGTGCTCTCTATACTTAGGCATTTTGAGAATATTGAATGGCATGCTTTGAAGTTGTCCAACCGCCTCCCTCACCCACTTCGGTGTCTTGTCAAAATAGGTCCAATACCACGTGCAACTTCCGGCACTTGCAGACGTTAATCGGCCATCAAACGTTACAACGGACATTACGTCATAACTATCCTTGGGACAAAAATGGTAGATAACACACTTGCCATACACCTCCTGCCAGAGACTAGGCTCGATTTTCAGCATTTCTTCAACCTTTGAACCCTGTCGAAGTTTCCCTGAATCTAAAGCCCACATGACAGGCGAAGCCGAAGATCGCATTGCCCAATAGTTTACAAGGTCGCTTTTTGACCAGATTCCTTTGGATACACAAAACCTCACAGGCAAGGCAATCACGATTGCGATCAACACAAGAAAGATCGTGATTCTTGGCTGACGATCGAATCTCATGGCTTACCTCTTTAACAACGACCTGTGCCAATCTGCATTCCAATTGATCAATTGACTCTCTACGATCAACAAATCCGTACGACACTGCCAATCAGCCTAAGACCCGTGCGCACATCCATAACCCCATGCTTCTTCGTCGCGAAGAGTCTCACTCAACAGAAAATCATCATGAGCAATCGCACATGGGGATGTGTTCCTTGCGGCAAAACATTTAGAAGATCTCAATCAACCCAGAATTTAGCCTGTCCGCAATGCCATGAAGCCTGCGAGTACGTCCACTGGAAAATACGTGTGCCACCAGCAAAACAGAAGAAAAGATGGATTGACTTTTGGCGACGTTACCGAGAAGAAAAAAGCCTGCTCGCCGCTTACTTCGCTGGCGAACTTCCTGCTGGCATGCACCTTGAACTATTGAACATGAATAGAGATATTAAACTTCACAAGTCATCAAGTAAACAATTATCTGCATTTAAATGGAAAACACAAAGACACCGAACCGACGCTGCAAAACGAAAATGAGGCAATCACTTTCAAAAATGTTGGCAACGATTAACTGACCGCACGAATCAAAAAAAACGACAGCCTCCTTATGTGCCGCTTTAATCTGTAAGACTGCAAAGTAGCATTTTCATCCCGTTACTGGCGACTTGTATGCCATAGAGAAACTTGCAGGGAAATCACATGCAGGGCACAGTTCAAGGTTCTAATAATCAAGTCGTTGTCAGGGATGTCGTACGTGCCCTTGAACAGATTGCCAGCCCGGAGTTGGCTGCCAGTTGGGATAACACCGGGTTGCTGGCCGGAAAACTGGATTGGCCTGCGACCAAAATCCTGACCTGTTTAACGCTGACCAGCGATGTGGCTGACGAGGCCATTCGTCTGGGAGTGCAGTTGATCGTGACCCATCATCCCGTCCTGTTCAAGCCCATCCAGCGAATCACATCGCATACACAGGAAGGCTCAATGCTGCTGGATCTGATCCAGGCACGAATTGCGGTCTATTCACCTCATACTTCGTGGGATGATGCCCCCACCGGGATTAATCAGCAACTGGCAGAGCGCCTGGGACTGACATCGATTGAGCCACTCCGTGTGAAGCCTTTAGAGGCAGCCTGCAAAATCATCACTTTTGTCCCGTCTACCTCGCGAGAACACGTGCAGAATGCTTTGTGGAAAGCTGGTGCGGGCACGATCGGTGAGTACGGACGCTGTAGCTTCTATCATTCTGGAACTGGAACATTTCAAGGTTCCGAAGCGACCAATCCCACCGTGGGACAAGCCGGAAAGTTTGAATCTGCTCCTGAAGAACGGTTGGAAGTGATTTGCCCTAAAAATATTCTGGAGAGTGCCCTTCAAGCTCTTCGTCAGGCACATCCCTATGAAGAACCCGCCATTGATGTCATTGCGCTGGAACCACTCAGCGGTTCGTGGGGAAGCGGCCGCAAAGGCCGACTCACCGAGCCTATGCCACTCAAACAGTTTGCTGAGATCTGCCGGGATGTTTTGAATGTCAGTCACACAATCGTTGTGGGCAAGGCTGATCGTCCTGTTCAACGCGTGGCGGTCGCGTGTGGTTCTGCGGCAGAATACCTTTCCGACGCACGCCGCGCGGGTTGCGATCTGTTCGTCACCGGAGAAGCACGCTTCCATGCCGGGCTGGATGCGCGAAGCCATCACATCACCATGATTCTCGCTGGCCACTATGCGACCGAGAAATTTGCCATGCAAAGCCTGGCCGAGCGACTCATGGCCACCTTCCCTGACCTTGAAGCCTTTTCCAGCAATGTGGAAACCGACCCTTTCTGGTTCTGTTGAGAGACTGTCACTCAGAATGCCAATGAGGGACATGACGCCTGCCACAAACGACAGGCATCATGTCCCTCGCATATCTCGGGTTGAGATGATCGGGCTTTATTTGGTGAGAAACCGGTCGAGCGCAGGCGTATTGCCAGCCTGTCGTTCAATCCCACGGTCAGAGTTCGCCGCCAGATGACGAAGAATGCCGTAGATGGCCTCGATCTGATCTGTCCCAGACTGCTGAGCAACTTCTTCGGCTGTGATCGCCGTTGAACTGGCTCGCAGAACTTTCACCGCCTGGGCCTGAAGATTCAGAATCGTGGCAGCAGCTTTCTTTCCCGCCTCAACCCCCGGCTGATGATAAGCGTTGATGTTAATCAACTCGGCATACAGGCCAACCGCTCGCTCATACAGCGCGATCAAGGCTCCAATGGTGCTCGCATTGACTTCGCCCACAGTGATTGTGATGGAATCACGGCCACTTTCATACAAAGCCGTGCGAGTTCCTGCATAGAAACCATAGAGATAGTCACCTGAAGTGACACCCGGATCAACTTCGATCGACTTGCCAGAACGGTCTTTCAGCACTTCGATAAATGTCACAAAGAAGTTATTCAGACCATCCCGCAATTGCTGCACATAGGCATGCTGGTCGGTCGACCCTTTATTCCCATAAACCGCGATCCCCTGGTTAACGATGTTTCCTTTGCGATCCAGTTCTTTCCCCAGCGACTCCATCACCAACTGCTGAAGATATTTGCTGAACAGCGCCAGGCCATCCTTGTAAGGGAGCAGCACCATGTCCTTGCTGCCCTTCCCTTGCCCGCAGTGATACCAGGCGAGGGCCAACAGCGCAGCAGGATTATCGTTGACAGCAGGAATCCGCGTCAGCGAGTCCATTTGGCCAGCCCCTTCGAGCAAGGCGTCAATATCCAATCCCTGCAACGCCGCAGGAACAATCCCCACGGTCGACATGACAGAAGTTCGTCCACCGACCCAGTCCCACATGGGGAAGGTTTTGAGCCAGCCTTCACTCTTAGCCGTCTGATCGAGTTTGCTTCCGTCTTGTGTGATGGCAGCCGCTTGTGGAGCGAAAGGAATGCCCGCAGTTTTGAATGCCGCCTGGACTTCCAACATCCCATTGCGGGTTTCTGGTGTGCCGCCTGATTTGGAAACCACGACCACCAGCGTCGTGGCCAATCGCGGCTTCAAATGTTCCAGCACCAGATCAATCCCAGCGGGATCGGTGTTGTCGAAGAACGACATTTTCAACTTATCGCCCGAACTGCTCAGTGCCGTCGCCACAAACTGAGGCCCAAGCGCTGATCCGCCAATTCCCACGAGCAGAACGTCAGTGTACTTGCCCCCTGCCCCTTGAATCTGGGCACTATGCACGGCCTTCGCAAACTCTTTCACATCAAGAATCGTGCCCAGAATGTCGGCTTCAAGCTCAGGTGTCGGAGCCAGATGAGGCGCCCGCAACCAATAATGACCGACCATGCGGCCTTCATCTTTATTAGCAATCGAACCTGCTTCCAGTTGGGCCATCGCACTGAAAGCCGTAGGAAACAGACCTGCAATCGCTGCCCGCTCAGCAGGACTCATCCGCACACGGCTAAGATCGAGGGAGAACCTCAGATCCTCATTTTGATAAAGATTGTCGCTGTACTGAGCCCATCGAGTTGCCGCGGATTCTTCTGCCATCGTTCGATCCTCGTTTTTCAGCCAGACTCTCAACATTTCCGACGATGGCGAGAATCGTACCAATCCGCATGGAAAACCTGTAGAGCCGGGTTTGCACAGATTGATGGCCTCACGAAAGATTTGCGGGAACCCGCAATCTTGAACGAGACGACGCATGGCCAGACTTCGAGCAGAAACCGCTCAGAACGAGAAACCTGTCCGGGAATTCCGCGTTCCCCTGAAAATGCGGAGTGAATGCGCGACAGAAAGTGTAATGGGACATCGCATTTCTGTGGGCGGTGTGTTGCGTGATGGAGAAGTTGTCATCGCTATTTAATCTCAGGGAACCCTTCCCAGAGTAAAGTTCCATCAGGGGCCTTGACCGTGAGGTTTCGCCACTTGGCAGAAGATCCGAAGGTGTTCAGTCCAAGCATTCCCTTAAGGAACGTGCGATCCCGGAAAGCAAACAGGGGGGAACCATCAACCGAAATGCGAACGAAGCCCCCCCGAGCCTGAATGTCAATGCGGTACCAGCGGTTGTTTCTGGTAGGAAAGTCCACTTGTTGAGCCACCAACGTCTTTTGTTCATTGACCGCTTTGTAAATGGCAGCCTTACCATCAGCTCCTCTGAGATAAAGGATATAGAAGTTGTGCGTGTCCTGCGCACCGCGAAATAAGATGTGCCCGGACTCCTGGCCAGTGAGAGTCATCATTTCGAGGCTCAGGTCGAAATCAGTCCAATCGGGACTGCCAAAGAAGAGCTTACTGTTCCCCGTTTTGGTTTGGATAAACTCCCCATTTTCCACGCGATATTCACCACGCCATGCGCCGAAAAAAGGTCGCGAAGGGCGCCGACTCACCGAGACGGGATCACGAAGTTTCCTCTGGGCAAGAACCGTATTGTCATCTTTTCTTTTGAGAAACTCGCCATCAACGTTGACCTCCACCGGAGTCCCACTGAAGAGATTGTCCAGGAGATACGTCGAGTGGCTCACAGGGCGCCAACTCATGGTCTTTTTGACAGGTGTACCGTTCTTGTCCATCCCTTCTGCGGAACCATCCCAGTGCAGATCGACAACCTCCCAGTCCAGGGAGGGTTGCTGTGGATTTAATTTCCAAAGCCCCACGATGGGCTTGCTGGAAGCCCAGGGACTGATCGGTTCATTGGAATCAATTTTCGTCCAGGTCTTTTCCCATGGCGGGACAGTCGCGCGGTTTCCATCCACACGCAAGCTATTGATGGATTTCCCTCCGCTGAAACGGATGGAATATGTTCCGTCAGAGGCCTTTGTCCAACGAAATGGCACGCCCTGATAAAGGAGGCCGTCGTTTTCAACACTGACTTTAATCTGTTTGAGCGCCTCGGAATCAACGAGACATACCCCTGTCAGATCTTCAAGGAACTGAAGCTTGGCCGGAACCTGGCGAGGGCTGACAAATCCGTTCCACGTTCCAACGACAGGCTCCATCTGGTGGCTGGAACTTTCCGCAGAAGGTGCGGAGGTGTTCTCATCTTTTTGTCGAGATACTGGCCTGCGGCGAAGCTCGCTGGAGTTTTCACCTGCCGTGGCGGGAATCGTTTCAGCGACAGAAGCCAACGGTTCCTGCGCCGCTGGTGTGGAGCGATTGACATCGCTGGTTTTCTTAAACCATGGCAACTGGAAACTCAGCAAAGCCATGCCTCCAAAGCCCAAGCATAAAATCACCATAACACCTGCAAAAGTCCGAGTAATGCCGCTCTCTTCCCCTACGACTTTCCCGCCTCGAGACTTGACTCGGGAGGGTGTCGCATAGGAATCGACACGGCGATTTTTCCGACGCTTTGCATAGAGGTTCAGTTGCTTGTCGTATTTTCTTCTCATGTCGTCATTGAGTAGCGTGAGTTCCGCTTCACTAATGCGATAGAGAATTTCTGCGACTAAAGAATCGTACCCCTCTCCTTTTCGGGACTCTACGTAACTCCGGCGCTGCTCGGTTGCCGCGCGAATAACGTCCGGATCTTCTTCATCCAACGAAATCGCCAGAAGGTCATAGTGTGTGGGAGGTCGAATTTTCGATGAGATCCCAAGCCATTTACGATAGGCATCAAAGTCATCCTGAGTTTGATGAGATATTTTCTTTTGCTTCGCGACATGATCTTGCGGCTCAGCAATTAAGTGATTGGGATTAACAGAAGGTTCAACCGGAGGGGCAATAGCATTGGGAGTGCCGCTGCGTATTTGCCGGTCAAGCAATTCAACGACTTCCTGTGCCGAGGCAATCCGTTCGGCAGGCTTCTTGACATGCAGTTTGGCAATCAGTTCGACCAGCCATTCGGGAGTTTCCGGGATGATCTGCGGGATTGGGCGCGGGGCGTCCAGCACGACCCGCTTTAACACTAAAATGATCGATGAGGCCCGAAAAGGTGGGCGACCGCTACACATGACGTAGAAGACGCTACCCAAACTGAAAAGATCGGATCGATGATCAATACTTTTTCCTTCGGCCTGTTCCGGAGACATATACATCGGCGTGCCGGCGATCACGCCGCTTTGTGTGAGGCTGGCATCATCGGCTGTTCGAGCCAGGCCGAAATCGGTGATTTTCACCTGATTGCGGCCGCTTTCCAGAAGAATATTTGCCGGCTTGATATCCCGATGAATCAATCCCTGGGCATGTGCTGCAGCCAGACCACTGGCAATCTGACGAGCAATGAGAAGTATTTCCTGAACATCCAGCGGCCCGGTGCGATCGAGTTTCTGTTGCAGACTTTCCCCATCGATGTATTCCATGACGAGAAAGGGCAACGGTTTTTCTTCGACGGCGTAGATACTGACCACATTTTCGTGGCGGATCGCTGCTGTGGCTCGGGCTTCTCTGACAAAGCGTTTTCTTGCGGGTGAGGTGGTTGATAACTCAGGCCGCATGGTCTTAATCGCGACAAGGCGATGCAGTCTTTCGTCAATCGCTTTAAAGACAATCCCACAGCCACCAAATCCTAAAACCTCTTGAATCTCGTAATGGAGCAGTCGGCCCAGTGAGCCGGGTTTTGAGGACTTTTGCAAAAATGACAGATCAACGTCCATCGGTTTCTTTTTCGCCCTCTCCTGATGATTCTGGCTATCGACAATCGGCTTGGCAGCGGCAATGCCAAGAAATTCGCCGGATTGCTCATGAGCGGCGATTAACCCCTGAATCTCTTGAACGAGGGCCTGATTATTGCCACAGGCTCTGGCGATATAGGCTGCTCGTTCCTGCAGATCAGAGATTTCGATTGCAGCGATAAATATCTCCTGAGTTTGCATCGACAGTGTCTTTCAAGGCAAGCAGGAAATGATCTACTCCATGATTCGTTCGCACTGAAAATCCCAATGCAAGCCATCACTATCGATAAATGTCCCTGACCATTCCCCTCGCTTGTCAGCCGAGAGCCAGGCACCTCCCTTGATGATCATCGGAGGCGCCCCACGTTCGGTAAAAACTCGGAAACTTGTAAACTCAATCCGTACTTTTTTCTTGTCTCCAGCGATTTTTTTCCCAACGACCATTTTATATTCTTCAGCGTCTCGGCTTTCTTTCTGATATAAGTTTTTTCCCATCACCCGATATTTCCCACGCACAGATTTTCCACCGCCAGCTTTGGGTGTCATCGAGAATCGCCAGATTGCGCCGTCGACCATTCCTCCATCAGCACCTTGCGCAAACAGACTTGTATTCACACCGACAGTGATCGCCGTGACAAAAGCGGCTAGACACAGAGTATTCCAAACAGTAGTCACACGAGTCTTCATAAAAGCGTTCTCCACAATACAAAATTAACACGTTCTGAGGGATCGGTGCCCAGGGCAGATGCCTCTGACAACTGACAGTGCGAGATTGTCACAAGAAACTGGCCACGCTTTTTGAGATTTTTCGGTTTTCGCGTTTCTCAAACTCAGAGGGCGACAGGCCGGGTGCCGGGCTTGTAGCATTGGGCAAGCATGTCTTACACATCCCTCAAGGCACCGTTGATTTTCTGGCAACAGGATAACCACTGACAACGCAGAGCCAATAGCTACGCGCCCCCATCAACCGAATGCAACACCTTCTCTCAATGGGAGAAGGATTGAACTCCCTCCCCCGTTTGTCGGGAGAGGGCTGGGGTGAGGGGCATTAGCCTCTGCATTTGAGATAGCTATCGATCAGACATCGTCGATGGCGATGTGCTCCCTTTCATCGAGAGCAACGCGTCCTCCTCATCCGGCCTGCAGCCACCTTCTCTCAATGGGAGAAGGATTTGGGAGCTTCCTGACAGACTCAAACACCTGACCTTCAAAATATCTTTGCCTTTTTCATGGATGAGGCAGATACTCAGAAAAGAGAGGTCGATCATCCCTGGTCGACCTGTCAGGATCACTCGCTCTCAATCACGCGCTTCTGGGGTCAATCCATGAATATCAATCAACCCTCCGATCTCTCCCAAAGCACGGTGGCTTCTGGCCAGAGCGGGCCAACTGACTCTTGTGGGCCAGCCTGTCGTTGTGATTCGGTGCCGCCGCTGGATTTGACGCAGCCCTTAGATTTGACGCAACCGCTGGCTTCAAGACGAATCTTTGTCAAAACAGCCGCCCTGGCTTCAGCCGCAGCCATGGTGACGGCAGGCGGAGCATCATCACAACTCTTTGGCGATGATCTCAAGGAAAAGACCACGCCCCAGAGCCAACAGGATCAACCGGGCCAACCAGAAAATCTGGTCAAGTCGCTCTACAAATCACTGACGCCCGAGCAGAAAGAAGAATGCTGTTACGATTGGGATTACAAAGACGATCGTGGCTTGCTTCGTGCCCATGTCTCGAACAACTGGCAAATTTCCGACGCCAATATCAGCGGCAAGCTCTTCACAAAAGATCAGCAGAACATGATCGAAGCCATGTTCTGGGGACTCTATCATCCTGACTGGCATGCGAAGATTAAAAAGCAACTCCAGGATGACGCTGGCGGATATGGCAAGCACCAATCGATTGCTCTGTTTGGCAATCCCGAAGAAGGCCCCTTCCAACTGGTGATGACCGGCCGCCACCTGACCATCCGTTGTGATGGCAACACAACACCTCATGCGGCCTTTGGCGGGCCTGTTTTTTATGGCCATGCGGCAGAATCATTCAACGAAGATCCCGGTCATCAGGGAAATGTCTTCTGGCCTCAGGCTCTCAAAGCCAACTCGCTCTATCAGATGCTGGATGGCAAGCAAAGAAAACAGGCCTTGATTGATCAGGCACCAGCAGAAGCAAAAGTTCATTTTGCAAAAAGCAATCAAGCCCCGACGGGCTTAATGGTCTCGGAGTTGTCTAAAGATCAACGGGGAGTGGCAGCCGATGTTCTGGCGACATTGGTCGAACCGTACCGACAGGTTGATCGCGATGAAATTGAGAAATGCCTGACTGCCAATGGCGGGTTGGATCAATGCCGCCTGTCATTTTACAAGTCGGGCGACTTGGGAAAAGATGGTGTCTGGGACAACTGGCGACTGGAAGGCCCGAGTTTTGTGTGGCACTTCCGCGGCGCACCACACGTGCATGTGTGGGTCAACATTGCCGATTCAGCCGACTTCAAGATCACAACACAGGGCTGATGAGATTGATCTGAAGTCTTAGGCGTAATAGGCTTGCCCGTTACGCCTCAGGGCCTCATAGTAGTCGTTGCCTGGAAGGCGTTGATACCCCCTCCTCACGCTGATCGCCGTGGCGTTTTTCACCCGAGTGTGAAAGCCTCCCCCGCGTTCAGTGCTTCACGGTGAATCACGAGTGGATATTCAGCATCTGTCGTCACATGCCAAACGCCTTCAACCAGGCGTTCGCCCGCTGGAGCGGGAATTCCCCAAGTTGGCCCTCAGCCAATTGACATTAATTCGCATGCCCTTTGAGGAAGCGATCCATCAATTCCGGGCTGAAGGGTTCCGCTCGATAGGACTCTGGCGGCCACGCCTGGAGGACTTTGGCGAAGAGCGCGCAGCACTGCTTCTCAACGAACAGGGAATGACGGTCTCATCCCTCAGCTTCGCCGGGGGATTCACAGGGTCTCACGGGTATCGCTACACAGAAGCGATCAATGATGGTTTTGACGCTTTGCGTCAAGCTTCGATTGTCGGAGCAGAAACGGTGGTTCTGGTGGCGGGTGGGCTTAACGGCCATATCACCAAGCATGCCCGCCGCAATGTGGTCGATGGCATCAAGGCACTTTCAGAACGAGCAGAGCAACTCAACATCAAGTTGGCGCTGCGTCCCATGCGACGCACGTTTCATCACACGTGGTCATTCCTTAACACCTGCGATGAAACGATCGACATCCTCGAGAAGATCCAATGCCCCCACGTGGGTCTGGCAATCGATCTTTATCATTGCGGCCTGGATCTGGACTGGCGGAAATCACTTCGGCAAATTGCTCCTTATACGTCGCTTGTCTTTGTGAACGATCTTCCCTGCCCCAACTCCACGGAATACGAAATGTGCCTTCCCGGCGAGGGGATTCTGCCGATCCGTTCGATTCTGGAAGAAATGGTCATCGGGGGATTTGATGGGAAGTTTGAAGTTCACATCTGGTCGGAAAAGCTCTGGGAGCTACCACCAGCAAATCTTTTTGCCGGTGTGCGAGAATCTTTGGCAAGGGTCTGGCCCGCGGCTTGGGAAAGTTGGGCACGAGCGTACCGCCAATCCTCGTCACTCAGTGGTCTGATCTCTCCACCTGACGAAAGTCCTATTCAACCCGCAATTCGTCCTGAGGATTAAGCCGTCGAAACCGAAATCAGGTCTGGAAGTCAGGGTAAACCGGTTCATGCCGGGAATTACTTGTTAAAAAAAAGAAAAAAGGGACTGTTCTGGCTCTGTGGCGTTGTTTACTCCCGCCTGTCTTGGTGAAATCCATGAAGACACACATGATCCACATTGATATGAAAAGTTGAAGAGATTCTGTCTAAAAACAATCTTTCTTTTTTTGTGGTTTCTCTGCCCGCCTGAACCTCCTGCCTTGGCCAGTGGAATGTCACGCGACTGGTATAGCCTTGACGAACTTGCCCGCCATCTGGGCCGCGACCGCCGCGAGATTGAAAAACTCGTGAACCGTGGACGGATACCGGGCCGTAAAATTGCGGGGGACTGGCAATTCCACCCGACGGAGATCACGCATTGGCTTGAGCAGGAAATGCGTGAGTACACGGATCGTGAGTTGGCCATTATCGAGCAATCCAACCGTTCGATTGAAAGCTCGAACGCATCTCCTATTGCCGCCCTGTTGAGTCTGGAGACGATTCAGGTTCCACTGGATGCCCGGACAAAACGATCTGTTTTGGAATCGCTGGTCGAAGTCGCTGGACGTACCTGGCAAATCTGGCAGCCAGCCGCGCTTCTGGCAGCGATTCAGGAACGCGAATCTGTCCTCTCGACAGCATTTGATTTTGGCGTAGCGATCCCCCATCCCCGCAACCCTCTGGCAGAAGCGATGGGCCAGTCCATGATTGCGATGGGCCGGACACAGACAGGGATTCCCTTTGGTGCCCCTAATCGTGGCCTGACAGATATCTTCTTTCTGGTGCTCTGCCGGGATTCACGCACACACCTCCATGTGCTGGCTCGTCTGGGCCGCCTGCTTCAAAAGCCAGGCTTTGTGAACGACCTGCGAGATGCTCCCGACAGCCAATCGACTTATGACCTGATTTGCACGGCAGATTCCCAGTTAACGGCCGGTTGAGAGATTCCGGGATCTTTCCCCTCAGGAACCCATTCGCATGTCTGCTGATGCCGCCGCTGACCATGATCGTCTCGACGTGATTGCGGTGGGAGCTCATCCCGATGATGTCGAGATTGGCTGCGGGGGAACCTTGGCCGCCCTGGTGAAAATGGGCTATCGCGTCGGGATTGTGGATCTCACCGATGGCGAACCGACTCCGCTCAGTCCGGGACGTCTCCATCGACTGGAAGAAGCCCGCATGGCGGCTGACGCGCTGGGCATCCACAAACGCATTAATCTGTTGATTACCAATCGTACGCTCTTTGATGGTTTTGGCCCACGGGTGGCATTGGCACGAATCTTCCGTCAATACCGTCCTCGAATTGTGTTTGGTATCGCTGGCAAGACGCCGATGGCTTCGCCTGATCACTGGCAGGCCGCCCAGATTACAGACGCGGCCGTCTTCTATAGCCGACTTTCCAAGTGGGATGATGAGTTTGGCGATCTGCCCGTTCATACCGTGACACGGCAGTTCTGGTATTCGCTGGCTCTCAGTTCGCTCGACAGCCTGAGTGGCCCGAATTCATTCGTCATGGATATTTCACATACACTGGCTCAAAAGCTCCAGTCGGTGCGTGCCTACCAGTCACAGTTCCCTCCTCAGAAAGACCGGGTTTTTAAGCTGGTGGAAGGAAGTGCCCGACTGGTGGGATCCAGTGCCGGGTTTGAAGCGGGAGAAGTGCTGTTCTCAACGACAACACTGGGTGTCCGTGACCCGATCACGGCCTTTCTCCCCGCTCCCGTGCCACAGATTCCATGAATGACCGCTGGCCTGAAAAAGAGGGCCGCGTTCAAAGTGAACACTGCGTACACACCTTTCTGAAAATCTCCTGTAATTCGACAGCCTGATTTTCAGCGTCAGGGGTTAACACGACGAGAGGGAACAAACGTCGAGCCTTCCCTACTGCATTGTCAAAGCTTAAAAGTAGGGTTGAACAGGTTGTAAAGTCCGACAACGGAGGACGTTACTACGCATGAAACTCTAAGACAAAGCCGTGACACGGCACTACTCTTCGAGAGATGTCGTGGCTTCTCTGTGAGTGTTTTTTCCAAACAGTGACCCGCTTCCTTTTCAACACCCATAACCTGCTTAACCGGAATTTTTCCAGACAGCTTGACTTTTGTCGGCTTCAATTTAAGAAACGCTGTCGAATGTGACCCGCATTGGCTACGATGATCCCAATGCTTACCCTGCGAGGTCACCTATCACCTTTTTTACGAACTGCCAGCGAGTGTTGACACCATGAAGTTTCGAGTCGGTGCCACGAGTATCAAGGGGAATTTTCGTGACAACAACGAAGACGCCCTCCATGTGGACCCGCAAGGACGCTTTTTTCTGGTTGCCGATGGCATGGGAGGCCAGTCCGCCGGCGAGCGAGCCAGCGCTTTGGCCATGGAAATCATCCCGCAGAAACTGGCCCAACAGATCCTGTTTAACGGAGCCACTTCCGAACAGGTTGTGAAAGTCATTGATGAGGCGATCGCCACGGCGAACACCGAAATCATGGCCCTGGGGGAACTGGACTCCAAGTTACACAACATGGGAACGACCGTCACCTTTGCGGTCGTTGTGGGGGAAACCATGTTTGCAGGAGGAGTCGGCGATAGCCGGACATACCTCCTCCGCGACAACAAACTTCAGCAACTCACCACCGATCACTCGCTTACTCAGGCACTGGTCGACGCAGGCACGCTGACGCCCGAAGAAGCATTGACACATCGGTATCGTAACGTGCTATATCGCTACCTTGGTTCCAAAGATGGAGCGCAAGGGGCAGGAGCCAAACCTTATCCGCTTCAGCCAGGGGATCGTGTTCTTCTGTGCTCGGACGGGGCCACCGGTGGTGTGAACGATCACGACCTGAAAACGCTGCTCTCCCAGGGGGATAATCCCGAGGTGATTGCCCAGGCAATTGTGAAAGCCGCTGAAGACGGTGGTTCAAAGGACAACATCTCAGTCATCGTCGTGCTTGTCGACGCCTGATACCGACCTCGCTGATCTCAATTCCCCTCACCAGATCAAGTAATGTCGCATCACTCCTCCCGCTTTTAAGCTTTGACAATCCACTCGTCATGGCCAATGTGCCATGCTTGCGGCTTTGAGCAAGCATACTCTGTGAACTGAGGGAAAATCGGCGTCAAATGAACATCCGGCATGCTCACTCAGAGCCGAGCATGGCACAGACATCGCTATTTCAAATTGTTGTGCGTCTCAGACCTTTTGACATCAGGTCATCTTTCTATCGCCCTGACAGGGCTTAATCCACGGGTACGTTGTGACGAAAGCGCCCGTCGTTGCTGGGCTTGCGTAATGGTTTACCCATGTTTTTAGTTTTAGCAAAGCACTAGCGACAACCGTTGGATTACTTCCAGAAGCTTGCCTCTCGCACTTTCGAGCGCTTCTGACAACATCTTCCAGCACGTCTCCCGCCGCGTGAAATTCAAATTCCGGGCGGTAATTCCCACGCTCTCAGCGGTTTTCTGCGTAAACCTGAGAGGCAGAGGCGGCTTTCCTGCCATTTTAGGCAGGATTTCTCAGAGATAACCTAAAGTCTACGCAACTGATCCATTCCACACGCCTCAGCGCAAGCTAGAATCATTAAGGAAAGCTGCCAAGCCTGGGCAGTATGAACAACCTACACAGATCGAATCGATTATGACTTTTCGAGGGAATGTTATGCAGCGAAATTGGTGGTTTGTCGCCGTCATGGCGGTCGCCTCAGCAACGATAACCGGTTCGATACCAACGCAGGTTCATGCTCAGGAAGCAGCGCCAGATAAATTCATGCTGGCAACCAAGGGGGCCAAAAAGGCGGAAGGACTCTGGACGGTTTACTCCAAGGATCAGCAGATCCTCGTCGAGTTCAAGCCTGCACAGCTTCAGCAGGAATATCTCATGCTGTCCTCCCTCGCCCGAGGTGTCAGCGGGGTGGGTGGTGGTTTTCTGAGCAGCGGCATGAGCTGGGGTGACGATGTCATCTGGACGTTCCGCAAGGTGGGGGACAAAGTCCACCTGCTGAAGAAGAATGTCCGCTTCAAGGCCAAATCTGGCACGCCAGAAGCCACTGCCGTCGCGTTGTCTTACAGCGACAGCGTGATGTACGCCCTGCCTGTTGTCGCTGAATCGGGCGGCAACGTGCTGGTCGATATGACCCGCGTCTTCATGAGTGACGACGAACAGATCGGCAAGAACTTCAGCGGCAACTTCGTGATGGATCGCTCGACCATTAATAAGGTCAAAGCGTTCCCCAAGAATATTGAAATTGCCGTCAATGCCGTCTATTCGACCTCGATGTCTATCGACACGGTTCCTGATTCACGCGGTGTTCAGGTGGGCGTGCATTACAGCATCAGCCAACTCCCTTCCACTGGCTACAAACCTCGTAAGGCCGATGACCGGGTCGGTTACTTCCTGACGGCCACCAAAGACTTCTCGGACAACAGCGACCAGCAACACTTCGTGCGCTACATCACCCGCTGGGATCTCCAGAAGGCTGACCCTGCTGCCAAGCTGTCTCCTCCGAAAGATCCCATCATTTTCCATATGGAACGAACCATTCCCATCAACCTGCGCCCTATCGTGCGGGCGGGGATTGAAGAGTGGAACAAGGCCTTTGAAAAGATCGGTTTTGCCAACGCCATTGAAGTTCGCCAGCAACGTGACGACGATGACTGGGATCCGGAAGACGTCCGATACAACACCTTCCGCTGGATCACCGCTGATGCTGGTTTCGCCATCGGGCCTTCACGTGTTAATCCACTGACCGGCCAGATTCTTGATGCCGATATTCTCTTCGATGCGGGCTTCCTGCGTTCCTGGAGCCGGGACTACAACCTGTTCGCGACACCTGGCGATAAGGCTCATGGCCTGTTCGATATTCATGCGGAGCAGGGCCAGACTCATCACACTCCCGGCAACGATCGTCTCTGCCAATTGAACACTGGCATGCAGCATCAAATGGGCTTTGCCGCCTCGGCCCTCTTTGCCCGCGGTGAGATGTCTAAAGAAGGAAAACTGCCCGATGAATACCTTGAGCAAGCCCTCAAGGAAGTGGTCATGCACGAAGTTGGCCACACCCTTGGTTTGCGTCACAACTTCAAGGCCAGTGGCTGGAAGTCACTCGCCGACATTGAAGACCCAGCTAAAGCCAACGAACCCACTGTCGCTTCAGTGATGGATTACTGCCCGGTGAATATTGCCCTGCCCGGCAAACCCCAAGGGGCGTATTACACCAAGACCATCGGGCCGTATGATTACTGGGCCATTGAGTACGGTTACAAACCCATCACAAGTGATGAGCCAGGTGAGCTGAAAAAGATCGCCAGCCGATCGGCTGAATCTGGCCTGGATTACGCCACCGACGAAGACACCCGTGGTGGCGATGCCGACCCTTATTCAAATCGCTTCGATATGGGCAACGACATGGCGGCTTTTGCGAAACGACAAATGTCACTGGTCAATGACCTGTTGCCCAAAGTCGTCGAAAAGGTTTCCAAAGAAGGTGATGGCTATCAGGATGTGCGCCTCGCGTTCAATCACCTGCTGGGTGAATACTGGAGGGCAGCAAACTTTGCGGCTCGTGTGCCTGGAGGCTTGCTTGTGGCACGTGATCACAAGGGCGATGCCAACGCTCGTGCTCCTTTCCGTGTTCTGGATCCCAAGCAGCAACGGGCAGCGACTCAACTGCTGGCTGAGATGGCTTTCGCAGCCCCGAAGCTGGATTCCAACGTGGTCAATTATCTTGCCACGAACAAGTGGTCGCACTGGGGAACTTCGATTCCTTCACGACAAGACCTGGCACTGCACCAACTGGTGGAAACCCAGCAACTCCTCCTGTTAAGCCGGATGATTTCCTCTCTGACGCTCTCGCGGATCCAGGATAACGAACGGAAGGTCGGAGTTGACGATGACGCCTACACGTTGGCCGAGCATCTGGATCTGATTGTGATTCCCGCATTCAGTGAATTGAATGATCCTGCTGCTGGTGATTACACGGCTCGCAAGCCATTGGTGGATAGCTACCGCCGCAATTTGCAGCGTGTCATGATCAAGGCACTGGGGGGAATGGCCACGCGACCGACAGGTGCTCCCGACGATGCCCGCGTTCTGGCACAGGTTCACCTTGAAGGCATCAAGTCAAAGATTGAAGCGGCTCAGAAGAAGGACGGGGTCAAGCTCGATCCGTACACTTCCGCTCACCTGGCCGATCTGAAGAGAAAGATCGAACTTGTCGAGAAAGCCCAACTGACCGTGAACTCGGTCGAGTAGCAGCGATCTCCCGATAAAGCCTTCGCCCCGAAAGTCAGTCTTTGCCGACTGGTTTTCGGGGCTTTTTCGTTTTCAGAAATGCCATGACGCTTATGTCGCCAGCGCCTTCAGTGCCTCTGCCTTCGTCTCATAGCGAGGCCAGACTTCATCGATATGTGTCACCTGCAAGACTTCAATGCAATAGCTGGAAACATGACAGAGGGCAAAAACCCCCTGCTCATCTTCCTTGATTCGATTCCAGCCGCGAACCAGCAGTTCAATAAACGACGAGCCAAAAAACTCGACACCTTCCAGATCAACGAGCACTCGCCTGGGGTCTGCCGACTGAACACTGGCCAGGAAAGTTGCCGCTATCTGCTCAACTTCCATTTCCCGTAATCGCCTCAACGTGGAGGGAAACGCGATCACAGTCACGTTCTGCTCATGAGTGACACGAACATCCGCCATCGCTGCCATCCTCTTCGGTGCTTCAAAAGAATTCTCGGCCACGCTGCAACCTCTCGATCAATGGCGGGTAGGCCCCGACCATTGCTGATCCGTGTGATTTCGGTGACACCGACCAATCAGGAAATCTCTCGAGCGCCAACCATTGATTGTGCCAGTTTCGCCCAAGCTTGCCAAACCTCTCCACCACACGCCACCTTATCTCTTACAGAAAACGATTTTCACCATTCCCAATGAGGCAAATTCACAATGCGTGTCGCTTACCTTGATTGTGCCAGTGGTATCAGTGGTGACATGACGGTTGCCGCTTTGGTTGATGCGGGCGTTGATCCTCGCGCTATTGAAACTGCTGTTCACTCGCTCCGCCTGCCGGGAGTCCGCATTGAATTTGAAACGGTCATGCGGGGGGGATTCCGTGCTCAGCACCTGAAGATTCATCATCCGCCCCAGCAGGCGCATCGCCATCTTTCCGATATTCATGAGATTCTGGATCGCGCCGACGAACTGACGATCAAACAGCGATTGCTGGCCAAGCGGATCTTTCATGAAATTGCGGTCGCCGAGGCTCATGTTCATGGCTCAACCCTCAATGAAATCCATTTTCATGAGGTCGGTGCGATTGATTCGATTGTGGATATCACAGCGGCGGCTGTGGGATTTGACCTTCTGGGAGTGGAGGAGATTCTAGCCAGCCCCACTCCCACAGGTTGCGGAGACGTCATGATTGCCCATGGCCGCTGTCGCATTCCGACACCGGGAACCGCAGAGCTTCTCAAGGGGATACCGCTGGTTCAGGAAAACATTCCCTACGAATTGACCACCCCCACCGGCGCTGCCATCCTCCGTGTTGTCGTGGATCGGTTTTCACTTTCGTTACCAGAAATGGTGATTGAGAAAGTCGGGCATGGCGCGGGAACCCGTGATCTCACGGAACGGGCGAATCTTCTCCGATTGTTTGTCGGAGAAACCATCGCTGATCCGGAGAGCGACACAGTCCTGCTGATGGAAACCAATCTGGATAACCTCAGCGGCGAAGTCATTGGTTTTGTACAGGAAAAACTCCTCTCGACGGGGGCCTACGATGTCTGGGCGACCTCCATTCAGATGAAGAAAAGTCGTCCGGGAGTCATCCTCAGCATACTTTGTCATCCCGCCGACGGCCCTGTTCTGGAAAGTCTGCTCATGACCGAAACGGGCACGCTGGGTGTCCGGCGGCAACTTTTGCGGCGGTCAAAACGCGCCCGCAAGCCGGTCACTGTGCAGACCGCTTTCGGAAAGATCGAGGGAAAACTGGGGTACGGTTCACAGTTAGCGCCCGTTTTCACTCCAGAATTTGAAAGCTGTAAACAGATCGCCCAGGCGTCAGGTCTTCCATTGCGAGAGATCTACCGGGCGGCTGAAGCCGCGTTTTTGCTCAATGGGGGAACGTCGCCGGAAGATATTCATACACCAGCACTTCCGTCTCACTCTCCCCACAGTCATGACCATTCACACGATCACAGCGATGGCCATTCACACGACCATAGTCATGACCACAGCCATAGCCATTCACACGACCATAGTCATGACCACAGCCACGACCATTCACATGACCGCGGCCATGATCACAGTCACGATCATTCACACGACCACAGTCATGATCACGGTCATGACCATGATCGTCCGGCAGAGAGTTCTGGAGATTCCCTGCCGCATGCTTGAAGCCAACGCTCCGTGCTGATAATCTTCCCATACTCAACGGTTATTCATGGATTTTCAGGCGCTGATTTTACGGAGCGTTAGGTCATGGGTGTCAAAAAGACGGGGCGTGGGCGCCGCAAAATTGGTCGTAAAAAACGTAAGATGCGTGCCCGTATTCGCCATCGCAAGTAATTGCCGCATCGAAAGTTCTGGCAACGTTCAGAACAATTGATTGCATTAAATGAAAAACCGGCAGGTTCACTTATTCGTGTGCCTGCCGGTTTTTTTGTTTGGCCTTCCAGTCTGACATTTCCCTTGTGGGTGGCACTTCCTTTGTGGCCTGTCACTTCAAAGAGACGCGCCGCTCCCTGCCGTCACGTTTTGCAGTCGAGCGAAAAAGTTGGGATCACCGATACTCCCGGCTGCGATCATAAGGCCGAATGACTTCGACTTTATCTCCCGGCTTACGCTCCGTCCCTTTCAAGTCCAGTTTGATGGGATCTGAGGCGCTGGCCACCGTGACCCGCAATTCACTTTTATCGTTGAATTTCGACGGAATGTATTGAAGTACGGTCGGGGTCTGAATCGCATCTCGTCCAGCTTCTGTCGCCACGTTTTCCCCAATCTGGCGAGTGGCAGTCACGCGGACAATTTTTTCGCCCGGCTGCATCCGGATCTGAAATTTTCCTCCAGTGACATCCACCCCTTCCACTGGCCCCTTCCCATCAGCCGGAAGAAACTGGATATTTCCCGAGGCCAACGACTGATCGTTCCAAAGCACGTCTCCCGTCGTCATCACCTTCCCATCCGAGCCACAGCCCAGTCCGGCCAGCAGGCTCAAACTCAACAAGGAGCGTTGCCAAATCTTGCGACTGACACGCTTGATAAAATTCTTTTGCGAGACTTCAAGGGAAGATGCGGGTTCAATCACCCGTGGAGATCTTTGATATTTTGAAGCAGTGGACATCGCCATGGGAGTTCTCCGGGCAAAAGGATGGGGGCCTCAACAGGGAAGCCAGGAGTCATAAAATCTGTACGTGACGGGGTGCTTGTGAGGCTCGCAAAAAACGCGACTTTATACGCATTCCAATTTGAAACAGCGCTCTGACAGCGTTCCTGGTGTCCTGCTTGCAGCTTGGGTCAAGCAGGTTTTTGATGAGTATCAACGCGCCATTTCAAATTGCGCTTCGTATTAAAAGTTACTGACTGTGCCGCCTTCGGCTCGGCCACCCAAATTCTGCCAGGTGGCAGTGTCGAGGTTATCAGAAACAAACCGCACGGCTCCATCGCCCATCACCACGTGAGCACCGCCGGTGTGTGCACTGCGCAAAGCAATGTTTTGAGCGCCCCAGTTGCTGTCAACGTCTTTGCCATTGCCTTCATCGGGAACAGCCGAGCAACGCGAGGTTGTGCCGGTCAGAATTGTATGGCAGCGAGCCACCGTGTCATTGGCGGTTGAGTTCGGGGTCAGAAAAGTCGTGAAACCAGCGCCCAAAGCTGTCTGAGTTCGTGCCAATCCGCCCCAGGTGGAATAGGCTTCAGGCGTGATAATTTCCCCCGCCAGCACCGTGTTCGAGAGACCATCAGAAGCATCTCGCATCCGAGCGACATCGTTTGGCACAAACAGACCCTTTTGCCCAATCACAGTTCCCAGTGTCCGTGCGTCAAATGTCGTATTCCCAAAGCAGACCACATAATTGTGAAGCGTCAGCTTCCAGTCCGCTGATCCTGCTTCGGTCACTATCGCTGTATCCGAAGGGCACAGCATGGCTGTCAGCGCGGTGCCAGTCAGCACGGCATGCCCCGCGGGCCGGCCGCCGCCATTGATCCGCACGCTCATGTTCAATGAATTGAAGAGAGGCCCCTGATCAACATAGGGCAGGATACGGGCATACCATGACCAGCCATCGCGGCCGTTGGTTCCCGCGTAACTGTTGCTTGTCAACCCCAGGGGAAGAGCGCTGAAGGTGTCATGATAGTTGTGCATCGCCAGACCAATCTGCTTGAGATTGTTCTTACATTGAGTCCGGCGGGCCGCCTCGCGGGCCTGCTGCACTGCGGGAAGTAACAGCGCAATCAGAATGGCAATAATCGCGATCACGACCAGCAATTCAATCAATGTAAAACCACGAGATTTCCGTACAGGTGCGAGCATCATAAAGACCTTCACGAGAGAGGACGGGGCAGAGAAAGGAAAAGAGAAACGCAATAAGCACCGAAAAGTGCCAGGAAATGCACAAGCGGAAAGGAGATTCATCAAGCTCAGGCCAAGCTCGACTGGAATCCATTATTCAGTGACATAAGCAACCGTCAATGAGTTTTTGAGCTACTTATTTGAGTTCTTTTGCGATTCCGTCTCGTTAAAAACCTCTGTTTTCCAAGTGAAAAAACACTGGTGATAGCGTTTACACCAATTTGTAACACAGAGTTATGTTTCGCGAGGCTTTCAAGAAAACGGCTGTCGCGCCGATCACTGAAAAACCGATTCTTCAGTGCGTTCCCGGCCTGGATCCTGCCTCATTCTTGGCAATGAACGGCCCCACCTCTAGAATTCCATTTCCTGAGTCCAACTGTCGGCCATTTCGTTGAGAACTGCCCTGCCGCTGGAGTTTTTTCTCAGGTCACTGACCCTCTGTTTCCTGTGGCTGGTTCCGTTCTCTGACTGAGACGAACAATAAATTTTCAGCCTGGACACTTCAAAAAAGATTGAGAACGGCATGTTTCAGAAAGTGGCAGAAGCGGAGTTCATCACCGGTGAGCACTCTGTCCTCAAGTTCTGGAACGAGCGAGGCATTTTCCAGAAGCTGCGCACCAAAAACGCGGGCAAGCAGCCCTGGAGCTTTCTCGATGGCCCCATCACGGCCAACAATCCCATGGGCGTCCACCATGCCTGGGGCCGCACTTACAAAGATTCTTTCCAGCGCTACTGGGCAATGAACGGCCGCGACCTGCGTTATCAGAACGGCTTCGACTGCCAGGGTCTGTGGGTCGAAGTGGAGGTTGAAAAGCAGCTTGGTCTCGGTGCCAAAAGTGAGATCGAGAAGTTCGGCATCGATAAGTTCGTGCAGGAATGCAAACGCCGCGTGCTGAAGTACGCCGCCATCCAGACTGAACAATCCATCCGCTTAGGCTACTGGATGGAATGGGATTGCCCGCTCGAACTCCGTAAGCTCGCCACGGGCATCGGCAGCAATGACCCCGTCACCATCACCACACCACGTGGCAATGAAGAAACCGGCCCCGCCGAAGCCCTCGTCTCGCGCCTCGGCAACCCCGACTGGGGCGGCAGCTATTTCACGTTCTCCACCGAAAACAACGAAACCATCTGGACGTTCCTCAAAAAATGCTTCGAACGCGGCAAGGTCTATCGCGGCCACGATGTCATGCCCTGGTCAGGTCGCGGCGGCAGTGCCTACAGCCAGATGGAAGTGGCCGACGGGCGTAAACTCACCACCCACCGCGCGCTGTTCGTGCGTTTCCCGCTCCTCGATGATGCCGGGAAAGAGACGAACGAAAACCTCCTCATCTGGACGACGACTCCCTGGACACTGACCAGCAACGTCGCCGCCATGATCAACCCCGAACTGGACTATGTGAAACTCCAGTCCAAGAAGGACGGTCTCGTCTACTACTTCGCGAAAGACAACCTCGAATTCCAGCGTCTCTCCAAAGAGTTCAAGGAAGGCTTTGGCCGCCCAGAATGGCAATGGCCCAAGGGGACTCCCAAGCTCAAAACGCTCTCGCAAATCTTCAAGGAATCCGGCGGCTATGAAGTCCTCGACACCGTCAAGGGAGAAGCGCTCGTCGGCCGCAAATACCGCGGCCCATTTGATGAATTAAAGTGCAACAACACTCCTAATCCTGAAATGTGGGCCTCGCAAGAATTATTCTACGAAGCTGTTATGGAGTTTGTTGCTAACGAGGAGAATCCCAATTGTTCTCAATTGAGTTCGATAGGCTTATTTAGTTGGATTAGAAAATCTTTCTCTGCATTTCCGGCAGAAGAGTTAATTCAAAAGAACGATCCAGAAGCTATCGCAAATACATTGAATAACTTTGGATTTAATAAGACTGCAAAACTTGCAAAAGAAACAATCGCTAATGTAGGGCTAGAAGGCCTTGTCCATAGGGGCGCAGTCACCCTCACCTTGATTAATGATCTCGACGACACGTCAAACAACAGAACTGTAGCAATATCACACGCCGTTATTAATGGCGGTCGCGACTTCAAAGGGGCAGCAAACGTCAAGGAGGGCGAAGGAACCGGCATCGTTCACAGTGCCCCTGGCTGCGGTGATGTTGACCATCAGATCGGCCTCGCCAATGGCCTCCCCACCATCGCTCCCCTCGGCCCTGACGGCAACTTCCTCGAAGGTTTCGGCCCTTTCACTGGCAAGAACGCCGTCCACCCCGAAACGGTGCAACTCGTCATCGACAGCCTCAAGGAAAAAGGTCTGCTCGTCGCCGAGGAAAAGTATCCGCACATCTATCCCTTCTGCTGGCGAACCGGCGACGAACTCATCTTCCGACTCGTGGACGAGTGGTTCATCAACATGGACTGGCGCGAGGAGATCATGGGCGTCACCCGGCAGATCCAGTGGCTGCCGGATTCGATCCAGGGTCAGGAACGCGAAGTCGAATGGCTCACTAACATGCGTGACTGGATGATCTCCAAGAAACGCTATTGGGGCCTCGCCCTCCCGATCTGGGTCGATGAAGTCACCGGCGACTTTGAAGTCATCGGCTCACTGGCTGAACTCAAAGAACGCGCACTTGATGGCGGTGAAGGCTGGAACGATTTTCAAGGCCATACGCCGCACAAGCCGTGGATCGATGGCGTGAAGATCCGCAATCCCAAAACCAACAACCTCATGACCCGCGTGGAAGACGTCGGCAACCCGTGGCTCGACGCCGGTATCGTCTCCTTCTCCACGATGGGCTACAACACTCATCCCGACATGTGGAAGAAGTGGTACCCCGCTGACCTCGTCACCGAATGCTTCCCCGGCCAGTTCCGCAACTGGTTCTACTCGCTGCTGTCCATGGCCACGATGATGGACAACTCACCGCCGTTCAAGACCCTGCTGGGCCACCGCCTCGTCATGAACGAACAGGGCCAGCCCATGCACAAATCCGACGGCACCGCCATCTGGTTTGAAGAGGCCGCCGAACAGATCGGTGTCGACGCCATGCGCTGGATGTACCTCCAGCAGAACCCTGCGTCCGACCTCCGCTTCGGCACCCGCCACCCGGAAGAGAAGGTCACGCTGGAAACCGTCCACGGCCCCACTCACACCACCATCGACGGCGTCCAGACCTGCAAAGTCACCAGCGGCCCTGCCGATGAAGTCCGTCGGCAGGTGCTGATCCCGCTCTGGAATTCTTACGCCTTCTTCGTGAACTACGCCCGACTGGATGAATTCGACCCTCAGGCTGAATTCGTGCCTGTGGCCGAACGTCCCGAGATCGACCGCTGGCTCCTTTCCAACCTGCAGGCCCTGATTCAGGAAGTGCGAACCGGCTTTGAAGCCTTCGATACCCCAAGGGCTTGCGCCGCTCTGGCCCGCTTTATTGATGACCTGTCCAACTGGTACATCCGCCGCAACCGCCGCCGCTTCTGGCGGTCGAAAGATACCGGTGATCTCGATAAGCGAGCCGCCTATCAAACGCTATATGAAACGCTGCTCACGCTCAGTAAGCTGATGGCACCGATGACGCCGTTCCTTTCAG
Organism: Planctopirus sp. SH287; assembly: GCF_056500625.1. Lineage (NCBI taxonomy): Bacteria > Pseudomonadati > Planctomycetota > Planctomycetia > Planctomycetales > Planctomycetaceae > Planctopirus > Planctopirus sp. SH287. Next base: position 624,406 of record NZ_CM151403.1, on the reverse strand, counting down.
AACGGATGTACGGCAACCTGACTTCCGGACAAACGAGCGTTCCTGAATCGGTTCATCTTTGCGATTATCCGACCGCCAATGAATCGCTGCTGGATGCCTCGCTCAACCGCCGGATGGTCTTGGCGCAGACCGTGGTTCGCGTCGCTCACAAGCTGCGGGAAGTGGCCGATCAACGCGTTCGTCAACCACTGGCCGAATTGCGTTTTGCCACACTCAGCAGTGACGATCTCGCTTCGATCAGTTCGTTGAAAGAAGTCATTGCCGATGAACTTAACGTCAAAACGGTGACCGGTTTTGAATCACTCGGCGATATCGTCAAATACACCTATAAGCCAAACCTCAAAACCCTCGGCCCGAAGTACGGCAAGCTTCTCAACGCCTTCCGCGAAGAACTGCCCAAGCTCCCGAGCGATGTCCTCGAATCCCTCCGTCGCGGCCAGACCATCAGTGCGACCGTGGGTGGCGAAAGCGTGACCATTGGCCCGGATGATGTTCTTATTGGTGCCGATCAAGCCGAAGGCTGGGTCGCTGGAGATGAATCCGGCATCCAGGTAGCCCTCTCCACCACCCTCACGCCAGAACTTGTGCAAGAAGGGATGGCCCGCGATTTCATCCGCCATATCCAGCAGGCCAGAAAAGACGCCGATCTGGAAATCCAGCAACGGATCGAAGTCCTTTATCAGACGAGTGACCCGATTGTCGGCGAGATGCTAACGACATGGTCAAGCCTGATCTCGGGAGAAACCCTCGCCGACCAGATTGTTCCGGCAGAGAACTTCACGGGAAAATCTGTCCAAGTGGGTGAGGCCGAGGTTATGATAACGATTGCAAGTATGAGATAGGGTGCATGAAGTCGTAGGGCAGGCCCCCGCCTGCCTTCCTACCGGCTTAAACTTCAGGGTGCATGAAGTTCCGACGAAACGCACCATCCTGATCGTTGATCACATTGACACCGAATTGGTGCATTGGCATGCACCCTACGGGAGAGCGAACCATGATGAGCCGCCAGCAACTGGAACGATACCGTGCCATGACGCCCGGCGAGCGCCTCGCCCTCTCATTAGAAATGACAGTCGGCAACCAACCCGCCCTCTATGATGGCGGCCCCGAAATGGTCGCGAAAAAATTCCGCTGGATCAAAACCAGCCACGAACTCGCAACGTCTCGACTCCTGACCGCTTTTTCACGCCTGAAAGAATCTCATGCAGCACGTCAAGGAAGCTCTCGTTGAGATGGCGAACCTGCTGGAAGAACAGCAGATCGAATACGCGGTCATGGGCGGCTTTGCTGTCCGCACTCATGGCCTCCCCAGAGCCACTTATGATCTTGACTTCGTGATTGTTCTGGATGACTCTCAACTGGAGCGCCTGGTCGAATGTTTTCCAGCTTATGGCTTTGAATTGCCGCCACCCTATGCAGAAGGTTGGCGTGATACCGTTGCCGACATGCCGTTGATTAAAGCCACATGCTACTTTCAGGGCGAATCATTTACGGCCGATCTCTTTATCGCAGACAACGCATTCCTGCGATCAACAATGCAACGAAAAATGTTCATTGAATGCGAGTCACAGAAGATGTGGGTGGTCAGCCCTGAAGACCTCATCCTGATGAAAGTGGTCGCTTCCCGCCCGCGCGATCTGGCTGACATCTACGACATCCGCGTCATGCAACCCACGTTCGACATGCCTTACCTTCGGGAATGGGCCGCCAGACTTGGCATTACTGACCAGTTTGAAAAAGCCTGGATCGACTCGACACCGACCGAAACCTGGTAATCGTCGAGACCAGTTTTACTTCAAGTGTTTTTAAGGATCGCGCGGGGTGAGAAGCCGCTCTCAAGTCGGGTGCGCTTTACGATATTGAGTGAGTTGCGCATTCAGTTGCCGATGAACCTCAGCTAATGGATCACGCAGTTCGGCTTCCCGCAAAACCAGAACGACCGGGCCGAGCGAGAGATCATCCCCGGCAGAACTCTGTCCCATAAACTCCAGCGTGATCCGTAACTCCGGTTGCAAATCATGGCCCGCGAGTTGGATGGAGCGAATCGATGGCCAGGGAATTCGGATCTCTTCATAGTCAAGAGACTTGGAGATCCACCGGGCTTCGAGGGATTCGCCCAAGTGAAGGATGGCCTGATCAATGTCTGCCGAGAGCGTGTGGTTGTATTGGCGAACAATGAGAGCCTCCTGATTCGCGACCAGTTGAGGCTCTTTCATCAAAGTGGCAAGTCGAAACAATGGCCTGGCTGATGCGAACCAGCGATAGGCCGCCAGCAACAGCAACGCTCCTACGCCGAACCAGACCACTGGACGGTTTGAATCCCAGAAGAACTCGGCAGCCAATAAGGCCACGCAGCCTACCAATGGCGGCCCAACTCTCAACCATCCCCGGCACAGGGTGATGATGCGGCGGCTATAAAACTCCACAGTGGTGTGATGCTCCTGTGTATGCAGTTCGGGGCCGTTCTGTTCCGGCGTGCATTGGGCACTTTCGATTCAGCATCATGACTTAACCCGCCAATCGGAAGAAAGCGACAATACTTCCGAGTCGGAACTTAATGGTCTGCATGTCATATGCCAAAGACAACACCACTGCTAAGTGCTGTTGCGTCCAACGAAAATGGCCCCATGCTGCCCCCTCTGTCACTTTTCGGCGACAGTCCTTCCCAAGAGGCAATAAATGACGCAAATCACTTAACATCATACACTTACGAAAACACAAACCCATCACCTCCATGATCAACAAACAGCTTCCGGCAAGAAATTTACAAAAATCCTGTCCACAAAAAGCAACGAATATCGATACATTGATTCGTTCTGTTATCATGACCCAAGTTAATGTTCACCAATACTTTTTTGACCATCAGTCCCGCACACTGCTCGATTTTATGCCACTTGTGAAGTTGCTTAGATCATAAGGCTTTTTGAACATGCACGCTTTCAATCTTCTGTCAGTCCTCAACAGTTCGCAAAGCTCTGGGTGGCGATACAACATTTGTCTACTGGCGTTCGGCGGGGCATTCAGTTTGATCACCGCTGGCTGTGAGGATACCAGCTACCGAAAAGCGACCGCATCTGTCTCGGGGACGGTCACGTTCAATGGTCAGCCGGTCACCTTCGGCGAAGTGACCTTTTCTCCCCTGGCGACAGGAGCCGATAGCGCGAAATCGGCGGCTGGAAGCATCGATTCCCAGGGACAATTCACCATGGGCACTTATCGCCCCGGAGATGGAGCTGTCATTGGCATGCACCGTGTCCTCGTCTCATCGTCAGATCCTGCCAAGAAGCTTCCCGGCAAATCGCCGAAGGATCTTCAGCTGGAAGTCAAAGCCGGCTCCAACTCCTTTGAAATCCAACTTGATCCATTGAAGTAACTCTTTTCTGACTGTGCATACAGGCACAGCCTCTCCTGTCTCTTCGTCATGTCTGCCACTCGTTCACGTTTATCTGCTCTTTCCCGTCTTCAAGGAGTCTCTCATGTTTCTCACAACGAAAACCCGTTCGATGACGCCCCCTCGGTCAAAAGGGTTCACCCTGATTGAGCTTCTCGTCGTGATTGCGATCATTGCCATTCTCATTGCGTTGCTGCTTCCCGCTGTGCAGCAGGCGCGTGAATCGGCGCGTCGCACGCAATGCCGGAACAACCTGAAACAGATCGGTCTGGCACTCCATAACTATCTGGATACACACCGTGTCTTTCCGGCGTCATGCTATAAGACCCTCGTTCAAGATACGTCTGCCACCACCGAGAACCGCCGGGCCACTCACTGGACGGCCATGCTCCTGCCTTTTGTCGATCAGGGGCCGCTCTATAACACACTGACTTTTGGCGAAAACTCCAGTTGGAACGCAGGAAACAATCTCACAGCGCGTCGTGCCCAGATGCCCGCCTTCCAATGCCCTTCAGCACCTGATCGCAAGGTCTATGACTATGACAGCACGACAGGTTTGGCGACCTATAACTACGGCGTTGTGATGTCTGGCTCAATTGGCAATCCCGCCACGACCAAAAGTGCAGAAGGCAAGAGTCAGATGGACGACAGCTACCCTGCCGATTCGCTGCGCCACAATGGCGCCTTCAACCAGAATACCGCTTTCAGTACGCGAGACATTTCTGATGGCACTAGCAATACCGTCGGCGTTGGTGAACGCTACCGCAGCGCGACAACAGATTCAGACAACAATACCTACCGTCGCTATGGCGGAATCGCTACTGAAAACTCCCAGGACGAACATGCTCAGTTTTCTGGATCAATCGGCACGCCGATCAACTCCACGATCAACAATCAAGTTGGCTATGCCGGCTTCTCCAGTAAGCATACGGGCGGCGCCCACTTTATGATGATGGATGGTGCAGTTCGGTTTATCTCCGAGAATATCGCCAACGAAACCCGGGCCGCCTTGGGCAGCCGGGGTAGCAACGACATTGCCGGTGAATTTTAATCGTTAAGTATCGCCGCCTGACAAAAATCGCCCGGGTCATGCAAGAAGAATTCCTGCATGGCTCGGGCTTAATAGAAGCCGTATGGCACCGCCTGAACGAAGCCCATTGACGATAATCACTATTTGAGAGACATCGTTACGGATGAGCCAGAGGATCCATGGCGGCTAAAGCATTTCGCAAATCTCGCAGAGTGACTGGTTGAACGAGGACTTTGCTGAAATTTGACGTGGGGAGTTCTGAGGCCAATCGGGCGCGTTTCGTCGACAAAGCCAGCACCAGAGGCGTTTCGGTTCGGTCGCAATAGACCTTCAGGGAACCATACTGACCTGCGACATCCTCAGCTATGGCCTCACAGGTCACTAGCACGCCAGCGACGCTCAGGCTTTCTAACCGCTGGAGCGCACGCGGCGTATCGCTCAGCATCAGCACGCGATAGCCATGCTTCGTAAAGTATTCACGCAAACGATCCTGCTGAGTGGGGCGGCCTTCAATACACAGAATCGTCGGGATGTTTGCTGTGACTTCCGGGATGACAGGATTCGCTCCGCTACGGCTTCCGGGAACTTCGTCACCACGAGCAGGAGTCGCTGCTCCCGACACCTTTCGCAGGTCACGCAATAGCTCGGTTGGGGATTGATATCGCTCATGAGGATTGGAACGTAGCAAACGGTCGATGATCTCTCCCACATCGCGGGGCAGTACGGGACAAACCGATTCAATCGCACGAATGTTGCGATACCGCGAGATTTGCCGCCGCTCCTCGATGTTTTTGGTGGCGGGATACGGGGGCTGCCCCGAGACCATTTCATAATACATACCGCCGAGAAAATAGAGATCGCTCCTTGGGTCTCCATCGGGAGCGCCGGTGAACTTCTCCAGCGTTCCGTATTCGACAGCACGATCCGCTTCGTCAGCAACTCCCGATGCTTCGCCGCCGGCCAGTCCGAAGTCAACGAGTTTGGCCACGCGCTGCGCTGAAAGCAGGGCATTCGACAACTTCAGATCACGATGAGTAAAGCCCATAGCAAGGGCATACTCCAACCCTTCCGCGAGATCGGTTATGTACCTTGTCGCTTCTTCCACAGGGAATTTGCCGCGAATCTTGAGAATGTCTTTAAGGTTGCCCCCTTCGACAAATTCCATGGTCAGATAATGCTGGCCACCATCGCTCCCGATTTCGTAGATAGGAACAATGTTTTTATGTTTGAGACGTCGGCCCAGTTCCCCTTCTCTCTTGAAGAGATTGACGGATCGTGGATCGTTGGCATAACGCTGCCGCAGGACTTTCAGCCCGATCATTTCACCGGTCTGGACGGAGCAACCGCGAAAGACGCGGGCAAAGCTTCCGGAGGCGTTGCGGTAGAGCAATTTGTAAGCTCCCACGCGCAGACCTTCGGTTTCTCCTTTAAGCAAGATTCCTGACTGGTAGCCGGTCAATTCCATCCGGCGTTCCAGTTCCTGAATCAGTTCCTTGATGGCCGCAGCCCCGGTGCCACGAAGATGGCGCGACGCTTCTGAAAGCACACTGGAGCTAACCAGTTGCTGCTGCACCAGATAATCTTCAAATTGACTAAGAGATGAGAACGTCATGCTTGTCCCTGAGGCCGGGGATTTGAGAAATTGTAGCATAACGCACCTCCACAACTTGCCACGAGTCAATCACTGACATTTCAAACCGGTGAGCCAATGAGTCCCTCGTCGCAGGCCATGCCACTCACTGGAAGAGGCCAGAAACACAGACCCTGGATTATCGACAAATCATCGGTTGGCCATGGCCAGCTGACTTTGAAAATCTGCGAGATCTGAACAAAGAAAAGCACGGCGTGTGCCAAGTGAGCGAATCGCCTCTCAATCGGGCCGAAATGAGCAGTTTTTGCGTCAAATTGGCAAAAGTGGCCTTAAACAGACCGAGTTCTCTGGAGCATTTTGCATCACCTCCCGTGCATTACTGCGTCAACACCGGAAAACACTCTGATGCCGTCGCACCGCCCGGCTGTCAGAAACCTGATCGTCCGTGCACACTGAAAAGGCGGCTGAATGAGGATTAAATCTTTCACGAAGGTTCGGAAAGTTTGCCATTCTGGTCACTGACAGGCGATTCAATCGCGGTTGGCGCTGACTCAGGAGGAGGTGGCAAAGAGGCGGGATGTTGAGCAGCAGCCGGGTCGTTGAAGATGAAATAGACGGCGCCCAACATGCAAAGACCGGCCCAGAGGAAATTCCATGTCAGCGGCCGGTTCATGTAATACACAGCGAACGGAACAAAGACTGCCAGCGTGATCACTTCCTGAAGAATCTTGAGCTGCCCCAGGTTGATGTGCTGTGCATTGCCAAAGCGATTGGCTGGCACCTGGATGGCATATTCAAAAAACGCCACGCCCCAACTCACCAGCACGGCGATCCAGAGCGGTTGATGAGCGTGATCCTTGAGATGCCCATACCACGCATAAGTCATAAAGAGATTGCTGATCGTCAGAAGAATCGCAACAACAACAATGGGCGGCATAGTCAGGCTTGATTCAGAAAGGAGCCACTGGAGTCATTTCGTCCAGCAGCACGAGTAGCAAAAAATGAAAACCAGGCGGCGGATGCGATGGGGTTCTCCGGGGAAACAAGTCGGCGGCACAGTCACGTACCGCCGACTTCCCGACCCCACTTATTTCTTCAATTCATAGCAAAGAATTGCGTCCTGCTCGCGGAGATAAAGCTTGCCATCCGTGATCACAGGATGCGACCAACTGGGGCGATCACCACTGCCAGGAATGCTGAAAGAGCTGATTTCGTTATATTTCTCGGGGTCAGCTTCAGCGAGCGCCATCATGCCATCACTGAAGCGGATATAGACCTTGCCATCGGCTCCTGCCACAGAGACAGAACCATTCCCGGCACCACGCCCCTGCCACATGACTTTGCCTGTCATGAGTTCTGCACAGTAAGGAATCCCGGCATCGTCAGAATCACCGTAGAGGTAGTCCCCCATGAGAATGATCCCGCCATGCTTGTTGGCCAGACGGGGGATCAGAGGATAAATCTCTTCAATTTTGACCGTCTGGTTTTCGCCGGGAACCTGACGAAGTAAAGCCCCGCCCCGCTTGTAGCCAGCCGCAAAGAAGACCAGATCATCCCGGACAATCGGCGTGGGAATCACAGCAGTCGTCTTATCAATCGGATATGACCAGAGCAGTTGCCCGTCACTGGCCCGAACACCCAATGGCCCGCTCCCCGTTGTCTGTACATAAACCTTTACGCCACCGATCTCTGAAGGGACAATCGATGCGTGGCCCGCGCCGCGGTCTTCTTCGCGCACTGTTGTCCAGATGGTTTCCCCAGTCTTCTTATTGAGAGCGGCCATCGTGGTCTTGGGGCCACCCGGTGTCACGATGACCCGATCACCATCCACCAGAACAGATTCGCTGTATCCCCACGAGTCGGCCTTTTTCCCGCCAAACTCTTCTTTCAGATCTTTTCGCCATTGTTCTTTGCCTGTTTTAAGCTCACAGGCCACCAGAACTCCCTGAGGCGAGAGGACAAAGACCTGATCTGACGTGACAGTGGGGGTGCTGCGGGAACTCTGCCAGGATTCCTTGCCTTCGTTCCAGGCGGGGCCAGTCCTGGTCTTCCACAAGAGCTTCCCATTTTTCCGACTGAAGGCGAGAAGGTATTCATCTTTGTCTTCAGCGACTGTCGGAGCATCGCCCAGCGTGAAGATCATGTCGCCGGCAATCGCCAGGCTCGAGTAGCCACGACCTGCCCCTTCGGCCTTCCAGAGCAACTTGGGGCCTTTGGCTGGCCATTTATCAAGCAGATTTTTGTCGGGAGCAACGGCAGTCCGATCGGCTCCACGGAACGTCGGCCAGTCCGCCTGAACTTCAGAGGCTGTCATGCTGCCGAAGAGTACCGCCGCGGGCGCTGCCATGGCACAGGTCATTCGAGTGAGTGATGTCATCGGCCAAAAGCGAAATGGCATAGCGAATCCTCGGGATTTGAAGTCGGCCAGGGACTGGCCGTAAGTAAGAATTGGGGATTTCTACTGACAAAATCCTACAGTGGATTGCGCATTATGGAAATTGCCTTTCCAGAAGATCTTTTGGTTTGGTGAACTTCGATCAGTGGGATTTTATGTCCAGAAGTGCATAAGAACGTCTGGCCACATTCACAAAATTGGCACAGAGATTCAGGTCTTTCACTCCCGGCGAGACTTCCACTCCACTGGCCGTATCGACCCCCTCGGGACGAACCTGACAAATCCCCTCTGCAACATTTTCCGGAGTCAATCCCCCCGCGAGAACCAATGGTGTCGCACCGAGGATCTGCTGCCAGTTGCCGAGTAATTCCCAGGGAGCCTTATGACCAGTCCCGCCATATAGCACCGTATTCTCTGACCCCTGGACAATGCTGGTGGCCGTGCTGGTGCCAGCGCTGGAGTTCTTTTCAAGGCGGGCATCGATGAAGATGCGGTCGTAGCGATGGCCTTGACTGGCCAGTTCCGTCAGATGCTCCTTGACGAGTGACAACCCTTCCGCTCCCACTCGAAACGCACGATATAGCCGGATCTTTGGCAGCTGCTTCCTTAATTCTGGAACAATGGTCGTCGGTTCGTCGCCGTGCAACTGGATGGCATGCAGTTTCACCGAGGTCGTCATACTCACCAGCGTTTCGACACTCTCATTCACAAAGACACCAACGGCTTCCACGCCTGGGGCCATCGCCTGCTGGATCAATCGGGCTTGTGACACACTCACTGAACGAGGTGATTTCGCATAGAAATTGATGCCGATTGCCGAAAGCCCCAGTTGAGAGATTGCAGCCGCTTGATCAGGCAACGTGATGCCACAGATTTTGATGTAAGGCATATTTTCAGGCATGTGATGATGATCAATCCGCTGAGAATGATTTGCATTCGCCTCAGTTATTTCCCACTTATCACAAAAAGAGGTGATAACAGAGTATAGGCAGATCACAGTCATCCGGGCAGATTCCCACGAAGGAAGCAACAAGAGTTTTTCTGAAGGGTCGGGCGTGGTGAGAGCGATTTAGCTCACTCAGTGCCGTGTCACGGCTTTGTCTTCGGGTTGATGTCGCCGCAACGTCCTCCGTTGTCGGACTTAACAACAGAAGAGACCCCAATTTTATACTTTGACAATGCACTCAGTCTCACACACCACTTGCCGATCTCGGCTATTTGTGCTTCGATCTGGGAGCATGTCATTGTTGCCCGCTTGAGATTTCCCAGGAAGTCTGCCAAGCCAGATCCCTTCAACCAGGTGCCGCATGAGCGATTACGAGAAACTGGGTGTCTTTTATCTGGGCCGCGAATACGACGTTGGCGAGGGCAAGCTCAGCGATACCCCGGTGCTCTACGATTCCCGTGATCTCACCACCCATGCGTTATGTGTCGGGATGACGGGGAGCGGCAAGACGGGATTGTGCCTTTCACTGCTGGAAGAAGCTGCCATTGATGGCCTGCCCGCCATTTGCATTGATCCCAAGGGTGACTTGGGGAATCTGCTGCTGACGTTTCCTCAACTCAAGCCAGCCGACTTCAAACCCTGGATTGATTCGGGCGAGGCAACCCGCAAAGGAATGACGGTCGACGAACTGGCAGCCAAGACCGCTGTTACCTGGAAAGAAGGACTGGCGGATTGGGATCAACCCCCCGAGAGAATCGCCAGGTTTCGAGACTCCGCCGATGTCTGCATCTATACACCGGGCAGCACGATCGGCGTTCCCTTAACGATTCTGAAATCCCTTTCGGCACCTCCCCAGATCATTCGCGACAATGCCGAAGCGTTCCGTGAGCGTATTGGCAGTGCTGTGTCGGGCTTATTGGCACTTCTGGGTGTTGATGCTGATCCCTTGCGAAGCCGAGAGCATATTCTGCTTTCCACGCTTGTCGAGCGGGCCTGGAAGGACGGGCAAAATCTGGAATTGGGCCGGCTGATTCGCGATATCCAGCAACCGCCGTTCGATCGGGTGGGCTTTCTTGATCTTGAAAGTTTCTTCCCGGCTAAAGATCGCTTCTCCTTTGCGATGACATTGAACAACCTGTTGGCATCGCCGGGATTCCAAGCCTGGATGACGGGGGAACCGCTCGACATTCAGCGACTGCTTTATACCCCCGAAGGCAAGCCACGCATTGCCATTCTCTCGATTTCGCACCTGACCGATGCCGAACGCATGTTCTTCGTGACGATTCTGTTGGGCGAAGTTGTCAGCTGGATGCGAGCACAGTCTGGCACGACTGCGCTACGCGCACTGCTCTATATGGACGAAATTTTTGGCTACTTCCCTCCCACTGCCAATCCTCCCAGTAAGCAGCCCATGCTGACGCTCCTCAAGCAGGCACGGGCCTATGGCCTGGGTTGCGTGCTGGCGACACAGAATCCGGTCGACCTTGATTACAAGGGACTCTCAAACTGCGGCACCTGGCTGATTGGCCGGCTTCAAACTGAGCGGGACAAACTCCGCGTACTGGATGGGCTGGAAGGGGCGTCGACTTCAACCGGGCACTCCTTCAACCGCAGCGCCATGGAAAAGTTGATTTCATCGCTGGGAAATCGCGTTTTTCTGATGAACAACGTGCACGATGATCGACCGACGGTGTTCCAGACGCGATGGGCGCTGTCGTACTTGCGCGGGCCACTCAGTCGAGAACAGATTCAACAATTGATGAGCGAACGGAAGGCCTTGTCTCTAACGGACGAATCGGCCTCCACCTGGCATGCGGATGCCATCACTGGAAGCCGGCCCGTATTGCCGCCGGAAGTTCCCGAAGTCATTGTCGAACGGCACGGATCGATTGGTGCTGGTGAAAAGCTCATTTACCACCCGGCTCTCTATGCCACCGCACGCGTCCATTTCACTCAGACATCCGGTGGAATTGATGAGTGGCAGACGGTATCGATGCTCATGCCGACTCATGAAGGGGATGCACTCAGTTGGGAAACCGCCGAAGAGCTGGACGAAGAACTGACGCTGACAAGCGAGCCTGAGGCCAGTGGGACGTTCACTCAACCACCGGCAGAGCTTTTCCGGGCCAAGAGCTATACCACACAAGGGACAGCCATCAAGGAGTTCCTTTACCGAACGAGAAAGCTCTCTTTATTCAAATGCACCGATCCCAAAGGGATTTCTTTACCGGGAGAATCAGAAGGAGACTTCCGTCAACGGCTGGATCAAGGGCATCGCGAACAACGAGAGCTGGAAAAGGCCAAAATTCAGGCGAAATATCAATCCAAACTGCAAACGCTGGAAGATCGCTTGCGCCGGGCCGAGCATGCGGCTGAAAAGCAAAAAAGCCAGGCCAATTCTCAAACCCTGTCAGCGGTGATCAGTTTTGGGACATCCCTGCTGGGAGCTTTGACCAGCCGCCGGAAATTAAGCACGACCAATCTGTCACGAGCCGCGACCTCTGCTCGGGCCGCCTCGCGCGTGATGGAAGAACGTGGGGATGTCGGGCGTGCTCAGGAAACCGTGGAAGCGGTTCAATCACAGATCCATCAACTGCAGGATGACTTTCAGCACGAACTGGATGAAGTGGTCGGCCTCGATCCTTCAAAGTATGTCGTGGACGAAACGCAACTCACCCCGAAGAAGTCCGACATGAAAGTGGAGCGGATGGTCCTGGCGTGGGTGCCGTTCAAGCAGGATCGGACAGGGAAGATTCTCCCCATCTGGTCGTAAGGCTAAACAATCATCCCCTCACGCACCGTCTGTATCAACACTCGGTACACGGCTGTGTGTGGAGGGGGAGGAAAACCGATATTTGCGGATGTGGCACAGGTGGTGCGTTGTACCAACTCTATTTCTGGTAGCTGACGGTCACGTTCGTGCGAATTCCGCCGCGAGGTGTAAATTGCGCCGTGAGTGTCATGCTCCGCGGTGATGTCACGGCGACCAGGTCGTCGAGGATCATGTTGGTGACCCGCTCATAGAAAGCTCCGTGATTACGGTAAGCCTGTAAGTACATCTTGAGCGATTTCAGCTCGAAGCATTTTTCATCAGGGACATAAGTGATGATTAGCGTGCCGTAATCGGGTTGGCCGGTCTTGGGGCAGAGTGAGGTAAACTCCGGGCAGACGGTTTCAATGGAATAGTCCCGCTCCGGACAGGGATTGGGAAACGTTTCGAGAATACCCAGAAACTCAGAAGTCATCGACTCAATCTCGCTACAGAAACTTCGCCCATGCGGGAACCTCTCCCACACTGAAGCGTCAGATCAACAACTTATTTTATGACGGCCGTCCAGAAAAAACATCAAAACCCGATTCAGAAGAAGCTCGGGAGTGGATGAACGGAAGGCTGAAAAAGATTTCCCATCCCCGAAAGCGGCCTGATTCGCGGAAAGAGGACTTACGCGGGAGGTTCAGAAGGTGGCGTGAATTTGGGAGCGCTGGCGACCACCGGTTCATCATCATCCGATGATGTTGGGCGTGAAGAGCGTGTCGGCTCAGGCTGAGAATAGACGGCACTTTGAACGTCGTCGGTAATGCCGGACATTCCCTTTTTGAATTCCGTCAGCCCCTTACCGAGGCTACGGGCCACTTCGGGCAATTTCTTACCGAAGAGAAGCAATGCGATGATCCCGACGACCATCATTTCCTGCCAGCCAGGTCCGCCGAACATATCGTAACCCTTTCCTGATTAATAGCTTAGAGTAAAAATCGTAATAACAGCTCAACGCCTCACCAAGTCACGGCCTTAAGCCTTAGCTTCGCGATCATCGAGCTTGTCAGATTCTTCTTCGCCTTCTTTGGTCCCCTTTTTGAATTCTGTCACACTCTGGCCCAGCGAGCGCATTACGCTTGGAAGCCGGTTGCCAAAAAGCAGCAGCACGATTGCCAGGACAATCAAAAGTTCCCAACCACCAGGGATTCCGGGCATGATTTTCTCCACTTCAAAAACCAGCGTCTTTTCGCCGGTCGGGCTTCAAAAACCCTGTGTTGTTTGCGAGTGATGTCGTGAGTCTTGGCCGTGATTCTTCTGAATGCTGATCAATTTCCGGAAGATCGTTGCGGGACGGGATGGCGCCATTTCTTACTGAAGAAACCGCGCGGGAGTTCCCGGACGAGCAAAGAATTCCTCTGGTGCAAAGCCTCTTGATGCAAAGACAGTGATAACTCAGTACGTGTCTTGCCACAAATCAGGAGGAGGATTCTTGCAACAAATTGTTGCCGTGCCTTTAAGCAGCATCAGATTCAGACGTCACCAGAGAGAGAATCGGGGGAGATATCCACCAAAACCCTTCTCTTGAATCGTTTTATGACGTCAGGCCAAGCGTATCAACAGCCTTGGTCACCACTGAGTCGCGCGGCTGCTTCAGCAACACCACCAGCGGAGTAACTCCCATGATCACATCTTCAAGAGCCAATGTCAATTCTATCCATTGATTCATGCCCACTTGAGGGCATCACAACTCAGATACGGGATTGACGGCATTGTACGTGGCGGAAACCCACGTTTATTAAAAATGATGTTGGGGTTTTGGTGAGGTAAAAAAAATGGGCACCGGTATGATACCGGTGCCGCGGGGATTGGGGGGGACTTTAACACGAACAGAGGGGACAGGCTGGGTTGCCTGGGTTAGCGATCCGTATCAACCAGGGAGATGGTCGAGGAGACGGCCGCAGGAGGGGTTTCAGTGTTCGATGAGCGAGCGACCCAACGGTGAGTTCGCACAATCGAAGGTGTTTCAGTGGGTGCCGCCAGTGGTTTCTGTGGCACAATACGAGGTTCTTCCTGATCAAAAACGGTCTTCAGCGAAGCGGTCATGACCACCCCCTTAGACTTGGTTGAGTTCGGTTCTGATCCTGATGGCTTGGGGGCATCAGCCGTCGGCCCGTTAATTGGCGTGGGCTGCGACTGAATCGGATGACTGATCTTGCTGGCGGGAAGTCCGCCACCGGCTGACCGGCTATTATCGGGCCGATCCGGATCGGCCCGATTGAGTTCATCGCGATTGGCACTGCGGCTGCGAATATCAGTCGCTGAGCGTGAAAAGTTAGGATCAACTGTCGGTGCCAGCACCGTTTGGTTCCCCCATACTGGGGCACCCCAGGCGGTTGCTGTGCCGCCGCCCATCGGAGCGAAGGCCATCTGGCTGCCGATAGGTACTGTTCGCATGACGGTGATTGGCCGCATGGCTGTCACTTCTTCGTCGACATAGCGGACATCGTTCACAGCGACTTTGCGGGTCGACTGCTTGGCCACCATGGTGGTGACGTTGTAAGCGACCTGACGTGTTCCCTGAATCGCCACCTGACGAGTCACAGGAACGGTCTGCACGCAAGTCTTGGCAACATATTCCCGACGTGCGGTGTAGGGAGGAGTAAACGTATTGCTGACCGTTTGAGTAGTGCGGTTCCACCAGCCGGCCATGCCAGGGCGGCTATCTCGTTCGCAGGGAGACGGCCGGCAGTTTGGCTCATACTTGGTGACCCAGTAACCCATGTTGCGGGTCTGAGTTCGCATTTCCGTCACGTTCTGATACGAAACCGTCGGAACTTCGCAGGTCTTCTGCTCAGTGACAGGAACGTACTCAGTGACGGGTTGGTCGACGTAACGAGTTTCGACAATCGGTCGGCGGACAGTCTGCTTGACCTGTTGAAACTCGGTGACGGGCACCGTTTGATAACAGGTCTGCATCACAGGCTGCTGAACCACTTCGCAGCTTTGAACTGGAGCACATGTGCCACAGTTGTTAAAGCTGGCCGATTGGAACATCGGCGGTGGCGACCAGCTGGAAGCCCCTGTGTTGCAGGTACTACAATTTGAATTGCCTCCAAACCATTGTGCGTTAACACTGGCCTGTGGGGCGAGAACAGCAAGCGAAGCCCAGAGGGCAATTGAAAAACGAGGCATGGGCGCCTTCCTGTGACGGAAAGAACAGATCTGTGCCGGAATAGCGAGACAGGTATCGCGAGGGGAGGCGAGAGTTGACGTTGACTACTCGCAAGAAGAATGCACGCGACCAGATACGAATCCGGCCTGCGACCCCACCACGAGTCATCAAGTCCACACCACTGAAGATCACCCGTTGTCATCCATGACTCTTGGCGTCGGCGTTGTGTGTGGGCGGGTTGTAGGTGAACCCGCAGAACAGGTCAAGATGTTCCGGCAAGAACCGCCAAACTCTTAAATATCGCCTGTTTTACAGCGAAAACATGAATCTTTTTCTCCGATTGTCTTTCGGCAGAAACTGC
This sequence comes from Planctopirus sp. SH287, assembly GCF_056500625.1. NCBI lineage: Bacteria > Pseudomonadati > Planctomycetota > Planctomycetia > Planctomycetales > Planctomycetaceae > Planctopirus > Planctopirus sp. SH287. The sequence continues at coordinate 608,762 of NZ_CM151403.1, read as the reverse complement.
AAAATGGCAAAAATTATCGCAGTTTTTTCCGGTCGTTTGCCCAATCCCATTGGCGCTCCCCACAATCAGTTCAAGAAAACAAAATTTCACTCGCTGCGACCTTCAGCAACCGATCATCAGCCGGGATGTTGCGGGGTCGTGCTCTTGATGACAGGTCAATTTGATGAAGCCGTTACGGATTGCATTCCTGGGTGCCGGGCCTCTGGCGCTGCCAGTCTTTCAAGGCTTATGTGCTGCTGGCAGATATGATGTCGCTGCGCTGGTGACACAGCCCTCCAAGGTCGGGAAAGGGCATCATCATCACGAAAACCCGTTGATCACAATCGCTCAGGAGTATGACGTTCCTGTTTATCAGCCTGATCGCATTCGTGATGCCGAGCATGTGGAATGGCTGCGACAAAAAGAACTCGAGCTGTCAGTCGTGGCTGCATACGGCCAGATCCTTTCTCAAAAGGTGCTGGATCTTCCCAGGCTGGGGACGATCAACGTGCATGCCTCGCTGCTACCCAAATACCGCGGGGCCACCCCGATTCATGCGGCTGTACTCGCGGGGGATGAAGAAGCAGGCGTCACAATCATTCAACTGGTGTTGAAGCTGGATGCCGGGCCGATGCTGGGTGTTGAGCGTCTGGTGCTGGGGCCGCTGGAAACGACTGGCTCGCTGGAACGTCGACTGGCGGAGTTGGCTGTGCCATTGACCTTGAGAGTGATCGATCAACTGGGTGCCGGGACATGCACGCCGGTCATACAAGATGAGGCACTGGTGACCCATGTGGGCAAGCTGACTAAACAGGATGGCTTGATCGACTGGTCGAAGTCAGCCATTGAAATTGAACGTCATGTTCGGGGAATGCAGCCCTGGCCCGGGCCTTTCACCTGGCTTCATTCCGAAGGAAAACCACCCGTCCGTATCGTGATTCTTCAAGGGGCACCTCACGATGCGTCTTCATCGCTTAATACCTCGAGAAAAACATCTCAAACGACGATTGGCGAACTCCACGTTTGCGACCATTCTCTTCTGGTGACGACGGGAGCCGGTTTGCTGGAAATCATCACGCTGCAACCCGAAGGAAAACGGGCGATGGCGGCGAGTGATTACCTGCGCGGCCGCCCGGTGCATTCCGGCGACCGTTTTGGCAGCCAGTTGCCATAGGCGGCTTATTAAGAGAAACGGAGATGAACCCCAGTGTCGCATGGTCTTGGCATAAAAAGCGGCTGAACCCATTGAGAACAACAGGTTCAGCCGCCATGACTTATTTCAGTTTGATATGTGCGATGACCTTCGAGAGTCACTTACTTCGCGGCTTTTTCGGGTTCTACAAAAAAGCGGTGAATCGTCGTCTGGCGATATTCTTCGCCGGGTCGCAACACTGTGGAAGGGAACTCGGGACGGTTCGGTGAATCGGGGAAGTGCTGGGCTTCCAGGCAGAACGCCCCCTGCTTGACGGCGTTGCCAGTTTCTGCGGAGCCATTCAGGTGATTTCCTGTATAAAGCTGAATCCCGGGTTCTGTCGTTTCAATCTCCAGACCACGGCCTGATTTGGGATCATAGACGCGGGCCGCTTTCCTGAGTTCACCCGGCTTGCCATTGATCACATAGCAATGGTCATAGCCTCCACCGCCGTTGACGGTCTGACCAATCTCATTACCAATCGCATGAGGCTTGCGGAAATCCATCGCGGTTCCAGCCACAGGGGCAACCTCACCCGTCGGAATGGCCCCTTCATCAACGGGCAGATAGCCATCACAATTCAACTCCAGCACTTGATCCAGCACCGTTCCATTCCCTGCTCCTGCCAGATTCCAGTAGCAGTGATTTGTCAAATTGAGAACGGTGGCCTTATCGGTGCTGGCCGTATAATCAATGCGAAGCTCATTTTGAGGAGTTAATGAGTAAACCACGGTCGTTGTCAAAGCACCGGGGTAACCTTCATCGCCATCGGGACTGGTATGAGTGAAACTGACACCAGCCGCCTCATTGTTGCTGAATGCCTCACCTTTCCAGATGGCTTTATTGAAGCCGGCTTTTCCACCATGGATGGTGTGCTGCCCATTATTCCTGGCCAGAGAATATTCTACGTCATCCAGTTTGAAGCTGGCATTGGCAATCCGATTGGCATAGCGACCGCAAGTGACACCAAAGTAGGGGCCGTTCTTGAGGTAACCCGACAGATCAGGAAAGTTCAACGTGACGTTCGCCAGTTCACCATGACGATCTGGAACTTCGACGGAAGTGACAGTGGCCCCCAGATTGATCAACGTCACCTTCATTCCCGCTTCGTTGAGCAGGACATACGAAGTGATCGCGTCACCTTCGGGTGTCGTTCCATAAGGTTCAGCTTGAGCAGTGAGCATCGGAATCCCTTTCGTCGCGGCCGTTTCCGCAGGATCAATAGATGTGGTTCCTGATTCCAGTTTTCCGCTGGAGTCAGGGGAGGTCTTCAGTGGTGTTCCGGGGCAACCTGCAAGAAATATCAGCGAGAGTAAGGCAGTGCTTGTGAATGTCGTCCGTGGCATTTTCTGCACCAACGTCACCAGCCACTGACGAACAGGAAAAACCTCTCCACGACCGGTCGCAAAGAGAGCAGCAGACAAGCGGTAGGGCCAATTCATGTTTCTGACTCCGGTTGATCGACGATGGAAACGACATCTTGAATGCCCTTCGGTCGCAAAAGGTTGCCAACCGAAGGATCCGCTCGTTGAGAGAAAGAGCAATGATTCGTCGTGATTAATGCGGCATATCCTGTGGATAAGTCACGGTTTCCGTCAAGTGGCTGAAAAAAAGAGCCTCGTGCCGTGTCACGGCTTTGTCTTCGGGTTGATGTCGCCACAACGTCCTCCGTTGTCGGACTTAACTATAGAAGAGACCCGAGTTTTAGACTTTGACTATGCACTTGTGATAAGGCTGAAAGCCAGAGAAGACCTCTGGCATGACTGCTTATTAGAAAAAACCATGGCCCACCTCTCACGGAATGTCACAACTCCGCAGGCATCAAACGGAGTGGAAATACGCTTTCGATCCAAGAAGGGGGAGAGCGACAATTCGGGTACGAAAATTCATCAAGTTTTTTTTGCGGGAATCGGCTCGCAGCGCAGTAATATGAATGACTGGTGAATTCGCAACAGATTCACCAGAAGTTCACACAGATTCCAAGGCCCCTATCGCTTTGCGAATGAAGGTGACGGTAATCTTTGAGAGGAGGTTCAGGCAGGAACATTCATGCAGAGTCTGTGAACTGATTGTGGCAATTTCCCTGGTTTTTCGCTGATTTTTCCGGACTGTGGGATGGAGCCTCCCCAAAAGTTGACGATTAAGAAATTTTTTGACAAACATTCCCCCCATTTTGGCGTTCCTGCTCGTATCTGTTGAGAGAGTGAGGAAAGCCCATGAGCCCAACCATGCCGCGGATTGACGTTCCGCAAGACACGAGCGACGATTTTGATTCCATTGGGTGTGAAGCCCGTTTGGTGGAGTCGGCGCGCACGGGATGTGAGGACGCCTTTGCCGAACTGGTGCATCGCTACCAGCGGCGGGTGCAGCGGGTCATTGGCCGCTTTGTTTCGGACGACGAAACCGTCGCCGATTTGACGCAGGAAACTTTCCTGCGATCGTTTGTGCGGCTTTCTCAGTTTGACCCCTCGCGGCGGTTTGGGCCATGGCTCTTTCAGATTGCCGTTAATTTGACTCTGGATCATCTGCGGCAACGAAAACGCCGCATCTGGTGGTCACTGTTCAGCCAGACATCTCAGGAGCGTGCTCCCGATCCCGAGATGGCAGACCCACGGGCCAAGCTGGATTTACAGCAGGAAGTTCAGGCTGTTCTGGAGCAGATTCCCGAGAAATACCGGACAGTTCTGGTGCTGAGGGATCTGGAGAACTTTTCGACATCGGAAATTGCCGCAGTTCTGGGACGGACAGAAGCCACCATTCGCTGGAGATTGTCGGAAGCGAGACAACGCTTCAGTGTGTTGTGGGCGAAACGGGGAGCCGAGGCGGGGATTTCCTCACCATGGGCCAAGGCTGATCCCTCCACAGAAGATGACCAGTCCCCCGGTAGAATTGATGACTGAGCGGGATCGATGATTGAACGGGATCGATAACTGAAGAGGGTCTGACTCAAGTGAAATCAGCTTCTCGGAATAATTGAGCAAGCGTCGTTTTGAAGATGTGCAGGTGCGATGATGGATTGTAAACAACTCAAATACACTCTAGCCCTTCTTGTGGGCGGAGATGAGGATGCCAGTGAGGGAACACCCTCCACTGAGCAATCTCCACTGCTTGAAGAACCACAGGCTGATGAATTCACAAACCTGGCCAAGACCAAACAAAATATCGTGGCAGGATTGCCACCCGAGGCTCTGGATCATCTGAGCCATTGCGAATCATGTCATGAATGTCTGGAGAATCTCCTCTCCGGGATCGCTTCCTTGCGAACACTGGCCAAGCAGGGGCAGTTAGCTGACGCCTCTTCAACACGCCTTATTCCGCCAGTGGTGTCTTCTCTTCCTTCGATGGAATCCAGCCAGGGAAATCACGTGCAGATTCCAGTCACACTCCAGTCTCTGGCCAATCGATTGCCCGAACGAACGTCGTCCGCTCTGGCGCTAAAGACCTGGGCAGAGATGAAACAGAGTGCGGCTCAGGGATCTGCCGGTACACATCGATGGCAATCCTCGGGACGGATGGCGGGAAAGCCAGTGACGGGAAAAGCAGGTTCTTATCAACCAGCCAGTTCCGGGTGGTATCCGGCGATGGCGGCCTTAGCTGCCAGCATGCTGGTAGCCGCCACATTGTCGAATCCTCTCTGGCAATCCGACGGTGGTTCTGGCGACATTGTCTCCACCCGCAACCTGTTCGGTGATCCCGCGTTCCAACATGCGAGAGGTCTCGCAACGGGTCAAGGCGTGCGTTCCGTCAGCATGGAACCGCCTTCTTCAGTGATCGAAGAACAGATGCCTCCCGTCATCCCTCAATTTTCTGAGGAGCCAGAAAAAGAAACGCCATCGCGCGAGTAGTGCACTCAGAGACATCCGCATCGCTAAAAGATAAGGCGGTCTGAAGCAAAAGTAGAATTGATCGTATCAAGACATCTGGCAAGCCTCGCTTGCAGCATCGAAAGAAAGTGTCGGCACGTGACCGACCAACGGGAGAGGTGGGCGGCCTTTGGGTCGCCCACCTTTTTTTACGCACTGACTGATTGTCACCAAACAATCTGTGAACGACGACTGATACGAATCGCAACTTGAAATGGCGCGTTGATGATCGCAAAAATATGTTTGCCAAAAGCTGCAAGCACGGCTCCCGGCCATCTCAACAGTGCCTAACCACCACAAGACGCGCTGGGAGGGTCGAATGCTCAAGCGATTTTTTGCGATGCTTAAAACTCTCCGATGACGTTTCCGTCGCGTCGATTGGCGATGTTTTGCCATGTCGCGCGATTAATGTTGTCGCTGACGAACCGCACCGCACCATCTGCCAGCAGCAGGTGGACACCGCCGGTATGTTTACTGCGGGCAGCACTCGCCCCACCGATCGCATTGTTGCTGCAATCGTAGATGCCATCCGGATCACTCGGGGCGGCTGAACGTTTGAAGTTGGGTGTGTTGAGGGACGAATAATGCCAGGCGGGATCAATCCCTCCAAAGAACCAGGAAAAGCCCCGGTTCGTGGTGCGGGTGGCCCCGCTGGCAATCCCCGTACCGTTGCAGTACGTTTCACCTGCCGGGCTGGCCTGATGATAGAGTGTCGAGCCGACCAGTGATTCCGAAACCAGTGATGTATTTGATGTTCCGTCGGTGATGCCAGCAATAGTCGAATAGCTGTTGGAGGCAAAGACGCCGCGCTGAGTATCGTTGTTTTGCAGGCACGCATACCAGGTGGTGTTACCATTGGGATTTGGGTTAATTGGTGTAGCTGTACTTCCGCCCCCGCCGCGAACGTCGTCGTCCGAGCCTCCGCCGCCAACACTGGCGACGTAGTTTGTCGGGGCATAGGCCGCATAACCTGTCATGCTGCGATTTCCCGGATCACTTGGGCAGCGATAACCGGGAATCTCCGTTCCAAAGACCGCGCTGTTGGCAGCGTTGTTACTTTGAACCAGGGAGAAATTGATCTTGTTATAGAGAGGGGCCTGATCGATGTTCGGCAGAATGCGTGCCAGCCACGCCGATTGATGACTGCTGTAAATCGGATAGGCCACATCGTTTCCATAGAGAGAGCCAATCGGAAACCGTCCGTACACGTCATGATAGTTATGCAGGGCAAGTCCAAGTTGTTTCAGATTGTTGCGACACTGGGTCCGTCGGGCCGCTTCGCGCGCCTGTTGCACCGCCGGGAGGAGGAGTGCAATCAGGATGGCGATGATGGCAATCACCACGAGGAGTTCAATCAGCGTAAAGCCAGACGATGGCCGTCGGCGAGCCAGGGACTGAGACATAGAACGACCTTAAAACAATGGAATAGGCTAAAAACGAACAGGAAACCGTGCATAATCACGGTGGAAATTATTTTTTGCTATCTAACAGAAAATCAAAGGTGTTCTGAGCACCCTTTTTCACATCGGCTGTTAAGGTCGTTTTCGCGTTATATTTTGCGGGCAGATACTGCTCGACCTCATCGACTTCTTCACCCATGATGGTTTTCGTTTTCTTGCCGCTCTTTCTTGTGGCGGTGATTTGCACGACATTGATGCCGGCTGTGGGGCCATTGCTGCCAGAAGCGGAATAGCGGCCATCCTTGATCGGGACTTGTACGGGGGGGCCAGTCACACCTGCTTCAGGGATAAACTGAATCAGCCCTTCTGAAACAGGCTGACCATCCAGAGTTACGGCCCCCTGCACCGCCGAGCGGACGACACCATCGCCCCCGCCACAGCCGCTCAACGCCAACATCAGCCCCATGAGCAATATCCGGGGCGGTGCCAGAAGAAGTCCCCTGAAATTTCTGCTTGGAAACGTCATAAAATCGACCTTGTTCCTACAAACCGTTCCATGCCATATCTCCTTAGGAGACAGGCTTTTTCTGACGTCACCGGTCTGAGTTTATCACAAAGGTTCATTGATCGAATGATCAGAATCGAAGGGATCTTTTATACAGTCTAGCCACGCCACATCCCTACCGCAAGATCTGCAATCATGCGCGCGAGTTAGTATTAGCACGCGTGAGCAGCGCGGTCGTATTGCCGGCTCCCCCTTGCTTTTACGCTTCTAAACAACGTCAACGAGGGGAAAAAGCGGCTCCGAAAGGCCAGCCTTTTTGACAGCAAACGCCACCAACGAATCTATCGCCTTCTAGCGGCGCAACACCTCAGACTTTACCACCAGAGCGAAGCCAGTTGATATGTGACGAACGCACCGGCATAAGCCAGCAGCGTCATGTACACAAAGGAAAAGACGGCCCATTTCCAACTGCCCGCTTCCCGACTGATCACCATCAGCGTGGCGGCACATTGAGCACACAGCGCAAAGAAGATCATCACGGAAAGGGCGACGGGGATGTTGAACACCGGAGTCCCATCGGCGTGAGTCGAACGGCTCAATGCGTCGTGCAGCGGCACGGACTCTTCGTCAATTCCCTCGCCCAGATTATAAATCACCCCCAGCGTGGCCACGATCACTTCACGAGCCGGGAACGAAGCCAGCACACCCACGCCAATCCGCCAGTCCCAACCGAGTGGCCTCACCACAGGTTCAATGGCATGGCCTGTCATCCCCAGAAAGCTCACTTCCTGCAAGTGGCCCTGCTCTGCATGTAACGCCTCAACGATGCCATCGTAATCTTTAAGCTGTGTCTGTAACTCTTCGAGTCGGAACTTGACGGCGGCAATCTCAGTGGCTGGAGGCACTGGATCTGTTTCCAGTGTCACCAGCAATTCTTCCGTCTCCGTCCGATCAGAAATTTGCTGGGCATACTGGCTCTCAGCGGCTTCCATCTCACCGATGAGCTGACGCTCCTTAGTGCGATCGCCGGGGAAGTAATTGAGTCCCCAAATGACAATCGACGTCATGAGAATGAGAGTCCCCGCACGCACCACGAAAGCGGCGGCTCGATCATAGACCCGTTGAATGACCGTCCAGGGGGATGGCCACTTGTAAGCCGGCAGTTCCATCACGAAAGGCGGGGTCGCTCCGGGAAAGAGCGTTTTCTTGAGAATCCAGGCGACGGGAATCGCCACGATGGCGCCTAATGAAATGAATCCCATCAACACCAAAGAGCGAAGATCGACCCAGCCATTGAAATAGGTGATTGCGGGGATAAACGCACCAATGAGCAGACTGTAAACCGGCAGGCGGGCTGAGCAACTCATCAGCGGCGCCACCAGAATCGTGACCATGCGATCACGGCGATTCTCTATCACACGGGTGGCCATCACTCCGGGAATCGCACACGCGAACGAGGACATGAGGGGGACGAACGATTTGCCGCTGAGACCGACACGGGTCATTAGTCGATCCATGAGGAAGGCGGCGCGTGCCAGATAGCCGCAGTCTTCCAGAATCGAGATGAACAGAAACAGCAGCACAATTTGCGGCAGGAAGACCAGCACCCCGCCCACTCCCGCAATAATTCCATCAGTCAACAGACTGCGAAGCGGGCCGCGAGACATCTGCGAACCGACAAGCCCCTGAAGCCAGCCAAACGTTTCTTCAAGGGCACCCATCATGGGGTCAGCACCTCGGAAGAGCATCTGAAACATGACGAACATGATCATCACAAAGATCACGAGGCCAAAGACGCTGTGAGTCAGCCAGGCATCGATCTTTTCCGACAACTGCCCCACTTTGCGTTCGGGCCGGGTTTCCAGACCACTGAGCCACTGGCGAATCGCGGCGTATCGGCAACGCGGTTCAATTCCACTCATTCGGTAGCCGGTCGCGGAGACTCCCTCTCGCAGGCGCAACAGATGGCCAGCCAACTCGGGCCAACGGGCCACTTCACTCTGTTCAATCTGCCCCCCCACATCGAGCAGCAGCCGGGAAATGAACGGGCGTTGATAAGTCGGAGAGCGCTGCCTCATCAAGGCGAGCAGTTCATCAACGGCGGCTTCAAATGCTGTGGGAAAGATGGACTCAGGGGATGTGGTTGGGGGCGAAGTCGCTGGCCCACTGCTGGCTGAGTTGGCCGTACCAGACACAGCGGAAGAGAATTCAAAGATGGCGGCTTCTACTCGAGCCACACTCTCACGCCGGTGAGCATTGCAGAAGACCACAGGGACATGCAGTCGTCGCGAAAGTTCCTCGGCATCGAGTTTGAGGCCGGCCTTGTCGGCCATGTCGATCATGTTCACAACCAGCAGCATGGGCAGGCCAAGGTCGCGAACCTGTGAGAACAGATACAAATTTCGCTCGAGGTTCGTGGCATCCACGATGCAGACCACGCCCTCCAGGTGCCCCACTTCGGGTTGCTGCCCCAAAAGGACATCGACCGTGACGCGCTCATCATCTGAACGTGCCGACAGGCTGTACGTGCCGGGGAGATCGATCAGCATCACCTCATGAGGTGCCCGCCTGAGCCTGCCCAGCTTCATCTCGACGGTCACGCCGGGAAAATTTCCCGTTCGTGTATGCACGCCCGTCAAAGCTGAGAAGAGTGTGCTTTTGCCAATGTTGGGATTCCCGACAACAGCCAGATGCGGCAATCGATCAACGACCGGAGGCATAATTCAGAGCACCTTCCCACGGAGTGGCTTCAGTTGATGAGTCGCAGGGTCGAAGGTCAGCGGGCTGACCGGTCAGCCGCATGACGGGCAAGAGTTTCAGGCAAGTTCAATCGTCACACGCTGGGCCTCAGCCTTACGCACCGACAGGTGATAACCTTGCAGGCGAATTTCGAGCGGATCGCCAAAGGGTGCCCGGCCGATGTATTCAATCGATGCGCCGGGGAGTACCCCCATTTCCATCAGACGCAGTGCCAGGGCATCGTCACCCGTCACATCACTGACGAGAGCTTTCTGGCCAATTTCCAGCTGATCAAGAGTCAGAGACATCAGAGTGTTATCGCCCAAAGGTGAAGGAAATTCTGGAGGTCAAAGGAGATTCGACCTTTTCAATACGCATTGCAGGCGGGTGTGAACGGCGTCATGGCGGTGATCCTCAGTCGCAGCCTTCACTCAGGCAGTCATCACTCAGTAAAGGCCATGACAGGGAACACTGTGATCTTGCCATCACGGATGCAACTCAACCAGCACTGTGGCCAATTCCGTTGTCCTTAAAGAAATCTGATGACCATCCGTCGCGAGAATACAGGGAGAGCCAGCACGCACCATTCGCACATTGGCACCAATTGTCAGGCCAATTTCCTGCAACCGTGTCAGAAACGTGGTATCACCGTCGACATCGACAATTCGGGCCGATTCGCCTACCGCTAAACAATCCAACGGAACCACATAACTCATGGGACTTCCTTACAGACCGCCAGTCATTGAGACTAAATCTCAAGATAAGGCTATAATAGGGCGATGGCTGCGTCTTCGGTAGATCTGCCTGTCAGGAGTTACTGCAAATGTGGGAAACAATTTTCGTGGTCGGCATTGTTCTGGGGGCGGCCGGATTACTGCTGCGAACTTTTATCCGCGGGGTGACAAAAACCGAAGCCGGCTGCGGGAGTTGCCGGGGCTGCGGATCAGGGACATCCGACCAGTGTTTTTCGTGTCCCCCTGATTCTTCCGACAATTCCGCTGGCTCCCCTTCCGTCGAAACACCCAATGGAAAACGACTTCCTCTGGTTTCGCTGGACATCTCACCAATTTCACAGAAGTGAACGGCATCGACCCGTCTTTGTGTGATTCGTGCTCTGAAGCTGGCCATTCCCATCAGCCAGCCCCTCTGATAGTCAATCCCCGATTGATCCATTGCACATGCTTCTCGCAAGGGAGATCACATGGCAAGGATCGGCCCAGGCGATAACCGGATCGCTCTAAGTCTCTGAAATGACTATCGCTGCGGAAATCACTTCTTGACACCTCGCAAGTTCTTCTTGGGGTAATCATCAACATTCTGACAATAAGCACACGACCTTATTAGTGGGGCCTCCTGGAATGTCGAACGAGGCCATCGCCTCTTATCGCCTTTTGAAATGATGAAATTTCGAAAAATATTCAGACACAACAAAAAGGCTGCGATTTGCGACGGAGTGTCAATTTGTCGTCGCCCCCTTATTTTTCAAGGAGAATCTTGACAAGTCTTATCCGCCCCCTATTCTAAAGCAATCCAATTGGCCGATATCCGCGTAGTTGTATTATTTGAAATTGCGATAGAGGGGTTCCGGGTGCTGGAGCTGCGGGAAATTGAGATCTTTTGCGAAGTCGCTTTTCAGCGCAGCTTTTCCAAAGCGGCGCGGGCGCTTGGCATTTCTCAGCCTGTCGTCAGCGAAACCGTCAGGTCTCTTGAAGGTCGGTTGGGCGAACAATTGATCGATCGCACAACACGTCCCCTCGATCTGACTCCTGCGGGTAAGCTGGTGGTGGATGCTGGACGCGATTTGCTCGATCGCGCCCGCCGCCTGGATGACAGCGTGAGACAGCTGAAGGATAAAGTGGTTGGCACCGTTCGTGTGGCAGCCATCTATTCAGTCGGCCTGCTGCAAATGGGGGCTTATGTTCGGCAGTTTGAACGGCTCTATCCCGATGCCGCTCTCGAACTTCGATATCTCCACCCGGCGACGGTGATTGAAAGCGTGGCCGAGGAATTGACCGATCTGGGGATTGTTTCCTTCGCCCCCCGTCGGCCGGAAATCACCTGCATTCCCTGGCAGGAACAAGAGATTGCACTGATTGTCTATTCCGGGCACCGCCTGGCGAACCGTGCCAGAATTCGTGCTCGGGAACTGGACGGAGAATCTTTGGTCGCTTACACACCGGAACTTCAGGTGCGTAATGAAATGGATCGCTGGTTGAAGCAGGCGCGGGTCTCGGTTGAAATCAGTCACGAGTTCGACAACATCGAGAACATCAAGCGGGCCGTAGAAATCGGTTCGGGCGTGGCGCTTTTGCCACTTCCCACCGTGCGTCGTGAATTGGAAATTGGTTCGCTCAAAGCCATCCCGCTGGAGGATGTGCGGTGGGTTCGACCGCTGGGCATCATTCATAAAAAGCATAAACAACTGACAACCGCAGCTCAGCGATTCCTCGATTTGCTGCATCAAAACCCTGAAACTTTTCTGTTTGGCAATTCTGTTCAAGCCTCCTCGCTGGCCACGACTGGCCTTCTGGGAAGCACTCACAATTCTAAATCTTCGGCAGTCATTGCGCCCGCATCTGTCGGAGGCCCCCCTGCCTCGGGGGGGATTTCTCCAGTCACTGTCTCAACCTCAGGAGGAGTTCCCTCTGAGGAGAAAGCGGCTGCGGCTGTCACCTCCAGTAAATAATGTCCGTGTCTTTTGAAATGGATTGGCCACACTTCACCGGGGTCACATTCCTGTCCGTTTGCGTCATCGATCTGTGTTTTTTGCCAGCTGTTTTTTGATGCCATCTGAATATTCGCGATGGAACAGTCCGTGTCTGAATTCCGTGTTTAATACGGAGTTCAAAACGGTGGGTTCCGTATCAGACTTGCTTGTTTTTGAACTTTTTTGTGAGAGTTTCTGAGATGAATGACTTCCTGGACGCCTCCTGCGATCTTGCCGGCTCCTCGGCATCTATCCACGATCTGGGGCCGGTCGCAGCAAGTTCAAAAATTGCGTCACCTTACGACGAAAGCATCTTCGCGCCCGGCGGGATCCCCAAGGCCAACGGCCTCTATGATCCTGACAACGAGCACGATAGCTGCGGCGTGGGCTTCGTCGCGCACATCAAGGGACAGCGGTCTCATCAGATTGTGGTGGATGCTGACCGTATTCTGCGGCACATGGCTCACCGCGGTGCTTGCGGTTGCGAAGAAAATACGGGTGATGGTGCCGGGATGCTCACCGGCATCCCTTACCAATTCCTCAAGCGCGTGGTTCGCAAGGATCTGGCGACTGAACTTCCTCCCGAAGGCCGTTTTGGTATCGGGCTGGTCTTCCTGCCAACTGATCCTGAACAGCGCCGGGTTTGCAAGGAAACCGTCGCTGAGATTATCCGTCAGCAAGGACAGACGCTCATTGGCTGGCGTAAGGTGCCTGTTGAACCGGATAAGGCTGATATTGGCCCATCGGCTCGCGCTGTGATGCCTGTTTTTGAACACCTGATTGTCGGGGCTGCTGAGGGCGTTTCCGAAGAAGCATTCACCCGCCAGTTGTTTGTGATTCGCAAGCGGGCCAGTCATGCCATTCGCGAGGGTTCTCTCCCTCAGGCGCTGATGTTCTATATCTGCTCACTTTCTCCCAAAGTCCTGATTTACAAGGGAATGCTCACTCCCGAACAGGTCTGTAACTTCTTCGTTGACCTGTTAGAAGAAGATTACGTCAGTCATCTGGCGATGGTACACTCGCGGTTCTCGACGAACACCTTCCCCAGTTGGGATCGTGCACATCCACAGCGTTACGTGGCACATAACGGCGAAATCAATACCGTCCGCGGCAACGGCAACTGGATGTTCGCACGCCAGGGGATGATGAAGAGTGAACTCTTCGGCGACGACCTGGAAAAACTCTTCCCGCTGGTCGAGCCTTACTGTTCTGATTCAGGCAATTTTGATAACGCGCTGGAAATGCTTGTTGCCAGCGGCCGCAGCCTGCCTGAAGCCGTCATGATGATGATTCCTGAAGCGTGGCAGAACCACGATTCCATGCCCGAAGACAAGCGGGCGTTTTATGAATACCACTCCGCATTGCAGGAACCATGGGATGGGCCGGCTTCGGTGAGCTTCACCGATGGGGATATCATCGGCGCCACGCTGGATCGTAACGGCTTGCGTCCCAGCCGGTTCTATGTCACTCACGACGACCGCGTGGTCATGGCCAGCGAAGTGGGCGTGCTCGAAATTGAACCAGAAAACGTGAAGATGAAGGGACGCCTGCAACCCGGCAAGATGTTCCTCGTCGATTTCCGTCAGGGACGCCTCATCCCTGATGAAGAACTGAAGCGCGATTACGCCAACCGTCGCCCTTATCGGCAATGGCTGGAAGAGCAGCGCATTCAACTCAGTGAACTCCCTCCATTCCCGGCGTTTGATCGCCTCAGCGGCCAGACGCTGCTCTCGCACATGCAGGCGTTTGGTTACACCACGGAAACGTTGCAGTTCATGCTCGTTCCGATGATCAAAACCAAGAAGGACCCACTGGGTTCGATGGGTGATGACACCGCCCTGGCCTGCCTGAGCGATCAACCTCGTCTGCTCTATGATTACTTCAAACAACTGTTCGCCCAGGTGACCAATCCTCCGATCGATTCGACTCGGGAAGAGGTCATCATGTCGCTGGAATGTTATATCGGGCCGGAAGGGAACCTGCTGGAAACAACGGCCCAGCAGTGCCACCGCCTGGCTGTGCCACATCCGATCCTGACTAACGAAGAACTGGCTTCATTGGCCCATCTCGATTACCGGGGCTGGAAGTCCAAGATCATCGACATCACTTATCCCAAGAAGGACGGCGTGAAAGGGCTTAAACCCGCTCTTGATCGCGTTCGTCAGGAAGTTTCCCAGGCGATTCAGGATGGCTTTGGGCTGGTCATTCTTTCCGATCGTGAAATGGGTGCGGATCGTCTCCCGATCAGTGCGCTGCTCGCCACCGGTGCCGTGCATCATCATCTGGTGCATAGCGAAGAACGAACAAAAATCGGCCTGATTGTTGAAACGGGCGAAGCGCGTGAAGTCCATCACTTCTGCCTGCTGGTGGGATATGGTGCCGACGCCATCAATCCTTACATGGCCTTTGAAGCGCTCTGGCAGCTTCAGGACGAGGGGGAACTGGAAGGTGACTGGACTCACGAGCAGATCACTGCGGCTTATCGCAAAGCCACCAAGCAGGGGATCCTCAAAGTCATGGCCAAGATGGGGATCTCCACCCTGGCCAGCTATAAGGGTGCCCAGATTTTTGAAGCGGTGGGAATCTCGGATGAAGTCATTCAGGAATGCTTCCGGGGAACAGCCAGCCGCATCAAGGGGGTGAACTTTGAAATTCTGGCCGAGGAAGCTGTTCGCCGTCATGAACTGGGTTACCCCAGCCGTGGCAATGAGAAGCTGCCTGTGCTGCCAAACTTTGGTTTAATGCACTGGCGGGCGACTGGTGAAAAGCATGCCTGGAACCCTCACAATATCGCCAATCTTCAGCGGGCCGCCCGACAAGGTGACAAGCAGGCGTACAAAGACTTTTCCAAGATGGTTAACGAACAAACGGTTCGTGAATGTCATCTGCGGGGACTGCTCAAGTTCAAGGCCAGTACGCCTGTGCCGCTGGATGAAGTCGAGTCCGTGGCTTCTATCGTCAAACGGTTCTGCACCGGGGCGATGAGCTTTGGCTCGATCTCGGCTGCTGCCCATGAATCGCTGGCAATTGCCATGAACCGCATTGGTGGCAAGAGCAACACGGGCGAAGGGGGCGAGGACTACTCTCGTTTCCTGCCGATGGAATCTGGGGATTCCAAGCGATCTGCCATCAAGCAGGTGGCTTCGGGACGGTTCGGTGTGACGAGCTATTACTTGACCAACGCCGACGAAATTCAGATCAAGATTTCGCAGGGTGCCAAGCCCGGTGAAGGGGGAGAACTGCCCGGCCACAAGGTCGATCAGGTCATCGCCGCCACCCGGCACTCAACACCGGGCGTGGGTCTCATCAGTCCGCCGCCACATCACGATATTTATTCGATTGAAGATCTTTCGCAGTTGATTTTCGATCTGAAGAACTCCAACCCTTCGGCACGCATCAGCGTGAAGCTGGTTTCGGAAGTGGGTGTGGGAACGATTGCTGCCGGTGTGGCGAAGGGCCATGCCGACAACATTCTGATTTCAGGCGATAGTGGTGGTACAGGGGCTTCTCCGATCACCAGTATCAAGCATGCGGGGCTGCCCTGGGAACTCGGGATTGCCGAAACCCATCAGACGCTGGTGCTTAACAACCTCCGCAGTCGTGTGCGATTGCAGACCGACGGTCAGATCAAGACCGGTCGGGATGTTGTGATCGGCATTCTGCTGGGGGCTGAAGAAATCGGCTTTGCTACGGCTCCGCTGATCGCTCTGGGTTGCATCATGATGCGCAAGTGTCATCTGAATACCTGCCCCGTCGGGATCGCCACTCAGGATCCGGAACTCAAGGCCAAGTTTACTGGTGAGCCAGAGCATGTCATCAACTACCTGTTCATGGTGGCTGAAGAAGCTCGTGAAATCATGGCGGAACTCGGCTTCCGAACTGTCAACGAGATGGTTGGTCGCAGCGATCTTCTGGAATACAACAATTCCGTGGATCACTGGAAAGCCAAACACCTCGATCTGACTCCAATTCTGACGCTGGCCCGCAAGCCTCATCCCGATGTTGAAACCTATTGCACCATTTCGCAGAAGCATGGAATGGAACTGCAACTGGACAATGAACTGATCCGTGAGTGCAAGCCCGCACTGGAGGATGGGAAGCGGGTTGAACTGGCGATTGGTGTGCAGAACATTGACCGCGCTCTGGGCACCATGCTCAGTCACGAGGTCTCCAAGAAGTGGGGGGCCAAGGGCTTGCCCGATGGCACCATTCACATTCGTTGTAAAGGTTCAGCCGGACAGAGTGTCGGGGCCTGGCTTGCTCATGGGATTACCATCGAAGTGGAAGGCGATGCCAACGATTTTGTTGGTAAGGGGCTTTCAGGTGGTCGGGTCATCATCTACCCACCCAAGAATTCCACGTTTGTCCCCGAAGAGAACATTATCATCGGCAACGTCGCTCTCTATGGGGCGGTTCAAGGTGAGCTGTTTGTGCGGGGACGCGCTGCCGAACGATTCTGTGTCCGTAACTCAGGGGCCATCTGCGTTGTCGAAGGGGTGGGCGACCACGGTCTGGAATATATGACCGGTGGACGTGCTGTCATCCTCGGGCCAACGGGACGCAACTTCGCTGCGGGGATGTCCGGCGGTGTGGCTTATGTCTACGACCCGAACGATCTGCTGCTGGGGAACTGCAACCTCGAAATGGTCGAGCTTGAAAAAGTGGAGGAGGAAGCGGATCGGGCAGAACTGCTGGATCTGGTTCACCGACACCTTGAGCACACGGAATCGACTGTTGCTAAAGCTCTCATCGCACGCTGGGAGTCAGCCCTGGGACAATTCAAGAAGGTCATGCCTGTCGATTACAAGCGGGCATTGGCCGATCGCAAAAAACTGGCTCAACAGGAAGTTCTCGCAACTCCCGCAAGTTAAGCAGAACTCCATTTGAAACCCTCTGCGAGAGCCACCTGCTGTCGCAGAGGGGAACTTGGTGCCACTCTGCGTTTTTCTGGTGAATTTGCCTGATGTCGGTCATGTGGCCAATTCCAATGTGACCGACTTATCACCATCCTTTGACTCAAATTTTGCTGTGGCCAGTTGTCGAGCCGGCCACGTTTTTCGGGAATGATCAATCATGGGTAAGCCCACCGGTTTCAAAGAATTCACACGTCAGGTTCCTGCGGATCGTTCGCCAAAATTACGCATCCTCGATTGGAATGAATTTCATGATCACATGCCCGAAGGTGACCTGCGCAAGCAGGGTGCCCGCTGCATGGATTGTGGCGTGCCGTTCTGTCATACCGGCCAGTTGATGGCAGGCATGGCCGCCGGTTGCCCGATCAACAACCTGATCCCTGAGTGGAATGATCTGGTTTATCGCGGCCATTGGCGCGAAGCACTGGATCGTCTTCACAAGACCAACAATTTCCCGGAGTTCACTGGCCGGGTTTGCCCTGCTCCTTGTGAAGGCTCCTGCGTGCTGGGGATTACCAATCCTCCCGTCACTATCAAGAACATTGAATGTTCGATTGTCGATAAAGGTTACGAAGAAGGCTGGATCACGGCCAAGCCGCCGCGAGTGCGCACTGGCAAGAAAGTCGCTGTGGTTGGTTCCGGCCCGGCTGGTCTTTCCGCCGCCGCCCAATTGAACAGCGCCGGGCATCTCGTCACGGTCTTTGAACGGGCTGATCGCATTGGCGGGCTGCTGATGTACGGCATTCCCAACATGAAGCTGGAAAAGCATGTCGTCGAGCGCCGCGTCAAACTGCTCGAAGAAGAAGGCGTCACCTTCAAAACTGGTGTTGAGATCGGCAAGGACATCCCTGCTGACCAACTGAAGAAAGAATTCGACGCTGTCGTTCTCTGTATGGGAGCCACCCGTCCGCGCGATCTCCCCATTCCCGGCCGTAACCTCAAGGGCATTCACTTCGCCATGGAATTTCTCCATGCGAATACCAAAAGCCTGCTTGACTCCGAGCTTTCCAATGGTCAATTCATCTCTGCCAAAGGCAAGCATGTGATTGTCATTGGTGGTGGCGATACCGGTAACGACTGCTTAGGGACATCAGCCCGTCACGGTTGTGCCAGTCTGCTCAATCTGGAAATCGTGCCCAAGTCGCCCGAGGCTCGGGCTGCGAACAACCCCTGGCCTCAATGGCCGCGAACTCACAAGGTTGATTACGGTCATGCCGAAGCGGAAGCGGTCTTTGGGAATGACCCCCGCAGCTATAGCACCACCGCGCTGGAATTTATTGGCAACGAAGAGGGTCAGCTCAAGTCGATCCGGATTGCTCAGGTGGAACCAGCCCCTCCTTTCAAGCCGATTGCCGGCACCGAACGAGAAGTTCCCGCGGATCTGGTCTTGCTGGCCATGGGTTTCCTCGGGCCAGAGTCTCCAATCTCGGCTCAATTGGGTGTCAATCTGGATGAGCGGTCGAACTATAAGGCCGATCACGGGAAGTACACCACAAATGTTCCAGGCGTCTTTGCCGCTGGCGATTGCCGCCGTGGTCAGAGCCTTGTCGTCTGGGCGATCAATGAAGGCCGCGGTGTCGCCCGTGCGGTTGATCTGCACCTGATGGGGAAAACCGATCTGACCGCCTAGATGAGTTTGATCCCAGGCGAGTTTCCGTTGAGTTCACTCCTATGAAAAGAGCACTGCTGGTTGATCAGCAGTGCTCTTTTCATAGGGCATTGCCAGACGCTCCTTGATGGCGATGCCATTTGGCCCGCCACTCAGAAGCGAATCTTTTAAGATGCAAACCACTGTTAACCCGCGCAGGCGGGAAACGGTGGCACGCAGCGCCGGGTGAGAGATTCTCCAGTGAGTGTTCTCTATAGAGAAACGTGCCTGGGTCGCTATTGACGAGCCGTTGCCTGAGATGCCTCAAGATGGTGCGTTTCACGCACCCTACCAATACTGCCAAATGTGTGGCGTGTGAAGGCTTTGTGACAAAGGTTGCTCTTCGACAATTTGCCCTCGTGCCGTGTCACGACTTTGTCTTCGGGTTGCTGTCGCCGCAACGTCCTCCGTTGTCGGACTTAACGACAGAAGAGACCCGAGTTTTAGACTTTGACAATGCACTCGTTTATCCCAACACTTTTTGGATGGTGGCCAGAGGCAGGTAAAGATGTTTCAGGTTGTCTAGCAGCGGTGTAAAGCCGTACTTGACGTAAAATGCGACAGCGGAGTCGTCGAGGGCGTCCACTTCGACTGCGTGCGTCCCAAGGTTACTGGACAAATCCAGCGAGCGTTGAAGGGCGTCGAGCAGCAACCCTTCTCCCAATCGCTGGCCCTGTGCTAAGGAATCGACGGCAAGGCGGGCGAGGATAATAACGGGGACTGGATGCTTCGGAAGTTTACGTGATGCTTCAACCGGCAGATGATCAAATACGACGGATCCAGCCGCGAGGGTGTAGTAGCCGATGACCCGATTTTCGCCTTCAGGCACAGCCACGAAGGTCTTGCCCAGGCGTCGCTTTTCATACTGACTGACGCGGGTGCGGATGAAGTCATCGAGCGATGGCTTCCCACAGGTGAAGGCGGATCGGTCGTGGGCCTTGCCGAATGGTTCGATGATCCAGTTAGCCACGGCGAGCCTTGTGGCGAGAGGCAGCTTTCTTGAGGGCCGGCGCCGGGCCTGGAGGCTTCGTAATCAGAGAGAGAAAACGGTCGCGATCCGCGTCTGAGAGGGGGGCGGCGGATTCCTCGGCAAAAGCAAGGTCGTCCTCGGCGACTACTTTGGCTCTGCGTACGCGCAGCTCGGTCTCACTCACCTGTTCGATAATAACTGTCGAGTTGGCGAACGTTTTTGGCAAAACCAGCCGGGCCTTGGCATCGGTCGTCCGCGTTTCAATGTGCATGGAGACTCCTTCTTTCAACAGGAAGTGAAGTCTAGCACAAACCCACTCGAGCATCCAGTGGGATTTTCCCACTGAATACTCAAGTGGGTTTATAGAAAGAAAGTAACGCGTTCTCCCCTGTGAGATCTGCGGGACTAATATCGAGGAGTTGCGCTCTGAATCTCTATTGGCAATGGTGGCCAGGTGCTGAGTTGATGGCGGGGATCCATTGGCGAGGTGGCGGGGACAATGACTGGCAGTGGACGGGCTATTCCCGAAGTCATGGGGAGCACACGGGGCGCAGGTTCCTGATTGAGGACCTGTTCAAGCCGTTCGGTTTGTTCGTTCGTTGCTGCGGCACGGGTGACTGCCGTTATGCCGGGAAGTTCAGGCAGAGTTGATAACGCTGGCGGCAAGATCAGGCTTGAGGGCTGAGCAGACACCCTGTTCCCGGCATATGCTTCCTGACGAGGCACAATGACATCATCAAGGAACTCTGGCGTGCCCAACTCGATCATCGGTTGTGCTTGAGAGGTCATAATGGGTGTCGTTCCCGCTCCGAACCCATGGGAAACTGTCTTTGCGAATGGAGCCGACCAATCACGTGATGCCCCCAACGCTCCGGTAAGTCCGGGCAGCAACGGGCCATCACTCAGGGGAGCAGTCTCAGGGCGGTTATGCGCGTAGGGGCTTTCCGCCACGTTGGTGAGGGTGTCATCCGCTCTATCTGTTCGGGACTCTGCCTGAGATGGGAGAACGGTTTCCACTGGCGTTTTCGCAAAGTGTTCCTGCATGGATGTCTCTGCAGGCGGGGCCTTGGCAGGAGATTTCCCGGCAACAGAAGCATTCGTCGAAGCCCAGCTTGGCCGATCCAGTCGCCCTGAGGGAGAAGCACTGCGCGAAGTCGTCTTGGCGTCCGTGATCGGCTTAGGCTTGGGCCACGAAGGGAGCCAGTCTTTCGCCTGATCGAGCAGTTTTTGTGGGGCGGTCACATCATTTTTGGGAGCCGTTTTTGACTTTGCTCCCACGCCCGGCAAAGGAGGAATGTCTTCAGTCGCAGGGGCTGGTGCCGATCCTGGACTCTCGGCAGGACTTGGTGTTGGTATTGGCGTCGGAGTGAGATACTCCTGTGAAGGCAAGGAATGACCACCGGGGAAGGAAGTTCCCGGAGGCAACTGACGCATTTCCACATCGGGCAACGATGACTTCCAAGGAGTCGCGTCACCCTGCGAAAAATCTCCGGCATTACCTGGAGAACAGGAGACTTCGGGAGTGGTACAGGCGGGAGTCTCGTAGACTGGCTTTCCCACGGAAATCGAACAGCAACCCGTCGCAGAGAGCAACGCACTTGCCACACATGTTCGCCAGTGGAATGGAACCATGCTGCCTACCGTCCTTCTAGTCGCCTCGTCACAGGCCATAACACGGAAGGAAGACATCGGGAAAAACCAGCGTATCGCACCAAATGTTGAGCGAGCCGCCGCCTGATCCTTCAAGACCATCCGTGAAAAAAGAATCCTGAAAGGGAGCACGTCATTAGCCGCATGAGCGGAAGTTCAACGGCAGTTCCCTTGTCTGTGACGTTCATCGAACGATCTTGCGGCATTAAAGCGGCAAAAATGACCGCGAGTGAACAAACCTGCCAGAGTCTCGCCCATGCTGCAAGATGTATGCAGGAAACCAGTCGTGCGGGCTATATGCACACGTCAAATACTGCGGGCCTGGAAGACTTCAAGGCTTGTTAGGGTCGTAGCGCCTCGGCAGGCTGGCTCATCAGGAGATGGCAGGGATCCGCGAGGCAGCGGTATCTTCTGGTGACGTTTCGTCGGCAGGCAGGCTGTCTTCTCGTGGGGGATAAGGCCGGCTGACCAGCCAGGTGAGCAACGTCATTGTCACGAGGCCACAGAAAACCAGCAGCAGCGGACGGAACGTCAGTTCTCCCTCTGAGAGAGAAATCAGCAATTCGTGGGGGCCGGGCTGAGCCAGGCTGGACGATTGCCGGCTCAATACGACTTGCATCCCATTATGAATGAAATGGTAGATGATCCCCGGCAAAATGCTGCGGCTCTGCACCGCCAGCAAGCCGATGACCATCCCCAGGAGAGCTGCATTGAAGACCTGCTGGGAGACCATGTGAATCGCGCCGAAGCACAGGGCTGAAATCACGATGGCCAGCCCGTGGCGTCCTCCTTGTCTGAAGCCACTGAGCATGAAGCCGCGGAATGCCAGTTCTTCGCAGATGGCTGGTGCGACAGCAAAAGCCAGGACTA
This sequence comes from Planctopirus sp. SH287, assembly GCF_056500625.1. Lineage (NCBI taxonomy): Bacteria > Pseudomonadati > Planctomycetota > Planctomycetia > Planctomycetales > Planctomycetaceae > Planctopirus > Planctopirus sp. SH287. The sequence continues at coordinate 586,326 of NZ_CM151403.1, read as the reverse complement.
ATAGCCAGAAAGGTTGCTCTTGGGTGGAGAGGAGTTCAGCGACGACTTTCATGCTTTCGGGAAGTGGCGGAAAGAACCATGCCAGTCGATGAGACAGTTCCAGTGAGAGCGGGAAAATCGCCAGCGCTAACACAGGGGCAGCCAGGAGATAGCGTAATTTGGGAAGTCGAAACTGAAATGTCTGACGAATGCTGGTTGTCAGCATGATCCCCATGATCAGCGCGGGGGTCGCTACAATCGCGATCTGCTGAATGATCAGCAGCTTGAGCATGACACCGCCCAGTTCCTCGGGTTTGGCGTTACTGAGTGGTTGCTGGAACATCTTCAAAGCTGCGAACTGCAAAAGCATCAGGACGACAAAGCAGACTCCAGCTTCTGCAAACGATGGTGTGGGTGTTTTGTCGCGGAGAAGTTGCTTCAACCACAGTTTGATCTCGAACCGCTCCGACTCGCGGAATAGCACTTCTTCCCGATTGAACTGGTCAATCGCCCACCAGAGCGCCAGGAGACTATATCCCGCTGAGGTGATCAGTACGGGGATCGAATAGAGCCATAGCAATTGCGAGTCAGCTGTGCCCAGCAGTCGCTCTTTGAGTAACAGCGCGGGGCCGACAACTGGGAGCACACTGTAAAATGGCTGCATTTCAACAGCAGGAGAGAGACAAAAGACCGTTAAACCCAGTGTCACCATCAACAAAGGAGTCAAATAATACTGCCCTTCTTTGGAACTGCGGGCAAATGTCGCCAGGGCCAGGCAGAGCGCACTGAAGAGAGCCGCTATCGGCAGCAGCAGAATCGCGACCCAGATCAATGACGTGAACGGCGGTAGTGTTAAATCAATGCCTCGCGACATATTTCCTGCCGCCAGTGACGACACGTATTTGCCTGTAAAACTGAGACTGAGCAGATTGAGCACTGCTGTCGCGATGCTGAAGCACATCACGGTGAAAAATTTCCCGAGCACAATTTCCGTACGGCTGGCGGGGCAGATCAGCAGGGTCTCCATGGTGCCGCGTTCTTTTTCCCCAGCAGCCAGGTCGATGGCGGGATAAAACGCTCCCGTGACCGACATGATGATCAGCATGGCAGGGAAGAGTTTGCTCCAGATGTTGTTGGCCACCTGCTGCGAATCGGCCAGTTCCATGACGTTTGCGCGAACCGGCCTTGGCAACTGCTCGGGCAGGCCACCGGCACGAAGTTGCTCACGCAAAATCTGTCGTTCCCACGATTCCATCACTTCGACAACTCGTGTATAGGCAATAACCGATTTGTCATCAGCCCGATTACGAATGATCAGGGGGCGCGGGTAATCGAGAAGCTCTTTCTTTGTGGAAGCATTCTGTGCCCCGCCACTATCACTCTGACGTGCCAGTTGCTGCTTGACGTTATCAATGTTTTTGGCGAATCCCGGAGGAATCACAATCAGGACTTGAATGCCGCTTTGCTTAAAAAGCTCACTCATTTCCTTTTTCAGCGTCTGTTGCTTCTCCTCCTGTTCGGAGGAAAGCACCGCTTCAGGAAGATGGCGATCAATCGCAGCCGGGTTGATGGCCCGCAGTTGTTCGATCAATGACCGGAGCCTGAATGCCTCTGTCAGAATCTGCTCACGACGTTTGTTTTGCTCGGTTGTCAGTGGTCGACTGCGTGTGGTGCTGGCGGCTTTCGGGGATCCTGCGGTCTTCAGGGATTCAGCAGATGGTTCGTTAGAAGCCGTTTCCGCTGGGTTATCAGTAGCAGATCGTTTCAAACTGGTGGGCGGGAGGGGAAGATCATTGATGACATCCAGTTTGCTCTGGCTGTCGACATTGGTTTCAAACCAGGCGCGAGCAAAGCGGTTGCCATCAAGTAGTTCAGGTGGTGGCAAATCGGCAGCCCCCAGCACAACCACTGTGCGGGGTTGCTCACTGAAAAGCACTGTCAGTTGCATCATGCCGATCCCGAGTGAGGGATAAAGCAGCAGAGGCAGGACAGCCACCATGAACAACGTGCGGCGGTCTCTCAATTGATCGAGGACTTCGCGACCGAAAATCAGACGAATGTTACGCCAGTTCACGACGACACCTCATTGGGGAGGGCGTTCTCATTGATGCCGGGATTGATGGAGTCTTCGTTCTCGCGCAGTCGTTCCGCTTCTGCGGCGTCACACGCAGAAATCAGCTCAAAGAACAGTTCTTCAATGTCTCGCTGGTGGTGCGTATCCCGAAGTTCGTCAATGGTGCCGCAGGCTAGAATGCGGCCACGATAGATGATCGCAATACGGTCGCAGAGTTTTTCCACTTCACGCATGATGTGTGTGGAAAAAATAATGCACTTCCCTTCGTCTCGCAGTGATTCCACAGCATGAATCACTCTTCTGGCCACCAGAACATCCAGTCCACTGGTCGGCTCATCAAAGATCATGACCGGTGGATCGTGCACAATGGCCCGAGCAATAGAAACTTTCTGTTTCATCCCCGTCGACATCTTGGAACCCAACACTTCACGGATTTCATTCATCTGAAGTGTTGTGAAGATGGTATTGAGACGTTGTTCCAGGCGTTCTTTTGGGATGCCATAAAGGCGGCCATAATATTCGACCAGTTCCCACGCCGTCATCCGGTCATAGATGCCGGTATTGTTCGACATAAAGCCAATACGGCTGCGAACTTCTGCGGGATGAGTGGCAACGTCATAGCCCGCGATCAATGCCGATCCCGAGGATGGTTTTAAGACGGTGCTGAGAATACGCAGGCACGTGGTCTTGCCGGCCCCGTTGGGGCCTAGCAGACCGAAAATCTCTCCGGGTTTGACCTCAAAGCTGACATGATCAAGCGCCAGCCGATCGCCCGTCTTCAGATCCGAGAATTTTTTGGTGAGTTGTTCCAGTTGAATCATGAAAGCCAACTGACTGGCAAACAGTTAGTCATTACGGAGTCCCTGAAAGTCGATTCAGGCGATCTCCAGAGGAAGCCAACTATTCGTTAAGGATGTTATCTTCGGCATGTGGGGTGTGCGAAGTGAGGTACGATACGAATCCACACGCCCACCTAATAATTCACGCGTCTTCTGCCGTGTCACGGCTTTGTCTTAGGGTTGATGTCGCCGCAACGTCCTCCGTTGTCGGACTCTACAACCTGTTCAACCCTGCTTTTCAACTTTGACAATGCACTACTCAGTGAATCGAAATGGAAGCAATCTGGCGCAAGTCTACATCGAAAGTGGCACTCTTGTGGCGAGAATTCCCCAAGAGAATCCGTTTCACTTCAATTCCGATAACGGGTCAGAACGCTTGTTCCGAATCGCCCGCCAGAAGGATCCGGAAAACGGAAACCAGAGCCGAGATGAAGCCCTCACTCTTGCCAGCCTGATGCCTACCAGTCGATGGCCAGCATCAGACAATTCAGGCCACTCCCGATCCCCAGGAACGCGACACGATCACCGGGTACGAGGAACCCCCGTTCATCGGCCAGAGCCGCTGTGATGGGCAATGACACCGTGCCTATGTTCCCTAAAAACGGAAAGGTCGCGAAATCTTTTTCCAGAGGGATGCCCAATGATTTTAGCACTTGCTCGCGATGGCCTTTACCCACCTGATGGCAGATAACCTTATCGATATCCTGAGGCTTCATCCCGAGTTTGGCCAACAATGATGTCCAGGTCTTCATCCCCAGTTCGACACCGTATTTCATCACAGAAATGGAGTCTGTCTGCATGAACTGATTAAACGCATGCGAAAGTTTCGCCGGGAGTATTCCGCTCACCTTCTGCTGCACCAACTGTGGCATCAGCGATCCCAGCTTTGTGTGAGTAACAGCATTGGGCAGCACCTGTTCGACCTTGTTGACAGCTGCCGGCAGCAACGATTCAAACCCCCAGCGACAGAGTTCGTGATGCTCGGGAGCCGCCAGCAGGCTACCGCCCAGCAATCGATGGCCGCGCCCTTTGGAGAAGGATCCATCGGTGAGGATGACCGCAACGGCACCGCTTCCCCCCGTCAATGTGGCGAGCGACTTCGTCAGATTCTCCATCGTGGGATCTTCATGCAGACGCTGAATCGTGTATTCAATGATCTCTCTGGCCGACTCACAGGAAACAACCATTCCGGCACGAATCTGGCCCAGTTCGATTTTATTCGCGATGTCGACGATGCCATTCAAAACACCCAGGCAGGCGTTGCTGATGTCGTAAACTGCGATGTCGTCTGCCAGGCGTAAGTTGGCTGCCACGCCACAGGCTGTGGCGGGTTCAAACTGTTCTCGACAGACGCCGGCATAGATCAATGCGCCCAGATCGTGTGTTGAGACATTGGATTGCTCCAGCGCCCGACGGGCGGCGGCCGTTGCCCCTTCCGTCAACTTGTAACCTTCCGGCCACCAGCGGCGCTCCGAAATTCCTGTCCAGGCTTCAAGCTGCCCCATGCTGACCTTGAGCTTGTCATAGACTGCCGCCAGCCGCTCTTCAAGCTCAACCGATGTCACCACCACGGGCGCCAGTTCGTAGCCGATGGTTTCAATTTGGACTTTTGTGTATCGCATAGGAAGAGTGGGTATTTGGTGATGGAAGTTGGGGGTTTGTCAGCCAGTTAGGTTCACGGGTGGTACGACCACTTTGTCCCGGCAGATTATTCAACTTGTCCGCAGGCTCGTCAGGACTGCTCGCTGTTCCTGTTTCGCGGCTTTTCGCAGCTCTTAAAGAATCGCAGGTGACCTTCGCCCTGACAACTCCCCAGACCATAATCCCATCAGATGCGACTCGGTTTTGATTGTTTTGAGGTTCATCGGCCGGACGTATGTGGTCATTTTTGGGGCTTAACACACAGTCGCATCCTCCATTGCTGGAGAGGTTTTGCAAGTGGTTTACCCCTTCTTTAAAGATGAGAAGCCCTGACAGGGCATTTCAGAGCTGTGAGATTATCCATGGTTTGAACGGCTATGCAGTGGCAACGTCACTACTCGGGCTTTGGATAACAAAACGAGTTCCCTTCGGGTTGCGACCTTGGCAACTCACTTTCCCCCCCATGCTCTGAACAATGGCCATGACGAGAGAAAGCCCTAAGCCTGTTCCTTCAATTCCCGCTTTACGAGCCAGAGGAGATCGATAAAACGGCTCAAAGATTGCCTCGCGTTCTGCTGGCTCAATGCCGCAGCCTTCGTCGTCGATTGCGATCTGAGTCGATCCATTCCGGGATTTTGCGGAGATCATCACTGGAGTACCTGCCGCGCTGTACTTAAAAGCATTCCCGATGAGGTTATCAAGGGCTTGATTGAGAAGGGCCGACGAAGCCCGAATCATCGTGCCAGGTGCAACATCAGATGTGAGATCTTTCGCACGGGGATGCTCACTCCAGCGTTTCAGATATTGCGGCAACCAGATATCAAGTGGCAGGAGTTCCAAAGCCGGTGGCAAAGACTGTCCAGCCGCTCTGGCGAGATAGAGCAGTGTTTCGACAATCTGTTGCAGTTCATCCGTTTGACTGCTGAGTTTTTTCAGTATCTGTCGATAATCTTCGCCTTCCCGCGGACGTCTCAACGCGACGTCGATCTCTCCTCTTAAGATCGTTAGCGGTGTCCGCAATTGGTGGGCAGCATCACCCGTGAACCTCTGCTGCTGCTCAAAAGCTCGCTGTAATTGAGCCAGCAACCTATTAAACGCGATTGCCAGCGTGGAGAGTTCATCACGGCGCGCAGCGACAGGCAATCTCAAGTGGAAGTCGGCATTAGTCATTGAGGCTGCTTGCCGTGACATTTCGCCCAGCGGTGCCAGTGCTGCCCGGCAATACCATCGTCCAATGATGGCCGCCATGATCCAGAAGAGCACAGGGAGAAGCGTGACCAGCGCCAGCAACCTCCAAAGGTTTATCTGTAGATCATGTTGATTTCTGGCGACAAAGATTGTCAGCGAAGAGAATTCATCAAATTCCATTTCGGAACTGACTTTGGGTTCCGTCGCCGCCAGACGTTTTTTCAGAACGCGCCAGAGGTCGGAATTGAATTGCTGTGATGGGTCTGGAGCATTTTCTGTCCAGAAGGCAATCAGTGCCAAATCCTGAGGATCAGCGATATTCAGGTTACGTGAGTGATCGACAATTCCTCCATGTGGAGCGATCAGCACCCAACGGACATCATCCACATTATGTTCATCACCGAATTCAATAGTGTGTTCAGTTGGCTGCCATTTAATCGCATCGCTCTCTGCTTCGATGGCTGCCACAAGTCCATTTAAGGCGTTGGTCATGGGCTGATCAAACTGCTGAAATAGCGACTCGCGAATCAACAGGTTGACCATGAGCGAATAGCCTGCCAGACAAATCGCTAGTGCAACCAGAAAGAACCAGGAGACACGGTGGACGAGAGTCATCAATCATCCCCGCCACTTGGATCTAATTCAAAGAGATAGCCACGTCCGCGACGTGTCTGAATGACGCGGGAACCGAAGGCTTCAAGCTTTCGACGCAGTTCTTTGACATGGACTTCAATCGTGTTGGAAAGCCCATCAAACTGATCTCCCCAGACACTGTCAAAGATCAGCGTTCTTGAAAGAATTCGCCCTGGGTTTCTCAGAAACAGGCAGAGAAGCATGAATTCTTTGGCCGTCAAATCCACCAGGTTGCCATCACGCGTCACTCGTTGTGTCCCCAGATCGGCCCGAATGCCTAACTGATCAAGAATGAAGCCGCCCTTCTCCTCTGGCTTACGTAGCAAGACACGAATGCGGGCAAGAAGTTCCTCAAAAGCAAAGGGTTTGCAGAGATAGTCATTTGCTCCGGCGTCTAGCCCTTGGACCCGCTCGGCAATGGCATCACGAGCGGTCAAAAAGAGAACCGGCGTGATCCGATCCTGAGCACGAAACTGTTTTAATAAATCGATGCCATCGGCCCCGGGCAACCACCAATCCAGAATGACAAGATCCCATCTCCCCTGTTCCAGCAGGAGTGCGCCAGAGAAACCATCAGCAGCATGTTCAACAACATACCCTTCTTCTGCCAACCCTCTCAGAAGAAAGTCGGCAATGCGCTGCTCATCTTCAACCACTAGAATCCGATATCCCATGGCGTGACCTATTTCAAGTCTTGGGAAGATTATCTTCTGAATGACAAGCAAATTGAAATATTTCGGGTTTTGAATTCCCCCCTATTCAATCTTACTCAGTACATACATTACACAACTGACCGTTATTTATTACGAGTGTATCATCAGTCAGAGAGATTATCATTTCATTACATGGGCTGCTGCCCCCCTTCTTTCCTGCTGAACTGAAACAGCAGGACAAGATCGCCCATTTGTATACCACTGAGGTGGAATCTGTCGTTGATGGGATGAGTCACATGGGATATCACTGACAACTGAAGTTGATCTCAATGAATGATCCGATTCCTTATTTTTCGGCAATTGCGAGATCTGCTCATTCAGAGCCTGAGCTATATCAGATAGTAGACTCAGTAAGCCCATTGCCAGATAGAGGGTGCCAGCGACCAGCAAACCGTCCAGCATAATCGTTCCTGGCCAGCAGGCGTCGATCATCCAACCAATGGCACCAGGAATAAAGAGCACCATGGCAATGAGAAAGGCGATCTGAGATTCAGTGGCATTATCTATTGAATCAGAAATATGGATCTCGTCGGTATTGTGTTCCATGATAGACTCCAGAATCGGAATTGTGTCGGTAACGTGGTGTTACGTTTTCAATCCTATGGAGTCGATCTAAAGCCACGGTGAGCGGAAGATAAAATCGGCTTTATCTTCCTTGATTAATGGCCAAACAATTTCCTCAAGCAACCCAAGGGCACTTACCTGAGGCCTGTCTGCTTCAGCAGTTCATTGGTGTTTTCGTAGGCCTCCTGAACCCAGCCTTCAATCGCATCAGGATCGGGGCTGTATTCCAGTTCAATGGAGATGGCTCCCGGGACATTGAGTTCTCGAATTGCCTGGAGGTAAGGGACGAAATCGACCACGCCACGACCGGGAGGGAGGTCGCCGTGAATCTGGCCATCGCAGTCACTGATATGGACGTGAAAGGCCCTCCCTTTGAGCTTTACCAGTTCGCTGGCGGGAACCTTGGCAAGGCAAAGGTGGGAGATGTCAATGTTCGCGCCGACAGCCGGCTCATTGACGTCTCGCAGAAAGCGATCCATCGCATCGACACTATTGAGAAGTGAAAGATGAAAAGGTTCCAGCTCAAGAGCGATTTTCAGTCCTAATTCGCCGGCGTAAGCTCCCAAAGCCCTGCAGGCATCTACGGCGCTGGCCCATTGTTCATCAGGCGGGATGACTTCGCGATTCCAGATGTATTCGCCAAGCACCAGCAACAGATTTTCGCCGCCAAGCTCATAGACAAGATCCAGATGGCGGGTGGCTCGTTCAAGGTGGAACTTCCGCACGCTGGCAAACGGATCAATCAATCCGGCTGCGACGCAGCAAATGGAAACCAGAGGCAAATCGAGCCTGGCCAGTTCATTTCGGATGGCCCGTTTTTCAGTCACGGGGAGTTCGAGAGGGTCAACCAGCAGGTCGACAGAGTCAAAACCGATCTCTTTGGTTTTCTGAAGCCCCCAGACCGTCTCCCGGCCAGCTTGTCCCCAGGCGGAATTAATCAGTCCGAGTCGCGACATCGTGTTTCTCCGGTGGATGAACGTCGTTATGCTGCCCGCAGGATGATGCCGGAAGCCAAGGTTTGTCAAATCGTACCGGATGTCCCGAATCACGGCTTCGTTTGAAAGAATTATTTGCAGTCATGTCTTTTGTTGTCGGACTTGATCACCGTTTTGACTCGACTTTTTTACTGTGTCTCACTTGAGTACCCCCGGAATTCTTCGTTCAGCCTGTATTCTGAATAGCACAGCCCAGGAGCCAACCCATGACTCAATTGGATCGTTTCGATGGACTCTCCGTGGAAGAACTTCGCGGAAAACTGGCGAGTGCTTCGACGCCTGAGGCTCGGTTTCGTGCCATGGTAGGTTTATGTGCTCTACAGGAAAATGAGTCTGCTTACGCTGATTTGGCAGCGGCTCTGGAAAGTTCAGACGTTTCATTAGCGGCCTATGCCTGCAAGCAGGTGGCTCGTCGGGCGAGCGTATTTTCGCAAGAGCAGATGGAGGCTCTCCAGCCGAAGCTGGATCAGTGCCTGTCACATGAAGACCCTGACATCCGTTTTGAAGCGGCCCGCGCGTGGGTCTATTTTCCGTTCGACCAGAAGAAGGTTCATGAGTTGTTGAGAGCATTGCTCTCCGATTCAGGAACGCAGCCTCTGATGATTGGGCCGGTTCTGAAAACGTTGGCCAAGTCGCACGCTCCAGCCGAATATCTGGCCGATAAACTGCATGAACTGGCAGATCATGAGAAGGAAGATTTGCGGGAAGCGGTTGCCGAATCGATTGGACTTTCAGGAACAGCGGGGAATGTTTTCACACCTTTGTTGCTGAAACTTCTCGATGATGACGATCCCTTTGTACGCGAGCGAGCGACTCACAGTTTGGCCCTCGTCGGTGCCAGTTCGCCAGAAGTGATTGCAGCACTTGAAGAAGCGTCTCATGATGAAGACGAGGATTGTGCTCAGGAGGCGGTGAAATCCCTGGAGCAGATCCGGCATTTGCTTTCTCAGAAGTTACCATAGCTTTCTTGATGCTGACATGTCCTAATATGACCTGACTAATGAATCGAATTGGTCATCATCCTGCACGAGGTCATCAGGAAGACGTTTTATTTTGAAGGAATCAAAGAAGGCGTGAGTCATCAGCTTCTCTGTGGGTCGCACAAGGCCTGGATTGATTGAAGCCGTATCACTTGGCATTCATCAGTTGCGTTTCAGGCCAAGATCGCAGTCCCCCGCAGCCAGCAAGCCGCATCGACATTGGTGATTATGAAAGGTCAGAGGCAAGTTGTGCTTCCGACAAAAGATCATCCAGGACGGATGTCGAAAACGGTATTGGTTCAAGGCGCTTCAAATGGAGAACGTCATGTTGGGACTCTCGACCGCTGATGTGGATCTTTCGAGTGATCATCTCAATAATTCTCCCGCACGCTCCATGCTGAGATTTGCGGTCTGTGCGGTCGTGGTGTTTATGGCTGCCGGGTATGCCTCCAGTTTTACGCCAGGTGATTGGTACGGCACACTGCGGCACCCTGTGGGCACGCCGCCTAATTGGGTCTTTCCCCCCGTCTGGTCAGTGCTTTATTCGTTGATGGCCATCACGGTCTGGTGGTTTTGGGAGCAATCCGAAGAGACAAGCGCCTCTTCAATGCGGCTGGTTCGCTGGGGGTTGGCCTTGTTTCTTGTTCAGTTGGCCATGAACGCGTTTTGGAGCCAACTCTTCTTTGGATGGCACTGGATGGGGGCTGCGTTAGTCGATATCTCTCTGCTGTGCCTTTCGATTTCTGCATTGATTGCGATTATCTGGCAACTCTCACCGTTGGCGGGTGCCCTGCTGATCCCTTATCTGTTCTGGGTTGGCTACGCCACATATTTAAATGCCAGCTTTCTGGCACTCAACCCCTCGTGAGTATTGAGTGTTGCTCATCGAAAGCTGCTGCTGAACCGGCTTTCCACTCCCTAATCCAGAGCCGGAAGTGTAGGCTAACAGCCTCCTTCAAAGATCCTCTCTTGCTTGAGAGGGCTTTGAAAGTCTCTTTCATCAGTGGAGCCACCAGATGTCACTTCTCCCTGCGATTCAATCCTATTCTCATACGAACTTTCTATTGGCATGCCTGCTGATTCTCATGAGCCAGATTTCGGGCGCAGCGATAGCGCAAGAACTTGCCGCAGAACCCGGCTCTCAAGCTGTTGAGAAAGCTCCGCCGCGCTATAGCTACCGCAAAAACCATGATCCCAATGGAACGGGTAAGTTCTATATGGGACGTGAGATTGCCCAGGTGATGAGCTTCCATGGGGCGCCCTGGCTCGAACGTCCTGAACGTGAGGAAGAAGAACGCCTCTCCAAACTGGTTGAACTGCTGGATTTGAAACCCGGTGAAGTGGCGGCCGACATTGGGGCGGGCTCCGGCGTGATCACGATGCTGATGGCCGAAAAAGTCGGGCCAAAAGGGAAGGTGATCGCCGTCGACATTCAGAAAGAGATGCTTGATCTTCTCGCAGACAAACTGAATCACCGCAATTTACTGAATGTTGAATTGGTCTTGGGAACGGAAAAGTCACCTCGTATTCCTGCCGGGACTCTCGACCTGGCACTCATGGTCGATGTTTATCATGAGCTTGAGTTTCCCCATGAAATGATGGACGCCATGGTGAGTAGCCTGAAGCCCGGAGGACGGCTGGTGTTTGTCGAATATCGTCGGGAAGATCCAGAAGTTCCGATCAAGTTGATTCATAAAATGAGTGTTGCCCAAGTTCGGAAAGAAGCCGAGCAGCCTGAATTCGGCCTGAAATGGCAGACAACCCACAAGAGCCTTCCACGGCAGCACGTCATCGTTTTTGAGAAACCAGCCAAGTAATATCTATTTCTTATCAATTGACACAAGGCGATATCTATTCCCTTTAGCCGATTGCGATGAGATTCCCTGCCAAAAGCCATGCAAGTAAGTTCTCTCGAGAGTGAGATCTCGCCGAAACGCTTCTTTGCCCCGTCCAAGAAGACACGCGGTGGTTCGTCACACTGAGGCGTAACCGTGTCCGTGAAACTTGAGCTTTTGAAAAACTGGGTGAAGTGGATGTGGGGGGGTGGGTTAGCTGGCGGCGGCCAGGGTGGTGGTGGCCTCATTTACTGACAGATCACTCACCCGCAGATCCAGAGCGGCTTCGGCGACCAGTGCCAGTCGTTGTTCTGCCAGCTCTCCCCGCAGCACGGCCACTTCCCGGGGAGCTTCAATACCGATCTTGACCGCCCCGGTGCTTGTGTGGATCACACGGATTACAATATCCTGACCAATCTGAATCGTTTCGTTTCGCTTGCGTGTGAGTACCAGCATGATCATCTCCCTTTGTCAAACTGTTTGATTCTGCGAAGCTCCTTGCTGATCGCATGGAACAGACTCCTATGCAGAGGCCGTGCCATTCGTTCTGGCACACCCATTTTCTTCCATTACCCCTGCAATAAAGGCCTATTTCATGTGTTTACCGGCGGATGTCGCCGGTCGCTTCCTCCTCCCTTGTAAGTTTGGAATCATGATCAGCAAAGCCCTGAAAGAATTACGAACTGGCCTCAAACTGGTGTTGTCGTAACGATACACCACAGATTCATCGCGATGTATTTTCGACAGTGCCGTCTGTACTTTTTTCAGGGCACTCATAACGAAACGGCAATCTGGGAAAAGATTGACGGCCGCTACTGCCGCCCAGAAGAGAAATCGATGTGATTCGCACCATTGGCACGGGTGGTGCATAAGTGATTCACCATCGCCAACGCTGACGCTCAGTCAGTCGCGGTGAGCAGGTGATCCGCAACGGCTTGTGCTGAGTCATAAGGAGCGGGTTGCCGGGACATCCTTTAAGGATTATGAATCATGGCTTTCAAGACACTGCTTTCTGCTGCGGCTCTGGCTCTCGGTTTGGCGGCCTCTTCGGCTCAGGCACAATGGTTGCCTAACCTGGGGCTGGGGATTCTGCAGGCGCCTCCTGCCAACAACTGCAACACCGGGTACTGCCCACCTGCCACAACCACACGCTATCAGCCTGTGAACTACACCACTCCCAACTATGGAACGACGTATGGCAACAGCTACACCCGTCCTGTGAGCTACTCACCTGTTTCGTACCAGAATAATTATGGGGTCAACAGCAACTGCCCCGGCGGTGTCTGCCCTCCCATGAACTGCGTCAATGGGCAATGTTTCCCCAGTACCAACAGCTATGGGCAGCCCGCTTATACTCCTGTGGGCTACAGCCGCCCTGTCCAGTACCAGACACCCGCTTCCAACTATTATCCTTCACAGCCCGGCTACTACGGCAACGACCGTTACCGGAACTCTCCTTCAGCAAACAACCATTTTCGTTCTTCTGCCAGCAACCTGAACAGCCCGTTCTATCCATAACCTGAAGAGGGCATCACGCCGGACGAGAGGGGGAACTGCCGTAAGGAAACATGGCCTATGAATGGAAATGAACGCTGATCATTCACCTGTGACACATCTCTGAAAACGCCCCACGGCCGATGCCGTGAGGCGTTTTTTTCATGCGCCGGGCAGGCTGTGAATGCCAATGGGGAAATCACTCACCCACACCCTTAACCTTCAAAGTCGTCGCGGGATGACACATCAGAATCCAGGAATTCGTGATCTGCGGTTGGCGAGTCAGTGGGTCGGTTTGCAATGGCACGGGGGAGTTGGTGCATTGCGCTTCGCTTCATGCACCCTACTAGTCCTCCTCGTCTAAAGTTGTGGGTATGAGCATCCTTCCCTGACTGTTTTCAAGGAAATCGCTGAGATCAGAACCCACATGATTAGTCGAGGTGAAACACTACGTGACTCATTCTACATGATGCCGCGCAACAAGGGGGATTAGGTTAGAGGGGATTCGCTGGGCGCGCCTCGTCGGTCAGGGCCATCAATGGGCCAGCCTGCGATCCGGAAGATGACCCTCGTCAGCGGCTTGATCAGGGCCGTGTTGTGCCGGCGGTGTCGCAAGATGCTGCCAGCTTGAGAGGCCTGTGGCGCTCTCAACTCGAATTCGAGAATTCCGACTGGTTTTCCGACTTGTTGGCCGCAAAGGATTGTCAGCGGCAAAGGAGTGATTCCTTGCCGCCAGGATGATTCTCTGGAATGTCAGGTCATTTTCTGAGCTTCACAACGGCTTCCGACAACAATTGGATCCCCGTGATTCTCAGGAAAAGCAAAACTGGTGGGACAGGTGCTTAAGTTCGCAAGCGTGGTTCTCACGAAGGAAACTTCGTGACGGCAACTCTCTGCGCGGCCCTGATCGGTCGTGGACTTTTGAAAGCAATCCCTTGAAGGTAGCAATGCGCAATTATGGATCGAAGATGCTGCTGTTTCACCTCGATTAAAATTGCAAGTTCCGATTTCAACGATTAGCTTAAATCTAGCCAGAAAAGGATACTCATACCCATAATTTTAGCCGAGTCGGACTACTACTGACGATAGAGATTTAACATCTATTTAAATGCGGCTCGCCCTCACCCCAACCCTCTCCCATCGGAATGGGCGAGGGAGCAAATGCCCCTTGCGGCCCCTTGCGGGGTTTGGGCGGCGTATGAGGGGCGGTTGTTGATTCACGAATGGGTCTTACGCCGCCAGGGTGGTGGTGCTCGTTGGGTTGTCGATAGGCAGTTGGTTGGTCAGTGGGTCGGGTGGCAAAGGTATGGGGGAGTTGGTGCATTGCGCTTTGCTTCATGCACCCTACGTGAATGCGGTATTTGATCGTGCGGGAATGCTTGCTCAGAGCCGCAAGCATGGCACGGAAAGCGTTGTGAGTTGGTGAAAAGTCAGGAAGTGAGTTCTATGACGGAGGGGTGTTAGCTGTTGCGTTTTGTGGCGTGAGAGTCGGAAGTAGTCGGCTGACGAGACTGGGTTTCACCACTTGGCGCTTAAGCAGCACGAGGCTGCGGCCCTGCAACGGATAAAGCTGTCCTGGCCAGACTTTCCTGGGCAAGCTCTGATCGTCGAATGTCGTGTCGATCAGTGGCTTCCAATACATTCGCCTTGATTCAGAATGCTCTGTCGCCTCCTTGCCCTGCTGCTCACGATCAATGGGGGAGATGGGGCGAGATGCTGCGTGATCGGCAGATGTCCCTTTTGATGCCGGAGTTTCTGCGGCGGTTGTCTGTTGAGTCACTGAAGGCATTGCAGCAGGCATCGACGTTGAAGCAGAGTTTGACTTGGGAGTAGAACCATTCGTCGTTGCTGCGTCTGATGACATGGCTGCGGTTTGAAGTGGATGAAGAGCAGTTGCCGCGGCCTGGAATTGCGTCGCTCGCAAAGCTGATGGATCTGCGAAGCCGTACTCGGGCATCCGGAAAGAAATCTCTTCGTGGTGGGCGTTAATCAGGAGGAAGAGTGTGTCCCCGACGATCCGCTCTCCGCGTTCACTCATTTCCGGGATCTGGCTGCCATCAAGAATGACGCCCAGGCAGCGGGCATGGCCGGCGTTCCAGTCGGAATCGCCCATCTCCAGCCCTTCTGGAGTGAGCCAGACGATGTCCTGAATTCCCTGCCCGCGCAGTTCACGCCCCTGAAAGAAGTTTCTTCGCTGTAAGACGGGTTGCGACTTCCAGAGCTTGATGCATTTCTTGGTGAATTCGAGGAAACGCTCTTCGGTGGGATCGAGACGCCAGTTGAGCCAGCTTGTGGCGTTGTCCTGGTTGTAGACGTTGTTGTTTCCCCCCTGGGACTGGCTCAGTTCATCGCCAGAGCGGATCATGGCCACCCCTTGCGAGAACAGGAGCGTGGCCATCAGATTCCGTTTCTGTCGTTCGCGTAAAGCGAGAATCGCCGGGTCGTCGGTTGGCCCTTCGGCGCCGCAGTTCCAGCTATTGTTATGGCTGTCGCCATCTTCACCATTCTGGCCGTTGGCTTCATTATGTTTGTGGTTGTAAGTCACGAGATCTTCGAGCGTGAAGCCATCATGGGCCGTAACAAAGTTGATACTGGCGTAAGGGCGGCGGCCATTGTGTTCATAGAGATCGCTTGATCCGCAGATGCGCGTCGCCAGTTCAGAAACGGTGTGTCCGTCTCCTTTCCAGAAGCGACGGACGCAATCGCGATACTTGCCGTTCCATTCCGTCCAGAGAACCGGGAAGTTGCCGACTTGATAACCTCCTTCGCCCAGATCCCAGGGTTCGGCAATCAGCTTGACCTGCGACAGCACGGGATCCTGATGAATGATGTCGAAGAAAGCGCCCAGTTTATCGACAGCGTGGAGTTCACGAGCCAGCGTGGCGGCCAGATCGAAACGGAAACCATCGACGTGCATTTCCAGCACCCAGTAGCGGAGGCTGTCCATGATGAGCTGCAGGACGCGGGGGCAAACCATGTTGAGGGTGTTGCCGCAACCGGTGTAGTCGAGGTAATACCGCCGATTGTCAGCAACCTGGCGGTAGTAGCTCATGTTGTCAATCCCTCGTAAAGAGAGCATTGGCCCCAGATGATTCCCTTCCGCCGTATGGTTATAGACCACATCGAGGATGACTTCTAACCCGTGCGAATGCAGGGTTTTGACCATCTTCTTGAACTCAACGACACTTCCCTGAGGCGAGGGATCAGCGGCATAGCGGATGGCGGGTGCCAGAAACGCGAGTGTGTTGTAACCCCAGTAATTACGCTTCTCTTGCTGAACAAGAAAATGGTCGTCGATAAAGTGATGAACCGGCATCAATTCAACGGCAGTGACACCCAGCTCCTTCAGATGCCGAATGGAGCCTTCACATGCCAGACCGGCGTAAGTGCCTCGCAGTTCTCGGGGAACCCAGGGACTCAGACGAGAAAACCCTTTGACGTGAAGTTCATAGATCAGAGTTTCATGCCAGGGAATTTGCGGCCGTTTATCGCGTCCCCAGTTGAATCTTCGATCAACGACGGCAGCCAGTGGGGCAAAGGGGGCGTTATCACGTTGATCAATGACCAGATCCTGCTGATCCTGACCAATGACATAGGGGAACATTTCGTCTGACCAGACCACATCACGCGCTATGGCCAGTGCATAAGGATCGAGAACGACCTTATGAGGGTTGAAGCGATGCCCTTGATGAGGTTCGTAGGGGCCATGCACGCGATAGCCGTAAATCTGTCCGGGTTTGATATCGGGGAGGTAGCCGTGCCACACGAAGTCGGTCTGCTCGGGGAGCATGATCCGGTGGGTTTCTTTGGTGGCGGTGGGAGAATCGAACAGGCAAAGTTCGACCTTCTCGGCAAATTCCGAGAAGAGTGCGAAGTTGACTCCGCGTCCGTCAAAACTGGCACCCAGCGGTGCGGGCGATCCGGGCCAGATTCTCATGGGAGATCCTTTCCCGAGGTGGTGATGTTGAGGTTTGGTGGTCGTTGGGATCGTGAAGAACTATTCAGCGGTTTTTACTCCCAGTCCGCTGGGAGCGTTTCTGCATGTTTGGACAGTGATTCAGAGACGATTTTGCATCTGCCAGTTGGTCTGCCGGGGAACATTGTTTGACTGACCAGATCCCCCGGGAAGACTCTCACCCGGCCTTGCGGCCACCCTCTCCCGGAGTACCGGGCGAGGGTTAAAGTCTGGCTTATTTCCCTTCTCTTAATCCCCTTCCTTACTTCTCATCTTTCTGGCTTTACGGCTTTGTTGCTTCCCCGTTTTCTGTCCTCTCTGCCATCACCCCGTGGTTCTCAAGCCAGCAGCGACGCCCTGGATGGTCAGGCGGACGGATTGTTGCAACCGGGAGGCCTGAGCCGCTTCGATATCGGCTTCGCGCGCCCGTTTGAGCAACTCCACCTGAATCAGGTTGAGCGGGTCAACATAAGGGTTACGTTCCTGAATGGACGTCTGCAGCCAGGGCGTGTTGGAAAGTAAAGACGATTCGCCCGTGATCATCAGCACTGATGCCCGGCTGCGATCGTATTCTTCATGGATCATCGACCAGAGTCGTTTGGCCACTTCGCGATCTTCAACGAGGTCTGCATAACGATTGGCGATCTGGAGATCGGCTTTCATCAGGGCGAGTGTGGCGTTATCGATAATGGCCTGGAAAATTGGCCAGGTGCGATACATCTCCTGATAGCGCGACCAGTCTTCGTTATTGGCAGCAACGGCCTCATGCAGCGCTTTTCCCAGCCCGAACCAGGCAGGGATCATGTGCCGGCTTTGTGTCCAGGCGAAAGTCCAGGGGATGGCTCTCAGATCGGAAAGGCTTTTGCGCTCACGGCGGCGGGCAGGCCGCGAACCGATTGGCAGACGTTCGATTTCGGAAATCGGCGTGGCCCGGTCGAAGTACATCAGGAAGCCGGGATCATCGACCAATTGACGATAGTGCAGGAACGATTGTCGGGCGAGATCATCAAGATGCGTAAACCAGTCTTCTGGCCAATGCCCTTCATGGTTGCTACTGACCAGCAGCGTGGCCCAGGTGACCTGCTCCAGATGGCGATAGGCGATTTGTGGTTCGTCGTACCGCTCTGCCAGCACTTCTCCCTGCTCGGTGACTCGCAGCCCGCCATCGACTGAGCGCGGAGGGAGCGAAAGAATCGCTCGTGCGGCTGGGCCACCACCGCGACCTAATGCACCGCCCCGGCCATGGAAGACACGTAACCGGACACCTTGACTGGAAAGAACATCGGAGAGCTGCTCCTGTGCACGGTACAGGCCCCAAGAAGCAGCAAGGTAGCCGCCATCTTTCGTGCTGTCAGAATAGCCCACCATAACGTTTTGCAGTGGCTGCGCTCCCTGGTCTTTCTTGAGATACGTCACGTACTCAGGAACCGAGAGCAGATCCGTCAGGATGGCGGGGCCTTGCCGCAAGTCGTCAATGGTTTCCAACAAAGGCATGAGAGGCAGGTGAGGAAGCTCTGCGGTTGAGGCTCCGGCCGTGGCCTTCCAGGCCCATTTCCAGAACCAGAGGATGGCCAGAATATCGCTGGCATAATGGGTCATACTGACAATATGGCCGCCAAAACGTTCGATGCCCCCTGCCCGCACTGTTTCGGCCATCAGCTTATAAAGCGACAGCGTTTCGAGTCCCATATCGGAAAGGTCTTGTTCAAGAATCTCTGCCCCCAATTGATGAGGGAGCGTGAGATACTTCTGGCGTGTTTTTTCGTCGGCTTTGGCATAATCACCAGTGACACCGGCCTTCGCGAAAATCTCCTGGAAGACTTCCACATGCACACGGGAATCCTGCCGGACGTCGAGTGCTGAAACCTGCAAGCCAAAGGTACGAATCTGATCCATCCAGGCGGAAAGGAACGAAGTGTAGATCCGCTCTCCCTGACGACGATTCAGGCTCTCAACAATCAATTGGGCATCGTCTTCCAGTTCCCGTGATGTCTGATAAGCCGGAAGTGGAGAAACAAAAGTGGGATCCAACCGCTTCTTCAACCGGAGTTCAATCACTTTGATCCAGCGGCGATAAGGCTCGGCTTCGGGGGCATCCCCCACAAGCTGCTCCAGTTCGGGATGAGCTGCGAACGTTTTCTGAAGGACAGCAAACACCGGGTCATCGGGAGTCATGCCACGATCAGAAATAACCAGCAGATCAGCCAGTTCCTGTGTCGTTTTCAGGTGTCGTTCGATCGCGGTTGATTCCAGCAGCTTGAGCGTGGCGCCTGTTACCTCAGCGGTGACGAAGGGGTTGCCATCGCGGTCGCCGCCAATCCATGATCCAAATTTCAGGAAGGGAGGAACATGGAAGTTGAAGCCGGGATAATGCTCGGCCAGCGCACTTCGCAGGTCGAGAAAAATCAGCGGGACGATATTCCAAAGCCCATCAAAGAAGAAGAGACCTCGCTCGACTTCCTGCATGACTGTGGGAGGCTGCGGCCGCATGGGGTCAATCTGCCAAAGCAGAGTGAGTGACCCACGAATCCGCTCCTGGAGGGCAGAGCTTTCTCGCGGGAGAAGATCTCCCTGATGAGCCGTCGTTAAATCAGAGCGGAGTTGTCTCAGAATCCGCCGGGTGGTGCGACGCTTGGCTTCTGTCGGATGAGCCGTGAAAACCAGCCCGATATGCAGTCGGTCGAGCAGATTCTGAACGGACTCAGGTGATGCTCCCTGCTTCTTAAGCTGAGCAATGGCATCGCCCAGAGATTCTTTGCGGACAGACCCTTCCGCCTGGCGCTCACGCTGACGAATCACGCGAATGCGCTGGAGGTCTTCGGCAACGTTCGCCAGATCAAAATAGATGCTGAGTGACTTGGTCAGCAGATCCAGCTGGTCTTCCGTTAACCCGGCCAGAAGCTCCACTAATCGTTCGGCAGCGCCGGGCAACCCAACACGCCGTTCGCGTGACAGTTGACGAATGCGCATGAGCAAAGAGGCCAGATCACTTCCCGCCTGTTCGACAATGGCTCCTCCCAGTAAGGAGGTCAAGGTCTCGACGTCGCTGCTCAACACGGGCTTCGCACTCATATCGTTGCCTGTCATGGGGATCGTTAATTCCATGAAGAATCACCGAATCCCGGATTACCTGATGTTGTGAACTCTCTTCATCGAGTGACGACTCCGTTCAATCTTTGATTTGCCTGTTTGGGTCGTCACCCATTGATTGTCAGCCGCTCTCAAAAAATCACCACTGCCGTGTCACGGCTTTGTCTTTCGGGTTGTTGTCGCCGCAACGTCCTCCATTGTTGGAAGTAACAACAGAAGAGACCCGAATTTTATACTTTGACAATGCACTACGCCATTTCTTCCGTTTCTCAAAAGCCAGCTCATGAGTTGCTGGTCGAAAAGTCAGCGATCTGCCTGCAAAGCGTGCATTTCACTAAAACGACTGGCTGCCCATGGGGAATTTGCGATGAGCATACACTGTGGAGGTGATGGTAAGCACCCGCCGTGCCAACAGAATTTCTCAAGCGAGCCGATTTGTGATCAGTTCGTGGGGATTTCGGAGTTGACGGCGGAATTGTGGCCAGCCAGTTCTCTGCGGGGTGTCAGTGAGTACGAATCACAACCTGGAATCGAGCGACGAGAATCGCAGAAGCATGCTTGCTCCAAAGCTGCTGCAAGTATGTCACATCGCAGCAAGTCGCCTCATGAAAGTCGTTCGGTGAGGAGATTGCAGGGTGATTTTAATCACTGGGCCAAGCCTTCTGGATGTCCGGAATCTGGACTGATCCCTTGTTAGGAGAGTCGCGTCATCTTGTGGGGAATTCGCCCAATGAAATAACCCTCAAAGATCGCGAATTTGAGAAATCCCTAAAAACCGGAACAAATTGCTTTGAAGTCACAGGCACCTCTGGGTAGGATCTTCGCACATGTGGGTTTTCAGCCCAATTGATCTTTGAAATACTGTTTTTTGTGGATTTTCAGCCCAACTAGTTAGTGGCGCAGGTACGATTTCTTTGTTCGCTTTTCTGTGCATACCGAGTCTTCGGGCTTCGTGAGGTTGTCTTGGTCAGTTCGTCATCATCTCGTGAGTCGGATGCTTCCGGAGAGGATTCGGAATCCTCTCGTGGCGAAGCTTTCGACGGCACCGCGATGGTGGTCGGCGGGATGATTTCGGGCGAAGTCTCGCGAACGATTGATGAACGCTTTCGACTGACGCTACCGCCTGAGTTTGCTCGGGCTGTTACGGATGAAGAGGGGTTCGCAATCCTCGCCAAGGAACGGGCCGGATGCCTGAGCCTTTGGCGGGCAAAGGACTGGAAGCAGAAACTCGAGCAAGGCGTGCAACTGATCCATCAGAAGATCCAGGCGGGTCGGATGGAACAGCGTTACAGCGAAGTGCAGCGGTTAGGCCGCCTGCTTTCGACACGCTTTCGTACAGTGCAATTCACCAATCGATCTCGCCTCTTGCTGCCTGATGGCTTCCGGGAATTTCTGGGAGCGGCGGCGAACCAGGAGATCGTGGTCGTGGGTGCTGTGATCTGTGTCGAGCTATGGCATCCTGTGGCATGGCTGGAGCACCTCAAGGCCGAGATGCCTCATTTCAACCCCCTGTTTCAGGAATTAAGTCAGTAGCGAGCTTTTCATGGCAACACTGCAATGGGCCATACTGTAATGGGCCTTAAGTCATGCGGGTTGACATTCAGCCAGGCTCAACCGACTGAAAGATCATGCGGCTTTTGAAGCGACTTGATCTTTTGAAAATCCACAACATCGCACCAGACGCTTTGTTGCCAGTAGAACGCGATGCACGTTAAGTTTGCACTGCGTGTGAGAGAAGGACAGGCCCTTCTCGATCCCTCTTTCCCACCACTATGAGATCCCACGGATGGTCTGTCGGCATGGATGCCACTTCTCTCACGCAGTGTTTTATGCAGCAGCTTTATACTGCTCACGGTCAGAAATGATTCATTCATCACGACTGTCTACCGCGAGGTAGAACGTCTCATTTTTGACCAAGTACGGTCTCTCCGGGAATCCTCAATCCGCCCGGGCACAGAATACTGAATGGCCCGGTCGTCATTGCTAAACAAAAACGACCAGCGAGATATTTATCATATTCGACGCTGTGCTTTATCACGGCTTAGCTATGGGGTTGGGCTTGCGTAACGGAGGACGTTACAACCTGTTCAACCTCGCTTTTAAGCTGTGACACACACTATTCCTGGCCAATCTCTTCCAGCTTACCGAACATGATACGTTCTTTACGGCTGGGGTCGTTGTCACCCTGGGTCACGGCGACCCAGATGGCACCGTGATGCTGGTGGAAGGTTGGATACTGAAATGACATGGGGGTTTCAAAGCGGTATTTGCGTTGCCATGTCTTTCCGTCGCGGGAGACATCGATGTTGAACACGCTGCGGCTTGCGCCATCAATCTTCTTAGCGTCCTGCCAGCCAAGGTAATAGACGTCTCCAAACTTATCGAATGTGGGTTTCGAGTTGCTTCCGTTAGTGACGAAGGGGAGTTCTCGTCCGACACTCCACGACTTTCCGTCGGGACTGGTCGTGAAGTGATAATTCCCCTGATCGTTGCGGCAAATGGCCATCCATGTTCCATCGGGAAGGCGGTTTACTGCCGATTCGCTGAGGGCTGCCGACTGCGGTTCGTTGTAGTGGCCAATGACTTCAAATGTGGCCAGATCGTTATGTACAATTGCTAAAGCATTCTGCCGGGCGGGATAGTTATTTAGCGCAATATATTTCCGACCATCAATGTCCTTGAATGAGTCGAACAGGTAGAGGCCATAATCCCTGGCCGGTTTCCTGAATCCTTTGGCAGCAGCATCTTCGTAAAATTCACGAGGCTGCATGTCGAAGGTTCCTGCGGCGGTCTTTAATTTGGCCCTGTGGATTGACGGGTCAAACAGCCGCTGATTCAAATCAAAATCCCGATACCAGGTTTGAGCCTGACGCTGGCCGGGTTGCTCACTGGCGAAATAACATCGCAGCGTGTGATCGTCTTTCTGCAGGATACGGGGAACGAAGCAGGCTCCCACCGGGAGCGTTTCGTTCTCAAATTTTTGTTCACTGCGGGCAAAAGGAATGATGGTTTCAAGGGTGAGTGTTTTCAGGTGGACGATGGAGAGGGTGCAGTAAATTTCCGGCCATCCTGCACTTTCCCCGGCCTTGGTCGCATTGACCTCAGCGACGATGTAAGCATGATCGCCGACGCAGACAAACTCGGCATCGTGTGCCCCTTTAATGTCTGGCCCCGTCACCTTTACAAGGCCTTGCATGACATGATGACCCGCCCGCACAGCGTCCCAGTTTGGAGGAATGAGTTTTTTAACATCATCCAGCGAATTCACCTTCTGCTTGAGACGCACCTGGCCGGAAACATTTTTCCCTGCGAGCACATCTTCCTCACGGAATGTCGCGAATAAGATGTCTCCCGATTTCTGACGATCACGATCATAGGTGATCCAGAGGAGTCCGTTACGGTCTTCCACGCCATCGGGATAAGAGACGTCGCGACGTTCATCCAGCAACAAACCTTCGTTCCAGGTCGCTCCGTCATCTTTGGAGATCTTAGCGGTCAAATGGCTGCGGCCTTGATACTTGTAATGATTAACCAGCAACAGGTGGCCGGATGAGAGTCGACGAATGAAAAAGCGGGAACCGGGATTGGCGATGGTCGTCTTCTGGCCTTCGCTCCAGGTGCGGCCTTTATCGGAGGAGTGACTTTCCCACAAGACACCACTGCCGGTACGGATCAGCATCCATAACCGCTGGTCACGTAATTCGGTGATCATGCACTCCAGCGCCCATTCGGGAGCTTTGATGGCTCCGTGCAGCTTCCAGGTCTTTCCTTCATCGGTTGAAATCCCGACGCCCTGCAATTGCCTGGGGCCGGCAAACCAGGCGGGGATGGGTTCCTGTGCGAGCGTGACCGGCATGATCCATTCGCCAGATGACAGAACCGTGACCTTGTTCATGCGGAAGGCATAGGGAGCATCGTAGCCGACACGAAATTCCTTTCCGAAAACGGGAGGATTGGCATCGGGATCATCGCAGATGCGAGCATGCACGTCATGGACGGCGGTTGTCTGATTCCCTCGATTGAAGATGTACCACAGTCGACCGCGGGGATCGATCCACAGTGTCGGATCAAAACACCGCGTGCCATCCGAGGGGAGTGCCATGGCTTGAGGTTTGGTAAACGAGTTTCCCGCATCATCACTGTAAACCAGCACCACGGTATTCTCTGGAGCCGGTTCTTTGGCGCCACCGGTGAACCAGGAGACGAAGACACGGCCACCAACGGTTCGTTCCAGCCCCGGGATTCCCTGCCAGGTTCTTTCAGGAAGAGGGAGTGGGGCGTCGGCCGCCTCCGCCCGTCCGACAGAATATCCGGTCATCATGGTCATCAGCAGAGCGATGGCGACAAATTGTTTCGTCAGTTGGCACATCATTGTTGAGCACTCTCAGGTTCAATAGCCGACTCTCCCCGGCAGACCGCTCGTGCAGGGCACAAACGCCGACAGGGATTTTCCCGATGTTGATTCAACATACTTTGACCTGATCATGCTGTTCAGGCAATCAACTGATTGGGTCAGGCAATCAACTTCCCAAGCTTGATGGCTGAAAACAACAATGACTGTCCTGCTCAAGCCTGGAAGCATTCCGGGTGGTCAGCCGGTTCAGGCGTCAGGGCAAATCTGCTTCAACTTGACGTTTTTGAAGCAGATAATGCACGCAGAGAGCGCGGCCGGTGTTCGCTTATTTCAAAAGCGAATAGTCGCCCTCGTCCAGATCGTAAGCCTGTACCGCACGGACGCCTGCTGTGAGGTCATCACCATAGATCATCTCACCCATGCCTCCAGCTGCCAAAACACGATCCCTGTGCATTAAGATCCCGAGGCCGTGGTCACGATCCCAACCGGTCTGAAATTCAAAGGAGCTGAAACCGCACTCGTCGAGTCCGTGATCAGCCAGGCCTATGCCGACCAGTTTGAAAAGCACATCGATCGCAGACGCATCCGTCGTTGATATCTGGCTCTCTATCTGTTTCCAGTACTTCTGCAGCGAGGGGTCGTCTGGCAAATACTCCTCATGAAACTGAACCAGTTGTTTGTTATGCCAGGCAAAAAGCTTGCGGCGCAACGCGGCTTCGACGGCCGCTGTGTTGGTCTGCAAGAATTTCCAGGCGTTCTCATGAACGTCGCCGAATCCCTCCCGAGTTCTGGCGTATAAGGCCACTTCCACGTCAGAACTTGCATTCCGGGCCGAGGGGCAAGCCGGCCCGCTGTCGGGGCCAAGTGATTTTGAAACCTTCATTTTGGGATAATCAGAATACGGCGGCGCAAACGCGACGACCGCATCCTTGAGCAACGGCTTGTCTGTTTTCCACAGTCGCCGCAAGCCATCCAGTTCCGGATCCGAACGAAAGTGATTCAGGAATGCACTCATCGAGGTCTCCTCAGTGGCACGTGTGCGGGCACATTGCCTCGGATCGCGAGGATCGGATCTATACGGAGAATGGTTAGGCGTTTCGCCACGCTGCCGCCTCAATACCGAAGTCATTAAGTCCGGCTTGCTCTGCTTCAGCAAGTGTCTGATACCAACCGTCACCTGCGCACGTCGAGTCGCGAACGAGCCAACAAAGCAAGAAGCCGCTTGAGTCAGACTGAATTTCAACATCCAGCAGAACGTCCTCAATCGGCGTTGGAAGCGGATGTGCAGCCCCTGGAGGAAGCCAACCGGAATGCTCCTCACCGCCGAATTGAAACGGCAAACCGACAACGCGTTTAACGACAGACATAATGCCACCACACCTGTGATTCTTAACAGACGAACGACGTTGAGAATACAGCACGGTGTTCGTGTGTCAATTTCTATATTGCCGCTTGGGTGGTTTACTCATCAGTGTCGGCGAGAAGAAACGGCTTTGGTTTTCTCTCATTTTGCATTGGAAAGTGCAAAGTCAATGGTTTGGTGTTCTGCCCAGACTTCTGCCGTAAGGGTTCCCCGCTCCTTGTATTTTTTAGGGAGGCGAATCGTGCGTTGCCCCGGCTTGGCGATGGGTTCTCCATCGCGATCGGTGGGCGCTTCGTATTGAATTTTGACATCATGGCGACCAACAAGCACTCCTTTTTTACCAATCGTATATATTAACTCGTAGTGACCCTGAGCATCTGTCACGCCGGTTGAAGTGGTTCCTGTGGGGTCTGTCGGCACGAAGGTGATGATGGCACCTGCCAATGGCTCGTCATTGAAGGTGACATGCCCATCTACAAACCCGAGTATTGGCCCGGACGGCCCACAGGATGTTGAAGTAAACACCAGGGGAGCGAGAAACAGGCAATAAATGATCGACCGGATATATCGAACCGGAAAAGCTTTCGTCGCAGTTATGTGCTTCATAGTTCTTCTCCGCAAAGTTTGATATTGCGTTGCTACTGATTAGAATTCGCCGAGAGCCTGGCCGTCATTGATATCTGCCATTCTCTGGTAGAGACCCCAGTTGGAAGCTGGATCACTGGTGTCCGAGTCGGTGTGCTGGATATTTTCGCTGACGAAGCGGACGGAACCGTCGATAAACAGAAAATGCGCTCCTCCCGCGTGCAGGCTATGGAAGCCGGTTTGTGGCCTGAGTGGATCAGGGCCGTTCAGTTTCAGCCGGGTCGTCCGGAGTAATCGCCAGGTGGGCATATCAACAGCGGTGCCCACGGAATTGGCGTGGCAGTGAGCACCGCCCTGGTGCATGATTGCTCCGTAGAGGACTTGTTTTGTCGAGATCGCCCAGGTGGCTTCTCCAACGGCGATGGTATTGGATGTCCCATCCGTGATGTCATGGATTTTTCGAACACGATTCGCTGTAAACAGACCATTCGCCAAAGGGTTGTGATCTCGGCTCGACTGGCTGACACACATATTCTGGATAAATGCTCCCAGAGATCCGACGTAGCTGGTGGTCGCAATTTTTTCGACATATCCCCGATCACTCGGATTATGCAGTGTTGTGACTTCGGGCTTAATGTCCGAAGGGCAATTGAACACACTTAAGGGTGTTCCCACAGCTTCGATATTCTCTGAGCTGCTATTAGCTCCAAAGGGATGAAGACTCAGATTGAATCGCTCATATTGATTTTTCTGATCGAGATAAGGGAGGATTCTTGTGCTCCATCCCCAGCCATTGTCTTGTACTGTTCCGTTGCTGATGGTGCTGCCGTCAATATAGCCTTGCGGGAATGCCAGAGAGGCATCGTGATAATTGTGCAATGCCAGTCCAATCTGCTTGAGGTTATTTCGGCATTGTGTGCGGCGTGCGGCTTCTCTCGCTTGCTGAACTGCTGGTAAGAGCAACGCAATCAGGAGCGCAATAATGGCAATCACGACCAGGAGTTCTATCAATGTGAAGCCGCGCCGGGCTGTGACTTGCCGCATTATCCACCTCTGTATTGAAGTCAATCGTGAAGGCCGGGCGAGAACTGACGATCCTGCGCCGATGTGATCCACAGGCCCTCGCGGCCACCTTGGTTTCCGACGGTTAATCTTTCATGAAGTTCTTCGCTATTTTCATTCAATTTAACACTGTTTGATGCGTTGTTTCAGAGATCGTGTCGCCTGATTGCTCAATGAGAAATCCTTAAAAGCATCCTGTCAGATTGACGGCACTATTATCCGTTTGATGGCAGTGACCTTGCCGGAAATTCTGGCTGTAACTGCTGTTCCAGCAGCTATTTCTGCCGATTCATCACTTTTTTGGCGATCTGGCCCCTCGCTTGCGACTCAACAGGAAGTATCAGCACCCACCCGAGTTTGTGGGTGTGGCAGTGAAGACCTCTCTTCGGCTGCTTTGACTTCCGTCTGACTCGAAAGGGATTCCGATGAAAACGCTCATGGCCATTTCTGCGGCAGCGCTTCTGGCAGTAGGACTCAGCTCAAACGCATTGGCTGGTGGTCATCATCACGGTCATCACAATCATGGCCACAATAATCACGGCCATCACCACAACCATCATCAGCATGGTTATTATGGTTCAGGCTTCCGTGGAGGTTATTACAACACGGCACCCTATTACGGCGGCTATCGTCCAGGATTCCAGCTCAATATCGGGACGCCCTATTATGGGAATGGCTACTACTACCAAAGCGTGCCATCACCCTATGTGGGCGGATATTACTACGGCCGATAAGCATTGCTCATTATTGATGATTAACGACATGACGGAAGATCGCTCAGGCACGGCGCACCATTCTTCATGGAGCGTTGCCTGAGCGAATACCGTCTGCTTCCGCGAGCTTGATTTTTACCGTGACAGCCCCCACGTTGTCCTGAAGTGCTCCCCAGCCTTCATGGCAGCGAAGAAAGAGTATGCCGCTGGAAGGAGCTGTCCAGCCCTTTTCAATATCAATGAGAAATGGCTTGGAAAGCTCATAGTCATTAAAGAGAATGCCAGCCAACTGGCCATCCTCTTTTCCGCTCACTGCCATGGGCGAGACCGCTTCGCTCTCGGCTGAGAGCTTCCATGTTCCCGTCGCGGTGAACTGATAGGTTTCACCTTCTTTGGCCTGAAGCCGCGAAGCTTGCCAGCCTTTTTTTGCTTCGATTTTGGTTTGAACAACCCCCGTACTGCGTAGAGGAATGGCTTTGGTCTTCCAGTCCCAACTACAAAGATCAGTCCGATAGCCTTGCTCAAAGTTCTCGAGAAAGAACTGATACTCGAAGGCGATTTCCCGTGCAGCGGGGCCATAGGTCTGCTCAAAGCTTCCCGGACGACTGGAAAGTAAAGACAAACCTAATGGCCGGAAGCGGGCAGAGTAATTTGTGTTGTTAGCGAGAAGCTGGCAAAGCGCCCAACGCCAGGCATAATTCTGCCAACTGTCGCCGGTCGTTTGTCCGGGAGCGATAATTTCATCCAGAGATTTCGGAGGGGTACTTTTCAGGTACTCAAAGACACCGGGATGAATGGAAACGGAGATATCTTTTTCCTTCCAGTATTGCCCCATTTCCGCCATCCCTTCAGCATACCAGACCGGCCCGGTTCGACCAAAGTTGAGCATGCAATAAGCGTGGACAGCTTCATGCTGGGGAGTCCCTCGACTGGCGACGGAATAAACCACCGCTTTTGAATCAACGGCCTCTCCAGCCATGAACGCTGTCTGACCAATAGTGACCCCGCCCCCCTCTTCAATGCTGGCTAGCCCTGAAGGATGAATGGAGCCAGGTGGCCAGATGGAGAGATCCTTAACGACATACATTTCAATCGTTGTACGGTTTGGCTTTCCCCAATACCTGGAGATGAGCACGAGCATATTTTCCAACCGCTCCAGCAGATCTTTGGCCTCATCGGGGGGAAGGTCGGTATGGACAAGAAAGTTCCGTGAGGAAAAATCGCGCACTCCCGGTTGCACAGGCACCTTGCCCCGCTTTGTTCCCAGATCCTGATCCCGAGGACGCCTGGTCTCGTCTTCCTTTCTGGTGGAAGATGTTTTCTTGGGAGAATCGACCGCGGCTCCCTGCGCCATGGCCTGTTGCCCATTCCCCCAGTCGCCGAACAGCGCCAGAACCATGCCTAGCAGCGTCGCCCAAAGTGAAGTTGTCCAGAGGGATATTGTCCGTTGCCTGATCGAAAGCAGGAACCCCACGGGTCGATGACCTGCATAAACCATGGACATTCGGAACTCCTTGAACAGTCAAATCAGCTTCAGCAGGGAAAATCTCTGCAAACGACAATGTGATACTAACGCCCATCAAATGCGGCAGATCACAAGTTCCCCCAACAATTGGTTTTACTGAAATCCCCGTTGAACTGCGAGAATTCAATTTCTTGAAGCGGCAATCTGTAGAAAATTAAGTTTCTCCTGATGTCTCGCCGAGCACAAACGCTCCCTTTATTGATGTTTAATCCGATTGATCGTTGCAATCGTTGTTTCAGGAAAAGTCGGCAATGCCGCAATGTTTCCGTAAATTATCGAATCGTTAAGGGCATTGAACTCAGCCTGATCGTGAAAGATATAGGCATAATCGAGTACCCCTAAGTGCCTGCCTGATGTTTAGCGTGGCACATTCCCCCTCAATTCTCAGGAATTTCCCCAATGCCTCGATCTGCGACCCTTGATCCCGCCAAGATGAATGCGATTGCCAAGACGGAGCAGCGAAGTCGAAATCGCCGCGTGGCTGGTGATCGTCGTTCTAAGGTCGAGGAAAAGCTGGCCAGCGAAAAAACAACCGTTGAAGAGCGACGCCAGCCTTCCACTCCCCGCCGGAAAGTTGAACGTCGGCGGATGATCGATCCCACCACCTGCGAGCGAGACTACTCAGGCGACGAAGTCGAATTCATGAAGGCCATGGACGAATACAAGCGAAAGAGCGGACGCATGTTCCCCACCTGGAGCGAAGTCCTCGAAGTGGTTCGCTCACTCAACTACACCAAACCAGAACACCGCGAACCCGTCGGCCTCACCCTCGAATCCTTCATCAACTAACCCCCTTGCGGGGGTTGGGCCTATCGGCCGGGCAACTGGCGAAAAGGCGCAGGCTCGTTGGCCTGCTTTCCACATGCTCGCAAGAAGATACCCCTCTCGGGGCTTGTGGCGGCGTATGAAGGTCAGTCGTTCATCCACGAATGGGTCTTACGCCGCCAGGATGCGGTGCTTTCGTGAAAGAGTTTTACTATTAGCCTGTCAAACCTGAAGAGTGGGGTTAAGCAAATGGTAAAGTCCGACAAATGAGGACATTGCAGCGATTTGCCCCCCAAGATAAAGCCGTGACACGGCACTCTCCCGATTGATCATGATCTCCAGCGACTGGCTTAACGTGGGCCAGACTGTCTGCTACAGGGAAGTGGCATCGCGTTTGAGATTGTGCCGTAGTCGGTGAATTCCAGCGGGCTGGCTCGTCATTGAGCTGGCCCGCTGGTGTTTTCAAGGCTGTCAAAATCTCGCAATCGATCGATCTCCTGCACAAGATGTCATGAATCGATGATGGCGCCCATGGCTTCAGACTCGGCAACACTTGTCTGCTCATCAGAAAACATCCATGCTTTAAGCCATCAGAAAGTTGTCTTGGTTTCCGAGACGAAGGCTTCGGGTTAGGCGTAGGTTTTCAGGGGAGCAAACGATGGCTGCTTGTGGTGGTCAACCGCGCTGGATTGAACAGACAGCATCAGCCGCCCGATTTTTGACCGCCTTCTGGTTAGGAGCCGCAGCTTTGTTTGTTGTAGCCGGTATCCGGGAAGTGACGACACCCTCACTGGAAGATGCGGTGAAGGACGTTCTGGTCGAACGGCGATTCGCCGCGTTTTATGCGTTTCAATTTGTTTGTCTGGCAGGCGCCTGGACATCAACTCTGGTACTGGCATGGCGCCGTCAGTGGCGACGCGACTACTTAATTCTGGCGTTACTCACACTGGCCATTGCGATCGCCATGTACGATTACTGGCAGGTTTATTTGCCATTGCTCAAGGCGATTGATCCACCGGGGCAACCCCGAAGTGAAACGTTTGACACGCTGCATCAGTATTCCGAATACCTGAACTCGATCAATTGGGTTTTGGTCTTCGTGGCTGCGTGCCTGCTGCACGCCTGCCCGCAAGCGTTTGGGCGAGGGAAACAGGCCACCAGCATGATCGTTCCTCTGATGCCGCTCTCTCCGAAAGCCGATTGAGTCTGTTTTTGTATCCCTGTAAAAATCACTCCTGGCAGATTCTCCCATCTGCCTCCAGGGAAAAGCAGGACTCTGGACACGCACATCTGCACAAATCACTACAACTTGAACGCAAAAACAGGTTCAGAGAGAACCAATCCCGAAAACCCTGGTCTGAAGTCCCGGATGTCCATTGTTGAGCCTGTTTTTCATGAGTAGGCTAAGAGGACGGATCATTATTTGTCGATGGGTCATGGCAGAGGCTCTCCTCATTGCGGGCAGGGCTGGTTACTGACACTGACAGATTGCTGATCTTGCGCCTGTGGATTTCCCGCCTGCCCCTGATTGATCAGACTTCGTGAAGGGAACACGTCATGTTCCGCCGACGATCGGCTATTGCTGACCATTCCACACAACGCAAACCCTGGGTTTTGCAAAAGCTGGCTCGGCTCTGCTGTCTTTCCCTTGTGTCTCTCGCGGCATTCGGAGGGAGCCTCTTCGGGCCTGACTTGATGGCCGAAGAGACCAACGTGCCTCAGTTCACTCCTGAAGCGATCAACTTCTTCGAGAAGGAAATCCGCCCGCTGTTGGTGGAGCACTGCCACAAATGTCACTCAGCCGACAAACAAAGCGGGAACCTGCGGCTCGATAGTCGCGACTTCCTCATTACCGGCGGAGAGTCAGGAACAGCACTGGTTCCCCATCAGCCGGCTGAAAGCCCGCTGATTGATGCCATCAATTACAACGGCTACGAGATGCCCCCCAATGGGAAACTCTCGGATCAACAGATTGCCGCCTTAACAAAATGGGTGGAAATGGGGGCACCCTGGCCTCCCGGTGAACAAGTCAAAGCCGCTGGGCGCCGACCGGGTGTAATCACGGACGAAGATCGCCAGTGGTGGGCCTTCCAGCCTCTCCCTGTGATTGATCCAAAGCCAGCCGCACCGCTTGATGAGTCTGCCAGCGCTGTGATTGATGCCCGCATGCAGGCCCAGCGGGACGCAGTCGGGTTTCCTCTTGAACCCGCTCAGGAAGCCAGCCGACAGGCATTAATCCGCCGTGTCACATTTGACCTGACAGGCTTGCCTCCAACCTGGGAGGAAGTCGAGTCGTTCATGAGTGACTCATCCCCAGATGCTTATCAAAAATTGATTGACCGATTACTGGCCAGCCCGCGCTATGCCGAACGCCAGGCACGTTTCTGGCTCGACCTGGTGCGATATGCAGACAGCGATGGCTACCGGCTGGATGCACCCCGGCCGCATATCTGGCGATACCGTGACTATGTCATTAAGTCGTTCGCTGAAGACAAGCCCTATGACCGGTTTGTGCAGGAGCAGTTGGCGGGTGATGAACTCTTTCCCAATGACCCGCAGGCCATGATTGCCACGGGGTATCTGCGCCATGGGATTTATGAATACAACAGCCGTGATGCCCGCACGCAATGGAATCTGATTCTGGATGATATCACTGATACCACTGGCGATGTCTTCCTGGGGTTAGGGATGCAGTGTGCGCGTTGCCATGATCACAAGTTTGATCCGATTCTTCAGAAGGATTATTTCCGGCTAAGGTCCTTCTTTGCCGGGATTCGTCCTCATGAAGAATACCCTGTACCGACACCCGAGCAGCAGGCCGCGTTTGATGCGAAACGCCCTCAATGGGAAGCTGCGACCGAATCGATCCGCAGCCAGATCACTCCTTTAGAAGCGAAGTATCGTGATCAGGGACAAAGGCAGGCCGAAGGCCGTTTTCCACCGGATATTCAGGAAGTGCTGTCGCGTCCTCTTGAAGAGCGAACACCACTGGAGAAGCAACTCGCAGCATTGGCCTTCCGGCAAGTGGAATATGAATGGGATCGACTGGATGGGCGTCTGAAAGGTGAGGACAAAGAGCGTGTCCTGGCGCTGAGAAAAGAACTGGCCAAGTTCGACCATTTGAAACCCTCTCCCCTCCCGGTCGCCACCTGTGTGACCGAATGGGGGACAGAATGTAGCGAAGTCGTGATCCCCAAAAAGGGCAAAGAACCGATCGAACCCGGCTATCTCACACTTCTTGATCCTGAAGTTGCCAAAATTACACCTGTGGAAACACCACGCGGCCTCTCTTCGGGACGACGATCGACTCTTGCCCGCTGGCTGACCAGACCAGATCATCCGTTGACGGCCCGTGTCATGGTTAATCGGATCTGGCAACAGCATTTCGGACATGGTTTAGCTGCCAATGCGAGCGATTTCGGACGGCTGGGGTCATTGCCCACACATCCGGAACTGCTGGATGAACTGGCCTCGCGGTTTGTGGCGGACGGATGGAAACTGAAGCCTCTGCACCGGGCGATCCTCCTGAGCGAGACTTATCGCCGGTCGTCGTCACATCCCCAGTTGGCTGAAGGTCAGAAGCTCGACCCTGAGAACCTGCTTTACTGGCGGGGTGATGTGCGTCGGTTGGATGCCGAGCAGTTCCGCGACAGCACTTATTATGTCGCGAATGAATTGTCGCTCAAAACAACCAGTGGTGCGGGTGCTCCGGCAGAAGCCCCTGTTCGATCGATCTTTTTGCGAACCATGCGGAATACGCGAAACCCGGTACTCGACGCCTTTGATGCCCCCTTCTGGATCACCAGCAGTGCTTCGCGTCACTCAACCACGACGCCCGTTCAATCGCTGATGCTATTCAACAGTCAGTGGGCACTGCAGCGCTCGCAAGGGCTGGCAAATTCTCTTGCCAAACAATTAGCAAACGACCCGAATGCCGATGACAGAAAGGTGATCACGTTGCTCTATCGAACAGCTTTGGGACGTGATCCCGAATCGTTTGAGGTGGACGCTGCGATTGAATTTCTCAATGCCCAGGCAAAAACGATTGACCTGGCTGCTGCCAATTCGGCCAAGGCAAAATTCCTGCACGATAAAATTCCCTTCCGTGATGGTCATGCGGCTCTTGTCTCAAACAAGCAGCTTCCTCTGGTCGGCCCGGTCATCAGTCCCCCCGAAGCCAGTGACTTCACCATCGAGTCCTACTTTGTTGTGCGATCGATTTTTGAGTCGGGATCTGTCCGGACAATTGCCTCCTGCTGGGGCGGAAGCCTGGCCGAGACGGGATGGAATTTTGGAATTACGGGGAAAGGAAGCCGTCGCAAGCCACAAACGATTGTCATGCAGATGGTGGGCAAAACGGCTGATGGTCGCGTGGCAGAAGCCGCCCTGTTCTCGGATCACCATATTCAATTAAACCAACCCTATTATGCGGCTGCCGCCGTGAAGCTGGCTCGTGATGGTCAGCCCGGCAAAGTCACGTTCTACCTTAAAGATCTGGCGAATGACGATGAGCCGCTTTTGACTGCGACGGTTCCTCATCAACTGGTGGGTGGAATCTGCGGGAATGGAAAACGGCCCATGATGGTGGGAGGCCAGGCCCGATCGGAATCAGCACGGTTTGACGGTCTGGTCGATGATGTCCGCGTCAGTTCTGAGGCGCTGACGGTTGATCGTCTGCTCTTCACGAGCGAAAGCGTGAACCCCAGCACGATGGCCTTCTGGCGGTTTGAGCCAACACCTGGCCCGTTCGCTGACCTCTCGGGGCATGAGCGCCACCTGGCAGATCATCCGCAGGCGGGGGGTAGCAGCAAGTCAAACACGGGGGGCGCACAAAAAACCGCCGTTCGTGAAGTTCTTATCGACTTTTGCCATATCTTATTGAATTCGAGCGAATTCATGTACGTGCAATAAGTCCCGAGTTTTTTGTTTCCTCCCTCTGATCCAAAGAGGTGCCTCGATGTCTGCTGATTCATTTTCACAAAAAAGCTCGTTCTGTCACCGTCAGGATCAGCCATTCAGTCGCCGGGGTCTTTTGGCCAGTGCGGGGATGGGATTTGGTGGGCTGGCGCTGTCGTCGCTGCTGCAAGACTCGCAGCGGGCCAAGGCGGCTTCCGGCCCGGCAACCGGTACGGCGCCTGGTAGCAAGTCGCCGCTCGCAGCCAAGCAGCCGCATTTCAAGCCACGGGCCAAGAACTGCATTTTCCTGTTTATGGAAGGTGGGCCAAGTCATCTGGATACCTTCGATCCCAAGCCGCTGGTCAATCAGCTGGCGGGTCAGCCCTTGCCCGAGAGTTTCGGGAAAGTGATTCTGGCGATGGGCGAATCCAATGCTCCACTGATGGCTTCGCAGCGAAAATGGGCACAGCATGGGGAATCAGGACTGTGGATTTCCGACTGGTTGCCTCACACCGCTAAACATGCCGATAAGCTGGCGGTCATTCGTTCCTGCTGGGCGGATGGGATCAACCATTCAGCGGGTGTCTGCCAGATGAATACTGGTTCGATCCTGGGCGGGCGGCCCTCGCTGGGAAGCTGGGTCACCTATGGCCTGGGGACAGAGAACACCGATCTTCCCGCGTTCGTAGTGATGCAGGACAATGTCTCACAAGTCGTCAACGGCCCCCGCAACTGGAGCGCAGGCTTCATGCCCGCCCTCTATCAGGGAATTCGCATTGAAGGAGGACAAGACCCCATTCCCAATCTGATGACGCCGGCAGGAAAAACGGCACGTCAACAGCAGGGAAAGCTGGAATTGCTCAATGCGATCAACCGGGAGTTTGCCGGTCGCAATCCCCAGCAAAGCGAGCTGGATGCCCGCATTGAAAGCTATGAACTCGCTTTCCGCATGCAGGCCCGTGCGCCCGAAGCCATTGATCTGGGAGAAGAAACGCAGGCCACTCAGGATCTTTATGGTCTCAACCAGAAGTCGACCGCCTCGTATGGCCGGTTGTGCCTGCTGGCCCGCCGGCTGGTCGAACGCGGCACCCGCTTTGTACAGCTCTACCACGGAGCGGGTAGTAAATGGGATGCACACTCCAACATCGAAAAGAACCACACCTCGCTCTGTGAAGCGATGGATCTGCCGGTGGCGGGACTCTTGCAGGATCTGTCAGATCGGGGACTGCTCGATGAAACACTGGTGGTCTGGGGTGGCGAGTTCGGCCGCACGCCCATGAGCGAACAGGGGAATGGCCGCGATCATAACCCGACAGGATTCACCATGTGGATGGCCGGTGGAGGCGTGTCAGGTGGTCAGGTGATTGGCGAAACGGATGAAGTGGGTCTTCATGCCGTTTCACAAAAAATGCACGTTCACGATCTGCATGCCACGATTCTCCATCTGATGGGTGTTGGCCATATGGATCTGGTTTATCAATACAAAGGCCGGCCCGAACGTCCGACCCTGAACGAAGGTCATCCGTACGTGAAGATTACGGGATAGCCCGACTCCGGAGTCAGGATTGCGGCGGGGGTCAGGATTGCAGCGGGAGTCAGGTCTTCGTCCTGAAAAGTCTGTTTTTTACGCCTCCCGAACGCGACACTTTCTGGGAATGTGCACTGGTTTAAGAAATGCGCATTAATGGAGTGAGAAACTTCAATACCGGAGGCTACACGAAGGTGGCGTATGAAGTCTGTTATTGAAACCAGCGTCCTTTGATTGATTGCCAGAGTCTGGAGAGAAGCGGCGTTTTCTTGCGACGTTCAATCAACGTGTCAAAGAGTGCCGGATCGCGCTGCATCGCGGCTTGTTGAAGCTCATCTTGTGCTGTCGCTAAAAGTTCGGAAAGCCGTTCCTGGCAAGCCTGACG
Organism: Planctopirus sp. SH287; assembly: GCF_056500625.1. NCBI lineage: Bacteria > Pseudomonadati > Planctomycetota > Planctomycetia > Planctomycetales > Planctomycetaceae > Planctopirus > Planctopirus sp. SH287. Next base: position 549,170 of record NZ_CM151403.1, on the reverse strand, counting down.
ACTGGCGGGTAATTCTGAAACGTTGCAAGGCGTGCCGACATGTATCAGGATTTCCGGAAGACTTTCGTTCCAGAAGACATATTCAATAGCAATCGGTTGCACGACTCCTGTCTCTAGCGAAGTCAGTAGCTGAGCCAATCCCGATTTCAATAGTGGAGGTCGCTCGCGGATGTCGGCAAATCGCCCTTGAGGCGTGATCCACAATGCTGTCAAAGGCATTCGGGTCATAGCCTGAGCCATCTTGAGAAACTGGCGTGCCCCACGAGCAGAATCACGCTCGACGCCAAAAAAACCCAGGCTTTTGAAGAACTTGTATTTTTCTAGCGACAAGTAATCCATCGCGGCGAAATGCGTTCGTTCACGCCATCTTTGTCGGGCCAGAACCAGACCCACCAGAGGATCCCACCACGAGGGATGATTCATGTAAATGATCAATGGCTCTGACGGGGAGCTTTTGATGCGATCCGTTTTGAGCAGACGAATGGCCTGAAAATGCTTGACCAGATAACGCTCGACATACCACGAAAACCAATTCAAGCGGCTTTGATTCACCCGTGGCAAAGGGGGCGAGTCGTTGGCCCGAGTGTGTTTAGAAGAAGTGGATTCAACAACCACACAGACTCACTTTGAATTTGAGGTTTCTCGGGATTCGTGGAGATCACGACCGGTTGTGCGAACACGGTCACCGACGGGTCGGGAAAAATCGACGCAGCCTTTGCCCGAGAGTTGATTCTGTAAGCCATTCTTTGCCCGGTGAGGCGGCAGCATCTTTGCGGCGTTCTCCAGGAGATGGCCGCCGGACTGACCTTCAGTTGGATCGGGCATTGGCGACGCTTCATCAACGACTGCGAACGTCACACCGTCAACAGCGAAACCCCGATCCAAATCCGCATGATCCACCTCATGTCCAAACGACTTACCGTCGCAAAGTCATGGTTTGAAAACAGTCTCTTAGAATATGCCAAGCTGATCGCGGGCTTCGTCGGTCATCCGGTCGGGAGTCCATGGTGGTGACATGGTCATCTTAATGGTCGCCGTTTCCACGACTTCCAACCGCTCCAGGGCCATCCGGGCTTGGTGGACAATTTGAGGGCCAGCGGGGCAAGCGGGACTGGTGAGGGTCATTTCCACTTCGACATTCCCGCCGTCCAGCGATGTGACACCATAGATCAGTCCCAGATCGACAATGTTGATCATCAGTTCTGGATCGATGACGTCTCTCAGTGCCGTGAGATATTGATCCTGCACGTCGGCTTCTGCCAGAGCCGTCTGGGCTGCGGTGAGTGCGCTACCATCAGGATTGCCACCAGAGACAGACGCCACAGTCGCTGTCGCAGCTTCTGTGGTTGTTACCATCGCAGCAGCAGTTTCTGGTGCCTTGGCGGGAATGACCGGTGCCGATGATGAGACATAAACACCATCAGCTCGGACTTCGACGGCATAGGTGCGAATGCCGCTGGTGGCGGGCATGCACATCGCTTTGCCGGTGGAAATCTGAAAGCGTGCCCCATGGCGCGGGCATTTGATTTCATCGCCGATGATCGGGCCATCAGTTAATGGCTGACCATCATGAGTACAGAGGTCTTCAACCGCATAAAAATGATTATCAAGCCGAATGAGCAAAGCCGGGACTTCATCCACTTCGATCGACAGCCGGCCCCCTTCAGAGATCTCATCCACACCGGCAACACGTTCAAATTCCATCAGAGGCACTTTCTTCAGTTGGCTAACCGCACATCAATTGGCGAATTGTGTTCCAAATTTAGGTGTCGCGGCCGAGTCCCAGTTTGCGTTCAACGGCCTGGCTCAAGGTTTCTTGAACGGCAGGAACAGGAATTCGGTCATAGACGCTCTGGAAGAAGCCTTCCACGATCATGTGCATCGCTTCCTGTCGTGAAAGACCGCGGCACATGCAGTAGAGAACCTGATCCTGATCGACTTCACCCACGGTGGCACCGTGGGTGCAACGGACGTCGTCGGTTTCGATTTCCAGGCCGGGAATGGCATCGGCACGGGCCGTGGGCGAAAGGAGCAGGCCATCGTTCCGCTGGTAACCGTCAGTGCGTGGAGCACCTTTTGCCACCTTGATCATGCCACGCCAGACCACACGCGATTCATCCCGCAGGACATCTTTATACAAGAGATCGCTGCGAGTATCCGGAGCGTTGTGCGTCTGTTGGGTATAGTAAGAAATGATCTGCCGGTTAATGGCAAACGTGACGCCATTCACCTGAGCCACCGCCCCGCGACCATCCAGTGAAACGTCCTGATGAGTATGAGCCAGGCGACTGCCCAGTCCCCCGACCGTCCATTGCAGGAAGGCATCCCGTTCGACATGGCCGGCTTGTGTGGCAAGGTGCCAGGTGCGGTGGTTCCAGTTCTGCAACTGGACATACCGCAGGCGGGCTTCGTTTCCGAGCAGCAGTTCAACGCCTCCCACATGCAGCCCCGGATGCGTGGGATGAAGTGAGGACGTTTCTTCGAGCAACGTGGCTTCTGCACCGTCTTCGAGAATGACCAGTGTATGGCTGAGGTCAGCGGCTTTTTCAGCGGCTAAAGCAACGAGGCCATACAACGGCGCTTCAACACGGACATTTCGTGGAACATAAAGGACTGTGCCACCCGTCCAGAAAGCGGCATGCCAGGCACTCATGCGGTCATTTTCCGCTTTGACGCCCTTCTGCATGAGATAAGGACGCAGCAACTCTCCGTGTGTCTGCACTAACGCCGATAAGCTGCCGAAGAGAACCCCTTTGGCAGAGAGTTCTTCCGAAAGTTCCGAGACCACGGCCTGACCATCGACATGAATCACACGGCCTGCGAACTCGGCCCGGTCAGCCAGAAGTGTCCCGATCGACGCCTGATCGACGGGAGAGGTTCCCGTCGCCAGTTGAAATTGTCCCGGCTTCATCGCCCGCAGATCAATGCGTTTCCATTCCTCAGGGTTGAGGGGCTGTTCCAGAAGTTCAGTATATTTCTGGAACGCTGCTCGACGGAGGTCTGTCACCCATTGCGGTTCGCTACGGGATGCCAGAAACCGCTCAAAAGATTCGGCCGAGAAGCCGGTAATCGGTGCCTGAGCAGAAATCTGGGCAGAAAGAGAAGAAGCGGCTGTAGTCACAAAGGCACTCATTACAGAAAACGGGGAAGCAATTCGGAAACAAAAAATGCCATGTCGGAAGGTGTTTGTGAGTGGTTAACCCACGCTGCCTTCCATCTGGAGTTCAATCAGTCGATTCATTTCCACGGCATATTCCATCGGCAACTCTTTGACGAGCGGCTCAATGAAACCGGTGACAATCATGGCCGAGGCTTCGGCTTCGGTCATGCCGCGGCTCATGAGATAGAGCAACTGTTCTTCAGCGATTTTCGAGACCGAAGCTTCGTGCTCAATCGCGACGTGCTCCTGCTCGATTTCGATGTAAGGGTACGTGTCGCTTCGGCTCTCGGGGTCAAGAATCAGAGCATCACAGACCACGTTGGATTTACAACCGGTCGCATGAGGTTCGACTTTCACCAGTCCCCGATAGCTGGCCCGTCCCCCTGATTTAGAAATGCTCTTGGAGACAATCCGGCTGGATGTATTCGGCGCACAGTGCACCATCTTGGCCCCGGCATCCTGATGCTGGCCTGTGCCGGCAAAGGCAATGGACAACGTCTCGCCACGGGCACCCGGTTCCATCAGATAGATGGCAGGATACTTCATGGTCAACTTGGAGCCAAGGTTGCCATCGACCCACTCCATCAGGGAGTCACCATAGGCCATGGCCCGCTTCGTCACGAGGTTGTAGACGTTCGACGACCAGTTCTGAATGGTTGTGTACCGGCAGCGGGCCTTCCTCTTGACGATGATTTCCACCACCGCCGAGTGCAGGCTTTCGCTACTGTAGGTGGGAGCCGTACAGCCTTCGACATAATGCACCGAGGCCCCTTCATCGACAATGATCAGGGTTCGCTCGAACTGGCCCATATTTTCCGAATTGATACGGAAGTAAGCCTGAAGCGGGAACTCGATTTCGACTCCCTTGGGGACATAGATGAACGATCCCCCCGACCAGACAGCCGAGTTGAGTGCAGCGAACTTGTTGTCGTAGGAAGGGATCACCGTACCGAAATGCTCACGCACCAGTTCGGGATAATCGCGGATCGCTGAATCGGTGTCAGTGAAAACGACCCCCTTCTTAGCGAGGTCTTCCTGCAGGCTGCCATAGACCACTTCTGACTCGTATTGAGCCTTGACCCCTGCGAGATACTTCTTTTCTGCTTCAGGGATACCGAGGCGGTCGTAAGTCTTGCGGATGTCATCGGGAACATCGTCCCACGATTGTTCCTGACGATCCGACGCCTTCATGTAGTAATGAATATCCTGGAAATCGAGATGTGACAAATCTCCGCCCCAGGTGGGCATGGGCTTGGCAAGGAAGATGTCGTACGCCTCGAGACGGAAGTCTCGCATCCAGGCGGGTTCTTTCTTCATTGCTGAAATCTGCTCGACCATCTCACGATCCAGCCCCTTGCGGCTTTTGAACGTGTAGTTTTCAGTCGAGTCGTGGAAACCATATTGATAATCACCAATTCCGATTTCTTCGGAGGTGGCTGTCAGATCTGTGGCCATGATCATTCCTTCGTCTGTCGTGCGGGCTTGCCGCTAACGCGAACAGTGCTAATCGATCTTCATTGTCTGGCTTATTGGCCTGCCTGCCACTCTTGGGTTGGTAGGCCTTCGTTTGTTGAACTCTCGACTACACGCCTGCTGGCTCAGCGGCACGTCCCTGAGCACGGGCGGCCTCTTCAGCGGCTTCTTCAGGATGCCGGAGGCGAACCTTGGAGTATCCTTCGTTGTGAAGTTCGCGGGCGAGGCTCGCATCGCCTGTTTCCACGATCTTTCCGGCCAGCATCACATGCGTGAACTGAGGGACGTTATATTCCAGCAGTCGTTCATGGTGAGTGATGATCAGGACGCCCATTTGCGGGCCAGCCAGCTTTCGCAGCCCTTCGCTCACCACCCGGACGGCATCGCTGTCCAGGCCGGAATCGGTTTCGTCAAGCACGGCAAATCGTGGCTTGAGCATGGCCAGTTGCAGAATTTCCATCCGCTTCTTCTCGCCGCCCGAAAAGCCTTCGTTGAGGTAACGGCGGGCAAACTCGCCATCCATCCCTAGTTCATCCATCATAGCTTTGAGTTCTTTGCGGAACTCGCGCATGGGGATGAGACCTTCCCCCTCTTTGCGATGAGGGTTACGGATGTTAGTAATGGCATGTCGCAGGAAGTCAGCGACCTTCACGCCCGGGATGACCACCGGATACTGGAAGGCAAGGAACAGTCCCAGACGCGCCCGCTCGCAGGCATCAAGCTCATTGAGCGGTGTGCCGTCGATCTCAATAGAACCTTGGGTGATCTCGTATTTGGGGTGACCAACCAGCGTGTAAGCCAGTGTGCTCTTGCCGGAACCGTTTGGCCCCATGAGGGCATGGATTTCCCCCTGGCGGATTTCAAGGCTGACGCCACGAAGAATGGGCAGCCCTTCAACGGAAACATGCAGGTCATTGATCTTGAGCGATGCGGTCATGAAACTCTCGGCTTGAAACAAAATAAGTAGCAAATTCAGATGAAAAATCTGCCAGCGGTCAGGTGGCTTTCTGGATGTCACTATCCTGCATATCACTGTCCTGTGTGCCACTGTCCCGTGTCGAAGATCGGCAAGGAGCAGTGGTGTTGAAGCAGTGTCATTGAAACAGTGGCGTCTGGAAGTCAAACAGTTCTGAGCTATCGGGAGGCTGATGCAGCTCCATCGGGAATCGAAACCAGTGGAGCCAATTCCCCATAACCCGTCCGGTGAGGGATTGGTAATTGGGAGACGGTATTTCGCCCGAGCTTCCTTGCTCGAATTTTGTCTTGAATTCTCATCACGCCTTCGAGAAGCGCTTCGGGGCGAGGAGGACAACCGGGGATATAAACATCCACCGGAACGACCAGGTCGACCCCCTTAACAACGTGATAGCCATACTTGAAATAAGGGCCGCCGCCGATGGTGCAGGCACCCATGGCGATCACATATTTAGGGTCAGGCATTTGATCATAGAGACGACGGATGCGGCTGGCCATTTTATAGGTCACTGTGCCAGCCACAATCATCAGGTCGGCCTGACGTGGTGTGGCTCGAAAGGCACCCGATCCAAACCGATCCAGGTCATATTTGCTCATCCCGGTGGCCATCATTTCAATGGCACAGCAGGCAATACCAAACGTCAGCGGCCAGACACTGGAAAGCTGGCCCCAGTTCATGGCTTGTTCCAGCGTGGTGACAATGAGGTTTTCTTCAAAACGACCATCAACCCAAGGCTCGCCGTGCTGGCGACTGGAGGGAGAATAATGGCCGGCTGTTGAATGTGTTGGCGTCTGGAATGAAGAGCGGGCGTTGTTCATCGTGCCATCTCCTCATGCAGCGTGTTGCGAGCATACGAGTGAGTGACATTGTCAGCAGTGAGGTGAGTGTCGATCACGTTGGCCGTTGGGTGAAACTCGCAACGACCATCCCCATTACGACAGCGATGAGTCACGGTCAGCGGCACACCCAGTACCCGCTCAAAAACCTGTTGCTCCAGGTCGCAGATCGATTGGTCTGTGGCAGCCAGTTCGTGATAAGGACAATTGTTTTCCCGCAGGACGGGCAGCAATGTGCTCCCTTCTGAGGGGATATTGATCGCGTCGACGTTAAAGCCGCTATTTGCCAGCAACGTGGCCAGCTGCTTCATGCGTTCACCCAGGTTTTCGGCATGAACCGACTTGGAATACTGCTCGACGAGAGCATCACGAATCCGGGCTTCCAAAAGCTTGCGAAGTTCAGAATCAGGGATATTCCGCAGTTCTTTCCACAGAATCTGGGCAAGATCTGTGTAATTGTCACCCAGTTCCCGAAGACCAGCGGGAGAGATATTATATGTATGGAAAGGTCGCCCCCGGTGAGCTTTGACAGTTTGCCGGAGAATCCAGCCGCCGGCTAAAAGCCGGTTTAATCGCTGGCGAACGGCGGTCTGAGTCACGCGGGTGGCATCGCACAGATCCTGAATGGTCACAGAACCCAATGGCTGCATCCGTTCGAGGAACTCGCGATCCCCGGGGTCCAGCATGGGTTTCATGGTCATTCTCCTGAGGAGCAATAGTCAGCGAGCGTTGTGTTCAATGCGCCTATGATTCCAGAACGCCACCATTCTTCTGCGTTGGTGCACTCCGCCGGAACTCCATGTCCCCTAACTGGCGATGATGGGGAGTCCGGTTGGAATTCGACTTGGCGGCAGAGGTTCGATATGAATGACGCCTTACGAATGTCATGCTAGACCTCGGAAAGCCTTTTGACAATCATTCATGTGTAAAATTGAAAGATGAGATTTAATCTCAACTTATGGCGTGGAGAACTGGCCGTGATTTCTCCTCACAGACCATTTAGTACGGCCAGCTGGAAAGTTTATCTGTGGAAGCAGTTACGCTGGAAAAGATGTCAGACGACGGGGTTTTTCTTGTGCTGAGTTGGGGGGATGGAGTCACTCAACGAATTTCCTGGGCAGCCCTGCGAAAAGGGTGCCCTTGCGCCGTCTGCAGTGTCGAACGGGAGAAACCACCCGTCCCGGCAAACCCCTTTCAGGTGATTGATGTGGCGCAAACTCTCCCGATTCGCCCGACGTCGATCCGATCCGTGGGAAATTATGCGTACGCCATTGCTTTCAGCGACGGCCACAATTCGGGCATTTATTCACTGGCCACACTTCGCCGGTTGGGTGAAGAGCAAAAGGCCGAATAGCAGAGATCCCGGATTGAGCCAGTTCGTTATCGTGCCGCTGCTGGCAATTCCTCGATGGTGATCTCTTTGAACCGAATTTCTGCAATCGCTCCGCCATGAATCTGGAGGGCCAACCGGCCAGTCAGGGGAATCTCTTTGTCGGTTTCCGTGTAGTCGACGGTCGGCACGCCATTGAGCCAGAGCTGGACGCGCGGGCCTTCGCAGCGGATCCGGTAGTCGTTCCACTCGCCGGGCTTTAACGCTTTTTTCAGAACTTCGGGATCAGGCTTAGCCAGCATTTTGTTGCGGCGGCTTTCATCGTAAAGTGCTCCGTCGTAGCCTTGGCCAATATCCGCCTGATATCCAATCATTTCGTGATGGTTTGGGATTCGTTCCGAACGGATCTGAACGCCGCCATTCACAAAGCCTTCGGTTCCTTCCAGCTTATATTTCAAGCGAAGATCAAAGTTGTCGTAGCGTTTGTCTGACGCCAGAAATTCATTGCGAACGACTTTCTGAGTCAATGAGCCACCGACGATCACACCGTCTTCAATCCGCCAGGTCTTGGCGGTGTCACCTTCCCACCCGGCAAAACTTTTGCCATCAAACAGAGTCGTGGGTTCAGCGGCAGTGACAGGGATGGCATTCACCAGCCACGCCCCTAGTACTGCCACCGAAAAAAGTTGAACAGCCACAGCGGAAAAAAAGAAGTAGGTCGGGCGACTCATGGCAATGTCCATTGATCAAGAAAGTGAATCGTCGAGCAGTGAGGAGCTGGCATCATGGCATCCACATTATCACATACGTCGTTTGTTTTCTTGGGTTGGCAAGGAGATTTTAACCCTCGGCCATGCAGATGGCACACAGAACCGGGTGAGAGATTTCCCAATGGGTAATCTCTATAGAGAAACGTGCCTGGGTCGCTATTGACGAGCAGTCGCTTGGGACGCCTCAAGATGGTGCGTTTCACGCACCCTACCAATACATAAAAATTTAACATCGACAGACCTACGGCTCGCCCTCACCCCAACCCTCTCCCATCGGAATGGGAGAGGGAGCTATTTACCCTCGCCCGCGAAGGCGGGAGAGGGTGGCACGCAGTGCCGGGTGAGGGATTTTCCGGTGGGTGTCCCCTATAGAGAAACGTGCCAGGATCGCTATTGACGAGCAGTCGCTTGGGACGCCTCAAGATGGTGCGTTTCACGCACCCTACCAATACATAAATATTTAACATCGACAGACCTACGGCTCGCCCTCACCCCGGCCCTCTCCCATCGGAATGGGAGAGGGAGCTATTGACGAGCAGGATACCCGGAACGCTATATCAAACGGGAAGGCGTCAGGCGGGCTTTATTGCTATTTATCTCGCTGATGTCTTGAGTCGATAGAGATCGAAGGTCTCGGCCCTCGTTTGCGATTCATCATCCCGGCGTACAATATCACTGACAACAGCGGGCACGACCATTTCCTTGACGAAAGAATCTCCCGATTTAGCCCACTGCTCACGAAACTGAGGGCTTCGCCAGGCATGTGGCCCGACCACCAGCCAGATCTCGGCAATGGAGTCTTTGTCGACGAACCCGAGATCCTGCACAGGCCCGGTCAGGTCAAAGCCTTGTGCGCGATACTCCCAGAAAACAGCCGGTTCGCCGTAGATATAGGCAATGGCCGGTTGACCGCGCGGGGTCTTATCAAGAATAGTCTTCAGTTGAGTAGCAGCGACCTGTGCCAACCCCGTTCGGCTTTGCCATGCGCGATAAGTTTCACCCGCAGAAAACAGGTAGAAGGCCGACAGACTCGACAGCACGACCAACGACATCAGCCAGACGATTCCTGCCCGTCTTATGAGAGGTTGTTCAATACGCACATCCCGCGAGGCCAGCCAGGCGGCCCAGGATTCAATCAACAGTCCGATGGCCAGAAAGACCGGTGGGAGTAGCGGAAGCAGCAGCCGGGGATAAGCCCGATACATGGGAATGCTCACCAGCAACCCGCTGATCCAAACAAGTAGAAACAAACTTGCCAGACGTCTGGTTGACGTATTATTAGCAGCAAGTTCTGAAGACGTCGGTGCGACGTTGTTCGTGCCGGCTCTGGGTGACCATAGAACGATACGGATCAGCTCCAGTAACCCCAGAATCAGCCAGAAGGTCACATCTCCCAGAAGCCAGCCGCCCATGGCCAGACCGCCGGCAATGGCGCAAGACCATGGTGTCAGGTCGGCCATTTTCCACCGGCTGGCCCATCCCATTGCGCCAACCAGCATGGCCAATGAAAATGGCGTCGCATACCGCCACACATGACTTGCCTGATGCCCCAGTTGCCAAAACCACTCTCCAGGGCCAGTCACATATTGAGCGTGATTGGCAGAGACAGCCGCATACCCTCCTGTGGCTTGTAATCCCCATAGGACGGGAAGCCAGAGAACAACGGCAATCGCACAGATCGTCAGCGTGATTTTCTGAACACGCGCCACAGGCAGCACATGACATTTCAAAATCCAGCCAGCGAATTCAGCCGCGAGAAGAATCGCCAGCGGTAGCCAGCCGGAGTATTTGATACTCCATGCCAGAGCTGTCCAGGCTCCCGCCGCCATGATCGTGTTCCAGCTTGGTGACGTCATTGAACGAATCATGGATCGCACCGCAAGCAGCATGCAGAGAGTGACCGGGGTATCGGTGAGGGCTGTGCGCGAATAGCTGGCCAGCAGATCCGAACTGGCCGCCATCAAACCGGCGATGAACCCGACCTGCTCTGAGAAAAACTCTTTGCCGAATTGATAGATGACCCCGCACAACGCGATGCCACACAGAATGCCGGGGAGCATGACGATCCAGCCAGCGTGTCCCAGTCCCAGCATTCCGGCAATCAGTTGCGTCCACTCCAGCACCAGCGGCCAGACGGGGGGAGCATAATACTGACGTGCGGGATATTCGTAGCCTTGATCGGCTCCAAACCAGATGTTGGAAGCGTAAACCCCTTCGTCAAAGTGTTCGACGCTGAGATTCCACAACCCCCACAGCCTGACGAAGGCCGCCAGACCGATGACCAGCCAGAAACTTTGAGGAAGACTTTTGAACCACGACAACAGTCCTCCCTCATGCCCGTGGGCAGTGGAAGCCATCATGTTTTTGGTCGTTTTGGTCTCTTTGCGTGGAGTCAAGGATTGGGCTGCTTTATAGGAACCAGACAAGACCGATGATGTCTATTTGAAGGTAATGTCAGATTGAAGGTGATGCCCGTTAAATGGGAAGTCATCATGGCCCTTCCTGAGGGAGAAAGGCAAGTGTCGATGACGTTCTCACGTCATGTGAAGTCCCTTGACGACGTGGAAGCCGCCGTGATTTTCGCCAGCAGAGTTTCCAATCGTCTGGCTGCCATTCCGATATCATATTCTCTCGTGATCATGGGCCTGGCCCGCTCGGCTTTGGTCATCAGCTCAAGGGGCGAAGCGAGAAACGCTTCAATGGCATGGCTCAAAGCTGCTGGCTGGCTGACTTCCACCAGTTGGCCATACTCCCCATCGCGCAGAATTTCTTGCGGGCCACTTGGGCAGTGAGTGCTGATGACGGGGCATCCCAACGCCAACGCCTCAATTAACACGTTGGGCGAGCCTTCGCTGTGTGAGGGAAGCACGAAGAGATCTGCCAGGCGATAAAAGGGAAAGACGTTTGCCTGCTGTCCCCAGAAATGGACATGAAGATTTTCTGGTGAGGTCTCTTCCGTTTGTTTCTTCATCTGAGATTCGAGCGGGCCGGTGCCGACTATGTGCCAATTGAGCTGCTTTTCTGGATGACGACGAGCCACGTCGTTTAAGGCCAGCAGCAGATCGGGATATCCTTTGGCGGCATCAATCCTCCCAATCGTCAGTATCTCGCAGGAAGGCATCTGTCCCAAAGACATTGCGTCGGACGGATCGGGTTGATCCAGTGATGCGGGATGATCCGTCAGCGGCAAACGTTCGCAGGCCAGTTGCTCAATGTCTGTGAAATCCAGTCCATTTGGTAAAACTTCAATCTGATCCAGCGGGAGTTGGAGTTGTGCAGCGACTTGTGCTTTCAACTCCTGTGAATTAGCCGCCACGATACTCGCCGAACGATAAGCCCAGCGGGCAAAATGCCACGACAACCGGGGATGGATGCGGGCGTATCGCTGAATTTCCGACTGTTGATCGGCCACACAAACCGAGATCCGCGGTATGCCCCGCCACCATGTGGGGATGGCCATATCGAGGGTCAGATTATAGACCCGGTTGTAAACCACATCGATGGCTGACGACTTCAGAATGTGGTTGAACATCAGCCCTCGCACCAGGCGGCCGCAACCTGGTAAGCGAGAGACCCGGCTCAGCCACCAATGACGGTTGATCATCGCACTGATATCAAAGACCGGAATCCCATCGGGCAATCGGGGCCTGAGTGACCCCTCATCTTTTAATGTCGCTACAAAGGGTTGGAAATGGGAATGATCGACGTGCCGAATCAGTTCGAGCGTTTGTCGCTGGGCACCTCCCGCCTCAAAAGACTGAATCACCCACAGGATTCGTAACGGTCTCCCAGCACCCGGCTTTTCAGAAACCAATGAGTCCGTAGAGAACGGGTCGGTACACGACTTGTCATTGACGATGTCTGGTCTCATGCCTCGCCTCGCGGAGACGCACTCCGTGCGAGTTCTGATTCTCCCCTGCCCCGAAAGTGATGTTTCAAGAACTCTGCAATAATCGACGCATGGCGCATCAGTTCCTGCTCTCTGACAAGGAAGGAATCTTGCCCTTTCCAATGTGAGTAAGGCAAAACTGAGAAGAGATACACTTTCAGCAGCGGCTCTGTTCCCGAAGGACGAAGAGCCAGCGTGACCTGTGCACCATCTAGCGTCTGACCATAAAGCCAGCAAATGTCGGCGGTGGGAAATGCCGAATCCAGTTCGCTGACGACCGTTTTGCCGACGACTGGTTCGCCAGCAGGATTTTGTTCGCCTCTCCGCAAGGTCTGACGCAGCAGCAGGTCGTCCATCTGCTGCCAATGCACAGTTCCCGAATGGGGTTCATTCGGAGGAACGATCTCCTGCGGTGAACTCAACGGAGGGTGTGATCTTAACGCCGCCATTCGCAGCCGGATTTGCGAGACCACGTCTGGAGATGATTGCAACGGCTCGTCTGATTCCGTCTCTGAACCTGTTGGCAGAAACTGACGAATCGGCCAAAGCGACTCCACATGGAGTCCATGCCCCGCATAGATTTCCTGAAGTCGATCCAACAAGGTCATTTCGCGTGATTTCAACCACGCCGCCAGTTCCGCCACCCAGAGAGCGGCTAATGCGGCATCCTTGTCGCGGGCATAATTTCCGGCCAGATATCCCAGCGATTCTTCAGCACCGAAGATGAATCCTTCCGCCCCTTCGGCATCAATCGTTTCACCAATATATTTGAATCCGACGGGGAGTTTGTCGATGACTCGCACGCCTTTCGTGCGGGCAATCCGACTGATCAGCGGCGAGGTGACCATGGTCTGCACGACATACGCCTGCTCTGGCCAGTTCTTGTTCGTCAATGCAAAGTCGACCAGTAAAGCCCCTAACTGATTTCCGGAGAGAAGCCGCCATTTCTCCTCTGAGTTTGATTGGACTGGATCATGGCCAGTCGAGCCGCCTGTTGAACTTGCCTGCTTTCCCGTACGAACTGCGACTCTTAAGCGATCTGCATCAGGATCGGTGGCGAGGATCAGATCAAATTCACGTCCCGCAGCAAAGGCGATGGCCTCAGTGAAGACTTCATCACGCTCAGGATTAGGAAGATGATCCCGCACATTGGGAAAGCTTCCGTCCAAAGAACTCTGGCATTCCAGCAAATGAAGGTTTTCAAAGCCCACACGCGGCAATATCTGCCCAACAGAACTCGCCCCAACACCATGCAAAGGGGTAAACAGAAGCTGCAAGCCGGCACGCTGTGAACGGCTCAGACTCATGACCGACTGCTGAGCAAGAGCGTCCAGGTATGCTTCGTCAATTGAGTCATCCAGCAGTTCAATCCACGCGCTCTGACCCACCCGCTCTGTAATAGCCGGCAACGATTGGATCTCGGCAATTCGTTTCAAAATTTGCTGATCGTAAGGAGGAACGATCTGCCCGCCATTAGCCCAATAGGCTTTAAATCCATTGTCGCCAGGCGGATTGTGTGACGCCGAGATGACAATCCCCGCGTCGGCCTTCAAATGGCGAACAGCAAAAGACAGCTCAGGCGTCGCCCTTGGTTCGGGGAACAGTTTCACCCGGCAGCCCGCACTCGCGCACACTTCAGCAGACATCGCGGCAAATTCACGGGATCTGTGGCGCGAGTCACAAACGATGACAACTAATGGTGGCTGGTCATCCGGTCGATCCCTGTGAACATCTTTGAGAGTGAGAGCCAAACCATAGGCGGACTCTGCAATGGTGCGGCGATTGATATTGGCTGTCCCATATTCTCCCATCGGCCCCCGACGTCCGCCCGTTCCGAACGCAAGGATCGTGTTGAACGCAGCGTTCAGATCATGCCATCGCCCCGCGCGGATATCCCGAGCCAAAGCCGGATGGTGTTCGGCAAATTCCGGCTTCACCAGCCAGCGTGTGACTCGTGCCAGACTGGCAGTTGAAAGGAAACCTCGCTGGGCCGCTTCCTGGCAAGCTGCGATCAGCGAGGGAATCGACCAATCCTGTTCCATCATCACGAGGTTGTCAGCCTTGCAAGTCGAATGGAGAAATCATGAAAACAACCACACAGCACCATGCCCAGCCTGAATCAATCATGCCGTCAGGACATCCTGAAACATTCACAGATGGCGAAGCTTACGGTCAACATCAGAAGTCATGCGCTGCGCGAGCGTAACTGGCTGGTAATCAACAACACGAGCACCGCCCCAATAATCGACATGATCCACTTGGAAGGTTGCAGCGTGGGGCCGTTGCCGAAAAGGACAGAGTTCAGAAGACCTCCCGCAAATGAACCCACAATCCCGAGCGCGATCGTCAACATCAGTCCCAGACGCTGTCGTCCCGGAACGAGCAGGCGGGCAATGAGTCCGATGACCAATCCGAAAATGACCCAGAGAAAAATGTCTATCAGGTTCTCGAACATGTCCCAAGACTCCGGAAAATTGTGGTATGAGGTGCGCGGGGTGACAGGCGAGTGAGATGCACGCCAGTCAACGTTGCCAGAACGATGATAGCGTGCGAAGTGTGGCCCTCGTTGTCCACAAGCAAGCATTTCAGTCACACAAATTATTCACCTTCACCTCGCCACATGACGAGAGACGGTCTTCGCAAGTTGCGGGCCATGTCGTCATATCGGAAAAAACCGCCGGGTTATGCACGTTTTATTGCTTCCAAATCGACCATTTTTCTCTCGTAGCGACAAGTTCGGCTGATCAACGTCCACCTTCCGTAATCGACCTTGATTGAAGTGCGATCAGAATTTGATGCCGCCACTTTCAGAGATCATTTTTCTTGCTTCTTAAAGAGTTCTGCGGCAATCACTTAAGCTGCGCCACTCACACCACGACAGATAATTGGCATCACTCTTGCTGTATTTGATGGTATTCACCGATTGGCAGGTCTTCTCACATTTCTTGGCTTACCTGCTTTCTCAATTTCAAAATAATCAGGCAGCGAAGGAGAAGATCATGCTCCAGTGGGCGCTCACATTTTTTATTATTGCCATCATTGCGGCGGTGCTGGGTTTCAGTCAGGTCGCAGGAACTGCCACGTGGATTGCCCAAGTCTTATTCGTGGTTTTCCTGATCCTTGCGATCGTTTCGCTAATCAGCGGTCGCCGTCCTGCCGTGTAGGGTGAGAGTTCATAACGAATTTATGAGCCAAATCTCGTCGCCTGTTGAGAGTGGCCACCTTGATTGGGGACTTCTCAAGCAGCAGGTTTCTATCGGGCCAATTTCTGTCGGGCCGAAGTGTTTTTTAGAGTGAGTGCTTGCGGGCAAGTCAGTGACCGGGACTTCGCAGCTCAGCCACAACACACAGCCGCACAACTCACGGCCACACTCTGTCTGACCGCGTTTTTGTCGTGTCTTGCGAATCAACCTTGGCGTTGGCCAAAAGGCTCGACATCTCGCCTCACCCCTTTCTTCCGGATGCCCAATATCAGGATAATTCGCTATGGCTAGCGTACTTATGGATCCCAGGATGTCATCCCACTTTGAACCTCAGACACAATCAATTGCCTTGGCGATGGATTGTGCGTTACGTCGGTCACCACACAAAGAACTACGCAAACTTGGCGTGACTTGCGAAAACGGCGTGGCCCGCCTAACCGGAGTTGTTGGAACTTACTTCACGAAACTGATTGCCGGAGAAGCCATTCAAGTAGTGACACCGGCCGGTTGGCGCGTGTACAACGAAGTGGTCGTCCAGAAGAAATCTGGGGATTCTCTTCATCGCTGAGCGCCAAAACTGACACCTGTCCTTCTCCACGGCTTTTCATTAAGTCAGGAGCGTTCAGGATGCGAGTTGTACCGGCAGAGAATTCCAGGTGATTTCGACTGGGTAGTCGTTTTTCCCTACATGGCCATCGGTCTCGCCTCTCTTCAGATGAAAACTGACGAGAGAAACTGAGACGAGATTGTCCGTTGCACCTGGAGTTTTGTGAACATGCCCAAGCACACACTGTCGTCCTCGGTTTCAGCTTTGCTCTGTGGATTCGCTCTGATTTCGGGCTGTGCCGATAAGCCGGCCGCTACGATTGATAAGGCTGCCGAAGCCAGCAAGGTTGCTGTTGATAAGGCTGCTGAAGCCGCCAAGGAAACTGTTGAGAAGGCTGGTGAAGCTGCTGAAGCTGCCAAGGAAACTGCTGAAAAGGCAGCGGAAGCCGTGAAGGAAAAGACCACAGAAGCGGTTGAAGCGGTCAAGGGTGCTGCTGACACCGCCGCCGACAAGGCGAAGGAAGGTGCTGAAGCCGCCAAGGACGCCGCTGACAAAGCCGCCGACGCCGCCACCCCCGCCCCCACAATCCCAGAACCTGCCAAACCCGAGTAATGGCAACACTGAGTGAGCCAATACTGGCGTCTCTTCATCTTGTCGAGATGAGCGATCCGTGATGGCCTCACTTTATTGAAGCATCAATCAGAGGTGGTCAGGATATTCTTGACCACCTCTGATTTCATTTATGAACCGGGAAAATCTTCACCTGAGTCATCACGAGATGAAGACTTTCGGCTGAGTATTAAAAAACATCCTCTTGCAAATATTCCCGCCGCAATACACAACAGACCGATCCAAAGAGCCCAGGAAACAATAAATGTCCACGGCCCCGCGACCACCTGTTTCATAAATTCCGGCTCAGACAATACAACTGGCGCAACTCGAGAAACTACGGGAAAATCGATTGCGATATCGTCGCACGGGGGATCTGAAGAAAGATTGAAGTGTCCACCCTGGTCGACCCCATCACTTCCCAAGCTGTAAATCATGAGGCGGGTACCACGATCGATAAATCGAAAATCGCTTCCATTGAGGGGGTCATGGCCAAGAGTCCCATCACCGTCCTTATTCAAATCGTCTTGACTGTGTGGCCAGCGACCGTGCACATCTCGATAATTCAAAGCTGACACCATCACCGGTAGCATGGTCTCGCGGACTTGCAAACGTGTATGAGCCTGACTGACGCCACTAGCATCAGGCATCAGGAGGCAGGCGAGCAATTGCCCACCACGTTCCCCTCGAAGCCTCCGGTTTTCAATTTTGAATGCCTGAATAATTCTCTTGGAAAAAATGGCACTCAAATTGGAACCAGGGTCATTTGAGAGTCCAAGCATTTCTCGCAATTCGAGCCGATTTGCATCTAACGCGATTGCCTTTGCAACTGAGTCCTGTATTTCCAAGCATTTAGCTATAACTTCGTATTCCGCTTTAACCCCTCGTTGAACATCATGCCAGTCAATAAATGCACCATTCAAAACTCGCAACCATAAACGATAAATATTCTGAAACAATGTTGTTTCATGCTTTGGCTGGCTTATATTGGTGTTCCCAAATCGAAATTCATCAATGGTATGCAACATTGATATGTATTCGGCATCCATATAAATCGTGCGAATATCTCTCATCGGAGCAATCAACTTAATTTCCTGGAGATACCTCTCTCGGTCATCTGCACTAATATCCCGCATTGCCAAAAATGCGGCCTGAGGGAATTGCAAAACACTTTGAATTTCATAGGCGCAAATTAATTGAATCAGACAACCAGATTGACCAATGTGGCTCGAAAGACGATTGATTGCGATCAGATCATGTCGGGCTTTCTCAAGCTGACCTTGTTGCAGGAAAAGCATCACGCGAGCGCAAGCGAGCTTTCCAATCTGCCGTGAAAGCTGAATATCCGGCAAGAGGGTGTTCAGAAATGGCATCCCGGAGGGCGGAACCAAAGGACGATAAGCAAATGGGCGGCCTGCTTCAGCGAGAATGTAGTCAAGGGATGCTTCGTTTGTTTCGATCCATGCTTTTGCTAAAGGAAATTGTGCTTCATTCCAGAAAGACACCGTTGCCTTTGTGCACTCTGCGCGGACTGCATCTATTTCAATAACGCCAGAGAACTGATCGAACGAAGGCATACGAAACTTCAATGATTGCTGATCAGGGTGAACACAACCAATCTCTTGACACAATCGGTCGACCCACTGCCCCTCTGACTCGTCGAGTTCTTCGAGCGCGACCATTGGGAACAGTGCGGTGAAAAAGTTGTTCTCCGCGTTGGCGGTGCCTCGCAACGGTGCGTTGACCATCTCGACATAATCGGGTGCGGGAGACGGCTGGATCGCTTCCATGACGCCCCGGATCACGGCGCGCGGATCGTCCGCGAAAGCGATACTGGCTTTCGGAACAATGCCACAGAGGGCAACCATCACCAGAACATGAGTGAAATCAGCCTTGAAGGATGATAGAAACGAGCGTCCTACCCCTCCTCCACAATAGTTAGCCATTCGCTTCCCCGATTGAAGCTTTCGTTGAAATTTATGATAGACAAGCATCACCATTGTGTGGTGGCTCTAATGACATGTCCATGGCTAAAGATCCCATGAATGTGTCAGGATGCCTTGGGACAGCACCGGCAAGCATCCGGTCTTGACTTCGGGGATTGTCTCAAAATGCCGAGTTGCAAACGAAAGCCCGGCGTTTGTGGGAAACGCCGGGCTTTGACGGGTGATCATCAACTGGCAACTGACAACTGACAACAAGTCCCCACTACCCCGCTTGTCCCAGGTACTGATTCTGCGGGGCGTAGCGCTTGGCAATCGTGTCGGCCATGCTGCGGGTATTGGAGTCTGTGGCCAGTTTCACCGCAGCCTGCATGTCGTAGTCAGACGTGTCCATCGGGTTCTGGGCGACAGGAACCGCCACGTCAGGAATCACGCCCTGACCTGCCATTTCCCGTCCCGAAGGAGCATAAAACTTCGCGGTCGTCAGCTTCAATCCTCCATTGACGGTCTTCATCGGGAACTGAGTCTGCACCGAGCCTTTCCCATAAGATCGCTGACCCACAACCACTCCTCGTTGATGATCCTGAATCGCAGCGGCGAAGATCTCGCTGGCACTGGCACTATTGTTATCAATCAGCACCACCAGCGGCGTCTTCCAGGTGTTGGGGTGGTTCGCGACTTCTTGCGAATTATCGGTCTGGTTGCGTCCTTTCGTACTGACAATGGTTCCTCCGGGCAGAAACTTGTTGGTCACTTCAATCGCAGTGGTGAGCAAGCCGCCGGGATTGCCACGAACATCGAGAATCAGTGATTGCATCCCTTGCTGGTGCAGGCTCATTAATGCCTGATCCAATTCCCGGCTGGTCGTTTCAGCAAATTTGTCGAGCTTGATATAGCCCACCTTGTTGACCTGATCTTCCATACGAACTTCAGCGACGCTTTGAATCTGGACTCGTGAGCGAACCAGAGCCATGTCCGCGATCATGTCGCCACGCTTCACCTGAATCTGCACCGTGGTGCCAATCGGCCCCTTAATGAGATTAGCCGCTTCATCAAGATCCACCCCCGCGATTGAGCGGCCACTAATCATCGTGATCAGATCTCCACGCTTGATAGTCGCAGCAGCCGCTGGCCCACCGGTGATAGCCTTGATGACTTTGAGTCCTAACTGATGAGCTTCGATCTCGACACCGATTCCAACCAGGCTTTCGCCAAGTTGTGTGCTGGGGCCGCCGCTCACTTCGTTAGGCATAAAAGTTGAATATTCATCGAGGGTTTCCAGAGCACCATAGGTAAATTCCATGGCAACTGCTTGAGGACGCAAACCAACCATCTGCTGCCCCATCTGTGCCGTTTGACGCATGACATTGATGGCTTCCTGAGCATTTCGCGGCTGAGATTGTCCTGCAATCTGCGAAATAGCCTGCTGGAAAGCCGCTCGTTGCTGTGGGGCCACTTGCAGCCGATTAGCGTTCACAAAATCCTGGTTATCAATGGCAACATAGAGATTTTCTAAAGCCTTGGCGGTTCGAGCTGGGTATGCCGATGGTGCTAAAGACCGGGCATCGATCAGTTGTGCTGTTTCCAGATAGAACGATTCAGCAGCCTGTGGTGACAAAGCGTTGAGTGTCTGCAAAATTCGCTGGTCACGGTATCGACGTGTAATCAACTGCTGAGCTGACGGCTTGTTCTTCTGAAGTGTGGAAGGAGCTGGTTCAAGTCGAGGATCCTGCGGCCAGTTGCCGCTGTTGTTCCAGTTGCTATTTCGATCCCAACTACTGGGAGTTGTTGGTAGATATTCACGGCTGCGATCACGGGCATCGTAGGAGCGTGGATCAAGTGCTGGACTGCGTGAATAGTCGTCACGATATTGCTCACCACGATAGCGGGTCTCATAGAGGCTGTTGCTATTGCGCCCCGCATTGTAAGGCTGTGTACTATAGGGAGATGAATCACGTTCCCGATAGCGGATATCATTCAGACGATCCGACTGAGGGAGACGGGCTGGCTGCTGCCAGTTATTTGATCGGACTGGGTCATTCAATCCTCCAAAGTTCCTGCGATCGTCGAACAAGCGGTCTTCGATCTGCATGCGGGAGAGAGAATTGCCGGGTTCGCGATCCCAGGGAGAATAGCGATCATCAAACCCACCAGGGATCAGCGGCTGGCGATCTCGGTAATCATAGTTATCAATTCCATTCCGGCTATTGGATTGATAAGCGGGGTAAGCTTCCTGGTTCCAGTTGTCATAAGTTTGCGAACCGGGTTGAGCCTGAACTCCGGAAGAGAGTGCTGTAAATACAGCCCCAAGAACAATCAGTGGAGTCGCGATCATCTGGCGAGCACTAAAGGTGACGTGAAACAGCTTCATGATGCATCTTTCCTTGTCATTGATGGCTCGTCGATCCCGACGGCCGTGATTGAAAATGAGAGTCAAAAACAGTGAGTCGAACGGGTTAAGGTGTTGCGTGATGCCGGGATTAGCCGGCTGCTGAGAGGCTGAGGGATGCTTCGTTGGGAGAAAGATCCAGGGCGGCTTCCGCCACCAGTGCCAGTCGTTGTTCTGCCAATTCCCCCCGCAGAACGGCCACTTCCCGGGGAGCTTCAATACCGATCTTGACCGCCCCGGTGCTTGTATGGATCACACGGATTACAATATCCTGACCAATCTGAATCGTTTCGTTTCGCTTGCGTGTGAGTACCAGCATGATCATCTCCCTTTGTCAAACTGTTTGATTCTGCGAAGCTCCTTGCTGATCGCATGGAACAGACTCCTATGCAGAGGCCGTGCCATTCGTTCTGGCACACCCATTTTCTTCCATTACCCCTGCAATAAAGGCCTATTTCATGTGTTTACCGGCGGATGTCGCCGGTCGCTTCCTCCTCCCTTGTAAGTTTGGAATCATGATCAGCAAAGCCCTGAAAGAATTACGAACTGGCCTCAAACTGGTGTTGTCGTAACGATACACCACAGATTCATCGCGATGTATTTTCGACAGTGCCGTCTGTACTTTTTTCAGGGCACTCATAACGAAACGGCAATCTGGGAAGAGATTGACGGCCGCTACTGCCGCCCAGAAGCGAAATCGATGTGATTCGCACCATTGGCACGGGTGGTGCATAAGTGATTCACCATCGCCAACGCTGACGCTCAGTCAGTCGCGACGAGCAGGTGATCCGCAACGGCTTGTGCTGAGTCATAAGGAGCGGGTTGCCGGGACATCCTTCAAGGATTATGAATCATGGCTTTCAAGACACTGCTTTCTGCTGCGGCTCTGACTTTAGGTTTGGCGGCTTCTTCGGCTCAGGCACAGTGGTTGCCCAATCTGGGGCTGGGGATTCTGCAGTCGCCTTCTTCAAGCAACTGCAACACCGGGTACTGCCCACCCGCCATAACCACACGTTACCAGCCTGTGAGCTACAACACTTCCAGCTATGGAACGACGTATGGCAACAGCTACACCCGTCCTGTGAGCTACTCACCTGTTTCGTACCAGAACAATTATGGGGTCAACAGCAACTGCCCCGGCGGTGTCTGCCCTCCCATGAACTGCGTCAATGGGCAGTGTTTCCCCAGCACCAGTAACTATGGACAGCCTGCTTATACTCCTGTGGGCTACAGCCGCCCTGTCCAGTACCAGACACCCACATCCAACTATTATCCTTCACAGCCTGGCTACTACGGCAACGACCGTTACCGGAACTCTCCTTCAGCGAACAACCATTTTCGTTCTTCCGCCAGCAACCTGAACAGCCCGTTCTATCCATAACCTGAAGAGGGTATCACGCCGGACGAGAGGGGGAACTGCCGTAAGGAAACATGGCCTATGAGTTGAAATGAACGCTGATCATTCACCTGTGACACATCTCTGAAAACGCCCCACGGCCGATGCCGTGAGGCGTTTTTTTCATGCGCCTGGCAGGCTGTGATGTGAATGCCGATGGGGATACCACTCACCCACACCCTTAACCTTCAAAGTCGTCGCAACATGACACATCAGAATCCAGGAATTCGTGATCTGCGGTTGGCGAATCAATGGGTCGGGTGGCAATGACACAGGGGAGTTGGTGCAAAGTCAGGAACTGAGCTTTATGCACCTTACGCGACTAGAGATCACAGGTCAGAGCCGGTTTGAATTTGGGCGGCTCGGAGGGTGTTTTTCAGCAGCATGGCAATGGTCATGGGGCCGACGCCGCCGGGGACTGGTGTGATCGCTGCTGCTTTTTGCGAGACCTCAGCGAAATCAACATCCCCCACAAGCTTTCCTTCGTGGCGGTTGGTTCCCACATCAATCACCACAGCTCCTTCACGAATCATGTCAGCCGTCACAAAATGAGGCTGGCCAATCGCTGCCACCAGAATATCTGCCTGGCGCGTGAAGTTGGCGATATTTTTTGTGCGGCTGTGGCAGATCGTCACGGTCGCATTTCCCCCGCGACCTTTGAGCGCCAGCAGATTGGCCAGTGGCTTACCGACAATTTCGCTGCGGCCCAGAACGACGACATGGGCGCCGTCGGTCGAAACATTGGCCGACTCCAGCAGAACCTGAACACCATGAGGCGTGCAAGGTAGATAGCGGGGTCGCCCCTGAATCATCAGGCCGACGTTTTCCGCATGGAAGCAATCGACATCCTTGAGCGGGTGCGTGGCATCGAGAATCGCTTCCGGATTGATCTGCTTTGGCAGTGGTAATTGAACCAGAATGCCATGCACTGTGGGATCATGGTTGAGCCGGGATACCAGATCCAGCAGTTCTTCCTGAGTGGTTGATTCGGGAAGCCGGTGAAGCTCACTGGTCATGCCGACCGAGGTGCAGGCTTTCTGCTTGTTGGAGACATAGACATCGCTGGCGGGGTCGTTCCCCACCAGGACGGCGGCCAACTTGGGAGTAACGCCAGTTTTTGCGGTAAAAGCGGCGACGTGCACAGCCAACGCCTCACGGGACTGCCTGGCCACCAGTTTTCCATCAATAATCTGCGCAGGCATGGCATTTCCGATGTGAGCAGGGCAAGTGATTGTCAGCCGCCATGTTCTTGGAATTCCGGTGGGGCGTCAATCGTGGCCGATGCCGTGTCACGGCTTTGTCTTCGGATTGATGTCGCCGCAACGTCCCCCGTTGTCGGACTTGACGACCTGTTCAACCCTACTTTTAAGCTTTGGCAATGCACGAGTTTTGCTATGAGTGATCATGTGGCTCAGCGACATGCGCCAGAGCGTTAGTCACCAGATCTTTCACATGATGATCCGAGAGGCGGTAATAAATGTGTTTTCCATCCCGGCGGGCTGACACGATTCGTTCGCTTTTGAGCAGTTTCAACCGCTGGGAAACAGCCGAGAGATTGTCACCCAACGCATCAGCGATTTCCGAAACACACAGTTCGTCATGCACGAGCATGGACAGCATTCTTAGGCGGCTGGGATCGCCCAATGCACGAAAGATATCCGCTGCCAGCTGGCAAGTGGCCAGATCCGCGATGTGCAATTTACGGGGACTATGAGCATGATCAGAGCATGCGATATCCACTTCGGCCATGGCTAAGATCTTCATTTGGACGGTTTGTCGTCAGTATCAATTGGTCGCCTGAACGTCTTGTTCACATCGTACGTGGAGCCATGCCACACGTCGAGCCAGCTTCAACAATCACTCTCCTCGCGGGGTTGGGGGCGGCGTATGAAGACCAGTTGTTTATCCATCAGGGGATCTTACGCCGCCAGATTGCCCCTCGCAGGCATGCTGGTGCAGAGCCGCGTGGCACTTGAGCGATATTTCAAATGGGAATGTGCCTGACTCACTGGCAATTCTTCAGGTCAACAGGCAAGCTCAACTCTCGAAACTTCAAACCGTCTGACCTATTGATGGATGGGCGAGCGACAGGAGCTTTTTAATGACCGTGACAGATCCCTCGCATGCGAACCCTGGATTGGACGTGGTTCAGTTGACTCGGGAGTTCACCAATGGTGACTCATCGCTGGTGATTTTGAAGGGGGCGTCGCTCAAGATTTCCGCCGGAGAAGCCGTGGCGATTACCGGCCCGTCGGGTTGCGGCAAAAGCACATTTCTCCAGATTCTGGGAGTGCTGGATCATCCGACTTCGGGCACAGTCACTCTTGATGGTACGGATCCGTTTTTGCTGGATCAGGCGGCTCAGGCGAAGTTTCGCAACGAAAAAGTTGGCTTCGTCTTTCAGGATCACCACCTGCTTCCCCAATGCACGGCCTTAGAAAATGTTTTGCTACCCGCCCTGCCTTACCGGGGAATTACGACAGATGTGACCGAGCGTGCGATGGAGCTTTTGAAACGTGTTGGCCTGGAGTCACGCCTTCATCACCGACCAGCCCAACTCTCGGGAGGCGAGCGGCAACGAACAGCCGTCTGCCGGGCGTTGATCAATCAGCCCCGGTTGCTTCTGGCGGATGAACCCACGGGCAACCTGGATCCCCACACGGCGGAGATCGTTGGCACACTGCTAAGGGAGTTGGCCACTGAATCACAAAGCATTCTGCTCTGCGTGACACACAGTTTGAGTATCGCCCAAGCCTATCCCCGACGCTGCACATTGACCGAAGGCGTGCTGGTCGAAGGTTGAGCGGATTTCAACAGTTTTGACAGCCCGCGCGGACAACGTCGTATGAGCTGAATAACAGACAAAAAACCAGAAGAACCCAGGTTTTTCCCCTGAATTCTTCTGGCTTGTCTCGTCATTTCAACAATCAGTCCCGGTTAGGGAATCATGTAGATGAATCCGACCACAGCACCTGCCTGAACAGCCGCGGCTTTAGCATTCCAGGGGATCTGATAGCACAGTTTGGGTGCACATTCACCGGGCCGATAATAACCCAAAGTGTATTCGTGCGAAGTGGGGGGATGGATGGTGGCCTGGTATGGGAATCCAACCAATTGCACACCAAACTTGCTTAGTGAAACGACTGACTGAATGCCTGGTGGATAGTGATGACCGTATCGCTCAAGTGCTACGTCTTCAAAGTAAAGCGGCAAGTGGTAGAGGTTGGGCGGCTCCCATTGTGCGAGTAATCCGGGGAATTCTCGTGGGGGAACAGGACTGTTATCAATTTCCAGGCCGGCTGCGACCTGTTGTTCGCGAGCGTAATTACGGATGTCCTGATCTTGCGACAGATCATTGAAGGGGACAATCTGATAGATCGCCCGAATGCCTGCATTGGGAGGCAAGACGGGAATCTCTTCATCGGCGATCTTTGTCCGCTCAGACTCTGGTGGCAGAGGGGGTTCCTCCAGCGGTCGAGAGTTAATCGGCGGCGCGGTGGGTGTTGGCAATGGAGCCGTATTTTGAACCGGCGCGGGTGTTGATTCGATCAGAGTTGGCCCGTTCTGGGCGACTGTCGGATGGGTCACTGAAGGGTGCATGGTGGCAGCGACCACTTGTGTGGCCCCTGGTGAAGGGAGAACCCACTGGTGATCCCCTTCCACCAACACTTCCGGATGATCGAGGAATGGATAGGCCGGAGGTGTGACCGCCGCAGTGCTGGACGGTGCTTCTGGCTTGCCGGAAGCTGGCAAAGAAACCACGGTTTTAGAAGATGCCGTGGGAGCTGCATCCGCAATGGAAGCGGGCATTTCTGGAGCAGTGGAAGCGGGAGAAAGCGTCGCTGGGCGAATGCCTGATGATGCCGATGATCCGGTTACCAGAGTATTGGCTGACGCTTCAGCGGAAATCACCTCTTGCTGAGTGGATTTCAATTGAGAGTCATGGGCCTGCACCTGAGCCCAGCGCTGTTCGGCTGATCGCTCCCGCAAGGCATCCAGCGGGTTGCTGGTCTGATCAGCCGCCTGGCAGGCGCCGCCGACCACCAGACTGGCGAGAGCCAGGCGAGTGATCACCGCTCTCAGCCAGGCTGGCCGATAAGTCGACAAGCTAGCTCCCTTCGCGAGGGGCGTGTTCGACAGTGTAGTTAGGCGATTCTTCGACAATTGTAATGTCATGGGGATGGTTCTCCCTCACCGTGGCAGCCGAGACTTGAATGAACCGCGTTTTTGTCCGCAATCCCTCAATCGTCGGTACTCCGCAGTATCCCATGCCGGCCCGAAGGCCACCGATCAACTGGTAAACCAGATTGTGTAGAGAGCCCTTGTGGGCTACCCGTCCTTCAACACCTTCAGGAACGAGCTTCCCTGCTCCACGCCCTGGACTGTTTTCGTCAATTTTCCCCTGGCGGTATCGCTCGCTGCTTCCCTTGACCATGGCTCCCATGGAACCCATGCCGCGGTACCGCTTGTAACTTCGGCCCTGAAAGAGGATGACCTCACCGGGGCTTTCATCAACACCTGCGAGCAAACTGCCAAGCATCACACAATGACCACCAGCGGCCAGCGCCTTGGTAATGTCACCGCTATACCTGATGCCACCGTCAGCAATGATCGGAACTTCCGTTCCTGCCACCGCCAACGAGGCATTGTGAATCGCTGTCAGTTGAGGAACGCCCACACCCGCGATAATTCGGGTGGTACAGATCGAGCCTGGCCCGATCCCCACCTTGACGGCATCTGCACCGGCTTTCACCAGATCACGGGCACCATCTGTTGTTGCAACGTTCCCAGCTATGACATCGATTTCTGGCCAGCGTTTCTTCACCTCACGAACGGTCTGGAGCACGTTTTGGCTATGTCCGTGCGCACTGTCGACACAAAGCACATCAACGCCACGTTCGATAAGGGCGGCAGCACGCTCAAAGTCAAACACGCCTACCGCCGCGCCAACGCGCAAACGTCCACGACTGTCTTTGCTGGCTTTGGGAAAACGCAGGTTCTTTTCAATGTCCTTGATGGTGATCAGCCCTTTGAGCTGAAACTGTTCATCCACCAGAAGGAGCTTTTCCACCTTGTTTTCGAGCAAAATCCGCTCGGCGACTTCTAAAGTGGTGTCCTCTTGTGCCGTTACGAGGTTTTCCTTGGTCATCACTTCCGAGATGGGCGTGTCTTTTGAGGCCAGAAAACGGAGGTCGCGGCGGGTCAGAATCCCCATCAGGCGACCATTTCTCGTGACCGGAACACCACCGATGTTCCTTTGTTCCATAATTTCCCAGGCTTCCAGAGCCGTGGCTTCCGGCGGAAGTGTCACGGGATCAACGATCACGCCGTGTTCGCTTCGTTTGACCCGCTCAACATGGAGGGCTTGTTGTTCAATGGTGAGGTTCTTGTGAATGATCCCCATGCCGCCCTCTTGAGCCATGGCAATGGCCATGTCACTTTCCGTGACGGTGTCCATCGGGCTGGAGACCAGCGGCACATTCAGCCGGATATTTCGCGTCAGATGAGTGGCGGTTTCGACATCGGCGGGTACCAGTTCGCTGTAACCTGGTTCCAGCAGAACGTCATCGAAGGTAATTCCCTGATAGGCAATGCGATCAAGCATGGTCTGATTCTCCGACAAAGCGATACTGGAAAGCGATATTGGGAGCGAGTCTTTGACCGTCGGTCAGTGACTGGCTGCCGATGTGGTATGAATTTCGTGATAGAGCAGATTGGCCATGGCGACGTGGATATCCGTTGGCAATTCTTCACCGCGGGCCTGGGGAGCAATCCCCGCTTGCTGAAGAAGTGCATCGATCCTGGGTTTGGCAATCTGGGAGTAAGCACTGCACAGGACACCACGCAATAGCTTTCGCCGGTGCATGAAGATTGCCCGCAGGTAATCGTGAAAAAACTCGGGGTTCGTAATCCGGTCACGTTTGGCAGGTGCCGGTGTGACCAGCACAATGGCGGAATCAATTTTGGGTCGGGGCCAGAAGACATCCGGCGGCAGTTTCCTCAGGATCTCCACATCACACTGAGCCTGTAACCAGATGGAAAGCCCGCTGTAGTCTGAACTTCCCGGCTGTGCCTGCATCCGCACCGCCATCTCCCACTGCACCGTGACCACCATGCGCGACCAGGGCCAGTCACTTCCGACAATCATCGAAATGACGGGCGTCGCCACGTTATAAGGAAGGTTTGCAACCAGCTTTAAGGTTGAGCCTGGCAATTTGGCCAGGGCCGTATTTACCCCTTCAACCAGCAACGGATGAAGCTGATTCTTGTTTTTCAGGGCATCGGTATTGACCCATTGAACATTTGTCAAAGCGGCATGCTGTCTGGTCGCAACGGCATGCATATTGGGATCATATTCAACAGAAACGACTTCGCCGGCTTCCGCAGCGAGGAAGATCGTCAGCCCGCCAGTCCCGGTTCCCACTTCGAGAACAACATCATTCCGCGATAACTGGGCCTCACGGGCCACCAGTTCCACCAGATTGATATCAATGAGAAAATTCTGGCCGAGATCACCGCGCGGATTAAGCCGGAGCTTATGAAATAGCTCCGTAAGGTGTGTACGCGTTTGGCGGTGGTCTTCGCTCATAGGCTCTGAATGGGGGCTCTGGCCACTCGCGGTGAGCGGCGAAGGATCAATTAATCAAGAATACCCGAGAGACTCCTGTTTGGCGAATCGTCGGCTCGAAAAATTTTCTGTGAACTTCTCCAGAATCCTCTGATCTCCTTGAAAACGTGGCCATCCTCCCGAAAACACCACTCAATTTCCCTCCAGATCACCAAACATCAGGTAGCGACCGGTTTGAATCGGGTGTTAGGATGAAACACAAATCAATCAATTTGCACATAGGCCAATTGACTGACACCATTGAGCCATCACAGGCATCATCATCTCTGGATCCTCACAAGGGAATCCGGGTACTGACAACTGGAAAGGATTTTTTCCATGAGCAAGCATCAGCTTTCCCGTCGCACGTTTCTGGCGGCATCGGCAGCCTTCGCAGCGCCGATGATCATCCCAGCCAGGGCATTTGGCGCGAACGAGCGAATCGTGACCGCACACATTGGCATCGGCGGCCAGGGATCTGGCAATCTGAACGCATTCATTGGCAAGGGTGTTGCCCCTGCTGCGATTGTGGATGTTGATTCCAAGCGTCTGGCTGGGGCACTCAAGAACGTTGCAGCAAAAGGCTTTAAGGCCGATGGTTATGATGACTATCGTAAAGTTCTGGAACGGAAGGATATTGATGCCATCGTGGTTTCAACTCCTGATCATTGGCACGCCCTTCCGACCGTGCATGGCTGCCAGGCCGGGAAAGACGTCTATTGTGAAAAACCGCTTACACTAACGATCGCCGAAGGCCGGCGGATGGTAGAAGCCGCCCGTGCGAACAACCGCATCGTTCAGACCGGTTCACAGCAGCGTTCTGATGCCAAGTTCCGCAAAGCCTGTGAACTGGTGCGTAACGGCAAAATTGGAAAAGTGAATAAGGTACTGGTCGGCCTGGCCAAATCAAACTTTGGCGGGCCACCCGTCCCTGATTCTGAACCACCAGCAGAACTCAATTACGACATGTGGCTCGGGCCAGCGCCGCAGCGGCCCTATAACCTGAAGCGGGTGCACTACAACTTCCGTTTCTTCTGGGATTACTCCGGTGGCCAGATGACCAACTGGGGTGCTCACCACATCGATATTGCTCACTGGGCATTGGGGTTTGATCATACTGGCCCCATCAGCACCGAAGGAACTGCCGAGTTCCATCCTGAAAAATGGTTTGAAGTCTCCACCGCCTGCCGCATCACCCATAAATACAGCAACGGCGTGGAAATCGTCGTGGGTCAGGAGCAGAAGGATATTCCCGGAGGAACCACCTTCATTGGTGAGAAGGGGAACATTTTCGTGAATCGTGGCGTTCTCAGGGGGACTCCGGCTGAACTGATCGAGCAGGAACTTTCCAGCAGCGATGAATCACTTTATGTTTCTTCCAACCATCATCAGAACTTCCTCGACTGCATCAAGTCGCGCGAGTTGCCAATCTGTGATGTAGAAATCGGCCATCGCACCGCCAGTGCCTGCCATTTAGGGAACATCGCGATTCGTCTGGGCCGCAAGATTGAGTGGGATCCCGTCAATGAAAAGATCACCAGCAACGATCCGGAAGCCGCAGCTTTGGTGAACCGCCCTTATCGCGCCCCCTGGTCGCTCACTTAAGCGATTCACCGCCGATTCACTGGCGGCAACGAGATTTTATCTCCTCTCAACGTAAGAAGTCCCTGATCGTATGGTCAAGGACTTCTTGCATTTACAGACTCATGCGGTCAACATGATTTGAAGCCGGGCTATAGACGATTTATCTACTGACTCTCCAGACGAATCGTCACAGGAGCGAGGTGGTAACGATCAACTGTTAAAGTAATGCCAGAAGTTGCGGGGCTATTATATCGCTTGGGTATTCGGGACTTGGGAATAATCATTTTTCCCGACTGAATCGGCCCCTCTGCCGATGAGGTGATCTGAGCAGTTGGAGGCTCTGGTTCATCGAGAAACGAATAGACGGCTGCGGTATGAATTCCTGCGGGAATTCCATCGCCCGGTTCATAAGTCTCCCAACTCACGACTTTCCCTTCAACGATTTCGCCTCGTGTGGGCCGATTCCCTTTTGACTCCAATTGCAGAACACCTGTTGGTATCGGTTTTTCGTCGAGCAGAACCTGACAATCGAGCTTCACTAATGGAGGCCGACCATTGCCGCAACCTGCCAATGAAACCCACAGGCCGCCCGCCAGAAGAGAGCATTGTAACATTGAGGCTGGAGTAAAGTTTTTCATTCTCCGGCCACCTCTCCACCCTCACGGGAAGCGAGTGCCCGGTATGTCATGCCATCGATATTCTCGCTCACAAATCTGACAGAGCCGTCACCCATGAGGAAATGGGCACCACCGGTGTGCAGACTGCGAAAGCCCACACCTTCATCCCAGCGAGGATTGGCCGCTGTTGGCCAATTATTGCGATCCTGAATAAAGAACGAATTGCGGTAATTGATAGGCTGGGCCGTTGTCCCGAAAGACTGACAGGCGAAATTTTGAGTATAGGCAAACGCGCCAATACACTCGCCCAGCATAAATGTATTCGACATGCCGTCGGTGACTTGTGAGAAACGCGCACTCCACATATGCCGGCCGATCATGCCGCGTTTGGCCACACCCACCGCGGTGTTACCATAGGCAGGAGTCTGGCCCGTCCCGGTTGTGTTGATGTAGTCGCCTTCGATCGCGGCATAATCCATCTGCGAGATTCCCCATGTGGCCGCTGGTTCAAAGTTCTCTTCCGACAGAATTTCCTGGCCATAGGGATCCGAGGGACAGATCACTTTATTATAGACAGGCTTCACGAGGGCAAAGTTGCCTCCATCCCAACTGGCAATAGAGAAATTGAGCTTGTTGTACATGGCAGCATCGTCCATGGCCGGCAAGAGCATGAGCATCCAGTTAAAGCGTTTATTCATGGCTGTTGACTGACAAACAGGAAGGATTTGCGCCATATCGTGGTAGTTGTGAAGTGCCAACCCCAACTGCTTCATCTGATTGCGGCATTGAGTACGTCGGGCTGCCTCGCGAGCCTGCTGAACAGCGGGGAGCAGCAGAGCGATGAGCACGGCGATGATCGCGATCACCACCAGAAGTTCAATCAACGTGAAACCGCGCTGATGACGCATGAGATTCCCCATATGAAAGAGAAAAACGGGCCGGAAGTAGCCATATAGACAGGAGATTTCTCACGCTACAAACGAAAAGCGAGGCTGTCAACATTTTTTCTTGACAGTTAATGCAATCTCTAACGATGCCTGCTAAAGCCCCACATCAAGCCGGGCAGTCACGCCTCCTTCCAGGAATCAACAGCGGAATATTGGAAAACCCGGCGACTGAAGCATGATTGCTCAACGCGGCGAGCTTGGCACCATCCAGGCTTGGCGCATTTCAAGTATGGCATGAGGGGAGAACAACACTCTGAATCACGTTGTTATTTGGTATCAGAGGCACTGAAGCACAGCCCACAAATAAAACTAAAACAGCCCCTCAACCTTTCGATTGAGGGGCTGCTGTTCGTTGTAACACTGTCAGAGTCGAGAACCTACAGGCTTCCCTGCCGACCGGGCTAGTTAAGACTAGTCCAGGAGGCTGAAGAGCTGACGGAATTCGCTGGTCTTGCGAGCGGCTGGTGGTACTGGAGCAGGAATTGCTTCAGGAGCCACTGGAGCTGGCGAAGGAGCCATCACTGGGGCAGTGCCTGGGCAAGAGCCTGGAGCACAACCGGTTGAGCAGACAGCGTCGCAGTTGCCTTCGACAACTTCGTAGCCGCAGAGTTCGAGAGCTTGCTTGGCCTGACGAACGACTGGCTTGTGGCAGTCACCCAGAGCATGTGTCAGAGCAGCAACAACTTCTGGTGAGCAGCAGCAGTGCTTGCGGAGCTGATCGCCAATTTCATCGGCAGCCTTCACACGGACGCGTTCGTCTGTGTCGTTGAGGGCGTAGATGAAGGCACACATGATTTCTGGGCTGCAGACACAATCGTACTTGTCACCCAGCTTGTGGATGGCATGACGACGATCCTTGGCGTAGCAAGCTGTCTGCGAGGTGTAGATCAGCTTGGCAACTTCGCAAGGATCAACGTTGCAGCAGGCGGTGGTTGCACAGCTTGTTGGAGCTGGAGCAGCACAACCTGGAGCACAAGCGGCTGGAGCGGCACAAGCTGGGGCACAAGTTGAGCCACAAGCTGGCTGAGCACAGCGAGCCTTCAGACGAGCAAACAGACCACAGTGCTTAATCGCTGGTGTGCAGGTTGGTGCACAGGTCGATGGAGCAGCACAGGCTGGAGCACAGACGGCTGGAGCGGCACAGGCTGGAGCACAAGCTGCGGGAGCAGCACAGGCAGGAGCACAAGCAGCTGGAGCACAGGCAGCAGGAGCGGCACAAGCTGGAGCACAAGCAGCTGGGGCTGGAGCACAGGCTGCGGGAGCAGCACAGGCAGGAGCACAAGCGGCTGGAGCTGGTGCACAGGCAGCAGGAGCAGCACAAGCTGGAGCACAAGCGGCTGGAGCTGGTGCACAGGCTGCCGGAGCAGCACAGGCAGGAGCAGCAGCAGCTGGAGCACAGCAGGTGGCTGGAGCACAGGTGTCGCAGCAAGGTGGCTTGATGTCCGAGCACTTACGCTGATAAACGTAAACGTTCGGCGAACAAGGCTTAACAATCACTGGTTTGCAGCAGGCAGGCTGACTGGTTGATGCACAACCACAAGCCTTTTCAGTACCGCAGCCATGGCCACGAAACAGACCGGCTTCAGCCAGAGAGGCCATGCTCATTGCAGCAAGCATGGTACCACAGAACTTGATCCATCGCATGAGTCTCAATCTCCTTCCCTAGGGATTTCGAAAACAGGGTCGTCCCAACCCGCGAGACATATGTCGGTCAGCAGTGGATTGGCAGGCGGTGATCACCTAAGGCGCCGAGCTGTGAGCCCCGCCCCGCGACTTGCTGTCGCGTCACACCAGTCTGAATCCTTCACATGTCCGGCTGACCAGGCCCCGTACCACACCCCGTTCGTTGCGGGCAAACGGAAGTGGCAAGGTCGCTGTCTCCTCCCGATCAGGTCTTCGCGTCACCACCAGGTGATGCGGTCTGCTCGGGCGAAGTTGCCTATTCCATCGGCCTCACTGGAATGACCGCTTGAGTTTCCCAAACGCCTAATTGAGGGCAGATTTACGACGATTGGCCCCGCAAGTTTGACGCCTGTTTGGATTGCGTAAAACAGCAGCGACTTTAACGCCGGCATTCACCGTCAAACTTCCCCAAAACCCTCAGGACAACGACTCGAAAACAAGATGGGAGGGATACATACGATGAATTCTGGTGTAGCGAATGCACCCGGCGTGCGGCTTTTAAGGCAGGGTTTCAATGGCACCCCCCAGGCGTCAAGACCTTACCTGTTATCCTCACTACGGCCTCTGGTAAACCCCTGCTGATTACGCGGCGCCGGCATCTGCAGAGTCTGCCGAACGCACTCAGAAGCCGGGTCGAGACCCGTTTTTCGCTTCCAGAATCACGGCTTCCAGGATCACGGGGAATGTCGCGTGATGTGAGTGGGACGTCACATCACTCAAGCAGCGACAGAGGAGCAAACGTTCACACCAAGGAACGGCAATTGGCTCGCGAAATCCAAAGATCACGGAATGAAGTATCACCGGCAGGGTAGCCCCGGTTGAAATTCCGATTTCTACCGGGGTGGCAACGCCACAAGAGGTATCTCGCTTCCCGGCGGTTCAGGCAGCCTGACCCTCCTGTGCCTCTGACACAAAGGTAGCCCGCAGACGACCAAGCTGTGCTTGCCAGCTTCGGGCAAGCATCTTTTTGATGGCATTCAACACGCCATTTCAAGTCGCGCGATTACGCCATTTCCAAAGCAACGGGAGAAGCTGAGGAACCACCAAATCGCAGAGATTCCGCAGTGACCTGATAAGAGGGAGTTGCCACAACCGCTTCTTCTGCCAGAACACGCTTGATATGACGGTGGCACGCGGTACATCCGCCGCCAGCACCACAGAGCGAAGTCACCTGGCGAACGGTGGACAACTGGCAGTCGACGACTGTCTCACGAACCTGATCTTCAGTCACACGAAGACAGTGACACAGATATTTCCGCTGAGCAGTCGCCACGCCTGCGAGCGCACATCCTGAGCAGGCTGCTGGAGAAGATACATCCCGATTTAAGAGAGTGCTCATGCGGAGGGCTCAACGAAGAATGTCAGCCAAGGCGGGCAAACAACCGAAAGCAGCAGTCCAGAAGCAATAACGAGCCGCGTGGTACTGAGATTCAGTCTCACACGACACCACAGATTATTTGCCTTCTTCCCGGTCACGTCAATATGGAGCCGTAAAAAACACTGAATTTCTTGTGAAAACTCAACGAGCAACGGCTGTTCTCGCCGCAAAAGAATAAGGAATCACTTCGCAACATACTTCACAGAAACAACTTACGCGATATCTCGTAGCAGGCTGGCTCTCACTCACGGCAAAGGAATCCAACGCACCTTATAAACAGAGAGTTTTTCCAACGGAACCATTTTGATGATGACAGGCTCAGAGGCCTTGGGTGCGTTGATCGTCGCAGCGTCTTTACACTCCACAAAATGTCCGATTTCCTGGCTCCACCACTGCTGATCGCTCGCTTGGACGAAAGCCGTTTCTAATCCCTGAGGGACAGCCCGTACGCTCACGCACTTGATATGCGCGCGACCTCCCAGAACCGGATGTTTACGAAACTTCCCGACCGTGCGATCAAACAGATAAACATGGTCATGGGTGCTGACCACCAACTCACGGCTCTCAGGCACCGGCTGCAAATCATGCCCCCCTTCATCAGGGAGCGGGTAAGTGGCTTCCCGCTTCAACTCGCACTGTCCCGCAGCACTTGTGGCCAACTCATAACGGTTAATCTCCTGATATCCGACGGCAAAAAGGCGGTTGAGATCCGTGTCCCACACGACTCCATGAGCTGAATACAGCGGTGTTTCAGCGATGGGTTTGTCACCCTGCGAGAGATCAAACACGAACAATTTGTTACCAGCCTTCGAGGTACTGGCAGCCACAACCACCTTGTTGCCGGGCAGCATTTCAATCGAATGGGCATTGGCCACGGTCGCTGACCAAAGCACAGATCCTGCGGGTTTCTCAGCCGTCGCGATCCGCTGGATCAATGCGCACCCGCCTCCCGAAGAAGTCACCAGCAGTTGAGTCCCGTCACGGACAAACTTGATTTCATCCGTTGTGCCGAATTTCTTCGACCGAGGCTCCGGAAGATCATTTCGACCTGACGCTGACCAAACCCACTTGTCAGTTGCTATCGCCTGATTTGAAGCAGGCCCTGTTCCCGCAAGCTGTTCCAGGTTGACTTGCTGTAACTTGGCAAAACCACAAATCAGCAATTCGCGTGGTGGTTTCTGTTCTTCCGCATATCCCGGACTGATCGCCCCGGCGATTCCCCAAAAGATCACCCCCCGGCAGATCACATTTCGGATTTGTTGGGGGATCCTCATTTGTCCGAAAATGCTCATCACCTGATCTCCTTAACTGGTTTGCAGTCACGCATCATCTCGGACAATATTCGCTATGGCCTGGGAACAACGACTTGCACTGATGACAAATCATCTTTAATGCCGACCAGACAAGACACAAGCAGCCGATGAACATCTGGCCGCAAATTCGCACATCATCAGTGCGCATGAATAGGTGTTGTGAGGAATTGTCGCGGTTTTGCCGGGTTGTTTGGGGGAGAATTCAGGAAACGGTCTTCCTCCAATCCCCAAAGTCGGCTAAGACACGGCTACTTTTTGCTGAAACTCGAGAATCTGCATCACCTCTGTGTGACGGGGACGTGTTGAATCGTTTCTGTCGGGAAGCCCGGGCATGAGTAGTCATTTCTTCGACCGTCGCGACCGCTGGGGCCACGGGTACGGAGTCTACGTGTTCCTGCTGATGCTTTTCTTCGTTCCCACAGCGATTTGGTCTCTCAAGCAGACTCGACTCGAAAACAATGTCGAGAACTGGCTTCCTTCAAATGATCCCCAGCTTAAAGTCTTGAACTGGACTCATTCTCAATTTCCGGTCGAAGACCGCATTTTCATCACCTGGGACTCCAGCTCGCTGAGTGACCCTCGAGTGGATCGCCTTGCTGAGAAACTGGAAGGCGTGGCTGATGCTCAGGGCGTTCGTCGTGAGGGAATCAAGCAGGTTTCCAGAGTCGTCAAGCCCGTCGACGTTCTTCGCACGATGATGGAAAACGGTGTTGAATTCCATGAGGCTGTCCGCCGTCTGGAAGGGACAATCGTTGGAGCCGGTTCTCTCAAGTTGAAGCTGACTCCCGAAGGGCGCAACCGCCTGCGTTCGACCGAACAGCAATTGATCTCCGCTGTTCGCCAGAAATTTGGGATCGAGCCTTCCATTCAGCCAGCCATGGCTGATGCCGTTTCCGCTGCCACGCTGATTCGTTCACCTGAGTTGGTCAAAACCGCATCTTTTGATGAATCGGAGGCTTCGACCGATCAAGCCGCCGGCGAAAGCATTCCAGAAACGACCCCCACAATCCTCTCTCCAGCCGGGCAACTGCTGGAGGAAGCCTCACATGCCCACGATCTGCAAATCTCGTGGAATGGCCTGCGTCTGGGACACCCTCAAACCATCGAAATTGCGGAATGGCTGACCACTGTTAACAGCACTTCCCCACGTTCCGGTGAAGCGACCTATCCATTGGTTGAACAGGCATTCTTCATGCCCGGTTCTCCCGTCGCCCTGGCGGTGACCCTTTCAGAAGCCGGTGCCGCCGACCGCAAAGGCACGATTGCCATCCTTCGTGAAGCGACCCAGGCGGTGGGTATCCATGATGATGAAATGCACCTGGGTGGTTCTGCAATTGTCGGTTCGGAACTGAACACTGCCGTACTTCGTGCCGCCTGGGATCCCACACAGCCGTGGCGTTTTCCACACAAAAAGTCGGTCATTCTGTTTTCGGCACTGGTCGGTACTGGCTTGGCATTCGTCATGTTAAAGAAGGCACGCCTGGCGATTGTTGCCTTGTCTGTCGCCATCTACACACCATTCATCACGACCTCTCTGGTTCCCATGATGGGTGGGAGCATGAACATGGTGCTGGTGGTCATGCCATCGCTTTTGATGGTGCTGACTTTGTCCGGGGCCATCCATGTCATCAACTACTATGATCGCTGCGCACAAATCAATCCGGCAACCGCGATTTCAGAAGCTTTCAAGCATGCGCTGATGCCCTGCATGCTGGCAGCGTTCACGACGGCAATCGGCATGTTGTCGCTGGTCACCAGCCCACTTTCACCCGTGCGGGATTTTGGCATTTACTCGGCGATCGGGATGGTCATTTCATTCGTGATGATCGTTTACGGCGTCCCTTCACTCTTGCAAATCTGGCCCTCCAGAGAGACACCGGCTCCCACTTCATCCACCACAAATGTGTGGCATTGGCTGGGTGAAAGACTCTCAAGAGCCACCAATTTTCAATTAGCCGCCTGCCTGATGATCAGTGCGGCTGCCAGTTACGGATTAGTCTATTTCCAGACCGAAACGAAGGTCATTCGCTATTTCCCGGAAACCTCACAAGTTGTGAAGGATTACCGCGCGATTGAAAATCATCTTGCAGGTATCGCACCGGTTGAAGTGGTAATTCGTTTTGATGAACCTTCGCAGCAACAGACAAATTTTCTGGAGCGGATGGAAGCCGTAAGACAAATTGAAACGAAGATCAAACAGCATCCCGAGATCAGCGGAGCCATTGGTCTGGCGGACTTCCTGCCTGTCAGTGAAAAGCCGGCCGCTGATGCGTCTGTTCTCGCCAACGCCCGCTATAACAAGCGTGCCAACACCATTCAGGATCGGATTCGAGACGGAGAAGTCGCTAACGCGAAGGCCTTCTATACCACAGCATCAGAGGGGCAGGATCTCCTCACACCGGGTGATCACAAGCTAAACCGCCCAGGCGACGAACTCTGGCGAATCACGGCTCAAGTCTCGATTCTTTCACCAATCGACTATGTTGAAGTGGTCGATGCACTCAATTCCATCACTCAGGAAGTGCTGAAGTTTCATCCCGGTGCCGTACATGTTGTCACAGGGACAGCCCCCCTCTTTTTGCGAACACAGCAGGCAGTATTGGAAAGCCTGATCACCAGCTTCGGACTGGCGTTCGCGCTGATTCTGATTGTGATGGTCATTCTGCTGAAAAACTTCTGGGCCGGCCTGGTCTCGATGATTCCCAATGTTCTCCCGGTCACGGTGGTCTTTGGGCTGCTGTCCTGGTTTGGTCAGCGGGTCGATATTGGATCGATGATTACGGCTTCCGTCGCAATGGGCATTGCCGTCGATGGCACGCTCCATTACATCGCCTGGTTTCAGAAGCAGATGCTGGCAGGCCATTCCCGCAAAGACGCTGCTATTCTGGCGCTGGAACATTGTGGGTCGGCGATCTGGCAAACAAGTATTGCCGTCAGCCTGGGACTTCTGGTGTTGCTCCCTTCAGAGCTACTTCTGATCAGTCGTTTTGGCTGGCTGATGGCAGCCTTGGTGCTGGTAGCCATGCTGGGCGATCTGATTCTGCTGCCATTATTAATCATCTCCCCACTCGGGAAGACTCTGGAGCCTGTCGCCAGCGCCGCCAAACAGGAAATTCTCGAGGCCATTGAACCGGACGATTTGCCGATGCCGGTTTCCAATATGCGTCTCGCCCCCATTTCTCCTTCAACTGACGGCCGATAGCTCACGAGTTCATCAAGTGTTGAGGGCGCGAAGAGATTGCGTGCCCTTTTGCAGCCAGGGTCTGTCCACAAGCACTCATCACAAACGACATCACGGTGAATCACTGTGAACAACAGCGAACCGCAGTGAACAAATGCGGACAAAAGTGAGCCTGAAAATCCCTTCTGTGCGGAAGATTGCGAAACCTGATTCATTCTGCAACAATCCTCCTCACAGGCGAACCAGCAGCCAGAGTTGAGTCTCTTTCTGGTCAGCCGTAATGGTCGATTAACTCAGTGGCTAGAGTGCCATCTTCACACGGTGGAAGTCACAGGTTCGAATCCTGTATCGACCATTTCTTAACTCCCTGCTGAGTCCATACTTGTGACGACCCGCCCAATCGGCGGCGCAGCAGAAAAGAGGGTGGCGCCCCTCATTTCTCCCCTCGCGGCAGATTGTCGCACCCCATGGCCCCTACACCTACATACACAAAAAAACCGTCCCGCGTACGTCCATCATCGCCCGACTGGACAGGCCCGCGTCCGCATCACGACGGGACTGAGAACTGTCGACACACGCCATGGATTTTGTGTGCTCCTCTCCTCGAAAAAATCACCCTGACAAAGACCAACAGCATGTCCGTAAGCTGATGGACATTCTATGCTGCCTGAGTGACGTGATTTCAATCGCCAGCCAGTAACGTTCGTTTGCAACGACAATTCCGTCGACGCAGAGTGGCCAACCGAGAATTCTGCCCATGTCAACCGCCACACCCTTGCCAACCGGCACGCCCATGCCTGAGGCCTCGATTGAACCACCCCAGATTGGTCGCAGTCGCTCTGAGCGGATCGGAGTGACTTTTGTCACGGGTCTGATTGGCCTGCTGCCGCTGGCATTGACCATGGCGGTTTTGGCCTGGGTGGTGATGTTTGCCCATGACCTGTTCGGGCCGGTCAGCCCTCTCGGCAAAATCCTGATGTCGATCGGGATGCCGGTGGCTGCCTGTGAAACCACGGCTTATCTGATCGGCGTCATGGGGGTTCTCCTCGCCATTTATGGGATGGGTGCCCTGATCGAAAATGGCGTGGGGGGAAGTTGGCAACGGATGATGGATCAGGGGCTACGTCGTGTCCCGGCCCTTGGAACGGTTTACGATGCATCGAAGCATGTCACCAGCCTGTTTGATCGCAAGAACGATTCCCTGCAATCGATGACCCCGGTCATGTGCTTTTTTGGTGATGGCGGCGGTATCGGAACACCGGCTCTGATGCCGACTTCGGAACTCGTCCATTTCGGGGGCGAGGCCTACCACATTGTGATTCTGCCAACCGCACCGGTGCCATTCGGCGGTGCACTCTTATGTGTCAAGCAGGAATGGGTTAAGCCCGCCCATTGCAGTCTGGAAGACCTGATTGGTATTTATGTCTCCATGGGAGTGACAGCACCACGCTGTCTCAGCAAACCGGGACA
Organism: Planctopirus sp. SH287; assembly: GCF_056500625.1. NCBI lineage: Bacteria > Pseudomonadati > Planctomycetota > Planctomycetia > Planctomycetales > Planctomycetaceae > Planctopirus > Planctopirus sp. SH287. The sequence continues at coordinate 507,869 of NZ_CM151403.1, read as the reverse complement.
ACCCTCTCCGCCTGACGCTTCACCGACGCCAAAGGCCCCGTGATCAGTTTTCAGTTTTCAAAAATCACTGAAACGACCTCTCCGCTTTTAGCATATCTTTTTCAATCTCAGCACTATATTTCTATCTTTATCGCATTACCCATTATCAGCCTGCGCAACGAGAATGGCCCGATCATGACAGTTGATTATTGCCAGAAAATTTCCAAGAGCTTCTCCCGCATGGGCTGGATTGGTGTCTGGGTGCAGGCCATCCTGGCGATCTTTCCTCTGGCCGTCATGTTCTATGTCATGTTGGGAATGGCCACAGGAAGGCGAGAAACTTTAGGTTTCATGGACTATCTCGCGTTTGTAGGACTGGCCATTCTCGGTTTTACAACGATCTGGTCGTTTTACTATACACGGCTGGCTCCGCGGATTGCCGACCCTGCCCGTCGCCCTTCTTTAGCTTCAGTCAGCAGAACACTCTGGATCGGTTTGTGGGCCGGAATGTCCGGTATTGCGATTTCTATGTTTCTATTGATTATTGAAGTAGTGAGACTTCTCATTCTGCTGCTCAAAGCCCCTCAAGGTGGCGTGCCTGTGATGAGAACAGAAGTTGATAGCCGCACTTATTGGATTTCAGCGATTGATATTGTGACCTTGCTGGCAGAACTCTGTACACTGATCGGCGAACTGCTGGTGGTGGGTCTCACACTCTGGCTGCTGTTTCAGGTGACTCGCTACAGCACAAGCTTCCCTCAGCCAATCACTCCGGCAACAACTCCTGAAACTCCATAGTGCCGTGTCACGGCTTTGTCTTCGGGTTGATGTCGCCGCAACGTCCTCCGTTGTCGGACTTAACAACAGAAGAAACCCGAATTTCATACTTTGACAATGCACTCGTCATTCCCGGCTCTCATTCAAGAATCAGTCGTTCCAGAGAATCCAGTACTTTCGACCTTCTCCCGAGCGAAGCGCATGGAGACGGCGGCTGATCATGCTGTCTGGCTGAAGCAGATGGCGGTACAAATCGTCAAAAAACTCTGGGGAATCCGTGAAGAAGTGATGCAGATTTCTTGTCCGATTAATGGGAGTCGCATCCACCATCGACAGATTGCTGAGGCCTTCTTTGGCCTGCAGATCAAGAAGTTCCAACCCTTCTTCAAATTGATACTCGCTGGTTCGCTCTTCCGGTGGCAACGAGATGTCAGCCAGTCGACCAAGTCGTCGATCACGATTGAGCCAGTGGCTCATCAGCAAAGCCTTATCGTTTGAACTGACATAGGCCGTCAAATTCCGGGAATGTTTTTTGATGGCATCGGCAAATTTTGAGTCAAACTCCCGGGCTGACACATCGGGAGCCGCCAGCACCACATGGTCAAATTTCGGCAAGCCTTCTGTGAGTTCCGGATGCGACTGCATCCATTTGAACCCGTCGGCGATGGTCTGGCAGCCAAGGCTGCTTCCCATCACCCAGATTTTTTCAGCTCCCGACTCCTGTGCCAGATTGACGAGAAACTGGCCAAGGACCGGAGCAGAAGCCTCAGCGGCTTTGCGTGATGCCAGATATCCCGTCGGCCCTTCACCCTGATTGCCCGGCCAGTCAAACATCACGACAGGCGTATTGATATCGAGAGCGAAAGCTGTGAAAGCAGTTTTCAGTGCGGCTGTTCGGAACCAGTCTCGAAATCCCCACACAATCACGAAGACCGATTTATGTGGGGAACCGGCGACAGCATCCCGCAGGCGTTCACGAAATTCCTCCTGAGCCAGTTCCCGGTGCCCGGCCCACTCCATCTTCTCGCTATCCAGCCAGATATGCGGCTTGATCGACATCGAAGGCAAGATGCGCACATCAAAGGTGCCTGTGGAAACCTCAGTCCCCAGCGCTTTCCCGCGATTCTCAAAAGTGGCCGGATCGTTGGTGTCGCGGTTTGTTGCATAAAAGAACTGAAATCGCCTCCGATCCCCATCGGGAGAACTCGGCAACCGGGCTGCAAAGGCTGATCTCTCAGGAACAGGCCCCAGACCGGTGAAGTTACGAGTCAAAAACGCGGTGATGAGAGCCACTGCGGCCAGCGACCCCAGATAGAACCCCAGAAACATCAAGCGACGATGCACAACAACGTTCTCCTCTGGCGTCGACGCACTGCCAACGGACGCGGGCAGAAAGCTGACTTCGACCGACATGTGATTATTCAGGATGTTCTGAAGGATAACGCTTCCGGGATTCGTTCCCCATGAAATCTCGTGGCTTTTTGCCGGCTGAATCCGGGCAAAGCTGAATCCCTGGCAGAAACAGGGAGTGGGACAGTCCAGCAGGCCAGGATGGCTTCCCATGAGATGAAACCCGATGTTCCCGGACGCAATTTTCCTGGATCGGCCCGCTTCGTCTCCATCTTTGGTGATGAACGCATCATCAGGAATTTGAGATCGAAGGCCATCATCCCGCGAGAGATCTCCTGAAAAACAAGCTTCTGCATGCGGCCAGAAATGGCTAACACCGCTAAAACAATGCGGCTTTCGCAGTCCACTTGAGCACGGCAAACTTCCCAGCTCAACAAACGTTGACCAATGGCAGAGATTGGTTACAATCGGGCGAGTCGGCAGGATCGGTAAGTTAATCACAATCGTGAAGCCCCGAAAATCCGATGCAAACTGACCATTGTCGCACACCTTGGGGTTTTCGGCAGGTCTGGGGTTTGCCGCCAGTCACGTAATTCGCGTGGTTGGCGGGAATCGGCAGGGAATCGCCACCTCTTCGACTACGGAGAGCGAAGAGGTCACAGTCCAGTGTTCCGACAACTGCCTGACAGTTGACGGGGCCGCTTCAAAGGATGGACGTTCGTCATGAAAACGGTGTTCACAACGGGTGAGGCGGCGAAGATCTGTAAAGTGAGCCAGCAGACGATTATTCGCTGCTTTGATTCAGGCCAGCTGAAAGGTTTTCGCGTCCCCGGATCTCGTTTCCGCCGCATTCCGCGGGATATTCTGTTTCGGTTTATGAAAGAAAACGGCATCCCCACGGATGCCCTGGAAAGCGGTCGTCGCAAAGCTCTTGTGGTCGACGATGATGTCGAGCTTGTTGAACTGATCCGCGATGCGCTGGAAGCAGATGGCCGCTTTGAAGTGCGCGTGGCGAACAACGGGTTCGACGCCGGCATGATGGTCAAAGAATATCGTCCGGACATTATCGTCCTCGACGTGATGCTTCCCGATATCAATGGCAAAGAAGTCTGCCAGCGTGTGCGGAACGATCCCGCTCTCGATGATGTGCGGATTATCTGCATCAGCGGGATGGTGGAAGCCGACAAGATCGACGATCTGCGGAAGTCGGGAGCGAACGAATTCCTGCAGAAGCCGTTTGAAATTGAAACGCTGGTTGACCGCATGTGTCGGCTGCTCGATGTCGAGCCATCCGGTCACTAAGTTGCTCTTAAGTACGTGGGATTTGGCGAGACGCAGGCTGTCGAGTGCATAGAGTCCTCGGAATGCACCATGCTCGTCAGTGACTATGGAAATGCCAAATTGGTGCATTGGCATGCACTCTACATCATGCGTGGAAACTGACGAAGCCACGGCGTCAGCAGGCACGCACAACCGGTGATATGAGGCGTCCAAAGAATTCTCGGCGAAGATTCAACCGCATGATATTCATCGCTGCGGGCCAGCCCTTCGTGAAACCTTCGTGAGACATCATGCCTGCTGATCAATCTGCGCCAGAAAATGGCCCCGAGACATTTTCTGGCGACGGATGGTCGCCAGACCCGGTTTATCTGGCGGCTTTAGCGGAGTTCGCAGCCGGTGCAGGTCATGAGATCAACAATCCGCTGGGCACCATTCTGGGGCGAACCCAGTTGCTTTCAGCCGGAGAAACGCATCCCGAACGACGTCGGCATCTGGATGTGATTGCCAGCCAGGCCTTGCGAATTCGTGACATGATTGGCGACCTCATGCTGTTCGCGAGGCCTCCAGTTCCTCGCAAAGTCCTGACAAATCTGGCATTGCTCGTGGAAAAAGTCTGTGAGAAACAGCGAACCGAAATTGAACTGTCTGGCTGCTTCCTGAAAGTTCAGATCGGCCACTCTGCTGAACCAAACCGTGATTTTATCCCTGTGAATGACTCTGAAAAGGAACCTGCAAGCGAGGGGGCTCCGTCGGACTTAACAGCAGCCGTCGATCCCCATCAGATCTCGATCGTATTAGTGGAACTGTTGCGAAACTCCCGGCAGGCGATGAAGGAAAACGGCGGCGATCTCCTCGTTTCACTCCAGCACTCAACCGGCAATCCCTCAGCGATCTCATTGACAGTGAGCGACCAGGGCAGAGGTTTCACAAAAACTGACCGCCAGCATGCCTTTGATCCGTTTTACTCTGGCCGACAAGCAGGCCGCGGCATTGGATTTGGACTGTGCAAAGTCTGGCAGATTGTCCGCCAGCATGAAGGGACAATCAACATTGCCTCCACGCCTGGCGGCCCGACCACAATCACCGTGATGCTCCCCCGATGATGATCAGATCAACTCTGTAGCCTCTTCTCAGTGTCTGCTCTTCTCAGTGCTTATCCGGAAACTCTCAAATACTTCTCCCTGAGGGAGAAGGTGGCCGCAGGCCGGATGAGGGGGACACGTAGATCTCGATGAAAGGAAGCAGATAGCCATCGAAGATGTATGATCGATCGCTATATGAAACACAGAAGACTAATGCCCCTCACCCCGGCCCTCTCCCGCACGCGGGCATTAGTCTCTACACATCTCAAAAAAACCAAAATAATAGGATAAAACACGAAGCGTAGAGGGACATCACCTGAAACCCAGCCATCCTGTCTTGCCTATTCTGTGAATCTAACGATCTCTTTGAGGACGTTTTTCTACTTTTTCAGAGGATGTTTTTTCGAGTTCAATGTTGACTCAGAGATGTGTAGAGACCAATGCGCACGCGGGAGAGGGAGTGTTCTCGTACAGGCTCTCAGAGATGGTGCCTGAGATGTTGTCATGAACCGCGTGGAGCGCGGCATCACTTCGTCAGTGCAAAATCAACGGTGTTGCTGCCGGCTTTCACATCCGCGGAAAGAGAACCAGGCTTGAGGTATTTGGCCGGAACTTTCTCGCTCTGGGCCGGAATCACTTTCCCTTCTTTTCCGTCGGACGTTGGCGGCTCAGAACGGGCATCGGAACGAGTGGTGATCGACACCTGATGGCTGCCGACTTTCGCTCCGTAATTCTGATTGTCGAAACGCAACGTGTAACGGCCCCCATCGTCCGTTCGCCCTTCAGAGGCTCGGCTATCAGGAGGCTGAAACACGACTAACGCATTGGCAAGAGGTTGCCCTTCCAATGTGACCACACCGCTCACTTTACCCAGCGGAGGCATGCTGGCAGAACCACCACAACCCGTGGTCAAACTCACTATCGAAATCAAACAGAGAGTAGGAGCTAACCCGCATGATGCGTTCACAAACATCTCCTCAGGATGAGACAGAAACAAGGCACGCCGTTCGCCGCGATAACTTACAGAAGATATCTGCTAAAACTCGCCGATCACATACCCGTCGCTAATACCTGCGAGAGCTTCAAACGTGCTGTTGATCGTGGCGGGAGGTGCCGACTCACCGATATTGAAGATGTTCTGGCTGATGAACCGAACGGCCCCATCTCCCATCAGGAAATGGGCACCGCCGGTATGCTGGCTGCTGTAGCTGGCACAATCTGGAGCGCTGACAGCAGAAAGCACCGGGTTGATCCCCCACCTTGTGGTTCCAGCGATCGACATCAAGCCCTGATTCCAGACAGCGCCTGGCGTGTCATTTGCAAATGGCCCGACGTTATTGCCACCATCACGTACCGCGAAGAGTGTGCCTGCGCTCATGCGGGTGCTTCCCGAGAGCCATGCCCGTTCCCCGATCAGGAATGTATTGCTGCTGCCGTCTGTGATGCTGGAAAAATTGATGCGACTGTTCCGATAGAACGCTCCACTGGCCGCCACTGAACCGTCGGTTCCGGGTGCCCCCGCCTGCCGGACAGATGAGGTGTTGTTGGAGACCACATAATTGGTGAGTGGCAGACCGCGATTGTTGGTGCCATTGTCTTCGATCGCATAACCTGCATCGACAGCGGTATCATGTACCTGCGGGCCGTTGTCGGAGGGACAATCAAAACCGGCAAGAAAGGTCTGCATCGCCCGTTGATTGGCCTGCATGGCTGGACTGGGAAGCTGACCATTCACATTGAGTGTGTTAAACAGCGGCGTCTGGTCGATATAAGGCAACAGGAAAGCCGACCAGGCCCAATGCCCCTTGTTGTCTGTCACACTTGCCTGCACATAAGCGGGGGGCAGCGTATTGAAAACATCATGGTAATTGTGCATCGCAATCCCCAATTGCTTGAGGTTATTCCGACACTGGGTGCGGCGGGCCGCTTCCCGAGCCTGTTGAACAGCCGGCAGCAGCAAAGCAATCAAAATCGCGATAATCGCAATCACCACAAGAAGTTCGATCAGAGTGAACGCAGCCCGAGAACGAGTTGGCATCGGCATCATGTGACCCCCAGTCAAAATTAGGAGAATAACTGTAGAGATAGCTGAAATGATTCAGAATCGCAGAACGGAACAGAGCAAAAACGACGACAAATAAGAATTGATCTCTCAGTATCGCCAATCCGCGCCTAAACACACAAGCATGCTTTGATATGGTTGCTTCGGTTTATTAAAAATACCAGTTCTAGAATGAGTTTTTCTCCCTGCTTGTGAGGGGTAACCCCTGCCTCAGCCGTGAAATGCCGACGATGCGAAGCCAGACAGATCGTGCAACAGCAGGCCTCATCCGCGAGCACACCGCTTAAGACCACAGATAAGAAACATCCCATGTCGCCCATTGCCCGTCCTTCTTCAACCAAGCTCCGCGGTATTCTCACGCCGAACATCGTCCCGCTGGATGCCAACGGGCGTATCCACGAAGAAGAGTTGCGGCGGTACGTCGATTGGTTGATCGCCAAGGGGGTTCATGGACTCTACCCCAATGGTTCCACCGGGGAATTCCTCCGTTTTACGGCGGAAGAACGCCTGGAAATCATGCGGATCATTCTCGATCAGGTGAAAGGCCGCGTTCCTGTGCTGGCGGGAGCAGCCGAGGCCAATACCCGTGAAACAATCCGGGCCTGTGAAGCCTATTACGACATGGGAGCCACCGCCGTCGCGATCGTGGCCCCGTTCTATTACAAGCTCAGCCCGCGAGCGGTTTATGCCTATTTCAAGGAAATCGCGGACAACACACCGATTGATGTCACGCTGTATAACATCCCTCTGTTCGCCAGCCCGATCGATGTTACAACCGTCCAGAAATTGGCTTTGGATTGCCCGAAAGTTGTCGGCATCAAGGATTCATCCGGCGACCTGCCGCATATGATTCGCATGATCCAGGCCATTCGCCCCCACCGGCCCGAGTTCAGCTTTCTGACCGGTTGGGATGCGGCTCTCATGCCCATGCTGCTGATTGGCTGCGATGGTGGAACAAATGCCAGTTCAGGCGTCGTTCCCGAAATCACCCGCCAACTCTTTGAACTTTGTGAAGCTGGCAAGATCAACGAGGCCCGTGACGTTCAATACGAACTGGTCACACTCTTTGACGCCATGATCCAATCGGCTGAATTCCCTGATGGTTTTCGTCTGGGAGTCCGTCTACGCGGCTTTGACACAGGTTCTGGCCGCCAGCCTTTGACGACCGAACAGCAGTCAGAACTCGTCAAGCTTGCCGACACGCTCCAGTGCCTGCTGGCCCGCCATGGATTTACCGACGCTCCGCATGCTGGTTGTGACCCTCAGACTCCACCCAGCAGTCACTCACAACTCACTGCTCAAGGAAAATCCTCTCCCTCGGCTGCTTCCTCCCCAATGATCCCGTTGGGCGAAGATCAGCTCACACAGATTGTCCAGAATGTTCTCAATGAACTGGGGCAAAGGCGATAAAGCCAGCCTGAAAACCTCTCGCCCCAATCGGTAATCACCACCAGGGCGTTGCTTTTCTGACTTCGGAGTTGGCCTCATAATGGGAATGAAGGTGTATTACCCTTTAAAATCGCGCCTCATCGCGTGATTTCAAAGGGTAATAGAGACTCAATTTACTTCGTATCAGTTCCATTCGGGGCGATGTTCAATACGCCCGATGATCTGTTCGAGTTGCGAAAGCCGTTGAGTCGCTTCGTCCCGCTGCGGAATGGCTTGGCCTTGCTCAAAATGGTGGAGAGCTTTTTTCAAGCGGCGCCTGGCACGGTGGTGCTCGCCGTGCACCTGGCAGAGCGTTGCCATGTGTAAGTGATCCAGCCCCATCCCCATGTGGTCACCAGCGGCTCGATGATGTCGCCAGGCGAGCCTCAAACGAGAAAACGTCTCATCGGCATCTCCATTCATCATCGCCACCAGCGCCAAAGTTCCCCAGTCAGCGCCCGCTTCGTCAGAGGGATGAACAGCAGGAGAATTTTCGTCGGCTGACTCCAGACTCAAGGCGGCTTGTGCTAACTGATCAGCCAGCGGAAGACGCCCCGAGATCAGCGCATCGAGGGAAAGGTTTGATAAATCAAAAGCGTCTGACGTCTCGCTGGAGAGGATTGCGAGTTGCTGAAACCGACGGGCACTTGTGAAGTCACCCACATGCCGATAAACGGTGGCAATCAGGCTCGCCGCGCGGGATTGAGTGCTGTGACAAGCCAGTTCGTTGGCAAAATCCTGAAGCTGGCAGGCATAGCCCATCGCTTCTCGGGCATCGCCACGCCGTAAAGAAATCACCGCTAACAGTTCCAGGCATTCTCGTGGCGCCAGTTCGTCATTGCAGAGGCCACCAATGAATTCTTCCGCAGCGTCCAGATCCCCTGCCAGAATCGCTTGCCGAATCACGGCCAGATCAGAGTCGATTCGTCTCTGCTCTTCGCTCATCTCGTCGTTAGGGATAGCACCGCCGTCGGCAGGATCAGGTTCAAATGCCCAATCGCCGGAATCTCCTTCAAATGACGAGGAATCGCCTGACCAGTCAACCATGATCGCCGTCCTTCTTTCATCAGCCCAATGAAATGAAGACGAGCATCCCTGGGTTCAACGCTGTGGCGAGTGTTGAGACCAAGAAAAACGTGCAGGAAACCCGAGATGGAAAGATCTTCACCAAAGTTGCCAGATCTTTCAAGACTCATCACCCCACCTAAGCCTCCGGAAATACCGAAATTCACGATAATTCCGTGAGGAGGCATTCCATCAACACGCGAAATTTCAGTGAAGTCCGCCTGTGCCAGCCAAAGGGCGATCAAAAGCACCCATGATGCAAACCGCTCTTAACAGGCCACGGGATTTGAAGATACGCTCTTTCCATAGGAAGTTTTCTGGCGTCCTGATAGACTCGGTTGATTGTGCCATGCGTTATGGCAAATCTGCGTGACCGAGCCTTCTCGACTGATCAGCAGATAATCACCAGAATCCTCCCCCTGCGTTCATTCCCACTTTCAAGCGAAAACAGCAAAGAAAAAACAGCCGGTTCCCTGACACCAGGGGCCAACTGACAAAAGTCAACGCAAGGGCTGCTCCTGATAATCTTCTCACTGAAATCGTTGATGATCATTCGCTCATACATTCTTAACAACAAACAAATCTGACTGACGCCAGCCGGCGACCCCATAGACATACCGACACATGACTCTCTGCTGATCGAGACCACCAATCTGGAAACTCGATGAGCGACAAGGAAGGAAAAAACATGTCGACTGACCTCTACCAGCCGTGCCCCTGTGGGAGCGGGAAGAAGCTCAAGTTCTGCTGTGCATCAATTGCCGACGAAATGGCCCGGGTCGATCGTCTGATCTCAGACGGTCAGTTCCGTCCGGCAATTCAGGCTTTGGAAACCATCGATAAGAAGGTGGCCGCAGACACCTCCAGCCATGCCTGGGTGATCACAACCAAGTCAACGATCCACCTCCAGATGGAGCGTCCGGATCTGGCTCGCGACGAGCTGAAAACTCTGCTCGAAACGCACACTGATAATGACTATGGGTTCTGCCTGTACGCCATGGCCTCATTGGCAACAGATAGCTACGAGCCTTCTCGAAAAATCATTCAAAAGGCATTTTTCCGCTGCACTCGCAAGTATCCTGCCATGTGCAGCCATTTGGCGATTGGTATCGCCACGGTCATGATGTCGCGCAGCGCCTGGATGGCCACACGGGAAGCCATGTCACTGGCTCTCCGGCTCGCTTCGGAAGAAGAGCGACAGGATGTGTTCGTTCGCCTGCTTCAGATTGACAACAATCCTCAGATCCCCTGGCCGCTACGTGGTGCCCATCATCTCCCGGAATTCTCGGGGACGGAAGACCACGAAAAGGAATATAAAAAAGGCCAGAAGTTCGTACACATCGGCTGCTTTGAAGCGGCTGCCGACACTCTGACCGCTCTTTCCCGCCAACTCCCCGAATCGGCCAGCGTTGCACATGCAGCAGCTTTGTGCCGAGCCTGGGATGGGAATGAAGCCGAAGCTGCCGCTGGTTTTTATCAAGCCGCCAGGCTCTATGCCGATCGCCCGAAAGCGGTCGAATGTGAGACCCTCGCTCAACTGCTACAGATCAGCGCCAATTCCGATGAACCGAATCTGGTGCGCCAGCAATTCGAGACCACTTCAGTCTCACGCCTGCTGACAGCTCTCGACCAGCATGACCGCCTGGACCGTGAAGAACGCGACCTTTCCCAACTGCAAGTCCCACCGGTTGCGATCTATCAGATCTATGACCGCAGCCTCAAAGACGTTTCGGATAGCCAGGGGATTCCTACCCCCGAGCAGCTTCCCGCATCGATGGGCGAAATTCATATTTTTGATGCTGCTGCGGATGGTTCTTCTCCAGCAATCGTCGGGCTGGTCAGCTATGCCGGCCACGATATGGAGACAGCTTCTCAATTACTGACATCGCTCGCAGGCGATCTGATCAAGGCCTCTGATGAGCCTGTCGCGCCGGTCGCCGGCGTTCCTGATCAGTGGGTTGAAATGCAACGCCAGCATTACTTCCCCAAGCGGCTCACTCCAACTCAAGTGCGTGAGCTGGATCAGAATCTGTTCCAATGGAAGCTCGACCATAAATGGGCCGATTCTCCCGCCGTGGGACTGAGTGGAAAATCACCGCGGGAAGCCGCCAAAGATCCGGCGTTGAACATTCCTGTCACCGCTGCGATTTTTGTTCTGGATGCTTTTGCAGCCCAGGTTCGCAAACTGCTGGATATCAACAAAGTCTTTGCAGAATTAGGAGTCGAACCACTCCCTCAGCTGGAAGTGACTGCTGATTCTCCCCTCTCTAATCTGTCAGTGATCGACTTCCAGCGGCTCCCCGTGACCAAGCTGTCAGACGACCAACTGAAACTGGCTTTCAACCGGGCATTACTCATCCAGCATCCTCAATTCCTCTATGAAGTCGAGCTGGAAATCACCCGCCGGCCAGACCCACTGACTAAAGTGGATCGCGTCAAGCTGTATCGTTCTCTCGGTGAAATGGAGATCCTTCGTAATAACTTTGAAGGAGCACTCCATTGGATTGGTGAAGAACGCAAGCTGCCAGTTCCTGAAGGAGCGACAGAGTTCTCATTCAATCTGCAGCACGATATGTACGAACTCAACCTGCGCGCCATGGCTCCCGAAGTTTCCGGTTACGACGAGCTGGTCACCAAGTTTGTGAGCTATTACCTGCCCAAGCTGCCACAACTGCGAGAATTCCTTGAGACCGTCTCCACCATGTCAGGACGACCTCTTCCAGGAATGACCGCCTCGGGACTGGTCACTTCTGCTGCTCCCTCTGCAGGCGGGCTATGGACACCAGATCAACCCACGGCCGCCCCGGCATCAGGCGGTGGCCTCTGGATTCCCGGACAATAAATCGCGATTTCCCCTTAAAATCAACAAGCCCCCGCCCCTGGTTTTTCATTGACCAGAGGGCGGGGGCTTTTTTTACTCATACGCATTTCAATTTGAAGTAGCGCTCTGTGTGCCCTGCTTGCGGCTTTGAGCATGTCTCTATGACTCCCGGCCAGGCCCAGCTCATTGCACGGAGACACTCCGGAACTCTTTCCGTCAGTTGGGCAGAAATCGTTGGTGAATTCTGATCCGCAGTGTGCCGCGTCTATGCCGCTTTTGTCTGATGGGTCTGGCCATCGAATGAAATGACTGAGAGTTTGTCGTCGATCATCGTTTCAATATGTACCGGCCTGGCCCAGAGCTTGTGCAGGCTTGTCAGTGTGTCTCTTGCATGATCCTGCTTGAGTTCCATCCCCTGGAACTGATGCTGCAAATAAAGCTCGCCCCGGTTTCGATAGTTGCCATCCACGACATAGATGAATGGTCGCCCATGATTCGTCAGGCTGTTTAATAACTGTGATTTAATCTGAGCAAACTCTCGAGAGGCGATTTCATATTGATCCGCTGAAGGGTTGTAGGCAAACGAAAACATCTTGTGCTGGGCACAGAATTCAGGGGTCAGGAATTCGTCGATAAATGTGATGTCATTGTGAATTCGGCGGACTTCAAAAATCTTCTCTCGCCCCAGGCCCACATCGCGTTTCCAGCGAGCCTTTTCTTTCATATCGGTACAGTTCTCGTACTCCGCTCCGAATTGACCGTTGTTCCAGCGCTCTTCGATATTTCGAAACAGTTCAATACCGACTTTATAGGGATTAAGCCGCTGAGGTGTCATGGCTACGGTGCCGCTGTGATGGTCGGCATAATCAATGACTTCCGAATCGTTTAACCCATGGCGGGTCATCAGGAAGGTATGCCAGTAACTGGCCCAGCCTTCATTCATGATTTTTGTCTGCCCTTGCGGGGCAAAATAATAGGCTTCATCCCGGATCATTGATAGCACATCATGCTGCCAGTCTCGCAGTGGCGCATGTTGCAGAAGAAATTGAAGCACGTCCCGTTGAGGTTGCTCCGGGAAAGAACGTTTTTTGACTCGTTCGACTTCCCGGTCTTTCCGTTCTTTCGCCTCACGTTCCAGCACCTCAGGGGGATTAATGAACTGCTCCATATAGCCTTTGGAGGGAAACTTACCTTCCGTCGCTAAATACTCGAAATCTTCGTCTCGCAAGAGGGCGGCATGAGGCATCGCAGAAATTTCTGGAGCACGCTTGATATGTACTGAGTGTGGATCAATCAGATCTTCCAGTGACAGGCAGGCATCAATGAACTGTTCGACAGGCTCGTAGCCATGACGATCAATGTAGCGGCTGATCCGTGCCCCATGATTGGCCATCTGGTTCAGCATCTTGCGATTTGTCTGCGAAAAGAAAGCGTTGTTCTTAAAGAAGTCGCAATGGCCATAAACATGGGCGATGACCAGTTTCTGGTCAATCATCATGTTGGTGTTCAGCAGATAGGCATAGCAGGGGTCATTGTTAATGACCATTTCGTAAATCCGCTGCAAGCCGTACATATGTGTCTTGATCAGTTCGTCATACTCAGCCCCGAATCTCCAGTGAGGATATCGCGTGGGAAATCCCCCGTAGGCGGCAAACATACAGAGTTCTTCCAGGTCGAGAACTTCAAAGATCGTCTCGAAAAAATCTAGGCCATATCCTCGCGCGAATTCTTCCGTCCTGAGTTGAACGTCCCGCAATTCGGCCGGCAACTGGCGATGAGTCGAGATCGACGTGGCCATGGGATTCCTTCACTCTTGGCAATCTTGTGAATCAGCCGCCTGTTATTTCATTCATGATTCAACGAGGCAGAAGTTAAAGGCATTTTTTGTGAAATGCTTACTTCCCTTTTCCCAGGAACGTCTTGATCGAGTCGTAGATCCCTTCGCGATTCTTGATTTCAGAAAGTATTAAATTGTCAAACCGGGGCACGATTTTTTTGAGTTCACGAAGATAGTCACCTGTCCCATAAGGACTTTCGACCTGCCCATAACAGAAGAGATTGCAGACGGGGATGAGGTCTTGCTGGAGCTTTTGCATGCAGAGCGTGTTGTCTTCACCCCAGTTGTCACCATCACTAAATTGAAAGCAATAGATATTCCAGTCCACAGGGGGGAAATCACGTTCGATAATCTTCTGAGCCATGTTGTAGGCTGAAGAAATTCGCGTCCCGCCACTTTCCCGCGTCCGATAGAAGGTGTCTTCGTCGACTTCATGAGCAACAGCGTCATGAACAATATAGCGACGTTGTAAACCGTCATATTGGCTGCGCAGCCAGGTATCGATCCAGAATGATTCCGTCCGAACGATCTGTTTCTGATCGTCCGTCATCGATCCCGAAACATCCATCATATAGACGACAGCCGCATTGGCGTGCGGGAGTACGACTTCCGACGAAGAACGAAAGCGTTCATCTTCATGAGTGGGGATGACAACGGGAGTCTTAGGGTCATAACCGCCCGTAGCAATGAGTCGTCGCAGCGCCCGTTTATAAGTCCGTTTGAAATGCCGGAGCGATTTCGGCCCGGTCTGCCGAATGCTGTTATAGCGAAGTTTTTTTGTCTTGAGCGTGCTGTCCCCTTTAGGGGTGATGTGGGGAAGTTCCAACTCGCTGCCGAGCATATCGGCGAGTTCATCCAGCGTGAGTTCCGCTTCACGAATGTGCTGCCCTTCATTATCGCCAGGTTGAGCGAGTCCTCCTTCCTGATCCCCACCTTTGCCAATGGGCTGCCCCGCTTCCCCTTCGCCTTGACCCACACCGCCAGAGCCTTTATTCCCATGGCGAAAGCGCGGGATATCAAGATTGGGGATCGGGATGCTGACGACTTCGCGCCCTTGCCGCCCCAGGATTTCGCCTTGAGTGATATATTTCTTTAACCCCTCACGAACCTTCCCCCGGACGATCTCTTTAAATCGTTGCGTATCAATATCAATGGGTCTGGTCATTGTATGGCCTCATGCCAGTCACTGGCGGGACTCATCCGCGTTAGTCGTGAGTTGACCTGCCGCGAAGCAAGCCGTGGTATCGATCTGAAAGCCGGGCAGTAATCGGGACTTAGCGATGGTCCCTGGATGAAACTCGCCCCAAAGTTCGTAATCAGTGGATTTATCAGAAAGCGTGAGGATCGTGATACGGGATTCATCAGGATCGACAATCCAGTATTCAGGGATGCCGGCAATCGCGTAATCTTTCCGCTTGTCGAGATAGTCACGGTCACGATCAGAAGGCGAGCCACTGACAACCTCCATGACCAGATCGGCCCCTTCAGGGTATTTGTGATTTTTCTCTAGTCGATCTTTTGATACATAAACCAAATCGGGTTCGCGATAACTGTGTTCGGTGATTCGGACTGGAACTGGGGCTACGACCGCGTCACCTGGTATTTGAAACGATCTCAAATGGAGGCGAATTGCATCGAAAAGAAATGCGAGAATTCGCTGGTGTGACCATGTTGGCATCGGCGGAAACTCCAGAACCCCGTCGACAAGCTCGATCAGACGATTGCTGTTGATAGCCAGGTAAGAGTGTTCCGTCCAATGCCCCTGGAGGGGAAATTGATCCACGAGTTCCCACGTCGGATCGCCCTTGCGCGAACGGGGAGTCTGAGTTTCCCCAGTGGTGATGTTTGTCACAGTCGACATGTGATACCGATCCTGAACGTTTCAATTCATGGCCGCGGTGCAGTCCAGCGGAAGCTGAGAATTCTTAGCCTACCAGAGTGGGGCGCCGCCCTGCCAATTGGAAAAATCTCTGTTTTGCCCTTTCTTTTTTATCATCTCTCATTGGTTCGTCGTGACTGTTCCCGAAGCGGGCACAGCCAGGACGGCGTGAACCAATGAGAGAAAACATCTCACCATCAATCCCGTTTTGCGTCACCGCGAGCAAAGATACTGGCGACATACTGCAAGACATCGTGAGCCGATTCATCGTTATATCCAAAGTCCCGGATGAGGCGTCCTTTGACAATATCGATTTTCTCTTGTGTGTCTTTATCGACCACGTTCGAGACCAGACTCGTCAACTTGATCGTATCCTTCTGATCCTCAAAGAGTTTCATCTCCAGGGCTTTATGCAGTCGTTCGTTGGTCTTGTAATCAAATCGTTTTCCATCCAGAGCCAATGCCCCAATGTAGTTCATAATCTCCCGGCGGAAGTCATCCTTCCGAGTTTCCGGAATATCAATTCGTTCTTCAATCGACCGCATCAGGCGTTCATCGGGCTGCTCGTCCTGCCCGGTAAACTTGTTTCTGACACGCTCACGCTGAGTATAGGCCTTCACATTGTCAATATAGTTACCGCACAATCGCGTGAGGGCTTCATCATCAGCAGCAATAGCACGCTGGACTTCGTTCTTCACAACGTCGGTATACTCTTCTTTCACAATCGAGATCAGCCGCCGATAGGCATCCCGTGTGTCCTCATTGGGAATCAGCGAGTGGTGTTTTAATCCTCCCTCCAATTCATTGAGCATCATGAACGGGTTGATGCTGGTGGCGTCGGCATTATTCACCAGAGCATTTGAAATTTTATCTTGAACATATCGAGGAGAAATCCCTTCCATTCCTTCGTGTTTCGCTTCTTTACGAAGCTGCTCCACGTTGTCCATGGTGAAGCCGGGTAATGATTTTCCGTTATAGAGTTTCAATTTCTGCAGGAGGGTCAGCCCGTGATGCTTCGGTTCTTCCAGACGTGTTAATACGGCCCAGATCGCGGCCACTTCAAGCGTGTGGGGAGCAATGTGTTTACCACGAACTCGCCGGCTGTTGTAATCTTTTTCATAGATCGAGAGTTCCTGCGTCAATTTCGTGACGTAAGGGATATCAATCTTAACGGTACGATCTCGCAACGCCTCCATGAATTCATTCGATTGAAGTTTCCGATATTCCGGTTCATTCGTGTGCCCGATGATGACCGTGTCGATATCTGTCTGGGCAAACTTTTTGGGCTTGATCTTGTGTTCCTGCGACGCGCCCAGCAGGTCGTAGAGAAAAGCAACATCCAGCTTTAAAACTTCGATGAACTCGATCATGCCGCGATTGGCGACATTAAATTCTCCATCAAAATTGAACGCCCGCGGATCGGATTCACTCCCATACTCGGCAATCTTGCGGTAGTTAATATCTCCGGTCAGTTCGGTGGAATCCTGATTTTTTTCATCTTTAGGCTGAAATGTACCGATCCCAATCCGATCGGCCTCGGAGAGAAAGAATCTCTTGACGACGATCGACTCCAGCACCTTGGTCCAATCGCCGTTTTCTTCAGCCAACCTTTCGCGGAAATAGAACCGGGAAAGCGGGCAGACATCCCCTTTAATCTCGATCGGGTAAACAGCATCGGACTCAGAATTTAACTGGTCAAAGAGTTCTTGCCGAAACGCTTGAGGAACCAGTTGTAAAGGTTCGCCATTCATGGGATCCCAGGTGATCGAGCCATCTTTTTCTTTCCATCCAAATGTATAGACAGCCCCTTCCGGCTTGAGGGAATAGCGTTCGACCCCTTTTTTCAGCAGCCTGGCGATCGTTGATTTTGAACTCCCGACAGGCCCATGGAGCAACAGGACGCGGCGTTCGCTGCCATATTTCAAAGCGGCACTTCGAAAGACTGAAACCAGCTGGGAAAGTTCTTCCGTCAGGCCAAAAATGGCATCCCGGCCACCGTTATCCGGATCGTCAAAGAACGCGAATCGTTTGATTCCATCACGACGCCCTTCATCGACATAATAAGAGCCATACGACGTCACCATGTCATACATCCGCTGATGAGCGGAACGCACGACGCCGGGGTTCTCGCGGACAATATCCAGATATTCGGAGAACGAGCCTTGCCAGTGCTCTTGCCAGAAGGCATCCGCGCTCTGACGAGCAGAAAACTTATCCAGCAGATCGCGTCCTGTGACCATTGTTACACTCCTTCGTGAAGATTCCGTTCTCTCTCATCTCTCCGAGCCACCGGTTGTACGATAGGAAATACAAAAAATTCGATTTCCGGGGCATCCTTCGGCTTTGATATCACTTTTGATCGTGACATTTCTCAAATCACAACGTTGTTAATGACACATGACTTTTTCGCCTGTGAAGAGATTCTTGTGGTATTTAGACCTCTCATCAGCCTTTTCAGTTCCCTCAAAATGACAGAACAGCCGTCTTGAGTTGATCATTCAAAGAGTGTTTATTTTTCTGCATCGTACAAGGTTTTATATAGCAAGATTGCCGCGCAGCATGGAACGGGCCAAGCGCCCTCAAGCATCAATAGATACGAGCGATTACAAAAAACGCCGACCCGCATCATGAGCAGGCAAGGAAAGATCCAGCACCCTGTTCACTACTGAGTTCAATACCGATTGCTCGTGAACTCTTGCGGCATGAACCCGGCAGCAAGAATCTCAAAGACTAACCAGCAGCAGGTCAACGCTTGCGATATGAGTGGAAAAGAGCGATTCAACCAATGGCGCGGGGATGGCCCGTGGCGCCTTCACGTTTTATCAGGGGATGATCTAAAACTTTGGCAGGAATCTCGCGTGTCATTGATGCCTTGGCTGGCACCATCGTTCAGGCTTTATCGCAGTCATGGCCAACGCAGAAGCTCGAGTCTGTTCTTTTTGAACCAGGCAAACTTACGACGGTTGCCGGCTCAGCAAATTCGATCCAAAGAGACGCCCTGACATTGGGGCAGCAAGTCTCTCCGTCAAATCAGCCGTAAGGATCGCATCGGAATATCGAGCTTCTTTTTTTGAAGCCTTTCCGCAGAATCTCACCAGCACGGTACCCAATCATCATGCCTCCCTGCCAGGAAAAGTCCACAGCAATTCGCAGATGTCGTCATATGAGGCCGATTATGAAGTGTTCTTCCCAATTATCGCTGAGATGCTATCTGCGACAAGCCCAAGTTTTCAAACTGCGATATTTGAAGAGGGATTTTTACGCAAAAAATGACCTCTTGCGGGTCAACACTCCCTGACCTGCCATCAGGCTGCGGGCCGATTTTCATCGCAGAATCACTGAAATTTCAGTGATTCTGGTCAGCGAGCGCGACCTCGGAATCATCGCTGTCTACTGGCTTTTGAGGGCTTATGACTTCATTTGAGCCATCTCGGCCAGCGTGTCTTCTGCGGCTGATAACGTGTCTCGCAAATGCTCCTCCGTATGCACGGCAGAAACAAAGTGCGACTCGAATTGGCTGCAAGCGAGATAAATCCCTCGGTCGAGCATGCCGTGGAAGAAGCGGGCGTAGAGCTTCGTATCGCTATTTTTGGCCACCTTATAGCCGGTTACGGGATCGGGATTAAAGAAGAGCGTGATCATGCTCCCCACATGCGGACAGGTATGAGAAATACGGGCCTTAATGGCCAATTCTCGCAACCCCGCTGCCAATCGCGCCGTATGGCTGGCTAATCGCGGATAAGGATTTTCATCGCGCAGAGTGGTCAGCGTGGCAATGCCGCTGGCCATTGCCACGGGGTTCCCTGAAAGTGTCCCCGCCTGATACACCGGCCCCACCGGGGAGACCTGCTGCATGATGTCGGTTCGTCCGCCATAGGCCCCCACAGGCATGCCACCACCAATGATTTTTCCCAGCGTGGTCATATCGGGAATGATCCCGAACAGCTCCTGGGCACCGCCATAAGACAAGCGAAAACCCGTCATCACTTCATCAAAAATCAGGATCGTACCGTGCTGGGTGCAGAGGTCTCTTAACGTGCTGAGAAACTCACGGGAAGGGATGACAAGCCCCATATTGCCGACCACGGGTTCGAGAATGACGGCGGCATAATGATCGGGTTGGCTATGGAAAGCGGCTCGCAACCCTTCACAGTCATTGTATTCCAGAACAGTCGTTTCACTGGTCACACTGGTCGGGATGCCGGGGCTGGAAGGGACGCCATGCGTTAAAGCACCGCTGCCGGCGGAGACCAGCAGGCTGTCGACATGGCCGTGGTAGCAACCGGCGAATTTGATCAAGCCGTTCCGTTTGGTGTAACCACGCGCCACCCGAATGGCTGACATGGTGGCTTCGGTCCCTGAATTGGTCATCCGCACCATTTCAATCGACGGAACCGCATCGATGATCAGTTTGGCGAGTTCATTTTCGGCTTCGCAGGGAGCACCGAAGCTGGTGCCGCGATCGACAGCCTCATGAATGGCGGCCGTCACGCGCGGATGCCGATGCCCCAGAAGATGTGGCCCCCATGAACCGATGTAGTCCAGGTAACGGTTGCCATCAATATCGTAAAGATAAGCTCCTTCTCCCCGTTCCATGACCACTGGTGTCCCTCCCACGCCACCGAAGGCGCGAGCCGGGCTGTTCACACCACCGGGTATCAACTGACAAGCCGCAGCGAAGACCGCTTCACTTCGTGAGTGCGACAATCGGCGCGGCGATGTTGTGGAGCTTTTCGCAGGATCAATCGACATGGAGAACGCACCCGGGGGATCTACTCAAAGATAACAATCTGTGGCAGCGAAGCCGCATAGCCTGCTGTTCATCAACACTGTACCAGAAGCCTGAGAGAGGCTTAATCTTCCAGTTCTTTGGTGTCGATCCCTTGAAGTCCCTGCTCAATACTCAGGGCAATCCAGCGAATCCAGGCCTGCTCGGCCCGGTAGGTCAGAACAACACCATGATCCAGCGGTCGCAAAGAGGATTGCAGTGCTCCAGCGGCGGGGTCGATGGGCAACAAATGCTCGGGCATGAGCGGCTTCAGAAGTGTCTGCGCCAGATCGGCCAGATTCATGCTGGAAAGATAAAACGGCGTTCTGGTTCGGGCTGCCAGAGGATCCGTCGCTCCATCAACGCGTTCCAGCAAATGAGAAATTCGTTGCCTGGTCGCGTCCAGAGGAAGCGTGGAGTACCACACCAGTTCATCACTGAACCAGACATAAAACGCTTTCAATACGGATTTTGATTCAGAAGCCTTTCCGTCATCCGCTTTCGCTGGTGCCTCACCGGTGTCATCTTTATCGTTCAGTTCCACCTTCGGAAACCCGGGGATATCAGCCAGAGCTTTTGAAAGGTCCTCTTCGTCGACATACATTTCGATTTTGTGAATGGGATAACCGCGATAGGTTTCAACATTGAGCGTGACTCGCTCAATGACTCGCCGATCTTTGACCTGAAGCTCAGACAATTGCTGCAGTAGAGGAGCAATCTCTACGCTGAAATTCTTACGCAAAGGAAACGCCACCAGGCCGATCCCCTCGAACTGAGCTGAGGTCGTGGCTCGTTCACCGCGTTGAGGAATGGCCTCCATTTCAGAGTAAAGTTCAAAAGGCTTGCCGCTAAAGAGGCTTCGCACCAGATCCTGCACAGGCTTCAAGTGCTTCAGAATGCCTTGGCGTTGATCAACATCCTGAACCTGATCTTTGACGCCTTCTTCCATCGCACGCACCAGAATCCCGCCCAGGGGAGACATCGTTTTTCCCAGCCTGATTCCCCAATAAGAAAAAGTGCTGCGGCTGCGATGATCGACGCCATTGATCAATTTTGATAACCGGCCATCTGGCACATGCCAGCTATCAATCATTTTGGCGGCTCCACTATTGGGAGACACCATCCAGGGAATGGAAAGCTCCAGAAGCTCCAATTCGGGATCCAGCCGCAGACCGACGGTCAGGCTCGCTCCATCTGCAAACAGCTTTTCCAAGCCAGCGGCATAGCCATTTAACATCACTCGCAGACCAGACTTGAAAAGCCTGGTCAGTTCAGGATTTCGGGTCTCATCCTCGCTGTCGGCCTTTTCCCCAATCTGCTGGGCCGCTTGTCCCATCCCGGCTCGGATTCCCAATCCCAGAATACTGCGCAAGCCAGGAGGGATTTCAGAGAGCCGGAACGAAATCGAGAGATCAAAGGCTTTGGCGTCATCACGAGAGACATCATCAAAACTGGGCAATGTCTCGTAGGGGCGATCCAGAACCTTCTCATTACAAAGCAGTAAGGAGTCACGGCGCTCAATGGCATGCGTGATTCCGGGAATCAAATCAGGCGAAATTTCCCAGACACCGGGCTTCCCGGGCACCTTTGCGGCTGGTGATGCGTCGGGATTGCTTTTCCCCAGACCTTTAAGAAAGAGCACGGGATCTGTCACGGGAAAAGACAGAACAAACCATGGTTCGTCCTGCAGGGTCTCACCAAGAAACAACATCATGCCAATAGGGCGATTGCGGTCGGCACCATCGGGTTCGCTCCATTCATCCAGCCATTTCTTGAACTTTTCTTCGAGAGCCGCACGGTCATGAAACTTGGTGGAAATGTACTCGGCGGCTTTTTCCAGCCGATCAATGCTGGCCACTTGAATCACACAGAACGGCTGACCAACCGCCACTGGTTGACGGTCTTTTTCCTGAGCCTGGGTTTGATTGCCGGAGAGCAACATCAGCAATGCGGCAATGACACTCCATCGCAAGCCTTGACAGGCGATGGCCTGCCGGCGATTGACGACATGACCTTCAAACTCCGTTGCAAATCGGTGGTTTGATCGAACCGGAAGAAGAGGGAGTGCAGGCATGACGACTTTCCGTGGGCGGTCAAGAGCCGGGTGAAGCAACACTTGAAGGCTCTTATGTCGCAACCTAAGAGCACAGCCAGAGTATCGAACATGCCGGGAATGCGATCAATGCGAAAGTGGGATTGAAACCCACAATCACACAGACTCGTCAGGACGGCATTTTTTGAGAACCTGAGGCTGCAGAGCTAATTGTCCACTGAAGGAGAAACGGCGGGCGCAGGTTCAGCAGGCTTGGGTTCAGCGGAGTTGGTTTCCGCAGGCTGCGGTGCTGTTCCCTTTTCATCCGTTGGGGTGGTTGCCTCTGCTTTGGATTCCGCTGGTTTGCCTTCCACGGCATTCCCTTCGCCGGGCTTCGGGTCAACAGGCTTGGCTTCCTCTGTCTTTGGTTCTGCAGGTTTTGGTTCTGCTGGCTTTGGCTCGGCTGGTTTTGGTTCGGTTGGTTTTGGTTCGGTTGGCTTGGCATCTGTTGCAGGCTGTTCTGCTGTTGGCTTTTTGGTTGCCGAGACCGGGGCGGGTTTGGCTTCGCCGCTGCCTTCCACAGGAATGATGAGCGATTCCAGCACACGACGATTCACATCATCCTGAACCCAGACAACCAGTGACAGCCCCTGCAAATCCATGGGTCGCGAGGAAAACTGAAAACCGCGATTCTGCTCGAACTCAGCCAGACCATCGACCAGGCTCTGCCGGATATCTGCCATCGGTAATGTGGTGGAATACTTGAGCGCATCATTCTTGATTCCGACGCCTTTCGCTCCTCCCAACATGCGGCGAACCACAAAATGCTGCGTTTGCAATCCATTGGGGGCCTGAAGGGACACGGCATTTTCTACGAGAGCAATTCGCAGGCGGAGTGAATCCTGCTCTTTGGGCAGGCTTTCCATCTCTGCCGCGACGCTGACCGAGAGTTCTTCATTTTCGATCTTCGCCTGGGCGGAAAGCTTGACGGTGGCCTGTTCCTTGAGAGCCGTATCAATGACGCCGCGCATCTGGGCGTATGACATCCCGACATGTTGAAGGATCCCACCGACTCCAGGAATCTGCAGTCCATCAACAAACACTGTGGGAGCAGCCTGGGCCTGATAATAGGCGAATCGGTCTTCACCATCCTGATTTGTTAAAGGATCAGGGACGGGGATGTGCATGTGGTAATGAATGACTGCCACCGCAGGAACGGGGTAGGTTTCGCCAATCGCATCGGTGGCCAACTCGGCAGCCAGACAAGGAGGACACCCGATCCCTGTGAAAGATTCCAACAGGGGGACATGGTGACCTGTGGCCAGTGGCACGGGAGGAATCAGCTTGCGGATGTCTTCGTTCAGTTGGTTCAGTTCTTGACTGTAGACTTCTCGCAAATGCGCTTCGAGACCATCGAGAGAACCGTTATGTGATTCTTTCCAAAGCTTGGCCAGCATTTCTCGTGGGCCTGGTTCACCGGCAGGCGTTCCTTCCTGAGATCGCATTCGCAGAACCATGGATTCGATCTGAGGTAATGCCACGATCAATGAGAGATATTTTTTTGCTGCTTCCACGTCTTTTTTGCGTTCGCTATAAGACGCAAGAGCCATCAGGATTTCTGCATTGAAGGGTTCCAGCTTCAGGAAATCCGTCAGTTGGGTGGCAGCTTTTTCGCTCCCCTCCCCCTCTGTTTTGATCGCCTCCAGTGCCAGTAGCAGATCGAGTGCCTTGCGAGCCATCGTCAACTGCTGCTTGAGGGCGGGAGTGTCATTGAGCTTATCGGCTTCCTCAAACTGAGCAATCGCCAACTCAGGAAACATGCGTTGCATGGTTAATTGCATTGCCATGTTCAAACGGGCACGGGCCACTTGTTCTGGCCCCCAATACTCAGCCACCCGCAGATAATCTTTTTCCAGCTCAGCAAATTTTTCTGGCGTCCATTTGACGTCGGTCAAACGGGACATCTGCCCCAGTAAGGCGGCAAAGCCATCCAATGAGGCTGGCAGTTGGGGGTTATTCTTCGAGAGATACCAGACATTCGCCATAGGCTCTTTGGTTTTGACGGCCTGATCAAAAGCATCCACCCCGGGAGAAGGGATCGGATTGGTCAGTTCTTTCACTGAGGCCATATCGACCGGAAAAATTCGTACCGCTTCCAGCCCCACTTCATTGAAGGTGAACGAGCCAAAAATGACGCCCTCTTTCAATGTTCCACGCACCACTCCGATTTGTGGCTGGCCGTTTGGCCCCTGGCTCGACAATTCCAGGGTGATGGTTTTGTCTTCAATGACCGAGGACTTGATCGACAGGTCTTTAAGAATTGACGTGTCTTCGAGAATCGTGACGGGGGGCGTTGCCTTGGGGTCGATGTTCAACAGGGCGACGATGTAATCCTTGCGCTGCTCGGTCAGTACCAGCATCCATTTCCCGTCGAAGGTCGTCACGTTCTCGCGACCGATGAACCCGCCCTCTTTTTTGGCCTCGTCGGGCTTCTGATCCGTTTTGGCGGCGGCAGCGTCATCCTTCTTATCAGAGCACCCCGAAATCAGCACCAGCGGTGAGATCGCCAGTAAGAGGAGTGCCAGGACAGCAGCCAACGGCGAGCGATGATTCATCGACAACATTCTCGGTTTCCCGGAGGGAGAGTGATCAGCAGCGAAACAGAGGAATTCCTGAGCAAACAGAAAACCTGTCACGGGCAAGTTCCCCCCAAGATTTTCAGGGGGATCGACGTCCAGATTCTACAGGGATCCCCCCTTCATCGCACACCTGGACAACGAGAGAACTCATTCATCTTCGATGAATTCTGAATGAACTCGGTGAAGACGCGATCGCTGCTTCCGGTTTTCGAGCGTCAGAATGGGAGAAACGACCGCGACAGAGCACTTTCATAAAGTCAGTACGCTCAAAATGTCGCTTAAGCCGGGCATTTATTCTGAGTTTTCCTGCATCGAAAATACCTTCTCCCACAAGCGGGAGAGCGCCGGGGTGAGGGTCTGATAAATCATCCAGTTGCTATCGGCCATCGACAGCCTCTCATCAAACGCGACATGCCCCTCATCCGGCCTTGCGGCCACCTTCTCCCTCAGGGAGAAGGATAGGAGTGTTTCCAGGCTGTCTTTAGGACTTGCCGCCGCCATCGGATTTGGGGCTGCTGGACTTCGGTGCTTCGGATTTTGTCCCGCCGCTGGACGCACCACCTTCACCACCACCCGTAGAAGCGGGCTTGTCTGCCGATGCTGCTTTTTTATAGCCATCGCTGCGATAGTCGGTCAGATAAAAACCCGAACCCTTGAAAAGCAGGCCGCCACCCGCACTGATGAGTCGCTTGGCCTTCTTCTTGCCGCATTCAGGACATTTTTTTGTCGGTTCCGATTTAATCGATTGGAATTCTTCCCAGCGATGATCACAGGCGTCACAAGCGTATTCGTAAGTCGGCATAATGAATTTCCAGATTTCCGAACGACGTAGCAAGGTATGACCGCGGGTAGAGATAGCGATGGCCCATTGATTGGGATTAGCTGGCTGGGGCCGAGGAAACGATGACCTTTGCGGGACGAATCACGCGGTCGTGGAGTGTGAAGCCGCGTTCGACTTCCTGAACCACGGTCATTGGCGGGTAATCGGCTGTCGGTATTTGCGTGATGGCTTCATGCTTATTGGGATCAAAGGCTTCGCCCACGGTGGCGATTGTGACAGCGCCCATTCCACTGAAGATTGTTTCAAATTGCTGCTGCACCATCTCGACCCCTTTGACCAGGTCTTCGAGCTTGGCAGTAGGAGCTTTTCCCGCCTGAATCGCCCGTTGCAGGTTATCAAAACCCGGCAATACGGCACGCAAGAGGCTGGCGGCTCCGTATTTGCGTTCTTCTTCGGCTTCTTTCTGCACCCGGCGGCGGTAGTTTTCCAGGTCGGCGAGCGAGCGTGCCCACTTGTCTTTGAACTGGTCACGTTCTTCGGTCAGAGTTTGAACGATGTTCACAGTTTCTGAACTCTCGGAGCTGCTATCGGTGTTATCTGGGGCTTCGGTATTCACAGTTGCCGCACCTTAATAATGAATGATGATTCAAGAAAATTCGTGAGTCTGAAGATATTAAGATCCCAGTGAAAACGGGGAGAAATTCAAACTTACGGATGTCGATATTTTAAACAGACCTGCCAAACATGACGCATGGCGAAGCCGGCTTAACGACTTCACGACGAATGGCCGTCGCCGCCTGCGAAGAGATCTTTAATGGTTTCAAAGAACGTCTTGCGGTGAGGCGAGACTTGCTTGCTATCCATTTCAGCTAATTGTCGCAGGAGTTCTTCCTGCTTCTTGGAGATTTTTTTGGGGACTTCCACCTGAACCTCGACCAGCAAGTCTCCACGCTGGCCAGAATGAGGGTCAGGCATCCCATGGCCACGAACTTTAATGACATCACCGGGTTGTGTTCCCGCTGGCACGACAAGGTTGTGTTTACCAGTCAGAATGGGAATTTCCAGTTCTGTTCCCAGGCAAGCCTGAGCATAAGTCACAGGCAGACGGAACCCCAGGTCGCGGCCCATGCGCTCAAAGAGCTTATGTTTTCGGACGACAATATCGACGTATAAATCGCCGGGTGGCCCGCCTCCTTCACCGGGTTCGCCTTCACCACGAATGCACAGTTGCATATCGTTATCGACGCCGGCGGGGACTTTGACTTCCAGTCGCACTTTTGTCGGTGTATAGCGACTTCCCCGGCAGCTTTCACACTTCTGCCGAACAACGCTGCCTTCACCACGGCAGACCGGGCAGGTGGTCTGAATCCGGAAGAATCCCTGAGCCTGCATCACCTGACCACGGCCAGCGCAGTATTCACATTTCTCTGGTGAACTACCGGGAGCCGCGCCACTTCCATGGCATGACTTACAGTTTTCGTGCTTCTCGATTTCTAACTCACGGGCACAACCGACAGCGGCGTCCACCAGATCAATGACCAGTCGAGTCCTGAGATCGGAGCCACGTCGACCACGGCTTGCGCCGGAACGCCGCCTTCCGCCACCGCCGAACATATCTCCGAAGAGATCGCCGAACGCCCCAAAGATGTCATCGACATCCTGGAAGCCCGCACCGCCTCCGGCTCCCTGAACTCCGGCATGACCATAGCGGTCATAGCGGGCGCGCTTGTCGCCATCGTAAAGCACCTCGAACGCTTCAGAGCACTCTTTAAAGGCGTAAATCGCCTCTTCGTTCCCCGGGTTGCGGTCAGGGTGGTGCTTGGCGGCCAGCTTTCGATAAGCCTTTTTCAGCTCATCGGAAGAGGCCGATTTTTCGACACCCAGAATTTCGTAGTAGTCGCGTTTCGAAGTCATCATTTCTTATCAGCTGAAGTCGGCATCAAGGAAAATTGCTCTATAGCTCCGTGGCGTCTTCTTTCTCTTTCAACTCAGTAATTTTCGTACGAATCCTTTCGTCAGCTCTATCATTGGCTTCACTGACTGCTTCAAGGAAAAGGATGGAAACTTCTTTTGAAAGTCCAAGCTGGCAAAAGAGATTAATGCTGCTCTCGCCACATTCGCTATCATTATTGAATTTTTGAGCCACTGGGAGTTTAGATTCCCCCTTGAAAGCAAAGAAAACATTTGATGGAAGATTTCTTGCCTCTTTGATCACACGCACGCCTGAAGAGGTAATAGGTTCAGGGCTATCGTTCACAAACCAAACTTTCAGCGAACCGTCCTTGTGAAGTTCTTCAATTCGTATTCTTCGGTTACCATTATGTTCTTTGAGACGCTCCTGCCATTCGAGCAGCCCATAGCCATGAAGAGCCTGAAGAATTGTAGATTCTAGTGGCCTCATCCCTGATCCCTCTTTTGGTTACTCTTGAAGCGAGTAAAGTCACATCTAATCGGACTGCAAGCCCGGACTCCAGCGAGACCGGGCTTGCCATGTACTGACAGGCATTACACGTGATCGGCCTGGAAGGTCGAGCACGCAAAGACCCGATATCGAACAATCATTTACTTCACGGCGCCTTCAATGGCCTTCTTCTTCTCGCCTGGCTCATTGCCCTTGGTCACAAGAACCTGAGTGGTGAGCATGAGGCCAGCGATGGAGGAAGCGAACCGGAGAGCGCTCTTCACGACCTTGGCAGGATCAACGATCCCGGCCTTGTACATGTCGACATACTCGCCGGTCTGAGCGTTGAAACCGTGATTCTTGGCCAGGCTGCGAACTTCGTCTGCGACCACTGCGCCATCGAGGCCACAGTTAGCAACAATCTGGCGGATCGGAGCTTCGAGAGCCTTGACGACAATCTCGACACCGATCTTTTCGTCGCCCTTGGCCTTCACTTCACCAGCCGCTTCGATGGCTCGCAGGAGAGCAACGCCACCGCCGGGGAGAATGCCTTCTTCCACAGCAGCACGTGTGGCATGCAGGGCATCTTCAAGGCGAGCCTTGGTCTGCTTCATCTCGGCTTCGGTGGTCGCACCGACAGAGATGATGGCCACACCGCCGGTGAGCTTGGCGAGCCGTTCCTGGAACTTCTCGCGGTCGTATTCGCTATCGGTCTGCTCGATCTGCTTACGAATCTGATCGATGCGTGTCTTGATATCGTCCGAGTTGCCGCCTCCGTCGATCAGCGTGGTCTTGTCCTTGTCGACTTCAACCCGCTTGACCTGACCCAGATGGCCGAGTTCAACAGCTTCAAGCTTGATACCGAGGTCTTCGGAAATCAGCGTGCCGCCGGTGAGGGTGGCCATGTCGGCAAGCATTGCCTTACGGCGATCACCAAAGCCAGGAGCCTTGACGGCAGCAATCTGGAGAATGCCACGAAGCTTGTTCACAACCAAGGCTGTGAGAGCTTCGCCATCGACATCTTCGGCGACGACCAGCAAAGGACGGCTGGTCTGTGCCACCTTTTCAAGCAGAGGCACAAATTCACGCAGGCTGGAGATCTTCTTTTCGTAGAACAGCACATAGGCGTTCTCGAGGATGACCTTCATTTCTTCGGCACTGGTGACGAAGTAGGGAGAGATGTAGCCCTTGTCGAACTGCATCCCTTCGGCAAGGTCAAGGGTAATGTTATTCCCTTTGCCTTCTTCGACAGTGATCACACCATCGCGGCCAACCTTTTCCATGGCGTCAGCGATGAGGTCACCGATGGCCTTGTCGTTGTTAGCCGAAATCGAACCGACCTGGGCAATCTCTTCTTTTGAAGCGACTGGCTTGGCGATTTCTTCGAGGAACTTCACTGCTGCGGAAACAGCTTTGTCGATCCCTTTGCGAACAACAGTGGGGTTAGCGCCCAGTGTCAGGCTGCGCAGGCCTTGCGAGTAAATCGCACGAGCCAGCACAGTGGCAGTCGTCGTTCCATCGCCAGCGATATCGCTGGTCTTGGAGGCGACTTCGTTCACCAGCTTGGCGCCCATGTTCTCAAACGGATCGTCGAGTTCGACTTCCTTACTGACCGTCACGCCGTCCTTGGTGACGACTGGATTGCCGAAGCTCTTGTCGATGATCACATTGCGGCCAGTAGGCCCCATGGTGACGGCGACAGCCTGAGCCAGCGTTTCCACGCCACGCTGCAATTTCACACGGGCGAGATCTTCAAACAGCAGTTGCTTGGCCACAGAAGAAATTCCTTATTGATATGCCGCTGTATTGATAAGCCGTCGTGTGGTTGAGCCACGGTGTTTGCTTAAGCCACAATGCAGACGGGCGGCGAACGATCAAGAGAGCAAAACGACAAACAGTCTGAAAACCAATCGCGATAAACCCTGGTAAGCCACAACTGAGTAAGTCAGTCGTGGCACCAGGGATCGTCAGAATTTCTGATTAGCCAGAAATCTTGGCGAGGATATCGGATTCGCGAAGAATCTTGACTTCTTCACCGTCGACTTCGATTTCAGTCCCGCCGTACTTGGCGAACAGGACTTCATCACCCACGACCAGAGAGATCGGGTGACGTTCGCCATTGTCGAGCAAGCGGCCTGGGCCGACAGCGACAACTTTGCCACGCTGTGGCTTTTCCTTCGCAGCATCGGGAAGCACGATACCGCCGGCGGTCTTTTCTTCTGCGGTCAGAGGCTGCACAACAACACGATCATCCAAAGGCTTCAGGGCCATCGAAAAACTCCTCACTTGCAGACTAATTCAGTGTGATATTCAAGACTGTGATATTTAAGAACGACCGGTCTGGAAGCTGCATTCAGGGTTGAAATTGCCAGGCCACCAGCCACCGGGTTGAAAACGATTGATATCAAACGGGAAACAACAGGAGAGCGCCGAACGACTAGAAGCCGCCCATTCCACCCATGCCGCCCATTCCCATCCCACCCATGCCGCCGCCCATTCCGCCCATGCCACCCATATCGTGGTCATGATCATGACCGCCACCCGCTTCAGGAGCCTTTGGCTCTTCCACAATGATGGAGTCTGTTGTCAGCAGGAGGGAGGCCACGCTGGCACCGTTCTGCAGAGCACTGCGAACGACCTTGGCGGGGTCAACAACGCCGAACTCGAACATGTCGCCGTAACGCTCGTTGAGAGCATCGTAGCCGTGCGACTTATCCTTGGACTTGCGGACATGATTCGCCACCACAGCGCCATCAAGGCCAGCATTTTCAGCGATGGTGCGGAGAGGCATTTCGAGCACGCTGCGGATCAGATCCACACCGAGCTTTTCATCACCCTTAACGTCAAGCTTTTCCAGCACGGCATTGCAGCGAACAAGCGCCACGCCACCGCCAGGAACGACGCCTTCTTCAATGGCAGCGCGAGTGGCAGCCAGTGCGTCGTCGATGAGATCCTTACGCTCTTTCATCTCGGTTTCGGTGTGAGCACCAACCCGAATCTGAGCCACGCCGCCGGCGATCTTGGCGAGACGCTCCTGGAGCTTCTCACGATCGTAATCGCTGTCGGTTCGTTCGATTTCTTTGCGAATGAGTTCGGCACGACCTTCAATCGCAGTCTTGCTGCCGGCACCCTGAACAACGGTGGTGTTTTCGCTGTTAACGCGGATCTTCTTGGCAACGCCCAGGTCGCTCAGTTCCACGTTTTCGAGCTTAAGGCCCAGGTCTTTGAAGATGGCCTTGCCACCGGTGAGGATGGCGATGTCTTCAAGCATGGCCTTGCGGCGGTCGCCGTAACCGGGAGCCTTGACGGCACAAACGCGAAGAATACCGCGGAGCTTGTTAACCACCAGAGTGGCCAGTGCTTCACCTTCGATATCTTCAGCGATGATCAGCAGAGGGAGGTTCCCTTTCGAGATCTTCTCGAGCAGAGGAACCAGAGACTTTGCCTGGCTGATTTTTTCTTCGAAAATCAGGATGCGGCAGTTGTCGAGTTCGACAACCTGATCGTCAGCGTTGGTGACGAAGTGCGGCGAGAGATAGCCTCGCTCGAACTGCATCCCTTCGACCAGATCGACTTCGGTTTCAACGCCACGGCCTTCTTCCACCGTGATCACGCCATCCTTGCCGACCTTGAGCAGAGCGTCGGCGAGAATCTTGCCAACTTCTTTATCGTTGTTACCAGCGATGGCGGCAACCGTTTCAATCCCTTTGCGGTCGTCAGCTTTAACGGGCTTGGCAACTCGTTTCAGCTCGGCACCCACAGCATCAACGGCCTTCTGAATACCGCGACTCATGGCCACGGGATCTGCCCCAGAGGCCAGATAACGCAGGCCATTACGGAAAATCGCTTCCGCGAGAACAGTTGCGGTGGTCGTTCCATCACCAGCGGTGTCGCCGGTCTTGGAGGCGGCTTCTTTCACCAGTTGCACGCCCATGTTCTCGAACTTGTCGTCGAGATCAATGTCTTGTGCAACGGTCACACCGTCCTTTGTTACCTTCGGTGAACCCCAACCCTTGTCGAGAACGGCATTGCGTCCACGTGGGCCAAGAGTGCTCTTGACCGCGCGGGCCAGCTTGGAGACACCCTCCAGGAGACTCTTTCTCGCTTCTTCATCGAAACTGATCAGCTTGGCCACAGTCACTCCTCAATCAGCAAGTGCGTCTAATGTCGGTCTGGGTCGTCCAATCTGGCGAGGCTCCCCAGTATCACTGGAAACCCTCAACACCTGACTGAACCGACCTCTTTGTGCGATTTTGCCTGCGTCACGTCTCTTCTGCCATGACGAACCTGGCTAAACCTCGACGTGTCATCCCCAATCAGCATATCCTGTGCCTGCCGGGGTCATGTTTTATAAGTTGTTTATCTGTATAATGTTGTGGAATACTCTTTTTTGTCTGCCATCGTAGAGGCTGCCAACTTGGCAGGATTCTTGCTCTTTGTAGTCAAGGATCTGGCAGAATCGTGATGGCATCTGCCAACTTTGTTTTCATAATGTCCAGATCTCCGCGCCCTTTCACAACCTTGCCTGAATTTGAACCAAGAACATGCTCAACCGCCGCGAGTGGATGCAGTCGACCGTCAGAGCTAGTGCAGACGCCGCGACTGCTGTCATGATTCATGGCTTCCTGACGAATCAACAGACGCTCATGGCTCAGGAGCGAAGGGAAGCGTATCCCCCGCCGCGGCTGCAAACCGGCTTCAGCTTATATGGCATCACTGATGCTCCGATGGCGCAGACTTTGTCACGAATTGCCGAAGCGGGTTTTGGCGGCGTGGAAATTCCGCTCATGCCTCGTGGTTTCTTTGATCCTGTGCGTTTTTCGGCCGCTGACCGCAGTTTGCTGCGATCACAATTGGCGGCAGAAGCTCTCGATCTTCAAGCCGTCATGGAAGATCTGCCGACACTCGACCAGCGGCTGACTGCTCAGGACGAAGCCAGTCGTCTGCGTCAGGCGATCCAGTTTTCTCGAGATATCTCCCCAGAAACGCGTCCTTTAGTCGAGACGGTGCTCGGGGGGAAAACCAGCGATTGGCCAGGAATCCGGGCTTATGCGCTGGATCAAATGGGCCGCTGGGAACGATTGGCTCGGGCGGAAGATGCTGTCATTGCCATCAAGCCGCATATTGGGCAGGCGTTGCAACATCCTGACGATATTGCGTTCGTCATGCAGCAGGTTGACAGCCCCTATCTGCGTTTAGCGTTTGATTACAGTCACCTGGAACGCCAGCGAATCAGCATTGATATTGCTGTTAAAACGCTGGCGAGATGGTCGGCCTTTGTCCATTTGAAGGACAACATTCAAACAGAAAAAGGCTGGCAATTCACCTTGCCTGGGCAGGGGATGACGGACTATCTGCAATTGCTGCCTGCGTTGAAACTCGCGGGATACCGTGGCCCGGCTTGTGCGCAAGTCTCCAGCCAGGTCTTCTCCAAACCCGGCTTCAACAGCAAAGAAGCCATCACCACCAGTTGGAAACTCCTCCGCCCCGCCTTTGAAAAAGCGGGGATCGTTGCGGTGGGGTGAGTGAAGGTGAGCAGAAAGCACTGGGGGCTGTTATTGGTTAATAGAAAAGCATACGGTGACTCAAATTGAAGGACGTTGCCTGGCCTGTGAGTAAAGGCCAGGTCGACTGAGTCCAGTTAAACTGGTTTACCCTGTGAAGGGAACGACTCGCGTCAGAACCGGAAGAGTTACCTTAAATCGTTGACGACCACTCAAGAAAAAAGGCGAGTGATGCTGGATACTGTGAAAAAAAACGTCGACTGCGAAAATCCACTGCAATGTTCGCATTGGCAGTCTTAGCGTTCGGACTCTCGCCAGTTTGGATGGAGATCGTCGATTATAGAATGTATCAGCACTTGAGAGTTCAACCGCAGATGTACAGTGATCATCAAATTAGAGAAACAATTGGAACCGCCCCGATTCGGTACGGCATAGCAATCGGGGTGTTACTGGCGTCAATCTTCTCTGCCACCGGGCTTATCATTCGCGACTACGAGCGAGAATCGCTGGCGAACACATTAGACTGATCGCAGGGTGGCCCTGGTTGAAATTCTGATTTCTACTGGAGTGGCGAAGACACAGGAGGGTGTGTATTGCCCCACCTCACTGAGTTTCACTTGAGATCCCTAATGATTCGCAATAGTGATTTTCTGGCAACAAACGTCCTCAGCCTATAGCAAACAGGGGCGTATTACGCTGTGACGAAAAAGCTTCCTGTTCTGACGAACCCAGACGTCCAAAGCGACGTCTGGGCCACCCCGCCTTAATACTAATCGAGCAACTTCATTAAAGACTAGAAATATGATTAAAGATTCTGTTGAGCCGGCTTGCATGCTGGCTGTTCGGCTTTTTTTTGTTTTTGTGTTCTGTCTAGCCGTTGACTGCCGGCTAGCCAGTTCAGCCGAACAAGTGAAAGAGGCCTTGGGGGAACAGGTAAAGTCCGTGAGCGTATTAGAAGATCAACCTCTAATACCTGAATTAGATTGGCTTGAGGCCGACACTGTGTATAAATGGAAGATTGTGTCCATGTTAATAGGTCACATGAAATCCAATTACGAGAATATTCGCACGTGGCGAGGAGCATATCTGGTTCGTTCAATTGAGCCGCAACGTGAAGCATTCTTAAGTTCGGCATTTGCTGAACGCAGTACTAGACGAGATTTTTCCGACGTAGCGCTTGAGCGTGAATTTCGGATCGAATTTGCATTCGAAGCCAAATCACGCAAGATATTTCGTTCAAAGGTTTCGGAACTAATGTATTGGCGAGACAGAAAGACGAATGAGCAATTTAATTTTCAGAATACCGCTCCAGCCGACGAGAGATCTGTTGTTGATGGCGAGCAATATATACATTTCGACCCTCTGGTCAAATGGCCAGAATTTAATTATTTACTTGACAATCCTGATGCAATGCAGAAGCGTGCTGCCTTTGTAACCACTTCGGAATCAGCGGCCAGAAAGCATTATGGTGACTTGTTGGACCCCATTGTGTTTTTTGGAAACGACCAAGAGTCACGTCTATGGGAGACTATGTCATTTTGTTTGGACGCTCACGAAGGAAAGATGGGAAAAGAGCGGAAGGAGAAGGTGGAGGATCTAGTTAAATGCTATTACGGCGAAGGGCAACACGGGAAGTTTTATAGATTCGACTTCAATGTCATACCATCCAAGAATGATTTGCGTGGGGCAGCTCTCTATTCCAGTTGGATTTTTTCTGCCAACCAGGGATTACAACCTATTTCCTTTTTCATGCGTCGTGGAGATGAAAAAACTGATATTCGCCAGATGAAATGGCTTTGGAAACTCGTCAATGATGTATATGTCCCTAGTGTTGTTCTAGAAATCTTTTCCGATAACTCGCCTCAGGGGATGAACTTGTGGAGGGAGTGTGAACTTGAGGACAGCAGTGTTAACGAGCCCCTAGATCCAGATCAATTCACACTGCGGGGGTTAGGGTTGAAAGATGGCGAGTTGGTCGTGGACGAGGTTAAACGCACTGTTGGCGTGCTGCGTGATGGAAAAGTGATGGCGATCGGTAAGTTTGGAGATAAGTATACGCCCCCCCAAAAGCCAGTTAATTATTTTACAGGGCGATACAACTTTCTAGGCGTAAACATTTTAATCGTTACTGTTCTCGTAGTTATACTTTCCCGCGCCCGAAAGCGATCCAGCACCAAAACCTAATATTTTCGCATAAACAGCCACATCACCTTCGCGAATGTGGGCCGAGTTTATTCGGCCCTGCATTTATGAATTTAGTTTTTTGTCTGCCTCTTAGTCATGTCCGTCGCTGACGCTTCCGGCTCGTAACGCAGGGTGGCACGCCACAAGAGGATCTGTATCGCCCTGTCTCAGTGAGTTTCACTTGGGATCCCTGATGATTCACTTGAGTGGTTTTCTGGCAATAAACCTCCTCTGCCTCCAGCACACAGGTAGCTCGAAGACGACCAACCTGTGCCACTCAGCGAAGACGAGCAAACTGTGCTACTCTGCGATATGGGCGATAGGCCAATCACCTTTAGTACCACCCTACAGCATCAATGTTCGGCAGCGCTTAAGCTCAGTAGGCGATCCAGGCTCAGCAGGCACAGGTGAGACCGCGTGTAGTCGATGATTCCCTCGTGTTTGAGATCTGCTAACACTTCGGAGACAGCGGGCCGGGTGGCCACGACCAACTCGGAGAACTCCTCGTGCGTCAGCCGTATGTCGACGAGATGGCCATGTCCACAACGTCCACCCGAAAAGCAGAGCAGATCGTAGAGCGCCGTGGCGATACGAGTACGTAACGGAGAGATCAACTGCCACTGCAGGCGTCGATCAAGAGCCTGCAATTGCGACGAGAATGTCTGCAGCATCAAGGCTTCAAATGCGGGCGACGCGGCTGCTTCGTTCTCTAAATCCTGTCGCGTGACCTGGATGATGCACGACATCCCGCTGCCGATGGCCTGTTCATTCGGCAGGAAGAAGCCTGGCGTGAAGGGTAAATCACCAAACATCGCCCCTTTTCCAAGGATCTGTCGTGTCAGCGATTTTCCGCTGGAATCGACATAGACCAGTCGGACGTAACCCCGCTTGATAATAAATGTTGTTCCGGCCGTTCGACGAATAGAGATGATCGCCTTGGACTTTATATCACGTGTGATCGCCGAGTTGAGTTTTCCGCAGGCAGTCACGAATGGTGTGGAGAGTTCTGAATATATCTGCATGATGTCGTCCAGAGTACCAAGTCTCTTCTGGAAGTGGTGCTGCGCAGGCATACGCAACCGGTTCCGATTTCAAAACCGGGAGAATATCCGCCTCGGCTACACGCCGGGATGCAGGATATTCGATGAAAACCGAAAGCGTTGTCATCTGCATGACAGAAACGTTTCAGAATCGCCATTAAATTTATGCCGACCAGCTGGAACGTCCGGTTGGGCCAAGTCCGCTGACGCTCACCGGCATTCTCATTTCCAAGAGCGAGGAATTCAATGAACATTTCAATTCTGATGGGATTCTCCTGTGCGGCTGGTATCTCTGTGATGGGTGTATGGCTTGCGGCAACTCCTGCGGCGTTGTCGCAAGAGAAGAGAGAAGCGAAGTCCTGGGTTGAATTCACGGTCGATGGAAAAGCGAAGCAGCCGGTGGGATATCGGAAGTGGGTATTTATTGGTTCACCTGTTACGCCAAATGATATGAATGACGGTGAAGCTCCTTTTCCGGAATTCCATAACACGTATATGGATCCGGAAGGCTTTGCTCATGTCGAGAAAACAGGCGAGTACCGTGACGGAACCGTGCTCGTTAAAGAGCTTTTGGCTGTCGGTTCAAAGGAGCAGTCTAGCGGAAAAGGCTACTTCCAGGGCGAGTTCAGTGGTCTCGAAATCTCTGTGAAAGATAGTAAGCGGTTTCCAAACGAGCCGGGCAACTGGGCCTATTTTTCTTTCGGACACAAGTACCCGCTAAAGGCTGAAGCAGCCAAGAACGGAGTCGCTTCCTGCAATAGCTGTCACGAAAAAAATGCCACGAATTTCGTCTTCTCCGAGGTCTTTCCAGTGCTCAAGGACACGCTGCAGAAAGCGAAGAAGTAACGAGATCACAAGGCAGAATGCCATAAGTTGCTCCTTCTCGATGATGTTCTGGTCAGTCAGCGTTGATCGGCGGATCATCAGAATCATCCTGCTCGCAAACACGTATCTATCGCGACCAAATCAGGAGTCACTTTACATGGCAATACCGACACCGTCTCAGTCCCTGTTTCGACTCGCCTTCTGTGCTTTATCGATATCAGTGAACCTTGTTGCTTCTTTGCACGCCGAAGATGGTCGCTATCTTTACATTCAGGCGAACGACATTCGCGAAGGGCAAAATGCGGTGCTGGGCTACGTTCGGCACGGCAACGGAACGCTATCACCGCTGCCAGGAAATCCGTACTACACGGCTGGAACTGGCATAAACAACGATACGCATGGGAAGCTGGGGCCTCATGACAACGATACACCGCTGGTTGTCAGCCAGAATGGTAAGTATCTTTTTACAGTGAACACGCACAGCAACACGATTGCCGCGTTTACGGTTCACGATGACGGTTCATTGAAACATGTCAAAGGATCGCCATTTTCGTCACACGGGGTTGCTCCAAACAGCTTGTCTGTTAGTGGCAATGTGTTGCTGGTCTCCAACCGTAATGAAGACTATCACCAGATCGAAGAACTTCGTGGTAAGGCGAAAGCCAGCTATGTATCGTTCGTGATCGAGCAAGACGGATCGCTACGGAAGGTATCGAAGATTGAAGTTGAAGGGTCACAGAAGCCGACTCAGATCCATATCTCGCAGACTGAACCCGCCATCGCGTTCGGTTGCGACTTTCAGGTCGATGTCGACTTCGATGGCGATAAAAAGCGTTCGTTCCTCGCAGGACTCAAGCCGAGCGTACAAGGGCAGTTGCATGTGTTTAAGGTTGGTGACAGGAGTCTCCTGATGGAGAAGGTTCGCCTGCAACTCCCGGAAACCAACGTCAGTTACAAATATAAAGGGATGGATGGCGTCCCCTCAATGCCTCTCGGAATCTGGACACACCCCAGGCAACCGTTGCTCTATGTGGGCTTCGTTACCAGGAACGAAGTCGGTGTCTACCGTTTCACCCCGGAGGGTGAAATGCACTTCAAGGGTTCTGTGCCCAATAGCGGTCAAGATATCTGCTGGGTGCTGCCCAACAGGGAAGGAACTCGCCTGTATACCATCAATAATCTGCCTCGGCCAGACCTCGGGCAAAAAGCCGCGACGGTGACAACGTACGATATCTCTGGAGAACACGCGGAGAAGCCGGTGGAGATGGCAGTGCTTGAGCTTCCAATGTCCGGTGAGTCATTCAGGAACAACCGCGACTTTGAGCAGCCGGGAAGTACGGCGTTTCAGTGCCACTTGAACCCGGAAGAAACGATCCTGTATGTCATGTGTCAGCGTATCAACCAGACTGACGAGAACAAGAATGAGGAAGGAAATATCCTGCGCAGCTTGATGATCGAACAGAGTGGAATTCCTTCGATCAGTCATTCGCGACATCTGGGGCCGGACGGAATCTCTTTCCGATCGCGTCCTCAGGGCATTGCGACTGTAAATAAGTAATATTTCTAGATCGCATGTTTATGCCTCAAGTCTTAATTTATTAAATATCACCTATTTCAGGAGTATTCCTGTGAGTGAATCCAGCTATCGTGAATCGTGTCTTACAAAATATTGGCTTGTTCAAGTCTGCCTGGTTGCTAGCGCACTCATTGCTGTCTCAGGGACTTGGGCCATCCGGGAAATCTCTGCTCAGCAGTCCAAGCCCAAAGTGTTCTCGAAATACGTCGATGCGTCGGGGGGGATCTCGTTGCCTGACGACTTCGAGTCGACATTCATTCACATAGGGACAGTGGCTGTCGCTCCAAAACCGGAACAGCCCGTCAACGAATTGCATGGCACATACACCCGCGCCGAGGATCTGGCCGCATTTCTGAAAGATGGCAAGTTCCCTGATGGCGCGGTCTTAGTCAAAGAAGTTCGATCGACCAGCAACTCGAAGCTGACGACAGGAGAGGCGGCTTACGGTGCGGACATCAAAGTCTGGTTCGTGATGATCAAGGATTCCAAGGGGCGGTTTCCGGAAAACGAACTCTGGGGCGACGGATGGGGATGGGGCTTATTTGAAGGAGAAGATCGAACCAAGCAGGTGGCCGTTGATTACAGCACGGAGTGCCGATCATGCCACGTTCCCGCGAAGAAGCAAGACTGGATCTACACCCAGTGTTATCCGGCATTGAACGCTCATTGAAATCGCAACTTCAGCCTCTGCTATTACTCAAGGAAAGTCTGATGCCTATTCCCACGAGATCAACGGAGTCACATTCAATGACAAATCACCCGACATTGGTGGCTGCTACTTGGGAGGAACGCCTCGTGCCCTGGCTGCAATCAGCGGGTATTCATCTGAGCCGCTACGGATTGGTGATCGTTTTCCTTTGGATTGGCGGGATGAAGTTTACGAACTACGAAGCCGAAGGGATTCGACCGTTTGTCGAGAACAGCCCGCTCATGAGTTGGCTCTATCTTATCTTCAGCGTCAGTCAGTTCTCGGCAATACTAGGCGTGGCTGAGATCCTCGTCGGCCTGCTTATCGCCACTCGGTACTTCTGGCCGAAATTGTCTGCTTTGGGAAGTCTGGTCGCGGCTAGCATGTTTGTCGGCACACTGACCTTCATCATCACCACACCAGGATGGGAGCCATCACTGGGGTTTCCGGCCTTGTCCGTTCCGGGGCAGTTTCTTTTGAAAGATGCTGTCTTGCTCGGAGCATCGGTGTGGACGGCAGCGGAAGCATGGCAGGCGGCGATCTGTCGAGTAAAAGCCGTCTGACCATCGAGGTATCAACCGGGGCCGTTCTGGTCACGACAATCAGCGTCTGCACATCATCGAAGTTGCAGGGTGCCTCGGGTTAAAATTCTGATTATTCCCGGGGTGGTGAAGCCACAGGAGGGTGTGTATCGCCCCGCCCCGCTGAGTTTCACTTGAGGTCCCTGATGATTCGCAAGAGTGGCTTTCTGGCTATAAACGTCCTCTGCCGACGGCACACAGGTAGGTCGCAGGCGATCTACCTGTGCTACCCAGCTGCTAAACCGCAGGCAGCAGCAGTGCAATCAGCACGGCGATAATCGCAATGACGACGAGAAGCTCAATCAGCGTGAAGCCGTGAACGGGGCCTTGGCGTTTCTTCATCACGACTCTTCCAAACCTGATCTTGAAGTATCCGGCATTTCGTTATGTCACGGAACGACTTCAGTACCTTACACGCACATGCAATTGATTTGCAAGTGCTTTTCTGAGTTTGTGAGGTGGTGATGAATAGAGAGGCCTTTTACGGCGTGGTGGAGGAAGGCTACCGGGAGGTTTCTTATGGGTGTTTCTAGTTGAAACTCCGCTTTCGACAGGGAGTCTGCGGCACGGAGACTCGCGGGAGATCAGTTTCTGATGTGGAAATAGGTTTCCAGAGGAGTGATCGACTTCATCATTCTGGTGAAGACTACATGTTTCCACTAATTAAAATCAGTGGGAAGCCGTTTTTGCCGTATAGGAAATGACATGGGTAGAAACGAGATGCGTGAATATTTGATCACACTCTCAGCTTGTTTTTTCTTAAGTTTACCTTCAGGTTCAGCTGTTTTGAGTTGTGATTCAAAGCGCTGGCAACCAAAATGTTGGCAAGTTGAGACTGCGACTCAAGTTCACCAGCTAGCCAGCCACGCCACCGAGCACGTCAACCATTTAATCCTTGTGGGCATGTGATATGACTTTCCCCGGTTTAAAAAAATCTTCCTCCGGCGATGCACTCACCATTCCTGTTAACCCAGTGTTACGTCGAGCGTTCACACTGATTGAGCTGCTCGTCGTGATCGCGATCATCGCGATTCTTGTCTCGCTGCTTTTGCCTGCTGTGCAGCAGGCTCGCGATGCCGCTCGCTCGACGCAGTCGAAGAACAATCTGCGTCAGTTTGCGCTGGCACTGCACAACTATGCCGAAGTCCACTCGGGGATCATGCCCTTCCACACCGGCGAAGGCGATTTGTCGGACAAGTCGATGTCAGCGATGTATGCCCTTCTACCTTACTGCGAGAACAACGAGGCGATTTTCCGTTCGCCTGGGGATGCGGGTGCCCGGGAAGACTCCACTCCATTCTGGGTGCAATTCGGAACGAGTTACAAGTTAGAGGGACGGGCCTTAAGTGAACGACCGTTGCCGGCCCGCTCCGTTCTCGAATGGGACAAAAATAGGCTGGAGTGGGTGACAAAGAACAAGGGTGCAAAGGCCGGATACATCCGGACTCTCAACCAGCACCTTTCCGCCGTAGATGGCAAGAAGGTGGCGGAAGGTAAGAATCTCAAGCCCGAGGATCAGGTCGGTATGTCGCAGATTCAGTTGGCTCGTGACCTGTTTGAGCCATGGAAGATTGAGACCAAATCGCATCCACTGCGAGGCCTCTACACCGGGATCCCCTACCACCAGACGCATATCAACGTAGTTTTCGTGGATGGACACTGCGAATCGTTCGGCAGCAAGGTTCACTGGGAACTCGCCCGTGGGAAGACTCCTGGCGGTGGCGATGACGATTAACTTCCCGTTGCCGGTTCGCTTCTCCACGAGTGCTCTTTGTCAGTAAATTCTGATTCGTACTTCCAGCGAGTTCCACGTCATGGCGATGTATCCCAAGATCCGCAATCTGCACCTGTGGGCAGGGCTGGCTGTGCTGGTGCCAACAATTATCATTGCTGGCTCAGGCATCGGGTTGAATCATGAGCGAGCCTTGGGGCTTAAACCGACGAAGGAGAAGCAGCCCAGGAAAAAACTCAGCTCAGAGGATGCCGTCGTCGCTCCGGGTTCCGATGCGTCCCGTCAGCACCAACTTGTGGCTACCGAAGCGACTTGGCGAGAATACGATTCGGCGATCACTGCGGCCTTGTCCTCCGCCCGGTCGACCTGGGGCGAGGTTCCTTTGGAGCGCATCGAACTCAAACGTGAGCCAGGCGAGGGAATGGTGGTCAAAGTGAAGGCTTCCCCGGTCGCATCCATGGGGATGTCTCACGAACCGGAGGAGATCGTCTGGTCGGTCGCGAAGAATGCCGCCTTGCCTATGCACCAGGAAACCTACCTCAAGGCGGATGGTGGGACTAACTGGGCCAAGGTCTGCAAAGATCTGCATACGGGAAAGTTCTTTAGCAAGACATTCGGGTATCTCTGGTCAGACCTGGCGGCGATGGCGTTGATCCTGTTGTCCATTACAGGTTTGGTGCTCTACATCATTCCCATCGTCAAGAAGCGAGCCGCGAAAAAGCGAGCTGCCCTCGCTGGCCCTGTGGCCAAGCGGCCCCTGCCCGTGGTTCGGCCCGCCGCGCGTCCACCTGTTCCTGTGCACGCGGTGCGGAGTGCCGTCTCGGAAGAAGAGGCCGGGATCGATTCCACAGCGCTTCCAGCGGGAGCACCTGCGTGAGGTGGTGGCTGTCTCTCGCGGGGATTGCGGCGCTAATCGTTGGATTCTGGCCTTGGTCGGCATCCCCGCCGGCCACGTTGCCCCTCCCTTCCGCAACGGAGCTTTCCAATCTTCTGGAACGGGATCACGATGCCCAGGTTGCGTGGCTGACCCAATGGCAGGAAGAGGCTTCCAGCCGACTCGCTGGGATGCATGATGCGCAGCCGCCAACCTCGGTGGGGGCC
Source organism: Planctopirus sp. SH287 (assembly GCF_056500625.1). NCBI lineage: Bacteria > Pseudomonadati > Planctomycetota > Planctomycetia > Planctomycetales > Planctomycetaceae > Planctopirus > Planctopirus sp. SH287. Next base: position 464,456 of record NZ_CM151403.1, on the reverse strand, counting down.
AGCGTCCAGGCCCTATTGGTGCAGGGGCATCCGCCCGTGGTGGTCGTCAACACCCTGGAGGAGGACACCAGCAGCGAAGGGACTCTGGGATGGGAACTTCCCTGGCCGCAGGTTGTGGATGCTTTGAAAGAGATCCCGGCGGCTCCCGTCGAATTAGTTGCCGGTTATCGCGGCGTCACCTTCTCGCACACGCTCATCCCGGTTGACCCGCAGGCCGGACTCGTGTTGGTCGCGACCCACGCTGCGCCAACGCAGTCGCACTCGATTTTTTGGCGCGTCGCGATGGGCATCGCAGCCATCGCCTGCTTTTTGCTGGCGGGAAAATTCGGTACCAGCAAATGACAGTAGGGTAGCCCCGTTTGAAATTCTGATTTCTATCGGAGTGGCGAAGCCACAAGAGGGTGTGTATCGCCCCGCGTCGCTGAGTTAAACTTGAGATCCCAGATGATTCGCAAGAGTGGCTTTCTGGCAATGAACGTCCTCTGCCTATAGCACACAGGTAGGTCGCAGACGACCAACCTGTGCCACCCAGCGGCGTATTACGCTGTGACGAAAAAGCTTCCTGATCTGGAGAACCCAGACATCCAAAGCGACGTCCGGGCCACCTCGCCGCAAGCATGGGAGTGACTGTACGTCTCATTGTTGATCGACAATCAGCCTCCTGTGCTTTCAGCACACAGGTAGCCCGAAGACGGGCAACCTGTGCTACCCAGCTGAGTTGGTGGGTTGCGCAAAGCCTTAACGCCACCCTACGGCTATTGGTGCATTTCGCTTCGCTTCATGACACCCTACCTTCGAGACGGAAAGTTGTATCTATAGAGGCCGTCCAAGGCGGCAAGTCTGGCAGGATTCTGTGATGGGGCGCAACAAAGGGTGATAGGGTAGAGAGACTTCGTCAGGGCGCGCCTTGCGAGTCAGGTTTCCTGACTTGTGATTCCGGACAGAAGTCTTTCCCTTGGCTCGGTCAGGGCCTGAAGAGTCGGCGTTAAATTGATTTTAACACCGGCGGGAGTGCCGTTTGTGGGTGCTCCCTCTCGAATTCGAGACTGACGAACAGCTTACTGCTGAACGTGAAACTGGTAGCGACTTTCACTTAATGTGATATCAACAGCGAGTGAAAGCCAACACAATAACGTCTGAGTTTTCAGACAAGCCAGCGGAAGAACGCCAGCGAAGGTGACTTCGTAAACTGAAATTCCGTAGAACGGTTCTGATCGATGCTGGAGATTCAGCCGCCCTCGTCCATGGGAAACTATGGTCGGGGGCGGTGTTTTTTTGAGAGCGAGGGAGGGAAAGCGGAGAAGCAGAAAAGCGAAAAAGCCTGAGGAAGCAATTTGATGCCGCTCTGTACGTCGCTGACTGGCGATGCGGGCAAACAAAAAGCGGAGAAGCCAGAGGACGGTTAAAGGCGAAATGCCAACCTGTAGATATCTGGCATTGCGTCGCGGGATCGGTCAGCCTGCCCCCTGAGACTGCGGGTGTGTCCAAAGGGGGCGATGACGCGATTTGCAAGATCACGTTTTCAGTCGTTGTGGCCAGCGGCCCATTCGCTGTCGCAGGCGTCGCAACGGAATCCGATGAGGGTGGCGGTGCCGGGGATCGGTTGGCCGTTGCGGTTGACCATCGCGTCATCGAGTTCCATCGGCTCAACAATTGGATAGGCACAGTTTGGGCAGCAGCGGTTGGCGTAAAGCGTGCGAGCGCGGTCGATCACATTCATCATCTGAGATGTGCTGCGATCAGAAGCTCCACCAAAGTGTGGCTCGCTCAGGACGGCGGCAGGATGACGATGGATGCGAAGCGGCAGTTGCGGGCGAGGTGAATCCGAGAGCCGGCTGGTTAAGCCGGGGAACTGCACAATCGCTGCTTCCATGTCGGCCGAGGCTTCTGGCCAGTAAACACGCAATCGACTCATGAGGGCATCCTTGCCTGGAGTGAATAGCACGCACACCGGTTTCCATCTTGGCTCCCGATGCTCACACCTTGTGTTACGACCGCTCTGTCCTGACAGGTTGTTGAACTCGTCCGCAGGCTCGCTGGCCTGCTCATCACTCACTGCTTAACCTGCCAAATCAGAATTGAAGCTCCACGAGAAGGTGATTCGTTCAGAGATGAAGGAAATACCTCCCAGCGAGCATGCCTGCAAGAGCGTCAATGTCATTTTTTGTGGTAAAATCTGCAAAAGTTGCCAGATCATAAGATCCCAGACTGACATATTCCCCCAGATTCACAAAAGTCTTGCGGGAATCGCTGAAGTGGATGGTGTTCTCGATCCATCCACTTTCAGGTGTGATCTGAGAGCCTGCCTGAGAAGACTCTCAAATTCATCTTCCAGAAGGAGATCGTAGCCGCAAGCGGGATAAGCGGGGAGCACGTGATCCCGATAAGGGGTGGCCTGTTGCGATGAGAAAAATGGGGGATAAATCAGCCCTCACCCCGGCCCTCTCCCGCACGCGGGAGAGGGAGTATTCCCGAACAGGCACTGAGAGCGATTGGAAGAGTGCGATTAGCGATTGGAGGAGAGTGGCACCAGTTCTTCGCGACCGGGAAGGGCGTTTCGCTTAAAGGCTGATGTGCGTTCCTGTCCCCAGGGACGTGGCCCCATCGCTTCTTCTGCGTGAGAACCTGGTGCTGGTCGGGATGCCTGTGATCGTGCGGGTGCTGGGGAACTCATCATCCGTGTGGCAGGATTCCGAGAAGGCTGAGACTCTTCGACTCGCATGGAAACTGGCTGACGCTGCGATTGAGAGTCGACCTCGCCCAGCAGATAACTCATGAAGGTCTGGCTGGCGCGATTGAGCACCACAATCCGGCTGGTTTCTCCGGCACTGCCTCGAGGGCGAACAATACAGATGACTTCAGCATCAGGTGATTGGCTCATGTAATCACCGTTTGGCATGGTTTCCTGGCTGGCGAGGGCCTGACCACTCTGGCCACGGACGGCTTCGGCTTCCAGAGCTTGCTGAAGCAGCTCAGAGGCGTTCTGTGCTCCGTTGCGGCGGGAATTAGCAGCACTGTTTTGTGCCACCGCGGTGTTGGCCAATGTTTTGCCTTCCCGGCGAACCAAGGCCCCCATCTGATGTTTTTCCAGCATATTGCAGATCAGGCTGAGACCGGCATAGATGCCTCGTCGCTCTTTGGTATCGGCAGCGATGCAGACTCCCGCAAGCTGGCTGTTGGCAAGAAACAAACCACCGCCAGAGCGCCCCGGGATGGGAGTTCCTGTGCATTCGACATTTTCTGGCCCATTGTAGCGGTTAATCGCGGTGACTTTATGGTCTTCACGAGAGGGGTTTGCGCCACCGCCGCAACCAATGCTGAAGACGGCTTCATTCGGACTGAGTTTGCGATCCACAATGGCCAGAGGCACCATCGGGAGTTGATCCGTTGTGGGGATGGTGATCAGGCCCACATCTCCCTTGAGGTCAAAATCAACCACATCGCCCAGATAGGTTCTTGCAGCCACCTTGGGATGAAAGACGTCCACTTCAATCACAGGCTTGGCTTTGAGATCACGGAAGATGTGGCCGCAGGTCACGATGATGGCCCGGCCAGGTCGACTGTCGATAATTGTTCCCGAGCCGTAGTTCGACATGCCGCCTTGACCATCCAGAATGCGAATGCGAACGCTGGCGTGTAAAGGGTCATCACTTGTCTGTGAAGCGGCATCTTCTTCTTCAGGGGTGTTGCCACGATAGAGATCGGCTCCGCGAGCGTCAGCTGTCCGTGTGTCCTGACGAGGATCCGTCGATTCCGCCGAGCGGGTGAGTCCCATGCTGTTGCTGAGTGTCCCCAGCAGGCCGCCTCGAGCCGAAGCGGCAGGGGCTTGTGTCGTTGAGGGATCTTGTGTTCTTGAAAAATTCTGGGCCGAAGTATTGGAAATGACTTGAGCTTCAACTCTTGAAGGTGCACCCAGTTCAATGGTTGGCAGGCCGTCGGCATCAAAGGGGTTGGCATTTGTGCGTGGCAGAGGGCGAGTGCCGGGGACGCCCAAACGATCCTGTTGACCACGGGCGAGCGGAGACCCCTGAACGGCCTGTTCTGCCATGCGTCGCAGCTGATCTTCCGAGGTCATGCCCACAATCCGATTCACTTCTTTCCCGTCCACCACGAGAATAAAAGTGGGCATCGAATCGACGCGAAACTGGCGAGCCAGGGCCGGTTCCTGATCGACGTCAACCTTGCGGATGGCAAATCCCTGGCGCTGTAACTTTGAGACGATGGGACTCATCTGTTGGCAGGGGCCGCACCAGGTGGCAGTAAAATCGAGCACGAGGGAATTTGTCGGAGTTCCTGCAGCTTTTAATGTCTGAGTTTCTGTTCTCAGGCTGACAGGCCAACTGGTCGGACAGACCACAGCGATGACCGCCACGATCAGGAGCGTTGCCGACAGCATGACGATGCCGGTCAAGCGAGAGAGCTTTGAGAAGAGTTGGAGTCCAGCGGGTTGACTGTTCGTCGCTTCATGCGATGCAACAGTCACGTTTGCAACGTGATCCACTGAAGATTCAATCAACGACGACTGACTGTGCCCGATTGGCGACACTCGGTCCATGCAAGGCCTCCTTGCCTTGTTTGGCTTGTAAATCTTGCCAGACGAGCTGGTAAGTTTTACGAGCGTTTTTACAACCATATCCCTCTGAAACCCCGGTCATCCTGACGAACGATTTCAGAGGGTGTGTGCGAAACTTAACTACCACAAGGGTTTGACTCAAGACGAAGTTTTTCTGGTGACCCGAACCTGTGGAATTCGCTCAGAACTCTTCGGGAATCGAATCGGCAAACTTCGCCGATTCCCGACATGTATGCAGATCCCATGCCGGTGATCAAGAAGATGGTTTCTCTCTTTGTGAGCTGCATTTACTGGCGCTCCACCTGATTCACTGGCGCTGCCTCTGGATTTTTCGTTCAGAAATTCACAGGGAGCACCACTTCAGAATCTGGAAGGAAAGCCAAACTTCCCGCTATGTGTTTCACACTTCGGTTTCATCGTGGAGATTGCCAATATCCACTGATGTTCACGTTGGTCTCTGGCAGATGCAAGCTGGCGTGCTCTGGCAATTTTCTTTCTTAGCTGCGAATCTGACTTAACTGCAAATCTGATCGGGCATCAAATCGAAGGCTTCCAAGATTTGAAGCCCTCCCAAACAAAACCTGAGGCGACATATGAGCACCGTTTCGACTTCTCTGCGTGATGAGCTTCTCGAACGGTTTTTGCGTTACGTGCAAATCGAAACGACGGCGGATGAAACCAGCCAGACGGTTCCCAGTACGATGTCGCAGTTGAATCTCTCCCGGCTTCTTAAAGAGGAATGTGAAAAGCTGGGACTGGCTGATGTTTCCCTGAGTCCACAGGGCGTACTGATGGCCACAATTCCCGCTACGATTCCTGAAACAGCAGCGTCCGGCAAACTCCCCGCCATTGCCTGGATCGCTCATGTGGATACGTCGCCCGAATACAGCGGCAAAAACGTGAAGCCGATGATCCATCCGCGATATGATGGACGTGACATCGTGCTTCCCGCTGATCCCCGGCAGGTGCAGCGACCTTCGGAACAGCCGGAATTAGCCGCTGCGGTGGGGCACACGATTATCACGACCGATGGGTCAACGCTTCTGGGCGGCGATGACAAAGGGGGCGTGGCCGTCATCATGCAGGCTGCCCGTGAATTGCTGCGATCAGATGTGCCTCACGGCCCGATCCGTCTTTGCTTTACCTGTGATGAAGAAATCGGCCATGGGACAGATCATCTGGATCTGAAGCAACTGGACGCCATTTGCGGCTACACCCTTGATGGCGGTGGACAGGGAATGGTTGATAACGAGACGTTCTCTGCTGATCAGGCCGTGGTGACTGTGAAGGGAGTCAATACGCATCCTTCGGTCGGAAAAGGAGTGATGGTCAACTCCCTTCGGATTCTTGGCGAATTCCTCTCACGGTTGCCGAAGCTGGCCTGTTCTCCAGAAACAACGGACGGCCGGGATGGGTTCATTCATCCCTATCATGTGGAAGGTGGCGTGGCAGAAGCGTCTGCCCGCCTGATTCTGCGAGACTTTGAAGAACAGGGTCTGGAGGCACAGGCTGCCTTGTTAGAATCGATTGCCACTTCGCTACGGGTGGAGTATCCACGCGCAACGCTCGAGATCGCGATTCATCCCCAGTATCGCAACATGCGCGAGGGGCTGGCTAAAGAACCGCGGGCAATTCTCAAGGCCATCGATGCGATGAAAGCGGCAGGTCTCGAACCGAAGTTAACTATCATTCGTGGCGGGACAGATGGCTCATTATTGACGGCCAAGGGGCTGCCTTGTCCGAACCTTTCCACTGGCCAGCACAACCCCCATTCTCCCCTGGAATGGGCCAGTCTTGATGAAATGGAAACCGCAGTCAAAGTGCTGATCCAACTGGCCATTGAGTGGGGAAAACTCGACTCATACGAATCGTAACTTGAAGTAGCGCCTTGATGATCTCAATAACATGCTTACCCAAAGCTGCCGTCTTTTATACACAACTTTTTCAAGCTCAATTTGACCATTAACGGGGCGCCGTGTTGGGAATTCAAGGCTTTTGTGCCATGCTCACGGCTCTGAGTAAGCACGCCGAATGTCCATTTGACGCCGATCTTCCATTAATCCAAAGAGCATGCTTGCTCAAAGCCGCCGCAAGCATGGCACGAATGCGGCCAACATGGCACACAAAGCGCTATTTCCAGTTGAAATGCGTATCAAATTCCTCTCCCTGAGGGATAAGAATTTGAGAGCTTCACCAGAAACGCTCAGTAACTCATGGCCGCCTGAGGCTGTCATTGAGCCAATTGGGCAAGACCAATGGCCATGGGTCTTGCGGATCCAGTCGATAGAACCGGGTCGAATGATGATTACGGCGGCTGATTTGAAGTGTCTGGGTTTGTAATCGATATCGGTCGATGCTCTCTCGGAAAATCCAGCTGGCGGTGGGGTGATTCATCCAATCGGTCGCCAGTTGCAATTCCTGATCAGCAGAAGCCTCCCCATTTTTCTGGAGATTCATCACGAACTCTGAGGGAGAACGCCTTGAAGTGAGGTGATCCTTCATCGGTCGTGAATCAGGCATCACCACGGACTCTGACCGTGCTGATTCTGGAGTCGCTTGACTGTCGAAAGAACGTAATCCGACCGGCATGGAGGCTGACATGACGCCACTCAAGAGAGGCTGACTGTCGGGACGCTGACTGTCGGGGAACAGTTCGTCTGGAGCATTTTTCCACAGCGAAAAAAAACTCCACCAAACACGGCGTGGGGAAGTTTTTAAGCTCAGCCAGTGTGTCTGGTGCCAGGAACATTGTGGCAGCCAGGCGATGCCGTTCGTTGTCAGGATCAGTGCACCATGAAACAGAAGCGGCCCGCGGAGAAGCCCGACATGATGAGTCCGGGCCAGCGGTTTTCCCAGCCGCTGGGCCAGTTCATTCAGCGGCATATCGGGTTCAAGGGGAGACAGGCTCCCCCGACATGAAGGGCAACCACCATTGAAAGGAGCACCCCATTGAAGGCAGTAGCGGCATAATAGCAGCGTCATCGCCGTCCTCCGCCCGTGCCAACAGTGCCACCCGTGCCGCATTACGGCTTTGTCTTGGGGTTGATTGTGTAGTCACGTCCTTCGATGTCGGACTTGACTACCTGTTCAACCCTGCTTTTAAGCTTTGACAATGCACGAGAGTATCCATGAATACGAAAGATAGACTGGTTTTTGAAGAGAAACAATCCCCTGGTTTCAATGGATTATTGCTTGCCATCTTCACGATTTGACCACCAGGGGAGACTGACTCCACCGTCAATGGTCAGCGTGCTGCCAGTCATATAGGCGGCATCATCACTTAATGCAAAAGCGACGGCTTTGCCAATTTCTTCCGGCTGTCCAAGGCGACCAAAAGGGAGGTTTTTTGCTCCTTCGGCCAGTTGCTCTTCCGTGAAAAATTTGCGCTCGCCGGGCGTATCGATCCAACCCGGATGGATGATGTTCACACGGATGCGATGTTGGGCCAGTTCAATGGCGGCTGTTCGGGCCATGTGATCGATCGCCGCTTTGGCCATGTTATAGGCCATGGCGGTGGGTATGGCGATAACGGCATGCGGCGAGCTGATCACGGCCATGGCTCCTCCCTGACCTTGAGCCACCATTTTGAGGGCAGCCGCTCTTACGCCGTAAAACGCGCCCCACATGCAGACATCGATTGTTCGGCGGAAGCCATCGAGATCGGCTTTGAGCATGATTTCGCGATCGCTGTAGACCGCATTGGAAACAAACAGATCCAGGCTGCCCAGCGCCGCTGCGGTGTCGTCAATCATCTTCTCGATGACCGCCTGCTGCGAGACATCCCCCTGAAAGATGACGGCCTTCTGACCCAGCGCTTCGATCTCGCGAGCGAGTGATTCGGCTTCCGCAAGATTGCTGAAGTAATTGATGGCCACGTTCGCCCCTGCCCTCGCCAGTTCCAGGGCACAACCCCGCCCGATGCCGCGCGAAGAACCGGTGACGAGTACGTTTTTGCCAAGAAGTTTCATGAACGAATGACTCTGATTAGTGGAGCTGTGCTGGAGACAAAGCGGTATTGGAGACAAAACTGTGCGAAAACTCATTTCACAAGAACATGGATTCCTCCGCAAGTACGAACGAATCGGTCGTCTGTCGAATGATTGCCTCTTTCAGATCGGCTACGCACTGACGTGATGTGAAAAACATTTGACAATGCAATGAGGCTGACGACAGCATCGCTTTCTGGATGTGCGAGTTCCAGAAATCTTGAGGGGAAGATGAAATTATGGAAGCAAAAAGTGCTGCCGTGCTTGGAATCACGTTTGGCCTGGCGTTGGGCGGGAGTGTTGTTCTCGCCTCTTACATCGCTGTCAGAACTCAGCCATGGGGAGCATCTCGCGATGTGAGTGGAGCAGCCGTCGTTGGCCGCTATCAGATGAGCGGGATTCCTGGACACGCTTATGTTTTAGATACCGCGACCGGCCAGGTCTGGGAGGATTTTGGAGCCGCGAGCAGCGGGATTAGCGACGCGGAGTTCAAGAAAGTCAAGCTCAAGTAAAGGCGTTGTTCAAGTGGACTGAAAGGCCGTGAAGATGTCACTCATCAGATTCAGGCCATCTTTCCTGTCACACGATATCGGCATCTGTTGAGAGCATGAGTGACAGGTTCTCAGTTCCCAGTTTGCAGTTTGCAGTGCCCATCAGTGATTAAGGTTTATCAGTCGTTTGTGTGGGATGGCTTGCACCGTTTGAGGAGTGATTAATTCACCGGGTAGTGACTTTTTGCACCCTCCCCTACCTGATCGCTTGAAGGATCCCCCTCCTTTCCGCTATTCTCCGTTTGAATCAAAACCCGGCTCCTGGGCGCGTTGACGCCTGGATCGTCGCTGATGCGACGCCGTACGGCTGAAACCGTGCGCCCCGGATGCGATAGCCCTAAGTGAAACTTCATGTTTGAATCGATCTCCCAAGGCCTGCAAGGGGCGTTATCGGGTGTTTTCCGCTCTGGAAAACTGACCGAAGCCAATATCCGTGAAGGACTTAAGCAAGTCCGGCAGGCTCTCCTCGAAGCCGACGTCGAATATAACGTCGCGACGCAGTTCATTGAAAAAGTGACTGCCGAGGCAGTGGGTGAAAAGGTTCTGAAGTCACTCCGGCCTGATGAACAACTCATCGGGATTGTCCATCAGCAGCTCATCGCCTTGATGGGCCCGACCGATCACTCGCTCCATTTGCGACGTGACGGAATCAACAAAATCATGATGTGCGGCCTCCAGGGGGCCGGCAAAACAACAACTTGCGGCAAACTCGCCCGCATGCTGAAAGCTGAAGGCTGGAAGCCTTTGCTGGTGGCCGCTGACTTGCAGCGCCCCGCGGCTATTGAGCAGCTGAAAACTCTGGGTGAACAACTGGGAGTGCCGGTTTATTCCGAAGACCCGACCAGTAACCCGGTCGCCGTTTGCAAGAACGGCCTGGCGAGTGCGAAGTCGCAGGGCGCGAACGTTGTGATCTTCGATACCGCTGGTCGATTGCATGTCGATGATCGGTTGATGTACGAACTGGAGCAGATTGATTCACGCGTCCAGCCGGATCAGGTCTATCTGGTCTGCGACGCGATGACCGGCCAGGATGCGGTTCGCTCGGCGAAAGCGTTCAATGATGCACTTGAGCTGGACGGGGTGATCCTCACCAAGCTGGATGGCGATACCCGCGGCGGTGCCGCGATCAGCGTGAAGCAGGTCACGGGCGTTCCCATCAAGTTTGTGGGGATTGGCGAACAGCTTGACCGTCTGGAGCCATTCCACCCGGATCGTATGGCGGGTCGCATTCTGGGGATGGGTGACATTGTCACTCTGTTCGAGCGTGCCCAGGAGCAATTCGACGCGGAAGAAATGGAACGCCAGCAGCAGCGGATGCTGAAAGGGCGGTTCACACTGGAAGACTTCCGTAATCAGATGAAACAGGTTCGTCGGCTCGGCTCCATGCGGGACATCATGAAAATGATTCCCGGGATGGGTGGCATGCTGGATCAGTTTCAAAATGTTGATGCTGAAAAAGATATGGGGCGGATCGATGCGATGATCAGCTCGATGACGCTCGAAGAACGACACAATCCGGATAAGATCGATCGCAGCCGTCGGACAAGAATTGCACGGGGCAGTGGGACTGAACCTGCCGACGTGAACCGCCTGCTGAAAGACTTCGACAACATGTCGAGCATGATGCAGAAGATGGCCGGCCTGGGTGTCAAAGATCGATTCAAGGCCGTGCAGGATCTTGCTCAGGGGGGAGGAATGAACCCCGCAGGCGGATTGCAGGCACAGAAGCTGCGCAGCAAGCGAGGGCCAGCAGATGCTGACCTGGCTGCTGAAAAGAAAAAGAAGGCGAGAAAAGACGCCAAGAAACAGCGAAAGAAAAATCGCTGAGAGTGGCTTAGGCCACTCTGTTGATCTCTGGTGAGTCTGCAGTGTTGAGTTTGTAGTGCCAGCACTGCCTGGACTTACATCATGTGGTGTCAGAACCACAACGTTTTGTTGGTTTTCATGTGTTTTCCAGTCTCCGTGTTCCTATGTAGCGTGTGTGTTGCAGGTTCTGTTGGATGCGGAAAGATGTCGGTCGGTGTTTTGCCCGGTCGAGCGAGGAGGATTGAGTGGCAGTTCGGATTCGTATGAAAAAGATTGGGCGTAAGCATCGTCCATTTTACCGCATCTGTGTGATGGATTCTCGCGTACACCGCGAAGGCAAGGCGATTGAAGAAGTCGGCTGGTACGACACCTCCATCGATGACAAGTCCCAGCGAGTGAAGATCAATCTTGAACGCGTTGACTACTGGGTCAGCGTGGGCGCCAGCCTTTCCGATCGAGTGGCGACACTTGTGAAGAAGGTCAAAACCAACAAGTTTGGCGTGAAGGCAGCTCCACCAGCTTTGATTGCTCCGAAGGTCAAGGAAGCTCCTGCTCCTGAAGCCGCCGAAGCGCCTGCTGAAGGTGGTGAGGCCTCCGCCAGCTAGTGGGACGACACTCTGTGATTGCAGGTTGCTGAACTCGTTCGCAGGCTCATGGGCCTGTGTGCAGTTCCAGGCTTAATCTGTCAAAATCAGAAATGAAGCTCCACTCGTACGCTGAAAGCGATTGTCATGCGGTTCGATGTTCTGACACTTTTCCCCGGAATCTTCTCGGGATACTTGCAGCAAAGCCTTCTTAACAAGGCCATTGCTGCCGGTCTGGTCAGTGTCGATCTGTGGAACTTTCGCGATTGGACAACCGACAATCATCATTCGGTCGATGATAAGCCCTATGGCGGTGGCCCTGGGATGCTGATCATGTGCCCTCCGGTCTTTGATTGTGTCGAGCATGTGCAGGCTCAGGGGGAAGCCCCGGGGCAACTGATCATGTTGACTCCCTCAGGAAGAAAACTCGACCAGCGACTGGTGGAAGAGCTTTCGACGCACAAAAGACTCGTGCTGATGTGCGGCCGATACGAAGGTTTTGATGAGCGCATCAGCGAAGGATTGAAACCGATGGAAGTCAGCGTAGGAGACTTCATTGCCAATGGTGGCGAAGTTCCTGCCATGCTTCTCATCGATACGGTGATTCGATTGATACCCGGTGTTCTCGGCGACGAGACCAGCCATAAATATGAGTCATTTGCCGAGAGCGGGCTGTTGGAATATCCACAGTACACTCGGCCACGCGAATATCGCGGAATGAGAGTTCCCGATGTTCTCCTTGAAGGAAACCATCAGGCGATTGCCGCCTGGCGAACCGAACAAAGCCGTCAACGAACCTTGACTCGAAGACCACCGGCCTGATGGCCTGAGCTTCGAGAGCAGGCCTCTGACCAGGCCAAGTTCATAGCGAAAACATTTTTTCATCGCACATTTTCATCCGGGGATGCTGAATCCGCCCGGTGATGAGCAGTAAGAGGATCAAGATCATGCAACACAAGCTTTTGCAGGCGGCTGAAGTATCCAGCCTGCGTGCAGATACTCTGGAATTCGAGATTGGCGACACGGTCGACGTGCACCAGCGAATTCTGGAAGGTGATAAAGAGCGTATTCAGATTTTCAACGGCGTGGTCATTGCCCGTCGTCATGGTGGCACTCGCGAGAACTTCACCGTCCGCCGCATTGTGGCGGGTGAAGGGGTCGAGCGTACCTTCCCGATCCACTCCCCCAAAGTGGCCAAGGTCGTTGTGAAGCGGCATGGTAAGGTTCGCCGCGCCAAGCTGTTCTATCTCCGTGACCGCGTGGGTAAGGCCACCCGCCTCACCGAACGTCTCGCCCGCAAGTCAGACGATTAATGCGAATCGCCACTTGAAATGGCGCGTTGAAAATCACGAAGCCATGCTTGCTCAACGCTGCGGGCACGGCCCACTGAGCAGAGACCGCCTTTGAGACAGATATCCAGAGGGAATCACTCCCACTTCAAGCTCGGTGCCCCTCCAGGCACCGAGCTTTTTTGCATGTGTGCCGAACATTCACACGACCGTCTTTAAGGTCACCGTCTTTAAGGCCAAAGAGGCCCTGAAAGCGATTTGTAAACTCAAGACGATCAATGAAATCTCTCAAAGTCTATCCGGGAAGGCTCACTCTCCCGCTTGTGGGGTTGGGGTGAGGGCCGATCAACCAGCCGTGTTCCCAAAGCCAAGACCAATCCCCGCATCCGGCCAGCGTTTCAGTGGGCCGCTCAAAATTGCTCAGGCAATCTGCCAAGCCAAATTCAATGCATCCCCATGGACTGATAGGAATTGATTTTTTCAGCCAATCTTCGGTATTCTCGGCCCGTTCAATTAAAAAATGCGGATTCCGTCACAAAAAAGAATATGTCGTATAAAAATGGCTAAACCAATCACCTTTAAAAGGTTCCTAAAAGGTCTGGATGGTTGCCGGCGAAAAATGATGAGGCTGCCGATGCTGATAATTGAAATCGGCTTAGTGAGCAGCTTCACCCTGTTGACCCAAAGGCGGGGAAGAATCCCTGGTGAGACTTATCCTCTCAAACCGCGGCATGCGAATCACAGTCTTTACTACAGGCACGGTTCTTCAGACTTCCTGGTCTTCAGACAAATCTTTATCGATTTCGAATATGGGCCTTTGTGTAACATGCAAGAGGTTCGTCTCGTAGTCGACTGCGGCGCAAACGTGGGTTACTCCTCCGCTTTCTTTCTGTCGCAATTTCCCGCTTGTCATGTCATTGCCGTGGAGCCGGACTCGGGCAACTTTGCCATGCTGAGTCGTAACCTGCATGAGTATGGTTCCCGTGCGGAAGCTGTCCATGCGGGAATCTGGTCTCAGGATGCCCCACTGAAGCTCTCACAGGAGCGTTATCGCGATGGGAGAGAATGGAGCATCCAGGTTCGACCGTGTCAGCCTCACGAAGAGCCTGACTTTCAGGGTGTGAGTATTGCATCGTTGTTAGATTCATCGGGGTTTGACCGAATCTCTTTACTGAAGATCGATATCGAAGGCGCCGAGGCGGTTGTCTTCCAGGGAAATGTCGACTGGCTTGATCGCGTCGATGCGATTGCGATCGAACTCCACGATGACAGCAGTTTTGGCCGGGCGACAGAAGTCTTCCATGCGGCGATTCAAGGGCGAGGTTTCAAGACCTCTCGGAGTGGCGAATTAACCATCTGCCGCCGAGTCAAATAAGACGCATTCCCATTTGATATATCGCTCTGTGTGGCATGCTTGAAGCATTGGGCAAGCATCTTTTTGCGATCGTCAACGCCACATTTCCAGTGGCGATTCATATCAGTTCCAGGATGTCAAACGCCCCGTTGAAGCGTGGAAACTCAATGACCGCCCCATGATCCCGTTCCGCCGCTTAACTCGCTAGATGGGAAATGACAGGGACAATATCAGGATCACTTTCCGAACAAGGCGTCGTGCATGCCGGGGGATGGGGCGTTGCTGGCCTTGTCCCAATAGTGGAAGCCGGCTTTCCAATCCCAGAGTGCCCAACCAAAGTCGGCCTGCTCAATCGCTTGCCGAAATTCACGATAATAGTTGGTACGGGAAGCCTCATCCGCCGCTTGATAGGCACCGAATTCCCCATAATGAATGGGACGGCCGTAATAGTCCGACCATTCTTTCGCTCGCTGCACTGACGACTGCAGCACTCTGGCTGAAGACGGGTTTTCTGATGCAGGCAACGTGTTGTATCGCTCCAGCCAGTCTTTCACATAAGGCTTGACACCTGCGGGAATAGCGAGCGGCTTTTCCGGTGGGCCGGGAAACTGGATTCCCTTAAGCGGCTTGACATCATCGCTGGAAAACGTCGTCGCCTGATGAGTGAAATAGAACGGGTCGTAAGAGTGAACGGTGACGATCAGATTCGTATCGTTCGCAGGCAGCACCAGATCAGGAAGCTGGTCAACGGCGTTGTAATGCCCCGGGCCGACAAACAGCGTTCGCGTGGGATTTGATTTGCGAATCAGCTCAATCGTTTCTGCATAGATGGGATTCAAAACAGTCGTTGTGGCCGCATCTTTTGGCTCATTGAGCAGTTCAAAGGCCAGACGATGGGAACGCCTGGCATAGCGATTGGCAACCTGTTCCCAAATCTTGAGAAACCTGGCTTTTTGAGCGGCAGGATTAGTCGTGAAAGCGTCGAAGTGATGGATATTGATGAGCAGGTTAAGGTCGTGTTTTTCTGCCAGATCAACCATTTCATCGACGGTCTTCCATAGCCCCGGCTCAATCACAAAGTCTGGCCCTGCTCCCGTGTAGTGCTGCCAGGCAATGGGCAGGCGAATGTGATCAAAGCCTTCCTTCTTTGCATTGGCAAAATCTTCTGCGCGATAGGTCTGCCCCCAGTCTTGTCCCCGGGGAGCTTCCAGCCAGTTGCCAAAATTCGCCCCTTTTTTGAAGTGAGCCAGGGCTTGATGAGCCGGTGTGTCTTGAGAAGTGATGCGGGGATTTTCCAACATCCCCGGCGGCAATACGGCTTTCACCTTGAATGACAGGCGAATCGGCACGCCCGCCCGGGCATTGAACGTGTTGACAATCCGGTCATCATGCCAGGCCCGCAGGACTGTTCGCGTGAGGGTGGGATCGCTTTCATGAGGAAGAGAGACGAACTGTGAGTTTTTCCCTTTCCACTGGGTGGGATGTGGTGCAGTAACTTCGATCCAATCGACTTCGGCCCTGGCCCGCTGTTGTGGTGCGGCTTCAATCCAAGGCCCCATGAGCGCCACTTCGACCTGCCCCGAATTTTCTGGCGTGAACTCAAATTCAATCGTTCGCCAGGAATGGGTCACAATGGGAGTGAAGACGGTGTAGCCCCGGAGTTGTTCGTCCGCCGTTCGCCAATTCTGTCGTTCAAAATGACCATTTCCAGACAGAAACTTGCCCTGGGAAATTTTGCCGACAGCCTCATCCGCCCAGAGATCAATCCGCCCGTTGGTGGCCCGAACGGAAGGGATCGTCACCTTGGCTGAGGGCTGATCCTCGGCCCACAATCCCAAGGAAGGCATGGTGATCAATGCCAGACAGCACAGCAGGCGACGCAGATCCATCATGATGAGGTCTCGCAAGAGGTGAGCGTTCCAGATTGCTCACACACTCTACCAGAAATTTCGGCGGTGCTTGAAATGCCCTTCCTTTCTCGAAACATCGATCCAGGCACTTGATGATTTCCAACCGGCCTCTTTATCTGCCGATCTCTGCGCGGATCGTCCACCCCTGCATCTGATAGATCACTCGACCATCGACTTCCAGCCAGCCGTTCGCGGTGACCGTTTGATTGAGTTCATCAACCGACACGATCTCAGCTTCAACGGTCACCAGTGAATCTTCAGGAATCACTTGTCCGCGATAGACCCACGCATGAGGCGTTCCACAAACCGGAGTCTGGAAGGAGACACCTTGGCCTTGAGCAAAAGCGCTGCCCCAATGCGCCATCATCCAATGCTTGATGACCTGAAGAAATGCCTCCAGTCCCAGCGATCCAGGCATCACCGGGTCTTCATAGAAGTGTGCCCGATAATACCAGGCGCCGGGGTCAACGCGTGCAATCCCGCGCACAAAACCCACCAGTTCAGGCTTGCCGGGGACTGATTGAATACCCGATGTGCAGCTCGTGATCTCGTCGACAAACGAGTAGCTCTTTTCCGGAAAGGGAGACACGAGTGAGAATGGTGTCAAAGGCAATTGAGGCTCGTGGATGACGCGCTTGGCGTCGCGCAGCCCCACCTGATTGGCTAACGAAGCTGCTGAAAAGAAACCAAAGTACGTGGTTCCCGAATAGACCAGTTCTTCGCGAGTCCGCATTTCCATCGAGAAATGCTGAATGATCATGCCGCCCGACATTGAAGCCTGCGTCATTTTGGCGGTTGTGGTCAACGTGCCGATCTCTCTTGTGACCGGCCTGTGCTGCGTTGCTTTTCCTCCCAGATTGCGGAACTTGATATCGGTCTCACTGGTCAATGCTGATCCTGCATAAGCCGCCAGCCAGCCGCAGGGTTGTAATGCAGTTTCCAGCAGCACGGAGAACGGCATTTCTGCTTGCCGGTTGGCCGTGAAATACCAGGCATCCACAGGAACATCATATTGAGCGACACAATGACAGCCAGCCTTCATGACAAACGGTGGCCCACCGACTTCAACAATCCGATCCAAAAACTGAAATGGTGGCCCAGGCAGCCGGGCAATCTTTCGTTCTTGATCGAAGACGGCATACTCCGGCCCAAATGCTTCTGAGGGTTTGCCAATGGAATAAGCTGTAATGCGTTCCAAAGGATAGATAGCTGGCCGCACGTCATATTGAGGCCGGCTTCGCCCATCGACAATTTTCTCTCTCTCTGACTTCTCAGCCTCCTCTTTTCTCACTGCCCACAACGAATCGACGCGCTCTTTCGTCAACCCCGTCATCTTCAGCGACATGTTCGTAATTTCGACGATCGGCTTGCCATCAGCAAACATCAACGCATCCGCCAGGCAATACGCATCGGGGCCGTAACCCAGTTCTCGAATGGTGACCTCATACCAGACTTCTCTGGTCGATTCGAGCACCTGTCCCCGGCACTTTAACCGGCTTTGCACACCAACAATCGGTTCACAAACAACCTGCCCCGTTTCTCCGATCCAGCCCATGCGCAGCAGATAAATCCGGAGTGTGTGCAGACAGCATTCATACATGAGCGTGCCGGGCATGACATGGTCATCACAGAAGTGGCACTCAAGGAACCAGTCATTGGGATGAATGTCGAGAGCCGCCTTAATACGCCCCAGGCCATACTTTCCACCGCCCGGTTCAATCTCCAGCACGCGATCCACCAATCGCAGTTTTCCACCCGGAATCGTGCAGGGTTGCTGTAAGGCCAGGTGACGGAACTGCTCGCCAAACGCCCCCACAAGGTTGCCATTTCGCAAGAAGTCAACCTGTGTATCGGTCATGCTGCCGGATGTGATGGCGACAGGCTCGCACCAATTTTCGGGAAGGACTCCGGCACGCGGTTGCTTATCCAGCGTGCTGTGGATGATCCCCTTCCCTTGAGCCAATGCCGCCTGTGTAAAGAAGCCCGCACAGCCTTCCCGCATGGTCAGCAATGGTTCGCCATTCACCGTGCCGTCGAACTCAAACTTGAACAGCCAGGTCTCCCCTTGCTGGAAAAACTTCAAGATCCGAATGTCATAGACAATCGTCTCTCCCGGCACCGGTAATCCCCGATGAAAGGTGACAATTGCGTCCAGTAACCGATAAACGGCGAGGCCTTTTGTCTGAAAATCAATCCCCAGCCAGCCCGACAAAAACAGATCCGCCTGCCCGGATTCCACGGCAATGGCCGTAGGGATTCGCCCGCCATCCAGATACCAGCGGTCGGACGTGACGTCGTGCTCGGTCACCACCCGCCCCGAGGTCATGGAAAGTGGTTCCCCTTCGATCTGAGTAATGCGATCCACCAGCATCAGCGGCTCATCAGGCAGGCGGACACGTGTGGGGTATTGATCGACTTCCGCAAACAGTGGCCCCAACGCTTCGCCAATTTTCCCGATGGCAAACGCCATGCACTTCTCTCGTGAGAGAGATCGCGGGGGAGAGGTGGCCTCTGTGGCATTTTGGAAGAGTTCAGTCTCTCCCGGCCCCGACTCACTGACAGGCCATTCGTGTGACTCTTCCAGTGAGCCAGTCTGATTGAACTGAGCCAGTCGGGCTTCAAAGGCAAGATAAGCGGCTTCAGCCGGATCGAATGAAGGGGAAGAATCCGTGGTCATGGAGGTCGCACTGAGTGAGTGGTGGCTGGATGAAGTGGTGATATCTGCTGCCAGGGAATGTGATGAAACAGATGGTTCTAAGTGTCTGTCCGGGATGTCTCCCTCTCCCCTCGTGGGAGAGGGTTGGGGTGAGGGGGCCGATGAACCAGCCGTGTTTCCGAAGCCAATGCCCATCCCCTCAACCGAAGTAGAATTTGAGCGTTTTTGAATAGCCTCTAAGTCAGATGGTTCGAGTGAACCTGGCTCATGTTTGACGAAGCTGGCATGGCTCATGATCCCGGTTAAGGCCTTCGCCATCCCGCTGCCCACCTGAGGCCGATGTTCCCATGCCAAACGGCGTATTGGAATCTCGACCTGCGGGCCAGAGGAGGAATGTTTCGTCTTACGCAGACCTTTAACAGCCAATTCCAAAGCGGTCGGCTCAAAGAGCGGCAAGAAATTGACCGGCACGCCGCGAACAGCCAGCCAGCCCAGAGTCCGCAAGAAATGACGCACAGGGTGCGCCGTCAACGGACATGCACTCCGCGCGAAAGACGTCGCTCTGTCAGACCCGATGATGTCGTCAATCAACCGCGAACAATTGCTGCCTGGGCCAATCTCCAGAAACGTCGTCGCGCCATCACGACGGGCGGCTTCGATCACAGCAGGAAAGTCAATCGTGTGCAGTGCCTGAGCCGTAATCGCTTCCGCACAGGTGGCTGTTGAAGGAAGATAAACATTCGCTGTCGCTGTGCTGTAAACCAACACATCAAGTCGCGGCGACACCGGCAATTCATGGAGCGCCCGCCAGGCAGACTCCACACGCTGAACCAGATTCAAATGCACGGTGCTGGGAGCTGTCAGAGGCGTCCAGGGAATGGCCAGTTCGTTCCTTAGATGTTCGATCTGATCCGCATCACCACCAATCAGGCAACGCTTCGGCCCAAGCACAATTAATAAATCAACACGCGGCAAACGGGAGACTCGCGTCCAGAGTTCTTCCGCCGATCGTTCAACCACTCCACTGGCCCAGGGCACCTCTTCATCGGCAGGAATGCCCCACGCCTCGCGAGCAATATCAAAAGGAAAAGTCAGCTCTCCCGCGAACAGTCGGGATTGCAGCATGCGCCGAAGCATTTCGTCCCGACTCTGCCAGATGCGTAAACCAAAAAGTGCTGCCGATTCTCCCAGACTGTTGCCAATGCTGGCGTCAGGACGAACGCCCAATTTCTCCAGCAGGTCGCACATCAAAGTGGCAATCGCCACTTGGCCAAAAATCATGGCGCGATGATTATCCCCAATCGCGGCTGATGATTCACCGTTCCATAGCAAGTCCGGGCGATACTGGTCGGCTAACCGCTCGTTCTCATGATCCTGCTGTTCCAGAATGGCAGGGAAGGCCCACCCCAGTTCTCGTCCCATGCCAAGAAAATGACTGCCGGAACCGGGAAACACAAAGGCCAATTTGCTGCCAGAAGCCGCTGCTGCCAAACCTGCTGGGGCCTGAAACAAACATCCCTCTTTTTGAAGGACAGTCTGGCCAACCTCACTGGTTAATTGCTCGAGCCGAGTCGTCAGCCCCTCCTGCGAAGAGACCATCAGCACAGCCAGCGGCTGCCGTTGGTTTGAAGACGCGTGAGCTTTCAGGAATTGCCGCCAGTGAAGTTCAGGTCGCGAATTTTCACCACTCACGCCGGCAGAGAACATGCGCCACTCAGCGATCAATTCATGTGCCCGATCACTCAGAGACGCTGAACCCGACGGCCAGATGACGAGTGGCAGTTCCTCGGTATTGCCCACACCAAGAGAAGCAAGCCCCAGGAATGGCTCGGGAGATTCAACAAGTTCCAGCGATCCCCAATGCCCCGCAGGAGACGATTGCGTCAACATCGTACGGCGTGCCCCATCGGCCCGATTACGCAACCAGAATTGCCACCCGCGTGCTGTATGCCCCAGAGCATCGCGCGCTCCTTTGGGAAGTTGTCGAGTGGCCAGACATGCGATGGCCGCCACAGCATCCACCATACCGGAAGCGGCACCGACTGGCCCCAACTGCTCTGTCAGTGAAGGGAACGTCGCCGAGGGAATCGAAGTCGTGTCTGGTGAATATCCCGAAACGACACTTCCGACCAGCGCCCAGACGGTATCGCCATCGCGCTGAGCATCGGCCAATCGCTTCAGAACCAAGGCCCCCGCACCGTAAGTGGCGTGTGTGGGAAGAGTCTCTGCAAAAAGCCCTGTCTGATCCGCATCGGGCAAGTCGACAGCCCCGGCCATAGCCAGATCAACTTGCCTTGTTCTCAAGGCGTTGACCGCCAATCGAATCGATTCCAACCCGCTGGCTTCTTCGCTGGAAAGGACAAACGACGGCCCGCCACAATCGAGTTCACGTGCCACCCGGCTGGCAACAATTCCGCCCAGATTTCCCATGACGCGGTTAGGGGTCAAAGGGGGATGCAAACCATTGAGTAAGGCCGCTAGTTCGGATTCATCCAACGTTTCACCACGTGCGGCCGATTCGCGAAGTTCCTGCTCCAGCCGCCAACGCAAATGAAAGTTCGAGGATTCCAGATCCAGCGCAATCCCAACGAACAGCCCGCACCGATCACCCAGTGGCCCGTCAATTCCCGCATGAGCCTTGGCTTCGCTCGCGATATCAAGCATCAGCCCCTGCTGCGGCAGCATGTCTAACTGCTCGACAGGTGGTATCCGAAATCGCTGCAAAGGCCATTTCAGGCAGTCGTGATTTACATCTGGCTTTTCACGTTCGGGATGCCTCTGGCTCCAGCGTTCCAGCAATTGCTGGAGTGATGCGCCACCCAACGACGCCGCAAACCCGATGACGGCAACCGCCTCGGGATCATCCACCGTTGAGGCCGTTTCAGATGCGACATCAGCCGCCACGCTAACTTGTGAAGAGGAATTTCGTCCCTGTTCTTCGACATCGCGCCAGGCCGCTTCGGGGATAAATTCTTCGACGAGCAGATGGCCGTTAATCCCACCAAACCCAAAACCATTCACTGCCGCACGGCGGGGACTTCCGTCTTTTGTCATTTCCCACGGCTGGCTTTGAGCCAGTGCTTCAAAGCGAGAATCGGCACTTTGCAGCGGGCCGGCGGGTTGTTCATAGTTTGCTGTGCAAGGGAGTGTCTGGTGCTTCAACGCCAGAAGAACTTTCATCAATGCCGTTGCGCCCGCCCCTGTCAACAAGTGACCGACATTCGATTTCACAGCCCCCAGCACACATTTTCGAGATCGATGAGCAGCCTCTTTCCACAGTTCATGCAGACTGGAAATCTCGACCTGATCGCCCACTGGTGTGCCGGTGGCATGACACTCAATGAGATCGACGCTTTCGGGAAGCCACCCCGCCCGCGCATAAGCCTCCCTCATCGCTCGCAGCTGCCCTTCACTGCGCGGCGAAAGCAGACTGCCACCGCGGTCATTCGAGAGTCCTGCATCCACAAGAACACCGTGAATCTCATGCCCTGCTGCGAGAGCATCTTCCAGCCTCATCAGCAGGAACATCCCCGCCCCTTCGCCCACCACCAGCCCATCGGCCCGAGCATCAAGTGGACGACATTTCTGCCCTGATGAAAGGGCCTTGAGCTGCGAAAACCCGATCTGCGTGTACTGGCAGTCGGGACGGGAAAGCCCTCCCGCCAGCATCAGATCAACGCGCCCGGCTCGCAGTTCCTCCATGGCCAGATGAATGGCATAGAGCGACGACGCACAAGCCGCATCCAGAGTAAAAGCCGGGCCACTCCACCCCAGTTCTCGTGCGATGATGGCGGCGGGAAAGCCCAGGGCATACCGATTCATCCCCGACCACTTATGGCCAGACACTGCATGACCAGACACGGCATGACTGAACGCTGCGGTCTGCCCGATGTTTTGCCCCGGAGAAGCGGATATCCACTCCAGATACCGCTGGCCTGAAACCTCCCAGCTTAGATCATTGAGGGACTCGATCGGGAGGGCAATGCTTCCCAGAATCACACCACAACGTTCGGGAGCAAATTGATTCAACCGCCAGCTACCAGTGGAGGACGCACTGGCAATGGTGTCCGAAGCGGTGTTGAGACTGAGACGGAAAAGGGGATCCAGCCGGTTCCATTCGGATTCTGAGATCGTGCTTAATCCACGAGACGGGATCAGCGACCAGGCTGCGTCGTCGAGATAACAGGCCCAGTCTGAAAGTGCTCGATCAGGCTCTGGATGGGGCCGGGTCGCAAAGCAGGATTCCAATCGCCAACGACCAGCGGGAACTCGTTGGCCCAGATCCACGCCACCAGCAAGATGCTTCCAAAATTGATCGAGGGAGACACTCCCCGGAAAGCGGCCACCCAAACCGACAATGGCAATTTTGGAACGACAAAGACGGGATTTCTCTGAGCTGATCGACACGGGCTGGCACATCACTCGAAAGTAGGAGAAACCGCACGACAAGCGCCGTCCCGGCACAAACCTTCGCCCAGAGACTCCGCGCACCCCACCCAGTTTAACCTCACAATCCCCCCCTCGCTATCAGCCTCTCTTGTTTCAGGCAGACATCGAAGGGAAAAGTGACAAGGAGATCATCAAACCTGAATTGGAATTCAACAGATTGTTATGCCCGGCAGTGGAGGAGGTGACACCTCAGCGAACGGCAACGTGATGCCGGAAAAACGGCGTTAGAACCCATGGTCGGACAGCTTGCCCTGGATTCCGCCCCAGTAGTTCGCCTGGGAAGTGCCGAAGGCAGAGATGCCCACGATGACCACCAGCAGGATCATCGCGAGCATCACGGAATATTCAACGGCAGTAGGCCCATCTTCGCTGCGCAGAAAACGAACGATGGCGGTCATGGTTAGAAACACCTTGGAACGGTTGGCCCTGTAACAAAGCAACAGACACGGCATGTAAATCTAGGTCGCCAATTCTGACTGGGCAAATTTCCCGCCCCATGCCGCAGCATTTTATTCTGAAAATTCCGGATGAGATGGAGTTGACAGACAATAACAGGCGATACAATAATCACCCACCAATCAGGTGGTAGTTATTTAACTGGGAAGCCCGAGTTCGTCATGTGCCAACAGTTTGCTCCTGAATAACAAACAGAAACGCCACATCATCACAGTGGACGTTTCACCAGAACAATGCCGTTTATGGCTTTGAATGCCGGGTTTGTTCCCGATCCCTAATTGGGAATGGCGGCATCAAGACTGCCATGCCTGATGTGTTCTTTGAATGAACACACACTGTTCACCCACCAGTGATCCACCAGATTTCTGCCCTTGCTCCCCCGTGAGACTCTTTTTCGCCCACGTTTTCTGAAAGAATGAATGATGATTCACTCCCCTCGCTCGCTTGTGCCAAACTTTTTGCGTTATCAACCAAAGCGTCAGGGATTCACCCTGATTGAACTGCTGGTCGTGATCGCCATCATCGCGATCCTGATTGCCCTGCTGCTGCCCGCGGTACAGCAGGCTCGCGAAGCGGCTCGAAGAACTCAGTGCCGCAACAATCTCAAGCAGATCGGCCTGGCCTTTCACAACTTTGAAAGCACCTATGGCTATCTGCCAACCAGCCTTCGCCCCACGGTCAATACCGCTTCCCGCGTCGCGATTTTGACTGACCTGCTACCCTATATCGATCAGGCGCAGATCTATAACAAATATGATAAGTCGATTAATTGGAACGCTGGCACAAATACGGCGTTGTCACAGACGCGGCTGACAGCTTTCCAATGCCCTTCCAGCCCTGAGGCGGGCGTGCTGGACACCGCCCCGCCTTCGACAACGACACCCAGTTTTCAAGCAGGGATAGCGTCGACCACCGACTATTCGCCGATCTTCGGCATCGCTCCCGGAGTATTTACCAGCACTCTTGGATTATCCAGCACTCCAGGAACCTATATTGACCCGGCTGAAGTACATGCTGGCTCAACCACGCCATATACCTATGTCCCTGGGTTTTTCCCAAAGAACGCAACCATCAATACCACCACGGGGCTTCCGACCAAGCAGGGGAAAAAATTTCGTGATGTGACCGATGGCTTGAGCAATACGCTAGCCGTTGCGGAATCGGCTGGACGTCCCTTTGTCTATGTCCGTGGCCCCAGAAAACTGACAGGTGGGAACGCCTTGACCGATACCACCTCCAACTCTGCGACGACCGACCGATTGAATTCGGGCGGTTGGTCACGGCCTGCCAGCGATATCATCATCTTTGGTGGCAAAGCGTCTGCTACAGGTGAACTTGGGGGAGCCATCGCGATCAATGCGACCAATGGCCACAACATTCGTAACCTTGATTATACAAACAGCGGGATAGCCACCACGATTACCAATATGGGAGTCCCCATCGCCACTCACGGAACGGGTGCCCCCTTCTCGTTCCATACAGGGGGAGCACACTTCACCATGGGCGATGGCTCTGTCCGCTTCCTCAGCGAGAACATCGACTTCCGGACGTTTATCAGCCTGTGCACACCATCAGGCGGTGAAGTCGTGGGCGAATTCTAAAAGACATCTCGCACCCTCTTCCTGAATCGTTCTTTTTTGGGGCGTCTCATCAAATCGAGACGCCCCTGACTCTCTCCCGATTCATGCCTGATGCCGTACGAGACGCAGATCGTCTTGTCAAAAAGGCTTCTGGCATCAGTGGAAATCATGAACTCGAACCGGCAAAGAAAGCAGAAGCATGTTCGCGAAATCTTCTATATCCCCGGGACTAAAAGCTCTTTACGCCGCCTTAGTTATTGTATTTATCAGTGGTTGCGGGCAAGCCAAGCCCTGGGAGAAATCTCATCCTGCCAATGGCTCGGTGAGCTATAAAGGAAAGCCACTGAAAGATGCCGAGTTGGCTTTCTTTCCTTTGGACGAAAGTATTCCCGATTCGGTTCGTCCACAGGCCAGAACTAAAGAGAACGGCGAATTCGCCGTCTCGACCTATGACCGAGACGATGGAGCACCGGCAGGAAAGTATAAAGTGACCGTGGTTCACTACGAAGTCGTGGTCTCCAGGGGAGGCATGGGCACAAAGCCCAACGACCTTCCCAAGAAGTATGCCAAAAAAGATACGACCGACCTGATTGTGGAAATCGAAAAAGGGGGAACATCGCTCCCACCGTTTGACTTGAAGTAAAGCTGCCCCTTGTCAAACATCCTTGAGAACCCATGAGGGGATCGCCGTGTTTCCATGCCGGGACCAATCCCCTCATCCGGCCTGCGGCCCTTCTCCCTCAGGGAGAAAGACTGATAGAGTTCCCTCAGGGAGAAAGGCTTATAGAGCTCCCTCAACCAGATAAGGATTGAGCGTTTTCCGATAGCCTCTTACAGCGATAGAGACTCCGGTGACCACCAGGGGAGTCGTTCAATAGCGGCGGCGCGAATCCCATGAAAATAGATGTCGCGATCCGACGCCACAAATTGGCCGGTAGGAAACTCATCCGTATCTGAGATCGTGACTCGTCCTTTGCCGCCAATGGGGGAAGAAGCCGCAGAGCCACCGACCAGTTTAGGAGCGATAAAAGCATGAACTTCATCGACCAGCCCCTCATCAAAAAACGATCCCATCAGCCGGCCGCCACCCTCAACCAGCACGTGCGTCCATTTTTCACCGGCCATTCGCTCGAATAATTGCCTCAGGCAAGGATGATGGGCCAGCCCTTGATCGGTCGCACCACAATCAAGCACCCAGACAGCACAGCCAGCCGCTTCCAGTCGATTTTTTCGGGTCACCCAATCGTGCTCTCGCTCGCCCGGACTGATACTCAAGGGATTGACAGTGGCAACCACCGTCGGAAACTCATGAGCTGTCTGAACAAGCTGTGAGTGCGGATTGATCGAAAGGCGGGAATCCACAACAACCCGTGCGGGAACTCGCAATGGGCCGCTCCAATCAGCAGGCAGACGAACGGTCAGCCGGGGATCATCGGCCAGCACGGTTCCGATCCCCACAACAATGGCATCCATCCGCGCGCGAAGCTCATGAACAGTCAGGCGTGACATTTCGCCAGAAATCCAATGAGAATGTCCTGTTTTTGAGGAGATCTTCCCATCGAGTGTCATAGCCCATTTGGCGTGAACCCAAGGCTTTCCGGCGCATTGCAGTGAAACGAAAGGAGCCAGCAGTTCTTTGGCAGCAGCCGCTTCACAACCGACATCCACCGTAATCCCGGCAGCTTTCAAACGCCCGATCCCTTTTCCCGAGACATGCGGCGCGGGATCAACCAGCGCAGTTTCCACATGCGCAATTCCAGCGGCAATCACCGCATCGGCGCATGGCGGCGTTTTCCCGAAATGAGAACACGGCTCCAATGTCGTATAGAGGGTCGCTCCGCGGGCAAGCTCACCCGCCATGGCCAAAGCATGAACTTCCGCATGCGGCTCACCGAATTTTTGATGCCAGCCTTCCCCCAGAAGTTCCAACTCACTGTTGACGACGACCGCCCCGACAGCCGGGTTCGGCTCGACAAATCCCCGCCCGCGACTTGCCAGTTCCAACGCATATCGCATGACGGCTACTGGCGAATCAAACTTCCTGCGAGATACTGCTGACATGAGTCTTCTCCGCCCTGCTGATCATCACGCCTTTGATCATACGCTATCCAAAAGTCCATACCAACGAACTTGGGGGCAGACAAGAAACGAACGATGAATCATACCTCCAGACACAGAAAGCCCCACAACTACTGAAATCGTCACCTGTGATGATCACAAGGCGACTCACTGCCAGCCGCAGCTTCGTCACCGAAGGCGGAACAAGTTACTGAAGAAAGTCGCCAGAAAAACTCCTTCGCACTCGCACCAGATCGCGGACAATCACGCGACATATCAACACCAGAACACGAGGAATCAGTTAAAACTCGGTGTAAAACAGCAAGAGCTGTGCCAAGGCCATGTCTTGGGGGGGGATGTCACCGCAACGTCCTCCGTTGCTGGACGTCACAACAGACGAGACACGAATTTCAGGCTTTGACAATGCAGCAGTAAGCCACTTTTGTCGTAAAAGGCGTTGCAATCGCATCTGATTGAACGAGCCTTTTCACTGGTTTTTACGAATTGAACCTTGAAGATCTTGTCGGCGCGGTAGGTTTGCCATGATGTGCAGCCGAAGAGGTTGTCGACTCTTGCCGCTGGAGCCAGGGAATAAGAACCATTCGGGGTTCTTGTGAACCTTGCCCGTGACTTCATTTAAGACGGAAGAACCAACGCGATGCCTCAGAAAGCTCTGTCCAAAGACGACCCAACCAGCGGAAAAGCCATGCTCAGCGTTCGCAAGTCTTGTGCAGGCCGAGTTTTCGTCTGTTGCTGTTTTGTGGGCTTGCTGCCGCTGAGCGTTGCTCAGTCTGCCGAGCGAAATACGAATGAGCCGGGATGGATTCCTGTGGTGATTGCGACGGGTTCATTACGAGAGCAGATTGAATCGACTCCGATTGAAAACCGCCCTTATCGCCCGCTCCACTTTTACGGCAATACTGTTCGCCGCGTTTACTACCGCGGGACACCCATGCCACGATTGGGCGAAGTGCTTGCGACCCCTGTTCGGATTGTGGCTCGCCCAGACCGTGAAACACGTGAAGCATCACGACCTGCCCGAGCCGCACGCGTAAAGTAGACCCGCTTCCGGGTTCGTAAAGAGAAGCCGTGCAAGATCGGCGTTATCCGCATTCCAATTTGAAATAGCGCTCTGAGTGCCATGCTTGCGGCATTGAGAGCAAGCATGCTCTGTGATCGTCAACGCGCTGTTCCAAGTTTGCGATTCGTATGATTGATATTGATCGATCTGTCCGAAGGTTGATACCGAAGATTGATGCCGAAGATTGAAACTGTGGATATGACAAAGGGGGGAGTCGCCAGTTTTGTTGGCCACTCCCCCCTTTGCAATTATGGTCTATCAAACGGCTGGTTTAGCACTCCACCAGCAGCTTGAAGGCATCGCTCATGAGGCTGGTCAGCTTCACGACAAAGCGGGCAGCATCAGCGCCGTTCACAACGCGGTGATCGTACGAAAGGGAGAGTGGCAGCATCAGACGCTGCGTGACCTGTCCATCAACCAGTTGCAACTGCTGGAAGCTGCGCGACATTCCAAGAATCGCCACTTCAGGGGAGTTGACGATCGGCGTGAAAGCCGTCCCGCCAATGCCACCCAGGTTGGTAATGGTGAAAGTCCCCCCCTGCATATCCTTGATTTCCAGCTTGCGATTGCGGGCCTTCTCCGCCATTTCGGTCAGTTCCACCGCCAACTGAAGAATCGTCTTTTTGTCGACATCACGAATCACAGGCACCACCAGACCGTTCGGTGTATCCACCGCGATTCCGATGTTGTAATAGCTCTTGAGAATGACTTCTCCACGAGACATATCGATGCTCGAGTTGAAGTTGGGAAACGCCTTAAGAGCTGCCACGGCGGCTTTCATTGCCACGGCGGTCATCGTCACTTTGGCACCGCCCTTGCCCACCGCTTCCTGGAACCGCTTCCGGGCCGCTTCCGTCTCGGTAATGTCGGCCAGATCATGCTGAGTAACATGAGGAATCAGCTGCCAGGCAGCAGCCAGATTGTTGGCGCTGGTCTTCTGGAGCTTCGTCAATGCCTGTGAAGTCACCGGGCCATACTGAGAGAAGTCCGGTAATGGCGGAGCCACCACGCCACCGCCGCCACCCTGCTGGGACGCATAAGCCCGCGCCACATCTTCCTGAGTAATCCGACCACCGGGGCCGGTGCCGCGCAAACGCTCCAACTGAAGGCCAAGTTCACGAGCCAAACGGCGAGTGGCAGGGCCAGCGGCAATCGGCAAATCACTCGTCGAGCGTGCGGGAGCCGTTGCCACAGCGGCCTGTGTCGAAGACTTCGCCGGTGCAGGTGCTGCGGCCGGTGCCGGCGATTTCGCAGGAGCACTGGATGCCGAAGACGAACCACCACTGCCTGAAGCCGCCGGAGCCGCAGGTTTGGCAGCGGCTCCGTTACTGGCCCCGGCGGCCTCGATGATGAGCAAAGCCTGCCCCGTCTTGACGGTATCACCCGTTTTCACGAGCAGTTTTGAAACCTGCCCCGCATGAGGGCAAGGCAGTTCCATGACCGCCTTATCGGTTTCCAGTTCCATAATGATTTTGCCGGCTTCAATCGTATCGCCAGCGTTCACAAGAATCTGGGCGACATCGGCACTGTCGATACCTTCCGCCAGCTGAGGCAGCTTGAATTCAACACTCATGGAAGAGAACCCGCTTTCGCGCAATAGTCAGGGTTGAGCAGTAATCTTGAGACAAAGAAAAGTGCGTGGAGAACATCAGGCCGTCGCGGGGTCAACCTTTTCAGGATCAATGCCCAGTTCCTGAAGAACCTTTGGCAATCGCTTGGCATCGAAGTGACCATCTTTAGCCAGAGCAGACAGCGCGGCAAAGGCAATGCACTCGGCATCAACTTCAAAGTGCCGACGGAGGACGTCTCTCGCTTCACTACGGCCAAAGCCATCACAACCCAGAACGGTGTATCGCCCGGGGATGTACTGCCGAATCTGTTCAGCCACCAGTTGAACGTTCTCACTGGCGGAAATAAACGGCCCCGTCACGCCAGCCAGTGTCTGGTCGAGATAGCTTTGCTTGGGCTTCTTGTCGGGATGCAACGCATTCCACCGGGCCACCGATTGAGCGTTACGCTTCAGTTCGTTGTAACTGGTTACGCTCCAGGCATCGGCTTCGACACCATATTTCTCTGACAGGATCTGCTTGGCCTTGAGGACGTACTGCATGATCGGGCCGCTTCCCATCAGTTGGGGCCGGTTGGCTCGTTTCTTGGCAGAGACATTCGGCTCCAGCGGATACATCCCGGCACAGATCATTTCCTGTGTCACCCCGGCAGGGATGGCGGGCATGATGAAGGTGCCGTCGTTGTAGACCGAGAGGTAATAGAAGACGTTCTCATCTTCCGCATACATCCGGCGGCAACCATCCTGCACAATGGCAGCCAGTTCGTAGCCAAAGGCGGGGTCATAAGCCAGCAGGTTCGGGACACTCGAAGCAATCAACTGCGAGTGGCCATCCTGATGCTGGAGACCTTCACCATTGAGCGAAATACGGCCCGATGTTCCACCGCAGAGGAAACCTTTGCAGCGAGAATCACCCGCCAGCCAGACCAGGTCGCCGACACGCTGGAAACCGAACATTGAGTAATAGACATAGAACGGAATCATGTTCATGCCGAGGTTGGCATAAGCCGTCCCCGCAGCAACGAACGAGGACATCGCCCCCGCTTCGTTGATCCCTTCCATCAGGATCTGGCCGTCTTTTTCTTCCCGGTAGTAGACCATCTGCCCGGCATCAACCGGCGTGTACTGCTGGCCTTTGCTGCTGTAGATCCCCACTTGTGCGAACAGGGTGTGCAGACCAAAGGTCTGAGCCTCGTCAGGAATAATAGGAACGATCCGCTTGCCGATTGTCTTGTCAGTGCAGAGCCACTGAAGAATCCGGCCCAGCACCATCGTGGTCGACCAGTCCTTGCCGATGCTCGACTTGATCGCATTCTGGAACTGGTCAAAGCCCGGAATGGTCAGCCGTTCGCTTGTTGGCTTACGGACAGGAAGAGATCCACCAAGTGCCTGCCGGTGTTCGAGCATGTACTTGATTTCGGGGCTGGAAGCATCCGGCCGATAGAACTTGGCCGCCTTGGCTTCTTCATCCGACAGCGGAAGTTCAAAGCGCGTGCGGAATTTGAGCAGATCGTCTTCTTCCAGCTTCTTCTGCTGGTGGGTGGTGTTTTTGCCTTCAGCCGCTTCGCCCAGACCATATCCCTTGATGGTGTGAGCTAGAATAACAGTCGGGACACCCTTGTGGTTCACAGCCGCATGATAAGCGGTGTAAACCTTCTGGGCATCGTGACCGCCGCGGCGCATGGCCTTGAGCTGGTCGTCGCTGAGATGTTCAACCAGCTTGAGAAGTTCAGGGTTCTTGCTGAAGAAGTCCTGGCGGATGTAGCTGCCGGACTCAACGACATATTTCTGGAACTGGCCATCCACGATTTCCAGCATCCGCTTTTTGAGTTGTCCCGACTCGTCATTGGCCAGAATAGGATCCCAATCGGCACCCCAGATGACCTTAAGGACATTCCAGCCAGCGCCTCGGAAGAGACCTTCAAGCTCCTGAATGATCTTCCCGTTACCGCGAACCGGGCCATCAAGCCGCTGGAGGTTGCAGTTGATCACCCAGGTCACATTATCCAGATGCTCACGGGCGCCGAGCGTGATGGCACCCAGAGTTTCTGGCTCATCCACTTCCCCGTCACCAATGAAGCACCAGACGCGGGACTTGCTGGTATCAAGCAAGCCACGATGCTGCAAATACCGCAGGAAGCGTGCCTGATAGAGCGAACAGAGCGGCCCCAGTCCCATGGAAACCGTGGGGAATTGCCAGAAATCGGGCATCAGCCAAGGGTGCGGATAAGACGACAAGCCTTGCCCGCGAGGAAGCTCGCGGCGGAAGTTTTTGAGGTGGCTTTCATCCAGCCGACCTTCCACAAACGCCCGGGAATAAACGCCCGGCGAAGCATGCCCCTGAAAATAAACAAAGTCGCCAGGATGCGACTTTGTAGGAGCATGGAAAAAGTGGTTAAACCCGGTTTCTACCAGGCACGCCGAGGACGCGAAGGTCGAAATGTGACCACCCACACCCGTGCCGGTGCGGGCCGCCTGAACGACCATGGCCATCGCATTCCATCGCACTATCGAGCGGATCTTTCGCTCCATCTTGCGATCGCCGGGATACTGTGGCTCGGCCTCTACAGGAATTGTGTTGATATAAGGCGTCGTCAGGCTGGCAGTTCCACTGACACCACGTGCCGAGGCCCGCTGTTGAAGCTCTTGCAAAAGCTGACGAACTTCATCTGGCCCATAACGGTGAAATACATCGTCGAGTGACTCGTACCACTCGGCAAGTTCATCGGTGTCCAGACCTACCGCAGGAAGTTCGCCAAGTTCGGTCTGCGATTCCAAGGAGCCGTGACCATTCGACGCTGCGGAACGGCCTGTGTCTGTCATCATACTCGCCATGTGCGTCGAACTCCCGGAACCGGATCGTGATCAGCCCGTTATCAGGGACTGGTCACGAATTTTGAGCTTGAATTACTGCGAAATCACAAGGGAACCCCGGCATTTTCGCACAATCATCGATTCGTCTCTACTGAATGGTCACAGAGATATGGTAACGGACACCCGCTTAACCGCCCAGTGAGGAACATCTGAGCCAGATCGTCCTTGCTGAAAATCCAGCGCAGACTGTTGGCTCACACCTGGTTGCCTTAAAAGCAAAATGTTCCTGAGCTTCTTTCCACAATCGAAAGCCATCGACTGCGCGAAAGGTCGCCCCTCCATCCCTTTCACCGTTTTCTTCTCTTACCGTTTTCTTCCATTGAAGTATGACGACTCATGAGACTTGTGGCAAAGCCCAACAAGATTTGTCCTGCCAAAGTTGTCCCTCTTTCCTGATGAAATTCTTCCGGAAAGCTTCAATAAATCGCACAGTTTGCCGGTTCCCGAATCTCTATTTCACATAAAAACGGGAAAAACTAAACATACGTGCGCTTTCCTGCCCACATTGAAAGACCATCGCGTGCACCACTCATCAGAACAGGTGCAGACACTCATGCACCGTAGGAGCTATACCTTCTGGCACCAAAATAAAAGGCCAGCCGTACCAAAACCCACAAGCCCGCACACCAACCGGCAGCAATCATCAGCTCCAGAAGTATCTCTTGC
Organism: Planctopirus sp. SH287; assembly: GCF_056500625.1. Taxonomy (NCBI): domain Bacteria; kingdom Pseudomonadati; phylum Planctomycetota; class Planctomycetia; order Planctomycetales; family Planctomycetaceae; genus Planctopirus; species Planctopirus sp. SH287. The sequence continues at coordinate 431,016 of NZ_CM151403.1, read as the reverse complement.
TGCGAATATCGCTGTAACGCAACAGCTGCCGGAAAGTAGGCGAGATATTTGAAGGGCAAGCACTGGACAACCTGGCCAAACGTCCCCTGAAACCAATCCAATGGAATCATGTGCCCGCTCAAAATGTAATTCAGCAGCATGTACACAAAGACCAGAGAACTGACTTCCAGAAACCAGAAAGCACATAAACCCAACAGGGCTTCGATCAAAAAACCCAGGAGAAACGCCAGCAACAGCGACGCCACCAAAGCCACCCAGGTGAACAGATCAGGCCACCCAGGAAAATAGGCCCGGCACAACCAGAAAACTAACGCGAATGGTCCAGCGGCCACCACATAATAAACCAGCTTATGCGCAGAGCGATGCCAGAACAGAAACTCAACGAGATCAAGAGGTTGAGTCAAAAACTTCTTGATGCTGCCATCACGAATATCCCGGGCAATCCCCGTCGTCAGCCCCGGCATGCTACTAAACGCCCGACCCAACATCACCAGCAGGAAATATGCCACCATGTCAGCATAAGTATAGGTGTTGATCTTCTTGCTATCAGATGCCGAGTGGGCGTTGAAAATCGCGCCCCAGAGAAAGATCTGAGTAATGATCGGCAGAAAACGAATCAATGTCGCAAAGGCAAAGTCACCGCGATAGGCCAATCTCTCTGCAATGCTGGTGCGTAAAATGAACCATCTGACCCGCCAGCTGGATTGCCACCGTCTCCACAAAGGGCCGGTCTCATCCGCATGATGAGCATGAACAAGAGTGTCGACAGGGACATCGGAACTTGTGGGGATCATGTCCGCAGTGCCATCAGCTGGTGAAGAGTCAGCGTTGCCTTAAGAATATTCCAACAAAAAGCGCCGCCTTGGACTGTAGCATCTGTGCTCGTTCCTCGCACCTGCCCGGAACAATCCGGCACGACAAGCCTCATGGCCCGCCGACGAAGCCTGACTCTTTTTGAGACGCCACACGAAACGTGCGACAGGCTGACCCTGCAAATTGTCACTAATGCATTGTCAAAGGATAAAACTCAGGTCTCTTCTGTTGTTAAGTCCGACAACGGAGGACATTGCGGCAACATCAACCCAAAGACAAAGCCGTGACACGGCACCAGCGTCACTTCAGATTCTCGTAAGCCGCCAGCGTTTTTTGGGCATGTTCGGCAATCATCTCTCGCAATGCCTGTGGTTCCAGAACAATGGCATGGCGACCGTAACCCAGAATCCACCAGACAATTTCTGTGAAACCATCGACCTTAAACTGAAGTTCGAGTGACCCATCCTCATTCCACTCAGCTTTCTGCGTTCGGTGCCATTGAACTTCGGCCACATTAAGCGCCACTTTCCGATCGAAGCGAACGCGGATCATCTGGCCCATCGGCTGAGATCGAATCAGATGCCAGGCATTTCCCAGATACCGATCCAGGCTGAATCGGGGAGGTATCTTATAAGTCGTTTCTGCCAACTCGACACTTTCCAGTCGCCCGACATTGAAAGTCCGCACCGCACGATGCCAGCTTGAACGACCAATCACATACCAGCTGCGTCGGCTGAACAGCATGCGGTAAGGACTTAGTAGCGTCGAAATCCCGGACTCTTCACTGTAACTCCGATAGTGAATACGAATCTGCTCCCGCCGAATGAGTGCCGCCAGTAAGACTTCGTATTGCGACTGACTACCAATCAAATGGTTTCTCGCATCGATACGAATCGCCATCGATTCAGCGATCTCACTGACCGTTGTTCGAATCGATCGAGGTAGCCCATCCAGAATCTTCACTGCCGCCTGACGGGCTGCCTGCTGAAACGGAATTCCTGTGGTCGTGTCTGACAGTTCACTGCAAACCAGCAGTAATGAAACCGCTTCACTCAGACTGAGTTCACTGGCAGGCAGCGAGAGACGCAAAGGCATGAAATAGCCTTGCCGTTCTTCGTCATAAAGAACATGAATGCCGGCCTCTTGAAGAAGCCCGATATCACGAAAAATTGTCCGCCGACTCACGCCACATTCATCAGCCAACTGCAAGGAGTTGCAGATCCTTCCCGATTGCAGCGATTGAATGAGCCGAAGAAGCCTGGGGAGCCGGGCTGTCGCCACCATGCTTAAAATTCCGGCTTTCCGAAGCGGCCTGTCGATCGGGAAGCATGTGGCTGAAGGGGGGGAATTGTTTGAATGGGAACTGTTCGCAAGTCTCGCCAGCACGCTTGAATTGAAAGAGAGGGGGAGAACTGGCTAACGACGCGAAAACGGCATGTGGAAGTGCTCAATCGCAACCACTCGCCATCAAAGCGGAATTGCCTACTGCATTGTCAAATGCTTAAAAGCGGGGTTACACAGGTTGTAAAGTCCGACATCGGAGGACGTAACGACGCATGAAACCCCAAGATAAAGCCGTGACACGGCACGACCCATCCCTTTGAACAAGTTGAGCAACTGGAGATGGCAGTTGTTCACTATGCCTCAAGGCGAGATCCGAAAACCAAATTTACGTCCCCAGGCGACTCAGTAACAAGTATCTGTTTGTTCCCATTCTCCATTTCTAATGATTTCGACAAGTATACGCACAAATCATGACGTTTGTCTGTGAGACTCCAGCATTACTCCCTCTCCCGCCTGCGGCCACCTTCTCTCTTGAGGGAGAACGATTTGAGTGCTTTCGGATAGCCTCTCAGAATCCACCAGACATCAACGTCCCGTCCCGGCGGTCGAGTAATTGCCGATAAAGCGTCATGTCAATGTTTTCGCTTAAGAAACGCACACTGCCATCCCCCAGCGCAAAATGTGCTCCGCCCGTGTGATAGCTGGAAAATCCATCTGTGAGTGGCCCATGCTTTGCCACCATCGCTGCCTGACGCTCTTCCGGTGTCTGGCCATCGGAACGATTTTCCGGCGGTACAGTTTCACCGTCAGTGGCCTTTTCTGAAGAAGCCTCCTCTAACGAATCTTCAGCGCCAGAGGTGTCGGCACTGGGATCGGTACTGGGATCGGTACCAAGGAGAGGAGGCCCTTCATAGACATTGCGGACGCGGGATTGCCAGGCATTGATTTTGCGGCCGCCATTTCTGAGCGTGGCCCGGGTTCCAGACATCCACCCCAGATTGATATTTGGCTGACCCGCGGCATTCATGTCCGGCTCGGTATATTCTCCAAGATAGATCGTATTGGAAGACCCATCTTCCACCTGTTCATAGCGAATAGAGCTATTGAGAAACAGAACGCCCCATTGGCCCTGATCAACATAGCTTTCGATCGGATGATGGGCACCCGCATAGCTGGAAACAGATCCCCAGGGATGAGCAGCGCCACCAGATGAACTATAGGGCGTACTGGGACATTGAAGCAGGCTCATGGGAACCTTGCGGACAGGAGCATTGGCGTCCGCATAGACGGAACTCGAAAAATCAATATGCTTAAAGACTGTCGACTGTTCAATATAAGGAAGGATCTGGGTGATCCAGCCCATATGGTACCCATCGGGAAGATTATTAACTGGCCCCTGGGGATTCTGACTGCCGGGGGGGAGCACTTCATGGGCTGCCATATAGTTATGCATCGCGAGAATCAACTGTTGAAGATTATTGCGGCATTGTGTCCGACGGGCCGCTTCACGTGCCTGCTGAACAGCGGGAAGTAGCAATGCAATCAGAATCGCAATGATCGCAATAACAACCAGCAGTTCAATCAATGTAAACGCCGATCGTCGAACCGGGGGCGAGGTCGTGGTCTTCATCGTTTTCCTTATGAGAGAGATTCGAGTGACGTTGTTTTTTGGCATTTATAAAGTAGCGTTATGGAATCTCCAGCCAGGCACGGCGAACCAAAAGGACGCTGTCATTTCGTACAAGCATCACCCGCAGTTCATATCGCCCCGGGACTTTCTCCCGCGATGGAGCTTTCGCCATGTCGTCTTCCTGCCGGGAGGCAGGGAATTGTGGCCTGCATTCCACACGCGCCGTCTCATCCCGGACACCTGTCGAGAATTCCCAGGAAAAAGCGGGGTGATCTGAAGGCTGAATGGGGAGAGTCTGTTCCTGAATCGCCATCGCGAATTGATCGCGCAACTGGGTCTCGGCTGCGCGCATCAAAAAGTCCATTTGAGATTCCCGACGGGCGACAGCCGACTGGCTGAGCATCATGACGGATGTCGTGACCATCGCCGCACTGGTTAATCCAAACAGAATGACAGCCGCAACGACAAACGTGGTGCTGGCACCCGCACGACGAGAGGATCGGAAATTCAGAGGTGGCCAACCCGACGACTGACGCTCTTGCCCATATCGCATTATTGATCTCCCATAGAGCGTGATTCGAGGGAATCAGGTGCCTCAGCAATTGGTGGCCGTAATGTGTTTCTCTCCAGTTGGGATTGTCCCAGAGTGGCAGAAATCGTGATCGCATTAGCCGGGGTTGTGCCTGTTTGCTGAGCGGACGCCGGCAGCTTGACGGTGAGAGGTGCCAGCAATTGAAGTTCGGCGCTCACCACCCGCTTCTTGATCTCCCCGCTTGCTGCGTCGGTAGTGGGTGTCTCTTCGGTCGTTACCTCTTCGGCTGGCTCAATCACCCAACGGGCAGAACCACCCGGAAAGAGATATTTTTCGGTGGCGGGCTTCCCCCCTAGTTGTCGAGTAATTGTCACCCCCTGATGACGGCTTTCAATTCGATAAACGATGTCCGGAGATGCCTCTGGCGGGGATGATCCCGTCGTCCAGAGTTTCAATTCGTGGCGGTCATCCACTTCTTCAAGTTGAGCAGCACTCCAGATATCTCTACGGAAGTCACTGGAGAATCGCCGCAGGTTGACAATCGAAACCAATCGGTCAGATTGCCCACCTTGCGCCCGCAGGATGGTCACCATCAGCACAGAGAGAATGGGCATGATGACGACCAGCATGCCGATCGCTGTCAGCATTTCAATCAACGAGACTCCCAGCCGCTTCGCAAGGCGGCGCGGGCTTTTCTCCCTCGCAGGGAAGCCTGTTTTTCGGATGACAGGGAAAAATCGGATCATTGAGAACCCCCGCTTTCTGAAGAAGAATTCGAGGTGTTTTCCATGTTGGGTGTGGTTGCGGAAGATTGACGGGGAATCCAGGCACTCAGTTGAACAGGGGCATGTCGGTTCGCAGACGCCTGCTCACCCGCAGTCACCTGCCAGTCAATCGCAACCGTCCAACGTTGGCTGGTCTGGCGAACAAGAGCCTCTGACCGAGCATCCACTACAGAATTGGAAATGGAGTGAAGATCAATGGAAACCTCTTCCGAGACCAGCCGGATTTTTCCATCGGGAAGTAATGTTGCCATCCGGGAAGAGTCCATCAGACGGCGTGCCAGAGTTTTCCCCACCGAAGCCGGGGCGGGCGTGGTCAATGGTTGAGCATTCGTTGGCGGTTGCAACAACAAGGGCAACTTTTCCAGAGATTGCTGTTCCGCAAACTGTTCTTTAATGGCATCACGGTCTTGAGCCGACGCCGATAAAAGGTGATCGAGCCAATTTGCAGCCAACTGACTGGCCACCACTTCCTGTTGAGCCAGACGACGAGTGCGCGTGACAAACGCAAACATCATCACGGAACTGCTCAAGAGGACAGCCAGCAGGATCATCGCCACGACCAGATCAAGAATCATCAGGCCAGATCGAGGGGAGGAACACGAGCGCTTCATGCCAGTTTCTCCATCATCGTCACGAGTGATTGAATGATGGCGACGGCGATCATCAAGACAATTCCACCCAGAAAGATCACGATCAGAGGGCCAACAAATTCCATGCACCGATCCCAGATGTCTTTCTGACGGCGGAGCTGTAGCTCAGCCAGTTCATCCAGAATGATGGCCGCATTGCCCGCCAGAAATGCCGTAGAAACCACCTGTTGCTCCATTTTGGACAGGAATCCGGTTTGATAGAGCACCTCAGGGATGTCGCGTCCTTCTTTCAACGATTTGGCTGCCGTTCGCAATCGATGAGCCAGGCGGCCTGAAGGTTCAACCTCAGCCAGACGCTCCAGATCCTCATCCAGCGGGCGGCTGTCACGTAAGGTGGCAGCCACTCCCCGAAGAACGAGCGGGCGCTTCGGTCGGTCAGAAATCTGGCTCCAGAAACTCAACCCCCAACGCTGTTCTCCCTGAAAGCCGCGATGAAGAATGTTTAATGCGAGCACCGTTGTAAATATCGAAGCCCCTGCCGTCATCAATCCAAAAAGTCCCACGCTGTCACGTGGCATCAGAATCATTAACTGTTGAGGACGTTCAATATCGAAGTCATCAAAAATTTTCATCATTTTCGGTACGACGAAATAGGCGATATAGCTAAACACACCCCAGATGACCATAATTGTCATCAGGAAGACTTCAAAGAGATTAAATGTTCTCAACTGAAGTTCCTGTTCAAACTCATCAATGGAATCAACCATCTGCCGTTGCAAGCTATAGAGCAAGGATTCAGGAGAACTCTGAGCCGCCAGATAGGTGTCCGGGGAATCCAGAATCTGCGTGTTCGCCACGAGGGCAGGTTGCCAGGCCACTCCCCGATCAATGGCATGAGTGACCCCTGCCAGCGTAGAGCCAATTTTGACAACCGGAAAGTCTTCCCAACCAGTCAAAGACTCTCCCACGGGTTGATCACTTTTCAACGCGCTGATCAGTGCCCAGCGAATTCCCATCGCCCGATTTCTCCGGCGAAATCCCAACCACGAAAGGATGGAAATCGCAAAGGCCACAACCAGCAGCCAGACAGAAAAGGAAATGATTCCAATCGTCGGTGTAAAACTGCCCGCCACAGTGAGAGTGCAAGCCAGAAAGACCAGCATCATCTGGATTCTTTGTCGGAAATTCCTCAGCCTCCGGTGAGTCAACTGGTCATACCGGCGGACAGGGTCACACTCCACTTGCCAGCGCATTCGAGCGCCAAAGAGACCATTGATTCCCACTGTTAAACTAGGGATCGTTAACAGTAAAAAAACAATGGCTCGAATCGTGAACTCGGCCGGACCGGGCCAGAAGATAAATGCCAGCGACAACAAGCCATTCAATAGCGCCAGGCTTGCTGCAGAAAAAATAATGAGTGATGTAATCACCGGGCGAGTGGATCCTTCCTGGATCATTGAGACACCTGCCGTCGGCAATCTCAGTCCTCGCAATATCAAGAGCGTGGCCAGAAATGTCAGGCCAAACAATATTGATACCGGGATCAAAACGTGCCACCACGGGGCAGCAATGGCTGGAATCCCCGCATTCCAAAACATGAGTTGATTCCTGAAAAAGAATGAATAAATGAAAAAGTGTCGTAGCTGCTGCGACAGCAGGCTTCATTGTTATTTACGAAAGTACGCTGGTCAGTTGAAGCATCGGGAAAAACAAGGCAAAGAGCGTTGAACCAAAGGTGATAATTGCAAACACCACAAAGAGGGGTGGGATTGCCAGGTAACCCATTTTCAAATGGGAAATCGCACGAACAACGCTCGTCGCTGCCAGCAGGTCAAAGGCATCGTGCCGACTCTCTTCCGACAGATGAGCATCGCAAACAATCCCCAGGGCCTTCGGTAAAGAACTCTTTGCCGGAATCGCCATCGAGGGCGATTTCCCTGATTCCATCTCCTTTAACCAGAATGCCACATCATATTGTATCAATTCGTCTTCAGAGAGATGTGCGGCCAATCGGGCAGAAACATCCAACCGGTGATGCCGCATGAGCAATATCCCCAGTGACTCGGAAAGGCGCGCGATTTTCAAATGATAAAGAGGACGACCGATCAACGGGAGGTAGCAGAATACTCTTTGATAAAAGCGGCGAAGATAAGAATATCTCGACGTTGCGAATAATATCGCAATCGTCAAGACACTCCCCAACATGAGCCACGTAATATGTCTCGTAATAAAATCAACAAAAAAGAACAATGCCCGAGTAAATGCCGGCATCTGAGTTCCAAAAGAATCATACATATTCTGGAAGCGGGGGATAATATAGATACCACCGGCCAGAAAGATCGCCATGAGCACGAGATACCAGGCGAGTGGCGTGCCAATCTGAATCAACAATCGATTGATAAACATGCGCTGGCGGGCACGTGAGGTCATTAACTGACGCAAAAGGGTTGCTGCCAATCGACCGTCCTCCAGAACGGCCAATTCCCGATGCAAGCCCTGAGGCAAAGAAGAACCGGCGAATTCCAGAGAACCTTCCAGATCCTGATCGTTGCGATATCTCTTCCAGGCCTGAAGCAATCTCGCGCGATCTTTCCGTGAAGGGCTTTCTTCCGCCAATAGCCGCAGGCTTAACTCGGCAGGAAGATCCTCCAACGCACCCTGATACTGGATCGCCATATGCGGAAACATCGGCAGGTTTGACAGAATTCTTGGGCGATGCTCAACAGCACGTTCAAAGCTGGCAAGTTCCAATCCCTGTTCGCGCAGTCGCATCACCAAGTCATTGTCAGTACTGGCTGACAATTGACCATGCACCACCGATCGATGTGATTCAGGCGAACCGATTTTTCGAGCAATATATGAATAGGACAGCATTGTTGAAAACCTGAAAGGCGATACCCGCCGTGACGTTCAAACAGATTGAATAGCGTAACAAGTCCTATTTAATGAGCTCGGCTTAATCCCGAAAGAAAAATTGTCAACGGCCCGAAGACCATCAGCACATAAATCACTGCAATCCCACCTCCCACGAGCATTGTAAGAATCATGGGCAAGATCGCAGCCATCAGGTCGATACGCCGGTGGGCACGCCTGGCCATCACTCCCGTGGCTAGCTGCAGAGCCACAGGGAGTGAATTTGTCCGCACGCCAATATCAATGGCATCCCGGACGAAGCTGGGGACATGTCGGATACGAATGAGAGCCGCACTTAAGTCGACTCCTGACTCAATCGCCAGGCGGGCTTCTCGCGTCTCCTTCCGGACAGTTCCTTCGCCCAGCAGATATTCCGACCGACTCAGGCATTCCACAAAAGGAACCCCTTCACGTGTCAGCAAACTGGTGACAAATAACCATTGAATCCAGCGAATGGCTTCTGGAAGCCCCAGGCTCCACGCCAGCGCCCCGGTGATCACCTGCAATGAAGGCCAGACTCCCCGGCTATCAGCCAGCATACCTGAACGAATCGCGCGTGTTTGCCCCAGTACAACCAGCATGATGAGGGTCAACAACGGGACGATCGGTATCCAGTAGTAAGAGGTGTCGTGAATAACACGGAGAAACACCTCTATCCATCCCCCATCGATATCAAAGTTCTCTAGTGCACTGATCCAGCGAGGAATAAAGATCAGGCTCATCCCGCAGATCAGCAGGTATGACAAAACCAGCACCATGGTGGGATAAATGGCTGCTCGCCGGAACTCCTGACGTAAATTTGTCATTTGAATCCCGAGATCGGCCATGGACTCCAGCATCTCGGAAAGGTGACCGCTCCGAATCCCCAGATCAACAATTGTCGCATAGAGCTGTGCCTCTCCCGTCTCTTCAGCCGCAAATGCTTCGGGAAGAGTCAGACCTTGCGACAATCGTGAAGCAACACGCTGAGCCAATTGAGAGAGACGATATGACGACGATTCCCCGAGCTGCTGAATCCCGACTTCAATAGGCACGCCAGCTCGAATCAACTGAATCATCTCACGATTAAACGCCTGCAGGGCAGGTGATGAAATGACGGCGGTGGGAGGAATTGATGACATATTGAATACGATATGATGTGCGGTCAATTATTGGTAAATTTAATAACAACAGATAGATGAAAAGAAAATTATCGATACACAGAGAATATGTTCTATGTATCCGGGAATAGTTGATTTTCTTCTCCTCCCAGAACGCGGCAAACCTCGGACCAATCCGTGATTCTCTCACTGACAGATTGCGTCAGTGATGTTTTCAGCTTAATAAAGCCATGCCGTTCTGCCTGACTTTCTAATCGACGGCTGGTGGCACGGCGCATAATGGCCCGTGAAAGGGAATGACGCTCCGGGTCGAGAATTTCTGCTGCAACAAATCGACCGTGATACCGGCTTCTTATAGGAGAAGAAACTGTTTTTACTGATTCTAATGCCGCAGAAGTGGCGCTGGATTCTTGAGCAGGAACTGCCAACTTCCGAACAAGCCGCTGGGAACAAATTGCCAGGAGGGAGGAGCGTAGTAAAAACGGTTCTACGCCAAGATCAGCTAATCGGCACAGAGCTTCACAGGAAGAACCGGCGTGAAAAGTCGAGATGACCAGGTGGCCTGCCAGTGCCGCCTGAAAAGCGGTCTGAGCCGTTTCTGCGTCGCGAATTTCGCCGACAAGAATCACATCAGGATCCTGTCGCAACAACGACCTTAAACCCATGGCATAGTTAAATTCCGCCCCTCGCCGCACTTGTGTTTGCGAAACTCCCGGCAGAACGGCCTCGACCGGATCTTCTAAAGTCACCAGGCTGGCCTGATGTTGCCGCTCGGTTTGCAACCATCGTAAGCACGCATAGGCGCTGGTCGTTTTTCCGCTTCCTGCGGGGCCGGTGAGCAAGAGCATGCCGCTGGTCTGTCGTAAGGCATGCTCCAGGCATTTTCGGACGTGGGCACCGTAACCAATATCGTCGAGATTCAGATAGCGTCCAGAGCCGACGAACAGACGAATAACCGCCTTTTCTCCATGAATGGTCGGAAAGGTACTGGCTCGCAACTCGCCGGGAAAATCCGGGAGTCGCAAGCGGCCTTCTTGTGGAACATCGGTGCGATAGGTCAGCAGTTGAGCCAGCACCTTCAACCGGTTGACAACCATGGAGGCCACCTGAAGAGGAAGTGTGCCGCCTCTTTCCAGGACACCATCCTTTCGGAAGGCGACGTCCAATCCGTCGGGAGTCGGGACAAGATGCAGGTCGCTGGCTCCCATTTCAATCGCGTGTCGAATCAGACGTTCCACCGCTTGAATCGAGAAGTCCGAGGCCTGCAAGCTCAAATCGCCCAGTACAGAAGGAGAGCCAGGTGCTGAGAGAGAATCAGCAGGTCGGACTTTCGAGTTCGTTGCCATGAGCGGGGCTGAAGACATTGGCAGAATCGCTCCTGAGTTTCGCCGAGAACATTCTGCTGTCATACCAGAAGTGCATGGTGCATTCATGCCCCCTCGAGATTTGCTTGCGGGATGACAGGCCATTCCTCACTCATTGAGACCCCGGACGTAACAAAATTTGTCTACTGACTCACGTCGATTCTCAACAGTTCTTTCCGTTTCCTGCAAGACAGCCCTCTGGAAACCGATTATCGTCACCACTGATTCAGCCCTGAAACAGCCATCCCCCGAACCGTTGAAGCGACGGCATTTTCATAAAGTGACGACCTGATGCCCATAAGACCACCAGTGGATTTGCATGACAATCCGCTTTCCGAAGAGACATCGCCTCATCAGAACCCACAGCTTTCTCTGATTGATGGCGCCAGTCTGATTGTCGCGATTGTGATTGGCAGCGCGATTTATTTCACATCACCCACAGTCCTGTTTCTCAGCGGCAGCCCGGTGATGATGATGAGCCTCTGGGTGGTGGGAGGACTCATTTCCCTGATGGGCGCCTTCTGTTATGCAGAACTGGCGACAACCTATCCTCGAACGGGCGGTGACTATTGGTATCTCACCAGAGCTTACGGCCCCGTGGCCGGCTTTCTCTTTGGATGGCTGCAACTGACAGTTGTGCAAACGGGCAGTATCGGAGCCTTGGCGTGGATTTTCTCCGAGTTTGCCTGCCGCCTGTTCATGGTCAACGCCTCTGCCAACACTTCGCTCGACGTGACCGCCATGGGCGCCATCGCTGCGGTGATGATCCTGACGATTGTCAATCTGATTGGTCTTCGTGCCGGCACTGTGGCGCAGAGGATTCTCATCTCACTTAAAATTGCCGGGCTGATAGCGTTAATTGTCGCGGGGCTATGGTTTGGCAAAGGAGACCCGGAATGGAATCAACCAGTGGATTTCCAGCAGATTCCCAATCTGGGCGTGGCTTTGCTGCTGGTGATGTACGCCTATGGCGGCTGGAATGATGCCGGGTTTGTCGCGGCCGAAATCCACCGCCCGTCGAAAAATATCCCGCTGGCCCTCTGGATGGGATTAGGATTTGTCGCGCTGGTCTATCTCTTGATTAACCTGGCCTATCTGAAAGGGTTGGGAGCCGCGGGCCTGGCAGCATCAAAAACGCCGCCCGGCGACCTCTTTCAATTAATGTTAGGAGATTACGCTGCAAGGGCGATGCATCTGGTCGTCGCCATCTCGGCATTTAGCGGGCTAAATAGCCTGATTCTGGCCGTCTCCAGAGTGCATGACGCTGTTGGGCAGGAGCATCGTCTGCTCGCGGCATTAAGCTGGAAGACTCAACGCACGAGAACACCTTATGTCTCGCTCATTTTACAAGGCTTCGTCAGCAGCCTGTTAATCCTGCTGTTCGGCACTTCGACCGGCCAGGAGTCATTAAATCAGATCTTGGCCATCACTCACATGCCGGCCATTGACTGGAAAAAGTACGGCGATGGATTCTCGACACTTTTTGCCATGTCCGCGCCCCTTTTCTGGCTATTCCTTGGATTGACCGGGTTAAGTGTGCTGATTTTGCGGCAAGTGGATCCTCATCGCGAGCGTCCGTTTCGAGTTCCCGGCTATCCCATTGTTCCGATTCTGTTTGTGATCGTTTGCGGCACGATGCACCATCTGGCGGTTAGCTATGCCGATCGACTGGTCTTGCTCACTCTTCCGATTGTGGCGGTAGGACTCGTCCTCTCTTTATTTAGCCGCTATCATTCTGTGGGAGAATTTGAAGACGCAGACCAGCGCTCATAGATATCCGACACCAAGTCATTACGTTTAACGTCGTTATCGATGTATCGACTGGTGGGTTTGAGCGATAACCCGAAAATCAGGGCGAAGACAGCCTCCCCAACCGTTTGCGGTGATGGCTCGCCGAAGCGCCTTACCATCTCCGCCATCGCCCTTCTCCTCGCAGGGTCACATTCAGTGTGAGCCAGAGTTAATTAATCGCTTCGCAGGAGCTTGGCCATTCGCTCAAGACTTGCCATGATTGTGTTTGCCTGCGAACCTGATTCCACGTCTATTTTGCCGTCACATCGTAGCAAAGCAGCATCCCCTGGTCGCGGATGTACAGTTTGCCATTGGCGACCACAGGATGAGCCCAGGCTGGCAAACCGGTTCGATCAGGTTGCTCAAAGCGTCCGCGTTCAATCAAGCCCTCCTTGGAAGGTTCAATCAAGACGATCGGGCCATCCTCACTGCGGAGATAAAGGCGTCCGTCGGCGTAAAGTAAAGACCCTTTGGGGCCTTTGCGGTCTCTCCACAACGTCTCGCCTGTCTGGAAATCAAGGCAGGCCATGAACCCTCCCCCGTTCCCGCCATTGGCACCGTAAAGAGCGCCATCGACGACAATCATGCCGCCATGGTGATTTTGCATGTTCGGCGTGAAGTAGACTTCTTTCGCTTCAAAAAGGCCGTCGTCGTTCTTCTTCAACTTGACCGCACCACCCCCGGCTCCATAAGCCGAAGCTGCAAAAATCAGCCCGTCCTGATAGATCGGTGTTGAACAGTTGATCCCCATTCCGTTGGAGGGCTTGGCGTATTGCCAAATCACTTTCCCATTGTCGGGTGATACGCCTATCAACGCACTTGACGTGAATTGTACGTATTGTCGCGAGCCTTCATAATCGATAGCGATGACGGACGAGTAGGCGGCGCCTGGACGAGGGCCACCAGATCGACCGTTTCCCCCACGTCGGCCTGGACGATCTGCGCCGTTTGCTGAAGGACTCGGAGGTTGGATTGCCGGCGCGGTTGTCTTCCAGATCACTTCGCCATTAACCTTGTCCAGGGCGACCAACATCGCGTCGGATGCGCCCGGCGTGCAGATGACTTTGTCACCATCAACAAGCGGCGACTCACGAAAACTCCACATCGGTGAAGCCCCGCCGAAGTCATCGATGAGACTTTTTTTCCATAGAATCTTGCCATCATTGATATTAAGGCAGGCGACCCGCCCGCTCATTCCGATGACATAGATTCGGTCACCATCAACTGTCGGCGTTCCGCCCGGGCCTTCTTTCGACTGAGGCACACCTTGCGAGGCAGCATTACCAAGTGAAGCGGCCCATATTTCTTTGCCATCTGCTTCCGAAAGTGCCCACACGATCTCTTTTCCGTCGCGATTACTCATTCCATAAATTTTGCCGTTGGCAATCGCTGGCGCACTGTCTCCCCCACCAAGTCCCTCCGCTCGCCAAGCCAGGCGAGGCCCACCTTCAGGCCACTCCTGGAGCAGGCCTCGCTCTTGCGAAGTGGCGTCACGCTTGGGGCCTTGCCACTGTGGCCAATCACTGCTGACCGCAAGAGATGGCAAGACAGAGAGCGAAAAAGACGCGAGAAACAAGAAAATTGGTTTCACTACAACATTTCCTCTCGGTGGCGTCTGCCACGACGGCTTTGGCGGAACGAACAGACACGGAAAGGCCGTTCGCTGGAGCCTTCGGTTAATCATATCTCTCCGAACCAAACTCATTAGAGAATCACAAGCGAGGCAAAAGAAGGCCTAATCCTCTTAAAGTCTAGCCTAATCCTATCCATTATGGCACAGAATGCCCAAGTTCGGCTAAACTGAATTCTATGAACCATCCGAACAGTGATCACCGCGCAACGCCTGAGGGATGTCCGTTGTCGACGGTATTAGCAGAGTTGGCGAGCCAGGAGGGAATTCACTCAACCTATCTGGAAGGAGTGCGAGTCGCCCGACATACCACACCACTTCGACGAACTCCCGTTGTCTACGCGCCTCTCATCGTCTTTATCGGCAAGGGGCAGAAACGCAGCTACCTGGGCGACATCGCGTACACCTACGACCGAGATCATTTTCTAAGTTTGTCGGTTCCCATGCCGGTAGAATGTGAGTGGGACGCTGATCCTGACCACCCGTTACTGGTGGTCTCCGTCATGGTTGATTTGGCAGTGCTGACCGATGTCGTGTTGGAAATGGATGGCATCGGAGGTGGCTCGAACATAGTTCCTCGTGGCATTTCAACTTCTGTAATGACGGCTGAAATCCAAGAAACAGTCGTGCGGCTACTACACTGTTTGAAATCACCCTTGGATAGCCGCGTGCTGGGGCGGCAGATTGTCCGCGAGCTTTTATATCGCGTGCTTCAGGCTGAACCCGATGGCCCACTTGCGGTGCTGGCGCGACGTAGCGAGAACTTCACTCAAATAGCCCGCGTCTTAAAACTAATTCACACGCAGTTTGCTCAACCACTGCTGGTTGAACAGCTTGCGAGACAGGCGGGAATGAGCGCTGCGAAATTCCACCAGAGTTTCAAGAGCGTCACTTCGACCTCGCCGATTCAATACATCAAGCGGATACGCCTGGATCGAGCAAAGAATTTGATCACCCGTGAAGGTTATACCGCAACGCAGGCGGCACACGCGGTCGGCTACGAAAGCGCCTCGCAGTTTGGCCGAGAGTTCAAGAGACTTTTCGGCGTTCCACCGATCGAAGAAGCGCAACAATCGCGAGAACGACGACTGACCAAGTGATCCAAGGCTCCCTCTCCCCTCGCGAGGTTTGGTTCTTTCAGCGCCGGGACGTGGGCTAAAGATTCGCGGCCCCGTTGTGGCCGCTCCCTTTGCGGGAGTCGGGGAAACGCATGATGGCCGGTTGTTCATTCACCAGTGGATTTTACGCCGCCAGGATGACAGGACGCAGGGTTCGTGAAACGCACCCTCTTCTACTGATCCGCATCTTCCCTGAAACTGGGCCGGACAAATTTAGCGATAGATCCATTGAGGATCGCCGTCCAGACGGATTTCGACTTCCTGTTGGTCGAACTCATCGCCGGGTCGCCAGTATTTCTGAACCAGTGTCTTATGCTGAACCAGAGGCTTACCGTCCGGGCCTTCGATTTTCCGGATTCCATTGGAGAAGCCGGTCAAATAGACGGTATAGCGGCGGGCTTTGGGATCCACATTGCGAAAAATCGCCACTCCAGAAATCGCCTGCTCGTCCGGAGATTTCGGTTCGGCAGCCGGAGGAATGGGCGCTACGGCATCCACTGAGTTCTGAAACGTGAACTTCTCTCGCTTGTTGATCACTGCCAGGGCCTCAGGACAGACCGCATCCTGGGTAACTGTCGGCTTGTCGGCTTCTGTAACCAGTGTGAATTCAGGAACGAACATGGGCGGACGAACTGGGGGATCAAACTCATTGACTGGCAGGTTGTCCTGCTCGCGCTGAGGCACGGGACGATTGAAAGCGCGGTAAGTGATGTACCAGACGTACTCAGGTTTTTTTTCGCCGGTTTTGGGATCGGTGGTTTCCACAACGATCTGTCGCATCGGTTTGAAGGCGACATCCATGACCCAGAGGTCGCTCTGAGCCACCCGCTCTTCAGCAGTCGCTACCCCTTTAACCAGCATTTCTCCACCGAGAAGCACCTGAGCCGATGCTTCGCCGGGGAACATTGACAGGAGGGAGAACGCTCCCAGTGCCCCTGCTGTCAGAAGGGCATCGCTCCACAGGCGGAAGAATGGCAAGCGGATCGTGGATTCGTTGCGACAGGGCATGAAGGAACTCCGGGAAAACAGATTCTTGGCATTGTAGATATAGGTAAGCCTGCGGGAACGGGTCAAGGCGTCTCTGCCGCAACTCCCTTCAAATCTAAGACTTCCTGCCAGGCATGGCGGGGTTGTGCTGTCTTTTTGGAAGATTTTTTGAGGTACAGCCGGATTTCTGAACGAAGGCGACCACAAAAGCCCACTTCTATTGTACGAACACCAATGTACGAACGCAGAAAATACGAACGCAGAAAAATAGTGTGGGCGCGATAACCGACTCTTCGCCATCCCAAAGCGTCCACTCCTTGAAAATGTCCAGCAGCCCTTGTGCCGTGACACGGCCCTTGCGGCTTTCCCGAGAGCACACATCATGCGACTGACTCTACGAACCTTGCTTGCGTATCTGGACGACGTTCTTCCGCCGGCGACTGCAAAAGTGCTGGGAGAGCGGATCCGCGAAAGTGAAGACGTCCAACAACTGGTCAGTCGTATTCGTGAAGTGATCCGAAAACGCCGGTTGAATGCTCCTTCCGTTCTGCCGGATGGTTCGGGAGAAACGTCTCTCGACGCGAATCTGGTGGCCGAATATCTCAACGACCTGCTTTCTCCCAAACAGGTGATTGAAATTGAGAGTCTTTGCCTGGAATCAGAAATTCATCTGGCCGAGGTGGCGGCATGTCATCAGATCCTGACGTTGGCAGCAGCCGAGCCAGTCACGTTTTCGGCGGCTTCTCGCGAACGACTCTATGCTCTTGTTGAAGGGACGCCGCTGGAAGTCCCGGCTGTAGAATCACCTTCACCGACGAAAGTCGTTCCGGAAACCGTTCCTTCTCTGAACGGAAACCGTGCAGGAATTGGTGAGACCAGCGACACTTCCCGCTTGGGACAGTCCCCATCCAAAAGCCCGTCTCATCAATCAGAATCACCTCACTATCGGGGTGCCGAATATTCTGAAGCCCCTCAAGCGACGGCCAGATCCTGGACAAACCGGGTTCTTCCCGTTCTGGCTGTGGGTGTGATTGGTGTGGCCTGGTTGGCACTGTTGTCTCGAGACCCTGGCCTGGAATATGGCATGCAGCCCGCCACGCCCCCTCATCGCGGGAATATCGCGAGGCTTCCCGTGGCTCCTGCCACAGCACTCAATGAAAAGAAGCCAGAAGGTGTCGATAGCAATCTGCTCCCTGTTGATCCTGTCACCTCTCCGCAACAGGTGGCGAGCCTGACGCCGACGAACCCGCCTGGTCGTGTGACAGACAGTGCTTCAACTAACGGCCAACCAAATAGCGTTCAGCCAATGAACGGAGACGCTGCGACTCCCCCTGTGGTTGCGGTCAATACGGTACAACGCCCAGCGGAAAGTGCGCCACTACCAGCGGCGGCCGTTCCTACTCCCACGCTTCCAATGACACCTGCTGGTGAATCACCAATGCCTGTCTCGCAGGAAAAAATGCCACTGGCCAATACAAATGTCGCCAATAACACGCCAGTACAAGCCCCCGCAAATAACAACGGCCCCACGATGTCCGATCTGGAAGCCTTTACAGCAGGAACCGTGGTGAAATATGTCTCGACGGAAGGCGCTGTCATTCGCAAAAACCCAGAAACTTCCAACTGGGTTCGCGTCGTTCCTCAAGCGACAATCGTTCCCGGCACGGTTCTCGTGGTGCCAGATCCTTTTGAAGCACGCTTTCAGCTCACCACGGGAACGTCTCAGGCAGCGACTGAATCTAATACGACAGCGGGTTCGTCTCAGTGGCAGATTGATGTCTTATCAGGATCTGTCGTGCGATTCGGTGGGGCGGTAGGAAATTCCCCCGCTTCACTGTTGATAGATCGTGGTCGCGTGACGCTGATGGGGCAAGGCATTAACAACGCACTTTCGCCCCCTGTTGAATGGACGTTCCAGGTGGGAGGCCTCATCGCCAAAATCCAGCCCACAACTCCTGATGTCTTGGTCGGAATCGAGGTTCAATGGCGCGAACCGACTCGTTTTGAACAAGATCTGGGAACCAACAAAATCAGTTCTGGCCTGTATCTGGCAAAAGGTGCTGCCCGTGTGATTGTCGGAAACGAGGCTCCGCGTGAAATCACTCCCGGCGTGTTTGTGCCGCTCTCTGCCATCAGCCAGCAACCAGAACATCTCGCAGCCAATCCGCCGATTTCGTCGGCTCTGCCAGAATGGATGGAGGCATCGGCTCGAGTTCCTAACGCTGCCGTCAAGCGAATTTCGTCAGCCTTTGAACGGGCGTTTGACGACGGCGGGAATATCGATCTCAACATGCTGGCTCTGGTGGTGGATGCCCGGCCCAAAATGTCAGAACTGGCGATCAATACTCTGGGATTGATGGGACGAATTGATGGTCTCGTCGAAGGACTCTCCAAGAGTGAACACGAAGAAGCCCGCATGGCGGCTTTCTTCTGGTTAAAACAATGGCTGGGCCACTTGCCTTCATCCCGTGTGGTGGTCAAAGAAGAACTGGCCACACAATATTCTGAATCCGATGCGTCCGCCGTCTATCGATTACTTTGGGGATACGCTCCCGCCGCTGCGTCCGATCGATTGGCATCGCAAGAACTGGTCGACTGGATGGGAAGCCAGCGTGTCGAAATTCGTGAGATGGCATTCTGGTATGTCCAGAAGTTTACCGGCAAGCGGCTGGAATACCGCCCCATGGACGCTGCCGGCCGACGCGACGCCGCTCTCCAGAAATGGTACGCCATTCTCCAGAAAGACGGAGCACTCGTCCCAACCCCCAACCCAGCCACCCCCGAATAGCCCCCTCGCGGGGTTTGGGCCTATCGGCCGGGTCGTATGACTAAAGATCCGCGGCCCCGTTGTGGCCGCTCCCCTTTCGGGGTTTTGTTAAGCTGTAGACACAGCGATTAGCGAGTTAATAAATAGTGTTAGTTAATAAGGATATCGGGGATTAGTGCAATGCACCGTCGCTTCAGGCACCCGACGTTAGATACTCACTGATAGATAGTTGGCGGTCTTTCTCTATCATGAATGACGATTGAGGGAGGCCCTCACCCCGGCACCAGGATCGCTATATCAAATCCAAAGGTGTCGTTGCGTATTAACGAGACGTCACATAATTAATCTCGCCCGGTTGAGCCATGTGGCCAATATTAAGATGGCGCCACACTTTCGATTGAATGGATTTCATATCCAGAGGTTTTGAAAGGAAGTCCGTAGCACCAGCATTCGCCGCCAGAATCACCGCATTACGGGAAACATCACGGCTCATAGCAACAATCGGTATCATCACCTGCTTGCTCCTCAGCCACTGGATTTCCCCCAACCCACGACTTTCGCCGGGGAGGATATCGATCAGAATCAGGCTGGCTCGTTGAGCATGAAATGCCAGATCAATAGGATTCTGACAGCATTCCACATGAATCCCATAAGATTGCAGCGAAGACTTCACCAGTTCCTGGGCAACCACATCCCTGTCAACAATCAGTACAGTTTTCTCAATGGTCTTCTCAGCCGGTGAGCCGCGATTTTCAGCACAAGAGTATGCCTCAAAGCCGACATTCCCCAGTTTCGCAGGAGGGGGCATGACTTCTTGCTGAAAATTGACTTCTGGTCTGACAAATTTGGGCTGTTCGAGGTTTTGGTCAGCCACCTCCGTCTGGGGAAATTGCCAGATCATGTGATCGTCCAGAATGCTTGCCAGAGAGTGCACGCTATCTGACGCCTTCATAACCTCTGCAGACTTCACCTCCACACGAGCATTTTTAGCCGAACTCGAGACTTCGTTAACATTGGCAGAATTGTTGCCGGCTGGTTTGAAACGGGCCTCATCGGCACTGGCTTCATGGGCACTGGCCTTAACCTCAGGAGAACCATGCGCGTTCGCTCCTTCGGAATTCCCATAAGCCGCTGGCTTCTGAACATTGACGAATGTTTCAACAGGTTCTGGCACGGCCCCCGTGGTATTGGGAGGGAGGTAATCGGGTGAGAGTTCGACATCAGCATCACGGGCAATCCGCTGCATGATTTTCTGAAAGCTGTGAGTATCGGGCATGGGCAGACTGAAAAGTTTGCTCATTTCCATCGTCTGTGCGACAGACTGCGATAAGCAGCCATGAAAAGTATCTTCATTCATCCCCCCACATTTCGCGACAAGCCGATTCAGAAGGATCTGTCGCTGAGGCGAAAAGTGCTCTCGGCAGACCGCGACCGATTCACCAATCTGCATGGCCTGGATCAATTCGATTTCGCCCGGATTCACTTCCACACGATCCAGCGGATCGTGGTGTTGTTGAACCAATCGAATCAAACGGGGAGGTAATTCCCATTTCTGTAAAAGTGCAGCCGAGACATCAGCATGAGTAAACCCAAGCTGTGACTTCTCGTAAGGGGCTAGTTGCAACTGGGCAATGTTCGCACATCGCTCGAATGTATGCTGGTAATCATTTCCCAGTTCATGGAGCAATATGAGAATTCCGATATCCTGCAGCAGGCCGACAACATACGCCAGATCTGCCGATTGGAAACCTCGCATCTTTGAATAGGTAGTGGCAGTCACGGCGGTGAGTAAACTTCGCATCCTTAAACGAAGATCTAAACCACTTGGCAAAGGTTTCACTTTTGAATTTCGCGATCCCAATAAATGGGCCGCCAGCACCAATCCGACAGTCCGGCGGACGCCGATCAGACTCACGGCATCCTGCACACTCTTAACGCGATGATTCAATCCCAGAGCGGCACTGTTGACTTGCTTTAATAGCTCAGCCGTCACGCGCTGATCGGTCGAGATCTCTCGTGAGAGCATGCCCACAGTGGCATTCGGATCATTCAAAAATCCGGAAATCCTTACCAGCAATTGTGGCATGGGAGCAATGTAGTTCTGGTCTTTCACCAGCACTCGGGCACCGTGCGGAATCGACAAGCCGGTGTGAATCTCTTTGGAAATCGCGTTCGCGACAGCCGCTGCAATGACCAGCGGGGTCGATTCTTTCGGTAGAACCGTTCCAACCCGCAGTTCCTCGGCTCGACGCTTTTGAGCGGGCGTCAGATCACCGATGAGCACACAGATCGGGTGAACCAATTCTTCCGCGAATCGGTTGATGATATCCACACCACTTAAGAAGCAGCCCAAGGCATTGGTGACGACAATCGCGTCGATCTGCCCGGCATTCACCACATTGTACAACTCGTCAGATGTTGCACAGACCCGCCCCTCTGTGGGATGAGAGAGCAGTTCGGCAATTTCCCGTGAAAAAGATTCGTATTCTGTAAGAATCGCGACCCGGCAATGGCTGGTCATTGCTAGAACTCCAGGTTTTGAGCAGAAAGACGGGAATAGCCTGAATAGGCAACAAGTAGCATTGAACTTTCAAGATGGGGAGATGGCAGACGTAATAAGGACAAATCCTCTTTAGCATAAATGGAAGCATTGCAAGGATAAACAAGTTGTCTTTGACAAGTTTCGCGTTTATTACGATTCTGTAAACTCCCGATTTTCCGACTTTAACAGGCTCAACGTGTCGAACCTTTCCGAGCGGCGCGAAAGTCGAGCCAAAAATCGAAACCCAACAACAACTTTGCACCAGCAAGCGTTTCAGATCGTCGATTGTACCCGCTGCGCCAATTGCTGTAAGACGATGACGATCAAGTTCAAGGACGAAGACATCGAACGGATCGCCGGGCATCTGAACATGACGGCTGATAAGTTCATTGACGAATACCTGGAATTCGATGGCGAATATGGCAGTCAGGAGGACGGATTCTATCATGCTCGCCAGCAGCCCTGCCCGTTTCTTGGGGATGACAACCGCTGTAAGATTTACGACGTTCGGCCGCTTGTCTGCCGGGAGTTCCCGCATACGGACAAGGAGGGGTTCACGATGAGAACGATGGGGATTGCCGACAATGCGTTGGTCTGCCCCGCAGTATTCTGGATCGTGGAAGAGATGAAGCAGCAGGCGACAAACTGAAGAAAGAAATCAGAATGTCCGCCTCAGCCAGGCTTCAGCCCGTATAGTGGCCTCGGCAGAAATTAGAATTTCAACCGGGGTCACCCTGCGCGATTCGGGAATATGCCCGATAACCCTGAAATCTGTCAGGCAGTCAGTCCTGGGCGAACGTACTCCAGCAGTGAGTCCCTGGAGTTTCCGACAACCTCGCAAAATGAATTTGGAAAGCAGATTGTGGCGCGATGCATCGGATTGTTGATTCTTGCGATCGCAATTCCCTTGGGAACTTTGGGTCTGTTACGCATCGTTCCTTCGCTGCGACCGCAGGCCGAACTCTATTCTGGTGGCACTCATTACGCTCCTTCCGAATTGCCTTTTCGCTTTGAACGGCTGGGCGCTCCCGTCGTTGGCCTGCCGTTGATCACGAACGTGCAAATCCTGGATTTGGATGGAGACGGTCAGAACGAAATTCTGGCGGCAGATGCTCAAGCGAACCAGATCGTGATGCTCAAGCGACAGCCAGATGATTCGTGGCGCGAGTCGGTCTTGATTCCCGATGTGTCAGTTCCGGCTCATATCACCGTGGCCGATCTCGATCAGGACGGCGACCTGGACGTCATCATTGCGGTGCTTGGCAACATCATGCCGGATGACAATGTTGTCGGCAGAGTCGAACTCTTTGAGAACCGCGATGGCGAGTATGTCCGGCATGTGATTCTCGACGATGTCCGTCGAGTCGCCGATGTGCAGACTGGCGACTTCAATGGCGATGGGAAACTCGATCTGGTGGTCGCCGTCTTCGGGTATTCGCGCGGGTCGATACTCTGGCTGGAAAATCTGGGCGATTTTCGGTTTCGGGATCATCTCTTGTTGGAGGCACCGGGGACCATTCATGTGCCTGTGGGAGATTTCGACGGCGATGGCGACCTCGATATCACTGCAATCGTCACGCAGGAAGAAGAGGAGTTGTGGGGGTTTGAAAATCAGGGGGACGGAACCTTCACTTCCCGACGTTTGTGGATGACCATTAATCCCGATCTGGGCGGGGCGGGTCTGGTCGCCGCCGACTTGAATGGCGATGGTCGTTTGGATCTGATCCTGCCAGCCGGGGACAATCTCGAGGATTTCGATGCCTACCCACAGCCTTATCACGGCTGTTACTGGCTTGAAAACCGCGGGGGGTGGGAATTCCAGGCGCATCGCATCAGCAATCTGGGCGGGGCCTATGCTGCTGCCGTGGCGGATCTCAATGGCGATGGCGCTCAGGATGTCGTGTTAGTCAGCCTGACCAATGATTGGCTTCACAGCGAAAACGCCAGCATCATCTGGCTCGAGAACGATGGACGGCAGAACTTCACCCCCTGGCAGATCGGCCCAACTCCGTTGCATCTGGTGACCGTCGCGGCGGGTGATCTCACGGGAGATGGACGTCCCGACATTGTGGCAGGAAGCTTGAACATCAGGCGGCCTTACCGGCATCTGGGGCGAATTTCGGCGTGGTTCAATGCAGGAGACGCGAAGAATGAAGATCGCTGAGCGGCTGCTGCTGATCGTCGTGATGCTGCAAATTCTGGCGAGTGGTGGCCTGCTGGTTCAAAAAGCCTGGAGCACGGTTCCACGCATTCCCGACGAGCATCTGGCGGATCCCCTGATCATTCCCGATCTCCAGCAACTGGCCCAGTCGGCTGCAAATGGGACGGCACGGGATTGGACCCGCTTGGGTGAGGCCCTGCTGGGAAAGGGATTTTACGCGCATGCAGAACAGACCTTTCGCGATACCCTGCTAATGGATCCTAGGTCGCTACCGGCCCAGTTTGGGTTGGCGTTTAGTCTGGATCGCATGGGACGCATGGCGGAAAGCTCCCAGGAGTATGAAAAAGTCCTGGCATTGCCCGCACGCTCTGCCGCCGACAAACTGTCCCATGCTCGCGCGTTATACGCGATGGGGCGTAACGCACTGCGACTGGAACAGGCAGAACTGGCAGAACAGTTATTCCGCCGCAACATGGCCTTCGTCCCGGCGGCTTATCAGCATTCCAAACTCCTGATCCGTTCTGGTCGGGCTGCAGAGGCACTGCCGACAATTGACAGGGTTCTCGAACAAGTCGAATTTTCCCTGGAATTTCAGGCCCTCCGGCAACGCGCGCTGGCGGCACTCGGTCGGGATCGCGAAGCATTTCATGCGGCAGCGATGGTCGAGCGATCGGCGCACCTGGTCTCGTTGAACTTCAACACGGAATACGTCTCACCGTTTGATCAAATGACGGGAATTGCCCGCAAAATGAAAAGCCTGGAGCAGTTGACGCAGGGAGCGGCGCTGACAGATTTTGAGAAAGAAGTGCAGGAGCTACACGATCTGATCGGGGACACGCCACAGATCTCAAAGCAGGCAGTGGATGAGCAACTGCTCTACAACGCTGTAAGTCGACAGCAGCCGGAGAGGGTTTTTGAGCTGCTCACGAAACTCCGAGCCTTGGGCCAGGAAAACGCCTGGACGCTGGAAGCGGAAGGTGACGCCTGGCGCATGCAGGGCGATTTAGACCGGGCAGCCGCGAGTTGGCAACGAGCCTTATTACTGGGCCACAGTCGCTCGCTCCACGACAAGTTGGCAGCCTATTACGGCGAACAGCACCCGCAACAGAGAGATTCGCATCTCGGACGCAGCGCATTGGCTACTGGCATCGCCGCCTACCGCCGAAACCGCTTGCAAGAGGCACTGCCGCCTCTTCTGGAAGCGGCTCGATTACTCCCGGACGAGGGGGCACCCTGGTTTTACATCGGTGAGATGCATTTCCATTTGAATCAGCCGGAAGTGGCTCGGAGCGCCTACCAGAAATGCTTGGAACAACAGCCCAGCCATGGAAGAGCTGCTGGAAAGCTAGAGTATCTGGGGGATAGCGAGTAGATAGAACGACTGCATCTAACTTCTGTAAAGACATAATCTTCCGGCGAATCGACCTCTCCGCCTCGATCCATTAACTGTTGACCAGGGTGAAAACTCAGGATACATTCACAGATTCTTATGAATCTATATGTACTTCCCTGAGAGTTTACACCATGCTGCCAGTGCGTCATGTGATCGCCGCGATCTTAACTTGTGTGCTTGTCGTTGGTTGCGGCGGAAAGGTCGATGCTCCTCCCCTCGGGACGGTCACTGGCAAAGTGACTCTGGATGGGAAGCCGGTCACGAACGTCACGGTGAATTTTGAGTCGGCCAACGGCCAGATCGCTTTTGGAAACACCGATCCCTCTGGCATCTACGAGCTGAAATTCCGCAGCGGGCTAAAGGGGGCTGAAGTCGGCATGAACAAGGTCCGCATCGAGACCATTCTCGATGCCCCTACCCCGCCGGGATACAAAGATCCCATTCCCGCGAAGTACAACTCCCGGTCAACTCTTCAACTGAGTGTTCAGCCTGGAAAAAACACTCACGACTTCGATCTCACGTCCAAGTAATTGCCGATCAAGTAATTGCCGGTTTCGGCATCGTTCGTACGGCCTTTCCCTTTCTCTCTTCCTCTCTCCCTTTTTCTTCTACATCGGAGTCCCTGCAACATGAGAACGTCACGGGTACGGTCGGCCTCGCTTTGGCGAGGCTTCACGCTCATCGAGCTGCTGGTGGTCATTGCGATTATCGCAATCCTGATCGCCCTCTTGCTCCCCGCGGTGCAACAAGCGCGGGAAGCAGCACGGCGGACGCAATGCCGGAACAATCTGAAGCAAATCGGCTTGGCCCTGCACAATTACCACGACTCCTTCCTCGTCTTCCCGCCCGGGTTCATCGACTCCAATTCCAGCCACACAATTGCGACGCAAACATTTCAGGAGAATTCCAACGGACTGGCGTGGTCTGCAATGGTGCTGCCATATATCGATCAGGCGCCCCTCTACAATAAGATCGGTGCCGACACAGGCTTCACGCGGCACTGGCAATTGAGTACCACCGGCACCAGCGCTCCCACCTCAGCGGCCTCCGTGGGCCTGGCGGCATACAGCTGTCCCTCCGACACCATGCCGCTCATCAACACGAAGCGCAGCAATTTCGGCAAGACGAACTACCTCGGGAACTCGGGAAATTCGGCTGCGAACGATCGCAAGGGCATGTTCTCGGTGAATTCCTCGATCCGGATGCGGGATATTACTGATGGCACATCGAACACAGCGATGGTCGTCGAACGCTCGGGCACGCAGGACGGCGCCGGACGGCAGACATGTGCAACCGCTAATTGCAACTGGAACGCCGGACTGTGGATCGGTGCACGTCACGTGGGAGACTCTACCACTTGGCACCCAGGGGTGACCTCCCACGATGTCGATAGTTATGGCGGAAACAACTCAATCTACATGATCAATCGCTCGAGCGTGACGTGGGGGGCTGACTGGGGGTCTAGCAGCACGCATACCGGCGGTCTGCATCTCGTGAAAGCCGATGGTTCGGTCATTTTCTTGAGCGAAAACATCAATGTGAACACCTACAATTGGTTGCGGCAAATCAACGACGGTCAAAACGTTGGTGAGTTGTAACGGCCAGCCATTCGGCCGAACGTTCGTCGTCTGATCATTGTCTGATTATCGTCTGATCATGGAGCGGGTGAGTCGCATGCCAACACGACTCACCCGCTGTCTTTTCTAACGAGCGCATTGCCAAAGCCACGTAGGGCAGGCCCCCGCCTGCCGATTCGGCTACGTTCCTATGCCATATAACCGGGTAGCACAGGTTGGTCGTCTGCGACCTACCTGTGTGCCGTAGGCAAAAGAGGTTTGTTGCCAGAAAACCTCTCTTGTGAATCCTTATTGAAATGGGCAGGCTGAAGGCAGTAGTAGTAGGGCAGGCTCCCGCCTGCCGATTCGCCTACTGAAGGTTTTTAATCCCCTGGCCACAAGTCGAGCAACGGACGCGGGGTGGAACCAGCGGCGTGCCTTGTTTTTATCGGTCACCAGCCTCTTATGCTTCCAACACACAAGTAGCTTAAAAACGGGCACCCTGCGGGACAAACGGGAAAAAACTCTCGCATCACCTCATACGGCATAACGAGCCGGAAGCGTCAGCGACGGACATTGGTGTTTTCGTCTTGCGAACAATCACAAGGGGATGCGATAGCAATCCAGCAACGTAGGGCAGGCTCTCGCCTGCCGGGTCGTGGGTGACCCAGCGACGTACCGGGTAGCACAGGTTGCCCGTCTTCGGGCTACCTGTGTGCCGGAGGCACAGGAGGTTCAGACGGCCTGAACCGCTTGGAAGCGAGAAACCTCCTATGGCTGAGCCACCCCAGTAGTCACCAGAATCTCAACCGGTGCCACCCATTCCAACCGTGATTCAAGAAAAGGTGGTCTCTACTCGACCCAGTGAATCGGCACACCCACCGTGCGGCCCCAGACGTACCAGCGAGCCGAACTCCACTTCCAATCCGTGGCGCGTTCCACCAATCCGGCCCGGACGGGATTCTCATGGATGTAGGTGAGCTTCTCTTCGAGTTTCGGCCGCTGATGGATTTCAAAAGCGTAGTACCTCGGCTGCCAGAAGCGATCGCCCTCACCGAAGTCGGCGGCATATTGAGAGGCCTGTGATCGATACCAATCCCTCAATGTCAGGCTGGATCGTCGTTTGAGGCTGTGGACAAATTGACTGAGCCGCCCGGTGACCGGGAACCAGATCAACAAATGGACATGATCCGGCATCAGGACGAAGCCGACACATTTCGCCTCGAACTGTTCCAGGCACTCGCCCAGCCATCCAAGAAAGATCCGCCGTGCGTGGTCGTGATCCAGCAATCGGCGGCGTCTGAAGACAGAAAATGTGATGAAATGCACGTAAAGCTGGTCATCGACGATTCGCCGCTTGTGTTTCATGGGTAGATCATGAAATCCGAGCTGCAATGGTGCAAGCCATTTCCGTTGGGAGGGATGCTCATGCGCGAGTCGTTCGCCGTTGAACCTCTTGTGCCTGGAGGCACACAGGTAGCCCGCAGACGGGCAACCTGTGCCACCCTGCGGATGGCGCTGCTGACTCACACTGGGTGACGGCACCATAAATCGCCAGCTTATCCTCCAAACCCGGCTCGCCAGACGGAAAATGTGGGCAGAAACTGCCCAAATCTGGAAGACTGGCGCGAAGTGTTGTGAATAGGCAGGTGTGCCACGCAGCTAGGATCGGCACGCCAATAAAGTCTACAACATTCCTGACCGAGAGGTTTGATCTAACAGAGGGGGCATCGCGCTTGGATTGATAGTCTTCGTATGGCTTTCGACCGTAGCTAAAGGGTGACTGGGGGCACCACTTGCAAGGAAGGTGGTGAAATCGCTCTTGATTATTTTAATGATCGCTTCAGAGAACTCCTTCGGACAAAGATTAAACGTGTTAGTATTCGCGTCGTGGCTGATGATGTCGGAGTTTGCGACGGTCAGTGAAGAGATCCATGCTTTAGGCATGATAGTGCCGTCCTTGGCCTGCAATGAAAAAGTTGATTGGTGTAGCAGTCCATTTCTGTAAGCTTGCCAGAAGAGTTTCGCCTGGTCAGCTGTTATCGTGTGGAAGGCTTTTGAGATCTCTTGGTAGAACTGGGGGTTTAATTGTCCTTCATTAGAGCTGCTTTTTTGTCGAAAGTATCGCTCAGCAAGTGGAAACGAGATCATTAGAACCGCGAAGGCTGCATGTTGCTGCCCATTGAGAATCTGCAAAGGTTCTTCAAACCATTGCTTGAACCGATCTTCTTCCGTTGTCATTCGTAATTCTCCTCGCCTTCTCCGAAAAACTGCCTTGGTAGCGGGTAGCACAGGTTGCCCGTATTCGGGCTACCTGTGCGCCGGAGGCACAGGAGGTTCAGTCATCCTGAACCGCTTGGAAGCGAGAAACCTCTTATGGCTGAGCCACCCCGGTAGAAATCGGAATTTCAACCGGGGCTACCCTGCTTACTGATCATGAATCTACATTGTTTTAAACAAAAAAAGGCTGCTGAATTTCATCAGCAGCCCCTCTTTAGTAATTTTTGGTCAGCGAGTGCATCGCCGACTGATACATACACCCTCAGGTGTTAGTACATATCATGGTCGCCGTGGCCACCGGCTTTTTCATCGCCCTTGGGCTTTTCGGCGATCAGGCAGTCGCTGGTCAGCAGCAGGGTCGAGACGCTCGAAGCGTTCTGGAGGGCCGTGCGGGTCACCTTCACGGGGTCAATGATGCCGCTCTTGACGAGGTCTTCGTACTCACCGGTGGCGGCGTTGTACCCCATGTTCCCCTTGAGTTCGGAAACCTTCTCGCAGATCACCGCGCCGTCAACGCCAGCGTTGTTCGAGATCTGTGTGAGCGGTGCCCGGCAAGCCCGCACGATGATATTGAAACCAGCGGTTTCATCATGGTTTAGGCCAGCTGGCTTGAGGTCGAGTGAAGCGCGGAGCAGAGCCACACCACCGCCAGGAAGAATGCCTTCTTCCACAGCAGCGCGGGTGGCATGCAGGGCGTCTTCCACGCGAGCCTTCTTTTCCTTCATTTCGCTTTCAGTGGCGGCACCAACGTTCACGCGGGCCACGCCGCCGGAGAGCTTGGCGATACGCTCTTCGAGCTTTTCCTTATCGTAATCGCTGGTTGAACTGGCCAGCTCACGACGGATCTGCTCAATGCGGCTCTTGACGTCAGCAGCCTTGCCAGCACCTTCGATGATCGTGGTGTTGTCCTTGTCGATGACGATCCGCTTGGCGCGACCGAGATCGGATAGCTGGACGTTTTCGAGCTGAATGCCAAGGTCTTCAAAAATGGCCTGGCCACCAACCATGATCGCGAGATCCTGGAGCATGGCCTTGCGGCGGTCGCCGTAACCAGGAGCCTTGACGGCAGCAATCTTGAAGGTGCCGCGAAGCTTGTTGATCACCAGCGTGGCGAGGGCTTCACCGTCGACTTCTTCAGCGACGATGAGGAGCGGCTTGCCACTGTTGACGACCTTCTCGAGGACAGGCACCAGATCCTTGATGTTGCTGACCTTCTTTTCGTGGATCAGCACATAAGTGTCTTCAAGAACGCATTCCATCGTCTGGGGATCAGTGACGAAGTAAGGCGAGAGATACCCGCGATCAAACTGCATCCCTTCGACAACTTCGAAGTCGGTCTTGAGGCTCTTGCCTTCGTCGACCGTGATGACGCCGTCTTTACCGACCTGCTCCATGGCGTTGGCAAGGATGTCGCCGATTTCGGTATCGCCGTTAGCGGCAACGGTACCAACCTGAGCGATGGCCTTCTTGTTCTTGCACTCGACGGCAGCAGCTTTCAGCTTGGCGACGATCTGCTCGACAGCCTTGTCCATGCCGCGCTTGAGGTCAAGCGGGTTCACGCCAGCAACAACAGCCTTGAGGCCTTCGACATAGATGGCTTCGGCAAGAACGGTGGCAGTGGTCGTGCCATCGCCAGCATTGTCGCTGGTCTTGGAAGCGACTTCGCGCACCATGCGGGCGCCCATGTCTTCAAACTTGTCAGAAAGCTCGACTTCCTTGGCAACTGTCACGCCGTCCTTGGTGACAGTGGGGGAACCGAAGCTCTTTTCGATGATCACGTTGCGACCGCGTGGCCCGAGGGTGACGCGGACAGCCTTGGCAAGCTTGCTGACGCCGCGGCGCATGGCTTCTTGCGCTTCCTGATCAAATGCGATAATCTTGGCCATGAAATATCTCCTGATAAAGAGGGCGAGCGATGGGTTTCGTTCGCCCTCGTGGATGAGTCTTATTTACTGATATGAGCTTTGACTATAGAGAGAAGGGCCAACTGGATCATCTGGCGGTGCGATCTTCTCTATACATCTTAAGATCTTATATAGTTGAGCGCTGTTGCAGGAATCGCGACTAGGCGATGACGGCGAGGATGTCGCTTTCACGGAGGAGCAGATAGGTCTCGTCGCCAACCTTGAATTCATCGCCAGCGTAAGAACTGAAGATGACCTCGTCGCCCACTTTGACAGTCAGGGGAACGCGATTGCCGTTGTTTTTGACGTGTCCTTCACCGACGGAGAGCACTTCGCCACGTTGTGGCTTGTCTGTCGCGGAATCAGGCAGCACGATGCCGCCAGCGGTCTTCTTTTCGGCTTCAGCACGCTTGAGCACCAGACGGTCGCCGAGGGGGGTCAGCTTGATTCCGTCTTTGGCAGCCTTTTTGGCCATCGTGAAAACTCCTCGCTGTCAAAATCATGGGTTGACGTGTTCTGTTCGATCAGCGGTGTGTCAACACAACCGCGTGGAGAGCACGGGAAGCGAAAAGCATGCCAGCCATGATCGTTGTCTGCAAGTTATTTCCATCAAATCAGTTACGACTGACCACTCCTTCTTGCAGCCTGCCATAACCTGCGTGCCAAAAGGCGCCGCGGACTGCTGGCTGCCAATCTGGCAGTGATGAGATTCAGCGAAAGCCGTCTGTTTCGCCTCCTCTGTCATCTCACCGTCTTATAAGGAGTGTTCGCTTACTGTCGGCCACCTGGCGCCGGCAAAGAGGCTGATGGCCTGACAATCTGTCCAAAACACACCGCCTCCCGCTTGCAGGAGAGGGCCGGGGTGAGAGCCTGATCATCCCTCCGTGTTACTCGTAGCAATATGCAACCTTCACCGAGAGCGACCGGGAGACGCTGAACGAATCAGGTGAGAGAAGGCAACACCTGGATTCGGGCGCAGCCACACATGTCTTTGCATGCAGTGTCTTCCCCGATGTTGTTGCACTGCCATCACTTGAGTTCTCGAGATGTGAGGGCGTTATTCAAATAACATTCATACATTCGTCATAATTGACCATTACAGTTCCGTCAGCAATCGGGGAATGTCCGGTGCCGGGCTGTCTTGCCTAAGTATCAAGCTTCTCGTGAAGCATGACAGGCTTATGTGAAAAAGATTTCCCAACTTGTTCATCAAGTGCTGTTTTTTCACCACTACTGTGATGTGTGTCGCAAGGGTTCACAGCAAGAAAGCTGGCACCCTCCGCGTCTTGAAAAGTGAACTGCCTGGATTTGGAGATTGGGTTGCCGACTCAGAGTCACTCATCGGCCTGTCGCGTTTGTACTGCGGTGGCATGTGGGTTGAAGGGTTGGGTTGAGATGGCTGTCGTTTTCGATGGTCGCGCGGTTTCGAAGAGATGATGTGTCATCACGCAACTGAGAGTCTCCGGTTCAATGCCTGGTAGTGCTTCGTGTTTCTCCCGTTGGTTATTACGTCCCCCATTTTGAGAAAGAGTTCAATGAAGAAGTTTTCGCTGGGCGCCCGCAAGGCGTTCACTCTGATCGAGCTGCTCGTCGTGATCTCGATCATCGCCATCCTGATCGCTCTCCTCCTCCCCGCTCTGCAGTCAGCTCGTGAAGCTGCCCGCAAGACCCAGTGCAAAAACAGCCTGCGTCAGATCGGCATTGGCCTCAACGCATTCGCTGACACCGATCCAGGCGATCGTCTCTGCACCGGTCAGTTCGACCGTTTCCGCGATGGCTGCCCAGACACCTACGGCTGGACCGCTGACCTCGCTCGCGTTAACGCCGGCAAGGCCAACGAACTCCGCTGCCCAGCCAACGTGATCCGTGGTTCAGAAAAGCTGAACGACATGCTCAAGGGCAACGTCACCTCGAACAGCTCGATTCCTCCTCACGAGCGTCTCGATGGCTGTAACACAGACAGCATCTGCTACAAGATTGAAACCGGTGCTATCAACACCGTTGAAGGTGTTGCTCAGTTCCTGAAAGACGGCCACAACTCGAACTACGCTTCCAGCTGGTTCATGAGCCGCAGTGGTTTCAAGACTCTGAACTCTGGTGGCCAGGCCCATATCTCCGCAGCTTTTGCTAACGCGATCGCATCGGCAGTTGTTCCAGCCCTTGATGGAACCTGTCCAGCTCCTGCTGGTTCTGGTATCTATCGTAACGGTCTGAAAGAATTGCAGAACACCCTCGGGCCAATCACACGCCGCTACCTCGAAAGCGCTGACGTTCCGTCCAACAACGTTCCTCTGCTGGGTGACGCTGCTCCTGGGGACATTGGCGAAGCCGTCCTCACAGAAAACATTGTCGATGGCGAAGGCAAGTATGTTGATGCTGCCCTCACCGCTGGCGCTCGTCTCGGCGAAACAGCCAACGATGGTCCTGGCCAGATCAACGCCAGCAACAACCTTGGCCTCATTGCGGTTGATACGATTTCTGTCGCCGATCTGAACTACAGCGGTTATCCTTCAGCTGGCACCCCTGTGACAACCGCAGTTGCTGACAACTACAATGTCACACCTGGTGTGTGGATTCTCCAGGACACTCGCGACTGGTACGCCGTTCACTCACGCTCAGCCAACCTGCTCATGGCTGACGGTTCGGTTCGTGAAATCGTTGACCTGAACGGGGACAAGTTCTTCAACCCAGGCTTCAACTTTGACATGACTGCCAATCAGCCTACTGCTGCAGGCGATGGTTTCTCCAGCAACGTCTGCGAAATCAACAGCTTCGAAGTCTTCTGCGGCCCCGCTCTGAACATCTCCCAGATTGTCAAGCGTAACTTTGAAGGCTAAGCCTGATGCTGCTTGCTGAGAGTTTTTCTCTCAACAAGTGACACTTAAGTTTGCAGGGGAGCCTGCGGCAGTTGCTTAACAATTGCCGCAGGCTGCCTTGTTTCAAGAAATCTGCTGCTGGAATCCCGGTGAAGCTGTTATTCAGGAAGACTTCCGGTGAGTCCCTTGCCTTCCGGGAAACTCGCTTTCCTGTCGTCCCCCAATGAGTGACGCCATGTCGACCTCCTCTTCTGCCTGTCCCAAATGTGGCGAAATCCTGCAACCCGGCATGCTTCGCTGCCGATCCTGTGGCGAGCGTCTGGTGGCCAAACATG
This sequence comes from Planctopirus sp. SH287, assembly GCF_056500625.1. NCBI lineage: Bacteria > Pseudomonadati > Planctomycetota > Planctomycetia > Planctomycetales > Planctomycetaceae > Planctopirus > Planctopirus sp. SH287. The sequence continues at coordinate 396,725 of NZ_CM151403.1, read as the reverse complement.
CGGCTCCTCAGAGCGAATCTCTCGAGACGACGGCCTCGGCCAAAGTGAATCCCGTTGCCACTCGTGACGCGGCTTCAGGGAGTTCTCAAACTTCCACCGCCTCTCCCACTTCCGCCACGCTGGCGTCTGGGGGAAGTGCTCCTACGGGGACAGTTCTCAACCTTAAAAACCTGCTCAAGCCCTCATCTCCCGCAGCATTGAATCCGGGTGCAGGTCAGGCGCCGGCCCTTCCCGCGCCAGCGGCTCCTCCGGTTCCGGCTGCGGCTCCGTCACAAAACCGATCCATCTCTCAACCCAATACAACGCGAAACAACACCGTTGTGACTCCCGTAGCAAGCTCTGTTGCACCACTAGCGGCGGGAACAATCACGTCGCCTCAAAAAACGCCCGACAAATTACCTGCCGCAGCCGCGCCTGCCCCACCGACAACTGCCAATCCCAACTCACAATCCGGCAGCATGCGCATGGCGAAACCCGGCTCCCAGAGTGGCCGCATGGAGGTCTTTGGGGCCGATGCGATTCGCGTAGAATGTGAATGTGGCGCCAAGTTCAGAACTCGAAGCGAGTCTGCCGGCAAGAAGGTGAAGTGCCCGAAATGTGGTCAGGCCGTCACCGTTCCTGGGTCTGGAGGGGAAACCGCCTCCGTTCCAGTTGTTGAGCGGCGAAAGTTTGTCGAGCTAGCCGCTGCCATCGAATCATTGCCGCCAATGGTCGGGCCATCGGCTGAAGAAATGACAGCGGGTCGTACTGCGGGGGAAATGGCCGCTGTGGATGGCAACACCACGATTGAAAGCAACTCGAAGCCCAGCGTTGCCACCAAAGGAAGTACGGCCAAGCGAAAAAAATTGTCGACATCCCGCGTGGCAAAGCTGATCAAGTCGCTTGAGCCAAAGGATGGTGCCAGTTCTGAAGATGCCGAGAAACGCCGCCAGACGATTCTCGAACTGGGGATGATCGAGAACGACGGCATCCGGGAAGCGATTGAGAAATACACGGCTGACAGTTGGATTACCGTCCGTGAAGCCGTAGCCACGGCCTTGGGAGATTTGGGGAGGCCGGAAGCCACGCCAGCGATTCTGAGGATGCTGGACGATGAAGTCCCTGAAGTTCGCCGAAATGCGATTTCTTCCGTGGGGAAATTGCGCGATGCTCGAGCCACACGGGCCATGATTGTGATGGCGTTACAGGAGCCACATTTCCGGTTTGCCGCACTGGATTCGATTACAAAGATGTCGACAGCAGCGACACCTGAATTAACGAAAATCATGGGAGAGAAAGATCCCGGTTATACGCTTGAGGCGGCTGTGGTGGCTGGTCGCACGCGCGATGCGAAACTGGTCGAACCGCTGGTACAACTCTTGGCCAGTAAGTTCGCCATTGTTCGCGGTCAAGCTGCCGAAAGCCTGGGGCAGATTGGTGACAAGAAAGCCACGGGAAATCTGGCCAGGCTCTTATCCGATTTGGATTCCGGTGTGCGGGTGGCTGCTGCTGGAGCATTGGCTCGTCTGGCTGATTCTCGAGCGCTTCCAGCATTACTGAAAGCGATAGGCGATGAAGATGCCGACGTTCTGGAGCGTGTGATTACGGCATTGGGTGATATTGGCGATGCTCAAGCGGTTGAGCCGCTAATGAGGTTGATTGATCATCCGAAGGCGGAAATTCGTGGTGCTGCTGCGGACGCTTTGGGGAAAATTGGAGCGACCGAAGCCGCCGCCCCGCTAACGCGACTGCTTCACGATACTGATGAGTCGGTGCGATTGAAGTCGATCGCCGCGTTTCGGAAATTCAAGTCGGCTGTGGCTGTCGACTCCCTGCTGGCCCTTGTTCAGGATATGAACCCGCAAATCCGCCTCCGGGCGATCGATACGTTAGGGGAAATTGGCGATGACTCGGCGACCGACGCCATCATCCACACCTTGCACAACGACAGCACCATGGAAGTGCGACAGATGGCTGCCAAGGCGTTGGGCATGATTGGCTCGGCCGATGGCATTGAGCCTCTCGAACAAGCCTTGGAAGATGAATTCCCTGTTCGGTGTAAAGCGATTGCGGCCTTGGGGCAGATTGGAGCTTCGGCGACCCTTCCCGCGCTGCTGGCCATGCTTAAAGATGCGATTCCTGAAGTTCGCTATCACACCACTCAAGCCCTCGCCGATTTAGGAAGCCAGAACGCGCTCAAGCCCTTGGAAGATGTTCTGGCCGATGAGCATCCGATGGTCAGGCGAGGAGCGGCCAAGGCGCTGGTCAAGTTGGGGGATCCGCGAGGGGAAGCCTTACTTGATGAAAAGAAACTGGCAGCCTTCAAGCCCAAACGCGCCAGGCTGCAGTTTGATATTCAGCAACTCCGCCCCGATACATTGATTGAAGCGGTTAAATCAGCGCCTCCGGCGATGGGAATCACGGCTGTCGCGATTCCTGCCGTTCTGTTGCTGGGTTTAATGGCCTACGGGATGGGACTGCTCTCCGGAAGCCCCTCCTCTGTGGTTGTCCGCGGCCGCCCATCGACTCTGACGTTTATCGATGGGGGAAAATCGGTTGCGATCGGGTTTGATCGTGTTTTGGAAATCTGGCCAATTTCTGGCGGAAGTGCTTCATCAACAAGTACATACCCCCGCGGCACGATTGCGGGCCTCTACCCAACGGCACAGCCCAATGTGTTTGTCACGTTTGGTAATAATCAGATTTCCAAACTGGAAAGTGGAAAAATCACACCGGTCGCCAGCCTGCCCTCTCCGGTGATCAATTCGATTCCTTCTCCCGATGGACAGCATCTGGCCCTGATCGGGACTGATGGATCCGTCACCATCGTGGATTTGAAGATGGGCAAACCTCTTCAGGCCATTCAGCTCAATTTGAAAACGGCGGCTTGCATGGCGCTGGCCAATGGAGGGGAACAATTTGCGACTGCCCGTAAAGATGGCAGCATCACCATCTGGGATACTAAGAAAGGAGAATCCCTGACCGAACTCAAATTGCCCGGAATTGTCCCAGCTTCCATGGGATTCAACTCCACTGGCGAAAATCTGGTGATTGCCAACTTGCGAGGCGGCGTTGGCATCTATGAGATCAAGACTCGCAAGCGAGTGCACGAGATGCCTTTTACCGAGAAGACCGCCCCAATTTTTACCAGCGCGCGATATGTTGGCAGTTCTGATGACCGGGTGTTCCTCTCCTCTGGACAAGGTCTCTCCACATGGACAGTTTCCAGTAGTGAGATCAAAACTAACGGAGCTTTTGACATTGTGGGTAGCATCTCAGCGTTGGTACCCAGTCCCACCGGGGAACACGTCGCATTTCTGGACACCGATTCTGCGGATGCGTTGGTGGTGGCACTCCCTGGCCTGGAAACAACGGCGATCCTGACGGTCAAAAAGAGATAGACCCGTTTCTGGATCAGTGTGGCGGCGACCAATGCGAATGAGAATTGATTCGCAAACAACTTGTTCACTGCTGTCCAGAAATTTCATTTTCACAACCTGCGGAACGCTCTTGGCCCGTAAATTGCTTCCGCGTATGATTCGATCTCGGATCACGTCTGACATCGTACAAGCTCTGCCTGAGAGCTTCTGCGATTTGGAAATGTGTCACTTGTGAATTCCGTCAGGAAGACCGTTTCACATGAGGCTCGAAATGTTGACTCCACTGGTATTGAAGAAAACTGGTACTCTTCCCACGTTCCGTGGTATGGATTCCCTGTTTTCGTTAGTAGATCGCACCTGCGAGCCTCCCACACGATGCTGGTTCAAACAGCGAACTTTGAGTTTGTGGATGGGCCGGCTGGGGTGTGTTTTCGCTCTTTTCCTGCTGTTTTCTCACAAATCTGAGGCTGCAGAACGACCGGAAACGGTCGGCTCCCTGATGATCATTGGCGGCTCAGAGCGTTATGATCAGCGAGAATACTGGGATGAGATTGTCCGTCTCGCTGGCGGGCCAGGGAGTCGGATCGCGATTCTCCCCCTCGCAACTCATGATCCCATCCGCAATTCAAAATGGGTGGCGAAAGCGATTGAAGAAGCCGGTGCCGAGACAGTCACTCTTCCCGTCGCCTGGCGGCAGATGTCTCGTTCGCCGCGCGAAGCAGCAGCCGATCCTGATGTTGTGGCACTCGTGCGGAGAAGCAGCGGAATTTACATTCTGGGCGGTTCACAGGATCGAATCATTCGTGGACTCCACAATGATGAGGGAGAACCTCTTCCGTTACTCGATGCCATGCACGACTTATACCGACGGGGCGGCGTCATTGCCGGGACGAGCGCCGGGGCCGCCGTCATGAGCAAGGTGATGTACCGATCTTCCAGTTCAGTCCTTGATACGTTGCTCAGCGGCGTTCGTATGGGGAAGGAGTTGGCTCCAGGCTTGGGATTGATTGATGATCGCTGGTTTGTGGAGCAGCATTGCCTTGTCAGAGGGCGATTTGCCCGCTCGCTGGTCGCCATGTATTCGGAAGGAATTAAATATGGAATTGGCGTCGATGAGAACTCGGCTATTGTCGTGAAAAATGGCAAAGATGTCCGTGTCCTTGGCTATAAAGGGGCCTTGGTCATGGATCTATCCAATGCGACTCATAAAGATTCCCTTGGCCGGTTCAATCTTTCCAACGTGCGGCTGACTTATCTCGACCGTGGGGACAAGTTTGATCTGCTGACAATGGAGGTGACTCCTTCTCAGCAAAAACTGGATGACGAGTTTATCGATCCCAACTCCCCCGAATTTCGGCCTTCGCACCGCCGCCGGATGTTTTTCAACGACATTCTGGGGAACATGGCGGTCGCTGACCTGATGGGCGAACTGATCGATAGTTCCGAGCCTGAAGCGATTGGTCTGGCATTCAATGGTGCCCAGGCGCGGTTTGAAGCGGTGGATGGCTTTGAGTTTCGATTTTCCCGCGATGAAAAGAGTCGAGGCTGGTATACAGAAGCCTTCGGCGGGGATGACTATACGGTCGAAAATATCCGACTGGATATTCGCCCGGTGCGATTTTCCGGCCCGCTCTATCAACTCCTTCCCGACAGTCCCTTGCAAGAAGCCAGCTTGAAGATTGAATAGACCCCTTTCCGGGTCAGTGGGCGGCGTATGTCCGTCATTAGTACCGAAAAAGGTCGATCAGCGCAAATCAGGTGTTGTCGTGTCCTCCGGTGCCAGCACACAGATTTCTGGCAGATGGCGGTAATTCCCCGCGAAGTCCAGTCCATAGCCCACAACGAATTCGTCAGGAATCTGGAAGCCATAATAGTCGGGTTGGCAGGCCACTTCCCGCCTTGACGTTTTCCATAATAAAACCAGCGTTTTGATACTTTCTGGCCCCAGGCTGGCGATTTCACTGACCAGGCGTGAAATCGTGCGACCCGTGTCGAAGATATCATCGACCAGCAGCACATGCCGCCCGGCAAGATCGGTGAGTCCCATCAGATCGGTTGTTAGCTCAGTTCCTATTGTTGAATTGCCGCGATAGCTGCTGGCTCGCACGAAGACGACTTGATGAGGAACACGCAATCGGCGCATCAGATCGGCGACAAGAATGACGCTGCCCGTCAGAACCGCGACAACGACGAGAGGCCGGCCGGTATAGGCAGCCGTGATTTCCTCTCCCAACTGAGCGACACGCTCCTGTATCTCTCCTGCTGTGAGCAGTCTTTTCATCGGTCAGGTCTCGAAACATCAGATCCGGGCGCATTCAAAGCCGACAGGATCGCCACGACTTAAGTGGAGTTATGACTTAAACAGCAGTCGTCGACGCAGGCGGGGGCGTGAAACGTGATTTGAAGCGGCGTGCGATCTCTGCCATCACCAGCAATCCGACCAACGAGCTACAGAGAACCGTGAACCAGTCGCCATAACGGACATAAAAACTGGTGCGGTCGTCCAGGGGGACAGTCCGAATCTGAGCGCTGCTGACTTGCTTGAGCCACGCACCGGTTTTGGAGTCTCGGGGGCTGGTGCGGCCCTGTCGGTCGCCATCGAGATAAACATCCGGTTCAAGAATCGCCCCGTCGCCATCGACAAACGCCGAAATTCCAGTATTCACGGCTCTGACTATCGGTGTACGTGTTTCGACGGCACGAAAGGCTGCCGTAATTAAATGCTGTTCCAGTTCGCTCGACCCATGGAACCAGCCATCATTGGAAAGGTTGACCAGGACATCGACCTGACGGCCCTGCTCCCGATCACTGACACTTCCCACAACATCCCTGACAAGATGCGGGACAGTGTCTTCAAAGCAGATGACAGGCACCATGCGCCATTTGCCATACTCAAAGACAGAGGCGGTGGCTCCTTCATCCAAACCAAACGAGTTCTGCAATTGCTTGGGGAGGAAAAGTCTCAGAGGAGGGAATGTCTTTGCGAAAGGGAGGTATTCACCAAAAGGAACAAGGTGCATTTTGTCATAACGTCCCGCCAACCCCAGATCGGGCCGAAGAAAAGCAGCTGAGTTGTAACGCAAGATCTTTTCATCGGAAGGCACCAGCGCTTCTAATCCAAGAATCATCGCTGCCCCGGCTCGCTGACATTCCCCGATGAGAGTTCTTCGGATCGTCTGGTCACGCCAGCCAGAAACAGGAATTTCTGATCGCTTGGCTTTCAGGTCGGCGTCTGTCCAATCCGCAGGGACATCAAACAGAGGCCAGCGGAACATGGTTTCTGGCCAGACGATGACATCAGGGCGATGGGCCACTGCCATTCCCGTCATTCGCACATGAGAGACATACATCGGAGCAGAATCATCGGCGTTGGCAACCAAAGAGGCCGGATAATTTCCTTGAATGAGAGCCATCTTGGGCCCTGGTTGAAAATTGGCCTGTGAACGCCGCAGATAGCCGTAACCTAACGTCGCCATGATCAGCAGCATCGCCACGACAATCTGGCAGAAGGCCGATGTTCCAGTCGCCCAGGCATATCTGCTCTCAGGTTGTGAAGAGGAAGATGCGGTCGTTTTCGATTTCTGAAAAGTTGACCACAACCGGGCTGATGCTAAAGCCAGAGCGCAGGAACCTGCCATCACCACGAAACTGACCAGATAGGCTCCGCCCAGATCACTGATCTGAATCATCTCCAGCCAGCGATACTGTGAGTGCCCCAGCAGATACCAGGCAAACCCCGTGAGCAGATGGGCTTTCGCAAACTCCAAAGTGACCCACACCACCGGGGCAGCCACCATCAGGGGGACTTTCCACCGGTGGATCGCTGACCACGTCAGGCTCATGAAGACGGGCAAGTAGCAGGCAAGATAGGCGGCCAGCGCAACCCAGGCCACATACATGGTGGGGTCACCCAGCCGCATCCATTGAAGAGAGGCCAACTGAGAAACCAACGACGTCGCATATCCGGCCATCAGTGTTCGATAAGTCAACTGTGACCGCTGAACAAGCCAGAGCACTGGGACAAAAGCCAGCCAGCCGAGATATCCCTGATCCAACGGGGCATAGGCGGCCCACATCATGAACGCGCTGAGAGACAGCAGCATCCAACCCGTGGTTTGCGGCACCTGCGGATCATCGTCCGGTGATTCGATGCGATGTCGGGCCTGAGCAATCAGCCGCCGGACTTCTAATTCCTGGGCGGCGGCTGTGGTCGACGAAGCGTTTGAAGTGAGAGAAGGCATGTGGCGGCCACATTCGTCCTGATCGATGGCGAGAGATGATGGAACCGGAGTGGTGGCAGTCATCGCGTTCCTTGCGATCGAAAATCATCCAGAGAATAAAGAAACCAGCAAAATCCTAGCAGAGAGAAAAAAACTTCCCTATGGCAATTCTCCATCTCGCGGAATGTGACCAGAAATTCTGCCTTCACCAGCAATTTGGGATGGTTCTTCAACCTGAAAACAACATCTTCTGCGGAAATCCTCGCCGAGACCATCAACTCCAGATTCCATTCCCTATTCCATTCCAGAGGTAAACAGAGAGGGATTCTCCCTGCTTTACCGGAACGCCCGTGGGGGGAAAGTAAATCATGCCATTGGCCGACAAAGTGGCCTGCAGGTCAGATGATCCCTGCCAGGGGACAGTTCGGGCAATGAGGGAAGAACCTCCAAACTCGATGAATGCGGGATGAAATGTCGGCCGGTCGCTGACGTATTTTTCGTTGATCGCTGCCACTGCGCCCAACGGGGAAGCGACTGCTGGCGAAAGCCCCTGAAGTCCCCTGATGGCCGTTTTGACGAACAGTTCAAAACAGACCAGACTGCTCACCGGATTGCCCGGCAATCCGAAGACCAGACAGGGCGACTCACCAGTCGATCGACCAAACCAGATGGGCTTTCCGGGCTTCATATCAACCTTGTGAAAGACCTGTTCGACACCTGCTTGAGCCAGCGCCTGAGGGACAAGATCCAGCAGCCCGGCTGAGACTCCTCCCGTCAACAACAGCAAATCGCACTTGAGTCCTTCACGAATCCGGGGGAGCAGATCATCGATGGTATCGCGAGCAATTCCCAGCCGATGAATCTCGCAACCAGCGAGCGCCCCTTGTCCCGCCAGTAACGTTTCGTTCGTATTACGAATCTGGCCTGGCCCCGGAACCTGATCGGGAGGCACCAGTTCGTCCCCGGTCGCCAAAATGGCCAAGGTGGGACGCCGCCGCACGGGAACCGAGGTCACACCCAGTTCCGCCAGCCCTGCCAGTTGTTGTGGCTTCAGCACAGTACCGGCTTTCAAAGCCAGATCTCCCGGCTGCATCACGGCGCCAAGGCGGATCAGATTGGCTTCTGGTTTCACCTTTTCTGAGATCAATACTCGCTCGCCTGAACGAGAAGTTGACTCCACCTTCACAACGGCGGTTGTCCCCTCTGGCAAAGGGGCGCCCGTCATGACCTGGATGGCTACTCCATGTTGTAGGACACGTTGCGGAACCTGCCCCGCATACACGACATCGACCACTGGAAGTTCAGCGAACGGGCCGCTGCCTTCGTGAGCCTCTCCATCCCTCAGGTCTTCGGCACGGATCGCATAGCCATCCATTAAGGATTTATCAAAAGGAGGTGAGGCAATCGTGCTAACGACATCCCGACTCAACACCCGCCCAGCGGTTTCCTCCAGTGGAAGATCAGTCTCTGGCAATGGGTCAATCTGCCGAACGACCATCTCCAGTGCTGTTTTAACATCCAGTAATTGAGACATCCTGATGGCACTTTAATGACAAGCGATTGATACTGACTTTACATAAAACCCACGCCTGCGCCCTGGTTATTGACTGACCAGTTTCAGGTGAAGGGGCTTCAGATCCTCACGAACCTCCACTTCCAGCCCGGAAGTTGTGATGTCCCCATATTTTGCGGGAATTAAACTTGATGAGCGGCGCGGCATCACTCCTCCACTTTCCGGTAAGGGAGCATCATCTGGAGTCGATTCGATCAGGATGATGTACTTCCCGATGACAACCCCAGGAGAAGAGACCGTCGTCAGCATCGTGAACTCGCCATTTTTAATATGGCCGACCGCAGGCTGACCAATTTTTTCATCAACAGGAGCGAACAAAATAGAACCACTCGCCAGTGGCACATCATCCAATGTCACAGTCCCGGTACAGGGCATGAGATCAGGAAGGGGACGTTCACCAAATCCACAACCATTTCCGGTTGTTAATGCCATGAAAAGAAAACACAACAGCCCTGCTCGAGACAAACTCACGTTATATTCCTATCACGACCGGAGGCAGAACAGACTGCTGGAAACAATAAATATAAATTCGTAGCTGCTGACTGGAGTCACAAGGTCGCTCTAAGAAAGTTCAGAAGTCACCAACAGCATTGCCGTCCGCCTTATTTCCCAGATTGTTGTAGGTAACGAAATCAATGTTATTGCTGATGAATCGCACCGATCCGTCGGCCAATACGGCATGAATTCCGCCCACATGATGGCTGCTCGCCCCCCCATTGCTTCCATAGGCTGTATCACTGGCGAAATTGATACTGGGACTGTTTGGCTTTAGACCGGTTATTGCTCCCTGCCAGTTCCAACTGTAGATACCAGTGTAATAGAGCAATTCACTTCGCCGCTCCAGTAACAGGAAAGTATTGCTGGTTCCATCCGTGACATCGCGTAATCGAGTCGAAACCACGCCTGTTCCTGAAAATAAACCCGGAGCCTGTTCGGGGTTATGCGTGTAGATCCCGCTGTTGGCAACAGCGCAGTAAGTTCCGGCAGCCGGACAGTCAGGGGGCCTTGCGAAAAAAGATCCCCCCGTTCCTGGCGCTCCGTTCTGGTTTGCTCCCCCGAGGGAAGGAGCATAACACATGATCTGGCCGTTCATGATATTGAAATTGCTGCCCCGGTGAGTCTTTGTCTGCCCGCAATAAGGATTGCTGGGGCACGACTGAAAAGAGTATTTGCGATCGATGAGAAGTGCATAATTGGTCGGAGAACCAACGGCATTATTATTATTGTGAACGTTGAAATTGATCTGACTATACAGAAGTGCCTGATCAAGATAGGGCAGGAGAAATTCCGTCCAGACATGGACGAACCCAATGGCAGGAAAATGCGAGGGGGTTCCCACTCCACCAGAAGTATAGCCAGTTGTCGCATAAGGAAACCTGCTGCAATTATCGTGGTAATTATGCAGGGCCAACCCCAGTTGCTTCAAATTGTTTTTGCACTGGCTGCGGCGGGCGGCTTCCCTGGCCTGCTGCACTGCTGGCAATAGCAGGGCGACGAGCACGCCAATAATGGCAATCACAACCAGCAATTCGATCAGAGTGAACGCCGATCGGCTTCCCTGTTTCATGGCTTGGCCTCCCCATTTCAACAAAATTGGTGTGTCGTACTCCGAACAAGGAATCCGGCCATCACGTCAGAGGTACAACGCTATGGGAATAACTTGTAAGTTCTTGGAATACCACAAGAACATGAAACTTCAACTAAGATTTCGCTAAATTGATGCTCGTGAATTGCCTGCTGTGAAACCCACTCTCTCTAACGAAGGGAAATACCAAGACGGCGCCAGAGACAGGAATTTCCTGCAAGAGCAACAAGTGATGCTTGAATTTTGATTTGTCAGATCAAAGCAATCGGCGGCGTGAAGGTGAACGTGCCTGAGAACAAGTTCGACAACCCGTCAAAACAGAGTGTGATAGCTCTTTTTTTGAGAGAGCAGGAATCACAGCTTGGCCACTATGCTTACGAGTCGTTTGCAAGACTTTTTCTCCATCGTAGCCCTTGTCGGCAAGAATCTGTTCTGCAGCTAGACGCCCTTCTTCGCCCAGATCTGGAACCCCCACCGTCCACCAGTCCTGGGCTACGGCAGAGTTTGGATCGTTAAGTGTTTTTTTCAGCGTCCAAACTCAAAAAGCTCTGAGAATTTTCTGGGGTATGCATTGGCAGGGATTGATCATGAGACCGGGGAAATGCAGATCGATTTTGATTAGTCCAGGCGTGCGACCAACGATGGATACTTGGACCAAATGTGAAGGAAATGATTGCTGCGGCAGGCCAGGCCAGTAACCAGGCGGACATCCAGCGGCTTACAAATCCTGTAGCCATTCCAATATTGATAAAAGTAACCCAGGCAGACATCAGAAAAGTCAATATACATGACATGGTGACGGCAAAAACAATTCGCTGCTTCATTGATCTTCTCTCCCTATTGGAATATTTGAGTTCTTTGCTCCACATCAACGGAGACGCTCAAATCGTAGGCAGACCAAAGAGAGCCGGGTATGGAGAAATATGAAAACGTGCTTTGCAGATTTGCAAAACACGTTTTCATACTCCCGAGCCAGTTGTTGTTAAAATTCTCCCTCCTGTGATAACAGGAAGCGTACATCATAATTTGTTGCCCCTGATTTTAACGAAAGGGCGCCGATGTTGGACAATTTTAAAGCCTTTGTCACTGCGGCTGAATATGGCAGTTTCACCAGCGCGGCCCAAATCATGAAAATGACGATCTCTACCATGTCACGACGGGTGCAAGAATTGGAGGCACACCTGGGAGCTGAGCTTTTCCACCGAAACTCTCAAGGGCTTTCATTAACAATGACCGGACAGATGTACTATCAGGAATGTGCGCCATTCGTTCATGAGTTGGATATCAGAGTAAAAAATCTTGAAAGTTCCATCAGAAGCCTGGAAGGCAACCTTACGGTCGCGATGCCAATCAATATTGGCAGCGGCCCATTGAATAAGTTCTGGGAGCGATTTTCCGTTCGCTATCCTCAAATCATGTTGAAAGTGCATCTGATTGACCCGATGAATGATGCGTCAACGATGCCTTTCGATATTGGAATTCAGTCCGGAGTTAATCGCAATTCGCCTTTGATTCAGGAACGAATTGGAGAAATCGACTTGGTGCTAGTGGCCTCTCCTCTTTACAGCGGTCATCTCCCGCAAAAAATCGACACATTAAATCAATCCATAAGCGTCGCTGCTGATCTATTTAGCCAATGGAAACTTATTAATGGTGATCATCAGGAAGTAATTCAAAAACAACATCTCCATTCCAGCAACGACATGAATGTGGTGCTGAGTCTGGTTAAAGCAGGGGCAGGGATTGCACTACTGCCACAAAGTATAGTTCAGCAAGAAATAGAGAACGGAAACCTGAAGCGTATTTTAAGCGACTGGTCGGGCGAACCGCGTGAGATATTTCTGGTTTGGCCATATCAGCGAACCCTGTCGGTTCGCGCCAAATGCTTTCAGAAAGAATTACTCACTTTTCTTGCTGAGCAATCGTGGTTCCGTAGTCGATAGCAGTCGGCAGATTGGCTCAGACATGGCTTGCAGCATCCAACCACACTTGAAAAGTGTCACATGATCTACGCGAGGTTTTTTGAACCAGGATATCGCGCTGAAAGCCAAAACACGTAATGGCTGTCACATTGCCTAATTTTGTGCTGTGACGGAGTGGCGAGCCGCACGATTCAAGGCTCTTTGTGCCATGTTTATAGCAATGAATGACATGCCGTAATGTGAACACCGTTCAACGTTATTATAAACTTTACAGGGCATGCTTGCTCAATGTCGCAAGCATGCCCTGTAAATAATAATGATGATTTCACGCCCCATGGGCATGTTGATCTCTGACGTGCGATTAAAACTTATGCACGAACAGATCAAGGCAGATGACGAAGAGCATCAGGCCCAGAACAAAGAACATGCCGATATAGGTTGCAGCAATCTGGACTTTTTCATTGGGCTTCTTTCGGGTAATGGCTTCATACGCCAGGAAGACCATATGCCCGCCATCCAGCATCGGGATGGGCAGAAAGTTGATCACCGCAAGGTTGGCGCTCAGGAAACCCAGGAAAATCAGCAGTGATGAAATCCCCAGCTTGGAGATTTCATACGCCGCACGAGCGATACCTAATGGGCCGTGGAGTTCAAAAACGCTCAGATGTCCCGTAAATAAACTGCGCAAGGTCATATAGATATTGAGAACGGACTTCTCCATCGTAGCAAAGCCCATCTTGATGGCTTCGACAAAATTGGAAGCCTGCTCCGGAGCTTTGGCGGGATACATGAAGAAACCCCGCTGAGGGATCGGCCATGTGTTGTCTCGCACAGGATCCAGCACAATTGTTCGATTTTCGGTTTCATCCTTGATGGTCAGCGTGACCTTTCTCAACGGGAAGTTTTGCATTTGAATGAATGCAAATGCCCAGTTATTCACGTTGTTTTCCCGGTCATCGCCAAGGTCAACCTTAATGGTGCTGTTCTGCAATGTGGTCGTTTCTTCGGCACTGGGAACGAGCACCATTTTGAGGACTCGCTGGCCGGGCTTAATCCCCGCCTGTTCGGCAGGAGACCCCGGTTCAACGCTGACAACCACGGGCACAACCTGTAAAGCCACACCAATTGCAGGAACGGAGAGTGAATCTCCGGCACGCAGTGGTGGATCGAGCCAGCCGGGATTGGCTTCTGGAGTCACCTTCAGAACGACGTCCTGATTTCCGCCGCCGGTCTTTTGGCGGGCAACGGTAATTTCAACCTCTTCGCCGGCCATCCGGTGCAGTTCATCAGGGAGTTTCAACGGATTGAGTTCCGTCCCGATGGCACGATTGCCCACTTTGACGATTTTATCTTTTGCCAGGAACCCGGCCTTTTCCGCTGGCGAACCTTGGCGAATGGCGGTGATTGGCCCAGTGTCCATCGACGCCCCCAGAGTCCGGAAGAAGCCGGCTTCCAGCTTGGATTGAAGCACTTCGCCGGGAGCATCCAGATCAGCCCGATCGTTTTTCCCGACGGGAGGACGTTCCACCGTCAAAGTGACAGGTTCGCCAGCCTTCTGGACAAACGCGTCCTGCAGATCCTGGAACGACTTGATTTCAGTCCCATCGACATGCGTAATCCGATCGAGACCTTGCAGTGGTGGGGAGGCTGAAGCTGCGGGGGTGCCCGGCAGAGCTGTTGGATCACCATTCTGGAATTTCATCAGCCGCAAACCATTGGAGTAGCTCACTCCGATCGATGGCCGGTTGCCTGATGTGTCGGGCACCACAACCGTCTTGAATGGTGTGCCATCGCGATGCTTGCCTTCCACTTCCAGCGGGCCTGTTGAAAGAGCCGCCCCGATGGAAATGTCTTCAAAAGAGCGAACAGTCCGTCCGCCCAAACGCTCGATACGATCCCCGCGTTCAATCCCGGCAACCCAGGCAGGGTGGCCCGGTTCGACATTCCCCACGATGGCAGGAACTGATTCCACCCCCATCGCAAAGGCGATCGCACAAAAGAGCAGGCCAGTGATCAAATTCATGATCACGCCAGCAGAAATAATGGCCATCCGTTGCCAGACGGGCTTAGAGGAAAATGATCGGGGATCGGCAGCGATTTCTTCACTCGTCAGTTGACTGGGGTCGGCATCATCCTGCCCCAGCATCTGGACATAGCCACCAAAAGGAATTGCTCGCAGGGCATAGACAGTCTCACCCCATTTTTTTGCGAGAATCGCCGGGCCAAAGCCAATGCTGAACTGTTCAACATAGACGTTGCACCATTTGGCAACGGCAAAGTGGCCGAGTTCGTGGAAGAAAATCACCATCCCCAGCCCCAGGGCGACATACAGGATGTTTTGAATGCTGCTCAGCGTATTGGCCAGCAGGCAGGGATTCATATGAAAAATAACGAACTCTAAGCTTTCCAACGTCGCGTCTCCTCGCGCGCCCAGACATCCAGCGACAATAACTCTTCCAAAGAAGGACTGCCCGAATGTGAGTGCGCAGCTAACACTTCCCCGCAAACTTGGGGGATCTCCATGAATTTCAAATTGTGATTCAAAAACCGTTCGACGGCGACTTCGTTGGCCGCATTGAGAACAACACCACTGCTTCCACCACTCGCTGCGGCTTCAAAACCCAGCTTCAGAGATGGAAATCGCTCCAGATCCGGCGGAAAGAACTCCATCGTACGACAGACTGACCAGTCCATCTTACGTGCAGAACCCGGTTTTCGCTGGGGCCATGATAACGCATACTGGATAGGGAGTCGCATGTCAGGGGGGGAAAGCTGGGCAATGACCGAGCCATCCACGTACTCCACCATCGAATGGACGATTGATTGAGGATGAACAACCACACCCAATTGATCAACAGGAACATCGAACAGCCAGCGGGCTTCGATGATTTCCAGTGATTTATTCATCATGGTGGCGCTATCAATAGTGATTTTACGCCCCATTTGCCATGTCGGATGAGCGAGTGCCTGCTCCACAGTAACCGCTTGCAGGTCTGCCATCGAAGCGGTTCGGAATGGCCCGCCACTGGCTGTCAGGTGGATTTTTGCAACTTCGTGTTTGTGACCACTCGCCAGGCATTGAAAGATCGCGCTGTGTTCGCTGTCAACCGGCAAAAGCTCGGCCCCGTGTAGTCTGGCGGCCTGAGTGATCAGCGGGCCGGCCACCACCAGACTTTCCTTGTTGGCGAGAGCCACGCGTTTTCCAGCCTGTGTGGCCGCCCAGGTTCCTCGAAGTCCAGCAGCACCGACAATCGCAGAAACGACAATCTCAACATCCTGATGGGAGGCCACCCGTTCGATCCCGGATTCACCGAAGATCAATTCGGTCTCACGGGGAAACAAAGAACGGTCGACTTCGCCTTTCAATGTTGTGTCGGCAATAACAGCAAATCTTGGTCGAAATTCCTGGCATTGAGCGGCCAGAATTTGCACATTTCGGTGAGCGACCAAAGCAAACACACTGAGGGATGCATCGGCACGAACAACATCCAGTGTGCTGAGGCCAATCGAACCGGTTGAACCCAGCAGGGCAATCTGCTTCATCAGTGGGAAAAACCTTCGACCAACGGCCACACGAAATAAATCCCGGAGCCTGCCAGCCAGTCTCCGCCAAAACCAGTCTTCGTTAAACAGAACGTTCCAGTGATCGTGGAAATGGGCTGTAAGTTCCCTTGTGGAGTAAGCTTAGGAAACCGGGGAAAACTCAGCAAGGCCTGTTCAAAAGGTGACAAAACAGAAGGCCAATTCCAGGCAGTCCCAACCAGGAAACTCTTGCCAAGAGTTGATCCAAAGGCTTCTGGCATGTAGACCAGTCATTATGATTGCCAGCAAATCTCACTTTTTGCCACAGGAATCCCACAATGACAATGGCTGTGAAGACCGTGGCGACATGCAAACCCTCCTGTTTCCTCGGATGTTCCCCAGCAATGGTGAGGGGGCATGGGATAAGCAGCACGATGGCCATTCTGGCCCTGTCGCTAATGACCTTGGTGAATAGTTCGGCCGTGGCCTGGGGACAGGATTCTGAAGCCGGAAACAACTCAGCCATCAGCCAGGCAGTCCCGTCTTCAGTAACTGATGACCGTCAGATAGGGACTTCCAATCGGGATGCTGCCGGGCAGGATGTTTCCGTGCAAGATGCTCCCGTACCAACTCATGGCCAGGCCGATGGAGGGGATGAGCATGGCGAGGAACATCATTTGGCGCATCCTCCTCTGGGAAAGCTGGTCTCTCGATTTTCCACCATTCCGTTCGCCCTGCTGCTCCTTTCCATTGCCGCTTTTCCGTTGATCAACCCTCACTGGTGGGAGCATAACTCCAATAAGGGGATCATCGTGGCGGTCTTGTTGCTTCCCATTGCGATTTATCTGTTCGTACTTGGTGAAGCTGGTTTGCATGCCCTGGAGCACAGCGGCAAAGAATACATCTCCTTCCTGCTTTTACTGGGAGCATTGTTCATCATCAGTGGCGGAATTTATGTCCGTGGATCACTGGTGGGGACACCCATTGTCAACGCGACGATTCTCGGGATCGGCACTCTCATCGCCAGCTTTGTCGGGACGACAGGAGCCTCGATGCTGCTGATTCGTCCGCTACTTCGGGCGAATGCTTCACGAAAAAAAGTGACACACACGGTTGTCTTTTTCATTTTCATGGTCTCCAACAGCGGAGGATTGCTGACACCACTGGGCGACCCCCCCCTCTTTCTGGGATTTCTCAAAGGAGTCCCTTTTGAATGGACATTCCGGCTTTGGCCTCAATGGTTGTTCGTCAATTTGATTCTGTTGACCATTTATTTTGTGTGGGATCAGATCACAGTTCGTAAAGAGCCGCCGCTGACGACAGAGGCTTCCTCCACGAGTTCAGAAACTCCGGGGCTTGAAGGATGGCATAACCTCCTGTTTTTGCTGGGAGTGGTTGCCGTCATTTATGCAGGGGGACAAGGGCTTCTGAATGGCGGTCAGGCGTGGCCTTGGGGGATTCAGGAAATTCTGATGCTGGCCCTGCTGCTGGGCAGTTTTCTTTCGACTCAACCCGCCCTGCGAAAAAAGAATCAGTTCAGCTTTGGGCCGATTATTGAAGTGGCGGTCTTGTTTGCAGGGATCTTTATCACAATGATCCCGGCGATTGCCATTCTGAACGTCGAAGGAAAACAACTGGGGCTGACCGAACCCTGGCAATACTTCTGGGCGACCGGCATTCTCTCCAGTTTTCTGGATAACGCTCCCACATATGTCACTTTCGCCGCCACAGCAGCGGGGATTGCCAATGTTCCCCTGGAAGGGCCTTACCTCCGTGTTTTCCTGGAGACCGGCCCCGATGCCCACGCGATTCTGGCAGCAATTTCCTGCGGCGCCGTCTTCATGGGTGCAAACACCTATATTGGGAACGGGCCAAATTTCATGGTCAAAGCCATTGCAGAAGAAAATAACATCCGTATGCCTTCGTTTTTTGGTTACATGGCCTATTCGGGACTGATTCTGCTCCCCGTTTTCGGACTGCTGACCATCTTTTTCTTCCTTTAGGAAAAAGGCTGCCCTAGCTTCTTTTGCCCAAAGATACATGTTCGGATTGCCAGTAACCTTGCTGCGATTCTGTGGAGTTCTGCTGAATTTCTTTCTGAAGCGACACCACAAATCCTCGGGAATTTCGTCATAACTCACCACGAAATATGATCTTTTTGTCGAGAACAATCGTTATGTGGCCGGAGAGAAGATTCTCAGACAGTTCCCGCATATGATCTGGTGAAATCTGGTGATCACTATTTTTCCATGAGATTCAGTGACTCAGGTCAGGATCTCGTGGTGGGGGATCATGGAAATTGCCCAGGACTTGTGGGCCGACGTAGCGTTAGTCTTTGAACATTGATGTTTTTCGGGAACTGTCATGACGGTAGTGGTCTGGGCTGGATTCATCATCCTTGTGCTGTTGATCCTCGCCTTTGACTTGGGGGCGTTCAGTCGTGGCTCGCATCGAGTCATTAGCGCCCGGCAAGCGCTGTTCCGTACAGCCGTTTATTTTTTCCTTTCCTGTCTGTTTACCGTCTTTGTTTATTTCGCTTACGAGAAGCATTGGTTTGAGTTAGGTCGCTGGGAACAGCCGGCGGTTGCATCCTCCAGCGAGTCTCCGACCTCCGCTGGTAATGACACGAAACCCGCACAGAGCGAAGTCTCATCTCCCAGCCCAGAAGCAGCAGGCAACCCGGAAGATGCGGGTCAGGAAGCTACGACGGATAAAGCTCCTGCCGCAGCTTCGGAGCCAGTCGCATCTCATGCGTCTCCAGCGCATGCCCCACCGGCGGCAAATTCGTTCCAACGGATTGAAATTGCGTTCCCGTTTGAAGGTAGTTCTCACGCAGACGATGACGAGGTCGCTTCAGGACTTCCTGAAGACGGACGCGAAGCAGCCACCATGTATTTCACAGGATACCTGGTCGAGCAGAGTCTCAGCATGGACAATATTTTTGTCATCGCGCTGATTCTCTCCTTTTTTCAGGTTCCGGCGGCCTATCAGCATCGCGTCCTGTTCTGGGGAATTTTAGGTGCTCTCGTCATGCGCGGCGTGATGATTGCCTTGGGAGCCGCCATTATCCATCGCTTTGACTGGGTGATCTATTTCTTTGGTGCGCTGCTGATTTACACCGCAATTAAAATGCTTGTGGCTCAGGATGAAGAACTGGATCTTGAGCAGAACCGCATGGTGAAAATGATTCGCCGCCTTGTCCCTGTTTATCCAGGTTTTGTGGCTGATCATTTTTTCACGCGGCTAAATGGCAAGTTTGCCGTCACTCCGCTGTTCATTGCTTTAATGATGGTGGAAAGTACCGATTTGCTATTTGCTGTCGATTCCATTCCTGCGGTCTTTGGAATCACGCAAGACCCGTTTCTGGTCTTCAGCTCCAATGTTTTTGCAATTCTCGGCTTGCGATCACTGTATTTTGCATTGGTTGACCTGCTCGACCGTTTCCGTTTTTTGAAATACAGCCTGGTGGCGATTCTCTTCTTTGTTGGCTCAAAGATGATGATTCACCACTACATCGTGTTCTCGCCGATTGTGTCGTTGCTGGTGATCGCCGTCTTTCTGGGATTGGGCATCGGGGCGTCATTCGTGATTCCTGCTCCCCCTCATGAAGAGAAGCCAGCACCTGCGCAAGAGCCAAGTTGAGTTCTTACCTGATCAGCAGGTTAAGCGTTAAGCCATGAGCAGATCCAACGGGCCTGCTGACGAGTTCAGCGGAAAAGGTGGATCACATCAGAGTGTCAAGACTTGTGATCCACGCCGATACCAGTGCATTGTCAAAGTTGAAAAGCAGGGTTGAACAGGTAGTCAAGTCCGACAACGGAGGACGTTGCGGCGACATCAACCCCTAAGACAAAGCCGTGACACGGCACCAGGAAGCCCAATCAGGAAGCCCTGTCAAGAAGCAGAAGATTGGTAGTAGCGGCTCAGTTCCTCAGAGAGTTCGTTGAGTTCACGTTCAAGTTGAGTCAACAGTTCTGACGTCTGGAAGAGCTGGCCAGTTCGTCCTGCATCTTCCAGATCTTTGGCCACGTCCAGTACGCTCGATGGACTGAAAGTCGCTGCTAACCCACGGATGTTATGCGAAAACCGCTGGATTTCTAACGGTGACTCCCTTTTGATCGCATAAGTCAGGTCTTCAAGAATTCGTGGTACTGACTCGACAAAATCTTTTGCGAGAGCCTTTAACAAACGCGAGTCCGCTCCGAGATTCCGCAAGACGCGCGCTTCATTAAAGACCTCTTTCCGGACAGAAGACTCTTTTGTGGAAGAGGGGCTTTCTTCAAGGGAGGACACCTTGTTTTGACGGCGGAGATCGTTAGGCATTCCGCTTTGAGAAGCTGGCCTCTCCTCAAATTGAACGGCCCCCTCAACACTCAATCGGGAACTGAAGTTGGAATGTCGTTGCGGAGCGTTCGGCCACGTCTGTTGCCAATCTCCGTTTGAGGAAGAAGTTGGCGAGGCCACAATCCATTGAGAATCGGTCTCAGAGGAAGTGGGGAGAGGTTCATCTGGGTGTTTATTTTGTTTGGAATCCACAATCTCCCAGACGCTTTCATGAGGACTACGATTGATGGCATCTGTCGATGCAGAGTCCTGAACACGATCAGGATTCATGGCCTTGGAAGGAGACGTTCTCCGAGGTCGCTGGGCCAATTGCTCAACCTGTGCCACCAGGGTCTCTGCTGAAGTGGGTTTCAACAGGATGCCATCCATACCCGCATCAAAACAGGCACGAGCATAATCGGGTTCTGTCAACGATGTGAATGCCAGGATGGGAATCGTCGATCGCTGCTCATCCGGCATTTTACGAATGGCCGCAGTCGCTTGTAACCCATCCATCACAGGCATGTGAACGTCCATAACGATCACATCGTAAGCCCTTTTCTGGAGCTTTTTTAGAACTTCCACCCCATTACTTGCAACCTCGACAGCATGCCCTCGCCGAATAAAAACTTCTGCGAGAAACCGCTGCATGGTGGGGATGTCTTCTGCTGCCAGAATTTTTAACATTTCCTTTACTCCCCGATGAATTTCGGGCATTTTTCAAAGAAATGAACAGCTAATCATGCGCCACTTCTGTGAGCTGAAGCCGAGGTGCAGAAACCTGCATCAGTCGATGCGGCTGTAACTAACTTTGAAGTCATGACTTAGAGTGTTTTGTCGATTGCCGGAGCAATTTTCAAAAATTGAAGCCGGAATCAAATTGCAGGGTTTCTTTGATCGGCTAGGGGACAAACAGAGATCCGCAAAGGGTCAAGCTGAGGGAAAGCACTTCAAAGAGAAGATCAGTTTCCTGGCAGTTTCCAGGTGGCCAAGGGAATGGCTTTCCACAAAATGTAGGCGATGGGTGCGGAGTAAATGATGCTGTCCAGAAGATCCAGCAAGCCCCCGAATCCAGGTAACAATCCTGCCGAATCCTTCTTGCCAAGATCCCGCTTGATCAAAGACTCACACAGATCACCGATCAGGCCGACAATGCCGATGATCACGCCATAAAGGACAGTCCAGTACCATTCGGGCGCCTGCCACTCTTGATTGAAAAGGGGCGTGGCATAGGTCAGCCATAAATAGGCACCCAATGCTGAGCCAATCAATGCTCCACCGGCTCCTGCATAAGTTTTCCCGGGAGAAAGAAGTGGCACCAACTTTCGCCGGCCAAATAACCGACCAAAAGTATAGGCTCCCGCATCTCCGGCTTTCGTCACGATTACCAAAGACCCCATGACGAGATATCCTGCATCCGCACCAGCGACCCATCTCAACTGGGCACAAACCCCCAGCAGAACACCGACATAGCTGACAATCATCAGCTCCGCGCCGAGTGTTTCCATGCTCTTTCCGGGTTCGCGGTATCGATACGCGGAAAGGAAAAACATGATCAGAATCGAAAGGGAATAGGCCAGCATGACCTGAGCCAGCGTGTTGCCGTCATCGGGAACATCGATCGGAAAAATTCGTGACCGGCCAAACCAGGCTGCCGAGGTCACCAGCATGCTCAGAGCGCAGACAGTCAACCGATGAGGAGTGAAGTTCCGCGTCTGCAACAGGTCGCATAACTCGTCGGCACCACGGTAAGCCAGCACACAGCCAAAGATCAGCAGAATGGGAGCTGAGCTTCCAAAGGAATGATCCAACGCAAAGATCCCTGCCAGAAGAGGGATCAGAATGGCAGACATCGCCAATCGCCAGCGAAGCATTGTAGGCCCGTAATCCTGAAGGTGAACCTGCTTAAAGCCAATACGATTGGTTAACTCATGCTTGTGACAACGACTGGTTGATGCCGGTCTACCATCACATTCAGAGAGTTCCACCGATAATGAAGTCTGCCTGATTCCGTGATTTTTCGCCACTCAGGCGGCTTTTGCAAACGAAAGTCCATTTGCTGTACCGCTTACGCGACGAAAAGAACCACATAGCCCACACTCAGAACGGCACCAAGCATGGCCGTTCCAAAGAGCGCCCAGTGCAATCCACTCCAATCTCGTGTTGATTCATCATCGGTATTAGCTCCTAAATGATGCGCTGATTGCCACATCATAACGATGACCATGATGTACCTTGTTCTCTGTCCTCCCGGGATTCCAAACAACCAATTTCCCAGCCAGTCGAACCCTCGTAAAAAGAAATACAACGCTACTGCTGCAACGAAGCCCCCCAAGATTACTTTCGACAGTTCAAAGAACAAACTGCGCCATGGTGTTGGTGTCCGGGTTTTGTACTTGCCTCCTTTGACTGCCAACACTTTCCGTCGTTGAACATGATCTTGTGCCAGAGCATTTTTGCCTTGTTCTTCGATCGTTATTCGCTCCTGCTTTCTGGTTTGTTCGGTTCGCATTTGTTTTATTTCTTTCAGCGAGCGAATTTGGCAGACTCAATACCGCTCAAAATGAGATCACGCAATCAGTACGCTTCCTGCAGATAAAGCCATCATATTCAACGTGAGACAACACTTCATGAGCGAGCCGACCATGAATCATACGCTTTTCACTGCATTGACAAGGTGTGGGGCCATCCTGCTGGGCGCGATGTCAGTCTCTCCTCTTTATGCACAGCCCCCCTCCTCCAATACGCCCGCAAAGGTTATCGCTCAGGCAAAAAACGTTGCGACCGATTGGTCAGGATATCCCCTGATGACGGATTTGCCAGATCTCTTCACTGCGCAGGATGGAACCCAAGTGACCACTGCCCAGGACTGGAACGCCAAACGGCGGCCTGAACTCAAGGAGTTAATCCAGAAGGAGATGTTCGGCTACCTGCCAGCGGCCCAACCCTTTGAAGCCAAAGTCACCAAAATCGTTCCCGACGCATTGAATGGAAAGGCCACTCTCAAAGAGATCAGCCTGAAATTCACAAAACTGCCTGCCGACGCCCCAGAAATCCGGCTGGCTCTCTGGATCCCCAACGCCAGAAAGAGTGAGAAAGTCCCCACCTTCCTCACTCTGAACTATTGCGGGAATGCCAACGTCACGTCAGATCCCCAGACCACCATCCACACCGATCGGTTCTGCTCAAAACCGGAAATGGTCGGCAAGCGCGGCGTTCAGGACAAATTCTGGTGCGTGGAGCAAGTGATTGATCGTGGTTATGCCTTCGCGACCTACCACGAAAGTGATGTCAAATCCGATAAGAATGAGTGGGAAACCGGGCTGTTTCCATATCTGAAAGATCCAGCCATCCCCACAGGCTCTCAGCCTGCGACCATCGCTCTCTGGGCATGGGGACTTCATCGTTGCCTCGATCAACTGGAAACCGAATCCGCTCTTGATCCCCAGCGTCTCTGCCTATTAGGTCACTCGCGTCGAGGGAAAACCGTACTTTTTGCCGCGGCGATGGATGAAAGAATTGCTCTGGTGGTGCCTCATCAATCGGGAACAGGTGGAATGGCTTTAAGTCGAGAGAACCACCAGGAAACGGTCGAGCGGATCAATCGCGTCTTCCCGCATTGGTTCTGTGGTGAATTCAAAAAATTTGGCGGCAACGAAAACCGCCTCCCGTTTGATCAGCATACCGTGGCGGCTCTTGTCGCTCCTCGTTTGTTGCTCGATACGGAAGGAGATCAGGATGCGTGGGCGAACTTTCCCCGCTCTCTTGATACGGTCAATGCGGCTGCTCCCGCCTGGACGCTGCTGGGGAAGTCAGGCGTGGTGGGAGCCGGGCTGATCGCCACCACCGACAATCTTAAAATAGGAAGCGTGGGTCATGTCGTGCAGTTGCGACTTCCCGAAAAGCATACTTTGACGAACCAGTTCTGGGCGGGAATTCTCGATTACGCCGACGTCATGTTGCCAGCTCACCATACACCTTGAATTGTTGTCCCGTCATTGATGAAAGCGGGCAATGATCGCCAGTCGTTCATCGCGCCTGTTGAAGTTTCAAGTCGCATGATCGCCGGTCGGCTAGAGGTCGCTCGGCGATTTGTTTTTTCGTGGGTGAAAGTTTCTTTCTCACGTGAGAATACCGCCTGATATGCAGGGCGGAAGTATCCCTGTCGACCTCATTTTGATTCCCTCAAAAAACAGCTTATATAGCCGTGATTTTGGGGCCGAAAGGAGATTTCTCAATCGGCTTAAACAAGACCCTAAGCAACACTGAATGGCCGCTTCCGTTCGATGGTCAGACTACTGGTGCGTGGTTATCTCGGCATGCCGATTGCGATGCCGTTCGGATGCTCAACTCTCGCTCGGAAGGATCAGGAGGGTCGCTCAATGTCGGGCGAGGCCTTCATCGTGTGGGAGTTTGTTTTACCATTGGAGGTTCACGATGCACGTTCACAAGAGTCTGCTGGCCACTGGTTTGTCCCTTGGCTTAGTTGCAGTCGCTAATGCCCAACCCCCCGGTGCTCCCCAGCCTGTGACAAATGCTCCCCCTGCAAGGAGCATAACCAACATTCAAACTCCGGTGGGAAATGTTCGGGTTCAGACAAACACGCCACCTCGCAACGCTCCACCTCGTGCCGATGGTACGGTTGACCCTAACCGGATCGACCCACGAACCGGTGCTCCTTACACATCCGGCACACAGGTTCAAGTCGGCCCTGGTGGAGTCGCTGTGGGGGCCAGACCTGCACAGCAACCAGCAGCCAATATTGAGTCACACGTCGTCAATTGCCTCATCCTGAAGAATCAGGAAGAAATTGAACTGAGCAAGTTCGCACAGAATGAACTGAAAAATGAAAAGGTCAAACAGTTTGCAGCACAACTTGCTGCTGACCATCAGAAGGCTGTCGAGAAGCTTCAATCACTCAAAAGTTCTCAGGTGACTCAGGCTCAGCAGCCTGCCGCAGGCGAAACGTTCGTGGCGACTGAAGCCGTCACGGTTCCTGTCGCTTCCACACCTGCCCAGCGTCGAGCCGAACGTCAGGTCGATCGCGCCGAACGTCAAATCGAGCGTGCCACAGGGGTGAATGTCGAAGTCGCTCCTAACACCCCAACTCCTCAGCGACAGGTTGTAGGATACCGCGGCCGGGTTGTGCTGCAGCCACAGTATGCGGGACGTACCAACGAAGGGGATCAATTCCTCCAGATCCAACAGGACATCGCTCAGGAATGTCTTGATCTGGCTGTGGGTGAATTGATGCAATCCAAGGAAGACAAAAAGATTGATGAATGCTTCCTGGGGATTCAGGCCGGCATGCACATGGGAATGCTGGCTCAGTTGACCGCTCTGGAGAAACACACCAACGGTGAACTTCAGAACTTTGTGGTTGAAGCCAAGGCCACCACTCAGCAACACCTTGATCTTGCCAAGAAGCTGATGAAGGACATCGAAAAAGAGTAATGGTTGCTCAGCTTCGATCATCTGAATGATCGAAACCATCACTTGATTTTCGATAGCTCCCTGACGATTCGTCGTTGGGGAGTTTTTTTGCTTTTTAAGCGATGAAAGCCTCCTGCATTGTCAAAGTATAAAATTCGGGTCTCTTCTGTTGTTAAGTCCGACAACGGAGGACGTTGCGGCGACGTCAACCCGAAAACAAAGCCGTGACACGGCACTCCGGTCTCATTCAAGAGACCGGAGGCTTTCAAAAGATACTTCAACACTTAACCCGGATAAGGGTTTAGAAGTGGATCGCACGGCCATCAACAGCCAGGG
Source organism: Planctopirus sp. SH287 (assembly GCF_056500625.1). Lineage (NCBI taxonomy): Bacteria > Pseudomonadati > Planctomycetota > Planctomycetia > Planctomycetales > Planctomycetaceae > Planctopirus > Planctopirus sp. SH287. The sequence goes on along the minus strand of NZ_CM151403.1, from coordinate 370,452 downwards.
CCGCTTCTTTCACGATTTCCGCCAGACTTGGATGAGCGTGCGACGTCCGGGCAATGTCTTCACTGGAAGCACCAAATTCCATGGCCAGGGCAGTTTCAGCAATCATGTCGCCCGCATGGGCACCAATGATATGGACACCCAGCACGCGATCCGTTTCGGCATGAGCCAGAATCTTTGCACGCCCTTCTGTGGCAGCAATCGCCTTGGCTCGTGCGTTAGCAAGATAAGGGAAACTCCCTTTCTTATAGGGAATTCCCTGCTCTTTGAGTTGGTCTTCGGTTTTACCGACACTGGCAATTTCAGGATGTGTGTAGACAACAGCGGGAATGGCGTCATAGTTCACATGGCAATGGCCCCAGACGATCCCTTCAGCGACTGCCATCCCTTCTTCTTCCGCCTTATGGGCCAGCATGGCTCCACCGATGACATCGCCAATGGCATAGATGCCGGGGATCGTCGTCTGGAAGTGTTGATCCACCTGAACCCGGCCGCGAGCATCATGAGCCACATGCACGCCATCAAGGTTCAGATTTTCGGTATTCGGGAGGCGACCAACAGCCAGCAGAACGCGATCACAAGTGATAGGTTCGGCTCCTTCGCAGGTGACAACGCACTTGTCCCCTTCAACCTTGGCCCCGGTCACCTTGGTTCCCAGACGGAACTCCAATCCTTGCTTCGTGAAAATCTTCTGAGCTTCCGTGGCAATCTCGGTATCCATTCCCGGAAGGATACGATCAAGGTATTCGAGGACGATCACCTTGGCACCCAACCGGTTCCAGACACAACCCAATTCCAGGCCGATCACACCTGCGCCAATGACAACCATCGTCCCGGGGACTTCGGCATAAGACAGGGCTTCGGTGCTGGTGCCAATCCGGTTTCCATCGACTTCAACGCCCTTCAGCGGAGCCGACTTGCTGCCAGTGGCAATCACAATGTTTTTACAGACGATTTCTTCTGGCTTATCGCCTTCCACAGAAACCTTGCCAGAGGCGATAATTTTTCCATGTCCGAAATATCGCGTGATCTTGTTCTTGCGAAACAGGCCGTCAATCCCCTTGGTCAGTTGGGAGACGATGCCATCTTTTCGTTTAAGCATCGCAGGGAGATCGAGCTTGACGGAATCAAGGCTGATGCCGTGCTCTGAAAGATGGTTTTTGGCCATCTGGTAAAGCTCGCTGGATTCAAGCAGAGCCTTGCTGGGAATACAGCCGACTCGCAAGCAGGTTCCGCCAAGAGCCGATTCTTTCTCGATACAGGCGACGTTCAGCCCCAACTGAGCAGCGCGAATTGCGGCAACATATCCCCCCGGCCCGCCACCGATCACCACCAGATCATGCTCTTTCATTGAGACAGTCTTTCCTGAGTTTTATTGAATTGATTTTACCACGATTTGAAGCTCTCCCACCGATTGTGGGGGGCGTGGGAAGGAAATGCAAACCGATGGATGAAACGCCGTAGAGTGGCCTCTGCCTGAGTGCATAGTCAAAGTTGAAAAGCAGGGTTAAACAGGTAGTCAAGTCCGACAACGGAGGACGTTACTACGCATGAAACCCCAAGATAAAGCCGTGTCACGGCACAGAGGAGGTTGGCAAGCGAAATTTAGCAGACCTTTCCGATGGCTCACGTTGTTCCAATTCCTTTTTGTTCGCGCAATTCACCAGAGAAAACGGTACAACAGGCCTGAAACATCAACCCTCACGCATATGACAAGAGGGCTGATTTTGCTGCGCCCGCCGATCCCTGTTCTGCACTTTGAAGGACACCTCGCCATGCTGCCCCCCCAAAGCGGATCCACTTCCCACCCTCTGATCTCTCCTCTGACATTCTGCACGAAATGCTGCCTGGGACTCTCGCTGACATTGGCTCTGATGATTTCTGCCCAGGCACAGGAGTCCGGGAAGCCAGCGGCTGGCACATCGGCCCATGGGATTCCTCAGATCGATCTCAATGATCGTGCTGATCTGCAAGTTGTCGTTGATCGGGAAGCGGGACAATACCTCGGGCATCCGACAACGCTGCTCCTTGAAGACGGCAAGACCATTCTATGTGTCTATCCCAAAGGGCATGGCAAAGGGGCTGTCATCTACAAACGAAGCAGCGATGGTGGCAAAACATGGTCAGACCGGCTCCCCACGCCGCAGTCCTGGGAGACTTCTAAAGAAACTCCCACGCTGCACCGGGTGGTTGATGCAACTGGCAAAAAGCGAATCATCATGTTTAGCGGCATGTACCCCATTCGCATGGCCCATAGTGAGGATGATGGCGCCACATGGTCAGAACTGGCTCCCGTTGGTGAATGGGGTGGCATTGTGGCCATGGCCTCTGTGGTCGAAGGGACGACTCCCGGCCATTACCTCGCTCTGTTCCATGATGACCAGCGATATTTTTCAGCCGACGGCAAAGGGAATGGCGGCAAAGTCCTCCCAGGTTTCACGCTCTATCAATCACGTTCGACAGACGGGGGATTAACGTGGGGAACCCCCACGCCGATCTTCAACTCGAAGGAAGTTCATCTCTGTGAACCCGGGGCGATTCGCTCACCAGATGGGAAGGAAATCGCCGTCATTCTGCGGGAAAACCGCCGCGTGAAAAATTCACACATCATTTTCTCCACCGATGAAGGCCAGACCTGGACGACTCCTGAAGAACTTCCCGCCACTCTCACAGGCGATCGTCATACGGCAAAGTATGCTCAAGACGGACGACTGGTCATTTCCTTCCGCGATGCACCACCGAAAAGCGTCAACAGTCCGACAGCCGGCGACTGGGTCGCCTGGGTGGGACATTACGAACACCTCAAGCAGGGCCATCCCGGTCAGTACCGCCTTCGCCTGAAAGACAACACACATGCCTGGGATTGTGCTTATCCCGGAGTAGAAGTCCTGCCCAATGGTGACTTTGTCCTCACCACTTATGGCCACTGGGACAAGAACGAAAAACCCTATATTCTCAGCGTCCGTTTGAATCTCAAGGAGACAGATCAACTGGCGGCTTCATACTCTCGTTAAGCCCCTTTACCCTAGCATGCCGCAGCCGGAAAAGAGATGCCAGAATGGGCACGTGCCGCACCAGATCATCTGGCCGGCACGTTTTTCTTTCGCCTGACTTGTCAGCAAGGTCAAACTTTGATCAGACAAGGCGATATCTACAGAAATCTTACAGAGATATTCAGGTCGCTGTCTCCGGTTTTTTATACTTCGCTAACACTTCTGCAACGGGAACCGTGACTGAGCGGCGAATGACTTCGTGCCTGGGCGGAAAATAGAACACGTGCATTTCGATCTTTTCAAAAGGCGAAAGGTTCTGCCGCTCCGCGCAGACCTTCAATACGGCATCGCGGAATTCTTCAAACTTCGTGTTCTCCTCTTCGGGATTGAAGGGCACACGGATCGCAATCCGCAAAACGGCCGGTTCGTTCTTACTGCGGCCTCCCTCCACTCGCGGCAACGATCCAGGAAATTCTTCTCCCAGAGACACTGTCAACACACGAAATGGCTTCGTCTGGTAATTCCAGTACACGGCCACAGACGTGGCAATAGTCAGCCCAAACACGGCCATCGCAATCACAACATATCGGCCGTCAATGACCACGCCTGTTAAGCCAGACCCGTTACTCTCCTCTGTGGACTGAGCAGGCGTTGTTGAATCATCAGAAGAAGAACTCATGGAGCGTCCATTACGGAAGGGATTTCAGTCGGGATTGGTCGTCCTTGATCATAACGAACTTGGCCCGCGCGGTTGATCGAAAAGCGGGTCGGTCGATTGGCAACTTCCCAAAGCTGGCCGATTTCCCCAGTGGGATCACTGACAATCACGCCGCCATAGCGTCCGTCCTGATCCATCAGTTCACGGATAACTGGCGGTAAAGAGGTCGTCAAAATAATCAGTTGTCGCTCTTGCCACGAGGAATTCGATCTCAGCGGCTCTTGCAATGGTTTCGTCAATTCTCTCTGGAGCGACACGATGGCAGATTGCGAGGCGGCCGTTGTGATGTCGCCAAGAAAAAGCAGATCAATTTCATGGCGCCCAATCATCGACTCCAGCCGGAACATCCGATTTCGCAGATCCAATCCTTGAAAATGAGGCGCCATTTGCAAGGTTTCACCACGGGTCGGCCCATGGTCTGAGGTCGCATCGACGACTGGTAACCTGGTCGATGAGTTCGACCGCCAGAGACAAAGCAAGAAGATTCCCCAGGCGATAGCCAACAGGAAGAACCTGCTTCGCCATTGTGATCTGCTGCTTAAAAACACAGGGATGACTTTCGCCATTCATCAAGGGATCGAAACCGCCCGCGATATTTCGACAGATGATACGCCATACGAGCAAACATCCCTCTCAGAAAAGGAGATTTCAACGGGTCTAATCAACTTGGGACGTTGCGTTCTGCTGATCCCACCGGTCAAGCCATGTGGACGTAATGCCACAGACTTTTTTCAACGCCAGTGTTTTTTCTTCAGCCAAACGGATCGATTCCCGGCTGGGCTTGGCAACACGAATCGCACGGATGGCCAGGTTCTTGGGCGTGTGCTCCAGATCAATAAACTCAATCACTTGCACCTGATATCCCTGCTTTTCCAACCAGAGCGCCCGGAGTGCATCGGTGACATCGGCAGCAAACCGTTCTGCCAGTATTCCGTGCTTCCACAATCCTGCGAGTGGCTCCCCTTCAATCTGTGGACGCAGTTCATGCTGGCAACAGGGAACCGCCACAATCACTTGGGCCTCCCGCAATACCGCAGCCGCCAGAGCTTCGTCAGTGGCGGTGTCGCAAGCATGCAGCGAAACCGCCAGATCGATCTTCCCATGGATTGGCAGATCAACAATCTGCCCCACACGGAAATCCAGCCCTTCCAGTTGTAACTCGCTGGCAATCCCTGTGCAGGTTTCAATGACATCGCGCCGTTGATCCAGCCCTGTCATTTCGACCGCACGCTTCTCGACATTCGTTAAATAATGGTGCAGCGCAAAAGTGAGGTAACTCTTGCCGCAACCATAATCAACCACTCGCAGCGCTTCAGGCTTTTGCAATGTCCCCTTGAGATCGCGGATCAGTTCCAGATAGCGGTTGATCTGTTTGAACTTGTGATACATCGGCGCTTTGACGCGACCATCCGCCGTCATCACCCCCGCCTTTTCCAGAAAAGGACAAGGAGTATTCGCCGGGATGATGTAATTCTTTTCCCGGTTATGGGCTTCAGGCTCAGCGATTTGCTGATGCCCCTTCGCCCGATGAATCTGAAAATGCCCGCGGCCTTTATATCGGGCGCAGATTTCGGCCTCCTTGGTGAAGAGCCGGGCATCTCCCAGAATACTCCCCATCATGGAAGGAATACGCTGGATCAGTTGATCTGCCGTCAGATTCTGATGGAGTTCGCGAGGGCCTACGCGTTCCACCCACTGATATTGCGTTTCTTCCTGAATCATCACGGGGCGAATCGTGACTTTTGACGGAACCTGTTCATTGGCAGCCAGCGGGCGGCTGAGCACCAGTTTCTGATAACTCCCCTGTCGGACACTGGACGAGAGCTCTTTGAGAAAAGGCTTGAGCGTTTCGGGAACCTTCGACATCCAGAGCTTTCATTCGTCTACAGAAATTGCGGCGAGAAAATTTCAATCAGCCCCAGTGTACCCTGCAACGACACCGGAAAATAGAAACCCACCCGAGATGACTCTCCTCACCCTTCCTCGCCAGCCTTTGCAGACTCTTGCCCTAGCGGCAAACGGATTCAAATCCTGTCCTCTCCGCTTTTGGATAGCCCATGGGCGTTAAAGCCTGATATTGACTTTTGAATCTGTTTCAAGCGTTTCCACCACTTTTTTTTGAGGTGGCATATCGTCAAGAACTCTTGCGAAATAGCCAAACACCATGAATTCGCTGCATTTTTGACATGTGATGTCATTAACAGGCATTAACGTCGAAGAGTCGCGTAAGAAATTGCTCGGTCAATTCTCGCTGTAAACCTCGAAGCTTCCCGTGGGAGATATTCAGATTGACATGCATGCACGTCCGTGTATTATCAGCGTCGTTCGTTCTGACAAACACAAGTTAGGAGAATCTCTATGAGCATAAATGCCTCCACAGACGAAACCTCTTTGCTAGTTGGTGATCATCGATCGGAGTTTGTCGTGTCGGCAGATCCGGTGACAGTCGGATTAGGTACGGACGTCATGTTCTGGCACGGCGACCAGTTGAATATGCAGACTGGACAAATCCCACCCGGGTACGTTTCCAGGCCGTACTTCAAGCAATGGCTCCGAAATACTCACAATACTGCTGGTTGGTTTTCCTGTGGTCCGTATCAGCGCCTTGATGGAGTTGGCAATTTCCAGGCAAAGTTGTTCGGCATTATTGGGAACCGAGGTAGCGGGGATGTCCTCTACACCGACATTTATGACTACACCAGCGGAACCTCATACCACGCAAAGACGTTTTCACTTTCGGCTTTTCCTACCAACTCAGACGGTTTTACAGTCTTTTATCCGGCAGTAAGTATCCAATCAGGACACCGCTACGAAACACGAGTTCGATGTCTTGGTGGCGCTAACGTAAGTATTTACTCACTACGGTGGGAGATTGACACACTTTAATCCACCGTTAGGGCTAACCACGCGGTAAATCGTGGCCGCCAGTAACACGGATTTTGAACTGAACCACTACCGCGTGCAAACTGGTAGTGGTTCGTTTTCCGTTCTTAGAAGCATGAAGAAAACTATGCAATTCAGTGTTCCACCACTTCCTCCCAGATAACGACAAAAGCCCGGCTTCTTTTTAGGAAACCGGGCTTTTGCTAATGGAAGGCGATACTGTTTAGTTGCCTGAGGGAGCCGGACGGTTCCCCAATCGCACAGCGCCCGCGCTGGGCTGCTGAGCACCGGTCGGCTGAATCGCGCCGCCTGGAGCCGCAGCGGGAACCCGGTCAGGGCCAGTCACAGTGGCTGTCAGATAATTATCAATCCGCGTCGTCTTCTGGATATGCTCGAACGTCTTGGCCACGTTCTGCTGAGTCTTGGCTTCGACCAGTTCATCATAGAGCGAATCACGGATTTCCTGGGTCAATTCATTGACGGTTGGAACCGTTCGGCCTTCACACTTAATAATGGCAAAGCGGCTGGGGCCGACTTCAATCACGCCCGAGATTTCGCCTTCCTTCAGAGCAAAGGCGGCTTTTTCAATCGAATCATTTCCCGTGTACTTGGGAATGGGAGGAACCGAGCCACCCAGCGCCCGGCTGGAAGGATCAATCGAAAATTCCTGAGCAAATTTCTCGAAGTTCTCCGGGTCGGCATTCACTTTTTCCCAGATCCCTGTGGCACGACGGAGATTATCCATCATGATCATCCGACATTTGACGCGAGGGCCATAATTGCGGACGAACGCGCGGTTCAATTCCTCTTCTTGAATATCAACCTTCTCGCTAGCCAGTTTTTTCAACGCCAGCATCGGCCAAATCACACTGCGGCGATACTGCTGAGGATTGATCCCCCGCTCCGCCTGCAGCATCTGATACCAGTTGTTGACATCCAGACTGAACCGCTTGGCAATGCGATTGATTTCGGCTGTCACTTCTTCTTCCGTCACAGTGACGCCAGCCGCTTCGCAGGCCTGCTGGATCATCGTGCGGTTAATAATGTCGTCAAGAACTTCCTTGCCGTAACGAGACACGCACTCTTCAGCGACCATCTCGAAAGGGATGATTTCCTTATTCACACGGGCCATCACCTTAACGGGGCGATCACTCGTGGCAGCTCCCTTGGCGGCAGGCTCCGTAGCAGCCTGACCAACGTTCGGCTTGAAAGACTGCATCACCAGACCACCAGCCATCAACGCGGCGGCAGTTCCCGCAGCAAACGCCACAGGCTTCACCCATGATTTCTTGCCAGCCGGAGGATTTGTCGACGATGCCGTTTCATTGACCGAATCCAGGTGCATCCCTTCACCCATGTTCATTCCCCTGAAAGTGTGTGTTTGACCAGCTCTCGGGGGCCAGGGGAGATTCCCAAGGGAATTCCTGACTCGGAGCAATATCACGTTTTGTAGGGGAGAACCGATTTTTCAGTCAAGAACGCTTTGCAAAATGCCGAGGGGGCGACTACTGCATTTAACAGGTTTCGGCGTTTTCAGGCATATTTTAACATTCACTCTCTGGCATAAGGATCCGTCTGCTGTCGTCTCCAGACGCTGGGAGCCACTCCCGTCGCACGTTTGAAAGCGACGCTGAAATATTCATCGTGGGTGAAACCCGATCGCTGGGCGATCACCGCCAGTGATAAATCGGTCTCCACCAGTAATTGCCTGGCTCGTTCGATTTTCAATCTCAATATCTCGGCATGGGGCGTTCTGCCAAGTCGCCGCTCGAAGCGCTGTTCCAACACGCGCCGCGATAATGGCACGACCCGCAGCACATCATTAACGTGAATCCCTTCAAACGCATGATCGCGAATGAACTTCAGCGCCAAGGCCACGTCCCGATCATCCATTGCCAGCACATCGGTCGATTGCCGCGTCACCACGCTGAGCGGCGGAACTCGCAGGCAGTTTTCCTGCAAGTTTTCGCCCCGCATCTGCTCATCCAGAAACTGAGCTGCCACCGCTCCTGCGCGAATGGCGTTCGGTGCAATGCTGGTCAATGGCGGATCGGCTAATTCACACAATAAATCGTCATTATCGACACCGATCACCGCCACATCATCAGGGACAGGCACGCTCAGTTCGCGACAGGCATCGAGAACTTTTCGAGCGACACTGTCATAGCAGCCCATCACACCAATCGGCTTGGGTAACTGCCTCAACCACTGATAAAACGACTCCTCCGAGGCTGACTCGGGATTCTCATGAAAATCAAACACCGAGCACGAAAAGCCGGCCTTGATGGTTGCTTCCATAAACGCCTGACGGCGCCAATTCGACCAATTGAATGAGCTGTTACCGCAATAGGCAAAGTTCTGAAAACCACGTTCCAGCAAATGCTCAGCCGCCATCCGGGCAATGGCCACATCATCAGTTTCAACCCAGGGAATTTGCGGCCACAACCTCGCAGCACTCACATCCACCACTGGCACACCGATGGACTGCAACGTTTCCGCAATCAACGGTGTTTCAACGCGTGCAATAATGCCATCAATGCGCTTTTCCTTGAGCCATTCTGGCGGTGCATCGCCCCGTCCCTGCTCGGGAAGATGGATCGACCAGCGCCGGTGCTGTTGACGCACGTACTGTTGAATCCCTTGAAGAACGCCTCGGGCATAGGCATTCGAGGATTCAATGAGAAGCACGACACGTGGCCGGGCCAGTGAGTCCATAACATTTCACTCTTCAGACAGAAATCAACAACAGGCGACAATGTTCACTCAGAATGAAAAGAGCACCGTTACGACCAGCAGCTAAGACCAACAGTCAAAAACTGATCACGGTGATCTTTCTCATATTCTTAATGACTTTTGCGTCAGAATATCTGATGAATCAAGCTCACAACACCAGATTGAGTGAAAATACTCGCAGTTATTTTTCTCAATATTTTTGAATGAAAACCTCATGGCCTGACACGCCGTTTCGACTATGGTGTGAAGGACAAGTCCGAATCAAGCTCGCTTTCGCTGTCACATTGAGTCCGTGAAACTCCCAGTTCGACCGTTCCTCCACTTTGATCATTTCTTTAACTCGACCATTACTCTCCTGAGCGAAGATCAGCATGAATGCTGCCAGCAACCCCAGTTCCACCAAGTTCCGCGTCGCCATTGTCGGTCTGGGTTTTGGAGCCGAGTTTATCCCGATCTATCAACGTCATCCGGGGGCTGAGATGTACGCCATCTGCCAGAGGAATGAGTCACACCTTCATGAAGTCGGTGATCGATTTGAAATCGGTACCCGGTACACCAGTTATGACGACGTGCTGGCTGATCCCAAAGTCGACTTTGTCCACATCAACTCACCGATTCCCGATCATGCGTGGATGTCGTTGAAGGCGCTGAACGCTGGTAAACACGTCATGTGTACCGTCCCCATGGCGACCACCATCGAAGAATGTGATCAGATCTGCGAGGCGGTCGCCCGGACGGGCAAAAAGTATATGATGGCCGAAACCGTCGTCTATTCCCGCGAGTTCCTTTTTATTAAGGATCTTTACCTCAAGGGCGAACTGGGAGAGATTCAGCATCTGGCCGCCTCTCACCCACAAGAGATGGATGGCTGGCCGTCGTATTGGGAAAAGATGATCCCCATGCACTACGCCACACACGTTGTCAGCCCTTGCCTCGGGTTGCTCGACAAGCGGGCCGAGTATGTCAGTTGCTTTGGCTCAGGCCGCGTGCGCGACGATATTCGCGAGAAATCTGGTAACCGCTTTGCAGTGGAAACCTGCCATATCAAGCTACAGGAAAGTGATGTCGTGGCTCACATCTGGCGTTTCCTCTATGACGTCGCCCGCCAGTACCGCGAAAGCTTCGATGTCTATGGCACTAAAAAAAGTTTTGAATGGACGCTGGTGGAAGGTGAACCCCACGTGATCCATACGGCGAAAAAAACCGAGCCAGAGATTGCCTCTAAGATTGAAGTTCCCGACTTCGCCCATTTGCTTCCCGAACCGATTCGCATGTTTACAAAATCGATTCAGGATGTCGAGCATTTATCATTCGTTCAAGGCGGGGGCCATGGCGGGTCACATCCACATATGGTTCACGAATTCCTATCCGCTCTTACTCAGAACCGAGATCCCTGGCCAAACGCGACACAATCGGCCAACTGGACATGTGTAGGACTTTGCGCCCATCAATCGGCCCTGAAGGGCGGAGAAATCGTGAAACTCCCGGGCTTCACGTTGAAATAAACGCCAGTATGACATTTGCAAATTGTCATGATGCATTAGCATGCGCCCTACTTTTGATGATGTCGCATTAATTGATTCTAGTTAATAGTCATACATAGAATTGCTGCCGCCACATCGTTCGCCAGCCTGCTTCAGGGAATTACGCCCATGCGTTTCTGGGTTGCCGCTATTGCATTGCTGTTTACAGCAGACTTCACCTTTGCCGCATCACTCCCCGTTCTCTACCTGGGAGATAGCGGCCATCATCAGCCCAAAGCCCGCTTCGAGCAGTTGCAGCCCATATTGGCCCAGCGGGGGATTGACCTGGTATATACGAGCGACGTGAACGTGCTCAGTAAAGAAGGGTTGTCTCCCTATAAAGCTCTGGTGATCTACGCCAACATCGACAACATCACGACCGACCAAGAAGCGGCTCTGCTGGAATATGTGCAAAACGGAGGCGGTTTTGTCCCGCTCCACTGTGCCTCATTCTGTTTCCGTAATTCAGCGAAATATATCGCTCTGGTGGGCGCCCAATTTTCCAAGCATGCCACAGGCATCGTCGAAACCCGTCTCGAAGAGATCGACCATCCCATCCTTAAAGGGTTCTCAGGGTTCCGCAGTTGGGATGAAACTTATCGTCACGCGCAACATAACCCTGTCGGCCGGACGGTTCTTGAATACCATCCTCTCAGCGCCGACGAAATGAAGCGTGATCCCAAGGCTCCTGCTGAAGAACCCTGGACATGGGTTCGCAACGAAGGCCAAGGCCGCGTCTTCTACACCGCCTGGGGTCACGATGATCGCACTTTCTCCAATCCCGGCTTTCAGAATCTGGTCGAACGCGGCATTCGCTGGGCCGCCCAAGACAACACACCAGTTCCTGATTACAAAGAACAACCTCGCTTCCAGCCACCTGCGATGACGGTCATCAAACCTGATGCCGCCCCTTTTGCCTCCATCGAAGTCGGCAGCAAGATTCCCAACTATGTCGCTGGTGCTCAATGGGGAAAGCAGGAAAAGCCTCTCACACAGATGCAATTGCCGCTCCCACCTGAAAAATCTCTCGAGCACTACGTTCATCCCCAAGGAAGCGAACTCAAGCTCTTTGCCGCTGACCCGCAATTGGGCGGCAAGCCAATCGCCTTCAACTGGGATGAAGCGGGCAGATTATGGGTCTGCGAGACGATGGATTATCCCAACGAACTGCAACCCAAAGGTCAGGGTCGTGACAGGATCCGTATTGTCTCCGACACGAACAATGATGGAGTTGCAGATCGTTTTGACATCTTTGCTGAAGGACTGAGCATTCCCACGGCTATCGTCTGCGTCCATGGCGGCGCGATCGTGCAGGACGGCCCCGAAACCATCTTTCTGAAAGATACCAACGGCGATGGCAATGCGGATGTTCGCAAATTGCTCATCACAGGTTGGGCACTGGGAGACACTCACGGCGGGGTGAGCAACTTCCAATATGGCCTCGACAACTGGATCTGGGCGATGCAAGGCTATAACGACTCCCAGCCAATCCTGACGAATGGTCAAGCCGCCGGGCGCTTCCGTCAGGGCTTCTTCCGCTTCAAGGTCAGCCTGGGTTCTGATGGCCTGCCTGAAGTGAATGAACTTGAATTCATCCGCTCGACGAACAACAACACCTGGGGACTAGGCATCAGTGAAGACGGCCTCATCTTCGGCTCCACCGCCAATCATAACCCCTCTGTCTACATGCCCATTGCCAACCGCTACTACGAAGGTGTCCGCGGCTGGGCGGCTTCAGGTCTGGGGACAATCTCCGACACTCATCTCTTTAAACCGATCACTCAGAAAGTGCGACAAGTCGACCACCATGGTGGCTACACCGCTGGTTGTGGCCATGCTCTCTATACCGCGCGCAACTACCCCGAAAGCTGGTGGAACCGCACCGCGTTTGTCTGCGGCCCCACAGGGCACCTTGTCGGGACGTTTGTCCTGACACAGAACGGCACGGATTTCACGTCCACCAGCCCTTCCAACCTGGTCGCCAGCGACGACGAATGGGCCGCACCGATCATGGCCGAAGTGGGGCCGGACGGAAACATGTGGATCCTTGACTGGTACAACTATATTGTCCAGCACAACCCTACACCCACAGGTTTCACAACAGGCAAAGGGAACGCCTACGAATCTGACCTGCGCGATAAGAAACATGGCCGTGTCCTGCGTTTGATCTGGAATAACAGGCCCGGTGAAACAGGCAAGGCCGACCACTCGACCACCCGCAATCTTGCCGGGGCCGATAGCGAAACACTGGTGAAAGCCCTGGAAGACACGAATTTCTTCTGGCGCAAACAGGCTCAGCGGTTGCTGGTGGAACGGCAGGATCAAACGGTGGCTCCCACGCTCCTGGCACGTCTGGGTGTCCGTCACCTCGACGCTATTGGCCTTGATGTCGGTGCCATCCACAGTGCCTGGACACTTCAAGGATTAGGCCAGTTCAACAGCCTGAACGATCCCCAGATGATTCAAGCGGTGACCGCTGGCCTCACGCATCCTTCATCTGCCGTTCGCAGGAATGTGATTCAAACGCTTCCCGCCAGTCGGGATGCTATCGACTTACTGGTAAAAACGAATGTCGCTCACGATCCCCAGGCTCTCGTGCGGATGGCAGCCTTTTTGAAGATGGCAGAGTCTCCATCCACCCCCGCCGCTGCCAGAACGATCATTCAGGCTTTGTATGACCCGGTTGTTCTTTCAGATCGTTACCTTCCCGAGGCCCTGACTGCAGCCGCCGCGAGGAACAATGTCGCAGTGATCCGCTTACTTCCAGAAGAAACGGCAGCTCATTCATCTGCCCTGTCCAAGCCGGCACTCGCGATTCTGCAACGCCTGGCTGACCACACCATTCGCGCTGAATCCTCTCAATCAATGGTGGGACTTCTGGCCCAGATTTCACGGATGCCACGTGATGTTTCTGAAAGTATGATCGCGGGTTTGGCCGCAGGCTGGTCTCGCAAATCGACAGAAAAAACGCACGATATCAGTCAGGAACATGCTGATGCGATCACAAAACTCTTCAGAAATGTTTCACCAGCCAGCCGCTCTCAATTGCTCGCACTGACTCAGCGAATCGGGATTAACACCCTGGAAAAATATGCGGGGGAGTTAGCAGCCGACTTCCTTGCCAAAGTCAACAACGCGAGTGCCAGCGAAGCCGACCGGATTGCTGCCGCCCGCGATTATGTGGCTCTGTTGCCGGGGAATCCTGAAGTCGCGGCCAGGTTAATCGATCAATTGTCGGTGAAGTCTACGCCTCAGTTCACTACTGGTCTGCTGAATGCCGTGGCCAAGTCAGAATCACCAGCCACCGGAGCGGCGATTCTGGAACGTCTGGGAAACATCACTCCTGGTTCTCGCCCTCAGGTCATGCGAACCCTCATGACTCGCAGCGACTGGACGCAAGCCCTTCTGGAGGCATGTGCTGCGGGAAAACTGAGTCTTGGTGAACTCTCCCTTGATCAGCAGCAGGCTCTTGCGGCTCACCCCGACAGCAAGCTTCAAAAACTGGCTCGTGACATCATGGCCAAAGGAGGCGGTCTTGCCAGCGCTGACCGCCAGGCGGTGATTGATCAGTTAGATCATGTCACCAAAGAAACCGGTGATCCCGTGGCAGGGAAGCTGATCTATATGCAACAGTGCGCCAAGTGCCACGTTTATGGTGATCTGGGACAAAAGGTTGGCCCGAATCTCACCGGGATGTCAGTCCATCCCAAGCATGAACTGCTGGTACATATCCTTGACCCCAGCCGTAGTGTTGAAGGGAATTACCGAGTTTATACCGTGATCTTGAATGATGGACGCGTTTTCACGGGCCTGTTGGCTTCGGAATCACGCACTACGATTGAACTGCTTGATGGGGAAGGCAAGCCTCAATCGATTCAACGAGAAGAGATCGAAGAACTGGTCGCTTCCACCAAATCACTCATGCCTGAAGGTTTTGAAAAACAGACCACTCCCGAAGGTCTGAGAGATTTACTGGAGTTCCTCAAGCAACCGGGGAAATACCTCCCCCTGCCCCTCGACAAATTTGCCACGATCAATACGACACGGGGGATGTTCTACAGTGCTGATGCCGATCTGGAGCGACTGATCCTCAACAATTATGAACCCCGAACCATCGGTGATGTCCCCTTCGCGTTGATTGATCCCAAGGGGCAAGCCACTCCCAATGCCATCATGCTGTTCAGCACCAATGGAAAATTTCCACCACAGATGCCCAGGCAAGTGACTCTGCCTTGCGGCCTCAAAGTGAAAGCGATCCATCTTCTGGGAGGTGTTGCCGGTTGGGCCTTTCCTGCCAGCGGTAAAGGGTCGACATCGATGATTGTCCGACTCACATATGCCGATGGCTCAACGGAAGACCACAAATTGATTAATGGTGAACACATTGCTGATTACATCCGGCGGGTTGATGTTCCTCAATCAAAGTTCGCCATCGCGGCCCGTGGTCAACAACTGCGGACAATCACCATCGAATGCGGCAAAGACCTGCCTCTGGAATCGATCGAGCTGGTCAAAGGGCCGGATGCCACCGCACCGGTCATCATGGCCATCACACTGGAAACGCCCGGTTCTTCCATTTCTGGAAAGGAGGCAACACCACCATCAACACCTTGATAAAGACTCTCAATTTTGTGAATGGGCTTAGGTCAGCCAGAGTTGGATCATTCCGGTGAATGACCCTTCTCTTGCTGAACTCCCCAGCATTTCCGCCACGATTTCATTCCCATGTTGCGTGACATGGAAAAACTGCGAGAATCCTGCAACGCACTCCCGGTCTCTTGGCGGTCATTGCAGGAATTTTCATGAGCGGACAACCTTACGGCTCAACTTCGCGCCGGCAATCTTCATTCCTCTGGCGAATGCTCCAGCGTCCTGATCTGCTCCTGGTCTGGGTCGCGATTGGCTGGCTGACGATTGCCACATTCTGGCTCTATCGTGCCATCACTGTGGAAGGCCAGAAGATTGGCTTTTTCGTCGCGATTTATCTGTTTCTCACGCTGGTGTGCAGCCTGATCGCCTTCACCCTTTCCTTCGTCGATAAACGACGAGCGGTGCGTGATCGGCCCCGCATTTCCGAACGCACACTCCACGGATTCTCGTTAGCCGGCGGTTGGCCCGGCACCTGTCTTGGCAACTGGCTCTTTCGCCACAAAACGCTGAAGACCTCCTACCGCGTGATCTTCTGGATCATTGCCATCGCCCACATTGCGGCCATTTCTTATTGCGTCTATCTCACCTGGTGGGTCGAAACAACACCTGCTGCCTAACATGTTAAGTAAGCAGAGTCCTTCACAAGACTCTGCATCGTTGCTCATCAGAATTGATAGAGCATCTGTGATCGATTGCTCTTGAAAAATGACTTTCTGAATAAATCCGTATTCTGTCGACTTTGTCGACCTAACCAGCAGCATTCAGACCCTGTAGCATTTTGCGAACAGGCCTGAACAGATCCGCCAACACGACAAGGGAAGTCGAATGCAAAGCGATGTCATTATTGTCGGTGGCGGCCCGGGGGGATTGGCGGCTGCCATGCTACTGGCAAGCAAAGGCCAAAAGATCCATCTTTTTGAACGCCGCCCGACTCCCGGCGGCCGGACATCAGCACTGGAAGCAGACGGGTTTCGCTTCGATTACGGCCCCACGTTTTTTCTCTATCCTCGGGTCTTGCAGGAAATCTTTGCGCATACCGGCAAAGATCTGATGACAGAAGTCCCGATGAAGCGGCTCGATCCTCAATATCGGCTGATCTTCGGCGCGGGAGGACAACTTGATGCGACATCTGATCTGGATCGGATGGAAGCGGCGCTCAATGTGTTCAATCGACAGGACGCAGCCAACTTTCGTTTATTCCTGGCTGAAAATCGCCACAAGTTGAAGATGTTCCGCCCGATTCTGGAATCTCCTTTCCATTCCCTGCGGGACGTCCTTTCATTGCCACTGGCCAAACTCCTCCCCATCGTTCGCCCCTGGGCCTCGGTGGATAGTGACCTCAAGCGGTACTTCCGTGACCCGCGCCTGCGACTGGCCTTTTCGTTTCAGTCCAAGTATCTCGGAATGTCCCCTTTCCATTGCCCCAGCCTGTTCACCATCCTTTCGTTTCTCGAATACGAACATGGCGTCTTTCATCCTCTGGGAGGATGTAGCGCCGTCTCGGACAAGATGGCAGAACTGGCCGCTTCAGCCGGTGTGGAATTTCATTACAACGAACCCGTTGAAAAGCTGCTCTTTGAAAAGAATCGCGCGGTTGGCGTGAAAACAGCTACCGGTGAGTACCGGGCACCCGCCATCGTTCTCAATGCCGATTTTGCCCGGAGCATGGAACGACTGATCCCCAATGAACTCCGCCCGGCCTGGTCGGACAAAATTCTCGCTAAAAAACGTTACAGCTGCTCGACGTTCATGATGTATCTGGGAATTGAAGGCCGCTACGACCATCTCGCCCATCACACGATTTATATTGCCAAAAACTACCGCGAGAACCTCACAGACATCGAGCGCAGGCACATCCTTTCTGAAGACCCGTCGATCTATGTGCAAAACGCAGGGGTCACAGACAACACGCTGGCTCCCGCAGGACACAGCACCCTTTATGTCCTTGCACCGGTCTCTCATCAGCATGGCAACATTCACTGGCCCCAACAGATCGCCGCGTTCCGTAAAAAAGTGATCGAACAACTCAAAACAAAATTTAAATTAAAGGATTTGGAATCCCGTATTCGGTATGAAAAAGTGCTGACACCTCAAAACTGGGATGAAGACTTTGAAATCTATCGCGGGGCCACGTTTAACCTGGCTCACAATTTGAAGCAGATGCTCCATCTGCGACCCCGCAACCGCTTTGCCGATATTCCCGGCGTTTATCTGGTGGGTGGCGGAACACATCCCGGCAGCGGTCTGCCCGTGATTTATGAATCGGCCCGGATCACCTCGCGGCTGCTGCTCGAAGATCTCGGAGAAAAACAGGTCGATTTTTCGGCCAATGCCATCCCATCATCTTCCAACACCCCTGAGGCGCTACTGGCTCGCTGGAACCACGAGCGAAATCCGCTAACCATCACCAACCTGATTCCCGACAGGAACGAAAGTTGCGTGCCCGGATCTGCCAAAGCCGACTCTGTGGGGGAGTAATGGCCACCAAGGCTCACCCCCAGGACATTGCACAACTTCAAATGAGCGCTGGCAGGTGGAGGGCATCACCCCTCCGCGAACGCTTGGCGGTTGTCCGGAAATTCCGACACCTGCTTGTCACTCGACAGCAGGATGTGATTGCTGCAATCAAACTTCCCCAGCGGAAAACTGCGGAAACGTTGGTGGCAGAAATCCTTCCACTGGCTGAAGCCTGCCTGTTTCTTGAACGATCCGCTCGCAGGCTCCTGGCAACACGGCACCTGCGTTCGACCAGTTTTCTGTCGTGCTTAAACGGTGTTCGTCTCAAAGAAAAACGCCAGCCTTACGGCGTCGTATTGATCGTTGGCCCCTCAAACTATCCTCTGTTGATTCCCGGCGTTCAGGTCATTCAAGGACTCGTTGCAGGCAACGCCATCGTGCTCAAACCGGGGCGACTGGCGGAACCTGTCTCTCACCTGCTAGCCAGCCTCCTGAAGGAAGCCGGCTTGCCAGAAGGACTGCTGCACGTCACTTCGGAAGCTCATTGTGAAGTCGCGACCTGGATCCAGCAACGCCCCGATCTGATCGTGCTGACGGGATCTCAGTCGACAGGAAAGATCGTGGCGGAACTGGCCAGCCAGCCGCTCATTCCATGTATCATGGAGCTTTCCGGTTCCGATGCGGTCTATCTCCTCCCTGATGCCGATTTGAAACTGGCTGCCCAATGCCTGGCGTTTGGACTGATGCTTAACGGCGGAGCAACCTGCATGGCCCCTCGCCGCATCTATTGTCCCGAAAGTCTGGTTCCTCGTTTTTTGGAGCATTTCCGGCAATCGCTGAAGGATCGGGGAACATCATGTGTCGTTGACCCTCTTAATGCCGATACGGCAGTTCCTCAACTGGAACAGGCCGTCCATCATGGCGCCCGGCTACTGATGGGAAACTGGCACACGACATCTGCCTGGGAACCCGTGCTGCTGGATCATGTGGAAACTGACAATCCAATCCTGACAGCCGATCTCTTTGTGCCCGCCGCAACGCTGGTTCGCTATCATTCCATCGAGGAACTGATCACAACCGATGCACAGGACGCCCATTCTTTGTCGGCATCCCTCTTTGGCAGTGCCCGATCCGCCCGTCAATTGGCTGAGCAGCTCTCTGCCGAATGTCTGATTATCAACGACATCATCGCCCCAACAGCTGACCCGCGCGTGACCTTCGGTGGGAAGCGGCTCAGTGGATATGGCAAGACGCGCGGAGCCAAGGGACTCTTGGAAATGACGACCATTCAAGTCACTATTGAACCGGGTCGACCATGGCGGCCGCATCTGGCGAAAGTGTCTCCCATTCGTTTGCTGACAGCTTATTCGCTCTGGCGGCACGGCTCAGGTTTCTATGGATGGACGGGGTTTTGGCAAATGCTGACAGCATTATTTCATCACCCGTCTTCGACTCACAAATCGAACAAACACAACTGATCCACACTTTGTCTATGGATCATCAACTCAGCCAGAATGACCCTGTCGCCAGGAAGATCAGACCCGCATGATTCGTTCATCCTCACCACAAGTTGCAATCATCGGTGCCGGCCTGGGTGGACTGGCATCTGCCTGCACATTGGCTGCCCGTGGCTATCAAGTCACCGTTTTTGAACAAAATTCCTGGTCTGGTGGTAAAGCGGCTCAACTGGAAGCAGAAGGCTTCCGCTTCGACATGGGGCCAACCATTCTCACGATTCCCTCAGTCTTGCGCAGAATCTTTGCCGAGGCCCGCAGGCCCATGGAAGACTATCTCACGCTGGTGCCACTGGATCCTCAATGGCGATGTATCTTCGATGATGGGGACGTTCTTGATCTCGTCGCCAATGTTGACGAGATGTACCGGCGAATCAACGAGTTTTCAGACATTCCCGCTGCTGGCCATGGGTATCGCAAGTTCCTTGAATACTCGGCGAAACTTCATGATATCAGCCACCGCGTGTTTTTCTGGAAGTCAGTTGGCTCCATCAAAGACATGTTCCACGCAGGTGACCTCTTTGATCTTCAAGGTCTGAAAGATGTGTTGACACTCCGCATGGGGCAATCGGTGGCTGGCACAGTTCGCTCGTATATTCCCGATGACCGGGTCGCTCAACTGGTCGATCACTTCACTCAGTATGTAGGTTCTTCTCCTGAAGCATCGCCAGCCGTCCTTTGCGGCATTGCGCACATGCAGACACAAGAGGGAGTCTGGTACCCCTTGGGAGGAACCCGTGCCATTGCTGAAGCACTGAGAAAGCTGGCCTGCGATCTCGGTGCGACTTTTCGCGAAGGAACATCGGTCGAACGCATCACACACGCCAACGGGTGCGTCACTGGCCTGGTCACGGGAACGGGAGAAGCCTTTGCCTGCGACACAATTGTCTCCAACGCTGATTGTGTCCGCATGCACGAAGAATTGCTGAACAGCGACGATCAGGCACGATTTATGAATGAACGCACCTATGAACCTGCCTGTTCGGGTGTGGTGCTCTATCTGGGTCTGAAAAAACGCTACCCCCAGTTACTGCATCACAATTTCATCTTTTCAAAGAATCCCCATGACGAATTCGACGCCATCTATCATCAAGGGATTCCTGCTCCCGATCCGACCTGCTATGTCTGCACCCCAGCCGTGACAGAGCCTGACGTAGCCCCCGCAGGCGGTGAGGCGATGTATATCCTCGTCCATACCCCCTATCTGAGAGATTCTCACGACTGGTCAAAGATGCTTCCTGAGTATCGTCAGGTGATTCTCGATAAGCTCAAACGATCGGCGGGCCTCACTGATATTGAAGACCGGATCGTCTATGAATCGGCCTTAACACCACAAGACATCCAGGATCGCTACCGTGTTCTGAAAGGGGCGATTTACGGCCTGGCCAGTCATGGAAAATACATGGGAGCATTCAAACCCGCCAATCGCTATGCAGCCGTTAAAGGGCTGTATCTGGCGGGTGGCAGCGTCCATCCCGGCCCCGGCATGCCCATGGTGATGATGTCGGGCTGGATAGCCGCTGACACCCTCGATCAGGATCAAAAGATTCCACTTGGCCCGGAATCAGGATTAGTGCGATTTCCCTCTTAATTGTCGCTTTCTGGCGGCGTAAAAACTCATTCTTTACATGACAAATGACGTACATACGCCGCCACACTGACCCGGAAACGGATTTAGTGCGTGGCAGAGGGTGTTGGCTCGCTGCAAGTGAGAGAAGGACGAAATCTTTCGAGCAACTTCTGGCCGATACCGCGCACACGAACCAGATCGTCCACAGAAGTGAACGGCCCGCGCGATTCACGTTCTTCCACAATCCGACGAGCCAACGTTTCGCCCACTCCATCCAGTTGCAGAAACTCAATCCAGGTTGCGGTATTCACGTCGAGAACAAAGATACTGGGTTCGCCGCTCAGAGTTTCCAACCGCACCAGAGGTTGTCCTTGCGCCGCATACCAGATAACGCGGCCCAGGCACAATGCCAGTAGCAGAGCGATCAAGAACCATACTACCAACAGATCTCGTGGCGTCATTCGCCACCAGACTGCGTCAGAAGAGGGTGAATTGGCGGGTTGTTCTTCAAGCGAATTCAACGCGGGACTTAACTCGGGGATGAACCCTGCTGCTGAAGAGACTGGCGGCAATGGGGCCGCCGTAGGATCGGCTGAAGCACGGCTCATGTCGCAAGTCTCTCTCATCGAGTCGATTGGCGGAGTTCGCCTTTCGTAGTTTTTAAGTCGTCTTCTTGAAGAGTTGACGGCCAGTGCTTCATTCTTGAGGCGTGCGATCACATTCAAGGATGATCATCGCTGCCTTTCACGGTGACTGGAACGATGAATTCCCTCCTCGAAAATAAACGATTGACAGGGAAAACTTATTTTCTGTTTGTCGAACAGTTTGTGGGAATGCAGCATCCAGCGGGTGCTAAACGCACTTGAGGAGCAATCTCCTGGAGCCAGATGTTGCGGAAATGGACAGGATTTCCGTGGTTTTGAAAGAGAATCGGGAGTGCTTCGGGGCCTTCTTTGCTGCCACCGCCGGTCTTGTTCTCCAATGAGACATTGTTCTGAACCACGACGCCGTTGTGCCAAACGGTCAATCGACCGTTCTGAACTTTATTTCCCTGTTCATCAAACAGGGGGGCCTGAAATTGGATGTCATAAGTTTGCCAGGCGAGTGGCGGAAACGACATATTCAAGTCCGGCATCTTGAAACGGTAAATCGCGGCGGCATCATTAAACTGAGGGATGACGCCGAACGAATCGAGAACCTGGACTTCATATCGCTTTTGTAAATAGAAGCCGCTATTGGCTCTCGCCTGACTTTGTGCCAACGGCATAAAGGGCGTTTTGAACTCGGCATGAAGAAGAAAATTCTGCCATTGCCGCTTGGTTTCTGACCCAATTTCCATAAGTCCATCGGGAGTCATCTTGAGATTTTTCAACTCGTTGGTATCAGTGCCATCGAAGAGTCGAATCGCTCCCACAGGGGGTTGAATCCCCTCGCGCTGGCTATGACGGTGCCATTTCCGGGCATGAGCAAGAAGGGAACCATCTCCGCGTAGCAGCGTTCCCGCCTGACCATCGCGAGTGATGAACTTTCTCCCCTGAGGATGCTTGGGAAAGTCAATCACCAGTCCTTCAGGGCTAGCGGTTCCCGTTCCCGCCCATGTGGGAGGAAGGAGTTCTGAACTCGGGTCAAGGATCGGCGTCAGATTCGGCATGGTGGCGCGAGGGCCGACTCCATTCCCTGGAAGCCCTCCGGGATAAGCGAGCGCTTCAAACCGACCATGACCACGTGCAGCCACCTGAATCCCCAACTGCTGCCAACCTTTTTCGGGTGACCAGTCCCAGGTCATGTACTCACCCTGCCAGGTGTAATCAGGGCCAGCGTCTTCGATGGTGGTGGCCCCCTTTTTCAGATCGACACCAGTAGGAGACAAGACGGGAAGATCAACCGGCTTGGGCTTACCTGGTGGTTTTGGTTTGTCTCCATTCTTGGGCTTCTCAGAACCCTCCTTCTTCTCCGCACTTTTCGCGATCCCCTTCTTATCTGTACTTTTCGCGCTCTTCTTCTCGTCGCTGCCCCTGCTTTTCGGCTTCTCTTCGCTTTTCTGCTGCCCGTCGCGTGCTGGCTTGTCGTTGTTGCCTTGAGGTTTTACTTCGGCCTTGGGCTGATCAGCGGGCATCTCCGTCGATTTTTCAGGTGAAGGGGGGGCTTCGCTCTTCAGAGGTGGCTCGGCAGAGGAAGCACCCGGTAAGAGTGGCTCTGCTGTTTTCTGATCCGCTGTTTTTTGATCTGTGATTTTCTGATTCGTAATTTTCGGGGCGATCTCAGGATTTTCGGCTGAGACCGGCGGTTGGATCGCAGGCTGATCCTGTTCCAGCAGAGGGGATTGTCCTTGCACATTCATGGGTTGAATGGCGGAAGCTGGCAGATCGTCAGATCCCATTCCGGTGGCCCCAATCAGTGAGACCACCACAAAGCTGACATTCCGGAGTGCGGTGGGAGTCGCGAGAGAAATTCGAGTCGGAAAAGACATGAATCAACCTTCAAGTGGCGAGCAAATCTGTGAAGTGTTGCGGCAGACTCCACCGCGTCTGAACCTTCCGCACTGGCGTGAAATCTCACGGAACAATGCTATTAACGAAAAATGCCGGGTAAGCGGAGGTTAGGCACATTTTGCCCAGGCAACCCAAGATGACACAAGCGAGCATTGATTTGTTTTATGGAGAAATCCTGAGGCAGGAGTGATTTCTCGCCTCTTACGGAATGTGCAGGCCAACCCAATTTCATTGAAGTTTTGTGACTGTGTTCTGTGACTGTGCTCTCTGAGCCGGTCTATGCCATTTGTCAGATTTGTGCGTTAGCCCCTGAATTGGGTGTGCAATTTTGATCAAGGTCGATGACAATCTGAGTGGCTATCGTTGATTTCTCAACGAACACATCGGCCCGACATACAGCTAGCTGGACAACTTTATGCACCTGAGATCAATTGCCTCGCAAGATCTGCCTTCATTCTTTTGTGGAAAACAGGTTTTCACTGGAGCCTCTTTCACGACGGCTGGCGGCCTGTTACTTGCCGCAGTTCTGTTCGTAGGAACAACCCCCTTGAGTCTTTCCGCTCAAGAACCAGTGCCACCTTCAATTTCCACCAAAAACCCCTTGGCACAAGAAGAGGTTTCTGAAGCCCTTTATGCCATTCCCAAGGGTTCGGCGGACGACATTCTGGAATTTCTGGAGGATCTTCAGGGCAAACAACCACGGCTGAAAAACCGTGAGCAGGCCATTGAGCACGCGATCCGCGTTCAGAAGACGATTATTATTGGCAGCGGGCAAGTTCTTGCCATGCCCAAGGTCGAACCCGAGACTGCGGTCGAAGCCGCCAAAATGCTTCTGGACGCACACACCCTTCTCGCCAGCGCACAGATCAAAGGCGCAACCGAAGAAGCCCTTGCAGCAGCCACAAAGCTCAAGGCTGATCCGCGCAAAGAGATTTCCGAGCTGGCTATTGATCGTTTACTGGCGCTACGCATTCTTTCGCTGCCCACGCTGACCGCCCAGGATCGGGCAGCCCTCACAAAAGAGGTTCTTGGTAACGTCGAGAAGTCCAAATTTTCGGAAGAGAGCCTTGGAAACGCCTTGCAACTGGCCATGGTCATGGAAAGCCTGCCCGAGAGCGGCCCTGCGGTCGACTTTTTAGGTGATCTCGCTGAACTCCTTGACAAAGGGGAGACCGCAGAACTCAAGCAAGCCGCTGAACAAGTGCGAGGAATGGGGCGTCGACTGAACCTTCCTGGCAACACCATGGTCCTCAAGGGAACCACAATCGACGGAAAGCCGTTTGATCTGGCGAACTTGAAGGGAAAAGTGGTGCTGGTCGATTTCTGGGCGACCTGGTGTGGCCCTTGTCTTGCTGAAATGCCGAACCTCAAAAAAGCCTATGAGGCTTATCATGCCAAAGGTTTTGAAGTCGTAGGCATCAGCCTTGATGACAGCAAGGACGAACTTGTCGCCTTCCTGAAAGAACAGGAAATCCCCTGGACAACCTTATTTCATCAGCCCAAAGAAGGCGAAGAAGGTGGTTGGGCCAGCCCACAGGCCATGTATTATGGAATCAGCGGTATTCCTACCTGCATTTTGATTGATGCCCAAGGGAAAGTGGTCTCGATGGAAGCCCGCGGCGAAAATCTTGAAGTCGCTCTGGCCAAATTGCTCGGCCCTGCTCCCGAGCCAAAGACCAAGACTGAAAATGCAGCACCTCCCGCTGGTGAAAAGTAATTCTTCCCAAGCCAGTATCTCATTTGATGACTGATAGACAACGGCTTACCAACGAGTCCCCGGCTTATCTTTCAAAGCCGGGGACTTATTTTTTTGACTGCTATCAACTGGCTCCCCAAGTCATCCTTGGCATTCACACACCAATCCGTGCGAACGACCATTCGATTTTATGATGAGATCAAGACAAATGGATGGATCTTTTTCCCATCTGAAGGCTCATTGATATCGAAAAATGTGACCACATCCACACAAATCAACATCGCTTTATACGCACAACTCATTTACAGTAAAAACGTTACGTTAAATCACAAAGATCCGGGGAATTCCGCGGTCGGAACTCTGCTGATCGGCGTTTATTTTTCGTGCATTCTGTTTTGTAGATTGATAGAAGTTCTATCAGGCAGAGTGACGTGCTCACGGCTCTGAAATCGAAACGAGAGACTGAATTTCCCCCTTGATCGTTTCGTTGCTTCCCTCCAATCGCTCGCTGGATGGTGAACTTCAGTTAGAAGATTAGAAACGCGAAGGATACCCGCATGCCTCAGAGTGATTTGGACGTTCGATTCTCAGGATTTCTGCCAGTTGCCAGCTCATTGACCAAGCGAGCGGCTCAGGGAGCATTGGCTCTGGCGACATTGCAAATCGCTCTCTTCTCAGGGAGTGAACTGTTGGCTGTGGATGAAAAGCCGGCCGCCGTCAAAGCCGCCACCGTTCAGTCAGGAGAGGAAAAGCCTGCAGCTAATGCCAAAGCTTCGGCAAATGACGAAGCCAAGGCCAAGCTAGCAAAAGCCCGCGCTGCGGCTGCGCTGGGGTTAACCGTTGATGAGATGGATTTGAAACTGCCGGAAGACTTTTTCGAGATCCCCGAAGGTGGCCCCCGGGAATTGATCGCTGTCGCTCGTCGGCTGGG
Source organism: Planctopirus sp. SH287 (assembly GCF_056500625.1). NCBI lineage: Bacteria > Pseudomonadati > Planctomycetota > Planctomycetia > Planctomycetales > Planctomycetaceae > Planctopirus > Planctopirus sp. SH287. The sequence continues at coordinate 344,295 of NZ_CM151403.1, read as the reverse complement.
ATCACAAGCATTGATTTCTAACCAGAAGGTCAAATCATTTGAAGAAATGACTGCCCTGCGTCTGAAGGCTTCCAACAAGATCGCCGAAGTCACAGAAAAAGTGCTGGCCGACGAAACAGCCACTGAAAAGCAGCATGAGCAGGCCGCCGGCATGTTGCTGAATGCTCAGTTGATGCTTCTGCGCCTGAAAGCACCTGGTTCTGCAGAATCTGCCATCGCTGTGGCGACGCGTCTCTCTGCTGACAAACGCCCTGCCGTGGCCAAACTGGCTGAAGAAAAAATTGACCTGTTAAGGCTCAATACGATTCCTCAACTGCCACCAGCCGAAGTGGACACACTTCTGACCGAAACGCTTGCACGGGTGAAGTCCAGCGAATACTCCCCCGCTTCAGTGACACTTGCGATGGATGCGATCCGTCTCCTGGAATCCTCTCCAGAATTGTCACAGGCGGCAAGCAGCTATGCCACACGTCTGGCCGACACGCTGGAAGGTTCAAGCAATGAGAAGATTCTTGATACAGCCGGTCGAGTTCGCGGCATTGCTCGTAAACTGAATCTGGTTGGCAACGAAATGCAGCTGACCGGAACTACTGTCGATGGAAAAGAGTTTGACCTGGCATCCCTGAAGGGCAAAGTCGTCCTGGTTGACTTCTGGGCCACCTGGTGCGGGCCTTGTGTGGCAGAAATTCCCCGAGTGAAGCAGATGTACGAAGGATACCACAGCAAGGGTTTTGAAGTGGTGGGCGTTAGCCTCGATAACAGCGTTGAGCCGCTGAAGGCCTTTATTGAAAAACGCGAAATTCCCTGGGCTAATCTTTACCCCACAGGGGAAGATGCAGAAAAAAGCGTCGGCTGGAAAAATGCCACCGCTCGCTACTACGGCATCAATGCGATTCCCGCTTGTATTCTCATTGGCGCAGATGGCAAAGTGATCTCTCTGAAAGCTCGTGGGAAAGAACTGGAAACGCTGCTGGAAAAGATCTATGGCCCACTTCCAGAGGCAAAAGAAGAGACGAAAGCAGCCGCCCAGTAACACGAGTTCCTTACTGACAGCTGGATTTTGACGTAGGATGATCATGGAGGACGAGACAAACTCGATCCTCCATGATTTCTTTTGTTGATCGCGCCACAATTTAGTGTTTTGCACAAATGTGGCTTTGCACAAACCTCGATGAGCTTACCACTCGAGTGGACGTTATCGAATGTCAACTTCTTCCACATCATTCAACTGGCGATTCTCCATGGCCAGATGCCTGGTGATTCCTTTCGGAATCTGTTTCCTTTTTAGCGCGAATCTGCCGGCTGTTTACCCGGCGGAAAACCCGCCAGTCGTCAGTGCAGTCACCCCTGAAAATGTCGTGGATGCCGGTCACTCCTATCATGGAGAAGCATTCGATCAGGGGCCTCGGCAAGCGGCCTATCTGATGGGCACCACAGGTCAGATTCACTTCCCCGTCACGTCTAAACATCCTCAGGTTCAGGCGTGGATCAATCAGGGCGTTGGTCAACTACACGGCTTCTGGTACTTCGAAGCCGAACGCTCATTTCGTCAGGCAGCCCAACTTGATCCTGATTGCGCGATGGCCTATTGGGGGATGGCTCAGGCGAACATCAATAACGAAAAACGGGCGAAGAAATTTATCGCTGATGCGGTCGAGCGAAAAAAGTCGGCCAGTCCACGCGAACAGCTTTACATCAATGCCCTTTCCAATTGGCATGCCTTCGAGACAAAAAATGAAGGCGAACTGAAAAAGCAACGTGCCCAGAAAAGCCTGAAAGACCTTGAGCAGATCATCTATCAATTCCCGGATGATCTTGAAGCCAGAGCCTTTCTGGCACTCCAGACATGGCAGGTTCGCAATGATCTGCCGATCACGAACCATGTCGCCCTAGGCATGCTGTTGGAAAGCGTCTTAGCGAAAAACCCACAGCATCCTTGCCATCACTTTGTCATCCATCTTTGGGATTATGAGCGGAGCGAGCAAGCACTGGCTTCAGCGGCACAGTGTGGCCAATCGGCTCCGGGGATTGCTCATATGTGGCATATGCCCGGCCATATCTATTCACGGCTCAATCGTTACGCCGACGCGGCCTATCAGCAGGAAGCCTCGGCCCGTGTCGATCATGCTTACATGATGCGAGATGGCGTACTCCCTGATCAGATTCATAACTTTGCGCATAACAATGAATGGTTGTGCCGCAATCTGATCTTTCTGGGAAGGATGCACGATGCCAGGGCCTTGGCATCCAACATGATTACTCTTCCCCAACATCCGTCTTTCAATCGTTTGCCGGGATCAGGAAGCGCGCACTTTGGACGATTGCGTCTCTGGGAGGTTTACTCTCAATTCGAGATGTGGCCAGAGTTAATCCAGTCGGCCCATGAGTCCACTCTGGCACCGACAGGCCAAACGTCCGAGCAGATCAAACGCTTGAGAATGTTGGCTCGTGCCTATGAAGGAATGGGCGAAATTGCACAATTTGAAGCAACGGCTGAGATTCTCCAGAACTGGCGCGACCGGCTGGCGGAAGATCGCGAAATCACCATGGCCAAGGCCGAAGCATCAGCCTCTGCAAAAGATCCGACGAAAACTCCAGACGCCAAAGCCATCGAATCAGCTCGCAAATCCAGCGTCCGCGCGACCGATGAACCATTGCGTCAACTCGATCGCGCCCTGGATGAAGTTTCTGCCTGGAAGCTGGCACGAGAGGGGCAGTATCAGGAAGCTCTCAAAAAGCTCAATCGTGCCGGCGGTGCCAGTGCCCGCGATCTGGCGCATTTTCGATGGGCTTCTGGCAAGAAAGACGAGGCACGAAGTGAGCTGGAAAGGTATGTGAAGCAGCACGCCGAAGAAGTGTTGCCGATGATCTGGTTGATTGAACTCCTGGTCAAGTCCGGCGATGAAGAGGCAGCCAAAGCAAAATTTGCGGAACTCCAGAAAGTAGCCCACTCAGCCGACCTGGCTGCACCGGCGATGCAACGTATCACTCAATTGGCAAAAGACTGGGGAATTCAAGGAGACTGGCGGAGTCCCCGGGTCATGCCAACGGATATCGGTGCCCGTCCGCCTCTGACAGCACTCGGCCCATTACAATGGTCGCCACCCTCTGCCAGTGAATGGCAACTCCCAGGACATCAACCCGGCTCCTCAGAAGTCCAACTGGTTTCCAGCGCTGATTATCAGGGCAAGCCGGTGCTTGTCATTTTCTATCTGGGTGGGGGATGCCTGCATTGCGTGGAGCAATTGCAGAAAATTTTACCTAAGGTGGCCGAATTTGAAGCGAAGGGAATCTCTATCGTCGCAATCAGTACAGAAGATCTTCCGGAGCTGAAAAGATCGATTGAGCGATTTGGAACGGAGATCAACATTCCGTTACTGAGCGATGTGAACCTGAACACCTTCAAAAAATACCGGGCTTATGATGATTTTGAATCGCTACCAATTCATGGAACATTCCTGATCGATAGTCAGGGAAAATCTCGTTGGCATGATCTGGGGCCAGAACCTTTTATGGATATTGAGTTCCTGCTCAATGAAGCTCAACGTTTGTTAGAGCCAAAGACGTTCAATGAGGTCGCTTATCCTGCCCCGCGACCAGAGGGCCAACCCGTCTCTGCGCTCGATCTGATCAATCGCGTCGACCAGGCTCAGGACGAGAAAACTCAAGAGACGCCGAAGAATCCCAAATCACAGGATATCAATGTAACATCCCCACCACGTAAGAGCCGTGCTTAGCATTCGGGAGATCGATTGAAAGTCCATCAGACTTATCATTAATCCTTCAAGCTTAATACGGGTCAACATCGACACAAACAAGAAGGCGATCAATGAGAACCGAGCGGCCTCATTGATCGCCTGATAAATATCACAGAGGTTACTCAACTCTTTGTCGGTCGATCTTCGCCAGTTGCTGTCCATTGTCTGCCAATGGTGTCTATATTTTGTGGAGAAGGCACAGACGGGATCTGATAACCAATCGTATCAATGCGGCTTTGACGAATTTCAGCGGAATTGACTCCAAATTCACGGTCACGTTGAGCAATCACATTCTTGTCTTCCTGACCATCACCGGTTAATGACCACATTAATAGCGGCTCGCCCAGAGGAACCGGCGTCGTCGGATCGGGCCAGGTATGCCATGTCTTGCCCCAGGTGGTGAGCAGACCTTTCATAAAGGTCAGTTCATCTCCCGCAGCCATTCCCGGAGCAATTAAACCACCCCCCAGAACCTCATAAGTATGAGGGTGCCAATAACGCTTTTCGACCTCAGGAAGTGATCGATAAACTTCATCCGACACGATATACTCAACACCCAGAAGCTTCGCATCCCTAGCTGATGAACTATAGAGAAGACACTGGTGCATACCACCGGCCACACCGCCACAATAGTGTTGTGTGATAATTTGAATGCGAGGATCTTTCTTGGCACAATGAATACCGCAGAAATGGAGATGGTGATTCCCCAGCGGCGCCATCATCCCCGGATCTTTCATCTCCCCATGATGATCGTGGGCATCAGCCTGGTTGAATATCGCTGCAGCACCTACCGCGCCAACAGCTCCCATTAACTCACGGCGATTCATCTTTCGCGTCCTTTATCATCGATGTGTTTCAATGCAACGCACCACATGCCAGAAACAATTGCCTGGATCACATGCACTGCGACAAGTCTCCGAAAGCGCCGGGGCATTATACGTTATTAAGTTTACCTTGACTATATGAGACTGATATAAATACCGATCGGTTTCCAGCATTTCTAAAAAACTATTGATAGAGTCTTTCGAGAAGAACATGCTTTCTCCGCTCAACACTCCACTCGTTCCTGTCTGCCTTGATGACAGCCTGCCGATTTATGCCAAGCTGGAATATTTACAGCCCTCAGGCTCAACGAAAGATCGCTTATCTTTCTTTATTCTTGGCAAAGCCATGCGCAATGGCACTCTCAAACGAGGCCAATACGTCATTGAAGCTTCGAGTGGCTCAACGAGCATCTCACTGGCAATGGTCAGTGCACACCTTGGCCTGAAGTTCATCGCCGTGATGCCGGAAGGCGTCAGTCAGGAACGTATCAAAAGTATCTCGGCCTATGGCGCTCAGGTCGTATTAACACCCTCCAGCGAAGGGATCCTGGGTTCACTCAAGATGTGCCAGAAACTGGCTCTGGAACATCAAGGCTTCCTGCCCCGGCAATTTGAAAACTTCGACAACGCCCGCGCTCATCAAACGCAGACTGCACAAGAAATTGCCCACGAGTTAGGGACGGAATGTATCGATGCCTTTGTTTCAGGAGTTGGCACCGGAGGAACACTGGTCGGTAACTATTTAGGCCTGCGAGATTTTGGCTGCCATGTCTCAGCAGTCCTTGCAAAGCCGGTCAGTCGGCACTGGATTTCCGACGTCGAATGTTGCAGCTTCTCGGCAAAAATCCCTGGGGTCGTCGATGGGTTATCGACCATCTACCGTGAAGCCAAAATTGACCATCTGATCGAGATCGAAGTGGATGATGCTCTGGCGATAGATACCACAAGAAAGCTCATCAGAAAGGGCTTCCCTGTCGGCCCCAGTTCGGGACTCAACTTTGCGGCTGGACAGCTATTACGTCAACAATATCCTCATTTGAAAACCATCGTCACCATCTTTCCCGATCGGATGGATCGCTACTTCAGCACTCCACTCTTTCTCAATGACCCCCACATCCCCGGCTAACCGGGCACGACTTATACGATTCTCAACTTGAAATAGCGCGTTGACGATCGCAAAACATGCTTGCTCAGAGCCGCTGTCTTTTACACACAACTTTTTGCAGATCAATTTGACACGTGTACGTTGTGCCGTGTTGGGAATCCAAGACTCTTCGTGCCATGCTCACGGCTCTGAGCTGTCGTTTATACACAACTTTTTCGCCACCTGAACCGCACCATGAAATTGGCATGGGTGGCCCATAACCCGGATTTCTCACAGCGCAGCATAAACGAGACGCCTGGATTTGCGTAAAGTGTTGTTACCACACAACTCACCACGCCAGCACAAGGACGTCTCGTCATGACAGAGTGTAACACGCAGCAGCTGCTCTTTCAGCACCACGATCGCCGGGAAGTGGTCGCTGATTTTGACGGCGGGAAGATCACTTCCGATGCCGGGGGGCTCTTACTCCGCGAAGTCGAAGAGCGGTTCGGCATCGTCCGCCAGTTGGCCGGGTGTTTCACCGATCATCGCGATGAAGAACTCATTGAATTCACCGTGGAAGAACTCCTGCTCCAGCGGGTGATGGGGCTGGCTTTGGGGTATGAAGACCTCAACGATCACGAACAACTTCGCCATGATCCTCTCCTGGCGCTGCTCTGTGGACGAAAGGATATCACTGGCCACAATCGCCTCCATCCACAAGATCACGGCAAGCCGCTGGCGGGCAAGAGCACGCTCAACCGGCTGGAACTCACACCGCCCGGAGCCAGTGCGAAAAGTCGCTACAAGAAGATTGTCGCCAGCATCGACCAGTTGCAGGAAACGCTGGTCGATATCTTCATTCGGATGAAGGCCAAACTGTGCGTACCGCCAGAACTGATTCTCGACTTCGACGCCACAGACAACCCCATTCACGGCGATCAGCTTGGCAAGTTCTTTCACGGGTACTACCAGAATTATTGCTACCTGCCGCTGTCCTGTTTTTGTGATGGCTGGCCGCTCCTGGCCTTACTCAAACCCTCGAATATCGACGCCTGTGCGGGCACCGTGGAGGCCTTGGCGAAGATCGTTCCCAAGCTGCGTGCTGCCTGGCCTCAGGTGCGGATCATTGTGCGTGGAGACAGCGGCTTCTGTCGCGAAGCGATCCTGCACTGGTGTGAACAAAACCGCGTGGATTATGTCTTCGGCCTGGCCAAGAACAAGAGATTGCTGAACATCATCGGGAAAGAATTGCACGAGGCGCAAGCTCTGTTCGAGCAGACTCAGGCCTCTTCCCGGGTGTTCAAAGACTTTGAGTATCGCACCCGGAAAAGCTGGTCGCAGGCCCGCCGGGTGGTGGGCAAGGCTGAGCACTTATCGAAAGGGAGCAACCCCCGGTTCGTGGTGACGAGTCTGCCGGAAAGACGCATGGCTGCCCGGCCGCTATACGAGGATCTGTATTGTGCTCGCGGCGAGATGGAGAACCGGATTAAAGAACAGCAGTTGTTCCTGTTCGCCGACCGCACGAGTACCCACGCCATGCGCAGTAATCAGTTGCGGGTGCTGTTCTCGACCATGGCGTATGTGCTGCATAAAGCGCTCAAGGAGTTCGGCCTGAAAGGCACGTCGCTGGCGACAGCTCAGGTCAACACGATTCGGGCCAGGCTGCTCAAGATCGGTGGACGCATCAGCGTGAGTGTGCGACGGGTGGTGCTGTCGTTGTCGCAGGCGTATCCGTATCAGGCGCTGTTCCGAGAGATCCTTGGCAACCTCCGGCGTCAGGAACGGACACCTCTGCGAGTGTAACCAGCCTATGGCTCAGAAATCGGGAGTTTGCCAAGTCCTCTTCGGTCGAAGACCTGTTTCGACAGCGAAGAGCGGGGAGAAGTTCTGCGCTGAGCAGAGAAAAAAACCATGAACCCGCCGGAAATCCGTTGCAATTCCGCTCCGCGATCACGAAATCCCCAACGATCGGCCCCCACCAGCCCTCCAACCGATTACCAACCAGCAAAAAAACACCACCCCCACGCCCTGGTGAGATATCCGGGCTAACGACTTGTCAGTTTTAACTAGCAATAGATTTGTTGGTCTTACACCAGGTGATTCACGTTATTGATCGCCTGAGTTGGCACGTGATTCGTTTTTACTTTTCCTGTAACAATTGTTTAGTAATCATATCCATGGTGGTATCCACCGGATTCTCCGCGAGGAGCGTCGCAGACGATGTCCAGGTCGCCATCGCAGAAGTCGATTCCGTCATGGTATTTCCCACCACCCACGGCTCCCTGGTGGCCAGTCAGGCCGCTGTAGCGGTAGCTTTGATTCACTGTACCGAAGGCACTTGCGACGTCTTCCAGTTCCTGGTTCACGGCATGTGCAACTTCAGAAAGCCCTACCACCAGGGCAAGTACAGCAATTGTGGCGATCAGCACGAGTTCCGCAGAAACAATAAAGCCCGCTTCATCTGTATAGAGTGTTGTTAATAGAGAAGCCATGAATCGTGATTCCTTAATAATATCAACAGGTGTGTGAGGATCAGACAATTTGCGTGAACAGATAACGGTGTCGCTCGAAGGAGGCTTCAAGGTGCGATGACATCGGGATCATTCACTGGCTGCGGTTGGTTGAATGAGTCGCGGTTGACTGGCAGGTTGACTGGCAGTGGGCTTATGGGCGTTCGCCTGAGAAGTCGCCGTTGGGGACGATATTGCAGTAGTTGTCGCAGAAGTCCTGGCTGTCTTTGTATTTGGAGCCGTAGGTTCCACCCATGTGGCCATCCACTCCGCCCACTTTATAAGACTGATTGATGTTGCCGAAGGCGGCTCCGACATCTTCGAGTTCGTTGTTGATATTGAGGGCCACTTCAGAGAGGCCGACGATCATCGAGAGCACGCCGATGGTGGAGATCAGCACCAGTTCGGCAGAAACAATGAAACCGGCTTCGTCATTAAGAAGAGCGTTGAAGAGGTTGGTCATGATCGAGATCTTTCTGTTGTTCAAAGTGTTTAGAACCGTGTGATCCGGCGTTGTTTTGTGTTTCGCAGGATGAATGAGGTGTAAAGCAGGTGCCGCGCCAATCGCTTTGAGGTTGACAGCCGGCGTGTTTCCCAAAAGCAACGCGGAGCTGTAACGCCTTTCCTCTCTTGAGGTTGTGGCGGTGAGTTTCGTCAATGGAATTTGGTGTGCCGTCTGTTGCTCTCCCGCATCGCTGTGGCTTTATGGCATCACGCTCATGCGAGAAATGAGGGCTGGCAGGCGTAACCTCTCTGCGTTAAGTAAGTTGCGTCACGTTGCCAGTCAGGGGGGACAGTTGTGGCGGATTGGCAACGTTCGCGAGTCTCAGATTCAGCGAAGCCAATGCAAGAGTTGGCCGGGGGAGGTAAGCTGGCCGGGAAAGCGATTGAGAAGTCACTGACAGGCCCCAGGGAGAGACTTGATGACGACTGATAATCGACGATCGCCACTGGTGGTTGTCGTGAGTTTTGAGCGGCTGGCGCTGGCGTCGTTAGGGGCTTATGGCAACCAGTGGGTTGAAACGCCGACAATCGACCGACTGGCTTTTGAAGGGTCTCTGTTCGAGCAACTGATTTCCCATGACCCGGATCTGGGAAGCCCTCCCTCATGGTGGGGACGATGGTTGAAGTTGCTGGCGGCCTTTCGTTTTCACCGTTCCACGATGTCCTGCACCGCACAATTGCTGGCGGACTCATCCAGCCGATTTGCTACGCAGTTCCTGGATGAGTCTCAACTGGCCGAATGGAACTCTCTGGTTCAGGGGGAGAGTGTGGAATTGATTGACGGTGAGGATGGGCTGGATACTCCACCGTCGCAATTTGCCTTTCCAAAGCTGGTTTCAAGAGCGATTGACTGGATTGAGAGCCAGCGCGTCACTACCTGCGAATCTTCTGATGGTTCATCCCACGAGGCAAAACCTGAATCTGCTCAATGGCTATGGATTCATTCCCGTGGGGTGCCTAAGCCTTGGGAACCACCTCGTGAACTGGCGGAGCTTTACTTTGAAGACTTTGAAGATCAGGGGTGGGCGCTGGATGAAATTGAAGAATCTGAATGGGGTGAGTTGTGGCCTGTCTATGGGAGTTATGTCTCGTTGATTGATCACACGCTGGGGCGTTTGGTCGAGGTGTTGCAACAATGTGCCTCCCAGCGACCAGTGACCTTGATGATTGTGGCTGCCGCTGGAGAACTGGTCGAATCGATCCATCCCGGGAGTCCTCAATTGCAAGGGCTGGAGGCGATGAGCTTCCGCGCACCGCTGATGTACTGGCAGGCAGGAAATTCTTCCCTGCCAAGTGATGACGCGACGACTGAACCGTTACAGAGACTTCCCGCTGGATCTCGTTGGCGCGACCTTCTCACCAGCGACGATGTTGCAGCGACTTTAGAAGCGGATTTGGGACAACCCTGCGGCTCAGGATATTCCATTCTGGATTTTGCTCGCGGGACAGTGGAACCCCATCAATCGGTGCTCTTTGAAGCCACATCACAGGGTTGGAGTGGCGTGGTCGCGGCGGATGTCATTTATCTCAGCCAGTCGAACGATGTCTGCGAGTCGAGCAATGCGGCTGAAGGGCGAACAGTCGATCACCTCACTCCTCAGATGCAGGCTTCTGCTGGTCATGCTGAGACAATGGTGACCGAAGTTGCCACTACGGCCAAGACCAAGGACATGGCCACGGGCATGACCGAGCAAGGGCATGGGGTGACTTTATCTGCCTGGGCGACGCGACCGCTGGACACCAGTCGCGAACGGCTCCATCTTTTGCCTGATGACCCGTGGCTGCTGCTCAATGAGGCTGCTCAATCACAGGATCTGGTCTTTGAAATGCGGCAATTTCTCGAACAGGCGATGACAAATCGACATGATGCGAATCGCAATTTGAAATAGCGAGTTGGACGTCACCAGAAAGGGGAGTGAGCACGAGTCGTTAGCGGTCGCTCTTTGACTTCCAAAGGCTTTGTGCCAGGCTGGCTTGCTGGGAAAGGTGCGCGCGGAACTCGCTTGCCGAGGGGAGATGTCCCAGCCGTTCGCGTTCAATCGCCCAGACAATCGTCTGGCCCAATCCGTAGGTGGTTGCAAAGGCGAGAGCCGACGACGTGACAGATCCGACATAAGGGATGAACTTCAGGAGTTCGCGAAGTCCTTGCCGGGCGATCATCTGGCCGGAAACCGCTGACACCAGTTGGCCGATCCGTGATCCTGAATAGTCGTAACGATAAAAGTGTGAAAGCTGCCACGCCATGGCTGCTTGCAATCCCACCACCGCAGGTAAGTCGACCCAGGGAACCGGCACGGCTCCTGCCACTGCCGCCGCACTGCTGTAAGCCCACAACGTGCGACGAACCTTCGCTCCCAGATCCACAGGCAAGCCGGCATTGACCTTCGCAAAACGTTTCATTTGTGAGAGCTGCGCCGTGGCGGCTTGAGGGAGCAGCGAACAAAGGTCAAACGTCAGTTCATCGCCTCCCAGAGATTCAATCGTGAATCCATCCTCTGGCTGCGTGAAATCAATGGTTGCATGCCCCTGAATGAATTTCCCAAACGTCACCAGTTGCTGCTCAATCGAACGGGCAAGATCGGGTGGCCACGGAACAGCTTCCGATGAGACAACCGACGCGTTGGCTGCCACAATGGCTGCGGGATGATCTTCGCCGGGATAGGCTTCATGCAGATGAGTGAGCACCAGTAAAATCGGCAATTGGGATTGTTGCCGCTGGATCTGTTCCAGGATTGCGACCATCTCGGCTTGAGCATGATCCATGACTCGCACCACGAGCAGAATCAAATGGGATTCATCGGCCAGTTGAGACAAGTCCTGGGTATGGTCATAACCCGCTTCGCCCAAACCGCGCGTGTCGAGAAACGTCAGCAGCGGCTGCTCGCTGTTGGGAAAATCATATCGCTGAGTGGTCTTGGTTTGCGGACGAAACCCATTCCCGATTTCCGCCGTTGTCGATTGCGTGAGGTAGCGGATAATTGACGTTTTGCCACTGCCGGTTTTTCCCAGCAGCCAGAGCACGGGGACAGGGAACTCCTTTGCCACTTCAGGGGGATTCAAAGAGTCCGTGGCGACTCCCGCCGTTCTTTCAGAATCGGAGCCGGATCGTTTTTTCCAGAACTGCCACACGGGAGCCATCAGGCACCTCTTCCGGCTTTAATCAGTTGGCTCATGGCGCGGAACTGCGGATCGCTGGACGACTGGCACCATTCAAAGAGCACCGATTCCGTCGAGACGAGACTTGCGCCGTGCCCTTCTAACCGTCGCAAGGCCAACTCGGCATCGCGCGTACGATAGCTACCGACTCCATCGTACGGAACGAAAACCTGATAGCCATAGGCCAGCAGGTCAAACGCGGTCTGAAGCACGCAGATATGAGCTTCAATACCGCACAGAACGATTTGAAACCGTCCACCTGGCACTTTCCCGGCTGGCGGCCACTTCAACGCGGGAAATGCACTGAATTCCCGTTTTTCCACCCGTTGAGTGATCCAGGGATTAAGCAACTCCACGGTTGCTCCCAGGCCTTGCGGATATTGCTCTGTGGCTGTGATGGGGATTTGCCACAGCGAAGCCCCATGGGCTAGCGTTGCGATTGTGCTCGCCAGTTGAACATTGTCATGAATGACGGGGAGGAGCTTCTGCTGCACATCGCAGATCAGCAGTTGTGAGGCTGCCGCATGCAGAACGGCATGGCTTCTGATCGAAGTGGTGGTGGCCACTGAAGACATTCACATCACTCCATACAGTTGAGACATTGTGCCTTAAGAGGATCACCCGTCGGAGGAAACTCAGAGTTCTGTGGTATTGGGGCCGACCGAAACGGTTGATGTCAGTAACAAGGGGAATTCTTGAATGACCTGTTGAAGGTCAGCGGCTGTGACGGCATCCAGAGCGGCTAACTCATCATCCAGTGAACGGTATTCGTGCCGGGAATGCCAGTTCTGTCCGATGGCCAGCATCCGGTGCATCGGCTGTTCCCCGCGCGAAACCAGACGCGTGGCGAGCAGATTACGAGCCTGTTCAATCTCATCTGTTGTAAACGGCGTTGTCAGTGCCTCTGCCAGCACCTGCCGCACAAGATCCCAGTTCTCGACGGTGTTTTCCGGGTCACAGCAGAGATATGTCAGCCATGTCCCACAGCCTTGATAATCGCTATAGGAAATTTCTGCGATGTCCGCGAGGCCCGGATCCACCAGTTCCCAATACAGCCGGCTGTTGGAATCATCGCCCACGATGATAGAGACAATCTCAGCCGCATATCGCAGATGGTGACTGGAATCAGGAGCGGGGGAAATCGACATGATGTGCTGTTGTTGCAGCGCGGGCCGGTCGATGACCAGCGTTTTGTCAGCCGGGGCGGCACAGGCACAGGGATGCCGGGTTTCACCGGCTGGCCAGTGACCACATTCTTTTTCAGCTAGCTCAAGCACTTCTTGCCAGTCAAAGTTCCCGGCCACCACCAGCGCGATATTTCCCGCCAGATAATGTTCCCGGTGATATGTTTTCATCTGGGCAGCGGTGAGTGTCTCGATGCTTTGCGGCGTCCCCAGAATGGGTTGTCCTAAAGGATGTTCGCGGAAGTGAAGCTGCATCACGTTGTCATACGCCACATAGAGCGGCTGATCGGCGTACTCGGCGATCTCTTCCAGAATCACCTGTTTTTCAGTCGTGAAATCATCATCCCGCAAGCTTGGAAAAAGAATGGCCGCCTGCAATGGAAAGACGGTCGCGAAATACTCGGGCAGCACAGCCGCATAGAACGTGGTGACTTCTTCGCCCGTTGAGGCATTGTAGTTCGTGCCCAGATCATCAAATTGGCGATTGACCGCCTCTGCCGACAGGCTCTCGGTCCCTTTGAAAACCATGTGCTCCAGAAAATGACTGACGCCACTTTCGCAGGCATGGTTTTCGTCGCGTGCTCCCGTATGCACAAAGAACCCGAAGGCGGTGCTCTGGGCACTGGGACGATATTCGCCGAGGATCGTCAATCCATTAGGAAGCGTGGCTTGTTGCAGCATGGAGAATCTGTATTTCGTGCGAACGGACAAGGGAATTTCGAGGATGAACGAAAGTGGCCTTTGAATGGCTGAAAACGTGATTATGTCTGAACTTCATGAGGTCTGAAACAGCCCCGCTGCGACGTTGAGAGGTTCCGGCCCGACGGTCAGAATTTGCGTTCTCTCGATGGGCCATCTCTCCAGATAATCGAGCAAGTCTGGCACGGTTAAGGCTTCAATCTGCAATTTGAGAGATGCCAGAGTCCGCACGTGCCCCAGATGATACCAGTCTCGTGCGATTGATCCTGCGCGGGCCGAAACCGAGTCTTGCGCCATGACCAGTGAACTCTTGGCAAGAGCTTTGCACCGGGCCAGTTCTTCTTCTGCAATTCCCTGCTTGAGACGCGCCAGTTCTTCCAGAATCACATCCAGCGTTTCCTGTGCCCGGTCGTTCTGGCTGCTGGAGAAACACAAGACGCGAGCCGCCCCTTTTAACGAATGGAGCGACGCACTGACGGAATAACATAGCCCGCGTTTCTCGCGAACTTCGGTAAAGAGCCGCGAACTCATGCCACCGCTGAGAATGCTGATGGTGGCCCAGGCGGTGAGGTAATCATCGCTGCGATAATCTGCCGCAGGGTAAGCAATGCCGATTTGTGTCTGCTGCGATTCATGCGTCAGATGTTCATAGCCCCCCGGCGTCGGCGGAATAGGCGGGGCCGTTGTGCTCCCCGGTTCCCAGTCAGCAAACAGCTTTTCAACAGTGGGAAGGATCTCCTTGAGGGAGAGCGGGCTGGCTACGCTGAAAATCGTGCCTTGAGGCTGCAAACCCGATTTGGCCAATGCACGAACATCATCGATGGTAATCTGTGGCAAGTCGGCCAGTTCTCCATCGGCCGGAATGCCCCAGGGGGCGGGATAAGACCGTCGACGCAATTCCAGCGTCAATTTTTGCCGTGGATCATCTTCGTTCGATGCCAGCGTCATTTCGAGACCTGATCGAGCCGCATCGAGTTCGTCTTCGGGAAGATGTGGCCGACGGAGGATCTCCGCATAGACCGGCAACGAAGGGATCAGGTTTCTTGCCTGAGTGACTCCCCCCAGCACCACATGGGCGGGCGTAATCGACTCTTCGTTCTGCACACCCAACAGGCTGAGTTGCCCCAATAGCTCACGCCCGTTGCGTTCACCGGCACCGCGAAACATGAGATCGGCCAGCAGCGTGGATGTCCCTGCTCGCTGGGGTTGTTGAAAAATGCTTCCCGCAGGCACCATCCAGCAGAAGGCTGCCGCTCGCGTTTCAGGCAACGTTTCGGAA
This sequence comes from Planctopirus sp. SH287, assembly GCF_056500625.1. Classification (NCBI taxonomy): domain Bacteria; kingdom Pseudomonadati; phylum Planctomycetota; class Planctomycetia; order Planctomycetales; family Planctomycetaceae; genus Planctopirus; species Planctopirus sp. SH287. Next base: position 329,294 of record NZ_CM151403.1, on the reverse strand, counting down.
ACGATCACCAGGCCATTGTCGAGAATTTTCGACTCAATCTGTTGTTGCATGCCGCCTCAAATCTTTGCTGATCGTCAACCACTTCATCATTCTGGCCACCAGAGAAACTCTGTTCGAGCGATTCGAGAGAATCTTTCAGACAGAAAACCGGATAGCGGCACAGAACGGAAGGTGACGAAAGTATTGACAATTGGCCAGAATGTGGCAAACGTCATCCCTCTTTCAGCCTGTAAATCGTTGATGAACCCACAAATCAACGGGAAACTTGCCTGGCGATGGTGAATTCTCGTCCGGCATGCCAGAATATCGAACGCTTTCGGTCATCGTTTGGTGGCCTCATGTCGCTCCTCTCATCCCTTCGTTTTTACGATTATTTTCCATGTCGTCATCGCTTGATTCGCTTACCGCAACAGAATCTTCATCATCTGAAGAACTTACGCCAGCAGTCACGCAGGTCGTGCTGGTTCGCAGTGGCCGTATGCCGGAAACGGAACGCGCCCAGGTCGCTGCCGGCGTGACGGTGAGGCGTGGTGATGCCGTGATTTTGGAAACCTCCCGCGGCCAACTTCCCGGCTTTGTGCTGGAAGACATCACGAAAACCTGGCAGCTCAAATCCCAAGACGAGCTTCCCGGCGTCGTGGTGGTGCGTTCACAATCTGATTCTGACCGCGAGATTGTCCGCGAGATTGAGCAAACGGCGCTCACCGATTTCATGCCCTGGGTGTTGCGAATCCGCAGTTGGGGACTCGATTTGGAACTGGTGGATCTGGAACAGACGCTCGACCGCCAGAAGTGGATTCTCTATGTCCTCTCTGGTCGCGGCCCGGACTGTACCAAGCTGGCCTTGCAGGCGGCGGCGGCTGGCTTTGGCATTATCGAAGTTCAACCCGTGCAAGCCACAGGCCCTCGCCCCGCCGAACAAAAAAGCGGCTGCGGCACTGGCGGAAAAGGCGGCTGCGGCTGCGGTTAATCAAACCCAGTCAACCGTCACCTCCATCACCACTGGTTGCGGCTTACCGAAGCGACTTTTCTCTCAGGAAGGCGTTAAGGACAACCCGTCCTTGTCGTGCTGCCGTAGCATGCTTTGAGAAGTTGGCACTGAACTTCAAATCTGAATGCGAGTTAGGGACGCTTGTCCAAAGCCATCGGTATAGCACGGCGAGCTTTGAACCAACAGCATGCCATTCCGCCAGACACTACGCGACAGTATTCCTTGGTGTCAGTTACGTACAGAGCGGGACGTAGCTCCTTGGCCAGATTGGTGAGCAGTTCAACCAGTGCCGTGGTGGTTTCATCTTCTGAAACAGCAGGAATCACATGGATTCCACCTTGTTTCAAAGCAGTGTCCAGACGTGTGGAGAGTGAGGATTCAGACATACCACCGCCTTGCTCAAATAAATGGAGCGGGCAACGCCCTCAGAAAACGCAACAGGTTCGCCGCATGATGAGAAATGTCATACGGGCGAACCTGTGATTAACAAGATACAGTGGCTCATTTCCGCGTTTACTTCACAGAAATTGCCTGTCCTAAAACTCGCCCCTGTTCATCAACTACATCACCGTTGCTGAGCAGTCGTAAAGTCCTTTTTCCAACCTCGAAAGTTTCAACAACCTCAACGGGTTCTGGCAACGGGCGTGGATCGATTGGATTGCCTGCGTTATCCACTCCGTGCTTGTTTTTCTTCAGTTTTCGGTGATTTACTTTGATCGGATTGAGTCCGTGCTTTTTAAATCGACTCATTTTTCTCTCTCACTTGCCTGATGAGTTCGCTTCGCCTTGGAGAGATTTCGCCAAGGACTCTCAGACTGGCTTCCTCAAGCCATCTCTGCTTGACTGACGAATTCAGTTCGTCTGCACCTTCATTTTTAAAAAAGAACTTGAAATACGAGGAATCCATAAATACTACGCCAACGCATTCCCTCTCGCCAGTTTCTCGCGTTTCTTTAATTGGGAATCCAACCCATGAGACACGATCCTCAGGAACATGTTCAGCCTGTTCCTTTGTTAAACAGTGGGTCTCCATCAGCCAATTGAGCCTGTGAGGGCCAGCGGGATGGTTTGCCACAAACATCTTGCCAATTCGGGCCGAAACACCACTGACGCCCACCGAAAGATGAATTCGAGCAGGCGGAGTATCAGAAGTGTCTCCCACATAAGGAGTCAGGCTCCAGATGTGTTCATCGTCTTTTAAGTAGACACAAGCACGAAGATTTGGCCCAGGAGTTTTGCTTTTATCATGATGATCGGTCAAGACAGAGATCAACCAGCCCAAATGAACAGCCAGAACTCTTGAGGTTGATTCCAGAGTTGTTTCAGGGACGTAAACCCTCTCTGACTGGATCAAAACCGGCAATCTTTGCTTCTCTTTGCCAGAACTACCGATTCTTTGGAGTTTAAAAAGAAAGTATAAAGTTGAGGCTGTTGTGATTGCTGTAAAGATCGTTAAGAGTTCGAGCCATCTTTCACAGCCAAACTCCCAACACGCCGCGCCGAATGTGCATAATGCGACTAATATTGCAACTGCGATAGATCCATACACAGCTTTCCGAATCGCTTCAAAGATTCCGAGGATGACGTGTTTGTAAATCCATTCCCCAACAAACCGCACAAACCTACCCGCCCTTCAGTTTGGCCCAAACCAGACGAATCCGGCCCTACTGTACAGCTTGTAAGGTTTTACCTCTACCGTTTGCAATTCGTATTTGCACTAGGAAACTGACGATTACTGCCCATCGCCAAGGGCGGCCATGACATCATGCCCTTATATCCAAGCGTCGATTGGTGCGCCAGCCGACGCGACCAACCTCAGATATCACCAAGCAGCTTGCTTGCCATGTTGTAAACCAACCGACTCAGATGATCGGTTTTTGTTCCTGTGAGGTCTTTCAGAAGCACGAACTCGGATATTCCGTTTTTGAGATCTGTCCCTTTAACGGGAACCTCCATTCGGATTCGGATCGCTGGTTTTTCTAGAACAGTATCAGGTTCAAAGACGACTGTTCCGCCAGCATAAACCGTTTTGGCGAGTATCACGCTGATGTGTTTTGACATGCCTGATTCCCTCTTGGCGCGAGACTATAGCAGTCCGGTGGTTTCGTTGTAGCCGCACATGAGATTGAAGTTTTGAATGGCGACGCCGCTGGCTCCTTTGATCAGATTATCGAGGCAGGCCAGCACGATAACGCGGTTCTTGACAAGCCGGATTGTCATGTCGAAGTAGTTAGAATATGCCGAGTCTTTAGTCGTTGGGATGCGGTCGACGACTCGCACGAAGGGACTGTCGGCGTAGAACTGACGACATGCCGCCAGTAAATCCTGCTGCGTTGCGACGGCTTGCGGAATCGCATAGATCGTCGCTTCAATACCGCGATCCATGGGCGTCAGGTGCGGCGTGAAAATTACGTCTACCGGTTTCCCGCTCACATCCCGCAGCACTTGCTCGATTTCTGGCTGATGGCGGTGATTCCCCACGGAATAAGCCCCAAAACTCTCATTGCATTCGGCAAAGAGAATGTTCTGCTTCGGTGTTCGGCCCGCTCCTGAAACGCCGCTTTTAGCGTCAATGATGATGCCGTCCGGCTCGATGAAACCGCCTTGAATTAACGGCGCCAACGCCAGGATCGAGGTACTCGTATAACAGCCGGGATTGGCGATCAGTGACTTCCCGGGAATTTCTTTTCGATAGAGTTCGGGCAATCCATAGATGGTGGATTCCAGCCGTCCGCTGTCGGTATGGGCATGCCCGTACCATTTTTCATAGACCGCCGGGTCTTTGAGACGGTAATCGGCACTGAGATCAACGACCTTCAAGCCGGCATCCAGCAGTCCGGGGACAGCGTCCATACTTGCCACGTGTGGCAAACAGCAGAAGACGACATCGGCCCGTTCTTTTAACTGAGCGGGCGACAGATTTTCCAATCGCAGATCAAAGCGTCTGGCGAGCGAAGGATGCACTTCGCTGATATGCGATGTCTCTGAACGGCTGGTGATTGCTGTCACTTCCGCATGGGGATGCCGGGCCAGAATCCTCAGCAGTTCCAATGCGGTGTAACCCGTCCCACCGAGAATCGCAACGCGGGTCATGAGGTCAGTTTCCTGATGAACGAAAGGAATGCAGAGAGAATTCAAGGCACGGCACTTCGAGGTTAATCTTCCCTCGGGAGATTGTCACTTCGCAGAAAACAGAAATGAACTCATGACCACTATTGCTGTTTCTACACATGAAAGGAAGGGGGCGTGAACTGTCGTGGTCGGAAAATCCGGGAGGATCTCTGAAGAATCACAATGATCCAGGAAATTGACGGCGGGGAACGGCAAGCGTAGGATCAAAGAACGCCGATGAGTGATTGCTAAGCTCATTAGCAATTGTGCTGATTCGACTGACCCCGCCTGCCTGACTCTCGCCCGCTCTGCCTGCTGACGCATTGTCATCGATCCGTTGCCCACCTGCTGCTGAAGTTGATCCTATGAGAAGCCACTCCACTGTCAGCGTTTTTTCCCAGAGGAACCCCATCGTTGGGGTGATTTGCTGCGCGATGTGGCTGGTTGGGTTTTCTGGTTTCAGCTTGAAAGTCTGGGGGGAGGACAATCATGCCGCGGCCAAGGTTCGTGGGCAGCAGATATTTGTCGAGAAGTGCGTCAGTTGCCACGGCCCGCAAGGCGAAGGGATGTCCGATGGTTACAAGTCGCCGCTACTGGGCGATGCTTCCATCGTGGAATTGACACGCATTATCGATGCGACCATGCCTGAAGGGGAGCCGGAAGTTCTTGATAAGGCTCAATCAGAAGACGTCGCCCGCTATATGTACGATGCTTTCTATTCGCCCGAAGCCCAGATCCGGAACACTCCTTCCCGGATTGAACTCTCCCGTTTGACCGTTCGCCAGTATCAACAATCCGTGACGGATCTCGTGGGAAGCTTCCGTGGCGGGTATGAAAACACCAAAGACTTTGGCCTTAAAGCCACTTACTTTGAAGGTCGGCGCTTCCGGAAAGAAGACAAAAAACTCGAACGGATTGATCCCGTCGTCAACTTTGATTTTGGCGAAGGGAAACCATTACCTGATGTTGAAATGGCCAGTGATGAATTCTCCATCAACTGGCATGGCTCACTCATCGCTCCGGAAACCGGTGAGTATGAAATCATCATCAAAACCCTCAATGGTGTCGAATTCTGGCTGAATGATGACTCAAAGATGCTGATTGATGGCAGGGTTCGTTCAGGGAATGATGTCGAGTGGCGCGAGCGCATCCAACTGCTCGGGGGGCGTCGTTATCGATTGCGTCTGCAAATGTTTAAATCGAAAGGGGCAAAAGAAAAGACCGCTGGCATTTCGCTCTGGTGGCGTCCACCTCATCGAAGCGAAGAACTGATTCCTCAGCGAAATCTGCTCCCCGCCTGGACGCCGGAAGTCTTTGTCGTCAACACGCCGTTCCCGCCTGATGACCGCAGTTCTGGCTATGAACGTGGGACGGCGATCTCGAAGGAATGGGCACAGGCCACGACTGATGGCGCTATTGAGACGGCCGCTTATGTTGTGCGGAAGCTCAAAGATTTTGCGGGCTATGGAAGAGATGCCAACGCTGAGGAACGCACGAAAAAAGTCCGGGAATTCTGCGTCCGTTTTGTCGAGCGTGCACAGCGGCGGCCTTTAAGTGAAGACGAAAAAACGCATCTGATCGACGGCATGATCGAGAAGTCAGACGATCTGGAGACCGCCGTCCAGCGGATCATTCTGCTTTCGCTGAAGTCGCCGCGATTCCTATATCGCGAGCTGGGAGGGGATCCGAATGACCCCTGGAATGTGGCCTCGCGCCTTTCTTTCACTCTCTGCGATACGATTCCGGATCAGGAACTCCGAGATGCCGCTTCCCGCAACCAGCTACAAAAGCCAGATCAGTTGCAACGACAGGCCGAGCGCCTGGTGCGAACCACTGCGGGGCAAGCCAAACTCAAATTTTTCCTGATGAACTGGGTCAGAGTCGAACATCTGACCGATATCGCCAAGGATTCGCAGACATACCCCGATTTTACACCGGCCATTGTCAGCGATCTGCGGACATCGCTGGAGTTATTCATCGATGAAATTCTGAAAAGCGACCAGGCAAGCCTCAAACAACTTTTGACGGACGATCAGGTCTGGTTGAATGGGCGACTGGCCAAGTTCTATGGCGTTGACCTGCCAGAATCAGCGGACTTCCAGAAAGTCCGGCTGGATGAGGGCAAGCGTGCCGGCGTGTTGACTCATCCCTTCCTGATGGCGGGCTTTGCCTACACCTCGACGACATCTCCGATTCACCGGGGCGTGTTCCTGACCCGTAGCGTGTTGGGGCGTTCGTTGAAGATGCCACCGATTGCGGTCTCGCCGGAACCTGCCAACCTTCACCCGAATTTATCAACCCGTGAACGAGTCGATCTGCAGACCAAGGCCGAGATGTGCCGCACCTGCCACAACCTGATCAATCCGTTGGGCTTTTCACTGGAATCGTTTGATGCGGTCGGTCGGTTCCGTGGTGAAGAAAAAGGGAAGCCCATCGATGCCACGGGGTTATACCTGACTCGGGCCGGACTGGAAGAAAAGTTTGCGGGAAGTCGGGCGCTGGCCGAGTTTCTCGCCAATAGCCCTGAAACCCGAGCCGCCTTTACCCAGCAATTGTTTCAGAATCTCGTGAAACAGGCCTGGCCCGCGTATGGTAAAGAACTGATGTCCCGCCTGGATGAGCGTTTTCAGAAGTCGAATTTGAACATTCGTGAACTGGCGGTTGCCATTGCCGTGGAAACAGCCCGACTCCCTGAAGCGACTGAGACGGCGGCCAAATAAGCGTCTTTAACGATTCTTTGGGTGAAAACGCTTTCCGAACGGCCAAAGTTGCGTTTTGATGCCTGGTGAACTGAAAAGTTTGGGGGAGATCACCCGACTTCACAGTAGCCAACGACCTTGCAAGTTGTTTAGAATCAATGGATCAGCATCCGCCGATTCGTTCCAACCAGAACCTCCCGCCCTCTGGAACCTGCCATGTTCGACCACTCCAACCGCCGCCGTTTCCTCCGCGACTTGGGCGTCAGTGCTGCAGCCATTCCGTTTGCGCTGAATCTTCCCAGTCTGGCGTTTGCCAATACAACGCAGCGGAAACAGCGACTGGTGGTCATCTTCAGCCCTAACGGCGTGGTTCCAAAAACGTTCTGGCCAAAGGAAACAGGGACAGAGTTCGAGCTGCCTGAAAGTGTCCAGCCACTGGCTCCTTTCAAGGATCGGCTGTTGTTCCTGCGTGGGGTCGCGGATCGGATCGGTGGCGATGGCGATAACCATATGCGCGGCATTGGCTGCCTGCTCACCGGCATCGAACTGTTCCCCGGTAACATTCAAGGGGGATCACATACTCCCGCTGGCTGGGCGAGTGGTCACTCTATCGATCAGGAAATCAAAAACTATTTGCAAAGCCGGCCTGAAACCCGAACCCGCTTCGGGTCTCTGGAATTTGGGGTCATGGTTCCCGAACGGGCAGACACCTGGACACGCATGGTCTATGCGGCTGGTAACAAGCCGATTGCCCCGATTGATGACCCTTATCAGATGTTCCACAAGTTGTATGGCCGTCGGAAGGATCAGGCCAATCTGGGGAGCATTCTCGACGACGTGCTGGCGGACTTAAAGCGACTGGAAGCGAACGTCAGCCCGCAGGATCGCCATTTATTGGAAGAACATGCAGGCTTTGTCCGTGCGATGGAGCAGGAAATCGCAGCTTCCAAGAACATGGACATGGGCCATGCCCTTCCTGTTCTGGAACCCGGCTTAAGGCACGAAAACGACCAGATGCCGCAACTCAGCAAGATGCAAATTGATCTGCTGGTTCATAGCTTTGCGGCTGATTTCAATCGCATTGCGACCTATCAGTTCACAAACTCGGTCGGCGGGGCCAAGATGCGCTGGGCCGGTGTCGAAGAAGGCCACCACGAACTTTCTCACGAGCCAGACAATAACGAGTCCGCTCAGGAAAAGCTGACCAAGATCAACAAATGGTATTGCGAGCAAATCGCCTATCTTTGTCAGCAACTGGCCAATACCCAGGAAGCTGATGGAAGTGGCAGCCTGCTCGATAACACCCTCATCGTCTGGACGAATGAATTGGGTCAAGGGAACAGTCACACCCTCGACAACATCCCGTTCCTGTTGGTCGGGAATGCGCCAGGTTTCAAGATGGGGCAGTCACTCAAATTCGATCGGGTGCCACATAACCGGCTGCTCATTTCGCTGGCTCATTCGTTTGGCCATCACATCGAACGCTTCGGTAATCCCGACTACAGCAAAGACGGCCCCCTGACCGGCTTGGCTTAGACACTTGCCAGCGAATGCGATTAAATTTGACAAGCCGTCATGTCCAATACTGCGGGCATGACGGCTTGTTCGTTTTCATCATGTGATTTGTTCAGCGACTTTTGAGTGGTCGCTGAACGGCTTGTTGTCATACACATTGGAACTCAAACTGGCTCTCTATGTGCCATACATGCAGCTTTGGGCAAGCATGTTTATGCGATCGTTAACTCGCTATTTCAGGCTGCGGTTCGTATTAAATACTGATCCAATAGACCCCTCTGGCTATTTATCTGAAGGCTCCGAGGTTTCAATACTAAAGGAGCCAAACCACATGACCGCTTCTTTAAGTGGGACTCGGAACTTGCCATTGGTAGTGGTATAGCCAAACTCCAGACCATCCGGGCCTTTGGGTGTGTGCTTGTGGCCAAACGGGTTCCAGAAGAGAACCGTATCGGTCGCTTCGTCGTACTCCAGCACACCATACGAATGGTTGTAGTAGATCCCTTTTACGAGAGTTTGCTTTCCTTTGGGGCCACATCCTCCCACGATCAGACGTTTTTCTGCGAAAGCCGCCTTGAGGTCTTCTCGTAACGGCTGAAGATCATCGGCACTGGCACCTGATTCATCCCGTTTCTCCCGGTAGTCCTCGCAGCCATGACGGCGTACTTTATGCCCGGTGAGAATCTCCAAAGGCACATTCGGTGTGCCACCGACAGCGATTAAACTGATCGGTGTGACATGCTTCGTATTCTTGGCCTGCGCCCGTTCCAGCATCACGGTGCCAATGGCTTTTTCATAGGCATTTGTCCAACATCCGGTATTACGAGACGTCGCCCCAATGATGATTTCGGCATCTGTGGGAGCATCGACTTCAAACTGGCGGCCATTCCCCATCGTGACCAGCAGCTTCCCATTGGGTTGAATCCGCAGCATCCGCATGAGGCGATCCGGATCGCAATATGCACAGGTTCCCATGCTGACAATCAAAAAGCAGTCACCGAGTCGTCCCTGGCTGATCGATTCCAATTTTGGCGGGCCATCGGCAAACAGTTCTCGACGGGATTCCTGGATCTTCTTCAGCCCTGACGAGTACATCGTTTCATATTTTGGCTGAGGGACTTCCGTTGTTGATTTGGTGGTTATTCCCAATGCGATCTTATCGAGCGTGAGCGGCGGCAACTCCCTCATTGCCCGCACAGCCCTTCGGAGAGAAGCCGCTGCGGCAGCAGATTCTCCTTTGACTTCAGGATTATGAACGGCCAATTCAATTTCATTGGTGGAAAGCTCGCCATCTTTATCGAGATCCCACGCGGCAAACTTCTTCGAGACCTGAGCATAAAACGGGCTGGCTGCTAAGGCCTTCTTCGCTTCGGCAGAGAACTGCGGCTTGGCCGCCACAGGCTTACGAGCCGTGTCAGCAGCCTGCACCACTTGGCCCCAGGATGTATCGCTTCCCACACCTGATGAAAGACTCAGCAGACACATTGTCGCCAGGCTGGTGAAAGCGACATTCCTGCTGGAATTTCTTCTTGCAGGAAATAACGGGTTGACCAAACCACAACCGCGCACAGAGACATTGGGCACTGCCCACAAACGCAACATAAACACCTCGGCAAATGGGAGGAGAGTTCGAGGGACACACCAAACCTCTCAAGCAAGGGGTATGCCAAAAACAGTTCCGTGAATCTGACCTTCTCAATCCCCTGACTGTTTGAGCACAGTTTGCACACAGCCCACGGCATCTTCTCTCTGAACGCCCGTGATGTGAATTGATGTGGCTGGTTCTTGGCGAACTGACATTGACGCTCTGCGATCCATGGATGATAAGGTGTTGAACGCCTCTGTTCACATCCCCGGATTTTGAAGCATCGTTTATGGCTGCGCATCATCCGCCCGCCCCAACCAAAGGTTCTAGCGGACATTCTCAAGACGGGAAAGGGGCGTCAGCTTCCCGCAAAAAAATCCTGGGCCTGCCCCTTCATCTCGCTTTGATAGGCGGCGGATTGACCGTTGGGATCTTTTTTCTCGCAGGAATCTTCTGGTGGCTCTTTCCCGGAGAGTCCGCGCAATCCAAAGCTCTGGCGGTAGCGACGACGCTTCTTGAGACTAACGAGTTTGAAAAGGCGGCTGAACTCGTACAACCGCTCGTCGATCAGCAGTTTCAAGATCCAAAGTTTCCAGGCGGCATGTCTTATGTTCAAGGAATCCTGGGTTATCACGAAGCTCGCAATTCCGATACGGAAATGGAGCGACCACGATTGGCTGCTGCTATTTCTCTTTTACGCGATGCTCAGGCCCGCCAATCTGACATAGTACAGCGAGCGGGCTGGAAGAATTTTATGGCGCAGAGTCTGTATCGCACAGGTTCTGTGGAAGAAGCGCGCAAGTGGCTGCTACCTCTTTCAGCAACAGACTCTCCGTTTCGAGCCGGGGCGGTCGACACGCTTTGTGCGATTGACCTCTCACTCCTGGATATTAACCGCACTGCACCAGCCACTGAAGTAGCGCCAGATCCTCACCTGCCCCCGTTGACTCCACTCAGTCCCGCACCAGCGAAGGCTGCCCAGACAAAACATGATGGCGCCGGCACCAAAGAAGCCGCAGGACACAGTCGATCGACACACGATCAACCACCACATGATCAGGCGAGTCACGGCAAGAACAACCACGCCAAAGAGGATCACCCAAAAGACGAGCACGGCAAAGAGACGCATGCCAGCCATGGAAGCAATGAGCATGGAAGCGGTGGGCATGGAAGCAGCGGTCATGGGCACGATGAGCCTGCTGAACAAGAACCTGCCGAGCCGGTGTTCGTCGATCCCTACGCGGCCCTGCCCATGCTGGAAGGTGACTTGCGGCGCATTGAAGATCTGATCAGCGACACGTCGCTTTCCCAGAACAATCAATCGATGCTTCTGCTCCGCAAAGCCGATGTTCTTCTCGCACTGGAGCGAATGGCTGAGGCGGGAGCGACGCTGCAACTGGCACGACTGACCACCACCGATCCTGATGGACTGACGATTCACGAAGCTCGTCTGGCGATGGCGAATCGCAAATTTAGTGAGGCGGAGAAGCTGCTGCTGCCTCTGACCGAAGAGAAACGCCCCGGCCCCCGGCACGTGCGAACTGCCATGTACCTGCTCGCTCGCTGCTCACTGGAGAACGCTCAACGTGTAACGACGGTCAATGAGCGACTCACCTTGCGAGGCGAAGCGATGAAACGACTGCGTGACTTGCTCGCGCGGTTTACTGGCACTGAAGAGGCTGTCGTCGGGATGATCGATCTGGCCGATCAATATCGCCTCGACGGAAATACAGAACGTGCCATCGAGCTTTATTCCGGTGCCATTCGGACTGTTGTCCGACTCGAGGATTATCACAATCGCTGGTTGAGTTTGTCGGCTTTTCGCGATCGGATTCGCCACGCCTGGCAATATTGGCTCGATGCGGGAATGTATGCCGAAGCTCTGGCACTGGCTGAAGTGCTCCCCCCTGTGTTTGACCGTGTGGAAATAGCAGAAATGCTGGCCAATGCGACTCAAGGGTGGAGCGAAGCAATGCAGAAAGAGTTCGATCTTCTGCCAGAAACTCTCAAACCCCAACAGGCGGCAGCTGTCAGAAGCCGTTGGAAAAACAGCGCGAAAGCCTGGTTTCAACTGGCTCAGTCCCGCAACATGACTCCCCATTATCCCGACGATCTTTGGAAGAGTTCCAGTAATTCTCTCCTGGCGAGTGACTATGCCTCGGCTCTCGTGCGTGTTGACGAATACCTGGCCACCTTACCACGTGACATGCTGGCCACGGCACTGGTTCGCAAAGCCGGGCTGTTGATGGATCTGGATCGATTGGATGAAGCAATTCCGCTGCTCGAATCGATCCGTGAGAAGTTTCCCAACGACCCCTCATCCTACAAAGCTCAAGTCAGGCTGGCCTATGCCTTCACTGAGAAAAATGATCTGGCCAAAGCTGAAGTTCAGTGGAGATCCATTCTCGCGGCTGACAACCTCAATCCCAACGCCACGGAATGGAAAGAAGCTTTACTGCGATTAGGCACGCTACTGGTGAACCGTGGCGTCCTTCAGCGACAACAGATGGCCAGAACCACTCCACAGAGCGGCCTTCCCACGGCGAAACCCACAGCTGCAAATTCTCCCTCCACTTTAAACATCACGCCCGCTTCTCTCTCTGAGGAAATGAGCGGCAACGCGGTAAGTCCCTTCAGTGGCCCGGAAGCCGTTCGTGCGGTTCAGATTGAAGCGGCTTCACGCCTGACCGAATTTCTCGCCCGCTATCCACAGGATTCTTTACGCACCGAAGCCCTGTATCAATTGGCACGGTCTCAACGAGAGCAAGCCCGGTTGATTCGTCATTTGCTGGATGCCTCACCGACTGAAGCTTCGCGGTTGCGACTTCAAAAGCAGCAGCAAGTCCTTAACGAACAATCTCTCGATAACTTAACCAGTTTAAGGACAGAATTAGGGAAGGTCTCCAATAGGGAGGGGCTAAATACGTTGGGAGAAGCCATGCTGACCGCCAGCGCTTTCGACGTGGCTCATCAACTCTTTGAACTTCGCCGGGATAAAGAAGCGATTGCCGCTTATAACACGGCTATCAATCGGCATCGGGATAGTGCTCAGGTGTTACCGGCATTCCTGCAAATGGCAGAGTCGTATCGCCGATTAGGGAAACCCGCCGAAGCCCGCAGCATGCTGGAACAGGGCCGCATGATTCTCAAGCAACGACAGATCCCTGATAGCGCCTTCGACAGCCTGGGATCTGGACTATCACGGGCGGAATGGGAACTCTGGCTGGAAAAGATCGGCCAACTGGGCAGTTGATATTGAACGGACTTGATTCAACGAACCATCCCCTTTCCAGAAATCAACGTCGCGTAGCCAGAGCCAGTAACCAGAGTCAGTAGTCGCAACTCACCAACTGCACCGCCGGCATTCTCTGCTATTTATTTACGTAGGGTGCATGAAGCGCAGCGCAATGCACCAACTCCCAACGTTCAAGTAGCCGGAGACCGTTATTAAACGGTAGGGTGGGTTAAGGCTTTGCGCAACCCACCAGCCTTACTAAAAAGAACAATCCGCCCTGGCGGCGTAAGACCCATTCGCGGATGAACAACTGACCTTCATACGCCGCCCCAAACCCCGCAAGGGGATTCCGATGGGAGAGGGTGGAGGTGAGAGCGTACCGCCGTTCAAAAGATATTTGAGGCACCCACTACGAACACACGCCAGATATCTATTAGAAATCAAATGTTATGTATCTACGTAGGGTGCATGAAGCGCAGCGCAATGCACCAACTCCCAACGTTCAAGTAGCCGGAGACCGTTATTAAACAGTAGGGTGGGTTAAGGCTCTGCGCAACCCACCAGCTCTATTGAAACACTCACGAACCGCCCCCGAAAAAACACCACTACTCTGGCGGCGTAAGACCCATTCGCGGATGAACAACTGACCTTCATACGCCGCCCCAAACCCCGCAAGGCGCAAGGAAGGAGCGGCCACAACGGGGCCGCGGATCTTTAGCCGACGTCCCGGCCGATAGGCCCAAACCCCGCAAGGGGACGAAAGTGGCCCCCGACCACTCTTGCGAGCAATCGGGGGCCGTGAAATTCCAGCAGTGATCAGGGCCAATCCACGAAACATCATTCCACGAAGTCACCCTCGTTGAAAAACATTCCGTCGGCCTGTCTGATTCAGTGTTTTGCTGAATCAAACGTGATTGTGTTGGCATCCCCTCGTCACAAGAAGTGGCGAATGAATAAGTGCCAATAAAAAACATTCAGTCGGGCATCAGAGGTGTTCTGCGTGAGCAGTTCGCATCTGTTGTTTGACTGTTTGTCAGTCTCGAATTCGAGGGAAGCGTCCACAATCGGCGCTTCCGCCAGCAGGAAGGAGTTCCTGTTGGCAAAGGGTTGGCCCTGACCGAGCCGATGGAGAGCCTTCTGTCCGGAATCACAGGCGAAAAAGACCTCAACCTGCGAGGTGCACCCAAAACGAAGCCTCTCTACCCTACCACCCTTTGTTGCGCGAAAAGCATCCTTCTTTCCCTTCTCATTCCGGCGTCCTGGCGGCGTAAGACCCAAACGTGAACAAACAACCGACCCACATACGCCGCCCCAAACCCCGCAAGGGGGCCGCAGAGGTTACGGCACCGGACGGCGAGCCATCTCAGTTTCCCACCCAAAACGAGGCTGGATTAAAACCGCCGTCGGTTGGAGAATGAAACCTTTTATGGCTTGACCACCCCGTTAGAAATCAGAGTTTCAACCGAGGCCACCCGGCGTCCTTGGCTTTAAGGTTGTTAAATGTCTCACTCAAGACGCTTTAGTTTGGCCATCGTTTCAACATGCATTCAGGTGCCTTTGTTAGCCATCATCTTCTTCGGTGAGTTCGGCTTCTACTTCCCGGGGCCAATGGGCTCGTGGGGTGACTGGATTCTATGGATCTTCGTTTACACCGCGTTACTCGTTTTGGGGATTGTAGCAGCCTCCTTTGAGCGACGGCCTTGGCTGGCCGTTATTCAAGTGATCGCGCCAATCATACTGGGCTTTGGATACTGGTTGTATGTGACTATTCCAGAGCCACATTATGCCGCTGCTGAGTATCAGTTTCTCGTTGGGAAGACGTTGGAAGAAGTGGAACACACATTGGGACGCCGTCGCCTTGGTGGAACCGGAATCGATGGATATTTACGAGAAGTCACAAAAAAAGGTGAATCGGTAGAGTATGGGACTCAGCACTACAATGGAATGCTTCTGCTCTACTCGAAAGATCTGCGAGTCATTCAGGTTCGTGAGTGATCTTAGCCATACTACGAGTTTTCCCGTCGCTACGTAGTAGGGCATGCTCCCGCCTGCCGGTTCGGTGGGGTGGCTCAGGTTGACGGTATTCAGTCTACCTGGGTGGCACACAAGAGGTTAACGAGATTCAAATGGTCTAGCTGAAGGTGTTCAATGCCTTGGCCACAAGTCAAGCAACGACACTAGCCGGAAGCGCTACTAGCCGGAAGCGTTAGCGACGGGCATGACTTATTATTCACTCTGCCGCCACAAATTCATCTTCAACATCCCTCCGAACCAAAACATTTTTCTTGAATCCCTCTCGCTCCCGATTGTGAGATCATTAATGCAAGTGTCCGTCGCTGACGCTTCCGGCTCGTTGGTATGGGACGAGTTGCTACAAGAGGTTAACAAGATTGAAATGGGCTGGCTGAAGGCTTTCTCGGCATTGGCTCACAGGTCAGGAAAATCGCTTAATGGGAGTGACTGCCTCATGGCTTTTATCGACATTGACCTCTTGTGCTTTCAGCACACAGGTAGCCCGCAGACGGGCAACCTGTGCTACCCTGCTTCCAAGCCCCCTGAATTTAAGGTGTTACCGTGTCCGTGAAACCTGAGCCACCTCACCTCCCCGAGCCGCCCTCAACAACAATAAGTTCATTAACAACTCTGTTGCATAAGTCGTTGCATAAATCCCACAACCTTGCATCGCTTGTGGAATCGCCACTATGGGAAGGCGGGCAAATCCCTTTTACATCAATCTCCTTTCCTGCCTCTCCATATCCTATGTTTATATATGGTGCAATATGTGTTGTATTTGCCGAGAGGAAGGCGTCCTTTAGCTCATTTACGAGCGATTTGGGAACCAATAAGTCGAAGGGGACGAACCCGGTCCGGCGCTCAGTGCTTTGATACGAACCACTAGCCTTGCCTTCAGAGGTGACGAACATGTCGATCATGTATCCATCAGTAAAGCGAGCTGCAATTCTGTGCAGTCGAAAACGGTATTCAAGTGATTTTAGCATTGTGTTTCACCATTTTAGTCGCGGGGTGGCCCAGGTTGACTGTATTCAGTCTACCTGGGAGGCACACAAGAGGTTAACGAGATTCAAATGGTCTAGCTGAAGGTGTTCAATGCCTTGGCCACAAGTCAAGCAACGACACTAGCCGGAAGCGTTAGCGACGGGCATGGCTTATTAATCACTCCGCCGCCACAAGTTCATCTTCAACGCCCCTCCGGATCAAAACATTTTTCTTGAATCCCTCTCGCTCCCGATTGTGAGATCATTAATGCAAGTGTCCGTCGCTGACGCTTCCGGCTCGTTGGTATGGGACGCGTTGCTACAAGAGGTTAACAAGATTGAAATGGGCTGGCTGAAGGCTTTCTCGGCATTGGCTCACAGGTCAGGAAAATCGCTTAATGGGAGTGACTGCCTCATGGCTTTTATCGACAATCGACCTCTTGTGCTTTCAGCACACAGGTAGCCCGCAGACGGGCAACCTGTGCTACCCTGCTGAGTTTGCAGTGAGTCCCGGCCTGACATTTTCCAAGGCAAGGCCTTGGGCTATTTTTTCAGACCCGTTTCTTTGAACTCGGGCTTTACCGTGCGGAGATTGTTTCGGTAGGTCTCCAGCGGTTGCGTCAACAGGCGGTCAATCCCTTGTTCGCGCAGGTTCCATGCGACAGGGTCTGAGACGCCGCTGCTGGCCAGTTGACCCAGTATGTCCTTACTCCGCCGAACGGTCAGCAGGCAGACATCGATATCGCGCAGAGTCAGCCGGAGCGACTTGAGCGTTTGAGCCGTCCGGAGATCCCAGCGGCTCCGCATGACGTGGAGCAGACTGAGCACCAGATCATAACGGGACGCGTCATCGACGATGCTCTCGGGATGATCAAGCACCAACTCCAAAGCCTGCTGCACGTTTCTCACAGAAGAGTCAAACCCAGGGGCGAAATAGACCAGATGCAAACGGTGGCGGAGTTCTTCGCTGGCGGAACTGTCTCCCGCCTTATGCAGCAACTCCGCAACTTCCTGATGAATGAACGGCGAGAGCAGCGGGTCGTAAGTGTCTTCAAACTGCATCATACCAGCGACTTCAGCGGCTGGATTGGCAGAGCGTATGGCCTCACCCAGATGCTGGAAGTAATCCTTGCGGCGGGCATAGTCGGGCAGCATCCCTCCCTTGAGAGCCTGAGCGGTTGCCAGACGGACGGTCGCCACAGGCGGCTTACCCAGGCGTTCTTTAATGGTCTTGCGATATTCCCACCACCAGGCTTCGGGGTTGTCGTTGATGAGGTGCCGCTGAGCGACAATTTCTTCCAGGCGACGAACAAGATCCGGGTCTTCGCCATCGAATCCCATCCATTCCATCAGGCGGCTGGTGCGATGGTAGACCACTGCTGGTGGTGCCTCTTCGGTTTCGGGATCATAAGGAATGGGAAGGGGCGGATAGACCGGATCAGTGGTGCGGGCTTCATTCAACAAGGAGTGTGTCTGCTGAAGTTTAGTGGCCCAGCGCATGGTTTCGATGGGTGTAAACCATGCCAGATGATTGGAACGAATAGTATTCGCTCGGGCGTATCGCAGGTGAGGCTGTGTGTCGCCGCCATCAAGTTCTCCCAGAGCGGCATCATCAATGGCAGCCATGCCTGCGACCATCGACCAATCCCAGCCAGCCTGTGCCATGATGCGCCGCATCTGTGGCGTTCTCAGACGGGCCAGGAAGCCTTCGCGAATCAGCCCCTGTCGAGAATTGGTCGCTAACCAGAGGGCTTCCCCAGGGACACCCGTTTGAATCAGCGAGACTTCACGAAAGACAGAACGGAGGGTGCGGGCAACATCCACCAGAACCTGAGGGCCGTAATCAATGCACTCGTAGCGCTGGCAGAAAATGCCATCGTCAGTCAGGCGATGGGCGCAACGAACGTAATGTTCGCGAGTCATTGACGGCGTGCCGCGGTCGGTCGAGGTGAGCGCTGGCGCAGAAACAATCACATCAAATTTTTGATTGAGACTGGCAATCCCCCAATGAGGATCGACCTGATGAATATGGAAACGGTCATCATCCAGAGCGGCTCCCAATGTGGGGGCAACATGCTCATGTGCCATCGCCAGTTGCTGCTGATCCCCTTCCAGACAGGTAATGTTCTGCAAAGGAAGATCAGCCAGCGTGACCAGCGGCATCCCCGAACCAACCCCCAGAAGCAGCACGCTTCGGGCTTCATGGTGCATGACGACCGGCAACGTCGACAGGATTAACTCAGGAGCCGATTGCGGCACCACACGGGGATCGCGGCTGATGGGCGGGAGAGGAATTCCGTTCACTCGTGCCACGTCTTCCAGGAATTTGTAGCGCCAGCGAACCAATGTCCCATTAGGCCCATGCCCCACATAGGTCACGCGGCCTTCATCCAGAGCCGTGAGCATGTTGGAAGAGAATCCCGCCTGCCAGGCCACGAAGGCTTTCGTGGAAAAAAGAGCACGAGCGTTCCAGGCGGCTGATTCGCGGGTCAAAGCCCAGGGCATTGCAATTAACAGAAAAGCACTGGCACCCACACCACACATCTTTGCCCAGCGAGACCCATGCTGGCTCCGACGTGCCAACGCGGTTGTGTCGCTTGATGAGGTCGTTGAGTCAGCCAGACCTGACGAAGCCGTCTCGTTCGTCCAGTCATGCTTGAGTGACCAGACCACAGGGCCTAACGAAACCAGGGCCAGCCCCCAGATCGAAGCGGCCAGCAGTTCGACGGGAGCCAGGAAAGTGCGGCCAATCCATTGAGCCATCAGCCAACCGATGAGGAAGCAGAGGATCCAACTGATATTTCGGCCCGACCAACGGCTGGATGTGGCACATCCCAACAACCATCCTGCTGGCCAGACCATCAACATGGTAAAGCCAAGTCGTACGATCCAGACGCCCAATGACCAGTTCAGAGCCGCGTTAGCCAGCAATAAGCCTTCGGTCAAAGCGGGCAGAATTAACAGGTTCAAAGCCAGCCCCGCAACACCCCACCAGACCATGACGCTGCGACACGACAGGGCGTGGGTCTTTGGAGAATTCGGCAGACTTCGCGAGGCCCAGAAGGCAGCGGCTCCCCAACCGGTCAACCAGCCAACAGCCAGACCAGTCGCGACAAACGTTCCCGTCGGAATCCTGTCATTAACCAACCGTTCCATTCCCCAGAACGCAACACCCGCAACCAGTGCGGCGAACACAGAAATCGCCATCGTCCATGAGCCAGGCCGGACGACAGTATTGTTTGAGGGAGAGAATGAAGCAGAATTGTGAGAGAAGGAAGCCGCGACGTTTGCAACCGCGTCTGGAGATGTCGAACTCAGTCCCATCCACCGCCAGATCCCGGTCATACCCACGACAAGCCCCGCCAGTCCCAGAAGAATCGAGGGGGAGGCACTATTGGCCAGAAGATAAGCGGTGAGCAGCATGCCCAGACCGGTGCCAACAGCCAGCCAGGTGGGATGTCCGGCCCGGTGAGAGGGAAGTTCCACAGCCAGTTCACGGAGCGACCAGATGCACAGACAGGTTGTCAGCCCCACCGAAATACTGCCCACAGAAAGGGCGACGACGATAAATGACGACGTCTGACTCAGCGTCTCAATCGAAAGTCCCGAGATCAAAGCCACGGGAATTGTGAGAAACAATGGCCCGATCCAGAACCAGACGCATGTAACGAGCAACACCAGACCAACAGGTAACGAGACTCGTCTCCTGGCATTCCTGGTCTTGTCCGAATTCACTTTGTCTGAATTCATCTTGGCAGAAACAGGAAGCGAAGCTCCCAGGCAAGCCCCAGCCGCCAGGGCCACCAGGGCACAAGACTTCCACGGCTCAAGACTGCCCCAGGTGGCTTCAATGATCTGAGCCATCAGCAGCGCGCCGGCTCCAATCCCCCACAACGCAATTATTTGCCAGGCCAACGCCTGATGAACCAACGCCAGCCCCATGCGACCCACGAACTTTGCCATCGGTGAGGACAGCAATCGTGTGGTGACTTGCTGGAGAGTCCCCGGCAATTGACCAAAGAATGACTTCGCAGGGATTGAAGCCCATGCCGCATGCGGGGTGTTCGGTTTGGCGTCCATGCCTGACCTTCTCGTTGAAGCAGCTCATGCATTCTGGCTTGAGCGCTGTCACGGTTCTTTTTTTTATAAAGCCCTGCTGAAGCAGACCTTTGGGCGAATCCGACGCCACTAACCGGCAAAATTTACCGAAAAATACCATCGAGGGGAAGACAGACCCATGAAGCAGGGAAAATTGTGGACACGCAACGGCTTCACCTCCACAAGACAGAAGGAATAAAGAAGATGGGCAAAAAGGCGGTATTTGGCATTAACCCGGCGGCTTTGCTTCAAAGAGGGGGGATTTCCACAGCCGTAGCTTGCAGGCTGTGAAAAGCACCAGCACCTGAAGTGTTCGCAAACCATAAGTCACGCTACGGCGAAAATTGATGCTCGAGGCTTCGTCGAAATAACGAACTGGGACGGGAATGTCTCCCAGTTTGAACTCAAACCAGACCGATTGAGCGAGAAACTGGCTGTCGAACACGAAGTCGTTGGAATTTTTCTCATAAGGGATCTTCTCCAGCACTTCACGGCGGTAGGCGCGAAAACCACTGTGAAAGTCCCCCAGATTCTGCCCCAAAGTGATGTTCTCAATCAGCGTCAACATGCGGTTGAAGACATACTTGTAAACAGGCATCCCACCGGCGAGCGCCTCTCTGCGGGTGCGGATGCGCGAGCCAAGAACCACATCACAGATCCCCAGCTTGAGAAAGTCGATCGCGGCAGGAATCACCCGGCTGTCATATTGGTAATCGGGATGAATCATCACAATGTACTCAGCCCCCAGTTCCAGAGCACGGGCGTAGCAGGTCTTCTGGTTGCCGCCATACCCTTGATTAACAGTGTGCTGAATCACTTCCAGACCAAGCCGCCGGGCCACTTCGACCGTGTTGTCTTTGCTGCAATCGTCAACCAGAATCACCCGCTGAACGCTGCCAGCAGGAATGTCGGCGACCGTCCGTTCCAGAGTGGCGGCCGCGTTATAGGCCGGCATGACAGCCACAACAAGCGGCTGGTTCAAGCCACGTTGTTCCCGCGTGTCTGTGAGACTTTCAATGTCTGCCGAGACTTCGGCCATGCGGAACCTCATCACTGGATTAGGAGACTTTTTGTCGCAAATTGAGAAAAATCATCAAAAACATTCTGAGGAGCAATATGCTGGTCTGACAAGTGCTCTCTCGCCACCTTAAGGACGGCTTTTTAAGGGATCCCAAGGGGATTCGGGCCTGTTATACCAGATGGGATGAACTCACTGGGCCGTCCTTGAGCGGGGATCATCCCATGAATTTCCTGGGAGTGAGTTCACGACAACGCTTGATTTCATAAATCGCCGTCCGCTACCGTTCTTAGGTGTCAGCGTTTCTTATGTGTGAACGTTAAGGCGGAAACGTTTTAACGTCGGAAACTCCCGTAACGATGTCCCATCGTGGGGATCAATCACCTCTTGGCAACAGGGCAGTACGCACGCGATGGCAAAGAAGAAATCGGCAAACGACGCGACTGGCCGCAAAGTTCGAGTGAAGGCTGAAGTCACATCACCAGAATTTCCGGAAATCCTGCTCGCAGGCTGGAGTGGAACCGTGGTGGAAGTTACGGGCAAAGCTCCTGCGGAAAAATATGTGATCGAATGGGACTCAGCCACCATGGCCAATATGCCGGCTGATTACATCGCCAAGTGCGAATCTCAACAGCTCTATCATTTGATGGCCTGCCTGGATGCAGAGTCCGTCGAAGCGGCTTAGACCGTGCCCGGTCAAAAGTGAGGCGTTCTGCCTCGCGGCATGAATGAGGTGATGAATGAATCATTACTCGCCGCGGGCAGTATAATAAGCCCTCATACGCATTCCCATTGGAAAGAGCGATCTGTGTGCCGTGCTTGCAGCTTTGGGCAAGCATGTTTTTGCGATCGTCAACGCGCCATTTCAAGTCAAGTAGGGCAGGCGCCTGCATGCCGTTCAACTGATAGCATGAATAATCACGCTGAAGTGGTGGTGTTGGTCAGCGGGACAAGTTGAACACCATTGGCGTTCTGTTGTTCCCGTTTCATCCGAAGTTGACCGCAGGCGGCGTCGATATCGGCCCCTTTTCGCTTGCGAACAGTCACCGGGACACCAAACGATTCCAAAATCGAAACGAACTCATTCGTGCGAGGATCTGATGGCTCTGCGAAGGGAAGTTCCTTCACCCCGTTCATGGGGATCAAATTGACATGGGCGATGCGTGATTTCAGAAGATGCCCGAGTTGCCGGGCGTGTTCCGGGAGATCGTTAATGCTTCCCAGCAATACATATTCATAGCTGACACGGCGGCCCGTCACTTCAAAATAGTCGTCGGCAGCATCAAGGACAGCCTCGATCCCGATGTTCTTGTTGACAGGAACGAGCTTGGTTCGCAACTCGGCTTCTGGAGCATGCAACGACACGGCCAGATTGAATTGATGCCCCGAACGGGCCAGCTCACGAATTTTCTCAGGCAAGCCCACAGTGGAGACCGTAATCCGGCGAGCACCCAATCCCAACCCATCCGCAGCGGTTAAACGATCCAGAGCCGGCAGCAGATTTTTCAGGTTCGCCAGTGGCTCGCCCATCCCCATCACAACCACGTTCGTCAGCTTTTCGTCGGCTGGCAGCAATCGGTCGAGACGCAGGACTTGTTCCAGAATTTCGCCCGTCGTCAGGTTTCGCTTCAACCCCAGCAGGCCACTGGCGCAGAAAACGCAACCCATCCCACAGCCAACCTGAGTGCTGATACAGATCGTGCGCCGGTCGTCTTCCCGCATCAGCACGCACTCAACGAGCGAACCATCATGAAGTTCGATCAGGAGCTTTTCAGTTCGATCCCGGGCGACTTGATGGGCGACAATCTCACCGGGAAAGAGCGAGAACTCCTGCGTCAACTGCTCGCGTAAACGGCTTGGCAGGTTGGTCATCTCGGCAAATTGACTGACACGATTCTGGAAAATCTGCTGCTGAATCTGGCTGGCTCGATAGGCAGGCAACCCCTGTTGCTGACACCAGGCAACCAGATCTTCGGGCGATTTTTCGTAAATGCGAGGCAACATACACAGAATCAATAGCTAATCGAGGGCCGGATTGTTTTCGTGTCCGCAGTATAACAGACTTCGAGCAAAAGTAGGGCAGGCTCCCGCCTGCCTTCCTGAATGACTTCCTGCTGGAAAGGCAGGCGGGAGCCTGCCCTACTTGTCTGCCGGTTTTGATTCCCCTAGATCGAATAATCTTCCTTCGGGGCAAAGATCCGGGCATGGCGAGGCGAGGCGAAGAGTTCTTCACCAGCTACTGGTTTCAAAGCCAGATAGCGATCCCGGCTGAGGTCGATCTGGAGCGTAATGCCAAATTCCTCCGAATGGCAACGAACGCGAGCCACCGCCCCGGCAGGATTGATCTGAAGCACCTTCACCCGAATCGATTCGGTGCTTTCAGGAATACGCGAAAGATCAACATCATGCGGCCTGACATAAGCCGTCGCATGCGGGGCGTTGGCAGAGTCCTCAGGTGCAGAAAACTCAATTCCGCCAGCCACCATCTTTCCTTCATGAACCCGCCCGTGAAAGACGTTCACATGTCCCAGAAAATCCATGACAAACGGGTTGGCGGGATGATCGAAGACCTCTTGTGGTGACCCCACCTGCTCAATCTTCCCCGCACGCATCACCACCACACGGTCAGCGACTTCAAAGGCTTCTTCCTGATCGTGGGTCACGAAAATGGTCGTGATCGGCAACTCGTCGTGCAACTGGCGCAGCCACTGCCTGAGTTCCTGACGCACCTTCGCGTCAAGCGCACCAAAAGGCTCATCTAATAGCAGAACTTTGGGCTGTACGGCTAACGCACGAGCTAACGCCACGCGCTGGCGCTGACCACCGGAAAGCTGAGCGGGATAACGGTTTTCCAACCCTTCCAGTCGCACGAGATGAAGAAGTTCTCTGACACGGGTTTTAATGGTGGCTTTATCATCTTTACGAATTCGCAGGCCGAAACCAACATTCTCGAACACGGTCATATGGCGAAAGAGGGCGTAATGCTGAAAGACAAAGCCCACGCCGCGCTGCCGGGGATGGCGACCAGTGACATCTTCTTCTTCATAGCGCACGACACCTTCATCGGCATGCTCCAGCCCGGCAATAATGCGCAGGAGCGTCGTCTTCCCAGAGCCACTGGGGCCGAGCAGGGCCAGAAGTTCCCCCCCTTTGGCTTCGACGGTCAGTCGATCCAGAGCGGTAAAACTGCCGAATCGTTTGGAGACTTGTTCAACACGAATAGACATGCGCGGGATTCCGGGCTGTTTCAATAATCTCTGTGAGCGGGTCACACGTGAATGTCGGATGGCCTGAGACTGCTAAAGTTCATCAGCATCGGGCTTCTTGATCGAGGCCAAAACCCAATGTTCCAGTGCCGCTTTAGAGGCCAGCGTGACGAGCGAAAAAAGCGTCAGAATCGAAGCAATCGCAAACGCTCCCTGCTCATCGTGTTCGTTAAATAATTTGTCAACTCGCAGCGGCATCGTTTCGGTCATCCCCGCAATCTTCCCCGAGACCACCGAAACGGCACCATATTCTCCCATGGCTCGTGCCGTGCAAAGAATCACGCCATAAAGTAACGCCCAGCGAATGTTAGGCAACGTAATCATCCAGAACATCTGCCAGCCGGAAGCCCCCATCGTGATGGCGGCAAGTTCTTCATCCGGCCCGATGGCCTCCATCACAGGAATCAGTTCGCGGGCAATGAACGGCAGCGTCACGAACGTGGTGGCGAGGATCAGTCCCGGCGTCGCAAAGACAATCTCAATACCCCATTCATCGAGCGTGCTGCCGAAGAATCCCTGCCGACCAAACAGCAGCATGAACATCAGGCCCACTGCCACGGGAGAAATGGCAAAGGGCAGATCCACCATGGAAATCAACAGCGTTCGACCAGGAAACTTGAAACGCGCAACAGCCCAGGCCAGCGCAACCCCGAAGAAGATGTTGATCACCACGGAAACGGTCGTCACCAGAAACGTCATCCACATCGCGTGGAGCGAGTCATGGTCGAACAACGCCTTCTGCAGGAACATCTCAATACCAGCCGAAAACGCGATACTGAAGACCTGGAAAACCGGAATGATGATGAGCACCAGCACGATCAGGTACACAGCCCCGATCAAGAGCCAGCGCAGCCAGGCAGGTTCTCGCGAGCGGCTGAAGCCGCGATGTGCGGGATCAGTCATAGCGACGGTTCCATCGTTCGAGTCCGTTGATAATCAAAAGCAGAATTAACGAGATCACGATCAAAACAACAGCCACAGCCGTGGCTTCGGCATAGGCGTATTCTTCCAGCCGCGAAACAATCAGAAACGGTGCGATTTCCGTCTTGTATTGCTTGTTTCCTGAAATGAAAACGACCGAACCGAACTCGCCAATCGCCCGGGCAAACGTCAAGGCAAAGCCTGTCAGCAAGGCCGGCTGAATCGCAGGGAATATCACCATGGAAAGTGTCTGCCAGCGGGTCGCTCCCATCAGCTCGCTGGCGTCTTCCAGATCATTATCCAGCGTTTCCAGCAAGGGCTGCACAGTACGGACAACAAAGGGAAGCCCCACAAAGACCAGCACCAGGATAATCCCCAGTTGAGTAAAGGAGACTTCGATCCCCCAGGGAGTCAGCCATGTCCCAAACCAACCGTTCTTGGCATACAGGTTTGAATAAACCAGACCAGCGACGGCCGTCGGCAAGGCAAAGGGCAGATCCAGCAGAGAATCAATGACGCGTTTGCCAAAAAAATCGTAACGGACAAGCACCCAGGCCAGAATCACACCCAGTATTGAATCAATGATCGCTGCGATGAACGAGCAGAAAAAAGTGACGAAGTAAGCGGACTGAGCACGTTCACTCCAGGCCGCTGCAAAAAATTGAGACGGCGTCAGCGTGGCGGCTTTGGCAAAACAGGCCGCCAGTGGAATCAACAGTAGTAACGTCAGCACCGTCAGAGAATAGCCCAGGCTCAGGCCCAGCCCCGGCAGAACACGACGTTGACGTGAAGAAAACATGAAACTTGAGGCCCCTCGACAGAGCGGAAAATTTGATATTGATACTTTTTGACATCGATACTTGATGACACACTGTGCTGCTAGCGAGAAAACAAATGAGTACACAAGCAGCGACGCAGTTTACAGACCGCCACGCAACTTAATGAGCCGCTTGTCTCGAAAGACGATCGAAAATGGCGCCTTCGCTAAAGAACTTTGACTGAGCGTCTTCCCAACCTGTGGTGATATCCGTCACCCGGAAAAGCTGAATTGGAGGAAACTTGTCTTTGAATTCTTCCTGAACCGCTGGATCACTGGGACGAAAGTAGCTCTCGGCAATCAGCTTTTGAATTTCTGGATCAAAGTAGAACTTGAGATAGTCTTCAGCGACTTGAGTCGTTCCTTTTTTCTTGGCATAAGTCGTGACAACAGCCGCCACAGGTTCGGCCTTGATACTCAGAGGAGGGTACACAATCTCAACGTCGCCCTTGCTTTCCTTGACCGCCAGATGCCCTTCATTTTCCCAGGCAAGCTGAACGTCACCAATCTTCTTGTTCAGGAAGGTCGTCGTGGCTCCCCGCCCACCGGATTCCAGCACAGGGACATGTTGATAAAGCGTTGAAACGTAGGCTTTGGCATCTTCTTCAGACCCACCACGTGAGGTCACACTCCCCCAGGCGGCCAGAAAACTGAGCTTCCCATTCCCCGAGGTTTTCGGGTTGGGCGTGATCACCTCCACCCCTTCCCTAATCAGGTCAGGCCAGTCCTTGATGTTCTTGGGATTCCCTTTTCGCACCACAAAAACAACCGTCGAGTAATAAGGGATAGACTCATTCGGAAGACGGCTTTCCCAACCAGGTTCAATCAGTCCTGATTTGCTGATGGCGTTGATATCCAGCCAGAGGGCCAGAGAGACCACGTCAGCTTTCAAACCATCAATCACGGAACGAGCCTGACTCGATGATCCACCATGAGATTGATTGATCGTGAGAGGTTTACCCGTTTTCGCCTCATACTGCTTAATGAAACGATCATTCACATCACGGCAGATTTCCCGAGTGACGTCATAGGAGACATGAAGAAGCTCCACGCTGCCATCAGACTTGGTCTGGCAACCCACAACGGACAATGTGCAAAGCCCAGCTACCAGCACAAGAGAGAGCAGCAGGGGCAGTCGTGATGTCATGAGAAATCCTGAGCCAAAGAAGAAGCCAATGATCATTGAGCACGGAGCGATCGGGACAACGTTGGGATCAAGCCGAAGAATAGGTCAGATGCCATCCCCACCATGAAACCCGACGGCAAAAACTTCATCGCGGGCCACGGGTGTCGAGTTGACTACCGCCTGTAAGGTCGCCTGATCCATGCGTTTAGCCGTGTAATTACGAATATCCAGGAGCACACGCCGGAATCGACAATGCGACTCCTGAGAACAAATTTCATTATGAGTCACTGAGACACAAGGAAGCGGAGCGAGAGTTCCATCAAACAGCCGCACCACTTGACCCATCGAAAGTTGTTCGGGAGCAACCGCCAGATGAAACCCGCCATCCCGGCCGGCAACACTGGTCACCCAACCCGCCGCTTTCAGTTCCAGCATGATCATTTCCAGGAACCGCCGCGGGATATCATTAATTTTGGCAAGCTCGCGGACAGGGGTCGGTGGCCCCCCTTCACGCTTTTTTTGCGTCAGCGTGACGAGCGCCCTGAGCGCATAATCGGATTTCCTCGATAACTTCATGGGCGAAACCGCTTTCAGATCCCAATAGAACAATCACCAGCTGGATGGTAATTTATCCCAACCCCTTCGGAACTGTCAATCTTATTGGGAACCCAGAGCCATTTTACGGCTTTTCCCAATTATTCAGCCTCTCCCTTCTCTTTCAGGCGTCGATTGAACACTGGCCAGCCGCGGAAGAGGAAAAATCGTGTCGAGAGTGAACGATCTGGTCGGTGACCAATCAACGCTGTGATAAAAATCACGGAAATTCGACAGAAACACGGGTGGCACGCTCTTTGCCTATCACTCTTCCAACAATAACCCGCTGATCACCTCGGTTGTCTGAACATCACTGTTCATCATCATCTGCCAAGCGTCTTGGTGGCTGTTTCAGAGGGGTCAAGGGAAGCTGATTTTTTCAAGGGAGAGACTACGATGAAGAGCCTACTTTGCAGTGTGCTGGCTTTAGGGGTTTCCGCAGCACTGGTGGGTTGCAGCGACAGCCCACGGCAACAACAAGCCGATTTGATTCGCCATGAAACCAACCGCGCAGCCAACGATACGCGTAACGATGCCAACAGCGCCGCTGACGCCGTTCGTAACCAGGCTGGCAAGACCGTAACAGGGGCGGCTAAAACAGAATCGGCCGAAGAACACGCCGATGCCCTGGAAAAAGCTGGTGAAAAGCGGGCTGACCAGATCGAAAAGGTCGGCGAAAGAAAAGCCGATGACGTCGAAGCTCGCCCATAAGCCGCAAGTCGTCAGCAACAAAACGTTGTTGTCAACAACCGGGAATGACCTGCCAGGCAATAATACGCATTCCAATTTGAAATAGCGCTCTGTGCGCCATGCTTGCAGCAGCTTTGGGCAAGCATGCTTTTGAGATCATCAACACGCTATTTCAAGTCGCGATTCGTATTAGGCATCGTGGGATCCTCGAGGATCCCACGAAAGTGGTCGTATTGACACTTTTTAAGGGAAGCGATCCGCACTGCAAGTCATTCACAGAGAACAGGCAGGTACGCGAAGTCTTGCGTTCGGCAGGAGTTAGAAGAAAGCCTCCAACTGGATTCGAACCAGCGACCTACGCTTTACGAAAGCGTCGCTCTGCCAGCTGAGCTACGGAGGCGAATGACTTGGCAGTCCATTTGAATGGTAACAGAAACATTTCTCGCCACAAGTCAGAGTGCAATCCTGAATGGTGAACTGATGGATCAATTTCAAAGCGGATTTCGTTTTTGATTTTTACAAGGTTTGCCAGTTGGTCACTGGAGACCAGGTTCCCCAGTCAAGCGAATTTCGGCTCACGCGGCAGTCAGGCCGACTCGCTGTGTCGGTTTGAATTCTCCGGTCAATCCCACAAAGTTCACCCTTCCAGAAGCCATTACCAATCAGAGGATGGCCAGAGGATTGCGGCGTTCTTCGAGTGTCCCGCGCGTCACGCCCACGCGGTTGCTGGCGCTCAGTGCTTGCCAGACATCACGGCCCTGTCGTTCGCCTGCCAGCAGAGCGCGATACTCACTCAACGTGCGGCGAATTTCATTGGCAGGCTGGTTCAAAAATTCGACGCGAAAGTTCTTCACACCTCGCGTGAGTAGCTCGGGGACAACCTCTGCCGCACTTTGAGGCTGCGCGTTAAACAGCGTATTTCGACACCCCACATCGGCTGTCAATGGATGCTGCATGCCCACACGATCTCGCAGTTCCACCACATGAGTATCACACGGCCTCCCGCAGTTCGTCTTGTTTGTCCCCGGTGATAAAACCGCACAGAAGACGCAATGCTCCATATGGAACATGGGCATCTGCTGGTGAATCACAACTTCCAGCAGGCTGGGGTTGGTCTCCCTGACAAGATCAAGCAGTTGCTCGCGATTGAGATCATAAGAAACCGTGATTCGCTCCGGCCCCTGACTGGCCAGATACTCAGCCGTCAGTTCATTCGCACAATTTAACGAGAAGTCGACGACAAACGGCAGGTTCTCTTTCCGGCAAAATTCCAGCCCCGCCAGATTCCGCACCAGAAAACCATGGGCGCCATGCCTGGCCATTGCCTGAAAGAGAGGATACTCACCCGGCTTTTGAATTCGTGGCGTTGCCAGCCAGACTCGCTTCCCATGAGTTTGCCCCCATTCCGCCGCCTGGCGATAGTGCCGGATATCCGCGAAATCAACATAGACTTCAACAAGCGAGTCGTGGGTCAACTGTTCCAATTGGTCAAGACTTCGTACTAATGCCAGCAATTGCGGCACAGAATCACGAATCCCTGCGTCACGAACCCCGGCTTCATGAACCTGGTTGCTTCGCTCGGCTTTCAATCGTTGATGCCATACGGGCAAGACCAGTTCTTCAGCGATTTTACGAGGCTCTGGCTGAACCAGTGCCTCTGACAACTGAGTAATTGCTGCTTGACGCAACTTGGAAAGAACACTGAGCGGAACCATGGGGCCGCCTTCAATCTCGGCCACCATTTCACGCAACTCAAAGGGCGTGTGCCCCAGACGACCAAACTGCTCGCGTAATTTGGCGGCTTCGATGGGATGCTTGTTAGCGGCAGCGAGTGGCTCGTCTGATCTGGCTTGAAGACTGACCGTCGTGCCATCCTGCCGTGTGACTTGAAAGATGGCGGCTAATGGTTGGCCAACCTTGGCCATTACCCGAAGATCCAGTGGCAACCTGGCGAGCGGATCAGGGCCGGTGAAGGTCTTTCGCAACTCTTGCGTCAGTTGAGGATCATCGGTCTTCCAGAGTTTCTGGCCCGGGGAAATCTCACGAAAATCAATGGCTTGAGAGGCAAATTCGGCTTCGATCAACCCCTCGCGAACTGTCCCTTCCAGGCGTTGCGATGAGCCGTTCTGGCGTGGCGAAAAGAGTTCATAGACGCGTCCGCCTTGCTCGTTGCCGGTCGTTCGATCGCCGTCAAAAACGATGCCATCCCCCCGAGAGAGCGGGCTTTCCAGTCGAATGGTGATGCGAGGTGCTGCGACTCGCACCACGGTTCCCACGAGCACACCACGCTTGGAGGAAGACAATCCCGGCACCAACTCTTTGTGATCGCAGCCTTTCAGCCAACCCGGTGAAAATCCGCGGGAAAAACTCAATTCCATTTCACGCCGCGAATCTGCCGTCCATTGGGGAACCGTCCCCTGCATCGCCTGATCGATGGCCTCGCGGTAATGCCGGGTGATGTTCGCCACATATTCCGGAGTTTTTAAGCGGCCTTCGATCTTGAAGGACATCACCCCCGCAGCCATCAATTCGGGAGTGAGTTCATAAGCGGCCAGATCCTGTGGGCTGAGTAAATATCGCATCGGCCCCAGATCGACATCCTGGCCATCACAGATGACTTCGTAAGGTAATCGGCATGCCTGCGCACATTGGCCACGGTTAGCACTACGCCCGCCGAGTGATTCACTCGTCAGGCATTGTCCCGAATAAGCCACGCACAGTGCTCCATGGACAAACGCCTCCAGAGGAACCTGAGTGGCGGCATGCAGCTTGCGGATCTCATCGATAGAAAGCTCACGCGGCAACACGACCCGGCTGATTCCCAGATGTTTGGCCACTTCGATACATTCAGCGCTTGTCAGCGTCATCTGAGTCGAGGCATGAATGGGAAGATCCGGACAGATCGCCTGACAAAGACGAACCGCTCCCAGATCTTGCAGCAGGACGGCATCAACACTGGCCTCTGCACAGAGACGCACCGTTTTTTCAAACTCAGCCAGTTCGTTGGAAAAAATCAATGTGTTGAGTGTCACATACCCGCGCACACCCCGGCTGTGAAGCTCAGCCATCACTTCGGAAAGTTCTTCCTGTGAGATGTTCGTCGCTCTGGCTCGGGCATTGAATCCCGATTGCAGACCGAAATAGACCGCCGTCGCTCCATTTTCAATGGCCGCCCGAATCGCTTCACGGTTGCCAGCCGGTGCGAGTAACTCGGGGCGCAGTGGCAAGTTGGCCACATTGGACTGAGAGGAGTCAGCAGAAAAAACCTTCACGTGGCACAACCTTCCTGATCCCAACCTCAAGTCCAAAGGCGCCATGCCCTCACGGACTCATCCCGCAGCAGGCCGTTTTTCATAACCAATTACTCAGGAAAACGTTATGAAAAACGAATCACTGATCATCAGGATGGTCAACCGGCTTTTCGGAGTCATTCGTGCCCACCCTTCACGACCTGATTTTGACCAGTGGGCGAGTGGCAGAAGCCGTCATCATTTCCGATTGTAGCGACTTCTGACAGCTTCATGCGTCGTTTTGATGTGACTCTCTTTGACAGGATCATGGAATTCGCCACCGTCAGTCGTCAAACTCCACAGAAGTCCGTCGGCCTCGGTGGACTTCCCAGAGGCAACTCTTGCCTTGCTGACAGATTGATCTGAAGGAAAATCGACATGCACAAGTACGTCATTATGGGTGTTCAGGGCTGCGGCAAAGGGACGCAGGCTAAACTCCTTAAGAATGATCTCGACATTGTGCATATCAGCGTCGGAGATATCTTCCGCTGGCATATCCAGACACACACCAAACTGGGTGCCCGGATCAAGCGGCAGATTGGTGAAGGCCAACTGGTTCCTGACGACACTGTTGAAGACATCATTCGTGCCCGTCTGGGTGAGCACGATTGGAATTACGGCTTCATCCTCGATGGCTTTCCCAGAAACCTCGTACAGGCCCGGTTCTTTCTGGAAAGCTACGACATCGACGCCGTCATCCATATTGACGTTCCGGATGAAGTGGTCTTTGAACGCGTTCTGGCCCGCCGGCTCTGCAGCAATTGTGGCCTGGATTACAATTTGATTTTCCACCGCCCGGCAGCGGACGACATTTGCGATGTCTGTGGTGGCAAACTCATCCAGCGAGATGATGACAACCACGACGCGATTCACGCACGATTGAAAGACTATCGGACAAAAACCGAACCGGCTCTCGATCTGTTCCGCAAGAAAGAACTGGTCATTGATGTTGATGGTCGCCTGACTCGGGATGAAATCCAGGCGAACATTCGATCAGGATTAAACATCGCTGGAAAATAGTGCATTGTCAAAGTTGAAAAGTGGGGTTGAACAGGTGGTCAAGTCCGACAGCGGAGGACGTTGCGGCGCATGAAACCTCAAGATAAAGCCGTGGCACGGCAATAGACTGGTTGAGATGCTTGAAAGGTTGCTGGAAGCCGTCAACCAGAACAGCAAAAATGCCAGCAATATCTATTTGATCTTTTTGATCCCTTAAAAGGGAAGGCTTGATGATCAGCAAGTGAGGCCTCAACCAGCAAAGTCCGTCGATAGCGGATCATGCCTGGTGGTTCGATGATAGTGAGTGGAACTTCGATTCGGATTTGACAGGTTAAGCAGTGGATGATAAACAGGCCAACGAGCCTGCGGACGAGTTCAACAATCTGTCAGGACAGAGTGATCGTACCACTAGCGATTGACGGCTTCGCGGACAAGTTGTCGAGCGATCTTGTAGGCGTGGCGAACAGCGAACGCGCGAACCTCGATCTGATCCTCGGTGCAATACTTCCCCGTTTCACTGTGAGGAAGCCCGGCGAGAGAGAGCGTCAGAGGGAGCAAATCAAGAAACTCCCGATAACGGCGTTGTTGCTCAGCGGCATTGGCATCGGCACTGCTCACGGGAAAAGCTCCGTCGGTGGCAAAAAGACGGGAAATCAACAGAAGTGGTTCGCACTGTCGTTTTCAGCTTTTTAAGAGCCAAGGTCAAGCGATTTCTCTCGAAATTCCGGAATCGCCCCCAGTGAAATTCTCCGGCACCATTTCCAGAATCACCAGAGCTTCAAGTCAGGTTTCAAGCTCCGGTAATTGGCTTGCAAGCTTATCGGCCGCCTCGTCGATTGAGGTACTGCTTGATGATATCTCCAGCTGTGTCTGAAGGCTTGTCAGAGTTTGAAGCCGGGCCGCCACCGGCAGGAGCTGGCGGTGCGGGAGGCTTTTCCTGAGCGCCCGTTTCTTCTGGCGGTGGGAGCCGGATCGGGATCTCTGCTGCAGTGGGAACCTTGGATTGTGCCTGCGGAGGCTGCTCTGCTGGAGCAGCATAGGCCGTGGGTTGCGCCGGGTAAGCAGCAGCCGGATAACCTGCCGGGTAGCCAGCCGGTGGATATCCGGGTTGAGGATACCCCGGTTGCATGGGGTAATTTGGCATCCCGGGGTAAGCCATCGGAGGATAACCCGCGGGAGGATAGCCACCCTGAGGCATTCCCCCTTGAGGCACGCCATAGCCGGCGGCAGGATAACCGGGAACTCCATAGCCAGCGGGATAGCCAGCCTGTGCAGGAGTCATGGGCATCCCTGGGGAGGGGGGAGCCAGCATCGGAGGGAGGCCTTGATAAACAATGGCCGTATCGCCTGCGGGTGGAGCCGATTCGTTGTTGTATGCCGGAAGTTCGTAGCTGGTATCTTCCGTTGCAGCATTCGAGTTGGGATCGAAACCAAATCCTGGTAACTCAATGGTCGCAGAAGCAGGGCGAGCGGGAGGGTTATTGACGCCAACAGCAGCTCGTAACGACTCAGCGACCGAATTAACATTCACGGCCCCAGCATTCATGGCACCGGCATTCACGGTGTTAACGCCAGACTGAGTATCATTCGCCTGAACGGTCGCATCAATTTTGACAAGCAGTTGGAGTTCCAGCTTGCCAATGGAGATTTTATCTCCCTCGTTCA
Organism: Planctopirus sp. SH287; assembly: GCF_056500625.1. Classification (NCBI taxonomy): domain Bacteria; kingdom Pseudomonadati; phylum Planctomycetota; class Planctomycetia; order Planctomycetales; family Planctomycetaceae; genus Planctopirus; species Planctopirus sp. SH287. The sequence continues at coordinate 294,678 of NZ_CM151403.1, read as the reverse complement.
GAATGACTTCACCCCGAATGTTCTCACCGTTGACCTGAGTCCCGTTGGTGCTTCCCAAGTCACGCAAACGGACGGCGTAATCATCGATAGTAAAAACACAATGGTGGCGGCTGACCAGATCACTGTTCGGTCTGAGATGGCAGTCCTGCTCACGGCCAACAAGAAACTTCTTGGCGGCAAGAGGAATCAGCTTTCCTTGATGTTTACCAACAAGGATTCTCAATTCGGCCTTGAGCATTGGTTCCGTTCTCCCTGAAACAGGCGCGACGAGGCGAGATACTCCACGGCGCCAGCCTGGCAGATGAAAATCGCCACAAAGAAGAGGGATCGAATAACCGTAGGGAGAGAAATAAGTGCTTCGTCAATTGAAACTTCAGGACAACCACAGCGATATGAAAATTATAAGAAAGCTGTAAAAGTTAATCCCTTGTTATCGCTCGATCACTCAACGCTACCAGTCACAGATCGGAGCGTCAATCATGCCCCATCTGAATCCCTATCCCGATTGACGAACCGCCTTCTTCTCAATCATTTGGTGTCACATAATAGTACAGTGCAGGTGGGAAGGCTTACACATTAGTTGGGCTGACACCCGCATTATCTTCAATTTGCAGCCAATCAAGTTGATGCCAACTTTGTTCCATCGTCACAAAAAGAGCAATACGAGAGGCAATCGTTAGTGCCAATTGCTCACGATCCTCAAGCTGTGGACGAACGGGCGATAGGTCTGAAAGTCCTTGAATTTCCGGCGTAAAAGACGATTGATTGAGAATCAAACTTCCATGCTGCAGCAGGCAGCCTTTTCTACGCCGTTGAGCACTTCCGACCAGTTTCCAGGCATCGGTCGACGGTGTCAGTTTATCTGAAGAACCTGAATTCAGGATGATGTCGTTTTCATCAGCCCTCAGAAAACAGAGTTCCGGCTCCAGCGGCTGTTTCTGACTCGCCCCTCGAAGCCTGGCGGTGACGCCCAGAGAACTGATCCACGCGACAATGCTCAGATGGACGTGGTGATAAATCTCATGAGGACGGTCGACGAGACTGGCCCAATCAGACAATGTGAGGCTGTAAGTCCATTCCTGATCGTGCAGAATCGCACCGCCGCCGGAGAGTCGGCGTACCACAGGAAGTCCTTGCCAACGCGGGTTTTGGGCAACCGTCTCTTCAGACTGAAAATATCCCAGAGAGAGCGTCGGCTGATTCCATTGATAAAAACGGAGAACCGCTGCACCTGCCGGCCAATGAGGGCCTGCCGAGGCAGCGAGCAAAGCGGCATCCCGGCGCATATTTTCCGTCCCGGAAAGCGCTTCCGGTTCGAGGATCACATGGCAGACTGAGAGCCGACGTAATTCGTTCATAAAAGGGATATCGGCCGGGTGAGGAGGCTGATAACAGCCGAAAGTTCTTCACTGGCAATCAGGGCGGTTCTCAACCACTAACGCGTGCGAAAAGCTGTATGTGAGATCGCCCCCGCTCGTTGGCTGGCCATTCTGAGAATCCCTCAAAATGACCAGCAAACGATCAGTGAAGTCATCAGTCAGGTGGCCGACTTGGGTGTCCAGGAGAGGATCGGTGAACGGGCGGCCTGGACGTCATTAGGCCGACTGACAGGAAGTGTGTGCGGGGCTTCATGGAGAAACTCCGAAGACTCTTCCGATATTTTCTTGATGGTTTCGGCGAAGGCGTCGAGCGTGGCTTTTGATTCCGTTTCCGTCGGCTCCATCATCAGGGCTTCAGGAACCACCAATGGGAAATAGACCGTGGGAGCGTGGAAGCCAAAGTCGAGCAGACGCTTCGCGATATCCATCGCTGAAATCCCACGTTCCTTGGAAAGCTTCGTCGCAGAAGCCACAAATTCGTGAAGGCAGTATTCACCATGGGCCGCTGGCAGAATATCCGATAACAGGGCCTTCAGATAATTGGCGTTAAGAATGGCGTGCTCCGCAGCCTTACGCACACCTTCTGGCCCCAAGGTGCGGAGATAGCAGTACCCGCGAATGAGAATACCGACATTGCCGAAGAACGTTCGCACTTTGCCGATCGTCTTGGGTGGTGAGACCAGCTTGTAGCGGACGCTCCCGGAACTGTCAGTGAATTTTTCGATGACAGGAGCGGGGAGGTAAGGCCCGAGGAAATCTCGTACGGCAATGGGGCCAGAACCAGGGCCACCTGCACCGTGAGGGCCAGTGAACGTCTTGTGAACGTTGTAGTGCATCATGTCGCCGCCAAAGTCACCGGGACGAGTGATGCCCATGATGGCATTCATATTGGCGCCATCGATGTAAACGAGGCCGCCAACGTCATGGATGATCTTGGCAACCTGATCGATCTGCTTTTCAAACAGACCGAGCGTGTTCGGGTTGGTGACCATGAGGCATGCTGTCGAACTGTCGGCATGCTTCCGAAGTTCTTCGAGGTCGACCAGACCATTGGCAGTCGCGGGCAATTGAACGCAATCAAAACCAGCGATGGCTGCACTGGCAGGATTGGTGCCGTGAGCACTGGCGGGGAAGAGCACCTTGCGGCGGTTCTCGCCCTTATCCCGGAAGTAAGCAGAGGCCACCATGAGGGCGGTGAGTTCCCCTTGAGCACCCGCGGCAGGTTGCAGAGAAACGGCAGGCAACCCCGCGATTTCGCCCAGCATTTCCTGCATTTCAAAAAGGATGGCCAGCAGGCCCTGAATGCGGCTGTCGTCCTGGTAAGGGTGAACATCAACAATCCCCCCCAATTTGGAAAGCCGCTCATGTCGCTTGGGGTTGTACTTCATGGTGCAACTGCCCAGTGGATAAAAGTGCGTATCCACCGACATGTTGAGGGTCGAAAGATTGACGTAGTGCCGAACAATATCGGGTTCCGCAATTTCCGGCAGCGGGAGCAATTCCTTGGCTCGGAAACGGGCCGGAATCAATTCATCAAGTGGAGTGACCGGAACGTCGCAGGCGGGGAGGCGGGCGGCGCGCCGGCCAGGACTCGACAGGTCGAAGATCAACTGGGTCGCGAGAGTGTTACGCATCCAAAAAGCTTTCTGGTGGTCTGACGAAGAGTTCGACTTGATTTCTGTGAGGGCATCTCAATGCACCACATCTCTGTATTTATTTGTCTCACGGGATGGTGCGCTGGCACTCACCCTACTTGAGGAGCTTCACCAGGTGATCGATGTCTGCTTTGGTTCGCTGTTCAGTCACAGCGACAAGCAACAGGCTGTCGGAGTCGGGAAGTCCAGGGACAGGAGCCAGCTGACTGAGCGCGGGGCCAACATCAACTCCAGCGGCTGCCACGCGATCAACCACCGCCTGAGCACTTCCCGGCACCTTGACAACAAACTCCTTGAACTTGGGAGACTTGTTAAAGAGGACGGAGAAGCCTGGGATTGTTGCAATCTGGCTGGCGGCGTAATGGGCTTTCTGTACGCAAAGCTCGGCCGTTTCCCGCATCCCTTGCGGCCCCATCTGCACGAGGTAGATCATACTTCGCAGAGCCATCAAACCCTGATTCGTGCAGATATTACTGGTGGCTTTATCGCGGCGGATATGTTGTTCGCGGGCTTGCAGGTTGAGCACAAAGCAGCGAGCACCAGTCCGGTCGATGGTTTCACCAATCAAGCGGCCAGGGATGCGGCGGATAAAGTCGTTGCGACAGGCAAGGATCCCCAGGTATGGCCCACCAAACTGCAGTGGAATGCCAAGTGACTGCCCTTCAGCCACGACGATATCTGCCCCCAGATCACCGGGGCGAGCCAGAAGTCCCAGGCTGATCGGATCAACCGAACAAACCAGAAGTGCCCCCTTGGCGTGAGCCAGTTCAGCCAGGCCCTGAAGGTCTTCGATATGGCCCACAAAGTTCGGATTCTGCACAATGACAGCGGCTGTTGTCTCGTCGATCGCGCCGTTGACCTTCGCCAGATCCACGGTTCCTTCACTGTCAACAGGAATATGAATCACTTCAGTCGTCGTGTGCCCAACGTATGTACGGAGCACCTGCACATATTCTGGATGAACAGCGCCGGCAATCACAACGCGGCCTGTGCGCCCCGTGCTGCGCATCGCCATCAGTGTCGCCTCACTGACTGCTCCGCCCCCCTCATAGAGCGAGGCATTGGAAACCTGCATTCCCGTCAGCTGGCAGATCATTGTCTGGTATTCAAAGAACGCCTGAAGCGTCCCCTGAGAGGCTTCAGCCTGATAAGGAGTGTAAGCCGTATAGTATTCGCCTCGCCCTGTGATTTCATCGACCACACTGGGGATGTAGTGGTCATAGGCCCCGCCGCCCAGGAAGCAGGTTCGGGAAGACGCACCACCGGAGATGGCCGCCAGTCCCCGCATATGCTGCTCAAGTTCCATTTCACTCAGAGCAGGTGGCAGGTCGAGAAGACGACCAAGCTGAAGGGGCGCGGGGATCTGCTGAAGTAACTGATCAATCGAATCAACACCAATGCGGGAAAGCATTTCCCGCTCTTCAGAGGGCGTAGAAAACAGATAGCTCACGAGTTGGGTTCCTACCCGGGACGAAATTAAGTCAAAAATGAAGGGAGCGAGCCGACTTTACGATAAGCCAACTTGCAACGGGCCAACTTGCAATGGGCTAATTGACAACGAACCAGACAGGCAGGCTTCCAATACAGGCCAGGGAAGTGCCTCGGCTCTTTGATTTCAATATTTTTAATGTCAAGTACCGATGAGATTCGTCTTCACATTCTTAACCGCAACAATCCTGCCAGCATTAACTCTCACAGAATTAACTCTCACAGAGCCTGTCCAAGAAAACTCCCTCTCCCGCTTGCGAAGAGGGCCGGGGTGAGGGCTGATGAACCCGTTGTGTTTCTGATAGCAGATATGTTTCTGATAGCAATCGACAACCTTTCATCGCAAGCAACGCTTGCTCCCCCTCATCCGGCCTGCGGTCGCCTTCTCCCTGAGGGAGAAGGATTCAGGAGTTTCCGGACAGACTCTAATCGTAGCAACTGGCCCTGATGTTCCTTTTACGTGAGCGATCGCAAAAGAAAGGGGCGAGTTTTGCAGTGAGTTCGCGTGTCACCTGCCTGAAGGAGAATACTGTCAGTGCATCAAATCAGGTGGTCAACCGTCATCAGCCACATCCTCCGATTAGCCGATGGCCTTCTGCATCCCACTTCAGAGTTTGTTGAAGTGGGATTTAGTGGGCTTCTGATTCGCAGTGCTTTTCATAAGCCGCGCGATCCAGCAGGTTGTCGAGACTATTGAGGCTTGTCACCTTCATCTTCAGCAGCCAGCCAGTACCGAAAGGATCGCTGGAGAGGGGTTCGGTGTTGTCACCCAGCAGCGGGTTGGACTCCACCACAACACCATCAAGCGGGGCGTAGACATCGCTGACGGCTTTGACGCTCTCGACTTCCCCACAAGATTCGCCAACTTTCAGAGCTTTGCCTGGCTTGGGGAGATCGATGAAAACCAGATCACTGAGCAAATGAACGGCGAAGTCGGTAATGCCGACAGTGGCGACATCTCCATCAATCGCGACCCATTCGTGAGTCTTCGCATATTTCAGAGCTGTCAGATCCATGGAGTGCATCCCCTTCTCGAAAAAACCGTTTGTGACCAACTCATGCTGATGTTTGCTGTGATTGTAGGCCCAATCCATTGAACGGAACTTGAGCCATTCGATGGAATCAAGATATCGAGCCACTCAGGCGAGTCAAAGCGACTTCCATGAGAAGTGGAGAAATAGTCATTTCGATTGATTGTTCGCAACCATGACAAGGCTTTGCCTGATGCTGGCAGCATGAAAGATTCACACATGCAGATCTGTCACGCCAATCATGGCAAGAAAAACAATGTGGCATACTCGGGACTCAAAGCTCTTCGTGCCATCTCTTCGTGCCGTGCTTGCGGCTTTGAGCAAGCATGCTCTGAGAACTGAGGAAAGATCGGCTTCAAACGCACATTCAGCATGCTCACTCAGAGCCTTGAGCATGGCACGAAGGCCAGTGGCTGCACGCGTTGATCGAACGTGCTGAATAGTATTGGGCAGGCAGAAATCTTCAGGAGGGGTTTGAGGATTTCTGCTCAAATTCCTGGGCTTCATAGCGGCTGATCTTTTCGACCCTGCGGGCGTGACGTGCCCCTTCAAATTCGGTCGTCAACCAGATTTCCACCATGCGCATTGCAAAAGGCTCACCCAGAAGATCGCCCGAAAGGCACATGACGTTGGCATTGTTATGACGACGGCTCAATTCCGCTGTGACATCATCGTGGCAGGTCGCTGCCCGAACACCACGGAACTTATTGGCGACCATGCACATCCCCATGCCGGTGCCGCAAATCAGAATTCCTCGCTCGACTTCCCCCTTTGAGACCGCGCGAGCGACCAGGGCGCCGTAATCGGGATAATCGACGCTCTCCAGGTCAGAGGGGCCGAAATCAATAGGGGTATGCCCGAGATCGGAGATCTGCGAGACAATCTTGGATTTGATCTGCACGCCGCGATGATCGCTGGCAATGGCTATCTTCATCATGACGGTTGAGGTCTTGTCGACAAGAGTTCCTGAACAATCTTCTGTAAATGCGTTTCAATGATCGAACGACATTCCCGGTAGATCTCTCGACCGCCGCCAATAGGATCCGCAACATCCTTCCCTTGTGGGCTAAGAGTGCGAACCCGTGGGGCGAGGTCGGGACGTTCCGCCAGCACAGCGTCACGATGGCCACGCGTCATCGTGTAAATCATATCAACCTGTTGAAGAAGTCGCTCTGTCAACGGTTGGCTTTCATGGTTACGGAGGTCAATTCCTTCCTCAGACAGCAGAGCAATGGCTTCCGGGTTAGCAGGTGCCCCAATGGCAGCCGCCAGCCCTGCTGAGAGAACGACAAAACCATGATCGACTAATTCTTCTTCCTGGCAACCTAACTTGTCTGAAAGAATCTTCCGAAACATCACTTCAGCCATCGGACTGCGACAGGTATTTCCGGTACAGGCGAAGAGAATGACTTCACTGGCCAGGCGGCCCATGGTTCTCTCTGAGACAACTCCTTCACCAGAAATCTTCCAGCCGGAGTCGCTGATATCCACAACGGTGCCAGCTTCGCCATAACGCGATGGGCCATCATCCACGATCAGTGAAAGGGCCTCGCCATAGGTGTTCGACAAATCCGTAGCGCGTCGCATGGGGGGCTTGCCGGGCTGGATTTCAGCAAGTGAGACAAGAGGCCCAGGGAGCAGACTGAGGATGTCGGCAGGGAGGGTATGAGCCGGAACACGGAACGAAACAGCATTGTCTGTATGGCTGAGAATCTGTTGTGAAACCAATGGCAATTGCTTGAAGAACCAGCCGCAATGGGCTTGCGGAAAACGCAGGGTGACGGGGCCGGGCCAGCAACGGCGGATCAGTTTTCGACCATAGCGAGATTGCTGTTCGAGAAAATCCAGTGCTTCTTCAGCAGCTTTCAGCAGCAGTTCACAACGAATCGCAGGAGCTGACGCCTCGGGTTCCTGCATGAGCTGGCCAAGGCGTGTGATCCCTTTTTCTGAAAGGGCACTGGCAACCACGATATAGGTGGTTTCCGTGGGCAGGCCAACCAGATCTCCTTGAGCCAGAGACTGGCAGACACGATGGACGACATCTCTCGGATCGTCGGAACGGCGGATCTCTACGATGTCAGTCATCGGTGGCCGATCTGTTCCGATCTCTTGTCACGAGAAACAGTTGCGAATGAATCCCCTACGGACACCTTTAGTCTATGAACCTCGCGCCAGACGTTCAAGAGCCTCATCAAAAAACGATACGAACGTCCATTCTTCCGGTTTGAACTGATGGCTGTGACGTAAAAACAACCTCGCATGACCGGACTTGCGGCACGGCACCAGGAGAAATCGCATGGATTTACTGTACCCAAAATTCAAATCAGGAAACGCCGCCGCCACTACAACCAGCTAAATCGGAAAATTCTCGGCAAAATCCGCTGTTTTCCAAATCGCGTTATATTGCCTGCTCTACTTGTTTGGACGTGACGCCGATCTTCTTTGTAGACCAATCACGACATGAAACACGGCATGAAAACCGTACGTTTGATCTGATCACGTCCCTGCTGAAAGCGTTGGGGCCGTGTTCAGAACGCACTTGACGTGATGCCCCTTTAACAGCCCGTAAAAGCATGCTGGCTCAAAGCTGCATGCGTGACACTTTGAGAGGATCTGTGAGCAGACCCATGCGTCTGCGAGCGAATTCAGCAACCAATCCAGGACAAGGTGGCCGCCCCACCAAGGAGGGTCGAGCGATGTACGATTGCATCATTGCAGGAGGCACGGCTTTAGCAGCCCAGGCTGCGATGGTGGCATCGCGCCTGGGAATGCGGACAGCACTGATTGAGCCACGAGCCTCATGGGAAATTTCCGTTCAGCGCCTAGGGCCGCAGTGGACTCCCCATCTGCTGGGGCGATTGATTGAGCAGAGATCTTCTGAAGTTGAGCAAAGCAAGCGGCCGCGTCCTGAACAAACAGGCCGTCGTTGCCATCAAGCTGAAAAAGGTCGAGTTTCTCAATCAATGGCGATTCGGATGACAGCGGCAGCACGCGTGTGGGCAGCTCAGCAAAAAGCCGAGTTGCAGGCTGCATGTGTCGATTGCTTTGGTGGTCTGCCTCGCATTTTAGGAGCAGATGCGGCATCGGTGATCGTGGCCGCTTTGTCACAGAAAAATGATGGCACTCTCACCCTCGAGAATTCGGGGCCAACACTGGTGACTCGGATGTTGCTGGTCGCAACGGGAAGTGTGGTCGCGCCAGTGCGGCGGCTTCCCGCTTCTGCCGCGATGGGGGCAACCGCGTGTGAATCGACACAGTCCGGCTGCCAGGAAAATGATGTTTTACCGATCTCTCCGGGAGAATTATTGCTGTCTGATCAAGCTCCTCAGCTTCTGGCGGTTCTGGGAAGCAACTTATGGGCAGAAGCGGTCGCGGACTGCTACCGGGAACAGGGAAGTGAAGTCTATCTGATTGGACGACACTTGCAGGATCGGGGGCCATCAACACTGTTGAAGAGCTATCGATGCGGAGTTCGCGGGGTTCGTCGGCGCGGAGAATTCGTAGAACTGGAGCTGACTTCTGGTGAAAAACTGCTGAGCAATCAAGTGGTCTGTTGCAGCCCCGAGGTGGGTTGCACCGCACAACTGGGGTTGGCTCCTGTCGGAATTGAAGTCGATGAACGAGGCCAGCTTTGGTGTGATCCTCAGGGGCAAACATGGCATCCCCGCGTTTACGCTGTGGGGAGTGTTGTCGGATTTCCTGAGGAACTCAGCGAAGTGAATGCCGCTACGCGACTTCTGGAAGCGTATTATCGCCAAACGAAACTCCTGTTGGAAAATCCCAGCTTACATCCACCAGGCATTTCCCCAGTGAAGTCTCCAAGATGGCTGTCTGCCGGGATATCCAGCTTGCAGAAGGATGTGCCAATTCCTCCGGCGTGAGCTGGCGAGGCGTACTAATGAGAAAGCCAAGCTGAGGGAGATTCCCTTTGCCCGAGCCTGCGATCATGTTGGCCACTTCCCCAACAATATCGCGGAGAAGGGCAAGGTCTCCTCCGGCTCCTTCCCCCGTCAGGCGTTCGACAAAAAGATCGGCCGTGGTTTCCGAGACGCTGATGACCACTCGCCCTGAACCAGGGCCGGTCAAATCAATGGCGACTGAAAGCGAATCCAGTGGTTGGGCCAAAGCCGCTGACTCGATGCGATTCGTGATACATTCGGCCTGAAGCATGCACCGAAAGACTTCAGCAGCCGCATTACAAAAGGGGATGACCCAGACCGTTGGTGATTCCGGTTCATCCATGAGAGGGGTTCTCCCTGAAGAGATTAATCCGGGAAGGTTCCCTTTCCCCTCGAGGGAGAGGCCCGGGATGAGAAAGCTGGGTGAGGGGCCGATGAACCAGATGTGTTTCCAAAGCCAAGACCCATCCCCTCATCCAGTCTGCAGCCACCTTCTCACTCAATCGATGAAGGATTTGAGCGCTTTCGGATAGCCTCTCAGATTCTGTTGTAGAAAGTGCTTCTACATAATCTGTGATCAGTTTCCAAGATCGAGATTGCTTGGTAAGCAAGGGGAATGATTGACATGGCATGCTCTCGGCCCGCAGTTCCCTGAAAATGCGACCGCTGGCCTCGAAGCCTGTCTCTCAGTCGGTCAAGGGCCATTGCTGGGTTACATGAGGCAAGTCAATGTCGCATCATCGTGGCTCATCAGTTCATCAAATGATAATGACCAGTTGGCCCGCATTTCTTCTGGCGGAGATGTCGACCAGGTCGAATCACGCGAGTCGTGCATCGACCAGGGATCTTTGGCTGCCCAGGTCAGTCTTTCCAGTTGGCTGGCTGAAAGGGGGGATAAAAAGCGACAAACCACTTTATGAATCCCTTGACCGAGTTCGATGATCCGCACCACCGTCACAGCGGCGTCGATGTAACCCATCGTTGCCTGAACCGCCAGCATCCGAATCAGCAGTCGCTCGCCAGGAAGCCATTTGGCAGGAACCGCGATGGCACACCCACTGAAGCTGATATCCAGAACATCTCCCTGCTCACTACGATGAGTCATGAGTTCATCAATCACCTGCGGTAAGGGAAGCCGCTCTTTATTGACGCGAATCACGGAAGCCTTAATCGCCAGGTTCATCCGCCAATCCAGCCGACGATCCTCAGATTGACCAATTGAGCCTGCTTCAGAATCAGGCGCAAATGTCTGGTGGAAATCCTGTTCACCGGATGGCGAACTCAACTCCTCTCCTGATCCCGCAGACCGGGGCAGGTCATGATCTGATTGAATGAGTTCATCAAGTTGATGGGCTGCTTGCGGCGAAATCAATGTTTCGCGTCGCTCTTGATCGGCCGCCTGCGCCATGAACATGTCGAGCGTCATCGATGATGCCGGACAGGCTTCAACATCTTGCCATGTCACGGGTAGAAAGATGGTGTGTTCGATATCTGACAGCCGGGCTAATGAACGTGTCACCCGTGAACCAGAGTTTTGAGACCGCAAGACTGGCGATGTGAATGGAGACATGGTGACCTCGGGAACTGCGTCTGTAACACGGCGTTTTAACAACGGAACACGTTGATGGAAATCTACGTCCGATCCACGGTCGGTCAAACTCGTTCAGCGGGGTGTTCACCTCAGCTTTCAAAATAGAGAGTTTGCGCTCTTGGCGAAAAACCAGAAAGCTTTGCTGAACAGGCGGTGTTTTCGTTATAAACGGTTCAATTGAAGCTGTTCTTCCAAGGGTTTAGTGCCCTCCGTACTCTGTTTGCCGCCTTTTGTTCGCAAGGATGCGTTATGGCCACTGGTCAGATTCCTCTGGAATTGGAAGTCTCTCCCTGGGCATTTCTCACAGCCCGGCGAACCCCCTGGTGGCTGGAGACGGAGTGCTGGGTTCTGGCGTTGATCGCTATGACCATGCTGTGGTTGGCTCCCATTGAGGCGCCACTTTCAATGTCGGAAGCGACGGTTGGCCGAGCGGCTCAAGAAATGTTGCTGACCGGTGAATGGATTGTTCCCCGGTGCCAGATGGTGCCTGTTCCTCAGATTGCTCCGCTGCAAGTCTGGCTGATTGCCATGGTGGCGACGATCTCCGGGGAGGTAGATCGCTGGGCGATTCGACTTCCCACATTGCTGGCTTACTGGCTGACTGCGCAGTTGCTGTATGCCTACTGCCGTCAATTCATTGGGACGGTCGGAAGCCTGGGGGCCGGGCTGATGTTTCTCACAACATTAGGAGTCCAGATTCAGGGAGGCGTTAGTTCAGCGCTTCCGATCACGGCATTCTTTCTGGCCGTTGCGCTGCTGGTCTGGCATGTCGCCTGGATTCAAGACTGGCCGGATCTGATTCAGTGGGTGCTGCCTTATCTGGCATTGACGTTAGCCATCCTTTCAAGTGGTCTGTTTGCGGCTGTGATCTTTTGTGGCAGTGTCGGTTGCTATCTGTTCCTGCGTCGCAAAGAAGAATATGCCATCACGCTGGGGCACCTGGCAGGATGTTTGTTATGCCTGGGGCTGGTCGGTTCCTGGGCGCTGACTTATTCCGTCGTGACAGGAATGAATCCGTGGTGGGCGGCATCCACAAATCCTCTCAGCCAGGCAAACCCGTTATGGGCACTGGTTGAACATCTGGTGACGTTTCCTGTGATCGTCGCTGTGACGATGCTCATGCCCTGGGGATTGCTCCTGCTGGTCTATCTGTTCGATCACTTCCGCCGGCATTTGGGTGAGGCACGCTCTGCCGTGCAGTTTGTGAGCGTCTGCCTTTTTCTGCCGGGCATGTTGATGTGGGTTGACCCTCGCAGCACCCCATCGGCGGCATTATTGCTGCTGCCGGGGATCAGCATTCTGGCTGCGATTGTTGTCCAGCGTTCGGTCGAGGCCTATCCCACCAGCGACTGGCAATTTGTCTGGCCCACGTTTCTCCAGTGGACAGTCACCGTGACGGCTGCGGGGATTCTTTTAGCCTGCCTGGCCAAGATCCTGCTTCCAGAACGCAGCACTTCGCTGCCGTGGGATGTGCTGGGGTGGTCACTTTTGTCGCTGGGGGGGCTGGCTATCATTGTGGGACGATCAATGGGCAGGCATCCCCGGCAAGGATTGTGGGCCATGGGAGCCGTCGCTTTATTGATCACCTTGACGATTGCACCACCCATTCGCGCGGTGCTCGTGCCACCGTTGAAAATGACTGCCAAGCCGTTCGTGCCTCCACGGCCGCTGGCTGGGCAAATGCCAGAAATCAGCCTGGGGGCCATTCGTGCCGATGTGCTTCTGGCCCTTGATCAATCGCTCCCCCGACAGCCATGGCCGTTGGAAAACGAAACACTCGACGTCCGACACAACCTGTTTTGCTTTATGGAAGTTGACCATCAATCCCGCCGACTGCCATTCTCCTGGAAGCTGATTTCCCGCCAAGAAATCGCCCCCACCCCCGAGTTTCCCTATAAACAATGGTTTGTCATGGGGCAGCGCAGCGAAAAAGGTCGAACAATCTCAACAGCCCCACAACCTTAATTAACCCTCGCCCGCGCAGGCGGGAGAGGGTGGCACGCAGTGCCGGGTGAGGGATTTTCCAATGGGCGTTCTCTATAGAGCAACGTGCCTGGGTGGCCTAATGATTTGGAGTATCTACGAATCGTTTTCTAGCTACGGCTCGCCCTCACCCAACCTCTCCCATCGGAATGCATAGGTCTCTACACATCTTTAGGCGGTGTTGAGGAATGGGAGGGCTTGGGCGACAGGGTGGCGGGGGCGCACCGCACAGCGGAAGCCCCCGAATCCGCAGCTATTTGCGGATCGGGTTAAACCATTCACGGGGCAGCGGGTCGGGCGGCAGATCATTGGGTGTCTGTCTTTGATACCAGCCTGCGGATGACCACTTCCAATCGCCCGGCTGGGCTGTCAGCTGCTTCCGCACGGGATTGAGATGAATGTAGTCGATCATCCGACTCAGCGTCTCGGTTTCCGTGACGTTGCGATCATAACCTCCACCGCGCTGCCAAAAGTGGTACTCCGTCCGGCGACCCCTGGTCTGGGAAAGTCGGTCGAGGTAGCTGGGAGCCTGACTCCGAAGAAATGCCAAAGCCCGGCGGGACACAGGCAATTTGATTTCGCGAAGAATCCAGGCCACGGAATAGTCCGGGGACGGCGACCAGATCATTAAATGAACATGATCGGGCATGAAGACGTAGGCCCACACCTGAAAGCCCAGGGATTTTCGGGCTTGTCCAATGGCTTGCGACAGCCACTGGCAAGTTCGCTCGCGTGACAGCAATGGAAGTCGATGGTGGCAACTGAACGTCAATTCGTGAGCGTGACCAGGGAGGTTCCATTCTCGACGATGTGGATGATGAGGCATCGGAAACCCCCGAAAAGATTTCGAAGGCCGCACTTCAGAGCCTATCCGATCGTCACTGACCAGTCTTTTAGGGCCACAAACTCACGATCGCGTGCGACCATTCCGGGGGCTTCCGCTACGCGGTGCGCCCCCGCCACCCCGCCGAAAAATAGGCCAGCCCCCATGGGCCACCCCGCGTCCCGTACCAACGAGCCGGAAGCGTCAGCGACGGACACTCGCATTAATGATCTCGCAGTCGGGAGCATTGGTCTCTACACATCTCTGAGTCAAGATTGAACTCGAAAAAACATCCTCTGAAAAAGTAGAAAAACGTCCTCAAAGAGATCGTTAGATTCACAGAATAGGCAAAGCAGGATAGCTGGGTTTCAGGTGATGTCCCTCTACGCTTCGGGTTTTATCCTATTATTTTGGATTTTTTGAGATGTGTAGAGACCAATGCATCGGAATGGGAGAGGAGTCAATCAATTAACCCCAAAGAGAACCACCATCCTGGCGGCGTAAGACCCATTCGCGGATGAACAACTGGCCTTCATACGCCGCCACAAACCCCGCAAGGGGAACCCTCACCCGCGCAGGCGGGAGAGGGTGGCACGCAGTGCCGGGTGAGGGTTTTCCTGTGGGCATTCTCTGTAGAGCAACGTGCCTGGGCATCTATTCGTATAGCAAAGTAATGATCGCTATTTTAGCTACGGCTCACCCGCACTCAACCTCTCTCGCATCAGAACGAGAAAGGAGTAAATCAATCAACCCCAACGAGAACCACCACCCTGGCGGCGTAAGACCCAATCGTGAATGAACGACTGGCCCTCATACGCCGCCACAAACCCCGGCAGGGGTTTTACAGGTAGTCGTTGATAATGTTCTCAAGGAGTTCCTGCCGGCCCGATTGATTTGGTGCGGAGGCCTTTCCTTCGAGGACATACTTTTCGAGATCGGCAAAGCTGGCTTTATCGCTTTCGATGGTGGAGCCAATGCCGGCATCCCAGGTGGAGTATCGCTTTTTGACGAAGTCTTTCAGCACACCATCCTGGCGAATGGCGGCTGCGATTTTTGCCCCGCGGGCAAAGGCATCCATCCCGCCAATATGGGCGTAGAAAAGATCGACAGGTTCAAAGCTCTCACGGCGGACCTTGGCATCGAAGTTGATCCCTCCTGGAGCCAATCCTTTCTGCTCCAGAATGACCAGCATGCACTGCGTTGTCAGATAGATATCGGTGGGAAACTGATCGGTGTCCCAGCCGAGAAGGAGATCACCGGTGTTGGCGTCGATGCTGCCCAAAGCATTCTGCATGGAGGCATAGGCCAGTTCGTGCATCATGGTGTGACCAGCCAGTGTGGCATGGTTGGTCTCGATGTTCATTTTCACGTAGTCGGTGAGGCCGTACGCACGGCAGAAGTTGAGACAGGCCGCCACGTCAAAATCGTACTGATGCTTGGTTGGCTCTTTGGGTTTGGGTTCAAAGAGGAACTGGCCGGTAAAGCCAATCGACTTGGCATGTTCAACAGCCAGGTGCATGAATTTGGCAAGGTGATCCAGTTCCCGCTTCATGTCGGTGTTATAGAGGTTTTGATATCCCTCACGGCCACCCCAGAAGACATAGTTTTCGCCGCCTAATTCTTTTGTGACTTCAATGGCCTTTTTGACCTGAGCACAGGCATAGGCAAAAACATCGGCGTTCGGGCTGGTGGCGGCACCATGCATGTAGCGGGGATGTGAGAACAGATTTGCCGTTCCCCAGAGGAGCTTAATGCCCGTTTCGCCCTGTTTTTCTTTGAGCCGTGCGACAACGGCATCGAGATTTTTGTTGGATTCGGCGAGTGTGGCTCCTTCGGGGGCGACATCGCGATCGTGGAAACAATAGAACGGGGCGCCGAGCTTATCAATAAATTCAAACGCGACATCGACACGCTTGATCGCGTTCGCGACGGAGTCCGTCCCATCATCCCAGGGCTTCTGACTGGTGGCTCCGCCAAAAGGATCGCTGCCCGTCCCGCGGAATGTGTGCCAATAAGCCACTGCATACCGGAGCAGAGCTTTCATGCTCTGTCCTTCAACCTGCTCATCAGGGTTGTAATGTTTGAATGCGAGCGGATTCTTGGACTTTGGGCCTTCGTAAGCAATCTTGGGAACTTCAGGGAAGTATGACATGAGCGTGGCTTCTCGGGGATAAACGACAGATCAGCGCAGGCAGCCATTTCCACCCGCCGCGCGAAGTTTACCACCGAGCGAGCCACAACAACAGATTCATGATCACTGATGAGAGTTTTCGTGGGTTATTTGATTTTTTTCACAGCGCGGCTCAGGTCATTTTGAAGCTTGCCGGCAGTAGGGCTGAATAACGGCATTAACCCGTGGAGCCGGAAACCTGTTATTTTGTCAGTTGGAAAACTAAGGCCTCGGTTCCGTCATCGGGAATGTTTGCAGTCAGCCCGGACTTTTCGGGGAAGCCATAGATTATCGGAATAAGGGAGACGACCATCACGGAACTGTCGTCGGAAGCAGATGATTCGTCATTTGTTCCGGAAATGGTTTCTTCCGGCTTTCCACTGGGCGGGCCAGTTTTGGAGACAGTGACACGATATTCGCCAGGAACCACACCCATTTGAGGGGGAAAGGTGCTGAGTTCAAACTTTCCTTCGGCGTTGGTGACTGCGGATGCACCAATTCCTCCCGTTGCCACAGGATGAAAGACAACAATTGCTCCGCTGAGTGGCTGACCTTCAAAGACCACCCGGCCGTTGGCGATGACTGTTTGCGGGCGATTGGCTGTCCAGCGATCGCCCTGCTGGAAGCAGCCAGAGAATGTCAGCAGGAAAAGCATGAGCACAAGAGGTGTTGAGCGAAACATTTCTTATCAGGTTCCAGCACAAGGCTCTGAAGGCATGATCCATGAGAAGTGGCCAAACCCTGCCATTACAAAATGGCAGGGCTGGCTGGTTGTTCCTGGAAATATGTGGTCTGGCATTGACTGCTTTAGAACTCAGCGATGACTTCGCCGCCACTTCGTGTCCCCAAAGCTCCCCACACGCCGTACGGGCTAGCCGAAGTCGTGGAGATTGCCGGCAGCGGAGCGGCCTGATTGCCGGCATCAATATTATCACTAATGAAGCGAACGGCTCCGTCAGCCATCAGTGCATGAATACCCCCGGCATGCCGGCTCTCTGCACTATAAAGGCCATCGCAGTGACCAGCACCACCACCATTGCTGAGACAGCTTCCAGCGTTGGGCGGGGCGGCAGTTGAAAAAGCTGACCACCAGCCAGCGCCATCGGCCCAGCGGTACGATCGAGCCTGATCGCCGATCTTTCCGCCATCTGTGTAGGATTTTGTGGAAGCATTCCAGAGCGCACGGCAACTGGCAGGACTGGCAGTACCAGCAGCCAGAACGGTGTTGGCAATCGCACCGGGGCCGTTCACACGGTCAGCCGAGACCATCTCAGCCATCGCAATTGTATTGCTAGTTCCATCTGTCGCATCGCGGATGCCATAGCAGGTTAATGTTGCGAAGAGGCCGCGGTTTGGCAGTGTGACGGGATTGGGTGGCCGTGTGCAATTGGCGGCTGCATTCCCTGCGTGGGTATCGCCAGCGCAGAACATGTAGTTCTTTTTGCCGCGAGTATTGCCCGGATTATTCGGGTCGGCCATGCCGGAATCCGAAGGACATTGCAAAGCGGGAAGCATCTTCTTATACGGATCGTAGTTGTCGTAAGGTGGGGCGTTGAGCGTCACAATCTCACGATAGAGAGGGGTTTGCTCAATGTAAGGAAGCAGGAAAACGATCCCACTCAGGCGTGTGCGGTTACCACTGGCAATATTCAGCCCGCTTCCTGTTCCCCCCGCGAAAGGCGGAAACTTGCTGTGGATATCGTGGTAATTATGAAGAGCCAGCCCCAGTTGCTTGAGGTTATTCTTGCACTGCGTCCGCCGGGCGGCTTCGCGGGCTTGTTGAACTGCGGGCAAAAGCAGTGCAATCAGAATGGCGATAATCGCAATGACCACCAGCAGTTCGATCAAAGTGAATCCGGATTGACCACGCTTGGCCATAAAAAATCAGCTCCCAAAATGAGTTCGAGGTAAACTCAACGCGATAAACAGGCGTTCCGGTTCGGTGGGCAGAAAAATCGCTCACACCGATATAATGGCGCCTATCGTTAAAAGACACATACGCAACAGAGGTGTTCAGATGCGTTGTGGGCACTGCGCCCGCTTCTTATATCGCGGAGGCATCGGGTCTGTTACGCCGAAAATCACGACCTCATGGAAACTTCACAATACAGTTCTAAAATGGTCTTTGATCACGTTCATCAACAGCTGAAAAACGGGAAACTGATTTTGGCCATGATGTCAAACGAGAACTCTCCGGGGAGAATCACTTTAATGGAAAAGGATGCCGAACAGCCAGACGCTGTGGTTGCGCCCGGATCGTCTCCCGCGTTTTCTCCGGCAACGAATTCTCCGGCAACGGGTCAGCCACGCCTTGTTCGGGAATTGTCGCGTGAGAATTCGCGTGAACTGTTTGCCATTAATTGGGCAAAAGCCCAGCCTTCCTTGACCGCTTTTCTGATTGCCTCCACCCCCCAGTTCTCTGATGCCGAAGACCTGCTGCAGGAAGTTGCTGCGGAAATTGCTCAACGCTTTGATGAGTACGATCTGGCCCGGCCATTTCTCCCTTGGGCGCTCTGGGTGGCCAAAATTAAAATCGCAGATTTTTATCGGGCCAAAGAACGTCGACCGGTCAAATTTATTGGTGATTCCATTGAGTCACTTTCGGAAGCCTGTGATCGCGTGCAGTCGATTGTCTCTGAAGAAAAATGGGCTTTGGAAAAGTGCCTTACCAATTTGCCGGGAAGATCGCGGAGCCTGCTGCAACTGCGTTATTTTGAAGACTTGACAACCGAAGAGATTGGCGGAAAAGTCGGTATGACATCGGGCGCGGTGCGGATTGCTCTGACGCGCATTCGTTCGGCTCTTATTACTTGCGTGCGTACGAATCTGAAAGAGGCCACGGGATTACATGGATGATGCCGAAGCCTTTGAATTGATCGATGCTCATCTTGACCGTCATGAACTCACTGACGAACAGTCCGATGCGCTCACGGCATGGATCAAAGCCGATCCTCAACATGCGGATGAGGCGTTCTATCGAATTTTTCTACATTCGTATCTTCGATTAAGACTGCAAGTCGGTCTGCCACCTACTGAAGATCTCGCACGAATTTCCAGCTCCCGATCCAGCGTTGCACTCCGACAACAGCTGGCCGTCACGGACAAAGAGATTTTCCCGCAAGACAATTCGTCAGCAGCCATCGATATCGCGGCAACACAAAACAAAGTGGGTGCCCCTGGTTATTCCATTTCATGGAAAATCGCGGGAGCATTTTTCGCTTTGGCATGCGGCATTGTTGTCTGCGTTGCCGGTGTTTATCGCGGGTTTGACTCCAGCAGTCTTTTTGGAAGACGCGTTGGAGAACTCTATGTCTATGAAGGTTTTGATTATCCTGCCACCATCATGCCTGTCTCTGAAGACGGGGCCCCCTCGTGGCCAACATCCGGCGGCATGCAAGGGCTTGACGGGGGATCAGGCTGGTCGGAACCCTGGCAGGAAACCAATTCCAAAGTCGCTGTAATTGTGGACTATTCCGATAAGGGCATTGCCTGGAATCCCAAGGATATGCGGAAATTTGGCCCGCTGGGATACACGGATACCGTTGGCAATGTTCTTAAATCCTCGGGCCATCTTCTGAGAACCGCAACGAAACCCCGGTCGATCACCATGCGTCATTTTGACGCCTTGCGATTCCCGGAAAAAATGCGGGACGACGATGGTATCGGGACGGATGGAACGATTATCTGGCTCAGTTTTCTGGCGCAATCATCCATCAGCACTGCTGATAATAACCGCTACTCCTATTTACTGATTGGCTCAAAAGCTGTTGCGGGGTTGCGCATTGGTAAGTTAGGAGCCTCGCCTTCCGGCAACTGGACTGCGGTGGCGCTTCAGACGGAAGCAGAAGTTAACTTGAAAACCAGTGCGATTCCTTCCGGCGAGATGGTTTTTCTGGTCACGCGAGTCATCTTCCGTCCCGGATCAGAAGAAGCGACGGTCTGGATCAATCCCCGGCTTGATAAGGAACCCTCTGCCGACGAAGCGGCTTTGAAACTGACAATTCCCGATTTTCGCTTTGACAGCATTTCTATCCATGCGAATCACTCCACGGACTTCGATGAAATCCGATTTGGAGACACTTTTGAAGCGATTGCTCCCATGGCCAATTAAGCCATGTTTTTGCCTCGGTCACTTTCTGTTGTGATCTCCGGCTTCATTTTTCTGGCTTTGTCTCTCTGGCCTGATCTCACAGCCGGTGATGCTGAATTACCACGCTGAGAAGAGGGGAGCATCTTCAAAATCCTGAGGCACTTCGTTCAACTCTTCCGACTCTCCCCGGTCACGAAAAATCTGGAGAATCCGGGCGCGGCTGATGTCGTCATATTCAGGCTCGGGATAATTTGTCCGACCATGTTCCAGGGAACGATTGATATCGAAGTCATGGATAATCACCCGGATGCCGGGAAGTCTATTGAAGTGACGTTCTTCCGCCCGTTGACGTCCTCCGTGCATGTCATAGAGTTCAAAGAGCACTCGCATGACTTTCACAAAGTGACGGAATGACAGCCCTTTTTCCAGATAAATAAGGTCGATATCCACCCCTTTGGTGATTGACCAGTAGTGATGCCGGGCCGAGTGAGAAATCGTTCGGTAAAATGGCCATGAGAGGATCTGGTCGAGAATCGTCCGTTCTTGCAGCAACTTTGATTCACGATCCCCATCAGAAGCCAACCCAAGAATAAACCAGTGTTGCAAGCCGATCACAACACCGGCAGGAGCCGTTCGGCGTTGGCGAACGACAGGCTTCAGCAGCTTTTCTAAACCGCGAAGAAACTCTCGCCGAGCGGCAATCTCACCTCTTCGGCGGATGCGAAAAGTTTCGTCATCTTCCACAAGTGGTCGCTGTGGAGGGATGTCGGAACCTTCGATCAGCGGCTGCTCTGCTTCCACTGGTTCACGTCGCAAGAGACGATTAAAAAACGCCTTCAAACGTGTCTGTGAAATTAAAGCGAGTCGTTGAAAAGTATAGGCTCCGGGAGCGTGTGCCGGGTTAGCGATTGTTGCCAGCCAGGCATAACGGGCATTGAAAGTCGCAATCATCAACGTTCCCAGACAGGCTGACCAACCGACGACTCGTTGCATGACCGTCAGCACCATGAGGTTTGAACTCACGGTTGTTCCTGTTCCTGCGAATAGCACGACCCCTGTGGCCAGGCCAATCGGGAATGTCCATTGAACCAGCATCAGCCAACGACCATCGATCGAGATGAGTCGCGTTCCGGACGATTGCCGCCGTGTCAGCAGCAGTCCTTCGCCACAGCAGGCGATGGAAGCCAGGACGATCAGATATCCAGCAAGCAGCAACATGACAGCATATTCGATCTGGCCCCAGATCGAAGCCATCAGGACAACCCCTACGGCTCCCCAAAGACTTGAAGCGATCATCCGATGGATGCGTGCTTCCTCGTCCAAGATTTGATAAGGATCGTTGGTCATCTTGCTGGCATGCTCGACCAGCAAATCATGCAGACTGGCATAGAAAAAGATGCCGTGCAGAAGGACAGCGAACATGGCCGTTAATAGTGTGAAACTCCAGATCGCCAGCCAGGGGAGGTAAAAATAATGTGTGGCCACGAGACGCAGTTGCGTTGCCGGAAAAAAAGTGGCGAATAGCCCTAACGTCAGGATGGGAAGTGTGAGGGCCGCAATTCCGCCCCAGATACCAGGCAATCCATAGGTGCGTATGGCCCGAGTCGAGCGGAAGTCCACCCCATAATGCTGAAAACTTTGCTTGAGCTGATGAGTTCCCAGAACAGCTCTGCGCTCCAGCCAGCTGAGAAACGCCAGTGGCTGACGCCGATGAACGGCCAGAGTCAGGCCACAACCGATGAAGAGAGCGAGCAATGAGGCCAGATCAAACCAGTCGGATGTTGTTTCTCGACCGAGCAGTTCAATCAGGATCAGCAGACAGATCCACAGGCCAATCGCTGAGTGGGCCACAGGGCTGGAGGATCTGACAAGCCGCCATGTTTTTAATAGCACTTGTGCCATAGTCTTGGGTGGTCACGGGATTTCACGTGGTCATTTTTTCAAATGACATGATGACTTCAGTTTAGACAGTTCAGGCTCTCTGGCAACTCGCTGATTGATCCCGATGCAGATGATCTGAGAAACGATCAAGGATCCAACAAGAAAAAAAGGATTAATACGAATCGCAACATGAAATGGCGCCTTGGAAATCATGAAGACGAGATCCTTCAACCGACGTTCCGGTTAATCCGGACAATGGTTACTGGTGTTGCAATCGGTCGGGGCGTTGAAATCAAGATGGCAGTCACCATCAGCCTATCCTGCCCTCCTTCCGGCATCTCCACGATCTCGGGCGTTGACCCTGGGGACTCCCTCCGTTTAGGCTAATGTAGGAGATTTGAGGGAGCGATCCTGGAAAATCTTGGGCAGATTGTATCGGCCATCCGTAATTTACCATGACAAGCGTGTGAGTCGTGCTTGTCCGGTGGAGACCCATGACCTGCTATCGTCTGTCGGGCTTAACCTGCCGATCAGTAAATAAGGCAGCGAATCAAGAATAACGGGGCACCGGTCAACGGTGTCAGCAGGCATTTTTTGTTTCGGACGGGAACTTGCAGGTTCATTCTGAAACTCACAAAGGCATCTCATGCATACGACTGGGAAAGTTCTCATCTGGCTGGTGGTTCTGGCGGCTGGTGCGGGAACTGTGTTGACCGCAAAGCTGATCCAGGTGCGGAACAGCCACACACGCAAGGCCGAGCGGTTCGACAGCGAATTTGCCAAGGTCTCGCCACAACTGGAGCAGGCGGAACAGGAAAAGCAAAACTTGCAGTCGGAAATGGCACGTGAACAGTTGAGCTGGGATCGCGTTTTTCCTTCAGTGACGACCGCCGTTATCAATGCCCAGCAGGGACGGTTGACGGTCGATCTTGGCCGTGCGAACAATCTGAAAGAAAAACAATGGCTGTATGGGTTTGAGATCACTCCCGATGGCCAGTCGATCTATCGGGGCGCCTTTGAAGTGGCTCAATTGAACGATAACCAGGCCGCGCTGGTGCCGACATTCCGTCTGCGACCGGAAGATATTGCCAGCCTGAAAAGCGGCACCTGGCGCTGGCGCACGTTGATTCCCTCCGCATACCCTGCCCGCCATGGCGACTTGCAAGTTCAACTTCTCAAAGGAGATGAGTTGCTGGTTGACCGTACGGGTAACGTCCGCCTGCAACAGCAGCTCCTTAAAGATGCAACAGCTCAGTTGACTCGACGGCGTGAAGAACTGGTGGGTGGTGCTTCACTTCCCACAGAGGAATTTCGCCCAACCGAAGAACGTGCCGGACTGGTGGCCGCTCTGCGGGAAGTCGAAGAACAACGCAACCAGCTTCTGATTGATGTCGATCAACTGCGCCATGAACTGCGAAATGTTTCTGGAGCGATTGGTGTCACTCAGGAAGAAAATCTGGCCCTGGCCACCAAGCTTCCCAAGTCAGCCAATGAAACAGCCCAGCGACCCCGTGAGTAATTGGCTTGGCCACCTGAAATGTCGTGCGCTGCAATCAGATGGCTGCTGGCAGAGGATTGCTGATTAGCGATGCCATCCCCCTTCCGAGCCATGCCTAACCCCGACGAAGAACATGCGACACATTTGCTGTAGCCGCAATCCGTGGAGTAGGATCGCAGGTTCGCTGTGCGGAACATCGCCTGACAGACTGGCTTGCCCCGCGATTTCGCTGACTCCTCTCCTGTGATTCAAAGGAAGATCCCTTGAAACTACTGCTTTGTGTGGACACATCAGGGTCGTCGGATAAAGCCATCTCGCTGGTGACAGAACTGGGCCTGGGAACATCAAAATCGGTTCAGGTGACTCTCTTTACGGTCTGTGAATTCCTTCCAGAACATGTCTTTGAACTGAGCGAAACAGCAGGTTTGCAGGCCAAAGACCTGGCCACCGCCTGGGCACACAAATCCAAGTCTGTGGGTGAGTGCTCTTTGGAGGCGGCCAAAGCCAAACTCGTTTCTCAGGGATTGCCAGAATCGGCGATCAGTTTGAAGCTGAACGTTGCAAACACGACTCCCGAATCGCGCCAGGTCGCGGCTGCTGCGGGCATCATCAGTGAGATGAACGACGGGGGCTATGATCTGGTGGTGCTGGGCCGCCGTGGAGCAAAGCATGTTGCCGATAGTCTCGTCGGTAGCGTGGCCGAAAAGGTGCTTCGCGCGGCGGCAGGCAAAAGTGTTCTGCTCGTTGACTGCGTTTGACTCGTTGATTGATTTTATGGGGGGCGAGACCGCAGACATGGCTTGGCCCACATGTATGGCTTGGCCTGCACCTATGGCTCGGCCCCCAGGGAAATTCAGCATCGCCCTGTCATCGGCTTTCATGACTTACGCCTCGCTTTTGCTGGACAAAAAAGCGTAGACTCAAATGATGCACTGGCGGGTGATTCACTGGCCATGGGGGCCTTGTATCAGCGGTTCCTTTTCTGCGCCCATCCGGACACCCTTCTGTTCCACGGTTTCGTTTCATTGTTCCAATGCCAGTCCCGAATTCCTCGGAGGCTGCGAGAGAAATCTTTGGGACTTTGGTGCAAGAACCCTGCTTTCTTAAATGACAACTGACGACATTGAAGGCCTTTGAAAGACGTTCATCATGGAGTTCGCGGTCTGTCCCAGTTGTAAACAATCGGTTCTGGACGACGACGCCGTCGACTGCCCTTTCTGTGGCGCTCCGATGAAAGGGGGGCCGCGGCCTCCGGGAAGTCCAGCAGCCAAACCCGTTGCAACCAATCCAGCGGCTACGAAGCCATCTGCTGGCAAACCTGTGTCGACGGGAGCCACTACTGCCGCCAAACCCGGCGCCAGATCTGGAGTCAAGCCTGCGGCCAATCAGGGGGATCACGACGATCTTCCCTTTGAGAAAGAAGCCGCCGCAGCCACCACACCTGCGGTTGCCGCACCGACGAAGCAGCGTTCGTTCCGGATCGTTTGCCCAATGTGCGAAACGGTCGGCTATATCCCGCCCAAGGCCGCTGGCACACGGGTGAAATGCGCTAATCCGAAATGTATGGTGCCGACGTTTGATGCTCCGCCACTTCCGCCACCAGAACCTGAGCATCCGCCAGAACCTCCTCGTAAGCCGAACTATATTTTGCTGGGCGGTATCACGGCTGCCATTTGTCTTGTCGGAGGAGGCGTCGCGTTTTTTGTTGCATCGCTGCCTGCTCCACAGACCATTGGGATTCAGCAAATGAGTCCTGAGGAGGCCGCTCGCATTCTGGGTGAGGTCACGCCACCAGCACCGGTTTTACCGACGCCTGATTCCACCACCCCCACCCCTGCGACGAATGGTGACGGCAAAGCGGCCTCGGCGGCGGCCGTGACCAACCTGGCTAAAGAGTTGCCCGTCCTGATTGAAAAGGCCGTGCTGATTCGCGGAAAGCAGAATCGTAACCTGCCTTTTTCCCGCCAGCTTGCTGCCGAAGCGTATGCCGTGATGGGGAATATCCCCAAAGCACAGGAACATCTGGCGGCGTTTGATCGTGTCGGGCAGAACGTCCCGTTCTATAAAATTGCCATCTTGACTGAACTGGCATGGGCACAGCTTCGTGAACAGGATGTGGCTGGGGCCAAAACGTCGGCGTCCACGGCTTATGACCTTGTTGATAAATTGCCGACTAATGGCCGTACGCGACTGCTGATTGCAGCGCGGTTGGGGAGTCTATTAATCGCATTGGGTGACTCTGATCGAGCCACCCAATTAGCGAATAACTATTCGACACGGTGGAAGGCGGGGCTGATTGATCCTCATCAGGAAGCCGAACGGCTGGAGCGTCTGGATGGCCAAGTGGCCGCGATCTTGCAACCTCCTTTAGATCGTCTTGAAGTGACGGTGGAATCGATTGATGTTGCTCGCCCCGGTTATGCCTGGACTGAGCCACAAGCAGCGGCCATGGTGCAATCAGCGGCTGGACGAGGGTTTCAGGATCAAGCCATGGCTTGGGCCGGTCAACTCACGGGACGTCGGCAAGTTGAAGTGCTCGGGGAACTGGCGGCGTTTGAAGGTTCTCGAATGTCATCTTCGGGAACAGGAGAAATGTTATCGGCACGTGTTGGTGCCATTATGAAAGCGTCTGCCGCGAAACTGTCACCATCAGGGCGGGCTTACATCCATGCTCGTGCGGCCAATGGAGCCGTTGGCAGTTCCTCGGAAGCGGCTCGTCAGATGGCAGATGCGGCAGCCGCACGCCTGGCTGAGATTCCAGCGCCCACTCCTTTGGTTTGGCCGCAATCTGCGGGATTGATGACGCCTGAGCTGCCTGATGTCGGGCCGTTGGAGGAGCAGTTTTCGGCCTGGAGCGAACTGGCATTGGCTCGTTACCGATTGGGTGATACGGCCGGTGCCGATGCCGCTCTGAAGAGTGCGTTGGTCGTGACTTCGGCTTTGGGGCCGGCTTTGGCTCATGTCGATAAAGTTCTGGAGCAACTGAACGCGCAGGACGTCTCGGCCATTCGTAATCGGTTGAAAGACGAACTGGGGATCCGCTCAGAAGATGCAGCCCGGCAAGCCTTCTCCAGCTATCGCCGGGGGGTGCTCAACTATCGGGAACTGGCTGCAATTCGCACTGATATCGAAAATGCCATGTTTGAGCGGCTTGTCGACGCCAATGCTCAGGCGTTGGTCTGGAAGCAGCTGGAACAGATGGGAACTCAGGCGGAGAGTGTGCAGAAGCAGGTTCCGACTCGAGCCTCATCAAATCTGTACTCCCACCTGGCAACCGCTTTTCAGCTGAGTGGTGATCAGGCTGCTCAGCAAGCTGTGACAGAATGGTATCTGTCATTCACGGGAGCCTCCTCTCTGGCACCTTCCGTCACACTTCAGGCGAAAAGTCGTTTTGCCGCTGGTGAAACAGCCGCTGCGGCTCGTCATTTGAAAGAGGCTTCGGCGCCTTACCGGGCATTATTGACGGCCGTTTTTGCGGGAGGTATTCGCGATGCCTCATCAATCGATCGGGCCATCGCATTTCTCTCTCAAACAGAAGATGTCAGCATTCGCGAAGAAGCGGCTGTCTATGCAGGCCATCGGGCGAATGTTCTTGGAGGAGCAGCCAAAATTTTGACGCACTTGCAATCATTGACGCAGGCGATTGAACGGTTGGCCTGGATTCGCGGGCTGGCCATGCCCTTACCTGTCGAGACACCTGCAAAAGATAAAACCGCTTCTGTGACGAATACGAATCATTCACCTGGTGTGAATCCTGCCGACTGAGGGATGCGGCCAACAATGCCTCAATTCGCGTTATTGAAGCATGACTGGCCTGCCCCGCATGCTGATCTTCTGCTTGAAATCCCCGGATTACTCGACAATCAGGGGCAAGGGTTATGCTGGACATGGCGGGTCTCACTGGATTTCCCGACATGTGCCCGCTCCCGTGCGACACCGTTGGCCAATCATCGCGCCCACTACCTGGCTTATGAGGGGGCCGTGACTCCTGCGCCTGATGGTTCACCCCGCGGCGAAGTGCAACTCATTGATCGGGGCCACTATCTGCTGCGAACTCCGCTTGAAATCGTTGCCAGCGAGTCTCCTCCTTCCAGGCTCCTGATGCGGTTGGAAGGAGCACGATTCTGTGGAATGATGACTTTACAGTCACTTCAAGCCACTGGAGATTGGCACGCAGAATTTCTGGCGGAATCCTCTCCGTGAAATCGCAACACGAGATCGTTGTCTCACTTGATCTGGGTACCTTTCGTGCATGCTCGGGACTAGACTGCAGTGTGGCCGGGAGTGGCCGAAGCCCGCTGCGCGACTGATTCGCAGCGACACATCACCAGCAGAACGACATCCACGGATTCAAGGCGTCGAATCGATATGGAACTGAAGAATCGACTCTCGACAGAAACCAGCCTCTATCTGAAGCAGCATGCTGGTAATCCCGTTGCCTGGCAGCCCTGGGATGAAACGGCATTGAGTGCCGCGCGGGAACTGGATCGCCCTATTTTCCTGTCAATCGGTTATAGCGCCTGTCACTGGTGTCATGTGATGGAGCACGAGAGCTTTGAGAATCCACGCATTGCCGAGCTTCTGAATCAATGGTTTGTGAGCATTAAAGTTGATCGGGAAGAACGCCCGGATCTCGATCAGATCTATATGGCTGCTGTCGTGGAAATGACGGAGCAGGGGGGATGGCCGATGTCGGTCTTTCTGACACCAGATGGCCAACCCTTCTTTGGGGGGACATATTTTCCTCCTGCGGGTCGATATGGTCGACCGGGATTCGCAGAAGTTCTTGCAGCGATTCACGAAGCCTGGGAAAACCGGCGTGACGTGATTGCCGAGCGGGCCAGTCATCTCACCAGCAAAATTCAGGAACGCTGTGCGCAGATCGTGGGGAAGTCGCCGCTCAGTGAAGACTTGCTGGATCGGGCAGGCCGGACGCTGGTGAGAACATGCGATGAGCGCCATGGCGGGTTTGGGCATGCTCCCAAGTTTCCGCATGCCATGGATCTTCGCCTGGCGCTCAGGTTGGCCCATCGATTTGATACGACCGAAACCGCTGATGTCGCCCGAATCAGCCTGCTGGCGATGGCTCAAGGGGGGATTCATGACCATCTGGGAGGTGGCTTTGCACGCTATTCGACGGATGAAAAATGGCTGGTTCCTCATTTTGAAAAGATGCTCTATGACAACGCGTTGCTCTTAAACGCTTATCTCGACGGATGGCAGCACTTCCAGCTGGAAGTTTTCAAGCGAACCGCACAATCGCTGGTGGATTATGTGTTACGGGAAATGCAGGTGCCGGCTGATCAGTTAAGTGGCGGATTCTGTGCCGCGCAGGATGCGGACAGTGAGGGTGAGGAAGGTCGGTTCTTTGTCTGGACACAGGCGGAAATCCAGCAGGTGCTGACGACGGCCGGGTGTTGCGAATCTGATGTCGCTCTGTTTGAGCGAGCCTACAATGTCACTCCCGACGGAAACTGGGAAGGACATACCATCCTGAATTTGCCCATTTCACTGGCGACATTGGCCAGAGAATTTGGCTGGAGCGAAACCACGCTCGAGGAAAAGCTCGCACCGCTAAGGCAACATCTTTTTGCGCATCGTGCCCAGCGAATTGCCCCCGGCCGCGATGAAAAGCTGATTGTTGCCTGGAACGGATTGATGATTTCGGCACTTGCCCGTGCAGGAGTTGTCCTGAACGATTCGCGTGCTCTCCAGGCGGCGCAGCAGGCGGCGCAAGTGATTCTTGAACAGGCGAACGATAGCGAATTCGGCTTGCCACACTCCATTCAAGAGGGGAAAGCCCGGCAAGGGGGCTATCTCGATGACTATGGCTGCTTCATTGAAGCGTTAACGGATTTATTCCTGGCCGACGCTGATCCCGTGTGGCTGACCCATGCCAGGACGCTCATCACGGGCCTGATCAGTCGGTTTCATGATGATGAGCATGGCGGTTTTCTGTATGTCAGTTGCCATGCCGAGAAACTCATCAGTGAAAGTCGCGACTTTCAGGATAATGTGACGCCGTCGGGGAACTCTGCGGTGGCGAATGCTCTGCTCAAGTACAGCCGCCTGACGGGCGAAACAGCGATGGAAGCCATCGCGGAAGAGGTTCTTCTGGCCAGTTCTGGTCTCATGGCTCATTCGTCGATGGCCACACCCCATGGGTTGGCGGCTCTCGATCTGTGGCTCGGGCCAACTTATGAATGCGTTTATGTTCCTGCTGAGAGCGAGGGCAGCCCGGCCGATCACGAAGCGATCATGTCGACCGTCCGCACGCTCTATTTGCCGCAGGTCCTTTTCGTTCAAAGTCATGCCGGGTTGGCAGGCACATTGGCAGATGGCCTGGTGGCTGGCCGATGGAATTCGCGCGAACGTCC
The DNA here is from genome assembly GCF_056500625.1 of Planctopirus sp. SH287. NCBI lineage: Bacteria > Pseudomonadati > Planctomycetota > Planctomycetia > Planctomycetales > Planctomycetaceae > Planctopirus > Planctopirus sp. SH287. The sequence goes on along the minus strand of NZ_CM151403.1, from coordinate 264,813 downwards.
CGCCCTCTACGTTTGTGAAAAGGGGATGTGTCATCAACCGATTGTGGGGGCCAGTCAGATCATTCAGCGCTTGCGAGAACTCTCTCGAGCACTCGATTGATCCGCATAATACGCATTCCCATTTGAAATAGCGTTCTACGTGCCATGCTTGCGGCTCTGTGCTGTCTTTTATACATAAATTTCTTATTCCCTTGAGCAAGCGGCACGGCATTGACACCATCAAGGGGTGATGACCAGATCAACCCACGGGAGTTCCGGCCTGGGGGAAAAACCTGCTCATCGAAATGACTCCTTTGCGTTCTTCGCGCCTTTGCGGTGAGTCAAAGAATTTTTACCGCGAAGAAAAGAAGAGCGCGAAGGAATTCGGAAGAGATCGAAGGGAGACGAACGGTATGGGGCGGGAGCCTGCTCTGTGACTTTTGGACAGTATCAACCCCATGAATTCCCTCGGCTGTGTGCCAGATGTTGAGGTAACGGCCGCAAGGTGCTATCCCGGATATCTCACCAGGGCGTGGGGGTGGTGTTTTTTTGCTGGTTGGTAATCGGTTGGAGGGCTGGTGGGGGCCGATCGTTGGGGATTTCGTGATCGCGGAGCGGAATTGCAACGGATTTCCGGCGGGTTCATGGTTTTTTTCTCTGCTCAGCGCAGAACTTCTCCCCGCTCTTCGCTGTCGAAACAGGTCTTCGACCGAAGAGGACTTGGCAAACTCCCGATTTCTGAGCCATAGGCTGGTTACACTCGCAGAGGTGTCCGTTCCTGACGCCGGAGGTTGCCAAGGATCTCTCGGAACAGCGCCTGATACGGATACGCCTGCGACAACGACAGCACCACCCGTCGCACACTCACGCTGATGCGTCCACCGATCTTGAGCAGCCTGGCCCGAATCGTGTTGACCTGAGCTGTCGCCAGCGACGTGCCTTTCAGGCCGAACTCCTTGAGCGCTTTATGCAGCACATACGCCATGGTCGAGAACAGCACCCGCAACTGATTACTGCGCATGGCGTGGGTACTCGTGCGGTCGGCGAACAGGAACAACTGCTGTTCTTTAATCCGGTTCTCCATCTCGCCGCGAGCACAATACAGATCCTCGTATAGCGGCCGGGCAGCCATGCGTCTTTCCGGCAGACTCGTCACCACGAACCGGGGGTTGCTCCCTTTCGATAAGTGCTCAGCCTTGCCCACCACCCGGCGGGCCTGCGACCAGCTTTTCCGGGTGCGATACTCAAAGTCTTTGAACACCCGGGAAGAGGCCTGAGTCTGCTCGAACAGAGCTTGCGCCTCGTGCAATTCTTTCCCGATGATGTTCAGCAATCTCTTGTTCTTGGCCAGGCCGAAGACATAATCCACGCGGTTTTGTTCACACCAGTGCAGGATCGCTTCGCGACAGAAGCCGCTGTCTCCACGCACAATGATCCGCACCTGAGGCCAGGCAGCACGCAGCTTGGGAACGATCTTCGCCAAGGCCTCCACGGTGCCCGCACAGGCGTCGATATTCGAGGGTTTGAGTAAGGCCAGGAGCGGCCAGCCATCACAAAAACAGGACAGCGGCAGGTAGCAATAATTCTGGTAGTACCCGTGAAAGAACTTGCCAAGCTGATCGCCGTGAATGGGGTTGTCTGTGGCGTCGAAGTCGAGAATCAGTTCTGGCGGTACGCACAGTTTGGCCTTCATCCGAATGAAGATATCGACCAGCGTTTCCTGCAACTGGTCGATGCTGGCGACAATCTTCTTGTAGCGACTTTTCGCACTGGCTCCGGGCGGTGTGAGTTCCAGCCGGTTGAGCGTGCTCTTGCCCGCCAGCGGCTTGCCGTGATCTTGTGGATGGAGGCGATTGTGGCCAGTGATATCCTTTCGTCCACAGAGCAGCGCCAGGAGAGGATCATGGCGAAGTTGTTCGTGATCGTTGAGGTCTTCATACCCCAAAGCCAGCCCCATCACCCGCTGGAGCAGGAGTTCTTCCACGGTGAATTCAATGAGTTCTTCATCGCGATGATCGGTGAAACACCCGGCCAACTGGCGGACGATGCCGAACCGCTCTTCGACTTCGCGGAGTAAGAGCCCCCCGGCATCGGAAGTGATCTTCCCGCCGTCAAAATCAGCGACCACTTCCCGGCGATCGTGGTGCTGAAAGAGCAGCTGCTGCGTGTTACACTCTGTCATGACGAGACGTCCTTGTGCTGGCGTGGTGAGTTGTGTGGTAACAACACTTTACGCAAATCCAGGCGTCTCGTTTATGCTGCGCTGTGAGAAATCCGGGTTAGATCTTGGGTAGCAATAGAAAAGCCTTGCCAGCAAGTAGCAATCCGTTTCAACCGTATAGAAATCAGCCTCTCCTCTTCACTGCTGTCTTTCTGTCAGCCGTCCAGCGTGGCCTTCGGGTTCGCTGGACGGCTGCGTGTGTTTTCCGTTGTCTGCATGAGATGACCAACCGGCCACGCAAGTCGGCGCTCCAGGAAATTCCTCGAGGCAACTGAAGCAGATCTCACTGACCAGTGTTCGGCGAGCAGTTCCCGTGAGAAAATTGTCAAGAATGGCATGAAGTTTGAGGTCGTGCGATCAATTCCGTGCGAGCTTGCCCACGCTGGGAGCGCGAACTCAGTCAACACTGAGAGTGCGAACTCGGCTAATAAGGGGAATGCGAACTTGGCCAACAGAGTGAGTGTCTTTTGGTCAATTCAAGGCGTCAAAACTTGACAGTTGAAGCCTCATGCCGTAAACCCTGCATTACGCACTGCGAAAGCACGGCCCTGTCAGGGGGCAACCCGGAGAGATGGCAGAGCGGTTTAATGCACCGGTCTTGAAAACCGGCATACCCGCAAGGGTATCCAGGGTTCGAATCCCTGTCTCTCCGCTTGATATTGCGTTCATGTGGCAGTCGCGTTGTTTTTGTCCGTAGATCTTGCGGCGGGTATCATCGAAGCTCGCCAAGTCGATTCAACGCTCAATTTGGAGAGACCATCGGGAATTCTCCAAGCAATCGGTGCTGAAAAACACAAGGTCGCGTTGCCAAGGCTGGTGAGGGGCAGATTTCATGGCATTGGTAAAGACCATTGAGCCAAGCCAGAAGGATCGCACTACGGCTAACAGACCGACCCGTTGTCTGTGTATTGTCAAAGCTTAAAAGCGAGGTTTGAACAGGTAGTCAAGTCCGACGTCGGAGGACGTGACTACGCATGAACCCCCAAGACAAAGCCGTGGCACGGCACTCGACGCATATAGCGATATGTACACGTAATTTCCGCACAGCGCCTCATTTCAGAGTGCTCAGAAGCAAAGCGATAAGCATGCTTAAGCAAGAGAAGAGTGCGGGGGTCGGAGCGAAATACTCAAGCTCGTCACGCGGCCAGGATGAATGCTGATTACCGAAAGCCTCAATCAGCAAATGGCTCCAGGTGCAATCACCCTGGCGTTCAATTCCCCGGGGTTCAACATTCCCTACAAATGCCGAAGAAATCTTTGAACTTCTCTCGACCTGTGAAACTATCGGCGTTCAGATCGCCATCCCTCTTTTTCTGATAAGGGAGAGCCAATCAAGGGTCTTAATATTAGACCCATCTTGAAAACAAACGGAGAGGGAGGGATTCGAACCCTCGGTACCCTTTCGAGTACACAGCATTTCCAGTGCTGCACAATCGACCGCTCTGCCACCTCTCCGGGGCGAATGGCAAATGCCACTCATTCGCTAAATTTCACACGCGAAGAGCCTACTCGCAGTGAAACTCTTGTCCGTGCGATTACTCTGAAGCTTCGGCGCCAGCCTTACGGGCGGCCACAACTTCATTGTTCTTTTCAATCGCAGCAACAGCATTGAGCCGGCGAGAAATCTTCAGGCAATTCGCGGATAGCTCTCGGTACGCTGGGTACTTGGAGAACTTGGCCTTCTCAACACCTGACTGCTCAAGCACGGAAGCACGATCAGCCAGAGCTTTACGGGCGGTGACCAGTTGACGCTCCAGAACTGCACGACTCAGAGGCATGAAAACACCTTTCGGAAACCATCGCACTGACAGCGATATGAGAGCACTCCTGAGAGCGCTTGACTTATTCTCAAATTGAGCAGGAACTCCACAGTTTCGCAGATTGGCGTCTGACCTTCAACTCCACCGGGTATCCAGAAATGCGGCTCTGAACGAAATCTCGCGAATCTCTCTTGTGATTCAACGCAACTGTCGTGTTTTTCGCCGCAAACTCTTCATCGGATCAACTCGCCATCTCTTTGCCGGCCACTTGATCACTGTGGTAAGCGCCATGTGGTGGATTCCCACCGCACGATGCACCCAGGAACCCTTTGTGGTGATTTCTCACCAATTCCGTGTTGCCAGAACCCCACAGAGAAACCACACGAGGTAGCTCATCGCAAAGCATTACACAGCATTGCGATACAACGTTTTTTCTTCAAAACCCATGTTTAATGCGGTGATTTTACGCATCATTCATGCAAGCTGGGGAATCGCAAACCACCACTACGATTATTTACGTTAAACTGCTTGCCAGAAATGAGTTACAAGATGTAATCACGCTTGCCTGGGCCGAAGCATGGATTTCCACACCACGAATGGCATTCAACCTGCTTTACATTTTGTCATCGCAAACGCAGCCCACAACAACGGTTGCTCAGCATCAGATTAACGCCACACAGTTTAGCATTTAGTGAAAAGAAAGATCTCGATCATGACCAACCTCTTCAACGCTCTCCTTAATGACGAAGCCGGTTTCATTGTTTCTGCCGAACTGGTGCTGATCTCCACCATCGGCGTGCTCTCGATGATCGTCGGACTCTCTGAAGTGGCCCTCAATATCAACAACGAACTCGAAGATGTCGGAGCCGCCTTCGGCAACATCAATCAGTCTTATAAAGTGGGCGGAGTGGACGGCCACATGGGTGGCACCTACGGCTCCAAATACAAAGACAGCCAGGACTTCTGCGACAACTACTGCAACATCGTCCCCAACGGCGACTTCTCAGGCGAACGCCCATAAGCTTGCCCGCTGATCACCCGTGATTTGAATGAACGCCTGCTGCGAGATGTTTTCCACACCTAAAACAGAACAGCCCGTCGAGACGGCAATCTCGACGGGCTGTTCTGTTTTTTCAGACGGATTCGTTCAGACAAGCCGTGAGCGTGCTGTCTCATCAGGCGGGTTGATAAGCGAGATGCCTATCAACAGGAAAACCCGACCACCAGAAACTGAGGCCGGGTGCGCTGTCGGTTGATTTCAATGACTTGGTACAGCAGCTTGCGTAACTGCTATAGCACCAATGCGTTACGTACGAACCTTGGCTCGCTTGGCTTTACGGGCCTTGGAACTGGCTGGGCGTGTGCCATGGTTGGCGGGCTTGATTTTGCGGGTATTCTTGGCCATGGCTCGGCTCGCTTTGATTCAATGTGCTGAGTAAATGGACTCGCGAGAATACAGGAACCTTTGATGATCTGTCATCAGGACGGGTTCTGAACTCTCGCAGGAAACAGTGAGTGTAGTCGCCATTGGAACGGTTGCCAAGCGAATCGAGTGAGACGCCGGCACCTCATTTTTCATAAATCTTCCTTCGCTCACGAGAACAAAGGGAGAAGTATGGGCCACGCCACAAGAGAGAGGGTCACGGAATAAGGATTCTTCCTGATTTTCCTGTGGTATTTCCTTTTGACGCAAGCCCCGTCCCTTCTTGGCGTTAATCTTCTCCAGCCGGTATGATTCTGGAGTCGGCCCATCACTCAACTTTTCGCGCTGATCAGTTCTCTGTCTGGTCAATCGTTTTTTCTCACATTCAATGAATTCTTCAGTGTTCATCAATGGAATTCCCGAAACTGCCTCATGCTGGGGCCGCTGAAGACGGTAGAAAGTCATTCTTATGAAAGGCCCCGCAGGACGGATACAGACCGATTGCCGGCGACTTTGGAAATGCCCCGCATGCGGAGCAGAACGGCGCTTGTCAGGTGAGATCACCTCAACTCGCTGCAAATGCACCGGGACATCCAGCGGACAAGCGAACTCCAACTCTCCCTGGATGGTCTTGCAAGAGCCAAAACTGCGAGTGCTGCGGCCCATTGTCACGTTCGATCCTCATGCGCCGCGTGGCCCTCAATTCACTGAAGACGCTGACCCCCACCGGATTTCACAACCTGGCGTCGTGCAACCACGCACCGTTCCCAAGGGACATAAAACGCCGTTCAAACGTCCAGAAGAAAACGGCAGTAACGAACGATCTGATCAAGAAGAAGCCATCTCCCCTGTCACGAATTCGATACCTGCAATCACTGTTTCCGAAGAGACAGTGCCACAGACGTTGGCAGTTCCTCCCGAACAGAAACAGTACGCCGAACAGAAACAGCGCGAAGCGTCAAGATCCTCTCGCGGGGATCGCGGTCAGGCCGGTCATCAGCCAGCCTTGAACAAACACTCCGGTCAAGAAAAGAGAGATTCCAGAACATCGGCCCGCGAACGACTGTCAACGGCCCCCGACAAACCCCAGCAGCACGAAGACAGCCGTCGAAGGTCTCCTCATCATCCAAATAATCCAAGAACAAAAGCGGCTTTCAACGAAAGTTCCACAGCCGAAATTCTTGAGCCGGGACAAAGAACTTCTGCAGCGACCGAAGCACAACCGGCACTCCCTCCGGACGTACCGGTTTTCGTGCCTCGACTTGCAGAAGGAAATACACCCCGTGGATCATCCAGGCCATCCGCTCCGAAAAATCAAAAGGAGGAGATGACCAGAGGTGGAAATGACGATGACTTCGCCGCTGGGCTGGATATCCCGGTTGACGATTCGCCTGCCAGCCAGACGCACCACCGCGAGAAGCCATGGACTGCGCCTGTTCAACAAGAACGTCCCCGGTTATCGCAGCAGCGAAGCGAGAAACCAACTCCCTCGACTCAGGACGAAAGTTTTGGTGAAGGACTTCTTTCCTGAACTCCTGAGCTGTTTCTTCAAACATAAAAAACGCGTCGCCAGTTGAAGTTCTTGGCAGTCATGGATGTTTCGGGTGATCAAGGGAGACTGGTCGGAATGCCTTTCAGAACCGATCCATCAGATGAGGCTCATCAAGGTTCATTCGAGGGGCGAGACTCCGTGCCGGGTTTAAGTGTCGCTGCGGCCAATTCTCAGGAACAGGACTCTCCGGAAAGAAATCCTTCCGCATTCTCATCGGAAACGCGACCTCACCCAACGGATTGGACGGGCGGTGTAGAGGCCGCTATTCACCGCCTGGAACCACGGGCGTTTGTTGTGATGCCGCGGGTCTTGAGGCGTGTGATTCGTAGCGAGCTTGAACTTTCAAGCATCTGGCTGCACGTTCCCCATGCGGGGACTTATGCCATTCCCCGGGATCGATTGGTCTGGTTCGTCGCCAGAGACGAACTGGGGATCGAAATGGGCGAAAGTCTGCCCGATACGATTTTGCTGATTGCGCGTGAAGACCGCTATACCGGGGCCAGTATCGAACTGAAGCCGCAATTGTTCACGAGATACTGGAGGGCATTGTTTCATTGTCGGCTGGATCTGGAACTAAAAAAACTTCTCTCGCCAGCCTGTTTCTCGGAGTCCGAATTACGCTCGCGCATCGATCATATCGGCCAGACAGAATTTGATGAGATTCGAGGCGTCCTCAAGAGTGAAGGGCAACTCCTTTACCCTGAGAGTGCCCGGAATACTTATGCCGAGTTTGTCGCGATCTATCACGAACTCCGGTGTTTTGAACCAGAATTATTGAATCACTATTTTCCATCGCTGAAAGTTACTGACTCGCTCCACGAAATTCTTATCGAGTCATTGAGCCTTGATGAAATTCTGAAGCAGACTCGCCCGCCTGAACTGGATGAACTCACCGCGCCAACCGCTCTGGCCAAGAGCCTGCCCAGCGAGACTGATGACGATCTGATCACTCCGGGAAAGCGGTCAGCCATTCGCAGTCGCTGGCTGGCCAGAGCATCTGTAAAACCGGGCCTCCGCGGGAATGATGCCCGAGCGGCAATTCTCCTTGCAAACGCATTGGAGGCCGCACCACAGGATCAATCGGCTGATATCAATGGACAACTTCAACGACATCTCAGGCATCTGGCCGAACGACTGACAGAAGCCCTAGAACTGGATACAGCGGCTGTGGCCCGCTGGCAGAACGTATTAAATGCACTGGCCCAGGCCGCTTTCCGTAGCTATTGGAACACCTCAGCCCGTCTGCTATATGACCTGCAAAAAGTTTGCGTAGATGCTGAGCGGCAAACCTATCAGGTCAGCACCTGGCAATGGCTCTTTTCACTGGGGAAAAAGCCCCTTCGGATTCCATTGCCCAATCAGAAAGTGGTCTTGATATCCCGCCATCTGCGTTCGGCGATCGCACGTATCGGCGCGGCTCAGGTGAAACCCGAAATTCGTAGCGAGCTTTATCTCCTTCTCGAAGATGCCGCGCATGCCGCCGAGAGGCTTGCGCGCCGACAATTAAACCCTCTTATCGTCGAGGCACTGAAAAACTCCGGGCTTGTCAGTAGCAATTTTGTGGAGTCAATGGCTTTTAGTAAGGTTGTCGATGAGTTACTGGATCGCGTCGTCGAACGCGGCTTCTTTGGGCTGGGAGATGTCCGCGATGCCTTGTCGCGGAATGCCTTGAAGCTTCCTGACCTCTCCGGGGTTGGCGAATTCATCGGCGGCGATGCATTGCTGCGCACTGACCGTGCTTTAGAGGCCCCACTGGCCGGTGTCTATCAGCCTGGCCCCTTGTATTTACGAGCGTTTCAACGATTAAGTTCGTTAGCCTTTGGTGTCCCTTTAGGGAGGCTGTTTACCAAATTTGTGGCACTTCCTTATGGCGGTGCCTATGTGATTCTGGAAGGTCTTCAGCATCTGATCGGCCCGGTTTATGAATGGATCAGCGACCATAAACTTCATCTAGCAACGTTAGAAAGTATTCTGGTCTGCGGCACGTTTCTGCTGGCACTGATTCATGTCACCGCGTTTCGGCAACAGGTCTGGAATATTGTCGAAACCACTTGGAAATTCCTTCGTGGCGTGGCCTATGACATTCCCCACTGGTTGTTGAAGCAGCCTGTCGTTCAGGCGTTTTTACGCAGCCTGCCTGTCAAGATCATCCGTAGCTATCTATGGACACCCGCACTGGCCACCTGCGCCATCTGGCTGGCTGTCTGGGCCTGTGGCGAACTCCCGGCCAGATGGGGTTGGCTGGGTGGCGGAACTTTCATCATCTTATTGGCCCTGTTCAACTCGCGCATGGGCCGTGATACAGAAGAACTTGCTACAGAATGGGCTTCAGACGCCTGGCATCAGTTCCGTGTGAAGATCATTGTCGCGCTGATCACTTTCATTGTCGATCTCTTCCGGCGGATTATGGATCTGATCGAGCGTGTTCTATATACCGTTGATGAATGGTTACGATTTCGTTCGGGGGAAACAGCTCTCACATTAGGCTTCAAAGCTGTTCTGAGTGCGATCTGGAGCGTGCTGGCCTCGATTGTCAGGTTCTGTGTCACATTGCTCATTGAACCTCAGGTCAACCCGATCAAGCATTTTCCTGTCGTCACGGTTTCTCATAAACTGCTGATCCCGCTGGCCATCCCTTTAACGAAATGGAGTGCGCCACTTTTAACGCCATTCTTCTCGGCATTTATCGGCCATCGCTTCGGGCATTGGCTGGCCAATGCGTCAGGCACGATTGTGATTACCTGTATCCCTGGAGTTTTTGGATTTCTTGTCTGGGAACTGAAAGAAAACTGGCGGCTCTATAAAGCCAACCGACGGAAAGATGTCGGCCCCACAATCATTGGCCATCATGGCGAATCGATGCTGAGGCTGCTCAAGCCGGGCTTTCATTCGGGAACCATCCCCAAAATTTTTGCACGCCGCCGCAAAGCAGCACAATTGGAAAAGCCTGCTGATCGAATTCGCAAGCTGGCGCGAACCGACATGCAGTTGGAACAGGTCATGGAATCTGTTCGCCATTTTGTCGAACGCGACTTCCTGCAGTTGCTGGAAGCTTCACCAGAATGGATAGGGCCGATCCCTCGATTGGAACGCATCGAACTCTCGACGAACCGAGTTGTCGCCGTCATCGATCTCCCTGCGGTGCACGAAACCGTGGCCGAACTGGAGTTTGCCGAGCAATCCGGACTGATTGTGGCAGGTTGGCGGACAACCGGCTGGATCGATCATCTGGATGCTGCCCAGCGATCGGTCTTGCGCGCCGCCCTGCTCGGTTTTTACAAGGCGGGGGCGGTGGACATCATCCGCGAGCAGATTGAAGCCCGCTTGTGCCAGGGAAACCGGCGATACGATATTGGCCCAAGCGGGATTGTTCTCTGGCCAGATCCGGACTACCAGTCGGAAGTCACGTATTCACTCACCGAGCATCCTGTGATCTCTCCCTGGCCGAGGTCGATCGCTCGCTCTAATGGCCTTGAACCAATTCGTAGCGAAGAGTTGCTTTTCAGTGAGGTCACGCTGAAATGGGATGACTGGGTGACAGTCTGGTCGTTGTCCACGCCTCCTGGGGAATCTGATTCAGCGAACCGGTTGCTACCAATGATTGAAGTGTTTCCCCTCAAAAGACATGGAAAGTGAACAAGTATTCACGTGGATTCTTGTGCCTGATTCAGAAAGAACGATGAAACCGGCTGTCGCCCTGCTCTCCTCCGTTGGCAGGAAAGTGGTCAGTTGGCAGGAAAATGGATAGTATCAATTCCATCACCATGACAGGTTCATCTGTTGTATTCCGTTTCCTGTGATCGCTTTTCCGCCAGATCGTTCATTTGATTGTTTGGAATTGTCGATGGGATAAAGCTGGAAGAGAGTTTTTCCAGGATGCCAGCTCTTTCAGGCCCGGATGCCTGCAATGCCGCTTAAGACAGAACCCCTCGAAGAACCCAGTCTGAATCTGGCCTCGATGCTCGACATCGTGATGCTGCTGCTCATGTTTTTCATGGTTGGAACCCAGTTCAAAGAGCACGAAAAAGAATATAAGGTGCAGCTTCCGCTGGTTTCAGACGCGAAAGCTCTCAGCGGCCAGCCTGATGAACTCGTCGTGAATGTGTCGCGCGAGGGGGGGATTTTTGTCAATTCTCAGCCCAAAACGCTGGAAGAGCTGGAAGCGACACTCAAGGGAGCGATCGAAAACTTTCCCTCTCAGAACGTGATGATTCGGGGAGATGGTGCCGGGCCTTATCAACGTGTGATGGATGTCATGTCAGCAGCCAAACGTGCTGGAGTACGAAACATCTCTTTGGCGCACAAACCGGGAGTTGCTCCCCCAGAAACTTCACGATAATTCATCAGAAAGACGTATACCCGGGAACATTCGGGAAACATGGAGTGGAATTCATATTGAACGAAGCAACAACCGTTACATATTGAGCACAGGGCTGCGAAGCCCCATGGCAATGAGGGGCAATAGGGACGCATGCTTGAAGGATGGTTGGAATCCCTGGTCTGGCTAATTGATGGCGGGAGTGCTGAGACTCCCTGGCAGTGGATCGCAATCCGTCTGGCTCTTGTCTGTTGTTCGTTCTTGCTGGTCGTGCAGATCCTCTCGCTGTTGGCCACACGCTGGGGTGACCATAACGCCACGGGCAAATCGTTCCTGGCGTCACTGGTTTTGCATGTCTGGTTGGCCTTGGCCTGGGCCACCGCAGTTCAGAATTCTGTGGAATATGCAGGTGACCTGCGCGAACCAGAGATCCAATCACCTGGCCCGCCAATCAAACTGGCAGATGATGGCGACGAAAGCTCCGTCTCCTCCACAAACGCCAGCCTGTCCCACTTGATTCCCAACGAGTCGATCGCGGTCGAGCGGACGGAGCGGACGGAGCGGACGGCCTTGCCGGTGCCTCAAGCTTCTGATTTCCCCCAGCCTGAAAAAATCAGCCCCGAGAAACAGGCGGAAAGCCTGCTCCCTCAGGAGCTTCCCAAACCCGAGTTGGCTGCTCAGATGGCCCAAGTCCCGGAAGCGGTTTCTCCCCAGAATCGCCCCGTGTTCCCTTCAGTTCCCGTGGCCACCGCTCCTCTGGCGAACGAATTGCCCGCCGAGCGGCCGCTGGAAAACCCTCTGGCGGCCCGCACCCGGCAATCAATCGCAAGGACGAAATCCTCGCTCGATTCATCCGATGAACGCCCCCCCGCGTCAGGGGGAGCCGATCGGGCCGACGAGAAAATTCAACCGCTGGCTTCCCGGCTGGAACTTCCACTGGATTCAACCAGTTCAGAACCACAGCCCCAGGCATCAGTCGCTGAAAAGATGGTTCGCCGGACGGCTCCACTGGCAACCCCCGTACCCGCCATCACGCCGGGAGCTGACGGAGCAGGAACCGATCCCACTGTTCGCCCGGCTGTTCCCGCGCCTCCCCAATTTTCGCGGCAAACACCAATTCGTTCTGAACGTATGACAGAAGGATTACCGCGAGATGCCGTGCCTGGCTTGACGCCACCTCCCCCAGCCAGCAATTCAGAGAATCTCCTGGGGAACGATCCGCTGGCAGCATTACGTGTCTCGTCATCGGTCTCTTCAATGAACAACCTGGAGACACCCCCGCCTCTTCTCCCAGTTCGTCCCTCCGGCCCGATCGTGCAACGTCGGCCAGCCATCGCGATGAGTCCTCAGACCTATCAACTCCGCCGACTGGATCAACGGAAAGAGATCGCACTACAAAACGGAGGTTCGGAGGAAAGCGAGGCGGCTGTTGAACTCAGTCTGAAATGGCTGGCCACTCATCAGGAAGTCGATGGTTCCTGGAAATCGAGCCGTTGGGGCGGCGGATCAGTCAAGAGATCACCTGAAGACCCTCCCGATCTGCTGGATCGCAAAGGATCGGGATTAAATGCCGATACCGGTATCACCGGGTTGGCCCTGCTTTCGTTTCTGGGGGCAGGTTACACCCGCGAAGAAGGCCAGTATTCGCAGAATGTCAAAGACGCCATCGCCTGGTTAATGAGCCGACAACGGGAAGATGGCTATATGGGTGGCCAGGCCAACTACTACGACGGCATGTATTGCCACGGCATCGCCAGCTATGCGCTCGCTGAAGCCTGCGCGATGCAGGAAGACTCGCACAGTGATCGTGAATTACGTAACGCGGTAGCACGGGCCGCCGGGTTTACCGTGCAATTGCAGAACCGGGATGGTGGCTGGCGATACCGACAGGGAATGTCCGAAAGTGACATGAGCATGTTCGGCTGGCAGTTAATGGTACTCAAGTCTGCTGAAATCGCTGGCCTGGAAATCCCGCCAGAAACTCGCGCCGGAATGATTACATTTCTTAAAGAGCGCAGCCGGGGGACGCGCGGCGGATTGGCAGGCTATCGACGAAGCAGCCAGATGACTCCCGCCATGACAGCCGAAGCGTTATTTTGCAAGCAGATGTTCGGGATTGCTCCGACAAATGGGGCCAGTATCGAAGCGACGGCCTATCTACAAAATGCGTTGCCGCGGATGTCTCAGCCCAATGATTACTATTGGTACTACGGGACGCTGGCAATGTATCAACATGGGGGAGAACCCTGGGCTGACTGGAACAGCGCGATGCGGGAAACATTAATCCGTACTCAGCGGCAGTCAGGTCAAAACGCCGGCACCTGGGATCCGACTGACCCCTGGGGCGGGATCGGCGGGCGTATATACTCAACGGCCCTGTCAACACTCTGCCTGGAAGTTTATTACCGTTTCCTGCCGCTCTATCGAGTGAATGCAGTGCAGGGAGAATAACCCCTGTCCAACCGCTAGAGATCCCTATCGTTGCGGCGATGTCGCTGGCCAGGCCGATTGTGCCACAGCGGGTAGCGCATGAAGAATATCGTAGCGCAGTCGCTCCAGATTCTCGATGAGCACCTGCTCGGGAGTGGACGGAGTGTTCGTAACGAAACTCTGTGGCATGGGTGGTTTGGTTTTCACCGCCATGGCTCCTCGAACCACCGCTTCCAGTTCATACCAGGGGATTTCATAAGTCATTGCTAAAGAAATGACAGGTGAGATTAACAGCATCAACGCCACCACCAGGCTTTGCCCTGCGATTTGCTGCCGCACGATCTCATATTTCCTGCGCTCGGCGACCACCGCATGAGCGACTAACCGATCACGGATCACCGGATCGATTTCCGCTGGTTCCTGGCCTCGTCCTGCATGGGAGGTGACCTCTTTCGAGAAGAGGATGTTCAGTCCCTCTGACTCACCTTCAAGTTCAGTCTCCATGAGGTCAGGACTCATGAGACCAGAGAAGCCCAGTGCGCGAGCCACCAGTTGTTCGTCATCTTCAAATGAGTCAGGCATGAATGGCTTCTCCTTCGAGAGAACGAAGGAGATTGGCCAATTTGGAAATGGCGTAGCGATACCTGCTCGCCGATGTGTTCGAGCTTTCACAGGTAATGGCGGCAATTTCCTGGAACGTCATCCCTTCCCAGAATTTCAGGATAACAACCTCGGCCTGTTCAGGAGGAAGCGTGGCAAGAGCCGCCTGAATCAATTGCTTCTGCTCGGCATTTTCCAATGGATCAGCAGCGAGCAACGGCGGAGTCAGTTCCGCAAGAGCCACATCATGCAAAGGGATCGTCCGGTGGTGCCTGGCACGAAATCGGAAGGCTTCATTACGAACCATTCTCAGGAAATAAGCCCACGGATGCTCGGCAAGCTGGAGCACCTTTGGCTGCCGGGCCAGACGGGCCAAAGTCTGCTGAACAACATCTTCAGCATCCGCAGCGTGTTCTGTCAGGAACCGGGCATACCGCAAAGCACGGGGAGCCACGAGCGACACAATTTTCGACCATGCCTGCCACTGCCCATCGCCAATCAACTGTAAGGCGGCTGCAAGTTCCTGTTCCAACAGACTATTTTTCCCTCTGGCCTGATCTTGCGAACTCACGGCATCTTGCGAACTCACTGCCGGAGAAGTTGTCAGTTCGACCTGAGAAGACGCTTCTGGCGGCTGCGATGATGAGGACATACCCCGCTCCCAGTGAACCGTCGAGCGGATGCCGCAGGATGGTTAGACAATTGATGCTTGATCTGACGTGGTTCAACGCTGAAGTGACACAGGCCGCAGGGGACTCGATCAAGCGACCATTGGGAAATTTTCCGGGATTTTCCGCGCATCGTGGTCTGGAAACCTCCCTGTCGAAAGGAGCATCCATCAACCTCTGTTTGTCTATCGAAATCCCGTGAGTGGTGAAAAATCAAGAAAAAAAGCGAAATCCTTGATCCGCCCCCTGGAAGGATGGGTGAGATTTGACGAATGACAGGCAAGATACGGAAAATGGACTTCAAACCATCGGCAAAATCTGCTATTTCTGTCAAGTTGGAGAGACTTGAGGAGTTGCCGCCATGGCGGTTGCTGTGCGAGCTGACCCAGCCAGCGCAGCCCGAAAGTTGCCACGTGGACAGGGATCGTCAACGGTGCGTTATCGCTATCGCCATTTCATCGAGCGTGAGTTCTACGCGACCCGCAAGTGGTTGGGAGCGTCGTTTTTCCGTTGGTCTGACTGGTGGCGCAATGAGCTGGCACAGCTTGAACGCTACTTCCAGCAGCGCGGCGAGTGGTATGCCGTCGCTCTCGCCGGCTTTGTTGGCATTATCCTGACCACCTTATTATTGGCTGCTGCGCGAACGCCAACTCTGCCTGACGCCGTGATTGAATTACCGCAAGTTGAAATGCGGACTCCCCATCGACCTGAACCTCTCGTCGCAGAGGTTGATTCCACAATCCGACTGGCCCCCGCCATCGTACAGGCGAACTACCCTGCCGAGTTTCGCTTTGAAGGGCTGGTGCGGCAGCATGTCGCTCCCGTCGCGAGTTGGACAGCCACACCGACTGAAACAAACCTGGCTTTGCAGGTCGACTGGCTGCATGGGGTTCTGCCCGATGCCGTCATTCGAGCCATGGAATCAGCCCGGACAGAAGCCACCGGCAGCACCGATAACCGTCTCACGCCCGATCAGTGGCGACCGTTGCTCCGACTGGTGCAAGATGGCTGGAATCGCGCACAGCCGCTTCCTCCCAGTTTCGATCTGCAAAATGGGGCGAATGCGGTGCCGTACGCTGGCATTGGCGGGCGTCCCGTAACGAATGCGATGGATGATCTGACATCTGATGTTCCTCGCGCTTCCATTCCTCCCCGTGGTGAGGCATTTTTTGAAGTGGCATTGGAATCGTCGCGCCGCCCGGATTCAGCCAGTCTGGGAGAATCAACGATCAGTGTGCGAAATCTGTCTCAGGACACGTTGCCACTGATCGAGATCACGGAGCCTTTTTCCCGGATGCCGCTTGTTGTCGGTGCCTTCCCCGATGGCTACGTCGATCAACAGGGATTGAAGCGGTCGATCAGCCTCCTTCCCCCTGGGGAAACCGAACGATTGACAACGCGCTGGCACTCCAATCGGCAGATTGCGGGAGATCTGTTAGCCACTGACCTGGGACGATTCCCGCAGGGGGCCTCCAGCCGTGAAGTGTCTGTCAACCAGCCAGGAGGAACTGTCGTTCAGACGGTCGCAGAGATCAGTGCCGGAGCACTGGCGGGTTCGAGAACGGTTGTGGCACCACCCCGAAAGAATGCCGGGCTGTCGATTGAATTGGCCAGCAGCAATCAGATTGTTCAGGGCAAGAACCTCAAAATGAGTATCCGTGTGCAGAACACGGGTGAGGTGCCACTTGATAACGTGCGGATTCTGGCCGACCTGTCACCGGAACTCGCTCACTTTTACGGCAACGCCGTCGAGTATGAAGTGGGGTCGTTGAACCTGAGGCAAGAGCATGCCACCGTCTTCATTATTGAAGGAAAGAACCTGGGATCCGGGAAGGCGATCCTGCGGGCCGTGTCTCCCAATGCTCCCGTAGCGATGCAAGTTTCGGAACTGCTGGTCACTGATGGCGTCAGCTTGGCGCCTGTCAATCAATTTCCACCTGTCAATCCACCGCTCAATAACTCCCCTCTCAATAATTTGCCACCAGGTAACACGCGCGACCCACGCGATTCCCGCGAGAGTCGACCACCGCTTCCTGCTCGCGATGAGACAAACGCGTGGCCATCTGAGCCACCGGTGAGAACGCCCGAACGAAGACCAACCTCATTGGATCCACTCAACCAGCCAGTTCCCCGACAAAATCCCTTACCAGAAAGACCACTGCCGGAAAGACCGCGACCTTCTGGTAATAATGATCCCTTTGGAAATGAGCCATCGGACTTCATGCCTGTTCGGCCACGTGAACCATTGCCTCCAACGACTCCGAATCGTCCGCCCGTCGATAGTCGCTCGTTACCTGACAATTCTTCGATGAATCGTGACAGCGATTTCGGGCCAGCGCCGGAGGAATTAAACACTTTGCCCGCTCAGCGAATCCCCGCTTCACCAGAAAGACCACTCCCTGATAGGCCACTGCCAGAAAGACCTCTCCCAGAAAGACCACTGCCAAACAATTCGGGATTTGATCCGCTGGAACCACGATCAAGAGAACCACTTCCGCGCGATCCTGTTTCAACAGAAACCCAGATCCCCGCTCGCAGGCCGCTGCCGCCCATAAGGGAGACGGCCCCGCGACCCGAGTTGAGGGAGACCGCTCCTTTGCCAGCACGTCGACCGCCCGTCGGGACACGCCTCCCTGACGAGTTGGATGATCCCTTTGGCCCGGTTCCCAGCCAGCTTCCGACCACACCACGCGATCTGGTGACACCACGAGATCCAATCGTTCCGTCCACCACACCATCTCGAAGTGCTCCAGCCATAGATCGGGAAGACACGGGTTTTGGCCCGGTTCCTGGCGATCTCCTGAATACGGCTCCACCATCAAGAAGCATGAATGAACGGGACAGGCTGCAGCCCACTCCAGCTAATGGCGTTGATCCGCTCGACGCTTTGGGGCCGCTCCCTCTGGATTCTCAGGGAGATCGTCGTCGTACGGTTCCGCCGCTGGATAACGCTTTCCCCGCCGAAGGAAATCCATCAGCCAGACCACCGGTGAGTACTCAACCAGCCCCAATACGAACTCCGTCTCGTCCTTCGGCTGATCCTCTGGACGACGCCTTCCCCGATTTCCCAGCGTCTCGGCCAGCCGCAAATCCGTTGCCATCTCCGCGGCCAGCCCCGCTTTCCACTGAAGACCCCTTCCCGGCCAGCACACCGCCACCCGCTCGTTCGGAGTGGAATCCCACAATGCCGCGTTCTGCTCCCGCCTCAGCACCGGTGAATGATTCGTTCAATTTGCCTCCAGCAGGAAATTCATCTCGTGGTGGCACTCTGGACGCCGGTGATCCGGGGAGAAGCCGGAACTCTGGTCAGCGTCCGTTGGCAACAGAACCTGACCCTTTTGATGGGGCGTTTGATCCCCTTGATCTACTGGAGAACGCCAGCCCTGACAAATCGCTCTCCGACAAACTGCCCCCTGCTAAATTACCTCCTGTGAACTCTTTTCCAACTGACTCAACGCGTGAAGACAAAACCCGGCCAGGTGTGGGGGGCAATCCCACGCTGCTACCGTCGGACTCTCCAAGAACACGTCCTCTTCCTGCATTGCCGACAGAAATTCCCGACGATTTCCCAGCTTTCAGCCCGGCGGCCAATCCAGAAAGGCCTGGAACAACTCCTGCACGAGGGCCAGCTTCGCGATTGGAAACAGTCCCTCCTGTGCTTCCACTGGATCTTGATGATCCCTTCGCTCCCTCAGGTGTTGGGTTACCCTCCCCTTCCATGAATCGTCCGGCAGGAACACCGTCCCCGACGCGCGAGCGTGAAGCACCGCTTCCCAAAAGAGAAGATCCCAAGCGAAGTGACCCTCTGGATCCCTTCCCTGAGGGGGACAATATTATTCACAAACAGCGGATTCCCGGTCGACAGATCCCTGTGCCTGAATCTCCCAATATTCCTATTGCGAGAAACAGCCATGATTCACCGAGGGTCAATACGAGCCGATCCCCAGGGGCCGTCCGGGTGGCTCCCGTGTCGTCCAGCCGGGTGACAACACCGCCAACAGGACACATCATTCCCACTCACAATGCCCCCGGCGCCCGTTGATCAAGAACTTGATCGATGTCGAACAGCCTGGCAGGCCTGCTGCTTTGGGGGGAAGAGTCTGTCCAAGAATCCTCCCTCTCCCGCCAGCGAGAAGGCCGGGGTGAGGGGTATTGAGTCTTCCGTCTTTTGATAGCTATCGATAACACTTCGTCGTTTTCAACGCGCCATTTCAAGTGGCGAGCTGTCTCAGGCGATGGCCTTAAGCGGCGGGTGGTTCAATGCCAAAATCTTCAATCGAAAGCAGGCTTTTGAAAGGGAGGTTTCTCGCAGCAAAGTTAGCGGCTCCTCCTTCTTTGCGATCAACGACGCCCACAACCTGAATAATCTCCAGGCCAAATTCGATCGAGCGATCCACGGAGAGCAACGCACTGCCACCGGTGGTGACAACATCATCGACAATGACGACTTTCATGCCGGGCACCACAGGGCCTTCCAGATACTTCTGAGTCCCATGCCCTTTGGATTCTTTTCGCACAAGAAACCCGGCCAGGTCTCTTCCCCGGCGGGCAGCCTCAGTCAGTACGCCACCCACAATGGGGTCAGCCCCCAGCGACATCCCACCGAAGGCGTCAAACTCAAGGCCATCCAAAAGATCCAGCAACCCTTCGCTCAGAAGCTTCAGTCCTTCCGAGTGCAACGTAATCTGCTTCCCATCGAGGTAGTACTTCGACTTCTTACCCGAGGCGAGAGTGAAATCACCAAACTTCAATGCTCGTTGGTGGAAAAGCTCAATCAGGCGAGGGCGATCGTACATCGTGTGGCAAAGCCTCTAAAAACATCGCGACAACAGATTTTAGTAAGAGCCGATAGTCCACCCAGAAGTCTGACTGAGAACCCGCCCTTAGGCCACCTTCTCCCATAAGGGGAGATGGATTTGAATGTTCTCAGACTGACCGCTCGTGGAGTTGGTCATCTGATGGGACATGTTAAGCAATGGGCCTCAAGCAGGCCAACGAACGTGAAGACAAGTTCAATCACTTGCCGGGCACGAGAGATCAGAATGCTCTCCATTAAGAAAAAAAGACTAACAAAAAAGCAGACAGAGAACCTGTGTTCAGAAACCGTGAGCCTGCGAGAAAGATTCCGGCTGCACTAATCCCTGAAACCCCTTTAATCGTCAGCCCGCCCAGTTGTGACACCTCATTTGAGAGAACCGATCCCATCGGGTGTAAGGATCGTGAGGCATGCTTGCTTCTGTATAACTGCGGAGAACGTGTCGACACGGTCATTTACAGGGGATATCCCACTGACTCGACAGTGACTTTTGATGGTTCTTCGCTCACCAGCAGGGTGGCTGGCGAGGGGGGAATGTCTATGTTTGACACATTCAATGGCCAATGGCTGTTCGTCACCGCGATCCTGGCGGGAGTGATGGCCTTACTCATTTGCGGCGGAACAGGCTTCCTGCTGGGGTTATGGTTAGGCCCCTGGTGGCAGCGTCGGCAGTTTGAGCGGGCGCTGAAAGACGCAGCCCTCTGGCAAAACCGGTTGCTGATCGAGTTGGAGCGGGCTGAGGCCAACTGCCAACAGGCTTTAGGAAGATCGTCCCAGCCCTTCCCCATCGATCGACAAAGTCGTCTGGAGCGGGTTTTGCACCAATTGACGACGGCCCTGGAAACACTCTCTTCCCGACGTGCTGCCGGCAAACAGAACTTCGGCAGTTCGCACATCTTCCGTTTTGATTGGGTCAAGGGGGGAGAGAATACGATCTCTGGCCTGCCTGACAGAGAGGCTTTTGATCAAAATCTGGTTGGTTTATTGAACGCGACCGAGATTGCCGGAACGACCAGCAGCCTGATTCTGTGGAAAATGGATCGATACGATTCGTGCGTGACACGTTATGGCCAGGAGGCGGTCAACAAGCTTTGGTTACGCCTGGTGGCCATGGTGATTCGAGCTTCCCGAGATGAAGATCTGGTGTGTCAGATCGAGCGGGACACATTGGCGATTCTTCAACCCAATCTGCCTTCGTCCGTGTCTTGGAACCGGGCCGAGTCGCTGAGAGAATCCATCCGTTCCCATCGTTTTCTGTTGGAAGAAACGTCCCAGGAAGTGATTGTCACCGCGTCAGCCGGGTTCACCTCCAGCCAGCCGGAGGATCTCGGTGATGACATTCAGGCGAGAGCACTCAGGGCGTTATCCCGTGCGGAAATGCAAGGGCGTAATCGTCTCGAAGCGGAGTAACAGGCGATGCCCTGCGAACGATCCGTCATAGCGAACAAAGATTTACGACAGAGTGATACGCATTCCCATTTGAAATAGCGCTCGGTGTTCCATGCCTGCATCTTTGGGGGGGGCAAGCATGTTTTTGCGATCATCAACGCGCTATTTCAAGTTGCGATTCGTATCACGACTGCATTGTCAAATGCTTAAAAGCAGGGTTGAACAGGTCGTCAAGTCCGACATCAGAGGACTTGACGACTTATGAAACCCCAGGATAGAGCCGTGACAGGGCACTACTGGGCAAACTTGCCAAGCATGAAGGCGGCTCCGCGATAAGCCGAGAGATGCCGGGCTTTTGTGGCCAGGGCCTGCTCAAAAAACTGGTTGGCACCGGCTGTATTGCCTGCTCGTAATCTCTGCTGACCAATGAAGTAATAGGCTTCACAGAACTGAGCATTTCGCAAGTCGAGATCGTTCCTTTCTGCCGCGTTGAAGAGATCCTGCTCTGTGATCTTCCCTGCAAGAAAGAGAACCAGTTGATCCATCCAGTCTCGCTTGTCGACTGGTTTTGTCAGGCTGTCGGAGAAGGTTGCCGCTGCGGCTCCTTCTTGCCCGGAAAAGGCCATGGAAAGATACCGCCATGGGTTCAGATAACGGAGATTCGGGTCTTCCAGGACCGCGTTATTGAACGATGAAAGAGCACTTGGGTAATCCTTAGCAAAGAACTTGTTAAACCCGACGTCAGCCATGGCAATCGGATTTTTCGGCGAGAGCTTCAAAGCTTCATTGTAATCAACGAGAGCTTCGTTCAGCTTGCCTTGCTGCAACTTGGCGGCTGCTCGCAGGCTGTAAAGTCCGGGCTGCTGAGGATTCAGACGCAGTGACTCGTTAAAGTCGGCGATGGCGGCTGTGGGATTTTCACCATCGTTCAAATTAGTGAATCCCCGGTTGGTATAAGCCACATAGAACTTGGGATCGATCTGGATCGCACGCGAGAAATCAGCAATCGCTTCACGAGGCTTGCGGTTCTGTTGATAGAACATTCCCCGATTATTGAAGACCAGCGGATTGTTTGGGAACACTCGCGTTGTGTTCGAGAAGGCGGCTTCCGCCTCAGCCAGCTTCCGGGTTTCTGCATAGGCACCTGCCAAAGCGACATGAGCACCCAGGTGTTGAGGGCTGGATTGAAGGGCACCCAGATAAGCCGCAATCGCCTGGTCATAACTCTTCAGGTACAGCAGAGCACCGGCCTTCTGATACTGAAGATTTGCCCGTTCTTCCGGCTTGAGACTCGGGCGGGCCAGCACACTGTCAGCAAACTTGACAACCACCTCGGCATGCTCTTTTTTCTCTTCCAGATTAGCGAGAGAAGTCATGCCGTAGAGATAAGGGAGATAATAATTAATCTTATCGGTACCACCCAGCTTCAAGGCGGTACGGGAGTCTTCGATTCCGCTGCGAATCAAATCCAGATTCTGCTGCTGAATTCCCAACTCGACTCGCGCTGACCCCCGCAAATAGATCGCAATGTCATTGTTTGGATTGCGGGCCAGCATGGCCTCGGCGAGTTGAAGGGCCTTGTTGAAGTCGCCTCGTTGATAGGCCGCTTCTGTTTCGGCTTGCATCGGATCAGCGGGAGCGGGTGTTGCGTTAGAAAAACTTCCCGGCTCCTGTGACGGGTTTTGGGGACGGCTTGCCCCTGGACGGAATAACTGTGCCTGGGCAACGCGTGGCTCGCTGAGTGAAAACGAGGCAAGAAATTCATCCACCGTCCCACTTTCCGTCAGGCAGACGAAAGCCAGCACAGCCAGCCGGCGAGGCGATGCCCCCAAACTGCCGGAGATCGTCGTGATCAATGAGCACATGGAGTGTTGGAAAGTGAACATAAGAAAACTCGCTCCTGAGTTGTCAAAAATGCCATCGTGGCGGTTGGTATTCGAGTTGATTGAGTTTGTACAGGCTTCGCGCTTTCAGAAGAGAGGGACGCCAGTGAACACCCGTCGTCTTCAGGTTAAAGCGAGATCATTGTGTGATGATGCGTTCAGTCTTGGTGGTTTGTTATCGCGAAATCTGAGTCCAGGCAATTGCAATCACAATCATTCAGGGCCGCAGATTATTTCCCGCCAATGTCTTGGAGTCATGAGGCGCAATTGTGGGTCAGTTGTAAGGGTTAAAGGAGGTTAACTCACCAAGGGCTGTCCATATGAAATCGTGGCCAATTCCTGGGTTTGCAGTCAATGGGAGAGGGTAACACGGGCCGCAATTTCGATAGAGATTCTTTAAGGTATTCCCATGTTCTACCTGAATTCTTTGAGAGCGGCGTCCGCAAATCCCCATTAAAACCCGCACATACCGCATCCATCCTTTTCTCTCTGTTGTCTTTATTCTTGTTTTTTTGTGTAAAACGAACACTTGCAACAAGTGAGAAGCCCGCCACCTCTTTATCAGGGAGCTGCTGGAAAACGGCGGATGTCGATGAAATGAGAGCCAGTGCAAAGAATGGCAGATTCGTGCACAGGGGATGGTCGCAGCAGCTTGACACCCTGCTGTGACACATGTACTTTCACTAGAGAAGGATGTTCTGTGTTAATTGGTCTATGCTAGGCGCCAAGTGGAATCACTGGGTGCTGCCGTAGACTGCTGACATTCTGCGGAGGCGATCATGGCTGGTGTTGGTGTGCATCGATGGTGAGTTTCGACTTTCCATCGCTGGTTTTCGCCGTGCTGCCTGTCACTCTCTTCTAGGTACCTGCTTTGCGCGGGCCGCGGATGAGAGCGGCTCGCGACATTTCGACCCAATGCAGCCTGTGCTGCCGCAGAAAGTAGGGCATTCCCTGCTTTTTTTGTTTTAGGCCCCTCCTTTGGGGGTTGGTGTAGAGGTCATTGCTTCAGGGCAATTTCCTGTGCAAGGGTTCGCAGGTTTTCTTTCATTACTGACTGAGGTCAGCCATTGCTCTCTTTGGCATGTTAAAGAGTTCTCTTTGGCCTGACCAAGATGGTGATTCCCGAAGGAAAACAGTCCCTTTGTCCAGGAAGCATCGGTTGCGGAAATTGGTGGTGCCACTGTGGCCATCGCCTGAGGTTCCGGACGATTCGGCTTGCCGGAAGTTAATGAGTTCAGAAGAGGATAGTAATGAACGGCAACGAAGTGCTGCGGATCGTGGATTCGATCCATCGCGATAAGAGCATTGACAAGGAAATTGTCTTTGAAGGGGTGGAGCAAGCCATTCTTTCGGCCGCGCGCAAGCACTTTGGTGAAGAAGAATTGGTTGAAGTGCGGATTGATCGCAATAGCGGTCAACCTCAGGTGAAGACCAACGGCCGTGACATTGACCGCGATGAGCTGGGCGACATTCTTGGTCGCATTTCAGCCCAAACCGCCAAGCAGGTCATGATTCAGAAAATCCGTGAAGCAGAACGCGACACGTTGTTCGATGAATTCGCTCAATTGCGCAGCCAGATTGTTTCAGGCACAGTCACCCGAAACGAAGGCAGCGCAATTACCGTTAATATCGGCAAGGCTGAGGCCATTTTGCCTCGGAGCGAGATGATTCCCGGCGAGTCTCACCGCCCGAATGAGCGGATTCGTGCCGTGATCTTAGAAGTCAAAAAGATGGGGCCTCGCGTTCGCGTGGTGCTTTCGCGTGCCCATCCCGATTTTGTCCGCCGTCTGCTTGAGCTGGAAATTCCGGAAGTCAGTGAGCGAATTATTGAAATCCGTTCACTCGCTCGCGAAGCAGGCTATCGGACGAAAGTCGCGGTCTCGTGTATCGACACTAACATCGACCCTGTCGGCGCTTGCGTCGGGGTACGTGGCGCCCGTATCCGCAATGTGGGCGAGGAATTGGGTGGCGAGCGGATTGAAGTTGTCCGCTGGAATGATTCGCTCCAGGTTCTTGTTCCCAACGCCATGCAGCCTGCGGAAGTTGAAGACGTGATTCTCTGCCCAATGCTCGGTCGCGTGCTGGTGCTGGTACGTGACGATCAATTGTCGCTCGCAATCGGCAAACGTGGCCAGAATGTTCGCCTGGCCTCCAAGCTGGTGGGTTGGGATATTGATGTCATGACCCGCGAAGAGTTGGATCAGCAGCTTGATCAGGCTGTCGTTGCTTACTCACAGATTCCCGGCGTCACAGAAGAATTGGCAGAAGGATTGGTTTCTCAGGGCTTTCTCAGCTTTGAAGACCTTTCGGTCATTGAACCCGATCAGCTGATGGAAATGGGTTCATTGACGCAAGAACAGGCAGACGTGATCGTCGAGTATGCAGAGGCTGAAAGCGAACGCCTGGAAAAAGAACAGGATGTCCGCCGCGCTGCAGAAAAGGCAGATCGGCAAGTCCAGGATCGCGAGCAGCGCCGGCAAGACGAGCTTTCGAGAACAGCTGCACCGGCCAGCAAGCCTGCCAGTCCAGTGGCTGATCTCCCTGCGGCAGACAATCATGTCGTAGAGAACACGGTGGTGGACAAAACAACGACAGGCAATACTGCTGCTGTTGATGTTTCTGGTCAAGGCGAAGGGGAAGCGGCAAACTGAACATAACTCCCCCGATGTCAGCAGGTTGGTAGATCTCTCGAATCCCTGGCCTGTTGAAATGGACTATTAAAATGCTGTGAGTGGACGACGATTTCATCCAGGTGGCTCCTCAAACTGTTGCGGATCTGTCTGGTTCAAAGGGTGACTGGTTCCTGAGGCAGTGGGAAAACAACCCTCGATTTTGAACAGAGGAATGAGCGTTTGAAGATTCGAATTTTTGCTCTCGCCAAAGAGCTCGATATGGACAGCCGACTGTTGATCGAGCACTGCGCGAAGGCCGGTATCATGGTCAAAAATTCGGCCTTGGCGAGCATTTCGCCAGAGGAGCGTGATCGCGTTATGGCAATCATTCGTGGTGATGGGGCCACAGCCGTCATGACCGCCAGCGGGCCAGAAACAGTCCGCCAGCCACAGCGTGAAGAGCAAGCCCGGGAATTGGCTGGTGCCGTCCGCAAATTGCGGGATATGATCGCCAAGCCGCCAATCACCCGGAGCCATGCCGTTGCAGCTCCCGAGTTCGAGTCTCCCGCATCTGATGAACCTTCTGAGACAGAGCCGTTCACTGACGAAGCCGCTGTTGACGGTACAGATGCTAATGAGCCGGAAGAGCCACAACCTGAAGTTGCGGCTGATCTGGAAGAAGTCATTCCCGCCGCTGAAGTGATGACGTCCGCCGAGATTGAGCCGACAGTTGTCGAGACATTGGGTGGCGATTCAGTGGATGAACCACCGGCTGCTGAAGCCGTGGTTTCTCCGAAAGAAGAGAGGCCAGCAGACCCGGCCCCCATGGCCCCTGTTGCAGAAAAACCTCGCACGCCGGTCACTCCGCCTTCCCGAATGTCTGGTGTTCCGGAGCGGCCTGCGATGCCGTCGCGGATGCCAGCTGGTCAGATGCGCGCGATTGGCAGTCGGCCAATGCGTGACATGGGGATGAGCAGCCGTGGAACACCTTCACGCGGCGAACAGGGAGCAGCACCTGCAGCGCCAACTCCCCCGGCGCGTCCTGCTAACGAATCACGTCCACGCTCGAATGTTCCCGGTGTTGCCAACCTTGGAACATTCAGCGGCCCACCGGTTCCCAAGAAGGAAGAAGTTAAGCCACAGGCTCCCGAGATTCGAATCAACGGGGACGGCAAGCTGGTTGTCGCCTCTCCACTCGGTGACCGGATGGCTGGCGGCGGACGCCGTGGTGCCGACGACAAAACGAAGACCGCTGTCGGTGAATCAATTGACACACGCGGCGGTCGGCGTGGAGCCGATAAAAATCCAGCTGGCGCGGGGATGGAAGAGCTACGGGAAGCTCGACGCATCAAGCGGACCAAGGATGTACGCGGTGGCGAAGAGGACGAATCGTCTGGCCGCAAGTCCGTTCGCAAGATGATTCGCCGCCCAGGCCAGAAGCAGAGCGCTCAGCTGAAAACGATGGCTGAGATTGAGCCGCCGATTAACGTTCGGTCTCTGTCAGAAGCCATGGGACGTCCTGCCAAGCAGATTCTCGGCATTCTCTTCAAACGAGGAGAAATGTTGACCATCAACAGCCTTCTTCATGAAGATACTGCTGTGGAACTGGCCCTGGAATTGGGCGTGGATCTGACGATTAACAAGCCGAAGGACGTCGAAGACGAACTTCAGGAATACATTGATCTCCCTGACGATCCAGAAACTCTCGTCAACCGGGCACCGATCATCACCATTCTTGGTCACGTCGACCATGGCAAGACGACTCTCGTCGACAAGCTGCGTTCTGCCAACGTGGCCGCTTCAGAGCATGGCGGAATTACACAGCACATTGCGGCTTATCAGGTCGTCAAGAATGGTCAGAAGCTGACTTTTGTTGATACCCCCGGCCATGCGGCATTCGGTGAAATGCGTGCCCGTGGTGCCAACGTCACAGACATTGTCGTGCTGGTGGTGGCTGCCAATGACGGAGTGATGCCGCAGACGGTGGAATGTATTGCTCATGCGAAAGCTGCTGGCGTGCCGCTGGTGGTGGCGCTGAACAAGGTCGATTTGCCAGATCGCAACGAACAACGCGTGCTCCAGGAATTGGCTGCTCAGAACGTGCTGGCCGCTGAGTGGGGTGGCGATACCGAAGTGGTAAGAACCTCAGGTTTGACGGGCGAAGGCCTGGACAACCTGCTGGAAACCCTGTTGTTAACTGCGGAATTGAACGAGTTCAAGGCAAATCCTGATCGTCCGGCGACAGGTGCCTGCCTCGAAGCCTTCCGCGATGAAGGACATGGGCCACTGGCCTGGCTGATCGTGCAGAAAGGAACTCTCCGTAAAGGGGATGTCGTCCTGTGCGGCAAAGCCTATGGAAAGGTTCGAGCCATCTTCAATCAGAAGGATGAAGAACTCGAAGAAGCCCCGCCATCAACGCCAATCAAGCTCGCCGGTCTGGATATTGTTCCGTCGCCGGGTGATAAGTTCGTGGTGCTTAACGACCTCGATCTGGCCCGAGAAATTGCTGAACGCCGTCGCATGACCGGTCGGCAGACCTCGTTGGCATCTCGCGGTGGCAAGCGAACACTGGAAGATATTCTGAATGCAGCCCGTGAAGGGGCAGTTCAGGATCTGGGCGTCATCATTAAAGCGGATACTCCTGGCTCGCTAGAGGCTCTCCGCAATGAAATTGGCAAGTTTGAACATCCTGAAGTTCGCGTCCGGATCCTGCACGAAGGTGTGGGTGGCGTGAATGAAAGCGATGTCTACCTGGCGAGTGCCTCGTCGGCAATTATTGTGGCCTTCCATGTGATTCCTGAAGACCGGGCTGAAATGCTGGCTCAGCAGGAAGGCGTGGAAATCCGTCGCTACAACATCATTTATGAAGTTGTTGACGAAATTAAGCAGACGCTTGAAGGGATGCTTAAGCCCGCCAAGAAAGAAGTCACTCTGGGACGTGCGATTGTTCTCCAGACGTTCAGCATCAGTCGGTTTGGTACGATTGCCGGCTGTCGCGTATTGAACGGAACGATCGACCGCACGAACCGGGTTCATGTGATTCGCGATCAGAAAGTGCTCAATTCCTATGGGATTGCCTCGCTGCGACGTGAAAAGGACGATACCCGCGAAGTCCGTGAAGGGATGGAATGCGGTATCCGACTGGAAGGTTTTAACGATGTGAAGGAAGGTGACCTCCTGGAAGCCTACAAGATCGAAGAAGTCAAGCGGACATTCGATTAATACCGTGGTTGTTTCTCTGTTAAAATGCTTTGATCAGCGTTCAAGACAAGCTCAATGTTGTGCGCTGATCAAAGTGGAAAAAGTTAAAATCTGGTCGCATTGAGAGGTTAAAAGCCTCAGAGAAGTGATCGCAAAGAGTTCTGCCCTGGATCTCGAAATGACGTCCGGGCAGAGAAAATGTGAGATTGATGGGTGCTTCAAGAGAATGAGTTCTCGGTATTTCCAGTCCGAACCGGCGGAAAGCTCCCTGGTTCCCGGCGATAACTCTGGAGTTTGTCCATCATGATGTCCCGTCGTCTGGCGAAAGCCTCTCAAGCTGTTCTGGAAACAGTCAGCCTGACGATCATGCGGCACATTCGTGACCCTCGAGTCAAGAATGTGACCGTTCTGGGAGCGGAAGTCGCCCCCGATATGCGGACTGCCCGCGTGAGTGTCTCTGTGATGGGAACTCCCAAGGAGCAGTCGCTGTGTATGCACGGCCTGGAATCGGCCAAGGGGTTCATTCAGTCCAAGATCGCAGATCGACTGGAGACACGGTACACGCCAGTACTGACTTTTGTGCTTGATCAGGGCGTGAAAATGAGCATTGAAACATCACGAGCCTTACGTGAAGTTCTGCCTTATACCGACTCTGATGAAGAACTTGACGACGATGAATTTGAAGAGAGCGGGTTTGAAGAGAACGAAGACGATGATGACCTGGATAGTGATGAAGATTCTGAAGAGGGCATCGAAGAAGAATCGGAAGAGTTGACTGATCAGTTCAAGGGAAATGTCCCTGTTGAAGGAACGACAGATCTGGAAGTGGATGAGGTTCGAGACGTCAACGGCGAAGAGGGAAAGCCGTCGGCATGACGTGTCCATGATATCAGCAACAGATGCCGAATTTTTCACGGCAGCTCACTGTTGGCGGCAGCTTAAGTAGCGGATCCGCCAAAACTTGCAAAACGATGAGTCGGTGGGATTTCCTGAAACCTGACTGCGGAAGATACAAACGATGGCCTCTGCCGTACGAACAAAAACCGCCGATAAGCAGGCATTGCTCAAGAAACTTCATCCTGTTGTTAAAAAGCTGCATAAGCTTCCTCCCACGCCTGAATTTCCCGTTTTAGAAACAATGCTCTTCGCTGTCTGCCTTGAGGATTCCTCAATTGAAGAAGGGCAGGCGGGTTACGAACGATTACGAGCCGCTTTCGCTGATCTCAATGAGGCTCGCGTCAGTTCCGTCACAGAATTGCGAGAAGCTTTAGGGACAATCGAAAAGGATGAATGGAAGGCGTATCGTTACAAAGGCGTGTTACAGCATGTGTTCGATAAGAACTACACCTTTGAGTTTGAAGGTCTGAAGAAGCGTACGCTGGAGCTGGCTCAGAAGCAGCTGATCAAGATTAAGTCTGCCACGCCATTTGTCCGGTCGTTTACACTTCATGCCGTTCTTGGTGCTCACATCCTCCCTCTGGATGAACGTTCCATGCACGCGTTAGTCTGGCTGGGGCTGGCGATGCCCGGGCAGAATGCTGATGAAGTGGGTGAGTCTTTGCGGGCAGCGATCAAGAAGTCCGAAGTCGATCAATTCTGTGCGATGATCAGAGCTTTGGGAACGGATGCCAATTTAAGAGATGCCTTCCATCCAGATGTGATTGCTCCTCCCGCTGAAGGTCACGATGCGGCAACTGCGATGGATCGTCTGGCTGAATTGATGAAGCACGGCGCTGCAGCTTATGTGGATCGTCTCCGTAAACTGGAAGCCAAAGAGCAGGCAGCCAGCGACGCAGCAGCGGCCAAGCTGGCGAAGAAAGTCGAAAAAGAAACGGTCAAGAAGGCGGCAGCCAAGGCCAGTGCCAAAGAGAGTGTGACCACACCGGCACCGAAAGCCTCTGCAAAATCCACCAAGGCACCGGTTGAAAAGCCTGCTTCCGGAAAAACGTCAGAGAAAGCGACTGAGAAGAAAGTCGAGAAAAAGGCTGAAAAGGCTGTCGACAAATCTTCTGCTGCCAAGTCGGCCAAGCCTGCGGCAAAATCGACTCCGGCGAAAACCACCTCTGCCAAGTCAAAAGCAGCGGCTCCTGTCAAAAAAGCGGCCAAGAAAAAGTCCTAAGTCACCTGGTTGATTTATTCTCATAACAGTCGTGAAGGACGATATGTCCCTCACGTGTTTGAATTCACGCAAGACAGAACGTCTGGTTTGTAGGAATTAAAGCTTCCCAGGCAATCGTTCCTCCTGATGGCACCTTGTCATGGGCATGACGGGAATTGCACCTCGCCGAGATCTGTCATTTCCTTTTTTTGACAGTTTGATTGACAGTTCGTCACGATCTCCAACTTCGATTTGCTGCCTGAGCCGAAATCCGGCTACAATCAGGGGAACGAAAAAAGGGACTGCTTGATCAAGATGAGCAGCCGCCACGGAAGGATGCCCGGGGAACAGCGAAGGGGGAGCTGATGGAACGAATGGGGAATCGGGTTCGCTCGCTGGTTGTCGGCGGTCTGCTGGCGTGTACAGCGCAGGGAACAGGAGTGCTGTGGGCGAATCAGACCAGCGAGTCTGCGTCACCTGCCAAAGCGCAGACAACGGTCGAAGGCTCTCAAGACTCTGCGGAACAGCCGGCCGGAGAAGACGCCAAAGCTGGGCAGAGCGTCCCTGTGAATCCACCAGCCGCTGGCCCCACGATTCAGCTTCAAATGCTGGATGAGCCAGCGACTCCGCTGAAACCCAAGGTGCCACTCACCGAAGCGGAAGCGAAAAATGCGGAAGCCCTGGCCTGGTTCATGTCAGGCTCGCTGTTTGAATCCCGGCTGGAATGGAAGCGGGCTTATACGGCTTATCAACGTTCGGCTGAACTCAACCCGCGAGCGCCGGAAACTTACCGCAAGCTGATGCAGATCTCGCTCATTCAGGAGCAGCCGTCTCAGGCGATGAACTGGGCCATGAAAGTGGTCGACCTGGATCCTACTGATTTTGAAGTGCTGCATACGTTGGCTGCGGGAATGGCTGCCCAACAGCGTGGGGCCGAGGCAATCAAATTTCTGGAGCAGGCAGCGGAGTCACCCACTCTCGATGCTCAATCAAACTGGGCCATCCGCCTGAATCGGGATCTGGCGATTCTTTATCTCGCGACAGGCGAGCTTTCAAAAGCTGCGGACAAGTACGAAGTCCTTTTGAAAGTTTTTAAGAAGCCAGAGGATTTCAAACTGGATTCACGGTTCCAGCGAGAACTGATGAATGACCCACGCACTGGTGCGGAACGCGTCGCGCAGGTTCTTCTGGATGCCGAACGTGTTGCTCCCGCCCGCGAAGCTCTCGAACTGGCAATCAAGACAGGCAAAGCCAGTCGAGGTAATGTCAATTTCTATCAGGCCAAGCTCCTTCTGCTTGAGGGAAAGACGGCAGAGGCCCTGGTCGAACTTCAGAAGTACCTGGATGCCCAACGACAATCAAAAGGTCGCGAAGCTTATGAGCTGCTCACTAAAATTCTTGCGAAAAGCGGACTTGATAGTGAATTGATCAGCCGCCTTACCACTTTGGCAGAGAAAGATCCCCGCAATGCCACGTTGCAGTTCTTCCTCGCTGAAAAGCTGACCGATCAGGCAGACTATGAGAAAGCCGAAAAGATCTACGAAGCTTCGTTGAAGGGGTCTCGCGATCTCAAGGGATATTTAGGGCTTTCCCGTCTATACCGCAAACAGAAGATCGCAGACAAGCTGCTGGATATTCTGGGACGCGGCTTAGGGCAGGCACCTCCAGATGCGATTGATGAGATTGAAGCCGAATTTGATTCGGTGGCTAAAGATAAAGACCTGGTGATCAGCGTCATTGAAGCAGGCCGGCGGCAAGGATCTGCCGAACCACGAGAACTCACCTTTGAAGAGGCCTATCTGGTCGCCAAGTTGGCTGCTCAAAGCGAGCAAATCGATGCGGCTGTCGAATTCTTCAAGAAAGCCAAAGAGATTGCTCCCGATCGTTCAGCAATCATCCTTTCCGATCTCGCCGAAACATTATTGAAAGCCGATCGATACACCGATGCTGTGGTGGTTCTAGAAGAAGCGCTTGAAGAACCGGGCCTTGCCGATCGGAAGCCTAACCTACTTTTCCAGCTATCACAGGCCCGGGAAATGGCCGGGAATACTGCGGGTGCTCTTGAAGCGATTGAGCAAGCCATTCGTTTGATTCCCCGTGCGGCTGTCCTTCAGTTTCAGAAGGGGTGGATCTATTACCACAGCCGGGATTTTGATAAGGCCATTGAGCAGTTTGAATCAGTGATCCGAGAGTTCCCTGAAGAAACTCGCGTCGTTCGACAATGCCAGTTCAGCCTGTCCAATATCTACGTAATGAACGGAGAGATAGGACGAGGAGAAGCAATTCTCGAAAAAGTTCTCGAGGAAGATCCGGAAGATATTTCGGTCAATAATGACTTGGGATATCTCTATGCCGATCAAGGAAAGAACCTTGAAAAGGCCGAGAAGATGATCCGCAAAGCGGTTGAAGCGGAACCGGAGAACGCGGCTTATCTTGATAGCTTGGGCTGGGTGCTATTTAAGCTGGGGAAGTATCAGGAATCGATCGCTCCGTTGGAAAAAGCTGTCGGGCTGCGTTCTGGCGGTGATGGGACTGTCTATGAGCATCTGGGGGATGCTTATGAGAAGGTCGGACGATCTGCCGATGCGATCAAAGCCTGGGGCAAAGCCTTGGAGAAAACAAAAAGCGAACGATTTCCGGATGAAAAGCTGCTCAAGCGGCTTGAAGCCAAATTGACTGAGCCGACGAAGGCTTCAGATTCGCCACCTGTGCCAGCTTCCTAGAGTTTCTCCACATCCCACCTCGCTGTGCGTGCAGATTTTTCCGGGCATTCAAGGCGTTTCTCACAGATGCAACCGGTTGTGTCAGGTGTTCCTGGTCTCTTGCGGCTATTCGATTCGGAGGGAGCTTGAACGCCGTCAGGACAGCCATGAGGGCCAGCTTGATCCGGGATAGTGGACTCAACTTGCCTCAAATAGAGATCATTGAAAGCCTCGATGGTTTCTCAACAGAGTGATTCTCAAACAGTGACTTCAAGAAAAGACTGGTAGCAATGGCAGGGCATTCCCATTGGGCGAACATCGCTCACAAAAAAGGGAGATACGATCAGAAGCGGGGCAAGCTGTTTGGCAAGCTCTCCAAAGCCATAATTGTGGCGGCTCAGCGGGGTGGTGATCCCGCCGCCAATCTGGCTTTACGCTATGCGATTGATCGTGCGAAGAAGTCGAGCATGCCTGCTGAGACAATTGAACGTGCGATCAAGAAGGGGACTGGTGAACTCCAGGCCGATAACTATGAGCAGATTCTCTATGAAGGTTATGGCCCGGGAGGCGTCGCGATTCTCTGCGATATTCTCACCGAGAACCGCAATCGGACGGCAGGCGAAGTCCGGCGAATCTTCGATATCAACGGTGGCAATCTGGGAAGCACCGGTTGTGTAGCCTGGATGTTCGACCGACGCGGTGTCTATGTCGTTAAGTCGGAAGGTGTGGTCGAAGAATCGCTGATGGAACTGGCCATGGAGGCGGGGGCACTTGACGTTGGCCCGCACCCTGGTGGTTATGAAATTCTCTGTACGCCGGATTTGTTTACCAGTGTCGGCGAGGCTCTGGAAAAAGCCGGCATTGCGACCGAAGTGGCAGAAATCACCATGATCCCCCAGAGCACAGTGGATCTGGATCTGGAAGGGGGACGGGCCGTTTTGAAATTGATCGAAGGATTGGAAGACAACGAAGATATTCAAAACGTGATGTCGAATTTCAGTGTTTCCGAGGAGGTCATGGCGGAGCTTTCGAGGTAAGCCTTTGGTTCATCAAGAAAAGCTCTTGCCGGTTTCCAGCCTCTTGACTGTTCATTTGTTGTTTTGTATTTCTGTACATTCACTCAAGTTGATATACATCGCGTTCAAACAGTGTTGACGAGCGGCGCATTGCGCTGATTCAGAAAGGGATGACGAAGGATGTCGCCAAAGGCCAAGCCCGAGAAGAAGTCTGCTGCCGAGACCGACCGCGAGCATGTCAAACTGCTTGATAACGCGCTAGGCCAGATCGAAAAGGCGTTCGGGCGTGGCTCGATCATGAAGCTGACCGATGCCGGGATGGATGTCGAAGGGATCTCCACTGGAGCCCTTTCACTGGATCTGGCACTGGGGGGACGAGGGTTCCCACGCGGTCGCATTATTGAGGTTTTTGGGCCAGAATCGAGCGGAAAAACGACTCTGGCACTCCACTGTATTGCCAGCTCACAGAAGGCCGGCGGTATTGCGGCGTTTATCGATGCCGAGCATGCCCTTGATCCCGCCTGGGCGAAAAAGCTGGGCGTGAACCTGGAAGAACTGCTTGTCAGCCAGCCATCGACAGGCGAAGAGGCTCTGCAGATTGCCGAGATGTTGATTAAGTCGAACGCCGTCGATGTTGTGGTGATCGACTCAGTCGCGGCACTGGTTCCCAGGGCCGAATTGGAAGGCGAAATTGGCGATTCTCATGTTGGTTTACAGGCCCGCATGATGAGCCAGGCGATGCGAAAACTGACCGGGGTGATTTCCAAGGCCAAGACGGTCGTCATTTTCATCAACCAGATTCGTGAAAAGATCGGTGTGATGTTCGGCAGCCCGGAAACGACACCTGGCGGACGGGCGCTCAAGTTCTATTGCTCCATTCGAGCCGATGTGCGCCGACTGGCGACATTAAAAGATGGAGAAGTGACCATCGGCATGCGAATGAAAGTCAAAATTGTCAAAAACAAAGTCGCCCCGCCCTTCCGCGTTGCTGAATTTGACATGCTGAGTACGCATGGAATCAGTTTCTCAGGAGACCTGCTTGATCTGGGCGTTGCTGCCCGGCTCGTGGATCGCAGCGGAAGCTGGTTCACTTATGGCGAAAGCAAACTGGGACAAGGACGTGACAAGGCTCGTCTCTATTTGGAAGAGCATCCGGAAGTCATGGAAGAGATCAAGAACAAGGTGCTGGAACTCCATGCCGGTGGTCAGCATATCAGCACAGGGTCAAAGGGAGAGTAAGGGGCTGTCCGGAAACTCCTGAATCCTTCTCCCTGAGGGATCTCTGATACGCATTCCAATTTGAAATAGCGCTCTGCGTGCCATGCTTGCAGCTTTGGTGCAAGCATGTTTTTGCGCCAGATGGAAGAGAGCACGTTGCTCTCGACGAGAGGGTGTATCTTGCTATCAGAAACACGGATGGTAAATCAGCCCTCACCCCGGCCCACTCTTGCAAGCGGGGGAGAGAGTTTACTCAGACAGGATCTCAGTCATCAGTGGTCTGGCGGAGGCGTATGCTGCGGGAGTGGGCTAATGACAGGGAGACGAATGACTGGAGGACGACTAACGGTAGGGCGACTGACATTCATTTTCAGACTGATGCTGAGTGTGCTTTCCCTCCTTACGGCAGGAGAAGTGATCGCTCAGGAGGTGTCTCCCGCTGCTGCTTTGTCGCTTGAAACAGCGGTCCAAGCGGCGATTCGGAAGACTGAAGGGGCAGTGGTCAGCATTGCTCGCATACGTCAGTCGTCACTGGAACTGGTCGTGGGGCCGGACAATCGGGCGACTCGCATTGATCCGATGGATCCCGATTTTGTCCCCAATGAGTTTGCGACGGGTGTGCTGATCCGTGGTGCCGATTCTTTTCCCGCCGTCGTCCTGACGACCTATCATTCTGTGAAAAACGGGCAGCGTTACGGCAATCCCATCAAAGCGGATCAGTCGCGGTTGTTTGTGACTTTGCCAGGGCGAAAAGGGTGTTGGGCGACAATCTATGCAGCTGATCCCCGCAGTGATCTGGCGGTGCTGGCTCTGGATGCGGCAACAGTCAAAGCGGGAGAGTGGAATCTGCAGCCACTGGAGATTGGTCAAGCGGATCAGATGGGTAAAGGCCAGTTTGTGGTTCTGCTTGGGAACCCTTATGCCATTGCCAGAGATGGTTCGGCCAGTGCCAGTTGGGGCATGATTTCCAATATCGCCCGCCGGCCTCCTCCCGATCCTTTGGCAGTGCGTGATGAGTCACGAAAGGCCAAGCCATCGATCCATTACTTCGGTACGCTCTGGCAACTTGATGCCCGGTTATCGCTGGGGATGAGTGGGGCCGCTGTTGTGAATCTTCGAGGGGAATTCATTGGACTGGGAAGTTCTCTTGCCGCGCTGGATGGATATGAGAAATCCGGTGGATTCGCAGTTCCTTTTGATGAAGGGATCCGGCGTGTGATTGAAACCCTGATTCGCGGTGAAGAAGTGGAGTACGGCTTTCTCGGGGTGAGTTTAAACCGGGCACCGGTGGTCTTGCCCAAGTCCATTGAAGGGTTTCCTCGCGTCGTTTATGGGACTCAGGTTCAGTTGCCTTACACATATTCCCCTGCCTGGAACGGGCGAATCGAGGCGGGTGACATCGTGCTGGAAATCGACGGCACGCCCATCCTCCATGGTGATGACTTGATGAGAGAAGTGGGTCTGATTGCTCCGGGAACGTCAGTCCCTTTCAAGGTGTTGCGGAACGATCAGGAGTTGGTGCTTCCTGTAAAATTGGGGAAGTGGCCAGTGGACTGGGATGACCAGATGGTTGTCTCGCGGCCCAGGCGTTTGCCCTGGCGGGGAATGACGATCGATTTTGCCACGGGTCGGTGGAAACTCATGCCTCAGCCGGTTCCATTTTTCCGGGGAGTGGTGATTACTCAGTTGGAGCCAGAAAGCCCCGCAGCGAAAGCCGGCCTGACGGTGGGAGAGTTCATTGTCCAGCTTAACGACCGTATGGTCACAACTCCGGCAGATTTTGCAGCTTTCACTGCCCAGCCAGTCACAGGTGATGTCCGTGTGCTGCTGGGCGATGGCCGAACAGTCACCATTTCGGAAAAATAATGGCCACTTTCTGACAGGATCGGCAACGGTTGCAGAACAATTCCGGACTCTGAGGATGCACCGGTTTTACCGATTGTGATAACTTCTCTGAACAGGGCCTGACCGCCCTTGTCACAAATCTTCCTCATTTGCCTTGCAGGCACGGCAGCCAATCGACCATGAAGACTGATGAACTCCGCGAGAAGTATCTTGATTTCTTCGCTGGTAAAGGGTGCGTTCGTCGCCCCTCGGACGTGCTTGTCCCTAAAGATGATCCCACGGTGTTGTTCACGCCAGCGGGGATGAACCAGTTCAAGAATCAGTTTCTCGGGATTGGGCCGCTCGATTTTACGAAAGCGACCACTTGCCAGAAATGCTTGCGCACGGGCGATATCAGCAACGTAGGGGTGACGGCTTATCACCACACCTTCTTTGAGATGCTGGGCAACTTTTCGTTTGGGGACTACTTCAAACGAGAAGCGATTCATTGGGCCTGGGAGTTTCTGACCGATAAGAAGTGGCTTGGTCTGGATCCTTCCCGCCTCACAGTCACGGCTTATCTGGATGACGATGAAGCTGTTGGCATCTGGCAAAATGAGATCGGTCTCGATTCCCGGCAAATTACCCGGGAGGATGAGTACGAAAACTTCTGGCCAGCCGGTTCACCAACCAACGGCCCGGATGGGGTCTGCGGGCCATGCAGCGAAATTTATTACACACCACCCAGTGGTAAAAAGGTAGAGATCTGGAATCTCGTCTTTACCCAATTTAATCGCGTGGGTGAGCCACCCAACAACCTGCGTCCCCTGCCCAAAAAGAACATTGATACGGGGATGGGTCTGGAACGAACGGCTGCAGTTCTCCAGGGGTTTGAAAGCAATTATGAAATCGACACGCTCCGCCCGCTCTGTGATCGTAGTGGTGACATTGTTGGTGTGAAGTATGACTTTTCCAGCCCGGTCGGCCGGCCGCTTCGCCGGATTGCCGATCATGTGCGGGCCTGTACCTTCGCCATTCATGAAGGATGTCTGCCAGGGCCGGAAAAAGAGAATTACATTATTCGTCTGCTGCTGCGGCGTGCTTCGATGGAAGGGTTCCTGCTGGGTAAGCGCGAGCCATTCCTCTCTCAACTGGTGCCGCTCATTTCCGAAGTGATGCGCAAGCCTTATCCGGAATTGCAACAGACGATTGAAGCCGTTTCCCATGTGATTGAAGCTGAAGAAAAGCAGTTTCTGGGCGTGGTCGAGCGTGGCTTGACCAAGTTCCGTAAACTGGTGGATCAGGCCAAGGCGTCCAATCGCAAGTCTCTGTCGGGTGATGAGGCTTTCGACCTGCACCAGACAGATGGTTTCCTCATTGAATTGACCGAAACACTCGCCGCCACCGAAGGGGTGTCGGTCGATATGGCTCGATTCAAGGAGTGCCGTGAAGAGGCCAAGAAGGCCAGTGGACGTGGTGCGTTCGCTGACTCAGTGATGTCCGAAGGGCCAATCGATGCTCTGAAAAAGGGCGGTGGCACGGAGTTTGTCGGTTACGAGACAGTCACAAACACAGCCACGGTTCGTGGGATTATCGCCGATAAAAAGCTGGTGGATGGTTATGCCACGCCGCAGGTGACTATCGGCATTGTGCTCGATAAGACTCCTTTCTATGGAGAATCGGGCGGACAGGTGGGAGATGAAGGGACGATTGCCACACCCGAAGGGGAATTCGAGGTCTACGATACCCAGAAGGATGGCGAACTCTTTGTGCATATCGGACAGATCAAGTCAGGCCAGATCAAGGTCGGTGAGACGGTGACGGCTACGGTCAACGGAGCACGCCGGGCTGCGATTCGTCGCGCTCATTCGGCCACACATATTTTGCACCATGCGTTGCGTGAAACATTGGGTGAGAATGCCACCCAGCGTGGCTCCAAGGTGGAAGCTGACCAACTGCGATTCGACTTTGCTCATCCGCGTGGTCTGACAGCCGACGAACTGACGAAGATCGAAGATCTGGTCAACGCCAAGATCGCTGATGGTGCTCCGATCAACACCCGTGTGATGGCGATTGGAGAGGCCAAAAAACTGGGTGCGATGGCTCTGTTCGGCGAAAAGTATCCCGATTTCGTCCGTGTGGTGGAGATGGGCGAATTCAGCCGGGAATTCTGTGGAGGAACACATCTCTCCAACACCGGACAGGTGGGCATCTGCCGCGTGATGAAGGATGAATTGGTGGCTGCGGGCGTTCGCCGCATCAGTTGCGTCACGGGGCCAAAAGCCATTGCCCGGATGCGAGAAACGGAAGCGTTGCTTAAGGATGTGGGAGTTCTGGTCAAGGCGACCACAGCAGAGGAACTTCCCCG
This sequence comes from Planctopirus sp. SH287, assembly GCF_056500625.1. Lineage (NCBI taxonomy): Bacteria > Pseudomonadati > Planctomycetota > Planctomycetia > Planctomycetales > Planctomycetaceae > Planctopirus > Planctopirus sp. SH287. The sequence goes on along the minus strand of NZ_CM151403.1, from coordinate 224,735 downwards.
GAAGGTCGCCGCGTTGCAGGAAGAACTGCGCATCGCGAAGAAGGATCTCTCTCAGTATGCCTCGCAATCGCTGGCGGAGATGGCGTCCAGGTTAGTTCGCGAAGCTCCGACGGTGGGAGACATCAAGGTGATCGTCCATCGGGCAGATGAATTGGCCCGTGAGCAACTTAAAGAACTGGTCGACCAGATTCGTGCCCAAGCGGGTTCGGCGGCTGTGCTTGTTGGTCAAGCGGTCGATGGCAAGGTCTCGTTGATCGCTGGTGCGACCAAGGATCTGGCACAGCGATTCAATGCCAGCGACGCCGTGAAGGCGGCAGCCAAACTCGTCGGCGGCGGGGGTGGTGGTCGTGCGGAACTGGCGGAAGCCGGCGGGAAAATTCCGGAAAAACTCGACGAAGCCCTCAAAGAAGGTTTGGCGTTCCTTAAGAGCAAACTGGGCGGCTGATTCCAGGCGTCTCACAAATCGTTGATGACACCCCAAGGGGGAGATCGAATGAATCCGATCTCCCCCTTGGCGCTTGATGGCGATAACAGGGAAAGCCCTCTTCATAACGCTATGGGAGGAATCGACCCGGCTTGAGATTGGGGAGCGGATGAGTTCTTGTGGAAATAAGCCGTCGAACCGATCAATGACGTTGCGCATTCAAGAAGTTAGGCTGACTCCTGAAGACTCGGGAAAGTTGGCCCGATGGGGTGCGTAACGGAAAATGCGGGAGAGGGTGATGACGCTTCAGGTTTCCTTGAAATTAAGTCTTGTATTAACGACTTTGGCTGTTTTGGGAGGACTGAGCACACCCACAATGGCGGCGGATGCTCCCCCAGTTCGCAAAGTGCTGGTGATTGGTATTGATGGTTGCCGGCCTGATGCCCTTGAAGCGGCAAAAACCCCCAACATCGAGCGATTGGTCAAGAACGGCCTCTATTGCGAGAATACCGATATTCTCGCCGATCGCGTGACCAAGGGAGACACCGTCAGCGGCCCAGGTTGGTCGAACCTGCTCACTGGTGTCTGGCCTGACAAACACGGCGTGATCGACAATTCCTTCAAAGGGTCGAACTATCAGGAATTTCCCCATTTCTTTGCGCGAGTGAAAGAAGCCCGGCCAGAATCGAAGACGGCTTCGTTCAGCAGTTGGCCACCAATTGCAGAGAAGATTGTCTCGGCTGCTGACACCAGCGTGAACGCCAAGGCTCGGCATGCCGCCGATTATCTCAAAGCGGATGATGAGCTTTCTGTGGCAGCGGCGAAAGCCATCGCTGAGGGATCGAACGATGTTGTGGTTTGTTATTTTGGCCAGGTGGATGAAACGGGACATGCCAACGGGTTTCATCCCACGGTGAAGAAATATGTCGAGTCGATTGAACGCGTCGATAGCTACGTGGGGCGGCTATTGGAAGCCGTTGATGAAAGACAGAAAACCAGCAGCGAGAAATGGCTGGTACTGGTCTGTACCGATCATGGCGGATCGGGAACCAATCATGGTGGGGGGCGTGAAAAACCAGAAATCCGCCAGGTCTTTATCGTTGCCAGCGGGCCATTAGTTAAGCCCGGCAAGATCACTGAACCAACCTATCAAGTTGATATCGTTGCCACAGCATTAAACTATCTGGGAATCGAGCCGAAGCCGGAATGGAAACTTGACGGAAAGTCGATTTTAGAACTGACAAAAAACATTGAAAAGTAATTATTGACCGTCTTGTCAACTACCAGGGCCGCAACAACCGCTTATATACCAATGGGTCATGTGAGAAGAATTCTTGCGTGACCCATTGGCGTTTCAACAAGCTGCACCTGATACACATTTCAATTTGAAATATCGCTCTGTGTCCCACGCTTGCGGCTTTGAGGCTGTCTTTTATACACAACTTTTTCGCCACCTGAACCGCACCATGAAATTGGCATGGGTGGCCCATAGCACCTTGCGGCCTTTACCTCAATATCTGGCATACAGCCGAGGGAATTCAAGGGATTGATGCTGTTCAAAAGTCATAGAGCAGGCTCCCACCCCATACCGTTCGTCTCCCTTCGATCTCTTCCGAATTCCTTCGCGCTCTTCTTTTCTTCGCGGTAAAAATTCTTCGACTCACCGCAAAGGCGCGAAGAACGCAAAGGAGTCATTCCGATGAGCAGGTTTATCCCAGGCCGGAACTCCTGTGGGTTGATCTGGTCATCACCCCTTGATGGTGTAAATGCCGTGCCGCTTGCTCAAAGGAATAAGAAATTTATGTATAAAAGACAGCGGCTTTGAGGCAAGCATGCTCTTTGGATTGATGGAAGATCAGTGTCAAACGCACATCCGGCATGCTCACTCAGAGCCGTGAGAATGGCACGAAGAGCCTTGGATTCCCATCGCGGCACTCCGCCCACGGTCAAATTGATCTGAAAAAAGTTGTGTGTGTAAAAGACAGCGGCTTTGGGCAAGCATGCTTTTGAGATCATCAACTCGCTATTTCAAGTTGCGATTCGTCTCAAATCGTCCACTGGCGGTTTCTCGCGGTGATTTCCCAGCGGTCAATGACCTCGCCCTCTTTGGCCACATAGGCAAAGGGAAAGAGCGGCACTGTTGTGCAGACATGCCGGGGGATCCCCCAGACCACACGGCCGACAGGGAATGCCTCGCGGTCATTTGTCTCGACAACCAGATGTTCCTCGCTTTGAAGAACCTGCTTCCCATCGTTGATTTCCGGCAGCCAGACCCGCTGGCCCATTGCCTGATCGGGTGAGACCGCCTTATGCCCCAGATCCAGCGTGATCCGCGATGATGTGGGCCGGCTGATCACCCGGCTCAAGACAAACGCACCAGCAGCATAATCCATCTCGGGGAATTTCTGAGCATAGCCCCAGTCATGCAGCACACAAGTGCCGGGACTGAGTTCAATCGCGGGATCTTCGATCTGGCTCCATGGGCCAAATGTTCCCGTCCCTCCACAGACGATCCTGGGGACTTTCAAACCAGCGGCTAACAGTCGGTCACGAAATTGCCGGACATTCGACCAGACCTCTTGAACGGAAGCGACACGTTCTTCGACATTAATCTGGTGCAGATGTCCGTCATAGACATGCAGGCCAGCCGCCTTCACTCCGCTTGTGGAGGAGAGTTTCTGATAGAGCAACTCCGCTTCGGGAAGTTCGGGGGCAATGCCCGTCCGGTTCATTCCCACATTGAGATCCAGCAGCACATCCAGCGTGATACCCGCTGTGCTGGTCATCTCGCCAATCGCTTCGATAGCCTGGGCATCATCGGCCAGAACCGTTAATCGTGTTTGTGGAAACCGATGCCGGAATTCAGCGGCCCGCCTGAGATTTGGCCCGACGACCGGGTAGGCTAACACCACGTCTGTGGCACCGGCTCGTGCCACCATTTCGGCTTCTGCGAATGTGGCAGCCTTGTGATGAGTGATCCCTCGCTGTACTTCCAGCTTGGCCAGATCCAGCATCTTGTGGGTCTTGCAATGCGGGCGCAGCCGACTGACATCACCGCTGGTGCGGATCATCTGGTCAAGATTCTGTGTGATGGCCTCCAGATCAATGACCAGCGCCGGCGAAGGGATGGCTTCCGTCGCCTGTTGTGAGAGAGGAGCACTCCACTTCATGTCAGATCACTTCAACTTTCAAAACAGAAATTCAACGTTGCTGGAGCAATCTGGCTCACAGGTCGATCTCCGGCAAAGAACGATTTCCTTATCGGGATTGCATTGCCCGTGTGGCCTGATCGCCGACTTCAAGTGATCGCGACGTCCTCAAGGGGGATCAAGCGGCCTCTTAAGGTCTCATGACAATCATGGGCCGATTCATCTGTTAATTTTTCACAAGAGACGGTCGCAGCAGATTCATGGGGACGATTGTTGGCTGAGGTTTCACCGGAAGGTGGTCTTCTGCCAGCACGGTATCAATCACGAAATAGAGCAGTTCCCGCAGTGGCTCGGGGGTGACGGTATCGGCCAGAGCTTCGACCCTTGCCCGGGATTTATCCACCAGGAGATGAGCCTTCGTGAAGATGTCGTACTTCTCAAAATGGCGTTTGAAAGCTTCAAACCTGGCGTGGGGATTCATTGACGACTGAGCAACGCGGATGATTTCGTCCCGTTCTTCAGCCGTTGAAGCTTCCCAGGCCATGGCCCAGAGCAATGTGGGGCGTAGCGCCTGAGCATCCTGTCCTGCGACCAGCTTGTTATGGTCGTCCCCCAGCCAGTCGCCCAGGTCATTAAGGATCTGAAACGCGACCCCCAGATGCCTTGAAAACTGCACAATCATTTCGGTGTAAGGCTCTGCCGGGCCTGCCAGACGAATTCCGGCATACAGCGCCGCTTCAAACGCAGGTGAGGTTTTCAGGGCATATATTTTCATCGCCTCTGCGGGTGTCAGTGCATAACTTTCTGAACGTGACCACTGTAGCTCAGCCCCCTGCCCTTCGCAGAGCTTCATATGAGCAGCAGCGAACGCATCCAGCACATCAGCCGCAACGTCAGCTCCCAGTTCTTTCCGCGACGACGAGACCAGACGATATCCCACGCCAATCAAATGATCCCCCAGGTTGATGGCCGACCCAACCCCGTACTTGCGATGCAGGGTTTCTTTCCCATATCGAAACTGATCGTTGTCCTGAATGTCATCATGAATCAGCGACGCTTTGTGGAAGGCTTCAATGGCCATCGCGACCCGGCCAATGGGTGGTGCATAATCGGGCACCTGATCCTGATGATCCTTCGAGAGTCCCACAGCTCCTGTGAGAGCATCATAAGCGGCCAACGTGATGAAGGGCCGCAAACGCTTCCCTCCATTCTGAAGCCAATCCATCACGACAGCTTCAGTGAACCGCAAGGGAGACAGTGAGTCTGCACCGTTCGCCGGAGACGGGGATCTGTCATTGCGGACTGGCTGGGTGATCAACTCGAATTGGTCGTCAAAAATCCGGTTGGCAGCCCTCATCAGAGGAACATAACTGCGCGTCTTCTGAGAAGGTGCCGGTTCGTATTTATCCAGGCACTCCCAAACCCATGACTCATCCAGCGAGGTATTTTTGCAATCGCCGGAATGGAGCGGCACGGCATAAGAGGGAACTCCGGCGATCAGAATTTTGTCAATCGCCTTCTCCAGAACATTCAGGCAGGCCACGCCCAGAATGCCGTCAATGTGCCCTGACACAATGATCTTCAAGACGATTGGCGAACCTTCAGCAACGAGCACCTTGTAGCCCAGCTTCTCGGCCTTGACCTTGTAGTCGGCAATCGAGCAAGCACCGCAACGTTCGCAGTCGAGACCAAACTCGTCATAGTCTGCGGGGCAACCTTCGGCATGTTTCAAACAATGGGGGAGCAACAGCATCCGTCGCTCAAACGGGATCGCCAGAAATTGTTCACGCCAGAAGACATTTCCTAGCATCACCATCGCAAAGCCAAGGAATTTCTCTGGCTCGCCCCCCTTCAGGAGCATCTCACGAGCCATCGCTTCCAGCGCGTTTTTCGTGAATGGCTTCGATCGATCCAACTGATGGCAAAAAGCGATGGCGTCATCGCGCAGCTTTTCCCGGTGAGCCAACGTTTCCGGGACAAATTTGAACTGGGCAGTGCTGCGGCGTTTGGGCTGATCATGACCCGATTGAGAAACTTCGGTCTTGATCAATTCGTCTGTTGTTGCAGCGCTGGATGACAAATCGGGTGCCTCGGAAAGAGCAGCAGCGGGGGAAGTCGTCGTCATTCGAGTCTATTTCACCAGCTGGAGGTGATCTTTGCCTGATTCCATACCACTGGATGTAATTCTCTCTCTGAAGTCCCATGCAGTGGCAAGACGTTTCGAGAACCGGCAGCCATAAGAAGTGATCTCGGGAACACGATCAAGTCAGGGCACAACACTCCATCAAAGTGTGTTTTGTCAGTCCCTAATGATCTGATCTGTCACAAAGAGCTTCCGAATCTCGCTGCTGGATCTTACCCCGCAACATCCCCTGCGACGAGGGGTTGCTCACAGAACTTTCCCGGCTGGCCTAATTTCCGTTGCCCAGCGGATCTGGTCAGCAGGAAAATCTCCCCGTGTTCGCGAATATCAACTCGTCATGTGAACACCTCGCCTCGATGGCTGGCGTCTTCTTGTTTTTTTCTGGCGCATGACCGGCAGAAACCGCCGTCGACCGACCTGTTCACCCGGACAATCGCACTTCGCGCGCCGCAACAATCGGCATAAAACACGGCTCCTCACTTAATTCCGGCAAGGATGCCTGAACGATGCCAGCAATGCCTTCCAACACCCTTTCAATCTTCCGATGGCTGACCAACTGGTGGATTCCCACCGCACTGGCCTTGATGGTGAGTTTTGCTGGATGCGGTGCGGCCTCTCGCGATCAATCTCGCTCCAGTAGCGCGACGGACATCTCTTCCTCGGATCAATCAGTTGGTGACGCGCCACCGTTTGCCTCGGGAGGGACTGCGACGGCACCTGATCTTCCGGATGCCAGCGCATGGCCTGATCCTTCGGGCGGTGGACAAAAGCTCGAAACCTCCTCCTCCCAAGGCCCACTCCTGCCGGAACTTCCTCTCCAGTTTGAACCTGCACTTGCTCCGCCACAAATTCCGCCCACTCTCCCTGACACTGCTTTTGAAACGGTGAAAATTGAAGCGAACGGACGAGCCGCGATGGAGCCGAAGATTGTCGAGTTTCACACCATTGCTCCCGAAGCAAGCCCCGCTCGGTCTGCTCTGCCGGCGGCTCCTAAAGACCAGGGCTTTTCACGAGAAACGATTTACTTCGCCACAAATCGCAATCGCACCGGAGCCACTACAGCCAGTAAAGCGTTCGGCACCCAGCGTGGGGATCTCCAATGGGGGATGTGCCAGGTCAGCATTCCTTACAAGCACAAACCCGGCGAACTCGAAACAAAAGCCTGGTACCAATGGAGCGAAGATCCGAAAGAGCATATTGTGCTCATGGATCATCTCGATAATCTCTCTGAAGCCAACTGGATGACACGGATCCGCCAGAAGCTGGCTGGTGCAACCTCCAGCGAAATCCTCGTGTTTGTACATGGCTACAACGTCACCTTCGACAACGCTGTCCGTCGGACGGCTCAGCTGTCTTATGACCTCAATTTCCCTGGAGCCGCTGTCTGTTTCAGTTGGCCCGCCGGAAACAACATGGTCTACACCACGGACTGGAATAACGCGGAATGGTCACTTCCCCATTGTCAGCAGGTTCTCAAGCAACTGGCACTCTTTTCCCGTGCCGAGAAGATTCACATTGTGGCCCATAGCATGGGAAGCCGGGTGGTGACGTTCTCATTGAAAGAACTGATCCGTGACATGCCGCTGATGGAAAATCAGCCGCTGTTCAATCAGGTGATTCTTGCGGCTCCCGATCTTGATGCCGACATTTTCCGGACGCAGATTGTTCCGTCGATTCAGCGGGCGACCCGTCGTTTGACGATCTACGCCTCTGAGCAAGACGTGGCCCTGAAGCTGTCGCAAGGGCTGAATGGTGGCACGCGACTGGGAAGCGCCACTCAGGTCTCGCTGACCGATCAGTCGCGCGACTGGATCGACTGTATTGACGCCACTTTGATGGCGAAAGAAGCATTGATGAGCTTTCAGCATGCTTACTATGGCGATTCTCCCCGTATGATCGGTGACCTTCGCCGTGTGCTGGCAGGAGAAAACGCCACGACACGTGGCCTGTTGTGCGAAAAGCCGGGACTTTTCCAGATTCGCTGATGCTCAAAACCACTCAAGACAGAGGGACGCCGCTGGCTTGAAGCACAGCCGTCTGGACGGCAAGATCGTGTGCATAGGAAAAGTCGCTGGCTTTCTCGCCTCGAATAATCTTAGCCATATCGGCCGCGTCACTGACATAGCGTGGAAAGCGTGGCATCGCGATCTCCTGCACACCTTTGGTGTAGCTCTCGCCACTCTCGGCATCCTTGATGGCTTCGCTGAGCGATAGCCGCACAGACGGATTGTCCAGCGGCTGGATATGAAACGTCCCTTTCGTTCCGCAAACCGTCAGATGCCGGCGGGCAAACCCGTCCACTTCCAACCCTGTCGAACGGACAGTGGCGGTTGCCTTGGGATATTCAAAGACTGCCAGCATATTATCGACCAACTGGTCTTTTCCTGTCCCGGTACGACGCGCATAGGGTGTGATTTTCTCCGGGTTGGGCATCACGCTCATGACCAGATCGATCACATGGCATCCCAACTCAAACATGATTCCCCCCGGATACTCTCCGAGTTGTTTCCTCGTCCCTGGATCGAGCACTTTGCTCATGACGGCATGGACTTCAAACACATCCCCCAGCCAGCCCTTTTGCAGAAACTCCCGGAGTAATATCACGGCCGGGCTATAGCGATACATATAGCCCATCTGGACTAATAGCTTTTGCTTTTCCGCAGCTTCCAGAATGCGGCGGTAGTGGCTGAGCGATTCTCCTGCTGGCTTATCGAGATGAACATGTTTGCCAGCTCGAATCGCGGCTTCGGCTGCTGGTAAAAGATCACGAACATGCGTCTCGACCAGCACAGCCTGCAAACCGGTCAAGTTCAGTAGTTCTTCCTGTGTCATCCATGGCAAGTCTTTATAAGCCGCTTGCGACTGCGCATGACGTCGCAACTTCTCGTCTGATTCAACAATCCCCACGACTTCATAATCCGGGGAATTGCGATAGACCGCGAGCTTGCTGGCATGGGCATGCCCGACACCGATCTGCCCGATTTTAATTTTGGACGAACTTGGATTTCCTAGCGGAGAAGCGACCTGGGCGGCCTGCGACCACTGGCTTGTCCAACTGGTCGCAGCAATGCCTCCACACCATTTTAACAAATCCCGGCGTGTTGGAGTTCGCATGAAAACAGGCCTCGCTTCATGAGTGTCAATCATCAAAAGTCAATCAGGTATTCATCAGCACGACAGTAAGGAAATGCCGAGTCGACTTCCATACTTTTTGTGAAAGATCTCAGCTTGTCTCTCGAGAGAATCACCGGACATCTCCGTTCTGCCGACTTCTGACAATCTTTTGTAGATTTCTGTTGCGATCTGGCCGGACGATCAGAGAAGTTATGCGGGACTGATGTTGTCCGATGAAAGTTCCACTCTGAGGATTTGCCAAAGTGACCAGAGCCTCTCAAGTTCATGACTATGCCGCACCGCGTAAGTACGCGATTGTTCTGAGTTGTGTCGACGCCCGACTCCTCGACAACCTTGTCGAGTTTCTGGACGAGGATAATTTAACCAATCGCTACTACCACATCACACTCCCCGGCACCGCATTGGCGTTAACAGGCGAATGGAAGAAGGATCACGAGGCCTATACAAACGCCGCCGAAGAAGTGCATACAAACAGCAAGGATTGCAACAAGAAAAAGCCTATACCCACGCTGGAAACTTTGTGCTGTAAGTTTGACGCATGGAAAAACTGCTTTTTAGATCAATTCCGTTCAGCTTTGATTCTGACCGGTGGACAAATTTCGGATATCTATATTGTACAGCATGAAGACTGTGGAGCATTTCGTCTCTTCATTGGACATGACCCTGCCCAGCCTCAATGCTGCCAAGCGATCGACCCAAAGCCAATGGCGGATAAATCATCAAAGGAACGCACTCCAACCGACATCGATCAGGAAGTTCACCAGCGACATGCGAATGCCCTCGCGCAATACATCATTCACGATTTTTGTAAAGACCTTCGCATAGATGATTTCATGGGATTAAATAAGATTCTTCAAGACTTCCGGCCTGCAATCCATACGTTTTTCATGGATCTGCGGGGAACAGTTAAGTGGCTTGATTCATTTAAGCCCTGCTACTGCGACGACTCTCCTTCAATGCCTGCTCCGGCTAAACCCGGATCAACTAAGATCACTCGTAAAAAAGGACAGCGGAAGTAACGTGAGGACTGTTATGGAAAACTATGCACCAGCATCTGCGATATGCCTTCTCGCTTGATCTCATCACGGCCCCTGAAGTCCGGCAATCACTGATCTCGATCTCCATGATTCTACTCTGATTATTTGTTGATCAATCCTAGGAAAATGTATGAGTATCTATTTGCATGTGAATGGTGAACGACGGGGGCCGTTTGAATTAGCTGATGTCAATGCGCAAATCGCAGAGGGGAAGCTATCACCTTATGGGGTAGATGCCTGGTACAAGGGCCGCGACAACTGGATGCCGCTGGAAAATCTGCCCGGCGTTGTGATTCCATCCTCGCTCTCCCGATCTGATTTGCCACCCGCTCATTCTCGCCCTGCTGCCAGTGAACAGGGCGGAGATAGCACTGGTGGACTTATCCCTTACAAAAATCCACATGCGCTGATCGGCTATTATCTTGGGATTGTCGGCTTGTTCCCCCTCATCGGGATTCTCTTTTCGATTCCCGCGTTTATTTTGGGGATCATCGGCCTGAAAAAGCGGAGCCAGAACCCGATCATTAAAGGGAGCGTTCACGCATGGATTGCCATCGTCCTGGGGTTTATTGCGACCAGCTACAATGGCCTGATGATACTGGGAATTATTGTTGCTCTCTCACAAGCTGGCAGGCGCTAATTGATCGTTGTTTGCCAGTGCGAATCATCGTTATCCGTCATTGTTAAAGCACGGGAACTATGGCTGCCTTACCATCAATGATGTCTGCCGAACTGACACTGGTCAACGGCAGCACGGGTGACCCGGTTCTGTTGATCGACTATCCCGATCGCAACGATGCGCTGTTGCTGGATGGTGGTGACAATAGCTCGCTCTCGCTGGATCAACTGGCTGATTTGACAGCAGTTTTCATCACGCATCACCACATTGATCATTTCATTGGTCTGGATCGTATCCTCCGGGCCAATCTGGATCGAGACAAGACGCTATCCCTCTATGGCCCGCCCGGAACGATTGAAAAGGTGGCTGACCGCATTCGTAGCTATGAATTTCAATACTTTCCCTTTCAAAAGATTGTGATTGATGTCTGTGAGGTTCATCGCGAACTTCTGCGGATTGGACGACTGGATTGTGGACGGCGATTCCCGCCTCCCGAGGTACGCGAGACTTCCTATTCCGGCCGAGTGATTTTCGAGAACTCCACGGTTCAAGTGGAAGCCACCTTTGCCGATCACACCGTGAACTGCCTCAGCTATGCCGTTATTGAAAAGCCGGGATGGTTTCTTTCTTCTGCGGCTTTACAAAAAAGTCACTTAAAGCCGGGAGCCTGGATTGCCGAGGTTCTCACTCGCCTGCGTGACAATGGCTCGGATTCATCGCCAATCCTGATCGATGGTGGAGTGTTTCCCTTGTCGTATTTGCGCGACAAATTTTTCCGTCTGTCGGCGGGAGCACGGTTAGCTTTTATCACCGACACTGCTTTAAGCGAAGGTGTTCGCAAGGATCTTCTCGCACTCGCTCATCGCGCGAATCTGCTTTACTGCGATTCATTTTATTTGAGTGCGCAGGCCACACAGGCGAATAAATACCGCCACATGACGGCCCGGCAAGCCGGTGAACTGGCCCGGTCGGCCAAGGCGGAAAAATTGATCCTGATCCACTTCGCTCAACGGTACGCCGGTCGATACGAACTTCTGGTGGAAGAAGCTCGTGAAGAGTTTGCGAACGTTGCCGCTGAATTCCGCTGATCCAAAGCCGGCTTTTTCACGTTCTGTGTTCACGCACGTGACTCAAGCCTGCGGATTAGCTTACGAACCAGTGAGGACGGGGTGGTTGTACCCCATAGAACAAGAACATGACTGAATCGAACATCACATCCATCACACAGGATCACGACGAACGTTCTCATGAAGGCGTTGATGATCGATCAAGTACGTCTCAGCTTCTTGAGATGGATGCTGCCGTCGCGCTCAACATGCTGCGTGAAGGGAAGCCACTTTCTAATGTCCGCATCAGCCGGTTGAAGCTCACGGGAGAGTTTCCCTGCGCACTGCATCTCAAGAACGTCGTGCTGGATCGGCCAGTCTTCAAGAAGGCGATCTTTCATGAGAGCGTTGAGTTGATCGGTTGCTCGTTACTACGAGGACACTGCGACAAGCTTTCGACTTTCGAGAAGACGTTGACGTTCAAGTCGTGTCATTTTCGGCGAACAATCCTTTCAGGTCTGACGGTCAAGGGGTTTTGCCGATTTGACTGCAGCGATTTCTCAGGCAACGCGGATCTGTTTCATTGCACCTTTGAAGGTGACGCGAAATTCTGGGAAGCAAAGGTTGATGGCTGGCTGAATGTCAAACATTGCCAGTTCCAGAGAGTTGCGGACTTTCGCAGTATCCATATTGTCCAGGGAGCGACGTTTGAACATTGCCTCTTTCAAAAGGAGGCGTTGTTTCGTGGTGCGACCATCGAGAAAAAACTCGACTTGATGACGTCGCATTTCGATGGATCGCTCGACCTGTCGAAGGCCAAGCTGCGCGACTTCGTTTATTTAGAAACCATTTCCCAGGGGAAGGCTCAAACATTTTCCTTTGCGAATGCCGTTGTCGACCGCATGCTGATCAAGCCTCAGCAGATCCAGGGGCGACTGGCTTCTGAAAACGCAAAAGACCATGAGTTGGCGATGCGCGAATACGGGCTGCTCAAAGCCACCTTTCAGACGCTGCACCGGTTTGATGAAGAAGACTGGGCTTACTATCGTTTCAAGGTCAACCAGCGCCAAAGCAAACCCCGTTCGTGGCTGCGTCCCTGGTCAAAACTGGCTCAGATCTGTGATCTTCTCTTGCTGGACTGGGGTTGCGGCTACGGAACCAATCCCACGCGGGCGGTGGTGTCGGCGTTGCTGATGATGTTGTTTTTTGCCGTGCTCTATGCGATTGGCTACCAGCATTTCGAGATCAGCAGTCCGCCCATCGCCGACTTGCCTGCCGATGGTTTCGTGAACCGGGCCGTTTACGCGCTGATGACCACGGTCAGCGTGTTCACGTCGGGATTCGGTGGTGACCAGTTCAACACCGCCCACGGGTGGGTACTGATCCCACTCAACATTGAAGCCCTGTTAGGGACATTGTTGTGGGGCTTGTTCGTGGTGGCGTTCAGCCGCAAAGTCATTCGCTGATCACACTCGTGCCGTGTCACGGCTTTGTCTTAGGGTTGATGTCGCCGCAACGTCCTCCGTTGTCGGACTTGACGACCTGTTAAACCCTGCTTTTCAACTTTGACAATGCACTCGTCTTTTAATCACAGGGCGGACGAACCAGAGGGAGTGCGCCCTGTGATCTGGGAGTTCCTTCAATTCTCAGTTGATACGTTTTGCCTGCTAATCAATTGCGCAGAACTGCGCATTCTGTGCACAAAAGACAAATTTTTATCGAGCTTGTTGTCTCTTGAAAATAGTAGCCGATTTTATGTCGCTGCACGAAGGGCATACTCACCCAAGCTCACGGCAAGCATCAACTGAGATGACCCTTTTAAGCTGATTCTCAAGCGGCAGAAGCATTAAAACAGGCTGATTTCAAAGAGAGGGCTTCTGTTTTTGATCTCACGTTCGCGAGGCATACACATTGCCTCCTTAGTCCACTTTTGGGACTGAAGAGATATATTCTGGTCGCAGAAAACTTCCGCTAGTAGCGGCGACTCGATCGCGGCACGGCAATTGCCTGAATGGCATTCCATGACTGAACAGGGTGATTCACCTGAACGCCCTCTTGTTTTGCCCAGTGACTTTTTCTGACTGCTGATGACACGAAAAGGGTTCTCATTCCAACAAGGTTTACGAGTCCCAAAAGTGTCTCTGGCCTTATTTCTCGTTTTGATTTTCTTTGTTGGGTTTAATTTTTGCCCTCCCTCTTGAACAGGAGTTTTGCATGACATTCCCAGGGATTCACCGCCGCTTCGCTTCGCGCCTGCGTCAGGGCTTCACGCTGATTGAGTTACTGGTCGTCATCGCAATTATTGCGATCTTGATCGCCCTGTTGCTCCCCGCAGTTCAACAGGCCCGGGAAGCAGCTCGCAGAACCCAGTGCAAAAACAACATGAAGCAACTCGGCCTGGCCCTGCACAATTACCACGACACGCATACTAAGTTTCCGCCCGGTGTGATTCACCCGGTCGCTTCTGTCTATACAAAACCCACATTCACGACAACCGGCTATATTCAATTTTCGGACGCTGCTAATTCCTACGGTTGGGGAGCATTCATTCTTCCTTTTATCGATCAAGCCAACCTTTACACCAGCATGAATTTCAGCTCGCCATGGGTAACAAGTCAGGCACGAAATGTCCTGCCCGCCTTTGTCTGTCCTTCGGACGTAGGCAATGGAATCAATCCTTACTACTACGATGCACGCGAGATAGGTTGGTCAGGCGCATCTTCCAGCCAGCGTGTGGGGAAATCTAACTATGTCGCCAACCATGGAACCGGCACCATGTATCCGCTCGCGTTTAATTCACAGAGCAAGACGCTGGGTGTCTCAGGTCATTTGAGCTCACTTAATATGAAAGATTTTATCGACGGTACTTCAAACACGATTTATCTAGCCGAGCGAGACTCAGTCCGAAATGACAACTATTATCCAAACGGCGGAGCAATCTGGATTGGTTCACCATGGCTCAATGGACAGCCCATTTTTCATAATCACGTGAGATTCCCTGGATCTGCCGCAGAAGCAACCACGGTCGCAATCAACTTGGTAACAACCGGGTCAACCAGCAATATCGAAGAAGTGGCGAGCAGCCAGCACACCGGCGGAGTCCATGTTTTGCTTGCCGATGGGTCGACGAGATTTTTAAGTGAAAACACAGGGTGGGAAGTTCTTAAGTCTCTGGCATGCCGAATTGACGGAACGACTGTAGGAGAATGGTAAGGTTCACAGCTTCGGATTCTGTTGAGCGGATGCTGTCTCGGGAGACACCAAAAGCATCGTTATGCCGGAAAATGATCTAATGGAGATTCCCTTCTGATTTGACAGGTTCAGCAAAGAGTGGTGAGCAGGCCCACGAGCCTGTGGACAAGCTCAATAACCTGTCAGGACAGAGGGGGCGTACCACGCAGCATGATCACTTCAAGTGTTCCTCCCCTTGTCTTGCGAGAGGGACGAGCATCCGCCTCTCCTTCTTCTTAGGAAATCACTGTGGCCTTACTCTGCTCTTGGCACGTACTCTGTTTCTCTCTGATGGCTTCCCTGCTTCTGTTGGCACAAGGATGCGGAGGAGGTGATTCCATTATCCTTGCGGATGTTTCTGGTGTGATCACACTGGATGGCAAGCCACTGAGCAATGCGAGAGTCGTCTTTTCACCGATTCCAGTGAAAAAAGGATTGAGTGGCCCTTCGTCATCCGGGGTGACAGACAGTGAAGGGAAGTATCAGTTAAAAACTCCCTTTGGAAAATCAGGAGCGGCCGTAGGCACTCACAATATTACGATTTTTGATGAACCTGTGGATACCGCTCCTGCAGTAGCAGGCAAAGGAGAGCCAATCTTGCCTCCCCCTCCGCCCACAAACAAAAGAGAACCAAAGCTGAATTTCTACGCACAGGATGGGGCGATTTCGTTTGAAGTCCCCAGAGGTGGAAGCTCAGTCGCAAACTTTGGACTGCACAGCAGGAAGTAATAGAAATTGTAAGGGTCGTTATAGATAGAGGCTAACTTTTCATTGACAGAAACGGAAGCAACAGCAGGTATACGGAGTGCCAAAAATGCCTCTGCTTGACGACTATCAGCCAGCGTTAAATAGAGAATAGGTGAACCAAGCCGTAGGGAGCATAATCCACCACTTCATATACCCGATTGCACTACACCTCCAGATCAGCGTCTTCAAACGTGCGGCCGGTGACGTTGAGAAAAACTTCTTCCAATGTGGGGCGGACAAGGCTGATCGCGCGCAGTTCATCGCCCATTCTGGAAGCGATCTCCTCAACCATCCCGGCATGAACGTTCCCATCCACACGGAAGGTCTGCCCCACCAGATGGGCCTGATATCCCGTACGCTCCAGCAGTAATGCCTGAAATCCCTGAGGATCGCGCGGCGTCATTGACAACGCATCACCGCCGACCGTCTCTGTCAGCGCCAAGGGGGAACCTTCCGCCACCTTCCGCCCCTGATCGAGGATCACCACTTGATCGGCCAGTTCGGCCTCTTCTATCAAGTGAGTGCTGACCAGCAGCGACAGCCCTTCTTTTCGCAGGCGAGCCAGATGTTGCCACAAATCCCTGCGGCTGCCGGGATCCAGCCCCACGCTCGGTTCATCCAGTAGCAATAGCCTGGGCCGATGAAGCAGCGCTTTGGCCAATTCAACCCGCCGCTTCCAGCCACCTGAAAGCGTTTCCACCGTCTTCTTCAACCACGGATCAAGGCCCAATGGTGAGGCGCACTCTGAAACTCTCTGTCGCAAGTCGTTCGATGAAAGCCCATAAAGCTTTCCCTGATGCCAGAGATTTTCTTCGACGGTCAGGCGGGTGTCCAAGCTTGGCGACTGGAATGTCACGCCGAAGAGATGACGCACCGCCTGGGGAGAGGAAGTGATCTCGGCCCCAAATATTCGTCCGCTCCCGGCCTGCCACGGCAACAAGGTGGCCAGCAGTCGAAACAATGTCGACTTGCCGCTGCCGTTAGGCCCCAGGAGCGCACAAACCGCACCTTCGGCGACAGAAAACGAGACGCCATCCAGCGAGAGAACATCTCTTTTTCGCGTCGTATAACGATAGGAGACATGATCGATTTCGATAGCGCAGGTCGTGGTCATCATATCTATTTATCAAGGAGCCGGTCTGGCTGTTCTGCTTTTTCGCTTCCCGGCTTCCCCACTTTCCCGGAGTCACTTAGCTTTCACAGTGTCATTCGGCAGGAAGTTCCAGCAGTTCAACCTTGCGGAATTCCACGGGATGGCTTTCCGACTGCAACGAGATGGTGCCCGACTTCAGCAGCTTTTCGCCCCCATTGGCTTTGATCAGTTCTTTCGCGTGCGCATCGCGGTCATCGAGTTGAGGCTCGGTGTATTCGAGAACGACCTCTCCGTTAACGCTGTGCCGGAAGAGTTTGTCTCCGCGAACTTCGATTTCGGCAGTGACCCACTGATCGCCGTCATAAGTCTGCGATGTGGAATTCGTGCAATGCGGCGTGAAGAGCTTACCGTTCATCACCACGTTGGTTCCTGGGGTGCAGAGATTGGCGGTCGAGCGTTTTCCCTTGCCAAGCCCTCCCAACAACTGGACTTCAATCGAGGCGGGAAAGTCCTGATCAATGGTCATGGTCTTGGGGTCTTCCCCGTGAAGCATGGCTCCGCTGTTGCGTGTGGCCCATCCTGGCCCGCCTTTGCATTGATCGCCGGCAAAGCGGTATTCGACCCTCAAGTGGTAATTGGAGAAGGGCTTGTCGTAAAAGAGATGCCCGAATTTTTCGCCAAAAGTGGGGTACTTTTCAGGTTCGTAGACCACTTTGAGAACACCGTCTTCCACACGGAAGGTGTTGCCGTAGTTGTCACCGAGTTCGTGATAACGAATCTTGGGAGTCCAACCGGTGAGATCCTTGCCATTGAATAACTGAATCCACTTTTCGCTGGATTTGGGAGTATCCGCAGGGGGGGCTGACTCCTGGGCCGAGAGCGAATTTCCCTGCATCAGGGAGAAAGCCATCAGAAGCATTAATGAAGCAGTAGAACGGATCATAGGTGTCTCATCGACCAAAGGTAGGGCCACAGGCTGAGCAGCACAGTCACAAGACCAGAATGGTCACCGTCCGGAACGATCAGTTGTTTTCCGGAACTGTTCCCACCGTGAACATCACTGCTGAAGATCAGCGAATTGAGTGGAAGTGATCCTAACACAACCCTGAAAGCCGCGACACGGCACCAGCCATCATCACTCAAGAAATGGAAGAGTCATCACTGCTCAGTAGTGTCAGAAGCTCGACATTCAGGAACAGCTTTTCACGGCCGGACGTTCGCTCTTCCAGCACACCGATTTCTACGAGCTGCTTGAGATAACGGGAAGCGGCCTGACGTTCAGCCAATCCGGCTTCGACAACATTCTGAATGCGACAATAAGGCCGGGCAAAAAGAAGATGAACCAGTTCCAGTGAATAGATTTTGGGTCGTTCTTTACGAACCAGATCAGCGGTGCGTTGTGAGAGCTTGCGAATGGCGTCAATCTTCGCGGTTGTCCAACGTGCGGTCGCTTCCACTCCGCGAAGGATGTAAAGAATCCAGTTTTCCCAACTCTGGTCGCGGGTCACTTCGAGCAATAGCCGATAATAGTCAGACTTATTGCGGATGATATAGCGGCTCAGATACAGGATCGGGAGCGTTAACAACTGCTCCTGAATGAGAAACAGGCTATTGAGAATGCGGCCTGTGCGGCCATTGCCATCGGTGAAAGGATGGATGGCTTCAAACTGATAATGCCCCACCGCCATACGGATCAGTGGATCGATCTCGCTGGAGTCGTGCATGAACCGTTCCCAGTTGGCCAGAAGATCACGCAGCAACTCTTCACCCACAGGAGGCGTATAAACGACCTCTCCATGAGTTCGCGCCAATGCCGTTCCCGGCACGCGTCGAACGGTCATCTCCATCCCTTTGATGATCGTGCAAACCTCTTCGGCCGTGCGTGTGTTCAGCGGTCTCCGGGCCAGTTCCTGATACCCCTTTAAGAGGGCCTGACTGTATCTCAGAGCCTCTTTGGTCTCAGGGTCGGCATGTTCATCATCCTCCCGGAACTGAAAGAGCCGGTCGTTGGTGGTCACAATGTTCTCAATTTCCGAACTTGCCTGAGCTTCCAGAAGGGGAATCGTGTTAATCAGCATCCCCTGATTGGGAATCAATTCCGCTGCCTGTTTCAGTTCACCCACGGCTGCCCGCGCCAGAATACAAGCCTTGAGTACAGGTTTGGTTTCCAGATCCACCATGGGAGGCAGCTTGGGCAGTTCCAGGTAGGGTACAGTCGGATTCCACATAAATCTTATCACATCATTGTTTTATGTCTGATTTCCCGTATCCACCGTATGTTCTGGCTTGAACTGAGTCAATAAAACGTGTCGCTATTTTTCGATTTCTGCGACATGTTTTCTCGTCATGTCGTCGTGAGCGACATGTCGGCAGAATGTGTCGCTGTTTTTCTTTTTCTGCGACATGTCATGATGATCTGTCGTCATCAGCGACACGTTTCCAGAACATGTCGCTGTTTTTCGTTTTCGGCGACATATCAGTGAAAACTCTACAATGAGCATCAAAGCAATTGTGAACGTCAGTTTGATGGGGCAGTCCTTGAGGATCGTGAATCTCACTGCGTCAGAAACAGGCGATTGCCTGCATATTCCATCAAAAATATTCGCGACGAAACAGCAAATCGGCGATGATCTGGCCTGCTGACTCAATGCACATCTGGAGAGTTTTCATGCTTAATCGTCGTGATGTTTTGAAGCAGTGGGCATACACCGCTGGTCTCTCGGCAGCGGGAGTTCTATGGCCTGCCACTCATCGGTCGCGGGACGTGGCGCTCATGGCACAGGACGTAGCCGGCGAACAACTTCCGCCCGTTCGTGCGATCACCACAGGGCCGAAACATCACTGGTTTGGCTATTACGACAAGCTGCAATTCGATCCCACGAATACCAAAGTTCTGGGCATGCAGGTGGGATTTGAACATCGGTCGCCCCGTCCCGATGATGTCATTGAAGTGGGCTATGTTGACCTGGCCAGGAACGACCAGTGGGTTCCGCTCGGCACCACGACTGCCTGGTGCTGGCAGCAGGGTTGTATGTTGCAATGGGTTCCCGGCTCATCATCACAAGTCATCTGGAATGAACGGGGAGAGTCGCAATATGCCTCAAGGCTCTTTGATATCGCGACTGGGACAAGCCGCGTGATTGATCGGGCGATCTATACCTTGTCGCCTGATGGGCAATCTGCCATCACGACTGACTTCCGCCGCTTGAACGATGTTCGTCCCGGGTATGGTTACACGGGGATTGCCGACCCCGCAGCCAATCAGCTGACCCCAGAAAACGCTGGCATCTGGAATATCGATCTTAAGTCCGGCCAGTCGGAATTGATCATCTCGATTGCGCAGGTTGCCGGATTGGGTGCGGCTCATGCGGATATGGAGGGGGCGAAACACTGGTTCAATCATCTGCTGATAAACCCCGATGGCTCGCGATTTACGTTCCTCCACCGATGGAAACCCACCAGCGGGAAAACGGCTTTCCGCACGCGGATGCTGACAGCGAAGCGGGATGGCAGCGATCTCTTTGTGATCGATCCTTCAGGAGAAACATCACACTTTGTCTGGCGTGATCCCGAGACAATCACCGCCTGGACACGGCCTCTTGGTCATCCCGCGGGCTTTTATGAATTGAGAGACCGCACGGGGGAAGTGGAACCGATTGGAGCCGGCGTGATGGTGGTCAACGGCCATAACACTTATCTGGAGCGTCCAGGAGAATCATCGACCGCATGGATTCTGAACGACACTTACCCCGACAAAAATCGTCTCCAGCATCCTTATCTCTATCAGGTTTCAACGGGAAAACGATTCCCGCTGGGCCACTTCCTCTCCCCGAAGGAATATGTGGGCGAGTGGCGCTGCGACAACCATCCTCGTAGCAGTCGTGATGGACGCTGGGCCTGCATCGATTCCCCGCATGGTGGTGAGGGGCGTCAGATGTTTCTAATCGACCTGAAGCCGATTCTTGATGCATGACGATTCAGGGCAGGTTTCCCGAAGAAGAAGAAGCGAGCATACTCAGCGGAGAGATCGTGCCCGTCATCAGGGAAGTGGCCACGAGAACGCCATCGACGCCTTGACCGAGCAAGCGTTTGACGTCATCAGCCTGGCGCATGCCCCCACCGGCCAGCAACGTCGGGCCGGTGACTGAAGCATGACCTTCAAGTGAAGAGAAGGCCTTGCGCAGCGCGGTGATTTGCTGGCTGGTTGATCCCCCCGTGGCGGAACCCACATCAGCCAGATCCAGGATGATCCACTGAGAAAACCCTTTGGTTGCGAGTTGCAAGACAAACGAGCTGAGTCCTGGCTGCTGGAGATCTTTGGGGGCTTGCCAGACGCTCCCCCGGAAGTCGAGCGAGATCCAGAGTCGCCGGGTGTCACCAAGATCAACGGCAAGATCACAGATCCATTTCAGTGAGGGCAAGGATTCTGTTCCCAGGATCACGTCGTAACCCTGATCAATGGCCCGCTTCACCTGGGCCATGTCTTGAAAACCAGCGTCGATCAGAATGCGTGTAGAGGTTTCGGGAAGTTGAGGCCACGCTTGCGGTTGTGGTTGACCATAGACGATGCCATCGAGATCCGCCACATACATCCAGCGGGGATGCCATTCGTCCGCAAATTGATCTGCCAGTGCTTGTGGCGTGAAAGCCTGTCCGTTGTCAGTCATCCACGGTTGGTATCTGGCCCGTTCACCAGCCACAGCATGCACAGCCTGGCCATGGCGAATATCGATCACTGGAACAATCCGTGACGACGCTGGCCACTCGATGGAGAGAGTCTCACTCATGGATGTTCCATTTTGATAGTGGTTCATTTTCAAGATGACAAGCCATCGGTTCGTCGGTCAAGACGCGCGCGTCAGAAATAGACCACAGAAAGGTCTGATGAGCGGCTGGCAGGCGGGCGTCTCCCTTCCACGTTATTCTGATAAAATCCGGCGGTTTCTCCATTCATAAACACAGACATTCATCTCGTAAACACAGGCATTCATCATGACGGATCTCACTCATTTTGACAGCGAAGGACGCTCGCGAATGGTGAACGTCGGCGACAAACCGGTCACCCAACGGACAGCGACGGCAGAAGGGCTGGTGACGGCACAGCCAGAAACGATCACGCGCATCGCCGGTGGAACTTTGGCCAAAGGGAACGTGCTGGAAGTGGCCCGGCTGGCTGGCATCATGGCGGCCAAGAAGACGGGCGACCTCATCCCGCTTTGTCATCCTCTGGGGTTAGATGGAATCGACATCGATTTCAACATTGCCTCGCCCACAGAACTCCGCATTGTGGCGACGGCGAAAATCACAGCCCGAACCGGCGTGGAAATGGAAGCTCTGACCGCCGTCTCAATCGCTGCTCTGACGGTCTATGACATGTGCAAGAGTATCGACAAAAGCATGGTGATTGGCTCCATCCGCCTTCTTTCCAAAACGGGTGGTCGATCTGGCGACTGGAAAGCAACCCCATGAGTGAAAACGTTTCAGTCCCGTCATGGCAGAACGAAGTTGTGGCAGGTGTTCGATGTGAGGTTCTGGCTCCGGAAGCTCCGCAAGCCATTATGATTTTTCTGCATGGAATGGACGGTCGCCGGCCATCGGAAAGCCTGCGCTGGACGCAATTGGCGTGGCGGCATCAGGTGAAGATCATTGCGCCCGATGGGATGCGTCTGGAGAGATTTGCTGATCATTCGCGAATGGATCATACGACTGCGCCGTACTGTTGGTGGATGGATGCGGGGGAGATGCCACTGGAACCTCAGGTTGATAGCAGCGTCATACCGCCAGTGACACCGGTCATAACGCCGGAAGAGTGGGTTGTGGATCACATGCAACCAGCCCTGAGTCACCATGATTTACCGGTGGTCATGGCGGGCTATGAAGTGGGAGGGCATGGAGCTTTGCGGATGGCGTATCGATATGCCCGTAAGTTTCCCATTGTCATCGCCATGGCCCCCAAGGTGGATCTCCATCATATGCAGGGGTTGGGAACCTCATTAGATCGACTCTACCCAACCGCAGAAGCCGTTCGACAGCAGGAAGCGACCGTCCGTTTACACCCTTTGCAGCGTCCCATCGCCCAGTTCATCACTTGCGATCCAGCCAACGATTTTTGCTACTCAGGCTGCCAGACTCTCGTGACAAAGCTCAGCTCAACGGGTTGTCCTCATCAGGTCGACTTTTCGCCACATCGTCGGGATCAGACGCCAGAACATGAGACCGCATCCGAATGGACAGTGTCCGAATGGGAGGTCTCTCCAGAACGTTTCTTCGCGTTTCTTTCAGAAGCCATTCTGAGGATGTAATACCTTATTATCACGGCTTTGTCCTGAGGCACTCTGTTTCAAATTCACTGACAAACTCTGTTTCTTGTGACTGCCGTCATATAGAGGTCCAAAGCGACGCTGAGGCCCCTGGCCATCTTCTCCCACTGGGGAGCAGGATTTGAAAATCCCTCACGCGATACTGTACCGAGCATCCATGAGTGGCTAAATGCGGGTCAATAGAGAGAGAGAGCCGCCACAAAGTGCGAAACTATCTTTTCGTGAGTTGCGGCATCGCCATGGTTGTCGCTGTGGACATGCGCTCGTCAAGAACTTCTCGGTAGACTTCAACCGTTTCAGTCACCATGCGGTCGACGCTGAATTCGGTCTCGGCTTCAAGCATGGCGGCTGCGCCAATCCGACGGGCAAGATCAGGGTTACTCAAAAGTTCCACAATTCGTTCTGCCAGGCGAACACTGTCAGAAGGCGGAACCAGCAAGCCCGTCTGGTTATCACGGACAACGTTGAACACTCCGCCGACGCTGGTGGCAATCACTGGTCGCCCCATCGCCATGGCTTCCAGCATGATGGTGCCGATCCCCTGTTGCAGCGAGGGAAGGCAGAAAATATCCATGGCGCTCAGTGCGTCAGAAAAGTCGAGCAGATTGGGAACAAACGTCACGTGTTCTTGAATGCCCAGCGTGCGGGCCAGCTTGCGCAGGTTTCCTTCTTCAGGGCCAGCCCCCGCAATCAGGAACTCGATATCACGATGCGATCCCAGCACATGAGCGGCAGCCGCCAGGAAGAAAGGAAATCCTTTGACCGCTTCCAGTGGGCCAGCGGTACCAACCACAGGGATTTTGCCCGCTTTTAAGACAAGCGATTTGTCTTCATCACTGGCGCGTGGTACTCCACAGGGAATCACCACGAAAAGGTCTTCTGGTAATTGTGAGCGTTCAACCAGAGCCGCTTTCACTGATTCACTGACCGTAATGATTCTGCGGCAAAGGTTCGGGTCAGGTTTCAGGATCTCGTGGTTGGCCAGATAGTCATGCACCGTCAGTACGTAGGGACAGTTTAACCGACGGGCTATCCATTCCCCATGTCCCAGGGCGGTTCGAGACTGGATATGAATCAAATGGGGAGGATGCTGCATCAGCCGCCGGCAGTACATTTCCAGAACGACCTGCCGCCAGAGAGGAGCATCCAGATAAGGAAGCACCTCAATTCCCAATGACTTCCGGCGTGTCAGGTCGACGGTGCTAGCCCCCGGACAGACCACGCTTTGCTGGAATCCATATTCGGCCAGACGTTCAGCCAGGCGCAGCGTATAAACCGAACTTCCCCGAAACTGGAAGTTAGCCGAAATCATCAGAAGTGAAATATCGTCACGTGACATAACTTTCAGGATACACCACGCCACGACATGATGCGCGTTTTCCAAAGGTTAGATTTGACGACTATGCGATAACTACATTCCATGTTTGGAGTTATGAACAGACCACCGATTTGAGAGAAACGAGATTTTCAAAGAAAATGTGACGAATGAATGACTCCGGCTGATCTTGCCGGAATTTGACCATCTGAATTACAACAGTGCGTTCCGCTTTCTGTTTGTGTCGCTTATGGATTTGCGAACAGACAGGGACTCAACGATTTCGAGGTGCAGGGACGCTGTGGAATACTCGCTCAAACCGCTCGGAAAGACCTGCGCAGCGACGGGAGTCCCGCTCTCGCCGGGAACTGTCTGCCAGTCCGTGCTGATCGAGCAGAATGGGCAGATGCAGCGTTTGGACTACCGTCACGATGCCTGGCCCGGCCCGGCTCCCCACCAGATTGCGGCTTGGCAAACGATTGTTCCACCACCACAAAACCCCGATGCCATCCATCTTGATTCCGACAAGTTGCTGGGATTATTGGAGCAAATCAGCCCCGCAGGTTTCGATGATGTTCCCGGGCAGGCCGAAGCCATTCGGTACGTAGCCGCCCTCTTTCTTCTTCAGCGAAGAAAGCTCAAGCTGGATGATGCTTTCAAAGTGGGGGGGACGGAAGTTCTGCGACTGCTTGGCTCACGAGGCGAAGGCCCCTTTGAACTGACCAATCTGGCTTTGTCAGATGAGGAAATTCATCAACATATTCAGACGCTCAAGTCTCGTCTGGCGGCGGAGGTGTCGGCATGACTCAACGACCTTCCACGACAGATTCACAGTGCATTTCGCGGCGGGCAGCCCTGGGATGGCTCGGTCTACTCGGCATGCAGGGGTGTTCGTCACTTCGAGACTGGAAAAAGAAAGACGAGTTTGCCAAGCGAACCAACTGCCCACTGGGAGCAGAAGCCACGGCAGACGACTATATTGCTCAGATCAATCAGAATGTGGATCGAATTGACGGTTGGCGGGCAGGCCGGGTGCATATCCGGGCCAATCACATTCCTCTGACAGCAGATATCGCGGTTCAAAAAACAAATCTTTTGCGAATCTCGGTCACCAGTGCGCTGGGGCAGGAAGTCGATCTGGGATCAAATGAAGAGATCTTCTGGTTCTGGGCCAAGCGGAATGATCCACCCGATCTCATGTTCGCCCGGCATGAACAAATGGCCGAAGTTCAGCAGAATGTCCCCATTCCGTTTGAGCCAGGCTGGCTGATGGAAGCGTTGGGCGTGGCCAACATGGAGCCTGAAGGGGTCACCCTGAACCGTTCGGGTGATGGTCGGACGGCAGCTCTTTCGACGTCACATCTTTCTCCTGCGGGGATCCCGATTCGTAAGGTGGTGACGGTTGATGCCTGTCATGGCATGATTCTGGAGCACGGACTCTATGACCCGCAGGGACGAGTGATCGCTCAGGGCCGCTTACGCCAGCATTATCGTGATCAATTGTCAGGAGCCATTCTGCCGCGTCAGATGACACTGGATTGGCCTTTAGCCCAGATGAATATGGTGCTGACGTTCGACAAAATCGACGTCAATCCTCGCAGTATTCCTCAACAAGTCTGGCAGCCCCCCGACATGCCCAAAGCCCGCCTGGTCAATATGGCTGAAGCCGTCCGCAGCTAATAGCAGGGCGACTGCAGGCAGAAAATCTTAATTGTTTTTACGCCACAAATCTTTGAGGTGTTAACGAACCTGGTGCACGCCGGGGACTTCATGCACCCTACATAACTACCAACAGTGTTTGCACGGTATTCTTTGTAAAAAGCATTATCCGGTGCTGGGCAACGACTGTAAAGAAACAAGTCCTGCCCTCACGACACCACCGGCGATTATTGGACATAAGAGGTCACCTTTATATGCGACAAAAGTAGGGTGCATGCCAATGCACCAATTTGGCATGAATTGCAAACACTTGCGTCAAAACAACAGCTATCGCTCTGGCTAGTAAAACCCAGACGACGCATCTCTTGAGTTAATGAAAGCTGTTCACACCCCACCCGTATTGACAGAGGGAGAAACACAAACGCTGGTGCATTCCGGGGACTCCATGCACCCTACATAACTACCAGCAATATCTGCACGGTATTCTTTGTTAAAAGCGGTATCGGGTGACGACCGCAAAGTAACAAGCCCTGCTCTCACAACACCACCGGCGACAACCGAACATAGGCGACCACCTTATTCGATAAAAAGTAGGGTGCATGCCAATGCACCAACTTGGCATGAATTGCAAACAAATTGCGTTAAAACAACAGCTATCGCTCTATCTAGAAAAATCCGAACGACGTATCTATTGAGTTAATGAAAGCTGCCCACACCCCACCCATACATACACCTTGATGTATCCTGAAGACTTCATAGCCCCTACTCTAGATTCATACCTTGAATCACTTCCGGTTGGGTGCGACCCCATCCTTGGGGATAGTGTCCCGTACGGACATATTTTCGGAATGTCGAATGTTCCCAATCCCACGGGATGGCGGCAAGTCCATGCTTCACCGGATTATAGTGGATATAGTCGAAGTGGGCTTCGAGGTCGTGTTCATCTCGAATCAGGTGCTCCCAGAATCGTCGTTGCCAGACGCCCTTGTCTCCCCTCCGCCGGCGATCGTCGGAAGTCGGTGCCTCCTCGCCTCCGGCGCGCAACCACGCTGTTGTGAAATTTGCCTTGATCGCCTGCCATCGGCGGGAAAAGTCGCGATCGCCCGGCGGCAGGTTCCAGATCGCGTGCAAATGATCGGGCAGGAGACGATGGCCAATGTCTCGAAGGGACGGTCGGCGGAAACCTTGCGGAACGCGTCCCCCAGAAGTGTGCGTGCTGTCTCGTTCGCAAATAACGGCGTCCGGTGTTGAGTGACGACCGTGAAAAAGTAAGTCCCGCCCTCCCGATACCACCGGCGATAGTCGGACATAGGGGCATCCAGAAAAAAAGGAATGAGAGTCATTCCGAAACGTAGGGTGCATGCCAATGCACCAATTTGAATCACGACCAAACGATTGTTAATTCTTTAGTAGTGTACTTGATATCGACTTCACCAAACTCAATCTGTGGTAGCAAAGAGCGAGCGAATGGACGAACCGGATTTGGATGAAGCAATCCAACATACTGACCCGGAAGTGTTCCCAGTCCACAAAGTAAGATTCCGGAAATGGAGCTTCGTGCATATCCAATTTGTTCGGTTTTGTCAGGTTTGAGGAAAGCCGCATGGTTGAGTTGGGTTTCCACATATGTCGGCTTTTCCAAATGGCCCGTTGATAAATTAACGGTACGAACAAATTGTATATCTCCGGTCAGAATATCGTCAGCACGCCCCTTACAAAAATGTCCCATCGCAACATATGAATGAAAGGTGCCAATTGCGAGAAGGCGTGGAGCGTCGAGACCTGCTAACTGAGAAGCTTTTCCGCTGCATTCTCTTTGAACAAGTTGAGTCATTGCCCTGGGGTTAAACGGTGTGAGTTCACGTTTTGGCTCATAGTGAATGCCAGTTTTCTTGGCAGCCGTCTCAATCTTGATGCAGGTTGCATCTACGTAAAAAACTTGTTCATCTTTGACGCAATAAAAATCTGGGATTCGACCGCTCGAAGATCGAATTTGATTTGGTGCGACATTGACTTCGTTTTTTTCAAGAAGTTCTCTGAAAGCCGCTTCACAAATCGCCGCTTCAACGTCGTTCTTTAGAAGTTTCTCCCATTCGTCACCGTGTGCTGGATTAAACTGATCAAGCCATTGCCGATGCTCGTTAGTCAAGTCGCTCCAATGAGGATTCGAGAGTGTGGGTGCCATACGGATTGATTCCCTCCAGCGAATTATCAGTGCGTTCCACAGCAATTTGATATACCCTCACGAAAAATGTAGAAAGAAAGGGCCATTGACTCGTAGTCTACAGCCCTTTCTTTGTGTTGCTGTTCAGTGAGGGTCAGTTGTTGTCGCGTGCAGTATAGCGAGCTGCGGCCTGCACTAATTGCGTCTGACAAGAGCTGCGGTATGTTACTTTTTCTTTGAAGAGCCTTTTTGTGAGAGGGCCGATCCTGCAGCCGACTTCGAGTCCTTTCCTGTCCGACCGTCTTTAAGAACGCGAGAGGCAGCTGATGCAGCTTGGTCACTTGTCTTTTTGTCAGTCATGCGAGCATACCTTTCTTTTGACAGCTATGTAGCTGTCCGATTGAAGCGACCGATGCATCTACTATCGCATGATAGAAACGAACTGCAGGCCGCCTACTATATAGACCCGAGTAGATGGAAATATGTTCGCGTGAAAGTGTGGAAAATTAGGGGTTCGTGGAGAAAATTTACGAAGGGTGTCGTTTATTTGGTTAGTTGTGCAAATTTGATTATTGGGGGGGGGGGGGGGGGGCTAGTTTTATGTTGGAATGGTGCATTCCGTAGAAACTCCATGCACCCTACTTTTAGAATTGATACGAAAAAAGCCCCGACTTTTGGTCGGGGCTTTTTTTTAGAGGTGTGCTAGCTACAACCGAGGCTGGTGCCGCAGTTGTGGCAGAGGTAGCAGGCGCCGTTTCTTACGGTGATCGAGCCGCAGTTGCTACAGGCGGGGGCGTCGGTCTGGAAGCGGCTGAATTGCTGGTTCCTGATGCTCTGCTCTAACGTCTGAAGCTCCAGGCTGGTCATCGCATGGCTTTTACCATGATTCATGTTCCCGTTGCTGGCGTGGCCGTTGCTATGGCCATTGGCTCCTGAAGCGGGCAAGGGAGCGTGAACGCGCTTGTCGATTGATGGAGGCAGCTTGTTGCTTCCTTTGATCTCCGGCTTCTGGCTGCCATTCAACCCGTGGGCTGGCTTAACGGCCGGAGTCGCAGGTGCGGCTCCGGCCACGGGATGACTTTCCGCACTCTCGCCTTCATCTTCTGTACCAGCTTCTGCCCGGCGTGGGACATTGGCCTCACGGAAGCCAGGCATGAACTGAATCGCCATCCAACGGAAGATATAGTCGACCACGCTCTTGGCGTTGGGGATATCCGGGTTCTGTGTCCAACCGGAAGGCTCGAAGCGGCTGTGCGAGAATTTCTCGACCAGAACTTCCAGCGGCACGCCGTATTGGAGGCACATGGACGTTTCTGTCCCGATGACATCCATCAGGCCGCCAATCGTGGAGCCTTCCTTGGCCATGCTGATGAAGAGTTCGCCGGGAGTGGCGTCTTCAAACAGGCCGACGGTGATATAACCTTCATGCCCACCCACCGAAAATTTGTGAGTCAGCGAATGACGCGTAGTTGGCAGGCGGCGGCGAACCGGTTGGCCGGGAGCCACTTCTTTATTGCCATCGGCCCCCTTCTTGACATTGAGCGGCTGGCTCTGCTTGGAGCCGTCACGATAGACCGCCAGAGCCTTCAGGCCCAATCGCCAGCCTTCGGCATAGGCTTTTTCGATGTCTTCGACCGTCGAATCAGCGGGCATGTTGACGGTCTTGGAGATCGCCCCGGAGAGGAACGGCTGAGCGGCGGCCATCATCTTGATGTGAGCTCGCCACTGGATGCTGCGGGTGCCATTGGCGGGCTTGAACGCACAGTCAAAGACCGCCAGATGCTCGGCCAAAAGGTCGGTAGCGGCTTCGATCGTGTCGTGCTCTTCGATGGCTTTGACGATCCGTTCGACTTCGGGCGAATCGTAGCCGATGGTCTTGAGAGCCAGCGGCACGGTACGATTGACGATCTTCATCAGACCGCCACCCGCCAGCTGCTTGTACTTCACCAGAGCGATATCGGGTTCGATGCCGGTGGTGTCGCAATCCATCATGAAGGCGATGGTGCCGGTCGGGGCGAGAACGGTTGACTGGCTGTTGCGGAAGCCGAAGCGGCGGCCGCTATCGACGACGTCATCCCACACGCCTTCAGCCGCCTTGCGGAGGTATTCGGGGCAAGAGCTGTCGATGCGGTCGACCGAATCGCGGTGCATCCGCATGACGCGGAGCATCGGGTCGGCGTTGTTCTTGTAGCCCTCGAACGGCCCGGCAAACGAGGCAATCCGCGACGAAGTGAGGTAAGCCTGACCAGTCAGCAGCGAGGTGAGAGCACCGCAAATCCCGCGGCCAGCGGCACTGTCGTAAGGAATGCCCATCGACATGAGCAGGCTGCCCAGATTGGCATAGCCCAAGCCCAGCGGGCGGTATTTGTGGCTATTGGCGGCAATTTGCGGTGTGGGGTAGCTGGCGTGGTCAACCAGGATTTCCTGAGCCGTCAGGAAGACATTGATAGCAGAGCGGTAACGCTCCACATCGAAGAGGCCATCTTCTTTCTGGAACTTACGCAGGTTGAGGCTGGCGAGGTTGCAAGCCGTATCATCGAGGAACATGTACTCTGAGCAGGGGTTCGAGGCGTTGATGCGGCCATCGTTCGGGCAGGTGTGCCAGCGGTTGATGATCGAATCGAATTGGACGCCGGGATCGCCGCAGCTCCAGGCACCTTCGGCCATCTGTCGCATGACATAACGGGCTTCGTACTCGGGGCCAGCTTTGGTGGCATCCGTGACCCAGTGGGTGACCCACTTTTTGTTATCCTCATAGGCCCGCATGAACTCATCGCTGAGGCGGACAGAGAGGTTGGCGTTCTGATACATGATCGAGCCGTAGGCTTCACCATTGAAGTTCGAGTCGTACTCGCCGGATT
Source organism: Planctopirus sp. SH287 (assembly GCF_056500625.1). Lineage (NCBI taxonomy): Bacteria > Pseudomonadati > Planctomycetota > Planctomycetia > Planctomycetales > Planctomycetaceae > Planctopirus > Planctopirus sp. SH287. The sequence goes on along the minus strand of NZ_CM151403.1, from coordinate 193,792 downwards.
CAATGAGGACGCGGGCCTTCTTCTCTTCTTTGATTTTGCACTGGACGAACTCAAGGATATCCGGGTGCCAGTCCTTGAGAGACTGCATCTTGGCAGCCCGGCGAGTTTTGCCACCCGACTTCACCACAGCGGCAATCTGGTCGTAAACCCGCATGAAGGAGAGAGGGCCGGAAGGGGTTCCACCGCCAGAGAGCTTTTCCTTGGCGCTGCGGATCGAGGAGAGGTCAGTACCTGTCCCTGAACCGAACTTGAAGAGCATGGCTTCGCTGGTGGCGAGGCGCATGATGTCTTCCATGTTGTCGTCGACCGACTGAATAAAGCAGGCGCTGGCTTGTGGATATTCGTAAGAGGTTTCGGCGCGGGTGACGGTCTGGGTGTCGAAATCCCAGCGGTAGTTCCCGCGGGAGCCTTTCACGCCGTACTGATGGAAGAGGCCCACATTAAACCAGACGGGCGAGTTGAAGCTGCCGTATTGATGCAGGCAGAGCCAGGCGAGGTCGTTGTAGAAGTTTTCGCCATCTTCGCGACTGGCGAAGTAGCCGTCAGCGATGCCCCAATCGGCAATGGTGCGGGCGACGCGATTGATCACCTGACGAACGCTGGTTTCACGTTCGGGTGTGCCGTGTTCGCCGTAGAAATACTTACTGACGACGACGTTGGTGGCCAGTGGGCTCCAGTGAGCGGGGATTTCGCAATCCTTCTGCTCGAAGAGAACTTTGCCGTTCTCGTCTTTAATGAAAGCCGAGCGGAGTTCCCATTCGCAGGTCGCGAACGGATCCACACCTTCCGGGCAGAACTCGGGCTTGATTCGCAATGGGGCCGCTTCGGGGAGCGGTCGCGAAGTCCCTGGCTGAAAATTAGCTGGCTGAAAACTCCCGGAACGGGAGCCATTGGCATTTGCCGGACGGAGGCCGACGGGGGTCAATTCAGACGTGGCAAGTCCTTTATGCTCGTGCATCATGCACTCCATATCCATGGTCAAGAAAGGGAAAACACCAGAGCCTGCCAAACCAGCAGACTAAACAATTTATCACAGCGCACGAACGAACACATCTGTTGATCGTGGGATGTTCAATAGAACAATAAAAATAGCCGTCGACAGATCACAATGTGCTGGGGATGGTCACCACCGGTACAGAACGCATTCCATGCTCCGGCAGCGAGCGGGCTGGCGACCCGTCAGAAGGTTCTTTCGTCGAAAAAACCACCATAGCTTGTGCTGAAGTAGCCAGTAACCAACAAGATCTTGTCAGCCACTGCGAGTCCCCACGATATCCCGCAAGAAGAGAATGTCAAGCCGTCTTCTTCCTCAATCTTGTGGCGAAAACGCCACAGTCCACCACAAGTTGTGGTGCGAAACGGATTTAGTGTTTACCGGGGAAAACGACCTTGTGAGAGAATCTTCATAATCCCATGGCGAGAAATTCTTCTCAGTTCACCCAGTTTAATCTGACAGTGTGCTACGGGCTTTTTGCCGCTTGATGAGGGGCGCCGCTGAGGGTGGTGGCAGGGGCAGCATGAACACTTGCCGGCAAGCTGCCATCACTTCATTCAAAATGGCCCGTTTTGTCGCAGTTTCTGCCGCTTCTTCACGGGTGAGTTCCCCTTGCCGGAAAGTTCGCTTGTGAAATAGCCTACCGTTCTGCCTGAAAGTGTCGGTGCTATCACTCCTCGCTCTTTGCCCCTCTTATTTTCCATTCATCCCGTATCGCCATGGTTTCTGGTCGCTCGACCGGAATCTCGTGTCGGTCTCCCGCTCGCGGCGGAAATCCTTTCCCATGTGGTGTCTTCATTGCCAAGATGATGTCGCTTCTGTGTTGATGCCGGATCACCGGCATTCGCGATGCACGCATTGTGGAATGACACTGGCAGCGATACTGGATCCAACTCCTCTCTCTGGAGGAGGAAAGCCGATTTCCAGTCCGGTCAGCAACAACCCGGGAGTCCCTACTGAAGCCACGGCACGGCTTTCCCCTGAACATGCGACGACAACTTCCCGCGATGCACGGGATCTGCTGGCGCGCTGGGCGACATCCCGTGCGTTTGAATCACTGGAACGGCCTCTTCTTCCCGATTTGGCTGCTGGCCCTCTAAGAAACCCCTCGATCACCCGCGCGGCTACTCATCCGGATGTTCAGCCTCACCAAGCGGAGAAGAATGTCGAGGCAGTGGATATGGGATCGCCCAAGCGAGCGGCTGATCACGTTGAATTACCGCCTCAGCCTCACGCTGCCGAGACATTGCCAGTGCGGCCCTCCCCTGAACGGAGGATTGATTTGTCGCACGGTGAAGGCGCAGCTCCCAAGCCGAAGCATCGCCCCAAAAAGAGGCGAACATCTCACGAGATTCATCGACGTTACGATAAAGAACAGGCTCGACTGGCGGGCCGACGTCCTCATTTCGATTTAAGGCGGTTGCGAGAGCGCGAACTCGAAGAAGCCGATATCCGATTCTCCTATCATCCGGCAGCATCTCTTCATTCACAGGAGAGAAAAACCACTGTGATGAGAGAAGAGACCGTGGCGTCTCGACCGAAATCTCCCATTGAAAAATCGTTCAACTGGGGCATTGTCGCGGGCCAGGTGTGTGCTTATCTGGGAGTCGCTTTACTGACCTGCGGCACATCGCTGGTTCTGTGGAGTCATTTTGGCGGGCCGGTTGAGCATGCTCCCACAGGCTGGTTGATGACAACTGCCGGACAAATGCTGTTGTTTCTTGGTGTGGTGACTCTGGTCTCATCGGGGATGGAACAAACGACCGATGAAGTCGCGACTCGCATCAGCACATTAGGCGAGAAAATTCTGCGGTTGGAAATGGCTCAACGAGAAATGAACATTAAAGAGCCGCACTATGCCCGTTCCAGAAGCCGACACTCTTTGTCGTCGCGTCGCACATCACGTCGGCGCGAAGATGACTGATCGCGTTTTTATTGATCTCTATTGATTCGTATTTTGTCGAATGATTTCGAGTGAGGTGTTCTGTATGTCTCTCCCTAAATTGCTGGCTGGTGCCGCCTGCTGTAGCATGCTAACCCTGGCTTCCAGTTGCACCTCTACGAAAACGACCAATACGGCTCGAACTGCCAGAGAACAACTATTGGTCTCAAATGCGATCGATCATGCTCTTGAAAAAGTCGACCTCTCGACGATCAACGGGACAAATTTATATATTGAAGAAAAGTATCTGGAAGGGGTTGATAAAGCTTATCTTGTCGGGTCGTTGCGGCATCGGGCGATGCTGGCTGGTGCGAATATTGTCCCCAAAGCTGAGGAAGCCGACATTGTTCTGGAGCTTCGCTCCGGGTCGATTGGCACCGACTCTGCCGATTCGTTCATTGGCTCGCCGGAAATCACTCTGCCAGGGATGCTGACGCTGCCTGAAGTTCGACTGGTGAGCCGTTCTCGACAAACGGCGACTGCCAAGTTAGGTCTGGTGGCCTATGACCCGAAATCAAAGCAGTTGTTGGGCCAGGGTGGTGTTTCTTCAGCATTGGCTGACGACAACAACCTCTTTGTCTTCGGGGTCGGCCCCTATCACTACGGAACAGTGAAAGAGGAAATCGAACGCACCGCGACACCAGCCGCTGATTCGGCGAAGTATCTTCCTTCGCAAGTGGCGTTTCACGGAGCAAAGCCGATTGGTGCGGCGATTGCTAAAGGCGAGGAACCCGCGGGAGAATTTCAGCTGACGAGCGATGAACAGCCCGCAAAAGAATAGACCTGTTCCCGGGTCTCTCTATTTTAAGCTGAGTGCGATTGGGGATATCCCGGTTTGCCGGGCGCATGCTAATACACCCGTTGTTATAGATGACGCAATCAGCATCTATTGGTGCATTGCGCTTCGCTTCATGCACTCTACCTACTGACTATTTATCTGGAGCGAGAAGCAGGGTAGCCCAGGTTGCAAAGCAACCATGGGCCACCCACGGGATTCTCTGGATTGGTGGGTTGCGCAAAGCCTTAACGCCACCCTACGACTCTCCTAACCATCCCGCCACAAAAGCCGAGGTCAAGTAGTACCAAACAACGACCACTCCGGGGTGTAAAAAGAGTATATACGCCGCTATCTATTGAGCTGAGTGCTATTTGGGGCGTCCCAGTAATCGTTCCAGGCCGTTCTGGATTTTGCCGTCCAGCAGCGTTTCCACAGTAGAACTGGCTGCCCGGCCTGCCAGATCGCCAATGCCGCGAACATCGATCTGGGGACTGGAAAGTGTTCCACCCACCGGGATATTAATTGACTGACCTTTTAACCCGGCAAAAACTTTCTGATCGCCAATCCAGTCGTCCATCAGCGGGATCTGCACCATCATCTGTAACGATTCATCCAGACCAACAGAGCCGGTGGTTTTGATCGTGGCCAGCTTGGTTTGAAAGATCAGTTGGCGATGATGCAGTCGACCGTTGACCAGACGGAAATCGGTTTGCTGCTCGGGCATGTGCATCAGATTGTCAACATTCCCGCCAGTCGATCCCCGTTGAAAGATATTGCGAACCTGTTGAACAACGCCTGAAATTTGCGTCGCCAGGGGGCCGGCAGCGACTTGGGCACCATGGATCCTGAGAACACCTCCGACATCGGCTGCATTCATGTTTGTCAGCGGGATTTGTCCACCGGCCAAGTCCACACTGCATGACCCACTGACTCGAGTGGCGTCAGCAAGAAGCGGAGCAGCGTACTTCAACCAGGTCTCACAAAGTTCCTGCGAGAACTGAAGATTCTGAGCCACCTCGCCTTTGGGAAGTACCAGCAGTGGAACCGAAGTGGCCAGATGAATGGCCGGGGTAATGGTCACTTTCCCCTGATTGACAGTGGTGCTGATGGGTGTCATCCGCAACCAGCCGTCTTCCAGCCGCCCACCAATATCGGCAGGCCCCACTTCCAGATTGTAATAGTTGGCCGACTCCCAGCCGATGCCCGCTTCTCCCGATAAAGCTCGCAGCCAATCGAGATCGCTGGGGGCTTCTTGCGGGAGGTTGCTCAAGCCGACCGGAGTCACATTTGTCCCGGTTTGTTCTCCGGGAAGTGTGCCAATGAACTGAAACTTCCTTCGCCCGCTTCCTGAAATGCGTAAGGGCTTGGTGGCATTAGCCGTGAGGGCATTGGTAGCCAGACGAGGAGCCAGCCGATCCCAGTCGTAGGCCAATTCCCCGGTCAACTCAATACGGCGGTCGCTGCCGTCGAGTAAGATCTTCCCGTGCGAAGTGAGACCCAAACCATTCCCCTGGAGTGACAGGTTGGCCAATTCCCACTGATTTTTACCCAGTTCTCCCTTGACCAGCCCGTTGATGACAATGTTTGACTCTTCAAAGAGAGGCTGCCACGTCCCTTGTTCTCCCGGTCGTTTGGCAAGCGACTGAATTTCAATCCGATCCGAATGAAGCTGTGTCTCCAGGCTGATGACTGCCCCTTGAGCCGCCACTTGCACTGTCCCTGAGACGATGCCCACGGGAATCGTGGTCATGGGTTGCGAAGTGGAATTAAACCAGCGAGCCAGCGTGGCGAGATCGGTTTTCAGGCCGAGAGTTCCTTCCAGCCTTTTGAACGTGGAATCGATCATTTCCACAACAATTTGCTTTCCATCCAGATTCAAAGCTGAACTGCGAAGCGTGATCAGGGGGATGGAAATCTGGCTGGTGGAACGATCCATGGCGGCGTCCAGATCGACACGTATCTCTCGGTCGATCAATTGCACACCCTGGCCCATGAGCTGAGCATCGCTCCAGCGCAGTTTGCTACCAAGAACATCCACACGCTGCTTATCCCAGGTGATGGTTGCCTGCTGATCAATCAAGCCATCCGCTTCATAGGCCCCGACCAATTGCAAGGAACGGGCGCGAACCATCCAGCGGCGGGCACCGCCTGTGGTGGTGAGTTCCACGTTTCCTGAGCTTCCATCCATCATGAGAGGCTGAAGCAGGCGAACGAACATCTTGTCGCTGGCCGAAGCAATCGTGAGGCTGCCATCCAGCGCCTGTGAAGGGCTTTGTCCCGCAGGGGCATAGAGTGTGGTATTGACCCCCATCCTCAGTTCGGATTCGTTCCAGACAAGATTGCCGGGAAGCGTGCAGGCAAAACGGCTGGCGACCAGTTCACCAGCAAGAACGACCCGCTCAGTGGTGGTTCTTTTCAACGTAAAGCCGCCGGCCAATTCTCCTTGAAGTGCGAGGCTTCCCAGATCAACAAATCGACCACATTCTTCTGCTAATCGGGCCAGGTCAGCGCGAAGATCAACCTGTCCATCATCCAGCGTCCCTTTGCCTTGAACGTCCAGAAACGGAGCCTTGACCTGAATACTTTCCACTTCAGCCACACCACCATCATTCAGTAATGACAGGCGAGCGGTGACGGGTTCGGGCCAGGTCAATTTGCGATTCTGATCACGAGCCTCGAGTCCTTCCAGTTTTCCCGAGACCGTCCAGCGTTGCTGACCAACCGCCGGCCTGGATGAGACCGCCGTCGCTTCCAGGCGTCCCGCTTCGATCGAAACTCCGTCTCGAATCCGCAGAGTGTTTGGCAGTAACCGGGCGAGGCGTGCCAGATCTACCGCTGCTGAAAGCCGGAAATCAGCCAGCTCGGCTAATGCCTGAGTGGCACTCTGTTCGCCGGCCAATGCGGATAACAACGCGGTCAGGGGAACCGGGCCATCCAGATCAACGCCCCCAACATCGGTTGTGAAACGTAACTTTTTGAAAGTCATGACGGAACCACTCTGTCCCGCTTCGCCAGCCAGTACCACCGCTTTAAGCTGTGGCAGGTCGCTTCCCAATTGCGGCAACCCCGCCGCTGAAAAGTCGGTCAAACTGACCTGGCCATTCCAGACCCATTGGGATGTATCTGCGGTAGTTCCCAGCTTCCAGTTGGCTTTCCCTGCTGCGGCGAGCAATCCCCCCAGACTTGCCTGGGGCGCAGTCCGCCGAACGAAGGCTTCTCCCATGGCCAGTGGAAGGGCGTCGCACTGAATTTCAATCGCCCCTTGGGTGTAAGTCGCTGCGCCGGTCGGTGCGAGGGCATCCAATTCGAGCTTGAGAGGAGAATTGGCTCCCCCTCCCTGAATCTGGCTCTGCAGAAGGAGTGCCAGGTGTGTGGCTGAGGTGTCGGCTTCGATCGTAAAACTGACATCCAGCCCATCAATCAGGAATTCACGAGACGGCGTCGTTTCCTGCCATTTCACTTCTCCCTGTTCCACTTTGAAGTGATAGGCATAAGGATCGCTTGTTGCTTCACCAGCCAGTAATTCGTTGAGAAGTTGTTCGACATTGGAACTCTCGCTGGTGAACTGGAGATTCACCTGAGGTTTGTGAAATGTCATCAGGCCGGGGGACATCGCATTTTTGGCGAGTGCCATCAAGGTCGACTCGGTGGTCATTCGCTCGAGTTTGACGACCACATTCCCCTGAGCATCTGCGACGACGATATCACGCAGTTCAATCGTATTCAGCCAGCCCAGGCTCGCTTCACCGATGGTGATTGTCCCGGTGAAATGGGGGAACAGCAGCCCGGGAACCCGTTGCTTCAGTGACGTTTTGGCCACGATGGTCGGTGCCAGCCACGCGGTGGTCGCTAACAGCACTAAGAAAATTCCGAGCCATTTTCCTGTACGGCTTTTGGAGCGAACCGCCTCTGTGGAATTGTCCGATGACACAGAAGAGGCAACAGACGCCTCCGAAACAGGGGCCTGAGATTCCACAGCAGCACTCCACGGCAAAACAACATTGCGTGCAGCACCTGCCTGTCAGCCGGTTGGTAATAGGTTTGAAGCCCCCGGCCCGATGAATCGGTCTGCACACGTCGACCTGATCCTCAGGATCGGTTCATACGTTATCTTCGGTTCTATGGAAACCTGTGAATTCTCTGGCGAGCAACCTCCTCTACTGCAAACTTTGCGCAATCCTCCTGAATTCACGCCAACGGACTTGGGAATGTGATCGTAAGAACAGGTTCGCAATCACGGTCGGACGGCCCGGATTTCAGTCTTATCAAAGCCTTGTCATCCCTTTTTAGAAAATCAGACGTCTGGACGGTCACTTTGGCAGAGTATATCATTGATATGTTATTGGTTGATGCGTGGTTATAAATCGCCGCACCTTTATTTGTTGATACGTTTGGGTGGAGTAGAGAAAATATGCAGGCTTCTTGTTCGTCATCTTCTGGTTTGTCAGATCGTGCAGAATCACGGCGTGGATTCACGTTGATTGAGTTGCTGGTGGTGATTGCCATTATCGCGATTCTGATCGCCTTGCTGTTGCCGGCTGTCCAGCAGGCGCGGGAAGCGGCCCGCCGGACGCAGTGCCGCAACAACCTCAAGCAACTGGGTCTGGCTCACCACAACTATCACGACAACTTCAGCACGTTCACTTACCGACAAGGTGGGAGTGATACTGGTAGCTCAGATCCCAATCGTTACACAAACAGTAATTCCGGTCGACTGAGCGGCATCGTCGGGTTACTTCCATACATCGATCAAGCTCCGCTCTTCAATCAGATCGCGGGGGCATTTGCGAATACAGGGGGATCACCTTCGCCGGCACCGGCAGGCGGCCCGGCACCATGGTTTTCCACGACCCCTTATGTGATTAACTATGCTCCCTGGACTGCCAAGATTCCCGGATTGCAGTGTCCTTCTGCGGGAACAAACCGTGCCAGTGGAAATGATGCATCGCTTGGTCGGAATTCTTATATGTTTTCGGCGGGCGACTCTTCGTCGATCGATTCCAGATCCCCACGAGGCGTCTTTGGATATTGTTCACGTGTTCGGATCGGGGACATTACCGATGGCACCAGTAACACCATCCTGATGGCGGAAGCCGATTTTTCGACGGGAACTCGAGATATTGGAAATGTTCAACGCCCATCAGGGGCGTCAGTTCTTACTCCAAATGGCTGCTTGGCTCTGTTCAATCGTTCTACTCGAGAATACATCGCATCTGCTAATCCCCAGCCTTACCGAGGGACTCGCTGTATGGATGGCGGAGGGTCGTACAGTGCCGTAAGCACCATTCTGCCGCCAAATTCCCCATCATGTGCGTTTGATAGCTGGGACTATGGCAACGGCATTTACTCAGCCAGCAGTCGTCACACGGGTGGTGTGCATGTGCTGATGGGGGATGGAGCCGTTCGTTTTGTCAGCGAAAATATCGACTCTGGAAATCAGGGGGCCGACTCCGTTTTGGCCAACATGCCAACCCAAAGCCCGTATGGTGTCTGGGGATCTCTGGGAACAAAAGCTGGCGGAGAAGTCGTTTCCGATTTTTAGTTCGGAGCAAGGGTCACTGGTCAACACCCATGTTACCGCCTTACTTTCCTAAGCAGACGGGCGTTCGCTTTCCTGTTTTCTGGCAAAAGAATGGGGTTTCGTTAGTGCAGATCAATACTTATTGATATTCTGTTTCAATAACATCGACCTGAGATGGCTCAGTGGCCCTGTGCAAACGATGCACGGGGCCGCTTCGTTCATGCCGCTCTCTTCAATTCACTCCTGATGACAGGACATCTCATGATTCAAAAGACTCCGTTCATTTCCTGCCTGGCGCTGGCGTGTTTAATGAGCGTTGGCTGTGGCGGCGGTGCTGATGACAAATGGACGAAGGATCGTCCCAAGACGTTTCCTGCCAAAGGGGTTGTCCTCAACGATGGCAAACCGGTCGAAGGGGCCAGCATCAGCTTCTTTTCCGTCGAAGGAAAGCATTCTCCCTATGCCTTGACCGATGCTCAGGGGAAGTTTGTCCTTTCCACCTTCGGTCAAAATGATGGAGCACCGCTTGGCCAGTACAAAGTCATGATTACCAAGAAAGAAGTCGAGACAAAGCCCCATCCCAAGTTCCCGGAAACGGAACCGCCCACGGTCGTGAAAGTGACCTGGATCGTTCCCGAGAAATACAGCCTCTCGTCAAAAACGCCGCTGGAAGCCTCTATCACCGAAGGCAAGCCTGCCGATTTTACGTTCGATGTGAAAGAGTAATCCGTTTCAAGCTGACAAAGGTCTTTGCCCGGAATGCCTGTCTCAATTCAGGCGTGCCGGGCATGCCCGACGTTCCTTTCTATAGCCCGTCAGATGCCTTGCTGAACGTTGATGTGATGGCATCACGACTGGCATTTCATGAAAAGGGTTGCCAGAATTTGAAGGTGAGACTGCAAAGTTCATCTGGCAACACTGCTGGCTGGTCTTGGCAACTCGGGCTTGGCCATGACAAGAATCTCGGGAAACGTGTGTATTGAAGCGCAGTCTGCTGACTGCCCCGGTGGCGTTTTCCCGAACCCTCTTTGATTCAGGCGCGACATCCGTTTTCTCTGCTGAAGATTGCTCTCTCCTATGGCTGACGAACAGACCTGGCTTTCCACGCTTTCTGCGATCAAAGATCCGCACCTGGGCCAAACGCTGGGATCGCTCAAACTCGTCCGCGGAGTCACGCTCAGAGACGATAAGGTCATTATCGCGCTGGATATCCCTTTCCCCGGATATGTCAAAGCCAATGCCTTCAAAGAGACGGTCTTGAAAGCGGTGGCTCCTTTAGCTGCCGGCAAGCCGGTCGAGCTTGATCTTGAACTGAACATCAAGGGGAAAAACTCCGGCGGCGCGATTGGTTTGAACATCAAAAACGTGGTCGCTGTCGGCAGTGGAAAAGGGGGCGTTGGCAAGAGCACTATCGCCGCCACGTTGGCTTATGGCTTGCAAGAACTGGGCGCGAATGTCGGCTTGATGGATGCGGACGTCTACGGCCCCAGCGTGCCCCATCTGGTGGGGAAGAATGAACAGCCAGTGGCGGTGGAACGCACCGGGCCGGACGGCAAGAAACTGATGCGGATTCAGCCCGTGATTGCCAACGGGCTGCCCACCATTTCGATGGGCTTCTTTGTGAAAGAAGACCAGGCTGTCATCTGGCGCGGCCCCATGCTGCATCAGGCAATCTCGCAGTTTCTCCAGCAGGTCGAATGGGGCCCGCTCGATTATCTGATCATTGATATGCCTCCCGGAACCGGCGATGTCTCGCTCACGTTGTCACAACTGCTGGGACTGGCGGGGGCGGTTGTGGTTTGCAGTCCACAACAGGTCGCGCTGCTGGATGCGGTGAAAGCCGTCAGCATGTTCCGACAAGTGAAGATTCCCGTGCTGGGGATGGTCGAGAACATGTCGGGCGACATTTTTGGTCGTGGCGGCGCTCAAGCCAAATCCCAGGAACTGGGGATCCCTTTTCTGGGCGAACTCCCCATGGAAGCCGGAATCCGCGTGGCAGGTGATGCCGGGGAAATTGCCCGACTGGTGCGCGAAGATAACACGTCACGCGATGCTTTGCTGACGATCTGTGAAAACGTCGCTGAGCAGATCGCCAAAAGCCTGCTCAGTGCCCCAAGCCTGCCGACACTGGAGATCCTCTAGCGTTCAGAGCATTCCCTTCACAGAATGAACTCATCACCATTGAGATAAACTTCCCGAAGCGCGGAACAGGTTACTGCTGATGTCTCGCAAGAAGCCACACAGTGACAAGATGCGGCACAGTGAGCCATCCCCTTCGGGGAAAGCGTCGACGACCACACAGACAATACAGAACCCGGCACTCTCTCCGCACGTGGAAGTGGTGGTGGCCTGTCTGGTCGGCTTGAGCTTATGCGTCCTCTGGTGGTTGCCATTCTTTGAAGGAGCCACGCTGATTGGTGGCGACCTGTATTCGTATTATCTCCCACAAAAAGCCTTCTTTCAGCACGAACTGAATGCTGGTCGGCTTCCCTTGTGGAATTCCTGGACAGGTCATGGCTACCCCGTGGTGGCCGAAAGTCAGACGGGTCTCTTTTATCCGCCCCGATTCCTCACGGTCTGGCTGTTTACTCCAGATCGTGCGTACGTCGTCGAGCAGATGTTCCATTATGTGGCTGCATTTCTGGCGATGTGGCTGTATCTGCGGCAGTTGAGCCTCTCGATCCCCGCGGCGATCTTTGGCAGCGTTGTCTATGTTTACGGCTGGTTTCCCACGCGAATCATCTTTGAATGGGCCATTATTGGTGGCCTTTACCTTCCACTGGGATTGTGGCTGATTGAGCGGTTTTTCCTCTATCGCACCTGGAAGTATCCTCTGGCGCTCGCCGGGATGCTGGGGTTGCAACTGCTCTCGGGCCATTACAACCTGGCGTTTCTGGAATTGCTGACGTGGCTGGTTTACGTCCCCGTGCGTCTGGCCGTCATCTTCCGGCAACAAGCTGCAGCAGAAAAAGAACCTTCAGCCGCTCCATGGCGATGGCAACCACTGGCCGCCGCACTTTTGTTGGCAATGGTCAGTGGTCTGGGGTTGGGAGCCATCCAGCTTTTACCGACCTGGCAGCTAAAAGGGGAATCCCAACGAGCCGAAGCTGGCAATAGTTTTCAGCCGGGATATGGACATATCCCCCCATTGTTCCTGACACAACTAATGATGCCATCGTGGTGGATGCAGGACGCGAATGTCGATGATCTGCTCCCCCGCATGACCAGTCTTTGCAATGCTGGCACAAACCGGGTGGAAGCTCATCTCTATGCGGGGCTTGCGATTTGGTTAGGGTTAGCCGGCATGGGGTTCTTTCTTCTCAAGAAAAAACCTGTTTCGGGATGGATTCCCGCATTGTTGATCTCTGCGGCCGTTGCGGCCCTGTTTGCCACAGGGCTTCCTTTGATCGTCACGGCGAAGCTTCCGGGGTTTGCCTATTTTACTGGCCCCGGACGATTCGGAATGCTCGTGACCTTCTGTCTGGCGGCCGCCGGGGCGATGGCCTGGGATGCTGTCATGACTCTGATGATCCGCCCGCTGCGTTTCCCTCTTTGGGGCCTGCTGCTGATCTTTACGTGGTTCGATCTGGGGATCGTGGCCTCTCAGGCGACTTATGGTGTGATTCTTGAAAAGTCGCCCTATCAGTTTGCTTCTCAAAGCCGCGTACGTCAGATACTGGCTGATTCACCGCATCAACCCGTGCGGCTCTATGCTCCCGGCCCGAACCTGCCCAATCTGCTGGGGCAGTCTTCAACACCCGTGTATCTGGGGATTGGCCCGGCGGCTTACTTTGCTCAAGATGCCGAGTTCCCGAAAGAGGCCCCATTCGGCGAACAAATCGAATTTCTCTCGAAGCAGGGAGTCACTCACTGGCTCTCGATGACTCCGCTCGAACCGTCTCACTCGGGAGCACTGGAATTGGTCTGGTCGGGCTTTGATGAATTCCTCAATCGCGCATGGGCACGCTTTGAAGAACCTCTTTATCTGTACCAGCTGAAATCACCACTTGGCCGCGCATATTTTGAAGAAGCCGGCCTTCGTGAACAGCGCCCCATCAAGTTCATTCATCACACACCTCAGTTGATAGAACTTCAGGTCGCAACTGGCCCTGCGGGGACTTTGGTGTTGAACGAACTGGCCGACAAAGACTGGAAGTTAACGATCAATGGTGTTCCCACAGACTGGCAACCAGAGGGGCTGAGTCGCCACGCAGCACTCACAGAAGCGGAAGCAAAACTGGTCTGGAGCTATCAACCAAAGATGGTCTGGCTGGGAGCTGGAATCAGCCTGTTGATATTCTTTGTGCTGGCCACGCTGGCCCATCTCCGCTTCTGGCATCCCCAATTGACGAAATGGTGGGACAACGCCTTGCGACAACAAGCCGATTGACAGTGCTGCTTTCAATTGACGGCGTTATCGGAGAAATCGCACCCGATCCAGATCGGGTAACCGCAGCAGCCATTCATGCTCACCCACTTTTAACCGCCCAGGCTGAGACGGAAGGTGGACAAGAAACGGCTTGCCAACCAGCAGGTTCTTATGAACGGCTGGCATCTCCCACCGCCGGCTGTCGTGTGAGACCGGGCTATTGTCACCCAGTACGAAATATTCGTCCTCGTTCAATTGATATGGACGATTCACACCATTCCGACTCCGCTGAAATGTGTAGTAGATATCCCGATAGAGAACAGGACGAGAGACACGCACCGTCCCCCCCGTGGCTCCGAATCGAATCGGCATTCTGGGCGGTTCAACATTCGGTGGTATTGGCGACAGGGGCCACGCGGGGAATACTTCCTGCTCATCAATCGCCAGAGCGATTTGTCGATCGATCATCGAGACTTCAACTTTGATCGATTGACCCGGTTCGGGAGGCGTCCAGGGGCCAATACGTAGCGGGCGATCTTCGCTTTCACCGAACAGCATCACCGCTTGCCGCTCACTATCGAATCGGGCGGTATATCGTTCTTTCCCATCTGTCATTTGTACCAGAAAACGGGCAGGCCCCTGAGGAAATGCCAACTCGGAAACAAATGCGAGATCACGCACCGCACTTGGTTCAATCGCGGCTTCAGGAGGGTTGTAGCCGTAGCGATCCGTGATGGGCGCTAAATGGGAAGCGGCTTTTAACTGATCGACCGCAAGATGAAAGAGGGGATCTTTAGAATTGATCTTTAAAAAGGAAACCATGTCGTCTGCCAGAACGCCGTAGCAACTGAACTGCTGCTTTTCGGGTTGATATTTAATTCCTGAGGGAGGCAGGATTGAAGCCGCCAGATCTTTCGGCCAATGGCTTAAATGCACCGTGGTCGTATGCGTCCCGCCGGCACGAATCCAGTGCTGGTATTCAACCCACGAAACTTCGGTTGAAGGTTTTGGCTTCTCCAAAGTCTGGCTCGAGGTGGCCTCTGCTGCCATGGCCAGCGGCTTATCTTCAACTCTGTCAGCTTCGGCTTTATGAGGGGGAGGGCTGGAATTTGTGCTGGCTCCTTCACGGAACAGAAAGCTTGTTCCGGAAACTCGCCAACCTCTCGTTTGAGACGTTGAGTCGATCACGCCCTCTTCAGGCACCCAGCGTTCGTGAAAATTGGTGTCTGCGCGAGGGTGATGTTCCTGATTAAAGACCGGGATCCACAGAGCACGCTGTGTCTTCAGGGGCTTTCGTTCCAGATGGTCATTGATCCAGAGATCGCCGGATTGAATCCGGACGGCTTCACCCGGCAGACCGACAATCCGCTTCACATAGGCTTCTGTCGGCAGGTTCGGGTTACGAAAGACCGCCACTTCCCAGCGGGCGGGCTGATTCCATAAATATGCCTGTTTATTAACGAGCAGTTGATCGCCATGGTTACGAGGCACATTGGCCAGGTCAATTCCCGATTGGCTGCAATTGGGACAGATGGCCCGTTCGACAGCGAACTCGGGTGACGACGCTTCAAGCCCCGCTGCCGATTCGTCCCAGGCAGTTCCGTAGGCAAAAAGCTCCTGGCACTTTGGGCACGCCACCCGCTTATGAAAACCAAGCAAAGTCGGCGCCATCGACCCGGTGGAGATCATGAAGCCTTCTGCAGCAAACGTGCGAAACAGAATGACCGCCAGCAACAAAGCGACAATTGATTCAAACGTCGTACGCAGTGCTCCACTGGCCACAGCGGTTGCCGACGGCTGCGGAATATCCCGGTCATGGTTGATGGGCGGCAACTGCGGCATGAAAATCTGGCCGGAACTCGGAAGAATATCACAGGCGAAACAGCACGCCCCTGATCAGCATCTTAAAACAAACCGGGCCTGCATGGCCTCACCAATGCCCTCTCCAGTGTATGCACCGCAGGTCACCCCGAGAAGATCGACAACAATTTCAAATTTGTGATCGTCGATTTCGGAGGGAAGAAGTTGGGAGTCACTCTCTGCGGTGCATCATCAATAACAGGAACGATACCACATGAAATTACGGGTCAGCTTGCCAGAAAATCTGCTGGAAGTCATTGGCAAATCGATGGTTGCCGCTCTTTCGGCTGTTGTTGTACTCGTGGCCGCCCCCTGGGTTCACGCCGCTGAAGCCCCATGGCCCAAAGCACTGACGGAATTTGTCCCCCTTGTTCAGGAACCTCTATTTTCTGGACGAGGTATCGCTGAAAACCCATCTGGCAGCCTCTCTGAAAGCCCGTGGGATGCCCGAATTCGCGAACGAGGCGACCTGATGCGACTCTCACCGCATGAATGGCGACTCTGGTTCACGGGATACGATGGCAGCAAGTCCGGGATTCGCCAGTTGGGCATGGCCACATCCCCTGATGGCTTAACCTGGAAGCGGGTTCAAGACGGCCCGTTCTTGCCGGGGGAATGGGTCGAAGATGTCTGCGTTCGCCAGATTCCCCTCACTGGTGACAAAGTTGCTGGCCAGAAACGCTTTGTCATGTTCGCCGAGGGAAAAGACGATCAGATGCAGTGGTTCGATTCATCCGACGGCAAAGATTGGAAGCCTCTGGGAGGCGTGGAAATCCGTCGTACCAATGGTGAACGGATCCCACCCGGCCCTTATGGCACCCCCACACTCTGGATCGAAGATGGCGTTTGGCATCTCTTTTATGAACGACGAGACGCCGGTATCTGGCATGCGACATCAACCGATGGTCACGTCTGGAATCATGTCAGCGATACTCCGGTTCTGGTTCCTGGCCCCCAGAACTTTGACCAGGTACTGATCGCTGCCAACCAGATTTTCCGCCATGGTGGCTTCTACTATATGGTCTTTCATGGAACGGGCGACACCATGGCCCCGCGACGTTGGGCGACCGGTCTGGCCCGCTCAACCGACTTGATTCACTGGGAGAAATATCCCGACGGCCCCTTACGCCCCATCGACGAAAACAAATCCAGCGGCATCATTGTGCACGATGGCCTGAGGTATCGTCTCTATACCATGCACGACCAAGTCGTTGTGCATGTCGGCCCTATAGAATGATCCTGCTGAAAGCTCATCAGATCAGGCGTATTTCAACCTGTCGGACGAATTTGATGGCGACCGCCTTTGTGAATCAGTTCATTCACCGCCCAGTCGTAATAACTCTTCAGCGTCGTTTCCCAGTCACTTTCATTCAATAACTCATGCAGATGATCGGGAAGAATCTGGAGATCATGAAACTGCCCGGACAAGGCTGACATGAGTTCCATTGAGCCACGCGGATCAACAGTTCGGTCATCGCTCCCCTGCATAATTTTCACGGGGACACGAATTCGTGCAGCGTGATCGTGAACTTGCCGTAAAGCGGATTGCATCGAAAAGAACCAGCGTGCGGTAATGCTTCGCTGAAGAAATGGATCTTCCCGGCGGCGGGCAATAAACTCGGGATCATGAGTCATTTGCTTGTGGCGCAGTTTTGTTACAAAGCGGGTTGTGGGCGCCAGATAATTGCAGAGAGCACCCACAGCCAGCAATCCCAGCGGAACATGCTGGCTCATCTTCAGCAATGGAGAGGAGAGCGCCAGAGCACCCAGGCCACGGGGGTCTGTTTCGGCATAACGGCAGGCAATTAACCCACCCATGCTATGGCCAAGCACCAGAAGTTTGCTGGGGTCGAGAGATAACTGATTCCGAATCGCCACGAGATCCTGCACATAGTCCTGAAACGTGCGGACATCAGTACGAATCCCACCTGAGCGACCGTGCCCGCGTAAATCGGGCACAATCACGCGGACACCGCGTTGCAACAGCCACCGGGAAACATGGTTATAGCGGCCGCCATGCTCCGAGACTCCGTGCACAATCATCGTGACCCAGCCCGCACTGCGATCGGGGCGAAAGTCACGGTAGCGGAGATCCAGCCCGTCCGCGGTACGAACCTCTGAGAGCCAGCAGGCACCATTCACCGGGGAATTCCTCCAAGGCTGACATGACATCGGCGAAGACAACATTCCTTGACATCGGTTGTCGGCTGCCCGATTCACAACTGATTGAAGGAAACTATCGCAATTCTCTCGATCATCCGGTTTCCTCAAGTGGAGAAATGCGACTTTCTTTCCCGGATCATCTTCATCGCCTTAGCCGGACAGTTCAACTCATCGACAAATCTTTACAGCCTCTCCCCAGTTCACCCAATTCGTGCAAAATCTCGCGAGAGCAATCAGGAAAGACTTCCAGAATCGGAACACCAGACTGGGGAAATCATCGAACGTTTGCCCACCCTTCCGAGGTAAATCTCTGAGGCAGTGCGGGAGAGGCTCTGGTTTGGATTGTCACACTTGCTGAAAGATACAGATAAATCATCGTATCTTACTTGTGATGCTGCACTTACGATTTTCTCAGTCAAGCTGTGTCACACTCGCAGCATTGGGGTGAGCGTGCTTGTTCAAAGCTTTGAGCAGGGGACGTTGAGAAGCAGGCACGATGTTTAAGACCGGAATCGAAGCCATTTGATAGAGGGTCACAAAAAACTCGGTGTTAAGAACATGTCCGGAATGAGAGATGGCGAGGAATTTGACAAAGTCGGTAATTGCACTTCTGGAAATTGGTCGATAGCGTAACATTCAGGCAATTACGATGACGTGCTGCAGAATTGCGCGTTCTGCTGCGATGATGGTTGGTATTTTGTAGATCGTGTCTTGAGAGAAAAGAGATCGCCTTCAGCTCGCGGCAAATCCCTTGAGCTGAGGCGGGAATAACGCACAATGAATAGCCTCATCTCAGTGGACGCACCGAGGTGACCAGGTTTTTGGAGAAGTCATGGCCAGCATCCCTCATCCCCAGGATGACATCATCTACGAGATGGATTTCGCCCCGCCCTGGTGGGAGCGGATCAAAGAGGGCGGTGCATGGACTGTCAGCGTGGGCTTCCATCTGGTGCTCCTCTTTGTGGTCTCGCTGTTTACCTTCTCAGCCACAATCCGTGAGCAGTTGGCGATCACCAGCATTCTGGAAGAAGCTCCCAAGGAAGAAGCCGAATACAGGTTTGATACAACCGTTTCGGACAACATGGGCAACAGCGATACCAGTTCTCACATGCTGGGGGCTTCTCAAACGGCCTCTGTGACGATGGGAATGAAATCGCAAGAAGACTTCAAAGAACAGCTTGAAGAACCCTTCAGACCAGAACTCCCCACGGTTGCAGTTGTCGTCGAGCCATCCCGCACTGAATTAACTCAGGCAATCAGCACTCAGGGAGCCACTGAGCACCCTGGAGGAGTTGAAGGGGCCGTTGATCGCATGGCTTTTGAAATTGCGGCCTCATTGCGAGAGAAAAAGACCCTCGTTGTCTGGCTGTTTGATGTGTCGCCTTCGTTGCACAAGCGCCGCAATATCATCGCTGACCGCGTGGAAAACGTTTACAACCAACTGAATGCGATGAATGTGTCCGCAGATAAGGCGTTGAAATCCGTGGTTGTTACCTACGGGGAAAACACACGCATTCTGACAGATGAGCCTCTGGACGATGTTTCGCAACTCATCAAGACGGTGCGGGGTGTGAAAAGCGAATCCGGCGGTCTGGAAAACACTTTCGGCGCTGTGATGACCGCAGCCAGCAAATTCATGAGCTACCGGACAAAAATGGGCCGGAACGTCATGATGATTGTCGTGACGGATGAAGCCGGCTCTGATGCCCGCGAAAAACTGGAACAGGCCATTTCCGTGACGAAACGCGCCGGGATTCGCTGTTACGTCGTCGGTGATGCCGCTCCTTTCGGAAAACGCCAGATTGAAGAACCCTTCCAGATGGAAGATGGGGAGCAGGTGATCGGCGTGATGGAACGCGGGCCGGAATCCTTCTATCAAGAATTTGTCCATCTGGGTTTCTGGGGAGTGAATGCGTATGGCCTGGAAAACCTTTCATCGGGGTTCGGCCCCTACGGGTTGACCCGTCTCTGTGCAGAAACCGGGGGTCTCTTCTTTGTCGCTGATGCAGGCAAAGGGCCATCGCTGGATCCACAAACCATGCGGAACTATCAGCCCGATTACCGACCCATCCCGCAATTGGATGCCGACATCCGCAAAAACATGGCCAAGCAGGCGCTGGTCGCTCTTGCTGAGCAGAACAAGGATGTTCAGATTCCTCTGCCCAACCTTGGTTTCCCTGCTGCGAATGATGGTGAATTGCGAACGGCCATTGACCGGGCACAAAGACCTCTCGCCGATTTCGACTACAAGATTTCTCAGCTGTTGACTCAACTGGAAGTCGGTGAAAAAGATCGCGCCAAAGTCACTGAACCTCGCTGGAAAGCAAACTACGATCTGGCCATGGGTCGACTGTTGGCATTGAAAGTCCGTGCCTTCGGTTACAACACCATGCTGGCTGAAATGAAGGCTTCTCCTCGTAAGTTCGAGAAGCAGGGTAACAACCGCTGGGAGTTGGTTCCTGCCAAGGAAATCACTTCAGGGGCAAGCGTCAAGAAACTGGGCAACCGCGCGAACGAGTATCTGAAACGCGTTGTTGACGAGCATGCGGGAACCCCTTGGGCGTTGCTGGCCGAGCGTGAATTAAGCCGTCCTTTGGGCTGGGATTGGAAGGAAGCCTACTACAACCCCGCTCCCATGCGTGCTGGTGGTGGTGGCAACGAGAAATTACGGCCACGATTTGCCGAAGAAGAAGATCCCAAGACAGGCAAAAAAGTGAAAAAAATGATCCCTGCCGGCGGCCCGGTGCGCCGCGAGATTTAATCCCAGTCACGGCTTTGTCTTGGAGGATTGGTTGAATGGGGATGGGTTGAATAAGGTACAGCATCCTTCCGTACCTGCATCCTCAATCCTACGACTCGCCACATAAAATGGCCTGTTGAGTGTCACTCAGTGTCTATCCGGGGAAGCTCCCTCTCCCTCGTGGGAGAGGCCCGGGATGAGAAAACTGGGCGAGGGGATCGATGAACCAGCCGTGTTTCCAAAGCTAACACCAATCCCCCCTTCCCCTCATCCGGCCTTCGGCCATCTTCTCCCTCAGAGAGAAGAATTTGATGGCTACCGCCCCGACTTACTTGCCAAGCATTTTGGCGCAAGCCTTCGCACACTTGGCGCACATCTCAGCACATTCTTGACAGCATGGCTTGTTGCTGGCGCTGCACATCTTCACGCAGTCGAGGCACGTCTTTTCGCACAGTTCACAAGCAGCTTTCCAGTGCGGTGATTTGGTCTCGATCATCCCTGCGCACACAATGCACATCGATGAGCAGATCTCGCAGCACTTGGCACACTCGGGACGATCTTTCTTGCAGCATTCAATGCAGTCAGCACAGACTGCCGCACACTCCCGGCATTGTTTGGCGCAATCATCTTCAGCGACGATCGCAGACGCTGTCGCTGAACGCGTCAGGCTGGTGGTGCCAGTGGCGGCCAAGGAGGCAATTGCAATCGCACCCAGCATCGAATTCAAAGCAGTACGACGATCCATGATGAAAACCTTCTCTTAATCAATGAGGCAATGAACGCCTGGCCGGTGGACAGCAAACAACGCGTCTTTCCCTGACCAGAGCGAGTAAATTTCGGAAATGCAGAGATCATGAGCACGCACAATGCGTGAACTCATCGGGCCAATGACAAGCGTTAGCGATGGGCTTTCGTTGGGCGTGCTGAAAAGAAAATCGGCGACTCAACAAAGCACAACGAGAACCTGTGATCAACTTCACACTTCAGAGTGAGGGAGGATCAACAGAGATGCCAGAGACGCTCAACATTGCCAACTGCAATGGAGCTTCTGCCTGTCTGGAGGCGAGAAGTGAGGACTTTCTGTGGGATTGATGGGGACATTCACCACCCAGCAGCAGCTTCCGGGAAGATCGGCTGCAACGGGGAGAATGGCAGTCACCAGGCTCAATAAGCCAGCCGCATCATAGTCCACCATCGTCGAGGGAATGGCATGGTCAGGAGTAGCCGCCTCAAGAATGGGACAGGTCTGCCCGGGATTAAACAGGCCATAAGGATCTAGGCAGCAGTGAAGATGCACGCTTTCTGCTGGTTGATGGCAGGAGTCCGTCCGTTCTGCCTGTTTTTCCGTGCCGGAGGTACGGCAGCAGTGGCCAGCCTCATCCTGGGAAAAAGACGTCAGGGAAGGATCAACTTGCCCAGCGATCTGCCTTGAGCCACAGCACTGTGTGAGCAGAATCGCCGGGACGTACCCCGAGCCAATCTGCAGCAAGCACAGAGCCATAACAAAGGCACGCGACACGATCCCGTTCCTTACTCGATTTGTAAGTCCCGATCACTCAGAAACGCAGACACACCTCGTCCGCCAGAATTCGCTCAACACATCATACGCAAGAACGGAGAAAAGCGAGAGACCAGTTTTCAAACTTCCAGTTCTGCAGCGGCAACAATCAACGCCACCTCTGGCTTTCCTGAAAATTGGGGCAACTCGCATTTTGTGGCCTGCCAGCCCCCATGCACGATGTTTCCCGTGAAGGGAGGCCCGCCATCGACCTTGCCTGTGACTGTCCAGCGGTTGCCAATCTCCCCGGCTTCGACTGTCGCGCGCGTCCCCTCATCGCGAGTCTCAATCCGCTCCAGGCCAAAGACGCGACTCACCACTTTACGGCAATCGCGGTGAATATCCTTCGCCACTGCCCCCACTTGAGCGTCGTCAAACCCTGTCAAATCTTCCTGCAAAAAATCAACCAGTCGAGCCTCCCGCTGAAGCATCGCCAGCAAAGTGACAGCAGGATTCTGAGTGGGTGGAGTGACCACAGCCACGGGAGACTGAGGCTTGACGGGCGGTACGACAGCAGGTGCCGGTGCTTCTGAAGGAATCAGCGTTTTGCCTGCCAATGCACCTTCCACCAGAGCCGCTTTTTCATCGTTGAACAAAGTGCCAAAAAAGGCTTTGAACGCGGTTCCCAGATGGATCATACCGACTCCGTTTCGTTCCGATTCAAGGCTCTATTCACGTAGGGCAGGCTCCCGCCTGCCTTTCTTGATTGAGGATCAGGTGATCGTGGCTAGCAGGCGGGAGCCTGCCCTACGAATCATTTTCGATCCTTTAATCCGCGACCGCCAGACACACGCGCGGGCCGCGAACGCTGCTGGAAAGCTCCAGTTCGCTCAGCGCCTCACGTAACTGACCGGCTGATGTCCGATGTGTCATGATGATGAGCGGCACGACCGGGGTATTGCTCTTGGGATCCACTTCAGGAGCCTCTGGCTGGACGATGGAAGCCAGGCTGATCCCCTTCGCCCCCAGAATCCCCGTGACTTCAGCCATCACGTTGGGCTTGTCTTCCACCCGCAGGCGGAGGAAGTACCGGCTTTGCGTCTGGTCGGCGTGCATGACTGGGAATTCGGGGTTGTCTCGCCAAAGGTCAAGACGGTTGAACGTCAACTGAGCGCGTCCCACCGCTAAGTCGATGAGGTCAGCCGCACAAGCAGACGCTGTGGGCGCCTGGCCAGCCCCACGGCCGGAATACCACATTTTTCCCACCATGTCCCCTTCCAGCAGCACGGCATTGAACGGGCCAGAAATCTGAGACAGCGGCGTATCCTTCTTGATCAGAGTAGGCCGCACACTCATTTCCAGTTGACCACTGGTAAGCCGTGCCTGAGCCAGCAACTTGATGTGATAACCCAGATCACTGGCACATTTGAGGTCGCTGAGATCGAGGTGATCGATGCCCTGAATATCAAACTGATTGGTCGTGACCCGTGTTCCAAAAGCCAACTGGCAAAGAATCCCCAGCTTTTGCCCCGCATCCAGACCACTGACATCAAAAGTGGGATCAGACTCGGCATAGCCCAGATCCTGAGCCTGCTTCAGCGCAGTATGGTAATGCTGCTCATGCGTCTGCATCTCGGTGAGGATGTAGTTGCTGGTGCCGTTGAGAATCGCCTGAATGGCAATAATCTGGTTCGCCGCCATCGACTGCCCTACGGCTGCGATGATGGGGATCCCCCCCGCCACCGCCGCTTCAAAGCAGACGGTGCGACCATATTTTTTGGCGGCGTGAAAAATCTCGTCGCCATGTTCACATAACAACGCTTTGTTCGCCGTAACAACATCTTTGCCCGCTTTGAGAAGCGAAAGAATGACTTCTCGCGCCGGGTGAATCCCGCCCATCAATTCCATGGCAACGGTAATTTCCGGATCATTGACCACAGCATCAATGTCGTTGGTCAAGACACCTGGCTCAAGACGGATGTCTCGTGGCTTATTCAGGTTGCGAACAACGGCTCGTTTCAGTTGAATCGATCGGCCGGCCCGTTCGGTGATCCGGTCAGGGTTCTCGGTGAGAATCCTGGCCACACCGGTTCCGACATTTCCCAGACCAATAATTCCAACCTGCAAGGGTGCAACCGACATAAGGTGTCCGACGATCTCAGAAGGAAGCCCCACGATGAGAGACAGAGACAAACTGTCATCTCAATTCAGGGCATCTGAAAGTTAAGTTTGTTGTGGGATTGCGGTTCTCCATGAGTGGAGAACAACTTCCGTACGACCAAAAGAACATAACCAGAAGAAATCGTAATGACCACGCCAGCCCCATTCCACACAGCGGCGGCTGGCGAGAAATTTCACTTGAAGTACACCGCAGTGAAAATCATGTAACAGACATCAGCCAAACAACTTGTAAATCTTCATGCGATAGGCCAGGCCATATTTTGAATAACACCATCTCTCGTCGCAGAACGGTTCTCCAGAATGATTTGGCTCCTTCAAACGACAAAATCTTCTCGTGACCGTAAAACCTGTATCCTGCTTGGGCTGATCCGAGTTCAACATCGGGATAATCCCGGCTGACAGAAAGGAGGTCTCCGATTTCCACAAACTTCTCTTCATTTCAAGTGGGGGCGGTGACGTACCTCAACTCCAAGCCGCTAATTGAAGACCTGGAGCATTTGCTTCCCGAGGCCACATTACGGCTCGATTATCCCAGTCGTCTGGCGGATGATCTGAAGGTCGGTCGGCTGGATGTGGCTTTAATTCCGTCGATTGAATACTTCCGTATTGCCGAGCATGCCGCTTGCCGGGTGGTGTCCGATGCCTGTGTGGCCACACACGGTGCGGTGCATAGTGTGAAGCTTTATACGCGCGTCCCCTGGCAATCGATCCGAACGGTCGCCCTGGATGAAGGGTCGCGAACCAGTGCGGCTCTTGCGAGAATCCTGCTTCATGAGCGATATGGGCTGCTCCCCGAGCGACAACCTTTTCCGCTTTCGACACGCATTGAAGAGACCACCGCCGACGCAGTGCTGATGATCGGTGATCGAGCCATGTCTTCCCCGCGAGAAGAATTCCACGATGTGTGGGATCTGGGCGAAGAATGGCTCAAACAGACCGGCTTGCCGTTTGTATTCGCCATGTGGGTCGCCAGCCCTCAATTCTGTGCAGAAAGCGATGGCACAAAAAACTCCGCGATCAACACCAACGCAAACATCACTGCCAATCCTCATCAACCGGTTCAAAAAAACAGTTCCCACGAACCTGATGACGTTCCTGTTCCCTGGAGCCTGCCTGTCGATAACATACCTGAGAAAGCCATGACTCAGGCCAAAGCATCACGACTTCAAGGCTTGTGCGGTGGTGAATCAAGTCACGATCTGGGACGATGGAGGCCGTCGCAGCGTTTCGAGACATTGCAACGACAACTTGCCGAATCACGTGATCGCGGGGTGGCTCGCATCGAAGCCATTGCTCGCCGCGAAGCGCCACTTTTGCAGATGACGACAAAAGAAATCATCCGCTATTTCACCGAGAATCTGTTTTTCACATTGGGATCAGACGAACGACAGGGCTTGCAGTTGTACTATCAGCTAGCCGCTTCGCTCCAACTGGCCCCTCGAGGAGTATCCTGTGACTTCCGCGATCCAGTCGCTGCTCGATAAAGCTGTTGCCGGCGAACGCCTGACCTTCGAGGAAGGGGTGGCCATCCTCTCTTCCCATGATCTGCCGGCCATTGGTGAAGCGGCCCACCGGGTCACGACCCGCCTGCATCCCGAGCCATTTCGCACATACAACATTGATCGCAACATCAACTATACGAATGTCTGTACGGCGGTCTGTGATTTTTGTGCCTTCTATCGTCCACCCAGGCATGCGGAAGGTTACGTTCTTTCTCAGGAAGAACTTCTCCAGAAGATTGAAGAGACCGTCGCACTGGGCGGAGACCAGATCCTTCTTCAAGGAGGGCTGCACCCTCAATTTAAGCTGGAATGGTATGAAGAGATGCTGCGGGGAATGAAGTCAGCCTTTCCTCAGGTCAACATTCACGGGTTCTCGCCGCCAGAGATCTATCACTTTACAAAAGTGAATAAGCTGCCACTCAAGACCATTCTGGAACGCTTGCGAGATGCTGGCCTGGGAAGTCTTCCCGGCGGTGGTGGCGAAATCCTGGTTGACCGCGTCCGTAAAGAAATCACTCGCGGTAAAGTGATGACCGACGACTGGCTGGACGTGCATCGCGTCTGGCACGAACTGGGCGGCAAATCGACCTGCACCATGATGTACGGCCACGTCGAAACATTGGCCGAACGAATTGAACACCTCGAACGCCTCAGGCAACTTCAGGATGAAACCGGCGGCTTTACCGCTTTCATCTGCTGGTCATTCCAGCCCGATCACACCGATATGGCGCACATTCCACCCGCCGGAGCGTTCGAGTACCTCAAGACGCAGGCCGTCGCGCGGCTCTATCTGGATAACATTCCGAACATCCAGTCATCGTGGGTAACTCAAGGCGAAAAAATCGGCGGATTGGCTCTCTTCTATGGTGCGAACGACATGGGAAGCCTCATGATCGAAGAGAACGTGGTGGCGCAAGCCGGGACTGTCCACCACCTCACGCTTTCGACGATCCGACGGCTGATCGAAGATGCGGGCTACATTCCCCGCCAGCGGAATGTCTTCTATGACTACATCGACCAGTACCCTTTGGCGGAAGGAACCTTGTTACCCGATCTCCCTGTGAAGTCCGTTTCTGCGGAGAATTCTTCCACCGGATCGTGCGGTACCAACACTTCTTCCTGCTCCACCTCAGTGGCAACAGAAGCAATCACCGCGACCCAAGGCAACCTTCTGCCAATCCTGAAATCGTAGACCTCGTCAAGCTTGTCCATTATTGGACGCCCCGTTGTTCGCATCGCAGCATGCGACACCTATTCCGATTTAAAATAGCGATCTGTGTGCCATGCTTGCGGCTTTGCGCATCTCTCAACGCGCCGTTGATTTCTGGAATGCGTATTGCTACTCAGCACACGATTTATTTATGAACCTTGCGACATAAAGGAAGCCCGGTTTCTATGACAGAAACCGGGCTTCTCATCGTGCCCATCACTTGTAACTCAATTCCCGGAATTTCATGTCAACACCAGGAATCAAGACAAGGACTTTCACCGTTCCTTAGGTCAATTCCCAGCCCTTGCGGTATTCGCGGGTCAGGAACTTGTTGGCGTCGGGAATGTTGGTGACCTTCATGTTGACGCCATCCCACTCGATTTCCTTACCGGCACGCAAAGCGACGTTGCCCAGCAGGACGGTTTCGGTCAGGCGGCAAGCGTAATCAAAGTTTGACATCGCCAGTTCAGGCTTGTTTTCCTTGATCGCGTCAGCGAATTCCTTGAAGTGGCCAGGGGAAACCTTGTATTCGGGCTTCACATATTCCTTCCACTGGTCGGAAGGAAGCAGTGTGTAGGTGCCGTGATAATCGTTATCCGAGAAGATGCTTCCCTTCTCGCCGATCACCAGCGAACCGCTCGCGCCCTGCTTCACACCAGGCATCAGTGAAGGATCAGGACGATTGCCACCATCGTACCAGTGGAGGGTCACTGGGCCGCGCTTGTCGTTTGCCTTGAACTTGTAGGTGATCTTCGAGTTCTTGGGATACGACTCGTTTTCAATAATCCCCGATGATTCCGCGACCACGGAGACCGGATCAAACAGGTCAAGCGCCATCACCGACATATTCATCGTATGACAGGCCATGTCGCCCAGGGCGCCGGTGCCAAAGTCGAGCCAGCCACGCCACTTGAAAGGAGCGTAAGCCGCATTATAAGGACGGAAAGGAGCAGGCCCGAGCCACAGATCCCAGTCGAGATTCTTAGGCACCGCTTCTTCACCAGCAGGACGTCCCAGACCCTGTGGCCAAATCGGGCGGTTCGTCCAGATGTGAACTTCTTTCACAGCACCCAGATCACCCTTGCGAATGATCTGAACCGCTTCACGCAGGCCGCCTGAGGAAGTCCCCTGGTTCCCCATCTGGGTGCAGAGCTTCTTTTCATTGGCGAGTTGGTGCAGCAGGCGGGCTTCTTCAATGGTGTAAGTCAGTGGCTTCTGACAGAACAGGTGTTTGCCTTCCCGCAGAGCACGAGCTGCTGATACGGCGTGAGTGTGGTCAGGCGTGCTGACGGTCACGGCATCGATGTCCTTGGACATCTCGTCAAACATCTTGCGGAAATCAGTATACTTCTTGGCCTGTGGATAGCGGGCAGCGGCCTTTTCCAGGCGATCGGTGTCAACATCGCACAGCGCCACGATCTTGCCATGACGGCCAGCGTCGTCACGATCGCTTGACCCCTTGCCTTCCACCCCGATGCAAGCGAAACGGATTTCGTTGTTGGCCGAACGCTCAGCTTCCTGGGCGACAACACTCTTGGATCCCACGTACAAAGCGGCGCCAATCGCACTCGTCTGTTTGAGGAAGTCACGCCGGCTAGACTGGGACGCGGCTGATAAACCATTCGGGCTTCGCATGAAGAATTCCTCTGGGTGTGGTGGGCGACGATGTTTGAACAGACAGTCGTATCCAATGCGGGGAGCAGCGAGCGCGGCAGGAGCATGACAGCCAATCACACCAAACATGAATCGGCTGTCACGGTACAACGAACCCTTTTCTTTCGTCAGGATCTGTCGACGGTCACCCGTCAAATATATCAACAGGCACCTGCGCGTAAAACGTCCTGCAGAGAATTTTCTCCGAAGTCATCAACATTCTGCCAATTTCAGGCCTGACAACACCGGTGAACCAACATGCCTGTGCAGATCAGAAACCACCCTTGCGGGTTAATTCCTGAAATCGCTTGAGCAGATCCTGAGTGATCGGGCCGGGCTGGCCAGTTCCAATCGGCCGCCCATCCAGACTCACCACTGCCACCACTTCTGCCGCCGTTCCCGTCAGGAAGCATTCGTCTGCAACATAAAGATCGTGCCGGGTCATGGCTTCTTCTCGCACGGGATACCCCGCTTCCCGGGCCAGACGCATCACCGCATTGCGGGTGATGCCCTCAAGAATCCCGGCATCTTTCGGCGGTGTCAGCAACGCACCGTTTTTCACAATGAAAATATTGTCGCCAGTACATTCCGCCACTTCCCCCTTGTGGTTGAGCATCAGTGCTTCCACCATTCCGGCGTCCGTTCCTTCAATACGGGCCAGAATATTATTGAGGTAGTTCAGCGACTTGATCCGGGGACTGAGTGCTCCCGGATGATTGCGAATCGTGCTGGCTGTCACCAACTTCATGCCCAGCGTATAGGTCTCTGGTGGATAGAGCGAAATCGTATCGGCGATGACAATCACCTGAGGATTCGACGTCCGGCGGATATCCAGCCCCAGACTGCCCGCACCACGGGTAACAATCAGTCGGATGTAGCCATCTTGAATGTTGTTGGCAGCCACCGTCTCTTCCACCGCTTTTCGCAGTGGCTCAAGCTCCATGGGAATGACCAGACGGATCGCGCGGGCACTCTCGTAAAGCCGCTCGAGGTGTTCATCATGCAGGAACACTTTCCCACCGTAAACACGAATCCCTTCAAACACTCCGTCACCATAGAGAAGTCCATGGTCAAACACACTGATTTTGGCGTCGGCTTCATCGACAAGTCGATCACCGAGAAAAATTTTGAGAGGCATCTGTCCGCATCCCGCTGGAAAACATCAATGGTGAAAAGTCGACTATACGTTGTATCCGGCTGATTGCCCGAGGGGAACTCTGGCTGTGTCAGCCTGCGTCAAACGGGAACGCGGCATATTCTGGATTGACCGTTCCCCTCACATTTCCTGCTCGGTTGATACGGTTTGAATCATCCTGCCGCAAACTTGTTAAACTTTGAAGAGCTAACAACATCTTCCGAAGAGAGTGACCACCGCTTATGATAACCATTCGACCGGTTGGACAATGAAAGTCGGCAGCGGTTCCATACGATCGCCTTATTTTTCAATGATTCACTCCCATTTTTTCGTAGTGAGATCACATCTTCTTAGAGAGCCTTAAGCGAAGGTTTCTTCGGAACTGGATATTCCGATGTGTTGATTCGTCTGTGGCGGTGAAGTACGTTGGAGCCTGCCATGAATCGATGCGGAACTGTGGGATGACTGACGACCAAAGCGTTCTCGCCTGCGACTCCAACCGCCGCTCCCGCCGCAAATTTCCTCTTTTCCTCTGATGAGTATCCACTATGTCACACGCAAACCTGACGTCACGTCGTCAATTCCTCGCAACCGTGGCTGCCACAGGTGCTGCTGCCGCTTTCATTCAGCCCATGCACCGGGCTTTCGGTTACCAGTCTTCCAACAGCCGCCCTGTTTTTGCCACAATAGGACTACGAAACCAAGGCTGGGGAATCACCAGTAAGTCGTTCCCCTTTGCCGATTTCGCAGCGCTGGCCGATGTTGATGAAAAGATCCTGGGCGAAAATGTTGAACGCACAGAAAAACGCCAGGGTAAAAAGCCAGATGCCTACAAGGATTACCGCAGGATTCTGGATCGCAAAGATATCGATGCCGTCATGATCGCCACGCCCGATCACTGGCATACCAAAATCTCTGTAGAAGCCATGTATGCCGGGAAAGATGTTTACTGCGAAAAGCCTTTGACACTCACAATCGACGAAGGCAAGCTGATCGAAAAAGTGGTCAAGGAAACCGGCCGTGTTTTCCAGGTCGGAACCATGCAGCGAACGGAATCTGACCAGCGATTCCTGCAAGCGATTGCTCTGATTCGTGATGGCCGGATTGGTACTGTCAAGAAGGTGACTTGCGGGATCAACGGCATGGAAGCCTCGCCGGTCATTCCAGTCACTCAGGTTCCTGCTGAACTCGACTGGGAATTCTGGCTCGGGCCAGCCCCCAAGGTCGACTACCGTGCGCTTCCCGAATTGCGAAAGGGTTATGGGGCCGGTGTGCCTCTTTATAGCAACGGGCACTACTCCTTCCGACATTGGCATGAATACTCGGGTGGCAAACTGACCGACTGGGGTGCTCACCATGTCGACATCGCCTGCTGGGCACTGGGAGCCACCGATACTGGCCCCAGCAAAATCACACCTGTCGAATACAAGCTGCCTGTGGAATACAAGAATGGCTGGCCGACAGTTCAAGACCAGTACAACACTGCCACCAGCTTCAAGATTCAGGTCGCGATGCCCAACGATGTGGAAATGATAATCACCAGTGAAGGTGACAACGGCATTCTCTTTGAGGGAACGGAAGGCCGGTTCTTTGTGAATCGTGGCAAACTGGCCGGTAAGCCGGTCGAAGATCTCAAAGAAAAACCATTGCCACAAGGGGCTATTGAAAAGGTCTATGGCGGCAAGGTGAGTGCTAATCACACAACGAACTTCATTGAAGCCATGCAGTCACGAAAGCAACCGGTTTCCGATGTGTGGTCACATAACCGCATGCTGGAAATCTGCCACTTGTCGAACATTGCGATGCGATTGGGCCGTGAACTCAAGTGGGATCCTGCAACACGACAGATTGTCGGCGACGCCCAGGCCAATTCCTTCCTCTCCCGTGAATACCGCAAAGGCTATGAAATCCAGATGGGTTAACTCCACAACTGGTCTCGTGCAACTTCCTTTCTGATTTGACAGGTTAAGTGATGAGTGACGAACTGGCCAAAGAGCCTGCGGACAAGTTCAGCAACCTGTCAGAACAGAGTGGTCGTACCACGAGGTGAGAAGTTTTTAAATAAATAAATGGAACAGCAGGCAGAGAAAAATCGCTTTGCCTGCTGTTCCATTTATTTTGGCTGTTCCATTTATATAGAGTGAGCATGCCGAACGACTGCATTGTCAAAGGATAAAATTCGGGTCTCTTCTGTTGTTAAGTCCGACAACGGAGGACGTTGCGGCGACATCAACCCGAAGACAAAGCCGTGACACGGCACTACGTTTGATACTGATCCTTAATATGCCGACAGAGCGACTTGCTCCTCAGAGCCACAAGCATGGCACGAATGTGCACACCCGGTAGACATCTGAAGGAGAGCCGTGTTCATGGAGCGGGTGCTGACTGGGACGGCATCGGTGAAGGGGGCGGAGACTTCTTAAACAGTTCTGCCATCGAGGGGCGGGTGTATTTGCGGAGGGGATTGCTAATAGGGGTTGGCAGGATTGGCTTGTTCTGCGCACGCAATGCTGACGCAGTCGCCAGCGTTTGATCCCGAAATTTAATCGCCTGATTTCGTTGATAAGTGTCGATGATTTGAGCGGCTTTCAACAGGATTTCTGAGTCTTCTGAACTGACCCCATCTTTCGTCGCAGTCAATTGCAGTTCGAGAATGGTTTGTGCCTTGATCGCGTCCGCTTCCGGATCGACAGGCAAGCAATCCTTCACATCCTCGTCACGCCACCCTCGGTACAGTGAATCTCCAAATGCGAACTCGGGAACACTTCTATTCACCCATTCCATTTTCGTCGCTGCCTGCAACCAGCCACTGTTGGCTTCATACCATTCCCGCCGGAAGTCACCACTCCATGTCCGGGTACGAGGTTCGCCGATGAAATACAGCAACGGCTTTCGGTCAAGGGCCAGAGATTCCCAGTACAGTTCACAGGCTCGTCCATGCTCGAGCTTCTCTCGATACATGCGAGCCTGACGGTTCAGATACCGCTGATGAAGCCCAAAGGAAATTCCCCTTAACTCCAGGGCATGTGTTTCCGCCTTGGAATACCACTTGATCGCCGTGTCGTAATCCAGAGCCAAGAACTTAAAATAGTCTCCTGCCAATTCATAAAGGTGAATTTTTTTAGGGAGATTATCCCCCAGGACAAGCTCGTTGAGGCGGACGAACTCCTCCATCTCAGCAATCGATCTGCCACTCATTTTCCATCGATGAAAACGTTGAGTGAACTCTTGCCAACACTTGCTTTCCTCTGAGTTGGCATAAACAGGAGTTTGGGATGAATCCGAGGAAGGAACAGCTGAAACTATCGGTGTGGCAACCGGATGCTGTAAAGCGACGAGCGGCAACCCTGGCTCTGGGTTCGGAGAAGCGGCAAGAAGGTTCCGCCAACCAGCGACCCCAATCCCCATCAGCAACACCGGGAAAATCAGTGCCGGGGAAATCAACACGGAGAAAATACTGGTAGCAAAACTTCTGGCTGGCGGCTTCTTCATGACATGCGACTCCGTTCCACAAGAATGCGATGAACCCGGCCATTCGGAATGCTGATAAGAAGGGAAGGCAATATCTGCACGCCAATTTGATAACAGTTTCTGTCGCCTCACTTCTTTTCAGGAACGTTGATTTTGCGAGGTGGCAGTTCCGGTGGGCCAGGAAGGTTGATATTGGGATAAGAATGACGCGGCGGCAGATTGCGGAGATGATCCATGTTCGGCTGGGGCCAATCCTTCAGCAATCTCTCCACAATAGCCAACGACTCCTCCAGTGGCTCCCGATCCCCCTCACGTAACCATTCGGGCGATTTCAGCATGACCTGCAACCATTTTTTCACTTCAGTCATTTTAAGTTGCGAACTGATTCGCACGACTTTGATTCCTTTCTCGAGGTTGGTAAAGCCAGCGTAACCTTGCCTTACCAATGCATCGTATCGCATCGGATCAATCGCCGTCCCTCGCTCGCGGTGCTCCTCCATACTTGCGGCATTGACCAAGTAACGGGTGGCTTCCCAACCCAGAGTCGTGATCCGATCCTCTAGCGGGTCACGCGGTACTTTCCCGGCCAGCGCATAACGGCGAGTCTCCAACCGTAAGGCTTCCTCAAACGCTTTCATCGCCTCTTCTTTAAGGCCTGCGTTGGAAAGCGCGAACCCTTTCTCGAACTGCAGTTGCATCTCCAGGATCAGCATTTGTGCCTGTATCTGATAAAGGGCAGTGACGGCCTCTTCGGCCAATGGCAGTATCGTTTCCAGAGGTTCGTCCCGGTTGACCGCCAGCGAGCAGACCGACTGCTTCACCAGCCAGGCCCGATAGGGATCATCAGGATCCTGCTCCAGTACCTCCTGCCCTAGCAGAGGAACAGCCGCCCAATCCCCACGCGCCCCTTCCCCCAGCAACCTGCGAACAGCCCTGGAAGTCACCTGCACGGTGGGAACTGGTGTGGGAATTGACGGGGGAGTGGTCATACTTCGAGGTAACTCCCCTGATGCATTGGCACCCCCACCAATCACAGAATTTGATTGAGAAGTGGACGCGGCCTCCCATGGTGACTGACCGATTGATGGATTGCCGCCGGGTGCCTGCATCGTCGGATTGACACCGGTTGAGAATAACCAGCCATTGATGACGGCCCCCATCGCGAAGCCAGACACGAAAACGAGCACGGTGAAACGAAACGGCAACGCTTGTGACTTCTTGTTCATGGCGTTGAGCTCCGGATGACTTGATTATCGAATTGAATCACATTGCCTGGCAGAAGTGCTCGCTTGTGTACAATTAGTTCCTGAAACAGCGCCATGCTCATGGTTTTGAATTAAGTTTTAAAGCCTAAAGACATCATCTCAAACAGGATGCCATCAGGCGAAGCGGAAGACACCAATGCCGTTCACTCTGGCCATGTAATGGTCACAGAACAGAAGCCCTCCCCATTGTCACAAATTCCATAACGTCTACCCATGGACAGGCAACCCCTGATTTAGCAAGACTACTGGAGCTTCAATTCTGATTTGACAGGTTAAGCAAAGAGTTGTGAAGGCCAACGATCCTGCGGATGGACTTACCCATGAAATGTGGGCGTTGGGTGGTGGCGCCCAATGATTGTTAGAAATACGATTGGGATTGGCACCTCATGCTCTTCACCTCACTCCCTGTGTCCATTTCGTTAAATCGCCGCGGATTCACTCTACACAGTCTACCTGGTGACAAAGCCGCAGATTCTGGAAAGACAAAACTGGGGCTTACTGACAATCTCGCCAGCCGCCAGTCAATAGAGTGATAAACTTGCGATTCCCTTCATGCAGGGTGCTCTCTGCCAATCTGTCGTCTACAGAGAGCCTCCTGCCAGCACTTTACTTCACCACAAAATTCATCATGCGGCCGGGGACATAGACCCTCTTAACGATCGTCTTCCCTTCAAGGTGGCTGGTGACGTTGGGATCATTGGCCGCTTGGGCTTCAACCGCTTCCGCCGTGGCTTCCTTGGGGACGACAATCTTCGCTCGCACCTTCCCATTGACCTGCACGGGAATCTCGATGGTTGATTCCTCAAGGAGCGACTCATCAAACTTCGGCCATGCTTCGTAAGCGAGCGATTCTTGATGGCCGAGGAGTTCCCAGAGTTCTTCGGCGATGTGCGGGGCCAATGGCGAGATGAGGAGCACGAAGGATTCCATGGCTGATTTAGGCCGTACTTCCGCAGATGTGAACTCGTTGACAAATTCCATCATGCGACTGATGGCGGTGTTGAACGACAGCCGGTCGAGGTCGTCCGTCACGGCTTTGATCGTCTTGTGAAGGACACGGGCCTGCTCTGCTGTCGGCTCGACATCCTGCACCTTGGGATTGAGGCAAATGTCATCAGCCTGATCCTCGGTGATGAGCCGCCAGACGCGTCCCAAAAAGCGGTAGACCCCTTCCACGCCCGACATGCTCCAGGGCTTGGTCGCCTCAAGCGGCCCCATGAACATCTCATACATACGCAGAGCATCCGCCCCATACTGTGAGACCACCTGATCAGGGTTGATGACGTTCTTTCGCGATTTCGACATCTTGAATGACCGCGCATCCACCGCAATCTGAGAATCTATCTTGAGCACAAAGACATCGCCCTGCTTCTCGACATCTTCCGCCGTAAGTTTCACGGGTGTGACGACAGCCCCCAGAGCATCCACTAAACGACCGACATCAACCCCCTTCGCGGTGACGAACTCGCCCGCCGCGTTCTTGAACCCGACAAACTCCATTTCACCAAGAATCATTCCCTGGTTCACCAACCGGTGGAATGGCTCGGCATGGGTCACGTGGCCGCGATCAAAGAGCACCTTATGCCAGAATCGCGAGTAGAGCAGGTGGAGCACCGCGTGCTCGGCACCACCGATGTAAAGATCCACCGGGAGCCAGTATTTCTCCTTCTCCGGATCAATGAACTGCTCATGGTTTTTGTTGTCACAGAAGCGGAGGTAGTACCAGCAGCTGCCGGCCCATTGGGGCATGCTGTTGGTTTCCCGCTTGAGCTTGGTGCCGTCCGATGCAGTGGCGTAAAGCCACTCCGCCGGTGCCTTCGAGAGAAGCGGCTCGGGCGTGCCGGTCGGCTTAAAGTCTTCCATTTCAGGAAGTTTGACGGGAAGTTCGCTCGCGCTGACGGCGCGCACCATTCCGGTTGGCTCACCCTGTTCATCCAGTTCGTGCCAGATGGGAAATGGCTCGCCCCAATAGCGCTGGCGGCTGAAAAGCCAATCGCGCAGGCGGTAGTTGATCGCCTTTTTGGCAACACCCTTGGCAGCCAGATCAGCAACGATCTTGGCCTTCACTTCTTCTGTCGTGAGGCCCGTGTATGGCCCGGAATTCACGGCCAAACCCGCGCCGGTAAAGCCAATGAGACCTTCCTGCGGTGTCTCGGGAGGAGCAACGACTGGGATCACGTTAATCCCAAACAGCCTGGCGAATTCAAGGTCGCGCTCGTCATGCGCGGGAACAGCCATGATCGCGCCGGTGCCGTAACTCATCAGCACATAATCAGCGATCCAGATGGGGATCCTCTCACCGTTGACGGGATTGATGGCGTAGCCGCCAGTGAAGACGCCCGACTTTTCCTTGGCAAGATCTGTCCGGTCGAGATCACTCTTGAGAGCCGTTTTCTGCCGATAAGCGGCTACGTCAGCCTCGCGAAGATCAGTCGTCACCCGATCCACAAGGGGATGCTCCGGCGCGATGACCATATAGGTCGCGCCATAGAGCGTATCGGGCCGCGTCGTATAGACCCGGAGCTTTGTGGCAGCGGCAACGATTTCGTCGTCGGCCATCATCGACGGGGTAGAACCCCCTTCGTCAACCAGAAAATCAACCTCCGCCCCTTCACTGCGGCCAATCCAGTTTCGCTGAAGCAACTTGATCGATTCCGGCCAGTTGACCTGATCGAGTTCGCCAATCAGACGCTCGGCGTAAGCCGTGATACGGAGCATCCACTGCTTGAGGTTCCGACGTTCAACGGGATGGTTGCCACGATCGCTCTTGCCGTCGGCGGTTACTTCTTCGTTGGCCAGCACGGTTCCTAAAGCCGGGCACCAGTTGACCGGGGCTTCATGGATGTAAGCCAGACGGTGGTGATCCTGATATTTACGAACAGCCTGTTCTCCCTGAACCGTGACTTCAGCAGGAATAGGAAGTTCACTGATTGACCGGCCACGACCAGTGCGCTGAAGACCTTCCGGCCCCATCCACTGGAAACCCGGGTCGTACCAGGTGTCGAAAAGCTGGAGGAAAATCCACTGTGTCCAGCGGACATAATCCGGGTCAGTCGTGGCCAGTTCACG
Organism: Planctopirus sp. SH287; assembly: GCF_056500625.1. Classification (NCBI taxonomy): domain Bacteria; kingdom Pseudomonadati; phylum Planctomycetota; class Planctomycetia; order Planctomycetales; family Planctomycetaceae; genus Planctopirus; species Planctopirus sp. SH287. The sequence continues at coordinate 156,441 of NZ_CM151403.1, read as the reverse complement.
ATCCCAGTCATAGCTGAAACCAAGACTTTTGAGCTGTCGCTTGAACGTGGCGATGTTCTTTTCCGTCGTGAGGCGGGGATGCGTCCCCGTCTCGACGGCATATTGCTCGGCGGGCAGGCCGAAGGCATCCCAACCCATGGGATGAAGAACGTTTTTCCCTTGCATGCGGCCGTAGCGGCAGGTGATGTCGGTTGCCGTATATCCTTCGGGGTGGCCAACATGCAGTCCATCACCCGAGGGATAGGGGAACATGTCGAGGACATACAACTTCGGCTTGGAGGTGTCCATCTCCGTGCGGAATGTGGCGTGAGCATCCCAATAGGCCTGCCATTTGGGTTCGATGCGGGCGGCGTCGTAGCGGGGCATGTTCAACCAGACAACAAAGGGAACCTGAAACATCACAGTGAGCATGCGCCCACACATCAATCCATTCCACAGATGATGGATCGACTCCAGAGGTTCGCAAGTTTATGCCTTACGCTGCGCCACTGCCACGCTACCGGCGGGGGAAGCATGCTTCTGCACAATGATTGAAGGTTCACAGCGACAAAGTGCCCTTCCACACGCTCAACCAAAGCCGCAGACCACCAGGTTGATTGAACTCACTTTTTTTGCCGGGATTGCCCTCAGGTCTGGGCATTTGACGATCCCCCCTTCTTGATTCAGAGGCACAAAATTTGCCCTTGTTGCTCGCGAGAAGAGAAAGACAGCATGACGCAACGGAATCACATCGGATATGCTGGTGATATCTCAAGAGAATCCGTGTCGTCGCTTTTAAGAAATACGAAGCCTCAGCTTAAGAGGAGTGAAGCCTCAGTGGGGCGGGCGACCACATGACAGATCTCTGGGGGAACCGGACGTTTTGCAGGAAAAGGATGAAAAAGAGGCATTCAGGCTGAAAATCATCTCTTCTCCAGGAAAGATTTTCCTCAGAAAATAGTTCCTCAACGCGTAAGGATGGCACGGAGAGTCAAGAGGAGTCGCGGATGGATCGCAGCAGGATCAGACAAAGCTGGCGAGCAACCTTCACGGGATTCGTGAAAGGAACGTCCATCGTCTGGCTGGGAATGACATGCCTCTTTGTCGAGACCGCTGCGATTCAGGCTCAACCGGGGCCAGTGCCTAATCCCTTCAAAGTTAACCCGCTCCAACCAACGACTGCTGAAGCTTTTGCGCCGTCACAAACCATTCCTCCACCACGGGAATTGACGAATGCTCTGGAAGAGGCCGACATCAATCTGTTGATGGAAGATTACTCTCCCGCGATTGACCGTCTGGCTTACATTCTCAAGCGGAAGGAAGACTTCTTTGCGAATCGTGAGGGAACAAAATCCCTGCAAGAAGAAGCCCTCCAGCGGTTGCTGCTGCTGCCGGAAAAGGGAAGGAAGCAACTGGAGCTACAGCTTGGCTCGGCGGCGCGTCCTCAGGTGGAAGCCGCTTTTAAGGATCATGACACCGCACAGTTAATCACCTTGGCCCGTCAATACGCGGGAACGGTCGCGGGTGAAAACGCGGCCCTCTGGCTGGCTGGCCGGGCCATCGATCTGGGAAGGCCCTGGGAGGCTTCGCGCTGGCTGGCGCTGCTGCCACAGGGGGAGCGTGGCCAGCGTTTGGAACCCCGGCTTTCGTTGTATCGCCGCCTGATTCAAGACATAACGCAACCCGGCACCCAGGACACTCCGGCGACTCCCTCTCAGCAATTGTTAGCGCAGCCGCCAATTTCGCCAACGGACTGGGCCATGGTGCGCGGTTCCTCGCGCAGGATGGGGCCATCAATCGCAGCGACACTGGCGGGCGAACCGCTCTGGTCGACGCGACATCTGCTCTCCTCGTCATTGCTCAATCGTTCCGGCTCGCGAAGTCGTCCTGAGGAAACTCAGTGGCAGCTGATGATGGATCATATTGACAACCGCCTGCGAGACGAACAAAAACTGCGAATTCCTTCAGCGCAGCCTCTCGTGACTGGCAATACGCTGATAACACGCCTGCCGGATGCTCTGGTGGCCTGGAATCTGACGACGGGAGCAATCCAGTGGATTTCTGCCGACCATGACGCCAGTCTGCTCGTCAGTCTGCGGGGCATGGCGCTCCCCGCGGAAGACGAAGAGTCCGCCGCCATGCGTATGACGATGGAATACCAGTTATCAGGGTTTCTCCAGCAGCGTATGTATCGCGATGCGACCTGGGGTTCGCTCTCCACGGATGGAAAGTATGTTTATTCCACGACCGGATTGCAGATCCCTTCCAACCCTTATCAGTTTGGGCGAATCCAGCTCAGTACTTTGACCGACTCCCGTGTGAACACGCTGCGGGTTCATGAAGTCGCGACGGGGAGGCTGGTTGCTGAAGTTGGCTCCCGTGAGAACAGTCCCGGAGCGTCGGCGTTCAGTGTTCAGGATCCTTTCGCTCCAGGAGAAAACAACGTCCCTGATGACAAAAACCCTCAAACGCCTGCGATTTCGAAAGCTGGTGCCGGACGAGGGATGTCTCAGAAGTTGACTCCGCGCGATGCTTTGGCCGGCGGCTATTTCCTTGGCCCTCCTTTGCCGCTGCGTGGCTTGCTCTATGCGCTCCATGAACAAAGCAACGAGATCCGTCTGGTCGTGCTGGAAAATACCCTGGCGAATCAAGAGCCAGGCCGCCCGGAGACCAGCACGGGAAGTCCACCGGGGCGAGCCTTTGAAGTTCGCTGGATTCAGTCACTCGCCAGTGCCGATCGAGAGCTTTCGCAAAGCACCATTCGATCAGTGGCTGGACTGTCACCGACAGAAGTCGATGGGACATTAATCTGCCCGACAGGAGCAGGCCGGATCGTGGCGGTCGATCCTTTGCGCCAGCAGTTAATGTGGACATATAGCTATCCTTCATCGAACCCCAGTCTGGCGCTGGATCAGCGGGCGATGATCATGGTGCAGATGGCAGGACAGGACCCTTCCGCAATTGTTGATGAAGAAACCTCACGCTGGGTGGAAGGCTTACCGATGGTGGTCGGATCCAAAGTCATCCTCACACCACGGGATTCCCACGAGCTTCACTGCCTGGATCTGGCAACGGGGCAAGCCCTCTGGAAGCGTCCGCGTGAAGACGCCTTGACGGTCGCGGGTTATCTCCAGGATCAGCTGCTGGTGGTTCGTCGCACCGATGTCGTGGCTCTTTCGCTGAAAGATGGCCAGCCCGTCTGGCGGCGTCCCACACCGATTGAACAGCCTGCGGGAACGCCCATCATCGCGGGCGATGTGCTCTATATTCCCGTGGAAAGCCAGCAGATCGTCGCCATTGACGCAACGACGGGTCGCTTACTGGCGCGAGCTAACATTGACGAGCGAGGATCGATTGGCAACCTGATCCGCGCGGGCGACCGCTTGATGATGCAAGGGATCGACGGTGTGACGGTCTTTCAAAATGTGGGAACCGTGGAGGCACGCTCCACCGAACTTCTGGCTCACACAGAAACACGAGGCGAAGGGCTGGCATTACGAGGTGTTTTACGACTTTTTCGCGGAGCAACTGACGCCGGTTTTGACGATTTGAAAAATGCGGTTCGAGAAACCAGCAACCCTCAGCATCAACAATGGCTCATTGGGTTGATTCTCGATAGCTATGAGCAGGATTTCGAGAAATTCCGCCGGGCTGGTGCTGAACTGGATCAACTGGAACTGACTCCATCGCAACGCGGAATCTATCTTCAGCGCCTCGCCTCCGGGTTGATCGAACGCAGGGAGTATGCGGCAGGTCTGGAGGCTTTATTACAACTCTGGACGGTCTTGGGGCGTCATCATCAAAAAGAAATCATTGAGATTGGTGAATGGAACTGCCGCCTGGATCATTTTCTGGCAAGCGGGTTTGACACCTGTTTGAACGGATTAAAAGGGCCAGAGGCCGATGAAGGCTGGAAGCGGGTCAATGAGAAAATCGCTCAGGAACTGACGGCCAGTTCAATGCTTTCCCCTGATCAGCAGTTGGAAAAGACGGTTGAGCTGCTCGCGATTTTCGGCATTCGTCCCAAGGCTTTGGAAAGTCCGCTGAAAACGATTCTGAATGCTCGAGAACTCGCGGAAGAACCCGTTTGGGCAGAGCGTTGCCTGCTGAACATCGTGGCCGATGAAACGCATCCTTTGCGGGGTCTGGCACTGGCCCGCTGGATTGAGTTACTGACCAGACAGGGAAAACCCGACCTGGCGGTTAAGCTGTTCCCACTCATCCCCACCACTCCCGATACGCTGGATCAGATGACAGGAGCCGAAGAGCTGGTTGCTTTGAAAGCAGACCCCCGTTTTGTGAAAGCCCAGGCAGAATCGGCCTTCTGGAATGAACCCGTCACAGAAACCCGGCGTAAACTGATGCCTCCCGGATCAGGTCGACGTTTTCTCGTTGAACAGGTCGGAGGGAGATCGCCTCTCCTGGCCAACTGGCAATTTGAGTTGGATCTGGGAATGCAAAATCTGCTGGCGCGAGATCCTCTTGGAAATCTCCGCTGGCAGATGCCCACCGCCTATGTGGAACCCCAGGGCTTGATGCCCGCTCCCATCCTGTTTGGAGTGAATCCCTCGGGAAACCAGATTTACGCCTCAGGGAGTTTGCTGGTCTTTCCTCTGGGTAGCCATTTCACTGTTGTGGATACTCTTTCCGATCCGGCGGGGCCACAAGTTTTGTGGCAGCGCCGACTGGCCCCCGCTGGGGCACCGCTGAACACGGGGCGTGCCATGGGAGTGCGGATGGTGATGAACGCCAATGGGCGACGATTTCCCCTGGCGTTTGATTCCATGGGAACGCCTTCCGGACAGGTGCATGGCGTCGCTGAAGATCTGGTCATCTATCAGGTAGGGACACGTCTGTTCGCGGCCAATTTGCTCACCGGGGAGATTGCCTGGTCGCGCCGCAGCCTCCCCCGCCTGGCGGAAGTAACGGTCGATCGTGCGATGGTCACTGTCTACAGCAACGCCTCGAATGAAGCCCTGATGTTGCGAACTCGCAGCGGGGAACTTGTGCAGGAAACCGAGTGCCCTTCTCCTGTCGAACGGGTCTGGCAGCGGGGCAGCGAGGTGATCAGTGTGCATCGCCACGAGGCGGGGACTCAACTGGTCTACACCGATTGGAGGCAACCCGATGCCGGCTGGAAACGTCCGCTTCCTCCAGCAGCCCGGGTCGCGATGGTTGAACCGGCTACTTCAGTCGATGGCGATACTGCAGGCTCGATCAGTTCACCCGACAGTCGGTATCCCCAGGTGGCGACTCTTCAGGCTGACGGGCAGTTCGAGGTCTTTGACCGACGAAACCAGAAAGAACAGGTGACAGCCAAACTGGAAGAAGGTTTCTCTCATGGCATTTTGATTGTTCGTCGGAAGGGCGACCAGTTTCTTGTCGTTGCCAGCCGCGAGATTGACCAGTCTGATGGACTGCGCATTCAAGGTTCAGAACCTTCAGCAATCCCAATTGACGGGATGTTTTATGGGATCAATGCGATCAGCGGCGCTGTCAACTGGACGGTTTCTGTGCCGCAGACCTCGCTGGATCTCTCTCAATTAAGCGAACTGCCGATTACGGTATTCTGTGCCAGGGTCAATCAACCCCCGAGGATCGCCGATGGCCGGATGTTTATTAAAAGTGAGTTCCGGGTCACCGTCGTAGATCATCGGACAGGCCAGCTTCTCTATGCCACGGTCGAACCCCAGACCACGGGTGGCTATATGATTCTTCCGCAACCCGCCGAACGACGGTTGCTGGTGAATCTGTTTGCCTGGGGGCTGGAGATTGATTTTGCCCGGGATGGGAAAGAAGAGGCCCCTGCCGTCGTGCCGGCAGAGACTCCCGTGTCCCCAAAAACTCCGCAAACCTCAAAAACCTCAGAGGTCGCTCCTGGTCGTCGCCCTCGTCCGGGAAGTCCTGCTGCCAACCCTTGAAGGGAAAGTGTCCCCTCTCGCTGATTCTTGCCTCTGAGCAGTCAGAGTGAAGATCTTCTCCTGCCTGATACCGATTTCATGATGGTCACCACATGTTGAACTGGAGCTGGCACGGGCCAGAAAATCACTGCTTCTCGCGGCTACTTCGCTGGTCGTGGCCCATTCTCTGCGGATTTATCGGATTGATGGCTTTGGGGTCTGGGAGTCATGCCCGGGCAGCAGAAATCCGGTTGAAAAACGGGATGATTGTGGCCGGGAAATCGACTCCCTTGCAGAGCTTGATGCAAGTGTCGCCCAAGAATGCAGGGCCAATCCCTTCGTATCCGATCATTCAGGTCGACAATGGCTGGCAGAAGATTTTTGTACCGATCCGGCAGATTCCTGACGCCGACAAAGTGGTGGGGCAGGCCGATCTCTTTCCCTGGGTCGTGTTTGAACTGACACAATTGAAGACCGGTCGCCAGCAGGCTTTGGCACAGATCGGGGGCTTCAGTAATGTCACTCCCTTTGATGAGTTTGGCCGGCGCCGGCTGGAAATCAACACCTCTCGAGGAGCGCAAAACGTCATTCAGGGAATCACTCGCCTGACCCCACAATACGCCACGGTCGACGCTCTGACACATCTGTGGCAGTCGGGAATCTCCACCTCCAGCCTGCCACCAGAAACCCTGAAAGAAATACTGCGAAAAGCGACCAACCCGCGAAACCCAAAGGATCGCCTCGCCATTGTCCGCTTTCTGCTTCAGGGGGAATTCTATCTGGAAGCGAAGAGCGAACTGGAAGCCATGGCCCTTGAGTTTCCCGAAATGCGCGAGCAACTGGAAAGAACGCGGACGGAACTGATGCAGGTCAGCGGGCGGCAGTTTGTTCAGGCATTGAAAGCCCGCAAGTCTCAGGGCCAACACCAACTGGCGGAAAGCGTGGCCAGGCAAGCCCCGGCTGACCTGTTGGGGCCGGTCGTGATGCGGGAGATCGACCTCTTTCTCAAACAGTACGATCAAGCGCGCGAACAGAGGGAGCTGGCGGCTTTTTTTCTGGGCGAGCTTCAGGCAAAAGTCGCGGATCGCAGTCTGAGAGATCGCCTGGCACCGCTTCGATCAGAAGTCATTCACGGACTCTCCATCGAGACGCTGCCTCGCCTGGAGCCTTTTCTGCGTGCAGAGAAAGATGCCACGCTCAGCCCGGAAGAGAAGCTGTCTTTGGCCTATTCTGGCTGGGTCTCCGGTTCTATCGGTGCGTCGACGGATCTGACAAAAACGCTCTCGCTCTGGGAAGCACGGGAGCTCATTCGCCAGTTTTTCAAAGAGGAGCAACTCACAGATCGCGAGGCCGTTCTGACTCAACTGCTCCGTTTGGAAGGAGTGGGCGGGAAGGCCGTCAGGCAATTGATCCCTCAGTTACCACCTTTCCATGCTTTGGGAGAGTTGCCACTCGCAGGCGATCAAACCGATCCCGACATGCGCGATGTCATCTTCCCTGATGGGAAAGGCGAACCAGATTTTGGCTACACCGTGATATTACCACCAGAGTATGACCCGGCTCATCAATATCCCGCCATCATCGCCTTGCGGCCTGAAGGTCGTTCGACTGCCGAGATTGCCACCTGGTGGGCAGGAACCGCCGATCGCCCCGGTGCCACAAGGCGGCATGGCTATCTCGTGATTGCACCGGATTATGTCGAACCAGAAGCCGTGAAATATAACGGCGAAGGTGCCGCTCATCTGCGTGTGCTGGCGTCGCTCTCTGATGCGCGCGGCCGATTTTCCATTGATGCTGACCGTGTCTTTCTGGCTGGGCACGGCATGGGAGGAGACGCCGCTTATGACATTGGCATGTCGCACCCTGATGAATTCGCCGGCGTGATTCCCATCTGCGGACGAGCCGATACTTATCCGCGATACAGTAAGGGAAACGCGCAGTTCACCCACTGGTATGTAGTCATGGGGGAACTTGACCGCGACTTGATGAGCGAGAACGCCTTTGTTCTGGAATATCTTTTTAAACACGGGATCCGGCACGACATCATGGTCGTTCAGGTCAATGGCCGTGGCATGGAAATGTACTCGGAAGAACTCCCCCGGATCTTTGAGTGGATGTCACTGCACCAACGGGCGGCTGCACCGAGGGATCTGGAATGGTTTTCACTGAGGCGCACAGACACACGATCATATGGCGTGTCAGTGCTTGATCTCCCCAGAACCATTGTGCTTCCCAATCCTCAAGGGGCGGCTCCCCCTTCGCCACAGGTCGTGAAATTCCGCATCACGCCGAGTAACAGTGTCTATCTCACATCACCGGGAAGGCGGCATGTCGTTCGTCTGACGACCGAGCCATTCAATCTGGAAGAACGGGTCAGCATCACGGTCAATGGCAGCCGTAAGTTCCGGGATTTTCTGGTTCCGGATATTCGCGATCTTCTGGAAGAACTCCGTCAAACCGGCGATCGCTCCCGGTTGGTCGACGTGATGTTTGAGTTTTAGTGGTACGACCACCCTGTCCTGACAGTGTTATTAAAGCCATGTTGTTAAAGCCGTCCGCAGGCTCGTTGGCCTGCTCACAACTCGTTGCTTCACCTGTCAAAATCCGAATTGAAGCTCCACGAGCGCCGTGTGGCGGCATTGTCTACAGGTTGATGTCGCATCAAAAAACGCCATAAATCACCGTTGGCAGGCACCTTACGGTTGAATTCATAAACAGGCGATTGTGCCATTCCGTCCACGTGAACTACTTGACATGCAATGCTTGCCGACATAAGAATGTGTTGTTGCGTTTACTCCATATTTTTATTTTCGGCATGATGGGAGTTTCTCATGGCACACGTTCCCGGCTTACGCAAGCCCTTGGAAGCCAGCAGAATGGTAAATCCAGTTGGTTCGTCGCAAAGCACTTCATCAAAAGGCTTTACGCTGATTGAGCTTCTGGTGGTGATTGCGATCATTGCCATTTTGATTGCCCTGCTTTTGCCCGCAGTGCAGCAGGCCCGTGAGGCAGCACGCCGCAGCCAGTGCAAGAACAACCTGAAGCAGTTCGGTCTGGCACTCCACAACTACCACGACACCCACAGCGCCTTCCCCATGGGCGTCACCTATATGACTAGCCTGCCTGCTGAGTGGTGGGATTGGTCAGGAGTCGGCTGGGGCGCACGCGTTCTCCCCTACATTGATCAAGCTCCTTTATTCAATAATATTCGTTTTAATGTGAAGACTCCTATGCGAGATTCTGTCAACACCCCAGTTTCTCGTGTTCCTCTACCAGTCTTTCGCTGTCCCAGTGATCCAGGAGTAGCCCCTAGCGCTAATCATGGCCCTACCAACTATGTAATCTGCTCTGGAAGCGCTAGTAATCAAGCTGTTTGGGGCGGCGGTGGAACGGGAACGAACAACGGGAGATCCGTGATCTATGGTAATAGCAAGACGAACTTTCGAGACATCACTGATGGAACATCGAACACCATGATCATCTCTGAATGCCTCGTTGGGAAGCGTTTTGAAGGGAGCCAGACCTACGATACAACCATGGTGGAAACGTGCTCTGATAATGCGATTTTCACCAGCAGCACCCACTCAGAATCTGCAAACACTCGAGGTGCTGCGTGGTTTGCAATGTATGGCGACCGAGGAGCCAACTATGCCTTCACCACAAATTTTCCACCCAATGGGTTGCGGACAATCAATGCCTGCTCCAGATCTCTCGCGATCTACAATGCCGACGCGCAAAGCCAGCATACCGGTGGCGTGCATGTGCTGATGGCTGACGGAGCGATTCGGTTTGTCTCCGAAAACATCCATCTGACCACCTGGAGAAATCTGGGAGATAAAGCCGATGGCAACGTCCTCGGTGAATTCTAATTCCTCGCGGTGACGAAACCTGATACCCACTGCTGACTTGCCAGCAGTGGGTTGACTCACGACTGGGCCACTGAGCAATTTTTACGGTGTGGAACAATTATTAGCCACAAGCTGGCAATCGCATTCGCGCCTGCAAATTAAATAGATATTGAGTCAACCGCTATGAAGTCATCGCTCGTCAATTCGATTTATGGACTCTCTTTTATCGGCCTGAGCCTTCTGTGCACGGGCTGTGGATCTGGAGGACTTTCGTTCGATCTGGCCCCCGTTAAAGGCACGATCACCTATAAAGGGAAGCCACTGGAAAAAGGAATCATTCGCTTTATCCCTGACACAAAAGTCATTGACGGACAAGTCGCCGGGAAATTGGCCTTTGCCAATATCAGTCAAGGGAATTACAGCATTCCCAGCGAGCGAGGAGCGACTGTTGGTAAAAACCGGGTCGAAATTACCGCCTACCGGGAAACTGGCAAAACGACACAAGTGGAGAGTTCCATCACCAAAGAAGAAGTTCAATTCCTGCCTGAAAAATACAATATTGCTTCCACACTCTCGGAGGATATCAAGCCGGGTGAGAACACCGTGAACTTTGAACTGGATTAATGGGAAACGACTCGCAGACTAAATGATCTGCATACCGAAAACGGTAAGAGGTATGCAGTCATCTCCTCCACCTCACCGCTTAATCCTCCGGTGTCACAGCTTGATTGAGAACTCTCTCTGATCATTGACCAAACTTCTTCGGCTTAGGAATCCTTCCTCGCGTGGTGGGTTGACCTTCCCCGCGAGCTTGATCACTGCGACTCTTTTTACGGCTGCGATTCTTGGGCTGGCGATCGCGCTGAGTGCTCAGGTCTTCATCCGAAGGGACGGCTTGGCCGACCTGCTTTTTCAGTTGCAGAATCCGGTCACGTAACTGAGCCGCTCGTTCAAAGTCAAGGGCTTCAGCGGCTTTCAGCATTTCCGCCTCAAGCTCTGAGAGGTATTCCAAGGTGACATATTCGACTTCTGTCGATTTGCCACTGGCCTGCTGCACAATCTTGTTGGCCTCGGCGTCTTCTTCAATCCCTCGTCGGATCGATTTGCGGATCGTCTCGGGGGTAATCCCATGTTTTTTGTTGTATTCCATCTGCAGCTTACGGCGGCGATTTGTCTCATCAATCGCCCGCTGCATACTGTTCGTCACGCTGTCCGCATAGAGATAAACTTCAGCGTTCACGTTTCGAGCCGAGCGCCCGATGGTCTGAATCAGTGACGTCTCACTTCGCAGGAAGCCCTCCTTGTCGGCGTCGAGAATCGCCACGAGCGAGACTTCCGGGAGATCTAATCCTTCTCGCAAAAGGTTCACGCCCACCAGAGCATCATACTTCCCTTCCCGCAGTTCCCGCAGAATTTCGACACGTTCAAAAGCGTCGAGTTCACTATGCAGCCAGGCGCATCGCAAGCCTTCTTCTCGCAAGTAAGCGGCCAGATCTTCCGAGAGTTTCTTGGTCAATGCCGTAATGAGAATACGCTCTCCTTTTTGAGCGCGCTCCTTGATCAACCCGATCAAATGCTGTACCTGGCCCCGTGAAGGATGAAGATGAATGACCGGGTCAAGGAGGCCAGTAGGACGAATCACCTGCTCCACAACTTCCCCCTGCGACTGCTGAAGCTCCCAGTCAGCAGGAGTGGCTGAAACGAAGACCGTCTGCTGACGGCGGGATTCCCACTCGTCAAATTTCAATGGCCTGTTATCCAGTGCCATCGGCAGGCGAAACCCATGGTCAACCAGCGTGGTTTTTCTCGCATGATCCCCGTTGAACATGGCCCGGATCTGCGGAATCGTGACGTGCGATTCGTCAATGAATGTCAGGAAATCGTTGGGAAAGAAATCCAGCAGCGTATAGGGCGGCTCACCGGGCGGCCGACCTGACAGCGCCCGACTGTAGTTCTCGATCCCCGGGCAGAAGCCCACTTCGCGCAGCAGTTCCAGGTCATGACGCGTACGGGCATTGAGCCGCTGGGCTTCGAGCAGTTTGCCTTCCTTTTTGAACGTTTCCAACTGTTCGGCTAATTCTTTTTCAATTTCCCCGACAGCGCCGGAGATCCGTTCTTCCGGCAATACATAGTGCTTGGCCGGATAAAGATAGATTTCCTCCAGCGAGCGGACTTCATCACTGGTCACGGGGTCAATGATAGAAAGCTTCTCAATCTCATCTCCCCAGAGTTCAATTCGATAGGCGAATTCTTCATAGGCCGGCCAGACGTCGATGACATCGCCTCGCACCCGAAAATTCGCCCGCTCAGGAGCGTAATCGTTCCGGGTGTATTGGATATCACAAAGTTTACGCAGCAATTCATCGCGGTCGATCGACTCCCCCTTGCGGAGTGGGATCATCATTTCCAGATAGTCTTTCGGCGAACCCAATCCATAGATACAACTGACCGAAGCGACCACAATCACATCTCGCCGGCTGACCAGCGCACTGGTGGCAAGTAATCGGAGACGATCAATTTCCTCATTGATCGAAGAGTCTTTTTCGATGTAAATATCACGTTGGGGAATATAGGCTTCCGGCTGATAGTAATCGTAATAACTAACGAAATAGGTCACGGCATTGTTGGGGAAGAACTCTTTGAATTCGGCGTAAAGCTGTGCCGCCAGAGTCTTATTGTGGGAGAGGATCAGGGCGGGCCGCTGCAATTGTTGAATGACGTTCGCCATGGTGAACGTCTTGCCCGAGCCGGTCACCCCCAGGAGTGTCTGGTTCTTGCGTTCGTTCTGAAGCCCTTTAACGAGCGCCTGGATCGCCTTGGGCTGATCACCGGCTGGTTGAAAGCGGGAATCGATCTGAAACTGTGACATGCCTGAAGCTCCATGGGAATAGGAGGATTGTACCCTACGCTTCAGAAAAATCGCACTCGACTTTCGTTTAAGCAGTCGCCAGAGTCCTTTTGTGCCGTCTCTGATCAGGAGAGATTCCTCTTTGCGCGAACCCGTTTCTTTTGTCCACTGTCCATCGCCGTCACCACCACAGTGAAAACCACCACAGTGAAAATGAATTGGCGAAAACGAAATTCAGGGCCGGAAAGATTATGAACACCAGCCAGCTACGAAAAATTGGGCTTCCCGACCATGCCATTGTCCCCGCCATTCAGGCGATTCAACAGATAAAAGCCGGTGAAAATGGGCGGGATGTCAACGTCAAGCAGTTGCTGGTCGATCTGCTAGCCAACCCCGCCAGCTATACCGAGCATGAAAGCTGCGGGGCGTTGGCGCGTCTATTGATTGAAGACCCGGTCTCTCCCAAGCGGGAGGTGCCCGCAGAATACCGGACATGGGGAGAGGATATCGACCCTGGTGCTCATGCTCAGATGCGTGTGGCCTGCCTGTTGCCCATGGCTCATGGGGCCGCCCTGATGCCCGACGCTCATATTGGATATGGCTTACCTATTGGTGGTGTGCTGGCTTTGGAGAACGCCGTCGCCCCCTATGCCGTGGGTGTGGATATCGCCTGTCGCATGAAACTTTCGGTGCTGGATGTTCCGCCCGAAAGCATGACGACTCACTTTGATCGCTTTCGACATGCGATTGAAGCCGGTACGCGATTCGGGATCGGGTCTGTGCATCAGACACCACAGGATCATGCCGTCCTCGATGCGGATTGGAACATTACTCGCATTACCCGTGAGCATAAAGACAAAGCACGCAAACAACTGGGAACGTCAGGTTCTGGAAACCATTTTGTGGAATTCGGGGTCTTGACGCTGGAGACCCGTGATGAAGAGTTGGGATTAGATGCCGGCACGTATACGGCGCTGTTAAGCCATAGCGGAAGCCGGGGGCCAGGAGCTGCCGTTTGTGATACTTACAGCCGGATGGCTCAATCACGTTTGCCGCGAGGCTGCGAAGACTTTGGCCGGTTAGCCTGGCTCAGCCTGGATAGTGAAGCGGGACAGGAATACTGGGCGGCCATGAATCTGATGGGTGATTTTGCGGCTGCAAATCATGACGTCATCCACCGTCTGGTCAGTAAAAAACTAGGCTCACAAATCATTTCAGGAGTGGAGAATCACCACAATTTTGCCTGGAAGGAAATCCATTTCGGGAAAGAGCTGATCGTTCATCGCAAGGGAGCCACGCCCGCTGGGCAGGGGGTTCTCGGTGTGATCCCCGGATCAATGGCCGACCCGGCATTTGTTGTTCGCGGCAAGGGAGTTCCCGAGAGCTATCAGTCAGCATCTCATGGAGCAGGCCGCGCGATGAGCCGCACGAAGGCGCGGGAGCAGTTCAACTTTTCCAAGACCCGCAAAGAGTTGGAAGCGAAAGGAATTCGCGTGCTTTCGGCAGGTTCGGATGAAGTTCCCGGCGTTTACAAGAACATTCTTGACGTGATGGCAGCCCAGGCGGATCTGGTAGAAACGGTGGCTCGCTTCGATCCCCGGATCGTCAAGATGAGTGATGACGGTAAAGCCGAAGATTAACGGCAAACATGCTCTGCGCATGTCGTTGAGGTTAATCGCATCAGGTGCATTTGCATGCTGCCAGCGTCCCGATGATCTACTAAATATCAATCATCAAGTTTTTAATAACGTATTACTCATCACCCTCTTCGTCCCCTTCTCCGGCCTCTGCCATTCCCAGTTGCCGCATTTTTCGGTAGAGGTTGGAGCGGTGAAGTCCCAGCAGGCGGGCGGCTTCGCTCATGTTGTTACGTACGCGTTTGATGGCTCGGCGGATATATTCCTGCTGGAACGAGTTGGTGGCTTCGCTCAATCCCATATCCAGCGATGGCTCATGAAAGCTATCGCGATCCGGACTGAGAATGAAGGCCAGGTCTTCCACTTCGATGCGTTCTGCCGGGGCTAAAAACGCCACGCGTTCCATCAGATTGCGGAGTTCACGCACGTTCCCCGGCCAGGCATGTGATTGCAGTCGGCGCTTGGCTTCTGACGAAAGGTGCATGCGTCCCCGTCGTGCTTGAGTCGCAAACTGTTGGAGGAAATACTCTGCCAACGGAATGACATCATCCGACCGTTCCCGCAATGGTGGGATATCTAATGTGACGACATTAAGACGGAAGTAGAGGTCTTCCCGGAACTTCTTGGCTCTGACAGCTTCCGCCAATCGAGCATTGGTGGCGGCAATCACACGGGCATTAATAGGGATCGTCTGCGAACCGCCCACACGCGTGATGACTTTCTGCTCAAGGACGCGCAAGAGTTTGGCCTGACCACCAGCACTCATGTCGCCGATTTCATCCAGAAAGATGGTGCCTCCTTCGGCCAGTTCAAACTTACCCCGGCGCATTTCGTGAGCATCGGTAAACGACCCTCGTTCATGGCCAAATAGTTCACTTTCGAGAAGTGTTTCAGTTAAAGCCGCACAGTTGACGGCAATAAATGGTCGGTCGGCCCGCGATCCCTGATAATGGAGCGAGGACGCCACGACTTCTTTCCCAGTGCCACTTTCCCCCAGAATCAAGACAGGAAGATCTGTCGTAGCCAGCCGACGGATTGTGCTGCGCATGGCCACAATCGCCGGACTTTCGCCAATAATGTTTACACCTCGAGAGACTTGCTCGGTGAGTTGGCGATTGGATACGACGAGCGATTCCCGCTCCCGGGTGTTTTGCAAAGCGGCAGCAATTTGGAGGCTCAGATCGAGCAGCGTGGTCTCGTCTTCCAGGCTAAAGGGGCCGCTTTTGTGGTTGATGACCTCAAAAGCTCCAATCACCCGCTGATCGAGATCACGCAGCGGGCCGCAAAGCAGATTGAGCGTTTTGTACCCACTGGCAGCGTCAACTTTCCGATGAAACCGTGGGTCAGCGTAGGCATCATCCACGCGAATCAATTGGCCCGAAGCGATGACTTCACCCACGACGCCCACTTTGTCGGACAACCGAAGTGAACTCCCTTCAACACCTAAAGCCGGGCATGCAATCACCTCGTGATGCTCTTTATCCCAGATAAAAATGCTGGCACGGTCGCAATCGAGCAACCGTGTGGCTTCTTCGGCAATTCGGGTCAATAGCCGCTCTGTCTCTTGCTCGGAAGCGAGCGTGGCGGCCAGTTTGAGTGTCGCCCGCAGTTTCTCTGTACGATGAGTTCCATTAAGCGATTGCTGGCAAAGGTGAATGGTGGTGCGAAAAACCTGAGCCGCAAACATAATGAGCGACAACTGCTTTTCCGAGAACCCTTTCCCCGAGATCACCAGGACGGCATCACCACTGGCCAGATTTTCCTGACCCTGTGGCAATGGGGCAATCATGATCGATTGGCCGCTGGCTGGCCCGGTTGTGATCGCCTGGAACGTCGCGGCATCACGGTCGAGTGACTCGATCATCAAGTCTTGCGGCAAGTCATCGGTGGAGAGACGCCCATACTGAAACACCGGGTTCCAGGCGGGCGAGCGTTTCCAGACGGCGACCGCGTTGGCTCCCAGTTCACTGGCGAGCAAAGAGGCTGATTCCCGACCAAACGACTCCAGCGACGAAGTCCGCGGCAGAAGGCTGGTCACTTGTTGTTGCCAGACCGCCAGCCGTCCCAGCTCGTGGCT
Source organism: Planctopirus sp. SH287 (assembly GCF_056500625.1). Taxonomy (NCBI): domain Bacteria; kingdom Pseudomonadati; phylum Planctomycetota; class Planctomycetia; order Planctomycetales; family Planctomycetaceae; genus Planctopirus; species Planctopirus sp. SH287. Next base: position 140,152 of record NZ_CM151403.1, on the reverse strand, counting down.
GTCAAGAACATGAGTGAGTTGCTGTCGAGTAAACCAGACTGCGGGCATAAAAAATTCCTGCGCCACGTTTTTGCGAAACTCAAAGTGGCTCTGAAGACGGGATCAAATCCAGCCGTTTTCAGGGAAGCCAACACGCGTTCAAAATTCCAAAGCGGTGTGCGTTTGATTCTTAATCGATGGCTGAAGCACCATTTTTGACGTCAACTGCACCTTTTTTGCGGCAGTCTGTCGTCGGCCAGATGTATCATTTCGATTTTCCACACTGTGGTCAAGCAACTTTTTGACTTTTCATCGCGGCTTCTGGCGGTCAGTTTGACGTCTGCACCGAACAGGCCATCTTGAAGGGATCACGTCGTCGTATCAACCGCCCGATTAAGGAAAACCGCGAAAAACCCCCCAAACTGGCGAACTTCAGATCGGTTTCCATCGTCTGGCGAACGACCTTCTGAAATGAGAAGCATTCGGCAAAGCCAGCAGCAAAAATCAACGTACGCCGCTATGATTTGAGACCGCTATCTCAAGCAAAAACAAGTCCTCTGGATCTCTCTGTGAACTCCCTCTCCCTACGCGGGAGGAGCTTGACGGTTCACAGGCAGGCTCCCGGTGATAACCTCAGACCCAGTCACGGGCCAACCTCATGATTTACATTAATGTGCTGCTGACAGTGCGTCACGATGGCGATGTAGCCGAAATTCGCCCGCTACTACAAAAGCAGGGAGAGTTGTCTCGAGTCGAACCCGGCTGCCTGCGATTTGAAGTTTATCAGTCGAAGAATGACCCCAAGGTTTTCATCCTCAACGAGCACTGGGAATCTCAGGCAGCTCTGGATGCTCATCGGCTGGCGGAAGCCTACACAACGATTTATGTTCCCCTGGTGCTCCCGAAGGTCGACCGCGTCCCTCATCCCAGCGACCTTGTCCAATAGATTTAGCAACTCACGTACTTTCCCTTTGTAACGTTCACCTGCTTGATTAACGGTCTTTCCATGCTCAACAAGTTCTCTTCACGTATCACCCAGCCACGTTCGCAAGGTGCCTCTCAAGCCATGCTCTATGCCACAGGCATGAGCCGTGAGGATATGGATAAGGCACAGGTCGGTATTTCCAGCGTGTGGTATGACGGCAATCCCTGCAACATGCACCTCAATAAGCTGGCTGACAAGGTGAAGGAAGGCGTCGTTGCCGCCGGTCTGGTGGGCATGCGGTTCAACACCATCGGTGTTTCAGATGGCATTTCCATGGGAACCGACGGCATGTCGTATTCCCTCCAATCCCGCGATCTCATTGCCGACAGCATCGAAACCGTGATGTCTGCCCAATGGTATGACGCCAACATCTCGCTGCCCGGCTGCGACAAGAACATGCCCGGTTGCGTCATGGCCATGGCACGCCTCAACCGCCCCTCACTGATGGTCTACGGCGGCACCATCCGCGCGGGTTGCACACCTCGTCATCCCAAGCTGGATATTGTCTCGGCGTTCCAGGTCTATGGTGAATATCTCGCCGGCAAGCTCAGCGATGAAGAGCGGCAGGAAGTCATTGAGCACGCCTGTCCGGGAGCCGGCGCTTGCGGTGGAATGTATACCGCCAACACCATGGCTAGCGCCATTGAAGCACTGGGCATGTCGCTCCCTTACAGTTCATCAATCCCGGCGGAAGATCCTCTCAAAATCGGGGAATGCCTTGCAGCAGGGCAAGCCATTCGCACTTTGCTCGAAAAAGATATCAAACCTTCCGACATCATGACGCGAGCCGCCTTCGAGAACGCCATGGTAACCGTCATGGCGACCGGCGGTTCGACCAATGCCGTGCTTCACCTGATTGCTATGGCCCGTTCGATTGGCGTTTCTTTGACCATTGACGACTTCCAATCCGTCTCTGACCGCATTCCCTTTATCGCCGATTTGAAGCCAAGCGGTAAATACGTGATGGAAGACCTTCATCATGTGGGTGGCACACCGGCTGTTCTTAAGTATTTACTGGAAAAAGGTCTGCTCGATGGCTCCTGCTTAACGGTCACAGGCAAGACACTCGCCGAGAATCTGGAACCACTCCCCGGCTTGGCAGAAGGTCAGCGGGTGATTGTTCCTGTTGAAACCCCGATCAAGGAGTCCGGCCACATCCGCATCATGCGCGGCAACTTCGCCCCTGAAGGTGCTGTGGCCAAAATCACGGGCAAAGAAGGACTGATCTTCAAAGGCCCGGCCCGTTGCTACGATCAGGAAGAAGCGATGCTCAAGGGGCTGGAAAACAACGAAATTCAGAAGGGTGATGTCATTATCATCCGCTATGAAGGCCCCAAGGGCGGCCCCGGCCTGCCCGAGATGTTGACCCCCACCTCCGCCATTATGGGTGCCGGCTTAGGTAGCGACGTCGCATTGCTGACAGACGGACGCTTCAGCGGCGGTTCGCACGGCTTCATTGTCGGCCACGTCACACCAGAAGCCCAGGAAGGCGGCCCGATCGCCCTCGTCAAGAACGGCGACATCATCACCATCGACGCCGAGAAAAACAGCATCGACGTCAACTGGACTCCAGAAGACTACGAAGCCCGCAAAGCCGCCTTCGTCGCCCCGCCCTACCTCGCCACTCGCGGCACACTGTACAAGTACATTAAGAATGTCAAGAATGCGAGCGAAGGCTGCGTGACGGATGAATAGCTAGATTTGCAGGGATTTACAATGCCCTGAAGGAGCATTGATTATGTTGAACTCGATCACATTTGAGAACTTCAGATCAATACGCAATCTGTGTATTGATCTGAAGCCTATCAATGTTCTGTTTGGCCCCAATGGTTCTGGAAAGTCGACACTACTTCAAGGTTTGGCGTTTCTAAGGGATAGTGTTAAAGAAGGGTTGGATGCTTCCATTCGCCATGCAGGTGGGGCCGGGAACCTGCGGAGCTTTGGTTTGTTTGAAAATGAAGCGACGTTAATTGCTGTAACGTCTGGTAATTTTCACTATCAAAGGGCTATTAGGCCACATCAGATTCATGAGAAGGGCGTTGGATCGGAGTTAGTTAAACGAATTTCTCCTCCAGACTCTGCCGCCATTTTTAACTCAGAAGGATCGGGTATCCTCGACACATTACGTGAGGAAGATCCATCAACAGTTCGATTGCGATCTCATGTCAATCGAAGTTTGTGGGAAGACGCATTTTATGAAGTCAATCAGATTTTTATTGATAATAAAGGCGAGGCGATAGAGTTCCTTCGCTTTCACGAACAATTAGGGCAAATTCGGAGTTTCGCCTGCCGTCGTCTAGCAATTGATGTACTTGCAGAAACTGGCTCCCGAGCAGATGAAACGAGAGTTCTGGGGAGAGCCGGTCAGTTTTTGTGGAGTGTGCTGAGAGATCTGCGTGACACAAAAGAGACTGAGCGTGCGTACGATATGGTGATGCACTATCTCAGAAAAGCTTTTCCTGAGTTTATTGAATTTGAGCTACGGACATCGGGAAATTATGTCCAGTGCCGAGTTGTTGAGAAAAGATATGAAGAGATTGTGCCGCTGATTGCTTCGCCCGATGGTCTTATCCACTTGGCATTTTGTCTCACCGCTTTGTTTTGCGACAATAAATACTCTCGCACAATTATTCTTGACGAACCCGACCTCTCCCTACACCCGTGGGCGCTGACGGTTCTCTCCGATGCCATCAAGGAGGCCACGTCGAAGTGGAACCGGCAGGTCATCCTCGCCACTCACTCTCCCACATTGCTATCAGAATTCAAAGAAGATGAAATTCTGCTAATGCAGTCCGGGGAGAATGGCGTGACGGCCACGCGAGTCAGTGAGATTCAGGAAGACCGTGATTTGCTGAATGAGTACGACCTCGGATCCCTCTACCGCATGAACATCATTGGTAAGCAAGGTGATAAAGCACTGTATGATGATGTGGAATCGCCGCGATGAGTGGCTCGAATTATGTTCATTTAAGGATATACGTTACTGGCGAGGGTGAAGAGAAGTTTCTGAAGTTTTTCTTCAGAAGTCTGATGTCAGTTGGTTTTTTAAGTATCACAACGAAAAAGGCTTTTGAGCAGCATGTTCCACCGATCAATTCTACGAGAAAAACGCGTAATACAAGGGTGATGCCAACTCGGATAGAAGAATTTGCAACTGATGTAGGCCGATGGGTACGTAGTTCAGAGACACATTTCGCTTTGCTTGTCGACGATTTGGAGCACGTCGATGTCAGAAAACCTGCGTCAAAAAGCAAAGGTCAAAGGGCCGGCCACGACTCGAATTCATCACTTGGTGAAAGAAATTCAAACGCGAATGAGCGGTACTTGTACTACCGTGAGTTTGTCGAAAGGAGGTTGGCCAAACATCCTGATCTTCTTTTTCGTTTCTCTGTGCATTTTTTCGTCAACATGATCGAAGCTTACTACTTCAAGCATCCTGAAGTGGTGAATCAGGTTTGTGAGATATCGCTTGGTGTATATCCGGACGATGTTGAGAATATTCGCCATCCGAAACAAGAAATCGACAAAGCGATTCGCTCAATAAAGCCCAACAGTAAATTTGACCAAGTAGATCAGGGTGAACGAATCGCAAAAGGACTTGATCTCGCTAAGGTCTTGGACAATCCCAACCATTGCCGTGCGCTGCGAACACTTGTGGCGTGGATGTGGGAGGTCATTGGTCTGGAGCGAGGAGATTTGTTTCAACTTCAAGTGGGTCAGTATTGGGATGTAACTGTAGGGCAACTCCACACGATCCCCGACAAGCACCAGATCTCTCCGCTTGACGAGAAGGCCGATAGTAAGCCATCCCACTAGACCTGTTGCCGTGTCGCAGGCTTACCATTGAAAACGGCATGAAACCGATCTGGAAGGTCGGAGTGATGCTGAAACGCTGGCCCATCACGGGACTCTTTCACTATGCGGCAGGACGGGGTGCCTGACGTCCTTCACTCGGTCAAATCGAAGGCAAAGTCGTTCTTGGTGGCATCGGTGTCGACGGTGGCGGTAAGGCCACTGGTGAGATGGCCGGTGTACTTGGGTGGAATCAGTGGCTTGGGGAGTGACGCCGGTTTGGCTGGCGGATCGACGGCATCGTTGTCGACCACCTCGCCGGCGCTGTCGTAGAGCGAGATCGCGACTTTATGATTCCCCACAAGAGCACCTTTCAAGTTTTTCGTCCTCAAATTGAAGACTCCCTTCTCGTCGGTGACACCCGCTGCCACCGGCCCTTTCTCGGGGATGAAGACGACATTCGCACTGGCGAGGGGCTTCCCCTTGAAGAAGACAATTCCTCCCCCGTCGGCCAACCGCGGCGCGTCACTCGCCCCGCAACCAACAAGGCTCAGAATTGCAATCGACCACACAGCCAACATCGAAAATAAACGGAACGGAGCACGCATGTCGTCTTCCCGGCGAGCGGTGGGGTCAACCCACTTGTTTCTGATTCTTGATGACGCCAAACAAACACCACGCATAGCGGTGGCCGCAACTTGATGAATGGTCTGGCGGTTCGTCAAACTTAAAAAGCGAGGTTGAACAGGTTGCTAAATCCGACAACGGAGGATGGTCATCACGTATGAAACCCCAAGACAAAGCCGTGGTACGGCATTAGAATTCGCCGACAACCTTGCCATCCGCCCGACCACCCAGAGCCTGGTAGACGTTCGCATGGTCAATGTTCTCGCTGAGAAAGCGGACGGTGCCATCGACGAACAGGAAGTGCGCACCGCCTGTGTGCGGTGATCGGAAGCCATGCACGAAGTACCAGTTGTCCTGTCCGGTGCAGGCAGGAAACTGAGTGTCGGAATTCCTACCGGGGCAGGTGGTGAAGTCGTTGATGGGGACAAGAGTGTGCCCCTCGGCGTTGACTGCCCCAACCGAATGCAGCCAGCTCGAACGATCGGCACTCGAACATCCCGGAGTCACTTCACCCACGTGGATGGTGTTTGAGGTGCCATCCGTGACATCGGCGATAGAGATCGCCGCGCCATTGCGGGAGAACATCCCCGAGATGAGCGATTTGTTGCTTGTCTGGCCGAAGTTCGTTCCACTCGGCAGGAGGGAGACACTCGCGAATGGGGTGCAACCGGTGTCCGTCGCGGACGTGGGCTGCGAGCCAACCGAACCGCCGTAGCTTCCTTGTGCCCAGTCGCTCACGACGGAGGAACTCGGTTCGCTGGGGCACAAGACGAAGGGGAGCGTCAACTGACGGAATTGCCGCCCGTTCGACAGAATCTGATAGGGAACATCATATCGATTGCCGGCTGCGAGATAACTGGTCGCGGGAAGCTGGCCCGCCATGTCGAGTTCGTTGTAAAGAGGTGCCTGGTCAACGAATGGAAGAACCCGCACCTGCCAGCTCACTCCCGGTGGCACATCGCGGCTGCCGGCCCCACCTATCGGGAACATGCGGTTCGTGTCGTGATAGTTATGCAAAGCCAGACCATATTGCTTGAGGTTGTTCTTGCACTGCGTCCGGCGAGCCGCTTCGCGGGCCTGTTGAACAGCAGGAAGCAGCAGCGCGATCAAAATGGCGATGATGGCAATCACCACCAGCAATTCAATCAAAGTGAAAGCTGAACGCGACCGGGAATTGGCGATACGGTTACGAAAAATAAGAAACATCACACTCTCCAGAAGTCTTGGTTAGTCACCGGGCAGAAGTGCTCGGGGGATGACAACAAAGTTGACTGAAGGTGTATTAAATTTCTCTTAAGTCGCAACGTGGATTTTGCGAAATTTAAGAAAAAAAGTTTCTTTTCAGGAAACATCTTGATACAGGAACAAAGATTTAACAGAGAAAAAGCGACATTCCCGAATGGGGACGGAAGTTTAGATCTTTCCGGAAACACTGAAATCAGATAGACTTATGTCACTGGGGGCGGTAGCTCAGTTGGGAGAGCGCAGCGTTCGCAATGCTGAGGTCGGGGGGTTCGACTCCCCTCCGCTCCATTTGCCCCAAATCCTCATCAGTTTGCCCGAAGTTTTACTTCGAGGCACCGGGACTGGCGTCTTGCGATTGAGACGGTGCATGCGGCCAATGGGGGAGCCGGCGGATGATTGGTGGCTTGGTCACCGTTTGTGACACAGGCTGCGAGGTCGTTCGCTTTGTCGATGCAGCCACATCGGCATCCGGAAAGAGCGTTCCCATTGGAAGATCGTCTTCAAACGGATGCTTGGGAACCAGCGGTCGACTGTCGATGACGTCCACTATTTCAATGCCTGGTGTGGCTTCTTCCAGCGGACTTCCAGCAGGGGTTCCCAGTTGCACGGGGTTTGTTCGCTGCCGGGCCAGGGCGGATTCCGCACGTGGAGCAAAGCGGGTCACTAATGCTTCATCTGACCCGATCTGGGCAAGTTGCCAGCGTGGCCCGCGTTGAGCGAGAGTTGTGTTTTCCGAAGAAGGTCGGCCTTCCAGCACCAGACGGATGGGCGGAAGCTGGGGATATTCCAGCACAATCGTGGAGCGAGCCAAACGATCAGGGGGGCTACCCAACGGGTGACCCCATTCGGCAATTCCTGGAAAGCTGGCTGTCACATATCCATTTTGCTGGGCCAACTGGGGCTGTCCATACCGCTGGCCGTTCATTTCCAGTGTGACGCGGGCTCCTTCAATGTTCCAGTTGGGTTGAGCCGCAATCACAAAATCATCGGCTCCAAAGTTCAGCTTAGGCATCCCCTGGATGGAAGCTGTCAATTGTTGCCTCAGGCTGGGAGGCGTTTGGTCTCCGAGCACCGAACTGCAGGCTAACAGCACAGGGACAGGAACCTGGCGAAGTAATGACTGATCGGCTAGCCGGGCCTGCAATTTCTCGGTCGCCCCGCTGGAACAATAGAGCGAAAGCAGCGCGACCTGGCTGGGAAGCACCACGGCTTTACTGTCAAGATTCCGCAGGATCGCTTCTTCTGCCAGATCAAACTCGCCTGCTCGCTGTAAAACCGCAGCGGCCAGCAGATGAGATTCCCACGACTCATGAGAAGCAGCCAGCGCTTTTTTGGCGGTATCAGGAGCTTCTGGTAGCCCCAGCACCGTTTGAATCGCTGCTTGATTCGCGAGAGATGCGGCTAGCATTTCATCTTTACGAAAATGCCCTTCCTGTAATCTGGCGAGCTTATCATAGGTTTTATTGGCATCGGCAAGGCGGCCCAATCCCTGTTCGGTCCGCGCTACATAATAGTAGTAAGGCGGCCATGCCTCCATGAACGATTCACTACGTTTCAATCGACGAAAACGCGTTTCCAGATCAGGCTCTGCCCAGGCCAATTCCAATTGATCCAGATCATCCGAACGCACGAGCCATGTGTCGGGAATCTGTCGTGTCCGGGCTAGCTTCCAACTGGTTTCTAGGAACTGGATCGACTTTGAGTTAATGGCTTGAAGCCGGGCCTTTTCCACCCGCCAGAGGTCAAGGTCGCGGTTCAAAGTGGTGGTGCGATAGTCCCACCAACTGGCGGCACCGGTGCGAATCGCTTCTGGAAAGCTGGCGGTCGCCAACTGAGCAGCAATCGTAAATGCCCCCAGCGTGGCCCCTTGCGCAATAGCTCCCTGGTATTTATCTTGTAGAACAACACGCTCCTGATCAGCGAGTCGGTGCTGTCCCACTTCATCGAGAATCGACGAATAGAGTTTGACCACCTCTTCGTCCGCCACCCCGCCGAAGTCGAGATGGTTAAGAATTTTTGTCTGTTCTTCGTGCATGACTCGCACAGAAGGGTTTCGACGAATTCGATGAAGCGATGACCGGCTGTAGTTGAGTGCAACGGCCGTTGCGCGGGCTTTTTGCGGATCAAATGTCTGAGTGACCAGTGGCGGTGGGGAGGCGATGCTACTCGTTGCGGGTGGCGCAGCAGGCAGATTGCCGATGATTTGCGCTTGAGGGACGCCAGCAGCATTCAATTGTGCCAGCTGTTGCTCTGCATTTGGACGATCAATGAAAGGCTGTGGTGTGGGAGACGTCGACATTGGCCCGGCATTCATGGGGATGTTGGTTCCCATGTCGCTGGCAGGGTTAAAGGTGATGTTGACATTCTGATTGGTGGGCGGAAATTGGGCCGCGAAAACTGAAGGGAGTGAAATAACCATGGCGCAGCCGCCAGCCACTCCCCGGATGAATACCGGGTGAAACAGGACATTCAGGCAGTCATGTAGCCGCATCAACACCAAGTGCTCCCTCCCGTCAGGTGCAGGCAGGAACGAAGAGAAACGACAAGACCTACAAGGGGACTCCCTGAGAGCCTACCTGATAGAATTCCGGGAGCCGGAAGTTTGCCCGCAGTTCAACGCATTTCGTCCCATGGACAATCGCATTAGCGAAGCGTGGCAAACTTTTCCGGCTGCTGCTGGATCTGATGCCGTTTTCTGATGCCGAAACATTCAACCGGATTACCCGCGGCGAGTGACTTGCCGGATTTCTCGGCGAGCGTCCTGGGCTTTGATTTTTTCTCGCTTGTCGTGCGTTTTCCGGCCTTTCGCCAAGGCGATTTTGACCTTCACAAACCCGCGGCTCAGATAAATTTCCAGCGGGACGATTGTGATTGTTCGCTCGGTCGCTTTGCCGCAAAACTTTTTGAGTTCCCGTTTATGCGCCAGAAGCTTGCGGACCCGCTTGGATTCGTGGTTGAGCCATGAGGCCTGCGGGTACTCGGAAATATCGCACCCGACAAGAAACAGCTCGCCAGCCTGAACGCGCACCCAGGCTTCTTCCAGCGAGATTTTGCCCGCACGAATGCTTTTGACCTCGCTCCCCATGAGGACGATGCCGCAATCCAGCTGGTCGAAGAGTTCGTACTCGTGCCGCACACGCCGGTTCCGGCAAACGGAAACGTCATTGGGCTTGTCGTCAGAAGGTTTTGATTTACCGGCCATGGAAGTCAGATGCTACGAGAATAAGGAAGGGGGAGGTCATGACACCGAGATGGCCAGCAGGTTCGTGGGCATCTCGAAAAGAGCGTCATCCGCTGACGAGGTCGCCTCTCGGCTCATTCGGCGAAAAGAGCGTTGGCAAACTGATCTGGATCAAAGACTTCGAGATCGTCGATCCCTTCACCCACACCCACATATTTCACGGGAATGCCCATCTGCTGGCGGATTGCTACTGCCACTCCGCCACGGGCTGTGCCGTCGAGTTTACTGAGAATCAGTCCCGTTGTCCCCACCGCTTTCGAGAACGCCATCGCCTGATTCAGCCCGTTCTGTCCGGTGGTGGCATCAATCACCAGCAAGGACTCATGAGGAGCACCAGGCACCTGCTTGTTGATCACCCGCTTGATCTTTTCCAGTTCCTGCATCAGGTTTTGCTGATTGTGCAGGCGGCCAGCCGTGTCGATGATGAGGACATCAACGCCAGCCTTAAGGGCTTCTTCGCAGCCCGCAAATGCGACAGCGGCGGGGTCTGTGCCGGAAGGTTTGGTGACAATGGCGCAACCCAGTCGCTGGCTCCAGAGCGCCAATTGTTCGACAGCGGCTGCCCGGAAGGTATCGCCCGCCGCCAGCATGACGCTCTTTCCGTTGGAAGTCAGCAATCGGGCCAGCTTGGCAATCGTGGTTGTCTTGCCCGTGCCATTCACACCGGCCACAAGAATGACCGTTGGCTTGCCTTCCGAAAAGATCAGGGGAGACAGGGGTTGCTCGGGATTGCCAACAACGGCTGCGGCATCTCCCTTCAGGATCGAACGAACGGTCGAACGGACGGTCTCCCAGAGAAGATCCACCTGCATCGTTCGACCCAGATGAGCCTTGCGCAACTCATCGACAATGCGAGTGGTGGCTGCAACGCCCATGTCGGTTTGAATGAGTTTGGCTTCAAATTTCTCCAAATGAGATTCAGAAAGAATCTCGCCTGATCGAAACAGGTCACGAATATCCGTCCGCAACAATTGCGAAGTTTTCTTGAGACCGGCCTTCAGCTTATCAAAAAATCCCATGTCCGCTTTCCTCAGCGCTGCCTTTGCCGATGGTTCATCGGGAATGGCAAGATCGGGCGTGCCCCGATTGGTTACTGCCACACATTCTTCCCTGATGGTAGCAGATTGCTGCGCAGAAGCATGTCCACGGGAGACTGAGCTATCTGAACATTTGATCGGAACCGTTTTTACCGCTCCGTTTTTATCGTTCACTGGCCACGGCCGTTTAAAACTCTCCCAGAACTTCCCCGCCATCGCGTGTGTGAAGATTGATACAGAGATCAACATCCATGTTTTCGCTCAGCGAACGCACGGTTCCGTCACCCAGCAGAACAGTGGCAGAGCCGGTGTGGAAACTGTACAGCGTCTGGGCGTTACAGGTGTTGATCAAACGATTGTATTGAGGATTTGTCACGACAGGTGGCCCAACGACGTAACGATTCCCTTCCGCGCTGCAGTCCGCGGTGGTGGGGTAGAGTTGAAGGGCATTGGGGCTTGACCATGCGGCCCAACCGGGTTGGTCACTTGCCACCCCGGTCAGAGATCCACTGACGTATTTTTGAGGTCGTCCAGCAATCTCACCGAGAAGAATGGTGTTGGATAACCCGTCGGTAAACTCAGCCAGTCGCGTATGTTTGTTAGAATTCAGTGCTGGAGCACCCCTCTTGCCTGTGATATCAATGTGATACCCCAACTGTGGAGCGCGAGCATAGTAGTCAGAAGCTGCACCATAACGATCGGCTAGCAACTGCGCTGCAGTGGGGCCGGTCGCAAGTTGTACCGTCCTCTCACCATTCGGTGTCGACGGACAGATAAAAACCGGCATCTTTGTGCGAACAGCCGTCTGGTTCACAGCTTCAAAATGAGGCAGGTTAAAGTTATAGATATTGTAAACATTCGCCTGATCCAGAAATGGGAGCAGGCAAACCGACCAGCCCGAATGTACGGCATTAGGCAATGCGAGATATGGCCCCGTAATCCGTGAATAGGGAAACGCGTTATGCGTGTCAGCATAATTATGGAACGCCAGCCCTAATTGCTTGAGGTTGTTCTTGCACTGAGTCCGGCGGGCGGCCTCGCGGGCTTGCTGTACAGCTGGCAAGAGCAGAGCGATCAGAATGGCGATGATAGCAATGACGACCAACAGCTCAATCAACGTAAAACCCGACATGCGAGGAGCCTGCCGGCGAATCTGGGAAGACGACATAGAACGCGATCTTTCGTTGATAAACTGAGCCAAAGCGGCGTGTCTGATCTGAATCGATCAAAGACCATTCATCCGAACTTGACGCAAAACCTGCGCCGCTCTGATTTTCTTTCTCCTGGTGTGACTACTTGAGATTTCATGTCAGAAAACCACCCATCACGCCTCTGTGAAAATCAGTCCAGTGGCGCAATGATGGCGATTTGTCCGACATGCTGTCGATAAATGCGACGAGTGGGTGTTGCGCCATGATTCATCTGGAAATCACGGCGAAATCCCGCCTGAAGAATTCAAAATCTCCCCGAATCACTCGTTGCTGATCGGTGATGACTGGTGTTAGATTGCCTGTCACGATGAACCAGTGAAATGGCCTGTGAAAAGAATCCGGATCTTGCGTAGGTCGGAACTCACCCACAATCAATGGTCTGCAGCCACGATCTCCTGACGGCCCGACTTTAACTATTCGATCTCTCTACAATAGTTCGTGGACTAAAGTAGCAAGAAGCATGGCCGGGCAGTCGGAATCGATTGTCTCTCATCGACTCGAGGAGTGCTTTGTGGAAACTCAATGTGACGCTGATACGGTTATTAAGAATGAGCGAACTATGGTGAACCGTCCTGATCTTGTTTCCAGGCGATTGGGCCATCAATGTCTCGCGATTGCCGTAGTATCACTGTGGGGCCTATGGAGTTCTCTGCTATTAACGGCCGCTGAGCCTGCGTTAGCGGCCGAGCCTGTATTAATAGACAAGCCATCAACATCACCCACTCTGGCTGGTCGAAAATTAAATGTTCCGGCTCAACTTGAAAACTATGCCCAGCCCGTCTGGCCTGAGTATTTCACGGCAGCCGGTGTTTCATTTTTTGATATGACACCCTCTGACAATCCTCTCACCGATGCAGGGGCCACCTTGGGGCGTGTCCTGTTTTACGACGTGGCCTTGTCCGTGAATGGACAGGTCTCGTGCGCGTCCTGCCACCGTCAGGAACATGCTTTTTCTGACCCACGAGTGGTCAGCGTCGGTTTTGATGGTCAAAAAACTGATCGCAATTCGATGGCACTGACTGACCTTCGATTTGTCCGTGGCACGTTCTTCTGGGATGAACGGGCCCCCACGCTCGAAGCGGCTGTCATGCAGCCATTGCTCAGCCATGTCGAGATGGGACATACCGAGGAGTCATTGGCGGCCGCCGTCAAAGCCGATCCCCGTTATCAACCCCTGTTTCTGGCCGCCTTTGGAAACGAAGAGATTACCAATGAGCGGATCGCCCGAGCACTCTCCCAGTTCCTGCGAGCCATCACATCGACCCATTCCAAATATGATGCAGGAGCCGGCCAGGCACCTTCTGCCAAGGTCGATTTCCCCAACTTTACCGCTGCCGAAAATCTGGGGAAAAAAGTCTTTTTCGAGAAGTGCCAGGCCTGCCATCATCTGGGAAATCAAGAAAAAGTAGCTCTCTTTTCCATGTTTCGCTCGCTCAATAATGGCATCAATCCCACAGCAGAAGCCAGAGATGGAGGACGCGGCGACGCCACCTTTAACCCCAGCGACATTGGCCTTTTCCGCGCCCAATCTCTTCGGAATATCGAATTCACCGCTCCCTATATGCACGACGGTCGACTGGCCACGCTGGAAGATGTCGTTGCACATTACAGCGAGAACGTCGCACGACATCCCACCGTCGGCCCTGTGCAGAGATTCCAGTTCACACCGGCTGAAAAAGAAGGCCTGGTCGCATTCATGAAAACGCTGAGCGATCACGACATCATTCGTGATCCCCGGTTCTCCAATCCCTGGGAAATGCCTTCCGATAACCAGGCCAGCCTCCCTGAACTGATTGCATCGACTCAAACGGCAACCACCCCTGTTCTCTCAGTCGACACAAGTAACCGCGCAACTCCTCAGGAACTCCTTGACCAAGGGCAGGGCTTAACATCTCAGGAAACCTTAAGCTGGTTAATTTCGCTGGATGAGAATCACGACAAAGCACTTTCGCTGAAAGAACTGCAGCCTGTCGTGCTCATTCTGGCCAAAACAGGTCAGACTCAAGGTTTTCTGGGCATCTCTGAAGAAACGGGGCCGCGTGCCGAACGCACCCGCCGGGGAGGAAACAGTGCCGCGACGCGCGACAGCCTGATCCCTTCCATTCCGGTGGAACATCTCCCGCTCACGGCGGATCTGAATGCCGATGGCACCATCGATGATCAGGAAGTCCGTCTGTTTCGCTCGTTGGAACGTATTGTCAGCATGAAAGACGGCGGGCGACTGGAAGTCTTTCTTGATCGGTTGATTAATGGCTTTTCGCTGACACCCGACGGAGTCCTGGCGGCACGGGCCTCCATCCGCAAAGCCAAAGGTCAACTCGAACGGGAGTGGCTGGCTCTGGATCAGCAGACCTTGGCTCAACTTGAAAAAACATTGGGGCCAGAACTCTTCGCCAGATATCGCATGATGGTGATCAATGGACAGGTCGCAAACACACCTGCAAACACTGGAGTCACCGCAGCGGCGCGGGAATCGGCTCAAAAACGAGTCCTGAGCTTCGATCGCAATCAGGATAGTTCACTGGATCACGATGAATTGAATGCTCTCTGCCGTTCCCTCTCTCAGGATCCGGGAGGGTTTGGCCAAGCCGTTCCTCCGGGGATTGATGTCAGACGATTTGTCAATCGCCTGATGGCCTTTGATAGCAATGATGACGGCATTCTGGAAATTGGCGAGCTTCCCGAGCGAATGCAAAACTTTGCACGCGGCGGTGATCAGGATCAGGATGGCCGGCTGTCACTCAAGGAAGCCCAACTTCGTTTTGAAGATGTGGCGTTTGAGCGGCTGATCATCAGCGGCATTTACGTGGGGGGCGCCTTCGCCAACACGCTTCAACAGACCGCATTCCGGTTGCCCGAATTAAACCTTTCGACAGAACTTGAAGCACAGGTTCGCCAGATTCTGGCCGACCACCGAACCGCCACATGGAAGGTGACAGCTCAGGCAGTGGCCGACCAATCCGCCGTCATTCGTGACTTGCGTCAACTCAAAGTGAGTCAGGTGACGACGCCCTGATCGGCTGCGGGTTGCTTGACGATAAGGACGTTTCAAAAAGGGAAATCAACGAGATCACTGGCATGGATCATGGAAAACCCGGAGATCTTCGTTGGATTCGATCCATAAAATTCCCTGATTGAAGTGGCGTCAGACTTGCTCATGATGTTCTTGCGGCAAAAGATGAGGGCATGATTCGGGACAGGAGATTGAAAGGGAGTTGGCGTGATTCGATCAGCGCGTCTTTCCCCTTTGATTCCTGCCTGCCCGAGTTTTTCGCCCGTATCTCATTTCCCACCTGAGCATCGCCATGAGTCATCCCGCACCTCCCCGTGACCTGCCCGCCCCCACCGCTTGTCTCAAGGAGGGCTGGCATTGCCTCCATCTCTATTACCAGATCAATCAGGCCAACTACGCTCGCCTGACAGATAGTCAACGAGCGACAGGCCGAGAAGAATTGTTGGAACTGCTTCGGCCCGATGCCCCCGAAGCCCCTGTCCGGCTGCAGACATCGGTGGTGGCCGGCCACCGGGCCGATCTGTCATTAATGCTCATGGATTCCGACCCGTTCAAGATTGAGCGGCTGCGCCAGAAGATCCGTGCCAGCACACTGGGGGTGGCCCTCGAACCGACTTGTTCATTCGTTTCCATTACCGAAGTCTCAGAATATGTCCCTACGGTAGAACAATTTTCTGAACGATTAATTCGCGAAGGTGCCAACGCAGAAGACCCGGCTTTCACGGCTCGTGTGAATGGCTATCGTCAACGACTGCCGATGATGAATCAGCAGCGTCTCTGCCCCGACTTTCCCGCCTGGCCCGTGATGTGTTTCTACCCCATGAACAAGGCTCGTCACCCCTTGGCCAACTGGTATGAAGAACCATTCAGCGTGCGCAGTGCGCTGATGGCCGAGCATGCGACCAGCGGGATTGCCTTTGCTGGTAAAGTGAGCCAGCTTATCACCGCATCGACAGGATTGGATGACTGGGAGTGGGGCGTGACTCTTTGGGGCCGGACGCCGGAGTATCTCAAAGAGATCGTCTATACCATGCGATTTGACAAGGCCTCGGCACACTATGCCGAGTTCGGGCCGTTCTATACCAGCTACATCCTCGACCCAAAATCCGCCCTCGACCACGTCCGACTCTAACAAACTCGAGAAAATCCACAGAAGCCGCTGGTATTGCCGTTGTATTTAGAAAGCCGCAGACAAACATCACCGTTTTTTGCGGCTGATAAACTAAATAGGCGCCAGCAATTGGCACAAGATTTTCTCTGGTAAAAAGTGAGAGCGATGACTTCGCAAGACTATTCAGAGAGCTTTGAGGCCCATTTCACATCAAATTGAGCCGTGTTTTTTTCTCCCCTCAGGATGGTTACTCGAAGTCTTGATTGAGCATCAAACTCGGAAGCAATCATCCGATGTGGCATCTGGGCCTTTTGGCGAAGTAATTCATGGCTGACGCCAGCAAGAATCGCCTCCACATCCGGTGGATTTGAAGCAATCATGACCTGAAATTCACCTGGCCAGGGGCCATGTTCTTGAGGCAGATGAAATTCACCATCGCGAATATTGGCCACAATTTTAGGGCCAGACTCGCGACTGAGTGGCCTGAGAGTGATTGTACCGCTACTTAACGGTTCGCCCTCAACAGTGACTTTCCCGGAAAAGACCTGATGGGGAGGCAATGCACTGCCGCACCCCCACACAGCCAGAAAAAACAGGGACAGGGAATATCTAGTCGCCAGATTCATCGAGATGTCCCGAAAAGCATCTATAATCTTTAATAGACATTGAATATACCGTTATCGACTTACCATACACTCACGCTGATATTCCTCTTTCATAAATCTCCAATGACTTCTCCATCATGACGGTTTGATAACCGATCTAATGTAAAGCTATCAATGTTTGTGGAAAGCATCCGAACAGATCCGTCTCCCATCACAAAATTGACGCCAGCCGTATGAGGACTCCGGAAGGTCTCCATAATAGAGATCGAATCATCAACAGCTGGTTCCATGCGTTTGACATTGAATTTCCCGGCAGTTGACGCCGCCACAATCCCCATTCGCGGATAGCCTCCAATCCAGGTCGTATACCCTGGCGGATTGCTCATTGTGTCTTCCAATGTCCACCCAAGCTCACCAGCCATCAATGTGTTGGTCGTCCCATCTCCACTGATGAGCGTGCTGATTGATGTTTTCTGAACAATAATCCCTTGAGCCCCCCGGTATGTCGCACCAATAGCCGCGTTGTTGGTGAAAACGTTGCAATAGTCAACGATCGCTCCGTTATTATCGTTTTGAACAAACAGCAATGACCCTGTTGACATGGCATAGCTCGTCGCTGAAGCCTGTGGGGTATATGCGGCCCAGGAAAAATAATTATTGGCCTGAGGGATGACATCTGAAGGGCAACGGTAAACAGAAATGGGTGTCGCAATTGCCTGGTTGCGATCAGGGTATGTCGCCCCCACTCTTCTGCCAAACATCTCAAATCTAGCCGTTTGATCCAGGTGAGGAAGTATGCTGAAGAATGCCGTCCGTGACGAACCGAACATCGGAAATCCCACATCCATAGAGAGCGGAGGTAAGAGCTTGTGAACATCATTGTAGTTATGTAGTGCTAGTCCAATCTGCTTGAGATTGTTTTTGCACTGAGCTTGGCGCGCCGCTTCCCGTGCTTGCTGAACAGCAGGGAGTAGCAAACCAATTAATATTGCAATGATCGCAATACTGACGAGTAACTCAATCAATGTGAACGCGTCTCGTCGATTAACGTGAAAAGCAGGTATAGAAATTTGAGACACTTTGGTGGGTCTTCTTAACAGGGAGACACAGGAGTACATATCGACTTCCTGGCAGAGGGAAATGGGAAGGACGCCAAGGCAGGGTTGAAAGCAATGCCGTGATGTGGCGAGTAAGTCACCAACATCACGGGGCAGGCAGGTCTGCGGCTTCGCAGTGATTGATACAAGAACGTCTCGACACCATGCTGGCGGAGCGTTTGCTAAAGAGGACAAACGACTGGCTGGCAGATTCCGTTTTTCTGGAAAGACAAAGCTTTCACTGAGATTGAGTCTCAGGTTAGAGTTGTTGATTGCTCATGTCAAATCTTATTCCTGTTTTTTCACTAATTCAGCATGGCAAAATCTTCTGCGCATTCGTTTCAGCGGAATGATGGGGGCACTCTCATGCTTGACCGCGATCACAGCAAATCGCGTCTCTCATCGGGAAACAGTACCAATATAATGAAACCCGACTCATGACGATTCTCATCGATCAATGGGCTGTCGCCTCGAATGACGAGAGTCGAATTGATCCACATTTGTCTGGAACTCCCTGGGAATTTATCGAGGGCTACCATTGAGCCAGAAACGCAAGAAAGTCACGCTCGACCAGTGGGTTGATCGCCAAATTCATGACGTCACTCTCTGGGCAGCCGCTGGCCTGTTTTTCGGAGTGTTTGCCAGTTGTTTTCTCACCCTGCTTTATTGGAACATGATCTGGTTGATCCTGATCATGCAGTTCCAATGGGCGATCGCACCAGGTTGGTACTCCGAAGTCACCACGGCCGTCTTTTGTCTTCTGGGCGTGATCTACTTTGCCGTCAACTGGGAAACGTTACAAAATCTTGGGAACAACTCGTCCACAGATTCCGGGCCACTGATGGGAATGGCTCCTGGCTTCATGGGGCTGCCCGGCTTGTTCGTGGGGCGTGCTACCGGTGTACTTTCTGCTCTCAAAGTGCTGTTAATGCTCCTGCTCATTGGCCCGGCATCATGGCATCTGGTGGTTTTCATGATTCAACGAATCTGGATGGCCCGCCATGCTGACCGTGAACGGTTGACTAAGGCTCTGGGAAAGCTTCTTGAAAGCGAAAGCCGTATCTCTGTTTCAGCGGCTCTGGGGGTGACTTCACCCCGGGATGTGAGGCAGGCGATGAGCGAACTGAACCTGATCCACGGCATCATCTTCATTGAGGCGCGGCCCCCGGGCCTGGTGATGACCGACTCCCTCAAGAACGAGATCGTCGCTTCCTGCAAGTCAGGTTCAAAAAAAGCGGCCACTGACCTCAACCAAGAGAATTGCAGCAATTGATCGCACAGAAACACCCCTTGATTCTTGTGCACAATATTCCTTTCAACGTATGGTGTTGTTGTGGATTCGTTCGACATGCAAAACGACGATTGTTCATTGCCTTTGAGTTGACGGACAGCAGTTGATGAAAATTACCCGAATTTTTGCCCATCGCGTTGAACTTCCATTGAAAGAAGGGAGTTACCACTGGTCGGGCGGCAAATCGGTCTCTGTCTTTGACAGTACATTAGTAGGTGTTGAGACGGATGTGGGGCTGATTGGCTATGGCGAAGTTTGTCCGTTAGGCCCATTTTATTTGCCAGCTTATGCGGAAGGAGTTCGGACGGGATTAAAAGAGCTGGCACCTCATCTGATCGGGATTGATCCCTGCGAACTGGGCGTTTTGAATGAACGGATGGATGCAGCCCTCAAGGGGCATCCTTATGTAAAATCGGGGATCGATATCGCTTGCTGGGATCTTCTGGGGCGAGCGACAGGCTTGCCGGTCTGCACGCTGCTGGGTGGTCGTTTTGGAGAGAAAATTCGCCTGTATCGTGCGATTTCTCAAGAGCCAGCGGAGGTGATGGCCAAAAAAGTGGCCGCCTATCGAACAGAGGGATATACCCGTTTTCAACTGAAAGTGGGAGGTGACCCCGACACTGATATTGAACGCATTCATGCCGTACGGCGACTATTACATCCTGCGGATCGTCTGGTGGCCGATGCCAACACCGGATGGACGCAACATGAAGCCATTCGTGTGGTGCGAGCTGTACGCGATTTAGATATCTATATCGAACAGCCCTGCCTCACTTATGAAGAGTGCCTGGCTGTCCGCAGGGCGACAGATCTCCCGTTTATTCTGGATGAAAACATCGATTCATTAAGCATGTTCCTCCGCGCCAAGGCAGACCTGGCAATGGATGCCGTCAATCTCAAGATCAGTAAGCTGGGCGGCCTGACTCGCACAAAACAGATTCGAGATTTGTGCGTTTCGCAGGGAATCGCCATGACATTAGAGGATAGCTGGGGAGGAGATATTACCACAGCAGCAATCGCCCATTTAGCTCACAGCACTCCAGAAGCCTATCGATTCACCAGCACGGATTTCAACAGCTATGTGACGGTCTGCAATGCCGATGGGGCGCCGCAACGAGAAGAGGGCTTTATGCAGGCCAGTTCTGCGGCAGGCTTGGGGATTATTCCGCGCTTCGAGGTCTATGGCCCTCGATTAGTCGATATTTCATAACAAATGCCGATCGTTTGTAAGAATGCAACCTGTTTGATGGTTCCGTGTTACGTGTGCATTTCTTTTGAAATCTATCCCCGAATTTATTGAATTTCATCGCTAAAGCGAAAAAACGTCGAGGTGAACATGTCTTTGATGCTGAGGCGGATTGTCATGACGGTGTTGGCGGGAATGGCAGTCAGTGCAGGCCTTGAAACCTCTCTCGTTGCTGACGAAAAAGAGCGATTAACTCTCGATAAAATCTTTGGGAGTCGAGAATTCGATGAGCAGCGTGGAGTTTCCCTGAAGTGGAGCGCCGTCACTCCCAGCTATTTTCTTTTAGAAAAGAAGTCGCCAGATGCAGAAGGCCCGGATCTGATTCGTGTCAATATCGAGTCAGGTGATAAAGAAGTCCTGATTTCTTCAAAATCATTTGTCCCACAAGGAGCTAACAAGCCTCTGGCGATCAATAGCTATCAATTCACTTCTGATGAATCAAAGCTTTTAATTTACACCAATAGCCAGAAGGTCTGGAGGCAGAACACCCGTGGTGATTACTGGTTGTTTGACCTGAAGACGTCGCGACTCGTTAAACTTGGCGGCGAAATCCCTACTTCACAAATGATGTTTGCCAAGATTTCACCCGATCAGAAAAAAGTTGCATATGTCTATCGAAACAACCTCTATACACAGGCTCTTGACACTCTCGAAATCACGCCACTGACCAAAGATGGCTCACCCACCTTGATTAACGGGACTTCCGACTGGGTGAATGAGGAGGAACTATCAATTCGCGATGGCTGGCGCTGGAATCCCGATAGCCAATCGATCGCTTTTTATCAGTTTGATACGACTGATGTGCCACTGTTCCATATGATTGACTATGGACAGGGTAACTATCCTCAAATTACGACCTTCCCTTACCCTAAAGTTGGTGAAAAAAATTCAGCGACGCGGATCGGTGTCGTCGACATCACTGGTGCAAATTGTCGCTGGATCACACTTCCTGGCGACCAGAGAGAACACTACATCCCCCATGTCGAATGGACACCAGATGGGAAAGAGTTGCTGATTCAGCAGATGAATCGCCCGCAGAATCAGAATGTTGTTTTTCTGGCCAATCCGGCTAATCAGCAACTTCGCACCGTCCTCACTGAAGTCGATGAGGCCTGGATCGAAAACGAAAATCCCGTGCGCTGGCTAAATGACGGGAAAAATTTCCTATGGATCAGTGAACGCTCCGGCTGGAGGCACGCCTACCTCGCGAACCTGTCGGACGGATCACTGGCGCCGATCACGCAGGGGAAGTTTGACGTGATCGATATTGACGCCATCGATGAAGCGGAAGGACTCCTTTATTATTCCGCTTCACCCGACAACCCGACACAGCGGTACCTCTATCGTGTCAAGCTGGCAGGTGGTCAACCAGAACGAGTCACGCCCGCAGATCAGGCAGGTTGGCATTCTTATCAGATTGCACCTAAATATCAGTTTGCGGTGCATACCTGGTCGAATCTGGTCACACCTCCGCGATCAGAATTAATCCGACTTCCCAGTCATGAAGTTATCCGAACGTTAGTCGATAATCAGGCGTTAAAGGACAAGCTCGCGAAGTGGAATCTCCCTCATGCCGAGATATTCCGAGTTGATATTGGCGGTGGAGTCGAACTGGATGGCTGGCGCTATCTACCACAAGAAATTCAGGGCGACAAGCAACATCCCCTCTTCTTTCACGTTTACGGCGAACCACACGGGCAGGTCGTGAAAGACGCCTGGACGGGCAAGCGTGGCCTCTGGTACGCCATGCTGGCTCAGGAAGGCTACATCATTGCCGCTGTCGATAATCGCGGCACGATGTCGCCTCGCGGTCGAGCTTTTCGTAAATGTGTCTATAAACAAGTGGGTGTGCTAGCATCGCAAGATCAGGCTGCTGCGGTAAAAGCCCTGTTAGCAAAGTGGCCTGCTGCTGATCCCGCACGCGTAGGGATCTGGGGTTGGAGCGGCGGAGGGAGTATGAGTCTGAACGTCCTGTTCCGTAGTCCTGATCTCTATCGGATGGCGATTGCCGTTGCTCCCATGCCTGATCAAAAGCTCTATGATACGATTTATCAAGAGCGATATATGGGACTGCTGAACGATAATCGGGATGGCTATCGTCTCGGCTCACCAACGACTTTCGCCCCGCAACTTAAAGGGAAATTGCTCATTGTTCATGGCACGGGTGATGACAACTGTCATTATCAGGCTACCGAACAATTGATGAATGAACTCATTGCTGCGGGAAAGCAGTTCAGTGTCATGCCTTACCCTGCTCGCTCACATAGTATCAGTGAAGGACGGGGAACCAGCCGGCATCTCTATGAACTGATGACAAGGTTTCTCCATGAGAACCTGCCACTGACTCCTGCCATTACAGAAGTTCAAAAATCTCAGTCAAAAGCGGTTTCATCCCACGAAACGAAAGAACTTAGCGGCTGGACAGTGAAAGTTGATCGAAAGATCATAGAAACGGAGCCAGAAAAGCTCGCTCAGGCGATGAAGCTATTGAAGGCTCAGCTCGATGAGATTCTTCGTGTTGTGCCAGAGAAAGCGGTGATGGAATTGCAGAAAGTGACTCTCTGGATGTCCCCTGAATACCAGGGGATTTCTCCCAAAGCAGAATATCACCCGAATGGCCAGTGGCTGAAGTCTCACGGCCGCCTTCCCGAGATGGCCAAGGGAATTGAATTCACTAATGTGCGAATTTTTGAGGAGGAAACTCGCCGCATGCCCAATTTTGCGTTACATGAATTGGCTCATGCTTATCATGATCGTGTCCTCCAAGGAGGTTTTGGGAATTCTGAAATCATCCGGGCTTACGAAGCGGCTAAAGAATCGAAGACTTATGATCGAGTTGAACAGCGATTAGGAAGTGGTCGTTCGATCCAGGCCAGAGCCTACGCGCTCACGAATCCCATGGAATACTTTGCCGAATCCAGTGAAGCTTACTTCTCGACCAATGATTTTTCGCCTTTCAATCGGGAGGAACTTCTCCAGTACGATCCCAACGCGGTGTCACTGCTTAAGCAGCTTTGGAGTGAATAACGACCTGAAAACAGCCAAAGTGATTGCGCGCGAATAAAGCCTCTGTGAGAGAAGCCCGGCAGCGGTGCAACCTTTCTTGAGAGAGAGTAAGCTTGGTCGCATTCTGGCGGCGTAAGACCCATTCGTAAATCAACAACTGGCCCTCATACGCCGCCCCAACCCCCGTAAGGGGAAGGATTGAAGACGGATGGGAATGTTGCATTTTGCGTGGCAGAATCTCGCAAGTCGACCGGCTCGTTCGGTGCTCGCACTGCTGGGCCTGACTGTGGCGATTACGGGGATGGTCGGGCTGTTTTCAATAGCAGTTGGCTTACAACGCACTGTCGATATGACGTTTGAACGCATTCCCGGACTGGCGGGAATGCAACCGGGGGCACCCATTCCCCTCTTCTCCCGGATGCCTGCTGCCTGGGCCGAGGAAATTCGTACGGTTCCTGGTGTCAGTAATGTTCGTCCTGAATTATGGGCTCGTGCTCAACTTATCAATGGAAAAATGGCGGTCAATCCCCCGCGGTTTCTCTTCGGGACAGATATTGCCGTCACTGAGGCGATGCGTACGGCGGTTTATCGAGATGACATCAAGGCTGGCCGGTTTTTGAACGCTTCTGATGTGGGGACATTGAATTGTGTGATCAGCGACGCGATTGCACAGGAAACGAAAACGAAGCCGGGTGATCTACTTAAAGTTGACGGGAATGCACTGAAGGTTGTCGGTATTTATAAAACCGGCTCACTCTTGCTCGATGTCGCTATTGTTATGGATCAGTCGACGGTTCAGCGGCTGCATCATATGGATCCTGCCATTATCTCGTCGGTCTATATTGAGCCAGGCGAGCATGTGGATGGCGAGAAACTCGCGAAGACCATTCAGGAAAAATTTCGTGGTCGGTCACTGGGACGATGGAAACCTTCCGGCCAGGTGATTGCGGGGCTTTCCGGTCGACAAGAACCGACATTTGCCGATCAAGTTGTGGCCGGGCTTTCGGGGATGTTCGATGGCTCAATGCTTCGCCAGAAAGAGGGCGATGCGTCCCGGTCGGTTACCGATGAGATCACAACGACTGAGACGGCTGATTCTGGCGATGATGGAGACAAGTCTCAGGAAGAGGGGTTGGAAGTTCGTTCGGCACGCGATTGGGGAGACAAAATCCAGGAGTTCAGCGCCGATCTGGATATTTTTCTCTACCTGATGAGCGGTATTGGAGTGGTGATTGCCCTGTTGAGCATCCTGAACACCATGCTGATGAGCGTGACCGAACGCATGACCGAGTTTGGTATTCTTAAAGCCAATGGTTGGTCATCGTGGGATTTATTGCGACTCATTGGGTTTGAATCGGCAATTCTGGGTCTGATTGGCGGTGTTTTCGGCTGTCTGCTCGGGTGGGCGGGGACACTTGTGGTGAACTTCGCCGCTCCTGACAAACTCAATCTTTACGCGAGTCCGGGGCTGCTGCTATTCAGCCTTTTTTTTAGTATGGCGCTGGGTGTTTTGGGGGGGCTTTACCCCGCCCTTTGGGCCACACGCCTGACACCGATGGAAGCGATCCGTCGTGCCTGAGTGACTTTGAACAACATCTTCCGCTCTCTGGAAGTCGGTCAGCCCCCACGACGGAGAGAGCCATGTGATGCTGAACACCAGCAGCGGCCTCAACAGCCAGCAGATTGTGGATTCAAGGAACGCCCTGACGGCTTCGCTTTCAAAGGAATGAAACGATGGGTGCCAGGTGAAAAGGATTGTCTATCAATCATGCCTGACAAATTGCGTGAAACCAGATTGTCTTGAGTCAGGTACATGAGGGAGTGCCTGATCGATTGATGAGGCGATGATTGCCGGGAAGAACCAATGTTTATCCTCGCAAAGAATTCTCAATTGAGTTCATTTTCCGAACACGCCATGCTATTGCCAATGAATCGCCCAAGGTGGGGCGAGGAGATCATTGGTGGAGACGATGAGTAGACCTGTTAATTTTGAATGTCGAAGTTGACTTGTCGGCGTTGCCATACTGACGTTTCACCATTTCCTGAAATACCGAAAGAACGGGTTCATGAGACAACTGTTTTGGATGTCGACGCTCAGCCTGGTGCTGGGGTGTGCAAGTTTCTGGGCGGCTCCTGTCGCCATGGCGCAAGCCACTGCGACCAAGCCTGCGGCAGCAGCAGACGCGGAAGACGATGAATATGTGGCGGGCGAGTACCTTCTGCCGCCCGGAACGACATTCTTTCTGGCCGTCCCTGATGTGCCTTCCTTTGTGGAAGGCGTGAAAGCCTCCACCTTTGGTCAACTGCTTGCCGATCCGGCTTTTGAACCATTTCTCAAAGATGTCCGTGCGAAGATTTCTGAAGGTTCTGACAAGCTGAAAGAAGAGTTGGGTCTGACGATTGAAGACCTTTTGAGCGTTCCCCAGGGCCAGGTGGTCTTTGCCATTATCCCGACAGATGGCGGCGAAATTGGTGGCGTTTTCATGGTGGATTATGGTGACGCTGAAGAAACCGTCACCAAGCTCAACAAGAAGATGGAAGAAGCCCTGAAAGAAAAAGGGGCAGAGATTTCCATTGAGAAGAAGGGTGAAGTCGATGTGACTGTGGTCACATTGCCAGAAGATGCCACTGCTGATAGTCCTATCAAGAAGCTGGCTTATTTCAAATCAGACGGCACTTTCGTCTTTGGGACATCGGTGGGTGTGATTGACGCGATTCTGGATCGATGGGATGGCGAGAATACCGAAGTCTTTGCCAAAGACGAGATTTTTTCCGCGATCATGGAAAAGGTTGGCCGTAAGGACGACAGCCTGGAACCCGACTTCAAGTGGTTCATTAATCCTGTCGGGCTTGTCGAAGCCGTTGCCAACATGATTCAAGAGCAGCAGCCACAGGCTGGTATGGTTGTGGGAATGATGCCCGTGCTGGGTCTCGATAAGTTGCGCGGTGTTGGTGGTTCGGTCATTATCGATGAAGAAGAATTTGATTCGCTCGCGAAGTCATTTACTTATGTCGATCAGCCAACTTCAGGGATCATCAACCTCTTCAAGTTCCCCAGCATCACCATGGCTCCTCCTAAGTGGGTGGGTGCCAATGCTTCGATGTACACAGGGGTCAACTGGGACTTTGTCGCTGCTTATCAGGCTGCAGAGAGCATGTTTGATTCCTTTAGCGGCCAGGGAGCCTTCGCCCGTCAGGTGGATGCGATTGCTGATCAGGGGCCGAACATCCACATCAAGAAGGACGTAATTGATCTCCTGGCTGGCAAACTGCATGTCACTTCGACCGGCACCGGGGTGACCGAAGGGAATCCTGTCGGTGACTTGACCGTTGCTATTGAAGTGAAGGACACCGCCGCTGCTTCAAAACTGATTGAGAAACTTCTCGATCAGGGTCTCGCTCCTTTTGAAACCCGGAACTTTGAAGGAACCAAGATTTTTGAGTTTGATAGCTCACAAGAAGGTCTGGCTCCGGCCTTGGCAGTGACTGCGAATTCCATTGTTGTCACCGCTAACGTGACAGCCATCGAGGGAATGATTCGTGGGACAAAATCGCCTCTGACCAGTTCACCAACTTATGTGAAGCTGTCGCGATTCTTCCCTGCGAAGGTTTCTTCTCTTACCTTCCAGAATGGCCAAACTCAGCTGAAGACTCTGTACGAGCAGTTGCGAACTGGTGAAGCGGATACCAGTGCTGTTGAAGGAATCGACTTCTCGAAGTTGCCTCCTTTCGAGAAGCTGGCGAAGTACCTGCGTTCATCGGCTGGCTATTCCACCAATGAAGAAAAGGGTTCACTGACCGTGCAGTTCACCCTCAAGGAAGCTGACCCCAAGTAATTGGTATCAGCACAAAGTTTTCAAAATCCTGGCCTCTCCCAGCACTTGTTGGGAGGGGCTTTTTTGCAGGAAAATCTCATGGAGCTTGCAGCCAATTGCAGCCTCCCTATCAAAGATCTGGCCTTAGACGCTTTCCAGAAATCAACGGCGCGTTGAGAGATACGTAAAGCATTCTTGCTCAGAGCCGCAAACATGGCACGCAAAGCGCCGTTAAATCCTGGGATCCGTATTATTTCTTTGCCACTCCTCCTGGCCCGCCTTTCCCTTTGCTCCCTGCGACCCGGTAGCCCATCGACTTCAGTGCCTCGGTTAATCGCTGGACATGTTGGCCCTGAATCACAAGATCGTGCTCTTCGATCGAACCGCCTGCTCCGCAGGTTTTCTTCAGGGATGTCAGCAAGGCGGCAAAATCGGTTGTCTCGGGGGAGAGACCTCTCACGAGGGTGACAAAGCGATTTCCCTTGCGTTTCTCTTCAAAGAGTTTCACTGTCTGCGTTGCCGGGTCAGCCCATGTGGGCGGAGTGACAACGGGAGGGCAGCCACACTCCGCCTGCAGTTTTTCACAGCGATCGCATTGAGGTGGCCGGTCAAATGAAGTTCCGGCAAAGAGACGAGTCATGACCGACCTTCCTTGCTCGATTCTCAGATGGTTGGTACTGGCAACGTGTTGGTTGAAAGGAGCGAGAGGAGCTTGGCTTCAAGGTCAGCGTCAGCCACCATTTCCTTGCTGCCGCTTTGAAGATCCTTGACTTGCCATTCCCCATTGGCGAACTCATCACTTCCCGCGATCACTGCGATGCGGAAGCCCTTGCGGTCGGCATACTGCAATTGCTTCCCGAGTTTCTTGTCCTCAGGGAAGACTTCTGTCGCGATTCCTGCGGCTCGCAGTCGACGGGCGAGTCCCATGTAGGCACCCAATCTGGCGGCATCGAACTGCGGAATGAAGACGACAGCTGGCGTGGTGGCTTTGGCGATCATTCCCAGGTCCTCCATGGCTGCCAACAGTCGATCCAATCCCAGACTGGCACCAACGCCCGGAAGTTGTTCCTTGGTGAACAAACCCGCGAGATTATCGTAGCGTCCTCCCGAACAGACGCTGCCGATAGTCGGCAGATCACTCAGAAAGGTTTCGTAGATCGTGCCGGTGTAATAGTCCAGTCCGCGGGCAATCGATAAATCGAGCGTGACGACATCCTGGGGGAGTCCTGCTTCTTTGGCTGCTGCAAACAACTCACGCAGGCGGCTGACCCCTTCCATCGCTTTGGCGTTACCAGCGAGCAATGTTTCGAGCGTCGCTGGATCTGCTGATCCTGACAGCAGATCCAGCACCTTGACGGCTTGTTCGCTGGTCAATTGCACTTTCTCGACCAACTCGGTCAGCACGACATCACGCCCGACCTTTGGCAGCTTGTCAATCGCGCGGAGCACGCCCACTGAGCGGTCGGCAACGTCTAACTGCTCTAAGACTCCATTGAGAATCAGGCGATTATTAACGCGAATGCCGAACTTTGGTTGACCATTTTGCGTAAAGCCGATGGCACTCAAAAGGTCGTAAATCACCAATAAAGTTTCAATGTCGGCTGCGTTTGAAAGCGTGCCGATTGTGTCGAAGTCGCATTGGACGAATTCGCGATAACGGCCTTTCTGGGGTTTCTCGCCGCGCCAGACGGGAGCAATGTGATATCGCTTGAACGGCAGGCCCAGTTCCCCCGCGTGCATGGCGGCAAAACGAGCCAGAGGCACCGTCAGATCAAACCGCATGGCCACGTCGCGGTCGCCATTGTCTCGAAAGCGAAATAACTGCTTGTCGGATTCATCGCCCCCTTTGCCCAGAAGAATTTCACTGTATTCAAGCACGGGCGTGTCGATCGGGCTGAAGCCATAACTGCGGTAGACTTTCCGCGCTGTCTCCATCAAATGTTCACGAGCCATCATTGCATCAGGGAGATAGTCGCGAAAACCGCCAAGCACACGAGGAGTAATCAATTCAGACATGGATCAAACTTCGACAGAAGGAAACGGCCAGAAAGAATGCAGTCGGGATGTTATACCAACCTGCATCTTGCCGGGCATTCCCTGATGGGAAAGAGAAGATAGTCAACAGAGTTGTTTCAAGACGAACACGTTGTGTGCAATGCCAGATTTCCAGGTTACCAACAGGCAACTTTTTTTGATGGCTTTTCTTCGCCTCTCGGCACGGTTTCAATAAGAGGGCAATCAGAGTCCAATAAGGGCTTTAACCGGAAAGGGCTTCAACTGGAGTCTGCTTCAAAAAAGCCGCCGTTTTTATCGCAACGTGTCAGCCGCCCCCTCTCCTGAGACTTTCACAATGGCAATGGACGAAGAAAAGCTCGAAATCGTACAGAATGTTTATGGCGTCGAGAACTGGTCGGCGGGCTATTTTGACGTTAATTCCAAAGGGCATCTGCTGGTCAGGCCCGCGCCCGGAGATGCTCGTTCGGTCGATCTTTTTGAACTGGTCAGCTCTCTTCGTGATGAACGAAAACTGCATACTCCCCTGCTGTTAAGATTTCCGCAGATTCTCACGCATCAGCTCAAAAAACTGGCGACCAGCTACCAGCTTGCCATTGAAGAATATGGCTACAAGGGCCGCCACTTACCGGTCTTTCCGATGAAGGTCAATCCCCGGCGAGAGGTTGTGGAGGAGTTTCTTAAAGAGTCGGCCCGTTTCACGGTGGGTTTAGAGTGTGGATCCAAGCCCGAGCTTTATGCGGGGCTGGCACAGAACCAAAGCCCCGAGTCACTGATGATCTGCAACGGGTTCAAAGATGAGTCGTTTCTGCGTCTGGCCATGCTGGGGGCTGAAGCTGGCAAGAAGATTGTGGTGGTCATCGAAAAACTCAGTGAATTGGTCACCACGCTCAGACTGGCTGATGAAACCGGCGTGATGCCGATGATCGGCCTGCGATCCAAGCTCTATTCACGCGGGTCAGGGAAATGGGCTTCGTCTGGTGGCGAGTCTGCGAAATTTGGCCTGACGACTTCCGAACTGCTTGACTGTGTTCGGCTGCTGAAAGAGCGAGGCAAGCTGAATTCACTAAAGCTGCTGCATTCGCATATCGGCTCGCAGATCACGGATATCAAACGAGTCAAAGCCGCCATGAAAGAGGCAGCGCGTGTCTATGCCAAACTGCGTCAACTTGGCACACCGATCGACACGATGGATATCGGCGGCGGGTTAGGAGTGGATTATGACGGGTCAAAGACTCGCTACGAATCTTCGATGAACTACACCGTGCAGGAATTTGCGAACGATGTGGTTTACACCATCAAAGCGGTCTGCGACGAAGAAAATGTGCCCCATCCCCATTTGGTCACCGAGAGTGGTCGGATGATGACGGCCTATCATTCGGTACTTATCACCAGTATTCGTGATGAAATCGAAACGTTCGCCGATGACAAGCCGCAGATCACTGTTGACGATGATGACCCTCAGGTAATTGTGGAACTGAAGGATCTTTACGACGGGATTAACGGGAAAAATTATAACGAATACTATCACGATGCGCTGGAGCACAAGGACGAACTCCACACCCAGTTCAATCTGGGTCTGATCAGTCTGGAAGACCGGGCGAAGGGGGAGGTTCTCTTCTGGGAGACTTGTGCGCGGGCGCTTAAAGAATCTGAAAACGCGAAATCACCGCCGGAAGAATTTGAAGATCTCAAGCGGATTCTGGCCTCCAAGTATCTGTGTAATTTCTCGCTGTTTCGTTCTGTTCCTGATAGCTGGGCGATTGGCCAGCTCTTTCCGATCATGCCGATTCACCGGTTGGATGAACCATTAACGGACTTCGCGACGCTGGTTGATGTGACCTGTGATTCCGATGGCCGCATCGACAAGTTTGTCGATTTGAAAGATGTCCGCGAGGTTCTCGAGCTTCACAAGTGGAAGCCCGATGAGCCTTATTACCTCGGCATCTTTATGGTAGGGGCCTATCAGGAAGTGATGGGGAGTTTTCACAACCTGTTCGGTCTGCCTAATGAAGCCCATGTGGTCATGGAATCGGAAGGCCGTTGGCATATCACCAAGCTCATTCAGGGGAGTAAGCTGGGAGAGATGGTGGCGTTTGCCCGCTATGATAAAGCCCAACTTCTTTCCGGATATCAACACCAACTGGAAGCACAGCAGGCTGCTGGTCAATTGACGGGCGAAAGGGCTGAGCAGTTGCTTGCGGCTTACGAAGAAATGGTCAATGACAATACGTATCTCAGTCGTTGATTCTGCTGTTTGAGAAACGGCGTTCTCAAAGATTTGTCTCAAGAAGCAGGCAACATGCCTTCGCATCGGTTAAAGTAATTGTGAAAGATGGACGCCAGGAGTCGACATTCTTCTCTGCGTTCATCGGCAGCATGCTAATCTCACTCTCGAATTTGCTCCCGCAGGAAACTTCTTCACATGACCTCGCCACGCCGTCATCTTCTCTTTTGCCTGCCTACGGCTTCAGGATGGAAAAATTTCGTAGCAAGCTCGGCTCTGCTGGCAGCAACTGCCACGCTTCCTGGCTGCCCCAGCGCTCCGCCCGCTCCTTCAACGTCCGTCTCGACAGAAACCAAGGTGGAACCAGATAGTCCTCAACTGATCGAAGAACTTCGGGCCAAAAGCGGCCTGTTGACACTGGATGCTCACGGCCGGGTGATCAAGGCGGACTTCACCGTCAAAGGCACCAAGGTTTCTGATGGAGAGTCAGCAGCCGAGACATCGATCAGCGATGACGATCTTGCCAAGGTGGCACAACTGAAGAACCTGGTCGAATTGCGTCTTGAAGGGCCGAAAATCACAGACAAAGGAGTCGCTCTCCTGAAGCCGCTGACTGGCCTGGTTGTCCTCGGGCTTGAGAACACGCAACTCACTGACACTGGCGCAGAAACGCTGGCGAGCTTCCCGAATCTGGAAGTTCTGTATCTTCGCCGTACGAATATTCTGGATCCCGCGCTGGCTTACCTGACCAAGCTCAATAAGCTGCGTGCCCTCGACCTGCGATTCACCAATGTCACCGACGAGGGGATCAAATCGCTGGCTGGCCTGAACCAGTTGCGTGATCTCCGATTGCAAGCAACACGAGTTTCTGACGCCTCGTTGCCGCTCATTGCCAAGCTTCCCAACCTTGTGAAGCTGAACGTCTGGGGGATCAATTTCACAGACGCGGGCTTGAGCCAACTGGCAGAGACCAAGTCGCTCCGCGTGCTGGAACTGGACGACACGCTCCTGACCAGCGAAGGCTTGATCAAGCTGGGTGGGCTGACTGGCCTGGAAGAACTGCATGTTCGCCGGACTCGCATCAAAAATGATGGGCTGGCTGTTGTTAAAAACATGCCCAATATGCGGCGGTTACTCCTGCGTGACACGCTTTGCACAGACCCAGGGCTGGAAGCTGTCAGTGGCCTGAATAAGTTGATCGAACTTGATCTGACCGAAGGCATTTTTGGTGACGATGGCGTTAAATTCCTCGCGAATCTCACCGCGCTGGAAGACCTGAGCCTCTGGGCCACGACCACGACAGACGCCGGGATCGAGTCGATCAAGAACTTGAAGAACCTCAAGGCATTGAACCTCGAACAGACACGTATCACCGATGCTGCCGCCAAGACGATTGCCGGTTTCAGCAATCTGGCAGAGTTGAATCTGTCGCAGACCGAAGTGACTGACGCCACGTTGAAAGAACTGGCAGCCTTGAAGAACTTGAAGAAGCTGTCTGTCAACAACTGCATTATGCTCAGCGGTTCGGCATTAGAAGAACTGAAAACCGCCAACCCCGGTTTACTGATTGTTGGGCCATAACGTTGTCACGGTTCGCTTAAGATCGTCATCGGAAGCCCTCGAAGTTGCTGACGCTCACTCGAGGGCTTCCGTTCATTCTCCATTACCGGCTACAGGACATTCTCATGACATCTCTCCGATTCGCTGTGAAGACTTTGGCCGCTTTGCTGGTGGCTGGTATGGCCTCCTCCCTGGCGCCGGTGATGGCTCAGGAATGGGCGCTCAAGCGATTGGAAGATTCTCCCCGCCATCTCGAATATGTCGACATTCAGGCGGGGTCTCGCAAAGTCAACTCCTTCATTGCCTTTCCGGAAGTGAAAGAGAAGGCTCCGGTGGTCATTGTGATCCATGAGATCTTCGGTCTCTCCGACTGGGTGCGAGGCGTGACTGATCAATTGGCCGAACGCGGCGTGATCGCGATTGCTCCCGATCTGCTTTCCGGCAGCGCTCCGAACGGCGGTGGAACAGCGGCTTTGGGTGGTGGCGACGGAGCACGCAAGGCGATCTCTTCTTTGCCCCCCGATCAAATTACGGCAGATCTTAAAGCGGTGATTGAATACGCCCGGAAGCTGCCTGCTTCCAATGGAAAAGTGGTGGTGATTGGCTTCTGCTGGGGTGGCGGGCAGACCTTCCGCTATGCCACCAACAGTTCCGACATTGTGGCTTATTGCCCTTTCTATGGCACTGGCCCCACCGATGAAGCGGCTATCGCCAAAATCTCGGCTCCGGTTTATGGTTTCTATGGCGAGAACGACGCCCGCGTAAATGCCACGATCGCTGGTTCCACCGCTTTGATGAAAGCAGCCGGAAAGAGTTATGAGCCGATCCTTTACAAAGGAGCCGGCCACGGCTTCATGCGGGCCGGTGAAGCCCCCGAAGCTTCAGAAGAAAACAAGCAAGCCCGCCTCGACGCCTGGAAACGCATTGAAACCATTCTGGAACCGCTGAAGTAGCTTGCTCGCTGGGGCGACACATTCGTGATCAACAGACCATGCAGTAGATAGGGGCGGATCATGTAGGGCAGGCTCCCGCCTGCCGGTTCGATGTACTTCACAGTTAATGATGGCCGCTAGAAACATCGGCAGGCGGGAGCCTGCCCTACTACTGTAGAATGAGTGGTACGTGTGCTGTACGTACAGTGAAGATGCAAATCGCGTGAAGGTTCGATCATGATTAAGAAGCTTACCAGCCAGGGCGATTCCACGGCACTGATTCTGGATCGGCAGATCATGCAGTTGATGGGGATCGATAAGGATTCACTGGTGAAAGTCACTTTGAATGGGCGGCAGCTTGTCATCGAACCACTCCCTGACGAGGAAAGGGCTGACAGGATCCGCGATATCCAGCAAAAAGTGACGAGTAAGAACGCTGATCTGTTCAAGCGGTTGGCGAAATAGCACTCCATCATCAATCACGCAGTATCAGATGATATTGAATCCATACTTACTGGAAAGTAAATACCAAACATCATTTTCGAGTCTGATGGATTGAGAAATCTCTGATGAATGATCGCCTAGTTGGGCATGGTACAAATCGCTGTCGATTTCCGTTGTGTCGCTTGCTGATCGTAGCAATAGCGATACTCAACTGGCTCACTTTTGACCGACCTTTACAGGCGGAGAATATCAAGCCGTTTGGCATCCGGGTTGTTGATCAGGAAACAGGCCGGGGGATTCCGCTAGTGGAGTTGGTGACCACTGCCCAGCAGGTGTTTGTGACCGATAGTGCCGGATGGGTGACAGTGGGTGAGCCAGAACTCGTCGGCCAAGACGTTCACTTCATGATTCGCTCACCCGGCTATGAAGCGGCTCAGGATGGTTTTGGCATTCGGGGGCAACGTTTCAAAATCACGCCTGGAACGACAGC
Organism: Planctopirus sp. SH287; assembly: GCF_056500625.1. NCBI lineage: Bacteria > Pseudomonadati > Planctomycetota > Planctomycetia > Planctomycetales > Planctomycetaceae > Planctopirus > Planctopirus sp. SH287. The sequence continues at coordinate 105,185 of NZ_CM151403.1, read as the reverse complement.
TTCTCTTATGTTGTCTCGCCAGCAGCCCGCCGAGCGTCTCTACCGCACGACGGGGTTGGGGATTTATCGTTCAGCCCGCGAACTTGGCCTGAAAGAGCTTCCAGAGGAGCCTTCAGCCGCTGCAGGAATTGCGGGTTGTGACAGCGTGTTGCTGACTCGCTATCAGGGGAAACTCCATTGGTTCTGGGGTGACACCACGCCGCGAGGGTATCCACTGGGTAACTTCCATATGACGGGGGCGACCACGCCACTTCCTGAACCGGGGGAGAGTCTGGCGGATCGTCCGCCGCACTATCGTTATTTTCTCAAGCCCGAGGGCTTTGTGAAGCCGATGATGCCAATGCCGGGGGAAGGCCCCACCTGGATGGGAGGGCTGACTTCGATCAAAGACGAAACCGGACGTGAACGGATGGTGGGGGGCTATTCAAAGATAAAGAACGGCCTTGAATCCTATCGCTGGGGTTTGGCGATCTGGAATGATGAGCAGGAACAGTTTGAATTGCTCGTCGAGTTCCCTCCAGGTCAGGTGAACTATCCGGTTTCACAGAATCATTCATTAACGACAGTCGGCCACTCTGTGGATGATGGCTATCTCTATTTCTGCCAGCCATTCCCGTTGATGAGAGTGAAACGCGACTTAAAGTCCCTACAGAATATTTCTCTCTATGAAGGATATACATGCGAGGCGAATCATTCGACGGAGGCCGAGCCGCGATTGGAACGCGATGAGACCGGGAAACTGGTTTATCGTTGGCAGGCCGGCAAGGCTGCGATGACTCCCGAGAAGGTCAGATCGTGGAAAAAGCGAGGGCTGATGCGGCCAGAAGAGTCCTTGTTTGTGATGAAATCTCTTCCGGAGAACCGAACGATCCAGCCGCAATATGGCTCAACTTACTGGAATCCTTACCGTCAGAAATATATCACGATCTTCACCGAGATTTACGGGGAAGGTTCCATGCTTGGGAACGTCTGGTATACCGAATCAGAGACTCTGACAGGCCCTTGGCGGAAGGCCATCAAGGTGGCAGAGCATGGGCGATATTCGTTTTATAACCCGCGTCAGCACCCTGACTTCTCAGAAGCGGGCGGACAGATTATCTATTTTGAGGGGACATTCACGCAGAGCTTTTCCGGAATGCCACAGGGTGTTCCCCTCTATGATTACAACCAGCTCATGTATCGGCTGGATCTGGGAAGGCTTCAGTTGGACTGAACCTGCCTCACGATCCCGCGCCGCCTGAATGACGGGTTCAGGACTGATGGTTTGCTTGAAATCGCTGGCGGGTGTAATTGCTCCAATCCCTGAGAGACGAGGTGTTGTAGGACAGTGCGGCCTGAGAGGTTGAGATGGCTTGGGGGCAGTTTCCCTGAATCTGACTGTGTGTTACGGCTTTGCCTGCAGGTTGGTGTCGTCGCAACATCCTTTATTGGTGGACTTTACGGCCTGTTCAACCCTGCTTTTGAAGTTTAGCGCACCCTGGGGCATGTTTCAGGTTAAGCGATATGGCCGGTACATCAACGCTCGCCCATGTTATGAAGTGTAATTTGTCATTGGGCGGGCCACTCACCAAACCTGATCAACAACCTCACAATGCTGCATAGACCTTGAGCAAATGTGTGGCGATGGGACAGAGCATGGCTTGATTTTCAGCAGGTCTTAAGCATTTCCGGACTGGTGTGAACTACTTTTCGATGATGCTTGTGAACTTTTATCAAGACGGATCCAGAGAATCGCAAGATTGAATCTGTTAACTTTGTGTTCAGTTTTTGATTTGCACCTGATTTACACTTTATGGTTCAATGTTTGCTCGGGAAGAATGTTCCAGGCACCCGCCAATCGCTTTGTAGGATGTACCGAGTTACTCATCCAGGCAACTTGAGTTATTGGCACGGCACTTTTCGGGAAGACTCGTCTTCTCAAAATCTTGCAACGGCTTGTTATGAAACGCCAAAATCGATTGGCAGTTTTCGATCTGCTGAGATGTGACCCTTGAATCCCCGCGCTCATTGGCTCCCTGTTATGCCCACCCTTGCGACCACGACTTGGTATTACCGTTTATTTGGTGAAGAGTTCGGCCCTGTGCCGCACGAAATGCTGCTGGGTCTGTTAGAGAACGGCACATTGTCGGCCAGCGATGAAGTGCGTGCTGAAGGGGAGTCCCGCTGGGTTTCTCTGCAGAGCCTTCTGGATGCCCCCGAGGACCAGAACGCCGCGACTGACGAACAAATGCTGGAAACAGCGGGGCGTGAGACGCTGGAGCGGCTTGGTGAATCTCAGAATGGCTGGTTCTGTAAAGTTCTAGGCCGCGAGTTGGGGCCGTTGCCGTTTGAGGAGTTGCAATCTTTTGTCGAAGAGGGCCAGTTGGGGGCTGATGCCGAGGTAAAGCTGGGATCATCAGGCAAATGGCGAACCGTCCGCTCGATTGGTCGTCTGATGGCTGTGCTTCCCTTCCAGAAGGGAGAGCACAAAATCCCTGAAGGGCGATCATCGAAAGAGTTCACTATTCCGCCAGTGGTGGAAGAGGCTCCTGTTGAAAAGCCTCGGCGAAGTGAACCCCCACGTGCGAAATCCCGTTACGCTGATGACGATGATGATTTTGAAGACGAAGACGAGGAGGACGATCGTCGCTCACGGCGGAAGCGACGCAAACGGCGATCGTCTGATTCGGGGCAATTCAACCGTTCTGCTCCCGGTTATGGCATGCCCCCTTTCGCTCCTAACGGGGGCATGGGAGGATACGGTTTCCCCGGTGGACATACTCCCGGTTATGGCATGCCGGCGATGGCTGGTGGGGCTGTGGGCATGGGGGGATATGGCGGACAATGGGCACCGCCCGTTGCTCCGGCTCCGGTTGATCACCATTGGTACGCCTGGATTAATGGTCAGGAATATGGCCCCAGCGAATACAGTCAGTTGACCCAGTGGGCAGTGGCCGGGCAGTTGGCGGCAACGGACTATGTCAAACAGGGGACCAGTGGCCAATATGTTCTGGCATCAACGGTTTCGGGATTGATCCCAGCCACACCTGCTCCTGCAGCAAAACCGGCTGTGACTCTTCCGCCAGTCCCTGTTGAAGCCGTCGTCGCTCCCTCGAGTACGGTCGTCTCCCAGTCAGCAACGAAAAAGGTTGACGAGAAGCCAGCTTACTCGCAGCCGAATGCCAGTGATACCGCCAAGCTTTCCCGGTCTGAGACATCAGAGATCAAAACGGTTTCTTCGCAAGTATCCGCGTCTTCAGCCGTTGAAAAAGAGATTGTTGAGGAAGCCGCCAAGCCGGCTTATAGCTCTGCTTCCTCATCCAGTTCTGGTAGCTATGGTTCTTCGGGGGGGTATGGTTCTTCCGGGTTTGGTGGTGCGGCTGCTCGTCCCATGCCGCCACGTCCGCTTCCCAAGAAAAAGGCCTCGATGGAGCGGCCCGAATGGGTCGATGACGCCATTGGTCACATCAAATCCCCAACGGGGTTGGCAGCGGCTGGCTTAATGCTGCTGGTGGGGCTTTACTTTGCCTGGGGATTCCTCCCAGCCAGCACTGGCAGTGATCGCGCCTTGCAGACAAAACTGGAAACGATTCTGACCAAGGTCAAGACGTTACGCACCTCCAAGGCTCCAGCCTCAGAATGGGATGCACTGGCTCAGCAGGCCACTGCGGAATTCCCGCCCGCGTTTGTGGATCAGTTAAAGCAGACCGCCAGCCGCAAATACCCTTATAAGCAGCTTCACTTATGGTGTATTCGCGACCGCTTGCAGAAAATGCTGACGAACTCCCGGACGAAAATCTCTCATGAAGAGCATGACTTCGAGAACAATCTGCGTGAAGCGGCCAAGCTCCTGAAGATGCCCACGACTATCGTGGCAGCACCGGAAGTGGCTGCAACTGCTGGCGGGGCTGTTTCGGCCAGCAAGGGGCAATAAGAGGCGATCCGAGAACGCTCAAATCCTTCTCTCTTGAGGGAGAAGATGGCCGCAAGCCGGATAAGGGGGGAGTATGTAGTTCTCGATGAGAGGTTGCCTATTGCGATGAGGAACACGGAGGGTTAATCAGCCCTCACCCCGGTTCTCTCGTGCTGGCGGGAGAGGGAGGATCTCGGACAGGCTCTGAGTGAGTATGTCGAATGTGCGTTTGACGCCGATCTTCCATCAATTCACAGAGCATGTTTGCTCAAAGCCACATGGCAACGTAGAGCGATATTTCAAATTCAAATGCGTATTACACTGCCAGAATAGCTAATGTTGGTGCATTGCGCTGGCGCTTCATGCAACCGACATGAGACATCGATCATGCGGCAGGGCTTAATTGCTTGAGAAGACGTTATTCGAGGCTGGAGAGGAGTTCCAGGATCTTTCCCAAGTCATTTTCAACACCTCGCGGCATGTTCCGATAAGGCGTTTTGGTGACGCCGCGGCGGGCCAGCTTTGTCTCGAACATTTCGGCATTCCCCGAGTGATACGCGACTGTCGCATCGGGGTCTTTCAACTGGTGGCCCGTCAGAATGCAAACCACACGATCCGATGGAGCAATGATTCCCTGCTCGCGCAGCAGTTTGGCCCCCGCCACGCTGGCGGCACTGGCGGGTTCACAACCCAGACCGCCCGCTCCGACCTGTGCCTTGGCGTCGAGAATCTGCTGATCGTCGACATCGCGCACCACACCGTCGCAGGCTTCCAGCGCCCTCAGACATTTCATCAGATTCACCGGGCGGTTAATTTCGATCGCGCTGGCAATGGTATCCGCACGGCGTGAATGACTATCCATGTCTGCATAGAAACGGGAAATTGTTTCCACAGGAACTTTGCCATTGTTCCAGCGAACATTCTGTTCATTATAGAGCCGATGCAGAGTATTGGCCCCATGAGCGTTGATCACTGCCAGGCGCGGGATGCGGTCAATCAGTCCCAGTTGATGCAATTCGGTCAGAGCTTTGCCGAAGGAACTGCTGTTGCCGAGGTTGCCACCGGGAACGACGATCCAGTCTGGAACTTCCCATCCCAGGCCTTCCAGCACGCGGTACATGATGGTCTTCTGGCCTTCGAGCCGGAAGGGGTTCACGCTATTGCACAGGTAGATCCCACGTTCGGTGGAGACTTCCCGCACGCGGGCCAGTGCATCGTCGAAATCGCCCATGATCTGGACAGTGCAAGCGTCGTAGTCCAGTGCTTGTGACAGCTTGCCAAAGGCAATTTTCCCGCTGCCAATAAAGACAACTGTCCGAAAGGCTTTTGTCGTGCTGGCATAAATCGCCAACGAGGCACTGGTATTGCCGGTCGAAGCGCAGGCCGCCACGTGTGCCCCCACCATTTTGGCGTGGGTTGCTGCAGCCGTCATGCCGTTATCTTTGAAGCTGCCGGAGGGATTCAACCCTTCATATTGCAGGAAGAGATTCCCGGATTTGACGCCGACATAGTTCGCCACCGCCTGGGCGTTCTGCAACACGGTCTGCCCTTCGCCGATCGTGACAATGGACTCTTCCGGTGCGAAAGGAAGCAGCTCACGGAATCGCCAGACACCACTGAAATCGAGGGGCTGGTTGCGTCGGCTCCAGCGCTGCTCAAACCACCGCATGGAAGAAGGAACGCGGACGCGGTTCCAATCGTACCCGATATCCAGCAAGCTTCCGCAAGCGGTACATGACGTCAATGTCTGGTCGATGGAGTAAGTCGCCCGGCAGGTTGGCTCAATACAGATCTGAAAAGCCACGTCATTGATTGGCGATGTTGGCAGCTTTGCAGGAACGGCGGGGATGGTGGCAATGGGAGGAGTCATGACAGCGGCCTTCACGGGCAAAGTTCTTTTAAGGATGAATCAGGTCTTTGCCACGGTTGTTCAAACAGACAGAAAACAATCAAATTTCACGGACAGATCACTCGACCGTAAGCACATCGGGCATGCTGATTGGTTGAATTGGCGCTTCACTCACGCGCTGCGATCATCAACAGGAAGAAAGCGGAGATCAATCGGCCCGATATAGTCGCCGAGAGGTCTGAGCTTCCATGTCGTTCGTATCTGTTCCATATAATGAGCCATCCAGCCTGCGACTCGTCCTGTGGAAATCACCACCGGGGCAGCATCAATGGGTATTCCAAAATACTTCATCATTCTGACGACGATCCAAAGCAGCGTGGGGCCTTGTTCGGCTGTCTCCCAGGCGGCCGCTTCGATCCAATCCGCGTGTTCTTCCCAGATCTCAAAATCGACCTGATCGGCGAGCTGGTCGGCCCAATCATTGAGGACGCGGACGCGGGCGTCTCCTCCACGGGGAATGCGTGGCCCAAAGCCGGGCAGGATGGCTCGTTCTTCCCAGAGTCGTTTGATCAGTTCCTGACTCATTTCGGGGCTATTAACGGCGTCCAGTAAGTCGGCAACGGCGCGCGCTTCATCCAGTGGGCACTCACCGCTGAAAACACTGAGAGCAGCGACTAATGACCCCAATACATCCACGCGGGTTCCCGCTGCCAGACGAGCTGCCAGCGTGCTAGGCTCGTATTCAAAATCGGCAGAGACAACCAGTAAGGCATCCATGGCGGCTGCGTGATCGTCGCGAGGTTCGATCCCTGAAGCCAGACGTAAAAAGTTACCGCCGTAAGAAAGTTCGGAATGATATTCCGCATCATCCGGGAGCGTTCCTCCCACGACGGCGGCTGCCATAATGGGATAGCGGGCTAGTAAGCGATAGGCCTTTTCCCGCTGCGCGGAAAGAGAGATGTCCTGTGCTTGTGGGTCGAGCGTGGCGGTGAGACTTACGGCAGTTCGCAGTGCATCCAGTCCCGGAACGTGCATGGGCAGATTCGCCAGCCAGTTCGTCACTTCTTCATCGAGACGACCATCTTCCGAGAGGGCCGCTTCCAGGTCAGCCAACTCTTCCGGGCTGGGGAGAGAGCCTTCAATCAATAACCAGGCCACTTCCGGGAACTGGCCACCACGAGCCAGATCTTCGACACGATATCCCCGGTATTGAAGCGATGGCTGCTTCACAGTAATCGACGTATCTCCCACGACAAATTCGCCAGGAGAGAGTGGGGTCGGTCGGGAAGCCATATTCAGGTTGTTTCCTGTCCAGATACGTAGTGCCGTGTCACGGCTTTATCTTCGGGTGGATGCTGTTGCAACGTGCTCTGTGGCTGGACTTTACAGCAGGCGAGGCCCGATTTTTCCAGTTAACTATACGCTAAATTCAAGATCTCTGCGGCACCGTAGTTGTTGCCCGATTTTTAAGCAACCAGAAATAGATGACCATGCCTCTGCTGAAAGAACGCCCGTCTTAGATCGTTTATCGCAGACGGACGGAAATTGATCTTATCCACAAATCGCGGTCTCGGCCAGAGCCTGTTACGAGAGAAACGCCAACAATCAAGAGGGTTGATTCCACAGACATCCTGAATCAAAGGAAAGATCCGATCAATCGGGATCGGTGGGAACTGGGGGAGGCAAGGGAAGAAATCCTGTGGATAAAGAGCCATTAGCAGCCAAAAAGTCTGTGATCTCCCTTCTTTTTGCGGCATTCTCCCAACTGGTGTCTTTCTGCATGGCTTTCGCGAACTCCACGATTTTTTGGCGTCCGGAGAGGCTGGAGAAGGAGTCATGGCCATAGCGTTTGCGCAGCTCGGGCCAGCTTTCCCAATCTTTCCAGCGGGCCAGATCCACCACAGCAACTTCCGATAAGTCACTTCTGTTAAATAACTTACGCATCTGAACCCGAAGCTCTTCATCGGTGAGAGGCAAAGGTCGCTCTTCCCAAAGAAAGCGGAGCAAGTTGACCGTGGCATAAACTTCACTGGCGGGGACATCGGGATGATCCAGCTTAGCCTTGCAGATCTCCTGGAACCCCTCACGGCCTGTCAGCAAGACGTAACCAGCCATCATTCCATCGATCCCGAACCGGGTCTCGTCGGGCTGGACTGGCCGGAGAATTTCCTGTTGCATCCGGGTGGCGTCTTCTGATGTGCCGCAGATCCCTAACATCAGAGAGTAAAGCCCTTTGCGAGCAGGAATGACGCCTTTGTCCTGAGTCATTTTTCGCAATTTGGACGCGTTCATTTCCGGTTTAAGTGAGGCGACATCAGCAAAGCTCGCCCGGCTGAATTCGGCAAAGGAGTCGGTGGCAATTTCCGGGTCAGGGGCTTCCAGATAGTTCAGAAAATAACGTAGCCGGGAGCTGTTTTTGAGTTCAATATCAGGGGCTTTGCGAATGTAGCCGTAAAGGGTTTCATTGACTTCTTGCACAATCGACCATTGAGCCGAAGAGGGGGGATTATTGGCCGACAACGTCCCCATCAGGAGGAACAAGTCGCCGGGTTGTCCGTCTCGAGAAAAGGGAAGTTGCACCGACATTCCGCGTTGCCAGAGGTTTTTATCTCCTTTGAGAACGTCGACAATGGCGAGTTCCGTTTCGGCGGTTTGAAGTTCTTCATTGGCTCTGACAGCCTTCCACTGCACGAGCAGTGCCGCATCAGAAGTGGAGAGGGATTCTGCGAGCGTGGGTTGCGAGGGAGGACAGAAAGGGCACCAGAACGCGAGGGTTTCTGTCGTCCATGCTCCCAGGCCGCTCCACACGAACAGCAATAGGCAAAAAAACATCAGCGTCTGGAAACGGTGTCTCAGGCGATTGCCAGGCATTTTCATAGTCTTACGTCCGACAAAAGGTCATACGAACGACGATCCGTTGGCAACATTTTGCCTCTTTGAGATGGCATGGCTTGTATTGCTTCATTTCAAAAAACTTCTGTTAAAAAACTCAATTGCGAGGCAGAGCCATTTGTGGTCAAAATCATAGAGGATTTACAGCAATTTTCGCACACCATGTTGCGAATAATACATTCTCTCCTAACCTGTTTAATTTAAGCTAGTTATGACGAAAATCACTCACCAGCCAGTGGCCCGTTCCAAGACCTGCCGCTTCTTGGCTTTGGGAAACCGGGTAATTGCTGCCATGTGTTGGTTGTCACTGATTTTTTGACCCGCAACAATCTATCAATTCGGTGTCCTTTGATCCGTGTTGAAGCTTGGGATATTCATGCACGCTGGCCGTTCGCAAATGCGTTCCCGACCTCATCGGGCTTTCGTTTCGGTGCAAGCTTTATTTCTTGTGGTCATTCCTCTGCTTCTTATCGGCTGCGGTGGTGGGGCCATGCAAGTTCCTACCGTTCGACGAATCCCTGAAGAAGTGGTTGCGCCTCCAGCAGACATTATTGCTCCTGTGAAGATCATCCCTCCTGCCTCTGGAAAGCAACCCGCAGCGACCGAAGAAAAATCCGATACTGCCTGAATAATAGCCAACTCCAGATTGTCCAGAGTTTAGCCGACTTTGTTGAATCTGCTCACGATTGACTCTGCTCCTGGGGGCTGAACCCCATGATGAACACTCCACACTTAATCACGCCCGACTCTCAGACTGCCTGCCCTATATGACTTCATCTCACGATCATTCCTGCATCATTCTGGACTGTCCCAAGAAACGGCATTGGCACGCTTCTTCATTAATTGTGTTGAAGCGAACTCTCTGCTGGACAGGGGTCTTCTCGGCGTTGCTGCTTCTGTCAGCAGCCGGCTGCACGCCTAATCCTCCTGTGCAGTTTCAACTGCGGGAAACAACTTTAGAACTGGCTCCCAACGCCCGTCAGGCCGTTGAACACACTTTGCTCAGCCATTTCGGTACGCCGGAAGATCTGATCGTGTGGGATCGACTTCCCGTGATTGATTTTGGTGGAACCAAGGCGACTGTTGAGTCGGTGGAGCCAATGCCGTCTCCCGCTTCGCAGGCCATTCTGGTGATTGCTGGTGAAGAAGCCGAGGTGGCCAAGCTTCAAAAGGGAGCACCGATCCGCTGGGTGAATGGTTCAAGAGCGAAGATCGAAGGTGACAAAGTCGCAAACTTTGATGCTGCCAGTAAAAAACTGACCATCGCTCTTGCTCCGGCTTCTACCAAACAAGACGCGCCGACCACCACGGGGGAGACTCCAGCCACAGAGGTCGCGAGCAACGCAACGACCGTCCCTGCGGCGCCTGCTGCCGGGGACGAACTGGTGATTGACGACGGCGGCCAATTGGCGCTGGGCCGCGTGGTGTATCAGCGCAATTGCATGCACTGCCATGGAACGACCGGTGATGGGCATGGCCCGACAGCCAAGTACATGCAGCCACCTCCACGGGATTTTCGTAGCGGTATTTTCAAATTCACTTCTACACAGGCCTCTGAGCGGATCACAAGGGAGGATCTGACCCGTATTCTGAAAGACGGCATTCCCGGCACATATATGCCCTCGTTTCTCTTGATGGACGAGAAAGAAAAGAAGGCTGTCATTGAATACGTGCGCTGGTTGTCGCTTCGTGGTGAGATGGAAAAACGACTGGTTGATGAACTGGCCGACTTTTCGACAAAAGACCTCCATGCCGATTTCAAACGTAATGAAAAGGTCTATCAGGATTCCGTTGCCAAAGGTGAGGAAGCGGAGCCACCAACCCCCATTGCCCCAGCAATTGATGCCCTGCAAAAAGACTTCACTGAGTTTTTCGATAGCGATTACATGGGCATTGTGGAAGACACCGCAGACTTCCTGACAGGTGCCTGGGAGCGAGCCGAGGAACCCTCCAGCGTCCTGTCACCAATGATGGCACGTGTGCCGGATGATGCGGCGTCGCGCGAACGTGGACGCCTACTTTATTTATCAGATAAAACCAAGTGCTATACCTGTCACGGCCCTCAGGGGAAAGGGGATGGCCCGGCCAACTTTGAATTCTGGAAGATGCCCACGGGTGACGGAAACTATCCGCAACCAGGTTTACATGATGCCTGGGGAAATCCACTTCCGGCTCGCGACCTGACACGTGGTATTTACCGTGGAGGTCGCAAGCCCATTGATCTTTACCGCCGAATTGCAGCAGGTATTAAAGGGACGCCAATGCCTGCCTTTGGCGGGATCACGCTCTCTGATGCCGAAATGTGGGATCTCGTCAATTATGTCTTGAGTGTGGAATTTACTGCCAATGGCACGCCGTTGTCGGAGTTGGCGGTCACTCCGCAAGCCGTTAATCCACCGGCGGCCAATACAACTTCCGCAACCGATTCGCCTGAAACAGTTGCCGCACCCTGAATCTGGTTGAGACAAGTTCTACTGAAGAGACTCGGCTAAATAGACAATAAGAATTTCCATCCATAGCTATTCATTCATGCGATAAAGGCCCGTTCATCGTGGCACGATTCTGGTCAATTTATTTTATGAGCTGGGCCGCATTGGCGGTGGCGCTCTGTCTGGCGGCGCCTTCGTTGGGATGGTGGTTTCCCGAGACAGGCGTGGCGATGTCAACCATCGGGCGTCGCATTGATGGCCTGTTTTATATTATTCTCTGGATCACTAGCATTGTCTTTGTGGGCACGCAGATCGCGTTGGGTTATGTCCTCTGGAAAGGTGCGACGAAGCCTGCTCACGAAAAGGCGACATACACGCATGGTAACCATACGCTGGAAGTCATCTGGACGATTATTCCCGGAATTGTGCTGCTCTTTATTGCGATCTATCAAATGGATGTCTGGGCCGCTTTCCGCATGCGCAATTATGCTCCCCAGGAAATTGAAGCCATCGCTGAAGTGACGGCCCGTCAATTTGAATGGCGGATCCGCTATCCTGCGCCGGGCAAAGTTTTGATGCCCATGCCTCAGCCGGATGATGTTTACACCGTGAATGACTTGCGAGTTCCGGTTGGAAAACCCGTTTCTATCAGCCTTCGCTCTGGTGATGTCCAGCACTCGTTTTTTGTTCCCGTATTGCGAATCAAGCAGGACGCTCTCCCTGGTGCTGTGATTCCTGTCTGGTTCGATGTTCTGGCTCCTGGGAGCTACGAGTTGGTCTGCGCCGAGCTTTGCGGCTGGGGACATTACAAGATGAAAGGCCGCCTTATGGCGACTTCTGATGAAGAATTCCGCGCCTGGAAAAAGCAGGCTTTGATCGAACAATCCGACGATGGTGTGGCACAGACAGAAGCTGCTGAACCATCGGGCGACCGCTAGTTTTTATTATCAATGTCACTGACTGCCTCATATTTTTAAAGCGATACATCTCTCTATCCAACCTGGAAGTTGTTGATCTTCCGGGACAACTATTAAAGGACGTGCCATTGAGTACGACCATTCATCCCCATGCTGCTGCTCTGCCTGCTGATGACCATCAGTCGGCATTACATGCGGCACATCATCCGGGCTGGATCCGGCGATATGTTTTTTCGACCGACCATAAAGTGATCGGAATCCAGTTTCTCATCACGACATTACTCATGATGATGGTGGGTGGATCCTTGGCGCTGGGTGTGCGCTGGCAACTGGCCTGGCCATGGCAGCGTATGCCGCTGCTGGGCGATTTTCTCTATCCGATGGATGGCGGGCAAATCGCACCTGAAACCTATGCGATGCTATTTACCATGCACGCGACCGTCATGGTGTTTTTAGTGGTAATTCCGATTCTCGCTGGTGCGTTTGGAAACTTCCTCATTCCGCTCCAGATCGGTGCCGAGGATATGGCATTTCCCACGCTCAATATGATGAGCTACTGGTTCATGTGGCCCGCCATGATGGCTTTCGGTATCAGCTTTACCGTGGGTAGCGGGCCAACGGTCGGATGGACGATGTATCCACCGCTATCCATCGTCTCTGATCACTCGCAAACGCTCTGGCTCCTGGGTCTGACGTTTGTCGGCTTCAGTTCGATGTTCGGTTCGATCAATTATATTACGACCATTATCAACATGCGGGCACCGGGGATGACGCTGTTCCGCATGCCGCTTACGATCTGGGCGATGCTAATCACTGCTATCCTCCAGGCGTTTGCGCTGCCTGTGCTGACCGCTGCGGGTTTCATGCTGCTGGCGGATCGCGTCTTCGGAACAACCTTCTTTATGCCCGGCGGGATTATTGTCAACAACGCGCCCGCCACGGTGGGTGGTGGGCAGCCTTTGCTCTGGCAGCATCTGTTCTGGTTCTATTCTCACCCAGCCGTTTACATCATGTTGCTGCCGGCCATGGGGATGGTCAGCGATATGCTTTCTTGCATGAGTCGCAAGCCGGTCTTTGGCTACAAGCCCATGATTTTCTCGATGGCGACTATTGCGGGTCTGGGCTTTATCGTCTGGGGTCACCATATGTTCGCCAGCGGGATGAACCCCGCCGTCGGGATGACCTTCATGGTCTCGACGATCATGATCGCCCTCCCCTCGGCGATTAAAACGTTTAACTGGATTGGCACGATGTGGGGCGGAAAACTCCTGTTTAATACCGTGCTTCTCAATTGTGCCGCCTTTGTTTCGATGTTTATCACCGGCGGTTTGTCAGGGATTTTCATGGCGGCTGTTCCCGTTGATGTCTATATCCATGATACCTACTTTATTGTTGCTCATTTTCACTACATCCTTTTTGGATCAACGCTGTTTGGCATTTTTGCTGCGATCCCATTCTGGTTTCCGAAAATGTTCGGTCGCATGATGAGCGATCGTCTGGGACAAATTCACTTTTTCATTACCTTTGCGGCCTTTAACTGCACGTTCTTTCCCATGCACCTGCTGGGGATCGGCGGGATGCCACGACGCTATGCCGATCCTTACCACTTCCCTTACCTTGAACATCTTTTGCCGTTGAACCAATTCATGACATACGCCGCGATTGTCATGGGACTGGCCCAGTTCATCCTGCTCTTTAACTTCGGGTGGAGCATCTTCTTTGGCAAGAAGTGCGGGCGAAACCCCTGGAATGCCAACGGTCTGGAATGGCAGGCTCCTTCGCCACCGCCGCACGGCAACTTTGATGTCCCCCCCGTGACCTACCATGGCCCCTATGAATACAGTTCTCCGCTTTCCGGTGAGGCCGACTTCCTGCCTCAGACGGAATATGTCCCCAAGCGGCCGGGGTCAGCTCAAGGGCATTGAAAGAGCAAAAAAGCAGAGAAGCAGAGAAGCGAAAAAGTAGAAGAAGGTTGGAAGGAGAGAAGCCGGAAATCCTCCAGAATCAACAGATCACGGAACACTGAGACCACGCGAACGATATGTACCAAACGCCAAAGCCTGAACGCCTCCTATGAAATATCTTCCTTCCCTTTTCGCCTGGCTGACGCTGCTGTCTGCGTTGCCGCTGATCTCCATGGGAGCGGTGGTGACGACAGTGGATGCAGGGATGGCGTTTCCTGACTGGCCCACGTCCGATGGCTACAGCATGCTGGCTTATCCGTGGTTGCAATCGTTTGGTGAGCCAGACAAGTTTCTTGAGCACGGGCACCGACTGGCAGGCATGCTGACAGGGTTCTTTTCTTTGTTGCTCGTCGGGTCTGTCTTTATGACTCAGCAGACACGAGCTGTGCGGGTTTTGGCCACTCTGGTGCTGTTATTAGTGATCGCTCAGGGGGTACTGGGCGGAATGCGTGTCAGTCAGGTCAGCAAAGTTCTGGCGATGCTTCACGGTAACTTCGCCTGCTGGGTCTTTACGGTGATGGCGATTGCCGTCGCTGTGATGAGTCCGAAATGGTCGACTGTGGAACGACTTCCCGAGGGCACCCGCACCTGGGGCGCCATGACGGCTACCCTCGTTCTGTCGGTCATGTTCTTCCTGCAATCTCTCCTTGGCGGAATGCTGCGGCATCTCGGAGCAGCCCATGCCTGGCGTGATCACCCTTACTTTGCCTTCGTGGTCTTAGGGATGGCATTTGTCACCTGGGTCATCATTCGCCGGTTGCATCATCCCTGGTTATCCCATTGGGCCAATCTCCTGCTGATTCTGGTGAACCTGCAGTTTCTGATTGGAATCGCCACGTGGCTGATGCGCTATGGCTGGCCCGATTCGGGAATTGTCGCCATTCAGCAAACATCGGCGCTCAGTGCTGTTCGCTCACTCCATACTCTGGGCGCTGTGCTGGGGTTCATGGGGTTGGGCGTGATGGTGGCTCGTCTCTGCCGAACAACGCCTGCTCGACAGGTGACTTCGTTGTCTTTGAATTCTTCACAAGTGAATCACTCAAGAACCTCCGTCGCGTCAGGTTCCCTGGCCGGAGGTACCGTTTAGAGATATGTCACAAAATACACCCCATAGCCTGACTCTTGCTCCTTCTTTATTTAGCGGGTTGAACCGTCGACTTTCCGACTGGTGTTCAATAGCAAAACCCCGCATTGCCACCATGGTGTTAATCACGGTGACGGTTGGATATGCGCTGGCTCCTCGAGAAGGCTGGGACTGGGGTGTCCTGCTCTGGACATGGCTTGGCGTGGCGCTGGTCGCGACAGCTTCTTCCGCTTTGAATCAGTGGCTGGAGCAGGAAACAGACAGTCGCATGCGGCGAACAAAAAACCGCCCTCTGCCTTCGGGCCGCATGTCCCCATGGGAAGCCCTGGGAGGCGGCTTATTGATGGGATCGATGGGTTGCACCATTCTTGTTTCCATGGTCAACATTCAAACGGCAGTCCTTACCGCGATCACCTGGGCGCTCTACGTGGGAGCCTATACCCCACTGAAGCGAGTCTCTCCCATTTGTACGGCTGTGGGAGCAATTCCCGGTGCTTTGCCGCCTGTGATTGGCTGGGCAGCGGCTGGTGCACCGCTTGATTTAGCGGCCTTTTCACTCTTTGGCATTCTCTTTCTGTGGCAATTCCCGCACTTTATGGCAATTGCCTGGAAGTTTCGTGATGAATACCTGGTGGCAGGTTTGAAGATGCTTCCCATGGGGCTGCCTCGCCCACATGTCACAGGCCTGATCGCCACAGCTTATGCCACCATTTTAATACCCATCAGTTTGCTCCCTGTGGTCGCTGGTGTGGGTGGGCCAATCTATTTTTTCTCTGCGATCGTCCTTGGCCTGGGGTATTTAGCCGCCTCGGTTGCCTTTGCCTGGAATGAGCGGCCGGTCACCGCTCGTCGCCTGATTCTGGTTTCGATTATCTATTTACCTCTCGTTCTGATGGTTCTGGTCTGTGATCATCTGGCGGTTTTTTAACGGTGATCGCTTTCTGGCATTGAGCTGATTTTGCCTTCTGAATGCTCCTGATTGAATCTGACACTCTAATTGAACCCGATACTATGCATACCGCGACGACAGGACACTCGCCGACGGCTCATTCTCTTCCGCGAATGGGGCTTCCTATTCCTAACTCCAAGTTGGGGATGTGGCTCTTTCTCGGGACGGAGATCATGTTTTTTACGGCATTTATCGGTAGTTATATTATTGCTCGCATCGGTTCACCGGGATGGCCGACCGATCATCATGTGACGCACATCAATGTCTGGCTGGGCGGGCTAAATACATTCGTCCTGATTGTTTCCAGCTATTTTGTCGTGGTGGCCCATGAGAAAATGCTGGTCTCGCAATTTGGTCAAGCCCGCAAGTTTCTTGCGATGACGCTGATTCTTGGCGTTGTTTTTCTGGGGATTAAAGGGATTGAATACTCGGGAAAAATTGAGCACGAGATCCTGCCGGGCCGTATCCCGGAAACTCCGACGGAGGCCATGTTTACCACTGCTCATCGGTTGCAGCGAATTGTGGATCGGGAACTGGCAGAGATCTTCCCGGAAACGCTCCCTAGCGGTCGACTGGCAGAACTGGGCAATCGCATCGCAAACCCGGGAAACGAATCGGCAACGATCGATCCCAAAGATCCTCAGCCCCGGGGCAAGGCGGTCACACCCGCACAACTTGCTGCGATTTCACGATTAAACGAAGCGGCGACCAGTCTTGAAAACCATGTTCGCTTTGGGTTGGCGATGTCAGTCACGCCCGAACAACTGATCGAGTTCCGAGCGTCACCAACTCCCGAGAAATTTCCACCCGCTTCATTACGTGATGTCGATCAGTTTATCGCGACATTAAAGAAAGAGAGTGAACTCGCCCCTTTGCTGGCTGGCTTTCATCCCGCCGTGCCGATTCTCTATGGGAATTTGTTTGCGTCCAATTATTTTCTCATGACGGGCTTTCACGCCATTCATGTGATTATCGGCCTGATCATGTTTCTTGTCGTTCTTGCCATGGGAAGCAAGCTGGCGTTCAAACACGCGATTATCGTGGAGAACATCGGTCTCTACTGGCACTTCGTTGATCTCGTATGGATCTTTCTCTTTCCACTGATTTATATTATTTAACACCGCATCATCCAGCACGTTATTATTTAGCGCATTATTATTTAGCATGGCGCCTCAATATGACTGAATCGACTCACTTGCACGGCAACGTTTATTTTCGCGTCTTCCTGGGCTTATGCGGGCTGACAATTCTTTCCGTGCTGGCTGACGTGCTTCATTTGGCCGACCGCCGGATTTTGATTGCGATTGTGCTCGCGGTGGCGACGGCGAAAGCGCTTTGTGTGATGCTCTATTTCATGCACCTGAAGTTTGAGCGGGCCTGGAAGTATGTGTTGCTGGCTCCGACAGTGGTGCTGGCAATGGCGCTGCCGCTTTCACTCCTGCCGGATGTGGGGATGCACTATTATCCCCAGGACACCTTCCAGACCCGAGAGTATGCCCGCCAGCAGGCAGCGAGTGAAGCCGCGGAACATGCTTCAGGGACTCATGAGTCGCATTAGCCGCCCCTGTTGTTGGCCGGGATGATCCGGTTTCCCTTATTTGAATCACTCGAAACGCCAATTTGACACTGAATTCTCCATGAACCGGTGACTGTTTGCTCGTAAATTGGTCTGTGCCAAAGAGATTTGCGGGGTGAAGACGTCTTGCGGGATTGGTGGGCATCGGTCACTCTCAATCTGACGATGCGTCTCACGATGATTTTTTGTGGGAGTCAGAAAGCGGAATGGCCATCTCCGGACAGACAACCTCAGCTCCTGCCGAGCGTACCAACGCTGCGGTCTTTCCACGGCGGGGAGCTGTGGTGGGCTGGATTCTGTCCGGCAGTCTTCATGTGCTGGCGCTATTGCTACTGGCGGTGGTGATTCAGGGGGAACGCTTTGGCCGGGTTGGTTTTGGGGATGGCCCGGACGGCCCTGTCGGTCTGGTGATAATCGATCCCGATCTGTCTGATGGAGGCGTGACGAACGAAGCGGCTCCTTCAGAAAAGGGGATGGGGAACACGCCATTGCGTCAACCGGCGGGAGCCAGCCAGAGCACAGGGGAGGTGCTTTCCACCGCGTTGCCACCCTCCGAGCCACCGATCAAGCTGGCTTTGCCACAAGTGGGCGGTTCTTCGCGATTCAACCCTTCGGGGACAACGACGGGTTCCACCGCTGTGGTTCCTACCCCAGGGACACAAAACAGTGGCAGCGCCGGAACCGGCACCAGTTCCGACCTCCGCGATATGATTCAGGGAACGGGCACCCGCCAGCCAGGCGAAGGGCTGGGAGCCGCCATGCCTGGCACCACTTTCATGGGTATCAAAGATCATGGCACGCGTGTCCTGTTCGTGATTGACTGTTCGGGGAGCATGACCAATTACAACGCCATGCGAGTGGCCAAGTCGGCACTGGTGAGCAGTTTGCAAGCCTTGGATACAGGTCAGCAGTTTCAAATCATCTTTTACAATGACACGTCCGTGTTTCTCAAAGGAGCCAACCGCGACGGCAAAGCGAATCTCTGGTTTGCGACAGAGATGAACAAGACGCTGGCGACACAGCAAATTAACGCGATCCAGCCGGATCGTGGGACACAGCATCTGCCCGCCCTCAAGCTGGCTCTAAAGTTTTCTCCCGAAGTGATTTATTTTCTCACTGATGCTGACGAACCGGAATTGACATCGATTGAGCGGAAGGAATTACAGAGATTAAACCAGGGCCGCAGTCGCATTCACACGATTGAGTTTGGTCAGGGGCCTGAACTTAATACGGACAACTTTCTAAAAAAGGTGGCACGTGAAAACGGTGGAACCTCTCGTTATGAAGATGTGACTAAATTCAAAAGCCGCTGATAGCAGAAGGCAAAGGTTCTACATGAGGTTCATCCCCGAGGCTGTCCTACTCATCCTGCTGACGGGATTCGTCGATGCCAGTGTCGCCGCCGACCGAATCGTGCTTCAACAGCCTGGAACGGGTGGTCAGATTGTCGTCACGGGGACAATTCTGGATTACACCGGCGAGAGCCTGACGATCCGGCCCCGACAAGGGGGAACCATCGCCAAATACCTCGCCAGCGATGTGATTGAGATTTCCACGGATTACCTTCCCGATCATCAATTGGCGATTGATCTGCTCACCCGCGGTGACTGGAAAGCGGCCCGAACACAACTGGCTGCCGTGCTTGATCAGGAAGACCGTTTGTGGGTGCGGCGGATCATCCTGTCGCAACTGGTGCGGTCGGCTTCGTCCCAGGATGATGCTCTGGCAGCCGGTCGGTACTTTATGGCTTTGGTTCAAAGTGATCCTCTGACCGTTCACGCCAGTGTCGCCCCGCTGGATTGGATGGATGAAGTTCCCACAGAAGCGCTTCACCAGCAGGCTCAACAATGGTTGAAAAGCCCGCATCGACTCATTCGTCTTTTGGGGGCCAGCTACCTGCTGAGAGATGATGTCGTGGGGCCACAAGCGGTGGCTGAGCTTCAACAGATCCTTCGGTCGGAAGATCTTGCCGCCCGGACATTGGCTCAGGGTCAGCTTTGGAAGCATCGTCTCAATTCTCCCGAGTTATCAGAAACGGAAGTCGCTCGCTGGGAGGAAGCGATTCTGAACTGGCCGGATGGCCTCCAGCCGGGGGCATGGACGGTGATTGCCCGTGGTTACGAGCATTTTGGGTTGTGGCCCCAGGCCGCCGCCGCCTGGATTAGGTTGCCTGTGACATTCCCGGAATCTCCTTCTTTGGCGGCCTATGCTGGTCTCCGGGGAGCGATTGCGTTTTATGAGGCGGGGCAAATCCCTGCTGCAACGACGATTGCGCGGGAAGTCGCGACCCGGTTTCCCACAACGCGACATGGGTTAGATGCCGATGCGTGGCTGAAGAATCAGTCCAGACAACGTGAGTGATCGCCCTGATACCTCTTGGTTTTCACAGTCGGTTCGCCGTAAAGCAATTTCTATCAGGTTGTTATCAATTTTGATAAATTTCGCTGTGCTTATTGCGAAATCATATCAATCGTGGATAATCGGTAAACTGAGACTCAGTCTCATGTGGGTCAGCCAGGCGTGATTCAGGCTTCCTAGCCATCCCATCAAGCCACAGCCGTCGTTGAGGGACGGTTGTGATATCCAGCTTTTTGGCATTCTGGGGAGTCGTATTTTGTCACGCTCATCGTCGCGGCACGCATTTACGTTGATTGAATTGTTGGTGGTGATTGCGATCATCGCCATTCTGATTGCCCTGCTCCTTCCAGCAGTTCAGCAAGCGAGGGAAGCTGCTCGCCGCACTCAGTGTCGCAACAATCTCAAGCAGATTGGCCTGGCGATGCACAACTATGAGAGCACTTGCGGGATGTTTCCTCCCGGCGGGATTGCGACAGCGGCCACGGGCTACACCCCTGCTGCCAGCGCATTCGTCGTGATGCTGGCTTACCTTGAGCAGTCTGCAACATACCAGATTTACGATTTTAATAAGCTCTATACTGACGCCGGCAATGCCAGCGTCACGAGTCAGCGTGTGTCGTCCTATCTTTGCCCCAGCATGAACACAGGCCGCCCTATCCCTCAAACGGAATGTGGAGATCCCGCCTTTGCGCCTGGCAGCTATCTGGTCTGTGAAGGGACTGGTGCCTATCAAGGGCCTGGGCGTGGTATCTTCCCGCTCTTTCTGCCTTCGCCGATGATGTATCCCGCGACTGCCGTCAATCGCCCCGTCAAGCTTCGAGACATTACGGATGGTTCATCGAACACGCTCGCTGTTGGAGAGTCTTCCTATAACTTCCAGAATCTTAAATTCACTTCCGGCGCCTGTAATGGGCAGAATCGTTACGGCTACTCAATCTGGGGCGGTGGCTGGCCTGGCCGAGGTGTTGGCAATACCAGCAAGCAGATTAACGACACTTCTGCGACCAGTGTTCTGAGCATTAATGGGCAATTTTCCAGCCATCACGAGGGGGGCATCATGTCGCTATTCGCTGATGGTTCCTCGCGATTTATCTCTGAGAATATCGACAGAGGCCTTTTCAACGCATTAGGAACCCGCGACGGCAACGAAGTGAACGGTGAATTCTAGTGCCGTGTCACGGCATTGTCTTTGGGTTGATGCCTTTGCAACGTCTTTTGTTGTCGAACTTAGTAACAGGCAAGACTCAATTTCAAGCTTTGGCAATTCGATAAATAGTAACTCCCTATATCTGACTGGGATCTCATATTCTTTATTTTCAATTATCGGTTATACAGAAAATGAAATATCGCTTCACAACGCTACTGCTCACTGACTCGGCCTTGGCGATTTTATTAACGTCGTTTACCCTCGTGTTTTCCGTTGGTTGTGGCGCAAACCTGGGATCAGGGTCGACTCGTGTTCCTGTTTCCGGTTCGATCACAGTTGATAACAAGCCTGTCCCGTATGCCTATGTCGAGTTCTATCCTCCGGTCGATAACTCGGGGGTTGCTGCTGCCGTTGTCTTGGAGGAAGGGCGGTTTGTGATTCCTCAATCAGAAGGCCTGGCACCGGGGGAGTATGACGTACTGGTGACGGGTTACCTCCCTGAAGAACCTGAAAAGTTCGATCACGCCAAACTCATGGAGTTTGCCAAAGCCAGAGAACTGATTCCAGAGTTTTATCAACGACGCGGGACTTTGAAGGTTCGGCTTATCGAAGGAGAATCGGAAAACCTGTTGATCAAATTAACATCCAGGCCACCGAAGGGTTAACTAAATGCGAGGCTCATAATCAGGCAAACAGATGCTCAGGAAATTCGTGGAAGAAATTCTTTGCGGGCACTGTCTGTTGATCATGCTTGGCTGTGGCAATTTTTCTCGGCATGGCGAGGCTTTCCATTGGAGCAGGATCATGGCGGACAGTGGCTTTGCGTTCACTTCTTTTCTCTGGGCAGGTTTGACGTTGCCGGTGTGTGTCATTAGGATTTGAGCAACCAATGTGAACTGGAGGTCGTTTTTCACGACTGTTCAGCGGTGACTGGGAGGCTCCCACGTCGGCCGGCGAGGACTGTGGCAACGCTGCTGCGCTCGTTTTTCAGTGATTGAGCCCTGCCGTTTTCCGGCAGAATGCAGGTTAAGACATGAGCGATATCGTCGTCAAAGACTTTCTCGAAGCGGGTATTCATTACGGCCACCGCACCAGCCGCTGGAACCCTAAAATGCGGCCTTACATTTACGGCCGCCGTAATCTGATTCACATTATCGATATCAAGGAAACCGTTCGCGGTCTTCTGCGAGCCAAGCGGTACATTCAGAAAGTCGCTTCCCAGGGGAGCCTGATCCTGTTCTGCGGCACCAAGAAGCAGGCTTCGGATGCCATTCGCGAATACGCCAATCTGGCCGGCATGCCTTTCGTGGACTACCGCTGGTTGGGTGGGGTGTTCACCAACTTCCGTACGATTCGTGCTCGTATCAAGCGTCTTGAGCAACTCGATCAGTTGTTTGAGTCGGGCGAGATCGAAACTTACTCGAAGAAACGTCGTTCGACACTGCTGCGCGAACGCACCAAGATGACTCGCAACCTTGATGGTTTGCGCAACATGAACCGTCTTCCTGAAGCAATGATCATTGTTGATCCTCGCAAAGAGCACAACGCGATTCATGAAGCCAAGCTCGTAGGCATCAAGACCATCGCCCTGCTCGATACGGATTGCGATCCTGATCAGGTTGACCTGCCCATTCCTGGCAACGATGACAGCATCCGCTCGATTCAGCTGG
The DNA here is from genome assembly GCF_056500625.1 of Planctopirus sp. SH287. Lineage (NCBI taxonomy): Bacteria > Pseudomonadati > Planctomycetota > Planctomycetia > Planctomycetales > Planctomycetaceae > Planctopirus > Planctopirus sp. SH287. Next base: position 82,458 of record NZ_CM151403.1, on the reverse strand, counting down.
TTCTTCAGCACCTGACCGAAGCAATCAACGAAGGCAAGAGCGTTCTCCCACAGGAGAAGATCGAGCCGATGGCCGAAGAACAACTCAAGCCACGTCCATCGCTCTAATTGCCTCCAGATCGACTTGCTGACTGTTCGCAAAAAGCAGTGCCTGTACAGACGACTGACTAATAATTCCCCTTGGGGTGGTCGTCACAAGAGCTTGATGGGAACATGGGCATGCGATGATCGCGGAAGCGAGCTTTCGCCAGCGATCAGTGTCTGAACAGCAGGTTGGTTTTCGAGACTCACGCTCCTTCTGACCAAAACTCGATTGTGGACTTCTGGTGAAGATGGTTTTTCGACACCAGAAGTCGCTTTTGTGTCAGGCTCGGATGGTTCATAGTTAAATGAGATTCCGTGGGATCTGCCGGTGCATCCCGCATCCAGGCCCGTCTAACAGCGAATAGTTTGCCAAAGCAAACGGGGTCACAGTAACGCTGACCCAGCAGGAGAGAATAATCATGGCGGAAATTACAGCAGCAGCGGTCAAGCAGCTTCGTGAACTGACCGACCTTCCCATGATGGATTGCAAGAAGGCTTTAACTGAAGCCGCTGGCGATCAGAACAAAGCCCTGGATCTGCTCAAGGAGTGGGGCAAGAAGGTCATGATCAAGCGGTCGGAAAACTCGACTCAGGAAGGTCTCATTCTGATTGAGATCAAGCCTGATGGCAGTGAAGCCGCCATGATCGAATTGCAGTGCGAATCCGCCCCGGTGGCTGTTTCGGAAGACTTCAACTTTCTGGCCAACCAGTGCATCAAGCAACTCCTGAACGGGCCAGGCGCTGCCACTCCAGAAGAACTGATGGCTCAGCCTGCCCCGGATCGTCCTGGCCAGACTTTGAACGAAGTGCTGGGTGAAGTGGTTAACAAAATCCGTGAGAAGATGGTTCTGGCCAAGGTGACTCGCGTTACTGGCCCAGTGGGCGGTTACGTTCACCACGATAAGAAGAATGGCGTGCTGTTCCAGGCAGAAGGAACCGGTAAGTCGGCGGAAGTCCTGCGTGACGTGGCGATGCACATTGCCGCTCTGCGTCCCAAGGCGACACATGCGACGGAACTTCCAGCCGATCTGGTGGCTGCCGAACGTGCCCGATTGACTGAAGAAGCTGTCAAGAGTGGCAAGCCAGCCAATGTCGCTGAAAAGATTGTCGAAGGTCGTCTGAAGAACTTCTATGTCGAGCAGGGTGTGCTGGTCGAGCAGCCATTCGCCAAGGACGACAGCAAGTCTGTCAGTCAGGCTTTGGCCGAACAGGGCTACAAGGCTAACGCCTTCACACGTTGGGTGATCGGTAACTAATCGGCCCCTCATTGCGACAGTGATGATTGAGCAGCGGGGGGCGTCCTGAACGGATTCCCTCCGCTGTTTCATTTCCTGATCAACAGGCTGTTGAAAAAACTCGTTACATCTCTTGGTCGTCATCATTTTTTACTGGTGCATTAGCATGCACCCTACGAAAACTGAACTTGCCGATATTCATTTCTCACTTACTCATTGGAAGCCACAATGCCCAATTCCCTCAGCAGCACTTCCAAGCCTCCGGTTCAGCGTGTGCTCCTTAAGCTCAGTGGTGAGAGTTTCTGTCCTTCGGGGCAGTCGGGTTTGAGTGTGCCGGAGATTGTGCTGATTGCCGAGCAGATTAAGCGAGTGGTGGCTTCCGGCGTGCAACTGGCCGTTGTTTGTGGGGGGGGGAATATCCTTCGCGGTCGTGATCTGGATGGCTTCAAGCAAACGATTCTTCCCGCAACAGCTCACTATATGGGCATGCTGGCGACCGTGATCAATGGTCTCGCCTTGCTGGATACGCTGGAAAGCTTGGGCGTTCCCGCCCGGTTGCAATCTGCGATCCGCATGGAAGGCGTTGCTGAGCCTTTCATTCGCCGTCGCTGTATTCGCCATCTGGAAAAAGGCCGTGTGGTGATTCTTGCCGCCGGTACGGGGAGTCCTTTCGTTACCACCGATACAGCTGCTGCGTTGCGATCACGAGAAATCGATGCCACGCTACTCATCAAGGCAACCCGCGTTGATGGGGTTTACTCGGCTGATCCTCTTAAGAACCCACACGCTGTTAAGTACAGCGAAATTTCCTACCAGGATGTGCTCCGTCAGAATCTGGGAGTGATGGACGCTCAGGCCATCCATCACTGTATGGAGCAGAATATCCCCATCGTGGTGCTCAATTACCAGAAGCCCGGCACCATCGAACGAGCCATTGCCGGTGAACGATTGGGAACCCGCGTTTCCACAATTTCCGAACTTGCCACTGGCAAGAGTGTCACTGGTTAAGAAGAGTGGGTTTTCCTTGACGAATGAAAAATTCGTTGACCGCCCCGGCCCTGATTTTCCGTGATGACGTTGATTGGTTTTACCTGCCTGGAAGCGACGGTGTTTCATGTCAACAGTTCCCACTCCGCCGATTTCACAGGTTCCCGACTCCCTGGGGCGCTACGGCGAATTTGGTCGTCGGTTCGTTCCTGAAACGCTGATGTATGCGCTGGAAGAACTGACGCAGGCTTATGAGAGTGCCCGCAAAGATCCTGAGTTCGTCGGGAAACTGGACGGCCTCCTGAAAAACTTCGTCGGTCGCCCCAACCCGCTCTATTTTGCCGAGCGGTTGAGTGAAAAATGCGGTGGGGCGAAGATCTACTTCAAGCGGGAAGACCTCAATCACACCGGTGCCCACAAGATCAACAACGCTCTGGGGCAAGCCCTGCTCACTCTCAGAATGGGGAAGTCCCGTATCATTGCAGAAACCGGTGCCGGCCAGCACGGCGTCGCCACCGCCACCGCCTGTGCTCACTTCGGTATCCCCTGCACCGTCTTCATGGGCGAAGAAGACGTGCGGCGACAAAAGCTGAACGTCTTTATCATGCGCACCATGGGTGCCGAGGTTCGCCCCGTGACCTCTGGGTCACGCACCCTCCGCGATGCCGTCAATGAGGCCTTGCGTGACTGGATGTCGACCGTCAAAGACACACATTACATCATTGGTTCCGTCGTCGGCCCGCATCCCTTCCCGATGATCGTCCGCGACTTCCAATCCATCATCGGTCGAGAAGCCCGCCAGCAATGCCTCGAAATGATCGGAAAACTCCCCGAAGAAGTTGTGGCCTGCGTGGGGGGTGGCTCCAATGCCGCCGGCATGTTCTATCCCTTTATCGACGACGCGGGCGTCAAGATCACCGGCGTCGAAGCGGGCGGACGCAGTTCAAAGCCCGGCGATCATGCCAGCGCTCTGACGTTTGGCAACAAAGGCGTACTCCACGGCAGCTATAGCTATGTGCTACAAGACGAAGACGGTCAGACATCTGATGTCCATTCCGTCTCGGCAGGACTGGATTATCCCGGCGTCGGCCCCGAACACGCCTATTGGAAAGATTCCGGCCGCGTGCAATACACCAGCGCCACTGACGATGAAGCACTCGCTGCCATGCAGTTAATGGCCCGCTCCGAAGGGATTCTCCCCGCCCTCGAAACCTCACACGCCATTGCCTATGCCGCCAAGCGAGCCAAAGAAATGTCACCCAGCGAATCATTAGTCATCTGCCTATCCGGTCGCGGCGACAAAGACCTGATCGAAGTCGCCCGCCTCACCGGCCAACAACTCTAACCCGCCCCGCTCACGCGGGCTTCGTGGCGGCGTATGGACGTCAAATGTAGGGGACGAATGGGTCTTACGCCGCCAGAACGATGGAGTCATACAAATTTCGCTGACGCGAACTTCATGAATTAGAAACGATCAAATCCTCCTCCCTTGAGGGAGCAGGTGGCCGAAGGCCGGATGGGGGGGATTGCTTCGGAAAAGGTGCGTATGGTTGTTAGATCTATTTAGCCAATGAAAATCTTGTGATTGATCCGCCCTCACCCCGGCCCTCTCCCGCTGGGAGAGGGAGTATTCAGGTCGACCTCGCTGGTTCGCTGCTGATTTCGCATCATGATTTGTGACGATTCCTGTTAATTAGAGTTTGCTTCATGTCCGACTCGCCCATCACTTGTGCTCTTTCTGCCCGGCGTGCCGCTGGAGAGATGTCTTTTATTCCTTTTATTGCCGCTGGAGATCCTGATCTGCCATCGACAATTCGTCTGATTCAAGCTCTCTCAGAAGCGGGAGCCGATCTGATTGAAGTTGGTTTCCCCTACAGTGATCCCATTGCTGATGGCCCGGTGATTCAGGCGTCGTATACTCGCGCTTTAGGAAAACACCTGAAGCTGGCGGAGCTTTTTGCGGCAGTGCGGCAAGCCTCGCAGACCATCAGCACGCCGCTGGTGGGGATGGTTTCGTTCGCCATGATCTTCCGCATGGGAACCGAGTTGTTTCTCAAGACGGCTAAAGAGGCAGGGTTTTCCGGGCTGATTGTTCCCGATCTGCCGGGCGATGAAGCTGCCGAATTTGCGGCTCAAACCCAAACGCACGGTCTCGATCTGATTCAACTTGTCGCGCCGACAACTCCTGCGGCCCGGATGGAGAAGATCCTTGCTGTGGCCACCGGGTTTGTTTACTGCATCGCCGTTGCTGGCACGACAGGAGTGCGAGAATCGACGACACACGATATTGAGGCGGGGCTTAAGCTGCTGCGAGAAAAGACCCAACTGCCGCTTTGTGTGGGCTTCGGCGTTGGTCGACCGGAACAGATCGAAGCATTACGCGGCAAGGCCGATGGCGCGATTGTCGGCTCGGCCATTGTGAAACATCTGGAAGGGGCACAGAGCGCAGAAGGTTTTGAAAAGTCGTTGGCCAGCATCCGGCAGTTTGCGACGGAACTGGCTGCTGCCGCGCATCATGCCTGATGAATGATCGACTACGGTCGATGAATCGTTGCTAACAGTGAAGCAAGCCGGTTAAGAATCCTGGGTCACATCGGTGATGTTGGCCAGTGGGACTTCCTTATCGCCCACCACGACGTAGGCCATTTTGTCTTTTACAAAGACACGATCCACTACGCCCGAGACTTCCGTCTCGTCGGCCATCTTGCCCTTGATGACCTTTCCCAGAAAGCTGGTGGAACTGTTCAATTGCTGGCTGAGGGTCAGTCCGTCCAGTGCGTTGGTCAGTTCCACGTCTGAGGTCAGGTTTCGCATCTGGGAAATCTGCGAGAGGAGTTCCTCGTTGGACATCGGGTTCGAGGGATCCTGGTTCTGAAGCTGGACGATCAGCAGCTTCATAAACGCCTCGGTATCCAAGGCATTAAACCCCTGCTTGTCGGCAGGGATGATCGGGATCTCTTTCGGCAAACCAGTCACAGGATCGATGGCCATGGTCACTTCCAAGCAACAATGAGATCACGACAAACAGCAGTGGCGGTGGTGGTGCAACGACTCTGGCAGTTCAACTACTTATAAACTCTAACAAAACCTCTGATGCCACAGGATCTAGAGAAGCATTTCGCAATTCCAAACAAGCACAACCGGTTTTGTCAGGGCTTATCAGATCTGGATGTTCACCCGTTCCCACTGAAGCGGGCCAGATCCTGCTGGTGGTACTGAGCCGGGATTGCTGGTTGCCAGCGGATTCCTGCTATCAGCTGTGGCATCTACCAGAGAATCCCGCTTCCCGTCAATGCGACGTTCCTGTGAAGGTTGATCACCTGATGAAGAATTTCCGTTGCCCGATCCATAAGAATCGCTCTGGCTGGACTCCTGTTGATTGTTCCTGGAGCTATTTTCCTGCGGACGCTCTTGCTGTGACTGCTCGTTGCCGGAATTTGTTGGAATGGTGGTTTCACGAGGTGATTCAGCGCGGGTCACTGTGATTTGATCGACGGACAATCCCCGTTGTTCCAGAATGTCTCGAAGATCCGCCAGGTTCTCGCTCAGCAGTTCATGTCCTGCGGATGTGGCGGCTTCCAGATGGACGTGGATGCCATCGTCATTCTGACGAACATCGATCTTCAGTTCGCCGTACTGTTCGGGTCTCAATGAAATCGAGAAGCTTCGTTCTGAACGAGCCGACTCCATCACGCCGCTTGCTGTCAGATCCAGAACTCCCTGTGCCACGACCCGAGAGGTTGATTCCAGCGGTGCGCTTGCCTCAGTGGCGGTGGCTTTTCCAAGGCCCGGTGCCGGGACGGACGGAGAATTCACTGGGAGATTGTTACTCGCGGGAAGTTGCTCAGGCGTGAGTTGTTCGGCAGTCACTGCCGATTTTCCCATCAAAGTCGATGACGCAGCCTGAGCGCTGGAAGCTGCAAGGACATTCGTCAGTGAAGCGAGATTTCCGCTCGCTGCTGTCATCCCCGCCAGATTCAGTTCTCCCGTGGAAGCCGCTGCACCAAATGTGGTAACGCCATTAGCATTTCCTGCATGTGATGACTGCCAGGGCGTTGCGCCTGTGGGAGGCTTCCAGCCGCCGGGACGCCAACCGCTGGTCAGTCCGCCTTTGGCCTGCCCGGCTGCGGCCAGCCCTGCCATTTGAGAGGCGTTGACGGCTTCAGTTCGAGATTGCAGCGAGCCGGCCATCATTGGAGACGACTCGACATCACTTTGAACCGACGCCTCTAACGAACTGGCAGAGTCATCGGGAGTGGCCACCACGTTATTGAGAAGTCCTCCGATTACGCTGGCAACAACACTGGCATCTTCCGCGCTGGTCTCGGTCGAAGAACTGGCCTGGGTGGCATTTTGATCCCTTGAACCTTCCGTTTGTGAAACGGGTTGAGAGGGAGAAGGTGGCTTCTGGCCGGTCTCGCCATTCGCCAGGTATTGCCGGAACGAATTCTGCCTGGCGGTTCCTGAACTTTGTTCGTTGCGCAAGGCTTCCTGGCGCGATTCGTAGGACTTCGCGGAGTAGCCGGGCGGTGATTTGATCGAGCTGACGGGCACGGAAGGATCGTCCTGAGAGGCGATGTTTCCGTCGTCATCGACCTGCTCACTTCCCTGCGCCTGAACCTGAATTTCATCCCCCCTGAATGCGACAAGTTCGTTGGAATTGTCGAATTCCGCACTCGTGTCTTGACTGTCAGAACCGGCAGTTGAGTTGGCGGGTGTTGATGGTGTTTCCTGTTGTCTGGCTTGCGGGGATGAAGCGTCTTCTGTCGTGTTTGATAAGGCTGAATCTTCCCCTGATGCCCGATTCTGCATGACCTGTGAAATGGCAGCTAAAAGAGTTTCATTCCCACTTGCCGGGGGCGAATCTTCACTTTCCGTCATACCGGCAGCTTCGATCTGATCCCTGATTAAGGAAGGTGAGGATCCTCCAACAATGCCCCCGGACGCTGCGGCGCGATTGGAGAATTCCTCCTGTTCATCAATTTGCTGTGCTGCCTCGGAAGTTGCTGGATGGTTTTGAAAAGTTCCGGCCTCTTCAGAACGGGTGGAGGCTTTTGTTTTGCTGGCAGCATTTGCGGTGGAATTCACTGAGGCTTGCCGAGATTCGTCTGTGTCACGGCTACGACGGAGTGCGGGAAGTTTAGAATCACTCGCTTGCTGCCGGGAACGAGAAGCCACTGATGATGAGCTGCTGAGGTGTTCCTGTAATGCCGACGCTGATCGCGATGACGGACGCGAACCAGAATTGGACTCGCGGGAACTTGTCGTGCGGCTAGTCGACGATCCGAAATCGCGCGCGGTGCCTGTCCGATTTGAAAGGACGAAGAGGTTGGTCTGACTGGCCGTTGAGGAACCTGCCAGCGAGGCTGATTCACCGGAAGAACGATCTGTCGGGCGTCCTGGCGAAGAAACCACCTGCGGGCCTTGCAGCAGGATCTGCCGCAATAAGTCCAGCGTGAAGCTGGGGTTCGTTGACGATTCCGAATTCGCTGTTTCGTCACTCTGCGTTGGCGAAGAGTGAGTGCGAGGGAACAAGATCGAGTTCATCGAAAGCGAATCGCGGATATCCATGGCCCATTCCTCACTGGCCGGTATTCACCGGTCACATGGCCTGCTTTTGATCCGTAAAGTAACGGGAGAGCAGGATTATCAGGAATATCGGCCACAACCCTTACAGGCCGCCAGCACCATTTTTATTAGGAGATAATGCTTGCTGAGCGGCGTTGAAGATGGCTCGTTCGGGTTCGCCGAGAACCAGGGCTTCAAAAATTTCACGGCCTCGTTTCTCTCGTTCGGGCGGCCCCACAAATTGTTGCAGGATTTTGGCAATCTGTTTTTCCGGCATGCCCCGCATGAGCAAAATCGATTCGTCGAGTGAAACTTCCATCAATCGGGAGGCAGCCACTTCTGGAGGAGAAGCCAGAAGCACGGCGCGGGCTTGTTCTGTCGCTTCACTTTGGCGCTGTTTGGCTTGCGCTAACAGTTCATTACTGAGCTTATTTTTGATTTGGTCGAGAGTTTCACGATCTTGAATCACCTGATTCATGGCGACAGAGATGGCGTCTTTGACGACATCCAGATCCTTCTCACGCGTTTCCAGATTCAGGACTCTAAGGACGCGTGCTTCACGAATCTCTTCGGCAGAAATTGCCGGAGTTCCTTCGGCGCTTTCAACCACAGGTGATTCAACGGGAGCCTGCCCTGACAGGACGAAGCGGATTTCTGCAAGATTTCTGGCCGACAAAGTTCCGCGATGCCAGAGCATGGCCACAAACGCCAGTTGGCCCAGCACAATGACCAGCGACATCGCCCCACCCAGAAACAGCAGCATTTTGATCAAACGTATCATGGGGTCACCTGTCCTGCCTGCCAGGCTTCTTCCTGCTCACGTGATTCTTTAAGGATGGCTTCATGATACGCTTCCAATGCGCGTTTATCGCGAATTTGTTCCAACGCCTTCACTTTTTGATCGGCTGTGACCAGCAGCGTTCGGCACTTTTCGAGAATCTCTTGCGATGCCGCAAGACGCGCTTCGGCTGTCCGAATCTCGATTTCTAATCGTGTGTGATGAAATCGACGGATGTTGATTGCCGAGATGTCCAGCTGTGGCATTCTCATCAGTTCGTTCAATTCTTCGGAGCAAGCCGCTCGAGCTTCTTCCGCTGTTCGTAACTCTGCCTGAAGTTCTTCCCTCAGTGCGATGGCCTTGGCCATCTGATGCCGGGCCTGATCCCGTTCCCGTTCCCGGATCGTCAGGACGCTCTGAAGTGAGAACCGTGATTGAGCCATTTCATCAACACCTAAAAAGTTTCGACTCAAGGAGCGGAACACTTGGGAGTCAGTTTGGGAATATGTCTCTGGTGAAAATGGTTAAATGAATTTCAATGGCATCATCTGCTAACTGTTATGTTTACGGTATTGAGGCGTGAGCATGCCGAAGATACGTTTACCGTCGATCTTCCTTCGTTTCTTAGAGCAAGCTTGCTCTAAGCCTCAAGCATGGCACGAAATTCCAGCGTCAGGCGAAGGTGGGTTGCGCAAAGCCTTAACCCACCCTACTCCGACTCAAGGCCGTGAGCATGGCTCGAAGCTATGAAGCATTAGGCAGTGTGGATGTCGCTGTGGGGATTTTTTTGCTCAGCAGATCACGCAACCGGGCGAGCCTTTCCAGTGTTGTCATGGTTTCGGTGATGGGGATCTGTTCGTGAGGCTTCTGGCCAAGAAACGACAAGATCTGCGGTCGGGCCTGGATGGCGGCATCCACCATGGGGTTTGTGCCTGCCTGATAGGCGCCAATGGAAATCAGATCTTCGTTCTGCTGATAGGTCGACAAAAGTTGGCGAACCACCTGTGCCCACTGCCGATGTTCGTTTGAGGTGATGTCATTCATGGAGCGGGAAATGCTTTGCAGCACGTCGATGGCCGGATACTGCCCCATCTGGGCCAACTTCCGGGAGAGGACAATGTGCCCGTCAAGAATCCCGCGCACGGTATCTGCGATGGGTTCGTTCGTGTCATCACCTTCCACCAGCACGGTATAAAGTCCCGTCATGCTGCCAGCTGGCGAGCAACCACTGCGTTCAAGGAGACGGGGAAGCATGGCGAAGACGCTGGGGGGATAGCCTCTTGTCGCTGGGGGTTCACCCGCCGCCAGTCCAATCTCCCGTTGTGCCAGGGCAAACCGGGTCACGCTATCCATCATCAGGACAACATGCTGCCCCTGATCTCGGAAATGTTCGGCAATGGCGGTCGCCATCCAGGCAGCGCGTATTCTCAGGATCGCTGGCTCATCACCCGTTGCCACGATAACCACGCTCCGCGCCAATCCTTCAGGCCCCAGATCTCGATCCAGAAATTCGCGGACTTCACGGCCTCGTTCACCAATCAACGCCACCACGTTCACATCAGCGGAACTGTTGCGGGCAATCTGTCCCAGCAAGGTGCTTTTGCCGACCCCACTGCCGGCAAAGATTCCCATGCGCTGGCCTTCACCACATGTGAGGAGGCCATCCAGTGACTTGACGCCTGTCTGCCAGACTTTGGCAATTCGTGGGCGTTGCAACGGGCCGGGAGCCTTGTTGTGCAAGTCTGCGCGATGCACCAGCATCGGTCGCGGCCCCTCATCCAGAAACTCGCCGCGACTTCCAATCACACGTCCTAAAAGTCCCGGCCCCACGTTGACGCAAGGGACTGATTCAATCAGTCGAACGCGGGCACCACGGCGGACGCCGACAAGTTCGCCCAGCGGCATCAGCAAGGTTTCTTCACCGCGAAAGCCGACGACGTCTGCTTCAATGGAGTGACCATGATCACGTTCAATACTGCACCGTGCGCCCAATGGTGCGGGGAAGCCGGTCACTGCTGCTGTCAGGCCGACAACGCGATCAATGCGACCCATCAAGCCCATGGGAAGAATATGCCGGGCGTGCTCGACCAATGTTGTCATGTGAGGTCTCCCGAAGCGGGTTGGCCCGGCGCAACAGGTTTGAAACGCCGTTCGGAAGTCCCCAGTAATTCCAGTGCCATGCGATCCAGCATTGTTTCGAGCGTGGCGTCGATTTCTCCGTGACGTGTTTCGACCAGACAGCTTCCACGGGAAAGTGTGCTGTCCTGGCGAACGGTGACATCGCCGCAACCTGCGAGTGCCTTCTGGACTTGAATCCCCGCGTCGCCACCCAGTCCTTCCCAATCGAGAGGATGGATGACCAGCGTGACTTCTTCCTGAGTGATCAGTTCCAGCGCGCCGCGCACCATTCCCGTCATCATGTCGGGCTGGATGTGCAGTTGCTGTCTCAGCAATCGCTCAGCAATTGCGACGGAGAGTTCCACTGAAAGCGTTTCCCAGCGAGCCAGCCATTCCTGGCGAACGGAACTGATCGTTGTGGCGGCTTGCTGCAACGCCGGAATGACGGCTTGCACGCGGGAATGGACTTCTTTCGTGACAGAGCTTTTCATTCTCGCGTCAAATTCTGCGAGAGCCTTGGCCTCCCCTTCGCGATATCCGTTAGCTAGCCCTTCGGCCTGCGCCTGGCTGCGGATTTGTTCGGCCTGCTGCTGGGCCTCATCGATAAGACTGCGAGCTTGTACGCGAACTTTATCCAGATAGGCCACCCCCAGGGTTTCCAGATCGTCGTAATTAAAAACGACCGACCCATTGGCTGCAGGAGCCATGCCAGCTTTCAATATTCGCGGGCTGGTCGACATAAGGGGTGATAAGCTCCATGGGTATCAGACGTGTGGATCGTTGATTAATAGTCGTGTTCGTAGCCGTAATTGCCGTGTCACGGCTTTATCTTGGGGTTTAAGCTTTGACAATGCTGTAGCAACCCACCAACTTAGAAAACCCCGTTCCAACGAGCGATTGCCTCAGGAATGATTATGTGATTAGTGTTTAGCATCGAATATCTGTCTTCAGCAGAACTACATACTGTTTGACTGTGTTGTGTTCGGGAGGTTGATTTGAGCAGTGAATCCGGAGAAAGGAAGAAAAAGAAATTGGTGCATTGCATGCACCCTACTGTCCGTCTTCAGAAGAACGGTGGGTTGCGCAAAGCCTTAACCCACCCTACATTATAAAACACATTAACAAACGCATTAATAGAAACATTAATAATCCGGTTGCTTTGAAGTCTTGTGGAGTGAAGCTAATTCACGAACTGTTCACCTCCACCGCCACTGGCGACGACAATTTCACCGGCGTCTTCCAGTCGACGAACGGCGTCTACGATCTGCTGCTGCATCTGTTCGACATCGGACAGCCGGACAGATCCCAGATATTCGATTTCTTCCTTGAGCATTTCGGCCGCTCGCTGTGACAAATTGCCGAAGATCTTCTGTTTGATTTCTTCTGAGGCCCCTTTAAGTGCCATCGCCCACTGGCTGTTATCCACTTCCTTCAGCAGCGATTGAATCGACTTGTTATCAAGCTTGAGCAGGTCATCGAAGACGAACATCAACCGGCGAATTTCATCGGCCAGTTCCCCATCTTCCTGATCGAGACTTTCCAGAATCCCTTTGTTTGTCATGCGGTCAGTGACGTTGAGAATCTGTGCCACCATCGGCACACCTCCCGCATTTTCCAACTGCTGGTTAAACATGCTGGTCATGCGGCTTTGTAAAGACTTCTCAATCGTGGAGATGACTTCGGGACTGGTCTGTTCCATGCCAGCAATACGACGGATGACTTCCAGTTGGCGAAGTGATGGCAGACCACTCAGAACTTCAGCTGCCAGTGAGGCGGGCAAGTGAGACATGATAAGGGCAATGGTCTGCGGGTGTTCTTCTGAAATGAACGTCAGCAGATTCTCAGCACCAACCTTGTGCAGAAAAGAAAAGGGAACGGAGTTCATTGATTGCCGGACATTTTCCAGAATCTGTCCGGCACTTTCTTTTCCTAGCGATTGTTCCAGTAATTCATTGGCTGCTCCCAGTCCGCCTCGTTCAATGGGTGTCAGCTCACGAACGCCATTAAAGAATTCATCAAAGACACTTTCCTGCTGTTCGCGGGTCACGTCGTCGACCTTGGCGATTTCCAATGTCACCTTTTCGACATGGTCGCGCGTCATGCTCGCCAACACCTCGGCAGCGAGGGGCTTTTCCATGCTCAAGAGCAAGATGGCGGCTTTTCGAATCGCGTCCACGGGACAATTCTCCCCTACCCATGTGATGGCCCTGGGCTGGCCGGAAATTCGCGACTATTTCGCTGCTTGAATCCATTTGCCCAGAAGGGCTGCCGTGGCTTCGGGGTTATCTCTCACAATCGCCTGTAACTGATCCCGACGTGTTGCGGGCTTGGCGGGAAGGGACGTTGCCGCTCCATTCATCGCTGAAGCGGCCATGGACGTCTCAGGACTGCCATCGGGTGTCACCAGATTCAATCCCCCATGCGCTCCCCCTTGTGCCCCGCTTGCCGATGCACTATTAGCAGTGAGCGTTCCCATGGATTTTCTGAGTAAAAGAATCACATATAAAGCAAACGCTCCCAGCGCGAGAGAACTGCCATATTCGCGAAGGAACTGCCAAAGAGTTTCTGTGAATGGAATTTCAATGGTGGGCTGAACCACTGGTAACGTGTCGATCGTGCTGACAACAATCGCGTCTGTGGGAGAATCAGCAGGAATCAGCCGCGTGACACTTTTGGAAACCGAAGCGAGGACTTCTTTTTCAATCGCCGGGACTTCGATGAGTGCCGGGTCTTTCTCACCACCGGCAGTGCGTTGGGCGGCAATCCCCCGGTAGTAGTCGCGCGGGACACTGACACTGACCTGCACGGCTTTGGGCATCGCGGCCAGCAGTTGTTTCTCGCTGATTTCAAAGCTGACACCGTTCACGACACGGTTGTCGGACTCAGTCATCTGCCGATTTCGGTCACTCCCTGCGCTAGCGCCGAGACTTGCTGGCCGATTGGCGACTTGTCCAGGTTCTCCGCGAGGTGCCCGCTGTGATTGAGTATCATTCACTGTAAATTCATTTGAGATCACCGGTGCGGATTTTTTGGGATCAATCTGCTGTGTCCGGATGACTGATGACTTGAGGTTCTCGATATCGACATGCACCGTCACGTTCACGCCCGGGATGTAGGCCAGGCTTTTGGCGATTTGTGATTCATACTGCCGCGTCAGTTCGCGGATTCGTTGCACAAGCTGGCTGCCAAGAGGATCACTTTCAGAATCGCCGGCATAAGTGACTTCGTTGACCGGATCGAAGACCGTCACTTCGGATGTTTTGAGGTCAGGAACCATACTGGCTACGGCTGCGCGAATGGAGGCCACCAACCGCTGAGAAAGCTCCCTTCCTTTTTTAGGAGTAATCGTGACGTTGGCGGTGACGATCCCCTTTTGGCTCCAGGAATTTCTGCGGTTAGGATTGGCAATCACCACGCGGGCATCATCCACGTTGGGAATCGCTTTCAGCGTTTGCGCGACTTCCTTGAGAAGCATGGCTTCCCGCATCTCATGACGCTGCTTCTCAGTGATGAATGGACTGAGTGATTCATAGTGCTTGAGCAACTGCGACCCGAGGTCTTCGGGCATGGCATCGAATTCCAGCAGGGCAGCGTTATAACGATCTTTCTCTGATTCCGGGACGAGCAGCATCCGCCCTTGCCGCTGGTAGTTGGTCAGTCCCGCCTCCATGAGAGCGTGTTCCGCCGCGATCAATTCTTCAGTGGTGAACGCTTTGCCCCAGGAAAGGGCTGTCATTCCGGTGTTTGATCGAGTCCAAAGCAGCGCACTGAATCCCACAACCAGCAGCACTGGCGCAAGAATCAGTGAGACTCGCTGTGCCGAGTTCATCGAACCCCACAGCGAAACAAACTGCTGTTGCAGTGATTGAAGGAAGTTCATGGGAAGTGCTATGCCGGAGGAGGGGACGCATGTTTTCCAGGGAAAACTGCGGGGAAGTCAATCAGTCAGAGGAGAGTAAGTTGAGCGAGACAGAAGGGGAGATGCGGTAGGGATGAAGCGATATTTCTGCAATGGGAACGGGGTGATATCGAATATTGACCTGTCGTGTCGAGAGCGGATTCGCAGTCGACCATCAACAACTTGAAGCGAACTCTGCTGGCGAGAGAAAAAAATAATAAATCGAGGTTGACGTGTTTTGACTCATGCGGCAGATTTCCCCCGCTTGAGTGAATTCTCAAATGTTGTTTCGGCAGATGTCACCTTCAGGTCGCCTCTGTGAAGCAACTGCGGGGAACCTCGGGTCATCTCTCCAGTCCTGTGGTCAGCAATTCTCAGGAAGCCTGAGTTGCGTCGACCGTACCGCAAATCACAACCCTTTGATGATGCCGATGTGAGCAATCTCATCTTGCCATTGAAGATCATGCCCCTCGTCCTGCCCGTTTCCAAACGCAACTCTCAACTGTCATTGCAACCTGCGAAATTCTTGTTTTAGTCCCTCCGGCGATTCACGTTTCATCACATGGATTGAAGGAATCAGGGACAAAAACAGAAGGTCAACCCAGGGTTGCCTGCGAAATTCCCGTTTCTTGAATAGCAAGGATTGATCATGCGAACCACGAAATTCATGCGTGCCGCAGTCGCTGCACTTGTTGCGACCGGCATGATTTGCCCTCCCGGCCTGGCAATGGCGAATGGCCCGCAAGCTGGTGGCGGTTTCTCTGCACCTCCCGCGGCCTCTGCCCCAACGGCACCCGCCGCCCCAACGGCACCCGCCGCCCCTGCGGCACCCGCCGCCCCTGCGGCACCTCCTGCCAAAGAAGCTCAGCAGACCACAGACGTCGCGCTGGTTCAGGGGGAATTGCAAGGCCGCCTGGTGGATGGTCAAGGCCTTCCGATTGAAGGGGCAGCCGTTTCTGTCAATTCTGCTGAAGGCCCTGTCGCCCAGACCACAACCAATGCTCAGGGGCAGTTCAACGTTAAGGGACTCAAAGGTGGTGCCTACCGCGTAACAGCCGGCCAGGAAACACGTTCCGTCCGTGCCTGGACAGAGCGAACTGCTCCTCCCGCTGCCAAGCCAGGACTGGTAATGGTCTCGAACGCTCCTGCCGTTCGTGGACAGTTTGGCGGTGCGACACCAGGAATGGTTCTGTTAACCACCGGTGTGATTGCCAGCGTTGTGCTGGGAGCCGTTGCCGTCAGCCAGAATAATGACATCAAGGACGAACTCAACCAGATCCCCAAGACGCCATAACAACTGATCAGAAAATCTTTTACAAGTTTTTCAAAGATGAAATAGCAAGCCGCCAGGGGAAACCGTTTTTCCTTGGCGGCTTGACTTTTGTTTAGTTCGATCCAATTTGCCAGCGCTGATGCGTAGAGGTGATTCAGGCAGAAAGCGTCAAGAAAATTGGCTGCAAATCAAGTTGGCTTGCCGGTCAGTCGAGCGGGGACTAAACTCCACTCTGTCAGGAATGGTTTTAGCCCTCCTGACTCTTACCCCGTAGTGTAACGGTAGCACAGCAGGTTTTGATCCTGCACGTTCAGGTTCGAATCCTGGCGGGGTAATTCTCTGGCTCGTCTCCAGTCCTCTGGACTCCGCAAAACCCCTGAAAAACAGGGGTTTCTTCGTTTCCGGTTCAAACGGGTGAGGACTCCAGATGGCCCAAGATGGCTACTGTGTGCCCCACTTTGTGCCCCAACTTTTTCGCGGACTTCGGTGGAGTTTCAACCGCCAGTCGGAAGTGCTCGTCGGTCACCTGCCTGTAATGCTCCACCGCGAGTTCGTTGGAATGACCCAACCATTGTGCGACGACGTGGCCAGGAAATTGATCCCGAACTGCTGAAACCCATCATTGCGAAACTCTCGAAACAACTGCTGGCTGTCGAAAACAAGCCCTCTCAGCGTGCGATGGCACGTTGCTTAAAGCGCGACCTCGCATGGCCTGGTCGCTATGGCAGGATGCGACGCACCGAGCCGCCAAAGCCAGCAGGGCGTGACGCCGCAGGTGGATGTTGCGCTTCTTGCGTCGCTGTTGATATCTGTGTTGATATCACTGTAGACAGAAGCGAACCGAACGTTGCCAGCGGAAACACTTGTGATTGATTACCATCTCACCATGTTATGGCAACGCCGTGTTTCCCTCAGCAGTCACGAGAGCAATACGGTCATTACGTCCTTGAGCATGAGCAAACATGGGATCAGAACTGAAACCACTGGCGGAGCGACTGGGGGCTTTTCAGGCTCATCTGGAGTCGCTCGCCCATTCAGCACGGGAGCGCTTGGGGACAGATGGCGGTTACCGTGAAACGAAATGGTATGGGCTACTGACGAACAAGCTTTTGCCTCAACTGGTGGAAGATCCGTTTCTGGTGGTGGCGATTGTTGGTGGAACCAACACGGGCAAAACAACGATTTTCAATCACCTTGCAGGTGAGATTCTGGGTGAGTCCAGCCCACAGGCCGGCTTTACGCGATTTCCGTTATGTCTGACGCCACCAAGATTCATCGAGACGCGAAACCTTCAACAGGTTTTCCCGGCGTTTGAAGTCGCACCTCTTCCCGCAAGCCGTCTTGTTCAGCAGGAGTTCGTCTCAGTTCCTGGTTCATTCTCTGAACCCGCACGAGTGTGTGATTCAGAAAACCTGCTGTTTTACACCACGGGCCAGCATCTTCCTGAAAACTTGCTGTTGCTGGATACTCCCGATATCGACGCGATGACCGATAATCTGCGTCGCGCCACGATGATTTGTCAGGCCAGTGACCTCTTGATTGCCGTGCTGACCGATCAGAAATACAACGATGCGGCAGTGAAAACATTCTTCCGTGAAGCCGCCAGACAGAAGAAAAGTGTGGTTGTCGTTTTCAGCAAACTCGACTGGCCCGATCCCGATCACGTCTGGCGCCTCTGGCTGGAGACGTTTGAAAAAGAAACAGGCGTGAGGCCGCTGGCAGTCTATGTGGTTCCTCGTGATAGCTCTAAAGAAAAGTCGCAGTTGAAATCACTGGGTCTCCTGTTTCTGCCGGTGGAAAATCGTCTGGGCACGCCCCGTGTTGCAAGCGCTGGCGACGGGAGCATCAAGGAGACGAATAACGGTGTTTGCAATCCTCTCCTGGGGATGCTGACACAACTTCATTTTGCTGACCTGAAGCTCCGTTCGACGCGCGGTGCCATTGACCAACTGGTTATGGGGAGCAGCCAATGGCTGGAGAGTCTCCGCCGCAAAAGCGAAACGCTCAGGCATCTGGCTTTGTCGCTGGAAGGGTCGCTGGGGCGCGAACGGCTGAACTGGCCGACGGCTCCCCGAAGTCTGGTGGTCGATACGCTCTGGAAGATCTGGAACACAGAGCGTGCTCCTGTTGCCCAGAACATTCATTGGGCTTATGGAAAACTGGGTCAGGCGCTCATGGCGCCGGTGGGATGGATTCGAGGACAATCGGCCCAGGTTGTCACACCCATCGAGCAATTTCGTAAGGATGAATGGAACGCGATCTCTCAAGTTGTCCATCATTTGTTTGGCCAACTGGAGCATGCCACGCCTCAGCCCGGCAGCATGAACGAAGGCCATGAATTCACCCCACGACTGCAGGCCATGCTTTCCGGCGAAGGGCGGGAAAAAGTGCTGGATGAGCTTCGTCTGGCACACTCGAATTGTGATTTATCCAGCGAGCTGAATTCATTAGTTGAACAAGACTTTCGCGATTTCCTGGCCCGGCAGCCGAAGCTCAAGTTGACGTTGCAGGTTCTCGATCAGGCGGCGGCTTTCAGTCGGGTGGGAGTTTCTGTAGTTCTGGCTTTTGCCTTACCCGGTTTTGAATTGGCAACGCAAGGGCTGGGGCAAGGTCTGCTGCAAAGCACCATCCATTTGACCAGCGAAACTGTTATCGGAGCCGCTGCCGCCGGGACGACCGATGTCGCTGCCAGTTATGGTGCCGGAAAAGGATTGGAGCAATTTCAGCAATGGCTGCTGCGTGTTGATGAACAGTTTGTCGCGGGCCGGATTCGCTGGTTTGAATCGGCTTTGGCGAACACCGGCTTGGGCAAGTTCATGGGTTCGATCAGCGAAGGATCCCGATTGGCTGATGTTGGGTCATGGAAATCGCTTCAGCAATTGATCGAAGAGATCGACAAGCTCAGTCGGAAGTAATGCGCGTTTCAATCTGAAACAGCGAGTTGAAAAAAACGCAGGGTGGCCCAGGTTGCTTTGCAACCTGGGCTGGCGAAGCCGGTGTGAGGTTGCGACCAGAGGGCGTCCATTACAAAATGGGGCCATGTCCGACCAGCGACGCATCGCCGATGACCAGCTCTCTTGTCATTTTGTGACGTTTTCCTGCCATCGTCGTCGTCGTCTGCTTGATCATGATCAACCCAAACGCATTTTACTGGGACAACTCAACGATCAGCTTCGCCGGCAAAATGCCAAATGTCTTGGTTTTGTCGTGATGCCAGACCATGTGCATGCCATTATCTGGTTTCCGAAAGTGCATCAACTCAGCCGATTCATGCACGGCTGGAAGCGACTCTCCAGCTTTGCCATTCGCACCTGGTATCGCGATTATAACCCGCAGTATTTCTCGACGGCAGATGAAGAAGATCGATTGTGGATTCCGAAATACTATGCCTTTGAGATCTATGCCAAGAAGAAGCTGGAAGAGAAAATTGCATACATGCATTTGAACCCGGTGCGGGCGGGGCTGGTCGAGAAGGCCGTCGATTGGAAGTGGAGTTCTGCAAGATGGTATGAACAGCGTCGGAGCGTGGGAGTCCCCATCAGCCGGGCTGACTAAAGCTGCGACCTCTCACCGGCCCCGGTTGCGAAGCAACCGGGGCTACCCGCTTCGTATTATGACACCCCATTCTCAGAGGGGAGCCTTTGACCGATATTTTTTAAGTTGCGATGATCCTTGCGCAAAATCAAGACCACGAGCGTGATCATCGCAATCGGCGAACCAAATACCAACAGACCGAGGAACATAACAATCATGACTTCGAGGAAATTGATGTTGGTATGAAACATTTCGCAACCCTGTTCCTGAGCCGAATTGTCGCCTTGAGAATCCCATTGATTTGGGAACCACAAACCTGGCCAGCCAGATCTAATTGTCTGTACCTGAAATTTCAGCGAAGTGCAACGTTTTAAAGATCAGCCGCAGGGCATTCCTTCTGTGGGCGGCCTCTTGTGCTTTGCCACCCACGACATAATCACCAGCAGTGAAACGACTTCCGTGATGTCTTCGCCGTCTTCAGGCTCCCCGTCTTGTTGGCTCTCGCAAAATCACCTATAGAATGCCCATAGGCGACCAACACGGAGGATTTCATGATGCGTTTTATATTGGCCTGCTTCGCCTCGGCTTTGTTGGCCAGCATGCTGACGGCCTACTGGTTGCAGCCGAGTCAATTACTCACTCAAAGTGAGGCCGTGGCTCAGGATCGTGGAGCCAGATTGAAGTCGACACCTTACGATGAGAATTCGGAAAGTGAACAGCCGGCAGTTCGTCCGATCTATCTTTCTGATGGACTGACGCCCGAAGAAGCCATCAACATCACGGTTTATCAGGCGGCCAACAAAAGCGTGGTGAACATCACGACAAAGGCGGTTCAGCAGGGACGGTTTTCTCTGCTGGAACTGCAATCCGAAGGGAGCGGTTCAGGCTCTGTTCTGGATAAAGCAGGGCACATCCTGACCAACTATCATGTGGTGGAAGGGGCCAAGGAAATCAGTGTCACGTTGTATTCTGGACAGTCATTTGATGCGACCCTTGTGGGGGCTGACCCGGTTAATGACATTGCCGTTTTGAAGTTAGAAGCACCTGAAGAACAGCTTTTTCCCGTGGAATTCGGGGATTCTCGTAAGCTGCGGGCCGGGATGCGTGTCTTTGCTCTCGGGAATCCGTTTGGTCTCGAACGGACACTGACCACGGGCATCATTTCCAATCTGAACCGATCACTACAAATTCATGGCAACCGCACCATTCGTTCGATCATTCAGATCGATGCCGCGATTAATCCAGGCAACAGTGGCGGGCCGTTGCTCGATGCTCATGGCAAGCTGATTGGCATTAACACGGCCATTGCCACGACATCGGGACAGAGTGCCGGTGTCGGTTTTGCCATCCCGATCAATCTGGTAGCCCGTGTGGTGCCTCAATTGCTGGCGTTTGGAAAAGTGGTGCGGCCCGAGGTGGGGATCACCAAGGTTTATGAAACCGAAAAAGGGTTGCTGATCGCTCAGATGAAACCCGGAGGGCCAGCCGAACGCGCGGGGTTGCGCGGGCCGAAGGTGGTGCGGACGCGGCGTGGCCCTTTTGTGACAGAATCGGTTGATCGAACGGCGGCGGACCGGATCATGTCGGTCGATGGGAAGAAGATTTCCACCGCCGATGACTTTCTGGGGTATGTTGAAGACAAAAAGCCAGGGCAAGTGGTGGTGCTGACCATTGTTCGTGAAGGCCAGGAAATGAATGTCGCGTTGACACTGGTGAACAGTGACTCTCCTGAACGCCTTCCCTGATGGTTGCTGAGTCGATCCTGAATAAGTCCCTCGCGGTTCTGATACGGAACTCAGGTATTTGACGGTTCGCCCGTTGTGCCTGCACGAAACAGAAGCAGTACGTTTTTGCCGGCGACATCGAGGGCGACCAACCGATCAGTCTCAAGCAAGATGGCAAAGCCGAATAATCGGCGGTAGAACGCGGCCGTGATCGCCGGATTTGCCACATACAGAGCCGTTTCCAGAATACCATTGATTCGCATGGCCTCTCCTCATGTTTTTCGGATGTTGTCTGTTGCCGTGCCTGGCGTTTATGTAGTCGTTGGCGCGGGCGGAAAATGCTCGACATGTGAGTCTCCGTTGCGCCCAAAATAGATGGCGCGGCGGCCGGTGATCTGGACGAAATACCCGACACATCCAGCGGCCATCGTCTTGCCGATAAAATCCAGATAAGTGTGTTCGTTCCGCTGGCTTTGACGAACAGCCGCCTCAACGGCAGATGGCGAAAATTCGACTGCTGCTATGTGCGAAGGATGAGACGAGGCGACGACCAAAGAATCGCCGTCGGAAAGATAGTAGGTGATTTCCTGGCGGCTGTAGTCGGCGTGGTAACGCTCAACGCCAATTTCGGCGAGCCTACCGACAATTTCAGGAAAGGTCAGTTCCCCGGTCAATGCTCCCTGGGTGCAAACTTGAATGACTTCCGTCTGTTCTGTGTTCATGGTTTTCCCTTTGTGATTATATAGCCAGAGTTCAATCGACGGGCATTACCTTCCATCCCTGTTGACGAACAATTGTCTGCAACAGGCACACCAGTCCGTCTTTTTCTTCAGGTTTGAGATGGCCGAAGAATTCGCGGTCGTTCTCATCGGCAAGCTTGGCCAGGATGGGTACTAATCGCTGACCGGCTGCTGTCAGTTTGACGGTTTGATAGCGCCGGTCGCCGTCTGAAGTCGAACGTACGGCGAGCTTCTTTTGACAGAGCCGCTCGATGAGCTTGGAAATCGCTCCTCGTGTTAAGCCCACGGTGTCGGCAAGATGGCTGGGATTCGCAGCCTTTTGATGAAACATCTCTCGCAAAAGCACCCACTCTGCGACCGTAACACCGTGGGCTTCGACTTTCCGTGAGAAAGCGTGAGAGACATGGTTGGAGACGTATCGCAGCCAGTATCCTGCGTGAGCTTCCAGAGTGCTTACCGATGTCATAGAGATTGCGCCTTCCTATAGTTTCCTAGGAAACTATAGGAAGGCGAAGAGGAGTGTGTCAATCAGGAAAACCGAGACTCCTGGGTTGCCGCCAAGCGAGCGGCCGAGAAGTTCCGCTGGTGTCTCTGTTCTGCTGCTGTTACTGATTTGTCATCATGCATTTTTTGCGTGATTTGGATCCGACTCATTTGTTGTGCGGTCGAGGGGAATTTTCTTCGGTCAATTTGAACATGTCCTCATCACTCAGGGGGATGGATCTGTCGGGACGATCTGGTATTCTCAGCCCGTTTGGTTCAGGGGATCCCTGGGAAGCCGGCGCAGTGTTGGCCCGCAGGAACTTCAACATGCCCATCACAAGTTGAGGCTCATGAAAGCACAGGAACGCGACGATCTGCTCAAGATTCTGAAAGTGCGTTTTGATCAGAACTCAGGGCGCCATGAAGGAGTGGACTGGGAGATGGTTGAGGCCAGGCTGAAAAGCTTGCCAAAAGCGATGAAGGTCTTGGCGCAAATGGAAAGCACGGGAGGAGAACCCGATGTGATCGCATACGACAAGTCGACCAATGAGTACGTCTTTTGCGATTGCTCTGCTGAAAGCCCCGTCGGGCGGAGAAGCTTGTGTTTTGACGGGAAGGCGCTGGCTTCACGCAAGGAAAATAAACCCAAAGGAAGTGCTCATCAAGTCGCAACAACCATCGGTATCGAAATGCTCAACGAGGAGCAGTACCGGTCTCTGCAACAGTTGGGAGAGTTTGATTTAAAAACATCGAGCTGGATCGCCACGCCAGACGACATACGGGCACGGGGAGGCGCGCTATTCTGCGATCGTCGCTACGGGAAAGTGTTCGTCTATCACAATGGAGCCGAGTCTTACTATGCCGTTCGCGGTTTTCGTGGCATGCTACGTGTGTAGCCACTCAGTTCTCGGCAATGATGCGATGTTCGTTACTTTTCACTATTTGAAATGCCGCTCTTTTTAACTGGGCCAACGCATTAACCAGGCCAACGCAGTGAGATCTTTTTGCGATGGCCTCTCTTATTGAAGAGGCGTGCCCTGCCTGCACAGAACGGCAAGCAGGGCACGTAAAAGCGAGACTTCAGGTTGAAATGCGTCTCAAACAATCGCCATCAGATTTAGCTGGCCGCGTTAGAAATTATCGCCAATGTTTTCACGGCCGTTGCGTGTTTGCAATGCGCGGAAGACGTTGTGATCAATGGACTTCGAGATGGATTTCCCCGAACCATCAACCATCGCAAAGTTGGCGATCTGTCCGTGAGCGCTTCCAAAGGTGAAAGAATTCACGACACCGTTGATCTGATGAAAGTCGAAGTCATCAGTCTGTGCATCAGGATACGAAACGCAGCAGCTATAGCCATCGGCCCAGAAGCCAAAAAGAGAATCGCCAACAAAAATGGTCTGACCTTGACCATCGGTCACATCGCGCTGATTGACGGCACTATTTCGATAGAGCATGCCGTTATAACGGGCTTGCCCCGCTGATGAATCAAAGGTCCCCGCAGCCCCGCGATACGTGGAATAGCCCAGGTTGCCAGGGCGACTGTTTGGAAGAGAAGCACTGGGGCAGACGAAAATATCAATTTTTGTTTCGGCAGCCGTACGATTGATACCATTCCATGCACAGCTGTTATCAGGATCGAAACGAAGCGTTTTGAAATCGATATTCACATTCCCCTGATCGATCTGCGAGAGGATCAGCGAGTTCCATGACCAGTAATCCGGCATCGTCCATGTGGTCAGCGTGAGCATTTGATTTCTCACCAGTTGAATCTGAGCGGGTTCCGGAAAATCCACAGGCTGGGTGCAATCGTTCCCTGTGTCTAACCATCCCGAGGGATAGCTGCGATGGGTGCTTTCATAGTTATGAAAAGCCAGGATCAGGTTATGCAAACCGCTCAGACATTGTGTCCGCCGGGCAGCTTCACGGGCTTGCTGCACAGCAGGAAGCAGCAACGCAATCAAGAGAGCGATAATGGCGATCACCACGAGCAGTTCAATCAGAGTGAAGCCTGAATGAACTCGAGGTTTCCTGGTGCCAATAGTCACTGAAACGGGTTGAACAGCAGAATCCGACAATGCCAGCCGATTCATCGAAGGTTCTCCAGAAGCGTGGGTCTCAGTGAATTCCGTTTAAGGGAGAGATACCGAGAATTGTTTGAAATGTTGGTATTTACTGACAGTCCCTCAGCCGTTTCTGCCTTGGGAGTTTTTGCCTGAGGGATTCATGTTGATTTTTCATGAAGCTTAGCGACTCCATGAAGACAAACCTACACTGAAAGTCGCGAAAATGGTTAACCGGTGTTCGTCAAATAGTAATGGGAAGTGCGTTCCTTAATCGGTGACTTGTGACTTGAAATTAAAACCCTGGGCCAACGCGAGGTGTCGTTTTCTCAACAGGGGCAGGGGCAGCCGCAGACTTGCCTTTCACGAGAGGGCCTAACCCATCCAGTAAAGCGGGCAGGACTCCCAACGGTTGTTCCCCGGGAGCCTGTTTTGCAGCAAGAGCAGAACGGGAGAGCTGAAAGGTCTCCGCATTGATACCTCGCCAGTCCCGAGGTTGCTTGGGGAGTGGTTTCTCAAAGGCGACCATGCCGGGTGCCAGATCCAGTTCTCTCAGGTCATTTTGCTTCCAGAGTCGTTTCCAACGCTGGGCATCCACGGGAACATCAGCACTCCATGTCCGCACCAGAACATCTGGAGCAGGGCCTAGAGCGGTTTGAAGACTGAACCACTCGACCTTAGATGCCAGCTTGGTCAGCTCAGGAATTTCGATCAGTGCCATGGGTTGTTTTGGCCGGCCAAAGCCTTCTAATCGGCCAAGAATCGACCGCTCAAAATAGAGTCTGACACGGCCACCATCCCACATGGGGTCGTTGGCATCGACTGTTCGCGTAATCGGGGGATAGCGAAAATCGTCGGTGGATCCAAACAAACGTGTAATGCTTTCGCCAGCCAGCAGTGTGGACTGCCTGACATCTACCTGATGCCAATCCTTGCCAGATGAAGGGGCCGGTTCAATCTGTACTGTGGAGACACCACTGAGCACGCCAGACTGCTGCAGAAGGAGAGACGACTGAATCCCTGTGATCGAAGCGAAGCGGCCGGGCGATTGCGCTATCGACTGCATGAACGCCGCACCAAGTTCCCCTTTCCCGCTCCCTTCAATGTGCAGGACATCGCGTGGTTGCCAATCGTCGGTCATGCCGCCGTCAATCTCGACGTTGCGGCAGATCAGTGTGCCCCTTCTGGCGAAAAAATAAGCAGACGGAGCCGGACGAGAGGAGCCAACGCCTCGGAAAGTCGCATGTCGGATTTCCAGCGAGCCTCCGTCAATCTCGATTAACGCGCGCTTATCGCCTGAAGGTTTGGGCTGGAGGATCAGCGGAGCTTTATCGCTGGGGCGTGTGAATGTGAGAATTAACTGACGATTCTTCAAGACAACGGGAGTCATGGGGCGAATCCCGAAGCCACTGATTTCCAGATGTCCATTTTGAGGCAAATCAGTTCTTGAAAGAAGTTGCCCCAGGTCATTCCCATAATTTGCCAGATCTAACTGGGTGGGCTTGGGATCTGGCCGCTGATCCAGTTGCTGGCGAAGTCCTTGAATGGGGGCCAGTCCTCGTAACCAACCGCGATCAGACATCGCCGGTACGGAAAGCAGCGACATATCACAACCAAGAACCGAGCCATCTTTGGGATGAGGAAGATTGGGCAAAGAGGCTGTCTCGAGCCACGCCGTTGTCCATTGATCCGCAGGCTGGTTTTCCAGGTCGGCTTCTGGCCAGGGCAATGTCTGAACGGAACCCTGAAAGTCTGTGGAAAAGAAGCGCCGCCAGGTTCCTGAATCGTTCACTTGCAGGCCATTTGCATCTCCAGATTCATAGAGCTTCGATAGCCCTTGTGTGAGCACCTGCTGGCATTCCACGGTCATCCCGATCAGACGTGAATCTTCCAGCTTTCGATTGGGATTTTGTGGCCAGCGCAAGGCCTGAATCATGGCGCTGTTTTTACGATCGCCGGGGTTTCCGAAAATACTGTCTGCCAGGCCGATCCAAAGACCTGAGATGGCCGTCGGTGAGGCGGGGGAGGCGACATCAATCGCGGCGCCACCTGTCACGGCTGTGACATGACGAAGTTCCAGTGCCCGCTGGATGATCGAAGGAGCTTCTATCTGACCTGAGGTGCTTAATGTCGAATTCTCGTTATTGACAACAATCAGCGGGGAATTCAGTGATAGCAGTGCTGACTGGCGGATCACGGCATGCCAGGACTCCCCCGAAAGAGTCAGTCCTGTGAGATTCGTCCCACGAGTGATGGTGGATTCGATCAGGCATTCACCACCACGTTCAAAAGTGGCACCTTTCGCGGAACTCTTCCAGGAAATTGCACCAAGATGGGGCGAACGGGATGACGATTGATTTGTGACTGAGTCGGGAGTTGTTGAAGAATCGGTGTTATTGTTCGCCGCCTGATTCTCAGGGGAAAGAGCGGTCAATGAACATCGCGTCACGGCCAGACGAGGGGCCGACACTTCAATCAGTGAGCGTAAGGAGGAACGATTGGAGGCGGAATCGATCATCCAGTGGATCTGGTCGATTTTGACCATTTCGGCGTTGAGACTTAAGCCGATGGTCTCTGCGCGAGTTGCTTCAATCCCTGCTTGAGATGTGGCTCCGGCGCGTGATCCCGTGGCACTACCCGGCGCGACAGGTCGGACAAACTGGACGGTGGCTGGCCCGTCATCGCCCATGATCAGAAAGCGATTGGTGCGGATTTCCAAACCCATTGGCAAGTCATGTCGTTCTTTGGATGACAAACGAATGACAGCACCGGCTGGTGTGACCTTTCGTAGAGCTTCATGGAGGGTTTTTGCCGTTCCTGCCCCTTTGGCATTCGCCGAAACCGTAATCACCGGTAAACCTGTGATCGAAAACGGTTCAAGCACCCATCGTGGCAGTGTTTCTAATTGAGGAATCGCAGCTACGGGAGTTGCCGGGGAGTTTCCAGGAGCATTCTGAATGACTGGCGGCTTTGTCGTGGCCACTGCCGAAGGATCAGTGCTGTTGTTACCGGAAGGCGTGGTTGTTTCACCTGCCGAAGGATTCATCGCGTTACCGTCCGATGGCGCGCCATTAATCTGGACGACACCATCGGCTGGAGTACCCGCTTCAGGGGCAAACGGGGAGTCACTCCGGGCGATGCTCCCATTGCTGGGGCCGAACCCCAGGTTCCCACCAAATTCTGCAATGGTTTTGCCAAACCAGAAGACTAAACCCAGACCAACAATCACACCCAATGGAACCAGTAGTTTTTTCACATCAAATGAGACAACGGCCTCATCAGCAGGAGCGGTGGCTGGTTGTCGGCGAGGGGGCAATGTCGATTGCCGGCCGGTTTCAGTGACAGTTCGTGTGCCGCCACTGGCCCCTTTGGTCTCGCCTCCCGTTCCTTTGGCATCGCCACTGGTGTTGCTGACGCGCTGCCGGCTTGATGAACTTGCTGCCGCGACTGCTAATTCATCAGATTCACGTTCTTTCGCAACTTCACGGGCAATTTCTTCTGCCGCGCTGGTGCGTTTTATTGCGGGAGAATTGAGATCGTCGAGCAGATCTGCCGGTGTCTGATACCGATCGGCAGGCTTTTTGGACATCATTCTCTGAATGACTGCCACAAATCCTTCCGGAATTTCCGGATTCAAATCACGAGGATCCGGGATCGGTTGCGTGGCATGCGCGTGCAGCTTGTTCGTTACGGCGCCAGCAGGATAAGGAGCCTGCCCCGTGAGCATGTGATACCACGTGCATCCCAGCGAATAGATATCACTTCGGGTATCGGCCAGCTTACTGTTGCGGGCTTGTTCCGGCGCCATGTAATCAACAGTTCCGACCGTCGTACCTGCCCGCGTGATATTTGTTTCCAGCGTTTCATCGATGGAGCGGGCCAACCCCAGGTCTGTCAATTTGACGACCCCATCCCGACGGATCATCAGATTGGATGGCTTGATATCGCGGTGAACGATGTTTTTTTCATGCGCATGCTGGAGCGCCTGTGCAGTTTGCTTGATGATCTCCCAGGATCTGCGTGGCGAGATTCTGCCTCGCTTTTGAATCAGATCAAACACATCTGGCCCGTCGACAAACTCCATCGCGATGTAAAGCAGCCCTTCGAGTTCACCGCTGTCATAGACCGTGACGATGTTGTCATGCCGCAGCTGGGCGGCAGCCTGCGCTTCGGCGCGAAATCGCTTTACAAGAATGGGATTCTGCGCTTTGTCTTCGGGCAGAATCTTGATGGCGGCCAGCCGTTTAAGCTCAGTGTCTTTTGCCAGAAAGACAGTGCCCATGCCTCCCTGGCCCAACTTCCGTTCAATTTTGTAGCGACCAAGCTCTTTCAGATGATCTAAACGTTCGCGGGCCGAGTAAATCGGGATCGCGATCGGTGTCGCATCTTTGGGCGACATCTCGGCAGAATTTGGCGGAGACGCTGGTTTATCGCCGGACATGACTCGTCCAGAGGAGAAAAAAGGAGGATAGCGGGATGTGAATGACCCCGATGAATCCACCTGTCAAATCAGATGAAAGACAGTTTTGTTGGCATTCATTCATCAGTCTGTTCTACTTGGCGGTTTGAAACAAGCTCCTCATCTCAGGAAGTCTTGAATCAGGCGGGACAGCAAATATTTTTGTCGCAGAAAACACACATGATCCCGAGGGTTCTCTGGGTAAAAAAGAACCTTAAGAAATCGTTGGCAAGTCTCAGTAACAAGAGATGATCCAGCCGGGTTCCCACTGCGTTCACCTTCTCAATCGCCGGAAACACACTCTTTTTTTGGTGTTATTTTTCTCACGGGACATTTGTGAGTGTCACTCGGAGAGAGGCTGCCCCTCAGCGAAAGAGGAGTTCTTCTGAATGGGCCGGCTGGAATACTTGAGCCAATTTTCCCGTGAGATGCAAAAAAACGGAAAGACAGGTCTCTTCCCAAGGGCATTCCCTACGTCTGCTGCAATCTCCCAAGATGTTGCGGCTGCTAAAATGACGCCGTAATTCTTGATTGTGCCAATACTTACATTTCTTGAGATTGTGGCTGCCGTGTTGATTTGTGAAAATTGGCCGAGAGTCACTTCGTGTTGCGATTCGGCAACGTATGCTGGTAGCACAGAGGCTTCGTGGGCGTCGCTATCGATATTTGCGAGGAGTAGACAAAGTGAGACACTACTGGCTGGTCCTTGGTCTTGTTGTCGCTATCGCACCGGCGTATCAGCCTGCGATTGCTCAGAATCTGCCGACCGATCTTGGTCTCCCGCTTGCCATTGAGCAGTTGGCGATTGCCCAGGTGCCAGCAGGTCTTTCGGCTTCGGGACAGTTCTATAACCGCGAAATTAAAGACGAGGCTGGCACTCATAAATACAGCGTCTTTTTGCCCAAAGGCTATAATCCCAGCCAACGCTACCCGACAGTCCTCTTTCTTCATGGAGCGGGAGAGTTAGGGAACGATGGGCTGCGCCAGTTGACTGTGGGTCTGGGGCCTGTGGTGGCTTCCCGTCGCGACACATTTCCGATGATTGTCGTCTTTCCCCAGAGTGATGATGACTCGGGACGCCTGACCGGAGGCTGGCTGGCAGGAACCCCCAGTGCTGAACGTGCCATGGCGATCTTGAATGCTGCCAGCAAAGACTTTGCGATTGATCCCAAGAAGGTGACATTGGCCGGTTGGTCGATGGGTGGCTTTGGTGCCTGGTCGCTGGCAGAAAAGTACCCGGAAAAGTTTCAGGGGTTGCTCGCCGTTTCTGCGGGAGGAGATCCTGCTCAGGTCGGTTCGTTGAAAAAGCTGCCGGTCTGGGCGTTGCATGGTGCTAAGGACAAGCTTGTGCCGCTCGCCAGTGGCAAAGCGTTGGCCGACGCCTTAAACGCGGATGGTGGTGACGCCACGTTCACAGAACTTCCCGATTCAGGGCATGACCTGACCAACGAAGTTTTTAATAATGAGACGGTTCTTGCCTGGCTTCAGAATCCTGCGTCGAAGCCGGTGTATGCTCCGACGACTAAAGCGGCTCAGGCCCGTCTGGTGGCTACGCAGGCCGCTCGTCCTTTTGTCCCCGCGATTGAAATCCCTCAGGCACTTTCGGTTCGCCTGGGGAATCATGTCCTGGATAGTATTGGAGCCACGGCCCCTCAACTGGTGGGCAACAACGGCATGATCGTGGGCCGGATCCGCGATCTATTCGATTCGACGACCGCTTCCGGGCGACAGTTCAGCGTCCAGTTTTCTAACCTCAGCTATAGCGGGCGGTTAGAGCGTGCCGTCATTCAAGGGGTGGCACCGGAACGACTGCGAATTCAGCTGGCCCTGAGAAACATGGCGCTGACGATTGGTGGGACGTATATCACTGGTGCCCGTCATTCGGCCCAGGCCAGTCCCATTGGAATTTACATCGGCTACAATCGCCCCGAATGGCTGACTGTCGATGTTCGCCCTTTCATTGAAAATGGCCGCATTCGTTTTCAGCCCTTAAACGTTTTCTTCAGTATTGCTCCTGACAACTGGGCGATCTCTCAGCCCGGCAACGTCACCGCTCGCGGATTTGGTCTGACTGAAGAGATGGTTCGCGAAAACCTGATGAGTGGTCTGTATCGCAGCCGGGGACGAATTGAAAACGAAGTCCGTGGTGCGGCTCCTACGATCATTGCCGAATTGGAAAACCAACTGAATCTCAACTCTTTTGGTGATGCCAGTGCTCTGGTTTCTTCGGCATGGCCACTCCCTACGGCTGCTCCTCAAGTCCGGTTGTTGCCTCAGGAAATTAGCACTGATGCTCAGGGGATTTCACTGGTGATGGCGGTTCAGGCCGCCTCGTTGGATCCACTGGCCAAACCAAAGACAATTCAGAAGGAAGCCAGCGGCGAATTAACCGCGGCAAAGATCGAAATGTCTCCTGACCTGCGAGTCAGTGTTTCACCCAAGGTGCTTGGGCCGCTGACGCAGCTCGCCATTGACGCGGGTCTGTCACGGGTCAACGTGCTGGATACACCGGAACCCTCTTTTGCCAAGCTGGCTGATCAGGAATTTCTCAAAACCATCATGCCGGATCTGGCCCGCCTCCCCGCCGGTTGGGAAGCCAATACAGAGTTTGTGCTAACGGAACCGATTCAACTGGTGACTGCGGGGAAGATCGAGGGAGCTTTGGAACCCTCGGATTCAGTCTCGCCCCCGTTGCTGTTAAAGATCAATCACGCCTTGTTGAAAGTCTCGACAAGGCCAGGATCGACCGGGAAATTCCAGCCCGTGGCGCAGTTTGATCTCCAGATCGCCATGCCTGTGCAGGTCATTCTGAACGATCTCCCCAATGGAACGACAACGCTTACTTTAAGCTATCCGGGCATGTCGACCGTCAAAGCTGAAGGAACATTCGCCAGCAGCTATCAACCGGAAAACAAGGACATTGATAACGCCTTGCTGGCGGATCAACTCTCCTCCTCCTGGACGAAATGGATTTCCACTGGTGACGGTTCCGCCACCATGGTTCCAAAGATGCAATTGGGTCTGGCCAGCTATCAACTTCGCAAAGTGAGTGCCTCTGACCAGGAGATTTCCGGTACGCTCGAGATGCCAAGCATTCGCATCGCGAATAAAGCGGCTATCCCCTTCACTTATGAAACCAAAGCACCCACAGGGCCATGGGGCGGCCCCTTCACTCTGAAGCCAGGCGAGACTCATCGCTACCGCATTCCCTATCCGTTGACCTATCGCAGCCTGGTCGACTCGAAATATGAAACGTACACCCTGGGAACCGGTTCACGGTCGGAGTATCGCGAGCCTCGCGGCGGTGGCCAACCTCGACTGTTTGAAGCCGCAAAGTAACCCCGTGCATCTGTGGTATGCCTTCAACTCCGGGCTTTCGTGCCATGCTCACGGCTCAAAGCCGCAAGCATGGCACGAAAGCAGTTCAGATTGGGAATAAGTCGCGCTGAATTCTGTTGGGATGGATGTCAAATCAGCGTTCGATCGATCAGCGTTCGATCGATCATGGGCTTTAAGTCGGTGCCTCGAATGGGTGACATCTCAATTTGTGTGGCCTTCAAATCACGAAGCGCCCATTCCAACGGAGCCAGTCGTTCATCTCCGATGAGAATCAGGCTGGCCTGAGGATGCCGTCGCCGCAGATCTTCCATCAAAAGGAGGCATCGTTCCGGGCGGTTGCGAAGATCGACAATGGCACATCGGACGCTTTTCTCGAAGTCAGCCGGCTCGGTCATTGTGGCTGGCCGATCATCAGAGAGACCTTTCCCACGCGATTCTTTTCCAGCAAGAATTATGATCGGGCTTCCTGCGTATTGACGCTTCAGCTCCGGGAGAAACCATGGTTTCGGTTCGTACACCAAAACATGTGTCATTTCTCATTCCTCTCGTTTTTAAGACCGTCTGAAGATTGTCATCGCGGGATGTCAGCCGAGAAACTCGTTTCTGGCTCTGTCTGACAATAGCCAAGACTTGCTGTGCATGGCAAAATCACGCCAGTCGATTGACGCATCGATTTCTAAAGACTTCTCCAGACACGGTGACTTCCCCTGACACGAGAGAGAGAAGACCGCGTGGTCAGCTACGTTGTCATTCAGCGCAATCCTCACTCAGGCACGCGCCGCAGATCACATCATATCCTGGAATTGATCCAGGGGCTGAAAGCAGCGGGTCTGATTCCACGTCTGTTTTCAAGCCGTGCGCGACTGGATGCTTTCGTGGAGGCACATACAGGAACATCTTCCCTGCGGGCGATGGTCGCCGCAGGGGGTGACGGAACGGTTGATGATCTCCTGAATCGCCATCCAGAAATTCCGCTGGCGATATTGCCATTGGGAACCGAAAACCTGCTGGCCAAGTATCTGGGATTTCGTCGAGATGGCACATGGCTGTCACAGCAAATTGCCCGTGGAGCCGTTCGCCAGATGGATTTAGCCCGGGCGAATGGCCGGCTGTTCTGCACTGTGGCCAGCATTGGATTTGATGCCTCAATCGTGCATGACGTGCATGCCAACCGTGCCGGACATGCCAACCGCTGGAGTTATTTTTTTGCATTTCTCAGGCATCTGTTTTCCTATCGTCTGACGCCGCTGCTGGTCACAGTCCAGACACGAGAAGGAACGCAGACGTTTCCTGCGACACAGGTTTTCATCAGCAATGTGCCCCAATATGCGATGCAATTACCGGTCGGGAGGGGCGGAGACGAGGCGGATGGTCTGCTGGAAGTTCAAATCATGAACCTGCCCCATCTGCCGGCGTTACTCTGGGCGCTGGCCTGGCTGTTTCTTGGGCGCAACTCAGGTGTTCGGCGACAAGCGACAGATGTCATGGTCACGGTTCAATCATCCCAATCGCCTTCAATTGCATTGGCAACGAATAAAAAAAACGACCAGGTTGCCGCGGAAGTTGATGGAGATCCCGCAGAAACCACGCCTGTCCACCTGACCATATTGCCCCAGGCACTTACGATGATTGAAACTCGTGCTGCCGTCAATCAGCCCCAGACTTCCCATTCTTTACTTCGGTTGCAACAGGGAACTGGCCAGAACCTTTCCATTGAAGTTCCGGCTCACTCGCTATCGCCTGCACCTCCTTCGTTATAGATTCTCCCCGTTGTTGCGATTTAATTCTCAAGAGCAGCTTTATACAGGCAAGGATGCAAGGTATGTCAAAACCTGTGAACAACCCGATTTCGATCGGTTCGTACCGCTGTGGCAAAGGTCAGCCACTCCTGTTCGTGATTGGGCCTTGCGTGATTGAAACGCAGGATTTGATTGATCGCGTCTCAGGAACACTGGCCGAACTGGTCGCCAAAAAAAACCTGCAGATCGTCTTCAA
The DNA here is from genome assembly GCF_056500625.1 of Planctopirus sp. SH287. NCBI lineage: Bacteria > Pseudomonadati > Planctomycetota > Planctomycetia > Planctomycetales > Planctomycetaceae > Planctopirus > Planctopirus sp. SH287. The sequence continues at coordinate 48,181 of NZ_CM151403.1, read as the reverse complement.
ATCCAGTTTTGATAAAGCCAATCGCACCAGCGGCGACAGTTTCCGTGGCCCTGGTTTGAAAAACGGTCTGGAGATTCTGGCCCGCGTCAAAGAAAAGACGGGTTTGCCAATCACAACCGATCTGCATGAACCTTCCCACGCGATTCCCGCAGCGGAGGTTTGTGACATTTTGCAGATTCCGGCTTTTCTGGCTCGTCAGACGGATTTAGTGGAAGCTGCTGCTCAGGCTGCCGCTATTCGCGCACGGGTTATCAATGTGAAGAAGCCCCAGTTTGTGGCGCCTGAAGATATGATCCATGCGGTCAATAAGTGCCGGTCGGTCGGTTGCGACAACGTGATTCTTACTGATCGGGGAACGATGTTCGGGTATGGGCGACTTGTCAATGACTTTCGCTGTGTGCCGGTCATGCAGGACTTTGGTGTCCCGGTCATGTTCGACGCGACGCATAGCGTGCAGATGCCCGGAGGGAGCACGACAGGCGGGAAAAGAGAGCTGGTGCCGTTCCTGGCCCGCGCCGCTGTGGCGTGTGGAGTGGATGCCGTCTTTATGGAGACGCATACGAACCCGAATGAAGCACTCAGCGATGGCCCCAATCAGGTCTTTCTCTCGGAACTCCCCGGCATTATCGATCAACTGGTTCGTATGAGAGAGTTGACTTTGGAACTCACCTCGGCCTGATAATGCCTGACACAGCCAGTGATGCCTTTTAGAAACGCCCTGTCAGCCTGGCAAGATCTGTACGCACAGAGACTGTGTGTGAGATCTCCAGGCTTAGCCCATGGCTTCGAGTGCGCTCAGCGAGATTTCCGAATCATCCATGACCGGCATGGTGCTAAGCCCTTTGGGTTCCAGCCGCCAGAGTCCGTCTGGCTGTTGTTCAAAGAACTGACGGAACCACAACATGCTCTGCACATTGGGCTGAGGATTGAGCAGATAAAACTGCACTTTCCGTTTTTCAAACCAGTCAAAGAGCATTCCAAAGAAGCCGCTGGGGATGTACTTCACAAAAGTCATATCCACAGCGATGTCGCGGTCGCGATCGCGTTCGATGATCTGAGTCAGACCTTCCCGCAGGAGTGCGAGGTCGGCCCCGTCCCAGATTTCCATTTCACCGATATGCAGCAGGGTATGTCCGGCTTGCGATTCGATTCGCATCCGTTTGAAGAAGCGCTCAACCTTCATGGTGGCGTCGTCCGTCACGTGTCCCGCCTTGCGTATTCGTTCATTTGAGCGAGCAATCATGGAATTTCCTGAACAGCAAACGTTGGGCCAGAACAACACAAGACACCAATTGCCAACAAAAATGTCGCTGGCATGCAACTTTAGCATTGGAATTGAGGCGTGTCGGAAAACACTGCATTTGTTGCGTGTTGAATTTGCCGAACAGATTGTTGTGACAGGCAAACAGCCGCACTTAATCGCTCGAAGTGTTCCTCTCTGTATTTACGGCTTATTCCGCAAAACTGTTGGGGACTGCGAAATTGATTCAGATCGCATAAACTCTTTAAGCAGGTCATCTCTCAGGCAATGATCTGCCAATCGGCTTACGATGAAATCGCTGAGGATCAGCGGGTGGGTCGATGGGCCGGGAGGAATCCTAAACGTCTGAAGTATCAGGGAGATCGTGATGCCGCGCGGCCAACGTCTTACGGATTCCAACCCGGAATTTTCCCGCAGGCTGGCGTCACTGACAATGGAGCAAGCGCAGGAGCTTCTGGGGCCGGCCGGAGAACAGCTTCTCAAAGAAATTGCGGGAGAGACCCTCGATAGCGAACAGGCTTATCTCACTGATGGTCTTTATCGGGTCATGCTGCCTTACAAACGCAGTGACGGAAAAAACTCCCGTCGTAAGGTCGTGGTGGCGCTCAGGCCCGATCGTCGGCAGCCGCTGGGGATCAGCCTGACCTGCACAGCCTGTAGTGATGGCTGTGCTCATCAGGCCCTGGCATTGAACCATTTACTGACACATAAAGTGGAACTGGGATTGGAGGCTCCCTCCGCCGATACGGTCGTGCAGGTTGTTCCCGAATTGAGTGAGGATGAACTTCAAACGCGTGCCATCGCCGATCGCAAGGAGCGTGCTCGTGTTGAATCCATGGAAATCCGGGCCTTGCAACCTCAGTCGATCTGGAGTGATTACCTTGTCACCAGCAAGAAAAGCAGCCGCACCTACCGGGTGGCCTTGCGAGGGATGGAACCCGGTGACTCTTATTGCAACTGTCCCGATTTTCGCACCAATACGTTGGGACTCTGCAAGCATCTGTTGCGGGTGCAGGATCACGTCAAAAGAGTTTTCAAGGCCGAAGAGCGTACGCTCCGGTTTGTGCCGGAGGAAATTGCTGTCCATCTGGTCTATGGGGAGCAAATCGAAGTCCGTCTGTTGATCCCAACGGGATTGCCGCCAGAACTCGACACGTTATTAGAACCTTACCGAGGGAAACCTGTGGCTGATTTGAGCCATCTGGTTCAGACGCTGGCCAAAATTCGTGTGGCCAATGTTCCCTTCGTCATCTTTCCAGACGCTGAAGAATATTTGCAACAATGCTTTGATCGTCGCCGCATGGAAACGATCACGGATTCGATTCGCACTGCCGCGGAAACTCATCCCTGGTGCGAGGAATTGCTGTCATCCCCGCTGCTACCTTATCAACTGGAAGGAGCGGCGTTTCTGGCATGCGCGGGCCGGGCGATCCTCGCAGATGAAATGGGATTGGGCAAAACGGTTCAGGCTTTGGCCGCGATTGAAATTCTGTTTCGAGAGCTGGAGATTTCCAAAGTTCTGGTGGTCTGTCCTGCTTCTGTCAAAGCTCAATGGCGCAATGAAATTCAACGCTTCACCCCTCATGAAGTGCAAGTGGTGGGTGGCACTGCCGAATTGCGGAGTGAGCAGTATGGCCAGGCGATGTTCACAATTTGCAACTATGAGCAAGTCTTAAGAGATCATGCGGCTATCTCATCGCACCGCTGGGATGTTGTCCTGCTTGATGAAGGGCAACGGATCAAGAACTGGGAAACTCGCACGTCGCAGGTGATTAAAAGTTTGCGATCCCGCTTCGCCTTTGTGCTGACCGGAACCCCGCTGGAAAACCGGCTGGATGATCTTTATTCGATCATGCAGTTTATTGATGGCCGTCGGCTTTCCCCGGCATTCCGCTTCTTCTCACGTCACAAAATGATCGACCAGAAGGGGCGCTTTGTTGGCTATCGGAACCTCGATGAACTTCGTGAGCGGCTTTCCCCCGTTCTGCTGCGGCGCACTCGCCTACAGGTTCGCCAGCAGTTACCACCCTGCCGCGTTGACCAGATTCTCATTGCTCCCACGCCACAGCAGCGGCAGGTTCACGCCCGGCATCTGGCGCAGGTCTCGCGGATTGCCCGCAAACCCCATCTCCATGAACTTGATCTCATGCTGCTCAGGAAGGAATTGCTCTATTGCCGTCTGGCGGCCGATAGTCCGGAACTGGTTGATGATCAGGTGGTTGGAGAATCTTCCAAGCTGGATCGGCTGGCGGAAATGTTCGACGAGATGTTTGAAGGACATTTTGAAAAGGCGATTGTCTTTTCCGAATGGACACGCATGCTTGACTTGATTGAACCGCTGCTGGATACCCGCCAGTTGCCGTATGTCCGAATTGATGGCAGTGTTCCTCAGCGGGAACGAGCGGCAATCATCACTCAGTTTGAAGATGACCCTGGCACGCGGTTGCTTCTGGCAACAAACGCGGCAGCGACTGGTTTGAATCTTCAAGCCGCAACGATTGTGGTGAATGTTGATCTTCCCTGGAACCCGGCTGTCCTGGCACAGCGGATTGCGCGTGCCCATCGCATGGGGCAAGATAAGCCGGTGCAGGTGTATGTTCTGGTGACAGAAGAGACGTTTGAAGAGCGCCTGCTGAAAACGCTGGATGATAAAGAACAGCTCGCGCGCGCTGCGCTGGATGAAAACGCTGAAATCAATGAAGTCTGGCTGACATCATCAGCTGACTCTCTTCGCCGGGAAATCCAGAGTCTTCTGGAAGATGAGCCTGCCAACGAAACCCGGCAAGGCACGGGGCAACAGGCACCGTTTGGTTCGATGGTGGAAAGTGCCACCTCAGCCCAAATTTTAGCGATTCGTCGCCGCTTGCAGCATTATCTGGAAAAAGATTCACAAGGCCGTTGGCAGCTGAGAATCCCGCTGGCCAGTGATCAGGCACTGGATGAACTTGCGACGACATTCCAGCAATGGGTGGGAGAAGCCGTGGAGTAATACGCTTTCCAGAAACCAACTGCGAGTTGAAGGATGCATCCCCTTGCGGCCCCTTGCGTCCCCTTGCGGGGTTTGGGCCTATCGGCCGGGACGTGGGCAAAGATCCGCAGGCTCGTTGGCCTGCTAGCCGGTTGTTGATTCGCGTTTGGGTCTTACGCCGTCCCCTCTCGGGGTTTGGGGCGGCGTATAAGGGTCAGTCGTTCATCCACGAATGGGGCTTACGCCGCCAGGACGGTGGTTCTTGTTGGGGGTGAGGGCGAGCCGGAGCTTAAATAGCGATTCGAAGATACTCCAAATCAATAGGCATCCCAGGCACGCTTCTCTATTGAGAACGCCCATTGAAAAATCCCTCACCCGGCCCCTGTCGGGGTTTGGGGCGGCGTATGAAGGCCGGTTGTTTGTTCACGAATGGGGCTTACGCCGCCAGGGGGCCGGAATGGGGAAGAAGGGTACGATTTCGCGCAACAAGGGGTGATGGGGTAGAGAGGCTTCGTTTTGGGTGCACCTCGCAGGTTGAGGTCTTTTTCGCCTGTGATTCCGGACAGAAGGCTCTCTCTCGGCTCGGTCAGGGCCACCCTTTGCCAATGGGGAGTCATTCCTATTGGCGGAAGCGCCGATTGTGGACGCTTCCCTCGAATTCGAGACTGACAAACAGTTCATCAAAGGTGAGTTGCTCACGCAAAACGCTTCTGATCAAAACTGAATGTTTTTTATTGGCACTTATTCATTCGCCACTTCTTGTGACGGGGGAATGCCAACACAATCACGTTTGATTCAGATAACACTGAATCAGACAGGCCGACGGCATCATGCCTGCGAGGGCGACTTCGTGGAGTGATGTTTCGTGGTGGCCCTGATCGATGCTTGAGGTTGTAGGGAGATGGTGGGTTGCGCAAAGCCTTAACCCACCCTACTGTTTAATAACGGTCTCTGGCTGCTTGAGCGTTGGGAGTTGGTGCATTGCGCTGCGCTTCATGCACCCTGCTTAGATACTTATGACAGGTTACTTGGCACCTGCTGTTTGCTGGACTTTCCCGCCATCGTTCATCCGGGGATCAATTCCCAGTGGATAGTCGGTCTCAATGATGGCGCTGGCCAGGATTTCGTCGAGGACTTTCTTCGGGTCAGGCAGATGGGTCGGCTCGATTTTTTTGTAGATTTCCTGCTGGACATCAGCAAACGACTTCATCCCGGCGGTTTCGCGGTCTTCCACGAGAATGGCGTGGTAAGCCCGACCAGAAATAAAGACATCGCTCAACTCGCCAACCTTGGTTGTAAAGAGCAAATTTTCCAGAGTGGAATCGCTGAGACTTCCTTTTTGTGTCCAGTCCCATGCCCCGCCTTCTTTAGCAGTGACGCCGTCGGAATACCTGGCGGCGACTTCAGCGAACGGGGTGCCTGACGCGATGTCTTCCAGAGCCTGTTTCATCTTCTGGCGAGCCTGTTCCTGGTCATTCTTCAAGAATGAGCATTGAATCTGTCGCCACTTGACGCGTGCCGAGATGCGGAACTCCTCGGGATGTGATTCGTAGTATTCAATGAGATGTTTGCGGTCGATGGGTTCGGGTTTGCCAGATTTGACCGCCAGATATTCCATGGCGATGCGATTGTTATGAAACGACTGGCGGACATCATCCAGGCAGGTGCCGCGTTTGTTGAGTTCGTATTCCAGCTCGGGCTTGGTCTGAACGTTGAGTTGTGCCTTCAGCTTGGCCATTTCCTTTTCAAAGGCTCCGTCGAGATAGCCGACCAGCTGTTTTTGCTGTTCCGGTTTGAGGTCGGCCTTCATCCGTTCGACAATGAGCTGTCGTTCCACATGTGCCCGCAGGTTCTGAGCGATGATATTCTCGCGGAGAACGGCGAACTTCTCGGGAGGGAGTTTGGTGCGTGCCTGTGCCAGGACTTCGCCATAACGCTCGAGAACTTCACTGGCAAAGATGGGGGCGCCATTCACACGAGCGACAATTTGAGCGCCGTAAACGACATCATCGTTCTGGGCCAGAATCGTGTCTTCTGCGGAAACCTGCACAATCTCGTTGGCAGCCGCTTCTTTAATCTTCATCGAGCCATCGGCCAGAGCACGGTCAGCGGCATCAGCTCGCTGGTCGTTGAATGAAACACGCCGGGGCGGTGGCGCCATCACGGGGTTGTCGTACTTCTTCGTAAACGTATTACAGCCAGCCAACGCGACCAGCGAGATGGTCGTCATCATCAGGCAGAGCAGTAAGGGCAGCGGTCGACATCGCATGGGAAGGCGCAGCCCGTCAAGTGTTCATGGGAAAGGGGGAAACGTGACCGAACGGCTGTTCGGGAAGGTGGGGGATCGTAGATCGATCAAAAAAACCTTGCAATCCCGAGTTTTGGGTCGCAAAGCCTGATGTTTCAGCCGTTTCTGCCGATTCCTGTCAATTTCTGGCCTGAAGTTAAGCACTTAACGAGTGAACCACCCAATGATGCGGTGTTTCCCGTAATCAACAGGCTGTTGAAAAAAAACGTCATTCTGTTCCGCGATCCTCAGAAATGTGAACTAGGGTTTCTGCGTACTTGCGGCAGACTTCACCGGGCATTTCGTTCTTGTATGCACTTCAATCAATGCCATGTTTCATGCTGGTGGCGATGGTAGCGACTGTGAGGGTCGCTCTCAGATTCACGACAAACAGGCTTAGTGGGGTTGTATCTCACCCCAGATTGAAATTGCATTCGGCAGGAAGTTCCGGTCGAAGCCAGAAGCGAGACTTTGTATTCAACAGGACGACCGCGCAGGCGCATTTTCCCATCGCGTATGGCGGGCCAAGCAGATGACGGAGCGCTTTCAACCCCCGAAAGGCATTGTGCGATGACGAGAATCAACACGAATATTGATGCGCTGCGTGGTTTGCGAAACTTGCAGAAAGCAACCGGCCAGCAGAACACCGCCTTGACCCGGTTGTCAACCGGTGTGAAGGTCAACGGTGGTCGGGACAACCCCGCCGGTCTGTTTGCAGGTGAGCGTCTGCGGCTTCAGACGACAACGATCGAAAAATCGATCTCCAACAGCAATCGCGCCAACAACGTTCTTTCCACAGCCGATGCGGCTCTGGGAGAAATCAGCGGTCAGCTCAACAAGCTCCGCGGGCTGGTTCAGGAAGGCTTGAACGTGGGCGCTCTGTCATCGAGCGAAACCACCGCCAACCAGGGGGAAATCGACGAAATCCTCTCAGCGATCAACCGGATCTCGTCGAACACCACATTCGCTGGTGACAAGCTGATTGACGGCAGCAAAGGCTTCCAGACATCGGTCGCGGTTTCCGACCTGAACAAGTTCAGTGATTTTCAGGTCAATCAGGCCGTTTTCGGTTCACGAACCAGCATCGCTCTGAACGCCACTGTGAACAGTGCTGCCGAGAAGGCCTCACTTCGTTACAGCGGTGGTGCTTTGACTGCGGCTGCGACCGTGGAAATTGGTGGTTCCAAAGGGAACCAGGCCATCTCCCTGGGCGGCAGCAGCAACGTCACGAACGTTGCTGACGCGATTAATGACGTCGCTGATACCACCGGTGTTAAGGCCACCGTTGTTGGCGGTTATGAACTGACCGTCAACGCCACTGCTAACACCGTCACCCAGGGATCTGTCCTCTTCACCGATGCCCGTCGCACCGACGAGTTGGGAACCAACGCCTCACTCGGCGGCACTGTTTCAATCACTTACGTTGAAGCGACTGTTGCTAACACGGGTACAAGCGTTGCCGTTACGGGAACGACGAACCGCACCATCACAGTGACACTGGGAACAGACAACACCAATACTGTGATTGGTAACGCGGATCATGTCATAGCCGCCATCGCTGCCGATGAAACGGCCAGTTCACTGGTTACGGCTTCTGTTGCTCCAACCTTCGCCGGTACTGATGTCCAATCAGCTGCTGCTGCGGCAACGCTCACTGGCGGTGTTGACCAGGGTGTGCTGCGACTGGGCGATAACCGCACCGTGGGTTCCAATGGCACTCTCAGCGTGGTGGTTGATGCCACCGGGAACAGCCAGACTGCCGGGGTCTCGGTGGGTGCCGCTGACAACGACGGCAACCAGGTGATTACCATTACTGCCGCGACAGACGGAACCGGTAACGTTCTTTCAACGCTGGCCGACATCGCAGCTCTGATCAATGACGACGAAGATGCTTCGGCAATTCTGTTGGCTTCGACACGAGGTGATTCCACATCACTTGCCTCGGAAGTCACCAGCACCGCCCTGAGCACGACCAACGGGGACATTATCCTCGAAAGTTCTGAATACGGTTCCAAGGCCAAGGTCAACGTCACGTCCCTCTCTGGCAGCTTCCAGACGACAGGCAAGAACGACACCACCTACACGACTCGTGATTTCGGAACAGATATCGCTGTCACAATCAACGGTCAGGCGGCTCTGGGAGATGGTTTGAAAGCCAGCTTCCGCACAGCCAGCGTGGCGGCCTCGCTGACGTTCTCATCAACCTCGAACGTTGAAGATGAGACAGCCACTTTGAACATTGTGGGTGGTGGGGCACTCTTCCAGATTGGTGAGCAAGCCACCACGGCCGGTCAGGTTGGTCTGGGGATTGAAGCCGTCAATACTTCCCGCCTGGGTGGTATCACCGGCAAGCTCTCTGAACTTGGTTCAGGTGGCGGGAAGAGCCTTGAAGATGTTCGCAAGAGCCTCGATGGTTCCGGCCCGAAGATCTCCTACGAAGATCTGGTCAGCATCATTGATGAATCTCTCGAACGCGTGACAACCCTCCGCTCGCAGATTGGTGCCGTTCAGTCGAACGTGATTGACACCAACATCTCGACTCTGGGTGTGGCTCTGGAAAACATTTCTGCTTCTCGCAGCGAAATTATCGATACCGACTTCGCCGCAGAAACGGCTGCTCTTCAGAAGGCCCAGGTACTGGTTCAGGCTGGTATCTCGGTGCTCTCAATTGCCAATCAGGGGCCGAGCACGATCGCCCAGCTTCTCCGATAATACCTTTCATCCGGCTTTGGCCGGTGAATTGGGCAAGACAATCCATAAGGCACGCACTCCTGTTCTCAGGGATGCGTGCCTTGTGGCATTTATGAGATTCCATGAGGCCTCACTCTCATTGGAGGTAAGGCAAAATCAGCGGGAATCTCAGGGAACCTCGGTGCCCTCGCCTGATGGTTTGCGGAGTTTTCTGTCTGATGTTCTCCCTGATGGACTGGCTGTAACGGCTTTCGCTGTCATGAGATGGGGAGATTTGAAAATTCGTGGGGATCAAAAATACTGGGCAATCGCCATTTTTAATTGACACTGAGACTCAGTCTCATTAATGTTATGGCGGCTCTGCTGTCATGTCTCCTAAAATGAGTAAGCCCATCGCTGAAAACACTTCAAAACTGTTGATAGGCACTCATTCGGCAATGTTTGAGTTACGCCACACGTTGCCTCACAACGGTATTTGATGCCAGCAAAACCATGACAACAAGTGGCCTCCCCCGGAATAACTTTCTACAGAGAGACAGGAGAAACTGGATGTTGATGTTGACTCCCCGGCACTTGCTGGATTTCTGTGATTGCGACTGTTTGCTCAAAACCGCCGAGACTCTCTTCGCCAACGGTCACTACCCCCAGGCTCATCGTGAATTGCATCGTTTGCTGGCGGCTGATCGCTCCTCATCAATCGGTTGGCACTTACTGGGTCGGATCTATCTGAAGTGGGAGCAGTACCCGACAGCCATCAATTGTTTTGATGAATCTCTGAAGATTTCGGAACAACTGGTGGTTCATCTGGATCGCGCCGAGGCTTATTGTCTGGCGGGACAGCATGAGCAGGCTCGGGAAATCTATCGGTCAATCACTTCAATTGAGACCGACGACCCGCAGGCTCTTTTGCGAGTGGCTCGTGGCATGTTTGTCACCGGGGACACAGGCCAGGCGATTATCCATGCGCGCAGAGCTTCTGTGATCGATAATTCCTGCTCTGACGCGTTTTTTGACCTGTCCTGTTATCTCGCTGTGGTCGGGGCGCCACCGGCGCTTGTCGAGGCCAATGGTCGCCATGCGATATTCCTGGATGGGGAAAATCCCACTTATCGCATCGGCCTGGCGCACTATCTCCGCCGGCTGGGACGGTTGTTTGATGCTTCGTCGCTCATTCGCGTTTTAACGGGCGAGCAGATACGTCAGCAGACATGCCGCTGTTGCCTGGAATTGCTGGAAGATCTCTTTGGAATTCTGGCTGACAACCGCTTACGACTGGTCTGTCAATCGCGGCTTCGGGAACTGGGCTATGGCAACATGAGCCTGGGTCTCTCAGGGGATCTTAATGTCACTGGCTCATCCCACCGTCTGAATTGAAAACACGGCCTGTGTTGATTTCAGGGTGAAAGCTGACAACCACTGATGACTGGTTTGTGGATGCTTCAGGCCCTTTCGTTAGTTTGACAGGTTGTTCTTGAGAAGTGTGCAGGGAGGAAGCCCTTGAATAAAACTATTTAACCGAGCCACGTACTCGTCTGTGATCCAGTTGTGATGGTCGATTCCTTCCAGTCGCACAAATTGCTTGGGTTCATGGGCGGCTTTGAAGAGTTTTTTCCCCTGAGAAAATGCGATCACACGGTCATGGGTACCATGGCTTTGGAGGAGCGGGCAGCGAGAGTTTTTGATGGCTCTGACAGAGTTCAGTCGAGATTTAGGAACCACCATCGACAGGATGAAATAATGTTGCCAGGCCACCCGCCGCATGGAGGAAAACGTGCTTTGCAGGATCAGCGCCCGCGCTGGTGCCGCGGCAGCTAACTGGACGGCCACCGCCCCGCCCAGCGATTCTCCCATCAACACAATATCGTGCTCCTGGACATTGGCTAGCTGAGCGAGTTTCGTACGGGCAGCTTGCGCATCAAGCACTACGCTGGCGGCAGTCGGGACGCCCTCACTGCGACCGTAGCCACGGTAATCCAGCATCAAAACAGAGACGCCCAGGCTTTGCAGAATCTTTAGCCATTCCACACGATAGGCAATGTTTCCGCCGTTACCATGGGTGATCAGCACCACGGCCCGAGGGTTTTCGCAAGGGCAATACCAGGCGTTCAATCGGGTTCCATCCGCCGAGTTGATCCAGACTTCCTGATAGTTCAGCCCGACGGGATGCCAGATTCCCAAGGGATATTTCACAGGGCGGAACAGAAACCGTTCGTCCATCGACGGACGTGGAGAGACGGAGGTTTCCTTCTCGCGAAGACCGCGAAAATACCTCCGATAAATCGTGAAACCAAAGAACGCGGCTAACACCATTCGCCGGATCTTTCGGCGCAAACCCATTACGCAATCTCCCGGACAATCTGCTCGTCAATAAATCCTCCTGCAATGTCACAGTTTAAAAATCGGGTTTCGTCTGTTGTCGGATTTCGCCTGTTTTTAAGGCCGACAACAGAGGACGTTGCGGCGACATCAACCCGAAAACAAAGCCGTGACACGGCACTCCAGATGATTTCAACTAACAAGATACACTGGTTAGACGCCGTTCACCAAGGGGCGAAGTGATGTCGTGAGACCAAACGGCCTGTTGCCGGAACGGAGTTGCTGTGGTGTACTCAGCTGTTGTTTACTCAGCGGTGGTGTACTCAATGGTGGACTTCAGCAGTTTGCTTCAACAGTGATGGTTGATCGACAGAGTGAGGATTGGGCGGAGGAACGCATTGATGAAAGTGACTCTTTGGTTGACGTCCCTGCTTTTCGGGCTTGTCGTTGACAACAGCCTGTGTGATGTGCAGGCTGCTGAAAAGGCGAAAAGGCCGAACCTCATTTGGATTATGGCCGATGATCTGGGTTATGGCGAACTGGGTTGCTTTGGCCAGAGTGTGATTGCCACGCCACACATCGATGAGATGGCTCGCGAGGGACTGCGGCTCACACACTTTTATGCGGGGGCCACGGTTTGTGCGCCGTCTCGAAGTGTGCTGATGACGGGTCAGCATCATGGCCATACACGAGTTCGCGGCAATGCAGGCAGTGGCAATCCCATGGCTCAGGCGCTGCGTCCCGAGGATGTCACTGTGGCCAGGATTCTTCAGCAAGCCGGGTATCAAACGGCTCTGGTTGGTAAGTGGGGACTGGGAGATGTGGGCGGAGCGGAGACGGGCCTGCCATTAAAACAAGGCTTTGATGAATTCTTTGGCTATCTGCATCAAGGGCATGCTCACAACCACTTTCCGGATTATCTCTGGCGGGATGAAAGCCGGGTCTCACTTCCGAATAAGGTCGTGGCCATGGGCGAGAAAGGGGCCGGTTATGCGACGGAAGCCGTGTTGTATGCCGATGACCTGTTCGCTGATGAAGCCGTTCGCTATGTGACAGCACACAAGGATGCACCGTTTTTTCTATACTGGAGCATGGTTGTTCCGCATGCGAACAACGAGCGAACCCGCGCCATGAAAGATGGTGCCGAGGTGCCTGATTATGGCCCCTATACTGATAAAGACTGGCCGGCTCCCGATAAGGGCCAGGCTGCCATGATCACCCGGATGGATGGCTATGTCGGACGTCTGCTCAAGACTCTCAAAGAGCAGGGCCTGGCAGAAAACACCCTGGTGATTTTCACCAGTGACAATGGCCCGCATAACGAAAGCCATCATAACCTGAAACGATTTCAACCCGGCGGGCCTTACAGCGGGATCAAACGCAGTTTGACAGATGGGGGTATTCGCGTGCCGTTCATTGCTTGGTGGCCGGGAAAAATTGCTGCGGGAACAACGTCGGAGCATGTGGCTTACTTTGGCGACTGGATGGCAACTGCGGCCGAGCTTGCGGGAACAACCGCCCCGGCTGGGTGTGATTCTCTCAGCCTTGTTCCGACATTTTCAGGAAAGCCGGCGGATCAGAAGTCTCATGAATTTCTCTACTGGGAGTTCCATGAAGGAGGCTTCCGGCAAGCGGCGCTCTACAAGGGACGCTGGAAAGGGATCCGTCAGCAAGGGCCAAATCAGCCTCTGCGGCTCTATGATCAGCAGCAAGATCCGAGCGAACAAACTGACGTCGCGAGCGAACACCCTGAAATCGTGAAAGCCATCGACAACTATCTTTCCACGGCCCGGACTGAATCTTCTGACTGGCCGGTGAAATGGCAGCAGGGAAATCAAAAAAGAAGGCCATAGGCCCAGCAAGGCCCTGATGTTCGGGCTGAGTTGCGACTGTGTCAGCTCAGTCTGCCGTCGTTTCAACTGGTGGGAGATTTCGAGGAAATAGTCCCCCTTCGATGGTTGCGACGGCATTGTCGAGGAACTCTTCGTCGCTGGCCGGCTTGCCGAATCGGTGTGAGTAATAATGCCGGTTATCGAGCCAGAAGAAGACCACGCCAACGATAGTCAGACTCAGGATCTGAGGATCCAGATCTTTCCGGATTAATCCCTGCTCCTGGGAAACATTGATCCGCTGGCAGAGCAGATCCAGCAAGTCGGGTTCTCCCGGCCAGGGCTGCACATCGCCGTCCACGCGTGTGCGGGCGCACAACTTCATGACCAGTTCGTTCTCGCCGGCGTAAGTGATGATCCGCTTCATCTCGGCCCGCAGATTGAGCGGTCGATCCACGGCACGGGCTGCTGCTGGAAACCGTTCGGCATAGCCCTCAACGGCGCGTCGTTTTACCTCGGAATAGAGCGATTCTTTGCTGCCAAAATGGTGCAGGATTAAGGGATGAGACACGCCCGATTCACGGGAGATATCCCGCAGAGAAGTATCGGTGAAACCGTGCTGGGCAAACAAGCTCAGCGCTGCGTCGAGGACGGCCGTCCGCACCGCTTTGGGGTCACGAGTTCGCGGCGTGCCTGAAGACAAGGGTAGTGCTCCCGTTTTGTTTGTACAGGCAAAATGCTAGACCGCCATGGGGTGCTGGTCAACAGGTCTCGAAGAAACATCATTTCAGAAAAAATTCGCCGAACCTGGCGGGACGCGCCTTGTCGAGTTTTCCGGTTAAGCGAATCAGGCAAGCCGGCGTGCTCTCTTCTTCCGGCATAATTCAGGCAATTCAGGTAATCATCCGGGATTGACTCAAGCTGAGGCAATGCTACCATGTTGACCAGTTGGTCAATAGCGTCGGCTGTCTGGTTTTTCTTGAGAGGGAATTTGTGGTCACCGCTACCCGTGGTCTATTCTTATTGATGCTTGCGCTCATTGTTGGCTGCGCGAAGCCAAACGCTTTCCAGAAACCGCCGCCACCTGAAGTCACCGTGATTCTTCCCGTGGAGCGAACGGTCACTGAGTACTTAGAATTCAGCGGCATGACACAGCCGATGGAATCTGTCGAGATTCGTGCTCGCGTCAAAGGCTTCTTGAAAGAGCGGCATTTTGAGGAAGGGGCCGAAGTCAAAAAAGGTCAGTTGCTCTTTGTGATCGACGAGGAGACTTTTCAGATTCAGCTCGATTCCGCCGAGACGAGTTTGAAAGAAGCGGAAGTCGCCTTGCAGCAGGCAGAGGCTTCCAAGGCTCGTGAAGTGGCTCAGGCCAATGTCAATCTCAGTGACTCTCAACTGGATCTGGCACATCAGGAAGAAGCCCGCGTCGCCCGTCTGCATAAGCAGAACGTCACAACCAAAGCCGAAATGGATCAGGTTGCCGCAACGCGTAAATCACGAGAAGCGGAGTTGGAGTCAGCCAGGGCGAATCTGGAACAAGCCATTGCGGTGTATGAGACTTCGATTCTGAGTGCGAAAGCCAGAATCGCGACCGCCCGAATTGCCGTACAGAACGCGACTCTTGATCTGAGCTATTGTCGTATGGAATCCCCTATTGACGGACGAATCAGCCGGGTGGGTGTGGATATTGGAAATCTGGTCGGCGACAGGGAAGCCTCAGTGTTAGCGACCATCGTGCGGATGGATCCGATCTACGCCTATGCGACGATCAGCGAGAACGACATTCTACGAACGCCTTCACTGATTCATCTGAGCGGGCCGACCAAAAACGGGAAGGCCCGTGAACCGGTGGCTGTCGAACTGGGACTGGCCAATCAGGAAGGATTTCCCTATTCCGGCCAGATCAATTATTCGGATCCGACGTTGGATTCCGGGACAGGAACATTGGGAACCCGTGGTGTCTTTGACAACACGGATCGTTCGCTATTGCCTGGGATGTTTGTCCGGATGCGCGTTCCGATAAAGACCCGTAGCGACGCCCTGCTGGTTCCCGAAAGGGCCTTGGGGACGGATCAGTCGGGACAGTACGTGCTGGTGGTGAATGCGGAAAACAAAGTGGAGTACCGCCCGGTGAAAATCGGCGTGTCTCAGGAAGGCTTGCGCGTTATCGATGGGCCTGTCGCCATTGGTGACAAAGTCATTGTCGAAGGTCTGCTGCGGGCACGTCCGGGATCTGTGGTTGTCCCCCAATTCGCGAAAGAGCCTTCGCAGGCAACGGCCTCTGCAACAGCAACTGGAACAGTCTCTGCAACGGCTGCGATGACCAAGTCATCAGCTCAATAAACCCGGAGGCTTGGAGAGACAAAATTCTCCGCCTCTGTATTTTCAGTCCTCCCGCCTCTTTTCCGTGCAGGCTCTTATGTTTTCCAAGTTTTTCATCGAGCGGCCGATTTTTGCAAACGTGATCGCCATCGTCACCATGCTGATTGGCATTGTGTCGGTTCAGTCGCTGCCGATCGAGCAGTATCCTGAGATCACGCCACCGACGGTTCAGGTCTCGGCGAACTATCCGGGGGCTAATGCTGAAGTCCTGTCGGATACCGTCGCCGGGCCGATTGAGCAGGAGGTAAACGGTGTTGAAGACATGCTCTATATGGCTTCAACCTGTTCCAGCAATGGTCAGTACACACTGACCGTGACGTTTGAAGTGGGAACCGATCTCGATGAAGCCCAGGTGCTGGTGCAGAACCGTGTGGCAGTGGCCATGCCCCGGTTGCCACAGGAAGTCCAGCGGCAAGGAGTGACCACCAAGAAGCAATCGACCAACATTACATTGGTTGCTTCTCTCATCTCACCCGACGGCACTTACGATGACCTTTACCTCAGCAATTTTGCCACACTGCGCGTGAAAGATGCTTTGACTCGTGTCGAGGGTGTTGGCGACGTCCAGGTCATCGGTGGCGGTACGTACGGCATGCGTATCTGGGTCAATCCGGATGCACTCAAAGCCCGAAATCTGGTGATGGATGATGTTCTGGCAGCGATCAGCGAGCAGAACATTCAGGTGGCTGCTGGTCAGGTGGGTCAGGCTCCCACACCGAAGGAACAGGGCTTTCAATTTAACGTCTCGGTTCAGGGACGATTGAGTGATCCCAAGCAGTTTGAAGAGATCATTATTAAATCGGTCGACGATGATCGCTCTGGGATGCGCGTCACGCGAGTTAAAGATATCGCCCGTGTGGAACTGGGTGCTCAAACGTATGACCAGTGGTGCGAGATTGCCGGCCTTCCCGCTGCGAGTCTGCTCGTCTATCAGCTCCCCGGTGCCAATGCGCTGGCCGTGGCTGAAAATGTCAAACATGCGATGCACGAACTGGAACGAAATTTCCCCGAGGGAATCAAAGGGATCATCCCGTTCGACACCACAATCTTCGTCGAGGAATCGATTCACGAAGTCTATAAGACGCTCCTGGAAGCGGGCGTTCTGGTGTTGATTGTTATTCTCGTCTTTCTTCAGGACTGGCGGGCCACGCTGATTCCGGCAACGACAGTGCCGGTGACGATCATCGGGGCTTTTGCGGCAATGGCTGCGCTCGGTTTCTCGATCAACATGCTGACGTTGTTTGGCCTGGTGCTGGCGATCGGCATTGTCGTCGACGACGCCATTGTGATTGTGGAAAACGCCGCACATCACATCGATCACGGCAAGATGAACCCGAAAGACGCGACGATCAAGGCGATGGGCGAAGTCATCGGCCCCGTGATGGGCATTACCTTTGTGCTGATGGCCGTCTTCTTACCCACGGCTTTTCTGGGCGGTATTACCGGACAACTTTACCGACAGTTTGCACTGACTATTGCCGCAACGGCGGTCATCAGTGCCATCAACGCCGTCACGCTGAAGCCCGCTCAGTGCGCGGTCTATTTGCGGCCAACATCGACGAAAAAGAATTTCTTCTACCGTGGCTTCAATCGCGTTTACAGCTGGTTTGAAGCTATTTACGTCGCGATCATCAGTGTCGCTGTTCGCCAGATTGCTTTGACCATGGTGTTGTTCATTGGACTGGTGGGGCTGACGGCCTATTTGTTTGTGCAATTGCCGACGGGCTTCGTGCCTACGGAAGATCAGGGATATGCCATTGTCGCCATTCAATTGCCGGATGCCGCATCGCAGGAACGAACTCGTGAAGTGACCCGGAAGGTCAATGCCATCCTGAAGGATACGCCTGGTGTCAAATCCTGGTTCCTTCTGGGAGGGATGTCACTGCTCGATGGTTCGGTCACGTCGAATGCCGCCACGATGTTTTTGACATACACCCCGTTTGAAGAACGGGCGAAAGACCCGGCTCTCAGCCAAGGGGCGATTCTGGGCAGCCTGATGGGCAAGATGCAATCAGTGCGGGAAGCCATGGTTCTGGTCTTTCCTCCCCCCGGTATTCGCGGCCTGGGGGTGGCTGGCGGCTTTGAAATGAAGATCGAAGACCGTGGCGGCGTGGGATTAAACGAATTGCAGCAGGTTGTGCAGGAAATGGTGGCTGATGCAGGTTCACAGTCGAACCTGGCAGGCGTGAACTCCACTTTCCGTTCGGGGGTGCCCCAGATCTATGTCGACATCGATCGCCTTAAGGCCAAGAGCTTGGGCGTGCCGCTCAATTCGATCTTTAACACCATGCAGGCGGCTCTGGGTTCCGCTTATGTCAATGACTTCAACAAGTTTGGCAAGACCTATCAGGTTCGCGTTCAAGCCGATCAACAGTTCCGATTACAACCGGAAGACATCCGACGGCTGGAAGTCCGTAATCGCACGGGCGAAATGATTCCTCTCGGCACGCTGGCCACAATCCGTAAAACGCTCGGCCCTCAAATTGTGCCGCGATACAACCTTTACCCATCGGCCACGATCAACGGCGGGCCAGCCCCTGGAGTCAGCTCAGGGCAGGCCTTGCTGCTAATGGAGGAGATGGCCCGCAACAAGCTGCCGCAGTCGATGGACTATGAATGGACGGCCATGGCGTTTCAGGAAAAACGTGTTGGCTCGCAGGCGATCTATGTCTTTGCTTTGGGCGTGCTGATGGTTTATCTGGTGCTGGCTGCTCAGTACGAAAGCTGGCTCATGCCGGCAGCGGTGATCATGGTGGTGCCGCTGGCACTGCTGGGGACGGTGATTGCCGTGGCTTATCGCGGGATGGATAACAATATCTATACCCAGATCGGCATTGTGCTGATTATTGCGCTGGCCAGTAAGAACGCCATTCTGATTGTGGAGTTCGCCCGTGAACTCAGGTCGCACGGCAAGTCGATTCTCGAAGCGGCTGTGCAGGCATCACGCCAGCGATTCCGACCGATTCTGATGACCTCGTTCGCGTTTATTTTAGGGATTGTGCCTCTGATCAATGCCACGGGGGCCGGTGCCGCCAGTCGCCGGGCTTTAGGAACGGCTGTCTTCGGCGGGATGATTGCCGCGACAGTCCTGGCGGTATTCTTTGTGCCGGTCTTCTATGTGCTGATGCAGTATCTGTCCGAATACTTCACTCCGAAAAAGAAGCCCGAAGACCACGGCCACCCTGTTGAACCACCAGCGAACGGACACCATCAGAACGGCACCGTGCCACAGTTGGCCACTGCGACTAACGGACAGGTGCACGCCTCGGTCAATTAGGCTGCAAGCCGGTTATCAAGCAGGAAAGAATCAAAACGTTCTACTGCATTGTCAAAGGATAAAATTCGGGTCTCTTCTGTTGCTAAGTCCGACAACGGAGGACGTGGCGGCGACATCAACCCGAAGACAAAGCCGTGACACGGCACTACGGATTTGTTATGGGAAAGTCTGTCCGGTCAAGCCCTTCGTCGCCCGGCACTGCCGCTGATTCTGCCTTGTGTCCCTCATTCCTTGACGGTGTCAAAAGATCAGAGGGCGAAGGCTCAGAAAGCAAATCACCGGGGGACGAACTTACAGAGGGCGAACTGACAGTGCTTTCCCGAACGATGAGATGCCCCGTGATAGCCACTCTGACCGGGGAAGCATCGGGGTGAGCCATGCGATCCCGCATGACACCCAACGCCCGCCGGCTGATCTCGTAATCGGAAAACGCGTAGGTTGTCACTCCAATGGAAAAAGTGTTGCCAAGCGGGCGATCTTCAAACCCTGCAATCGCCAGTTCTTCGGGAATTCTGATCCGGCGGTGTAGTAGCTCAAAGATCAGCCCCACCGCGGTGTAATCCTGATAGCAAATCACGGCGTCAGCACCCTGATTCAAAATCCGGGTGGTGAGATCGGCGGTGGCGGCCTTGGCAGGCAAGTCGGAGGCTTCTGTAATAATCAATGGGGAGAGATTGCCGCAATCCACGGCCAGAGCCAGGAGATACCCCGCCAGTCGGGATTCGTGACTGCTGGTAGGTGACCCGATGATAAACGCGATTTTACGACGGCCAAGAGCATACAAGTGCCTGGTCAACTCGCGGCCGGCGGCCATATCGTCATAGCCCACAATATCATGTGTCGTTGTGATTGTGCTTCGCAGCCCCCGCTCGACCAGAACGACCGGCATGCCGGCAATCTGGCAGGCATCAAGAAACCGCTTGTCCTGTTCGGCCATCAATCGGGATTTTCTGGATGGAAGAAAGAAGACCCCTTTGATTCCCGCAGCGCGCGCTTCGCGAATGTCACGCCGCATCTGTGGCTCTGGCGTTTCGTCGTTGAACCACATCAGATCGGTGCGAATTCGCGTGCCTTCTCGCTGAAATGCGGTATCCCATTCACTCTCAAACGAAGCCGGGATGTGCGACCGCCAGGGGCCTGCCGTCAGACGCTGGCACAGTGCCCATGAAACGGCCGTTTCTGTTTGCGGACGAACATAACAGCCCGAGCGTTCAACGGTTTCAATCAAGCCCCAGTTGGTGAGTTCCTGAATAGCCTTCGAGGCCGTGACAACCGACGTCTGGTACTGGCGGGCAAGAATTCTCACGCCCGGCATTCGACCCACGGCCCACGAACCCTCCCGGATCTCTTTCTCAATCAGACGAGCGATTTCAATATGCTTTTCCACAAAACAGTCTCTTAAACCAGGGCTTCTGAGTGGCCAGCTTTTTTAATCCCGGCACACATTGAGGGTATCAGGTTTGTCTCAAAACAGTATCTGATTCTGTCGGGAATCTGTTCTGTTTTTGTGGCAAACTGTTTACTCGAAGTTTGATGACAGTTTCATGTGAATCATGATTTTGTTGTGCACAGGCCGGGGCATTGAAGATCTGTAATGACCGGGGACTCAGTACCGACATTCCGCGACTCAAACAGGAGACACGGTCAGAATCGTGAAATCCTGATGAAGAGAGGTGGACTGACGTTTCTCTTTCTTGAAAGAGAGGTAAATTGCCGGACTGATCAGAAGGTCGGCAGGCTTCATTCGCTCCCTGCAGTCTCGACAGGGGAGGCATTGAGCCGTGGGATCTCTCATTCAGCAGGAACTTACGCCATGTCTGGTGCGCAAGGCTTATTACCAAAGGATCGGCGATCACAAGCTGTCGCTCACTGGCGTTTGCCCCTCATGGCCATGGGGATTTGTTGCCAATTGGTCATGATTTCAGGTTGTGAGCAACCGGCTCCACCGCCAGCGGCACCTCCTGTGACGGAATTCCGCCGTGATCCCGATCCCGCACCGATCGTGACACCAGTCATGGAGCCTCCAGTCGTGGCTCCCGTGGTTCCTGAAGTCAAAGAGCCTGAGGTTCCTCCAGAGCCAAAGATCATTGTGGCCCGAGCGAACGGCGCCCGTGCCTTCCCCACAACAGATAAAGGTCGGGCCGGTATACAGTTTCAGGTGGAATTTGAATTCCAGGAGCGCTACACCGATTTGAGTGCCGTTGAAGTCACTCTGGTTGACAACCGCAACAACTCCTTTTCGCTCAATCCGACCCGGGAAGGGACGCTCTGCCGGGTCACAAAATTCGTTGTTGACGCATCTCCCAAAGGGGCTCCCTATTTCGCGATTCTGAAATACAAACGGTCTGGGGAAACGGAATGGGTGGAAGCTTGCCGTGCCCGGTTTTAATCAGGGCGGTTTGCGAGCGTGGCATACTGACGAAAGCGTAAAGTGGTAGCCGGCAGGGTTCTCTGCTAGGCTCCCGGTATCGTCTGGTTTGAGCATCTCACAAGATGTTCACCACAATGAAGATGACAAAACTGAAAGGAATGGGTTAGGCTTAGGTTTTTGGAAATGCTTCGCGCCCGAACTTTTTCAGGTAATGTTTGCTAATGCGTAATCTCTTCGCCGGCCTCCATCAGTTCCACAGTGAAGTCTTCGAGAAAGACCGGAGTTTTTTTGAAAAGCTGTCTTCTGAGCAGAAGCCCGTCGCCCTGTTTGTGGGATGTTCGGATTCGCGAGTAGTTCCCGATTTGATCATGATGACCAATCCGGGCGAGCTGTTTATTTTGCGAAATGCCGGCAACATGGTTCCCCCGTTCGGAGCGTCCACAGGAGGCGAAGCTGCGACCATCGAGTTTGGCGTTTCGGCCCTGGGTGTCAGCGACATTATTGTCTGCGGCCATACCCAGTGCGGCGCGATTAAGGCACTCCTGGATCGACCATCGACTGACAAACTGCCCATGGTTCGCCAGTGGTTGCAACACGCCGAAACCACCCGGCGGATCATGGAAGAAAACTATCCGGCCCTCTCTCCCAGTGAACGCTATGAAGTCGCGATTCAGGAGCACGTGCTGGTTCAGTTGGAAAACCTGCAAACGCATCCTTCGGTGGCAGTCAAACTTCAACGTCGCGAGATCAGCCTGCACGGTTGGATCTACCAGTTGGAAACGGGACAGGTTCACGCCTTTTCACCCAAGACCGGCATCTTTGAGCCGCTGGTTGGTGAAAAGCGTATGGACTCCGCTTCGCTGGCTAGCCCCGTCACCGCGAATGTCGTGGCGCCAGCCAGTCCGTCATCAGCCGTCAGCGCCCCTCAGGGTGAATCCCCATCACAGGGTCACACTCATTCTTGAGCAGATTCGTTCTTGTGCCGTTTCGTCCGGTTGCCACTGCCACGTGAATGCCATGATGGGCGATTGATCGATTGGTAGCGTGCTCTTTCGGGAATTGTGACTCAGGTCTGTGAGACGTCGTAAATGTCTTCCACATCCACTCCAGCAGGGACAAATTCCGAGCCATCCACCCGGTTGACTCCTGAATCGCTGCAAATCCGCTGGCGAGGTTTCGTTCCCGCTCTGCTCGCTGCCGTCATTTTGGTGGGTCTGGGGTTAGCCGCTCTGGGATACTGGGGAGGGGTCTCTGGATTGTGGTGCAGCATCCTGCTGGGAACAACTCTCGGACTGACATTAACCGTCGCCGGCATGAGTTGGGCGGGCACCATCGCTCTGGCAGAAGACCCGGTGCGCGGAATGCTGTTTGTGCTGATCCCCCCCTATACCCTCTGGCGTGCCGTTGTCCGCTTCGACATCTTCTGGCAACCCATGCTTGTCTTTTTGCTGGGAACGATCATGGCGTTTGGCTCCGTGGTGCTTGCCACTCAGGCGATTGAGACGTCGATTGGTCGGTAGCGGGTAGCCCAAGTTGCTTCGCAATCTGGGCCACCCTGCGTCATAACGCCTTGCAGCACCTGCTGTTGGGTCACTCTTTTCCATAAGGCGTCTGCCTGAAGGCCGAATCCGGGGGCCTGGGCACGATTCCTGATCTTGGGATTTTCTCCTTCTCGCTTGCGGAAAGTCCCTGCTCTTGAATAATAGCTGGCATTGAGACTCAGTCTCATCAGGGACAGCCAGGTAAAGATTCTCCCAAGCCACCCCTGAAACAGTTGTTACTTCGCCGTGAAGTCATACTGGTTTCATCAAGGGTTGTTTCTGGAGATTTCTAATGCCCCGCCCGTCAGCACGCCGAGGGTTCACCCTCATTGAATTGCTTGTCGTCATTGCCATCATCGCCATTTTAATCGCCCTGCTCCTCCCCGCCGTCCAGCAAGCCCGAGAAGCCGCCCGCCGCACACAGTGCCGCAATAACATGAAACAGTTAGCACTGGCGATGCATAACTACCATGATGTCGCAAACCGACTTCCCCCTGGCTATGACAACCAGCTAAAGAGCGTATTTACGGCAGGTCTACCCTTCATTGATCAAGCCAATTCCTATAATAAGTATGACTTCAATCGCTACTATACGGATCCAATCAACGTCGCTGTCATTAATCAGCCCATCCCCGCATTTTTGTGCCCATCAATGGTAATTCCCCGCTCAGTTCCTGAGCCTGCTTGTGGCGCAGGAGAAGTTGGCGCCGCTACTAGCTATGGAGCCAGTGCGGGTTCTTTATTGCGAGGCTCAGGCAGCAATGGAATGTTTTCGCAGGACGCCATTGGCGGCGCTGACGGTGGTGTGCAATTCCGTGATGTGACTGATGGGCTTTCCAATACATTCATGTTCGGTGAATACAACTTCAAGCTTGCTGAGTACCTGTGGACAAGCAGCAGTTGCGCTGCTGATCCAACAAAGGTTGGTCAACCACGCTGGGGGAATCATCGCTGGGGTGTTGGCTATGCCAACATGACGACAGGAACGACAGCGTATCCCGTTGGCATTACCGTTGGCACTGGAACAACAACCGGCATGTGGCGCAGCGATCATACTGGCGGCTTGCACTATGCACTAGGTGACGGCTCTGTCCGATTCGTCAGCTACAACATCAATAAGGCCATTCTGGATGGACTGGCAACACGAGCAGGTGCCGAGGTGATTGGCGAGTTCTAAATGCCAGTAGTCGCTTCAGTTTTCAATGTCTTCCCGAGTCTTTCGCAATACCTGGTAAGAGGCTTTGGAGCTGCGTTCGCCGTTCAGAAATGGTGGTTGACTGTGTTGCTACGAACGATGTGTGAGTTGAGATATCGCTGTGGAATTCTGTCGCTTTGGATGTTGATCGCATTCTTTCAATCAGGCTGCCAAAGCAGCACGAGTGCAACTCCGGATCCGTTACGATGCGCCATCTCGGGCGAAGTGATGCTTGATGGAAAACCCCTTAGCGATGCCACAATCGCTTTCGTTTCCATCGATAGTCAAGACCTTCAAACAACGAGTGGTGCTATTAAGGACGGCAAATTTTCTCTGCCGGAATCGAATGGCCCGTTTCCTGGAATTAATCGCGTGATGGTGCTTCCCATTGAAGTCGAAGAGGGTGAAGCGGTAGAACGATTGAAACGGGCTAATGGTAAACCAGTTTCACTTGACAAGGTAACGATTCCAACAGCCTATGGTCGTGCCTCCAAAATGACCGTGGACATATCTATGATGAGGGAAAATTCATTCACGTTGCAGATTACTTCTAAAGGTGATCCAGGAACCATTAGCACGACCAAGTGACGCTAGAAACATAGATATCGACTTGAAGGCGTATTGCATTCGCTATCGACCGAAATGTGCCTCTAAGTCGTGGCCATCAGGACATCGTAATTTTAAGCCTTGGAAACCTGGTGGCTATTCTGCGGGGTTTCTTAAAGACAGCGAGATTTTCAAAGACTGTGAGACAAGAAATGAGAAGCGTTTTCCCAAGTTATGCTCGATCTTTAGCAGCGTTGCTATTACTGGCGGCTCTCCCGCTTTCTGCACAGGCCCACTTCCTGTTTGTTCTCGATGGCAAGCAGTCCAAGGATGGGAAGGTGCATGTTTATTTTGGTGAAGAAGCCGCACCGGATAATCCCGCCCTGCTCACCAGGGTCATGCAATCGGTGATCTTCGAAGCCAACCTGCATGACGATGTCGTCAAGACCGTGAAGCTTAATCACGTCAAAGGGGAAAACTCCCTCGAAGCGACTCCCAGCCCCAAGGCCACCAACGCTGGTGTCTATTGCGATTACGGCGTCATGTCCAAGGGGGGAGCCGAGCCTTACCTCCTGCGATATTGCGGTCGCTCACAAACCATCGCCAACCGTGATGGTGGCAAGATTATCGGCGATAAAGAGCTTCTGCCGCTGGAAGTCGTTGTTCAGCGAACCCCCGAAGGCTTCGTGGCTCTCACCTACTGGCATGGTCAGCCAGCTGAAGGGGTTGAACTGGTTGTTAACAGTGAAATCCTGCAAGCTCGTAAAGAAGGCGAATCCCGCATCGAAGGGACTTCCAACGCCAAGGGTGAAATCGCTCTGGGCAAGCTTGAAGATGGTGTGTACTCATTGCGTGCCAAAAAGACCATCGACGAAGCGGGCAAGCTCGGCGATAAGGAATACAAGTCCGTTCGCCTTTACAGCACCAATTCACTCGTGATCAAGCCCGCCACCAGCCAGCCAAAACCGGCTGCTGCCACCGGTGCTCTCCCCGAGCTTCCCAAGGGCATCACCAGCTTCGGCGGGGCCATTGCTGGTAACACGATCTATGTTTACGGCGGTCATATGGGTGGCGCGCATCACTACGCCAAGGGCGAACTCTCAACCCAACTGCTCTCGCTTGACCTGAAGAATCCTAAAGAATGGCAAGTCCTCGGTGCTGGCCCGGAACGTGCCGGCCTGACGATGGTTGCTGTCGGCAATGATGTTTATCGCATCGGTGGTTTTTCTGCTGAAAACGCTCCCGGTGAAGACGACAACCTCCGCAGCTCGAATGATTTCGCCCGCTGGGATGCTGCTGCCAAGGCATGGGCATCTCTCCCCTCATTGCCAGAAGGCCGCTCATCGCTCGACGCCGTGGCCATCGGCAACACGATTTACGTGATCGGTGGTTGGGAACTCAAGGGAAGCGGCAACGGCGCCACCTGGCACACAACCGCCTGGAAGTTCGATATCGCTGCCCAGACACCTGCCTGGAAGGAAATCGCCAACCCACCTTTCCAGCGTCGTGCCCTCTCGACTGCTGTCCATAACGGCAAGATTTATGTGTTCGGCGGTATGCAGAACAAGGGCGGCCCCACCACCAAAGTCGCGATCTATGACCCAGCCGCCAATAGCTGGAGCGATGGCCCGGAGATTCCCGGCAAAGGGATGGAAGGCTTCGGCAGTTCCTCATTCGCGATTGATGGCTCGCTCTATGTCAGTGTCATGTCGGGTAAGGTCTACAAGCTGACGGCTGATGGGGCGAACTGGGAGCAGGTTCACCAGCTCAACCAGCCCCGTTTCTTCCACCGCATGCTGCCAACCAATGACCATAAATTGGTCTTTGTGGGTGGTGCCAGCATGGAAAACGGCAAGGCCGATCTCGTTGAAGTCCTGGAACTGAAGGGCGACGGAGCACAGTAACTCTCCATGCTTTGCATCAATTCGTCATACCAATTGGTATGAATGCCTGCGGGGTCAGCTGAATTTTTCAGCTGGCCCTTTTTTCGTTGGCGTCGTGCCAATAACAGGAGGGAGGGAACCTGGTTGTTAAGTCCGACAACGAAGGACGTGGCTCGCGTTGAACCCCCAGAGAAAGCCGTGATAAGACACTGACCCATCAGAAGTGAACAAATCAGGGGCCTGGCGTGTCTTGTTGAGTTCAAGGGCCGCTGTAAAGCGGATGATTGTGGCCATAAATGGGCTTTCAACCGGAAACGTAGCCATCGCAAGACACTGGCCAACCACGGCGAGGCTGCCACGAATGGGGTTGCCTGCTAAGATAGAGTGTGTGCTGAAAGCAACTTGTGATATGGGCGTCATGGTGAACAAGGCGAGGCTGACAAGGCGTTTTACACGCTTGTTCAGTATAATGGTTCTCGGGTTGCTTTGAGTCATCAATGTTAAGGATGGCGGGGCACTTGGGAGAGATCTTGTCGCTCGTATGAAAATCAAACAGAACTTATAAGCTCTCATCAAACGATCCGTGCTGGCCGGAAGCGACGAAACACTTGACGTTTTCCGGCAGGCGCAGCAGGTTTTTAGGCAAACTTCGACACAACTTTTGTGAATTGGCTGATCTGACGCATGGTTGACACTTCCCGCCCCGGCTTATTCGAGACCCTTCTTGAGGATCGTATTCTCGTCATCGATGGCGCGATGGGATCGATGATCCATACGTTTAATCCGACGGAAGAGGATTACCGGGGCGAGCGATTCAAGCAGCATCCCATCGATCTGAAGAACGCCAGTGACGTGCTGGTGCTGACTCAGCCCGCAATGATTGCAGATATTCATAAACAATATCTGGCAGCCGGTGCGGACATCATTGAAACGGATTCGTTCAACGCGAATATCGTGTCGATGGAGGAGTTTGGCCTGGCAGATCTGACCTATGAAATCAACAAAACCGCTGCTGAGTTAGCGCGATCCTGCGCGGACGAGTTCACAAAGAAGAACACCGCTAAGCCACGTTTTGTCGCAGGGAGTATTGGCCCTACGAAAGTTCAGTTGTCGTTCAATGCCGACAAACCCGGCTATCGCCCCGTGACGTTCGACCAGATGGTTGACTCGTATGCGTTGCAGGTCAAAGGACTGATCGATGGCGGGGCCGATCTTCTGTTGCCGGAAACGTCGTTCGATACGCTGAACATGAAGTCATGTTTGTACGCGATTGAAAAGGTGTTCAAAGAATCGGGTCGAACCTTGCCTGTGATGATTTCGGGCACGATCTTTCAGGGAGGGGTCACGCTCACCGGCCAGACGATGGAAGCCTTCTGGGCGGCGGTCTCGCATTTTCCCTCCACCAGTGTGGGGTTGAATTGTGCATTGGGGCCAGCACAGATGCGTCCCTACGTCGAGACGTTGTCGAATATTGCGCCGCGATATATCAGCGTCTATCCGAACGCCGGGATGCCGGACGGAATGGGCGGATTTGATGCGACTCCTGAGGATGTGGCCCGAAATATCCGTGACTTTGCCAAGAACGGCTGGGTCAATATTGTGGGCGGCTGCTGCGGGACGACGCCGACATTTATTCGGGAGATTTCCGAAGCGGTGGCTGATCAGAAGCCTCGCAAAATCCCCCAGGTGCCGCATTGGTCGACCTATAGCGGGTCGCACTTGCTTGAGTTACGCACCAGCAATATTGAGGCAGAAACAACTCCCGAGACCCCGCGTCAGTTCCTGATGATCGGGGAGCGGACGAACGTCACAGGGTCAAAGAAGTTTGCCCGACTGATTCGAGAGAAAAAGTACGAAGAAGCTCTTTCGGTTGCCAGGCAGCAGGTCGAAAGCGGCGCGAACATGATCGACGTCAATATGGACGAAGGTCTGCTCGATAGTGCCGTCGAGATGGTAAATTTCCTGAACCTGATTTCCGATGATCCGGATATCAACAAAGTTCCGGTGATGGTCGACAGTTCAAAGTTCAGCGTCATTGAAGCGGGGCTGCGATGTCTGGCTGGCAAGGGCGTGGTCAACTCGATCAGCATGAAAGAAGGAGAGGCGAAGTTTCTGGAACAAGCCGCCATCATCCGCAGCTTTGGTGCGGCGGTTGTGGTCATGGCGTTCGATGAAGAAGGTCAGGCGGCCGAGAAAGACCGCAAGGTCGCGATCTGCCAGCGGGCTTATCAACTGCTGACCGAACAGGCGGGATTCCCTCCGGAAGATATTATTTTCGATGCGAACATCCTGACCGTGGGAACGGGGATGGAAGAGCATGCGAACTATGCCGTCGAGTTCATTGAAGCCGTTCGAGAAATCAAAGCGACCTGCCCTTATTGCCGAACCAGCGGCGGGGTCAGCAACGTTTCGTTTTCGTTCCGTGGGAACGAGCATGTCCGTGAAGCGATGAACGCCGCGTTCCTTTATCACGCCATTCAGGCGGGCCTCGATATGGGGATTGTCAACGCGGGTCAACTGGCGGTCTATGACGAAATTGACAAGGAACTGCTGGAATACGTGGAAGATGTGCTGCTGAACCGGCGGGAAGATGCGACCGAGCGGCTGATTGCTTATTCCGAAGAACTGAAAAATCGCGCGACAGGCAAGGTGGATGGCCCGGCTGCCGTGGAAGAGTGGCGTCTGGGGACTGTCGAGGAGCGTCTCAGTCATGCGCTGCTGAAGGGGATCACTGATTACATCGAAGCAGATACCGAAGAGGCCCGGCAAAAGTACGCCCGCCCGCTGGAGATCATTCAAGGCCCGCTCATGGACGGCATGAATGTCGTCGGCAATCTCTTCGGACAGGGCAAGATGTTCCTGCCGCAGGTGGTGAAGAGTGCCCGCGTGATGAAGAAGTCCGTGGCTTATCTTCAACCTTTCATGGAAGAAGAGAAGCAGGCACTGGCAGGCGGCGACCCAGCGGCAGCCGCAGCGACATCCCGTGGCAAGATCCTCATCGCCACGGTCAAAGGGGATGTTCACGATATCGGCAAGAATATCGTCGCGGTGGTGCTGCGCTGTAACAACTTTGAAGTGATTGATCTGGGAGTGATGGTCTCCTGTGAGAGGATTCTGGAGACGGCGAAGGCAGAAGGCGTGCAGGTCATCGGTCTCTCTGGTCTGATCACACCGTCGCTGGATGAGATGACGCAGGTGGCTCGAGAGATGCAGGCACAGGGCTTTCATCTCCCGCTGCTCATCGGCGGGGCGACCACCAGCGCGAAGCATACCGCGGTGAAAATTGCCCCTCACTATCAGCATCCCGTCGTGCATGTGGTCGATGCGTCGCTTTCGGTGCCGGTGGTGGAAGACTTGCTGGATGACGATCGTCGTGCGGCCTTCATTGAGAAGAATCTGGCGGCACAGGAACGTGATCGGGCGATGTATGGTCATGGGCAAAAACGGACGCTGGTTCCCTTCAGTGAAGCGTGTGAGCGTCGATTTGTGACAGACTGGGCCAACGTAAGGATCGACACGCCTGCGTTTCTGGGAACAAAAACGCTCCAGGCTTTGCCGCTGGAGACACTGGTTCCTTACATCGACTGGTCGCCCTTCTTCATGACGTGGGAGTTGCGTGGCAAGTTCCCCAAAATTTTTACGGATGAAGTGGTCGGAGCCGAAGCAAAGCGGGTTTATGACGACGCCCGGCGTCTGCTCGACCGGATTGTCAACGAGAAACTGCTGACGGCCAACGGCGTGTATGGCTTCTGGCCGGCACAGGCCGATGGCGAAGATGTGGTGGTCTATGCTCCGGAAGATGTGGCGTCATCCTCGCCACGCATCATCGAGAAGTTCCCCATGTTGCGGCAGCAATGGGAGCGGCCGGGACAGAAAGACTTCCGTTCACTGGTGGACTATATCGCGCCGATTTCCAGTGGCCGGATGGACTATCTGGGAGCGTTCGCTGTGACAACCGGGATTGGTTGCGATGAACTGGCCGATGATTTTCTGCATCGTCAGCACGATGACTATCAGTCAATCATGACGAAGGCACTGGCCGATCGTCTGGCAGAAGCCTTTGCTGAATATCTGCACGAGCAGGCGCGGCTGGCGTGGGGTTACGGCAAAGAAGAAGCCCTCACACAAGACGACCTCATCGACGAAAAGTATCGCGGCATTCGCCCGGCTTATGGCTATCAGGCCTGCCCCGACCACACGGAAAAAAAAGGTCTCTTTGATCTGCTCGATGCCACCCGACAGACGACAATCTATCTGACAGAAAGCTATGCCATGCACCCCGGTGCTGCGGTAAGTGGGCTTTATTTCGCACATCCCCAGTCGCGGTTCTTCTCTGTCGACCGCATTACAAAGGATCAGGTCGAAGATTACGCCCGCAGGAAAGAGATGTCGGTGAAAGAGATTGAACGCTGGCTGGCACCAAATCTGGGATATGACAACTGATCATGACTCCTCGCTCATTCTGATGAGAGAGGCTGCGTGAGGGCAAGTTCATCGTTTGACGGCGCTGCTGCCAGTTTTTCGGTGTTACGGATTGGCCAGTGTGGGTGTGCTGGTATTGGACGCTGGAGAGCCAAAGTTCAGACCGTCGATGAAGTCAAGATCGTCGTTGCCGAATTTTTCCAGCAGTGCCGAATCCAGTGAGAACAACAGTGAAGTCTGCCTGCCGGTAGGCTCTGCAACCAGGAAATAAATCCAGGTGAGGGCTTGTTCTTTTTGTTGTCCCTGGACAACCACGCGGTAGACAAACCGGCCATTCTTGGTGGGAATGACTTCTTTTTTAGGGACTGTTTTGAGCCGCTCGCCCAGTGCGGTACGGATATCGGACTCAAAGCTGGCTTCAGGGAGATGGCTGCCAGCAGCGGCACTGGCGAGTGGCGCAATATTGCATTGGGCAATGAACTGGCCATCTTTAATACGCCGGAAAATGGCAACCTGCTGAGTTTCATGATAGAGCTGCCAGTGGCGGCCATGCAGCACTGTCAGGCCCCAGGGAGCGTCGAAACGAACTCGCATCTGTTGTGTGGTCGGGAGTTGCGTGGCCTCATCCACAAAACGCTGTTCTCCCACACGACCAGGGATCTGAGCAGGCCGGCGTCGGAGCCGCAGGCGGGCGGTGATGTCGAGGCCAGGACTGATGGCTCCGATAGCGCGTTTTTCAATCTGAGAGAGTTCAGCTTCAGCGATCGACTTTGTGGTGATGTCGTAATCGAGATTGCCTTCAACGCTGACTTTGGTCGTGGCACCGTCGATGGCGCCGCTCAATTCACCTACGAAACTTATGCGGGCCAGATTTCCATTGAGTGCGACATAAGTGCAGGTCAGTTTTTGCTCAACAACCGCTTCCACGGCCATGAACATCGGGAGCACCCAGTAGTCTGGATTCCAGCTTTCCCCGACCTTGATGTCTCGCCCTGGAAGCAGAGCGATGAGTGAAAGGGTGTCGCCGGGTGTCTGGAGAAGCTCCATTTCATCGGTGGTCATGGGGCCGCCAAGGCTATACAGTTCGACCCCTTCGGTGCGTCCCTGAGCGACAATCAGGCGCAGCGTATCGGCCAGCTGGCGGCGGGAGGCTTCTCCACCGACAACGATTTCTGCCGTGGTTTGCTCATATTCCCGCAATGATCGCAGTGCTTCTGCATCACGTCCCGGGCCAAGAAGACGGCGTTCACGGTAAGAGATGCCTGCCGTCAGTTTGAGAGGGAGTGGAAGTGCCCCCCCTTTGTCGTCACGAGTTTGAACTTGCCCGTTGACTTCAATCCGAGCACCAACACCAAAGACACGGAAGTCGTCGGCGGGTTCTTCCAGACGAGTGATGACCTCGTCTTGACCTTGAGCCTCTGCCAGACTCCGGGTCAGCCATCCTCCCACTGCCATCACGGCACAGGTCTGAAGGGCCGAGCGGCGTGAAAGCGCAGGCATGTTGCCAGAATTGTCGCAAATGTGGATGAAGCCGTCTTGCATGGCGAAGTGTTTCCTGGCGAACGGCCCTGGTCAGTCATGTTTCCATGGGCAAGCTTCTCTGGGACAGCCTGATGATCCTTGCCGCGATCACGTCAATTTTTGATGACTTATCGATGCGGTGATGTTTCTATCGAAAGCTACTGCATTGTCAAAGTATAAAATTCGGGTCTCTTCTGTTGTTAAGTCCGACAGCGGATGACATTGCGGCGACATCAACCCGAAGGCAAAGCCGTGATACGGCGCTAGGGGCCTAAGCGGGACTCATTCCGCAGTTGATCGGCTCGCTGGAGAAGATCTTCACTGGGAGTGATTTGTTTGACCTGCATGTTATAGGAAAGCCGTCGGCGATCAGTGATGCGGTGAGGGAGCAGGTTGTCTGAGAAAAAGTCAATCCCTGGCCATTGATACCAGGGGGCGGGGACGGGCTGTTTGACCTTGAGGGTTTCGTAGCCGTCTTTAATCAATGTAATTTCACGGGTGCCGTAATAGGTGAAGTCGACGCCAACGGGGGTGTAGCCAACCTCCTGACCTTCGAGCAGCACCAGAGCGCCCGGAGGATTGGATTGCACCATCAGGCGGCGACTGACGCAGCCAGTCTGGAGCAGTGCCCAGACACAGCAGAGTGCCAGCCAAAGCGTTTGATGTCGAAGAAAAGGTGTCGCCACGATCAGCATCCATGCTTCTAGTGCCGTGTCACGGCTTTCTCTCAGAGCTTCCTCCGCAGTATCGTCCTCCGATATCGGACGCAACCACCTGATCAGCCCCATTCTTCAAGTTTGAAAACCAATAGTAGGAATCATCCAATTGACCGCGTAACATAGCGGAAAGTGGCAAACGGCGCGAAGAGCGTCTGTTTTTTCTCCACAAGCGGTTTCCTTGTAATCAGTTACGCACTTTCGGGAAGCGGAATGTATCGTATTGGCATGGGGCATGACCGTCATCGGCTGGTTGCGGGAAAACCATTGTGGCTAGGTGGGCTGGAGATTCCCTTTGAACTCGGGCTGGATGGTCACAGCGACGCCGACGTGCTGCTCCACGCGGTAACCGATGCCCTGCTGGGGGCGTTAGCTCTGGGGGATATTGGCGAGTGGTTCCCAAACACCGATGAAGCCTGGCGCGGCGCTTCATCGGATCGGTTTGTGGTGGCGGCACGAAACGCCATTCAAGAACGCGGGTGGGAGATTGCCAATCTCGATGCCACCATCCACGCCGAGCGACCCAAGCTTTCGGCCTACAAGCGAGCCATCGCAGACAGACTGTCCGAATTACTGGACGTTACTTCCGAACAGGTGAGCGTGAAGGCCAAAACGGGTGAAAAAGTTGGCCCCGTTGGTCGCGGTGAGTGTATTGATGCGGATGTCATCATCTTGCTAATGAAAACGAAAACACCCTGAACCCCGCCCCTCGCAAAGAGAGACGCCCGTGAACTTTTCTTGAGTGGTCTCGTGTGATGCGGCGTTAGCTGCGGGAGGCCTTGTAAAGATTGAGTGCCGCGTGTGCCTGCCCTTGATGATGAGCTTCATGCCAGCCCAGCACTTGCAACACACGCTCGAGGTTCCAGCCACGGTCTTTAAGCGGTTCCGGGATCACATCCAGATCGTCATCACGAAATGTGGAGAGGGAGTTGAACAGATGCTGCCGGGATTCACTGAGCACAGTACGAATCTGGTCAGCGTCTGGAAAATCTTCGTCAGGCGTGCTGCCCCCACGGAATCGTGGAACCAGTTCGGCAAAAGCGGCTGGTCGTGACATTAATCGCTCTGTGGCGAAGAGTTCCTCAGTGACGGCGATATGAGTCAACTGCCAGGCAAAATGGGCACGGTCAGGGCCAGGCCGCCAACCGAGAATCGCCCCGCTAGGGTCGAGCTTCAAGATCTCGTCAAACGTCGCCAATGTCTTGGTTCGTGCGAAGATCAACTGGGATTGGTAAACCTGAATAACGCTGGTGGGAGTTCGCACGTGGATTATCCTTTTGCAGAGAAGTCTTTATCTTGATGTGCGTTCTCGACAAACTCAAGTCGAGGCATCTGGCAGATTTGTCAAATACTCCGCGAATACAGCATGAGGTCAGGTCAAGCGTGCAGGATTACGCCGAGTCAATCAGTTATCTCCTGAATCGAGTGAATTACGAGCGTTCCCATGCTGATGCGCTGCGGGGAGAAACGCTCAAGCTGGATCGCATGCAGCGGTTGTTGGAACTTCTGGGGAACCCTCACCATCAAATTCCCGTGGTGCATATCGCAGGAACGAAAGGCAAAGGCTCCACCTCCACCATGGTGGCCAATTTTCTTCAGGGGGCCGGGCTGTGCGTGGGGCTGTTCACCTCCCCCCACATTCATCGGTTGGAAGAACGCCTTACGGTCAATGGCAAGCTTCCCCGCGAGGAAGAAGTGGTTTCTTTGGTCGAGCAACTCAAGCCAATCATTGCCCGGATGGATGCCGAAGGGCCGGAGTGGCATGTCACTTATTTTGAAGCCATCACGGCCATGGCCTGGCTGCATAACATCAACCATCAAGTTGATATTGCCGTGCTGGAAGTTGGGCTGGGCGGGAGGTTGGACTCCACCAATGTCTGCCAGCCATTGGTGACTGTAATTACCAATATCAGCCGGGATCACACCGCGATTTTAGGAGCGACGACGGATCTGATCGCAGCTGAGAAGGCGGGAATCATCAAGCCGCAGGTTCCAGTCATCAGTGGAGTGATGGATCCGCTGGCCCGCCCTGTCATTGCGCGTGTGGCAGCGCAGCGTCAGGCCCCTTTATGGCA
Source organism: Planctopirus sp. SH287 (assembly GCF_056500625.1). Classification (NCBI taxonomy): domain Bacteria; kingdom Pseudomonadati; phylum Planctomycetota; class Planctomycetia; order Planctomycetales; family Planctomycetaceae; genus Planctopirus; species Planctopirus sp. SH287. The sequence continues at coordinate 12,900 of NZ_CM151403.1, read as the reverse complement.
GTTAGAGCAAAATCTGTTCTCCCGCTCGCTGGAACGTACCGTTAAAGAGGAATGTGCGGTTGAAGAAGGCGCCGGTGTCAGAGACGGATTACGACGGATAGAAATTTCGGCCACAGACTGTCCGGCTATGCCGCAACAATTTCTGGAGTGCACCGTTCCTCTTCTTGGCAAGCATCAGGAAATGAACACGGCCATCGCACTGCTCGCCGGGGTGCTGGCTTATGACCGCTGGCGGAACCAGCAAGTGACCGCATCCTTGAAGAATTCGACTTTCCCCTGGCCGGCGATGATAGCGAGCCTGGAAAAAACAGTCTGGCCGGGACGTATTGAAGTGCTCGGGGGAACGCCGACGATTGTGCTCGATGCGGCTCATAACTGGGCGTCGATGAATGCCTTGTTTCGGACATTAGATGAAGAATTCCCCCAGTCAAAGCGAACGGTGATTCTGGGGACAACGCGCGACAAGGATCTCTTCGGTCTGATGCGTTTAGCCATGGCCTCATCGCATCGACTCATTCTGACGAAGTATCACGAGAATCCCCGCGGTACCAGCGTGCGGGAGTTATCCCTTCTGGCCCGTACGATCAGTGATACCCCGGTTCTGACGACAGAAACACCGGAGGAGGCTCTGGCACTCGCTCGCAACCTTTGTACTCACTCGAATGATCTGGTGGTTATCACGGGTTCATTCTTTCTGATTGCCGAGGTGCGAGAGACGTTAATTTCAGGACAATCAGCAGGCCATGGTTCTGTCAGTGTCTGAAGATCACCTCAACTTAAGCAGCAGATCATGAGTACCTCCCCGGCCGATTTTGAACTGATCACATGGCCCGACTTTGAAAAAGTGGAACTGCGGGTGGGAACCATCCTGCAGGCGGAGCCGTTTCCTGAAGCAAGGAAACCTGCTTATCGACTCATAATCGACTTTGGCGCAGAGATTGGCACAAGACGATCCAGCGCTCAGATCACCACGCTCTATGAAGTAGGGCAACTGGTTGGTAAGCAGATTGTGGCGGTGGTGAATTTTCCTGCCAAGCAGATTGGGCCAATGCGATCAGAATGCCTGGTAACCGGCTTTTATCGGCCGGATGGTGCGGTGGTGCTCGCCGTTCCTGATCAACCGATTCCCAATGGCTCCAAGCTTGGTTAATACACATCACCCTGCCTGAAACCAGCTGTCACTCATCAACGGAAACTTTCTTGCCGGTGAGTTCCCCTTGAGGGTCAAGCACTTTACGAATCAGTCGCAATAGCTTAAGCCCCGTTTCATAACCGCGCGGCAATAGCAGGTGAGCCTGACGATCATCGACAATGCGCAACGTGAACGGCGTTTCGCTGACGAGTTTTTCGATCTTGCGTGGGAGTCGATAGCTGAAAGCACAATAACCCCCTTCAAGATGAATACGGTCAACCTGCCAGCGGCTTGCCAGAAGTTGCAACTCTCTGATGTCAATCATCCGCATGGCAGGCTTGGGGATCGGGCCAAAGCGATCCTTGATTTCAGCTTCGTACTGACGCAGTTCGTCCAGTGAAATCACCTGCGACAGCTTGCGATACATCTCAATTTTCAGACGCCCCGGCGGGACATATTCACTGGGGATGAACGCTGAAATCGGCAGATCAATATCAACATGCCGATGCTCCTTGAGTGGTTCCCGCTTCAGCGCGCGGACGGCGTTTTCCAGCAATTGGCAATAAAGTTCATACCCAACGATTGCGATGTGCCCGCTTTGTTCTGTCCCCAGAATGTTTCCCGCCCCACGGATTTCCAGATCGCGCATCGAAATCTTGAAGCCCGCCCCCAGTTCACTGAATTCTTCAATGGCCTTGAGACGCTTGGTGGCCTGCGGGGAAAGAATCTTCCCCTCTTCGACCATCAGGTAGCAATAAGCCCGATGTTTGTAACGGCCGACACGCCCGCGAAGCTGGTGCATTTCCGCCAGCCCATAATGCTCGGCCTGATTGATGAAGATGGTGTTCGCGTTCGGAATATCCAATCCACTTTCGATGATAGTCGTCGCGACAAGGACATCGACATCCCCGCGCACGAAGCCCATCATGGCGCTTTCCATCTCATGCTCGTTCATCTGTCCATGAACGACGTCGACCTTCGCTTCGGGAACAATGGAACGAATCCGTTCTGCCATCGTCTGGATATTATAAACGCGATTATGGACGAAATAGATCTGCCCTCCCCGGTTCAATTCACGAACGATGGCTTGTCGGATGAGTGTGGGATCGAACCGGCAGATGCGTGTCTCGATGGCCATGCGGTCTTGTGGCGGTGTCTCCAGATTCGAGATATCCCGCACGCCGATTAACGAAAGATGGAGTGTGCGGGGAATAGGCGTTGCGCTGAGCGTGAGGATATCTGTCTGTGTGCGGAGTTTCTTGAGCCGTTCTTTCGCTTCGACACCGAACCGCTGCTCTTCGTCGATGATCAGGAGGCCCAGATCTTTGAAATGCACATCGGACTGGACGAGCCGATGGGTTCCAATCACCAGATCAACGGAGCCATCCATCAATCCGCTTAGCGTCAGTCGCTGTTCAGACTTGGTACGAAAACGGGAGAGCTGGCCGATGTTGATCGGAAACTCGGCAAAGCGGCTGGAAAAGCTGCGAAAATGCTGCTCGGCCAGCACGGTTGTGGGAACAAGAACGGCCACTTGCTTGCCGCCATCAACCGCTTTGAACGCAGCCCGCATGGCGACTTCCGTCTTACCAAAACCGACGTCACCGCAGATGAGTCGCTCCATGGGACGTCCACGTTCCATATCGACTTTAATCTCTGAGATGGCTTTCACCTGATCGAGTGTTTCGATGTATGGGAAAGACGCCTCAAACTCTTCCATCCAGTGACTGTCTGGCGGGAAGGCGATGCCCGGCTGCAACTCTCTTTCAGCTTGAAGCCGCAGCATGTCGCCGGCCATGTCGGTGACGGCTTCGGCGACTTTCTTTTTCTTCTGTGCCCAGGCTGTCCCCCCCAGTTTGGAAAGCTCCGGGGCTGTCTTTTGCCCGCCCACATATTTCTGCACCAGATGAATCAGCGCGACGGGAACAAACAGTTTCGCCCCGTCCTTGAATTCCAGGTGCATGTGCTCCTCGGACTGTTCACCTTTCGTGAGCAGTTGCATGCCCAGAAACCGCCCAATGCCATGTGACAGATGGACAATCAGATCTCCTTCGTTGAGATCCAGGAAGCTATCCAGCGCGCGGGTCTCGATCCGTGTTTTCACTGCTGTCCGACGAACTTCGATTCTTCCAAAAAGTTCGTTGTCGGAAAGCACGACGAGCCGTTCCCATGTCAGCCGGAAACCGCGAGTGATTGTTCCTTCACAAAGTTTGATGCGCCGCTGCTTGTCGGCGTCCAACGCCTGAAGAAGTTCTTGCATGCGCTCGAGTGCCGCCGCGTTGTGACACGCCAGCAGCACCTGCTCATCCGGTTGTAAGATCGTGCAAAGCTCTGCCAGGGCCTCGGTCTTGGGGCCGGTCAGCCGCTCGACGGATTCAACTTGAAGATGACAAGTCGTGTCGAAGCCATCGGCCAGAAGCGGCGCGATGTTCAGCGACGGATATTGCAGCATTTTTTCCAGCGACGACTCAACCGAGAACATTCCCCGTCGGTCGCCCAACCGTTCGAGATAGACCTTCGCCTCATTCCGAATATCGGCATGATCCACCAGCACCACAATCGTGCCGGCGGGCCAACTCTTTGAGAAGTGCTCCGTAGGGAAGAGGTCATCCAGCGACGTGGGGGCATTTTCCTGCGGCAGCTTACGGACATCCAGCACACTGACATCGACCTGCTGAAGATCCGCAATCTTGCGTTGTGTTTCGACATCGAACGTCCGGATCGATTCGATTTCGTCGCCGAAGAGTTCTATACGCAGCGGGTGTTCAAGATCGGCTGTCCAGAGGTCGACGATGCCGCCATGGATGCTGAACTCACCACGAGTTTCGATGGCCAGGACACGCTCGAACCCCTGAGAGATCAGCCACTGCGCGGTGGCTTCTGTCGGAAGCTCATCCCCCACTTTGAAGGTGCGCATCGACTGTTGTCGGGAGCTTCGCGCAGGAACCGGTTGAAGCGTGGCAGCTATCGACGTCAGGATGAGCGACGGGGGAGAGTCGCTTTCCAGTTGCTTCAAGACTCGCAACCGCTCGCCATAGACCGGGTCGCTGGTCGATTGTTCGCTGGGAAGCGATTCCCAGGCCGGAAATATCAGTGGTGATTTACCAAGAAAGCTGGCCAGATCACCCGCAAAATCTTCAATCTCTTTACTGCGAGGGACGATGGCAATGACAGGCCTGGGGGACGTTCCAGGCACCTCGCGAGCGACACAGGCTGTGGTGAGTGCGCAGCTTGATCCCCAGGCACCGTCAACGGTACCACTATTCCCCTGCTCCAGACTGGCCAGAATCTCGCGGATTCCCGCATGCTGGCTAAGCCTGGTGACCAGGGATGCCAGCGAGAGGTTGTCACTCACCATCGATCCCATTGAATTGCCCCGGCGGTTTCACGCGATCAATGGTGACTATTGAACACGGGCCGATGATGAGAAGAGTCTATCCTCCCGAAGCCGTTCGACCAATCTCACGAGCATTGATGTTGTGCCAGACCACGAATTCCCCTTAGAAAAGCAGGTATGCTGGCGCCAAAATGGCAAATTACCCCGCGATGGAAAGTGAGCTGGATGATGCGTGAGTGGACTCGTCGTCTTGTCGATGCCCAATTTCTGGCGCTGATATTGGCCGGCTTCTGCCTGGGAAGCAGCCCTCTTATCGCTGAGGACGCCCATGTGCTGGTTGACCAGTTTGGCGAAAAACATGCGGTCGGGGCCACCGGTAGCGGCATCACGATTCTCGTGACAGGTGACCGCAAAGCGATGAAAGTCTCGAAAGAACTGGGCATGCGGCTGCATACCACGTTCCATCCGACGGCTGCCGGGTTGGCTTCCTCAGAAGCGGTGAAAGCTCCCGTCAGACCCATTCCGGGAGCGCGGGGGCCATCACCCGATGTGAACGTCATTCCAGTCGCCTTGATGGGAGACAAGATCCCCGAGCCAATCCGCCCGCTGATTATCAAGCAGTTCAAAAATGGTTCGCCGGACTTTCCCGTCTGGCTGGATTTCGAGAACGTGATCAAGGAACAGTACGGCTTCAAAGAGGGAGCAACACACGTCCTCGTCTTTGATTCCCAGAGCCGTCTGCGATGGCAGGGGGAATGTTCACTTGAACAAGACCGGTTCAACGATCTGGCCACACGGATTGAAGCCCTGCGTGTCGAGCAGCTTCGCACCGACCGCTAGAGTCATGCTCATAAGTCGGGCGAATGATCTATGGTGTGTGCATTGTGTGTGATGGCGGGCAGTTCCTTATCGGATGACTGAATCTTGAACAACTTTCCGGAATCATCACACTCCGGCATGCTTATTTATTGATTCTTAGCAATCCATGCTTATGTTGTTGGCAGCAATGCTGCCTGCGACTCTTCAAAACACATTGCTCACGTGCACCCGGTTAGCTGTGCTTCATTAACTTGCCCTCGCACGTGCGTATGATCAATAACGCTAGTCTTCTGTTTGCTGGCCCATCGTTTGCTGCTTCTTGCCAGTATGATTCTTAGGTTTATTTAAGTCTTTCTCTGGAGTCTGGAATGCGACAGCGTGGTTTTACTCTCATTGAATTGCTGGTGGTGATTGCGATCATCGCCATTCTGATCGCTTTGCTGTTGCCTGCTGTGCAGCAAGCCCGCGAGGCGGCCCGCCGGACGCAATGCCGCAATAATCTCAAGCAATTGGGGCTAGCGCTTCACAATTACCACGACCGGGCCAACATGTTCCCGTATGGGGTGCGTCATGGCGTCCGCCTCAATCGAGATTGCTGGATGCAGCAGATCCTTCCCGAGTTCGACCAAGCACCTCTGTTCAACACCTACATGACACAGACAGCCTCCAACGTTCAGGATGTCTCCAATGCGGTCAAGCAAGTGAAAATCCCCGGCCTGATGTGCCCCTCGGATCCCTTCGCCGGGTCGTACTCGGGGATCCTTGCCCAGATCGGCTTTCACGGCAATTATGTCGTCTGCGCGGGCAACAACAGTGTCCCTATCAGTCCCTTCTCCGACACCCTTCCCGGCCTCAATGGTATTTTCTGGCACCATTCAAGCTGCAAATTCCGCGACATCACGGACGGGACTTCCAACACTTTCCTCGCCGGTGAAGCCCTGATTCGTTCCAACATCACGGCGGAAGCATGGGGGGATGCCGGCTGGTACTGGGGCGGTGCGAGCTTGGGATCCTACGCCTTTTCTTCAGCCAACACCCCCAATACCCCGGTGGTCGATCGCACCTATCGCTGCAAAGTAACGACCAACACGCGGGCCCCGTGCGTCTCCAACAACGGCGGCGGCAACGCCGAGAATTACGCCCGCAGCATGCATACCGGCGGAGTGCATATCCTCATGGCCGACGGTGCCGTTCGGTTTATTTCAAACAATGTTGACCGAGGGACTTTTCAGGGATTGGGGACACGCGCAGGTAATGAGACAAACGGAGAATACTAATCCACATCCCTATTGAGAGCTGTGTTCTGGCGGCATAAAAATCAGGCTTGTTCAGAACAAATGACGTACAGACGCCGTCACACTGACCCGGAAACAGGGCTAAACATCTCCCGTAAAATCTCGGTTGTCGCGGTCTTATCGAGGCATCAGAGATTTCTCACAACGCAGTTCGTCATCTTGGAAATTTTGGTTGCCTTCAAACGAAGTCTGTGCGGGCCAAGAGCGGCTGAAAAAACTTAAGCCGCTCCTCAATACCGATGGCTTTGCCAGTCAATCAGTGCCTCAAGTCTTTGTTGTGGCCTTCTCCGTCGATTTTTCTTTTTCTCAAAATCACTGTCGCACAGATAGTTGTTTATCCTCATTTTCGCACTGGTTGCGTCTCATGCCACAGCAATTCGTTATTCGGAAAATAGTGTCCACGAGTTTTGTTCTGGGAGCTTCACTCCTGCTTCCGGGAGTTTGGGGTTGTGCTCCGGCTGTTGTGACCAGCAAAGTCTCTGGTACTGTCACCGTCAACGAGCAGCCTTTGGTTGTTGGGCAGATTGCGTTTCATCCTGCGGACGGCAAAGGGTCATCGGCAGCCGGACGAATCGAGTTTGGCGAGTATTCCCTGCAAGTTACTCCCGGTGAAAAGATCGTGGAAATCTTTGGTCAGCGAGAAGTGCCAGGAAAATTTGGCGCGGAACTGGTTGACGGCAAGAAAGTGCCACTGATCCAGGAGATCGTTCCGGCACGCTACAACACAAAAAGTGAGCTGCGAGTCACCGTGACCGCGACTCCAACAACACAGAATTTCTCACTGGATCCGAAGTAGACCCGATCTGATACGCATTCCCTTTTGAAATAGCGTTTGTGTGCCATGCTTGCGGCTTTGAGCCAGTAGGGCAGGCTCCCGCCTGCCGTCCTAAATAGCTTCCGGCATCTGGAAAGGCAGGCGGGAGCCTGCCCTACATGGGCTGAAAGCGTGAGAAGTCCATTCTGGCAATCATCACCAGAACCTAACTGACTCACGAGGTCTTCTTACGGGGCGTTTTTCTCGGTGCTGCGGCTTCTTCGTTGCCATCAGCAGGGGGTGAGAAAATGCGGTGGACGGAATCCACGAGCGATTCCATCGGGAACGGCTTGCGGAGGTAATCGTCTACTCCCAGCATTTCGGCATAGGCTTTGTGGCGACCGCCTTCGTTGGCCGTAATCATGATGACGCGGGGTTTCTTGGCCATTTTAGTAGGGCAGGCTCCCGCCTGCCGTCCTAAATGGCTTCCGACATCTGGAAAGGCAGGCGGGAGCCTGCCCTACATGGGCTGAAAGCGTGAGAAGTCCATTCTGGCAATCATCACCAGAACCTAACTGACTCACGAGGTTTTCTTGCGCGTCGTTTTTTTCGGTGCTGCGGCTTCTTCGTCGCCATCAGCAGGGGGTGAGAAAATGCGGTGAACGGAATCCACGAGCGATTCCATCGGGAACGGCTTGCGGAGGTAATCGTCTACTCCCAGCATTTCAGCATAAGCTTTGTGTCGACCGCCTTCGTTGGCCGTAATCATGATGACGCGGGGTTTCTTGGCCAATGTGCGGATGAATTCCAGCACCGGGAAGCCACCCATTCGAGGCATCATCATATCGGTAATGACCAGATCGGGACTCAGCGATTCAATGAGCCGCTGACCTTCCAGACCGTTAGGAGCCAGCGTCACGCGATAACCTGCGTGTTGAAGCACGATTTGCAGTGTCGAGGCAATTTCGCGATCGTCATCAATGATCAGAATCAGTTTTGCCTCGGCCATGACCGCTGCCCCTCTCTCAAGATTGGTTGCGTTTGCTGAATTGCCCCGTGTCTTAGCAGCATGATGCCTTACGATTTTTTGGGGCGATACATGTGAGTCGCTTGACCGAAGAAGGCTTCTGCCGACTCCATGATCGTTTCCGAAAGGGTGGGGTGGGCGTGAATACTATCGGCAAGGTCTCGAGCCACAGCCGCCATTTCCACAGCCACAACACCTTCCGCAATCATCTCGCCCGCTCCGACTCCGCACAATCCCACTCCGAGAACGCGTTCTGTTTTCGGATCAAAGACCAGCTTCGTCACGCCTTCATTGCGACCTAAAGTGGTGGCACGCCCCGATGCCGCCCACGAATAGCGGATCACCTTCACTTCAATTCCACGCTCTTTGGCCTCATGCTCCTGTAAACCGCACCAGGCGACTTCCGGATCGGTAAAGACGACAGCGGGGATGGCAATGTTGTCAAAGGCAGAGGCTTTCCCAAGCAATGTCTCGACAGCGACCTTCGCTTCCCGTGTCGCTTTATGAGCCAGCATTGGTTCACCAGCGACATCGCCAATCGCCAGGATCGAAGGGTCGCTGGTTCTCATGGATTTATCGACGACGACAAAGCCCTTCTCATTGACCTGAACCTGTGTTTTTTCCAAACCCAGATTCTTGCTGTTCGGGCGGCGCCCAATGGCCACCAGCACACGGTCAAATGTCTGCTTCGGGTCGACTCCTTCACCCGCCAGAGTGGCCTTGATCCCACCCCGAGCCGCTTCGAGGGCTTCAACCTTGGTGTTGAGGTGGATCTTGTGAAATTGCTTCTCCAACCTCTTGGCCAGGGGACGCACCAGATCGCGGTCAGCTCCCGGCAGCAGGTTGGGGGTCAGTTCCACGACGGTCACTTTCGAGCCGAGAGCCGCATAAACGGTGCCCATTTCCAGACCGATGTAACCGCCGCCCACGACCAGTAATGACCCGGGAATATCCTGAAGCTCGAGGGCACCTGTCGAATCCATGACTCGGGGATCACCAATGGCAAAGATCGGTGGCATGGCGGGCGATGACCCCGAGGCCAGGATGCAATGCTTATAAGTCACGGTGCTGGTCTTGCCGTCCGCCGACTTGAGTTCCAGTGTGTTGGAACCAGTAAAAGTGCCACGGGCTTTGATGAGTTGAACGCCGCGGGCGTGGCACAGTTCGGTCACACCACCACCCAGCTTATTCGTCACGCTCTGTTTCCAGGCCCGTAACTTGGCGATGTCGATCTTGGGTTTTGAAAACGTCAAACCCCATTCGCTGGCTTCATGAGATTCGTTAATCAGCTTGGCCACATGAAGCAGTGCCTTGGAGGGAATGCAACCACGATTAAGGCAGACGCCGCCGGGCTGAGTTCCTTCATCGACAAGGATCACTTTTAACCCATGATCAGCAGCTTCAAACGCTGCGGGATATCCTCCCGGCCCGCCGCCCAAAACCACCAGATCGGCTTCCAGATTGGCCATCATGTTGTTCCTTTATCGTGATCGTCTGAAGGTGGGCGTCTGTGAGAATTCTCGGGCAGGCCGAAGAAGTCTTGCGTCATCATCTGGTTACAGATCTCATCGTGGCAGAAATCGTCCGATGATGCCACAGAGACGACGCTGATGTGACCGGGATGACATGGCTGGGATGACGTGACCGGGATGATGCCACACGCAGAACCTGATCCCCGCTTCTCACAAGATAACAGCCAGCGGTTTGATTCCTCTCGTATATGGAGCGAGAGAATCAACCGGCCATCAGTTGTTGCTCAAGCGTGTCGAGAACTTCACGGATGTTCCACTCACGCCCCCCCATATGCAGCAGGGAATCGGTTCCCAGCCATTCCTGGACTTTCTTTTCGGCAGCCATCACGGTGCTATGGTTGCGACCGCCGAAATGCTGGCCAATTTCCTGATAGGCCGATTGAGTGTGCTTCCGGGCCAGAAACATGGCCAGCATCCGTGGTTGACTGACAGACCTTGCCCGGCTGGACGACTTCAATTCCCGTGGCTTGACTCCAAATAACGTGCAGATGGTCTGTTCGATATCGGTCAAACGCACCAGCTTGAGGCAATCGCGTTCAAGATCGGCCAGGATCTGTCGCGCTGTCGCCAGCCCGACTCGCCGCTCGCTCATGGTGTACCATGTGTGCAGGCAATTCAAAGCTCCTTCCAGTTCCCGAACATTGTTCCGGAATTTTTGAGCCACCCAGGCCAGGGCTTCGGGACTGATATCTGTCCCGAGGCGAGCGGCTTTTTGGTGCAAAATCCGTTCTCGCGTGGCGACATCAGGGGATTCCAGGCGGCAGATTAGCCCGGACATGAACCGAGTCACCAGTTCATCCCCCAGCTTGGTCAGCAGCTTGGGATGACGGTCAGACGTCAGGACAATCGTGCGGCCACGATCCGCCAGTTCGGTGAACGTGTGCAGGAACTCTTCACGGATCACGCGGGTGTTATCGAGAAAGTCGACATCATCAATCAGCAGTGCGTCCACATTGCGGAACTTCTGCCGGAACGATGGCAACGTCTTATCTCGCAATGCCTGAGTAAAACAGTTCGCGAACTGTTCTGCCGTCATCATCAACACTGTCAGGTGCGGATGCTGGCGACGCAGTTGCCGGGCGATCCCTTCCAGAAGATGGGTCTTGCCAATACCCACATTACCGAAGAGATAGAGTGGATTAAACGGAGCCGGGACTTCCTCGCAGACCTTACGGGCAGCCGCAATCGCCAGTTCATTGCAAGAACCGGGGACAAGATCGGTCAGTTCCAGCGGACGCCGTGTCATCTTTGCGTTGGCGTGACGATGGTTCGCCGCACCTTTTGAACTGGCGCCCATGGTGGTGGCGTGGCTTGGTGGATTCTGGGTGGAACGTTGTGCGGCAGATTGGCTCGGCGAAGCGTGAGACAAATTTTCTGGCCGCGAACCTCGTGGTGAAGCAAGTTGTGAAATCTGTGGCGAGAATTCTGAACGCCAAAGTGAAGTGGCGGCAGGCGCTTCGGTGACGCTGATTGTCACCTCTTCGACAACTTCTGAAAGTTGTGAAACAGCTTCCTGCTTGCCAAGTTCGTCCATAGGTGGCTGTCGAGTTCCAGAGAAGGCCTGAACCACCGACTGCTGAGAAGTTGCTTCAGCCGGGTCGGAGATTCTGAGGTCTTCACCACGACTCTTCAAGCGAACAGACGCTTGCAATGGTCGCTTTATCCGAACCGACTTTTGCTTGTTAATAATTACGGTGGCGTTGACATCCGGGCCTGTTGTTGAATCTGTTGGCAAACCGGGGATGTCAACGACTGATACAGAGTTCTGAGGTGTGACGACAACCGCATTCAAAAGCGGGGTGCTGACCGTGACATTGTGAATCGGATCGGGCAAGCGGCAAGATTCTGCGACACGCAAGTCAACCGGCGCGACAACTTCTTTAATCGCTTCTTTAATGGCACCATCCGCTGTGTGTTCTAATGTTTCAGGTGCTGATCCTGTGGGTACTGATCCTGTGGATTGAGGAGTCACGGCTTTCTGGCAGTGTCCGTCCCAAGCAACAATACCGCCTGCCAGATATTCCCTCGCCAATTGTTCCAACAGAGGCTGGTACTCCCGTTGTAACCAGTTCCGAATGAAGTCGTCAGGGATATTGAAGGTCAGCCGATGTTGGGGATGGGTTGTTCCAGCGGCAACTCCTTCTGTGATCGCAAACGAAACTTTCTGGCTGAAGAACATTTCATAGCGAGATTTTCCCAGAGAGCGGGAAAGGGCCTCACAGAAAGACGCCATCCGCGCGGAAGCCCCCTGATTAAGAGCGATAGAAGCCGTGGGGGAAAGAGCGGGAGCCGGTGTTACCAGTGTCTTTGCTACCAGTGTCTTTGCTACTAATGTCTTTGCCACCGGAGGAGTGATGGCTGCGGCTTTTGTCGCGTTGACCGAGGTCGCCTGTGATGCAAATGTCGAGGCGGGCGGTGAGTCGTCCACTGCGAATCCTGCACGCGCCAGCACAGAACCCAGACTATGGACATCTCGTGGGCGGGCCGCCTTCCAGTTGGTAGACGGCCTGGCATGAGGATCAATCCCACGTTCGGCATTTCGCACGCGGACAGCCTCTGCCACTTGAGTCGCAATGGATTGAGCCGCAACGGAATTTGCCGTCACCGGTGCCCGTTCCTTCGTAGTGACGGCCTGTTCACGGACCGCTGACGGCGAAACCAGCAACTCGCTACGCAGTGCTTTGGAACGCTGCAAGCTGGCGCGATCAAGACCGGCGCGATGGTGACCGTCGGCCTGATGCTCCTTCATGGAACGGGTTCCTGCCGTGTGAGCAGTACCTGTTGCCACTTGAGAGAACTCAGTGACCGCGCGATTGTGGGAAGACCATCCGCTCAGTTTGACATCACGTAATCTGTCATCACCTGAGCTGTCATCGGGAGATGATGCATCGTGAGATGAGGTGTCGAGAGAGATGGCATGAGAAGCCGCGGTCTCGATCGTGTGTAAGGTTTGTCGTTCATCATGAATCATTCCGGGGTTCGCCAGCATCATGCCGGGTTGCAT